>CAVPFQ010000001.1:0-371029 GCA_963703845.1 uncultured Alphaproteobacteria bacterium
CGCTGCGCCGCGCCGGCGCCGACACGATCATCACCTACCACGCAAAGGATGCAGCCAAATGGCTAGCAGAGCAAGACGTGAGGGACAGGGCGGGCGGATCCAAGACCCGCAGCCGCAAGGACGGCGCCGCGATCGCGCTCGACGAGACTCGACCGCAAGTTGCTCAACCTGATGCAGGGCAGCTTCCCGATCGTCGTCCAACTCAACCGGTGGGCGTAGCGGAGCTCGGCCGGGGGTCACGGAGGCCGAGGTCATGCAGCGCGTGCAGGCATCTGCTCGACAAGCGCATCATTCGTCAGGTCACGCCGATCTTCGACACGCGCGCGCTCGGCTACTCCTCGATGCTCGTCGCCGCCAAGGTTGACCCCGACCACCGCATCGCGCGGCGCAGGTGATCAACGGACACCCCGGCGTCTCGCACAACTACCTGCGCAACCACGAGTTCAACCTGTGGTTCACGATCGCCACCGAGCCCGACTCCAAGCTCGGTCTCGAGGGCACGCTCGAGGTGCTCGCGAGCGAGGCCGGCGCCGAGTCCGTGCGTCAGCTGCCGACGCTGCGGCTGTTCAAGATCCGCATGGACCTGGAGATGCAGGGCGGCACCGATGCGCTCTCCAGCGCGGCCGAAGTCAAGCAGCCGATCGAGCTCGAGCCGCAGCCCTACGACGAGCTCGACATCGCCGTGATCCGCGCGCTGCAAGGCGACATGCCCGTCGTCGAGGAGCCCTACGCTGCCGCTGCCGCCAAGCTCGGGATGACCCAGGAGCGCCTGCTCGATCATCTCGCCGGCATGCAAGAGCGCGGCATCCTGCGCCGCGTCGCCGCGATCCTCTACCACCGCCGCGCCGGCTTCTCCGCCAACGGCATGGGCGTCTGGAAGGTGCCCGACGAGCAGATCTTCGACATCGGCTGCCGCATGGCGGCCGTGCGCGGCGTCTCCCACTGCTATCAGCGGCCGACCTACGAGGACTGGCCCTACTCCGTGTTCACGATGGCGCACGGACGCTCCAAGGAGGAGTGCGACGCGGTCCTGGACTCGATTGCCGAGCGCACCGGCATCCACGAGCGCGCCACGCTGTACTCCTCCACCGAGTTCAAGAAGATCCGGCTGCTGTACTTCACCGAGGACTTCAAGAACTGGGAGAGCGCGCACGGCGCCGCCTGAGGGCGCGCGAGCGCGAGTGGCGCCCGAGGCATGACCAAGCTCCGACGCAGCGTGCGCCATCGTATCTGCGAGATGGGCACACGGCCGACGTGACGGCGTCGCTCACCGACACGCGCTCGGCCGAGCTCTACAGGCGCGCCCTGGAGTTGATCCCCGGCGGCGTCAACTCGCCCGTGCGCGCGATGCGCTCGATCGGGCGCGAGCCGATCTTCGTGGCCCGCGGCGAGGGCGCCGAGCTGATCGACGTCGACGCCAACCGCTTCGTCGACTACGTCTGCTCCTGGGGCCCACTGATCCACGGGCACGCGCACCCGCATGTGCTCGCAGCGATCGCGGACGCTTCCGCGCGTGGCACCAGCTTCGGCGCCCCCACCGCCGGTGAGGTCGAGCTCGCGAGCGAGGTCGTACGGCGGATGGACAGCGTCGAGATGCTGCGCACCACCTCCTCGGGAACCGAGGCCGCGATGACCGCCGTGCGCATCGCCCGCGCGGCCACCGGCCGCGAGCTGATCCTCAAGTTCGCCGGTGCCTACCACGGCCACTCCGACGGGCTGCTCGCGCAGGCCGGCTCCGGCCTTGCCACCCAGGGCCTGCCCGCGAGCCCGGGCGTGCCCGCGAGCGCGGCCGCCGCCACGATCATCGCGCCGTGGAACGACCGCGACGCGCTGCTCGATGCCACCGAGCGCTACGAGCTCGCCGCGATCATCGCCGAGCCGCTGCCCGCGAACATGGGGCTCGTGCCGGCAGCCGACGGGTTCCTGACACTGCTGCGCGAGCGCGCCGACGCGACCGGCGCGCTGCTCGTGCTCGACGAGGTCATCAGCGGCTTCCGCGTCGCCCGCGGCGGCGCCCAAGAGCTACTCGGCGTGCAGGGTGACCTCACGATCATGGGCAAGATCCTCGGCGGCGGCCTGCCAGCCGCGGCCGTCGGTGGGCGCGCCGAGCTGATGCGCACGCTCGCCCCCGCCGGCGAGGTCTACCAAGCCGGGACGTTGTCGGGCAACCCCTTGGCCGTCGCCGCCGGTCTCGCGACGCTTGAGTTGCTCGACGAGCCCGCCTATGCGCGTCTCGCCGCCATCACCGAACAGCTCGCAAGCGGTCTGCGCGAAGCCGCCGCTTCGTGGGCGGGCGCGGCAGGCGGTGGGGCGGGCGGGTATCCCGTTCAAATCGTCAGCATGCCCGGGCTGATGACCGTCTTCTTCCGCGAGCAGCCCGTCTCGTCGTTCGCGGACGCGCAGCGCTGCGACCTCGACGCCCACGCGGCCTGGTGCCGCGAGTTGCTCGCGCGCGGCGTCTACCCGCCGCCATCGCAGTTCGAGGCCTGGTTCCCGTCGCTTGCGCACACCAGCGAGCAGCTCGAGCGCACGGTCGAGGCCGCCGCCGCCGCCTTCGCCTGCCTGCCTGAGCCGGCCGTCGCATGAGCGTCGCGATCGAGCGCACGGACAACGGCGCACTCGAGCGCCTGCGGGCGCTGCTGCGCCGCGAAGGCGGCCTGATGGCGACGCTCGTCGAGCCCGAGGCCGCGATCGAGCCCAGCGCGCCAGGCGCGGCACAGCCCGCCACCGAGCGCCGGCCGGCGGCGGAGTCGCCGGCGAGCCTCGCCGCGAGCGGCCCGCGCGCTGCCGGCAGGCGCGAGGAGTACGAGCTGCTCGTCGAGGCGATCTACGAGGGCTATCTGCTGCACTACGGCTGCTCGCGCGTCGTGCAGGTGCCAGAGGACGACCTCAAGCTGCTCGCCGGCGATCGGCTGTATGCGATTGGGCTCGCGCGCCTGGTCGCGCTGGGAGACACATCGGCGGTGGCCGAGCTTGCCGACACGATCACGCTCAGCGCGCTCGCGCAGGGCGCCGGCGCCGCCGAGCTGGCCCAAGCAGTGTGGAGCGCCGGCGCGCGAGCAGTCGGATGGGGCCCCAGTGCGACACACGCCCACGCCAAGGAGCTCGTGCTGGCGGGGGCCCCCGAGGCGATCGAGGCGATGCGCACAAGCACAATTGGGCTGCTAGCGTCGCCCTGAATCGCGCGTCGGTATTCTTAGCGCCCCGTGCCAGACCCTCGCGACAAGCACAAGTCCAAATACACGCTCGAGCGCGGCATGCCCGGGGCATTCGAGGGCGAGACGATCACCCGTCGCCGCTTCATGACCGGCACCGCCCACGGGGCCGGCGCGGTGGCAGCTGCCTCCTTTGCGCTGCCGGCGCTCGGCTTCGCCTTCGGCCCGATCTTCAAAAGCAATCCGCACCGCTGGGAAGTCGTCGGCAACATCTACCAGTTCCCCAACAACAACTACGTGCCAGTCGTGATCACGCTGCAGCCGAACATCGGCGAGGCCGGCAAGACGACTGTCTACATGCGCAAGTTCAACCCCGAAATCGACATCGATGTCGCCGACGTCGACTCGCACACGCCCTACATCGCGATCTCCAGCCGCTGCGCGCACGTCGGCTGCCCCGTGCGCTGGGTGGACGCCTCCGAGCGCTTCATCTGCCCCTGCCACGGTGGCGTCTACGACCTCTTGGGTCGGCGCGTCGGCGGCCCTCCCGTGCGGCCGCTGGATCGCTTCTACACCCGCGTCAACGGCGAAAACGTCGAAGTCGGGCCGCGCTTCAGCGTCAACAGCCAGCTGCGCCGCTTCTCGCCCCGCGACCCCGGCGAGCCGCTCGACGGCATCGGCCAGTACATGTACCCCTCCCGTCCCGGCGCCCAGAAACTCTAGCCCTGGATCACACCCGCAAGCACCATGCCCAAGCTCCCCGCCCCCCCACTTCCCGCCGCTCTGAAGACGCCGCCGCCGCGTCCGGGGCAGGCGAACGGCAACGCCGGCCCGCTCGAGGACGCCAAGAGCGCCGGCATCACCGTCGTCGACTGGGTCGATGAGCGCACATCGCTGAGCGGCGCCGCCCGCTGGATGATGTTCCGCAAGGTGCCCAAGGGCACCAACTGGTTCTACACGCTCGGCTCGGCCACGATGTTCGCGTTCCTCAGCCAAGCCGTCACCGGCGTGTTCCTGGCGATGTACTACCGCCCCGATCCAGCCGGCGGTGCTTACGAATCGATCCGCTACGTAACCAACGACGTGTTCCTCGGCCAGTTCGTGCGCGGCATGCACAAGTGGGGCTCGAGCGTGATGGTCGTGCTCGTGTTCCTGCACATGGCCCGCACGTTCTTCTTCGGCGCCTACAAGTACCCCCGCGAGCTCAACTGGGTGATCGGCGTGGTGCTGCTGATCCTGACGATGGTGATGTCATTCACCGGCTACCTGCTCCCGTTCGACCAGCGCGCCTACTGGGCCACGATCGTCGGCGTCAACATCAACGGCACCGGCCCGCTGATCGGCCCCTATCTGAGCGACTTCCTGCGCGGCGGCTCCGAATTCGGAGCGACCACGCTGTCGCGCTTCTACGCCATCCATATGTTGCTCGTGCCGGGCTTGATCGCCGCGCTGCTCGGCGCGCACCTGTACCTCGTCGCCAAGCTCGGCACGACTGCGCCACCGTGGACAAAAGCCGAGAAGCGCCACGAGCTGCGCGAGACCGAGGTATAGCGCGTGAACCAGCGCGAGAAGGAGGAGTACCTCCGCGAGTACGCACTGCTGAAGGCGCAGGGCAAGCCGTTCTTCCCCTATGCCGTCGCCAAGGACTCGATCATGGCGGTGGTCGTGATGGCGGTCATCATCACGATGTCATTGGTGCTCGGCGCCGAGCTCGGCTCCAAGGCCAACCCCACCACCACCACCTACGTGCCGCGCCCGGAGTGGTACTTCTTCTTCCTGTTCGAGCTCCTGCGCATCATCAGGACGCCGAGCCTCGTGCCGCTCGCGACGATCGGCGTGCCGACGATCTGCATGATCCTGCTGTTCCTGCTGCCGTTCTACGACCGCGGTCCCGAGCGCCGGCCCGAGCGCCGGCCGGTGGCGACGATCACCGGCATCCTCGTGATCTGCGCAATGGCCTACCTGACCTACTCGGGTGCGCACACCGGTGCGCCGACAGCGATCGAAATGGCCACGCCGACGGCGGTCGAGCAAGCTGGTCCCAAGCTGCTCGCCGAGTACGAAGAAGGCCGTAAGGTGGTCGCGCAATCCGGGTGTCTGGCGTGCCACAAAATCGGCGACAACGGCAACTCCGGGCCTGGGCCCGACCTGACGCAGATCGCCTCGCGCATCCCCCGCCAGGCGATCGCGCGCACGCTCGTGAACCCGACGGCGCCGATGCCGTCGTTCAAGAACCTGCCGGCGAAGAAGTTCGAAGCGATCGTCAACTTCCTTTCGCAACTCAAGTAGCCCCGGCGTGTCCGCTCGCCTCCGGGACGGCGCTGACACGCTGGAAGCGGGTGAGGTGCGCGCGATGTTCGATCGCATCGCGGGCGTCTATGACCTGCTGAACACCGTTATGACCGCCGGGCTGCACCATCGCTGGCGCGCCCGTGCAGTCGATCTCGCCCGCGTCCGTCCCGGCAGCCGCGTGCTCGACGTCGCCACCGGCACAGGCGATCTCGCGCTCGAGCTCGCGCGCCGCGTCGCCCCGAGCGGTGAGGTCATCGGCAGCGACTTCGCCGAGGGGATGCTCGACCGGGCGCGTGCCAAGGCAGCCGCCGCCGCTCAGGACGTACGCCCGCGCTTTGAATGGGCTGACGCGCTGAAGCTGCCCTATCCCGACGACCGCTTCGACGCCGCGACGGTGGGCTTCGGCGCGCGCAACTTCTCAGACCTCGCCCGCGGCCTGGCGGAGATGGCGCGCGTCGTACGCCCCGGCGGCCGCGTCGTCGTGCTCGAAGATCACCACCCCCACGCGTCCGCCGCTGTCGCACTTCTATGCGCTCTGGTTCGATCGCATCGTCCCCGCCCTCGGCCGGCTGGCCGCCGCCCTCACGACCCGGCGCAGCAGCGGTGGCGATGACGGCAAGACCACGATCGCGCAGGCGTACACCTACCTGCCCAACTCGGTCAAGCGCTTCCCCGGCCCTTCCGCGCTCGCCGCCGCGATGCAGCGCGCCGGGCTCAGCGAGATCAGCTACGTGATCACGGCCGGCGGGATCGTCGCGATCCACGCCGGCACCGTGCCCGGCGAACGGGCATCATGAGCGCAAGGAGCAACACGGCGGCCAGCGCTCCGATGGGGGGCGTGGATGGACTGGACGCGATCATGCGCCGCGGCGGCGAGAGCCTGCGAGAGAGGATGGAGCGCATCGAGCGTCACCTCGGACAGGTGACCGCGCAGGCCGGCACGCCGCTCGCCTCGCACGCCAACGCCACCGTGATCGCCGGCGGCAAGCGCCTGCGCCCTCTGCTCGTAGTGCTCGCCGCTGAGTCGGCGGGAGGACCACCTGAGACACCCGACGGCGAGGAGCGGCTGGTGCGCGCTGCCGTCGCAGTCGAGCTCGTGCATTCGGCGACGCTCGTGCACGACGACCTGATCGACGGCGCGCTGCTGCGTCGCGGCCATCCCACGGTCGCAGCGGTCGCCGGCCGTCAGATGGCCGTGGCCACCGGCGACCTGCTGTTCTCGCGCGCGTTCGCAGAGCTCGCGCGCAACGAGGACGCCGCACAGCTGAGCGCGCTCTCAGACGCCAGCTCAGCGCTGGCCGAAGGCGAGCTGCTGCAGCGCGAGGACGCATACGCCGCGCATGTGGCAGTCGAGCGCTACCTCAGGCGTTGCGAGCTGAAGACCGCGGCCCTGTTCGAGGCGGCCTGTCGCCTGGGTGCGCTGACGGCGTTGCACGGGTCCGCCGAGCTGGCCGCCGCGCTCGGCGCCTTCGCGCGGCGGATCGGCTTGGCCTTTCAGATGCTCGACGACGTGCTCGACGTGTCCGGCCCCGTCGAGCGGACCGGTAAGTCGCGCGGCACAGACCTGCTCGACGGCACCGTCACGCTGCCGTTTATCCTCGCGCGCGAACGCGAGCCCGAGCTCGCCGCGTTCAACCTGACTTCGCTGGACGGGCCGCGCCAGGCCGAGGAGCTGTGCGAGCGGATCGCCGCGACCGGCGCGCTGGACGAGGCGCGCGAGCAGGCGCTCGCTGTCGTGGCCGAGGCCAAGGGAGGGCTGCCCGCCGTGCTCCCGGACGGACGCGCAGAGCTGCTGTGCCTCGTCGCCGACGCGGTCGTCGAGCGTTATCGCTAGAAGTCGCTGGGGAGGATCAGGTCAGCGTCGAGCGCGCGCGCGAAGAACTCGATTTCCTCGGACATGTTCGCGTGCGTCATCCGCCTGAGATCGCCCAGCAGAGCGCTCGAGCCACGGTCGAGCTCGTCGTCGAGACGTTCGACCGCCGTCTGGTCGAACACGCCTTCCCGGCGCGACTCGCACTCCGGGCAGCGCAGCACGATGCGCCAGTGGCGCGGGCCCTCCTCGGACCAGTCGAGCGGGAACACCAGCTCCCCGGCGCAGTGGAAGCAGATGTGCAGTTGCGCAGGCGCGCAGGCGCTGTCCGTGGGCTGGCCCTGAGCGCCGTAGACGGCGCCTGTGGGATTGCTCACAGGCGACTGCCGGTGCCGCTGGATGTCGGGGTCCTTCTCGGATTCCATTTGGCTCTGGGTCGTCATCGACGCGTGGAGCGAGGGCCTTTAGCCGCGCGGGCCGTCGGTGGCGCGGTGGTAGGTTCATAAGGCTTATGGCCAGCGCGATTCGCACGATCGGCCACGAGGAGCGCCTCAGCCTCGTGGATCACCTCGAAGAGCTGCGCACCCGCCTGATCGTCAGCGTCGCGGTGCTCGCCGTCGCATTCGGCATCTGCCTGTGGCAGAACCACGCGCTGCTACGCGTCATCAACGGGCCGTTGAAGACGGAGACGAAAAAGCAGATCGCCAAGGGTGAGGGCACCGTCGGGCAGGCGGTGCTCGCGCAGCAGGGGCTGCTGAAACTGGCTGCTGGCACCCAGGCCGCGCTTGGGGTCCTCACCAAGCCGCACAGCGGGCTATCCGCCCAAGCACGCTCGCAGCTGACGCCGCTGATCGCAACGCTGAAGGCCGACGTCGCCAAGGTCCCGCGCAATCCCGTGGGCGACAACCCCGCGACGCTCGGCATCGGCGAACCGTTCACCACGACCGTCACCGTGACGCTGTACTTCGCGCTGATCGTTTCGCTGCCGGTGATCCTGTTCGAGCTCTACGGCTTCATCCTGCCTGCGCTACAGCCGCACGAGCGGCGGGTCGCGATGCCGCTGCTCACCTCCGTCCCGTTCCTGTTCGCGGCCGGCGTGGCGTTCGGCTACTTCGTTGTGCTGCCGGCCGCGGTGCATTTCTTCGTGAACTTCAACTCCAGCGAGTTCAACACGCTCGTCCAAGCGAACCCCTACTACAGCTTCGCCGCGACCATCCTGCTCGCGATGGGGCTCGTCTTCCAAACACCCGTCGTGATCATCGGTGCCACCCGCCTGGGGGTCGTGACGCCACGGCAGCTGCGCAAGGGCAGGCGCTATGCGGTCGTCGCATGCGCCGCGGTTGCTGCATTCCTCCCCGGTGACGTGATCACGCTGGTACTCGAGACGGTGCCGCTGTACCTGCTCTACGAGGTCAGTATCCTGCTTGCAGCGCTGCTCGGACGGGTGGGACCCGCCCGGCGCGGGCAGGAGAGCGCTAGCACCGCAGGCGCGCGGCCCCCCGCGGGGGATCCAGCGCCGCCACCACCGCATGACCCAGGGGAGCCAACCGTGCAGGAACTGATCGACCACCAAGACCCAAGGCTGCAGGGCTAGATGCTGTTCGACACCAGAGGCCGCCACCGCCGCCGCGTGGTCAAGGTCATCTACATCGGGCTGGCGGTCATCTTCCTGCTCGGCTTCGTCGGGCTTGGCGTCGGCGGCGGGCTCGGCAGCAGCGGCATCTTCAGCGCCTTCACCAAAGAAGGCGGCGGCGGCGAAACGGGCTTCTCCAAGCAGGTCGCGAAGTATCGAAAGCTCACCAAAGACGATCCCAGCGACACGCGCGCCTGGGAAGGCCTGACGAAGAACCTGCTGCACGAAGTGGCCAGCAGCGAAACAAACGAGCTGAGCACCGGCGCGGTCACCGGCAAAGGCAAGGAACTCTTCCGCCAAGCGTCTCAGGCATGGGCCAGCTACCTCGCGCTGAACCCACCCAAGCCCAACTCCGAACTCGCCGAGCTGATGATCTCCGTATACGGCGAAGGCGGCCTCAACGAACCGGCCAAGGCGGTCGAAGTGCTGCAGATCGTCGTCGCCGCGAGACCGACCGTCGCGTCGTACTACGGCGAGCTCGCCGAGTACGCCTACAAAGCCAAGAACACGCGTGTCGGCGATCTCGCCTCCGAAAAGGCCGTCGCGCTCTCGCCGGCGGTTGATCGCAAGAGCGTCAAGCGGGAGCTGGCCGAATTCAAGGCCAACCCCAACGGCGAAAAGGAATCCGTGGTCACGACCAACGGCAAAACCTACAAAGGCAAGGTCAACTCCAAAGGCGAACTCGTGGGGAGCGAAGTGAAGACAGCGACCACTCCAGCCGGGAAGTCGACGACCAGCACCAAAAGCAAGTAGCCAGGCGTGATGCGCACGCGGCCCGCTGGCGCGGGCCGCGCTTGGATAGACTCCTGAGCCGAGCCGGCCGATCCGCCGGCGCCCTCACGGGCCGTTAGCTCAACCGGCAGAGCAGGGGCCTCTTAAGCCCAAGGTTGCAGGTTCGATTCCTGCACGGCCCATAGGCTAAATGCCCAGTGCTCATGGGGATTTAGCCAGCTGTCGCGAGATCGCCGAGCGCGCGGGCGTCGAACGGGCAACGCTCTACGATGCCCTCAAACGCGTCACGCAAGCAACCCAACCCACACCAAGAGAACCCCCCACTCGGGGCGAATCCCCCGGACGGATCCACCGTTAATCGGACACTCCCGGCTTGCCGCCCGCGGTGCATGGCACGTTGGCGCGCGCGCTTGCGTGCGTGCCGTCGAGGAAGTTGAAGGTGGCGAGGAATGGGAATCCGCCGCGTGGACAGGCGTGGGGTAGGCGGATGCCTTGGGGGTGGTAGGCGGTCGTCTTGCCGTGGGAGGTTTGGTAGTAGGTGACGTGTTTTGGGCCGATCGTCGAGCGTAGCTGCGTGACTGAGACGTCGGGTCCTCCGGGTACGGTGGGAACGAGGGGGACGGTCGTGGAGAGGTTGCCGCCGAAGGGCGGCTTGGCGGTAAGTATGAGGCTGGGGAAGATGAGTTCGGCTGCTACTGGGGTGCCGGCCTTGGCGAGGAAGAGTAGTCCGATGTGCCCGTTTTCGATGGATGCCATCCAGGTTGTGATCTTGGCGGTCTCGAAGATGATTTCTTCTTCCTCAAAGGAAATCTCGGCGGTTGCGGTGCCGTAGCCCATGAGTGAGTCGGGTGGGCATCTCCCTTTGGTTTCGAGTTCTGTGGGATCGCAGGTGTAGATGCCGAGTCCGCTGGTGATTAGCCCGAAGTTGGCGGGGTAGAGCAGGTTGACGTTCGTTAGGGGCGACGGGTTTTCGCCGGGTGGGCTGTGGATCTGGAAGCCGAAGGAGATCGTTGTGCCGGCCCCGAGTCGCTTCTGGAGTAAGCGAGACGTTTAGCTTCGCGGATTGGGTTGCTGTTGCGGGAGCTGCGAGCCACGCACCTAGGACGATGACCATAGGGGCCATGAGGTTGGCGGCGATGCGCGCGGCTTTCATCGCCTGTCGTTTGGCCGATCGCGCTAGTAGGTGAGCGTGCCGGTGGTCTGGATTGTCGCCGAGTAGTTCTTGCGGTCGACGACGCCGTAGAAGCCTCCGTGACCGTGGGCGTGGGCGTAGATGCCTGTGCCGTGCGAGACGGCGAGCGTGCCGCCGAAGCTGACGTATGCATCGCTGCGGCTTTTGCTGGTGTGCAAGGTGCCGGTGCCGGAGCCGACGATCGACCCGCCGTGCGCGTAGATCGTGAAGTTTGCGTATACGGTCGCGCCGACGTCGAAGGCGACGCGTACGGTCCCGGGGAGGCTGCCGGTGGCCGCTCCTTCATCAATGAGCTGGGCGTGGGATTCCCTGGTGAAGTGCAGGTGCGCGGTGTCATTGACGCTGAGCGCGCGAGCGGCTCGAGCTCGGCCGCTGCCCTCTGCGGTGCTGGTGATCGCCAAGGCCGCCAGCGGCGCGAGGAGCAGGATCATCGGCAAGCAGCAGCGGAGCGCAGATCGTCGAGGTTCGCGCCCGGGTTGTTTCCTGGACTGGTTTTTGTTCACCCTGATCATTCCCTTAGCCCGAGCTAGTCTATCAATCCGAACACAGCGCATTTTGGCTAGGGTACCGGCCAAGGGGTGATCCAGCTGGCGAGACGAACAGGACTTCGGGAGCGATGAGCGCGAAGCATGCCGTGTTGGGGCTGGTGATCGAGAGGCCGGGCTACGGCTACCAGCTGAAGCAGCGTCTCGAAGAGCGTTGCGGCGCTTGGGGATGGGAGCCGTCGGGCGTCTATAACGCGCTCAATCAACTGACCACCGACAGGCACGTTCGGGCGGTGGGCAGGAAGGGCTCGGGCGAAACTGGCCGGGGTGCTCCGCGTCTGATCTATGAGTCGACACCCAAGGGAATGCGATTCTTCAACGATTGGATCTCTAGATCTTCAGCGCCCAGCCCGTTCCGTCAAGAGCTTGATCTAAAGATCCTGTTCTCCGGTCCCAGGTTCTCCCTACGTTGATCGATCAGACGTGGGCTCAGGAACAGATGTGCATTGACGATCTGCGGGCTCGGATCACTACCGCACAGGTTGGTCCTGCCGATCATGCAGCGACCTGGCAGGAGGCAGGCCTTGTCCTGCAGCGTGACGGCGAAATCAAGTTGCTGCAAGCGCGGATCGAGTGGCTGCAGGACGCGCGCAAGATGATGCGGAGCATCCTCGACCGCTCCGCCGGTACCCAGCGGGCATAACCGGTGCCACCGTTGCTGTCATTGAAGGGGGTGTGGAAGAGCTACTGGCGTGGTCCGCATGAGACGGTCGTGCTGGCTGATATCTCGTTGGATGTGCACGCTGGCGAGTTCGTCGCGGTTTGGGGTCAGCGTGGGGCGGGCAAGACGACCCTCGCGACCGTCGCTGCCGGCTTGGAGGTTCCCGAGCGCGGCACGGTTAGCTTCGAGGGTTGCGATCTCGCGAACGCGCCGCGCGGGGGCGTGAGGCTTCGTCACGAGGGGATTGGGTGGGTACAGCGGATGGGGCCTCAGAGCGGCGACATTCGGAACGTGATCGACTATGTCGCGTTGCCGCTGCTCGGCAAGCATTCGCCACGAACGGCACGGCGTCATGCCAGTGCGATGTTGAAGCGCCTCGGGGTTGGCGGCTGCGGGGAGGAGCGTTGGGAGAGCTTGACTGATGGTGAGCGAACGCTTGTCGCTATCGCGCACGCGCTGGTACGAGAGCCGCGGCTTCTGATCGCGGATGACCCGACCGCGAATCTGGACGTGCTGCAGCGCGAGGAGGTCACCGGCCTCTTGCGTCGAGCAGCCGATGAGCAGGGGCTCGGAGTCCTGATCACGGTGCCTGATATGCCGCATATGGCTTATGCCGATCGTGTCGGTTCGCTGAGCGATGGGCGGGTGACTCTATCCGGGGAGCCGCCCGGCGGCGATGTCATCGACATCCGCGACCGGCAGCAGACGGCGTAAGTGCTGGAGCTACGAGAGCTCGTCAAGCGCTACGCCGTCGGGGATGCCGACCCGGTGAGCGCGGTGGATCAGGTGTCGCTGTCGATCTCCGCGGGAGAGCTCGTCGCGTTGTATGGCCCGAGCGGGTCGGGGAAGACGACGTTGTTGATGATGGCAGCGGCGGTTTTGCAGCCCGATAGCGGCTCGGTGTTCGTGGGTGGCCGGGATGTCTCCGCGCTTTCCAGTCGAGAGTCTGCGGAGTACCGGATGCAGGAGCTCGGGTTCGTCCGACAATCACTTGATCTGATCCCTGGTGCCACCGCGCTTGACAACGCCGCGCTGAAGCTCCTCGGCAAGCATGCCGGGATACGGGAGTCACGGCGGCGTGTGGAGCCGCTGCTGACACGCCTTGGACTTGGGGAAAGGCTCTCGAGCCGCGCTGAGCAGCTTTCGATGGGCGAGCGCCAGCGGGTGATGATCGCGCGTGCGCTCTCGACTGACCCAAAGGTTGTTCTCGCGGATGAGCCGACTGGCAGTCTCGATAGCGAGCGCGGTGGTGAAGTTCTCGCGCTTTTGAGCGGGCTGTGCCGAGAGCGCGGGATCGCGGTGTTGCTGGTCACGCATGACCCGCAGGCGGCGGCCTATGCGGATCGTGTCCATACTCTCCGCGATGGGCGACTCACCGACGGTCGGGTAGGCCCGGGTCTCGCGCCCGCGAGCATGCAGTGAAGGGTGCAGGCGGCGCACGGATGAAGCCGCTGGGGATTCTGCACCTATACAGGGTGCGCCTGCGTTCAAGGCTGATCCAGGAAGCGCTCGCGGCCGCTGGGCTCGCGGTCGGTGTCGCGTTGCTGTTCGCCTCGCAGGTAGCTAACACGAGCCTCAACGGGTCGGTCAAGCAGCTCACGAGCGGACTGGTCGGCCAGTCGAACCTTCAGTTGGAGGAGCGCGGACCAGAAGGGTTCCCCGAAGCATTGCTCCCCGAGGTTCAACGTCTCCCGGGTGTTCGCGCCGCCGCCCCCGTCCTCCAAGCGCAGGCCAACGTCGTTGGCCCGAACGGGGCGGCACCGGTGGAACTGATCGGAGCGGACCCGCGGTTCGTGCACTTCGGAGGCACCCTGTTGCGGCATTTCAGAGCCGCGACACTCGCGCGTCAGCACGCGTTCGCGCTTCCGCTGCCGGTCGCGCAGCGCATCGGCGCAAGCTCCCTTGAAGTCGTCAAGCTCCAAGTGGGCGCGAGCAGCATGCCGGCGCTGCTCGGCATCATCCTTCAGGAAGGAGACATCGGGGCGCTCGCGCACAGCCCGGTAGCGCTCGCGCCGCTTTCTTATGCGCAGGAGCTCGCAGGAATGACCGGGCGCATATCCCGCGTCTTTGTACGCACGGAGGCTGGGCGTGAGGGCGACGTCAAGGAGGAGCTCGTGCGGCTCGCGGCGGGGCGCCTGAATGTCGAGCCGGCCGACTACGACGCGGTCCTGTTCGACAGCGCTGCGGGTCCGACAAACCAGTCGACCTCGTTGTTCGCGGCGATCAGTGCGCTCGTCGGGTTTCTGTTCGCGTTCAACGCGATGCTGCTCGGCGTTCCCGCGCGGCGGGCGTTGATCGCGGACCTGCGCCTCGACGGCTACAGCCCAAGGACAGTCATCGAGGTGCTGCTACTCGACGCCGTGATCCTCGGCGTGGTGGCTTCGCTGCTTGGGCTCGCGCTCGGTGAACAGTTGTCGATGCGGTTGTTTCATGCAAGCCCCGGCTACCTGTCATTCGCGTTTGCTGTTGGGTCGCAGCGGATCGTGACCTGGCAAAGCGTCGCGGTCGCCGTCGCCGGGGGCATGCTCGCCGCTTGTTTTGGAGTCCTAACCCCGCTCCGCGATATCTTCGCGAACCGGCCCACCGCGGCTGTAGAGCACAAACGACCAAACCTAACCGGCGCCCTACTCGTCCCGCTTGCGGGCCTCGGGTGCCTGGCCGTGACCACGGCGATCCTCGCGCTCGCCCCACAGGCAGCGGTCATCGGGGTGATCGCGCTGACGGGCGCGCTACTGCTGTTGCTACCCGGGCTGTTGCGCGGCGTGCTGTTCGTCGTCGAGCGTCTTACAGAGAACCTTCGCGCGAGGGCGCCGTTCGTCGCATTGGGCGAGCTGCGCGCGATGTGGCCCCGGACGGTCGGGATCGCGGCTACCGGGGCGGTCGCGGTATTCGGTAGCGTCGCGATCCAGGGCGCCCATGCGGATCTGCAGCGCGGGCTGGACCACTCCGCGCGCGATGTGAGCCGAGCAGCCGACGTGTGGGTGTTCCCGCCCGGGTTGAGCAACCTACTCGCGACCGCTCCATTTCGCGAAGGTGCCGCTAGAACGGTTGCTCGCCTGCCGGGTATTCAGTCCGTGTGGGTCTACCGTGGCGGCTTCCTGGACTACGGCGGTCGTCGGGTGTGGGTTAGCGCCCAGCCACGCCAGCAACCACAGATCGTCTTTCCTCACCAGTTGGTGCAGGGCAACCTAGCGCTCGCGAACGCGAGGGTTCGCGCCGGCGGCTGGGCGGTGATCTCCAAAGCAATCGCCACCCAACACCATCTACATATCGGGTCGGTGTTCACGCTGCCATCGCCCCGTCCAACGAGATTTCGTGTCGCGGCACTGAGCACGAACGTTGGATGGCCACCAGGCGCGATCATGATCAACGCCGATGACTACGCCAAGGCGTGGGAAAGCACCGAAGCGAGCGCGTATGAGATCGTGGATGCGCCAGGCGCCTCGGCAGTGCTCGTGCAGCGCGAGGCACAACGAGCGCTTGGATCCAGCTCAGGGCTTCAGGTCGAGACCGCGGGCCAGCGAGAACATCAGCAGCGCGTCGCCAGCCGTCAGGGACTGCAGCGCCTCAGCGAGATCTCCGCGCTTGTGTTGATCGCGGCGGTCCTTGCGATGGCCGCGGCAATCGGAAACATGATCTTCCAGCGACGCGCGCGCCTTGCAAGACTCAAGCTCGACGGGTTCAGCGACCTCGTGCTTTGGCGTACCCTGATGCTCGAGAGCGGCCTGGTCGTCGGATCGGGCTGCTCGATCGGGGCCGTTTTCGGCCTCTACGGCCAAGTCCTGGGCAGCCACGCGATCCTCAGCCTGACGGGGTTCCCCGTCGTGTTCTCCTTCGGCCTGCTTCTCGCGCTCGCAAGCCTTGCACTGGTCACAGCGGTAGCCGTCGCGATCACCGCCGTGCCAGGGTATCTCGTTGCGCGCGTGCGACCAGGCGTAGGCCTCTCGAACTAGCCGGGACTCCCATCATAAAATTGGAACGATTCAGTGCGCTAGAGCCAGCAACCCGGCGCCCCTCGGTCCCCGCCAACTGTGGGCGCTTGGCAGGGCGGCGACACGCGAACTCCTCTGGGGCCTGCGCATCGTGTCCCGCGAGCTCCACGAGTGGCGAGCTTACGCCCGGATAATCCCTGATGAGGCGATCCGCGCAGACGCGCTCTACGTCCTGGAGCACAAGCGCACCCACACCCACGGGGCGGCGCTCTTCTGGACACTCCCCCGCAAGCGCAACCGTGACCTGCTGCGTCTGCTCGTCGCCTATGAGCTGATCTGGGACACACTCGACAACCTCAGCGAGAGCGCCGCAGCCCACGGCCAAGCCAACGGACACAAACTGCATCTCGCGATCGCAGAGGCGATCGACCCCCGCGTCCCCATCTCTGACTACTACGAGCAGCACCCATGGCACAACGACGGCGGCTACCTAAGAGCGCTCGTCAAGACCTGCCGCGACAGCTGCCGCGCACTCCCGTCCTACTCACTTATCCAGCCAGTTGCGGTTCGCGAGGCACACCGAGCGCAAGTACTCGCTCTCAACCACCACCCAGACCCAATCCAGCGCGAGCTCGCGCTCAAGCAATGGGTCGCCAGGGAGTACCCGCGCGAGCAGCAAACAAGCTGGTGGGAGATCTCCGGCGCCGCGAGCGCACCCCTCACAATCCACGCCCTCCTAGCGCTCGCCGCCGAAAGCACATGCTCACAGAGCGAGATAGCCCAAACCTACGCCGCCTACTTCCCCTCGCTCTCAGCCGCCACGACGATGCTCGACAGCTACGTCGACCAGCTCGAAGACAGCGAACACAGCGAACACAGCTACATCACGCACTACCCAGACCCCGACAGCGCAGCACGCGGCATCCAGGCACTCGTGCAAGCATCGCTAGTCGAAGTACGGACCCTGCGTGAGGGCCACAAGCACGCCGTAATCGCCGCTGCGATGATCGCGATGTACCTCTCCAAGGACACCGGACGAACACCACAACTCCGCGCCGGCACCAAGACGTTCATCGACGCGGGCGGGACGCTAACCCACCTGCTACTCCCGATCCTCAGATCCTGGCGCGCCGTCTACTGCCAACGCTCCGCCTGAGCCCGCGCGCTATAGCACAACAGCGATCAATCCGGTAGTTAGAACTAAATAGTTAGCGCACCCCTAGTAGCTCACGCCCGGCAGCGAGATCATCACGGCCATCGTGAGACGCGAAGTCAAGACTAAACCCAACGACAGCGCTCCAGGAAGCCCTCGCCACGGTGACAGCGGCTTGGGCCGGCCAGAGACGCCAGTCGCCATCCAGCTCTCCCGTGAGCAGATCCGGCAAGTAGCACGCGCGGCCGCCAACGCCGGCAACCTCTCATTGCTGCTCTCAGTGCCCGGCGAACACGCCGCACTCACAGTCTGCTTCCAACGATGGAAAGGCTCACGACTGTCTGACTCCCTATTGCGCGCGTTGCTGCTCCTCGCTTCGTTTCCCGCCGACAGACGCTACCTAAGCATCACCGACCTCTCACGCAAATGCGCTTACAGCCCGAGTACCACACACCGCTACGTCTCGACGTTCCTCGCCGCCGGGGTGCTTGAGCAGGACCCACGCACCCGCGAATACAGGCCCGTCAGCCTCGATGAGGAGAGCATCACGACCCCCGACGTCGACCCTAAACGAGTGCCAAGGTGAGCGCGGCGTCCCGCGACATAGCGATCACTCTGACCGATGCGCAAGTCGCACGCGTAGTCCTCGAAGCCTCCGGCGGCAACCAGATCGCAGGATCACTATCCGGGCTGCGAAGTGTCGAGGAGCTGCGTCAGACCATGATGCCAATGCTGAACGACCAGAGCTATTCACACAGCACATTCCGCGCGGCTATGGTGCTCGCAGCATTCCCAGCAGATGGCAGTGAAGCCGAGCTCCAAGATGTCGCCGCCACGATAGGGCTCTCGCCGAGCACCGCCCACCGTTACACCCGCACCTGGATGGTACTCGGGCTCCTCGAGCAGAACCCCGACTCGCGGCGATACCGCCGCGCACACGTCAACGATGCCGACAGTTAGACGCGCCGCAGCACCCACGAGGGTGACCTCCCGAGGAGCAAGGACCGCCGAAGGCATGCCGCCTAATGAGGCGCGGCCCGTGGTGGCGTATGGCAAATAGCTGGGGCCCGGCGAGCCACGCCAGGCCCGCCGGCGATGACCATGGCGGCAGCGAGCAGCGGGCCGCTGGCGGCGGTTATCAGTAGTACGTTGATGCCCAGGAGCCAACTCTCTAAAAGTAGCCGGGTGTACCCTGCTACGAGGGTGATTCCACGTGCGCCGATCGTGTCCTCCGATTGCGCCGGCTTGCTGGCGTTGCGTGGCGTTTGTATGGGTTATCGGCAGGGTGGGCGTGCGGGGCTTGTTTTGGAGGATGTGTCGCTCGATGTGGGTGCTGGGCAGATCGTTGCGGTGGTCGGCCAGCGGTGGGAGGGCAAGACGACGCTGCTGCGCTTGGCGGCCGGAATGGAGCTTGCCGACGACGGCGAGGTGCTTTTCGAGGGTGTGGACTTCGCCAGTCGTCGGCGCCGCAAGCGCCATCGGCTGCTCGGGCGTGACATCGTGTGGCTGGACCGCAAGGAGTCTGGCCTCGGGTTGACGATGCTTGACTACGTTGGCCTGCCGCTCGTGATGGGCTGGCGCGGCCCACGCCGCGCGCAGGTGCGGCGGATGGCCGCTGTGGCGCTTGAGCGGGTGGGCGTTGCCCATGTTGCGCACAAGCGCCCGCAGGCTCTGTCGAGCTGGGAGCGCGTGCTGGTTGGGCTGGCCAGTGCGATTGTCGTGCGTCCCAAGTTGCTCGTGATCGATGATCTGTTCGACGGCCTCGGCAACGGCAGGACGCTGCAGGCCGGTGACCTCCTAAACACGTTTGCGCACGAGTACGGGTTCGGCGTGCTATTCAGCGTCTCGGACCTCGACGCAGCGATCATGGCCGATCGTGTCCTTGTCTTCGAGCAGCGCACGCTCGGACTCATGGCCGACCACCACCCGCAAGAGGCCGCGATCCTCCCGCTCCCGCGGATTGCGAGCGGGGGTCAGGAGTAGGCGCAGGCCGGTTGCTCAGCAACCGGACTATTCGAGACAGCCGGATATGGAGGGTGTAGGATCGACTCGCGATGCGGGACTACAGCTCGGAGGAGGTCACGCCACATGAGGCCGTTCTCGGGTTGATTGCTCAGGGCCGCACTACGGTTGCGGGTCTCCGGACTCGCCTTGAAAGGGAGTTCCCGCACGCGAACTATGCTCCGAACACGGCAAGCACGGCGCTTAAGCGCCTCACCGCCAAAGGCCAGGTCCGGCTTGTAACGCACGGCGGCGAGGACGCCGGGAACGTCTATGAGATCACGCCACAAGGCATGGGCGTTTTGGAGGACTGGCTTTATGAAATCGTGTCAGTCCCTGCGCCTCAACGCGATGGGATACAGGCGAAGCTCGCGTTCGTTCCCGCGCATGGCGTTGGCCGACTGATGGCCATCGTCAAAGTTCTCGAGGAGGCTGCGGCCCAGCAGTACGGCGTCGAGCACGGCAAGATCAAGACCCTCAACATCGGCGGTCGGGTAGAAGGAAACCCAGACCTCGAACTTCAGTGCATCAGGCACCAGTTCACGGCGAGCCTTTGGGGACAGGAATCAAAACGACTGGCCGGGCTCCGAAAGGACCTCGAACGGTTTTACGCCAAGCACGGGGACGACTAAATGCTGGCGTTGCGTGGCGTTTGTATGGGTTATCGGCAGGGTGGGCGTGCGGGGCTTGTTTTGGAGGATGTGTCGCTCGATGTGGGTGCTGGGCAGATCGTTGCGGTGGTCGGCCAGCGGTGGGAGGGCAAGACGACGCTGCTGCGCTTGGCGGCCGGAATGGAGCTTGCCGACGACGGCGAGGTGCTTTTCGAGGGTGTGGACTTCGCCAGTCGTCGGCGCCGCAAGCGCCATCGGCTGCTCGGGCGTGACATCGTGTGGCTGGACCGCAAGGAGTCTGGCCTCGGGTTGACGATGCTTGACTACGTTGGCCTGCCGCTCGTGATGGGCTGGCGCGGCCCACGCCGCGCGCAGGTGCGGCGGATGGCCGCTGTGGCGCTTGAGCGGGTGGGCGTTGCCCATGTTGCGCACAAGCGCCCGCAGGCTCTGTCGAGCTGGGAGCGCGTGCTGGTTGGGCTGGCCAGTGCGATTGTCGTGCGTCCCAAGTTGCTCGTGATCGATGATCTGTTCGACGGCCTCGGCAACGGCAGGACGCTGCAGGCCGGTGACCTCCTAAACACGTTTGCGCACGAGTACGGGTTCGGCGTGCTATTCAGCGTCTCGGACCTCGACGCAGCGATCATGGCCGATCGTGTCCTTGTCTTCGAGCAGCGCACGCTCGGACTCATGGCCGACCACCACCCGCAAGCCGACGAGCTTGCTCTTGCACGGGCCAGTCGCGCGGCATGGGGCGCTCCGCGAAGCACCCGCGCGTGCTAGAGCTCGAACGCGTCGTCAAGCACTACCAAGTCGGCGGCGGCGATCCGGTGCGCGCTATCGACGGCGTTTCGTTGACCGTGGAAGCCGGCGAGTTCGTCGTGATCTTCGGACCGAGCGGCTCGGGCAAGACGACGCTTCTGAACCTCGTATCCGGGGTACGTAAACCCGACAGCGGCAGTGTCATCGTCAACGGCCGGAACGTCGAGGACATGTCGCGGCGGGAGGCAGATACTTACCGTCTGCGGGATCTCGGGATCGTGGATCAAGCCGACGCACTGTTTCCCGGCGACCGCGCGATCCGAAACGCCTGCCTAAAGCTCTGGCTGACGAACCGCCGAGACGCAGAGTCCATCGTTGAACCCCTCCTTGTACGGCTCGGCCTCGGTGATCGCCTCAACCACCCGACCGAACTGCTCTCGATGGGAGAGCGACAACGCCTCTCCATCGCACGCGCACTGGCACTCGATCCCAAAATCGTGCTCGCCGACGAGCCAACCGCCAGCCTCGACTCGCGTCGCAGGGGCGAAGTCCTCGCACTGTTGCGAGAACTCTGTACCGAGCGCGGCACCGTAACACTCCTCGCCACGCACGACGAGAAGGCCGCCACTTTCGCTGACCGAGCCTTTGAGCTGGAGGACGGCCAGCTGCGTCCGTTCGAGCGCTAGTGTTGACGCCGGGCAATCTGTTGCGGTTGTGGCGGGCGCGCCTGAGCTCGCGGACGATCCTTGTTCAGGAAGCTCTCGCTGTTGTTGGAATCGCGGTTGGTGTGGCGCTGTTGTTTGCCTCGCAGGTAGCGTCCACCAGTCTTAGTGGCTCGGTGCAGCAGCTAACTAACGAGATTATCGGGCGTCATCAGCAGATACAGGTCGATGCTCGCGGGCCTGGCGGCTTTGATGAACAACTCCTCGGGCGAGTCTCACGGCTACCCGGTGTGCAGGGCGTCGCTCCCGTGCTCGAACAGTCCGCCACTGTTTTCGGCCCGAAGGGGTCGCAGGCCGTCGATCTCCTCGGCACGACTCCGCAATTCGCCACGGCTGGAGGCCCGGTCGTCCGACGCTTGAGCACGCGGCAGCTTACGCATATCCATGCAATCGCGTTGCCGCAACCGGTCGGCGAAAACATCGGTGCTAGTTCACTGGAATCAATCAAAATCCAAATCGGAGCGAGGGTCGTGCGCACCCTCTTGGCCGCGACGCTGACCGAACACCAGATTGGAGGGCTCATCGACAGCCCAGTCGCGCTGGCACCGATCGCTTACGCTCAGAGACTCACAGGGATGTCCAGCAAGATTTCACGGATATATGTGCGTGTAGCCGCTGGGCGAAAGGCTTTGGTGAACCACGAGCTCAACGGGCTTGCTCGCCAGGCGAGCGTCAACGTCGAGCCGTCTGATTTCGACTCAAAGCTGTTTGCAGTGGCCTCCAACCCGGAGACTCAAAGCGAGACGCTGTTCTCGGTCATCAGTGCGCTAGTCGGGTTCTTGTTTGCATTTACCGCGATCCTCCTAACCGTGCCAAGGCGCCGCAAACATATTGAAGAACTCTGGCCGCACGGGGCGAGCTCCGGTATCACTTTCGAGATTCTCCTGTTCGATGCTGCTGTGCTAGCCGCCCTGGGGTGCGTGCTGGGACTGGCGCTCGGAGACGCGCTCTCGATCGCGGCGTTCAATCGCACACCAGGCTATCTCGCCTCCGCGTTTCCAGTCGGCAACAGCCGCATCATCACAGCTCGGAGCGTCATTCTCGCCGTGCTCGCCGGAAGCGCGTCAGCAGCCGGGGGAGTCCTATGGCCCATGCGCGAGCTGCTACATCGGACACGTGCCCAGCAAACGAGTCCGCGATGGGCGACCGCCCGACTGCTCGTCGCTGTGATTTGCGCCACAGTGACAGCGATTGTACTCATCGCGCGCCCGCAAGATGCTTTTCTTGGAAGCGCCACACTCATCATCGCGCTTCTGGCCCTAATGCCGACGGCGTTTCATGCAGTCCTGTTCGCGTTCGAGCGCATTCAGCGCCTCGCTATCGGTGGCGCCGCCACCGAGCTTGCCGTCGATTCCCTACGCGCCCCGCGAGTCCGGGTCCGCGCCCTGTCGATCGCGGTGCTCAGCGGCGTCGCGGTCTTTGGCACGATATCCATAGGAGGCGCAGAGGTAAGCCTCCAGCGCGGCCTTGACTCATCAGCAAACGCCGTCTCGTTCAGCGCCAACATATGGGTCAGTCCCAGCGGCCAGGCCAGCCCGCTCTCCACAACCCCGTTCGCGCAAACCTCGCCCCCACCGTTCGCGCGTCTCCCCGGCGTCGCGAGCGTCGGTGTCTACAGAGGCAGCTTCTTTGACTGGGGACGCCGACGCGTCTGGGTACTCGCCCCACCAGCGAACAGCCGCGCCCCGATCCCAGCCGGACAACTAACATCCGGTCGCCTCGATGTCGCAACCGCACAGATACGAGACGGTGGTTGGGCGGTAGTGTCGGAAGCACTCGCCCATGAAAACCACCTCAACATCGGCGATAGCTTCAAACTTCCCGCTCCGATCACGACGACGCTTCGTGTCGCTGCACTGAGCACGAACCTCGGATGGCCGCCGGGCGCCGTGATCCTCAACGCCACAGAATACGCTCGCGCCTGGGCAAGCAACGCCCCAAGTGCCTACGAGATACAGACACACGCCGGCGCTTCTCTGCCCGCCGTGCGCAAGGATGTTCAGCGAACACTCAGCCCGAGCGAAGGACTCGCAGCAGAAACCTCATCGGAACGACGCGCCCGCGACGACGCCGTGATCAACCAAGGCCTGTCACGCCTGACACAAATCAAGCTGCTCGTCCTACTCGCAAGCGGACTCGCGCTGGCAGGTGCGATGACCTCCCTGATCTGGCAGCGCCGCGAGCGAATAGCCGCGATCAGGGTCCAAGGCTACTCCCCTCTCGTGCTCTGGCAATGGCTATGCGTCGAGAGCGTCCTCATGCTCGGGACCGGATGCTGCATGGGCGCGATCTTCGGAATAGCCGGACAGCTCCTACTCAGTCACGCTCTCGCTGCCGTCACCGGCTTTCCTATCAGCCTGGGAGTCGAAACCGCCGTCATCATCGTCAGCTTCGCATGGGCGGCTGCCCTCGCCCTTACAATCATCGCTGTGCCCGGCTCCCTCGCGGTTCAAGCATCCCCGCGAGCCACCAGCGCCACGCTATAGGACGATTGTCAGCGGCGGCACTGGCGGCGATCCCGCTCCGCTGACGTCCCGCCAATTCCGCGCGCTTGGTGGGGCTGTCGCACGCGAGTTTGGCTGGGGCCTCCCACTCGCCGTCCTTGAGCTGCGGCGCTGGCGCGCACGGGCGCTTCACATCCCCGTAAGCCCCGTTCGACAGATTGCGCTGCTCGCTCTCGATCACAAGCGCGGAAATACCCACGGTGCAGCGCTGTTCTCGGTCATTCCAGGGCAGCGCAGTCGCCCACTTCTAAGACTGCTGACGACCTACCAAGTTCTGTGGGATTTCCTCGACAGTCTTAGCGAGACATGGAGAGGACTCGCGTCTGGCGATACACGGCATCTACATCTCGCGCTCGTCGACGCGGTGAATCCCGCGGGGCCAATTCGAGACTACTACGGACGGCTTGCTTGCCCCGACGATGGTGGCTACTTGCGGTCGCTGGTTGAGGTGTGCCGCGGCTGCTGTCGCGCGTTGCCGTCGTTTCACATGATCGCTCCAGCCTTGCACGAGGAGGCAAAGCGAATCGGCGTGCAAGCTATTAACCATGGGGCCGAGCCGGCACAGATCCCGCTCGCACTACAAGCTTGGGTCACCAGTGAGTTCCCCGGCGCGCATGAGGTCGCGTGGTTCGAGCTTGCTGCCGCGGCGGGTGCCAACCTTGCAATCTACGCACTGTTTGCTCTCGCCGCCGAGGCAGGCTGCTCACCCGCACGTGTCGCGGATACCTATCGCGCCTATTTTCCGTGGACAGGCGCACTTGCGACCATGCTCGACGGGTTTGTCGATCAGTTTGACGATGCGCGACGCGGTGAGCATTGCTATGTCGCCTACTACCAATCACCGGACGACGCCACGGAACAGATCAGTCGCCTCGTGCGGCGCTGCCTCTCAGAGACTCATTCCCTAGAGAATGGCGAGCGTCATACCCTCGTTGCTGCCGCGATGGTAGCGATGTACCTCTCGCGCGATAGCGCCCGCACATCGTCACTGAGCATGGCATCTCAGCAACTCGTACAGGCGGGAGGCTCGCTCACCTGTGCATTGCTGCCTGTCTTGCGGCTATGGCGCGTCGCCAACAAAACCCGCGCATCTTGACCATAAAACATAAGGAGATAAGACAATGAAAACCACACACGCCGCCCTAGTCCGCATCAAAGGCGACTTGCCACCAACTCCTCCGATCCCCGGCTCAATGCAGACGCTCGTGTGTCGCTGGATGCCACTGGGCCTATTCGAGTGGTGCCGCCGCCATCTCGGCGACCCTTTCACACTGTATCCCATGGATCTACCGCCGGTCGTGTTCCTTTCAAACCCGGCCGACATACGAGCCGTGCTAGACGCCCCAAGCTCCGTTCTTCAGCCAGGCGCCGGGGGAAGCGCGATAGCTCCGATCGTCGGAGCACACTCGTTCATGCTGCACGACACCGAGGAGCACATGCACGGTCGGCGTACGATCCTTCCGTCCTTTAGCGCGTCCGCACTTGAGGAGCACACACAGCGTGTTACAGACATCGTTCAAGCCGAGGTAGCGTCCTGGCCACTTGAATCGCCCTTCGCCGTCTTTCCGCGCCTTCGGAGTATGAGCCTCCACATCATCTTGGGCACCGTGTTCCAGGATGACGGCGACCGCCTCCGCGGGCTTCACGCTCATATGCTTCGGATGCTCGACGTAACCGCGAGCTTCGTGCTCGTAGAGCCGCGCCTTCGGCGTCTACCTGTGTGGAGGGGCATTTGGCGGCGCTTCATCGAAGAGCGTTCAAAGGTCGACGAGGAGATCCGCAGGTTGATCGAGGCGGCGCGCGCCGTCTCGAGCAACGACGTGCTTGGGCGGCTTCTCGATACCACGAACAGCGACGGCTCCCAGTTGAGTCCAGCGCAGCTGCGCGACAACCTGGTCTCCGTCATTCTCGCTGGGCACGAGACGACGGCGTCCGAGGCAGCGTGGGCGCTACAGCTGATCGCGCAGACGCCCGACGTGCAGGCGCGACTTGCAGAGGAGATTGACGAGGGCTCCCAGGAAAGCTATCTCGAAGCGACGGTGGCCGAGGTGCTGCGTCACAGGCCCGTCTTCCTATTTGCGATCCCGCGCGTCGTCGCGGCCCCCTTTGAGCTGGGTGACTGGACATACAGGCCACCAGTACAGCTACTCGCTTGCATCTATCTCCTGCACCACGACCCCAAGCTGTTCGATGGCCCCAACGCATTCGCTCCTGAGCGCTTCTTGTCGGGTGCGTCGGTGCCGAGCATGTGGCTACCGTGGGGCGGCGGCCGCAAGCGTTGCCCCGGACACCGGCTTGCGACCCTTGAGTTGCAACGCGTAATCCGTGAGACGGTCTCCACTCGGACGGTTCGACCAGCTTCCCGTCAGATCGAGCGAGCACAATGGCGAAGCGTAATCGTGACCCCAGCGAAGGGCGGTCGCATACTTCTCAGCGCTCGACCTCGTCGGTACGTCCCCCGATAGCGGGCTACGGATTCCTGTAGCCAGCGCGTAGCTGGCTATCGCAGCATCGAGCCAGATACGCGAATCACCTCAAAAACTGGACGGCGAGGGGCGTAATTCGCAATTATCGGGCCTTCTACTATCCCAAGGCTCACTGTGCCGCTTGGCGCCATCCCGCGAGGGGCGAGGGCGCGTAGGGGCCAGTCCAGCCCTCGACTTTGGAGCGACGCGAGGTGAACCGGCCGCTATTCAACCCAGCCCCAAGCACGACCAGCGGCCTCGTCGCTGAGTTCGGTTCGGCAATTGTCGTACACGCTCAGTTGGATTGCTCACGTGAGCTTCTTGGCAGGCCTGGGCTATCTCGTGATTCAACGTCACCCCGACCGTTGTGGCGATGATCGCCGGCGGCTCGCCCGTTGATACGGCGCGGTGCGTGGTTGACCGTCTTGTTGGTCTTGAGATCCCGCCTGTCGTGCTAGAGGGTGGCTGGGAGCGTGCCCTGGATTTGCGCGAGTCCACATGGAGCGCGGCGGTCATCTACTTCTATCCCGGCTGTGGCAACTCTGCCGAGGGCGAGGAAACCTCGCTGGACTTCGCTCAGCACCGGGCCTTTCGCGACCACCACCCCGACCTGCAAGCGCGGGGATGCTGCGCGATTGGCGTTAGCAGCCAATCTAAAGAGGCTCAATGGCAAGTGGCCCACGCGAATGCGGTCACGCAGAAAATGCTGTGTGATCCGCAGCTAGAGCTCGCGCGGGAGCTAGGGTTGCCGACGTTTACCCGCTGCGAAGCGCGCTGGTATGAGCGGCTGGTGATGGTCGTCATCGGGGGGCGGATCGAGAAGGTCTTCTTCCCGGTCGCCTGCGCGTCGCGTAGCGCGGCGCAGGTGATCGCGTGGATGATCCTGCACGGCGGTTCAGGGGGTGGTGGCGATGTCGCCGGCTGATGCCCCGTATCCGATGAAGGATGTCTGTAGCCCGCTGAGGGCCGACTGGGTGCTTCGCGAGGCAGGTTCTGGCCTCGTCCAGCAGTCCGGAGAAGCTGCGGGCGCGTGAGGATGAACGGACGCGCGAGGATGAACGGACGCGTGAGCGGCGCGAAAGGGCGGGGCTCAGCCTCGGGCAATGCGCGCGCAACTCGGAGACCGATGCACATCGAGCTGTCGCCTGATCAGGTTCAGGGCGTGATCCATTCGGCTGCGGGCAGCTACAGCACGGCGACGCTGATGCTCGGACTCGAAACTATACGCAACGTCTTCACGGACTCGTTGGGAAATCAGCGGCTGTCCAAATCGCTCGTTCAAGGATTGTGGATACTGTCGTGTTTTCCGCCGGACGGCAGCCATATACGTCTCGGTGCGGTCGCGCAAGCTACTGGTATCAGTCCCAGCAACGTACACCGGTACGTCACCACTCTTGTTGCTGCTGGATTGGTTGAGCGTCACGCGCAAACGCACGAATACAGGCTTTCCTGGGTAGACACCGACGCTACAGCAGCGGGGCTTCAGGCGCACCTCCAGCACGAGGCGCAGCCAGAGCACACCACGCAACCTGATGGGCTTCAAGGACGGCACCTCCAGCAGGGCTGCGGGTAGGGCCCGTCGCCCGACACTGCACCTACCGCCCGGGCCCTCGGCCAACGACTTCCTCGCCGCCCATGACTTCGGCGGGTTCCCCGGCCGCTAAGTCGAGGGCGGCCGTCGCCGTCCCTCCTGTCTCAGACGCTCACGCGGTGGCTGTTGGCGCCGATGATCGTCTCGCGTCCGGCGTCGGTCCACACGGTCTGCTCCCGCCCGGGCCCGACCCCGATCAGCGCCACAGGCGCGCCGGCGTGCTCGGCGATGAAGTCGAGGTACTCGCGCGCGCCATCGGGCAGGTCGGAGACCGTGCGGCACTCACCTAGGCTCTCCTTCCAGCCGCGCAGCTCCGTCAGCTCGGCGGTGGTGTGATGCAGCACCGTCTGGTGGTAAGGGAAGTCTTCGAACTCGGCACCGTCGGCACCGCGGTAGCTTGTACACATATACAAGCGGTCGAGTCCTGAGAGCACGTCGAGCTTCGTTACCACCAGCGAGGTGAGCGTGTTCAAGCGCGCCGCGTAGCGCAACGCCACGAGGTCAAGCCAGCCGGTGCGCCGCGGGCGTCCGGTCGTGGTGCCGAACTCGCCGCCGCGCTGGCGGATCATCTCGCCCATCTCGTCATGCAGCTCGCTTGGAAACGGGCCTGCGCCCACACGCGTCGTGTAGGCCTTGGAAATGCCCCAGACCTCATCGATCGCCTTCGGGCCGATGCCGCTGCCCACGCATGCCGCGCCCGACAGCGGGTTCGACGAGGTCACAAACGGATAGGTGCCGTGGTCGATGTCGAGCATCGCGCCCTGCGCGCCCTCAAGGATCACTGTCTGGCCGTCGTCGAGCATCTCCCACATCAGCTTCGAGGTGTCCGCGATGTGCTGCTCCAGGCGATGGCCGTAGGTCAGGTACTCCTCGGTCATCGCGTGCAGGTCCAGCGCTGGGTCCTTCTCGAACGGACGCAGCGACAGGCGCTTGGGCTCCATCGCCGCGACGATCTTCTTCTTCAGGATCTTCTCGTCGAGCAGATCCTGCACGCGGATGCCCAATCGTGCGGCCTTGTCCGCGTAGCACGGGCCGATGCCCCGGCGCGTGGTGCCGATCTGAAGGCTGCCGAGTTTCGCCTCGCCGGCCGAGTCCAGCAGCAGGTGGTAGGGCATGATCAGGTGCGCGTTGGCGGAGATCCGCAGGCCGCTCACGTCGACGCGTCGCGCGCGCAGCGCGTCGAGCTCGTCGATCAGGACCTTCGGGTCGATCACCACGCCGTTGCCGATCACGCAGCGCTTGCCCGGATACAGGATGCCCGAAGGGATCAGGTGCAGCTTCCACTCCTGATCGCCCCTGACGATCGTGTGCCCGGCGTTGTTGCCGCCCTGGAAGCGGACGACTGCGTCGCCGCTCTCGGCCAGCAGATCGGTGATCTTGCCCTTGCCCTCATCGCCCCATTGGGCGCCCACAATTACAATGCCCGGCATGAGCAGTGGAGTTTAGGGGGTGAGCCCGCGGCCGCGGCCGACTTCAGCCCGTGTGCTCGACGATCGTCAAGGGGCCAGCGCGGTACTCGCGGCGCATGTCCTCGCCGTTCAGCGGGATCAGGTCGCCGCAGATCTCCACCAGGCGTGAGACCGTGCGCGCGCCAAGACGCTCCGAGAGCTCGTCGGGCATCAGGTTCGTCGTCGCCACGATCGCCCGCTCTGACTCGTAGCGCGCGTTGACGATCGAATAGAGCTGCTCGAGTACCCAGTCGGTACGGTTCTCCGCGCCGAGGTCATCGATGTGCAGCAGGTCCACCGCGGTCAGCCGGTCGAGCAGGTCGAGCAGACCGCCGTCGGACTCCATCGACTCGCGCAGCAGGTTGAGCAGCCGCGGCAGCGAGTAGATCGCGACCGAGCGTCCAGCGTCGAGCGCCGCCTTGGAGACCAGCATCGCAAGCGTCGTCTTGCCGGTCCCGACGTTGCCCTGGATCCACAACCCGCGTCCGCCGTCGATGTTCGCGTCGATCGCCTGCACGTAACGGCGCACGGAGCGGATCTGGTCAGGCGCAATCCTGGCCATGTCGCTGATCGGCGGCCGATCGAACGACACCCCCCGGTACAGCTTCGGAATCCGCCCCTCGAGCCTCGCGGTGCGCGCCATTGCGATCCGCGCCGCCCTGCAACCGCAGTCGATCGCCGTGTTCGTCTCCTCGTCGACCACGAAGCCGCTGCCGTCGCACACGCCGAGCGGGCAGCTCATTCGTAGCGCTCCCCGGCGTAGTTCATGAACTTCGGGTACTCCTTCTGGAAGGTCAGCGTGACTTTGCCGACCGCGCCGTTGCGGTGCTTGGCGATCAGCAGGTCGGCCTCGCCGGGACGCTCGGAGTCCTCATTGTAGTACTCGTCGCGATAGATGAACATCACCAGGTCGGAGTCCTGCTCGAGGTTTCCACTCTCGCGCAGATCCGACAGCTGCGGCTTCTTGTCCGGCCGCGTCTCCACCGCGCGGCTGAGCTGCGACAGCGCGATCACCGGGACCCCCAGCTCGCGGGCGAGGATCTTCAGCCCGCGGCTCAGCTCGCCGACGGCGGTCACGCGGCTGTCGTAGCGGCTGTCGGTGCGCATCAGCTGCAGGTAGTCGATGATGATCAGGCCGAGTCCGCCCTCGCACTGGCTGTGCAGCCGCCGTGCCTTGGCGCGAATCTCCAGCATCCCGACGTCGCTGGAGTCGTCCACCCACAGCGGCGCCGCCGACAGGCGCTGGCTGGCCTTGAGGATCTTCGGCCAGCGCTGCTCGGCCACGCGCCCCTTGCGCAGCTCCTCGCCCTTGATCCGTGCCTGCGAGGCAACGAACCGCTGTGCCAGCTCCGACTCGGCCATCTCCAGCGAGAACAACGCCACCGGCTTGCCATGCTCGACAGCTGCGTTCTCGGCGATGTTGCACACGAGCGCGCTCTTGCCCATCGCCGGACGCGCAGCGATGATGATCAGGTTGCCGGCCTGGAAGCCGCCGGTGATCTCGTCGAGATCCTTGAAGCCAGACGGCGTACCCGTCAGCGACGTGCCCTCGAGCGACAGCCGGTGCAGCTTGTCGAGCTCCTCGTGCAGCACCTCCTCGATCGCTCGGAAGTCCTGCTGGCGGTCGTCGCGGCCGACCTCGAGCATGGCCTTCTCCGCCTGCTCCACGAGCTCTCGCGGTGGCGCCTCGTGGCCGAGCACGCTCTCCTGGATCTCGTAGGTGCTCTTCAGCAGGCGCCGCAGCAGCGCGTTCTCACGCACGATCTGTGCATAGCGGCGCGCATGGCCCGCGGCCGGCACGACGCCCGTCAGCTCGTCCACCGTGGCGCCGCCGCCGACCTCCTGGAGCTTGCCCATCTGGCGCAGGCGGTCGGTGACCGTCAGCACGTCCACCGGCTCGCTTTCGTTGTACAGCGCGAGCATCGCCTCGTAGACGATGCCGTGGCGCTCGCGGTAGAAGTCCTCCGCCCGCAGCCCCTCTTCAATCACGAGCGCGTACAGCGAGCGATCCGAGAGCAGGATCGCGCCCAGCACCGACTGCTCGGCATCGAGATTGTGCGGCGGTGTGATCGCGCTCGCGGGCGGCGTGGGGTGGCCGTTGGCTATTGATACCGCGCTCATCTAGATGCGCGATCTTAGGCCTGACGGATGCCGTGTCCGGAGGCCGTTCCCGCAAATGCGGCGCGAAAAAGATCGTGGCTCGTCACGAACACATGTTCGCACTGCCCCAGGACGGAAGCCATGAGCAAGATCCCGTGGCGCGTCGTCCGAAACTTCAGCCAAGCGGAGCAAGTGAGTCGACTCGGCTCCCCGCCGCGTAAGCGGCCGGAGACAATCAACTCACTTGCGGAGCGTTATTTCTTGGCGACGACCATTGTCTTGATCGTGGCGCTGACGCCCTCGACCACGTCGACAACGATCATATAGGTGCCGACGTTCTTGATCGGCTCGGGGAGGTGAACGTTGCGTTTGTCGAGCCGCAGGCCGCGTGCTTCGCGGATCGCGCTGGCGATGTCCTGCGCGGTGACCGAGCCGAACAGGCGACCGTCCGCGCCCGCCTGTTGGGGAATTGTCAAAACCGTGCGGTTGAGCAGGTTGACGTTCTCCTGTGCCCGCTCGACCGCCTCGCGCGCGGCACGCTCGGCAGCTGCCTGGCGCTGTCGCACGGTCTCGATCGCGCCCTTCGTCGCCGGCTGGGCGAGCTTGCGCGGGATCAGGTAGTTGCGCAAGTAGCCCTTGGAGACGTCGACGACCTTGCCCTGCTCGCCGAGCTCATCGACGTCCTTGAGGAGAATCGCCTCGGGCATCAGGCGCCTAGCGCTCGCGGTCCCGGTCGCCACGGTCGCGGCGAGGGCTGTCGTCGCGACCGCCCTCGTTCACGTACGGCAGCAGTGCCAGCTCGCGGGCGCGCTTGACCGCACGCGCGATCTGTACCTGGTGGCGCCGGCACGAGCCGGTGATCCGTCGCGAGCGAATCTTGCCCTTCTCGGAGATGAACTTGCGCAGCGACGCCACGTCCTTGTAGTCGACCTGCTCGATCTTGTCGCGGCAGTGCTGGCATGGCTTGCGCCGTCCGCTGCCAGGTCCGCCCTTCTTGTCGCGCCGGCGTACCGGCTTGCCGCGACCGCGTGCTTTGGCCATCAGCGTCCTCCGCCGGTGCTGCGGTGATGATCAGGCATGGTTACGCTGGAAAACACTGGGACCTCGCTGTGCTGGCTAGAACGGAATGTCGTCGTCTCCAGCTGCGCTGGAGACCGGTGCGGGCTGGAAATCCCCTTCGTCGACGGGGATGTCGCTGCCCTTTGAGGACCCGTTGGCGACGAATCCACCTCCGCCGGAGGCGTCATCACGCGAGCCCAAGAACTGCACCGAGTCGGCAATGATATCGATTGCCTGGCGTTTCGCGCCCTCCTGGGTCTCCCACTCGCGCCATTCGAGCCGTCCGTCGATCGCCAGCGGCCGTCCCTTGGAGAGGTAGCGGGCCGCGTTCTCGCCCTGTGCACCCCATACGGTGACGTCGAAGTAGTTGGGCTTATCCTCCCATTCGCCGGTGCTGCCGTTCTTGCGGCGGGTGTTGCAGGCGACGCGCAGCTTGCACACCGAGTTGCCGCTCGGCAGCGAGCGCAGCTCAGGGTCGGCGGTCAGGTTTCCGGTCAGCACTACCCGGTTGATGTTGGTGGCGGCCACGGCTGCCTTCCTTTCGGCTTGTCGCTCCCCCGCTCCGCGGAGAAGTCCTCTGTCGTCTGAATCCAGCGTCCCGAGTCTAGAGCGCTGTGCGGGCACGACTCCTGCGCCCGGTGGCGCGGATGTCGCTCATTGCGAAGTTCGCTTCGCGCGCGGAGACGTGCGGAACACCTCATCCCAGTACGGCGCGCTGATCCCGAAGCCGCGGGTGTCATCCTGGAAGTGATGGCGCATGTGCCGCTCGCGCAGCATCCTTCCCAGCCGCCCGCGGGGGCGGAAGTGGTGCAGGTAGTAGTGGGTCAGGTCATAGACCAGATAGCCCGCGAAGAAGCCCGCACCGAGCGCAGGCGCGTAGCGCGAGCCGAAGGTCAGGTACAGCAGCCCGAACACCACCGCGCCCAGCGGCACGCTCACGGCCGGCGGCATCACCAAACGCATCGGGTCATTGGGGTGATCGTGGTGGACGCCATGAATGATCCAGTGCAGGCGCGCTCCGAATCCGCCCTCCGGTTCGAAGTGGAACACGATCCTGTGCAGCCAGTACTCGAACAACGTCCATAGCGCATAGCCGCCGAGGAACAGGCCGAGCGCCACCGGCACGCTCACGTTCGAGAGTCCCCAGGCCCCCATCGCGACGATCGCCGGCAGGAAGATGACCACCGGTACCGTCGGATGCACGCGCGAGAGGGCATCGAGTAGTTTCGAGTCGAACATCGGCGGCGACGCACGCAGGACGTCCGTCCTCGTGGCGCTCCGCTCATCGATCTCCTCTGCCCAGCTCATTCGCAGATCTTAATAGCACTGCGAAGCGGGCGTACCCGTGGCTTGCCGCTCCGGTTAAGCGGGATCAGCGACGGCGAGCTCGGCCTCGGCGACCTCGACGGGCTCAGCCTCGACCGGAGTCTCGGTCTCTACCCGCCGCGCGGCGGGCGCCGAGGACGAGCGCATGTCGGGCGCGTCCGGCACGCCTGGCGCAAGCTTGATGATGCGAAAGCGCATGACGCCATCGGTGATCCGCAGCGTGCGGTCGAGGTTGTCGAGCAGCTCGCTCGAGCCTGCGTGGAACTGCAGCAGGTGGTACTCGGCGCTCGCCTTTTTATCGATCGGGTAGGTGAGCGGACGCTCGCCCCACTCGTCGTAGCGCAGCAACTCGCCGTGAGCCTCTACCGTCGCGCGCGTGTCCGCCACGATCTTCGCGCGGACGCTTTCGTCCGCCTGCATGTCCAGGAGCAGGACGAGATCGTATGTGGGTGCGGGTAGGGTCATATGGCTTCGGCGCAAGAGTATAGGCAGTCAGGCTCTCCGAACGCCTGCCTAGCGCGAGCGCGCCTTGGCGCGGATGTCGGCCAGCTGCTCGTCGATCCAGTCACCGGGGTCGCGCGAGGTGACGATCTGCGCGAGCCCCTCCGCGCGGCGGCGGCGCTCGCGGCCGTCCATCGTCAACGCTGCGTAGATCGAGTTGGCCAGCTCCTGGATGTCGAATGGATTCACAGACAGCGCATACTCGCCGAGCTCCTCGTGGGCGCCGGTGTTCTCCGAGAGGATCGAGACGCCCTCGCGCTCGTTGACCAGCGGACCCTCCTTGGCAACCAGGTTCATGCCGTCGAACATCGCGTTGACGAGCAGCACGTCGTAGTGCTTGTAGGCCGCCATCGCCTCCTCCAGGTCGTCGCGCAGCTTTAGCTGGATCGGCATCCAGTCGGGGGTGCCATGGCGATGGTTGACGACCGCCACCAGCGCCTCGATCCGCTCGAGGTACTCCGCGTATTGCGGCACGTCGGTGCGCGACGGCATCAGCTGCGCCATGAACGTGACCCTCTCGGTGAACTCAGGGTGCTCCTCCAGGAACAGGTCGAACGCCGAGAACCCGCGCAGCACGTTCTTGCTCAGGTCCGCGCGGTCGACACGCAGGATCAAGAAGTCGCGCCGGCGGTGCAGCAGCTCCTCCTCGAACTCGCGCACACGTGCGCTCTGTGCGATCTGGCGCGTGGCGCGGTGATCGATCGGCAGCGGATAGGCGCGCACCCACACCTCGCGCTCGCCCGTGTGCACGACCCCGCGCCCGAAGTCCACGTCGAGGTCCATCAGGTCGCGGCAGCACTGCAGAAAGTTGTGTCTGTAGGAGCGCGTGTGAAAGCCGATGATGTCGTTCGCCAAGAGGCCCGCAAAGATCTCCTCGCGGATCCGCGTCGGCAGCACTCGCCAAGCATCGGGCTGGGTCCAGGGGATGTGGATGAAGTGATGCAGGAACACGTCCGGGCGCGCTCGGCGTACGAGATCCGGGAGTGTGTACAGGTGATAGTCGTGGACCATCACCACCGGCTCGCTGGTGCCGTCGAGCTGCTCGACGACAGCGCGCGCCAGGTCCTCGTTGACGACGTTGTAGCCGAACTCGAACGCTTCGATCTCCTCGCGCCGGATGTCAGGTGCGTTCGACAGGTCCCACAGGTAGTGCTGGATGAACCACAGCATCGGGTTGGCGAACACGTTGTAGAAGCGGTCGTACGCTTCCGGATCGCTCACTACCAGCCGTACCTGGTACTCCCCGCCGGCGGGCGAGCGCACCGGGAACGCCTTCCCGTCGTGCTCGCGCGAGACCTCCGCGTCGTACTCGCTCATCGCTGACGCGATCCAGATCGCTTCGCGGTGGGACGCCAGGCCCGTCAGCGCCGTCACCAGTCCGCCTGAGCCGCGCTGCACCTCTCCGTCGGCGTGGAACGTGACCGGCCCGCGATTGCTCACCAGCACCAGCGCGGGACGCTGTGCCGGCTCGGCGTTCATGCCTCTCGCAGCTCGTTGAAGATCTTCAGGTAGTCGCGCAGGTAACGCGGCGTGAGGAAGTGCTGGCGCACGTGCTCCTTGCCACGTCTGCCCAGCGCGCGGCCGAGCTCGGGGTCGCGCAGGAACTCCATCGTGCGCTGCGCGCACTGATCGACACTCGAGACGAGATAGCCCGTCACGCCGTCCTCGATCTGCAGCGGGATGCCGCCGACGTTGCCGCCGACAAACGGCCGTGCCTTCCAGATCGCCTCCGAGACAGTCAGCCCGAACCCCTCCCGCGTGGACTTCTGAATCAGCACGTCCGCATGCGACTGAAACGCGTTGACCTCGATCGCGCCGACGTTGTTGAAATTGTTGAGGATGTGTATGTCCGGGTCGCCGTCGGCGTGGGCGATCGTGGAGTTGAAGAAGTCCCAGCCCTCAGGGTCGTCGCTGGCCATCGAGCCGACCAGCGCGAGTTGCACCTCGGGCATCGACTCCTTGAGGAGCCGGTAGGAATCGATCACGCCAAGTGGGTCCTTCCAAGGGTCGAAGCGCGAAACCTGGCAGATCAGCGGCCTGTCGACATCGATCCCGAACTGCCCACACACGAATGCGCCATCCTCGGGCGAGAGTGCCATGTTCTTGGGTGTCAGCGGGTCGATTGCCGGCGGCACCACGTTGACTTTGCCTTTCATGCCCTCCGGCACGTACTCGCGCATGTGGAACAGCGACTGGGGGTACTCCTGGATATAGGGCAGCAGTTGCGAGATTGTGTCCGGGTTGGGGGTTGACACGTCGATGTGGCAGCGCCATACCCAGCCCTTGGCCTTCTCCGGCACCAGCTGGCACAGCGCCGCCGGCTGCGGGTCGTGGACCAGGCACACGTCCCAGCCGCCGGTGAGCTCGCGGGCGTTGATCTCGTTGTACTTGCGCCAGGTGGCCCACTGCTCCTCGTCGAGATCCTGAGGTGCGCCCTGGAGCGCGTTGTGCATCAGCTTGGTGGCGTTGAAGAACTCTTCGCGGCCGTAGATCACCTGCCACTCGCAGTCGAGGCCTACGTCGCGCATCAGCGGTACGAGCGTGTACAGGATCTCTGAGACGCCGCCGCCGAACGCCGTCGCCGAGATGTGCACCACGCGCTGGCCCTGCAAAGGCTCCGCCAGCTCGCGGATTTCCGTGATCAGGTCACGGCCGCAGATGTGCGTGTAGTCGGTGAGCGTCTTGTTCGCGACGGCGACGGGCTGCAGCACGCGGTGGCACGATACCTAACCAGGCGCCTGGACCCGGCGACGCGGCTTGCCGCAAGTTGCGGCAAGCGGGTCCGCAGGAGTCCGCGCGAGGAGCCGGCGCGCGGACTATGGTCTAGGGGCATGCTCAACGGGCGCCTCTACCGAGCGGCCTTCGTGCCGTTTCTGCTCGCGCTTGGAGTCGCCGCGTTCTCGCTCGGCTCCCGTCCGCAGCCGCTCAGCTCGACGCTCGCACCCGACGCGTTCGAAGGTGCGCAGGCGTCCTCAGAACTGCAAAGCCTGACGCGTCGTTTCCCGCTTCGTCGCCCCGGCAGCCGCGGCGACGAAGCGCTGGCGCGTTACGTTGCCGGAAAGCTCGAAGCCCTCGGCGGCACAGCCGGCGGCGGCTTCTCGGTGCGCACGTACCACTTCCACGCGCAGACGATCGACGGCGAACGCGGGCTGAGCACCGTCGTTGCGACCCGTCCAGGCTCGACCAGCGCCGCGCCGATCTTGATCCTCGCGCACCGCGATGCGGCCGCGCGGGGGGCGCCGGCAGAGCTGTCCGGGACCGCCGCGCTACTGGAGCTGGCGGGCGTGTTCGCCTCGCGCGAGACCAAGCGCACGATCGTGTTGGCCTCGACCAGCGGCGGCAGCGGCGGCAACGCCGGTGCGGCGCAGCTGCTGTCCGATCGCTCAACCATCGGCGGTGCGACGACAGCCGCCGGTGGCGCCCAGGGAGCGTTCGACGCGGCGATCGTGCTCGGCGACGTCGCGGGCATGCGCACGCATGCGCCGCTCGTGGTGCCGTTTTCGGATGGTCTCGGCTCCGCGCCGCTCGAGTTGCAACGTACGGTCACCGCGTCGATCACGCAGGATGCAGCCGTCAACCCGGGCGCACCGAGCACCTTGGGGCAGCTGGCGCATCTCGCCTTCCCCCTCAGCCTCGGCGAACAGGGCGTGCTGAATGCCGGCGGCATCCCGACCGTGCTCGTCCAGACCTCGGGAGAACGAGGCGCTGCTCCAGGCGAAGCGGTGAGCGTGGAACGCATGGAAGGCTTTGGACGCGCGGTGCTGAGCGCCGTCGACGCGCTCGACACCGCTCCGGACATGACTGAAGCGGCGCAGACGGGACTGCTCCTCCAGCACAAGACGGTGCCCGCGTGGGCGCTGCGGCTGCTGGTGCTGACGCTACTGCTGCCCCCCTTCGCCGCGGTGCTGGATGGTCTGGCGCGAGCACGCCGAAGGCGGCTTCCGGTCGGGCGCTGGACGTTGTGGGTGCTGAGCTGCGCGCTGCCGTTCTTCAGTTGCGCCGTGCTCGCTTACGTGCTCGGCTGGCTTGGCGTGCTCGGCGCGACGCCATCCGCGCCGGTGCTGCCCAGCGCGCTCGGCTTCGGCGGTCGCGCCGCAACCGCGGTGGTGGCGGTCGCACTCACGTTCACGCTGACATGGCTGCTGTGGGGCGGGCTGATCCGGCGGCTGGGCTGGGGCGTGCGCCCGGATCCCGATGTGGTGGGCCTGCCGCTGGTGCTCGTGCTGCTCGCCGTCGCTGCGCTCGCCTGGCTCGGCGATCCGCTGACCGCGCTACTGGCCCTGCCGGCGCTACATCTATGGCTGGTGCTCGCGATGCCCGATCGATTGGAGCTGGGCCAGGCGCCCCGCCGGTTGCTCTCGCTGGCGCTCGCCGTGCTCGGGATGCTTCCGCTGGCGGCGCTGATCGTGTTCTATGCCCACCAGTTCGGGCTGGGCCTCGACGATGTCGCGTGGACGGGGGTGCAACTGCTCGCCGCCGGGCAGGTGGGGCTCGGAGGCGCAATCCTGTGGAGCCTGGCGTTTGGCTGCGCTGCCGCCGCGCTGATGCTCGCCGTCCGCGTCTATCAGGCGCCCCCGGGGATCCAGGACGCCGACGGGGTCGACGTCACGATCCGCGGGCCGCTGTCGTACGCCGGTCCCGGATCACTTGGCGGTACGGAGTCCGCTCTGCGACGATAAGGGGCAGTGTCAGAGTCGTTTGCCACCGCAGCGCCCGGCGCAGCGCTCGCTCCGACCGAGGACCGCCGTTCGGGATCGGCGCGCGCGCTGCGCGCGCTGGCCCTGCTGATGATCGCCGTCGGCTCGCTCGCGCTGCTCGACGCGCTCGTCACGCTCGTCTGGCAGGAGCCGATCTCGGCGCTATACGCGACGTTCCGGCAGGACCATCTCAGCGGCGCGTTGAGCAAGGTCGAACATGCCGCGCCGACGCCCGTCGAGCGCCGCACGCTGGCGAGCCTGCCCGATGAGCGCGCACGCATCAGGTTCCTCGCCGAACAGCTCCAGCATCATGCCTCCGACGGAGCCGCTGTTGGCCGCATCCTGATCCCGCGCGTCGGCGCGAACTACGTGGTCGTCGACGGGACCGACACCAGTGACCTGATCAGCGGGCCCGGGGTCTACACGGAAACCAACTTCCCGGGTATCCCCGGGACGACCGCGATCGCCGGGCACCGAACCACCTACCTCGCCCCGTTCCGCGAAATCAACTTCCTCAAACCGGGCAACCACATCCTGCTGAACATGCCCTACGCGCACTTCACCTACACGGTCACCGGCCAGCGGGTGGTCTGGCCGGACAACGTTCGCGCAGCTGTCTCCGAGGTCGGCTACAGCCGCCTCGTGCTGTCAGCGTGCACGCCGGTGTTCACCGCTGAAAAGCGTCTGCTCGTGTACGCGCGGCTGACACGGACCGTGCCGGTGGGCGCCGCGCGCCGGCTACCCGGTGGGGCGCTGCCGCGGCCGATCGAAGCGGCGGGCGCCCACCCGGCCTCTGCCCCGCCCGCCGCGCCCGCACTACCAGCGATGCTCGTATCCCTCGACCCGGACAGCGTCTCCCCGCTCGCCTGAGAGCGTCACGCCCGGTGCCCCAGCGAGTACCTCGCCGATCCAGCTGACCTGAACCGTGCCGAGATCGGCGATTGCCGTCTCGACGCGCGCGCGGTTCTCGGCGGCGGCGCAGAAGCACAGCTCGTAGTCTTCGCCGCCCGCCGCCGCCAACAGCCAAGGGGGCACGCCGAGCTCCGCCGCAGCCTCGGCCACGCCGCTGTCCAGCGGCAGCAGCTCGAGGTTTACACGCACGTCGACGCCGCTCGCGCGTCCGACATGGGCCGCGTCGCTTGCGAGGCCGTCGGACAGGTCGATCATCGCGTGCACGCCCACCCGCGCCAGCGCACGTCCCTCTCGCAGCCGCGGCATTGGCGCGCGCGCGCGCGCCAGCGCAGCCCCGGTGCCCGGCGTGCGCTGGGCACGTCCGTCGAGCACGGCAAGCGCGGCAGCGGCCGCGCCCAGGCGCCCGGTCACGCCGACGAGATCGCCTGGTCGTGCTCCGTCGCGCCCGACGAGCTGATCGGCGCCGTCCGCCCATCCGACAGCGGTCACCGACACGGTCAGGACCGGCGCAGCGACGACGTCGCCGCCGGCGATTGCGATGCCGGTGCGCTCGGCCAGCGAGGCGGCGGCCCGCACCAGCTCGAGCGCACGTGGCTCGCCGAAGTCCGCGGGCAGACCGAGCACCAGGTACGCCTCGCCAGGGTCGGCGCCCATCGCGGCGAGATCCGAGAGCGCCCCCGCGAGCGCCCGGTGCCCAACCTCAGCAGGTGTCGCCCAGCCATCCTGCAGGCGGAAGTGAACGCCGTCGACCATCGCATCGACCGAGGTCGCACATACCGCGCGCGCCTGCACGACCGCCGCGTCGTCGCCGATCCCGCGTATGACCCTGCCGACCGTGCACGAGCCCGCGAGCTCGCCTGCGATGGATTCGATCAGGGAGCGCTCAGCGATGCCGGTGTTCGAGTCCGGTGTTTCAGCGGTGCCGGTAGACGATCCGCGCGCGGTCGAGGTCATAGGGCGAGAGCTCGCAGCGAACTCGATCGCCGGGGAGGATGCGAATCCGAAAGCGGCGCATCTTGCCTGCAACATGCCCGAGGACCACATGGTCGTTGTCCAGCTTCACGCGGAACATCGCGTTCGGCAGGGCCTCGATCACCTCGCCCTCGAATTCAACCTTGTCCTCCTTCGCCACGCTGTATCCCATCTGGCTGCCCGCTTCTGGCGGGTATCACCGCTAGCTCATCTCTTATTAGGACCCAAACTACCAGCGCCGCGGCCGCGAAGGCGCTTCGGCGGCCGCGAACGGGGTTCTCAGCCGGGGCCCGCGCCGCCGGTCTGCTTGTCGACCGGTTCTTCAGCAGCATGTTGGGCGGGCGGCGTGTTCGGCTGCTTGGCGGGCGAAATCGGAGTGCTCGGTTCGTTGGCGCTCGGCTGGTGCCCGGCGCTCGGTTCGGTCCTTTCGCCATGCTTGTGCGACGACTTCTTGGTGGCATGTTCGGAGTGCGCGGCTTCCTGGGTGGCGAGTGCGAGACCGGTGCTCGCGTAATGACCATAGAACGGCTCGTAGGAGATGGCTTCTTTGGAGGTCTGCAATGGCACGCATGGCTTGCCTTCTGTGACCGCCGCCATGTAAGCGTGCCAGATTTCGGCCGGCAGGTAGCCGCCCTGCTGGGGCTCGCCGTGCACGTCGGTCATCGGGATGTCGCGCTTGGGGTAGCCCATCCACACGGCCGTCGCGTAGTCCGGCGTGTAGCCATCCAGCCAGGCGTCGATCAGTTCTTCGGTCGTGCCCGTCTTGGCGGCTGTTGGGCAGTTGATCGCCGAGCGGGTAGCTGTGCCGCTCTCGACGTTTTCGTGGAGGATGCTCGACTCCACGGCAGTGACCGCTGCGCTGAGCACTTTCATGCGATGCGGCGTGCCCCAGTTGTTGTCCACCTGGCCGTCGGGGAAGACAACCTTGGTTATCGCGATCGGCGTGTTGCGATAGCCGCCGTCGGCGAGCGTCGCGTAGACGTTTGCCATTTCCAACGGTGTCACCCCCACTTCGAGGCCTCCGAGCGCCTGGGCGGGGTCCGGCAACATCAGAGCTAACGCATTGCACACGTTGGTCTATGTTCAAAACCCTTGCTTTTGGCCCCTCGCCTCATGCTAGAACGCGGCCTCCAGTTCACCGGGCGCCGTTCGCGCATCGCCCAACGACGCCTGATCAGCCCTGATCCCTGCGGTTTTGTCTGCCCACGCGCCCGACAAAGCCAGCACAAAGTCGGTTGATTTCGCCAAGGACCATCAATGCCTGAAGTCATTTTCACCGGCCCCGCAGGCCGCCTCGAAGGCCGTTACCATCCGGCGAAACAGAAGAACGCGCCGATCGCGATGATCCTGCATCCGCATCCGCAGTTTCACGGCACCATGAACCACCAGATCATCTACCAGTGCTACTATGCGTTTGCCCATCGCGGCTTTTCGGTGCTGCGCTTTAATTTCCGCGGTGTCGGCCGCAGCCAGGGCTCGTTCGACCACGGTACCGGCGAATTGTCCGACGCCGCCTCCGCGCTCGATTGGGCGCAAACCATCAACCCCGAGGCGCGCGCCTGCTGGGTCGCCGGCTTTTCGTTCGGCGCCTGGATCGGCATGCAGCTTTTGATGCGCCGGCCCGAGGTCGAAGGATTCATTTCGATCGCGCCGCCGGCCAATCTCTACGACTTCTCGTTCCTGGCGCCCTGCCCGTCCTCGGGCCTGATCGTGCATGGCGAGAAGGACGCCGTGGTGCCGCCGAAGGACGTCAACACGCTGGTGGAAAAACTCAAGACCCAAAAGGGTATCGTGATCGACCAGCAGATCATTCCCGGCGCCAACCATTTCTTCGACGGCAAGCTCGAGCCCTTGATGCAGACGGTGACCGGCTATCTCGACATGCGGCTCGCCAACGTCCGCTAGGCTTTTGGAGAGCGGCCATGGGATCGTTTGTGGCCTTGCTGCGCGCGGTCAATGTCGGCGGCACCGGCAAAGTGCCGATGAACGAACTCAAGGCTATCTGCGAAGAACTCGGCTTCGGCACCGTCCGGACCTACATCGCCAGCGGCAATGTCGTATTCACCAGTCGCAAATCCGAAGCCGCGGTCAAGGCTGCGCTTGAAAAGCGGCTGCAGGCCTTTGCAGGCAAACCGGTCGGCGTACTCGTGCGCACGGCCGCCGAAATGGCGCAGGTGCTCGCCGACAATCCATTTCCGAAGGCCGCGCCGAACCGCACCATGGCGGTGTTTCTCGACCACGCGCCGTCAGCGGATACGCTCGCCGGCATTCGTGGCCGGAGGGATGAAGAGATCCGGCTGGGGCGTCGCGAGATCTACATCCATTACGGCGAGGGCATGGGCGCATCGAAGCTTGTCATCGCTGCCGCCAAAACCGGAACCGCACGAAATATGAATACGGTGGCGGTACTCGCGCGAATGGCCGCCGAATCCTGATTGCCATTACGGCCGCGCGATCACCCCGCCCGTCATCGGGATCGGCACGCCCGTGGTCGCCGGATAGCTCAGCGGCAGGCCCTTCAGCCCCCGCGCGGCGAGAAAGCCGAACGCCTGCGCCTCGATGGCGTCGCCCGACCATCCCAGCGTTTCGGCGGCCTCCACCGTCGCAGGCTGCAGGCGCTCGCGCAGCATCCGCAGCAGCGTGAGATTGCGGGCGCCGCCGCCGGCGACGATCCAGCTCTTTGGCTCCTTCGGCAGATGCGCCACGATCCGGACGATGGCTTCGGCGGTGAAGGCGGTCAGCGTCGCGGCGCCATCGGCGGGCGGCATCTCCTGCAGTTTCAGCGAGGCAAAATCGTTGCGGTCGAGCGATTTCGGCGGCGGCTTCGCAAAGAACGGATGATTTAGCGCCCGGACGACCCAGGCCACGTCGACCGTGCCTTGCGCCGCCAGGCGGCCCTCGCAATCGAACGGCTGGCTCATGGTGCGCAGCATGTGGTCGTCGAGCAGCGCGTTGCCGGGCCCGGTGTCGCAGGCGATCAGGGTGTCGGCGCCGTCGATATAGGTGATGTTGGAGACGCCGCCGATATTGACCACCACCAGCGGTCCCTCGCGCTCCAGCGATTGGGCCAGCGCACGGTGATAGACCGGCACGAAGGGGGCGCCCTGCCCGCCGGCGGCGACGTCGGCGGCGCGGAAATCGTGCATCACGGGGATATGGATCGCCTTTGCCAACGCCGCGGCGTCGCCAATCTGCACGGTCATCCGCTCGGCCGGGCGGTGCAGCACGGTCTGGCCGTGGAAGCCGACGATGTCGATGTCCTCACAGGTGATGTGGTACTGCGCGGTGAAGGCGGCGACCGCTTCGGCATGCGCGATGGTAACGGCGCGCTCGGCCTCGGGCAGGATGCCCGGGCGCGCATCGCGCTGCGGCAGGTTGACGGCCTCGGTGAGCGCCTGGCGCAGCAGGCAGCGCTCGCGGTCGCTATAGGGCCGGTAGCTGGTCGGTCCGAAGGATTGCACCCGCCTGCCGTCGGTTTCGATCAACGCGACGTCGACCCCGTCGAGCGAGGTGCCGCTCATCAGACCGATTGCCGTCAACATCATCGTCATGGTGTCCTACGCGACGCCCAGCCGCCCTGCTCCTGACACCCGGCTTGTGTCAAACAAGCACATCTTATAATGCCACAGCGCAACGGCCTTAGGCAGTCGAACTTCAGGGTTCCACAAATTCAGTATAAATACCGTGAAATTAAGATGATCAGAGTCGCACAGAAATGAGTGCTTTTAGGTCCGATTTTCTCAATATTCTCGGGGAACGCGGCTTCATTCATCAGATTTCGGACCCCGAATCGCTGGGTGCGATTGCGGCCCGGCGCGAACTCGTCGCTTATATCGGCTTCGATTGCACCGCGCCGTCGCTGCACGTCGGCTCCATGGTCCAGATCATGTGCCTCTACTGGCTGCAGCAGACCGGCAACAAGCCGATCGCGTTGATGGGCGGCGGAACCACTCGCGTCGGCGACCCCTCCGGCAAAGACGAGACGCGCAAGATCCTCTCGATCGAGGACATCGAGCGCAACAAGGACGGCATCAAACGGGTGTTCTCCCGCTTCCTGAAATTCGGCGAGGGCAAGTCCGACGCCCTCATGCCCGACAATGCCGAATGGCTGACCAAGCTGAACTGGATCGAGATGCTGCGCGACATCGGCCGGCATTTTTCGGTCAACCGCATGCTGGCGATGGATTTGGTCAAGCTCCGGCTCGAACGCGACCAGGAGATGAGTTTCATCGAATTCAACTACATGATCCTGCAGGCCTATGATTACGCCGTGCTCAACCAGCGCTACGACTGCCGCCTGCAGATGGGCGGCTCCGACCAGTGGGGTAACATCGTCAACGGCATCGATCTCGGCCGCCGCATGGGCACGCCACAGCTGCACGCTTTGACCACGCCGCTGATCACGACCGCCTCCGGCGAGAAGATGGGCAAGACCGCAGGTGGCGCGGTCTGGCTCAACGCCGATATGAAGAGCCCCTATGAATACTGGCAGTTCTGGCGCAACACCGAGGATGCCGACGTCGGCCGCTTCCTGAAACTGTTCACGATCCTGCCGATCAGCGAGATCGCCCGGCTCGCGGCATTGCAGGGCTCCGAGATCAACGAGGCCAAGAAGGTGCTGGCGACCGAAGCGACCGCCCTGCTGCACGGCCGCGATGCCGCCAACGCGGCGGCGGAAACCGCGCGGCAGACGTTTGAGGAAGGCAGCGTGGCCGAGAACCTGCCGACCGTGGAGATTCCGCGCGGCGAACTCGAAGCCGGCATCGGCGTGCTGGCGGCGTTCGTCAAGGTCGGCCTCGTCGCCTCGAACGGCGAGGCGCGGCGCCAGATCAAAGGCGGCGGACTGCGGGTCAACGATATCGCCGTCACCGACGAGAAGATGGTGTTGAAATCAGCCGATCTTACGCCGGAAGGCGTGGTCAAACTGTCGCTCGGCAAGAAGCGCCACGTCCTGCTCAAGCCCGCATAGCCGCATTCGTTTTAGACCCTTGCTCCGGGAGGTGGAAACGCGCTCCCTGCAGGTCATGGATCAAAAAGCGCCGCCGCAGCAAACGACAGCCGAGCCGCCGAACTCGACACGCACCGCGCTCAACGTGCTGGCGCTGTGTTTCGCCTTGTCGATGCTCGGCCGCGGTCTCGCCGAGAGTTTTACGGTATTCCTGAAGCCGATCTCCGAGAATTTCGGCTGGGACCGCGCGCAGGTGGTCTCGGTCTATTCGATCGCGGCGCTGGCGGGCGGGCTGGCCGCGCCGCTGATCGGCCGGCTGTTCGACCGCTCGGGACCGCGCAGCGTCTATTCGCTGGGGCTGTTGTTGCTCGGCGGCGCGTTCCTGGTCGCGGCCCATGCGCAGTCGCTCTGGCAGGTCCAGTTGAGCGTCGGGCTTTGCGTCGGGCTCGGCGTCGCCTTCATCGGCAACGTGCCGAACTCGATCCTGCTTGGCCGCTGGTTCGGCCCGCGGCTGCCGACCGCGATGGCGGTGGTATATTCCGCGACCGGCGCCGGCGTGCTGATCCTGCTGCCGGCCTCGCAGCTCCTGATCGATCACCTCGGCTGGCGCGAGGCCTATCAGATTTTCGGCACCGTTTCGCTGGTCCTGCTGGTGCCGCTGTTGCTGCTGCCGTGGCGGCTGTTTTCGACCGGCTCGCCGCATCTGGCCAGGAGCGCCGCGGCCGAGTTCGCCGACGAAGGCTGGACGCTGCTCGGCGCGATGCGCCACCACGCGTTCTGGGCGCTTTTTTCGACCTTCTTCTTCACCGCCATCGGCATGTATGCGATCACGCCCCAGGTCGTGGCCTATCTGATCGACGCGGGCTTCGCGCCGTTGCAGGCGGCGACCGCCTGGGGCTTTTCCGGCGTCGTGCTGTTGTTCGGCATGCTCGGCGTCTCCTCGCTCGACGGCATCATCGGCCGCAGGCCGTCGGTATTGTTCAGCTATGCCGTCTCGATCGCCGGCATCGTCATGCTGTGGCTGTTGCAGTGGTATCCGAACTACTGGCTCTTGACCGGTTTCGTGGTTTGCTTCGGCAGCATGGTCGGCTCGCGCGGCCCGCTCCTGGCCGCAACCACGATGAAGATCTTTCGCGGCGAGAGGGTCGGCACCATCTATGGCGCGGTTTCGTTCGGCAGCGGGCTCGGATCGGCGTTCGGCTCCTGGGGCGGCGGCCTGATCCACGACTGGTCGCACAGCTACAATCCGTTGATCGCGTTTGCGCTCGTCAGCGTGCTGTTGGGGATGATCCCGTTCCTGCTGGTGCCGGCGCTGCGGCGCTGACGGCCATCCGAAAGCCGATCAGTTGTTCGGCGGAAATTCGATCGGGTTGTTCTGCTTGCCGGTGTTGAATTCCATGATCTTCCGGGTGACGCCCGGGAATATGGCCGAGATCGGATTGACGCGAAGCACCGGCGCGCCGGTGGTTCCGACGATCTCGTAGGTCACCCCGAACAGCCCCTCATTGCTGCCCGCGCCCAAGAACAGTCCGAGGACCGGGATCTGGCCGAACATGTTGTTCAGCCCGTACATCGGCACGAAGGTGCCGCTCATGCGCACCTGGTTGGCGGGGTAATCGATACTGCCTTCAATGGTGCCGCCGATCATCGGGCCTTTCAGGACGCCCTCCCGGATCGAGAGTTGTCCATTTTGCCGGGTGAACTGAGCGAACATTCGCGAGAAGGAAACGCCGGTCTGGGCACCGGCCGGCCCGCCCGCGGCCAGGCGATCGAGAGCGGCTTCCCCCTTGACGGTGAAGTCGCGGACGCTGATCACGCCTTCTTTGGCGCTGGGTTCGACGGTCGGCGGATCCATCGCCAGTTGAAGCTGCCCGCCCACCATCTTGGAATAGGTGTCGGTGAAGCGGAACAGCGCGCCGGCGTCATCGGTCTCCAGATAGATCACGTCGCGTCCCTGCGCGCGGCCGCGCAGGTCGCCGGTCAGCGGCGTATCGTGTCCGACCTTGCCGTTCAGCGAGAAACTCTTGATCACCCCGCCCCGCCGCGACACCTTGCAATCGACACTGCGCATCGCCTCGCCGAAAAAGCCCGCGACCGCGCCGATCTTGAGGTCGACATCGAAGTCGATGCCGCTGGTCTTGTTCTTGGCGTCGGCGGTCTCCTTGCCGGAGATCGCCGATTTGAGGAAGCCGCGGCCGTCGAACACGTCGCCGCGCATGGTCACCTTCAGGACGCCGTCGGGGCCGCGCTCGGCCCGAAGCGAGGCCTTGTCGCCCTCCGACGTCGAATAGACAGGGAAATTCGCATTGATGAGATCGCGGTTCTGGTCGACTTCGAGCGAACCCTTGATCGACATCCCGCCGCCATCGATGACGATGTCCTCGAAGCGGGTCGATTGCGGCTTCTGCACCACGTTGAAGACCGCGCGGCTCGACTTGCCCGGCAGCTTGACCCAGCCCGGCAGGATATTGTCGAGCTTCAACTGGGTCAGGTCGGCCTCGATGCCCATGCGGCTGTCGGCGCCGACCTTGCCGGTCAGCTTGATCGGGAGCGCGCCACTGACGGACGGGCCGAGATCCAACCCGAGCTTGGCGCGGCTGGCATCATCGAGCGTCGCCTGCAATTTGATGTCGGCTTCGCCCTCGGCCGGCTTGCGGTAGTCCAGGGTGGCCGGTTGCCCGTCGATCTTGACGTCGCCCTTGACCTGATATCCGGCATTGTTGGCAACGACCTTGAGCGTATTGGCTTCGAGCTTCTTGCTCATCACCAGTTTGTCGGCGGCAAATCCGCTGAGGTCGGCGGTCACGGCATAGGTGGTGTCGGCCTTGGTCAATTCGCCCTTGACCGGCATGCCGAGCGTGATCACCGCGGAAACCGTGCCCTTGCTTGCATTGGGATCGATGAAAGTGCCGGAAATATCGCTTAGCCGGTCGGAGGCGAGAATTTCGGCCGCTGCCGGGACGGGACCGTCGATCCGGAATTTTACCCGCGACGGCGAAGGCTTCGGCGCCATGTCCGGCACTTCAAAGACAAAATCCGAAATGGTGAGCTTGCGGCCCGCCGGGGTATCGGCCGTTGCCTGCCCGATCGTCACTGTCGCGGTACGGCCGGTGACGTGGGCTTTCAAATCGGCATCATGCACCGACGGCATCTCGTCGACGGGATGCAGGGTCACCCCTGTGGCGACCATGTTGACGGAAAGGCCGTCGTCGGGAATTGGCGGACCGCGCCGCGACAGGTTGTGGATCGGCGAATTGATGGCGACATCGATGCGCTGCAGCGAGCCGCGCTCGACCCGCTCGATCACCCAGGCCCGCACTTCCGGCACGATCAGGATCGGCCACATCCGCTTCAGCGCGGATGCCGACATCGGCGTGCCCGCGAGACCGAGCGTCAGGCGCGGCTCCGCCGCATAATCGATGCTGCCGGTCCCGGCGACGCCGATGTCGCCGTTGCTGATGTCGGCCTGGGTGAGCAGCACACGCCGCTTGTCGGTGTCGAAACGCAGGTTGATCGCGATGCGGTTGAAAATCAGCGGCGGCTGTTCGGGGTCGATGGCGGCGAGCACGACGGTGCCGCCGGAAAAGCCGAGTTGCCAGTCGGTAACGTTGTCGTTGGGCGGCTCCAGATGGGCCAGCAGCGTGATCCGGTTTTGACCGGAGACGATCTTGAACGGGGCCACCAGCACACGCCGTCCGGCATCCCATTCGAGGTTCATCTCCGCCGAATCGATCGCCATCGGATAGTCGGGCGTGTCGCTGTCGATGATGTTGCCCGCGCCCGCGGTGAGCTTGCCACGGAAGAAGGTCGGCAGGCCGTCCCGGCCGAGTTCTCCCTTCACCTCGCCGGAGAGCGGCAAATCGGCGCTGTAGGTCAGGTCCTTGACCCGCAGTGCCAGCAGGATGTTACTGGTGGAGACCTTGTCGGCGCGAATGTCGACCGATCGCACGCCGTTCTCCGGGGGCCCGACCGCGACGCGTAGCGACCAGGCGTGGCTGCCCTCTTCGCCGAGGCTGAGCGCGACACCACCTCCGCTCGGCCGACGGAGACTGAGAGAAATGTTCTCGAAATTCCATTTATTGCCGCGCTGCTGATCGTCGATGATCAGGCTGCCGTTCTTTAGACCGATCTCGTTGAGGTTCTGGCCGTCAAGGCCGGTGAGGCTCAGGCTGTCGAGCCAATCGAGGCCGGCGAGCAGACCATTCTGCGCCGAGGGTGCCGAGGGGGCTGCGGGCGCGGAAGGTTGCGAGGTGGTGCCCGGCGGCGGCGGCGCGCCCGGGACTTGCCGCGGAAATGTCGGCGCGATGCCTGCGTCTTTTTTCGAGGTGACGCCGGTGGCCAGAGGCTTTGCGTTGTCGCCGGTGGAAACGGTGACGTAGCCATCCGGCGTGATGCGGACCGAAAGTTCGGCGTCGACCAGATTTAGGCTTTCGGCGCGAAGCCGCCCCATCAACAGCGCCGCACCCGACAGTTTCACTTCTGCTTTCGGCGCGCTCGCCACGATCGCATGATCGCGATCCCTGACGATGATATCGCGGATGCGCACGGCGATGCGAATCCGCCCCGCCCGCTCGATCTGCGTGCCGCCGACCTCGACGGTGTTGCCATGGCCGATGTTTTCCTCGATCGCCGCTGCAAGCCAGGGCGTGGCCATCTCGAGATCGATCGGACCGGCGCCGAGCCGCCACCACAGCGCAAAGAAGCAGCCGCCGAAGATCACCATCAGGACCGAGATGATGACGGCCAGGCGCCTGATCCAGCGTTCGCCGGCCACCCATCGGCGCAATGCGGCGAACTGGTCGCCGATCCGATGCAGGCCCGAACTCGGGCGCGACAACAAGCGCCGGGCGCGATGGCCGGCCGCGTCGTCATGGTCCTGATCCCAACCAGCATCATCCCACGGCGAGGGCTGGTCCTCGGCGCGCGGACTTGACCCCTGGGGCGACGTATTTCTTGCCATTGCCTCTCGGTGCTGGCGCTGATTGCGAGATTGATCGCCGCCAAGGTCCCGCCCGTCGACACGTAACGCGCGCTCCTGTGTCGGCATCGCTGCCAATCCTCGATTAATACTGTTACTCGTCATCCGGCCCAAGCGGCGCGGTCAACAAGCGGATGGGGGTGGTATACGTCGAATTCCTTAACCATACTCCGAGGCTGTCGGATTTGCCCAGCCGTGGGTCCTGATCCGGCGCGCCGGGACAGCATCCGCGATATCCATGATTGATCCGCCGAAAGCGACGAAAGGAAGGCGTATGTCCAAGAAAACGCGCAACAAATCCTCCAAGCCCGCCTCGCGCAAGGCGGCCCGCGCGCCACAAGTGAAATCGGCAAAACGGCTGCCAACCAAAACGCGCGCCGCTACGGCGAGCAAGCCGGCCAAGGATGCAACCAAAAAAGCCGGCAAGGCGACGGCGGGAGCAACGCACAAGGCCCCATCGAACCAGCCAAGGAAGCCCAACTCAGTCAAACCGGTGAAACCCGCCACAGCCAAATCGGGCCTCGCGGAAGGCGCCAAGGCGCCAGGGTTCCGCCTGCCCCGCGACGGCGGCAGCACGGTCTCGCTGTCCGACCATGCGGGCAAGAAGCTCGTGCTGTTTTTCTACCCACGCGCGGACACGCCGGGCTGCACCCGGGAAGCGATCGACTTCACCAGGCTTTCGGGCGCGTTCGCCGAAAGTGGAACCACCGTGCTCGGGGTTTCCGCCGATCCGCCAAAGGCGCAAGAAGCCTTTCGCGACAAGCACGAGCTCGCCACACCTCTTGCATCGGATGAAACCCACCAGATGCTGGAGGCCTATGGGGTCTGGGGCGAAAAATCCATGTATGGCAGGACCTTCCAGGGCATTCTTCGGACTACGGTTCTGATCGGCGGCGACGGCCGGATCATCAGGATCTGGCGCCATGTCAAGGTGGACGGACATGCCGATGAGGTGCTGGCAGCGGCGCAGGCCGTGTAATCCGGGGTCGTGGCGTTCGCTAAAAATTAACCATGTGAAGGTCAGATTACTCCCGCAAATTTGGCCGTACGGAACTCGTCTCCGACCGGCGCGGGAGTGCCGATGTCGTACCGTTCCGGTCAATATTCCGAGTACCCCCAGCACCACCCCCATGACCACGGCAGGTCGTCCCCTCGCCGCGCCGCGGCGGGCCACACCGGCGCCGTCGCAATGCCGCGCTCCGAGGCCGGCTATACGCTGGTTCACGCCGGCAAACAGGTCCGCGTCGGACCGGTGGTGTTCTGGATCGTGGTCGGCACCGTGACCATGCTCGGCATGTGGTCGGCGGCGACCGCAACCTATTTTGCCTTTCGCGACGATGTTCTCACCCGCCTGATCGCGCGCCAGGCCGAGATGCAATACGCCTATGAGGACCGCATCGCGGAGTTGCGCGCCAAGGTCGACCGCACCACCAGCCGCCAATTGCTCGATCAGGAACAGTTCGACCAGAAGCTCGATCAAATCATGCGCCGCCAGACCACGCTGGAGTCGCGCGCCACCGCGCTCGGCGCCATGCCCGATGTCACCGGCTCGATCCGGCCGCCGTCGCGCGGGCCCGCGGCGAGCGAGGCCGCGCCCGCTTCAGGGACGCCAAAGCCGTCGCCGATCAGCGATACCGTGATTTTCGTCGCGCCGCCGGATCGTGAAGCGCGGCTGGAATCGCGCGCGCCGATCATTCCCGCCGTGCAGCCGAATCAATTCGCCAAGGTCCAGGGCTTCGACAACGTGCTGGTCCGCCTGCAGAGTTCGCTCGACAAGGTCGAGGGCCGGCAGATCGCGGCGCTCGACGCCGCCGAAGACAGCATGGAATCGCGGGTTCGCCGGATGAAGGGCGTCATCAGCGATCTCGGCCTCGACATGGCGCAGCTTGAAGCGGCGACGCCGCGCGCCCCGATGGGCGGCCCGTTCATTCCGGTCAAGCTTCCCGCCAATGCCGGCCCGTTCGAACGCCAGCTCTACCGGATCAACATCACCCGCGCCCAGGTCGAGCGCCTCAACCGGACGCTGGCGCTGGTGCCCTATCGCAAGCCGGTGGTGGGCGAGGTGGAATTCACCAGCGGCTTCGGGATCCGCAGCGATCCCTTCCTTGGCCGGCCCGCGATGCACACCGGCCTCGATTTCCGCGCCGCGACCGGCGATCCCGTCCGCGCCACCGCGAACGGAAAAGTGGTGTCGGCCGGATGGAGCGGCGGCTATGGCCGGATGGTCGAAATCGACCATGGCAACGGCCTGTCGACCCGTTACGGCCATCTGTCGGAGATCGGCGTCAAGGTCGGCGACCCCATCAAGATCGGCCAGGTGATCGGCGCGGTCGGCTCCACCGGAAGGTCGACCGGTCCGCATCTGCATTACGAAACCCGGATCGACGGCGAGGCGGTCGATCCGCAGAAATTTTTGCGCGCGGGCGTGCGGCTCGCCGCCGGTTGAGACGGCGCTGCCGACATCAGGTCGGCGCTGCACGGCAGGGCTTGGACAAAAAATCGCGAAAACAACCCCATGCAAAGCAGAGTGGACCCCGCTCGCAGCACTCTTGCTGCGCTGTTTCCGGGGGCAGGAGAAGAAAAGGGCTCCAACCTGATCTCATCCGACATCTAGTGGCTGGCGTCGTGGCCGACTTCGCCGGTGATGACGTCGCCGAACAACCGCCAAGCCTCGCCGTCGAACCGCATCAGCTGCATCTGCTCGATTGGGAAGAAGTCGTCCGGGCTGGTGTTGATCTTGATTCCCGGCAGCATCACCTCGGTCGAGAAGTTCTTGAGGCTGGCCGCCTGCTTCATGACGTTTTCACGCGTCAGGTCGTCGCCGCATTGCTTGAGCACCTGAACCATGGTCTGCGCTACGGCGTATCCATAGACATCGTTGGAGTTGGTCTTGTCGCCGTCGGGATAATATTTGTCCATGAAGGCCCGCCAGGCCTTGACGCCCGGATCGTCCTTCCAGGCCGGATCGGTCGGATCCTTCAGATAGGCGCTGGAGATGATGTCCCTGGCGTTTTCGAGGCCCGCCGGCTTCAGCACGCCGGCCACCGATGTCGAGACATTGGCAAGAAAGAATTTCGGTTTCCAGCCGAGTTCACCGACCTTGCGGATCGCCTGCGCCGAGCCCTTTGGCGCCGCCCAGGAAAAGAAGATGTCGGCGCCTAAATCGTGCAGCGCGACGATCTGGGAATCGATACTGGGATCGCTGACCTCATAGGATTTGTCGGCGATGATCATATTGGCCTTGTCGCCAAGCCCGTCGCGCAACCCCTTGACCTGATCCCGGCCGGCGTCGTCGTTCTGCCAGAACACCGCGATCTTGCCATTGGGGAAGTGGTCGAGAATGTATTTCGCGTAGATGCGCCCTTCGCTCTGGTAGTTGGGCTGCCAACCCATGGTCCACGGAAAGTTCTTGGGATCGCCCCATTTGGTCGCGCCGGTCGCGACGAAGAGCTGCGGCACCTTCTTGGCGTTCATGTATTTCTGAATGGCCGAGTTGGACGGCGTTCCGAGCGACTGGAAAATAAACAACACTTCGTCGCCTTCCACCAGCTTGCGCGCCTGCTCGATCGCCTTCGGCGGGCTGTAGGCATCGTCATAGGTGATGAAGTCGATCTTGCGACCGTTGATGCCGCCTTCGGCATTGATCTTGTTGAAGTAGGCCTGTTCGGTCTTGCCGATCACCCCGTAGGAGGACGCAGGACCGCTATAGGGCATGATGTTGCCGATCTTGATCTCGGTATCGCTGGCGCCCGGATCGTATTTCTTTTGCGCGGATGCTGCGCTCGCGGCCAGCACGACGGCGGCAAATGCCGTCAGGGCGATCAATTTCCTCGGCCGTACCGACATCGTTTTCGCTCCCACTTGACGTTTTGATTTGACCAAGTGTCGCAAGCCGAGGCCCCACATGCAAGCATCGGCTTATTCCGCTGGACGGCATTGTTGCCCGCCGTCATTTGTGATTGATGCGGGGCAGCAACAGGATTTCCGCGGTGGGACGGCAGACGCGAATTGGTCCGCGATATCGGAGGCTTGGGCAAGCCGGCTTTCGCATCGCCCATTGGCTGGCCGCGCGAAGCTTCGCGGCGGCGGGCTTTCACCAGCTCGGCTCGGATTTCGCCGATGCCCGGATTGCGCGTGTCCGCGAGAAGCTCACCCGCGGAGAGACGGTTTATCTTGCCGGCCTCGGGCCGCCCGGCACCCACAATTCGGGCGTGGCGCTGGTTGAGGTCACCCAGGCCGGCGGGCCACGCCTGATCGTCAACAACGAGGAAGAGCGCTTTTCAGGCAACAAGCACACCACCGAATATCCGCGACAGTCGATCGAGGCGATGGTGGCGACGCTGCGTGGCATGGGCCGCGGCATCGAAGACATCGACGCCTGGCTCACCAGCTGGGACTATCCGACGCTGGCCGGGACCATCGCCCGATCGGTGCTGGAAGAGGTGCCGCAAAGCTTGAAATTGCTGCGCACCACGGAAGCCGCCGGATTCGACGGCCGGCGCCTCGACCAGATGACGCGCACGCCAAAGATCCTCGCCAGGCAACTCGGCCTGTCCGAGCGCGTGCCGCTGATCTGCATGCCGCACCATGACAATCATGCCTGGTTTTCGTTCGCCGCCTCGCCGTTTTCCGACGGGAATGAGCCGGTCGCCATCGCCGTGCTCGACGGCACCGGCGATCGGGGATCGATCTCGCTCTATGTCGCCGAGAACGGCGCCATGCGCGGGCTTTATTGCAACGACAGCATGTTCGATTCACTGGGCGCCTTCTACAGCGTGATTTCATCGACGCAGGGCGGCTGGACCTGGCTGTCCAGCGAGGGCCGTTACATGGGCGCCGCCGCCTGGGGCGACATGAATTGCGCCAGCAATCCCTACTATGGGCGGCTGAAAGAAGTCCTGCATTTCGGCGACGGCGGCGAAATCAAGCTCAATCGCGCGCTCGCAAACTGGTATTGCGACCCGTTCGATCATCCCTACCAGCCCGCATTGATCAACATCCTCGGTGAGCCGCTAAAGCCCGATCAGCTGTGGAATCCCGACGCGGTGTTGCGGGTCGAGGACATCCAGCACCGGCCCGAGACGCAAGCCCGCCTCGACAAGGCGGCCGCGACGCAGCTGGTGTTCGAGGATGCGATGATCCATGTGATCGATCACCTCCTGCGCACCACCGGCGCGAACCGGTTGGTGCTGACCGGCGGGGTCGCGCTGAACGCGCTCGGCAATATGCGGCTGCTCGAACATTTCGACGAGACGTGGTTTCTGGCCGCGCAACAGCGCAAGGCCCGCCTGCATCTGTGGGTACCGCCCGTGCCGGGCGATCCCGGCGTCACCATCGGGGCGGCCTGGTTGTTGGCGCATCTCGCCGGCGCTCCACGGGGTGCTGCGATGACGCATGCATTTTATTGCGGCTTGCCGCCAACGCGTGGCGATATCGCCGCCGCGCTCGGGGCCGACGACATCGCCTCGCAACGGATCGGCGACATCTCGACATCGGATGGCCGCGACAGGGTCGCCGATCTGATGGCGTTCATGGTGGCGCAAAACGGCGTCATCGCGCTCTATCAGGGCGCGGCCGAAACCGGACCGCGCGCGCTCGGCCACCGCTCGATTTTTGCGAACCCCTGCGATCCGCAGGCGCGCGAGCTGCTCAATGAGCGCGTCAAATATCGCGAGGCGATCCGGCCCCTGGCGCCGATGGCGACTCTTCAAGCGGCGCAGCAATATTTCGAGCTCGAGCAAGGTGCTTCCGACGCCGACTACAACGCCTACAATTACATGGTGCTGACGGCGCATTCGAAGCCGCAAGCACGTGACAAGATTCCGGCCGTGATTCACGCCGACGGCACCGGGCGAATCCAGATCGTGCGCGCCGAGGACGATCCCCTCACTTACGCGTATTTGAAGGCGCTCGGCCGCCGCATCGGCGTCGAGATCTCCGTCAACACCTCGTTCAATGTCGCCGGTCCGATCGCGCAGACACCTGGCCAGGCGATCGATACGCTGCGCCGTTCCAAGGGTCTCGACGTGGTGTTGCTGGTTGCCGATGACGGCGCGGTGTTCGTAGCGTGGCACGGGGGGAAGCGCGACAGCGGCAGGTTCAAGGGATGGCTGTCGCGGTGGAAGGAAGCAGGGGCGCGCTAGCTAGTTCTTCGTAGCTACAATTTCGATCTCTACCAGCATCGCCGGGTGCACCAAATCGCAAATGACGAGCGTGGACGCTGGGCGTACCTCGCCCATCACCTCCAGGAAAACGGCGCGATACGCGGAAACGTAATTTCGATCGACAACATAACCGGTGACCTTAACCACGTCGGTCAACGTCATTCCGGCCTCATTGAGCAGGACCTCGATTTGCGTCCAGGCCTTCCGCGCCTGGATTTCGAAGTCTCCGGTCACGTCGCCCTGACCGGCGACGTAGAGTGTGGGACCGGCAACCTCAACCAAGACCGCTTGACTGAAGTGTGCGAAGCGCCTGGCACCCTCCGGATCGAGCTTTCGTACCGCCACTGCACGCTCCTGTTTGCACACAAAGGGCGCCCGCCGGCCATGTTTGGCTGATCGCATCCCCGCAGACTAACGAATTACCTAGGGTAGGCTCAGTAGACAAGTCGAGACATTCTTGAACCCGCACTTGACATTTTTCATCGTCCCATTCGTTCGTCTGAGAGACCGGGGACATGCGCTATTCCAGATTGACCGTCGACGGGTCATGTTCTTACAGAATCAAGCCGCCGTTTTCGACCTTCCTGCACGTTGGTCCGGGAAAATTCGGAGTGCTACGTCGAAGGACACCAACGTGCGTAACCTTGGCGTGGCTTTATTGCCGCGACGACGCGCAGCGCTACAGTTTCGGCGTTGGCAAGCTTTCGTCGGATGCAGCGCGCCGGACTAGCCGTCACCATCAAGGCACGATGGATTTGCGAACAGGCGCATCAGCAGTTGAAAGAAAAACTCGGACTTGATCACTTCGAGGGACGATCCTGGCAAGGTCTTCATCGTCACGCATTGATGACCATGATCGCCTACGGCTTCCTGCAACATCGTCACCTCACACAAGTGGGGCGAAAAAAAGAATCAACGGACCGCCGCCTCAGCCTAGCCTGCCGGCCGTACGCCATGCCATCGTCGATCTCATTCTTCGACCACTATCTCAGCAATGCCCACACTGCCGAAGACGAAGCCGTGAAAAACAGTGGCGTGGGTAAATCTGCCAAAGTAGTGCTAGGGCGTGGACTCCTTGGCGCGTAAAGCCCTCTGCGACTGTCGGCGTTGGCACGAAACGGACCAACCGGGCCGGTCTGGCGATGTCCGGTCTCGGGGATACGACGGAAGTCGGATTTCACTTCTCCTGAGCAGGGCTACGCCATCGAGGCGGTGAAAATCCCGCCGTCGGGATCGGCGGCAGGCTTCGCCGGCGACATCGCGCAGTGCTGACAAGGCAAGATATTTTGACTAACCTTCAATGCGGGCCATCAAGACGGGGCAGGACGGGCCCACGAGAGGAGATCGATGAGCACAGTAAAAAGCGCTCTGGCCCAGAAGAGTGGCGCCCTGATCCATGTTCGTTCCGGCGACATGGTCGTCGAAGCCCTGCGCCAGATGCGCGAAAACCGGGTCCGGTCGGTGCTGGTAATCGACGACGACGTGCTGGTCGGTATCGTGACCCAGGGTGACTGCGCCATCAAAGTGCTGCTGCCCGGGCTCGATGCGAAGCAGACGCCCGTGGGCCAGGTGATGACGGGCAACCCGGTGACGGTCAAGCCAGACGATCGGCTGGAAGGCTGTATGGCAATGATGGCTGCGCGCGGTTTTCGCCATCTGCCAGTGCTGGACGCGGGCAAGGTCGTGGGCGTGATCTCGATTGGAGACGTCGTCAAGGACATCATCCGGGATTTGGAGCTAAACGTCAGCGACCTGACGGGCTTCATCATGAGGGACGGCCCCGGGGGCTGACAGACGAACCGCGGTGCCGTCGCCCCGTCCGCGATCCTGCGGCGGCCCTGGTCCTTCTACGATTGAAAACCGCTCGCCGCGGTGATCCGGCCGCCGCCGCGCCAAGGGTAGTTTTCTACTCTCGTGCAACAGACTTTGGTTCAGCCCGGCTCCTGCGGCCAGTTTTTTATGTCAGCAATGCATCAGGCGGTCGCCGCGATCGCCCGCCTCCCCGTCATCGGATGCCACCGCCTGGTTAAGTGACCTGATGAGAAATGACCGCTTGATCCTTTTCAGACATCGGCACAAAAAAGCCCCGGACGAAGCCGGGGTCTCGGTTACCGGAGAGTCATTGAGAATTAGGGTTCAGACTCAATTGATCCAATAGGCGACGATGGCGGCGAGGTGGACGGCAGCCAAGAAGTTTCTGGCAAGTTTGTCGTAACGAGTTGCAACACGCCTGAAATCCTTGAGGCGGCAGAAGCAGCGCTCGATGACGTTGCGCCCCTTATAGGCGCGCTTGCTGAAGCTGTGGAGGGTGACCCTGTTGGATTTGTTTGGAATGACGGGCTTGGCGCCCCGATCGACGATTTCGGCGCGAAAGCCATCGCCGTCGTATCCTTTGTCGCCAATGAGGGCAGACATGGGTGGCGCGAGTTCCAGAAGAGTTGGTGCTGCGGCAATATCTGCGTCCTGGCCTGGAGTGAGATGAAATGCGCAAGGTCTGCAGTCAGGGTCGCTCAGTGCGTGGATTTTCGTGGTCCGCCCGCCGCGCGAGCGGCCGATCGCCTGTTCATGCTCCCCCCTTTTCCGCCGCTCGCCGAGCGATGCGCCTTGATCGAGGTGGAGTCGATGGACAAAGTCACGCTATCCTTGCCGCAGCGGGCGAGCGCCTCAAAGATCGCTTGCCAATGTCCGCGCTTGGCCCAGCGATTGAACCGATTATAGACCGTCGTGTAAGGACCGTAGTCAGGCGGGCAATCGCGCCAGCGCGCGCCGCACTGAAGCATGTGAATGATACCGCTGATAATGCGTCGATCGTCATCGCGCGCCGGTCCGGTCTGGTTCGTTGGCAGATGTGGTTCTATCCGAGCCCACTGCTTGTCGTTGAGCCAGAACAGTCCTTTGCGCATCGAAGTCTCCCCCGGCCCGAATCAGCTCCTTGCCAGCGAATCAGAGATCGCTAATTAGGTACAGACCCTAGTACTTCGCAACGACCGGGCCACCAAATTGATAGGCAATACCAAGCGTTGCGATATTCGATGACGTCCGGAGGTGATATCCAATGGTAGAAGTAGTGGTCGGAATACTGAGGTTCAGAAGCCCATCGCTACCGAACTGCGCGTATCGATATTCGCCGCGCGCAATCCAATTGCCGGAAACTCGCCAGTCAACTCCGATGCCCGCCGTCCAACCAAGTTGCGTAAAGGTGTTCTGATCGGTCGAAATTGGACTCCCGGCGCTAAAACCGCAAAACGGATCCGGAGCAGAATGCTGGCAGGTTGCCGATGTCTGAATGTTTTGCCAAGCGGCGCCCGCTGTGCCGTAGATTAGTGTTTGCGGCGTCACCAAGAAACCCAGACGGGCCCGTGCACTTGCGTCCCATCCGATTCTGACTGAAGACTGATCAGGTCCAAGCGCAGACCCGAAGGGGGCCGTGCAGCGGATCGTACAGCCCGGAATGCCTGCCGCCGTTGCTTTATTGCCGGAGTAGGCGACGTCTCCTTCAAGACCCCAAACCCATTGCGGCGTCAATTGCCAGTTGTAACCAAAGTACCCACCGCCGCGGGCACCCGCAGTGTTAAAGTTCCTTGGCGAAGAAGTATCGATTCCAGTGATTGGCAAGCCCGTACCAGTGTTGACAAGGGAGGTAGTAGTCCATCGACTCGAAGACCAATTGGCGCCCAACTCGGCTCCGACGTAGAAGCCTGTCCAACTCGGAGCTTCGACAATAGGCACAGCCTTGTACGGTAGCGCTTTGACAGGAAGATCTGCTCCCAACGCAGGGGTTGCCATCATGACTGCGATTGCGATTCCGCCAAATAAGAGCTTCCGCATAATACTGCTCCCAAAATTGACGTACTGAATCAGATTTTAAGGCTTAGCAGAATTGTTTTTTATTGGCTGTTACCGATTAGCGACAATCAGATCGAAAATCATGTTTGGGCCAAGATTGGCAGCACTGAACGGACCTCCGGCGATGTCCGAGCTGAGTTCGCTATCAGAGCGGCAAAGCGGACTCCGACGCGGGGTCAACCCCGCAGATTTATAGGTTGACGGCCCAGCTCGGCGGGTGCGCCGTGAAACGTCCCCTTCCCGCCGCAATATTATATTTCCCTTCCATCATCGCAACGGGATGGAGGGGATACCGTGAAACTGAAGACAGCCGCGACGATGGCAAGCACGACGATCGGCACAAGCCTGGTCTTGGAATGTTTCCTGTTGCTGTCACCCATTGCCTCGGCGGCGCAGCCGACATGCTCCGCCGAAAAACTGCAAGGCCGCTACGTCTTCACCGGGCAAGGGACCAACCTGCACTACGGCGCGTTCGACTTTGACGGCGCCGGAAAATTCTCGGGCAAACAGACTTCGCTGCGCCACGCGGTTGCCCAGCGAGAAAATCTGACCGGCACCTATTCGCTGGCCGCCGACTGCACGGGGACGATGACGCTGGAAGGACAGCTCGGCGGCACCGCGCATTGGGACGTCTTCGTGACCGAGGACGGCAAGAAGGGCCGCATGATCCGGACCGATTCCGGTACGCGGGGCGTCCGCACCTTCGAACAATGACTCGGGCGTGCTTGGCGGCAGCCGTGGGCGCGGTCGCCTCGGTCCCGCCGGCTTGCGGGCAATAGCGGCGGATCGCGGGGTGGCTTCTGGAGGGAAGCCATCCCGCAACCAGCTCGAGCAGGTTCGGCCCTCAAGGCTTGCGCATGCAAAGACCTGATGTCGGCGGCGTCGCGCATTTGGCGCCGTCGGGCGTGCCGCCGCCCGGACAGAATACCGCGACCAGGGTTTCATTTGCCTCGCAGCTTACGGCTCCGTCGGCCTCGACCGATCGTAGCGCGGGCGCGGCGGCATTGCCTTTGTCGCCTTTCTCACCCTTGTCGCCCTTATCGCCCTTCTCACCTTTATCGCCGGGCGCGCCTTGCGGACCCTGGGGACCTTGCGCGCCGGCTCGGCCCTGGCCGCCCGGTACGCCCTGAATGCCCTGTGCGCCCTGCGGTCCGGCCGGGCCTTGCGGACCCGGATCGCCTTTCGGCCCGGGATCCCGGCCGCAGGCGGCCAGCGAAAGCGCAACGCCGATGACAAGTATTGAAAATATCCTCGTGAGACCCCCCGAAAAATGACCCGTCTTTGCGGATGCCAAGGCCGGCGTCACGACAAGGCGGCCGGAGCGCCGGAGTTCCCAGAGTAATCCATCGGTTACCGAAGTCCACGTCGCCTCAGGTCTTTGGCCGCGACACGATCTCGATCATTTTTCCTTCGTCGTCGTCGGGCCCATGGGCCTTGGCCCGCGCATAGGCCTCGACCGCGGCGCGGCCCATCATGGGGACGTCGGACAACAGGCTCTCGGCCAGGGCGACCGCATAGGCCGCGTCCTTGTGCCGCAGCGCTGCGGTGAAGGTGGCGCCGGCAAAATTCCGCGCCGCCATCCGCCGGGAATGGCGGATCACCTGCGGACTGGCGGCGACGCCGGTCTCGATCGCCTCCACCACCAGCTTCATGTCGAGCCCGGCCTGCTCGGCGATCGCCAGCCCCTCCGCGATCCCCGCGATCTGGATCGCGCCCATCAGATTGTTGATCAGCTTGTAGACCGTGCCGGAACCGACCGGACCGAAATGCCGGATCGTCGTGGAAAGCGGCGCGAGATAAGGCCGCGCACGTTCGAGGTCGGCGGTATCGGCCCCGACCAATAGCGTCAACTTTCCCGCTGCGGCGGCATCCGGCAGGCCGGTGACCGGGCTGTCGATATAGATCAGGCCGCGGTCGCGAAGCTGGCGCGACAGCTCGATCGCATGGCGGTAGGAGACCGTGGAGCATTCGATCGCCAGCGTGCCGGCCTTCATGGTCGCGGCGGCGCCGTCCCTGGTCAGCCACACCTCGCGCGAGGCCTCATCGTCGGCGACCATGGTAACGACGGCGTCGGCATCGATCGCGGCATCCTCCGGCGAGGTCGCCCAGCGCGCGCCGCGCGCGATCAAATCGTCCGCCTTGGCCTTGCTGCGGTTCCATACCGCGACCGCAAAGCCGGCATCGAGATAGCGGCCGGCCATGCCATGGCCCATTCGCCCGAGTCCGATGAACGCCACTCTTGCCATCGCGCTAATCCACGTCCTCGACCGCGCCGGGCGATGCCCCGAAGGCGCGCTGCGCGAGGGTCGCCGCCATGAATTCATCGAGGTCGCCGTCGAGCACGCCCGAGGTATCCGAAGTCTGCACGCCGGTGCGCAAATCCTTCACCATCTGGTAGGGCTGCAGCACGTAGGAGCGGATCTGGTGACCCCAGCCGATGTCGGTCTTGGCGGCCTGGTCGGCGGCGGCCTGCTCCTCGCGCTTCTTCAGCTCGATTTCATAGAGCCGCGCCCGCAGCATGTCCCAGGCCTGCGCCTTGTTCTTGTGCTGGGAGCGGCCGGCCTGGCAGACCACCGCAACGCCGGTCGGAATGTGCGTCAGTCGCACCGCGGATTCGGTCTTGTTGACGTGCTGGCCGCCGGCGCCGCCGGAGCGCATGGTGTCGGTACGGACGTCGCTTTCCTTGATGTCGATCTTGATGCTGTCGTCGACCACCGGAAACACCGCGACGCTGGAGAACGAGGTGTGCCGCCGCGCATTGGAATCGAACGGCGATATCCGCACCAGCCGGTGCACGCCGCCTTCGGTCTTCAACCAGCCATAGGCGTTGGGGCCGGAGATCTGGATGGTGGCCGACTTGATGCCGGCCTCCTCGCCTTGCGTCTCTTCGAGAAATTCGACCTTGAAGCCGTGCTTCTCGGCCCAGCGCGTGTACATGCGCAGGAGCATCTCGGCCCAGTCCTGGCTTTCGGTGCCGCCGGCGCCGGCGTGGACTTCGAGATAGGAGTCAAAGCGGTCGGCTTCGCCCGACAGCAACGCTTCCAGTTCGCGGCGGGCGACTTCCTTCTTGAGCGCCTTCAGCGCGGTCTCGGCTTCCGCGACCACGCCGGCATCGCCCTCGGCCTCGCCGAGCTCGATCATCTCGACATTGTCCGACAGTTCGCGCTCGACCTTGCCGATGCCGCCAAGCGAATCCTCCAGCGAGGTGCGCTCCTGCATCAGCTTCTGGGCCTTCTGCGGATCGTTCCAGAGATTGGGGTCTTCCGCGAGCTTGTTCAGCTCGGCGAGCCGCGCCGTCGATTGTTCGACGTCAAAGATGCCTCCTCAGCAGCCCGACTGACTGCTTGATCTCTTCGACGAGGCGTTCGACTTCGGCGCGCATGGGCTCTCTGATCTGCGGCATATGCCGCGCTGGAATACTGCGAGGGATGTAGCGGCGCAGGGTGCAAAGCGCAATCGGCTTGCGCGTTTTCTTGGTGGCGCTTGCCGTGCTCCGGTTTAGTAGATGCTGCCGGTACCGGGGCGGAACAGGCTGCGATCGGCATCCGGCGACGGCTGCAGCGGCCTTCCGTCGGCGTCGGCTACCCCGATATCGGAGTAGTTATCCGGCGGCGCGGTGCCCGGCTTGAACGCTTCGAGGATGACCCCGCTGGTCTGGCCGGGACCCGCGCGCATGCCGCTCTTGGCATCGACCCGGACCAGTTTGATGCCGGCGGGAATCTTGAACGGGACCGCCGGCTTGTCGGCGAGTGCCAGCTTCATGAAATCCCTCGCGATCGGAGCGGCGGTATGGCCGGCTTGTGCGGTTCGGCCCAGACTGCGAGGCTTGTCATAGCCAACATAAAGACCGACCACGAGATCGGGCGAAAAGCCGACGAACCAGAGATCCTTTGCCTCGTTGCTGGTTCCGGTCTTGCCGGCAATCGGCTTGCCCACTTCACGCATCACCGTCGCCGTGCCGCCCTGCACGACCCCTTCCATCATCGAGGTGATCTGATAGGCGGTCAGCACATCCAGCACCTGCTCGCGGTGGTCGACGAGTTGCGGCTCAGGCTGGTTCTTCCAGCCCTCGGGCGCGTCGCAGCCGCGGCACTCGCGGGTGTCGTGCTTGAAGATGGTATGGCCGTAACGGTCCTGGATACGGTCGATCAGGGTCGCCTTCACGCGACGCCCGCCATTGGCGATCATCGAATAGGCGGTGACCATCCGCATCACCGTGGTCTCGCCGGCGCCGAGCGCATAGGACAGATAATTCGGCAGTTCGTCATAAACGCCGAAACGCTTGGCGTATTCGCCGATCAGCGGCATGCCGATATCCTGCGCCAGCCGCACCGTCACGGTGTTGAGCGAGAGTTCTCAGCGCGTTGCGCAGCGTCGTCGGCCCCTGATACTTGCCAACCGAAAAGTTCTCCGGGCGCCACACGCCGCCGCCCTGCCCCTGATCGATCTCGATCGGACCATCGACCTCCATGCTCGAGGGCGTATAGCCGTTGTCGATTGCCGCCGAGTAGACGATCGGCTTGATGGTGGATCCCGGCTGGCGGTAGGCTTGTGTCGCGCGATTGAACTGGCTCTGGTCGAAAGAAAACCCGCCCACCATCGCGAGTACCCGACCGGTCCGCGGATCCATCGCGACCATCGCACCGGAAATCTCCGGCAATTGCCGAAGGCGGTATTGGCCTTCGACCAGACTGCCGTCCTTTGCGATCAACGGGTCGGCATAGATGATATCGCCGGGCGAAAGCACCTGTGAAACCGCAGTCGGCGTCTTGCCGCGCATCGGGCCCGTGACAGCCTTCGCCCACCTCACGCCGTCCAGGGTGACGTTGCCGGTTTGACGGTCCTTCGACACGGCGCCGCCGAGTTCGCGCCCCGGCTGAAAGCCGATCCGCGCCGATTGATCGCTGGTCTCCAGCACCACCGCCATCCGCCACGGCGAGATATCCGACAGCGATTTGACGTCGGCGAGCTTCACGCCCCAGTCGCCCGTTATATCGAGCTTGCCGATGGCGCCGCGCCAACCCTGCGCCTCGTCGAAATTGACGAGGCCCGCGGCCATGGTCTTGCGCGCCATCACCTGGATTTTCGGGTCGAGCGTGGTCCGCACCGACAGCCCGCCTTCGTAGAGCTTCTTCTCGCCATAGCGATCGAAGATGTCGCGGCGGACCTCCTCGGCAAAATACTCGCCGGCGAAAATGTGTGCCGCGTTGCTGCGATTGGTGACGACGAGCGGATCCTTGCGGGCGGCGTCAGCCTCGGCCGGCTTGATCCAGCCGTTTTCCAGCAGGCGGTCGATCACGTAATTGCGGCGCTCGACGGCGCGATCGTGGTTGCGCACCGGATGCAGCGCGCCGGGCGCCTTCGGCATGGCCGCCAGATAGGCCGCTTCCGCGACCGTGAGGTCGTTGACCGACTTGTCGAAATAGACCAACGACGCGGCGGCAATGCCATAGGCGCCGAGACCGAGATAGATTTCGTTGAGATAGAGTTCGAGGATCTTGTCCTTCGAATAGGCGCGCTCGATCCGCATCGCCAACAGCGCTTCCTTGATCTTTCGGCTGAACGACACCTCGTTGGTCAGGAGAAAGTTCTTGGCGACCTGCTGGGTGATGGTGGAGGCACCCTGCGGCCGGCGGTTGGAGCCGAAGTTTTCGGCATACAGCACGGCGGCGCGCGCCATGCCCTGGAAGTCGATGCCGCCATGCTCGTAGAAATTCTTGTCCTCGGCGGCGAGAAACGCGTTGATGACCAGCTTCGGCACCGCCTGGATCGGCAGATACAGCCGGCGCTCCTTGGAATATTCCCCGAGCAGTTCGCCGTCCGCGGCATGCACCCGCGTCATGACCGGCGGCTCATAATCCTGAAGCTGCGAATAGTCCGGCAGGTCCTTGGAGAAATGCCAGATCAGGCCGGCAGCGGCGGCGACGCCCACCAGGAACAGCACGGTTCCGGCGGCGAACAGGAAGCCCAGGAACCTCACCAGCAAACGCATGATCGACTATCCATTTCAGCTCACATGCCAGCCCTGGCGCGCCCGCGTTTGGTGGCGTCCGCTAGCCGGCCTCTCGTTGCGTTAATAGAGCCCGCCGGTGCCTGGACGGAACAGGCTGCGATCCGCGTCGGGCGACGGCTGCAGCGGGCGGCCGTCGGCATCGGCCACCCCGATCACGGAGTAGTTGTCGGGCGGCGCGGTACCCGGCTTGAAGGCTTCGAGAATAACCCCGCTGGTTTCGCCGGGACCAGCGCGCATGCCGGTCTTGGAAACCACCCGGATCAGCTTGATCCCGGCCGGCACCTTGAACGGGATCGCCGGCTTGTCGGCGAGCGCGAGTTTCAGGAAGTCGCGCGCGATCGGCGCCGCCAGATGGCCGCCGGTCATGCCGCGACCGAGATTGCGCGGCTTGTCATAGCCGACATAAATGCCGACCACGATGTCCGGCGAGAAGCCGATGAACCAGGCGTCTTTTTCATCGTTGGTGGTGCCGGTCTTGCCGGCGATCGGCTTGCCGACTTCCCTCACCACCGTGGCGGTGCCGGCTTGCACCACGCCTTCCATCATCGAGGTGATCTGGTAGGCCGTCATCGGATCCAGCACCTGCTCGCGGTGATCGACGAGTTGGGGTTCGGGTTGATTCTTCCAGCCCCCGGGCGCGTCGCAGCCGCGGCATTCGCGCTGATCATGTTTGAAGATGGTGTGGCCGTAACGGTCCTGGATGCGGTCGATCAGGGTCGGCTTCACGCGCCTGCCGCCGTTGGCGAGCATCGAATAGGCGGTGACCATCCGCATCACGGTGGTCTCGCCGGCGCCGAGCGCATAGGAGAGATAGTTCGGCAGTTCGTCATAGACGCCGAACCGCTTGGCATACTCGCCGATCAGGGGCATGCCGATGTCCTGCGCCAGCCGTACCGTCACCGTATTCTTCGACAAGCGCAGCGCGTTGCGCAGCGTCATCGGGCCAAGGTATTTGCCCGCCTCATAGTTCTCCGGACGCCAGACGCCGGCGCCCTGCCCCAGGTCGATCTCGATCGGCGCGTCGACCACCACCGTCGACGGCGTATAGCCGTTGTCGAGCGCCGACGAGTAGACGATCGGTTTGAACGAGGAACCCGGCTGCCGGTAGGCCTGGGTGGCGCGATTGAACTGGCTTTGGTCGAAGGAGAACCCGCCGACCATCGCCAGCACACGGCCGGTCCACGGATCCATCACCACCATCGCACCCGACACTTCAGGCAATTGCCGTAGCCGGTACTGGCCATCGACCGTGCTGCCGTCCTCCTTGACCAGGGGATCGGCATAGATCACGTCGCCCGGCGAAAGCACCTGCGACACCGCGGTCGGAGTCCTGCCCTTTGCCGGTCCCGATGTCGCCCTCGCCCATTTGACGCCATCGACCGTGATGATGCCGGTTTGCCGCTCCTTGGATACCGCGCCGCCGAGCTCCCGCCCCGGCTGGAAGCCGATCCGCGCCGATTGATCGCCGGTCTCCAGCACCACCGCCATCCGCCACGGCGTGATGTCCGACAGCGATTTGACGTCGGCAAGTTTGGTGCCCCAATCGCCTGAGATGTCGAGCTTGCTGATGGCACCGCGCCAGCCCTGAGCCTCGTCGTATTTGACGAGGCCGGCGACCATGGTCTTGCGCGCCATCACCTGGATTTTCGGGTCCAGCGTGGTGTGGACCGACAGCCCGCCCTCGTAGAGTTTCTTCTCGCCATAGCGCTCGAAGATGTCGCGGCGGACCTCCTCGGCAAAATATTCGCCGGCGAAGATGTGCGCGCCATTGGCGCGGTTGGTGACGATCAGGGGATCCTTGCGGGCCTTGTCGGCATCGGCCGGCTTGATCCAGCCGTTCTCCTGGAGGCGATCGATCACGTAGTTGCGGCGCTCGATGGCGCGGTCGTGGTTGCGCACCGGATGCAGCGCCGCCGGCGCCTTCGGCAGCGCGGCCAGGTAGGCGGCCTCCGCCACCGTGAGCTCGTTGACCGATTTGTCGAAATAGACCAGCGACGCGGCGGCGATGCCGTAGGCGCCGAGACCGAGATAGATTTCGTTGAGATAGAGTTCGAGGATCTTGTCCTTCGAATAGGCGCGCTCGATCCGCATCGCCAGCAGCGCTTCCTTGATCTTGCGGCTGAACGACACTTCGTTGTTCAGGAGAAAGTTCTTGGCGACCTGCTGGGTGATGGTGGAGGCGCCCTGCGGGCGCCGATTGGAGCCGTAATTCTGCGCATAGAGCACGGCGGCGCGCGCCATGCCCTGATAATCGATGCCGCCATGCTCGTAGAAATTCTTGTCCTCGGCGGCGAGAAACGCGTTGATGACCAGCTTCGGCACGGCCTGGATCGGCAGATACAGCCGGCGTTCCTTGGAATATTCCCCGAGCAGCGCGCCATCCGCGGCGTGCACCCGCGTCATGACCGGCGGCTCATAGTCCTGAAGCTGCGAATAGTCCGGCAGATCCTTGGAGAAATGCCAGATCAGGCCGGCAGCGGCGGCGACGCCCACCAGGAACAGCACGGTTCCGGCGGCGAACAGGAAACCCAGGAACCGCACCAGCAAGCGCATTATCGAATATCCGTTTCAGCCCGTACGCCGTGACCACCGGCATTTTCTTCAAGCTTGAACTCGCACCCGGGAACCGGCGGCCGGTCCGAAGCGGGTGTATCATACGTCAGCCGCTGGAGAATTTGGATCGATTCCGAATGCCCGCGCTGGTTTTTTATAGGGCCGACGCTGTGGCCAAACTAGGGCTCCGGCCGCGGCGACCAACCTTTCAGTTCGAAGCCGCAGGCGCAGCCGTCGCCAGACGTTTGGCGAAGAAGGCGTCGATTGCCTGTGCCATCGAACCGACGGTGCGGGAACGCCAGCTATCCGATACCAGATGTTCGAGGTCACCCTTGTTGGAGACGTAGCCGAGTTCGATCAGCACCGATGGCACGTCGGGGGCCTTCAATACCCGGAACCCGGCGGACTTCAGCGGATGCTTGTGCATCCGTACCGAGTTCTTCATCTCGCCCATCAATAGCCGCGCGAAGCGGTTTGAAAACGTTCGCGTTTCGCGCTGCGCCAGATCGATCAGGATATCGGCGACGTCGGTCGGCTCCTCGGTCAAATTGACCCCGCCGATGGCGTCCGCCTTGTTCTCCGTTTCGGCCAGCCGTTCAGCCTCGGCGTCGGAGGCCTTGTCGGACAGCGTGTAGATCGTGGCGCCTTGCGCATCGCCCTCGCCGCGCGGCAAGGCGTCGGCATGGATCGACACGAACAGCGCCGCCGACTGGCTGCGCGCGATCTTCACGCGATCATTGAGCGGAATGAAGGTATCGTCGGTCCGGGTCATGACGACACGGTATTTGCCCGACTTCTCGATCCGATCGCGCAACGCCAGGCCAAATCCGAGCACCAGGTTCTTTTCGCTTTCGCCATTGGACTGCGTGCCATTGTCGACGCCGCCATGGCCGGGGTCGATGATGATGACGGGCCGGGAATCAGGCGCCGTGGCGGGCTTGGCGGGTACCACGGCGTCCACCGGCCCGGCCGTCGGGACAGCGGACGCAACCGCTTCGGCAATTGCCGGCCGCAGCTCCGGCCGGCTGTCGGCTCCGAGCGACTGCACGAACGTGGTGCGGTCGACCTCCTCGAGGTCGATCACCAGCCGCGACGGTTGGCCGTTCGTCGCATCCAGCACATAGGAGCTGGCGATCCTGGCAGGCCCCGTCAGATCGAACACGATCCGCGAACCGCCGGGCATGACCAGGCCGTAGCGGAAGGCCTTGATCAGGCCTCGTCCGGTGCCGGTCCCCGGTGGAAGCTGGAAGCTGACTTGCGGAATGTCGACAATCACCCGGTAGGGGTCGGCGAGCGCAAAGGCGCGAAACGCGATGGTCTTGTCGAGATCGAGAACGAAACGGGTCTTGCTGGCGTCGCCGGCCAGCCGGGCGTCGGAGGCGACCGGAAAATTCGAGGCGGTAACCGGACTGGGGGCGACCGGACTGGCGGCTATTGGAGTGGCAGCAATCGGGCCGGATGCCTGGCCCTCCGCCCGGCCGGCGACGGAGGCGTCCAGACATAGCGATGCTGCGGCGCACACCAGCGCGATCCCCAGCAAAACACCATGATTGGCGCGGCCCGACACCGAATCCCTATGCCTCCGAGCAGCCGTCTTACCGCAATAGAACCGCAGGGTTAACTGAAGCTTAACGTGCTCCCCAGCAATAAGGCCGGTGTGTTGCCGCGATGCGACGCTTCCCTTGCGCAGTGGCCCTAATCAACGTATGTAAAGGGGGCTGACGGCTAAAACTCCCGGTTGTGTCGCGTTCAGCCTCCCGGTGCAGCGTCGGAACCTTCGAAATCTCGGGGATTCCAGCGTTTTTCCGATCCCTCCACAGCCCGCGCAGCGCGCGGCTGATCCGGAGCGGCGGTTTCCAGCCCGAGCGGCGTCCGGTCCCAGGTTACCATCTTGTTCCAGGGACGGCTTCAGGAGACACGGCATAACCGATTATCCGGGCCAGTTCTGGCCCCGATATGCGAACGGCCGGCGAGCGCTTCGGCGCCGCGTCGGGCTTTCAGCGACAGACAAGGCGGCGCTTTGCCGCCCACGCTTTAGACGGGCCGACGCTTGATGCGCCAGACTGTATCGCCGACCAATATCCACCGAACAACCGCGCCGACGCGGAGCCAGGGCTCCGCGCGTCGTTGTGCTCTCGAGGGATCCCGTTCGGCTTGGTGCTCCAGGTTGCGTTTTGGCCTTCCCCTCACCCCCGAATCAGGTGGACCGTCGCGTCACCCGGCGGCGCGATACGCGCTTCCCGCAAGACGCGCCCGCCGCCGCCAAGAGTCCCAAAATGCCCAACAAAATGTTGATCGATGCTACCCACCCGGAAGAGACCCGGGTTGTCGTGGTCCGCGGCAATCGCGTCGAAGAGTTTGATTTCGAGACCGCCCAGCGCAAGCAGTTGCGCGGCAACATCTACCTCGCCAAGGTCACGCGCGTCGAGCCGTCGCTGCAGGCGGCCTTCATCGAATACGGCGGAAACCGGCACGGCTTCCTCGCCTTCAGCGAAATCCATCCCGATTATTACCAGATCCCGGTCGCCGACCGCCAGGCGCTGATCGAGGCCGACGAGCGCGCCCACAGAGAGGCCGAGGAAGAGAGCGAAAACCGCTCCAGCCGGGGCCGCCGCCCGCGCCACCGCAATTCGCGCCGCCGCGGCAGCGGCGAACGCGTGCAGAGCGAGGTCGTCGAGCATACAAGCCACGAGCCGCCGCAGGTCGCTTCACCGGAGGGCCAGCAGGGCCATGAGCCCACCGGACATCCGCACGCCGAGGGCGACAGCGCCCACACTGCCGATGCCGGGCACCATGACCACGAGCACCATGACCATGACCATCATGACCACGACCATGATGATCATGAACATCATGATCATGATCACGAGCATGAGCATGACCATGACCATGCCCATGACGGGCACGATCACGAGCATGGCGAGGTTCACGCCAGCGAGACGCTGGCGGCGGTGACGCTGCCGGACACGGCCGCGGTCGAGGCATCTGCGGCGGAAGCGCATGAAGAGCACGCGCATGATGACGACGAGCACAGCCGCGACGAACAGGCGCACGAAAACGCCGCCCATGCCGACGACGCCGAACATGGCGAAGACCACGCTGCGCATGCCGAACACACAGCCGGCGCGCCCGCCGCATCGGATCAAGGCGAACATACGGCCGCTCCCGAGGGCGAAGAACACGACGACGAGGATGACGGCGACGAGGCCGAGGAAGAGCTCGTCGAATCCGTCGGCGGCGACGACGTGCTGGAGGAAGTGCCGGAGCGCGCCTTCCGCCCGCGCCGGCAATACAAGATCCAGGAAGTGATAAAACGCCGCCAGGTAATGCTGGTGCAGGTCGTCAAGGAAGAACGCGGCAACAAGGGCGCCGCGCTGACGACGTATTTGTCGCTGGCCGGCCGCTATGCGGTGCTGATGCCCAACACCGCGCGCGGCGGAGGCATCAGCCGCAAGATCACCTCGGCCCAGGACCGCTCGCGGCTGAAGGAAGTGGTGCAGGATCTCGACGTGCCCGAGGGCATGGGCATCATCCTGCGCACCGCGGGCGCCTCCCGCACCAAGCCCGAGATCAAGCGCGACTTCGAATATCTGATCCGGATGTGGGAAACCGTGCGCGACATGACGCTGAAGTCGCAGGCGCCGACGCTGGTTTATGAGGAAGGCTCGCTGATCAAGCGCTCGCTGCGCGACCTCTACAACAAGGAAATCGACGAAATCCTGGTCGCCGGCGAGGCCGGCTATCAGGAGGCGCGCGATTTCATGAAGATGCTGATGCCCTCCAACGTTCGGGCGGTGAAGCAATATCGCGACGGCCAGCCGCTGTTCTCGCGGATGGGGGTCGAGAGCCAGCTCGACGCGATGTTCTCGCCGACCGTGCAGTTGCGCTCGGGCGGCTATATCGTGATCAACCAGACCGAGGCGCTGGTCTCGATCGACGTCAATTCCGGCCGCTCCACCCGTGAACACCACATCGAGGACACCGCGCTCAAGACCAATCTGGAGGCATCGGAGGAAGTCGCCCGCCAGCTTCGCTTGCGCGACCTCGCCGGCCTGATCGTGATCGACTTCATCGACATGGACGAGAAGCGCAACAACCGTTCGGTCGAGCGCAAGCTGTCCGATTGCCTGCGGCAGGACCGCGCGCGAATCCAGGTCGGCCGCATCTCGCATTTCGGCCTGCTGGAAATGTCGCGCCAGCGGATTCGCGCCAGCGTGCTCGAAAGCTCGACCGAGCCCTGCCCGCAATGCGGCGGCAGCGGCCATGTCCGCTCCGTATCCTCGGTGGCGCTGCAGTTGCTGCGCGGGCTCGAGGAAATCCTGATGAAGGGCGCGACCCACAATCTCGTGGTGCGCACCCGGACCGACGTTGCGCTCTATGTCCTCAACCACAAGCGCGGCCATCTGCGCGATCTCGAAAACAGTTTCAAGGTGACGCTGGCCGTGATCGCCGACCCGACCGTCAGCGGCCAGCAATCGTTCATCATCGACCGCGGCGAACAGGTGCACACGCTGGAGGCCGCCAAGGCGCTGCTGGCGGCGCAGGTCGCCGCCTTCCCGCCGGCGCAGGCCGAGGAAGCGCTCGACGACGACGATCCGCTCGACCTTGAGGCCGAATCGGAAGTCGAAACCGAGGAGACCGAGGGGCTCGCCGATGAATCCGCAGCCGGTGAAGAGAGCAGCAGCGAAGCCGAGGCAGCGGAAGGCGGCCCGCGGCGCAAGCGGCGCCGGCGGCGGCGCGGCCGCCCCGGCGAGGCCCGCGAGGGTGCGCCCGCGCGCGACGAGCACGAAACGCCGCGCGTCCCGTTCGAAGGCGACGCGATCCCCGGAATCGTCGCGGAGGAAGGCGAATCAGACGAAGAGGAATCCGACGATCAGCCCGGCCAGGTTCGCGCCGATCAGCCCGGCGGCGAGCGGCGGCCCCGCCGCCGCGGACGCCGAGGCGGACGCAGGCGGCGCGGTGGCCCGGACGACGGCCTCGCCGGATCGATCGCCGACGAGCTGGAACCGGTGCCTCCGCCGGAGGTGACCGCCGCGGTGGCCGATTTCGACAGCAATCCAACCTCGCCGTCACTGCCGTTGGTGCAACCGGAATCCATAGCGCCGGCGCCCGAGCAACATCAGATGGACCGCGCTCCGCCGGAGCCCGCGCATACGGCCCCCGAGCCCGAGAGCGCTCAAGAGATTGCCCAGGACGCCGAACGGGCGGCCGCGCGGCGGCGCTCCACCGTGCGCGAGAAGGTGAGTTTTCTGGTCGACGCCCAGCCCACAACCGCGCCGGTCAGCCAGAGCCAGCCCAGTGAGCCGGCGCAGGCCCCTGCTCCGGCCGAGCAGCCGGCCTCGGAGACGACAACCGAGGCCACCGACGACACCCAGCCGCGCCGCGCCGGATGGTGGTCGCGCCGCTTCGGCAACGGCGAATAGAAAAATCCGGATTCCTGGGATTGCGAACCGCCCGGCTACGGGCGGTTTTCGTTTGTGCGACCTTTTTGCGATTGCCTCATCGGCAAGCGCCGAGTTCCGCTCCAGAGCGCGCACCATCGGCGGCTCCCGCCGATGCCCGCCAAGAGCTCGCCATTCTTCCCCTCTATTTATTACCTCCTCTATTTCGACGTCATTCAGTCCGATGGGTGTATTATCGATCGAGCAAGCGGGGGCCCCATCATCAAACCGACTTCAACCGATGCGATCAGCCGAGTCTGAAGATGCGCGTCTTCCGGCAGATCTTCGCCGTCGCCATCGGCCTCGTTGCAACCTCGTCCGTTGCCGAGCCGCGCTGTGACGGCCTGCCCGAATTGGCGGCGCATGCTTTGCCGCTGCTCCATGTTTCCGATGCACCCAAGCACGAAGAACCCGTGACCATCATGATCGCGCTGATGTCGGGCAGTTGCCCTACCCTGAAAATCGCCGGCCGCAATTTCGGCTGCCGGGCCATGGCGTTCTTCCAAACCGAGGAAGGGCGGGCGAATTTCGTCGTCGCTCTCGACGACCCCACCGACGACAGTCACGTCATCACCTTCTCCGGCGACAATGGCCGCAGGATCGAGGACAATCTCTATCAGCTGCCGATCGACCGCATGTTGCTGAAATCCAAGGACCGGCCGAAGGTCGACGGCCTGCCGGTGCCATCGGTGGAATTGTCGACCGGCCTGTGCAAGCAGATCGGAAGTTTTGCGACCGGAAAGGTGTCCAGCATCGCCTGCAATGCCACGGACAAAGACGGCAACAAGTATGATCTGCAGTACGAGTCCGACGGCTCGCCGATCACGGTGAGGCGGGTCAGCCAGACGCGGGCTGGACGGCCCGCGATCTCGCCATTCGATTAGCTAGATGCGAAAAGCCATCCGAAGTTTCATGTTGTTGGGTCTGGCCGCGTTCATCAGCGCGCCGCTGCTGGCGCAATCGACATCCCAGGTTACGATGCTGACGGCCGGCAACGGCAGCGCGTTCCTGCCCTACGGCCAGGGCGTCGCTGCCTATTTGAGGTCAAAGGGCATCGATATCGAGATCAGGCAGAGTGCCGGCTCCAACGAAAATCTCAGGGCGGTCGACGCGTCCGCAACGACGATCGGAACGGCCTTCATGGGCTCCGCCTATGACGCGATCAACGGAACCGGATGGGCCATGGGCCGCAAGCACGAGAACCTGCGCGCGCTGTTTCCGATGTACGAGACCTCGTTCCAGATCGCGGCGTTGCGTGCAAGCGGGCTTCGATCGCTCGCCGACCTCGATGGCAAGAAGGTCGGCGTCGGACCGGCCAAAGGCCCGGCCGAGCTGTTCTTCCGGGCCGCCGCCGAGATCGCGCATGTCAAACCGGTCATCGTCAATGGCGATCCGGCCGCGCTGGCAAAGCAGGTTGCAAGCGGCGAAATCGATGCGCTCTGGCAGGGCGCGGTCGTGCCGATTCCATCGCTGCTGCAAGTCACCGATCACTCCGATGCCGTGATCTTCGGGCTGTCGGATGCTGAAGTCGCCGCGATGCTGATAAAATTCCCGCAACTGTCGGCAACGAGCGTTCCATCCGGAATCTACAAGGGCCAGACCGCCGAGATCAAAAGCGTCTCGGCGTGGAATTTTGTCGTCGCCAACAAGCAGCTTCCGAACGAGGTGGCCTACGCGATCACGAAAGCGGTGCTGTCGGCGGCCGATCCAAAGTCCGAGATTCATCCGACCGCCGATGGCACCCGCGCCGCCAATGCGGCCAGCAACCGCATCATGCCGTTTCATCCGGGCGCGATGCGGTTCTATGCCGAGGCCGGCGTCAAGCTGCCATCGCCGTGACCCGTCGAGGTCGAGCGTCAACTCGACCAGCTTCTTTATGACGTCCACGCTACCCCGTGGTGACCGCCGTCTCCAGATCCGAGGGATCGATCTGCTGGTTGAGCCGGGCGTGCAGCTTGTCGTGGTCGAGTTCGCCCTCCCACCACGACACCACGACGCAGGCGACGCCGTTGCCGCAGAGGTTGGTCAGCGCCCGGCATTCACTCATGAACTTGTCGATACCGAGAACGATGGCCATGCCGGGCACCAGGCGCGGATCGACGACGGCGAGCGTCGCCGCCAGCGTGATGAAGCCCGCACCGGTGACGCCGGAGGCGCCCTTCGAGGTCAGCATCGCCACCAGCAGGATGGTGATTTGCTGGCCGAGCGTCAGATCGAAATTGAGCGCCTGCGCGATGAACAGCGTCGCCAGCGTCATATAGATGTTGGTGCCGTCGAGGTTGAACGAATAGCCGGTCGGCACCACCAGGCCCACGACCGACTTGGAACAGCCGAGCCGCTCGAGTTTTTCCATCAGCGAGGGCAGCGCGCTTTCCGACGACGAGGTGCCGAGCACGATCAACAGCTCGTCCTTGATATAGGCCAGGAACTTGAAGATCGAAAAGCCGACTATTCGGGCGATGATGCCCAGCACCACCACGACGAAAAGCCCGGCCGTCAGATAGAACGTCGCGATCAGGCCCATCAGGTTGAGGATCGCGCCGGTGCCGAACTTGCCGATGGTATAGGCCATCGCGCCGAACGCGCCGATCGGCGCCGCTCTCATGACGATGGATATGACGCCGAAAACCCCGTTGGCGGCTTCGTCGACGAAGATTCGCAGGTTCTTGCCGCGCTCGCCCAACGCCATCAAGGCAAAGCCGAACAGGATCGAAAACAGCAGCACTTGCAGGATCTCGCCGTTCGCAAACGCGCCCACCACCGTGTCGGGAATGATGTGCAGGAAGAAGTCGACGCTCTTCTGGGCCTCGGCCTGCTTGGCGAATCCGGCGACCTTGGTCGCATCGGCCAAGGCGCCGCCGAAACCGGAGCCCGGCCGCAGCACATTTCCGAACACCAGTCCGATGACGAGCGCGAAGGTGGAGACGACTTCGAAATAGACCAGCGCCTTGATGCCGATGCGGCCGACTTTCTTGGCATCCTGAATATGCGCAATTCCCGATACGACCGTGCAGAAGATGATCGGCGCGATCACCATCTTGATCAGCTTGATGAAGCCGTCGCCAAGCGCCTTGATCCAGTCGTTGGTCGCGAGATCCGGCCACAGCCAGCCGACGATCGCGCCGAGCACGATCCCGATCAGCACCTGAACATAGAGAACCCGGTACCAGGGTTTTGCCGCGCTTGCCGCGGTTCCCGTTGCGACTGCCGCCGTCATGACGCCCACTCCCCCCGTCAGGATCTGTCCGTCGCATTGCCCGACGATCATCCTGCCCTAGGTGAGATCAATTGGTTCCGCGGAGTCAATGCGGCTAGGCGAGGCAGCCGGCATTTTTCCGGGGACGAATGCGAGCCCTAGCCGAGCCATCGCGCGATGCGCGCCACCGCTTCGCGCATGTCGTCGGCCGAGCGCGCATAGGAAAAGCGGACGAATTTGCGGCCGTGAACCGGGTCGAAGTCGATGCCCGGCGTTGCCGCGACATGCGCCCGTTCCAGCATTTGCCGGGCGAATTCGAAACTGTCCGAGGTGAACGCCGAGACGTCGGCATAGAGGTAGAACGCGCCGTCGGCGGGCAGGAAATGCGAAAGGCCGGCGCGCGGCAGGCCCTCGATCAGGATCTTGCGGTTCTCCTGATAACCGTGCTTGACCTCTTCCATCTCGCTTCGGCCGTCGAACGCGGCTTCGGCCGCGATCTGCGACAGCGTCGGCACCGAAATCGCGAGATTCTGCTGCAGCCGCTCGATCGGCCGCACCAGCGCTTGGGGCGCCAGCATCCAGCCGACCCGCCAGCCGGTCATGCAGAAATATTTCGAGAACGAATTGATCACGAGCGCATGCGGCGACAGCTCCGCCGCCGTCACGGCCGGGAAGGCATAATCGAGGCCGTGATAGATTTCGTCGGAAATGAAGCGGATGCCGGCGCCTTCCGCGGCCGCGATCAGGCTGGTGAGCGCCTCGCGCGTCATCATGGTGCCCGTCGGATTGGCCGGACTTCCGACCAGCACGCCCTTCAGCGGCGTTCTGCGATGGGCCGCGAGCAAGGCTTCGCCGGTCAGCGCATGCCTTGTGTCGCTCGTGGTCTCGATCAGCACCGGCTCGCAGCCGAGCGCGGTGAGGATGTGACGGTACGGCGGATAGCCGGGCACCGTGACCGCGACCCGGTCGCCCGGCTCGAACATGGCGAGAAAGCCGAGGATGAAGGCGCCGGACGATCCCGTGGTCACCACGATCCGCTCGGCATCCACCAGGCAGCCGTAGCTGTCGCGATAATGCCTGGCGATACGCTGGCGCAGCGAGGGAATGCCGAGGGCTGAGGTGTAATCGATCCGCGCGCGGTCCAGCGCGGCGTGGGCGGCCGCAATCGAGGTTTTTGGCGCGCCTGCGAACGGTTGGCCGACTTCCATGTGAATGACGTGGCCGCCGGACGCCTCGATCCGCGCCGCCGCCGCCATCACGTCCATCACCATGAACGGGGGAACATCGCTCCGCCCGGAGGCGGTCAACAGGCCTTTTGCGTGGTCTCTCAATGTCGCGTCCAGCATCGAACTCTGCTATTTCACCCGGTGCCCCAGACTAGCCGCATTCCACGGTTTGGTAGGGCATATCCGGTATCCGGCCCGCCGCCAATCGCTAAAGATCGCCATGCTGCACCACGCGACCAACCACCAAAAGGCCTCGAAATGGACTGCGGCTTTGACCGCGGCCGCGCTTGCGCTCGCGCCGCTCTCGCCGGCGCCGGCCGAGCAGACGGAGAAGGGTCCGCCAACACTGCGCGATACCGAGACCGAGCAGTTACTGCGCGATTATACGCGACCAATTCTGCGTGTCGCGGGTCTGGAAAAGCAGAACATCCAGGTAACCATCATCAACGACCCCGCGTTCAACGCCTTCGTCGCCGACGGCCACCGCATTTTCGTCAATTACGGCGCCATCATGCAGTCCGAGACCCCGAACCAGCTGATCGGGGTTCTGGCGCATGAAACCGGCCATTTGGCCGGCGGCCATCTCGCCAAGATGCGCCAGCAGGTCGCACAGGCGCAGACGCAGATGATCATCGCCATGCTGCTGGGCGCCGGCGCCATGGTGGCGGGGGCAAGAAGCGGCAACGCCAACAACGGTCTGGCCAATGCGGGCGCAGCCGCGATCGCCGGGCCCCAGGAAATGATCCAGCGCAGCCTGATCTCCTATGTGCGCCAGCAGGAGGAACAGGCCGACCGCGCCGGCGTGAAATTCCTGACCGCGACCGGACAATCCGCCAAGGGCATGTACGATACCTTCAGGCGGTTCGCCAATGACAGCTTGTTCGCCGCGCACGGCGCCGATCCCTATCTGCAATCGCATCCGATGCCGGCCGACCGCGTCGCGGCGCTGGAGGAACTGGCGCGGTCGAGCCCCTATTGGGACAAGAAAGACGATCCGGCCCTGCAAATGCGCCACGACATGGTGCGGGCGAAGATCTCTGCCTTCATGGAGCGGCAGGACACCGTGTACCGGCGTTACCCCATGTCGAACGACAGCCTGCCGGCGCGCTACGCGCACGCGATCACCACCTACCTGCATGGCGATCCGCACTCGGCGCAGGTCCAGATCGACGGCCTGATCCAGGCCCAGCCGAACAATCCCTATTTCCATGAATTGCGCGGTCAGGCGCTGCTGGAGGGCGGCAAGCCGCTCGAGGCGATCGCCCCCTTGCGCAAGGCGGTCCAGCTTTCCAATAACGCACCGCTCATCGAGATGTTACTGGGGCAGGCGCTCGTGGCGACCGAGAATAAGGCGTATACCGAGGAGGCGATCGGGATTCTGCGGGCGGCGGTGGCACGCGAGAACGAGGCGCCGCTGGGCTTCATGCAGCTCGCGATGGCCTATGGCCGAAAAGGAGATTACGCGGAGGCCGATCTGGCCTCGGCCCAGGCCGCCTATCTGCGCGGCGACAACAAGACCGCGCGCGAACTCGCCGCGCGCGCCAAGACCCGTTTCGCCGTCGGCACCCCCGGTTGGGTCAGGGCCGACGACATCGTTACCGCCAAGCCGCCGAAGAGCAACTAGAGCTACATCGACCCGGTGGACGTCGTTCGAAAACCGGATTTCACGAAAAGAGGATTTGCCAATGCCTTCGTTCCGCCTGCTCGTCTCCACCTTGTTCGCGCTCGCCGTCTGCGCCCTGCCGGGCGCCGCATCGGCGCAAAGCTTTTCCGACAGCCAGCGCGGGGACATCGAGGTCATCGTCAGGAATTACCTGATCGCCCATCCCGAGGTGGTGGAAGAGGCGATGAACGAGCTGAACAAGCGCCAGGCCGCCGCCGAGGCCGAGAAGCACGAAGCGAGCGTCGCCAGCAACGCGGACGCGATCTTCAATTCGCCGCGCGGCGTCGTGCTCGGCAACAAGGACGGCGACGTCACCTTCGTCGAATTCTTCGACTACAATTGCGGCTACTGCAAACGCGCCATGGCCGACATGCTCGATCTCTTGAAGAACAACTCCAAGCTCAAGGTCGTGCTGAAGGAATTCCCGGTGCTGAGCGAGGGTTCGGTGGAAGCCGCCAAGGTTGCGGTCGCCGTGCGCATGGAGGATCCCTCGGGCAAGAAGTACCTCGATTTTCACCAGAAGCTGCTCGGCGGCCGGGGACCGGCCGACAAGGCGCGCGCGATGGCGGCGGCCAAGGATGCCGGCCTCGACACCGCGAAACTCGAAAAGGACATGGCGAGCCCGGAAGTCAAAGCGACCATCGAGGAAAACTTCAAGCTCGCCGAAGCAATGGGCATGAACGGGACGCCGAGCTACGTGATCGGCAAGCAGGTCGTGATCGGCGCGGTCGGCCTCGACGGGCTGAAGGAAAAGATCGCGATCGCGCGCTGCGGCAAGGCGACCTGCTGAGGCGCCCCACGCAGATTACCCGCCCATCGAATACGAAAGGCCGGCTATTTCAGCCGGCCTTTTCTTTGAGCATTTTTTGCGGGTCTTGCCGTTCATCCAGCGTTCAAAAAACAAAACCGGTGGAACCGGCGTTCTTCGGGAACATCAGCGATCTGCTTTCGTTGTCGGCGCGGGCAATGCAAACACCTGAGGAGGAGAATACTCGATGACCAATCGTTTCATGATTTCCGTTGCAGCCGTTGCGCTGATCGCTGGAACCGGGCTTGCGAACGCGCAAGGCACAGGCCGTGAAGCCTCGCCAGGCGGTTCCGTTCAGCAGAGCGCGCCTTCCACCGGCGGCACTTCGGCCATGCCGAGCCACGAATCCACCGAACCGGCCAAGCCCTCACCCGGCATGAAATCGACCCAGACCGAGCAAAAGCCGTCGATGGCCGGCAAGAACCAGCGCGCCGAAGAAAACATGCCGGGCGCGAAGCCGAAGGCCATGAGTTCGGAGAACGACAAGAGCCGAACCAAGGACATGAAGGCCGAGGGCCGTGAGGACCGCACCGGCAACATGAAGGCCGAGGGCCGCGAAGACCACACCGGCAACATGAAGGCCGAGGGCCGCGAAGACCACACCGGCAACATGAAGGCCGAAGGCCGCGAGGACCACACCGGCAACATGAAGGCCGAGGGCCGCGAGGACCACACCGGCAACATGAAGGCGGAATCGAAGGGCGCCGAGAGCAAGTCGCAGGCCACCGTCGGCCAGGCCGGCGCCGGCGCCAAGCTTTCGACCGAGCAGCGCACCAGGATCACCAGTGTGATCCGGGAGCAGCATGTCGCGCCGGTCGAGCACGTCGATTTCTCGATCTCGGTCGGCACCCGCGTGCCGCACGACGTGCACTTCTACCCGCTGCCGACGGAAGTCGTGACCATCTATCCGGAATGGCGCGGCTATGAGTTCGTCCTGGTCCACGACCAGATCGTGGTGGTCGACCCGCGGACGTTCGAGATCGTGGCGGTGCTGGAAGCCTGATCTTCGTCGCGCGAATACAACTGCTGCGGGCGGGCCTATTGGCCCGCCCTTTTTCTTGCCCATACGCGCGTAGCGGCCGAGACAACCGAGCCCCTTACAACAGTCCGGTACCGGACCCGCGCCGCGTAAGTTCCGGCTTTGGAACCAAGTTGCATAATGTTTTGCGGCAACTTGGCAACAGGTGCGCGAAAATCCGAGCGCACCGCCGGCGGTAATATTGAACGGTCTTTTGCGCGCGCTAGACTTGCCCCCGTCAAGGCTGGGACGTCATGCAAGCAGGAAAATCGCAAAGGCGCGCGGTTAAGCCCGCGCCTCTGTCGGCGGATTCCAAAAAGTCGCGCGCGTCAGAACCGTACCGCGTGCATCAGCGAACTTCAGGCACCCTTTCCGGGGCGCTGTGGGCGCTTACCGCCAGCGCTTCAATCGCCGCTTTGGTACTCGCACCGGCTCCGGCCATCGCGCAGCAATCCCTCAACGGCGGCACCGCCACCGGCGCCAGCGCCTATGCGTCCGGCACCGGTGCGCTGGCGACCGGCACCAATGCGACGGCGACGGGCAATGACAGCTTCGCCAACGGCAACAATGCGACCGCGACCGGTCAGAACAGTTTTGCCAACGGCCTCAGCGCGACCGCTACAGGTCAATCCAGTACCGCCAACGGCGTCAACGCGACCGCGACCGGCCAGAACAGCACGGCGAGCGGCCTCGACGCGACCGCGACCGGCGTGGACAGCCTGGCCAACGGCAACTTCGCGACCGCGAGCGGCGTCAGCGGCAGCGCCAATGGTACCAACGCGACCGCGACAGGCGCCGTGAGCTTCGCCAGTGGCATCAACGCGACCGCGACCGGCGCGAACGGCTCTGCCAACGGGACCAACGCGACCGCGACCGGTCAGGCCAGCTTCGCCAATGGCGCCAACGCAACCGCGACCGGGCAGAATGCTGTCTCCAACGGCGATTTCTCCACCTCGACCGGCGCGAGCAGCTTTGCCAACGGTCTCGTCTCGACCGCGACGGGCAACAGCAGCCTGGCCAACGGCCTCGCAGCTACCGCAACCGGCTCGAGCAGCACCGCGAACGGCGCGGCCGCGACCGCAACGGGTCAAGGCAGTTTCGCGAACGGCCTCAGCGCAACCGCAACGGGTCAGCTCAGCAACGCCACCGGCGACAGCGCCACCGCGACGGGGGCAAACAGCCGGGCGAACGGCACCGGCGCGACCGCGACCGGCACCAACAGCACCGCCAACGGCATCAACACGACCGCGACCGGCGCGAACAGCATCGCCAACGGCAACAGCGCGACCGCAACCGGCCAGGCCAGCACGGCGAACGGCGGGGCCGCGACCGCGACCGGCGTCAGCAGCCTGGCCGCCGGCGCGAATGCGACCGCGACCGGCACCAACAGCACCGCCAACGGCATCAACACGACCGCGACCGGCGCGAACAGCGTCGCCAACGGCAACAGCGCGACCGCGACGGGTCAGTCCAGCACCGCCACCGGCGACAATGCGACTGCGACGGGCGCGAACAGCAACGCCAACGGCGGCAATGCGACGGCGACCGGCGCAAACACTCTTGCCAACGGCGCCAATGCGACCGCGGCCGGCCAGAACGCCAACGCCACGGGCGCCAACGCCACCGCGACCGGCCAGGCCAGCCTTGCCAACGGTAACAATGCGACCGCGACCGGTCAGGCCAGCAACGCATCCGGCTTCAGCGCGACCGCGTATGGCAACGCCGCCACGGCGAACGGCTCCATCGCGACGGCGACAGGCACAAACAGCAGGGCATACGGCTTCAGCGCCACCGCAACCGGCGGGGCGAGCTTTGCAAACGGCGCCAACGCGACTGCGACGGGCTACGGCAGTCTCGCGGATGGCTTCACCGCCACCGCGACCGGCGAGATCGCCGCAGCCACCGGCAGTCAGGCGACCGCAACCGGCTGGGCCAGCTTCGGCAACGGGACCGATGCCACCGCAACCGGCGCGCTCAGCTACGCCAACGGCAACTTCGCGACCGCAACCGGTCAGGGCAGCCTTGCATACGGCAGCAATGCGACAGCGACAGGCCAGGCCAGCAACGCCTCCGGCGCCGCCGCGACAGCATATGGCAGTGCTGCCACCGCGAACGGCACCAATACGACCGCAACCGGTCAAGCCAGCATCGCGAACGGCACCAATGCGACCGCAGCCGGACAGAACGCCAATGCCAGCGGTACCAACGCCACCGCAACCGGTCAGGCCAGCCTTGCCAACGGTAACAATGCGACCGCGACCGGTCAGGCCAGCAACGCATCCGGCTTCAGCGCGACCGCGTATGGCAACGCCGCCACGGCGAACGGCTCCATCGCGACGGCGACAGGCACAAACAGCAGGGCATACGGCTTCAGCGCCACCGCAACCGGCGGGGCGAGCTTTGCAAACGGCGCCAACGCGACTGCGACGGGCTACGGCAGTCTCGCGGATGGCTTCACCGCCACCGCGACCGGCGAGATCGCCGCAGCCACCGGCAGCCAGGCGACCGCAACCGGCTGGGCCAGCTTCGGCAACGGGACCGATGCCACCGCAACCGGCGCGCTCAGCTACGCCAACGGCAACTTCGCGACCGCAACCGGTCAGGGCAGCCTTGCATACGGCAGCAATGCGACAGCGACAGGCCAGGCCAGCAACGCCTCCGGCGCCGCCGCGACAGCATACGGCAGTGCTGCCACCGCGAACGGCGCCAACGCGACCGCGACCGGCCAAAACGCGTTTGCTAACGGCAACCAAGCCACCTCGACGGGTCAAAACAGCATCGCCAACGGCGTGGCCACGACCGCGACCGGCGCGAACAGCGTGGCCAACGGCACGCAAGCAACCGCGACGGGATTCGCCAGCTTTGCCAACGGAGCCTTCGCAACGGCGACCGGCGCGTCCAGCAACGCCAGCGGCGCCAATGCGATCGCGATGGGGGCAGGCAGCTTGGCCAACGGCACCAACGCCATCGCAACGGGAGTGGCGAGCGTCGCCAACGGCACCAATGCAATAGCGACCGGTGGCAACAGCATCGCGAATGGAACCAACGCCACCGCAATGGGTCAGAACGCCAACGCCAATGGTGCCGGCGCAACCGCTACCGGCCAGAACAGTGTTGCAAACGGCGACTTCGCGACCGCGACTGGCTCGGGCAGTAACGCGAACGGCTTCTTCGCCACGGCGACCGGCAACACCAGCACCGCGAACGGGTTGCTGGCGACCGCCACCGGCGTATTCAGCACGGCGAACGGCATCAGTTCGACCGCCACCGGCGAACAGAGCACCGCCAACGGCAACCAGGCCACCGCGACGGGTTCGGACAGCACCGCCAACGGCGCCAATGCCACCGCGACCGGAATGGGAGCGCGGGCGGATGGCGCCAACGCGACCGGGACCGGGATGGGAAGCCGGGCCAACGGCGCCAATGCCACTGCGACCGGCCAGAACGCCAACGCGACCGGCGCCAACGCCACCGCCACCGGCCAGAACAGTTTTGCAAACGGCATGCTCGCGACCGCGACGGGCGCCGGCAGCATCGCCAATGGCGTTCAATCGACTGCGACCGGCAATGGCAGCCTCGCCAATGGCAGCTTCGCAACCGCAACCGGCCAGCAGGCCAACGCCACCGGCAGTACCGCGACGGCGACAGGCTTTGCCAGCACCGCCAACGGCACCAATGCGACCGCGACCGGCGGAGTCAGCGTCGCCAACGGCGCCTCGGCGACCGCGACTGGCTTCCTCGCCAACGCAACAGGCACTTTTTCGACGGCGACCGGCCAGGCCAGCATCGCGAACGGCTTTGCCGCGACCGCGACAGGCCAGCAGAGCACCGCCAACGGCGCCAACGCCACCGCGACCGGCCAGTTCAGCGTCGCCAATGGCGCGACCGCCAGCGCCTATGGTCAGGGCAGCAATGCCACCGGCACCGCCGCCACCGCCGTCGGTCAGGCCAGCCTTGCCAGCGCTACCGGCGCCACCGCCTTCGGTGCCAGCGCGCAGGCGACCGCGAGCGGCGCAGTCGCGGTCGGCAACAATGCCGCAGCCACCGGCGTCAACGCGATTGCGATCGGCAATGGCGCGACCGCGACCGGCTCCGTCGCGGTCGGCGTCTTCGCTTCGGCGGCCAATGGCGGCGCGGCGTTCGGCGACAATTCGGTGGCGACCGGATCGAATTCGGCGGCGTTCGGCGCGGGCGCGAGCGCGACGTTTGCCAATTCGACCGCGATCGGCAACGGCGCGACCACCACGGCGGCGAACCAGGTCTCGATCGGAACCTCGTCGAACACCTATCGGATGTCCGGCATCGCCTCGGCAGCAAGCCTTGCCGCGCAGGTCGGACCGACGTCTTTCGTCACCACCGACGCGGCCGGCGATCTTGCGACCAGCAGCTTCAATCCGCAAAGCCTCACCAACCTGCAGACCACCGTCGCCTCATTGCAGGGCGACGTCACCACGCTGCAGACGCAGATGCGGCAGGCCTTCGAGGGCACCGCGATCGCCATCGCGATGGGTGGTTCGGCGCTGCCCTCCGACAAGAAATTCGCGATTTCGGCGAACTGGGGTACATTCCGCGGCGAAAACGCCATGGCCCTGGGAGCCCAAATGCGGCTGAGCGAACATGTGGTCCTCAATGGCGGCGTTGCCGCGGGCTTTGCGCAAGGCGGCGTCGGCGGACGCGCGGGGCTGACGGTTGCGTGGTGACGACGGGGTGGTAAGGGCAAGACATTGGTGGCGTGGCGTTGTGTCGGTTGCGGCCGTGATGGCCGCGATCGCCTCTTCCGCGCTTGCCCAGGCGCCGGCACAGGCGCCAAAACCCGCGCAGATCGACCGCAACGGCGTGATGATCCTGATCCGCTCCTCGCTGCTCGCGCTCGACCAGGCCAACAAAACCGGCAATTACACCGTGCTGCGCGACCTCGGCGCGCCCGCCTTCCAGAACAACACGGCCGCTCGCCTCGGCGAGATCTTCGCCAAGCTGCGCGCCGACAACCTCGATCTGTCGGGGGTCGCCGTGATCGATCCGCAGCTCAGCCTGTTGCCGCAGATCGAGCCGAACGGCCTGATGCGCATGTCCGGCTTCTTTCCCTCGGTGCCGAACCAGGTCAATTTCGATCTGTTGTTCGCAGCCGTGAACGGGCAATGGCGGCTGTTCGGCATTTCCGTCTCGATCGGGCAGACGGCGCCGGCAGCACCGGTGCCGCCGCCGGAGCCGCCGCCTCCCCCGCCGGTCGCGCACAAGCCGCCGCATGAAAGCACAGCGAAACAACCGCATGACGCCGCCAAGCCGGCGCCGAAGCCCGCCGTCAGGCTCACCCCACCGGAGAGGCCTGCCGAGCAGCCGAAATAGGCCGGCCTGCGCAGCCCGAGCGAGCCAACCAGCATGTTGCCCGACGAAGCCCTGAAATCGATGAAGGTGATGTTCGCGACGCCCTGCTACATCTCGGCGGTGAGCATGCATTACGTCACCAGCATCTTCGAGCTCACCCATCACTGCAACCGCTTCGGTCTGCAATGCATCCTGCACATGCATTCGGAAAGTCTGATCACGCGGGCGCGCAACAAGATGGTGATCAAGTTCCTCTCGGACGAGACGCTGACCCATCTGTTCTGGATCAATTCCGACATCACCTTCACGCCGCAGGCGGTCTGCCGCCTGCTCTTGATCGACCGGGACGTCACCGCCGGCGTCTATCCGATAAAGGATTTCAACTGGCCGGCCGAAGGCCTGCCGGAGGGCACCAGCAAACAGCAATTCGAGGATCGCTACACCCAGTATCCGTTCAATCCAATCGGCCACGGGGCCGAGCGGGTCTCGACCTACGCCGACGCCGACGGTTTCGTCGAGGTGGCGGAGGCGCCGACCGGCTTCATGTGCATCAAGCGCGACGTGTTTCGGCAGATGATGGAAAAATATCCGACGCTGAACTATGTCCCGGACGGCCCGCCGAACAACCCGCAGGCGCACCTGCACTGGCTGTTCTTCGACTGCATGGTCGATCCCGATTCCGGACGCTATCTGTCGGAGGATTACTCCTTTTGCCGGCGCTGGCGCGATATCGGCGGCAAGATCTGGGTCGACCTGAGCTGCAAATTGCTGCATCTCGGCCAGCACAATTTTCGTGGCGATCTCGCCGAGAGCCTGCGCCTGCAGGGGCGCTGGTGAAAAATCCGCCCGCCGCTGGGCGGCCGCCGCCGCGGCCCATCGTTAACCTTGGTTAATGAGCCGTTTCCGCAGGTTCCACGGGGTTTTTTAACAATCGGGTGAGGCATTTGGCAGCCCTCGGGGGCGGCCTAAAGACTTCCCCTTGGCGGCGTTGTTACCTATAACCCGGCCACCTCTGCCACATTTTCCGGGGTTTGGATGGCCGACAGTCTTGCCGAGACAATCTACGTGCTCAACGGGCCGAACCTCAATCTGCTGGGGAGCCGCGAACCCGAGACCTATGGCCATGCGACGCTGGCCGACGTCGAAAAACTCTGCGCCGACACCGCCGCCCATTTCGGGCTCAAGGCCGATTGCCGGCAGTCCAATCGCGAGGGCGAGCTGATCGATTACATCCACGAGGCGCACTCGAAAAAGGCCGCCGGGATCGTGATCAATGCGGGGGCCTATTCGCACACCTCGATCGCCCTGCACGACGCGCTGATGGCGGTGAAAATCCCCGCGGTCGAGGTGCACATCAGCAATATCCATGCCCGCGAGAGTTTCCGTCACCAGTCCTTCACCGCCCGCGCCGCTTTTGCAATGCTGTGCGGTTTCGGCATCGATGGTTACCGGCTTGCGATATCAGGCCTTGCCGCCAGGATCGGCGTCAGGGCGAACGCCTGACGTTTTCCGCCGCCACCCCTTGAAGAGAGTTCCGGATCAAAGATCATGGCGCGCCAGCCTGACGACAAGACAGCCGCAAAATCGGCAAGCAACGACAGCGCGCTGATCCGCGAGCTCGCACTTCTGCTCGACGAGACCAATCTCAGCGAGATCGAGATCGAACGCGCCGGCTTGCGGGTGCGGGTCGCGCGCAATATCCAGATCGCCGCCGCGGTGCCGCCGAGCTATCAACCCCCGGCTGCCGTATCGGCCGCGGCCGTGACCCCGGCCGATGTTGCCGATATGGCCAAACATCCGGGCGTGGTGCCCTCGCCGATGGTCGGCACCGCCTATTGGGCATCCGAGCCCGGCGCCAAGCCGTTCATCGAAATCGGCGCCAAGGTGGCGGTCGGCCAGACGCTCCTGATCATCGAGGCGATGAAGACGATGAACCAGATTCCATCGCCGCGCGCAGGCACCGTGACGCAGATCCTGGTCGAGGACGGCCAGCCCGTCGAGTTCGGCGAGCCACTGGTGATTATTGAGTAAGAGGGCGAATAGCGAATGGCGAGTAGCGAATAGTTCCTGCTTCCCCATTCGCTACTCGCCATTCGCTATTCGCCCTGGGACAACATGTTCGACAAGATTCTCATAGCCAATCGCGGCGAGATTGCCCTGCGCATCCTGCGTGCGTGCAAGGAGCTCGGCATCTCGACGGTGGCGGTGCATTCCACCGCCGACGCCGACGCCATGCATGTGCGGCTCGCCGACGAGAGCGTCTGCATCGGGCCGCCGCCCTCGAAGGACAGCTACCTCAACGTGCCGGCGCTGCTGGCGGCCTGCGAGATCACCGGCGCGGATGCGGTCCATCCCGGCTACGGCTTTCTGTCGGAAAACGCCCGCTTCGCCGAAATCCTGGCCGATCACAATTTGCATTTCATCGGTCCGAAGGCCGAGCACATCCGCCTGATGGGCGACAAGATCGAGGCCAAGAAGACCGCCAGGAAACTCGGCATCCCCGTGGTGCCCGGCTCCGACGGCGCGGTCGGGCCCGACGACGACGCGATGGCGATCGCGGAGGCAATCGGTTTTCCGGTGCTGGTCAAGGCCGCCTCCGGCGGCGGCGGGCGCGGCATGAAGGTCGCGCAAACACCTGACGATCTGATGCTGGCGCTGTCGACGGCCGCCAACGAGGCCAGGTCGGCATTCGGCGACGCCTCGGTCTATCTGGAAAAATACCTGCAGAAGCCGCGCCACATCGAAATCCAGGTGCTCGGCGACGGCCGCGGCGGCGCGATCCATCTCGGCGAGCGCGACTGCTCGCTGCAGCGCCGTCACCAGAAGGTCTGGGAGGAAGGCCCCTCGCCCGCGCTGGACGCCACCGCACGCGCGACGATCGGCGCCACGGTCGCCAAGGCGATGCAGCAGATGAAATATCTCGGCGTCGGCACCGTGGAGTTCCTCTATGAGGACGGCGAATTCTATTTCATCGAAATGAACACCCGCATCCAGGTCGAGCATCCCGTCACCGAGATGATCACCGGGATCGACCTCGTGCTGGAGCAGATCCGCATCGCCGCCGGCGGCGACCTGCCGGTGACGCAGGAGGAAGTCGTCATCACCGGCCACTCCATCGAATGCCGCGTCAACGCCGAAAACCCCGTTACCTTCCGCCCATCGCCCGGCAAGATCCTGCAATACCATCCGCCCGGCGGCCTCGGTGTCCGGATCGATTCGGCGGTCTATCAGGGCTATGTCATCCCGCCTTATTACGATTCGCTGGTCGGCAAGCTGATCGTCCAGGGCAAGACCCGCCAGGAGTGCCTGATGCGGCTGCGCCGGGCGCTCGACGAGATGGTGGTGGAAGGCATCGAGACCACGCTGCCGCTGTTCCGGGCCCTGGTCCGGGAGCCCGCCATCATCGACGGCGACTATCACATCCACTGGCTCGAACAATATCTGGCCGGCCAACCCGCCGACTGAGCCTCGGTTCGGTCCCCTTGGAAATCCGGCCGTGGGCCCTGGAACCAATTGCCCGGACAGGCGTTTTGGTGCACGGGGAGACCTTCCGTCCCGGGGGGAACTAGTTGAAGTCGGTTACACGAGATCGTTGTGACGCCTGACGCAATGCGCCGGCGCGCCATCGGCCAAATCCTGCTGCTTGCGGCGGGATTTTTGGTGCTGGTAGCGATCAGCGCCACCTCGGTCATCCTCGTGGACCAGGCCCGCGAAGACAATCGCTGGGTGGTGCATACGGTCGAGGTCGAAAACCAGCTCTCGACCCTGCTCTTGCAAATCCGCCGCGCCGAAAGTGCGGCGCGCGGCTACCTCTTGACATCCGACCGGCGCTTTCTCGACGAGCATGAAGCTGCGGTTGCGACCATCCTTCCCGACGTCGACAAACTCGCCAAACTGACCACCGACAATCCGGTTCAGGTCGAGAACAGCCGGCAACTGCATTCCCCGGTCGAGGCGCGGCTTGCCGAATTCGCAAAGACGATCGATTTCGTCAAGCGCAACGACGTCGCCGGCGGCATCGCAATGCTGCGCGCGGCCAGCGCCAGCAATTCGGTGCAGCGCATCACCGAGATCGCCGGCACGATGCGGACGGAAGAAGACCGGCTGTTCAAGCAGCGCACCGCGACCGCGGATCGCACCCAGCGGCTTGCCTCGGTGGTGACGGTCGTGGGTTCGGCGCTGGTGATCGCGTTGGCCGGCATCTCGATCTTCCTGGTGCGGCGCTCGGCGCGGGCGCGCGACGAGGCCGAGGGCCTGCTGCGCGACAGCAACGCCAATCTGGAGGCTACCGTCGACGAGCGCACCGCCGACCTGCGCGAGGCCAACAACGAGATCCAGCGCTTTGCCTATATCGTCAGCCACGATTTACGCTCGCCGCTGGTCAACATCATGGGATTCACCAGCGAGCTGGAGGAATTGCGCGGCGATATTTTCAGGCGGATCTCAGCGCTTGGCCGCGCGACAGTTTCCGCTCCGGCGCCGCCGCTGGTTGGGGCCGACACCGAACCGGTTCTCGAGGGCGATGACCGGCAATTGTCGGAGGATTTCGCCGAGGCGCTTGGCTTCATCAAATCCTCGATCGCCAAGATGGACCGCCTGATATCAGCCATCCTCAACCTCACCCGCGAGGGCCGCCGCGAATTCGAGCCGGTCAAGATCGACACCCGTGAACTGATCGAGGCCATCGTGACGACCGTGGCCCATCAGGCATCGGAGGCGCAGGCCGAGATTCGCATCGAGCCGCTGCCCGAGATCGTCTCCGACCGCCTGGCGCTGGAACAGATATTTTCCAACCTGATCGACAACGCGCTGAAATACCTCAAGCCCGGTGTGCCCGGCGACATCTCTGTCCGGGGCCGGACGAAACTGGGTTTTGCCATCTTCGAGATTGCCGACAACGGACGTGGTATCGATCCCAAGGACCATCAGCGTATTTTCGATCTCTTCCGCCGCGCCGGCCCGCAGGATAAACCGGGACAAGGCATTGGACTGGCCCATGTCCGCGCGCTGGTGCGGCGGCTGGGGGGAACCATGTCGGTGCAATCGGAACTCAACCACGGCAGCACCTTCACGATCACGCTGCCCATCGCCTGGGCAGCCAGTAACCGGAACAGGGATCTATGAGCAAGCCAGTCACCATCATCATGATCGAGGACGACGAGGGCCACGCCCGCCTGATCGAGCGCAACATCCGCCGTTCCGGGGTCAACAACGACATCGTGCCGTTCACCAACGGTACCGACGCGGTGAACTATCTGTTCGGCAAGGATGGCGCCGGTCTCGATAACAAGGGCAACGCGCTGTTGATCCTGCTCGATCTCAACCTGCCCGACATGACCGGCATCGAGATCTTGCGCCGGGTCAAGGAGAGCAAATATCTCAAATGCGCGCCGGTTGTGGTGCTGACCACGACCGATGATTCCCAGGAAATCAAGCGCTGCTACGAACTCGGCTGCAACGTCTACATCACCAAGCCCGTCAATTACGAGAGTTTCGCCAACGCCATCCGCCAACTCGGACTGTTCTTCTCCGTGATCCAGGTTCCGCCCGCCGCCACATGACACAAACGATACCCACATTGTTATACATCGACGACGATCACGCCCTCGCCCGGCTGGTCGATCGCGGCATGACGCGGCTCGGCTTCAAGGTCGTGCACGCGCCTGATGGCGGCAACGGACTCGATCGCCTCGCGCAAGGCGGCATCGACGTGATCGCGCTCGACCAATACATGCCCGGCCTCGACGGACTGGAGACGCTGGAGCGGATCATGGCGATCCCGAACGCGCCGCCGGTGGTGTTCGTCTCTGCCGCGCAGGATTCCAATATCGCCGTCACCGCGCTGAAGGCCGGCGCTGCCGACTATCTGGTCAAGGACGTGCACGGCGAGTTCATCCCGCTCTTGCAGGTTGCGGTCGACGGCGCGCTGCGTCAGGCCGCGATCCAGAAGGCCCGCGACGATGCCGAGGCCGAGGTCCACGCCTCGCGCGACCGCTACGCGGCGCTCGCCGCCGAGCGCGAGGTGCTGCTGCGCGAGGTCAACCATCGCGTCGGCAACAGCCTGCAGATCATCGCCTCGCTGTTGCATCTGCAGGCCAATTCGAGCACGCAGGACGACGTCAAGGCGGCGCTGACCAACGCCATGGGCCGGGTCGCCGCGGTGGCGCAGGTGCATCGCCGGCTCTACACCTCGCACGACCTCAAGAGCGTGCTGCTCAACCAGTATCTGGACGCCCTGCTGGAGGACCTCAGAAGGTCCGCCGAGGGCAACCGGATGTCGCGGCTGACGTTGAAATGCGAGCCGGTCGAGATCGATCCCGACCGCGCGGTCGCGATCGGCATCATCGTCAACGAGCTGGTGATGAATGCGGTCAAATACGCCTATCCGGACGGCGCCGGCCCCATTCACGTCGACCTCAAGGCGCAAGGCGACGACCTGGTGCTGTCGATCGCCGACGACGGCGTCGGCCTCAACGTCAAGACCGACCCACGCTCCACCGGCATGGGCCAGCGCATCGTCAGCGCCATGGCCGCCAAGCTCGAGGCCACCGTCGAACGCGATCCGGGGCACGCGGGAACGCGGATCGTGCTGCGGTTTCGCCGCGCCGGCAAGCCCGCGGCAAAGCCGGGATGCGCCGCGGCGAGCTAGCCGCGGATTATGGTAAAGTTCGGGCTCGGCGCAACCTGATCGATAAATCACTCCGATCCTGCATTCGATCGGTTGATCGACGATTCCCAATATTTGATTGAATTTGCGACCGCCGCAGGGGCTCTCTCTGGCCGTGGGACGTTGCGCGCGATGAGGCCTTGCGCCGGTCTCAACTACAAGGGGAATGGCACGAATCGATTATGTTGGACGGATACTTGAAACTGGTCGGCATCTTTCGACGAGATTGTTCGGTTAATCGCAACACCGGTTCAGGCAACGGCGCAATCGTAGGGCGAGCGGCTCAGAAGAGCGGTGATATCCGCCGCTGGGATGGCCCTGCTGAAGAGGTAGCCTTGTCCCTCCGTGCATCCGTTGGCCTTGAGATAGGCCAACTGTCCGGCGTCCTCGACGCCTTCGGCAGTGGTTGTCAAGCCAAATCCCTTTGCAAGGCCAAGGATCGCGCGGACGATCACCTGGCTGTCTTCGCTCTTGTCGAGGCGCGAGACAAAGCTGCGATCAATCTTGATCTTGTCGAGGTGAAATGAGAGCAGCTGGCTCAGAGTGGCGTAGCCCGTTCCGAAGTCATCGAGAGCGATGCGCACCCCGCCCTCGCGAAGCTGATCGATCACGATCTGCGCAACACCGATGTTCTCGACAAGGGCGCTCTCCGTGATTTCAATTTCCAGGCGTCGGGGGCTAAATCCGGTTTGCGCGAGGATCGACAGAAGTCGCAGTCCAAGCGTCGGATCGCGCAACTGAACCGGCGAGACGTTGAAGGCGAGTACCAGGCCCGGGGGCCATGCAACGGCATCAACGCAGGCACGCCGGAAGAGTTGATCCCCGAGCGCGTTGATGAGGCCGGTTTCCTCCGCAATGGGAATAAACAGATCGGGAGCAACGAACCCCAAATCGCCGTTTTTCCAACGCGCCAGTGCTTCGAACCCGATAATGCGATTACCATTGAGAGAGACCAAAGGCTGGTAGTGCGGCACAATGCCGTCGGATGCGATTGCAAGTCGAAGCTCTCGCTCGATCTGGATTCGCCGCTCGACGTGCATGTCCATCTCAGGTTCGAAAAATCGAACCGATGACCTTCCGGCGGCCTTGGCGCGATAGAGTGCACGATCTGCACGCCTTACCAACTCGTCAGCATGAACGCCGTCATTTGGAGCTATGGCGATGCCAATTCCAACACCGAACTCTGCTGTCACATTCTCGATGACAAAAGGCTCGGCAACGGCAGCCGCGATGCGTCGCGCCAAATTTGTGGGATCATCGAGGGACGCAATATTGGGCATGATGATCGTGAACTCGTCCCCTCCAACCCTGGCGAGAAATGCATCCGCCCGCATAATGAGCGAAACCCGGCGAGCAAACTCGCTCAGCGCTTTGTCTCCCACAGCGTGGCCATGGGTGTCGTTGACTACCTTGAAACCATCGAGGTCGAGCATGAGAACGGCCGCCTGGTGCGTCGCAGTTGCCGCGCTGAGGCATTGTTCAAGCTTTTCCTCGAAGAAGCGGCGGTTCGGCAGCCCGGTCAACGGATCATGGCGGGCAAGATTGCGTGCCTCGGTTTCCGCGGCAATGCGCGATTTGATTTCCCACGAAAGGTCGCGATAGCGCCGCAATGCGTAAACCGTCAAGGCGATACTCATCACGACCACGACGAAAATTATGTCGTCGAGTTCCCATTCGGCGTAGTCGATGCCGAGCTGAAACAGCCTGGGAGCAAGATCAAAGATGTGTGCGACAACGTAGGACAGAATTGCCGCCCCGAAAAGGACGACGGCGTCTCTCGCTTCGGGACGTCGCCAATCAAACCAATTCGACGGAACGGTGCGTGATAGTTTCAACTTCATGATCATGGAACCTTTGCCGACAGGCGCAGTTCCGTCGGAGGCTTCACTCACTGTCAAAGAGGTTAATTAAACGGCCGACGTCGCCGGCCGATTGTCGGAACTTCACGATGAGTTCCCCCAAACCGCTATGTTCTGTGTGCGACTTGTCCAAGAAATGCCGCCCCACGGAAGGCGCTGGGCTCCCGTGCAGGGCGGAGAAAGTTGGTAGTCAGTTTCGGCGCCATGCCATCTACGCGCATGCAATCTAGCAATCTGGCGGCAAGCTGTCTGGTCAAAGTTGCTCACCAGGCGGCCGCAAAGTGCGGAGCAGCAAGGCTTAAGTAACGCATGCGCCGGACGTCGAAAGCGACCATTGAGCGAACATGCCCTGCAACTGAACGTCTGTTCATAATTCTTGTGTTGGCGACAAAAGATGCATTTGTTACGCTTCGCTGCCTGCGACATCAGGAGTCAGGCACTAAGGAGGAATCAATGAAGAAATTTTCTTTCGCCTTGGCCGCGTTGGCGGCGATCGCATTCGCAATGCCGTCAATCGCAAGCGCAGAAGATGCGAAGCCCATGGCAAAGCACCATCACCACTATCATCACCATCACGGGATGAAGAAGATGGAGAAGATGGAAAAGATGGACAAGAAGATGTAATGCGAAAATGGCCCCTCGATCGGGGCCATTTTCTTATCCGAACCGCAACTGCCACAATCAAAGCGAACCGGCATCTTGTTTCGTCTGCCGGCCCCCATTCAGGTCATTTCATGCGTCGGTGAAACGTCGTCGCCGCAGGGACTGGTAATCCGGTCGCATCCTACAGGGAGCAGACCGACATGAATGCCGACAACCACACCGATCTCGAAGCCATCCGCGACGCCGAACGCATATACCACGAATGGGACGAAGCGCTCGGGCGCAAGGATCTCGACGCCGCCATGAAACTCTACGCCGAGGATACCGTCCTGGAGAGCCCCCTCGTCCGCCACCTGCTCGGCGGCAGCGAGGGCATCGTCCGCGGGCGCGCCGAGCTACGCAACTTCGTCAAACTGGTATTCGCGACCGCGCCGGCCTTGCGGCGGCGCCATCGCACGGGCTTTTTCACCGACGGCAAGCGATTGATGTGGGAATATCCGCGCGCCGCGCCGGACGGACCGCAAATGGACCTCGTCGAAGTGATGGATATCGCCGACGGCCTGATTTAGCGGCATTGCGTTTATTGGGGATGGCTCGGCGTCAAGGTGCTTGAAGAAGGCGGCCACCGTCCCACTTGAGGAGCAAAGGAGTTTTGATGGCCATTCAAGCCGGCATTTCCAGGATTGCGGCGTTGCTGGCCGATCCCGCGCGCGAGGCGATGCTTGCCGCGCTCGCCGACGGGCGGGCGTTGCCGGCGGGCGAACTGGCGAAGGCCGCCAGCATCACGCCGCAAAGCGCCAGCGGCCATTTGCGCAAGATGGTCGACGGCGGAATTGTATCGGTCTGGTCGCAGGGGCGATTTCGTTATTTTCGGCTGGCGAACGAACAGGTCGGCGCCGCGCTGGAAACGCTGGCCAACATCGCCCGCACCGAACCGCGCCGGGTGGTCTCGATCAGGGCCTTGCCGGCGCACCTGGCAGCGGCGCGATGTTGCTACACGCATATCGCAGGACGTCTCGGCGTGGCGTTAGCGGATGCATTGGTCAAAACCGGTTACGTCACGATCAAGGGCGATTCCGCGGTGCTGACCGAGCGGGGCGCGCGATGGGCCGCGATGATCGGTTTTCCGCAAAACGCCTGCCAGGCCGGTGCGGGTAATCTGCGGCTATGCCTCGACTGGAGCGAGCGGCGGTTTCATTTCGCCGGCCGCCTGCCAAGCGCCATCCTTCGCCATCTGCTCGAAACCCGGTGCCTGCAACGCGGCGACGAGCGCTCGCTGATCGTCACCCGGCTCGGCAAGGCATGGTTCGACAAGTTAGGGCTCGATGCGGACGCGTCTTCGGTTGAGCGCCGAGCCCCGGCCCTGCTAGTCTCCGGCGCATGACATCCCGCGACTCCGCATCCTCCGAGATCACGCCCGAAGTGCTGCTGCGCGCGTATGCCTGCGGCATCTTCCCGATGGCCGAAAGCGCCGACGATCCGACTCTGTTCTGGGTCGAGCCGGAAATGCGCGGGGTGATCCCGCTCGACGGCTTTCGCGTGGCATCGCGGCTGAAGCGCACCGTGCGCTCGAATGCCTTCACCGTCACCGTCGACACCGCTTTCAAGGCGGTCATCGCAGGGTGCGCGACGCCGCAAGCCGGCCGCAACGACACCTGGATCAACAAGCGCATCCGCGATCTCTATGTCGGCTTGCACGAGATCGGCCACGCCCACAGCGTCGAGGCCTGGCAGAATGACGACCTCGTCGGCGGGCTCTACGGCGTCACCCTGGGGCGCGCCTTCTTCGGCGAGAGCATGTTTCATCGCGCGCGCGACGCCTCGAAGGTGGCGCTGGTGCATCTGGTGGCGCGGCTGATCGCCGGCGGATTCAAGCTGCTCGACACGCAATACGTCACCGAGCATTTGCGCAGTTTCGGCGCGGTCGAAATCTCGCGCCGCCGCTATACGGCGCTGCTCGACAGGGCGATCAAGGGCGAGGCGGATTTCGACAAGCTGCCGGCCGATCGGCCCGTCAGCGGCGAAGAGGCGCTTGAGATCATTACCAAGCGCGGCTGAAGCTTCGTGTCCCGGACGCGGTGCAGCGTTCTTCACGCTGCCCCGCAGAGCCGGGACCCAGCAAGAAAGGATGGACCCCGGATCAGCAGCGCATCACGCCGCAAGAGCGGCGCGGCTCGCGCAGCATCCGGGGAACATCAGTTCCGCGGCCCGAAAATCCCACCAAACAATCCCCCCGGTTGCTGCGGTGGCGGGGGTGGCAGCGGTTGTTGCTGTTGGGTCTGTTGCTGCGGGGGCGGCGGCGGACGCGGGGGCTGCCTCGGCGCAGCGCGTTTCTGCACTGGCGGCGGCGGTGGGGCTACGGGTTTCGCAGGTTCGGGGGCGGCGCTGACGATGGTGGTGTCGGGCACTTTGCAATCGGTCAGCCAGATGTCGTAGATCGGGTGCTCGACGCCGTGCAGGCCGGGGCTTGCCGCGAACATCCACCCCGAAAAGATCCGCTTCACCTCGCCCTGCAGCGTGATCTCGTCGACCTCCACGAAGGCGTCGGTGTTGGCGGCTTCCGTGGCGGGGCGCGTGTAGCAGGCATCGGTCTTGACCCGCAGCGCGCCGAACTGGACGGTCTCGCCGATATCCTCGTCGAAATTGATGATTCGCCCGGTGATCTTGTCGAGCCCGGAAAAACTCGCCTTCTTGTTGACGATCTTCTGCGCCGGGGGCTCGGTGACGACCTCGTCGCCGGGCTGCAAGGTGGCCGGCGATCCCGGCACGCCCTTGGGCTGGCGTTGGCCCGGCGGCGGATTGGGACCGGGCGGCGCGACCGCAACTCCCTGGCCGGGCTGCGGCGGGGCGACGGCGATGCCCGGCGGGACATTCTGCGGGATCACGGTGACGCCGGGCGGCGGCGCCAGCGGCTGCGACTGCACAGCGCCGGGCGGCGGTACGCCCTGCCCCGGCAGCGGTCGGTTCGGCGCCGGCAGCACCCGGCCCTGCGGCAATTCCGGCACCTCTTCCTCATCGTCGGAGGGCTGCTGGTTGCCGCGGGGAATGGAGCCGGGCGGGCGCGGCGGAGGGTCGGAAAAGATATTGCCGATCTGCGCGCGTGCGGGCGGCGCAAGCGGGATCGCTGTGGCGGCGAACAGGGCCGCAAGACCGGTTAGCATAATGGTTCGAAGCATCTCGCGGCTTTTACAGGCGAATCGGGCTCGCGACATCGTACAGAAATAACCGCCGCTCGCAGGGCTCTCGGTTAACACGGCGAATACGGCGGGGAAAGGGCGGTTTGCCTGCCCTCGAGGCCCTCTGGTCAGGCCGCGCGCCAGATGAAATAGTCCCTCCCCCATCAACGTTCGCGCCCCCCCGCCGAACCAGCGATAATCCGGGCCAACCGGACCAGCCGAGAGGAAACTCGACCTCAATGACCGATCGAATTCGTCTGGACGGCAAGGTCGCCGTCGTCACCGGCGCGGCCGGCGTCATCGGAGCGGCGACGATCCGGCTGCTCGCCGAACGCGGCGCGCGGATCGTGGCCGTCGACCGCCGGGAAGGCGACCTCGAGACCGCGGTCCGCGATTTGCCGGCTTCGGCGCAAGCGCTGCCGATTGCGGCCGACGTCACCAGCGAGGACGAGGTCGCCGATTACGTGCGCGCGGCCGTCGACAGGTTCGGCACCATCGACGTATTCTACAACAACGCCGGCATCGAGGGCGAGATCAAGCCGATCGTGAACTATCCGCTGGAGACGTTTCGCAAGGTGATTGACGTCAACGTGGTCGGGGTCTTTCTGGGCATGAAGCATGTACTGCCGGTGATGCTCAAGCAGGACAGAGGCTCGATCATCAACACCGCCTCGATCGCGGGGCTGATCGGCTCCCACGAAATCGCGGTCTACAGCGCCAGCAAGCATGCGGTGATCGGGCTGACCAAGAGCGCGGCGCTGGAATGCGCCGCGACCTCGGTGCGCGTCAACTGCGTCTGCCCGGGACTGATCGACAGCCGGATGCTGAGCGCGATCAACGAGGCCCGCAATCGCAGCAATGAACCTCTCTCGATCGAGAAGATCGTCAATCGCGTCCCGGCGCGCCGGCTCGGACAGGCCTCCGAGGTCGCCTCCATCGTGGCGTTTCTCGCCTCCGACGAGGCGAGCTATGTTTCGGGGGCCGCCTACACCGTCGACGGCGGCCGCATCGCCGGCTAGGCTTGTCATTCCGGGATGGTCCGAAGGACCAGACCTCAGATGCGCAATTGCGCATCGGGGAATCTCGAGATTCCGGGTTCGATGCTTTGCATCGCCCCGGAATGACAGCTTGGCTCACATCCCAAAGGTCTTTCCCCATGCCCGTGACCCTCGATCCCGACGCCGCCGCCGTGTTCAAGGCGTTTCAGGATGCCGGCCGGCCGGCGTACGAAACAATTCCGCCTGCCGAAGCACGCGAGCTCTATCTGGCCGGCCGCTTCGTCACCAATCCCGAGCCGCCTGAGTTGAAATCGGTCAAGCCGCTCGCTATCCCCGCCCCGCATGGCTCGATCCCCGCGCGCCTCTACACGCCGAAGACGCTGCGGCAAACAGGCGGCCTCGCGCCTTGCCTGGTGTTCTTCCATGGCGGCGGCTGGGTGATCGGCGATCTCGATTCCCATGACGTGGTGTGCCGGAAGCTCGCCGACGAAGGCGAACTTCTGGTCATCTCCGTCGACTATCGGCTGGCGCCCGAGCACAAGTTTCCCGCTGCCGTTGACGATTCGATCGGAGCGACCAAATGGATTGCCGATAACGCGAGCTCGCTCGGCATCGATGCCTCGCACCTTTCAGTCGGTGGCGACAGCGCCGGCGGCAATCTCGCCGCCGTCGTTGCGATCGCGGCGCGCGACGGCAATGGGCCGGCGATATCGGCCCAGGTGCTGATCTATCCGGCCACCGAAGCGTCGCGGACGCATCCCTCGCACAGCGAGCCCGAGACCAGCATCCTGCTGACGCATTCGGTGACCCGCTATTTCTACGAGAGCTACCTCAATGGCGCCGCCGACATCAATGACTGGCGCGCTTCTCCGGCCCGCGCGGGCACGCTGATCGGCCTGCCGCCGGCCTATGTCCTGACCGCCGGCGCCGATCCGCTCCGCGACGAAGGCTGTGAATATGCCGAGCGGCTGAAGCGGGCCGGCGTGCCCGTGACCTACCGGCATTTTCCCGGCCAGTTCCACGGCTTCTTCACCATGGGCAAATTGCTGCAGCAGGCCAATGTTGCAGTCAGCGAGATCGCGGAGTGGCTGAAGGCGCTGTAGGATGCCTCAGGCCGGCTTGCCCATCGCATAGGGTTTCAGCATCGCATAGAGCATGCTGTGCGTAGGCGTCGGGATGCCGAGCTGGCGGCCGAGTTCGGCGACCTTGCCGCTGAGCCAGGGCACCTCCAGCCGGTTGCCGCGATCGAGATCGAGCGCCATCGAGGGCTTCATGGTGGGCGGCAAATGCGCCGTGAAATCGAGGATCTTCTCGGGCGCGTCGGCCGGCAAGGCCACGCCCTTGGCGCGGCCGACATCGAACACTTCGCGGTAGGCGGCCGCGAAAATCGGGCGAATGTCGGAATCATCCCGCAGCGCGCCGATCGGCTGGCGCGCCAGCGCCGAGATGCCGGAATTGCTCGCGAGCAGAATGAACTTCATCCACAGCTCCGTGAGGATCTGCTCGCTCAAGGTCGCGTCAAAGCCGGCCATCAGGCAGAGCGCGAGAAAATCCTCGCCGCGCTTTGAGACCTTGCCGTCGAGTTCGCCAAAAATCATGCGCATGAAGGTGCCGACCTGCTGGATCACGCCGGGAGCGATGATCGAGGCCGATATCTGAGCGACGCCGCCCATCACGGCATTCTCGCCGAGGATCGGGATCAGCCGCTCGGCGGCGTCGATGCCGTTCTGCAGCGGGATCACGGCGGTGCCGGGACCGATCAGCGGTTTGATGTGCGCGCCGGCGCTTTCGACGTCCCACAGCTTGACGCAGAACAGCACGAAATCGACCGTGCCGATCCCGGCGGGATCGGAGGTCGCATGGGTCGGCACCACATGGGTCTCGCCGCGGCCGCCCTGGACTTTCAATCCCTGGCTCTTCATGGCGGCAAGATGGGCGCCGCGCGCGATAAAGGTGACATCCGCGCCGGCCTTGGCCAATGCCGCGCCAAAACCCCCTCCGACGCCGCCGGCGCCGACAACCGCAATACGCATTCAGTTTCTCCCTGCTCACTAAACCTGGCACCGCGCGGCCGGCGCATCGCCGTTCGGCGCACCGGAAATAGACAGTAACTTGATGTTACTTTCTAGCACCACCCGATTGCCGCATGGTCGCGCTCCGCAAACGCAGCCTTAGGCCTCATCGGTCAATCCTTTGTCAACTCAGTCGATTTCGTTCGAATGCCCATGTCCGTCAACCTGCAAAGCGCCGCCGCCCTCCCCGTGCAGGCGCTGGCGTGGCTCGGCGGCCAGGGTACCCGTGCGATCGCCGCGCTGGTGTTTCTCGGCATCGCGCTGCCGCCGCTCGGCGAGCTGCTGAAACCGTATGTCACCGAGGCAATCTTCTTTTTGCTCTGCATCTCCTTCATGCGCGTCGATCTTGCCGCGTTGTGCGAGCATTTGCGGCGGCCCGGCATCGTGCTCGCCGCAACCGCGTGGACCATGCTCGGCGTGCCGCTGCTCTCAGGACTTGGCTATCGCGCGGTCGGCATCGATGCACGTTCGCCGGATCTGTACCTCGCCTTAATGTTGCAGGCGGTGGCCTCGCCGATGATGGCCGCTCCCGCGCTGGCGGCGGTGATGGGACTGGATGCGACGCTGGTGCTGGTGACGCTGGTCACCTGCACGGCGCTGGTCCCCTTCACCGCGCCCTTGTTCGCCTACGCCTTCTTCGGCAACGCGCTGACGCTCTCGCCGCTCGGCCTCGGGCTTAAGCTCGCCGCGATCCTCGCCGGATCGCTGCTGGTCGCAAGCGCAATCCGCTGGAGCGTCGGCGCCTCTGCGATCAGGAAGTACAAGAGCGAGATCGACGGCTTCAATATCCTGATCCTGTTCGTTTTCGTCTCCGCCGTGATGGGCTCGGTCGGCGGCAGCCTTTGGGCCGACCCGCTGCGGACGATGGAGCTGGCGCTATCGGCGTTCGCGGTGTTTTTTGCTCTCCTCGGCGTCACCGCGCTGATCTTCCGCAGGCTCGGCCACAAGCGGGCCTTCGCGCTCGGCATGATGGTCTCCCAGCGCAACATGGGATTGATGCTGGCGGCGACCGACGGCGTGGTGCCGGGCACCACCTGGCTTTATTTCGCGCTCTCGCAGTTCCCGATCTACCTGTCGCCGCTTCTGTTGAAGCCGATCGTAGGACGCCTGCCGAAAGCCGCGAGCCCTGCCGTCGAAGCCGGCGACGCCTGATTGCGCGCGGCTACGTGTTGCATTGCGCCGATCCCCTCGGCATGGTCGCGCCATGGAACCATCGGCCTCGCTCGAGATCGCCAAGCATACGCTGTTGTCCTGCGGCCTGATCCTGGCTGTGGGCACGGTGACTGGCCTGCTGGCGCAGCGGATCAGGGTTCCCGACGTCGCGATATTCCTGCTGGTCGGGATGGCGATCGGTCCGCAGGCGCTGGGCCTGATCGACATCAAAGCGGAATCGGCGCTGAACCAGATCATCCTGTTGTTCGGCGCGAGCTACATCCTGTTCGACGGCGGCGCCTCGCTGCGGCTGGATGTGCTGAAGCGGGTCTGGATCACCATAACCGTGATATCCACCGCGGGCGTCCTGATCACGGCCGGGATTACCGGCCTTGCCGCCTGTTACATCCTCGGCATCCCCTGGATCGTGGCGCTGCTGTTGGGCGCGACCTTGGCCTCGACCGATCCGGCCACGCTGATTCCGATCTTCCGGCAGATCCGGATTCGCGACCGGGTAGCCCAAACCGTGATGAGCGAGTCCGCTTTCAACGACGCCATGGGCGCGATCCTCACCTTCACCGTGCTCGGCGTGGCCATGGGGAGCGGCGAATTCTCGCTGCTGTCCTCCATAACCGACCTGTTCAAGCAATCCCTGATTGGCATCGTCGCCGGCGTCGGCCTCGGGTACCTCGCGGTCTTCGTGATCGCGCATGAGCGCTGGGCCTTCCTCGCCGAATATGCACCGATCGTGACGCTCGTGGCGGTGATCGGCGCCTACTTCGCGGCCAGCGGCCTGCAGGCCTCCGGCTTCATGGCGGTTTTCGTGTTCGGCATCGTGCTCGGAAACAAGGAGAGTTTCGGCTTCGCGATGGAACAAGGCGAAGCGCGAAAGCTCAACGAATTCGTCGCCACCACCGCGTTCATCATGCGAGTATTCATCTTCATGCTGGTAGGGGCTCAGGTCGACTTCGGTCTGATGGGCCGGTATCTGTGGGGCGGCGTCGCCGTTGTCATCGTGTTGATGCTGGTGGCCCGCCCGATCGCCGTGTTCGCCTGCGCCCTGCCCGACCGCCGCGCACGCTGGAGTCTTGCGGAAATGCTGTTCATGTGTTGGACCCGCGAAACCGGCGTCATCCCGGGCGCGCTCGCCGGCCTCCTGCTCGGCATGAAAGCGCCTGGCGCCCAGATGATCGCCTCCGTCACCTTCATCGCGATCCTGATGACGATCCTGATCCAGGCGCCGACCACGGAATGGCTGGGGCGGCGACTGGGGCTGCTGGAGCGCGGCTGACGGCGGAGGGGAGATCAGCGAGTGCCGCGCGCCTGGTCCCACCAGGGGCAGATGCCGGCCATGCGCTGGTAGTTGCCTTCGATGACCTGAACGGGGGCGCGACGAGGACCAACCTCCGGCGCGGCCGAGGGTGGCGCGTCGAACTCCTCGACCAGGCCCTTGTGGCCCCAGAAGCTGGCGAGACTCGGCACTTCCACAGGGGGCGTCGCATCCTCGACATCCCTGCCTCCCCAGCCGCACTCGACATAGATCTCCGACGGCGTGCGCATGTAATACGACGTCATCAGGTCATTCGAGTGGCGCCCGAGCGTGGCGACGATTTTTTCAGGCGCGTTCTGCAGCAGGTCGTACCCCTGGCCGACATCGTCAAGCTGATAGTACTCGACCAGCAGGTGATGCATGCACCGCACCGGCGCTGCGACCAAAGCGACGCTGTGATGGCGCGCATTGACGTGCAGGAAATAAGCGTGCAGTGGGGCAACCATGAAGTCCGAGATGCGAAAGCCGAGCAGGTCCTTGTAGAAGGCCAGCGCGGCGCCGATGTCAGGCACAGTAAGAAGGGTGTGCCCCATGCCCTGCGGGCCGGTGCGGAAACCGGAGATGTCGCGGCCGGGTTTGAAGGGGGCGTCCGCGATCTGAGCGCCGTGGAAGGCTTCCAGCCGGTTGCCGGCAGGGTCTGCGAAGGAAATCAGGCCCGTCACGCAGCGCTGGTCGGCGAGGCCAGCGGGTTCGCGCTTCACCGCGACGCCGGCGGCCTCGAGACGGGCGGCGAGTTGATCGAGCGCCGCGGCGTTGGCGACTTCCCAGCCGAAGATCTGACTGCCGGGCTCGATGGCGCGATCGATGAACAGCCGCTGCTTGCGGTCGTCCATGCGGAAGGCGCGCATCGAACTGGCGCGGTCCACCGGCTGCATGCCGACCGTCGATGTCGCAAAGGCGGCCCAGTCGTCAAGGTTCGATGATCCTACGCCAAGATAGCCAAAGGCCTGGATTTCCATGCGCCTTCCTCCCTCGTTTTCCCGGCAAAGGTAGGAAACGGCGGGTGCCAATGCAATTGAGAATATTGGGGCGCGGCTTCGGATCATGACACGCCAACCCCTGGAACCGCCCTACCCCGCCCTTGCCGCGCGCCGCAGCGATTGCGGCGGCTGGCCAAAGGCGCGGATGAAGGCGCGCCGCATCCGTTCGGGGTCGCGGAAGCCGGTTACCTCCGCCACCCGCTCGATCGCTTCGCTTGATGATTGCACGCGCTGGCGGGCCACTTCGATGCGCAGCCGCTCGACCGCCTTCGACGGCGTGGTGCCGGTTTCGGCGATGAAGGCTCGCGCAAAATGCCGCGAGCTCATGCCGGCCCGCTCGGCGAGATCCTCCACCGTCAGCGGCGCCTCGAGATGCTCGCGCGCCCAGGAGAGCAGCGCGCCGAAGCGGCCCGAGGGCGCCTTCAATTCCAAGAGCGAGGAGAATTGCGACTGGCCGCCGCTGCGGCGATGATAGAGCACGAGTTGCCGCGCGGTCTTTTGCGCGATCTCCTCGCCAAAATCCTCCGCCACGATCGCCAGCGCCAGGTCGATGCCGGCGGTGATCCCGGCCGAACTCCAGATGTTGCCGTCGCGGACGAAGATGCGGTCGGGCTCCAGTTTTATCTTCGGATAGGCGGCGAGGAAGTGCCGGGTACGCTCCCAATGCGTGGTGGCGCGGCGGCCGTCGAGCAGGCCGGCCTCGGCCAGCACATAGGCGCCGGAACAGACGCTGGCGACGCGGACGCCGCGCTCGGCGATGCCGCGCACGAAGGCCAGGGTTTTCGCGCAAATGGCCGGCGCGCGCGACCCCCGACCTCCGGCCACGATCAGCGTCGTGACGGCGCCGGACGGCCTGAATCCGCGCGCCAGCATCTCGACGCCAGCGGAGCTGCGCACCGGCCCCGGCCTCGCGGCCAGCAGCTTGATCGATAGCGGCTGCCCGGCATAGCGCGCGGCAATCTCGAACACCGAAATCGGACCGGCCGCGTCGAGCAACTGGAAATCGGGGAAAATGAGAACGCCGATCATGTCGAGGCTATGTCCGAAATTAAGGGAAATATGGCATTTCGGACGACAGACGACCATGGCAGGATGGCGAGGTCAATAGAGATAATTAGTCCCGCACTCCACTCGTCATGCCCGGACTTTGATCCGGGCATCCATCACACTCGGAAGATTCTTTCGAGGCGGATGGATTGCCGGGTCAAGCCCGGCAATGACGATGGAGGACGTGGTCGACGCCGCAAAAAAAACCTCGAAAGGCTTTTTCCCATGTCGCCACCGCTGCAGATCGGTCTCCTGATCTTCCCCAAGGTGACGCAGCTCGACCTCACCGGTCCGGTGCAGGTGTTTTCCAGCGTGCCGGGCGCGCAGGTGCATCTGATCTGGAAACGGATCGAGCCGGTTCCGAGCAATTCCGTGCTGACGCTGACGCCGACCACGACGTTTGCCGATTGTCCGCAGCTCGACGTGATCTGCGTGCCCGGCGGCGTGGGCACCGACGACATGGTCAATGACGAGGAGATGCTGGCTTTCCTGCGCCGGCAGGCGGGGAGCGCAAAATACATCACCTCGGTGTGCACGGGATCGCTGGTGTTGGGCGCGGCCGGGCTCCTGAAGGGCTATCGCGCGGCGACGCACTGGACGGCGGTGGATTTTCTCAGCGAGTTTGGCGCGATTCCGGCCAGGACGCGGGTCTGCATCGACCGCAACCGCGTCACCGGCGGCGGCGTCACCGCCGGAATCGATTTCGCGCTGACGTTGGTATCGATCATGGTCGATCGGAGAACCGCGGAGGCGATCCAGCTGCGGCTCGAGTACAATCCGGCGCCGCCGTTCAACTCAGGCTCGCCGGACACCGCGCCGGCGGAGATCCTCGCTCTGATGAAAGAGAGGATCGTGCCGGCGCAAGCACGCCGAAGCGAGGCCATTCATCGCGCCGCCGCGCGGCTGAACGACATCGCCCCGGCGGGATGACCCGCATCCGCTCGAAGAAAAAGGCCGCCCGGTTTCCCGGACGGCCTTTCCTGTCCTACGGCAGCTGCAACATTGACGGGCGATCTCGGGACATCCGCACCGGGGGCCTATCTCCCGGCCGTATCCTGATCGGCAGCCGCTGCATATCGGGGCAGTCGCGATTCTGTTGCCCGATCCGACGCGATGGTTTCCCATCTCCGTAAGATGTCCCCATGGAGCCGCGATCAGGCGCGGCGCGCAAGGACGCCGCGGCACATGTCCCCGCTGATCCCGTTATCCACAGGGTAGCGCGTGCGCCGGCCTCAGGCCGCCACCACTCGCCGCGCCGGCTCGACGGCGTCCGAGGGCCGCGCCGGCTTGTTCAGCATTGTCACCTCGGAAAAACCCACGGCTCGCAATTGATCGCACATCACGGCGCGGGCGTCTGAAGCCATCGAGGCATCCGGCACCACCACCGCGCGCGCCCGAGCGGTCAATAGTTCCGCCGCCAGGTCCGATGCGGTGCCGGCGTCGAGCAGCACGTGGTCGTAGACCCGCAGAAGGGCATCGATCGCCAGCGTCAGCCGCGGCGATTGCAACAGCGCGCGGTCAAAGCCCGGGCGCCCCGCATTGACGAGATGAACCCGCGACAGCCGGTCCTTGGTGATCACCTGCGAAAACGACGCCTCGCCCTGCATCAATTCCGCAAGCCCCGGCGCGGCCGGATCGACCGATATCGCCGCCATCGTCGGCGACGCCGCCGACAAGTCGACCACCACGACCTTCGCATCGCGCGCCATCAGGCGAGCCAGCGTGAGCGCCGTCAGGGTAATGCTCTCGCCCGCTGCGGTGCCGAGGATCGTCACCTTGCGCGCCGCCTCGCCCGCGTCGCGCAGGTCCCCGGCGAGTTGCTCGATTTCGCTCAGTTCGCTCGGAACGTCCGGACGCGGCTCGCCTCTTGGCTCGCTGCGCGGTTCGTCAAACGCCGGCGCGGGATCGGCGGCGAATGCGGGTTCGGCCGGCGACTGCACCGGTGCCGGCGCGGAGGTAAATGCCGCCACGGCGCGCGGCGCAGTGATGCGCAACAGCTCGCCGGTCACGACCATGCCCGCACTCAGCAACAGGGTCGCCAGCGTCGCGATCAGCACGATCGGCAGCTTCTTCGGATAGGCCGGCGCGTTGGACACGGTGGCGCGCGAAATGATGCGGCCGTCGGCGGGCGCCGCATCGATATTCTCGCGGGTATTGGCCTCGCGATATTTTGCCAGATAGGATTCCAGCAGGTCGCGCTGCGCCTTCGCCTCGCGCTCCAGCGCGCGAAGCTGCACGTCGTCGCCGTTGGTCGAGGTCGCCTGCTTCTTCAACTGCTCGAGGCTGGCGCTGAGACCATCGACCCGGCTGCTGGCGATGCGGGCGTCATTGTCGAGCGAGCGCGATATCTTGCTCGCTTCGTCGCGAATCTGGCGGTCGAGATCGGCCAGTTGCGCCTTGAGCTCCTTGATGCGCGGATGGTTGTCGAGCAGCGTCGAGGACTGCTCGGCGAGCTGGCCGCGCAGCGTGACGCGCTGCTCGGACAGCCGCCGGATCAATTCCGAATTGACGACTTCCGAAGCCTCGATCGGCTTGCCGCTCTGTAGCATCTCACGGATCAACCGCGCCTTCGATTCGGCGTCCGATTTCAGCGCGCGGGCATTGTTGAACTGGGTGTTGAGTTCGCCCAACTGCTGGTTGGACAGCGTGGTGTTGTTGGTGCCGACGAACAGGCTCGATTTCGAACGAAAAGCCTCGACGCGGGATTCGTCCTCCGCGACTTTCTTGCGCAGATTGTCGATCTCGCCCGACAGCCACTGGCTGGCGGATTTGGCCTGCTCCTGGCGGGCATTCTGCTGCAACACCAGATAGCCTTCGGCGATCGAGTTGGCCACGCGCGCGGCCAGATCCGGATCGCGCGACTGGAATTCAATGACGATGACGCGCGATTTATCGACCGCATAGGCGGTGAAGCGGTCGTAATAGGCGTCCAGCACGCGCTCTTCCGGCGTCAGCGAGAACGGGTCGCGGCCGATCCCGAACAGCGCCAGCAGCGATTTCACCGGCGACAGCCCCCCCAGCACGGGATCGAATTCCGGCAGTTCGGCGAGCTTGTTCTTCTTGATGATGTCGCGGGCGAGATCGCGCGACAGCAATAGCTGGACCTGGCTGGTCACGGCCTCGGCGTCGAGCGCGGTGCGCTCCTCGTTGCGCTCTCCGTTCGGCCGCAGGAACACGTTCTCGCGCCCGTCGACCAGGATACGCGCCTCGGACTTGAAGCGCGGGGTCACCAGATTGACGGCGGCGATCGAGATCACCAGGGCGAGCAGGGTCGGACCGATGATCAGGCCGCGCTTGCGCAGCAGCGCCTGGCCGAGCACGCTGAGATCCAGATCGCCTGGCGGCGCGGCGGCCACAGGTTTGGTACTGGGCGGCGCCGGCCTTGCGGCCGCGCGCTGCACTACTGGTTTTTCCTTGGCTGCTTCGTCCTTGCCAGAACGCCAGAACGCCAGACGCATCGCACACTCCCGCAGACGCCACTCACCTACTTGGACTTTTGCGATTACACTCCATTAAGGTTGCCGCCGGGTTAATTGCGCGGATTTGTTGCCGCCAAGAATGGCCTTCCCCGCGGCGGTCATGCTTTGTTAACCATGCAAGTCCTTAATCGGAATCAACACTTCCGCTTGGGTTGTCCGATGCGAGGCGCGCGCGCCGCTATCGTCTGTCTGTCGGCTGCGCTCGCTCTGCCGGGCTGCAGGCGCTCGGCCATGTCCGTCGTCGCCGTCCAGCCGCAGGGCGACCTCGAGCGCTGGTTCCGATCATGACCATGACGCCAGTGACGTCGGATCAGCCGCTTCGTATCCTGCATGCGGTGCGCGCGCCGGTCGGCGGCATCTTCCGGCATATCCTCGATCTCGCCAATGGACAGGCCGACCGCGGTCATCATGTCGGCATCATCACCGACAGCCTGACCGGCGGCGAACGCGCCGAGGCGGCGCTGAAGGAAATCGCCCCCCGCCTCAAGCTCGGCGTCCGCCGCATCGCCATTCACCGCGAGCCGCATCCCGCGGACTTTCTGGTCTGGGCGCGCTTCATGTTCCTGATCCAAAAACTCAAGCCGGACGTGCTGCACGGCCACGGCGCCAAGGCCGGCGCCTTCGTGCGGCTGCGCCGGCGTTCGAAGAGCACGATTCGCGTCTACACGCCGCACGGCGGCTCGCTGCACTACCCGCTGGATACGTTCAAGGGCGCCTTCTATAGCCGCCTCGAGCGCACGCTGATGAATTCGACCGACCTGTTCCTGTTCGAAAGCGCCTTTGCGCGCAACACCTATCAGCGCACCATCGGCATGCCCGAAGGCCTGGTGCGCTGCGTCTTCAACGGCGTCACCGCGGACGAATTCGATCCCGTCGTCAGGGCAAGCGACGCCACCGATGTCGTCTATGTCGGCGAGTTCCGGCACATCAAGGGCGCCGATCTCCTGATCGACGCGGTAGCGCGCCTGCACGCCGACGGCAAGAAGGTGTCGCTGACGCTCGCCGGCGACGGCGAGGAAATGGCCGCGCTGAAGGCCCAGGTCCAGAGGCTCGGTCTCGGCGAGAAGGTCCGCTTCATCGGCCACGTCAAGGCGCGCTACGGCTTTTCCAAGGGCAACGTGCTGGTGGTGCCCTCCCGCGGCAATTCCATGCCCTATGTCGTGATTGAGGCGGCGGCAGCGGGCGTTCCGATGGTGGCCGCCAATGTCGGCGGCATCCCCGAAATCTTCGGTTCCCGTACCGATGCGCTGTTTGCACCCAATCTCGTGGGCGCGATGGCGGACGCAATCGAGACCGCGCTGGAGGATCCCGACGCGGCCGCCCAACGCGCAAAATCCCTGCGGGAGCGCGTGCTGATGCATTTTTCGCAGAAGGCGATGGTCGAGGGGGTGCTGGCGGGTTACCGCGACGCGTTTGCCGATCGTTAACCATTCCTTACCAACGATAACCGTTTCTTCCGATTTGTCCGTTAAGCCGGTGGCCAGGGAATTCCGCCTCGGCGCGCGCATGCCTAGATGCCGGGGCGAGACACGGATTTGGAAACAGTGGAACAGGTCAACGCACGCTCGATGCTGGATGCCGCGGCGGCTGCCTCCGCGCAGCGCCAACCGATCGAACGACGCCGACGATTGTCGCCGGCCGCCCTTGCCGTCACCAACCAGAAGGTGCGCCGCGCCTATTCGCCGATCGTGATCGCGGGCGTCGTGCGCCTTGCCGATTTCGTGCTGCTCAGCCTCCTCGGCATCGCGCTCTATTTCGGCTATGTGACGCCGCTTGCCGGCTTCCGTTGGGAATATGTCGGGGCGATCTTCGCCATGGCGGCGGCCGCAGTCGTTTGTTTCCAGGCCGCCGATATCTACCAGGTCCAGGTGTTTCGCGGTCAGCTCCGTCAGCTGACGCGGATGATCTCGTCCTGGGCTTTCGTGTTCCTGCTGTTCATCGGCGCGTCCTTCTTCGCCAAGCTAGGCGGCGAAGTTTCGCGGCTGTGGCTGTCGGCGTTCTTCATCGTCGGCCTCGCCGCGCTGATCGGAGAACGGCTGTTCCTGCGCTCGCTGGTGCGCGGCTGGGCGCGCGAGGGCCGGCTCGACCGCCGCACCATCATCGTCGGCTCCGACCAGAACGGCGAGCAACTGGTCGGGGCGCTGAAAACCCAGGACGATTCCGACATCGACATCCTCGGCGTGTTCGATGACCGCAACGACGCCCGCGCGCTCGATACCTGCGCGGGTGCGCCAAAGCTCGGCAAGGTCGACGACATCGTCGAATTCGCCCGCCGCACCCGGATCGACCTCGTGCTGTTCGCGCTGCCGATCTCGGCGGAGACGCGCATTCTCGAGATGCTGAAGAAGCTGTGGGTGCTGCCGGTCGACATCCGGCTTTCCGCCCACACCAACAAGCTGCGCTTCCGCCCCCGCTCCTATTCCTATCTCGGCAAGGTGCCGACGCTGGATGTGTTCGAGGCCCCGATCACCGACTGGGATCTGGTGATGAAGTGGCTGTTCGACCATGTCGTCGGCGCCCTCGTGCTGCTGCTCGCCTCCCCGGTGATGGCGCTGGTCGCGCTCGCCGTCAAACTCGACAGCCCGGGCCCGGTGCTGTTCCGCCAGAAGCGGTTCGGCTTCAACAACGAGCGCATCGACGTCTTCAAGTTCCGCTCGCTCTACCACGATCAGGCCGATCCCTTGGCCGCCAAGGTCGTGACCAAGAACGACAGGCGCGTCACCCGCGTCGGGCGCTTCATCCGCAAGACCAGCCTCGACGAGCTGCCGCAGCTCTTCAACGTCGTGTTCAAGAGCAATTTGTCGCTGGTCGGGCCGCGGCCGCACGCCGTGCAGGGCAAGTTGCAGAGCCGGCTGTTCGACGAGGCGGTCGACGGCTATTTCGCCCGCCACCGCGTCAAGCCCGGCATTACCGGCTGGGCACAGATCAACGGCTGGCGCGGCGAGGTCGACAGCGAGGAGAAAATCCAGAAGCGCGTCGAGTTCGATCTCTACTACATCGAGAACTGGTCGGTGCTGTTCGATCTCCTCATCCTGCTCAAGACGCCGATGGCGTTGATGACCAGGAACGAGAACGCCTACTAGGGCTATTCGCTCGGGCGTCTTGCCATGAGTTGCGTTGCGTGAGTGTGTGATGGCGTATGCGGCGACAGCCGAGGGTTTTCCTTCCGTAACGGCTGCGCCCGGCGTGCTGGCGCTGCAGCGCGCGCTGGTATGGCTGGTCGGGGCAAGCGGCGCGATCGTCTTCATCGAACCGAGCCCGTATGAGCTGGTGACGCTCGCGGCGATCGTGATTTTCTTTGCGACGGGCCTTCGGTTGCGGCTGGTATTCATGCCGCTGCTGCTGCTGCTGGTTCTCCTCAATATCGGCTATTCGATCGGCGCCATCCCCTTCATCGACGAATCGCCGGTCGCCAACTGGATCGCGACCTCCTGGTACATGGCTGTCACCGTGATGTTCTTCGCCATGGTGGTCGCCGAGGACACCGAGGCCAGGCTCGACATGCTTCGCCGTGGCCTGATCGTCGGCGGGATGATCGCGGCCATATCGGGAATAGCCGGCTATCTCAACCTCGTTCCCGGCGGCCACGATCTCCTGACCTTGTACGAGCGCGCCCGCGGCACCTTCAAGGACCCGAACGTGCTCGGCGCGTTCCTGATCCTGCCGGCACTGTTCGCGCTGCAGAGCGTGGTCACCGATCGCTTCGCAAAATCGTTCCGCAGCACCATTGCGCTCGGCGTGATGGCGCTGGCGATCCTGCTGGCGTTTTCCCGCGCGGCATGGGGCGGGCTGGTGCTGACATCCGCCTTCATGCTGGCGCTGATGGTGCTGACCAGCCCGTCGCGCAGCCAGCGCTCGCGCATCGTCGTGATGTCGGTGGTCGCCGTGATCATCGTGGTGGCGCTGCTCAGCGTGCTGCTGTCGTTCGATTCGATCCGCGAGATGTTCAACCAGCGCGCCAGCTTCGACCAGAGCTACGACGAGGGCCGCTTCGGCCGGTTCGGCCGCCACATCCTCGGCGCGCAGATGGCGCTCGACCTGCCATTCGGCATCGGCCCGCTGCAGTTCCACAATTATTTTCCGGAGGATACCCATAACTCCTACCTGAACGCCTTCATGTCGGGTGGCTGGATTTCCGGCGTCTGCTACCCGGCGCTGGCGTTCATCACGGTCGTCATGGGCTTTCGCCACATCTTCGTGCGCGTGCCCTGGCAGCGCGCCTATCTCGCGATCTTCTCGGCCTTCCTTGGCACCGTCGGCGAAAGTTTTGTCATCGACACCGACCACTGGCGGCATTTTTTCATGATGCTGGGCGCGATGTGGGGCATGTTCGCCGCAGCGCAGCCTTACAGGGCCGCCGCCGATCCGGCGCTCACGAACCCCGCGCCGGTTTCCTAGACGCACGTCGTTTGCCGTCCGGCGCCTCCATGATGGCCTTCAGTTCCTCGGTCGCCGCCAGCATGATCTTGTAGCCCTGCGTCGCGAACCGGAGCAGCAGCCGCAATTCGGCGTCCGTGTAATTGTCCCATTCCCGCAGCATCGCACGCTGCAGGTGTTCGTAGAACTTTCCGACCTTCGCGATGGCCGCGGGAACGATCGCGATGAAAACCTTCCGGCGATCACTGTCGTCACGCTCGCGGCGGACCAAGCCGGCCTTCTCAAGCCGGTCGATCACACCGGTGATGGCGCCCGTGGTCAGGCCGGTGAGTTCGGCGAGCCTGCCCGCCGTGACGCGGCCTTCCAGCACCAGAAAATCCAGGCATTCGTGATCGGAACTCGAAATGCCGACGCGATTCGCGACCGTTTGCGAAAAAATCGCGCCCAGCGCCTGCGAACGCCGCATCGCGTGTTCCAGTTCCTCCATCAATGCGGCGCGCGCTTTTGGCCTTGACAAGCCTGGCTCCTTACCTTAGTTCGTATAATTCTTAGTGACTAAGATAATTAGCCACTGTGATTTCTACCACCCTTGGGACATCAGGAGCAAGCCATGACCAACCCTACCCGCAAAGCCCTCATCATCGGCGCCGGCATCGCCGGCCCGGTCACCGCACTCTTTCTCAGGAGAGCCGGCATCGACGCTCAGGTCTACGAGGCATGGCCCTACGCGACGGGGATCGGCGGCGGCCTGCAGATCGCGCCCAACGGGATGCATGTGCTGGCCGAACTCGGGCTTGCCGACGAAATCATCCGCCGCGGCTCGATCGCCAAATCCTTTGATTTCTGCTCGCAGGCCGGCGCCCGCCTCGGCTCGATCAACCGGAACATGCAGGCGCGGTTCGGCCAGCCCGCGGTCAACATGCGCCGTGCCACGCTGAACGAGGCCATCGTCAACATGGCCTGGTGCGAGAACGTCGAACTGTTCTTCGAGAAGCGGCTGGTGCAAATCGAGGATCGCCCCGACCAGCCGGTCATCGCGCATTTCGCCGACGGTACCAGCGCCGAGGGCGATTTTCTGATCGGCGCCGACGGCGTCCATTCGGCCGTGCGCGACCATGTCATTCCCGATGGCCCCAAGCCGTTCGATACCGGCCTGATCGGCTTCGGCGGCTTCGTTCCGCGGCATATCATCGAGAACACTGGAATTGGCCAATGCGTGGAGACGACGTTCGGGCAGAGCGGATTCTTCGGCTGCGGATTTTGTAGCCCCGATCCCGACGACGGCGCGATGTGGTGGAGCACCCAGCCCTCCCATGGCATCGACGCCGCGACGTTCTGCGCCATGAGCCAGGGCGCGATCAAGCGGCATTTGCTCAATTTCCACCACGGCTGGCACGATCCGATCCCGCGACTGCTGGAAGCGGCCGACAATATCATGGTCACCGCGACGCTCGATGTTGCGACCTTGCCGACATGGTGGCGCAAGCGGACGCTGCTGATTGGAGATGCCGCGCATGCCACGAGCCCGCATGCGGGCCAGGGCGCCTCGATCGCGCTGGAGGACGCCATGCGGCTCGGCCGGCTGATGCAGGAAGGACGCGAGCTCGATACGACGTTCGAGGCGTTCGAGGCCGAGCGGCGGCCGCGTGCAGAGCGCGTGGTGGCGCTGGCGCGCCGCAACGGCAACAGCAAGCGCGAATTCAGCGCCACCGGCGCCTGGATTCGCGACCACATGCTGAGGCTCATGTTGCGCCTTCCGCCCTCGGCCAGGCGCATGGACTGGATGTACGCTTACAATCCCCGCGCCGCGCAAGCGCCGCTCACTGCTCGACCGCAAACCTCAACCCCGCATGATCGACGAGCCGCTTGATCAGGGATCCCATCATCGCAGCACCAGGCGTCCAGATACCCGCTGGAACGTCCGGCGTGTCGCGCAACAGGCAGATCGCGCATTCCGACATCATCTTCGAGGTCGAGCCGTAGCCGGGATCGCGATCGCCTTTCACCGCGACGCGAACCTGCTTGCCATCTGGCGCGATGCCGACGAACAGCAGGTCGTAGAAGCCGTTCTCGCGCTCTTCCTTCGACGGCCCATCGCCTGGCTTCAGTCCGCCGCCGCTCATCCTCTCGGCATTGACGGCTGCGACGAGGCGCCTGGCGCTGGCTTCGCCCTGCTCTCCCGGACCTGTCAGGACCATCTCGTCATAGACGAAGTCTTTGCCGTACGGAAACTTCATCAACATATTGGAGCGATGCACATTGCGGGTGTTGATGGTCGCCATCACGAAGGGCGCGGTCCATTGGCCGAGGTCCTCGTCCAACGCCGGCTTGTTGCCTCGCGGCTGTTTTGGGCCTTCGAAGCCCGGCGTCAATACAAACGGATTCTGCAACTGGGCAACCAGACTGAGGTCTTTCGCGGCCGCCGCGAATGTCGCCTTGAAGCTGGCTGCGGTGCCACCCGAGATCGTCGTGCTCATACCGCGGATACGGGTTTTGACGCGGTTCACCGGCGCACCGAGAACCTTCTTGGCTGTCTCCTCGCAGAAGAACACGCCGAGTTCGAACGGCAGCGAATCGAAGCCGCAGGAGAACATGATCCGCGCGCCGCTCGCTTTCGCCGCCGCCTCATGCGCGTCGATCATGCGGCGCATCCATACCGGCTCGCCGCAGAGATCGAAATAATCGGTACCGGTGGCGGCGCAGAGCGCAACGAGCTCGGAGCCGTAAAGCTGATACGGGCCGACGGTGGTGATGACCGATTTGGTCTGGTCGACCATCGCCTGCAGCGAAGCGGGATCGGCGGCATCGGCTGTTATCAGGGGCGTGTCGGCCGGCGCGCCGATCGCGTCGCGCACCGAAGCAAGTTTTGCAAGGCTGCGCCCGGCCATCGCCCATTTCGGCGCGCCCGCGCCGGTGTAATGCGCCGCCAGATATTCGGCAATCAGCTGCCCGGTGAAACCGGTGGCGCCATAGACGACGATGTCGAACTTCGACGAGGATTTCATGTTTGGTCACTCTGAGATTGTTATTCGCGTTGGAATTTCCCCCGTCATTGCGAGCGAAGCGAAGCAATCCATTCTTTCTTTCTTGTTGCGCGGCGGATTGCTTCGCGGAGCCCGTCATCGGGCGCGCATTCGCGCGACCCGTTGGCTCGCAATGACGGTCGAGGCTGTCAATCTATTTCTTCCCATAGGAGGCACCCATGCCGGCGCGGACGTCGCTCTGGATACCATAGGGCGCGATCGGGTAGCGCAGGCCGTTCTTGGCCAGCGCCTTCATGCCGGTAATGGCTTTTGCGAGGTGCGCGGGCTTTAGCGCCATCAGCATCTCCTCGTCCGGCACGCCGCCATAGCGCCGCTCGGCGAAGCACGGCAGCGACAGGCTGGGCTCGCCGGTCTTCAGCGCCCGCCCCCAGGAATCGGCGCAAGCGGTCTCGCCGACCACGCCCCATTCGAATTTCTTGTAGCCGGTATATTGCAGGCCGTTGATCAGGATGATCATCTGCCCCGGCGTCGCGTAGACCAGGCAGATGTCCGGCGGGTTCAGCCGCCCGCTCGAGAGCGGGCTCACCGCCAGCGCCTGATATTTGCCGAAGGGAACGACGTCGAGCGCCTCCTGACGCTTGCGCGCGTCCTCGGCGGTGCCGTGCCAGACGCCGACGTAAGCTTCGCCGGCGAGCCATTTGTCGTCCCTGGGCGCAAGCCCGATCACCGCGCGGCACTGCGCGCCGACCAGATCGTCCGCTGTGATGCCGACGGTCCAGCCGAGCCGGGAGGCCATGCTGACGATCTGGTCGGTGGTATGAACCGCGGTCGGACGCCGGATTTTCGGGATCGCCGTCATCTCCCCGACATCAGCGAACATCTTCATGCCGATCACGGTCGTCTTCAGGCGAAGCAGGCTGTTCAGGTCGGCCACCATGGCGGACAAATCGAATTCTTCGTCGCTCGCTGCGGCTTGCTGCATGAACTCGCCCTCCCAGTGTTTTCTCGCGCCGATCCTAGCCGGTTTATGCACCTGACGCGACCGGCGCATCATGGCGGATTTGGTCCCGGAAACAGCTCGCCGGTTTTGCCCGAGAGGCGATAGGCCACGAGTCCCATCCATTCGCGCATGGCGACGTCCATGCCATAAAGCCCGTCGACCGCGAAATTGTGGAAGCCCAAGAGATCGGCGCGGCCGCCGACGCGCCAGTCGACCGGATAAGGCTCGACCGCAAACCCTTGCTGGCGAAACACGCCGACCGCCCGCGGCATATGATAGGCCGATGTCACCAGCAGCCAGCGCTCGCCCTGCTTCGGCGCCGCCATCGCCCTGGCGTACACGGCGTTCTCCTGGGTGTTGCGCGCACGCCGTTCCATCATCAATCGCGTTTTGGAGACGCCGAGGCTCTCGAACACCTCGGCGGCGTAATCGGCCTCCTTCGCTTCGCCCGAAATCAGGTTCGCGCTGCCGCCGGTGTAAATGATGCGCAAGTTCGGATAGCGGCGGGCGAGTGCCGCGGCTGCGATCAGGCGATCGGCCGCGGCGCTGACGACAGGGGTGCCGTGCGCGGCCGACAGATCGGGGTCGATCGGTCCGCCCAGCACGACGATGCCGTCGGGCGCGCCCTTCGACGCATCCCAAGGCGGAAATCGCGCCTCCAGCGGATAAAGCAGCCAGTTTCCGATCGGGGAAAATCCGGCGACCACGAGCAGCGCCACGACGGCAACCAGCAGCCTGCGGCCGAGCCGCGCCCATCGGCTCGCCAGCAGCACCACGCCGAGTGCGCCCGCGCCGAGCAGGAAGTTGGTCGGCAGCAGCATGATGCCGAGGGTTTTGGAGAGGATGAAGAACAAGGGAGTATTCTCTGCGATTTGCGCTGACCGTCATACGCGGGCTTGACCCGCGTATCCATCTCTCTTCAAAGGAGTCTCGCAAAGGAGATGGATTGCCGGGTCGAGCCGGCAATGACGAGTAGCACAAGACATTCGACAGAACGTCTCGGCGAAGGCACACTCGCCATCCCTGCCCCAACCAGAAGTCTCCCCCATGACGCATCATCACCTGCATTCCAGCCCCGAAACCTGCCACTGGGGATTCTTCGAAGCGAAATTGAAACCTGTCCTGTCAATCAAAAGCGGCGATGAGGTGACCATCGACACCATCAGCGGCGGCCCGGACGTGGTGCCCGACCGCAAGCGGTTTCATGTCCCGCCCGAACTCGACGAGGTGCACGCGAAAAACGAGCGCATGGTGCCCGGCCACATCCTGACCGGTCCGGTCGCGGTCGAGGGCGCCATGCCGGGCGACGTGCTGGAAGTCGAGATCCTCGAGGTCGGCCTGCGGCAGGACTGGGGTTACAATCTGATCCGGCCGCTCGCCGGCACCCTGCCCGACGATTTCCACGAAACCCGATTGATCAACATTCCGCTCGATCGCGAAAAGATGGTCGGCCGGCTGCCCTGGGGGCTCGACCTGCCGCTGAAGCCGTTCTTCGGGGTGATGGGCGTGGCGCCGCCGCCGGCCTGGGGCCGTATCACCTCGCTGATTCCGCGCGCGATGGGCGGCAATCTCGACAACAAGGAGCTCGGCGCCGGCGCCAAGCTCTATCTGCCGGTGTTCGTGGCGGGCGCGCTGTTCTCCTGCGGCGACGGCCATGGCGTGCAGGGCGACGGCGAGGTCTGCGTCACCGCGATCGAGACTGCGCTGCGCGGCCGGTTCAAGCTGACGCTGCGAGCGGATTTGCGGCTCGATTATCCCCGCGCCGAGACCGCCGACCACTACATGACGATGGCGATGGACCCCGACCTCGATCAATGCGTGGTGCGCGCGTTGCGCGACATGATCGTGCTGCTCGGCGAAAAGCGCAACCTGTCGCGCGAGGACGCCTACACGCTGTGCAGCCTCGCCGCCGACCTGCGCGTGACGCAGACCGTCAACGGCTCCAAGGGCATTCACTGCATGATCGCGAAGTCGGTGGTGCACGGGTAAAACAATTGCCTCGTCATTCCGGGACGCGCGCCAGCGTGGACCCGGAATCTCGAGATTCCGGGTTCGCCATCGGGCCGCGCTACGCGCGGATCCGTTGGTGCCCCGGAATGACGGGCGCCTCACCCGACCCGCCAGCCCACCTCTTCGGCAAAACTGCGATAGAACTCGCCGTCATAGGCGCGTTCCGGCGCGTGCCGCACCCGTTGGTCGAGGCGCTCGGCGTCATCGCCGACCAGGATGCGCCAGCGCTCGGCCTTGACGCCGTCGAGGATAACTTTCGCCGCGGCTGAGGCCGTCATCGGCGCCTCGTCGCGAAAGCTGCGGGCGCGCTCGGCGGCGATCTTCTGGATATCGTCGTCCGACATCGGCGCGGTGTCGATGCCCATGCCTTTGAGGCGCTGGCGGGCGGAGAGGATTTCGTTGGCGCTGAGCGCATCGGATTCGCTGCCGCTCTGGATTTTCCGCGAATTGGATACGATCGAGGTGCCGATGTGGCCGGGCATCACCACCGAGCATTTGATATGCGGCGCATTGAGCCGGAGATCGTTGATCAAGGCTTCGGTAAATCCCTTCACCGCAAATTTGGCGGCGCTGTAGCCGGTATGCGCCACCCCCATCCCGACGGAAGCCCAGAACCCGTTGACGCTCGAGGTATTGATGATGTGGGCCTCGTCGGCCTTCATCAGCAGGGGCAGGAAGGTCCGCACCCCGAGATAGACGCCGCCCCAGCAGATGTTGAAGGTCCGTTCCCACTGCTCCCGCGTGTTGGTGAAAAGGCTGCCGCCGCCGCCGATGCCGGCATTGTTGAACAGCAAATGGATCTTGTCGGTCGCCTGCTGCTCGGCCAGCTGGTCGCGAAAGCGCTTGAGCTGGTCCTCGATCGAGACGTCGGCGACATGGGTGGTGACGCGCAAGCCCTGTGGCAGCCGTTCGACCTCGCATAGCCGCTTGGTCTCGGCCATGGCGTCAGCCGAGACGTCGCACATCGCGACATTGCAGCCCTCGGCGACCAGCTGCCGCGCCAGCTCGCGGCCCATGCCCGTGCCGCCTCCGGTGATGACAGCGACCTTGCCGGCAAAATCCTTCATGAGTGCTGCCCCCCGTTTATTGGCTGACCTTTACCTCCGTCTCTAGCTTCGTTCAAACCACGGCGCAAGCCGCAGCAATCGGCATCGGGCACTCGCCGGCCGAACGCCGCAAGGAGAATTCCGCGAACCTCCCGCGTGAGTTCAGGATTTACTGCGGCACCACGTTCACCATTGCCGTGCCGCTTTCGATCATGTCGAGTTCGCGCGCCGCCGCGCGGCTGACGTCGATGATTCGGCCGCGGCCATACGGGCCCCGATCGACAATCCGCACCACGACCGTCTTGCCGTTGCGAACGTTGGTGACCTGTACCATCGTGCCAAACGGCAGGGTGCGGTGCGCCGCCCACAGTCCCGATGGCCTGGTTACTTCGCCGCTCGCCGTGCGCCCGCCGCCATAGAACGCGGCCATGCCGCTTTCAGCGCGCGCCGGACAAATGGCCAGGGACAGGAAAGCAAAGGCAAATGAGAGTTCCCGAAGTGTCATCGGGCATGAACGGCGGCCGATCCGTTAAGTTCCCGCCCGGGACGAACATCGCTGGATCGAACCGCTGCGCGGTGACGTTGCCGGCCACCGGCGACGCTGTGAGCGAAACAGCTCATTGCGTGGATTGTTCGCAAACCAGCCGATCGGCGGGGACCTTTTCATCGCGCCCGGCATTTGTTTTCTGCAGCATTTCGCTGTGTGGGAGCGACCGCACGATGTTTGGCCCTTTTTATTCGACCGTGTTTCTGGCATTTGAGTTCGAGTAACGTCATCGGCCTTCGCATGATGAAGATGATGTCGGGCGGCCGCGGCTCGCACGACGAAGCGAATTTGATGGTGACGGAAAAGCTGCATGCCATGCTCGAGGCCGGCGCAAGCCTGATGTCCGGCGGCACCGCGAGCAGCGTGGTTGACCGCTACCGGGAACACGTCGCGGCGAACGCCAAACGGCTGTCGCGCTAGACGCGGGCCGCATGCGCGGCGAGAGCCGCGCTACTTGACGCGCCGGCCTTTGAAGAACCCCGCATTGGTGGTGTTCTGCCGGATGTTGGCGGTGTCGCCCTGCCCGGCGGTATTGGTTTCGTCCTTTGTCTTAGCCGTATCCTTGCTGACCTCGGCATTGTCGCCGGTACCCTTGTGACTGCGGTTGGCGGGCGGCACGGGCGGCATTTCGTTGTGGCGGGACATATTGATTGATTCCTTTATTTCCCTGCATGGGAACCTGGTGACAACGGCTCTGCCCCCGCCTCGTTCCGATAAAACAAAAGCACCGATTCGCTAGAGGACGCTCATGAACCCTCGCCGATGGCGTCATCAAGGCGCAGCGCGAAACAAATTGATCTGTGGATGGTGGCTTGTTGGCGCTGAGCCATCATTGCGGCGTCAGCCGGATGTAGCCGGCGGTCTGCCGCGCGTCTCGCCAATTGCGATCCGTCCAGTAATGTCCCTTCATCGACCTGTTGCCGACATCGAGAACGGCGCCGCCCACGAACGCTGTCGGGTCTTGATTTGTGGGTGGCTGATCCGGCACCCCGAACAGGTAGGTGAGTTTGGGATCATACGTTCCGGTTCGCCGGGTCAGCGACACACCGGTCGAATGGGAATGGAAATCGCACAAGAGCAACTCCAGATCGGTCGTGATGAGAGTCATCGAGACCGTCACCTCCACCGGCAAGCAGACGAATTTGCCTGGCTCTGGCGACGGGCAGGTCGCCGGGCCGGTCCCCGACCCCGACGGACAGAGGTCCGTATATCCATGCTGGGGACCGTTCGAAAAAATGGTCCCCTTCCACGTGCCGTTCAGATCAGGAAACACCAATCGATCGAGGCCCAGCACGCTCCAGACGGGACGCCATGCATGCGTAACGTCGAGCAGCCAAAGCGCGAGACCGGCAACACCTACGGCCTGCGAAATGAGGCCGGCCACCGCCATGGCTAGGCCGGAGAGGCTGCCCCTGAACGGAATTTGCCTGCCAATTGTAACGCCGCCCAGCCGCTTGACCAGGATGACCAGCACGAAAATGAAGAGCGTCAGAAAGCCGAAGCCTTCGAGGAGTTCGTCGATCGAGAAGGCTGCCAGCATGGCTCTCCCCTTGTGCGATAGTCCTTCGTATCATACCGCGCCCCGACAACCTTGGGTCGATTTTTCCAGATTTCTCGTGGGTGTCGCTGCCAACCCGGTCCGACGAAATAGCGGCCGGAGCGAAGGCGGCGCCATACGCTTCGCCCTTGCGCCCCTAGCGCCGGCGTATGGCCAAGAACCATGGATCATCAAAAAAATTCTTGGTCGGAGCGAGAGGATTTGAACCTCCGACCCCTAGTCTCCCAGACTAGTGCGCTAACCGGGCTGCGCCACGCTCCGATGCCGTTCCCTTAGCTTCGATCGGCCTTGCGCGCAAGGCGCGGGATCGGCCATGCGACCGGCTGTGCTGGAACCCCGGCGATCACGCAATTAGCAGCGGTTTTGCGGAGACAGCCCCTCACCCCGCCCTCTCAGGGCGAGCTTCGCTCGTCTCGGCCCCGCAAGGGCGGGCGGGGGAGAAGATGGCTAGCTAGCCCTTCAGCGCGGTATCCAGCAATTGCCGGCAGGCGATCAGGTCCTGCAGCACGCTCTCCAGCCGCGTGGTGTCGAGCAGCCGCGGCGCGGTGCCGAAGCCGGGCAGCGAGCCATTCTCGACCACGCCCGGAATGCCCTCCTCGTCTTCGTCGGTGAGCAGGCGGAAATCGATACCGTCGGCGGTCTCGTAATCGTCGTCGTCGATATCGATGCCGGGAGCGGCATCGTCTCCGTCCTCCAGGATGCTTTGGCCGACCGCCTCCTCGATCGCGCCGAACGAAGCGACCGCGGAGCTATCCGCCAACCGCTGCACCGAGGCGATGCCGTGCTCCTTCAGGATGCGCTGCACGCCGCGGATGGTGTAGCCCTCGCCATAGAGCAGGCGACGGATGCCCTTGAGCAGGTCGACGTCGTCGGGGCGGTAGTAGCGGCGGCCGCCGCTACGCTTCATCGGCTTGATCTGGGCAAACCGGGTCTCCCAGAACCGCAGCACGTGCTGGGGAATGTCGAGGTCGGCCGCCACCTCGCTGATGGTACGGAACGCATCCGGCGCCTTGTCCAAATGCCCGCTCCTCTTTCGTTCGCTGGTCAAATGATCGCTTCTGCCGGCCCTGGCTTATTCTTGTCTTGACGCGTTTTCTTCACGCGAACCGGCATCCACTTCGCTTGAAAACGCTCTATCTTGTTTTGACGCGTTCTCTGTACGCGAACCGGTTTTCCACTTCGCTCGAAAACGCTCTACTCGCCCTTGCCTTCGCCGTTGCTGTGATGGCCGTTGATCCGCTGCTTCAGGATCGCCGACGGCTTGAACACCATCACCCGTCGCGGCGAGATCGGCACTTCGGTTCCGGTCTTCGGGTTGCGGCCGATACGCTGGCCTTTCTTGCGCACCATGAAGGAACCGAACGACGACAGCTTCACCGTCTCGCCCTTCTCCAGGCAGTCGGTGATCTCCTTCAGCACCAGTTCGACGAAGGCAGACGATTCCGTGCGCGACAGTCCTACCTTCTGGTAGACGGCTTCGCACAGATCGACGCGTGTCACTGTCTTTCCGCTTCCGGTCATCGCCTGCCCCAACTCTCGGCGAACAATTCTTTTCTGAAATTATGAGGTTAGCTTACGATGGTCAACAGCGCTCATCAATGCAAAAGCATGAAAGAAGTCAGCAAAGTACACAGACTTTTTAAGATGCCGCTTACCAGCGCAACAGGGCCGAGCCCCAGGTGAAGCCGCCGCCCATGGCCTCCAGCAGCACCAGATCGCCCTGCTTGATGCGTCCGTCCGCAACCGCAACCGACAACGCCAGCGGAATCGAGGCCGCCGAGGTGTTGCCATGCAGGTCCACCGTCAGCACCACCTTCTGCGGTGCAATATGCAACTTGTGCCCCGTAGCATCGATGATTCGCTTGTTGGCCTGGTGCGGCACGAACCAGTCGATGTCGTCGGCGTTCGTGCCGGTAGCCTCGAAGGCGGCCACGATGACGTCGGTGATCATGCCGACTGCGTGCTTGAACACCTCGCGGCCTTCCATCCGCAAATAACCGACCGTCTGGGTCGAGGACGGCCCGCCATCGACATAGAGTTTTGATTTGTGCCGGCCGTCGGAACGCAGATGCGTGGTCAATATGCCGCGGTCGGACATCCTGCCGGGCTGCCGTTGCGCGTCGAGCACGACCGCGCCGGCGCCGTCGCCGAACAGCACGCAGGTGCCGCGGTCGCTCCAGTCGAGGATGCGCGAAAAGGTCTCCGCCCCGATCACCAGCGCCCGCTTGAACGCGCCGGTACGCAGATAATTGTCGGCGGTGGCGAGCGCGAACACGAAACCCGAGCAGACCGCCTGCAGATCGAAGGCCGCGCCGTGGTGGATGCCGAGTTCGTCCTGCACGGACACGGCGGTGGCGGGAAAGGTGTTGTCCGGCGTCGAGGTCGCCAGCACGATCAGGTCGATCGACTGCGCATCGACGCCGGCATGAGCGAGTGCTGCGCGCGCCGCGTGGACGGCCAGATGCGAGGTGAACTCGCCCTCGGCAGCGATATGGCGCTGCTTGATGCCGGTGCGCTGCACGATCCACTCGTCCGAGGTGTCGATCCGCTTCGCCAGTTCGGCATTGGTCAGAATCTGCCGCGGCAGATAGGAGCCGCAGCCCAGCACCACCGAACGAATTGCAGTCACGAGACAGCCTCCTGCGCGGTCCGCGCCGATCCAGGCGCGCTGCCGTCGCGATTGAGCATCTGGTTGATCTTGTTGAGGAGATCGTTGCGGACCATGTCATAGCCAACATCGACGGCATAGGCAAAGCCTTCGGCGTCGGTTCCACCATGGCTTTTGACGACGATGCCGTTCAGTCCGAGCACCACGCTGCCATTGGACTTGGAGGGGTCCAGCTTGTCGCGCAGCGCCTTGAAGGCGTTCTTTGCAAACAGATAGCCGATCCGCGCGCGCCAGCTGCGCGACATGGCGTTGCGAAGGAACTCGGTGATCTGCCGCGCCGTGCCTTCGGCGGCCTTCAAGGCGATATTGCCGGAAAACCCTTCGGCGACGATGACATCGGCCGCCCCCTTGCCGATGCCATCGCCCTCGACGAAGCCGATATATTCGAGTTGGGGCAGGTTCATCGCGCGCAGCAATTCGGCTGCCTCGCGAATCTCCTCGCGGCCCTTGATTTCCTCGACCCCGATGTTGAGCAGGCCGACGGTCGGCCGCTCCAGATCGAACAGCACGCTTGCCATGGCGCTGCCCATCACGGCGAGCGCCACCAGATGATGCGCGTCGCCGCCGATGGTGGCGCCGAGATCGAGCACCACCGAATCGCCGCGCGCCGTCGGCCAGATCGCCGCCAGCGCCGGCCGGTCGATGCCGGGCAGCATGCGCAGGCAGAACCGCGCCATCGCCGCCAGCGCGCCGGTATTGCCGGCGGACACCGCGACATCGGCTTCGCCCCTCTTGACCGCGTCGATCGCAAGCCACATCGAGGAACTCTTGCGGCCGCGGCGCAGCGCCTGGCTCGGCTTGTCGTGCATGGAGACGGCAACATCGGTATGGATGACGCGCGAGGCCGTTTTCATCGAAGGGTGTTTGGCCAGTTCAGGTTCGATCAGCGCGGCATCGCCGAACAGCAGGAATTCGCTCTCGGGATGCCGGCTCAACGAAATCGCGGCGCCGGGAATGACCACCGATGCGCCGACATCGCCACCCATGGCGTCAAGCGCGATTCGAACCTTGTGCGGCATGAACGTCCCGGAAACCTGATCTTGCGGTCGTGAAGCGCCTTCGGCCGCGGACTTTGAAATCGCCATGGATAGCGGCGATCGGCGGGTACAGTGATGCGCCCCAGCCGGGCCGGGACAATAGCGTTTCCGCGTCCCGACACAACCTCTTGACCGCCGTCTTTTGCCGTCCCGAGCGTTGCGGGGCGAACTCGGAACATTCCAACATAGCCTGACAATTCAGCGTGTTAGGCCGGATTTCGGAGCCGAACTCGTATCCGGCTCCGATCGAATCCAAGCGCTGTGCCGGCATCGAGCGCGCTTTACCGGTGCATCCGCGCCGCATCAGCCCTGGCCGGGCTTCTTCGTCCCGGCTGGCTTGGAATCGAGTTGCAACGCCTTCAGCGCGGCAAACGGGTGGGCCTCGGGATCGGTGGCTTCCACCGGCGGCTCGAAAATCGCATCCGGCCGGCGCGGATAGGGATCGATCCCGAGGAACAGCGCATCGGTTGCGAGCCGGCCGAGATCGATGATGCCGTTCTCGATCGGCTCCGGCGGATCCGGAATCTCCTCGTCGCTCTCCAGCGCCTCATCGACGAGATCGGCAAGAACGGGAATTTGATCGGGCGGCGCAAAAATGAGATCGACCTCCTCGTCGATGTCGCTTTCGATCGGATCGAGCGTTACCACGCAGGTCTGTCCGACCCGGGCGCGCACGCGGCCTCCGACATGGAAGCGGCCTTTGCCCCGCGGCGTGACATCGAGCGAAGCGCTGGCAAAGCCAATCTCGCGCAGGCCCGCGAGATCGGCCATGGCCTGGCGCGCCTGCTGACCGGCTTCGATGTCGTGATGCGATCCAGCCTCCGGAATCTGCGCCACCACGACGGGAACGCGCCAGGGATCGGACTTGTCGAAAGTGGCTTTGGGTCGGCTCATGGCGTTGCGCTCGGTTGTGCGGGCAGCGGAAAGCGCCACGATGCGCTCGCGATCGTCGCGTCATCCAGCGCCGCCAATGCAGCGATCGCGGCCGCGACATGGATGGCAAGCCGCCGCGCGTGCTCGGCATCCCCGCCATTGAAGATATTCTTGTTCAGCGCCTGCGCCAGTGGCTCGACGCCCTCGTCAAGCGCCAGGTCGTAGGCCGCGCTGCGGCCATAAAACGCCTCCCCGAAGGCCTGCATGCGCTTGGGGACCGTGAGATCGCCGACACCCATTTCGCGCAAGTTGCCGTCCATGTCGTCGCAAAAGCGGTCGAACAGCGCCTGGCACGCGGCCTGGCCGCCCGGAAGCAGCCTCAGCCGCCGCAATACCATCCACAAATGCAGCACCAACAGGTCAAAACGGCCGTTAACCGTATCCGGCACGGCCAGGTCCCGATAGAACAGGGGTTCTCGCGCTTGCGTCACGATCATGCCATAGATGGCCTCGATGGTGCCGCGCGGGGCTATCCGGGGTTTCCAGAAGTGATTGAACGGCCAAAGCATTGTGGGTTCCGCAAGCGAGCCTTCAGGCGAACCTTGGGGGTTCGCGCGTGTTGCAATCCGGCGTGGTGGGCCGTACGTCAACACCTCGCGCGATGCAAGGGGACGGGATCAGCTCCGGAATGAGGCAAATCAGCCAGATACGTCAGCGCCTGTTCGCGCCACGCGGATCGACCGCGCGGGCGCGTGGCGTGCGCGCGGCGGCCGCCATTGCGTTGCTGTGCGCGGTGCTCGGCGGCTGCACCGGCGAGCAGTTCCAGAAGGGCTACATCCTGCCCCCCGGTGCGCTCGAGCAGATCCCGATCGGGGCGAGCCAGGATCAAGTGCTGATCGTGATGGGGACGCCGTCCACGGTCGCCACCCTCAACGGCGAGGTGTTTTACTACATCTCCCAGCGCGCCGACCGCCCGATCGCTTTCATGAACCCGAAGATCGTCGACCAGCGCGTGATCGCGATCTATTTCGACAGGAATCGCCAGGTCAAGCGGCTCGCCAATTACGGGCTGCAGGACGGCAAGATCTTCGACTTCATCAGCCGCACCACGCCGACCTCGGGCCAGGAACTCAGCTACCTGACGCCGCTGTTCAGGCTGCTCAGCTTCCATTAGGGCCAACTGGATATTCGCGTCCCGGACGCGGTGCTGCGCATCCGCGGCGCACCACGTCGCAAGCGCGAGGTCGCGCAACACACGTTCTGGTTACTTGTGATCCATTTCACACGTTGATATTGCGGCCGGCGCTACGACCAGCGCGAGCCTGAAGCATGCCATCGGCTCTTTTGAAGGCCCTCACGGCCGCCAAACCATCAGGAGATAAACGTCATGGGTTTCTATGGACCAGAACCGTTCGATACCGCGCAAGCCACTTACGTCTGGACCGGACTGGGCTCGCCGGGATTCTTTCCGTCACCGTCGAGGGCCAGGCGCCGAATTTCACCTCCGGGATCAGACTGGTCCGCGACGCGCAGTGGGTCGGCGGCATCGCCATCCGGGTGATGGGGTGGACGGGACCGCTCGGCAAAGGCACCAAGCCATATAAAGTGCAAGCGTCCTTTCCCGGGTCCTTCCTCAAGGAGATCGTGGTAGTCGGAAGCAACAAGCACGAGATCGTCCAGGTGAAGGAGATCCCGTTCACCAGTGACGAGGAGTTTGCGAAACACGCCGACGCTCTGGCCTGACCGCCGAGCGACCTCGCGTCGCCAGACCTCGGATTGTGCACTCTTCAGAAGAAACCTCGCGGCTCGCACCGCGGGGTTTTATCTTGAATCGTATCGCGGCTCAGTGCGCGAGAATAGCCAATAGCAACAGCGCCACGATGTTGGTGATCTTGATCATCGGGTTGACCGCGGGGCCGGCCGTATCCTTGTAGGGATCGCCGACGGTGTCGCCGGTCACGGCGGCCTTGTGGGCGTCGGAGCCCTTGCCGCCATAATGGCCGTCCTCGATGTATTTCTTGGCGTTGTCCCAGGCGCCGCCGCCCGAGGTCATGGAGATCGCGACGAACAGGCCGGTGACGATGACGCCGAGCAGCATGGCGCCGACGGCGGAGAACGCCGCCGACTTGCCGGCCGCACCGCCGCCCGCAATGCCGTAAATGACAAAATAGACGAAGACCGGCGACAGCACCGGCAGCAGCGACGGGATGATCATTTCCTTGATCGCCGCCTTGGTCAGAAGGTCAACCGCCTTGCCGTAGTCGGGCTTGTCGGTGCCCTGCATGATGCCCGGCTTTTCGCGGAACTGACGCCGCACTTCCTCGACGATCGCGCTGGCGGCACGGCCGACCGCGGTCATGCCCATTGCGCCGAACAGATACGGCAGCAAGCCGCCGAACAGCAGGCCGACCACGACGTAGGGGTTGTTCAGCGAAAAGTCGGGCAGCACGCCCTGGAAGTACGGAAACTTCACGGCGTTGGCGATGAAGTATTTGAGGTCTTCATTGTAGGCTGCGAACAGCACCAGCGCGCCGAGACCGGCAGAGCCGATCGCATAGCCTTTTGTCACGGCCTTGGTGGTGTTGCCGACGGCGTCGAGCGCGTCGGTGGCTTTGCGGACTTCCTTGGGCAGACCGGCCATTTCGGCAATGCCGCCGGCATTGTCGGTGACCGGGCCGAAGGCGTCGAGCGCCACGATCATGCCGGCCAGCGCCAGCATGGTGGTGGTGGCAATCGCGATGCCGAACAATCCGGCGAGGTTGTAGGTCACGAGAATGCCGGCGATGATCACCAGCGCCGGACCTGCGGTTGATTCCATCGAGATCGCCAGACCCTGGATCACGTTGGTGCCGTGACCCGTGACCGACGAGGCCGCGATCGACTTCACCGGGCGATATTCGGTGCCGGTGTAGTATTCGGTGATCACGATGATCAGCCCGGTAACGACGAGGCCGGCGATGCCGCACCAGACCAGCGTCAGTCCGGTGAACGACGCCGGGCCGGCGCGCAGCGGCGTATCGAATCCGACCAGCCAGTAGATTACGCCGGCAACGCCCGCCAGCGACAGGATGCCGGTGGCGATCAGGCCCTTGTAGAGCGCGCCCATGATCGACTGGTTGGCGCCGAGTTTCACGAAGAACGTGCCTGCGATCGAGGTGATGATGCAGACGCCGCCGATCGCGAGCGGCAGGGTCATCATGTTCACCAGTAGCGGCGAGGTCGCGAAGAAAATCGCGGCCAGCACCATGGTGGCGACCGCGGTCACCGCATAGGTCTCGAACAAATCGGCCGCCATGCCGGCGCAATCGCCGACATTGTCGCCGACATTGTCGGCGATGGTGGCCGGATTGCGCGGATCGTCCTCGGGAATGCCAGCCTCGACCTTGCCGACGAGATCGCCGCCGACATCGGCGCCCTTGGTGAAGATGCCGCCGCCGAGACGGGCGAAGATCGAGATCAGCGAGGCGCCGAAGCCGAGCGCGACCAGCGCATCGACCACGATGCGGCTGTTGGCGGCAAGGCCCATCCCATGCGTGAGATAGGCAAAATAGAGGGTGACGCCGAGCAGCGCCAGACCCGCAACCAGCATGCCGGTGATGGCGCCGGCCTTGAAGGCGAGTTCAAGTCCGCCGGCGAGCGAGGTGGTCGCGGCTTGGGCGGTGCGCACATTGGCGCGGACCGAGACGTTCATGCCGATGAAGCCGGCCGAACCCGACAGCACCGCGCCGATCAGGAAGCCCACCGCGACCAGCATGCCCAGGAAATAGGCCAGCAGCGCGAAGATCACGATTCCGACGAGCCCGATGGTCATGTACTGGCGCTTGAGATAGGCCTGCGCGCCCTCGCGCACGGCGGCCGCGATCTCCTGCATCCGCGGATTGCCGGCATCGGCCTTCATGACCGAAGCCGTCGCCCAGATGGCGTAAACGATGGAAAGCGCTCCGCAGAGCACAATCACCCATAATGCTGTCATTGAATTTGCCTCAGATCTTGATTCTCAACCGACGCCTGTCGCCGCGGGAGCGGCGGGCGCATAAAAAGAAGGCCTGCCCTGCCCAAAAGGGCGGCCTTAAATCGGCGGGACCATGCCAAAATCACCTGCCCGGCGCAACGCCGCTGAGACCAAAAAGGACCGATTTCGGCAGGTATTTACGCCCAAAAATGAGAGCTTTTTGCAGGAAAGTCAGAAATGGCTGTAGGACAGCCGCGGCAGCGGGATGTCCCGGCCCTGTCCATCCAGAAACCGCGGCGCTGACGTCCCGGCCATGACGGTCCCAATCAAGGTCACCGCTACGCCCGCGACCGCAGCAGCTTGCGTGAAGGCCTCGAAACGATTTTCCGCGATCGCGCAAAGAATCTCGTAGTCGTCGCCGCCGGAGACGATGGCCTCGATGCCAACGATGCCGCGCGCGAGCAGCGATGCCGCGGGCGCGGACAACGGGATGGAAGGCGCATCGATCACGGCGGATACGCCTGACGCCGCGCAGAGTTTTGCCAGATCGCCGGCGAGGCCGTCGGAGACATCCATCGCCGCGTGCGCATGATCGCGCACAACTGGCGCCAGCGCGTTGCGCGGCTGCGGTACGCGGTAACGACTGGCCAGCATTCCCCTTGCCGCGACGTCGCCGGCAAGGACCGCGGCGGCGTTGCCCCCGCGCAGGACATCGAGACCGAGCGCGGCATCGCCGATCGTTCCCGTCACCACGATACAGTCGCCGGGCTTCGCGCCGCTGCGATGGACCATCTTGCCGGTGGGCACGCGTCCGAACGCGGTGATCGAGATCGTCAGCGGACCGGGCGTGGAAACGGTATCGCCGCCGAGCAGCGGGCAGCCGAAGCGGCTTGCATCCTCGCCAAGCCCGCGCGCGAACGCCGTCAGCCAGGCATCGTCGGCCGCGCGCAGCGCCAGCGTCAGCACGAAACCGGCAGGGTTGGCGCCCTTCGCCGCGAGATCGGAGAGATTCACGCGCAGCGCCTTGCGCGCGATGGCGTCGGGCGGATCGTCGGGCAGGAAATGCACGCCTTCGACGATGGCATCGGTGGTCACCACGATGTCCTCGCCGCGCGCCTGCAGCACCGCCGCATCGTCGGCGAGACCGAACGCGCCGGGGTCGGTCGCGAGCGGCTGGAAGTAGCGGGCGATCAGGGAGTCTTCGGCGGATGTCATCATGCCAAACCCGTCATCCCGAGGTGCGAGCCTCTTCGGCGAGCCTCGAAGGATGCACGGCCGAGGTGCATCGGCGCGCCGCCACCCTTCGAGGCCTCCGCTTCGCTACGGCACCTCAAGCGTGAGCGCAACGCGCTCATCGCTGGGATGACGGCTACGGCCAAAGTCATTTCTCCACCTACCCCCGCGAAAACTCGTCGGCGCGGAACTGGCGGGCGATCTGGTCGAGCACCGCGTTCACCATGCCGGTCTCCTCCGCCTCGACGAAGGCGTGCGCGACGTCGACATATTCCGACACCACGACGCGGCCTGGCACGTCCTTGCGATGTTCCAGTTCGTAGGAACCGGCCCGCAATACCGCGCGCAAAATGGCGTCGATCCGCTTCAACGGCCAGCCCTTCGACAGCGCCTCGTCGATCATGGGATCGAGCCTGGCCTGGTCACGCACCACGCCGGCAACCACATCCCTGAAGAACGCGGCCTCTGCCGGCAGATATTTGTCGCCCTCGACCTCGCCGCCGAGCCAGTGACTCTCGAACTCGGCAAAGATGTCGTTGATCCCGGCGCCGGCGATGTCCATCTGGTACAGCGCCTGCACCGCGGCGAGCCGTGCCGCGCCGCGCCGGTTGGCTTTCTTCTCCGCACCCTTGTCCGCCCTCTTGGCCGGTTTTGCCTTCTTGGTTTCTGCCATCATCAGGTCCGCGCCAGCCGGCGTTTGATCCGCAGCATCGCCAATGCCGCGCGCGCGGCGTCGCCGCCCTTGTCGAGTTCGCCGGCGCGGGCCCGCGCCCAGGCCTGCGCCTCGGTGTCGACGGTGATGATGCCGTTGCCGAGCGGAAATTTTCGCGCCACCGCAAGGTCCATCAGCGCGCGGGAGGATTCCATCGACACGATCTCGAAATGGATGGTGTCGCCGCGGATCACGCAGCCGAGCGCGATGGCGCAGTCATAGGGCTTTGCGTTTTGCTCGGCGGCATCGAGCGCGATCGCGATCGCCGCCGGGATTTCCAGCGAACCGGGCACGGTGATGATGTCATGCGTGAGGCCGGCGGTCTTCAGCTCCTGGACCGCGCCTTCCAGCAGCGCGTCCTGGATGTCGTCATAGAAGCGCGCCTCGACGATAAGCGCCCGCGCGCCCGTGATGTCGGTCCGGTCTTTCAGAGGTGCGCGCCGCGCGTCGGCCATTGTCTTTGCATCCAAAATGCGTGTCATTGCCGGCAAAAGCGCGAAGCGCGTCTTCTTCACCCAATCCGGCAATCCATCTCCTTAAGAGGATGGATCGGCGGGTCAAGCCCGCGCATGACACAATTGTCGTTGCAGGCTACTTCATTTCCGCCAGCCGTGCGGCGTAGCGCGCCATCAGGTCGACTTCGAGATTGACCTCGCTGCCCTGCCGCCAGCCGCTCAGCGTCGTCACATTGAGCGTATGCGGGATGATCAGCACCGAAAAGGCCGTGTCATCGACCGTATTCACCGTCAGCGACACGCCATCCAGCGTCACCGAACCCTTCGCCGCGATGAAGCGCGCCAGTTCGCGGGTGGTGGAGAGCTCGAACCGCGCCATGTCGGGCAGATCGGCGCGCGTAAGGATGCTGGCGATCCCGTCGGCGTGACCGGCGACGATATGGCCGCCGAGTTCGTCGCCGATCTTCAGCGCGCGCTCCAGATTGAGTTTTGTCCCGGCGGCCCAATGCTTCGCGGTGGTCATGCCGAGCGTTTCGGCGGCGGCATCGACATCGAACCAGGTCTTGCCATCATCGACGCCGGAAGCCACCACGGTGAGGCAGACGCCGTTGCAGGCGATCGAGGCGCCGTCGGCAATGGTTGCGCGATCGTAGCGGCAGGCGATGCGCAGGCGGTGCAACTGCCCCTGCGCGGTCGGCTTGAGGCTGACGATTTCGCCGATGTCGGTGACGATGCCGGTGAACATTACGCGCGCTCGTAAATGGTCAGGGTGTCCCTTTGCAGCGTGTCGCTAGCACGTCGCTTGAATGCAGGCGAGCCGGTGAGAACGGAGAGCGGCAATGCGTCCAGGGCCGGGACGCCGTCGGCGCCGATCGGATCAGGACCGCGCAGCAGCCAGACTTCGTCGACCAGCCCCGCCTTGACGAACGAGGCCGCCACCCGCGCGCCGCCTTCCACCAGCAGCCGGGTGATCCCATCGGCGGCAAGGGCATGCAGCGCGGCCGGAAGGTCGAGGCCGGGCGCCGATGTGGCGGCGACGCGGATCACATGGGCGCCGGCGGCGCCGAGCTTCATCGCGGCCGGCGCTTCCGACAGCTCCGAGGTCATCACCCAAAGCCTGGTCTCGCGCGCCGAATGCGCCAGTTTTGATGTGCCGGGGGTGCGTAAAGCGCGATCCAGCACCACCCGCACCGGCGAACGCGCTTCCATGCCCGGCAGCCGGCAGGTCAGCAGCGGATCGTCCGCCAACACCGTGCCGATCCCGACCAGGACGGCGTCGCATTGCGCGCGCAACAGATGCACCCGCGCTTTCGCCGCTTCCCCGGTGATCGCGACCGGCTTGTGGCCGGCGGCGGCGATCATGTCGTCGGCGGAGACGGCGAGTTTCAGGATCACATGCGGGCGTTTGTCGCGGACGCGCCGGAAATGTCCGGCATGATCATGGGCGGCTTCGTCCGCGCAAAGCCCGATATCGACCTTGATGCCGGCCGCGCGCAGCCGCGCGTGACCTTGGCCGGCCACTTCCGGGTTGGGATCCTCGATCGCCGAGACGACGCGGGCGATGCCCGCGGCAATCACGGCGTCGGCGCAGGGCGGCGACTTGCCGACATGCGAGCACGGCTCCAGCGTCACATAAAGCGTCGCCCCGCGCGCGGCCTCGCCGGCGCACGCCAGCGCCACCGGCTCGGCATGGGGCCGCCCGCCGGGCTGGGTCCAGCCGCGGCCAACGATGACGCCGTCCCTGACCACGACCGCGCCGACGGCCGGATTGGGCCAGGTGCGCCCCTGCCCGCGCCGGCCGAGCGTCAGCGCCAGCCTCATGAAGCGCCGGTCGGCTTCTTTCGATTGCTTCGATTTTTCGGCGTATTGGTCTTCCAGGATGCGGAAGATCATTTGCGTAACAGGGCGATCCGCGCGTCGTCGTCGGCCGAGAGTTCGCCGAGCACGGCCTCGAAATCCTTGGCCTCGCGGAAGTTGCGGTAGACGGAGGCGAAGCGGACATAGGCGACATCGTCGAGCTGGCGCAGATGCTCCATCACGATCTCGCCGATCACCTCGGAGGACACCTCCGCCTCGCCGCCGCTTTCGAGCTCGCGCACGATGGCGGAGACCATCTTCTCGACCCTTTCAGGATCGACCGGGCGCTTGCGCAAGGAGACCTGAAGCGAGCGCACCACCTTGTCGCGGTCGAACGGCACCCGGCGGCCGTTGCGCTTGATTACGGTGAGCTCACGCAGCTGCACGCGCTCGAAGGTGGTGAAGCGGAAATTGCAGGCGACGCAGACCCGCCGCCGCCTGATCACCGCGGAATCCTCGGTCGGACGGGAGTCCTTCACCTGGGTATCGAGACTGTTGCAACTGGGGCAACGCATCCGGCCAAAACCTTCTTGAGACCAATACCTTACTGATAGATCGGGAAGCGATCCGTGAGCGCCTTCACGCGTTCCTTGACCGCCGCTTCCACCAGCGGCGCCTTGCCGTCCTGCGACTGCGCGATGGCGTTGAGAACTTCGGCGATGAAGCCTGCGACCTGCTTGAATTCGGCGACCCCGAAGCCGCGCGTGGTCGTCGCCGGCGTGCCGAGACGAAGCCCCGAGGTGACGAAAGGCGTCTCGGGGTCGAAGGGAATGCCGTTCTTGTTGCAGGTGATGGCCGCGCGCACCAGCGCCTTTTCCGAGACGTTGCCCTTCAGCCCCTTCGGCCGGAGGTCGACCAGCATCAGATGGTTGTCGGTGCCGCCGGAGACGATGTCGAGGCCGTTGGCGCGCAGCGCTTCCGCCAGCGCCTTGGCATTCTCGACCACGTTCTTCGCGTAGATCTTGAAGTCCGGCCGCAAAGCTTCGGCGAATGCCACGGCTTTCGCCGCGATCACATGCATCAGCGGGCCGCCCTGCAGGCCCGGGAAGACTGCCGAGTTGAACTTCTTCGTCAGCGCCTCGTCGTTCCACAGCAATAGGCCGCCGCGCGGCCCGCGCAGCGATTTATGCGTGGTGGTGGTGGTGACGTGGGCGTGCGGCACCGGGGAAGCATGCACGCCGCCGGCCACGAGGCCGGCGAAATGCGCCATGTCGACCATGAAATAGGCGCCGACGTGATCGGCGATCTCGCGAAAACGCCTGAAATCCCAGGCGCGCGAATAGGCCGAGCCGCCGGCGATGATCAGTTTCGGCTTCACCTCCTCGGCGCGGCGGGCGACGGCGTCCATGTCGATGATCTGGTCGTCGCGGCGCACGGTGTAATGCTGTGCGTTGAACCATTTGCCGGAAATGTTGATGGGCGCGCCGTGGGTGAGATGGCCGCCGGCGGCGAGATCGAGCCCCATGAACGTGTCGCCGGGCTGCAGCAGCGCCAGAAACACCGCCTGGTTCATCTGGCTGCCGGAGTTGGGCTGCACATTGGCGAACGCCGCCCCGAACAGCTTTTTGGCGCGATCGATCGCCAGCGTTTCGACGACGTCGACCCATTCGCAGCCGCCGTAATAGCGGTTGCCCGGATAGCCTTCGGCATATTTGTTGGTCAAGACCGAGCCCTGCGCTTCCAGCACCGCGCGGCTGACGATGTTTTCGGACGCGATCAACTCGATCTCGTGGCGCTGCCGGCCGAGCTCGCCCTGGATCGCGGCGGCGATATCGGGATCGGCCTCGGCAAGGGTCGCGGTGAAGAACGAGTCGGGGGCGGACGTGGTCTTGATGCTGGTGGCGGAAGGGCTCATCGGCGAAATATCTCCACCGCCGCAAGCCCTTGAGGCGGGGTGCGGACGGTCACAGGTAAGGCTCGGAAGCGGTTCTGGCGGGATAGCATATCGGGCGGAAATGGCCAAGGGCTTGCGGTAGGAGCCTGATATTTATGCAAGATATGGTGGATGGGGGTCGAGTTCCAGGGCCGCAACCCGTCGCCCCGGCCTTGAGCCGGGGCCCATAACCACCGCCGCCAATGGCTTAAATGGCGACCGCCAGCCCGCTCAATGATCACCGCCGCGGCGTATGGGTTCCGGCTCAAGGCCGGAACAACGGCTGCTCCGCGAAGATAGCGAAAATTCACGCCTTCGGATGGTCCCAAGCCGTCGCCGCTGACATAATTATCGTACACTTTTATTGTCGACCGTCAGCCTTTTATCGTGTACGAATAATGCCTGTGAAGATTTTTTGGGACCAACCGAAGCGCGTCGCGAACATCGCCAAGCACGGCGTGGACTTCGCCGCATTGACCGAGGATTTCTTCGCTGATGCCCTTGTCATTTCGGCCAAGAGCAATCGTTACCTGGTGTCATCTCCGTCGTGTTCGTAACCCTCGGTCTGGGGGGGATTTCGGTAATCTCGATGCGTCCCGCATCGGGAAAAGAAAGAAGGCTCTACAATGCCCAAAGCTAAAACCAGCCGAACCAAGCCCGGCTACACCAAAGCCGACATGGAAGTCGTTTCCGATAACCCGGAATGGACTAAGGAGGATTTCGCTCGGGCAAGGCCACTTAGCGAGGTTTTCCCCAAGATGCATGCCAACATCAAGCGATCGCGTGGCCGTCCGAAGGTTGATAAGCCGAAAGAGGCCGTTACCCTTCGCTTGTCACCGGACGTTGTCGAAAAGTTCAAGACGGCAGCTGGCGATGAATGGCGCGCCAGAATGGCGAATGCGCTGGAGCGGGCGAAGGTTAGGTGATCAGTTCAACCACCTTCGGAGGCCTGCGTCGACATATGACACGCAGCCGGCCGAAAGGCGCAACAAACGCGGCGCGGTGTTGATGCCCCTCACTTCGCAAACCGGTACGCCCCGCCTTTTTCGACCGAGCGCTGGAACGCCGGCCGCGCATGCATCCGCGACAGCCACGCGCCGAGATTGGGATAAGGCCCGAGCTTGTCGAACACCTTGGCCATCTCGCCGACAAAACTCATCTGGACATCGGCGCCGGTTAGCGAATTGCCGACGAAGAATTCGCGTCCATCGAGCGCGCCATCGACATAGCCGAGGTGATTCTTGATTTCGCTGTCGATGCGCGGATGCAGCGGCGCACCCGCCTCCTTCAACCGGGAAACATAGAGGTTGAGCATCAGCGGCAGCATGGCCGAGCCTTCGGCATAATGCAGCCACTCGTTATAGGTCTCATAGTCGGGGCTGCCGAGGGCGGGCATCATCGCGCCCTTGCCGTATTTGCGGATAAGGTAATCCACGATCGCGCCCAACTCCGCGATCCTGACCTCGCCGTCGGTGATGACCGGCGACTTGCCGAGCGGATGCACAGCGGTCAACTCCGGCGGCGCAAGCCTGGTGGCGGCGTTGCGCTGGTAGCGCGTCATCTCGTAGGGCACGCCGAGTTCTTCCAGCAGCCAGAGGATTCGCTGCGAGCGGGAGTCGTTGAGGTGATGCAGGATGAGCATGGGGTTTCCTTGAGAAAATCTCGTCTGCCCGGCTTTGACAGGGTGTTGCAGTATTCCATGCTATAGCAATCGAGACACCAGCGCTCAGGGAGAAACCGATGCCCCTCATCGAAAATGCCACGATCAGGAAATTGCGGGCCGGCGGGATCGCGCTCGGATTTGGCCTGCATCATTTGCGCAGTGCGGCGGCGGGCATGCTCGCGGCCGCGGCCGGTCACGACTGGCTGTTCATCGACATGGAGCACGGCGCGTTCTCGCAGGATGACGTCGCCCAAATCTGCATCGCGGCGTTGCCGACCGGCATCACTCCGATCGTCCGCATCTGCGCCGGTGCGCTCGATCAGGGCACCCGTGCGCTCGACAACGGCGCCGCGGGCGTCATCGTACCGCATGTCGACACAGTCGATCAGGCCCGGCGCATCGCGAGCGCCTTTCGCTATCCGCCTTCGGGGTCGCGGAGCTGGGGCGGACCATCCGCGCTCTACGGCTACAAGACCCCGGGGAGCGCCGAGGCCCAGGCCGCGATCAATCCGGAAATCCTGGTGGTCGCGATGATCGAGAGCGTCGAGGGGCTCGCCAATGCCGACGCGATTGCCGGAGTGGACGGGATCGACGGATTGCTGATCGGGACCTCCGACCTCACTGCGGAGATGGGGATATCAGGACAAATCCTGCATCCACGCGTGGAAGAAGCCTACCGCAGTGTCGGGGCAGCCTGCCGCAAGGCCGGCAAGTTCCTCGGCATGGGCGGCGTCTACGAGTTGGACGCCATGAAGCGCTACGCCGATCTCGGCGCGCACTTCATCCTGACCGGGTCGGATCACGCCTACGTTCTGGCCGGCGCCAGTCTCCGTTCGACGTTCTTCAGGAAGGTCGAAGCCGATCGCAAGGCGTCGTAAAGCTCGGCGCGTGCGGCTCTGCCCGCTACATCCCCGTAAACCCGGCCTTCACCGGATCGCTGGAGCCGTCGAGTTCGCGCAGATAGGTCAGGCCGCACACGGTCAGCCGATGCGGGTCCTTCTCACCGGCCTCGAACAGCGTGGCGACGTAGTCCGTCACTTTCGCCCGCGCTTCCGCGCTGGCGGCGGCGGTGCGGTTCATCAGGAGATCGTAGGTCATCATGATGCGATCGATGGCGGGTTCCATGAGATCCTCTTCAGGATGTGATGACGGTTGCGGCTTCGAATTGGGCGATCGCCTTGTTGGCAAGCTTGAGCCTGTTCATTTCGCCGCGCTGAAACATCTCGACGATGATCTGCAGCAACCGCTCATTGGTGGCGAAGGTATCGGCGATGGCGCCGGAGCGGCGCAGGTAATTGGACGCGATGGCGTAGGCGTCGCCGACCACCTCGACATTCAGCACCCGCAATCCGCGCTCGACCAGCATGGCCTTCTTCCCTCCGGTACGGGCGGATAATCCCGGCGGCGCGCAAAAGTTCCATTCCGGGAAACCGGATTTGAGCCCTCTTGAACAACCTTAAAAAAGCAAAGCGCACCGGTCCGGGAAAAGCCGGACCGATGCGTCTGGGGAAGTGTCTCTTGATCGAGTGGCTGCCGGTCTTTTTGAGAACGCCGGCTTCGCCTGAAGTCTCAGAGCCGATACAGGATCTGGTCGGTCCAGAACCGCTCCAGCCGGTGCAGCGACTTGTTCAGCGTCGCGAACTCCTCGTTCGAGATGCCGCCGACCTGCTCCACCGTCTTGACATGCTTCTGGTACAGCGCCTCGACGATCTTGCGAATCTCCTGGCCCTGAGTGGTCAGGCGGATGCGCACCGAGCGGCGGTCGACGCGCGAGCGCTGATGATCGAGGAAGCCGAGTTCGACCAGCTTCTTCAGATTGTAGGAGACGTTGGAGCCGAGGTAGTAACCGCGCGTGCGCAACTCGCCCGCGGTCAGCTCCTTGTCGCCGATGTTATAGAGCAGCAATGCCTGCACCGAATTGATGTCGGCGCGGCCGCGGCGATCGAATTCATCCTTGATGACGTCGAGCAGGCGGCGATGCAGCCGTTCCACCAAAGTCAACGCTTCCAGATAGAGCGGCTGCACCGGAGCTTGCCCCGGAGCGCGTTCAGCGGTCTCCACCGCCGTCGCAACGGCTTTCATCATGACACTTCCCCTGCTGTCGTTTTTATCGACTTATTCGACGAAACTTTGGTCCCGTCTGATAGCCTCAACTTAAGCGGGCCGTTTGAAGATCAGCTTAAACAAGACAATAAAGAGATCATGAATTTAAGACAGTAAATTGCGGATTAAGCCCGCAATATAAGGGTTTTTCGCAACGTTTCATTGAGGCTGAAGCGCCCCTGTTCACGCTTCGTCTGGCGAGCTGTCGCATATGGGAACAGGACCGTTCAAATTCGAAACGTCGCCGTAACAGGTGTGACCGCACCGTTTAAGGTGACCGAAAAGTTACCGGGATATTTGCGGGAGAATCTTCCGACCTCATCCTGAGGAGCACGCGTCAGCGTGCGTCTCGAAGGATGGCCACAGATACAAAAGCCGACTCGCGGCCATCCTTCGAGACGCTCGCGGAGTTTATCATCGGGCCGCGCTTCGCGCGGACCCGTTGGCAAGCTTCTCAGGATGAGGTTTTGAGACACGTGCTGCGCAAACTCTTCGGATGAAGCCGGCTGTTGAACCGCTATGGCGGGCGTTCGCGCGCGGCCATCCATGCCAGCGCCAGATAGCCGGCGAGCATCAGCGCTTCCACCGCCACCACGGTGAGGCTGCCGCCGTAGATTCCCGGAAACATCAGTTCGATCACCGCCATCGACACCACGGTGGTCAGCCACACCACCGCGCCCCAGGGCGTGGCGAGCCAGAGTCCGACCGCGGCGACCAGTTCGATGACCGCGAAATAGACGGTCGCGGTCTGCCACGCCATCGACTGGTTCTCGAAGGCGTCTTCCTCGCCGCCGATGAAACCCGTGACCTGCGCCCAGTGATAGAGGCCCTTGATCACCGAAAACACCGCCATGATGCGCAGGAACAGCACCAGCCGCCGGGTCCAGACATTGTCGTCGCTCTCGATCCGCTCCGACGAGATCGCCGCCACCGACATGGCATTGTCCCGCGAGGTCTCGCGCGGGGGAGTTTCAGACATCCGGATCGCTCATGTTCGGGCCGCATTCTCCATGCACAGCACTCATGGCCCGTCGGCGCGGCAAAATCAATCGGCCGTTGCGGCGGGTCAAGGCCGCGGTGACGGGCGCCCTGCAAGGTGCTAGAGTTGGATTCTGCCGCAGGAGAGATGACAAAATGGCGATCAAATTCGGGCGTCCGATCGAAATGCGCGACGCGCCGCGGCAGCAGCTCGCGGTTTCCGCCCCTTCCCTCGAGCTTTCGGTCCGCCCGCGCCGCAACCGCAAGGCGGAATGGGCGCGGCGGATGGTGCGGGAGAACGTGCTGACCACGGACGACCTGATCTGGCCGCTGTTCGTGGCCGACGGCCACGGCAAGCGCACGGCGGTCGCCTCGATGCCCGGCGTGGAACGGCTCTCCGTCGATCAGGCGGTGCGCGAGGCCGAGCGCGCCATGAAGCTGAACATCCCCTGCATCGCGCTGTTTCCCTATACCGATCCCACCCTGCGCGACGAGGACGGTTCGGAGGCGCTCAATGCCGATAATCTCGTCTGCAAATCGGTGCGCGCGATCAAAAACGAATTTCCCGACATCGGCCTGCTCTGTGACGTCGCGCTCGATCCCTACACCAGCCATGGCCATGATGGACTGATGGCCGATGGCACGATCCTCAACGACGAGACGGTCGCGGTACTGGTGCGGCAGGCGCTGGTGCAGGCCGAAGCCGGCTGCGACATCATCGCGCCGTCGGACATGATGGACGGCCGGGTCGGCGCGATCCGGCAGGGGCTGGACGCGGCCGGCTTCCTCGACGTGCAGATCATGGCCTATGCCGCGAAATACGCCTCCGCCTTCTACGGCCCGTTCCGCGACGCCGTCGGCTCGGCGAAGACGCTGACCGGCGACAAGCGCACCTATCAGATGGACAGCGCCAATTCCGACGAGGCGCTGCGCGAGGTCGAACTCGACATCGTCGAGGGCGCCGACATGGTGATGGTGAAACCGGGGATGCCCTATCTCGACGTGCTGCGGCGGGTCAAGGACACGTTCGGGATGCCGACGTTTGCCTACCAGGTCTCCGGCGAATACGCGATGATCGCGGCGGCCAGCGCCAACGGCTGGATCGACGGCGAACGCGCCGTGATGGAAAGCCTGCTCGCCTTCAAGCGCGCCGGCGCCGACGGGATCTTGACGTATTTCGCGGCCCAAGTGGCGGAGAAGCTGAAGGCGGAGGGGTAGAACTGTCATTCCGGGGCGATGCGGAGCATCGAACCCGGAATCTCGAGATTCCGGGTTCGCGTCTTCGACGCGCCCCGGAACGACTGGATCAAAGGCACGCCAAATCTTGCCGCCAGTTAATCATCGCGGGGCTCTTGCAAGCCTGCTGCCGGTTCCCATTTCCTGATCGGGAATGCACAGTCGGGAGGACTGATCATGTCTTATAGCGGTTCGGGCAATAGCGGCGGCGCCTGGCGCGGCGGCGGGGCGCCGAATGTTCCCCCCGATGCGTTCGATCCCTGGACGCAGCCGGAATTGTTTCGCGGCGTGCTGACGCGGCGGGTATTCGCGTTCCTGATCGACCTCGTCGTGCTCTCGGTGCCGGTGATTTTCGGCTATGTCTTCATTGCCGTATTCGGACTGATCACGCTCGGGCTCGGCTGGGCGCTGTTCTGGCTGGCGTGGCCGGCCACGGTGATCTGGGCGGTGGTCTATTACGGCGCAAGCATCGGCGGACCGCATTCGGCCACCATCGGCATGCGCGTGATGGATCTGGAGCTGCGCACCTGGTACGGCGCGCCCGGCTACTTCGTGCTCGGCGCCACCCATGCCGTGCTGTTCTGGGTGTCGATCTCGTTCCTGACGCCGCTGGTGCTGCTGGTCGGGCTGCTCAACAGCCGCCGCCGGCTGCTGCACGACATCGTGCTGGGAACCGTGGTTATCAACAGCTCGGTCCGTAGCCCCGTGGTGCAACCGGCGCGGACCTTCTGAAGTCCGGGCCAAAGCGTTTGACCCCTTGGTCAAACGGATTGACCATCAGGCTGCACGGCGCGATGCTGTCTTTCCGATGCTTCGGAGGCTGACCCGATCCCGTGACCCAGCATTCGCGTGACACCCCGCAATTCTACCTGACGGCGCCCTCGCCCTGCCCGTATCTGCCGGGCCGCCACGAGCGCAAGGTGTTCACGCATCTGGTCGGCGACAAGGCCGGCGATCTCAACGACCTGCTGACCCATGGCGGCTTCCGGCGCAGCCAGTCGATTGCCTACCGGCCGGCCTGCGACCAGTGCCGGGCCTGCGTTTCCGTCCGCGTCGTCGCCAACGAGTTTCGTCCCTCGCGCAATTTGCGCAAGATTCTGGCCCGCAACGCCGACGTGGTGGGCGAGCAGCGCAGCGCGGTGCCGACTTCCGAGCAATATTCGGTGTTTCGCGCCTATCTCGACCAGCGCCACCGCCATGGCGGCATGGCCGACATGACCGTGCTGGATTACGCGATGATGGTGGAGGACAGCCATGTCGAGACCCGCATCATCGAATACCGCCGCCGCGCCGAAGGCGGCGGCATCGCCGGCCGCGGCGAAGACCTGCTGGCGGTTGCCCTGACCGATGTGCTCTCCGACGGGCTGTCGATGGTCTATTCGTTCTTCGAGCCGTCGGAGGAAACCCGCTCGCTCGGCACCTTCATGATCCTCGACCACATCGCCCGCGCCAGGCGGCAGGGGTTGCCTTACGTCTATCTCGGCTACTGGATCGAGGGCTCCAAGAAGATGGACTACAAGGGCCGCTTCCTGCCGCAGCAGCGGCTGGCGCCATCGGGCTGGCTGCGCGTCGAGGCCCCGGGGGACGCCGCGAGCGAGCCGCAGGATTGAAGGACGCGAATGGCGAATAGCGAGTGGCGAATGGAAATTTCCCCCATTCGCTACTTGCCATTCGCTATTCGCCCTTACGTCCCACCCACATAATCCCACACCAGCTTTGCGTTCAGCACGATGATCACCGCCGCCGTCAGCCCGGCCAGCAGCGTCAGCCAGCGTGGCGCGATGAAGGGTCCCATCTTGCCGCTATCAGCGGTGAACATCACCAGCGGCACCACCGCGAAGGGCAGTTGCAGGCTGAGCACGACCTGGCTCAGGATCAACAGCTGACCCGTCGCCTTCCCGCCGGCCCATAGCGTGACGACCACCGCCGGCACGATCGCGATCATCCGCGTGACCAGCCGCCGCAGCCACGGCGCGATGCGGAGATTCAAAAAACCCTCCATCACGATCTGGCCCGAAAGGGTCGCGGTGATGGTCGAGTTCAAGCCGCAACACAAGAGCGCGATCGCAAACAGCGTCGGCGCCAGCGTCGAGCCGAGCAAGGGCGCCAGAAACGCATGCGCCTGGTCGAGTTCGGCGACGTCGAACTTGCCCGCACGATGATAGGTCGCCGCCGCGAGGATCAGGATCGAGGCGTTGATGATCAGGGCCAGCCACAGCGCGATCGCGGAATCGATGTTGGCGAGTGTGATCGCCTCGCGCTTTTCCTCGATGCTGTCGCCGTAGCCGCGGGTCTGCACCAGCCCGGAATGCAGATAGAGATTATGCGGCATCACGGTTGCGCCCAGAATGCCGAGCGCCAGATACAGCATCCCGGGATTGGCCAGGAGTTCGGTGGTCGGCACAAACCCCCTGATGACGGCGCCCCAATTCGGATCGGCCATGGCGATCTGCACCGCAAAGCACGCCGCGATGACGCCGAGCATGGTGACGACAAAGGCTTCGATCCAGCGAAAGCCGAACGCCTGCAGCGCCAGGATCAGAAACACGTCGGCGGCCGTGATCATGACGCCGATCTCGAGCGGAATGTGGAACAGCAAATTGAGGCCGATCGCGGTGCCGATCACTTCGGCGAGGTCGGTGGCGGTGATGGCGATTTCCGCCGACAGCCACAGCGGCCAGGAGACCCAGCGCGGATAGGAATCGCGGCAGGCCTGGGCGAGATCGCGTCCGGCGCCGACGCCGAGCCGCGTGCACAGCGACTGCAGCACGATCGCCATCAGGTTCGACAGCAGCGCCACGAACAGCAGCGAGTAGCCGAATTTGGAACCGCCGGCGAGCGAGGTCGCCCAGTTGCCGGGATCCATATAGCCGACGGCGACGAGGTAGCCGGGGCCCAGGAACGCCAGCAGCTTGCGCCAGAACGACCCTCCCTTGGCCGTCCGGACGGTGGCGAACATGTCGGCAAGCGAAGGCGTGCCGCGCTCGCCCCGCCAGCCTGACCCGGCCTGCGGAGGGCTTGCGGCGACCTTTGGCAGGGAATCAGGGTCCAAACCGGGAGATCGAGCGTCCATCCCCACAAGATGGGGGATAACGATCTTTATTGCAACTCATTTGCAACTGCATCTAGAAATGCCCCGGAACCTGCTTTTCCCGCCATTTTCCGCGCCCTCCAGCGGCAACGATGCTTGGGGACCATTGTTGACCGAGCCGCGGCATCAAGCCAACCTCAGGATGCGGACGACTTTCCTGCGAATCTTGCTCCCCCGTACGCAGTCGCACCACAAACGAGAATCCCGGGTCATCGATGAATTCAGCCGTCGACAATGCCGACCCAACGCCGCGTGCGGGAAAGAAGGCCTCCTACCTGGCCCTCGTTGACGACCCGGATCAGGAACGGGTCCGCGCGGACCTGTCGGAATTCTTCGGGCCCCATGCCGAGGCTTACCTCGCTGTGTACGACAAGATGCGCGAGGCGCCGGCCGCAAGACGGACAATGATTCGGTCGTGGAGCTGGCCGGTGTTTCTCGGCGCGTTCACCTGGTTCTTCTATCGAAAGATGTACGCGTACGGTGCGATATTCATTATCGCGCCCATTATTCTTGGTTACCTGCTTGGCGGCACAAGTTCCGCGATCGGAATTCTGTTCGCGATGTGGGCGAAGGGCTGGTACGTCAACTCCGCCCTGAGCCGCATCTCCAAGGCCGATAAACTGGGACTGACGGATACGGAACGTGCCGAATATCTGCAAAGAGCGGGTGGTGTTTCACTGACCGCCGGCATATTCGCCGGATTGATCTACGCCCTGGTTCTCGCAGCGGTGATCTTCGCAGCCGTCAATCGACACACCGCCGGCCACTGATGGTCCGCCTTCTCATACTTCTGGCCGCCATCACTCCGCCCCTGATCATACTGAGCTACGGAATCGCGAAAGCGCGCGGCACCTGGAGATCCGAGGCGACATGGAACGCCTTCCTCGTGGGCGCTGTGAGCGCCATTGCGGCGATCGGGTGTGAACTCGCGCTCGACTATCTGCTGGCACTGGATCGAATGGGCCCGCTCGCCGGTTCCGCGGCCAAGGCAGTCCTGGTCGCCGGCATCCCCGAAGAATCGATCAAGTTTTTTGTCCTGGTGAGTCTCGCCGAGAAGCATGTCGATGTGCGTCGCCTGCAGGATATCCTCGTACTCGCCCTTGCCGTCTCGCTTGGCTTCGCCACTTTTGAAAATTTCTTCTACGTCACCTCGGCGGGTGGCTGGAAAATGACGGCGGCCTTGCGAGCGATCACCGCTGTTCCCGGCCATGGCATCGATGGGCTGGCGATGGGGGCCCTGCTGATCGCCGCGCGCCTGAACGGAAACAAGACTTTCCGGGGCGCCAAATACGCGCTCATGGTTCCGATCCTGTTGCACGCCGCCTATGACTTTCCGTTGTTCGCCATCCAGAAAAACGTCGACAAATCCTGGTGCGGCGAGGCGTGGCTGGTGATCATTGCAACGTCGTCGATTTTCGTGATCACGCTGTGTAACCGGATCATTCCGAGAGCGGTTGCCGCCGACCGCGCGGCCGGTCGCGATGGCAGCTCGGTCGAAACCACGGATCGGCTGATCGTTGGTGGGTTGATTGCGATTGTCGGCGGCCCGCTGCTGGCGGCATCGGCTTTCTATGCGAAGGGATTTCGAGCTCGCGGCCTCGGTGGCCACGGTGCTGGGCATTTTCCCGGTAGCGTTGGGGATCGATTCGATCGTCACCGGATTGCGGCGGCGAAAGATTCGCCTCGCGGCGAGACGCCCCAACCTCGACTGCGCGCAGTGAGTCCGGTCGTGAAGATGACCCGCTGCTGGTGACAATCGCTCGGGTTCTCGACGAAAGGGCCATATCGGAAAACGGGTGGTTTGGAGCCCGTTTGGCTTCCATGTTGCCGACAACATCAGACTGGAAGCACCATGACCGAATTCCGGGATCAACTGCCGCCCACCTTCAACCGGCTCGCCTGGTCGAACCTCGCGGCACAATCGGCCGAGCAGATCGCGCTCGCCGCAGCGCCCATCGTCGCAGTGCTCCTGCTCGGCGTCGGCGAGGGCGAGACCGGCCTGTTGCAGACCGCGCTGACGCTGCCCTTCATCCTGTTTGCGATTCCCGCAGGATTCCTCGCCGACCGCACGTCCCGGCGGCAGCTGATGGCGGGCGCGGAAGCCCTGCGCGCGATCGCGCTCGTCGCCATCCTCACACTGATCGGGCTCAACCTGCTGACACTGCCGCTGCTGGCGCTGGCGGGCTTTATCGCGGTGTGCGGCACGGTGGTCTACAGCGTGGCGGCGCCGGCCTTGGTGCCGTCGCTGGTATCGCCGCAACTGCTGCCTGCGGCCAATGCCCGGATCGAACTGGCGCGCACCATCGCATTCGCCAGTGGGCCGGCGCTCGGCGGCGTGCTGGTGGGATGGGTTGGGGCGGCGCCCGCATTCGGGTTCGCCGCCGCGCTTTCCATCGTCGCGGTGCTGCTGCTGTCGGGCATTTACGAGCCCGTCCGCGCACCCGCGCCGCGGCGTCATCCGCTGCAGGACATCAGGGAAGGCGCGGTGTTCGTGTTGCGTCATCCGCTGCTGCGGCCGGTGTTCATCACCCAGTTCATCTTCAACATCGCGTCCTTCCTGCTGCTGGCCGTGTTCGTGCCCTATGCGGTGCGCCGGCTCGGCCTGTCGGCAACCGGCGTCGGCACGGTGCTGTCGATGTACGGCCTCGGCATGGTGGCCGGTGCGCTCTCGGCCACGCGGGTGATGCGGCGCTTGCCCTTCGGCGTCGTGATCGGACTCGGGCCGGTGACGGGTTTTGCGGCAGCTGCCGTGATGGCGCTGACGACGGTGATCCCGACGCCCCTGCTCGCGGGCCTGAGCTTCTTCCTGCTCGGCGCCGGCCCGATCCTGTGGGTGATCTCCACCACCACGCTGCGGCAATCGGTGACGCCGCCGCAGCTGTTGGGGCGGGTGTCGGCCATCAACATCATGAGCTATGGCGCGCGCCCGATAGGCTCCGCGCTGGGCGCCCTCGTCGGCGGCTTCTATGGCGCGGAGGCGTGTCTCTATCTGGCGGTCGCGATCTTCGGCGCGCAGGCGCTGGTGATCCTGGCCTCGCCCGCGGTCTCGCTGGCGCGGCAGCCGGCCATGATCGGCGAGGGCGCGAAGGCCTAAGCTGAACTCGAAACCGATTAACCAGCCCCGCCTGTAATTGCCGGGCTTGACCGGCAATCCATCACCATCGCAAGAACTCTTGTGAAGAAGATGGATGCCCGGATCAAGTCCGGACATGACGATGCAACATTGGGTCTTTCCCCGGCAATTTTATATGATATCTATCATGCAAAGTCCGGGAGCTGCCATGACCGACCAGACCGTATCCACGACAGCCGCACCGCCGCGCGCCGCCTCTTCCAGCGCGATGCAGATAGCCGTCCTCGCGTCGCTGGCGGCGACCGGCACGTTGGCCACCAATATCCTGTTGCCGTCGCTGCCGGAGATGGCGGCTTCGCTGAAGGTATCGACCGCGGCCGTGACCTCGGCGATCACGGTCTTCCTCGCCGTGTTCGCGGTCGGCCAGCTCGCAGTCGGACCCATCTCGGACCGCTACGGCCGGCGCTGGCCGGTGCTGGCCGGATTTGTCGTGTTCCTTGCCGGCAGCATCTGGTGCGGCCTCGCCAACGACCTGCCGGGCCTGTTGATCGGCCGCGTCATCCAGAGCGCCGGCGCCTGCGCGACCTCGGTGCTGTCGCGTGCCATCGCCCGCGATCTCTTCACAGGAGCCGCACTGGCGCGGGCGATGGCGCTGATCATGATCGCGATGGCGGCCGCGCCCGGCTTCTCGCCGCTGCTCGGCGGCGCGCTCGATCGCGGATTTGGCTGGCGTTCGGAATTCGTCTTCCTCGCGGTGTTCGCGGCGATCGCCGCCGTGGCTTATGACCTCGTGTTCGGCGAAACCCATCACGCGACGCGGACCCCGCTCGATCCGCTGGCGATCGCCAAGAACTATCTCGGGCTCGTCACCGACCGCCGCTTCCTGGTTCCGGCAGCAACCGTCAGCCTGATCATGGGCGGACTGTTCTCGATGTTTTCGGCGGCACCGCGGATCTTGATCGAAGCGCTGCACTTCACGCCGATCGCGCTCGGCTGGTTTTTTGCAGGCACGGTGATGTTCGTATTCGGCGCGGGCATGCTGGCGACGCGGCTGGCGCCGCGGTTCGGGCTCGATCGCGCCGTCCAGTTCGGCCTGCTGCTGGCCTCGACCGGCAGCATCGCGATGCTGCTGGTGTCGGTCTTCGACCCGGCCTTCCTGCCGTTCCTGGGGGCGCTGTCGGTATTTGTGTTCGGCATGGGCATCGTCAATCCGCTCGGCACGGCGCAGGCGCTCTCGCCGTTCGGCGAAAAAGCGGGAGCGGCGTCGGCGCTGATCGGCTTCTGGCAGATGATGGGCGCGGCGATCGGGGTTTATCTGGCGGCAACCGTGTCGCACGAGGCGATGTTCGCGCTCGGCATCGTGTTGACGGTCGCCTCGCTGGTCGCGGTCGGGCTCTATACAAGGCGGGCGAAGCCGGCCGCCTAACCCGCCAGATAGCGCTCATACCGTCCGGCCAAGGCCTCGTCGGCGCCGACGCCGGGATCGAGCGTATAGAGATCCTGGGCGTGGCCGATGCCGCGCAGCGCGAAGCGGCCGGTGGAGACGAGATAGCGCTGTCCCGCCGGATCGAGCCCGTTGCGAAAATCCGATGACGCCAGCAATTCGCGATCGACCGAGCGGCACATCGAGGCGATGCGGCTGACTTCGTTGACCGCCGGCCCCACCACGGTGAAGTCGAGCCGGTCCTCGGCTCCGATATTGCCGTAAAACACCTCGCCGATATGCAGGCCGACATAGGCCGACGTCATCGGCCGGCCATCGGCGATGCGGCGCACGTTGAGCGCAGCCAAGTTGCGCCTGAAGCGATGTTCGGCCCGCAACGCACGGCGTTTCGCCAGCGCCATGTCGGCGCCGGTGAACATCGCCAGCACGCCGTCGCCGATCAGTTTCAAAACGTCGCCTCCCGTCTCGTGGATGGCGTCGATGGAGGCCTGCGCATAATCGTTGAGGAACGGAATGATCTCGTCCGGGGCCATGTTTTCGGAGATCGCGGTCGAGCCACGCAGGTCCGAAAACCACAGCACCGCATTGATCCGCTCGGTGACGCCGCGCGCGATGCGTCCGCGCAGCACCTGCTCGGAGGCATCGCGGCCGAGATAGACCCGGCCCAGCGTGCGCGCGATATCCACTTGCGCCGCCGACTTGATCGCAAGTCCCAGCACCGGCACCAGGTCGCGCAGCGCCGCCAACTCCTGCTCGCCGAATCCCTGCGGTCGCCGCGTCAGCCAATAGGAATAGACGCAGTCCATCTGGCCGATGGTGCCGGCTTCCCCGAAGCGGTGCACGAAGGCGAGGAAATGCCGGTGGCCGTTGGCAGCGAGCTCATCGATCAGCGTAAAGTCCAGCGAAGCGCAATCGGCGAGATCGATCAGCATATCGTCCTGACCGTTTTCCAGCAGGTGGTGGAACACGGAGCGGCGCCAGTTTTGCGCGGCGGAGCCCGCGCTGGTCGACACATATTCGAACGTATCGGCCTCGTTGGTCTCGCTATCGTTCCAGCGAAACCCGCGGCCCTCGAAAATCGGGTGCAGCGTATCGATGAAAACCAGTCCGCGCGACAGCTTGAGGCCGCCGGCCCGGCAGCGCTCGCAAAAGCCGCGCAGCAGGTCGTTTTCCGGCAGACTGGTCAGACCCTGGCTCACCAGCCAGTTCATCAGCTGCAGACGCGGTGCGACATCCATGCCACCATTATGCCGCGCAATCCGGCGCGGCGAAAGGCAACCTGCCGACATCCAGGGACCATCGACGTAGCAGATATGACGTCGGCGCTGTCCTACTCAGACAGCCGTGCCTCTCAAGGTCGCAGCGTCGGATAGAGCACGCCACGCCCTCACGCCACCTGCTGCTCTGCCGGAAGCGATGCCGCCGCCAAAGGAAGCAACAACGTGATAAGGCAGCAAACCAGCAGCATCGCGGCGGAGCCGATCAGACAGCCGGTGATGCCGGAGATCTGATACAGCAGCCCGGACAGAGTGATGCCGAGCAGGCGGCCAGCCGCATTTGCGGCATAATAGAAGCCGACGTCCTCAGCGGCCTTTTCCGATCCGGCGTAGGCCAGAATGAGATACGAATGCAGGGATGAATTCACAGCGAATGGCAGCCCGAAGAGCGCCAGCCCGAGCACCAGGACGAGATCGGGGCGTGCGACGTCGGCCGAGTTCATTATGACTGCCAGTGCAATGGGGACCGCGGCCAGAGCGGCCGCCCAGATTCTGGCAGCCGGCACCTCACGACTCAAGCCGTCCGCGCTGCGGCTCACGAGCGAAGGCGCGATCGCCTGAATTCCGCCATAAGCGATGGTCCAGGCGGCGAGAAATCCGGCGACCTGCAAGAAGCGCCAGCCGTAACTGTACAAGAAGACCGGCAATCCGACGACAAACCAGACGTCTCTCGCGCCGAACATGAACACGCGGGCTCCCGCCAGCAAGTTGACGGCCCTCGACTTGGCGAACAGCTCACGCATTGTCTTCGACGACTTCGCTTTGCCGAGCTGGCGCGGCAACAGCAAAAGGCCCGCAACAAATACGATCCCGAGCAACGCAGCCATCAGCCAGAGCGCATGCCGAAACCCCACCAGATCCAGCAACAGGCCGCCAATGAAGAAGCCGATACCCTTCATCGCGTTCTTCGAACCCGTGAACCAGGCAACCCAGCGGAATAATTGCCCGCTACCCTCGGCCGAAGTCGCTTTGATCGCGGATTTTGAGGCGGTCTTGGTCAAATCCTTGGCGACGCCGGCGATGCCTTGGGCAACGACGACCCAGGCGACCGATGCGACGGCGCCCCAGTCGGGATCGAGCGCCGAAAGCATCACAAGGCCGGCGATCTGAAGCACCTGGCCGATCGCGAGCATGCGGGGAATGCCGAACCGAGACGCGAAATAGCCGCCGGCAAGATTGGCACCGATTCCGGCCGTTTCATAAAGCAAGAACAGGAACGCCAGCGTAAACGGCGTATATCCCAGCTGGAAAAAGTGAAAGAGAACCAGCATCCGCAGAGCGCCGTCGACCAGCGTAAATCCCCAATAGGATGCCGTCACAATGAAATAATTGCGCGCTGTCGCGATCATAGGCCGCCCTCCCGAACGATGTTGGCAAGGTCGACCATGCGGCAGGCGTAGCCGACTTCGTTGTCATACCAAGCGTAAACCTTCAACAAGGTATCGTCCGTGACCATCGTACTCAAGGCGTCCACGATCGCGCTCCGGGAATCGTTGGTATAGTCGGCCGAGACGAGAGGTCGCGTCTCGTACCCCAGGATTCCCGCCAATGCGCTTTCTGATGCAGACTTGAACAGCCCGTTGACTTCCTCGACCGTGGTCGGCCGTTTCAGTTCAAACACACAGTCCGTCAAACTCGCATTGAGCACGGGCGCGCGCACGGCGTGGCCGTTCAGCTTGCCCTTCAACTCCGGATAAATGAGAGCAATGGCCGTGGCGCTGCCGGTGCTGGTCGGCTGCAGCGAGAGCATGGCGGACCGCGCGCGTCGCAAATCCTTGTGCGGGGCGTCGACGACAACGTTGGTGTTGGTGGGATCGTGGATCGTCGTGATTTGACCATGGCGTATTCCGATGGCTTCGTGGATCACCTTGACGACTGGCGCCAGGCAGTTCGTCGTACACGAAGCCGCAGTCAGCAGCCGGTGTCGAGCCGGATCATATTCGTGGTCGTTTACCCCGACGACAATGTTGAGCGCGGCAGCGTCCTTGACCGGCGCCGCAACGATGACGCGCTTCACCCCGCGCTCGAAATAGGACTGAAGTTTGCCTGGTTGGAGAAACTTGCCGGTGCATTCGAGCACGATGTCACAGCCCAAATCGCCCCAGGCGACCTCGCCGGGATCACCATGTTCGCTGAAGCCGATGCGGTGATTGTCGAGCATGATGGCGTGGCCGTTTTCCACGCCGATCGACGTATTCCACCTCCCGTGAATGCTGTCGAACTCGATCAGATGCGCGGTCGCCGCGATCCCGCCTTTGAGTTCATTGATGTGAACGATATCGAGCCGGTTCTTCGCGCGCGGATCCGCATCCCGCCGGTGGATGCCGCCCATGGCGGAGCGCAACGCCAGTCTACCGATGCGGCCCATGCCGTTGATGCCGATCTTCATCTTTGATGTCCTCTCAGGGCAATACGCGGGCCGTGTCGCCGATCTCGTCAAGTCGCGCTTTCAACGCCATACGGTCAAGCGACGCAAACGGAAGGCTTGTGAATATTTCGAGGCGCCGGCGGATCATCGCGTAAAGCTCGTTCAGCAGGGTGGTGCGTTCGGTTGCCGAACCCTTGAACTGAGCGGGGTCTGGAAGGGGCCACGCGGCTGTCACCGGTTGGCCGGAGAGGTCAGGACAGAATTGACCATGCGGCGCGTCGCACAGTGCGATGACGAAATCCATTCGGGGGGCGTCCGGCCGCTTGAACTCGTCCCAGGATTTGCACCGCAAGCGGGACACGTCGTGACCGAGAACCTTCAGGCGATCGATCACTTCCGGAAGAGGGACCGCCGCGGGCTCGGAACCGGCGGAATAAGCGTTGAACCGGCCCCGACCGATCTTTTCGAGCAAGGCTTCAGCGATGATCGATCGGGCGGAATTGCGGGTGCAGAGAAAGAGAACGTTGAATGCAGGTGCCATGAATTTCTCCGTTTCATTCGCCTCATCGTTTACGTCGGGGTATCGCTGCAAGATATCGGCGCAAAGTTCGGGTCGGCCCCCACAACAATCCCGCGCCAGGAATTCAACCAGCCCCCGGAATCCGCGGAGATCGGCGCGGTAGTTCATGACTCGACCCTGCCGTTCAACCAGCACCAGCCCGGCGCGGCTCAGCACGCTCAGATGCGCCGACAGGGTGTTGTGCGGCACCTCGCACATGCGCGCGATATCGCCGGCATTGAGTCCGTCCGGATGAACTTTCAGGGTTGCGGAGAACGGCGAGCCTGGTGGTTTGCCCAAGCGAGCCAAATCCGGCGATGACCTCCGATTAGTCTATAAGTCTCGACATATGGAAATATTAAACGGAGAAGACGCTCGGGGAAAGCTTTTTCGATCCGCAACACAGCATCGTTAGTTAGATGACAGCGGCATGACAGCCCATGGCTCGCGACCGAAGGCAGGCTGAAGAAATGGCGACGCGGGCGTGCTCTGCTATCGGGAGCGCTTTTTCTGTCCTGCGGTGGACGGTTTTTTGCTCGAAGGCGCCTTGACCATAGCGGGACCGCAGCCGCAGCCCACAGCCGGAGCCAGAAGATTGCATAATTCAGGATGCCCGTCGCAGCAGTCGTTGACGAGGAATGAGAGCAGCGTCTGCATGCCGTCCACATCCGAACGATAGATGATCGTGCGTCCTTCGCGGGAGCTCCGCAGCAGGCCGGCCCTCACCAAAATCGCCAGATGTGTCGACAAGGTGTTGTGCGGCGCACCCACGGTTTCCGCAATTACTCCGGCGGTGATGCCGATGGGTTCATGCTTGATCAAGAGGCGGAAGATCGCGAGTCGCGTTGGCTGCGCCAGGGCAGAAAGGGCGGAAATCGCATGCGCTTCGGTCAGTTTGTTTCCAGATGAAACAGGGCCGGCATGACTGGCGACTGCCAGCATCGTTTTGCGCATCGCATCAACCTCTGTGCTTCCAATTCACGTTACTTTTAGCTCACGCCCAGGTGACAAGCCAGAAAGTTTCCACTATTGAATATGTCGAGACGTCTCGACATGTCGTCCGGCTTCAGGAGCCATGTGGCGATTTTTTGAACGAGGCGCCCGGCCGGTAGGCGTACCGGCCGCACCCTCATAGGAAACCAGCCGGTAGGCGTACCGGCGTGTCCGGGGAGAACGTCTATGAACCATTGCGATAAAATGGTTGATGCCGGCCGTCGCCGATTTCTGGGAGGCGCCGGTTTTGCCGCCGCGGGAGCGGCGGTTGCGACGATGGTACCGGCCCAAGCCAGGGCCGCGCCGGGGGCCGCCGGGGTCGACTACCCCTCGAACCGGCTCGCAAACATCTCCGATCTCAAACCGAACGAACCCTTCACGGTAGCCTATCCGGACGGCGATGCGCCCGGCGTGTTGCTCAAGCTCGGCAAGCGCGTGCCCGGCGGCGTCGGCGCCGAGGGCGACGTGGTCGGCTTTTCGACCAGCTGCCCGCACAAGGGGTTTCCCCTCAATTACAACAAATCCGACCGGACATTGAACTGCCCCGGCCACTATTCGCGTTTCGACTGCGAGGACGGCGGCATGGAGGTCTGGGGACACGCCACGCAAAACCTCCCGCAATACGTGCTGCGCGTCGACGACAAGGGCGACATCTATGCCGAAGGCATCGACGAGCTTTTGTACGGCCGGCTGTCCAATATTCTCTAGAGGGAGGCGACCATGACCTATAAACGCCACATCGACCGGCTCCCCATCATCCCCAAGGGCGCCACCGAATTCAACGTCGTCTGCCACTATTGCATCGTCGGCTGCGGCTACAAGGCATACACGTGGCCGATCAACAAGCAGGGCGGCAGCGCGCCCGGCGAAAACGCATTCGGCGTCGATCTCGCCAAGCAGCAACCGGCCGAGTCCCCGGCGTGGTACGCGCCGTCGATGTACAACATCGTCAAGCAGAACGGCGAGGACGTACACATCGTCATCAAACCCGACGACAAGTGCGTCGTGAATTCCGGGCTTGGCTCGGTACGCGGAGCCCGCATCGCCGAAATGAGCTATTCGCGCCAGCGCAATACGCAATTGCAGCGCCTCACCGATCCGATGGTCTGGCGCTACGGACAGATGCAGCCGACCGGCTGGGATGACGCGCTCGATCTCGTGTCGCGCGTAACGGTCGGCGTCATCAACGACATGGGCGAAGATGGACTGTTCGTCTCCGCCTTCGACCATGGCGGCGCGGGCGGCGGCTATGAGAATACCTGGGGCACCGGCAAGCTCTATTTCGGCGCCATGAAGGTCAAGAACATCCGCATCCACAACCGGCCCGCCTACAACTCCGAGGTCCACGCCACCCGCGACATGGGCGTAGGCGAGCTCAACAACTGCTACGAAGACGCCGAGCTTGCGGACACCATTGTCGCGGTCGGCACCAACGCGCTGGAAACCCAGACCAACTATTTCCTGAAATCATTGGGTGCCGAATCTGCGCGGCACGTCGATGGACAAGAAGAAGGCCGAGTTCGGTTCGGAGCCGGTCGCGCAAGGCCGCATCGTCATCGTCGATCCCCGCCGCACGGTCACCGTCAACGCCTGCGAGGTGGAGGCCGGCAAGGACGGCGTGATGCATCTGGCCATCAATTCCGGCACCGATCTTGCTCTGTTCAATGCCTGGCTGACCTATATCGCGGACAGGGGCTGGACGGACAAGACCTTCATCGCCGCATCGACAAAGGATTTCGACGCGGCGGTCAAGGCCAACAAGACCAGCCTGGAGGAAGCCGCGCGCATCACCGGCCTCACCGTCGATCAGATCCGCAAATCGGCGGAGTGGATCGCCGAGCCCAAGCAGGGCGGCGCCCGCCGCCGCACCATGTTCGCCTATGAGAAGGGCCTGATCTGGGGCAACGACAACTATCGCACCAACGGCGCGCTCGTGAACGTCGCTCTCGCCACCGGCAATGTCGGGCGGCCCGGCGGCGGCTGCGTTCGCATGGGAGGCCACCAGGAAGGTTATTCGCGGCCGGATTACCCGGGGTCGCGGCCCGCGCCCTACATCGACAAATTGCTGATCGAGGGCAAGGGCGGCGTGCATCACATCTGGGGATGCGATCACTACAAGACCACGCTCAACGCCTTCAAGTTCAAGCAGGTCTACAAGAAGCGCACTGACATGGTGAAGGAAGCCATGATGTCGGTGTCTTACGGCGATCGCCCGGCGATGGTGAGCGCCATCATCGCCGCGATCAAGAAGGGCGGCCTGTTTGCGGTCGATGTCGACATCGTGCCGACCAAGATCGGTGAGGCCTGCCATGTCTGGCTGCCCGCCGCAACCTCGGGAGAAGCCAACCTGACTTCCATGAACGGCGAACGCCGGATGCGTCTGACCGAAAAATACATGGACCCGCCGGGCCGGGCGATGCCCGACAGCCTGATCGCCGCCCGCATCGCCAACAACATGGAGCGTGTGCTGCGCGAGCAGGGCAAGGGAGAGGCTGCCGACAAGTTCAAGGGCTTTGACTGGAAGACCGAGGAAGACGCCTTCATGGACGGTTATCACGGCCACGAAAAGGGTGGCGCGCTCGTCACCTATGAGCGGCTGCGCGTCATGGGCACCAACGGCTTCCAGGAGCCCGCGACGGATTTCAAGGACGGCAAGATCGTCGGCACCAAGCGGCTGTTTGCCGACGGGAAGTTCAATTCCAAGGACGGCAAGGCGACGTTCATGGCGACCCAGTGGCGCGGCCTGCAGGCGCCCGGCAAGGAAGACGAACGCAAGAACTGGCCATTCCTCGTCAACAACGGCCGCAGCAACATCACCTGGCAGAGTTCCTACCTCGATCAGGAAAACGAGTTCGTCAGCGACCGCGTGCCGTTCCCGTTCATCCAGATGAACCCGGCAGACATGGCCGAGCTCAAGCTCAAGGCCGGCGATCTGGTCGAGGTCTACAACGAAAACGGATCGACCCAGGCGATGGTGTATCCGACGCCGACGGCGAAGCCGAAGCAGACCTTCATGCTATTCGCCAACCCTGACGGCGTGCAAGGCAACGTGGTGTCGCCGGGTGTAAACGAGCTCGTCATTCCGAACTACAAGCAGACCTGGGGCAATATCCGCAAAATCGCGGATGCGCCGGAGGCGGTGAAGCATCTCAGCTTCAAGTCGATCGATTACACGGCCTGAACGGGACGATTTCCCTCAGCGCCAAGCCCGGGCAGCGCGCTGCCCGGGCTGGTCCGGCCGCCATTGCCAGCGGCGGGATGGCTGCCATAACAGGGGCTTCAGGGGGCGTCGACCACCTCGCCGTCTTCCTTCAGGAAACGGCCGATGTGGGGATTCTGCAGGACGTCGAGCACCGTCTCCGACGGCCGGCACAGCTTTGTGCCTTTCGGCGTCACCACGATCGGCCGGTTGATCAGGATCGGGTGCGCCAGCATGAAATCGATGAGCTGGTCGTCGCTCCATTTGGGATCGGCGAGCCCAAGCTCCGCATAGGGCGTTCCCTTCTCGCGCAGCAGCGCGCGAACCGGGATATTCATCGCCTTGATCAATTCGATCAACCGCGCCCGGCTGGGTGGGTTCTTCAAATATTCGATGACCTCCGGCGCTTCGCCGCTTTGCCGGATCATGGCCAGCGTATTGCGCGAGGTGCCGCAATCGGGATTGTGATAGATCGTCACGCTCATAATTGCGCCTCCTCCGCCATTGGGGCGCCCTCGCCTGTGGCGCGCAAAAGCCAGCCCATCAGCAGCAACGCCACCACTGCGCCGCAGAGTTCGGCGGCAATGAAGCCCGGGAGGTCAACGGGGCGAATTCCGGAAAAGGTATTGGTCAAAGAACGCGCAATCGCCACCGCTGGGTTCGCAAACGACGTCGACGAGGTGAACCAATAGGCCGCGGTGATGTAAAGACCGACCAGCCAGGGCACGGAGGCACGAGCGAAGCGGATTCCGGCCAGGATGGTCGCGACCAGCCCGAAGGCGGCGACGCCTTCGGCCAGCCATTGCGCGCCTCCGGTGCGCATTTTCAGCGAGGCTTCGAGCAGCGGCAGCGCGAACATCGCATGCGCCGTCACGGTTCCGGCGATGCCACCGGCGATCTGCACCGCAACGTAAAGCAGGGCCTCGCGGGGCGTCATCTCGCGCTTGAGCGCAAAGACGAGAGTCACCGCGGGATTGAAATGCGCCCCCGAAACGGGTCCGAGAATCGTGATGAGCACGACCAGAATCGCACCCGTCGGCAGCGTGTTGCCGAGCAGCTCCAGCGCCGCGTCCCGGGTGAGGGTTTCGGCCATGATGCCGGAGCCGACCACGGTCGCCACCAGCAGCGCGGTGCCGAGCGCCTCCGCCACCAGCCGGCGCGGCAAGTCAGAGCTTTGCATAAGCGCGCTTCTTCTTTGGCGGAGCACAACGAGGCGTGAGGCCTTCAATCAGCGGCGCGCAGACCTCCAGCGGTCCGTCGCAGCAATCCCTGAGCATGAACAGCACGATTGCCTGCAGTCGCGCGAGATCTGCGCGATAGACGATCGAGCGACTGAAGCGTTGCGGCGACACCAGACCTGCGCGGGAAAGAATCCCAAGATGCGACGACATGGTGTTTTGCGGCACCCCCAGCGCCTTGGCGATGTCACCGGCCGCGAGCCCCTCCGGCTGGTGCTTCACCAACAGCCGGAACACCTCGAGCCGGGTCGATTGGGCTAGTGCCGCGAGCGCAAGAATGGCCTCTTCCGATTCCATGTATCTAGAGTTATCGATATAATGAATCGTGTCAAGCCCTTGCCGCGATCCTTGTCCGCGGGCGCATCATTATTTCTATATTACTAGAAATACGGTTGACAACGTTGCGGCCCTGTGAGAGGCTGCCGTCATGAAACTCGATGACGCAGCCGCGCACCTCGAAGCCTTGGGCAACCCGACCCGGCTCAAGATTTATCGGACCCTGATTCGCGCCGGCGCCGCGGGCATGCCGGTCGGCCGCCTGCAGGACAGGTTGAAGATCGCGCCCTCGACGCTTTCCCACCATATCAAGGCGTTGGTGGTGGTGGGCCTCGTCACCCAGGTGCGCGAAGCCACTACCCTCATCTGTCACGCCAATTATGAGGTCATGCAGGGGTTGGTTGATTTCCTGGTCGCCGAGTGCTGCGCGGATGCGGAAACCAAGGACACAAAGACGGCGGCGTAGGTTTCCCGCGCCCTTTAATTTCGATACTTCTAGTTTGACAGGAGAATGCCATGAGTGAAGCAAAGACGGTGGCAATCATCGGCGCAGGCCCGGTCGGGCTCGCTGCGGCCGCGCATGTGCTGGAGCGAGGCCTGCGGCCGATCGTGCTGGAGGCCGGCGAGCGTGCCGGACATGCGGTCCGGCAATGGGGCCATGTTCAACTATTCTCGCCCTGGGAATACAATATCGACCACGCTGCGGCGCGCCTGCTGGCACCAACGGGGTGGAACTCTCCCGACCCGGACCAGTATCCGACCGGCAGTGAGCTGGTCGAGCGCTACCTTCAACCGCTCGCCACCAAAACTGCTCTCGCCACCCACATTCACACCTCGAGCCGCGTCACCGATATCGGCCGTTTCGGTTTCGACAAGCTCAAGACCAGGGGCCGCGAAGCCGCCCCGTTCGAAATTCGTTATCAGAACGGAGCAGGCTCCAAAGTCGTCAGGGCGGATACCGTCATCGACGCATCCGGAACCTGGCATTCGCCAAATCCGGCCGGCGCAAATGGGCTGCGCGCGATCGGCGAACAGCAGGCAGCGAGCAGAATCGCGTATGGGATGCCGGATGTGCTGGGAAGAGACCGCGCCCGCTATGCCGGAAAAACCGTCGCAGTGCTGGGCGCCGGACACTCCGCAATCGGCACCTTGACCGATCTGGCGCGGCTGGCGACGCAGGCGGTGGAAACCCGCCCGATCTGGCTCTTGCGCGGCAATGACCCCGCAAAAGCCTTCGGCGGCGGCCCCAACGACAAACTCGCCGCCCGTGGCGAACTCGGCGCCGCCTTCGCCGCGCTGGTCGCGGCGGACCGGATCAAGGTGGAAAGCGAGTTTCGCGTTTCGCACCTGACCGTAGACGGCCCTCGCCTGCTGATCGGCACCGGCGCAGGTTGCTGTGGCCGTCACATCGTCGTCGATGAACTCATTGTGGCCACCGGTTTCCGCCCCGATCTGGATTTCGTGCGCGAGCTTCGCATCCAGCTCGATCCCTCGATCGAATGTCCGATGACGCTGGCGCCGCTGATCGATCCCAACGAACACAGCTGTGGCACCGTTCGACCGCATGGCGCGCGGGAACTGGCGCAAGCCGAACCCGGCTTCTATTTCGCCGGCATGAAATCCTACGGCCGGGCGCCCACCTTCCTGATGATCACCGGCTACGAGCAGGTGCGCTCGATTGCCGCCGATATCGCTGGCGATCATGAGGCCGCCGAACGCGTCGAACTGGTGTTGCCCGAAACCGGCGTCTGCAATCGCACGGCTGCGCCCGATGCGAATAATTGCTGTGGCGGACCGGCGTTGTCGGCTGTTGACGCCTGTTGCGTGGCCGATGCAAATGCCAAGCAACGGGGCAAAACGGGATGCGGATGCGGATGACGCCGGCGAGGAAAAAGAATGGCGTCTAAGCCATGACCGGACGCGAGTTTCGGCTGATCGCGGCGCTCGGCACCACGCAGACGCTGGCGTGGGCCTCCAGCTATTACCTGCCGGCGATCCTGGCCGATCCGATCGCGCGCGACCTCGGCGTTTCGTCGAACTGGATCTTTGCCGCCTTCTCGGCCGCGCTGGTGATTTCGGCCCTGCTCGGCCCGTGGGTTGGCCGGCAGATCGATCTGGTCGGCGGCCGCTCGGTGCTGGCGATCTCCAATCTGACGCTGGCGGCGGGGCTCGCCTTGCTCGGCGTCAGCGCGTCGATCCCGGTCCTGATCGCAGCCTGGCTCCTGCTCGGCGTCGGCATGGGATGTGGCCTTTACGATGCCGCCTTCGCCGCACTCGGGCGCATCTATGGCGATGCCGCGCGCGGATCGATCACCGGCATTACGCTATTGGCGGGCTTTGCCTCGACCGTGGGATGGCCGCTGACCGCGTGGGGATTGGATACCATCGGCTGGCGCGACACCTGTTTTGCCTGGGCGCTCGCGCATATCCTGATCGGCCTGCCGATCAATCTCTTCATGCTGCCCGCCGTGAAGGGCGCGAAAGCGGCGGCAGCAGTATCGACGAAACCGCACATCCCGATCGATCGGACCATGGTGCTGCTGGCGTTCGCCTTCGCGGCCGCCTGGACGGTCACCGGCGCAATGGCGGCGCATCTGCCGCGCATTCTCGAGGCGGCAGGGGCGACCTCGCTGCAGGCGGTGACGGCGGGCGCGCTGATCGGGCCGGCGCAGGTCGCCGCCCGCATTGTCGAAGCAGGCTTCTTGTCGCGCTATCACCCGCTGGTCTCGACCCGGCTCGCCTGCCTGACCCATCCGATCGGCGCGGCCATCCTCGCGCTCGCGGGCGGCGGCGCCGCAAGCGTGTTTGCGATCTTTCACGGCGCCGGCAACGGCATCCTCACCATCGCGCGCGGCACGCTGCCGCTCGCAATCTTCGGGCCGCAGAATTATGGCTATCGGCTCGGCATCATCGGCGCACCGGCGCGGATGGCGCAGGCGGCTGCCCCTCTGGCGTTCGGATTGTTGATCGACAGGATGGGAAGCGAGGTGCTGATCGTATCCTCCGCGCTCAGCCTTTCGGCGCTGCTTGCGCTGTCCCTGCTGCGGCGGGAGCCAGCGGCGAAGTGAGCGCCGGCGCGTTAAGGCGATTTGCCCTTTCCATCCGGCCCGGTTTCGCGCAAAACCGCTGCATGGAAACCGAGACCGGCCCGGCATCAGCATTCAGACGCCTCGTCAAGTGGGCGATGACCCCGCCGCAGGCCTATATCGTCTATCTCGTCTGTTTTTTCCTGGTGGCGGGGTCCTCGTTCTACATCGGGACGCTGAGGCCGAAGAAACCGATGGGCCTCGGCCCGCCGCCGATGTCCGCACCGCGAAACTGATGGTCATGCCCGCGATTACCCGCATCGATCCGCGCTGATCGGATCGCACGGAATAGCGGGACATTGAGGTCCACTTTCAACCGAAAACAACCCCGAGACTAAAGTTGGTTCGGGCAGCTGGAACAAATGCCGTCCCTGGCTATTCGAGTCCACAGTGTCGGAGGTTGTTATGCCGAAAACCCGTTGGATGGTGCCTTATGGGGCCGATCAGACCCTTTATCTCGTTGTCGATCGCAAGGGCCAATTCGGAAACCTCCACGACGAAACCGAGATCGAACGCTCGGACGTTGAAACGATTATTGCGGAGCTGATGTCGGGGCAGTTTGACGAACCGGCCCGCGTCATCGCCTACAACACGCTCGAGCACTGGTCGCAGGACGTCTCCAGAGATATCGCGGACGAAATCCAGACCCGCTGCGACATCGAAGGCACGGCCATCCCGGAGCATATCCGGGACTTCGTTGCCGGTTGCGTTGCCCCGGCCCGGCGTTCGGCATTGCAACTCGCTTGATCGGTGGCGCCTACGCGCGGCACCGCCTAAAGCCAGATGAGCTTTAATTCGATCGATTTGTTCGCTGGCCGGCCACCTCTCCCATCCGGAGAGGTCGGCGCCAACGGGTCGCGCGAATGCGCGCCCGATGACAGGCTCCGCGCCGGGTGAGGGATTACGGTCTCACGTGAGAGCTGCGTCCCCTCACCCGATTTGCTGCGCAAATCCGACCTCTCCCCGATGGGGAGAGGTGAAGGAAACCCGGACGGATCGAGTCAATCAAAAGTCATCCCGCGCTACCGCGCGATCAGCTGCAGGCACAGGACCCCAGCCATCCGCGCGAAACTGAACAGGTGGTCGCGGCAGACCGCGCGGGCGAGCCGCGATTGCTCTTCTGCCAAATCCTTGCCGGTGCCCAACCGGCGGGCGTTGGGAACGGTGCGTCTCATGGTCGGCACAAAGCCGCTGCCGGCGAGCAGCAGCGAGCCCCAACCGATCCACCAGGGATTTTCGCCCTGCACGATCGCGGCGACGATGGCACCGATTGTCAGCAGCATCACCAGCACGACCAGACGGTTCATCGGATAGGCCTCGGTGGTGACACGGCGGTAGTAGGCGGAGATCGAGGCCAATACTTCCCGCGGCAGCACGTCGCCGGCATGCCCGCGCGTCTGCACGTCGAACATCAGGTCGAACCACAACACGGCGAGCAGGAAACCGGCGCCAGCGGCGGCGAAGGTGTGCATATCGGATGCCCTCTCCTGGAAGCGCCGCACCAGGCGCATTGACAGACCGCGCCGGATTAGCTGTAGTACAGCCATGGGGGTTCTGCGATCCCCCCACGAGGCGACATGCCCAAGTATCGCGTCCCGTACTTCACGAGGGCGCATCAATGTCATCTCCCACAACGATATCATCCGAAAAACTGGCCCGACTGATCGGCACGCCGCATACGCCCGTGCTGATCGACGTCCGCACCGACGAGGACTTTGCCGCCGATCCGCGGCTGATTCCCGGCGCTGTAAGGCGCCGTTATGAGACGGCCGCCGACTGGGGCCAGGAATTCGCCGGACGCACGGCGATCGTCGTCTGCCTGCGCGGCGCGAAGCTTGCGCAGGGCGCCGCGGCGTGGCTGAGGCAGCTTCGCGTGGAAGCCGAATCGCTCGAAGGCGGCTTCGAGGGCTGGAAGGCGGCCAAGCTCCCTTTGGTGGCTGCATCGAAACTCCCCCCGCGCGACGCGCAGGGGCGCACCGTCTGGGTGACGCGCGCCCGCCCCAAGATCGACCGCATCGCCTGCCCGTGGCTGATCCGGCGGTTTATCGATCCGAACGCGGTGTTCCTGTACGTGGCGCCGCCGGAGGTGGTCGCGGTCGGCGAACGCTTCAACGCGGTCCCCTTCGACATCGAAAATGTGTTCTGGAGCCATCGCGGCGAGCAATGCACGTTCGACGTGATGGTCGAGGAGTTCGGGCTGGCGACGCCGCCGATGCTGCGGCTCGCAACCACGGTGCGCGCCGCCGACACCGGGCGGCTCGATCTCAGTCCGGAAGCGCCTGGCCTGCTTGCGGCGTCGCTCGGCCTGTCGCGGATGTTCGACGACGATCTCGAACAGCTCGAAGCCGGTCTCGTGGTCTACGATGCGTTCTATCGCTGGTGCCGCGATGCCACCAACGAGACCCACAACTGGCCGACCAACAAGGCCAAGCCGTGATGGACGGCATGATCGACAGAACGAGAGCTGATGCCGGTCACGGCATCAGCTTTTCCGAGGCCTTTCGCGTGTGGCTCCGCGTGGCACTGCTGAGCTTTGGCGGCCCTGCCGGGCAGATCGCGGTGATGCACCGCATCCTGGTCGAGGAAAAGCGCTGGATTTCCGGGAGCAGATTCCTGCACGCGCTCAACTATTGCATGCTGCTGCCAGGACCGGAGGCGCAGCAACTCGCCACCTATATCGGCTGGCTGCTGCACCGGACGGCCGGCGGCGTCATGGCGGGCGGCCTGTTCATTCTGCCCGGAATCATCGCCATCATGGGCTTGAGCTATGTCTACGCCGCCTACGGCCATGTCGGATTCATCGAGGCGCTGTTCTTTGGTCTCAAGGCGGCGGTGCTGGCGATCGTGATCCAGGCCGTGGTCCGCCTCGGCAAGCGGGCGCTGCGCAACCGGCTCATGATCGCGCTTGCGGCGGGCGCCTTCGTTGCGATCTTCTTTTTCAGCGTGCCCTTCCCGGTGATCATCATCGGCGCCGGCGTGAGCGGCTATCTCGGCGCGAGGGGCGGCCGGTCGGAATTCGCGGCGGCGCCGCATGGCGCCGGCAAGGGCAATGCCGCGGTCGACAGCATGCTCGGAGAGGAATTGCCCGACCATGTCCGGCCCAGCGTCGCCCGCGCGCTGAAGGTCAGCGCGGTGTGGCTGCTGCTGTGGCTGGTGCCGGTCGCAGCGCTGCTGATCGCGTTCGGGCAGGCCAATGTGTTCAGCCAGATCGCGCTGTTCTTCAGCAAGATGGCGCTGGTGACGTTCGGGGGCGCCTATGCGGTGCTGGCCTATGTGGCGCAGCAGGCGGTCGCGCATTATCACTGGGTCGGCCCGCGCGAGATGCTGGATGGCCTCGGCATGGCCGAGACCACGCCGGGACCGCTGATCATGGTGCTGCAGTTCGTCGGCTTCATGGCGGCGTTCCGCGACCCCGGCACGCTGTCGCCTGTGCTGGCCGGGACGCTCGGCGGTCTGCTGGCGACCTGGGTCACCTTCACGCCGTGCTTTCTCTGGATCTTTCTCGGCGCTCCCTTCATCGAAAGCCTGCGCGGCAACAAGGGACTGGCCGGCGCACTCGCCGCGATTACCGCCGCCGTGGTCGGCGTGATCCTCAATCTGTCGATCTGGTTCGCGCTGCACACCGTGTTTCGCGAGACCTCGCCGGTGCGGTCGTTCGGACTGTCGTTTGAAATGCCGGTCTTATCGAGCATCGATCTTGCGGCGCTGGCGCTGGCGATCGCGGCGGCGATCGCGATCTTCCGCTTCAACCTGGGCATGCTGACAGTGCTGGGCGGTTCCTGCGCGGCGGGCGTGCTGCTGCGACTGGCCGGGTTGATTTGAAAATCGGCAGGTAAAAGCGCGGGGTTGGCGCCGCAGGCTCGCTTCCGTCTGCCTTTTGGCTGGGGATCGTCATCCGCCGTCCCGAATGCGAACGAACGTTGAACCGATACCTCCAAAAGCTACGCCGGTGATGCGGACCACGGCCGAGCCATGCGACGCTTGGCTGCGCGTACCATGGGATGAAGCGGAACCGCTTCAGCGACCGCTGCCGCCGGTTTGAAAATCGTCGCTCGGAGAGATTTTAAAAGAAGATCCCGGGCCGGCCGCCGCCGTTTAGTGTCCCTCGCTCTCTGTGTTCGGGATCAGAATTGTGTTCGGGATCAGAATTTGACTGCTATCGGCGCTCCACCCCAGCTCGCCCATATTTGCACTAAAATCCCGCGCTGTTTTACGGCTCAACAGCTCAACTTTTTGCCCTTCCGCTCAGCTTCTCTGGCGCACTCTTCCCAAGTCTCAGCCATCTTCAACAACGTTTCTTTGTCTTTCCCGCCCGTGAGCTTTGCTATCCGGATGCAGTCGGCTGCATATTCCCGGTACGTCTTTGCATCTTTCATCTTAGCCTCCTCAGCCAGGTGAAAAACGCCCGAAAGGGGAACCTTGTTCGAAGCTAATATGATCTTGCGACAGCAAGTTAATATGGAACAAATCGCCCTGTAGCTGATTACAAGACCAAATTGGATTACCCGATGAAAAGGACCTCTAAGAAGGTGCTCGAAGCGAAAGAAGGCGAAGCGTGGCTGGGACTCTTCAAATCAATTTCGATAGCCCTGCAGATCTTCGAAAATGGCCTTCCGTAAACAACGAACGCAATACAAGGGCAAATCATCCCAGTCCTTACCTGGTCTTCGACGGCACTCTCGACGAATGCATCGAGGAGTTCATGTCGAGGCCCGCGACCCAACATCATCTCTATGAAATCCATACTGCTCCGCAGGGAGAGTTAGTAAGCGCCGTTTTGTCAGCCGAACATATTGTTGAACTCGCGCGATTACGTGATTTTCTTTGAGGTCAAAGACTTTGGCGCGGGGCTTGAATGCGCCGGGGTATCTTTCGAATTCAGGGTATTCGACGAGCCCATCTTCCCAAGGAGGAACAATTGTTTGGGTTCGCCGTTCAATCGAAATCAACCAAAGGGAGGACCACTATGGTCACGGAAGCAAGAGAAACTGGTTCCCTAATCGGCAGCGATAAGGTGGAAGGAACCGCGGTGTATGGTTCCGGCGACACCAAGATCGGGAAGATCGAGCGGGTCATGATCGACAAGATGAGCGGCAAGGTCTCCTACGCCGTGTTGAGCTTCGGCGGCTTTCTCGGCATCGGCGACGATTACTATCCCCTGCCGTGGCAGTCGTTGAAGTACGACACTAATCTCGGCGGATACCGCACCGGCATTACCGAGAAGCAGCTCAAGGGGGCACCGAAGTATAATAACGACAACTCCTGGAACTGGAATGATCCTGCGAGCGCGCGCTCGGTGAACGATTACTATGGCGTTGCGATATAAGGAAAGGCCTCTTGAAAGACCCTCAGGCTTCCGTACGCGGAAGCCTTTTTTTATCGCCTGCTCTCAATCGGTTCTACGCTTTCGAATCCTTCCCCGACCCTCGTGAATTCCCGTTTTCGAGACGAGCGGCAAAGAAAAATATATCGCCCATCGCGCAAAGCCAGGAACGATCATCACGCCGCCGTATTGGTTTCGCGCTATCGCAATACATGACGGAGTGTCCGATGTCCGACAAAGACCTCAACGCGCTATTTCTGGATACGCTCAAGGATATTTACTACGCGGAAAAGCAAATCTATAAGTCGCTCCCGAAAATGGCCAAGGCGGCTACGTCGGACAAGCTCAGGGCGGCTTTTGAAAAGCATCACGCGGAGACCGAGGGCCAGATTGAACGCCTGGAACAGGTATTCGAATTGCTTGGCAAGCCCGCCCGTGGCAAAAAATGCGATGCCATTGAAGGCATTCTCGACGAAGGCAAGGAAATAATGGAAGAGTACGAGGACGAGCCGGCTCTGGACGCCGGACTTCTCGCTGCGGCGCAGGCCGTCGAACATTATGAGATATCCCGCTACGGCACATTGAGATCATGGGCCACGAAGCTCGGCATGAAAGATGCGGTGAAGCTTCTCGACCAGACACTGGCCGAAGAAAAGAAGACCGACGACGCGCTGACGAAACTCGCCGATAGCGAGGTCAATGCGGTCGCTCAGGCAGCGTAGATAATCCACACAGTCCAAAGCCCCCAGGGGCTCAACGGATGATCGCCAGTTCGTGAACTGCCGATGGCTGAGGCCGTGGATGCATCGGGCTTTGAAAATGCAATTCGAGCGCGCCGCTCGCGAGTTTGCGCAGTGGCGTGCCGTTCCGGAGAGCGAGCGGTCGCCGGCACCGGCCTGGTGGTGGCAGCCTGCGTTCGAAGCGCGCGAACAACAGGAACAGATGTCACCGCTATGGTGCTTTCGCCTCGAACTGCCGCTCTCGTCCTCCTATGCCGCAGGCGCGGCGGTGCTGATGGCAGCGCTCGTGGATCAAACGTCTTTGCCTTGGCCGGATGAGTTTCCGCGCAATATCAAGAAGGATGCTGACAAGGAGCCCCAGACGCAGGGGTCTTGAACTACTTTTCGAGCTCAAGTAGCGGCGGCATTACCACCATAAACACCCCGCAAACCCCACCTGAAAAGGAAATACTGCGACCCTGCGCGGGCCGCCAGCCGGGGACAATTCCCAGCGGCCCCCTTCACCAGCCACTTCCAATTGCCCTGCCTCAACGGGCTATGACCGGCTGAGAAATATGCCTCGACCCAATCGTTTGTTCCGATCCGCCGGCTTAGGCCGCGGTGGTTGAACGCAGCGCTACTGCCTTGACTCCCCGATCAGGACCTCGCCGACATTCGGCTCATCCACTCCTGGCACTGCAGGTGACCCACTTTGGCTCCGTAGTCGCTGGTCAATGCCACTATCATTTTACGTCCCAGGTTCCTAGGCCGGAACTTTCTGCGATCCCTATCGTTTATCGGTTAATTAGGAGGCCTGAAATGAATGAAAACCGCATCCGCGCCGCGGGCATCGTCAAGCGACCGGCTCTGGGGACACCCAGTTCGGTGGAGCAGGTCGTTGCGCCAACCGCCATCGAGCGTGCTCTTTCCGTTTACCAGCAGCTGCGGGAGCGCGATCAGTCGGTTTTGCTGCAGGCTCGGAAAATCCTTACCCAGCATATCTACGGAATGATCGACCAGGGCGAGAACGACGAGCACCGGCTGATAGTCGGCGGCCTGGTACACCTCAAGGCGATCGAGCGCGATCATCCCATAAAGTCCGCTCATAATTCGGAAAAACGCACGTAGTGGGCAGTGCCCGTATCAGACGTCCGCGTCATTGATCGTCGCGAACCTCATTTGCGAGCATTTCAGCTTCCCGGATTTCCCGCTCGGCCTGGAACCAGAATTCTTCATCCCTTCCAGCCGGTCGCCCGTTTTCTTTCCAGATCTCCCGGGCGCGCCTTCGGATGTTGGCTTCATCAGGCTTGGCGAGCGCACGGGCACGTTGGGTCAGTTCGTCCGCCAGGGCCAATATGCGTTGGACCGTTTCCCGGTCGCCCACCCACCGTACCAAATTGCGGTACTTGTAGGCCTTCGCGAGGAGGCTGATGACAATCTGCTTTTGATCCACGGCGGTCTCCGTCAAAGATAAGACGAAGTGGCGCACAATTGTTCACCCTTCGAAGTCCGCTAGCCGCGAAGAGGCGGGACGGAACACGTCGCCGGAGGCAAGTTAAAGGTTGTCGGGTGCATCCAAAAGAGAGCGCGCTCGTTCAATCGGTCTCGCAAACGCGCGTTGAACCTCGTCGAAAGCGACGCGGTGCCGGAGGAACCAAATTGAGTTAGCTGGTTTGATGCTGACTGGAAACGCTAACTAACGAGGAAAACAATGGCCAAAGACGAACATAACAAAGCTGCTGAACATCACGAGAATGCCGCCAAGGCTCACCGCGCCGCTGCTGAGCATCATGGCAAGGGAGATCATGCAAAGGGTAAGGAGCATGCCAATGTTGCAAAGCAACATTCCCAGACTGCTCACCAGCACACCGATCAGGCCCATTCGAAAAGCCAACAGCAGAAGTAGGTAAGCAAAAAGGCCCGGCCAATCAGCCGGGCCTTTTCATTGCACGGCAACAGCAAGCACTTCCCGCGGCAGCACGTCGCCGGCATGCCCGCGCGTCTGAACGTCGAACATCAGGTCGAACCACAACACGGCGAGCAGGAAACCGGCGCCGGCGGCCGCGAAGGTGCCATGGAAAGTCCCGTCAAAGCGAAACCGCAATCAGTTCCTCAGGCAGCGGACCGCCGCCGACGGGGAAAGCGATATATTGCTTGCCGCCGGCCATGTAGGTGATGGGCGCGCCGGTGGCGTTCGCCGGCAGCGCGATCTCCGCCAGCATTTCGCCGCTGGTCTTGTCGTAGACCCACAGATGCGGATCGCGGTTGTTGAGATCGAAGATCGGACGTCCCCATTGGGGCACGAAGCGCGGCGGACTGAAATATCCCATCTGCACCACGATCAGGACGGTTTTCGTCACCAGCGCCCAACTGCGGCCTTGCAGCCCCAGCCGCTCGCGAATGCCGAGATTCCGGATCGAGGCCATCGCGTCGCTGTTGCCAATGGGAATGCGCCAGCGATGCTCGCCCGAGTTCATGTCGATCGCAACCACGCTGCCGAACGGCGGCTTGAGCAGCGGCAGCCCGCGCGGGCCGGCCAGATATTTGATTTCGCCGATGAAATCGTAGGAGCCTTCCCACGCCCGCGGCGGCTGGACCGTGACCACGAACGGCACGCGGACGGTGCCGACGTAGAGCGTGCCGGTCTCGGGATCGAGCGCGGCGCCGTTCCAGTTGCCGCCGCCGCCGACGCCCGGCACCACGATGGTGCCGCGCTGCGAGGGCGGCGTGTACAGCCCGCCGCGGTCATAAGGTTTGGCGATATCGATCGCTTCCTGGTGAATTTCCGGCGTCAGGTCGATCAGGTTTTCGTCGCCTGCGCCCTGAAGGTCGAACGGAGCCGGTTTGGTCGGGAACGGCTGCGTCTTCGACGCCCGTTCGCCGGGCACCGTGGAGGCCGGCACCGGCCGTTCCTCGATCGGCCACACCGGCTCGCCGGTGACGCGATCGAACACGTAGACAAAGCCCTGCTTGGTGGTTTGGGAAACCGCCTTGATCGGCTTTCCCGCAACCGTGATGTCGATCAGGTTCGGCGCGGCCGGCGGGTCGTAATCCCAGAGACCGTGGTGCACCAGCTGATAGTGCCAGACCATCTTGCCGGTGGTGACATCGAGGCAGACCAGACTCTCGCCATAGAGGCCGTCGCCGGGCCGGTCGCCGCCGTAATAGTCGTTGGTCGGCGTCGAAACCGGCAGATAGATATAGCCGAGTTGCTCGTCGGCGCTGATCGGCGCCCAGACGTTGGTGTTGCCGGTCTCCTTCCAGGAACTCCTTCTCCCAGGTTTCGGCACCGGGTTCCTCGCCCTGCGCCACCGTATGGAAGGTCCAGAGCAGACGCCCGGTCGCGGCATCGAAGCCGCGCACGTCGCCCGGCGGCGACGGCCGGTGCCCCCAGAAATCCATCACCGACGAGCCGACCACGATGACGCCGCGCAAGATCACCGGCGGCGACGTCATGGTGTAATAGTCGCGGTCGACCGGGCGGCGCAAACCTTCGGCGAGATCGACCCGGCCATCCCTGCCGAATGTCGGCACCGGCGTTCCGGTTTTGGCGTCCAGCATGATCATCTGCGCAAACGCCGTGAGCATCACGATGCGTTCGTCGTCGCCATCGCGCCAATAGGCGACGCCACGATGCAGCCACCCGTTGTTGGCGGGAATGCCGAGCCCGTTCTTGTAGACCTTGGGATCGAACACCCATTTGGTCGCGCCGCTGACGGCATCGATGGCGGCGACCTGCGACAGCGAGGTGGAGGTGTAGAGCACTCCGCCGACCATCAACGGCGTCGATTCGTTGAGATAGCTCGGGCCGATACCCGGATTGGCCTGCCTGGTTGCCATGTCCGGCGACTTCCAGCGCCAGGCGACATGCAGATTCCCGGCATTGCTACGGTCGATCTGCGTCAGCGGCGAATAACGCGCGGAGGCGTAGGTGCCCGCATAGGCCGGCCATTCACCTTGCGAGAGCGCTTTGGTTGATTCAGGCAGCGCGCCGGGAATGGTTTGCGCGTGAAGCGCGGAGGGCACGGCAAGCAGGCCCACGACGACAAGCGAAAGAACGTAGGCTGGACCCAATCCGCGCAACGCCGCCTCCCCTGATCTTGGAGCCAGCATCGGCGAATTGCCGATCACAGTCAAAGGGGATACTTTTTCGTCGTCCCGGCGAACGCCGGAACCCATACCGCGTTGCGCTGTCGATTGAGACGAGATGTCGGACGCCCTGCCAAAATCGATCAGCCGCGGCGTATGGGTCCCGGCGTTCGCCGGGACGACCAAGAACTACTCCACGCCTCTTAAAAACTTGTTCGACTTCGGCAGGCCATGCGCGAGACGGCCGGCGTCGGCGCGGTTGCCGCGCCAGTCGGACAATTCCTTCCAGCTCATGCCCTGGTCGCGTCCGGCCGAATCCTTCCAGCTAAGACCCGTCTTGGAATTGAATGTCGCGACGTCGGACAGGCTGGCGCTGGTGTACTTCTGCAGGCGCACGCCGCGGCCGCGCGCCATTTCCGGCACCTGGTCGATCGGGAAGATCACCATCTTGTGGTTGGTGCCGATCACCGCGACCTGTCGCCGGTGACGGTGGCAATGGCGCGCGCCTCGTTCGGCATCTCGACGTTGAGCACCTGCTTGCCCTTGCGGGTATTGCCGACGCAATCGTCCTCGCCCACGACAAAACCCTGGCCCTCGCCGCTGGCGATCAGGAATTTGCGGCCGCCCTTGTTGACGAACATCGAGACGATGGCGGCATCCTGCTCCATGTCGATGAACATCCGGATCGGCTCGCCATGGCCGCGCCCGCCCGGCAGTTTGGCGACATCGAGCGAATAGAATTTGCCGTTGGTGGCGAACAGCAGCAGTTTTGACGTGGTCTCGGCGAAGAACGCAAAACCGGGACTGTCGTCGGTCTTGAAAGTGAGCGAGGAGAGATCCTCGACATGGCCCTTCAGCGTGCGCACCCAGCCCTTGTCGGACACCACCACCGTGACCGGCTCGCGCTCCACAAAGGCTTCCTCGATCGCGGCGAGGTCGTGCTCGGGCGCATCGGCAAACTGGGTGCGGCGCTTGCCGAGCGGCGTCTTCGGCCCGAACAGGTCGCGGACCTTCCGCACCTGCTCGCCGACCTTCGACCATTGCTCGGCCTCCGAGCCGAGCAGCGCCTTGATGCCCTTCAATTCGGCGCGAAGATTCTTTTCTTCAGAGCGGATTTCGAATTCCTCGAGCTTGCGCAAATTGCGCAGGCGCATGTTGAGGATGGATTCGGCCTGGATTTCCGTCAGCTTGAACGCCTTGATCAGCGCCGGCTTCGGCTCATCCTCGGTGCGGATGATTTTGATGACCTTGTCGATGTTGAGATAGGCGATCAAATAGCCGCCGAGCACTTCCAGCCGGTGCTCGATCTGCTCCTTGCGGTGGTTGGAGCGCCGCACCAGCACGTCGCGCAGATGGTCGAGCCATTCGCGCAAGGCTTCGGCAAGCCCGAGCACCTTGGGGATGCGGCCCTTCACCAGCACGTTGAGGTTCAGCGGAATCCGGCTTTCCAGCTCGGTCAGCCGGAACAGCGATTCCATCAGCAGTTCCGGATCGACCGCGCGCGACTTCGGCTCGATCACGAGGCGGATGTCTTCCGCCGATTCGTCGCGGACATCGCCGACCAGCGGCAGTTTCTTGTCGTTGAGCAGTTCGGCGATTTTTTCCACCAGCCGCGACTTCTGCACCAGCCAGGGAATCTCGGTAATGACGATCACCCAGGTGCCGCGCGCGCCCTCTTCCAGCTTCCATCTGGCGCGGGTGCGGAACGAGCCGCGCCCGGTCATGTAGGCTTCGGCGATGCTCTCCTTGGAATCGACGATGATGCCGCCGGTCGGGAAATCCGGGCCCTTGACCCACCTCAGGAGCGTCTTCGACTTCGCCTCGGGCTTGTCGATCAAATGCAGCGCCGCGTCGCACAGCTCGGCCGCGTTGTGCGGCGGGATCGAGGTCGCCATGCCGACCGCGATCCCCTGCGCGCCGTTGGCGAGCAGGTTCGGGAAGCCGCCGGGCAGCACCACCGGCTCTTTCGACTGGCCGTCGTAATTGGGGCGGAATTCGACGCCGTCCTCGTCGATGCCATCCAGCAACAGCCGCGCGACGTCGGTCATGCGCGCTTCGGTGTAGCGGTAGGCGGCCGGATTATCGCCGTCGATGTTGCCGAAATTGCCCTGGCCGTCGACCAGCGGATAGCGCGAGGAGAAATCCTGCGCCAGCCGCACCATGGCGTCGTAGATTGCCTGGTCGCCATGCGGATGGAACGAGCCCATCACGTCGCCGACGATCTTGGCCGATTTCTTGAACGGCGTGCCGGGGTCGAGCCGCAACAGCCGCATGCCGTAGAGGATGCGCCGATGCACGGGTTTGAGCCCGTCGCGCGCGTCTGGCAGCGCGCGATGCATGATGGTGGACAGCGCGTAAGCGAGATAGCGCTCTTCGAGCGCGTCGCGCAGCCCGACGTCGTGGATGTCAGCCGGTTCCGGCGGAATCAGTGTTTTTCCCATGGGGAGGGGTTAAACGCTGACGGTGAATCGGGCAAGAAATGAATCGTAGTTCTACCCCTCTCCTGCCTGGACGCGGCGTTGCGAGCGTGCCGAAAGCCGAGCATTTCTACTTTGCATGGGGTTGTTTTCGCGATTTTTTGGCGAGGGGCTGCGCCACGTCCTCGCTAGGGCAGCACCGCCGTCGCCTTGGCCCGATGTTTGGTCACCGCGTTGATGAACCCGTCGCGGGCATCCGAATGCCCCTGCCCGCGCGGTTCCAGCACATGGCGCAGCAGGAACAGTCCCGTCAGCTGAAAGCCGTCCTGCAGGTCCTGATCGGACCAGCCGTTCGCGCCGCCCTCGCCCTGGCGCAGGAACGGCGGCAGCCGCAGCAGCCGGTCGCGCCAGGCTTCACCTGCCGTCCGCGACACCGCGCCGCCGGATTTCGGCGAGACGTAGATCAGGTCCGACGTCGCCCCGGTCGCGGCGCAGTTTTCCAGATCGAGCCCGAAGCCGAGTTCGGCGAGCATGGCGAGCTCGAATTTGATCAGGTGCGCGGCGGCTTCGCCGATATCGTCGAAATCGTCCAGCGTGCGTTCCAGCATTTCGTAGATGTCTTCATGCGGATCGCGCTCCGGCAACAGCCGCGCCAGCGCGGCGAGATGCGTCACGCCATAGGTCGCGTGCGACGACGCCAACACGGTTGCCGCGCGCAAGCGCGTACCCTCGATGACATAATAGCCGAGATGCTCGTCAAGCCGCGCCCGCCACACCGCGCGCACGCCGTTGCCCGGCTGCAGCAGCGGCCGCATCCGCGAGCCGGCCCCGCCGCGCACCAGCCCGAGATGGCGGCCATGGCCGCGGGTCAGAAGCTCGACGATGGCGGAGGATTCGCCATGCCGCCTGACCCCCAGCACGATGCCTTCGTCGGTCCATTCCATGGGTGAGAGTTTACAGGATTCCGTGGAGAGGCGCAGCTATCTCAGCTGTCGTGACGAAAGAATAGCTACCCGGTGAACCAGCCTTTGGCGTCGCCGGTGAAGGAAAAATAGAGCCCCGCCACCGTCAGCGCGCAGGAGACGATCTCGATGATGCTGTCGAGCGCAAGGCCGTTGTCGCCGATGTCCTGCCCCAGCCTGACCGTGGACAGCACCAGTACCGCGACCAGCACCCAGCGCGGCCAGTTCTTGCGCCGCTGCGCGGCGAGCCAGACGAAAAACACCAACAGCAGAATCATGCAGCCACCCGTCGCGGTGCCAAACATGATGGCCTGTTCGCTCACCTCGTCGGTCGGCGTGCGGTCCTGGAACGCAGCCGACAGCGCATCCAGCGTCAGCGACAGATACAATAGCGCCTCAAACCAAACCACGTTCCTGGGAATGTTCATCGCAATGCCGGTCGTTTCTTCTATTGTTTCCCGGGAACATCATTCCCTCGGGAATTCCAGTCCCATTTCCCGGTAGCGGTCGGGATCGTCGCCCCAGTTTTCGCGCACCTTGACGAACAGGAACAGGTGCACGGGAACGCCCAGGATTTCGGCGATCTCCTTGCGCGATTCCGCGCCGATCGCCTTGATGGCGGCGCCACCCTTGCCGAGCACGATCTTGCGCTGGCTTTCGCGCTCGACGAAGATCGTCTGCTCGATGCGGACGGACTTGTCCTTGCGCTCGGCCCACGAGTCGGTCTCGACGGTGGATTGATAGGGCAATTCCTGGTGCAGCTGGCGAAAGATCTTCTCCCGCGTGATCTCGGCCGCCAGATGCCGCATCGGCGCATCCGACATCTGATCCTCGGGGTAATGAAATGGCCCCGGCGGCACCATCGCGGCCAGCCTATGCCGGAGGTCGTCGACGCCGTCGCCCGACAGCGCCGACACCATGAAGGTGCCGGCAAAACCCAGCCGGTCATTGGCGGCCTTGGCCAGCGCCAGCAGTTTTTCCCGCGGCACCAGATCGATCTTGTTCAGCACCACGAGTTTCTCATGCCGCACGGTGGCGAGCTTTCCGAGGATCGCCTCGGCTTCCTCGTCGATCCCGGCCTTGGCGTCGATCAGCACGCAGACGAGGTCGGCGTCGTGCGCCCCGCTCCAGGCGGTCGAGACCATGGCGCGGTCCAGCCTTCGCTTGGGCAGGAAGATTCCGGGCGTATCGACCAGGATGATCTGGGCGTTGTCTTCGATGACGATGCCGCGGATCAGCGCCCGCGTCGTCTGCACCTTGCGCGAGACGATCGTGACCTTGGAGCCGACCAGCGCGTTGACCAGCGTGGATTTTCCGACATTCGGCGCGCCGATCAGCGCGACGAAACCGCAGCGCGTCGCGGGCGGCGGTGCGGCCTCGCCAGAAGGATTATCCGTCATTGCCGCCGCCGCTGACGCCTTCGCGCGCGATCATCACGGAGGCCGCGACTTTTTCGGCGGCGCGCTTGCTGCCGCCTATGCCTTCGGCCGGCTCCAGCCCCGGCAAATCGACCGCGACGCGGAACTGCGGATCGTGATGCGGCCCGGTGCGCTCGATCTCGCGATAGACCGGCGTCGGCAGCCGCTTGCTTTGGGCCCATTCCTGCAAGACCGTCTTGGGATCGCGCAGCGGGCGCCGCGGCTTGCGCATCCGCTCGGTCCAGTTGCGCTCGACGAAATTCGCCGCCGCGGCATAGCCGCCATCGAGAAATACCGCGCCGATCACCGCCTCGCAGATGTCGCCGAGCACGGACTTGCGCAGCCGCGCGCTGGCGATGGCGCCGACCTGGCCGAGCTTGATGTCATCGAACAGCCCGAGCGATTTGGCGACATCCGCGCAGCTCTCCTTGCGCACGAGATCGGCGAGCCGTTTCGACAGTTCGCCCTCGTCGGCATTGGGGAAGGCGCGATACAACATGTCGGAGACGACGAGCCCAAGCACGTGATCGCCGAGAAATTCAAGGCGCTGGTAGCTGTCGGCGCGCTTGGCTGCGGATTTCAGCGCCGAGACATGGGTGAAGGCGGTGATCAGCAGCGCGGGATCGGCGAATTTATGCCCGATCCGCGCCTCGATCGCCGCGGCCGCGGCCTTGGCGCTGATCTTCTTGGGCTTTTTCTTCGGCACAACTTCGAGGCCGGCGTCAGGCGGCGGGCTTGTGTCACCCGGCGCCGAGGTCGTCTTGAGATCAGGTGTTTCGTCGTTCATCGCACGATTTTGAATATGCGATTCCAGCGCACCGAGACGGGCCAGCGCCAGAACATCCAGAAGTGCTCGCCCTCGGCGATCGAGAAGAAAATCATCTGCGCCCGGCCGACGATGTTCTCGAACGGCACATACCCCACCACCGACTCCACCCGGCTATCGCTCGAATTGTCCCTGTTGTCGCCCATCATGAAGAAATGTCCCGGGGGCACCTGGTATTCGATGGTGTTGTCGTAAAAGCCGTTGTCCTGGCAATCGAGCGTCTCGTAGCTGACGCCGTTCGGCAGGGTCTCCTTCCAGCGCTTGACGCGCGCGATCTCCTCGGGCGGACCGCAGGGATTCTCGCCGATGAAATCGCTGACGCGCTCGCGCTGCACCGGCTTGTCGTTGATGTAGAGCAGCCCATCCTTCATCTGGATGCGGTCGCCGGGCAAGCCGATCACGCGCTTGATGAAGTCGACGGAATCATCCTTGGGCTGGCGGAACACGACGATATCGCCGCGCGTCGGCTCGGAGCCGAAGATGCGTCCCGAAAACAGGGGCGGCGACAGCGGAATCGAAAAATGGCTGTAGCCGTAGGAATATTTCGAGACGAACAGGTAGTCGCCGACCAGAAGCGTCGCCTTCATCGAGCCGGAGGGGATGTTGAAGGGCTGGAACAGGAAGGTGCGGATCACCAGCGCAATCAATACGGCGTGGATGACCACGCGGATGGTCTCGCCCCAGCCGCTTTCAGTTTTTGTCCCGGATGTCACGCTCATCGCTTTCCCAATTCCCCGCAAGCCGACCGCGCGCGGTGACAGAATATTCTCATGACGCGAACCGCCCCCCGTTTCGCGTCAAGAAAATGATCCTGTTTCTGATGTTGAGAGCCAATTCCGGCGCAAACCCGAATTCGCTCTGGCTGAAGGTTCCGCGCGGGTTTTAGACCGTTGTTCGCAGCCGCGCAATCAACGGCTTCATCAAAACATGCTAATCCATTGGTCTATCGAGGATTTTTAGTTTTGTCCCGGACCGCCGGCTGACTCGCTTTGGCGCCTCAGGTTTTGCCCGGATGGACCGCCGAAATTATGACGAAGGCCTGCGCCAGTGGCCAGTCGTCGGTGATCGAGAGGTCGATCCGCGCTTCAAAGCCCTCCGGCGTCAGCGCCTCGAGCCGGGCCAGGGCCCCGCCCGTCAACTCCATGGTCGGCCGTCCCCCCGGCAGGTTCACCACCCCCATGTCGCGCCACCAGACGCCGCGCCTGATTCCGGTGCCGAGCGCCTTGGAGCAGGCCTCTTTGGCCGCGAATTGCTTGGCATAGGTTGCCACCACCATGTTCTCGTTCTTGGCGCGCCGGCCGGCCCGCGCCCGCTCGGCTTCGGTGAAAATGCGGTCGAGAAAGCGCTCGCCGTGACGCTCGATCACCTTGGCGACGCGGCGGATGTCGATCAGGTCGGAGCCGATGCCGATGATCATGCGTTGCTCACGTTCTCGCGGCCACGATCCATCGCCGCGCGCATGTTGCGAACGGTCTCGGCAATGCCTGCGAACAGCGCCTCCCCGATCATGTAATAGCCGATGTTCAATTCGACGATCTCGGGCAGGCCGGCGATCTGCTCGGCCGTGTCATAATCGAGGCCATGGCCGGCATGGACTTCGAGGCCCGCCGCGCGCGCCAGCGTGGCGCCCGCTACGATCCGCCGCCATTCCGTTTCCGCCTTCGCCGCATGGCCGTCGACCACGGCGTCGCACCAGGCGCCGGTATGGATTTCGATCACCGGCGCCCGCAGCCTCGCGGCCATTTCGATCTGGGCGGGGTCGGCGGCAATGAACAGCGACACCCGGATGCCGGCGTCGTTCAGTCTTGCGATCAACGGCGCGAGCGCGTTGTGCTGGCCGACCACGTCGAGGCCGCCCTCGGTGGTCAGCTCCTCGCGACGCTCCGGCACCAGGCACACGGCATGAGGTTTTGTCGCCAGCGCGATTCCCAGCATGTCTTGCGTGGCCGCCATTTCGAAATTCAAAGGTTTTGAGATTTCCGCCTTCAGCCGCGCCATGTCCTCGTCGCGGATATGGCGTCGGTCCTCGCGCAGATGCGCGGTGATGCCGTCGGCGCCGGCCGCGATCGCGGCCAGCGCCGCGCGCACCGGATCGGGCCGCGCACCGCCCCGCGCATTGCGAAGGGTTGCGACGTGGTCGACATTGACTCCGAGGCGCAGCGGAGGGATGGGCATTTGGAAACTCGCGAAAGGCTTCGAACGGAGGTCCGGGCGCTCAGGCTGTCATACGCGGGCTTGACCCGCGTATCCATCTTCTTCGTCAAGATGGATTGCCGGGTCAAGCCCGGCAATGACGGCTTCAGCCGTTGACGCGCTCGACGCGGGCGACGACGGCCTTGGCGCGCAACTGGGCGATGATGGCGCTGAGATGCTTGAGGTCATAGACCTCGAGATCGATGGTCAGTTCGGTGAAGTCGGGCGAGCGCCTGGACATGCTGATATTGTCGATATTGCCGTCATGCTCGGCGATCACGGTCGCGACCTGGGCGAGGCTGCCGGGCTCGTTGACATTGTCGACCAGGATCCGCGCCGGAAAGCGCTGCGGCGTCGATTCGTCGACGTCCCAGCGCACGTCGAGCCAGCGCTCCGGCTCCTCCTCGAAATCCTTCAGCGCCGGCGACTGGATCGGATAGATGGTGATGCCCTCGCCCGGCGTCACGATGCCGACGATGCGGTCGCCCGGCACCGCGCCGCCGTTCGGCGCGAATTTGACCGGCAGATCCGAATTGATGCCGCGCACGGGAATGGCGTTCGGGCTGCGCGAGGGATCGGGCGGCGATTTCAGCTTCAGCTTGACCGCAAGGCTCTTCTTGGGGGCGCCGTAGCGCGCCACCCGCTCTTCCTTGTAGTCGGGATACATCGCGCGGGCGACGTCGGAAGCCTTCATTTCGCCGCGCCCGACCGCCGCCATGACGTCGTCGATCGAGGCCCGCGCCAGCCGCGGCAAGGCGCCCTTGAGCTTGTCGTCGGCGTATTCGATCTTGGCGCGCGCAAACAGCCGCTCGACGATGCGGCGGCCAAGGCCGGCATATTGATCGCGCACCGCGGTGCGGGTGGCGCGCCGGATCGCCGCCCGCGCCTTGCCGGTCACCGCCAGCGATTCCCACGCCGAGGGCGGTGCCGACTGCGCCTCCGAGGTCAACACCTCGACCTCGTCGCCGTTCTGAAGTTCCGACGACAATGGGGCGAACTTGCCGTTAATCTTGCAGCCGACCGCGGAATTGCCGACGTCGGTATGCACCGCATAGGCGAAGTCGATCACATTGGCCTGCCGCGGCAGCGCGATCAGCTTGCCCTTCGGGGTGAAGCAGAACACCTGGTCGTGGAACAACTCGAGCTTGGTATGCTCCAGAAACTCTTCCGGGTTGGCGCCGTCGGACAGCACCGCGATGGTGTGGCGCAGCCAGGCGAAGGCGTTGGATTCGCGCTTCAGAAGCTCGGTCGGCGAGCCCACGCCGTCCTTGTAGAAGGCATGCGCGGCGATGCCGAATTCGGCGATCTGGTTCATCTCCTCGGTGCGGATCTGCAGTTCGACGCGCTGGTTACCGGGGCCGATCACGGTGGTGTGAATCGAGCGATAGTCGTTCTGCTTCGGGGTCGAGATGTAGTCCTTGAACCGGCCTGGCACCACCGGCCAGGTGGTGTGCACGACGCCGAGCGCACGGTAGCAGGATTCGATATCCTTCAGCACCACGCGGAAGCCGAAGATGTCGGACAATTGCTCGAAGCCGACCGACTTGCGCTCCATCTTGGTCCAGATCGAAAACGGCTGCTTGCGCCGGCCGTAGACACGCGCGGCGACGCCGTTCTTCTGCAGATTCTTCGAAAGCTGGCTCTCGATTTCGCCGATCAGGTTGCGGTTGCGCTCGGCGAGCGAATCCAGCCGCTGCATCACCACCGCATAGGCTTCCGGATCTAGCGAACGGAACGAAAGATCCTCCAGTTCCTCGCGCATCTCCTGCATGCCCATGCGCCCCGCCAGCGGCGCGTAGATATCGAGCGTCTCCTCGGCGATGCGGTGGCGCGAGGCCGGCGGCACGAATTCCAGCGTGCGCATGTTGTGCAGCCGGTCGGCGAGCTTGATCAGCAGCACGCGGACGTCGTCGGAAATCGCCAGCAACAGCTTGCGCAGGTTCTCGGCCTGCTTGGCCTCGCGCGACACCAACTCCAGCCGCTTCAGCTTGGTGAGCCCCTCCACCAGCGCGCCGATCTCAGGGCCGAAGACGGTGTCGATCTCGCCGCGGGTCGCCTCCGTGTCCTCGATGGTATCGTGCAGCAGCGCGGCCACGATGGTGGCGTCGTCGAGCTTGAGGTCGGTGAGGATCGCAGCGACTTCGAGCGGGTGCGAGAAGTACGGATCGCCGGAGGCGCGGGTCTGCGCGCCGTGCGCCTTCATGGCGTAGACATAGGCGCGGTTCAAAAGGTCTTCGTTGGTATCGGGGTTATAGGATCGGACGCGCTCGACCAGGTCGTATTGCCGCATCATGCGCGAACGCGGCGACTTCGCGGGCTGTTTGGCCACGGCCGGCGCCGACGCAGCCGAGGAAGGCGCCACGGCGACCGATTCGGTCGCGGCCTGCATCTGGGGTGGGTTGCGGCGCCAATACGCCATCGCCATCACTGCCTTCATGGGCGGCCCTCGGACGCCGCCCAGTCCCGTTGCCTCTGCCTTCGCCCGCCCAGCAGCACCATTCTGGACCGCAAAAACGCTCGATTTTGGACATTCCCGGCGCATTCTAACGCCAAACCGGCTCCTGCTCCGATCAAATCGGATCAAGTCGGCACGGAATTCGCCCGCGCCCGCATCGTGCCATGGTAATCATGAAAACGGCAATAAAAGCAAAGGCCCGGATCGATGTCCGGGCCTGCTTCAGATTGGCGGGGTCGAAACACCCCCGGGTTGTAAATTTGAGGAACTACTCGTCTTCTTCGGGCTGCTCTTCCGGCGGCGCCAGGCCTTCCAGGCCCTTCAGCAGTTCTTCCTCGGTCATGCGCTCGAGGGCGACCTCGGTGTCGTCGGCATCGACGCTGGCGCCGGCCGATCCGATCAACGGCACGGTATCGGGCTCAGGCTCGTCCACCTCGACGAATTTCTGCAGCGAATGAACCAGTTCTTCGCGCAAATCCTCCGGGGAAATCGTCGAATTCGGCGATTTCCCGCAGCGATACCACCGGGTTCTTGTCGTTGTCGCGGTCAACCGTGAGCTGGGAGCCGGACGAGATCATGCGGGCGCGGTGCGCCGCCAGCAGCACCAGGTCGAACCGGTTGTCGACCTTGTCAATGCAATCTTCCACGGTGACGCGCGCCATCGACTGTCGCTTTCGTTAAATGGGCCAAAACTGATGATTATCCGCGCTAGTTATAGGGGCCGGCGCCATTTCGCAAGACCATTTTGTGATTTGCGTTCCTATTTGGCTCTGGTAACCCCTGTCCGGGGCCGTGTGGCCGGAGCGTCCAGAACGCTGGCTGATGCCGGATCAGGACAAGAAATCGCTTAATTGCATCGTCAAAGTATTGGTCTTTTCGCCCTTTCCGCACCATATTTAAGATGGTGTTTGACGGGGGTCAAAATTCACCGGACTTTAGGCAGAAATCCTGGAAATGCGCGGTCGGTTGCCGCTGCGCCAAGAACGTTAACAACAACCCGCGAGTAACTGAATGTCCCCTTCCACTACCAACAAGATCGCGCTCTTCATCGACGGCGCCAACCTCTATGCGACCGCCAAGACGCTCGGTTTCGATATCGATTACAAGCGCCTGCTCAAGGAATTCCAGAGCCGCGGCACTCTGATACGCGCATTTTATTACACCGCGATTATCGAGGATCAGGAATATTCGTCGATCCGTCCCCTGATCGACTGGCTCGACTACAACGGCTACACCGTCGTCACCAAGGCGACCAAGGAATTCATCGACGCCTCCGGCCGCCGCAAGGTCAAGGGCAACATGGATATCGAGCTCGCGGTCGACGCCATGGAGCTCGCCGAGCATGTCGACCAGATCGTGCTGTTTTCCGGCGACGGCGATTTCCGCTCGCTGGTCGAGGCGGTGCAGCGCCGCGGCGTCCGGGTCACCGTGGTCTCGACCATTTCCAGCCAGCCGCCGATGATCGCCGACGAGTTGCGGCGCCAGGCCGACGTCTTCACCGACCTGGTCGAGCTGCAATCCAAGCTCGGCCGCGACCCCTCCGAGCGTCCGGCACCGCGCGAGCCGCGCCACCATGCGCCGCAATTCCTGCAACGCGCCACCACGATGGCGCCGAGGGGCGATGACGACGAATTCGACGACTGAGTCCGCTCACGCGAGCGGCGAGCCGCCGCCCGCCGCCCTGCTCCGCGCCGAACCCGACCGCGATTGCCCGCTCTGTCCGAGGCTCGTAGCCTTCCGCGAGACGGCGCGCCTGCGCGAACCCGGCTGGTTCAATTCGCCGGTGCCCTCCTTCGGCGATCCGGAAGCGCGGCTGGTGATCGTTGGCCTCGCGCCGGGTATGCAGGGTGCCAACCGCACCGGGCGTCCCTTCACCGGCGATTTCGCCGGCGACCTGTTATACGCGACACTCATCGAATATGGCTTTGCCAAAGGCGTCTATCGGGCGCGGCCCGACGACGGCTTGCGGCTGGTCGATTGCCGGATCTGCAACGCAGTGCATTGCGTGCCGCCGCAGAACAAGCCGTTACCGGCGGAAATCAATACCTGCCGGCAATTCCTCACCGCGACGCTTGGCGCGATGCCGCAGCTGCGCGCGATCGTGGCGCTGGGCCGAATCGCGCACGACTCGACACTGAAGGCGCTAGGCCTTCGCGCTGCTGCGGCGCCGTTTATGCACGGTGCTGTGCATAAGGCCGGCTCGCTGAAACTTTACGACAGCTATCACTGCTCGCGCTACAACACCAACACGCGGGTGCTGACGCCGGAAATGTTCCGTGGCGTGTTCGCGCAGGTAAGAGCGGATCTGGCGTGACCGCTCAGGCGCTACCGTCATCCTGAGTGCGCCCGGCGGCGCAATTGCGCCGCTGGCTTGCGCGGCTCGAAGGATTGGGCGCTTGCACCTTCGTTGGTCATCCTTCGAGGCTGGCCGAAGAGGCTCGCACCTCAGGATGACGAGACCGGATTGTCCTTCAGCCATTCCAAAACGTCGCCGGCGTTTCGGTCCGGCGGAAACACCGGATAGAACACGTGGCTGATGCGTGCGTCATCGACGATCAGCGCCAGCCGCTTCATCAATGTCAGCCCGGCAACCTCCATGGTCGGCAGCTCGAGCGCGCGCGTCAGCTCGAGTTTCTCGTCGGAGAGAACGGGGAACGGCAGATGCAGCCGCGAGGCCATTTCGGTCTGGTAGGCGTTGTCCTGCGTCGACAGGCCGAACACATGCGCGGCGCCCGCCCCCTTCAGCTCCGCGAACAAGTCGCGAAACGAACAGGTCTGCGGGGTGCAGCCGCGCGCGCCCGGGATCATGTCCCAGTCGTCGACGATGCTGATCTTGCCGGGCTCGCCGGTGCGGGGATAGGCGAACACCACCGAGCGCCCCGGCAGCGCGGATAGCGTCACCGTGGTATCGTCGGTGGCGCGCAAAGTGACCGGCGGGATCGTCATGCCGACAAGATGCGCCGCCGCGCCGTCGTCAGTCGGCGCCGGAATTTTGCTCCAGTCGACTTCAAGCAGGTTTTTCTGGTTCATTGCCCTTCCCTCAAAAGCATCACATTCAGACCTCATGGTGCGGAGGCGCTCTTGCGCCGTCTCGAACCATGAAGCCACGGTGCGGGCCTCATCCTTCGAGACGCGGCGAAGACGCCGCTCCTCAGGATGAGGGTCACTGGCCTATCCCCGCGCCCGCAGCAGGCGGCCTTTTTCCCGGCTCCAGTCGCGCTTCTTCTCGCTGTCGCGCTTGTCGTGCAGCTTCTTGCCCTTGGCCACCGCCAGCAACAGCTTGGCGCGGCCGCGCTCGTTGAAATAGAGTTTCAGCGGGATCAGCGTCATGCCCTCGCGCTCGACCGCGCCCATCAGCTTGTTGATCTGCTTCCGGTGCAGCAACAGCTTGCGCGGCCGCTTCGGCTCGTGGTTGAAGCGGTTGGCCTGCAGATATTCGGGAATGTTGGCGTTGATCAGCCAAACCTCGCCGTCCTTGGTATCGGCATAGGATTCCGCGATCGTGGTCTTGCCGTTGCGGATCGACTTGACTTCGGTGCCGGTCAGCGAGATGCCGGCCTCGATGGTGTCCTCGATCGAATAATTGAAGCGGGCCTTGCGATTCTCCGCGACCACCTTGATCGGGCGCTCGTTCTTGTCGGCCATGATGAAATCGTTCCAGCGAAACGGTGAGCAATAGCACTCCGTCCGCGCCCATGCACGTCAAGTCTTTTTGAGCAGGTCGCGGATCTCGGTCAGCAATTCGACCTCGGGGTTCGGTTTCGGCGGCGCGGGAGCGGCTTCATCCCTGCGCTTCAACCGGTTCATGAAGCGGATGACGATGAACAGCACGAAGGCGATGATCAGGAAATTTAGCGTCAGGGTGAGGAAGTTGCCCCAAGCCAATACCGCTCCCTGTTTCTTGGCGTCCGCCAGATTGGTCGCTGTCACCGACTTCGAAAGGGCGGTGAAATAATTGGAGAAATCCAGCCCGCCCGTGATCGAGCCGACAATCGGCATGATGATATCGCCGACCAGCGAGGTGACGATGGCGCCGAAGGCGGCACCGATGATGACGCCGACCGCGAGGTCGACGACGTTGCCCTTCATCGCGAATTCGCGGAATTCCTTCAGCATGACAGAATCCCCTTCTTCGGTCATGAGGCGAAGAATTGTATCGGCGGCTGGGCCTAGTTGATCAGGCCCGCATGCACCATGGCGCTGCGCACCGCCGCGCGCGTCGGCTCGGTGACCGGCACCATCGGCAGCCGCAGCTTCTCGTTGATCTTGCCGAGCAGCGACAGCGCATATTTCACCGGCGCCGGATTGGACTCGATGAAGAGGTTGGTGTGCAGCGGCATCAGCTTGTCGTGCAGCTTGAGCGCGGTCTTGACATCGCCCTTCTGCCAGGCGACGTGGAATTCCGAACACAGCCGCGGCGCCACGTTGGAGGTGACCGAGATGCAGCCATGGCCGCCATGCGCCATGTAACCCAGCACGGTGGCATCCTCGCCGGACAATTGATTGAATTCCTCGCCCATCGCGGCGCGCTGCTGCGAGACCCGCACCATGTTCGCGGTCGCATCCTTGACGCCGGCGATGTTCTTCAATTCGAACAGCCGCTTCATGGTGTCCACGCTCATGTCGATCACCGAACGCGGCGGAATGTTGTAGATGATGATCGGGATGCCGATCGCGTCGTTGATCGCCTTGAAGTGCTGGTACATGCCTTCCTGGGTCGGCTTGTTGTAATAGGGCGTCACCACCAGCACCGCGCTGGCGCCGGCCTTTTCCGCATGCTCCGCCAGTTCGATGGCTTCCCGCGTCGAGTTGGAGCCGGCACCGGCGATGACGGGAACGCGGCCCTTCGCCTCGTCGATGCACCATTCGACGACGTGCTTGTGCTCGTCATGGCTCACGGTCGGGCTTTCGCCTGTGGTGCCGACCGGCACCAGGCCGTTGGTGCCTTCGGCGATCTGCCAGCTCACCAGCGCCCGGAAGGCCGCTTCATCGAGCGAGCCGTTCTTGAACGGCGTGACCAAGGCGGTGAATGAACCCCTGAAATTTGTCCTGGCTGCCATGGATTTCCTCCGAACGCGCGTTTTGGGCCTTGCCGTGACTTCCACCGGCCCTTCCTGACAATTCATATCGGGTCTGACGATCAGGCGAAAGGCCCGGCATGGCCTGACCCCCGGGAGAACTTTGGCCCGACGCCAGCCGCGATTTTGCCGCGGTGCTGGCGCAGATATCCTCACGCAGCCGCGTAATTTGGTATTTTGTCCGCATATTCAATCAAATAGAGCTTAAGGCTCAGCGATTGAATGATTCGCCGCGAAGGAACAATGTGAACCCGTTCATCCGCGCAGCCGCATTGCGATCGACCGCCCTGGCGACGACCCTGGCGTTGACAGTCGGCCTGTCGGCGCTTGCCGTCGACGCCCTGGCAAGAGTTCCCTTGCCAAAACCGCGCCCGATCGCGCGCAACACCGTGCCCAAAACCATGCCCGCCGCAAAGTCGACGGGCAAAACCACCTCCGTGGTCGCAACCGCCGCTCCCACAGCTGCCGTGCTGTCCCCCGCAACGCGCCAGCATGCGGTCTTGCCACCGCCCGCCCGCAAGCCAGCCGTGCCGGCCGCGGTCGCAGCCACCTCGTCAACCTCGCAGGCCGATAGCGACGCGCTCGAAAACGTCATCGAACTGGTGCGCAAGCACCAACCCGGCGACGCGACCCAGGCGGAGGCCGCGATATCCGACCCGGTCGCGCAGAAGCTCGCCGAGTGGATCATCCTGCGCAGCGACAACAACGGCGCTACCGTCGAGCGCTATCGCGCGTTCCTCGCGGCCAATCCGAGCTGGCCCTCGCAGTCCTTCCTGCGCCGGCGCCTGGAGGCCGCCTTGTGGGACGACCATCGCGAGGACGGCATTGTCTGGGCGTGGTTCGAAAACGAATTGCCGGTGTCGGCCAAAGGCAAGTTCGCGCTGGCCAAAGCGATGCTGGCGCGCGGCGACCGCGCCAATGCGCAGCGCCTGGTGCGCGACGCCTGGCGCAACGATCCGATGTCGGAGGATACCGAGAGCACCGCGCTCGATCTGTTCGGCGCGCTGCTGACGCCGGGCGATCAGAAGGCGCGGATGGATCTCTTCCTCTATGGCGGCGAGCACGAGATCGCGCTGCGTGCCGCCAAGCGGCTGGGAGCAGCCGAAGTCGCGCTGGCGAAAGCGCGGATCGCGGACTACCGCAAGGCTGCCAATACCAAGGCGCTGCTGGAGGCGGTGCCGAAGGAATTGCACGGCGACCCCGGCTATATCTTCAGCAAGATTCAGTTGTTGCGCCGCGAGGAGAAATTCGCCGAGGCCGCCCAGCTGATGCTGAGCGCCCCGCGAGATCCGGCGCAACTCTACAATGTCGACGAATGGTGGATCGAACGGCGTCTGTTGTCGCGCAAGATGCTCGATGTCGGCGAGCACCGCACCGCCTATTTGATCGCCCGGGACGCGGCGTTGCCCTCGCGCGACATCTACAAGACCGAGCAGGAATTCACCGCCGGCTGGATCGCGCTGCGCTTCCTCAACGACCCCGCCACCGCCGCGCAGCATTTTGCCCGCATCGGGGTCGGCAGCGTCAACCCCACAGCGCTGGCGCGGGCCGGCTACTGGCAGGGCCGTGCGGCGGAAGCCGCGGGCCACACCCAGGAGGCGCGTGCCGCCTACACCCGCGCCGCCGAGCAATCGACCAGCTATTACGGCCAGCTGGCGCGCGCCAAGCTCGGCCTGCCCCAGATCGAACTCAACGGCGTGCCGGCGGCGCGCACGCGCGGCGTCGAACGGCTCGAGATCGTCCGCGCCGTGCAATTGCTCTACGCGCTCGACGAGCGCGATATCGCGATTCCGATTTTCGCCGACATGGGGGAAAACGGCGATCCCGACGCGCTGGTCGGCCTCGGCGAACTGGCCTCGCGCAACGGCGACGCGCGCGGCATGCTGCTGGTCGGCAAGGCCGCGCTCAATCGCGGGCTGCCGTTCGATTTCTATGCCTATCCGGTGATGGGGATTCCGCCGTTCAAGTCGATCGGGCCGGATGTCGAGCAGAGCATCATCTATGCCATTACCCGCCAGGAAAGCGCCTTCAACCCCAACGATGTCTCGCCGGCGCAGGCCTACGGGCTATTGCAGGTGACGCCGGATGCCGGCAAATACGTCTGCAAGAAATACGGCGCCGGCTTCGACCTTTCCCGGCTGAAGCACGATCCGGCCTACAACGCCGCCCTTGGCGCCGCCGAACTGGGCGGGCTGATCGAGGATTACCGCGGCTCCTACATCATGACGTTCGCGGCCTACAATGCCGGCCGCGGCAGCGTCAAGAAATGGATCGACCGCTACGGCGACCCGCGCGATCCCAAGGTCGATGCGGTCGACTGGGTCGAGCTCATTCCATTTTCCGAGACCCGTAACTACGTGCAGCGGATCATGGAGAACCTGCAAGTCTATCGCGCCCGATTCGGCGGCGGCACCAGGTTGCAGATCGAGGCCGACCTGCACCGCGGCGCCAGCGTCGAATAGCGGGCGTGGCTCTGGTATTGAAAGATGTCCTCAAGGTCGTTACGCGCTTGCGGGTTGTAACGAAACGAATTTTCGTGCAAAGTCAAAGCGTTTCCAGATCCATTGGATCTCCGCGTCGGAACGGCGCAGGCCTGACTGAGATTTTCTTCGGCAAGTCTTTGTTCTATCAAACTATTTTCAAATTGCACCATTTGGCGAGCGGATGTTACGCGGGCGCGGTCGCTTGAGCTCGGTCCCGATCCGATCGCAGCACCGAGTTCCGTATCACCCGTGGCGATGATTGCGAAGAGCCGCTATCCTCCGGAACGAGCCGGCAAACGGAATCGGCCGCAAATCCCAATTTAATGATCGGAGTCATTACATGGCGATATGGCGCGATTGGGCTCGCGGATTCGGCGGCGCCGAATTTGCCGCTTGCGGCTTGCGCCTGTGTCGGGCATATCGGCCTGATGGAGCTGTGGCCGAGTGGCTGAAGGCGGCGGTTTGCTAAACCGTTATAGGGTTGTAAAGCCCTATCGAGGGTTCGAATCCCTCCGGCTCCGCCAGTACTATGTGACTGACTTCACTGGAACAACAGCCGAAAAAATCACGCCGTCTGGTACAGGCCCCCTTGTCATAGGCAGGGGTTCAAAATGTACGTTGCTAAAGGGAACGGCGTCGCGTCGACGAGAGCCGACGCCTGGTGGTCTCGATGCTCCAACACGCCGCGAAAATGGTTCGGGGCACGCCATGGCGCGTCGACCGCGACCTCAAGGCCTTGAATGACACCATTGCCGATCTGAAATCCCACCAGGATGATCTTAACCGCGCCTCGGAGACGGCTGTCTGGAGGACGAAGACGGCGAAGGGGCGAAAGGCTCCAACGAGAAAAAAGCAACGAAACGCGAGTTAAATCGCCCGACGGTGCGCCCGGCGTTTCCCCGCCCGGAGCCGCACGCCCGCGAGGAATAAAATCGAATTTAATGGTGCCGGCGGATTGCGAACCTAGCTCAGCTTCAGGCCGCCCGCGCCTCACATGATCGGCTGATCGATCTTACGCAATCCACCGACCGGAGCAAATGCGATGCGTTCTGTTTTGGCCTTAGGCATTTTGATTACGCTCGGTACTTCTGCCAACGCCGCGACGGTACACTTACGCACGCGTCAACATGTCCTCGTTCGCCCCAGCCAGGGTCTGAGCCCTCCGGCGCGCTTCGCGGTTCCCGGCTGGACCGACGAAGCGACGCGGCGCTGGCTAGACAATGCCAGCGCGGGCTGGAAACAGGCCTGATGGCCGCTGCGAACTGACAATCAACCAAAGCAACCACACGCACGAATCGAGCTTCGTCTCAAGAAAAAACCAGCGGCCAGTCTTTCTCAGAAGCTGCCACATCCCTGGTTGGCATAAAAGCTTGCGCCTCGTCGCACCATTGGTCGCGCGAAGACGCCCTGATCCGCAAACTTGCCACGCATGATCGTCTCCGGCGATTCGAGATGACAAAGGGAATGATCAAGCCCGCTGCGTGACGAGGGGGTTTTTCAGGGGCCGAGCCTTCGCGCACGCGATCTTGCGCCGGGCTTCTGCCGGCAAGCCCAAAGCAAGCTCCTTGACCGTCGGCCGATGATTTCGATCACGCCGCCGGCGGCCGTCCGCGACCCACCCGGGTTTTTTCGACAAGAAAAACCCCCGGCGGTTTCCCGCCGGGGGTCTCTCAACCATGATCAAACGATCAGGATTACCAGTTGCGCTGTGCGCGAAGCAGAAGCTCATAGGTGTTCTGATTCGTAATCACGTAAGCGCCGGTGCCGTAGGAGCCACTGGTGGTGATGGTACCCGCCATATTCTGGGCGAGATGCTGGTAGGTGAAATCAGCCGAGAAGGTCAGGTTCTTGACCGGGGTCCACCGGGTAATGATACCAGCCTGCGCGACTTGGTAGTTCGGGTCGCAGTGTGTGACACCGGCGTAGGCTGCCGTTGCCGCGAGGCTGGCGCAGAAAGTGGCTGCCGCCCCGGAACCATAGCTAACCTGAGCGTAGGCGCCGTAGATCGAGGTGTTCCAGAAGGGATCCCAGTTGTGGGTGTAACCACCGCGGCCACCCCACGTCGAGACCAACTGGAGCTGACCGCCGAAATTGAACACCGCGTCGGGGGCAACCCCGATTCCGATGCTTCCGAGGGCTCCACCCACGTTTGTGCCAGCAAAGGTCGTCCACGCACCCGCCGAACCCGCCAGGTCCTGAATGTTGTAGCGGGTCGCACCGTTGGTGTAGACGCCCTGGACGTTGATCACATCCCCAGCTCCAGTCGGGATGTTCTTGATCGACAAGGCGCCCTGAACAGCAAAGCCCCACTTGTCGTCGGCATGGCCGGTGACAATATTACCCGCGCCGGAATTGATGTAATAGGCGGGATTATTGTCATGCGCGGCCACGGACAACTGGGCCAAGCCCCATGCCTGGTCGACCTTCAATACGCCGATGACATCCGGAATAACGGTTCCAGCGTAGTCATTGACGCCGGTCCCGTTTCCGGTACCGAAGACGCCGAAGTTCAAGACGCCGGCCTGATAGTACTGGGTCGGATCCTGCACGCCGACCGTACCCGACACGCCACTGCCGAATTCGGCGGTGTAGATGAACTGGTTGACGCCGGTAACCGTGCCGCCGCCGCCGACGAGACCGTCGAAGTTGTTGCCCGGATAAGCGGTCCAGGGAGCGCTGAACGGCGAGATCGCCTTACCCATCGTGAAGCCGGCGAACTGGATGAACGCGTAGTAGACGCCGAGCGTACCGGCGGCGACCAAGCCCGAGCTTCCGTTGTTCGCCTGGCCAAAGCCGGTCGAACCAATCTGCGAGTAAACACTTCCCAGGGCGTTGGTGCCACTGGCGTTATAGGTGTCGTCGGTCCAGGTGAAGGTCGCATCGAAGAAGGTGCGAACCACGCCGTATTCGGTCGCGGTGCGCGTATCGATGTTCAAGTCTTCGCGCGAGCGCCAGGTGAAGGCGTTCGTGAAACGATTTCCAAGGCCGCCAACGCCGGACTCGTTTCCGGTGTAGACGCTGTTCGTGTTGACCGCCACTTCAGCGCGCAGATAGCCACCCAGCTTGATGCAGGTGTCGGTGCCCGGAATGTAGAAGAAACCGGCACCATACAGGGAGCAAATCTTCACGTACTCGACCGCTTTGGCCTTGACGGGAAGATCGGCCGCCTGAGCCCCACTCATGGCGATAAGACCCGCCGCTGAGCCGAGCATAAGGCTCTTAACCATCTTCATGATAACCTCCAAGTTGCTCTGTAGGGAAGGTTCCGGATCCGCTGGGTGCAAACACCCCAAGGTTGGTTCCCTTAATCCCTTGAAACCCGCTTAGCCGCTTCGCGCCTTCGGACACTCCCGCATGAACGCGAGGGACTTAAGCGAACCACCTAGAACGGGACGACCTCGGGATGCCCCCCTCCGTCGCAACATCACAATTACCGAAGGCTTCTGCACACGCAACAAAGGAACCGCTCGGAAAGGTGCCCAACGCAGCGTTTTTGGAAGGGTGTTGCACAAATAACACGCAGCTCTGACTGAGATTTCATCGCAAGTCTTTGTTCCAGAACGCTGTTTTGAAATTGTCTTGCTTCGCGTGCAGATCTTGCGGAGGCAGACCAAGCGCCCGGTTTTCACCTTTCAGGCCGTGGCAAGCGCCGAATCGCGCAGTCCTTGCCGCTACCCCCATGCAAAATGCGCGCATTGGGACTCGTCGGACGAGGCCGCGCCTGTCCCCCGCGTTTGCACGGCATGCGAGGATCCCGGTGGCTAAACGGCAGCGACCGCAATTGCATTGATGGCGCGGTACGAGTCGCAGAAACCCCTGATTCCTGGGCCTGGAACACATCTCGTCGTTTGACCGGAACAGCGGATATCGCGAGCCTCGCCCGACGTCCCTGCAAATCTTTGCAACCATCATCGGCAAGCCCGCACCGGCGGCGAGTCGCGCCGGTGCGGCTTCCCGATGGGTAAATAATCCTGCAAGCGGCGCTCTCGAACTCCCGGCCCACGCTACGAGGCGGTGGTGGGCGATCTGTGGCCCGGATGAGACAGCTTGGTGTGGCGCATGCGATCCAAGGTCTCGCGCAAGCGGCGCCGCCGCGCCCCGGAAATCTGCCGCTTGCGGCTCGGCCTGCGTCGGGCATATCGGCCTGCCGGGTACGTGGCTGAAGGCGGCGGTTTGCTAAACCGTTATAGGGATGCAAAGTCGTATCGAGGGTTCGAATCCCTCCGTCGCCTCGACAATCTTCGCCGCCGGTTTACTACCTTTCAAACAGGCTCTGTTACCGAGGAACTCCTGGCCGACGAAGCCATGCCGTGATCTCAACCACGGGTTCGTCCCCAGGCAATCGCGGTGACGTTCGAAGACCCGAGCGTAAGCAGTTTTTCGGCCCGAGCCGTCGGCAGGCGGCAAGTTCAAGGCCTTCAACACAACTTCACGACGTGCACGATGATGGCGCTGACGAAGGCAAAGCCATCGATCGCGGGGAAACTCGACGAGCTTCTCGATGAAGAAAATCGGCTCAAGCCGGCTGTTAAAAGCGCGCGGCCCGCACCCGGCCAAACTGACGCGATCGACCCGTCTGTGACATCGGCCGCCAAGCCGTTGCCTCCAAACTGTTGCGGCCTCAGAGGTCAAACTCAGGGGCCGCAACATTGGGATCTGATCTCAACCCGGCCAGTCAGTGCCGGGTGGGTTCTCTCCTGAGACGAAGCCCGCCTCGCGCGTGTGGTTGCTTTGGTTGATAAGCAAGGGCATCGCCGGGATTGTTGGAGGACGAGGGGGTTTCCTGACACATCCCTCCGATGCCGGCGGATGCGGCCCGGCATGCCTCCATGGTCTGATAGCCGCAGCCATGAGCTGTTTGAGCGCCATTCACAATGCAATAATCGGCTGCGTGAGCAACCGACCCTGTCATCACGAAAAACACAAATGTGAACAGGGTCGCAGCTGAGGCGGCGAACGTCTTCGAAGTCGGTTTCATCTTTGCTTCTTTCTGTTCTAGCGGGCCGGGAGGAATCGCCCGCAAACGCTTCCCAAGCGCGGGATCGCGCGGAGGTTTATGACGCCGCACGTAAGCGATGAGCGAGGTTTGGCAATCGTGGCTATCCGCATTGCTGCAATACCGAATGGGCTGGGCACGCTGGAATTCCGTCATGGAAAGCGAAGCGCGTTCCGCTGCTCAAACGGTGATGCGCAGCATAAAGTCCAGCGCATTGAAGCCGCTACGCAAAATGATCAGGCTGTCGGTGCTGGTTGCGGTAGCTTGTTTTATGCGCGCGAAGGCAAATTGGCATTGAAATATTTCCGCGCGCTGGGGCGCTGGCCTCACGGTGCCACTGACACTTCTTGTTGCTTCAGGCGAAATGATCAAATCACGCTTTGCTTCGGCGAGAAAGCAAGTCTCTTGTTGTGAAGGGTCTCGGACGACGGCCCGGTGCAAGCCAAACCGTCGCCATGGGCCGTCATCCGAACGCCTTCACAAACGGCGACCGTGTTTCATTCGACCACTTTGTCAGCGCGCAGCACAAAACTCGCCAGGATCTCAAGGCCGATTCATTGACTTCGTGGTCTGCAGATTGAAGACAAGCTCGCTGCCCGGCTGGAACGCCCCAGCGCCTGGGGTCACGCCCGCCATTCTCCCAGCTCTATGTGTTGGGCGTTGCGCACTGAACCGAAGCGCCCTCGGGAATGTTGAGAGTCCCTGTAGCGTCCGATCTTATGTAGCCGCGGGCTGCCAAGCAGGCGTTAAGCCCGCGACAGACTGGCCCATCCACGCTGTTGGCGTTAACTCCGGGTTGAATTAACGATCCATCGGAAATTCGTTGTAGAGTCTCGCTGTAGCAGGTGTTGCGATCATTCAGCCATTTCTCTTGAGTGGCGTGATTGTTGCTCGTCCAGCGCATGACGGGCGGTGGTGGTGCGGTGGCGCAACCACTGACGAGCACCGCGCCAAATGCGACCACGCATACATGCAGAGATCGAAACATCCCCGACCTTCTTCACAGGATTTCCCGTTCGAGACCAGAGCGCCGAAGCGAACAGTGGTTCAAGAGTTGCGAACGCGCACCGAGCGGCCACGCCCGCCGAGAAGCGTGATGAACTTCGCGGCGCTTGTTGCTTGCTCCGTCGCCGATGCGTCAGCCGCAGCATAAGCACTTTTCAGCACAAATCCAAGCTGCCGGATGTCCGAGTCGGGTGTGCGCCGTGACAAGGCGGCGCTTTCCAGCGGTGCAAGCCGCACCGGCGATCACTCCGGCCGGAAGCAATCGGAGCCGTCATGGAGGTAACGAGACTCGGAACGGCCCGGCGACCCTACAGGTACGGGCTGTGTGTCGTCGAAAGGAACGTAGATGATTGCCTCAATGTCGGCGTCGGCCTGACGTGTGCGCAAAATATGGATTGATTAGACACGTCGCTGGACGGCCCGAGGCTGTAGCTGCGCACTGGGCGAGCGAGGTGAAGATGCAATCCATCCGTTCGCCCGCCAGCTCGCCATAGACGTGCATGCAGACGGGATAATTGGGATCATACATTTGAGCATGAACAGAGGCGGCGACAAAAGCCATTGCAAGCGCAACGATCGTAAAAGCGAGCCTGACCACGCGAGCCTCCAATTAGAGAAACAAGTCCGTCAGATCAATCGTAGCACGCCGTCGTGGCGCGATCCACTCCAGAGCTATGCTGGTGATTCTGACCACGAAGAGCGCGACGTATGGATGCGCGCAACCTGGGAAGCATTGATCTCATCGCTGGTCGGTGTCTCGCGTACGGTCAGCGCCTTCGCTACCGCGTCGATCTCTTTTCCATATTGCCATGACCGACAGTTCTGCCCGCGTTCGGCGCGTGCTTTTCACAGCGGGTGAACCAGTCCACGGTGGCGAAGCCCTTTGCCTCGCTGCCGAAAAGCCTATCGAATCTCGCACGGCGGCTCCTGGCCTCATTCAACTCGCGAGCATGGTCCTTCAGGACGAGGTCGATTTCCTGCGCACGGCGCTCCTGGGCCTCTTTCAACGCGTCCCGCGCAGTCGCAATCTCGGCGGCACGGGCGACGGGTTTCTCCATTATCTCATTGAATTCCAGATTCCGGGAATCCCCCACCCGCCTTGTCGGAGGCCGCAAGCGCCTCATCGAATCGCTTGAGTCTCAGCAAGCCGTTGGCTCGGCCAAGCCGGGCCGCGCCGGATTCAGGCTTGAGCGCCCAGCATCAAGGGAGCCCCATCGGCGGCTTGCTTCGGCGTCTTCAGCGGGCGAACCGGCTTCTGTCCCGGATCAAGTCCGCCGCAAGCCCCGGTTCGAAATCGTCCTATTGCGCGGTCATCCAGGCCCGGGCTTCACGCTGGGCCGCGGCAATCTCGACTTCCGACATCATCTCGGCGATCTCGCGGCGCAGCCGGATCGCATCGGTGCGGCCTTTCAGGGCCGCGAGGTTGAACCACTTATGCGCCGCGACGAGATTGACCACGCCGGAACGCCCGCTCGCCCAGTACAGGCCGCGCTCGTACAGCACGTCGGGGATGGCGCTCGCCTGCACCGGTATCGCGGTATCCTGATCGATGGTTCCCTGAAACATCCGCCGTCTCCTTTTTGATCTTGTTGGCCGCCCCAGCGCTACCCGCGCGCGGCTCCTGTCCAAATGCAAAACGTCCCGTTATTCCCCACGCCGTTTGCCGGCTTGTTGGAATGATCATGACCGATCAAATTTGAAGGGCAGTTTAAGTATCGCGATGAACGGGATGTAAACGCGCATGCGGCGCCGATCCGTGGGGATTGCGGTAAGGCCCGTGTAACGCGGGTTTCCGCGGCTTTGCCAGATTTGGTTTACCCTGCGATTTCGCGGAACGATAACCATCGGAGCGATTCCACGCTGCGGAGGCAGCGTAGCACGCGGCTGCGGCGGCAGCCTGACCCGCCGGCAGTCGCCTTGGTGCGGATATCGTCAAGTTGGGAAAGCCGAGAGCGCCGGGGCAATAGCCACGCAGACGCTGGGAACGAGGGCGTCGGCGAACACGTCAGGACCAGATTCCACGTTGGACCCGGAGGTCCGGTGAAATTGCGGAGTTTTCGAGATCCGCACCGAACGAAGAAAAACTGTTTCTTCTGCCGGACCGGTTTTCGTGGGAGCGCGAGTCTCCCCGAAAATATCGATCCAGCCGTTTGACCTGATGTCTCGCCGACACCCTCTTTCGTCGACAGAGCCGCCTATCCAAAATTCGCTTCGAGAAGCAAATCGTCCTGAAGGCTCTCGTGACGTGCCGGCATCAAGCCGCCGGCAATTTTCTTCAAGCGAGATTTACTTCTTCTTGTAGGTCTTCTTCGCAGCCTTCTTCACTGCGCTCTTCGCCTTCTTCGCCTTCTTTGCCTTCTTAGCTTTCTTGGCCATGTTGCCCTCCTAATGTAGTGAGATGGCTTAATCGCTGCGTGCACTCGGGAATCGAAATGCACTACATCCCGAATACACCAACACATTGAAAAAAACAGCGTCCCGCTTAAGGAAGTGTTGACGCGCCGAAGCGGGAGCGCGCGCGGCGTATTGATCGACAACACCACGAAGCGTTGGCGCGGCGATGCGAATGGCGCGCGAAAACCTGCATCGGCGAATGTCAGGATTACAAAAAGCGACTGTGCTGCAAGTGTTTTCGTCAATCACATGCTCGACCATCGATGCGCGCTCGACACGATCGCACCGCGTCGAAGCCGGCCGAAAGCGCATTGCGCGGACTCTAAGTCGCCGATTTTGGCAATAAAAAAATTTTCATGCCCACCGGCTTCACGTCTCATCGGCTCTCGCCAAAACCGGATTTCTGCGCGAATCGCGCGCGGCTGAATTCGCAGGCCTCGAAGCCTTCGTCGCACGCGATGCCGCCCGCTTATGGTGAATGATCGGTGCACACGCAGCCCTGAAGCGATGCAGCGGCCATGAAGCCGCCGCGATCGCAGGCGACGCTCAGATGCCGAGTTTGGACTTGAGCAGGTCGTTGACGGCCTGCGGGTTGGCCTTGCCGCCTGACGACTTCATCACCTGACCGACGAACCAGCCGATCAGTTGCGGTTTGGCGCGCGCCTGCGCAACCTTGTCGGGATTGGCCGCGACGATGTCGTCGACCACCTTCTCGATCGCGCCCAAATCCGTGACCTGCTTCATGCCGCGCGCCTCGACCAGCGCGCGCGGGTCGCCGCCCTCCTGCCAGACGATCTCGAACAGGTCCTTGGCGATCTTGCCGGAGATGGTGCCCTGGCCGATCAGGTCGACGATGGCGCCGAGCTGGCTGGCCGACACCGGCGAGGAGGCGATGTCGCGGCCTTCCTTGTTGAGCCGCCCGAACAATTCGTTGATCACCCAGTTGGCGGCGAGCTTGCCGGAGCTAGCCTGGTCGGCGAGGCCCGCCAGCACCGCCTCGAAGAAGTCGGCGCTTTCGCGCTCGGCCACCAGCACGCCGGCGTCGTAGGGCGAGAGACTGAAATCGGCGATGAAGCGGGCCTTCTTGCGGTCCGGCAATTCCGGCAAGTTCGCTTTCAATTCGGCGACATAGGCGTCGGTGAATTCCAGCGGCAACAGATCGGGGTCCGGAAAATAGCGGTAGTCATGCGCCTCTTCCTTTGAGCGCATCGAGCGAGTTTTGCCCTCGTTGGGGTCGTAGCGCCGGGTTTCCTGGTCGATCGTGCCGCCGTCTTCGATAATCTCGATCTGGCGCCGCGCCTCGTATTCGATGGCCTCGCCGATGAAGGCGATCGAATTCAAGTTCTTGATCTCGCAGCGGGTGCCGAGCGGACCACCCGGCTTGCGCACGCTGACATTGACGTCGGCACGCAGCGATCCCTTTTCCATGTCGCCGTCGCAGGTGCCGAGGTAGCGCATGATCGAGCGCAGTTTTGTCACATAGGCCTTGGCTTGCTCCGAGGAGCGGATATCCGGCTTGGAGACGATCTCCATCAGCGCGACGCCCGCCCGGTTGAGGTCGACATAGGATAGGGTCGGGCTGCGGTCGTGCAGCATCTTGCCGGGGTCCTGCTCCAGATGCAGCCGCTCGATGCCGATGGTCGCGGTCTCGCCGCCCGAAAGTTCCACCACCACCTCGCCCTCGCCGACGATCGGCGATTTGTACTGGCTGATCTGGTAGCCCTGCGGCAGATCCGGATAGAAATAGTTCTTGCGGTCGAACACCGAGCGCAGATTGATTTTCGCGTTGAGCCCGAGGCCGGTCCGCACCGCCTGCTGGACGCAATACTCGTTGATCACCGGCAGCATCCCCGGCATCGCCGCATCGACCAGCGAGACACGGCTGTTCGGCTCGCCGCCGAACTCTGTAGAGGCGCCGGAGAATAGTTTTGAGTTCGAGGTGACCTGGGCATGGATTTCCATGCCGATAACGACTTCCCAGTCGCCGGTTGAGCCCTTGATCAGCTTTGAGCCAGTCGCACTCATGCGGTTGCACCCTCCAGCAGTGCGTTGGCGATCTGCTCCCATTCGGCCTCAAGCGCGCCGGATGCGACCGGTTTGGCCGCGCGCCGATACCAATAGCCGGCATTGCCGAGATCGCCCTCGACCCGGTGAAGATAGGCATGCACCCACGCCGCGTCAGCGCTCTCTTCGTCCTGCACGATCTTGTGCGCCTGATCCCAGCCGCCTTTGGCCGCCCACCACAGCGCCGCCAAAGGCGCGCCGAGACCGGGCGCGGGCGATGCACCCGAAAGGCTGGCTTTGAACTCCGCCGTCTTCACCACCACCTCGCCGGCGTAAAGCGGCCGGCCGCCTGCTCGATCACCTCGCCGAGCGAAAACAGCGTTTCCTCGTCGAACGGACGGCCGATCAGCTGCAGGCCGAGCGGCAGGCCATGCGCATCCTTGCCGGCAGGAACCGCGATCCCCGGCAGCCCCGCCATGTTCACCGTCACCGTGAAAATATCGTTGAGATACATTTCGATGGGATCGCCGCCCTTCTCGCCGATACCAAACGCCGCCGACGGCGTCGCTGGCGTCAGGATGGCGTTGACGCCGGTGGCAAAGCAATCCTCAAAATCCTTCTTGATCAGGGTGCGCACCTTTTGCGCACGCAGATAATAAGCGTCGTAATAGCCGGCCGAGAGCACGTAGGTGCCGATCATGACACGGCGGCGGACTTCGGCGCCGAAACCTCCGGCGCGGGTAGCTTCATACATGTCGCCGATCGAACGGCCGGGCACGCGCAGGCCGTAGCGCACGCCGTCATAGCGGGCGAGGTTCGAGGAGGCCTCCGCGGGGGCCACGATGTAATAGGCCGGCAGCGCGTATTTGGTGTGCGGCAGCGACACCTCGACCAATTCGGCGCCGGCCGCCTTCAGCCACGCCGCGCCCTCGCTCCAGAGCTTTTCGATTTCCGCGGGCATCCCGTTGAGCCGGTATTCCCGGGGTATCCCGATCTTCATTCCCTTGACCGACTTGCCGATCGCCGCCTCGTAATCCGGCACTTCGCGATCGACCGAGGTGGCGTCCTTGGGGTCGTGGCCTGCCATCGAGCCCAACAGGATCGCGGAATCCCGCACGGTGCGCGCGATCGGGCCCGCCTGGTCGAGCGAGGAGGCAAAGGCGACGATGCCCCAGCGCGAGCAGCGGCCATAGGTCGGCTTCAGGCCGACGGTTGCGGTGAAGGCTGCGGGCTGGCGGATCGAGCCGCCGGTGTCGGTCGCGGTCGCGCCCATGCAGAGCAGCGCCGCCACCGCCGAGGCCGAACCGCCCGACGAGCCGCCCGGCACCAGCGTGGTGTTGGCGCCCTCGCGCCGCCACGGATTGACCACCGGGCCGAAGCACGAGGTCTCATTGGACGAGCCCATCGCGAACTCGTCATTGTTGAGTTTTCCCAACATCACCGCGCCGTCGCGCCAGAGCTGCGAGGTCACCGTGGATTCGTAAGCCGGTACGAAATCGCCGAGGATTTTGGAGCAGGCGGTCGTGCGCACGCCCTTGGTGGCGAACAGATCCTTAATTCCAAGCGGGATGCCGGCGAGCGGACCGCCCTCGCCTTTGGCGATTCGCGTGTCCGCCTCGCGCGCCATGGCGCGGGCCTGGTCCGGCGTTTCCAGCACGAAGGCATTGAGCGCGCGCGCGGCCTCGACCGCGTCGAGATGCGCGTTGGTCAGTTCCAGGGACGTAAAGGTCTTGCGCGCGAGGCCGCGTCTTGCCTCGGCGAGCGTCAGCGATGTCAAATCGGTCATTTGTCAACCGGGCTGCAGAAGAACGGCGACAACGTCTTGTCGTTGGCCGGGTCGTCCTTGACGCCGGCCTTGTCGGCGGCTTCCAGCGCATCGAGCACGGCATCGACCGCCTTGTCGGGATCGGCCGCCTTGCCCTGCCGCTCCATCGCGTCGAGATAGTTCATGTAGGCCGCATAGGCCTTTTCATCGTCGCAGAGCAGACACATCGAGTTTCCCGTCCAAACTTATTCCACGACTTTCGGCACCAGAAAGAAATGGTCCTCGGTCGCCGGCGCATTTCCGACGATGTCGTCGGGGATCCCGCCGTCCGTCACCACGTCAGCCCGCTTCTTCATTTCCATCGGCGTCACCGAGGTCATCGGCTCGACGCCCTCGACGTCGACTTCCGACAATTGCTCGACGAACGCCAGCATGGCGTTCAATTCGCCCTGCAGGTGGGGAATCTCGGCCTCGGAGACCGCGATCCGTGCGAGATGGGCGATACGGCGAACGGTGACGGCATCGACGGACATTATATAGGGCCTCCGACAGCGGGCTTCACGGCCGTATAGCAGAGGGGGCTTTTGCGCCGCAACCGCAGTCGTCGTCCGCTCAGCCGGCCATTTGGGCAAGCCGCGCCAGCGCAGCTGCGGCCAGGGCCCGCGTCAGCTCCGCGGCCGGCATGTCGCTCCCCAGTCCTACCGCCTGCCCCGCCCAGAGATTGGTGAAATCCACCCGGCCGAGCTTCTCGGCGGCCGCTTTCAGGGGCGCGAGTGCAGTCGCGGCATGGGGAAAGGCCGGAGCGTCCGGCGAAATCGGGCCGATCTCCCGCATCATGCGGTTGACGAGGCCGCGCGCCGGGCGGCCGGTCATGACGTTGGTGAGGACGGTCGAATCGTCGCCCGCCCGTGCCAGCGCCTCCCGCGCCGGCGCGCTCACGCTGGATTCGGGACAGCGCAGGTAGGCGCTGCCGATCTGCACGCCGGCCGCGCCCAGCGCGAACGCGGCTGCGATGCCCCGCCCATCGGCGATGCCGCCTGCGGCGATTACTGGAACCTTCACGGCATCGACCACCTGCGGCACCAGTGCGAAGGTGCCGGGCTGTTCCGCCATATTCTCGGTCAGGAACGTGCTGCGGTGGCCGCCGGCCTCGACGCCTTGCGCGATGACGGCGTCGACGCCTTTCTGCTCCAGCCAGACCGCCTCCTTCACCGTGGTCGCGGAAGCAATCACAACGGAGCCGGTTGCCTTGACGCGCCCGACCAGCGCCGGGTCCGGCAGGCCGTAAAAGAAGCTCACGACTTCGGGCTTCAATTCCTCGACCAGCTCACACATCGCAGCATCGAACGGCGCGCGGTTGGCGGCGTTCACCGGTGCCGCTGGATCGAGTCCCAGCTCTCGGTAATAAGGTGCGAGCCGCTGTTTCCATCGTGCTTCGCATCCGGGGTCCGGATCGACCATCTCATGACATGCAAAGTTCATATTGACCGGCATCGAAACGCGTTGGCGGATGATCCGGACCTGCTCGCGCGCTTTCTCTACCGACAGCATCGCGCACGGCAGCGAGCCGAGTGCACCGCCCTGCGCCGCGGCCATCGCAAGGTCGGCGTCCATGACGCCCGCCATCGGCGCCTGCACGATGGGAAATTCGGTCTTGAAAAGGTCCAGAATTCGGCGGTCCGGCCACATGGTTCTGATCTTTCGGATGAGAGGGATTGGCGCAAGCGCCAATCTGGACATCAAGCATAAGCTCGGCTAGCATTCATTATAAGTGATTTCTTTAGAACGCTTCCATCTTGAAACCAAAACGGTCTGGCCCCATGGAATTGTCCGATCTGGTGACCTTCTCAACCGTTGCCCGCGTCGGCGGCATTACCCGCGCCGCCGGCGAGCTCAACACCGTTCAATCCAACATCACCCAGCGGGTGAAGGCGCTGGAAGCCGAGATTGGCACCGCCTTGTTCGAACGGCACAGCCGCGGCATGACGCTGACCGGCGCCGGCCGAAGGCTGTTGCCGTATGCGGAGCGGATGGCCGCGCTGGTGCGCGAGGCCCTTCTCGCCGCCCGCGACGATGGCGAGCCCAAGGGGCCCTTGGCGATCGGTTCACTGGAAACGACGGCCGCGGTGCGCCTGCCGCAGCTATTGGCTGCATTTCACCGGCGGTTCCCCGCGGTGCAGTTGAGCCTGCGGACCGCGACAACAGCGGATCTGGTCGCCGCCGTGCTCGCGGGTGCGCTCGACGGCGCTTTCGTCGCCGGTCCGATCGAGCATGCCGAATTGATCGCGGAGACCGCTTTCAGGGAAGAACTGGTGCTGGTGACGGCGCGGCACTGGACCAGCCTCGCAGCCTTGCGTGCCGCCACGCCCGAAAGCGGCCCGACGGCCCTGGTGTTCCGTGCCGGATGCACCTATCGGCAAAAACTCGAACAGATTTTTACCGAGTTCGGCTGGCCGTGTTCGGCGCGGTTCGAATTCGGCACGCTCGACGGCATGGTCGGCTGCGCGGCAGCCGACATGGGCGTGACGCTGCTGCCGCGCGCGGTGGTCGAGCGCGGCGAGCTCGGCGGCAACATCCGAATCCACACGCTCAAGCCGTCGCAATCGCGGGTCGATACCCTCTTCATCCGGCGCCGCGCCGCGCATCATTACAGCGCACTGCAAGGCTTTGCCTCGTGCCTGAAGGAAAACGCCGAGGTCATTGCGGCCTGAGGCCAAAGCGCCGCAGCGCGACCACGGCCCAGATCGCCTCGACCAGCCCGAACGGCCAGGCTCTTTGCAGGAATCCGTAGACCGATCCGAGCGCGCAGGCGACCGCGAAGGCCGGCACGAGCCAGCGGCTGCGATCCTCCAGCGCGTAGGTCAGAAGCATCAATGTGACCGCAAACAAACCGAATGCTGTCAGCAGGTCCGTGCCGTCAGCCTTTCGCCGCTTTGCACGCATTGGGAGGCGCATGGTATGCGCTATCCATGCCAGCCCTCATCCTGCCCTTGATCGATGCTGTACCACACTGGCCCGTGCGGGGCGCCCTTGTCGGTCTCGATCTCGGCACCAAGACCATTGGGGTTGCGGTATCCGATCCCGACCGCAGGCTTGCGACCGGGGTCGAGACCATCCAGCGCAAGGCATTCAAATCCGACGCCGCGCGGCTCTTGTCCATCGCGGCAGAGCGCAACGCGGCCGGCTTCGTGCTCGGCCTGCCCATCAACATGGACGGCAGCGAAGGTCCGCGCGCGCAATCGACCCGGGCATTCGCCCGCAACTTTTCAAGACTCACCGAACTTCCGATCGCTTTGTGGGACGAGCGGCTTTCCACCGCGGCCGTCGAGCGCGAATTGATCGGCATGGACATGAGCCGCGCCCGCCGCGCCGAAGTGATCGACGAGCACGCGGCGATCTTCATCCTGCAGGGCGCGCTGGACCGGCTGGCGAAGTTGCGCAAGGCGCGCTGACGTCATCTTCACCTCTCCCATCGGGAGAGGTCGAACTTCGAGCTTTGGCGAGAAGTTCGGGTGAGGGGTTATGGTCCCTCGATGGAGCGTAACCCCTCACCCGGCGCGGAGCCTGTCATCGGGCGCGCATTCGCGCGACCCGTTGACGCCGACCTCTCCCATCTGGAGAGGTGAAGAGAGCCAGCTCAATCCGTCAACTCGACCCGGCCAGCAGCCAGGTCTGCACCACCGCGGCGAGGTTGTTGAGCCCGTGCATGAAGATCGTCAGCCAGGTCGATTGATGGCGATAGCGGAAATAGCCGAGCAACAGTCCGATCGAAAACACCTCGCCGAAGAAGAACCAGTCGTATTGCAGATGCAGCGAGGTCCAGACCAGCGACGACAGAAGAATCGCGCCCGGCGGCCGGAGAACGGATTCCGACCAGCCGCGATAGAGAAAACCGCGCGCGAATAATTCCTCCGAAACCGGAGCTGCGACGCTGAACGCGATCACCAGGAGCCACAATGCGCCATCGGCCTGCGCCGATTTCAGCACGTCTCCCATGAATCCCGGTTCGACATCGCGCCCGGCCGCGCGCGACACCACGTCCCACCCCATCACCAGCGCGCCGAGCGCGACCGCGCCGATCAGGAAATGGACCCAGGAAGTGCCGCGCAGCGCCAGATAATCGGCAAATGGCGTCCGCGTCGGACGGATCGCGATCCATAACGCCGCCAGCACGGCGGGCAACCCCATGATCACGGAGAGCGCAATCGTCAAGCCGCGGCCGCTGACGGCGGGGATAGCGGCAAGATCGATCGGCCCTCCCCGCTGCAACACGAACCAGGCCACCACAGCCATTTGCCCGACGAACATCGCGGCGAACACGACGAGGCCCCAAAGCAAGGTGCCCCAGAATTTCCAGATGCGCGGCCGACGTTGGGCTGGAGCGAGCGGAGCGGTCGCGGCGGGATTTTCGGGATCGAGGGAATCCATCAACTGGCTTTCAGCTTTTTGCCGTCATGCCCGGCCTTGTGCCGGGCATCAAATCTTTCTTTTTGCCACCGAGACTTAAGACGTGGATGGCCGGGACGAGCCCGGCCATGACGGGAGAGATATTTACGGCAATGCCCGTTCCAGCAACCTTCCGACATCGTCGGTTGCAAGATCGACGGCGCCGTACATGCTGGCGTGATTTTGCGCAAGCCGGGTCGCTGCAAACAATTCGGCGTGATGCGGCGACACCGCCCTGAGCGCCGCGCTTGCGGCCAGCAGCGCCAGTTTTTCGACGGCCAGACGCGCCACGCGTTCGCCGTCGGTCCGGCGGAAAGTCTTGCCGATGAAGGTCACGGCGTCGCCGGCGCCCGGCAATCCCCCGGTTTCCCCGGCCAGCCCCTGCAGAACGGCGGAGGCGGACTCGGCCTCGCGCGACAGGGCCCGCAGCACGTCGAGGCACATCACATTGCCGGACCCTTCCCAGATCGCATTGACCGGAGACTCGCGAAAATGCCGCGCCAAAATACCCTCTTCGACATAGCCGTTGCCGCCGAGGCATTCCATCGCCTCGTACAAAAATCCCGGCGCGCTCTTGCAGACCCAGTATTTTATCGCCGGCGTCAGGAGCCGCATGTAAGCGGCCTCGGCCGGATCGTGCGGCGCGCGGTCGAATGACCGGCACAGGCGCATGACGAGCGCGATCGAAGCCTCGACATGCAGCGCCATGTCGGACAGCACCGCCCGCATCAGCGGCTGATCGGCGAGATGTTTCTGGAACACGCTTCGATATCTGGCGTGATGCAGCGCATGCGCCAGGCCCGACCGCATCAGCCCGGTGGAGGCGATGGCGCAATCCTGCCGCGTCAGCTGCACCATCTGGATGATGGTGCGGATGCCCTTGCCCTCATCGCCGACCCGCTCCGCATAGGCGCCGACGAATTCGACCTCGGAAGAGGCATTGGAGCGGTTGCCGAGCTTGTCCTTGAGCCGCTGGAACTGGACCGCGTTGACCGATCCGTCCGGCCGAAAACGCGGCATGAGAAAACAGGTGAGGCCTTCATCGGCCTGCGCCAGCACCAGAAAGGCATCGCACATCGGCGCCGACATGAACCATTTGTGGCCGGTGATGCGGTAGGCCTCGCCGTCGCGTTCCGCCCGGGTCATGTTGGAACGCACGTCGGTACCGCCCTGCTTCTCGGTCATGCCCATGCCGAGCGTCATGCCGCGCTTGGTCCACCATGGCGCAAAGCTGGGATCATAGGCGCGCGTGCCGATGACCGGCATGGTCTTTGCCAAAAGCTCTGGCTGCGCTGCCAATGCCGCGACCGACGCGCGCGTCATGGTGATCGGGCAGAGATGCCCCGTCTCCACCTGCGCCGCCATGTAGAATTTTGCGGCGCGGATCACTTCCGACGCGCCGCCAGCGGGCTTGCCTTCCGCGTTCCAGGTTGAATTGTGCACGCCAGCATGGGCGCTTCGCGCCATCAATTCGTGATAGGCCGGATGAAATTCGACCTCGTCGCGGCGATTGCCCCGCGAGTCAAATGTCCTCAGTTTTGGCGTGTTCTCGTTGGCGATCCGGCCGCGCTCGGCCATCGCGGCCGAACCCCAGTGTTTTCCGAATTCGGACAGTTCGCTTTCCGACGCAGCCCCGCCATTGGCCGCGACCGCTTCCAAAAGCGGCCGATCGACGGCGAACAGATCGACGTCCCAAAACGGCGGCGACTGGTTGAACACTTCGTGGGTAGCGAATTTGGCCTGGGTCATGGCCGCTCCTCGCGGTCGAACAATATCGGATCAAGCGCTCGGGCAGACTCAGCGGTGCTGCGCCGTGATCGGAAAATCATACGCCGGCCCATCTGTGCCCGGCAGCGAAAAATGCCACCACTCCTTGGCATAATTGACAAAGCCTTGCTTCGCCATCGCGGCAAGCAGCAGGTCGCGCCAGCGGCGCTGCTCGGGGGTGATCGACCTGGCAGCGGTGTGCGCCCTCAGGTCGGAACAGTCGTAGCCGGTACCCATGTCGACGCTGGCTTCCGGTGCGCGGGCGTGTGCCGGCGCCGTGCAATCGGCATAGGCCTTGCTCGCATCGAACACTCCGGAATTGTCCGCCCTCAGGTCGACCAGCGTGAGATCGACGGCGGCGCCGCTGGAATGGCCGGAATGCTCGGCGATGTAGCCAAGCCGGAACATATCCTTCTTGCTGAAGGCCGGGCTGTACCGCCGCTCGGCCGCCGTCTCCTTCCCGTTTTGCGCCCACAGCACCATATCGTGCACCGCGCGCGCCGGGCGGTAGCAATCCAGCATCTTCAACGAGAGTTTTTGCGGCGCGAGTTCCTGCTGGACGCGCTTCAGCCCCAGCCCCACCTCCCGCTTCACCACGCATTCGCCCGCCCCGTAGCCGGCGAGCGGCCGGCCCATGAAATTGTCGAATCCGGCATAGCGGATGTCCTGGAGGATGCTCGGATCGATGTCGCGCAGGAAGACAAAACCGCCGGGCAGGCTCTCGGCGAAAGCCGGGCTTGCGAAGCACAGAGCCACAAGCGCGATCACAGTTGGTTTCACGCACATCCTGTCCCACATCGTCATGGCCGGGCATAGCCGTCAGGAGGACGGCGTCGCTTCCGCTCGCCTGTGCCCGGCCATCCACGTCTCATTTACGGTTAATTTTAGAGAAGACGCGGATGCCCGAAACAAGTCCGGGCATGACGGTGAAACGACAGACCGGGGGATAACTCGCGCAGCCCCTATTCGCTCTTGCTCCGCCATCCATCCCCGCCTATAGCTCTCGCTTTAATGACCCCTGCATCGAAATCGACCTATGTCTTCGGTCACCGGCACCTGCTGGGAATCGAGGGGCTTTCCGCTGCCGATATCACCGGCCTGCTCGACCTGTCAGAGGAATATGTCGACCTCAACCGCCAGATCGACAAGAAGCGCACCTCGCTTCGCGGCCGCACCCAGGTCAATCTGTTCTTCGAGGCTTCCACCCGCACCCAGTCTTCCTTCGAGATCGCGGGCAAACGGTTGGGCGCCGACGTCATGAACATGTCGGTGTCCTCCTCCTCGATGCGCAAGGGCGAGACCCTGATAGACACCGCGGTGACGCTGAACGCCATGCATCCGGACATCCTGGTGGTGCGCCACCACGCCTCCGGCGCGGTGGAACTGCTGGCGCGCAAGGTCGACGGTTCCGTGATCAATGCCGGCGACGGCGCCCATGAACATCCAACACAGGCGCTGCTCGATGCCCTGACCATCCGCCGCAACAAGGGACGGCTGGAGGGGCTTACGATTGCGATCTGCGGCGACGTCATGCATTCGCGGGTCGCACGCTCCAATATCCTGCTGCTCAACACCATGGGCGCCCGCGTCCGCGTGGTCGCGCCGTCGACGCTGTTGCCGCGCGGCATCGAGCGGATGGGCGTCGAAGTCGCCCGCGACATGCGCGAGGGCCTCGACGGCGCCGATATCGTGATGATGCTGCGGCTGCAGCGCGAGCGCATGAACGGCTCGTTCGTGCCGTCGACCCAGGAGTACTTTCACTATTTCGGGCTCGACCAGAAAAAACTCGCTTACGCAAAACCCGGCGCGCTGGTGATGCATCCGGGGCCGATGAACCGCGGCGTCGAGATCGACTCGATCGTCGCCGACGGCGCGCAATCGCTGATCCGCGAGCAGGTCGAAATGGGCGTGGCGGTACGGATGGCGGTGCTGGAAGCGCTCGCCCGCAACCTGCCGAACGCGTAAAGCGCGATGCTGACCGACCGCCGCCCGATCCTGCTCGCCAACGCCCGGCTGATCGACCCGTCGCGCGATTTCGACGGCCCCGGCGACGTGCTGATCGCCGACGGCGTGATCCGGGAGTCGCGCCGCGGCATCGGCGCGGCCGGCGTGCCCGAGGGTACCGACATCGTCAATTGCGCCGGCAAGATCGTGGCGCCCGGACTGATCGACATGCGCGCCTTCGTCGGCGAGCCCGGCGCCAGCCACCGCGAAACCTTTGCTTCCGCGAGCCAGGCCGCCGCCACCGGCGGCATCACCACCATCATCTGCCAGCCCGACACCTCGCCCGTGATCGACAATTCGGCGACGGTGGATTTTGTCCTGCGCCGCGCCCGCGACACCGCGATCGTCAACATCCATCCGATGGCGGCGCTGACAAAGGGCATGCGCGGCGAGGAAATGACCGAGATCGGGCTGTTGAAGGCGGCCGGGGCGGTCGCCTTCACCGACGGCGACCGAAGCGTCACCAACGCGCAAGTGATGCGCCGCGCGCTGACCTATGCGCGCGATTTCGATGCGCTGATCGTGCATCACACCGAAGACCCCGACCTCGTCGGCGAAGGCGTCATGAACGAGGGCGAATTCGCCGCGCGCCTTGGCCTGGTCGGCATCCCCAACGCGGCGGAAGCCGTGCTCCTGGAGCGCGACATGCGCCTCGTCGCGCTGACCGGCGGGCGTTATCACGCGGCTTCGCTCAGCTGCAACGAATCGCTGGAAATCCTCAAACGCGCCCGCGACGCCGGGCTCGCGGTTTCGGCCTCGGTCTCGATCAATCATGTCACGCTGAACGAAAACGACATCGGTCCGTACCGGACATTTTTGAAATTGTCGCCGCCGCTGCGCACCGAGGACGACCGGCTGGCGCTGGTGGCAGCGGTTGCCTCCGGCCTGATCGACGTCATCATGTCCGACCACAATCCGCAGGACGTCGAGGTCAAGCGGCTGCCGTTTGCGGAAGCAGCCGCAGGCGCGGTCGGCCTGCAGACCATGCTGCCGGCGGGTTTGCGGCTGATCCACAGCGGCGACATCGATTTCAAGACGCTGATCCGCGCGATGTCGACGCGTCCGGCCGAGCTTCTGGGCCTGCCCGGCGGCACATTGCGCGCGGGCGCGCCGGCTGACCTCATCGTGATCGACGCCGATACGCCCTGGATTCTCGATCCGGCCGATCTGAAATCGCAATGCAAGAACACGCCATTCGACGAAGCCCGCTTCTCCGGCCGCGTGGTACGCACTATTGTCGGCGGACGCACGGTCTATGAGCATGTCTAATACGCGAAGGATTTGTCGCGACGACGGGAGACACGGCGATGTCGGCTGACGCATTCCTGCCGGTGGCGTTCGTCATCGGCTATCTCTTCGGCTCGATCCCGTTCGGGCTGATCCTGACCAGGCTCGCCGGCACGCAGGATCTGCGCTCGATCGGCTCCGGCAATATCGGGGCCACCAATGTGCTGCGGACGGGGCGCAAGGGCCTTGCCGCGGCCACCCTCATTCTCGACGCGCTGAAGGGCACGGCGGCGGTGATCATTGCCGGCTATTGCGCCGGCCCCAATGCCGCGATGCTGGCGGCGCTCGGGGCCTTCCTCGGCCATCTCTTTCCGGTGTGGCTGAAATTCAGCGGCGGCAAGGGCGTCGCGGTCTATATCGGCGTGCTGATCGGCCTGTTCTGGCCGGCCGCCGTCGTGTTCTGCATCTTGTGGCTCGCGATTGCCTTCACCACGCGCTACTCCTCGCTGGCGGCGCTGGTGGCAAGCTTCGTCACGCCGATCTTTCTGTGGTGGTTCGGCCACCCCGCGCTGGCTTCGCTGTTCGTCGTGCTGACGCTGCTGTTGTTCTACAGGCACCGCGAGAACATCGAGCGGTTGCAGGCGGGCACGGAAGGCAAGATCGGGGCGAAGTGACGGCGCCAGCCGTCATTCCGGGGCGATGCGTAGCATCGAACCCGGAATCTCGCACAACAACTTCTGGATTCCGGGTTCACGCGAAGACGCGTGCCCCGGAATGACGCCCGTAGTCATCCCCGCCCCAGCGCCTGCTCGACGAAACGCGCGGCCTTCAGGGCCCCCGCGTCGTCGCCGAACCGGGCGATCACCTGCACCCCGACCGGCAACCCGCCGTCGGCGACATCAGCGGGAATATTGACGCAAGGCACCCCCATCAGCGTCCACAGCTTGTTGAATTTTGTGTCGCCGGTCGAAGCCAGTCCCTTTGGAGCAGGGCCCGGCGCCGAGAAGGTGAGCAGCACGTCAACGTCATTAAAGACCTCAAAGAGCGCGCGCCGCGCCCGGTTCGCGACCGCACGCGCGGCGTCGTAGGCGACGGGCGCGATGTCCCTGCTGTCATCCAGCCGGCGGCGCAGGAGCGGCGGCATCGCATCGTAGTTCTCGCGGTATTCCCAGGCGAAAGCCTGATGCGCCTCGAATTGCTGCACCGTGGTATGGATGCGCCAAGCCTCGGCAACGATTTCGGGCAATGCGAGCGTGCGGACCAAGGCCCCCGCGCGCTCCGCCGCAACACGAGCGATCCGCAGCGCCTGCGCGCTTGCCGATTCCGGCGCGCCGGCAAAATCCTGCATCACCACGCCGATGCGCGGCGGTCTCACCGCGGCATCCGGCAACAGTTCGGGCCGGTCGGTGATGGCAGCAAGCGCACAGGCGAGATCCTCGATGCCGGCGGCAAACAGCCCGACGGTGTCGAGCGTCCACGAAAAGCACTTCACGCCGACCCTCGGCAGCAAATTGAACGACGGTTTTATCGCGGCGACGCCGCAGAACGAGGCCGGCCGGATCACCGAGCCGCCGGTCTGGGTCCCCACCGCCAGCGAAATCATCCCGGCGGCCACGGCCGCCGCCGAGCCCGAGGACGATCCGCCGGGCGTATGGCCATGATTATGCGGGTTGAGCGTTGGCGTCGGATCGTTCGCCGCGAATGCCGTGGTCGTGGTCTTGCCGATGATGGTGGCGCCGGCCTGCTTCAGCAGCATCACCACGGACGCGTCGGCGCGCGGCCGCCAGCCGCGGTAGATCGCCGAGCCCATCTCGGTCGGCATATCCGATGTATCGATGATGTCCTTGATGCCGACGGCGATGCCGCGCAGCGGACCGGAAGCCGCCGCCGCGGGTGCTCGGCGCGGCAGACGAAGGCGCCGATGGTCTCTTCATGGGCGTCGATCGCCGCGACGGACCGGGCGATGGCGGCCTCGGCCGAAAGCTCGCCGGAACGGATGCGGCGCTGGAGATCGGCGAGCGAGATCATGGGGTGTCCCCTTGCGAAAGACCGGATCGCTTTTAGGGACCGGGCCGGGATGCGGCAAGCCGATGAAGCGTCATTCCGGGGCGATGTCGACGGGTCCGTGCGAAGCACGGCCCGATGGCATCGAACCCGGAATCTCGAGATTCCGGGTCCACACGAAGACGCGTGTCCCGGAATGACCGAAGCCCCTTCCCCACATCCTCCAGTTGATCCAAACTGCGCGCGGGGGCCGCATGGACAACAAGACGCCGACCGCGACACGCCTGACCGACGCCCAGCGGATCGACTCGCTGCGCCTGATCCGGTCCGACAATGTGGGCCCGCGCACCTTTCGGTCCCTGGTCAATCATTTCGGCAGCGCGAAGGTCGCGCTGCAGCGGCTGCCCGAGCTGGCCCGGCGCGGCGGCGCGGATCGGCCGGGACGAATCCCGAGCGAGGACGACGCGCGCGCGGAGATTGCGGCGGGTGAACGCATCGGCGTCCATCTGGTCGCGCCGGGCGAGGACGGCTATCCGCCGCGGCTTGCGGAACTGGAGGATGCACCGCCGCTGCTTGGCGTGCGCGGCGTTCGCGACATGCTGATGCGGCCGATCATCGCGGTGGTCGGCTCGCGCAACGCCTCCGGCGCCGGGCTGAAATTCGCAGGCTCCCTTTCGCGCGATCTCGGGGAAGCCGGTTTTGCGATTGCCTCGGGCCTAGCGCGTGGCATCGACGCGGCGGCGCATCGCGCCACCATCTCAAGCGGCACGATAGCGGTGCTGGCGGGCGGCCACGATCGGGTCTATCCGCCGGAACACGAAGGTCTGCTGGCGGAGCTGATCGAAGCTGGCGGCGCTGCGATCTCCGAAATGCCGCTCGGGCATTCACCGCGCGCGCGGGATTTTCCACGCCGCAACCGGCTGATCTCAGGCGTAGCGCTCGGCGTGGTCGTGGTCGAGGCCGCGCATCGCTCGGGCTCGCTGATCACCGCACGGATCGCCGCCGAACAGGGCCGCGAAGTGTTTGCGGTCCCCGGCTCCCCGCTCGATCCGCGCGCCGCCGGCACCAACGATCTGATAAAACAGGGCGCGACGCTGACCACCGAAGCCTCCGACGTCATCGACGCTGTCGAGCCGATCATGGGCCGGCCGGTCGCCCTGCGCGAGCCGGATGATGAACCGCTGGCGTCCGAGCCCGATGCCGGCGACCGCGCCCGCATCGTCAATCTCCTGGGACCGACGCCGATCCTGCTCGACGATCTGATCCGAATGGCCGGAACCACGCCTGCGATCGCGCGCACCGTATTGCTCGAACTGGAACTCGCGGGCCGGCTCGAGCGCCACGGCGGCGGGATGGTGTCGCTACTCTGAAAGCGACGCCTTACGCGGAATCATTGCGCCGGTCGAACCGCGCCCGCGCATCCTCGATCTCGGTCTGATGATCGTGCGCCCATTTGCCCAGCGCTTCCACGGGCTGCCACAGGCCGCGTCCGAGATCGGTCAGTTCGTAGTCGACCCGCGGCGGAATGGTCGGGAAAACGGTTCGCGTCACCAGCCCATCGCGCTCCAGTCCGCGCAGCGTCAAGGTCAGCATCCGCTGCGAGATGCCGCCGACCATGCGCTTGATCTCGTTGAAGCGCCGCGGTCCCGCACCCAGCAGCATGATGATGAACACGCTCCACTTGTCGCCAACCCGCGCGAGGATCGATGCGACCGCGCGGCAATCGTTGTTCTCGTGGGCGTAGGGCGCCAGGACAGTCACATCGGTGTGCTCGGGTTTCAAAGGTGTGCTCGGATTTCAAAAATGTGCGTTCTTGCGGGATTTGCGGACAGTCACTCATATAGCCCCAGTTACAAACTTATACCAAGGGTGACCACCATGAAACTTCTTCATATCGACTCCAGCGTTCTCGGCCCCCACTCCGTCAGCCGCCAGGTTTCCGCCGCGATCGTCGATCGCCTGCGCCAAACCACCCCGCACCTCGAAATCGTCTATCGCGACCTGGCGTCGATGCCGCTGGCGCATCTGTCGGGTTCGCATCTCGCCGCCGCCCAAGGGGCTGCGCCCGAAGCCGCCCTGCAGCCGGACCTCGCCGCCAGCAAAGCCGTGCTGGAAGAGTTTCTGGCCGCCGACATCGTGGTGCTCGGCGCGCCCATGTATAATTTCACGATCCCGAGCCAGCTCAAGGCCTGGATCGACCGCATTGTGGTAGCGGGCAAAACTTTCAAATACGGCGCGCAAGGCGTCGAGGGACTGGCCGGCAACAAGCGGGTGATCGTTGCGATCTCACGCGGCGGATTTTATGGCCCCGGCACGCCCGCGGCGGTCGGCGAACATCTGGAGACTTATTTGCGCTGGGTGTTCGGCTTTATCGGCGTCGCCAATCTCGAATTCATTTCCGCCGACGGCGTCGGGGTCGGGCCGGAACATCGCGAGAAAGCGCTGGCTGGTGCGCTGGAAGCCGCGACCAATCTTCACGCGGCGTAGAAAGCATATCGCTGGCCGCCGACGAAACGTCGGCGGATGGTGCCCGTCGCCGGAATTCACGCGGCGGGCTGACATTTGCGCGCCTCCCCTCACGACAAATTGCGTTTGCTGCGGAGCCTGACGCGCTCCTCCGCTTCCAGCTGGGCCATCGAGAGCAGGAAGCCGAGCATGTCGAGTTCATGCCGCCGCGCCAGCCCGACCAGGCTCGCGACGGTCTCCGCAATGAAGGCCGCGGCCTCGTCCGGTCCGCCCTCCCCCTCAAGTTCCTCTGTTCGCGAACGCCGGCCCTTGCCCTGATCGGCCCGCGTTCGCCGGCCCGGTTTCTTGGTCAAACAGCTTGCATCCAGATCCGCCAATCTCCGACGGATAGCCTTTTTGGCAGCGCAACTCTAGGAGGTATTTCACAACTTTTCAGATAGGAAAAAGCTGCCATCAGACCCTCCTTCAACATCTGTCGATTTGACAGGGGCGTTCCCACCACCCATGTTCGCTTGCGAAACGGCCGACGCGAATCTCGCGGAACCGGCCTTTATTTTTCCCGTAAGCCATTGGAATGACATGAATATCGTCATTGTCGAGTCGCCGGCGAAGGCCAAGACGATCAACAAGTATTTGGGGGCCTCCTACGAGGTTCTGGCCTCCTTCGGCCATGTCCGGGACCTTCCGGCCAAGAACGGGTCGGTCGATCCCGAGGCCAATTTCCAGATGATCTGGGAGGTCGATCCGAAGGCCGCCGGGCGGCTCAACGATATCGCCCGCGCCATCAAGGGCGCCGACCGCCTGATCCTCGCCACCGACCCCGACCGCGAGGGCGAAGCCATCTCCTGGCACGTGCTGGAAGTGCTCAAGGAGAAGCGCGCGCTGAAGGATCAGAAGATCGAGCGCGTGGTGTTCAACGCCATCACCAAGCAGGCGGTCACCGACGCGATGAAGCATCCGCGCCAGATCGACGGCGCGCTGGTGGACGCCTATATGGCGCGCCGGGCGCTCGACTATCTGGTCGGGTTCACGCTTTCGCCGGTGCTGTGGCGCAAACTGCCGGGCGCGCGCTCGGCGGGCCGCGTGCAGTCGGTGGCGCTGCGGCTGGTCTGCGACCGCGAGCTCGAAATCGAAAAGTTCGTGCCGCGCGAATATTGGTCGCTGGTCGCGACCCTGACAACTCCGCGCGGCGAAGCCTTCGAGGCCCGTCTGGTCGGCGCGGACGGCAAGAAGATTCAACGGCTCGATATCGGCTCGGGCGCCGAGGCCGAGGACTTCAAGAAGGCGATCGAGGCGGCCAATTTCACGGTTACCACCGTCGAAGCAAAGCCGGCGCGGCGCAATCCGCAGGCCCCCTTCACCACCTCGACGCTGCAGCAGGAAGCCAGCCGCAAACTGGGTTTCGCGCCGGCCCACACCATGCGGATCGCGCAGCGGCTCTATGAAGGCATCGATATCGGCGGCGAGACCACCGGTCTCATTACCTATATGCGAACCGATGGCGTACAGATCGACAGTTCGGCGATCGTCCAGGCGCGCAAGGTGATCGGCGAGGATTACGGCAACGCCTATGTGCCGGATGCGCCACGGCAGTATCAGACCAAGGCCAAGAACGCGCAGGAAGCCCATGAGGCGATCCGTCCGACGGATTTGTCGCGACGGCCGGCCGACATGCGCCGCCGGCTCGATACCGATCAGGCGAGACTCTACGAGCTGATCTGGATCCGCACCATTGCAAGCCAGATGGAATCGGCCGAACTGGAACGCACCACCGTCGATATCGCGGCGAAGGCAGGCTCCCGCCTGCTGGACCTGCGCGCCACCGGGCAGGTGATAAAGTTCGACGGCTTTCTCGCGCTCTATCAGGAAGGCCGTGACGACGACGGCGACGACGAGGATTCGCGCCGCCTTCCCGCCATGAGCGAGGGCGAGGCGCTGAAACGGCAAGCCCTCTCCGTCACCCAGCATTTTACCGAGCCGCCGCCGCGATTCTCCGAAGCCTCGCTGGTCAAGCGGATGGAAGAGCTCGGCATCGGCCGTCCCTCGACCTACGCCTCGATCCTGCAGGTCCTGAAGGACCGCGGCTATGTCAGGCTGGAGAAGAAACGGCTGCATGGCGAGGACAAGGGCCGCGTCGTGGTCGCGTTCCTGGAAAATTTTTTCGCCCGCTATGTCGAATATGATTTCACCGCCGACCTCGAAGAGCAGCTCGACCGCATCTCCAACAACGAGATTTCCTGGCAGCAGGTGCTCAGGGATTTCTGGGGAGATTTCATCGGCGCCGTCAACGAGATCAAGGATCTGCGCGTCACGGAAGTGCTGGACGCGCTCGACAACATGCTGGGGCCGCATATCTATGCGCCGCGCGAGGATGGCGGCGATGTCCGGCAGTGCCCGACCTGCGGCACCGGCAGGCTCAATCTGAAGGCCGGAAAATTCGGCGCCTTCGTCGGCTGCTCCAATTACCCGGAGTGCCGCTATACCCGTCCGCTGGCGGCCGACAGCGAGGCCAGCGCCGACCGCATCCTCGGCAAGGACCCGGAAACCGAGCGCGACGTCATCGTCAAGGCCGGTCGCTTCGGGCCATACATCCAGCTCGGCGAGCAGAAGGATTATGCGGAAGGCGAAAAGCCGAAGCGCGCCGGCATTCCCAAAAACACCTCGCCTTCCGACATCGAGCTCGATCTGGCCCTGAAACTGCTGTCGCTGCCGCGCGAAATCGGCAAGCACCCCGAAACCGGCGAACCGATCACCGCAGGGCTAGGCCGCTTCGGTCCGTTCGTGAAGCACGAGAAGACCTATGCGAGCCTGGAGGCCGGCGACGAGGTATTCGACATCGGGCTCAATCGCGCGGTGACGCTGATTGCGGAGAAGATCGCAAAAGGCCCGAGCGGCCGGCGCTTCGGCGCCGATCCCGGCAAACCGCTCGGCGACCATCCGACCCTTGGCGGCGTCGCGGTCAAGAACGGACGCTACGGCGCCTATGTGACATCGGGCGGCGTCAATGCCACGATCCCGAGCGACAAGACGCCGGATACCATCACGCTGCCGGAAGCCATCGCCCTGATCGACGAACGCGTGGCGAAGGGCGGCGGCAAGCCAAAACGCGGCGGCGCCAGGGCCAAGGCGGCAAAACCCGCCAAGGTCGAAGCCGGTACGGCGGCTTCAAAGCCGGTCAAGAAAGCCGTCGCGAAGAAATCGGTGACCAAGCCGAAATCCGACGCCGTCAGCAAGGCGCGCGGATCGGTTGTGTCGCCGGCTAAACCATCGGCTGTGAAGGCACCTCCGGCCGCCAAACCAGCGGCGAAAAAGAGCGCCGGCAAGGCGCGGGGATAAGGTGGCGAAAAACCGCGAGCTTGGCTTTCCGGCCCGGGACGCCATCGTCGCCTACATCCGCGCGCATCCCGGCGAGATCGGTACACGCGAGATCGCGCGCGAATTCGGCCTCAAGAACGCCGACCGCGCCGAGTTGAAACGAATCCTGCGCGAACTCGCCGACGAAGGCGCCATCAAGAAGAGCGGCAAGAAGATCAGCGAACCTGCCGCGCTGCCGGCGACCTTGATGGCCGACATTTCGGGCCGCGACAGCGACGGCGAATTGATCGCGGTTCCCGCCGAATGGGATGAAGTCGAAAGCGGCGAGCCCCCGAAAATTCGCATTCATATTCCCCGCAGGCCGCAGCCCGGCACGGCGGCCGGCGTCGGCGACCGCGCATTGCTGCGGATCGAGAAGCTGGAGGACAGCGAAGCGGCGGTCTATCGCGGGCGCGTCATCAAGGTCATCGATCACGCCAAGACCCGCGTGCTCGGCATCTTCCGCAGCACTCCCGACGGCGGCGGACGGCTTGTCCCGGTCGACAAGAAGCAGGCCGGCCGCGAATTGAACATCGCCAAAGCCGACACCGGCGGCGCGGTGGACGGCGATCTCGTCAGCGTCGACCTCGTGCGCTCGCGCGGCTACGGGCTCGCTTCCGGCAAGGTGAAGGAACGGCTAGGGTCGCTTGCCACCGAAAAAGCCGTCAGCCTGATCGCGATCCACGCCCACGAAATTCCGCAAGCGTTTTCTCCCGCCGCGCTGCGCGAGGCGGAGGAGGCAAAGCCCGCAACGCTGACGGGCCGCGAGGACTGGCGCGAATTGCCGCTGGTCACGATCGATCCGCCCGACGCCAAGGACCATGACGACGCCGTTTACGCCGAACCTGATCCTGATCCCAACAACAAGGGCGGCTACATCGTTACCGTCGCGATTGCCGACGTCGCGTTCTATGTGCGACCGGGTTCGGCGCTGGATCGTGACGCGCTGACCCGCGGCAATTCAGTGTATTTTCCGGATCGCGTGGTGCCGATGCTGCCCGAGCGCATCTCCAACGACCTCTGTTCGCTGGTGCCGGGGCAGCCGCGCGGCGCGCTCGCGGTGCGGATGGTGATCGGCCATGACGGCCGCAAGCGCTCGCACAGCTTTCATCGCATCCTGATGCGCTCGGCGGCGAAACTGAATTATGCGCAGGCGCAGGCCGCGATCGACGGCCGGCCGGATGATGTCATCGGCCCCCTGCTCGCTCCGATCCTGAAACCGCTCTATGATGCCTATGCCGTGGTAAAGCGCGCGCGCGACGAGCGCGACCCCCTCGATCTCGACATTCCCGAGCGCAAGATCCTCCTGAAAGCCGACGGCACGGTGGACCGCGTCATCGTGCCGGAGCGGCTGGATGCGCACAAACTGATCGAGGAATTCATGATCCTCGCCAATGTCGCCGCCGCCGAAATGCTTGAAAAGAAGGCGCTGCCGCTTATCTATCGCGTGCACGATGAACCGACGCTCGAGAAGGTTCACGCCTTGCAGGAATTCCTGAAAACCCTCGACATGCCCTTTGCGAAAAGCGGCGCGCTGCGGCCTGCGCTGTTCAATCGCGTGCTGGCGCAGGTCAAGGGGCATGATTCCGAACCGCTGGTGAATGAAGTGGTGTTGCGCAGCCAGGCCCAGGCGGAATACGCCGCCGAGAATTACGGCCATTTCGGCCTGAACCTGCGGCGTTACGCTCATTTCACCTCGCCAATCCGCCGCTACGCCGATCTGGTCGTGCATCGCGCGCTGATCCGCGGACTCGGCCTTGGCGAAGGCGCATTGCCGGAGAGCGAAACAGTGGAAACGCTGAGCGAGATCGCCGCGCAGATTTCGCTGACCGAACGGCGCGCCATGAAGGCGGAGCGCGAGACCGCCGACCGCCTGATCGCGCATTTCCTCGCCGACCGCATCGGCGCGACCTTTCAGGGCCGCATTTCCGGCGTCACCCGCGCCGGCCTGTTCGTCAAGCTCGCCGATACCGGGGCCGATGGGCTAATTCCGATCCGCACGCTGGGTAGCGAATATTTCAACTATGACGAGACGCGGCATGCGCTGGTCGGCTCGCGCAGCGGTGCCATGCACCGGCTGGGGGACGTGGTCGATGTCCGTCTGGTAGAAGCGGCTCCCGTGGCCGGTGCATTGCGGTTCGAACTGCTGTCGGAGGGCAGCGTGCCTTCGCGCGGTCGCAGGCGTCCAGATGTTGCCAAGGCGCAGCCGAAGGCCCATCCCGGCCGGAGCCCGCGCAAGAAGGATCGCGGGCCGGGCAAAAGCAGGCCCGGCAAGTCGAAGAAAGGCAAATCATGGAAACCTTGAGCGCGCGCCCGACCGTCTGGACCCGGGAAACCGGTGCGATCGAGAGGCGCGACGTCTGGGCCGCGCTGAAGCGCGGCTTTCGCGGCCGCTGCCCGCGCTGCGGCGAGGGAAAGCTGTTCCGCGCCTTCCTGAAGGTCGACAACAATTGCAGCGTATGCGGGCTCGACTTCACGCCGCATCGCGCCGACGATTTGCCGGCCTATCTCGTGATCGTCATTGTCGGTCACCTCATGGTGCCCCTGGCGCTCCTGATCGAGACCAATTATTCGCCGCCGGTAGCGCTGCAACTCGAGATCTATTTGCCGATGACGCTGATTTTATCGCTGGTGCTGCTGCAGCCGGTGAAGGGCGCCGTGGTCGGCATTCAATGGGCGCTGCGCATGCACGGCTTTGACGAGAATGCTACCGATGATATTCCACCGGTCTGATTGAACGAACGAGAACAAGAACAAGTGGAGATGGAATGACCGAAGCCGCCAATGCCTCGACCGAAGCCAGGAAGGAAGAAAAGGAGGCCGATCATCATCCCTATCGCCGCCCGGTCGACGCCGCCACGCTGATCCTGGTCGACCGTACCGCCTCTATTCCAAAGGTTCTGGTCGGCAAGCGCCACGACAAGGTGGTGTTCATGCCCGGCAAATTCGTCTTCCCGGGCGGTCGGGTCGACAAATCAGACAACCGGGTTCCCGTGGCGGCGCCGATTTCGCAGGCGCTGGAAGACAACCTCCTGAAGGGCAGCCCGAAGATATCGGCCTCGCGCGCGAAATCGCTGGCGGTTGCCGCGATCCGCGAGGCCTGCGAGGAAACCGGCCTGTGCCTCGGGCGCAGGAGCAGCGGGGCCGCCCCGAAGCTGGAGGGCGCCTGGAAGCCGTTCACCGAGGCCGGGCTTTTGCCCGACCCGTCCGGGTTGTTCCTGATCGCACGCGCGATTACCCCGCCCGGCCGCGTTCGCCGCTTCGATACGCGCTTCTTCACGGCCGACGCCTCCGCGATCACCCATCGCGTCGAGGACGTGATCCATCCCGATGCCGAACTGGTCGAATTGGTCTGGGTCGAGATCGGCTCGAAGCCGCTGGCCGATCTGCATCCCATGACCAAAAACGTGCTCGGCGAACTGGAACGACGCCTCGCCACCGGCCCACTCGAGCACGACGCGCCAGTGCCGTTCTTCCATTTCTACGGCGGCAAGATGCAGAAGGATGTGCTGGGGGCGTAGCTCGGGAGTTCGTCATTCCAGGGCGCAAACGCAGTGAGCGAACCCGGAATCTCGCGCAACAACCTCTGGATTCCGGGTCTGCGCCGTTGGCGCATCCCGGAATGACGATACGGAAGAAAGCCATGGCAAAGCGTCAACTCAGGCTCGGCGCCTTCATGCGGCCGGTCTCTATCCACACCGGCGCCTGGCGCTATCCCGGCGCGTGGCCGGACGCCAATTTCAATTTTGGCCATATCAAGCAGCTGATCCAAAAACTGGAGGCGGGAAAATTCGATGCTTTCTTCATGGCCGACCACCTGGCCGTGCTGAACATGCCGGTCAACGCCTTGAAGCGCAGCCACACCGTGACCTCGTTCGAGCCGTTCACACTGTTGTCGGCGCTGGCGGGGGCGACCGAGCACATCGGCCTGATCGCGACCGGCTCGACCACGTTCGACGCGCCCTATCATGTCGCCCGCCGCTTTGCCTCGCTCGACCACATCAGCGGCGGCCGAGCGGGGTGGAACATCGTCACCACCTCAAACCCGGACGCGGCGCTGAATTTCGGCATGGACGATCACATGGAACATGCCGAGCGCTACAGGCGCGCGCGCGAGTTCTATGACGTCGTCACCGGCCTGTGGGATTCTTTTGCCGACGACGCGTTTGTGCGAGACGTCGAAGCCGGGCTTTATTTCGATCCCGCCAAGATGCACGTGCTCGACCACCAGGGCAAATATTTGAAGGTGCGCGGCCCGCTCAACATCGCCCGCCCGGTGCAGGGCTGGCCGGTCATCGTTCAGGCCGGCGCGTCCGACGACGGCCGGCAGCTCGCGGCGGAGACGGCGGAGGCCGTGTTCACCGGTGGCGGGCCTCTCGCCGATGGCCAAAAATTCTATGCGGACATCAAGGACCGGATGGAAAAGATCGGCCGTAACCCCGAGCATCTGAAAATCCTGCCCGGCGCCTTCGTCGTGGTCGGCGACAGCGTCGAGGAAGCCAAGGAAAAGCGCGCGCTGCTCGACAGCCGCGTGCATTACGACAGCGCGATCGCCTCGCTCTCGGTGCAATTGGGCACCGATGCCTCCGGCTTCGATCCGGACGGGCAATTGCCGCCGATCCCGGAAACCAATGCGAGCAAGAGCGGGCGGCAACGGCTGGTCGACGCCGCTGCGCGCGACAAGCTCACGGTGCGCCAGCTCGCCCAGCGCGTCGGCGGCTATGGCGGGCTGTCGTTCGTCGGCACCCCCACGACCATCGCCGACCAGATGGAGGAATGGCTGACGACCCGCGGCTGCGACGGTTTCAATATCATGTTCCCGTTCCTGCCCGCCGGCCTCGACGATTTCGTCGACAAGGTCGTGCCCGAACTGCAGAAGCGCGAAATCTTCCGGAAGGAGTATGAGGGCAAGACCTTGCGCGAGAATTTAGGGCTGCCGCGACCGAAGAACCGGTTCTTCGAAACCTAAGCCGGACGATGCGCGCGGAGGAAGGAGCGTATCTGTCGCACCGCCAGTGGCACCCTCTCCTTCGGCTCCTTCCATGGGAACATGCTGACTTCCGCGTTGGGCGCGAGCATCGCGGTTTCCATGGCGACCGCGTAGGGATGCGCCGGAACGTCGTCGGGCAGGATCAAGACCGGCGTCTGGCAGTTGCGCACGAAGTCGCGCGTCACCGTGAAGACGAAATCGGGGTTGGTGCGATACATCTTGGTCAGGAATTTCTCGGCCATCTCCATCGTGAGGTCGGGCCGGCGCTTGACGAGCTCGGGAGCCCACCCCTTCATGTTGTTGTCGTAGAACAGGTCGCGCATCTCCGGCCGCGACCCGCTCGGCTGCGCCAGCACTGCCGCAACGATGCGATTCTGCGCCCGCCGCAGCAGGTTCCAGATCAGGGGTCCGCCGATGCAGAAACCCATGACCATGAACTTGTCGATGCCGAGATGGTCCATGAGGCCGAGCTGGTCATCGGTGTGGGAATCCCAGGGACGGTCGATCTCGAGCGGGCCTGTGGACTGGCCGGGGTTGGCGTTGCGCAGGTCGAAGGCGATGCAGCGGTATTCGTTCTTGAACTCCTCGATCGCCTTGAAGGGCGGATAGGTGCCGATGATGCCGGAAATCGTCGAGTTCAGTCCCCCGCCGGCGATGAGCAGCAACGGGAAGCCGGAACCGGCCTCTTCGAAATGGATTTTGACCGCGCCCTTTTCGTAAAAGCCCATGACGTCTCTCCCTTGCCCGTTTTTGTAGCGCAAACAGCGGCACGCCTGCCCTTGCCGCCGCAGCCTGATTGCCAAATGCTTTAACACCGGTTCCGTCGACGCTGAAGGCCGGCCGGCGCAAGGCTGAAAACCACCTTGTTTTCAGCCTCAAATCCTCGGAAATCGCGCGGTTATTTGAACTCAAAACCTTGACTTTGAGCGGATCGAGGCTAGGTTGCGCCGCAAATGCTTGGCCATTTGGCTGGCGCCGGATTCCCCGATTTTTTGAGGTTCTCACATGGCCAAAGCGGTCACCATCAAGGTCAAGCTCGTTTCCTCGGCGGACACCGGCTTTTATTACGTCGCCAAGAAGAATTCGCGCACCATGACCGACAAGCTGGTCAAGAAGAAGTACGATCCGGTCGCGCGCAAGCACGTCGAATTCCGCGAATCCAAGATCAAGTAAGATCGCGGATGTTACTGACTTCGACGGGGCCTTTATGGCCCCGTTTTCATGTCACTGTCTTTTATATCAAGCGGTCTTCAGCATCGGCGGCGCCGACGGTTTTATGAGCGCGAACGCGACCTGGATGATGCCGGCCGCGAGCCCCAGCGAGACCCCGATCCGCCACGCCAGATCATACGAGCCGAGCGCGTCGTAGATCAGGCCTCCTCCATACGCGCCCATGAAGCTGCCGAGCTGGTGGCTCATGAAGGCGAGCCCCTGGATCATGGCCTGCCATTGCAGTCCGAACAGCTCGGCGACTGCGCCCGCCACCAGCGGCCCGACGCCAAGCCAGAGAAAGCCCATGATTGCGCCGAACAATAGCGTGGTTTCCGGCGTCGGCGGCAGCATGAAGTACCAGGCCAGCGCCAGCGAGCGGAACACGTAGATGCCGCCGAGCAACGCCAGCTTGTTCCAGCGCTGGCCGGCCCAGCCGAAGAACAGGCTGCCGAGCACGTTGAAGCCGCCGATGACGCCGAGCGTCTGCGCGCTCAGCATCGGGTCCATGCCGCAGATGGCCAGATAGGACGGCAGATGCGTGGTGATGAAGACGAGCTGCATGCCGCAGACGAAATAGGCGCAGGTCATCACCACGAAGGAAGCGTTGCCGAACGCGATTTTCGCCGCCACGGCCGCCGACGTATCGGCGATTTGGTCGGGCGCGCGCGGCGGCAGCGGAACCTTGTCGATTCGGCCGGCGAACCACGCCGCCGGCAATAGCGCCACCGACAGCACGACGAAGCCTGCAAGGCCGGTCCGCCAGCCGAAATCCTGATTGAGCACCTGCCCGATCGGCGCCGACAACAGCGCGCCAAGTGAACCCGCCGCCGAGACGATGCCGAGCACCGTGCTGCGTACGGAAGCTGGCACCGCGCGCGCCGCGACCGACATCGAGATCGCAAATGCCGTGCAGGCGAGCGACGCCCCGATCAGCACGCCCGCGCCCAGCATGACGCTGAGCAGACCTTGCGCGCTCGCCATCAGCACGAGACCCGCAATGTAGAGCAGCGCGCCCACCATCATGATGAAACGAAAGCCGTAGCGGACCGTCAGCGCACCGGCAAGCGGTTGCAGGAAACCCCAGGCGAGATTTTGCACGGCAATCGCCAGCGTGAAATCGGAGACCGATATCCCGACGTCGTGGGTCAGGGGCTGCAGGAAGATGCCGAGCGACTGGCGCACGCCCATGCTCAAAGAGAGCATCAGCGAGGTACCGATCAGGATCGGCAGCGCGGGACGAAGCGTTCGCAGCAGGGTCATTTTCTTGTTCTCCGTTGCCAAGGCCGGCTCGAAAGCCTTAGGCCTGCTGTCGTAATCGGACTTGATTACACCGATCTGTGTAACTATGGTGAAGCGGTCGGCCTTGTCAAGCCCGAATAACACAGGTCTGTGTAATCATGCCGTCACCCGCAAAACCCGACATGAAGCAGCGGATTCTCGATACCGCCGACCGGCTGTTCTATCTGCATGGCATTCGCGCCATCGGCGTCGATACGGTCGCCGCCGAAATCGGCATCTCCAAGCGCACGCTCTACAACCACTTTCCCTCCAAGGAAGAGTTGATCAAGGCCTACCTGGCGCGCCGTTCCGTCACCATGCCACCCTCCGACAAACCGCCGGTCGAACAGATCATCGGCACCTTCGATGCGCTGGAGCGGCGCTTCGGCGCAAACGATTTTCGCGGCTGTCCGTTCGTCAATGCGGTGACTGAGCTCGGCGCCGAGGACCACGCGGTGCGCAAGATCGCAACCGCGTTCAAGGATGGCCGCCGCGCCCGCTTCCGCGACCTGCTGAAGCAGCTCGGTGCCGCCGATCCGGACCGCGTCGCGACGCAGCTGCAGCTACTGGTCGATGGCGCGATCGCCGCCGATCTCGTTCACAACGATCCGTCGATGGCGGTTGCCGCAAAGCAAGCCGCGATGGTGTTGCTTGGGAATGCGGGGGTAGAGGTTGGCGACTACGTATCAACGTCGTCCCCGCGAAAGCGACGGGCGATGCGCCGCGGCGGTGCGGTGTGAAAAAGGCGGCTGTTACAGATTTCTTTGCAACAAGGGTGGCCGCCATCGGCTACTTTGCATGGGGTTGTTTTCAATATTTTTGTTGTACGGCCGCAAAAGCCTCAGCCCGGATCTGAATTCATCAAGCTTTAGGCAGGAAAGACGGATTAAGCCGCCTGCGCCACCACGCGGTTGCGGCCGTCATGCTTGGCGCGGTAGAGCGCGGTGTCGGCGCGCTTGAGCACGTCGGCCACCAATTCGCCCTTCAGCTCCAGGGTCGAGAGCCCGATCGAGATCGTGACCTCGATGCGTTTGGCGCCCTTGTTGACGGAAAACGGCTCGCCGGCGATCGAGCGGCGCAGCCGCTCCGCCACCATGCCGGCGACATGCAGGTCGGTCTCCGGCATCACGATGACGAATTCCTCGCCGCCGTAGCGGCAGGCGAGATCGATGCCGCGGATCGACTTGCGGACGCGGACGGCGAATTCGCGCAGCACGTCGTCGCCGGCATCGTGGCCGTAACCGTCGTTGATCGACTTGAAGAAGTCGATGTCGAGCATCATCAGCGCCAGCGGCTTGCCGCGGCTCGCGGCCTGTTCGGCGAGCGTGCCGAGATGGCTTTCCATGTAGCGGCGGTTATGCAGGCCGGTCAGCGCGTCGGTGATCGCCATCTCGATCGAGTTCTGCACGTTGTCTCGCAGATGGTCGGTGTAGCGGCGCTTGCGGATCTGGGTGCGGGCCCGCGCCAGCAATTCGTTCTTGTCGACCGGGCGCAACAGGTAATCGTTGACGCCGATCTCGAGCCCGCGCAGCAGGCGGGCATTGTTGTCGGCATCGGCAATGGCGAGGATCGGCACCTGGCGGGTTCGCTCCAACGAGCGCGCCTGGCTGCATAGCCTCAAGCCGTCGAAATTGTCGAGCCCGAGCGAGACGATCAAGAGGTCGTAATTGCCGTCGGCGGCGTGAAACACCGCCTCCGTCGGATTGGTCTCGACGTCGACGGTGTGCTCGGTGGCGAGCACCGGCGCCAGCCGTTCATAGGACGACGGCCGGTCGTCGACTAGAAGGATGCGCCCTCCACGACCGGTATCGGCGACCGCGCTGCGCTCCGGCGCCTGCACGCCGATCTCGAGCGAGGTGATCGCGCGCATCCGCAGCTCGTCGGTCATCATCTTCAGCCGCGTCAGCGAACGCACCCGCGCGATCAGCACGATGTCGGACACCGGCTTGGTCAGGAAATCGTCGGCGCCGGCCTCGAGCCCCCGCACGCGATCGGCCGGGCTGTCGAGCGCGGTGACCATCACCACCGGAATGAAATGCGTCGCCGGATTGGATTTCAGCCGGCGGCAAACCTCGAACCCGTCCATGTCCGGCATCATCACGTCGAGCAGGATGATATCGCATTCGGCGCGCGCGCAGATGGAAAGCGCCTCCGCGCCGTTGGACGCCGTCAACACATCGAAATATTCGGCCGACAGCCGTGCTTCCAACAGCTTGACGTTGGCAGCGACGTCATCGACGACCAGAATGCGCGCGGACATCGAAATTCCCCTTACCCGATAAACCGTCGGACCGTTTCAATGAATTTGCCGACCGAGATCGGCTTCGACAGATACGCCTCGCAGCCGCCCTCGCGGATGCGTTCCTCGTCACCCTTCATGGCAAAGGCGGTGACCGCCACCACCGGGATCGAGCGCAGCTCAGAATCGTCCTTGATCCAGCGCGTCACTTCGAGGCCGGACACCTGCGGGAGCTGGATATCCATCAGGATGAGATCGGGACGCAGCTTGCGCACGAGGTCGAGCGCCTCGAAACCGTTGGAGGTGCCGAAGGTCTTGTAGCCATGCGCTTCCAACAGATCGCGAAAGAGCTTCATGTTCAGCTCGTTGTCCTCCACGATCAGGACGGTTTTCGCCATCCCGTCCCTCCCATCCGCAAGCTATAGGCCCGGAATGCGCCGCATCGGGCGCTGTCCTCGGGCGTGTCAAAAAGTGAATTCAAACTAGCGCCAGATTCGCTCTAACCCGTTAAGCCCGCATGCCATCTTTGTGCGAAGTGGTTTCCACTTGCTTGAACACAATCCGCAAACTCGGGCATGATGGCTCCCAAAATAGAGACCATAAGTTAGCGAAAGGCAAATATCGCGCTTGAAGAAGCCTGTTCGAAACCCCCGGGAAGCTGCTGAAATCGTTGCGGTTCAGGCGCTTTCCTTCATTGCCGGCGACGCCGAGCGGCTGGGGTTGTTCCTGGCCGAAAGCGGGTTGGGTCCGGAGACGCTGCGCCATGCCGCCGCCGACCCGCGCTTTCTCGCCAGCGTGCTCGACTTCGTGATGCGGGATGACGCAACCGTGAAGGCCTTTGCGAGCGTCTCGCAACTTCATCCGACCAACATTGCGGCCGCGCACCAGGCGCTGAACGATCCGAAATGGGAGCGCGATGTGCCGTGAACGCTACCGCGCCAGCCGTGGAGGGACCGACCTGCTTCTGCCGGGACTGCCTCCATGATCTGGACTTCACGGTGCGGCGATGCCGCGAATGCGGCTCGCCCCGGCTGGTTCGGCACCGCGCGCTGGCTTCGCTGACGCTCGCCCATATCGACTGCGACGCCTTCTACGCCACCGTCGAAAAGCGCGACAACCCCGATATCGCCGACAAGCCCGTCATCATCGGCGGCGGCAAGCGCGGCGTGGTCTCGGCCGCCTGCTACATCGCCCGCACGTTCGGGGTGCGCTCGGCGATGCCGATGTTCAAGGCCTTAGCGCTGTGCCCGCAGGCCGCCGTGATCCGACCCGACATGGCAAAATATGTCCGGGTCGGCCGCGAGGTGCGCCACGCCATGCAGGCGCTGACGCCTTTGGTCGAGCCGCTCTCGATCGACGAGGCCTTTCTCGATCTCGCCGGCACCCAGCGCGTGCATGGCATGATCCCGGCCAAGGTATTGGCGCGGTTTGCGCGCGAGGTCGAGCGCGACATCGGCATCACGGTTTCGGTCGGGCTGTCCTGCAACAAATTCCTCGCCAAGATCGCTTCCGACCTCGACAAGCCGCGCGGTTTTGCGGCGCTGGACCAGGAGCAGGCCTGCGCCATGCTCGCCGAAAAGCCGGTCGGCTTTATCTTCGGCGTCGGCCCCGCGACCCAGGAACGGCTGATCCAGCGCGGCTTTCGCACCATTGCCGACCTGCAGCGCGCCGACGAAATCGAGCTGATGAAGCAATTTGCCGGCGAGGGCCGACGGCTGTGGCGGCTGGCGCGCGGCATCGACGACCGCCGCGTGGTGCCGGATCGCGGCGCCAAGACCATTTCCAGCGAGACCACGTTTGAAAACGACATCCGCGATTTTGCCACGCTGGAGCGGATGCTGTGGCGGCTTTCGGAGAAAGTATCGGCGCGACTGAAGAGCGGCGAACTTTCGGGCTCGACCATTACGCTGAAGCTGAAGACCGCCGATTTCAGGCAGCGCACCCGCTCGCAGTCGATCCAGGCGCCGACGCAATTGGCGGCCAAGATCTTCGCCATCACTCGGGAAATGCTGGCCAAGGAGATCGACGGCACCGCGTTCCGCCTGATGGGCGCCGGCGTCAGTGCGCTGCGCCCGGGTTCGCAGGCCGACGACACCGACATGCTCGACCGCCGCTCGGCCCACGCCGAACGCGCCATGGACGACTTGCGCAGGAAGTTCGGCCAGGCCGCCGTAATCCGGGGGATTGCCTATGAGGGGCCGGAGAAGGCGGAGTAGGAACTATCGACCCGTCATTCCGGGGCGCGTCGACGACGCGAACCCGGAATCTCGAGATTCCCCGATGCGCAATTGCGCATCTGAGGTTCGCGCTAATGCGCGCCCCGGAATGACGGCCTTCGGCCGTCACTTACACGGCTTGGCGTCCTTGACGTCGAACTTGCCGAGCGCGCCGGACACCACGAAATCATTGTAGTCGAGCACCAGCGCGCGGGAGACGCCGTTCTCGAACAGCTCGAACGACATCGCATAGATCGGCGTCTGCTCGCCGTCGGTGGCTTTGGCGTCGCGATCGTAATAGGTCACCGTGACCGGCCAGCGCGTCAGCGATTTCATCTGGTCGTTGGTGGTGGAGGGATCGGGCGAGGGCGTGGTCCGGTCGCCGGGGATCGGCTGACCGATCACGCTCATCGTGTAGTAGACCTTCTCGCCATTGTCGGAGCCGTCGAAGACCGTCAGTTCGAGCAGGGATTTGCCTTCCCGGGCGGCTGCGATAATGCGCCGGATCTGCTCGGTCGGAAACACGGTTGAGCCGTCGAGGGTGAAGGTCTTGGCTTCCGGCTGCTTCAGCTTGACGGTGATGTGGTCACCGTCGCGCTCCGCGATCCCGTCGACCGAACTGGAATCGGTGTCGTTCATGCGGGAGTCGACCTTGAAACGATAGCTCTTGCCGTCGGCAGCTTCCCACGAGGTCGAGCGCAGGTCGCTCAGGGTGACGCTGCCCTCGCCGCTGCTCAGTTCCGAGACCTGGCGGAATTCGGAGGTATAGCCCTCGCAAGGACTGCCGGAGAAATTATAGAGGATCCGCCCGCGCGCGCTGTCGATCGAGGCCGAACCGCGCGACTTGACCAGGCTGAGGTCGTAGAGCGCCTGATGCGGCAGGAACGCGGTGGTCGCAGCGGCCCTCGCCTGCGCCGCGGCCATCCCCCATCCCGCGGCGACGGCGGCGATCGCCAGCAGCGCCAATCGGGTATGCGGAATCCGAAACCGGCTCACCATGTGTCTTCCCTGTGAAATGCGCTGTAAATCCTGACCTTATTCATCGCCCTATTGCGCCGCAACTAGGGCCGCTTCACGAAAAAGTAGGAATCGGACGACCGCAAGCCCTGTTTTTTGGCATTTCAGCGCCGAGCCGCGCTCTCTTGCATGTGCGGTCGCGATGCGCGAAACAAAGCCTTCCCGATCGGATATCGCTCGGGCGCTTGCATCAAACGGGGACGAAACATGACGGGTACGGTCGAGCAGAAACTGGCGGCAGAAGGCGTGGTCCTGCATCAGGCGCCAAGCCCGGTGGCGAATTACGTCGGTTTCGTGCGCTCGGGAAACCTGCTGTTCGTTTCGGGGCAGGTTTGCTTCGACCCACAGGGCAAGCTGATCGCCAAGGGCAAGTTGGGGGCCGGCGTCACCACCGAACAAGGCAACGCCGCCGCGCGCGGTTGCGCCGTCAACCTGTTGGCGCAGGTCAAGGCAGCCCTTGGCGACCTCGACAAGGTGGTGCGCGTGGTCCGGCTCGGCGGTTTTGTCAATTCGGCGCCGGATTTTCTCGACGGGCCGAAGGTCTTGAACGGCGCATCCGATTTGATGGTCGCGGCCTTCGGCGACAAGGGCCGCCATGCCCGCACTACCGTCGGTGTCGCCTCCCTGCCCGCCGATGCCGCGGTCGAGGTCGAAGGGATATTCGAGGTCTCCTGAAGCGGAGCGCGCTGCATGCGCGCGCCCGACTGGCTGACGGCTCGGCCGGTGGCCCATCGCGGCCTGCACGACCGCGAGCGAGGCATCATCGAAAATATGCCGGGTGCGGCGCAGGCCGCGATCGCAGGCCGTTTCGGCATCGAATGCGACATCCAGCTCACCGCCGATGGCGAGGCGATGGTACATCATGACGACGAACTCGGCCGCCTCACCGAGGCGAGCGGCGCGCTCAAGGAGAAGACGGCGGCCGAGCTCAAGGCGGTCAAATTCAAGGACACCGACGAGCGGATGATGTCGCTTGCCGATCTCTGCGCGCTGGTCGGAGGCCGCGTGCCGCTGGTGATCGAGGTGAAAAGCCATTTCGACGGCGACCGCAGGCTGGTGAAGCGGATGACCGAGGTGCTCGCATCCTATTCAGGACCGGCGGTCGGCATGTCATTCGACCCGGACCAGGTGCTGGCGTTGCGCGAAATCATGCCGGTGCTGCCGCGCGGCATCGTCGCTGAAAGCAGCTACGATGCGGCCGATTGGCCGGAGGCGACGCCCGCCCAACGCCAAGGCATGACCCATCTGCGCCACGCCTTCCGCACCCGGCCGCATTTTGTCGCCTATTGGGTCGACGAATTGCCCGCCATGGCGCCCTGGATCGCGCGCAATTTGTTCGGCCTGCCGCTTCTGACCTGGACGGTGCGCACGCCCGAGCAGCGCGCCCGCGCCGCCCGCTACGCGGATCAGATGATCTTTGAAGGGTTTGTGCCGGGAACCTGAGGTACCTGCGCACGCCCTTGAAGTCATCGCTGCAATGCACGATCTTTGCATTGGGTCTAACGCATCGGATGCGTGGCCAATGGCCGACCGTAACGCGTGACCGGTACAGATCGTCGATGGATTCATCCGAAATAACGCTCGAGGCCGTCTCATCCGTCAGCCAGATACCGGCTGCGGATTGGGATGCCTGCGCCAATCCGGCAGTGCCTGCGAACAGTATTCAGGCCCTCGACACGCTGGCTTCATCAGATCCCGCGGTCAATTCTTGCGCCGGATCAAAAGCGCCTTACAACCCCTTTGTTTCCCATGCATTTTTCTCAAGCCTGGAAGCCTCGGGCTCGGCCGTGGCGCGGACCGGATGGGGCCCGCGGCATCTCCTCGCCCGGCTCGACGGCGAGATCGCGGGCCTGGTGCCCTGCTTTCTGAAATCGCATTCGCAAGGCGAATACGTGTTCGACCGCGGCTGGGCCGATGCCTATGAACGCGCCGGCGGCCGCTACTATCCGAAGCTGCAGGCTTCGGTTCCCTTTACCCCCGCAACCGGCCCGCGCCTTTTGATCCGCGACGGCATGGACCGCGAGCGCGTCGGCACCATGCTCGCCGCTGGTTTGGTGGCGCTGTGCGATGCGACCAAGGCATCATCTGTTCATGTGACCTTTGCGCCCGAAGCCGAATGGAAATTCCTCGCCACCCACGGTTTCCTGCAGCGCACCGACCAGCAATTCCACTGGCACAACCAGGGATTTGGCAGCTTCGACGATTTCCTCGCCACGCTGAACTCGCGCCATCGCAAGGCGATCAAGCGCGAGCGGCGCGAGGCGGTCGCAAGCAACATCACCATCCACGCGCTCACCGGCAGCGACATCACCGAGGACGCCTGGGACGCCTTTTTTGCCTTCTACATGGAGACCGGCTCGCGCAAATGGGGCCGGCCGTATCTCACCCGCACGTTCTTCTCGCTGATCGGCGAGAGCATGGCCAGGGACGTGCTGCTGGTCATGGCCCGGCGCAACGGGCGCTGGATCGCCGGCGCCATCAATTTCATCGGCTCCGATACGCTGTTCGGGCGCAACTGGGGCGCGATCGAGCATCATCCGTTCCTGCATTTCGAGGTCTGCTATTATCAGGCGATCGATTTCGCCATTCGGCGCAGCCTGAAGACGGTCGAGGCCGGTGCCCAGGGCGAACACAAGATCGCGCGCGGCTACCTGCCGCAAACCACATATTCGGCGCATTACATCGCCGACCCCGATCTGCGCCGCGCGATCGCGGATTATCTCAGGCGCGAGCGCGCCTATGTGGCGGAAGCCGGACGCGAGCTTGCCGAGCACGGCCCGTTCCGCAAGACTGACGAACCGTCCTGAGCCAAGAAAACATTCGGGAGACGCCATGCCGGCCTATGATCCGCAAAACCCCTTCGCAAAGATCCTCCGCGGCGAATTCCCGAGCTACAAGGTGTACGAGGACGACCACGTGCTGGCCTTCCTAGACATCATGCCGCGCTGTGTCGGCCACACGCTGGTGATCCCGAAGGCGCCCGCCCGCAACATCCTCGATATCTCGCCCGACGACTACGCCCTTGTCGCGCGCGCCGCCCACAAGATCGCAGCGGCCGCGATGAAGGCTTTCGACGCCGACGGCATCACCATCCAGCAATTCAACGAACCCGCAGGCGGTCAGGTGGTGTTTCACCTGCACATGCACGTGATGCCGCGCCACGAGGGCGTGGCGCTGCTGCCGCCGGCGAGCCGCAAGGAAGACGGCAAGGTGCTGGAAGCGAATGCGGCGAAGCTGAAGGCGGCGTTGCAGGGCGCTTGATGTCATTCCGGGGCGCATCGAAGATGCGAACCCGGAATCTCGAGATTCCGGGTTCGATGCGTCGCATCGCCCCGGAATGACGACGATCCTCACTGCGTCTCGAAATCGCCGGGCTGCGGCGGCGCCAGCGGGGTGAATTCGCAGCGGTCCGGTTTCAGGTCAATCAGCGGCGTCTCGTCAAGGCAATCGAGCCCGCGCACCAACACCGTCGGGCCTTCGATTCCGACCAGTTTTACGATCGAGGTGCCGATTGGGTTCGGCCGCACCGGCGAGCGCAGCGAGAACGTGCCGCGTGTCGACTTGTTGTTCTTCGGGCTCTGCAGCACGAGATCGCGGCGCGACAGATGCAGCCAGTAGATCACTTCGAGGTTCGAGTAGAAATCGACGCCCTTCAGCGCCGGCACCCAGGGCTCGAAGATTTCGAGCCGGCAGACCGGTCCGTCATGACGCCCCTGCCGCGGGGCGTCAAGCCGCGAGGTCCAGGGCGTGCGGATGCGACCGATGAAGACGAGGCCCGCATCGCGCGGCGGCGGGGTCTCAACGGCGAGTTCGCCCTCGCGGATTTCACTCTCTCGCACCATGGTTTCAGTCCAATGTTAGATTTTGCGATTTTATCACGCCCGACCACCTGACACGTTCGGCCTCCATGAACTCCGCGATTTCAGCCGGGCTGCGCGGACGGAGCGCCGTAAACCCGACCTTCTCGATCGCGGCCCGAAAACCTTCGTCGTTCATCACCCGATCGAGACTATCGGTCAGGATCCGCGTCACGTCATCCGGCAGTCCCGCAGGGACTGCAAGTCCGTTCCAGACACTGACGAAATATCCGCCATAGCCGCTTTCGGCAATGGTCGGAACATCGAGCAGCGCCGGGTGCCGCCGTACAGAGCCGATGCCGAGCGGCCGCAGCTTTCCGGATTGTATCAGCGGCAGCGCCGTAGAGACCGATTCAAACATCAGCTGGATGTTGCCGGACATGACGTCGGTCAGCGCCGGAGCCGCGCCCTTGTAGGGGACATGAGTCATCTGGATGCCGGCCACCTGCTTGAACATTTCGGCGGCGAGATGCGTAAAGCTCCCGGTTCCGGAGGAGCCGAAATTGAGTTTTCCGGGGTTCTGCTTGGCGTAGGCGACGAATTCCGCGACCGTCCTGGCCGGCACGGAAGGATTGACGCACAACACCACCGGCACGTCGGTCACCAGCGCCAGCATTCGGAAATCCCTGGCCGGATCGTAGGGCAGTTTCTTGTACAATAGCGGATTGAGCACGATCACCGAACCGGAGGTCCCGAACAGCGTATAGCCATCGGGCTCGGCATGCGCCACCATTTCGGCGGCGATGGCGCCTTGCGCACCCCCCTTGTTCTCGACGATCACCGTTTGCTTGAGATCCTTGCCGAGATATTCGGCCAACAGCCGGCCAAAAATATCCGTCGGCCCGCCCGCCGCATAGGGAATGACGAGCTTGATCGGCCGCGCTGGAAACTCCGCGCGCGCAACCGGCGCGGCCGCCATCGCAGCCAGCATGCCGAGGCAGCCGATCAAGGCCTGTCTGGTGCGCGAATTCATGCCGTTACTCCCTGTGTTTTCTTGATTGGCTTTAAGCGTATCAGCCCACCCGCCATTTGCCAGCCAGCATCAGCCGTTTGCCGCAGACGATACGCCCGTTCACCCCCGCATGTTTTTCAGCACAAAGCACGCCCCGCCGGCGCGGCGGATGCGGTTGCAGAGATCGTCGGCGGCCGGCCGCGTGTCGGCGCCGATCCGCACCTGGTAGAAGGTGCGGGTGCCGCGGTTGCGCATCATCGAGCTCAGCAGGCTCGGGTCCTGGTCACCGATCACACCGCGCAACCGCGACATGGCGCGGGCATACATCGCGAGCGCCTTGTCGCGGTCGAAGCCGGCGGCGAGCTGCACGCCCCATAATTTCGCCGCCGCGAGCTGCACATGCTGTTCGAGCTCGGTGACGAAGGAGTTTGGCGCGCGCCGGAGCAGCGCCATCAATTCGCGGCAACTCGAATGCGGCGCACGGTCCGGCATTTTCGCGATGCTGCCCGCCCTGGCCCAGTCGTCGACGCTGCTGCCGGTGATCGCGCTGACGTAATTGCGCGTCTCCTGCGGCATCGCTCCAGTCCCCGCGAGCCAATCCTGCACCCGGCGCGGGCCGGCATTGTAGGCGGCCGCCGCCAGTCCGAGATTGCCGAACTGGTTGCGCAACTCCTTCAAAAATTCCGCTGATTTCGGCAGCGCCTGCACGGGATCGAAGGGATCGAGCAGCCGCCGCTCGCTGGCGGTGCCCGGCATGAACTGCGCGATGCCCTGCGCGCGCTGCCCGTTGCGGGTGAGCGGGCCGACCGCGTCGGATTGAAAGCGGCTCTCCTGCCAGATCACGCGGGCGAAGAATTCCAGCGGCAGATCGTTGGCCCGCGCCGCCGATTCGATCATCAGGCACATCGCCTCGCGGGTATCGGTTTCGCGGCCGCGGTCGGGTGGCATGGCCAGTTCCTCCACGCTCGGCCGCGCGACATTGGTCTTGGCGGGCGCCGTGTCCTCCGCCAAGGCAGGCGTTAAAATGATTGCCGCCGCGACGCCAAGCGCAGCATGCAGTACTATCCTCGTTCGCATCGTCGTTCTGTTTGCCGCAAGGCCGCGCTCGACACAGGGAAGGGATTTAGCAGTCATTCCAGACAATGATGGCGCGCGTGTGAGGGCGCAAGACGTGCCGGCCCGCGCGGCGAAGGCCTACGCTTTCCCTTCAAATCCCTCAAAATCCGGATCGTTCCGGCGTCGATCGGTTTACGTTAACGCGGCATTTCCCGGCTCGCGGTCTTTCGCCGGCGATGAAGCGGGGTATGGTGCCGCTCTTGACAAGGAGTGGAACGATGCTGGATCGACGCCAGAGCACGCGCGACAAGGTGATTTTCGGCGGCGTCGCCGAGATCGACGAGCATGGCGTAAAGCGGGATTGCGTGGTGCGCAACATCTCGGACAACGGCGCGCACATCGAGTTCAGTAACGTCGTCAGGCTGCCGAAAGAGAAGCTGTCGCTGACGATCGCGCGCAAGGGCCGCTCCTTCCTCGCCAAAGTGGTGTGGTGGCGCGACAATTTCGTCGGCGTCGCCTTTTCATCGGAGCAGCCCTACGAGCTGCCGGTCTCCGATCTCGAGCAGCGCCTGCGCAGGAGCGAGAAGAAAAAGCGCCAGCTGCAGCGCCGCATCAACGAACTGCTCGGCGAAGGCTGACGACAAACTCTCCAGAACACCCATCAAGCCGGCGGCATGTCCGGAACCATAGCGGCTCCGCGCAGTTGCACGTAGCGGCTTGTCCGGGATTGCGGTAGCCACTCGATGCCAGCACTGGAGCCGCCTCCCCCATGTCATCATCCGTCATCGAGCATGCCGATGGCCTGCCCAAGCCGCAGCGCAATTGGGCCATCCTGACGATTGCGCTAGGCCTCATCCTGGCGGTGGTTGATGGCGCCATCGCCAATGTCGCGCTGCCCACGATCGCGACCGACCTCGACGCCAGCCCCGCCTTCTCGATCTGGATCGTCAACGGCTATCAGCTGGCGATCACGATCTCGCTGTTGCCGCTGGCCTCGCTCGGCGAGATCATCGGCTATCGCCGGGTCTATCTGGCGGGGCTCATGCTGTTCACCCTCGCCTCGCTGTTCTGCGCGCTGTCGCATACGCTACTGCTGCTGACCATCGCGCGCATCGTGCAGGGGTTTGGCGCCGCAGGGATCATGAGCGTCAACGCGGCGCTGGTCCGTTTCACCTATCCGCGCGCTTTGCTCGGCCGCGGCATCGGCATCAATGCGCTGGTGGTCGCGATTTCGGCGGCGGTCGGGCCGACGGCGGCCGCCGCCATCCTGGCGGTCGGGACCTGGCCCTGGCTGTTCGCCATCAACATCCCGATCGGGATCGCCGCCTTCACGCTGGGCTGGCGCTACCTGCCGCACACCGCGCGCGGCAGCCACGCATTCGACTGGCAAAGTGCGGTGCTGAGCGCGATCGCCTTCGGCGTCGGCATCGCCGCCATCGACAGCGTCGGCCATGGCGAGGCGCCGTTCGTCTGGCTGTCGGAATTCGCGGTCGCCACCCTCGCCGGCATCCTGCTGGTGCGCCGGCAGACGCACATCACTTCGCCGCTGCTGCCGGTGGACCTGTTGCGGATTCCGATCTTCGCACTCTCGATCGGCACCTCGATTGCCTCGTTCTGCGGCCAGATGCTGGCCTTCGTGGCGCTGCCTTTTTATCTCGAACACCGGTTTGGCTATTCGGCAGTCGAGATGGGCCTTCTGATCACGCCGTGGCCGATCGCGGTGGCGTTCGCGGCACCGCTGGCTGGACGATTGATGGAACGCTACCCGGCCGGCCTGCTGGGCGGCATCGGGCTTTTGCTGTTCGCCATAGGCCTCGCCACGCTGGCGCTGCTGCCGGCCGATCCGTCGCTCGCCGATGTGATCTGGCGGATGGCGCTGAGCGGCTTTGGCTTTGGCCTGTTCCAGACCCCCAACAACCGCACCATGATCGCGGCCGCGCCGCGCGAGCGCAGCGGCGGCGCCAGCGGCATGCTCGGCACCGCGCGGCTGCTGGGACAGACCACGGGTGCGGCGCTGGTGGCGCTGTGCCTGGCGCGCTATCCCAGCGACGGCACCCGGATTTCGCTGTGGGCCGGCGCCTTCTTTGCGTTGATTGGCGCCGTGCTGAGCATGCTCAGGCTGTCGCCGGCGGGCACCCGCGGCGCCGAACGGGTGCGGGTCCATGCCGACCAGCGGCTGAAGGGCGAATGACGGCGACACGATCCCAGCCGCCTCGTTGCGACGCCGTTACTATTTTTCGATTGATAAATAGCCTGCAAAACTGAACACTGCCGCCAGAAAAGAACCAGGGCTTGAGGAAATGGCCGAGGCGGTCGAGCAGGACGACATGCTCATCGAGTGGGACGCCCCGATCGTCATGGACGACGGCCTGGTGTTGCGGGCGGACGTGTTCCGGCCCAAGGCGGCGGGGAAATGGCCGGCGCTCCTGACCTATGGCCCCTACGCCAAGGGCCTCGCGTTCCAGCAGGGATATCCGAGCGCCTGGCAGACCATGATCGCGGGCCACCCCGACGTCGCCTACGGCTCGACCAACAAATATCAGAACTGGGAAGTGGTCGATCCGGAAAAATGGGTGCCCGATGGCTTCGTCTGCGTCCGCGTCAACTCGCGCGGCACCGGCCGATCGCCGGGCTATGTCGATCATTTCTCGCCCCGCGAGACGCGCGACTTTTATCAATGCATCGAATGGGCCGGCGTCCAACCTTGGTCGAATGGCAATGTCGGACTGAATGGCATCTCCTATTATGGCATCAACCAATGGCAGGTGGCCTCATTGCAACCGCCGCATCTGAAGGCGATGTGCATCTGGGAGGGTGCGGCCGACTGGTATCGCGACATGACCCACCATGGGGGCATTCTCTCCACCTTCTGGGCGAACTGGTACGACATGCAGGTCAAGACCGTGCAATATGGCCTGGGAGAGCGAGGACCGCACAGCGCGGTCACGGGCGCGCTGGTGTGCGGCGACGAGACCCTGTCGGATGAAGAGTTGGCGCGCAACCGCTGCAGTTTCGGCGACGACATTCTCGCCCATCCGCTCGACGACGACTATCACAAAGTGCGTTCGCCGGACTGGGACAAGGTGACGGTGCCGCTGTTGTCGGCGGCGAACTGGGGCGGCCAGGGCCTGCACCCGCGTGGAAATTTCGAAGGTTTTGTACGGGCCGCGTCGAAAGAGAAATGGCTGGAGTGCCACGGCCTCGAGCACTGGACGCATTTCTACACCGACTACGGACGGTCCTTGCAGAAACGCTTCTTCGATTTCTACCTCAAGGGCGAGGCCAATGACTGGCCGCGGCAACCAAAAGTCCAGTTGCAGGTCCGCCATCTCGATCGGTTCGTCGAGCGGCATGAGGCCGATTGGCCGCTGCCCTCCACGGCCTGGACCAAATTCTACCTCGACCCCAGCAATCAGACCCTTTCGCTGCAGCCGCCGGCCGAAGGCGCCGAGCTCAGCTTTGCGGCGATGGGCGACGGACTGACCTTTGTCTCGAAGCCGTTGACGGAAGACACCGAGATCACCGGGCCGCTCGCCGCCAATTTGCGAATTTCCTCCTCAACCGCGGACGCCGATCTGTTCGCCGTGTTCCGGGTTTTCTCCGCCGACATGCGCGAGGTGACGTTTGTCGGCGCGATCGATCCGCACACGCCGGTGGCGCAGGGCTGGCTGCGCGCCTCGCATCGCAAGCTCGACGAATCCCTGTCGCGGCCGTACCGGCCCTATCACAGCCATGACGAGGTACAGTCGCTGCAGCCGGGCTCTCCGGTCGATCTCGCCATCGAGATCTGGCCGACCTCGATCGTCGTGCCAAAAGGATATCGCATCGCCTTGAGCATTCGCGGCCGGGATTATCGCTGGCAGGCGACCACGGGCGCAAAACTCTCCAACTTCAAGAACGAGCTGTTGGGGTGCGGGCCGTTCCTGCACGATGATCCCCGTGACCGGCCGCGCAGCCTGTTTGCGGGGACGACCACGCTGCATATCGACGACAAGGGATTTTGCCACGTTCTGGTTCCGATCATCGCAAGCCGCTAATCAATCGGTCGCTTAAGGCCAAACGGGAAACGTCAGGGAGAAACATCATGGAAATTTCACGTCGTGGATTTGTCACGGGCGTTGCGGGACTCGGTCTCTCGCCCGTCATCGCGCCTCGCCGCGCGCGCGCCGATCAGGGCCCGATCCGCGTCGGCCTGTTGACGGTGAAGACCGGGCCGCTCGCCTCCGGCGGCATCGACATGGAACGCGCGCTGGTGATGTTCCTGAAAGACCGCGACAACATGCTGTCGGGCCGCAAGGTCGAACTGATGACGGCCGATACCGCCGGCGTTCCGGCGACCGCCCGCACCAAGGCCCAGGAAATGGTGGAAAAGAACAATGTCCATTGCCTGATCGGGCCGCTGGCCGCCTTCGAGGCGCTGGCAATCGATGACTACCTCCGCCAGACGCAAATGCCGACGCTCTCGGTCGCAGCCGCCGAAGACATGACGCAGCGGCATCCGAACCCTTGGTTCGTGCGCGCGACATCCACCTCTTCGCAGTGCGCCCATCCGCTCGGCGAGTACGCCGCCAAGGAGCTCAAATACAAGAAGATGATCACCATCGCCGACGACATCGCCTATGGCCAGGAAATGGTCGCCGGCTTCCAGCGCACCTTCGAGGACAATGGCGGCGAGGTCATCCAGAAACTGTTTCCGCCGCTGACGGTCCCTGACTACGGCAGCTATGTCGGGCAGCTGAAAAAGGCGGACGCGATCTTCTTGGGGTTCGCCGGTTCGAACGGTTTCCGTTTCTTGCGGCAATTCGTGGAATTCGGGCTGAAGGACAAGATGCAGGTGATCGGCGGCATGACCGCGCTCGACGAGGCGGTGCTGCGGAACATGGGCGACGAGGCGCTCGGCATCGTCACCACCTGCTGGTACTCGGCCGAACTCGACGCCAAGCCGAACCAGACCTTTGCGCCGGCCTTCCGCAAGGAGTTTTCCTACGATCCCGGATTTTATGCGGCGAGCACCTATGTGAACGGCGCGGTGCTGGAAGCGGCCATAAAAGCCGTCAACGGCAATGTCGAGGACAAGCCCGCGCTGATGGCCGCGCTTCGGGCGACCAATGTCGACACCGTGCGAGGGCCGGTCAAATTCGACGATCTCGGCAATGTCGTCGGCAATGTCTATTTGCGCAAGGTGACGCGCAAGGACGGCCGGCTGGTCAATTCGGTGTTCAAGACCTATGCCAACGTCAGCCAGTTCTGGACCTATGGCAAGGAGGCCTTCCTCGCCAATCCCGTCTATTCCCGCGATTTTCCGCCGGCCAGGCATCTGGAGCCGTGACGCTTCACGCGTTCATCGCGCTGGCAGGCGTCGCGCAGCAAAAAGCCGGCGGTCTCGCGACGCGCCGGCTTCCCGATTGGCAAATCGACCGCTCACACCTTGACTAGCGGACCTCGCGAGGCCGGTCCTTTCGAGCCCCCGCTCGGACCGCCCGGCGGCTTCGGCCTGCGCGGCATCGTGCGCTTGCGCGTGCCCGGGAGTTTCTCCGGCTTCGGTGTCACCGGGCCCTCGACATATTCGAAGCCGATTTTTTCCTGAGCCGCCTCGCCCGCCGCCTCGTCCTTGACCAGCACGACGCGGACATGGCCGCCGCCCTTGAGCTTGCCGAACAAGACCTCGTCGGCCAAGGGCTTCTTGATGTGCTCCTGGATCACGCGTGCCATCGGCCGCGCCCCCATCTGCTCGTCATAGCCGTGCTGGATCAGCCAGGCTTTTGCCGGCTCCGACAGTTCGATGGTGACGTCGCGGTCGGCGAGCTGCGCCTCGAGCTGCAACACGAACTTTTCCACCACCATGCCGATCACCTCGGCATTGAGATGGGCGAACGACACGATCGCATCGAGCCGGTTGCGGAACTCGGGGGCGAACTGGCGGTTGATCGCCTCGTGGTCGTCGCCTTCCCGCTTGCTGCGGGTGAAGCCGAACGCCGCGCGCGCCATATCGGCGGCGCCGGCATTGGTGGTCATGATCAGGATCACGTTGCGGAAATTGACCTGCTTGCCATTGTGATCGGTCAGCCGGCCGTGATCCATGATCTGCAGCAGCACGTTGTAGAGATCGGGATGCGCCTTCTCGATCTCGTCGAGCAGCACCACGCAATGCGGATGCTGGTCGACGCCGTCGGTCAGAAGGCCGCCCTGGTCGAAGCCGACATAGCCGGGAGGCGCGCCGATCAGGCGCGACACCGTGTGGCGCTCCATATATTCCGACATGTCGAAGCGGATCAGCTCGACGCCGAGCGACGCCGCGAGCTGTTTTGCCACCTCGGTCTTGCCGACGCCGGTGGGTCCTGAGAACAGATAGCACCCGATCGGCTTCTCCGGCTCGCGCAGGCCGGCGCGCGCCAGCTTAATCGAGGCCGACAGCGCGTCGATCGCCTTATCCTGGCCGAACACCACGCGCTTCAACGTCTGCTCGAGATGTTTCAGCACTTCGGCATCGTCCTTCGACACGCTCTTGGGCGGAATCCGCGCCATGGTCGCGATCGTGGTCTCGATCTCCTTGATGCCGATGGTCTTCTTGCGCTTGTTCTCGGCGACCAGCATTTGGGCCGCGCCCAACTCGTCGATCACGTCGATCGCCTTGTCCGGCAGCTTGCGGTCGTGGATGTAGCGCGACGACAGCTGCACCGCGGCCTCGATCGCCTCGTTGGTGTATTTCAGCCGGTGGTAATCCTCGAAATAGGGTTTCAGGCCCTTGAGGATCGCGATCGCGTCTTCCACCGTCGGCTCGTTGATGTCGATCTTCTGGAACCGGCGCACCAGCGCGCGGTCCTTCTCAAAGTGCTGGCGGTATTCCTTGTAGGTCGTTGAACCCATGCAGCGAATGGTCCCGGAGGCCAGCGCCGGCTTCAGCAGATTGGAGGCGTCCATCGCGCCGCCGGAGGTGGCGCCGGCGCCGATCACGGTGTGGATCTCGTCGATGAACAAAATCGCGTTCGGATGCGCCTCGAGCTCCTTCAAGACCTGCTTCAGACGTTCCTCGAAATCGCCGCGATAGCGGGTGCCCGCGAGCAAGGTGCCCATGTCGAGCGAGAACACGGTGGCCGCCGCCAGCACTTCCGGCACTTCGCTGTCGACGATCCGTTTGGCCAATCCTTCCGCGATCGCGGTCTTGCCGACACCGGCCTCGCCAACGAACAGCGGATTGTTCTTCTGCCGGCGGCACAACACCTGGATGGCGCGATTGATCTCGGAATTGCGCCCGATCACCGGATCGATCTTGCCGTCGCGCGCCTTCTTGTTCAGGTTGACGCAATAGGTCTCCAGCGCCTCGCCCTTCTTCTTGGAATCGTCGTTGCCCTTGGTTTCGGTCTCCTCGTCCACGCCACGCACGGGACGCGCTTCGGAAACGCCTGGCCGCTTGGCGATGCCGTGGCTGATATAGTTGACCGCGTCGTAGCGGGTCATGTCCTGCTCCTGCAGGAAATAGGCGGCGTGGCTCTCGCGTTCGGCGAAGATCGCGATCAGCACGTTGGCGCCGGTCACTTCCTCGCGGCCCGACGACTGGACGTGGATCACCGCGCGCTGGATCACGCGCTGGAAGCCCGCGGTCGGCTTAGCGTCGTCGGCGCCGTCGGTGACCAGGTTTTCGAACTCGGTCTCGAGATAGTTGACGAGGCTGGTGCGCAGCTTGTCGAGATCGACGCTGCAGGCGCGCATGACGGCGGCCGCGTCCGAGTCATCGATCAGCGACAACAGCAGGTGTTCGAGCGTCGCATATTGGTGGTGACGCTCGTTTGCAATCGCCAGCGCACGATGCAGGGATTGTTCTAGGCTTTGGGAAAAAGTCGGCATTCGCGTCCTCTGTGGCCCCCGCCATCATGATCGCCGTTGCCCGGTCAGGCAACAACAACCTTTGTCATATAGTTACACAAGTTCGCGGCAAAAGAGCGGTTCCCGCAACTCGTTTTCAACATCACCGCAAGCATACATCCGAAAACCCGCCCAGCGCGCCCCGAGAATGGCGCAGGCCAGACTGGTCAGCCGCCGTCCATGGTCGCCGGAGCAACGGCTAAAGTCTGCAGTACCAGGGCTTTTGATGCAAAACCCGTTCCCATTTTCGGGGCAACCTGCGCGACGCTACTTTTTTTCCATCACGCATTGCAGGGGATGCTGGTGCTTGCGCGCGAAATCCATCACCTGCGTGACCTTGGTCTCGGCGATTTCATAGGTGAATATTCCGCATTCGCCTATTCCATGGTGATGGACGTGGAGCATGATCTTGGTCGCGGCCTCGACGTCCTTCTGGAAGAACTTCTCCAGCACATGAACGACGAATTCCATCGGCGTATAATCGTCGTTGAGGATCAGCACGCGATAGAGATTGGGGCGCTTGGTCTTGGGCTTGACCTTGGCGATGACGGATGTGGCGGGACCGCCGGTAGCCCCGCTGCGGTTCTCATCGTTGCCCATTCGGGCGGCAGATGCGGCGGCAGGCGCGGAAGAGCGAGATCTGGAAGTTAATTGCAACATGGCACAGGCGTTCGAAATCCCCTCAGGAAACCGGAAAGGAACCTGGGTAATGCGCTCCCGCTGGAGGGCATCATAACGAGTTTCCAGGCGTACATTCCAGATCGCCGCTCCGCAGCCGGCCCGACCATCCGCTGGTCGAACAGCAATATGGGTCTGGCCACGGCGCGCCGCAAGCACGCAGATTTACGGACTGCGCGGCTGGCGACGGCCCCGATTCCCGGATCGGCAATCCCGGCAACATTAATCAATCCCGCGCACTTTGACAAAACAAGAGCGCATGGCCCCGGGCCGGCATTGATGATTCGCAAGCCACTGTTGCCGCCGGATTGGTCCGCAATCGACCGAGCGCCGTCAGCGCTTGCGCGCGGGGCGCGACCACTATGCCGTTCGAAAAAAAGCCCGGCCATCCGGCCGGGCTTTTGAATTGCAAGAACAAAAAACAGTGTGCGTTCAGGCGGCGGCGGCCGGGGCGAACTTCGCGACCATGCCTTCGAGCGGCTTGAAGGTCTGCTTGGCGAGATCGGTGTAGAGGCCCGCGATCTTCTGCGATTCGGCGACGAAGGTCTCGTAGGAGGATTTCGCGAACTCGGTCTGCACTTCGAGCGCCTTGTCCAGCGACTTCACGCCCGACAGCTTCTCGACGAACGACTTGGTGTCTTCAAACGACTTCTTGGTGTAGTCGCCATAGGCGCTGGCGATGGCCTGAAGGCCGTTCTGAACCGTGGTCGCGGACGCAACGACGGTGTCGAGATGCTCTTTTCCGTAATTCTGAATGTCTTCAACCTTGATCATTGAGGAGTCCTTCCCAGACTGCTGAGCTAGATGATGCCGGGAGGTCCCGGCTCCCTGAACCGTGCCTACTTATAGTGCATCGCACAATTGACGTCAAGATTATTTGTGCGATGCACAAAATAAAGCGCAAAAACCGCAAATACCGGGGCACTAAGCAAGGGTTCGTTAATCTTTTGGAAACTCCGGCCACCTAACCTGATTCCCGGGCGCGTCCGAAGCCGGGCCGCCAGCCGAAAAAACGTTTTGGTACAGTCTCTTAGCCAGAATAGCGGCTCGCACCGCGAGACAGCGGCAACGGGCTGCTTTGGATCGCACGGTTCGAGCAGGGAAACGTCACCGGCCGCTGGGCATAATTTAGCCTCACGAACCGGTGATCAAGACAGAAATCGGGACGGGGAAGTTTATGCTTCGTAAAACCTTGGCTTGCTCGCGTCGTGTGCGGGTTTGCGTCTTTGGGCTGGTCACGGTCATAACCGCCGTCATTTTCACCAGCGATAACGCTGAAGCGCGTCAATACCGGCACTATCGTCACTATGCGCATGTGAGCCGCCACGAAGCGAGCGACAGCTTTAGCCCCGCCTTCTCCTCCATCATCGTCGACGGCAATTCCGGCGCCACCCTTACCGCCAACAATCCCGACGCCAGCCGTCATCCGGCTTCGCTCACCAAGATCATGACGCTCTATCTGCTGTTCGAACGTCTCGACGCCGGCAAGATGAAGCTCGACACCGAAATGGACGTTTCCGAACACGCTTCCGAACAGGCTCCGACCAAGCTCGGGCTGCGCCCGGGCCAGACCATCCGCGTCGAAGACGCCATCAAGGGACTGGTGACCCGCTCGGCCAATGACGCCGCGGTGGTGATCGCGGAGGCCATCGGCGGCAGCGAGGACGATTTCGCCAAGCTGATGACCCGCAAAGCCCACGCGCTCGGCATGAGCCGGACCACCTATCGCAATGCTTCGGGGCTACCCGACGACGAACAGGTCACCACCGCACGCGATCAATCGACGCTCGGCCGCGCCATCCAGGATCGTTTCCCAAGCTATTATCGCTACTTCTCGACGGCTGCGTTCAACTATCACGGCCAGACCATCCGCAACCACAATCACCTGATCGGCAGTGTCGAGGGCGTCGACGGTATCAAGACCGGCTACACCCGCGCCTCCGGCTTCAATCTCGTGACCTCGATGCATCGTGGCAACCGCTTCCTGGTCGGCGTCGTGATGGGAGGCCGCAGCGGCGGGTCGCGCGACGCCATCATGCGCAATCTGCTCGCCGAAAATCTCGACAAGGCAGCCACCAGGCGCACCGTCGCTGCGATCACCGAACATGGCTCGTCGGATGCCAATGCCGATGTGGCGCAGGCCGGCACCGCGCCCGCGATACAGCCCCCGACTGCGGTTCAGCCTCCGCTCCAGGTCGCGGCCGCAGCACCCGAGCCGGCTGCTGCGCCGGCCCGCGCACCGCTCACCCGATCGATCTTCGCCGCTGCGACCGCTTCCATGCCCCGGACCGAGCCGGCCCCTCTGACCAACGGGGTGATCCAGTCGCAGTCTCTCGCCGCCATTCCCGGTTCGTCCGAACCGATGAAGCCCGTCAGGGTCAGGACGGTCCACGTCAAGGCCGGACCGGTCAAGCTTGCCTCGGCCGATCCGGTCCAGCCCGCCACCTCCACGACCAGCGCGATCCCGGCTCGCCCGGAACTGCCGGAGACATCGAGCGCGATCGTTGCCAAGGCTGAAGCGGGGAAGGTCGAGGTCGCCAGACCCGACATCAGGCCCGACATGGTCCCGCAACCGGCCAATCACGGCACCGGCAACGGCGTGCTCGGCGCCCTTCCGGCCTCGAGCCTGCCCGCCTCCGCCTCGCAGGCCATGGCCTATGCCGATCCGGCTCCCCGCCCCCAGCCGCAGCCGGCTGTAGCAATCAATACCGCCAGGCCGGCCGCCGTCCACAGCGGATGGATCGTCCAGGTCGGGGCATTGGAAAGCGAAGGCGAAGCGCTGCAGCGCATCGATGCGGCGCGCAACCAGGCCCATGGCCTCCTGGCCAAGGCCGATCCGTTTACCGAACCGGTGGTCGCCAAAGGTGACCGCAAGCTGTTCCGGGCCCGTTTTGCCGGCCTCGACCGCGATTCCGCCGAGGCGGTCTGCCGGACGCTGAAGCGCTCCGACATTTCCTGCATCACCGTCAGGAACTGACCAAGCCCGCAGAAATCCCGAAGATCTCGGCGCCGGCGGCCGCCGGCGGCGGTTGCGTGCCCGCGGGGATCATGCGGCGACCTCAGTGCTGCAAACTTCTCGTCAAGATTTAGCGGTTAGAACTTGAAGACTAGAACGATCGACCACGCCGGACAACGGCGGGCGGCAACGGGGCGTCAGCCGGAGCAGGAACGGAAGCACTCTTCGGTTGGTGGCGTAGCGTTGTCCGGAGTTAGCTGTGATGCGTGCGAAGCAGAGTATCCTTGGCCTCGTTTACACGGGCGGCGAGATACGTCGACCCCCCCTGGTCGGGATGGAGTTTCTTCATCAGCGCGCGGTGCGCCCGGCTGATTTGGTCGCGCCCCGCCCCCGGCTGCAGGCCAAGGATCTGATAGGCCTCCTCGTCCGTCATTTTGCCGCCCGTCGGCGGGCGGCTCTGCCCCCCTGCCGCGTTTCCCTGCGCGTGCTCACGCCAGGCGGGAAACCGGCGGTCCAGATAGCTTTCAAGTAACGAGACGCTTTCCGCGTCGAAGGTGGGAATCATCGCCGTCAGCTGCGCAAGGTCCATCTTGCCGAGGGACTGGCGGGCATAGGGTCCAGCCACGACACGTCCCGTCAGGTCGCCGGTGTTGTGATAGAGGGTCATGTCGAGAAATCGCGAACGCACCCGCGAGGTCGGTCCTCGCGGCCGCGCGCTGAACTCGTCTAATCTTTCGCGGAGATCGGCAAACCAGGATCCACTGACCGGAGACCATCCCAGCAGCGTTGCCCCGGCGATGGCGGTCGGGACCGCTACGACAAGCTCGCCTTTGATGCCCGTAAGCGCGGCGAGCCCGAGCAACAGCAGGCCCCCGCCGATCTTGACCAGACGCGCAAGCGCGACCGGATCGGCCGCGCGAAACATCTGCAGCAGCGAATAGAGCACCACAACGGCGACGACACCGGCGATCAGGACAGGCATGACTTCAATATAGCCACTTCAGTGGAAAAAAGCATGGCGGTTGCGGTCTGCCCGGCCAACCTTCGATCGCCAAAAGCCCATTGGCGAATTCGGCGCGCAATTACCATGCTGCGATCCGACCGCAGCCGGATAGCGATGGAGCAAGCGATGGCGGTGCAGGGATTGACGACGACACGAAGCAATTTCGGGCCGCAGGACACCATCGACAGGCTCGAGACGGCGATCACGGCCAAGGGCATGACGGTATTTGCCCGGATCGATCATGCCGCGGGTGCCGCCGCCGTCGGACAGACGCTGCGGCCGACCGAGGTCGTGATCTTCGGCAATGCCAGGGGCGGCACGCCGCTGATGCAGTCGGTCCAGACCTTAGGGATAGACTTGCCGCTGAAGGCTTTGGTCTGGCAGGATACAGCCGGCGTTACCTGGCTGTCCTACAACGACCCAGCTTGGCTCGCCGAGCGGCACGGGCTAAGCGGGGCGGAAGCGCCGGTTGGCGCGATGACCGCAGCCCTCGACGCGGTCGCCAAAGCCGCCACCGCCGATTGAGCCGACGTCGCAGCGTTTACCGCCGCCGCTCGCGCGGCAGCGATCGCGATCACTTCATCTGCCCGATCAACCTGGCAGCGCTGCTTGCGGTCTTCGACAATCGGAGCAGCGCCTCGCGTCCGCCCGCGGCATAGGCGGCCGCTGCCCGCAGCAATTCGCGCAGTTGCGCGGCAGCACCAGGATCGAACCTGCACCAGGCGCCGCCGGTCAGGCGCGCGATCTCGCGGAACGCCTGCTCGGCATCTGTATCATGTCCCTCCTGGAACATGAACACCGGCACCTTGAGGAGCCCAAGTTCACCGGCCCTGGAGCAGAGTTCGTCGACCCTTTCTTCCATGGCATCGCCGACAAAGACCACCGCGCGTATGGCGGAGGCTGCCGCCTCGCGGCGCGCTTCGGCCAAAACCTTGCCGATCTGGGTGTTGCCGCCCCGGCAATCGATCTTGCTCATCAGCTTCGCCAGTTTGGCGCTGTCGGAAATCCACCCGGTGGTGCGGCACTCATTGTTGCCGCGATAATAGACGAGACGGATATCGAGGCTGCCGAGCGCCGCCGCTTCGCGAAACATGTCGGCCTGCAGCGTGCACGCCATGTCCCAGGTCGGCTGCCGGCTCATGGTGGCGTCGAGCGCAAACAACAACCGCCCCCTGGCGCCGGCGGCATGCGGCGACATCGCTCGCGCCTTGGCGACGAAGGCGGCAATCTCTTCCGAAGCGGACGGTTGCGCATCCGGCAACGAGCCGGTCTTCGACGACGAGGCCTTCGTCGACGCGACTTCGGTCGCAGATTTCGGTTTGGTCGGTTCGCCGGACATCGATGCTCGCAAACGAGGCAAGCCCAATGTGGGATGGGATCAGGGAGCGGTCAATGCGCCAATGCAGCGGCGGTCGACCTGGGGCGCGCAAATTGCCCGCTCGAACGGTCCCCGGCGAGGCGTCAGTTCTGCAGCGGCGCGACCGGCGTGGCCGGCGGCTTGACCGGAACGAAGGGCGTCACCGGGCCCGCATCGGTCATCAACGGCGACGGCCCCTTCGTCGCGATCGGTTTCGCCGGGTTGTTGTCGTCATCGGCGAGGAACTTGTCGAGCGTGTCCCCGATGGATTCCTTGGCCACGTCAGGACCGGTATCGCGCATGTCGTTGTGCTGGAAGCTGGTACGCACCACGGTGATGCCGGCCTTCTCGCAGACTTCCTCGGAAGGAATGACGCCGGGATCGGTCTTGAAGACGGGGTCCTTGGAGCGGAACGAAAGAATCTTGAACCTGCCGTCGGTGATGAAGGGCACGCGAAGATTGTCCAGCGTCACGACCTTCTTGACCAGCTCGGGATGCAGCTTGGCGAAATACATCGAAATGTCGGCGCCGGCGGAATGTCCGACGATGGTCAGGTGCTGATAGTCCGCATTCGGCTGCACCTTCTGCATTTCCTCGACGGCGAACTTGATATTGGCGACGCCGCGCAGATATTGCGGCTGACGGCCGACATAGAGTTCGCCGACCTTGGTCACCATCGGCGGATCGGTCGGCAGATCGTGCTGGATGCTGATCGCGATGTAGCCGCGCGCGGCAAACACGTTCGCCAGGAACGAATATTCAGTGAATTTGACGGTGTTGCCATGGTTCAATACGGCCACCGGCAGCGTGATCATGCCGGCGTTCGCCTGCAGCTCCTTGTCGCGCCGTATCGCGATGTCGACGGCGACCGGCCGGTTGTTGCGCGATGCGTCGTAAAAGGTGAGCGTCTCGTGGCGGATCGCCCATTTGCTGATCGTCACATAGCCGAGCGTGACCAGTACGGTCAGCGAAAGCAGAACGGCAATTCCACGTTTCATGTTTTCCTCGGCGCGCCGACTTCATGGGGAGCAGGTTTGGGAGATTTTGTGGCCCACCTTTTGATTAATATATGTCACACCGACGTGACAGGAAGTCCAAATGTTGTGAATTGACCGCCTCATCGTTGTGCGGTGCACTCGGTTATTGTGCAATTGCGCAATAAGAGGCGCCGAGCCTCGCCATCACTCTCGGACGCGACAAATCAACGTCAGGTTCATATCTTGAGTAAAGGCGGGGTAAAAGCCGGTCTGATCCCAGCGGACGCCAGGCCGCATCGCACCTGGGGCAGTAACGGCTTACCGCCGCTTCAGGCGCCGAGGATATCGTGGACTTCGAGCGGCTTGTCGACCTGGCTGAACCATTCGACCCGGTTGGCGGCGCGCCTACGGCCGCGTTCGTCGAGCGGCAGTTTCAACTGGCGCAGCAGGCTCGTGACCTCCTCCCGCGCCGTGACGTGGCCGAGGCTCGGGCGGGTGCCGAGCGTGGTCTCGTCGAGGTCGTCGAGCGCGGTCAGGCCGCGCGGGAAAAATTCGCGATAGACCACGCGCTCGGCAAAACCGTCGATCGAGCGGAAGCCGAGCCGGAACGACAGGTCGTTGAGGCTGTCGGCGACCAGCTGCTTGTTGCGCGATCCCAGCATCGACAGGCGGTTGCGGACCACGATCCAGTCGGTGGTGGCGCCGTCGAGCTGGCGGCGCTTGCGCCGCGTATCCCGCACCATCTCCGCATAATGGCTCTCGCCGGTCACCGAATAGGTTTCGGGATCGACCGTGCCCAGCACGTCGAAATCGAGGAAGCTGTCGTTGATCGGCGTCACCAGGGTATCGGCCATCGAATGCGCCAGCCGCATCAGATAACTGTCGGTGCCCGGGGTATCGATCACGATGAAATCGAAAGTCCGCTCCACCGCGCTGACGGCGTCCATGAATTGCTGGAATTCGGAGGTTTCGTTGTCGGCGATCTGCATGGTCTCGCCGAGCTTGATGCAGCAATGCACGGGAATCTCGAGGTCGAGCGAGGTGCGGCGCGCCCAGGCTCTGCGGTTGCTGATGTAACGGGTGAAACTCTGCTGCCGGCAATCGAGATCGATGGTGGCGACGCGCTGGCCTGCCTTCATCAGGGCAACCGCGATGTGCAAAGCGGTGGTGGATTTACCCGATCCGCCCTTCTCGTTGCCCAGCACAACGACGTGAGCCGAGCCGGATTGCCCCTGACTAGCCTGCACCAACATGTTTCGACCCCTCGCGATATCTTCAAATTCCGCGCGACCGCGGTCAAGTGAAATGCGCTGGTGATCTCGCAAAATCGAAAGTCGCCTGCCTTAATCATGAATCGGATACGCGTCGCGGCAGCGCTGCTGTTTTTTTGCGCGCCATCCGATTGTCTGCGGGCGATTGGCGGCCAGGCGTCGGACTTGATAAGGTCGGCGTCCTCGCCATGTCGGGGCCGGCCGCCTCCTTAACCCCCGACGCACCCAAGAGATCCGCTCCCGATGCGAAGTCCCATGATCGTCCGCACGATCCCTGCGTTGCGCCGCGCCCTCGATTCGCTTCGCGCAAGAAAGGCAACGACCGCCCTGGTGCCAACGATGGGAGCGCTGCATGACGGCCATATGTCGCTGGTGCGGCTGGCCCGGCGCCGCGCCGCCAAGGTCGTGGTTTCGATCTTCGTCAATCCAACTCAGTTTGCGCCATCGGAGGATTTCGGTTCCTACCCGCGCACCTGGAAGTCCGACGTCGCCAAGCTCGCCGCCGAAAATGTCGACCTGATCTGGAATCCCGACGTGCGGACCATGTACCCGGCCGGCTTTGCCACCCGCATCCTGCCGGAGGGACCGGCGATCGCGGGTCTGGAGGATCGCTTCCGGCCGCATTTCTTCGGCGGCGTCGCCACCGTGGTCGGCAAGCTGTTTGCGCAAGTGCGGCCGGATTTTGCGATCTTCGGCGAAAAGGATTTTCAGCAATTGCGGGTGGTGACGCGGATGGCCGGCGATCTCGACCTCGGCGTCAGGGTGATCGGCTCGCGCACGGTGCGCGAACGCGACGGTTTGGCGATGTCCTCGCGCAATGTCTATTTGGCGCCCGAAGAGCGCCGTGCCGCGCCCGTGCTGTACCGGGCGATGAAGCAGGCGGCCGGCCGGCTGCGCGCGGGGGACGACGTCGCGGCCGCCATCGCCGCCGGCGCGGAACTGGTTGCCGGCGCCGGCTTCGCGCTGGATTATTTCGAGGTCCGGCACGCCGAGACGCTCGCGCCGATTGCCTCGGTCGAAGACGGCCCGATGCGGATCCTGGTCGCGGCGAAAATCGGAACCACCCGCCTGATCGACAACATCGCGGTGTGAGCCGGCTTGCGCAGAATTCTTCGCTTGCGCTACCGCCCGCCGCCATGAAAATCGCCGCGGAATGATCGCGCTGGGGAACCGGACCATGGGCAGATTGCCGCTGCGTACGGCGATGGGCGTCGATCCGGAGTTGATCGATATCATCGACCGGAATTCGGAAACCGGGCGCGCCACCGAAATCCCGCCATCGGAATCGGACCCGGCTGCGGATCGTCACCTCGTGGTCGCTGTAGCCTGTCGATCGCGCGTTCGAAACTAGAGCAGCCCCAACTCGCGCAGTTCGCGGCGCAGCGGCTCCGGCATCGCGGCAACGCCGGCGCCGGCGGATTTCAGATCCGGCGGCGCGGCATCTTCGGTGAAATAGCGCCAGCCCTGGAACGGGCGCATCGGGCGGGCCAGCACCGAAATGACCTTGGGCTGCATCACCAGCCGGCATCGGCCGATGCCGTCGCGGTCCCGGAACGGCTCGATCGCGATGATTTTTTCGCGCGCGGCGATCTCGCCCCGGATCACCCAATACAGCGAGCCACCGTCCAGCAGCTCATCGACGCGCTTGGGCACCATCCGCGTGACGTGAACATGATGCTGCGGCAGACCTTTTTTCTTCGCGGTCTGCATCCGCTCGGCGACCCAGCTCTTGAGGTCCTTGACGGAATCGCAGCCTACGGCAAGCTTGATGAGATGCAGCGTCATGGCGCGACGTTAGAGCATGATCCGCAGCCGTGGAAACCGGTTTTCCCCAGGGATCGTGCCGGAACCGAACTTTCGATGACAGCCGAACGCCATTAATCATTCGACGCCGCAGGCGCCGGCGCTCCCACGGCAGGTGCGAGCGGAACCGGCGCATGCGCGGATTTCGGCGCGGCCTGCTTCTTGCCCGCAGCCGACGCCGTCGCCGGCCGCGGCGAAGGCAATGGCGCATTGGCCGCCGGTGTCGAGGCGACGGAACGCGGCGCGGGCGCAGTACCCGGCTCCGGCGTCATGATGCTGACGGGCGGGGTCGAGGCGGCCGAGGGGAAATCGGCATTGGTGGGTCTGCCCGTGGGCATGGTTGGTGCGAGCGTCGCAACCGGCCCGGGCGGGGTTGGCGGCGGGGCGTTCCACGACGGCGCGTAGCGCGCGATCAGGCCGTCATAGGTTCGCTCGTCCATGTCGACCAGAATCTGGTGGTTGTCCGTGAGAGAGCGGAACGCCGGGCAGTCCAACGGACTGCAATGGTCGCGCACGATCAGCACCTGCGACATCAGCCCGTAACGGTCGCGTTCGACGGCATGGCGAAGAGCTTGCAGCTCGGGTGTCATGTTGGCGTTGGCGGTCGCGACGTCGCCGAACGCCACCAGCCGCGTCAGCTCGGAGGCCGCATAGGAAACGGCCGCTGCCGTCGTCTCGGCCGAGCCGAACAATGCCTTCTCGCACGCCGCCAGCACGATATCGCCGGCCAGGTCGTCGATGCACGACAACGCCGGCAGCGATGCGATCGTCGGTTGCGACGACCGGCTCATTTCCCCGGACGCGGTCCGTCCGGAGGGACCGAAGCCGCGGATGGTCGCGGCAACCGCGATGCCGACCGCGAGCAGCGTGATCACCGTCAGCGCGCCATTGGCGACCGATTTCTCGGCGCGCAACAGCGTGACCAGCACGATGATTCCGAAGAATCCGGCAGCCGCCAGCGTCAGCCACATCGGAAAGGCCGGCGAACGCCAGATTTGGTCGAGCGAAGATGCCCAAGCCCAGTTCATGCGCGATGTCCCCTACCACAGCATAGAACGCATCCAGCGAAAGTGAATGCCAATTCTTTTGCGGTCAGCTTGCACAGACTGGTTCGGAGAACGGGGCCTTTTGACGGCGGGCCACGAGGAACCCGCCTCCCCCGGTCCGTCAGGACCGGTCCCGTCAGGAGATGTCGAGCTGGCTTTCCTTGGCCACCCGCTCGAAGGCTTCGATGGAACTCTTGATCCGATACTGGCAGTCGTCGCCGTCGGTCGGCAGCAGCCGGATCACCTCATAGGTGCCGCTGGCGGCCGGTCTCGCGACATTGCTGGCAGTAAAATAGACGGTCTCTCCAACGTTGTATTTGTGCTTCAACGCCCTCTCCATCACGCAAAAATGTCGGCCGCGCCCTACGGTCCCGCTTGCTTCGGCCAACTGGGAAAACCCGGCAATCATATAGCATGGCGCCGGGCCCGTTGGCCAGTTACATCGGGGCATAGCAAGTACGCGAATTTTGCAGATTTTTCAGGGTGATAGGGAATTTGGGGGCTCCGGAAAACGAACCCTTTGCCGAATCCGGAACCGGCGATCCCGGCGCCTCACGCCTTAGGGGGAAGCTTGCCGTCCGGACTGGCATGATCCACGGCGAGCGGAAGCTGGTGCGCCAGCAATTCCGAGATCTGATCGACCGGAATGTTGTATTTGGCGGCGAGCTGCCGAACGGTATCGTTGCCCAGCACCTGCCGCACCTGGTCCGCCGTGATCGGCAGGTTGTGGCCGGTTCCGATCCAGGAATTGACCTGGTCGCCGAGTCCCGCCTGCTGCATCTTGGCGACGATCGCGTTGAGGCCGCCGGTGCTGCCGGTGCCCATCACTTCGCCGAGCACGACCGGAAGCACGGCCGCGCCAAGCTGGCCAAGCACGCCCTTGAGCGCCGGTGAATTTTCCAGTGAATCGAGAAATCCCATGGCCAAATCCTTCTCCTGAATGCGCCCCGCCGGTCCGCGGCGATTCAGAACGCTTTCGCAGGGTCCCGTCAAGCCGCGATCGCGGACGACGTTCGTCAATCGAGCTTCACGCCGTCTCAAATCTGTCAATCACGATGGTTTCTGCAAGGCCCGCCTTGGTCCACTCGGCAAAGGCCGGCAGCGCCATCATCGTATCCATGTAGGCCTGCACTTCCGGCGCGACCGATATCGCATAGGTGCGAAAGCGATGCACCACCGGCGCGTACATCGCATCCGCGGCGCCGAAGGCGCCGAACAGGAACGGCCCGGATTTTCCGTACATCGCGCGGCACCCGGTCCAGATGCGCTGGATGCGCGCGACGTTGGCCCGCGCCTCGTCCGACAGCGCGATCGCCCCGATCGGCCGGTGCAGGTTCATGCCGCATTCGTTGCGCAGCGCCATGAAGCCCGAATGCATCTCCGCCGAAATCGAGCGCGCATGCGCCCGCGTTGCGCGCTCCGCGGGCCACAGCCGCGCCTCCGGAAAGCGTTCGGCCGCATATTCGATGATGGAAAGCGAATCCCAGACCGTAATGTCGCCGTCGATCAGCGCCGGCACCTTGCCGGCATCGCTGAAATTCAGGATGCGCTGCTTGTCGGCGGCGCCGGTGTAGAGCGGAATGAAGATTTCCTCGAAGGCAATGTCGTTGGCGCGCAACGCCAGCCACGGCCGCATCGACCATGACGAATAGTTCTTGTTGCCGATCACGAGCTTCAGGGTCATCGCAGGGAAATCCTCTCGGTTGGTCATTCCGGCCGGCGCCGCGACTGAGCTAGGAGCCAGTCGCAAAATCCTGCGGCGTGAATGTCAGGTCCATCACCTTCCATTCGCTGTACTGATCCGCCGGCAACATCGGATAGGGCTGGCAGGCCTGCAGTGCGTCGATCGCACTCTGCGTGAGGTCGATCCCCTTCAACGACGCCGGGCCTTCCATCGCGACCGGCGTCCTTGCGAGCTTGCCCTCAGGCGTCATGAATACACGCACCCTGACCTTTACCTCGTCGAACGGCGCGACCGATCCCGGCAGCTTCGAACACGTCTTGAGATGTTGGCGAAACTCCCCGACGACACCGGATGCGATTTCGGCTTTCGCCAAGGTTTCGGCATCGCCGGGATCGCCGGCTTCTTCCCGGGCCTCCTTGACGAACATAGCCGTCGGCCAACCAACCATCCCCGGATATTTGTTGGAAGGTTCGGGCGCCGGAGGTGCGTTGGCGGGCGCCGGAGGGGTCTCTGGCGGCTGCGGGGCGTTGACCGGTTGCGGCGCTGGTTGTGGAGCTGGTTGTGGAGGCCGCTGCGGGGTCGACAGTGCCGCCTGCTTTTGCTTTGGCTGCGGTTGCTTTTGCGACTGCGCAGCCGCTGGTTGGGCGGCCGGTTGAGCAACCGGCGGCGGTGAATCAGGGCTCGCCGGTGTCGCTGTGAAGTCGAAGCTGTCGGGAAGCTTCGGCTTAGGCTTGGGTTTCGGCTCTTCCGGCTTCGCGGGCGGCGGGGCTTCGGCCGGCGTTACGATATCGACCGAGATCGGCTCGGCCGTGACCGACCCGAACGGATGCACCTCCGAGAAGAACAGCACCAGCATCAACACCGACAGATGGGCTACCGCCGATGCCGTCATGCCGCTGCGTATGACCCGCCATGGTTTCATCGTACCCGATCACGAGATCGATCCCGTCTCCCCAGCATAGCGTCCTGGACGAGAGCCTCAATCCCATTTCGGCGCGAAGCCGAAATCGGTGAGCCGGGCCTTGGCGCTGCCCATCCGGAATATCTCGGCCATCTCCTCCTCCGACAGTGCGAAATCGAAGATATCGATGTTTTCCGACAGCCGTTCGATCCGCGAGGTCCGCGGGATCGCCGAAACATTCTGCTGCACCAGCCAGCGCAGGCAAATCTGCGCCGTGGTCTTGCCGTGGAGCCGCCCGATCCGCGCCAGGGTCGCGTCGTTCTTGATCCGGCCCCTCGCCACCGGGCTATAGGCGACCAGCGCCATGCCGTGGCGCGCGCAGGCTTCCCTCACCTTGGTCTGGTCCAGATACGGGTGATATTCGACCTGATCGCACACCAGCGGTTCCGGGCAGGCCGCGACCGCCTCGTCGATCAACGCCACCGTGAAGTTCGAAACGCCGATGTGCCTCGCCATGCCGAGCTTCTTGACATGCGCCAGCGCGCCCAGCGTCTCCTCAAGGGGCACCTGCGGATTGGGCCAGTGCAGCAGCAACAGATCGACTTCGGTCAGCCGCAGCTTGGTGAGGCTCTCCCTGGTGGATCGCTCGAGATCGTGCGGCGCGAAATGGTTGGTCCAGACCTTGGTGGTGACGAACACGTCGTCGCGCCTGACCCGCGAGGCGCGCAGGCCCTCGCCGACCTCGCGTTCGTTCTCATAGACCTGCGCGGTGTCGATGTGGCGATAGCCGAGCCGCATGGCCTGCTCGACCAGCCGCGCGCAGGTGCGGCCGCGCAGCTCCCAGGTGCCGAGCCCGATCGCTGGGATTCTGGCGCCGTTGGCCTCGACGAAAAGCATGGACGGGTACTCGGATTGATCGAGCGCCATTATGTCCCGCCGGCGCGGCGCTGCCAACCGAGGGCTGCCGAAGGTCCGGGTGTCGGATCAGGCCCTGGCGAGCGCCGCGAACACCGTTTCCGGAGCATGCGCGATCACGGCAAGCAGCGCGCGGGCCGGTCCGCGCGGCACGCGCTTGCCCTGTTCCCAGTTCCGGATGGTTTCGACCGGCACCCCCAGCCGTGCGGCGAATTGCTGCTGCGTCAGGCGCGCGCGCCGACGCAGGTCGCGCACCGCCGGAGGGGGTTCCGCTTCCGCAGGCGCGGCCGCCGTCATGTCAGGCGCGAGCGGAAATTCCTGCCCGTCCCGCAATTCGACGATCCGTCCGTCCGCCTTCAGCCGCAAGCGCTGCATGGTTATGCTCCGCGCAACAGTCTCGGCGAAGCGCGTTAAGGTCCGATTAACGATGATCGCGGACCGCCGGCCGCCCTAGTTCAGCCCGAACCACAGGGTGGCGATGCCGAGGAACGAGAAGAAGCCGACGACGTCGGTGACGGTCGTGACGAAGGTGCCCGAGGCGACGGCGGGATCGGCGCGCACCCGCTCCAGCACCATCGGAATCAGGATGCCGCCGAGCGCGCCGGCGACCAGGTTGCAGATGATCGCAAGCCCGATCACGATGCCGAGCCCGGGGATCTTGAACCAGGCCACCGCTGCAATACCGGTGATGACAGCAAACGCCAGTCCGTTGACGAGGCCGACCAGGCCCTCGCGCATCACCACGCGAAACGCGTTGTTGGGGCCGAGCTCGCGGGTCGCCAAAGCGCGCACCGCGACCGTCATGGTTTGCGTGGCGGCATTGCCGCCCTGGCTGGCGACGATCGGGGCCAGCACGGCGAGCGCCACCATCTTTTCCAATTGCCCCTCGAACAGGCCGAGCACCGAAGACGCCAGGAAGGCGGTGGCGAGATTGACCAGGAGCCAGTTGAAGCGGCCCTTGGCGATGGTCCAGACATTGTCGGACAGTTCTTCGTCGCTGGTGACGCCGCCGAGCGCCTTGAGGTCCTCGTCGGCCTCCTCCTCGATCACGTCGACCACGTCGTCGACGGTGATGACGCCGACCAGGCGATTTTCGGTATCGACCACGGGGGCGGCAACCAGATTGTACTTGCCGAACAGTCGCGCCACCTCTTCCTGATCGTCCATGACGGAGACGCGGCGGCGGTCTTCGTCGATCAGGTCGGCCAGCGGCACCAGCCGGCGCGAGCGCAGCAGCGCATCCAGCGACACCGCGCCGTGCCAGTGCTGCGCCTTGTCGACGGCGTAGATCTCGTAGAACCGGTCCGGCAGATCAGGCGTATCGCGCATGTAGTCGATCGCGTGGCCGACGTTCCATTCCGGCGGCACCGCGATGAATTCGGTCTGCATCCGCCGTCCGGCGGAATTTTCCGGATATTCCAGGCTGCGCTCGAGGGCGTCGCGCTCCGACGGCGGCAGCTTGTCGAGGATTTCCTCCTGCTCTTTCTCGTCGAGCCCCTCGAGCAGTTCGACGGCGTCGTCGGATTCCAGCTCGCGTACGCCTTCCGCGACCGTCTCGGGCTCCAGCTCCTCGAGGATTTCCTCGCGGACGGCGTCGTCGACTTCGTTCAGCGCCGAGAAGTCGAAATCGGTGCCCGTCAGTTCCACCAGGCTGACGCGGTCGTCGGGCTCGAGCGCTGCGATCAGATCGCCGAGATCGGCCTCGTGCAGTTCCGCGACCACGGCGCGCAGCAACGGAGCATCGGCGGCCTGGATGGCACGCGCGATCTCCTCGACGAATGAGGTGCGAATTTCGCCATCTTCGTCGCGCATCGGCAAGCGGTCGAGCACGGGGACGGCGCCCTCGGCAACGTCGATATCTTCGGCCATGACGTGCGCTCCGCCGGTTTGACAGAATGGCTCAACTCGTCTGAGTTGTCGCTTCACGCCTTACCCAATGGGCAATACCCAGCGCAATGCCAAAGATGCAGTGGCGAATGAGAACCCGCAGATTTATCGGTCTCTTGGCCGGTGCGCTGCTCGCCTGCGTCATGCAGGCTAGCCCCGCTGGCGCGGCGCAATGTCCGCGCAAGCGAACGCTTGGCATCTCCCGCATTCTTCATGTCGATGCCGCCACTACGCCGCGGGTGGGGTTGAAGGAATTTCCGCAAACGCTGCCGCTCTGGGATCACGAGGTGGTATTGACCTTCGATGACGGCCCGTGGCCGCCGACGACGCCGAAGGTGCTGGCGGCACTGGCCGAGCAGTGCGTGAAGGCGACATTCTTCGTGATCGGCAAGCCCGCCACCGAACACCCGGAACTGCTGCGCCGGACCGCGGCCGAGGGCCACACCATCGGGCATCACACCTGGACCCACCCCAGCCTGATGCGGATTCCACCCGCTGATGCCGTGACGCAAATCGACCGCGGCATATCGGCGGTCGAAATGGTGCTTCACGGCACGGCGACCACGGTCCCGAGCACGCCCTTTTTCCGCTTCCCCGGCTTCGAGACAACGCCGGCGACGCTCGACCTGCTGCAATCACGCGGCATCGTGGTATTCGGCGCGGATATCTGGGCCAGCGACTGGAAACTGATGACGCCTAGTCAGGAATTGAAGCTGGTCATCGACCGCCTCCAGGCCGCCGGCCGGGGGATCATCCTGTTCCACGACGCCGAGGCAAGAACCGCGGCCATGCTGCCGGCTTTTTTGCGCTATTTAAGAGACAACGGCTATCATGTGGTCCATCTGGTGCCGGCCGGGCCCGCTGTCGATTTCGACGGCGTGCCCTAAACGCCGAGATGGTGTACGTAAAGCGAACATTAAGCCGCCGTTCATGCCGCCGCATGTAACAAAACGCGGGCGTCAACGGGAATGCAGACGGTGTGCGATGATCGGTAATGTGCTGGCTGGCGTTCGAACACCGCGATGGACGGGTGCTTGCCTACTGCTACTTGGCCCGATGCTGTTGGCCTGCATCCTTGCGTCTTCGGCTTCCGCGGCCGATTGTCCTGATCATCCCGACGCGATCGGCACCTCGCGCACGCTGGTGGTCGATCCGCGCGAACATCCCCGCATCGGCGTGATGCAATATCCGGAAACGCTGCCGCTGGCCGATCACGAGGTGGTGCTGACCTTCGACGACGGACCGCTGCCGCGCAACAGCAACCAGATTCTCGACATTCTCGCCGCACAATGCGTGAAGGCGACCTTCTTCGAGATCGGCCGCATGGCGCAGGCCTACCCCGAGGGCGTGCGCAAGCTCGCCGCGGCGGGCCACAGCATCGGCACCCATACCGAGGATCATCCGCTGACGATGAACCACATGCCGATCGAGCGCGCCAAGGCGGAGATCGACGACGGCATCGCCTCGGTGAAGGCAGCCCTCGGCGACAACGCCTCGGCGCTGGGCCCGTTCTTCCGCATTCCGGGCCTGTTGCGCGAAGAGGCGGTCGAGGACTACATGGCCTCGATGGGCATCCAGATCTGGAGCGCCGATTTTCTGGCCGACGACTGGCGGCATATTTCCTCCACCAGGGTCTTTGAACTCGCGATCAAGCGGCTCGAGCAAAGGGGAAAAGGCATTCTGCTGCTGCACGACATCCAGTCGCGAACGGTCGCCGCGTTGCCGAAAATCCTGCAGGAAATGAAGGCGCGCGGCTATCGCATCGTCCATGTCGTGCCGGCAACGCCGGAAAATCCGGCGACGCCGACCGAACCGGAGGACTGGCGGTCGCATCCGGACGATGTGGCGGCGCACTGGGCGAAGATCTCCCGCTTTTGAGTTTGCCGACTCCGGCACGCTTCCCGCGCCCTCCCTGTGGGACAAGGACTGGCTCGACGACGGGTCGATCACGCTCGCGCCGGGAGGCGACAACAGCGGGACCGGGCATGGCGTTCCGCTGCCGCCGCAAGCGCCATGGCCGCGGCAGTCGCCTTTGCCGCTGCAGACCGCCATCGCACTACCGGTGCCGGCGCAAGGCGTTTTCGATATCCCGGAAGGGCTGCGCATGGCGATGCGGACCGGCGCGCCGGCGGCGCATCGCCAGGAACAGGCGGCCGCGGTTCATGAAGCGGCTGCGATCGAGGCCGCCGAATTGCGGGCCGCGACGCACGGCAGGCATCGTGCGGGACAGTTCCGTCACGTCGCAGGTCGCGGGAGCCGTCACGTCGCCGCTCGCGCAAGCCGGCATGTCGCCCATGCCCGTCACGTTCCCCTGAAACATCTGGTCCAGGTCAAGAGAAGAAGCGTCTGACGCCTCAATCCGTGACGATCTTCGAGATGCACAACAGCACGACCATCGCCAGAAACAGCAGGTCGATATAGGCGTTGAATTCGTTGGCCCGCCGCAGCGTGCTGACGTCGGCGACGATCTGCTTGCGGGACGACGTGAGATTGGCCGCTTCGCCGGCCGCGCCCGCCAGACGCCTCGCCTCGAATTCGAGCCGCTCGACGCGCTGGTAGAAGTAAAACGAACGCAGGGCGGAGACCGCGCGCATCGCGGCATAGACCAGTACCAAAATCGCAAGGATCGCGCGCTGCGAGTATCTCTCCATGAAATTCAGGCTGTAATAGACCACCGCCAGAAAGACGAAATTGGAACCGAACCGATAGGCGTGGCTGAGGAATCTCATGGAAGGGTTCCTGTCGATGATCTCTGAGGTTCGATCGAGCCTGATGCGCGGAATTTCTGGCCTGGCAGGGCCGGACCACCGGAACCCGCATCGCCCCGGCTACGCCAACGTTGTTACAGCACGGCAACGGATGCGCGCTCGGCATCGCCATGGCGGCAACGCATCGCGCCTTTACGCCCCGGCTCTTGCCGGCAAGACGCCGTCGCACAATTTTCCTGGTGCGCTCGGAGGGACTCGAACCCCCACGATGTTACTCACTGCCACCTCAAGGCAGCGCGTCTACCAATTCCGCCACGAGCGCTTGGGAAACCGGTTTTCCGGAATGGCCGGACCGGATCAACGGCTGCGGGATGTAACAAATCGGAGATGACCGGACAAGGCCCGGGAATCCCGCGTCCGGCTATCTTGTGCCCGGGGATTTCGGCAGCATTTGCTTGACTTCGACGGCGATGCGGTTGCGGTCGACCAGCACCACGCCGCTGGCGATCGGCAGGTTGTTGGCGAGGATCTTGACCTCGTCGGCTTCGGTGGCGTCCAGTTCGATGATGGCGCCGCGGGACAGCCGCATGACCTGATGAATCGGCATCGTCGTGGTGCCGAGCACCACCATGAGGTCGACGCTGACTTTATCGAGGGTTGGCACTAAAGGACCCGACTGACTGACAAATGCGAATTGCGTGAAAAGACATCACCACGTTATGGTTAGCCAATGGTTAAAGCCCGCCAAAGCCTTGATTTGACGCCATTCTCGCAGGTTCCCGGCGTGCGGGTGGAATGGCTGATTTCAGAGGCGCCGGTCCCCTATCCCGAGGCGCTGGCCTTCATGGAAGCCCGCGCGGCCGATATCGCAGGCGGCCGGGCGGGCGAACTGGTCTGGCTGCTGGAACACCCCCCGCTCTACACCTCCGGCACCAGCGGCAAGGCCGGCGATCTGCTCGACCCCCGCTTCCCGATGTTTGCCACCGGGCGCGGCGGGCAGCTCACCTATCACGGTCCCGGCCAGCGGGTGGCCTATGTGATGCTCGACCTGAAGCAGCGGCAGCCCGACGTGCGGGCCTATGTGGCGGCCCTGGAGCAATGGATCATCCGGACGCTTGCCGCCTTCAACGTGCGCGGCGAGCGGCGCGAAAATCGCGTCGGGGTCTGGGTCGGCCGCCCGGACAAGGGCAACGGGTTCGAAGACAAGATCGCGGCCATCGGCGTGCGTCTCAAACGCTGGGTATCGTTGCACGGCATCTCCATCAACGTCGAACCGGACCTTTCGCACTTCGCGGCGATCGTGCCTTGCGGGGTGGCAGACCCGCGTTATGGCGTCACCAGCCTCAGCGATCTCGGCCATACCGCAAGCATGGCAGATGTCGATATCGCGCTCCGGCAGGCGTTCGAACAGGTGTTCGGCGCCTTGCAGGCGCAGCCGGAAACAACGGTCTGACTCAAACCGGCGGCGCCGCGGCGCGAAGCGCGGCGAGGCCGCGAATCAAGACATCGACGGTTATTGCGTGTACAGCCTGTCGTAATCAACGGTTTCCAGGAACGACCCCGCCATTTCGTGAAGCACAAATCCGCGGACCAGTACGCGCACCATCAACAGCGCGTTGATCGCCTGCTCGCGATTGAGTTCGGCACTTTCGAAGGCCAGCACTATCCGAATGTGGATTATCTGACCGGCGGCTATGGCGCACGCGCCATCCCCGGACCTCGGTATTGCTATCGCCATAACTATTACGGCCCCGGGCCGGCAGGCCTGGCAGCCGGTGTCGTCAGCGGCGCCGTCGGAACCGCGGCCGCAATCGCCGCCGCGCCGCTCGGGGGGTATGGCGCTTACGGTTACGGCCCCTACGCCTATTACGACGGCCCGGTCTACTGAGACCAGCAGATCACGCGCGTGAAGCGGAGCGGTCCATACGGCTTCGCTTCCTGTGACGAGGTTGCGGCGTCCGGAAGATCAGTAACGCGCGACCACCGGTCCGCCCCAGCCGAAGCGGTAGTTGACGCCGAGTTTGACGGTGTGAACGTCGAAGCTGCCGCTCGGCAAACCCGGCGGCAGTATTCCCACGAAGTAATTCTCGCTCCCATAGTGAGCGAAGAGATATTCGCCCTTCACCGACCAGTTCGGGGTGAAACCGTATTCGACACCGCCGCCGGCCGTATAACCGAGGTGGGTTTGGGTGTCGCTGACCGATGCGCCCAGCACGGCAACCTTGATGTTGTTGCTTGCGGCGGCAAAGCCGCCCTTGCCGTAGATCAGCCAGTTGTCGACCGCCACACCCGCTCTGACAGTGGCTGATCCGAAGGCCTGAATGGTGTCGGTCGCGCTTGCAAACCCGAGGATCCCGACCGTTTGCCCGATATCGGCCCAGGCTCCCTCGACTTCGCCACCGACGACGAAGTTCCCGAATTGGGCATTGCCGCCGATCGTCCCGCCGGCAAAGCCGCCCTTGAAGTCGACACCCTGGCTGGTCGACCATCCATAGCCGCCCATCGCGCCGATATAAAAGCCGGTCCAATTATAGACCGACGCTACCGGTGGCGGCCGATAAACCGGCGGCGGCGCCGGTGTCGGAGGCAATACATCTGCGGCCACCGCAGCCGAAACCGACGCGGCAAGCGCCAACACAACCAAAACTGATTTCATCCCACGCCCCTTTACAATGTCCCCATCGACACCCGAGCATGGGCAGATGCCGCAATCAATAGTTGAGGCTCGTTTTTTCGGCTTTATTTGCGCAGAGGTCGTGGAACCGGAACCGCTGTGGCCGTCGATGCGCAAACCGTCCGAAATCTATGCGGCCATCAGCACGCGGATGTCGTGGTCCTCGTCCAGTTGGGCGATTTGACGTTGGAGCATGCTGGCTCGCTCGGCTCCAATGACCGGATCGGCGAGGCTATGAAACTTGGCCACAAGGCGCCCGCCCTGCCGGTCCAGATCCCGATCCGGGATGGCGACGTCGAAGGCAGTCTCGGCAGTTTGGCCGCGACTGGTCGTGATCCTGACATGGGCGTCCCGGCCTGCACCGCGATCGCCATGCACGGTCACCCGTTCGCGAACCATGGCGAGCGTCGCATCCAGCGCGTTCGCATCGGAATAAGTCCGGATCGCGGCAGTATCCTTGCCGCAAGCCGCAAGTGCCGCGGTGTGGCGCAGGCTGAACTTGGTTTCGAGCCCGCTCCGCGGTGAGGCAATGTTGCAAACCGATAAATGTCCCGGTGCGACATGGAGGTCGATGCTTGCTACATCGGGCCCGCTAAAAGACAGCTGGCGGCGCAACAGTTTGATCGCCTCGATGCTGGAATGGGTGAGATAGCAGGCTGCGTGATATTTGAAGAGCGTCTCCACGACCAGGCTGCCCCGAGGCGGCAATGGCACATCGATCGACGGATCGGCGTCGCTCTGGGTCGCGATGAAGCCCTGCGCCACCTCGAGCACGCTCGCGTTGGCGGTGAATCCGCGCGCCGCAAGGCGCGCAGCCAGCACGCCGTTGGCGGCGGCGCGACCGGCATGGAACGGCTTTCCCATGGTGCCGAACATCGATTTCAGCCCGGCCGCCTGGGTGCCGGCAAGACCAAGCGCAACCGCCATCTGCGCCTCATCGAGATCGAGCAGGAGCCCGGCCGCTGCCGCCGCACCGAACGAGCCGAGCGTAGCGGTAGCGTGAAAGCCACGCTCATAATGCGAGCGCATCACCAATGAGCCGACAAAGCCCGCCGCCTCGTAGCCTGCGATGAAGGCACGCAGCACGTCCATTCCCGAGCGTCCCTTGGCCTCGGCGATCGCCAGCACCGCCGGCAGCACCGCGGCTGTGGGATGACCGATCAGCGGATGAACGTCGTCGTAGTCGAGCGCATGGGAGGTCGCGCCATTGATCAACGCCGCATCGACCGGCGAGCAGCGGAGATCGAAGCCCACGATCGACGATGATCCTTGCCCGGAGGTCGCCATCTCCTCGCGCAGAATGCGCGCTACCGGCTCGTCGGCGCCTGCGAGCGTCACACCGTACCAATCCAGAACGCACTGTTTGGCCACCGTCAGCGCCGCCCGATCGAGCCCGGCGCCACGATAGCCGACGATGTGACGGGCAAGTTTCGCGGTCAGGTCCGGCATTTGTCGCTCCCATGTCCCTGTTCGGCTTTATGAATACGGCACTGTCACTGAAGTCGCGCCGACTCAATGAACCGGTGGGATCGCCGTTGCCCATCGGTCAATGGATCAGGGGCATTGTGAACTATTTCGCATTTGGTGAATAGGTCCGCCGCGCTAGTGTGATTCAAGCGCGCCCGCGCATCAAGGGTCGGCCTCCCAGGCGGGCGGCGATTGACGCGGCCGCCTACTTGCCGAGGCCGGACGCCACGCGCATCTTCCACAGGTTCCAGATGCGATCGAGCACGACGAAGTTGACCGTGTCGGCTTTGGCTCCCTCGCCCGGCGTCAGGTAGTTGATCTCGCCGCCGAGGCCGATCGCCTGCGCCTGCAGCTTTGCATCGACGTCGGTGTAATAGGCGCGGAACACGGCCATCCGGACGCTCGGCGCGACGGTGACGTCGCCATGGCCGCGCATCAGCACCACCGGCTTGTCGCCGAGCGTTACGGCCAGCGACTTGCCGCGCGTGGAATCGCGGACCAGCATGTCGGTCTCGCCAAAATCTTTCCGGATGTCCCACACCGGCACGCCGGCCCCGAGGAAGGCCGCGTTGTGGAACATCGGCCGCAGCGCCGTTTGGCTCACGCCGAAGGGAATGACGCCGGGCGAATGGGTGTGGACCACCGCCAGCACGTCCGGCCGCGCCTTGTAGATCTCGCTGTGGATGAAGCGCTCCAAAAACACCTGATGGCCACGGGCATCGATGGCGTTGCCATCGAGATCGAATTCCATGATGTCGTCGGCGGTGACCAGCGCCGGCGCCAGCGAACGCGACATCAGGAAATGATCTGGATTTTTCGGATTGCGCGCGCTGACGTGGCCAAAACCGTCGAGCACGCCGAAATCGGCGAGCACGCGGCTGCCGATCACGATGTCTTCGATCGTGCTATCGGTGCCCGGTGCCGGAGCGGCGGGGGCCTGCGCCCGCGCCAGCGCCAGGCCGCAGAGCAGCGCGGCCGCGACGAGCGCGGCGAGGCGCGTGAACCAATGGCTTGCGCGTGTTCTCATTGTCTCCTCCAACAGGCCGCCGTTTCCTACACCGTCGGCAGCACCGAAAACCGCTCGCCCGGCCGCCGCAGATTTAGCACATCGGGACCGCCGGGCTCGTCCTCGACCGCATCGACCCGGGCGGTCGAGGGCCCGCGCCGGCATCGATCGATGAAATCGACGACTTCTTTGTCAGGTCCCGCCAGCACCACTTCCACGCTGCCGTCCTGGCGGTTGCGCACCCAGCCCTCGAGCCCATGTCCCCTCGCCCGATGCTCGACCCAGGCGCGGTAGCCGACGCCCTGCACCCGGCCGCGGATCGTCAGGTGACGGATCGCGCCGCCCATCTAGCGTTTGAGCCCCAGAAATTCCGCGAGCCGCGCCTTCACGTCGGCCTCGCGGGTAACGCGACCGGTCAGTTCGGTTGACGCCAGGCCCTTCAATGCCTTTGGCGCTGTTCCTTCACGCAGCGCTTTAAGCGTTTCATAAACGGCTTGTGTTGCCGCTGCGAACGGAGCATGTCCCTGCAGCGCGATCCGCACCCTTTTGCCGGCGAGATAGCCGGGATCGTTCATTTCCTCGGGCGCGCCGCCCAGCACGATCGGCAATTTCGTCGCCGCCGCGATGGCTTCCAGTTCCGCGCGGTTCTTGATGCCGGTCAGGAACAACCCGTCGACGCCGCAGGCCTGATAGGCGATCGCGCGCGCAATGGCATCGTCGAGCGAGACGATCGAGACCGCTCCGGTGCGCGCCAATATCACCAGCGCCGGATCGGCGCGGGCGTCGACCGCGGCCTTGATCTTGCCGATCCCCTCTTCGCGCGAAATCAGTTGCACAGCCTTCTCGCCAAAGGCCTGCGGCAGCAGCGTGTCCTCGATGGTGAGGCCGGCGGCGCCCGCCACTTCCAGTTCCTCGATGGTGCGGCGGACGTTCATGGCGTTGCCGTAGCCGTGATCGGCATCGACCAGCACCGGCAGCGAAGCCGCGCGCGACATCCGGCGCATCTGCTCGGCGAGTTCGGTCAGCGTGATCAGCGCGATATCGGGATCCCCCAACACCGCAAGCGAAGCCACCGAGCCGCCGAACATGCCGACCTCGAAGCCGAGGTCCTGCGCGATCCGGATCGAAATCGCGTCATAGACCGAACCGGGGCGGATGCACCTCGTCCCCGTCAGGATCGAGCGCAGGGCCTCGCGGCGTTTTTGGAAAGTCATTGGTTGATCCCTGTTGTTGTCATTCCGGGGCGCGCAAAGCGCGAACCCGGAATTTCGAGATTCCGGGTCTGGTCCTTCGGACCATCCCGGAATGACGATCCTCAGGCAAACTCCAGTATCAGCGCGTCGACCGCCAGCGTCGCGCCGGGGCTGGCGTATATCTTCTTCACCGTGCCGTCGCGTTCGGCGCGCAGCACGTTTTGCATCTTCATCGCCTCCACCACCGCAAGCGTCTCGCCGGCCTTGACCTCCTGCCCCTCGGCGACCGCGATCGACACCACGAGCCCCGGCATCGGGCACAGCAGTTTCTTGCCCGTGTCGGCCTTGGCGCCGACCGGCATCAGGCGGGCAGCGGTAGCCTCGCTCTCGGTGAAGACGTTGACTGCGACCTCATAGCCCTGATGCGCCAGCCGGAAACCGTTCGGGATCGCCCTCACCTGCATCGCCAGCGGATGGCCGTCGATGCTGCCGTGCCAGACCGGCTCGCCCGGCTTCCAGGGCGAGGCCAGCAAATGCGGCTGGCCGAGCGTGCCGTCGGCGCCGACGAACCGCACCGCGATGCCGTCGGTCTCGCGTGCGATATCGAGCGCGATTTCGGCGCGATCGAGCCAGACCGCGCGGCGGCGCTCGCGCTGCACCAGCCGTCCGTTGAGCTGCCCCGAAATCTGCCGCTTGCGCTCGCCGAGCACGTGATCGATCGCGGCCGCGACCGCGGCGAGCCGGCGCGCGACCTCGCCTTCGGGAACGCGCATCGCAAAACCTTTGGGAAACTCTTCGGCGATGAAGCCGGTCGAAAGATTGCCCTCGCGCCAGCGCGGGTGCAGCATCAAGGCCGACAGGAACGGAATGTTGTGGCGGATGCCGTCGATGTAGAATGAATCGAGCGCGGTCGCCTGCGCCTCGATGGCGGCGATGCGCGACGGCGCGTGCGTCACCAGCTTGGCGATCATCGGGTCGTAATAGATCGAGATCTCGCCGCCCTCCTGCACGCCGGTGTCGTTGCGGACGGTGATGCCGTCGACGCTGCTCTCGACAGGCGGGCGGTACTTTGTCAGCCGCCCGATCGAGGGCAGGAAATTTCGAAAGGGGTCCTCGGCATAGACCCGCGTCTCCACCGCCCATCCGGTCAGCGTGACGTCCTTTTGTTTCAGCGACAGCTTTTCGCCGGCTGCAACGCGGATCATCTGCTCGACCAGGTCGATGCCGGTGATCAATTCGGTCACGGGATGCTCGACCTGCAGGCGGGTATTCATCTCCAGGAAAAAGAAGCCCTTGTCTTGCCCGGCGACGAATTCGACGGTGCCGGCGGAATTGTATTTCACGGCTTTTGCAAGTGCCACCGCCTGCTCGCCCATCTGGCGGCGGGTGGTCTCGTCCAACAGCGGAGACGGCGCCTCCTCGATCACCTTCTGATTGCGGCGCTGGATCGAGCATTCGCGCTCGCCGAGATAGATCACGTGGCCGTGCTTGTCGCCGAGCACCTGGATTTCGATGTGGCGGGGATCGACGATGAATTTCTCGATGAACACCCGGTCGTCGCCGAACGAGGCCTTGGCTTCGGCTTTCGCAAGCCCAAAGCCTTCGGCAACCTCGGATTGCGAATGCGCGATCCGCATGCCCTTGCCGCCGCCGCCGGCGGAGGCCTTGATCATCACGGGATAGCCGATCTCGCCCGCGATCTTGACCGCGTGCTTCTCGTCCTCGATGACGCCGAGATGGCCCGGCACCGTGGACACCCTGGCCTTGGCGGCGGCCTTCTTGGATTCGATCTTGTCGCCCATCGCGGCGATCGCGCCCGCGTTCGGGCCGATGAAGACGATCCCGGCATCGGCAAGCGCGCGCGGAAAGGCTTCGCGCTCGGACAGGAATCCATAGCCGGGATGCACGGCCTCCGCGCCCGTCTCGCGGCAGGCCGCGATGATCTTGTCCATGACCAGATAGCTCTCGGCCGCCGCCGGCGGCCCGATCAGCACGGCCTCGTCGGCCATTTCGACATGGAGCGCGTCGCGGTCGGCCTCGGAATAGACGGCGACCGTCTGGATTCCCATCCGGCGCGCCGTCTTGATGATCCGGCAGGCGATCTCGCCGCGATTGGCGATCAGAATTCGTTTGAACATGGGTCGGCTTGCTTGCAACCTTCTTGGGGCGCGGGATCCTCGCCCGCAATCTGGCATGCGGGGAGCGAGGTAACAATTCCGTCGTACAGCAAAATCAAGCGGAGGCAACGGTCCTTAGGCCGGAAATCCGGTCCTCATGGCAGATATTTGCGATTGCACGTGCGCTGGCGCGGCTGGCGCAGCGGCTTCATCACCGGGTCGAGGGAAACACCGTTGCCCGGGAAATCTCTTCGACGCTGCCTTCAGCCTCCCGGCGGACCGGCAACTCGCCGGCGGCATCGAGCACGGGATAAGCCACCGAACAGATATGCGAGTGGATTCGCCGGAGGTCGCGCAGCACGTCGAGGTGCAACGAGGTGGTCTCGAGCGTCTCGGGCCGGCCCTCGCGCAGACGGTCCAGATGCCGTTCGGTGGCGGCAAGTTCCGCATTGCGCAATGCGGCCTTCTCGGCGAGCAGCTTGCGAGCCTCATTGACGTCGCCCGACATGAAGACGCCGAACGCGATCCGAAGCGAGTCCGCCGTCCGCTTGTGGAAGGCCGACAGTTCTTCCGCGCCTTCCGGCGAAAACTGGAACCTGCGCTTGATCTTCTTGGTGGCGAGCTCGCTCAGATTCTTGTCGATGATGTCGCCCATATGCTCGAGATTGATGGCGAAGGAAATGATTTCCATCGCCCGCTTGCCCTCGCGTTCGTCGAGGCTGCCGCGGGTGAGTTTTGTCACATAGAGCTTGATCGCCTCGTCGAGACTGTCGACCGCATTGTCCATCCGCGAGACCTGATCGACCAGCGCGCGGTCGTTGGTCATGATCGCGGCCATGACCTTGCGCAGCATCACCTCGACATGATCGCCCATGTGCAGCGTTTCGCGCGCCGCGTCCGCCAGCGCCAGCGAAGGCGTATCGAGCGCGCTGTCGTCGAGATAGCGCGGCCGCGACGGGTCGGCCTCCCTGACCTGGTCCGGAAAAACCTTCTTCAGCAACGCCGCCATGCCGTCGAGCAGGCCGATGAAGAGGATCGCCGTGACCATGTTGAAGGCGATGTGAAACTCGGCGGCAAGCTTCGCGAGGTCGGGTTGCCAGGCTTGCGAGGCTTCCGCGATCGGACGCAGGAACGGCGCGACCAGCGCAATCCCGACCAGCCGGTTGACGAGATTGCCGACCGGAAGCCGGTAGCTTGCCGGATTGTCCCGGCGCGCGCCCTCGAACAGCGGATTGATCGCGCTGCCGAGATTGGCGCCAAGCACGAGCGCGAGCGCGGCCACCGGCGAGACGAAATGCGCATAGGCCAGCGACATCACCAGCAGAACGCTGGCGACGCTCGAATGCACCAGCCAGGTAACGAGCGCGCCGATGACGATGCACAGCACGGGATCGCCGGTGATGGCGCCCATCAGGACGCGCACGCCAGACGCCTCCTCCGCGGGTGCCAGCGAGTTCGAGCAGAATATGCAGCGCCAGCAGCATCAGACCGAGACCGATCGCGACCCGTCCGATGTCCTTGATCCGGGAACGCGCGCCGCTGCGGAATGCGACCAGTCCGATGATGAACAGGACCGGCGCAGCGGCTGAAATGTTGAACGACAGCACCTGAACGATCAGCGTGGTGCCGACATTGGCGCCGAGCATGATCGCGAGCGCCGGAACCAGACCGACCAATCCTTCCGCGGTAAAGGAGCTGGTGATCAAGGCCGTCGCGGTGCTGCTTTGCAGCAGGGCCGTCAACCCGACGCCGGCCGCAAACGCGCTGAAGCGGTTGCGCAGGGCTTTCGCCAGCAGCAACCGCAGATCGGGACCGAAGGCGCGCAGAATCCCGCTGTGGACCATATGCAGGCCCCACAGCAACAGCGCCACGCCGCCCATCAAATCGAGAAGAACCATGCTTCCCATGGATATTCACTGCGAATTCGAGTCGAAAGGTCAGGCTATCAGCAAACCGCCGGGGATCAATCCAATAATGGTCCGACGGAGGCGGTCCGGCAGGCGGGAAAGACGGCGACCGCCGACCGGCCACACGCTTCCATTCGCGCCTTGACAGTCGGGGGTGCGGACTTAACACTGCCGCCAACAACAAGAATTATTCACGGCAATCGGAGGGAACCATGACCACATCCGGTACGCGGCGTATTGCCTTGCAGGGGCTCAGCAGGCGCGCCCTGCTGGGATCGGCGGTCGCCGCGCCTTTCATCGCGCGCCGGGCTTTCGCCGCCGACGCCTTGAACGCGTATTCAATCTGGCCTGAAAACTATGCGCGGCCGATGATGGAGGCCTTCGAGAAGGAGTTGGGCATCCACGTCAAGTTCATCCGCTTCTCCTCGGGCGAGGCGCTGGCGCGCGTCACCGCCGAAAAAGCCAATCCGCAGGTCGACGTGTTGTTCGGCGGCCCGATCGAAACTTTCACCGCGGGCCAGGCCCAGGGCATCTTCGACAACTACGTGCCGCCGGCAGCCGCGGATTTGCCTGCACGCTTCAAGGACAAGGCCGGCGCCTGGACCGCAATCGCCGACGATCCCCTGGTCTTCATGACCAACACCCAGTTCCTGAAGCAGAACAACCTGCAGGCTCCGGCCTCCTGGGACGACCTGCTCAATCCCGCCTACAAGAACATGCTGCAGATGGCGGACGCGCGCACCTCGGGTACCGCGGTGACGAGAATCTTCTCTATCCTGCAGGTGCACAACCGCAACGAGGACGAAGCTTTCGCCTACATGAAAAAACTCCGGCAGAACGTGCAGCTCTACACCAAGAGCGGCGGCGGCGGCACGCTGCCGGTCGGCCTCGGCCAGGCCGGCGGCGGCATCTTCTTCATCGTCGACGCGCTGTTCACACGCCAGCAGGGCTATGACGTGCAGATATCCTTTCCCAAGGAGGGCATCGGTTCAGCGGCCGAATGCATCGCACTGATCAAGGGCGCGAAAAATCCGGACGCCGGCAAGAAGCTGATCGACTGGGCGACCAGCCCCGCGATGCAGTCGCAGCTCGCGCCCAACAAGATCAACTTCATTCCGGCGAACCCGAAGGTCAAGACCGAAGCCGGCCTTGCGGCCATCCTCAAGGGCGCCAACATCATCGAGATCGACGACACGTGGGCCGGCGCCAACCGGCAGCGCATCGTGCAGCGCTGGGTCGCTGAAGTCCTGAACGCCGGCTGAGGGATGGCAACCGCGGGCGCATGGACGCGGTGGCGCGGCGCCAGCGACCCGGTGCGTCTGTTGGTGGTGGTCGTGCTCTGGTTGCTGCTGGCACTGTTCGTGCTGTACCCGCTCGCCGAACTGATCGGCCGCGCGCTCAGCGACGATAGCGGCTTCACCCTGGCGCCGCTTGCAGCCGCCATCGACAGCAAGAGCAATCTGCGCGCCTTCGCCAACAGCCTGCTGCTGGCGACGCTGGTCGGCGTCTGCGGCACGTTTTTCGGATTCCTGTTCGCCTTCACGGTGGAACGGACGCAGGCGCCGCGGTTCTGGATTCGGCTGCTCGATATCGCGACATTGCTGCCGCTGATCTCCCCGCCCTTCACTACTTCGATCGCGTTCGTGTTCTCGTTCGGACCGCGCGGCTTCATCACCCACGACCTCATGGGGATGAACAACGCCTCCGTCTACGGCCTGACCAGTACGCTCGCGGCCGAGACGCTGACCTATTTCCCGCTGGCCTATATGGCGCTGCGGCCGATGCTGGCGGGAATCGGCGGCGATCTCGAGGAGATGGCCTTCAGCCTCGGCAGTTCGCGCTGGCGCGTGTTCCGCACCGTGACGCTGTCGCTGACGGTGCCGGGACTGGCCAACGCGTTCCTGTTGCTGTTTGCGGCCTCGTTGGCGGATTTCGCGACGCCGCTGATTTTGGCGGGAAACGACTTTCCAGTGCTGCCGACCGAAGCCTACTTGCAGATCACCGGCATGTTCGACCTCAAGGGCGGCGCGGTGCTGTCGCTGCTGCTGCTGGTGCCGGCCGGCGTGGTTTATTTCCTGCAGCGCCAGGTCGTCGGCCGCCGTCGTTATGTGACGATGACGGGCAAGGGGCGCGCCGGGACATCGCAGAACAGCATCGCGCCGTGGGCCGGCGCGGCGTTGATGGGCGTCTGCCTCGCCGTCGTCCTCTTCATCCTCTATCTCTACGCGCTGCTCCTGATCGCTTCGCTCGTGATATCGTTCGGCGCCAATCACACCCTCACCCTGGCGCATTACCGCGTGATCTTCACCGAGGGCCTGCCGGCCATCGAGGACACGCTGATCATCGCCCTGATCGGCATGCCGATCGGCGGCCTCTATGGCGTTGTGGTTGGCTACCTCGTCGCGCGCACCGAGTTCATCGGCCGACAGGCGATGGAAATCGTCACCATGCTGAACTATGCCCTGCCCGGCACCATCGTCGGCATCGCCTATCTGATTGCCTTCAACCAGCCGCCGTTTCTCCTGACCGGCACGGTAGCCATCATCATCGCCTGCTACGTGTTTCGCTACAGCCCGACCGGAATCCGCACCACCGTCGCCCTGCTGCAGCAGATCGACCGCAGCATCGAGGAGGCCTCCTTCAGTCTCGGCGCCTCCAGCTTCATGACCTTTCGCCGCATCATGCTGCCGCTGATCATGCCCGCCTTCTTCGCCGGCCTGAGCGTGGTCTTCATCCGATCGATGACCGCAATCAGCGCCACCATCTTTCTCGTTTCCATCAACTGGACGCTGATCACGGTACGCATTCTCGAAAACATGACGGAATTGTCGCTGGGACCGGCCGCAGCCTTCTCGGTGTTGGTGATCGTGATCGTCGTGATCGTGACGGCGGCGCTCGACCGCGCGCTGCGGCATCTCACGGCGCCCGGCCTGCGGCTTCCAGCGGTTGAGGGCTGAGCATGATCGAACGCGGCGAACCGGCCGGCATCCGTCTCGAAGGCGTCTCGGCGACCATGCAGGATCGCAATCGCGGCGAGATCATAGCTGTCCGCAATATCGATCTGGATGTCCGGCCTGGCGAGTTGATGACCCTGCTCGGCCCGAGCGGCTGCGGCAAGACCACGACCTTGCGCATGATCGCGGGCTTTCAGAGGCCGAGTAGCGGCAGGATTTCCATCGCGGGGCGCGACGTCACCGATGTGGCAGCGAACCAGCGCGACATCGGCTTCGTGTTCCAGAATTATGCCCTGTTCCCGCATCTGACGATTTTCGGCAACGTCGCCTACGGCCTGCAGGTCCGCAACAAATCCGGAAGCGAAATCGATCGCGCGGTCGCCGAGGCGCTCGAGCTGGTCGGGTTGGCCGGATTCGGCGAGCGGCTGCCGAACGAATTGTCCGGCGGCCAGCAGCAGCGCGTCGCGCTGGCGCGCGCGATCGTCATTCGACCGCGCGTGTTGCTGTTCGACGAGCCGCTGTCGAACCTCGATGCAAAACTGCGGGTATCGATGCGCGGCGAGATCAGGCGGCTGCAACAGACGCTTCAGATCACCACCGTCTATGTCACCCACGACCAGGAAGAGGCGATGGCCATCTCCGACCGCATCGCCGTGATGGAGAAGGGCCAGATCGCCCAGCTCGACAGCGCGGAGGCGCTTTACCGGCGTCCCGCGACCGCTTTCGTCGCAGGCTTCATCGGACGGGCCAATCTGCTGCGCGCCACCGTCGAGCGCGTCAGCTTGGACCAGACTATTCTCGACATCGGCGGCCAGAGGCTCGTCATCCGGGCGCAGGGCGTTCCCGCCCCCGGCGACCCCGTCAGCGTCGTGGTGCGCCCGGAGGCGATCGCGATCGTTGCCGGCAGCGGCGGCCTGACTGGTACCGTGCAGTCGCGCACCTATCTGGGCGACAAGATCGAATATGAAGTCACCTTTGGCGGGCAGATGTTGACCATCGTGTGCTTCAATCCCGCCGAGGACGAAGGCTATTTGCCCGGGACAACCGTTTCCATCAACATTCCCCCGGCAGATATCCGGCTGGTTGCAACGGCGTAAGCTTCGGCTCAATCGTGGAGACGGCGATGCCAGATTTTGAAATGCTGATCCGATTGGTCGCGGCGGCCGCCTTGGAAGCCTCATCGGGTTTGAGCGCGAGCGCCTGCTTTCGTCGGCCCCAATGGGTGGTTTCCGCAATACGGCCAAGCAATTTCTGCCACAAAGCCAACATGACTTTCCCCACGATGACTTTCCCCACGAGACCAAACCGTTCGATCCGAGCCGCGCTCGCAGCAGCGGCGGTGTCATCGATACGCGCGCTCGTTCTGCTACTCGCCTTGTTTGCATCGGGCCCCTCGTTCGCCGCCGGCGCCGTCGTCCGCGACGGCGGCACCATCCAGCTCGGCGACGTGACCTACCGGCTCGACGGCATCGACGCGCCGGAGCTCGACCAGATCTGCATCGACGAGCATGCCGACCCCTGGGCGTGCGGCGTCGAGGCCCGCGATCAACTCATCAAGCTGATCGGCGACCGCGAGGTGCATTGCGAGGACCTTGGCCTCGATCCCACCAAAAAGCGGCATCTCGGCCTTTGCAGGGTCGCGGCTGAAAGCACAAGCCTGAACGCGCTCGTGGTCCGCCAGGGCCTTGCCTTGAACTTCGAACCATCCGCAAAAGGTCGTTTCAAGGATGACGAGGCCGCCGCCAGGGACAGGCGCAGCGGACTTTGGCGGGGCTGTTTCGTGGCGCCCGCCGAGTTTCGCCGCGGCAAGAAGGACGGCGCCCTGCTGGGCGATGCCTGCCGGGCGGACAAGGACCGCGAGATACGCGCGGTGCTGTTTCCCGAGGATCCCGTGATGCCGCCCGGCTGCCCCATCAAGGGCAAACTGGCGATCCGCGCCCGCGTCACCGGCAATGTCGGGGTCTATCACCTGCAGGGGTGCCGCAGTTATCCTGCGCTGACGAAACCCGATCGCTGGTTCTGCTCGGAGGAAGACGCGCAGGCCGCGGGCTTCCGCAAGGCCTACAATTGCGGCTCGGCCGCGAAGAAGCCGATGTAACAAATCTGTCGTATAGCAAAACTAAACAGGGGCGCCGGCCGTCCGGCCGAAAATCCGCCTCGCACGGGAGATCTTCATGCGCCGTTCCATCGTCCTGCTATCGGCTGGCCTGACGTTATTGTCCGCCGGCACGGCGTTCGCGCAGAACAACACACCACACAACCTGATCCTGTTCGTGCCCGACGGATTGCGCGCCAGGATCGTCACGCCCAAGACGGCGCCGGCCATGGCCGAGGTGCGCGACAAGGGCGTCAATTTCAGGAATTCGCACTCGCTGTTCCCGACCTTCACCACGGCGAACGCATCCGCGATGGCCACCGGCCATTATCTCGGCGACACCGGCGACTTCTCCAACACGATCTATACCGGCTATCCGGTTGCCGCCGCCGACGGCACCGTCACGCCGTTCCTGGAATCCGATCCGGTGCTGCACGATGTCGACGAGCATTTCGGCGGCGATTACCTCAACGAGGAGACCGTGCTGAAGATGGCGCGCGCCAGGGGTTTCAGCACGGCCGCGATCGGCAAGCTCGGCCCCACCCTGATCTTCGATCACAATGACAAGATCGGCACCGATGGCCTGCATTCGATCGTGGTCGACGACTCCACCGGCGGCAAGGGCGGCGTTCCCCTGTCCGACGAGATGAAGGCCGCGCTGGAAAAGGCCAATCTGCCGCTCGCCGACGCCCTCGCGCGGCGACAATGCCAAGGCCGGCGACGCCAGGACACCGGGCACCACGGTCGCCAACGTCGCGCAGCAGGCCTACATGGCCGATGTCGCGACCAAGGTCGTGCTGCCGATGTTCAAGGCGCGCAACAAGCCGTTCGTGCTGGTGTTCTGGTCGCGCGATCCCGACGGCAGCCAGCACAATAATGGCGACAGCCTCAACAATGTGACCCCCGGCATCAACGGCCCGACCTCGATGGCCGGCATCCGGAACGCCGACAACAACCTGGCGCAATTGCGCAAGGCGCTTGACGACCTCGGGCTTTCCGCCACCACCGACGTGATCGTTTCCGCCGACCACGGCTTCTCGACGATTTCGAAGCAAAGCAAGACCAGCCCGGCGGCAAAAATCGGCTACGACGACACGCCGAAAGATTTTCTCCCGATGGGCTTCCTCGCCATCGATCTTGCCAAGGCTCTGGAACTGCCGCTGTTCGATCCGAACGACAAGAATGCAGCCGTCGCCGACAAGGCCCATCCGAAGGCCGGCAACGGCCTGCTCGGCAAGGACCCCGCCAAGCCGGATCTCGTGGTCGCCACCAATGGCGGCTCGGACCTGATCTATCTTCCGACCGGCGACAAGAAGCTGGCGGAACGCACCATCAAGGCGCTGCTCGACCAGGACTATGTCTCGGGCCTGTTCGTCGACGACAAGCTCGGACGCTTTCCCGGCACCTTGCCGATGTCGGATCTCGCGCTGAAGGGCAAGGCGGTGACGCCCACTCCCTCGATCGTGGTCAACTTCCGTTCCTGGGTGGAGGGTTGCAACGAGCCGACCAATTGCTCGGTCGAAGTCGCCGACACCGTGCTGCGGCAGGGCCAGGGCATGCATGGAAGTTTTGGCCGCGGCGACACCATGAATTTCATGGCGGCGATCGGGCCGGACTTCAAGGCCGGCTATGCCGATGCGCTGCCGGTCAGTAACGCCGATGTCGGCATGACCATCGCGCGCCTGATGGATCTGCATCCAGCCGGCAACGGCGGGCTGATCGGCCGGGTGATCTCGGAGGCCCTGCCCAACGGCGCAACCCCGAAAGCGGCCGAGCAGACCATCACCTCGAAGCCGGCCGCCAACGGCCTGCAGACGGTAATCAAATTCCAGCGCGTGCTGTCGCAGCGCTATTTCGACGCGGCGGGATTCCCGGGCCGCACCGTCGGGCTCGATGCGGAAGCCGGCAAGCAAAAAGCGGCGGCGAAATAGCGCCGCCGTCGATCGGCAGGGCTTTCTCCGCCGCAATTATTGTCGGATGATGGCGGCGCAACGATGCGAGGCGCCCCATGAGTTCCGCAAACGGCTTGCGTCAGGTCGGATATTTCGATTGCCCGGGCGGCGGCCAGATCGTCGTGGCCGGCACCACCGCCTTCATCGGCCACATGCGCGCGCCCGCCGGCACCTCGATCGTCGATATCGCCGACCCCGCGCATCCGAAGCTATTGGCGCGGCTCGAGATGCCGCCCGGTACCCATTCGCACAAGGTGCGCGTGCATGACGGGCTGATGCTGGTCAATCGCGAGCGCAATGGCGCCGACAAGAACGCCCCGCCCGAAAATTTTCGCGGCGGGCTCGGCATCTATGATGTGACGAAACCGGGAAACCCGCGCGAGATCGCGCGCTGGGAGACCGACGGCATGGGCGTGCATCGCTTCGATTTCGACGGACGCCACGCCTATATCTCGCCGACGGTTGAAGGCTATCGCGGCAACATCGTGATGACCCTCGACCTCGCCGACCCCTCGCATCCGCGCGAGGTCGGCCGCTGGTGGATGCCGGGACAATGGACCGAAGGCGGCGAGGAGCCGAGCTGGCAGGGCACCGCGCACCGCTGCCATCATCCGCTGCGCCAGGGCGACCGGCTCTATGTCAGCTATTGGCACGGCGGCTTCGTCATCCTCGACATCGCCGACATGGCAAAACCGCGCCTCGTCTCCTCGCTCGACTGGAGCCCGCCGCTTGCCTGTCCGACCCATACCACGCTGCCGCTGCCCTTCCCGCTGCATGGCCGGCGCGTCATGCTGGTCGCCGACGAGGACGTGGCGCGCACCGCGCCCGGACCGCCCGCCTGCCTGTGGCTCGTCGACATCACCGACGAGCGGCACCCGATGCCGTTCGCAAGCTTTCAGGTCGACGGCCTCGACGACGGCACGCCGCAGCCGGAATTCACGGCCTGCCATCAGCCGAGCGAAAAGGTGACGGGGACCGTGATCCCTGCCGCATGGTTCGCCCATGGCTTGCGCCTGGTCGATATCGCCGACCCGCGCCGGCCGCGCGAGATCGGCCACTTCCTGCCCGACATCCCCGAGGGCTCGCAGCGCGTCCAGAGCAACGACGTCACCACTGACGATCGCGGCCTGTTCTATCTGCTCGACCGGTTGCGCGGGTTGACCATTTTGGAGCGCTGCTAAATCCCTTCTCCCTCGCCCCGCTCTTGCGGGAAGAGGGTTGGGGTGAGGGGCTCTCTTGGCCAGCGCGACTCGCTCAGGCTCCCCCTCACCCGGGGCTACGCGCCGACCTCTCCCCGCAAGCGGGGCGAGGTGACGACCGCGTTGCCGCCATGTTGCACCCGCCCTTGACAGCGCTCGCGCGGTCGGCCGCAATGGCTCGCAAAAATTGAGGTGGGCATGGATACCCAGACCACTGCGGACCCGGTCGCCCGCGCCCGCGAACTCGGGGCCGACATCGCCGCTGCCGCCGATGAGATCGAGCGCACGCGGCGCATCCCCGCCCCGTTGCTGGAGCGGCTGCACGACTCCCGGCTGTTCCGCATGCTGCTGCCGCGCTCGGCTGACGGCGACGAGACCGAGCCTGCGCTGTACATGGCGGCGGTCGAGGAACTCGCCGGGCATGACGCCTCGATCGCGTGGAACGTCTTCGTCGCCAACAGTTCCGCCCTGATCGCCGCCTTCCTGGAGCCCGCGGCGAACAAAGCCATCTTCGCCGATCCGCGCACCTTCATCTCCTGGGGACCTCCGGGCGCCTCGCGCGCGCAGGCGGTCGACGGCGGCTATCGCCTGACCGGAAGATGGGATTTCGCCAGCGGCTGCCGGCAGGCCCGCTGGATGGGCGCGCACTGCCATGTGCTGGAGGCCGACGGGAGCTTGCGGCTCAACCGCTTCGGCCGGCCCACGATCCGCACGCTGCTGTTTCCGGTTGAACAGGTCAGCCTGATCGACACGTGGCAGACCATCGGGCTGCGGGGCACGGCGTCGGATTCCTATAGCGTCGAAGATTTGTTCGTGTCGGAGACCTTCAGCTCCACGCGCGAAGACCCGACGCTGCGCCGCGAGCGCGGCCCGCTCTATGCTTTCACCATGCCGGGCCTCTACGCGACCGGAGTCGCCTCGGTGGCGCTCGGCATCGCGCGCGCGATGCTGTCCGAGTTCATCGCGCTGGCCTGCCGCAAGGCGCCGCGCAACCTCTCCCGGCTCGCCGACAATGCGGTGGTGCAGGCGGACATCGCGCGCGCCGAGGCGCGGCTCGGCTCGGCTCGCGCCTATCTGATGGAGATGCTCACCACAATCTACGCCCAGGCCGACGAGGTGGCGCCGATCGAGGTCGCCGATCGCGCCCGCGTGCGGCTCGCCTGCACCAACGCGATCCAGGGCGCGGCGGAGGTCGTGGACTTCGCCTACAAGCAAGCAGGGGTCGACGCGATCTTTCCGGGCAGCCCGTTCGAGCGCCGCTTTCGCGACATGCACACGCTCTCGCAGCAGATCCAGGCCCGCACCGCCCATTTCGAGCAGGTCGGGCAAGTCCTGCTCGGGATGCCGCCCGAGGTGTTTTATTAGGGCGTTTCGAGCGACCGGTTTTACGGCTCGGAAATCACTGGACGGGCTTGCAGTATCGGGTTGTCACAGCAGGCGATTGAGGCGTTTCTGAAACGAAGCAGGAGAAGAGCTGGTCCTTCTTCTGCAAGAACAGACCTGCACCCACCGCCGGGTTGAAGATCACGCCCACGACGGCGAATTCCTGTCTGAGCAAGGATTGCACGGTTGCGGTCTCCTCAGCCGTCGCCCCTCCCGGTAGCGTGACAATCATGCCCAGGCATGCCGCGATCATTTTCGATCTCATCATCCATCTCCCGATCATGGCGGACCATGATACTGGGTCGCGAGGGTGCGGGGCCGGGTTCATCCGGGAGTGAGGCCGGCAGCGCGTAAAGGCGCGTGGGGTGGATGGAGCCCGCTGACGTCGGACCGGAAATACACTGGGCTCCCCGCCATGTGGCCGATCAGCTGAAGTGAACGGCGCAAACGGCGGATTGCGCCCATCGGGCCGCGCCTTGCGCTGCAACGTTGGGCTCCAATCCGCCCTACCATCCCCGCCTCCCAAAGCACATGCGTTCGACGCGACCGTGCCATCGTGCATGGCGTGCATCCGCAAGATGACACGAAACCTACTCGCAACCGACACCGGATCGGATTAGCCTCCTCTCCGCCAGGCCGGATCAACCGGCAGGCAGCTACATTGGGAGGATGTGTGATGACACGCGACGTGCAGCGCGATCCGCAATCAATGCTTTCACGACGAACGCTGGTCCAGGGCCTGGCCATCGCCGCTGGCGCCACCGCGGCGGAGGCCGGCGGCGCGCTGGCCCAGCAGCCAGCCCAGCTGGGACCGCCGACGACGATCACCACCCCGCCGCGCGATTTTGGCCCGCACGGCGCGCCCACTACCTACTTCTTTGATCCCGACATCATCGCGGTCGATCCGTCGTTCAACGGCCTTGCCCAGCCCAACACCTCCATAAAACGCCTCGTGACCGGAATGCTGTGGACCGAAGGCCCTGCGTGGTGCGCACAGGGTCGCTATTTCGTTTTCTCCGACATCCCCAACAACCGCCAGATGCGATGGCTGGAGGACGACGGCCGCGTCAGCGTGTTCCGCTATCCCTCGAACTACTCCAACGGCAACTCGTTCGACTTCCAGGGCCGGCAGCTGTCCTGCGAGCACCTCACCCGCCGGGTGACGCGCTACGAGAACGACGGCACCGCGACCGTGCTCGCCGACAACTTTGGCGGCAAGCGGCTGAACTCGCCGAACGATATCGTCCCCCATCCCGATGGCAGCTACTGGTTCACCGACCCGCCCTATGGCGGCCAGCTGTACGAGGGCGAGCCGGATGCGCCCGGCGGCTCGGCCAATCCCGGCGGCAAGCTCAATCCGTTGATCGGCCAGCCCGCCGGCTTCGTGGCCAGCAAGCGCGAACTGCCGACCAACTGCTATCGGATCGATCCAAGCGGCCGCCTCGACGTGGTGGTGACGGAGGATCAGGTGCCCGATCCCAACGGCATCGCATTCTCGCCGGATTACAAGAAGCTCTACGTGGTCTCCACCGGCAAGGGACCGGGCGATACCGGCCCGGGCGGCAAGGGCAATGTGTTCGTGTTCGACGTCGGCGCCGACAACAAGCTCTCGAACCAGAAAGTGTTCAGCGACTTCGTGATCGACGACGTGAAATGCGGGCCCGACGGCATCCGCTGCGACGTCAACGGCAATGTCTGGGCTTCCAGCAATGCCGGCCGCCATGTCGGCTATAACGGCGTCACGGTATGGTCGCCGGAGGGCAAGCTGCTCGGCCGCATCCGCCTGCCCGAGGTGTGCGGCAACATCTGCTTCGGCGGCCCCAAGCGCAACCGCCTGTTCATGGCCGGGAGCCAGTCGATCTACGCGGTATATACGGCGACCCAGGGTGCGGCACCCGGCTGACCCGTCGAGTTGGTCAATAGGAAAAGAGGCGCCGGCGCGAAGCACCGGCCCTCTATCACGCCTGAAGCCGGGCCGTTCCAACAGGATGACGCCCGGCCCGTCGGCCCGCCTGCTTCAGGCGCCAGCGCCGTCAGGAAAACAGCTCGCGATCCTTGATCTTGTGCGGGACGGTGTAGTCGTCGTCAAACCACGGCTTTTCACCGGCGGTGCGCGGAGGCTTGGCGAGATACAGCTTCTGGCCCTTGGCCGCCGCGGTCTTCTCGGCGACCCGGAACGAATAATGGTCGAACAGGCTGAGCGCCTCGATCATGTAGGACACCGCGATGCGCCGGTCCCTGACGATCACCAGATTCTCGCCGTTCTTGACATCGGCCGGCGAGGAGAAATTGTAGGAGCCGAGATAGACCCGCGCCGTCGGCTTGTCGAAGTCGATCACCGTGAACTTGTGATGCATCCGCGTGCCGGTGCCGCCGGTTGGCTCGGACTTGAACGGTTCCGGCACGTTGGCGCCGAGTTCCGCTGCATAGACCGGCGCGACATTGCCGCTCGGATCCTGCACGTCGAGGCCGCCGACTTTCTTGTCGGAAATGCCATAGACGAAGATATTCTTGTCGGCGGTCACGGCCTTGATGGCCTCGAGCACGACGCCGGGCGTCTCGTAGAGGAAAGCCAGCGAGTAGAGCAGCGACGACGTCGTGCTCTTGAGGTCGGTGGCGATGCCGCCAAGCTTGGCGTTGGCCGCGCTGTGCGGCGAGAACGCCACCTTCGCATCGATGCCGGCAAGGCCGAGGTCGTTCCAGTCGGCGGACGGCTTGGTGTTGAATCCGGCGACGGCGTTGTTTGCGACGGCGAAGTAACTGTCGAAGGCGGCGAAGAACAGATTGACGGCGGTCTGACCGGTCAGCACGAAGGCGTTGTTGGCCTGCACGAAGAAGCCGCGCCAGGAAAGATTGGTCGAGCCGCACACCACCTTCTTCACGGTCGGGCCGTTCACGGAGATGGTCTTGTTGTGCTGCAGGCTGCCCATGTGCTGGCGGTGGACGTTGGCCCGGCCCGCCGAGGCCACCAGGCGACCCTCGGCTTCGGTCTCGGCAGTGCTCGTGCCGCCGTGGCCCTTGCTGTCGTCGATGATGATCTTCAGCGAGCTGCCGAGCTTCTCGAGACGGTCGACGATTTCGGGCAGGTTGAAATCGTAGGCGACGACGCGGACCTCGGCCTTGTCGGCGATGGCCTCGTCGAGCGTCTTGAGGATCGCGGCGCGCGCCTCGAAACCCATCCAGGCCAGCGCGGCGACGCTGTCGGGGTGGGTCGAGGTGAAGTCTAGGCCCTTGGCGGCCTGCGGCGCCACCAGCGTGTTGATCGGGCCGTCCTTCTGGTAGCGGTCGACGAAGGCCTGCGAGGAGACGAAGCCGCGCGTGAAGGTGACGTTGGCGATGCCGGGATAGGTTTCGCGCGCGAGCTGGATCGCGACCTCCTGTGGCTCGCCGCCACTGAGCTTGTCCTGCGCATCCATGAACATGGGCGTGACGCGATAATTGAAGTCGCCGGGCGGGAGGGGATCGGCATAGAAGTACGGGAAATGCACCCAGCGGAATTTCTGGATCGGCGATTGCAGCGTCGAGCGCGTGGCGGGATCGACATTTCCGCCCGCATTCAGGAAGTTCAGCCGGTTCTGCACCGGGTAATACTGGCTGCCGCCGGGCTCCTGATACTCGATCGCGAAGCCGACGAAGTCCTGCGGTGGCTCGCCATTCTTCCAATTCATCGCAATCAGCGTCATGCCCTCACCGCGATGCAGCTTCAACGTGAACAAAGCCTTGTCGTTCGTGCCTTCCACCTGGAAGCCCGAGGGAGCGCTGGTTTGCGGATTTGAACGAGCCGGGGTTGCGGGCGCAGGCATCGGAACGGCCGGTTGGGGCGGCGGCGTGGCCGGCACCCCCGGCGTGCTCGTGGCCGGCGCCTTGGACCGAGTTGGGGCCTTCGGCTTGCTCTTGGCTGCCGGTCTGGACTTGGTTTTCCGCCTGGAGCCGGTCTTCGCTGACGCGGACTTGGCGCGCTTGGCCGTCCCGGCGCTGGATTTGGTCCTTGCCTTGGGCTTCGTCTTGGCTTTTGTCTTCTCGGCTTTTGTCTTCTTGGCTTTTGTCTTCTTGGCCTTAATCTTCTTGGCCTTGGTCTTTGCCTTGGCCTTACGCTTGGTCGTTGCCTTGCGTTTGGTCTTTACCACGGCCTTCGCCTTCGCAGACTTCGTCTTCTTCCTGGTAGCCATGCGTGCCCCCTGTGGTCCGGACGACGGCCAGTCGTCTCATGTTGCGACGCCGACAATCGACCATAACCGGGGTCGATGGAGCGACGAATGCCGGCGATCGAGATACCCGCAAAGATTGTATCCTATCCCGAACGATTTCAAAACGCCATGGCATCGGCCCGACCGATTGCCCGACGAGGCTGGGCAAGAATTCAGCCGCTAACCCAGCAAGACGGGTTGGGGGCGGGCGGCGACGAATTGTTGCGCAAATCGGCTCCGGAACGGCCCTGGTGCGAGCAGAAGCCACTCCAGAGCATCTGCGAGAGCATGAAGACGACATGTGATGGCTTTTGCGACGGCTTCTATGAAGCGATCGAAGCCGAGAATGTTGAGTACGCGGGTGAAGTTGTAGCAGAGCGCCATCAGGCTCCATTCGCCGCGCACCTTGTCGAAGCCGCGGACGAGGAAGTGCTGATACCCGGCGCGGCATTTGAGCGTTCCGAAGGGATGCTCGACGATGGCGGAGCGTCGACACATCAGTTGGCCTGTGCCTTCGCTTGTCATCCTTGCGCGATGACGGTCCAGAACACCTTCGTGCTCCCAGCGAGAGACGCTGCGAATTTTTGCTTCCGGTGCGATACATCGCGCCCTCATCGGGCAGGCATCACAGCTCCTCTTGGAGCTCAGATAGCGGACCTCGACCCGGCCGCTTGCATTCGTCCAGGGCTTCTTTGTCGGATGCAGCAGTTCGCCGGCCGGGCAACGATAGACATCGGCGCTCGCATCGTAGCTGAAGTCCTTGCGGGGGAAACGGCCCTGCTTCTCGAGCTTCCTGTTGCCCTCGTGTATCGGCACATAGGCAGTGATGCCGTCATCTTCGCAAGCCTTCAGGTCTTCGCTATTGTAGTAGCCTTCATCGGCAAGCACCTGCAGCGCCTTGACGTCCAGAGCATCCTTGACAGCTTTTGCCATCACATGGAGATGGCCTGCATCGCTGCGATTGACGACCTCGCTTCCGACGATGAGCATGTGCTTGTCGTCGACGACACTCTGCACGTTGTAGCCTGCAATGGTCTGGTCGCCCTTGCTCAGAAGCCGTGCATCGGGGTCGGTTTTGGACACCTGCCCCTTGTCACTGGTCTCAAGGTCCTTGAGGTCGGCCCGCGCGCGCTCGCGCCTGAACATCAGCTCCTTCATCTTCTCGCCGACATCGCCGCCATCGCTTTGGCTACCATCCTCCGGACCGCCGCTCAGCTGCTTGGCCTCTTCCGTATCGTTGGCGTCGAGGGACTTGCCGTAAGCCTCGATCTCCCTGTCCAGCTCGGCGATCTGCTTGGTCAGCTTCCCTTGCGTGAAGATGCTCCCCTTGCTGGCGTTGCCGTGGAACAGCGCGCCGTCGACCGCAACCAGGGTTCCACCGATCAGATCGAGCTCGCGCATCAGCAGCACGAAGCTGCGGTTCGCAGCCTTCAAGGCCGCCCAGTTCTCCTTGCGGAAGTTGGCGATCGTTCGATAGCCGGGCTTCAAGTTCCTCAGCAGCCAGATCAGTTCCAGATTGCGGCCGGCTTCCCGTTCCAGCCGGCGCGACGACCTGATCCGGTTGATGTAGCCGTAAAGGTAGAGCTTCAGCAGGTCGGATGGATCGTAGGGCGGTTGTCCGGCGCCCACGCCGCGCTCCGAATGCCGAAACCTGAGCTTGACCAGATCGAGAGCGTTCACGAAGCTGTCGATCGCACGAACCGGATTATCCGGCCCGACATAGTCCTCAATCCGAGGGGGCAGCAAACTGGGCTGCTCACGGTTATCGCCGCTCTTGAATGCATAATTCGTCATAGACCAAATCGTACACCAACTCTCAAAAATGCCGAGTTCTTGCCCAGCCTCGACGGGCAAATCACCGGCGTCGCAACGTCCTTGTCCAACTTGTGTGTCAAGCCCCGTTCGCAAAAATATTCTGCTTTGCCGAATATTCGGAATATCCTATATCGCTCTCGTCCCGCCCCACCAAAGGGGCGTTGCGCAACGTCAACAACGCGGGGCGGGATGCGGTGGACGCGAGCGGCGCATTGACGAACGTGCTTGCTTGCGGACGGAGAAGGCGTGTGGTCCTGGCACCCCGACGCTGGTGTCAAGTTCGCGTGAAGTGACGCGGATGACGGTGGCCAAAAGGCCCGGAGCACCGGGGAGAGCGCGCTATAATCCGTAAACCATTGCGTGGGGAATGCCGGGTGATTCCGGTGTGACCTGCTAACGCGTGTGCCTTCTACCCACTACCGTTGCACACGCGGCTATCGGGCGCATCGGCCGCCCGGCATTCCCTGCGCCCTTTGTTTGAAAAAGGGCGGGAAATAAACGAATACCTCGCGCATCGCATGCGGCGAGATCGCGAAAGTGTGTCCGATGATGGCGCAACACCCCACATCCGTCATGCCCGGACTTGATCGGGGCATCCATCTTTCTTCGCAAGAAGCATCATCTCAAAGGAGATGGATTGCGCGGTCAAACCCGGCAATGACGAAGTGAGCGGATGCGTAAAGTTTGAAACCGTGCGACGAGCGAACTCACATCCCGATGTCGAACACGTTCGGCAGCTGCGCCAGCGGCAGCGTGGCGACGCCGACGATGGTGGTGACCAGCGCCATCAGGGTGCGGTTGCGGCGCGGCTTGCCGCGCATCTGGCTGGCGATCCACTCCAGGACTTCGGTGTCGACGTTGGCGGCCCTACTCGGCGCCCAGCTCTCGATCTCGGTTTCCGGCGACAGCGCCACCGTGCGCGGCGGCACCGGCAGGCCGGAGGCGGAGGCCGCGTGATGCACGACGGCTTTCGCAAACAGATCGTCGAAGCGCCCATCGTCGCTGCGCTCGGCGGCGGCGGCGTCGATCTCGAACAGAGCCTCGGCTTCCGCCCGGCTGACCGGCTGGTGGTCGACTGCGGTCGCGGTCAGGATGCGCGCGCACCAGGCGGCGTCGAAGGCATCCAGTTCGCGGGAAAAATGCATGCGGCCCGTTGTGGTCGGGCCTTCGCCGGTGATCACGCCATCGCGGACGACGGCAAGGGCAAGGGCGGCGCTGTCGCGGCAGGAAATCCCCGAGGGTTCGAGCGCACTGAGCGGTTCGGCGAACTTAAGCTTGGGAGCAGACAGCTTGGAGGCAGACATTGGACAGTTCTTCTTCTCAGTTTCTTGTTCTGGACCAGCATTTCCTGCCGGCGTAAACGAGTGGTTAACGAATGGAAAATCGGGTCGTGACTTTTTTAGATGGTTGCCTATTTGTGGTGGCGCCGTCAGTCACGGTTCGACTGATGGCAACCGGGGCCGGGGTGTTGGGGGTCATAAAAGGCAATATCGGGGCGGCCGCGTGATATTCCGGACAACCCTGGTTTTACGGTCGCCGCTGTGGTTTTTCTGCCGCATAAGCGCGGATCAAAAGAAGATGCTAGGAGTTCCCCAAAACGAAGAAACTTCTCCCCTTTTTTGGCGGGCGGTTTCCTCGAACGGTCCGAGCCTGTATTCAGATCGTCAAAATTCACCTGTAACTCCAAAGACATGAGGTCGCGACATGGCTCTACAGATAGGCGCCGAAGCCCCGGATTTCGAAGCCGAGACCACCGCGGGCAAGATCAAATTCCATGACTGGATCGGCAACAGCTGGGCGCTGTTGTTCTCGCATCCGAAGGATTTCACCCCGGTTTGCACCACCGAGCTCGGCGCGCTTGCCAAGCTGAAAGGCGAATTCGACAAGCGCGGCGTCAAATTGATGGGACTTTCCGTCGATCCGGTCGACCGGCATTCGAAATGGTCCGAGGACATCAAGGAGACCCAGGGCGCCGCGCCGAACTATCCGATGATCGGCGACACCGATTTCAAGGTCTCGAAACTGTACGACATGCTGCCGGCCTCGGCCTCCGGCGACGTCACCAAGCGGACCGCCGCCGACAACCAGACCGTCCGCAATGTCTTCATCATCGGGCCGGACAAGAAGATAAAGCTGGTGCTGGTCTATCCGATGACGACGGGCCGCAATTTCCAGGAAATCCTGCGCGTGATCGATTCGCTGCAGATGACCGCGAAACATCGCGTGGCGACGCCGGCCGACTGGAAACAGGGCGAGGACGTCATCATCTCCGGCTCCGTCAGCGACGACGAGGCCAGGACCATTTATCCGCAGGGCTGGAAGTCGCCAAAGCCGTACATCCGGATCGTGCCGCAGCCGAAGTGACGGTCTGCGGCTATTAGCCAACGGGTCGCGCGAATGCGCGCCCGATGACAGGCTCCGCGAAGTAGTCGAGACCGTCATTCCGGGGCGATGCGCAGCATCGAACCCGGAATCTCGAGATTCCGGGTCTGGTCCTTCGGACCATCCCGGAATGACGGCAATTAGCTCCTCGGTGCGAGCCTATCGGCGATCTGCAGCCCGACCGTTGCCGACAGCGCCGTCACCAACGATCCCCAGCAGACATCGACGGCCACCACCGGCCAGGTCCAGTGCTTCAACAGCGACAGCGAGGTCAATTCGAAGGTCGCGTAGCAAAAAAAGCCGAACAACGCGCCGTAAAGCAGCGTCGTTTGCCACCTCGCCGACGCCGAAGCACTGACGAAAATCAGGATGCCGGCGACGTAGATCAGGTAGAACAGAACCGCCGGCAACGGCCTGATTTCGCCCAGCATGTCGCCGACTTGCGAAGCAAAAAAGCCCTTGGCGATGAGCCCGAGGAACAGGAAATCGCTCGGGATCAGCACGACCAGGGTCGCCAGATAGAGAACGACAGTGCGCTTCACGACATCCTCCGGCGCCCTTCCCGCATGCCCATTGTAGTACGCATCCCGGCCGGCAAAGTTGCAATGCCCGCGCGGTGGCGCGCGCATTTCCGGGTTGTCCCGCCCGTTCCGGCGCGAGGCGCGGCAGGCTCGGAGCGGTCCGCCAGAGCCGCCGCCTTGCTTGAGGCCGCACCGCGCGAAGCAAGCGCGTCGCGTCATCGGCTTTACACATCGCCGAATCCGGTTATCGTTACGGCTTCGACAAACCTTGGGGGATTACATGGACGACGACACACCCGTTACACCGCCGATGACAGAGACGATGCCTCCAGCCGCGCCGCCGCCGGTCGCCAAGAAGGCCGTGAAGAAGAAAAAGAAGGCCGTCAAGAAGGCCGCGCCGAAGAAGGCCAAGAAGGCCGCCAAGAAATCTGCGGCCAAGAAATCCGGCAAGAAGGCGGTCAAGAAAGCCGCCAAGAAGGCCACCAAGAAGGCCGGCAAGAAGAAAAAGAAGGCCAGGAAGTACTGAGACTGATCGCCTGCGCGGTTTGGACGCGCAGAACCGGTACTCACTGCAGCGGAATATGCGCGGGCGCCTATTCCGCTGGAAGTCTTGGCGCGAAGGCCCGAGGTTGTTGGCCGCGGGCTGGCCGCGACGCGGTCAGGTGCGCCGGTTGACCAGGAACACCGCGGCGCCGCAGACGAGCATGCCGCCGATGGCGACCGGGTCGAGCCGCTCGCCGAACAGGGCAAACGCCATCAGGGACGTGACCGCCGGCACCAGATAGAACAGGCTCGCGACCGAGGTCGCGGCCGAGCGCCGGATCAGCCAGTACAACAGCCCGATCGATCCGATCGAGAGCACGACCGCAAGCCAGGCCAGCGCAAGCACGAATTCCGCTGTCCAGTGCACGGCATTGTCCTCGAACAGCCAGGCGGCCGCGGCCGAGAAAATCGCGACCACGACATACTGCACGAGATTGCCGGCGCGCCAGTCGATCCGGCCGCAATAGCGCCGCTGGTACAGGGTGCCGAGCGTGATGCCGACCAGCGATACGGCCGAGGCCAACCAGCCCCAGCCCGCCTGCCCGGTCATCGGACGGCCGTGCAGGATCAGGACCACGCCGACCAGCCCGAGCAACAGCCCGCCCCATTGCAGCGGCGTCACGCGTTCGCCGAGCCAGCGGTTGGCCAGCGTCGAGGTCAGGATCGGCTGCAGGCCCGGAATCAGCGCCGAGAGCCCGGCCGGAATCGAATGCGCTATCGCAACCGCTGTGCCGCCGAGGCAGAGTCCGTGCATCAGCATGCCCGCCACCGCGCTATGGGCGATGCCGGCGCGATCAGGCCATCGCGGCCGGGCGATCGCGGCGATGACGGCCATCAGCACGACCACGAGCGCCATGCGGATCGCGAGATAGGTCAGCGGTTCGGCGCCACGCAGCACAACTTTGGTGGCGATATAGCCGGTACTCCAAAGCACGACGAAAATCGCCGGCGCCGCGCGCGCGGCCAAGTTTTCGACGTCCTTGTTCATTGGCGCCCTGATTGCCTGAAGCTGTGCTATCCGGCAATCGTGAACGACGCGGGTCGGCCAACCCGGTATCACATGGCAAGAAGCGAGAGGGCATGATGCGCCTGCAATTCCAGACCGTCGACGTCTTCACATCGGATCGGTTCGCCGGCAATCCGCTGGCCGTCGTGCTGAACGCGGACGGCCTGTCGAGCGAGCGGATGCAGGCCATTGCCGCCGAATTCAATCTGGCAGAAACGACCTTCGTCCGGCCGCCGCAGGACCCGAGTCATACCGCCGAGGTGCGGATCTTCACGCCGCGCAGCGAGATGCCGTTCGCGGGCCATCCCAATGTCGGCACCGCCTTCGTGCTGGCCCGGTCAGGCCAAAGCTACGGCCGGCCGGTCCGGGGCGGGCGCGTGACGTTCGAGGAAAAGGCAGGCCTGGTCCCGATCGAGATTCTGCGGGATGGCGCGACAGTGGTCGGCGCACGGCTGGCCTCGCCGCAGCCGCTCTCGGTCGGCGCGGAAATTGCGGGCGAACTCGTGGCCTCGGCCTGCGGCGTCTCAATCGGCGATATCGAGACGGCCCATCATCGCCCCTGCATCGCCTCCTGCGGTGCGCCCTTCATCCTGGCCGAATTGAAAAGCCGTGCCGCGCTGGCCGCCGCGAGCCCGAACAGCGACGTGTTCCGGCTGGAAGTGACAAAACATCCGGCCGTCAGCATCATGATCTATACCCAGGCGAATGAAGGCGACATCGACATCAGGGCGCGGATGTTCGCCCCTCACCTGAATATTCCGGAGGATCCCGCGACCGGCAGCGCCAATGTGGCGCTGATTGGCCTGCTCGCCAGGCTGCGCCCGGAAAGCGAGCTGTCCCTGTCGAAGACGGTCGCCCAGGGCGTCGAAATGGGGCGCCCGAGCCTGTTGAAGGCCGAGGCGGAAAAGAAGGACGGTATCGTCACCGCGACCTTCATCGGCGGCCGCTGCGTTCCCGTGATGTCGGGGACGATCGATCTGGATTGAAAGCGGTCTACCACTCGTCCGGACAAGGATCGACGATTTTCCAAAGCTCCTCGCCGTTGGTGATCTTCTTCATCTCGGTGGTGAGCCCGCCATTCCTGCGGATCCAGTCCTTCACCGTATCGGGGTAATAGGACATCAGGTCGGATGTCCCATCGGCGCTCGTGACCTTGATGCCGAAGGTGAAAGCCTTGTCGTAATAGGCCTCATGGAAGCCGAGGCTGGCGCGAGGAGTCACGCAGATCTTGTTGAGCGGCACGATGCCGAACACCAGCGTGCAGGCGGAATTGCAGATGCCGTCGATGATCACGCGCTCATGACGGTCGCGGATGCGGCCATACTTCGCCTTGTATTCCTCGACATAGCCGCCGTGATCCCTTGTGATATGCAGGTCGGCGCGCGCCGGCGACGCGGCGAGAGCCGCGAGCGATACCAGGGCGAGAAGCGTGATGCGCATGGTCGGTCAGGGGCCGGACAGAGAGTTTGTAACGGAGCAAAACCGGTCCGTAGCCGAACCAGACGGCGCAACTCTGGCCGGACTGTGTTGGAAATTCGTTAAGCATCCGCAACCAGCCGAAAATGACCGTCGTGTGACGGCCTTTCCGCAAATTTGCGGGCATTCGGCTCTGGATTGGAACCGCCGATGGCCTAAACTGTCTTGTTTTCAGGTCCCTGCCGGAGAATCCAGATGACCCACCTGAGGCTGCTTTCCGCCGCCATCATACTGTCCGCCCTCGCCGCGGCGCCCAGCCTCGCGCTGGCTCATGGCCATCACCACTATTGGCACCGTTACTGGCTACCTTATGACATCAGCTACAGCCACAATTACGGGCCGGGCCCGCTGCCCGGCACCTTCGCCTACTATGACGGCCCTTCCACCAATTTCTGTTATCGGGGCTCGGCCACCTATATCGGCCAAGACCACCGCCGATACCCCTGCTTCTGAGCAGCCGCGCTATCGTCGGCGGCGCGCCCTCGGGTTCAGGGCGCTACGCCGTGCCATAGCGGGTTCTCCGCCGCCGACTGGATGATAGTCGGTGGTGGAATTGATCATGAGCATGAGCGGCGGCTTCTCGCCACGCGCCTCGACGCGTTTCATGATCTCGCCGATGGTCAGCACGTCCTCGTGGACGCCGCGGAACTCGGGATTTTCGAAGCTCGGCGCGCCGGTAGCGCTCGATTGCGGGCCGGTACCCGTCTGCATGATCGGCAGCATGCCCGTCCCGGATAGGAACACGTGCATGCCGTCGAACACGCGCCGCCCGTAGGCGATGTTACAACATGGAAATCGGCCTGGTCCATCCGCCGGTCGGCCTCAATCTGTTCGTGCTGGCGACCATCTCCTCGGCCCCGATCGGCGAGGTGATCCGCGGCATCCTGCCGTTTTTGATCCTGCTTCTGATCGTGCTCGGCATCATCACCTATTTGCCGATCCTGACGCTGTGGCTCCCGGACCTGGTATTCGGGTGATGCCTCGGCGCGGCGCCCCGTGGTTAAGGCACGTTTAATATCTGTTTACTCACCCGGCCTAGAATCAGCTGATGATGAAGGGGTGAGGAATGTTCAAGGAAGGCTCCCCGATCTTTTATGACGCGCCGGCGGACCTCAAGAAATGGCCCTCGCTGAAAGGCCAGCGGTTGAACGGCAGCAGCCGTCCCTATCTGGTCTTCAGCGGCACGCTGGCCCAATGTGTTCAGGAATTGATGAACAAGCCCATCAAGGGCATCTCCCTCTACGACATCGTCACCGCCCCTCAACCATCCTTCGACCAGACCGTGCTGTCTCCGGGCGACGCCGCCGAAATCGCGATGCGCAAGGATTTTCCAAAGCTCTGAACCACGGCGGCCGATCCGGACCTCAAGGCCGCCAATGCGAGCCACACGGGGTGGCCGCATCAGTCCAATTCTGCTAATCGGAGCCGCCGAACGGATTTCGGCCGGAACACAGACGCGCTCGTAGCTCAGCTGGATAGCGCATCGGACTTCGAAATTAGGAACAAATTGGCTTTGTGCCGTTCGGCTAATCTGAGGCGCTGCTTCGAATGTGACAGGCGCTTCCTTAAATCTTAAACGACTGATGAAATCCCAGAAATAAATATGTCGAGACTCCCAGGGTAGAATTGCGGGATTTTACAGCCACTATGGCAACTGCACTCAAAGCCTTCGGCGGCCGACTACACATCGCGCTGATAGCGCTATTGGCGGCGTGCGGAGCGAATTTGATGCTGGTTTGCTCATGGCTGTAGTCCGAAATGGACGGCTGCGCCTACCCTGCGCACCACTGGCCCCATGTCCGCTTTGCTGTGCATAACGGACTCAAGTCGGACATCGCAGCGTGTACGAAATGTGCCAGAGGGGACATATGCGATGTAGCAAAAGAACCCGGCTATTCGATAACCTCATCGGCGGTGAAAAAAAGTTTTGGCGGGATCGTAACGCCGAGTGCCTTCGCTGTCTTGAGATTGATGACCAGCGCGAACTTGGTTGGCTCTCGACCGGCGGATCGGCAGGTTTTTGGCCTCTGAGGATTCTCCCCCATAGATGCCAATCAGGCGATACGCCGCAGGAGGGCTGCTGCCGTAGCTGATGAGGCCGCCAGCCGTGGAAAATTCGCGCTCGAAATAGGTCGTCAGAACCTGATCGCGGGCGTCACCAGCTGCTCGCGCCGGCTAGCACCACCTTCGGACCCGTGTGATGAGTGTACCCGGGTCCGCTTGTGGTCACATCTTATTGGACGCCCACCGACCGGTATACTTAAATTCGGGCGCAGCCTTCAGTTGATCAGCTGTGGCATTCATCTCTGCATTCCACTTGTTGTCCTTGTAGCTGAGGTTCACGGCATCGGGGCTCACAGCGACATAGTGCTCTCCCATACCAAGGAAACCGCCGACCGACACGATATAGGCCGCGGCGCGCCCGTTTGGATTCAGCGCAATATCCTTGATCGTGCCGATATCCTTGTTGTCCTTGTTGTAAATATCCAGACCGACCACCTTGGAGCCCAACTCATCGTTTGACGGCACGGTGACATAGGTCTCTGAGTTGTTCGAGCCAACGGTATTCGAGCTTCGGTCGTTTCCGCTTTGGCTGTCATTGACCGCTGTCAGCTCGGTGAAGCTGTCCGGACTAATTGACATCACGATGGGGTCCCCATTCTTGTCCTTGGCTCGCACCATGAAAGATGTCGGTGCGACGCGGATATCGGTGTATCCAGACTTTTGCAGCATCTGGGTCAGCTCTTGGCGAGCCTTGCCAGTATTGTGCTGATCAGAGCTGTTTGCACTGATGTCAGAAGCGGCCCATGCAGCCGAGCTGAGCGCAATGGCTGCTGTGGTTGCGAGCAAGATGGTGCGCATGTTTCAGTCTCCTTTTCAGAATTATCTCTGCCTTGGAGGACTAACCGGCTGCGCCTACCAACGTTGCATGAAATTTTGAACAGGACATTGGCCGTTAGTCGGATTCATGGATTGCCGTCTTCATGGATAATGCCGTGATACGGCGCCTCTGTTGCGTCTGCGCCTCATTCCCGCTTTCGAAACAGGGCAGCCTGGTAACCGCGAGAATCGGCATCTAAAGACGCTGGGACCAGTCGAAATGGCGTATCTTTTTGGGATCTCGATGTCCGGTTTACCCCCGATAACGACCGAATAGCGGACATGGCGGGAGGTCCGGTTCGCGCCGATCTCGGAAGCGGCCAACCCTTACCTCGTCGGCGCGGGCAAGCAGCGTGGGACTGTGACGCCTAGCGCCTTAAGGCCGAATTCAAGAGTTGCTAACGGGTGACGCTTTCCGCCGCGAGCTCCGCTTTTTTGCCGGTTCGCTTGACCGCTTCTTGTCCCGCCCCATCCGCCTTCGCGCGCGCCTCACATTTATCCCTGATTTGTGCCAGCTCGTTGTCGGTGAGATGTTCGATTCCGACAAACGAATTGTGCGCGGCACTGACACGGATCAATTCATCGAGCTTGACCTGAATTGCAGCACTATCGCGATTTTGCGAATTTTGGATCAAGAAGACCATCAAGAACGTGATGATGGTCGTCCCGGTGTTGATGACGAGTTGCCAAGTATCAGAGTAGTGAAACAGTGGGCCCGTCACTGCCCAGACCACGACGACGCTGACGGCACAGAGGAAGGTTGTGGCCCGACCGGCCGCATGGGAAGTGGTGCTCGCTATTTTCCCAAATAAATGTGCGATTCCGCCTTCGCCAATTTCCGGAGACCGGGTATCCCGCTTCGGTTTCTTGGGGTCGTGGCGCGCCATAATAGCTAAAACGTTTTCGAACTCTCGCGAGTTCCATCCAGGACCTAACTATCTGCGTTCGCTGAAAATCGCTCCGCAGACACAGAAGATATTCGACACCGCTGGATTGCCTAATGGCCACTGCAACTCGATTTACACGAGGCCGCATTAGCTTAACTTGGTGTCCATCAAACCGGCAGCTGCTCACCAGCAGGGCTGCCAAAGCCGAGCGGACAACAAAGCGCAAGGCCGGGTAGCCCCCGCCAGACAAGTCTGATAATTTATTTTTGGCCTCTGTTTTCGGTGCCTAGTTAGTGCCTAAGAAATCCGGCATCATTCTAAGCTATTGAAAACATTGATGCGCTCGTAGCTCAGCTGGATAGAGCATCGGACTTCGAATCCGAGGGTCGGGAGTTCGAATCTCTCCGAGCGCGCCACCTCCTCACGGTCCGTTCCAGAGCACGCAAAGGCGACCGTAAGCTGGGCACGCACGGTATCCGTCTGTAACGATCTCGCCAGCGTGAGGCCCGCCACTACGTGTGTGACCACTTTTTTGCGCGGAGCGGGTTTGGCATAGTATGGATTGACCACGCAGTCGGCGGCTCACCCCGATGCCGACGCCGCGCACTGAGCCATCGAAGTGTAACTGGATTCGAAGAAGCAGTGCACCATGCCCTCGTAGACCTGAAGGCAAACCGGGTACTTTGGATCGTAGGTCTGAGCCCGCGCAGGCGCGGCAAACACGATCGCGCCGACCGCCAGTGCTGCGCAAAGCAAGTTGACTGCGTCCCATCTTGGGTCCCCGTTTTGGCGGAAGGAAAATTCGGACCGACGGCGCCTCTTGCCGCTCGGATATCCACCGAGCGCGCCACGTCGATACAGAATCGACAGAGCCGCAGGATATTCCGAGATAGAGTGGCTTCCGTTCAAAAGAACTCAGTCCGAGATAGCAAAATGTTGACTCGCCGGACAAAATTCTTGTTTGTGTGTTTTGCGGTTAGTAGACCCGTGAGCTCCGCCCTGGCTCCGCAACGGGTCTCGCCGCGGTATCCAAGGGAGGCCGCAGGACGCGGGTATCTTTAGAAACGATTAAGCCCTTTTGAGCATATTCGGCTTCGAAGGTGGTGACCGGCGCGGCGGTACCGGACACCTTCTGCATGGCCCATCCACCGTCTCGAACAGAGCCGGCACACGCTAAAAAGCCAGCGCGCCCCATCGAACGATCGAGGGCCTCGCCCTTTGGGTCGAGGACGCGCTGTCAATGAGACAAAGCGAACGAAAATCCCGTCTTCTTCAGGAATGGGACCGCTGGCTGCAAGCCCAGCCTGTCGTCCCACCGAAGCCGTCTTCCCGGGATAGTTTGAAATTCTATTGCGAGCTTCAGGACAAGCGCTCGCCGCTGTTGGATTTCCGATCCAGCGGACGCGACAGGTGGCAGATCATCCACGGCTGGTTGCGCAGCGAGAAGCGCGTGACCGATTGACGTCATGGCCATCGACCCCGGCTCATCAGAACTTCCAACTGAACTTGCCCTTGGCGGCTTTGTTTCAGGACTTCATCCAGTCGCCGTCGGTTTGTGCAAGTTCCACTGGAACTGTGGGCGCGATCGATTGTTTGTCCCTCGTTCCATATGAAGGAGGACATGATGAAGAAGCTTTTGTTTGTTGCCGCCGCAATTGGCGCCCTTTCGGCGCCGGCACTGGCGGATGAGGTTGGCGTTCGCGTCGGCCCGGTCGGCGCTGGCGTCACCGTCGGCGAGGGCCGCCACGATTACGATCGCGACCGCGTTCGCGAGAAGACGGTGATCAAGGAGCACGAGCCGAGCGATCGCACCACCATCATCAAGAAGGAGCATGGTGACGGCGTCGAAAGCAAGACCGTGATTCATCACGATAACGACTAGTCTGGCTATCCGCGCGCTGCATTAGGGCAGCGCGCGGAGCACGCCATCGATCCGCGCCGACCAGGGGGGATCATCGCCTGCGGATGCCGCGATGCGCGGACTTGCCGGAAGCCCCTTGTTTGAATAGCCTTTGTTCGAGGGCCTGAGTAACGCCCGGGTGCGCAGCCGGCTGACCCATCGTTCGATGTCGAAGAACCTCAAAAACGTCGACCTTAATTTGCTTGTCATATTCGAGGCGGTTTACGCGACCAGCAATATCAGCCGGGCCGCGGACCGCCTTGGCATGAGCCAGCCGGCCGTCTCGAACGCGCTGGCGCGGCTGCGCGAACGGATCGACGATGCCCTGTTCGTCCGCGCGCCGGGCGGCGTCGAGCCGACCGTCAGGGCGCGCGAGATGATCCGCCCGGTCCGCGAGGCGCTCGGGGTCATCGGGCAGCAACTGGGGGGCGGCGCCAGCATCGATCTGGCGAACTACAGGCGCATCTTTCGCGTGATCCTGGTCGATACGCTGGAGCCGATCATCATGCCGCCGGTGGTGCGCACCCTGATGTCGGAGGCGCCGAACGTCCGCATCGAGTGCATTCAGGGTGACGCCAAATTCCACGAAGGCATCGCCGCCGGCACCGTCGATCTCGCCTGCTTCGCATTCCCCGTCGATACCACGGACATGATCGTCAAGCCGATCTGTCCGGTGGATCTCGTGGTCGTCAGCCGCCGCGATCACCCCGCCATCTCGAAGCCGCTCGATCTCGAAACACTCCAGGGTCTGACGCAGATCGCGCTCGGCCGTGAGCTGCGCGGATTGACCAATATCGACATGGGCCTGATGGCCAAGGGCCTGCCGCGCCGCGTCGGCTACATGGCGGCAAAGATCTGGTCGATACCACCGATGGTCGAGCGGACCGATTTGATCGGCATTTTGCCGCGCCGCTTTGTCGAAGAGATCGCCGGCAATTTCGCCCTCGACATTCACGAAATGCCGATCGAGATGCCGGAACAATTCTTGTACATGATGTGGCACGCCAACAATGAACTCGATCCCGGGCACAAATGGCTGCGGGAATCGATGATGCAGGCCGCGCAGTCCAATCAATGAGCAGCCGTTGCCGCTGGTGGCCCGAAGGACCGGCTTCACCAGGTGTTGTTGCCGAACAGCCCGAATTGCGGTTGCTGCGCCACCAGCATCACCGGCGCCGTGTGGCGTTTGGCAACTCTGCGCTTGTGCACCGGCTTTGCGTCCGGCTTCTTCGGACTGGGGAGCTGCGCCTGCGTTTGATCGGCCGGTTGCAGCTGCGCAAATGCCCCGCGCAGACCTGCCTTGGACGAAAGGTCGGCGACCGTTGCCGCGCCAAAGACGCTGGCTTGCGTCTGCGCGGGAACGATGGTCGGGTGGCTGGTGTCGAACACCACGGCTTGAGGCCATTTGCGATCGGAATGAATCCGGATCACCGGCAGGTCGGCTTCCGCCCTCGCCTCGACCGGCATCTTCGGGAGATAAGCATCCGCCAAGAGCAGCAGCGCGAGCAGAACTCCGCCGACAAAGAAGAAATATCGCACCACGGGCATTGTTGGCGTCGCTCCATCCGCGCGAATCGACGGACACTTTGACTAACTAGGGATGGCGCGATTGGTTCCTAGGGCGGCGTAACGACGAAGTTACCGCCGCGTTACCGGGACGAATCGACTTGCGCTAGATGTGTTGGGCTGCCACCGGCGTGCATTTTGCCTTGCTGGCATTGATATTGACGAAACCGACATGGAAGTGTGCGAAGGTTTTCCTGCCCTTCATGTTGACGGTGTCGTAAATCAGGCGGGTGCGGTCGGTCAGATGACTGCCGTCCCTGCGGCTGAAGGCGCAGGTGATCTCTATGTCCTTGACCGCGTAGTCGTTGCCGTTGCGCAGCGTGAAGGTGACCAGCGCGTTCGATCCCAGACCGCCGCGCCGCCAATATTGCGACGAAATCGTCAAGCCATCGACCGGCGCTTTCTCCTCAGGCACGATCGCCTCGCGCGTCGGACCTGCGGGATTGAGCGCTTGCGGGGCAGCGGCGACGGCGAGCGCCGGCGCAGGCTCGGTGGCAGCGGCCAGTGGCGCTGCCTGGCTTACGGCCGGCTTGCCGGCAGCACCTGACAGCAGCACCCAAACCGCCAAGCCGGCGATCGCGGCGGCCGGCAGAAGGACATAGGCCAGTCCGAAATATTCGCCTGCGTTCTCCGGCCGGCCCGGAAAACCGGTGCCGAGCCAAGGCGTTCGCGAAAGCCCGGTCAATTCGATGTAAGCGAGCGTGTTCATCGTCATGCCACCGAGATGCGGCTAAACCGACATCGGCTGCTGCGCCGCACAGCGGCCAATCCATCGCCTACGCGATCAATTGACGAGGCCGGCGTTGGTTCCCGCCCTGAATGGAAAATCTCTGTGCGGTTGCTGACCGGGTCTAGTCGGGATGCGCCGGGGATAGCCATCCAGCGGTGCCAGCGCTAAAACGATCCTGCCGCAGCCCGCTTGCCGCGGCCAAATCATGACGGCGCGCAAGACGGCGCCCGACAAGCCAACGGGAGAATCAAGAATGCCGATAGTCACCTGGGATCATGTCCACCTGCGCAGTCCGGACCCGGAGGCGACCGCGGCCTGGCTCGAGGATATCCTCGGCGGCGTCATCATTCGCGGCCCCGGCCGGATCGACGTCAAGCTCGGCGGCGCCAATGTCTTCATCGCACCGGTGACATCGGGCGACGGCGTCAACACCCCGCCGGTGACGCCCTATCAGGGGCTCGATCATTTCGGGCTGACGGTGAAGGACATCGACGCGGTGGCCGCCGAAATCAAGGCCAAGGGCGTCGAGTTCACGAGGGAGCCGACCACGATCCGGCCGGGCGTGCGCATCTGCTTCATTCGCGGACCGCAGGGCATCTCGATCGAACTGCTGGAGCGCGACAAGAAATATGCATGACGAAGGTCAGGTCATGCTGCCCGGCATGAAGCAGCGGATGGTCAGCCCGAGATAGCCGTAGAGTGGCCACACCATGGTCCGCCCGATCCGGTTCGGCTCGGTGATCACGGCCTCCTCCGGCACGTCGACCCAGACCAGTTCTTGCTGCTGGCCGGCGAGGAGGTAACCGAAGCGGGGCACGCGCACCCGGTAATGGCCATCCCTGCTTTCCCAGTCCGCGTCCGAAATCGCGGTGCCGTCGGCGTCCGAACAGCATGGACCCTTGCCACTCCGCAGGCCCTCGAACCAGGCCTTCATGTCGGGTGTGGAGTTGGCAAACTGGCCGCGGTCACGGGCATGACTGAGCTGGGAGGCGAGCCCCAGCAACAGCACCGCAAAGCCGATCGTAAGCCACGCTTTCAACCGCCCGATGCAGCGGCCATTTACGTGTTCCAGGCCATCATTTTCCCAATCGTCAGTCCTTGCTCGCGGCCGATCGCGGCCGGAATCAATCCAGTTGCTCACCAGTCTCCTGCTCCAGCACCCACCGGCCGGTGCAGGGACATCCAAGCATTTCGCGTGCCAACTTTGCGGCGAGCAGACGCCCCATGTCGTGCATCGCCGGTGCCGGAACGGACCAGCCTGCGGCCGCGATCCGGGCGGTCAACCTGCCGCGTTGACGCTGCGCACCCCGCTTTGGCATAACAAGCTGCCGACCCCGCGGGGACGGGTGTCGCAACCGGCTACCTCATGAAAAACGGTCTGTATTCGATCCATGTCAGCCTGCAGGATGGACGCATAGGCAAGGGCAGCGGCGTGATCATGTTCCGCGACGGCAAGATCCTCGGCGGCGATGCCTATCTGTTTTACACCGGCAGCTATACGTCGAAGGGCGACACCTTCAAGGGCGAGGTGCTGGTGCAGCGCCACACCTCAAGTCCCGATGCCAATCCGCTGTTCGGCGGCCCGAGCCCGGTCGGCATCGGCGTCTCCGGCACCTTCACCGATACCGCCGCGGTGATGGACGGCACCGCGCTGGTTGGCAAGGCCAGCCAGATCTTCAAAGCGACCTTGCGCAAGCTCGCGGAGACCGATTAACCACGCCTCCCCTACTCCGCCGCCTGCTCCAGCGGCGCCACGCGCGGCAGGATGATCTGGATCCGCGTGCCGCCGCCGGGTTCGGAATCGAGATCGAGCCGGCCGCCGAGACGGTTGGTGACGATGGAATAGACGATGTGCAGGCCGAGCCCGGTGCCGCCCTGGTCGCGCCGTGTCGTGAAGAACGGATCGAAGGCGCGGCGGCGGACGTCGAGGCTCATGCCGCAGCCGTTGTCGGAAAACAGGATCTCGACATTGTCCTTGCCGGACTCCCGCACCTGGATATCGACCGCGCCCGGCCGGCCATCCGGGAAGGCATGCGCCACCGAATTGAGGAACAGATTGGTCAGCACCTGCCCGTAGGGGCCGGGATAGGAGTTCATGGTGAGGTTGGGCTGGCAGTCCACCGTCAGCGTCAGATTATGCTTTCGCAGGCCCGGTCGCAGGCTCATCACTACCTGCTCGGTGAGGTCGCCGAGGTCGAAGGTGCGTTGATCGGAATAATTGCGGTCGGCGGCGACTTGCTTGAACGAGGTGATCAGCTCGGCGGCGCGGTTGAGATTGGCGACCAGTTGCGAGGAGGCATCGCGACTGGTTTCCAGAAAATCATGCAGGCTCGATCGCCTGAGGTCGCCGCGCGCGACCTCGGCCGCAAACAGCGCGGTCTTGCGCTCCAGCGCGGATGCCACCGTCAGGCTGATGCCGACGGGATTGTTGACCTCGTGGGCGACGCCGGCCACCAGCCGCCCGAGGGCTGCGAGCTTCTCCGCCTCGATCAGCGAGTTCTGGGTTTCCCTTAAGTTTCGCAGCGCGGCTTCGGCGGCATCCTTGGCCTTGCGCATTTCCTGCTCGCCGCGCTTGCGCTCGCCGATGTCGAGCGCCACGGTGACGATATTCTCGATCTCGCCATTGGCATCGAGCAGCGGCAGCTTGTTGACCAACCATTGCCGAAGGTTTCCGGATGAATCCAGATACTCCTCCTCGTAGAAGCCGAGCTCCCGACCTGCCGCCAGCACCCGCTTGTCGTTCTCGTCGGTCTTTCGCGCGCCATAGCGCGACATCAGGTCGGTGGTGGTGCGGCCGATGGCATCGGCCGGCTCCACTCCGAAAATGCCGGCCATGTAGCGGTTCATCAGGATGTAGCGGAGCTGCTTGTCCTTGACGTTGATGACGGCGGGCACGGTGTCGATCACCTCCTGCAGCAGCCGCCGGCCTTCGGCGATCGCGTCCTCGGCGCGTCTCTGATCGGTGATGTCGCGCACCGTGCCCTCGTAGCGGACGATCCGGCCCTCGTCGTCGCGCACCACGGTGGCGCTGTCGGAGATCCAGAGGATCTTGTCGCCGCGCTGGCGCACCTGATACTCGAACTCGCGCACCATGCCGTCGCGCTGCATCAGGCGCTGATATTCCTCGCGGGCCGAAGGCTGCAGGTAGATCGTCTTGGTGATGTCGCCGATGCCGTCGATCAAATCCTGCGGCGTATCGTATCCCATCATCCTTGCCAGCGCCGGGTTGGCGTTGAGCAGCGCGCCGGCCGGCGTCGTCACATAGATGCCGTCGACCGAGCCCTCGAACAGCTTGCGATAGCTTTCCTCGGCGAGCCGCTGTTCGGCGAGCGCGCGCACGGCGGCTTCCCGCGCCGCGTCGGCGTCGACCAGGGTGCGCCGAAACACCTCGGCGGCGCGCGCGATGTCGCCGATCTCGTTTTTCACGTCGATGGCGGGGATCGAGGTGTGCTTCTCGCCGCCGGCAAGCGAGCGGATGGCGCCTGCGATGGCCTTCAGCGGCCGGACGGTCTGCCGCGTCACGAACAGCGCCGCCGCAAGCCCGATCAAGACGCCCGCCATCCCCAGGATGATGCTTTGCCATTTATCGCGGCCAAGGGTCCGGGCGAAATTATTCGACAGCACGCGGCCCCTGCTGGCGCTCAGGTCCCGCAGAAGATCGGTGACGCGGCCGATCTGGCGGCCTTCGGTACCCAGCACCTCCTGGTCCACTTGGGCGATCTGGGCCTCGGTTCCTGCGATCGAAATGATGGCGTCGGCATAGGCATCGGCCGCCGAGCGGAGCACGGGATCGTCGATCGAAACCGCCCGCATGGTCTGCGCCGATTGCTCGGCAGAAGCCGGATCATGCGCCAACAGCGCGGCGGCAATCTGGTTCTGGGCCCGGAACAGGTTTCTCGCGATGGCCCGGTCGGGTACGCCGGCGACCGCCTGCTCGAACCGGTCGCGCACCGGCGGCAATGCCGCAATCAGATCCGAGCGGCGCGCGATCAGCGCCGAGACGCGCGCAATCCCGTTGCTGTAGTTCGCCAGCCGCTGCGTGACGCCGTCGATCATGTCCCGCTGTTCGGGCGCAAGTTCGAGCCGTGTCTTCTTCAGCAGTTCGCTCAAGGCGGATGCGGCTTGCCCGACCCGATCGGGCCGCGCGCCCTGGTCGGTAACGAAATCCCGCGCCGCCAGCCTGAGTTCATTGACGCGCCGGTCGATTTCCTCTGCGACATCGCCAAGGCTCTCCATTCGCTGCAACTCGGCGAAGGTGGCGCCGATGTGGCGGATCGAGATCACGCTGGCGATGCTGGTCATCGCGATCATGGCCAGCAGCAGCATGAAACTGGCAAAGGTCAACTGCCCGATCGAAAGCGAGAACGACCGTATCCGTCGGATAATGGCGGCAAGGGACATGGGGTTCGTGACCGGCTCCGGCGGCTTTTATACGATGGAATCAGGCCCAAGGGGAACACGCCAACCCGTCTACCGCCGGGTCGCCGGCGCCCGCGTCCCGCTCAATCCGCCGTGATACCGGCATCCTTGACCACCTTCGCCCACAGCGCGATGTCCGACTTGATGATGTCGGCCAACTGCCCCCGTGGCGCGCTCTTCGGCTCGCAGCCGGCGATGTCCAGTTTTTCGCGCACGTCTGGTTTGGCAAGGGCTGCCTCCAACGCCGCGCTGATGCGGCTAACGACCGGCTCCGGCGTTCCCTTCGGCACCACGATGCCGAACCATGGCGTTACCTGCGCCTCGGCATAACCCTGCTCGGCGAGCGTCGGCACGTCCGGAAAATATTTCGAACGGCCGTCGCTGATCGCGCCGATGATCCGGATCGCGCCAGTCTGCATCTGGGCCAGTGCCTGGTTGGCGGACAGGAAGGTCGAACTGATCAGGCCCGAGGCAATATCGGGGAATATCTGCGGATAGCCGCGATAGCCGACGCCAACGACATCGATCCCGGCCAGCCGCTTGAACAGCTCGAAACCGAGATGCCCGGTCGAGCCCTTGCCGGGATGGCCGTAGCTCAGCTTGCCCGGCTCCGATTTCGCCAGGGCGACATAGTCAGCGACGTTCTTGACCGGCAGCGAGGTCGGAACGACGAAGAAATTCGGTGCCTTGCAAATCTGCCCGACCGGGATGAAATCGCGCTGCGGGTCCCAGCGCAGCTCCTTGAAGAGCGAGGGGCTGGTCGCGAAATAGGCCGTCACCAAGAGCCAGGTGTAGCCGTCGGGCGCGGCGCGGGCGACTTCCTCGGCGGCGATCGAGCCGTTGGCGCCGGACTTGATCTCGTTGATGATCGAGCCGTTCCATTGCGCCGCCATGTTCTGGGCGACGATCCGCCCGAACACGTCGGCGACGCTACCGGCCGAATAGGGAATGATGATACGGATGGGATGATCGGGGAAATTTTCCTGCGCCGATGCGGCCCCGAAGGCTGCGAAAAGGCCCAGCCACGCAACCACGATTGCGCCGATACGCCGAAGCTTCATGTGCGCTCCCCTGCCCGGTTTCTTGCGGCGCTTTTGGAAGCGTCCGGATTGGCGGTCAGGATGCCGCTAATGTTTACGCCGGGCAAGGTCGTTGCGACCGTCATTGCCAGCCATCGGGTCGCGCGAAAAATATCAAACCGTCATTGCCGGGCTTGACCCCGCAATCCATCTTCTTCGAGAATGGGCTTCTTGCGAAGATAGATGGATGCCCGGATCAAGCCCGGGCATGACGAGCGTGGTGTGTTGCGCTATCGTGATCAGACACAACTCCGCGATCTCGCCGCATGATTTTTTTGCGCGAGGTATATTTATTCCCGCCCTCTCCGAATCGAGGGCGCAGGGAATGCCGGGCGGCCGATGCGCCCGATAGCCGTGTGTGCAACGGTAGTGGGTAGAGCGCACACACGTTAGCAGGTCACACCGGAATCACCCGGCATTCCCCACGCAATGGTTTTAACGGCTACTTCGTGATCTCCCCGGTGCTCCGGGCTTGTTGGCCACCGTCGCCTGCGCTCCTTCTCGCAGACTTGACACCAGCGTCGGGGTGTCAGGACCACACGACTTCGCACGTCCGCTTCAAGCGCCGTCGTCTACAGCGTCATCCGCGTCCACCGCATCCCGCCCCACGTTTCGTGACGTTGCGCAACGCCCCTCTTTCGGGACGGGACGACGGATATCTACGACTGATTTGGGTAGGCCGCAAGCGCTAATTTCCGAAAATCTTAAATTATTTTCTATCTTTCTGAAGTATCAGATTACCGCTCAGCCGCGCCCATCAACCGGCGTTCGGGCCAGACGCCGGAAGTTCGGCGAGGAGCGGCCCGAGAAGGGTTCATAGACGCGCCTCAGGACCGGCGCAACGCGACACGGGCAGACAATTGGATATTTCGCTTGTTGTCGAAGCGTGAAAGCAACGCTCGACGAATGTCTGCCGGTGCTCGATGTCCTACCCGAGCGCGCCGACTTCGAACACCTCGCCGTCGTAGCCGGCCTCGGCGGGAATCCGAAGTTGCCGGCCGCCGTTCAGTCTGGTCATCACCGGCATCACGGTCACGACCTTCCTGCCGCTGGCGTCGTCGAGCGCGGCCCTGACGCTCTTCTGCTTGCCGAGCCGGATCAGGTTGCGCGTGGTCGGAAACGGCAGCTTGAAGCGGCCGCTGTCGCCGCCTTTGAGCGCCTCGCACGGCGAGACCCAGATCGAGTCCGTGGATTCCTTGCCGTCGTGGCGGCCCGCCTGTTCCGGGGGTGCGGCAGCAAGGAAGAACCAGGTGTCGTATCGCTTGGGCATGCCTTCGGGCGTGATCCAGTGCGCATAGGGCACGAGTTCGTCGAGCGCGAGCAGCAGGCTGTTGTCGGCAAGCACCTTCGAAAAACTCGTCTTGCCCTCGCACAGGGCGGCGCGGCTGGCCGCCTCGATCGCGCCGGCCCGCTGCGCATCGACCAGCGCGGTCGAGCCGCGCGGACGCGCCAGCAGGATACCGCTTTCCTCAAAGGTCTCGCGGATCGCGGCGATCCGGAAGCCGAGCGCGGCGGCGTCGGGCCCCTCGCTACCAGACCACAGCGTGGGATTGGCGGCGATCTCCTGATCGCCGCGGTCGAGGCTGCCGCCGGGAAATACCAGCGCGCCGGACTGGAATTCGATCTGATGATGCCGCACCATCATGAAGACCTCGATTTCGCCCGGCGTCGCTACGCTGTCGCGCAGCAACAGGATGGTGGACGCGGGACGCGAGGCGACGGTTTCGGCCATCTAGGTCAACTCCTCGGGGCCTCATCCTGAGGAGCGGCCGTTTGGCCGCGTCTCGAAGGATGGGCGATGCGGGCTCTCATGGTTCGAGACGCGCGCAACGGCGCACTCCTCACCATGAGGATCGGCTATTCCGCCGCGCTGGATTGCGGCTGCAGGTTGGCGCGCTTGTCGAACCGCGCCACGCGCGACAGCAGATATTCGACTTCGGCCTTGGCTTGCGCCGTGATGCCCGCGCCCGGCTTGCGTTGCGCGCTGGAGGAAATGATGCCGCGCTTCTGCAGCACGTATTTGCGCACGGCAAGGCCAGCGCCCGGCTGCTGCTCGTAGCGGATCAGCGGCAGATGCGCGTCGAACAGGTCGTGCGCGGCGTCGCGGCGGCCCTGCTTCGAGAGATTCACGACGTCGATCAAGAGTTCCGGGAAGGCGTAACCGGTCATCGCGCCGTCGGCGCCGCGCTCCATCTCGAAATCGAGGAACAGGCCGCCATTCCCCACCAGGATCGACAGCGGCCGCAGCGAGCCGTCCTTCTGGAAGCCGCGCAAAGCGGAAATCTTCTCCAGCCCCGGCCAGTCCTCGTGCTTGAGCATCACGCAGGTCGGTGAAGTCCATCACGATCTTGCGGATCACCGCCGGCGTAAAGACCACCGACAGGGTCAGCGGATAGTCCTGCAGCACCCAGGGAATGTCACCGATCGCTTCCTGGGCCTGCTTGAAATAGCCTGTGATCTGGTCGTCGGTGCGCAGATTGGGCGGCGGCGCGATCATGACGCCGGCCGCGCCCGCATCCATCGAGGCTTTCGCGAGCGCTCGCATCGAGGCGAAGCCGGGCGCGGACACGCCGACGATGATCTGCATGTTCTTGGCGCGCTTGACGAAGCGGACCGCCACCTGCTCGGCCTCCGACGCATCGAGCTTCGGCGCCTCCCCCAAAATGCCCAGCACGGTGACGCCGTCGCAGCCGACCTCGGCATAAAAATCCGTCAGCCGGTCGATGGATTTCTCGTCGATGCGGCCGTCACCGTGAAACGGCGTCGGCGCGATCGCGAATGTGCCTGCGGCCTTGGGGGTGAGTTTTGTCATCTGTGCCTCTGTTCTCTCGCTTTCGTCATTCCGGGATGGTCCGAAGGATCAGACCCGGAATCTCGAGATTCCGGGTTCGCGCTATCGCGCGCCCCGGAATGACGGTTACTTAAATCTCCGCGCCGATTTCTTGATCTCTTCCTCGGAGAAGAAGATCTCCTTGGCGTGGGTAACGATATCCTCGGCCTTCCATCCCGTGAACGGCGGCGTCCAGCCTTCCATTTCCATCATCCGCATCTCGCGCACGCCGCGGGGTCCCGATACGCCCAAAACCTTGCCGGTCTGGTCGCCCGACAATTCGCTGACCATGTATAGCACGGCCGGCGCGATGCCGTCCGGCGGCAAAGCGGCCCCGGGGTTCTCCTTGTAGCGGGGCAGGTCCGCAGTCATGCGGGTCAGCGCCCCCGGCGCCAGCGTCCAGACCCGGATGTTGTACTTGCGGCCCTCGATCGCCAGCACGTTGGAAAGACCCCAGATGCCGCCCTTGGCGGCGCCATAATTTGTCTGGCCGAAATTGCCGATCAGGCCGGAGGTCGACGAGGTGTTGACGATGACGCCGCCGCCATTGTCGCGCATCCAGCGGAACACCGGCTGGCTGACGCAGAAGGTGCCCTTCAGATGCACCTTCAGCACCTTGTCCCAGGCGGCTTCGGTGGCCTTGGCAAAGGTCTGGTCGAGCAGGATGCCGGCATTGTTGACGAGGATGTCGGCGCGGCCGAAATGTTTGATGGCATCGTCGAACACCGATTGCCCGCCGGCGATGGTCGAGATATCGGCGCCGTTGGCGACCGCGCGGCCGCCGGCCTCCTTGATGGCGTTGACGACCTTCTGCGCCATCGAGACATCGGCGCCGGAGCCGTCCCGGGGACCGCCGAGGTCGTTGACCACCACCGCCGCCCCCTCGCGCGCGAACAGCTTTGCGTAGGCCTCACCGAGCCCACCGCCCGCGCCCGTGATCAGCGCCACCTTGCCGTCGAGTAATCCCATGGTCGTCTCTCCCTGTTTGTTGTGACCGTCATTCCGGGATGGTCCGAAGGACCAGACCCGGAATCTCGAGATTCCGGGTTCGCGCTGCGCGCGCCCCGGAATGACGGCTCAACCCAGCACCGTCTTGCCGCTCTTGATGACCGCGACATTGCGCCCCTTCACCCTGGCCTCGAATGAAATCACATTGCCGTCCTTCCACAGATCCATGGTCACGGTCTCGCCGGGATAGACCGGCGAGGAGAAGCGGGCGACGTGCTGCCGAAACGCGGATGGATCGTAATCGGCATAGGTCTGCAGGATGCCGCGGCAGCTGATGCCGTAGGTGCACATGCCGTGCAGGATCGGCTTTGGAAAACCGGCGCGCTTGGCGAATTCCGGATCCGAGTGCAGCGGATTTCGGTCGCCGCAGAGGCGATAGACCAGCGCCTGATCCGGGCGCGTCGTAATGTCGACGGTCTTGTCGGGGCTGCGGCTCGGTACCTTGTGCGGTTCGGGCTGGCCTTCCGACGGCCCGCCGAAACCGCCATCGCCGCGGGCGAAACGCGAGGCCACCAGCGTTGCGAGTTTTTCGCCCCTGTCGTTCTTCAGCACCGTCTTGTGCCGGATCACCGCGCCCTTGTCCTTGCCCTTGTCGAAGCAGTCGAGCACGGTTGAATCGGCGGTGATATGGGCTGAAGTCGCCAGCGGCCGATGGAAGGTGATGTCGCGCTCGCCGTCGACCACCATGACGCGGTTGAGATTCATCTCGCCGGGATTGGCGCCCCAGGCCGCGACAGATGCAAAGGTCGGCACCACCTTCAGTGGGCGCGGCGTGGCCACGGCCTCGTTGACGAAGGCGAGCTCTTTCTCGTCCATCGGGTCGGCGCCCATGCCGATGCCATAGGCGTACAGCATCACCTCGCGATCGCCATAGGCGTATTTCTGCCCGAGGTTTTTCAGCGCCATCAACTCGTCGTACTTGATCGGCATCGCGAGACTTCCCTCCAACTTTTCCTTTTCCGGCGCCAGTCGCAACGCCCTCTCCCCCTGTGGGAGAGGGCATCACCGGCGCCGGCCACAAACTCGGTTGGGTGAGGGGTTGGCTCAGCAGGCAGATTGCCCGCGGATAGAACCTCTCATCCGGCAGCCTTCGCGTAGCCGATGCTACGCATCGGCCTCTTGATCAAGGACGGCGGCCGGAGGCCGCCTATGCACCTTCTCCCACAGGGGGAGAAGGTACTTTAGATCGGCGTGAAGAACGGCAATGGCGGGCCGTCGGTGGTCTTGAACACCACCTTGACCTTCTGGCCGATCTTCAAGCTTTTCATGTCGCAGTCGACGAAATTGGTCAAAAGCGACGGGCCCTCCTTCAGCGTGACGTAGCCGATCGCGTAGGGCCCGGAGGCGGATTTGCGCATCAGGCTGAAACTGTAGATCTCGCCCTCGCCCGAGCTTTCTTCCCACACCGTCTTGTCGGAAAAACAAAACGGGCAGATCGAGCGCGGAAAATAATGCGGCTCCCCGCAAGCGGTGCAGCGTTTGATGAGAAGCTTGCCCTCGACGGCCTGCTCCCAGAAATGTTTGGTTTCCGGATTGCCCTGCGGCGTCGGGTATTTCACTTTCGAGTCCATCATACGCGCTCCAGGATGCAGGTCGATGCGGCGTGGCGGACGCCGAGCAGGCCGCCGGTGCCATGGGCGATCGCGAGATCGCAGTTTTTCACCTGCACCTTCGGATGCGCCTCGCCGCGCAGCTGCCGCACCGCCTCGATGATCTTGGTCATGCCGCCGCGATTCACGGGATGATTGCTGCAGAGCCCGCCGCCGTCGGTGTTGAACGGCAATTTGCCGACGCCGGAGATGAGATTGCCGTCGGCGACGAACTTGCCGCCCTCGCCCTTTTTGCAGAAGCCGAGATCCTCGAGTTGCATCAACACGGTGATGGTAAAGCTGTCGTAGATCGATGCGTATTTGATGTCCTTCGGCGTGACACCGGCTTCCTCGAACGCCCGCGGTCCCGACCAGACGCCGGCCGAATAGGTCAAATTGAGATCCTTGCCGCCGCGCGGGCCCTTCATGGCCTCGCCATGGCCGATCATCCGCACCAGCGGCTTCTTCAGGCTCTTCGCGATCGCCTCCGTGGTGACAACAAGCGCGCCGCCGCCGTCGGTGACGACGCAGCAATCCATCCGGTGCAGCGGGTCCGCGATCATCGGCGAGTTCAGCACGTCCTCGACGGTGACGACTTCTTTCAGCATCGCGTGCGGGTTGTATTGGGCGTGATGGGAGGCCGCGACCTTGATCCAGGCCAGCTGCTCGCTGGTGGTGCCGAACTCATGCATGTGGCGCATGGCGCACATGCCGTAGATGTTGTGCGTGGTGGCGCCATAGGCCGCCTCGAAATCGACCTCGGCGCCCGTGGCGCGCGGCGGCATCGCGCCGGTGCGCGGCTTGCCGGCCAGCGTGATCAGCGCGATCGAGCACTTTCCCGCCGCGATCGCCTCGGCGGCGTGGCCGAGATGCACCAGGTAGGAACAGCCGCCGGTGTCGGTGGAATCGAAGTGCCGGACTTTCAGGCCGAGGTAATCGACCATCGCCATTGCCCCGCCCGGGGCGTCGCCGGCGCAGAAATAGCCGTCGAGATCGGCCTTGGAGAGCCCTGCGTCTTCCAGCGCGCCCTTGGCGACTTCGGCATGGAGTTGTGCGGTGGATTTATCGGGTGCATGCCGGGTCGGATGCTCGTAGATCCCGGCGAGATAGGCCTTGCCCTTGATGGTCAAATCGTTCTCCGCTGGCGTTTCTTGTTCGCAAGCGGTTTTCTCGCCTTTCGGGGCAGGCTTGGCAAGCGGTGAAATATTCCGTGGGGCGATATGGAATTCCCCCACCGACGTCATCCTGAGGTGCTCGCCTCTTCGGCGAGCCTCGAAGGATGACGTCCGAGAGATTTACTCCGCCGCGATTTGCCTTGGTGCGGGCGGCGGGTTGCTGAGGTCGGCGGCGAGCTGCGCGTAGCGCGCTTTGGCGTCCTTGACCGCCTTTTCCTTTACCGGGCCGTAGCCGCGGATGCGGTCGGGCAGCGAGAGAAGCTCGATTGCGGTATCGAGCGTCAGCGGCGACAGCACGGACAGCACGTGGGGCACGTCCTTCTCGTAGCCAGCGATCAGCTCGCGCTCCAGCCGCCGGTCGGGGCTGCGGGCGAAGATGTCGAAGGCGGTGCCGCGCAGGCCGCGCATTTTCGCCAGCAGCCGGAACACCGGCATCATCCAGGGGCCGAAGGCGCGCTTCTTCGGCCGTCCCAGCGCATCCTTGCCGCCGCCCAGGATCGGCGGGGCGAGATTGAAACTGAACTTGAAGTCGCCGTCGAACTGGTCGCGGAGCTGCTTTTCAAAGCGGCCGTCGGTATAGAGCCGCGCCACCTCGTATTCGTCCTTGTAGGCGAGCAGTTTCGCGTAGTTGATGGCAACCGCGCGCGGCAACGCCTCGCCAAAGCCGCCATTGAGCGCCGCGTCGCGCACCTGCTTCACGAGGTTCTGGTAGCGCACGGCGAGCTTTTCGTTCTGGTAATCCGTCAACAACGCGCTGCGGTGGGCGATGATCTCGTCGAGCGACATCTCGTCCAGCGTCTTCGATGCGACGCCAGCGTCCTGGCCCTTCATCATCGCAACGATCCGCGCGGGATCGGCGGCGGCGAGGCGACCGAGCCGGAACGCCTGCGTGTTCATCTTGATCGCCACGCCGTTGACCTCGATCGCCTGCTCGATCGCGGCGGCCGACAGCGGCAACAACCCCTTCTGATAGGCAAAGCCCATCATCATCATATTGGTGGCGATGGAATCGCCCAGCAGGGTTTCGGCGGGTTTTGTAAAGTCGAAGAACGAAGAATCCTTGCGCAGCGCGGTCTCCAGCACATGATTGACCTTGCGGCTCTGGAAATTGAAATCGCGGTTCATGATGAAATCCGCGATCGGAATCAGGTGAGTATTGATGACGCCGTAAGTGCGGCTGGATTCACAGAGCGTGATGGTGTCTTTGGCGACTGCCACGACTTCGTCGGCGGCGATCACGAGATCGGCGGTGCCGGTGACGATGCGCGAACAGGTGACGTCGGCGGTATGCTCCGACAGCCGCACATGGCTCAGCACTGCGCCGCCCTTTTGCGCGAGGCCAGACATGTCGAGGATCATGCTGGCCTTGCCCTCGATATGGGCGGCCATGCCAAGCAGCGCACCGATGGTCAGCACGCCGGTGCCGCCGACGCCGCCGACCGCGACGTTATAGGGCCGCTCCAGCGAGGGTTTTGACGCAGGTTCCGGCAGTTCACCGATATCGCCGACACTTGTAGTACCAAGGCTTGCCGGCGCGCGCTTGCGCAATTTGCCGCCATCGACGGTGACGAAGGACGGACAGAAGCCCTTGACGCAGGAATAGTCCTTGTTGCAGGTCGATTGATTGATGGTGCGTTTGCGCCCCATCTCGGTCTCCAGCGGCTCGACCGAGATGCAGTTGGACTGCACCGAGCAGTCGCCACAACCCTCGCAGACGGCGGGATTGATCATCACGCGGCGCGCCGGATCCTCCAGCGTGCCACGCTTGCGGCGGCGGCGCTTTTCGGCGGCACAGGTCTGCACGAACACGATAGCGGATGCACCCTTCACCTGGCGCAGCGTTTTCTGCACCTCATCGAGCTGGTCACGATGCGCGGTCTTGGTGCCCGGTGCGATCTCGGAAGCCGGATAGGCGTCGGGATTTTCCGAGACGAGATAGATGTCGCGGATGCCCTCGGAGTGCAGCTGGAAGGTGATCTGCTGCGGCGACAGCTCGCCGTCGACATGCTGGCCGCCGGTCATCGCGGTCGCGTCGTTATAGAGGATCTTGTAGGTGATGTTGGCCTTGGAGGCGACGGCCTGCCGGATTGCAAGGCTGCCGGAATGGAAATAGGTGCCGTCGCCGAGATTGGCGAACACGTGCTCTTCATCGGTGAAGGGCGCCACGCCCACCCATGGCACGCCCTCGCCTCCCATGTGGGTGTAGGTCTCGGTGTTGCGGTCCATCCACAGCGCCATGAAGTGGCAGCCGATGCCGGCAAACGCCCGGCTGCCTTCGGGCACCTTGGTCGAGGTGTTGTGCGGACAGCCCGAGCAGAAATACGGCGTGCGGGTGATCGGCGCTACCGCCTGCATCTGGGTCGCCTCGCGGCCGTTGAACCAGTCGGCCTTGGCGCGCAGCATGGCGGCGATCTCGGGATTGAGATTGAGGCGCAGCAGCCGCTCGGTCAGCGAGCTCGCCAGCGAGGCGACGCTGAGTTCGGCCGCAAATGTCAGGAAGCGCTTGTCGTGCTCGTCCATCTTGCCGACGATGCGCGGACGGACGTCGTCGCGCCAGTTGAACAGTTCCTGCTTGACCTGGTTCTCGACGATCTCGCGGCGTTCCTCGATGATTAATATCTCCTCGAGTCCAACCGCGAATTCGCGCACGCCCTGCGGCTCCAGCGGCCAGGGCATGCCGATCTTGTAGAGCCTCAGGCCGATCTTGGCGGCGACTTCCGGCGTGATGCCGAGCTCGCGCAGCGCTTGGCGGATGTCCTCATAGCTCTTGCCGGAGGCCATGATGCCGAAGCGCGCATTCGGCGAATCCATGGTGATGCGGTTGACCTTGTTGGCGCGCGCAAAGGCGATCGCTGCGAATCCCTTGTAGTCCTGCAGCCGCCGGTCCTGATCGTAGCGGTCGTCGGGCCAGCGCAAATTGAGCCCGCCGGGCGGCATCTCGAAATCAGCGGGAATGATGAACGGCTTCATCTCGTCGGAAAGATCGATTTCGGCCGTGGTCTCCACGGTCTCGGTGATCACCTTCATGCCGACCCAGCATCCGCTGTAGCGCGACATCGCGATCCCCAGCAGCCCCATCTCGATCATCTCGTGGATGCTGGAGGGATAGAGATAGGGCATCAGCGCGGAAATGAAGGCATGGTCCGATTGGTGCGGGACGGTCGAGGATTTGGCGCCGTGGTCGTCGCCGGCCAGGCACAGCACGCCGCCGTTTTTCGCCGAGCCCGCGGCATTGCCGTGGCGGAACACGTCGCCGCAGCGGTCGACGCCGGGGCCCTTGCCATACCAGATGCCGACCACGCCGTCATGGCGCGCGCCCTTCGAGAGATTGAGCTGTTGCGAACCCCAGATCGCGGTTGCCGCGAGGTCCTCATTCACGCCGGGCTGGAATTTGATGTTGTACTGGTCGAGATGTTTTCGCGCGGCGAACAATTGCTGGTCGTAGCCGCCGAGCGGCGATCCCCGGTATCCCGTGACGAACCCGGCGGTGTTCAGCCCGGCCGCCCGATCGCGCCGGATTTGCGCCATCGGCAGGCGGACCAGCGCCTGAATGCCGGTCAGGAAGACGTGGCCTGACGCTTGCGTGTATTTCTGGTCGAGACTGATCGGACCCTGGTTTAATCCCATTCCATCCTCTTTGCGCTCAACCGGCCGGCGGGTAGCTGTTTTTAGCTAGCCATTCAATCCGTTAGAACAAGGCCGGAGCTCTGATGCCCAATCCGAACCTCGCCACTCTATGTCGATTTTTGCAAGCCGCGCACCTCAAATCTCGGCAAGTCAGTGCCGCGCAGGCAGGATCGCAATTTCATGGCGAAACAAGCCAGCCCGCTTTTCGTATTGTGTCGTGCCGTGGCCTCGGTTTGAAACGACCTGCCGGCTTGGCGGGGAGGTTTTCGCGCTATACTGGCAGCAGACGGAGTTGAACGGGTAGTGGGACGACATTGGACGATGCGGCTGATTCTCGCGACGGTGCTTTTGTGCACCGCATTTACCGCGGCCAGGGCGGAGACCGAGTCCTCGGAGGAGGCGATTGCCCGTGGCAAGGCGCTGGTGATAGCAGGCGATTGCGCGAGCTGCCACACCTCCGATCCGGCCAAGCCGTTTGCCGGGGGAAAACGCATCAATACCCCGTTCGGCGGGATTTATTCGCCGAACCTGACGCCGGACCGCGACACCGGCCTCGGGGCGTGGAGCGAGGGCGACTTCCACCGCGCGCTGCGTTCCGGCGTGGCGCCCGAGGGTTCGCGCTATTACCCGGCTTTCCCCTATCCCTATTTCACCAGGTTGACGCGGCAGGACATCGAGGCGATTCGCGTCTACCTCGCGACGCTGGCGCCGGTTCACAACATCGAGCCGCCGCCCGAGCTGCGCTGGCCGCTGAACTACCGCGTGGTGATGCGGGTCTGGAACGCCCTGTTCTTCCGGCCCGGCATTTTCGAGCCCAACCAGCAGAAAAGCACGGAATGGAATCGCGGCGGCTATCTGGTCACTGGCGTGGCGCATTGCGGCGCCTGCCACACGGCCAAAAACCTGTTCGGCGCCGACCGGCGCGGCCGCAGCTTCGGCGGCGGCGAAGTCGACGGCTGGTATGCGCCGCGGCTCGACAATGCCGCGCGCAGCGGGCTGAAATCGTGGAGCGAGGACGACCTCGTCGAATATCTCTCCAGCGGCCGCAACGGCAAGAGCCATGCCGACGGGCCGATGGCCGACGTCGTGGTCAATTCGACTTCGCAGATGAGCGACGCCGACGTCCGTGCCATCGCGGTGTACCTGAAGGATCTTCCGGCGGGCGCCTCCGAGCCGGTCGTGACACCGCCGCCGGATGCGGACATGGCCGCGGGCAAGGCGGTTTACGACCATAACTGCGTCTCGTGCCATGAAGCGGACGGCAGCAGTGCGCCGCGGATCTATCCGCCGTTGCCCGGCAACGCGCTGCTGCAATCCGGCGATCCCCTGAGCACGTTGCGCATCATTCTCGACGGCGCCCAGACCGTGACCACCCCGCGCGCGCCCAACCCCGGCTCGATGCCGGCTTACGCCAAGCAATTATCCGATCAGGAGGTTGCCGACGTCACCAACTACATCCGCAATTCCTGGGGCAACGCGGCGCCCCTCGTGACGCCGGCGCAGGTCAAGCGAGCGCGGAAGTAATTGTCGTTCCAGGGCGCGCGTCAGCGCGAACCCGGTGGGACCATCCCGGAATGACGAAACAACTACTTGCTTGTTCCACGCCAAGTTCCCTCAATATTGCAACAAACATCGCAGCGAATCGGGAACCCGCCTCCTCGCCAGCGAGTTGTCCCGCATTCGACTAATGGAGGAACCAGTCATGGCCAACGAGCGCATTCCGAACGATCCGTATCGTTCCAGCCCAGCCGACGATCCCTATCGTCCCGCGGACAGCGCCTATCGCACCAGACGGGCCGAAGAGGAACTTCGCAATGCGGCGCGCCTCGACAATGAACTGCAGATGGATCCCGAACTCGCCGAAGGTCCGGCGAGCGGTGGCCGGATCGCCGCATTCGCCGTCGCCATCGCCGTCATCCTGGGCGCGGTGTTCTATGGACTGAACCATTCGACCGTCAACCCGGCCGGCACGTCGTCGACGGCGCAGAACGCCCCCTCGTCGCCGCCCGCGGCACCTCCGGGCATGCGTGACGTGACCCCGCGGGCCAACAACATGGCGCCGGGCCAGACCACGGGCGCCGCTCCGGCGCAGCCGCAGACGCCGAACATGAACCACACGGGTAACCCGCCGCTCGATAGCGGCCAGAGCAAGTAAAGTTCAGGGCCTGCGGAATCCGAAACGCGGACGCAGTGGGCGCACCATCGCTCCACTGCGTTCGCTTGTCCTTACCAGCTAGCTGAACATCTTGTTCAGTTCGCCGCCCGGATGCGCGTTGCCGAACTCGTTAAAAGTCCCCTTCTCCGCGATCTCGCGCGCCGCGCGCATAAAACCGCCCCAGGCGGCGCGCGCCAATGAGCCGCCGATGCTGATGCGGCGGACGCCGAGCTCGGTGGCTTCTGCGACCGACACGCCCGGCCATCCCTGCAAGAGATTGACCGGCTTCGGATGCACCGCCTTGACGACGGCTGCGATCTGTTCCGGGGTGCGGATACCCGGCGCATACAGGCAATCGGCGCCGGCGTCCGAGTAGGCAATGAGGCGATCGATCACCATGTCGAGATCGGCGCGTCCGACCAGAAAGCCCTCGCAGCGCCCGGTCAGCAGCACGCCGCTGTTGTCGGCATCGATCGCGCCGCGCGCCGCCTTGATGCGCGCGATCGCCTCGCTGCGCTCGTAAAGCGGCTTTGCCGCCTCGCCGGTGGAATCCTCGATCGACAGCCCGGCCACGCCGGACTTGACCGCGCGCGCGACATTGGCTGCGACTTTTTCCGGCTCATGGGCGAAGCCGCCCTCGAAATCGGCATTGACGGGAAGATCGACCGCCGCGCATAGCGCGGCGAGATGGGCAAGCACATCCTCCAGGGTGACGCGATTGTCGGCCTTGCCGATCGTCCATGCAAAACCGGCGCTGGTGGAGGCGAGCGCCTTGAAGCCCATATGCTGCAGCGCCTTGGCGCTGCCGACATCGTAAGGATTGGGTATCACGAAGCAGCCGCTTTCGTGCAGCTTGCGGAAAGTGGCGCGCTTGTCTTTCGTCGTGACGGGCATGATCTTTCTCCCTCAAGTTTCTTCTTCGGCGCCAACATAGCGAGGCCGGGCGGCAAGCGCCAGTCGCGCAGTTTACGCGACCACCTTGCGCAGGAAGGTACGTTCCTCGGCGAGGATGAACTTGTTTTCCTCGGCGAAGTTGAAGTTGGCCATGCCTTCCGCATCGTTACGAAGCCGTGCGCGATAGCTTTCGTACGCTGCGAGGCTCTCGAATGAAATCAGCGCGAAGGCGATGTTGTTGGTGCCTTCATGGGGCATCCAGTAGCCGCCAAGGTCGCCGCCGCATTTCGGGATGATGGTGAGCCAGCGCTTGGCATATTGCTCGAACATCGCGCGCTTGAACGGATCGATCTGGTAGCGGATGAAGACGGTGATGGCCACGGGAATCTCCGGTTCATTTTACCGTCAATCCATGGTTCAGCCTACCGCACTATGGATTGCTTCGCGTCCACGGGCGCGCATTCGCGCGACCCGTTGGCTCGCAATGACGGCCTGACAATAATCGCTTGCCTCACGCCAATGCTTCGGTTAACATCGAACTATGAAAGCAGGTCCCGATATCGCCATGGTCGCTTCGCTGGTCGGCGATCCCGCGCGCGCCAACATGCTGACGGCGCTGATGACCGGCCACGCGCTGACCGCGACCGAGCTCGCGCACCAGGCCGGCATCACGCCGCAGACCGCGAGTTCGCATCTTTCCAAACTCGAGGCCGGCGGCCTGATCGAGCAAGAGAAGCAGGGGCGCCACCGCTATTATCGCATCACCGGCCCTGATGTCGCCGGCGTGCTCGAAGGGCTCGAGAGCCTTGCCGCGCGCGCCGGCCACATGCGCGTGCGCACCGGACCGAAGGATCCGGCGCTGCGGCGGGCACGGGTCTGCTACGACCATCTCGCCGGCGATCTCGGCGTGCAGATGCTCGACAGCATGAAGCGGCAAAAGCTGGTCCGCCAGAACAAGCAGGCGATCGAGCTCACCGCCGAGGGCCAGCGCTTCATGGCCAAAACCCTGCAGATCGATGCCGGCATGCTCGCCCATCCGCGCCGCCCGGTGTGCAAGGCCTGTCTCGACTGGAGCGAGCGGCGCCATCATCTGGCGGGCACGCTGGGCGCGGCCGTCATGAACCGCTTCACCGAGCTGAAATGGGCCGTGCGCGATTCGGCGCCGGGCAGCCGCGTCGTCAATTTCAGCCGCACCGGCGAGAAGCGGTTTGCGGCGCTGTTCGGCAACGGCGAGTAGTGGGGTTACGGAACTTCTCGTCATGGCCGGGCTTGACCCGGCCATCCATCCTCTTCGCGAAGACTTTTGCGAAGAAAGATGGATGCCCGGGTCACTTGGCGCGAGGACGCGCTTCGCGCTTTGCCCGGGCATGACGAGTGTAAGCTACCCTGCTCCGGAGACTCCGATGAATCGTGTTTTCGCCGCGGCGCTGTTCGCCACCCTCCTCGTCTTGCCGTCCATTTCAACCCTCGCCGCCGACAACACGCCGCGCGAGCCCTACGGCATCGATCTCGAAGGCTTTGCCTATCCCTACCCCGTCAACCTGCTGCCGCTCGTCAATGACGGCGAGCAATTGCGGATGGCCTATATGGACGTCGCGCCAGCGCAGCCCAACGGCCGCGCCGTGCTGCTGCTGCATGGCCGCAATTTTCCGTCGAGCTACTGGGCGCCCGTCATCAAGACGCTGACGGACGCCGGCTACCGTGTGGTGGTGCCGGACCAGATCGGTTTTGGCAAATCCTCCAAGCCCTCAGGCGAATTGCATTTCGACACGCTGGCGCGCAATACCATCGCGCTGCTCGATCATCTGGGAATTGCGAAGGCCGACATCGTCGCGCATTCGCTCGGCGGCATGCTGGCGGTGCGGATCGCGCGCGCTTTTCCGGACCGGGTCGCGCATCTGTTGCTGACCGCACCGATCGGGCTCGAGGATTACCGACTTTATGTGCCGCCGACGCCGACCGAAAAGATCATGGAGAACGAGGACAAGCTCACCGCCGACGGCTATCGCAAGCAGCTTGAGACCAACTACTCCCTGAAGCTGCCGCCGGACCAGGTGACGCCGTTCATCGACGCCCGCTTCAACATCAAGGGCAGCGCGGAATATCCGCGCTGGCTGCGCGCCTTCGTCAGTTCGGCGCAGATGATCTATCGCGATCCGGTGGCGCACGAAATTCCGCTGCTGACGCAGCCGACGCTGTTCATCATGGGTGCGGACGATCACAATGCGCCGGGCAGGCCGAACGCGCCGGAGGCGCTGCGGCCGAAGATGGGGCAGAACGCCGAGCTTGCAAAAGCGCTCGCGGCGAAGATGCCCGACGCCCGCGCCGAGGTGATCGAAAATACCGGGCACCTGGCGTTCCTGGAAGCCCGCCAGAAATTCGACGCGCTGATGCTGGCGTTCCTCGCCTCTCATTAGGTTGACGTTTCAAGAACCGCCATTCACACCGCGTTCAGATCGTCGCTACTAGGCTCCCGCCCGGTTCGACGATTGACCATCCGGCATATCGCATCGCATAAGCATTTTTCGGCGCCGCGTCGCGGCCAACTGAAGGGAGAAACCATGAAGTATCTTTTCGCGGCCGCACTGGTGGCCACCACAATCGCCGGCTTTGGTGCTGCGAATGCGGCAGGCGGCTGCGGCCCCGGCTTCCATCGCGGCCCCTATGGCGGCTGCCGTCCCAACGGCGACGTCGTCGTGGTCGAGCGGCCCGGACCGGCGGTGGTCGTGGTCCCCGGCCGCGCTTGCCCGGTCGGATTCGCCTGGCGTTACGGACGCTGCCGTCCGATCTAAATCATCGTGATAACGGCAAAACCCCGCTTCACGCGGGGTTTTGTTTGTCCGATCACAAAAATAAAAGAGGGCGAGAATTTCCCGCCCTCTCGCAATTTCCTCACCAGTTCCGGAAACAGCGCCGGCCGAACGGCCCGGAATGCCAGCCGGGCGGGCAATTATACATCGGGCGGCAGCCGCCATAGGGACCGCGGTGCCAGCCCGGACCGCAGCCGCCGGCGACGCGGATGACATCCGATGATGCGGCCTGATCGAGGGGAGCCAGCGGCATCGCCTTCGACGCGGAAATCGCCGCAAGGCCGAGACAAATGGCAAACGCCGATGCAATGAGCATTTTCATGGACTGATTCCTTTCCTCTCAATTTGCCGCGACGCGGCGGTTTTGCGGTTACGCAAACATTGTGGCGGCCCGGCAGCACGCCGCCCGGTTACCAGTGATGGCGATGCCAGCGGCGGTGCCAGTGCCGGTGATGCCAGCCCCAGTGTCGCCGGTGCCAGCGGCGATGCCAATGGTGGTGCCAGTGATGGCCCCAGCGCACTTGTTCGGGCTGCAGTCGGCTCACTTCGTCTACGCTGGTCACCGCGGGACGCAGTTCCGGTTTTTCATGCGCGGCCGGCAGTCGATCTCCGGCAATCGATTGCGGCGCCAGCGGCGCGGCCTTGACGCTTGTTGCCAGCGCGGCGGAGCCGGCGGCAATTCCAATGGCGAATTTCAGAAAATCGCGGCGTTCCATGACATCTCCCTGTTCGTCCGTGGCCAGTGACGCCGACAGAGTTTGAATGCGCCGAGATGAATGGCCGCTGAATTCCGCGTTCAGGTGCAAGCATTCGGGTGCAAGTGATGCGCGATGACTTCACGTTGTCGTCCCGGCGAACTTACGACCCATACGCCGCGGCCCCGCGTTTGCACACGGTTGCTAACATCTTCTGTCCCAACGAACACCGGTGGTTACGGGTCCCGGCCTTCGCCGGGACGACATTGGAGTCACGCCGGCCCCTGCTCCTCCGCCAGCACCAGAATTTCCCGGGTCCGCGTCACCTCGGGAAAGGCACGGTCGAATTCGCCAACCAGCTTCCTGATCACCTCGCCGCCCAGGTCGCGTTCGAGCCTCGCCTGATCGGCGACCTGATACATCGCCTGGTGCAGCGAGGGATCGCTGGCGCTCCAGCACCGCCATCCCTTCACCGCGCCCAGCGCCTTGATGACATCGGGCAGATGCTCCCGGTGATACCACTCGTCGAACGCCTTGCGTTTCGCCGGATCGGCGACGATGGCGCGGACGACGAAAAAGGCTGCTGGCATGGGGTTTCCTCCGAAGTGTTTTTTCACCGTTATTCCGGGGCAGCCCGCAGGGCTGAACCCGGAATCCAGAGATTATACGCTCGAGATTCCGGGTTCGCGCTACCGCGCGCCCCGGAATGACAGATCATCCCACCTCGAACTCCTCCGCCAGCACGAGCAGATCGCGCGTACGCGTCACGCTGGGCCAGGCACGGTCGAAATCGGCAACCAGCCGCTTCAGCTCGTCAGCGCCCATGGCGCGATCGAGCGCGGCCCGATCGGCGAACTCATACGTAGCCTGATGCAGCGAAGGATCGCTGACGCTCCAGAACCGCCACGCCTTGACCGCGCCGAACACCTTTGCGGCATCCGGCATGTGCTCCCGGCTATACCATTCATCGAACGCCCGGCGTTTGGCCGGATCGCTGACGGTGGCGCGGACCACGAAATAGGCTGATGGCATTAGGGTTTTCTCCCTCTGACTTCTCCTCCGTCATTCCGGGGCAGCCCGCAGGGCTGGACCCGGAATCCAGAGATTATACGCTCGAGATTCCGGGTTCGCGCTCCGCGCGCCCCGGAATGACGACAAGTCTAAACCCACCCGCATCGCGCCATCATCGCCGCGCTGCCGAGTCCTCTTCAATCGCTCTCACAGCGGCAAATTGTCGTGCTTCTTCGCGGGCACTTCCACATGCTTGTCCTTCAACATGGCGAGCGCCCGCGCGATGCGCCGCCGTGTCGAATGCGGCATGATGACGTCATCGATATAGCCGCGCTCGGCGGCGATGAAGGGCGATAGAAACCGGTCCTCATATTCCTTGGTGCGGGCGGCGATCGCCTCGGTGTCGCCGATGTCGCTGCGGAAGATGATCTCGACGGCGCCCTTGGCGCCCATCACCGCGATCTGGGCGGTCGGCCAGGCGTAGTTCATGTCGGCGCCGATCTCTTTCGACGCCATCACGTCGAACGCGCCGCCATAAGCTTTTCGGGTGATCACGGTCACCAGCGGCACCGTGCATTGCGAATAGGCGAATAACAGTTTCGCGCCGTGTTTTATCAGCCCGCCATATTCCTGCGCGGTGCCCGGCAGGAAGCCCGGGACATCCACAAAGGTGACGATCGGGATGTTGAAGGCGTCGCAGAAGCGGACGAAGCGCGCGGCCTTGCGCGAGGCATCGCTGTCGAGCACGCCGGCCAGCACCATCGGCTGGTTGGCGACGAAGCCGACCGTGCGGCCGGCGATGCGGCCGAAACCGGTGACGACATTTTTTGCAAAGGCCTCGGAGATTTCGAAAAAATCGCCCTCGTCGACCACCTTCAGGATCAGCTCCTTCATGTCGTAGGGCTTGTTCGGATGGTCGGGGATCAGCGTGTCCAGGGACATGTCGACCCGCTCGGTGTCGTCAAAGCTCGGCCATTCCGGCACGCCCGAGGTGTTGCTGGAGGGCAGGAAATCGATCAGCCGGCGCATCTGCAGCAGCGTCTCGACGTCGTTCTCGAAGGCGCCGTCCGCGATCGAGGAGCGCGTCGCATGCACGGACGCGCCGCCGAGTTCTTCCGCGGTCACCACCTCGTTGGTCACGGTCTTGACCACGTCGGGACCGGTGACGAACATGTAGCTCGTGTTCTTCACCATGAAGATGAAGTCGGTCATGGCGGGCGAATAGACGTCGCCGCCGGCGCAGGGGCCCATGATGACGGATATCTGCGGGATCACGCCGGAGGCGATGACGTTGCGGCGGAACACATAGGAATAGCCGGCGAGTGCGGCGACGCCTTCCTGGATGCGCGCGCCGCCGGCGTCGTAGAGCCCGATGATCGGCGCCCTCGCCTTCAGCGCCATGTCCTGGATTTTTACGATTTTCTGTGCGTGCGTTTCGGATAGCGAGCCGCCGAACACGGTAAAATCCTTGGCAAACACAAACGTCTTGCGGCCGTTGACGGTGCCCCAGCCGGTGACGACGCCGTCGCCCGGCACCTTTGTCTTCTCCATGCCGAATTCGACCGAGCGGTGCTCGACGAACATGTCGAATTCCTCGAAACTTCCCTTGTCGAGCAGAAGCTCGATGCGCTCGCGCGCGGTCAGCTTGCCGCGGGCGTGCTGCGCCTCGATGCGCTTTTCGCCGCCGCCGAGTTTTGCCCCGGCGCGACGCTCTTCAAGGGTGTCCAGGATGTCTTTCATCGGCTCCCGCCCGTCGTTTCCCGTGAGATTTGAACCCGTTCTAACACGGCATTTTGCCGGCGGGAAACGCCCTTCCCGGCATCTGGCGCCCCGCGCCTGCAGCACGATATATCCGGGGCAACCATGGAGAACACGCCGATGGCCGACATTGCGATAACCGATCCCCGAGGTGCCGTCACCGGCGGCTTGCGAACCATGCTTCGGCTGGAAGGCCTTACGCTATTCGCTGGCATGACGCTGCTCTACGCGGTCTGGGGCGGATCATGGTGGATCTACGCGATCCTGTTCCTGGCGCCCGATTTGAGTTTTGTCGCCTATCTCGCCGACACAAGGACGGGCGCGGCCGTCTACAACGCCGCCCACAGCTACATGGCGCCGGTGACGCTGATGACAGGCGGATTTGCGCTGGCCTCGCCGCTCACGCTTTCGATAGCGATGATCTGGATGGCGCATATCGGCATCGATCGCGCGCTCGGCTATGGCCTCAAATATTTTGCCGGCTTCGGCTTCACCCATCTCGGCCGCATCGGCAACGCTGCGAAGATGCCGGCGAATTGACAGCCCGCCCCCTGCTTGTTCTATTCGCACGCAACGGCGAAATCACAAATGCGGACACCAACGAGCCGTTCCGCTACCAGGACGCCTGCATCGAACTCAACCCCCATGTCGGCGGCAATCCCGCCACCGCCGCGGAGGGCGGTGAGCGATTTTCTGCAGAGGCTGTTTAAATTGGGATAGCGCCCATCGCGGAATTAGTTCGCTGCTTCAGCGATGGTGGTGCGCTCCCTCTCCCCTGTGGGAGGGTTGGGGTGAGGGGTTTTCTCAACGGGCGATGATGTCGCGAGGTGTACTGCAGCGCCCGCGCACTTCATTCACACCACTGATGCTGCGACCCCTCACCCGGATCGCATCTTCGATGCGATCCGACCTCTCCCGCAAGGGGAGAGGTGAAGCACAGCATTCCTTACTTCTCCCCCGGCTTGAATGGCTCCTCCCTGCCAGCCGGCACGGTTTGCTCGGCCATCGCCAGCAGCATCGCCACCATGACGTAGTTGCCGGCGACTGCCGTGAGATCGACGATCTGTTGATCGTTGAACAGCTTCTTGGCCCGCGCGAAGGTTTCGTCGGAGACTCTTTTGGTGGTGGTGAGTTCGGTGACAAAGTCGTAGACCAGCGCCTCGTCCTCGGCCATGTTCGAGGGACGCTTGTTGGCCTTCAATTCCGCGATGATGGCGGGCGATAATCCCGCCTTGGTCGCGATCGGCGCGTGCGCGAACCATTCGACCTGCGAACGCCATTGCCGGCCGATGATCAGGATCGCGAATTCGTTGAGCCTGAGCGGGACCGAAGTTTCCCAGCGCAGGTAATGAAACAGGTCGAACAGCCGCTGGGCCAAAACCGGGCTGCGCAGCATCGGATTGTAAGGCCCGCCAATGCCGGTGCTCGAGATCTTCATGATCTCCTCGCCGAGCGGCCTTTGCGCCTCGTTGAGCTGCTCCATGGTCAGCTGCGGAAAACGCGGTTCCCTGGCGCTCACGGTCATGTTCTCTCCTTTGTGATTGCGACGCGGGAACCCTAGGGCAGCGGCGCAGTCCTTGCCAGAGCTTGCGGGCCGTAATGAACCGGTCCGGGGTTTTGGCGTTAGCATAACTCTGGAAAATGGAGGCCCATCATGATCCCCGGATCAAACCTTGTGCGGGCTGGCTTGCTGCTGGCCGCGCTGTGCCTGCCCACTGCGGCCACGGAGGCCGCCTTTACGCCCTTCATCCCCCTGGCCGGCACGTGGTCGGGCGGCGGCATACTGCAAACATCCGACGGCGACCAGCAACAGCTGCGCTGCCGCGCGGCCTACGATGTCGACCGCAGCGGCGTCCAGCTTCGCCTCAATCTGAGATGCGCGAGCGACAGCTACAATTTCGATCTGGCGAGCGAGGTGGCGTATCAGGGCGGCGAGATTTCGGGCTCGTGGAGCGAGGCCAACCAGAACGCGTCGGGCAGCATTTCCGGTCGCGCCGCCGGCGGCCGCATCGAAGCGTTCGCGCGAGGCCAGAACTTCTCCGCCGGTCTGTCGCTGACGACGCGCGGCAACCGGCAATTCGTGTCGATCCGCCCCGAAGGCACCAGCGTGACCGAGGTCTCGTTGGCGATGGACCGCCGCTAGATCGCGCCGATATCGGTGAGGCACTGCTGCGTCACCGTCATGCGGGCGGGGATGTGGCGCGGCTCGAGGCAATCCATGTTGAGCGCGAACACCGTTTGTTCGCTGCCCTTCTCGGCCCAGCCCACCATCCAGCCCAGCTGCGGCTTGCCGGCTTCGGCGCCCAACAGGCCGCTCTTGGCGCGGATAATGGAATCGCCCACTTTCGTCACCGGCAGGATATCGCGCACCAGATCCTGGCTGCGCTTGGAGACCGGCAGCACGCCGCGCCGCAAGCGGTCGACGAAATCGACCTGCTGCACCGGATCGATACGCAAATTGCCCGTCAGCCAGAACTGGTCGATGCCGCCGCCGATGTCGCGGTTGCCGTATTCGAACAGATCGACATATTTCTGCATCCGTTCTTGCCCGATGCGCCGCGCGATCTCCTGATAGACCGGCACCGCGGATACCGCGATCGCGCTGCGCATCGTGTGGTCCTTGTTCCAGGCTTCGACGCTCCTGACCACGCCGTCCCACTTGAAGACGTCCTTGTCGGGATCCGCGACCACGCCGGTTTCCAGCGCGATGATCGAATTCGGAATCTTGAAGGTCGAGGCCGGCAGTTTTGGCTCGCCCGAACGGTTCTTGTCACTGGCGATGATGAGATATTCGTCGACCTTGTAGCCGACGAAGGTGCCGACGGTGCCGAGATCGGTGAAATGCTTCGCCAACTCCTCCCGGACCTCGCTGCGCTGGGGCGCGACATTGGCAAAGCCGCGCGACGGCAGGAGGCTGGCTGCGGCGAGAAGACCGAGCGCATGGCGGCGATGGATCATGGGGGCATCCGATGGCGGGTTGAATCGGCGCTGACGATGAAGGTGACATCGTGGTGAAACGATGACCTTGAAAGATGACAAGCCGCTCAGCACGTTCCCCGTCATCCCTGCGCAACGGCTTCGCCGTTGTCGCTGGAGGAGCGAGCCCTGCGGTGCATTTGCACCGCTAGGCGAGCCTCGAAGGATGGGCCGCAAGCACCGTGCGAGTCATCCTTCGAGGCTCGCAAGAGCTCGCACCTCAGGATGACGCGGATAGATGGAAGGCGCCGCCATAACCCCTAGTCTTTCGGCCCTACCGAATCCGCCCCGACAGCCTGAGGACAAAAATCAGGACTTCCGCCACCGCCTTGTACAGCTCGGCCGGAATCTCGTCGCCGAGTTCGACGTTGGAGAGCGCGCCGGCCAATATCTCGTTTTCCTCGACCGGGATGTCATGGGCCTTGGCGACCTCGATGATCCTGGCGCCGATGGAACCTCTGCCCTTGGCGATGACCCGCGGCGCGCCGGTGCGGTCGTAATGCAGCGCGACCGCGAGCTGGCTTTTGGTTTCCCCGCTCATAGCGCGCGGTCCAGGAAGTGCCCGGCGCGGGCGGAAGCGGTCTGCATCGGCGCGCCATCGCGAATCACGATGTCGCCGGGCATAAGCTCTGCCCGGCTAAGCGCCTGGCTCAGCTGCGCGGCGCCGGCGCGCAATTGCGCCGCGGTCGCCGGCCGCTCGGCCCACATCCGCACCGAGGTCCTGTCGCCGTTGAGCGCGACCTGCGCGTGAACCGGACCGGCGGGTTCGACGTCGAGCGAGAACCGCGCCCGCCAGACCCGTTTTGCGCCCTCGACCTCGTTGCCGCCGCCGTCGCGTGAAATCTCGAACTGCGCCATCGCCGTGCCCTGCGGCGTCACAAACGGTATTTCGAAATTCCAGCGCGGCAGGGCTTGATCGAGGCGGTTTGCCGCCATGTCGGGCTGGCCGGGCAGTGAGGCCACCTGCAGCAGGGTCTGGCGCGCGAGCGCGCCGTCGGTATCGGCGATCAGTTGATGCATGGCCGTCTCGGGCGACGAATTCGAGACAAGTGTTGCCGCCATCACCGGTTGCCCCGCCGGCAACGCGCCGGAGATCGGCGGCGGCGGCACGTTGGTACGGGCGAATTCGCCCTCATCGGCCGCGGCGATGCGCGCGCCGGCGACCACGGGCAATAGCGAGAGCATCGCGCCGTTCTCAATCACGAAGCTCGACGGACTAGCCGACGTGATTGGCGCTGCCTGCAGCGCTTCCTGCAGCATGTTCAGCGCGGCGCTGGAGGCGGCAGTGCGCGCGGCCGCATCCCCCGCCGTCGTCGCGGGCGCGATGTTCTGGCTCGCGGCGCCGAAGTCCGACACCGCCGGCGATGCCGGCGTGGCCGTACCCTGTAGCGGAAACGTCGATGTCGCAAGCTCCGAGGCGAGCAGCGGCGCCAGCGCGGGCGATGCAGTCGTCGGCGCCTGCGGCAGCACCGTGATGGTCACCGGCTGCGACGAACCTTGAAGAAAAGGTGCATCGCCCTGCTCCGGCACGATGGAACCCGACACCGTTCCTTGCGGCCCTCCCTGCTGCGGAACGAGCGCGGGCGCGGATTCCGTCTGCACCACCGCCGTTTGCGGCGCGCCTGGCGCGGCGTTCGCAGCCGGCGTCGTTATCGCGCCTTGAGGCACGGCGACCGTCGGCGTTGCCGCCGCCGGCGCGCCATCGAGCGAGGTCGTCAGCACCTGCCGCAGCACGATCAGGGCCGCTTTCAGGTCGGGCACAGCGCCCGACGACGAGACCGATCCGGAAGCCAGCGATGCCTCCAGGAACAGGCCGGAATTCTGAAACGCCTGCTGGATGTCAGCACCCGTCAGGTTTTGATCGAGGCTGGTCCGCTGCGACAACACCAGGGCAATCGCCTGCTGCAGCTGCGCGGGCAAACCCTGCAGCCCGGCGGCGACGCCGAGATTGGCGAACAAGGACGCCAGCGACGTCTGCTGGGTCGCCGCGGCTTGCGCCGCGACCGATACCGCCAGCGCCTCCTGCGGGGTCAACTGGATCTGCGCCGCGACGACCGTCGGCGCGGATTGCGCGGCGACGCTGGTAACGGCGGCGGGCGCAAGCGTCACGCTATCGGAGACTCCGGACGCGCCGGCGGCATCGGTCGGGATCGGGCCTGCCGGCGCGCCGTCCGGCGCGGTCACCACCTGCAGCCTGACATTGTCGCCGATCTGCGACACCGCAAGCTGCAGCGTCTGGCCGGCCTGCAGCGGGACCTGCGAAAGCACGTTGATCGCCTGGCCCGCGATCGCAATCTGCACGGTATTGTTGCCGAGCACCTGCAGCACCCTGGCGCTGATCACGGTGCCCGGCTGCAGCACGACAGGCGCCGTCGCGTTGGGCGCGGCGACTTGCGAAATGCTGGGATTGATGACGATCGGCATCGGGCGTCAGTTCACCGGGGTTCAGGTCGGCGACGCTATCCGCCTGTCGTAAACCTCTCGTTAACCGAGTGTGGGATTGACGGCGGTTAGAACGCCTGCCGCGGCGTTGAAATCGACCAGCCGGGCGGCGCGGCGGGCGGCGACCTCTTCATCGACGCCCCATTTCTCGCTGTTCCAGTCCTCATCGACATGGGCCGCGGCCCAGACCTGATCGGGATCGAGGACACCCTTCAGCAGCGCCAGCGCGAGCAGCGCCGAGCCGGTCATGGTGGTGACGACATGCAGCGCCGCGATCGACCAGGGATCGCTGGGCAGCGCCGCGCGCGCCGCTGTGACCGCCGAATCCGGCTGGCGGACATGCACGATGCCCTCGGCCAGGATAAAATGCGCACCGAGCGCTTCCGCCGCCCAGAACAGCGGCGGGTCCCAAAGCGCTGCCTCGCGCGCCACCAGTGCCTCGGGATGGCCGGCGCGATAGAACAGCAGATCGGACTGAAAATATTTCGCGATGTCTTCGCTGACGGCCTCGACCCGGTCAACCACGGCATCGACGACGCTGTTGGCCAGCCGCGTCAGCGGCATGGTCAGGGGATCGATCAACTCGCCTTGCGCGTTCCATTCCGCCGCGATGGCGTCGGCGATCTCGCGCGTGGGCGCGACCAGCTGGCGGCCGGACGGGGTGCGGATCGGCTTGCCGTCGAGCGTGATCGAAAATCCTCCCTCCGCCTCGGTGAGGCCGGCATCGGCATAAAATCGCTTTCGCCGCGGCGTACGCATGCTGCGGCGTACCGTCTCCTCCGGATCGAGCGGGGATTTTCCTATGGCTTCGTCGAACAGTTCACGCATTCGTTGATCGGCTTCTCAGGGGCGGGTGGCCCATTGCGCGCAGAGTATGATAATAACGGAAGCAAATAAAGCTGAAGGGCGATGCGAAGGTTCCTCGCGGCGATACTGGTTCTGTTTGCTGGCGCTGATGTCTCCGGCGCGCAAGCCGGATTCCGCTCGCCGCAATCGCTGGTGCGCAACGTCTATGCCTATTACGGCCGGGGAACGTCGGAATTCTCCAATGGACTGCCGCGCGATCCCGACACCGCGCGGCAATTCTTCGATCCGAGCTTGCAGGCGGCCTGGACTTCGCTGAGGAACGAGCCTTACGATTTTCTGGTGCAGAGCCTGGACTGGACGATCGGCGCGGTGGCGATCTCGATCCTGCGCCGGCAATACGACAAGACCTATGTCGCGGCCTCCTTCACCAATCACGGCCGGCCGGTGACGCTGAATTTCATTCTGGTCAACGGTCCCGAGGGCTGGGTGATCACGGACGTCGAAAGCCCGCACAATTCGCTCCGGATGTTTCTGGCGCAGTACAGGAACTAGATCGGTGACGACCGGCCTCAATCCGCCTTGATGCCAGCCGCCCGGATCACCTTGCCCCACTTCTCGGTATCTTCGGCGATGAACTTCCCGAAGTCGGCGGGCGAACTCGGGAACGGCTCGCCGCCCAGATCGGCGAGCCGCGCTTTGAACGCTGTATCCGCAAGGGCTGCGTTAACCTGGCTGTTGACGATCGCGATGATCTCCGGCGGCGTATTCACGGGGGCGCCCAGCCCCTCCCAATTGGTCGCCTCGTAACCCGGCACGAAGTCGCCGATGGCGGGAACGTCCGGCAGCACATCCCTTCGTGAGGTGGTCGTTACCCCCAGCGGCCGTAGCCTGCCGGCCTGGATGTGACCGATTGCCGTGGCGACAGGAAGGAACATGACCTCGACCCGCCCAGCCAGGAGGTCCTGCAATCCATTTGCCACGCCACGATAGTGCACCGCGACGAGATCGATTGCCGCCATAACTTTGAACAATTGACCATAGAGATCAGATCCGCTCCCTGCGCCTGATGTCGCCATGTTGAGTTTGCCCGGTTTCGTCTTGGCGTAGGCAATGAACTCGGGGACGGTTTTGGCCGGGAATGACGGATCGACCACCATCACGAAGCCATCGCGACCGATGCTCGCCACCGGTACGATGTCGTGAATGAGATCGAAGTTGAGATTGTCGTACAGCGTCACGTTTGCCGAGTTCGCCGAAGAGAGCAGGATGAACGTGTAGCCGTCCGGCGGCGACCGCACCACGGCCGCGGTGGCGATATTGCTGCTGGCGCCAGGCCGGTTTTCGACGAAGAACTGCTGCCCAAGCCGCTCCGACAGCCATGGACCGATGAGACGTGCGACGATGTCAGTGACGCCGCCGGGCGGATAGCCCACGACAATACGCACCGGACGGGACGGGTATGCTTGCGCCTGCGCGACGCGCGATATGGCCGGAAGCGCAGCAGCACCTGCCGCCAGATGCAGGAATTTGCGGCGCGGATATTTCATAAATTCCTCCCAGCGTTGTCACGCAAAGCGCGTGGACGTTCAATACAAATCAAAAACTGGAATGCCTGCCGACGGCGCGAACACTGCAACGATTGGGATTTCCGCCGGTAGCTTCGAGAATAAATTATATCGGTTGTCGGCGGACGAGAAGAGATCAAATCGCCTGCCCGGCACCTTCTTTCGCAGTTGTCCGACCAATCGCAGCCGCTGGCGTTTGCACGGATGACGATGTGTACCGGCTTGATGGCGCTGGCAAGTGCAATCCCGACCCTCGTACAAGCCCAACAGGCAGCTGATTGGCCGCGGACCGCGAAAGGGCCGCGACCACCGCGCCAATCATCCCTCGAGGCTCGCCCAGCGGTGCAAGTGCACCGCACGGCTCGCAGCTCAGGATGACGACGGATATTGTCGTCGTCTTACAGATTGGCGCAAGAGCGCGAATGGATCGCGCGCTCGTAGAGCCCTACGCGTGGCGCTGTCTTCGCCGTTGGCTCCAGTGCCTGGCGCGATCGAGGTAGAGATAGACGACCGGGGTGGTGTAGAGCGTCAGGATCTGGCTAAGGATCAGCCCGCCGAAGATGGCAATGCCCAGCGGCTGGCGGAACTCGCTACCCTCACCCATGCCGATCATCAGCGGCACCGCGCCGAACAGCGCGGCCATGGTGGTCATCATGATCGGCCGGAAGCGCATCAAACACGCCTCATAAATGGCATCACGCGACGACAATCCGCGCTGGCGCTCGGCGTCAAGGGCGAAGTCGATCATCATGATGGCGTTTTTCTTCACGATGCCGATCAGAAGGATCACCCCGATCATCGCGATAATGTCGAATTCCGTGTGAAACAGCATCAGCGCCAGCACCGCGCCAACGCCGGCCGAGGGCAAGGTGGACAGGATCGTAAGCGGATGAATGTAGCTCTCGTAGAGCATGCCGAGCGAGATGTAGATGGTCGCAAAGGCAGCCAGGATGAGAAACGGCTCGCTCGCCAGCAATTCCCGAAATATCTTGGCGGCGCCCGCGAACTCGCCGTGAATGTCCGAGGGCATGCCGATCCGGCTCATCGCGGTCTCGATGACCGTGACCGCGGTGCTCAGCGAGACGCCCGGCGGCAGATTGAACGAGACGGTGCTGGCGACCAGAAGATCATGATGGTTGACGACGAGCGGCGTTTCGCCCTCGGCGTAGCGGGCAACGCTGGACAGCGGGATCATCGTCTCCGGGCTGATGCTGACCGCCGTTCCGGTCGATGAGACGCCCTTGCCGGTGGCGCCGATCGAGTTGGTCGCGAGATTTCGCACGGCATTTGCCGCGATCGAAACGATCGACGTCTTTTGCGAGGGCGAAGCCACCGTTCCCGCCACCGCATTGGTCGTTTGCGAACCGCTCGCCGGTCCGCCCGACGTGCTGACATAGACCTCCTTCAATGTCTCCGGATTCTGCCAGTAGGGAGGCGCGACCTCCATGATCACATGGTACTGGTTCCGCGCGACATAGATCGTCGAAACCTGTCGCTGCCCGAAGGCATCGTAGAGCGTGCCGTCGATCTGGCTGACCGTGATTCCAAGCCGGGAGGCAACGTCGCGATCGATGATCAGATTGGACTGCAGCGCCTTGTTCTGCTGGTCGCTGCTGACATCGGCAAGCGCCGGATCGGATTGCAGCGCAGCGACGAGCTTCGGCGTCCACTCGCTCAGCTCTTCGAACGTCGAGCCCTGCAGCGTGTATTGATAGGCCGCATTGCCCGAACGACCTCCGGTGCCGAGATCGCCGACCGACTGCAGGAACAACGTGGCGCCCGCCACGGCAGCCAGTTTATCCCGCAGCCGGCCGATCACCTGATCGGCCGGCAATTTGCGCTCGCCAATCGGCTTCAGTGATGCGAACACCGTGCCGGTGTTGGTCGAGCCCGGGCCTGGACCGCTGCCGCCGGTGAAACCGACGACGGTGTCGACGGCCGGATCGGTTTTGACAATGCCGATGAATTGCGTGAGCTTCTGCCGCATCGATTGAAACGAAGTATGTTGGTCGGCCTGGATCGACCCGATCAACAGCCCCGTGTCCTGCTGCGGGACGAAGCCCTTGGGCACCACCCCGTAGAGGTGGAAATTCAGGCCAAGCGTCGCGACCAGGATCAGCATCACCAGACGCGGGTGACGCAGCGCAACGGCGAGCGTCCGCCGGTAGCCGCCCAACATGAGCTCGAAGATGCGTTCGCTGGCCCGGTAAATTCGCCCATGCGGCCTGTCGCGGTCGCTACGCAGCAGCACGGCGCACATCATCGGCGTCGTGGTCAGCGAGACCACCAGCGAGATCACGATGGCAATCGTGATCGTCATGGCGAACTCGCGGAACAGGCGGCCGACCAGGCCGCCCATCAGCAGGATCGGCACAAAGACCGCGATCAATGACACACTCATCGACAGCACGGTAAAGCCGACCTCGCGGGCACCGAGCAGTGCGGCGTCCAGCCGCGGCACGCCGGCATCCATGTGGCGGGTGATATTTTCCAGCACGACGATGGCGTCGTCCACCACGAATCCGGTCGCGACCGTAAGCGCCATCAAGGAGAAGATGTCGAGGCTGTATCCCAGCAGGTACATGACGGCAAATGTCGCAACCAGCGACACCGACACCGCCACCACCGGCACCAGCATCGCGCGTGCGTTGCGCAGGAACGCGAACACCACGAGGATCACCAGCGCGACGGCAATGACAAGCGTGATTTCGACGTCCCGCAGCGACGCCCGGATGGTCTTCGAGCGATCGACCGCGAGATCGATGTCGATGGCGGGCGAGATCGAGGCGCGCAACTTCGGCATCAGCGTCTTCACGCGGTCGACCATCTGGATGATGTTGGCGCCGGGCTGCCGGTATACGATCATCATGACCGCCGGCTTGCCGTTGGAAAGGCCCAGCGTGCGCACGTTTTCCACGGAATCGATGACATCGCCGACGTCGGTGAGGCGCACCGCGGCACCGTTGCGGTAGGCAACGATCACCGACTTGTAGTCTTTGGCCTTTGCGGCCTGATCGTTGGAATAGATCTGGTAGCGCTGGCTGCCAACATCGATTCCGCCCTTCGGACTGTGGGCGTTGGCGCTGCCGAGGGCTGCCCGGACATCCTCCAGGCCGATGCCGTATTTGTAGAGCGCCGGGGGCATCAGTTCGACGCGCACGGCAGGCAGCGATCCGCCGCTGACGGAGACCTCGCCGACGCCTTCGACCTGCGACAGCTTCTGGGCGAGCACGGTAGAGGCGGCGTCATAGAGCTCGGCGGGCATCAGCGTATCCGACGTCAGGGTGTAGATCAGGATCGGTGCCGAGGCGGGATTGAACTTGCGGTAGGTCGGATTGCTCCGCAGAGTGGTCGGCAGGTCGGCGCGCGCGGCATTGATGGCCGCCTGCACGTCACGTGCGGCGCCGTTGATGTTGCGATCGATGTTGAACTGAAGGTTGATGCGGGCGGAACCGAGCGAGCTCGCCGACGTCATTTCGGTTACATCGGCGATCTGGCCAAGGTGACGCTCGAGCGGGCTTGCGACCGTGGTGGCTACATCTGCAGGACTGGCGCCAGGCAAGGTCGCCTGCACCGAAATGGTCGGAATGTCGACATCGGGCAGCGGCGAAACCGGCAGCTTGAAAAATGCAATGGCGCCGGCCACTACAAGTCCGAGCGACAGCAGCGTGGTAGCTACCGGACGGCGGATGAAAGGGGTGGAGAGACTCATAAAGCCGCGCGATCGAGGTCGGTTCGGATCAGCTTGTACGCCGCATCGCCTCGATGCAAAAGTCGCACAATGTCACGCCACCTCGCCACACGCCTGCCGCGATTTCCTGATGCGAACGGAATCCGGCCGTTATCGGAAGCTGGCGGACATCGATCGCCTATATAAAGCAAGCTGGATTTTGAGTAGCGGCCAGCTCAGGCCATCCCGCAGAACGGCTTTGCCGTTCACCGATTGGCGCAGGAGCGCGAATAGTTGGCGCGCTTATTCGGGCCGTAGCCGGCGGCCGCGGCGTCGTCGAGGCACTTCGTGACGCGCTCACTGAAGGACTGGCGCGGCGCGGGCGCGTAGTTGGGGTGGACCGGCGCGTCCATCTGCGGAACGACCGGCGGCGCCATGCTCGGCGGCGGAGGCGGCGGTGGCGGCGGCGGATTGAACTGCGAGCCGCCGGGCGGAATGGGAATGATCTGCGCCGAAGCTGCGCCGGCCAAGGCCAGCGCCAGCGTGAGCGCGCAGAGGGTGATCGATAATCGTTTCATGCAGGGTATCTCGTGATGGCCCCGCTGGAGCGCAAGTCAAATTATTCTTCAGGCGCGTTCTCGATCGGGTCGAACCGGTCGGCCTCGAGCCCGAGCAGGTTCCAGGATTGCAGCATATGCGGCGGCAGCGGCGCGGTGGCGTCGATGAAGCCGCCGCGCGGATGCGGAATCACGATCCGGCGCGCCAACAGATGCAGCCGCTTTTGCAACCCGCCCGGCAGTTCCCAGTTTTCCTTGTTGAAATATTTGGGATCGCCCACGATCGCGTGATCGATATGGGCCATGTGCGCGCGCAGCTGATGGGTCCGCCCAGTGACCGGCTTTAGGGACACCCAGGCGAGCTTGGTCGCCGAAGTCTCGACCACCGCGTAATAGGTCACGGCATGGCTCGCGCCCTCGTCGCCATGGGCGGCGATGCGCATGATGGTGTCTTCCTCGTTTTCCTCCTTGGCGAGATAGGTCGAGATGCGGCCCTGCTTCGGCTTCGGCACGCCCGCCACCAGCGCCCAGTAGATTTTGCGTGCCGAGCGATGGCGGAACGATCCGGTCAAGGCGGTCGCCGCAAAGCGCGTCTTCGCCACCAGCAGGCAGCCCGCGGTCTCCTTGTCGAGCCGATGCACCAGCCGAGGTTTCTGGCCCTTGGCGTCGCGCATTACTTCGAGCATGTCGTCGATGTTGCGCGTGATACCGGAGCCGCCCTGCACCGCCAGCCCCTGCGGCTTGTTCAGCACCATGACGTCGGCGTCCTCGAACAGGATCATATCCCTCAGATCCTGAAGGGTCTTCCTGGCCGCTTCCGAAAGGCTGCCGGGCGCTGCCTTCGGCGCATCGAGTTTCAGCGGCGGAATGCGGATGCTCTGCCCCTCCTCCAGCCGATCCTTGCTGTCGGCGCGCTTGCCGTTGACGCGCAGCTCGCCTTTGCGGACGATGCGCTGGATATGGGAGAACGACAGGCCGGGGAAGCGCGCCTCTAGAAAGCGGTCGACGCGCATGTTGTTCTCGTCCGCCGTCACCACCACGGTCTGGACCTTGGTCGGAAGCGGCGCCGGTTCGAGGGCGATCTTTTCGGGCTCGGCAACGAACGGCGCCGGTTTCGCAGGCTGCCGCGCGGCAAAGCGCGGCGGCTTGCCTCCCGGCCGATACGCTTGCGGCCGCTCGGCCGGCGAGCCCCGGTACGGCCGCGCGCCCTTCGGGCGATCGCCGCGGGCCTTCAATGGTCTTTTGACGCGGCGGCTCATATCGGTCTGCGGCTCCAAATCAAGCCGCCTGCGTAGCCCAAAAGCCGCCCACCGTCACGGCGAAATCAGTACAAATCCCGCTCGGGATCGGCGATGGTGGGCCAAACCACCAACAAACCATGGGAGCACCGGGATGGCGCTATTGAGATCGGCTGTGGCGGCTCTCGCGGCGATACTGGCAAGCGCGGCGTGGGCCGAGGGTCCGATGCCGGACGACATCGCCTGGAAGCTGCTGGAGCTCGGCGCCGTCGTCGACGTGCCGCATACCGCTGCGCTCTACGCGCCGCTGCAGCAGAAGGAGCCCTATGCGAGCGTCAAGGTCGAGCGCGACGTCAAATACGGCCCCGCCGACCGCAACCTGCTCGACGTCTTCACGCCGCAGACGGCGTCTACGCCGCGGCCGGTGTTGATCTTCGTCCATGGCGGCGCTTTCACCGCGGGCAACAAGCGCACGGGCGACAGCCCATTCTACGACAACATCATGCTGTGGGCAGTCAAGAACGGCTTTGTCGGCGTCAACACCACCTACCGGCTCGCCCCGCAATCGCCGTGGCCGGCGGCGGCCGAGGACCTCGGCGCAGTCGTGCAATGGGTCGCCGACAACATCGCCGCGCGCGGCGGCGAGCCTTCCCGCATCTATCTGATGGGCCATTCGGCGGGCGCGGTGCATGTCGCAAGCTATGTCTCGCATCCCGAGTTTCAAAGAGTGAAAGGCGGTGGCCTTGCCGGTGCGATCATGGTGTCGGGCATCTACGATCTGACCGCGGGAGCCGGCGAGCCGGAAAAAGCTTATTTCGGCAGCGATCCCTCTGTCTATGCCGAGCGATCGTCCATGCAGGGTCTGCAGGCGACGAAGATCCCGCTGATGATCGCCGGCGCCGAGCTCGACCCGCCGAAATTTCAGGAGCAGCTCCATCTCCTGAGGCAGGCGGTCTGCAAGGGCCCCGCCGGCTGCCCCCACACCTTCATGCTGCCGCAGCACAGCCACATGTCGGAAGTGTATTCGATCAATACCGCGGATACGCGGCTGACCGACGAGATTCTGGATTTTGTGAAGACGGGGAAATGATTTCCCCTTCCCGTCATGGCCGGGCTCGTCCCGGCCATCCACGTCTTTCTTGCTAGGCAACGGTTAAGACGTGGATGCCCGGGACTTCCAGCGCGAAGACGCGCTTCGCGCTTCTGCCCGGGGCATCACGAGCCTAACCGCCTTCAGCTCCGCTCCCTTCGCAGCTTGGTCCAATAATCCAGCCGCTTTCGTATCTCGCGCTCAAAACCGCGGTCGGGCGGATCGTAAAATTTCTGGCGACCCAGCGCTTCCGGGAAATAATCCTGGCCCGAAAACGCCTCCGGCGCGTCGTGGTCGTATTGGTAGCCCGAGCCATAACCTTCCGACTTCATCAGCTTGGTCGGCGAATTCAAAATGTGTTTTGGCGGCAGCAGCGAGCCGCCCTCCTTCGCCGTGCGCATCGCCGCGCCGAATGCCGTGTAGGCGGCGTTCGATTTCGGCGCGGTAGCCAGATAAATCACGGCCTGCGCGATCGCGAGCTCGCCCTCGGGAGAGCCGAGGAAGTCGTAGGCATCCTTGGCGGCGTTGCAGATGACGAGCGCCTGCGGGTCCGCCAGCCCGATGTCCTCGACCGCCATGCGGACCACGCGGCGGGCCAGGAACAACGGGTCTTCGCCGGCGTCCATCATGCGCGCGAGATAATACAGCGCCGCGTCGGGATCGGAACCGCGGACCGATTTATGTAGCGCCGAGATCAGGTTGTGGTGGCCGTCGGCCGACTTGTCGTAGATCGGCGCGCGGCGCTGCAGGATGTCCTGCAGTTGCGTGGCATTAAAGGTCTCGCCTTTGCGCGCGGCGCGCCAGACTTCTTCGGCGAGCGTCAGCGCGGCGCGGCCGTCGCCGTCGGCCATCCGCACCAGCGCGGCGCGGGCTTCCGCATCGAGCGGCAGTTTTTTGCCCTCGATCTTCTCGGCGTGCGCGTATAGCTTTTCGATCGCGTCCGCGTCGAGCGAATGGAACACCAGCACGCGCGCCCGCGACAGCAGCGCGGCGTTGAGTTCGAAGGACGGATTTTCCGTGGTGGCGCCGACCAGCACCACGGTACCGTCCTCCATCACCGGCAGAAACGAATCCTGCTGCGCGCGGTTGAACCGATGCACCTCGTCGACGAACAATAGCGTGCCCTTGCCGGTCTCGCGCCGGGCGCGCGCGGCGTCAAAAACCTTCTTCAGGTCGGCGACCCCGGAAAACACCGCGGAAATCTGCTCGAAATGCAATTCGGTGGCATCCGCCAGAAGCCGCGCCACCGTGGTCTTGCCGGTGCCCGGCGGTCCCCAGAAGATCAGCGAGCCGAGCGTGCGCGTCGCCAGCATCCGCGTCAGCGCACCGTCGGGACCGAGGATATGATCCTGCCCGACCACCTCCGACAGCATCCGCGGGCGCAACCGGTCCGGCAGCGGATGCGGCGCATCCCTCTCCATGCCTGCGGCAGCGAACAGGTTGGCGGCCTCGCGTGGTCGCTTCGGGCTCATCCGCCGAGCGTGACGTTGATCTGCTGACCGCCCCGCACCAGCGTGATGCGCCAGAGCCGTGACGTCTCGCGAGTCGCCTTTTCGAGGTCGGCGGTCTTTCCGATCTTCTGGTTGTTGACCGACAGGATGATATCGCCCTTCTGAAAGCCGACATTGGCGGCGGTGCCGCCATCGGCCAGATCTGTGACGACGACGCCTTCGGTATCGGAATCCAGATGCATCTCATCGGCCACCGCTGGAGAGATGTTGGCGACCTTGGCGCCCTGCAGCGGCGAGCGGCCGGTCAGCACGATCTCGTTGCGGCCGGTATCGGGCGCGGTCTCCAGCGGCACCGACAGCTTCACCGTCCTGCCGCCGCGCAGCACGTCGACCTCGGCGGTGCCGCCGAGCGGACGGGTCGCAAAGCGGTAATCGAACGCATTGGGATCGTCGACCGCCTGGCCGTCGATCGAAACGATGAGGTCGGATATCTTGAGGCCGGCCCGTGCCGCCGGGCCGGCCGCGACCACGCTGGCGACCAGCGCGCCGCTCGGAAGCTTAAGTCCCAGCGATTCCGCGATCTCCGGCGTCACTGCCTGCAGCTTGGCGCCGAGCCAGGGACGCTTGACGGCCTTGCCGCCGCTCTTCGCCGAAGCCACCACGACCCGCACCATGTTGGCGGGGATCGCAAAACCGATGCCCTGCGAGCCGCCGGAGCGCGAGAAGATCGCGGTATTGATGCCGGCGAGTTTTCCCGTCATGTCGACCAGCGCGCCGCCGGAATTGCCGGGATTGATGGCGGCATCGGTCTGGATGAAGAACTGGTAGTCGGTGATGCCGACTTGGGTCCGCGCCAAGGCCGAAATGATGCCGTGGGTGACGGTCTGGCCGACGCCGAAGGGATTGCCGATCGCGAGCACCACGTCGCCGACCTGCAATTCGTCGGAATTGGCAAAATCCAGCGTCGGGAATTTCTCGTGCGCGCCCTTGAGCCGCAGCACCGCCAGATCGCTGCGCGGATCCTTGAGCACGATCTCGGCCTCGAATTCGCGCTTGTCCGACAGCGATACCTTGACCTCGTCGGCGCCCTCGATGACATGGACATTGGTCACGACCAGGCCGGACGGGTCCACCATCACGCCCGAGCCCAGCGAGCGCTGCATCTGCTCCGGCTGCTGGCCCGGCACGCCGAAGAAGCGCCGGAAGATCGGATCATCGAGCAGAGGATTATGCTCCTGGACCATCTTGGCGGCGTAGACGTTGACGACCGCCGGTTGCACGCGCTGCACGATCGGGGCGTAGGATAGCCGGAGTTCCGCGGCCGAAGCCGGCACGCGCCGGTCCTGGGACATCGCCGGCGATGCCGCCATCAGGATCAGCAATGCCGTGAAGATGCGAACAACGATCATGAAAGGATTCCTGCAGGATTGATGAAGGCAAATATAGCGCTCCGGCGCCGCGAATAGAAGTGACGCGAGGCCCTCGATATCATGGTTTGGCGCGGTTTCGCGCGGTCTATTCGGCCGCTGCCGGCAGCGAATCGACCCCGGCCTCCAGCCGCGCAAAATACAGCGAGAATCGGGCGCCTCCCGCCGGCAGATTCTCGACCCTGATGGTGGCCTGATGCAGCTCCGCGATCCGCTGTACAATCGAAAGTCCCAGCCCCGTGCTTCCCGGCAGGGTTCGGTCGCGCCGCCAGAAGCGACGGAAAATCAGTTCGCGCTCTTCCTCGGAAATGCCGGGTCCGCGGTCGGAAACCCGCACCACGCCGTTTTCCTCGACCGCGAACTCGATGACGGTTCCGCTCGGGGTATGCTTGATGGCGTTCTCGGCCAGATTGCGAATGGCGCGGCTCAGCATCTCCGGATTGCCCCTGACCCAGACCGGCCTGTGGCCTCCCGACAGCACGATCTCCTTGTCCTGCTTCAGCGCCAGGGGCGCGATCCATTGCGCCACATGGCCGCAGACCTCGCTCAAATCCGCCCTGTCGTTGGGATCGATGACGAATGCATCGAGCTCGGCGATGTCCAAGAGCTGTCCGAGAATGCGGCTCATCGATTCGATATCGTGCTTCAGCGCATTGGCGATGCCGCGATCGTCGAGCGTATCGACGCGGGTGCGCAGGATGCTCAGCGGCGTGCGCAATTCATGGGCGGCGTCGGCGGTGAATTCACGCTGCACCCGAAAGCCTTCATCGAGCCGGTCGAGCGCCTGGTTGACGGCGGCAACCAGTGGCCGCACCTCGCGCGGGATTTCATCGAGCGGCAGGCGAACGTCGGTCCGTATCGGACTGATGTGGCTGGCGATCTCGGAGGCTTCGCGCAGCGGACGCAACGCGCGTCGGAAGATCGCGATATCGATGGCGAGCAGTACGAGCAGGATCGGTAAGGTGATCCAGCCGACATCGCTGAAGAAATCCGCGACGATATCGTCGGTGAGCACGTCGCGGTTGGCGAGGTCTTCCCCGGCCTGCACCCAGAACGACTTTTCTCCCAGCCTCTTTCGAATGCTTGCCCCCGATATCGCCGCGTTGCCGCGCTGGGTCCGCAAAAATTCCACATCCTTTGATTCCGGGTCCAGCGGAAAAATCGCCGAGCCGTCGGCCAGCGAGGAAACCAGCGCATGCCCGCGCTCATCCAGCACGGCATAGGAATAGCGGCCATAGGGCTGGGAATAGAGGCCCTGCAACTCCGGCGGCAGCTTGAGCGCGGCGCTGCCATCGGCCTTGAGCGCGAGATGCCGCGCAACCGACACGGCCTGGTCCTGCATCGCCTGGTCGTGGATGTTGTCGGTCGCGACCCCCAACAGCCACGACAGCGCAAACGACATCACGATCGAGGTGGCCACGACCGCAATGACGTGCAGGAAGACGATCCGGGAGATGATCGACTTGAAGCGAATCAAGGCTTTTCCTCCGCGATCAGATAGCCGACGCCGCGAATGGTGTGGATCTGGACCCTGGCGCCCTTGTCCGAAAGCTGCTTGCGCAGCCGATGCACATAGACCTCGACCGCGTTGGAGGCGACATCGCCCGATAGCCCGAAGATGTGGTCCTCGACCTGCTTCTTCGAAACCACCCGCCCCTTGCTGTGCATCAGAAGCTCGAGCACCGCGGTCTCGCGGGCCGACAGCACCTCGGGCTCGTCATTGACCGTGGCCTGCCGGCTCCGCACATCGAATTCGAGATTGGCCACCCGCAGCGAGTTGCCGAGGATCTGGCCGGGCCGGCGCAATTGCGCCTCGAGCCGCGCCAGCAGCTCCTCGAACGCGAACGGCTTCACCAGATAGTCGTCGGCGCCGTTGCGCAGACCGTTGACGCGGTCGTCGAGGCCGCCGCGGGCCGTGAGCAGGAGCACCGGTATCGGATCCTTGCGGTGCCGAAGTTCGCGCAGCACGGCCAATCCGTCGCCGTCGGGCAGACCGAGATCGAGGATCATCGCCGCATAGGCCACCATCAGCAGCGCGTTGCGGGCCTCGGCGACGGTCCCGAAGATGTCGATATCATATCCGGCTGTGTGCAGGCCTTTCGCCAGCAGCGCGGCCAATTGCTCGTTGTCTTCTATGACCAGTAGTCGCATGGACCAAAACCTCGGGCTGAGCAATGACGAGCAAGCGGAAGCCGGATTTGGTCCGCTGCGCAAGGTGACACGCCCTTACCTCTCGAAAATCTGATCGACGGAATCGACGGAGACTGGCCCTTTGTACCAATTTTTCGCTGACAAGGCGTTCCCATATATAAGGGACGCCGTTGCGTATAGACACGATCGTCAACCAGGAAGATCGGCGGTTTCGGCCGCCGGCCAAGGGAGCCGCCATATGAAGGCCGTCGGATACCAGAAGTCGCTTCCCATCGACGCGGCGGAGGCGCTGATCGATTTCGAGAAGGCAAAGCCGGAACCCAGGGGCCGCGACATCCGCGTCGCGGTGAAGGCGATCTCAGTCAATCCGGTCGACTACAAGGTCCGCAAGCGCGCGGCGCCGCCCGATGGCGACACCAAGATTTTGGGATTTGACGCGGCCGGCGTCGTCGACGCCGTCGGCCCCGATGTCACGCTGTTCAAGCCTGGCGACGAGGTGTTTTACGCCGGCTCGATTCTGCGGCCCGGCACCAATTCGGAATTTCATCTGGTGGACGAGCGCATCGTCGGCCGCAAGCCGAAGACGCTCACTTTCGCACAAGCCACGGCCCTGCCGCTGACCTCGATCACCGCCTGGGAATTGCTGTTCGACCGGCTTGGCGTGGCGCCCGGCAAGAGTTCTTGATCCGCGCACCTTGTTGATCATTGGCGGCGCCGGCGGCGTCGGCTCGATCCTGATCCAGCTCGCCCGCCGTCTCACCGGCCTCAGCGTGGTCGCCACCGCGTCACGGCCGGAATCGCAAAAATGGTGCCTCGATCTTGGCGCCCATGCGGTGATCGATCATTCGAAACCGATGAAAGAGCAGATCGAAGCGCTAAAGCTGCCGCCGGTCGCGCTGATTGCAAGCCTCACCAACACCGAACATCACTACAAGGCATTGGCGGAAATCATTGCGCCGCAGGGCAAATACGGATTGATCGATGATCCCGTCGAATTCAATGTCAGCGTGTTCAAGGGCAAGGCTGTCTCGGTGCACTGGGAATCGATGTTCACGCGAAGCTCGTTCCAGCCATCCGACATGATTGCGCAGCACAATCTCCTGAACGACGTCGCCGATCTCATCGACAAGGGCGTGCTGCGCAGCACGATCGACCAGAACTTTGGCACCATCAACTCCGCCAATCTCAAGCGCGCGCACGCGCTATTGGAGTCCGGGAAATCGCGCGGCAAGATCGTGCTGGAGGGGTGGTAGAGCCAGGCCGGCCGCGCATCACGCGATGGAATTGACGATGCCGCCCTCGGCGCGCAACGCCGCGCCGTTGGTCGCCGAGGCCTCTTTCGAGGCGACATAGATCACCATGTTGGCGATCTCCTCAGGGCTCGCAAAACGCTGCAGCAGCGAGGTCGGACGGAACTGCTTGACGAATTGAGAGGCTGCCTCCTCCACGGACTGACCGTTTTGCCGGGCGAGCTCTTTCACGAAGGTCTCCACGCCTTCCGACATCGTCGGCCCCGGCAGCACCGAATTGACGGTTACTGCGGTGCCCTTGGTCATCTCGGCAAGTCCGCGCGCCACCGCAAGCTGCGCGGTCTTGGTCATACCGTAATGGATCATTTCCGCCGGGATGTTCAGCGCGGATTCGGAGGAAATGAAGACGATGCGGCCCCAGTTGCGCTTCAGCATGCCGGCGAAATAGGCGCGCGACAGCCGCACCCCCGACATCACGTTGACCTCGAAAAAGCGGCTCCAGTCCTCATCGGGGGTCTCGAAGAAGTCCTTGGGCTCGAAGATGCCGGCATTGTTGATGAGGATGTCGACTTCCGGCAGCGCGGTCACGATCGTGTTGCAGCCTTCGACGGTGGAGACGCTCGCGGCAATGCCCCGGAGCCTGGCACCTGGCACCGCCCTGGCGATCGCGGCAACCGCCCGGTCAACGTTGGCCTGCGTGCGGCCATTGACCGTGACCTCGGCGCCCGCGGCGGCCAATCCTTTTGCGATCGCATGGCCGATGCCGGAGGTCGACCCCGTCACCAGCGCCGTCTTTCCCGCAAGATCGATTTTCATCGGATATCTCCATCACTGCTGACGGAGATATCGGAAGCACCGCGCGGGCGCGCAATCGCAGTTCACCCGTCGGTGATGCCTAATAAAAAAGCGGCGCACTGGGCGCCGCTTTGAAAAAGCAATTCGCGATCGATGGTTACGCCGCTGCGGCGGCCTTTTCCTGTTCGGGGCCGGAATCCAGCCCCTTGGCGTCGACGTCGCGGTCGACGAATTCGATCACCGCCATCGGCGCGTTGTCGCCGTAGCGGAAGCCGGCCTTGATGATGCGGGTATAGCCGCCCTGGCGATCCTTGTAGCGGGTCGCGATCACGTCGAACAGTTTCCTGACCTGATCCTGGTCGCGCATCTCGGAGATCGCCTGGCGGCGCATCGAAAGACCGCCCTTCTTGCCGAGCGTGACCAGCTTCTCCACGATCGGCCGCAATTCCTTGGCCTTCGGCAGCGTGGTCACGATCTGCTCGTGCTTGATCAGCGCCGCGCACATGTTGGCGAACATCGCCCGCCTGTGTTCGGCGGTGCGGTTGAGCTTCCGATGAACCTTGCCGTGACGCATGTGATATTCCTCAAAACTTGTTCTGTCGCGACGGCTCGTCGGACAATTGGCTCAGGTGGGCCGCCTGCGTTCGCCCAGGGTGGCGAGTAGCGAATGGTTTCTCTTTCCATTCGCTATTCGCCACTTCCCATTCGCTCAATAGTGGTCTTCGAAGCGCTTGGCCAGTTCGTCGATATTCTCCGGCGGCCAGCCCGGCACTTCCATGCCGAGATGCAGGCCCATCTGCGCCAGCACTTCCTTGATCTCGTTCAGCGACTTGCGGCCGAAGTTCGGGGTGCGCAGCATTTCCGCTTCCGACTTCTGCACGAGGTCGCCGATATAGACGATGTTGTCGTTCTTCAGGCAGTTCGCCGAACGCACCGACAGCTCCAGCTCGTCGACCTTCTTGAGGAACGCCGGGTTGAAGGCGAGATCGGGGATGATCTCCTGCGCGACTTCCTTGCGCGGCTCTTCGAAGTTGACGAACACGTTGAGCTGGTCCTGCAGGATGCGCGCGGCATAGGCCACCGCGTCGTCAGGCGAGATCGCGCCGTTGGTCTCGATCGTCATGGTCAGCTTGTCGTAGTCGAGGATCTGGCCCTCGCGGGTGTTCTCGACCTTGTAGGAGACCTTGCGCACCGGCGAGAACAGGCTGTCGACCGGGATCAGGCCGATCGGCGCGTCCTCGGGGCGGTTGCGCTCGGCGGCGACGTAGCCCTTGCCGGAAGCAACCGTGAACTCCATGCGGATTTCCGCGCCCTCATCCAGCGTGCAGATCTGCAGGTCCGGATTGAGCACCACGACATCGCCGACGGTCTGGATGTCGCCGGCGGTGACGGCGCCCGGGCCCTGCTTCTTCACGACCATGCGCTTGGGGCCCTCGCCCTGCATCTTGATCGCGATGTCCTTGATGTTGAGCACGATGTCGGTGACGTCCTCGCGAACGCCCGCGATCGAGGAGAACTCGTGCAGCACGCCGTCGATATGCACCGACTGTACGGCGGCGCCCTGCAGCGAGGACAGCAGGATGCGGCGCAGCGCGTTGCCGAGCGTCTGGCCGAAGCCGCGCTCGAGCGGTTCGGCAACCAGCGTCGCGAAACGGTTCGCGTCGGCGCCGGGGGTCACCTGCAGCTTGTTCGGTCGAATGAGTTCTTGCCAATTTTTCTGGATCGTCACTGTTTCACCCATGGGCCAGTCAATTCTGCCAATCTGAACTACTGGCGTTGGAGATCGCGGATCAGCCCGCGCTTTTCAAAATTCCCAAAGCGTTTTCGCAAGTCGGAAGTGCCGCTTGCGGCAATGCCTCAAACCCGCCGGCGCTTGCGCGGACGGCAACCGTTATGCGGGATCGTGGTCACGTCGCGGATCGAAGTGACGGTGAATCCCGCGGCCTGCAGCGCGCGCAGCGCCGATTCGCGCCCCGATCCAGGGCCTGCGACCTCGACTTCCAGCGTGCGCATGCCGTGTTCCTGCGCCTTCTTGGAGACGTCTTCGGCGGCGACCTGCGCCGCATAGGGCGTCGATTTGCGCGAGCCCTTGAAACCCATCGTTCCCGCCGACGACCAGGCAATGGTGTTGCCCTGTGCGTCGGTGATGGTGATGGTGGTATTGTTGAACGACGAATTCACGTGCGCCACGCCGGAGGCGATGTTCTTGCGCTCGCGGCGGCGTACGCGGGTGGCTTCCTTGCCCATTCCAAAACCTTTCCTGACGATCTCAAACGCCGCCGTAATGCCAGCGGCTACACCTGAAACGCGAGTAGCGAATGGCGAGTAGCGAATAGAACATTCGCCACTCCCTATTCGCTATTCGCCCTCTTACTTCTTCTTGCCGGCGATCGACTTGGCCGGCCCCTTGCGGGTGCGAGCGTTGGTATGGGTGCGCTGGCCGCGCACCGGCAATCCGCGGCGATGGCGCAGGCCGCGATAGCAGCCGAGATCCATCAGACGCTTGATGTTCATGCCGACCTCGCGGCGCAGGTCGCCCTCGACCATATAGTCGCGGTCGATCACTTCACGAATTTGCAGCACTTCCTGATCGCTCAACTGCGAGACCCGGCGATCGACGGGGATCTTGACCTTGTCCAGGATCTCGGCCGCGTTCTTCTGGCCGATGCCATGGATGTACTGGAGCGCGATCAGCACGCGCTTGTTGGTCGGAATGTTCACGCCGGCGATACGGGCCAAGGACTTCTCTCCTGTCGCCGATCGGTTCGACCGGCCATGTTCTGACTATTTCGGGCAGGTGTCCGCAAACGCGAACACGACGCCCTTCCCCTTCTCTCGGGGCCCGGCATCGTTTGAAAACTATCCCAACTGGATACGGGCCTTATTAAAGGATTCAAACTGGTTTCGTCAACCGTCGCTATGCTTTAGCTCGCTTTTTCGTGACCTTTTTCGCAGCTTTTCCGGCCTTCGCGGCGGCGCGCGCCGGCGCCTTGCGGAGCGGCCTCTTGGCGCCCCCAGGAGCCGGTTTTGCGGCCTTCCCGGTCGCCTTGGCGCCCTTCCGGGAGGCCTTGAGACCCTTACGGGCGGCTTTAACCGGCTTATTGGCCGCCTTCTTGGCGGCCTTGGCGGCGCCTGCTTTCGCGGCGGCCCGGGCTTCCACCGCCCCGATCGCGGCCAGGATACGGTTAATCTCGCGGGTGACGTGCTCGATGGTCATCATGCCATCGACGGTCAACAGCTTGCGCCGCTCCGAATAGTAGTGAATCAACGGCTCGGTCAGCGAGCGGTAGCTCGCCAGCCGCTTGGTCAGTACTTCAGGCGTATCGTCGACGCGGACTTCCTCGCCGCGCGCCCGCGTTTCCGCGGCCCGGGTCTCGACCCGCTGCAGCAGCGCGCTTTCGTTGACGCGGAGTTCGACCACGGCATCCAGCTTCAGGTGCTTCTTCTTCAGAAGCTCATCCAGCGCCTGCGCCTGCGGCACCGTGCGCGGAAAACCGTCGAGGATGAAGCCGTTCTTCGCATCAGGCTGATCGATTCGGTCGGAAATGATCCCGATCACGATCTCGTCGGGCACCAGCCCCCCCGAAGCCATGATGTCCTTGGCCTTGATTCCGACCGGCGTTTGCGCTGCGACCGCGGCGCGCAGCATCTCGCCGGTCGAAAGCTGGACGATGCCATGGCGGTGCACCAGCCGCTGGGCCTGGGTTCCCTTGCCCGACCCCGGCGGTCCCAGAAGAATCAGTCTCATCGGTGTTTCCCCCGGCCCCGATTATCAATTCAGGGCGCATGATCCCCGTTCGATGCGCAGGCTTCGCGCCTGTCGCTACCCCGCCTCGCTCGAAAACGCCCTGATCCGCGTCATCGACGCCGGCCCCGTAATTTCGACTTCCTGATCAGCCCCTCATACTGGTGGGCCAGCAGATAACCCTGGATCTGCGCCACCGTATCCATGGTCACGCTGACCACGATCAGGAGCGAGGTGCCGCCGAAGTAGAACGGCACCGAGGCGTAGGAAATCAGGATTTCCGGGATCAGGCAGACGATCGCGAGATAGACCGCGCCCAGCACCGTGATCCGCGACAGCACGTAATCGATATATTCGGCGGTGCGCTCGCCCGGCCGGATGCCCGGAATGAAGCCGCCGTGTTTCTTGAGGTTGTCGGCGGTCTCGGTCGGGTTGAACACGATCGCGGTATAGAAGAAGGCGAAGAACACGATCAGCGCCAGGTAAAGGATCAGGAACAGCGGCCGGCCGTGGCCGAGCTGGGTGGTGATCCACTGGAACCATTCCGGCCCCTTGCCGGCATTGAAGTTCGCGACCGTGGTCGGCAGCAACAACAGCGAGGAGGCGAAGATCGGCGGGATCACGCCCGAGGTATTGAGTTTCAACGGCAGATGCGAGGAATTGCCCTCGAACATCTTGTTGCCGACTTGGCGCTTCGGATACTGGATCAGGAGCCTGCGCTGCGCGCGTTCCATGAACACGATGAAAGCGATCACCGCGACCGCCATCACGATCACCATCAGAATGATACCGGTGGACATCGCGCCCTGGCGGCCGAGTTCCAGCATGTTGGCGAGCGCGGTCGGCAGCTGCGCGACGATGCCGGAAAGGATGATCAGCGAGATGCCGTTGCCGATGCCGCGCGAGGTGATCTGCTCGCCGAGCCACATCAGGAACATGGTGCCGCCGGTCAGCGTGACCGTGGTCGACACCAGGAAGAACACACCGGGATCGCTGACGACGTTGCCGGCGCCCTGCAGTCCCACCGCGATGCCGTAGGACTGGAACGCGGCCAGCAGAACCGTGAGGTAGCGGGTGTACTGGTTCAGCGTCTTGCGGCCCGCCTCGCCCTCCTTCTTCAGCGCCTCCAGCTGCGGCGACACCGTCGTCAACAGCTGGATGATGATCGAGGCCGAGATATACGGCATGATGTTCAGCGCAAAGATCGCCATGCGGTGGATGCCGCCGCCGGCGAACATGTTGAACATGCCGAGAATGCCGCCGGCCTGCGAGTTGAACACCTTCTCCCAGATGGCGGGATCGATGCCGGGCAGCGGGATGTAGGTGCCGAGCCGGTAGACCAGCAGCGCGCCCAGCGTGAACCAGATTCGCTTCTTCAGTTCGTCGGCCTTGGCCAGCGCGCCGAAATTGAGATTTGCCGCCAGTTGTTCCGCTGCTGAGACCATGTTGGCTTTCTCCCGCCGCCCTCGCGCTGTCCTGTCCCGGGCCCGGGACAATCAGCAGACGCCGGACATTATTTGGTGCTCGGCTCTGATAAGTCCATCGTCCCGTCGCGCGCATGCCCGCCCGATAGCCGGCGATGACGCAGATGTTACGCCGCCTCGCCTTCGTCCTTTTCGACCGGGGCCAGGATCTTGATCGTGCCGCCCGCCTTCTCGACCGCGGCAATGGCGGATTTCGAAGCGCCGTGGACCTCGATCGTCAGTTTGGCCTTGAGTTCACCGCGGCCGAGCAGCCGCACGCCGGCCCTGGCGCGGCGGACCACCCGGGCCTTCACCAGCAATTCGGCGTTGATGGTGGCTGATGCGTCGAGCAGCTTCGCATCGACCGCCTCCTGCAGGCGGTCGAGATTGATCTCGGCGAACTCGACCCGGAAGATGTTGTTGAAACCGCGCTTCGGCAGCCGCCGGTGCAGCGGCATCTGGCCGCCTTCAAAACCCTTGATGCGCACGCCGGAGCGCGCGGTCTGTCCCTTGCCACCGCGGCCGGCCTGCTTGCCCTTGCCTGAACCAATGCCACGGCCGACGCGCATGCGTTTCTTGCGCGAGCCGGCATTGTCGGCGATATCGCTGAGCTTCATCGTTCGCTTCCTTCTTTCGTTCCGTTATCCTGAGGTGCGAGGGCGAAGCCCGAGCCTCGAAGGACCCAATATTCCTTATCTTGAAGCATGATCTCGACCGAAAACCGGCATCCACTTTTCGGGATCATGCTTCTGCCATCCTTCGAGGGCCGCTGTCGCGACCACCTCAGGATGACGTGAACTCATTTCTCGCCGACGATGCGGACGAGATGTTGAACTTTTGCGATCATGCCGCGAACGGCAGGGGTATCCTGCAGCTCGGTGGTACGGCCGATCTTGTTGAGCTTCAGCCCGATCAGCGTCTCGCGCTGCGAGTGGTGGCGGCGGATCGCGCTGCCGGTCTGCTCGACCGTGATCGTCTTTGCGGCCTTGGCCATCGTCTTGAACTCCGTAACGTCTTCAAAGGGGCATGATCTTTTCGGAAAACCGGCATCCACTTTTCCGAATCATGCGGTTTATTCCGCAACCACTTCGGCGTCGCCGCCCACCCGGCGTGCCTGCAGCGTCGACACCTTGATGTTGCGGCGCGCCGCCACCGAGCGCGGCGAATCCTGATGCTTCAGCGCATCGAAGGTGGCGCGAACCATGTTGTAGGGATTCGACGAGCCGATTGACTTCGCCACCACGTCCTGAATGCCGAGCGTCTCGAACACCGCGCGCATCGGGCCGCCGGCGATGATGCCGGTACCCGCCGGCGCCGCGCGCAGGAAGACCCGCCCCGCCCCGTGGCGGCCGGCGATGTCGTGGTGCAGCGTGCGGCCTTCTCGCAGCGCCACCCTTGTCAGGTTGCGCTTGGCCGCTTCGGTCGCCTTGCGGATCGCCTCGGGCACTTCGCGCGCCTTGCCGTGGCCGAAACCGACGCGCCCCTTCTGGTCGCCGATCACGACCAGCGCCGCAAAGCCGAAGCGCTTGCCGCCCTTGACGACCTTCGCCACACGATTGATGTGGACGAGCTTGTCGACGAACTCGCTGTCGCGCTCTTCGCGGCCGCCCCTGTGGCCGCCGCCGCGTTCCCGTTCACCTGCCATGGTGTTTTCCGATCCTTAAAAGACTTGCCTCGAGAGGGCGCCGCCCTCGTGTCCGTTCAATCCCGCCTAGAAACTCAATCCGCTCTCGCGCGCGGCATCCGCGAGCGCCTTGACGCGGCCGTGATAGAGATAGCCGCCGCGATCGAATACCACCTCGGTGACGCCGTTCTTCACCGCGCGTTCCGCCAAGAGCTTGCCGACCGCTTTGGCCGCGTCGATATTGGCGCCGGTATTGCCGGCCTCCCGCAGCGCCTTCTCCAGCGAAGAGGCGGAAGCCAGCGTCTCGCCCTTGAGGTCGTCGATGACCTGGGCATAGATGTGCTTCGACGAACGGAACACCGAAAGCCGCGGGCGGCCGCCGGCCGAACGGCGCAGCGACAGCCTCACGCGTTGCTTGCGCCGGGCATTGGTAAGCTTCAATCTCGACATGGCCGGCTCCGTTACTTCTTCTTGCCTTCCTTGCGGAAGATGAATTCATCTGAATATTTCACGCCCTTGCCCTTGTAGGGCTCCGGCGGACGGTAGCTGCGGATTTCGGCGGCGACCTGGCCGACGCGCTGGCTGTCATTGCCGACGATGACGATCTCGGTCGGCTTCGGTACGGTGATCGCGATGCCTTCCGGGATCGCAAACACCACGTCGTGGCTGTAGCCGAGCGCAAGCTGCAGGTTCTTGCCCTGCAGCGTGGCGCGGTAGCCGACGCCGGTGATCTCCAGTTTCTTCTCGAAACCCTTGGTGACGCCGGCAACGAGGTTGGCGATCTGCGCGCGCGCCGTGCCGTAGAGCGCCTGCGCCCGGTTGGTCTCGACCCTGGGTGCGACCTTGACCACGCCGTTTTCGAACGTCACCTCGACGTCGTCATGGACGACGAACTGAAGCTGGCCCTTCGGCCCCTTCATCTTGACGGTCTGTCCCTCGACGGTGGCGGTAACGCCCGAGGGAACCGTCACAGGCTTCTTGCCGATACGTGACATGACTATCCTTCTTCCTTAGCGTTTTCCGGCGAAGTGGATACCGGTTCGCCACAGCAAACGCGTCAAACCAAAACCCTATGCGCATTCCCAACTGCGCATCAGAACACCGTGAAGAGAATTTCGCCGCCCACATTCGCGTCGCGCGCGTCGTGGTCGGCCATGATTCCCTTCGGCGTCGATAACACCGAAATGCCGAGCCCGTTGTTGACGCGCGGCAGGTTCTTCACCGAGGCGTAAACCCGCCGCCCCGGCTTGGAAACCCGCTCGATCTCGCGAATCACCGGCTCGCCGTCGAAATATTTCAGCTCGATCTCGAGCTCGCTGCGCCCCGAGGCGTGGTCGATGCTGGCATAGCCGCGGATGTAGCCCTCGGCCTTCAGCACTTCGAGCACGTTGGCGCGCATCTTCGAACCCGGGGTCGAAACCTTGGGCTTGGCGCGCATCTGCGCGTTGCGGATGCGGGTAATGAGATCGCTGATCGGATCGTGCGTTGACATCTGACGACCCTCCTTACCAGCTCGACTTCACGAGCCCGGGAATAAGGCCCTTGGAGCCGTATTCACGCATCGCGATGCGGCTCATCTTGTTCTTGCGATAGACCGAGCGCGGACGACCGGTGATCTCGCAGCGGTTGCGGATCCGGGTGGCCGACGAATTGCGCGGCATCTCGGCGAGCTTCAGCGTTGCCGCGAATCGCTCTTCCATCGGCTTCTTCTTGTCGGCGATGATCGCCTTCAGCTTGGCGCGCTGCGGCGCGGCGTTCTTGGTCATCCGCATGCGGCGGTTGTTCTTCTCGATCGAACTCTTCTTTGCCATCTTCGGCTCCTGGGTTTCCGCGTTTGAGAGGCTGACTAGCGTCTCACTGCCGGAACGGGAAATTGAATGCGGTCAACAAAGCGCGTGCCTCGTCGTCGGTGCGCGCCGTGGTGCACACCGTGACGTCCATGCCCCACGTTTCGCCCGCCTTGTCGAAGTCGATTTCGGGGAAAATGATGTGCTCCTTGATGCCGAGCGAGTAGTTGCCGCGGCCGTCGAAACTCTTCGGGTTCAGCCCACGGAAGTCGCGCACGCGCGGCAGCGCGACGTTGACCAGGCGATCGATGAACTCGTACATCTTGGTTTTCCGCAGCGTCACCTTGCAGCCGATCGGCTGGTTCTCGCGCAGCTTGAAAGTCGCGATCGCGACGCGTGAATAGGTCACCACCGCCTTTTGGCCGGCGATCAGCGACAGGTCGGCCGCCGCCAGCTCCGCCTTCTTGCGGTCGTTGACGGCCTCGCCGACGCCCATGTTGAGCACGACCTTGTCCAGCCGCGGCACCTGCATGAGGTTGGCATAGCCGAACTGCTCCGTCAGCTTGGGACGGATTTCCTTGTCGAATTGTTCGCGTAAACGCGGAACGTATGCGGTCTCAGCCATCGATCTCTGCTCCCGAGCGTTTGGCAAATCGCACCTTCTTGCCATCCGCATGAATCTTGAAACCTATCCGCGTCGGCTTGCCGTCCTTGCCGACGATGGCGATGTTGGACAGATGGATCGGCGACTCCTTGGAGATGATGCCGCCTTCCTGGGTCTGGCTCTGCTTCTGGTGGCGCTTGACGAGGTTGACCCCGCGCACCAGCGCCTTGTTGTCGTCGGGACGCACCTCGAACACTTCGCCGGTGCGGCCCTTGTCGCGGCCGCTCAATACGACGACCTTGTCGCCCTTCCGGATCTTGGCGGCCATCACAGCACCTCCGGCGCAAGCGAGATGATCTTCATGTGGTTCTTGGCGCGCAGCTCGCGCGGGACGGGCCCGAAGATGCGGGTGCCGACGGGCTCCGACTGGTTGTTGATCAGGACGGCGGCGTTGCGGTCGAAGCGGATCACGGAACCGTCGGGCCGGCGGATGTCCTTGCGGACCCGCACCACCACGGCCTTCATGACGTCGCCCTTCTTGACCTTGCCGCGCGGGATCGCTTCCTTGATCGACACCACGATGACGTCGCCCACAGTGGCATAGCGGCGCTTGGAGCCCCCAAGCACCTTGATGCACATGACACGGCGTGCGCCTGAATTATCGGCCACGTCGAGGTTGGTCTGCATCTGAATCATTGATGCACCTCGTCCTCTTTCTGCGCGAAGTCGCGCTCAAATTTTTCCCGAAAGCCGCCCGGCGGAACCGGAGCGGCCTTCAGGCCGTTTTCTTCTGTTCGCCCCGGACCACGGTCCAGCGCTTCAATTTCGAGATCGGCTTGCTCTCCTCGATCCACACCTGATCGCCCGGCTTGAACTCGTTGTTCTCGTCGTGGGCGTGGTAGTTTTTCGAGCGGCGGATCGTCTTCTTGTAGATCGGGTGGGTGAAGCGCCGATCGACGCGCACCACCACCGTCTTGGCCTGCTTGTCGCTGACGACCACGCCCTGAAGCGTACGTTTTGGCATGTCGACCCCTTACTTCTTCGCGTCGCGCTTCTGCGCGGCGATGGTCTTGATACGGGCGATGTCGCGGCGGGCTTCGCGCAGCCGCGAGGTGTTCTCCAGTTGCCCGGTGGCGCGCTGGAATCGCAGGTTGAAGCGCTCCTTCTTCAGATTGAGGACGGCGTCCTCCATCTGGTCGGGACTCATCGCGCGGATATCCTCAGGCTTCATCTCGGCCATGACCACTTCCCTATTCCGCGATGCGCGCGACGAAGCGCGTCTTGATCGGCAGCTTGGCGGCGGCGAGCGAGAGCGCCTCCTTGGCGGTCTGCACGGTGACGCCGTCGATTTCGAAAATCACCCGGCCGGGCTTGACGCGGGCCACCCACAATTCCGGCGTGCCCTTGCCGGAGCCCATGCGGACTTCAGCGGGCTTCTTCGACACCGGCACGTCCGGGAAGATGCGGATCCAGACCCGCCCCGCCCGCTTCATGTGACGGGTCAGCGCGCGGCGGGCGGCCTCGATCTGGCGCGCGGTGATGCGCTCGGGCGCCATCGCCTTCAGGCCGAACTGGCCGAACGACAAGGTCGCGCCCGAAGTCGCGGTGCCGTGGATGCGGCCCTTATGCGCCTTGCGGAATTTCGTCTTCTTCGGTTGCATCATGGCGTTAAGCCCTCAAACCTTCTCTCAAGCCGCGTCACGGCGCGGCCGCGAGGTTTCGCCCTCGGCCATCTTCTTGTCCTGGGCCATCGGATCGTGCTCAAGGATCTCGCCCTTGAAGATCCAGACCTTGACGCCGCAGGTGCCGAAGGTGGTGAACGCGGTGGCAACCCCGTAATCGATGTCGGCGCGCAGCGTATGCAGCGGCACGCGGCCCTCGCGATACCATTCCATGCGCGCGATTTCGGCGCCGCCCAGACGCCCCGAACAGTTGATGCGGATACCTTCCGCGCCCAGCCGCATCGCAGACTGCACCGCGCGTTTCATGGCGCGGCGGAACGCGACGCGGCGCTCGAGCTGCTGGGCGATCGATTCGGCGACCAGGGTGGCGTCGAGCTCGGGCTTGCGGATCTCGACGATGTTGATGACGACGTCGGAATCGGTGATCTCGGCGACCCTCTTGCGCAGCTTGTCGATGTCGGCGCCCTTCTTGCCGATCACGACGCCGGGACGCGCGGAATGGATCGTCACCCGGCACTTCTTGTGCGGACGCTCGATCACGATTCGCGCCACTGCGGCCTGCTTGAGTTCCTTGTGCAGGATCTCGCGGATTTTCACGTCCTCATGCAGCAGCTTGCCGTATTCGTTCTTGCCGGCGAACCAACGCGAATCCCACGTCCGGTTGATGCCGAGACGCAGCCCGATTGGATTGATCTTCTGACCCATCGTTCTCTCCCGCGCCCGACTTAGGCGCTCGCCTCGACCTGACGAACCACGATCGTCAGCTGCGAGAATGGTTTGAATACACGGCCCGAGCGGCCACGGCCGCGCGGAGCGAAACGTTTCATCACGATGCCGTTGCCGACATGGGCCTCGGAGACGATCAAATCGTCGACATCGAGGTCGTGGTTGTTCTCGGCGTTGGCGATCGCCAATTCCAGGCACTTCTTGACGTCGACCGCGATCCGCTTGCGCGAGAACTGCAGGTCGGCGAGCGCCGCCGCAGCCTTCCGGCCGCGGATCAGCTGCGCGACAAGATTGAGCTTCTGCGGGCTGACCCGCAGCATCCGGGCAACCGCCTTGGCCTCGTTGTCCGGGAGGACCCGTTCGCGCTTTGGTTTGCTCATCGCTTATTCCTCAAGCCTAACCTATCAAGCCTTCTTGGCTTTCTTGTCGCCAGAATGGCCGTGGAAGGTCCGGGTCGGCGAAAACTCGCCGAACTTGTGACCGACCATTTCCTCGTTGACCGATACCGGCACATGTTTCTGGCCGTTGTAGACGCCGAACACCAGGCCGACGAACTGCGGCAGGATGGTCGAGCGGCGGCTCCAGATCTTGATCACGTCATGACGGCCGGACGCACGCGCGGCATCCGCCTTCTTGAGCAGAGAGCCTTCGACGAACGGGCCTTTCCAGACTGCACGAACCATGTCCGGCGTTCCTTACTTCTTCCGCTTGTGGCGGCTGATGAGAATGAATCGATTGGTGGACTTGTTGGAGCGGGTCTTCTTGCCCTTGGTGGGCTTGCCCCAGGGAGTGACCGGATGACGGCCGCCGGAGGTGCGGCCCTCGCCGCCGCCATGCGGATGGTCGACCGGGTTCATGGAGACGCCGCGGTTGTGAGGCTTGCGGCCGAGCCAGCGATTGCGACCGGCCTTGCCGATCGAGATGTTCATGTGGTCCGGATTGGAGACTGCGCCGATGGTGCCGGTGCAGCGGCCGTGAACCAGGCGCTGTTCGCCGGAGTTCAGGCGGATGATGACGTAGTCCTGGTCGCGGCCGACCAGCTGGGCGTAGGTGCCGGCGGAGCGGGCGAGCTGGCCGCCCTTGCCGATCTTCAATTCCACATTGTGGATGATGGTGCCGATCGGCATGTTGCCGAGCGGCATCACGTTGCCCGGCTTGACGTCGACATGGTTGCCGGCGATCACGCTGTCGCCGACGGCGAGCCGCTGCGGGGCCAGGATATAGGCTTGCGTGCCGTCGGTATATTTTACCAGCGCGATGAAGGCGGTGCGGTTCGGATCGTATTCCAGCCGCTCGACGGTCGCCGGCATGTCGACCTTGGTGCGCTTGAAGTCGACGACGCGGTAGGCCTGCTTGTGGCCGCCGCCGCGAAACCGCACCGTGATGCGGCCGGTGCTGTTGCGGCCGCCGGAGGAGTGCTTGCCCTCGGTGAGCGCCTTGACCGGCTTGCCCTTGTAGAGCGCCGAACGGTCGACCAGCACCAGCTGGCGCTGGCCCGGCGTCGTCGGATTGTATGTTTTCAGTGCCATCGTCGTCTCGCTCTATAGCCCGGTGGTGACGTCGATGCGGTGGCCCTCTTCGAGGGTCACGATCGCGCGCTTCACGTCCGACTGCGAACCGAAGGTGCCGCGGAAGACCTTGGTCTTGCCCTTGCGCACCATCGTGTTCACGCTCTTTACCTTGACGTCGAACAGCTTTTCGACGGCTTCCTTGATCTGCGGCTTGGTGGCCTTGCTCGCGACCTTGAACAGCACCTTGTTGTGCTCGGAGGCCATGGTGGCCTTTTCGGTCACCACGGGAGCGATGATGATGTCGTAGTGGCGCGGATCGATGTTCTTCATTTGAAGCGCGCCTCCAACGCATCGAGCGCCGCCTTGGTCAGGACCAGCTTCTGACGGCGGAGAATGTCGTAGACGTTGATGCCCTGGATCGGCAGCACGTCGATGTTTGGGATGTTGCGGGCGGCGATGGCAAAGCCGTTGTTGAGCTCGGCGCCGTCGATGATCAGCGCGTTGGTCAGGCCGAGACCGGAGAAGTGGCCGAGCAGCGCCTTGGTCTTGGCGGCCTCGAGCTTGGCCTCGTCGATCACGATCAGACCGCCGTCCCTGGCCTTGGCGGAAAGCGCATGGCGCAGCGCCAGTGCGCGAACCTTCTTCGGCAGATCGGTGGCATGGGAGCGCACCACCGGGCCGAAGGCGCGGCCGCCGCCGCGGAACTGCGGCACCCGGGCCGAACCGTGACGCGCTCCGCCGGTGCCCTTCTGCTTGTACATCTTCTTGCCGGTGCGCCAGACGTCGGCGCGCCCCTGCGCCTTGTGGGTCCCGGCCTGCCGCTTGTTGAGCTGCCACTGCACACAGCGCTGGATGATGTCCTTGCGCGGCTCGAGACCGAAAATGGCGTCGGAAAGCTGGACCGAGCCGGCTTCCTTGCCTTCAAGGGTTGTGATTTTCAGTTCCATCTCACGCGCCCCCCTGCTCGGCCGGCGCTGCGGCTCGCTCGCCGCCGGCGTCCGCCAGGCGGAACTTGCCGGGCTTCGGCGCTTCCTTCGGCAACACCTTCTTCACCGCGTCGCGCACCGCGATCCAGCCACCCTTGGAGCCGGGAACGGCGCCTTCGACCAGGATCAGGCCGCGCTCGACGTCGGTCTGCACCACGCGCAGATTGAGCGTGGTGATGCGGTCGACGCCCATATGGCCGGGCATCTTCTTGTTCTTGAAGGTCTTGCCGGGGTCCTGACGTCCGCCGGTCGAACCGATCGACCGATGCGAAACCGAGACGCCGTGGGTGGCGCGAAGGCCACCGAAATTCCAGCGCTTCATGCCGCCGGCAAAGCCCTTGCCGACCGAAGTGCCGGTGACGTCGACGAACTGGCCGACGACAAAGTGGTCGGCCTGGATTTCGGCGCCGACCGGGATCAGGGCGTCCTGCGAGACGCGGAACTCGGCGACCTTGCGCTTGGGTTCGACCTTGGCGACGGCGAACTGGCCGCGCTCCGCCTTCGGCAGATAGACGGTCTTGCGGGTGCCGGAGCCGAGCTGCAACGCGACATAACCGTTCTTCTCGGTCGTGCGGTGACCCAACACCTGGCAATTGCCCAGCTTCAGCACGGTCACGGGGATATGTTCGCCGGTCTCCGTAAAGACCCGCGTCATCCCGACCTTTTGTGCGATCACTCCGGAGCGCATCGGCGTGCTTCCTGTTCTTTCTGTCCGCTTGAACTCGGACGGGCCTAAAAGTTAGAGCTTGATTTCGACGTCGACACCGGCGGCGAGGTCGAGCTTCATCAGCGCGTCCACGGTCTGCGGCGTCGGATCGACGATGTCGAGAAGACGCTTGTGGGTGCGCATCTCGAATTGCTCGCGGCTCTTCTTGTCGACGTGCGGCGAACGGTTGACGGTGAACTTCTCGATGCGGGTCGGCAGCGGGATAGGTCCGCGAATCTGGGCACCGGTCCGTTTCGCCGTGTTCACGATCTCACGCGTCGACGAATCCAGGATTCGATGGTCGAACGCCTTGAGACGTATCCGGATATTCTGGCCGTTCATTGCCGTTCTTTCTTTTGGTGAGTGGCGAGTAGCGGGATGGCGAATGGCGGATGGCGAATGGCGAATGGAAATCCGCCGACCGCATCCAAATCTATTCGCTACTCGCCACTCCCTATTCGCTTCTTCTATTCGCCTATTCGATGATGCTGGCGACCACGCCGGCGCCGACGGTGCGGCCACCCTCGCGGATCGCAAAACGCAG
>CAVPFQ010000002.1:0-56698 GCA_963703845.1 uncultured Alphaproteobacteria bacterium
TGGCTCCCCGGGCTGGATTCGAACCAGCGACCATTCGATTAACAGTCGAATGCTCTACCGCTGAGCTACCGAGGAATAGGGCGAAACAGGCGTTCGCACGCGGGCAGCGTATAACAAAGCCGTTACGGCTTGCAAAGGACGAAATGGCAGGCTCGGGCGCGGTGCCGATATCGGGCCGGAACTATCTGGACCACAAGGATTTGTCGGTCCGGCCGCGGCTCCGCAAATGGCTTCGAGGCGTCCGACCGCTCACGTTTCCGTGCTGCGAATTGCCGCCAAATCGGCGTATTCCCTGATGAGCGTCGATGCTGCCGGGGTTTTCATCACGGAAGGTGATTCGATGCCAGAGATCCAGACCGAACGACCGATGCCCTCGATCGTTCCGTGCGACATCCCCGCGATGAGTGACGATGAATGCCTGGTCCGGCTTGCGCAGGCCGTCAGCGAGCACGATGCGGCAGGTCTGGACGAGGTGGCGCGCCTGATCGCGCGGCTCGCTGTGACGATCGAATAGGGCGATTGCCGCCAGTCAAAGCGGCCCGACCGACAACGGCGGATCACCGGCCTCGCATCGGCATCGGCGTTGCGTTTTGATCAAGTTTGTACCAGAGATGAGGCGGTTTCAGCTCCTGCAAGCCGCGGGCTTTGCCTGCGTTATCCCTGAGGATCCGCCCATGTCCGGATTTGCCACCGCGCGCCAGAATATGGTCGACTGCCAGGTGCGTCCCAGCGACGTCACCGACCTCCGGATCATAGACGCCATGCTGACGGTGCCGCGCGAGCCGTTCGTTCCGGAGAACCTGCGTGCGCTGGCCTATCTCGACCTCGATCTCGACGTCAGCCATGGCGGCCCGGTGAAGCGGTTCCTGATCAAGCCGGCGGTCATCGCGAAGATGCTGCAGGCCGCCGAGATCGGGTCCGCCGACAAGGTGCTGGTCGCAGGTTGCGCGACCGGATATGCGGCGGCGCTGGTCGCCATGCTCGCCGGGCAGGTGATCGCAACCGAAACCGACCCGGGCCATGCCGCCAGGGCCGAGGAAATCCTGGCCGGGCTCGGGCTTGGCAACGTGACCTTTCGCCCTGCCGAGACCGCTGCCGGGGATCCCGCGAATGCGCCCTACGACGTGATCGTCTTGGATGGCTCAACCGAGATCACGCCCGAAAGGCTTTATCAACAGCTCAAAGAAGGCGGCCGGCTGGTCGGGGTTTTCGGGACCGCCAGACCGCCCCGGGCCATGATCGTCACCCATTCGCACGGCGATTTCGGCCATCGGGCCCTTTTTGACGCTGTGGCGCCGGTATTGCCCGGCCTGGAGCGCCGCCCGGCGTTCGTTTTCTAGCCGGCTGGCGCTGTTAAAATCCCGTTCTGAATCAGAAGTGTGGCCCGGATGCTGCAGGTGGAGAGTTTCCACCGGTGTACCCCGGCGCGGGGTTCCGTCGCGCCAGCGCGGGGCATAAGGTGGGACGGGATACTGACTCGGAATGAAGCGGTAAGCCGGTTCGAGCGCGCGTACGAACCGGTGAATGACAAGAATGGATTACCAGGGATGCGTGGGGTAAAGTTGGTGACCGGAGCTGCGGCTGCGGTCCTCCTGATGGCGTGTATGGGCCCGATGCCCGCCCTGGCCGACACCATCGAGGCCGCGCTGGTGCGCGCCTACCAGAACAATCCGCAGCTCAATTCGCAACGCGCCCAGGTCCGATCCACCGACGAGAACGTGCCGCAGGCGCTATCGGGATATCGCCCGAAAGTCGCGCTCACCGCCAGCGCCGGCGAGCAATATACCGACACCAATACCACCTCGGGCGGCTCGCCGACTGGGATCGTGCGGTCCGAGTTTCACGGCCTCAACGCGCCGCGCAGCGCCGGCCTGACGGTCACCCAGACGCTGTTCAACGGCCAGCAAACCGCCAACAAGACCCGCGTGGCGGAGAGCCAGGTTTCCGGCTCGCGCGAGGCTCTCCGGGTGCTCGAACAGACGGTGCTGCTGTCGGCGGCCACCATCTACATGGACTATCTGCGCAACTCCGCGATCGTCGAGGTCCAGAAGAGCAACGTCCGTGTGCTCGATCAGACGCTGAAGCAGACCCGCGATCGCTTCAATGTCGGCGAGGTGACGCGCACCGACGTCGCGCAATCGGAGGCGCAGCTCGCCGCCGGCAAGACCCAGCTGCTCGCCGCCGAAGCCACCCTGGTCACGACCAAGGCGAATTTCCGCCGCATCATCGGCAACGAACCGGAAGCGCTGGCGCCGGGCTCGCCGGTCGATCGCTTCCTGCCGGCAACGCTGCCTGCCGCGGTCGACCTCAGCCTGATCGAGAATCCGAACGTCACGGCGGCGATGTTCGGCATCGACGTCAACTACCTCACGGTCAAGGTCAACGAGGGCGCGCTGTTGCCCACGATCAGTCTGCAGGCTGCCGTGTCGCAATCCTACGAACAATCCGTGACCATCTTCCGCTCCTTCGGCGCATCCGCGGTGGCGCAGATTTCGGCGCCGATCTATCAGGGCGGCGCCGAATATGCGCTGATCCGCCAGTCCAAGGAAAACCTGGCGCAGCAGCGGCTCGTCCTGGAGCAGACCCGCGACCAGACCCGCGCCAACACCGTGACCGCATGGGGGCAGCTGGTGGCGGGCAAGGCGCAGGTGGCTTCCGCGCAATCCCAGGTGACGGCGTCCGAGATCGCGCTCAACGGCGTGCGCGAGGAGGCCAAGGCCGGTCAGCGAACCACGCTGGACGTGTTGAATGCCCAGCAGGCGCTGGTCAATGCGCGCGTGGCGCTGGTCACCGCGCAGCATGATCGCGTGGTGGCGTCCTATGCGGTGCTGAACGCGATCGGGCGGCTGTCGCCGCAGGTGATGAACCTGCCGACCGACGTCTATGACCCGAGCGTGCATTATCATCAGGTCCGCGACAGCTGGTTCGGCGTTCGCACGCCCGACGGACGCTGATCGCCACCGGACACCGCCGGCGTTTGCCGGCGCGTTGCTTGCAATCAAATATTGCCGTGACATACCTTTGCTACAGGCAGCAGAGCGATTCGCGCCGCATGCTCTGTGGGACAGGCCGCGCGCCACGGTGCCCCGTGCGGGGGCGGGCTCAGCCTGATTCGGTCGCGCGGCGCTTGATCTGGGGACAAGTCAGGCTTGTGCGATGAAATTCCCGGCCTGCATATCCGGAACCGGCAAATCACCTCTGGCTTGGTGTAAAACGTGCGGATGATTTGGAGTCGGAGATGACGCAGCCTGCGAAGGTCCAAGAGCCCTCGATGGAGGAGATTCTGGCGTCGATCCGGCGTATCATCGCCGACGACGAGGGCAGGCCGCCGGCCGGCGAAAAACCGCCGGCGACCGCCGCCGAGCAGCCCGCGAAACCAGCCGCGCCGGCCGCCAAGCCGCCTGTCATGAAAGACATTCCGCCGTCGGCGATAGCCCCGGCCGCGAAACCAGCGCCACCTCCTGCGCCTGCGCCCGTGTCGAACAGCCAGGACGACATCGACGCACTTCTCAACGGTCTCGATGAAGCCACCACGCCCGAGGAGATCCGGCCGCCTCTGCCCGACGGCGAGGTGTTCGAACTCACCGACGACATGGCGGTGGCGCCGTCGGAACCGCCGCAGCCGGCGTTTCACAAGGTCGAACCGCACGACGACATCGAATTTGCCGAAACCAATGCGGCGAGGGCGCTGCACCGGCAGCCTGTGTTCGAACCGCCGCCACTCGAAAGCAGCTCGCCAGCTCAGCCGATCCTGTCGCGCTCGACGGTGTCGGCGGTCGAATCCGCCTTCAATACGCTGGCCCATACCGTGCTCAGCAACAATGCGCGGACCCTGGAAGATCTGGTCAAGGAAATGCTGCGGCCGATGCTGAAGTCGTGGCTCGACGACAATCTGCCGGGGCTGGTGGAGCGGATCGTCAAGGCCGAAATCGAGCGGGTTTCGCGCGGACGCCAATAGGCCGCCCGCTACAAGGCTTTAACGGCCGTTGTTCAGCCATTACATCGCCCTTTATCGGAGCTTTCAGCCTGCCTGTCGTGTTGACTTGGCGCGCGCCTGCGGCTTTCTAGCGCCTTCGTTCCCCCCATGATTGCACAGCCATGATCGAGAAGAACTACCAGCCCGCCGAGATCGAAGCCCGCATGTCCCTGATCTGGGAGGACAGCCGGGCGTTCCGGGCCGGCCGGCCGGACCGCTGCGATGCCAGGCCGTTCACGATCGTGATCCCGCCCCCGAACGTGACGGGCTCGCTGCATATGGGGCATGCGCTCAACAACACCATTCAGGACATCCTGTGCCGCTTCCAGCGCATGCGCGGCCGCGACGTGCTGTGGCAGCCCGGTACCGATCACGCCGGGATCGCCACCCAGATGGTGGTCGAGCGGCAGTTGATGGAACGGCAGCAGCCGGGCCGCCGCGAGATGGGGCGCGCCAAATTCCTCGAACGGGTCTGGCAATGGAAGGCCGAGAGCGGCGACGTCATCATCAACCAGTTGAAGCGCCTCGGCGCCTCCTGCGACTGGTCGCGCGAACGCTTCACCATGGACGAGGGGCTGTCGCGTGCGGTGATCAAGGTGTTCGTCGAATTGCACCGCGAGGGGTTGATCTACAAGGACAAGCGCCTCGTCAACTGGGATCCGAAACTGCTGACCGCGATTTCCGATCTCGAGGTGCAGCAGGTCGAGGTCAAGGGCAGCTTGTGGTATCTGCGCTATCCGCTGGAAGGCAAGGGCTTCAATCCCGACGATCCCAGGAGCTTCATCGTGGTGGCCACCACGCGGCCGGAAACCATGCTCGGCGATACCGCGGTCGCGGTGCATCCCGACGACGAGCGCTATGCGCCTCTGGTCGGCACGCACGTCATCCTGCCGCTGGTCGGCAGACGGATTCCAATCGTCGCCGACGACTATTCCGATCCCGAAAAAGGCTCGGGCGCGGTCAAGGTCACGCCGGCGCACGACTTCAACGATTTCGAGATCGGCCGCCGGCACAATCTGCCGCAGATCAACGTGTTCGATCAGGAAGCAGCCCTCAACCTCGTCGGCAACGAGGATTATCTGCGCGGCTTGCCGGAAGGCGCCTCCCAGCTTGCCGAGGAATTGCACGGTTTCGATCGTTTTGCCGCGCGCAAGCAGATCCTGGCGCGGCTGGAGGATTTCGGTTTCCTGGAGCGGGTCGAGCCGAACACGCACATGGTGCCGCATGGCGATCGCTCCGGCGTCGTCATCGAGCCGTATCTGACCGACCAGTGGTATGTCGACGCCAAAACGCTGGCGCAGCCGGCGATATCGGCGGTGCGCTCGGGCGCCACCGGCTTCGTGCCGAAGAACTGGGAAAAAACCTATTTCGAGTGGATGGAAAACATCCAGCCCTGGTGCATCTCGCGCCAGCTCTGGTGGGGCCATCAGATTCCGGCCTGGTACGGACCGGACGGCAAGGTGTTCGTCGCGGAAACCGAGGAGGAAGCGGTCGGCAATGCGCTCGGCTATTACGTCGAGCGGGAAGTCATCACGGAAGAGCAGGGGCGCGAGATGGCGCTCGACCGCAACAAGCGCGCGGACTTCATCATGCGCGACGAGGACGTGCTCGACACCTGGTTCTCTTCCGCGCTGTGGCCGTTCTCGACGCTCGGCTGGCCCGACGATACGCCGGAGGTCAATCGTTATTACCCGACCGACGTGCTGGTGACGGGCTGGGACATCATCTTCTTCTGGGTCGCCCGGATGATGATGATGGGCCTTCACTTCATGAAGGACGCGCCGTTTTCGACCGTCTACATCCACCGCCTGGTTCGCGACGAGAAGGGCGCGAAGATGTCGAAGTCGAAGGGCAACGTCATCGACCCCCTCGGCGTCATCGACGATTACGGCGCGGACGCGTTGCGCTTTGCGCTGGCGCGTGGCGCAGCCCACAGCCACGACATCAAGCTCTCGCCCCAACTGGTTGAAACCAATCGAAATTTTGCAACCAAGCTGTGGAATGCCTGCCGTTTTGCCGAGATCAATGCCTGCGCGCTGCCGGACGGTTTCGATCCGACCAAAGCGAAGCAGACGCTGAGCCGCTGGATCGCGCACGAAACCGCGCACGCCACGCGCGAAGTCACCGAGGCGATCGAAGCCTATCGCTTCAACGACGCGGCGAACGCGATCTATCGTTTCGTCTGGAACGTCTATTGCGACTGGTATCTCGAACTCGCAAAACCCGTGCTGCTCGGCGAGGAGAGCGACGCCAAGGCCGAGACCCGCGCCATGGTAGCCTGGGCGCGCGACGAGATCCTGAAACTGCTGCACCCGTTCATGCCCTTCATCACCGAAGAACTGTGGGAGGTGACGGCGAAACGCGATGGCCTGCTGGCGCTGGCGCCGTGGTCGCTGAAAGAGAGCGCAGTGACCGCGGAAGAACTGGCGCTGCTGGCGACCACGAGCCCGACCGATGCGCTGATCCCGCCGGCGCTGTTGGCATTCGACGCCGCCGACTTCAGCGACCCGGCCGCCGAAGCCGAGATCGGCTGGGTGGTCGATCTCGTCACCGCGATCCGCTCGGTGCGCGCGGAAATGAACATCCCGCCGTCGACCCTGACGCCGCTGGTGCTCGCGGGCGGCTCCGCCGAGACCCGGGAGCGCGCGCCGCGCTGGAGCGATGTCGTCAAGCGCATGGCGCGGCTGTCGGACATTTCCTTCGCCGACCGTGCGCCGGAGGGCGCGGTGCAACTGTTGGTGCGCGGCGAGATCGCGGCGTTGCCGTTGAAGGGCGTGATCGACCTTTCGGCCGAAAAAGCCCGGCTCGACAAGGAGCTGACAAGGGCCGAAGCCGACATCAAGCGCGTCGATGCCAAGCTCGGCAACGAAAAATTCGTCGCCAACGCGCCGGAGGAAATCGTCGAGGAAGAAAAAGAGAAGCGCGAGGCGGCGGTGGCGCGCAAGGAAAAAATCCTGGAAGCGCTGGAGCGGCTCAAACGCGCGGCCTAACTCGGGAGATCAACTTGCGCGCAGGAGAACCAAGCAGCACCGCACGCGGCGCGGCCGCCTATCGCGCCATCCATCAGACGCTGGAGGCCGGCTCCATCTTCAGCGATCCCTTCGCCATCCAAATTCTCGATGACGAAACCCGCGCCGGTCTCGAGGCGAGTGCGGCCGATCCGTCGCGCCGGCCGATGCGGCTGTTCATCGCCGCGCGCAGCCGCTTCTCCGAAGAGGCGCTGGCGGCCTGCGTGGCGCGCGGCATCCGCCAGGTTGTCGTGCTGGGCGCGGGCCTCGATACGTTTTCGCTGCGCAATCCGCATGCCGGCCTCGGTGTTCGCGTCTTCGAGGTCGATTATCCGGCAACGCAAGGCTGGAAACGCGAACGGCTGAAGCAGGCGGGCCTGGCAATTCCAGGTTCGCTCACATTCGCCCCCGTCGACTTCGAGCGCCAGAGCCTGGCCGAGGGGCTGCAAGCCGCCGGCTTCCGGGCTGAATGCCCTGCGTTCTTCCAGTGGCTCGGCGTGGTGCCGTACCTGACCAGGGCGGCGATCGCGACGACGCTGGATTTCATTGGAGCTGTGCCGAACTCGGAAGTCGTGTTCGACTATGCCGAGCCGTTCGCAAATTATCACGAAGGCCGTCGCGAAAAGATCATGGCGATGGCTGCGTCCGCAGCCGCGCGCGGCGAGCCGTGGCTCAGCATGTTCGATCCCGGTGAAATTTCCGAGCTGCTGAGCGAAAAGGGCTTCACGATGATCGAGGATCTCGGCGTGGCGGCGCTGGCGAACCGCTTCTACGGGGACCTGAAGCAGGGCCTCAGCCTCGGACCGGGCGGCCACGTGATGAGGGCAAGCGGACGGGCCGCATGAGGATTTTCCTGGCAGGTGCGACCGGCGCAATCGGGCGACGGCTCGCGGTGCTGCTGCGCGAAGCAGGACACGAAGTCGCCGGCACGACGCGGACGGAGGCGAAAGTTTCGGTGCTGCAGGCGCTCGGCGTCACGCCGATTGTGGTGGACGTCTTCGACGCCGGGGCGTTGGCGCAAGCGGTTGCCGTCGCGCGCCCTGACATCGTCATCCACCAGCTCACGGATTTGCCGAGCGCCCCGGGCACGCCGGGTTACCCGGCGGCGCAAGAAGCGAACCGCCGCCTGCGCATCGAGGGAACGCGCAACCTGATGCATTCAGCAAAATTCGCCGGCGCGCGGCGTGCCATCGCGCAAAGCATCGCCTTCATCTACGCGCCGGGCGTGGGCAAGCGCACCGAAGACGACCCGTTGGACGTTGCTGCCGTTGGCGTGCGCCAGTCGACGGTCGAGGGCATCGTCGCGCTCGAACGCGGGGTTCTGCGAACCCCGGGCATCGACGGCGTCGTGCTGCGCTATGGCTATCTCTATGGACCGGATACCTGGTACGACGCGCCGCCAAAACCGCCATCGGTCCATGTCGACACCGCCGCCCAGGCGGCGCTGCTCGCGGTAACGAAGGGTGCAGGCGTCTACAATATCGCCGAGGACGACGGCGCCGTGTCGAGCGCGAAGGCGAGACGCGAACTCGGTTTCGATCCGGCGTTCAGGATGGCCTGAACGGTGCTCGGCGAGCGGCCGGCGCGATCTGCAGCGCACACGCGCGTTGTCGTCATTCCGAGTTCGACGTCATCGGGCCGGTCAGAGGCCGGACCCGCTGGCATCGCCCCGGAATGATGCAAGGGAAAGGATGGCTGACCAAATTCGAAAGATGCGATTGGAGGGCGGGAGATAAATGGATACCTCGCGCAAAAAAGCATGCGGCGAGAATGTGTAGGTGTGTCCGCACAAAACTCTCGTCATGCCCGGGCTTGACCCGGGCATCCATCACGCTTCGCAAAACTCTTTCGAAGAAGATGGATTGCCGGGTCAAGCCCGGCAATGACAATGGATGGAATGATGGCTACATGCCCCGTCAAAACGGCCTGCTGAGAAACTTCGAACCCTTCAGCCCGTATCGCCAGGGCAGTTCGACCGCCTTGGTGATCCCGATCCGAACGCCCGTGACGATGTCAGGCTTTTCCGTGCGCGCGTACAGCGCGATCGGCGGGACATCGAGCGGCAGCCCGTTCTGCGCATGCGTGATCGCCAGTGCTTCGGTCAATTTGCCCGGACCCGAGCACAGTAACCGCTCGTCGTGCAATTTCCGCCGGCGCCGCATGGTCGCAAGGCCCTGGGTCGGCTCAAGCGCGCGGATCAGGACAGCGCTCGCCGAGCCCCGCTTCTCGCAGACGAAGTTCACGCACCAATGGATGCCGTAGGAACGATAGACATAGATAAAACCGGGCGGCCCGAACATCACGGTGTTGCGCGGTGTCTGCCCGTTGAACGAATGCGCGGCCGGCTCGGTGTGATGATAGGCCTCGAGCTCGACGATGATGCCGCCGACGCCGTCAACCAGAAACGTCGCGCCGATCAGGTCGGGCGCGACCTCATGCACGCTGCGGTTAAAGAAGGCGCGCTTGAGCGGTTTGCCGGGCTTTTGCGGGCCAAGGTCGCGGTTGGGGGTCATTCCGTCTGGTATAAGGCCGGGTCCGGACCAAGGCGAGCGGTTGCGGTTGCCGGTCCACCGGATTAGCTAGAGGACTGTCAGATACGGATTCCCCATGGTCGTCGTCGTCGATACCGTTTCCGCCACGCCGCTGCGCCCGCGTCACCCCGAAAAGGTGAACCGGCCGGACGCGCTGTCGCCGCCAAAACCCGACTGGATCAGGGTACGCGCGCCGAATACGCGCGGCTATGCCGACACCCGCGCCATCGTCCGGGAAAACGGCCTGGTCACGGTGTGCGAGGAGGCGGGCTGCCCGAATATCGGCGAGTGCTGGGACAAGAAGCACGCCACCTTCATGATCATGGGCGACACCTGCACGCGCGCCTGCGCCTTCTGCAACGTCAAGACCGGCATGCCCACAGCCCTCGATACGCTGGAGCCGGAGCATGTGGCGGAGGCGACCGCAAAACTCGGGCTTGCCCATATCGTGGTCACATCGGTCGACCGCGACGATCTCGCCGACGGCGGCGCCGAGCATTTCGCCAAAACCATCCGCGCGATCCGCGCGCGGTGTCCTGCGACCACGATCGAGATCCTCACCCCGGATTTCCTGCGCAAGGACGGCGCGCTGGAGCTCGTGGTCGCCGCCAAACCCGACGTGTTCAACCACAATCTGGAAACCGTGCCGTCGCGTTATCTCAGTGTCCGCCCCGGCGCGCGCTATTTCCATTCGATCCGGCTGTTGCAGCGGGTCAAGGAGATCGATCCCCATATCTTCACCAAGTCCGGCATCATGGTGGGGCTGGGCGAGGAACGCCACGAAGTGCTGCAGGTGATGGACGATCTGCGCTCGGCGGAGGTGGATTTCCTCACCATCGGCCAATATTTGCAGCCAACCCGCAAGCATCACGCCGTGATGCGCTACGTCACGCCGGACGAATTTTCGGGCTATGAGAAGGTCGCCTACACCAAGGGTTTTTTGATGGTGTCGGCAAGCCCCCTGACCCGGTCGTCGCATCACGCCGGCGATGATTTCGCAAAACTGCGGGCGGCACGTGCGGCTCGGCTGGGCTGATTGTTCGGATTTCAGTCATGCAACGCATCCTCGTCATGGGGTCGTCCGGATCCGGCAAGTCGACGTTCGCACGGCGGCTGTCCGGCATCACCGGCATTCCGATGGTGTCGCTGGATGCGCTGTTCTGGAAACCCGGCTGGATGCCGCCGGAGGCGGCCGAGTTTGAAGCACGTGTTGCCGATGCCGCCTGCCGGCCGCGCTGGATCATGGACGGTGACTATATCTCGCGCGCCGGCGAGATCCGCCGCAGGTTCGCCGACGCCGTCATCTGGTTCGATCTGCCGCGCAGCACCTGCATGATCGGAATCATGGCGAGGATCGCCACGAGCTACGGACGGGTGCGGCCGGAAATGGCGCCTGGCTGTCCGGAAAAGATCGATCCTGAATTCTTCCGCTATGTCTGGACCTATCGTCAGCGGCGGCGGCCGAAGCTGCTCCAATACTTCGAGGGATTGCGCCCCGATCAGGCGCTCGTCTGCTTCACCAGCAGGGCGCAGGCGGAGCGTTATTTGACGGATCTGGCGTCGTCGGCGGCCATCCAGGCGAGTACGCACTGATGCCGAAATTCGACTCCAGGCGCCGGGTCAACCACAGCGCAGCGCAGATGTTCGATCTGGTCGCCGACGTCGAGCGCTATCCGGAATTCGTGCCGCTGTGCCGTTCGCTGAAAATCCGCCAGCGCACGACAAAACCCGACGGCACCGAAATCGTGGTCGCCGACATGACGGTGTCGTTCAACCTGGTGCGCGAAGGGTTCACCAGCCGGGTGACGCTGGACCGTCCCAACCTCAAAATCCTGGTCGAGTACCTGCAGGGTCCCTTCAGCAATCTGGAGAACCGCTGGAGCTTCGAGCCGAAGGCGGACAATGCCTGCGAGGTCGCCTTCTATCTGTCGTACGAATTCAAGAGCCGGATGCTGGCGCTGCTGATGGGCACGATGTTCGACACCGCGTTCCAGCGCTTTGCCGCGGCGTTCGAAAAGCGCGCGGACGTGATCTATGGCAGGCCGGGCATCGCGAGCCGAAGTTGAAGGCGTGCGGATCGGTCACGCCCGCGGCGGCCGCCGCCGCTTCACGGCGGCGCGGCGCGGGGAGCGCGCCACGCGCGGATGCAGCCGGGTGGCCGCTTCGCGGCGCGATTTGGCCGGCGTCTGCGGTCCGCGCGCCATTTCCATCAGCATGCGCAGCGCCTCGACCACCGAGCGCTGGCGCACCGCGCTGCGGCCGATGGCTCCGAAGCGGCATTCGCGGTTGATGATGCGCCCGTCGCGGCTGGCGACCGCAAAATGCACCAGGCCTACCGGCTTGCCCGGGGTCGCCCCGCCGGGACCTGCGATGCCGGTGATGGAGACGGCGAGATCGACGCCGGCCCGCTCCAGCGCGCCGACCGCCATGGCGATCGCCGTCTCCTTGCTGACCGCGCCAAAACTCTCGAGCGTCGACGCCTTGACGCCGAGCATCGCGCGCTTGGCGTCGTTGGAATATGTGACGAAGCCGCGGTCGATGACGTCGGAGGAGCCGGGGATATCGGTGAGTGCGCCGGCGACGAGGCCCCCGGTGCAGGATTCGGCGGTCGCAATCGTCAGCTTGCGCATCCGGCAAAGGTCGAGCAGCGAGCGGGAGAGGGCGCGGGCGTCGCTGCCGCTCATCTTAGTCGCTCCAGGGCAGACGGATGGTGGCGCTCGCCGTGGCGGCGATGCCTTCCTCGCGGCCGGTGAAGCCGAGCCGCTCGCTGGTGGTGGCCTTCACCGCGACGCGCGAGATGCTCACGCCGCCGATCTCGGCGATGCGCGCGCGCATGGTGTCGCGGAGCGGACCGATTTTCGGGCGCTCGCAGATCAGCGTCACTTCGAGATTGGCGATACGGCCGCCGCGCGCCGTGACCCGATCGACGGCGTATTTGAGGAATCGATCGGAGGACGCGCCCTTCCATTTGATGTCGCTCGGAGGAAAGTGCGAACCGATATCGCCGTCCGCCAGCGCGCCGAGGATGGCGTCGACCAGCGCATGCAGGCCGACATCGCCGTCGGAATGCGCGAGAAAGCCGCGCGTGTGCGGGACGCGGACGCCGCAGATCATCAGGTGATCGCCATTGCCGAAGGCGTGCACGTCATAGCCGGTGCCGGTCCTGACATCGCCGAGTTGGCTGGCGAGGCGGGCTTCTTCGCGGACGAAATCTTCCGGAGTCGTCAATTTCATGTTGGCAGGATCGCCTTCAAAGGTCGCTACCGTCAATCCCGCCCATTCCGCGAGCGCCGCATCGTCGGTGAAATCGCTGCGGCCCTCGCGCGCGGCGCGGCGATGGGCCTCGAGGATGACATCGAAGCGGAACGCCTGCGGCGTCTGCGCTACTCGCAAGCGGGCGCGATCGGGCGTGGCTTCGACGTTGCCGCTGCCGTCGATCAACTTGACGGTGTCGGTGACGGGGATCGCGGGAATCGCCGCACCGGTGCGGCCGGCGGCATCGATCGCGCGCGAAATCAGCGCCGCCGAGACGAACGGCCGCGCGGCATCGTGGATCAGGACGATATCCGGTCTCTCATCGGCCAATGCTTCCAGTCCGGCGTGCACCGAGGCCTGCCGCGTGGCCCCGCCATTGGTGGGAGACTGATGGCGCAATTCGCGGACGGCGGCATTGAACATTGCGGTGTCGTCGGGATTGACGACCGGCTGCACTGCAAAAACCTGTGGATGGCGGCAAAACGGTTCCATGGCCCGAAAAATCACGGTTTCCCCGCCGATCGAGCGATATTGCTTCGGTCCGCCCGTGCCGGCCCGGAGGCCGCGCCCGGCGGCGACGAGAATGGCTGCGGTCCGCTCAGGTTTCGGCATGACTTCGATTTGCGGGATCAAGGGGTTGGGCTAGGCAGCGCAGGTGGTGGCAAGGCCGCACAGGCCTTATCATGAAGGCGGCAGGAGAACAGCGTGTTTCCCCAAAACTTTGGGCAGCAAATTTTGTTGCAGTGCACTTGCAAGATTGCCAGAACTGTCTAAAGTGTAGGCATGAAGCTTGACTGCACAAGATTTGTGCTCAAAATGTTTCCCGGCAGTCGCAATGATGCGCCTGCCAGAAAAACGAGACGCCCGTGACCGGCTCGGAATGTGTACGCCTTGGCCCTAAGCCGTTGAAGATCGGCGAGATAAACGTCGCCAACCGGGTGCTTCTCGCGCCAATGTCCGGCATCACGGACATGCCGTTTCGACGCTTGGCTGCAGCGCTTGGCGCCGGCCTCGTCATCTCGGAGATGACCGCAAGCGACGACCTCGTGCATGGCCGCCCAATGTCGCGGCTGCGCTGCGAGGCGACGGGAATTGGTCCCCATGTCGTGCAGCTCGCGGGCTGCGAGGCCAAATGGATGGCGGAGGGCGCGCGTATCGCGGAGGCCGCCGGCGCCGAGATCATCGACATCAACATGGGCTGCCCGGCGCGCCACGTCACCGGCGGCCAGTCCGGCTCGGCGCTGATGCGCGATCTCGATCACGCCATAAAGTTGATCGAGGCCACGATCGCGGCGGTCGAAGTGCCGGTGACGTTGAAGATGCGGCTCGGCTGGGACGAGCGCTCGCTCAACGCGCCGGAATTGGCGCGCCGAGCGGAAGCAGCCGGCGTGCGGATGATTTCGGTGCACGGCCGCACGCGTTGCCAGTTCTACAAGGGCGATGCCGATTGGACCGCCGTGCGCGCGGTCAGGCACGCGATCGCCATTCCGCTCGTGGTCAACGGCGATATCACATCATTCGAAAAAGCCGTGGCGGCGCTCGAGGCGTCGGGCGCCGACGCCGTGATGGTCGGCCGTGGCGCACAAGGCCAACCCTGGCTGCCCGGTCAGATCGGCCGTCGCCTGGAAACCGGAATCGCCGAAACCGCGCCGCCGCTTGCCGAACAGCTCAATTACGTTCGCGCGCTCTACGATGAAGTTTGCAGCCACTATGGACTGCGCGTCGGCCTGCGGCATGCGCGCAAGCATCTCGGCTGGGCGCTGGAGGTGGCCGGGCGATGCAGCCGCGCGCCGGCTGCAAAACTCAAGAGCTGGCGCGAAAGGATTCTGACATCGGACGACCCCGCTTGCGTGCATCGATCGCTCGCGGATGCCTTCGACGACTTTGCATGGAGTGCAGCTGCATGAGCTCAGTCGCGGAACATCGCAGGCCCGTTCCCACCGATGGCGAGGCCATCCTCAACGCACTTCCAAATCCGGTGCTGCTGGTGGCGCCCGACGGCCGGATCGTCGACGCCAACATGGCGGCCGAATCGTTTTTCGAGATCTCGACGCAATTCCTGCAGCGCCAGTCGCTGAAGGAACTGGTGCCGTTCGGCAGTCCGCTGCTGGCGCTGATCGAACAGGTGCGCACCAGCGGTTCGCCGGTCAACGAGTACAAGGTCGATCTGGGCACGCCGCGGATCGGCGGCGATCGTCAGGTCGACCTTCATGTCGCGCCCTTGACCGAGCGGCCCGGCCATATCGTCGTGATGCTGCAGGAGCGCACCATCGCCGACAAGATGGACCGGCAATTGACGCACCGAAGTGCGGCGCGTTCGGTGATCGCGCTGGCCGCGATGCTGGCGCACGAAATCAAGAATCCGCTGTCCGGCATCCGCGGCGCGGCGCAACTCCTGGAGCAGGCGGCCTCCTCGGAAGACCGCATGCTGACCCGGCTGATCTGCGACGAGGCGGACCGCATCGTCACCCTGGTCGACCGGATGGAAGTGTTCGGCGACGACCGGCCGGTGGCGCGTGGTCCCGTCAACATTCACAGCGTGCTCGACCACGTCAAGCGGCTGGCGCAATCCGGCTTTGCCCGCAACATCCGCTTCGTCGAGGAATACGATCCGTCATTGCCGCCGGTGCTGGCCAATCAGGACCAGCTGATTCAGGTGTTTCTCAACCTGGTCAAGAACGCCGCCGAAGCGGTGGCCGATCTCGGCAGCGATGCCGAGATCCAGCTGACCACCGCGTTCCGCCCGGGCGTGCGGCTCTCGGTTCCCGGCAAGAAATCCCGGGTTTCGCTGCCGCTCGAATTCTGCGTCAAGGACAATGGTCCCGGTGTGCCGGAAGACCTGTTGCCCAATCTGTTCGATCCGTTCGTCACGACCAAGCCGACGGGCAGCGGACTTGGTCTGGCGCTGGTCGCCAAGATCGTCGGCGATCACGGCGGCATCATCGAATGCGAGTCGCAGCCGCGCAAGACCATCTTCCGCGTGCTGCTGCCGATGTTCAATTCTGCCAAGCATTTCGACCAAAGCAGCCGCGACGAGGTTTCCGGGACACCGTTGCATGCCTCACAGGACACAAGATGAGGGATAACAATGCCCGCAGGTAGCATACTCGTCGCCGACGACGACACGGCGATCCGAACGGTTCTGAACCAGGCCCTTTCACGCGCCGGATACGAGGTGCGACTGACCGGGAACGCGGCGACGTTGTGGCGCTGGGTCAGCCAGGGCGAGGGCGATCTGGTGATCACCGACGTGGTGATGCCCGACGAGAACGCGTTCGACCTGCTGCCGCGGATCAAGAAGATGCGGCCCAATCTGCCTGTCATCGTGATGAGCGCGCAAAACACCTTCATGACCGCGATCCGCGCCTCCGAGCGCGGCGCCTACGAATATCTGCCGAAGCCGTTCGATCTGAAGGAGCTGATCGCCATCGTAGGGAGAGCGCTGGCGGAGCCGAAGGAGCGGGTCGCCAACCACGTCGACGAATCCGAATTCGACTCGATTCCGCTGGTCGGCCGGTCGCCGGCGATGCAGGAAATTTATCGCGTGCTGGCGCGGCTGATGCAGACCGATCTCACTGTGATGATCTCGGGCGAATCCGGCACCGGCAAGGAGTTGGTGGCCCGCGCGCTGCACGACTACGGCAAGCGGCGCAACGGTCCTTTCGTCGCCGTCAACATGGCGGCGATCCCGCGCGACCTCATCGAGTCCGAGCTGTTCGGCCATGAGCGTGGCGCCTTCACCGGCGCCAACACCCGCGCCTCCGGCCGCTTCGAGCAGGCCGAGGGCGGCACGCTGTTCCTCGACGAAATCGGCGACATGCCGATGGAGGCGCAGACCCGCCTGCTGCGGGTGCTGCAGCAGGGCGAATACACCACCGTCGGCGGCCGCACCCCGATCAAGACCGATGTGCGGATCGTCGCCGCCAGCAACAAGGATCTGCGGATCCTGATCCAGCAGGGCCTGTTCCGCGAGGACCTGTTCTTCCGCCTCAACGTGGTGCCGTTGCGGCTGCCGCCGCTGCGCGAGCGGATCGAGGATCTGCCCGACCTCATCCGGCATTTCTTCGCGCTCGCCGAGAAGGACGGCCTGCCGCCGAAGAAGCTCGATGCGCTGGCGCTGGAGCGCATGAAGCAGCACCGCTGGCCCGGCAATGTCCGCGAACTCGAAAACCTCGCGCGAAGGCTCGCGGCACTTTATCCGCAGGACGTGATCACGGGCTCTGTGATCGACGGCGAATTGGCGCCGCCTGCGGTGACGTCGGGCGGCGCCGTGCACCACGGCGTCGACAATCTCGGCGGCGCGGTCGAGGCCTATCTGTCATCGCACTTTTCGGGCTTTCCAAACGGCGTGCCACCGCCCGGCCTCTATCACCGCATCCTCAAGGAGATCGAGGTGCCGCTGCTCACCGCCGCTCTGGCGGCCACCCGGGGCAATCAGATCCGCGCCGCCGATTTGCTCGGCCTCAATCGGAACACGCTGCGGAAGAAGATTCGCGACCTGGACATTCAGGTCTATCGGAGCGGTAACTAACGGCTTTTCAGAGGGTTGTATCCTCATCGGGCAGATCGTCTGGAAACTGCGCGTCCAAAAGACAAGGACGCCAAGGAATTGTCGTAATTCGGCAACATTGTGGTATGAATGCATCAGTCCGCTGCCGGTGTTTCCCGGCGGGCGGGAGGCCTTCAGCTCTCACCTTTTGCCGGAATGACCAGCGCAGACACCTCGGCCGCCTCATTCGATCCGTCGTTCGCCGAACCCCAGGGGTCGACCCTGCGGAGGTTGCTGGCGCCGTTCGCGGTCGTGCTGGCGCTGCTGTCGGCCTTCCTCACCTTCGTGGTGCTCACCGGCCTGACGCCGATCGAACCTCGGCCTGTGGTGGTCTATTCCTTCATCCTGATCAACGCCGCGACCATCCTGTTGTTGGTCGGCATCATCGTCCGCGAGGTCTGGCAGGTGATGCAGGCCCGGCGGCGGGGCCGGGCGGCGGCAAGGCTGCATATCCAGATCGTCAGCCTGTTCTCCGGCATCGCGGTCGTGCCGGCGGTGCTGGTGGCGATCGTCGCCAACGTCACCATCGATCGCGGACTCGACCGGCTGTTCTCAGGCCCGACCCGCGAAGCGATCCAGAACTCGCTGAGCATTGCCCGCGCCTATACCAACGAACACGCGCAGCTCGTCAGCGGCGACATTCTGGGAATGGCCAACGATATCGCCCATACAAGGCCGTTATACGATCAGGATCGCGGAACATTCCGCGAGCTGCTGACCGCGGGCGCCGTCGCGCGCAACCTGCCAAGCGCGATGCTGATCGACAAGCAAGGCCATATTCTGGATTCGGCGCAAACCGGCGTTCAGTTGACGTTCGCGCCGCCGCCTTCGGAGATCCTCGCCAACGTCAACGAAACCCAACCTGAAATCTCGGTGATCCCCGAGGAAAACTACGTCGCGGCCGTGATCCGGCTGCGCGCGTTCAACGATGTATTTCTCTACGTCGCGCGTCCGCTCGATCCTGCCGTGGTCGCGCAACTCAGCCAGACCGAAGCTATTTCCGCCGAATATGCCGAGCTGGAGTCGCGCCGGCTCGGCATCCAGGTGTCATTCGCGCTGATGTTTGCGGTGATCGCGCTGACCATCCTGATGGCTTCGGTGCTGATCGGGTTGAATTTTGCAAATTGGCTGGTCGCCCCGATCCGGCGGCTGATGAGCGCGGCCAATATCGTGTCGACCGGCGATCTGCACGTGCAGGTTCCGGTACACAAGTCGGAGGGCGATCTCGCGCAGCTCGGCGAGACCTTCAACAAGATGACCCATGAGTTGCGCACCCAACGCGATGAACTGGTCAGCGCCAGCGACCTGATCGACAGCCGCCGCCGAATTCATCGAGGCGGTGTTGTCCTCCGCCAGCGCCGGCATCATCGGCGTCGATGCGTCCGGCAGCGTCGGCATTCTCAACCGCTCCGCCGAAAAACTGATCGGTCACGCCGAATCGGAGACGCTGGGTCATCCGCTGTCGGACGTGCTTCCCGAACTCGATGACATGATGAAAACGGCGCGGGAGGGCACGCAGCGGCTGGTCCAGGGCCAGATCACGATCCAGCGCGACGGCAATGAGCGCAATCTTTCGGTTCGCGTCAGTGCCGAGCAGACCAGCCAGTCACGCGACAGTTACATCATCACCCTCGACGACATTACCGAACTGATTTCCGCGCAGCGCACCTCGGCATGGGCCGACGTCGCCCGCCGCATCGCGCACGAAATCAAGAACCCGCTGACCCCGATTCAGCTTTCGGCCGAGCGCATCAGGCGCAAGTTCGGCAAAGCCATCACCGAGGACAAGGCCATTTTCGAGCAGTGCACGGATACGATCGTGCGCCAGGTCGACGATATCAGGCGGATGGTCGATGAATTCTCGCGCTTTGCCCGGATGCCGAAACCGGTGATCGAGGGCGAGGACGTCGCCGATACCGTGCGCCAGGCGGTGTTCCTGATGCGGGTCGGGCATCCCGACATCGATATCGAGGCGGAAATCAAGCAGGAGCCGATGCGCGCGCAGTTCGACCGGCGGCTGATTTCGCAGGCGCTGACCAACATCATCAAGAACGCGACCGAGGCGATCGAGGCGGTGCCGTCGGATCAGCTTGGCAAGGGACGCATTGATGTCATCGCCGCGCGCGAAAACGATGATATCGTGATCGACGTCATCGATAACGGCATCGGACTGCCAAAGGTGAGCCGGGCACGCCTGCTCGAACCCTACGTTACGACACGTGAGAAGGGCACCGGCCTTGGACTTGCCATCGTCGGCCGCGTGCTGGAAGACCATGGCGGCCGGATCGAGCTGAACGATGCCGCCGATATCCGGCCCGGCCAACGCGGCGCCTGGATGCGGTTGCGTTTTGCGATATCGGGCCATGCACCGAAGGCCGAAGTAAAGGAAACGACCGCTCCCGAGACAACCCGGCCGGCATCCGGAACCACGGAGCCGGCAGAAGCGACCAACACTGAAACAAAAATCGAAGCCGCGACAGGCAGCTGACCAGACAGGGCGTAACCCATGGCAAGTGACATTCTGATTGTCGATGACGAAGCCGATATCCGGGATCTGGTTGCGGGCATCCTCGACGACGAGGGTTTTACCACCCGCACCGCGCGCGACAGCAATTCGGCGCTGGCGGAAATTGCCCAGCGCCGTCCGCATCTGGTGTTTCTCGATATCTGGCTGCAGGGCAGCAAGCTGGATGGGCTGCAGCTGCTGGAGCAGATCAAGCGGGACCATGCCGATCTGCCGATCGTGATGATCTCCGGCCACGGCAACATCGAAACCGCGGTCGCCGCCATCAAGCGCGGCGCCTACGACTTCATCGAGAAGCCGTTCAAGTCGGACCGGCTGATCCTGGTGGCGACGCGGGCGCTCGAGACGTCGCGGCTGAAGCGCGAAGTGAAGGAACTCAAGCAACTGGCGCCTGCGGCGAGCGTGCTGACCGGGCATTCCGCCTGCATGAACCAGCTGCGCCAGACCATCGAGCGGGCCGCCAAGGCCAATAGCCGCATCCTGATCGTTGGTCCTTCGGGGTCCGGCAAGGAACTGGCGGCGCGCACGCTGCATAACATGTCAACCCGCTCCGAAGGCCCCTTCGTCGTCATCAATGCCGCGGCGATCACCCCGGAGCGCATGGAAGTCGAATTGTTCGGCGTCGAACAGTCCAATGGCGAGCATCAGCGCAAGGCTGGCGCGCTGGAGGAAGCCCATGGCGGCACCCTGTTCATCGATGAAATCGGCGACATGCCGCGCGAGACCCAGAACAAGATTCTGCGGGTCCTGGTCGATCAGACGTTCCAGCGCTCGGGTGGCACCACCAAGGTCAATGTCGACGTCCGCATCATTTCGTCGACTGCCCGCAACCTGGAAGAAGAGATTGCCGAAGGCCGCTTCCGCGAGGATCTCTATCACCGGCTGTCGGTGGTGCCGATCCGCGTGCCGCCGCTATCGGAGCGCCGCGAGGACATTCCCGAGCTGATCGACTATTTCATGGACCAGATTTCGGTCGCGACCGGATTGCCGAAACGCCAGATCGGCCAGGATGCGATGGCGGTGTTGCAGTCGCATGTCTGGCCCGGCAACGTCCGCCAGCTCCGCAACAATGTCGAGCGCGTCATGATTCTGGCGGGCGGCGGTCCGGAAGTCATCATCACCGCCGATATGCTGCCGCAGGACGTGGGCTCCATGGTGCCGGCGATGCCGACCAGCAACAACGGCGAGCATATCATGGGCCTGCCGCTGCGCGAGGCGCGGGAGGTGTTCGAGCGCGATTATCTGATTGCCCAGATCAGCCGCTTCTCGGGCAACATCTCTCGCACGGCGGAATTCGTCGGCATGGAGCGCTCGGCGCTGCATCGCAAGCTCAAGGCGCTTGGGGTCGGCTGATCTCGGCCGCGCCGCCATGTTTCATGCATCTGCTTGATAAATTGCCGACTTTTCAGGCAGTCCCCGGGGATTACTCCGTCGTTCTCGACCGCCGGGGGCGTGAACCGGCTTGCCTAAAAACCGCGCCTGCCTTCTAATCATGCCGTCGCGTGCCCGGAGGGGGATCTCAGGGGATGCCGGCGACCGGTGGACGCTCCGCAAGAGGGCAGCCATCGGTTCAATAAAAAGCAAGCCACAAGAATGCGGGATAAAAACAATGGCGGCCGACCGCGCACAAAACCTACAGGACACCTTCCTTAATCACGTTCGCAAAACCAAAACGCCACTGACGATCTTTCTGGTCAATGGAGTGAAGCTGCAGGGGATTGTCACATGGTTCGACAATTTCTGCCTGCTGCTGCGGCGCGACGGTCATTCGCAGCTTGTATACAAGCACGCGATCTCGACCATCATGCCCGGCGCTCCGATCCAGTTGTTCGAAGGCGGCGAGGATGCTCCGGCTTGAGGGTGATCTGATTGGAACCCCGGGATCTGGAACGGGGTGCCGACCGTCCGAGGTCGGCAGGGGGTAAAGCAACCGGGCGGGTGATTGTCATCGGCCCCTATTTGCGCATGCGCCGCGGCGACCCCGAGGCGCAAACGGACAGTCACGCCATCCGCGATGCCGAGGCGCGGCTGGAGGAAGCCAAAGGTCTAGCGCGCGCCATCGACCTTTCGATCGCCGACGCGCTGATCGCGCCGGTCAATCAGATCCGGCCCGCGACCTATCTCGGCAAGGGCAAGGTCGAGGAGATCGTGGGGCTCATCACCGGGCACGAGATCGAGCTGGTGGTGATGGATTGCGCGCTGTCGCCGATCCAGCAGCGCAATCTGGAAAAGGCCTGGAACACCAAGGTGCTCGACCGCACCGGGCTGATCCTGGAAATCTTCGGCCGCCGCGCCAAGACCAGGGAGGGCGCGCTGCAGGTCGAACTCGCGCATCTGAACTATCAGCGCTCGCGGCTGGTGCGGTCCTGGACCCATCTGGAACGCCAGCGCGGCGGTTTTGGGTTCATGGGGGGACCCGGCGAAACCCAGATCGAGGCCGACCGCCGGCTGATCGGCGATCGCATCAAGCGCCTAGAGGACGAAATCAAGAAGGTGCAGGCGACGCGACGGCTACACCGCGCCGGAAGGCAGCGGGTGCCCTATCGCGTGGTGGCGCTGGTCGGCTACACCAACGCCGGAAAATCGACGCTGTTCAACCGCCTGACCCGCGCCGACGTGCAGGCCGCCGACATGCTGTTCGCAACGCTGGACCCGACGTTGCGGTCACTCAAGCTGCCGCACGACGGCAAGGCGATGCTGTCGGACACGGTCGGCTTTATCTCCAACCTGCCGACACAGCTGGTGGCGGCGTTTCGCGCGACGCTGGAGGAGGTGCTGGAGGCCGATATCATCCTCCATGTCCGCGATATCTCGCACGAGGACGCCGATGCGCAGCAGCGCGACGTCGATGCCGTGCTGCGCCAGCTCGGCATCGATCCCGATGCGGGCGCGCGCATTCTCGAAGTCTGGAACAAGATCGACCGGTTCGATCCCGAGGCGCGCGAGAATTTGCGCAATATCGCCGCGCGCCGCCCGCCGGAGCGGCCGTGTTTCCTGGTTTCCGCCGAAACCGGGGAGGGGATCGACGCGCTGCTGGCGGCGATCGAGCAACGTTTGGCGCTGACGCGCACCACGCTCGACCTGTCGATCGACGCCTCCGACGGCGCCGGCATCAGCTGGCTGCACCGCAACTCGGAAGTCCTGAACAAGCAGCTTCACGAGGGCCGCTTCGACATGACCGTGCGCGTCGACGAGACCAAGCGCGCCATCGTGGTCAACCGGTTTGATGCCGTGCCGCATGTGGCGTGATCGCGGTCAACGGCACTCGGGTGCCGTTCGTCAAATCGTATCTCAACAACGCGATGATGTATAAGCTGCCCAAGCGCTGGTTTGCCCACCCGATGCTGTTGCGCTCGCTTGCCAGGTTGTTTACAGGCCATTGGCCACGGCTTGAACAGCGCTCCCGGCAGGGTGAGGCGTCATCTCACTGGACTCGATCTGACTGCGCTACGGCTCCAGCAATCAGCTCGTCCCACATCGCAAACTGAGCCAAGCGGAAAAACGGATACCACTTGCCGGCATGTTCCGCATAATACGCGCCACTCTCCTCGTTCAAATGCTGGGGATGGTCGGTCTCGCTCAGCGGCGGCAGATAGACGAAAGCGTGTCCGGACGGATCCCGCACATACAAGATCGTGAACGTTTCGCCGCGCTCGGTCCTGCCGCTCAGGACAAAGCGGGGAAGGTCTGCCGGCGGTTCATCGACGGCACCCTTGCTCGTATCGGCGAACGGAAGATAGCCCGGCCAACAGCCTCTGACGGCGACACCTTCGGTTCGAATTCCCGGTCCGGTGACCACAACGAGGTTGGCGTAACCGCCTGCGAGAGTTTGAGCTGGCGTGACAATCAGGGCCAGCAGCGCGGCAAGCGCAGAAGTCGTAATTCGCATGAGCGTTTCCTGTTCTGAGGCCCCCATGTTTGTTGCTGCTCGCGCGCAACGCGTTCAAGCCGTTCATGTCAATTCCTGCCGGACCGGACACCCCGGGATTGCGCGGAAGCTTCATGGCGGGTCCCGGGCTCACTCGGTTGTCATCGCCACACGATTTCGCGAGGGAGGGGATAGCCGCTACTCGTTCGCCTTTGCCTCATCCCACAGCGCGTCCATTTCTTCCAGCGAAGCGCCGTTGAGCATGCGGCCCTTCGCGGCCAGCGCCCGCTCGATATATCCAAACCGTCGCTCGAACTTGGCGTTGGTCCCGCGCAGCGCCATCTCGGGGTCGGCGCCGACATGGCGGGCCAAGTTCACCAAGGCGAACAGGAGATCGCCGGTTTCGCCGGCGAGTTCCCGAGCATCGCCGCGATCGAGCGCGGCCTCGATCTCGTCGGCTTCCTCGCGGATCTTGTGCAGCACCGCCCGCGGATCGTTCCAGTCGAAGCCGACGCTTGAAGCCTTGCGCTGTAATTCCATCGCGCGCGCCAGGGCGGGTTGTCCGACCTTGACGCCCGACAACAGCGAGTTGGGCGCGTCTTCCGGCGGACGCCGCGCCGCGCGTTCGGCCTTTTCCTCGGCCTTGATGCGCTCCCAGGCGCTCTTGACGCCGGCGGGCTGGATGTTGCCGTCCTTGTCGGCGAACACGTGAGGATGCCGGCGGATCATTTTCCGCGTGATTGCTTCCACCACGTCGCCGAAGGCGAAGGCATTTTGCTCCTGCGCCATGCGGGCGTGATAGACCACCTGCAGCAGGAGATCGCCGAGTTCGTCCCTGAGATCGTCGAAATCGCCGCGCGCGATGGCGTCGGCGACCTCGTAGGCTTCCTCGATGGTGTAGGGCGCGATCGTCGCAAAATCCTGTTCGAGATCCCACGGGCAGCCGCTGCCCGGCGTTCGCAGCTCAGCCATGATTTCGAGCAGGCGTGAAATATCGCGGGAAGGGGTCATCGTGCACCTGAGCTGAACAACATCAGGCCTGTATGCCGGAAGAGACGCTGCGATCCCAGCGGAACGATCCGTCCCGGGCGTCCTTTTCCACCGATTGGCCGCCCGATCGATGAGTGCTAAGGGGCACGCCATGAACGACCGATCGCCATCCGAAACCGCGCTGGTATTGTTTTCCGGCGGACAGGATTCCGCGACCTGCCTCGCCTGGGCGCTGCAGCGCTTTGCGCGCGTCGAAACCCTCGGCTTCGACTATGGGCAGCGCCATGCCATTGAGCTGGAGTGCCGCGAGCATCTCGTCGACGTCATGAAATCGTTGCGCTCGGATTGGGCCGCACGGCTGGGGGAGAGCCACACGCTGAAGATTCCAACGCTGGCGGAGATTTCCGACACCGCGCTGACGCGCGATGTCGCGATTGCGATCGGGGCGGACGGCCTGCCCAATACCTTCGTGCCCGGCCGCAATCTGGTATTTTTGACCTTTGCGGCCGCACTCGCCTACCGGCGCGGCGTCCGTCACATCGTCGGCGGGATGTGCGAGACCGATTATTCGGGCTATCCGGATTGCCGCGACGAAACCATTCGCGCGCTGGGGACGGCGCTCAATCTCGGGATGAACACGCAATTCGAATTGCACACGCCGCTGATGTGGCTGGACAAGGCCGCGACATGGCGGCTTGCGGATGAACTCGGCGGGGCAGGGCTGGTCGATTTGATCCGCGAACACTCCCATACCTGCTATCTCGGCGAACGCGGCGCGCGGCACGACTGGGGTTACGGTTGCGGCCAATGCCCGGCCTGCGCGTTGCGTGCCAAGGGATGGCGGCAATACGTCGAGACGTCCGCTTAGGCCGCAAAATCCTCCGGCTTCAATTCGATCGGCGAACCGTGCGGGGTGCGGTCGGCGGCGTGGTCCCAGGCATCGCGATAGCGGTGCAAGATCTCGGGGCTGGCCACCCCCTTCGCCGATATCAGTCGCTCGAGCGTCGCGAGCCAATGTCGGTAATAGGTCTCGCCGGTGTCAGGATCGCCATTCGCCTGGGCGTGCTTGATCTCTTCGGCGAGCGCTTGAGCCCATTCCTTCCACGTGAACAGCCCACGCCCATGCAGCGCGAGCGCCATCGCAAAGGCTTGCGCCTCCCAGGGTTCGCGAAACACCGGGCCGTCGTCGTCGCGGGGGATGCCGGGCAGCGCCGTGGACGCAATCTCGGTCGCGGCATCCGTCATGCCGGGTCCAGATAGGGCTCGAACGCATCGATGGATATTTTCGAGGATGGGTCGGCATCCGCGCCCCACAATTCGGTCGCGTCGAACACGACCGTGTAGAGCCATTGCGGATTCTCGCCGGCATCCATCGCCGCCGAATCGGGGAACACCTGGCAGCCATGGTTGCGTTCGATCACGCCGAGATGGCCGCGCGCGTAGCGCGGCAGCCGCGTATGGGTCGCGGGGTGAATGTTTTTCGCACGAACGCGGTCGCCCGGCTTGAATTTTGCGGGGGCTGCCGCCTCGCGCGCGAATTTGCCGCGCACCATCACGCGCGCGACGTCACCGACGGTAAACTTGCCGCGCTTCAGCGGTTTCGCCGGTTCGATCGCATGGCCGGCGGCCATTTCGCCGGCCGCGATGTAGCCCTTCTCCCTCAGCAGGTCTTCGAGCCCGAGCAGCCACTTCTTGTAATATGAACTCGTGAGGTAAACTTCGGGCGGCAACGCCTCCCGATAGAAGCGCGAGGCATCGATGTTGAACGCGCCGGCGGCGCCCATCGCGCGCACCATCGCCAGCACGCGGGCTTCCCACTCGGTATGAAACATCGGCTCGTTCGGCTCAGCCTCGACCTTGCCAAAACCGTCCATCCCGCCCATGTCGTGCACGCCATTCACGACGGCGCTCCCGGCGTCTTCGGAAATCCGGTGCCGATCATCGAGTCCCGCGTCACCAGCTCGGCGAGCTGCTGCTCGCTCCAGCCTTCGGTGCCCGCGGGCCGCATCGGCAGCACCAGGAAGCGCGTCTCGGCGGTCGAGTCCCACACCCGGATTTCGGTTTCCTTCGGCAAGCTGACGCCGAAATCGGCGAGCACGCCGCGCGGATCCCTGACGGCGCGGGAACGATAGGGCGCGGCCTTGTACCAGATCGGAGGCAGCCCCAGCATCTCCCAGGGATAACAGGAGCACAGCGTGCACACGACCATGTTGTGCAGGGAAGCGGTGTTCTCGACCGCTACGAGATGATCGCCGACCCGGCTGACATGGCCGAGCGTGCCCACGGCCTTGGTGGCGTCAGCCAGCAGGGCCTGCTTGAAAACAGGGTCCGACCAGGCCTTGGCGACGACCCGCGCGCCATTATGCGGGCCGATCTTGGTTTCGTAGGCCTGGATGATGGCATCGAGCGCAGCCGGTTCGACATATCCCTTCTCGGCCAGGATCGTCTCCAGCGCGCGCACCCGCAACTCCATCTCGGACAATTCCGAATGGTCGTGATCGTGACGATGATGATCGTGGTCGGTCATGCCTTGAAGATAGCCGCTTTCGACTGCTGATGTCGAGATGTTGGGGCGGAAGCGCAGCCCGCGTGATGTGGTCCGGCGATTTCTGCGCTATCGTTTCGGAAAATGACGGGCAGGGAGGTGGCACGTGGGAGATTTTGTGTCGATCGAAAGGGGCCTCGGGCCCGAGGGCCGTATCGCGGTGGTGCGGTTCGATCGCGGCGACGGCATCAATGCGCTGTCGCCGGAAGCGCTGCGCCAGCTCACCGATGCCGCGCGCGGCTTCGAGGACGACGCCGAGACCTCGGTTGTGGTGCTCGCCGGCAGCGCCAAGGCGTTCAGCGCCGGCTTCGACCTGAAGGATCCCGAAGGCCGCGCGCGCCGGACCATGGATCTCGGTTCCCTGCGCCGCCACCTCAAGCTGGGGCCGCGGCTGACCCGGGCCTGGCAGGAGATGGAGCAGATCACCATCGGCGCGATCGAGGGCTTTTGCATCGGCGGCGGCGTGGCGCTCGCGGTGGCGCTGGATTTCCGCGTGATGGCCCGCGACGCCCATTTGCGGGTACCCGAGATCGGGCTCGGCATGAACATGAGCTGGCAGAGCGTGCCGCGCATGCTGCATCTGATCGGACCGGCGCGGACCAAGCAGGCGGTGATACTGGCCGACCAGCGCATCTCGGCTGCGGAAGCCTACGAATGGGGCCTGGTGGAGGAGGTGGCCGATCCCGGCAAGGCCTTCGACGCCGCCATGGCGCTCGCCGCGAAGGTCGCCGCGCAGCCGCCGCTGTCGGTGGCGATGACGAAATTGACCGTCAATCGGCTGGCGCACGCGCTCGACGACCTCGCCAGCCACATGGACGTCGACCAGTTTGCGCTGGCAAGCCTGAGCGAGGACCACAAGGAGGGCGTCGCGGCCTTCCTCGAGCGGCGCAAGCCGCGCTTCCGGGGGCGGTAGAGGCAGGCTCGGCCGTGCCTGAACAAAATCGCGAAAACAACCCCATGCAAAGGAGACTGGACCCAGGCTTACGGCACCTGTGCGACCGTGGATGATCGCACCGGCGTCACCGGGATACCGGCAGGATGCGCGGGCCGGGCCATTGCACGTCTGATTGCATTGTGTCCTAACTGCAATCCGAAATAGATCGAACCGGAGCAATCGATGTCGAGACTGCTGGTCGCGCTCAACTGCCTGTTCTGCCTCTGCCTTCTGTTTCCAACCGGCGCGTCCGCATGGGGCTATCAGGGCCACGAGGTGATCGGCTCCATCGCCGACCAGTTGCTCAATGACAACGCCCGGCAACACGTCAAGGATATCCTGAATTTCACCAGGCCGCAGTTGCTGACCGCAGGTCCTTGGGCCGACTGCGTCAAGAGCGTCGTCCGCGACGTCGACGGATTTGAGTACGTCGTGGACCCGGCCCATCTCGAATACGAGGTGCCGTGCACGCCGTTCAAGGCGCCGGAGTTGAGGGCGCGAATGGTGGATTACGTCAGCCGAAACTACGCCAATTGCGTGCAGCCTCCGACCGGGTGCCACTCCAATTATCACTTCGATGACGTGGCCATCCAGCGCGACGGTTACGATCGAAAATATTTCGGGACCAGCGATCACGATCTGGTCTCGGCAATCGGTGCGGCGATCGCGGTCTTGATGGACAAGCCCGCGCCGCCGCCATTTTCGATCCGCGACAAGAAGGAAGCCCTCCTGATGCTCGCCCATTTCGTCGGCGACCTGCATCAGCCGCTGCACGTCGGCGCGATCTATCTGGATGCCGCGGGCAAACCCGTCGACCCCGATGCCGGGCCCGAAAATCCGGCAACGGAGACCGTCGGCGGCAACTTGATCCAGGACCAGAACCTCAACCTGCATCACGAATGGGACGACATCCCGACCGATCTCGGCGAGGCCTCTACCAGGGAATTGCTGGAAGCGGCCGGAAAGGTGCCGCCAAGCCAGGGGCCGAACATCGAGGACTGGCCGGCGCGGTGGGCTTCCGACACGATCCTCGTCGCCCGCGAGGTCTTTGCCCGTCTGAGTTTCGCGCCGATCAAACCAGGCCCGCCGTGCAACTGCAAATGGGCCGTCGTGTTCGAGGATCACGACGCCTATCTGCGTTCCATGGATGCGATCAAGCGCCAGCAATTGGCCAAGGGCGGGGCGAGGCTGGCCGAGCTCCTGAACAAGATCTGGCCGAAAAACTGATCGGGGACCGCCGCGATGTCGAATACCCGTCCATTACCGGATTCGCATAAGGTATATTATGGAATATATTTAGCTTCAATTAGATCAAATACTTAGCTGGAGTTGCTGGGAAGCCACGCGAGAATACGCGGCGATGCGCGATTCCCCGGCCTGCGGCAGCCAAGCGTTTCCTCGCGCGTTTCGAACCTCCCAATGCCGATATTGCCGCCGCGCGCGGGATGCTGCAAAAGCCGGCTCGCGAGATCGCAGATGACCCGGCCGCACCGGGTTCGTATAGGTACGCTCTCGGGCCAAGAACAATAATCTCAAGGGAGACATCCAGATGTTATTTTCACGACGTGCGCTGCTCAAGGCTTCCGCCGCCACGGCCGCTCTGGGCGGCATCGGCGCGCCCTTTGTGGCGCGCGCGCAGACCGCCGAATTCACCTACAAATACGCCAACAATCTTCCCGACGGCCATCCCATGAACGCCCGCGCCAAGGAGATGGCGGCGGCGATCAAGTCGGAAACCAATGGTCGCGTCGACCTGCAGATTTTCCCCAACAACCAGCTCGGCTCCGATACCGACATGCTGAGCCAGATCCGTTCCGGCGGCATCGAGTTCTTCACGCTGTCGGGTTTGATCCTGTCGACGCTGGTGCCGGCCGCATCCATCAACGGCATCGGATTTGCGTTCCCGGACTACGATACGGTGTGGAAGGCGATGGACGGCGAGCTCGGCGCCCATGTACGCGGCGAGATCACCAAGGCGGGCCTCGTCGTGATGGACAAGATCTGGGACAACGGTTTTCGCGAAACCACGTCCTCGAGCAAGCCCATCAACGGTCCCGACGATTTCAAGGGCTTTAAAATTCGCGTGCCGGTGTCGCCGCTGTGGACCTCGATGTTCAAGGCCTTCGACGCCGCACCCGCCTCGATCAATTTCAGCGAAGTCTATTCGGCGCTGCAGACCAAGATCGTCGAGGGCCAGGAAAATCCGCTCGCCATCATCTCGACCGCAAAGCTCTACGAGGTGCAGAAATTCTGTTCGCTGACCAATCACATGTGGGACGGCTTCTGGTTCCTGGCCAACCGCCGCGCCTGGGAAGCGATGCCCGAGGATGTCCGCGCCATCGTCGCCAGGAACATCAACGCGGCCGCGATCAAGGAGCGCGTGGACGTGGCCAAACTCAATGCCGGGCTGCAGCAGGAGCTGGCCGGCAAGGGCCTCGTGTTCAACCAGCCCGATGTCGCGCCGTTCCGCGAGAAACTACGTTCCGCCGGCTTCTATTCGGAATGGAAGGGCAAATACGGCGAGCAGGCCTGGGCGCTGCTGGAGAAATCGGTCGGCAAGCTGTCGTAGCGGATCGCAGCAATAGCCAGCAGGGCGACCGTCATGGCCCACGCCGAAATCTCGCAAGGGGCGCACGGCGAGGCGATGTCCCCTCGCCGCCGTTCGGCGGTCTTGTCGCTGGAAAGCTGGCTGGCGCTGCTGGTCGAAATCCCGGCCGCGTGCCTCGTCGTTGCCGAGATCGTCATCCTGTTCGCTGGCGTGGTGGCGCGTTACGGGCTGCGGCAGCCGCTGATCTGGTCGGACGAACTGGCCTCGATCCTGTTCCTGTGGCTTGCGATGCTCGGCGCCGCGGTGGCGTTCCGCCGTTCCGAGCACATGCGGATGACCGCGGTCGTCGGCAGTGCCGGGCCCGCGACACGGGCCTGGCTTGAGGTGGTTGCGACCTCCGCCGCGCTGGCCTTCCTGCTCCTGATCGCGTGGCCATCCTGCCAATACGCCTACGAGGAAAGCTACATCACCACGCCGGCGCTGCAGATCGAAAATATCTGGCGCGCCGCGGCGCTGCCGGTCGGCACCGGCCTGATGGCGCTGTTTGCCTTGCTGCGGCTGGCGCGAGCCGGCGATTTGCGAACCGTGCTGGGCGCGGTGCTGTCGGTCGCCGCCGTGATCGCGGTGTTCTGGCTGGCGCAGCCGTGGCTGCGACCGCTCGGCAATCTCAACCTGGTCATCTTCTTTGTCGGCGTGGCCGGTTTCTGCGTGTTTGCCGGGGTGCCGATCGCCTTCAGTTTCGGGCTTGCGATCTTCGGCTATCTGGCGCTGACCACGCACACACCCTTGATGGTGCTGGTCGGCCGGATGGACGAGGGCATGAGCCATCTGATCCTGCTGGCGGTGCCGCTGTTCGTGTTCCTCGGCCTGCTGATCGAGATGACCGGCATGGCGCGCGCCATGGTGGCGTTTCTGGCGAGCCTGCTCGGCCATGTCAGGGGCGGCCTGCATTACGTGCTGGTCGGCGCAATGTATCTGGTCTCCGGCATCTCCGGCTCGAAGGCCGCCGACATGGCCGCGGTGGCGCCGGTGCTGTTTCCGGAAATGAAGGCGCGGGGTGCGAAGCCCGGCGATCTCGTGGCGCTGTTGGCGGCGACCGGCGCGCAGACCGAGACCATTCCACCCAGCCTGGTGCTGATCACCATCGGCTCGGTGACGGGGGTTTCGATCTCGGCGCTGTTCACGGGCGGCCTGTTGCCCGGCGTGGTGCTGGCGATCACGCTGTCGGCGCTGGTGTGGTGGCGCTATCGCGGCGAGGATTTGAGCCATGTCCGGCGCGCCGGGGGCGGCGAGGTGATCAAATCCTTCGTCATCGCCCTGCCCGCGCTGGCGCTGCCGTTCGTGATCCGCGCCGCCGTGGTCGAGGGCATTGCGACCGCGACCGAAGTGTCCACCATCGGCATCGTCTATGGCCTCGTCATCGGGCTGCTGGTCTACCGCCAATTCGACTGGCGGCGGCTGGGGCCGATGCTTGTCGAGACGGCGTGCCTGTCCGGCGCCATCCTTCTCATCATCGGCACCGCCACCGGCATGGCCTGGGGCCTGACCCAATCCGGCTTTTCGCGGGCGCTGGCGGCCGCCATGACCGGCCTGCCCGGCGGCTCGGCATCCTTCATCGCGGTCTCGATCGTGGCCTTCATGGTGCTGGGCAGCGTGCTCGAGGGAATTCCGGCGATCGTGCTGTTCGGGCCGCTGCTGTTCCCGATCGCGCGCGCGGTCGGCGTCCACGAGGTGCACTATGCCATGATCATCATCCTGGCGATGGGCATCGGATTGTTCGCCCCGCCCTTCGGAGTAGGCTATTATGCCGCCTGCGCCATCGGGCGCGTCGATCCCGCCGAGGGCATCCGGCCGATCTGGGGCTACATGCTGGCGCTGCTGGTCGGGCTGATCGTGGTGGCGATCTTTCCGTGGATATCGATCGGGTTCCTGTAAGCGTTGCCGAATGGGAGGATGCCGATGAGTGGGAAGCAGAGCCAGTACGACATCGGTCTGGACAAGACGCCCGCCAATTATGTTCCGTTGACGCCGCTGAGCTTTCTCGCGCGCAGCGCCGCCGTCTATCCCGATCATGTCAGCACCGTCTATGAGGGTCGCAGCTTCACCTGGTCGCAGACCTATGCGCGCTGCCGGCGTTTTGCCTCCTGGCTCGCCAGCCGAACCATCGGCGACCGCGACACGATCGCGGCGATGCTGCCCAACATCCCGGCGATGAACGAGGTGCATTTCGCGGTGCCGATGGCGGGCGCGGTCCTTAACGCGCTCAACATCCGGCTCGATGCAGCCTCGATCGCCTTCCAGCTCGATCATGGCGGCGCCAAAATCATCCTTGTCGATCCCGAATTTTCCGGCGTGATTGCGGAAGCCCTCACCCTGATGAAGGGGCCAAAACCCTTCGTGATCGACGTCGACGATGCCGCCTTCGCAGGCGGCAAACGCATCGGCGGGATCGAATACGAGGACGCGCTGGCGCAGGGCGACGAGAATTTTGTCGGCCGACTGCCTTCCGACGAATGGGACGCGATCGCGCTGAGCTACACCTCGGGCACCACGGGCAATCCCAAGGGCGTCGTCACCCACCACCGCGGCGCCTATCTCAACGCCGTCAGCAACATCCTTGCGGCCGATCTCGGCCGGCATCCGGCCTACCTCTGGACGCTGCCGATGTTCCATTGCAACGGCTGGTGTTTTCCATGGACGATTGCGGCAGCCGCCGGTGTCAATGTCTGCCTGCGCAAGGTCGATCCCACCAAGATCTTCGAGCTGATCCAAAAGCACGGCGTCACCCACATGGCGGGCGCGCCGATCGTCTACAACACCCTGATCAACGCCCCCGATGCGCCGAAGGGAAATGCCGCCAGGCCCGTCGTCGGCCTGATCGCGGGCGCGGCGCCTCCGGTCGCCGTGCTCGAGGGTGCCGAGCGCATCGGCATCAAGCTGACGCATGTCTACGGGCTGACCGAGGTCTACGGCCCGGCCTCGGTTTGCGCCGAGCAGCCCGGCTGGGACGATCTGCCGGCCGACCAGCGCGCGCAACTGAAACGACGGCAGGGCGTGCCCTACCCGCTGCAGGAAGCCGTCACGGTGATCGATCCCGAGACCATGTGCGAAGTGCCACGCGACGGCGAGACCATTGGCGAAGTGATGTTCCGCGGCAACATCGTGATGAAGGGCTATCTGAAGAACGAGAAGGCCACGCGCAAGTCCTTTGCCGGCGGCTGGTTTCACACCGGCGATCTCGGCGTGCTCGACGCGCACGGCTATGTCATCATCAAGGACCGCTCCAAGGACATCATCATTTCCGGCGGCGAGAACATCTCCTCGGTCGAGGTCGAGGACGTGCTCTACAAGCATCCGGCCGTGCTGTTCGCAGCGGTGGTGGCAAAGCCGGACGGCAAATGGGGCGAGGTGCCTTGCGCCTTCGTCGAACTGAAGGACGGCGCGCGCGCCACCGAAGCCGAGATCATCGCCTGGTGCCGCAAGCACATGTCCGGCTTCAAGACGCCGAAGGCTGTCGTGTTCGGACCGATCCCGAAGACATCGACCGGAAAAATCCAGAAATTCATCCTGCGCAACCAGGTGGATTCGGCCAAAGCCATTTCGGCGTGAGTGCAGTGCCCCAATGAACAGATTTTGCATGCTGTCGTTTTGCGGGGTCGCGCTGTGGACTGCGCCTGCCCCGGCCGACGACCTGATCGCGTCGGGACAGTGGAAGGTCACCACCAACACCGTGGTCAACGGTGCACCGCTGCCGCCACAGGTCAAGGCACGCTGCCTCACGACGGAGCAGACCGCCGATATCGGCAAGACCTTTGGCCCGGCGATGACGACGGTGAATTCGGACTGCGCGCGCACGGAGTATGACGTCACCGGGCAAAAGCTGAAATGGCGCCTGCAATGCAAGGGCCAGATCGACATGGACGTCGCCGGCGAGTTCAATTTCGACAGCCCCTCGCATTACTCGGCAATCGTCCTCACCAAAGCCTGGATGGCCGGCGCACTGACCAACGACGTGAAGACCGAACTGGAAGGCGAGCGCGTCGGCGAGTGCCAGCCGTGATCCACGGCGTTATCGGGGCGAAGTGGTCACCGGTTCGCGTCAAGCAAGCGCGTCAGACCAAAAACCTGAAGCGAGATGATGTTTGGTCGATGCGCGTTCTCTTCACCTCTCCCCGACGGGGAGAGGTCGATTTGCGCTGCAAATCGGATGACGGGGGACAGCTCTGACGAGGGACCGTAACCCCTCACCCGGCGCTACGCGCGGACCTCTCCGGATGGGAGAGGTAAGCAAGGCCCGCGAGCGGGAAAAAGGCTTTAGCGCTGCACGAAAAAGAAATCCTCTTTGCCCGGCAGCGAGCCGTAGGTGTAGGGCTCCTGGCGGCCGGCGGTTGCTTCCATCACGTCGTCGCGCACCAGGCGGAAGATCTTGTTGATCTCAACTCCCGGCGTTGCGACGCGCTGGGTCACCGCCACGGCGAACGGGCTGTTGCCGCCCTCGCCGTCGAGCGCGGTCTGGCCGTTCTTGGCCGCGTACACCACAAGCGTAGCGCCGGCGACCTTGACTTCGCCCAGGCCGCGCCCGATCGAACGCGTCGCCACCACCGCGCCCGCGGTCGATCGCGACGCCACCGCGTCGGGCGCCTCGGTGCGGCGCATGGTCGGCGCGAACGGGTTGTCGCGGCAGGCGTCGAGCAGGATCAGCTTGAGTTTTTTCGCGCCCTCGACGGCGACCAGCAATTGGTCGAGCGGAATGGCCTCGAGCTGCACGTCGCGGTCGGTGGCGAGGATGGCGTCGATCGGGATCAGATAATTCACGCCGTTCATTTCCATGCCGTGGCCGGCATAGTACACCACCGCCCAGTCCGCCTTTTCGGCTTCCGCGGCGAAGGTCCTGAGCGCCTTGATCAGCATTTCGCGGGAGGCGTCCTGGACGAGGACGACCGACTGGAAACCGATGGCGCGGAACGTGCCGGCAATCGCCTCGGCATCGCGGGGCGGATTGGGCAGGCTGGGCACACTCTTGTAGTTGGAATTGCCGACCACCAGCGCGACCCTGCGTCCGCTAGGCGCGACCGCCGACGGTGGGACGACGGGAATGGCCACCGTGGGCGTCGGAATTGAGGTGGCCGATGCCGACTTCGACGGTGCGGCTGCAATCGCCGGCTGCGGCGCGCCGGACGCGAATGCCGCCAGACGCGAGCGCGCGGTCTCCAGCGCAGAGCGGTGGATGTCGGAGCGGTTGAGGCTCGGCGAATCCACCGCCTTCTGGAATTCGGCCCGGGCCTTTTCCGGCTCGCCCATCTTCTCGAAGGTCAGTCCCCGCCCGGTGAAGGCAGGGATCGCGTCCTTGGAAATGCGCAGTGCCGCGTCGTAGTCGGCGATCGCCTTGTCGAATTCACCCTTGTAGCGATAGGTATCGCCGCGGAGCTCGAAATTGGTGGAGTTCTTGCTGTTGAGCCGGATCGCCTCGTCCTGGTCGGCGATCGCCTTGTCGAGATCGCCCTTGAGCCGCCAGATTTCACCCCGGTTCGACCACGACGTATCGTATTTCGGATTGATGCGGATCGCCTCGTTGTCGTCGGCGATGGCGCGATCATATTCGCCGAGGTCGCGCCAGATCAGCGCGCGGTTGTTGTGCGGGATCGGTGAACCCGACGCGCGGCGGATGGCTTCATTGACGTCGGCCAGCGCCTGGTCGAAATTGCGCTTCTCGAACCAGCAGGTGGAGCGGCCCACCCATGGTGCGGAAGGGCTGGAATTGAGCTTCAAGGCCTCGTTGAAATCCGCAATCGCGATGTCGCACTCGCCTTTTTCGCGATAGGCGTTGCCCCGGTTGCTGTAGCCGAAAGCGTATTTCGGATCGAGCTTGAGCGTCTGGTTATAGTCCTCGATCGCCTGCACGAGCTTGTTCTGGGCCTGCAGTATCCTGCCGCGGCCGTTGTAGAAAATCGCCTGCTTTGGGCCGAGCCGCACCGCCTGGTTGGCGTCCGCAAGCGCCAGTTCGAGATAATCATTGCGGGAGTGGTCCAGTTCGTACTTGCCGTAATAGGCATTGGCCCGGCCGTTGTACGGATTCGGACTTGACGACGACAAGGCGATCGACTTGTTGTAGTCCGCAAGGGCCTTGTCGTACTCACGCTTGTCGTTCCAGGCGTTGCCGCGGTTGCTGAGCGCAATGGCCCGATTGGTCCCATTCATCAGGCGGGAATTCGCGATCTTCGTGCAGAACTGGATGCTGAGATCCTTGTCCGTCATCTGGGAGCAATTGCCCCAGTCCTTCATCGTGATCGATTCCGCGTTCGCGGATGCGCCCGCCGCGGCGGCGAACGCCACGGCGCAGGCCAGAGTTCCCAGTCTCATTGATGTTCCTCAGCCCCGTTATTCCCGCCGTCCCGGCGAGTGGAGATCATAGAGGCCGGCGCGTTGCGATGGCAACCGCCCGGAAGTAGACGGGCATGGCGATGCCTCTGCTGCGGTGCATGCCCGTCGCGATCGATGGAACCCGGGCCGCCTTCCGCTCCAAACCGCAAGCCTGTGCCGCAGCACGTAGGATGGGTTGAGCTCTTCGCGAAACCCATCATCTTCGCTGGGATTGATGGGTATCGCTTGCGAGGCTGGGCATGCCCAGCCTCTGACGCTCCACCCATCCTACGAATGCTGCTCCAGGATCAGCTGCATGCCGTCATAGGCCGGGATCACGCCCGCCGGCAGCTTGTGCCGCAGCACCTCGTAGTCGAGGTCGGAATGCATGTTGGTGATGACGGCGCGACGCGGCTTGAAGCGGTCGATCCAGGCGAGCGCGTCGTTGACGCTGAAATGGCTGGGATGGGGGGCGTAGCGCAGGCCGTCGATGATCCAGAGGTCCAGATTTTCCAGATGCGGAAAACTCTCGGGCGGGATGTCGCTGACGTCGGGGGTGTAGGCGGCGTCCGCGATGCGATAACCCAGCGCCGGAATGTTGCCATGCTGCAGGATGAAGGCGGACAAGGCCAGCGGACCGCCCTTGCCTTCGATGGTGCGGCTTTCGCCGGCTTCGATCGAATGCCGGTCGAGGATCGGCGGATAATCGCTGCCCGGCGGCGACACGAAGCAGTACGAGAACCGCGTCATGATGTCTTTCGCGGTCGACTGGTTCAGGTAGACCGGAATCCGCTTGCGCTGGTGCAGCACCACCGAGCGGAGGTCGTCGATGCCGTGGGTCTGGTCGGCATGTTCGTGGGTGAGGAACACCGCGTCGATGTGGTCGACATCGGCGTCGATCAGCTGCTCGCGCAAATCGGGCGCGGTGTCGATCACGATCCGGGTAATGCCGTGCACGGACGCGCGCTCGGCGAGCAGCGAGCAGCGGCGGCGGCGATTTTTGGGATTGTTGGGATCGCAGGCGCCCCAGCCGAGCGCAGGACGGGGAACGCCGGCCGAGGAACCGCAGCCGAGGATCGTCAGCGTGAGCGTCATGCCTCAGCTTTCGGCGCCGGCACCTTGCTGAACAGGCGGAAAAAGTTCTCCGTGGTCTGGCGTGAAATTTCCTCCAGCGAAACCGCGCGGGCCTCCGCCAGCACTTTTGCGATCTCGCCGACATAGGACGGCTCGTTGCGCTTGCCGCGGAATTTGCCGGGCGCCAGATACGGCGCGTCGGTCTCGACCATGATGCGGTCGGCGGGCAATTCGGCCGCGAGATCACGCAAGGCTTGCGACTTCTTGAAGGTCAGGATGCCCGTGAACGAAATCGATAGACCCAGCGCGATCGCCTGCATCGCCAGCTCCCGCCCGCCGGTGTAGCAATGCAGCACCGCGCGGAACGGCCCCTTGGCCATTTCCTCGTCGAGAATACGCGCACAGCCCTCGTCGGCGTCGCGGGTGTGGATCACCAGCGGCAGGCCGGTCGCGCGCGCCGCGGCGATATGCGTGCGAAAGCCGCGCGCTTGCGCCTCCGGCGAGCCGTTGTCGTAGAAATTGTCCAGCCCCGCCTCGCCGAGTGCGACGACCTTGGGGTGCCGCGTCAGCTCGATCAGTTCGTCGGCCGAGATGCCGTCTTCCTCGTCGGCGTGATGCGGATGGGTGCCGACCGAGCAATAGACGTCCGGAAACCGCTCGGCGATCGCGAGCAGCCCGCCGAGCCGCCTCACCCGCGTCGAGATGGTGACGATTCGTCCGATGCCGGCAGCCCCTGCCCGCGCCACGATGCCGTCGAGGTCGTCGGCGAAATCGGGAAAATCCAGATGGCAATGGCTGTCGACGAGCATGGGTTATAAACCGCTTACGCCGCCGTTGGCTCGATGTAACGCGGAAACACCGGGCTGGGTGCGGGCAGCACGGTGCCCGGCCTGATCCGCGTAACGAGGGCGGCGAAATCGCGCGCCTTGTTGTCGGCTGCAATACCGAGGGTATCGAGCAGCTTTGCGCAGGCCACAGGCATCGCGAATTGCGCAAGGATGGCCACCTGGCGCACCACCTCGGCGGTCACATACAGCACCGTGGCCTGGCGCTTCGGGTCGGTTTTCGCCAGCGCCCACGGCGCCTCGCCCGCGAAATAGCGGTTGGCTTCGGCGACCACGGCCCAGATTGCGTTCAGCGCCTGATGGATCTGCTGGGTCGCCATCGCGGTGCGCGCAAGCGCGATCATGCCGTCGGCCTGCGCCAAGATCGCGCCGTCGTTGGCGCTGAATTCGCCGGGCTCCGGCAGCACGCCACCATATTGCTTCGCGATCATCGACAGCGAGCGCTGCGCCAGATTGCCGAGATCGTTGGCGAGATCGGCATTGATGCGCGCGACGATGGCCTCGTGATTGTAGCTGCCGTCCTGCCCGAACGGCACCTCGCGCAGGAAGAAATAGCGCATCTGGTCGACGCCATACTGGTCGGCGAGGTTGAAGGGGTCGACGACGTTGCCGACCGATTTGGACATCTTCTCGCCGCGGTTGAACAGAAAACCGTGGGCAAAGACGCGCTTCTGCACGGCAATGCCCGCCGACATCAGGAAAGCCGGCCAGTACACCGCGTGAAAGCGGATGATGTCCTTGCCGATGATGTGCAGGTCGGCCGGCCAGTAGCGCCAGTTCGGATCGCGCTCGTCAGGAAAGCCGACGCCGGTAATGTAATTGGTCAGCGCGTCGACCCAGACATACATCACGTGTTCTTCGTCGCCGGGCACCTTGACGCCCCAGTCGAAGGTGGTGCGCGAGATCGACAGATCGCGCAGGCCACTCTTGACGAAGCTGATTACTTCGTTCTTGCGCAGAGTCCGGGCCGATGAAATCCGGCTGGCTCTCGTAGAGCTTCAGCAGGCGATCCTGAAACGCCGACAGCCGGAAGAAATAGCTCTTCTCCTCGACCCATTCGACCGGCGTGCCCTGGGTGCCGCGCCGCACCTCGTCCTCGCCGACAACAGTTTCGTCCTCGGCGTAATAGGCTTCGTCGCGCACCGAATACCAGCCGGCATAGCTGTCGAGATAGATGTCGCCGCTGTCGGCCATGCGCCGCCAGATTTCCTGGCTGGAACGGTGATGCTGCTTCTCGGTGGTGCGGATGAAGCGGTCGAAACTGACGTTAAGACGCTCGTCCATCTCCTTGAAACGCTGGGCATTTCGGGTTGCGACCTCCATGGTCGGAAGCTTTTCGGCCTCCGCCGTCTGCACCATCTTCAGGCCGTGCTCGTCGGTGCCGGTCAGGAAGAACACGTCCTTGCCGTCGAGCCGCGCAAAGCGCGCCAGCGCATCGGTCGCGATCGCCTCATAGGCGTGGCCGATATGCGGCACGCCGTTCGGATAGGCGATCGCGGTCGTGATGTAGAAGGAGTTTTTGGCGGGCGCGGTAATCGGCTTTGCGGCGCGCGCCGGTTTCGCGGCGCGAGGTTTTGAAGGCTTGCTGACCGGCGGCGGCGCTGCGGCGACTTTGGTCTTGCCCGCTGGCGAACCGCGTTTGTTCGTTTTGGCCTTCTTTGCAGAGTTCTTTGACGGTTGCTTGGAGGCTTTCTTCGTTGCCGCCGTCGTCTTCGCGCTCTTCCCCGCTTTGCTGGCCGGACGCTTGGCGCGCTTCTTCACCGCGGCCTTGCGGGCGCGCGAAGGACCGCGCGCCTCCTTCGCCTTCTTCTTGACAGCTTTTTTCTTGGCCTTCGCCACCACAAAATTCCTTTATCGCTCACCTCGGATTTTCGGGATTGATCGTCGAGCGGAGCCTCTAGCGCACAGCTTCCGCAAGCATCCCAAACACCGAGAAAACCAGCGGCTTTCGCTCGAGATTATATTCTGCGGTGTCGCGCGCGGCGCGGCTGATCTTTTCCCACACCTCCGCCAGCCGTGCAAGGCGCGCAAGGTTGGCGTTGGCATCGTCCGCGCGCAGCCGCTCGCCGACCCAGCGGTCGACGCCGTCGATGAAGGCCGAAAGCGCCACCCGGTCGCTGAGCGGCAGCGCCTCGCCCAGCGCATGCAGTTCGCGGGGATCCACGCGCGGCAGGCTTGCCAGCAGGTTCGCGGTGCGCTGCTGCAGTTTCAGCGCGTCACCGCCGAGCAAGGTCAGCGCGCGGGCGACGCTGCCCTCGGCGGCATCAGCGGCCTCCGCGAGCGCGGGATCGTCGGGCGCGAGGCTTGCGGCCTGCGCGGCCGCAGCGACGACGTCCTCGGTCGCCAGCGGCCGCAGCGGCAATTTCCGGCAGCGCGACAGGATGGTCGGCAGCAGGCGCGCCGGCGTGTGGCTGACCAGCAGAAACAGCGATTGCCGCGGCGGCTCTTCCAGCACCTTGAGCAGCGCGTTGGCCGCGTTCGGATTGAGGTCTTCGACGGTATCGACGATGCAGACCCGCCAGCCCTCCACCGCCGCCGTCGAGCCGAAGAACGAAATCGTCTCGCGGGTCTCGTCGACCGTGATCACGGTACGGAGCACGCCCTTGTCGTTGACGGTCCGTTCCAACGTCAACAGCCCGCCATGGGCGCCGGCCGCGACATGGCGGGCGACGGGATCGGAGCGATCGACGAACAGGGTTTTGGCGCGCTGCACCTCGGCGCTCCCGGGATCGCGATGGGCGAGCACGAAGCGCGCCATGCGATAGGCCAGCGTCGCCTTGCCGATGCCGGAAGCACCTCCGATCAACCAGGCATGCGGAATACGCCCGCTGCGATAGGCGTTCAGCAGGGCTGTCTCCGCCTCGCGATGGCCGAACAATTCCACGGTCTCGCGCGGATGCACGGTGGAAATTTGCGGTTCGACCAGGCGCGCGCTCATGCCGAACTCGCCACCTGGCCTGGGCTGGTCGCGAAGAAGCGGTCGCGCAGCGCGCCCCAGACATTCGCCGCAACCGCAGCCGGCTCCGCCGTCGCATCGATCAGCACGCAGCGCTCGGGCTCGGCGGCCGCGATCTGCCGGTAGGCCTCACGCAATCCCTGATGAAATTTGACGTCTTCCGCCTCGAACCGGTCGGGCGCGCCAGAGCCGCGGCGCGCGGCCGCCCGCTTCATGCCGATCTCGACGGGAACGTCGAGAATGACGGTGAGATCCGGTTTGAGATCGCCGATGGTGACGCGCTGCATGGCGTTGAGGATTTCGGGCGCGACCTTGCCGAGGCTGCCCTGGTAGGCGCGGGTCGAATCCGAAAACCGGTCGCTCAGGACCCAGATGCCTTGTTTGAGCGCGGGCTCGATCAGGCTGCGGACATGGTCGTCGCGGGCGGCGGCGAACAACAGCGTCTCGGCGTCCGGGCCCAGCAGCTTGCCCATGCCCGACAGCACCAGATGCCGCATGATCTCGGCGCCCGGCGAGCCGCCGGGCTCGCGGGTGACGACGGTGCGCAGTTTCGCCGCGCCGAGCCGCTCCGCCAGCGTCCTGATCTGGGTCGATTTGCCGGAGCCCTCGCCGCCCTCGAAGGTGATGAAACGTCCGCGCCCACTCGCTCGCTTGACCGCTGTCTCGGCCATCTCAGAGCTTCTCGGCGCCGAGGCGGAACATGCCGATGACGAGCTCGCTCACGCCATCGATCGCCCGCCGCATGGTACCTCCCCTGCCGATCGCCTCAGCAGCAAAGACCGGCGTCTCCATTGCGACATTGGCGCCGCGCCAGACTCTCATGACGCCGACCTGCTGGCCGGACTCGATCGGCGCGCGCACCGGCCCGTTATAGACCACGCGCGCGATCAGCTTGTCGCTGCCGTTCTTCTGCACCATCACCTTGATCGGCTCGGGGCTTGCGAGCTTGACCGAGCGGCTGTCGCCGCCGAACACCTTGGCATAGCCGACCGTCTGGTTCGCCGCGAACAATGTGCGGGCCTCGAAATTGCGAAAGCCCCATTCCAGCATCTTCTTGGCTTCGCCCGCACGATCCTCGGAATCCTCCAGGCCGTTGACGACGACGATCAGCCGCTCGCCGTTCTGCACGGCCGAGCCGACCATGCCGTAGCCGCCCTCGCTGGTGTAGCCGGTCTTCAGCCCGTCGGCGCCCGGCAGCGAGTTCAGCAGCGGATTGCGGTTCTGCTGGCGGATCTTGTTCCAGGTGAACTCCTTCTCGCCGAACAGCTTGTAGAACTCCGGATAGGTCTGGATGATGTAGCGCGCGAGCATCGCAAGTTCCCGCACCGTCATCTTGTTGCCGGGGTCGGGCAGCCCGTTGGAATTGGCGAAGGTCGACCGGGTCAACCCGAGCTCGCGGGCGCGCTTGGTCATGAAGTCGGAGACGAAGGTGCGTTCGTTGCCGGCCATGCCTTCGGCGAGCGCGATGCAGGCATCGTTGCCGCTCTGGATGATCGCGCCATGCAGGAGGTCGTCGACCGAAACCTTGCTGTTGATGGCTGCGAACATGGTCGAGGTGCCCGACGGCGCGCCGCCGTGGCGCCAGGCATTCTCGCTAATGCGGTATTCGTCCGAAAGCTTGACGTCGCCCTGCTTGATGGCGTGGAACACGGTCTCGACCGTCATCAGCTTCATCATGCTGGACGGCGCCCGCAATTCGTCGGCGTTCTTCTCCGACAGCACGCTGCCGCTGGTGGCCTCGATCAGGATCGCCGTCGGCGCGTCGCCGTCGAAACCGGGGTCTTCCTTCTTGGCGCCCTGCACGCTGTTATTGGCGGCATGCACCACGGCGCCCCACCCGATCGCCGCGGCAACCGCCAGCGCGATCAAGGCGCGAAGGCTGCGTCCCGGCGCGGGCTTGTGCTTGCGGCAAGTGGAATGTTCGGCTGCCATCGATGATGCCTAAAGCCGGCCTTCTAACAGTTGGAAGTTGCGCGAACAACACGGGTTTGGGCCGATGTCGGCTGCGCTCCGACAACTCGGCCGCCGCGCCTCACATGGCCTTCAGAAACCCCTAAAACAAGGCGGAATGGCGATGTCGTCGGCGCGCGCGCCGACGACGTCGATGCAGCCTTGACGGTGTTCCCGGGAGCTTCAGTACAGGCCGCGGCCTGCGAGCAATTCGCTCGGGCCATGCGGGTCGATCGGCGCATAGGCGGAAACCGGACTGACGCGCGGCCCGTAGCGGGCGTCATCCTCGTAGCTGACCGAGCGCGGATTTTCGAGGATGCGGCCGGCGGAGCGTGCGCGGGCCGAGGCCGACATTTCCGAGGTGGCGCTGATCGAGGCTTGATCCTCGGGCGTATTGCCGAGGCTGTAGGGCCGCCCCTCCGGCATTGGAACCTCACCCCGGATCGGCCGGCCGCGGGCAGGGATTTCGGGCACGAAGGGCCGCGCCGAGGCCACCCGCACCAGCGACGGCGAAGGCGCCGGTACCCCGGTGCGCAAGGTTGCGATCAGCTGGCGGTCGTCAGAACCCTCCAGCGGCGCCCGGCCGACATAATCGACCCGGACGCGAGCCACGCCATTGCCTTTGAATTCAAGCAGTTCGGCGGCTTTGTTCGAGACATCGATGAGCCGGTTGCCATGATAGGGCCCGCGATCATTGACCCGGACGATCAGCGATTTGCCGTTACTGAGATTGGTGACCCGCGCATAGCAGGGCATCGGCAGGGTCGGATGGGCGGCGGTGAGCGAATCCATGTCGAAGACTTCGCCGTTGGCGGTCAGCCGGCCATGAAAGTCGTCGCCATACCAGGAGGCGAGCCCCTCCTCGCTGTAATTGACGTCCTCTTCGGGGACATAGACCCGGCCGCCCACGGTATAGGGCTTGCCGACGCGATAGGTGCCGCCGCCTTTCGGCACCGGTTCGCCATAGGCGACCACCCGTGGACTCGAGGAAACGCCATATTTGGGATCGACGCGGCTGGCGAACTTGCCCGACGAGGCGCAGTTGGCCAACACGAGGCAAGCCGCCACGGCGGCCACGCTTCGCGCCGTCAGCATGATCTGATCTGGCCGCCGAATCCCCATCTGCCCCAAAATACCATTCCGCCGCGCGCGTGCCTATTTTCAGGCACCGGGCGGTATCATCGCCCCGATGCAGCCCACCTCCGCATCAAGAGGTGAAGATATCGCATCGGGAACACGGCGGAAATGGGGAGAGCGGGGGCGTGGTGAATCAATGGTTGCGGTCGGGTGCGCCGGAGATTTGTGGAGGCTTCAGGCGTGATCGGAGGATTGCGACCAGCAACAGCTTGGCATTCCAGATCCGTCACCGGCGCGATCGCGATCATGACACCCGCCCTCCAAGCCAGCCGAGGCCTGCGCCGGTAGTGGAAGACAGCAGCAAGCCAGCGACCACGAATAGCAGGTCCGAAGGCGGGCGGTCCGGGGCATGGAGCTAGACAACATCTGATATGAAACTTCGTTTGACGATCACGATTGCGCGCCGGGCGGGTCGGCTTCGCCCAACTGTTTAAGTAACTCCGCGGCCTGTTCGGCTTCGATCTTGAAGATTGTGGCAATGGCGTCTGGAATGCTCATTGCACCCGTTGCTCGATACAGTCGGGCAAGACTGCGCAAGACGATACGCACAGAATCCTCATCGTTGAACTCAACGTAAATATCGAGTGCCTTCTTGTAAGAATCCCCGGCCTCGGCGAGGCGACGCAGGTCCTCCGCCACTCGGCCCAACTGGTGATAGGTGCCCGCCTGTTCGTAACGATCGTTGAGTTCGCCATAAATCTTGAGCGCCTTTTTGTAGGCTTCCTCGGCCAAAGCGAAGCTGCGCTGCAGCTGTGCCACGAGGCCCAGCTGATGATAGGTGCCGGCGGCGCTGTGGCGATCGTTGAACTCGAGCCTGATCTCGAGTGCCTTGTTGTAGGCGTAGGCGTCCTCGGCGCGGCAGCGCCCCGCACGGCGCCTAACCCGGTGACGGCGAAGGGGTGCGGACTCGATTGCTCCCGGCAACGTTCCGGTCGCCGTCAGCTCTTTCACGGTCTTGACGCCTCTGCTAAGCCCCTGACCTCCAAGACGGAAGGGTGGCCGAGTGGTTTAAGGCACCGGTCTTGAAAACCGGCGTGCCTGCAAGGGCACCGTGGGTTCGAATCCCACCCCTTCCGCCATAGTAATTGAAATAATTGAGTAATTTGAAATCTATGTTCATACCCAATCGTGCCGGCGAGCGTAACCCGCAGATTGCCGCATGAGGTCGCTCACGGCGGAGAATGACTACTCCGCGTCCGGCAGCAATTTGCTGTGAACGTAGAATACCTGTTCGGCCGCGCAGGTTTCGATCGTAGCGGTAGGCGCGGCATCGGAATTGCCGCCCAGCAGGTAGATCGTGCCATCGAGCATCGCGACGCCGCTGTCCGCGCGTGCCAGTGCGGGCTGCGCCGCCTCCCGCCAATTGTCGCCGCGCGCATCGAACACCTCGACCGGCGCAATGCCGCCGTCGATGCGGCGACCTCCGACCACATAAAGCCGTTCGTCCGCGCTGGCGACCTGCGCGCCGCTGCGCGCGGTCGCCAGCTCTGATGTTTCGAACCATCGCGCGGCGCGTGGCGAGAAAGCCAGAACCTCGTTGGTCGCCCGCGATCGCAGACCGAACAGACACCAGGCAAATCCGCCGAACAGATAGAGCCTGCCGTCATGCGTGCCGGCGGCGGCCGCGCAGCGGCCGCCCGGCAAGGCGGGCCATTCCTCCCAGCGTTCGCTCGCCGTCAGATAACAGTCGACCGTCTCGACCGGCCGTGGTTTCGGCGTCACCGTGCCGCCGATCGCAATCAGATTGCCGCCCAGCGCGGCAGTTGCGATCATGCCGCGCGGCGTCGGCAGCGGCGCGAGCTCACACCAGGCGTCGGTTGCGGGATCGTATTGGCTGTGGCGGCCGCTGGCATTGCCGTCGGGGTCGAAGCCGCCCAGCAGATGCAGCTTGCCGTCGAGCGCCAGCAGCGACGCGCCGGCGAAGCTGACACCCTCCGGGTTTCGGCAGGCGGTGCGCGCCTGCATGTCGCGCGGATCGATGGCGAGGAAATTGCCGTTCTCGCGCAGGCAGAATATTCTGCCGTCGAGCGCTGCGGCCAGCGCCGGTCCCGCTTCGGGCAAAGGCGGCTCAAACCCGATCCACAAAGGGTCATGGCGGCGCCGCGCGAACCGGGCACCGGTATAGCGCCAGCCGATCGGCGGCAGTTCCGACGGACCGAGGATGCAGTGATCGGGCGGGACGATCCCGAAGTCGACCATTACCGTGGCGTCCTCGACGCCGTCCCGCTCCAGCGTCTCGACGATCGCCGGAACCGGCGGAATCGCCGGGGTGACGACATGCTCGGTGGTGTCGGTGATCGGCGTGAAGATCGGTCGCAGATCCCTGACTTCGATCGACGCCTCTCTGAACCACATCATCGCCAGCGGAGCACGCCGGTGCAAAATGCCCTGCGGCGGCAGCGCGAGCGGCAATCCCTTCGGATCCACCGGCCATTGCAGCCGCTGCCGCAGCGGTGCCAGCCAGTAGTCCCCGCTGGCATAGTGGCCGGCGCCGAACTCGACCACCACGCCGTCGAGATCGACGCTCTTGTCCTTGCCGATCTCGACCGGCCTGGCACCGAGCACGCCCGGCACGGTGCCTTGGATGCCGTCCCACCGGCGCAGCAATGCATGTCTGCCGGGGTGTTCGCCCGGAATCGGCCGATGCGGGTCGGCGGCGGCCGGGTCGAGCACAACCGCAAAACCGTTCTCATCGCCTTCCGTCATCGCCGTGATGCGAAACAGCGGACCCGATTGTCCGAGAAGGGAGGTATCATCGTCGGTGAGTTCGACCCAGTCGTCCTCGCGCAACGCGCTGCGCATCCGGTTTGGATCGGCCACCGTGACACTCAAACCGGCTTTCCGATCGATCGATGCGACTGCGAACGCCCAGGCGCCATTGTCGCGCGACCACTTGAAGGTGGCCACCGGGCGCAGTCGCCACAGCGCGGGATCGCCGGCGTTCGGCGGCACCATGCTGAGCTGCAGGGTTCGTTGTCCGCCGGCTGCCTCCGGATCCACCGTAACGATCGTCGCTTGTGCGACGCTGTGCGGTTTGGCGCGGACCAGTTCGACGACCTGACCGCGGGTCCACAGCCGCGGCTCTCCGGTCAGCGGCGCGATGGTGATCCGGTTGCGAACCTCATCGATGCCAACGACTTCGAACCCGGAACCGGGATCGCCATGCTGCGACAGTGGCGCGCCCGCGGCGATGCCGGGATCGTGAATTTCGATCCGGACCAGTGCGTTGTCCTGATTCGACAGGTCTTGCGCCGGACTCATCCGCAACGTGCCCTTTGATGGCAGCGGCGGCAGGGTTGCTCCCGCTCCCTCGGGCAATGGCACAAGGCGGACCTGGAAGACCGTCCGCAACCGCACCGCGGTGTCGGGTCCGCCCAGCGCCGGTTCAAGGATCTGTTCATCCTCGATCGCCGATACGACGCGATCCCAGCAGTCGAGATAGGCCAGATAGGGGCCGTGATGGCTGCCCCGATCCGGCAGCACCAGGCCGGGACAGTCGGGCTGCAACTCGTAGTGAAGATCGGTTTCGTTCTCGCACAGCACGCCGTCGAGGTAGCAGCGGCCGGCGCCGATCCAGACTTCCGGCTCGGCCGGCGCCGGCATGTGCCCGGCATTGCCGGCCGCGCCGTGGGCGCCGTCGAACCGCCAGTGAAAGGCGACGCCACGGTCATCCCGGCTGACGCCGCCGGCGATGGCGGCACGGAGACCCGATTGATCGAGCCCGTGGCGCCAGATCCGCAGTTGGTCGATCACGCCCTTGAAGTGCTGGGTGGGCTGATGGCGAACCGGGTGACAGCCAATGAACACCGGCACCGAGTTCGAACGGCGCGCCGTTGCCGCCGTGGCATTCGGCGTCCAGTTTTCCATCCACGAACAGCCGTACCCGGCCGCCTTCGCACACGGCGGCAACGTGGCAGAACTGTCCGACCGGGAGCTGGCGCCTGCCGACGAGCCGCATCCTCGCCCTGCTTTCGATTTCGACGATGACGTCTTCCACGACCGGATCACCCCACGCATCCGGCTCGATGTCGATCTGTTCGATCCATTGCTCGCGCAGCACCAACCGTTCGAAGCGCAACCGGCCGTGCGGCGAGATCCCGAGACGAAAGCCGCCGGCCAGTTCGCCGGTCCATTCGTGATCGAGCCGGCTGGCGATCGTGACGCCGCGCTTTTCGCCCTCGCGCTTGATCCAGCCCTCGACGGTGTAGTCGTTGCCATTGAACCGCAACGGCAGATCGGCGCGCACTTCGATGTAGCTGTTCGCGCCATCGAACCGCAGGCCGCAGTGCCCGCGAATGCCGAAGCCGGCGTGGTCGCGCGGCATGCCGACGGAACCGATGATATCACGCAAACCGACGTCGCGCAGATAGGCGACGATGTCGCCCTGCTCGTTCCAGTCCGAAATCGGTCTGCACCCGTCCTTGCTGCATCAGGACGCGGCGGTAACCCTGCCGCGGATCGAACGAGAAGCGGGAGAAATCTCCTTTCATGGACAGCTTTCTCTCATGTTGGGAACAGCCCCTGTTTCACGTGACGTAAAACGTTACCGGGCGGTATCCGACCGGCAGGTGCTCATCGAGCATGTCGCGCAAATTATCCTGGCGCCTGATATCGCCGATGCCGTTGAACGCGCCGATCTCGTCGCCGTTCGAGGCGCCGGCGAGGATTTCCCGGGGGCACGCAGCTGCGAGCTGGGCGTAGCCGGGATGACCGATGTGAAGGCTGGTGAATTTGGGCCGGATGCGCGGGCCGATCGCCGGATCATCCGTGCCACCGTCGTCTGCCGCCTCGTGGGCATCGGACCGACACTCGTAGCGGCGCGGCGTCCGCGACCCGGCCGCGATATAGCAGTAACGGACGAAGCCCTGATGTCGCCGCGTCACCGCGAGCGGCGCGGTAAAGATCGAATCGGAAGCCTGGATTTCGGCGACGACGACACTTCCGATCAGGGTCGAGCGCGTGACGATGGAAGGAGGGCCGGCGAGCTGCAGTTCGGCCGGGTCTCCGTCATCCCCGCCGGCGGCCCGTTCCGGTGCCGCGACGGCCCGCAGACTGACACCATTGATGATCGAATGGGTGATCTTCAGCCCACTTGCATCAGCCGGCAGGCGCAATGCCGCTGTGATGCATGAATCCAACACCACATGCAGGCCGGCGCTCGCATCCCGGGCGGCCAGCACGCTGATATGCCCGTGGGAAGGAATCACCGTGCAATGGCGAAGCGTCAGGTTTAGGCCGCCGCGGGTGTGGATCGCCCCGTCGATCATGAGGCCGTCGAGCGTAACCGCGGCATCGGTGGCGGTCGCGTCGATGACCAATGTTCCCTTGAGACATGGTCGCTGGTTCGGCGCCGCCTGGATGGTGAGGCTGCGCTGGCCTCCCGCAAGCACGATGTCGGAAAAGACCCGATCGGCGTCGGAGCCGTCGAGCCGATAGCTGCCGCTGTCGGCGATCTCGAGGATTCCGTCCTTACCGCTTGCGGCCCAGGCCCGAAGCGCCGCGCCGAGCGAAGTGTAGTAACCGGCATCGACGGTCTCGCCGGTCTCATCCGAGCCGGCAACCTCGCCGGCGTCACCGGCGGAATCGATATGAAAGCCGTCGACGCGTGCGCGCCATGCCGCAGCTGCGGCCGCAAAAGGCGTCGCCGGATGAAAATAGGGTCCACCACCGACATCGCCGGCAAGGCCGTAACAATGGTCGGTAAGGATACGGGTCCCGCGCCGGCGATCGGCTTCGCAAAGCAGCATCAGCCGGCCACGCTCGGGATCGACCATGACCCGTGCGTCCTTGGCTGCGGCGAGGTGTCGCCAATGACCGAGGTCGCCGATCACGAGCTGGGACGGCGGCACCGGCTCGGGAATCGCGGTGGGCGAAGGGCCGAGCAGATAGACCGCGAATGCCGGCGTCTCCGCGAGCAGAAAGCAATCGTCGCCCGGGCCGGCCGCATGCGGTCTGGCAAGCTCGTCGACCAGCAGGCGGCGGCTCAGCGGCGCCGCTACGTTGCGCATGCCGTTTCGCCGGCTGATGCCGTAGCGGCCCAGACGGCGGTTGAACAGCCGCATATCGTGGCCGAGCGGGTGGAACGTGAAGCGGTCGTAGTCGCTGCCCGATGCCGCGGCCTCGACCAGCCGCATCGGATAACTCTGCAGGCGCCACAGAAAGATGCCGGCGCGATCGAGATTGGACAGTTCTTGGGCACGGATCTGGGCGGTGCGGCCGCACTGCTCGAACGCGCCGCCCAACCGATCGAGCGCCACGATATCGCGGACGGAAATCGTCCCGCGCCCGCGCCGACGCGGCCGCCGCGCCGTTTCTGTCATGGCGACGAGGTCGATCCCTTCAACGACCCGCGCCGACCAGCCGGTCGCATCTTCCGCCACATGCTCGATGGTGGCGACGATGCCCTTGCGGCGGCTGTAGGCGAGCGTGTTTGCGGTCAGGCGGCGCTTGTCGATCCCGTCGACATCATGGCGAAAACGATCGGCACCGAGCAGTTCCGCGATATAGGGCAGCGCCCAGGGTTCGCAGGTCTCCACGAACCAGTTGTCGTAGAGCTTTGCGATGTCGCTCTCGAGCACATCGTGCTGCTCCTGAAGGATCGCGAACAAAGCCTGCAGCGGCATATCGCGCCGCAGATCCAGCTGGCGGTAGATCGTCGGCAGGAATTCATAGAGAAAGTCGGGCGCGTTCATGCTTTCAACTCTCCCAGGACGATATCGTTTTCGCCGCCAATCAGCAGCAGTTCGGCGGGGTGAACGGCCTCGGCCACGTTATCCCAGTACGCCTCGCTGGCGTGCAGCGTGCCGGGCAAGGCCGGCTTCCAGTCGAGAAGGTAAAGCGATTTCAGGTGCACTGCCAGCACGCCTGCAACATCCTGAATGGCCGCCGTGACATCCGCGGCTGTCACCGGCTCGCCGAGGCTGCGCCGTCCAAAGCCGTAGCGGTCGAGCAGCATGGACAAGACCGCGGCGCTGACCACATTCCATCGCCCCGGCGCCGCGGCAAAATCCGCTTCCAGGCGAAACCACCGCGGCACGTAGTCATCGAGCGCAACGGCGCAATCGGTCGCTCGGCGGCCGATGATGGCATCGAGCAGGTCGCGATGGCCATCAGGCGGCTGATCCTGCGCACCGCTGGCGACCTTGATGCCGTCGCTTGCATCGGCGACCGTGATATGGACGAGACGGCGGCGCCCCATCGGTCGGCTCAGCGAACGCACCGCGACCTTGGCGATCCCCTTCCCGGCAGGCCCGGCCCGCCCGGCAGGGACGGAAGAGATGGAAAGGACGGCGCCGACGCGACCGAGGTCGCGGCATTCCTCATGAAGTTTGAGGCCGAGAAGCTTCGCGGTCCACGGGGCAGAGACGGCACGGATGGCGTTAGCCCTGACCCTCGCAAGGTCGCGGACTGGGTGTTCCGCGAATATCACGAGCAATTGCGTGGCCCGCCCGGTAGGGAGGGCCCCAGGGGCAGCGATGGACAAAGCCCCAGGGTTGCCGACGTTGCGGCAGTGTTATGGTCCTGGTCTCACACGGAGCTTTGCCCGGGCCAAAGGCGGCGGATCTACTGATGTGATGCGCGGGCTTGACCCGCGCATCCATCTCTGGCGGTAAAAGCTTGCGAAGGATCAATTTGTCCGGCGTTAGGCTTTGGGCGCGCCCGAAGCGCTCCGCCACGATTTATTACACGAGCGTCGCCGGTACGAGCGGCCGTCAAGATCGTGAACTCAAGCGCCCTCGCGCTGATGCTGTCCAACTTGCGCAGCTCGGTCATGAACGACGGCAGGTCGGCGTAAGGCAGCGCCTCATGATGCTTAACCGGTGCAACTTGCCCCTTTGCCGGCAGCAGATGGTCGAGATGCCCGGTCCACCGCGCGGGGTTCTCGCCGGTGCGCAGCTCCGATACCTTGGCGCGATTGTGAGCACTTTTTCGATGCGTCCCCTCACCCGGCTCGCGGTCTCTGTTTTCGTACTCCAGATCGGCTGCAGGATCTGCATTACGTGCGCGGTTTCGACGACGTCGACCGGCAGCGAGCCAATGACGGGATAGGCGTAGTCAGCAGGGTCGCCGCGGCAACCCGGCAGCATGCCGCTCCTCGATAGGATCGCCTGCGTATGTCGGTCAAACTTGGTCGATCGGCGGGCGCAAAGCCGGTGCCGTTTCCCTCGATGGCCGATGCGCCGCGCCGCAGGGGAAGCGACGGCGGCTGCTTCCTCTATGCGATCGACAACGACGTCGTCATTTCGAAACGCGTGACGGCCGCGCAATAGGATTGGCAACGGATCGCTTTAACCCAATCCCCGCCATGATTGCGCACTGCCTTCGCCGCATTGCGGTGCCAACAGCCCTGGATGAATCGTTCCTCCTCCAGGCTCCAATCGGTCTTGCTCTGCCTTGGCTTGCTCTTGTTGTCGTCCTGCGCCGGCAAAACCCCGGGCGAAGCGATCGCCGACATGCCGCACTGGATGGGTGGGGAACCGGCTGGCGTTCCACCGCGGCGCGGTACGCCCGAATACGACGCCTGGATGGCTGCCCGCGCTGAGGAGGCCGCGCGGCCGAAGACCGATCAGCCCAAATAGGCTCCCTCACCTCCGGTTCGGGGATCGCCGAAGGCCACGCGCCCGGACCCCTCCCTTGTCCACAGCGGTCGCAAATCTGTTGCACTCCCGCGCGGGCTGAGAAACACTCTGGCTCTGTATGTGCGCGGGGGCGTGAGATGGGTAAGCTGGATGCGGGATTCGACTATCATCGTTATCGAAGACTGCTGGCGGAGGCGGTCGACGAGAACAAGCGGATGGCGCTGATCGATCTCCTGATCGAAGAGCGCGCCAGGGATCGGCTGGAAGCCGAGCGCGCCTCCGATCGGGCCGCCATGACAGCCAGGACCATTGCCACGGTGCTCCGCACCGCAAAGGCCTGATCCGGACCGCTGTTTCGCGGCTCATGTTGCGATTCGGTTAACGATGCCCGGCAATCGGCCATAAACTTTTTCTGGCTACAACTCCTCACGGCCTGCCTTTCACGGCCACAACAATTGGGGGGTTGCCATGACCGTAATTTCTTTTGATTCGACGCCCGTTTCGACCGGGGATCGCTCGCCGAGCAGCATCGCGCTGTTCTGCGGCCTTGGCCTGGCCGCGTCCTTCTATCTGATCAGCTTCGGCGTCAATCTGGGGGCCGGCTGGTTGTAACCGGCGCACCCTCTCGCCCTTCCTCGTTCCGGCGCCAGCGCCTCTTCCGGCGGATTTTCTTCGCATGCGGGCCCGTACGGGCCCGCATTTTTGCGACGATGGCCGTTTCAAGCCGACCGGGCGGCTGCAATTAAGAGCGCGCATTCCGTGAGGCCTGCGAAAAGGATCAGGCGCTGCTCGACAACATCAAGGACGGCGAATTTTGCCTTCGAGAAACTGAAGGTCGACGCGACGCCGACCTTCTTCGTCAACGGTGAAATGCTCAAGGGCGCGATGTCGTTCGAGGAGATCGGCGCCAAGATCAAATCGCGGTTGGAGCGGTAGAGCGTTCTCCAGCGAAGTGGCCGCCGGTTCGCGTCAAGAAAACGCGTCAAATGAGAAACCTAGAGCCCCGTTTCGATTCCATCGAAACGGAAACGGCTCTAGGCGGTGACCTCGTCGCGGAGATGTTGCGGCCCCTCGCGCGGTACCGCGAAGGTAACTCCGATACGATTGCGCTGGATCCAGGCAATGCGGCAGTCGTGGACCTCATGGTCGATGACCAGACGAAACTGCGTGGGCACGAAGGCCGGGTTCTCGACTTCGATGGCCGCGCCCTCGGCCGAGATGTTTCGCACCATGCAACGCATGACGGAGCCGCCCGATGAGACATAGGCCGCCCGGTCGACCTCGATCCGCGGGTGTTTTCGTCGCTCTTCCATAGGCCTGTTCCGCCGCGCTTGCCAATCGCGGCGCGACGCTAGCGAAGAATTTTAAACAAATTGGACGCAATCCCGGTCTTGCCCAATAGACCCGGTTATGCTTCACGGGCGGCCTGCCAAATTCAGCCATCCGTGCGACGCGGAACCGACGGGTTTTGGCGGCAGGATACCGCGGGCGCCGCTGTAGCGGGAATTCTTGCGGACTGTTATAGCTCGCACCTCGTTTGCCGGCACGGACGCCTTTTTGATCGTTGTTTCCAGCCGCGCGCGCCGGAGGGCAGGAGTTTGATCAGCACCGTTTCGATCGTCGTCCCCTGCTACAACGAGAGCGAAGTCATTGCCGCCACCCATGGCGAACTCGACCGCTGCTTTGGCGCCTCGCCGGATTTCAACTTCGAGTTCATCTATGTCGACGACGGAAGTCGTGACGCGACCGCTTCGATTCTGCGCGACATCCGCAAGCGCGATCCGCGCGTCAAGCTGGTGCGCTTTTCACGGAATTTCGGTCACCAGGCCGCGGTGTCGGCCGGTATCGACCATGCCTTCGGCGACGCGGTGGCGATCATGGACGCCGACCTGCAGGACCCGCCGCAGGTGCTGCTCGAGATGCTCGGGAAATGGCGCGAGGGATTCGAAGTGGTCTACGGGGTGCGCCGCAACCGCAAGGAGAGCCTGTTCAAGCGGGCCTGCTACCGGCTGTTCTATCGGATCTGGCAGCGGATGGCCGATATCGAAGTCCCGGTCGATAGCGGCGATTTCTGCGTCATGGACCGCCAGGTCGCCGACGTCCTGCGCAGCCTCCCCGAGAACGGACGCTTCCTGCGCGGCTTGCGCGCCTGGGCCGGGTTCCGTCAATGCGGCCACCCCTATGAACGCGCCGCGCGCCACGCCGGCGAGCCCAAATATTCCTTCGTGCGGCTGGTCCGGCTCGCCGCCAGCGGCATCTTCAATTTCTCCGACGTGCCGCTGCGCTTCATTTCGCTGGCTGGTCTTCTGACGTCGGCGCTGGCGATCATGGGCGGCATTCTCCTGCTGCTGCAACGCCTGTTCAATACCACATCTTCGGTTACACGCCGCAGGACATGCCCGGCTATACCTCGGTGTTCCTGGCGCTGCAGTTCTTCAGCGGTATCCAGCTGCTTTCGCTCGGCATCATCGGCGAATACGTCGCGCCATCTATCGCGAGATCAAGCGGCGTCCGGTCTATGTCGTGGCCGAAAGGCTCGGGCTGCCATCAGTCCGGCAGCAAGTCCGGACCGATGAGCACGACCAACCGCCGACCGTTTCGGAACGGCCGCGCGCTGGCATCGAACTGAAGAGCCGGACTTTTTCGAAAAATGATGAGCTCACTCCAAGAGTTCGCATTTCCCGGCCCGGGAGATGCCGCAGCCAGCTTCGAGAGCGCCAAGGGTTCGAACCACACCGCGGTATCGCTGGCGTGCGCCATCCTCGGGGTCTGCGTGGTCTATGTGATGGTGCTGGACTGGCGTTTTCCCTACATCCACCAGCTTCCGGTTTTCGACCTCGATTACATCACCACCGTGATGATGATGTTCGCGCGCAATTGGTGGATCGAGGGGCCGTGGCACATGCTGTTCTCGATGCCCTATGCGCCGCTGTCGGTGGAAACCGCAACGCCGGACCTGCGGTACGGAGTTATCAGTCGTGGCCGCCGGGCGCGGTCATCCCGATCTATCTGATTGCCCTGCTGACAAACACCGAGCCTAACATCACGATGGTCAATTGGCTGAATGTC
>CAVPFQ010000003.1:0-25323 GCA_963703845.1 uncultured Alphaproteobacteria bacterium
CCGGCAGGCCCGGCCCGCCCGGCAGGGACGGAAGAGATGGAAAGGACGGCGCCGACGCGACCGAGGTCGCGGCATTCCTCATGAAGTTTGAGGCCGAGAAGCTTCGCGGTCCACGGGGCAGAGACGGCACGGATGGCGTTAGCCCTGACCCTCGCAAGGTCGCGGACTGGGTGTTCCGCGAATATCACGAGCAATTGCGTGGCCCGCCCGGTAGGGAGGGCCCCAGGGGCAGCGATGGACAAAGCCCCAGGGTTGCCGACGTTGCGGCAGTGTTATGGTCCTGGTCTCACACGGAGCTTTGCCCGGGCCAAAGGCGGCGGATCTACTGATGTGATGCGCGGGCTTGACCCGCGCATCCATCTCTGGCGGTAAAAGCTTGCGAAGGATCAATTTGTCCGGCGTTAGGCTTTGGGCGCGCCCGAAGCGCTCCGCCACGATTTATTACACGAGCGTCGCCGGTACGAGCGGCCGTCAAGATCGTGAACTCAAGCGCCCTCGCGCTGATGCTGTCCAACTTGCGCAGCTCGGTCATGAACGACGGCAGGTCGGCGTAAGGCAGCGCCTCATGATGCTTAACCGGTGCAACTTGCCCTTTGCCGGCAGCAGATGGTCGAGATGCCCGGTCCACCGCGCCGGGGTTCTCGCCGGTGCGCAGCTCCGATACCTTGGCGCGATTGTGAGCACTTTTTCGATGCGTCCCCTCACCCGGCTCGCGGTCTCTGTTTTCGTACTCCAGATCGGCTGCAGGAACTGCATTACGTGCGCGGTTTCGACGACGTCGACCGGCAGCGAGCCAATGACGGGATAGGCGTAGTCAGCAGGGTCGCCGCGGCAACCCGGCAGCATGCCACTCCTGGATAGGATCGCCTGCGTATGTCGGTCAAACTTGGTCGATCGGCGGGCGCAAAGCCGGTGCCGTTCCCTCGATGGCCGATGCGCTGCGCCGCAGGGGAAGCGACGGCGGCTGCTTCCTCTATGCGATCGACAACGACGTCGTCATTTCGAAACGCGTGACGGCCGCGCAATAGGATTGGCAACGGATCGCTTTAATTCCATCCCCGCCATGATTGCGCACTGCCTTCGCCGCATTGCGGTGCCAACAGCCCTGGATGAATTGCTCCTCCTCCAGGCTCCAATCGGTCTTGCTCTGCCTTGGCTTGCTCTTGTTGTCGTCCTGCGCCGGCAAAACCCCGGGCGAAGCGATCGCCGACATGCCGCACTGGATGGGTGGGGAACCGGCTGGCGTTCCACCGCGGCGCGGTACGCCCGAATACGACGCCTGGATGGCTGCCCGCGCTGAGGAGGCCGCGCGGCCGAAGACCGATCAGCCCAAATAGGCTCCCTCACCTCCGGTTCGGGGATCGCCGAAGGCCACGCGCCCGGACCCCTCCCTTGTCCACAGCGGTCGCAAATCTGTTGCACTCCCGCGCGGGCTGAGAAACACTCTGGCTCTGTATGTGCGCGGGGGCGTGAGATGGGTAAGCTGGATGCGGGATTCGACTATCATCGTTATCGAAGACTGCTGGCGGAGGCGGTCGACGAGAACAAGCGGATGGCGCTGATCGATCTCCTGATCGAAGAGCGCGCCAGGGATCGGCTGGAAGCCGAGCGCGCCTCCGATCGGGCCGCCATGACAGCCAGGACCATTGCCACGGTGCTCCGCACCGCAAAGGCCTGATCCGGACCGCTGTTTCGCGGCTCATGTTGCGATTCGGTTAACGATGCCCGGCAATCGGCCATAAACTTTTTCTGGCTACAACTCCTCACGGCCTGCCTTTCACGGCCACAACAATTGGGGGGTTGCCATGACCGTAATTTCTTTTAATTCGACGCCCGTTTCGACCGGGGATCGCTCGCCGAGCAGCATCGCGCTGTTCTGCGGCCTTGGCCTGGCCGCGTCCTTCTATCTGATCAGCTTCGGCGTCAATCTGGGGGCCGGCTGGTTGTAACCGGCGCACCCTCTCGCCCTTCCTCGTTCCGGCGCCAGCGCCTCTTCCGGCGGATTTTCTTCGCATGCGGGCCCGTACGGGCCCGCATTTTTGCGACGATGGCCGTTTCAAGCCGACCGGGCGGCTGCAATTAAGAGCGCGCATTCCGTGAGGCCTGCGAAAAGGATCAGGCGCTGCTCGACAACATCAAGGACGGCGAATTTTGCCTTCGAGAAACTGAAGGTCGACGCGACGCCGACCTTCTTCGTCAACGGTGAAATGCTCAAGGGCGCGATGTCGTTCGAGGAGATCGGCGCCAAGATCAAATCGCGGTTGGAGCGGTAGAGCGTTCTCCAGCGAAGTGGCCGCCGGTTCGCGTCAAGAAAACGCGTCAAATGAGAAACCTAGAGCCCCGTTTCAATTCCATCGAAACGGAAACGGCTCTAGGCGGTGACCTCGTCGCGGAGATGTTGCGGCCCCTCGCGCGGTACCGCGAAGGTAACTCCGATACGATTGCGCTGGATCCAGGCAATGCGGCAGTCGTGGACCTCATGGTCGATGACCAGACGAAACTGCGTGGGCACGAAGGCCGGGTTCTCGACTTCGATGGCCGCGCCCTCGGCCGAGATGTTTCGCACCATGCAACGCATGACGGAGCCGCCCGATGAGACATAGGCCGCCCGCTCGACCTCGATCCGCGGGTGTTTTCGTCGCTCTTCCATAGGCCTGTTCCGCCGCGCTTGCCAATCGCGGCGCGACGCTAGCGAAAATTTTAAACAAATTGGACGCAATCCCGGTCTTGCCCAATAGACCCGGTTATGCTTCACGGGCGGCCTGCCAAATTCAGCCATCCGTGCGACGCGGAACCGACGGGTTTTGGCGGCAGGATACCGCGGGCGCCGCTGTAGCGGGAATTCTTGCGGACTGTTATAGCTCGCACCTCGTTTGCCGGCACGGACGCCTTTTTGATCGTTGTTTCCAGCCGCGCGCGCCGGAGGGCAGGAGTTTGATCAGCACCGTTTCGATCGTCGTCCCCTGCTACAACGAGAGCGAAGTCATTGCCGCCACCCATGGCGAACTCGACCGCTGCTTTGGCGCCTCGCCGGATTTCAACTTCGAGTTCATCTATGTCGACGACGGAAGTCGTGACGCGACCGCTTCGATTCTGCGCGACATCCGCAAGCGCGATCCGCGCGTCAAGCTGGTGCGCTTTTCACGGAATTTCGGTCACCAGGCCGCGGTGTCGGCCGGTATCGACCATGCCTTCGGCGACGCGGTGGCGATCATGGACGCCGACCTGCAGGACCCGCCGCAGGTGCTGCTCGAGATGCTCGGGAAATGGCGCGAGGGATTCGAAGTGGTCTACGGGGTGCGCCGCAACCGCAAGGAGAGCCTGTTCAAGCGGGCCTGCTACCGGCTGTTCTATCGGATCTGGCAGCGGATGGCCGATATCGAAGTCCCGGTCGATAGCGGCGATTTCTGCGTCATGGACCGCCAGGTCGCCGACGTCCTGCGCAGCCTCCCCGAGAACGGACGCTTCCTGCGCGGCTTGCGCGCCTGGGCCGGGTTCCGTCAATGCGGCCACCCCTATGAACGCGCCGCGCGCCACGCCGGCGAGCCCAAATATTCCTTCGTGCGGCTGGTCCGGCTCGCCGCCAGCGGCATCTTCAATTTCTCCGACGTGCCGCTGCGCTTCATTTCGCTGGCTGGTCTTCTGACGTCGGCGCTGGCGATCATGGGCGGCATTCTCCTGCTGCTGCAACGCCTGTTCAAGATCCACATCTTCGGTTACACGCCGCAGGACATGCCCGGCTATACCTCGGTGTTCCTGGCGCTGCAGTTCTTCAGCGGAATCCAGCTGCTTTCGCTCGGCATCATCGGTGAATACGTCGCGCGCATGTATGGCGAGATCAAGCGGCGTCCGGTCTATGTCGTGGCCGAAAGGCTCGGGCTGCCATCAGTCCGGCAGCAAGTCCGGACCGATGAGCACGACCAACCGCCGACCGTTTCGGAACGGCCGCGTGTGGCATCGAACTGAAGAGCCGGACTCTTTCGAAAAATGATGAGCTCACTCCAAGAGTCTGCATCTCCCGGCCCGGGAGATGCCGCAGCCAGCTTCGAGAGCGCCAAGGGTTCGAACCACACCGCGGTATCGCTGGCGTGCGCCATCCTCGGGGTCTGCGTGGTCTATGTGATGGTGCTGGACTGGCGTTTTCCCTACATCCACCAGCTTCCGGTTTTCGACCTCGATTACATCACCACCGTGATGATGATGTTCGCGCGCAATTGGTGGATCGAGGGGCCGTGGCACATGCTGTTCTCGATGCCCTATGCGCCGCTGTCGGTGGAAACCGCAACGCCGGACCTGCGGTACGGAATGTATCAGTCGTGGCCGCCGGGCGCGGTCATCCCGATCTATCTGATTGCCCTGCTGACAAACACCGAGCCTAACATCACGATGGTCAATTGGCTGAATGTCGGTTGCCACGGATTGATTGCGCTCTTCCTGGCGCTGTCGGCCTATCTCGTCGTGCACACGCTGCGCCGCCCGCGGATCGAGGGGGTCGCGCTCGCGATCCTGGCCGCATGCCTCGTCCTGTTTCCGCGCGGCCCGGTTTATTTCTTTTCACAGATTTATGCGTTCGATACGTTCATTGTCGTTCTTTATGCGCTGCTGATTTTTGTGGCTACGCTGGAATTTCAGGCTTCGAACCGGCTTTCCGCGCAGCGCTACTATTACCTTCAGATCGTGATTTTGGTCTGCGGCCTGTTTGTCGACTGGTTGTTCTATTTTGTATTCGCAGTCTGGTTTGTGCTTCGTCTCGCCGGCGCACGGACGGGATACGGCCGTGCGGTCGGAGCAAAGAAGCTTGCACGCTCGCGATATTGCCGTTCGGGGCTTTCTCGATTTTTCTGGCCTGGCGTTTCCTGACGCCAGGGTCGATCGCCGCCGAACACGGCGTGCTGGCATCGATCCAGGAACTAATGTGGAAGTTGATATTCAGGATCGGTAACGATCCCGACGATCACCCGGTCTCACTGGCCACATTTCTCGGACCGTTCTACCGATCGCATCAAAACTTCTACTGGGACACCGCTCCTGTCATGATCGGCGCCGGCTTCATTTTTGGGCTCGCGCTGTTTGCCGCTCTATTCGCGATGTCGCGGGGCAACGCGAGGCAACGGACAATTCATTTCGGCCTCTTCTCGATCTTCCTGCTGTCGATTGTACCCGCCTACCTCCAGATGACGGTGTGCAAACAGCACACATCCATCCATCCGTGGTCGCTCGCGAAGGGGGTGGTCCCGGTGGCGATGATCCCCGGTGTGTTTGTGCCGATTCTCGTGGTGGCTATCCGCGAGCGATGGCGGGATGTGCGCAAGCTCCGATGGCAGCGACTCTGGCGCGTCGCCAGCACCGTTGGCGTGCTCACCTTCGGGTGCTGGATGGGCGCCCAAGCGTGGCCGAGTGAGCGCCCCTACCTTTTGGGTCAAGTTAATCCTGCCGCCGCGGTTCCCTGGCTGGCGATCCACGACATGACAAGCTTCGGCGATGTAGTCTTCTCACCGGACATCGAAGCCGCTCCCTTCCATATAGAAGCGGCGGTTTGGGGAAAGCTGGTCCACAAAATCAGCTCCTTTTCCGAGATTGACCGTATTGTCGATCACATCTGCGGCCCATTCCAGGTGGTTATTGTGCGCAAAGGGGAGGATGCGGATGCGCACTTCGACGGCCGGACGCCTAATTATGTCATAAGGATCGGCGGATTGACCCTCATGCGCTTTAATGATTACCCCGGGGCTGCTAAAGGTTGCCCCTGATTGGCGGCATGAATCCGCCGGTCGATCCCGCGTTCCCCAAGCAGGGAACCGGCAGGAAGGCAGGCATGGATTATTTTAGCCTCGATCAGAAAATCGCGCTGGCGCGCAGCCTGGTGACCAAGACCAGTCCGGCCTATGTGCAGTTCTACATCACCGCGCGCTGCAACCTCGCCTGCGAGCAGTGCAACATCATCTATGCGGACGCCAATGCGCAGGAGATGACCATCGAGCAGATCCGCCGGATGGCGGACAATCTGGCGGCGATCGGGGTGTGCGTGATCCTTCTGATCGGCGGCGAACCGTTCGTCCGCAAGGACTTGCCCGAGATCGTCAAGGCGTTCACCGAGCGCGGCATCCATGTGCGGATGCAGACCAATGGGCTTGCCACCCGCAAGGCGCTGGAGGAATGCGTCCGCAACGGTGCGCATGACATCAGCATCTCGCTTGACAGCCTTCGCCCCGAACTGCAGGACACCATCAATGGCGGCTTCAGCAAGAGCTGGGAGCGCGCGATCGCCTCGGTCTCGGTGATCAACGAGATCTTCCCGGAAAACGGCACCGCGTTCTTCAACAACGTGCTGATGCCGCGCAATCTCCACGACATCCAGGACGTCATCCGGTTTGCGACCGCGATCGGCTGGGGTGTTTCCGTCGTCCCGGTCCACGTTTCGACCGCCGACAAGCCGCGCGGTTTCCAGACCTTCGACGACGAGTCGGTCGTGACCTTCCAGAAGGAGCGCTACGCCGAGGTCAAGAAGGCGACCGAGCATCTGAAATCGCTGCGCCGCGCCGGCCTCAATCTCTACGATTCCGACGAGTATCTCGACGATGTCTACCGCTTCGTCGCCAAGGAGCCGCTGCAGTGGCGCCGGCGCAACGGCAATGTCTGCGACTCGCCGAACCTGTATTTCGCGATTGCCCCCAACGGCAATCTCAAGGTCTGCTGCGACTTCGAGACCAGCGGAAGATATTCGGTCTACGACCCGGAATTCCCTAGCTGGTATCGCGACGGCCGCATCCATGAAGACGCCTATTCGTACACCCGCTCCTGCAGCGGCTGCATGTATGGCAGCTATCCGGAAATCACGATCTCCGCGCGCTACATCAAGGCGATGATCGAGCGTTTCCACTATTTCAACGTCCGTCCCCCGGTGCTGAAAAAACGCAGCACCCAGGAGTTGCGGGAGACCGCGGCCCAGATTCTCTGGGAGCGTACCGGCGAACATCTCGATCCGGCCGTTCTGCCGGAGAAACTGGTAAGGCGTGCCTCGTAAGAGGCCGTACTGAACATGAACAAGCATCACGCGCTGCGGTTTCTTCTGCTGAAGCATCTCTGGATGCTGCGCGCCCATGTCGCGCCGGAACGCCACCGCCGCATTGCCCAGAGCCTTGCGATCGACAAGACCGTGACCGCCTGGATCGTGACCTGGGTCGACGGCGACGAGCGCAAGACCTTCGAATTTCCGCTCGATGACGTCGCGCTTTATGTCCGCGGCGATCTGCGCAATGCGCCGGCGATGGGAAGCGATGCCCGCAACGAGGCGCTGGGCGATCGCTTCGCCCGCCATGCATTGGCAATACCCGATCATCTGCAGCGGCAGGCCAGGGTCGGCCGTTTCGAGCGGCTCGGATTCCAGCTTGCCGGTTGCGCCGTCATCGTCGCGGCGATGATGGCCGCGGCATCGCTGCCGGCGCTCGCCTCCGTCGGCCTCGCGGGCGCGATGTCGCTTTCGGAGTTCTGGTTTCGCAAGGGAAAATGGCTCAATGCCGGGCTCGGCGTGGCGCTGGCGGCGGCCGGGCTGCCGGCATCGGCCTTGCTGGCGAATCTGGGCCTTGCGGTGCTGAACTTTGCCGATCCCGATCGCAAATGGCGGGCTTTGCGGATCGCGGCCCATCTGGCCGCGTCTGCCTGGTCGTTCGCAGTCCTGCTGCGCCATCCCGCGCCGCTGTCATCGCCAGCACTGGTCGCAGGGGCCTTCCTCGTGGCGCTTGTCATCACCTATTTCCGCTGGCTCAACGGCTCGCACTTCCGCCTCTATCCGCTGGTGTTTCCGCTGGTCTGCACCGGGCTGGTCTGGGATGGCGAATGGATGGCCGGCGCGATCGGGCTATTGGGGTCGGTCGCGGGATTTGTCGCCCCTCTCCTGCTTGCGCCAAATGTCACCTCGAAGGGTACGCAGGCGGCTGCCGTGAAACGATTGACCCCGATTGGCGCCGATCCGTCGGCCCGGTGAGTGCTGGGGTTGGGTTTCCGCCATGGTAGAACACACGCAGATGCAGGAACCGGGAGAACCGCTTTGGCCTTGGTGATCGTTCCATCGGAGATCGTTGCATCGAGCTTCGCGGCAAGCGCATCCGTTCCGGTCTTCCTGCTGGCGCTGTCCCGACGGCCGATCTGGGTCCGCGATGTCGACAAGCGATTTCGCCTCGCCGGCATTCTGGCGATCGCCTTGTGGCTGGGCCTGATGCTGTCGGGCGACGAGCTTTGGCGCTTCGACGCGCCGGCGATATCCGACGTGGTCGCGGGTGCGCTGATCCTTTCGTCCTGCATCCTGACGATCCTGATCCTGTTGCTGCTGGTGGCCGCCGGCGTCAGCACGACCCTGCTCGTCAGCCTGTCGGCGAAACCGGACCCGGTTGACATCGAATCATGGCTTGCGGATTACGGAGATGGTTTCGGGGTCGAAGATTTGTTCAGGGACCGCCTGAACCTGCTGCTCGGCTCCGGTGCGGCCGTCGTCAGGCAATCGACGCTCACCCTGGCGCGCCATGCGCGCTTGCCCGTGGCCCTGCTCGAGACCGCGATGCTGTATTTCAATCTGTCGAAACCGATGGGTAGCTGATGTCGCTCCTGGTTGGCCTGATCAGCTTTGTCGCCCTGGCAATCATCGTTCCCATCGCCATTCGGATCCGCCCGCAGCGAAATGCCATCGTGACCATTATCACCCTTGCGATCGCAGTTCATGCCGTGGGCACGGTTGCGGGCGCGGTGCTGCTGCCGGAGCTCGACTACTGGCAGGCTGCGGCGCCGTACTGGTTTGCCACCATCATCCTGCTCTACGCCTATGGAACCTGCTATCGCTCGCTTTCGGTCCTGATGCTTTTGGCCATCTCGGGGAATGCGGCGCGGACGATCGGCGTCCAGGCGCTCTACGACGTACATTTCCGGCGCTTCGTCCAGGATCGGATCGACGCCCTGCTCGAGGGCGGCCGGGCCGAGTTCCGGGATGGCCGGTTCGCGATCACCGCGAAGGGCCGTTCGAGCGCGGCGGTGATCCTGTGGGCGCGCCGGGTTTTCGGTCTGAAGGAAAACCGGCTTTATTTCGACAAGAACAGTCCGGTGGAATTAAGCTGAGGGGCGCTCGCGACCATCGTATTTGGGGTGCCGGGCGACTTGCCAGAACACGACTATTGAGGGGCTCGCATTGATCAACAGAAAGCGGATACTCGTCACCGGCGGCGCCGGCTTCCTCGGCTCGCATCTGTGCGAACGGCTGTTGGCCGACGGCCACGACGTCCTGTGTGTCGACAATTTTTTCACCGGCACGCGCGACAACATCTTCACGCTGCTCGACAACAAGCGGTTCGAATTCATGCGTCACGACGTGACGTTCCCGCTCTATGTGGAAGTCGACGAAATCTACAACCTCGCCTGCCCGGCATCGCCGAACCATTATCAACACGACCCGGTGCAGACCACCAAGACCAGCGTGCACGGCGCGATCAACATGCTCGGGCTGGCCAAGCGGCTCGGCGCCCGGATCTTCCAGGCCTCGACCAGCGAGGTCTATGGCGACCCGACGGTGCATCCGCAAACCGAGGATTATCGCGGCCACGTCAATCCGATCGGACCGCGCGCCTGCTACGACGAGGGCAAGCGCTGCGCCGAAACCCTGTTCTTCGATTATCGCCGCCAGCACAATTTGAACATTCGCGTCGCCCGCATCTTCAATACCTACGGTCCGCGCATGCACATCGATGACGGCCGCGTCGTCTCCAATTTCATTCTCCAGGCGCTTCGTGGCGAACCGATCACGATCTATGGCGACGGCCGGCAGACCCGCGCGTTCTGTTATGTCGACGATCTGATCGAAGGATTCGTCCGGCTGATGCGGACTTCCGACGACGTCACCGGGCCGGTCAATCTCGGCAATCCCGTGGAAATCTCGATTCTCGAACTGGCGCGCAAGGTCATCGAACTGACGGGATCGGGCTCGCCGATCCTCAGCAAACCGCTGCCGGTCGACGATCCCCTGCAGCGCTGCCCCGATATTTCGCTGGCCAGGCGGCTGCTCGAGTGGCAGCCGACGGTCGCGCTCGAACAGGGATTGCAGCGCTGCATCGCCTATTTCGACGGCGTGCTGAGAGCCTCCGCATGACCTCCGTGCTGGTCACCGGCGGCGCCGGTTACGTCGGCAGCCACAGCTGCAAGGCGCTGGCCGCGGCGGAACTCGTCCCTGTCACCTACGACAATCTCGACCGCGGCCACCGCGAAGCGGTCAAATGGGGGCCGCTCGAACAGGGCGACATCCGCGACCGCGCGCGGCTCGACGCGGTGCTGCGCCGCCATGCGCCGGCAGCCATTTTGCATTGCGCGGCCATCGCCTATGTCGGAGAATCCGTTCAGGACCCCGCCAGCTACTACGACAACAACGTCGCGGGATCGCTGACACTGCTCGAAGCCACGCGGGCGGCAGCGATCGAGTGCGTGGTGTTTTCCAGCAGCTGCACCGTCTACGGCCTGCCGCCGGCGATGCCGGTCACCGAGGACATGCCGTATGCGCCGATGAGCCCTTACGGGCGCACCAAGATGATCGTCGAAGGCATGTTGCGGGATTTCGAGGTGGGCTACGGCTTGCGCTCGATCATCCTGCGCTATTTCAACGCTTCGGGCGCCGACCCCTCGGGCGAAACCGGCGAGGACCACGACCCGGAACCGCATCTCATTCCGCGCGCCTTGATGGCGGCGGCGGGCGAATTGCCGCATCTCGATATTCTCGGCACCGACTATCCGACCCCGGACGGCACCGCGATCCGGGATTACATCCACGTCACCGACCTTGCCGACGCCCATGTTCGGGCGCTGCGGGAGCTCCTGGCGGGCGGCGGTTCCGACACGCTCAACCTCGGCACCGGTCGCGGCTATTCCGTCCGGGAAATCGTTGCGGCGGTCGAGCGCGTCACCGGCAAGACCGTGCCGGTCCGGATGGCGCCGCGGCGTCCCGGCGACCCCGCTGCCCTTTGGGCCGCGCCTGGACGAGCTCAATCGCGGCTCGGTTGCACCATGTCGCACTCCGATCTCGATACGATCATTGCCACCGCCTGGGCCTGGCATGTCGGGCGAAAGCGGATCGCTGGTGGACCTGCGCCGACGGCCTGAGCGATTCTGGGTCGACGCTCTTCCGTTCGCAGCGCCGGCAGCGTAGCATCGTCCCATCGGGGGTGTAGGCGCGACGCCCACTAAAAAACAAACATGCGCCAAGGGAAAAACGCCATGTTCGAGATACTCGATCGACGGACGAGTTTGACCGGCAACCAGATTAAAATCCTCGCTGCTGCCATCATTGGCGACGCGCTGGAATTTTTCGACTACTTCCTGATCGGCTTCGTGCTCGCCTTCCTGATCGGGCCGTGGAAGCTCACCTTCGGCCAGTCCGCCATCGTGCTGATGAGTTCCGGCATCGGCGCCATCATCGGCGCCTATGTCTGGGGCTGGCTCGCCGACCGGATCGGCCGCCGCAAGGTCTTCATCGGCACCGTGCTAAACTTCTCGATCGCCACCGGCCTTCTCTATTTCACGCCGGACAATGGCTGGATCTATCTGACATTCATGCGCTTCTTCGTCGGCGTCGGCGTCGGCGGACTGTACTGCGTGGACCTGCCGCTGGTGCAGGAGTTCATGCCCTCGTCCAAGCGCGGCTGGGTCGGCGGCATCGTCACCTGCGTGATCCCGCTCGGCGTCGGCCTTGGCGCGGTGCTTGGCGCCAACATCGGCAGCGGCGACTGGCGGCTCTTGTTCGCGGTCGGCGTGTTGCCGGCGCTGCTGGTGCTGCTGGTGCGGCTGTGGGTGCCGGAATCGCCGCGCTGGCTCTGCCGCCAGGGCCGTTACGAGGAGGCACGCAAGTCGCTGGCGTGGGCGCTGCAGATGGAGCCGTCGGCGCTGCCCCTGCCGACGGCCGCCGACGCCGGGCCCATTATTAAGAGCAACTGGCTCGAGCTGTTCAAATATCCGCGCAGTCTGATCGTCTCCTGGCTCGGTAATGCCGGCGCCCAGACCGGCGTCTATGGCATTACACTGTGGGCGCCGTCGCTGTTCGTGGTGTTGTTGAAGGTCACGCCGCAGGAGGCCTCCAGGATGATGATCCTGCTGACCGTCTTCGGCTTCATCGGGCGCCTTTCCTTCTCGTTTTTCTCCGAACTGATGGGCCGGCGCAACGCCGGCGGCCTGCTCGGTTTCGGCGCCGGTGTCCTGACCATCGTATCCGGGTACTATTACGACGCCACGATCATGGGCGTGTCGGCACTCTGGCTGCTCTTGGCCGCCACCTTCTTCTTCGCCGATGGCGGCTTTGCCATTGTCGGGCCCTATGCGGCGGAGGTCTGGCCCTCGCATCTGCGAACCTCGGGCATGGGTTCTGCCTATGGCTTCGGCGGCATCGGCAAGATCATCGGGCCGCTGGGGCTCGCCCTGATCGTGGGCTCGGGCAATTACCTCAAGCCCGATGTGCCATTACCGGAGATTCCGGTGGCCTTTATCTATCTCGGCTGCTGGTTTTTGATGGCGGGTGCGGTGTATTATTTCCTCGGTATCGAGACCAGAGGCAAGTCGATCGAGCAAATCGACAGGGAGTTGGCAGCCGGGGCTGACCTGCCCGCAGCCGCAGCCACCGTTCGACAGGCGTAGATTTTGGATATGTTGATTGCGACTTCCGCAGAACTCGCGGGTGACCGGGACGTGGTCGCCCGTGCCGAGGCGGTTCGCCCCGCCGTAGCGGCCGCTTCCAGCGAGATCGAGAGCACGCGCCGACTGCCGTCGGAATTGCTCGACAAGCTCCATGCAGCCGGCCTGTTCCGGCTGCTGCTGCCTCGTTCGGCGAACGGGATCGAGACCGATCCCCTCACCTTCTTCCACGTCATCGAGACCATTGCGCGCGCCGACGGCTCGACCGCCTGGTGCCTGAGCCAGGCCGGCGGCTGCGCGATGGCGGCGGCCTATCTGGATTTGCCGGTGGCGCATGCGATTTTCGGCAACGATCCGCGCGCTGTGTTGGCCTGGGGCCCGGGTCCGAAGGTACGGGCGATCGAATGCGAGGGCGGCTACAAGGTCACCGGCGTGTGGGCCTTTGCCTCCGGCGGGCGGCACGCGACCTGGCTCGGCGCCCATTGCCCGATCTTTGCGGCCGACGGCTCGCCAAAACTCGACGGCGACGGCCTCCAGCAGGAACGCACCATGCTGGTGCGCGCCGAAGATGTCGCCTGGACCGACATCTGGAACACGGTCGGCCTGCGCGGCACCGCCAGCGACCAGTTCGAACTCAACGACTTCTTCGTCCGCGCCGACCACTCCATCACCCGCGAATTCGAGCGCGAATGCCGCGAGGGCGGTCCGCTCTACCGGATGGGCGCGGGCACCTGCTACCAGGTCGGCTTTGCCGGGGTGGCCTGCGGCATCGCTCGCGCCGCGCTCGACAATTTCATCGACGTGGCGCGCAACAAGGTGGCGCGCGGCAGCAAGGGCCTCTTGAAGGACAACGCGGTGGTGCAGTCGAACCTCGCGCAAGCCGAGGTCAATCTCCGCGCCGCGCGCGGTTTCGTGCTGCAGTCGATGGCCGAAATCTGGAAACATCTCTGCGGCGGCGCCACCATCACGGTCGAGCAGCGCATCACCGTGCGCATGGCCGCGACCAATGCCATCCACAAGGCGCGCGAGGCGGTCGATTTTGCCTATAATGCGGCGGGTGCGACGGCGATCTTCGAGGGCCATCCCCTGGAGCGGAGATTTCGCGACATCCACACGGTGACCCAGCAGCTGCAGGGTCAGCTCAGGCATTTCGAAACCGTCGGCGCCTGGATGCTGGGCGCCGATGCCGACTTAACCTTCGTCTAAAGGAGAAGACCGATGCCACTCGGCGGACTGCAACATTACACCATCGAACCCTCGGATCTGGAGAAGACCAAAGAGTTCTATTGCGACGTGCTGGGATTGGAAAACGGCGAGCGTCCGCCGCTCGATTTTCCCGGCTACTGGCTCTATTCCGGCGGCACCGCCACCGTGCATCTGATGGGCACGCGCAAGCCGCGCGAGGGCATCGTGGTGCGCGGCACCGAGAAGAAATACGAGGACACCGGGCGGCTCGACCATATCGCGTTTGCCGCCACCGACGTCGCGAGCGTGCGTCAGCGCCTGCAGTCAAAGGGCGTGAAATTCCGCGAGAGCATCGTGCCGCGCACCGGCGACACCCAATTCTTCCTCTACGATCCCGACGGCGTCGGCGTGGAGTTGAATTTCCCGAAGGCGTAGCGAACTGTCATTCTTCCTTCGTCGTGCCCGGGCCAAAAGCGCGAAGCGCGTCTTCGCGCCGGATGTGCCGGGCATCCATGTCTTGGCAGCACCTCGACCAGAAAGACCGGGACGAAGCCCGAACATGACCCGTTATTGATTCATCTTGCGCGATCCCGACAAGGTCACGACTCCGCCATCTCAAGGGCGCGGCGCCGTCCGCTTTTCTTCAACATCGCGTGACGAATTAAAGAGCCGCGCCGCTGCGGCAGGATAGTCGGGTGCCGTGCCTTTCACCTACCCCAGGGCGCGTGTGCCCGGCTATTCGCCGCCGGCGCGGATCGATTGGTGCCCGCCAACAGGCCAGAGCTTTTCCGTTTCGATGATATCGAAACGGGCTCTGGATTCTCGATCTGACGCGTTTTCTTGACGCGAACCGGTGACCACTTCGCTTGAAAACGCTTTAGTCGAGGCCGCGCTCGTGGCTCAGGCGGACCATCTCCTCGATGAAGATCTGCTTCTGCTTGTCGTCGAGGCTGGTGTAGAGCGGCTCGGCCGCGTCCGCGACGTTGCGCTGGTCGACCGCGCGGTCGTCGAGGAACTGCGCTTCGTTGCGCATTTGCTCGATGATGTCGTCGGGCGGGTCGCGCTTGGCGCGCGCGATGCGCAGGTTGAGGCGGTCGGCGCCGTTATGGCCGAGATAATGCATCGCGCTGTTGAACGCGGTCCAGTTCTTCTCCTGCTCCGACGTCAGGTTCAGCTCGGCCTTGATCCGCGCGATGTTGGCGTCGCTATTGGCGACGATTTGCTCGGCGGTCAGTTGCGGCTGGCCCGGCTGGGTCATGACTTCCGTCCTGGTCCCCTTGCCGGCCTTCGCGGTCTTGGTCCCTGCCTTTGCGGGGCCGCCTTGCTTGGTGTCGTTCGCGGCTGGGGCGGCTTGCCCGCCCTTCGCCACACCCAACACGCCCGTGAACACCCCGACCACGCCGCCGATCGCGCCGCCCAGCACGCCGCCGACCGGTCCGGCGGCCTTGTTGCCGGCCTCCGCGCCCTTCTGAACGCCCTGAACCACCTGGCCATCCACTGCCGATGGCGCGCCGAGAAGCATGACGACAATGGCCCCAAGCGCGAAACGCAATCGGAAATGCGCCGGCGCGCGCGAAGTCGGGCTGATCATTATTTGGGCTCCATGGTCGATCTTGATCTGCTGGCTGCTGGATTTTGCGAGGGCGGCACGGATCCGGCCGTGCCGCGACTTTATCGTTTTCGCACCGCGCGAGTCTACCGTCCCGCGGCCTTTGCCATGGCGAGGAAAGCCTTGCCGCACGAGCTGTTTGCACAAAATTGAATCCAGCCTGCGGCGCTATTGCACACCGCTCCATGCATAGCGAGTGGCGATGTGTGCACCGCAATATTGGTCGGCGGCCGGCATGGTGGAACACTCGCTGCGACCAAATTGCACACAACGTTAGTTCTAGGGGGCGGACCAAGCTGATTTCTCGACAGCCGCCGGGAATTCTGTTCTGATCGCCGCAAAGAAATCCCCGCAAGCTCTTCGCCGTGACGTTCTCGGGACGAACCGGCGGGAATAAAAGAGCAAGAACGGGATTTCCAGGTTCACCGCGATTGGCCCACCAGGGAGGAAACGCCATGCAAAGGAAGAAGCTTTCTCGCCGACAATTCGTTGCCGCTACCGCGCTTACATCGGCCGCACTGGTCACAGCCCCCTATGTTCGGGGCGCCTTTGCGGCAGGCAAGCTCACCATGGGCTTCTGGGATCACTGGGTTCCCGGCGCCAACAAAGCCTCCACCGATCTCGTCAATGAGTGGGCTGCCAAGGAAAAAGTCGAGGTCGAGATCGACTACATCACGAGCCAGGGCAACAAGAACCTCCTGACCATCGCCGCCGAAGGCCAGGCCAAGTCCGGTCACGACATTCTCGCGATGCCGACATGGAATCCCCACGCCAATTCGGACCTGGTCGAGCCCATGAACGACATCATGGAGCCGTTGATCAAGCAGAATGGCAGCGTCAACGGCACGGTTCAGTATCTCGGCCAGCTCGACGGCAAATGGCTGGGCGTACCCGCCTGCGTCGGCAGCCAGATCAAGGGCCCCTGCTCCCGCATCGACCTGATGAAGAAATACGCCAACATCGACGTCCAGGAAATGTATCCGGCAGGCAGCCCGCCGAAGGCGGACAACTGGACGACCGATACCTTCCTGAAGGCGGCGGAAGCCTGCCACAAGGGCGGTTTCCCCTTCGGCATCGGTCTCGGCGAGACATCCGACTCCGTCGATACCGCGGGCGCGTTTTTCCAGGCATTCGGCGCTCAGCTCGTCGACGCCAAGGGCAACGTCACGGTCAAGACCGACGAGGTGCGGCACGCGCTGGAATTCTACAAGAAACTGATCGCCTTCCTGCCGCCCGATGTCGCGGCATGGGACGACGCCTCCAACAACAAATGGCTGGTCTCCGGCAAAGGCGCGATGATCATGAATCCGCCGAGCGCTTGGGCGGTTGCCAAGCGCGATGCCCCGCAGGTCGCTGAGCAGTGCTGGACGCACGGCTTCCCAGTAGGTCCGAAGGGTCGCTTCGCGCCCTTCCTGCCCTATTTCTGGACGGTGTGGAACTTCTCCAAGAACAAGCAAGCCGCCAAAAGCCTGCTCACTTTCTTGTCGCAGCCGGCTTCGATCGAGAAACTCGTGGAAGCCAGCGGCGGTTACGATCTGCCGGCATTCGAGAAACTGACGACCCTCAAGGTCTGGGCGGAGGCGGCCCCGCCGAAGGGAACGCTGTTCAGCTACCCGAATCCGTACAATCACCAGAAACTGTCGATCGCCGCGTCGCCGGCGCCGCCAAAGATCGCGCAGCAGATCTACACCCAGGCCACGCTTACCAAGATGTGCCTTCGATACTATCAGGGCGAGTCGATGGAGAAGACGCTGGCCTGGGCGGAAGGCGAATGCGAAGGCTTCATGCGCAGCTGAGGCTCTTGGATTTCGCCGCAACGGTTCCGTCCGTTCACGGTCCGCTGCGGCGTTCGTCCGATTATTTCCGCACCCGATCGGGAGCCGGCGTGACGCCGGCTCCCGATCACCGATGCAACCCGCAGGGAAGATGAACCATGGTTGATGTCGCTTTTCAGCCGAACAGCGTTGCCCGCACCGGAGGCGTGCGAAAACGCGCCAGCTTGCGCACGGCCATGAAGCGCAAGTCGACCGCGGCCTTCCTGATGACGCTGCCGCTGATCCTCCTGATCGTAGTCCTCGTGCTCTATCCCGCATTGTATTCGGTGCATCTGGCGACGCTCAACAAGTCGATGCAGCGATTTGTCGGCTTCGGCAATTTCGAGTTCCTGTTCAAGCGCGAGACGTTCTGGCTGGTGGTCGAGCAGTCCTGCATTTTCGCGATCACGGCCGTCGTCTTCAAGGCGCTGATCGGCTTCGTCGTCGCGCATTTCGTTCACAACATTCCGGCCAAGGGCCAGCGCAAGTGGCGCGGCATGCTGCTGGTGCCGTGGGTGATCCCGCCCGCCATGAGCACGCTGGCGTGGCTGTGGCTGTTCGATCCCTCCTACAGCGCCTTCAATTACACCCTGGCGTTTTTCGGAATCGGACCAATCCCGTGGACCGGCGACGCCGCCTGGGCGCGCTTCTCGGTCATCCTGGTCAACATCTGGTACGGCGCCCCGTTCTTCATGATCATGTACCTGGCGTCGCTCAAATCGGTGCCCGACCAGCTCTACGAGGCCGCCGCCATCGACGGCGCCAACTGGTGGCAGCGCATCTGGTACGTGACGCTGCCGATGATGCGCAACATCATCGCGATCACCACGCTGTTCTCTCTGATCGTCACCTTCGCCAACTTCGACATCGTGCGAATCCTGACCGCCGGCGGTCCGCTCGACCACACCCACATCTTCGCGACCTGGGCTTTCAGGGTGGGCATCGAAGGCAGCGACATTCCACTCGGCGCCAGCGTCTCGCTGTTCATGGTGCCGATCCTGGCGGTTGCCGCGATCTTCATTCTGCGCGATGTCAACAAACGCGGGAATGAAGCCTGATGACCAGCACCGTCGTGATCGACAAGGCCGGACCGTCGCGCAAGGTCAAATACGGCAGCATGAGCCGCGACCGCACTTGGGCGCTGCGGTGGTCGTATTTCTTCCTCACGCTGTTTGCGATCTTTTCGCTGGTGCCGCCGCTCTACATGCTGATCACCTCAATGAAGGGCAGCGCCGAGATTTCAGCGGCGACCAATCCGTGGTGGGTGTTCCATCCGACGCTTTCCAATTACAAGGAACTATTGGGGTCGAACCAGTATCTGCGGTTCTTCCTGAACTCCGCGATGGTCTCGATCTTCGTCGTCACCATCACCATGCTGATCAGCGTACCCGCCGCATTCGCGCTGGCGCGAATGAAGTTCTGGGGCTCGGCGACGCTCGCCACCGGCGTGTTCCTGACCTACCTCATTCCCGACAGCCTGCTGTTCATCCCACTTTTCAAGATGTTCGCGGTGATCGGCGACTGGACCGGGATCCAACTGATCAACCGGTGGTACGTGCTGCTTTTCATCTATCCGACGCTCACGGTGCCGTTCTGCACCTGGATCATGATCGGCTATTTTGCCTCGATCCCGAAGGAGCTTGACGAGGCCGCCATCATCGACGGTGCCTCGTGGTTCCAGACCTTGACCCGGATATTCATTCCGGTTGCGCTGCCCGGGCTGATCGCCGCTACCATCTTCGCCTTCACGGTGTCGTGGGCGCAGTTCCTCTATCCGCTGGTGTTTACGACCTCGACCGACCAGCAGGTCCTTCCAGTCGGCATCATCACCACCCTGATCAAGGGCGACGTCTTCAACTGGGGCCAGATCATGACGGGCGCCCTGCTCGGCGCCGCACCGCCGCTGATCATCTATGCGTTCCTGATGGACTATTACATCGCCGGGCTGACCGCCGGCGCGACAAAGGGTTGAACTCATGGCTGACGTGACGTTGCGCAAGGTAGTCAAGCGTTATGACGAGGTCGAGGCGGTGCGCGGCATCGATCTCGACATCGCCGACAAGGAGTTTGTCGTGCTGGTGGGGCCCTCGGGCTGCGGAAAATCGACCACGCTGCGGATGATCGCGGGACTGGAGGACATCACCGACGGCGACATCATGATCGGCGGCGACGTCGTCAACGACGTGCCGCCGAAGGACCGCGACATCGCCATGGTGTTCCAGAACTACGCGCTCTACCCGCATATGACGGTCGCGGAGAACATGTCGTTCGGGCTCAGGCTGAAGCACTACCCGAAGGCCGAGATCAACAGCCGGGTCACCGAGGCCGCCCGCATGCTCGACATCACCGACCTGATCGACCGCAAGCCGAAACAATTGTCCGGTGGCCAGCGCCAGCGGGTGGCGATGGGCCGCGCCATCGTGCGCAATCCCAAGGTGTTCCTGTTCGACGAGCCGCTCTCCAATCTCGACGCCAAGCTGCGCGTCCAGATGCGGATCGAGATCAAGAAGGTTCACCAGAAGGTCCGCACCACCACCGTCTATGTTACCCACGACCAGGTCGAGGCGATGACCCTGGCCGACCGGGTCGTGGTCATGAACCACGGCCGCATCGAACAGATCGGCACGCCCAACGATCTCTATCATCATCCGGCGACGCGCTTCGTTGCCGGCTTCATCGGCTCGCCGGCGATGAATTTCGTGCACTGCCGGCTTGAGGAAGCCGGCGGCAGGCTGAACATCCGGCTGACCGATCGCATCGCCTTCCCGCTGCCGCCGGCTCGCGCGGCGCGGTATCAGAACGTCGCGCGAAACGAGAAACTGCTGCTGGGGATCCGGCCGGAGCATATCACCGAAGCCAAGCCGCATGCGGAGCCGGGGATCGAAACTTTCGACACGGTGCTGGACGTCACCGAGCCGATGGGAATGGAGACGCTGATCTACTTCCTGCTCGACGGGGTGGAAGTCTGCGGCCGGGTCAATCCCAATGCCGGGGCGCGCGACGGCGGCCCGCTTCGATTGGCAGTAGACCTTAACAATATGCACCTGCTAAACGAGGTGACCGGCGCCGTCCTTTGACGGCCGCAAGCAACAAAAGCCAGGGGCTGGGAACAAGGGAATGGCCACCAACAAGAAGAAAATTTTCGTCACCGAATCGATGTCGCAGCCAGGGCGGGCTTTGTTGAAGGAGCGGGACGACATCGAACTCGTCGAATTCCCCAACATGATTTCGGCCTCCGATTTCGAGGCCATGCTGAAGGCGCAGGCGCCGGTCCATGGCGTGGCGCTGGGCGGCACCCGGTTCGGCGAACCGGAGCTGGAAGCCTCCATGGACATGAAGGTGGTGACCCGGATCGGCGTCGGCTTCGACGCCGTCGACGTGCCCGCGCTGTCCCGCCGCAAGGTGCCGCTGATGGTGGCGGGCACCGCCAATTCGCCTTCGGTCGCAGAACAAGCCCTGTTCATGATGCTGACCTTGGCCAAGCGCGCCACCGAAATGCATTCCTGCGTGAAGGACGGCAAATGGGCCGCCCGCCTCGGCATGCTGCCCTACGATCTCTACGGCAAGACGGTACTCATCATCGGCTTCGGCCGGATCGGCACGCGTACCGCCAAGCGCTGCCTTGCGATGGAAATGAACGTCCTGATCTACGATCCCTACAAGAGCGCCGCCGAGATCAGGCAGGCCGGCTGCGAACCGGTCGGCGATCTCGACGCAGCCCTGCCGCGCGCCGATTTCGTCAGCATCCACTGCCCGAAAACGCCGGAGACGGTCGGGATGTTCGACGCGGCGCGGCTCGCCCGCATGAAGCCTTCGGCCTATCTGATCAACACCGCGCGCGGCGGCATCGTGGTCGAGGCGGCGCTGCATGACGCGCTGGTGTCCGGCAGGATTGCCGGTGCCGGCCTCGATGTCTTCGAGCAGGAGCCGCCGCCGAAGGGCCATCAGCTGTTCGCGCTTCCCAACGTCATCATGGCGCCGCATGTCGCAGGCGTCACGCGGGAAGCGGTCGACCGCATGAGCGAGCAGACCGCGCGCAATATCCTGAGCGCGCTCGACGGCGAGCCGATCCGCCAGAACGTCATCAACCAGGACGTGCTCGGCTGATCGCCTCACAGGCCTTCGCCGTCGACGTCGCCGGCATCATTGCATCGTCACCGCGGGTATCAAGATGGCCTTCAAGGAATTTGGCAGCTATGACGCGATCGGGCTTGCCGAACTGGTCCGGACCAAGCAGGTCACCCCAAGTGAATTGCTGGATGAGGCGATTTCCCGCACGGCAAAAGTCGATCCGCGGATCAACGCGGTGGTCGTCAAGCATTACGATCATGCCGAGCGGCAGATCGAAAAGGGGCTTCCCGACGGCCCGTTCACGGGTGTGCCGTTTCTGGTGAAAGACCTCGACGTTCTGCAGGGCACGCGGACCACGTGGGGGGCGAGCGTCTTTAACGACACTGTCGCCGCCTCCAGCAGCACCCTGGTCCAGCGCTTCCTCGATGCCGGCCTGACCATCTTCGGCAAGAGCTCCAGTCCCGAGTTTGGGTTGATGCCGACCACGGAGTCCCGCCTGCACGGCCCGACCCGCAATCCCTGGAATCCGGATCATTCCTCCGGCGGCTCGTCGGGCGGCGCGGCGGCCGCCGTTGCCGCGCGGATCCTGCCCATCGCGCATGCCAGCGACGGCGGCGGCTCGATCCGGATTCCGGCCTCCGCCTGCGGAGTGTTTGGCTTGAAGCCGAGCCGGGCGCGCACCCCGCTCGGCCCCGATCGCGGCGAAGGCTGGGGCGGGTTTACCTGCGCCCATGCGGTGAGCATCAGCGTGCGCGACAGCGCGGCGATGCTGGATGCGATCCATGGCCCGGAAATGTCGAGCCCCTATTTCGCGCCGCCGCCGGAGCGGCCGTACCTCGAGGAGGTCGGCCGCGATCCAGGCCGCCTGCGCATCGCCTTTACCGACAAATCGCCTTATGGCGACGCCATCGATCCCGAGATCGCGGCGGCGACACGGGAGATCGCCGCGCTGCTGGCCTCCCTCGGCCATGAGGTCGAGGAGCGTGCCCCTGTGCTCGCCGCCGATCCGGCCGCCGTCATGGCGACCATCGTCGCCGCCAACACGGCGCTGACGGTGCAGTCTACCGCGCAACGTTTCGGCCGCGCCATGACAGAAAACGATTTCGAGATCCTGACGCTGGCATCCGCCCACAACGCGCAACACGCAACCTCGACCGACTATGTGGCCGCGCAGCTCGGCGCCTTCCAGATCGCCCGCGCACTGGCAGCCTTCCTCGAGACCTGCGACGTCTTCCTGTGCCCGACACTCTGCTCGCCGCCGCTGCGGATCGGCGAACTCAATACGATGTCGAAAGATCTGTCGCATATTGCGCCGATCCTGCGGCGCTACATGCCGGCGACCTCCATGTTCAATATGTCGGGCCAGCCTGCGATGTCGGTCCCTCTGGCGTGGAATTCGGCGGGGCTTCCGCTCGGCATGATGTTCGCTGGCCGCCTCGGCGACGAGGCCACGCTGTTCCGGCTGGCGGCTCAGCTCGAGCAGGCGCGCCCATGGCGCCACAAATTGCCGCCAGTTTGCGCGTAATTCGACAAAACTCAGCCTTATTCGAGCGCGAGGTTCGCTCATCAGCGCAGCGGGGACACGTTTGCTGCTGACTGTTCGATATCCGGAGAACCAACGTTTTGACTCAAAGCGATCCGACCGATCACGCGCTGGCGACGATCGCCAGTATTCTCGACCACCCGGAACCTGCTCGCGCGCCGGAAAAGCCGCCGGCTGAAAGCACCCCGCTCGCACCCGAGCGGAGTTCCGCCGACGGTTATCACAAGCTCGGGCCCGGGCCGATGGCCGCAATCCGGTTCAAATGGTCGGTGCGCCGCGACGATGACGGCGAATATTACGTCGACGAGACGATCGGCGAGAATTCCCTGCCCGTCGTCACCGGGCCGATGTCGGCGGAAGAAGCCGTCAAGCTGGTGGACGATCGCGAGACCGAGGCGCGGCAGCGATTCGAGACGCTGCGCAGCGAAATGGCCGGACGCGGTGCGGCCGTGAGCACGGTCCGCAGGGACGGCGGGGAAATATAGCCTGCCTCAATCTTCCGGCGGCGGCGTTCCCAGAAAATCCTTCTTGGCGAGTTCGACGCCGTTATGGCGCAGGATGTCGTAGGCCGTGGTGACGTGAAAAAACAACTGCGGCAGGCTGAGCGTCAACAGCAGCGATTGACCGGTGAATTTTCGCGTCGTGCCGTTCTTGAAGGTGAAGACCACTTCCTTGGCTTCGGTGCCGTCGATCTGCGCGGGCCGGAGAGCCGCCATGAAACCGATCGTGGTCGCTATTCTCCGCTTCAGTTCCGGGATGTCCGGTTCGCTGTTCGAAAAGGTCGGCGGCTCCACTCCGGCCAGCAGCGCGGAGCCGAGAACCGCATGCCGGATCGCCTCGCCGACCTGCTGCGTCAAGCTGTACATATCGGGATAGAATCGCGCATTGAGCAGGATCGCGGGATCGATCTTGCGCGCCTCGGCGTGGAGCGCCGCGCGATCGAGAAGGTCGGTCAGGCTGCCCAGGAACTGGGTGAAAACACCGACCGAGGCCCGGTGCATCGATATCGTCACGACCACGATCCTCTGCGTGCGACGCGCCCGGCGGGCTGCCGGATTTCATTCCTGCTTTTCGGTCCGGCCATCTTGCACCACCGCAATATTCTGTGCAAACGCACGGGCCAGGTGACCCGCGATTGGGATTAATCCAATACCGGCGACGCTCTCTGGAGAAAGCTTCGATGATGCGAATTCTGTCCTGCCTCGTCGCCTTGTTGCTGACTTTGGCCTCGGCGCATGCCCAGGAATCTTCCCGCCTCGACGAGATCGTCAAGCGTGGCTCGTTGCGCGTCGGCCTGACCGGCGACTATCTGCCGTTCAGTTCGTTCGACAAGGCGACTTCGACATTTCGCGGATTCGACGTCGACATGGCGGAGGCGCTCGGCAAGGCGCTCGGCGTCAAAATCGAATATGTCCACACCGCCTGGCCGCAATTGACCCGTGATTTCGAGGCCGACAATTTCGATATCGCGATGGGCGGCATCTCGATCACGCTCGACCGGCAGAAGAAGGGATTTTTCTCCACCCCCATCATGCGCGAGGGCAAGACGCCGATCGCGCGCTGCAGCGATGCGGACAAATACCAGACGCTTGCCGAGATCGACAAACCGAGCACGCGCGTGATCGTCAATCCCGGCGGCACCAACGAGCGCTTCGCGAAGGCGAATATCAGGAGTGCCGAGATCAAGACCTATAATGACAACGTCACGATCTTCGAGGAGATTGCCAGGGGCAACGCCGACCTGATGATGACGGATGCCTCGGAGACGCGCTACCAGCAGAAACTTCATCCCGGCGTGCTGTGCGCGGTGCATCCCGACAAGCCGTTCGACTTCGGCGAAAAAGCCTATTGGCTGCAGCGCGATCCGGCGCTGAAGGCCTTCGTCGACCAGTGGCTGCACATGGCGTTCGAGGATGGAAGCTACCGGAAAATCTACGCCGCCTGGTTCGAATGACAATTTGGCCTTCGGAACAAACGACTTATCCGCAAATTGACCGCGCTTGCGGACCTAAACTAGACTGCCCTGAACCGAAGCCGCTAGCCTGCGACTTATAGGATGAAAGTGATGTAGATCACGTTGCAGGGAACTGCCGGAGCATAGGGTCGGGACTGCATCCCGCCTGCCCAGGAGGTCATCATGAAAAAGCTTTTGGCTGTCGCCGCGTTGCTGCTGGCGAGCACCGCTGCGCAGGCCCAGTACAGCTTCGAATATGGCGGGCGCACCATTCGCATCGACCCCGACCGGGGAACGGTTTCGATTCCGGGCGTCTATGACAACAGCGGTCGGCGATCCAAGCGCTCGCACAGCGACCAAGACAGCGCGCATAAGCCGCAGCAGACCAAGGTCGATCCGCAGACGCAGCCTGCCGAACCCGCGCAGGCCGAGCAGGCCCCGGCGCCCGCGCCCACCAACGCTGAGCCTTCGGCGGCCACCGCAACCGTTGCGCCGG
>CAVPFQ010000004.1:0-111786 GCA_963703845.1 uncultured Alphaproteobacteria bacterium
GTCGGCTGTCCTTATCCGTTCTTGTTCGCGTAGCAGAGAACACCCAGCTTACGATCGTCACCCCACACAAAGCGCTGCATCACCGCCCGCGCCTGACGTGATGCGATTCTACTCCATGAGACATTTCCATAGGTTCTCAATCCAAGATTGCGACTGCGGACTGAGACGCAGGGTAGCCCGTGACTCGCCACTTGGCGGATCCAGACCGGTGAATGGACGGGAGAGACCACAGCGCCCGGCCAACGGGTTGTCGGAAACATGAACGTTTCTTGGCTAAATTCGCGTTGCACGCTATGAGAAGATGAGATCATCGATCGGGACAACCTATGGCTCGCCCCAAGTGCCCGAATTGCGCGGCGGAGACGGATCTGGAATCCGCTTTCTGCCAGGCTTGCGGCACGCCGCTTGCGGCGTCTGCGATGCCGCGAGGGCTGCCAGCAGGCCGGCCGCGCCGCGCCGAGCGGCGGCCGCTAACCGTGCTGTTCTGCGATATCGTCGGCTCGGTTTCGCTGGCCAATACGCTGGACCCCGAGGATATGATGAACGTCCTCGAGGTGTTTCGAAAATCCTGCGACGACATCATCGCGCGTAATGACGGCTATGTTGCCAGGTACATCGGCGACGGCATCCTCGCCTATTTCGGATATCCCAGCGCCGACGAGGAAGACGCGTCGCGCGCGGTTCGGGCGGCGCTCGCGTTGCAGGCCGCGATGGAAAGCCTGCCGTTACCGAACGGAATCCGCTGTCAGGTGAGGATCGGAGTCGCCACCGGTCTCGTGGTAATCGGCGACCTCGCCAGCCGTGGTGACATCCGGGAGGTCGATGTCGTCGGCGAGACGCCGAACCTAGCCGCGCGGCTGCAGAGCCAGGCGGCTGCGGGAGGCGTCATCGTCTCCGAGGCCACGCAGCGGATCACGGCGGGGCTGTTCAGGTATCGACCGCTCGGGCCTTTGACGCTGAAGGGGTTCGATGCGCCGATGCTCGCCTTCGAGGCGCTCGAAACAACCGAGTCCGGCAGCCGTTCCCGGGCCAGGGCCGAAAGCGCCCGCACCCCAACTTTCGGCAGGGATCAGGAGTTGCGGACCCTCGTCGATCTCTGGTCGATGGTTCGCGCCGGCAAAGGTCAGATCGTGCTGCTCCGGGGCGAGGCCGGGATCGGCAAATCCCATCTCGTCGAGGCCCTGCGGCACCACGTCGCCGATGCGCCGCATGTGCAAGCGACCTGGAATTGCGGACCCAACACTACCGATTCCGCGCTTTATCCGGTCGCCGAGCAGTTGGCGCGAATGGCCGGTTTCGAGCGCGGCAAATCCGTCGACGGGCGACGCGCCAAACTCACACAACTGCTGGCGCGCTTCGGATTGACGACGCCGCTCAGCACGGCCGCGATTGCCGATTTCCTCGGGCTTCCGCCGGCGCCTTCGTCGCCGCTTGGGGGCTTGACCCCGGACAAACTCAAGGCGGTGACACTCAACTCGCTGCTCGCCGCTCTGGACGCATGGGCGAGCCAGCAGGCCGCGCTGCTGGCGGTCGAGGATCTGCACTGGAGCAATTCGACGACGCTTGAACTTCTCGATCGCGTTGTAGCGAAAGCCAAGGGTCGCCCCTGGATGATCCTGGCGACCGCCCGGCCCGAATTTTCGAACCGCTGGGCCGACATTGCCGATTCCCGGCATATGGAATTGACGCGCCTCGACCGTGGCGCCGCCGAGCGCATCTGCGCGCATTTTGATACCGCCGCAGCGCTTCCGCCGGAGGCCTCACGGCAGATCGTCGCCCGCTGCGACGGCATTCCGCTGTTCGTCGAGGAGATGACGAAGTCGGTCCTCGAAGGCATGGCTGCGGCGCCGACGCGCCAGGGCAATGCGCGAGTGTTCATTCCGGCCACGTTGCACGATTCGCTGGTGGCGCGGCTCGACCGCCTGGGGGCGGCGCGGCGGATCGCCAATGTCGGCGCGACGATCGGCCGGCGCTTCAGCTACGATCTTCTCGCCGAGGTGATGGACGCGCCGGAAGCCGAACTCGGACAGGGATTGCTGGAACTGACCCGGTCGGGCCTGGTCGAAAGTCACGGCCTGCCGCCGCACAGCGAATATCTGTTCAAGCATGCGCTCATTCGCGACGCCGCCTATGAGTCGGTGCTGAAGCGCGAGCGAGAGACACTGCATCGGCAGATCGCGACGGTCTTGCGCGAACGCTTTTCGGAGTTGCAGGAGAAGGAGCCAGAGCTGCTTGCGCATCATCTGACGGAGAGCGGCGCCGCATCCGAGGCGATCCCGCTCTGGGCGGCCGCCGGGCAACGGGCTGCGTCCCGGGCCGCGCATGTGGAGGCGGTCGGGCATCTGGAGACGGCGGTACAATTGCTGCGGCGTCAGCCCCCCGGCGCCGAGCGCGCCGCGGCGGAACTGCCGCTGCTGTTCGGCCTGGCTGTGAGCCTTTCGGCCTCGCACGGCTACGCGGCGCCCGAAGTCGGCCGGGCGCTCGCCGAAGCGCGCGTAATCTGCGACGCCATGGGCAACGTCCCGGAGCTGTTCGCGCTGCTCAGGAACGCCTGCAGCTTCTACATCGTCGCGGTCGAGATGGGGCCCGCTTCGGAGACCGCGCAGCTGTGCCTGGATATGGCGAGCCAGACGGATCAGCCGGAACATCGGATCGAAAGCCAATACGCGCAGGGCTATATTATGTACATGCGCGGCGAACTTGCCGAGGCGCGGAAGTATCTCGAGAACGCCGGAGAGCTCTACCGGCAGCACAATGGCGCGCAACTCGTGTTTCCGAGCCCGCAGGATCCGTATGTCGGAAGCCTCTGCGCCCTCATGATGGTTCTCAACGGGCTGGGCGACGACGCGGCCGCCGATCGGGTCGAGCAAGAGCTGGAAGCCCACGCGCAGCGATTGGGGCGCGCCTACGATCGCGCCTACAGCCTCTGCCATCACGCGCACCTCGCCAGCAGGCGCCGCAGTTACGCCGCGCTGCGCCCGCGCGCCGAGGAGGCCCTGAGGGTCTGCAACGAACAATCCTATCCTCTGTTCGGCGCGATCGCCGCTTTCTACAAAGGTGTCGCGCTCGCGCATCTCGAAGATTTGGACGCCGGCCTGCACATCGCCGTGTCGGCGCACGACGCTTTGGACCGGCTCGGATGCAAGCTGGCGCGCGGGGAGCGGCTTCATGACATCGGTCTGATACGGATGGCGATGGGGGATCTGAACGACGCCCTGTCCGTCATCGACGTCGCTATCGCCGACGCGATTTCTTCCGGAGAAACCATGCCGCTTCCTATGCTTCGCCGGACGCGGGCGGAAATCCTCGACCAAGCCGAGCGGCTCGCGCCCGTCAGGGAGGCGCGCGCCGCCGCTGTCGAAAGAACGAAGTGACCCGGTTCACACCAGCGGAGCCGCCGTCCCCGACTGGTAGTCGCAGCTTGCCCACATCCCGTAGTTGGTCGTCAGCGTCAGCTTGCCGTCCTTGGGCGTGCCGAGCCCCAGTTCGCTAACAAAGGGCAGGCTATCGAACACCCCGAGTTCGAGCGTCCAAGTGCCCTCAAGGAACCGCAAGTCGCGTAGCGTCGTCAGGGTGAGCGGTCCCTCGAGCAGGGTTTGATAGATGGCGTCGTCCGAGCCGTCGGCCGAGCGGAATTGCTTGAGATACCAGACCGGGACCGGAATTCCGGGACTGAAGAGGAATTCCTGCTTGAACCGACCTTCGGCGATTGGTTTCAAAAGCTCCGGACTTGCGGCGGCGCTGAGCCGGGCAAAAACTTCGGCGCGGAAGTTTGCCAAAGCCGCGGTGTTTTGCAGCGGCGTGGCGACGACATTGCTTCCGCGCAGCGACAGGAACTGCTGCTGACTTGCGATGGCGTCCGGTGCAAATTTCTTGATCAGCATCGCCGAGGCAATGAACGGCCCATCCGATGGAGAAATCGTCGGCGCGACCACGTTCGCGAAATATTTGGGATACCCCATGATCTCGCGGCCAACCGAAACGGCCAAGCCGGAATCGACGAACAGATAGGCCGGCACCCATGCGACGCTGGTGGGGAAGAAATTGTCGCCGTCGAAGCTTCCGACAAGCAGCCAAAAGCCGATGTCGATCTCGGGCATGCCGCCCTGTTCGGAAAACGGCGGAGTCGTTGCGACGATGGCGGCATTCTTCACATAGGCCAGGAACACCATATCCAGCAGCGGGCGAAATCGCTGCCGCCCCGCGATGACGTTGTAGGTCTTGTCCAGAAAGTTTTGGAGGGCTGTTGGATCGGCGGCGAACCCGAAACTATAGAAATCGGCGCCGTTGGCGTTGAAGGGCGGCCGAGGAAGGGTGACCCAGCCACCGTGATTGATGTATTTTTGCGACATTCGTTCTCCTTTGTCCCAGCGCGGTGTTCGCGCTCGATCAGGTTTGGCCGGTCTTGTGGGCGACGTCGGCTGCGCCCGCCGCCAGCGGTCCATAAAGCGTATTCGCGTAGACGATCGGGATCTTCACCCCGGACAATGCCGAGGCGGCGGCGAGACCCGACATCGCGGCGACCTCGACCGCGCCGACGTTCACCTCGGGGACCTTGGTCCAGTCGCCAGCGAGGAACAGGTTGGCGTAACCCGAATTGCCGGACTCCAATCTGTGCTGAAGCGTGTTGGGCAGGCTCAGCACATAGCGTTCGCCGGGACTGATATTGGCCCGCCAGAATTGCTGATCGAACCGGTCCTGGCCCGCCGCCGGGCGCACGACATGCAGTAGATTCCACTGGAAGTTTGCGCCGTTTCCGGCGTTCGACCAGAGCGCCTGCAGTCGTGACATCGTCCAGGCAAGGCCATCCTGTCTCGCCTTCTCGGTCGCAAGCTTGGAGTTGTTGGGCGCAGCGGAGTTGGCCATGGCGCCGCAGAAATAGGCTACCGAGAGCGGTTGCGGGCTCGGCCAGTTCTCGGCCGGCAGCAGCTGGGACATGTCCGAATAGGTGTCGAACGGCGGCACATATCCGGTCGCGATCGGGCCGAGCGCTTCCGGCGGAATCTGGGGCGCCACGAAGGGACCGCCAAGGTTCTGCACTGCGCAATCGACCCAGAATTGCAGCGCCTCGGTGCGCACTGTTGCGAGATTGGAGACCATGTCGGCCCAGTTTTGCCGCTGGCCGACCAGCGCCTGGCAGATCGTACCCAACGCGCCGACCGGGATGCCGAGAATGACCTGATCGAAATCCCGTCCCTGCTGCAGGTGAAGGATGGCGGCGGCCGGCGGCTGGGGACTGTAGTAGTCCTCAAAATTGACGCCAGCGGCTGCAAGTTTCTCGCCGCCCAGGATCTGGTTCCACAGCGGTGCGTTTGGCCAGCTGTCGATTCCCGAGACCTTCGGCCCGAACGGATCGTATTCCGGCACGCCGGGCGCAAGGCCTGCCTGCTGCTCGATCACGATGGTTTCGATCATGCTGCCGTCGGCGCTCGGCATCAGCGCTGTGACATTGTGGAAGAAGCGGAACGTCACGCCGCGGCGCTTCAACAACTGATAGATCGGCGTGAAGATGGTGTCGCCGAACCCGGCGGTCGCCTTGAAGAAAAAAGCGCCCTTGTAGGTGAGGCCTAGGCGTAGCAGGGATTGCACGGCGGTGCAGGCCGACAGACCTGGTTTCGTCCTTTCGCCTGCCTCATAGGCGAAACAATAGTCGTAGAGCGCTGTCAGCATCACGGTCCTGGACAGGAACGTTCGCATATCGTCCTTCAGCAAGGCGGGCGACGATTGCAGCAGGAATTCGCGGAAATCGAACGGGTCCAGAGTATGAAAACCCCTTTCGATGCAATCATTGTCGATCGCTCCGATTCCGAGCAGGATTCCAACAAGGCCCTGCTCGAAGATTTTCCTTTCAGGATTGCCCTGCAACGCCAGATAGGTGGCGTAGACCAGATAGAGGGCGGCGCGGAGCAGGTCGGCGATGTCCTTCCAGGTGAGCGCCGGCACGAGCTTGTCGTCGTTTTCCAGCAACTCCGCGCCCCGTTTCGCCGCACGCAGCAGTTCAGTTGCGCCCACCGCTGGAGGGTGACTGGAGACGGAGGCAATCAAGAGCTGCAGATGCGGCGGCAAGCCTGAAATCGGGGGCGCCCCCGCGCTTTGCGGAGTGGCAGCCAAGGCCAATGCCTGATGCTGCCCGATCAGGCGATCGAGCCATGCGATCATCCGGCGGATCAGGGTCTCGATCGACGGCATCACCGGATCGTTGCCCCAGAGGCTGTCAGCCCCGGGGAAAAGATTCGGATCGTCGTCCGGAGGGAACCAGAAGGACCATGGCGACCACGTGCCGTTCTCGTCGGAGGCCAAAAAGAATTCGTTTTGCCGCTTGAACGCGTCACCGATAGTCGCGAGCGGATCGCCGTGTGGGCGGTTCAGCGCCTTGAACGCGATCCGCATCAGGGTGAAGGCGTTGTCATAGGCTCCCGACCAGATGTGAAGACCGTGCTCCTCGATCCGCTGGCCGTATTCCGGATTTCGTCCGCTCGCGGTCTTGCCGCCGAGACGCCAGCCGAGCTGGTGCACCGTGATGTCGTATTTCTCTCCCTTGGGATCGATTTCCGTCAGCGCGAGCGCAGCGCTCATGGCGCCCATGCCGCCGCCCAGGATCGCGACCTTTACCTTGCCATCCGCCATGGCCCCGCCCTTGCCCATTTTGTGCCGGCAGATTTGCACATCACGTTTCCGCGTTCCATCACTCCTTGTTGCTACCGGACGAGGCGCAGCCGAGTTCCTTTGCTGTCCCGCCAGATCTGCAGGGGTCTTGAGTCTTTGGCAGGGGCCCCGTCGCCGATGGCAAAAAGTGGGGCGCCATCCGAAGACGGGTCGCGATGAGCATCGACGCCACGCCGGGCGCGACTGTGACCCACCATCGGGCAACTCATTGAAATTGCTGTTTCATGGCAACCCGACCTGGGGAGCCAAAAGCGTTGCGCGCGCATGCCAGCCAATTCTCAATGGCCGCCCGAATAATCCGCGCGGCTCGGCGCTTTGCCCGATGGCGGCACATCCAGCCGCACCGCGATGCCTTCGAGTCCGGCGCTCGGGGCCGGATAAAGCTTCATCACCAGGGGATCGTGGCCGGGGACGATGTGGCTCTCGTCGGGCGCGAGTGCGAGCAGCCGGTCGAATCCCTCCAGCATTTCGCCGATATGGAAGGCGGTCGTGAAGGGGCGGTGGCTCGCCATGTTCTCGTAGAAATGGGTGACGTCGGAGGCGAGCACGACAAAGCCGCGGGCCGTTTTTACGCGGACGAATTGCAGCCCCGCCGAATGGCCGCCGACCGCATGCACGCTCAAGCCGGGTGCGAGCTCCGCGTCGCCGTTGTAGAACAGCACGCGACGGGCATAGTTCAGCCGCACGATGCCGCAGATATCCTCGACCTCGAAGGAATGCGATAGCCTGGGATAACGCATATAGCGTCCGGTGGCGTAGGCCAGTTCGCGCTCCTGCAGATGAAACCGCGCCTTCGGAAAGCGGTCGAAATTGCCGACATGGTCGTAATGCAGATGGGTGAGGATGACATCCTCGACCGTATCGGCGTCGACGCCAAGCGCTGCGAGCCCCTCCACGGGATCGCGCAAGAACGTGCGCTGGCGCCGTGCGGATACTTCGGCGTTGAAGCCGATGTCGATTACAAAGGTCCGGCCACCCCCTCTGGCCACCCAGACGAAGTAATCCATCGGCATCGGCCCGTCGTGCGGATCGCCGCCGATGAAATGCGCGCTGCGTTGCGCCTCGCGGGTGGCATAGCGGATGGCAAACAGCTCGTAGTCGATTTCAATCATGATGTCTCCCACTTCGCCTTGCCGAGCGCCTTCGGGAACTTCTCTTCCGCTGCCCATGCGATCATCGAGGCATCACGGATCGCGGTGAGGAAATCGCCGGGCACATTGTTGCAATCACCCGCCATCACCCAGGGCACGCCGGCCGCGTCAGCCAATTGCTGAACGTCACGCAGCGGACGCGCGCCGATTGCCAGCACGATGATGTCGCCGGCGGGGCGGCGCACGATGTCCTGCCCGCTGCGGCACAGGATCGTGTCGCCTTCGATCGAGACGACCGGCGCATCCGTGACAATCTGCGCCTTGGCGTCGCGCAGGCGCAACAGCACGTCCCAGCGATTGTTGCGCGCCATTTCCTTGGCCACGACGCTTTGGCCTTCGAGGATCGCGACGTGCCTTGCGCGTTTGGCGATGCACTCGGCGGTTTCGATGCCGACCATGCCGCCGCCGACCAAGGTGACATCAGATCCCTCGGGGATCAGCTCGGGCCGGCGCAGCACGTCCCATGCCTGCAACATCGGGACATCGGTGTTGGTGGGGAACGGGGCATCGCGCGGCACGGCGCCGGTGGCGATCACGATCAGGTCCGGCCGGTAGGCACGGATACGCTCGAGGCTCGGCTCGATGCCGGTCCGGATCGGCACCTCGAGCTGCTCCAGCGCCGCAACCCGGTAGGTCCACACCCCCGAGACGTCCTCCTTGTCGGGAGCCGCCAGCGCGAGATCCATCTGTCCGCCGGCCTGAGGCTTGTGCTCCCACACCTCGACTTGCCGGCCGTTGGCCGCGAAGACGCGCGCGGCTTCGAGACCTGCGACGCCGCCGCCGATCACCAGCACGCGGCCATCCTGCTGCTGGATTCCGTCGAGCCCCGGCTCGAGTTTTGCGAGCGTCTCGAATTCGGTGCCGACCAGCGGGTTCTGGACGCAGGCGACATCGAGCTCGAGCGTCAGGCGTTCGAAGCAGACGTTGCAGGAGATGCAAGGACGGATCGGCCGCTTCACCTCGCCAAAAGCCTTCAGACACCAGTGCGGATCGGCGACCAGCGCCCGGCACAGCGCGATGTAGTCGGCACTGCCGGCCTGCAGCACGCCTTCCGCATCCTCAGGCGTCAACATCCGGCCGGCCATGATGACCGGTACGGTCACCGCATCCTTGATCGGGCGGGCATAGGGTTCGAGGAAGCGACGCGGAAATGACGGCGGCTGGATGCAATAGCGCGACAGTTCCGGCGTCTCGTTGGTGCCGCCGGACAGATCGAGCGCGATCACGCCCGCGGCTTCCAACGCCTTCGACAGCGTCACGATGTCGTCCACGGAATAACCGCCATCGGCGTATTCGGTCGCCGACAAGCGCACCATCAAGGGAAAGTCGGGCAGTTCGGAGCGGATCATGTGCACCGTTTCCATCAACAGCCGCATGCGGTTTTCGACCGGGCCGCCGTAGTCATCCTCGCGGCGGTTGTGGCGCGGGGTCAGGAATTGCTGGAACAGATAGCCGTTGGCGGCGTGCAGCTCGATCGCGTCATAGCCTGACCGGTAGAGCCTGACGGCGCTGGCCAAAAACTGCTGCTGGATCTCGGCGATATCGTGCTTCGTCAGCGGGCGGACTTCATCGCCGGTCGCAGGGTTTTTCCCAGGCGAAGGGCCGACCGGCTCCATGCCGAGAACCGAGCGGCGCAGCAGCATGCCGCGATGATTGAGCTGGCCGCAAACCAGCGCGCCGCCCTGGTGGATCGCCTTGGTCAGGTCGGCCAAGCCCGGGATGAAGCGATCGTTGAAGATGCAGAGCGAGGCGCGATGATTGCGCGCATTGCCGGAGACCACCATCGCCTCGGTGATGATCATCGCCGCACCGCCCCGGGCGCGCTCGGCATAGTAGATCTTGTCGCGCTCGGTCGAGAAGCCGTCGGTGGTGCCGAAATTGGTCCCCATCGGGCCCATCACCACGCGGTTCCTGAGTCGCAGCGGGCCCATCCGGCCCGGTTGTTGCAACAACATGGGCGCGTTGCCGTCGCGCGCCAGCATCAGCCCGACTTCGCGCGTTCCGCCGCCTCCTTCACGCGCTCCGGATCGGCCGCGATCTTGACCCCTGCCCGCTCCTGCTCGAGCAGCATCACCGCGCGGGAGTCGCGGCCTTCCCAGCCGCGGTTGCACGCTTCCCGCATCTCGGCATAGGCGAGGTTGCAGATGCGCATGGGCACGCCGAGTTCGCGTCCGAGTTCGGTCGCGAGCTTGACGTCCTTGGTGGCGAGTTTCAGCGCAAAGTTCGCCGGATCGTAGATGCCGGGCAGGAACTGATCGAGCAGGCCGTCGAAGGTGAGACGGCGGCCGCCGACGCCCTGGCGCACCGCTTCCCACAGCGCCACCGGATCCATGCCGGCCTTCACGCCCATGGTGAAGGTTTCCGCAAGCGCGCAGGTGATCGCATAGCCCGACATGTTGTGCACGAGCTTGGCAACGGTTGCGGTGCCGATCGGCCCGATATAGGCCGGGCGATCGGCCATCGCGTCGAGCACGGACTTGTGCCGGTCATAGGCGGCCTTGTCGCCGCCGACCCAGATCGCCATCTTGCGCGACGCCGCGCCCGACGGCCCGCCGCTGACAGGCGCATCGAGCATCACCGCGCCCCTTTCGGCAAAGGCGTCGTGAATCTTCTTCACGACGCTCTGCGCGTTGGTCGACAGGTCGAAATAAACCGCGCCCTTCCTGACCCCTTCGATCAGGCCGTCGGCGCCCAGCGCGACGCGCTCGACATCGGCGGGCTCGGGCAGCGAGGAGAAGATCACGTCGGATTTTTCGGCCAGCGCCCGCGGCGTATCCGCCCATTCGGCGCCGGCCTGCAAGTGATGGCCGGCCGATTGCCGGTGCAAATCGTGCACCACGACCTTGTATCCGGCCTTGAGAAGGTTGGTGGCCATCCGGCCACCCATGGTGCCGAGCCCGACAAATCCGACGACGACGTCACTGGCCATGGTCACTTCCCCTTGTCTTCGACCAGCACCGTATAGGCGACCTGGGCGGCCGACATCGCGGCGGGCCAGCCGGCATAGAACGCCATGTGGGTGATGACTTCGGTGATCTCTTCCTGGGTGACGCCGTTGTCGATGGCGCGCGTCAGATGCGACACCAGCTGCTCCGGCCGGTAGGTTGCGACCAGCGCCGCCACCGTGATCAGGCTGCGGTCGCGCTTCGAGAGCGCCTTGCGCTCCCACAGGTCGCCGTAAATGACGTCGTTGGTGTAGTCGACCAGTGCCGGCGTGAACGACTTGATGCGGTCGCGTCTGGCGGAAGGCGGTGCCTTGGCCATGCGTCTCTCCCTGTTTGTCTTGATGCCGCGCGGTTCGCGGTCGTTGAAGCGAAGACCAAAGTTTCCCTAGCATCGCCGAATGGAGGTGTCGACCGGCGCAAATCGCCGGGCTGGCACACGGATGAGCTTCGCGCACGGTCGTTCGCGTCCGCATGCGACCTTCAGTAGCTTGGAGTCTGACCGCTTATGGCCCTAACTTCGCGTTGCTACCTTTAGGAGAGTAAAATGACATTTCAGATTGTGAGTTTGAGCTACGATGTTCACACGGGCATGGCGACGGCCGTGCTGGCCCAACCGGCAGCGGGGTTGGTCACGGTTCCCAGCACTGTGCAAATTACATATTCCCTCGCTACACAGGTTCCTGCGCCTCCGCCAACGGCCCCATTGTCCGCGCTCGCGAACGACAAAAGGACGGCGCGAGGAAAGTGTTGGAGGCAGACTATACCGGCGCTTCAAACAACTTAGCGTCGCCGATCGCTCGACACGATAATTGGCACATGCCAAACTGAGGCCGCCGCCGCGATACCGCACACCCCTGCTGAATGCTCTGCAGCGACGTGCCTGTCGGCCATGTCGGCCGACGTGCGCGGGTCGTTCGCCTATTGCTCGAACACGGCCCGGCAGGCCTCGCTCAGGTTCGATTTCTGCCGCCTGAGGCAGGCGGTGATCGCCCGGACGTTGGGGATTTCGCCGGCGCACAGGCGGTAGACGTCGGGCGTGCAGGCGCGTTTCTGTTCGGGCGTCGCGAGGTCGGCTGACGCGGAGCCGGCCGCGAACAGCGAGAGCAAGACACCGAGCGCCGAAAACCTTGCAATCCTGGCCTTCATGACTGCATTCCCTTGAGCTGTGCGGACGCCACGACGGCGGCATGGTCAAGTCTCGGCAAATACCCAAAATAATCCAGCCAGAATGTGATTTTTCTCACACTTGGCCGTCGCCGGGCCGGACTAGGTTCCACGCCGGGGATCAATACATCCGTAACCACGTCAGCCGGGATCGTCGGATCGATAAAATTTGAGCGATCTGTTCAAGCCGGAAACAAAGGAGTTTTGAGACCTTGCGCTCTCCAAACCGGAGGGCGCGATGAGCGAAGTTGAATACGACCGATTGCTGGAGGCCGTCAGAATGGCGATCGAGCCCGCACCGCAGGACTTTGTGATCCAGCCCCGGACTTTCTATCCGCCAACCCCGCCCAAGGCCGTCAACGACAATACGTCGGTCTGGCCGATCATTCCGTTCCCGGAAGGCTGGTTCGCCGTCTGCTGAGCAGAGACTCCGCAACCTCGCGCGGCCTCACCAACAATCAGTGCAAGTCATTGATTATGTTGATGGAGGCCACGACCAGAATTGAACTGGTGTACACGGTTTTGCAGACCGTTGCGTAACCACTCCGCCACGTGGCCCCATGGGGGCGGACTCATATACGCCCCCACAGGGATAGGCAACCAACGCGGAATTCAGGCCCGTTTGCGGCGCCGGTAGTCCCGTTTGGGTTTCGGCCTCGGCGCAAGCTCCGGCATTGTCAGTTGGGCCTCGCGGTATTTCGCCAGCATTGCCTCGAAACTCGCATGCAGCGTTTCGGCGATGTCGGGACGCTTCTCGATGGCAGAGAGCAGCATCGCCGCAGCCTCGATCGTCGACAGGCCGTCGCCGCGCGGCTCGCGGCGCAGCTTGCCGTAACGCGACGGCTGCCTGGGGCCGAGGATGACGCGCTGGCATTTCAGCATCCAGGCGTTGCGCCACCACAACGCCTTGGCCTGGCTCCAGGTGCCGTCGAGCAGCACGATGCCCTCAATGTCCTTCAGGATGGCGCGCTGGTTGTCCTCGATCTCGCCCTTGCGGTTGATGGCGACGATGTCGCGGTCCGTGTCAAGTTCCGAAACTTTCGCGGAGCCAAGATAAAGCACCGCCCAGCGCGAGGGATCGGCGACCGGCCGCCCCAGCGCCTTGGTAAGGCTCGGCCACGACAGGCCGATCTTCACGACCGCATTCCTGAAATGCAGCGCCGTCAGCCGCGCGGTGCCGAGCGCCCTGTCCTGCTCCTGCGGATGCTGCAGGATCAACAGCGAGATGCGGCTCTCGATTGATGTGATGCTGTCGCAGACGCAGAGCGGTTGCGGTTTGAGGCAGCTTGGGCAGTCGGGGATCGTCTCCGCGATGGAAGCGCCGGTCTCAGGATCAGGTTGTTTCGACATGCGCCCGCTATACGCCGCGCGGCGGCCGGGTTCAAAGCTATTCTGCCGGGACGGCGATCGCGCGCGGCTCGGATCGCCGGCGCAGCCGGTCGATCAACAGATAGATCACCGGCGTCGTGTACAGCGTCAGAATCTGCGAGACGAACAGGCCGCCGATGATGGTGATGCCGAGCGGCCGGCGCAGCTCGGTACCCGGACCGGTGGCGATCACGAGCGGAATGCCGGCAAACAGCGCCGCCATGGTCGTCATCAGGATCGGCCGGAACCTTACGCTGCAGGCCTCGAAAATGGCGTCCGCCGAGGACAGGCCGCGGTGGCGCTCGGCGTCGAGGGCAAAATCCACCATCATGATGCCGTTCTTCTTGACGATGCCGATCAGCAAAATGATGCCGATGAAGGCGATCACCGTCAGCGGCGTATTGGTCACCTGCAGCGCCAACAACGCACCGAGCCCCGCCGACGGCAGCGTGGAGATGATGGTCAGGGGATGGGCGAGGCTCTCGTAGAGCACGCCGAGCACGATATACATCGCCACCAGCGCACCGAGGATCAACAGCGGCTGCCGGCTGTTGGTCTTGCCGAAATCGCCGGCATTGCCGTCGAAACTGCCGCGGATGCCCTCGGGCATGTGCAGCTCGTCCACCGCGCGCTGGATATTCGTGGTGGCAACCTCCAGCGGCACGTCGGGAAGCAGGTTGAACGACACCGTGGTCGAGGGAACCGACTGCGAGTGAAACACCGCGAGCGGCGACAAGCCGCGCTGGTAACGAACCACTGAAGACAGCGGCACCTGCGCATCGTTGGCGCCGGCCACGAAGACATGCTCGAGGTTGGAGGGATCGCTCTGGAATTTCGGGTCGATTTCGAGCACCACCCTGTACTGGTTGCGCTGGGTGTAGACGATCGATATCTGCCGCTGCGAGAACGCATTGTTGAGCGCGTTGTCGATGTCCTGAACCTTGACGCCGAGGCTTGCGGCCGCCCTTCGGTCGATCGACAGCGACAATTGCAGGCCGCCGGGATCGCGATCGCTGGAAATGTCGGTAATGCCTTCGACGGTCTCCATCCGCTTGGCAATCAGCGGCGCCCATTTCTGCAGCAAATCGAGATCGGTGCTCGACAGCGTGTATTGGTAGTTGGAGTCGCTCTGCCGGCCACCGGCGCGAATATCCTGCACCGCGAACATGAACAGCCTTATCCCTGCAACCATTCGGAGGTCCTTGCGCAGGCGATCGATCACAAGCGCCGTCGTCAATCCGTCCCGCTCGGCGGGTGGTTTGAGGGTGATATACATGGTGCCGCGATTGGAAACACCGCCGAGGATCGATCCGATCCCCGCGACCGCCGGATCGGCCATCACGATATCGGCGAGTTGTTGCTGCAGTCCGAGCATCGCCTGGAACGAGATGTCGGGAGAGGCCCGCGTCGCCCCGATCACGAAGCCGGAATCGTCGACCGGGAAATAGCTCTTCGGGGTCTTGATATAGAGCGTCACCGTCAGGCCGATGGTGGCGAAGAACACCATCAGCGTCAGCAGCGGAAAGCCCAGCACGCTCCGCAGCGTGCGCGCGTAGAACGCCACCATGCGCGACAACGCGCCCTCGACGACACGGTCGAACCGGGTCGCGCTGCCCGACGTCACCTCCCTGATGTGATGGGCGCAAATCATCGGCGTGATCGTCAGTGACACCACGGTGGAAACCACGACGGCAAAGGTCAGCGTCAACGAGAATTCCCGCAACAGCCGGCCGACCGCCCCGTCCATGAAGATCAGCGGCGTGAAGGCTGCGACCAGGGAAAGGCTGATCGACAATACCGTGAAGCCGATCTGCCTGGCGCCTTCCAGCGCCGCCTGATGCGGCCGCATGCCATGTTCGAGGTTGCGGTACATGTTCTCGATCATGACGATGGCATCGTCGACGACGAAGCCGACGGAGATCGCCAGCGCCATCAGCGACAGATTGTCGATCGAAAAGCCGGCAAGCCACATGCCGGCGCAGGTGCCGGCCAACGCCAGCGGCACGGAGATGCCGGCGGCGATCGTCGGCGCCATCCGGCGCAGGAACACGAACACCACGACCATGACGAGGATCGCGGTCGCCAGCAGCGTCAACTGCATGTCGGCAACGCTGGCCCGAATGGTGCCGGTGCGATCGACCAGCGTCGAAATCTCGACGCCCGCGGGAATCCATTGCTGCAATTCCGGGATCAGCTCGCGGACGCGATCGACGGTATCGATGACGTTGGCGTCGCCCTGCTTCGAGATCTGGATGATGACCGCCGGTTGCTTGTTGAACCAGGCGATCGACCGGCTGTTGCGAACCGAGTCTTCCACTTCCGCGACATCGGCGAGCCTAACGAAGTTGCCGTTCGAACTCTTGATCACGATATCGCGGAATTCGGCGGCGGTCCGCATCTGGGGGTTGATCGACAGGGTTTCGCTCTGGCGGCCGCCGTTGAAGATGCCGACCGGGCCGAGCGGGTTGGCGTTGACGATCGCGTTCCTGACATCGTCGGTCGCAATCCCCGCGTTCGACAGCGCCACCGGATTGAGCGCGATGCGGACCGCCGGCTGGTCGGCGCCGGTGACGTTGACCTCGCCGACGCCGTCGACCTGGGAGATGCGCTGCGCAATCACCGTATCGGCGATGTCGTAAAGCGCGCTGGTCGGTATCGTCTTCGAGGTCAGCGCCAGCACGAATACCGGCGCCGCGGCACTGTTGGCCTTGCGGAAGCGCGGCAATGACGGCAGGTCGGTCGGCAGGTCGGCGAGCGCGGCGTTGATCGCGGCCTGCACGTCGCGCGCGGCGCGATCGACGTTGCGGCCGACGGCAAATGTCAGCTGGATATTGGTCGATCCCAGCGAACTCGTCGACGTGATCTGGTCGATGCCCGCGATCTCGCCGAGCCGCCGCTCCAGCGGTGCCGCGACGGTAGCCGCCATCACCGAGGGGTCGGCGCCGGGCCGGTTGGCGAACACCCGGATCGAAGGAAAGTCGACATTGGGAACCGAGGCGACGGGAAGGAATTCATAGGCCACCACGCCAACCAGAAACAGCCCGATCGCCAGGAGTGTCGTTCCGACCGGCCGGCGGATGAACGGCTCCGAGATCGAGACCGATGCCATTACTGCATCCCCTCGGTGGCTCCCGGGACCGGCGGCAATTCGGTTCCGGCCGGCGGCAACGCGCTCTCGATGCTGCGGTTGACCCGGTCGAGCGCCAGATAGATCACGGGCGTCGTATAGAGCGTCAGCAACTGGCTCAGCAGCAGCCCGCCGATGATCGAGATACCCAGCGGAAACCGCAGCTCGGCGCCGGTGCCGCTCTCGACCGCGAGCGGCAGCGCGCCGAACAAGGCGGCGAGCGTCGTCATCATGATCGGGCGGAACCGCAACAGACAGGCCTGCACGATGGCGTCGTAGGCCGACATTCCCTGACGCCGCTCCGCCTCCAGCGCGAAGTCGATCATCATGATCGCGTTCTTCTTGACGATGCCCATCAGCAGGATGATGCCGATCAGGCCGATCACGTTCAGATCCTGCCCGAACAGCATCAGCGCCAGGATGGCGCCAACGCCGGCCGACGGCAGGGTCGAGAGAATCGTGATCGGGTGGATGTAGCTCTCGTAGAGCACGCCGAGCACGATGTAGATGGTAACGAGCGCGGCCAGGATCAGCCAGGGCTGTCCGGCCAGCGATTTCGCGAATTCAGCGGCGTCGCCGGCAAACAGTCCGACGATATTGCCGGGCATGCCGATCCGGGTTTCCACGGTCCTGACCTCGTCGACGGCGTCACCGAGCGCGGCGCCCGGGGCGAGGTTGAAGCTGAGCGTGACGGCCGGGAATTGCGACTGATGCGAAATCGCCAGCGGCGCGGTGGTGCGCGTCAGAGTCGCGACCGCCGAGAGCGGCACCTGGGCATCGAGCGCGCCGGGCAGATACAGCTTTGACAGGATCGACGGGTCCCGCTGATACATCGGCAGCGCCTCCAATACCACGCGATACTGATTGGCTTGTCCGTAGATGGTGGATATCTGGCGCTGGGCAAAGGCGTCGTTCAGGGTATCGGTGACGGCCTGCAGGCTGACGCCGAGCTGGCCGGCGCGCTGGCGATTGATGTCGAGCGACGCGCGCAGACCTCCCTCCTGGGCTTCCGAAGAGACATCGCGAAACAGCGCGTCGCGGCGCAACTCGGCGACCAGCCGGTTGGCCCAGAGCGCGATCTGCGCGTAATCGGTCCCGGTCAGCGTGTACTGATATTGCGAGCGGCTGGTTTGCGTGCCGATCTGGACGTCCTGCACGGGCTGGAAATAGACCGTCAGGCCGGGGATCGAGGCCACGCGCGCTTTCAGACGCGTCACCACGACCGAGACGTCGTCGCGCCGCTCGCCGCGCGGCTTCAGCGTCATCACCAGGCGGCCGACATTGGTCGTCGAGTTGACCGAACCCGCGCCGATCACGGAAACGACGCCGACGACGTCGGGATCGGCCTTGATGGTGTCGGCGGCCGCGGTCTGGCGGCTTTGCATCTCCGCAAAGGAGACATCAGGCCCGGCCTCGGTGACGGCGGTGATGGATGCGGTGTCCTGCAGCGGCAGAAAGCCTTTCGGCGCCACGACATACATGGCCAGGGTCGCCGCTATCGTCGCCAGCGTGAGCATCATCGTCGCGCGCTGGCGCTGCAGCACCCACAGCAGCGTGCGATGATAGAATCCGACCATGCGGTCGATGCCGCCGCTGATCGCGGCAAGCCCGGGTACCGTCAATTCCTCGTCGGCATGCCTGAGCAGCCGCGAGCACATCATCGGCGTCAGCGTCAGCGAGACGATCGCCGAGGTCACGACCGCGATCGTCAGCGTCAGCGCGAATTCGCGGAACATGCGCCCGACCAGCCCCGACATGAACAACAGCGGGATGAACACCGCGATCAGCGACAGCGTCAGCGAAATCACGGTAAAGCCGATCTCGCTCGCGCCCCGGAGCGAGGCGCCCATCGCGCTCTCGCCGTTCTCCATGTGGCGAACGATGTTCTCGATCATCACGATGGCGTCGTCGACCACGAAGCCGGTGCCGATGGTCAGTGCCATCAGCGACAGGTTGTCCAGGCTGAAGCCCGAAAAATACATGATACTGAAAGATGTGATCAGCGACAGCGGCAGCGCCACGCCGGCGATCAGGGTCGCCCGCAGCGAGCGCAGGAACAGCAGCACCACCAGCGTAACCAGAACCACGCTCAGCACCAGGGTGAACTGCACGTCATGCACGGAGGCCCGAATCGTGACCGTGCGGTCGGAGACCACGCTCAGCTTGACGCCGGCCGGGATGGCGCGCTGCAATCTGGGAATTTCCGCGCCGATCTGGCGGACCACGTCGATGACGTTGGCGCCCGGCTGCCGCTGGATGTCGACGATGACCGCCGGTGTGCCCTGGTACCAGCCGGCGGTGCGGCCGTTCTCCAGCCCGTCGACGATGATGGCGACGTCGCCGATGGTGACCGGCGAGCCGTTGCGGTAGGCGATGATGATGGGCTTGTAGGCCTCGGCCGCGGCGATCTGGTCGTTGGCGGCGATGATGTACGACTGCTGCGCGCCGTCGAGCGATCCCTTCGGTCCGGAGACGTTGGCGCCCGCGATGGCATTGCGCAAATCCTCCATCGCGATGCCATAGGCGGCCAGCCGCGCCAGATCGGCCTGGACCCGCACCGCCGGCTTGAGGCCGCCGAGCACCGCGACCCGCCCGACGCCGGAAATCTGGCTGAGGCGTTGTCCGAGGATGGTGTCGGCGATATCGCTCATGGCACGCAGCGAGATCGTCTCCGAGGTCAGCGCCAGCGTCAGAACCGGCGCATCCGCGGGGTTCACCTTGGCGTAGGTCGGCGGATACGGCAGGGTTCGCGGCAGGATTCCGGCGGCGGCGTTGATCGCCGCCTGCACGTCCTGCGTGGCGCCATCGATATCGCGGTTGAGATCGAACTGCAGCGAGATCTGGCTGACGCCGAACGAACTGGTCGAGGTCATCAGCGACAGCGAGGGTATCTGGCCGAGTTGACGCTCGAGCGGCGCCGTGATCAGCGAGGCGATCACGTCGGGGCTGGCGCCCGGCAATTGGGTCGTCACCTCGACCGTCGGAAAATCGACCTGCGGCAGCGCCGACACCGGCAGCGCCCAATAGCCAAGCGCGCCACCGATGAACAGCGCGATCCCGAGCAGCGAGGTCGCGATCGGCCGGCGGATGAATGGTTCGGAGACGCTCATGGCTGCCTGCTCACGCCCGCAATATCAGCCCTTCAGGCGACGGGTTCCGTCGTCATGGCTGCGACTTCGCTCCCCTCCCCGACTGCTCGCCCGCCGGCGCGGGAACGGCTTGCCGCTTTTGATCGCCCTCGGCTTGACCGCGCTCGCCGTTCTTGCCGCGGCGCTCGCCGTCCTTGCCCTGCCATTCCTTCTTGCCCTGAACGTCCCTGCTGCTGCGCCGTTTATGCGGCGCGAGATCGGCCGTCGGTGTCTGTCCTTCGCTGCCGACGACGACCTTTGCGCCATCGGCCAGGTTGGCAAAACCCGTCGTCACCACTGAATCTGAAGGCGACAGTCCGCTCGCGATCACCGCGTCGGTTTCGTTCTGCTGCGTCACCGCGACCGGCTTTGCCGTGACGATGTCGTCCTCGCCGATGACATAGCTGAAGGTCCCCGCCGGGCCGCGCTGAACCGCCGAGGAGGGTATCACCAGCGCCTGCGCCAGGGTTTCGACCTTGAGCCGCACATTGACGAATTGTCCCGGCCAAAGCTGAAAACGGGCATTGGGAAATTCGGCTTTGAGCTTCAGGGTGCCGGTGGTGGGATCGACCTGGTTGTCGATGCCGGTCAGCATGCCGGTATCGACGACAGTGACCCCGTCATTGCCGAACACATCGACCGCCAGCGCTCCCTTGGCGGAAGCGGCATTGACGCGCACGATCTGCTGCTGCGGCAGGCTGAACATCACCGCGATCGGCTGCAGCTGGGTGATGATGGCCACGCCGGTTGCGTCGGCGGCGTGGACGATGTTGCCTTGATCGACTTGCCGCAGGCCGGTGCGACCCGACAGCGGCGCGATGATCTTGGTATAGCCGAGGGTTGCCTGCGCATTCTCGATCGCGGCCTGATCGAAATTCACCAGCGCTTCCTGCTGGGCGACCACGGCCTTTTGGGTATCGTATTGCTGCTTGGAGCCGGCGTTGGAAGCGGCCAGTTGCTGATAGCGGATCAGGTCGAGACGCTGATTGGCGAGCAGCGCCTCGTCCTGGGCCTTCTTGGCGACGGCCTGGTCGTACTGCGCCTTGTAGATGACGGGATCGATCTCGCCGAGCACGTCGCCCTTCTTGACGTCCTGTCCTTCGGTGAAATTGACGGCGGTCAACTTGCCGTCGACCTGGGCGCGAACCACCACAGTGTTCAGCGCGCGAACCGCGCCGACGCCTTCGAGATAGACCGGCACATCCGCAACGCGCGGCGTCGCCGCCAGCACCGGCACAGGAAGATCGGGACGCGCGCCGCGGTTGGCGCCCTGCCTCTGCTGATACGCGATCCAGGCGACATAGCCGAGCCCGCCGACGATCAGCAGTGTGATCGTCGTCGAAACCATGCGCCGCCCCGCGCGCAAGGCAACGCCTGGCGCGCGAACTTCGCGCACCTCCGTGCCGTCCCTTGATTCCGGCTTAAAGAGCATTGACCGGCTTCTCCAATCGGGGCTCCCAACCCCCACCCAAGGCCTGGTAAAGGCCGACAAACGCCAGCAACCGCGCCAGCTGCGCCTGCCACAGCAAATCTTCCGCCTGAAATAGCGTCAATTGGGTATTTAGCACAGTTACGATGTCGGCGGTCCCGGCCTTGAGCTGCTGCTCGGCGAGCTGAAAGGCGCGCCGCGAGGCGGCCACAACCTGCCGCTGCAGCCGCAACTTGTCGGTGGTGTCGCGGATCGCAACCAGCGCGTTATCGACGTCGGTGAATGCGGAGACGACGGTCTTGCGGTAGGTCTGCAGCAATTCGTCCTGCCTGGCCTTGCTGTATTCGAAATTGCCAAGGATTGTGCCGCCGTCGAAAATCGGCGCGTTCACGGCGCCGACCAGATTGAAGAACGCCGCGTGTGGCTGCAGCAGTGAGACCAGCGACGAACTCTGATAGCCGCCTCCCCCGGTCAATTGAATGCTCGGAAAGAATTGCGCGCGGGCGCTCCCGACATTGGCGGTGGCCGACGCCAGTTGGGCCTCCTGGCGCCTGATATCCGGACGCTGGGTCAGCAACTCCGACGGCAGACCCGGGGTCACCCGCGGAACTGCGATCTGGTTCATCGAGCCGCCCGTCACCCTCAGGCTTTCCGGCGGTCGCGAGACCAGCAGCGCCAGCGCATTGACGTTCTGGTCGAGCGTCTGCCGCAACGGCGGCACCGCGGCGCGCTGGTTCGCCAGCACGCTTTCCTGCTGCGCGACGTCGAGGTCGGTTCCGGTGCCGGCCTTGAACCGCTGCCGGATCGCCTCGAGGATGCGGGTCGCACTGGCGATATTGCGCTCGGCGGTGCGGATCCGGTCCTGCGATGCCAACACCTGAAAATAGGCGGTCGCGACCGCGGTCAGCGTCGTCAGCGCAGTTACGTCGCGATCGAAGCGGTTGGCAACCGAGGTCTCCTCAGCCGCCTGCGCGGCGTCGCGATATTGGCCCCAGAAATCGAGCATGTAGCTGGCGCTCAATCCGGTATTGAAGTTGACCACCTCGCGTCCGCCGGTGGACAAACCATTTTCGCTGGAGCCGGAGATCCTGGAATAGGATTCCTGCAGCACGTTGCCGGGGCCACTGGCGCTCAGTTGCGGCAGCAGCGCGGCGCCGGCGACCCGCGCCTGCGCGTCGGCCTGGCGGAACCGTGCGACAGCAGCCGCGATGTCGAGATTGACCTTTTGTGCTTCCTCCATCAGGTCGGTCAATTCGGGCGACCCGAACCCGCGCCACCAGTCCAGCGCCGGCGGTGCATCCGGTCCGGTGGACCGCGCTAGCTTGTAGCCGCCGGGAATGTCGAGAGCCGGATCGGGGATGTCCTGGGTCAGCACGCAGCCGACGCTGCAGGCGACGATGCAGATTGCCGCAACCCATCGCACCGCCCGATGCAGGCCGGCGGTGGCAGCAGGCAGCCGGTTGACGGCCGCAGCAGGGTATCTCTGGCTCACATCAGCCCTCCGCCGGGCAGAACGTCTGGCAGCCGACGCGGAGCGGCCCGCCCGAACCACGGACGAGGCTTGTGAGGACTGGCTGCGGCACGTCGTGATGCTTTCCCTGAACCGGCTTCCATACTAGCGGTGGGAATACGACGCGGACAGTCCCGTTCTGGCCGTCACCCGCTCCCGGAGCCGCCAAGTTGCAACGCCGATCGGCGTCAGGAACCCCAGATTAATCCATATTCCGTGCGGGTTTTCACGGATCGGCCCGATCCCGGCGTGGCCAATCTTACCAACCTTTCATGTCGTTTCCGCCCCCAACGGGGATTTGCGGCCACACCTCCGGCCGCCGCGCCCACCGCCTTTGAAACTTCCTTCGCAGCGCACCGTAGCTTGCCCATCAGCGGATGGGGGTTTTGATGCGGGTTGCGGTGGTCGGAACGGGAATTGCCGGCAATGCCGCGGCCTGGACCTTGTCGAAGCGCTATCCGATCACGGTCTACGACCGCGAAGCCAGGCCCGGCGGACACAGCCATACCGTCACCATCGACTATGACGGCACACCGGTCGCCGTCGATATCGGCTTCATCGTCTACAACGAACTGAATTATCCCGACCTGACCGCGCTGTTCGCCCATCTCCGCGTCGAGACGGTGGCAAGCTGCATGAGTTTTGCCGTCAGTGCCGACGCCGGCCGGTTCGAGTGGAAAGGCGGCGGAGAAAACTGGCGCGAAACCGCGCTCGGCCTGTTCGCGCAAGCCGGCAACCTGCTGTCGCCGTCATATCTGCGGATGCTCCGCGACATCCTCGCCTTCAACGCCCGAAGCGTCGAGGACCACGCATCGGGCAGGCTGGCCGGCCTTACGCTCGGCGAATATTTTGCCTTTCGCAACTTCGCCCCGAGGCTGTTGACCGACTACCTCGCGCCGATGGGGGCGGCGATCTGGTCCGCGCCGGCCAGCGAGATGCTGGACTTTCCCGCCGAGAATTTCATCGCCTTCTTCAGCAACCATCGCCTGCTGCAATATGATCGCCCGGTCTGGCGCACCGTGAAGGGCGGCAGCGCCCGCTATGTCGAGAAACTGACCGCCGGCTTCCGCGACCAGATCCGGCTGGGCTGCGCCGTGACATCGATCCGGCGCACCGCCCACGGCGTCGTCATCGACGACAGTCACGGCGGCAGCGAGAGTTACGACCATGTGGTGATCGCCTCGCACAGCGATCAGGCGCTGGCGATGCTGTCGGACGCCGATGAGCGCGAACGCGCCGTGCTCGGCGCGATCGGCTATTCGCCGAACACGATCTATCTGCATCGCGACACCAGATTGATGCCGAGGCGCCGCCGCGCCTGGGCGTCGTGGAATTTTCTGCGCTGGCAACGGCAGGGCACGACGTCGAACGACGTCGCCGTGACCTACTGGATGAACCAGCTGCAGGGCATCGATGCCGACAAGCCGCTGTTCGTCAGCCTCAACCCTCCGTTCGAGCCCGCTCCCGAACTGACATTCGGAAAATATGCCTTCGAGCATCCGCAATACAACGCCGCGGCATTTGCCGCCCAGAAGCACCTCGGCGACATTCAGGGGCACCGCCATACCTGGTTCTGCGGCGCCTGGACCGGATATGGCTTCCACGAGGACGGACTGCGGTCCGGGCTTGCGGTCGCCGAAGCGCTGGGCGCCGCAACGCCATGGCGCAAGCCGCCGCCCGAACTGGTCCAGGCCGCGGAGTAGCCAATGCCGCAACGTATCGCCAAGCCAGACGATCCGGCCGACGCCGCCTCGCTTTACCTTGGCGAGGTGATGCATGCGCGCCTGAAGCCGATGGGCCATCGCTTCAGCTATCGCGTCATGAGCCTGTTGATCGATCTCGACCGTCTCGACGCAGCCGACCGGCAGTCGCGCCTGTTTGCCGTGAACCGGCCGGCACTCTACAGCTTCCATGAAGCCGATCATGGCGAGCGCGACGGATCACACTTGCGCATCTATGCCCAACGCCGCGCCGCAGAACACGGCGTCGACCTGACCGGCGGGCGCGTGCTGCTGTTGTGCTATCCGCGGCTGGTCGGTTTCACCTTCAATCCCCTGTCGGTCTATTTCTGCCATCGCGCCAGCGGCGAGCTTGCGCTGATCATCTATGAGGTCCGCAACACGTTTGGCGAACTCCACGCCTATGTTCTTCCCGTTGAACCCGGCGAAGTCAGCGAAGCCGGCATCCGGCAGCAATACGACAAGCTGTTCTACGTCTCGCCCTTCATCGAGATGGCGATGCACTATCGTTTCCGTGTCTCGCCGCCGGGAGAAAACGTCAAATTGCGCATCCTGGAGACCGACCGCGAAGGCCCCCTGCTCGCCGCAACCTTCAGCGGCCGGCGCCAAAGACTGACCACACGCTCGCTGTTGCGCGCCTTCTTCGCGCTGCCGCTCGTGACCTTCAAGATTGTTGCTGCGATTCACTGGGAAGCGTTGCGGCTTTGGCTGAAGGGCGCGAGGCTGGTGCCGCGTCAGAACGCCGCTCGCGATACCGGCTCGGCGAGCCACAATGGCAACGAGTATAGTTCCGCGGCGTTGTCCGCGCGTGCAAAACGATGACGATACAGTTCAGACCGATCGCTTGCGGGCCGGGCACAGAGCTGGTCGGTGGAATAGCCGTGCCGGAACGGATTTCGGTCACGCTTGACACCGTGGACAAGGTATTGCCCGACCTGCCTCGAATGGCCCGATTGGCCCTGGGCTATGGTTCGAAGCTGCAGTGCGGCACGCTTGACGTCACGCTGCCCGACGGCCGGACCGTCCGGCTGGGCGGCAATGCCCCGGGCCCGGCGGCGGCCATGGAAGTCTTCGACTATGGTTTCGCGTCGCGGCTGCTGCAGGGCGGCGACATCGGCATTGCCGAGGCCTATCTGCACGGCGAATGGGACACGCCCGACCTGACGCAATTTCTCTATCTGTTTTGCGTCAATCAGGACTGGATGAAGACGATGCGGATCGGCAACCCGCTGCTGCGTTTCGTCGAGGTTGCCCGCCACTGGTTCAACCGCAACACCAGGCGCCAGGCGCGCCGCAACATCTACGCCCATTACGATATCGGCAACGCGTTCTATTCGGCGTGGCTCGATCCGAGCATGACTTATTCGTCCGCCTTGTTCGAGGATGATTCGGCGGATCTCACCGCCGCGCAAAACAACAAATACCGCAGGCTGGCAGAAGCCATCGATCTCAAGCCGGGCCAGACATTGCTGGAGATCGGCTGCGGCTGGGGCGGCTTTGCCGAATATGCCGCCAGGACCCATGGCGCAAACGTTGTCGGGCTTACCATCAGCCGGGAGCAGCGCGACTTTGCGCAGGCGCGCATCCGGAATGCCGGCCTTGCCGACAAGGTCGAAATCCGGCTGCAGGACTACCGCGACGAGCGCGACCGCTACGACCGGATCGCCTCAATCGAAATGATCGAGGCGGTGGGCGAGGAGTTCTGGCCCAGATATTTCTCACAACTGCGCGACCGGCTGCTGCCGGGCGGGCTCGCCGGCATTCAGGCCATCACCATCCAGGATCGTCTGTTCCAGGCCTATCGGCGCGAAGTCGACTTCATCCAGCGTTACGTTTTCCCCGGCGGCATGCTGCCCTCGCCGCAGGTCTTGAAGTCGCTCGGCGAACGGTTCGGCGTTCCCGTCATTCGCGAACGGATTTTCGGGCAAGATTATGCCAGGACGCTCGCGATCTGGCGAAGCAATTTTCGCGCGGCATGGCCGAACCTGATGCCGTGGGGCTTCGATGACCGGTTCCGACGGCTGTGGGAATACTACCTCGCTTATTGCGAGGCGGGCTTCCTGTCGGGAAATATCGACGTGCGCCAGGTGGTGTTCGCGAAGTCGAATTAGCTGCACTGCGGCGAAATACAAAACCAGCTTCCACTTTGCCGGATCGCGCTCTAGGGTCGTTGCCAGATTTGGCAACTGACTGGCAAGATCCCCCGCAAATGAACATCAATAACAACATCGATAACGACGTCGTCGAAGCGATCGGCAACACGCCGCTGATCAAACTCAAACGTGCCTCCGAGGAAACCGGCTGCACCATTCTCGGCAAGGCCGAATTCATAAATCCGGGCCAGTCGGTCAAGGACCGCGCCGGCAAATGGATGATCCTCGAAGCCGAAAAGCGCGGCGACCTCGGGCCCGGCGGCCTCGTGGTCGAAGCCACCGCGGGCAATACCGGGATCGGTCTTGCGGTCGTGGCGAGCGCGCGCGGTTACCGGACGTTGATCGTCATTCCGGAAACCCAGAGCCAGGAAAAGAAGGACATGCTGCGGCTTTGCGGCGCCGAGCTGGTCGAAGCGCCGGCGTTGCCCTACGCCAATCCGAACAATTACCAGCATCTCGGCAAGAGGCTGGCCGAGCAGTTACGCAAGAGCGAGCCGAACGGCGTGCTGTTTGCCGACCAGTGGAACAATCTCGACAATGCCAAGGCACATTACGATTCGACCGGTCCGGAAATCTGGCAGCAGACCGGCGGCAAGCTCGACGGTTTTGTCTGCTCCGTCGGCACCGGCGGCACGCTGGCCGGCATCAGCCGGTATTTGAAGGAGAAAAACAAAGGCCTGGTCATCGCCTGCGCCGATCCGCGTGGTGCTGCGATGTACGAGTTGTTCAAAAACGGCCACGCCAAAACGACGCCCGGCGGATCGATCACCGAAGGCATCGGGCTCGGCCGCGTCACGCCCGTCATCGAAACCGCTGAGGTCGATGATGCCTACCTCATTCCAGACGAGGAAGCGGTGCCGCTGATTTACGAGCTGCTCGAGCACGAGGGCCTGTGCCTCGGCGGTTCCACCGGCATCAACGTCGCCGGCGCGATCCGGCTTGCCAAACAGCTCGGTCCGGGCAAGACCATCGTCACCATCCTCTGCGATTCCGGCAACCGCTATCAGTCAAAACTGTTCAATCCGGCCTTCATGCGCTCGAAGAACCTGCCGGTGCCGGAATGGCTGGAGAAGCGCAGCACGATCATTCTGCCGTTGGAGTAGGTGTGAGGGGCTCGACTAGGCCCGGCGACCGATATCCGCGCCGGATAGGCGCGCCAGACGCTCCGCGGCGAGTGAAGGCGCACGCGCGGCGGGTGACGGCTTGTCCGGCCTTCCGGCCGCTTCGCCCAACGCAGCGCCGTCGTGATCGCCGCTTGGCCAAAACATCAGCGCCAGCAGAAGCACCAGATTGACGGCAGCGCCGACGATCGTCTCATTGTGGTCCCGCCCGAGCGCCCAGGTTGGAAACCTGGCCGCGACCAGTTTGTCGACGATCAGGATCGCGACCCACGCCGGGATCACGCAGACCGGATCCCAGCCGATATCGCGGACCCGCATCGACTGCAGGGTGAAGGTCATATACGCAAATCCGAGGCCGGCGACGATGACCGGCCATCCGATCAGCTGCGCGGACGGCAGCGCGGCCCTCGGGTTGTACGGATAGAAATAACTGGCAATCGCAAAGCAGATGCCGGTCATCACGATGGCGAGCATAATGGTGGCGAGGAAAAATTGCATTCGCCCGAGGCGAACGTTGAAACCGAACAGAAAACCCAGCATGGCGCACCCCTTGGGACCAATTGCGCACACATTGCTTTCGGCGGGATGAACGGCGTCGAGGCCCCGAAGGCTTATGGTTTCCAAACGCTTGCGAAAACTTTCAAAGCTGCAAGCCGAAACCTTCAGCGCAAAATCTGGCTCAGGAACAATTTGGTCCGTGCGTGCTGCGGATTGGCGAAGAAATTCGCCGGCGTGTTCTGTTCGATGATTTGCCCAGCATCCATGAACACGATCCGGTTCGCCACTTCGCGGGCAAATCCCATTTCATGGGTCACCACCAGCATGGTCATGCCTTCCCTGGCGAGGTCGACCATGGTGTCCAGCACTTCCTTGACCATTTCCGGATCGAGCGCCGAGGTCGGCTCGTCGAACAGCATCACCTTGGGGTTCATGGTCAGCGCGCGCGCGATCGCCACCCGCTGCTGCTGGCCGCCGGACATCTGGCCCGGATATTTGTTGGCCTGATGCGGGATCTTCACCCGCTCCAGGTATTTCATGGCGGCGGCTTCGGCGTCCTTCTTCGGAACATTGCGCACCCAGATCGGCGCCAGCGTGCAGTTTTCCAGCACCGTCAAATGCGGAAACAGGTTGAAGCTCTGGAACACCATGCCGACCTCGCGGCGGACTTCATCGACGCGGCGCAAATTCGGACCCAATTCGATGCCGTCGACGACGATTTCGCCTTCCTGAAATTCCTCCAGCGCGTTGATGCAGCGGATCAGCGTCGACTTGCCCGAGCCCGATGGGCCGCAGATCACGATGCGCTCGCTCTTGCCGACATCGAGGTTGATGTCGCGCAGCACGTGGAAATCGCCGTACCATTTGTTGAGGCTGACGATATTGACGATCGAATTCTCGGTCATGATGATTTACTCAACTGCGCCGGTGGGGGTTCAGCCGGTGCTCGACGAACAGGGAATAGCGCGACATTCCAAAACAGAAGGCGAAGTAGATCATGCCGGTGAAGGCAAAGCCGGTAAACAAGGTCGTCGGTGTCGCCCAGACCGGATCGGCGAACGAGGCGTGCAGCGAACCCAATAGATCGAACAGCGCCACGATCGACACCAGCGAGGTGTCCTTGAACAGCGCGATGAAGCTGTTGACGAGCCCGGGAATGACGTGGCGTAGCGCCTGCGGCATCACGATCAGCCCGGTGGTCTTCCACCAGGACAGGCCGAGCGCGCTTGCCGCTTCGCCCTGCCCGCGCGGAATCGCCTGCAACCCGCCCCGGATGACCTCGGCCTGGTAGGCACCGGCGAACAGCGCAATACCGATCAGCGCGCGCACCAGCCCGTCGATGGAGAAATTTCCGGGCAGGAACAGCGGCAGCATGTAGGTGGCGAAGAACAGCACCGTGATCAGCGGCACGCCGCGCCAGAACTCGATGAATGTGATCGAAAACACCCGGATCAGCGGAATGGTCGACCGCCGCCCCAACGCCAGCGCGATACCGACCGGCATCGACGTGACGATGCCGGTGACCGACACCACCAGCGTCACCAGAAGGCCGCCCCACAGCCTGGTATCGACGAGCGGCAATCCGCCGTGCTCGAGCCCCATGACGGCGATCACGACGCCGATGCCGGCAAAGGTCGCGAGGCAGACGACGAGCGGGCGCCAGCCGGTGCGAATCCCGCCGCTCCAGAAGAACACCAGGAGCGAGACGATGGCGGCCGTGAGCGCGAAGTCGGTCCATACCGGCTGGCTCGATGTCTGGATTTGCTCCGCAAGCCAGGTCAGCGGCCGGACCAGCCAGGTCACGGCGGTGCCGAGCAGCGCGATGAGTTTCCCGAGCAGCAAAAGAAGCGGCCCGATGACCGCGGTCGTCTCGCCCGCGCTCGTCAGCGCGTGGCCGGCGTCTGCAATACTGTCGGCCAATCCAGCCAACAGGCCGGCCGCCCAGCTCACGCCAAAACCTTTGATGCCGCCGCCATGCAGCAGGAAGAAGGCCACGATCGGAAACGCCGCGAAGAACAGCCCGGCATTGAGTCCTTTCGCCGGCAACCGTGGAATCAGAAGCGGCAGCAGCAACAGCGCGGCGAGGAAGAAGGTCAGGTTGACGCGCCAGCGCTCGGCCTCCGGATAAAATCCGTAGATGAACTGGGTGAACTTCGCCGCGATGTAGGGCCAGCACGCGCCGACCGGATGTCCCGCGTTCTCGGCCAGGCAGGCGTTGCGGTCGGCGCCGTGCCAGACCGCATCGACCAGCAGGAATTTCAGGGCCGGAATCACCGTGAACCAGAGCAGCAGCAGGCTCAGGATGGTGAGCAGGATGTTGGTCGGCGAATTGAACAGACGGGTACGCAGGAAGCCGACAAAGCCGGTCGTCCTGACCGGTGCGGCGCGCTCGGGAACGAGCTCCTGCCGGACGAAGGACGAGGATGAGGCGGCGATATCGCTCATGGGCCGAGGCTCCGGCTGAGCCGCCATCCGTAGAAGCTCATGATCGCGCTCGTCACCAGCGAGATCAAAAGATAGACGCCCATGGTGATGCCGATGATTTCGATCGCCTGCCCGGTCTGGCTCAGCGTCGTTCCCGCAAACACCGAGACCAGGTCGGGATAACCGATCGCCACCGCCAGCGACGAGTTCTTGGTGAGGTTGAGGTACTGGTTGGTCAAAGGCGGCAGGATCACGCGCATTGCCTGCGGCACCACGATCAGCCGCAGCACCGAACCCCGCTGCAGCCCGAGCGAGGAGCCTGCTTCCATCTGTCCCTTGTGCACCGACTGGATGCCGGCGCGCACGATCTCGGCGATGAAGGCCGCCGTATACGTCGACAGCGCCAGCGTCAGCGCCACGAATTCCGGAATCAGCCGCGAGCCGCCGGAGAAATTGAATCCCTTGAGGACGGGAATTTCAAACGTGACGGGAGCGCCGAACAGAAGCGCGGACAACAGCGGCAGCCCGATCACGAGACCCAGCACATAAGGCCAGATCCTGATCAACCTGCCGTTCTGGAACAGCTGCCGCCGCGCGTAGCGGTGCAACACCAGGGAAACAACGATCGCGACCAGGACGGCGAGCGCGAACGCCTCGAAGCCGGGATTGCCGATCGGTTTGGGGACCACGAGACCGCGGTTGGAGAGAAAGACGAGGCCGAACAACGAGACGCTCTGCCGCGGGTTAGGCAGGGCGCCGAGGACCGCGAGATACCAGAACAGAATCTGGAACAACAGCGGCAGATTGCGGATGCCCTCCACATAGGCGCCGGAGATGCGCGACAACAGCCAGTTCGGCGACAGCCGGCCGAGCGCAACCATAAATCCGATCACGGTGGCGAAGAAGATGCCGATCACCGCGACCAGCAGCGTGTTGAGCAGGCCGACGAAGAACACGCGGGTATAGGTGTCGGACCCCGTATACGGAATCAAACTCTGGCTGACGTCAAAACCTGCCGTGCGGTCGAAGAAGCCGAAACCCGACGTGATCCGCTGCGCGGCCAGATTGGCCCGCGCATTCTCGACGATCTCATAGCCGATCCAGACCAGTACGGCGACGAACAGGATCTGGTAGGCAAATCCAGCCCAGCCGGCCCGGCCACCGAGCGCGCGTTTCAGCCGGAACGCAAACTGCGACGGTGGTGGTCGGGCCTCGATGGTCATCGCCGCAGCCGGTTTCGACTGCGATCAGCGGATCGGCGGCGCGTACTGGATTCCGCCCTTGTTCCAGAGCTGATTGAGCCCGCGGGCGATCTGCAGCTTGGAGCCGGCGCCTACGTTGCGGTCGAAAGATTCGCCGTAATTGCCGACCGCCTTGATGATCCTGATCACCCAGTCCTTGGTGACGCCGAGCGATTCGCCGAAATTGCCGTCGGTGCCCAAAACCCGCTTCAGCTCCGGCTTGTCCGATTTCGCCATGTCGTCGACGTTCTTCTGGTTGATGCCGAGTTCCTCGGCGTCCAGCATGGCAAACAGCGTCCACTTCACGAGATCGAACCATTGATCGTCGCCATGACGCACCATCGGGCCAAGCGGTTCCTTCGAAATGACTTCGGGCAGCACGACATGATCGGCCGGATTGGCAAGCTTGAGACGCTCGGCATAGAGCTGCGACACGTCTGACGTGAAGACGTCGCAGCGCCCGGAACTCGTAGGCCTTGACGGTTTCGTCGGCGGCGCCGAACGCGATCACCTCGTACTTCATGTTGTTGCTCTTGAAGTAGTCAGCGAGATTCTGCTCGGTGGTGGTGCCGGTCTGCACGCAGACCGATGCGCTGTTCAGTTCCAGCGCCGAATTCACCTTGAGCGATTTCTTCACCAGAAAACCCTGGCCGTCATAGTAGGTGATGCCGGTGAAATTGGCGCCCAGCGAGGTATCGCGGGAAAGCGTCCAGGTCGTGTTGCGCGACAGCACGTCGATTTCGCCGGATTGCAGCGCGGTGAAGCGATCCTTGGCCGAGAGCGGCACGAACTTGACCTTGGTCGGGTCGTTGAAGATGGCGGCGGCGAGCGCGCGACAGACGTCGACGTCGATGCCGGTCCAGTTGCCCTTGTCGTCTGGCGCCGAAAAGCCCGGCAGGCCCTGGCTGACACCACAGGACAGCATGCCGCGATCCTGGACCGTTTTGAGCGTTTGCGCCAATGCAGATTCACCGGAGAGAGCGGCGGCAACGGCGAAGGTGAAAACCAGAGTTAGACGTTTCATGGCAAAGCCTTTCAAGGGTCGTCCGGGAACATTTGCGCACGTCGATGGGCCAACCCCGTGATCCACTGCCGCGAACGCCCGCCCGGCGGGTAGTCTGACGCGCAGTCCGTTCAGGCGATGGATCGAAGGTCGCGGCAAGCCCCTCAACGTGCGGCGACTGAATAGCTGGCGCGCATCACAGAACGGTTGGCGGGCCGGGTCAAGGGGTTGACGGCCCTCTTCTGTACCCTGTTAGTAGCAAACCCGGCCCGATCCGCCCCAGGCGGGGCGTCGCAGTTGCGACAAAGGGTCTTTTGGTAGCGGCGAGCGCATGAATTCTTCAGCAGATGACAAGGTGTCGAAGCCGCGCCAGGTCGAAACCGAACTGGTGACGGCGGGACGCGACACCAGGGCGCAAAAGGGATTCGTCAATCCCCCTGTGGTCCACGGCTCCACCGTGCTCTATCCGACCGCCGACGATCTGCACGCCCATCGCGGCGAATACCAATACGGCCGCAGGGGAACCCCGACCACCCGGGCGTTGCAGCAGGCATTGATGGCGCTGGAAGGCCCGCAATGCGCCGGCGTCGGCCTTGCACCGTCGGGACTGTCGGCGATCTCCACCACGCTTCTGGCGGTCCTGAAAGCCGGCGATCATTTGCTGGTCTGCGACAATGCGTACCGCCCGACACGCAATTTCTGCAACGGGATGCTGGCCCGCTATGGCGTCGAAACCAGCTACTTCGATCCCCTGATCGGCGCCGGCATCGCCGAGTTGTTCAAGCCGAACACCAAAGCGGTGGTGGTGGAAGCACCGGGTTCGCAATCCTTCGAAATGCCCGACATTCCCGCAATCGCGTCGGTGGCGCATGCGCGCGGAGCGCTTGTGATCGACGACAACACCTGGGCGACGGCTTTGTACCATCGTTCGCTGGAGCAAGGCGTCGACATCAGCATGCAGGCCGCGACCAAATATATCGGCGGCCATTCCGACATCATGTTCGGCACGATCTCGGCCAACGCCAAAGCCTGGCCGCTGGTCGCCGAAGCGATCCAACTGCTCGGCGTCTGCGCCGGCCCGGATGACGTGTTCCTTGCGATCCGCGGCTTGCGCACGCTCGCGGTGCGGCTGGCGCAGCATCACCGCTCCGGGCTGGAGATGGCGCGCTGGCTGGCGGCGCGGCCCGAGGTGGCCGGCGTGCTGCACCCGGCGCTGGAAAGCCACCCCGGGCATGCGATCTGGAAACGGGATTTTACCGGCGCCTCCGGGCTGTTCAGCATCGTCCTGAAACCCGCGCCGCGAAAGGCGGTCGATGCGCTGCTCGACACCGTCGAATTGTTCGGCATGGGCTATTCATGGGGCGGCTTCGAGAAGTCTCGTCATTCCCTTCGACTGCGCCGATTATCGCACCGCCACCAAATGGGCGCCAGGCGGACCGAGCTTGCGGCTCCATATCGGCCTGGAGAACGTCGAGGACCTCAAGGCCGACCTTGCGCGCGGGTTCGAGGCCTTCAACGCCGCCTGAGGCGGCTGGAAACGCCGCCGCCGAAATCGAACACGGATGCGAGGCTTGATGCGATGCACGCGCGGTCGCGCGCCTTCCGCCACAATTCCGCCATCCCGCATTAACGGGCGCGCGAGCGCTGATCCAAAATCGCCGGCATCGGACACGTGAATTTACGTGGGGTTTTCGCTCGCGCGATAACCCTCCGTTCACCATGCGGACAAATCCACCGCCTCCCTGCCGCCGACTCCTGCGGCAGGCAAGTCCGCTTACACCTTTACTGCTTAGTCATCCCTGACGAGGGGTTCCCGTCGCATGGCCGTCTGCGCCGTGCGGCGTCATCGTAGATAGTGAAAGCGTATGCAAACCGCACGCATCATCGTCCTGGTTATCGCGCTCAGTGCCGGTGGCATTGCCGCCTACCTCGCGAGTGGATCCGACAACAAGCCGGCGCCGGCCGAGCCGGTCGCACAAATGCAGACGGTGGACGTCCTCGTCGCCAAATCCGACATCGGGCTTGGCCAGACCGTGAAGCCCGAAGACATATTGTGGCAGACCTGGCCGGCGACGACCGCGAGCAATACCTTCATCCGCCGCAGCGAACGACCCGATGCCACCACCCAGATCGCCGGCTCGATCGCGCGCGCGCCATTCATCGCCGGCGAGCCGATCCGGGAGCAGAAGCTGGTCAAGGCCAACGGTTCGGGTTTCATGGCGGCGATCCTGCCGGCCGGCATGCGCGCCATCTCGACGGAAATATCGCCGGAGACCGGCGCCGGCGGTTTCATCCTGCCCAACGATCGGGTCGACGTCATTCTGACCAAGCGCGAGAAGAACGCCGACCGCCCGGGCGCGCCCGATGTCGTCAACTCCGAAGTCGTCCTGCCCAACGTCCGCGTGCTCGCGATCGACCAGGCGCCGAAGGAGAAGGACGGCCAGAACACCGTGATCGGCAAGACGGTGACGCTCGAGCTGCGGCCGGAGCAGGCCGAGACGCTCGCCCGCGCACGCCAGGTCGGCACGCTGTCGCTGGCACTGCGCAGCATCGCCGACATCAACATGGTCGAGAACAAGCCCGATGCCGACGCTCCGAAGCGGGGCGAAAGCGTCAACGTGGTGCGCTACGGCATCGCAAGCTCGACGACGACACAGAAGTGACCGGAAGGACGCTCGACATGACATGCAGGGTAACTCAGCTGGCGACGCGAGCCTTGGTGGTCGGCACCCTTTCGACGGTCACCGCGCTGACGCTCTATCCGGCGCTGACGCCGGTGACGGCGGCTGAGACGGCGCCGGTCGCAACGCCGCCGGCCACAACGCCCCCTGCGGTGACGGCGCCCGCCGTGACGACACCCGCTGCGGCCGCGCCGGCCGCGGCACCGTCAACCACGGCGAGCATACCGGTCAAGGTTCATTTCCTGGCGCTCGGTATCGGCAAATCCATGATCATCGATCTGCCGCGCGACGCCAAGGATGTGCTGGTCGCCGATCCCAAGATCGCCAACGCCGTGATCCGTTCACCCCAACGCGCCTATATCATCGGCGACGCCGTTGGCCAGACCAACGTCGTGTTCTTCGACGCCGACGGCCAGCAGATCGCGGCCTACGACATCGCGGTCAAACGCGACCTCAATGGCGTGCGCGCCGCCCTGAGGCAAGTCATGCCGGGGATTCAGATCGAAGGCGTCGGCGAAGGCGTCATGTTGACCGGCTCGGTATCGAGCCCGGTCGAGGCGCAGCAGGCCGGCGACCTCGCCGCGCGGCTGGTGGGAGGTCCCGACAAGGTCGTCAACTCCATCGTGGTCCGGGGCCGCGACCAGGTGATGCTGAAGGTCACGGTGGCGGAGGTGCGGCGCGACATCGTCAAGCAGATGGGCGTCGATCTCTCTGCCAGCATGAACTACGGCACCGCGGTCGTGAACTTCAACAACAGCAATCCGTTCACGGCCAATGGCGCCCCGCTCGTCGCCGGCAATGGCCTCGGCATTGCCGGCATCACCAACGGCCTGCCGTCGGTCAGCGCGACCATGCGCGCGATGGAAAGCGCGGGCGTGGTGCGCACGCTGGCCGAGCCCAATCTCACGGCGATCTCGGGCGAGTCGGCGACCTTCATTGCCGGCGGCGAGTTTCCGATCCCCGCCGGTTATTCCTGCGACCCCACCACCCATGTCTGCACCACCCAGATCAGCTACAAGAAGTTCGGCATTTCACTCAACTTCACACCGGTCGTGCTGTCGGAGGGGCGGATTTCCCTGCGCGTAATGACCGAAGTGTCGGAATTGTCGAGCGACAACGCGATCACGGTGTCACAGGCGCTGACCTCTTCCACGACCAATTCCATCACCATTCCCTCGATCAAGACCCGCCGTGCGGAAACCACGCTGGAAATTCCCTCCGGCGGCTCGATGGCGATGGCCGGACTGATCCAGGAGCAGACCAAGCGGGCCGTCAACGGACTGCCCGGCCTCGACAGCCTGCCCGTGCTTGGCGCACTTTTCCGAAGCCAGGACTTCGTCAACAACGAAACCGAACTGATGGTTCTGGTGACGCCCTATGTCGTGCGGGCGGTTGCCCAGAAGGAGCTGTCGCGTCCCGATGACGGGTTTGCGACGGCCTCCGATTCCCAATCGACGCTGCTGGCCCAGATCAACCGGATTTACGGCATTTCCGGCCACGCCGAGCCGGTCGGAAACTACCAGACCAACTTTGGCTTCATCATCGACTGAGACGGCACTGGCCGATCAATGGGGACGAGGACGACAGCGATGACAAACAGAACGGCGGTCGATCGCCAACGCAGCCTGCGCCTGCTGGGCGCACTCGTCGGCCTCTCGGCGGCGTTGGGCGGATGCAACTATACCAGCGGCGAAGTCGCCACCGCGAGCATTCCCGACGATTACCGCTTGCGTCATCCGATTGCGATCGAGGAAGCCGACCGTTCGGTCGTGATCTTCGTCGGCGAAGGCCGCGGCGGGTTGTCGGCTGCGCAGCGCAATGACGTCATCGGCCTGGCCCACACATGGGTCAGCGAAGGCACCGGCGCGATCGTGGTCGATGTGCCCATCGATACGCCGAACGCACGGGCCGCGGCGGCGACCTCCCGGGAAGCGCAAGCCGTGCTCGAGGCAGGCGGCGTGCCCGCGCGCGCCATCAGCGTGCATCGCTATCATCCGAACAATCCCCGAACCTTCGCAACGATCCGGCTGACCTATCCAAGAATTGCGGCGGTCGCCGGCCCCTGCGGCGTGTGGCCGGAAGATCTCGGGCCCTCGATCATGAACGAGCGCTATTTCGAGAACAAGGAATACTATAATTTCGGCTGCGCCTATCAGCGCAACATGGCGGCGATGGTGGCCAATCCGGCGGACCTGGTGCAGCCGCGAAGTGAAACGCCGCCCTACACGGCGCGGCGTTCGGAAGCCTTCGAGAAGTATCGCAAGGGCGAGCCGACCTCGACCGTCTACCCCGAAGGCGAAAAGGCCAAACTCAGCGAGGCCGGTAAATGATCCGCGGCGCCCGTCACGATTCCGAAGAACTGCCTGATATCGCGCCGCCGCCTGCGGACGAATACATCGCTCCGGCACCGCGGGTGTCGGTGCAGGCCTTTTGCGAGAGCGTCGAGACCGCCGACGCCGTGCGCTCGGCGGGCGAAGACCGCCGCCTCGGCAAGGCCCATATGACCGTCAAGATGGGCGGCGTCGCGGCCGCCATCGAAGCCTACGGGACGGTACCCACGCCCAACGTCATCATTCTGGAAACCGAAGGCGGCAGCGATATTCTCGCCGGCCTCGATGAACTCGCAGGCGTCTGCGATCCTGGAACCCGCGTCGTCGTGATCGGCACGCCCCACGATACCGCGCCCTATCGTGAACTGGTGCGACGCGGCGTCAGCGACTACGTCATCGGGCCGGTCACGGCGCTGGACGTGGTGCGCTCGATCTGCAGCCTGTTCTCGAGTTCGGAAGCGATCCCGGCCGGCCGCATCATCGCCGTCGTCGGCGCCAAGGGCGGCGTCGGTTCCTCCACCATCGCGCACAATGTGGCATGGGCGATCTCGCGGGATCTCGCGCTCGATTCCGTCGTCACCGACCTCGACCTCGCCTTCGGCACCGCCAGCCTCGACTACAATCAGGACCCCCTGCAGAACATCGCCAATGCGATGTTCTCCGGCGACCGGCCCGACACCGCGCTGATGGAACGGCTGCTCGCCAAGTGCAGCGACCGCCTCAGCCTGCTGGCCGCGCCGGCGAGCCTCGAGCGGGTCTACGACTTCGGCGAGCAGGCCTTCGATGCGATCTTCGATACCTTGCGCATGACCACGCCCTGCATCGTACTGGACATCCCGCACCAATGGTCGGCCTGGACCAAGCGCGCCCTGGTCGGCGCCGATGACATTCTGATCGTCGCCGAGCCGGACCTCGCCAATCTGCGCAATGCCAAGAACATGCTGACAATCCTGAAGGCGGCGCGGCCCAACGACCGTCCGCCGCTGTATTGTCTCAATCAGGTCGGGCTGCCGAAGCGCCCGGAAATCAACGCGCGCGAATTCGCCAAGGCGATCGAGAGCCCGCCGATCGCCGTCATTCCGTTCGATTCGCGGATGTTCGGCGCGGCCGCCAACAACGGACAGATGATCGCGGAAATCTCGGCACGCCACCGCACCACCGAAAAATTCCTGCAAATCGCGCAGCGGCTGACGGGCCATGCCGAAACCAAGCCGCGCGGCTCGTTCCTGTCGCCGATCATCCGGAAATTGCGGGCCAAATAGGCCGCGCGGTCAGTCGGGGCGCCGGACGGCCGCAGCCGGCGGCTTGCCCGCCTCGGCCCGTGCATTGTCCTTGGCCGGCGACGCGCCGAATGCTCACAGGTTAAGGCTAAATTTCGGCTAACCAGCCGGGGTGGCGAGGCGAATGAACGCAGCCAGTTCGTCGCGCCCGATCGCGCCACGAACGACAAAATGCGGCATTATTTCAATGCCTTGCGGCCGCGCTTCGAGCTAGTCGATGAACTGGGCGCCAAGTTCGCAACCGATCCGCCACGCCAGCCGACATTGGCGCGGCCGGCCTTCCGACAGGATGATGGTGAACTCAGGCGGAACGTCGAGATACTCGGCGATCACCTTCACTCCGCCATCAGACACGTCCGTGATCATGCAGTCGCGCGGCAACGAGCCGGTTCCGAACTGGATCTTCGCGACCCTTCTGCACATACGACGTTCGCTTCTGCGTCGATTTACCAGCATGACGATCCCCAATTTGTTCGATAATGCTTCATCCGGCATTCCAGCCGCTTTTAAAGAAGAATTATTTGAATCTGCCTAGCGATGCCGGTCGCAATGTAATTTTGTTTTCCGGTTTCTGTTAGCGAGTTGTTTAGACCTGTGTCGGAAGCGTGCCGACCGCGATTTGCCGGCTTCGTCCGCCCGACAGCGGCTAGCGATCCAGCGTCTGCGATTTGCGCGTGCGATGTTTCAGGATCAACATGATGTTGCGGACATAGATGATGGTCGCCAACGCCTGTCCAACGATGATCACCGGCTCGCGCTTGACGAGGCCATAGACCAGCGTCATCAATCCGCCGCCCATCGAGAAGAACCAGAACGCCATCGGCACCACGCTTCTTCCGGCGCGCTCGCTCGAGATCCATTGCACCAGGAAGCGCGCGGTAAAGAACAATTGCGCGACCAGGCCGAAGGCGAGCCAGAAATCGAACTTGGCGACGAAAACGTCGTAGAGATAATTGCCGAGAGCGGCGCCGTATTGAATCAACATCACTGCACCTCGGTCGCGACCGGCGTCGGTTTCTTGCGGCGGATCAGCCACCAGACGCCGGCGAGATCCATGATGCCGATCCATAGCCGGTCGAAAAAGCCGTAATTCGACACTCCGGAGCGGCGCGGCCGGTCGATCACGTCGACATAGGCGATCGTAAAACCCTCGCGGCGGACCAGCGCCGGCAGGAAGCGATGCAGCCCGTCGAAATAAGGCATCATCAAAAACACCTCGCGGCGGAACGCCTTCAGGCCGCAGCCGGTATCGCGGGTGCCGTCGCGCAGGATGGCGTTGCGCACGCCGTTGGCGATGCGCGACTGCAGCTTCTTGAAGCCGGTATCCTTGCGCCCTACCCGCTGGCCCGCGGCAAGGCCGGTGCCTTCGCCGCCGGTTTCGATCGCCGCGATCAACTGCGGCAGGAAGGCCGGGTCGTTTTGGCCGTCGCCGTCCAGGGTGGCCACGATGGCGCCGCGCGCGGCGCGCACGCCGCTGCGCACCGCCGCGGATTGACCGGCGGACGCCGCGTGACGGATCTGGAGCAGATTGCCGCGCGCCTTCATCTCCGCCGCCAGCCGGTCGGCGGTGGCGTCGGTCGAGCCGTCATTGACATAGATGATTTCGTAGTTCCAGCGGCCGTCGAGCGCGGCCGCGATTTCCGCGATCAGCGGCGAGATGTTTTCGGCCTCGTTACGAACGGGAACGACGACGGAAACGGCCACCGCTTCTGGGTCAGGGGAAGGCAATTCGACGCTCAATCGTTGGAGTTGGCCAACCGCCGCAGCCATGCGGCGGCGGTTGCGGCGTCCGCTTCTTATGGGGCCCGCGAGGCATCGGCAACCCCTTTGCGACGGCGGGAAGCGCTTCGAAACGGCACAATTTCGCCATCGCGACCGATCGCAAACGCCAGCCGGCGCGCCGCAAACCAGTAGCGCACCAGCATGGCGCCGATCACGCCGATCAATGCGCCCGCCACCACATCGCTCGGATGATGGGCGAGCAGCACCAGCCGGCTCATGGCAATCGCGAGCGCATAGACAATCATGGCCGCCCGCGCCCGCGGCCAGAGTGCGGCAATCGCGAAAGCGAGCGCAAACGCGGTGATGGCGTGCGCCGAGGGAAAGCTGAAATAGGCCTCGGTGCCGGTGAACGGCGCGAAGTTGAAGGGATTGGCCTTGCCGCCGACGAACGGCCGGCCGCGTCCGACCGCCCATTTGATCAGTTCCCCGGCCATCAGCGGCAACAGCACCGCGAACAACAGGAACTGCAGCCGCGTGCCAAAACCCAGCAGGCGAAGTTGCGATGCTCCCGTCAATCGTGGCGCAACGAGAACAACGACCAGCAGCATCGCCGCCATCAGACACAGCACATAGCCGTCTTTCCCGAAGTCGGTCAGGATGCGCACCGGCCACAGACCGGCCGTGCCGCGCGGCGGCATCATCGCGATCTCCGTCGCATCGAAGCCGGCCATCAGCGCGATGACGGCGGCGCCCCCGATGGCGGCGATCAGCAGCGTCTGTCGCACCAACCGTCGTGCCGCGACGGCACGCCGTGGATGCGACGGCGGGCGCGCCAGTTGGCTGACCGAGCGCCGCGTCAGCGTGAACAAGCCCGCAAGGTAATTCGTGGGATGGCCGATGCCGGCCTGGACGGACATCCTACTCCGTGCCTTCGGAGCGGAAGATCGCGATCGAGATCGCCTTGCCCTGCGAAATGTTGTAGCCGTCGACCCGGGCGGCAACGTTGTAGCGCAGCCCGATCGCCTCGGCGCGCTGAACGAAGCCGCGCTCCGAGCGGCCCTCCACCAGCGCGAAGCGGCAACTGCCCTGCCCGAGGAAATCCGCGGCACCCGAACCGTCCGTCAGCACCGTCGAGGTATCGGTCATGAAGACCAGGCTCGGCTCGTGGAAGCCGGCGGCCGCGGCCTTCGGCCCGACACAGACCACGTTGCGTAGTGCATGCGCAATCTCCGCGCTTGGGAAGAGCGGTGTCAGCGCCGGCACCACGACGCCGTAAACGGCGACAGCCATGAACATCGCCGCGGCAACCGCGTTCAACAGCGAGCGCTCGGCGCGGTTGTCGTCGTAGAGCCACCAGGCAAACAGGCCGAGGATCAGCGCCACCGCCACGAACGGCCACGCCAGAAAGACCGGCTGGCGCGTCAGGGTGATCGCGCCGACCACGGCGATCACCGAGGTCACAGCCGGAATCGCAAACCACCAGGCGGCGCCGCGGCGCAGCCACGACCGCGACAGTACGCGCCGCTCCAGCGCGCCGACGGTGAGGATGGCGATCGCCGGATAGAGCGGCAACACGTAGTGGGGCAGCTTGGTCAGCACCAGTTCGAACACGATCCAGGACGGCACCAGCCACGCCAGCAGGAACTGCGCGCCGGGCTCGCGCCGCGCCCGCCACACCGCCGGCGCCGCCATCCCGGCGAGCGGCGCACCCGGCCAGAACGTCACCCAGAACAGCAGCAGATAGAGGCCGGGCGGTGCGCCGTGGGATTCCTGGGCGGCGAGCTTGCTCAGCATGTCGCCGCCGATGGAATCGGTGAAAAACGCATCCCCCGCACGCCAGAAGATCGCGACGAACCAGGGCAGCACCAGGACCAGCATCCACATCAGGCCCCATACCGGTCGCAGCCGCCAGAGCCATGTGGCGGAGCGGTCGAGGATTGCGAGCGTGCCGATCGCCAGCACCACGAACATCAGGATCAGCGGCCCCTTGAGCAGAACGCCGCCGGCCAACGCGGTCCAGAAGATCGCCGGCCAGGTCCAGGGCGGATTCACCGGGTCCTCGCCGCGCTGCCAGGACAGATAGGCGCGCGCCAGCGCGCCCATCGCCGCGACCACGGTCAGGAGCAGCATGGCATCGGTCTTGGCGAGCCGCGCCTCGACCCCGAGCAGGACCGAACTGGCCATCATGAGACCGGCGAAGACGGCGCCGCGCCGCGTCAGAAACGCCAGCGCCGTCCAGTAGGTCAGGAGCACCGCGCCAATAGCCCCGATCAGCGAGGGGACCCGGTAAAGCCAGATGCGCAGCTGCGCCTTCGGCAGGCCCAACGCGGATGCGGCTTCGACCGCGGCCGATTGCATCCAGTAGATGCCGACCGGCTTCTTGTAGCGCACGTCATCCTGGAAACGGATATCGACGAAATCGCCGGTTTCGACCATTTGTTTGGTCGCCTGCGCGAACCGCGCCTCGTCGCGGTCGATTGGCGGGATGTTGAAGAAACCCGGCAGGAACAGCAACAGCCCGCACAGGATCAGGAATATGGCGGCGCGGGCATGGCTGCCGGCGGCAAAATCGATCACGCCAACAAACCTGCTTCCCGGATTCACCCGGTTCTTCGGCTCGCGCGGTTCTCCAAATCGGGGACGGGCATAGGTCTCGGCCATTGGTTCCGCATACGCCGAAACCGCCATTCCGACAACCGCTTAGGACGCCTCTATTGAATTCTTACGACAACTGTGTCCGCCGCACCCGTGGCGTCGATGACGGTCAGTCGGGTGAACCCGGGACCGGGGGAATCGACCAGGCGCTGCCGCCGGCCGTCGATCTCGCCCACAGCGATACCATTGACCAGCATCGTCATCGGCAAAACACCGCCGGCGACCTTTACCGGCATCGCGTTCGCCTGCGCATCGCCGGAGCCGGCAACCTCGATCCGGGAACCGTTGAGGGGGAACTGGATATGCGGGGCTTGCTCACCGCCTGACCGGACCAGTTCGCCAACCGGGCGAAAGCGACGCAGCGGCAGCGGAAGTTTGGCATTGCCGGCCAAAAGCGTCCCCTTGGGTGGCTTCGGCAGCGGAACCGGCAGCTTTCCGGTCCGGGCGAAGGCGTCGAACAAGATCGGAGCTGCAGCGGTACGGCCGACCAGCCCGGGCACCGGCGCGCCATCGGGCCGTCCGACCCAGACCCCGATCGTGATGCGGCCGTCGAATCCGACCGACCAGGCATCGCGGTAGCCGTAGCTGGTGCCGGTCTTGAAGGCGATCCGGTTGCGCGGCGCGTTCTCAGGCGGCGGCGACCCGATCAGGACATTTCCGACCTGCCAGGCCGCGACCTGATCCATCAGCCGCAAGGTATCGCCGGGCTCGCCGCCGGCGATCTCGCGCAACGGCCTCGTATTGCCGAGCCGCGCCAGTCCGGAATAAAGCTGCACGAGGTCCTGCAGCGTGATGCCGACGCCGCCAAGGCCCATGGCCAAGCCCGGCACTTCATCCTTCGGCAGCACGAGATTGGCGCCCGCCTGCTTCAGCCGCGATGCAAGCCGGCTCGATCCGACGCGGTCGAGCAGTTCGATCGCCGGCACGTTCAGGGAAAATTGCAGGGCTTTCCGCACCGGCACGGTCCCCTGATAGGTCATGTCGAAATTTTCCGGCGCGTAAGAGCCGAAGCGGATCGGCCGGTCCTCGATCAGGCTTTCCGGATGCACAAAGCCGTCCTCGAAGGCGAGACCGTAGATGAACGGTTTCAACGTCGATCCCGGTGAGCGCACCGCGCGGGTCATGTCGACCTGCCCTGCCCGCCGGTCGTCGAAATAATCCGATGAGCCGACCCGCGCCAGCACATCGCCGCTGGCATTGTCGACGGCGAGGATGCCGATTGAAACATTCGGTCCCAGCGCGATGGCGCGGTCGCGCGCCAGCGCTTCGAGCACTTTTTGCAGGCTCGCATCCAGCGTCAGCTTGATGACCGGCGCATCCTTGACAGTCGCCATAGCCTGGTCGGCCGAATGCGGCGCCAGGATCGGCATCGGCTTGCGCAGCCGCGGCACCGGCGCGCCCTTGGCCTGGATGGCATCCTCCTCCGTCACGACGCGCTCGTCGACCATGCGGTCGAGGACGCGGTCGCGGGCGGCGCGCGCGGCCTCGGGAAAGCGATCGAGCCGGCGGGTCTCCGGCGATTGCGGCAAGGCCACCAACAACGCCGCTTCGGCGGTCGACAGCCGCTTCGGCTCCTTGCCGAAATAGGCGATGGAGGCGGCGCGAATGCCCTCCAGATTGCCGCCATAGGGCGCCAGCGTCAGATACAGATCGAGAATCTGGTCCTTTGACAGTTGCCGCTCGATCTCGATCGCGCGGACCATCTGGCGCAATTTGGCGTAGACCGAGCGCTCCCGCCGCGGCTCCAGCAAACGCGCCAGCTGCATGGTGATGGTGGAGCCGCCGGACACGATGTGGCCGCGGGTGACGAGCTGCAGCGCGGCACGCCCCAATGCCAGCGGATCGACACCGGCATGGGAGCGAAAGCGCCGGTCTTCATAGGCGAGCAGCAGCTTTGTGTATCCGGGATCGACCTCGCTCTTTGCGTCGACCGGCAACCGCCAGCGGCCGTCGGCCATGGCATAAGCGCGCAGCAGCTTGCCGTTGCGGTCGACGATCGTGGTGGAGACTTGCCGCGCCTGCGCCAGCGGCAATGGCCCGAGCGAGACGACCCATGCCGCGAAGACGGCGGAGATGGCGCAGATGAGGAGAATTGCAACCCCCCCGAACCGAATGACGCGCCGTTTTATCACACCGTCGTGGCCGGGCTTGTCCCGGCCATCCACGTCTTCCCTACCTGGGGCAACAAAAGTCGTGGATGCCCGGGACAAGCCCGGGCATGACGAAGAAAGTTGTTCGTGCGACGCCTCGCTCATTTCGCCGGACGCACCTCGACCGATCCGGTGCTGCTGCGGCCATAGCGCGAGGGATTGTACATGTCCTCGACATAGGCCTGCGGCAGCACGTATTTGCCCGGCGAAACCGCGCGCACCACATAGGCCACGGTGAACACCGCCTTGTCGTTGGCGGCGCGGTCGATGGCGGCGGTGAAGCGATCATCGCGGAATGACGTGTTCACCGGCTCCTGGCCGTCCTGAATCCAGTCCAGCGTGCCGGTATCGCCTGAGGAAACCAAATGCGGATTGTCGATCTCGAAGCCGGCCGGCAGATAATCCGACACCATGATGTGTCCGAACTCCGGCTTGGCCTCGGTGACTTTCAGCACCACCGCGAAACGATCGTTCTGCTTCGCCTTGGAGACGTCGGCGGGCTTGCCGTCAAGCGTGAAATAATTCCGCTCGATGACAAAGCCGTTGGACGCCGCGGGCTCCGGCGTGATCGGCGAACCGCTGACGGAGACCACCGCCTGCACCGGCGCGTCGCCGGTGTTGGTGATCTTGATCGGCTGGCCGGCCATCTCGGCCGCCTTGTAGCTGCGATAGAGCGCGGTCTTGACCCCCATGCCGTTGAGATCGAGGCTCATCGTCTCCTTCGACAGCGCCCGCGAAGCCAGCACCAGCCAGGCATTTTCCTGGGTCGAGGTGTACGGCGTCAGGCCGCGCGCCACTTCGACGCGGGCAACCGCCCGGGTCAGCGTGGCCTTCGGCGCGCTGCCTTCGCTCGCGAGCGAGACCAGTGCCGCGGCATCGCGCAAGGCGCTGCCATAATCGACCCGGCCATATTCCAGCACCGGCTTTGGCGCGAGGCTATCCAGCGCGGCGGCATAGACCCGCTCGGCCCGCGTCCGGTCGCCGACCAGCGCCAGCGCCGCCGCCAGTTGCGATTTTGCAATTGAAGTGGCGAGGTTGTTGACCTTGGTATCGGCGAGATAGCGCAGGTCGCCGATCGGAGCGGCACCATTGCGGGCCAGCACGTAGAGCCCGTAAGCGAGGTCGCGGCCGCCGTCCTTCTCGGGTTCGTTGGCGTTGACCACGGAATTGCGGATACGATCGAGCGCGCTCTTGAACAGCACGTCCGGCACCGCAAAGCCTTTTTCACGGGCACGCGTCAGGAAGTCGGTGACATACGCATCAAGCCAGGCATCGTCGCCGCCGGCCGACCACAGTCCGAACGAGCCGTTGGACCCCTCCCGCGCCAACAGCCGTTCGATGGCGTCCTTGATGCGCTGGTCGATTTCGGTGTCCATCGCCAGATGCGCGCTCGCCGCCAGATCGTTGACGTAAAGCAGCGGCATCGCGCGGCTGGTGATCTGCTCGGAACAACCGTGAGGATAGCGGTCCAGAGCCTTCAGGATGGTCGCCGCATCGAGCGCGGTGGACTGGCTGACCGACAGCGAGACGCCGCCCGTGCCCTGCACCAGATCGGAGAACATGTCGGAGGTGAGCGTCAGGCTCTCGCCTTTCGCAAGCGTACGGATCGAGCGACGGGCGAGGATTTGCGTCGCCGGCTTGACGTCGAGCGCATAATGCCGCGCCAGCGTCAGTCCGTTCGGTCCCGAGATATCGACGTCGATATCGGCGGTTCCGGCATAGGCGGCGTCGAGCGAAAGCGACATCGAGCTGCGCTGCCTGGCGGCGAGCGTTACTGTCGTGGCGGGATTGCCCGACACCTTCACCGGCCCCGTGGTCTTGACGTTGATGGTGTAGTCGCCGGGCGCGCCTTCGACGTTGTCCAGATCGAAGCTCATGGTGCCGTGATCGCCGTTGAGCAGGAACCGCGGCAGGGTCGCGGTCAGCACCACGGGATCGCGCACCGTGACATCCGATGTGGCGCGGCCGAGTTTTGTCGCGGTCCAGGCCACCGCCATGACGCGCGCGGTGCCCGAAAACTCCGGAATGTCGAAATTGACCTCGGCGGTGCCGTCGGCGGCAACCGTGACGATCCCGGAATACAGCGCGAGCGGCTTTTGCGTCGGCGGGCTGCCCTGCAACTGGGCTCCGGCGTCGCCGCCGGTCTTGAGCTGGCCGCGGGTGCCCTGCATGCCGTCGATCAATTGCCCATAGAGGTCGCGGATTTCCGCGCTCATCTCGCGCTGGCCGAGATAGTAGTCATCCGGTGCCGGCGGCTTGTAATTGGTCAGGTTGAGAATGCCGACGTCGACCGCGGCCACCACGATCTTGGCGTCCTCGCCCGGGTTAAGTCCGCCGAGCTTGACCGGCAATTTCAGCGTAGAGTTCGGGCGCACCAAAGCGGGCGGCGACAGGTTGACCTGGAGCGTGCGGGCCTGCTTGTCGATGCCGAACCATTTCAGGCCGATGGCGCGGCCGGGCATCCGCGAGGCCGCGACATCGAGCGGGCGGCGCAGCGTCGCCACCACATAGGCGCCGGTGCCCCAATCCTTGCCGACGGGAATCTTGACCTGGGTGGTGCCTTGCTTGACGTCCGATGTCTGCGTCGTCAGCAGCCGGTCGCCGAGCACGTTGATGGTGAGTTTTCCGGCGGTACGGGCATTGACCGAGACCGTCATGGTGTCGCCGGACTGATATTGCGGCTTGTCGATCGAGGTTTCCAGGAGGTCGGGCGTATCGGCGCTGCCGTCGGAATACCAGCCGACATCGAACTGCACCGAGGTCAGGGGACCGTCGGCGTCGGTCGATTTGACGTCGAGCCGGTAGCGGCCGGGCTGCGGCGACAGCGTGATCCGCGCCGGCTTGTCGGCGGCGATGCTCAGATCGCCGTCGGCGACGCGCGTGGTCGATTTGACCGGCTCGAAATCCCACGACGAGTTCTGGCGATACCATTGGTAGCGGGATTCGACCTTGAGCAGCTCATAGCGTAACCCGTCGCGCGGCAGCGTCTTGCCGTCGGGCGAGACGAACACGACGTCGAAACCGGCCTTGTCGCCTTCGGCGACGTTCTTGTCGGCGAATAGCGGCTTGACGCCGATTTGCGCGGCTGATGGCGCTACCGGCAGCACCAGTTTGCGTTCGACCGCGCGGCCGCCGGCCTCCGCCATGCGGATGAAGAACTGGGCTTCCTGCGGGCGCGTCGAGGTCGGCGGCTTTGAAAGGCTGACCGGGAAGGTGGCAACGCCATTGGCGTCGGTCTCGGGCAGGCCCTCGATCGCAGTACGCTCGTTGCTGGTGGTCTCCTCGTCCTTGACGCCGAACTGGTAGCCGGCAAACCCCGGCCGCTCGGCGGCCGGCGCGACCAGCATGTCGCCTTCGAGCTGCAGGCTCGAGGCCGGCGCGCCGTAGAGGAAATGGCCGTCGACCTTCAGCTCCACGGGAACGTCAGGTTTGATCTGCTTGTCCTTGGCGGACAAGTCGAATTCGATCCGCTCCGGGATATAGTCCTCGACCATGAAGGTGGTTTCGCCGACCGGAGAACCCTTGGGGTCGGTGAAGGCCTTCACCCGCCAGGTCCCGGTCGGGACCGCGGAATTCAGCGGCACGGCCAGGCTGCGGCCGCCTGCGCCCTGGTCTGCCAGCATGGCGCGGCGGAATTCGACGCCGTCGGGGCGCTCGATCACCAGTGTCAGCGGGCCGCCGGTCACGGCATTGCCCTGGCCGTCACGCAGCAGGGCCGTCAGATAGACTGTTTCATTGGAGCGGTAGACGCCGCGCTCGGCGTAGACGAAGGCATCGGCGCCGGCGGGCACTTCCCGCCCCGCGGCACCCCGATCGGACAGATCGAACGCGTTGCTCTTCAGGCTCAGGAAGGCGTAGTCGGTCTTCTCGCCCGACACCGTCAGCATCGCCGGCGACAGGCCGCCCTCGCCGCGCGCCAGCCCCGCCTCGAACAACACGTGACCGGAATCGTCGGTCTTGCGGGTCGCTAAAATCTCGTTGTTGCGCGCCACCAGCCGCACCTCGGCCTTGCCGATCGCGTCGGTGGTCGCCAGCGAATTGACGAAGACGTGGATGCCGTCATTGCCTGAAAAAGCGGTGATGCCGAGATCGGAAACGATGAACCACTGGGTCGCCAGCTGGTAATCGTCATCGCTGCCCGGACTCTTGGGCGCCGCGGTCATGACATAGACGCCGGGCTGCAGCTCGCCGAGCGCCTGGTCGACCGGGAATGCCGTGGTGACGTCCTCGTTCAGCGTGGTCGCGGTGGAAACCTCGCCCGACCAGACCTTGACGCCGCGCTCGTCGCCGAGGCTGGAGAGCTCGTAGCGACTCAAGGCGTGCTGGAAATCGCTGTCGATCACCGTGTTGATCAGGTTGCGGTCGCCGATCCGGAACACGTCCACCTTGACCGCGGGCGTATTGACGCTGACCAGGGGAATGCCGCGCTGGCCGGTGCGCGGCAGCACATAGGCGCGCCCGGTGAAGCGCACGAAGGGTTTTCGGTCGCGCACATAGATGTTGAATTCGGCCGATTTCGACAGGCCTTCGCGGACGGTGGAGGGCAGCCCGGCGCGCAGATTGATGTTGTAGCGTTCGCCGTGCTTCAAACCATCGACGCAGAGCTGCTTGCCTTCCGAGGTCAGCGCCGGCTTGTCGTTGCCGGCAAGCGCCAGATACGGCGCGAAATCGGTGCGTTTGGCCAAGTCCTCCGAGAACTGGAAGCAGGCGCGCGGCGAGGCCGAGTCGGAATCGACGGTATAATCCAGTAGCCGGAAGCCGTGCTCGTCGCGGAGCTTTTCGTATTGGCCGCGCACGTCGGCGACTTCGCGCAAGTCCAGCGAGAGCCTGAGCGCGTCCAGTGCCGGCCGGAACAAGTGGCGCTCGCTCATGGCGCGGCCGAGCACGGCGAGCGCGTCGGCTTCCTCGCCTGAGTTGCCGGCACGCTGATAGGCGATGTAGGCCGCGGTCGAGGCGCGCTCCAGAAGGAAGGTGTGCTCGCTGGAATTCGCCGGCCAGATCTGGAAAATCACCCGGGCGAGCCTGAGCCAGTTGCCGCTGTCCTCCGGCGCGACGGCGGCGATCTGGCCGAGAATCTGCAGGCCGGTGCGGAAATCGCTGCGCCTGAAGGCGGCGTCGGCGTCCGTCTTCAGCGTTGCGGTGGATTTGGCGACGGGCCCCGCCTCGCTCTTGATCTGGGCCTCCAGCTTGATCGCGGAATCCGCGAGATCGTCGCGTTTGAAGGCCTTGTCCGCGGCTAGCGCCGTGCACAGGCCAAGCGCCAGCACGGCGCAAAGTGTAGCGGCGCGAACCAAACCGATCATGATGGAGCTCCCAGGGCTGCGGACGAACGCCGCATATGATGCAGAAGTGCGCTAAAAGGTGACGGACTGATGGCGGCGGAACCGGCGAGCGAAAAAGTCGTATGCGACATGGGTCGAAGGCCAAAATCCTTTGGCCGCCGGCGGTCAGCGGCGGCGCAGCATGGTGTCGAGGGCAAACCGAGCGGTCCAGCGCTTACGGCTTTGTCGCGACAGCCCGGAAAACGGTTCGGGACGGACTTGGCCGGGAAGCGGATATCGCCCCGTGCGTCGCGGGTTCGAAGCCTGCGCGGATCGGCATTCGTCAGGCTCGCTTTTCGGTTTCGGCTGGTCATTGGAAGCAACTTCCTGAAAATGCATCGGTGAACCGAGATCAGAGGCCGAACCTACGCACCCCCTCGCGCTACGAACCATGACTGGATGCATCTGCTTGTTCGCAAGCGATGGCTGCGAACGGAGCAGACGCATGCATGGCGTCCGAGGTTTGTCTCGATGCGCCTACGGCAGCTCGCCGTCCACGCCGCAATCGTAAATTAACCATGTTGATTCCGGCCACCTCAGAGAATGTCGCTGCGCGTCATTATTCGGATGAACGCGCGGTGAATCCGCAAAAACCGGTCCGCAGCGCCGGCGGCGTAGCCAAATTCTGAAAGTTCGTGCTAGATTTTGATGAAATTTGGGATTGCACGACATGAAGCAGGAGACGGCGCTCGGCGCCAAGCCGGACAAGAAGGCAATCGCCACCGCCATCCAGCGCTATCTCGACGCCAACGGGCTGGCGCGCAAGGACCTGATCCGCGAGCATCTGTCCAAGTCGTCGATCGAGAAGCTGTTTCAGGGTGACTTCACCGAACGGACCCTCAACAAGGTCGAGGGCATTCTCAAGACCAGTTTTCGAAAGTCATCCGCCGGCCGGGACGAGACCGCCGACAGATCCGTCGGCGGATATGTCTTCGATGCCGTGGAATATCTGCAGGGCGACTATCTCTGCGTTCGTCCGCTGTTCGCCAACCCGGCCAATTTCAACGCCTATCTGGTCACGATAGAATGGAGCGACGAGCGCAAATGCCTCGTGTTCGAGGAGAAGTCGCGCTTCGACGAAAAATACCGGCAGAAGGGCGCGGTCCATATTCCGTTCGGCACCGCCTACATGAATCTGGTCAGTGCGAGCGCGGGCAACGTGCGGACCATCCTGCTGTCGCTGCCGGATTCCGACGACCTGATGCGCGGGATTATCCTGACGCTCAGCAATCCCAAGGGCTCAGTCTACATTCCCGTGGCCGCCCCGATCGTGCTGCGCAAACTCGGCAAGGCGGAACAGCCGGAGCTCGGCATCATCGCGGAAAATCATCGCTGCCATGGCCAATACCAATCCTCGCTGGCGACGGTACTGACCGAGGAGTTCGGAATTTTTGCGGTTCCGCCGCCGTCCGGCCAACGCAAGGGGGGCGCGGGCCGCTAGACCAGGGCTCGATGTGCTGGCGTTGGATCGACTCGCTTCGTCAGCGCGAGCATGAACGATCGCGTGTTCCGGCCCCGGCAACGTCCCTTAGCCGTGCCCGGGAGGGGCCCCCATAAAAAACGCGAAAACAACCCCATGCAAAGTAGAGTGCACCCCGGCTCGCGGCACTCTTGCTGCGCTACGTCCGGGGCAGGAGAAGAACAAAGCCTCGCCCGGCGGGGCGGCTCACCGCCCGAGGCTTGATCGCAAGATTGCGGAAAACGCTTCGAAACGGGCTTGGCGGCACAGCGGATTTTTCATATTGGCAATGCTATAGTCCGCCAACGGTCCCATAGCTCAACTGGATAGAGTAACGGATTTCTACTCCGTGGGTTGCAGGTTCGAATCCTGCTGGGATCGCCAGCAATTAAGTCCGTTTTATAAGGACTTCGAAGCAACGGCTCGACCTCAGCGCGTGCGCTCGATGTCCGCTTATCCCCCGATAGCGACCGAATAGCCGACATGGCGGGATGTCCGTTTTGTGCCAACAACGAACTCATGCACCGCAGCAAACGCATCTCTATTCGATCACCGTGTCGGCGGCGACGAGGAGCGTATTTGGGACAGTCAGGCCCAGCGTTCTGGCGGCCTTGAGGTTGATTACGAACTCGAACTTAGTAGGTTGTACGACTGGCAGATCGGCCGGTTTCTCGCCGCGCAATATCCGGTCAACATAAGCTGCCGCCTGACGAAATTGGTCGGTGGTGTCTGGGCCGTAGGAGACCAAACCGCCACGAGCGGGGGAATATGCAAATGGATAGATTGTTGGAATCCGGTTACGAGCGGCGAGTTCGACGATCAGCTTGTTATGAAATCCCAAGAAGGTGTCTGGGAGGATAATCAAAGCAATCCCCGGCTCGCTCCCAAGCTTAACCATTACCAATTCAATCTCGGCTGGGTCATGAACACGGGCCTCAACAACGTCCAAAGAGAATTTCGGAGCGGCCGCTTGCGCGGCATAAACGAATTGCGGGGCAATCACCCCCGAGGCTGGATTGAACATCACTGCGACGTGCGTGATGTTCGGCGCAATCTCTTTGAGCAACTCAAGCCACTTGCTTCCGATGCTCGGCTCCAAATTCGTGAATCCGGTGGTATTTCCACCCGGACGTCCAAGACTTGCAACCAAGCCTAGAGAGACCGGCTCACTCACCGCCGTAAACACGATAGGTATTGTTCGCGTCGCTTCCTGCGCAGCTCGGGTAGCCGAGAAGGAATAGGCAAATATTACGTCCGGTGATAGTTGCAGTAATTCCGTGGCGGCGAGACGGGCTCGCTCGGGATCTGAAATATCCCAACGATAGTCGATCTGAAGATTACGGCCGATGGTCCAGCCGAGATTTCCAAGCACCTCTTGAAATGCATCAACACGAGTTTTCGACACCGGATCATTTTCAGATGTAAACATTAGCGCAGCAACACGGCGCGTCCGCGGGGGTTCCTGCGCACCCGCCGTAAGCGGCCAAGCACCAGTGGCACCGGCCATAACGCCGAGAAAATCTCGCCGCCTCATCCTGCCCTCTTACCCAAAGGTGACGGTATCCTAGGCTCAATTGAGCATCACGGAAGGGGTGAAAGGGGCCTTCGTGCGCGGTTTCTTGCCAGACTGCCAGAGTCCGTTGTGGGGTCAAAACCGGAAGCAGCGCCGCTAGCCGCTTACTGCTGTCACCTCGACCCAGCCAGCGGCTAGCAGCGGCCCGACATCAGCGGCGGTCACGATGAAGATGCCGCCTGCATCAGCGTTGTATTGAGTGCCGGTCAGGCCGTAGGCGGTTGACGAGCCGGTACTGTTTCTTATTCTGACGCCGCCGTTAGTCAGGGACGGCGGTTCTGCCGGCTTGCGATGGCCGATCTGTTCTGCGGTGACCTTTTCGGCCTCAAGGCGGGTCCATTCGATCAAACCCCATCCCGCGACCGGCTCGACCATAAGCTCGCTGAGAGCCCACACCAGCGCGTCAACGTGATCGGGCGAATACCCTGCCCGGCCGCGATCAAAATCGCTGGTGAAGGCTGACATCTGGTCCTCAAGCATCGGAAATGAGCCGACGTGGTGGACGCGAAGCTGTTCGTAAAGCGCGGCGATGGGCTCGGCCCTCACGGCCTTGCCACGGCTGGCGTGCACCGCTTTGTAGGAAACGTTCGGATCGACCATACGCACCGTCGTTTCGACCAAGGCACCGCCGTTGTTGACTTCGGCAATAACGCGATCCGCGTGGTGGTGGTGATAGGGCCTTGATTGCTTCGCGCGCCCAGCCATCAGGCGAGAACTTGCCGCTATAATCAGCGAGCACTCCGGTGGGTTGCAGGTTCCAATCCTGCTGGGATCGCCAGTTCTTTCGGGCCGGACCGAGCGACCGAGCCAAAGGTCGGCGGCGCGACCTACCCGGCCGGCCCACACCATTCGTGGGCCGACCGAAGGCGTCCAGCACAATCAACTCACGGCGCGGGATTGGATGGGAACGGCGGCGTGACGAATTTCGGCGGCTGCTTGACGACCATGTCATTCTCGGACGCCGGATCGTTATAGACGCCGAGCTCCATGAATTTGCCGGTGGCGAGATCGGCCTGCGCGTTCAGATAGCCCTTGATGTCGTTGCTGTCGCCACTCTTGATTTCCGTGCCGCGAGGGCCCCGGTCGGCCCAGGCGCATTCACCCTGGCCCGGCGGCTTGGCGCCAGCGCCCTGGGCCGCCCATTTGAAGCGCGTCAGCGGCGGCAGCCCCGTGGTGGTCTTCAGCGGACCCTGGCAATAGAATCCATAGGATGGCTGACCGGGCTCGATGCTGAAATAGGTCTGATCGGTCGAGCCCAGCGTCACCACCATATGGGTGGAGGAATTGGTGCCGTCCATCAACAAGGTGACGCTCGAATCGCTGCTGACGGTTTGCGAGTTGGAATTGGTCGTCGACGAGAACGCCGAGCCGGCCATTGTCACCTTCGGCGTGAAATCGGTGAAGGGGACGCTCGCGCCCTTCTCGTTCTCCATGATGAATTCCGCGGACTGACCGAGCGTGAAGCAAAGCTTGTTCAAGGGAGCGACCGAACAGAGCGGCAGCGCCTTGACCGCCCAGCATGGCGAACCAGTCGACGAGGTACAATCAAAAACCGCGCCGGATGTCTGGTCGACGAGGTGCGTGCAGCCGTAGCCGCCATCGAGGGCTGGCGCGCCATCCGCATTGCAGTACCAGGATTGCGCGTAGATCACGTCGCCTGCGCTTGGCGTGAATGTGCCTCCATAGTGAAGCCCGTTCCTGAAATCATTGTCGGGATCCCCGCCGGCATATTCCCGGAACATCCCGTAGCCCGCGGCCGTCGAGGTCGTCGACATGTCTATGCCGGTCTGGATGAGGCCGTTCAATCCGTAACCGCCGACTCCATCCCAAACACTGACGGAGGTGCTGCCCGTCTGATCGCCGCCGCCGATCGGCGTCGGAACGTTGAATGTCGCCTCGACGGAAATGTAGTTGGGAGCGCCCGTCAAAACGCTGCCGACCCAGAAGGCGCCCCCCGACGCCTCGCCGAGCGCCGTGGTCACCTTATGCTCGTGCAGACTGGGATGTCGTGCCTCGAGGATTCGTCCGCGCGTCATCGCGGCCGCAAGCCAGCGCGCATAGGCGGCGGGGTCCTTGTCATGGCCCGGACGCAGTCCATAGCCTGCGTGGATCAGTTGCTCCTGGGTGAACCCGAGCGGATCGCCTGACAGCGGCGGCCGGTCCTTTCCGGGCTCCTTGGACAGGTCGAGCGGGTGCGGCACGAACGTCTCGTCCGACGCCAGATCGACAACATAGGAACCGGATTTTCCGGCGGCATCGACGCAATCGAGCGCGAATTGGGAGGCCACCTCGCCGGCCTTGCCCTTGACCGCGAAAAAGCGGGCGTAGCCGTCGCTATCGGGATAGACGGGAATGCTGTCCGACGCCGCACCCGAGGCGGGATGCAGCTTGCATTGCAAACCCGGCGCGGCATGTATCGAAGCCGGTACCATCGGCGTGCCGTCGGCTGCGAAAGCGCGCGGCGCGCTTGCCGCAACGCCGATCAGGCAAATCGCCAACAGACCCGGCAGCACTGCCGGCACCGCGGCCAATTCGAGCGGGGAGACGAATGTTCGTGGAAAGGCCATCATGCAATCTCCTTCGGTTTTCAAAAAACACCCGGAAAACGCCTCGCGCCATCCCGGCGTGCAACGCATTGATGCCGGAACAGCTTGGCCGGAATGCGGCTACTTATGGATTTGTTTGTTGTTTAACTCTACCTAAATGCGACAGATAAAATGCAATGAGATGACAAGCGCCAACACGCATCGCGACTTTCGCGAAGTTCGCGGCTCGCCTCTCGCTTCCGCGAGCACAAAAAGGCCCCGGCGAATGCCGGGGCCTTTTGTCAGCGGCAACCGAGGTCGCGGTTTCAGCGTCGAAAGCGCAAGACAGCGCGCTTCACGGCCGCGAAACGCCGGCTCAATAGCAGGCGCGCGGATCGGCCTGCACGTATTGTCCCGACGGATACCGGTAGTAGCAATTGCCCTGTGCCATCCAATAACCGGGCCGCGCGGCTGCCGTGGCGCCCGCGATCGCGCCGGTTGCCCCGCCGACGATGGCGCCGGCGGCGGCGCCGCTCGCGCGACCCGTCAGCAAGCCACCCAGCACGCCACCTACAATGGCGCCGCCCACCGCGCTGGCGCCGGGATCGGGCGGAGGCGGCGGTTCGTAGGCAACCGGCGGCGGCGGATAGGCGCCGGGCGGCGGCGCGTAACCGTCGGCGACGGGCGGTCCATCGATATCGTCGGCGAAATCCTCCGACACATAGGTCGGCGGTCCGTCCATCTGTTGCGGGTAGAAGTACCAGACGCCTCCGACGTCCCACCACCAGCCGTCGCGTCCATTATGGACTTCGTGATGCCAGCGCCCGCCTTCCCAGGCGAGACGACCGCGATAGGGGTGTCCACCGAAATTACGCGCCGGCAAATTTCCGCGCGCGAAATGAGCACCAGATGGTCCGCCGTGGCCGACCACGGGTCCCGGATGCCCCATCGCGGGTCCCGGATGCCCGACCGCCGGCCCCGGACGTCCGGGAGCTGGCCTGGACGCCCCCACCGCCGGCTTTCCCTTGTTGGGTGGCTCCTCCGCGCGAACCGGCAGCGCAACGGCCACCAGCACCGAGACCAACGAAAATGCGATTTTGGATCGACAGGACGTGCTCATTTTTCATGCCCCTCTCAGCCGTGCCTTGCAACTCATCTTGCAATTCAGGCCATCGTCTTGCAATTCAGGCCATCTTCGCGTCGATTGACGCCTCGTCAAATAATGCAGACCTGCTTCGCCGGCTTTGTCATGTTACAAATAGGTAAGATCGCGGCGATTTTTCGTCGGCTCGCCTCTTCCCATTTCATTGGGCCGGAATAACGGCACAGTTGGTTCGTCCCGTCATCAGGCAATCCTGCAACTTGCTGGCGGCGGTCAGCTCATGCGCGAGCCACAATCCCGTCACCAGCAGGACCACCGCGATCACCAGTCCCGCAATCGCGCCGCGCCGGCTGTCGCCTTTATCCGGGTCTTTCATGGTTCGGTCGGTCCTTCCTCAGCTGATGTCGGCAGGTCGCGCCCCAGAGTTCGATATCAATAGCCCGTCGGGCGAGCCTCGTCGAAGACACCGGAACAAATGGTTTTTCATGCCGTTAGCAGATCGAACTTGATCTCGGCTCGCAGCCAATTCTCGCACGCAACCGAGAATAGATGAAATATTTCCGCCTTTTGCCTCGCAATTTTCCGGCGCTTGCCGCACTGGCCTTGACCGCGACATTGCTGGGCGGGTGCTTCGAGGGCGCGACCGGTCCAAAGGGCGACAAGGGCGACGCCGGGCCGCCCGGACCTGTTGGACCACAGGGGGCGCAAGGCCCGGCCGGCCCGCCGGGGCCATCCGGCAGGGATGGCCAGCAGGGACCGCCCGGACCTCCTCCTAAGCTTTACGCCAAAACCGTCGGCGCCAGCGCATGCGGTTCGCTGGGCTGTATCTCCGAATGCGCGCCCGACGAGATCATTGCTTCGGTGACCTGCCTGTCCAGCAAGGGCACCACCTTGCAACCGAGCATTCGCACGCTGGACATCTGGACCGCATCCTGCCCGGCGTCCTCAAGCGGCATGGTGCTGATCTGCAGCAAGAAATGAAGCACACGGCTCGCCTGTCGGGCGGCGCAACCGGCTCAAGCCGCCCTGATCTCGACCAGGAATTCCTCGACCTCGCCGCGCAGCGTATCGGCGGTGTGGCCAAGCGCCTTCGCCAGCTGCAGCACGTTGGAGGCGGCAACGCCGGTCTCGCCGACGGCCTGCCTGATGCCGCCGATATTGACCGAGACGTCACGGGTGCCCTGCGCGACATCGTGGGTGTTGCGGGTGATCTCTTGCGTGGTCTTGTCCTGCTCCTCGACCGCCGCGGCGATGGCGCTGGTGATCTCGTCGATGCGCGCGATGGTCTCCTCGATGCCCTTGATGGATTCGACCGCTTCCCGCGTCGCGCCCTGGATGCTCGAGATCTGCGAGGAGATCTCCTCCGTCGCCTTCGCGGTCTGGGTCGCAAGGCTCTTGACCTCGCTGGCGACCACCGCAAAACCCCGCCCTGCTTCGCCGGCGCGCGCCGCCTCGATCGTGGCGTTCAATGCCAGCAGATTGGTCTGGCTTGCGATATTCTGAATGAGCTGGAGCACGTCGCCGATCTTCTGCGCGGCTTCCGAAAGGCCGCGCATGGTCGTTGCGGTGCGCGCGGAGGCCTGCACCGCGTCGCCGGCGATGTCCTTGGAGTGGCTCACCTGCCTTGCGATCTCGGCAATCGAACTGCCCATTTCCTCCGTCGCCGACGCCATCGTGCTGACCCTGGCCGAAGCCTGCTCGGAGGCCGCTGCCACCGTCACGGTTTGCCGGCTGGTCTGCGCCGCGGTGTCCGACATGGTTTCGGCAGAACCATGCATCGTGGCGGCGGCCGATGACAATTCATTGACGATGCCCTTGACCTTGGCCTCGAGACGATCGGCAAGCCCGGTCACTGTCGCCCGCTTCTGCGCCTCGGCGCGGGCTTCCGCCAGTTGCTGGTCGCGCCGCATCCGTTCGGTGTCGCTCATATTGATCCTGAAGACGTCAAGCGCGCGGGCGAGACGGCCCATCTCGTGCCTGTCGTCGAGCAGCGGGACTTCGATGCCGAGATTGCCGCCGGCAAGTTCGCCCATCCGCTCTGTGATCAAGGCGACGGGACGGCTGATGCTGCGGGCGACGAAATAAATCATCACGGATGCGATCAGCATCAGGACGCCGGCAAAGCCCGCGAATTGCCACATGATGCGATAATAGATGGTATCGACATCGTCGATATAGATGCCGGTACCGAAGGCCCACCCCCACGGTTCGAATCCCATGATGTAGGAGACCTTCGGCGAAACCCCGGCGCCGTTGACGGCGGAGGTGCCGCCGGTGCGGGTGGCGCGATAGTAGATGAAGCCGCTGCCCTGCTTTGCGACCTCAATCTGACGAGCCACCGTGCGAACGCCATCGGGGTCGACGATGTCGAGGCGGTTCTTGCCGACCAGCGCACGGTCGGCATGCAACACGGTAACGCCGTCATAGTTTTGGGCGAAGAAATAATTGTTGGCGGCAAATCGCAGCCGGGTCAGTTCGTCGACGGCGCCGGCCTGCGCGGCTTCGCGGCTGAGTGCCCCGGACTTCTCCTTCGCATACCAGACATCGAGAACGTGGCCCGCGACCTGCACGAGGTTCTTGACGGCCTCCTTGCGATCGTCAAGCAGGCTCTGCCGCAACTCGCTCATGGCAAGCCAGACGGTCGTGACCAACGTCACCAGCAGCACCGGTACCAGCAGCATCAGCCGATGAGAAATCCGCATCCGTCCGAACATGCCTTCTCCAGTCCGCAAGCTCTTTTCTTGCGGAAATCGTCGCGCCCTGGTGGTGAAACCGCCGATGGGAATCAGGCGAAACTTCCAAGATTCCTTTCTGCTGCCAAAGGCTTTCAACAGACTTAAGATCGAACTAACGGCGGCTTCGGTCGGAGGTCCGCCGCGAGACGCCGGAGGATTCTCAAGAAGTCGACGTAACCGACGACATTTGTTAGGGTTTTCTGTCTCACGGGGTGCGAAATAAGGTCATGGGAGCGTCGCGCGCACCCGTAATTCTACGGGCGGCGCGAACGGGCTTCATCTGTTCACTCCTGGCCATTTGGCGGCGTTGAGGCCGCGAAATTCGCCGACGATCCCGATTTCGGGCCGGCCGGTCCATGCCGCGCCGGCTGATCGATATTTGATGGCTTCCCGTCGCGGACGGATGTACACCGCTCCCGATCACGAAAGACATCCTGGATTTGCGTTCGGCCGGGATGCGAGCGCAACAGCCATCGGCTCACGACCGACCATGAAAGTGACAAGGCCTTTTCAATGAGTGGATTCAAGGAACCTAGCTTCGCGGACCGTCAGAAGGCGGCGCAAGAGGCGAGGCAGAACATTCTGAACAAGTTTCGCAGCCAGCCCGGTGTCGACGATCCGGCGGTGGCGCAGCGGCGGGCCGAGCGCGAGGCGCAGGCCACCGAGCGTGCCAAGGCCAAGCTCGCCCGCGACGCCGCCAAGGCCGAACAGAAGCGGCTCGCGGAAGAGGCCGCGGCCGCAGCCGCCGCGCAAGCCGCGCGCGACAAGGAGGAGGCCGCAGCGAAAGAAGCAGCGCTTGAGGCCGAACGCAAGGCTGCGCGCGACGCGCGCTACGCGGCGCGAAAAAAGAAGCGAAAATAATCGATCGCGATTTTTCGAACCCGACGGCGCGCTTTGCAACGCCGCAGGCCGCCGCGAAGGGGCGGGCCTGCGGGACGCTGCGCGGCGGCGTCTACTTCTTCATCGAGTCGTCCTTCTTCATCATGCCGTCCTTCTTCATTCCGTCATCTTTCTTCATGGTGTCCTTGGACATCGTGTCCTTTTTCATCGTGTCCTTGGACATGGTGTCCTTCTTCATGGCGTCGTCCTTCTTCATGGCGTCCTGCGCGAAGGCGGCAGGCGCAAGTGCCAGGCTGAGCGAGAGAACGGCGGCGGACAGGCCGAGCGCGACGCGGGTGCTGATGGTCATGGGTTGGTCATCCCTTTGAGAGGCGGTTTGAAAGCGACTTGATGCCGCTTTATTCAGGACGCTGCACCGAGGGCGTTTGTTACCGGCGAGGCGAGATTTTTTCCGGCATGGACTATTGGCGCGCGTTTCGGGATTGCAATCGACGCCGGCCAAAAAAGCGCTATTTCGTCTTGTTTCCCTCGAACTGTCGGCCAGTGTGCGCCGCAACAAGGGAACAACGTCTTGTTCCTCGAACAATGCCCGCAAGGTCGCTCGAACCGCGCCACCAAAATCTCCCGGCGGGAAATCCATGATCACGCGCCGCCACATCCTCATATCCACGCTTGCCGCGCCCGCCATTTTGCATTTCGGGACGGGAACGGCGAATGCCGCGACCGCGCTGAAGATTCGCATCAGTTTCCAGGCGGCACCATCGACAAGGGCGATTTCCGCAACCGGCTGTGCCGAATGTTCGCCGCCGAAGTCTCCAAACGCTCCGTTGGCGAGATCACGGCCGAGATTTATCCGAATTCGTCGCTGATCAAGACCAACGCGCAATTCTCGGCGATGCGCAAAGGCGCGCTCGATATCAGCCTGTATCCGATGTCCTATGCGGGTGGTGAATTGCCGGAGACCAATATCGGCCTGATGCCCGGCTTGCTCGCTAAATACGATCAGGGCCTGGCCTGGAGAAGAATCCGATCGGCAAGGCGTAACGGATTTCCTGGCCGACAAAGGACATCATCCTGCTGACCTGGGTCTGGGAGGCTTCCCTCAGGCTGCCTCTTCAGGAAGAACTCGGCTCGACCACGGCGAGTTCGACGCCTTCCGCAACGATGTCGCCGACCTTGCACTTGATCGCCTTCAGCACGCCGGCGAACGGCGCGCGTAACGTCTGCTCCATCTTCATCACCTCGAGGGTGAGGATCGGCGCGCCTTTCTCGAGCTTCGCGCCGACTTCGGCCAATAGCGCCACCACGGTGCCCGGCAGGGGCGCTGTGATCTTGTCTTCGCCGACCTGTTCCTCGTCGTCGCCGCCGAACGGGTCGACCCAGTGCAGGTCGAAGCGGCCATTGCGGGTCCGCAAGTAAAGTTCATGGCCCTCGACGACTGCGAAAACCCTCGATTTGACGCCATGGAGCGTGAGATCGAAGCCGCCATCGGCCGTGGTGGCGAAGCTGAAGGAAAGCTCGCGCTCCCCGATCGACCATTTCGCCGGGCCGTTGCCATAGTGCAGGCTGATCGCCTGCTCCGCGCCCTGCCCGTGCCGAAATTCGAACACCCGCCGGCGCCGGCCCACCGGCATCCAGCCCGAGGTCCGCCAAGGCGAATGCGCGTCAGCCAGGGCGGCGTGCGATTCCTGGATCAGGATCGCGGTTGCGGCCGCGCAAAGTTCGAGATCGTGAGTCTCCGGAGGCGCCGGGGTCAGGTGCTTCAATTCGCGTTCGATAAAACCGGTGTCGATGGCGTTGGCGCGCACATCTGGATGCGTCAACAGCGCCGACAGGAAGGGAATGTTGGTGACGACGCCGCGGACGTCCGATTCCTCCAGTCCGCGATTGAGCCGCTCGATGGCGGCCTCCCGGGTCGGCGCCCAGGCGATCATCTTGGCCAGCATGGCGTCGTAATGCGGCGACACCGCATCGCCCTCGCGATAGCCGGCATCGATGCGCAGGCCACTCGTTTCCTCCGGCATATGCCAGGTCCTGATCTGGCCTACCGACGGCATGAAATTTTTGTGCGGATTTTCGGCGTATATGCGCGCCTCGATGGCATGGCCGTTCAGCCTGATCTCGTCCTGCTTCAGCGGCAATTTCTCGCCGAAGGCGACCCGCAACTGCCATTCAACGAGGTCGATGCCCGTGATCAGTTCGGTCACGGGATGCTCGACCTGCAGGCGCGTGTTCATCTCGATGAAGAACACGTCCCGGCCGTTGGAGACAAATTCGATGGTGCCGGCGCCGACATAGTCGACGGCAGCGGCCGCCTTGCGCGCGACGGCGCAGACGGCCTCGCGCTGCGCATGATCGAGCGTTGGCGACGGCGCTTCCTCGATCACCTTCTGATGCCGGCGCTGCAAGGTGCATTCGCGCTCGAACAGCGACAGCAGATTGCCATGGCTGTCGCCGATCACCTGCACCTCGATGTGCCTGGGGTTTTCGACGAATTTTTCGATCAGCATGCGGTCGTCGCCGAAGGCGGCCTTGGCCTCGCGCTTGGCGCTGGTGACCGCGGCGGCCAGCTCCTTCGCCGACCGCACGATCCGCATGCCGCGCCCGCCGCCGCCGGCGGAGGCCTTGACCAGCACCGGAAAGCCGACCTTGTCGGCGGCTTTCGCCAGCGTCGCCTCGTCCTGGGCCTCGCCGTGATAGCCGGGCACCAGCGGCACGCCGGCCTGCTCCATCAGGAATTTTGAACCCGACTTCGAGCCCATCGCCGTCATCATCGCGGCGGTGGGGCCTACGAACACCAGGCCAGCATCGAGGCAGGCAGCAGCGAATTCGGCATTCTCCGACAGAAAGCCGTAGCCGGGATGCACGGCCTCGGCGCCGGTCTTGCGCGCCGCCTCGATCACGGCAGCGATGTTGAGATAGCTGTCGCGCGCCCGCGCCGGCCCGAGCAGCACGGCCTCATCGGCGAGCGCGACATGCATGGCGTCGCGGTCGGCCTCGGAATAGACCGCGACCGTGCGCAGGCCCATCGCACGCGCGGTGCGGATCACCCGGACCGCGATCTCGCCGCGGTTGGCGATCAGGAGCGTGCGAAACCGCCGGTACAGTCTGGGACGATCCATCATCACATCCTGAACAGTCCGAATTTCGTCGGCTCGATCGGCGCGTTCGATGCCGCCGACAATCCGAGCCCTAGCACCAGGCGAGTGTCGGCGGGATCGATGACGCCGTCATCCCACAGCCTCGCGGTCGCGTAATAGGGACTGCCCTGCTTGTCATATTGGGCGCGGATCGGCGCGCGAAACCTGTCCTCCTCTTCCACCGACCAGGCCTCGCCTTTGGCCTCTATATTGTCGCGCCGGACCTGGCTCAGCACCATCGCCGCCTGTTCGCCGCCCATCACCGAGATCTTCGCGTTCGGCCACATCCAGAGGAAACGCGGGCTGTAGGCGCGCCCGCACATGCCATAATTGCCGGCGCCATAGGAGCCGCCGATCACGACGGTGAATTTCGGCACCGCAGCGGTTGCCACCGCCGTCACCAGCTTGGCGCCGTCGCGCGCGATGCCGCCGGCCTCGTATTTCCTGCCGACCATGAATCCCGTGATGTTCTGCAGGAACACCAGGGGAATATTGCGCTGGCAGCACAATTCGATGAAATGCGCGCCCTTCAGCGAACTCTCGCTGAACAGGATGCCGTTGTTGGCGATGATGCCGACCTGATATCCCCAGATATGGGCGAAACCGCAGACCAGCGTCTGGCCGTAAAGTTTCTTGAATTCGTCGAACTCGGAAGCATCGACCAGCCGCGCGATGATGTCGTGCACGTCGTACGGCTTGCGCCCGTCGGCGGGAACCACGCCATAGATGTCCTGCGGCGCAAACAAGGGTTTTCGCGGCTCGCGCATATTCACGCCGGCGCGGCTCGGCTGTTTCAGCGTGGCGACGATGCGCCGCGCGATGCCGATGGCGTGCGCATCGTTCTGCGCATAGTGATCGGTGACGCCGGATTGCCGGGAATGCACGTCGGCGCCGCCGAGTTCTTCCGCCGTGACCACTTCGCCGGTCGCGGCCTTCACCAGCGGCGGCCCGCCGAGGAAGATCGTGCCTTGATTGCGTACGATGATGCTCTCGTCCGACATCGCCGGGACATAGGCGCCCCCGGCCGTGCACGAGCCCATCACGATCGCGATCTGCGGAATGCCAGCGGCCGACATCTGCGCCTGATTGTAGAAGATGCGGCCGAAATGGCGTTCGTCGGGGAAAATCTCGTCCTGCTGCGGCAGAAACGCGCCGCCGGAATCGACCATGTAGACACAGGGCAGATTGTTCTGGCGCGCGATGTCCTGGGCGCGCAGGTGCTTCTTCACCGTCATCGGATAATAGGTGCCGCCCTTGATGGTCGCATCGTTGGCGACGACCACGCATTCGCGGCCCGAAATCCGCCCCACCCCGGTGACGATGCTGGCGGAATGCACGTCGCCGCCATAGAGGCCGTTGGCCGCGAGCGGCGACAATTCCAGAAACGCGGTGCCCGGATCGATCAGCAGATCGACCCGCTGCCGCGCCAGCATCTTGCCGCGGGAGGTATGTCTTTTGCGCGAGGTCTCGCCGCCGCCGCCGGCGACCTGGTCGAGCTTTTCGCGAAGCTCGGCGACCAGCGCACGCATGGTTTCGGAATTGCGGGCAAAATCGGAGGAAGTGGGATCGGTGACGGAATGAAGCGGCATGGCCTTCAGCAGTTTATTGTGCGCCGCAATTTCCGGATCGCGGTCTAGTGGGTCCAGGGTTCGGCGCGGCGGAATGCGAAATTGTCGGCGTAGGCTGCCTGCCGGCGGGCCGGCTCCTTCGGCTCGAACACCTGATAGGGGATGCCCTCGCGTTCGCAATAAGCCACCGCCTCTTCCTTGCTGTCGAAGCGCATCGAGAGTTGCTGCTTCATGTCGCCGGACGAGGTCCAGCCCATCAGCGGCTCGATCGCGCGCGGCTGCTCGGGTTCGAAATCGAGCTGCCATTCCTTGGTCCTGGCGGTCCCCGATTGCATCGCGGTTCTGGCGGGCTTGAAGATGCGTGCGGTCATGGATGCTCGGGTCCCCTCAAGGAAATGTGGCATTGAAGCGCGTGGTGGAAACGGCCACGATGATATACAGACATTTTTCAGGAATTTGATCGCCGATTCCCGGCCATGGATGTACATTTTCGACAACCGGTATAGTCATTATGCTGCGCTGTGACAATGTCGGCCGGACCCGCGGCTGATCCCCCGCCCGCCTGGTCAAACGCTCGATTTCGAAACGGCCGCCATGAAGATCAACGCAATCCTCCCCGAAAAAGGACGCGACCTCCGCCTCGACCTGTTCCGCGGGGTCGCGAACTGGGCGATTTTCCTGGACCACATTCCCGACAATGTCGTGAACTGGATCACCACGCGCAATTATGGCTTCAGCGACGCCGCCGATCTCTTCGTTTTCATTTCCGGCTATACCGCCTCCTTCGTCTATGCCCGCATGATGATCGAACGCGGCTTCATCGTCGGCGCCACCCGCCTGACCAAGCGGGTCTGGCAGCTCTACGTCGCCCATATCATCCTGTTCGTGATCTACATCGTTTCGATCGGTTACGTCGCGCAGCGCTTCAGCGATCCGGAGATCATCAACGAGTTCAACGTCGCGGGTCTCGTCGACAGCGCGGTCGAGACGCTGCGGCAGGGCTTGCTGCTGAAATTCAAGCCGGTCAATCTCGACGTGCTGCCGCTTTACATCGTGCTGATGGGATTGTTTCCGCCGGTGCTGTGGATGATGCTGCGCCGACCCAACGAGACCATGCTGGCGTCGATCGTGCTGTGGCTCACCGCCCGGCATTTCGGCTGGAATTTTACCGCCTATCCCGCCGGCACCTGGTACTTCAACCCGTATTGCTGGCAGGTGCTGTTCGTGTTCGGCTCCTGGTGCGCGCTCGGCGGCGCCAGAAAATCGGCTTCGATTATCAATTCGCCCTATACGCTGTATTTCTGCATCGCCTATCTGATTTTTGCGCTGATCATGACCATGGCCGGCAAGTTTCCGGACTTCGGGGCGATGTTCCCGCAGTGGCTGTACTCGACCTTCAACCCCAACGACAAGACCAATCTGGCGCCCTATCGCTTCATCCACTTCGTGGTGATCGTGATCCTGGTGATCAGGTTCGTGCCCAAGACCTGGCAAGGCCTCGAATGGAGGGTGTTCGATCCCGTCATCGTCTGCGGTCAGCAGTCGCTTGCGGTGTTCTGCGTCGGCGTGTTCCTGTCCTTTGTCGGACATTTCGCGCTGATGCTGAGTTCGGGTTCGCTGCTTGCGCAGATCCTGGTCAGCGTGGCGGGAATCGCCATCATGACCTTGGTCGCCTACTACATCTCCTGGTCGAAACGGCAGGACAAGCCGGCTGCCAAGGCGGCGGCACCCAAAGCGGCGTGATGCAGCGAGCAATCGTTTCGAACCGGGCGCCTCAACCGCGGGGCCTGGTGAGCAGGCGGCCCCGCGATGAAATCCCGCTCCACTCGGCGGACCAGCCGACTCCCAGGCTGTCCCGGCTGCGCTTGCCCTGCAGCGCGAACGCGGCGCCCTGGGGGTCCGTGCATCGGACGATCCAGATGCCTTCAGGCAATTCGAGCGGTCCTTCCAATATCCGGCCGCCGGCAATCTTCACGCGGTCCAGAGCCGCATCGATGTCATCGACGTTGAAATAATACAGCCAGAACGCGACCGGCTCCGTCGCCCGCTTGCTGAACATGCCGCCGATCGTCTGCCCGCCGGCGGAGAACAGCTGATAGGTTTCCGAAGAGCCGATTTCGGCGTCCGCCTCGCGCCAGCCGAAAATCTCGGCGTAGAAAGCGAACGCCTTCCGCCAGTCGGTGGCGAACAATTCATGCCAGCCCGCCCGTCCCAGCCTGGACAGGTCGGCCGGCTGTCGCTGCACGGGCTTCAGCCCCTTGACCAGCGCAAGGGTCGCCATTTGCGGATCGGCGACGACGGCAATGCGGCCGATGTTGCTGGTTGTCGGCGGCACGTAAACGGTTCCGCCAAGGCGCGCGATTCGCATCACCGCGGCCTCCAGATCGTCGACTCCGACATATCCCATCCAGCGCGGCGTCGCTCCCATCTTCCTCGCGTCCTCCGGCAGTTCCAGGAGCCCGCCCAACGCGACGTTTGCCGCGGTAAACAACGTGTAGGCCAGATCCCGCGTCGAAGCGTCCTGCGCGCCCCAACCCAGCACGCTGGCATAGAAGATCCTGGCGGCCGCCACGTCGGTCGTCATCAGCTCATACCAGGCGAAACGTCCGTGATGGCCGGCCATGTCTGGTCTTCCGTTCGAAGGGCTTCAACGCAATTTAAACATTCGTTGACCAAACGCCCTCGCGGCGTGCTCTGGCGAGCGGCCGTTCCCGACGCATGCATGATCGCGAGCCAAAACAAATCAAGGATATTGTGATTCGGTAAGCCGGAACGCGCCTTTGATGAACGCGTTGTTCATGAAGATGAAGAACCCGCATTCGATCCGCGCGATATCAAGCCGTTCGAGCAGCCTTGCGTGGCGCATCTGCACAGCGTACACTGGCCCTGCGGGACTCTGAACATCGTCTACAAGGTATGGAGGAAAGCAAATATGCGACGAGTAAAGCAAGCTTCGAAAAAGCGTGTGACCAAGACCGTACCGGTGTTAGGAGCCGCCGGCTTGACCTTCTCGATGATCGGGGGTGCATCCGCAGCGGTTGCGCCGAATCAGGATCAACCGAAAACATCGAACCTGGCGCCCGGTCACGCCATCACGCTCGGTGAAGAGGAAATCGCCGACGTCAGCCTTGCGACCTTCTATGTCTTCGACAAGGAGAACACCGAAGCGGCCAAGAGCGGCGTGCAGGTAGCCTGGCGCGGTTGCGGTCGCTGCGGCGGTTGCAGAGGCTGCAGGGGTTGCAGAGGTTGCCGATGCGGCGTCGGCTGCGGTGGCTGCTGCTATTCGTGGGGCGCCTGCCGCCCGTGCTAGGCCAGACCACTTTCCGCCTGGATTGATCGACACAACTGATTGGCCGGGTTCGACAGGGTCGACCCGGCCAATCCATGTTGTCCTGCTGCGGTTTTGCAATGCCTGCTTTGTCGTGTCTTGTTTGCGGTGCTGCTGCCGGCGCAGGAGTGTGGGCGAACCGTCGCGTGACGACCGGGCCCGTGATCTCCGTCCAAAAACGCCTGCGCGCGAGCGGCGTGAGGGAATTGCCGTGACTGGAAAATACGCCTTGCATCGGCAAGCCGGGATGCCCGGCAAAATGCGCGTGCCGAGATCATGAAACGCGCGCGCAAGGCCGGCTCGACGCGGCAAGCCGCCAAGGAGATTCCGCAGTTCGCGCCGAATTTCACGGTCTACGTGATGCCGCCCGACGTCGTCTGCCTCTATTCCGAGGACCGAAAATTCTTTCTTTACGGCGAATTGTATTGCGCGCTGGCATCCGCGATCGGCAAAGGCGGCAAGAGCTTTCCCGAACTCGCGCGCGAGATGGAACAGAATTTTCCGGCCGACAAGGTCGAGGAAGCCCTCAAGCGGCTGATCGAACGGCGTTACATCGTGCCGGCAATGACAGCCTCCGCGACCGTCACCTCCGGCTTCTGGGCGAGCCTCGGCCTGCCGCCCGGGATAGCCGAACAAAACCTCAGGAGCTGCCGGGTCGGCATCCAGTCGATCGATGTGCCGGGGGCGGCCGAACTCGGCGCGGCCCTGACCGGGCTTGGCGTTAACGTCGTCAAGCGCTCGCCCGATCTGACGGTCACGCTGGTGAACGACTATCTCGAGCCCAGGCTCGCCGAATTGAACGGCAAGCGCGTATCGGACCGATCGCGCTGGCTGCTGGTGCAGCCTTCCGGCGCCTTTCCGCTGGTGGGGCCGGTCTTCAAGCCGGGCGAGAGCGCCTGCTGGACCTGCATGTTCGATCGCATGATACGGAACCGGGAGGTCAAGGGATTCCTCGACCGCGCACCGGCGCGTGCGGTCGCCACTTCGCCGCTTGCGCGCCATGCGGTCGGCCACAGCGCCATCCAGTTTGCGGCCCTCGAGATCGCCAAGGCGATCGCCACCGATTTCCGCACCGAGTTGCACGATCACATCGTCAGCCTCGATCTCCTGGGCTCGACGATTGCAAAACATTACGTGGCGCACCGCCCGCAATGTCCGACCTGCGGCAGCAAGAAACTGCAGAACCCGCGCCGCGCGCCGGTGCCGATCGAGCTTGGGCCCGGCGCCAAACTGGTGATGACCAGCGGCGGATACCGCACCGTGTCGTCGCGCGCCACGGTCGAGCGTTTCCGAAAGCACGTCAGCCCCCTCACCGGCGTGGTCACGCGGCTCGGCCGGATCGAGGCCGATCTGCCGATGAACACCAACTTCTATGCCGCGCACAATTTCTCCGCGCCGGCCCTGACCATCGATGCGCTGAGGAGCGGACTGAGCGGCGGCAGTTTTGGCAAGGGCTCTACCGCCGAGCAGGGCGAAGCCAGCGCGCTGATGGAGGCAATCGAGCGTTATTCCGGGATTTTCCAGGGCGACGAAATCAGGATGACGCGGCGCTTTGTGGATTTCCCGCCGGGCGATGCCATTCTTCCCAACGACGTCCTGCTGTTCAGCGACGCGCAATACCAGGCGGAGCCTTCGCAAGATCCGGATGATTCTCATCCGACCCCCGATCGCTTCGATCCCTCGGCCAAGGTCGAGTGGTCGCCGGCCTGGTCGCTGCGCGACCAGCGCTTCAGATATCTTCCCACCAGCCTGCTGTATTTCTTCTATGGCGGCCCTGGTGCGTTTCACGCCGATTCCAACGGCTGCGCGGCCGGCAACACGCTCGAGGAGGCCATCGTCCAGGGCTTCCTCGAACTGGTGGAGCGCGATTCATACGCTATCTGGTGGTACAACCGGCTGCAGCGCGCCGAGGTCGACCTGACGCAATTCGACGATTCCTACGTTCGCGATCTTCGGACCCAGCTTGCCGAAACCGGACGCCGGCTCTGGGTGCTCGACATCACCAGCGATCTCGGCGTGCCCACCTATGTCGCGATCCTGCACTGGATCCAGAACGGCCAGGAAAACATCGAGTTCGGCTCGGGAGCGCATTTCGACACGCGCATCGCCTTGCTGCGGGCGCTGACGGAGCTGAACCAGTTCATGTCGATCGGCCTGATGGGCGGCGGCACCGGCGAAAAGCCGAGCCTCGACGGCACCAATCCATTGCGCCTGGCGGACTATCCGTTCCTGACGCCGACCGACAATCCGGCGGACCAGCCCGCCCCTGCCGCAACGATCGATGTTCTCCACAATACGCGCGGGCAGGTCGACGCCTGCGTCGATATTGCGAGGCGCGCCGGCCTCGATTTCCTGGTCCTCAATCAGACCCGGCCCGACGTCGAGGTCAACGTCGTCAGGGTCATCGTTCCCGGACTACGGCACTTCTATCGCCGCTTCGCACCGGGCCGGCTTTACGATATCCCTGTCAAGCTGGGATTACTGGATCGGCCGCGGCTGGAAAGCGAACTCACGCCGTTCCTTCCCCATACCTGAGAGGCCATCCAGGTTTGCGCACTCCCGCAAAACACAAGGCGCGGCGAACCGCGCCAGCGGTCGTTTCCGCCCGGCTGAGCGCGCACATTGCGCTCGAAGCGCAGCCTGATGGAAATCTCTCCGCCTGTTTCGATGGCTATGCCGAAAGCCTCGGAAGGTTCAGCACGAGCGCGGTGGAACGCGCGCAGGAACTGCGCGCGGGTTTGCCGCTTCGCTCGTTCGCCGGGCAGGGCGCGGTGGACAGGGAAATTGATCTCCTAGTCCGGCGATTGGCCCGACGCGGTCTCCTGGAATACCGGCTGGGACACGGAAATGACGACCAGGCGGTCATCGAGCCGCAACGGCCCGACTATTGGCCGCAAACGCCAAAGCTCGGCGCCTCCGACACGATCGCGCTATCGCGGTTCGCCTATCTGCGGCGGCGCGGCAAGGAGATGGTGCTGGAATCGCCGCGCGCCGGCGCGTTGTTCAGGATTTGCGACCCGAAGATAGCGGCCGCCCTCGTCCTGCTGTCGACGCCGCAGAAAATCAGCCGGTTCCGGCGGCAGAAGGGCTTTCCAGGCGCCGAGATTCTGGCGCTCCTGCTCGATTGCCAGATCCTGTTCAAGATCGACACCGGCGACGGGCTGCGGCCCGCCGAGGGTGACGACAACCTCGTGATGTGGGACTTTCACGACCTTCTGTTCCACACCCACACCACGGAGGGGCGGCAGGCCAATCCGCTCGGCGGGGTCTATCCGCATGCGGGCGAGATTGCGCCACCGCCTGCGGTGCGGCCAGGCTGGCCCGGCAAAAGCATCGATTTGGGCGCGTCGTCCGCGACGCCTCAGGAGGCAGCCTCGCCGTTCACGAGGCTGCTGCATGAGCGTCATTCGATACGCGAATTCGACGACCAGCATCCGATCACGCTTGCCGAGCTCTCGCGCTTTCTCGATGCCACCGCCCGCATCCGCGCGAAATGGGACACCAGCCTCGACACTGACGACGGCAGTCCGGTCGTCGAATACGCGGTGCGGCCCTATCCATCGGGCGGCAGCGCCTACGAGCTCGAACTTTATCTGGCGGTGGCGAACTGCGAGGGACTTGAGCGCGGCTTCTATCACTATGACGCCGACCGGCATGCGCTGGTGCCGATCGCCGTGCGCCCACAGGAGCTCGAGGCGCTGTGGACGGGCGCCGAATTCGCCATGGACGCCCCTGCCCCGCCCCAGTTCCTGATCACAATCGCCGCCCGCTTCGGCCGGGTGTCGTGGAAATACAGCTCGATTGCGTATGCGCTGATCCTGAAGAACGCGGGCGTCCTGATCCAGACGCTCTATCTGGCGGCGACCGATATGGGGCTCGGCGGATGCGCTGTAGGCAGCACCAATATCGATCTGTTTGCGAAGATGACCGGCATCGAATTCCACATCGAGGGCCCGATCGTGCAATTCGCGCTCGGACGCGGCAGCAAACCCGACGGCTCCGAGTAGTGCCGGACAGCCTTCGGGTTGATGCCACTGCTGACCCAAATCAATCGGCCGGTGGGCGCTTGCGATATTTTTGCGATCGGACGTTGAAACCGCCCGCCTGCCCATCGACATAGGGATCAGCCCGACGACCGGTCGCCGACGAGGACCCCGACATGCCCAGCCACTTCCATGCGATCGTCTGGATCGATCATTCGCAGGCCAAGGTTTTCCATATCGGCCTGTCGGGCGAAGACGAAGCCGTCCTGCATCCGCATCTGCCGACGCGCCACCTGCACCACAAGGCGGGCTCGATCGGCAGCGGCCATGCCGGGTTCGACAAGGAGTTTTTCGCGCAGGCCATGAACGCCGTCAGCGACGCCGGCGAAATCCTGATCATCGGCCCCGCCGGCGCCAAGACCGAATTTGCCAAATATCTGCGCGAGCAGCACCCTGATGTCGGCAAGCGCGTCGTCGCGGTGGAAGCCGCCGACCACCCGACCGATGCCGAAATCGTCGCCTACGCCAAACGCCATTTCAGGCTCGGAGTGCCGCCGCGGGAGACCTGATGGGCTGCGCCGCGGGGATTGGTCTTCCCCGTCTGGACGCCCTCCTCTTGTTGCTGCAATGATCGAGCAACGAGGCCGAAGGGAAGCAGGTGCGACAATGGAATTTCAGCCGGGTGCCGAACAGGGCGAAGCGGTCGACGCGGTGCGCTTCAAGCTCAGTGCCCAGCAGCGGCAAATGGTCGACACCGTCCGATCCCTGACGCAGGAGAGGTTCAAGCCGCGGGCGCTGAAATATCTGGATGGCACGTTCCCGTGGGAGAACCTTAAGGATCTCGCCGAAATCGGCGTTCTCGGCATGGCCGTGCCGGAGGCATATGGCGGGCTTGGTCTGGGCGTTCTCGATACGGCACTGGTGCTCGAGGAGGTGGCGAAGGGCTGCTATGTCACGGCGATGGCGCTGCTCGGCGAGGTGGGCGTCCAGACCAGGATCATTTCAACCTATGCACCCGAGCCGATCAAGCGGCGCATTCTGCCCGGTGTTTGCAGCGGCGAACACATCCTCGCAATATGCATGACCGAGCCGCATGCCGGCACGGATGTCGCGAATTACCGGACCAACACCGACATCGTCGGCGACAGGCTCGTGCTGAACGGCACGAAGACGCTGATCAGCCGCGTCGATGAGGCCGCGATGTTCGTTGTCTTCACGCGGATCAACAAGCAGCCCGGACGGGAAGGCATCGGCTGCGTGCTGATCGAGCCCGATACATCGGGTTTCCAGTGCACCGCGCGCTACCATACGATGGGCGGCGAGAACCTTGCCGAGATCAGTTTCGAGAACTGCGAGCTGCCGCTCGAAAATCTCGTCGTGCGGAACGACGGTTTCCGCCGGCTGCTCAGCGCCTTCAACACCCAGCGCTGCCTCAACCCCAGCATCTCGCTCGGCCTGGCCGAGGGGGCGTTCGAGGAAGCGGTGAAATATTGTCGCGACCGCACCGCGTTCGACCGTCCGATCGGCGACTTCCAGGGCATGCGCTGGAAGCTGGCCGAAATGTATCGCGACATCGAAGTGGGCCGCTCGGTGCTCTATCGCGCCTGCGCGACCGCCGACCCCTTTCCCGACCCCCATCAGGCTGCGCTTGCGAAATTGTACTGCAACGAGATGGCCATCCGCGTCACCAGCGAGGCCATCCAGGTGCACGGCGGCTACGGCTTCACCGACGAATTTCCGGTCTCGCGGTTCTATCGCGGCGCCCGCTACGGCACCCTCGGCGGGGGCACCACGGAGACGCTGAAGGAATTGGTCGGCAAGAAGATCATGGCGGATTTCCCCCATGACGGCTTCCTCGGCATGGGAACCTTTTGAGCGCGAACCGAATGCGCGCGTGATCCCGGACCCGAGGTAATCTGGTCGGGGCAGCTGGATTCGAACCAACGACCTGCAGTACCCAAAACTGCCGCGCTACCAGGCTGCGCTATACCCCGAAAATCCAAAAGAAGCGATGTCGATACACGCTTAAGGCCCCGCCAGCAAGGCGGCCGCCGCATCAGCTCATTTGCCGTTGAACAGGGGATGGCCGACACGGTCGCCGGGCTCGATGCCGTATTTCTTCGCCGTGCCTGCGATCACTTCCAGCACTCCCTTGGCGAGCCCGCCCGAGGGGATGATCCGGGTCGACATCGGCTCGGTATTCTCGGCAATCCGCAGGATGCGGCCGTCGGCGCGGATGAAGATCATGTCGAGCGAGATGTAGGTGTTCTTCATCCACATCGACACTTCCTGCTCCGGCGAGAAGTCGAACAGCATGCCCTTGCCGTCCGCCAGTTCCTTCCGGAACATCAGGCCCTTCTCTTTTTCTTCCTCGGTGGTTGCCATCTCGACCGAGAACACCTGCACGCCATTCTTGGTGACGATCTCCAGCGGCTGGACGGTCGCGGCCTGCGCGGCGGGCCATGCAAGCGCGCCGAGCGCAAGTACCGTGGCAAGACATATCCGGAGCCGCGCCTGCGGCAGGCGGCGGGCAACAGTTCGATCGAAAATCATGGACGACGCTTACCTGAACCGGAGGGAGGACATCCGGCGACCCTAGCCCGAGGAACGTGGCAAATACCAGACCACGCCCAAGCACGGCAGCGTCATTTTCGACGCGGATCTTGCGATTTCCGTCAGGTGGAGATGCCGCCTGCCCCGATCAGTGCGACGACAGGCCGGGCGAGCCGCTCTCGGGCTGGATTTCGGCGGCCATCATGCCCTTGGAGCCGGGCCCGAACCGCACCAGCACATACTGCCCCGGGCGAAGTTCCGTCATGCCGAACCGGCGCAGGGTTTCCATGTGGACGAAAATGTCGGGCGTCCCCTCCCCGCAGGTCAGGAAGCCGAAGCCGCGCAGCCGGTTGAACCACTTGACCTGCGCCCGCTCCAGCCCCGAGGTCGGGGTGACGCTGACATGGGTCCGGGGCGGCAGCATCTGGGCCGGATGGATCGCGGTCAATTCGTCCATCGAGAGGATGCGGAACGCCTGGTAGCCCTTGGCGCGCTGCACGCATTCGACCACCAGACGCGCGCCCTCATAGGCGGTCTGGTAGCCGTCGCGCCTCAGCACGGTGACGTGGAGAAGCACGTCGGGCCAGCCATTGTCCGGCACGATGAAGCCGTAGCCCTTTGATGCGTCGAACCATTTTATGACGCCGGAGATTTCGACGAGGTTGGCGGCGGCATCGCCGAGACCTGAAATTGCATCGATCGCCGGATCACGCTCGGCGCCCAAAGCAAAATCACCCGGCCCGAGCCTGTTCGGTCCCGCTCCGCTGGGCGGGCCCCCGAGCTTCTTGGACTCAAATCCGTCCGACCCCATGACAACGGACCCCACACATCATCTGCGGCCCGCCAACTGGTGCGACGGTGCCGGGAACACGCGCCCATCCCATGACAATTCATGACGACGCCACGCGAATCTCGCGAATCAAAAGATAACACTCCCGCTTGCGGCGCATAGATAAAAAACAAATTTGCCGTGAGCTATGAACAGGCTTGCACAGCTGCGAATCAATTGGGCATCAATTCCCGACGAACGGCCCCAGCGTTTCCCCGATGTCGTGGCGGATCACCAGGTCGGCGATATCGTCCTGGTCGGTGGACTCGTTGTTGATGATCACCAGCCGGGCGCCGCCGTTCCTGGCCAGCAGCGGAAAGCCCGCCGCCGGCCACACCACCAGCGAGGATCCGATCGCCAGGAACAGGTCGCAGCGCTGCGCCAGTTCCGTGGCCCGCCGCATCGCCTCCTCCGGCATCGCCTGCCCGAACGAGATGGTGGCGGTCTTGACCGGTTCGTCGCAATCCCCGCAATCGGGGGCGTCGCCGCTGGCCGCAAAGCTTTGCTTGACCCAGGCCAGGTCATAGGCGCGGCCGCAGCCGATGCAGCGGGCATAGGTGGTATTACCGTGCAGTTCGATCACATGATCGGCGGCAAAGCCCGAGACCTGATGCAGATTGTCGATGTTCTGGGTGATGATGGCGGGCACCTTGCCGGCGCGGTAGAGCTGCGCCAGCGCGCGGTGGCCGCGCCCGGGTTTTGCGGCGGCGAAGGTTTCTTCCATCGCAAAGCGCCGGCGCCAGGATTCCGCCCGGGCCTCGGGGCTGGCGACGAATTCGTCGAACGGGATCGGCCGGTTGCGCGTCCACAATCCCCCGGGTGAGCGGAAGTCGGGAATGCCGCATTCGGTCGAGATGCCGGCGCCGGTGAAGGGCAAAATGGTGGAGGAGGCGGCGATCATGTCGCCGAGCCGCTCCACGCCGCTGCGAAGATCCGATGCGATCATGTCAGGCGATCCGATGGGTTGGTCCCGCCTTTTATAGCATGGCCGGCCACAAGCACGATGCCGCGCTTATCCACCGCAAAGCTGGCGCGGCAAGATTTTCCACTGCCATCATAATCCCACAACGCCGCCTCCGCATTCGCGCCCCAATCGCGACCGCCAATGGCGATGGGACAAGAATCAAGGACAAGGGATGGGCATGACCGCAACAGACAACGCCGCTTCGGAGCGGGAAGAAATCGCCGCCCGCATCGCCGGCTTCAAAGCCACCCAGGAAAAATTCGAGCGTGAGCGCGCGGAATATTTTGCGGCGACGCTGCAAAGCGCGCGGCATGTCGAAAGCCCGAGACGCACCATCGAGACCGTGCCGTTCTGGTCGTAGCGAACACGGATAACCTTCACCGTCGTCCCGGCCTCCGAGCCGGGATCTACAACCACAGGAAGCGGTTGTTGCGCGAAAGCCCTCGAACAGCCTCTCTCAAAACCAGCGCCGCGGCGTACGGGTCCCGGCTCGGAGGCCGGGACGACGGTGGTGGGCTTCTTTGCGCCGGCCAGCAAAAAGCCCGGCAGCGAGGCTGCCGGGCTTTTCGATCGCGCTATCGCCAGTGGCGATAGTAGCGGTGTCCATAGTAATACGGCCCACCGTAATAGGCGTAGGGACCATAGGCCGGCCCGTAGTAACGCGGCCCGTAATAGCCGTAGCCTGGCCCGTAGTAGTAAGGCCCATAGGCGCCGTAGGCGCCCGCGGCGATCGCGCCGGCGGCAAGCCCGAACGCCAGTCCAGGGCCGAAACCGCGCGCCTGCGCCGGCGCCGGTGCGGCGATTGTGGCCGCAGCCAAGGCGCCAACGGTCGCCAGAACTGCCAATGTTTTTGTCATGCGCATGTCCTCCATTCAGTACCCCGCTGATAACGCACGGTGCGTACCAAGGTTGCGGCGGAACTGATCTTGTTGCCTGGCGCTGCGGCAACACCACCGATCGAGCTTTGCGAGTTCCTCTCCGCCCCGCTTGCTACAAAAAAAGAGCGGCTCATGTGAGCCGCTCCTCCATTGCTTCAGACGTTGTTGGCGCGCCGTCGATCACTCGCCGCAGGGATGCCGCAGGCCGTCATAGCCGAGATAGGTCCCGGAGGCGGGGTCGTAAGACCGGTAGCGCTGCGCGCAATAAGCGGGATCGGCGCCGCCCGAAACCACGTAGGCCGGACTGGTTACGTAGCCCGGATCCACCGGATAGGCGCCGTCGTAATAGTCGTCGTAGGCGTAGTCCGGACCGTAGCCGTAATAATAGGGGTCATAGCCGTAGCCGAGCGCGCTGCCGGCGGCCAATCCCGCGACGAAGCCCGCGCCAGCGCCGAAACCACCTCGGCCGTGATCGCCGAAACCACCTCGGCCGTGATCACGGAATCCGCCTCGCGCGAACTGCGCGCCGCCGTTTACCGCGCCGACTCTCGGGCCCATGCTCGCCTGGGCGCCACGGAACGCGCCGGCACCGCCGCCCATATGCATTCCACCACCGCCCATATGCATTCCACCACCGCCCATGTGCATTCCACCCCCGCCCATACCGCCACCGACATGCGCGCCGCCTCCGCCGCGCGGGGCCGCGCTGGCCGGGGCTGCAAGGGCTAGCGTCAATGACAGCGCTGTCGCCGCCAAAATTCCGAGTTTCGACATGGCACTTCTCCACAAACAGATGTGCGGAGAGAACAACAGCGTTAACGGATCGTTCCGGATTTCCCGCGCTATTTCAGAGTTGTGATGACGCGTCGCGTGGCCGAAGCCGGGAACCGCACGGACAAAAAATTCCGGCGGCTCGGAACGAACCATCGGCGACCGCGTTGGGCGATTTGGTAGGATGACGTGTGTGAGAGCGTGGCGAGCCCCGTCGGCATACTCAGATGCCGGCGGGGCTCCGGGTTTCCGCGGCCCTTGAGCACAGTTCCTGGCAAACTGGTCGCCCGTGCGCATTTTCCGCCGCTATTTTTTTACCCTGTCGCTATTTCCGGCGTGCTCCAGTCGTCCGATCTTGCGATCGAGATGCCAGACTTCGACGTCGCAGCCATTGACAAATTGCCGCGCGGCGCTGATCGCCTCCGCGTCGGTCTCGGCCTCCAGCGGCCGGTACGAGGCGACGCGGTCGTTTCCGTCGATCAGATAGACCCGATAGGTCGGCATGGTGTGTTCCTCCTCCGGGGAGACAACGCGCCGGAACTGCCCCCTGCGCGCTGGCAGCCATGCGGGAACCAAATGGAACCCGCATTTTCAATCCGGGATCGGCCAAGGCACTCGAAGCGATCTTGGATATGCGCGGCGCTTCAGCTTGAATGCACCCGCCCGGTTGGTGAGTGAATGGAAGTTGCTTTCCTGAGAGAACAGGCAGAACGCTGCCGTCGCCTTGCCAGGCACGCCGATCCCTTCACCCAAAGGCGGCTTCTGGATCTCGCGGCGGAATATGAGGCCCGGATGGGAAATCCCGAGGCAGCACGGCATGTCATCAACCATTAAGCAAGCCGGTGCGAATAGGTATGCGCCCGGAAACACCTCGGACCCCAAATGCTTGCCCCATGCTCGCTTGCCGCGAGCGGAGAAAATCTCATGAACGCATGGAGCGACTATCTCAGGGGCCAGGCGGTCATTGCCGACCGGCACTCAAAGGCGATGACCGCAGCGGAGACGATCAAGGAGTTCGCCGACATTGCCGAGAGTTTTCGGCAAGACGCCGACGCCGAGGACAAGAACCCTACCTACAAACACTAGCCCGCGCGCCATAACCCAAGCTCCGTGACCCGCTCGGAGCGGCGTCGCCGGAAGCAACGGGACCTGAATCGCTCAGGCCGCTGTCCTGCCATTACTTCTTCAGTTCGAAGGCCAGCACGATCGTGCCGGGCGCCTCCTTGAACTCTTTCGCCACGACCTCGCGCACCGTGACGGCCAGTTCGTCGAGCGGCCTGTCGGCATAAGTTCGCGGAAACGTCACCGTCACCGTCTCGAGACTGCCATTGTGCCAATTGAAGCCGACTTGCGGCTTGATGCCGGTTGCGTGTTCGAGATCGGTCTCGACCGCCGTCGAGTAGGCAAGCCCGTTCGAAATTAAGTCGACGACGCCGCAGCCGGCGAGGCTCGTGGCGAGAATGACGATGGCGATGGATCGACGAAGGTTCATGCCGCACCGGTAAGACAATTTCCGGATATGTTTGTCGGTCTTGGCCCGGCCGGCGTTCATGCATCCTGGGGCCCTGCCCTCATCCGCATTTTGCTGCTATTGAACTTCCCGACCCCGCCACCAATTTCTGCCAAATACCCAAAGGGAGTGAAAAACCATGCGTTATCTCCACACCATGCTGCGCGTGCGCAATCTCGATGCCGCGCTGAAATTCTATCACGACGCACTGGGCCTGAAGGAGGTCCGCCGCGTCGACAACGACAAGGCGAAATTCACGCTGGTGTTTCTGTGCGCGCCGGAGGACGAGGGCCTGTTCAAGGCGGCGCCGACCAATCGCGGCGCGCCGCTGGTCGAGCTCACCTATAACTGGGACGAGGAGAAATACGGCGAGGATCGCTATTTCGGCCACCTCGCCTATGAGGTCGACGACATCTATGCGACCTGCGCGAAGCTGATGAAGATGGGCGTCACCATCAACCGGCCGCCGCGCGACGGCAACATGGCGTTCGTGCGCTCGCCCGACCTGCATTCCATCGAGCTGTTGCAGAAGGGCGAGCCGAAGCCGCCGGCGGAGCCGTGGAGCTCGATGCCGAACACCGGGCATTGGTAACGGGGCGGCTTCCAACCGCCCAGTATGTCTCCAATGAAGTTCGTCATGCCCGGCCATAGTAGTCTGCCTTGCGCAGACTACGTAAACTTGTCTGCGCTGCCGGGCATCCACGTCTTAGCTGCACTCACGAAAGACGTGGATGGCCGGGACAAGCCCGGCCATGACGATCCACCGAAAATATTCGTTCATATTCGATGAACCTTTTGCCCCCAGACTAGACGGAATAGCTGAGGATTCGCATGACCCAGGCGCAGCACTATCAATTCCAGGCCGACCAGGCCAAGCGCCTGGCCCGGCAGGTGACGGACTCCGAGGTGCGCGAGCGGCTGCTGGAAATGGCCGGCGAATACAGCCGCTACGCCGAGCTGATGGAAGCCCGCGAGCGGCCGCGCGATCAGGCCGCCGGCTGATCCTGGCCTTACGCGAATCACGGATAAGAACTTTTCCCACCCGATCGCTGGAACCTCACCCTTCGCTTCGAGTTTCTTTCCATCTGAGGAATTGATGGAGGCGAAAATGGGAAGAGGAATTCTGCTTTGGCTGCTCGGTGTGCCGATTCCGGTAATCATCCTGTTGTGGCTGTTCTTCGGACGCTGACATCGAACGGTCCGCGACTTCAGGCGAAATCAGCTCCGCCGGCGGCGGGGCTTTTTTTGCGGCGGCGATGATCGAAATCGACCAGGGGAAGCGCGCATTTTTTTGCAAAATCCGATATGACCCGGGAGGCGGATCAATCGGGAGCGAAACATCGTGCAACTCAAAATCTGGGGCCGGGCCAACTCGGTCAATGTGCAGAAGGTCCTGTGGTGCCTGACTGAGCTCGATCTTCCCTATGAGCGGATCGACGCCGGCATGGCGTTCGGCCGCAACAACGATCCCGACTATCTCGCGATGAATCCCAACGCCCGGGTGCCGACCCTGGTCGACGGCGATTACGTGCTGTGGGAATCCAATTCGGTGATGCGCTACCTCGCGATGGCCTATGGCCGGGGATCGGCGATCTATCCGGAAACCCCGAAGCGCCGCGCCGGCGTCGACCGCTGGCTGGACTGGACGCTGTCGACCGTCCAGCCGGTCGACCGCCCGGTGTTCTGGGCGTTGGTGCGAACTCCCCTCGCGCAGCGCGACATGGTCGCGATCCAGGAGGACGTCGATGCCGAAGCCGTGGTGTGGAAGATCGCCGATGCGCAGCTTGCGGCGGGGCGATTCATCGAGGGCGACGATTTCACCCTCGCCGATATCGCGATCGGCGCCTATGCGCGGCGCTGGCTCGGGGTCGAAGGCGTCACCAAGCCGCAGTTTCCAAATCTCGACCGCTGGTTCGCACAGCTTTCCGGACGGCCGGGATTTCAAAAATTCATCGCGCCGCCGATGTCGTGAGAGGGGTTTGCTCAGTGTCCACCTCTCCCGTCGGGAGAGGTGAAACGAGGTCGCGCGGAATCAAACAGGAGCCAACTAGCGCGCTCTACCTTACGAACTTGACCCCGGCCGAGGTGCCGCGGCGCCAGACCACTTCGCAATTGCGCCCGGTGCGGGCGTCGCGCGAGAATGCCAGCCGCAATTTGCCGGGCAGCGTGTTGGGATCGTCGATGGTGATCCTGGCGCCGGATGAGGACATGTCCCTGATCACGCAGGGGCGCACGGCGAAGCCGCCCTCGAGGGTGATCCAACCGGGTTGCTGGAGCGATTTGCGCGCTTCCCGCTTTTTTGCTGCCGCCATCGAAACTGCTCCTGAGGGTTAATCCGTACCTCCGGAGGCGCTAATAAACCGTTGCAGGCCATCGATATTTCCGGCGGCCGGGGCGCGCGGAAGCCGTCTTTTCGGGCCGATTTCCGGCGACTTGCCCGGCCGCGCAAACGCCACTATACGTTCGCCCGCCTGCACTTGGTTTGGTTTTGCCATCCCGGTTCGGCGCGGCATGATCATGCCCCGGGGTTGATCAGCCGGACGTTTTTGCTCCCTTCGTCTATCGGTTAGGACGCCACCCTTTCACGGTGGAGAGAGCGGTTCGATTCCGCTAGGGAGCGCCACCGGCTTTCCGATCACTTTGATCTGCGTTTCGATTGTCCGGGCCAGTCGCGATGGCAACGACGCCGGTCTCGATATGCGGCACAGCTTCGACCAGCTCGCGGGTAAAGGCTGTTTGAGGATTATCGAACATGGCGCGGCTTTCGCCTTGCTCGACAATGCGGCCATTTTGCGCCGAGACATCGCGCGCCGCCGTCGGCTCATCGAGCACAGCAGGCGCGGCCGGCAAGCGATGGCGCGGGCGATGCCGACGCGGGCCTTCTGACCGCCCGAGAGTTGATGCGGCAAGCGCGTCAGCAATTCTCTTCCCAGTCCAACCCGGTCTGCGCGCTCCTCCACCCGCTGCCGCAGCACATCCCCCGAGCGCATGCCGCCCAGCCGCAACAGTGGATGCGCGGGACATCGAGCCCGGTCGTCGGCTCGGCGATCAGCAGCGCCGGATTGCAGGAAATCGCCATCGCGCTCATCACGCGCTGGCACATGCCGCCGGAGAGTTCATGCGGATAGGCCGACAAGCGCTTTTCGGGATCGCGAATTTGCGCGGCGCGCAAAGCTCCAACGCCTCGGCGCGCGCTTCGGCTCGCGAAATTCGCTTGTGGGCCGAGATGGCATCGAAATTCGAATCGCGGTTGTGTTCGGCCGCGATTTGGCTATAGTCCCTGGTCCGGCCGCGGCCGCGCTACTATCTTCATTGTTGGTGATCAGGCCCGTCTGCTTAGGCGGGCCGTCGCCATTTGGGGGTCCATGATGACTCGCTCCAATCGGGTTGACCATATTCGTATCACCTCGCACCCGGCGCCGGGTGCCAAGCTCAACTTCCCGATCCGCTGGGGCGCCGCCAGCGCACGCGAACGCGGGCCGGTGATCGGTACTGTGTCGCGCCCGCAAGATCGCAACGTGATCGGCAGCCATGGCGGCTCCTATTCGGTTTATCGCGCGCTCGCCGTGTCGTCGGGCGCACTCGATCCCATCCGCCGTCCGGATCTCACCAACACCCATCCCGCCGCGACGATCGGGCCGTTTCCGCAATGGGCCGATCCGCAGCGGATCGTTTCGCTCGACCCGTGGGGACATCTCGCCGCAGAAAACTTCGCGGCCGAGATCGCCGAAGGCATCGATATCCGTCCGAGTATTGCCGTTACCCGCGCGCGTCTCGACCTGCCCGAACTGCAGGCGGCGATCGAAGCCGGCCGGCTCAAGCAGGATGGCGAGGTGGTTCACGACAATGGAAGCATCTCCGTGGTCAAGATCGCGATCGACCCGGTCTGGTACCTGCCGGGCCTGGCGGAGCGCTTCGCAACCACCGAAAACAATCTGCGCCGGCAATTGTTCGAACAGACCGCGGGCATGTTTCCGGAACTGGTGACACGGCCCGATCTGCAGGTTTTTCTGCCGCCGATCGGCGGCACCACGGCCTACCTGTTCGGCGACGTCACCAGGCTGCCGCACCACCGCACCAGCATAACCTGCCGCGTGCATGACGAATGCAACGGCTCCGACGTGTTCGGCTCGGACATCTGCACCTGCCGCCCATATCTGCTGCACGGCATCGAGGAATGCGCGCGCGCGGGACAGACCGGCGGCCTCGGCATCATCATCTACAATCGCAAGGAGGGTCGCGCGCTCGGCGAAGTCACAAAATTCCTGGTCTACAACGCCCGCAAGCGCCAGGAAGGCGGCGATGCCGCGGCCCAGTATTTCGAGCGCACCGAATGTGTCGCCGGCGTGCAGGATGCCCGATTCCAGCAATTGATGCCGGATGTGGTGCACTGGCTCGGCCTGAAGCGCATCGACCGCTTCGTTTCCATGAGCGACATGAAGCACGATGCGCTGACCAGCCAGGGCATCGAAATTGTCGAACGGGTGCCAATTCCCGACGATCTCGTGCCGGCCGACGCGCATGTGGAAATTGCCGCAAAAAAGGCCGCCGGTTACTACACGCCGGAGCCGCAGCAGGACCCGATCAGCGCGGTTGGCCGCCCGCTCGAAACATAGCGAGAGCGGCAAGTGTCCCTCGCAAATCCGGAGACGTCGGCCGCTTTGTCACTATTGAGTGCGAGCGCGGTTCGCGAGCGCGCGCACCGCATGCTCGCGATCGGTCTTGAAGACAGGCTTCCGAACTTCCGTATCGACCTCGATCGCATGGACTCCGCGGTCGAGCTGGTGCTCAAGACGACGCGCAACGCCTATGCCACGTTGGATGTACCCTTTCATTCGCGCTGGCGGCATTTCGTGACGAATGGGGACAATCGCTGGGCGACCATGGCTGACCGCACCAGCTGGCCCGATCGCGCGGCCCGTGCGCGTGCTGAATTCGATCTGGCCATCGTAAGCGTCTTCCTCGACGCCGGCGCCGGTCCATCGTGGCGCTACCGCGATCCGATCACCGGAGCAACCGTCGGACGTTCGGAGGGATTGGGACTGGCGAGCCTTGCGATGTTCGCTGCCGGCGCGTTTTCGGCTGATCCGCATCGTCCCTTGCGGGTCGATGCCGACGTGCTTGCAGATATTTCCGTTGCGGACCTCGAGCGCGGCCTGCAGGTCTCGGATGTCAATCCGCTGGTTGGCATTGCAGGGCGCGCCGACCTGTTGCGCCGCCTCGGCGCGCTGGTGGCCGCGAAGCCGGACGTATTCGCCAGCCGCGACACACCGCGCCCCGGCGGCCTGTTCGATCGACTGGCTCTGCCGGCAGATGGCCTGGAGCTTCCCGCCCCGACTATACTGGCGGAACTTCTGCAACAGCTCGGGCCGATCTGGCCATCGCGGCTGACGCTGGGCGGGATCGCGCTCGGCGATTGCTGGAAGCATCCCTCACTGACGTCGGCGGATGCGACCAGCGGCCTGATGCCGCTGCACAAGCTCTCGCAATGGCTGGCCTATTCGCTGATCGAGCCGCTGCAAACCGCCGGCATCCGCGTGACCGATATCGACGGCCTCACCGGGCTCGCCGAATATCGCAACGGCGGACTGTTCGTCGATAGCGGCGTGCTCAGGTTTCGCGATTCCGAAGCAGCGCAGCAGGCGCACGAGGTGGCCTCGTCGCTGGTGGTTGAATGGCGCGCGCTGACCGTGGCGCTGCTCGACGGCCTCGCCGATCGGGTGCGGCAACGGCTTGGGCTCGACGCCACCTCAATGCCGCTGGCGAAAATTCTCGAGGGCGGGACCTGGGCCGCGGGCCGATTGCTGGCACGCGAACGCCGCGCTGATGCTTCGCCTCCGGTAAAGGTCATCAGCGACGGCACCGTATTCTAGCAACAGGAATCAGCAACATGGACGGCGTCACGATCGTTAGTCATCCGCTGGTGCAGCACAAGCTGACGCTGCTGCGCAAGAAAGACGTTTCGACCAAGTCGTTTCGCGAACTCCTCAAGGAGATCGGGATGCTGCTGTGCTACGAGGTCACCCGTGATCTGCCGCTCGCCGATATCGAAATCGAAACTCCGCTCGCGCACATGAAGTCGCCGCAGATCGCGGGCAAGAAACTCGTGTTCGCGCCGGTGCTTCGTGCCGGCGTGACCTTTGCGGAAGGCATGCTCGACCTGGTGCCGACCGCACGGATCGCCCATATCGGTCTTTACCGCGAACCGGAAACCTTCGTTGCGGTGGAATATTTCTTCAAGGCGCCGAGCGATCTGCACGAACGTCTGGTGATTGTAATCTCCCCGGTGCTGGCAACGGCGAACTCCGCCGTCGCCGCGGTCGACCGACTGAAGGAGCGCGGCGCCAACGACATTCGCCTGGTATGCCTGATCGGCGCGCCGGAAGGTGTCGAGCGCATGCGTGGCATTCATCCGGACGTTCCGATCTGGCTCGCGGCGATCGACAAAGGGTTGGACGAAAACGCGTACATTTTGCCCGGTCTCGGCGACGCCGGCGACCGTGCCTACGGCACGAGGTAGACGAGCAATCGATTCGGCCGCCAGTCCGCCTATTCGCGAAGCGAAATCAGCGCGACCGTCTCTATGCCCTTGATCCCGGCATCAAGGCGCGCGCAAAATGCCCTTGGCGCGAAGACGCCGAACGAGAAGGAAGTTCCATGGCTCACGATGAACCGCAGGCGGCCGGCGCAACCAGGCTGGTAATCCGCAATATCGGCCTGCTGTTGAGCGGTGCCCTGGAGAAGCCGATCCTCGACGCCGACACGATCGTGACCGAGAACGGCAAGATCACGGCCATCGGCCGCGCCAAGGATGTCGACACCGAGGGCGCCACCACCATTGTCGACGCCAACGGCACCACCATCACGCCCGGCCTGATCGACAGCCATGTGCATCCCGTCGCCGGCGACTGGACGCCGCGGCAAAACCAGATCGGCTGGATCGACAGCTATCTGCACGGCGGCGTAACCACCATGATCTCCGCGGGCGAGGTCCATATGCCCGGTCGCCCGCGCGACGTCGTCGGCCTCAAGGCGATGGCCGTTTTTGCGCAGCGCGCTTTCTGGACGCTTCGCCCCGGCGGCGTGAAGGTTCACGCCGGCGCGCCCGTCATCGAAACCGAAATGGTCGAGGAAGACTTTAGGGAACTCGCCGCGGCCGGCGTCAAGCTGCTCGGCGAGGTCGGCCTCGGCGGCGTCAAGGATGGTCCCACCGCCCGCAAGATGGTGGGATGGGCGCGCAAATACGGCATCCAGAGTACGATCCACACCGGTGGCCCGTCGATACCGGGCTCCGGCCTGATCGACAAGGACGTGGTACTGGAGGCCGATACCGACGTGGTCGGCCACATCAACGGCGGCCACACCGCCCTGCCCGACGGCCAGATCCGCTGCATCTGCGAGGGCTGCAAGCGTGGCCTTGAACTCGTCCACAACGGCAATGAGCGTTCGGCGCTCTATACGCTGCGGATCGCGCGCGAAATGGGCGACCTCAATCGCGTCATCCTCGGCACCGATGCGCCGGCGGGTTCCGGCGTGCAGCCGCTCGGTATTTTGCGCATGGTATCGCTGTTGTCGTCGCTCGGCGAGGTGCCGGCCGAAATCGCGTTTTGCTTCGCAACCGGCAATACCGCCAGGATGCGGGCGCTGGACTGCGGCATCATCGAGGTCGGGCGCTCGGCCGACTTCGTCATCATGGACAGGGCGCAGCATTCCGCAGGCAAGAACATCCTCGACAGCGTACAACTCGGCGACCTCCCGGGCATCGGCATGACCATCATCGACGGCATCGTACGTACGCAACGAAGCCGCAACACGCCCCCGGCAACCAAAGTGCCGATGGTGGTCGGGCATTAGTTCTGGAACTCACCGCAACTTGCTCAGCAGCGCGACCAGCGTCTCACGCTCCCGCGCATCGAGCGGCGCGAGCGTCTCTTTGGTGATCGCGAGCGCGTTCGGAATGGCCTTTTCCGCCAGCTGCCGACCCGCGCGCGTGAGACTAACGAGCAGCCGGCGGCCGTCTTCGGGATCAGGGCCGGTCTCGGTCAGCCCGCGGGCGGTAAGCCGGTCGATAACGCCCTTGATGGTGGCGACATCCATCGCGGTCAGCCGGCCGAGCTGGTTCTGCGAGCAAGGCCCGGTCTCGGTAAGTTTTGCCAAAGCCGCCCATTGCGTCGGCGTCAGGTTGATGCCGATTTCCCGCGCAAAGATGGTGGCGTGACGCTGCCACACCTGGCGCAGGATGAAGCCGATCTGCTCCTCCAGGATATAGGCCGGCCGCGGCTTGACGCTTCGCCTGGCCGAAACAGCTCTGGTCATTTGCGTCCCCGTCCCTGTTTCCTGGCGCCGATATCACAGCGCCAGATGCGCGTCGCGAATGTCCGGACGCGCGTCAAGCTCGCTCATGGTGCCGCTGAAGCAGATGCGGCCGCGCTCGATGATATAGGCACGGTCGCAAATCAGCCTGGCGAAATGCAAATTCTGTTCCGAGAGGATCATGCTGACGCCTTCCTTCTTCATGGTCAGGATCGCCTCGACCATCTGCTCCACGATCTTGGGCGACAATCCTTCCGACGGCTCGTCGAGCAGCACCAGCGAAGGGTTGCCCATCAAAGTCCGGGCAATCGTCAGCATCTGTTGTTCGCCCCCGCTCATGCGTCCGCCGGCGCGGTCGCGCATCTCGCCAAGGTTCGGGAACAGCGCAAACAATTTCTGCCTGGTCCAGTGCGGCGCGTTCGGCCGCATTGGCTGACGGCCGACCTCCAGGTTTTCGTCGACCGTCAAGTCCGTGAAGATGCGGCGCTCCTCCGGCACGTAGCCGAGGCCACGGCTGGCGATCACATGGGTGGGCTGGTCCGAGATATCCTGGCCCTCGAAGACGATGCGGCCGGTGCGCTGCTCGACCAAGCCGACGATGGAGCGAAAGGTGGTGGACTTGCCGGCGCCGTTGCGTCCAAGCAGTGCCACGACCTCGCTTTCGCTGACCTCGAGCGCGATGTCGAACAGGATATGCGCGGGACCGTAATGGCTGTTCAGCCCCTCGACCGAGAGCTTCATGCGCCCGCTCCCTCGCGGTGGCGCGCGTCGTAGACCAGCCCTTCGCCGAGATAGATCGCCCGCACTTGCGGGTTGCGCCGTACTGCTTCCGGAGATCCCTCGGCGATCAAGCTGCCGCGATTGAGCACCAGGATGCGGTCGGCGTGTTCGAACACGACGTCCATATCGTGCTCGGTGAAGAGCACGCCGATCGCCCGTTCGCGGGCGATGCCTGCGGTGAGCCGCATCAGCTCGATCCGCTCGCGCGGCGCCATGCCGGCGGTGGGCTCGTCCATCAGCAGCAGCTTTGGCTGATTGGCGAGCGCAATGGCGAGTTCGAGCCGCTTGAGATCGCCATAGGCGAGTTCGCCGCATGGTCGCTCGGCATAGCCGCCCATGCCGACGAGTTCCAGCAGGCGGTTGGCCTCGCCTTGCGCGAACCGCGGCGCCGACGTGAAGAAACTGAACGCGCGGCTGTGATAGGACAGCAACGCGACCTGGACGTTTTCGCGCACCGTCATGGTCGGAAATGTCGCGGTGATCTGGAACGTACGCCCGACACCCAACCGCCAGATCGCCCGCGGCCGTTTTCCCGTAGTGTCCTGGCCGAGCAGGTGGATCCGGCCTGAACTTGGCGTAGCCTGGCCGTTGAGCATGTCGAAGCAGGTGCTCTTGCCGGCGCCGTTGGGGCCGATCAGCGCCAGGATTTCGCCGGCCTGCAACGCAAAGGACACACCGCGCACCGCATGGATCCCGCCATAGGATTTGCTCAAGGCATCGACCGACAGCAGTGGGGACGGGATGCTCATTCCGCGGTCTCGATTCCTGGCGTGACAAGGGCGGACTCCGGCGTGGCCTCGAACGATCGAGGCCGACGGCGATTTCGGAGCGTCTGCAGCGTCCCGACGATGCCCTTCGGAAAGGCGACCACGATCAGAACGATGAACGCGCCCAGCACAAGCTTGGACAGGTCGGTCTGGCTCACCAGCCAGATCGACAGCGCCTTGTAGACGATCGCGCCGACGATCGCGCCCGACACGGTCTCGACGCCGCCGAGCAGCACCATGACAAGCGCATCGACCGAAAGCGAGATGCCGAGATTGTCGGGAAAGACGCTGCCCTTGAGATAGGTGAACAGCGCCCCCGCAATTCCGGCGAAGGTGCCGGCGATCATGAAGGCGGTCCACTGGATGCGCTTGCCGTCGATGCCGATGGCCTCACCGCGCAGCGGCGAGTCGCGCGTGGCGCGCAGCGCGTAGCCGAAGGGCGAGAATACGATGACGCGAAGGGCGGCGACCGAAAGTGCGGCGACTCCGATCGACAGCCAGTAGAAATGCGAAGGGCTTGCCGCCCATTTCTCGGGCCAGACTCCCAAAATGCCGTTGTCGCCGCCGGTCACCTCCACCCACTGGAACGCAATCGACCAGACGATCTGCGCGAAGGCCAGCGTGAGCATCGCGAAATACACGCCGGACAATTGCACGGCGAAGAACCCGAACAGGATCGCGCCGGCGAGCCCCAGCAGCGGGCCGAGCAACAGGCAAACGATCATCGGCAGGCCGGCGAGCTTGGCAAGCAGCGCAACGCCATAGGCGCCGAGCCCGAAATAGGCGGCATGGCCGAACGAGGCGAGGCCGCCGGCCGACATCAGGAAATGCAGGCTCGCGGCAAAGATCACGAAGATGGCGATCTCCGAGCCGACGGTGAGCGCGTAATTGTCACCGATCAGCGGCAACGCCGCGGCCAGCGCCAGCGCGGCGATCGCCGCCAGACGCTGATTGGAGCTCAGCGGTCGCCACGGATTGACCGTAAGCCCCGGCGTGCGACGCGCGGCGGCTTCCGCCCTGCCGAACAGGCCCCATGGCCGCACGATCAGCACGGCCGCCATCACCAGAAACACCAGGATGATGGAGATTTTTGGAAAGATCAGGATGCCGAAGGCGTTGAGTTCGGAGACCAGTACGGCTGCGACAAAGGCGCCGACGATGCTGCCGAGGCCGCCGATCACCACCACCACGAAGACGTCGACGATGATGCGCAAGTCGAGCGCATGATGCACCGCGTCGCGCGGAATTTGCAGCGCGCCGCCGAGCGCCGCCAGGAAGACGCCAACTGCGAACACGCTGGTGAACAGCCATTTCTGATTGACGCCCAGCGCCGCCACCATGTCGCGGTCCTGTGTCGCGGCGCGCACCAGCACGCCCCAGCGCGTGCGGCGGAACATCAGCCACAGCAAGCCGAGCACCACCGGGCTGAGCACGATCAGGAACAGGTCGTAGCTCGGAACGTTCTGGCCGAAGAAATCGACCGCACCCTTGAAACCGGGCGCGCGGCGGCCGAGCAGGTCGCTCGGTCCCCAGATCAGCACCACGAGATCCTCGACCATCAGGGTCAGGCCGAAGGTCGCGAGCAGCTGAAACAGTTCGGGCGCGTGATAGATCCGTCGCAACAGCAGCATTTCGACCAGCACGCCGAGTACCGCAACGATCAAGGCGGCGGCAACGATGCCGCCCCAGAATCCGATCGCCCCGGAAAATCGCTCGGTAAGCGTGAACGCCACATAGGCGCCGAGCATGTAGAACGCGCCATGCGCGAAATTGACGATCCGCGTCACGCCGAAAATGATCGACAGCCCGGAGGCCACCAGGAACAGCGACGCCGCGCTGGCAAGACCGGTCAGGAACTGAACGACATAGAATGCCATCGGCGATCCGGTTCACGATACTCCTCGGAATGAGGCCCTCTTTCACCTCTCCCCGCGTGCGGGGAGAGGTCGGATCGCGTCAGCGATCCCGGCGAGGGGGACTCTCCACGAGTTCGAACGCGTCGAGAGAGCCCCTCACCCCAACCCTCTCCCCGCGAAGAGCGGGGAGAGGGAGAGGAGGAGTGCCTCACTCCTTCGGGCGCATTTTTTCGACTTCGGCGTCGCTCGGCAGATAATCGGCGCCCTTGCGATAGGCGGTATCGACCATGATGCCCTTGCCGTCCTTGAGCGCGGTCTTGCCGGTGAACGCGCCGAGCGTCGACTGGTGGTCGATCTTGCGGAAGGTGATCTCGCCGAACGGCGACGGCACCGACAACCCTTCCGCCGCGGCGATCAGTTTGTCCGGATCGTCGGAATTGGCCTTTGCCAGGATAGCCGCGGCCGACTTGATCGTCTCGTAGCCGACGATCGAGCCGAGCCTCGGATAGTCGTTGTACTTGGCTTGATAGGCCTTCAGGAACGCATCGTGCTCGGCCGTCTTGATGCTGTACCAGGGATAGCCGGTGACGATCCAGCCCTCGGGCGTCTCTTCCTTCAGCGGATCGAGATATTCCGGTTCGCCGGTGAGGAACGAAACCACCGCACGATCCTTGAACAGCCCACGGGTGTTGCCTTCGCGCACGAATTTTACGAGATCGGCGCCAAAGGTGACGTTGAGGATCGCTTCCGGATTTGCCTGCGCGAGCGCCTGCACGACGGGACCCGCATCGATCTTGCCGAACGGCGGCCATTGCTCGTCGACCCACTGGATGTCGGGACGCTTTTCCGACATCAGCTTCTTGAACACGCCAACCGCCGACTGGCCGTACTCATAGTTCGGCGCAATCGTCGCCCAGCGCTTGGCCGGCAGTTTGGCGGCCTCTTCCGCCAGCATCGCGGCCTGCATGTAGTTGGAAGGGCGCAGGCGGAAAGTGTAGCGATTGCCCTTGGACCAGGTGATCGCGTCGGTCAGCGGCTCGGCCGCGAGAAAGAATACCTTTTTCTCCTTGGCGAAATCGCTGACGGCAAGGCCGATATTGGAGAGGAACGTGCCCACGAGCATCGCCACCTTCTCGCTCGACACCAGTTCGTTGGCGGCGGTCTGCGCGTCGGCCGGCTTGCCGCCATCGTCCTTGGAGATGACCACGAGCTTCTTGCCGTTGATGCCGCCGGCGGCGTTGACTTCCTCGACCGCGAGCTGCCAGCCCTTGCGGTAGGGATCGGTGAAGGCCGGCAACAGCGAATAGCTGTTGATCTCGCCGATCTTGATTTCGCTCTGCGCCATCGCCGCATTCGCCATGCCGCCCAGAATGATCGCGAGCCCGAAACCCAGCAAACGTCTGCTTCGTTGCATCCCATACCTCCAGTTTTGAAAGATTTACCTCAGACCGTCCTCGCCCTTGACTTCCGCGACCGTCAATCCACCGACCCGCGGCAGCGGCCTGCCGCTGTCGGTAACCGCGACCGCCACCATGATCTCGTTGGCACGCGGCGCGTCGTTGATCCGGACTTCCATGCCGTCGAAATGGCTGCGCACGAAGGCTGCATCCTTGTGGCCGAGCGGGATATCCAGCGTGGTACCCGGTCCGCTGCGCTTTTTTGATGACGGTATCAATGCCGCGCCCTTGCCGAGCACCTTGCGCACCGGCGCACCCATCTTGGGATGCAGGATCGCCGCCGCGTGCTCGAGTTCGCCGTTTTCGCCGACCGCCGCCGCCTTGCCGTAGCTGTGCGCCTTCGCGCCGTCGATGCCGAGCGCGGCAACGGCCTTCTTCGAGAGCAGTTCGCCAAGCTCCTCCCCGATCGCGATCAGGGGCGCAAGGTCCTCGACATATCTGCCGGCAAACGGATTTTCGATCACGGCGATGGCTGCCGCGCGCCGGGTCGGCGGCGCGATCGTCCTGCCCATTTCCAGATGGGTTTCTTCGACCACCGTGACGATCTTGCGGATTATCGCGCTCATCGTTTTCCGCCCTGCTTTCGAATTTCCTCAGGCATCCACCGTACTCTCTACCTTGCGAAGCGGCGAGCCTGAGTTCATCGTTTCGACGTCCTTCGCCGCCACGACGATCATCCGGCCATTTAGCCGCAAGGCGGCGCCGTCGATCAATCCCGCCGCGAGCCATTTTCGCGCGCAAACCGCGCCAGTCTCCAGCGCTTGCTCGACCTCACTGCCGGATATTGCTCCGACGCCGCACGTCACCCATCGCGCGCCGAGATCGCTGTCGGGTTGCAGTTCATGCGCCGGGCGGCGGATGATTGCTGGATGTCCGGGCAAATCGACGGCATTGGCAATGACGGTAGCGGCGGCGTCGGCTTGCGACGCCGTCCGCGCCAGCACGGTGACGGCGTCGGCTATCCCGAGCGAAAAGCTGCGGCCGTGACGCCCGCTGGACGCAACCCCTCGTGTGGGATCGCCGGCATGGACGATCATGGTCCGCAGCAAGCCGGATACATCCGGCCGTTCCGCCAAGCCCACGGTGAAATATTCTCCACCGGCCAGATGCAGCGCGATGTCGCCGCCATTATTGACATAGGCGCGATCGAGCCGCGCCCCGCTCACCATCGCGCCCAAGATCTCTTCGGCGACGGAGCCTGCGACCGCCGCCATCGGCGTGATGAAGCCGTCGGCGGCAAACGGCGCTACCGCCCTATGCATGCGGCGCGCGATCACACCTTGCAACCGGCAGCCTACGGGATCGGCCGGCTGGCGCAACAGCGGCAGCTCGGCGCAGAGTTCGTCGAGCAGACCTGTGAAGCGCCACGTTGCGGCATCATAGGCGTGACGCACTTCCGTCTCGCTGCCGCGGGCCTCCAAGATCAGGTCGATCGGACCGTCCTGCAGATGAAGCCGCCTGCCGTCCGGGAGCAACCTGATCTGCGGCGGCCGTGTCATGCGCGCGGACCCGACAATGGCGGCGGCGAAAGCGTTTGGCGGATTTCGGCATTGTCCTTCAGCGAGGCCAGCGGACGCACATGATCCATATGGCCGCCCAAGGCGGCATAATCAGACAGCTTCAGCGTGAACTCGATCGGCGCCACCAGCGCCGGCGTCGGAACATAGCCGAACGCGCCGGCCGGCAAGCGCGTGACATCGACCATGAAGGTGATGCCGCCGCCCGGCCAGACGTAAACCGGCGCGCCTCCCGAGGTGACGCGGGTCAGCGCCTCCTTCACGGAACGGGTCAGGCGCACCGGATTGTCGGTGACGCCGGCGCGCAATGAGCCGCCCGCTCCGCCCATGAACAGGACGGTGCACAGTGCGGGCTCGCAATTCTCCTGGATCCGCTCGACCGATGATTTCAGATCGATCGGCATCTCCTTCTCGATTGGCCGCAAGGCTTCGTCGAGGACATAATAGGCCGCATGTTCGCCGGTGGTGGAGACCATCAGCATGGTCGTTCCCGGGCGCGCCTTCTTCGCATCGAATGGGCCCAGCACCGAAAGCGGATCGGAGATGTTTGTGCCGCCCCATCCGGTGCCGGGCTCGGCGACCTGGAAGTAGCGGCCCGGCGTCGAGCGGCGGCCCTTCATCTTGATCCCGGTGTCGGGAATATCGAGCAGCTTGCCGGCCTGGTGTTCGCTGAGGACGCCGGTGATGTGGTCGTCCACGACTACGACTTCGTCAACCTTGCCATGCCACTGCTTGGCGAACATTCCGATGGTCGCCGAGCCGCAACCGACCCGCATGCGCTCCTCGGGCACGCCGTTGACGATCGGCGGATAGCCGGCCTGCACCACCACGGTCGCGCCGCCGTCGACCGTCAGCTCCACCGGCTTGCAGTTGCTGAGATCCATCAGCACGTCGCAAGTGACGCGGCCTTCCTTCTTCGAGCCGCCGGTCAGATGATGGACCCCACCGAGAGACAGCATCTGCGAGCCGTATTCGCTGGTGGTGACGTGACCCACCGCTTCGCCCTGCGCACGAACCGTCGCGGTCTCCGGACCGAGATGGCGGTCGGTGTCGATCTTCACCTTGACGCCGCAATAACTGAAGATGCCTTCGGTCACCACGGTCACCATATCGACGCCGTCGATCTCCGAGGAGACGATGAACGGCGCCGGCTTGTAATCCGGATAGGTGGTGCCGGCGCCGATCGCCGTGACGAAAATGCTGGGCTCGTGGACGATCTTGCCGTCCCAGTCGCCGCCGGCCTGGAACGGCACCAGCCGTCCGCCATGCGACACCGTCCGCTCCAGCACGATATGCGGATCGACGCGCACCAGTTGGCCGTCGTGATTGGCATAGCGGTCGCAGGCGCCCGCCGCACCCGGCTTGATGTAGCACATCACCGGGCAGGCATCGCAGCGGATCTTGTCGTCGGCGGCAGCGGTCGGTTCGGTCAGCATCAACGAGCTCACAAGCCAGCATCAAACCGTCGGACGGCAACACGGGTAACGACCTCTCATGCCGCGACCCCGCCGGTATTGTTCGTATACGAACGATGTTGCGCGCCCGGCGGAAACCTGTCAAGCGGCGGCCCAGGCGAAACCCGCCGGTGCCGATTATTGCCGCAGATTGCCTCGCCGGCTTGTTCATAAACAGGGCAGCCAGATCGGTCGTGGGCCGGCCCGCTTGCACGTTTGCACGTAAACGGTATCTTCGCGGCCGGGTTTGAACCGCGATGTTATGCGGTGCAACCACCAGGCCGGAACCAGACGCATGACGCACCCCACGATCCGCCTCGCGGTCAACGGCCGGATCCACGACGTCAGCGCTGCTCCCGATACCGCATTGCTCTATGTATTGCGCAACGATCTCGAACTGAACGGACCGAAATACGGCTGCGGCCTCGGCGAATGCGGGACCTGTACCGTCCTGATCGACGGCCGCGCCGCGCGCTCCTGCGTGATCCCGATCAGCGGCTGCGTCGGGCGCGACATCGTGACGCTTGAGGGACTTGGCTCGCGCGACCGTCCTGACCCGGTGCAGGAAGCTTTCATCGCCGAGCAGGCGGCGCAATGCGGCTACTGCCTCAACGGCATGATCATGACGACCAAGGCGCTGCTGATGCGCGCACCTCATCCCTCCGAAGCCGAGGTGCTGGAAGCGCTGCGCTACAATCTCTGCCGCTGCGGCGCGCATGTCGAAATCATCCGCGCGGCGATGCGGGCGGCCGGCCGTCTCGCCGAGGCGCACGATTGATGGCCTCGCCGGGCACTCCCGACAATTCCAGCATCCGGACCGGCGCGTTGTCGGTGGTTCGTCCAGCCGGTTCAGGCGCGAAAGGCTCCTTCGAGACCTTCATCAGGATATCGGCCGACGGTTCGGTCACCGCCTTCAACGGTCACGTCGATCTCGGCACCGGCATCCGCACCGCGCTGGGGCAGATCGTCGCCGAGGAACTCGACGTGTCGTTTGCGCGAGTCGTCATCGTGCTCGGCGATACCGCGCATGTTCCCAATCAGGGCCACGCTGGCCATCGCGACGCGCGGGGCGCGCGCGCAATCGCGCCCGTCAAGGTTCAGCCGGTCGACACCACCGGGGCCGGCGACGCCTTCATCGGCAGCTTCGCCCGCTATCTCGCGGGAGGCTTGTCCGTCGAGGCGGCGCTCAGGGAGGCGACCCAAGATCCCGCGCTCTCGGTCACCCGCCACGGCGCGCAGAAATCCTATCCGACCGAAGCCGAGTTCGCGGCGTTCGCAGTCAGGCTCGGGTGAGGGCGCCACGGCGCTTCCGAGGAGGCCATTAATGTATTGATTTTTTGCTAAGCAGTCCTGAACCGACCTCACCTCGTTCCTCTGTCCCTGTCCCTAACTTTAAAGGAGTAGGCGTCTCTAGGTCTGCGACCGTCTTTTGACCAAACTCACGCTCGAACGTTTCGATGAACCTCGGGTCAGAACGTACGCCTTCGAAGACGGGCCAGTTCCGAAAATCAGCAACCCTCAGGCGCTTTGCATCTACAACAGACTTCATCAACTTAACTACCGCTTCAATGTCGTCGCGGACTGCTGCAACGCATATGTTAAACATATCCGTCGATGCACTCCAATCCTCATGGGCAAGAATATTTTGTGCTTCGGTTTTGTTACCGCTAAGTTTCTCGGCGTTCGCGAGATTGACAACCATCATCTTTCTAACTAAATCGGTACTGTGCTTCTTCATTTCGAAAAGGCCAGATTGGAGCAATGCGTTTGCTTCTCTGTACATTCGCTCTGTAATCAACCGATACGCCAGTTGATTTAATTCCTGTATCGGCCTCTTCAATTTGGCTAGGCACTAGCTTTCGCCATATAACCTGAGTAAGCTTTACTCCAAATTCAAGTATTATTGAAACAGCAGTCTCGTAATAATTGGAACCTATTTCCAGCTTTTCACCTACTAATAAACCCTCGGTCTCGACGCCGTGTTCTTTGCATACTGAGACATACTGGGAAGATATTACACCGTTAGTGTGCGAAAGTAAGTTTCTCCGCTCGCATATCTCTACGAAATCTGGCAAAATCTTCAAGTCATTTCTAAGCGTCATGTTAAGTTTTCGTTCCAACCATTCGATCTGCTTGGCATGGCTGTCGCGAATAACAGATTTTATCTCCTTTTCGACTATTCGTTCCCGAGCCGCCTCTACCGATCCTATTTCTGTTAGGTCCTTAAAGGATAGATTCCGCTAAGATGAAGAAAGAAGTTCTGGGGAAAACACCAAAAATGCACCTGATTAATTGTGAGAGGAACTGATCGTAAGCGCTCACCAATCCCATTAAAAAAAGGTCGGGAATCCTATCAATACCTAACGCTATAGCGTTAGATTTCTTAATTTGCTGCGAGACAACCGCAACAAGGTCGATATTAAATCTGTATAATTCGAAATCTCCGCCAGATCTTAAATCGCTCTCCTCGCTTACTAGCCACTCTAAACGACCAATGTCTATATCATCGTTTATCCCGCGCATTACGACTAAATTATTCATTATAAAAGGAACTGTAGTTTTGAACGTATTTATGGACTCTTCAACTTCTTGCAACTAAGCCGAAAGGACCAGTATCTTTCTGTTTAACGACAGTATCATCATCTCGTTTACGAGTGGCTGTTCCTTTCCATTTGTCAATCGTTGATTTCTCCTCCGAAATAATCATATTTTCCATGATCTTCAATTTTACTATCTATCTTGAGCTTCGCGTACAAATACTTCTGATCATCTTCCATTTGGGAGGCCCTCGATTAATTTTTTGCTACAGGATCGGCTGTCGCAGCAAATAAGGCTGACAAACTGCTCCTGTCCATATCCCCAATAGGAGGATAAGGAGCGTGGAAAACACCTTGCCCACGGAAACTCGCTTCGCGCGGCAACCATCGCCCTCGCCTTGCCCGCGCCGCGCCGGCGCTTTAGGGATGCGGCGCCAACCAGGGAGGGCTCGCGATGGCTGAGGGCGTCATGGACAAGGTTCGCCTGGGCCGCACCGATATCATGGTCACGTCGATCTGCTTTGGCTCCTCCGGCCTCGGCGACATGCCTGACACCTACGGCTATGGCGTCGACGAGGCGCGCGCCAGGGCGACGCTCCACGCCATTTTCGATGGGCCGGCCAATTTCATCGACACCGCGCGCAATTATGGGCTCGGCCGCAGCGAAGAGCGGATCGGCGCCGTCATTCGCGAGCGCGGCGGCCTGCCTGAAGGCTTCGTCGTCTCGACCAAGCTCGACCGCGATTTCGAGACCAACGCCTTCGACGCGGCGCGCGCCCGCCGCTCGCTCGAGCAGAGCCTCAAGGCGCTGGGCCTCGATCGGGTCGACCTCCTCAATCTGCACGATCCCGAGCATGCCCGCTCGTTCGACGAAGCCACCGGCAGGGACGGCGCGCTCGGCGAACTCTTCCGCATGAAGGAGGAGGGGCTGGCGAGGGCGGTGGGCCTCGCGGCCGGCGTCGTCTCCCAGATGACGCCGCTACTGCGCGATTGGGATTTCGACGCGCTGATCACCCACAATCGCTTCACCCTCGCCAATCGCAACGCCGAGGCGATGCTCGATCTCGCGGCCTCGCGAGGGATCGCCGTCCTCAACGCGGCGCCTTATGCGAGCGGCGTGCTCGCCAAGGGATCGACGAACTATCCGCGCTACGCCTATCAGGAAGCTTCAGAGGACATGCTCGATCCGATCCGCAAGATCGAGGCGATCTGCACGCTGCACGGCGTGCCGCCCGGAGCGGCCGCGCTGCAATTCTCGCTGCGCGACCCTCGCATCGCTTCGACCATCTGCGGCGTGACCAGGCCCGAGCGGGTCAAGCAGACGGTCGACTGGGCCCGCTTCCCCATCCCGGACGACGCGTGGACCGAGCTTATGGCGCTCACCTACGCGACCGACGATCCCGAGGCGACGCGCGACTATAAGCTCGGGTGAGCGGGCTCGCTCACCGCGCCGCCATCACGCTTTCGGCGGCCCGGCAGGCGATCTGAATGATCGTCAGCGTCGGATTGGCGCTTCCCGACGCGGGGAACACAGCTGCGCTGGCGACGAAGATGTTCGGCGCCGCATGACAGGCGAGGCGAGGATCGACCACCGACGTCCGCGGATCGACGCCCATGCGCGCCGTTCCGGCGGGATGGCGGGTGTCGATGGCGCCCTCGATCAGGCCGTCCCGGTCCGGATCGACCGACCATACGACCGGGCTCGTGGTCTCAAGACCGGTCGATCGCCAGAACCGGCGCGCGCGCAGCAAGACGGACCGAAGGGTGCGCCCGTCGAGAGCCGTCTTCCGCCAGTCCATTTCCAGCATCGGCTGGCCGAGCTTGTCACGCTGCTTGGAAAGAGTGAGGCGTGAACCCGAGTTCGGCGCCTGCTCGATCCGCGCATCGACGAAAAGGTCGATGGATGGGCTGAAATACATTTGCTTGTGCCGAACTCTCCAATAGAGGGCCGGCGCGAAGTTCCGCAGATCCTTCGCGATCTCGCGCCTCGGCGCGAGATCGGAGAACTGGCGGGCCTGAGCCGATTTTCCGACATTGCGCAAATAATGATGGAGCGACAGCGGCCCATACTCTGCGCGAATTGTAACGTAGCCGCTCGCGGCCTCATCTTCGCGTTGGGCGGCGGCGGTGGTCTCCAGGTGGAGGCCTCGGCGCGTCGAGCCGCCGATGTGATAGCCGAAGGCGAGATTGGTCCGCTTGCTGTCGAGCGGCTGGATGCGGCCCGCCTCGATCTTGAGATGGTCGTTGAAGTATCGGCCGAGCGCCTCGCAGCCTGAGAACGCACGCCCCTCCGTCAGCGCGTCAAGCTGAAGCAAAAGCCTCGTCGTCTCGAAAGTCCCGGCCGCCAGGATGAACAAATCGGCCATAACCGTCATGCGCTTCCCGTTGACGCTCATGGCTTTCACGCCCGCAAGGCGACCGGCGGGGCCGTCGACGAGCAGGTCGCATGCAGTCGCGTTGAGCCAGATCTCGGGGTTGCGATTGGCCGCGATCATGTCTCGGAGAAGGTGGGCGACATTACGCCGGCGAAAGGTCGGCCACTTCGACCATCTGGGAGTCATATCCGCCCGACCGTCGGGCAGCGGGTCTTTTCGACGCAGCCGTGAACCGGGTAACTCTTCATACGAGCTTTGATCCAAGCGAAACAGGCGCTCGATTTCCGGGACGAAGCGGTCGAGTTCGGCCCGGTCGATTGGCCAGGCGCCCAAACCAAGATAATCCCGAGGCCCCATGTCATGAGGCGCAAGCGGCATGATCCGCCCGCCCCACGTGTTCGACGTCCCGCCAAGGGCGCGCACCCGGCCGGTCACGTCGTGCAGGTAATTTGATCCGGTTTGCTCGACCGCGTTGAAGACGTCGAACCGGTCGAGCGGCTTTCGATCGCCGCTTTCGAGAACGACGACGCGCCGTCCCAATTCGCTGAGCCGGGAGGCGGCGATCAGGCCCGCGATGCCGCCGCCAATGACGCATACGCCGCAATTCACGGTCAGCGGGCGGTCCTCCGAGGCGCTGAGGTCACGAATCATTTCAGCCCCGATGAAATCAGCCCCGGAGGCAGCCGCCAATCGCCAAAATTGGCGGGGAAGCCCGATGAGCATATAGCGCCTTCGAAGCGATGGAAATTGGAGGAGGCGGCCTGTTCGGGACGGCGCCGACTTCCTGCGCTCGCCGGCGCCGCTGGCGCGATCGCTTGACGTTTCCTCTGTGTTGCGCGCATCACCCTCGTCGCTGCGCCGTGCGGGTTCGGCGCGGATACTCCCACAGGATCCGACATGTTCGAAACCACGGTCGCCGGCAGCCTGCCCAAACCCCTGTGGCTTGCGGAAACGGAAAAGCTCTGGCCTGCCTGGAAGCTGGAAGGCGCCGCTCTCGAGGCAGGCAAGATCGATGCCACAATCCTTGCTGTGAAGCGGCAGGAGGACGCCGGCATCGACATCGTCAGCGACGGCGAGCAGGCGCGCATCCACTTCGTGCACGGCTTTCTGGCCAATCTCGATGGCATCGATTTCGCGCGCCGGCAGACCATCGGCATCCGCGCCGATCGCTACAAGGCCGAGGTCCCGACGGTGACCGGCCCGATCCGCCGCAAGGGCTCCGTCCACAAGCTCGAGGCGAGCGCGGCGCGCGCCCACACCAGGCGCAAGCTCAAGTTCACCCTGCCCGGCCCGATGACCATCGCCGACACCATCGCGGATGAGCATTATCGCGATCGCCCCGCGCTCGCCCACGCCTTCGCCGCGGCGCTCAACGAGGAGGCGCACGAGCTCGAAAAACTCGGCGTCGACGTGGTGCAGTTCGACGAGCCCGCCTTCAACGTCTACATGGGCGACGTCAAGGACTGGGGCGTCGCGGCGCTCGAGCGCGCGGCGCAAGGGCTTCGATGCAGGACCGCCGTCCACATCTGCTACGGCTACGGCATCAAGGCCAACAATGACTGGAAGGCGACGCTCGGCGAGCATTGGCGGCAATATGAGGAGACCTTCCCTGCGCTCGCGGCGAGCAGGATCGACCAGGTGTCGCTCGAATGCCGCAATTCGCACGTGCCGATCGAGCTGATCGGCCTGCTTAAGGGCAAGGATGTGATGATCGGCTGCATCGACGTCGCGTCGAACGCCGTCGAGACGCCGGAGGAGGTCGCAGACACCATCCGCGCCGCGCTCGACCATGTCCCGCCGGAACGGCTCTATCCTTGCACCAATTGCGGCATGGCGCCGATGGCGTCGGACATCGCCTACGCCAAGCTTGCGGCGCTGGCCGCCGGCGCGGAGTTGGCGCGCAAGGCGGTGTAGTAACCCCTCTCCCACCGGGAGAGGGGCCGGGGGTGAGGCGCACTCCCTCTCCCTCGGGAGAGGGGCAGGGTGAGGGACTAGGCATGGCTCCAGAACGGCGCGAATTCGCCCGCGTCCTGCGTCAGCATCCGACACGCGCCGAGGACATGCTGTGGCGAAGCCTGCGTGGCTCACGCTTCAACGGAGCAAAATTCCGCCGTCAGGTTCCAATCGACCGCTATGTCGTTGATTTCTACTGTCATGCCGCCAAGCTCGTAGTCGAACTGGACGGCAGGCAACACGAATGGTTCGCAGACTATGATTCAGGGCGGAGCGAAGTCTTAGAACGATTCGGTCTCCGGGTCATTCGCTTCACGAATGAGGAGGTTTGCGGCGACCTCAATTCCGTCCTCGCTCGGATTGGCGCGGACTTGCGTTTGCCCTTTGACTGAGGCGCCCAATCCCCTCACCCCTGCCGCTCTCCCATCGGGAGAGGGGTTCTCTCGCGGCTCAGCGTCATGGGCAGGAGGCTTGCCATGGAAGATTCGGAGACCCGCGCGGCTCTGGACCGCCACTGGGCGGCGTCCGACGCCAACGATTTCGAGACGGAGCACGACATCTACCGCGAGGACGCAGTGCTCGAATATCCGCAATCGGGCGAGCGCATTCGCGGGCGTCGCAACATCCAGGCGTCGCGCACCGTGCAGCCGAACCAGAAGCGTTTCACGGTGCGCCGGATCGTCGGCGCGGGCGACCTCTGGGTCACGGAGTTCGTCCTGACTTATGACGGGCGCCCGTCCTACACGGTCAGCATCATGGAGTTCCGCGACGGCAAGATCGCTCGCGAGACGCAATATTTCGGCGATCCGTTCGAGCCGGGGCCGTCGCGCGCGCATCTGGTCGAGCTTATGCCTTGAACCCGGGCCGCCGGGAGCATGGGCGTCCGCCGCTCGCCCGCCCGGACCTGCCGGTCGACACGGCAGCCCTCGCCCGCGCGACGGCCCCCGGCGCCGAATTTCTAAAAATCAATAAATATCTTTGCGATCTTCCGAATTAATGCTATACCAGTCTCCATGGCCGGATCGCGCCGGCTCCCCGCGAAGGAGGCGCGCGGACGCGATCGAGGCCAGCGCACAACCTGAGGTTAGGGAAGGAAAATTTATTTTACTCCAATCGCTCGCAACCCATTGAAAAGTCCAGATTCGGAAAAATAAACGCTAGTAAATTGGAGTCAATTAACTAGCGCCCTAGATAAGGACGCGCCGCCTGCCCACAATTTTGGGCAACATCACATTGTTCAGAAACTACCCCAGCTGCGCTTCGGCAATACCGCAATGCCTCTAATACGCGGGATATTCTATCAATACTTTCGTGATGGCGAACGAATACATAGACACTATTACCACCACGCGACCCGGCTTACTTGCAACCCCAGCAATTCCTGGGCGTTACGGACCTTGCAGTGCAAAGTTATCACACTGCGGCCATAGTGCGTCTCCGAATGCGTGCTTACCAGCGGCGGGGAGCCCGCGCCCGCCCCGTCGCCAAGCCGTCGACCGTCGCCCTCCCTGGTGCGGCTGCGATCGCCAGCGCCGTCGCCCCATAGGTCGCCCCCCGGATCAAGTCCGGGGGCGTGGGCGTGCCTCGCCAGCGCCCTCACGATCGCCGCTGGCGGCCCCACGGGCCTCTGGCGATCCCCCGGATCAAGTCCGGGGACGTGGGCAAGCTTTCCGCGCTGGCGGGGGCGAAGGCGTGCGGCGAGGCGGGAAGGGCCAAGGGAGGGCAACGGAGAGCGGAGGGGTGAAGGGAAGAGGGGGCGGCTTGACCCCGCTTCCCGGACCGTATATGTAACTTGTTATACACGCCTGCTATGGGCAATATTGATGAAGAAACACTTGCTCGCCTCTGTTGCCGTGTTGGTGGTCGGCAGCCCCGCCAGCGCTGCCATAAATTGCGGTCCCGCGCGCGTCGAAATCGGCGATCCCGGCGCAATCGGCGTCGTCTCGACGTATGTCGCTCATGACCCCGACGGCAAGTGGACGATCAAGCACACCCTGGCGAACGGTGCGGTGATCGACCGATCGCTACAGTATGTCATCACCGACTATACGGGCCCCAACGCGCTACAGTGGCGCGGCACGCTGATGCGCAACGCCAGCATGACCATGGTCGGCGAGGCGATGAAGCTGACCGCGACGGGACAACCGACTTACGATGAATGGCTGTACAAGAACGGGCAACTGATCATGCACAGCGTGGCGCTTTGCCAATGGGATCGGCCAGCCCGCCGATCACGCAGCCGAGCGTCAGCGCGCCAGCCGCGCTGGCGTACGCTCCCGTCGCCCCGCCTCGGACAGCCCCGGTTTCCGGACTGGCTCCGGCGGCTGTCCCCGTCGCGTCAGTCGGCGAAGACAGCATCGGCATCCTCAACCTCGGGAAGGCCGTGTTCGCCCAGCTCACCGTCGGTTCGCTGCCGGTCACGATGCAGATCGACACGGGCGCTACAGACATGACGGTGTCCGAAAAAGTCGCTCAAACCCTACTTGCTAATGGCGAGGCCGAAACGACCGATGACGGACGGGCTATACTAGCTGATGGGAGTAGGATCACCGAGAAGCGGGTGATCATTCATGACGTGACGATTGGCATGCACGGCCTCCGCAACGTCGTAGCCGGCGTCGTATCCAATGACGCGGAGATGCTTCTGCCCTTCCCCGTCCTCACCGCGATCGGGATCGTCACGATCGACACGACCGCTAACAAACTGATCTTCAACCGGCCGTCTAAGACCGTTGACGTTCAAACGATGCCCGTAGCCGTGCCGCCGACCACGCCTGTCGCCGCCACGCCGCGGAAGGCGCAAGCTGCGCTTGAACTGCCTCCCGGTTTCAGCACCACACCGCCAAAAAGCGACCTATTCGACGCCACGGCGCACCCCGATGCGGGTTCATCCGAGTAGACATCGACTGTCGGAACTTGGCGCGGTCGATTTGGTTATCCAAAAGTCCAAGGTGACGCGCCTTTGCGGTCCATCGTAGCCTCGCCAGATGCGAGCACGATGCGACCCGTTGATGTGATGGCGGTTCGGGCCGCGAATCGCCAGCGGCGCGCCCTCGTAGGAGCCCTCACGATCGCCGCTGGCGGCCTTCCCGCGCTTGGCGGTGGGAAGGGGGGTGCGGCGAGGCGGGAACGGAGGGCAAGGGGTGGGGGCGCGAGGCGGAAGGGGCACTGTGTGAAATGAGCGGCTTACAAGTCTGCAACACATTCACACCCCACCAGGACACCTTGCACGGGGATTAGAAAGTCAGATTTGAATGCAAGCCGCGTTTAGCCGCTGGCAGTCCCTTTTTATAGATCGCTTTGTACAGCGCATCGATTGCGTTAATAATTGCTTCTATCGCAGTCTTTACATCCTTGAGCGAGATTGTCTGTGCCACCTGTGGATGGGTCAGCTTATTTCGTAACTTTGTGGCCTGCGTCAAAGGGCCACGCCACTCCTGCTCGTCCTTCTTCACCCCTTTTACTGAAAAACGCGCATGCAAAAAGTCCATCCTATCTTGCAAACGATACGTCCTAAGACCCCGGCTCACAAACGCTCCGTCAATCAATTGTACGTCCTCCTCAAGCAATAGCGCCCTTTCATGCACTGATAGTTCTGATCGGGTCGAAAATTCCTGGCACACAGCGTTTATGTGTGCTTCCATTGAAGCGAACCCCAACATCAACGAAGAATGCGCGTAAGCCGTGCGACGCTCCTCATCGTCGGTTGCGCGGGCGTTTTCAAGAAATCGCTTAGCCTGCTCAAGTAGCAACGATGCAAAGTTGTCGATGTCAGCCACTTGCGGCTTTTGCCTTCAACTTCTCGACTTCTAGCGTCGCAAGCTTCGCGTGGAATTTAGCAATCGCTACATCGATGTTGGATTTCGTGATGCCGTCGCCGTTTTCGGCCTGCAAGAAAAATAGCTCAGCAAAGCGGCCACGCTCTTTGGCGTCTGTCCGGTATCCCAATCCCCGATATTGATCAGGATCGGTTTTATGTCTTCCCTTTACGAGCACTGAGACATTTAGCGGATCATGACCCGCGGCTTTCGACAAAGAATAGTGCCGATCTAGTCGCACCTTATTTCCTCTAAGCAAGCCAGCCAAGTACGCCCATGCCGCTACGACGGCAGGATTGGTTGATTTTTCCGGGTAGTCAGGCGGCGCTTCTTCGTGCTCTTTACAAAGGCCGCGCGCTGCGCCTTCACGAGCGAGGCAAATTCCTTTCCGGCTTCTCTGAGCCCTTCGTCGACCCACAAGTTAGGCTTTTCGGCCCGCAGGGCCTCCCACTTGGCGTCACGTACGCCGGTTGGGCAAAGTTCAGGCGTTGTTTCGGTAGTGTCGAAGTTCTTGGCTTCGATCTTCGAACCTTCAAAGTAATTGACTATGAAAGTTCGCGCAATTTGCACCGAAATTGGCCCTCCACGAGAACGTCTATCAGCGAAATCTTGTTCCGCCTCAAGCAGTCCGATAGCTTGAAACCAATCACGGAGTTGCGGCCCCATTACAGTTTCATGCATTCGATCAATAGATCGCCTGATATTGCAATATTAGTATTGGATATTAGCTGTACGTCCAATCTCTGATCCGTATTTAGGTCGAAATAAACTTTAACTCCATGAAGTTCATCGATGCCGACTTGATTTGCGGCGCGGATTGCCTCAAATCGATGCTGCCCACCAATGATTTTCAAAGGATGCCCTTCATCGAATTCAAGGGTGTACTCCGCGACTATATTGCTGAAACTTCGACGCTGTTTCGCGTCTTCAATCATCCTTGCGTATGCTGGCGCGTTTTCAACAATCTCCCGATTTGCTCGGTACTCGGCCTGCTCTTCCGGGTCGAGCGGCACGTCAGTTGTGCTGAGAGCCAGGAGTTTGCTCGCTTTGACATGACATTCACAGTAATTAGCACCTGTCCGGCGATCCGACAAAAGAAGGACGTTGCCTGCTTCTAGCGGCTCAAATTCCTTGCGAAAATCGTCAAAATTCTTGCTTTGTTTTTCGATGGTCGGCTTGCCATTCGTAGACATACCCTCGTGTCCTACGACAACACCTATCGGGTCAAGGGAGAACCGAAACCTGCATGGTTCGCGCCGCCGTTTTCGGACGGATAAACTCATGGATTGGGGGATGAGAAGGCCGAGGCTTCACCTGCCAACTCGCTAAAATCGCAATCAAAATCACGAGCGCCTGGAGGCCAGCTTATCCACAAGTCCAAGCTGACGCTCTTCGCTTGCCATCGTACCGTTGCCTCATGCGAGCACGATGTGACCCATTCGACAGTGGATTTGGTTAGACTCTCGGCCTCGTCAGGCTGGAGGGTTGAGAGAGAGAGAGAGCGGCAGTATGACGACGGCCCAATCCCTTTTCGCACAGATCGCTATTTCTCTATTAGTCGCGATCATTACCGCCTTTCTGACTGTTTGGTTGGCGCTTCGCCGCTTCTATCGCGAGAAGTGGTGGGAGGCCAAAATGCGCGCCTACACTGATGTCATTCAAGCTCTTCATCATATAAAAAGGGATCTCGAGATCAGTATTCCGGCTGAGATAGAAGGATTAAGTACGGATACTCCATTCTATCAAGAGTGGGGCGCTAAGCATAAACTGGCTTGGGATGATCTACGCAGGTATATAGATATAGGCGAATTTTTGTTTTCCCAGAAGTCAATTAAGATTTTACAGACACTAATGCAAGAGAGCTCCGCTACCCCTAATGACAGTTACCTTGACCATATGGAAACTCTTCAAGTAACAGTTGAGAAATGCTTTCCAGCAATCAAGGCGGCCGCTCGCGCTGACCTGAACCTCCCGCCCCTTCACGAGGTTTCCTCAAAGGTTGGCTGATCGCGATCGCGCGGTGCGTTCATTTTTTGAGCACTACTCTGCGAATTAGCTCTGCCTCTACGCAATCACCCATGACAGTGCGGTCAGATACCCCAATGAATAGCTTATTCAAGATTTCAAGTATGTAATCTGTCTTGGTGCTATTCTCGTTCAATTTCACACCCGCGATGCCCTGGCTTTCCGCTAGCTTTCTTGCGCCCGTCTGTAGTGGTAGAGGTGATACAATTATTCCGCCAACCGCGCCGGTGTCCTGAATGCTGCAGATTAGCGCCCCGATCACCGCCTGAGACACACCTTGCTTCGTGTGCCTCTTACACTCAATTACGACGAAGTTCTCACCGTCTTCCTGCACGCCCTTTGCGTCGATCTCCCAGGTCGTACCTACACCTGCGACGACCTGCTTACCCTCAACCCTCCCAAGTCCGAAATGTGAAGCTAGTTGGTTTAAGAGGAATTGCGCGACCTCTTCGTATCTAAGCCAAGATTTTTTTTGTTGTGACAAGTTCGTCCCCAAACCATCTACTTCGAAGCATTCAGAGGGGCGGGGCCAACGAATATGGTGAAACCAAATCTCGAAGCGGTGTCCGCGTCCATCGCTACAAACGTGATATCGCGTATCCCGGCCATTCCAAAGGCGTCCTTTAAGTTCAGCGCGAAATTAGGTGGCTCGCTCGGATTTGGCATCGTGAACATTATGCCGGTTTCGCGTGGAGATGAAGCCGTTTGACGTGTCAGCGGTAGGGTTACGCCATTGCGGGCGAATGCCCGTTGAATGGCGTATACGATCCCGTAGTCATCTCCATACGCAGAGGGGAGGACTGTGATGGCAAATCTCTTAGGATATCCCCTTTGAGGAACTCAAACTGTTTTGCGAGAACCTCCTCTTGGGTTGGTATAATCCGCCGGGGTTGCAAATTTCTCGAAATAAGCTGATCCAAACCTTGGCTTACGCTTTCATTAGGTAGCCCTGATAGCGCCAGTAATGTTCTGATGTTTGCTTCCATTGCTCGATTGGATAGCAACGTGTCTCGGTTAGATCGCAACGTCTGAGTGCCTTGGTAGTCATACCAGGCCGCCACCGCAACGGCTATAATTGCGAACACTGCCATTAGGAGCTTGATGTCGTTCTTTGCCACCCAAAGGCTGTAGAGCGCGACGAACGTTGCAAACAACCAACCTGCCACAGGAAGTAGAACATCCCAACGGCAGATCAACCCTAAGGCAGCCCCTTCAAGCCAAGATAAGAGTAATAGAATTCGCCACTCTCAGCTTCTATGACAGAGAAGGTCACTCCCTTCCCCTGCCATCCCCGGAGTTGCTCAACCGAAACATAGCGACGGTTGGTCGTGTCATATAATCGGTTGGCGGCGTACCGCTTCACGAGGATTGATCGGGACTTCGAGGTTCCGCGCAATGCCGTCCTCCCCCTCGGCTCAACCGTATCGAGAAGCGGCAAAACTCAGGCGCGTTTCCAGCCGCCCAACGTCGAGAGGAGCGCGAAACCGGCCACCTGCCAATCGGGTGAGGTTTCCCTACGGCGGCGATCGGCCTCGAGTTCCTCAACCCGCGCTCTGAGGTCTTGGTTGTCCGTCGCCAGCCCTATGAGCGCTCTCTCGACGTTCCGTTGCCAGAACGTATTGACGGCGACCGGGCGCTCGGGCGGCGCAATTGGATACGTCCCGGGGTCATAGCCGGCCGGAACGCGTCGGCCGCCTGCGATCCCTGCGACCATTGTGGCGGCCGGGCGAGCGGGAGCATGCGGCCGGACGGCTAGCGCACGCGACGTTGAAGGCAAGGGCGCGGCCGGGCGCGAGCGAGGTTTGCGTCCGTCTCTATAACCTAATTCCCCGTTCGAATGGGTGGTGAAAACCGGCGCGCCGCCCGCGCGCTCGATAGCCTCTTTCTCGGCTTTTAGTTCGGCCTTCTGACGAGCGCGGTATCTCGCATATAGGCCGCCATGTCTCGCGCGGGCATTAGGTTTACTCCATATCGGTTAACAGAATGAGCGTTAACTCATGGGTTTGCAAGTATTAAAAGCCCGCTTCCGGGGGTTTCCAACCGAAAATAGGGTGGCGCTCGCGGTTTGGTCCATTGCTCGACAATCATAGACGGGCTCGCGAACGTGTAGCGCCGACACTCGCGAAACAAAATGGCCCGAGATAGCGGCCGATAGCTGCAAGGACTGGTAAAATGCTGAACAAATAGATAGAGATAAGTCCGCGCTTATTTTTTTAGATACGAGCTAATGCGTCTGGCGAAATAAATATTAAGTCGAGATAAGTCAGCGCCGATTTCTAGATGCGCGTTGACGCGTCCGACAAAATAAACATTAAGGAGATATAAGTCAGCTCTGGTTTCTAGACGCGCCTTAAAGCGAACTTAGAAATA
>CAVPFQ010000005.1:0-21208 GCA_963703845.1 uncultured Alphaproteobacteria bacterium
CGTCACGCTGTTTTCCAATCCGGATTTCCTCGATCCGCTGGCAACCACCGCCATCATCGCCACCACCTCCGCCATCATCTGCTGCCTGGTCGCCGCACCGATGGGCTGGCTGGTGTCGCGCACCGACATGCCCGGGCGGCAATTCATTCGCGCGCTGGTCACCGCTTCCTTCGTGACGCCGCCGTTTCTCGGCGCGGTGGCCTGGGAGTTGCTGGCCGCGCCGAACAGCGGCCTGCTCAACCAGCTGTTTCGCCATCTCACCGGCGCTGATTCCGACGAGCATCTGTTCAACATCTATTCGATGACGGGCATCATCTTCGTGATCTCCTGCTACACCTTTCCGTTCGTGTTCGTGCTGGTTGCGAACGCGCTCGACAACATGCCCGGCGAATTGGAGGATGCTTCCGCCATCCTCGGCGGCAGGGCCTGGACCACGGCGCGGCGCGTCACGATTCCGCTGGCGCTGCCGGCATTGGTCGCGGGCTCTCTGATCGCGTTCCTGCAGGCGATGACGCTGTTCGGCTCGCCGGCGATCCTGGCGCTGCCGGCCGGCTTCCACGTCATGACCACGAAGATCTGGAGCCTGTTCCAGTATCCGCCGAAACTCGAACTGGCGGCGGCGGCCGCGGTGCCGCTGCTGCTACTGACCATCGTGCTGCTGCAGGTGCAAAAATTCATCCTCGGCCGCCGCGGCTATTCGGTGGTGGGCGGCAAATACGGCGCGCCACGCCGCGTCGAGATGAAGAGGTGGCGCTGGGCGGCGCTGGCGTTCTGCCTTGTCGTGCTGCTCAGCCCGGTGTTCCTGCCGTATTTCGCGCTGCTCAACGCGGCGTTCTCGCCGAACGCGACCACGCTGGTGACTCCGGCGACGATGACGCTGAAGAATGTCGTGTTCGTGTTCACCGAATTGTCGGCGACGCAGCTGGCGCTGAAGAACACCGTGATCCTGGGCACCGCGACCGCGACCATCGGCACGCTGCTCGCGCTGGTGGTTGCCTATGTCACCACCCGCCGCGCGATCGCCGGCCATCGCCTGCTCGGCTTCCTCGCCACCGCCCCGGTCGCGGTGCCCGGCATCGTGCTCGGCGTCGGGCTGTTCCTGAGCTACACCCGGCCGCCCTTCGTGCTGTACGGCACGCTGTGGATCCTGTTCGTCGCCTTCCTCACCATCAATCTGCCGTCGGCCTACCAGCAATTGCAGGCGGCGTTCGCGACCATCCATCCCGAACTGGAGGACGCCAGCCGCATCCTCGGCGCCACGCGGCTGCAGTCGCTGCGCCAGATCACCGCGCCCTTGCTGCGCACCGGCGTGATCGCGACCTGGTGCTTCATCTTCATCGGCGTGATGCGCGAGCTTTCGGCCGCGATCGTCTTGTTCACCTCTCAGACCAAGGTGATCTCGGTTTTGATCTACGATCTCAATGAAAGCGGCGACCTCGCGGCGATTTCGGTGCTCGGCATCGCCATGCTGGTGATCACCTTCGCGGTGGTGCTGGCGGTGAACCAGATTCCGATGTTCGGTGCGAATACGGGGGCGAGGATAAGGAATTAGAAACGCCGTCATTCCGGGGCGATGCGCAGCATCGAACCCGGAATCTCGAGATTCCGGGTCTGGTGCTAACGCACCATCCCGGAATGACAGAGGGTGGATTGCTTCGTCGCTTCGCTCCTTGCAATGACGGTCATTGCTGAGCGATCTCGTCCACCCGATACGCTGCGACCTGCGCCTTCAGCCGATCCAGCGACGCCGTCGGCGCGGCGCGGTCGACCAGGTAATCCCCGGCCGCGAGCCAGGACAGCACCTTCAGGTCGACGGCGGGCGAATGATGGATCACGTCGCCGTAATTGTTCAGGTCGTGGGTGACGTCCTTCACGCCGCGAAAATCGAACAGCCTGACGTTGGGCAGCTGCGCCAGCCGCCCGGAAAAATAGGCGGAAAAATCGTAGACGATCTTCAACGTCGCGGGCGAAGCGTCACGCATTGCGACCCATTGCAGGATCGAATAGGGCGGCAAATAGATGTCGAATTCCGTCTCCGGATGCTTCGCGATCAGCCCGACCATGTCGCGCTCGAAATTCCGCACCATCGCGTCATAATTGTAGCGTTCGGCCAGATAGAGGCTGCGCTTCGGATCGGTGATGTCCCTGAAGGCGGTAAACGCCTTTTTCGCGTTATAGGCCGCCGCCACGTTGAAATCGGGTTTCAGCGCATTGATGTCGTCGACCTCGGGAATCAGGAATTTGAACAGCACGCCGGTGCCGAGCCGCGCGACCGCCGGCTGCAATGCGGGAATCGAGCGCGCCAGCAAGAGCGCCAACTCGCGCGCCATGGCGCCGCTGAGCAGATAGCCGGCGATGCCCCTGACATTCCGCAGATAGAGGTCGGACGGCAGATAGAGGTCTGGGCCACTGTCCGCGGCATCGCGAAAAATCCAGTCGTCGACCTGCCAGATCACCCGGCGCGGGTGGCGCCCGAGCGCCGCTTCCAGCACGATATTCTGCTCCCGCAGAGTCCGAGCCGGTCATCGCAAGCTTCAGCGAGCGCACGCCGAGCACTCGGTCGATGTCACTCTGCCGGAAGTGGATCGCAAGCGAGGTGCCCATGAACACCGTGTCGTATGGCTGGCTGCGGATCAGTCCGGCGTCCTGCATCCGGCTGTCGGCTGAATACATCGCGGGAGTGAAGCGCGCCGGCCGCAGCAGCTGCAGCGGATCGACGACGAAATTGAGCGCGGCAGCGGCAGCGACGATGAGCGCGCTCGCGCAGAGCAATCGAACAATGTTGTTTGCCGCTTTGCTCATCAGAACCTGAAGTAGATGAATTCGCTGTATTGCTGAATTCCGAGAATCCCGAGCGCCAGCACGGCCGCGGAAGCGTAGAGAAACGCCGGCCGCGCCGGCCATGCGCCGGGCGCCTCGCCGACGGTTCTCGCCTTGTGATCGTAGCCCATGATGGTCTGCGTGTTCGGCGCAAGGAAGGCGAGCGCGGCATAACAGGCGACGAAGGCGCCCTGCACCATCTCGGCGCGACCGAAGGCAACATGGCCGGGATCGGCCATCCGCGACAGGATATAGATCGCCGACGAAAGCGTGCCGGCGCGGAAGAACACCCAGGCGACGACGACCGACAGGAAGGTCAGCATGAATGCGGCCACGCTCGCCACGCGTGCGAAGCGCGGCGCGACCGGCGGGACGAAATGATTCCAGGCGTGGTTGACGCAAAGATACAGCCCATGCAGCACGCCCCAGATGACGAAGGTCCACGCCGCGCCATGCCAGAGCCCGCCGAGCGCCATCGTGATCATCAGATTGACGTAGCGCAGCACGGCGCCGCGGCGATTGCCGCCGAGCGGGATGTAGAGATAGTCGCGCAGAAACTGCGACAGCGTCATGTGCCAGCGCCGCCAGAAATCGATGATGCTCTGCGCCTTGTAGGGCGAGTTGAAATTGAGCGGCAGGAAGATGCCGAACATCAGGGAGATGCCGATCGCCATGTCGGAATAGCCGGAGAAATCGAAATAGAGCTGGAAGGTATAGGCCAGCGCGCCGATCCAGGCCTGGTCGAAGGTCGGCGTCCCCGAGCCGAAGGCGAGCGGCACCAGCGGCTGGATGCCGTCGGCAAGACAGGTTTTCTTGAACAGCCCGATGGCGAAGATCATCAACCCGCACAAGATCAGATGCGGGTTCGGCCGCCTCGTCTCGCTCCGCTCGAACTGCGGGATCATATCCTTGTGGTGCAGGATCGGGCCGGCGATCAGATGCGGGAAATAAGTGACGAACAATGCGTAATGCGGCAGCGCGTAGCGCGCGACCTGGCCGCGATAGGCGTCGACCAGGAACGCGATCTGCGTAAAAGTGTAGAAGGAGATGCCGACCGGCAGCAGGATGTCGAGCGTCATTCCGGTCTTGAAAATCGCATCGAGATTGGCGGCGACGAAGCCCGCATATTTGAAGATGCCGAGCACCAGGAGATCGCCGGCGACGCCTGCCGAGAGCGTCGCAAGACGGCGGCGGGGCGGCAGCTTCCTTGCGATCAGCAGCCAGCCGATGAAATAGTTGAACGCCACCGACCCCAGCAGCAACGCGACGAACTGCCAGTTGCTGGCGGAATAAAACACGAGCGACGCCAGCGTTAGCCAGATCACCGCGGCCAGATTACCGAACCGCCCGCAGATGAAATAGCCGGCCAGCGTAACCGGCAGGAACAGGAAAATGAACAGGTAGGAATTGAAGAGCATGCGGCCTTTGTCTCTGCCTTCGTCCTGTTCTCAGGGATTCGTCATGCCGGGCTTGTCCCGGCCATCCACGTCTTCCTTGCTTGAGAGGGAAGCAAGACGTGGATGCCCGGGACAAGCCCGGGCATGACGAGTTATTTTTAGCCTAACCATACATCCCGACGGGCAACAAGCCGTTGGCCGGGCCTTCATTGCGAGGAGCACTCTTGTCCGCCGAAGCCCGCCTTCAGGCGAAGGCGGATGCGACGAAGCAATCCATTCTTTCTTGCTGTTGCATGGATTGCTTCGCGTCATCGGGCGGCGCTTCGCGCCGACCCGTTGGCTCGCAATGACGAGCTATTGCGTTGATGCGATGGTGGCAATCCACAAAATCGAACCGATATAGGCTTGGACTGACGGCCCCTGCCCGACCGGAAATGAGGACGAAGTGACCAAACGACGAAGACAGGAAAGTTCCCCCGCCCCACCTGTAGCGCCGCGGCGGCCGCATCCGTTCACCCGGCACGGCATCACCGTCGCCGACGATTATGCGTGGCTGAAGGACGACAACTGGCAGGAGGTGCTGCACGATCCATCGGTGCTCGGTGCGGATATCCGCCTCTATCTCGAAGCCGAAAACGCCTACACCGAGGGCCTGCTCGGCCACACCGCATCGCTGCAGAAGACGCTGGTTGCGGAAATGCGCGGCCGGATCAAGGAAGACGATTCCAGCGTGCCCTCGCCGGACGGCGATTACGCCTATTTGCGCAAGTTCCGCGAGGGCGGCCAGCACGAACAGTTCGGCCGCATGCCGCGCAATGGCGGCGACGTCGAGATCGTGCTCGATGGCGATGCGATCGCCTCGACCTGCGATTATTTCAGGTTCGGCGGCGCCCAGCATTCGCCCGATCACCGGCTGCAGGCCTGGAGCGCCGACATCAAGGGCTCGGAATATTTTACGATTCGCGTGCGCGACTGGGCCACCGGGAAGGACCTCGACGACCGCGTGGAGGAGACCGACGGCGCCGTGGTGTGGAGCAAGGACGCCAAAAGCTTCTTCTACGTCAAGCTCGACGACAATCATCGCCCGATGCAGGTCTGGCGGCATCGCCTCGGCACGAAGCAGGCGGACGATGTGCTGGTGCATGAGGAGCAGGATTCCGGCTGGTTCACCCATCTGCATGAAAGCTCGAGCGGCCGCTTCTGCGTGATCGCCGGCGGCGATCACGAAACGTCCGAGCAGCGGCTGATCGATCTCGAGAATCCCGACCATCCGCCGCGCCTGATTGCGGCGCGCGAGAAGGGCATGCAGTATTCGGTCGCCGATCGCGGCGACAAGCTGTTCATTCTCACCAATGCCGACGGCGCCATCGATTTCAAGATCGTCGTCGCCGCCCTGATCTTTCCGGCGCGCGTCACCTGGCGCGACCTGATCCCGCATCGCGAGGGCGTCTACATCATGGACCTCGAGCTGTTCGCCGGCCACATGGTGCGGCTGGAGCGCGCCAATGCGCTGCCTGCGATCGTGATCCGCGACCTTGCGACCGGCGAGGAGCACGCCATCGCCTTCGACGAGGCGGCGTATTCGCTGGATACCATCGGCGGCTACGAGTTCGACACCACCAATCTGCGCTTTTCCTATTCGTCGATGACGACGCCCTCGGAAGTCTGGGACTACGATATGGCGAAGCGGACACGCGTGTTGCGCAAGCGGCAGGAGATTCCCTCGGGCCATAACCCCGCCGACTACGTCACCACCCGGATCATGGCCACTTCATACGATGGCGCCGAGGTGCCGGTGTCGATCCTGCACGCCAAGGATCTCGTGCGCGATGGCACCGCGCCGCTGTTGCTGTACGGCTACGGCTCCTACGGCATGGCGATGCCGGCCTCCTTCACCACCAACCGGCTGTCGCTGGTCGATCGCGGTTTTGTCTATGCCATTGCGCATATAAGGGGCGGCACCGACAAGGGCTGGAGCTGGTATCTCGACGGCAAGCGCGACAAGAAGACCAACAGCTTTGCCGATTTCGCCGCGTGCGCGCGCGCCTTGATCGAGACGAAATATACCGGCGAAAAGCGTATCGTCGGCCATGGCGGCAGCGCCGGCGGCATGCTGATGGGAGCGGTCGCCAACCGCGCCGGCGAATTGTTCGCCGGCATCGTCGCCGAAGTGCCGTTCGTCGACGTGCTCAACACCATGCTCGACGACACCCTGCCGCTGACGCCGCCGGAATGGCCGGAATGGGGCAACCCGATCGAGAGCGAAAAGGATTTTCGCACCATTTTATCGTACTCGCCCTACGACAATGTCGCAGCGAAGGCCTATCCCGCGATCCTCGCGATGGGCGGCCTGACCGATCCGCGCGTCACCTATTGGGAGCCCGCGAAATGGATCGCGCGGCTGCGCGCGACGATGACGGGCGGCGGCCCGGTGCTGTTGCGCACCAACATGGGCGCGGGCCATGGCGGCGCGTCGGGGCGATTCAACCGGCTGGATGAGATCGCGATCGCCTATGCCTTCGCGCTGTGGGCGGTGGGGATGGCGGGGAAGAGTGGGGTGTGAATCTCTCTCTCGCCGCTTGCGCGGCTCTGCTCCCTCGCCCCGCTCTTCGCGGGGAGAGGGCGGGGTGAGGGGCTCTCTCGGCATCGGAACTCGTTGAGAGTCCCCCTCACCCGAAATCGCTACCCGCGAATTTCGACCTCTCCCCGCAAGCGGGGCGAGGTGAAGAATATCATCTTCCCGTCTTTTTCCGCCACGCCGCGAAATCAACCAGCGTCTGCTCGTCCGTCGCGGGGTAAAGCCCGAAGATGCCGCGGCCCTTGCGCACTTCCTCGGTGACGAAATCCTCGAACGCGGTCATCTCGAATGCTTCATTGGCGATCTCGTCCACCAGATGCGCGGGGATCACGATCACGCCGTCGCTATCGCCGAGGATGACATCGCCGGGAAATACCGGCGCGTCGCCGCAGCCGATGGGAACGTTGATCTCGATCGCCTGATGCAGCGTCAGGTTGGTCGGCGCACTCGGGCGATGATGGTAGGCGGGAAAGCCTGTTTTTGCGATCTCGGCCGAATCGCGAAAGCCGCCATCGGTGACGACGCCGGCTGCGCCGCGCTGCATCAGCCGCGTCACCAGGATCGCGCCGGCGGACGCGGCGCGGGCGTCCTTGCGGCTGTCCATCACCAGCACCGCGCCGGGCGGGCAGTCTTCAATGGCCTTGCGCTGCGGATGGGCGCGGTCGCGAAACACCTCGAGCTTGTTGAGGTCTTCCCGCGCAGGCATGTAGCGCAGCGTAAAGGCCTCGCCGACCAGCACCGGCTGATCGGCGCTCAGCGGATGCACGTCCTGGATCATCTGGATGCGAAAGCCGCGCTTGAACAGGGCGGTCGCGACGGTGGCGGTGGAGACGGTTTTTAACTTGGTGCGGGTGGCGTCGGTGAGTTTTGACATGGTTACGGTCCCGATGTTGTCATTCCGGGGCGATGCGAAGCATCGAACCCGGAATCTCGAGGTTCCGGGTTCGCTGCGCGCCCCGGAACGACGGGTTAGCTCAGTAAATCGACGGCTCGCCGACCGGCTTGCCGAACGACGTCTCCAGGAAATCGAAATCGCAGCCCTCATTGGCCTGCCGGATGTGTTTCGAAAACATCCAGCCATAGCCGCGCTCGAAACGCGTCTCCGGCTGTTTCCATTCGGCACGGCGTTTTGCGAGCTCGGCTTCGGAAACATCGAGATTGATGGTGCGGGCGGCTACGTCGAGCGTGATGTCGTCGCCATTCTTCACCAGCGCCAGCGGCCCGCCGACAAAGGATTCCGGCGAGACGTGCAGGATGCAGGCGCCGTAGCTGGTGCCGCTCATGCGCGCGTCCGACAGCCGCACCATGTCGCGCACGCCCTGTTTCACCAGCTTTGTCGGGATCGGCAGCATGCCCCATTCCGGCATGCCCGGCCCGCCCTGCGGCCCGGCATTGCGCAGGATCAGCACATGGTCGGCCGTGACGTCGAGATCGGGATCGTCGATCGCCTTCTTCATCGAGGGGTAATCGTCGAACACCAGCGCCGGCCCGGTATGTTTCAAAAAACGCGGCTCGCAGGCCGAAGGTTTGATCACGCAGCCGTCGGGCGCGAGATTGCCCTTCAGCACCGCCAGCGCGCCTTCGGCATAGATCGGATTCGCCACGGTCCGGATCACATCATCATTATAAACTTCAGCGTCCGCGATATTTTCGCCGAGCGTCCGGCCCGTCACCGTCATGGCATCGAGATGCAGACGGTCCGTGATGCGGCTCATCAGGCCCGGCAAGCCGCCGGCGTAGAAAAAGTCCTCCATCAAATATTTGTCGCCGCTCGGGCGGACATTGGCGATCACGGGCACCTTGCGGCTCGCCGTCTCGAAATCGTCGAGCCCGATATCGGCGCCGGCGCGGCGCGCCTGCGCGATCAGGTGAATGATCGCGTTGGTCGAGCATCCCATCGCCATCGCCACCGTGATGGCGTTCTCGAAGGCCTTTCGGGTCTGGATTTGCCGCGGCGTCAGATCCTCCCACACCATCTCGACGATGCGGCGGCCGCATTCTGAGGCCATGCGGATGTGGCCGGCATCGGCGGCGGGAATCGAGGACGCGCCCGGCAAGGTCATGCCGATCGATTCGGCGATCGCGGTCATGGTGGAGGCCGTGCCCATGGTCATGCAGGTGCCGTAGCTGCGGGCAATGCCGGCCTCGACGTCGACCCAGTCCTTATCGGAGATTTTCCCCGCGCGCCGCTCGTCCCAGTATTTCCAGGCGTCCGAGCCGGAGCCGAGCGTCTTGCCCTTCCAGTTGCCGCGCAGCATCGGGCCGGCCGGCAGATAGATCGCGGGGATATTCATGCTGGTGGCGCCCAACAGCAGCGCCGGGGTGGTCTTGTCGCAACCGCCCATCAGCACCACGCCGTCGACCGGATGGCCGCGCAACAGTTCCTCGGCGTCCATCGCCAGCAAATTGCGGTACAGCATGGTGGTCGGCTTCAGGAAGGATTCCGACAGCGACAGCGCCGGCAATTCCATCGGGAAGCCACCGGCCATCAGGATGCCGCGCTTGACGTCGTCGACGCGGGACTTGAAATGCATGTGGCAGGGCTGCGCGTCCGACCAGGTGTTGAGGATCGCAATCACGGGACGGCCCTTCCACTCCTCCGGCGCATAGCCCATCTGCATGGCGCGAGATCTGTGGCCGAAGGCGCGGAGATCGTCGGGCGCGAACCAGCGCGCGCTGCGCAGCGTTTCCGGAGTTTTCCTCGTTGTCATTGGAGCACCTGTTCGAGACCGGCAAAGGTCATCTCACAGGCCGCGCATGTTCGGCAAGCCGCTTTTTGTTCCGACCGCCCGCCGGCCGTATCGCATCGAGGGATGCTTGCCACCCTCGAAGCGCGATCGGACATCCAGGTGGTCTTCATCGCACTGAGGCGCCGAATCATTCGCCCGCGCAGCGGCCGGACCGCCCGTCTGCCCGCTAGCATGCATAGCTCCGCCTGAAACGAGCGCATTTTTTCAACACCAACGCCAACAACTTGCCAAAGAAACGCTTGCGCGATAGCGACAACGGATTCACAACCAAACATTGACTGCAATCGCGCGAAGGAGCGCCGTGGCAAGAATCCTGATCGTCGACGATGACAGCGCGGTGCAGGCCACGATTCGGCTGCTGCTGGAACGGGCCGGTCACAGCGTGGCCGTCGCCGGCGACGGCCGCAAGGGGCTCGCAATCTTCGAGGCCGGTGAATTCGATCTCTTGTTTCTCGACATCTTCATGCCGGGAATGGACGGGCTGGAAACCATGCGGTTCGTTCATCAGCAGCAGCCGCTGATTCCGATCATCGTGATGTCCGGCCGGCCGATCGACCGGGATCTGGGTCCGGATTTCCTGACCATGGCGACCAAGCTCGGCGCCGTCTGCAGCCTGCAAAAGCCCTTCAAGGCTGCCGCCCTGCTGGCCGCCGTGACGGGTTGTCTGGAAGCCGCAAAGCGCTCATCATCGTCATCGGCGCCGGCGCGCACCATCGCTTCCGGCCCGTGATGCCGGGAACCTCGTCCGTTCTGTCCGGATCGCTGTCCGATCGAAACCAGAGCGACGCAAAGCCGACGATGACGCTTGCAACCCGATTAGCCGGCGCGATGATCCTGCTGGTCGCGATCGCGGTCACCGCGGTCGGATGGCTCAGCGACCGCAGCCTGGAACAGACGCTGCTGCCGCGCGTGCTCGATCGCATCGAGACCCATTCGCGGCTGGTCGCCGCGGATCTGCAATCCTATGTGCGTGGCGCGCGGTCCGACGTCTCGACGTTCCCCTCGCACGCCGCCGCGCATGGCATGATGCTGGCCCATTTCAATGGCGGAATTGATCCGGTCGACCACCTCTCCGAAGCGGCCTGGCGCGAGCGCCTGGAGACGCGTCTGGTCGCCGATCTCGGCGCCAAGCCGGCCTATTCGATGTTCCGCTTCATCGGGGTCGAGGACGGCGGGCGCGAACTCCTCCGCGTCGACCGGTCGGGCCCGAACGGCGCGGTGCGCGTCGTTCCCGAAGCCGAACTGAAGCGAAAAGGCGAGCGCGCCTATTTCCAGGAAGCGATCAAGCTGCGGCCGGACCAAGTCTATGTCTCGCCGCTCAATCTGACCGGCGACAACGGCGTCATCAAGACGCCTCACGTTCCGGTGTTGCGGGTCGCAGCGCCAATGTTCGCGCCCGACGGCAAGCCGTACGGCGTCGTCATGGTCAATATCGACATGCGGCCGGCGTTCGACCGCATCCGGTCATCGGTACGGCCGGGCGAGAGCATCTACGTCGTCAACACCCAGGGCGACTATCTCGTCAATCCCGATGGCAGCCGCGAGTTCGGCTCGCAATTCGGCGCGCCGACCGATTGGACGCGCGACTTTCCCTCGCTCGCGGCAGCGCGAGGGTCGATGGAGGGCGTCGCGGCCATCGTGCCGGACCAGGCAGGAAAGCGCGGCGGAGCGGCGATCGCTCCCGCCATTCTGGCCGGCGAGCGATGGGTCGGGGTCATCGAAACCACTCCGAACGCGGTGTTCATGGCGCCGGCGGCCGCGATCCAGAACAGTTCGCTGCTGGTCGGATTGATCGCGGTGCTGAGCGCGGCCGCGCTGGCCGTATTCATCGCCAACACGCTGACCCGGCCGATCAGTCGGTTGACGGCGGCGGTCGAACAAATCGGCAAGGACGCTTCCGTCGCCATTCCGGTCGATGCCGGCGGCGAAACCGGGGTGCTGGCGCGGGCGTTTTCGCGGGTGCTCGACGAGGCCCACGCCAAGACCGCCGCGCTGCAACGCGAGGTCGAGGAACACCGCCGCACCGAAGCCGCGCGCGACCACTACGCGGCGCGCGAACGCCTGTTCGGCGCCGCCGTGAATCCTCCAACGACGCCATCATCACCAAGGCGCTCGACGGCACCATCACGGGGTGGAATCCGGCCGCCGAGCGCCTGTTCGGGTACACCGCCGCCGAGGCGGTCGGCAACAACATCGAACTGATCGTGGCGCCGCCGCGGATGGCGGAAGTGCACGACATCATGCGGCGGATCGGTTGGGGCGAAACCATCGAGCATTACGAGACCGAGCGGCTGCGCAAGGACGGCCGCCCGGTCGAGGTTTCGCTCAGCGTCTCGCCGATCAAGAACGCGTCGGGGACGATCATCGGCGCCTCGAAGACCGCTCGCGACATCACGGAAAGCCGGCGAACCCAGCACGCGCTGCGCCAGCAGATCGAGGAGCGCCGCCGCATCTTCGATACCTCCCGTGATCTGATTCTGGTGACCGATCCGCAGGGAATTCTGGTTCAGGTGAGCCCGAGCTCGGAAGCCGTGCTGGGATATTTGCCGGAGGAGATGGTCGGTCACAGCGCGATCGACTTCATCCACGGCGACGATCTCGACAATACCAGGGAGCAAATGCGCGCGGCGCGACGAGGAAAGCAGACGCGAAACTTCGATGCGAGCTACGTCCACAAAAACGGGCGGATCGTGACGCTGTCATGGATGGGCACCTGGTCGGAGCCGGTCCGGCGGCATTTCTTCGTCGGCCGCGACATGACCGAAAGCAGGCTGGCGCAGGAAACCTTGCGCGAGAGCGAACAGATGGCGCGCGGCATCATCGATACCGCGCTCGACGCCTTCGTCCAGATCGACGAGCGCGGCAACATCGTGAACTGGAATTCGCAGGCGGAAAACATCTTCGGATGGACCCGCGAGGAGGCGCTGGGCAAGAAATTCCTCGAACTGATCGTCGCGGAAGTCGATCGCGAAGAACTCAGGGCGGCCCGCGGGCGCCTGATGGACTCCGGGCGAAGCCAGGTTCTCGGACGCCGCCGTGAAATCATCGCGCTGCGGCGCCACGGCAAGGAGTTCAGGGCCGAACTGAGCATCACCGCGCTGCGCCGCCGCGAGGGGATGGTGTTCAACGGGTTCCTGCGCGATCTGACCGACAAGATCGCCGCCGAGGACCGGATCCGGCAGGCCGAGAAGATGGAAGCCGTCGGCCAGCTCACCGGCGGCATCGCCCATGATTTCAACAATATCCTCACCGTGATCACCGGAACCATCGAGATCGTCGCCGAGGCGGTCGCCAAGGACCCGCAGCTTGCGGCCATCACCAAGATGATCGACGAGGCGGCGGCCCGCGGCGCCGACCTGACCCAGCACCTGCTCGCCTTCGCCCGCAAGCAGCCGCTGCAACCGCGCGAGACCGACATCAACACGCTGATCATCGACACTTCGAAGCTGCTGCGGCCGACGCTGGGCGAGCAGATCGAGATCGAATTGGTTTTCCAGGACGAGGCCTGCTTCGCCACCGTCGATCCCAATCAGCTCACGACCGCCATCCTCAATCTCTCGCTCAACGCCCGCGACGCGATGCCGAACGGCGGCAAGCTGATCCTCGAAACCGGCTCGGCCTTCCTCGACGAAAACTACGCCAGCCTGCATGGCGACGTCCGCCCCGGCCGCTACGCCCTGATCGCGGTGAGCGACACCGGCACCGGAATTCCGGCGACCATCCTCGACAGGGTGTTCGATCCGTTCTTCACCTCGAAGGGTCCCGGCAAGGGCACCGGCCTCGGCCTGAGCATGGTCTATGGTTTCGTCAAGCAATCGGCGGGGCACATCAAGATCTACAGCGAGCAAGGCCACGGCACCACGATCAAGATGTATCTGCCGCCGGGCACCGGAGCCCTGACGGCCACGGACGCCGCCGGCGCGCCGGCCCTCGAAGGCGGCCGCGAAACCATCCTCGTCGTCGAGGACGACAGACTGGTGCGCGATTATGTGCTGACGCAGCTGCATTCGCTGGGCTACGTCACGCTGGATGCGGCGAACGCGGCCGAAGCGCTGGCGCTGGTCGAAGCCGGCCATGGGTTCGACCTGCTGTTCACCGACGTCATCATGCCGGGCACCAACGGCCGCCAGCTTGCCAGCGAACTGGAAAAGCACAAGCCGGACCTGAAGGTGCTGTTCACCTCGGGCTACACCGAGAACGCCATCATCCATCACGGCCGGCTCGATTCCGGCGTGATGCTGCTCGCCAAGCCCTATCGCAAGTCGGACATGGCCGCCATGATCCGCAGGGCGCTGGCGGGCTAAGGCATTCTCCCTCTCCCCGCCCTTGCGGGGTCGGGACGAGCGAAGCCCGCTCTTGGAGGGTTGGGGTGAGGCGCCGCCTCAGCGAGCGCGACTCGCGAAGAGTCCCCCCTCACCCGAAATTCGCTGTCAGCGAATTTCGACCTCTCCCCGCAAGCGGGGCGAGTTAGACAACCGTTGCGTAACGATAGCTTCAGGACGCGCGCGCGGCGGTCATCACGATCCGGATCAGGTCGGCCGCATTGCGCGCATCGAGCTTCTTCATGATGTTGGCGCGATGATCCTCGATGGTGCGGGGGCTGATGCCGAGCTGGCGGCCGGCCTCCTTGTTGGAGGCGCCGGAGGTAAACTGCTCCAGAACCTCGCGTTCGCGCCGCGTCAGCGGCTCGCGGCCGGGAAAATGCAGCGAGGCGACGTTCGATGCGGATTTCTGTTTCTGATGTCGCGCATAGGCGCCGATCGCCTCGTCGAGCCGGGCCACGATTTCGCTGCCCCGAAACGGCTTCTCGATGAAGTCGAGCGCGCCGTTCTTGATGGCCGAGACCGCCATGGCGATATCGCCCTGTCCGGAGATCATGAAGATCGGCGCCGGATAATCCTCGCCATGCAACTCGCGCAATATATCGAGACCGGATTTGCCGGGAATGTGCACGTCGAGCAGGATGCAGGCCGGCGTCCGGCTTCGCGCCACCGCGAGCAACGCCGAGCCGTCGGCAAAGCAGATCACCTGGTAGCCTCCCGCGGACAACACCACCGAGAGGGTTTCGCGAACGGCAGGGTCGTCGTCGACCACGAAGATCTCGCCGCGGGGAATTGGTTCATCGGTCATGTGTCATCGTCCATCGACAGAATGACGCACATTCAAGTCTACTATATTGACCTATAGCAAGATTCGCCCCGACCCGTATTTGTACGGGAGGGTGACTTAACGCACAAGTAGCATCCGGGGGCATAAAACGGCGCCGAAGGAGAGCTCCCATGCAGCAGACCGCAGGCGACGGCGGCCCAGTCCAACCCGGCGACGGGGACGACAGCTATCGCTCGATCGTCTCGGATCTCGAATCCCTGATCGGGCACATTCGCGCGAGCATGAATTTGATCAAGACGGCGATCGCCGGGGAACTCCTGCCCGGCAACGACGAAATCGCCGGCAACGTGGTCGTGCTGGACGACATCACGCCGCGCTACCTCCGGGCCAACGCGGCATTGGACACATGCAACGCCAGTCTCGGCATTGCCCTTCAGCTGTTGCAGGACGCCGCCGCGCCGCCGCCGGGCACCCGGAAGACGGCGAAACTCACGCCCCGGGCGGCTGGTTCGTTCGGTCGGTGAGGTAAAACGATCAATCGAAATCGGCGCGTCGTCATCGCTTCTGCAGGATTGCCCAGCCACGCGGCTTCACCGGACGAGCGCGGTGAAACCGCTCACGTGCCGATCATGGAATCCTGGCTGGAGGCAGCGCCCGGGCGCTTTTTCTTGTTCTTGCCCTTCAGGAACGAGACATCGATCTCGGTGCCGTTGACGCGCACGAGTTCGCAGCGGCGATAGGCCAGGCCGGTCGACGACAGCAGCAGAAAGAATTCCTTGAGATTGAGACCCTGAATCGAACCCTCGACGGTCAGGATGGCGTCATTGTCCGATATCGCGTTGAGCTGGCAATCGCGGCGCCAGGTGCCGTCGATGCCCATGATGCAGACGCCGTATCCACGGCTGAAGGTGACGCGCTCGGGTCCCCTGACGGCTTCCGACATCGCTCAAACCCCCGCCATCGTCGCAACCTTCGGCACTGCCGCGCCGTTCCGGATGGGCTTGAAGACGTCGGTCAGACCGACCACCGTTTCAGCCGCGCCGCCGCCGGCGACACCATCGAGGACAGCGCGATGATCGGCAGCGAACTCCAATGCGCGTCCGCCCGGATAACGTTTCAGTCGGCGACGCCCCACCCTGTGCTGTCCGTGCTACCCATTCGTTAAATTACATCTCCGTACAACTACCCGGAAGAAAATTGACCGGGACCGGCGCCGTTCGACTTCCCGCGCCGATGCGAATACACCGTATTGACACAACACGGCGCTACGCCGGGGCTCGGACGAAAGGCGAACGGCATCCGGCATGTCCGGAAATTCCCGTCGTCGTCTTACTCGGCCGCAAAACCGGGGCATGTCATCTGAGCTGAGCGACGCCCGGAAAACGCGATTGAGCCTCCGACAGGCATTCGTTGATCACCGTCAGCAGCGCGACCGGGGTGAACGGCTTGCGCAGACAGCGCGATGCGCCGAGTTCAAGGGCCATCCTGAGGAAATCGGGTGCCGGCGAATTGAGATTGGCGAATGCGTAGCCGGACATCGCAATCAGCGGAATGGTCGGCGCGCGCTCGTGGAAGATCCTGATCAATTCGAAGCCGCGCATGTGCGGCATGAAGATATCGACGATCATCAGGTCGAAGGGCGTGCCTTCGAGCGCCCGAAGCCCGGCTTCTCCGCCATCGGCGATCGTCACCTGGAAATCGTGCCGCTCGAGATAGATTTCGATGGCCATGCAGACCATCGGATCGTCGTCAACGACGAGAATGCGCGGCATGTTGGCCCCCCGAGGCTGAACGCCTGGTTTCGACAGTCCGGCAACGCCTGAATCGTCATGCACGCGATTCCCCCCTTTGGCTTGAGATGAGCCTGCGACGCGATGCCGTGGCCGATGCCGACAGGCATTGGTCGACGACGGCAAGCAATGTCGTTGGCCCGAAAGCCTTGCGCAGGCGTCGCGTCGCACCAAGTCTTGGTGCCAGTCTCAGGAAGTCGGGACCGGACGCCCCGGGATCGCAAAAGGCACAGCCGGAAATCGCGATCAACGGCACCGCGGGTGCGTGATCGTGGAATCTCCTGGTTGAATTCGAAGCCGCGCATCTCGGGCATGAAGACGTCGACGATCATCAACTCGAACGTCGCATTGTCGACGGCGGCGAGACCGTTGGCGCCACCGTCGGCGATCGAGACCCTAAAACCATACCGCTCGCGCCAAGCGCGAATGGCGAGGCAGATATGCGGATCGTCATCCACAACCAAAATGCGGCGCATTACGGCTTCTCCTGCCGTGGTCTCACGCGCCCGGCTGTCCGGTGTTTGATTGCATTGCGATTTTCGTCGCCGCGAATCAGCGCGCCATTCTTATTTCCGCCGTAAATGGGCCGGTCTGTCTGCCCTTCATCGTGAATAGGTGTCATCCGGCACGTGTATGGTATATATTATGCAACTAACGCCTTGCGGAACGGAATGGACGAGCTATCTTTCACTCGCTACCCGAATGAGCCACGATGCAGGTGACGAGAGATTCAGTTCCCGCCTTTGCGGCGGGAGAGCTAATGCCTTTGATCCAGCCTTCACCCAATCGTCTGTTGCAGGAACTGCCCGCGGCAGAGCTCGAGGCGTTGCGCCTGCGCCTCGAATTGGTCGAACTGGTCAAGGAAGCCGTCCTGGTCGAGGCCGGCAACCCGCTGACGCACGTCTATTTGCCGCAGAGCGGGGCGATCTCGATGATGGTTCGCCTTTCGGAAGGGCAATCGGTCGAGGTGGCAACGGTGGGGCGCGACAGCGTGTTCGGCGCCTCGGCCGCGCTCGGTGGCGGCATCTCATTGACCTCGGCGGTCGTCGTCTTGCCGGGCACCGCGGCCATCCTCGACGTCGCGGATTTTCGCGCGCTCGCCGATCGAAGCGTCGCTTTTCGAACGGCGCTGGCGCGACACGAGCAGGCGCTGTTCGCACTGGCCCAGCAATCCGCCGCGTGCAACGCATCGCACTCGGTAGAAGCACGGCTGGCGCGCTGGCTGTTGCGGCGCGCGACCTGTCCGACGGCAGCCTTGCCGCTGACCCGGAGTTTCTCGCGCAGATGATCGGCGTGCAGCGCAACGCGATCTCGATTGTCGCTCACGCACTGCAGCAGGCCGGCATCATCAGCTACAGCCGCGGGCACATCGACATCATCGATGCGGACGGTTTCCGGGAGACGGCGTGCGAGTGTTATGACGCCGTCAAGGCGCATCATCGGCGGCTGTTGAACGTGCCGCGTTGACGCTTGCCGCGGTCATCTGCACGATAGCGCGCATAGCGGCGAGAACCAGGCGGCGGGATTGCCATTTCTCCTTGCCAACGATGGGTGCCCGGCTCATCCTCTACGTCAGCGACCGTGCATAGCGGCGGTCACCCGGGAACGGTTGTATTCCTTGGGGGAGGAGGTTCGTTTGGACTCAATTCCTCGTTCACCCAACGGATTTTTGTCGGCGCTCGCCGCGGATGATTTCGAATTGATCCGTCCGCATTTGCGAACCGTCGATCTGGTTTCGGAAAACGTGCTGGTCGAGGTGGGAAACGCTCAGGCGCGCCTACCTGCCGCATAGGGGCGTGATCTCCCTGGTCGTGAAGCTCGCAAAGGGCGAACATGTGCAGATCGCGATGATCGGCCGCGACAGCATGTTCGGCTCATTCTCCGCGCTTGGCGATCCGACCGCGCTGAACAGCGCGGTGGTGCTGGTGCCCGGCGTTGCCTCGACGCTCGAGATCGACCGGCTTCGCGCCGCGGCCGACCAAAGCCCGACGTTTCGAACGGCGCTGGTTCGGCATGGACTCGCGATCTATGCGCAGATCCAGCAAACCGCAGGATGCAACGCCTCCCACACGGTGGAGTCCCGGCTGGCGCGATGCCTGTTGCAGACCCACGATCTGTCCGGCGACTGCAAGCTGATTTTGACGCAGGAATCGATGGCGCAGATGATCGGCGCGCGGCGCAACAGCGTATCGCTGGTGGCCAACACGCTGCAGCAGGCCCATGTCATCCACTACAGCCGCGGACATATCGAGATCACCGATGTCGACGGCCTCAGCAAGACCGCCTGCGAATGCTACGCAACCGTCAAGGCGCAATACGACAGGTTGCTGCGGCCGCGCTGCCCGTCGTAAGCGCGGCGCGCAGTTTGTTCAAGCCAGGCCACCGCCGCGTTGCGGCATGTGACCGTATAAGTACTGCCGTCGGCGCGGCTTGGTCCATTATCCGGCCGGGAATTAACGCGCTGTTCAATGACCGCTGATAATCGTCGCGATGCTGACGAGCGCACATTCGGAAAGCGTCGAGTAGACTTCGCACGCCATGAATGTCCCGCCCGTGTTCGGCAACTTGAACGCGGAGAAAGACATGGCTTTTGATTGGTCGATGCCGATCCTGGTGGTCGATGACTACAACACCATGATCCGGATCATCCGCAACCTGCTCAAGCAGATCGGCTTCGAGAATGTCGACGATGCCAGCGACGGCTCGGCCGCGCTCGCCAAGATGCAGGGCAAGAAATACGGCCTGGTGATTTCCGACTGGAACATGGAGCCGATGACCGGCTACGACCTCCTCAGCGAAGTCCGCGCCAGCCCCGATCTTTCGAAGACCCCTTCATCATGATCACGGCGGAATCCAAGACCGAAAACGTCATCGCCGCCAAGAAAGCCGGCGTCAGCAACTACATCGTCAAGCCGTTCAATGCGGCCACGCTGAAGACCAAGATGGAAGCTGTTTTCCCGGGCTCGACCGCGTAACCCCTACGCCTTCACAATTAAATACCTACTCTAACGCGGCCCAAGCCCGAAACACGGCAATCTGTCGCGGTTACGGCGCAAGACGTGATGGCGCTCCCCGGGGATCTCGCGACCGTACTTCTACGGTTTCGGCGATTTTCATAACACAGCTAAGGTTCAGCGGCGATAGTCGCAGGCTAGCAAAAGAGGGCTTGTAATGTTCACGTTCGAAACGACCGACCCCAAGGAAGTCCGGCGTTTCCGCATCGCGCAGTTCAATGGCCGCCCCGTGACGACCATCACGCTCGGGCGGATCGATGGTCACGGGCCACGTTCGATCGATCCTGGAACGCAAATTGAGCGTTCCGACTGCGGTGGGCCATCACATCGTCCCGCGCGAGCCCAAGGTCAATTCCAGCATGGCTGCGGCCGAGGCCTCGGTGTCCGCGCGTTCGTGGAAGACCTTTACGGAGCGGATGCGGCGCCCGGCGTTGCCGGCCTCACGCATCGATCCTCGGACGAAACGCGACTGCAACGCATCGCGGCCGAGAAAAGCCAGTTAAATCAATGCTCTAGACCGCTGGATGCAGGAGCGCCAGACGGACCAGGTCCGCGGTATTTCGCGCACCCAGCTTCCGCATCGCCTCGGCGCGATGGCTTTCGAACGTCCTGGGGCTGATATGCATCCGCTGGGCGCCTTGCTTGTTGGAAAAACCCTGGCTGATGAGATTGAGGACCTCGCGCTCGCGCTTGGTCAATGGCTTCTGACCGGCCTCTGACGAAAACATCACGCCCGGCGTGCGAATTTCCCTGGCATGGCCGGTTTGGCCCTGGGATGCCGCCTTGCGGCAAGGCGCCCCGGCGAGGCCCTCTTGAGGGTCCGCCATCTGCTTGATCATGGCGCAGACGCGCTCGGTTTGCGCAAGCGCGTTCTCGACCACTTGCTGCAGGTAAAACCGGTTGCCGGCAGCCTGCGCAAGCTGCTGGCTGTTTTGCTTGATCTCGCCCATGTAGAGCAGCAGTGCGGTCAACGGGCCATTGAGCTGGCGGGCGATCTCGGCCCCGGCCTCCTCCATCGCCCTGATGCGCCCGGCGGACAGCCGGATGATTTCGCTCTCGTCGTCGGCAGACGTGCCGGGTTCGGTCCACCTGGAAAATTGCGAATCACTGGCTTCGGGCTGCGACATCCAATTTGTTTAACGGTCCCAGCCTTTTCGGAAGTTAATTTTTTACCCGGTAAGACTACGGTGTTTGCCGGAATCCACCACAGGAACGCCTGTGCGCGCTGCCGCAGGCTTCGCGCCAGGCCGCTCAAAAAGCCCGATAAATGCGTGGCTTGCGACAAATCCCCGTAGTTCTACCCATCCCCGTGCCATAACCCCGCGGGTGACCGCGGAAACCCGTAGTTTCACGGGGAGCGCGTTTACTTCTTAATTTACGGCCAGGTGATCTTGTTCGTCAGATGTTTGGACTTTTGCGCGACGATGCCGGCGCAAGATGGGCCGATCCTCGGCTAGCGGATCAGATGGCGGAAACGACGTGTCATGACACTGGCCGACCGGATCGGGGAATTTCTGCAGCGGCTGACACCGATGACGCGCGGCAACCTTCTGACCGAGCTCGAACGGCTGGAACTGGGCGACGACGAAATACCCGGCTCCGCCGAGATTCTGGCCAAGCTGCGCGCGGAAGTTCGCAAGGATGGCTCCAATCAGACGCGCGTCGCCAATCCCTCGCGGTATTTCTTCGCACCGCTGGAACCGCTGCTTGCCGACGGCGCGCACCAGTACGGCAATGCCGGCCGGATCCA
>CAVPFQ010000006.1:0-13343 GCA_963703845.1 uncultured Alphaproteobacteria bacterium
CATGATCCATGCCGTCGGCATCAATAGCTGGAAGCGGCTGACGCCGGACCAGCAGGCGATCTTCCGGGAGGAAAGCAAGAGCTCCGGCGAGCTGATGCGCAAGCTGATGGCCGATTCGGAGGCCGACCAGATCGACAAGCTGCAGAAGGCCGGAATGCAGATGACACGGCCCGACCTCGCGCCGTTCCGCGCCAGGATGGACCCGGCCTACGCGCGGATCGCGGCCTATGCAGGTGAGGACAATGTCAAGAAGTTCCGCGAGATTGTCGAAAAGAACCGCAAGGCCTAGCGTCGGGTGGCATCAGGCCGAGGCAAGCAGAACGACAACGCGCGTGGGAGGATTGCAATGAAACGCCGCGATTTCATGAAACTGGGCGCAGGGCTTGGGGCGGCGATGGCGAGCCTGCCGCCGCTGTCGTCTGCAAGAGCGCAGACCAAAGCGGTGTTCAAGGCTTCCGACGTGCAGCCGCCCGGCTATCCGACCGTGGTGGCGACCGAGAATTTGGGCAAGAAGCTCGAGGTCGCCACGCAAGGGCGGCTCTCGGTCCAGATGTATCCGTCGATGCAGCTCGGCGGCGAGAAGGAGACCATCGAGCAGACCCAGATCGGCGCCATCCAGATGCTGCGGGTCAGCGTCGGATCGATGGGCCCGATCGTCGACGACATCAACGTCGTCAACATGCCGTTCCTGTTCAAGAATACCGCGCATGCCGAAAAGATGATGGACGGCCCGATCGGCCAGGAGTTGCTCGACAAGATCACGGCCAGCCCCAATGCCGGGCTGGTCGCGCTGTGCTGGATGGATGCCGGCGCGCGCAGCCTGTACAACACCAGGCGGCCGATCAAGACCATCGGGGACGTCAAGGGCCTGAAATTCCGCGTCATCGGCAATCCGATCTTCATCGACATGATGAACGCGCTCGGCGGCAATGGCGTTGCGATGGGCTACGACCAGGTGTTCAGCGCCTTGCAGACCGGCGTCATCGACGGCGCCGAGAACAATCCGCCGAGCTATGTCTTTTCCAATCACTACACGGCGGCAAAATATTTCTCGCTCACCGAGCATTTGATCATCCCCGAGGTGCTGGTGTTCTCCAAGAGGGCATGGAGCCAGCTTTCCGCCGACGATCAGGGCCTGATCAAGAAGTTCGCCCGCGAGGCGCAGCTGGAACAGCGCGAGCTCTGGAACCAGTATCAGCAGAAGGCGATGGACAAGGCCAGGACAGCCGGCTGCCAGATCGTCGACATCGCCGACAAGGCGCCGTTCCAGAACGCGGTCAAGCCGGTATGGGACAAGTATGGCCCAAAATACCAGGACATGATCAAGCGTATCCAGACCATCGCCTGACGCGCGCAGTCGGCTTTGCGGCGCATTGACAATGCCCTGCAAACGCCCGGCCGACCATCGAAAGATCCGGAGAATGGCCGCACTGTATCGACGAACGATGGACGCGCTCTATCTGGTTTGCGTCATCGTCGGCTGCACCGCGCTGGTGCTGATTTCGGCCGTGATCCCGTGGGCGGTCTTTACCCGCTACGTGCTCAACAGCGCCGCGTCCTGGCCGGAACCGATGGCCGTGCTGCTGACGATCGTACTGACCTTCGTGGGCGCTGCCGCGGCCTATCGGCTCAATCTGCACATGAACGTTTCGTACTTCGCCGACCAGTTGCCGGCGAGATGGCGCCGCCTGCTCGATCTCGTGGTTCAGTTGCTGATGGGGCTGATCGCGACCTTCATGATCGCGTGGGGCACGCGGCTCGTCGAAGTGACCTGGTACAACACGATCGCGGATTTCCCGTTCCTGTCGGTCGGCGTCACCTATCTGCCGATTCCGGTCGGCGGCGCCTGCCTGCTGCTGTTCATCATCGAGCGGATTTTTTTGGGCGCGCCTCCCGATCCGCTGCCGCAAAACCACGAAGTCGTGCCGTTCAACTGACCGGGGCAAGCCGTCCAATGGATATCTTCGTTCTGCTTGCCACCATGCTGGTCTGTTTCGTCATCGGCATGCCGATCGCCTATTCGCTGGCGCTGGCCGCGATCGCCGGCGCCTGGTCGATCGGAATTCCGCTGGAAGCGGTGATGCTGAAAATCTCCGACGGCGTCAGCAAGGTGGCGATGCTGACGATCCCGTTTTTCGTGCTCGCCGGCGCGATCATGGCGGAAGGCGGCATGGCGCGGCGCCTGGTCGCATTCGCCGATGTGCTGGTCGGCTTCACCCGCGTGCGCGGCGGCCTTTCCATCGTCAACGTGCTGGCGACGACATTTTTGAGCGGCATTTCCGGCTCGGCGGTGGCCGACACCTCCGCGATCGGCTCGGTGATGATCCCGCAGATGGAGAAGACCGGCTTTCCCCGGGTGTTCGCCACCAATCTGACCATCACCTCGTCGGTGCAGGCGCTGCTGGTGCCGCCGAGCCACAATGCGGTGCTGTATTCGCTGGCGACCGGCGGCACGATCTCGATCAGCGCGCTGTTCATGGCCGGCGTCTTTCCGGGGCTCCTGCTCGGCTTCTCGCTGATCGTGCTCTGTCTGGTCGTCGCCTACCGTGACGGGCATCCACGCGGCCAGACGGTGCCGGCAAAAGACGCGCTCAGGATCACGATCGACGCCGCCTGGGGCATGGTGACGCTGGTCATCATCCTCGGCGGCATTTTGGGCGGCATCTTCACCGCGATCGAGGCCGGCGCGGTCGCCTGCGTCTGGGCGTTCCTGGTGACGATGTTCATCTATCGGGACTATCGCTGGCGCGACCTGCCGGTGCTGCTGCACCGGACGCTGCGCACGGTCGCGATGGTGCTGACGCTGATCGCCTGCGCTTCCAGCGTCGGCTATGTGATGGCGCTGACGCAGATGCCGGCAAAAATGACGGCGTTCTTCCTGTCGATCTCCAGCAACAAATACGTCATCCTGTTCCTGATCAACATCCTGCTATTGGTGCTCGGCACGCTGGTCGACATGGCGCCATCGATTTTGATCGCAACCCCGATCCTTCTGCCCGTAATGCAGAACTTCGGCGTCGATCCCGTTCATTTCGGCATGATCATGCTGCTCAACCTCGGCATCGGGCTATGCCATCCGCCGGTCGGATCGATCCTGTTCGTCGGCTGCGCCGTCGGCAAGGTCACGATCGAGCAGGTGATGCGGAAAATCTGGCCGTTCTATGCGGTGATGTTCGCGGTGCTGATGTGCGTCACCTATATTCCGGAAGTGTCGCTGTGGCTGCCGCGGCACGTGCTGCGCTGAGACGGCGGGCGGCATCCAATGCCGTCGAGATACCGAGTTCCTGCATCGCGGGTAACGGCCCTATCGTCCGTCGGCGCAGGCCGCGGTGCGCAACTGGCAGCGACCCTGCGATCGTTCATCTGAATTGCATCTTGTCATCGCTGCGTTTTGCGCCTCCGGATAGGTTTCGCCGCCCGCCGTAAACGACAGGTCCCAGCGCCGCCGCCGGTAGGATCCGATGAACGTCGCCAGCGCCGCGCATTGCTTTCCGGAAAAGCTGACGACCTGACAGCTGCCACGTCCGAATGCCGCGCATTTCTTGGCGACCTCCGCCTCGGCTTCCGGTTTCGAGGGCACCTTCCAGATCGAGGAATAGGAGCCGTCCGCGGTAAAGCCGATTGCGCCCCACAACTCCGACGGCTGGTCCGGTTCGTCCGGAGCGGACTGGCTGGGCTGGAGACTTGGCGGAATATAATCGGCTTTTGGCGGCGGCAGAGGCGCGGCCGGCGTCAGCGACGGCGCGTGGGGATCATGTGAGCCCATTGGCGCCTGCGCGATAATCAGACGGCGCGGCATATCCTGCGCGGCTTCGCCGGCGACCGCGCAAGACAGCTGCGGCATCGCGATCTGAAGCGCCGTAATCGCTGCTGCAATCGATATGACAATGGATCGAATGGCTCGCATCTTTCGGGATTCCGAACCAGGAAAATCTATAGGGTGCCGATAATGTCCCAAGAATCCTGCTTCCGGACAAGAGCCGAACCCGGCAGCGCGGCGAGATTTTCCCAATGCTTTTCAGGAAGTCCGACACGGCACAGCCCATGGTCAGCTGACTGTTGCATCGAGCAGATCCTCGGTTGTAATCCGTGACAGGTCGGCAACCGCGTCCGTCGAGATGCGGATGGCTTGCGCCTCGCGCGCCTTTTCCAGCAGCGTGCGCATCGACCGTGCATTACCCCAATCGGGCAACTTCGATCGCCCTTCGATCCATGTCGTCAAGGCGCCCGCGAAATCGCCGGGAAGCGTGAAGTGTTGACGTTCCGCCATGCGCTTGAGGATTTCGCAGAGATCGCCGGTCCCATAGGCCGGAAAATCAATCGTCTTGGTGAAGCGGCTGCTCAGGCCCGGATTGCTCTCGATAAACCGCCGCATGTCATTGGGGTATCCTGCGACGATGACGACGATGCGATCCCGATTGTCCTCCATGAACTTCAGCAGCGTGTCGATGGCTTCCTTGCCGAAATCATGACCGACGCCGAAATCGGCGTTCGCCGCCAGCGTATAGGCCTCGTCGATGAACAGGATGCCATCGAGCGCCTCGCGGCATTTGTCGAGCGTCTTTGTCGCGGTCTGTCCAACATAGCCTGCCACGAGGCCCGAACGATCGGTCTCCACGATTTGTCCCTTGCGCAGAACCTTCAGCGCCCGGAAAATCTCGCCGATCACGCGCGCGACCTCGGTCTTGCCGACGCCAGGCGGTCCGGTGAACACCATGTGCTGGCTGAGGGCGACGATTGGAAGCCCCTGCGCGCGGCGTTTCTGCTCGACTTCGAGCCGCGCCGAGAGCCGTTTGACTTCCTGCTTCACCGGCGCAAGACCAACCATGGCGTCGAGTTTCTCGAGCGCGGCGGCAATCGAGACCTCGTTATCTTCCTGCTGCTGGCCGGTTGCCAGAACGACATCCTCGATCGTGACCTTTGAAACATCGGCTGACGGATCGGTCGCGAGCCGCAACGCCTGTGATTCCCGGGTTTTCTCCAGCAGAGTCCGCATTTCGCGGGCATTGGCCCAGTCTTCCGCTTTCGAACGGCCCTCGATCCAGGGCCTGAGCTTGGCCTCGAACCCATCGGGCAGAGCGAATTGCTGGCGCGCGGCCATGCGCCGGAAGATTTCGCAAAGTTCGCCGGAATCGTAGGAGGGGAACTCGATGGTCTTGCTGAAGCGGCTGTTCAGGCCGGGATTGCTGTCGACGAAGCGCCGCATCTCGTTGCGGTAGCCCGCGACGATCACGACGATGCGCTCGCGATTGTCTTCCATGAATTTCAGCAGCGTCTCGATCGCTTCCTTGCCGAAGTCGTGACCTATCGTGATGCCGGCCGGGGTACCCAGCGTGTAGGCCTCGTCGATGAAAAGGATGCCGTCGAGCGCCTCGCGGCATTTGTCGAGCGTCTTTGTCGCGGTCTGCCCGACATAGCCTGCGACCAGGCCGGCCCGGTCCGTTTCCACGATATGTCCCTTGCGCAGCACCTTCAGGGCCCGGAAAATCTCGCCGATCAGCCGCGCGACTTCGGTCTTGCCGACGCCGGGCGGGCCGGTGAACACCATATGCTGGCTCAGCGCCGCGACGGAAAGTCCCTGCTCGCGGCGCTTCTGCTCGACCTCCATGCGTGCAACCAGTCCCTTCATCTCCTGTTTCACGGGGACGAGACCGACCATGGCATCGAGTTTCTCCAGCGCGGCGGCAATTTGAGCTTCGTTATCCTCGCTCTGCTGGCCGGTCGCCACGACGACGTCCTCGATCGTGACTTTTGAAACATCGGCCGATGGGTCGCTGGCAAGGCGCAACGCCTGTGCCTCCCGCGTTTTCTCCAGCAGCGTTCGCATTTCGCGGGCATTGGCCCAGTCGTCGGCCTTCGAGCGGCTTTCGACCCAGGGCCTGAGCTTGGCCTCGAAGCCGTCGGGCAAGGCAAACTTCTGCCGGGCGGCCATGCGCCGGAAGATTTCGCAGAGTTCGCTGGAATTGTAGGACGGAAACTCGATGGTCTTGCTGAAGCGGCTATTCAGACCCGGGTTGCTGTCGATGAAGCGGCGCATTTCATTGCGGTAGCCCGCGACGATCACGACGATGCGCTCGCGATTGTCTTCCATGAATTTCAGCAGTGTCTCGATCGCTTCCTTGCCGAAGTCATGAGCTATCGTGATGCCGGCCGGCGTCCCCAGCGTGTAGGCCTCATCGATGAACAGGATGCCGTCGAGCGCCTCGCGGCATTTGTCGAGCGTCTTTGTCGCGGTCTGCCCGACATAGCCTGCCACCAGGCCGGCCCGGTCGGTTTCAACGACGTGTCCCTTGCGCAGCACCTTCAGGGCGCGGAAAACCTCGCCGACGACACGCGCCACCTCGGTTTTGCCGGCGCCGGGCGGGCCGGTGAATACCATGTGCTGGCTCAGCGCCGCGACGGGAAGTCCCTGCTCGCGGCGCTTCTGCTCGACTGCCATGCGCGCGACCAGCCCCTTCATCTCCTGTTTCACGGGGACGAGACCGACCATGGCGTCGAGCCTCTCCAGCGCCGCGGCAATTTGGGCTTCGTTGTCTTCGGACTGCTGGCCGGTCGCCACGACGACGTCTTCGATCGTGACCAGCGAAACATCGGCCGATGGGTCGTTGGCAAGGCGCAACGCCTGTGCCTCCCGCGTTTTCTCCAGCAGCGTTCGCATTTCGCGGGCATTGGCCCAGTCCTCGGCCTTCGAGCGGCTTTCGACCCAGGGTTTGATCTTGGCCTCGAAGCCATCGGGCAAGGCAAACTTCTGCTGGGCGGCCATGCGGCGGAAGATTTCGCAGAGTTCGCTGGAATCGTAGGACGGAAACTCGACGGTCTTGCTGAAGCGGCTATTCAGGCCCGGATTGCTGTCGATGAAGCGGCGCATCTCGTTGCGGTAGCCTGCGACGATCACGACGAGGCGACCGCGATTGTCCTCCATGAATTTCAGCAGCGTCTCGATGGCTTCCTTGCCGAAATCATGACCTATCGTGATGCCGGGTGGTGTGCCCAGCGCGTAGGCCTCGTCGATGAACAGGATGCCGTCGAGCGCCTCGCGGCATTTGTCGAGCGTTTTTGTCGCGGACTGTCCGACATAGCCTGCCACCAGGCCGGCCCGGTCGGTTTCCACGACGTGTCCCTTGCGCAGCACCTTCAGGGCGCGGAAAACCTCGCCGACGACACGCGCGACCTCGGTCTTGCCGGCGCCGGGCGGCCCGGTGAATACCATGTGCTGGCTCAGCGCCGCGACGGGAAGTCCCTGATCGCGGCGCTTCTGCTCGACTGCCATGCGTGCAACCAGTCCCTTCATCTCCTGTTTCACGGGGACGAGACCGACCATAGCGTCGAGTTTTTCGAGCGCCGCTGCAACCTGCGCTTCGTTGTCCTCGGCCTGCTGGCCGGTCGCCGCAGCGATGTCTTCGATCGTGATCAGCGAAAGATCCGCCGATGGATCCAGCGAGATCCGCATCGCCTGCGCCTCGCGCGCCTTTTCCAGCAAGGTGCGCATCTCGCGGGCATTGGCCCAGTCCTCGGTGGTCGCGCGGCCCTCGATCCATGCGTTGAGCCTGACCTCGAAGCCCTCGGGCAGGTTGAACTGCTGCCGGGCCGCCATGCGCCGGAAGATTTCCGATAATTCGGCGGGACTATAGGAGGGAAACTCGACGGTCTTGCTGAAGCGGCTGTTAAGACCGGGATTGCTGTCGATGAAGCGCCGCATCTGATTTCGATAGCCGGCGACGATCACGACGATGCGGTCGCGATTGTCCTCCATGAATTTCAGCAGCGTGTCGATCGCCTCCTTGCCGGGATCATAGTTGTCGCCGTGCGCCGCGGCCAGGGTGTAGGCCTCGTCGATGAACAGGATGCCGTCGAGCGCCTCGCGGCATTTTTCCAGTGTTCTTGTTGCGGTCTGCCCGATGTATCCAGCCACCATGCCGGCACGGTCGGTCTCGACGACGTGCCCTTTGCGAAGCACCTTCAAGCCTCGAAAGATATCGCCGACGAGGCGGGCGACTTCGGTCTTGCCGACGCCGGGCGGTCCGGTAAACACCATGTGCTGGCTGAGCGCGGAGACATCGAGACCCTGATCCCGGCGCTTCTGCTCGACCGACATGCGCGCGACCAGGCTTCTGATCTCCTGCTTGACCGGGGCGAGCCCGACCATGGCGTCGAGCCTGGTAAATGCCATCTCCAGGGGTGACGTCTCGGGCGTGTCGTCAGCGTCGACAATTGTGATGGGACGGATCAGATCGGGCGAATTCGCCATCGAGGGCTGAGCGTGCTGCTGGACCAGCCGCACGGCGATGAACGTCACGCTTAACCCTGCGGTGAGAATGAATACGATCGTGAGCGCCGTTATCGTCATATCATGCTAGCCGCGGCCCGTGGCCCGCATCAGATCCGCGATTTCGATGCGCGAAAGGTCGGCGGACGGATCCACCGAGATGCGCATCGCTTGCGCCTCCCGCGCCTTTTCCAACAGCGTGCGCATCTCTCTTGCGTTGGCCCAGTCCTGAGCGCGCGATCGCTCGCTAATCCAGGGCTTGACCCTGGACTGAAAGCCTTCCGGCAAGGTGAAGTGCTGCTTCGCCGCCATGCCGCGAAAGATTTCGCAGAGATTGTCGGCACTATAGGCTGGAAAATCGATCGTCTTTGTAAACCGTCCGGCAAGGCCGGGATTGGCGTCGATGAAACGGCGCATCTCGTTGGGATAGCCGGCGACGATCACCATGATGCGGTCACGATGGTCTTCCATGAATTTCAACAAGGCGTCGATCGCTTCCCTGCCGAAGTCTCCGCTCGATCCGGGCGTACCTGCAAGCGTGTAGGCTTCGTCGATGAACAAAATTCCATCGAGCGCTTCCTTGCATTTATCCAGCATTTTGGGCGCGGTTTGCCCGATGAAACCCGCGACGACGTCGGCGCGCTGAACCTCGACCAGGTGTCCGACGCGCAGCGCCCGAAGCGATCGGTAGATTTGTCCAAGCGCGCGCGCGACCTCGGTCTTGCCGACGCCCGGCGGCCCGGTGAACACCATGTGCAGGCTCATCGCGGCCGTGGGTAGCCCCTGGGCGCGCCGCTTTTGCTCGACCTGCAGCCGGGCGATCAGGCCGTTGACCTCGCGCTTGACCGGCACCAGCCCCACCATGGCTTCAAGGTCCTCGATGGCCTTGTTGGGTGGCGTATCGGGAACGGTCCGCCGTGGAGCGAACAGCATTTTGATCACGTCGGACATGCCGCCGGTCGGGGCCGGCTGCAGCGCCCCGGTGCGTGCGCCGACCGACGCGGCAATTGTCAGCAGCAGGCCAACGCTGGCGAGCACCAGGACGATCATGGTGCCGCCCAAGATGGCCTGCGTCGAGGGTGACAGACCCTTGATCCATCCCGCCGGCCCCGATTGCGGATTGAAAATCCAGGCGGTGATAACCGCAGCCGCAACTCCCCCGACGATGATCGGGAGGATCGGCTGGTCCTTGAACGGGTTTTTCATCTCGATAGCGGTTCAGCTAGCAGGGGTTCACGGGACGCCATACGACGGGAATGGTCTGAGCAGCGGGGAGGTCTATGAGAACCTTTGTCGGGGTGAGACCCAGGATCGCCCCGTGGGCGTTGCCCTCAACGATAAATGTGCCGGAGCCTGAGCCGTAGGGCCCTGGGTAGGGTACCGCGATCCTTTGCATGCCCTCGGTGACGGTGAAATACGGAGAAACGTAGCTGCCCGAGCGGATTCGAACTGTGCTGCCGATATCGGCTGTTCCCCTGGCGATCGTCATCGAGACCAGCGGAACCTTGCAACTCTCCGCCTCCTGCACCAGTGGTCCCGCTGCCGACGGCGTTAGCGTCGTCGCGGCGGCACTAATGTCGCGCTGGGCCACATATGAAAGCGTCGGTTGAGCCGAACTGCCCGACATCGGGCTGAGATCGGTTTTCCGCAGCACCAGCCCGACAGCCCCGGCGACGAGCAAAAAGCCCGCCACGGCGATGATCACGGCGCGTTGGCCTGGGCCGCCGCTTGCTCTGGATCGAGGAGCCGCGCTCGCCGCTCGCTCGCTTGCAGTTGCCGGCGTTTGCCCGGATTCAGACATTCCCGTGCCCCCCAACCAACAGCCCAATCAACCGCGAATAGTTTACTCAAACCGCAAAAGGGCGCAAAGAAATATGTCGGGCCAGCTGTCAAAAAAGCCTGTCACCGGGCGTTTTTGCGCCTCACTGTTCCACCACAGGCCGTTGTGCGAAGTACTTACCGGCGTTGCTCCCGCGCGATGCCTCGACGGCGTTTCCACTTGTTGGCGCAGGATATGCAGGATAATTTCTCAAAGGGGCTGCTGTAACAACGCGAGGCGCAAGGCGTTTGTCGTCCATCCGGAAGCGCTTTCCGGCATTGAAATCTAGGCCCTGCAAAGGACCAGGTCCATGAACGCAAGGACTTCTTCCTGGCTGCAAGATCACGGTCGGCTTTGGTATGACGACCGATGGTATCGGATGTCATGGATCATCTGGCCTCAGGCGATTGCGATGCTGGTCTTCGTTCTGGCATGGGCGCATCCCGGCAGCATTCCCTGGGGCAAGCCGGCCCAGAGCGTTCCCGAAAAGCCGGCGGAGCAAGTCGATGTTGTGGGATCCGCGTGCAGATCGGCAGAGGATTTCAACCAGCGCATCACGGCATGCTCGAGTCGAATTGCTTCGGGCGAGCTGAAAGGCAACCAACTTGCCGAGGCATACTATCTGCGGGGATATGCTCACTATTCCCTGAAGCAGGCTCAATTGGCGATGAGCGATTACAATCAGGCGCTCGCAATCGCACCCGCCAGTCCGTACTTCCTGAATGATCGAGGCGTCCTGTTTCGCGATCTTGGCGACAGCGATCGCGCCATGCAGGATTTCAATCAAGCCATCTCCTTGAATCCCAACTATGCGCTCGCCCATGCCAATCGAGGTTACATGCTCAGAAGCAAGCAACGGATGGACGAAGCGATCGCGGAGACATCCACTGCGATCAAGCTCGATCCCAAGCTGCTATGGGGCTATGAGAATCGCGCGTTCGCCCTTGAAGACAAGAAGGAGTGGCGCGCGCTGTTCGACGATGCCCAGAAGATGATCGAGCTCTCCCCCGATTATCGGCTGGGCTGCATCTGGTGGCGGCGAAACTCGCGGACCAACTCGGCATCGGCGACGGTTATCGGTTGGTGCTCAACTGCAAGGAACGCGCCGGCCAGACGGTGCCGCACTTGCACCTGCACCTGCTCGGCGGCCGCGATCTAACCTGGCCGCCCGGATGAAGAGAAGAACATCACCACGGAAAACACGGAACACACGGAAAAAAGACAAAGACAAATAGGTCAGAGAAGACGAAATTCCCACGCACTTTTGGGCATTTTTGATTTGTATTCTTAGGTCGTGTGGACAATCCTAGGAGGACCGAATAGATCAGGCGGTGATTCACAAACCAGCGAGGGAGATCATGCGACACCGCCATGCCATCTCGACGAAGTGGGAGCGTATCAAGGATCTCTCCCTGGTCGACCCGGCCTTCGCGGACGCACCGCCTTGGACAACCGCCTGTTCGTCGATGCCGTGCTGTGGATCGGCAAGACCGGCGCCCCTGGCGTGACCTCCCCGAACGCTTCGGCAACTGGAACAACGCCTTGCGCCGCTTCGACCGTTGGTCCAAGAAGGGCGTCTGGGAAGGTCTTCGAGCGCTGCAAGATCCCGACCTGGAATGGCTCATCCTCGACTCCACCGTCATCCGCGCCCATCCCCATGCCGCCGGGGCGAAAAAGGGGTCGATGGCACGGGCGGTCAGGACGAGCAAGCCCTCGGCCGCAGCCGGGGCGGATTCGGGACCAAGGTCCACGTCGGGGTAAGCGGCTTGGGTCTGCCGGTACGGTCGTCTGACGGCGGGGCAGGAAGCCGACGTGACGCAGGCGGAGTCCGTTGCTGGAAGGGTTGCCGATCGAGGTGGTGATCGGGGACAAGGGTTACGACAGCGATAAGGTGGTGGAGACGATCGAGGCGCAAGGGGCGGAGGCGGTGATCCCGCCGAGGAAGAACCGCAAGGAGCCCCGGAGCTACGATGCGGAACGCTACAAGGACCGCAACGTGGTCGAGCGGTTCTGGCACAAAATCAAGCAGTTCCGGCGGGTGGCGACACGCTATGAGAAGACCGCCCGGAACTTCCTCGCCTTCGTCCATGTCGCCTCCATTATGGTGCTCTTGAAGTAGTCCTCACTGCGCCATCGACCTTGATTGTCCACACGACCTAGTATCTTTTTTCCGTGTGTCATTGGCTGGTCGCTCCAGAGCAGACGTTGGACGCGGCCAACGCCGACATTCGCGCCGCCCTGGTCCAAGGCCGGGACCATCATCAAGCAAGCACCCGGCCGGGCTCCCCGTACGCGGTGATGATGGCCACCGGCAGCAACGGGGTGCGGATGCAATACGACTACACCCACGACATCGCCGGGACCCGGGCGCCGCGGCCACGGCAGCCCCGCGGTGGCTGCGGCTGACCCGCTCCGGCGACACCGTCGCCGGTTACGACTCGGCCGACGGCAGCCACTGGACTCAGGTCGGCACCGCTCGGCCTGGCTGGCCTGTCCTTCTACTGTGCAGGCCGGGCTGTTCGCCACCTCGCCTGGCCACACGACGGTGGTGTCCAGTCACTCGGCGGGGGCACCAATGCCGGCGGCCCACCCTGGCCACCGGCGTCTTCGACCACGCCAGCCTGTCGGGCACCTCGCCCGGCGGCGCGTGGACCGGCGACGCTGTAGGAGGCAAGGCCACGGGCGGGGCACTAAGCAAAGGGTTTCAGGGGTTTCACAGGCCGGCGGCAGGTTCACCGTGGGCGGGTCCGGCGACATCGCGCCGCTCGTGTCAGCAGCAACGGCGGGCCTTCCCATCTCGACCATCGAGCAAGGCCTGGTGGGCGCGTTCGCGGGGCTGATCGCGGTGGTCGTCGTGGCGGTGATGTTCATCACCGCCGAGTACCGGCGGGGCATGATCCGCACCACGCTAGCCGCCAGCCCGCGGCGCGGCCGGGTGCTGGCGGCCAAGGCCATCGTGGCCGGGGCCGTGGCCTTCGTGGCCGGGCTGGCCGCCGCCCTCGTCATGGTCCCGCTCGGTAACCGCCTGGCGCACGCCAAGGGCAGCTACGTGCTCCCGGTGACCTCGCTGACCGAGCTACGGGTCATAGCCGGGACCGCGGCGCTGCTCGCCGCGCCGCCGTCCTCGCCTTCGCCATCGGCACCGCGCTGCGGCGCAGTGCCGGGGCGGTCACCGCCGTCATCATGGTGATCGTCCTGCCGTACATCCTCGGGACGGCCGACGTCCTGCCCGTCGGCGCAGAGAACTGGCTGCTGCGG
>CAVPFQ010000007.1:0-143724 GCA_963703845.1 uncultured Alphaproteobacteria bacterium
TTACATGCAGCTGTTCGGCCTCGTCACCTTCGCCTATATGTGGGCGCGGATGGCGAAAGTGGCGATCGACAAGATTGCGTCCGCGGGAAGTATGCCCTATCTGACCACCAAGCTCGTGACCGGCCGTTTCTTCATGGAGCGGATGCTGCCGGAGACGTCGGTGCATCTTGCGCGCATCCAGACCGGCTGCGCGACCACCATGGAATTGGCGGCGGAAGCGTTCTGACCCAAAAAATTCTTCGCGGCCCTGACAAAGGCCGCGGATCACTTCCAATCCGCCTATATATTATGATCCTCATACCAGGAGGGCGTCATGCCTGAGGCCTATATCTACGATCACGTTCGCACCCCGCGCGGCCGCGGCAAGCAGGATGGCGCGCTGCACGAGGTGACCGCGCTGGCGCTGGCGACCGCGCCGCTGAAGGCCCTGAAGCAGCGCAACCATCTGGCGGAGGGCGTGGTCGACGACGTCTACCTCGGCGTGGTCGATCCGGTCGGCGAGGCCGGAAGTGCATCGCGCGCTTCGCGGCGATCGAGGCGGGGCTTGGCGTATTCGTCCCCGGCGTCCAGATCAACCGGTTCTGCGCCTCCGGCCTCGATGCCGTGAATTTCGCCGCCGCCCAGATCATGAGCGGCCAGCACGAGCTCACCATCGGCGGCGGCGCCGAATCCATGAGCCGGGTCGGCATCGGCGCTTCCGGCGGCGCCTGGCCGGTGGATCCGTCGATCGCGGTGCCGGCCTACTACATGCCGCAGGGCGTTCAGCGGATCTGATCGCGACCAAATACGGCTTTTCGCGCGACGACGTTGACGCCTATGCGGTACAGAGCCAGCAGCGCGCCGGCAAGGCCTGGGACGAGGGCCGCTTCAAGAATTCGGTGATCCCGGTCAAGGACGTCAATGGGCTGACGCTTTTGGCCAAGGACGAGCACTGCGGCCCACCACGACGATGAGTCGCTGGCGTCGCTCAGCCGTCATTCGCAAGGATGGCGCAGATGGAGGTTTCGACGCGGTGGCGATCCAGTCGCATCCCGAGATCGAGCGCATCAATTACGTGCATCATGCCGGCAATTCGTCGGGGATCGTCGACGGCGCCGGCGCGGTGCTGCTCGGCAGCGAAGCGGCCGGCAAGAAGCACGGCCTGAAGCCGCGGGCAAAGATCCGCGCCTTCGCCAATATCGGCTCGGAGCCGGCGATGAAGGTCACCGGCCCGGTCGATGTCACCGAAAAGCTGTTCGCGCGCTCGGGCATGAAGAAATCGGACATCGACCTGTTTGAATTCAACGAAGCCTTCGCCTCGGTGGTGCTGCGCTACATGCAGGCCTTCGACATCGACCCCGACAAGATCAACGTCAATGGCGGCGCGATCGCGCTCGGCCATCCGCTGGGGGCGACGCGTGCGATGATTCTCGGCACCGTGCTCGACGAACTCGAGCGCACCAACAAGCAGACCGCGCTGGTGACGCTGTGCATCGGCGGCGGCATGGGGACGGCGACGATCATCGAGCGGGTGTAAATATCTGCCGGCAAGAACTCAGGCGTCATCCTGAGCTGCGAGGGCGAAGCCTGAGCCTCGAAGGATGGAGATTTCATCGAGTCATCCTTCGAGGGCCTCGCAAGGGCGAGGCCATCTCCCGAGTGAGCGCGATTGCGCTCATCCGGGGATGACGGACACAAAATTGGGAGCGACAACATGGCCTTAAAGAATTTCAAACTCGAAACCGACGCCGACGGCATTGCGCTGGTCACATGGGACATTCCCGGACGTTCGATGAACGTGCTGGACGAGACCACGATCACTGAGCTCGAGGAGATCGTGAAACAGACCTCTGCCGACGCCGCGGTCAAGGGCGTCGTCGTCACCTCGGGCAAGGAGGCGTTCTCGGCCGGGGCTGACCTGTCGATGCTGGAGGGCATGAACCACCGCTACGCCGATGTGCTGAAGGAGAAGGGCGAGGTCGCGGCCAACCAGATGCTGTTCGACGCGAGCCGCAAATCCTCGCTGGTGTTTCGCGGAATCGAAACCTCGGGCAAGCCCTGGGTCGCCGCGATCAACGGGCTCGCGCTCGGCGGCGCGTTCGAACTGACGCTGTCTTGCCACTACCGCGTCGCGGCCGATAATCCGAAGACCCGCCTCGGCCTGCCCGAGGTCAAGGTCGGGCTGTTCCCCGGCGCCGGGGGCACCCAGCGCGTGCCGCGCATCGTGGCGCCGCAGGATGCGATGCAATTGCTGCTGAAGGGCGAGGCGGTCAATCTCGCCAAGGCCAAGGCGCTGAAGCTGATCGACGCCATCGTTCCCGCAGGCGATCTCATCAAAACGGCCAAAGACTGGATCAAGGGCGGCGGCAAGGCGGTCGCGCCGTGGGATACCAAGGAATTCCGCCTGCCGGGCGGCCCGGTCTATTCCAAGAACACCATGATGATGTTCGCGGCCGGCAACGCGATCTTCCGCCGCGAGACCTATGACAATTATCCGGCGGCGCGCGCCATCATGCAATGCGTCTATGAAGGCCTGCAGCTGCCGATCGACGCCGCGCTGCGCGTCGAGTCGCGCTACTTCACGCAAATCCTGCGCTCCAAGGAAGCAGCCGCGATGATCCGCAGCCTGTTCCTGTCGATGCAGGAATTGAACAAGGGCGCGCGGCGTCCGCAAAACGTGCCGCCGACCAAGGTAAAGAAACTCGCCATCATCGGCGCCGGCTTCATGGGCGCCAGCGTCGGCTACGTCTCGGCGCGGGCCGGCATCGACGTGGTGCTGATCGACCGCGACCAGGAAAGTGCCGACAAGGGCAAGGGCCACGCCAAGGCCGTGATCGACGATCTGATCGCCAAGGGCCGCGCCAAGGAAAGCGACCGCGACGCCATTCTCGGGCGCATCTCGGCGACCGCCGATTACGGCGTTTTGAAGGATTGCGACCTCGTCATCGAAGCGGTGTTCGAGGATCGCAAGGTAAAGGCCGAAACCTACGCCAGGGCGCAGCCGCTGCTGAAACCGGACGCGATCTTCGCTTCCAACACCTCGACCCTGCCGATCAATTCGCTCGCCGAAGAGTTCAGGGATCAGAGCAAGTTCATCGGCATCCATTTCTTCTCGCCGGTCGAGAAGATGATGCTGGTGGAGATCATCGTCGGCAAGAACACCGGCGATGTCGCGCTCGCCACCGCGCTCGATTATGTGCGGGTGATCGGCAAGACCCCGATCGTGGTCAATGACAGCAGAGGCTTCTTCGCCAACCGCTGCGTGCTGCGTTTCACCGCCGAGGGGCTGGAAATGCTGATGGAAGGCGTGCCGCCGGCGATGATCGAGAACACCGCCAAGATGGCGGGCATGCCGGTCGGGCCGCTGTCGCTGTCGGATGAAGTAGCCCTCGATCTCGTGCTCAAGATCATGAAGGCGACGGAAACCGATCTCGGCGCCAACGCCATCGACCAGGCGCAGAAGAAGCTTTTGGTCGAGATGGTTGAGAAACAGGGCCGTTTCGGTCGCAAGAACGGCAAGGGATTTTACGACTATCCCGAGAAGGGCAAGGGCCAGAAGAGCCTGTGGGCGGCGCTGTCCGGGTTGCAGCCGAAGCATCTCGACCCTGATACGCTCGACGTCGAGGAATTGAAGCAGCGCTTTCTCGTGGTGCAGGCGGTGGAAGCCGCGCGCACGGTGGAGGATCACGTCATCACCGACATGCGCGAGGCCGACGTCGGCTCGATCCTCGGCTTCGGCTTTGCCCCCTTCACCGGCGGCACGCTGTCCTATATCGACTTCATGGGGACGAAGAATTTTGTCGCGCTGTGCCACAAGTTGGAAGCGAAATACGGGTCGCGCTTCACCCCGCCGAAGCTGCTGGAAGAGATGGCCGCCAAGGGCGAGACTTTTTACGGCCGCTTCCCGCCGAAGAAGCTGGCGGCGGCGTAACGCTCTTGCGCGTGATGAGATTGGGTTGAACTGTGACAGCAACGAAGGTGCGATCCCTCCCCGTTGGGAGAGGGGTGGGGTGAGGGGTTACGGTCTCTCGTCGGTCCCACACCCCCTCACCCGGTTTGCTGCGCAAACCGACCTCTCCCCGCCGGGGAGAGGTGAACCGAGGTAGCCAGGACGACGTTCTCACCTCGAGACGTGGGCCGAGACCGCGAGCCAGCGGCCGTTCTGCCGCGCCCAGACGTCGGTGTAGCGGCCCGAAGCCTGTTGTCCGTCTGGCGTCGTGTAGCTTGTCGCGGCATGGATGATGGCGAAGTCGCCCATCAGGCGAATCCGGACGTTGTGGGCTTCGAGATTCCTGATCGCGACGGGCTTTGCGGTCTGCGCCAGGAAGGCCGCGCGATCGACCAGCGACTTGTCGGGATTGGAGCAAAAGAAATCCTCGGCGAGGATTTCGTCGAAGCGCTTGACGTCGGAATTCTGCACGGAATTGACATAGTCGCGGTTGAGCGCGGTCAGTTCGGCAAGATCGTTTCGCATGGTGTTCTCTCCCTTTTCGTCATTCCGGGGCGCGTCAGCGCGAACCCGGAATCTCGCTTCAACTATCTCTAGATTCCGGGTTCAGCCCTGCGGGCTGCCCCGGAATGACGGGCATGCTCTAATCATCAAACATCGGCGGCGGCGTGAAACCGCCGAATTCGCGCTCGATCAGTTCGGCGAGTTTCAGCGGTGTGCGGTCTTCGAGGTACGGACCTACGATCTGCACGCCGGTCGGCAGGCCCTGCGGCGAAAGCCCGGTCGGGATCGCGGTCGCCGGGAGGCCGGGCAGCGTGGCGATGCCGGGCCATGCCAGTTGATCCGAATAGAGGTAATCCTTGCCGTCGATCCCGATGCGGCGCTCTTCCTGCGGCTCCGAATGATTGTGCGGATAGGCCGGCGTCGGCATCAAAGGGCAGATCACTGCGTCGAAACTCCTGAATAGCTCGCGCCAGCGCGCCCGCAGGCCAGCACGCGCGCCGTCGGCCGCCAGCCAGTCGCGGTGGCTGAGCACGAGGCCGCGCAGCCGCTCCGCCTTCAGGCTGACATCGTCGGAAGCGAGCTTCGATGCCGTCGCCGTAGCGTCGGCATAGGCCTCCGGCGTGAAGGCCGTGCCGAACAAGGCCATCAGCATCCGCATGTAGAGCCGGCTCGATGCGGCGAAGTCGGGCAGCAACGGGCTGTTGCGCGCGACCTTCACGCCGGCCTTGCCGAGGCTGGATGCGAGCTTCCCGATACTCCCGCGCACGTCCTTGTCGGTCGGCAGGACCGGATCGGTGTCGATCAGCAGCACGCGGAAATTCTTCAAGTCGCCGTGGCGCGGCGGCGGCAGCGCCAGCCTGTAGGCGGTGCCGGCCTCCAGCGGATCAGGCCCGGCGATCACGTCGAGCAGCAGCGAAAGGTCGGCCGCCGAGCGCGCCATCGGCCCGATCACGCTGAGATCGCGGCTGGGCGGCAGCGGCGGCAATGGCGGCGGCGTGTGACCGCGGTTGGCCACCAGCGCATAGGTCGGCTTGTGCGCGTAGACGCCGCAATGAAACGCCGGCACCCGCAATGAGCCGCCAATATCCGAGCCGAGCGAGAGCGGGCCATAACCGGCCGCCAGCGCCGCCGCCGATCCGCCGGAGGAGCCGCCGGGCGTGCGGCCGAGATCATACGGGTTGTTGGTGGTGCCGTAGATTTCGTTGTAGCTCTGCCAGTCGCCGAGCCCGATCGGCACATTGGTCTTGCCGAGGATCACGCCGCCGGCGTCCTTGACCCGCGTAATCGACAGCGCGTCTTCCCTTGCGACAAAATCTTTCTGCCCCGGAAAGCCCCAGGTCGTGGGCAGGCCGGCGATGTTGTAGGATTCCTTCACCGTGATGGGGATGCCGAGTAGCGCCCCTGTCGCGCCGCTCGCCCGCGCGGCGTCGGCGGCGCGGGCCGCATCCATGCCGCGGTCGAAATCGCGGACGCAAACCGCGTTGATCCGGCCGTCGTGACGCTCGATGCGGCCGATCGCGTCCTGCGCCAATTCCACGGCGGAGACCTTCTTCGCCGCCAGCGCCGCCGACAATTCGGTGGCGCTGCAAAAACTCCATTGCGATTTGGCCAAGGCGTGCTCCCGGTGACGTATTGTGTGACCGGATGATGCTTGTTTTTGCCGGCGTCCGCTAGATTGCTATTGCCGTCGCAGAGCTGCTATCTCGACAGCATCCGCTATCCCGGCAGCATCCGCTGCATGATGCGGTCGCGGTAGATGAAGAGATGGGCCAGCGCGCCCGCGACATGGAGGCCGATCAGCACCAGCAGCGACCATTCCGCGGTCTGGTGCAGGCCGTCGATCGCCTTGCCGGCCGCGGCATTGTCGGATGCCAGCATCGGCATCGGCACCAGATAGAAAAACGAGATCGACCAGCCGCGAAACGACGCGAACAGCCAGCCGGTCATGGTGGTTGTCAGCACCAGAACGTAGAGCAGCCAGTGCACGGCTTCCGAGGATCGTCGCTGCCAGGGCCGAAGGGCACTGTCCGGCGGCACCGGATGCGTCAGCCGCCACACCAGTCGAAGCAGGATCAGCACCAGGATGCTGATTCCAATCGAGATATGGAACGTCATGCCGACGCCTGGCTTCATGTTGCGATGGATGTCCGGCATCAGCCAGCCGATCGAATACTGCACCACAAGCAGGGCCACGATGGCCCAATGGAAGACTTTCGCGGTGGTTCCGTATTGCAAACGATCGGTCATGAGGTTCCCTGCCTGTACGATATCCTCGGCACCGCCATGATCCGGCCGATCCCTGTTTTATTCCTTAGCAGGAAACAAAAATGAACGGGATTTAGAATTGGTCAAGGCCTGCGCTGTCTACGCCGCTCCGATCAAAATGCCGACCCCGAGCACGATGACGCCGCCGAGCACGATCTGGAACACCGCCTGCAGGAATGGCGTGTCCATGTAGCGCGCGCGGATATAGGCGATCGCCCACAGTTCGAAGAACACCACCACGCCCGAGATCGCGGTCGCGATCCAGAACGCGTTGTGCCAGGAGTCCGGGACCAAATACGGCATGGAGTGGCCGAGCCCGCCGAGCGCCGTCATCAGGCCGCAGGTGATGCCGCGCAGCCAGGGCGAACCGCGCCCGGTCAGCGAGCCGTCGTCGGACAAGGCTTCCGCAAAGCCCATGCTGATGCCGGCGCCGATCGAGGCGGCAAGGCCTACCAGGAATGTCTGCCAGTTCTGGTGCGTCGCGAAGGCCGCCGCAAACAGCGGCGCCAGCGTCGACACCGAGCCGTCCATCAATCCGGCGAGCCCGGGCTGCACATATTGCAGCACGAACACGCGCCGGCGGGTCTTGTCCTCTTCCTCGCGCACGTCCGGACTGAGAATCCGGTCGGTCAGTTTTGCCGCGAGTTTCTCGTGGCCCTTTTCCTCCTCGGCGAGATCGCCGAGCAGCCGGCGAGCGCCGACATCCTCGGCCTGTTCGGCGGCCTTGATGTAGAAACGCTCGGCCTCGAATTCCATCGTCCCGACCTCCTTGCGGATGGTGTCGAGCGACAGGTTCTTGGTCAGCCAGATCGGGCGGCGCTTCAGGAACCCCCGGACATTGTCGCGGCGGATCGGCGGCAAATGCGGACCGAAGCGCTGCTCGTAGAGTTCCAGCAGCCGGTGACGATGGCCGCGCTCCTCCTCGGCCATTTCCTCGAAGACTTTGGCCGAATCCGGATAGCGCTCGGCGAGGTCTTCCGCGAAGGTCATATAGATGCGGCTGTCTTCCTCCTCCGAGGAGATCGCGACCGCCAGCACCTCGCGCTCGGTCAAATCGGCAAAATTCTTCATCGGGGGCTTTCTCAACAATTTAGAATAGTTCTAAATATATAGAGGTTAGCCTGGATGGGGTCAAACGCGCCGCCCGAATGGAACCGTTGCGGCCGGTGTCCGTTCGAGTTCCTGCCGCCGCAGGCAAAATCGCTGGGGAGATCGCATGGAAAAGATCAAATATCGCCTGAACGATCCGCGGCTTGCGCCGCGCCGGACCCGGCTCGAGATTCCCGGCTGGGCGGGCAAGCGCGAGCCGCGCGCGGATGGCTCACGCGAGCAGGTGTGGCATTGCGTGCCGTTCTCGGAAGGCGCGCAATACGGCATCGAGCTGTTCTACCCCTACGACAACGAGCTGCACGTTACGACCAAAGACGGGAAGTTGAAGCTGGAGGGCGATTGGGGCGCGCCGCCGACGGAGGGCGTGCAGTGGCCCCCATTCCGGAATTTCGGCGATACTTTCTATACCTACCAGATCCTGCTCGACCTCAAGGTGCCCAAGGGCATGGCGGTCCGCACCGAACCGCATCCGCGGTTCTATACCGATCCCACCGACACCGTGCCGATCGCGGTGCCCGCATTGATCCGCAACTGGTGGCCGATGTTGTTCTTCTGCGTGTTCAAGGCGCCGGCCGAGGGCCGCACCCATATCTTTCGTCCCAACGAGCCGTTCGCGCAGATCCTGGTCATCCCGGAGGAGGCATCGTTCGAACTGGAGCCGATGGGCGAGGAGGAATCCGCCGAGCGCGAGCTGCAGGCGCGGCGCATCTATAACAACCGGCCCAATTTGTCGGCCGGCACCGAATGGACCTCGTCGACCGATACCGTGTTCGACGGTACCTACCGCCATCTGCACCGCGCGGCAAAAGAGAAGGCCCGCGAGGAGTAGCATGCGGTTGCCGCACCCTTCGAGACGCGCGCGCAAGGGCGCGCGCCACGGCGATGCGGATATCCAACCTCATGGTGAGGAGCGTCGCAATGCCGCGTGTCCGAATCATGAGGGCCGCAAACCATGAGGCGGTAGCGCAGTCGGCAAAAAACAGGACCCCTCTCGGGTCCTGTTTCTCTTCAGCCGATCGCGTGCGACTTCAATAGTCGCGGCGATAGTAGCCGTGATGATGGTGGTGGTGATGGTGATGGTGCCGGTAGCGGGGCGGGACCACGATGATGCGCCGTCCGTAGGCGTGATGGTGGTGGTGGTGGTGATGGTGATGATCACGGCCGATACCGATGACGACCTGGGCTAGCTGGACGTTCGAATCCGCGGGCCGAGTCGGAGCGGATTCGTCAACCTCCTGCAGCAGTTTTGCGGCGTTCGGGATCGGCTTGAGCAGGTCAGCGAAAGAATTCGCCCGCAATACATCGCTCGGGGCCGGACTTGGCGTAGGCGCAGCCTGAGCGGCATTGAGTGCTCCGAGGGTCGCCACCGCTCCCAAAAGTCCAGCGATCTTCTTGTCCATATGTCTCCTCCAATAACTGTCGCCGGGCGCATTGCCGGTAGTCGGCAACGCCGCCGTCAGGGAATGGTTCCGCGACGATTGGCGCGATGATGCCAGACCTACAATGAACCGAGGATGAACTCACCGCGGCTGGGTACCTCCGGCTTGCCTCAGAAACTGCAGCAGCAGCCGGCTGACTTCCGCGGGCTGCTCCTGCTGCACCCAGTGCCCGGCGCCGTCGACCAGATGGCACCCGATCATGTTGCTGCAGGCGCCCGATTGCATCGCCTCGAACACGCCGGGGCGCTGGTAGGTCCCCCAGTCCTGCCTGCCCGCGATGAAGCAGGAGGGCACGTCGATGCTGCGACCCGACCAGGTCTGCAATTCGGGAATGAACGCGCCCGAGGTGCCGCAGCGATACCATTGCAGGCCGCCCTGGAAACCGGTGCGGGCATATTCGGCGCTGTAGAAGGCAAGCTCGCGGTCCGGTAGCCAGGTGTTCGCAACGATGGCCTCCTTCGACGGCATTTCCTCCGCCACCAACTCGGCCATGGTCTTGGAAAAATCCATCACGTAGTAGGTCGGCAGCTTTGCCAGTTCCCCGGCGCTCCACGACTGCAACGGATAAGGCTGGTTGGCTTTCCAGTCGGCGCTCTTGTGGTGGTAGTAGCCGCGCAGGAAATCGTGCACGCCCTGCGACGAATGGTGCATATCGGCATCGGCCTCCCGCGTCGAATAGTACCATTGATAATGCTTTCGCGGCCGCGGCAAGCGCGCGAGCTCGCGGTGCACGGGGTCTGCGCGCTTCGGCGTCACGGGCTTGTCGACCGTGTCGAACGGCAATGGCGGCGGGCCTGCGAACGGCGCGCTCATCAGTGCGACCGAGCGGAATACGTCGGGCCGCACCAGCGCGCACCATGCCGCCACCGAACTGCCAAAATCATGTCCGATCACGGCATCGACGCTGGGGTAGCCGAACGCCGAGACCAGCCCGAGCGCGTCGCGCACCAGGTTGAGCAATCGGAACGAACTGAGGTCGCCGTCGTAGTCGGCGTCCCAGCCGGTGGTGCGGCCATAGCCGCGCTGGTCCGGCGCGATCACGTGATAGCCGGCGGCGGCAAGAGCCGGCATCACCTTGCGCCAGCTATAGGCGAGTTCGGGAAAGCCGTGCAGCAGCAGCAGGCAGGGCCGGCCCTTGGTCTCGAAGCCGGCTTCCAGCACGTGCATGCGCAAGCCGTTGATGTCCTCGACGAAGCGCGAGCGCATGATGGGGGGCAGCGGGATCTCGGGGAGGGCGGTCATCTGTTTCCTCGTCAAAATTTCCCCGTCGCCCCGGCCTTGAGCCGGGGCCCATAACCACCGGCGGACCTTACTCAAGGAAGCGTCGACCATCGCAGCGAAACAATGACGGCCGCGGAGTATGGGTCCCGGCGTTCGCGGGGACGACGCTGATGTTTAAACCATCGCCGCCGTCTTCGGCCAGTATCTGTCGCGCAGGTGCCGCTTCACCAGCTTGCCGGTCGGCGTGCGCGGCAATTCGGCCTCGAAGTCGATGCTCTTGGGGCATTTGATCGGCGACAGATGCTGGCGGCAGAACAGCATCAGTTCGGTTTCCAGCGCCTTGCCCGCCTTCGCCATGTCGTGCGGCTGCACCACGGCCTTGACTTCCTCGCCCATCTCCTCGTTCGGCACGCCGAACACGGCGACGTCGGCCACCTGCGGATGTGTGATCAGCACGTCCTCGGTCTCCTGCGGGTAGATGTTCACCCCGCCCGAGATGATCATGTAGCTCTTGCGGTCGGTCAGATAGAGAAAGCCTTCGTGGTCGAGATAGCCGACGTCGCCGAGCGTCGACCAGCCGCGCGCGTTATAGGCGCGCTTGGTCTTCTCGGGATCGTTGTGATAGGCGAACAGCGGCGCGTCGGCGAAATACACCGTGCCGATCTGTCCCGGGGGCACTTCCTCGTCATTCTCGTCCAGGATCTTGACCTTGCCGACCACGGCGCGGCCGACGGTGCCGCGATGATCCAGCCATTGCTGCGAGGTCGACACCGTGACGCCGTTGCCCTCGGAGCCGGCGTAATATTCGATCAGGATCGGTCCCCACCATTCGATCATTTTTGCCTTGACGTCGATCGGACATGGCGCGGCGGCATGGATCGCGCCTTTCAGCGAGGAGACGTCGTAGCGCGCGCGCACCTCTTCCGGCAGCTTCAGCATGCGTACGAACATGGTCGGTACCAGCTGCGACTGGGTGACCTTGTATTTCTCGACCAGTTTCAAAAATTCCTCGGCATCGAAGGATTCCATGATTATCGAGGTGCCGCCGAGCGTGATCGCCATCATGTTGAAGCGCAGCGGCGCGGCATGATAAAGCGGCGCCGGTGACAGGTAGATGCTGTGCGAATTCATCCCGCACATGTCGGCGCAGAGGATTTTCAGGAATGGGCTCGGCAGCTCGATCGGCTGATGCTCGGATTCGCGCTTGATGCCCTTCGGCCGGCCGGTGGTCCCGGACGAATACAGCATGTCATAGCCGCCTTCCTCGTCCGCGATCGGCGTCGTCGGCTGCGCGATCGCCTCCCGGTCCCAGGAGCGAAACCCCGGCAGCGGCTCGTCGAGCATGTAGAACAGCGGCGCGCCGGGCGCCTCGCTCAACAAATCCCTGACCTGTTCGGCGCATTTCGGCGAGGTGATGAAGATCTTTGCGCCGCAATCTTTGACGATGTAGGCGATCTCGTCTTTGGTGAGGTAGCGGCTGATCGCTGTGTAATAGAGCCCCGCGCGCTGCGCCGCCCAGCAGATTTCCATGAACGCCAGCCGGTTCTCGATCAGGAAGGCAATGTGGTCGCCGGCCTTCAGGCCGAGCGAGCGAAACAGCTGCGCGCCCTGGTTCGACAATTCGTCGAGCTCGCGATAGCTGATCGCCTTGCCGGTGCCCGCCATTTGATAGGCGATCTTGTTCGGCTGGCTGCGGGCGTAGATCGAGGGATGGGTCATGGGGAGTCCTTAGAGCGCGAATGGCGAGCAGCGAATGGGCGAGTAGGGAAAAGAACAAGCCTTCACCCACTTGCCAATCGCCACTCGCCACCCGCTATTCGCCCCCTTCCTACAGCCGCTCCACGATCGTCACGTTCGCCATGCCGCCGCCCTCGCACATGGTCTGCAGGCCGTAGCGCTTGCCGCGCTGCTTCAGCGCGTTGACCAGTGTGGTCATCAGCTTGGTGCCGGAGCCGCCGAGCGGGTGGCCGAGCGCGATCGCGCCGCCGTTGACGTTGAGCTTTGCCGGATCGGCGCCGGTGGTTTTCAGCCATGCGGTCGGCACCGAGGCAAAGGCCTCGTTGACCTCGAACAGGTCGATGTCGTCGATCGACATGCCGGCCTTCTTCAGCGCGCGCTCGGTGGCGTGCAGCGGCGCGTCCAGCATGATCACGGGGTCGCCGCCCATCATGGTCATGTGATGGATCCGCGCCATCGGCTTGACGCCGAGCGCCTTCAGGCCCCGTTCGTTGACTACCAGCACGCCGGAGGCGCCGTCGCAGATCTGGCTGGCGCTGGCGGCGGTGAGCTTGCCGTTCTCCGCAATCAGCTTGACTCCCCGGATGCCTTCGAGCGTGGCGTCGAAGCGGATGCCTTCGTCGATCGCATGCGTATCGGTCGAGCCGTCGGCGCGGGTGATCGTAAGCGGAATGATCTCGTCCTTGAATTTCCCGCCTTGGGTGGCCGCAATAGCACGCTGGTGGCTGTGGTAGGAATATTCGTCGAGTTCATCCTTCGACAGCCCATACTTCTCCGCCATCATCTCCGCACCGGTGAACTGGCTGAAGACGATGTTGGGATAGTGCTTCTCGATGCCCGGGCTCTTGTAATGGCCAAAGCCGTTCTTGGCCGGCAGTTGCGAGGCGAGCCCCATCGGCACCCGCGTCATCGATTCGACGCCGGCGGCGATCACGCAATCCATGGTGCCGGACATCACGGCCTGCGCCGCAAAATGCAGCGCCTGCTGCGAGGAGCCGCATTGCCGGTCGACCGAGGTGCCGGGCACGCTCTCCGGCAGTTTTGAGGCCATGATGGCGTTGCGGGCGACATTGTTGGACTGCTCGCCGGCCTGCATCACGCAGCCCATGATGACGTCCTCGATCTGGTCGGGGGCGGCACCGGAGCGCTCGATCAGCGCATCCAGCACGGAAGCGGCGAGATCGGCCGGATGCCAGCCGGCGAGGCGGCCTCCCTTGCGGCCGCCCGCGGTGCGCGCGGCGGCGACGATATAGGCCTCGGCCATGGACGGTTCTCCCTGATGGTTATGGGGCGTGGTTTGAATGACGGGTGCGGATTTAAAGTGCGCAGGGGGATTTAGTCAATCAATCAATTAACTCTTGAGTGGGGCCGCTTCATCGGCTTATCTGCGCCCCGCGAATTCTCCCGACGGGCGGGCCATGGCGTCACAGTTGAATACCAGCATGCCGGTCAGGCATCCCTCGGCGAAGAACAGCACCGCCGAGAAGCTCCTGGTTGCGGCCAGCGAGTTGATGATCGAACGCTCCTCGATCGAGGTGTCGCTCAGCGACATCGCGCAGAAATCCGGCGTCAACGCAGCCCTGGTGAAATACCATTTCGGCAACAAGGATGGCCTGTTGCTGGCGCTGTTGGCGCGCGATGCCGCCACCGAAGTCGCCAACCTCGAATATCTGCTGGCGCAGCCGATTGCGCCTACCGCGAAACTGAAGCTGCATATCGCGGGCATCATCCGCGCCTATCACCAGTTCCCTTATATGAACCGGCTGATCCATTATCTCTTGCATGAGAGCAGCGCGGAGGCCGCCGACGAGGTTTCAAAGTTCTTCGTGGCACCTTTGCTCGATTTCCATCGCCGCCTGCTCGCCGAAGGCATCAGGGCCGACGAGTTCCGCACCATCGACCCCGTGCTGTTCTACACCAGCCTGATCGGCGCCTGCGATCACCTGTTCTTCGGCCGGCATGCGATGTCGCGCGCGTCCGGCGTCGGTCCCGTCACCGACGAGGTCTGCCGGCAATACATCAAGCACATGGAAGCGCTGATCTGCGGCGGCATGCTGAGAAAGAGCGAATAGCGAATGGCGAGTAGCGCATTGAAGTGGAAGTGGCGAATAGGGAGTAGCGAATAGCGAATAGGGAAGACAGGAGAAAGTCATTTTTGCCCATTCGCTATTCGCCACTCGCCATTCGTCCCAAAGAAAGAAACACCAAGGGAGGTTCTCTGATGCAGTTGAAAGACGTTGCCGTTCTCATCACCGGCGGAGGCTCCGGCCTGGGTGCTGCCACCGCGCGCGCCATGGCCGCCAAGGGCGCGAAGATCGCCGTGCTTGACCAGAGCCTGGAGAATGCCGAAAAAGTCGCGGCGGAAGTCAAGGGCGTGGCTGTGCACGCCGACGTCACCGACGAGGCACAGGTCAAGGCCGGCATCGCCAAGGCCGAAGCGGCGCATGGCATAGCTCGCGTCTTGATGAACTGCGCCGGGATCGGCGGCTCGCAACGCATCGTCGGCCGCGACGGCGTCTATCCGCTGGCGAAATTCGTGCGCATCATCAATGTCAATTTGATCGGAACCTTCAATTGCTTGCGGCTGTTCGCCGAGCGGCTGGTCACGGCGGAGCCGATCGGCGAGGAGCGCGGCGTCATCATCAACACCGCGAGCGTCGCGGCCTATGAAGGCCAGATCGGCCAGATCGCTTATGCGGCGTCCAAGAGCGGCGTGGTCGGCCTCACGCTGCCGGCGGCGCGCGACCTCGCCAGCCAAAAGATCCGCGTCAACACCATCGCGCCCGGCCTGTTCCTGACGCCGCTGTTGATGGGTCTCAACGAAGAGGCGCGGAAAAGCCTCGGCGCGCAGGTGCCCCATCCGGCGCGGCTCGGCGATGCATCGGAATACGGCAACCTGGCGGTCCACATCGTCGAGAACCCTATGCTGAACGGCGAAACCATCCGCCTCGACGGCGCCATCCGCATGGCGCCGCGGTAGCGATACCCGACCGTCATTCCGGACGGTCCGTCTTCGGACCGATACGGAATCCGGAAGTAATTTACATCGAGATTCCGGGTTCGCGCGTTGCGCGCCCCGGAATGACAGCAAAGGTAAAGGCGCCATGAACTTCGATTTCTCCGACGAACAGAAACAACTCCGCGACGAAGCGCGAAAATTCCTCGCCGAGAAATGCTCGCCGAAGGCGGTGCGCACGGTGCTGGACGGCAAGGAGCCCTATGACCCCGGCCTGTGGAAGGGGCTTGCCGACATGGGTTTTCTCGGGGTCGCGATCCCCGAGGCCTATGGCGGCGCCGGCGCGGGCCATCTCGAACTCTGCGTGATCGCTGAGGAAATGGGCCGCGCGCTGGCGCCGGTGCCGTTTTCGTCCACGGTGTATCTCGCCGCCGAAGCGATCCTGCTCGCAGGTTCCGAGGCGCAGAAGCAGAAATGGCTGCCGCTGATCGCATCGGGCGAAGCGATAGGCACGCTGGCGCTGTTCGAAGGCAAGGGCAATCCGTCGCCGCAAGGAATAAAACTCGCCGCTTCCGGCGGCAGCCTCAATGGCACCAAGAAGCCGGTGCCCGACGGCGCCATCGCCGATTTCGCCGTGGTTGCCGCGCGCACCGGTTCGAGCGGGCGCGACACCGACGTCTCGCTGTTTCTGGTCGACATGAAGGCCGAGGGCGTCGAGGCCAAGGCGCTGACCAATGTCGATCCGTCGCGCGGACAGGCCGAACTCACGTTCAAAAACTGCAAGGCCGAGTCGCTCGGCGCCGCCAATGAGGGCTGGAGCATTCTTTCGCAGGTGCTCGACCGCGCCGCCGTGCTGATGGCGTTCGAGCAGGTCGGCGGCGCCGACCGCGCGCTGGAAATGGGCCGCGACTACGCGCTCGACCGCATCGCCTTCGGCCGGCCGATCGGCTCGTTCCAGGCGGTAAAACACATGCTGGCCGACATGTATGTCTCCGCGACCTTGGCGCGCTCGAACTGCTATTACGGCGCCTGGGCGCTCTCGACCAACGCTTCGGAACTGCCGGAGGCCGCCGCCGCGGCGCGTATCAGCGCGACGCAGGCGTTTCAGCATTGCGCCAAGAACAACATCCAGGTCCATGGCGGCATGGGATTTACCTGGGAATTCGACTGCCACATGTACTACCGCCGCGCCAACGCAACCGCGCTCGGTCTCGGCAGTCTGTCCTACTGGGAAGACGCGCTGATCGACCGCATGCGCAAGAGGAATGCGGCGTGAACGTCATTCCGGGGCGCGCGCAGCGCGAACCCGGAATCTCGAGATAGTTACTTCCAAATTCCGGGTCTGGCCTTCGGACCATCCCGGAATGACGAGCAAGGATGAGGCCAAATGAATTTCGACGACACTCCGCAGGAAGCCGCGTTCCGCAGCCAGGCGAAAGCCTGGATCGCCGCGAACGCGCCGAAGCAGTATGAGGAGGAATTGAAAAAATCCTCGCTCGGCCGCACCGCGCTGAAGGGCGCCAACATCCTCGAGGTCGCAAAGGCCTGGCAGAAGAAGAAGGCGGATGCTGGCTGGGCCTGCCTGCACTGGCCGAAGGAATATGGCGGCCGCGGCGCCACCCCCATCGAGCGGGTGATCTGGCAGCAGGAGGAGGGCGCGTTCGGCAAACTTTCAGGCCTGTTCATCATCGGCCACGGCATGTGCGGGCCGACCATGATGGCGTTCGCCGCCGAGGACCAGAAGCGCAAATATCTGCCGCCGCTGGCGTCAGGCGAAAACATCTGGTGCCAGCTGTTCTCCGAGCCCGCCGGCGGCTCCGATGTCGCGGGGCTGCGCACGCGCGCGGAAAAGTCCGGCAGCGACTGGATTATCAACGGCCAGAAGATCTGGACCTCGGGCGCGCATTATTCGGACTACGGCATCCTGCTGACGCGTACCGATCCCAATGTGCCCAAGCACAAGGGGCTCACCATGTTCTTCCTCGACATGAGGAGCCCGGGGGTGGTCATCAAACCGATCAAGCAGGCCAGCGGCCAGTCCGATTTCAACGAGGTGTTCCTCACCGACGTGAAAATTCCGGACGCCCAGCGGCTGGGCCAGGTCAATGACGGCTGGAACGTATCGCTGACCACGCTGATGAACGAGCGGATGTCGATCGGTGCCGGCGTCTCCACCGGTTTTCCGGAGTTGTTCGAGTTCTGCAACAATCTGATGCTGGAAGACGGCCTCGCCATCGACGATCGCAACGTTCGCTCGAAACTCGCGCAATGGGCGGTGAAAGCGAGCGGGCTGAAATATACCAGCATGCGCGCGATCTCCGCGCTGTCGAAGGGCGAGCGGCCGGGGCCGGAGAATTCGATCGGAAAATTGGTCGCCGGCTCGATGGTGCAGGATGTCGCGGCCTACGCGCTCGACCTGCAGGGCGCGAGCGGCGTGCTGAGCGGACCGGAGGATGCCGAGGCCACCGGCAAATTCCAGGCGATGCTGTTGCGCGCGCCGGGAACCCGCGTCGAAGGCGGCACCGACGAGATCATGCGCAACATCATCGCCGAGCGCGTGCTCGGCCTGCCCGGCGATATCAGGGTGGACAAGGACGTGCCGTTCAACAAGATTCCGACCAGGGGAAGAGGCTAGCCGTCATTCCGGGGCGCAGCGATAGCTGCGAACCTCAGATGCGCAATTGCGCATCGGGGAATCCAGAGATTGTCGATCGAGATTCCGGGTTCGTGCGTTTCACGCGCGCCCCGGAATGACAGAAAAGAGGAACCGCCATGAATTTCGATGACACCCCGCAGGAAGCTGAGTTCCGCGCCACCGCCCGGAAATGGATCGACGCCAACGCGCCGAAGGAGCTCGAGGCGGAGCTTTCGAAATCCTCGCTCGGCCGCATCCGGCTGCAGAACCACGACATGGTCGAGGTCGGCAAGGCCTGGCAAAAGAAGAAGGCCGGCGCGGGGTGGGCCTGCCTGCATTGGCCGAAGGAATATGGCGGCCGCGGCGCCACGCCGATCGAGCGCGTGATCTGGCAGCAGGAAGAGGGCGTTTACGGCAAGCTGACGCAGCCGTTCCAGATCGGCGAGGGCATGTGCGGCCCGACCGTGATGGCCTATGGCAGCGAGGAGCACAAACGCCATTACTTGCCGAAACTCGCCGCCGGCGAGCAGATCTGGTGCCAGTTGTTTTCCGAACCGGCGGGCGGTTCCGACGTTGCGGGCTTGCGCACCCGCGCGGAGAAAAAGGGCAGTGACTGGATCATCAACGGCCAGAAGATCTGGACGTCAGGCGCGCATTATTCCGACTATGGCCTGCTGATCACGCGCACCGATCCCAATGTGCCCAAGCACAAGGGCCTGACGATGTTCTTCCTCGACATGAAGAGCAAGGGCGTCGAGGTGCGCCCGATCAAGCAGGCCAACGGCATGCAGGAATTCAACGAGGTCTATTTCACCGACGTGGTGATTCCCGACCATCAGCGGCTCGGCGCGGTCGGCGACGGCTGGAACGTGTCGCTGACCACGCTGATGAACGAGCGCATGTCGATCGGCTCGCGGCTCGCGACCGGCTTTCCCGAGATGTTCGAATTCTGCTCCAACCTGATGACCGACGACGGCCCCGCGATCGACGACCGCGCCACCCGCTCGAAACTCGCGCATTGGGCGGTGAAGGCGAGCGGGCTGAAATACACCAGCTACCGCGCGATTTCGGCGCTGTCGAAGGGCGAGCGGCCGGGTCCGGAAAACTCGATCGGCAAGCTGGTGGCGGGTTCGATGCTGCAGGACATTGCGACCTATGCGATGGATCTCGAAGGCGCCGCCGGCGCCCTGACCGGCGCGGACGAGGAACAGGCGCGCGGCCAGTTCCAGCAGATGTTGTTGAGTTCGCCGTCGATGCGGATCGCCGGCGGCACCGACGAGATCCTGCGCAACATCATCGCCGAGCGTGTGCTGGGGCTACCCGGCGACATCAGGGTCGACAAGGACGTGCCGTTCAACAAGATCCCGACCAAGGGAAGGTGACAAAAGTTGCGACCTCATCCTGAGGAGCCGCGCGAAGCGCGGCGTCTCGAAGGATGGGCCACGGCCTCTCATGGTTCGAGACGGCGCAAGAGCGCCTCCTCACCGTGAGGGCGAGACAGGGCGACGATCCGATGGACCTTAAAACCGACACCGCGCCGATCGAGGTGCTCGAAGATCTGCTCAGCAAGCGCTTTTCCTGCCGCGCGTTCCGGCCCGATCCGGTGCCGCGCGCGACCATCGAGCGCATTTTGGCAGCCGCCCAGAAGACCGCGTCGTGGTGCAACAGCCAGCCGTGGCGGCTCGAGATCGTCTCGGGGGAAGCGACCAAAAAATTCCGCGACGTGATGTACGGCGCCGCCTCGAGCGGCAAGCCGTCGACCGGCGACTTTCCGTTCCCGCGCGAATATCGCGGCGTCTATCTGGAGCGCCGGCGCGAAAGCGGTTTTCAGCTCTACAACTCGCTCGGCATCCCCAGAGGCGACAAGGCCGCCTACGCCAGGCAGGCGCTGGAAAATTTCAATTTCTTCGGTGCGCCGCATGTCGCCATCGTCCACACCGACGAGGCGCTCGGCGTCTACGGCGCGATCGATTGCGGCGGCTATGTCACGAGCTTCATGCTGGCGGCGCAGGCGCTCGGCATCGCCACCGTGCCGCAGGCGGCGCTGGCGTTTCATTCCGAACTGGTGCGAGCGCATTTTGGATTGGGCGACGACCGCAAGGTGGTCTGCGGCATTTCCTTCGGCTATCCCGACCGTGCCCACAAGGCCAACAGCTACCGCACCACGCGGGCGAGTATTGCGGACAGTGTTGCGTTTATTGAGGAGTAGATTGTCGCGACAGTCGGCGCAGTAACCCTCATAGCGAGCTGTGCGTATCCATCAGGCTGCAAGAAGCGACGGAAACGCTGTGCTTTTTCATTTTGAGGGAGGATCTGCCGAATTTGACAACTCATCTTTTTGAAGCAAGCTGGGACACGAAGGACAAGCTTCCCACATCGAAAGGACTGTTTCTCCCCCGATCAGACCATCGACCTTTAAATTCTTTTCCCTCTGAAATTTCGAGAGCGAAATCTGGAAATTGAGGTCGAAATTATTGTCAATGGGACCATCATAGAAATTCAAGGTTTTTAGAACGGCCTTCGCTTGCGGAACATTGATCATTTTGTCTCTTAATGCCGCTCCGTGAAAAACCGGAAGTTGCTCGACATTTTCTTTACCCGTAGCAGCCTTGACAATCTCGCCTTCGTCCAGGCCTTTTAGCAGGCCGATTTTCTTGAAAAATAGCAATTCGCTCGCCGCATCTGGCCGGCTCGGCGCATTTAGTGCTTTTTCGATCAGCGTGTACTCAAATTTGTTCCGTTCCAACAGTGTGCTGGAATGCTGTTGCATGAACGAGGCAATCGCGGTTCCGAGCAGACCCAAGAACGCGACCAGCAGAGGCGTCGTGATCCACAGATGACGCTTGTCGATTTCGAATTTCGGCCGAGTTGCCTTGGGCGGTGCCGCAGATGGTTCAGTCTTTCCGGTAACTGAATTGCTCGCGTGATCAATCATTGAGCTACCGACACTTCCTGCGAAAATTGCAGAGAATATACTTTCTACCTTAGAGATACCGCCGGGCGGGAGCAAGACCCCTCAGAACTTCGGCGGCCGCTTTTCCGCGAATGCGGCGATGCCTTCCTTGATCTCGGCGCCGCGCATGCTGTCGCGAGCGCGGCGGTCGGCGGCGGCTTCATCGAGCTTGCCGCGGGCGAATTCGTTGATGGTGCGCTTCATGCCGGCCATCGCCAACGGCGCGTTGCCGGCGAGCAGCGTCGCCAGCCGGTCGACCTCTTCGTCCAGCGCCTCCGCCGGCGCCATCGCGGTGAGATAGCCGATCCGCAGCATTTCCGCGGCGCCGATCTTCTCGGCGGTCAGGAACAGTTTCTTGGCATTGTCGACGCCGAGCCGCGACACGTAGCGGGCGATGCCGCTCTTGTAATAATGCAGCCCGAGCCGTGCGGCCGGCATGAACATCTCGCAGCTGTCGACGCCGATGCGGAAATCGCAGGCCAGCGCCAGATCCGTCGAGCCGCCATAGACCCCTCCATTGAGCCGGCAGATCGTCGGCAGGCTAAGGTCTTCGAGCCGGTTGACCACGACCTCAAACGCACTACCGGCGCTGTTCTCTTCCGTCGCGCTGGTGGCGCGCGCGGCGACCGAGTTGAGGTCGTAGCCGGCGGAGAAGGCGCGCCCGGTCCCGGTCAGGACCAGTACCCTGATCGCGGCATCGGCCTCGATCCGGTCGAACAGTTTCAGCAATTCGTCGAGGTCGTCGGGCTGCAACCGGTTCAGATGCCTGGGACGGTTGAGGCGGATGGTGGCGCGCGCGCCGCTCAGTTCGAGCACCGGCGCGCTCGCGATATCGCCGACGGAGGCGTGTTGCTGCATCATTTATTCTCCTGCTCGCGGCGCTTGGCTTCGGCGTCGATGGTCTCGGCGAGGTCGGGATGCCGCGCCATCAGCATGCGGAAGTCGACGAGATCGAGCACCAGCAGCCGCGACACCTGCGTGGTGGTGATGTTGGCTGAACGCAGATTGTTGCCGAGCAGCGCCATCTCGCCAAAGAACGCGCCTTCGCCGAGCCGCACCTGCTTGCCCGGCAGATCGACCTCGACCTCGCCGTCGGCGATGAAATACATGCAGTCGCCGGCCTGGCCCTTCTTGATGATCATCGCGCGCGCCGGCAAATCTATGGTGCGCAGCATATGCGTGACGTCGGCGATCGCCGCGGGGCCGAGCGCCGCGAAGAACGGCACCTTGGTGACGGATTCCCAGGTTTTCAGGAAATTGTCGCGGCGGGTTTCGGCGGCGAATCCCGTGGCGAGGATGCCGGTCCATAGCCCGAACACGCCGAGCCCGCAGATCATCACCACGGCTGCGACCATGCGGCCGAGCGGCGTGATCGGCACCACGTCGCCATAGCCCGTGGTGGTCAGCGTCGCCACCGCCCACCACAGCGCTGCGGCGACGCTGCCGAAGCCTGCCGGCTGCACGTCGCGCTCCAGGAAATACAGCGCCACCGAGGCCAGAAATAGTACCATCAGGAAGATCACCAGCACGCTGAGCAGCGGCCCGCTTTCCAGCACCAGCACCCGGCGCAATTGCCGCAGGCCCGGAATCCCCGGCACCACCTTGAGCGGCCAGAATGCGGCGAGCAGCCATGCCGTTTTGGGATCGGCGCCAAGCATCAGCGCCAGCGGAACCGCGATGCCGCCGGCGGCATCCACCAGCCCGCGCCCGGACAACGCATAGGCCCATCCGCGCTCCGCCTCGAAAGCATGACGAAGCCGCACAACCCATTCGAACACGAAGAAGACAAGACAAGCCCACAGCACCGCGTCGACCCAATGATGCGCCGCCTGATAAGCGGGATCGACGGTCAGAAGCAGCAGCATCGCGACCCCGATCGCGACCGCGGCATAGGCCGGCCGGGTCATGTTGCGGCCGGCGGTGGCGGCCACGAATTGCGCCAGGTCGGTGGTGACGGACGGCTTGAACATGGTAGGCGCGGTGCCCGTTGCTGGAAGAAACCCGACGGTCATGCCGTCGCGGCTGCCCCCAAAGTGCCCCCCTGGCGCAAGATCGTCAACGAGGCGCTGTGGTCCGGGTGGGTTGAGCCCTTCGCGAAACCCGCCATCTCCGCCGCGGTCATGCGTGTTTCGTTGGGAAGGGTGGCCCGGATCAGCGCAGCGATATCCGGGGTCTTGATACGAAGATTCCCGCATACAACTCATGCCGGCTATTTGTTTGAACCGTCATGCCCGGCCTTTCGGGCATCCACGTCTTGGGTTGCTCGAATAGGCAAGACGTGGATGGCCGGGACGACGTGGCGGCCCGTCGCTCACGCGCTTTGCGCCGACTTCACCACCACCACATTGTCCTCGTGGCCGACGCGGCGCTTCAGGTGCTCCCGGCGCATGCCGATCTGCTCGCGCACCAATTCGTAGCCGAGCTTGAACGTATCGAGCCCGTCGCTCGAGATGGTGCCGTCGCGCAGGCCGATCACCGCGCCGCGCAGCACGCCTTCGAGTTCGTCCTGCAGGGCTTCCAGCGCATCGGGCGAAGTGGCGTGCTCGATCCGCTCGCCGATGTCGAGAATGGCGGTCGCAAGTTCGCTGGCCTTTTCCGGCGTAACCCGGGTCAGGCTGGTATAGATGCCGGCGAAGATCGAGCCGATGACGCTGAGCGCGCCGGCGCCGAGATAAAGCACGTCGCTGTAGCGTTCCATGAACGACTTGGTGGAGTCGTTGATGTAGTCGGCTGCCCCCCGGTGCGCGACGACGAAGGCGTCCTTGTCGGTGTCGGCCGGTTCGATCCGGGAGGCGAAGCCATCTGGCAACGCGAGTTCCGCCTTGTTCTCATAAATGGTCCGCGCGAGATCCTCCGCCGTCGTCGCCGACATCCGCGAGGATGCAACCAAAAGCCACTGCAAGCCGATCGTATCGAGGTCGTCGTCGGGAATCTCGGGCGAGGAGGACAGCTCGCCGGTCGAAAGCGTCTCCTCGGTGATCCCAGGATTGCGCTGCGTCAGCGCTTTCAACTCGTCGATCTTGTTGATCGTGAAGGCGCCATGCTTGGCATATTGCTCGTAGCGCTTGTCCTTCACCAGCGTCGAGGTGTGCGCGAGCGCAATGACCGCGCCATAGCCGCCCGAGCCGAACAGCTTGTCGAGCGTCGAATTCGGCGGCGCCAGCTGTACCCGCGCGGCGTCGGCATTGTCGGAGATGTCCAGTAGGCTGCGGACGAAGGCCAGATTGTTGTCGCCGTCGGCCAGCACCGCGATCTTCTTCTTTCGCAAGTCGGCCAATGCGGCGATCTTCTTGCTGCCTGGGCTGATCAACAGCAACACGTCATGTTCCAGGATCGCCAGCGCGCGGGCGCGCGGCGGCACCTTGGCGTCGGTACGCAGCACCGCGAGATCGGCCTGCCGGCGGTCGAACGCGGCGAGCGCCTTGGCGCTGTCGGGGTTGGCGACAATCTTCAGTCGCAGCCGCGAATTGGTGTTCTTGAGCATGGCGGCAAGCCTCGTGGCGAAGCGCGCCTCGACGCTGTTGGCGTCGCCGGTCGCGAACACCAGCGTTTCCGAATTGCGCAGCCAGACCCGCACCCCCCACACGGTTGCCGCCGTCAGGATCAGCGTCAGGACAAGGAACAGCAACATCTGCCGGCGGTTGCTGGTGGGGGCTTGCGAACGCGCGGGCGGCGGCTCCGCGGACGGCGTCGGCATTTCAGCACCCATGGCTCAACCCCGTGACGCTCAATCCGGCGAACTGCTGGCGCTGGCGCCGCACAACCGGCACCGCGGACCGCCCGACGAGATCGTAAATGTCTAAAATAGAACGACAATTCTTGTCCTTCGATGATATCCGCACCCAGCCGGATTGCAAACCGGGGCGCGCGGGCAACGATACCTCTGAAGGTTGCATTCCCGCCGCGGCCTATCGCCGTTCGGCAACACCTGGCGTTTTTCGAGTCCCATGCAGGTGCAATCCCGCCCGGGAGATGTCATAAAAGGGCAATACCGGGCGATGTCCGGGGTTTTAGAAGGGGCATCAAGCCTCCGTTGCCGCCCGTGTCATTTTCAAGTCAGTCCGAGCGAGGACGTTCAGCTTGTCGTTTCCCTCCCTGTCCTCGTCGGTTCCGTTGGCTGCGCTGATCGGATGGATGTTGCTGCTGACCGTCAAGCACATCATCGCCGATTTCGTGCTGCAGACATCCTGGATGGCGATCGGCAAGGATCAGAAGCATGGCTGGGCGCTGCCGCTGTTGGCGCATTGCCTCGTGCACCTTGCGGTTGCAATGACCCTGATCCTGATCGTGGCGCCGCGGTTCTGGTTCGTCGCGTTTATCGATTTTGCCATCCACATCACCATCGACCGTGCCAAGGGATTCTGCGCCGCAAATTTCGGCATGACGCAGGAGAACAAGCACCCGTGGTTCTGGACCTTGATCGGGGTCGACCAGGCGCTGCACCATCTCACCGATTTTTTTCTCTCGATTTTCATGGCGGCGAATTGAGCCTGCCTGGCTGGCGGTTTGAATGCCAGATCGACGCCGACGGATCGGGAACACCGGCAATGACAGAGCAGCCACTGACGAAAAAAACCGTCGACGTGCTCGAGAGCCGCATGGCCTATCACGAGCGCGGCGCGGGCAGGCCGGTGTTGTTGCTGCACGGCAATCCAACCTCGTCCTATCTCTGGCGCGACGTCATGCCGGAATTGGAAGGCCGCGGCCGGCTGATCGCGCCGGATCTGATCGGGATGGGCGATTCCGGCAAATTGCCGAATCCGGGTCCGGACACCTATCGCTTCACCACCCACCGCCGCTATCTCGATGCCTTCATCGATGCGGTGGTCGGGCCTTCCAGAATCCATCGTGCTGGTGGTGCACGACTGGGGCTCGGCGCTCGGTTTCGACTGGGCCAGCCGCCACCGCTACCGCGTCAGCGGCATCGCCTATATGGAAGCGATCGTGCGGCCGATCGCCGGCTGGGACGAATGGAGCCCGCAAGCGGTGCCGATCTTCCAGGGCTTTCGCTCCGAGAAGGGCGAAGCGATGATCCTCGATCGTAACATGTTCGTCGAGCGGGTGCTGCCGGGATCGGTACTGCGGAAGCTGACCGAGGCCGAGATGACGGAGTATCGAAGGCCGTTTCCCACACGCGAAGACCGCTGGCCGACGCTGACCTGGCCGCGGCAGATCCCGATCGCGGGCGAACCCACCGATGTCGTGGCGATCGCCGCCGGCTATTCGCAATGGATGGCGGAGAACGTGTTGCCAAAGCTGTTCGTCAATGCCGAGCCCGGCGCGATCCTGATCGGTGCGCCCAGGGAATTCTGCCGAAGCTGGAAGAACCAGCATGAAGTGACGGTACCGGGCTCGCATTTCATCCAGGAAGACTCCGGGCCCGCCATCGGAAAGGCGGTGGCGGGCTGGATGCAGGCCCATTCGCTCTGATCGGATCGGGATCAGCGCGCCGCCGTTCCAATTCGCTGGCATCAATCAAGACCCCCGGACGACTACCGGGTGCGCTGGTTAACCTTTCGTTAGATAGTTGCATTGCATCCTATTTAGCGGGGAGATACGCAGATGTTTTCAAGCCGCGACGCCTTCGAGAACGATTTCTGCCCGGTCCGGGATGAATTGCTCGGTGAGATGTACCGTGCCAGCGAGAATGGCTTGCCCAAGCTCGTCGACAGCGTGACCTCGGACGTCCGGGCGATGCTGGCGTTGTTCTGCTACCGCCGCAGCCATTTGCACTCGTTGGCAATCACGATCGCGGCAAGCTGCAGCGAGCGCGAACTGATTCAGCTCGGCGGCCGCGTCGGTTCCACGCTCTACGCGCTGTCGCGCGAACCCGCCGCACGCGCCGCGCCGTCCTCGTCCTACGGCAACCGCAAGCCGATCACGCTCTCGACCAAGCCGCTCTCGACTTTCTCGCCGATCGAGGACGAACTCGACGACGAGGATTTTGCGCAAGCGGTGACGGCGTAACCCCAACGGTCATCCCGGCGAAGGCCGGTACCCATAACCACCGAACTTCATTGTTTTATAGCGGCACCGTCATCCTGAGGTGCGAGCCCTTGCGAGCCTCGAAGGATGACAGCCCCTATGTGGCCATCCTTCGAGACGCCGCGCAAGCGCGCGGCTCCTCAGATGACGGCATCAAAGAAGCGCCTGCCACGGTGCCCTGCCGCTGGATTACGCGGTATGGGTCCCTGCGTTCGCAGTGACGACGGGTAACACCGGCAGCCCGTGCTTGCGCCGCGCCATCGCGCACTCGGCATCGCCGGGCATGCAGGTGCGACAGACTTCGGGCCGCATCGCGTAAATGGTGCAGGAGGTCGAAATGCCGACCTTGCCCGACAGCGCCGAACAGCGATCGTCATCACAGCGCATGCCGGAAGATTTCCCGTTGACAAATTGTGCCGGGATCAAATCCAGCGCCGCGTCGTCCTCGGTCGAAAAGCGCGGCCAGTTGGCCGAATAGGCGCAGCAGGCGCCGCAAGCCTGGCAGAGGCTTTCGGCATCGAGAGATTGAGCGCTGTTCTTCATCGCATCCGTCTAGCGCAGAACGAGGCGGCCCGCCATCAGGTATCCTTCACGTGTCCTTGGGTGCTTCCCAGACCAGGCTCCGGCGCCATCGCGCGCGCAGCAGGTCGCGCCGCTCCGGATATTTCTCGTCGAGATAGGCGGCATCGACCACGCGGTCGGTCCGAAAGCTGCGAAAGTCCTTCCGCAGCTCGCACCAGGCCGCCAGAATCCGCACCGCCTCATGATAGCCGATGGCGATCGGCCAGATCGTGCGCTCGCTGTCGCGGCCCTGCTCGTCGCGATAGCGCAGCGTGATTTTCCGTCCCTCGTGAATCTGCGCCCGCGTCCGCGCCATGTCGATGCGGTCGGGCTCCCGCTGCCAGGCCGCGCGGGCGCGGCTGGCGGGTTCGAGCACGAACGGCCGCAGGCGTTCGGGCACGGTGTCGGCGATTTTCGCGATCAGGTCGGAGGCGGCGCGCGACAACACCAGGTCGGCGTGTCCGGCGACCCATTGCGCGCCGAGCACGGCCGCTTCGATCTCGTCGGGGGTGAGCATCAACGGCGGCAGGTCGAAATCCCTTCTCCAGGATATAGCCCATGCCGGCCTCGCCGCGGATCGGCACGCGCTGCTCCATCAACGTCGCGATGTCGCGATAGATGGTGCGCTTGGAGGTTTCGAGTTCGGCCGCGATCGCATCCGCGGTCAGCGGTTTGCGGGTGCGCCGAAGCACCTGGATGATCTGGAACAGCCGGTCGGCGCGTCTCATGGTTCATCTCTCTTTCGAGCGTTGCCATCGATGCTGACAGCATGTTGGCAGCAGGGGGCAAGTATAACGGGACAACACTCAAACCAAGAGGATTTTGTCCATGATGATTCTCTACGGCCTCGACCTTTGGACGACGATGTCGCCGCTGCTGACACCACGGTGGCAGCAGGGGGTGGCTAGCCTGAGGCGCCTGCTCAGGAAATCGGGAGCGCTCTCGTGATCACGCTTTATGGCTTTGGCGAAGGTTTTGGGCTGCCGGAAATCAGCCCGTTCGTGACCAAGACGGAAGTCCAGCTGAAGATGGCGGGACTGGCCTATCGCAAGGAGAAGGCAAAACCGCCGGCTTCGCCCAAGGGGCAACTGCCCTATATCGTCGATGCGGACGAAAGCATCGCCAATTCGACCTTCATCCGCGCGCATCTCGAAGGCAAATACGGCGTCGATTTCGACGCCCCGCTCAGCCTGCAGGCGCGCGCGCAGGCCTGGGCGTTCGAGCGGATGATCGAGCATCACCTCTATTGGGCGATGGTCGGCGCGCGCTGGGTCGATTCCGAGAATTTTGCCAAGGGTCCGGCGCATCTGTTCGACGGCGCGCCCGAGCATCTGCGCGAAAAGCTTCGCGAAGACGCGCAATTCCGCGTCGCCGAGAACTATTTGCTGAGCGGTCTCGGCCGCCATGCCCCTGACGAGGACGTCGATCTGGCGCTACGCTCGCTGTTTGCGCTGTCGGTCCAGCTTGGCGACAAGCCGTATCTGATGGGCGATAGCGCGTGCGGCACCGATGCCACCGCGTTCGCTACGGTGGCGGGGATCCTGACGCCGTTCTTCGACTCTCCCCTGCGCGCGCGGGCCGAACAGTTCGGCAACCTCACCGCCTATGTCGACCGGATGATGCTGGAACATTACCCGGACTTTGGCTGGACGCCGCTGCGCCAGGCGGCCTGAGGGTTACAGCACCGGAGCCGGCGCGGCCTTGGCGGCCGCGAGTTCCGCCTCCAGTTCGGCGATCCGCGCATCGCGCGCGGCCAGCGCCGCGGCGACATCGGCGGCGTCGAATTTTTGCGGGATATGCTGCGGGCAGTTGGTGTCCCACGCCGCGATCCTGAACACGATCGCCTGCTCGGGCCGCGCCCTGTAGCCCGCCGGCATCAGCGACTGCAGCAGCGCCGGATCGTCGTCGACGACGCGCGCCTCGCCCCAGATTTTGACCCGGCGGCGATGCGCATAATCCATCAGGAAGATGTGCGCCTTGGGGTTTTCCGAGAGATTGCCTTGCGTGATGTATTGCCGGTTGCCGCTGTAATCGGCAAAGGCGAGCGTGGTCTTGTCCAGGATTTTCAAAAACCCCTTCGGTCCGCCGCGGTGCTGGATATAAGGCTGCCCGCCTGCTGAAGCGGTCGCGAAATACAGGCTATCGGCCTGCGCCAGGAAGGCCGCGAGGTTGTCGTCGATCTCGGTGCGCCAGCCGCCGCGCTCCTCGACATGGGCATAGGTCTCACGCGACCCCTTGCGGGTCTGGATCGCCTTGACCGACGGGGTGAAGGCGACATCGCTGGAATAGGTGTGAATGTCGGACATCGGAAACTTCCCTGGTTTTCTCCCGCCAAGATCGTCTCCCTTCGAAAATTAAACAATCAGCCGCATTGACACTTCATAATTGCAATATATGAAATAGTCTGATGGATCGCATCGACGCCATGCAGGCCTTCGTCGCGGTGGCCGACCTCCAGGGTTTTGCGCCGGCGGCGCGCAAGCTCGGGCTGTCGCCCTCGGGGGTGACGCGGCTGATCGCGGCGCTGGAGGATCGGCTCGGCGCGCGGCTGTTGCAGCGGACCACGCGCAAGGTCGCGCTGACCGATGTCGGCGCCCGCTATCTCGAGCGCGCCCGCCGCATCCTTGCCGATGTCGAGGAAGCCGAAGGCGCGGCCGAGGGCGAACGTATCAGGCCGAGCGGACGGCTGGTGGTCTCGGCGCCGGTCGGTTTCGGCCGTCTCCATGTCAGCCCCGTGATGTCGGCCTACCTGAAGCGCTATGGCGAAGTGGCCGGCGAATTGCGGCTGGAAGATCGCATGATCAACCTCGTCGAGGACGGTGTCGATCTCGCGCTCAGGATCGGTCACCTCGCCGACTCCAGCCTGGTGGCGCGCCACGTCGGCGAGATGCGGCGGATCGTGGTCGCCGCACCCGCCTATCTCGAGGCGCATGGCGAACCCGCAACGCCGGCCGCGATCGCCTCGCACGCAACGATCCAGTTCGGCGCCACCGCCGCGCCGCCGGACTGGCGTTTCGTCGAGGGCGGCCGCGATATCCGCGTCACGCCCGCGCCGCAATTCGTCACCAACAGTGCCGATGCCGCCATCCAGTATGCGGAAACAGGCGGCGGGTTGACGCGGGTGATGTTCTATCAGGCGGCCGACGCGCTCAGGCGCGGCGGGCTCAGAATCGTGCTGGCGAGATTCGAGCCGCCGCCACTGCCGATCCACCTGGTCTATCCGACCTCGCGGCTGTTGTCGGCCAAGGTGCGGGCCTTCATCGATCTCGTGATCGAAGTGAGCGACTGGCATTTTGGCAAGTGAGGCTCAGTAGGTAGTCCAGACACTCGTCATGGCCGGGCTTGTCCCGGCCATCGACGTCTTTTTTCTCGTGCGGCACGAAGACGTGGATGCCCGGCACAAGGCCGGGCATGACGGCGGTAGGCTTCGCGACGGGGAGCGACCCTACCCCTTCTTCTTCACCACGCGGAACGTCGCATTGGCGCGCGCGATGATCGCGTCATCGGCTCTTACAAAGCACTGCGCGAAGCAGATCGTGCTGCCGGTCTTGATCACGTCGGTCTCGACCGTGAGCCATTGCCCGATCTGGGCGCTGCCGACAAAATCGATGGACATGCTGACCGTCACCAGCGAATGGGCGCCGTGCATCCTGTGGCCACAGCTGTGACCCATCGCCTTGTCGGTCAGCGCTGCGATCAACCCGCCATGCACGAACCCGCGCGCATTGGTATGCGGCGTGGCCAGCCGCAGGCCCAGGATGATCGCGTCGGGCGTCTGCCTCGAATAGATCGGCTCCCAAGGGTCGGTGAGCGGACTGCGCCGTGACTGGCGTTCGAAACCCTGGGGGATATCGGTCATATGCAACTCGCGCGTTTCTGATGCAGCCATTATTAAACGCGATGCGCGCGACAAATTCACCGCCTACAAAGTTTTAAACGGGATTTCGGCGGGTGTTTGAAACGAAATTGGTTGTCGTCACCCGCCAACGGGTCGGCGCAATGCGCCGCCCGATGACAGGCTCCAGCGGGTGACCCAGTATCCCGGAGGCGTTCGTTTAGAAACGAGAAGCCGCCGCGTACTGGATACCCCGCTTTCGCGGGGTATGACGACCTGCGCTTCACGCCGGCAGCTCATAACCGATCGCAGCTTCGATCTCGATCGTCTTCCGGACCGCCGGCCGGGCCATCATGCGCGCATAATGCGCGTCGAGATTCGGGAAAGTACCGGGTGCGGGCTTGAGCGAATTGAAAAGCCGCCAGTACAGCCGAAACAGGTGGATGTCCGCGATCGAATAATTTTCCAGCGCCCAGCCGCTGCCCAGGCGTCGATCGGCGATCTGCCAGACCTCGATGGCATGGTCCAGCCCGCGCTGCCGCGCCGGATGCAGCGTGGCGGCGGCAAACGACATCCATGACAACACCTGCGCCTCGGCCTCGATATTTTCGCGCGGCAGCAGTTTTGCGTCCGGAAAGCGTTTCGCCAGATAAAAAAGAATTGCCAGCACCTCGAACAGCGGACGCCCGTCGACGAGCAGCGCCGGAACCTTGCCTTCCGGATTGAGCGCCAGATATTCCGGCGAGCGCAGGTCGTTTGCCTTGAACGACATCGGCCTGGCCTCGAAGGGGACGCCGATCTCGTGCAGCGCGATCTGCACGGCCATCGAACTGGAACCGGGGGCGAAATAGAGGGTGAGCATGCTTTTTTCTCCACGTCATTTCGAGCGAAGCGAAGCAATCCATGGTTCAACACGTGACAAATGGATTGCTTCGTCGCTTCACCCCTCGCAATGACGGCTGTAATCAACTAATACGGCAACCCGACATAATTCTCCGCCAGTGATGCCGCCGCCGCCTTCGAGTGGACGAGATAGTCGAGCTCGGCCAATTGAATGCGCGCGCCGATGTCGCCCTGATCCGGAAATTTGTGCAGGATCGAGGTCATCCACCACGAAAAGCGCACCGCCTTCCAGACTCGCGACAGCGCCTTCTCGGAATAGCCATCGATCCCCGCGGGGGATTTCTCGTCGTAATATTCGCGCAGCGCCTGCGACAGATAATGCACGTCGCTGGCGGCGAGGTTGAGGCCCTTGGCGCCGGTCGGCGGCACGATATGCGCGGCGTCGCCGGCCAGAAACATCCGCCCGAACCGCATCGGTTCGGCGACAAAGCTGCGCAAGGGAGCGATGCTCTTCTCGATCGAGGGCCCGGTGACGAGTTCGATCGACCGCGTTCTGGTCCAGCCGTCGCTTCAACTCGTCCCAGAATCGCTCGTCCGGCCATTGGTCGACGTGGTCGTCGAGCGAGCATTGCACGTAATACCGGCTGCGATGCATCGAACGCATCGTGCACAACGCAAATCCCCGCGCGTGATTGGAATAGATCAGCTCGTGGCTGACCGGCGGCGTCTCCGACAAGATCCCGAGCCAGCCGAACGGATAGACCCGCTCGAACGTCCGGATCGCGGAAGGTTTTACCGAGGCGCGGCTGACGCCATGAAAGCCGTCGCAGCCGGCGATGAAATCGCATGCGATCTCGTGAGCCGTGCCGTCCTTGATATAGCTGACGCGCGGACGATCGGTGTCGAAATCATGCGGTTTGACGTCACCGGCTTCATACACCGAGGTCAGGCCGGCCGCCTTGCGCGCGTTCATCAGGTCGAGCGTCACTTCGGTCTGGCCGTAGATCATCACCGTCTTGCCGGTGGCGGCCTTCATGTCGATGCGATGACGGCTGCCTGAAAAGGCGAGTTCGATACCGTCATGGAGCAGGCCCTCGCGATGCGCCCGCGCGCCCGCGCCGACTTCGTCGAGCAGCGCCACGGTGCCCTCTTCCAGCAGGCCGGCGCGGATGCGGCCGAGCACATATTCGCCCGTCTGGCGCTCCAGGATGATGTTGTCGACACCGTAGCTGTGAAGCAGTTGCCCCAGCAGCAATCCCGCCGGCCCTGCGCCAATGATTGCTACTTTTGTCCGCAATACTTGCCCCCCTGATTGTTATAGGCTTGAACGTGAGCCGCTTTGCGGGCGTGGCTGCCCGTACTTGCAATGATAATTATATCATATAACAATATCTGCAAAGGGCGATTGAAGCCCTGCTATCAGAGGGGAGACGATCTCGATGAGGAAGACGTTCTTGGCGTTGCTGCTGGCCGCCAGCGTGACGCCTGCGCTCGCGCAGGAAAAAACCTTCGACCTGAAGATCTCGCATTGGGTGCCGGCGTCGCACCCGCTGCAGAAGGCGCTGGAAGACTGGGGCGCCGCGGTCGAGAAGGAAAGCGGCGGCACCATCCACTACAAGGTCTATCCGGCCCAGCAGCTCGGCAAGGCGTTCGACCATTACGACATGGCGCGCGACGGCATCGCCGACGTCACCTATGTCAACCCGGGCTACCAGCCCGGCCGCTTCCCGATCATCGCCGCCGGCGAACTGCCGTTCCTGATGTCGAGCGCCAAGGGCGGCTCGGAGGGGCTGGATGCCTGGTACCGGAAATATGCCGAGAAGGAGATGAAGGACGTCAAGTTCTGCCTCGCCTTCATCCATTCGCCGTCGTCGTTCCACTCCCGCACCAAGAAGATCGTGGTGCCCGACGATATCAAGGGCATGAAGATCCGGCCCGCCGACGCCACCATCGCCAGTTTCATGACGCTGCTCGGCGGCACCAACGTGCAATCCTCGGCGCCCGAGGTGCGCGACATCATCGAGCGCGGCGTCGCCGACGCCGTCACCTTCCCTTGGGGATCGCTGGTGCTGTTCGGCATCGACAAGGTAACGAAATATCACATGGATGCGCCGCTATATGTCACGACCTTCGCCTTCGTGATCAACAAGAATACCTACAGCCAGATGTCCGATCGGCAGAAGAAAGCGATTGATGACAACTGCAATACCGAGGCCGCAGGCCGCGTCGGCGAACCCTGGGGCAAGTTCGAGGACGCCGGCATCGACAAGGTAAGGGCCGAGCCGGATCAGGTGATCTACAAACTGACGCCGGACGAGACCGCGCTGTGGAAGAAGGCCGCCGAGCCGCTGGTCAAGAACTGGGCCGATGCCGTCAAGAAGACCGGCGCCGATCCGGACGCGGCGATGACGGAGCTTCGGGCCTCGCTCGCCAAATACAACGCGCTGGCGCAATAACGACCGGTGATCCATCCGTGCGGCGGCAGGATCCTCCTGCCGCCGTTTCTTACCTCTGATCCCTCAAGCCGTGCGGAGCGGATATGAAGCGCGCATCGATGGACCGTTTCATCGATACGATCGAATGGATCGCAGCGGGCTTCGTCGGCATCGTCGCACTCGATATCTTTATATCCGTGCTGTTGCGCAACCTGTTCAATTATTCGATTCCCGATTCCTTCGACATCGGGCGGCTGTTGCTGGGAATCCTGATCTTCTGGGGCATCGCCGCCACCAGCTATCGCGGCACCCATATCACCGTCGATCTGGTCTGGGCCAACGCCGGGCCGAAATACCAGCGCTGGATCGACGTGTTCGCCACCTTGGTGCTGCTGTTCGTGGTCACGGTGCAGACCTGGACCCTGTTCGACAAGGTCCGCGGCACCTATAACGACCATGTCGAAACCTTCGACATGCACATGCCGACCTGGCCGTTCTTCGCGGTGGCCTGGGCCGGCGACGTCTCCGCGGTGCTCTTGATCGCGATTCGCACCTACCGCCTGATCTTCCATCCCGAAGAGATGCACGATCCCAGGGTCAAGGGCACGGAGTAGGCATGAGTACCGACGCCGTCGCGATCCTCGGATTCGTCGCGCTGTTTGCGCTGATGCTGTTGCGCGTGCCGGTCGGCATGGCGATGGGCCTGGTCGGCGTTTCCGGCTTCGGCTATCTGGTCGGCGGCACGCCGGCTCTGAAACTGGTCGGCCAGACCTCGATGCGCACGGTGACCGACTACACCTTCGGCGTGATTCCGATGTTCCTCCTGATGGGCACCTTCGTCAGCAATTCCGGCATGAGCCGCGACCTGTTCCGCGCCGCCAACGGCTTCGTCGGACATCTGCGCGGCGGCCTGGGCATCGCCACCGTCGTGGCCTGCGGCGGCTTCGCCGCGATCAGCGGCTCATCGGTTGCGACGGCGGCGACGTTTTCAGCCGTGGCCTATCCGGAAATGCGCCGCTTCGGCTATCCACAATCCTTTGCCACCGGCGTGATCGCGGCCGGCGGCACGCTCGGCGCCATGCTGCCGCCCTCGACCGTGCTGGCGGTCTACGGCATCATCACCGAGCAGGACATCGGGAAATTGTTCATGGCCGGCATCATTCCCGGCCTGCTCGCGATGACCATGTACATGATCACCATCGCGCTGATCGGTTATCTGCGGCCGGGTTTCCTGCCGAAGGGCACCACCACCACCTGGCGCGAGCGCATCGCCGGGCTGAAGGACATCTGGGCGCCGGTACTCTTGTTCGTGTTCGTGATCGGCGGGCTCTACGGCCTGCCATTCCTGCCGCGCTTCACGCCGACCGAAGCCGGCGGCGTCGGCGCCACCGGCGCCTTCCTGATCGGCGTCGTCACCGGCCGGCTGGACAAGGAAAAAATCCTGGCCTCGCTGCTGCAGGCGACCCGCACCGCGGCGGCCGTGTTCACGGTGCTGATCGGCGCGCTGATCTTCGGCTATTTCCTCACGGTGACGCAGACGCCGCAGAAGGTCACGGAATTTCTCACCGGGCTTGGTCTCGGCCCCTACGGCGTGCTGGCGCTGATCATGGTGATGTATCTGGTGCTGGGCTGCCTGATGGACGCCATGGCCATGATCATCCTGACCGTGCCGATCATCTTTCCCGTGATCTCCCATCTCGGTTTTGATCCGATCTGGTTCGGGGTCATCATCGTGATGACGGTGGAACTCGGCCTGATCCATCCGCCGGTCGGCATGAACGTCTTCGTCATCAAGAGCGTGGTCAAGGACGTGTCCTTTGCCACGATCTTCAAGGGCGTGCTGCCGTTCGTGGCGACCGACCTGGTCCGGCTGGTGATCCTGATCGCGTTTCCGATTCTGGCGACCTGGCTGCCGCAACGCATGATGGCGCATTAAAATGGCACCCGCGCTTCACACCAAATACGTCTTCAGCCTCGCCATCAAGGTCGGCGCGCCGATCGTTGCCGGCGATCATGGTCATGGCATCCGCCGCGTCATTCCGATCCTCGGCGGCGAGGTTTTCGGCGACGGCATCAAGGGCACGATCTTTCCGGTCGGCGCGGATTTCCAGACCATTCGCTCGAACGGCTTTACCGAACTCGAGGCGAAATACGCCTTTGAGCTGGATGACGGCGCCATCGTCTACATCGAGAACATCGGCATCCGCTTCGGGCGCAAGGAATTGCTCGACCGCATCGCCAAAGGCGAGACTGTCGATCCCGCGCTGATCTATTTCCGCTCGGTTCCGAAATTCGAGACCGGCAGTGAAAAATATCGTTGGCTGATGGAAAACCTGTTCATCGGCGTCGGCGCGAGGCACCCGGATCGCGTCGAGATCGCCGTGCATCAGGTGTTGTGACGAAGGGATTCTCTTTTACCCCTCCCCTGGAGGGCGGCGGGTCGACGCGAATGAAATGAGCGGCGGGGTGGGGTGACAGTCTCTCGCCTTGAACAGCGCCCGGGGCTGAGGGATCACCCCGCCCCGTCTCACATTTCGCTGCGCTCAATGTGAGCCGACCCTCCCCTCCAGGGGCCCTCCAGGGGAGGGCGAAGGCCTGCCTTGTTGACTCCCCTCGAATTCGTTATAAAACATAACTATTCTGAAGAGGACGTAATACGCCGATGGGAAACGCCGCCCCCGCCGCCAAAGCGGAGCCTTCCGCGCTGCTCGAGGTCGAGCGTCTGGGCCCGGTGCTCTCGGTCGGCCTCAACCGCCCCGCAAAGCGCAACGCGCTGAATGACGGCATCATCCTCGCGATTCAGGATTGTTTTGCCGACATTCCCGACGGCATCGGCGCTGTCGTCATCCACGGTCTCGGCGATCATTTCTCCAGCGGTCTCGACCTGTCCGAATTGACCGAGCACGACGCCACCGACGGCCTGCGGCATTCGCAGATGTGGCACCGGGTGTTCGACCGGGTGCAGTATTGCCGCGTGCCGGTGATCGCGGCGCTGAAGGGAGCTGTGATCGGCGGCGGGCTGGAACTCGCCTGTGCGGCGCACATCCGGGTCGCCGAACCCAGTGCCTATTTCGCGCTGCCCGAGGGCCAGCGCGGCATTTTCGTCGGCGGCGGCGGATCGGTGCGGCTGCCGCGGCTGATCGGGGTTGCGAGGATGACCGACATGATGCTGACAGGGCGGGTTTATTCCGCGACCGAGGGCGCGTCTTACGGCTTTGCGCAATATCTCGTCGAGAAAGACGGCGCCTTGCCCAAGGCGATGGAGCTTGCGGCAAAAGTCGCCGATAATGCGCCGCTGACCAATTTCGCAGTGCTGCAGGCGCTGCCGATGATTGCGGAAGCCAATCCGCAGACGGGGCTATTGATGGAATCGCTGATGGCGACGGTGGCGCAGAGCGACAAGGAAGCCAAACTACGTATCCGCGCCTTCCTCGACCGCAAGACCGCCAAGGTGAAGCCGGCCTGACATGAGTGCGACAGCCAGCAGTTCGGTCCCCATCACGCGCAGCGATGCACCGCTGCGTCCGATCTCGTTCGGCGATCCCGCTGTTGCGATCGAGCGCCGCGATGACGGAACGATTTATCTGCGGCCCAAAGTCGCGCTCGGCGAATACCCCGTGCGCCTCACCGACCGCCTGCACCATTGGGCCGGCGCCGAGCCAGATCGCGTCTTCATGGCGGAGCGCGTTGGCGGCGGCGCGTGGCGGCAGATCACCTACGCCGACCTGCTGACCGCGAGCCGGCATATCGCCTCGGCCCTGCTGGCGCGCGGCCTTTCCGCCGAGAGACCGCTGGTGATCCTGTCCGGCAATTCGATCGATCATGCCTTGATGGCGTTCGGCGCGCTGTATGCGGGGATCCCGTTCTGCCCGGTATCTCCCGCCTATTCGCTGGTGTCACGGGATTTTGGCAAGCTCGCTTATCTCATAAAGTTGCTGACCCCCGGCCTCGTCTTCGCCGACGACGCCGATCAGTTCGCCACGGCGCTCGAACGCAACATTCCCCCCGGCACCGAGATCGCCGTCGCCTATGGCGCGCTGCCCGGGCGCGACGTTACCCTGCTCGCCGATCTGATGGCGACGCCGCTGCGCGCGGACCTCGATGCCGCCCATGACGCGATCGGTCCGGGCACGATCGCCAAATTTCTGCTGACCTCGGGCTCGACCGGAAATCCCAAGGCGGTCGTCAATACGCAGGCGATGATCTGCGCCAACCAGGTGATGATCCGCGAAACCATGGCCTTCCTCAAGGACGAGCCGCCGGTGATCGTCGACTGGCTGCCGTGGAATCACACTTTTGGGGGCAATCACAATATCGGGCTGACGCTCTTTAACGGCGGCTCGATGTATCTCGACCAGGGCAAGCCGATGCCCGGCGGCATCGAGGAGACCGTGCGGAACCTGCGGGAAATTGCGCCCACGGTCTATTTCAATGTGCCCAAGGGCTACGAATTGCTGTTGCCATACCTGCGCGACGACAAGGCGTTGCGCGCAAAATTCTTCTCCCGGCTGCATGCGATGTTTTTTTCCGGCGCGGCGCTGTCGCCGTTCGTCTGGAACAGCCTCGATGAACTCAGCTTGCAGGAAACCGGATTCCGCGTGCCGATGCTGACCGGGCTCGGCGCCACCGAAACCGCGCCGTTCTTCATGTCGGTCAATCCGCGCACCAGCCGCTCCGGCCATGTCGGGCTGCCCGTGCCCGGCAACGATGCCAAGCTCGTTCCCAACAACGGCAAGCTCGAGGTTCGCTGCCGTGGGCCGAACGTCACGCCGGGCTATTGGCGGCAGCCGGAACTCACCGCCGCCGCTTTCGACGAGGAGGGCTTTTACAAATTCGGCGATGCGATCAAGCCGGCGGACCCTGTGGATTTCCACGCCGGCTTCGATTTCGACGGCCGCATCGCCGAGGATTTCAAATTGGCCAGCGGCACTTGGGTCAGCGTCGGTCCGTTGCGCGCGCGCTTCATCGCGGCCTGCGCGCCGCTGGTGCGCGACGTGGTCATCGCCGGTATCAACCGCGACGAGATATCGGCGCTGGTGATCCTCGATCTCGATGGCTGCCGTCTGCTCAATCCGACGCTGGCGCTGGACGACCTTGCCGCTGCCGCGGCCGATCCGCTGATCGTTGAGGCCTTCCGCGAGCGCTTTGCAAGATTCCTCGCGACCTCGACGGGATCGTCGACCCGGATCGCGCGCGCGGTGCTGTTGGATACGCCGGTCTCGATCGACCGCGGCGAAGTCACCGACAAGGGTTCGATCAACCAGCGCGCGGTGCTGGACGCCCGGGCGGGCCTGATCGACCAGCTTTACTCGCCAACGCCGGCCGAACACGTGATAATGCCGGTGCCAAATTCCAAGCAATAATTCGTCAGGGAGAGGATCATGCAGTTGAAAGATCATGCCGCCATCGTCACCGGCGGCGCCTCGGGGCTCGGCGCTGCGACCGCGCGAAAACTGGCGGCTGCGGGCGCGAAAGTCGCGGTGTGCGATCTCAACGCCAAGCTTGCCGAAAGCGTTGCGGCGGAGATCAAGGGCACGGCCATTGCCTGCGACGTCACCGACGCCGCGTCCGCCGAAGCCGCGGTCGTGCAGGCGGCCAAGGCGCACGGTCCGGCGCGTGTGCTGGTCAATTGCGCCGGCATCGGCGTCGCCAGGCGCGTGGTCGGCCGCGATGGCCCGCATCCGCTCGCCGATTTCGAGAGGGTCATCAAGGTCAATCTGATCGGCACGTTCAACATGCTCCGGCTTACGACGGCCGAAATGTCGAAGCTTGCGCCGCTCGAGGGCGGCGAGCGCGGCGTCGTGATCAACACCGCCTCGGTCGCGGCCTATGACGGGCAGATCGGGCAGGCCGCCTATTCGGCGTCCAAGGGCGGCATTGTCGGCATGACCTTGCCGATCGCGCGCGAACTGGCGCAGTTCGGAATCCGCGTTCTCACTATCGCGCCCGGCCTGTTCCTCACGCCGCTGCTCGGCAGCCTGCCGCAGGAGGCGCAGGAACTCGCTTGCCGCCGCGATTCCGTTTCCGCATCGTCTCGGCCAGCCCGAAGAGTTCGCGCTGCTCGCGATGCACATGATCGACAACCCCTATCTCAACGGCGAAGTGGTGCGGCTCGACGCCTCGCTGCGCATGGCGCCGCGCTAAGTGAGCGTAGAAATGTCAGATGCAGCGGAACTCGGTCCCACCTCTCCCCACGGGAGAGGTCGGTTCGCGCAGCGAACCGGGTGAGGGGTTACGGTCTACATTGAACACCGTACCCCCTCACCCCAGCCCTTTCCCCATGGGAGAGGGAGCCGACCGCCGTTGGCGCACCACTGTGGTTCAATCCAGGCATTCAAACGTCAGAGCTAAGTAACGCCATGTTCGTTCATCGTCGCGATGTGCAGATACAGTGGGGCGACTGCGATCCCGCCAACATCGTCTATTACCCGCGCTATTTCGAGATGTTCGACAATTCGACCTCGATCATGTTCGAGGCCGCCGGCTTCTCCAAGCAGGACATCATCAAAAAGTATGGCCTGGTCGGCATTCCCATGGTGGACACGCGGGCGAGATTCCATATCGCTTCCACCCATGGCGACTGGATCACGATCGAAAGCCGGGTCGAAAGCTTCAAGCGCTCGAGTTTCGAGGTGACGCACAAGGTGTTCAAAGGCGAAGCGCTTGCGATCGAGGCGTTCGAGACCCGCGTGCTGGTCGGGCGTCATCCGGACGATCCCACACGGCTGAAATCGGCAGCCGTCCCCGAGGAGATCATTGCCAGGTTCATGCGGAGCTAGCTCGGCCAAGGGAGTATGACCTAAAGAAGGGGCTGAATTAACGATCGAATTTGATCTAGACAGAGAACAACAACCAAGGGAGGAATGAATGAAGAGATTTTACCTGTCCGCCGCCGTGATCGCGGCGTCGCTGACGCTGCCGGGGCTGCCAGCGCTGGCGCAAACCAGCGAGATCACGATCGGCATCACCCTCACCACCACCGGTCCCGCGGCGGCGCTCGGCATTCCCGAGCGCAACGCGCTGGATTTCGTGGCCAAGGAAATCGGGGGCGTGCCGCTGAAAGTGATTGTGCTCGACGACGGCGGCGATCCGACCACCGCCACCACCAATGCGCGGCGTTTCGTCACGGAGTCCAAGGCCGACATCATCATGGGTTCGTCGACCACGCCGCCGACGATCGCGGTCTCCAACGTCGCCAACGAGGCCGGCGTTCCCCATATCGGCCTGGCGCCGTTCCCGATCACGCCGGAGCGCGCCAAATGGTCGGTGGCGATGCCGCAGCCGATCCCGATCATGGGCAAGGTGTTGTACGCGCACATGAAGGCGCATAACGTCAAGACCGTCGGTTACATCGGCTATTCCGATTCCTACGGCGACCTCTGGTTCAACGACTTCAAGGCGCAGGGCGTGCCGCTCGGCATGACGCTGGTCGACGAGGAGCGCTTCGCGCGGCCCGATACCTCGGTCACGGGCCAGGTGCTCAAACTTGTCGCGGCCAATCCCGATGCGATCCTGATCGGCGCCTCCGGCACCGCGGCCGGCCTGCCGCAGAGCGAGCTGCGCGCCCGCGGCTACAAGGGCCTGATCTACCAGACCCACGGCGCCGCCAGCATGGATTTCATCCGCATCGCCGGAAAATCGGCGGAGGGCGTGATCATGGCGTCGGGACCGGTGATGGATCCCGAGGATCAACCCGACAGCGCGCTGACCAAGAAGCCCGGCATGGCGCTCGACAAGGCCTATGAGGCCAAATACGGCCCCAACAGCCGCAGCCAGTTCGCCGGTCACTCCTACGACGCCTTCCTGGTGCTCGGACGCGTCATCCCGGTCGCGCTGAAAAAGGCAAAACCCGGCACGCCGGAATTCCGCGAGGCGATCCGCGAGGCGCTGATGAGCGAGCACGACATCGCCGCCAGCCAGGGCGTCTACAACTTCACCGAAAAGGACCGCTACGGCCTCGACGACCGCTCGCGGATTCTCCTGACGGTGAAGGACGGGAAATACGTGCTGGCGAAGTGAGGGCTGAGATCGCTCTCATCCGTCATGGCCGGGCTTGTCCCGGCCATCCACGTCTTCCCTGCTTTGCGCGACCAAGACGTGGATGCCCGCGACAAGCGCGGGCTTGACCGCTGGAGGGCTTTTCAAATCGCGCTTTCGCCCTCGTGCGTAAACCCGAGATAGCTCGCGGCCACGCGCGCGTTGGCCGCGATCTCCTTCGCCGGGCCGTTCAGGATGAATTCGCCGAGTTCCATCACATAGGCGCGGTCGGCGATTTTTAGCGCGGCCTGCGCGTTCTGTTCGACCAGCAGAACCGAGACGCCGCTGGCGCGAAGTTCGAAAATGGTGCGGAAGATATCGGCGACGATGATCGGCGCCAGCCCGAGGCTCGGCTCGTCCAGCATCAATAGTTTGGGCGCGCCCATCAGCGCGCGGCCCATCGCCAGCATCTGCTGCTCGCCGCCCGAGAGCGTGCCGGCAAGCTGCCGGCTCCGCTCCTTCAGGCGGGGGAACAGCGTGTAGACCCGCTCGAAGGATCTTGTCGCGACCGCCCTGGCGATCCGAAACGCACCGAGCTGCAGATTGTCCTCGACGCTCATGGTCGAGAACAGTTCGCGATGCTCCGGCACGAGACTAAGGCCCGCCGCGACGCGGTCCTCGATTTCGAGTGGCGCCATGTCCTCGCCGGCAAAGACGACACGGCCCTTCAGCGGCAGGATGCCCATGATGGCGTTGAGCAGCGTGCTCTTGCCGGCGCCATTGGCGCCGATGATGGTGACGATCTCGTTGTCGCCGACCTCGAGCGATACCGCGCGCACCGCCTCGACCTTGCCATAGGCGATGTGCGCATCGGCTACCCGCAACAGCCCATTCATGCGGCGGCTCCGAGATAGGCCTTGATGACGTCCTGGTTGGTCTTGATCGCCTGCGGCGTGCCTTCGGCGATCTTGGTGCCGAAGTCGAGCACCACGACGCGGTCGGCGAGATCCATCACGAATCCCATGTCGTGCTCGACCAGCAGCACCGACATGCCGCCGTCGCGCAAGCTGCGCAGCAGCGCGGCAAGCCGCTGCTTCTCCAAATGCCGCAAGCCGGCGGCGGGCTCGTCGAGCAGCAGCAGCATCGGGTCGACGCAGAGCGCGCGCGCGATCTCGACGATGCGCTGCTGGCCGAGCGAGAGCGAGCCGGCCGGCGCGTCGATCTGGTCACTGAGCCCGACGCGCTCGATCTGGCGCGCCGCTTCCGCAAGCAATCTGGCCTCGTCGGCGCGATCGAGCCGGAACATGCTGGCGATGGCGCCGGCATGCCCGCGCAGATGCGCGCCGATCGCGACGTTTTCCAGCACCGTCATGTCCGGCACCAGCTTGACATGCTGGAAGGTCCTGGCGATGCCGAGCTTTGCAACCTGCTGCGGCGGCGCGTTGTCGATGTTGCTGCCGAGCACGGAAATCGTGCCGCCGGACTTTGTCAGAACGCCGGTGATCAGGTTGAAGGTCGTGCTCTTGCCGGCGCCGTTCGGCCCGATCAGCGCGACGATCTCGCGGGCCTGGACGTCGAACGAGACGTCGTTGACCGCGATCACGCCGCCGAACTGCTTTCGCGCGCCCTCGACCTGCAGCAGCACCTCGGGCGTGCCCGGCGGTCTTGCCCGGGCGGGCAAGACAAGCGAGGTATCGGGCCGCTTGCGGGCCGGCTTGAACGGCAGCCGCGCCATCAGCCAGGGCCAGACCCCGGTCGGCGCCAGTTGCAATAACGCCACCAGCAGGATGCCGAACACGATGGTTTCGAGCTGGCCTTGCCCGCCGAACACATAGGGCAGGTAGCTCTGCAATAACTCCTTCAGGATGACGACGATGGCCGCGCCGAGCACGCCGCCCCAGACGTAACCGGCGCCGCCGACTACCGCGACGAACAGATATTCGATGCCGGCCTGCGCGCCGAACGGCGTCGGATTGACCGCGCGCACGAAATGCGCATAGAGCCAGCCCGAAAGCCCGGCGAGCACCGCCGCATAGATGAAGACCAAAAGTTTTGCGCGCGGCGTTTGTACGCCAAAGGCTTCGGCCGCGATATGGCCGCGCCGCAGCGCGCGGATAGCGCGCCCGGTGCGCGAGTCCAGCAGGTTCATCGTCAACAGCGCGGAAATCAGCACCGCGATCCAGATGGCAAAATAGATCGTGCCGGGGTCGACCATCCGCAGGCTGCCGATCGAGAGCGGCGGGATACCGGAGATGCCGTCGTTGCGTCCCAGAAATTCGAGCTTGCTGAACAGGTAGAACAATCCGAGCCCCCAGGCGATGGTGCCGAGCGGCAGATAATGGCCGGACAGCCGCACGGTGACGACGCCAAGCAGGACCGCGGCGATGCCGCTCACCAACAGCGACATCGGCAGCGTCAGCCATGGCGACAGGCCATAGGCGGTGGTCAGCACCGCCGTCGTATAGGCGCCGAACCCGCAAAACGCCGCCTGGCCGAAGGAGGTGAGGCCGCCGACGCCGGTCAGCAGTACGAGCCCCATCGCCACCAGCGCGGACAGCCCGATATTGTCCAGCAGCACGATCCAGAACGGCGGCATGCCGGGCACGAACGGGATCGCCGCCATGACGAGCGCGAAAACGATGATCGGCAGCCGCTGCTTCATCGCGATCAATCCTTCTCTTCCTCGACCGCGGGCGCCGCCAGCGACCGCAGCAGGAGAACCGGAAGGATCAGCGTGAAGACGATGACTTCCTTGAAATTGCTGGCATAGAACGAGGAGAACGCTTCCACCGTGCCGACCACCAGCGCCGCCACCGCGGTCAAGGGATAGCTGACGAGCCCGCCGATGATCGCGGCGATAAAACCCTTCAGGCCGATCAGAAATCCGGTGTCGTAGTAGAGCGTCGTGATCGGCACGATCAGGATGCCGGAGATTGCGCCGATCACCGAGGCGAGCAGGAATGCGATCTGGCCCGACAGCGTGGTCCGGATGCCGGAAAGCCGCGCGCCGAGGCGATTGACCGCGGTGGCGCGCAACGCCTTGCCGTAGAGGGTGAGGCCGAAAAACAGCCACAGGGCGATGATGAAGGCAACCGTGATGACATAGACCGCGATGCTTTGGCCGGTGAAGCGCAAGGGCCCTGCCGTGAAGGCCGCGTCCGCGAGCGTCGGGCCGCGCTGGCCCTCGGCGCCGAAGAACACCAGCCCAAATCCCTGCAGCGCCAGGTGGCAGCCGACCGAGGCGATCAGCAGCACCAGCACCGAGGTGTGTGCGATCGGCTGGAACGCGATGCGATAGAGAAACAGCCCGATCGCGGCGACGATCAGAAGCGACAGGGCGATGCTGACGGCGATCGGCGGATGATGGCCGGCAAACCAGAAGGTCAGCCCAAGGATGACGGAGGGCAGCCCGATATCGACCGCAAAGGCGCGAGCGACCAGGCGCAGGTGCAACGAGGCCCGCGCGGCGAACAGGTCGAGCCCGAACGCCACGATCCCCATCGCGAATGCGAGCCTTGCCGTGCCCGGCATCTGGCCCGACGACAGCGAGGCATAGGTCAGCGCGCCATAGGTGACGAACTCGCCCTGCGGAATCAGGATCACGCGGGTCACGGCGAACACCAGCACCAGCGCAAGCCCGAGCAACGCATAGACCGCGCCGTTGGTGATGCCGTCCTGAAGCAGGAACAGCATGATCGTCGTGTTCAAGGCTGGAGCTCCCCCTTAAATCATGGCTTGCGGCCGCGCGCTTTCAGGAAGCCGCCGCCGGTTGCGATATCGGCAGTTGAAAACGGTTGGCGATATTTGATATAGTGGATAACAATTATCAAATATAATCTCAAGGCCCGGGCCGTCGCGGCCCGTCCGCCTTACAGCCTAGCCCAGATTGCGAGCATCGAGCGATGACTGTTTCCAAGACCGCCATGGCCGGCGCCGCCAAGCCTGATTCCACCAGGTCTGATTCCGCCAGGTCTGATTCTGCCAGGTCAGATTCCGTCAAGTCTCGTCCCGCCCGCAAGGAGCCCGCCGAGCCGGCCATCGAAACCCCCGCGCTGCAGCTCGGCGAACTGTCCGAGCTATTGGGCTATTCGCTCAAGCGCGCGCAACTGAAGATCTTCGAGGATTTTCTGCGCTGTGTCGCGCCGCTGCGACTGTCGCCGGCGCAATTCTCGGTGCTGCTGCTGCTCGACCGCAATCCCGGCCGCAACCAGACCGAAATCGCCAATACGCTCGGCATCCTCCGGCCGAATTTCGTGGCGATGCTCGATGGCCTCGAGAGCCGCGACCTCTGCGCGCGGATCCGTTCGGCCAACGATCGCCGTTCCCACATCCTGATGCTGACCGACAAGGGCCGCGCGGTGCTGGCGCGGGCGAAAAAACTCGTCGCCGCCAAGCACGAAGCACGGCTGAACGAGTTGCTCGGTCCCGTCAACCGCGCCGCGCTGTTGGAAATGCTGACCAAGATCGCGCGGGAGTTTTGATCTTCACCTCTCCCCGTTCTTCGCGGGGAGAGGTCGCGAGCATCTTGCGAGCGGGTGAGGGGCGAGGCACGATGCCTATGTTGTCTTGGTGTTCGGGGATTCCGTCTTGGGCGCTTACGGGTCTCCGGGCGCGGAACTTGTAGCAAGTGTGGCGCCTCGCCCCTCACCCGGAGACGTCGCTTCGCGCCGCCTCCCACCTCTCCCTTTAAAGGACGGGGAGAGGTAAGGCAGTCCCCGCTCACGCCGCGACGATGCGGGCCTGATCCTTCCGCACGCCGCGCTCCGACAGGAACAGCCGCTCGATCTCATGGGCGGGCAGCGGCTTGCTGAACAGGAACCCCTGCATCTCGGTACAGCCTTCGGCCGTTATCCTGTCGAGCTGTTCGGAGGTCTCCACGCCTTCGGCGGTGGCCGTCATTCCCAGGCCGTTGGCGAGCGCCGCAACCGCACGGACGATATTGAGCGAGCCGGTGTTTTCCGCGATGTCCTTGACGAAGGAACGGTCGATCTTGATCTTGTCGAACGGAAAGCACTGCAGATAGGTCAGCGAGGAATAGCCGGTGCCGAAATCGTCCATCGCGATCCGGATGCCGAGTGCGCGCAACTGGTGCAGCACGGCAAGCGTGGTTTCCCGCTGCCGCAGCAATACCGTCTCGGTGATTTCGATTTCCAGCCGCGTCGGCTCCAGGCGTGATGCCGCCAGCGCACCGACGATGACCTGCATCAGGCCGGGGCTGCGGAATTGAACGGCTGAGATATTGACGGCAACATTGAGATTGCCCGGCCATCGGGCCGCGGTGGCACAGGCCTGCCGGATCACCCACTCCCCGATCGGGACGATGAATCCGATCTCCTCGGCCAGGGGAATGAAGCTGGCTGGAGAGATCAGGCCTTTCTCCGGATGGTTCCAGCGAATCAGGGCCTCGAAACCGCTGATTTCGCGGCTCGCCAGATTCACCACCGGCTGGTAGTAGAGTTCGAACTCGCCGGCGTGCAGCGCCTTGCGCAGGTCCTGTTCCATGATGCGGCGGGTCTGCATCTGCAGGTCCATCGCGGGCTCGAAAAAGCGGAAGGTGCCGCGCCCGTCTCCCTTGGCGCGGTACAGCGCAAGGTCGGCATTGCGCAACAGCCGGTCGGGCCGCAATCCGTCGCCGGGCCCCACCGCGATGCCGACGCTGGCGCCGATCACGGCCTGATGGCCGTCGAGTTCGAAGGGCTCGCTCATCAGCGCAATGACGCGTTGCGCCAGCGAGGTGGCCGCGGCCGGATCGGTGATCGGGGCCTGCACGATGACGAATTCATCGCCGCCCATCCGCGCGATGGTGTCGCTCTCGCGGACGATCCCGCGCAGGCGGTCGGCGACGGTCTTCAACAGCTTGTCGCCGGCGGGATGACCGAAGGTGTCGTTTACCGCCTTGAACTGATCGAGATCGAGGTGGTGAACCGCGACCAATTCCTCGCAGTGAATTCGGCGGCCCAGCGCCTGTTCCAGCCGCTCGTTCAGCAATACGCGATTGGCAAGATCGGTCAGCGCATCGTGGTGGGCCATATATTCGATCTTGACCTCGGACCGCCGCTGCTCGGTGATGTCTTCATGGGTGGCGACCCAGCCGCCGTCGGGCATCGGCCGGTGCCTGATCTTGAAGGTTTTGCCGTTTCGCAATTCGACGATGCTGTCGGTGGGTTCATGGGACACGGCGACGTTGCTGCGCCAGTGCAGGTATTCCTCCCGGGTCATGGCGGGACAGCTGCCGGCCTCAAAGCGCATGTCGACGATTTCGGTCAACGTGGCGCCGGAGCCGATGCAGTCGCGCTGAAGGTCGTACATTTCGACGTAGCGGTCGTTGCAGACGATCAACCGGTGGGCAGCGTCGAAGAAGCAGAGGCCCTGCGACATGTTGTTGATCGCGGTATCGAATTGCAGGTTTCGAATCCGCAGGCGCTCTTCCTGCTCCTGGCCGAGTTCGAACTGCCGCTGCAGGCGGGCGCTCATTTCCTCCCGCCCCGTGATGTCCTCATGGGTGGTCATTCCGCCGCCGCCGGGCATCGGATAGACCGTGCAGGCAATGATCCGGCCGTCGGCGAATTCCTGGATGCTGGTGGCGGGAACCCCGGCGTTTCCGGCGCTCTCGCGGAAATAATCGTCGAGTTTCGGTCGGACCTTGATCCCCAAATTCATGCGGCGCCGGATCAGTTCGCTGATCGGGGTCCCCGGCTTCACCTGCTCGGGCGAGAGCCCGTAAATTTCAATGTACCGCGCGTTGCAGAACACGAGCTCGTAGCGGCCGTCGAAAACCACCAGTCCCAGCGACATGTTGTCGATGGCCTGAGCGAGAAGCCGGCCCCGATGAGCTGGCTCCGGATCGGCGGTGGGCTCGATCGAATCCATCATTTGGCGTTCCTCTGCCGCAATTCTTGCAGGTCGCGGTGCTCCGAAAATGAGGAGCCCTACATTAGAAGCCAAGGCTGGTGAATTGCCTGTTCGAGATGCCCGTATTTCAGTCAACTTCCCGATAATTAGCTGAACGAGGCGTTAAGATTTCGCGCAGGCGGCAGGCCGCGCAATCGCCGGTGCGCCACGCGAGGTCCTCAGCGTGAGGATCATCTGCCGGTATCGACCAGGATCACCCTGATGTCGTTGACATTGGTGAGCGTCGGACCCGTCAGCAAGAGATCGCCGGTGGCCGCGAAGAACGCCGTGGCGTCGTTGTTGTCGAGATAGTTCTTCGGGTCGAGGCCGAGCGAATCCATCATCGCGAAGGTGGTCGCATCGATCATGGCGCCGGCCGGATCGGCGGCGCTGCCGCCGCCGCCATCGGCGCCGTCGGTGTCGGCTGCCAGCGCGGAAATGCCGGAGGTGTGCCTGAGCAGAGCGGCCAGCGCCAACGCGTATTCCTGGTTGGGACCGCCGCGCCCGTTGCCGCGCACCGTCACCGTGAGCTCGCCGCCCGACAGGATCGCCACGCGTCTGCCCTGGGCGCGCGCCTGCAAGGCAAGTCGCGCGTGCTCGACGCCGACGTCCCGCGCCTCGCCTTCGATGTCGGCGCCGAGATCGACGATGTCGTAGCCGGCTCCCCTGGCGATTGCGATCGCCGCGTCGAGCGAGGCCCGCGGCCGCGCGACCAGCTCGAAGCGGGCGCGCGCAAAGGCGGCATCGCCGGGCTTGCAGCTCTCATTGTCGGGATTCTCGAGCGCGCGGCCGATCGCGTCGTCGACCTTGAGGCTATATTTCGCGACGATGGCGCGGGCGTCCGCAAGCGTGCTCGGATCGGGCACCGTCGGCCCGGAGGCGATCGCGGAAACGTCGTCATGCGGAACGTCCGAAATCGCAAGCGTCAGGATCTCGGCACGCCGGCCGGCGCGGGCGAGCCTGCCGCCCTTGATTTGCGACAGGTGCTTGCGGACGATATTCATCTCGCCGATCGGCGCCCCCGAGCGCAACAACGCCCGGGTCAGATGTTGCTTCTGCGCGAACGACACGCCTGCCGCCGGCGCGATCCAGTTGGCGGAGCCGCCGCCCGACAGCAGCACCAGCAGCAGGTCGTCGGCGCCGGCGGTCCCGGCGAGCCGCAGGCTTTGCTCGGCGGCCCGCAAGCTGGCCTCGTCGGGTACGGGATGGCCGGCCTCGATCAGCTCGATCCGACGCGTCGGCACGCCGTGGCCGTGGCGGGTGGTCGCAATGCCGGAGAGCCGCGCCGGATCGAGTGCCAGCGTATCGAGATAATGCCGCTCCGCGGCCGCGGCCATCGCGGCGGCGCCCTTGCCGGCGGCAAGGCAGATCACCCTACCCTTCGGCACGGGCTGCAGGTGCGCCGCCAGCACGACGTCGGGATGCGCGGCGGCCACGGCCGCGTCGAAGATCGCGCGCAGCAGAGGGCGTCTGTCGATCATGGTTTCACGGGAATGGAAATCGTGGGCATGCCCCTGCTTATCCATCCGATTCCGGCAAAAGAAAACCCCCGCGCGAGATGCAGGGGTCTGTAATGCGTCCGGGGCCTGTGAACGATTGTTATTCGCCGACGTCGCCGGAGACGATGTTGCCGAACAGTTCCCACTTCTCACCCTTGAATTTCATCAGCTGCAGTTGGCTGATCGGGGCGAAATCGGTCGGCGAAGTGTTGATCTTGATGCCGGGCAGCAGCATATCGATCTGGAAATCCTTCAGGTTTGCCGCCTGCTTCATGACGTTTTCGCGGGTCAGATTGTCGCCGCACTGCTTCAGCACCTGGACCATGGTCTGGGCGACGCTGTAGCCGACCACGATCGAGGCATCGAGCTTGTTGCCTTCCGGGAAGTCCTTGGCGAGGAAGTCGAGGAAATGCTTCATGCCCGGATCGTTGTCCCATTGCGGATCGGAAACGTCCTTCAGGTAGGCCGCGGAGATGATGCCCTGCGAATTGTCGAAACCGGCCGGTTTGAGCACGCTGCCGACCGACGCGCCGACGTTGTTGAGGATATGCAGCGGCTTCCAGTCGACTTCGGCGACCTTCTTGATCGCCTGCGCCGCGAATTTCGGCGTCGTGACGTTGAAGAACACGTCGGCGCCGCTCGATTTCAGCTTGACGATATGGTTGTCGATGGTGGGCTCCGTGGTCTCATAGCTTTCCTCCGCCACGATCATCGAGGCCTTGGTGCCAAGCCCGTCTTTCAGGCCCTTGAGGTAGTCCTTGCCATAGTCGTCATTCTGGTAGAGCACCGCGATCTTGGCGTCCGGCTTCTCCTTCATCAGATACTTGGCGTAGATATGCGCTTCGCTCTGGTAGTTCGGCTGCCACCCCATGGTCCAGGGAAACTCCTTCGGATCGTTCCACTTGGTGGCGCCGGTGGCGACGAACAGCTGCGGTACCTTCTTGGCATTCATGTATTTGTGGATCGCCGAGTTCGAGGGTGTACCCAGCGAATTGAAGATGAACAGCACCTCGTCGCTCTCGACCAGCTTGCGCGCCTGCTCGACCGCCTTCGGCGGGCTGTAGCCGTCGTCATAGCTGACGAAGTTGATCTTGCGGCCGTTGATGCCGCCCGCGGCATTGATCTTGTTGAAATAGGCCTGTTCGGTCTTGCCGATCACGCCATAGGCGGACGCCGGACCCGAATAGGGCATGATGTTGCCGATCTTGATCTCGGTATCGGTGGCGCCGGTATCGTATTTTTTTTGAGCGAGCGCGCCATTGCTCGACGCTGCGAGCAAGACGAACGCAGCGGATGCAATCGCTACTCTGCTGATGGCAACAGGCATTCCAGATCTCCCGTGTTGAATGTTGAGCGTGCGCCCTCTTCTCTTGGCTTTATTGCGGCGCAGCGGCGAATTGAATACCATTTGACAGCGGCCATCAAGCAGCAGCCCCTGCGATGAGGTCGCAGGGGCTGCTTCTTTAGTAGTCAGTCCGTCCGCCGGGCGGGAAATCCGTCAGCCGCCGACGTCGCCGGAGATGATGTCGCCGAACAAATTCCACTTCTCGCCCTTGAATTTCTCCAGCTGGAGCTGGGAGATCGGGGCGAAGTCGGTGGCGCTGGTCTGAACCTTGATGCCCGGGAGCAGGCCGCCGAGTTCAAGGCCGTTGATGCTGGCCGCCTGCTTCATGATGTTCTCGCGCGTCAGGTTGTCGCCGCAGTTCTTCAGCACATAGACGAGACCCTGCGCCACGGTGTAGCCGTACATCACGGAAGCATCGACCCGGTTTCCTTCAGGAAAATACTTGGTGAGGAACTCGTCGAACGCCTTCATGCCGGCGTCGTTCTTCCACTGCGGGTCGGAGGTATCCTTCAAATAGGCCGACGAGATGATGTCCTGGCTGGCGTCAAAGCCGGCCGGCTTCATCACGCTGCCGATCGAGGCCGAGACGTTGTTGAGGAAGTGCAGCGGTTTCCACTGCACCTCGGCGAGCTTCTTGATCGCCTGCGCCGCGAATTTCGGCGTCGTGACGTTGTAGAACACGTCGGCGCCGCTCGATTTCAGCGTGACGACGTGGGAGTCGATCGTCGGCTCGGTGGTCTCGTAGCTCTCCTCGGCTACGATCATGGAAGCGGCCTTGGCGCCGAGACCGTCCTTCAGGCCCTTGACGTAATCCTTGCCGTAATCGTCGTTCTGATAAAGAATCGCGATCTTGGCGTTGGGCAGGTTCTTGAGAATGTATTTGGCGTAGATGCGGGATTCGCTCTGGTAATTGGGCTGCCAGCCCATGGTCCAGGGGAAATTCTGCGGGTCGTTCCACTTGGTGGCGCCGGTGGCGACGAACAGCTGCGGCACCTTCTTGGCGTTCATGTATTTCTGGATCGCCGAGTTCGGCGGCGTGCCCAGCGAATTGAAGATGAACAGCACCTCGTCGCTCTCCACCAGCTTGCGCGCCTGCTCGACCGTCTTGGGCGGGCTGTAGCCGTCGTCATAGGAGATGAAATTGATCTTGCGGCCGTTGATGCCGCCTTCGGCGTTGATCTTGTTGAAGTAGGCCTGTTCGGTCTTGCCGATCACCCCGTAGGCGGAAGCGGGGCCCGAATAGGGCATGATATTGCCGATCTTGATTTCGGTGTCGGTGGCGCCGGTGTCGTATTTCTTCTGCGCGAGAGCGGTGCTGGCGGTTAGCGCTGTGATCGCGAGGGCAGCGGAAAAGGCCACCAGTCGCAATTGGATAGCAGGCATCTGGTTCTCCCTGGTTGGTTGGACGCACGGTTTCTTCTTGTTCGGAAGCGCTTTTTGGCTCCGTTCCGCATTGAATACCTTCTCGGAGTGGCCATCAAGAAGAAGCCCCCCTGCGATGGCGTCGCAGGGGGGCTAATATTTTCGCCTGATGGCCAGCTGGCCCGGGAATATCAGCCGCCGACCTCGCCGCTGATGACGTCACCGAACCGCACCCAGCTGTCGCCCTGGAATTTCTGGAGCTGCACCTGCTCGACCGGCGCGAAGTCGGTCGCGCTGGTGGAGACCTTGATGCCCGGCAGCAAGCCATCCAGCGCAAGTCCGTGTATGCTGGCTGCCTGCTTCATGATGTTCGCACGCGTGAGATCGTCGCCGCAGGCCTTCAGCACGTGCACGAAGGCTTGCGCAATCGTGTAGCCGTAAATCACGTTGGCGTCCGTGCGGTTGGCTTCGGGGTAGTATTTGTCGAGGAATGCATTCCAGTTCTTAATCCCGAAATCGGTCTTCCACTGCGCGTCGGTCGGGTCCTTGAGCCACGCCGACGAGATGATGCCCTGCGATTTATCGAAGCCGGCCGGCTTCATCGTGGCCGCAATCGAGGCGGACACGTTGTTGAGGATGTGCATCGGCTTCCACCCGATCTCGTTGGTCTTCACGATCGCCTGCGCGGCAAATTTCGGGATCGCCACGTCGAAGAAGACGTCGGCGCCGCTGGCTTTCAGGTTGACGATGTGGGAGTCGATGGTCGGCTCGGTGGTCTCATAGCTGTCTGTCGCGACGATCATCGAGGCGGCCTTGGCCCCGAGGCCGTCCCTGAGGCCCTTCAAATAATCCTTGCCGTAGTCGTCGTTCTGGTAAAGCACGGCGATCTTGGCGTTCGGCTTTTCACGCAGGATATATTTGGCGTAGATGCGGGCCTCGCTCTGGTAGCTGGGCTGAAAGCCCATCGTCCACGGAAACTCCTTGGGATCGTTCCACTTGGTGGCGCCGGTGGCCACGAACAGCTGCGGCACCTTCTTCTGATTCATGTATTTCTGGATCGCCGAGTTCGGCGGGGTGCCGAGCGAATTCATGATGAGCAGGACTTCGTCGCTCTCAACCAGCTTGCGGGCCTGCTCGACCGTCTTGGGCGGGCTGTAGGCGTCGTCATAGCTAATGAAATTGATCTTGCGGCCGTTGATGCCGCCTTCGGCGTTGATCTTGTTGAAGTAGGCGGCTTCGGTCTTGCCGATCACGCTGTAGGAGGACGCCGGTCCGCTGTACGGCATGATGTTGCCGACTTTGATCTCGGTGTCGGTGGCGCCGGTGTCGTACTTCTTCTGCGCGAACGCGCCGCTGCTGGTTGCGGCGAGCATCGCGAAGGCAGCCGAATAGGCCACCATTCGCAGGCGAATAGCATGCATGTTGATCTCCCTGGATCTCGGTTGAATGTGTCGTGTTTTTTGATTGGAAGCGCTTCTCGGCTCCTGGGCGAATTCAATACCTTTCGCCGCCGGCCATCAAGAAAAAGCCCCCCGCGACGGGGGTCGCGGGGGGCGTCAATTAGTCGAAAGGCCCAGGGCTCACGGACCCGTGAGGCCGGCCCCTTGGTGCACGATGGCTGCGAGTTCGGTCACCTCGCCCCGGTTGCGGGGAGAGGTCGGATTGCGTGCAATGCAATCCGGGTGAGGGGGACGCTCCACGAGTAGCACTCGCTGAGAGAGCCCCTCACCCCAACCCTCTAAGAGCGAGCTTCGCTCGTCTCGACCCCGCGAAGAGCGGGGCGAGGGAGAGTAAGTATCAGCTGGCGTCAGTTGCTCAGTTCGCCGCTGATAATGTCGCCGAACAGGTCCCACTTCTCGCCCTTGAACCGCATCATCTGCAGCTGCTCGATCGGGGCGAAATCGGTGGCCGAGGTGTTGATCTTGACGCCGGGCAACAGCGTGTCCGGCGTAAAGTCCTTCAGGCTTGCGGCCTGCTTCATGATGTTCTCGCGGGTCAGGTTGTCGCCGCACATCTGGATCACCTTGACCATGGTTTGCGCCGCGCCGTAGCCGTAGACCACCGAGCCGTCCAGCTTGTTGGCGTCGGGATAATACTTCTCCAGGAACGCATAGAATTTCTTCATCCCGGGATCGTTGTCCCACTGCGAATCCGCGCCGTCCTTGGCGTAGGCCGCCGACAGGATGCCCTGGCTGTTCTCGAAGCCGGCCGGCTTGATGACGCCGCCGACCGAGGCCGAGACGTTGGAAACGATTTGCAGCGGCTTCCACTCGATTTCGGCAACCTTCTTGATCGCTTGCGCCGCGAATTTCGGCGTCGTGACGCTGATGAAGGTGTTGGCGCCGGAGGATTTCAGCTTGACGATATGGTTGTCGATGGTGGGCTCCGTGGTCTCGTAGCTTTCCTCGGCCGTGATCATCGACGCCTTGGCCCCGAGCGCGTCCTTCAGGCCCTTGAGGTAGTCCTTGCCGAAATCGTCGTTCTGGTAGAGCACCGCGATCTTGGCGTCCGGCTTCTCCTTCATCAGGTACTTGGCGTAGATATGCGCTTCGCTCTGGTAAGAGGGCTGCCAGCCCATGGTCCACGGAAAGTCCTTCGGATCGTTCCACTTGGTGGCGCCGGTGGCGACGAACAGCTGCGGCACCTTCTTGGCGTTCATGTATTTCTGGATCGCCGAGTTCGACGGCGTGCCGAGCGAATTGAACACCAGCAGCACTTCGTCGCTTTCGACCAGCTTGCGGGCCTGCTCGACCGCCTTCGGCGGGCTGTAGCCGTCATCGTAGCTGATGAAGTTGATCTTGCGGCCGTTGATGCCGCCTTCGGCGTTGATCTTGTTGAAATAGGCCTGTTCGGTCTTGCCGATCACGCCATAGGCGGACGCCGGACCCGAATAGGGCATGATGTTGCCGATCTTGATTTCGGTGTCGGTGGCGCCGGTGTCGTATTTCTTTTGGGCGAGTGCTGCGCCGGAGGTGACAGTGAATGCGATGACCGCCGTCGAGAGCGCGGCGATACGTAATTGTTGTGCAGAAAGCATAGTCTCTCCTTGGTTTAAGTCAGTTCAGGTTCTTCTTGAATTTGCCGACCAGCCCGTGGGCGACGATGGCGACCTGCCTTGCGCCATGCGGCACCAGGAAGATGACGAGGAACAGCAGCACGCCGAACACGGCGCCGGACAGACCCTTGGAGATGCCTTCGGCGATGTTCGGCACGAAGATGATGAAGGCCGAGCCGACGATCGATCCCGGCAGCCAGCCGACGCCGCCGACCACCATGCCGAGGAACAGCTGGATCGCCAGCGTGATGGTATAGCTGTCGGGCGCCACGAACTGCACCACGATCGCCCCCAGGCCGCCGGCGACGCCGGTGATGCCGGCGGAGACGCCGAACGCCAGTGTCTTGTACAGCGCGACGTCGATGCCCATCGCGGAGGCCGCGATCTCGTTGTCGCGGATCGCCATGAAGGCGCGTCCGGAACGCGATTTCAGCAGATTGACGGAGAAGATGTAGATCGCGAGCGTGATCACCAGCGTGAAATAATACAGCCACATGTCCTGCGACATCGGCAGGCCGAACGGCGCGTCGGGCTTGTCCACGACCAGCCCCTGCACGCCGCCGGTCCAGTGCTCGAAATAGCCGAGTTTCAGGAGCTGCGGCATCGCGGTCGCCAGCGCAAAGGTGGCCAGCGCCAGGTAGACGCCGGACAGCCGCAGCGCCGGCTGCCCGAACAGGAATCCGAAGGCAAAGCAGAGGATGCCGGAGATCGGCAAGGTCAGCGCGTAGTTCATCCCGGCGTGTTCCATCAGGATCGCCGTGGTATAGGCGCCGACCGCGTAGAAGGCGCTCTGGCCCAGCGAGAATTGCCCGCTGCCGCCGGTCAGGATGTTCAGCGCCAGCACGGCGAGGCCGTAGACCAGCAGCATCGTCATCTGGAAGATGATGAAGTTCTTCACAAGCAAGGGCGCGACGACCAGAAGTCCGAGCACCACCAGCGAGGTGCCGGTGCCCAGCGTCATCGCCCGTTTCGGTACGGCCTCGACCGTGGGCGCTTCGGTGACGATTTCCTGAATGGCGCTCATGATCAAACTCGCTTCACGATGGGCCGGCCGAACAGGCCCGCCGGTTTGACGACCAAAACGGTGATAATCAGCGCCAGCGCGATCGGCAGCTTCAGCTCGTTGCCGACGCCGGGGATATAGGTTCCGGCGAGATTTTCGAAGATGCCGACCAGGAAGCCGCCGATCACGGCGCCGAACGGGCTGGTCAGCCCGCCGAGCACAGCGGCGGCGAAACCGTAGATCAGGACGCCGCCCATCATGTTCGGCTCCAGGAACACCACGGGCGCGATCAACATGCCGGCGATCGCGCCGATCGCCGCCGCCATGCCCCAGCCGAGCGCGATCATCCAGGAGGTGTTGATGCCGACCAGGCGGGCCAATTCAGGCAGCGAGGCGGCGGCCCGCATCGCGAGCCCCATCCGCGTGAACTGGAAGAAGACATACAGCGCGATCAGCAGCAGGATGGTGACGCCGATCATGCCGGCCTGGTGGGTCGAGATCAGCTGGCTGCCGAGGAAGGGATGCGAGCCGAACGGGGTCGGATATTGCTTGATGGTGAAGTCCCAGATCAGTCCGGCGACGCTGTTGATGATCGCAAACAGCGCGATGAAGCCGGCGACGTTGGTCAGGATCGGCGCCTTCGCCAGCGGCCTGAACAGCAGCCTTTCGATCGCGATGCCGCCGGCGAAGGAAATCACCAGCGTCAGCATGAAGGCGCCCCAGTAGGGGACGCCCCACTGCATCAATTGCCAGGAAATGAAGGTCGAGAACATCGCCATCTCGCCCTGCGCGAAATTGAGATGGTCGATCGCCTGGTAGATCATGACCACGGCGAGCGCCATGCAGGCATAGATCGCGCCGGTGGAAATGCCGGCCAGGATTTGATTGGTGAAAAGCTCCATCGCCGCGCTCCTCAGTAGCCCAGATAGGATTTACGGACGTCTTCGTTGTTGGCGATCTCGGTGGCATTGCCCGACATCACGATGCGCCCGGTCTCGATCACATAGGCGGTGTCGGCGAGCTCCAGCGCCAATTGCGCGTTCTGCTCGACCACCAGGATGGTGACCTTGTCGTCGCGGTTGATCTTGCCGAGGATCTTGAACAGGTCGCGCACGATCAGCGGCGCCAGGCCGAACGACGGCTCATCCAGCAGCATCAGCCGCGGGCGCAGCATCAAGGCGCGAGCGACCGCCAGCATCTGCTGTTCGCCGCCGGAAAGCGTGCCGGCCTGCTGGGTGTGGCGTTCCTTCAGCACCGGGAAGTGATCGTACATGCGCTCGATGTCGGAAACCACGCCGGCCTTGTCCCTGCGGGTGATGGCGCCGAGCTGCAGGTTTTCCTCCACCGTCATGGTGGTGAAGGTGCCGCGGCCCTGCGGCACGTGCGCGATGCCGAGCCGGACGATGTTTTCGGTGGAGCGGCCGGCGAGCGAAGCGCCCTCGAATTCGATCGCGCCGGTCGAGCGCACCATGTTGCAGATCGCGCGCAGCGTGGTGGTCTTGCCGGCGCCGTTGGCGCCGAGCAGCGTGGTCATGCTGCCTTCGTTGAGACCGAATTCGAGCCCGTGCAGCGCCTGGACCTGGCCGTAATAGGCGCGCAGGTCCCGTACATTGAGCATCGCCGTCATTGGTCCTTGCTCCCGAGATAGGCCTTGATGACGTCCGGGTCGGACTGCACCTGGGCGGGCGTTCCCTCGGCGAGCTTGCGGCCGAAATTCAGCGCCACCACGTGGTCGGCGATCGACATCACGAGGCCCATGTGATGCTCGACCAGCAGCACGGTGACGTGGCGGTCGTCGCGGATGCGGCGGATCAGGTCGCCAAGCACATGGACTTCCTCATGGTTGAGGCCGCCGGCGGGCTCGTCGAGCAGCAGGATTTTCGGTTCGGCGGCCAGCGCCCGCGCCAATTCGACGCGTTTCTGGGTGCCGAACGGCAGGCCGGAAACCGTGACATGGGCGACCTCGTCGAGGTCGAGATAGCTGATGATTTCGTGGACGCGCTTGTTGAGTTCGGCCTCGCCGCGGCGAACCCAGGGCAGTTTCAGCGAGTCACTGACGATGTCAGAGTTGGTGCGGGCGTGGGTGCCGACCCGGACGTTGTCGAGCACCGAAAGATTGGGAAACAGCGCGACGTTCTGGAAGGTGCGGCCGATGCCGATTTCGGCGATCCGGTGCGGCGGGCGCTTCAGGATGCTCTCGCCTTCCATCAGGATGTCGCCCGAACTCGGCTGGTAGAGCCGGGACAGGCAGTTGAACAGGGTGGTCTTGCCGGCGCCGTTCGGGCCGATCAGGCCGAGGATCTGGCCCTGCTGCATGTCGAAGGAAACGCCATTGAGCGCGATGATGCCGCCGAACACGACGCTGACGTCGCGAACCGCGAGCAGGGGGGCGAACCCGGACGCAAGCCGGGGCTGATGTCCCTGTGTGAGCTGTACCTGCGTCATTTTGCTGCGCCCGAGCCGGTTACGCCCGAACGCGCTGCGCCGGAATGATCGCGCGAAGCCGTGCGCCGATCACGCCTACCTGATCCCCTCGACCACACGTGCAACTTTCCCTCCTGCTCTCAACTTCCTGCTCTCTTCTTTTTTTGATTGCGGCTTTGCGCCGTTGCCGAACATGGAATGCGGCGCGGCGCCGCCGAGTGCGGCTTCGATGTTCCTTACCATCGCCACGAGGCGAGGTCCAATATCGTGGCGCAGCCGGTCTTCCGTGAAGCGGAATGCCGGCGCGCCACAGTTAAACGCATATGGACCGGTTCCGTCATTAAGCTTTAGTGCTACGCCGACGGCGGCGATGTCGTCGTGCCACTCGCCCGCCGAGATGGCAAAACCGTGCCGGGCCACCGTCTCGCCGGCGCGTTCGATGCCATCGCGAAGCTTGGGCCAGCGGCTGCCGTAATATTCGCGCAGTTCGCGCAGCAGGTTGCCGCGCTCCTCTTCCGGCAGCGCCCAGACATAGGCGCGCCCCATCGCCGTGGTTGCAATCGGAATTCGCGAGCCGACGTCCAGTTGCACGCCCAATGTCATGCCGCGGCTCTGGCCGAAATAGATCATGCTGGTGCGGTCGCGGCCGCCGACCGCGACCGCGCCGCCGGTCTCGCGCATCACTTCCTCGCGGAACGGCTCGGACAAATGCCGAACGCCGAGATTGGCGAGCGCCGCATAGCCCAGCGCCATGGCCGCGGGCGCCAGTTGATATTTCTCGAACCGCGGAACGGGTGTAAGGTAGCCGAGCCTGGTCAAGGTATAGGTCAGCCGGGAAACGGTCGGCTTTGGCAGGTTGGTACGGGCCGCAATCTCCTGATTGCCGAGAAGCCCGTCGTTGGGACGGAATGCGCGCAACACATCGAGGCCGCGGGAAAGCGCGACGACGAAGCTGCGATCGGTCGCCACTTTCTTGCCTGGACGTTTCATTGCCTGCCGTGCTGCGGACCTCGTTGACAAGGGACGTGCTTCAAAATAACCCTCCCTGTCAAGATGTGGAATTAAATTCCGCAGTGCGAAACAGCCGGAAGTCACCCAGAACAACGCAACCAAGAACAGCACAGCAAGAACAAGATATCCAGGGAGAGTCTCGTGAGCGAAGTCGTAAAACTCGAGCGTCATGACATCATCGCCATCGTCACGGTCAACAGCCCCCCGGTGAACGCGCTGAGCGCCGCGGTGCGCGGCGGCATTTTGGACTGCATGAAGGCCGCGATATCGGATCCCGAAGTGAAGGCGATCGTCCTGACCTGCGCGGGCCGCACCTTCATCGCCGGCGCCGACATCACCGAATTCGGCAAGCCGCCGAAGCCGCCCGGCCTGCACGAGGTGCTGACCATCATGGAGAACTCGCCGAAGCCGATCGTTGCCGCGATTCACGGCACCGCGCTCGGCGGCGGGCTCGAAGTCGCGCTGGCCTGTCATTTCCGGGTTGCGACCAAGGAAGCAAGGCTCGGCCTGCCGGAAGTGAAACTCGGCCTGTTGCCGGGCGCCGGCGGTACCCAGCGCCTGCCGCGCGCGGTCGGTCCCGAATTGGCGGTCAAGATGATCGTCGGCGGCGATCCGATCAGCGCGCAGGAGGCGCTGAAGAACGGCCTGATCGAGGAGATCGTCGAGGGTCCGGCGGCGGGCGGCGAGGCCTTTGCCCGCAAGGTGCTGGCGGAGAAGCGTCCCTTGCGCAAATTGCGCGACGACGATTCCAAGCTCGCGGCGGCGAAAGCCGACCGCTCGATATTCACCAACGCGGTGGCCGCGATGACCAAGCGCGCCCGCGGGCTGGAAGCCCCGTTCGCGGCCGCCGACGCGGTCGGGGCCGCGATCGACCTGCCGTTCGACGAGGGGCTGAAGAAGGAGCGCGAAGGATTCCTGAAGCTGGTTTCGAGCGACCAGTCGAAGGCGCAGCGCTATGCGTTCTTCAGCGAGCGCGAGGCTGCCAAGATATCCGGCGTTCCCGAGGGCACAAAACCGCGCAATGTCGAGCGGGTCGCCATCATCGGCGCCGGCACTATGGGCGGCGGCATCGCGATGTCGTTCGCCAATGCCGGTATTCCGGTGACGCTGATCGAAACCGGCGAGGAGCAGCTCAAGCGCGGCATGGGCGTGATGCAGAAGAATTACGAGGCCACCGCGGCGCGCGGCGGCATTCCGGCGGATGCGCCCGCCAAGCGGATGGCGCTGATCAACGGCGTGGTCGGCATTGAAAACGTGAGAGACGCGGACCTCGTGATTGAAGCCGTGTTCGAGACCATGGCGGTCAAGAAGGAAGTGTTCGGCCAGCTCGACAAATACGCCAAGCCCGGCGCGGTGCTGGCGTCCAATACCTCCTATCTCAACATCGACGAGATCGCCAAGATGACGAACCGGCCGCAGGACGTGCTCGGCATGCACTTCTTCTCGCCGGCCAACGTCATGAAGCTGTGCGAGATCGTGCGCGCCGACAAGACCGCGCCGGATGCGCTGACCACCGCGGTCGCAGTCGCCCGCAAAATCGCAAAAGTGCCGGCGGTGGTCGGCGTCTGCGACGGCTTTGTCGGCAACCGCATGCTGTCGCAGCGCGGCAAGCAGGCGGAAAAGCTGTTGTTCGAGGGCGCGCTGCCGCAGCAGGTCGACGCCGTCGTCACCAAATTCGGCATGCCGATGGGGCCGTTCGCAATGGGCGATCTCGCCGGCCTCGACATCGGCTGGCGCTCGCGGAAAGATCGCGGCATCAAGTCGGAAATCGCCGACGCACTGTGCGAAGCCGGCCGCTTCGGCCAGAAGACCGGCAAGGGCTATTACAAGTACGAGGGCGGCTCGCGTTCGCCGTTGCCCGATCCCGAGGTCGAGAAGCTGATCGACGAGACGCTGACCCGGCTGGGGCGCAAGCGCCGCGTCGTCTCCGACGATGAAATCCTCGAGCGCATGATGTATCCGATGATCAACGAGGGCGCGCGGATTCTCGAAGAGGGCATCGCGGCGCGGCCGAGCGACATCGACGTAATCTGGCTCTATGGCTATGGCTGGCCGATCTATCGCGGCGGCCCGATGTTCTATGCCGACCAGGTTGGGCTGAAGCACATCGCCGACCGGCTGTCGTTCTACGCCAGGGAGACCGACGATCCCCGTCTGGAGCCCGCGCCGCTGCTCAAGCGTCTCGCCGCCGAAGGCAAGACCTTTGCCTCGCTGACGCAGACCGCGAAAGCGGCGTGATGGGCCGCTGCCCTCTCTCCACGTCATTCCGGGGCGCGCCGCTTGGCGCGAACCCGGAATCTCGAGATTCCACGATGTGCAATTGCACATCGGGGTTCGCTCCATCGGGCCGCGCTTTGCGTGGCCCCGCTGACGCGCCCCGGAATGACGATGGAGGTTGGGTATGATGCATCCCGGCGAGAAATTCTATCCGGAGGGCGTCCATTGGGACGATCCGCTGCCGCGCGGCACGCTGCCGGATCTGCTGGCGAAGGCGGCATCCGATTACGGCGCGCGGCCGGCGATCGAATTCCGCGACCGGCCGATCAGCTACGCGGAACTGGAAGCGATGGTCGAGGTCGCGGCCGCCGCGTACCTTGGCGCGGGCTATGGCAGGAACAGCTCGGTCGCGCTGTTCCTCGGCAACACGCCGGATCATCCCGTCAATTTTTTCGGCGCGCTCAAGGCCGGCGCCCGCATCGTGCACCTGTCGCCGCTCGACGGCGAGATCGCGCTGTCGCACAAGCTCACCGACAGCGGCGCCCGGGTGCTGGTCACCTCCAACCTCTCGGCGCTGTTGCCGACCGCGCTGAAATTCCTCGCTCACGGCCTGCTCGATCGCCTGATCGTCTGCGAGGACGATGACTGGGGCAAGATCGGCACGCCACAGACGCCGCTGCCGAAAAATCCCGCCATCATCACCTACCGCCAGTTCATCGACGGGGCGACGAAGCCTTCGCAGTGGCCGGCGATTTCCGCCGATGACACGGCCCTGCTGCAATATACCGGCGGCACCACGGGCCTGCCGAAGGGCGCGATGCTGAGCCATGGCAATTTGACCGCGGCGGTGTCGGTCTACGACGTCTGGGGCAAAAAGGCGCGCGCCGAGCGCGGCAATCCGATCGAACGCGTGATCTGCGTGCTGCCGCTGTTTCACATTTTTGCGCTGACGGTGGTGCTGCTTACGCCGCTGCGGCGCGGGCATCTGATCTCGCTGCACCAGCGCTTCGACGTCGAGGCCGTGATGCGCGACATCGAGGTCAAGCGTGCGACTGCGTTCCCCGGCGTGCCGACGATGTGGATCGCGATCGCGGGTCTGCCCGATCTCGACAAGCGCGATCTGTCCTCGCTGGTGAGCTGCGGCTCCGGCGGCGCGCCGCTGCCGGTCGAGGTCGCCAATATCCTGGAGCGCCGGGTCGGCATGAAGCTGAAGAGCGGCTGGGGCATGACCGAGACCTGCTCGCCCGGCACCGCGCATCCGCAGGAAGGTCCCGACAAGCCGGGCTCGATCGGGCTGATGCTGCCCGGCATCGAACTCGACGTGGTGTCGCTCGATGATCCCAAAAAGACCGTGCCGACGGGCGAGGTCGGCGAAATCCGCATTCGCGGACCGAACGTCACAAAAGGCTACTGGAATCGGCCGAAGGAAACTGCGGACGCTTTTGTGGGCGATCGCTTTCTCACCGGCGACATCGGCTACATGGACGCGGACGGCTATTTCTACCTGGTCGACCGCAAGAAGGACATGATCATCTCCGGCGGTTTCAACGTCTATCCGCAGATGATCGAGCAGGCGATCTACACCCATCCCGCCGTCCACGAAGTGATCGTGATCGGCATTCCCGACGACTACCGCGGCGAGGCGGCAAAGGCCTTCATCAAATTGCGCGACGGCGCCACGGCGTTTTCGCTGGACGAACTCAAGGCGTTCCTCGCCGGCAAGCTGGGAAAACACGAAATTCCAGCGGCGCTGGAATTCGTCGAGGAGCTGCCGCGCACCTCAGTCGGCAAGCTCTCGCGCCATGAACTGCGCAATCAGCAGCCGGCCGCGCCGAAACAGCCGCAACTCGCTTCGGGAGGCCGCGCGTGAGTGGCGCGACGCAGACACGTTTTCACCTCTCCCGTAGGGAGAGGTCGGATCGCGCAGCGATCCGGGTGAGGGGTTACGGCCTATCGATAGACCGTACCCCCTCACCCCAGCCCTCTCTCCATGGGAGAAAGAGCGCACTTCCGTTGTTGATACACAATCGAACTTAATTCACAGGAGGATCCGATGGATCTCAGCTTCTCCAAGGAAGAACTGGCGTTTCGCGACGAGGTGCGGGCGTTCTTCAGGGACAACGTGCCGGCTTCGACCCGGCAGAAATTGCAGGAAGGCCGGCATCTCTCCAAGCAGGAGATGATCGACTGGTGGCGCATCCTCAACAGGAAGGGCTGGGGCGTGTCGCACTGGCCGAAGGAATATGGCGGCACCGGCTGGACCTCGGTGCAGCATTACATTTTCAACGAGGAACTGCAGATGGCGCCGGCGCCATCGCCGCTCGCCTTCGGCGTCAGCATGGTCGGTCCCGTGATCTACACTTTTGGCAACGAGGCGCAGAAGAAGCATTATCTGCCGCGCATCGCCAATGTCGACGATTGGTGGTGCCAGGGCTTTTCCGAGCCGGGCTCCGGCTCCGACCTCGCTTCGCTGAAGACCAAGGCCGAGCGCAAGGGCGACCACTACGTCGTCAACGGCCAGAAGACCTGGACCACGCTGGCGCAGCACGCCGACTGGATCTTCTGCCTGTGCCGCACCGATCCCGCGGCGAAGAAGCAGTCCGGCATCTCCTTCATCCTGATCGACATGAAGACCAAGGGCATCACCGTGCGGCCGATCCAGACCATCGACGGCGGCTATGAGGTCAACGAAGTATTCTTCGACGACGTCAAGGTGCCGCTCGAAAACCTGGTCGGCGAGGAGAACAAGGGCTGGGACTACGCCAAATTCCTGCTTGGCAACGAGCGCACCGGGATCGCCCGGGTCGGCGTTTCCAAGGAGCGGATCCGCCGCATCAAGGAGCTCGCGGGCAAGGTCGAATCCGGCGGCAAGCCCGTGATCGAGGACCAGAAATTCCGCGAAAAGCTCGCCGAGGTCGAGATCGAGCTGAAGGCGCTGGAGCTGACGCAGTTGCGCGTCGTCGCCGACGAGGGCAAGCACGGCAAGGGCAAGCCCAATCCAGCCTCCTCGGTCCTCAAGATAAAAGGCTCGGAAATCCAGCAGGCCACCACCGAGCTGCTGATGGAAGTGATCGGCCCGTTCGCCGCGCCCTTCGACGAGCACGGCGACGACGGCTCCAACGAGGCGATGGACTGGACCGCGCAGATCGCGCCGAGCTATTTCAACAACCGCAAGGTTTCGATCTACGGCGGCTCCAACGAGATCCAGCGCAACATCATCACCAAGGCGGTGCTGGGGCTGTAGCCGTCATTCCGGGGCGCGCGCAAGCGCGAACCCGGAATCTCGAGATTCCGGGTCCACGCGAAGGCGCGTGTCCCGGAATGACAAGAATTCGTAGGATGGGTGGAGCGGAGCGGTACCCATCATCGACGCGGCCGCACGCTCAGTCGTCATGGCCGGGCTTGACCCGGCCATCCACGTCTTGGCGGCAAGGAAAGTAAGACGTGGATGCCCGGGTCAAGCCCGGGCATGACGAGAGTTTAGGTTAGTCGGAGAAAGCGAAAGAACATGGATTTTGATTTGTCCGAGGAGCAGCGGCTTCTCAAGGAAAGCGTCGACGGCCTGTTGGGGGATTCCTACGACTTCGAGGCGCGCAAGAAGTACATGAAGGAGAAGGGCGGCTGGAGCAAAGCCGTCTGGGGCAAGCTCGCCGAGCAGGGCCTGCTCGGGCTGCCTTTCTCCGAGGACGATGGCGGCTTCGGCGCCGGTGCGGTCGAGACCATGATCGTGATGGAGGCGCTCGGCAAGGCGCTGGTGCTGGAGCCGTATCTGGCGACGGTCGTGATCGGCGGCGGCTTTTTGCGCCGCGGCGGCTCGGCCGCGCAGAAGGCGGAGCATATTCCGGCGATCATCGACGGCAGCAAGACCTTTGCGTTCGCGCAGCTCGAGAAGAATTCGCGCTACGATTTGCAGGACGTGGCGACCTCAGCCAAAAAGAAGGGCGACGGCTGGGTGATCGACGGCGAGAAATTCGTCGTGCTCAACGGCGAGACCGCCGACATGCTGATCGTCACCGCGCGCACCAAGGGCGGCCAGCGCGACGCTGCCGGCATCGGCGTGTTCCTGGTGCCGGCCAACGCGCAGGGCGTGGCGAAGAAGGGCTATCCGACCCAGGACGGCCTGCATGCCGCCGATATTTCCTTCACCGGCGTCGAGGTCGGCGCTGACGCAGCGATCGGCGATCCCGAGAACGGCTTGCCGCTGATCGAGCGCGTGGTCGACGACGCCCGCACCGCGATGTGCGCGGAGGCCGTCGGCGCGATGGATGAATCGCTGAAAACTACGGTCGAGTATCTGAAGACCCGCACCCAGTTCGGCGTGCCGATCGGCAGCTTCCAGACTCTGCAGCACCGCGCCGCCGACATGTTCGTCGCAGTCGAACAGGCGCGGTCCATGTCGATGTTCGCGACCATGGCGAGCGATTTCGACGATGCGAAAGAGCGCGCCACCGCGGTGGCGGCGGCAAAGGTACAGATCGGCAAGTCGGCCAAATTCGTCGGCCAGCAGTCGATCCAGCTCCATGGCGGCATCGGCATGACCCAGGAGGCGAAGATCGGCCACTACTTCAAGCGCCTGACCATGATCGAAAACACCTTTGGCGACACCGACTACCACCTCCGCCGCGTCACCAATTCCGGCGGGCTGGTGTAGGAGAAAACCTCACCCAGAGGTGCCGTCGCGCTTTGCGACGGCCTCGAAGGGTGGAGGCTGGCACTGCCCTATCTGCCCATCCTTCGAGGCTCGCCGAGCGGTGCAAGTGCACCGCAAGGCGCGCACCTCTGGATGACGGCGTCACTTGCGGAGAAACCCAAAATGAAATCCACCCCGTTCGATCTCACCGGCAAAATCGCCGTCATCACCGGCTCGAGCCGCGGCATCGGCCGGTCGTCGGCCGAACTGCTGGCCAAGCTCGGCGCGAAAGTCGTGATCTCCAGCCGCAAGGCGGACGCCTGCAAGGAGGTCGCCGACGGTATCGTCAAATCGGGCGGCGATGCCCATGTGATCCCCTGCAACATCTCGCGCCGCGACGAGGTCGAGGCGCTGATCGCGGGCGCCACGAAGCATTACGGCAAGATCGACATCCTGGTCTGCAACGCCGCCGTCAACCCCTATTACGGCCCGCTGCTCGACATCAAGGACGAGGCTTTTGACAAGATCATGGGCAGTAACGTCAAGAGCAACATCTGGCTCTGCGCGCTGGCGATCCCGCAAATGGCCGAGCGCGGCCAGGGGTCGGTCGTCATCATCTCCTCGATCGGCGGCTTGCGCGGCTCGACCGTGATCGGCGCCTACGGCATTTCGAAAGCGGCGGATTTCGCCTTGTGCCGCAGCCTCGCCGGCGAATGGGGCCCGAAGGGCGTGCGCGTCAATTGCGTCGCGCCCGGCCTGGTGAAAACCGATTTCGCCCGCGCGCTCTGGGAGGACGAGGAGCGCCTGAAGCGCCGTTGTGCCACCACCCCCTTGCGCCGCATCGGCGAGCCCGACGAGATCGCCGGCGCGGTGGCCTATCTCGCCTCCGATGCCGCAAGCTTCATGACCGGCCAGACCATCGTCGTCGACGGCGGCGTCACCACCGCGTCGGCGTGATTCTCTCCACCCGCCCCTGGAGGGTAACTATGCACTTGACTTAGCAATCAAGATAGGCGATTCTTGGGGCAACTTAGAGGTGCCACCATGACCGCTACCGACCTTACCAACCCGATCTTTCAGGACGAAGCCAAGGCAACGGCGCATATGGAGGCCGACCGCTGGCCCAACGGCGTGTCCTGCCCGCTCTGCGGATCGGACAACGTTCACAAGATGGCTGGCAAGACACAGGCCGGGATGTTTCTGTGCAATGATTGCCGGGACAAGTTCACGGTGCGCACTGGCACGGTATTCGAGAGGTCACATATCCCGCTGCACAAGTGGTTGCTCGCTACGCATTTGATGGCCGCCAGCAAGAAGGGCGTGAGCGCGCTCCAGCTTCAGCGGATGCTTGGCCTTGGCTCCTATCGCACCGCTTGGTTCATGTGCCATCGCATCCGTGAGGCGATGGCACCGGCTGCGAAAGAAACCCATGGGCCGCTTGGTGGTGAAGGCAAGATCGTTGAGGCCGACGAAACCTGGATCGGCGGCAAGGAAGCGAACAAGCACGTTCACAAGCGCAACAAAAAGAACATCGGCGGTCAGGGCAAGGTGGCCGTGCTTGCGCTTACCGAGCGCGACGGCCAGTCCCGTTCATTCCGCGTCGCCAAGGTCTCCGGCGAAACGCTGCGACCGCTGATCGTCACGCATGTCAGCCGCGACTCCGATCTGATGACCGATCAGGGCGGCCAGTACTATCACGTTGGCAAAGAATTCAATCGGCACGAAACGGTCAACCATGGTGCGGACGAATACGTGCGCGGCGATGCTCACACCAATACGTCAGAGTGCCGCTTCAGCCTGATGAAGCGCGCGGTGTTCGGTGCGCACCATTCGATCAGCGAAGCCCATCTTGCGCGCTACCTCGCGGAATGGGATTTCAAATGAAATACTCGGAAGATCAAGGACGGGGAACGTGCGGCGCTCGCGCTCAAGGGCGCAGAAGGTAAGCGCCTCACGTATCGTCAAGCTGATTGAGATTAAAACCAAAAAACAGGCCGCAAAACGCTTCCGTGCGTGGCGGAAACGGAACCCGAATCATTTAGGATAGGCCCAAGCTACCGTCAGCGGTTTCTCCATGACCGGCATTTGCCGGGCTCCATGCCGCGAGGACTGCAAAAGCGCAGTTCGGAGCAGCGGGCTTTCACCCGCGAAACCATGGAGAACCAACATGGATGATCCCATGTTGGAGTCGAAGCGTGTTCACGTGAACGCGTACACGCGGAGACGGCTCGGTCGCCTTGAGAACGTCTGCGAACACTGGCGTTCTTGGCCGAACCAACTCAGCTTCGACTTCTAGGTCGGTCTGCAAAACCGACTATTTGCTAACGGTAGCTTGGTTGCCCTCCGAGCAACCCGTGAGATGGCGAAGTCCGGCTTCAACGGCTGGACTTCGCTTTCTTCGACCGCTTCCGTTTGAGCGGCTTATGCGGTTTGCGGGGCGTCGAGAGCATGCGCTTCAGCGCAGTATCAAACCGTTCTTGCGTTTCTTTCGGACTGAATTCTTTGTCGGAACTCTTTCGCCATGTATAAAAACCCTTGGGAGCCGCGAAAGTTTGAGCGGCATCTCTTCCACGAAGTCTACATCGATGAAACCAGCCAGAACGATCACAGTTTCCTGGTGTTGGGTGGAATCGTCCTGCCGCGCGAGGTGTCCGGACTATTCGAAAGCTCCATCCTCGAAGCGCGCCTTCCTCGGTTACGTTCTTTGACTAGCAAGGGCGAACTTCGCGAGATGGGTTGGAGTGAGATTAGTAACGGAGATTACGAGTCTTACAAGAAGGTTCTGGACGCGTTCTTTTCATTTCCTTTCCAGCATATGCAGGGCATCAAGGGCACATGTCGATTTTGCTGCTCCGTTGTCGGCCTAAAGGCAAAAGGCCGGAATTATTCACGGGGCAAACGCGGACAAATTGGGTTCAACCGAGAGATCTATTTTCATTGTCTCAAGGCTGCTCACTATGAGAAATTCGAATTGTTCCACGTTTATCCAGATGATCGGTCCACCACTGAATCGACCGAGCAACTGAGGCTGATCCTCAATCGCGGCATCCGAAAGCGCGGCGATAAGCGAGATTGGCCGTTCCGTCGCGTTCAATTCAAACTATCCCACACAAGTCAGGCTATGCAGGTCTCGGACATCTTGATCGGCGCCGTCGCCTATCGGCTTAACCGCAGTTACGATGCTCCAAACGCGAACGCGGACAAAAAACAGCTTTGCGATTATGTTCTAAAACGAACAGGTTTTGACAAAAACATTCGCGAGCGCAGCTTTAGACAGAAGACATGGGGAATGTGTCAACTCTGGGCGCGGCGGCCGGGCACGAAAAGATAGGGTCCCACCACCTACACCGGGCAATGCCCGGTACCGATTTTTCACGGGTCCCTACCGCATAGCTAGGGGTACGGCTTCGGTGGTGGGCACTTCGGATGGTATCCAGTTTTCTTCAGACACCAAGTCCGATCCGGGGAGCCAGCGCCGATTCCCACAGCGCTTGACAACTCTACTCCCCGATGTATGCTAACTCAAGTGCATAGTCTCCCCCTGGAGGGGGAGGGGAGAAGCTGTTCGCGACACACTTCGCGCGTGGCGAGGAGGGGGCCGCCTCACTTGTGCATCGCCCCCATCAGCCGGTCCGGCAGCCAGGTCGCGATTTCCGGGAAGATGCACAGGATCACGATCGCCGCCATCATGCAGAACACGTAAGGCAGCGTGCCCCACATCACCTTGGACAGCGGCACGTCGGGCGCAATCGCGCTGACGATGTAGATGTTGAGGCCGACGGGCGGATGGATCAGGCCGATCTCCATGTTGATGGTCAGGATCACGCCGAACCAGACCGGGTCAAAACCCGCCGCGGTGATGATCGGCAACAGGATCGGGCTCGTCATCAGGATGATGGCGGCGGGCGGAATGAAGAAGCCGCACACCAGCAGGAAGATGTTGACCATGAACATCAGCACCCACCTGTTGGCGTGCATGTCGGCGATCCCCTGCGCCAGCGTCTGCGTCAGGTAGAGCGAGGTCAGCATGTAGCCGAACAGCACGGCGGTCGCGATGATGGTCAGGATCATCACCGATTCCCGCATGGTGTCGCGCAGGATGTGCCAGATCTGGTCCGGCCGCCACAGCCGGTAAATGACGATCGCCAGAATCAGGCAGAGCGCGGCGCCGACGCCGGCCGCCTCCGACGGCGTGGCGACGCCGCCATAGAGCGCGTACATCACGCCGACCACGATCGTCAGAAACGGCGTGATCTTCGGGATCGAGGAGAATTTCTCGCGCCAGGTGTAGCGAAAGTCCGGAGCATGCGAACGAAAGCCGCTGCGCCAGACCTTGTACAGCGTCCACAGGATGAACAGCGCGGTCAGCATGATGCCCGGCATCACGCCGGCGATGAACAGGCGGCCGATCGAGGTCTCGGTGGCGATGCCGTAGAGGATGAAGGTGACGGAAGGCGGAATCAGAATGCCGAGCGTTCCGCCGGCGCAGATCGAGCCGGTCGCGATCTCGTCGGGATAGCCGCGGCGGCGCATCTCCGGGATGCCCATCTTGCCGATGGCGGCACAACAGGCGGGCGAGGACCCGGTCAGCGCCGCGAAGATCGCGCAGGCGCCGATGTTGGAAATCGCCAGCCCCCCGGGAACCCGGTAGAGCCAGCGATCGAGCGATTCGTACAAATCCTTGCCGGCCGGCGAGGAGCCGATCGCCGCGCCCATCATCACGAACATCGGGATCGCCACCAGCGTGAATTCGTCGAGCCCCGACCAGAAGGTCTCGGCGACGACGTTGAGGCCGGAAAAGCCCTGGAACAGCACGAGGAAGCTCAACGCGATCGCGCCGAGACCGAACGCGACCGGGATGCCGGACACCAGCATCAACAGCGTGACGACCAGAACGATCGAGCCTTCGATGCCTGGACTCACTTGATCTCTCCGAAGGCTTCAAGCGCCTGCGCGCGGGCGACGTCTTCGGCGGTCTGCTTCTCCGAAATGCCGAACGGCGGCGCGCGCCCGGTCACCAGGCTCAGCAGCTCGACCACATATTGCAGCACCACCAGGCCCAGCCCCACCGGCATCGACAGATAGGGAATCCACAGCCGTGCGCGCCAGACAGTGTTGGACAGCCATTTTTCGGTGAAGGCCTCGTACCAGTAGGCCGTGCACAGCACGAAGATCGCGATGCAGAAGGCCAGCGCAGCGAAGCCGGTGACAAGCGCGAGCCAGAAGCGCGCGCGCGGGCCGACATGCAGCGGCAGCACGTCGACATGGACGTGCCCCCGCGTCATCAGCACATAGGGACTGCCGATGAAGGTCGCCCCGACGATGCAATAGGTCACCACGTCGATCTGCCAGATGGTGGTGAGATTGAACACGTAGCGCTCGATCACCATGTCGCAGATCACGAGCACGGCAACGCCGATCAGCAGTGCGCCGGTCACTCCGGCCACGCGCGACACGAAGGTCACGGCCCGTATGAAACTGTCCATTGGATTGTCCGTGATGCTGAGAGTAACACGCCGGCCTGCGGCCGGCCCCCGGCGGAGCGATCCGCCGGGGGAAGCCGCCTGCCGCTATTTCACGGCGAGCGCTTCGTCGATCAGCTTTTGCCCGTTCGGCACGTCCTTGTCGAAGCTGGCATAGGAGCTCTTCTTCGCCACTTCCAGCCATGCCTGATAATCCGCATCGCTCAGCGTCACGACCTTCACCTTGTGGTCCTCGAATGCCTTGACGGCATCCTTGTTCACTTCGTCGGCCTTGCCTTCGTAATAGGCCTGGGCCTTCTTGCCGGCGGCCACGAGGGCGTCCTGCTGCTTCTTGTCCAGCCTGTCGAAGCTCTTCTTCGACATCAGCACAGGCTCGTACATGAACCACAGCGCGTTGTTGCCCGGCGCCGTCAGGCAGTCGGTCACTTCATAGAGCCGCATCGACTGGAAGGTGCCGAGGCTGGTGTCGGTGCCGTTCACCACCCCGGTCTGGAAGGCGTTGTAGATTTCGTTCGAAGGCGGGCTCACGATGCTGGCGCCGGCCGCTTCCCACATGCCGGCGAATGTCGGGCCGGCCGCGCGGAACTTGCGGCCCTTCATGTCGTCCGGCTTCAGGATGCAGCCGTTCTTGGAAGCCATGCCGCCGGCAAACCAGGCGTCCGACAGCACCATGACGCCGTGCTTCTCGATTTCGGCGCGGATGTCGGTCATGAACTGCGAATTGTTGATGCGCTTGGCCCGATCCTGGCTGCGGATCAGGCCCGGCATCAGCGTCGCGCTGAAGGTCCGCACCTTGCCGCTGGCATAGTCGAGCGGGAACAGCGTGATGTCGAGCTGGCCGTTGACCATGGCGTTCCACTGGTCGTTGGGTTTGAACAGCGATGCGCCCGGGTAGACCTGAATGTCGATCCCAACATTATCCGCCTTCACCTCCTTGGCGATCATCTGCACCATGTCGTCGCGCACGTCGCCCTTGCCGCCGGGAAACTGATGCGACGCCTTCATGATGATCTGCGCCTGCGCAGTTCCCGAGATCGCGATCGCTGCGACCGCGCAAGCCATTAGTGTGGATATTCGTCCCATGTTTGTTCCTCCCTGGATGCTTCTTTTTGTCGTTGCGACTGCTGCTTGAGGCGGCGATCAAATCCCACAAGGGAGCGCGCCGCCATTCCCGCGCGCCTATGACTTTAGTCGCATTTGGTCGGCGGGTGTTGCCAAAACCTGGGCTTGCGCGCTCCTTCTCTAGCCGACACCGTATTTCTCAAACAAATCCTTGGCGAATTTCAGCCCGAGCCCCGGACCGGTCGGCACCGTCATTTCGCCGTTGACCGGCATCGGCGGTTCCTCGAACAGGCGCCAGGTCCATGGCATATATTCGACCACCAGCCCGTTCGGGATGGCGGCGATCAGGTGGACGTGGATTTCCGGCAGCAGGTGGCTGGCCACGGGCTTGTTGAAGGCCTCCGCCATGCCGGCGACCTTCATCCATTGCGTCACGCCGCCGACCCGCAGCAGGTCGATCATGGTGATGTCGATCGAGTGATGCGACATCGCCTGCCGGTGCGGCTCGAGGCCCCAGAGATATTCGCCGGCGCAGACCGGCGTCGCCAGCGCGTCGGCGATTTTGGCATGCCCTTGATAATCGTCGCAGGTGGTCGGGTCCTCCAGCCAGCCGAGGCCGAGCTCCTCGATGCGATGGCCGATCGAGATCGCTTCCGCCACGCTCCAGCGCTGATTGATATCGACCATCAGATTGACATCGGGTCCGACCGCGTTGCGGATCAGGCGGATGCGCTCGATTTCCTGCGCCGGTGTGAATCCTTCCACCGCCATCTGGGTCTTGATTTGGGTGTAGCCTTTCTCGACCAGCGCGGAGGCGGCGCGTTCGATTTTGTCGTTCGGCGTGGTGCGCGTCAGCGCGCCGCTGGCATAGGCCGGCACTTTCTCGCGCAGGCCGCCCAACAGCTGCGCCAAGGGAATGCCGAAGGCTTTGCCGCGGATGTCCCATAACGCGGTATCGATCGCCGACAGCGCGAGATCGACGATCCCGCCGCGGCCGCAGGAGGTCGACGCGGCCCGCAGTTTGGCGATCACCTGTTCGATCCGCAGCGGGTCGTCGCCGACGATCAGCTCGCCAAAGTCCTCGATCGCGGCGCCAAGCGCGCGCACCAGTTTGCCGCCGAAACCGGTGATGCCGATGCCCTCGATGCCCTCATCGGTCCGAACCTGGACCGTGAAGAATTCGCGCAGCATCCCGGGCATGTAGGGTGCGCCGACCAGCGGCTCTTCCAGCGGCAGGCGGACGAAATTGACTTTTGTCTGTTGAATTTTCATCGGGTCCTTGGGCTCATGCGACGCGCAGCTTTTCGAGAATTTTGGGATCTGGATCGATGCCGAGGCCGGGTCCTTGCGGAACGGCAAGATGGCCGTCCACCGGCTCGTACCATCAGCAGGGCAATTGAAGCCATCGCGCGTCAGGCCGCCACCGTCTTCAGCCGTCCCTCGAACAAATCCCGCCCCTGCACCAGGGCGCGGATCTTGCCGTCGGCGATGGTGCGGCTCAGCATCCAGAATCCGCAATCCGGATGCACGTAGCGAATGCGGCCGGCGCCGATCGCCTGTTCGGCCTGCTCGATCGCGCGCGCGATCTCGTCGGCGCGCTCGATCTCGGTGCGCTTGACGTCGATGACGCCAAGGCCCATGCCGATTTCCGGCCGCAGGTCGCGGAACACCGCGAGTTCGCCCAGCGGGCGGTGCGCGTTCTCCATCACGATGTGATCGACATGCAGGCTGTTGAGATAGGCGATCAGCTTGCTCCAGCTGCCTTTCTGCACGGATTGGCCGCCGTAATTGCCGAAGCAGAGATGCACGGCGGCCTTGCCCTTGACCGCGTCGAGCACGCGGTTGATGGCGGCCGCCGCCCATTCCCATTCCTCGGGATGGCCGGGAAGATTGGCTTCATCGAGCTGCACCACGTCGGCGTCGATGTGGCTGACCTGCTGCGCCAGCACGTCGGCGATCGCCATGCACAGCGAAGGCGTGTCCTTGTAGTGCTTGTTCAGCACGGTATTCGCCAGCATGTGCGGACCGGTGACGGTGAATTTCAGCGGCCGGCTCGCCAGCGTTTTGGCGCGCGCGCAGGCGTCGGCCAGGTTGAGCGTGCCGCTTCCGAGCGCGCCGTCGACCACGGCGGGCGGCCGCGTCCGGAACCGCATGCCCGGTTGGGCGCGGTATTCCATGAGTTCGTCAAAACCGATCTCGATGCGGACGCCTTGCATCGGTTTCACGAAATATTCGATCATGCCGTTGGTCTCGGGATGATTGATGTCGAACCGGTAGAGCTCGCCGTCGCAGACCAGATCGATGCCGGAATGCTCCTGGGTCGTGATCACCACGCGCGTCGCATCCGATAGCGCCTGCTCCGACGGCGCCGCCACCAGCCAGTTGGGAATCGGATACGAGCCGACGGTTGTGGTCTGGATGGCGGGGCCTGTCATGGTGTTTTCTCCTGGCTCATTTCGGCAGGTATTGCAGCGCATAGAAGTCTTGCGGATGGTCGGCCGCGGATTTGTTGACGCCGGCATATTCCACCAGCACCGACACCGAACTGGCAAAATTCGCCGGGCTGACCTGGAACGGCGGCAGGCCTTTGGTCTCCTCGGTGTGATAGAGCGGCAGCGTCAGCTTCAATCCGTCGAGCAGCAGTTTGCGCTCGCCGGCCTTGGGATAGGCCTTCAGCAGCGCATCCACCGCGGCCTCCGGGTCCTTCTCGGTGGCCTGTACGGCGCGGGCGGCGGCCTTCATGAAGTGACGGGCCAGTTCCGGATTCTTCGCCAGCATGTCCTTGTTGACGACGATGCAGGAGCTGATCAGGTTGACGCCGAAATCGGAGAACGGGATCACCGTCACCGGCTTGCCGGTGGCCTTCTCGATCCGCAGGTTCTGGTCGTTCAGATAGCCCAGCATCAGCTCGGCGCGGCCGTTGATCACGGCGTTGAGTTTGGTTTGCGGGTCGCCGCTGACGATGGTGAGTTCGTCTTCCTTCAGGCCCATCTTCTTCAACAGCAGCGGCCACACCAGCGACAGCGAATCGCCCGGCGTCAGCGCCACCGTCTTGCCGCGCATGTCCGCAGGCGAATGGATGTTGCGTTCGGCAAGGCCAATCAACGCCATCGGGCTCTTCTGCAGCAGCACGCCGGTCGTCGCCACCGGCGCGCCTTGCGCCGCGGCCTTGATCATCGAGGCCACGTCCGCATAGCCGAAATCGGCTGATCCGCCGGCCACCGCCTGCACCGTCGGCACCGAGCCGCGGCCTTCCTGGATCTGCAGGTCGATCCCTTCCTCGGCGAAATAGCCGCGCTCCAGCCCGAGGAAGAACGGCGCATGCTCGCTGTAGACATACCAGTTCAGCAACAGCACCGCCTTGGCCGGCGGTTTGTCCTGCGCGGAAGCGGCGGGAACGAGGGAAAGAAGCGCGATCAGCGCTGCGACTAGTCGGATCACCGTTTGCTCCCTGGATTTTTCTTTGGCCTGTCCGGCGCACGCCAAAGCGTTGGCAAATCGTGTCTGAAGATATCGGGCAACACAAGAGCCGATTGCCGAGAGGGCGTCGCTCCGGTCTTCGGAATGGAGATTTGAACGGTGAATATCGCGCGCAGATATTGAAGCCAGTTCGGGCCAACGTGCGGTTGAAGCGGCAGGACAACGAAGAGATTGCTTGTCCTGTGCGCTGGCGGCGGAACGACGATAAGAGGCGCCACGGCGTTGCGTCTATTCGGGTCAACGTCTGCTCCCGGGATTTTCTTTCTCATGTCCGGGGGCATGCGTCACGGGGCTGAGCCGCTCGTAATTCAGAGAGCCGCGCCAAGCCGCTTCAGTCCCTCAGCGCTTCCTTTCAGGTTCGGGTTGAAGGAGAGGGCCTTGCGGTAGTCGGCGATGGCCTCGGCCTTGCGGCCCAGCGCCTCGAAGATGTTGCCGCGGATGTCCAGCGATCGGGATTCGTCCGGAACGATCTGGAGCGAACGCTCGATATCGGGCAAGCCTTGCGCCGCGTTGCCGGACTTGAAGCGCGCCCAGGCCCGGCCGGTGTAGGCGGTGAAATTGCCCGGATCGATCTCGATCGCGCTGGTGTAGTCGGCGATGGCCCGGTTGTAGTCGTTTTTGCCGCCATAGGCATCGCCGCGGTTGACGAAGACGCGGGCTCGTTTTGGATCGAGTGCGATCGCCTTGGTGAAGTCTGCGATGGCCCGGTCGTAATCGTCCTTGTGCTTGTAAGCTATGCCGCGGGAGTCGTAGATGCCGGCGAGGTTTGGATCGAGCTCGATCGCCCTCGTGTAGTCGGCGATAGCGTGATCGTGGTCGCCCGTTTCGTCATAGGCACCGCCGCGGTTGAAGAAGGCTTCCCCGTATTTCGGATCGAGTTCGAGCGCCCTCGTATGATCGGCGATGGCCCGATCGTAATCGTGCTTTTCCCCGGAGACAGCGCCGCGGTGAGTGTAAGCCTTGGCGTTGTTCGGATCGAGCGCGATCGCCCTGGTGAAGTCGGCGATGGCCCGGTCGTAATCGTCCTTGCCGTCATAGGCGTCGCCGCGGTCGACGTAAGCGTCGACGTTGTTCGGATCGAGCGCGATCGCCTTGGTGAAGTCGGCGATGGCCCGCTCGTAGTCATCGTTCTCCTTGTAGACAAAGCCGCGGTAATCGTAAGCCTTGGCGTTGTTCGGATCGAGCGCGATCGCCCTGGTGTAGTCGGCGATGGCTTGGTCATATGCACCCTTGCCCATGTAGGCCGCGCCGCGGACGATGTACGTGTCGAACTCACGCTTAGGATCGAGTGCTATCGCCTTGGTGAAGTCGGCAATTGCCCGGTCGTATTCGCGCTTGTCCGAATAGGCAAGGCCGCGGTGCTCGTAGGCGTGGGCGTATTTCGGATTGAGCTCGATCGCCCTGGTGTAGTCGGCGATGGCTTGGTCGTTTGCTCCCTTTTTTTTGTAGGCAAGGCCACGGTCGTAGTACGCAGCGGCCTCGCGGGCGTGCTGCCTCAAATACGCGGTGCAGGCCCGAATACTGAGTTCAGGATCGTTTTCTTGATTGCAATCAGCGGCCGCGTCCGCCAAAGCCGGCACGGCAATGACGCTGGCGCTCAACCAGATCAGAGCCGGCAGCAGCCTTGCGCTCACACCCATGGTTACTCCCCTTGGCCCAAAAATCACGCGCGGCAGAAGGTTCGGAAAAACAATGAATGCGTCAACCTATTGGCTGTGTCGGTTAAATCAAAGCAGATATTCCGCCGTTTGTTTCGCAATGTTGCCAGATGCGGGCGGATGAGGTTGCCGGGCGCGCTTATCGCCCGCTTATCCCTTCACCATCGCCGTCGATCCCCGCACGATCAGCACCGGCTCCAGCACCACGCGCCGGCTGCGCGCGGCGGGGTCGGCGATGGCGTCGAGCAGCAGGCGCGCGGCCTGGTTGCCCATGCTGCGCTGGGCGATGCGCACGGTGGTCAGCGGCGGGGAAAGCATGTCGACATAGGGCATGTCGTTGTGGCCGACCACGGAGATGTCGGCCGGGCAAGCGAGGTCGCGCTCGCCGAGTGCGTCATAGACGCCGAGCGCGAGCAGGTCGTTGGCGGCGACGATCGCCGTCGGAATGTGCTTGCGGTCGAGCAGGCGCAGCGCGGCCAGCCTTCCTTCCTCGCGGGTATAGGCGCGCGCGGTTTCGATGGCGATGTCCCGCGCCGAAGGCCCGGCGCGCGCAGTGGCCGCCCTGAAGCCGGCGCGGCGCAGCGCACCGGTCGAAACATGTTGCGGACCGGCGATGTGGCCGATGCGTTTGTGCCCGAGGCCGACGAGATGATCGACCGCGAGTCGCATGCCCGCTTCGTCGTCGGTGACGACCGCCGGCAGCGTTCGCGCCGCGTCGCTGCGGTTGACCAGCACCACCGGGATCGATGCGGCGCGGCATTGGGCGACCACGGGATCGTCCAGCGTCACGGTGGCGAGCACCAGCCCGTCCACGCCGCGCGAGATCAACCGCTCGACCAATTCCCGTTCGCGCGAGGGATCGGGCCCGACATCGACGACGATGGTCGCATAACCCTGGGTGCCGAGCGTCTCCGTGATGCCGGAAAGAACCGGCGGAAAGCCGGGATCGGCGATGTCGGGCGCGAGCACGCCGATCAGGCCGCTTCGCCCGGTGCGCAGGCCGGCGGCGATCACGTTCGGTTGATAGCCCAAGGCCGCCGCGGCGGCGCGGATGCGCCTGGCGACATCCGATGCGACGAGATGGCTCATCGCGCCGGAAAGCGCGCGCGACACCGTCGAGGGATGCACGCCGCATTTTTCAGCCACATCCTTTATCGTCGGGCGCGAGGAAGCCGTTGGCTTCGCGGCTCGTGCGGATCCTGTGCTGCCTCTGTGCGCCATTCGAAGGTCTTCCGCATCGCAACCAACGCCCGGTATCGGGCATAAAGGGCCGGGCCGCGTCCTTGACAGAGCCTTATAAAACCCTTTATGCAATCGATTGCAACGCCCTCCAGCCGGTCATCCCCCATGAATGTTCCGAACGCGCTGTCGCCGCATCTGATCCGTCCCGAGCATCTCGAGCCGCATTGGCGCTGGGATCGCGCGATCCCGGCGCACGGCCACATGTCGGTCGATTTCGAGCGCCGGATCGATTTCGACCGGCTGCGCCATTATCGCCTCGCGCGCGCCCGCGCGGCGCTGAAGGCGTCCGGCTGCGGCGCACTGCTGTTGTTCGACGTCAATAACATCCGCTACGTCAGCGGCACGAAAATCGGCGAGTGGGAGCGCGACAAGCTCTGCCGTTTCGCGCTGCTCGCCGGCGACGGCGAACCGATCGTCTGGGACTTCGGTTCGGCCGCCGTGCATCACCGCATCAATTGCGACTGGCTGCTGCCGGAGAATTGCAAGGCCGGCATGCTTGGCATGCGCGGCACGGTGCCGCCGGCGGTGGGGTTGATGAAGGCGCATGCCGAGGAAGTCATGAGCCTGTTGCGCGCCGCTGGCGTCGCCGACATGCCTGTCGGAGTCGACATCGCGGAGACCGCGATGTTCTTCGAGCTGCAGAAGGCCGGCATGAAGGTGGTCGACGGCCAGCAGGTGATGCTGGACGCGCGCGAGATCAAGAACATCGACGAGATCATGCTGCTCAACCAGGCCGCCGCCATGGTCGACGGCGTCTATCACTCGATCTATGAGGCGCTGAAGCCCGGCGTGCGCGAGAACGATATCGTCGCGCTCGCCAACAAGATCCTCTACGAAATGGGCTCCGACGACGTCGAGGCGATCAATGCCATCTCCGGCGAGCGCTGCAACCCGCATCCGCACAATTTCACCGACCGCATATTGCGCCCGGGCGACCAGGCCTTCTTCGACATCCTGCAATCCTATCAGGGCTATCGCACCTGCTATTACCGCACCTTCAATATCGGCCGCGCCACGCCGGTGCAGCACGACGCCTACAAGCAATGCCGGCAATGGCTCGACGACGCCATTGCGCTGATCAAGCCGGGCGTTTCCACCGACACGGTGGCAAAGGTCTGGCCGAAGGCGGAAGAATTCGGCTTCCCGAGCGAAATGGCGGCGTTCGGCTTGCAGTTCGGCCACGGCCTCGGCCTCGCGCTGCACGAGCGCCCGATCATCTCGCGGCTGGTGTCGCTGGAAAACCCGATGGAGATCAAGACCGGCATGGTGTTCGCGCTGGAGACCTATTGCCCGGCCAAGGACGGCTTCTCGGCTGCCCGGATCGAGGAGGAGGTCGTCGTCACCGACAAGGGGTGCCAGGTCATCACGCTATTCCCCGCGGAAGAATTGCCGATCGCGAACAGGTATTGAGATCGTTCCGTCCGTCATCCCCGCGCAACGGCTTCGCCGTTGTCGCTGGAGGCGCGAGCGCTGCGGCGCTCTTGCACCGCTGGGGCGAGCCTCGAAGGATGAACGGCCCGGCTGGTGGCTGTCATCCTTCGAGGCTCGCCGAAGAGGCTCGCACCTCAGGATGACGGATAGAGGTTTGAGTATGCTGCCGCTTCTCCCGCAGCCAAACGCAAACAGGAGCAAGAACATGACAGAACATTCCCTCGGCTGGATCGGCATGGGACGGATGGGCTATCCGATGGCGGAGCGGCTGGTGAAGGCCGGCCAGGATGTTGCGATCTGGAACCGGACCCGCGCCAAGGCCGAACCGCTGGCGAAGAAAGGCGGGCGCATCGTCGGCCAGCCGAGCGAACTTTCCGGCTGCGACATCGTGTTCACAATGGTGTCGACGGGCAGGGATCTCGAACAGGTCTATTTCGGCGACCACGGCCTGGTTGCGAGCGCCTCCGGGCCGCGGCCGAAAATCCTGGTCGACTGCTCCTCGATCGGGGTCGAACAATCCGAGGCGATCCGCGCGCGGCTGACACAGCTGGGCTGCGAATTCATCTCTTCGCCGGTCTCGGGTAACGGCAAGACCGTCAAGGCCGGAAAACTCTCCACCGTGGTGTCCGGTCCCAAGGCCGCGTTCGACCAGGTGCAGCCTTACCTGGCGATCATCGCCGCCTCCGGCGTGTCGTATGTGGGCGAGGGCGAATTGTCGCGCATCTGCAAGATCGCGCACAACGTCTTTCTCGGCGTCGTGATCCAGAATCTCGCCGAGATCACCATCCTGGCGCAAAAGGCCGGCGTGCCGCGCCACGCCTTCCTCAACTTCATGAACGCCAGCGTGCTCGGCTCGACGTTCACGAAATACAAGAGCAACGCGCTGGTCAATCTCGACCTCACCACGACCTTCACGCCGACGCTGCTGCGTAAGGACCTCGATCTCGGCCTGCAGGCCGCCCGCGAGCTCGGCGTCGCCATGCCGGTGACGGCGGCGACAAGGGAGGCGCTGCAAAGCCATTTTGGCGCGGCGACCTTGAAGGGCGATCCGGCGGCCTATCTGGAAAAGGATTTTGCCGCGCTGATCGAAACCGTGGCGCTCGCCGCCGGGCTGAAACTCGAACCCGAAAACGTGCCGATGCCGACCGGGCTGGAGACCGAAGGCTAGATTAAATCCGCGGCGTCACTACAGCTACGGCCGGAAGTCGATCGTGCGCAGGATCACCCCCGGCGGATTGCCTTCCAGCTCGACGTCGCTGAATTTTTGCATTGCGCGCGCCTCGATGCGGTCGCGCAGCCGGAAGAACTGCTGCTGGCGCTGCTCAGGCGTCGTGCGCGAGGTTCCTTCGATCAGGTCCATCGCGTCGGTGGAGATGGCGCAGGCGACAATGGCCTCGTCATTCTTCATCGTGAACAACACGACCCTGCGGTTGAAGTCGTAGTCCTGAAACTGGCCTTCGGTAAGGGCCATCTCGAAGCCTCCTCGATTGGCGATCGGCCGGGTCGTCAGAACTTCTTCTTGGCCGGCGCCGGATTGAGCTCGGCGATCCTGGAAAGGCAATCCTCCCGCGTGACGTGCGGCCCGGTGACGAAGGTGCCGCTCACCTTGGTCGAGTACCAGCCCTCACCGACGCCGAGACGCAGCAACTCTTCGGTCTTGACGTGGCGCGGCGAGAGAATTTGCATGGAGGTTCCTTTGCGGCCCGGTATTCGCAACGTTTCGTGCAAACCATCCTGCCGCCCTCGCATTGCGCCTTTTGAGCCCGAATAGCCACGACTTTCTTTGCTTCCCCGTCGGCGCTCTCCGGCATCGGCTCCGGCAAACCTTCGGAGGACTGGCGATTGCACAAGGCCTGACCTGCGCCGGCCTGCGGGGCGCGGCGGGATCGACGCAACGCGACCATTTTTTTGCTTGACGGGAACGGGTCCTGCCACAATCATGAGTTGCGTCACGACCAAATCCATTAGACGATAAATCATTGCAACGACGGACATGAGCCAATGGCCAATCAACTCGGCGCTATCAAGCACATCGTTCAGCTCATGCTGGAAAACCGCTCGTTCGACCAGATGCTGGGGTTTCTCTACGAGGGCCAAAAGACGCCGGGCGGCCAGCCCTACGAAGGCCTGACCGGAAACAAGTCCAATCCCGACGACACCGGCCGCGAGTTCAAGGTCTACAAGATCGATAGCTCTTCGCCGCATCCCTACCGGATGCCAGGCGCGGATCCCGGCGAGGGATATCAGCACACCAATTATCAGCTGTTCTCGACCGACACTCCGAAGCCCAACCAGATTCCCGCCAACAAGGGTTTCCTGATCGACTTCAAGGCGGCGATCGCCTCCGATCTCGCCAATGGATTCAAGGATACGCTGCCGGGCACCGATCCCTCGGAAATCATGGGGATGTACACCCCGCAGATGCTGCCGATCATGTCGGCTCTGGCCAAAGGTTTTGCCGTCTGCGATCACTGGTTCTCGTCGGCGCCGACCCAGACCTTGCCGAACCGGGGGTTTGCGGCGGCGGCGACGTCCCTCGGTTTCCTGAAAAACGCTCACGCCAAGTTCTTCACCACCACCAGCATTTTCGGGCAGATGTCGAAGAGCAACGTCGATTGGGGGATCTACGGCTACAACAGCGAGCCGATGACGCGGATGGATTTTCCCGACACCCGCGCGGCGCCCGATACCCATTACGGGCATTTTCGCGACTTCCAGGAGCGGGCGGGCGACGGTACGTTGCCGGCCTATTCGTTCCTCGAACCGGACTGGGGCGCGAATGGCAACAGCCAGCATCCCAATTACGACGTGGCGCTGGGCGAGAAGCTGATGCACGACGTCTATTACGCGGTGCGCAACGGCCCGAACTGGAACGATACGCTGCTGATCATCACCTATGACGAGCATGGCGGCAATTACGACCATGTGCCGCCGCCCGGGGGCGCGGTTCCGCCCGATGACTCCGCCGGCGAGTTCGATTTTGACTTCACCCGCTTCGGCGTCCGCGTGCCGGCGCTGCTGATTTCACCGCGGATCGCGCCGGGCACCGTGTTCCGGGCAAAGCGCGGCACCATCGATCACACCTCGGTGCTGAAGACGATCGAACTGCGCTGGAATATCCCGCCGCTGACCGCCCGGGACAAGGCGGCCCCCGATCTCGGCGACGTATTGACGCTGGCGACGCCGCGGCCGCTCTCGGACGATCCGCTGGAAGGCGTCGAGATCCCGGTCGCCGCCACGGTGCCCGTGGACGTGCAGCAAGACCTGTCGCAGCCATCGGTGATGGAGCGCCTGCATGCCGAGAAGGTCTCGACCCTGCCGCTGCGCAACCAGCAAGGCAGTTACGACGAGCATACGATGCCCGATCTGCCGACCAGCGGCGCCGTCGCCGAGTATATCCAGGGCCGCACCGCGGCCTGGCGTCAGCACCTGCAGCGTCGCGAACATCGTGCGCATCGCAGCCGCAAGGCTCGTCCGGCACGGCCTGCCGCGCCGTCGCGCAGCGCGCCGAGCCGCGGCAAAAAGACCGCCAAGAAGTCGAGCCGAAAGAAGTAGTCGCGAACAGCGACCGGCATTTCTTCACCTCTCCCATCGGGAGAGGTGGTTCGGGCATGCGGGTCCCGATTCCAAACCACAAACATCGGTGGCTATGGACGCCGGCCTGCGCCAGGGCGATAGCAACCGGGTACCCGGTAGACACTATTGTCCGGTCAACCCGCCGTGCGCGCCCGTCGTCCCTCGATCGGATAGCCCGGATCGTTAAAGCCCGGTGTCGACGGATGGCCCGAGACAACGAGCCGGTCGATCAGCGCCTCGTCCTCGGCGGTGAATTTGTAATCGAGCGCGCGGATATAATCGTCCCATTGCGCCTCGGTGCGGGGGCCTGCGATCACGCCGCTGACGAAGGCGGAGTTCAGCACCCAGCACACCGCGAACTGGCCGGCGGTGATGCCCTTCTTCCCGGCATGCTGCTTGATATCCTGCGCCAGCTGCAGCGACTCCGGCCGCCACTCGGTCTGCATCATGCGCTTGTCGTTGCGCCCCGCGCGCGTCTCCTTGTCGGGGGCGGCGTCAAGCGCGTATTTGCCGGTCAGCACGCCGCGCGCCAAGGGGCTATAGGGCACGATGCCGAGGCCATAGTAATTGCAGGCCGGGAAATGCTCGACCTCGGGCATCCGGTTCATCGCGTTGTAATAGGGCTGGCTGACGATCGGGCGGTCGATGCCAAGATCGTCGCAGATGTTGCAGATTTCCGCGACCCGCCAGGCGCGATAGTTCGAGACGCCGAAATAGCGCACCTTGCCCGCCCGGATCAGTTCGCCGATCGCGCGTACGGTCTCGCCAAGCGGCGTCGAATGGTCTTCCTTATGCAGGTAATAGATATCGATATAATCGGTGCCGAGCCGCTTCAGGCTTTCGTCAGCCGCCTGCAGCACCCAGCGCCGCGACAGCCCGCCGCGGTTGGGGTCGTCGCCCATCTGGTTCGCCAATTTGGTCCCCAGCACCCAGCCGTGCCGGCTGTTGGAAATGGCGCGGCCGACCACCTGCTCGGAATTGCCGCCATTATAGGCGTCCGCGGTGTCGATGAAATTGACTCCGGCCTCGCGCGCTTTCGCCACGATCCGCGCCGATGTCGCTTCGTCGGTCGGACCGCCGAACATCATGGTGCCGAGGCAGATCGGTGAAATCTTCAGGCCGCTGCGGCCGAGCTTGCGGTAGTGCATGGGGTGGGTCCTCTGCTTTGATCGTCATTCCGGGGCGCGCGATAGCGCGAACCCGGAATCTCGAGATTCCGGGTTCGCATCTTCGATGCGCCCCGGAATGACAGCTTACTCATTCTTCAATATCTTAAACACGCCGCTGGCCATCGCGATACAGCGCTTGTCGACGGTGACCTCGGTGGAGACGAAAACCAGGCTGCGGGTCGAGCGCACCACGCGCGGCCGGGAGATCAGGGTTTCGCCGATCTTGCCGGACTCGACGAAATGCGTGTCGAGCTGAACGGTCGCGAGTTTCGTCTTGCCCGAGACGTAGCGCGCCGTCATGCCGCAGGTGCGGTCGGCAAACGTCATCAGTACCCCGCCCTGGACCAGGCCGCGCCGGTTATGGTGCTTGTCCTGGGCGACGAGGGCATATTCATGCGCGCCGTCGACGATTCGCTGCCACAGCGGCCCGACCAGGTGCACGAAGCCGGTGGTCTCGACGATGCTCCAGCCGGCGGCCTTCAGCAATTTCTCGGCGGCCTTGTCGGTCATAGCTGTCATTCCGGTTCCGGCGGTGAATTCGCATCTCGCCTCATTTCATCAAGCGGCGGCGTGTTGTAGTCAAGGGCATGAGCCGGCCGTTCAACGATGCCACCAGGCGGAATATCCAGGCGCGCTGCGCCGACTTTGCGCGGCTGCCGGAGAGCGCGAGCGCGCCCGCGCTGAAGCGCGCCGCGGTGGCGATCGCGCTGGTCGAGGCAGGCTCCGCGAGCAACGAGACGGCGCTGTTGCTGACGAAGCGCGCGGCGGGCCTGCGCGCCCATCGCGGTCAATGGGCGCTGCCGGGCGGACGCTGCGATGCGGGCGAGACCCCAATTCAAGCCGCGCTGCGCGAACTGCATGAGGAACTCGGCCTCGAACTCGGCAACGCCGATGTGCTGGGCCTGCTCGACGATTATCCGACGCGCTCCGGCTATCTCATTACCCCGGTGGTGCTGTGGGCTGGGGCGAATGCGGCGATATCGCCGAACCCAAGCGAGGTCGCTTCCGTGCATCGCGTCGCGCTCGACGACGTCGAGCGCGAGGACGCCTTCGACTTCATCGCCATTCCCGAAAGCAAACGCCGCGTAATCCGGTTTCACCACGCCGGCGGATTGATCCACGCGCCGACCGCGGCCCTGATCTATCAGTTCCGCGAAGTGCTCGGAGGACGCGACACCCGCGTCGCCGAGCTGGAACAACCGGTGTTCGCGTGGAAGTGACCGCGTGGAGCAATCAAAGTCGTCATTCCGGGGCGATGCGCAAGCATCGAACCCGGAATCTCGAGATTCCGGGTCTGGTCCTTCGGACCATCCCGGAATGACAGAGATTGGATATTCGACATCGATTTCCTTCGCCGATGGTGGCAGCCGGCGCTAGACGTTCCGCTCATCGTTACTGCTTTCGGGGCTGACTTGCGCGATATGCTTGCTACAACGGCGCCATGCGTCCTCATGCGATTCGCAATTGTCTGTTCACGTTCGCGTTGCTCCTGATCGGGCGGCAGGTCGTCGCCGCCGAGGCGGTGTCGCTGCCTGCCGCAACCGCCGACGCCATGGCGCAGGCCGCTTCGCCCCAGGCGATCGCCGAATATCGCCGCAAGCTCGCCGAATATCGCGCCGCGCGCGGGGCGTTCGAGGCGGAGGCCGACGCCTACTGGAATTCGATCGCCGAGAAGCGGCGCGGCCGCAATGCCAAGCGGCGCGAGCAGGTTCGGATCGAGCTCGACGACTATGTGCTGACGCAGCCGCCGGTCTATGCCGGGCCGCCGCGCCCGGTCAATCCGGAGCCATCCGCGCCCGAGCCGCAGGAGCCGCGTCGCGAGCGCAAATATGTTCCTGTGGTCGCCGATCTGCTGAAGGCCGCGGCCGAGCATTTCCAGTTCGTGCCGCAGCAGCCGGCGAACGACCTCGAATTCAAGCGCGCCTATGCTCTGACAGCTTCCGCAGCGGGGCTGACGCGGGAGCAGGCGGTGCGGGTCTATGCGTTCGAGACCGGCGGCAACGGCACCCATGCCTCGCAATCGGGGTTTCACGGCACCCGCGCGATCTCGACCGCGATCGGCTACAACCAGTTGCTCACCACCAACACCGTCGAACTGCTCGCCGAACAGGGCACTGAATTCGTCCGCGCGCTTTCGGCGAAGGCCGCGGGCCTCAGCGGGCCGCCGCGCCAGGCGATGGAGCACAAGATCGAGGTGCTGCGGAAGATGGTGGCGCTGGCGCGCTCGGTGCCGGACGAATGGGCGCAGCACGAAAAGATCGGCGACACGCCGAAGGGCTGGGCGCTGCACGCCATGGTGCTGGACATCGACGTCGGCCCGCTGTTGCAGACCCACAAGCTCCTGACCTCGGTGATCTTCGCGCGCCAGAAGGGTTTCATGCGTCCGCTCACCGCCGCCGAGCTCGAGATGATGAACCTGACCGGCGACGGCACCGGCCTCGACATGGTGACGATGCCGCAGGCGATGCGCGAAGTGGTCCCGACCTCGAACTTCTTCCAGCGCGGCGGCTACGAACGCAACCCGGTCGCGATCCGCCACAACACGGTCGCCAAACTGCTCGCGGTCACGGATTCGAGGATGGACAGCAACAGCAGGCTGCCCGGCGCGAAGGATCTGGCGGCGGCGTTTTGATCCCTCGTCGTCCCGGCTCAGCGCTCGCTACGCTCGCTTGGCCGGGACGACGTTCGAGTTTGCCCTCACTCCGACCCGAACATGAACTTGCCGTCGCCTTCGAGATATGGCGCGGTCCGCATGTAGAGCTGTCCGTTCTGGGTCACGAAGAACAGCGTGCCCTTGGGTACTTTCTTGGCGCCCTTCAGGAGCAGGCCGGCATTGTTGGTCCCCATCTTGTAGGCAAAGGTCTTGCCGTCCTTGCCGTAGCCATAGCCCATGTCCGTCTTCAGCTCCCAAGGCTCGGGTTTGGCGGCTTGCGCGACCGCCGATGTTGTCAACGCGCCGAGCGCCGCCGCCGTCACCAGAACCTTGATCGAAAATCGCGTCATCCTGCTTGCTCCCGGCAAATGGTCCGAAAAGACATCGGCGTCCCCGCCAATACTTGAACAAATCACGAACGTCATGATTCCGTCAATGCGACGACGCGATGGGCTGCGGTGTGGGTCGTTCAAGACTTTGGGATTTCCCGCGGTCGGCTTCGCGACTATGTTCAGTTTCGGTCTGGAAAGAGTCTTTGCAAATACGTCATAGGGATTACTCGGATGAACCACGTCATGAAAATGTGTCTGGGGGTCGCGCTGTCGGCCGCGACGCTGGTTCCCGCTGCCCGGGCGGACGATTTCAAGCTCAGCCACAACCAGCGGATTTCCTGCAGTCGCGGGCTCGCCCCGGGCAAGCTCAGCACCGCGACCTGCAAATCCTACGCCTATGTGTTCAACGCCAAGACGTCGGAATATTTCCGCTGCCAGGTCAGCCTGGCGCTGACGCGCGACAACAAGGAAGTGCTCAACGTCCAGACCGACGGCGGCTGCACCAAGAAGCCACGCATTTTCGATACCGACTCCAATTACGACTTCGACGCCACCGAGACCGAGCCGCCGAACACCAATTCGTTCTTCGGTCCCGGCGGCTATGCGGTCTGGGCCAGCGACACCACGGCGCAGAAAGTCCGCGGCTGCATCATCATCTCCTCCGGCCTCGGCCCCGATGTCTCGAAATGCCTGGACATGACGTTTCAGTGATCTTTCCATCCCGGGTGCCCATGGTGACGCCCCCGAGACATACCTCAAGGCATACCTAATACCACCGCACTTTGGTTGACGTATGGCTTGACCCTGCGCACTGGTCCGTCCAATTTCCCGGCCAAATCGGGGACGGGCAATGCGGGGGATTTCGAGGCGGGTTGCCGTCGTGGCGGCGATGGCTGTTCTGTCGGCGCCGGCAGCGCAGGGGCAGGCCTTCATCAACGTGCTGACCGGCGGCACCTCCGGCGTCTATTACCCGCTCGGGGTTGCGATCGGAAAAATCTTCGGCGACGGGATTGCCGGCGTCAAGACCCAGGTGCAGGCCACCAAGGCCTCGGTCGAAAACCTGATCCTGCTGCAGCAGGGCCGCGGCGAGCTCGCATTTGCGCTGGGCGATTCGCTGAAAGCGGCGTGGGAGGGCGACGAGGAGGCGGGCTTCAGGTCGAAGCTCGACAAGCTGCGCAGCATCGGCGCCATCTATCCCAACTATATCCAGATCGTCGCCACCGCCGACAGCGGGATCAGGACGCTCTCCGACCTCAGGGGCAAGAGCCTTTCGGTCGGCGCGCCGAAATCGGGCACCGAGCTCAATTCGCGCGCCATCCTCGCCGCCGCCGGATTGAGCTACAGGGACCTCGGCAAGGTCGAGTACCTGCCGTTCGCCGAATCCGTCGAACTGATGAAGAACCGCCAGCTCGACGCCACGCTGCAATCGGCCGGCTTAGGCGTCGCCTCGCTGAAGGATCTCTCCACCTCGACCGACATCACCGTGGTGGCGGTGCCGAAGGAGGTGGTCGACAGGATCGGGCCACCCTTCGTCTCCGTCCTGATTCCCGCCAGCACCTATACCGGCCAGGACAAGGACGTTCCGACCGCCGCCGTCGTCAATTATCTCGTGACCAGTTCGGCGGTCTCGGACGATCTTGCCTACCGGATGACAAAGCTGATCTTCAAGTCGTTGCCGGAACTGGCGAATGCGCACGCCGCCGGCAAGGAAATCAGGCTTGCGACCGCGGCGATCGGCAGTCCGGTGCCGCTGCACCCCGGCGCCATCCGCTATTACAGGGAAAAAGGCCTGATTAAATAGGGGCAGTCGCTATCAGTCGTCATGCCCGGCCAAAGCAGTCGAGCTTTTGCGCAGACTGCGTAAACTTGTCTGCGCTGCCGGGCATCCACGTCTTTGGGATAGCCCTGCATTTAAGACGTGGATGGCCGGGACAAGCCCGGCCATGACGTAGCGGAAAACGGGCGCGGTGATGTTATAAGGCGTCGCTTGATTTGGGACGTTCGGGGGAACGACAGGATGCTGCAGGCCGTGGACGCAGGCGCGTCCGTCAAGGTTTCGTTCGACAATTTCGAGCACGGTTTTCCGGAAGGCTTTGGGCCCGGCGGCTGGGGTCGTCTCGCCTATGCGATCGGCATCCTGTTCGCGGGTTTTCAACTCTATGTCGCCGCCTTCAATTATTTGCCGAGCCAGGTGGTGCGCGGCGTCCATGTCGGCTTCCTGATCCTGATGACCTTTGGGCTGGTCGGCAACTTCACCGCCAAAGGCAATGCCGGCCGCGCCGCCGGCTGGCTGATCGGCGCCGCCGGATTTTTGTGCGGGCTCTATCAATGGATCTTCTACGCCGACCTGATCGCGCGCGACGGCGATCCGACCCGAACTCGATCTGGTGGTCGGCAGCCTGCTGGCGGTCCTGATCTTCGAAGGCGCGCGGCGGCTGATGGGGCTCGCGCTGCCCTTGATGTGCGGCGCCTGCATCCTTTACTGGTTCTTCGGCCAGTACCTGCCGGCGCCGTTCAACCATCGCGGCTACGGCTTCGACCAGATCGTCACGCATCTCGCCTACGGCACCGAAGGCTTTTACGGCGTGCCGATCTACGTCTCGGCGACCTACATCTTCCTGTTCATCCTGTTCGGCTCGTTCCTCGAGCATGCCGGGATGATCCAGCTGTTCACCGAGGTTTCGCTCGGCCTGTTCGGCGGCACCCGCGGCGGACCGGCCAAGGTCGCCGTCTTCGCCTCGGGCATGATGGGAACGATCTCGGGCTCAGGCGTCGCCAATGTCGTCACCGTCGGTCAGTTCACAATTCCGCTGATGATAAAATTCGGCTATCGCCGCGCCTTTGCCGCCGGCGTCGAGGCCACCGCCTCGATGGGCGGGCAGATCATGCCGCCGGTGATGGGCGCGGTCGCCTTCATCATGGCGGAGACGCTGGGCGTCGATTACGCCGTGATCGTCAAGGCCGCGGTGATTCCGGCGATCCTGTATTTCGCCTCCGCGTTCTGGATGGTGCATCTCGAAGCCGGCAAGCACGGCCTGGTCGGCATGAAAAGATCGGAGCTTCCCAGCGCCTGGCAGGCGCTGACGGCGCGGTGGTACCTGGCGTTGCCGCTTGCCGCGCTGGTCTACATGCTGTTCGAAGGCTTTACCCCGCTTTATGCCGGCAGCATGGGGCTGGCGCTGACGGTGGCGCTGATCCTGGGCGCCAGCATCACCCTCGGTTTCTCCAATCCCGTGTTCCGCTACGTGTTCTGGATCTCGCTGGCGCTGTCGGTCGCCGCGGTATCGCGTGACGGGCTCACCATCGTTCCGGTCGCCGGGTTAGTCGCCATTCTCGTGGTGCTCGCGGCGATCACGCGCGGCGGCCGCGCGACGCTTGCGGCCTGCCGCAATTCGCTCGCCGACAGCGCCAAGACCGCGCTGACCGTCGGCATGGCCTGCGCCATCGTCGGCTCCATCATCGGCATGATGTCGCAGACCGGCGTCGGCACCATCTTCGGCGGCTGGATCATCGGGCTCGGCGCCAAAAGCCTGTTCATAGCCCTGGTCATGACCATGCTGCTGTCGATCCTGCTCGGCACCGGCATCCCGACGATTCCGACCTACATCGTCACCGCGGCGCTCGCCGCTCCGGCGCTGGCCAAGCTCGGCGTGCCCCTGATCGAGAGCCACATGTTCGCGTTCTATTACGGCATCATGGCCGACCTCTCGCCGCCGGTGGCGCTGGCCGCACTTGCGGCGGCGCCGATCGCGAAGGAAAACCCCGACAAGATCGGCTGGGAGGCGATGCGGATCGCGCTGGCCGGTTATGTCATTCCCTTCATCTTCGTCTATTCGCCGGCGCTGATGCTGCAGGGCGGCGACCCGATGGCGGCGCAACTCGGATTCTACGGCGCGGTGGCGTTCGCGACCGTCAAGGCGCTGGTCGCGATCGGCCTGTTCGGCATGGTGGCGATCGGATTTTTGTTCGTGCGGATGACGCCGGTCGAACGGCTGGCCGCCTTTGCCGCGGCGCTGTGCCTGCTCGGCGACTTTCCCTTCAGCGATACCGCCGGATTCCTGCTGGCGCTCGCCATCGTGCTGCGGCAATGGCGGCTGAGGACGCGCCCCGCCGCGGCCGCCGCTTGAGCCTCTGTCTCGCCTCGGCCGGGCTGGTGAAGACGCTGTCGGTCGCAGCGTTCACGCTCGTGTGGACCCACTCGATCGAAAAGACCGACTGGCAGGAAGACTGGCGCGTCACATCAGCGGGGCTGCAGCTGGCGCAGGCGCGGGTCAAGGGTTTTGGCGCCGGCATGGAGCCGCCGCCGGAAGCGCTGTTAGTCGACGGCTGGTTTCAATGGGATCCCAAACGCGCGGCGATGCCGGAAGTCCTGCTGGCCAATTCCGGCGCCGCCGGCGAATGGCGGCTGTGCACGGGCGGAAGCTGTCATACGCTGTCGGAGATTTTCGGGCGCCCGGTCGCGATGAATGTCACGACGATGCGGGCATGCGAGCCGTAGCCCGGATGGAGCCCTTGCGTAATCCGGGACTTGGCATGTTGCTTCCCGGATTTCGCAAGTGCTCCATCCGGACCTACAAGAATTCAACAATAGGGAGAAACCGATGGATCGGCTCAAGGGAAAAATCGCCATGGTGGTCGGCGCGGGGTCGATCGGGCCGGGCTGGGGCAATGGCAAGGCGACCGCGGTGACCTTTGCGCGCGAGGGCGCGCAGGTGTTTTGCGTCGATCGCAACGCGGCCGCGGCCGAAGAGACCGTGAAGATCATCGCCGGCGAGGGCGGCAAGGCGACCGCGTTCACCGCCGACGTCTCGCGCGCCGCCGAGGTCGAGGCGATGGTCGCGGCGTGCCTCAAAACCCACCGCCGTATCGACGTGCTCGACAACAATGTCGGCATCGCCGAGATGGGCAGCGTGGTGGAAGTTTCCGAAGCCGAGTGGGACCGCGTCTTCGCGGTCAACCTCAAGAGCGCATTCCTCGCCATGAAGCACGTCATTCCGGTGATGGTGCGGCAGGGTGGCGGCTCGATCATCAACATCTCCTCGATCGCCTCGATCCGCCATCTCGGCATCTCCTATGTCAGCTATGGCACCTCCAAGGCCGCGATGAACCAGATGACGCGCACCACGGCGGTCGAATTCGCATCGAAGCATGTCCGGGTGAACACGATCCTGCCCGGCCTGATGAAGACGCCGATGGTCGAGCATTCGGCGGGGCTCGCGGCCAGCTATGCCGCGGGCGACGTCGAGGCGATGTGGCGCGCGCGCGACGCGCAGGTGCCGATGGGCCACATGGGGGAGGCCTGGGACGTCGCCAACGCGGCGCTTTTTCTCGCCTCCGATGAATCGCGATACGTCACCGGCATAGAACTGGTGGTCGATGGCGGGGTGACGCTGAAGGCGTGATCCGTTGCGGAAGCAGATGCGGACAATCCCTCTCCCGCACTTGCGGGGGAGGGTGGCTTCGCGAAGCGAACACGGGTGGGGGCTGCCTCAACAGACTCGCATGCCGAGAGAGCCCCCACCCCAGCCCTCCCCCGCGAAGAGCGGGAGAGGGAGCGCAGGCACCGATGCTAGGAGCAATTCGATGCGAGGCAATTTTACATTCGTGATCCGAACCGCCGCCATTGCCGCCATGTTGTGGACGGCGACCGCCGATCGCGCCTTCGCTGCGGCTGCCGAGCCCGCCACCGATCCGCAAGTCGATCCCGCGCCCTGCGCCGCGGCGGCGGCAGCCGGTGACGACGACAAGGTCATCGCCGTCTGCGGCGCGCTGGTCGACAATGAGAAGACGCTGGCGTCCGACCGCATCAAGGCGCTGATCGCGCGCGCTTCCGCCTTCGCGCGCAAGGATCAGATCGACCGCGCGATCTCCGATTACGACACCGTGTTGCGGCTCGATCCGACTCTCGCCGATATCTTCAACACGCGCGGCGAACTCTGGCGCAAAAAGGGCGATCGGCCCAAGGCGCTGGCCGATTTCGGCGCGGCGTTGAAACTCGACCCGAACCATCCGACTGCGCGCGGCAATTACAAATCGCTGGCCCAGGAGCTGGAGCGCCTGGGTGCGCTGATGGCGGTCTATGGCAAGCCGAGTTTCAATTGTGCCACTGCCCGCCGCGCGGTGGAAAAGGCGATCTGCGCCGATCCGGAGCTGGCCAATCTTGACCGCGAGATCAACGCGGTGAATACCAAGGTGGTCCGCGAGGCGACCGCCGACAGCCCCCGCGCGGGCCGCGAACTGCAGCGCCAGCAGGACGATTTCATCGCCCGCCGCAACGCCGCCTTCGGCCGGCCGGATTACGACCTGCAAAAGGCGATGCGCGAGCGGCTGGACCATCTGCTCGAGGTGGAGCGGTATTAAGCGTTCCGTCCACCTCTCCCGCAGGGAGAGGTGGATTTGCGAAGCTCACCCGGCGCTTGCGCCTCAGCCGAAGCTTAGCTTCGGCGTCTTTCTTGGGAACGGCCGCCGAAGGCGGCCTGCGCCTCTCCCAATGGGAGAGGTGAAGCCCGCGTTCGAACCTCGGGCGACGCTCCGGCGACCAAATGTCCAATGCGCGATTGCCGCGCAACCCGCCGCTATTCCAGAGAGCCCGTCATGCGATCCCTTGCTTCGCCGTTTGCCTTGAGCGCGGTATTTGCCCTCACGGTCCTGTCTTCGATCCCGGCCGGCGCTGATCCAGCACCACCGGTGGTTTGCGCCGCCGAGAGCGACGCCGAGCCGGCAAAGCTGCTCGAAAGCTGCACCCGCGTGATCGACAATCCGGCGACTTCGGAGAGCGATCGGCTGGAAGCCATGATCACGCATGCCGGCGCGCTCGAGCATCTCGACCAGATGCGCAAGGCGCTGGCCGAGGTCGATGCGGTCATCGCCAGGGACCCGCATCTTGCGCGCGCCTTTCGCGCCCGCGGCGACATTCTTCGCGTCAGCGGCAAGACCGAGGCCGCGTTCGAGGCGATGGACCATGCCATCAAGCTCGATCCCGATAACGCCGTTGGCTACGAAGACCGCGGCAACGCCTTCAACGAGGCCAAGAAATACGACCGCGCCATCGCGGACTACAACGAGGCGCTGCGGCTGAAGCCCGGTTACGCGCAAGCCTTGTCGGACCGCGGCGCCGCCTGGTATTTCAAGCGCGAGTACCAGAAGGCGATCGCCGATTACGACGAGGCGATCCGGCTCGATCCGAACAACGCGCGGACCTATACCAATCGCGGCACGGCCTGGGGCAAGCTCGGCCGCTTCGAACAGGCGCTGGCCGACGACACCGCAGCGATCCGCATCGATCCGACGGAACCCGAATTCTTCGACAATCGCGGGCAGCATCTGGCCGAAAATGGCGACCACAAGGGCGCCATCGCCGACTTCGACCAGGCCATCAAGATGCGTCCCGACAAGGCATTCCTGACCGATCGCGGCAATTCCTTTCAAGCCATGGAGCAATATGATCGCGCGATCGCCGATTACGACGCGGCGCTGAAACTCGATCCGAAATACCAGCGCGCCTACAACAACCGCGGCGCGGCGTGGCGCGGCAAGGGCGACCGCGACCGCGCGCTGCGGGACTATGCGGAAGCCGTCCGGCTCGATCCTTCCGACGAAACCGCGGCCGACAACTACAAGACCATCGCGCTGGAAGTCCAGCGGCTCGGCGAACTGAATGCGGGCAAGAACCTGCCGAGCTTCAATTGCGCGATGGCGAGGAGAGCGGTGGAAAAGGCGATTTGCGCCGATCCCAAGCTCGCCCAGCTCGACCGCGACATCAACGACGCCTTCCTGAAGGCGATCGCGGCAGCCGAGTCCGGCAATCACCGCGCCGCGCTGGCGCTGACCCGCCAGCAGCGCGACTTCATCGACAGGCGCAACGCCGCGTTCGGCCGCCGCGGCTACGACCTGCGCCAGGCGATGGAGCAGCGGCTGGACCAGCTCAAGGTGGTCGAGCGGTATTAGCAGCTGTCGCCGCTGTTCACCTCTCCCGCAGGGAGAGGTCGATTTGCATAGCAAATCGGGTGAGGGATTACGGTCCACCGAGAGGCCTTAACCCCGCACCCGGCGCTTCGCGCCGACCTCTCCCGATGGGAGAGGTAAATCAACGCCCATTTTTGGCCGAATGATGAAGCCGTTCCGGCTTGATCTCGCCCGGCTTCGGGTCACAATGTCGAAAGAAATGTGACCAATTTGATCCGCGTCATGGCCGGGCCTGTCCCGGCCATCCACGTCTTGCTTCATTGATGGACCGCAAAGACGTGGATGCCCGGGACAGGCCCGGCCATGACGAGAAGCGGGTTTCTTCGCCGGGAGTGCGACGCCATGAACATTCACGAGAAAAGCCGCTATCACGAAGTCCACGCCCGCTCGCTGGCCGACCCCGAGGGCTTCTGGGCCGAGGCGGCGCGCGAGATCGACTGGATCGAGCCGGCGAAAAAGGTGTTCGATCCGTCGCTCGGCCTCTATGGCCGCTGGTTTGCCGGCGCCGTGGTCAACACCTGCTACAACGCGCTCGACCGCCAGGTCGCGGCCGGGCGCGGCAACCAGGCCGCGCTGATCCACGATTCGCCGCTCGCCGACAAGGTCACGACGTTCACCTATTCGGAAATGCTCGCCGAGGTGCAGGCGCTCGCCGCCGTCATGGCCGACTTCGGCGTCGCCAAGGGCGACCGCGTCATCCTCTATATGCCGATGGTGCCGGAAGCCATGATCGCGATGCTGGCCTGCGCGCGGATCGGCGCGGTGCATTCGGTCGTGTTCGGCGGCTTCGCCGCGAAGGAGCTTGCCACCCGGATCGAGGACGCCAAGCCAAAACTGATCTTCTCGGCGAGTTGCGGGCTCGAGCCCGGCCGCATCGTGCAGTACAAGCCGCTGCTGGACGAGGCTATCAAATTGTCCAGCGTCAAGCCGGAGGCCTGCATCATCCTGCAGCGGCCGCGAGAGGCTTGCGAATTGATCGCCGGGCGCGATCATGATTGGGCCGATTTGCGCCGCTCAGCCATCGCCGCCGGCAAGAAGGCGCCCTGCGTGCCGGTGCTCGCGACCGACCCGCTCTATATCCTCTACACCTCGGGCACCACCGGCAAGCCGAAGGGCGTGGTGCGCGACAATGGCGGGCATCTGGTCGCGTTGAAATGGTCGATGTTCAATCTCTATGGCGTCAAGCCGGGCGAGGTCTGGTGGTGCGGCTCCGACATCGGCTGGGTGGTCGGCCACAGCTACATCATCTATGGCCCGCTGATTCATGGCGCGACCTCGATCATGTATGAGGGCAAGCCGATCGGCACGCCCGATGCGGGTGCATTCTGGCGGGTGATCTCGCAGCACAAGGCGGTCGCCTTCTTCACCGCGCCGACCGCCTTCCGCGCCATCCGGAAAGAGGACCCGGAAGGCACCTTCATCCGCAAATACGACCTGTCGAAGTTCCGCACGCTGTTTCTGGCCGGCGAGCGCGCCGACCCGCCGACGGTGGAATGGGCGGAGCAGCAGTTGAAGGTGCCGGTGATCGACCATTGGTGGCAGACCGAAACCGGCTGGTGCATCGCCGGCAATCCGGTGGGGCTGGGGATGCTGCCCGTCAAGCACGGCTCGCCGACGGTGCCGATGCCGGGCTATCGGGTCGAGGTGGTGGACGAGGCTTCGAGGCCGTTGCCCGCGGGCACCATGGGTTCGATCGTGATCAAACTGCCGATGCCGCCGGGCTGCCTGCCGACGCTGTGGGAGCAGGACGAGCGCTGCCGCGAAGCCTATTTCAACGAGTTCCCCGGCTTCTACAAAACCTCCGACGCCGGCTACATCGACGAGGACGGCTATGTCTTCGTGATGGGCCGCACCGACGACATCATCAACGTCGCCGGCCACCGGCTGTCCACCGGCGGCATGGAGGAAATTCTCGCTTCCCATCCCGACGTCGCCGAATGCGCCGTGCTCGGCATCAAGGACGCCATCAAGGGCGAGGTGCCTTGCGGCTTCCTGGTGCTCAAGGCCGGCGTGAGCCGGAGCCATGCCGAGATCGAAAAGGAGGTCGTGGCGCTGGTGCGCGAAAAACTGGGCCCGGTCGCAGCCTTCAAGCTCGCCATCACCGTCGGCCGACTGCCGAAGACGCGCTCGGGAAAAATCCTGCGCGGCACCATCAAGAAGATCGCCGACGGCGACCCATGGACCATGCCCGCCACCATCGAGGACCCGAAAGTGCTCGACGAAATCGGCGACGCGCTGAAGGGGAGGGTGTGAGGCCCCCCGCCGTCATTCCGGGGCGATGCGAAGCATCGAACCCGAATCTCGAGATGAAGCCCGTCATTCCGGGGCGATGCGAAGCATCGAACCCGGAATCTCGAGATTCCGGGTTCGCTCGTTCAGCTTCGCCGAACGACCGCCCCGGAATGACGACTCCTTCGTCATGCCCGGGCTTGACCCGGGCATCCATCACGCTTCAAAGAATGCCTTGTTTTCGATGGATTGCCGGGTCATCCCCGATCGGGTCGGGGACAGACGCCCGGCAATGACAGTACCAGGGTTCAATCGACGGGATTCGCATGCAACTGAGCTCCGCAAACCGACACGCCGCAGTCGTGCTTCTCGCACTGGCCCTCTCCGCCTGCGCGGCGCGCAACGAGCGCTCCGTCTCCACCCTCGACCAGGACGACGACACCTATTGCCGCGCCAACAATGTCGCGCCCGGCTCCCCGGCCTACATCGCCTGCCGCAAGGACCGCGACGTCCAGCGCGACGCCGCCGCGGCGCGCAGCGACCGCAAGCAGCGCAACCTCGGCGAATACATGCTGAATAATCCGGTCCACCCATAACAACGAGGGTTGCCATGAACGAAGACGTCTTCAACACCAGCCTGCGCCGATTCCTGAAAAAGGTCGGCATCACCTCGCAGCGCGAAATCGAGATCGCGGTGCGCGAGGCGATCGCGGACGGCCGGCTGAAGGGCCACGAGAAGCTGCCGGCGAAAATGGTCCTGACCGTCGGCGGCGTCAGCCTGACGCACGAGATCATGGACGAGATCGAACTGGGTTAGGGCTCTCTTCCCCTCTCCCCTTGTGGGAGGGTGCATAGGCGGCCTTCGGCCGCCGTCCTTAAACAAGACGCCGATGCATTGCATCGGCTATGGATGCGCAGCATCGCAGACGGGTGAGGGGTTCTCTCCGCACACACTGAACTTCGCGCACACCGAACGTGTGGATAGAGACCCCTCATCCGTCGCGGACTGCGTCCGCGCCACCTTCTCCCACAAGGGAGAAGGAAGAGACGGCGCTCCAAATGGATTACGGACGTGCATGTGATGTCGACACGGTGACCCGTCGCCGACGGTATTCCGATACTTCAGTATTACAGAAAATATTTTCAGATTTTCGTAAATAACGCTTGCGGCCTGCCCAAATCAATCGTACATATTCGCCATCCCGTCCCACCAAAGGGGCGTTTCGCGATCGTCACAGACGCGGGGCGGGATGCGGTGGACGCTGACGGTGCTCTTGACGAAGGCACTTGAAGCGGACGGAAAAGACGTGTGGTCCTGGCACCTCGACGCTGGTGTCAAGTTCGCTCTAAGGCGGGCGAATGACGGTGACCAAAGAGCCCGAGCACCGGGGAGGGCACGTTATAATCCGTAAACCATTGCGTGGGGAATGCCGGGTGATTCCGGTGTGACCTGACTAACGTGTGTGCGTTGTATTACTACCCATTGCACACGCGGCTATCGGGCGCATCGGCCGCCCGGCATTCCCTGCGCCCTTTGATTGAAGGGCGGGAATAAATGAATACCTCGCGCAAAAAAGCATGCGGCGAGATCGCGAAGGCGTGGCTTGTCGTCATTGCGAGGAGCCCTTGCGACGAAGCAATCCATGGAGCAACACGAAAGAAAGATGGATTGCTTCGCTGCGCTCGCAATGACGACCTCACTTGTCATCACCCGCGCAAGCGGGTGATCCAGTATTCCAGAGACATCAGTGATAAAATCGAGAAGCCGCGGCGTACTGGATGCCCCGCTTTCGCGGGGCATGACGACCACCGCTTATTCCTGCTCCGGCTTCTTCCCGCCGATCGTCTTCAGCTTGGCGAACACGGCGTCGACGTTGAGGTCGTCGCGCTCCTTTTCGCTGGTCTCGAATTCGGCTTCCTTCTTGGTGGTCTCGGAGGCCGGCAGCAGGGTGGCGCCGCCATAGGCGGCGTCGATGGGCTTCTCCTTGGCGGCGCGCTGCACCTCGAAATCGAGCTCGATCTGCGAGCACAGGCCGAGCGTCACCGGGTCCATCGGGGTCAGGGTCGAGGCGTTCCAGTGGGTGCGGTCGCGGACGCTGGCGATGGTGGTCTTGGTGGTGCCGACCAGCCGCATGATCTGCGCGTCCTTCAATTCGGGATGGTTGCGCACCAGCCACAGGATCGCGCTCGGCCGCTCGTGGCGGCGCGATACCGGGGTGTAGCGCGGGCCCTTCTTCTTGGCGGCCGGCGGCAGCGTCACCTTGCTCTCCTCGAGCTTCAGCCGGTAGTTCGGGTCCTTCTCGCCGCGCTCGATCTCGTCGCGGGTGAGCTGGCCGGTCGAAATCGGGTCCATGCCCTTGATGCCCTGGGCGGCGTCGCCGTCGGCGATGGCGCGCACCTCGAGCGGGTGCATCTTGGTGAAATCGGCCACCTGGTCGAAGGTCAGCGCGGTATTGTCGACCAGCCACACGGCCGTGGCTTTCGGCATCAGCGGTGCATTGCTCATGGCAAATCTCCTTAGCGCTTCGCCCACCCCTGAAGGCGAAGCCGTGGTCATCAGCGATGACGGGAATTACGGCCCTATATAAACCGTCCGGGGGGAAGTCCGCAATGGCCTGCTAAACGGCCTTGACAGCGCCCGAAAGCAGTCCCAAGTCCTTATCGGAATTGACCGTTCCCCGCCCGGCGGCGAGGGGTGATTCGGTCCGAGATCGCATCAAATGCAGGCCAAACCACCCCTGAAAATCGTGCTTTGCTCGCCCCGCGGCTTCTGCGCCGGCGTGGTGCGGGCGATCGACACCGTGGAACGGGCGCTGACCATCTATGGCGCCCCGGTCTATGTCCGCCACGAGATCGTCCATAACCGCTATGTCGTGGACAGCCTGAAGACCAAGGGCGCGATTTTCGTCGAGGAACTGGCCGAAATCCCCGACAATACCAATGCGCCGGTGGTGTTTTCCGCCCACGGGGTGCCGAAATCGGTGCCGGCCGACGCGCGCGCCCGCAATTTCTTCTCGCTCGACGCCACCTGTCCGCTGGTGACGAAAGTGCACCGGGAGGCCGCGATCCATTTCAAGCGCGGCCGGGAAATCCTGCTGATCGGGCATTCGCACCACCCGGAAGTGGTCGGCACGCTCGGCCAATTGCCGCCGGGCGCGGTGACGCTGATCGAGACCGCGCACGACGCCGCGACCTTCGCGCCGAAGGATCCCGACAATCTCGCCTTCGTGACGCAGACCACGCTGTCGATCGACGACACCGCCGAGATCGTGGCGATGCTGAAGGAACGGTTCCCGAACATCTCCGGCCCGCACAAGGAAGACATCTGCTACGCCACCACCAACCGCCAGCTCGCGGTCAAGAAGGTGGCCCCGGTGGTCGACGCCCTGATCGTGGTCGGCGCGCCGAACTCGTCGAACTCGCAGCGGCTGCGCGAAGTCGCCGAGCGCGAGGGCTGCCCGATCGCGGTATTGGCGCAGCGCGCCGCGGACATCGACTGGAAGCGATTCGAGGGGATCGAGAGCCTCGGCATCACCGCGGGCGCCTCGGCGCCGGAGGTGATCGTCGAGGAGATCATGGGCGCGTTTGCCGAGCGCTACGACCTGCATGTGGAGACGGTCTCGGCCGCGGAAGAGAACGAGTTCTTTCCGCTGCCGCGTTCGCTGCGGCCAGACGCTGCGTAGGCGCCCATGGCGGTGTACACCGACGTTGCCGCCGACGAGCTTGCGGAATTCCTTTCCCGTTACGACCTCGGCGAATTGCTGTCCTACAAGGGCATCGCCGAGGGCGTGGAGAATTCCAACTTCCTGCTGCACACCCAGGCCGGCTATTTCATCCTGACGCTGTATGAGAAGCGCGTCGCCCGCGGCGACCTGCCGTTCTTTCTCGGCCTGATGACCCATCTCGCCTCGCGCGGCATCTCCTGTCCGCTGCCGGTGCAGAACCGGGGCGGCGAGGCGCTCAGCACGCTGGCCGGGCGGCCCGCGGCCATCATCCATTTCCTGGAAGGCGTCTGGCCGCGCAAGCCCAACGTCGCGCACTGCGCCGGCGTCGGCCAGGCGTTGGCGAAAATGCATCTGGCGGGGCGCGATTTTCCGGTTCAACGCGCCAATGCGCTGTCGGTATCGGGCTGGCGGCCGCTGTTCGAACAGGCGGCTAGCCGTGCCGACGAAGTGCAGAGCGGGTTGCGGGCGTTCATTTCGGCCGAGCTCGATTACCTCGAAGGCGGCGTCTGGCCGAAACATTTGCCGCAAGGGGTGATCCACGCCGATCTGTTTCCCGACAACGTGTTCTTCCTCGGCGACAGACTGTCCGGCATCATCGACTTCACCTTCGCCTGCGACGACATGCTGGCCTATGACGTTGCGATCTGCCTCAATGCCTGGTGCTTCGAGAGCGATTGCTCCTTCAACGTCACCAAGGCGCGCGCTTTCCTGGGCGCCTATGGCCGTGAGCGGCAAATGTCGGACGCCGAGGAGAGCGCGCTGCCGTTGCTCGCGCGCGGCGCCGCTCTGCGCTTCCTGCTGACGCGGCTGGTCGATTTCCTCAACGTGCCGCCGGGTGCGCTGGTGCGGCCGAAGGACCCGCTGGAATATGCCAGAAAACTGCGCTTCCAGCAGGGCGTGACAAGCCTGCGCGATTACGGCGTCGCGACCTCGGGGCTGGTGGCGTGAGTTCACTCCCCACCGTCGTCATCCACACCGACGGCGCCTGCTCGGGCAATCCCGGACCGGGCGGCTGGGGCGCGATCCTGAAATTCGGCGAGGTCGAGAAGGAATTGAAGGGCGGCGAAGCCCACACCACCAACAACCGCATGGAGCTGATGGCGGCGATCTCGGCGCTGGAGGCGCTGAAGAAGTCGTGCTCGGTCGATCTCTACACCGACAGCCAATACGTCCGTCAGGGCATTACGGGGTGGATCCATGGCTGGAAGAAGAACGGCTGGCGCACCGCCGACAAGAAACCGGTCAAGAATGCCGAGCTGTGGCAGCGCCTCGACGCCGCGCTGAAACCGCACGAGGTGCGCTGGCACTGGGTCAAGGGCCACGCCGGCCATGACGAGAACGAGCGCGCCGACCAGCTCGCGCGCGAGGGCGTGGCGATGGCGCGGTTGAAGAGGTAGGGGGACATCAATTGTCAGTTCGTCATTCCGGGGCGATGCGAAGCATCGAACCCGGAATCTCGAGACTCCGGGTTCGCGCTAGCGCGCGCCCCGGAATGACGATGGTCTTACAGCTGCCCCAGCAGCGTGTCGCCGCCGGAAACCTCGACCTTGCCGGGCGCGGGCTCCTTGTTGAGCTTCTTGACCACGCCGTCATCCACCACCATCGAGTAGCGATGCGAGCGGATGCCGAGCCCGTTGCCGGAAGCATCGAGCTCCATGCCGATTGCCTTGGTGAAGTCCGCGTTGCCGTCGGCGAGGAAGGTGGCCTCGTCGCGCTGATCGGTGTCGCGCTTCCAGGCGTTCATGACGAAGGCGTCGTTGACCGAGACGATGGCGATGGTGTCGACGCCCTTGTCCTTGATGGCGTAGGCGTTGAGGAAGATGCTCGGCAGGTGCATCTTGTGGCAGGTGCCGGTATAGGCGCCGGGGACCGCGAACAGCGCGACCTTCTTGCCCTTGAAGATGTCGTCGGTGGTCTTGACTTGCGGACCCTCCGCCGTCATCACGCGAAACTTGGCTTCCGGCAGCTTGTCGCCAACTTGGATCGTCATCGTCAAATCTCCTTAATGGTGCGGATGGTTCTTAAAGCATTTTCCGGGGGGATGGAAACCACTTCACCATGGTTTGATGAAGTGTCATTCCGGGGCGCGAAGCGAACCCGGAATCTCGAGATTCCGGGTCTGGTCCTTCGGACCATCCCGGAATGACGAGCAACGATTCCGCGGCTCCTTGACCATGGAATGTTCGCTCAGGCCGCCGCCTTGTTCTCGTCGCGCAGTTCGCGGCGCAGGATCTTGCCGACATTGGTCTTCGGCAGGCTGGTCCGAAACTCGATCTGCTTGGGCACCTTGTAGCCGGTCAACTGCGTCTGGGAAAACTTGATGATGTCCTCGGCGGTGACGTTGGGATCCTTCTTCACCACGAACGCCTTCACCGCCTCGCCCGAGCGCGGGTCGGGGACGCCGATCACGGCGCATTCCAGCACGCCGGGATGGCTCGCCAGCACTTCCTCGATCTCGTTGGGATAGACGTTGAAGCCCGAGACCAGGATCATGTCCTTCTTGCGGTCGACGATCTTGGTAAAGCCGTCCGCCGTCATCACGCCGATGTCGCCGGTGCGGAAGTAGCCGTCCGGCGGTCATCACCTTGGCGGTCTCGTCCGGCCTGTTCCAGTAGCCGGCCATCACCTGCGGGCCCTTGGCGCAGATTTCGCCAGGTTCGCCGAGCGGCACCTCGTTGCCGTCATCGTCGCGGATCGAGATCCAGGTCGAGGGCACGGGAACGCCGATCGAGCCGTTGAATTCGGTGGATGTCGCGGTATTGCAGGTCAGCGTCGGCGAGGTTTCCGAAAGGCCATAGCCCTCCGCGATGTTGCAGCCGGTCAGCTTCTTCCAGGCTTCGGCCACCGGGCGTTGCACCGCCATGCCGCCGCCGTTCGACATTTTGAGCTTGGAGAAGTCGAGCTTGTCGAAGCCGGGCGTATGCAACAACCCGTTATAGAGCGTGTTGACCGCCGGCAGGCTGTTGACCTGGTATTTTGCCAGCTCCTTGATGAAGCCCGGCATGTCGCGCGGATTGGGGATCAGGAGATTGACGCCGCCGGCGCGCACCGCCAGCAGGTAGCAGGCCGTCAGCGCGAAGATGTGATAGAGCGGCAAAGCGCACACGATGAAGATCTGGTCGACATGCGGAGGCGCCTCTAGCGCCGGCTGCAGCCAGGCGTCGTTCTGCAGCACATTGGCCAGGATGTTGCGATGAAGCAGCGTCGCGCCCTTGGAGACGCCGGTGGTGCCGCCGGTATATTGCAGGAAGGCGACGTCGTCCGGTGCCATCTTCGGCTTGCTGAACTTCATGCCACGGCCGGCCGCGACCGCGTCGTTGAAGGCGACCGCGCCCGGGATCGAATAGGGCGGCACCATCTTCTTCACCCGCCGGACCACCAGATTGACGATCATGCCCTTCAAGCCGAGCATGTCGCCCATGCTGCCGACGATGACATGCTTGACCGCGGTCTTGTCGATCACCTGCTGCACGGTGGTCGCGAAATTCTCCAGCACGATGATGGCCTCGGCGCCGGAATCCTTGAGCTGGTGCTCGAGTTCGCGCGGGGTGTAGAGCGGATTGACGTTGACCACCGCATAGCCCGCGCGCAGCACGGCGGCGGTCGATACCGGATATTGCAGCACGTTCGGCATCATCAGCGCGACGCGGGCGCCCTTCTGCAGGCCCTTGCCCTGCAGATAGGCGCCAAGCGCCAGCGACATCTCGTCGAGATCGCGATAGCTGATCGACTTGTCCATGCAGATGAAGGCCTTGCGGTCGGCGAATTTCGCAAAGCTCTCCTCCAGCAACTCGACCAGCGAGGCGTATTGGGTCGCGTCGATATCGGCGGGCACGCCGGGTGGATATTGCTTGAGCCAGATCCGCTCCATGGTATTCCCCCTCTGAGTTTCAGTTCCCTCGCCGTCTCGGCGGCATGCCGCATTCGGGCCGTCTTGTTTCCCGGCAGTATTGAGCAAGGCGGCCGTCCGTGGCAAGCGCCCACGCCCTTTCGCCGGGTGGTTGCTGGACGGGAGTGCCGCTTTGGGTGGCGCCGTCAGGCGCTCAGGTGTGCGGCGCGCTGGGCGCTTGATCCGCCGGCCTGGCGTCGCTGGTCGCGCTCTTGGGCTTGGGCGCAGGCTTTGCAACGGCCTTGGGCTTGGCCGGCTTGGCTGTGGACTTGTCGGCCGCGGCGATGGGCTTTTCGGCAGGCTTTGCGGCCGCATCAGGCTTGGCATTGGCGTGCCTAGCGGCCGCAGGCTTGGCCGCGGACGTCGCATCGGGCTTGGATCCCTTGGCATCGGCTGCCGCATCGGGCTTCGCCGCAAGGCGCGTCTTCTTGCCGCGATGTCGCGACGTCTGCTTCTCGGAGTCCGCATTGACCGCAGCCGCCAGCGCCGCGCCGGTCCGGGTCGGGCCGGTGTAGACGACCATCGGCTCCGAAGCTTCGGCCGGGCCCGCCAGCATATCCGAGGGCTTCGGCATCGGCGGCTGCAAGCCAGCGGCAAAGAACGTCACCGCGCTTTCGCCGCTGCTGCTGCTCGCGCTGCCGCTGTTGGTGGCGACCGTGTCTTCATCCTCGTCGCTGGCCGGCTTGTGGCGCTTGCCGCCGCACATCTCGTCGCGCAGGTTCGGCGGCGAGGCGTCGATCGGCACCAGATTGTTGACGATGCCGAGCGAGGGGCGCAGCCAGGACAATGCGTTGTTGGCAAAGCCGCGCTCGAGCAGTTGGGCGGCGCGCACCGCGCGCATGTGGCCGGAGGTGGAACCGAGCACGACCGCAATCAGCCGCTTGCCGTTGCGGGTCGCCGACCCCACCAGATTGTAGCCGGAGGCGCAGATGAATCCGGTCTTGAAGCCGTCGGCGCCGGGATAGCGCCCGATCAGATGGTTGAAATTGTTGGTGACCTTGCGGCCGAAGCGGATCGAGGGGATGTGGTAGAAATATTCGTATTCCGGCAGATCGTGAATGATGGCGCGGGCGAGAATGGCGAGATCGCGGGCCGAGGTGATCTGGCCGTCCGCCGGCAGGCCGTTCGGATTGACGTAGCTCGTCTGCGTCATGCCGAGCCGCTGCGCGTTCTGGTTCATCATCGCCGAGAACCCGTCGATCGAACCGCCGACGCCTTCGGCGAGCACCACCGCCATGTCGTTGGCCGACTTCACCAGCATCATCGCCAGCGCATTCTGCACGGTGACCTGGGTGCCGGGACGGAAACCCATTTTCGACGGCGACTGCGAGGCTGCGACCGAAGACACCGTGAACAGCGTATCCATCGTGATACGCCCCTCCTTGACGGCCTTGAGCGTGACATAGGCCGTCATCATCTTGGTCACGGAAGCGGGATACCAGGGATAGGTCGCGTTCTGCGCTTCCAGCACCTTGCCGGTGTCGGCTTCGACCACCAGCCATGCTTCGGCATGCGCGGCGCGCGCGGTGAGGATGCCGAGCGCAGCGACAAGAAGAATCCAGTTCCACGAGGACTTGCGAAGCAACGGGCGAAGCAAATGCACTATTCGATTCCGGTCCTCTGAGACCCGCCTCTGAAAGCGAGGAGGTCCTGGCGTGTGACATTCGGGTTTCAAGCGTGTCCGGCGCCGTCCGCTACGGCGCTGCAAACCTATACCGGCTTGCCGATCCAGAACAGAGGCCGGGCGATTAAATCGTGGACGAAAGGGGCCGAAATTCGACCACCCTTAAAATCTTGCCCTTAAATCTTGACAGTGGCGCCGGCTGCGCCTTGCGCTTGAATACCGGCCCGCGCGTTCTCCTGAACCATGAACTGGGCGCGCGCCAGCTCGGCGAAACGGCCGCCTTTCGCCACCAGTTCATCGAAAGTTCCGCTTTCGATCACCTGTCCGCCATCGAACACCAGGATGCGCGTGGCGTTGCGGATGGTGGAAAGCCGGTGCGCGATCACGAATGTGGTGCGGCCCTTCATCACTTCATCGAGAGCGGCGTTGACCTTGGCTTCGGTGACGGCGTCGAGCGCGCTGGTCGCCTCGTCGAGGATCAGGATCGGCGGGTCCTTCAACAGCGCGCGTGCGATCGACAGCCGCTGCCGCTCGCCGCCCGACAGCATGCGCCCGCGCTCGCCGGCATTGGTCGCAAATCCCTGCTCGCTGCGCTCGATGAATTCCAGCGCCTGCGCGCGGCTTGCGGCGACCCGCATTTCCTCGTCGCTCGCGTCCGGCTTGCCGACGCGCAGATTGTCTGAAATCGAGCGGTTGAACAACAGCGCCTCCTGGAACACCACGCCGATGTTCCGCCGCAGCGCCGTCAGCGTCAGGCCGCGGATATCCATGCCGTCGATCCTGATGAAGCCGGACTGCGGATCGAACGCGCGATGCAGCAGCGCGATCGCGGTCGATTTGCCGGCGCCGGTCGGGCCGACCAGCGCGATGGTCTGACCGGGCAATGCGACAAAGGACAGGTCTTCGACCGCCGGCCGCTTGCCGTCATAGGAGAACGACACGTCGTTGAATTCGATCAGCCCCGCCAGCCGCCCGGTATCGATCGCATCGGGCCGGTCGCGCACCGCGGGCACCGCGTCCAGCACGTTGAAGAATTCCTGCAGGCGCGGCGCTTCCATGAACAGGCTGTTGATGAAGCCGACCACCTGCTCGAGCTTCTGGATCAAGAGCGTGGCGAAACTGACGAACATCACGATCTCGCCGACCGAAGTGAGGCCCTGCTCGTGCAGCGCGATGCCGACGGTGAAGATCGCCAGCACCGTGATGGTGGTGGAGGCGCGGGTGATCACGGTGACCAGCGCCCACCACGACAACACCGGCATCTGCACCGAGAGCAGCTGGTCGGCGACGAAGCGCAGGCCCTGCACCTCGGCATCGATGCGCACGAAACTCTGCACCAGCGCGACATTGCCGAGCGCGTCGGAGGCGCGCGCGGAAAGGTCGCTGTAATGCGCCTCGACCTCGTTCTGCATGCCGTAGGTCTTGCGCACCACCAGCGTCGTCAGCACCGTGAACACCACGCACAGCGCGAACAGCAGGATCGCCAGCCGCCAGTTGATGTAGAGCGAAAGCGGCAGCAGCACCACCAGCGACATGATGGCGGCGAAATGCTCGCGGAAGAATCCGAGCCACAGCCGCCACAGCGCGTCGGTGCCGTTGAGCATCACCTTCATCAGCCGGCCCGAATGGGTGCCGGTGTGGAAGGTCAGCGGCAACTGCATGATGTGTTCGAAATAGCTCGTCAGCACCGCCTGGCGCTGGCGATGCGCCAGCCGGTCGGCATGCAGGGCGACGGCCGCGCCGCATAGAAATCGTGAACAGGCCGAACGCCGCCCAGGCCGCCAGCAGGGGCCAGGCCGATGGCGATCCGGACGGACCGGGCTTGCCGGAGAGCACATCGACGATGCGGCCGAACAGCACCGGTTCGGCGAATTGGGCGCCGGCCAGCAGCAGGTTGGCGCCGGCGAGGATCCAGCCGAGCCGCGCCTCCTTGCCGAGCAGCTGGAGCACGCGGGTATAAAGCCGAAGCAGGGACATGCCGTGAGCACTCGAAAGATTGTCGGCGGCGGCCGTCAGGAGTTCCATGTTAATCAGGGATCGCCGGCGAGATACAGGGCGCGGGCAGCGTTTTGCCCGTCGCCGCGATCTCGCCATCGATCGCTCGGCTTGGGTTTGGTTCGGGGAACCTTATATGGGCTTGAAGGTTGGCTGAAAGCGGCCTGACGGGCCGGGGCCATCATGCCATCATGGAGGATATTCGAGATGTTTGCGCGAAAAGCAGTGTTTTCATCGATCGGCCGCGCCACCGTGATGGCGACGGTTGCGGCGATGGCGCTGACTGTCGTCGAGCCTTCGCCGGCTCGCGCCGGCTCGGCCGCATCGGGCAACGGTCTGTCGTCCGCCTCCGCGGCCCACAGGGTCACCGATTTCAGCTCCCGTGGCAGGTACCACGGCGGAGGCGGCGCTGCGGCGGCCGCGTTTGCGGGCATTGTCGGCACCGGTCTGGCGATTGCGGCTACCCAGAACCGGCGCGCTTATTATGACGGGTACGACGCTTATGGTTATGGCGGTCCGGTCTATGGCGGTCCGGTCTATTATGGCGGCCCGGCCTACTACGGCGGCCCCGGCTATTATGGCGGCTATGGATCCTACGGATCGTCCTCCCAATCTGGCGGCCAGCCTACCGGCAACTGGTAGCGCCTCGCTGCGCAGAGGTCCGCCGCCCGCCGGGCGGTAACCATGCTTCCGCCGATTGATCCGCCGGCCGTGCCCACGCATGGCCGGCGCATTCCTTCAGCAGCGCGATGGCGTTAACACGCTGGCTACCGGTTTGGACTAGTTTCGGGCGATGAGTGATTCGCTCGAACGGCTTTATCAGGCGGTCATCGCGGCCAGGGACCTCGATCCGGGTGTCTCGCGAACCGCCCGGCTGTTTCAGCGCGGCCCGGCCAAGATGGCCAAGAAGCTCGCCGAAGAAGCCATCGAAGTCGTGATCGACGCCGTCAACGGCAATAGGGCGGCCGTGGTCCGCGAAAGCGCCGACCTGCTCTATAACCTGACCGTTCTGTGGGCTTCAGCCGGGGTGCGGCCTGAGGATGTGTGGAACGAGATGGCGCGGCGGGAGCATCTGCTCGGAATTGCCGAGAAGCTGCCGAAATCGACCGTGAAAATGCCCAAGACTGCCGCGGCGGGGGTGGCTCGGCGACCAATTGTCGCGCTCGAAGGCCGCGCCTTGCGCAAGCGCCACTGACGCCTGACGAAATTTCCGCAAATGCACGGCATGGACAAATCCGCCGAGGGGTGGTTCATCGCGCCATGCTGAGACGGATCTACGACTGGTGTATCGACGCCGCCCACAAGCCCTATGCGCTCTGGATCCTCGGAGCGGTGGCGTTCGCGGAAAGCTCGTTCTTCCCGGTGCCGCCGGATGTGATGCTGATCCCGATGTCGCTGGCGCGGCCGCAACGGGCGTGGTTTTACGCGCTGGTCTGCACGGCGGCTTCCGTGCTCGGCGGCATCCTCGGTTATGCGATCGGCGCGCTGCTCTACAATTCGCTCGGGCAGTGGCTGATCAATTTCTACGGTCTTGGCGGCAAGGTCGGGGCGTTCCGCGCCGGCTACGCCGAATATGGCGCCTGGATCATCCTGCTGAAGGGGCTGACGCCGATCCCCTACAAGCTCGTCACCATCACCTCGGGATTTGCCAACTACAACATCTGGCTGTTCGTCGCGCTGTCGGTGATCGCCCGCGGCGGCCGGTTTTTCTTCGTCGCCATCCTGCTCAACCGCTATGGCGAATGGATCCGGGTCCGGATCGAGCAACGCCTCGGGTTGTGGGTAGCGATCGGCGTCGCCGCGCTGGTGGGTGGCTTTGTCGTTGCGTTCCGCATGCTGTGAAACAGACCGTGAAGCGCTTTGCCGCTCCACGGCTTCGGGTTAGATTCGGGGTTATGACGGCTCGACCGGATCATCTCCACGCACGCGCCAGGTCGCATGCCGCGACCGCGGCCCTGGGAATATCGATGCTGCTGCTCGCAGCCGGCGCCGCGTGGCCGCAAACCGTGTCTCCGCCGCCTGCACTTGGCGTCCAGGATACCGGCGCCCAGCCGCCGCCCGCGCCACCGCAAGCCGCGCCTGCGCCGCCGCGCGAGAATCCGGGCCTGATCAACGAAATCGGAAAATTGTTCGACAAGCTGCCGCCCCTGAAAAGCCCGCAACAGACCATCGACGACCTGAATGCGCGTGCGAAAGATGCGGCAAAGGATGCGTCCGAGAGCCTGTCGCGGCTGGCCAGGCCGGCCTCGATGGTTTCGGGACGCATGATCTGTCCGGCTTCGGCCGACGGCTCGCCGGACTGCAAGTCCGGTGCCGACAAGCTTTGCCAGTCCAAGGGCTACAAGGAGGGCAAGAGCCTCAACACCAATTCGGCGGAAACCTGCTCGGCGAAGGTGCTGATCCCCGGCCGGACGCGAAAGCCGGACGACTGCCGCACCGACAATTACGTCACCAGCGCGCTGTGCCAGTAGCAGCGGCGGCGGTTCCGAGCCCAGTTGCCTTGTTGGTATGATGTCTGGCATCTATTAGACCGACGTCCCGCCATCGAATGAATCGCGAAAAGGATTTTCCAACATGTCCATGCCTGCCTTGTTCAAGGGCCGTCTGTCGCTGCCGGTGATCGGTGCGCCGCTGTTCATCATTTCGGTGCCCGATCTCGTGATCGCGCAGTGCAAGGCGGGCATCGTCGGATCGTTTCCGGCGCTGAACGCGCGTCCGCCCGAACTGCTCGAGGAGTGGCTGGTGCGGATCAGGGAGGAGCTTGCCGCCTATGACAAGGCGCATCCGGAAGCGCCGTCGGCGCCGTTCGCGGTCAACCAGATCGTGCACCGCTCGAACAACCGGCTCGAACATGATCTGGCCCTGTGCGAGAAGCACAAGGTGCCCATCATCATCACCTCGCTCGGCGCGCGCGAGGAACTGAACCAGGCCGCGCACCGCTGGGGCGGCATCGTTTTCCACGACGTCATCAACCAGAAATTCGCGCACAAGGCGATCGAGAAGGGCGCCGACGGCCTGATCCTGGTCTCCGCCGGCGCCGGCGGCCATGCCGGCGAAATCTCGCCGCTCGCCTTCGTGGCCGAGACGCGGCAATGGTTCGACGGGCCGATCGCGCTGTCGGGTGCGATCGCCAACGGCCGCGCCATCCGCGCGGCGCGGATCCTCGGCGCCGACTTCGCCTATATCGGCTCCGCCTTCATCGCCACCAGGGAGGCCAACGCGGTGGAGGGCTACAAGCAGATGATCACCAGCTCGACCGCGGAAGACATCGTCTATTCCAATCTGTTCACCGGCGTGCACGGCAATTACCTGAAACCCTCGATCGTCGCCGCCGGCCTCGACCCGGACAACCTGCCGGAGTCCGACGCCTCGAAAATGAGCTTTGGCACCGACACCTCCGGCGAGCGCGCCAAGCCGAAAGCCTGGAAGGAAATCTGGGGCTCGGGCCAGGGCGTCGGCAGCGTCGGCAAGATCCTGCCGGCCGCGGAACTGATCGCGCAATTCAAACGGGAATACGACGAGGCCGTCGATCCGCCGCTGTGATGGTCGCTCGTCCGCCTTCTCCCGACAGCGGAGCAGGTTCAGCAGTGCTCCAGCTATCAAACAGGATTGCTTGACGATGGACGCCATCTATCGCGTCGACGGCGATCGCGCCGTCACCGGCCCGAACGCCGCCGGGCCCTGGGACCGCAACATGCAGCACGGCTCGGCGCCCGCGGCTCTCGTGGTATGGGCCGCCGAGGCGATCCCGACGCGGGAGCCGATGCACGTCGCGCGCGTCACCGTCGATCTGATGCGTCCGGTGCCGCTGGCGCCGCTGACGATTCAGACCGAGGTCCTGCGGGAGGGCCGCAAGATCCAGCTCTGCGCGGTCAGGCTGGTTGCCGAAGATGCCGTCGTGGTCGGCGCGACCATTCTCAAGATCAAGGCGCAGGCGCTTGTCCTGCCGCCGGAGATCGCCAATCCGCCGGTCGACGTTCCGCTACCCGATCAGTCGCGCGAGGAGAAGGTGGACTTTTCGACCAGTCCCTTTGTCACGGGCATGTCGGTGCGCGCCGCACGCGGCCGCTTCGGCCGGCCCGGTCCCGGCGCCATCTGGTATCGGGTCGACCGGCCGCTGGTCGAGGGTTTTGCGGTCTCGCAGGCGATGCGCGCGGTGGTCGCGGCCGACTTCAGCAACGCCACCGCGCCGGCGCTGGATTTCCGGCACTGGACCTTCATCAACGCCGACCTGTCGGTCAGCTTCGCGCGCCCGCCGCAAGGCGAGTGGATCCTGCTCGACGGAGAATGCCGCATCGGTCCTGACGGCGCCGGCCTTGCCATGGCGCGGCTCGCCGACACCAGCGGCTATTTCGGCCGGGCGGTGCAGAGCCTCGTCGTCGAGAAGCGCTAGGTGGCGCATCGCGCCAACGCAGGCCTTCTCCTCCTGACGGTTTTGCGGATCGTCCGATCGATGTTTTGATTGCGGCCATCATGACCTCAAAGCGCCCCGCGTGGGGCGCCGCGTCGTCCAATGCCCCGACATCAAGAGCGCCGGCAAAAAAGTTCCAATTTCGGGGAACCTGCTGGTGCCAATGGAGTTTGTCCTCCTCGTTGAGGGGTAGCATGAGCGCAGTTGAACCAATGGCCACCAAGGCCAAGTCGGGTATTTGGGGGCTCGACAATATTATGGCCGGCGGGTTTTCCCGCGGCCATGTCTTCCTCGTGGAAGGCGCGCCGGGAACCGGCAAGACCACCATCGCCCTGCAATTCCTGCTCGAAGGCGCCAAGGCAGGGGAGAAGTGCCTCTACATCACCCTGTCGGAGACCGAGCGCGAATTGCGCGACGGCGCGGCTTCCCATGGCTGGACGCTGGATCAAGCCATCGAGGTATTCGAACTGCTGCCGCCCGAAAGCCTGCTCGATTCCGAGCAGCAGCAGAGCCTGCTGTATTCCTCCGATCTCGAACTCGGCGAGACCACCAAGCAGATTTTCGAAGCCGTCGAGCGCGCGCGGCCCGACCGGGTCGTGCTCGACAGCCTCTCCGAAATCCGGCTGCTGGCGCAAAGTTCGCTGCGCTACCGGCGCCAGATCCTGGCGATCAAGCATTATTTCGCGAAATTCAACACCACCGTGATGCTGCTCGACGATCTCACCGCCGACGTCGCCGACAAGACGGTGCACAGCGTCGCCCATGGCGTGCTGCGGCTGGAGGAACTGGCGCCGAATTACGGCGCCGAGCGCCGCCGCGCCCGCGTCATCAAGTATCGCGGCGTCAAGTTCCGCGGCGGCTATCACGATGTCACCATCAGCACCGGCGGCCTCAACGTGTTCCCGCGGCTGGTGGCGTCGGAATATCGCAACAATTTCACGCGCCATCCGATGTCGAGCGGCATCGCGGAACTGGACCGGCTGCTCGGCGGCGGTGTCGAGACCGGATCGAGCACGCTGATCCTCGGCCCCGCCGGCACCGGCAAATCGCTCGTCGCGATTGTCTTCGTGGTCGCCGCGATCGCGCGCGGCGAAAGGGCCGCGCTGTTCATCTTCGATGAGGAACTCGGCCTGTTGTTCTCCCGCATGAAGGGTCTCGGCATCGATCTCGAGGAGATGCAGCGCAGCGGCAAACTGTTCATCGAGCAGGTCGATGCCGCGGAGCTGTCGCCCGGCGAATTCGCCCATCGGGTCCGCAGACGGGTCGATGAGGATCGCATCAGGACCGTGGTGATCGACAGCCTCAACGGTTACCAGGCGGCGATGCCCGAGGAGAATTCGCTGATCCTGCACATGCACGAATTGCTGCAATACCTCAATCGCCGGGGTGCCGCGACCTTCATGACGGTGGCACAGCACGGCCTGGTCGGCGACATGAAGGCGCCGGTCGATGTCACCTATCTCGCCGACACCGTGGTGCTGCTGCGCTACTTCGAGGCGCTGGGCAGCGTGCGGCGCGCGATGTCGATCATCAAGAAACGCACCGGCATGCACGAATTGACCATTCGCGAATACCGCATCGATCATCGCGGCCTCACCATCGGCGAACCGCTCGACGGTTTCCAGGGAATTTTGCGCGGCGTTCCGGTCTATATCGGTGAAGGACGGCCATTGCTGCAGGAGCAGACCGCGTGAGACCGGGCGCCTCCTCCGAGCGTGCCGTGATTCTCGCGCCGACCGGGCGCGACGCCTCGGTGGCCGCCGGGCTGATCAAGGAGGCCGGCTACTACGCCAATGTCTGTGGCGATCTGACGGCCCTGCTGCACGAGATCGAGGGCGGCGCCGGGCTTGCCGTGATCGCCGACGAGGCGATCAAGACCGCGAATTTGCGGGGCCTGATGCGCTGGCTGCACGATCAGCCGTCATGGTCCGATTTTCCGATCGTGCTGTTGACGCATCAGGGCGGCGGCCCCGAGCGCAATCCCGACGCCATGCGGCTCGGCCAGGTGCTTGGCAATGTCACCTTCATCGAGCGCCCGTTCCACCCGACCACGCTGGTCAGCGTGGTCGGCTCCGCCGTCCGCGGCCGGCGCCGCCAGTACCAGACCCGCGCAATCCTCGCCGATCTCACCGAAAGCGAAGGCCTGCTGCAGACCGCGCTGAACGCCGGTCACCTCGGCGCGCTGGAACTGCATCTGCCGCAGCTGGAACTGGAAGCCTCCGACACCTGCAAGCGGTTTTTCGGGCGCGAGCCCGGCGAGCGCTTTTGCTATCAGGATCTGCTGGCCGCCGTTCATCCCGACGACCGCTTACGCCGCCGCGAGGTGCTGGACCGGACCATCATGACCGGGATGGACTACAGCATCGAGTACCGCAATATCTGGCCGGACGGATCGCAGCATTGGGTCGACGTCCGCGCTCGCGCGGTGCGGCGGCCGGACGGCAGCCTCAAATCGCTGGTCGGCGTCTGTTCCGACATCACCGCGCGCAAGACCGCCGAAATCGAGCGGGAGAACCTGCTGGCACAGCTCGCGGCCGAGCGCACGGCGCTGGCGGAATTGACGGCGACGCTGGAACAGCGCGTCGAGCAGCGCACCGCCGACCTGATGAAGGAGGTCGCCGCGCGCGAACGAGCCCAGGAGCAGTTGCGCCAGGCGCAGAAGATGGAGACCATCGGCCAGCTCACCGGCGGCGTCGCGCACGATTTCAACAACCTGTTGATGGCGGTGATGGGCAACCTCGATCTGTTGCGCCGGCGCGTCCCCGACGATCCCCGGCTGCAGCGGCTGATCGCCGGTGCGATGCAGGGCGCCGAGCGCGGCGCCTCGCTGACGCAGCGGCTGCTGGCGTTCGCGCGGCAGCAGGATTTGCGTGCGGTGCCGGTGGACCTGCGCGGCCTGATCCAGGGCATGGGCGATCTGCTCGAACGGTCGCTCGGCCCGCGCGTCGCGCTGCGGCTCGATCTGCCCGAGGGACTGCCGCCGGCGCGGGTCGACGCCAACCAGGTCGAACTTGCCATTCTCAACCTGGCCATCAACGCCCGCGACGCGATGTCCGACGGCGGCTCGATCGACATCGCGCTTGCCGAATGCCAGGCGGGCCCGGATCAGGCGCTGCGGCCCGGCCGCTACCTGAAACTCTCGGTGATCGATACCGGCAAGGGCATGACCGCGGAGATATTGAAGCGGGCGGTCGAGCCGTTCTTCTCGTCAAAACCCCTCGGCAAGGGCACCGGCCTCGGCCTGTCGATGGTGCATGGCCTCGCCGTACAACTCGGCGGCGCGCTGCAGCTGTCGAGCACGGTGGGAAAAGGCACCACCGCGACGCTGATGCTGCCGGTCGCGACATCGGCGCCGGAAGCCGAAAGCCCGTCGCAGCGGTCGCAGAAGATGAACCGCCCGGCGGTCATCCTGTTCGTCGACGACGACCCCCTGATCGCACTGTCGACCACCGAAATGCTGGAGGATCTCGGCCACCAGGTGATCGGCGCCAGTTCGGGCCTGCACGCGCTCAATATCATCAAGAGCGAACAGCCGCTCGACCTGATGATGACGGACCACGTGATGCCCGGCATGACCGGTGTCGAACTGGCGCGGGCCTCGCGCGAGCTGCGGCCGTCCTTGCCGATCCTGCTGGCGACCGGTTATGCCGAACTGCCCGACGGCGTCCAGCTCGACCTGCCGCGGCTGGCAAAGCCCTATCACCAGGACCAGTTGCGCGATCGGCTCGATCAGCTGCTGGGGTGAGGGCCGCCCAAACAGCGACCGGCACCGATACACAATCAGTTCCTTGCCGGGAACCATCGGGCTTTTCGCGCATTTGAACGCCAGAGCCGGGAGAGCGTAGTGAGCGACGATCCGAAGACCCGCTGGAGCCGGGCAGGCATCGAATTATTGATCGCCGCCGCGGTGGCAGCCTCCGCCATTGCGATCTTCAATTTCTTCTGGACCGACAACGGCATCCACGGAACGGCGGGCGCTTTTCTGGTCGCGGTATCGTCGCTGTTGATGCTGGCGGCCACGTCGGCAATCGGATTCGCGTCCGGTCTGGGCGGCGGCCTCCGCGGCACTCTCCTCGCGCTCATCGGTCTCGACATCATCGGGACCGGATTTGCCGCCTACATGCTCGATGCGGATTGGTTGGTCGGCGCGATGGTGGTGGCGTTGATCGGCTGGGTATTGAACCTTCTTTTCGGCAAGACACCGCGCCAGCTTTCGGTCGCGCAGCGAGGCGCGGAATGAGACGGCTTTCCGCGTTTGTCCTGACCTGTACCATGCTGGCTCTCTTTGCATCGCCGGCCCTCGCGCAGCCGCCCGTCGGCGCGACGCATTACGACGGCTGGTACACGTTCAACGGCAATCTGGAGGATCAGAAATACTCCGAAGCCGATCAGATCACCCCGCAGAATGTCGGCCAGCTGGAAAAAGTCTGGGAAGTCCACACTGGCGACGTCTCCGACGGCAGCGGCAAGATTCCGCTGACGGACTGGTCCGCGACGCCCTTGTTCGTCAACGACACGGTCTATGTCTCGACGCCGTTCTATCGAATCTTCGCGATCGCGCCGGACACCGGCAAGGTCAAATGGATCTACGACACCCACGCGGTGCTGCAGGCCCTGACCCAGCCCCATCTGAAGACGCGCGGCGTCGCCTATTGGCAGGCGGCGGCGCCGCAGTCGGGCGCGCAGTGCCAGAAGATCGTCTACATCGGCACCATGGACGCCAAGCTGCACGCGGTCGATGCCGACACCGGCAAGAAGTGTGAAGGTTTCGCTGACGGCGGGGTGCTCGACGTCAACCAATGGAACACCACCAACAACAAGTGGCCGCTCTCGATCCTGCAGCCGCCGACCGTGTACAAGGACACGCTGTTCATCGGCTGGGCGGGGAAGGACTGGGCCGAGGCGGAGGCGCCTCCGGGCACCGTGTTCGCCGTCGACGCGCGGACCGGCAAGCTGAAATGGACGTTCGACGCGCTGCCTTCGCAACTGGCCGACAAGACCGGCACGGCCAACGTCTGGGCCAGCATGTCGATCGACCCGGAGCATAACATCCTCTATCTGCCGGTCTCATCGCCCAGTCCGAATTTCTGGGGCGGCAATCGCAAGCAGGACCTGCCGCTCGCTACGTCCGTGACCGCGCTCGACGCCGATACCGGCAAGCTGCTGTGGAGTCGCCAGATCGTGCATCACGACATCTGGGATTACGACACCAATTCGGCGCCGGTGCTGGTCGACATCCACAAGGACGGTGAGATGATTCCGGCACTGGTGCAGTCGAGCAAGATGGGAATCTTCTTCGTGCTCAACCGCCTCACCGGCGAGCCGATCTATCCGATCGAGGAACGACCGGTGCCGCAGTCCGACATCCCGGACGAGCAATCCTCGCCGACCCAGCCCTATGCGGCGACACCGGAGCCGACGGTGCCTGATCGTTTCCCCGGCATCTCGAAACTCGCCGATATCGCAAGCTTCGGCGAATGCAGCCGCATCTTCAAAAGCCTGCGCTATGACGGACGTTACACGCCGCCCAGTCTGCGGGGGACGCTGGCCTATCCGTCGACCGCCGGCGGCGTCGAATGGGGAGGCGGCGCGGTCGACCCGCGCAGCGGGATCTACGTCGTCAACAGCTCCTATGTGGCGCAAATCTACAAATTGATCGAACGCAAGGATTACGGGGAGCAGGCGAAGCACGGCTCGAAGGACGACTACTATCCGCAGACCGGCGCGCCCTACGGGTTCTACCTGCACAACTTCGTCAATTTCCTCGGCATGCCCTGCTGGAATCCGCCCTACGGCACGCTGTCGGCCTACGATCTCAACAGCGGCAAGCTGCTGTGGAAGAAACCGTTCGGCGAGGTCCAGCAATGGGGCTTCTATATGCCCAAATCCTGGGGCTCGGTGACGATCGGCGCGCCGCTCGTGACCAAATCGGGCCTCGTCTTCATCGGCGCCTCGATGGACGCGCGGGTTCGCGCCATCGATCTCAAATCGGGAGACGTATTGTGGCAGGCGCAGGTCGACGCGCCCGCCGTCGCCAATCCCGCGACCTACCTCTACAAGGGAAAGCAATACGTCGTCTTCGTCGCGGGCGGCAACGCGATCCTCAAGCCGCAGGCGTCCGATCAGGTTGCAGCCTTCGCGTTGAAATAGCTCCCGCCGCCAGCCGGGTCGGTGACCTCGCGGAGGCGCCGTCCAGCAGCAATTCCAGCGACGAGGGGTCCATGCTGTCGAGTGCGGGATGGTCGAGCAGGACGTAGATCTGCTTGGCTGAGGGGCGTTTCTCGCGCAGCTCCCGTGCAATTCACGGGGTGGGTTCCGGCCTTAACGCGCCATTAACCATCTCGCCCCGACAATCCCTTTGAGGCCGTTGATCGCCGGCGCGGCGGGTCGCGGCCTGGAATCGCCGTTCAGGGGAATGCGTCATGGATTTCGAGACACTGTTTGCCAAGACCCCGGCCACCATCGAGGAGATCAGGGCTCGTGTCGCCTACGCGCTGGAGCGGCATCCCCTGTGCCGCAACGTGCAGTTCGACATCGTCGCGACGCCCCGCACCGCCAGGGGCGGCAACTGGACCATCAGCCTGCGCTCGGTTGCACCCGACGCGCTGTGGGAGGCTTCCGATATCGTCGCCGACATCCAGGAGGCCTACGTCCTCTCGGCCGCAGCCTGAATTTTCGCTGTTTTCCCAGCCGCCCAATTCGCCGCTGCCGCGGTGACGGCATGGTTAAGCCTTAATTAGTGCCCAGTTTCCGGGAAAGTGACCGTGGTTGACAGGCCAGAACGGAGAACTGCTTGACGAAGGCTGTTACCATCATCGCGATGACCTGTTTTCTGCTCGCCGGTGCCGCCGCCTTGAGCATCCTCGGCCGCGACAGCGTGCCGGCGGCCCGGGCCGATCTCACGTCCCCCATTGTCCAGAGTCCCGTCGCGAACCGGGCAAGCAAGCAGGACCGGCTTCCGGTCGCCCGCTTCGCGCTGGCGTCGTTCGATCCGCCGCTGACCGCCTCCATCAGCGAGCCGCTGCGGCAGGCCTATGCCTCGGCGGCGCCCGCCGACATCGAGGCGCCCAGGATCGTCAACCCCGCCCCCGCACCCGCCCTGCCGCCGAAACCGAAGCTCGCGGCAAAACCGGCCCCGCAGAAATCCTATGCGCTGCTCAGCGATGCCCAGATCGCCGGCATCAAGGAACGGTTGAGGCTTTCTTCCGACCAGGAATATTACTGGCCGGCGGTGGAAACCGCGCTACGCGCCGTGGCCCGCAAGATCCACGCCACCCGTCAAGGCGCCCCGAATGCGACCGGCATACCGATCGATCCCGATGCCGCCGAAGTGCAGCAGCTGAAATCGGCTGCAATGCCGCTGTTGTTCCAGCTGCGCGAAGACCAGAAGCAGGAGGTGCGCACGCTCGCCCGCCTGATCGGCCTGGAAAAGGTTGCCGCGCAGATCTGAGGCGGAGACTTCGATTGTCTAGTCTCTTGCCGTCTGCTCCCAGGCCAGCCCTTCGAACAGATTGACCAGAGGCGGCCCGTGATACTGGGCCGGCAAATCCCTGGGATGGATGAACTCGTCCCGGAACCAGGGAAACACCTTTGGATCGAAGTTCTCGATGATCCAGTCGAGCATGCGCCGCACCCTTGGAACCCGCGCGGCGTCGGGATGATAGGTCAGCCAGATATCGAACGGAAATATCGCGCCGATATCGAGCGGCACCATCTTCGGTCCCATGACGTGAATGTAGGTCGGCGACCAGCCGATGCCGGCGCCCTTGATGATGGCCCACAACAGCGCCGTGGAGTTGTTGGTGCTGAACTTGACGAGGTCGCGGAGTTCGACGCCGGGCAGCTGCGATTGAAAGTTTTCCTGGCTCTTGGTCTGATCGGCGAATTGCATGGCCAGACGGTGCTTGCGCAGATCGTCGACCGTCCTGGGCGTGCCGTAAATATCGAGATAGGACGGTGCGGCCGCAGGCATGGAATGAATGCGGCCGAGCCGAACCACCTTGACGTCGGGCGTGGTCGGGCGCTCCAGCTGAATGGCGATGTCGGCCTCCAGCCGCAGCACATCGGCTGACCGCATCGCGCAGGCCAGATCGACGCGGAGCTGCGGGTAGGCGCGCTGGAACTCGACCAGCCGCGGCCCGAGCCAGAACGTGCCGAACGCCTCGGTGACGCCAAGCCGGACTTCGCCGCTCATTTCGGGAAGCGCGCGATCCCGCGCGCGCACCAGTCCGAAGGCGGCCTCTTCCATCTTCTTCGCGGCCAGCAGAATCTCGGCGCCCTCCGCGGTGGTCCTGATGCCATCGACATGCCGGGTGACGAGAATGGTGCCGAGCGCGCGCTCGAGGTCGTCGACCTTGCGGCGAAGCGCATTGGGCGAAAGCGCGAGCGCCTCGGCGGCCGAGCGGAAGCTGCCGTAGCGAACCAGTTCCAGGAAGGTGCGAACCGTTTCCCAATCGGGCGCCACCGGGTTTGGGCCCGGATGGGCATCTTGCGGACCACCCCTGTTCGCAATCGTATGCATACGTTTTCCTGCCACCCGCCCTAACTTCGCAAAGAACCGCAGGTTTGGCAATCGGAGCGCGCAATGACCATCCACGACCGACACACCACGCGAACCGTGACCGCAATGGCTAATCCGTCCAGGATGACCAAACGCGCCCTCGGGACCCCGGAACTGCTCGGACTCTCTCAGCGGCTGGTGATATTCAGCGCCACCGCCACGGATATCGAAACGCTGCTGCCGCGGGCCCGCCGCGACATGGGCACCGGCGCGTCCAACGAGGTGGTGCAGGCGGTGGCCCGCTACAATCCCGATTCGATCTGGGGCATCGCGCGGCGCGAGCGATATCTGGCCGGCGACACCGCGGCGGAGGGATATGTCGCGTTCCTGATGCTCAACGACGAGGGCGCCGATCAATTGTTGAGCGGCCAGCTGGATGCCAAGAACCCGCCGCTGCATCTGCTGACCCGCCAGCACCAAAAACCCGCGGTAGTCTATGCCTGGGGCGCCTATACGCCGGGCGCGCTTGCCGGCGGCATTCCGCTCGCCTTCGAGAAGGTTTCGACGCCGCGTTATCGCGAGGCGCCGCTGCTGGCGCGAGGGGCAACGGCGGCCGGCCAACGCCTGCTCGACACCATCGGCTTCAACCGTGTCGCCGTGTTCAGGGGCAAGATCGCGCCGGGTCTTTGCATGTTTCCGCGCGGCAAATCGGTCAAGGAAGGACGCGCCATCTACGACACCCATCTGGGGACGGAGAGCGAGGACGACGACGACATCTCGATCACGGTGGTGCGCTCGATCGAGGATTTCATGCGCGTGGTCTCGATCCGCAGCGCCACCTTCATAGCCGAGCAGGACTGTCCCTATGGCGAGGAGTTCGACGGCAACGATTTTTCCGCGGGCCATCTGCTCTGCTATGTCGGCAACGAACCGGCCGGCTGCCTGCGCATCCGCTATTTCGCCGATTTCGCCAATCTCGAGCGGCTCGCGGTCCGTCATGAATTCCGCGACCGCAAGCTCGGCACCAGATTGATGGAGGCCGGCGTCGAACTGTGCCGGATGAAGGGCTATCGCCGCATCTACGGCCGGGCGCAGAAGGAATTGCTCGGCTACTACGTCAACATGGGATGGAAGCAGCTCGAGGGCAGCTCCGAGTTCTTCTTTTCCGACTACGCCTACATCGAGATCGTATTCGATACCGAGCCGGCTACGCAGGCCGTCAGGCTGGGCGTCGATCCCTATGTGCTGATGCGTCCCGAGGGCCGCTGGGATCGCCCCGGCATCCTCGACAAGTCCGCCACGAGAAGCGTCCGCAAGCAAGCAACCCAGAAGAAACGCGCATGAGAAACGTCGTCAACCTGCGTTCCTACGCCAACAAGTCGACCGTCCCGACGCTGGTGCTTCTGGACCTGCAGCAGGAATACATCGCCTCGCCGCGGATGTTTGCCCTTCCCGATGCCGAGGCTGCGATCGAGAATTGCCGCCGGGTGCTGCGTCACGCACGGCAGTTCGGCTTGCCGGTGGCGTTCCTTCGCATGATCGACCGCACGCCGTTCTTCAATCCGGCACTTTCCTATTCGAAATGGATTTCCGGGTTCGAGCCGGTGAGTTCGGACATGATCTTCGAGCGCAACAAGCCGTCATGCTATGCCAGCCGCGAATTCGCCAACGCGATGACCGCCGGCGGCGGCCATTTCGTGCTGGCGGGTTTTTCCGGCGAGGCGGCTTGTCTCGCCACGGCGATGGAGGCGTTTCATCGCGATCATCGGGTGACCTATCTGGCGGATGCGTCCGCCAGCCATGGGCTCGACCAGATCACGGCTTCGTCGGTGCACGAGACCGTGGTTCAGCTGATCGGCCTGTTCGCCGAGGTAACGACCGCGAGCCAGTGGATTTCCGGGCAGACCTCCGGCGCCGCGTATCGGGTGCGCTAGTGGATTACCCGGCCGAGGTGCAGCTGAAGTCGATGGCGCGCTCGCTGCATCAGCACATTGACCTTGCCAACGAGCTGCGGCTGGATTTCACCGCCCAGTTGCTCGCGATGGCGGTGATGGAGATCGCCACCAGGATTTACGGCATCTCCCAGCAGGAGCTGCATGCCTTGTGCGAACGCGTCGAGGAGACGTCGGCGGTGCAGCGCAGGCAGGCGGCTGCGCCGGCCACGGACCTGCGCAGCTTCGAGCGTCGTGCCCGGACGCGTCGGGGCCGGATCTAGGGGGAAAGGAGGATCGCTCGGCATCGGCGCGGACGGATCTAGTCGCCGCAAATGAGGTCGTTGCAATCAGCTGCGGTCGAGGCGCGGCATTTAGCCCTGCGGATGAAATCGAGCGTAGGCGCGGGAGGTGAGCTGCAGGGAATTCAGATTCATGTGAACGTAGAGATGATTGATGCGCTGGGACGAGCCGAGCGCCACCACGCGCCGGTCGTACCAAGCGAACCAATCGCACATCAGCTGGCGTTCCACACCTCCGCGCTCAGCACGAGTTCCGCCTTTATACCCGGGCGATTGGGTCGGACGATCGGGATTCGAAATTCGAGCCTGTCGCCCACCACCGTTCCGTCGATCAGCTTGGTGGCGCGATTGGGTGTCCGGCTGTCGAAGCCGTAGCGAACCCGCCATGAATCGTTTTCTGTCTTAGGTGGGACGGCTTCCAGATTGAGCTTGTCGCGGAAAATATACCCACCGGGATAGTGATCCTTCACCCAGAGAATTCCATCGACCAGGTATTCCGGCACGAGCACGCCGAGGTCTATGCTGAAACCCAGCGACGGCCGGCGGTCGACGACTTTTTTCTCGTCATCGAGATGGACATTGAAGAGCACTGGATTGGCGCGGTTGGGAGCGTCTATTCCCGGCGTGGCGCGTTCCGGAAACAGCTCGCCATATTTGCGGAAAAGTGCCGAGTTTTCATGCGCAAGGCGGCGGCTTAAATCCCAATGCGCCCCCCGCACCCTTGCCACAACCTCGAATTGATAGGAAGCCCGAACCGTCCGTCCGTCCAGCCGCGCCTTCTCCACCTCGGTCGGCAGGCTGATGTCGCTGACCTCAAGCCGGCCATCGACGCGCAAATTGCCGAACAGGAACCGGGTCAGGTTCTGATAGCCTTCTTCCGAATTGACGATCCCGTAATAACCGGAGTGGCTCCGGTAAACGAAGGCGCGGGGTGCGAGCTTTGCGGTGGCCTTGGTCTCGTCGCCCTCGAACAGGACCGCATTGTCCATCCGGACCAAGCCGTCGCTGAACGGACCGACCAGGCGGGCCGACCAACCGGCGGCAACCGTATAGTCCTTGGGATTGGTCCCGACCAGGCAGAAGAAACGGTCGATGTCGAACTTACCGTTCAGCGTGTTGACCTTCTCGGTTCCCTCGGGCAGTCCCAGATAACTGCACATTTTCTGGCGGTTGAAATTATCCGCGCTATTGGCGGTGAAGAAGGCGGGCACATTGCCGATAATCTCCATCTCGATGCCGTTGTGCGGCGTCGCATAGGTGAAAACCTTGTCGACACATTTCCTCGCGACCGGATCGCCGATTTCATCGTTCTGTAGAAAGCAGCGGATCACCAGCCCGCCCATCGAATGGCCGACCAGATAGACTTTGAAGGCAGCCTTGTCTGCCTCATCCAGGCAGATCCGGTCACGCAGCTTGATAATGAGGTCGCTCAGCCCGCGGCCAAAATCCTTCATTTCCACCTGCTTGCCCCGTCCAAACACTGACGAAACCTGATCGTAGTAGCGATAGATGGTGATCGATCGGGGCCCGATCGTGCCGGGCTGCACCTGGTCGATTTCGGTATTGTTCAATCCGGCTGAATAGACATCGCTATATTTGAAGTCCTTCATCAGCCTCACCAACGGCGATTCGAAATAGTATCGCTCGTTGTCGCCGGTCCAGAGCGTGCGGAGACGAGTTGATCCAAGATTGAAGCCCATGTACGGATCGGACACCGTATCCTCGATGTCGCCGTCGGTCCCTGCATAGCCGCGTACATAGATGATCGGATAAAAAGGACGCTCGATCCGCAGGTTTGCCATCCGGATTCTCCCTTGCGTCGGCAGTTGAAGATTGCAGGGCAGGCAATAATCGCCCTGGCGTTTGGTGAAATTCACGGTTGGAAGCTTTAAAAACCAGGCTAACGGAAGGGCTGTCGGCAACCGGTCGGGGTCTCGGGTCCGGACCGTAACCCATGACTCCGGCCCAAGACAACCTTAGAGCGTAAAATCGGCTCGCCATTCTGGTTGGCGTGCGGGGTCAATTGGCGCGCTAGCCGTATCCGGCTCGGCGCCGCTGCCGCGAATGGCCGGAGGCGCGATTGAACCATCGGCGTCCCTCGGGCGACTTCGGTAGAACCGATCCGTCGCACCCCGGGAAATCCCATGGTCAGGCCGCATTTTTCCTTCGCAACGATCTGCATCTGCTGGGCGTTGCTCGCCGCTTCGCCGTCGCATGCGCAGGCGCTGTCGGATGAGGTGGTGAGCGCCTGCAGTCAGCCCGTGACCACGCCCGAGGATGCGATCGCCAAATGCTCCGCCGCGATCTCCGCCGGCACCGTCAGCGGCCGGCAGCTGGCGGCGGCCTATTCGCAGCGCGGCTATGCCCGGACCCTCAAGCGCAGCCTCGAGGAGGCCGGAGCCGATCTTGACCAGGCGATCAAGATCGATCCTGATAACGCCGAGGCTTGGGCCAACCGCGCCAATTTCTGGACCGTGAGCAAGCAGTTCGATCGCGCCATGACGGACGCGGAGCAGGCGGTGCGGCTCAATCCGGAGCTGCCGATCGCCCATTTCGTCCGCGCCGGCGCGGCGCTCAATCTCGGCCAGTACGATCGCGCCATCGCCGACTACAGCGAAACCATCCGGCTGCGGCCGAGCGGGGCGATGAGCGTCTACGGTCCGCGCGGCGTCGCCTATCACCGGAAGCAGGACGAGGCGCATGCGGTCGCCGACTACAGCGAAGTCCTGAAAGCCCAGCCGGACGATGTCGGCATGCGACTCAATCGGGGCGATGCGCTGCGCAATCTGAAGGAATGGAGCCGCGCCGGCGCCGACTACGGCGAGGCGATCCGGCTCGCGCCGCAAAATCCCGGCGGCTGGAAGGGCCGCGGCTACATCCGGCTGGCGACGCAGGATTTCGACGGCGCGGTCAAGGATTTCAGCGAGGCGATCCGGCTATCGCCCGATGACGCCAATGCCCATCTCAACCGCGGCGCCGCGCTGACGTTGCAGAACCAGAACGCCAAAGCGCTTGCCGATGTCGACAAGGCGATCAGGCTCGATCCCGGGCAGCCGATCGGCTACGTCAATCGCGCCCAGACCCTGAACAACCTCGGCAACAAGGTCGCGAGCTTTGCCTCGATCGACAAGGCCATGCAGCTCGCGCCCGGCTTTGTGCCCGCGCTCGATCTCCTGAAGAAGATCGGCGACGGCCGCAAGGGTGGCAAGCCTGCGGCGCAGCTCTCACAACGGGCCGCCAATGACGATTTCCATGTCTGCGCTTTTCCGGTCACCGATGTCGGCCCGAGCCGCGAATGGATGGGCAAGGTGATCGATGCCTGCACCGCCCTGATCAATTCGCAAGGCGGCAGCGCCGAGAACCGCGCGCTGATCCACCTGCAGCGCGGCAGCATGTACCGCCGGCTCGGCAAGTTCGAACTGGCGCTGGTCGATTTCTCCGAATCGCTGCGCTACGATCCGGACTCGGCGCTGGCCTGGACCGGCCGCGGCAACGCCTATCGCGGATTAAAACTGTTCGAGCAGTCGATATCGGATCACACCGAGGCGATCCGGCTGAAGCCGGACGATGCCACCTCCTACAACAACCGCGGCAACGCCTGGCAGGACGAGGAGAACACCGAGCGCGCGATCGCCGATTACGACATGGCGATCAAGCTGAACCCGAGCTACGCGGCCGCCTACTACAACCGCGGCAACGCCCGCCTCGATGCCGGCGACAAGGACGGCGCGGTCGCCGACTATCGCCAGGCGGTCAAGCTCAATCCAGCGATGAAGCAGGCGACCGAGATGCTGCAAAGGGTCGATACCAAGCTGTGAAACCCCGGCCCGGCAGGCTCAACCGTTCACGCGTTCATACTAGGTCAGGCAGCGTTGCTGAAGTTCTGCGATCAACTGATAGGATTGGTCGTAGCGAGGACGCGCGCCTTCCGGCGTCGGCAGCGTGACGTCGAGGAATTCGGAAACGGCCTCGAAGGCCTCGAGGTCCACCGCTTCGATCAGCAGCAACTGGCTGTAGATCTCCTCCTTGCCGGTGCGCATCTTCTTTTCTTCGGTTTGAATCGTCGTGGCCGCCGTGTCCACTTCGAACAGACGGACGCCGAGCACGCGGTCCATCCCGTTGACATGCTCGAACAGCGCGGCTCGGGCATCCGGGTCGTCGAGCAGCGGGTGTGGTTGCTCAAACCGCAGGGCTCTGGCCGCCCCGCCGCCGCAAACCCCGCTTGACCGAACGACGCGGCCGGCGCCGCGGACGAAGTTTTTCAATTTCGGCATCGCCGCTTGCGTCATCGGCGTCGGGCCGTTGAGTCTCGCGACATAGGCCGGGCTCGCCAGCACGTCAGGCGATTGCGTCTCATAGAGGATGAAGAACTGGAAATCCGCACCCGTCTGCCGCCTGAAGACGCGCGCGGCGATGAAGCCGGGAATGCCGACGCGCTCCGGGAAATGCTCCCCAAGCAGCCAGCGATGATAGAAGTCGAAATCACTGGGCGTCACGTCGCTCCAGATCGCCATGAAGCCTTGACCTGTGTTCCACATCGCAGCACTCCTGCTCGAACATTCGACGGCAGGCGTCGCACGCGCCAAAGCCGATCGAAATGCCGCCTCTCGCACGATCTGTCGTGAAATTCAAAATATCAGTTGATTTATCAACCATCCAGTGTTCGATCCGTCCCTGTCGTTGAGATAGCGCGATGTCGTTGCAGTCGGACAACCGCCGGTGGGATTTCGAGACCGACCTTCTGGTGGTTGGCGCCGGTGCCGCGGGCATGACGTCGGCGCTGGTGGGCGCCATCGAGGGGCTCAAGATCCTGCTCTGCGAAAAATCGGACATGGTCGGCGGCACGACCGCGACTTCGGCGGGGACGGTCTGGATACCGGGAAGCCGGCAAAGCAGCGCGGCCGGACTGCCGGATACGCTTCCGGCAGTCAGGACTTATCTCGGCGCGATCCTGGGGGAGCAAACCCTGGACGACCGGTTGGAGACTTATCTCGCCACCGGCCCGCTCGTTCTCGACTACCTCGCCGAGCAAAGCAGCGTGGCGTTCGTTCCGCCGCCGGTGCATCCCGATTATCGCGCAGAGCCCGGTGCTGCGATCGGCGGCAGGGCGCTCGGCGCCGTTCCATTCGACGGGCGAAAACTGGGCCGTGATTTTGCGCGGGTGAGGCCTCCGCGGCGCGAATTCATGGTTCTGGGCGGCATGATGGTCGGCAAGAACGACATTGCATCCCTGCTGCATCCGTTCGCTTCCCCGCGGAATTTCGCGCATGCCGCACGCCTGCTGGCGCGGCAGGCGCGGGACCGGATCAATCACCGGCGCGGAACGCGGCTCGTCATGGGAAACGCACTGGTCGCGCGGCTTCTCGACAGCCTGAAGCAGCGCGCCGTCGAAATTCGCTACCGGAGCCGGTTGAGCGAACTGATCGAGCGTGAGGGCAGAATTGTCGGGGCCGTTTTCAACACACCGGACGGCGACATCGCCATTCGGGCCAAAAAGGGGGTCGTGCTGGCGGCGGGCGGAATTGGCTGGAGCAGCGCGCTGCGCGATCGGCTTTTCCCGGAGGGGACGCAGCGCCTTTCGCTCGCGCCCAAAAGCATCACCGGCGATGGCCTGCTTGCCGGAGAACGCGCGCAAGGGCAGATCGAGCAGGAATTTCGCAGCCCCGCGCTGTGGATGCCTGTTTCGGTCATGCAGCAGCCCGACGGCCACCTCTCGGTATTCCCGCACATCATGCTCGATCGCGCCAGGCCGGGCATCATCGCCGTCAACGGCGCCGGCCGCCGTTTCGTCAACGAAGCCGATTCCTATCATGATTTCGTGGAAGCGATGCTTCGATCGCATCGATCCGTCCCCAGCATTCCCTCCTTCCTGGTCTGCGACCGCAGTTTCATCCGCGACTACGGTCTCGGCCTGGTCCATCCCGGCACCCGCGACCTCGCGCGCTACCTTCGCGCCGGCTATCTCTTCACCGGCGACGGCCCGGAGCAGCTGGCGAAGCAGGTCGGTGTCGACGGCGTCGCGCTGGCCGAGACGATCGAACGGCATAACCGGTTTGCCGGGACCGGCATTGATGACGATTTTGGCCGGGGCGGGAGCGAACTCAACCGCTTCAACGGCGACCCGCTCAACAGGCCGAATCCGTGCATGCGCAGGATCGGCCCGGGGCCGTATTTTGCGGCCGCGGTCTGGCCCGCCGATCTCGCCAGCAGCGCCGGACTGCGCACCGACGTCAACGGCCGCGTGCTGACATCCGAAGGCCAGCCAATTGCGGGCCTGTACGCCGCCGGCAACGACGCCGCCTCGATCTTCCGGGGCACCTATCCCGGCCCGGGCACGATGATCGGTCCGGCCATGGTGTTTGCGTGGCGGGCGGCGATGGATGCAGCGGGGAAGTTGGAGGGATATGTGGCGGACGCGGCGCAATGACTGGCCGAGCCCGATGACGCTGATTCAGACAAGCGGCCGCGCCGGGGCGGCTGCCAGGCATGGGGGGGGAAGAGTCTTTGTATCTTGGTGCCTGGCCGGAATCGAACTGCTCTGTAAGTTTCCGAAAAATGATCGGAATTGTTAGGGGCGGCTTTCTCTACTCACACTTTTGGCGTTCTCTGATGATGGGCAATGTAGAACTATGACCCACCTTCGCGAGTAAGGCGTTCGTCACTGCACCGGTGTGAGAACGCAGGTTGCGACATAGCCCTGTCGCTTTCCCCCCGGCTTGATCCCTGCGCGCCGCGCTGCAAAACTTATTCATCCGACCAGTGGTGACGACGTCAGGCTAGCTTCCGGTCCCCCAAAAATCCTAGATAGCCTTCAAATGCGTCGGCCGGAACCGGCTTCGAGAACAGGAACCCCTGCAATTCCGGGCAGCCTTCCGCTTTAAGAAATTCGGCCTGGGCCATGGTTTCGACGCCTTCGGCAATGACCTCAAGTCCCAGGTTGCGTCCCATGACAATGACCGAGCGCACGATAGCTGAATCCTCAGCGGTGGATTGCGCACCGATTTTCTGGACGAAGCTCCGGTCAATCTTTATCCGCGTGAGCGGATATCTCGTTAAATAACTGAGTGAGGCATAGCCGGTGCCGAAATCGTCGAAAGCAATACCTACGCCTCGGGCTCGCAGTGCTTTCAAAGATGATAGCGTTCCCTCCTCTCGACCGAGTGCAATGTTCTCGGTGATTTCAAGTTCGAGAGCTTCGGGAGGTAACTCGCTTACAGACAGGGCGTGCTCAACATCTTGGAGCAGTGAGCCGTTACGGAATTGGGCGGGAAAGAGATTCACGCCCATGCGAATGGGCGGCAGACCTTTCGCGCGCCAGGAGGCCGCTGTCTTGCACGCATTGGCCAGTATCCATCGGCCGGTCTCAATCGCGACGGCACTTGCGCAGAGAGCATCGATAAATGCTCCCGGCGCCAAAATGCCCCGCTCCGGATGGTTCCAGCGAAGGAGGGCTTCGGCGCCGATTACGGCGCCGTCGCTCGACCTCACCTGAGGCTGGTAATACAAGACGAACTCTTGGTTCGCGCAGGCGCGTCGCAGCTCCGTATCCAGTTCGCGGCGATGCCTCGCCCGCGCGCGCAAGGTCGGGACGTATAGCCGACATACCCGGCCGCCAGAAGCTTTTGCATCATAGAGCGCGAGGTTGGCGTTAGCGAGCAAATCGTCGGCGTTCGACCCATGGACCGGTGCAATCGCAAGACCAACTGCGGCGGCAACGAACAATTGGTGGCCGTCGAGGTCAAATTGTGCGGTAACGCGCTTCAGGATAGTCTCTACGACGCCGGTCGCGACCAAGGGGTCGATGCAATTCTCAAGGAGAAGGACAAATTCGTCGCCGCTCAACCGGTAGACACGCGTTTCACCTGATATGGATGTCAGCCGCCGCGCGACTTCCTGCAAAAGCTTGTCACCAACCGATTGACCAAGCGTATCGTTGACGTCCGTGAACCCGTCAAGAGCGAGCATTGCTACGGTCAGCGGACGGGCAGAATCGTCCGCGAACGCTTTCAAGATATCGTCGCGCAAGCTGACACGGTTGGGAAGACCCGTCAGTTGGTCGAAATGAGCCAAGCGCCGAAGCTGTTCCTCGGCCACCTTCCTTTCGGTCATGTCGCGGCCGAAGAAGAAATGCTTTTGTTCGGGCTCGGACCAAACGCCCGACCATGCCAAGGGAACTATTCGCCCGATTTTGTGAATATACCTGGTTTCAAAGTTGCGCGTATGCTGGCCGGTGCGGGCGAGCTGCATCTCGCGGCGGGTGCTTTCGAGATCGTCAGGGTGAATAAATTCTGTGCCATTGCGTCCAATCATTTCCTCCGGCAGGTAGCCGAGGGTCGCCAGGCAGCTTGGGCTTACGCGCCGAAAAGTTCCTGTTCGGTCCGTGACAACGATTAAGTCCAACGAAGTCTCAAACAGCCTTCGCCGCTCCTCAGTCTCCTGGTTTAAAGCCTCCGTCTTCACCTGAATGTCCGCATCCGCTTCATCCCGTTCTTTCGAGGCCTGCGGAAGCCATCGAAGCACAAGGAGACCGAGCACGGCGCAGGCGGCGGCGACGTTCATCACCTTTGGCAGAATGAGGTAGCTCGGATTACCGAGCACGCCGACGATGGCCGCCGGAAACAGACCGTATTGACCGCCGAAGTACAAACCGAAATAGAGGTTCTCAATGAGGTTCCGAACGGTATCGACTACGATGACGGACAGCAACAGGCGGGCCGTACCAAAAGTCCGTGGGTTGCGGACGAACGCGACGCACACGGTGGTCAGGACGGCTAGCCACAACGCGATAATGACCCAGTAAATCAGTGCGGCAGTAAGGCTCATGGACACGCGGTCTCTCGCGGGCAATCCGTCACCCAACTATCGGCGGTTGCAATAAACGGTTGGTTGACTGCGGATGATTTCAAAAGGTGACCCTAACAGCACGTTAATGCGCAACGGCGGTCCACATATTCTCGAACCCGGCCTGGGACGTGCGTAAGCCCAAGTCCAACGCCGCCGTCTAAGAATTCGTCGCGTGCCAGGGAGCCAGCGACTACGACGACCACCGGCGGCAAACGCAGCATTGTCAGGGGATAGCCAGTTACGTCGCGCAACACGGGGCAAGCTTCGCCGTGACGACTTTCGAACAAGCGCGTCCGCGATTTGCCTGAAGGCCTGGGATCAAGAGAGTTCGGCATTTGCTCAGTTGCCGTGTGGGAGGAGGGAAGGACGATGAGCGCTGGGTAAAGCAATTCACTAAAATTTTCGATGGGAACTATCCCAAGGATCGGCAATAAGGTCGCCTCGTTCACGTCATCAAGACCGAACGGGTGGATCGCGTTTTAGCGAGCGGTGCCCCCAGACAGGACAAGTTCCGAAATGATCTGCATCAAATGCGCTAGCTGAGGTTCCCCCAGGGAATCCGCAAGCTGCGGCCGGGCACCGCGATTCCTGCAGATTCGACATGCACTTGGATCTTCATAACCGATTAAGACAGCTCTGTCGTGGTAGAGAAGCTGCAGGTCACAGCGTCCTCCAAAAGCCGATGATGATGATGATGAGAACCAGCGAGCTAAACAACGCGCCTCGCGTTAAATTCGAGCGGCCGCTTGAGGTCAGCGTAATGGCTATTGATGGGACGTGGCATCGCAAGAGCTTTCTGATTGAACGTTTCCGATAGCGGAGCAGAGATCGAGGTAACGGGTCACGCGCTCGGACCAACCGAATTTTTCCTCATGCTGACAAGTTTCGGCACGCGGGTGTTCCGTCGCTGCAAGAGGGACTGGGTCAACGGTGCTCGGGTAGGTGTCAGTTTCAACAAGACTAACATCGGAATGAATTCGTTGGAGGAGGTTCGGCATGAAGCCGAGCTGGTGTCGTAGATGGTGCTTCGAAGATCACATTTACACGTCAACTATCGCGCCTGGGCACCTGGGCGGGGGTCGTTACGTCATCGTTACGCTGACAGTGCACTCAATTAGCAAGCCGGTTGACGAGCGCGCTATCGGCGAACCGAATGGGAGGCTAGCAGGTGGCGAATCCGCAAAAGCGAACGCCTTGAACAAACCAGCAAACGGCGCCGTTAAGGACCTTGTGCGATGGGGCGATTATTTTAAAACCGAACCGGGCAAGCAATCTCCGCTTGAGCGGCTACTTGGAAGCTCGAAATACGACGAAGAATTACATCCCGAAACAATCGAGCTGAAGCGTAGGGATATTGAATTGCGCGCTTATCGTTTGAGAAACATGCGTGGTGAACTGGAGAAGTCTGCACGTCCAAGCTGAGCTGAATTTGGCCTGTAATCGCACCGAGAGCCCGATGGACAGTGCCATGGGCGGTCTTGCAAATTGCGCGATAATGCAATGGTGCCGGTGATTTGCCCGACGTGTCAAAATGTTTAGCGGGTAAAGCATCCATGCCAGCGGCCCCCCCTGTTACTTTGCATGGGGTTGTTTTCGATATTTTGGTTGGGAGCGAGAACCGCGTCGGAAATGCGGTGCCGGTGCATTCATGTCTAGACCTCGTTCAGTGTGCCTCCGGCGCATTTGTGTAAGAGCTGCGTAAGACGCGTGCTCGGAAAGCGAGCCAAAACCAATGACTTTATCGGCAATTGGGATGCCTGCCCTGACGAAGAGTTGGGTGCGGCTGCCGGCCTTCGCCCTTGCAAGGCGCGCTTGTCGCGCAGATGTCCATCTGGCCGCCACGAAAATTGGTGCCCCTGGCCGGAATTGAACCAGCACTCCTTGCGGAACTCGATTTTGAGTCGAGCGCGTCTACCAATTCCGCCACAGGGGCTTTTCCCGACATCGCAAACGAGCGAGAGGTCGCGAAGCCGGCGGAATATAGCGGGCGGGGAGGGGCGGTCAACCCGAAGCTGTCGGGCAAAGAGGGCGCGATGCCGGGTCGCTCCATGCTGCTCGAGATTGTTGCGCGCTGGCCGGCGACGCCAATGGATTCGCGGTGTCGGCCCCGCCGCCTCTCGCTGTCATCTCCCTGCCAAAACACTGCCCTGTGATTGCGGCCGCCTCGACAGCGCCCCACCTGCACGCTACGACGCTTTCCGTATCAGGAGATGACCGTGACCTCCGACACAATTGCAAATCCCGCGCAGGCGCGCGTCAATCCGGCGCTGACGGCGGCGCTCGCGGTCGCGGTGATCGCGGCGGCGACGTTGGCGGGGGCGTGGTTCTTTCAGCTGGTGCTGGATATCCAGCCCTGTCCGCTCTGCCTCGAGCAGCGCTATGCCTATTATCTCGCGGTCCCGCTTGGCGCGCTGGTCGCGCTCGCCGCGGCCAGGGATGCGCCGCGCGGCGTGGTGATGGCGGGGCTTGCGTTGCTCGCGCTCGCAACGCTCGCCAATGCCGGGCTCGGCACCTATCACGCCGGCGTCGAATGGGGTTTTTGGAAGGGGCCGACCGAATGCACCGGGCCGCTGATCGATCTCGGCAAAGCCGGCAACCTGTTGCAGCGGCTCGACACCGTCAAGGTGATCCGTTGCGACGAAGTGCAATGGCGCTTTCTCGGCCTCTCGCTCGCCGGCTACAACGTGCTGATCTCGCTCCTGATGGCTGCGATCGCGGGCTGGGGCATGGCGCGGCTGTCAGCACGCAAGCCCTGACGCACGGTCCCCGCGTTCACGGCGACGCCATCAAGGGCTAGTCGTCCACATCGTCCTGTGGCCGGCCGAACAGATGCACAATGCCGGGCTAGTCGGCGCCGCGCTGGTCGCCGACGCCAAGTCGACGTGGCCACGCACCTCGGCGTCGAGACGGTTCGGGTTACGCAACAGCAGGCAAGGATGGGCAGGCGGGACCGTCCCTAAGCCCTGAGGGGTATCTACGGCAGCGACACCGGTCCGCTGGCGCTGATGATGAGTTGGAAAGCCTGCGGCTTGACCTTCATTGAGCACTTGCCGGCGACCCTGTTTGCGACTATCCGCACAGAGAGCTTGTACGTACCCGAGCCGTGGATGCCCTTGTAGGCTCCCGTGCCGGCCGACAGGGAGTACGTGCCGGTGCCGGTAACGCTGTCGAGGCAGGTCTTCGGGTTGAAGCTGCCCTTCTGTGTGCCCGTGTGGGCAATCTTGATTGTGCCGCGAGGGAACGTCGCCGTGTCGACCTTGTTGCCGCTTATGTCCGTGCCGCCGGCCGTGAAGGCGCCAGTGGCAATGATGCTCTCGGCACTCGAGCTGAACGACGTGCTGACGATTGAGAAGTGTTCGGTCTGGGTCGTGCCGGAGGCCGCAGCGACTCCGGTAATGCCCATAGTTGCCGCCGCTGCTGCGGCAGCTACCGCCAATATCGTCTTTCGCATTTGTGTAGGCTCCCTTCCCTTTGTGCCGGCCCGCGCCGGGCGGCGGAAAGCAGAACTTTCCCAGTGGGTTTTGAAAACGCACTCGGGCAGCCGCCTTCTCACCGACGTCCCGGCCACTATCGGCCTGCTACACCAGCGCCGTCAAATCGGCTGGCTTGCTTACCGACCGCGCTGGCACAGATTCTGCGAACGTGTGTTCGGCCGACTACAGAGCAGCCGCCACAGTCTGATCTTCTCAGCTCTCGCCGCTGCGGCCGACCGGACCCCCCGCAGCCTCGATAGCTTCGTCGAAGCCCACGAGTCGCAGGACCCTCTCGACGGCCGGGCTGGCAGCGCGCAGGTGAAGGTGAGCACCGGCTGCCGCGGCGCCCCTGGCGCCGGTCACGAGGCTCCGACGCCCGCCGCGTCTATGAACTCCACCTGGGTCATGTCCACGAGCACCTCCCGGCAGTTCGAGGTGATCGCCTTGGACAGGATACGGCCCAGCTCGGCGCCGTCGCCAAATCGAGTTCCCCGGACACGATCACCACGCAAGTGGTGGCGCCACCCGCGCAGCTGCCATCGCTCTCCTCGGGCGGAGAAAAACTAAGCTGGACGTCGAACAGCGAGGAGTTGATCATCGATCTTCCCGGAAACGCCTGTGAACGAGCCGGCCTCACTGTCGAAGTCGAGACCACGATACAACCTCGGCAGCAGGACATGCCATCCTCTCGCCTCGCTAAATGAAGCCCTCCAAGGAGCCAGCCAGCTATCACACGTAATGCCGAGCACCGGCTGCGTGACGGAGGCAGCATCACGCCGGCGACCGACTTGCGGAGTTTCTAGGTCGATTTTCGGAATTCTGGCGGCACTCTGGCGTGCGGTATAATGCCCACAGTCTGTGCTGGTCAAAACGCGAGGGGTGATCGTAAATGGCGGGTTATCGAGGTATGAAAGAACGCCCACGCAATAGGCGGGTCCGTTGGCTGCTGACTGCGATGATGACCTCAGTCCTCTTCTCCGGGATCGGACTGATCGGTGCAGGACCGGCGTCGGCGGGTATGTCTACCACCCGGTCGGGTCACGCCGTCACGGCGACAGCGGACCACAGCGGCTCGGTGAGGAACGGCAGGGTCTGGCACAAGCGCAATTCGCATGGAAGTGCGGTCAGAGCCTCGACGGAAGCATTGAACGGTGGCGCCGGGAACGGCGGCGCTTGGAATGGCGGCGCTTGGAACGCCAGGATCGTCACCGACGCTGCCTTTAATGGCGGCGCTTGGAATGGGCGGCGCTTGGAATGGCGGCGCTTGGAATGGCGGCGCTTGGAATGGCGGCGCTTGGAATGGCGGCGCTTGGAATGGCGGCGCTTGGAACTGAGTGGTCTCGCCCGACGCAGCTTGAAGGATTTGGTCGTGCGCTAATGGGACGGAGCCAGGCATAGAAACAGGCGCTACGCGGTCTGAATACGTGTGATGAGGCAAGTAAACTATTAACTTGACCAGTCCTTTCGGACTGGACGGGGCTGGCAGGCCCCACGGTCGCTCCAAGGGGGGGCATGGTTATCAGCCGACATAGCAGTGGGCTTCCACGCGCTGCCCGGCTGTGCGTCACCAGTGTGGTGTTGGCCGCGGTGGGCTTCACCTCTCTCACCGCGGCGCTCTACTCCCATCTTGGCCTTGGCTCGATCTCGACGCTTGTGGTCATGTCCTCCCTCGTCCTCGCCGGCTGGATCTGGCCGATCCTGATGTACTCGCGTGGGTCGTCTCAAGCACATCACCTCGACGAGGGCTGCTTCGTCGTGATGGCGTTGATCCTTCCGCCGCTGGGCGCCCTGCTTGCCTTTGCTGCATCCACTGTGGTCGCGCAGGCGATCAGACGCCGGTCCGGTGTCAAGTCGCTCTTCAACGTGGCCCAGATCACCGTCGCCGCGGCTGCCGGGCTTCTGACGGCCCACTTTCTCGCCCCTCCGACCAATCACCTCTCGGCCGCATCGTTAATTGCTGCTGTCATCGGAGCGTGCGTCTACTTCCTTGTGAACTCCGTCGAACTGTCTTCGATCCTGTCGGCGACGGGGGCAGAGGCGTTCCCCAGCTCGCTCTTCGACGGCATCGAGAGCCGCCTGCTGCTGCTCGCCGGCGCCGTCGCTCTCGGCCTCGTGTCGGCTTTGGCGGTCAGTCAGGACAGAACAATGACGCCACTCATCATCCTGCCCTTCCTCGCCTTCCGTCAGGCCCTCGCCGGGCACTTCCAGGCCCGCCACGACCGGAGCCGTCTGCTCGGGCTGTTCGAGGCGACGCTCGAGGTCCACCGCACGATGGGCTCGAAGGAGGTCAGCTCCGCCTTGTCCGAAGCGGCCTCGTCCCTCCTTCGTTGTCCGGAAGTCGAGGTGAGCACGTCGCCACCGGAGCGAAAAGAAGGGATGATGGCGGTGGCGATGACTGCCGGTACGTCACCGCGATGGCTCGTCGCTAGTGGGCGGAGCCGAAGCGAGCGTTTCGACGCAGCCGATCACGCGCTGCTCGATGCTCTCGGTGCGCTCGGCTCCGGAGCTCTGGAGAACTCCATGCTCTACGAAGACCGGCGGCGAGAAGAGGAGCGCTTGGTGGCAATCACGTCCACGCTCGGAGAAGGCGTGCTTGCCTTTGACCGGGAAGCCAGGATGACCTTCGCCAATCCTGCCGCCGTGGAGCTTCTCGGCTGGAGCGAGGCCGCCCTGGTACGCCAGAGCGCAGACGCCGCCGGTGACCCGGTCCTCTCGTCGACGGCCCGCCGCTCGATCGAACAGGGCCGAGCCATCCACGACGAGCGCGCATCTTTCCAACGCCAAGGCGCTGACGCCTTCCCCGTAGAATTTCACGTGCTCGCCAATCCTCTCGGGCAGCGGAGAGACCGCCGGTGCGGTGCTGGCCTTCAGGGACATTTCGGCCCGTCTGGCAACCGAGGAACAGCTGGAGCACCAGGCCTTCCACGACGCCCTGACCGGGTTGCCAAACCGCCGGATTTTTCTCGACCGCTTGCAACAAGCGCTGAGACGCTCGGCCAGAAGCAACGAGGTCCACACAGTCCTGTTCGTAGACGTGGACCGGTTCAAGATGACCAACGACAGCCTTGGTCACTTGGCCGGGGACGAGCTGCTGAAAGCGATCGCCGACCGCTTGAAGGGCTTGGCGGGGGACGAAGACACCCTCGCCCGCTTCGGCGGTGACGAGTTCACCCTGCTGCTCGAGAACATCGGCTCTCTCGAGGCGGCCGAGCGGACCGCAGTGCGGATCCTCGACTCTGTTCGCAGCCCCATCACGCTCGACAACGGCAGGACCATCCTCGCCAGCGTGAGCATCGGCATCGCGCTGGCTGCTGCAGGATGTTCACCTGACGACGTTCTCCACGACGCCGACGTCGCCATGTACGAGGCGAAGACGCGGGGAATCGGCCGGTACGAGACATTCAATGCCGCGGCGATGGGCAAGCGCTCCGAGGAGTGGCTCGATCTCGAGCTCGGACTGCGGCGAGCGATCGAGACCGGAGAGATTGCTCTCGTGTACCAGCCGGTGGTAGCGACGAAGTCGGGGAGGATCGTCGGAGCGGAAGCACTCGTGCGTTGGGAGCACCCCGAACGCGGGACGCTCGGCCCGGCGACATTCATCGGGTTGGCCGAGGAGACGGGTCTCATCCTGCCGCTCGGCCGGGCGGTGCTCGAGGAGGCCTGCCGGCGGGCGGCCGAGTGGGCGATGGAGGCACCGAACGTCAGCGTCGCCGTCAACCTGTCGGCGCGCCAGTTCCAGCAGCACGACCTCGTCCGCGAGATCGACTCGGTGCTCTCGAACACCGGCCTCAACCCGTCCCAGCTGTGCCTCGAGATCACCGAGAGCGTCGCCATGGACGACATCGAGCGCACCATTAGGGTCCTCAACGACCTGAAGTCGCTCGGGGTAAAGCTGGCGATTGACGACTTCGGGACCGGCTACTCCTCGCTCAACTATCTCAAGCGACTTCCGGTCGATGTCGTCAAGCTGGACCGCAGCTTCGTGCAGGAGCTCGACATCAATGCAGTCGACTCGGCGATTGTCTCGGCTGTCATCAATCTCGCCGATGCGATCGGGATGATGGCTATTGCAGAGGGAGTCGAAACCGCGGACCAGCTAGAACGACTCACCAGCCTCGGCTGCCCGATGGTGCAGGGATATCACCTTGCCCGGCCGATGTCGGCTGACGCCTTCATCACGCTGTTGGACCAACAGACGCCGGGGGAAAGGGCCGTCCTGGTCAAGGGTGTCCCCGACCGGTCCCTCGCCATCGCCTGATCACCCATCTCGCAGAGCCTCCGGCCCGGCCGGCCGCGCTGCACAGCTGATCAAGGGCGCCTGGGCTGCCGCCCCTCTATCCAGGCCACGATCTCGCCCAGCCCGTCGTCGAGATCGTCGGCTGACGCAGCGTCGCCGTACGCCCTCAGCGTGGCCGCCTTGCAACGGACGATGGCGACCTCGTTCTCGAACGCCGTACGCGTTCTCGCTCCCTCGCTCCGATAACCGTCGAAGACCTGAGCGAGATTGCGTGCCAGACGGAACATGCGGCCAGGCTCGCGCCAATCGTGGGCAGCGACGAACTCCCCGAACTCCGAGCTGCCAATCGTTCTGTGTCGCTCCTCGTCACGATCGAACGCCCACGCGGCTATCAGATGGCAAAGGCCGTCCAAGCCATCCGACTCGAGCGCCAACAGCTCGTCATGCCAGGAGAACCCGCTCCACTCACAGGTGCAGGCGCTTCGGGCGATGACTCGCCGAATCGGGCTCCGGGTCTGAGTGCGGTTGCCCACCTCACTGCCTCCTCACTCGGTGGCCAGTGTGCGGGGTCTCGGCACCAGGCATTCAGTGCCGCCAGCCGTCCCCCTACGGGCGCCGCCAGCGGCCGATCTGACCCCGAATCATAGCCGGGGCCGGCTCGCTCTGCATCTGCTCGATGGCGGACGCCCCCG
>CAVPFQ010000008.1:0-39120 GCA_963703845.1 uncultured Alphaproteobacteria bacterium
TTCAATAATCCTTCAACAGCCGCTCGAGGTAATCGAGTTCGATCTGCGGGCGCGACGGATCGGAGAGGCGGCGGCGCAGTTCTTCCAGGATCCGGCGCACCCGCTGCACATCGATCTCGCCGGGGATCTGACGGTGTAGTCGTCGCCGAATTCGCGGCCGTGCAGCGGACGTCCCAGCGGATCGGTCTGGTTGCCTCCGCTCTGCTGGCGGCCCTGCGCGTGCCCGGGCCGTCGCCCTGGCCTTCGCCATCGCCCTGCATCGAATCGGCGAGGCTTTGGGCGCCCTTGCGCAGCGCGTCCAGCGCCTTGCCCTGCAAATCCACCGCGCCGTCGGCATTGCCTTCGCCCAATTTGGAGCCGGCGTCGCCCATCGCGCTGTCGGCCTGACCGAGACCGTCCTCATCGCCATCCTGGTCGCCCTGTTCAGCCTGGTCGCCATCCTGGTCGCTCTGCTGACCCTGCTCGCCCTTCTGGCCTTTCTGACCCGGACCCATGCCGCGCTTGGCGAGTTCCTGCTGCAATTTCTTCAGCCGGTCGCGCAGGCCCTGCTGGTCCTGCTGCAGGTCGCCCATGCCCTGGTCGCCCTGCTGCTTGCCGCGGGCGCGGTCGCGCCGCAAGTCCTGGCCCTGCTTGTAGGTCTTGTCGCGCAGCTGCTGCTGCTTGCGGATCATATCCTGGAGTTCGTTCAGCGCCTGCTCCATGTCGCTGTCGCCGGACTGGCCGGGCTGCGCCATCTGCAGGTTTTCCAGCATCTCCTGCAGCTGCTCGAGCAATTGCCTGGCGCCTTCCTTGTCGCCGGAGCGCGACAGCCGCTCCATGCGCTCGATCATGTTGTTGAGATCCTGCTGGCGCATCACCCGCGTGTTGGGATCGAGCGGTCGCGCCAGCGCCTGGGGATTGTTGCGGAATTGTTCGGCGAGCTGGCGCATGAAATTGTCGAGCGCCGCGCGCAAATTCTCGGTCAGCTTCTTGATCTCTTCGTCGCTGGCGCCGCGCTCCAGCGCCTGCTTGAGCGCGTCCTGGGCCGCCCGCAGCGCCTTGTCGACATCGGTGATGTCGCCGTCCTCGATTGTCACCGCAAGCGCCCAGAGGCTCGCGACCACCTCGCGCAGCGCATCGTCGGTGTGGGCGGCATCGAGCTGCCTGGTGACGCTGTAGACGCCGAGATACTGGCCGGTCTCGGGCATGAACAATTCGGGGGCGATCATCAGCGCGTCGAGCGCGTCATGGACTTTCGAGTCCTGGTTGGCGTCGAGCGCGAGAATCCGCCGCTGCTCGATCAGCGCCCGCGCCAGCGGTTTGGTGAACAGCCGCTCCGGCAGCCGCATGTCGAACGGCTCGCTCTTGCCCTCGTTGCCGGCCTCGTCCCTGGCGGTCAGGGTCAAGGTGACGTCGGCCCCCGCATAGGGGTCTTCGCTGAGATCCTTCACGGTCTGGCCGACGCCGTTGCGGGTCCGCGCATTGGGCAGCACCAGCGGAAATTGCGGCGGGTCGAACAGCGGCCGCGGCGCTGCGGCGGCCTTGGTCGCGTCGCCTGGCCGGGCCACGAAATGCGCCCTTGCTTCGGCGACGCCGTAGTCATCCTCCAGCTTGTAGGACATCTGCAGCGAGCCGCGGGCCTGCCGCTCCGGGTCCTTGGCGAGCGAAATGGTCGGGGCGCGGTCGGGAATCGCGGTGAACTGCCATTGCGGCTGGCCGGAGGGCGCACGCACATGCGCGGTGCCGTCGCCGGTAATGGTAAAACGCCGTTCGTTGGTGCCCTGCGGCGCCTGCTCCTTGGCCTGGGTTTCGCTCACGCCGCCGCCTGCCACCACATCGAGGCTGCCGCCGCTGGAGCGGACGATCAGGGTCGAGCCCGAAGGCACCGGCAACGGACCGCTGGCGGGAACCGCGGCTTCCTTGTTCGCCGCCGACAGGATGACCGGCGGCTTGCCGGTATAGACCGGCGGCGTCACCCAGGCATCGACGCGGATGTTGGCCGGCGACAGCACCCCGTTCCAGTCGAACGCCGCTTCCGTGCGCAAACCGCGCTCGTCGCCGGCGGCGACATAGGTCGCCACCAGCAGCACCACGACCAGCGCCCGCAGCGCCCAGGGATCGTGGATCGCCAGCCGCGGCGACGGCAGGCCGGCGCGGATGCGCTTGATCGAGGCCAGCGTGCGCTCGCGCTGCGCCTGCCACAACGCCTGCGCCACCGGGTCCTGCGTTTTCAGCGTATCGGTCAGCGCGGTCGCCGGGCGATGGCGGATGCCGGAGCCGCGGTCGAGGCGGCTCAAGCCATCCTCGCGGCTCGGCCAGCGGAATTTTATTAGCGGAAAGGCCGCGCCCAGCGCCAGCACGACGAACAGGAAAAGGCCGGCCGCGCGGGCCAAAAACGGCAGCGCCAGCCACAATCCGGCCCAGGACACCACCAGAAACAGCCCGATGACCGTCAATAGCCGCGCCAAATGCGGCCAGCTTCGCTCCCAGGCGATGGCATATTTCGCCCGCTGCAAGGCCTGCGTCAGCTTGAGCCGCGAGACGGCATCAGGATCGCGCAGGGGCTCTGAGGGGTCGGGGGTGGCGCCGCTCAATCAACTCTCCGGTTTGTCGAAGCAGTGCACAATAACACAACGGCAGCAGTGGGGCACCCGGTCGGCTGCGGTAACCCACACCGCAAAACGCGCATAACACGAAGGCGTGACTGCGCGGCGCCGACCTCGTAGGGTCGAACCATCCGAAAAACGTCAGAGGAAACACCATGGACCAGAAGACGCACGACAAGGGGCTGGAAATCCGCAAGGCGGTGCTGGGAGAAGCCTATGTCGCCAACGCCCTGAAGAACGCCGACGAGTTCAACAAGCCGTTCCAGGAGCTGGTCACCGAATATTGCTGGGGCGCGGTGTGGGGCCGCGAGCAGCTGCCGAAGAAGACCCGCAGCATGCTCAACCTCGCCATGATCTCGATCCTCAACCGGCCGCATGAATTGCGCGTCCACATCAAGGGCGCGCTCACCAACGGCGTCACCAAGGACGAGATCCGCGAAATCTTCATGCAGGTCGCGATCTATGCCGGCGTGCCGGCGGGCGTCGACAGCTTTAGAATCGCGCGTGAAGTGTTTTCCGAACTGGACAAGGGCTGAGGCTCGTCGGGCAAGCCGCCGAGATTTGATCCGTCATTGCGAGCCGAGGGTCGGCGCGAAGCGCCGCCCGACCGCGAAGCAATCCATGGCGCAGCAAGCGGAAAGATGGGGACTACGTTAACTAGCTCGCCTCACAGCCACGGCGCGGGCTTGTCCATCGCGATCAGCTCCTCGACCTCGACGCGCGGGCGCACCACGGCGTATTGATCGCCCTTGACCAGCACTTCCGGAATCAGCGCACGGGTGTTGTAGGTGCCGGACTGCACCGCGCCGTAGGCGCCGGCGGTCATGATGGCCAGGAGATCGCCGGCCTTCGGCTCAGGCAGCTTGCGGTCGAGCGCGAGGTAGTCGCCGCTTTCGCAGACCGGGCCGACCACGTCGGCCACGATGGTCGGCGCGTTCTTCGCGGCTTCACGCACCGGCAGGATATCGTGATGCGCCTCGTACAACGTCGGGCGGATCAGGTCGTTCATCGCGGCGTCGATGACGACGAAATTCTTCGCGGCGCCGGGTTTTACATAGATCACGCGGGTGACGAGGATGCCGGCGTTGCCGACGATCATCCGGCCCGGCTCGAACATCAGCGTGCAGCCGAGATTATGGGCCACCCGCTTGACCATCGCCGCATAAGCCAGCGGCTCGGGCGGCGCGGCGCGATCCATGTAATAGGGAATGCCGAGTTCGCCGCCGAAATCGACATGCGAGATGGTGTGGCCGTCGGCGCGCAGCACCTGCACGAGTTCGGCGAGAATCCGGAAAGCCTGCTCCAGCGGCGCCAGATCGGTGATCTGGCTGCCGATATGAACGTCAACCCCGGTGATCTCTATGCCCGGCAGTTTCGCGGCATGGGCGTAGACGCCGCGGGCGCGGGCGATCGGAACGCCAAACTTGTTCTCGGACTTGCCGGTGGAAATCTTGGCGTGCGTCCCGGCGTCGACGTCGGGATTGACGCGCACCGAGATCCGCGCGGTCTTGCCGGCCTCGACCGCGAACCGCGACAGCAATTCCAGTTCCGGCTCGGATTCGACGTTGATGCAGAGGACGTCGGCTGCAAGCGCCGCGCGCAATTCGGCCTCGGTCTTGCCGACGCCGGAAAACAATATCTTTTGCGGCGGAATGCCGGCGGCCAGCGCGCGCTTCAACTCGCCGCCCGACACCACATCGGCGCCGGCGCCGAGCTTTGCCAAGATACGCAGTACCGACTGATTGGAGTTCGCCTTCATGGCGTAGCAGACCAGCGCCTTCTCGCCGGCGAAGGCGTCGGCGAACACCCGGTAATGCCGCTCCAGCGTCGCGGTGGAGTAGCAATAGAACGGCGTGCCGACCTTGTCCGCCAGCTCGATCAAATTCACCGCCTCGGCGTGCAGCACGCCGTTGCGATAGTCGAAATGGTGCATGGTAACTCGGTCAGTTGCTGTTCAGGAGCGGGTCGAGGGGCATGGATTTCTTGGTGCCCTTGGAGGCGGTCGGGGGCACGTCGGCGCCGTAGGTCGGATTGAATACGGTCGGCTTGGCGGCGGCTTCCGCGTCGCTGTCGGCCGGCGCCGAGGCTGTCGGCTGCCGCGTGGTGTCGTGCGGCGGCAGGTCGAGCCCGCTTTTGCGCCCGCAGCCTCCGAGCGCGAGCACGGCGGCGCTCAAGACGACGATGGCCCATCCCGACGATTTCGGGCTGTACTTGCTAATCACGACAAATCCCCAATGCGCGCGGCACCATACAAAGATTGCCTCTGTCTGGCGAGAGCAGCGAGACCATGAAATTGCAGCGAAATTCCAGTGCTCAGCCCAATTTTCGCTGCTTTTCCAGCCGTCTCAGCCAGGCCTTGGCCTGCGCCAGCACGTTCTTCGGCGCGGTCCCGCCATAGCTGGAGCGGCTTTTCACCGAGGCCTCGACCGAAAGCACACCCAGAACCTCTTTGCTGATCCCGGGCTCGATCGCCTGCATCTCCTTGAGCGGCAATTCGTGCAGCGGCACGCCCGCTTTCGAGGCCGCGGCAACGATGCGCCCGGTGACGTGATGGGCATCGCGGAACGGCATCTTCAAGGTCCGCACCAACCAGTCGGCGAGGTCGGTCGCGGTGGCATAGCCCTCGCCGGCAGCCTCCCTCATCCGCGTCTCGTCCGGCACGATATCGCTGACCATGCCGGTCATCGCCCGCACCGCCAGCGACAGCGCGCCGAACGCTTCCATCGCGCCCTGCTTGTCCTCCTGCATGTCCTTTTGATAGGCGAGCGGCAGGCCCTTCATCACGATCAGGAGCCCGGTCAGCGCGCCGATCACGCGACCGGTCTTGGCGCGCACCAGTTCGGCCGCGTCGGGATTGCGCTTCTGCGGCATGATCGAGGAGCCGCTGGTGAACTTGTCGGAGAGCCGCACCAGGCCTACCAGCGGCGAGGTCCAGATCACGATCTCCTCGGCAAAGCGCGACAAATGCACGGCGGCGATGGCCGCTGCCGACAGCGTTTCCAGCACGAAGTCGCGGTCCGAGACCGCATCGAGCGAATTGGCCATCGGCCGGTCGAAACGAAGCGCCTTTGCGGTGGCGTCGCGATCGATCGGGAAGGAAGTGCCGGCGAGCGCCGCAGCACCCAGCGGCGATTCGTTGAGCCGCCTGCGCGCATCCGCAAACCGGCCGCGGTCGCGCGAGGCCATCTCGACATAGGCGAGCAGATGATGGCCGAAGGTCACGGGCTGGGCGGTTTGCAGATGGGTGAAGCCCGGCATCACGGTTGCGGCATGTTCGACCGCCCGTTCCGCCAGCGCCTGCTGGAACGCGGCCAGTGCCGCGTCCGTTGCATCGATCGTGTCGCGGACATAGAGCCGGAAATCGGTCGCCACCTGGTCGTTGCGCGAACGCGCGGTATGCAACCGTCCGGCGGCGGGGCCGATCAACTCGCCGAGCCTGCTCTCGACATTCATGTGAATGTCCTCGAGCGCGCGCTTGAAGTCGAACGATCCCTTGCCGATCTCTGACAAAATCGTGTCTAGACCGCCTGCGATATTTTTCGCATCGTTTTTGGAGATGATGCCTTGCGCCGCGAGCATCGCGGCGTGCGCCTTGGACGCGGCAATGTCCTGGGCGTACAGGTGCCGATCGACGTCGATGGAGACGTTGATTTCCTCCATGATCGCATCGGGACGCTCGGTGAACCGGCCGCCCCACATCTTGTTGCTCATGACTTGTCGCTCATGATTTGCCGCCCGTCATCGCGCCGCGCAGGGAATGCGTTCCGAGGTACCCGTCCCTGACCTGCCGTTGTATAGGCTCTGCATAGCCGTATCTGATACAGGATGACAAACGATATGCCCGATCTGCCCTTGTCCCGCCCCCAAGCCACGCGCCGGATTCCGATCGCCATCGGCGCGGTCGTGATCGGGGCGGTGATCGGATTTGCCGGGGTTTTGGGGATCGGCGGGCTCAGGCGCAACGCCGCGGGCGATCCGGCCTGCCGCGCCGCGGTCAATCTGGCGAGCAAGATCGCACCCCTGGCGCATGGCGAGGTGGCGGCGCTGACCATGGCGGCCGAGCCGCTGCGGCTGCCCGACCTCGTTTTTTCGGACGCTGACGGAAAGCCAAAAAAGCTCTCGGACTGGCGCGGGCGCACGGTGCTGGTGAACCTGTGGGCAACCTGGTGCGTGCCCTGCCGCAAGGAAATGCCGGCGCTGGAGGGCCTGCAGACCAAGCTGGGCGGGCCCAATTTCGAGGTGGTCGCGATCAATATCGACACCCGCGACCCCGAAAAGCCGAGGGCTTTCCTGCAAAACGCCCATCTGACCCGGCTCGGCTATTTCAGCGACGAAAAAGCCAAGGTTTTTCAGGATCTTAAAAGCGTGGGTCGGGCGCTGGGGATGCCGACCTCGGTGCTGGTCGACGGCCAGGGCTGCGAAATCGCCACCATCGAGGGACCGGCGCAATGGGACAGCGAGGATGCGGTCAAGCTGATCGAGGCGGCGGAGCAGCCGGCGAGCTAGACTGCATCATCCGGGCGGCTGATACAGGCCGTCATTCCGGGGCGCGAAGCGAACCCGGAATCTCGAGATTCCGGGTTCGCGCTACGCGCGCCCCGGAATGACGGGGGAAAGAAAATCAAGCTGTGATGTTGACGTTGCCGCCGATGCCGCCACCGACATTGGCCAGCGAGGCGATGTTCTGCTGAGCCGCGCCGAGCAGCGTCTGAACCGCGGATTTTTCCGCATCCATGTTCGATTTCATGATGGCGGTGGCGACCTGCGTCTGCATATTGCCCGCCTGCATGGCCAATATGCCGCTGACCATCGCCATCAAATCCATAACGCAACACCCCTACGGCCACCGGGGACGCTACGGCAAAGCCGTTAATCGCAACTTTACGGCGGGGTCAGCCGCGTAACGGTGGCAACGCGTTCCAATCGTCATACGCGGGCTTGACCCGCGCATCCATCAATCTTCCAATCTTCGCAAAACCCTTTTTTCGAAGCGGATGGGTTGCCGGGTCCAGCCCGGCAACGACAAGCTAGCTACCGCGTCGGCACCGGCTTCTCGCCGCGATAATCGTAAAAACCGCGCTGGGTCTTGCGGCCGAGCCAGCCGGCCTCGACGTATTTTACCAGCAGCGGGCACGGCCGGTATTTGGAGTCCGCAAGCCCCTCATGCAGCACCTGCATGATCGACAGACAGGTGTCGAGCCCGATGAAATCGGCGAGTTCCAGCGGCCCCATCGGATGGTGCGCGCCGAGTTTCATCGCGGCGTCGATCGCCTCGACATTGCCGACGCCCTCGTACAGCGTGTAGATCGCCTCGTTGATCATCGGCAACAGGATGCGGTTGACGATGAAGGCCGGGAAGTCCTCCGACACCGCGATGTGCTTGCCGAGTTTGGTGACGAACTCCTTGGCGGCGTCGAAAGTCGAATCGTCGGTGGCGATGCCGCGGATCAGTTCGACCAGTTCCATCAGCGGCACCGGATTCATGAAGTGAATGCCGATGAAGCGCTCGGGCCGGTCGGTGGAGGCGGCCAACCGCGTGATCGAGATCGAGGAGGTGTTGGAGGCGACGATGGCGTCGGGCTTCAGCACCGCGCAGAGATCGTGAAAAATCTTGCGCTTGACCTCTTCCTTTTCCACCGCGCTCTCGATCACGAGGTCGCAGTCGGCAAGCCCGTCCATGGTCTCGGTGGCCACGATCCGCGAAAGCGCCTGCTTGCGCGCGTCCTCGGTGATGATCTTCTTGGCGACCTGGCGCGACAGGTTGCCGTTGATGGTCGCCATCGCCGATTTCAGCCGATCGGCGGAGACGTCATTGAGCACCACATCGAGCCCGGCCAGCGCCGCCACATGCGCGATCCCGTTGCCCATCTGGCCCGAGCCGATCACGCCGACCTTCTTGATCATCGCCGCCATGTTGCCATCTCACCCGGGGCGACGCGCGTCCCGCGCCTGCCCGCCCTCTTTGCATATACACCGGCCGAATGAGGCTTCATCCGGCCGGTCGTCTGCTTGTTACTTGCCGAGCTTGCCGAGTTCCTCGGTCAGTTCCGGAACCGCCTGATAGAGATCCGCGACCAGGCCGTAATCGGCGACCTGGAAGATCGGCGCGTCCTCATCCTTGTTGATCGCGACGATCACCTTGGAATCCTTCATGCCGGCGAGATGCTGGATCGCGCCGGAAATGCCGATCGCGATATAGAGTTCCGGCGCCACCACCTTGCCGGTCTGTCCGACCTGCCAGTCGTTCGGCGCATAGCCGGCATCGACCGCCGCGCGCGAGGCGCCGACGCCGGCGCCCAGTCTGTCGGCCAGCGGCTCGATATATTTGGCGAAATTCTCGCGGCTCTGCATGGCGCGGCCGCCGGAGACGATGATCTTTGCCGAGGTCAGCTCGGGGCGATCGCTTTTGGCCACTTCCTCGCCGACGAAGCTCGACAGGCCGGGATCGGCTGCGGAAGCGGCATTCTCGATCGGCGCGCTGCCGCCGTCGCCGGTCGCCTGGAAGGTCGAGGTCCGCACCGTGATGACCTTCTTGGCGTCCTTCGATTTCACGGTCTGGATTGCGTTGCCGGCATAGATCGGCCGCTCGAAGGTGTCGGGCGAAATCACCTTGATGATTTCGGAGACCTGCATGACGTCGAGCAGCGCGGCGACACGCGGCATCACATTCTTGAAGCGCGAGGTCGCCGGCGCGACGAAGGCGTCATAGGAGGGCGCCAGCGCCACGATCAGGGCGGCGAGCGGCTCGGCGAGGTCGTGGGCGTAGGGCTCGCCTTCGGCCACCAGTACCTTGCTCACTCCCTTGAGCTTGGATGCGGCCTCGGCGGCGGCCCTGGTGCCTTCGCCGCTGCCGGCGACCAGCACATGGACCTCGGCGCCGAGTTGGCTTGCCGCCGTCAGCGCCTTGTTGGTGGAGTCCTTCAGGGTCGCGCCTTCGTGTTCGGCCATCAACAGCGTGGTCATCAGAGAACCCCGGCTTCGTTCTTGAGTTTCGACACCAGTTCGCTGACGTCCTTGACCTTGACGCCGCCCTTGCGCCCGGGCGGTTCGGAAGTTTTCAGGATCTCCAGATGCGCGGCGAGGTCGACGCCGTAATCGGAGGCGCTCTTGTCGGCAATCGGCTTCTTCTTCGCCTTCATGATATTGGGCAGCGAGGCATAGCGCGGCTCGTTCAGCCTGAGATCGGTAGTTACGATCGCCGGGCCCTTGAGCTTCAGGGTCTGCAGGCCGCCGTCGACTTCGCGCGTGACCTTGAAATCGGCGCCGTCGACTTCCAGCCTGGAGGCAAAGGTCGCCTGCGACCATCCGAGCAGCGCCGCCAGCATCTGGCCGGTCTGGTTTGAGTCGTCATCGATCGCCTGCTTGCCGAGAATGATCAGGCCGGGCTTCTCCTCGTCGGCGATGGCTTTCAGGATCTTCGCCACCGCCAAAGGTTCGACATTGCCCTCGGCCTTGACCAGGATGCCGCGGTCGGCGCCCATGGCGAGTCCCGTCCGGATGGTCTCGGCGGCCTGGGCCGGGCCGATCGACACCACCACCACCTCGGTCGCCTTGCCGGCCTCCCGCAGCCGCAGGGCCTCCTCGACGGCGATTTCATCGAACGGATTCATCGACATCTTGACGTTGGCGAGTTCGACGCCCGATCCGTCGCTCTTGACGCGGACCTTGACGTTGTAATCGACCACCCGCTTGACCGGCACCAGAACCTTCATCGATCCTCTTTCGCTTGCATTTGCCTATTGATCGGCTTGGGCGCGGAACCTAAAGGTCCGGCCAACCCCGGTCAACGCGCGAGGGCCAAAAATCGCGTCCAAACCCGCGTCAACGGTTCTGGCCGGGCACCCAGAGCACGTCGCCCTGGCCGTTGTCGTTGACGGAGCGGCTGGCCACGAACAGGAAGTCCGACAGCCGGTTCAAATATTGGATTGCGGCGGCGCCGACCGGTTCATCCGGGTTGGCCGCGAGTTCCACCACGATCCGTTCCGCCCTGCGGCAAATGGTGCGCGCCAGATGCAGGTAGGCGGCCGCCGGCGTGCCGCCGGGCAGCACGAACGAGGTCAGGGGCGCCAAATGTGCGTTCAGGCTGTCGATGTCGCGCTCCAGCCGCTCGACCTGGCTCGACAGCACCCGCAGGCGTTCCGCCTTGCCCTCACGTTGCGGCACCGCGAGGTCGGCGCCGAGGTCGAACAGATCATTCTGGATCAGGCCCAGCATATGATCGAGATCGGGCGCCTGGCCGAGATGCAGCCGGACAATGCCGATCGCGGCGTTGGTCTCGTCGACGGTTCCAAAGGCCGCGATCCGCAGGTCGTATTTCGGCCGGCGTTCGCCGCTGCCGAGCGCAGTGGTGCCGTCATCGCCGGTTTTCGTGTAGATGCGGTTGAGGACCACCATGGTGTGTTCCCTCTAATGCCCCATCGCCCAGACCGCGAGGACGGTGATCACGATGGCGACGAATTGCAGCAGCACTCGGAGCCGCATCAGTTTCTGCGAGCGGTTCGGCGAGCCGCCCCGCATCATATTGATGAGGCCCAGCAGCAGTACGAAGGCGACGGCGGCAACCGCGACGGGAAGGATGATCGTGCTCAGGAATGATGCCATCGGCGCTACATATCACCCCGCAAGGCGGTCCGCCATCGCCCGCACCGGACGGCGGCGGGGTGCTATGATCTGGCTTTTGGTCCGATATTGTCAGAAGCTTGGGGCATTCAGCGACTCGACCCGGCATCCGGCAGGCCAAGGTGGAACGTGAGGCAGCTTCGCTACGTCTTTCATGTCGGCCTGGACGCGTTCTACACGTTTCTCGCCGACGACGGTTGGGCGATCGCCAGCCATATCGCGCTGTCGACGCTGATGGCGTTGTTTCCGTTCTTGATCGTGCTGACCTCGCTCGCCGGTTTTTTCGGCTCCAAGGAACTCGCCGACCAGGCCGCGGGGCTGATGCTGCAGGTCTGGCCGAGGCAGGTCGCCGATTCGCTGTCGGGTGAGATCCACGACGTGCTGACCACGACCCGCGGCGATGCGCTGACCATCGGTGCGCTGCTCGCGGTCTACTTTGCCTCGAACGGCGTGGAGGCGCTGCGGGTGGCGCTCAACCGCGCCTATGCCGTGGCCGAGCCGCGGCGCTGGTACTGGCTGCGGCTGGAATTGATCGGCTATACGCTGGTCGCCGCCGTCACGGCGCTGGCGATGGCGTTCCTGATCGTGCTCGGCCCGCTGATCATCGAGGCGGTGCGGCGCCATATTCCGGTGGTGGTCCAGACCAACGAACAATTTCTCAACGTCTCGCGCTATGGCGTCACCATTACCGCCCTGATCGTCGCGCTGTTCATCCTGCATGCCTGGCTGCCGGCGGGCCGTCGCAGCTTTCTGCAGATCCTGCCCGGCATCGTCTTCACCTTCGTGGCCTCGCTGGTGTCGGGCGTCGTGTTCGGCGCGTACCTGGCGCGCTTCGCCAACAATTACGTCTCGATGTATGCCGGCCTTGCCTCGGTCATCATCGCGCTGGTGTTCCTGTATTTCATCGCCGCGATCTTCGTCTATGGCGGCGAGCTGAACGCCGCCATCATCAAGTCGCAGCTGCCGCACGGCGTGTCGCTTCAAGCAGCGCAGTCGCTAAAGCCCGCGGAGACACAGGCTTGACCAGGAAGGCGTCGGCGCCGGCGGCGCGCGAGGCCGCCTCGTCGTCGCCGCGGCCCGATACCCCGATGATGGCGATGCGCCCCTGCGGCGAATTGAGGCTCCTGATCCGCCGGATCGCCTCGATGCCGTCGATGCCTGGCAGCACCATGTCCATCAGGACCGCGTCGAACGCACTTTCCGCGATCCGTTCGGTGGCGGCTTCGCCCCGCCCGATGAATTCGGCGCTGTGGCCGAGTTCGGTGAGGATGGTATTGAGCACGACGCGGCCGAACGGATTGTCCTCGACGCCGAGAATGCGCAGGCCCCGCACCTCGCCTGCCGGAATGCCGTCCGCATCGGGACTTTCCGTGGCGGAAGCCTTGGCGCGGGTCAGCACCACCGTCAGCGTGAAGGTGGTGCCGCCGCCGCGCCGTGGCGCCACCACGATGTCGCCGCCCATCGCGCGCGCGATCTGCTTGACCGACGACAGCCCGAGCCCGGCGCCGCCGAAGCGCGAGGCGATCGAGACATTGGCCTGCGAGAACGGGCGGAACAGGCGCCTGATCTCGGCGAGCGCAAGCCCGATGCCGCTGTCGGAAACCGCAAACGCGATGCCGACCTTGCCCTTCGCGGCGCGCATCGGCTCGACCGACAACGCGACCTCGCCCGCCTCGGTGAATTTCACCGCATTGTCGATCAGGTTTTCCAGCGCAGCGCGCAATCGCACGGGGTCGCCGACCACCAGCGAGGGCAGTTTGTCCGAAAGTTCGACACGCCATTGCAGGCCTTTCGCCGCCGCCCGGCCGGCCAGCGAATCGCCGGCGTTGCGCGCCAGCGCGCGCAGATCGAACAGGTCCTGGCGCACCCCGGACGCGGCGTGGCCGCTTTTCGCGGCATCGACGAACAGGGTCGCAAGGCTCGCCAGATGTTCGGCGCCGGCCTTGATGGTATCGACCCAGCGCCGCTCGCGCTCGTCGAGATCGGACGTTGCCAGGAGATCGCTGATCGCGAGAATGCCGGTGAGCGGCGTGCGCACCTCGTGCGCAAACGCGGCGAGCGCTATCTCGACCACGCCCGGCCTGGCAGCAGCTGTGGCGCGTTTCTTCGCCTTGCCGGCGGCAAGGCTGGAGGCGCGTTTTTTTCGCGGCCGCTTTTTCGGCGGCCGCCTGCTGCGCGGTGAGCGCGATGTTGGCGCCATGATTCCCCCGACCCGGCCGACCGCAGCATGCCACGGCAGGGCGCGGCGAGTCACGCCGGAGCGGGCTTGAGCATGATCTTTTCGGAAAACCGGCGTCCCTTTTCCGGATCATGCGATCGGCTGGCCGAAATCAAGCCAGGCCGATCAGGCGGCGGATATCGGCCGGCGTTGCACCCTCGGCGCGGAGCTCGCGCAAGCCGGTCGAGGCGGTCGACTTCGACAGTTTCCGGCCCGAGGCGTCGGGAATGAGACAATGGTGGCGGTAAGCGGGCGAGGGCAGGCCGAGCAGCCGCTGCAGCAGGCGATGGACGCCGGTCGCGTGGAACAGGTCCCGGCCCCGCACCACCTCCGTCACGCCTTGCAGGGCATCGTCGACCACGACAGCGAGATGATAGCTGGTCGGCGTCTCCTTGCGCGCGAGGATGACGTCGCCCCAGGCTTCAGGCCGGCCGGCGACGCGGCCGGTCTCGCCGTCCGGGCCTGCGCCGCGCTCGAGCCAGCCGAACTCGCCACAACGTGCACAGGCCGCTGCCATGTCGAGCCGCAGCGCATAAGGCACGCCGGATTCGAGCAGCCGCGCCCGCGCGTCAGGCGGCAGCAGTTTTGCCGTGCCGGGATAGAGCGGCGCGCCATCGGGGTCGCGCGGCCAGTGCGCCTGCGCGTCCCGCTCCGCCACCAGGCTTGCGATCTCGGCGCGGCTTTCGAAGCTCGGATAGACCAGACCTTGGGCGGAGAGTTTTTCCAACGCCTGCCGATAGTCCGCAAGATGTTCGGACTGCCGCCGCACCGGACTTTCCCAGGCGATGCCGAGCCAGCCGAGGTCCTCGTCTATCGCGGCCTCGAACTCCGGCCGGCAGCGGGCGGTATCGATATCCTCGATGCGCAGCAGCAAGCGCCCGCCGCTCATCCGCGCGAGATCGAAATTCAACAGCGCCGAATAGGCGTGGCCGAGATGCAGGTAGCCGTTCGGACTCGGCGCGAAGCGGAAGACGGGCGGCATTGTTTAGTTCTCGTCATGGCCGGGCTTGTCCCGGCCATCCACGTCTTGCAACAGTTCCGTATGAGGGTGGGTCACGTTACATTTGTGCCCGCATGAAATGACTGTCCGCAGCGCGTACTGTACGAAGACGTGGATGGCCGGGACAAGCCCGGCCATGACGAAGACTGAGAAAATGCCCCACCACCTCCACACCCAGGCCGACCTCGAAGAGGCCATCCACGCGCTGGTCAAGCAGGACCCGCGGCTGAAGCCTATCTTCGAGATCGCCGGCATGCCGGCGCTGCGGCGGCGCGAGCCCGGCTTTGCCGGCCTTGCGGCCATCGTCTGCGGCCAGCAACTGTCGATCGCGAGCGCAGCCGCGATCTGGGGCCGGCTTGCGGCCGCGTTCGATCCGTTCCACCACGATGCCTTGCGCAAGGCGCGCGCCGATCGGCTGGGCCGGCTCGGCCTGTCGGCGGCCAAGATCAAGACCTTGCGCAGTCTCGCCCGCGAGATCGCCGCGGAGCGCCTCAATCTCGACGTGCTGGCGAACGAGGACGCCGACGCCGCGCACAACACGCTGACCTCGCTGCACGGCATCGGCCCGTGGACCGCCGACGTCTATCTGCTGTTTTGCCTCGGCCATGGCGATGCCTGGCCGGCCGGCGATCTCGCGGTGCAGGAGGCGGTCAGACTAGGACTTGGCCTGAAGACGCGCCCGACCGCGAAGCAGATGGCCCCGCTCGCGGAACCCTGGCGCCCCTGGCGCGGTGCCGCGGCGCATCTTTGGTGGAGCTATTATCGCGCGCTCAAGAAGCGCGATGGCGTGATCGGAGGAGAACCGAGAGCAAAACCCCCCGCTAAAAAATTGTCGGGATCGAAACGATGAATCCGCGACGTCGGCATCGCGCGACCGCCGCCGCATCATTGGCTCGCCGGATATCTCTGTTCGATATGGAACGACTTCGCCGTGATCAGCCACGCGCCGTCGATGCGATGAAAAGCGAGATAGTCGATATACAGGAGCGTATCGATTCTGACGCGGACCTTGGCCAGTGCCTGGGTTGGAGAGGCGAAATCCACCAGCAACAGCTCCTGCCGGCGCGGGGCACCTTTGGCCTTCGGCGACGGTCCGGCAGCGAGCGCGTTACTGAATTCCGGCGCGGACAATAACCGCAATGCCCCATCCCGCAATCCATGCAATTGGGCACTCGGCGCGAAGACCTCGCCGAAGCGCGAGACGTCCCCGTCGAACATCAGGTCGAAATAGCGCTCGACGGCGTCGAGCAGGGATTCATGGGCGGCTTGGTCTGCCATCGCGGGCTCGCTGGGTTTTGAGAGGTGATGCCGCGAGGGTGACACGCGAGTGCGGGGCATGTCCTTGCGAAATGTGCTAATATCGATAATATATAGGCAATATTCCGCCTTTTCTTGTCTTTGATCTGATGGAAGATGCCAAAATCTGACCTCGATGCCGCCGACTCCCGGATCGTGGCCGAACTTCAGGCCGACGGGCGCCTGACCAATGTCGAACTGGCCGAGCGGATCGGGCTGTCGCCATCGCCCTGCCTGCGGCGCGTCAGGCGGCTGGAGCGCGACGGCTATATCGAAGGCTATCGCGCGGCCTTGCGGCGCGACCGCATCGGGCTCGGCTTCTCGGTCTTCATCGGCGTCAAGATCGAAGGCCACAGCAACGAGCGTGCGCTGGAATTCGAAAAAACCGTCCTGGCGATACCCGAGGTCGTCGCCTGCCATCTGGTTTCGGGCGACGCCGATTATTTCCTCGAAGTCGTAGTGCCCGAACTCGGCGACTATCAGCGCTTCCTGGTCGGCAAGCTGCTCAATCTTCCGATCGTGCGCGAGGTGCGCAGCAACATCGCGATCCAGACGCTCAAGGCCGGCGCGCCGTTGCCGCTGCAACATCTCGAAACCGAGCGTCCCAAAAATTCTTCGCAGGCAGCAAAGCATCGACCGCCAGGACAAGGCGGCCGGCGAAGTTAGCCAGGGCCCCGCGGAAACCGCCCTTTCTGCGCGGTCGCAAACGGTATAGGTTTTGGCCTCCGGGAAATGCCGCGAAGACGGCTGCCAACGAGAAACGCGCATGCTGGACAGAACCGACGACATCTCGATATCAGCGGAAAACTGGCTGGCGCAATTCGAGAGCGCTCTTGCCGAACCCGACGGCACCTCGCTGAAAAAACTGTTTCATCCCGACAGCTACTGGCGCGACGTTCTGGCGCTGAGCTGGAACCTGCAGACGCTCAATGGCGCGGACGCGATCCTGCGCGAACTGAAGGCTCGCGCGCCCGTCGCCGCGCCTTCCGGCTTCCGGATCGATCCCGACCGCGCCGCACCGCGGCGGGTCACACGCGCCGGAAACTCCTCGATCGAGGCGATCTTCAAATTCGAGACCACGCAAGGTCGCGGCAGCGGGATCATCCGCCTGATCCCGGATGCCGCCGACGGCAACCGGCCGAAGGCCTGGACACTGCTCACCGCGCTCGACGAATTGAAGGGCTTTGAGGAGCAGTTGAAATCGTCGCGGCCGCGCGGCCAATCCTATTCGCGCGATTTTCGCGGGCCGAACTGGCTCGATTTGCGCAAGGCGTCGGTCGAATATGCCGACCGCGATCCCGATGTGCTGGTGGTCGGCGGCGGGCATGCCGGGCTTTCGGCCGCCGCGCGCCTGAAGCAGTTGCAGATCGACACGCTGATCGTCGACCGCTGGCCGCGCATCGGCGACAACTGGCGCCAGCGATACCACGCACTGACATTGCATAATCAAGTGCAGGTCAATCACCTGCCCTACATGCCGTTCCCGCCGAACTGGCCGGTCTATATCCCCAAGGACAAGCTCGCCAACTGGTTCGAGGCCTATGTCGATGCGATGGAGCTGAACTACTGGACCGGTACGGAATTCGAAAGCGGAGCTTATGACGAGGCCGCCGGGCGCTGGTCGGCGGTGCTGCGCCGCGCCGACGGCACGACGCGCGTCCTGCATCCGCGCCATGTGGTGATGGCGACCGGCGTCAGCGGCATTCCGAACCAGCCGGACATTCCCTCGCTGAAGGATTTTGCCGGAAAGGTCCAGCATTCCAGCCGGTATGACGACGGCGAGGCGTGGCAGCGCAAGCGCGCGATCGTGATCGGCACCGGCAATAGCGGCCACGATGTTGCCCAAGACCTCTATTCCAGCGGCGCCGAGGTGACGCTGGTGCAGCGCAGCCCGACGCTGATCACCAATATCGAACCGTCGGCGCAACTCGCCTATGCCGCGTACAACGAGGGCACGCTGGAGGATAATGACCTGATCGCGACCTCGATGCCGCTGCAACTGGCGCGGAAAAGCCATGTCATGATCACCGAGCAATCGAAGAAGCTCGACCAGGACTTGCTCGATCGCCTCACCCGCAAGGGTTTCAGGCTCGACTACGGCGAAGGCAATACCGGCTGGCAGTTCAAATATCTTACCCGCGGCGGCGGCTATTATTTCAATGTCGGCTGCTCGGATCTCGTGGCCGACGGCAAGATCGCGCTGAGGCAGTTTTCCGATATCGAGCGTTTCGTCGCCGAGGGCGCGCGGCTGAACAGCGGCGAAGTGCTCGCCGCCGACCTGATCGTGCTGGCGACCGGCTACAAGCCGCAGGAAGTACTGGTCGGCCGGCTGTTCGGCGAGGAGATCGTCAAGCGCATCGGCCCGATCTGGGGATTCGGCGACGGCGAGGAGCTGCGCAACATGTACACCCGCACGCCGCAACCGGGCCTCTGGTTCATCGCCGGCAGCCTCGCGCAATGCCGCATCAATTCGAAATACCTGGCGCTGCAGATCAAGGCGATCGAAGAAGGGTTGCTGCCGAGGGGCGGGCAGGCAACAAGAGCGGACGCGGCAGTCGCAATGAAATAATCGTCATTCCGGGGCGATGCGAAGCATCGAACCCGGAAACTCGAAGATTCCGGGTCTGGTCCTTCGGACCATCCCGGAATGACGAGGCAAAGAAACTTTGGGGAGAAATACAACATGAAAAACATTCTCGGCTCGGGCGAGCATCGCTACCGCGTGGTGGAAAACTGGGCGAAGCTGCCGGACGGCTGGAATCTCACCGACGTCGCCTCCGTCGCGGTCGACAACCACGATCGCATCTACGTCTTCAACCGCGGCGCCCATCCGATGGTGGTGCTGGACCGCGACGGCAATTTCCTCAAGAGCTGGGGCGAAGGCCTGTTTTCGCGCGCGCACGGGCTGCACATCGATGCCGAGGACAATCTCTATTGCACCGACGACGGCGACCACTCCGTGCGCAAATGCACCACCGACGGCAAGGTGCTGCTGACCATCGGCATTCCCAACAAGCCGGCGCCGTACATGAGCGGCGAGCCGTTTCATCGCTGCACCCATACCGCGCTGTCGCCGAAGGGCGAGATCTACGTCTCCGACGGCTACGGCAACGCGTGCGTGCACAAATACACCCCCGACGGCAAGCTGATGAAGACCTGGGGCGAGTCCGGCACCGATCCCGGCCAGTTCAACATCGTCCACAACATCGCCACCGACGCCGACGGGTGGGTCTATGTCGCCGACCGCGAGAACCACCGCGTCCAGGTGTTCGACGGCAACGGCAAATACGAGACGCAGTGGAACAATCTGCACCGGCCCTGCGCGCTGCATTGCTGCGGCGGCAGAGAGCCGAATTTCATCATCGGCGAACTCGGCCCCGGCATGCCGGTCAACCGCGAGGCGCCGAATCTGGGGCCGCGGCTCTCGATCGTCAACTCCAAGGGAAAGCGCATCGCGCGGCTCGGCGGCGAGCACGGCCCCGGGCTCGAGACCGGCAAATTCCTGGCGCCCCACGGCATTGCGCTGGATTCCAAAGGCGACATTTATGTCGGCGAGGTCGGCGTCACCAACTGGAAGACCAGCTTTCCGGATACGCCGATGCCGGACGTGGTCAAGACGGCGCGCTGCCTGCAGAAGCTGGAGAAGGTTTGAAGGCCCTTACTCCCCCTTGAGGCCGGACGCCTTGATGATCGGCCACCAGCGGTCCATCTCGGCCTTCTGGAACGCGCGCAGCGCCTCCGGCGATTGCTGGTCGAGCGGCGTGATCTGGATGCCGAGCTCCGCGAAGCGATCCCGCACCTGGGGATGGGCGAGCAGCTGCGACATGGTGGCGTTCAGCTTGGCGATGATATCCTTGGGCGTGCCCTTCGGCACCCACAATCCGTACCACAGCGAGGCAAAGAAGCCCGGCAACCCCGCCTCGTCCGCGGTCGGAATATTCGGCGACGAGGGCAGCCGCTTCTCGCCCGTGATCGCGAACGGCTTGAGGCTGCCGGCGGCGACCAGCGATTTGAAATTCGACGCCGGCTCGATCATGAAATCGATCTGTCCCGCCAGCAGATCCTGCATCGCCGGCCCGTTGCCGCGATAGGGCACGAACTGGAATTTGGTTCCGGTCAACTTCTGGAACGAAATTCCGGTGAGCTGGCCGACCGCGCCGACGCCGGCGATGCCCACCGACGCCTTGTCGGGATTGGCCTTGAGCCAGGCGATCAGCCCTTTCAGGTCGTCCGCCGGAAAGCTCTTCTTGCCGACGATCAGCAAGGGTTCGCTGCCGATCAGCATGACCGGCTCGAGATCCTTGAGCAGGTCGAAGGAAAGCGCGTAGAGCCCGCCGGTCAGCATGTGCGTGGTCGAGGTGCCGATCGAAAGCGTGTAGCCGTCGGCGGCTGCGCGCACCGCGCGGCCGACGCCGATCGAGCCGGCGGCGCCACTGACGTTCTCGATGATGATCGGCTGGCCCAGGATCGGCCGCATCTGCTCGCCGAGATAGCGGGCGAGCGTATCGGTCGCACCTCCCGCGGGGAACGGCACGATCATGGTGATCGGATGGGTCGGATAGTCCTGCGCGGCGGCGGGCCCGGTCCATCCGAGGCCGATCAGGGCCGCGACCATCACCCTCAGCAATTGACGCATGCGCTCCTCCGGAAATTGGCGTGCGACGCCAGTTCGCAGATATTTCGGGATCGGTCTAGTTCTTTCAGACCAACGGCCCTCCCAAACCCGGCGCGCCCCTCCGCACTTGTGGCGGCAGTTAATCGCGGGCAAAATAACGAAACGTCAGGCCCATATCGAGGAACCCGATGCAGCGTCGGCTTGCAGCCATTTTGGCGGCGGATGTGGTTGGTTACAGCCGACTGATGGGTGCCGATGAGATGGGCACGATCACGTCATTGAAATCTCATCGCCGCGAATTGATCAATTCCACCATCGCCAGGCATAGCGGCCGCATCGTCAAGACCACCGGTGACGGCATGCTGGTGGAATTCGCCAGCGTGGTCGATGCGGTAAGTTGCGCGGTGTACATTCAGCGCAACGTGGTCCGCCGCAACGCCGGCATTGCCGAGGACAAGCAGATCGTCTTCCGGATCGGGATCAACGTCGGCGATATCATCATCGACGGTGACGACATTTTCGGCGATGGCGTCAATATCGCTGCGCGGCTGGAAACCCTTTGCGAACCCGGCGGCGTCTGTATTTCAAGGGCGGCCAACGACCAGATCCGGGACAAGCTTTCACTGGCGTTCGCCGACCTCGGTGAGCAGGCCGTGAAGAACATCTCCCGCGCGGTGGGCGTGTTCGGCCTTACGGCAAGGGACATCGAAGCCCTTCCCGGGTCCGCGGATGCCGCGGCAAACGAACCCGCTCCAGCCACGGCAACCCGCCAGTACGAACAGGAGATCCACTTCTGCCAAGCCAGGGATGGCGTGCAGCTGGCCTACGCCAGGATGGGGCAGGGTTCTCCGCTGGTGAAAACCGGTCACTGGATGACCCACATCGAATCTGACTTCGATAGCATGATCTGGCGGCCGTATTATCGCGAGATGTCACGCGACAACACGTTCATCCGCTATGACGCCCGCGGTAACGGACTTTCGGACCGTGACGTGCCGGATGTCTGCTTCGAGGATTTCGTGAGCGATCTCGAAACCGTGGTCGATGCGGCGGGCCTCGATCGCTTCGCGCTTCACGGCCTGTCGCAAGGTTGCGCGGTTTCGATCGCCTATGCGGTCCGGCATCCCGAACGCGTTTCGCATCTGGTTCTGCTCGGAGGCTATCCCGTCGGGTGGAAAAGGCGTGCCAGGACCGTGGCCGAGAAGGAAGCCGGCGAAGCCATGCTCACTTTGGTGAGGCTCGGCTGGGGTCAGGAAAACCCGGCATTCCGGCAAATGTTCACGTCGCAATTCATTCCCGGCGCCACCAAGGAGCAGGCCGACTGGTTCAACGAATTCCAGCGGATAAGCAGTTCTCCCGCCGATGCCGCCCGCAACCTCATCGCCAACGGCGATGTGGACGTGACGTCGCTTCTGCCCCAGGTCCGGGTGCCGACCCTTGTCATGCACGCCCGGCACGACGCCAGGGTGCCCTTCGAATCGGGTCGGCGGCTCGCCGCGGGCATCCCGGGCGCCCGCCTCGTTCCGCTCGAAAGCCATAACCATGTGCTGTTGGAAAGCGAACCCGCCTTCGCGCGGTTCCTTGAGGAAATGAGAGCGTTTCTCCAGCCGCAGGCCGTGCCCTGAGTTGAACGCGCTTGCGTCCCGACCCGTTGGTCGAACTAGATATCCCCCACCGCCTCGCGCCGCCGCTGCTCGGACTCTTCCGCATAGCGCCGCATGGCGTGCGCCTCGGTGAGGACGCCGATCGGCTTGTGTGCGCCGTCGGTATCGACCACGGCAAGCAATTCCGCTTCGGCGGCGTCGAACACCGCGATCGCTTCCTGGATGTTCATGCCGGGATGCAGCACCACATCGCGGTAATGCAACAGCCCGATCAGGCCGTTCGGCGCCTCGACATCCGGCGCATGCGCGTCCGCCACCAGCGCCAGCCCGACATAGCGGCCGCTGCCGTCGACCGCGATCACCTGGGTCTTCGATCCCAGCGGAAATTTTTCGCGGAATTGCTCCAGGCCGATACTGGCGTTGACGGTGGAAACGTCCTGCCGCATCAGGCTGCGCACCGTGAGGTCGCGGATCCAGCCGATGTCGGCGGCGCTGCGGATGGTCTCGCCGCGCAAATGCAGCCGCCAGGTCGCAAACGAGTAGCCGAACAATTCGCGGGTGATCTGGGTCGAGATGATGACCGCGACCAGCACGGCGGTGGTGAGCCAGAGATTGCCGGTCAATTCCAGCGCGATGAACGACATCGTCAAGGGCCCGCCGATCACGGAGGCCGACAGCGCGCTCATGCCGATGATGGCATAGACGTTGGGGTTGAGGTTGAGTTCAGGCCAGATCGCGTCGAAACCGCCGGCGAACAGATGGCCGCCGATCGCGCCCATGAACAGGGTCGCGAAAAACAATCCGCCGCGAAAGCCCGAACCCAGCGAGAGCACCGAGGCGAGCGCTTTCAGGAGGAAGATGGTCGCAAGCACCGAAAGCGGGATCGAGACAAAACCGGCAAAGTGCAGCGCGCCGTGCCCCGACGACATCACCTGCGGCGTGATCAGCGCGAGCAGGCCGACGCAAAGACCGCCGAGCGCAGGCCGCAGCGGCGGCCACAGCCGGGTTTTTGCCAGCAGCGCCTCACACAGCGCCACGCCGCGCATGATGGCGATGCCGAACAGCGCCGCCAGGATGCCGAGCAGCGCCGCCACCACGAGGTCGCGTCCCAGCACGTCGCCGACCGGGCCGACGCCGACGCCGAGCGACAGCACCGTAAATCCATGCGCGACGAAATAGCCGGCCACCGCGGCAACCCCGACCGGCGTCAGGCTGGCGGGCGTATAGCCCCCGATCACCAGTTCGAACGCATAGAAGGCGCCGGCGAGCGGCGCGCCGAACGCGCCGGCGATCGCGGCCGCCGCGCCGCAGCCCACCATGATGCGCTGATCGACGCGGCGCAGATGAAAGCCGCGCCCCAACGAGGCGGCAATACCGCTGGCAAGCTGCGTGTAACCGGCTTCCAGCCCGACCGAGGCGCCGACGCCGCTCGACCACACCGTCTGCGCCGCCACGATGACGCTGCCGCGAAACGACATCCGGCCGCCATGCAGCGCGTTGGCCTCGATCGGATCGATTTCGCGGGCCGGCCGGAAACGCTGGAGCACCAGGAACGCAAACCCCAGCAGCAGACCGCCGATGCTCGGCACCAGGAGCCCCCGCAGCGGCTCGACGCTGTATTGGCTCGAGAGCCGTTCCCCATTTTCAACGTTGAAGAGCAGCACGTGCATCAGTTCGACCAGGGCGCTCATCGCGGCCACCACCAGTCCGCCGATGACGCCGACCAGCGCCGCGAGCACGACCAGGCTGGTCTCATGGGCGCGAACGAATGCCCGCAACCGGCGCGGCGCCTCAAGATAACGCGAGGTGGTAACCATAATGCCCCAAATCCGTATGCGGCCGAAATGTGTCGTCCCGCTTCGTTTAGCGGGGTTCGCGGCAATCAGGCAAGGCGGAGCTGGGCGGCGGCGGATAAGGGCACCAACGCTCTTCACAATCCCGTCACGCTGCATGTAGTATGTCAACTCACGCTGCTTCGCAGCTTATATGGGGGCCAGGAGCGTTACTTGAACGCACATGTCTCGCAAGGCGGTTGGCCGGTTTTGGTGCTGAATGCGGATTTCCGGCCGCTCAGTTATTATCCGCTGTCTCTCTGGTCGTGGCAGGACGCGATCAAGGCGGTGTTTCTCGATCGCGTCAACATCGTCGAACATTACGACCGCGCGGTGCGCAGCCCTTCCTTCGAGATCCAGCTGCCGAGCGTGGTATCGCTGAAATCCTTCGTCAAGCCGAGCACGCATCCCGCCTTCACCCGGTTCAACGTATTCCTGCGCGACCGCTTCGTTTGCCAATATTGCTCGGCCAATGACGACCTGACCTTCGATCACATCATCCCGCGCAGCAAGGGCGGCCAGACCACCTGGGAAAACGTGGTCGCGGCGTGCTCGCCGTGCAACCTGCGCAAGGGCAACCTGACCCCGCAGCAGGCACGGATGTTTCCGAGACAATTCCCTTTCGCGCCGACGGTGCACCAGCTGCACCGTAACGGCAGACTGTTCCCGCCGAATTATCTGCACGACAGCTGGCTGGATTATTTATACTGGGATACGGAGCTCGATCCGTAGAACCGATTCTGCCGTGCGCCTATCGGGATCAGCGGCCGGACAGGGGAACGAAGCGATCCGTCATTGCCCCTGATAGCCCCGGAAATTCAGCGAGCCAACGGCTCCGCGCTATTTTCAGATATGACACTTTATCAACTTGAGGTTGCCTTAGCGCGCATGTAGAATTTTCGGCGGTGATCCAAAAGCGAGGAGCCGTCATGAGCGCAGCCGCCAAACCGAGAGTCCGCCGGTCGATCCAGGATATCCAGAACGACTACGACAACGGCAACAAGAAAGAACTCGAAGACCTGATGCGGGCCTGGAAGGGCATCAAGGAACTGCCGCCCACCGATCCAAATTCCTTTTTCATGATCGGCGGATATCACGGCGAGCCGTTTCGCGGCGCGGGCTGGGGCAACTCGTCCTACTGGGGCGGCTACTGCAATCATGGCAACATTCTGTTTCCGACCTGGCATCGGGCCTATCTGGTGCGACTGGAAGAAGCGCTGCGCAGCATTCCACGCTGCGCCGATGTCACGCTGCCGTTCTGGGATGAGTGCAGTCCCGATTCGGTCGCCAGGGGAATTCCGTCCGCACTGACGCAGAAGGATTTTTCGCTCGACGGCCAGACCATCGCCAATCCGCTGCGCTCGTTCGTCTTCACCCATGGCATTACCGATAATCTCAGTCCGTTTCCCGACACGGACTACAGCAAGCCGCAAGGGTACGAGACGGTGCGCTATCCGTTGTCGGGGCTGGTCGGCCCGGGCGATATCGCGGCCACCAAGGCGCACAACGCGAAATACCCCGATTACGATACCAACGTGAAGCTGCTGAACGACAACATCGTCGCGTGGCTGAACACGGATATCGTGGTCAACGGGCAGCGGGTCGGCGGCAAGGTGAAGGACCGCTATGCCTCCTGTCTCGACGCGCCGAATTACACGGTGTTCTCCAATACGACCTCCGCCGCGGCGTGGTTCGACGACACCAATGCCCGCGTCGTGCCGCTTGAAAGCCCTCATAACAGCATCCATCTGGCGGTCGGCGGATACGACCTCGCCAACGTCTTCGACGCTTCCCCGATCGAAGGGGCGAATGGCGACATGGGCGAAAACGACACCGCCGGGCTGGATCCGATCTTCTTCTTTCACCATTGCTTCGTCGATCGCGTGTTCTGGCTCTGGCAAAAGAAGCACGGCTTCACCGACCGGCTCGAAATCATCCCGGAATATCCCGGCACCAATTCCGTCGACAGTCAGGGGCCGACGCCCGGCACCGCGCCCAATTCCTGGCTGACGCTGGCCTCCCCTCTCGATCCCTTCAGAAAAAAGGAGGCAGGCAAGGAGCGCCCGTTCACGTCGCTGGACTGCGTCAACATCGAAACGCAGCTTGGCTACAGCTACGGCCCCGGTTCGCTCGAAGGGCCGCAACTGCTTGCCACAGCGGCGCCAGCGGCCGCGGGCGAAAGGACGATCAGCGTCCGAGGCGTCAACCGCGCCCGGATTCGGGGCTCGTTCCTGATTTCGGTGTTCGCCAATGTCGGTGGCAAGCGGCAGCACGTCGGGACGGAAGCCATCTTGAGCCGCTGGCACGTCGAGGGCTGCGCGAATTGCCAAACCCATCTGGAGGCGCGGGCCACCGTCGGCCTGCAGACGCTGGGTGCGCTGGCGACCAGCGTCGGAAAGGACCAGGTCGAGGTCGAGATCCGCACCCGCGACGGCCTGCTCGGTCAACCTGCCAGTCTGGCCGCCCTTGCCAGGACCGCGCCCGAGAAACGGCCGCTATTCACGGTGAACGTGAAATAGGCCGGGGTCGCCCGGCTTGAAGCGCGTAATCACGAACCGCTGCGAAGGAGTTCACGATGCCAGAAAGATTTCCTGCCGTTGGTCACTGCTATCTGGTCGATTTCAAGGGGGATGGCGGAGAGTTTCGGGTCCAACTCGATTTTCATTCGGAGACGTCGCTGACCTATACCGGGGTCAAACCCGACGGCACGCTCGACAACGCCAATTCGGAAACCGTGACCATCAACGTCGAGCCGATCAGGGATCAGCTCTTCCTGGTCACGTGGAAGGAAGCGGAAGGCGACACCGTGGTGCATCTGGAGGACTACAAGAACAACACGATCATCACGAATATCACCGAGCCCGGACCTGACCTGACCCATCCGAGCTTTTCCCGGTTTCATGGAACGATGAAACAGACGGGGTAGCCACCACCGGCTCGTCGTTCATGTCCTGCGTCACAATCTGTTTGGTCGGTCTCGAAGGACTTTCGCGAAAGTCGTTTGCGACATAAGATCATCCCTGGTTCGCGCGCCGCTGTTCCCTGCCGGTTGCGGAACGCAGGCGCCGGTTGGCCAGGAGATTCTCCATGCCCTCTCTGACTGAATGGAAAGTGCCGCCGGCGTATCAGCCGCGCCAGGGCGATTTCGCCTTCGATCTCGATCGCGTGCTTTCCGCGGTGGTCGGGCTGCATTCGATCATTCCAAGCGATGCCTCCAGCGCGGAGACGCTGGGTACCGAGCGTGCCGGCAATGGTGTGTTGATCGACGACGGGCTGGTGTTGACCATCGGCTATCTGATCACCGAGGCCGAATCGGTCTGGCTGCATCTCGGCGACGGCCGCGTGGTGGAAGGCCACGCGCTGGGAATCGATTCGGTGAGCGGCTTCGGCCTGGTGCAGGCGCTCGGCCATATCGAACTCGATTCGATCCCGATCGGTTCCTCCGGCACGACGGCGATCGGCGACCGCGCGGTGATGGGCGGCGCGGGCGGACGCACCCGCTCGGTCGCCTGCCAGATCGCCGCCAAGCAGGAATTCGCCGGCTACTGGGAGTATCTTCTGGACGAGGCGATCTTCACCTATCCCGCGCATCCCAACTGGGGCGGCACCGGGCTGATCTCGAACCGCGGCGAACTGATCGGCATCGGTTCGCTGCAGCTCGAGCGCGAGCGCGAGGGCAAGGCCGAGCATGTCAACATGGTCGTGCCGATCGACCTGCTCAAGCCGGCGCTCGACGATCTGCGCAAATTCGGCCGCGTCAACAAGCCGGCGCGGCCCTGGCTCGGGATGTATTCGACCGAGATCGACAACCGCGTGGTGGTGATCGGCATCTCAGGCAGGGGTCCGGCGGCGCGCGCCGAGCTCAAGGCCGGCGACGTCATCCTGGCGGTCAATGGCGAGAAGATTTCCAGTCAAAGCGCGTTCTACCGCAAACTCTGGGCGCTCGGCCCCGCCGGCGTCGACGTGCCGCTCACCGTCTACCATGACGGCGTCACCTTCGACGTGGTGCTGACCTCGATCGACCGCACGAAACTGCTGAAGGGTCCGCGGCTGCACTGAACGGGGCGTCGAAACTTTCCCGCGACACGCCCGCGCCTGCCCTCCGCCGCCTCGGCTGCGCTGTGTTTTCCTGCAATCTGCGGATGTCTGACTGCCGGATTCGTGATTAGCTGAACTCGGATCCATCGCCGGCCGGTCTTCCCTTCGCCGGGAGTCCACGACGGCACTGGCATCCGTCGGGCATATGCAGGGGAAACGCGATGACACTTTACGGAGACACAGCCAAAAAACTGGCAAAGGTTCTCGGCGCATTCGGCGGCATTGCGCTACTGGTCTGCCTGATATGGACCGCCTATGAAGGCCTGTCCCCGGATTTGTTCGAGGATTGCCACGGCAAGCTTTCGGCCCCTGCGGCATCGAGCGCGACACCGGCGGATGAGGCCGGCGGCTTGCGTGTCGTGGACATCTGGCCGCAGACCATCCCGCTCTCGGGGCGCTTGTGCCTGGTTGTCGCCGGCGCCGCGCCGAAGGTGGCGGATGCGCAGGCCGGCGCGGATACAAATCGCGCCCCGGTCGAGATCGCGCTTTTTCTCAACGACCGCCGTGTTCCGCTGACCGTCAAGGCCGCCGCCGTGCCTCATCCGCAAGTCCTGACCTATGATTTCGGCCAGTCTGCCGATGCGACGTCGGACGCCACGAAATTCTGGCGCGGACTGCTCGCCGGCAAGACGAAACGCGGCGTCATGCAGGCCAAGGTCGGCGTGTCGAAATCCGCAAGCATCGGCCCCGAGGCCGTCGCGGCCACCCCCCTCAAGATCGTAGTCTATCGCATTCCCATCCTGGTTGTCGGCGGACTGTCGATGGCCTTGCTGATCGCCGCGTTCACGATCTTCGCGGCCAATTCGACTGTTCTGCGCGATACCGCGCTGACGGTCGGCGGCAGCGCCAGAATGGCGGCTGCGAAGGCGGCGGCGGATGCGGCAAAGGCCGCCTCGGACGCCGCTCCCAACCGAGCGGACCTCAAGCAGGCGTCCGACGATGCCGCCGCAAGGCTCAATGCGTTGACGAGGATTTCGGACCAGCCGATCGGGACATTCAGCCTGGGACGGACCCAGATGGCGCTGTGGCTGGGATTGACGACCGCCGGTTTCATTTTCCTGTGGCTGACGCTGGGAATCTACCTGAACGTCATCACCGTCTCCATCCTCGTGCTGCTCGGCATCAACGGCGCCACGGGACTGGCGGCCGTCGCGCTCGATCAACCGGCGACGGGTGGTGGCGCACCGCCGGCTCCGGCGGAATCAAAATCATTTCTCCGCGATTTGACCTGCGATGGCGATGGACCCAAGCTGCAGCGGATTCAGGTCGTGATATGGACCTGCATCCTCGCGGTGATCTTCTTCTGGAATACGGTCTGGAATTTCGTCTTCGTCGATTTCGATACCAACCTGCTGCTGCTGATGGGGATCGCAAATTCGATGTACCTTGGATTCAAGCCGCGCGAGAAGCCTTGAAGCCCGTTGTCGTGCGCCGTATGGCTGGCCCGGCGAGCGGCCAGAACGGGAACCGGTCATGAGCGAGGCCGTGGTCGACGACATCGTGGCGGTGCTGCCGCCGCTGCTGCAATCGCTCGAAGCGCTTTCCTTCGTCGCGCGTCATCTGAACCCGCCGCAATTCGGCAGCGTCATGGAAGCCGCCGGCGAGCCGGACCGGGACCTGCAGGCCGTCCGGCCGCGGCTCGCCGGTTGGCCCGACGAATTTTCCGGCGTCCAGGCCTCGCTGGAGGCTGCGAGCGATGCGACGCTGACGGCGTTCGGCGGGTTGCGCGAGGTCGAACAAGGCAATGGCGACCTGGTCTCCGTATTTCGCGCGCTGCGTTACGCCCCGCGCGCGCTGGAGGCGCTTTACCCGCTGGCCGCGAAACTGCCGCCAGTCTCCGTCTTCTTCGTCGATCCCGCTTCGCGCGAAGATGAAGGTCTGCTGGCGCGCCTTGCCGAACCGGCCGCCGAAAACAGCGGGATCCTGCACGACCATAACGAGCCCGGCGGCCGCGGCGGCTTTTCGCTTTACGTGCCGGAATATTACACGCCCGAGCGCGCCTGGCCGCTGGTGATGGCGCTGCATGGCGGCAGCGGCAACGGGCGCGGTTTCCTGTGGAGCTGGCTGCGCGACGCGCGCAGCTTTGGCGCCATCCTGGTCGCGCCGACCGCGACCGGCAACACCTGGGCGTTGATGGGCGAGGACACCGACACGGCAAATCTCGCCCGGATTCTCGATGCGGTGCGGGCGCGATGGAACATCGATCCGACAAAACTGCTGCTGACCGGGATGAGCGACGGCGGCACCTTCTGCTACGTCACCGGGTTAGAGGCCACCTCGCCCTTCACCCATCTCGCGCCGGTCGCGGCCACTTTCCATCCCCTGATGGCGGAGATCGCGGACGCGGAACGATTGCGCGGCCTGCCTGTCCACATCGTGCACGGCCGGCTCGACTGGATGTTTCCGGTGCAGGTCGCCCGCCAGACGCGCGACCTGCTGACCGCGGCCGGCGCCGACGTCACCTATCGCGAACTCGAGGATCTCAGCCATTGCTACCCGCGCGAAATGAACGCGGAGATTCTGAGGTGGCTGCGCGGCGAAGGATGATCAGCCTCGCTACTTGACGTCACAACTCGGAAGGGGTCCTGCCCGCGATGGGAACCTATCCGCCTCTCCAACGTTGTCGGCGGTCATTGGAGGGTTGCCATGCGCGTTTTTCTGGGAATGATCTTGGGTGCGCTGCTGCTGGTCGCAGGCGTCTACGTCTATGATTCGATGCAAACGTCGAGCGTTGCCAACGGCGACGTTGCGGCGGCCAATCGCACGATCGTGAACTGGGACGTGGCGGCGGCCGACTGGCATGCGCTGAAGACGCGCGCCCATGACGACTGGATCAGGCTGTCGTCGAGATAGTCGCCACAATCGCTATTTCTTCTTCGTCGCCTTCGCCGCCGCCTTGCGCGCATCGGCAATGGCCATGTCGAATTGGGCCATGGTCAGGACGCCGGGCACCCGGAATTTGCCGACGATGAAGGCCGGCGTACCGTTGAAGCCGAAGGCCGTGGCCTGATCGTTGTTGCGGGCCAGGATCGCGTCGATCGCCTTGGCGTTCGCGGCGAGGTCGCTGGTGGCGCGATCGACATCGATGCCGGCGCTGGCCAGCAGTTCACGGATGCGCGGCTCGGTCAGCTTCGAGTTGACGCCGATCAGCGCGTCATGCGCCTGAACGAATTTGTCCTGGTATTTGCAGGCCAGCGCCATCCGTGACGCGACGACCGAGACCGGCCCGAGGATCGGCCAGTCCTTCAACACAAGGCGGACCTTGCCGTCATCCTGCACCACCTGGCGCAGCTCGGGCTCGACCTTGCGGCAATAGGGACACTGGTAGTCGAAATATTCGACGATGGTGATGTCGCCATTGGCGTTGCCGGCTACCGGGATTTCCGGATCGCGCAGCACCAACGCCTCGGTCAGCACCGTCTCCTCACTGCCCTCCCCGAATGCCGGCGTCGACGCGAGGCCAAGCAAGGCCGCTCCCGCGCCGAACAGGCCGAGCGCCTCGCGCCGTGTGCGTCCCGGCGCGGCCGGATCGATCGATTTCGTCATCCAAAGGTCTCCCGGCCGGCGCCTAGGGCGTGCGCATCAGAAGTGGGGGCAAGCTGCGCGCCAACATATAGAGCGCCACGGCGATAATGACAGCGGCAAACACGATATTCAGCGCACCCCGCCGCGCCGCCAGGTGCCGCGCCGAGCGGCTGCCGATCAATCCCCCGGCGATGCCGCCGGCGATGAACAGTCCGGCGAGTTCCCAGGAGATCAATCCCGACCAGGCGTAGCTCGCGGCCGTGGTGGTGCCGAACGCGGTGACCGCGACCAGCGACGAGGAGACCGCGTTGAGGATCGACATTCCCGTCGCGAGCATCAGGGCCGGCACGATCAAGAATCCGCCGCCGATGCCGAAGAAGCCGGACAGCGTCCCGGTCGCAAGCCCGAGGCCGACGATGGCGGGCATGTTGGACCAGTCCATCCTGACGTCGGGCAGGCCGACCCGCGCCCGCGTCTTCAGCATCAGGGCCGCGATCGCCAGCATCAGCAGCGCGAACAGCGCCAGCAGTTTCTGGCCGTCGAGCATCTTGCCGAAGATCGAGCCGGCGAACGCGCCGACAATTCCGGCGGCCGCGAAGGTCAGCGCGCAACCCCATCGCACGGTGCCGCCGCGGGCATGGTTCGACAGATTGATCGCGGCGTTGGTCGCAACCGCAATCGCGCTGGTGCCGATCGCCAGATGCGGGTCGGGCACGCCGACCACATAGACCATCAGCGGCACCGCGAGGATCGAGCCGCCGCCGCCGACCAGCCCAAGGGAAAATCCGACCAGCGCTCCCGATGCCAATCCGAGCACGCCCTGCGTCGCTGATATCATCAAGACAATAACATCGCTGGCACGGCGTCCCCCGGAGAAGTTTTGCAAATCTCTATGACGGGGTTGGGCGAAAACTGCAATCGCAGCTGATCGCAAGATCGGCCGAAAAACTGCCCGATGACGAAACCTGAGCGGCTCAACCTTTCAGGCGGATGACACACTCGCTGTAATAGCCGCCGCTCTTTTCGATCCACTTCAGGCCGCCATTGCCATTGGTGGCCTTGTTGGCATTGAACTGGTCGGCGCAAGTGAGCGTGCGGGCCTTGTCCGGGCTCTCGCCGGAATATTTCGGCGCAATCGCGGTGGGAAACACCGCCTGTACTTCGCTCGCGCCGCACTCCTCCTGGTGAAACTGCTTCCACTTGCGGCCCTTCAATTTGCCGGCAAGTTCGGCTGCCATGTATCTCAGGGCGCAGCCGGGGGTACTCGGCCCGGCTTTGGTAACTTCCGCTGTCGCTGTGGGACTCGGCGTCGAAGCAACCGCAGGCGGCGATGGGTCAGGCGCGGCCTTCGAATCCGCGGGCGGCGGCGCGGCGGGTGCGGCGGACTCTGCGGCCTGGGCGAGACGGTAGACGCTCGGCTGTTCCATCGCCGTCGAGGCCGTTTGGGAAAATACCATGAGCCCGGTCACGGCAATGATTTTCCAGCAAACGTTTTTCATGCACTCCTCGTCAAATCGGCCGCCCGTGCAGCAATCTTGTTCGGGCAGTCTCTACCGACTGGCAGGCCCGGGCAAGTGTGGCCCCGGCCTGCCAGCAAGTCGAAAGACGCCTAGCCCTTCAGCTTGGTGTTGCACTGGCTGTAATAGCCGCCGCCCTTCTGGATCCATTTCAGGCCGCCATTGGCGTTGCTGTCCTTGTTGGCCTTGTACTGATCGAGGCAGGTGTGCATCCTGGCCTTGCCGGCGCTTTCCTGGGCATATTTCGGACTGACCGCCGACGGGAACACGGCATTGCCGGTCGATACGGGCGCAGGCGCAGCCGCAGGCTTCGGCGCGGCCGCCGTTGCGGGCGCCGGTGCAGCGGCAGGAGCCGCGGCGGGCGTTGCTGCGGCGTCGGCGGCGCAATTGGCCTTGCGGAAATCGTTCCACTTCTGGCCGTTGAGCGTGCCCGCATCCTTGGCCGCTTTGTACTTTGCGCTACATTCCGTCATGCTCAAAGCCTGCGCGGGCGCGCTCAGCGCGAACGCGGCAAAACCCGCTGCGGCAAATGTGCACAATAATTTTGCTTGAATGGTCATCCCTTGGTCTCCTTGGGGCGTGGGCGATCTGTAGTCCCCCATCCTAGCGCGGCGACGGCGCGTGACAACGGAGCGGGCGATGGTTGCGCTAAAATATCGTGCTCCGGTTTCCAGCGCCCGGCCGGCTTCATTCATCCGCGGTTCATCATTGCGGCGCGACGTTGCGCCCTCTTCAACCCGAGGTGCCCCCAATGATGACCCTTTCCTCCCGCGCGGCCGCGGCCGCCATCGCATCCCTGTTCCTATTGAGCCCGGCCTTCGCGCAAACCACGGCGCCGGCCGCGACACCCGCGCCCGCCGCAACGCCCGCGCCGAAGATGGCGCCTGAAAAGAAGGCCGAGAAGCCGCGCAGCGCGGCGTCGCTGCAATGCTCCAAGGATGCCGATGCCAAGAGCCTCCACGGCAAGGATCGCAAGAAGTTCATGTCCGACTGCAAGAAGGCCGCCAAGGAAGCGCCGAAGACGTAACGGTCGGCCCACACTGCCGTCATCATCCGCCACCGGCGGCGCGTTGCGCCGACCCGGTGGCGGGCCATGACAGTTTAGTGCACCCAAGGCACGCATTGCTGCATCGCGCTGACGCATTTGTCGCTCCTTGGCGGATTTGCCATAACGCGGCGTGAGCCGCATCCCCTCATCGATCGCCGCCGTCATCCCAAGCCGCGCCAGGGCGCTTCGGGTGATCGAGACGCTGGCGATCGGCAGTTTTGGCGGCGCGCTGTTTCTGTGGTTGAGCCTTCCGGGCGGGCTGATCACGGGCGCCATGATCGCGGTCGGCACCGCGGCGCTGGCGGGACGACCGCTTTATGTGCCGGCGCATGTCACCCAGGCCGTGCTGGTGCTGCTGGGCATTTCGCTGGGCTCGGTGGTGTCGCGGCAATTGATCCAGCATGTCAGCGCCTATCCCCTGACCATCGGCCTGTTGGCGCTCGCCACCTTCTGCTCGACCTTCGGCTCCAGCTTCTATCTGCAGCGCGTGCACGGCTGGGACCGCACCTCGGCGTTCCTGGCCGGAAGCCCCGGCGCGCTGTCGCAGATCACGATTCTGGCGGTCGAGCGCGGCGCCGACCTGCCGGCAATCGCCGTGGTGCAGACCGTGCGCGTCATCATCCTCACCGCGGCCTTGCCGATGGTGCTGGCGCTGACCGGGATCGTGGCGGCGTCGTCGCCGGCGCTGACCCTTGGCGTCGCCTCGCCGCCTGAACTGGCCGCGCTGGTGTTGGCCTCGCTGGCGCTGGCGCTGGCGCTGCGGTTCACAAATTTTCCGGCGAGCTGGATGTTCGGCGCGATGATCGCCTCCAGCGTGCTGCATGGCGCGGGCTGGGTCGAAGGCGGGCTGCCGTCATGGGTAAGGGGCGTGGCGCTGGTCGGCGTCGGCTCGCTGATCGGCGCGCGATTTGCGCGGATGAAGGCGACCGTGCTGCTCGGCCATGTCAACGCGGCGCTGGGCTCGTTTGCGATCGCGATTCTCATCTCGGGGGTCTTCGTCGCGGTGAGTGCGCTGGTTACCCAGGTGCGGATCTCCGACGTCATCGTCGCCTTCGCGCCGGGCGCGATGGACGCCATGCTGGCGCTGGCGCTGACCCTGCACATCGACCCGATCTTCGTCGGCGCCCATCACATTTCGCGCTTCGTGTTCGTGACCATCGCAACGCCCGGCATCGTGCATCTGTTCGGCCGGCCACAGGACGATGTGGACGACTAGCCCTTGATGGCGTCGCCGTGAACGCGGGGACCGTGCGTCAGGGCTTGCGTGCTGACAGCCGCGCCATGCCCCAGCCCGCGATCGCAGCCATCAGGAGCGAGATCAGCACGTTGTAGCCGGCGAGCGAGAGGCCGAGAAAGCGCCATTGCACTTCGTCGCAGCGGATCACCTTGACGGTGTCGAGCCGCTGCAACAGGTTGCCGGCTTTGCCGAGATCGATCAGCGGCCCGGTGCATTCGGTCGGCCCCTTCCAAAAACCCCATTCGACGCCGGCGTGATAGGTGCCGAGCCCGGCATTGGCGAGCGTTGCGAGCGCGAGCAAGGCAAGCCCCGCCATCACCACGCCGCGCGGCGCATCCCTGGCCGCGGCGAGCGCGACCAGCGCGCCAAGCGGGACCGCGAGATAATAGGCGTAACGCTGCTCGAGGCAGAGCGGACAGGGCTGGATATCCAGCACCAGCTGAAAGAACCACGCCCCCGCCAGCGTCGCCGCCGCGATCACCGCGACCGCGAGCGCCGCCGTCAGCGCCGGATTGACGCGCGCCTGCGCGGGATTTGCAATTGTGTCGGAGGTCACGGTCATCTCCTGATACGGAAAGCGTCGTAGCGTGCAGGTGGGGCGCTGTCGAGGCGGCCGCAATCACAGGGCAGTGTTTTGGCAGGGAGATGACAGCGAGAGGCGGCGGGGCCGACACCGCGAATCCATTGGCGTCGCCGGCCAGCGCGCAACAATCTCGAGCAGCATGGAGCGACCCGGCATCGCGCCCTCTTTGCCCGACAGCTTCGGGTTGACCGCCCCTCCCCGCCCGCTATATTCCGCCGGCTTCGCGACCTCTCGCTCGTTTGCGATGTCGGGAAAAGCCCCTGTGGCGGAATTGGTAGACGCGCTCGACTCAAAATCGAGTTCCGCAAGGAGTGCTGGTTCGATTCCGGCCAGGGGCACCAACTAGGCTGTTCAAGCTCGTTCCAAAGCGTCCGCAACCGTCCGCGCAGTGCTCGGAAACCCTTGAAAAATAGGCACTTCCGCGTACATTCTTGTTCGTCACCGTTTGTTCTCCTCCGATCCCAGCCGCCCGATTTGCTGGTATTTTTGCTGGTATCCTGCTGGCATCGGGAGAACAAACGTTCACAACGACTTTCGCTTTTCCGAATAAAGGAATTGAGCATATGGCCGGCAAGAACGGCGGCGCGTGCGCCAATCCCAAGCAGATCAGGACCGACGTCGACTGCCGCGCCGCCCGACCGAACTTCGTCAAGGGCGCGTGGAGTCCCGCCAAGATTTCCGACGTGACCGGCGGCTGGCTCTATCTCTTCGTCACGCCGGACGTGAGCAGGCCTGGCAACGCTGCCTCGAAGCTCTGGCGGATGGACTACCGCTTCCATGGCCGCCAGAAAACCTACTCCATCGGACCCTACGGCAACGGCAAGGATGGGACGTTCTCGCTCGCAGACGCGCGGCGCGAGCGCGACAAAGCCAAAGATCTGCTCAAGGAAGGCAAAGACCCAAGCATCGAGAAGCAGCTCGACAAGCACAGGCAGGCCGCCGCCCGGCCTTTCGGGCAATGGGCCGACGAGTGGCTCGCAAAGAAGAAGGTCGAAAAGGTCAAGCGCGGCAGGATCGTCGCGGTGCGCGACCCCAAGACCATCGAGGTGCTTGAACTGCGCGTCGGCTACATCAAGAATCGCTTCGGCAAGCTGTGCAGGCAGGACATCAAGCGTCCGGACGTGCTCGCTTTCATGCGTTCATACGAAGCCGAGGGAAAGCTGGAAACCCGCGACCGCGTGCGCAGCATCGGTGAGCAAATCTGCAACTATGCCGATGTCGAAGGCGACGGCTACAATCCATTCCGCAACCTGAATGGGCAGATGATTGCCAACATTTCGACGCCGCGTCCAGGCGTTACCGAACCACGCGACGTGACACGCGTCTTCAAGCTCATCAGCGCACCGTGGACGAGAGCGAGGTTTAGTGACGTCGTCGGGCTTGCCTTGCGCTTCGATGCGCTGACCATTCCTCGCCCCGGCATGGTCAATGAAATGGAGTGGAGCGAGGTCGATTGGGACGCCGAACGCTGGACTATACCAGCCGCCAAGATGAAGACCGGTTGGGACCATGTCGTACCTTTGTCACGGCAGGCACTCGCAATCCTGCGCGGCGTTCAGAAGCTGACCGGCCATCGCCGATACGCATTTTCTTGCTCGAAGGACTCGCCACTATCAAACAACACGCTCAACAAGCGCTTGCGGCTGCTTGGCATTGACACCAAGACTGATCATTGTGCCCACGGATTCCGGACCACCTTCTCGACCCTGTCTCACCACGAAGAGATCAAGGACGCCAAGGCATGGGATGGCGATGTCGTCGAGCTGCAGCTCGCGCATCTCGATAATTCGACTGTGGAGGGACTCTACAAGAAGCACGGACCGCTCGCGCTGATCGGCTCGCGCACGAAGCTGATGCAGCATTGGGCTGATCGGATCGACCACTGGCTCGATCCCAAGAAGGTGATGCCGATCAAGCGCGGCACGCAGGTGTGAGTCACCTATCTTCAGGCGTGGTTGATGCTGCCCGGTTCGATCCGTGGCAAGCTCATATGATAGTCGACGACGCTTGCGATCCGGCCAGAATTTCGGCGTGGAAGCGTTGGTGCCCAGGGGGAATCATACGCAACCAGCGCTGTTTGTCCTCAGTATGGTGGCATAAGCGCTTGGCGTTGGTGGCGGAGGCCCGCTACACCGCTGTCGGTCTGGAGAAGCGCGCAGAATACGACTGGATACCAAGAGACACGCGAAACAGCCGATCGGAAAGCGAGCATTAGAACGTGTAAAGCAGCCTATTTGTACGAAGAAATCCGACCCCTCTCGCTATTGAACAGGCTGGAGCGGGTGAAGCGCTCCGTGTCAAAATTATTAACCTAATTTTCCTAGCAAAAATAATGACTTATTCCAGTGGATCGATTTTAATGTTGGACGTCTTGTTGGACGTTTTATTGGACGTTTTTGCGTCCGAAGAAGGGGTCCGCACCAAATCCGAGAAGATCGACGCGATACTGGTGGAGAGATATCGATGAGAAGGGAGCCCACCGAAGCTGTTGACCTCATCAGATCGCCCGATCAGGTCGAAACCGGATTGCCCTGGGGAGATGTTCCAGCGGAATTCGGGTCGTTGTGCGCGTTACCTTCGAAGTATTTCTTCGCTTTGAGATGCTTTTGCAGAGCGACCGGCCGGTACGGACCGAAGCTCGTGTAGTTGCGCACTGATTTCATCGCGAGCCGCACATAGACTGTCTCGTGAAGTTGCGCGGTGTCCGGTACGTCGCGGACCGCTTTCGACCAGTGGAGTGCGGTCCCACCTATTCCCACCATGCATTCGTCGTGCATCATTCCGTCGGCCGAAGGATAAAGCCGCAGCAGACTCTTGTCGACGATCACGCGCGCCCCCTCGGGGATCTTGTCGGTGATGAACTCCAGCATCCAGTCGAGCGTGATGTCGGACAGCCGAGAACTCGTTTTCTGGATAACTTCCGCCGATATCGGCGTGGTTTCCTGCGAACCAGATCTGATCGAATTGTTCCGGCTCGCCCTGCCTGTCGGGCCACTTAACGGTTCCGCTCCCTCCCCATGGCACTCGCTTAAAGTCCTTTCGCCCTTCGTCGATCGATTGCAGATGTCGCGCGTACTGGACGTCCGAAGTGAAGTGCCGATCGTAGGTCCAGTCCGGGAAGAAGCGCTGCCAGCCAATCGCAGCGACGGCATCCCAGATGCCGATGAAATAGGCGGAAGCACCCGCAACCCGTCCAACTTCCGATTTGTAGGCGGACCGGAACTGCTCCGCTCGCTTGTCCAACTCTGCCCCGTCCCGCGGCATTCCGAGCCAGTAGACGCAAGAGACCGCCGCCTTGGCGACCCGTCGCAACGATTTCGGATCGAGGCTGATGGATTCGCCA
>CAVPFQ010000009.1:0-957246 GCA_963703845.1 uncultured Alphaproteobacteria bacterium
GAGGCGTAACCATTGCGCCGCAATAACCTGGCGGCCGCGTCGAGAATTTGACGGCGCGTGTCGTCGGGTGGCGCCTTGGCTGGCGCGACCGCGGGGCTGCGCGACCTGCGCTTCGTCGTCGCCGGTTTGTGCTGCGCATCCGCCCGCATCGCAATGGAAGCCCGTGTCCGACCAGGCCGGAATCCAGCTTGGCGTGCCTTGATTTCCGATTCTAACTAATGTTAGGTAGAAACGCAAATCCGCCGCATGCGGAGTCGAGTCCTGGAAGCTTTCTAATGGCGACGCTGGCAAGTTCGATCGACAAGGGCGCCGAGGCCTACAAGGCGAACGCGGCGATCTATGACAGCCTGGTCAAGACCCTGCATGAACGGCAGGCCTGGGCGATCGCGGGCGGCGGCGAGCGCATGCTTCAGCGGCATCGCGAGCGCGGCAAGATTCCGGCGCGCGACCGCATCGACATGCTGATCGATCCGCTCAGCCCGTTCCTCGAACTATCGCCGCTCGCCGCCTGGGGGCTTTACGACAACAATGTGCCCTCGGCCGGCATCGTCACCGGCATCGGCACCGTGCGCGGCGTGGTCTGCATGATCATCGCCAACGACGCCACCACCAAGGGCGGCTCGTTCTACAAGGAAACCATCCGCAAGCACGTCCGCGCCCAGGACATCGCGTTCGAGAACCGCCTGCCGGTGGTCTATCTGGTCGACTGCGGCGGCGCCAATCTTTCGCAGGGCGACGAGGTGTTTCCCGATCAGGATCATTTTGGCGGAGCGTTTTACCGGCAATGCCGGATGTCGGCTCAGGGCATTCCGCAGATCGCCGCCGTGTTTGGCGAATGCACCGCCGGTGGCGCCTATATCCCGGCGCTGTCGGATGAAGTGGTGATGACCGCCGGCAACAGCAGCGTGCATCTCGGCGGACCGCAGATCGTCAAGGCCGCGATCAAGGAGATCGTCGACCGCGAGACGCTGGGCGGCGCCGAAATGCACAGCACCGTCTCGGGCGTCTCCGACCATTTCGCGCGCGACGAGGCCGAAGCCATCGCCAAGACGCGCGACATCGTCGGCGCGCTGAGCCGCGTGCAGAAGGTCCATGGCGAGTTGCGACCGTCCCGGCCGCCATTGTTCGACGCCGCCGATATCCCCGGCATCATCGGCGCCGATCTCACGCGGCCGTTCGATCAGCGCGAGATCATCGCTCGCCTGGTCGACGCCAGCGAATTCCACGAGTTCAAGCCGCTCTACGGTTCGACGCTGGTCTGCGGCTTTGCGCATATCAAGGGCATGCCGATCGGCATCCTCGCCAACAACGGCGTGCTGTTCACGGAATCTTCGCTCAAGGGCGCGCATTTCATCGAACTCTGCGATCAGCGCAATATCCCTATCCTGTTCCTCCAGAACATCACCGGCTTCATGGTGGGATCGGAAGCCGAACGCGGCGGCATCGCCAAGAATTCCGCAAAGCTGGTCTACGCCGTCGCCAATGCGCGGGTGCCGCGATACACGGTCGTGACCGGCGGCTCCTATGGCGCCGGCAATTACGGCATGAGCGGCCGCGGCTTCCGGCCGCGCTTCATGTTCATGTGGCCGAATGCGCGGCTCGGGACCATGAGCCCGGATGTCGGCAGCTCGGTGCTGATGGACTTGCGCCGCTCGAGCATCTCGCGCAACCCGGCCAGCGATGCCGACCTCGCCGAGCACGAACTGATGCTCCGCAACATGTTCGGCGAACAGTCCGATCCGTATTACTGCACGGCGCGGCTCTGGGACGACGGCCTGATCGAGCCGCGCGATACCCGCGACGTGCTCGGCCTCTGCATCGCGATCGGCGCGATGCAGCCTCCAGCGACCGGACCGAGCCCGGTCTATCGCATGTAAGGCGCAACCGAAGTGAGATTTACGGCTTCTCCTCGTCCGATCCGTTCGGTGCTGGTCGCCAACCGCGGCGAAATCGCGGTCCGGATCATGCGGACCTGCGCGCGGCTCGGATTGCGCACCATCACGGTCTATTCGGACGCCGATGCCGATGCACCGCACGTCCGTGCCGCGGATGAGGCCATTCGCATCGGGCCCGCGCCGGCGCGCGCCAGCTATCTCGACATGGACGCGATCCTCAAAGCCGTGAAGCAATCCGAGGCCGACGCGGTGCATCCCGGCTACGGTTTCCTGTCGGAAAATGCCGCCTTCGTCCGGCGCTGTGACGAAGCCGGCATCATCTTCGTCGGACCTTCCGCCGACGCCGTGGCGCGCATGGGCTCGAAGATCGAATCCAAACGCATCGCCGAGGCCGCAGGTGTGCCGACGGTTCCCGGCTATCATGGCGATGCACAGGATGTGAAGAGTTTGTCGGCCGCAGCCGGACGGATCGGCTATCCCGTGTTGATCAAGGCCTCCGCCGGCGGCGGCGGGAGAGGGATGCGGCGCGTCGATCGGTCAGCCGATTTCGCCGACGCACTTGCCAGTGCGCGTACCGAGGCGGAAGCCGCGTTCGGCGACGGCCGGGTGCTGCTGGAAAAATTCATCCTCAATCCGCGCCATCTCGAGGTTCAGCTCGCGGGCGATCGGCAGGGCTCGCTGCTGCATCTGTTCGAGCGCGATTGCTCTGTGCAGCGCAACAACCAGAAAGTTCTGGAGGAAGCGCCGGCGCCGAACCTTTCGGAGAAAGTGCGCCACGCGCTTTACGAGGCGGCGTTGCTGCTCGGCCGCGCCATCAACTATGATTTCGCAGGCACGGTAGAATTCATCATGGAAGCCGGCGACGACACGCCATATTTTCTGGAGATGAACACGCGGCTGCAGGTCGAGCATCCCGTCACCGAATTCATCGCCGGGATCGATCTGGTCGAATGGCAGTTGCTGGCTGCGGCCGGCGAGAAGCTGCCGCTGGCGCAAAAGGACATCCGCCTCAATGGCCATGCCATCGAGGCGCGGATCACGGCGGAGCGCGCCGACCATCATTTCCAGCCGGCCACCGGCCGGCTCACGGAGGTCGCCGCACCCCGGGGATTGCGTTTCGACTCCGGCGTGGAAAGCGGCTCGGAGATCGGTCTCTATTATGACTCGCTGCTGGCAAAGCTGATCGTCCATGGCGCAAACCGCGAGAGCGCGCTGTCGCGTCTTGCCGCTGGACTGCAGTCGCTGACGTTGCTGGGGCTGCCGACCACGCAGGCGTTCCTGATCGATGCGATCAGGCATCCATTGTTCGCTGACGGCAAGGCCACCACGCGCTTCATCGAAACCGCTTTTCCGGACGGATGGGACCCGCAACCCGCCGATTTGACCATGCTGCGTGCTGCGGCCGCCGCGTTCTGGCTGCAGCCGGTGGCTGACGAAGCGGAGACGGCCTGGACCAGCCCCTGGGCGCGGCGGAGCGCGGTGCGGGTGATGGCCTCGCAACGTCCCGCCGGCACGACGCTGCATGTGTCGGACGAGTATGGCGACAGCGATGTGGAGATCATGGTCGGCCGTGCCGGCATGACAGCCGAAATTGGCGGAACGGCGATCGCGCTCGGCGCGATCGCCTGCGATGGCAGGTCGATGACCTTGTCGGTGGCTGCGCCCGAAACGCCGTTCATCGTGCGGCGCGACGGCAATCTGGTTCAAATCACACGCGACGGCATGGCCATCGCCGCCAGGATCGAATTGAAGGTCGACCTGCCGCGTGCGCCCGGCAGCAGCGAGCGCGGCGGCAACATCATCGACGCGCCGTTGCACGGGGTAGTGTCGCAGATCTTCGTCGCGGTCGGCGATGCCGTCGAGAAGGGAAGCGCCGTGCTGCAGATGGAGGCTATGAAGCTCGTTCACACCTTGACCGCGCCGGTCACCGGGCATATCGCGGCCATCGGTTGCAATGCCGGCGATACAGTGCCGGCCGGCGCGGTGCTCGTCGAAATAATTTCAGCCGATGCGGAGGAGGAAGTCTAATGGCGGGACTCTGGTTCGAGGAATTCGAGGACGGCATGGTGTTCAACCATGAATGGTCGCGCACCATCACCGAGACGGACAATGTGTGGTTCTCGCTGCTCACCATGAACGTGCAACCGCTGCACATCGACGCGCATTTCGCGGCGAAGTCCGAATGGGGCAAGCCGCTGGTCAACAGCCTGTTCACGCTCGGCTTGATGATCGGCATGTCCGTCAACGACACCACCTTCGGCACCACGCTGGCCAATCTCGGGATGACCGACGTCCGCTTCCCCAAGCCGCTATTCCACGGCGATACCGTGAAGGTCCGCACCACGGTGCGGTCGAAGCGGGCGAGCAAGTCGCGTCCCAACGAGGGCATCGTCAATTTCTTCCACGAAACCATCAACCAGAACGGCGAGGTGGTCGCGACCTGCGAACGCGCCGCCCTGATGCGCAAGAAGCCGGTGGTGTAAAAATGCGCTCGCTATTGTTCGCGCCCGGCGGGTCGCCGAAGATGATGGCGAAGGCCGCCGCCGGCGAGGCCGACGCGGTCATCTTCGATCTCGAGGATGCGGTGCAACCCGACAGGAAGGAAGAGGCGCGCCGCCTCGTGATCGAGGCGCTGACGGCCACCCGCCGCAGCGGACCGCTGATCTATGTCAGGGTCAATCCGCTCGACAGCCAGTGGTGCCCGGGCGATCTCGACGCGGTGCTGCCACTACGGCCGCATGGCATCATGCTGCCCAAGCTGAGCGGTCCGCACGATCTCGACCGCCTCGACGCGCTGATCGGCGAACGCGAACCGCGCGACGCGATCGGGACTACCCGTATCCTTCCGGTGTGCACGGAGACCGCAGCCTCCACCCTGTCGCTGGCGGCGGCCTCGTGGGGCCGCCCGCGATTGGCCGGATTATTGTGGGGCGGCGAAGACCTCGCCGCCGACATCGGCGCGACCGCCAATCGCGATGCGAGCGGCGCCTACACCGCGCCGTTCGCGCTGGCGCGCAGTCTGTGCCTGTTGGCAGCGCGCGCCGCGGGCGTGCTGCCGATCGATGCGGTGTTCACCGATTTTCGCGATCCCGAGGCGCTTTCGCGGGAGGCCAATGCCGCGCGCCGCGACGGCTTTGCCGCCAAGGCCGCGATCCATCCTTCGCAGGTCGCGATCATCAACAAGGCCTTCACCTATACGCAGGGCGAACGCGACTGGGCGCAACGCGTGGTGGATGCGCTTGAAGCCAGCGATTCCGGCGCCGTTCAGATCGACGGCGTGATGATCGATGCGCCGCATCTGGCGCAGGCGAGGCGCATTCTTGCCGCTCCGCCACCTGATTGACCGCCTGGTGAGGCAAGGCGCGTCCGGTCATGACACCGCGGCGCGCTCCGGCAGCTTTTTTGCCGCATCGGGACGGCGCTGCATCAACAGGACGATCGATCCGACCTGGACGACTTCCTCGTTCTGATTGAGCACCTCGAATCCGATCTTAAGAACGCCGCGCGCGGGCAGTTGGCTTGGCCGGGCCTCCAGCGGCGTGACCCTGGCGCTGATGGTATCGCCAAGCCTCACCGGCGCATGGAATTCCCAGGATATCCCGAGCAGGCCGAGCGCCGTGCCGTCGATCCAGTCGAGTTGCGACATCAATCCGATCGCCGTCGACAGCACCAGCGGCCCATGGGCGACGCGGCCGCCGAAGATGCTTTGCCGGGAGAATTCCTCGTCGACATGCAGCGGATTGTGGTCGCCGACCAGTCCGGCAAACAGCGATACGTCGCCCTCGCCGATGGTGCGGCCGCGCGTCCGATGCGTGGTATTGATTTCGAAATCTTCGAGATAAAGGCCCAACGCGCGTTCCCTTTCCAATTCATGCCCGCGGCTTTCGCCGATCAACATTCAGTAGTACTGACCGCGCGGTTAGGAAGCCGACTTGTCAGACGGTACACTAACGGCTAGCGTATCCGACAGCAAGAACGACGGTTTCCGGGAGGCAGGCTTGTTCCCCACCAAGGCAGATGTGCACGGGATCAAACGCCGCGAGGTGCTGCGCGAGGCGGCCGCGTCGTTCAATTACAAGGGTTACCACGCGACCTCGCTGACCGAGATCGCGACCAGCCTGGGCGTCACCAAAGCCGCGCTCTACCACTATTTCCCGAACAAGAACAGTTTGCTGGCCGCATGCTTCGAGCACGCCATGGAGGTCGCCTTTGCAAGCCTCGAGCGCGGGCGCAAGGAGGGCACGAACGGGCGTGACCGGCTGGTGCTGACGATCTCCGGCTACGTCTCGCAATTGATCGACGAACTCAATTGCGGGGTTGGCCTGATGGAAGAACAGGCGCTCGAGCCGGGCGACCGCGCCAAGCTGGTTCGGCAGCGCGACAAGTTCGAACGCTCGCTGCGGGCGCTGGTCAGGGAGGGCATCGAGGACGGTAGCGTGGTGCCGTGCGATCCCAAGCTGGCGATCTTCGTCATTCTCGGCGCGATGAACTGGGTTCCTAAATGGTTCAAGCCGAACGGCGCCTGGAAGCCGGAGCAACTGACGCTCGCGCTCGGCCAGATCTTCGAGCGGGCGCTGTCCTCGACACCCGCGACCGCGCTGACCCGCGACGTCGGAGATTTGCGCGTGGCGGGATCGCCGGCCAGGCCGGTCTTACCAGGCAAGCGCGTGCTGACCTTCACGGGGCCGTTGCGGACGGGTCAAACCAAAAAAGTAAAAGCGGGAGGCAAAGCGTGAAGATGAGGGCGAAAGAGTCTCGCCGATCGGAAGGCCGCACTCCTTCGTCGCATTGATGCCGGAGGCTCAGTCCTTATGATCGCTAATCTCGTCGTTGGAGGGCTCGCCGCCGGCTGTCTCTATGCGATGGTCGGCATCGCAATCGTGATCGTGCTCAACATCACCGATATCGCCAATTTCGCCCAGGGCGAGATGGCGATGCTGGCGACCTTCTTCGCCTATTGGCTAATGGACGGCGTCGGCCTGCCCTGGTGGCAGGCGGTGTCGCTCGCGCTCGTATTCGGGCTGGTGCAGGGTATCGTCGTCCAGCAAGTGGTGATCCGCCCGCTGGTCGGCGGTCCGGTGCTTTCCGCCATCATCGCAACGCTGGGCCTGAATATCGTGCTCAACAGCGTCGCCGGGCTGATCTGGGGTCATCAGACCTATACCTTTCCGTCGCCCTTCGCCTTCTCGCCTCCCTTCCTGATCGCGGGCGTTCCGGTGTCGGTCGACAGCGTCGTGAATATCGCCGTCGGACTCGTCATCATCATCGGCATGACCCTGTTTCTTCGCCTCACCTGGACCGGGCTTGGTATGCGGGCCGCAAGCCAGAATCAAACCGTGGCGCGGCTGATGGGCGTGTCGATCACGCGAACATCGGCGATCGCCTGGGGCCTGGGCGGGCTGGTCGGCGCGGTTGCCGGCATTCTCACGGCACCCGCGCTCTTCCTCGACACCAATCTGATGAGCGCGCTTCTCATCAAGGCGTTCGCCGGCGGCGTGCTGGGCGGATTGAACAGCCTGATTGGCGTATTTCTCGGCTGCCTGACGCTGGGGGTCGCCGAAAACCTGACCGGCGCCTACCTTTCGCCGTCCTTTGCCGATGCCATTACCTTCATCATCATCATCGCGGTGCTGATCGTGCGGCCCGAAGGGATTTTCGGCCGCGTCCGGATTCGCAAGGCATGAGCGCTGCCGCCGACATCATCGCCGCGCCGAAACCGCTGGTGTCGCGGAGTTCGGGCACGGCGTTCGTCGCTCTGTGTTTTCTGCTGGCCTGCCTGGCGCCGCTCGGCCTCAACGGCTACGGCCTTTACCTGATCACGCTGACCGGCATCTTCGCGCTGGTGGCACTCGGCCTCAACCTGCTCACCGGCTATGCCGGGCAGATCAGCCTGTGTCACGCTTCGCTGTTCGGCGTCGGCGCTTATGCCACCGCGATCCTGACCGAGAAGGCGGGATTTCCCTATCTCGCCGCGCTGCTCGCCGGCGCCCTGTTCACCACCGCGATCGGCGCGCTCGCTGCAGTGCCGGCGCTTCGCCTGAAAAATATCTATCTGGCAATTGCCACGCTGGGTTTTGGCGTCGTGCTGCAGAAGATCATCTTCGAATGGCGGGGGCTGACCGGGGGCGGTGGCGGCCTGGCGCTTGCCGCGCCACGCATCGCCGGATATGAGATCGGCGCGACCGGGCTCTATTACCTGACGCTGGCCTGCGTGACGGTCGGCCTGATCGGGGCGTGGAATGTCAGCCGCGGCCGCACCGGCCGCGCACTGCTCGTCATCCGGGAGAGCGAGATCGCGGCCGGATCGCTCGGGATCCACGCCGCCCGATACAAGGTCACGGTGTTCGCCATCAGCGCCTTCTACGCGGCAATTGCCGGCGGCCTGTTCGCCTACCTCGTGCGCTACATCAATCCGGAAAGCTTTAGCGTCGGACTTTCCATCTCATTCCTGAGCATGGTGGTGATCGGAGGCCTCGGCACCATCGGCGGCTCCGTTCTCGGCGCGATTTTCTATGTCATCGTTCCCGAGCTGTTGCGCGGTATCAAGGATGCGCCGGGCCTCGTCTTCGGCCTGCTGCTGGTTGTTGTCATGGTGTTCATGCCCCGGGGTCTCTGGGGAATGCTGCGCCGTCTCGGGCGGAGGTCCTGACATGACGCTGACAGTCGAAGACGTGTCGGTGGATTTTGGCGGCATCCATGCGCTGAGCGGCGTCAGTCTTGCGCTCGAGGCCGGCTCGATCGTCGGACTGATCGGCCCGAATGGCGCCGGCAAGAGCACGCTGCTTAACTGTATCTCCGGCATCACGCGGCCGACCCGGGGCCGCGTCCGGCTCGACGGCGTTGCGCTCTCGGCGATGTCAGCGGCAAGCGTGGCGCGCCACGGCATCGGCCGGGTGTTCCAGCAGCCGGAACTGGTTGCCGACCTCTCGGTGCGTGAAAATCTTCTGATCGCCTGCCACGGTTCGCTCGACTACGACCTGCTCAGTGAATTGCTGCGGCTACCAAGCGTGCAGCGCCAGGAGCGCGCGGCGGAAGCGAAGGTCGCGGACATTCTCGTGCGGCTAGGTCTGTCGGACGCCGCGCAAACCGATGTTCGCAGCCTGCCCTATGGCCACCGCAAGCTGATCGATCTCGGCCGCGCGCTGCTGATGGACATCCGCTTCCTGCTGCTCGATGAACCGATCGCCGGCCTGAACGACGCGGAGATTTCGAGGCTCCGGGAAATCCTGCTCGGACTGCGCCGGGAATTCGGCCTCGGCATCCTCGTCGTCGAGCACAACATGCCTTTTGTCTCGGAGCTATGCGACCGGCTGGTGGTGCTCGATCTCGGCCACCTCATCGCCAATGGCCCTCCCGCAGAGGTGCTCGGCGATGCCAGGGTGATGTCCTCCTATCTCGGCGAGGCCCTTGATGCTTGAGGTTTCAGGCCTGTGCGTGCGCTACGGCTCGGTCGAAGCCTTGCGGAATGTTTCGATCAAGGTCGAGACCGGCCGCCTGGTTGCCATTCTCGGCGCCAACGGCGCGGGTAAGTCGACACTGTTGCGGGCGATCAGCGGCATTGCCCGCGCCGCGTCGGGCATCATTGCCTTGGCAGGTGAAAAAATCAGCGGCCTTGGCCCGGAGCAGATCGTGCAACTCGGCGTCTCCCATGTGCCGGAGGGCAGGGGCATCTTCCCCGATCTGACGGTCAAGGAGAACCTGATGATCGGCGCCTATGTTCGCCGCGGCCAGGACGTGTCGGCGGATTATGGCCGGGTGATGCAGATGTTCCCGCCGATCGAACGCCGCGAGCGCCAGTTCGGCTACACGCTCTCCGGCGGCGAGCAGCAGATGCTGGCGATCGGGCGTGCGCTGATGGCCGCACCCCGGGTGCTGCTCGCCGATGAACTCAGCCTTGGACTGGCGCCGATCATCGTCAAGCAGGTGTTTGCCAAACTCGACGAGGTGCGCAAGGCCGGGATCACCGTGCTGGTCGTGGAACAGAATGCGAGGCTGGCCATGAAATTCGCCGATTATCTCTACGTGCTCAAATACGGGCAGGTGGTGATGGAAGGCCCACGCGACCAATTCGAACGCTCGACCGCTCTGGTCGAGGCCTATCTCGGTGTTTGAACGATGCACGACTATCCCTTGAAACAGCGAACCATCGGTCATCTGCTCGCGGACAAGGCGGCGCGCATGGGCGAGCGGACCTGGCTGATCTTCGGCGAGCAGCGCTACTCTTACGCGCAGGCGCACGATCTCTCCAACCGCTACGCAAGCGGATTTCGCGCGCTCGGGGTGCGCAAGGGCGATCACGTCGCGGTCATGCTGCCGAACTGTCCGGAATTCATCTGGACGATCTGGGGGCTCGGCAAGCTCGGCGCGGTCTCGGTGCCGCTCAATACGGCGGCGCGCGGCGAGCTGCTGCGCTACTTCATCAGCCAATCGGATTCGCGCTACGCCGTGGTCGCCGCGGAATGGGCCGATCGCGTGGCCGAGGCGCTTGGCGACACGCACAATGTACGGACATTCTGCACGCTCGGCGGAGCAGGCACGAAGCTTGGAGCTTGCGCCTGCGTCGATCTGGCAAGCTTTGCGGACGCGCCCGCCGAAGAGCCCGACCGCGACGCGGTGCTGTCGAGCGACCCACAATACATCATGTATACCTCCGGCACCACCGGGCCGTCGAAAGGCGTGATCAGTCCGCATTCGCAGGCGCACGGCGTCGGCCGCTCGCTGGCGCAGAATTACGGCTATCGCACCGACGACGTGATCTACACCTGCCTGCCGCTGTTCCATGGCAACGCGCTCTGGTATTCGCTCTATGCGGCGTTATGGGCGGATTGCACGCTTGCGGTATCGCCGCGCTTTTCGGTCACGAGTTTCTGGGACGAGATCAGGGCGACCGGCGCCACGCAATTCAATGCGCTGGGCGCGATGACCAACATCCTGTTGCGCGCGCCGGCGAGTCCGCGCGATCGCGAGCATCGCGTGCGGCAGGCCATGATCGTTCCGCTGTCGCGGCAATCCTACCGCGAGGTATCCGAGCGCTTCGGCGTCAAGGTGACATCGCTCTATGCGATGACCGAGACTTTTGCCGTGACCATGTTCACGCCGGAGGATTCGGAAGCCAAGGGCGCTTCCGCCGGCAAGCCGCGGGGGCTGGCCGAACTTCAGATCGTCAGCGACGAGGACGATCCGCTGCCTGTGGGCGAAGTCGGCGAGATCTGCGTGCGGCCGCTGGAGCGCGGCATCGTCATGTCCGGTTATTACAAGATGCCGGAAGCGACCGTGCGCGATACCCGCGACCTGTGGCTGCATACCGGCGACCGCGGCCGGCTCGACGAGGACGGCTATCTCTATTTCGTCGACCGCAAGAAGGAGGCGATCCGCCGCCGCGGCGAAAACATCTCCGCCTATGAGGTCGAGATGCTGATCGCAAGGCACCCTTGCGTGCTGGAAGTCGCGGCCGTGCCGGTGGCCTCCGAATTGAGCGAGGACGAGGTGATGGTCTATGTCGTCTGCCGCGAGGGTCACACCGTCAGCGAGGAAGAGCTGGTGCGCTTCGCCAACCGGAACATGGCGCATTTCATGGTGCCGCGCTTCGTCCATTTCATCGAGGCGCTGCCGAAGACCGCAAGCGAGAAGATCGAAAAGTACAAGCTCAAGACCTGGGCCGAGCAAAACCGCGGGACGTTGTGGGACCGCGAGGCCGTCGGGCTGAAGCTGGAGCGCTAACGGACGAAGCGAAAAACTCAACACAACAAAAACAGAGGAGACCACCATGCAAGAGGGAACATTGATGAGGCTGTTGCCGCGGCGCGCCATCCTGGTCGCGGGCGCGGCGATCGTGCTGGCGACGCTGCCGGCAAGAGCGCAGGAGCCGGTCAAGGCCGGCATGAGCGGCCCGTTCTCGGGCGGCCTGTCGCTGCTCGGGCAGAGCGTGCGTGACGGCGTCGAGGTGGCGTTCGCCGAGATCAACGACCAGGGCGGTATCAGTGGTCGCAAGCTGCAATTCATCGCCGAGGACGACGGCTACGAGCCGATGCGTACGATCGCCTCGGCGCGCAAGCTCGTCGAACAAGACAAGGTCGCAGCGCTTCTCTCCGTCACCGGCACCGCGCCGTCGGCGGCGTTGCTGCCGTTCGTGACCGAGAGCAAGACCCCGATGCTGTTTCCTTACGCGTTCTCGCATTCGCTGACGACACCCTTGAACCGCGACGTCTTCACCACGCTGCCGGAGGTGCGGGTGCAGATGCTGGTGCTCGCCAATTACATCCTCACGACGCTGAAGCAGACCAAGGTCGCGGCGATCTACCAGAACGACGATTTCGGCCAGGATGCGGTGGCCGGACTCGACGAGCGGTTCGGCCGCGACAAGATTGCCCTGGTCAAGCTGCCGTTCGACCGCGGCACCACCAATTTCAGCGGTGTGGTCGCGCAGGCCAAGGCGGCAGGCGTCGAGCATGTGGTGTTCCTCGGTATCCCGAAGGATGCGGCACTCGTCATGCGGGAGGCCAACAATCTCGGCTGGAAGCCGCAATTTTCGGGCCATAACGCGCTCGGCGATCCCCAGACTTTCCAGCTTGCCGGTCCGCTCGCGGAAGGCGCGATCGCCATCGCGGTGATGGAACCGCTCGACTCCGACAAACCGGCGGTGAAGGCGTTCATCGCCGCCCAGCGGAAATACAAGCCGAACACCAAGCCGACCACCTACAGTATGCATGGCTATCAGGCCGGCAAGATTTTTGCCGAGGTGCTCAAGCGCACCGGCGGCAAGACCGACGAACCGTCGATCGTCAGCGCGCTGGAGAGTTTTAGGGATTTCGACACCGGCCTGATGGCGCCCCTGACCTTCACGGCAACCCAGCATGCCGGCGCGCTGTCGGGCGCGATCATGAAGGCCGAGGGCGGCAAGTGGAAGATCATCTCCGGCTGGCTGTCGGCGAGTTGAGAGGCCGCTAGTCCAGATGCGTGCCGTCGTTGCCGAGCGAACCGGCCCTCCTTCCGTGTTGCGCGTCACCGAGGTGGCAGCGCGCGAGCCGGGGCCGCGCGAGATCAGGATCGCGGTCGGGGCGTGCGGGGTCTGTTTCCACGACGTCGTGGTGCGCAACGGCACGTTCCGGCGCGGCGTTGCGATGCCGGTGATCCCAGGTCACGAGGTTGCCGGCATCGTCGAAAAATGCGGCTCGGAGGTGCGCGAGTTTTACTCGGGCGAACTCGTCGCCACCACCACCCACAGCCACGTCTGCGGCCATTGCCGCGATTGCCGCAGCGGTCATGAGACGTCCTGTCGGGAGCGCGTCTTTCTCGGCGATGCCGGGCTCAATGGCGGCTATGCCGAACTGGTTTGCGTCGATGCCGATGCCGCGATGAAAGTGCCAGCAGGCGTCTCCGCGGAAGAAGCTTCCATCGTCAGCTGCACCATCGGCACCGAACTCAATGCGGTGCGCGACGTCGGCCGCGTCCGGCTCGGAGAGCGGGTGCTGGTGACGGGCGCGGGCGGAGGGCTCGGCCTGCACGGCGTGCAGCTGTCGCGCCTGGCCGGCGCCTTCACTATCGCGGTGACGACGACCGCGGCCAAGGCGGCCCGCATCCGCGAGGCCGGTGCGGACGAAGTCGTGGTCGTGGAGCGCGGCGAGGATTTTTCCGGCCAGGTCCGCCATCTCACCGGTGGCCGCGGCGTCGATGCAGCCATCGACAATGTCGGCAGCCAGGTGTTCGAGCCCGTCAGGCGCAGCATGGCCGATGGCGGACGCATCGTGCTGGTCGGACAGCTCACCGGCGAATTCATGAAGGTCAACCCGGCGCAATTGTTCCTGCGCAACATCTCGATCCTGAGCGCGAAGGGCGTCTCGCGTCTGCAACTCGCGGACGCCCTCGATCTCGTGGCGCGCCGCCGCATCAGGTGCGCGGTAGAAGATGTTTATCCGCTGGACGCCGCCGCCGAGACCCATCGGCTGGTGGAAGCCGGTCTGTCGACGGGCCGGCTCGTGCTCAAGCCGGCCTGAACTCATGACTGGTGAAATGGAAGGACGACCCCATGCCCGCAGCCGATGACGTCAAGGCGAAATCCGGCGAAGCGCTCACGCTGAGCTGGCCGCAGCCCGATATCGCGCTCGTCACCATGGTCCGCGAGCGCGAGATGAACACGCTCAGTCTCGAGCTGATCGACGAACTCGGCGCAGCGCTGACGGAAAGCGTCGCCGGCGGCGCGCGCGCACTCATTATCACCGGGCAGGGCCGGGCGTTTTGCGCCGGCGCGCATCTGCGATACTTCACGCAAACCGACCCGCGCATCGGCGCCGGCAGTTTTGCGCTGCGCGATCGCTACCTGCAGCCGATCGCGGAATTGTTCGACCGGATCGAGACGTTGCCGATCCCGGTGATCGCGGCGATCAACGGTTTTGCTCTGGGCGGCGGCTGCGAGATGTCGATTGCCTGCGATTTCCGCGTGATGGCCGATCACGCCAAGATCGGCGTGCCGGAGGTGCGGATCGGCGCGCTCGCGGGAGCCGGCGGCGTGCAGAAACTGCATCGGCTGGTCGGTCGCGGCAAGGCGCTCGAATGGGTCTTGCTCGGCAGCCACGTTACGGCGGCGGAAGCGCTGGGCCATGGTCTCGTGACCAGCGTTTGCTCGGCCGGTGACCTGATGCCGGCAGCGCTAGAGCTGGCCGCGCGTTTCCGGCTGCTCGGTCCGCGCGCCGTCGCGCAGTCGAAGATGGCGGTGCGGATGTGCGGCGATACCGATCTGACGACGGCGAGGAACATCGGCCTCGAGGCGCTGGCGATGCTGATCGACGGCCCGGAGTGGCGGGAGGGCATGAACGCCTTCATGGAAAAACGCGAGCCGCGTTTTCCACCGCTGTTGCCGCCGAAGCCGTAGCCCGAGCGTTGGCTATGTCCCGGCCGCGACCTTGCTGTGTCGGGCGCCATAGGCAAAGTAGAGCACCAGCCCGATCGCGAGCCAGACCGCGAGCCTCAGCCAGGTATCGGCAGGGAGGCTTACCATCAGGAAGATCGAGGTCGCTGCCCCGGCCGGGCCGACCAGCCAGATCGCCGGCGCTCTGAACGGGCGCTCGAGTTTTGGCTCCGTGACGCGCAGCACCAGCACGCCTAGCGACACCACGGCGAAGGCAAACAATGTGCCGATGCTGACGAGTTCGCCGACCAGACCGATCGGCAGCAGTCCGGCCAGAACCGTCACCACGACGCCGGTCGCGATCGTCGCGATGTGAGGCGTGCGAAATTGCGGATGTATCGTTGCAGCCACCGGCGGCAGCAGCCCGTCATGCGCCATGGCACGAAAAATTCGCGGCTGCGCCAGCAGCATCACCAGGATGACCGAGGTGAGGCCGAAGATGATGCCCAATTTGATGAACGGGGAAAGCCAGCCGACGCCGGCCGCGTCGATGCCGACCGCGATCGGATCGGGAACGTTCAATCGGTCATAGGGGACGATCCCCGTCAGCACGAAGCCGACCACGACGTAGAGGATCGTGCAGATGACCAGCGAGCCCAGGATGCCAACCGGCATGTCGCGCATGGGGCTCCTCGCCTCCTGCGCTGCGGTCGAGACGGCATCGAAGCCGATGTAGGCAAAGAACACCACGGCTGCGCCGCGCGCCAGGCCCGACCAGCCGTAGATACCGACGCCGGCGTTGGGCGGGATGAAATGCCCTTCCGGATTGCTTGCCGTGACCCAGTTCGCGGTATTGAAAGCGGACACCGTGCAGACGATGAACAGCGCGATCACGACGAGCTTGACTGCGACGATGAAATTGTTGAAGCGCGCCGTCTCCCGAATGCCGAACACCAATAGCGCCGTGATGCAGATAATGACGATCACTGCCGGAACGTTGAGGATTGCGCCGGTGGACGACCAGGCGTGCTTGGCCGCATCGTAGGTCAAGGGCGAGGACACAAATCGGGCCGGCGGATCGAGGCCGAGATCCCTTGCGAAACTGACGACATATCCGGACCAGCCGATTGCGACCGTGGTGGCGCCAACCGCATATTCGAGGATCAGGTCCCAGCCGATGATCCAGGCGACGAGTTCGCCAAGGGTGGCGTAGGCGTAGGTATAGGCGCTGCCGCTGACCGGAACGGCGGAAGACATTTCGGCGTAGCACAATCCGGCGAAGGCGCAGGCCACGGCGCCAAACAGAAACGACAGCGCCACCGCGGGTCCGGCATTCGCAGCGGCCGCGTGCCCAGTCAGCACAAAAATGCCCGCGCCGATGATGCCGCCGATGCCGAGCGCGACCAGATTGAGGCCACTCAATGTGCGCTTCAGCGTCCGGACCTCGCCGCTCCCCGCGTCGCCCTGGGCAGCCTCGCTCAACAATTCCGCGGTGGATTTGCGAGCCCAGAAATTGGCCATGGCGGCTATGCCTTTGCCGGAAACAACGTCTCTGAAAAATAAGAACGCACGCGAAACGTCCTGGATGTCAACTGTCGGTTTTGATCCCGGTTCCGTTTTCCAGTGCTAGCGTATTCTTGCATCGTGCTGCCGACGGTCGCTCCGGGCATTGCCGCGGCCGCGATCCTGTGTTTTCTCTGCGCCTGGAACGATTCCTTCGTCGTGAGCGGACTGACGGGCGTCGCGGTGGAAGGGCAGGGTTAAGAGAATGCGGCTTCCGACTGGGGCTTCGCGATTTGTCTTTATCCTCGCCCATCCGGCCGGCCATGTCGCGGCGCCGCGACACTATTCTCCTTATTTCTGGGAGAACGGGCTCGATTGGCACATGGTGCCGCTTGATGTTGCGCCTGCGGATCTGGCCGAGACGATTCGAATGGTAGCGAGATCGAGCAGCGTCGTCGGCTTCAACCTCACCATGCCGCACAAGCCCGCGGCCTTTGCGCTGTGCGACGCGGTGGGGCCTGCCGCCGAATTCGAGGGCGTGGTCAACACCATCCGGATCGAGGCGGGCGGACGGCTGGTCGGCGAATCCTTCGATGGCGGCGGATTTCTGGACGCAGCTCGCGCCGAGGGGGTGTTCGACCCGACACGGCGCTGCGTCGTGATCGGCGCCGGTGGCGCCGGGCGCGCCATCTGCCACGCGCTGGTAGCGGCCGGTGCCACGCGGATCGGCATCCTCAACGAAACCTCCGCGCCGGTCGAGGCGCTGGCAGCGAAACTGCGAAACCGATTCCCCGATCTCGAGATCAGCCTCGACGAAAAATTCGACGATGCCGCACTTCTCGTCAACGCGACATCGCTCGGACTTCATGCAACGGATGCCCTGCCGATGAATCCCTTAAAACTGCCTGACGATTGCGCCGTGTTCGATATCATTGCCGGCCGCAGGACCGAGTTCATGGTGGCCGCCGCCGCCCGCGGCCTCAAGGTGGTCGACGGCGTCGCGATGATCAAACATCAGTTGCCGCTGCAAACCGCATTCTGGCGTGGCGAAACATGAAAGCGGACAGCCATACGCTTCGCAACGACGCGGTGACGGCGACCGTCACGGCTGATGGCGCCGAATTGTGCTCGCTGAAAAATGCCGCGAGGCTGGAATTGCTCTGGCAGGCCGGGTCGCAATGGCCGCGCCATTCACCGCTGCTGTTTCCGATCGTCGGCCGGCTGAAGAACGACGAATTGCGGCACGAGGGAAAAACCTACCCGATGACGCAGCATGGCTTTGCGCGCGATCACCGGTTCGATTGGGCGGCGCGTGAGTCGGCCTCCTGCAAGCTGGTCCTGACGGACAATGCCGAGACCCGCCGCCGCTATCCGTTCGCGTTTCGCCTGTCGGTTACGTACACGTTGAGCAGCGCCGATCTGGAAGTGGCTCTCGAAATCACCAATCCCGGCGACGAGATGCTGCCCGTATCGATCGGCGCGCATCCGGCCTTCAATTGGCCCCTGCTTTCCGGCACGGCGAAGGAAGATTATGCGCTGACATTTGCCCGGGACGAACCGATGCCGATCCGGCGGCTGAGGGACGGCTTGCTGCGGGCGAAGCCGGAGCCCACGCCAATTCGCGGCAACACGCTGGCGCTTTCGGAACAGCTGTTCGACGACGATGCGATCATTCTGGACCGCCCCGCCAGCATGTCGGTTCGCTTCGCCGCCGATCATGGCCCATCGATCGAGGTGCTCTGGGAGGGATTTCGCCAACTCGGGATCTGGTCGAAGCTCGGGGGTGCGCCGTTTCTTTGCATCGAACCCTGGTACGGCTTCGCCAGCCCGTCGGACTTCGACGGCGAATTCAGCGACAAGCCCGGCGTGATGCATCTCGCGCCGGCCGAGAGCCGTACCCTGAAATATCGCATCCGAATTGGATAGAGCGCGATGCCTTCATAGCGGTGCGAGCCTGAAGGCCGTCAGATTTCGACCGGCGTGCCCAGATCGGCATTCGAGCCTGCCGCATATTTGGCGATGCGGACGTCGCTGGTGCGGGCATGCGCCTCCATGCCCTCGAGCCGCGAGATGCGCGCGGCGACCGGCGCGATCGCCTGGCAGGCGTCGCGACTCATGCGCTGCCAGGTCAGCGGTTTGAGGAATTTGTGCACGGAGAGGCCCGCCGAGTAACGCGCGGCGAGCTTGGTCGGGAGAATATGGTTCGGCCCGGAAACCTTGTCGCCGAACGCGACATTGGTCTCCTCGCCCAAAAACAGCGATCCGTAATTGGTCAGGCGTCCGTGCCACCAGTCGAGATCCTTGCAATGCACTTCCAGATGCTCGCACGCATAGCCATCCGACGTCGCGACGATTTCCTCCCGCGTGTCGCACAGCACGATCTCGCCGTAGTCGCGCCAGGCGGCACCGGCGGCGTCGCGCGCGGTCGGCGGCAGCGCCGCGATCAGTTGCGGCACCAGTTCGCCAACCGTGTTGGCGATGCGCCGCGACGAGGTCATCAGCCAGGCTGGACTCTCGTGGCCGTGTTCGGCCTGTCCGACCAGGTCGGTCGCGACGATCAGCGGGTCGGCGCTATCGTCGGCGATCACGGCCACTTCGGAGGGCCCGGCGAAGACGTCGATCCCGACCTTGCCGAACAACATGCGCTTGGCTTCCGCAACGAATTTGTTGCCGGGCCCGACGATGATATCGGCCCGCCGTCCCGTGAACAGCCCGAACGCCATCGCGGCGATCGCCTGAACCCCGCCGAGGCACATGATGATGTCGGCGCCGGCGACCTGCATGGCGTAGAGCACATGCGGATGAATCCCTTGTCCCCTGTACGGCGCGGAGCAGGCGATGATGGTTTTCACCCCGGCCGCGCGCGCGGTCGCGATCGACATATAGGCCGAGGCGATGTGGGCGTAGCGGCCGGTCGGCACGTAGCAGCCGGCGGTATTCACCGGAATGAGCTTCTGGCCGAGTTCGAGCCCCGGCGAAATCTCCATCGCGAAATCCTGCACGGAAGCGCGCTGCGCATCGGCGAAGCGGCGGACGTGAGCGGTCGCAAAGGCGATATCATCCTTGATCGCCTGCGGGATATCGCGCGTCTGCCGTTCGATGGCAGCGGCGTCCAGCACGATGTCACCGGACCATCCGTCGAGTTTTGCCGCGTAGCCGCGCACCGCCTGCTCACCTCCTGCTTCGATAGCCGCGAGCATATCGGCGGCGACCTGGCGCGCCGTGTCGGTTTCCGTTTCCGGCGTTTTGGGGGCCTTCTTCAGATAGGTGATGGACACCGGACCACCTCTTTATCGGGTCATGCGCGGAGGCCCGGTCGGGTGACCGAGCCTCGCTGAAGAATCACTTCTTGTCGAACTCGGTCGCGAAGGCGCGCAGTTTCGGATCGGCGGCGACCCGCTTCAGGTAATCATCGGTGATGTAGTCCTTCGCACTGGGACTCGCCGGGATCGTGCCGGTCTCCGTCATGAATTTGCCGATCTCGGAAAACCATCCGTCGACCGTCGAAGCGCCACCAGCGCGCGACATGATCTTCAACTGGTCGTCGAGCAGGAAGGTCGGGCGCAGCGCGAACTCCTGGTCCATCGCCCGCGCGGTCACCTCGAGCCCGCCCTGCTTGTAGAAATCGAGCGCCAGCGTGCGCGCCTCTTTCGGATTGGCCTTGGCCCACGACCAGCCGCGCAGATAGACCGCCAAAAACTTCGCGACATCGTTAGGATGTTCCTTGGCGAAATCGGCCCGCACCACCAAAGCGCCCGGGACCACCGCGCCCGCGTCCGCGCCGGAGCAGAGATATTTGGCGTTGGCGCGGTCTTCCAGTGTGTAGGTGTTGGGTGCCCAGACGCCGGCGATGTCGCCGTTGTTGGAGGTCACCGCGGTGATGATCTGGGCCTGGCCGAGATTGACGAACTGCATGTCGTTCTGGGCGAGTCCGAATTTCGTCAGGCATTTGCGCGCCGCGTAGTCGACGGTGGAGTTGGTGGTCAAGAGCAGCCGCTGGCCCTTGAGGAGTTTCGGGTCGGCCTTGATGGCATCGAACTTGTCGCCGCGCACCAGCATGGCGTTGGCCTTGGATTCGTCGTTGGTGATGCCGATGGTCAGGATGTTGAACCTGACCGCGCCGAGCACCGCGGGCACCGAACCGGTGCCGCCGACGTCCCATGATTTCGCAGCCGATGCCGCAATCTGCGGCGCGCCGGCCGGGAAGGTGGAGAACGTCGGGGTCAGCCCGACTTCCTTCCACCAGCTTTTTACGTTCGCATAGTGAAACGGCAGCGCCCAGTACAGCGACGGCTGATAGCTGACGCCGATCGGCGTTTGCGCCTGCGCCGGCATCGCCGCCGAAAGGCCGCCTGCAATGATGGTTGCCAGGATCGCTTGCCTGACTGTTGTCGTGATCATGGGTCTTCCTCCGGTTTGATTTTGGTTGTTTGGGCCTGTTCGCGTGCTTTCTCAGTGACGGTCTTCGGGTTTCTCCTCGCGCAGCGATTTCCAGATATGGGTGCGCAAATGGATGAAGGATTCCCGGTCCATCACGTCCTCGATCCTCTGGAACTGGTTCCAGTTCTCCGCGTTGCGGATCGTCCTGACGTCGATCATCTCCTTGATGCGGCCGGGCCGACGCGTCATCACGGCGACGCGGTCGGCGAGGTAGACCGCTTCCTCGACCGAATGGGTGATGAACAGCACGGTGCGCGGATTGACGCGCGCCAGCCGCACCAGTTCTTCCTGCATCACCACGCGCGTCTGCGCGTCCAGCGCGCCGAACGGCTCGTCCATCAACAGCACCTCGGGGTCCAGCACGTAGGCGCGCGCGATGGCGACGCGTTGCTGCATGCCGCCGGACAGCTGATGCGGAAAGGCGTCCGCATGGCTTTCGAGGTTCATCAGCTCGAGCGCGCCGGCGATCAGTTCGCCGCGCTTGTCCCTGGCAAGGTTCTTGTTGCGCAGGCCGAGCTCGATGTTCTGGCGCACCGTCTTCCATGGAAACAGCGCGAAATGCTGAAACACGACGGCTCGATCCGGACCGGGGCCGCTGACCGGTTTGCCGTTGACGCTGACAGTGCCCGAAGTCGGCCGCTCGAAGCCAGCGACGATGCGCAGGCACGTGGTCTTGCCGCAGCCGGACGGGCCGACGATGGCGACGAATTCCCTGTCCGCGATTTCGAGGTCGATGTCGTCGAGCGCCTTCACGCCTGCCTTTCCCGTGCCGAACACCTTGTTCACCCCATCGAAACGGATCGATCCCACGGCGCTCGTCCCTAGGCGTCGAGGCCGCGCCGGCGAAGGATCAAGGCCTCGCCGTGACGCAACAGGACATCGATCAACATTCCCGCAAGGCCAATGGCCATCATGCCGGCCATTACCGTTGGCGTCGACACATTGGCTTGCGCCTGCACCATCATGAAGCCGACACCGGCGGCGGCCACGATCAATTCCGCCCCGACCAGCGATTGCCAGCCGAGTCCGGCGGCCACCCGCAAGCCCGCGACGATCGATGGAACGGAAGCCGGCAGCAGCACTTCGACGATAGTACGCAGGTGACCGGTGCCGAGCATCTGCGCGGCTTCGATCAGATGCGGGTCGACGAAGCGGGCGCCGCGATAGGAATTGATCAGGCACGGCGGAAAGGCGCCGGCAAAGATGATCATGACGGGACCGCCGATGCCGGTGCCGAACCAGAGGGCTGCGAACGGCACCCAGGCGATCGGCGCGATGAAGCGCAACCCTTCGAAGATCGGCGACACGATATCGTCGAGCAGACGGAACCGCCCCATCAAAAGGCCCAGGGGGATGCCGACGAACGCGGCCAGCCCCATGCCGCAGAGATAGCGCTGGAAGCTGGACAACAGATGTTGCGGCAGCGTGGCGCCGGCAAATGGCGTCGTCAGCAGCGTGATGAAGCGCGCGATCACATCCGAAGGCGTCGGCAGAAATTGGCGCGGCACCACGCCTGTGACCGGCAAAAGGGTCCAGATGCCGAGGAACAGGCCAAGGCCGATCAGGCCATATGCCATTGTCTCCCGCAGTTTCAGCGGTTGATCGGTCATCGCTTCAGTCCCTTGCCGCCACGTTCCAGGCTAGCGCCCGGCGTTCTGCCCCGCCGAGCAGCCAAGTCATGACGAAACCGAGCAGGCCTACCGCGAGCATTCCGACCAGGATCATGCCTGGATAGATATCCTGCTGCGCCATGTTGAGCACAAGGCCGAGGCCGACCAGCGCACCGACCAGCTCAGCGGCGACCAGCGTCGTCCATGCCGCCTGCAGCGACAGCCGCAACCCCGTGAAGATCATCGGCAGCGCCGCGGGCACCAGAATTTCCACGACGAACCGCCATCGCGGCGTACCCAGCATGCGCGCGGCCTCGATGATCGGGCGTTCGATGGTGCGCACGCCGGAAAACGAATTGATCACCGAGGGCACGAAGGCGGCAAACCAGATCACCATGATCTTGGCGGCATCGCCAAGGCCGAGCCACAGGATCGCCAGCGGAATCCAGGCCAGCGGCGGGATCGGCCGGATGATCAGGAAGACCGGGTTGATCGCGGCTTCCGCGCGCCGGCTCCAGCCCATCCACAGCCCGAGCGGCACGCCGGTTAAGACCGCGACGAGAAATCCGAGCGTGACGAGCATCAAGCTGTGCAGCGCATGGGTAAAGAGTTCACCGCCGGCGTAACCCCGCGTGGCGATCTGCACCAGTGAGAACCAGAAATCGGCGGGTGAGGGGAACCGTCCGGCGGAGACGAAGCCGCTCCATGTCGTCAGCGAAAACCACAGCAGCACCAGGACGGCGAGCGTCGCCCATCCAATCGCTGTCCGGCGCCACCCGCTCATCCCGCGTTTCCAGGAGCTTGTTATGAAAGCGCTTTCAGTTTCCTGACGTTAACAGGGGTTGTCAATGCAACTTTCTTCGATTTCCTTTTGAAGTTGCGTCGCTATGAGGTAAAGCGACTGAAAATTCTTTCAGCCGGGCATCATGGCTATCAACCGCCGAATAAAACTCCTCGACGTCGCGCGCGACGCCGGCGTCTCGCCGGCGACCGTCTCGCGTGCCATCGCGCAGCCGGAGCTGGTGAATTCCGCAACGCTGGCGCGGGTCAGGTCGAGCGCCGCGCGCTTGGGCTATGTGCCGGGAGGCGCGGCGCGCGCGCTGGCCTCCGGGCGTTCCATGACCATCGGCGCCGTGGTGCCGACGCTGGACAGCCCGATTTTCGCGCGCGCGCTGCAGTCGATGCAGGCGAAACTCTCGCAACATGGCTATCAGCTGTTGGTCGCTTCGCATGATTACAACGCAGCCGCCGAAGCGGAGGCGATTCGCATCCTGCTCGCCCGCGGCGTCGATGGTCTTATGCTGGTGGGGGCGGAACGTCCCGCGGCCAGTTGGCAGCTGCTGGAAGGCGCCGGTGTCCCGGTGGTCCTGACCTGGTGTGGCGACAAGCGCGCCAGTTCGATCACCGTCGACAATGAAAAGGCCGGCCGGCTCGCCGCGCGACATCTTCTCGACCTCGGGCACAAGCGGATCGGCGCGGTCATCGGCGGGTTGCAATTCAACGACCGTCAGAAAGCACGGCTTGCCGGCATTCGCGCCGCACTTCGCGAGGCCGGACTCGATCTGCCGGATTGGCTGGTCAGCGAACAACCCCTGACGCTCGCCGGCGGCCGAACCGGCTGCTCGTCGATGCTGGCGCTGGATCAGCCGCCGACGGCCTTGATCGGCGGCATCGACATGCTGGCGATCGGCTGCATCGAGGAAGTGCATTCGCGCGGGCTCAAGGTGCCCAAGGCCTTGTCGGTGGTCGGCATCGACAATATCGAGATGTCCGCGCATATCTTTCCGCCGCTGACCAGCGTGCATCTGCCGGTGGCGCGGATCGGGGAGGTGGCGGCCGGTTGCCTGCTCGATGAATTGACGGGCCGAGACGCGAAATCCCTGATCGAATTGCCGATCGAGCTGGTATCGCGAAAATCGACCGCGCGGGCCCAGCTGCAGTGACCGAGCCCGGCCAAGCCGAGCCGTTCACGGTCGGATTGGCGCGCCGCAATTGAAATTCTCTTCCCAGGGTGTCCCGCAAAACAAAGCATCCGTCCTCGCCCCAACATTGCAAGTTCCGACTATTGTTTTGCGGGTGTCTGTTGCGACATAAATTGCAGCTGAAACCACGGTTGAACGCGATGCTGACCGAGAAATTCGACGCTTATGGCGAGATATTGCCGGACGCCGCGCGCGGTGAGCGCGAGCCGGCAAAGACCGCGTCCGCGGTGCTCAACCGCGTCGGCCAATATCTGTTCTGGCTGCTGGTCGTCGTCATCGTATCGGCGCGGGTGATCTATTATCCGGCGAGCCCGACGTTTCAGGTCGGCAGCGCCCGCGAACCGGTCCACGTGGTCACACGTTAACGACCAAAGTCGGAAGACGCGGGCGAGGGGGCATGGCGGCGGTGCGGGCCATGCGGAATTGATATTTTCCATTTCTGCGGGTTTGGCGCATAATTCCTTCTCCTTGAAGGATGTCGCGTGCCAGATCGAGTTCGATTCCCCTGACAATGCCGGGCCCGCCGGCGGAGCCGTCGCCAAAACCGTTCCCTTGCTTTGGGGCATAGCGCTGTGCGCGATCGTCACGCTGGTTGCGATGACGATCCAGGCGACCGAAGAGCACCTGATCGGGCATCCCTATCTCGAAGCCATCGTGATCGCGATCCTGCTCGGGATCGTGCTGCGGACGCTTTGGGAGCCTGGTCACCGCTGGAGCGCCGGGATCGCCTTCAGCGCCAAACAATTGCTGGAGGTCGCGGTCGCGCTGCTCGGCGCCTCCCTGACATTTTCCGCGATTGCGGCTTCCGGTTTCACGTTGCTCGTCGTCATCGTTGCCGTCGTGATCCTGTCGCTCGGGGTCAGTTTCGGCATTGGCCGCGCGCTCGGCCTGCCGATCCGGCTGTCGATCCTGGTCGCCTGCGGCAATTCGATCTGCGGCAACTCGGCGATTGCCGCGGTGGCGCCGGTGATCGGCGCCAGCAAAGACGATATCGTCTCCTCGATTTCCTTCACGGCGGTGCTGGGCGTCATTGTGGTCCTCGGGTTGCCGCTGTTGATCCCGCTGTTGCGGCTTTCGGAAACCCAATACGGCATCTTGGCCGGAATGACGGTCTACGCGGTTCCGCAGGTGCTGGCGGCGACGGTGCCGGCGGGTCTTGTCAGCACGCAAATCGGCACGCTGGTCAAATTGATCAGGGTGATGATGCTCGGCCCGGTCGTCGCATGCATTGCGGTGTCTGCGCGGGGCCTTCGCGGCGATCGATCCTCAGGCGTTTCAAACACCAACCGTTTCTTCGCCACGGTGCCGTGGTTCATTGTCGCCTTCTTCGCGCTCGCCGGGCTCCGCTCGCTATCCCTGATACCGGGGGGCGTCGTGTTCCCGCTGCAGAAGACGGCGAGCATCCTGACCGTCATGTCGATGGCGGCATTGGGGCTCGGTGTCGACCTGCGCATCATCGGGCGCGTTGGCGGAAAAGTCACCGCGGCGGTGACGCTGTCGTTGCTGTTTCTTCTGATCGTCAGCCTTTGCCTCGTCCGCTACGTGATTCCGACCTGATGCCTGATGGCCCGCGGACGACCCGCGCTTTTTAGGCAAGAATCGCGAAATTGCCGGGTTCAAGCTGCGCGGGTCGGGATATATTGGCGCGACCTCTCGATAACCCATGTCTTCGCGCGGATAGATGATGAGCAAGGATACACCGGCCCAGTTCGGCGCCCTGCTGATGACCGACGGCGGCGCGCAGCGCAGCGGGCCGCCGGCCTTGTTCCGGGGACTGACCGAAGCCGAGAAGGCGCGGGTGCTGGGATCCGGCAAGCGCAAGGTGCTCTATCGCGGCGCGCAACTGTTCCGCCAGGGCAGCCCGCAGGACGGCATCTACTTGATCGAGAGCGGGCGCATCAAGGTGTTCTACATCGCGCCGTCGGGCCGCGAGATCACGCTGGCCTATTGGCATTCCGGCAATTTCGTCGGCGGGCCTGAGGTGTTCAAGCAGGGCCTGCACGTCTGGTCGGGGTCCGCCGCCGTCAACAGCACCGTGCTGCATTTGCCCGGCGATGTGCTGCGCCAGATGGTGCTGACGATCCCGCAGCTTGCGATCGGGATCATCGAAGGCCTGAGTTTCAAGGGCCAATGCTACTCGGCGCTGGCGCAAATGCTCGGCACGCGGTCGCCGACCGAGCGGCTCTCGCAGCTGTTGCTGCATCTGATGAATCTGTACGGCGTGGAAGAACGCGACGGCATCCTGATTGCGGCCTCCTTCACCCATGCCGACCTTGCGCATATGACGGGCGTGACGCGCCAGTCCGTCACCACCAGCCTCAAGCAATTCGCCGACCTCGGCATCCTGCACGCGCACGGCACCAACCTCGTGATCACCGACGCCGAGATGCTTGCCAAGATCCGCGACGGCAAGCTGGCGAAATTCGCCGCATCGAGCGAGGCCTGAGATCGCGAGCGGTGCTCCGCGCTAGGCGCCGGGATACAACCAGCAAGCGCCGATGTGCGGCCCATCATCTCAAGATCGATGCCGATTGCCGTATCGCGCGCGCAAGTCGCACGATCGCGGCCGCTCTTCTTGGACGCTGGCTGCGGTTTGATCAAACATCAGTCATCGCGCCCACCGGTTAGCCAAAATCGGCACCCGTGATGTCCATTAATTGAGCAGCGCGGCTTTCTTCGCAAAAGGTTGCGCGCTCAAGCCCTTTGCCGTTTCGCAATCAAGGTGACCGGTTCAGAACTCAGCTATCGAACGATTGGTCGTTCGTCAGGGGCAAACGAGTTCACGGCAAGATGACCGCACCGCTTTCCATCGCGCATCTTTCGCACGTACCGGTCTCGCGGTTCGCCATCGGCATGAACTCGATGGCACATCGCTTGCAGCGCCGAAGGCCACGGCTGTCCGCTGCCCAACCCGTTACGCCGCACCCGCGTGTGGCCGAGGCGCGACGCGTTGGCATCATACGGCACCTCTGCATGGTTTAGTTCGAAAGGATCGTTCTGATGCGCGTCGGCCCCGTTTGCAAATCCCTCGGCTTCGTTGCCCTGCTGCTAGCCGCAACCATCGTGCTCTTGCCCGATCGGGCGAGAGCACAGACCACGCTTGAGATCGGCATCGGAATTCAGAACACGACGACCAACACGGTCACCGGCGGCGCCGTCCTGAAGGAGCTCGGCCTGTTCGAAAAACATCTGCCGACCACCGGCAAGTACAAGGATTTCAAATATTCGCTGTCGTGGCAGAACGCCACCTCGGGACCGCCGATCACCAACGGCATGATGGCCAACAATATCCAGATCGGCATGATGGGCGACTATCCCCTGATGGTGAACGGCGCCACGGGACAAGCGACCGGCAACGAAACCCAACTGGTCGCGATCATCGCCTACAACGCCGAAGGCAGCGGCAACGGCATCGTGGTCCACAAGGACTCGCCATATTACGAGCTCGCCGATCTGAAGGGCAAGAACGTCTCGGTGCCGTTCGGCTCGGCCGCACACGGCATGATCCAGCGCGCGCTGGAACAAAAGGGATTGCCGCCCGACTTCTGGAACCTGGTGTCGCAGTCGCCGGAAATCGGCAGCACCAACCTGCAGGAGAAGCGCATCGACGCGCATGCGGACTTCGTCCCGTTCGCGGAATTGCTGCCGTTCCGCGGCTTCGCCCGCAAGATCTATGACGGCGCCGAGACCAAGACCCCGACATTCCACGGCGTGGTCGTGCGAAAGGACTTTGCCGAGAAATATCCCGAGATCGTCGTGGCCTACATCGAAGCATTGATGGAGGCCAACGACTGGATGCGCAAGAACCCCAAGCTCGGCGCCGAGAAGGTCGAGGACTGGACCAAGATCAACAAGGAGGTCGTCTACATCTACCTCGGCCCCGGCGGTATCCACACGCTCGATCCGACCATCAAGCCGGCCTGGGTCGATGCGATCAAGGCGAACTACGGCGTGCTGAAGAAGCTGAACATGATCAAGGACCTCAATATCGCCGCCTGGGTCAACGACAGCTATGTCCGGCAGGCCTACAAGGATCTCGGTCTCGATTACGACAAGCAGCTTGCGACGATGACCGGTTATCAGGTCACGGGCAACGATCCCGTCTGCAACGTGCCGATCGGCAATCCCCGCGAAGCCGGCGAGGTCTGGATCCAGGGCGGCGACATCGTGCCGTTCAGTTCTCCGGCCTGCACCCTGATGGGCGTCAAGAAGTTCACGAGCCAGGAGCGGAAGCTCAACGCCGTCTATCTGATCGATCATGAACTCGGCATCAAGGTGTTTGCCGACGCCGCCTTCTACTCGGTCGGCGGCGATGATCCGAAAAAACCCGAAGTGGTGCCGTTCCTGCTCAAGCATGACGCGGAAGCCTATGCCAGCAAGCACAACGGCAAGCTCGCCACCTACGCCGAGGCGCTCAGCGCGGTCGACGCCAGCCACTAGTCATCAGCCTTGAAAGAGAACAGCCATGTTCAACAGAGCGCGAATGCAGAAAGCAAGGATCTCGCTGGTGGACCCGCACGCCGAATATCAAGCGACCGTGACACCCGTTGAGACGGAAAGCGTCAAGGCGGCGGCGGTCCAGGCCGCGGTCATTCCGCAGCCCGCGCCTGAGGTCGAAATCGGCGCGCTGAAGATGAAACCGTTGCTTGAACGCATCACCCGCGACCAGGTGGTCACGGCGCTGCTCGCCTGCCTCTCGATCGGCGCGCTGTTCCTGTTCTGGTACCTCGGAACCAAATACCGGCTCGAATTCTACATCCGCTTCAAGAATGTGCCGACGCCCTATGAAGTTTTCAGGCAGGCGGTCGAAGTCGGCGCCTCCAACAAGTTTCTGGTCAATGTGGTCTACAGCGTGCGGCGCATCCTGCTGGGCTTCGCGATCGCGATCGCGGTCGGCGTGCCGCTGGGGCTCGTGATCGGCAAATACCGCCGGGTCAGCGACCTCTTTATGCCGGCAATCGAGATCCTGCGCCCGATTCCGGCCATTGCCTGGGTGCCGATGTCGATCATGCTGTGGCCGAACAACGAATCCGCGATCGTCTTCATCACCTTCATCGGCGCCTTCTTTCCGATCCTGTTGAACACCGTGCACGGCGTGCATTCGATGGATGGCGTGCTGATCCGCGCCGGGCGCTGCCTCGGCGCCGGCGAAGTGCGGCTGTTCTGGAACGTGATCCTGCCCGGCTCGCTGCCGCATATCTTCACGGGCCTCGCCGTCGGCATGGGCGTGGCGTGGGTCTCGCTGATCGCCGCCGAAATGATTTCGGGCCAGTTCGGTGTCGGCTACTTCACCTGGGAAGCCTATTCGCTGGTGAACTATCCCGCGATCGTGCTCGGCATGATCACTATCGGCGTCCTGGGACTGGTCTGCAGCGGAATCATCCGTCTCTGCGGCATCCTCATGATGCCATGGCTCGCTTACGCACCCGGGAGCAAGAAATGAACACCCAGCAAATCAGCGCCGTCGACAAAGGCCTGATCGATGTCCGCGACATGGGCGTCGTGTTCGGCGCCAACGACAACGAGGTGGTCGCGGTCAAGGACGTCAGCCTCAACGTGCAGCCCGGCGAATTTGTCTCCCTGATCGGTCCCTCCGGCTGCGGCAAGTCGACCATCCTCTCGATCGTGGCCGGCTTCATGGCGCCGACCACCGGCGAGGCGCGCCTCGATGACAAGCCGATTACCCAGCCCGGCTCCGATCGGGGCGTGGTGTTCCAGCAATATTCGCTGTTCCCCTGGCTCACGGTTCGCAAGAACGTCGAGTTCGGACTGAAGATGGCCGGCGTCGACGCGGGAAAGCGCGACGTCACCGCGCGCTCGCTGCTCGATCTCGCGGGGCTGCTCTCCTTCGCCGATCATTATCCGGACCAGCTCTCCGGCGGCATGAAGCAGCGCATCGGCATCATCCGGGCGCTGGCGACGAGCCCCCAGGTGCTGCTGATGGACGAGCCTTTCGGCGCGCTCGATACCCAGACCCGCGTCGTGATGCAGGAAATCCTGACCAACATCTGGCAGCAGTTCCGCATCTCGGTGCTGTTCATCACCCACGACATCGAAGAGTCGATCTTCCTCTCCGACCGCATCTACGTGATGACGGCGCGGCCGGGACGCATCAAGGCGGAGATCAAGGTGCCGCTGCCGCGGCCGCGCACCGCCGAGATGACGACGACGCCGGAATTCATGGCCCTGGTGCAGAAGCTCAAGGGACTGATCCGCGAGGAATCGCTTGCCGCCATGGAGCCCGAACTGAAGAGCCGCGGCCTTGCCGGCTTCGGCATGAACGTCGGACCGAAGGGGGTGGGCGAGATCTTCTGACACCCTAACGTTTCAAGACGCCGCAGGCGCATTCGCCGCGGCGGGACATCTACCAAGCGGCGCGTCATCGCGCCACGAACTCGGAGCTACAAATGACCAAGAAACCAAACATTCTTTTTTTCCACGTGGACAACCTCGGCATGGGAGAGCTGGGTTGCTACGGCGGCGGCATCCTGCGCGGCGCCGATACCAAACGCATGGACACATTCGCCAGGCAAGGCGCCAAGCTCACGCATTATGTGGTCGAGCCGCAATGCACGCCGACCCGTTCGGCGCTGATGACCGGGCGCTTCCCGATCCGTTCGGGCAATCACACCATCGCGCTCGGCGGCAATGGCGGCGGCATCGTGCGCTGGGAGCGCACCATCGCGGAGATTCTGTCCGAGGCCGGCTACGCCACCTCGATCTACGGCAAATGGCACATCGGCGCCGAGGACGGCCGCTTCCCGACCGACCACGGTTTCGACGAATGGTATGGACCGCTGCGCACCTACGACGAATGCATGTGGCTGGAGGATCCGCATTACGTGCCGGAACGCGACGGCTTCTCGCACATGCATGAGGGCGTCAAGGGCAAAGGGGCGTGGCCGCTGCTGGATGAGCAGCTCACCATGGAGACCAAGAAGACCTGCGACCTCGAATACCAGAAGCGTGCGCTGAAATTCATGGAGAAGTCGGTCGCGGCCGACAAGCCGTTCTACTGCTACTTCAATCACTCGCTGATGCATTTTCCGATGAGCCCGCGCGACGAATTCGTCGGCAAGAGCGACAATGGCGAGTGGGGCGATTGCCTGTTGATGCTGGACCATGATTTCGGCGTGCTGGTCGACAAGCTCGACGAGCTTGGGGTTGCCGACAACACCATCGTCGTCATGTGCGGCGACAACGGCGCCGAGGATCATCTGGCCGGCCGCGGCACCGGCGGTTTCTTCGACGGCTCGTATTTCTCCTCCGCCGAAGGCGGCATCCGCACGCCGTTCCTGATCCGCTGGCCCGGCCACATCACGCCCGGCACCGAGAGCAACGAGATGGTGCATGTCACCGACATGTTCACCACGCTCTTGAAGTTCACCGGCTGCGAGCCGCCGAAAGACCGGCTGATCGACGGCGTCGACCAGGGCCCGTTCTTTCTCGGCGAACAGCCGACCTCCAATCGCGAATCCTGCATCGTCTGGCTGAAGGACGAATTGCACGCGGTGAAATGGAAGGATTTCAAGATCAACTTCAAGCGGCAGCAGCATTTTCACGATCCGGAACTGCCGCTTGGCTTCGCCCGCATCACGCATCTGAAGGAAGACCCCAAGGAGCGCGAGGCGGTCAATCAGCGCTATGTCCGCTGGTGGGTGATGCAGCACGCGCAACGCATCATCCGGGATTTCGAGAATTCCGCCAAGAAGGAGGAACTGATCCCGCCGGGCGCGCCGCTCGACTTCGTGCCGAAGCAGTTCGCGGAAGCCTGAGCTTCATGAACGTACTGGCCGCAAACAGGACCGTCGCGCAGGCAGGCGCACTCGACGGGGAATCCATGATCTGGATCCCCGGCGGCGATTTCGTGATGGGGTCGAACAAATTCTATCGCGAGGAGCGGCCGGCGCGCGCCGCCAGTGTCGACGGATTCTGGATCGATCCACACCCGGTGACCAACAGCGGGTTTTTTGAATTCGTATCCGCGACGGGATATCAAACCTTGTCGGAACGCGCACCCGATCCCGCCGTCTATCCCGACGCCGATCCGGAGTTTCTGGTGCCGGGCTCGCTGGTCTTCACCAAACCGGCCGGCCCCGTCGGCCTGCGCGATTATCGCGCCTGGTGGGCCTACGTTCCCGGCGCCAACTGGCGGCATCCGGAAGGTCCCGACAGCCGCATCGACAATCGCATGGACCATCCTGTGGTTCACATCGCGTTCGAGGATGCCGCGGCCTATGCCGCCTGGGCCGGCAAACAATTGCCGACCGAGGCCGAATGGGAATTCGCCGCGCGCGGCGGACTTCACGACGCCACCTACGCCTGGGGCGAGGAATTCGCACCCGGCGGGCAGGCGATGGCGAACACCTGGCAGGGCCGCTTCCCCTTCGAGAATCTCGCCGAGGACGGTTTTGAGGGCACCTCGCCGGTCGGCGCGTTTCACGCCAACGGTTTTGGGCTTTACGACATGATCGGCAACGTCTGGGAGTGGACGGCGAGCGCCTATGCGCTGCCTGCTAGCAGCGAAAAACCATCCTGCTGCCGGGCCAAGGAGACCAACAACCAAACGGCTAACCGCGTCGTGAAAGGCGGTTCGCATCTCTGCGCGCCGAACTATTGCCTGCGCTACCGGCCCGCGGCGCGGCAGAGCCAGACGCTGGATACCTCGACCACGCATATCGGGTTCCGGTGCGTCATGCGTTAGCCGAAAATTCCTCTCGCCGCGGCGCTGCAAGTCTCCGCATCAAGTCTTGAGCCCCTACTATTTTGGAATAGCTTCATGTCGATCACGACCGTCCCCGCTCTGCAAAATTTCGAGGACACCCCATCCGTCACTTCCGTGCTGCGCTCACCGAACGTCCTGATCCGCGAGACGCTGGCGGGCCTGGTGACGGCCCTGGCGCTGATTCCGGAGGTGATCTCGTTCTCGTTCATTTCCGGCGTCGATCCCAAGGTGGCGCTGGTCGCTTCCGTCGTATTGGGTCTCGTGATGTCCGTGCTCGGCGGCCGGCCCGCGATGGTCACAGCCGCGGCCGGCTCGATCGCGCTCGTGGTCGGCCCGATGGTCAAGCTGCACGGGGTCGGCTACATCCTGCCGACCATCGCGATCGCGGGTATCATCCAGATCATCTTCGGCATGGCCGGCCTGGCGCGGCTGATGCGCTTCGTGCCGCGCTCGGTGATGATCGGATTTGTCAATGCGCTGGGCATCCTGATTTTCGCAGCCCAGGTGCCTCACGTCCTGGGCGTGCCCTGGCTGGTCTATCCGCTGTTCGTGTTTTCCGTCGCGATCATCCTGATCATGCCGCGTTTCACGGTGGCGGTGCCGGCGCCGCTGATCGCGATCATCGTTGTCACCGCGATCGCCATGATCGGAAATCTGACGGTACCGAATGTCGGCGGCGAGGGCGCCATGGCGCCGGGATTGCCCGGCATCACCCAGTTATCGGTCCCGCTCAATCTCGAAACCCTGCGGATCATCTGGCCGACCGCGCTCAGCGTCGGCTTCGTCGGACTCCTGGAAACGCTGCTGACCGCCAAACTGGTGGATGAGCTGACCGATACGCGCTCGCACAAGGGCCGCGAGTCCTGGGCGCTCGGCATAGCCAACATCGCCGCCGCCTTCTATGGCGGCATCGCCGGCTGCGCCATGATCGGCCAGACCGTGGTCAATGTCAGGATCGGCCGGGCGCGGACGCGGGTGTCGACCGCGGTCGCGGCTCTGGCGCTGCTATTGCTGGTGACGGGTCTCAGCCATTTGATGGCGCAGATCCCGATGGTTGCACTCGCCGCGGTCATGATGATCGTCGCGCTCAAAACCATCAACTGGCATAGCGTGCAGCCGGCAACCCTGAAGCGCATGCCTGTTCCGGAAACGCTGGTCATGGTCGTCACCGTCGCGGTCACGGTTGCGACCGGCAATCTCGCGCTCGGAGTAGCCGCCGGCGTGCTGCTTGCCATGGTGTTGTTCGCGCGCCGGGTGGCGCATGTGATCCGCGCCGAGCGCACGCTCAGCCCTGACGGGCTTTCGGTTCGCTACGACGTCCACGGACCGCTGTTCTTCGGCAGCAGCAACGACCTCGTCGAGCGCTTTTCCTACGGCGCCGATCCCAAGGCGGTCGCGATCGATCTCACTTTTTCCCAGATCTGGGACGCCTCCAGCGTGGCGGCGCTGGACTTGATCCGCACCAAGTATCGAGCGCTCGGCGCCACGGTTTCGTTTACCGGGCTCGACCCGCGCAGTTCCGCGTTCCACGAGCGATTGACCGGACAGCTTTGAACATGATCGGCGGAGCTTTCATCATGGCTTTCGTGCAATTCCTGCGCCGCATCCTGGCGGCGACGCGCTTGATGACCGCCCGCTATCGCCCCGAACGTCACTACATGCGCGGGCCCGGTCCGAAATCACGCGCCAAGGCGCGGCCATAGCGCATCGTGTTGTTGTGGTGCTCGACCGCCGGATCTGCGCAAATTAGCGGCATTGGCCTGTTAATTGCTAGCATTCTATCGAATGGATGCGAGGCTAGTCATGCTACAGATCGATGCACGGCGCGACGCTCCCGCGGTGGCTGAGCGAGGTCACTCGCAGGTCCTCGTGCTGTCCGAAACTGAGACGCTGGAAGGGCGCAAGCCGTTTCTGCTGGATCGTCTGACGCCGCAGGAACACGACTACGTCATCCGCCAGTGCACGCCGAAATTGGCGAAGCGCAATTCGACGGTCTTTCGCCAGGGTGAAACCCAAAAAGGCATTTTCCTGATTCTGTCGGGCGGTGTCCGGGTGTTTTATGCTGCGCCGTCGGGGCGCGAGATTACGCGGGCCTACTGGTTTGCCGGAAATTTCATCGGCGGTCCCGACGTGTTTGCGCAGACGCGCAACATGTGGTCCGCGGTGGCGATCCGGGATACCAGCCTGTTGCTGCTTCCCAGTGCAACCCTGCGCTCGCTTTGTGCACGCATGCCGAATCTCGCGATCGGCCTGATCGAGGCCATGGTCTTCAAGGGCCGTTGCTACGCGGCGATGGCGCAGATGCTGGGTACCCGGACCGTCCGCGAGCGCATGACCCGAGTATTGTTGCTGCTGGCAGAGATGTATGGCGTCCAGACCGAGGAAGGTGTCGCTATCAACGTGCCGATCACCCATGAGGAGATTTCGCACATGGTCGGCGCGACCCGCCAGTGGGTCACCGTCGGATTGAAGCGATTGCAGTCGGACGGCATGATCGAGGTCGGCCGCGGCAAATTGCTGATCCGCAATCCCGACATGCTTGCAGCACTTGCCACCGAGCACTGACGCGTGCCGCGGGCGCCGCGATCGAATGCATATCCGCCGTGTTTGCAATTTGTTGTCATTTGAACGGCGATCTCGCTTGAGCTTTGCGCTGGCTCCGGCAGGTTTGACGGGCCACTAACCGGCTGCCGTCAACGGCGGCGATTGCCAGTTCTGAGAAGGCCATTGCTTTGGATGTCTCCCTGCGACGAAGTTTGAGTTTGGTTTTCACCTCGGAGCGCTCCCCATCCGCTGTCGCGCCGGATCTGTGGACGCCGTCGCGGAAACCACCGGTCCATCCGACCGGCCAGGGCCGGATCGAGGGCCGCGGCCTTGCCATGCGCTTCGATACCAGGTCCGGCCCCGTCGTGGCGCTCGACAATCTCGATATCGATATTCGCCCCGGCGAGTTCGTAGCTCTGCTCGGGCCATCAGGTTGCGGAAAATCCACGCTGCTCAATCTGGTCGCGGGAATCCTCAAGCCGACCAGCGGCAGCGTCACCGTCGACGGCAAGCTGGTGAAAGGTCCCAATCCCGACTGCGGCATCGTGTTCCAGAACCACTCGCTGTTTCCGTGGATGTCGGTGCTGGAGAATGTCGCGTTCGGTCCGAAGATGTTGGGTCATGCCGATCCGATCGGAACGGCGCGCACATTTTTATCGCTGGTCGGCCTTGAGAAGCAGGCCCCGGCATGGCCGTCGAGTTTTTCAGGCGGAATGCAGCAGCGTGTAGGCATCGCGCGCGCTCTCGCCACCTATCCGCCGGTGCTGTTAATGGACGAACCGTTCGGCGCGCTCGACGCGCAGACCCGCTCGATCATGCAGGAAGAGCTGTTGAAGATCTGGTCGCAGTTCAAAACCACGGTGATCTTCGTCACCCACGATATTGAGGAGGCGATCTTCCTGGCCGACCGCGTCGTTGTCATGAAGACGCTGCCCGGAGGCATCAAGCGCCAGGTGCCGATCGATCTGCCGCGGCCGCGCGAGCCGTCGATGATCAAATCGGAGATCTTCAATCAGTATCGCGGTGAGATATTCGAGTTGATCCGCGAAGAGACCCTCAAGGTGTTCCGGAATTCCGACTGATCTAAGGGAGGCTTCAGATGGCGACCGCAAATTCGGGTGCGAGCAGCGTTTTGCGCTGGAGCTGGGCGCTCGCCGGAATCGCGCTGTTCCTTTCGCTCTGGACGTTCGCTTCGCTGCGGATTGGCAATGCGGTGCTGCTGCCGGAACCGCAGTCGGTGCTGTTCGGGTTCTTTGATCTGGTGCGGGAAGGCAGCCTGCTTGGCGATGTCCTGGCCAGCCTCAGGCGGGTGATCGGCGGATTCCTGATTGCTTCCGCCATCGCGGTTCCGCTGGCGCTGGCGATGGCGTTTTTCCGGCCGCTCAATCTCCTGCTGTCGCCAATCGTCAGCTTCCTGCGGCCGATCCCGCCGATCGCCTGGATTCCGATCGCCATTCTGTGGTTTGGCATCGGCGATCCGCCGAGCTACTTTATCACGGCATTGGCCGCGTTCTTTCCGATCTTCATCAACAGCTTTGCCGGCGGCAACGCGGTGCGGCCCGAGCACGTCCATGCCGCGCGTTCGCTCGGCGCCGGCCCGCGCGCGCTGTTCGCGCGTATCTATCTGCCTTCCGCGATGCCTATGATCTCAACGGGATTGAGGATCGGGCTAGGCCAGTCCTGGATGGCGGTCGTCACAGCCGAACTGATCGCCGCTCAGTCCGGGCTCGGCTACATGATTCAGGCCAACCGGCTGTCGCTGGAGACCAGCCTCGTGCTGGTCGGCATGTGCACCATCGGCCTGCTCGGGGCGTTGATGTCGGTCGCGCTCGAGGCGCTGGAGCGGCACGTGCTGGTGCCCTGGAAGCAGGGTTGAAGGTTGCGTTCGGAGAGAATCATGACGGTGATCAAATCCCGCCTTGTCGGCGGCCTTGCAGCCTGTGCGCTGTGCCTTTCGATCGCGGCCTATGCCGTGCGGCCGGCGCTGAGCGCCGCCGATCCGGTGATGCGCATTGCCTTTCCGAGCGGGATGAACGGCCAGATCGTGGTCACCATGGATAAAGCGGGGATCGCTCAGCAGAGTGGTTTCAAGGCCGAGTTCAACTCTTTTCCATACGGACCTCCGATGATGGAGGCGCTTGCCGCGGGCTCGATCGATGCCGTCGTCACCAGCCTGATGCCGGTGACGGCCTACGCTGCAAAACTCCCCGGCGACGTCAAGCTCGTTGCGATGGTCGGCCAGTCGAGCCACTCCCTGATGGTCGACAAGGAAAGCGCAATAGCTGCGCCCGAGGCTCTGGCCGGCAAGAAGCTCGGCGTATCCTTCGGCTCGGATTCGCATCTGGATACGCTGGTGTGGCTGAAGGAGATCGGGCTGTCCGACAAGGTGTCGCTGGTCAATATCGCGCCCGGCGAACTCGCCACCGCGCTCGCCAACAAATCGGTGGATGCCATCGTCATCCGCCAGCCCCAGGTATTGCGGCTGCAGCAACAGTCCGGGGCCCGGATCCTGCATAGCTGGCCGTTCCGCTTCGTCTCGATCGTCAAGACGAAGTTCATGGCCGAGCATCCGGACGAAATCGCGAGATATCTCGACGCCTTGCGCCGGGCGATCCTGTTCATCGCGCAGAATCACCAGAAGTCGGCGGACTGGTTTGGCGAATATCTCAGGACCGACCCCGCGATCGTCCAGGCAGTCTCCAGGGACGATCCGTTCTACGCCGCCACTGACCTCGGCCAGATCGACATTTCCGTGAAGCCGGATGATCGCGTGCTGATCGGAAAATGGGCCGCGGACGCGCTTGAGCAGAAGATGATCAAACGGAAGCTCGATCTCGACGCGCTATTCCAGTAGTCGGTTTGCCGGCGCGATCATGTCCCACGATCCGCTTTGGCAATTAATTATAGCGCAAAAACCGTTTTTGGTTTCCCCGGCATCGGCTCCGTTCCAGATTGCCGGCGTCGATCGGAAACGTTGAAGGATCCCGACCATGAGCCAGCGTCAGCAGAAGCCCCGCGCCACCAGGCCGAATGAAGCGGAGACTTTCCAGCTATGGGTATTTTCAGATGCCCATGTCGCGACCGACCGCGCTGTGTCGGCGGCGATCCGAAACGGCATGGAATTCACGCCGCCCGCCGCCTATCCCGAGAGTCTCGCCTCGGCGCTGCGCCAGTCGGAGAGCGGCGGCGATCTCGGCGGTCCGCCATTCCCCTGGGATATCGCGCTCGATCTCGGCGACAATGCCGGGCTGTGGGATTTGCCCGACGACGAACAGGGCCGCGAGGTGGCGCGGCAATTCGGAGTCCTCGAGCAACATCGCCGCGAGCAAATCTATTCGCTGGCCGGCAACCACGATGCCTCGCCGGGCAACGCGCCCTCCAGCGCCGGCAAGCCCGCGAACTGGTGGTTTCGCAAATGGGTCGATCCGATGGGCGAGAATACGGCCTCGTCGGGCGTCGATCCATCGCGGCGGCCCTATGCCATCGAAGGCAGTTGGGAACGCTATTGCTTCAGCGTCGGCAATATCCGCTTCCTGATGATGAGCGATCGCAACGACCTGCCGTATCCGGTCGGGCGCCGCGAATTCGGCGGAGGCTCGCCGGCGGGCGCGGTGACCAGCGACACCTGGGCGTGGTGGAAGGAGAAAGTCGAGGCGGCGAAGGACGACATCGTGATCTCCTGTCATCACCACATGCTGCGCGAAACCACGGTGGCGTCAGGCGATTTCGAGGGCGTCTCGAAATATCCAGACGGACGCTACCGCCATGGCCGCTATCACGGCGTCGATGGCGTTCCCGAGGGCGCCTCCTACCTCTATTTCGTCGATGACGAGCCGAAGGCGCAGCGCTTCGAACGCTATCTCGAACAGAATCCGGGTGCGGTCGACCTCTGGCTCGGCGGACACACCCACACCTTTCCCGATGATGTCGTCAGCGGCCGCGGTCATGTCGAGCGCAAATGGGGCACCAATTTCGTCAATTGCGCGCAGCTGTCAAAATATCATTCCTTCGTGACTTGCCCGCCGATGAGCCGGCATTTCACCTTCACCGTTGGCTCGCCACTGGTGCGGGTGCGTTGCTATCTGCACGACGACACGCATGCGGCGCAGGGCTGGTACGCGCCGGCCGAGCGGGTGCTCGAATTCGGCAAGCCGTTCTCGCTCGAGGGCGTTTCCGCCTCGGCCCGGGAGTTCAGCCCCGTTCTCGATCCGGCGTGATAGCCAGCTAGCGAGGCTTGGGCTGCATCAACTCGATGCGGTTGCCGAAGGGATCGTTGACGAAGATCCGGTCGTAGCCTTCGAGCGGCTCGTCATGGGCAACCGGATAGCCCGACGCCTTGAGCTTGAATTCCAGCCCCGGCAGATCGTCGACGATGAAGGCCGGGTGCGCCTTGCGCGCGGGCACAAAGTCCTTTTCGACCCCGAGGTGGATCTTCAATTCGCCATCCTCGAACCAGCAGCCGCCCCTTGCCGCGAGGGCTTCAGGCTTGCTGGCCTCCGGGATGCCCAGAATGCCGTGGTAGAATCGCCGGGCGTCGCTTTCGCGCCCCGCCGGCATGGCGAGCAGGACATGGTCCAATCGGCGAACCCGCATCGTCGGCGCTCCCAGCATTCCGGGTCCATTGAAGCACAGGGCATCCCTGCCCGGAAGGCACTTGCGAGGCCCTGATATCAGCACCATCTGACAGGCCCAAAGGAAATTCGATGCTGGATTTTGCCCAAGATACGTTCGACGAGGCCCCGTCCTCGCAAGCCAACACCCAAGCCGCCCCCGACGACGAGACCCTGCTCGACGCCTATTCCAACGCCGTGATCGGCGTCACCGAACGCGTCGGACCCGCCGTGGTCCGCGTTGAAACGAGTTCCGTGGCCGGCAAAGGGCGCGAGCGCGGCGGGATTGGCTCGGGCATCGTCATCGCCCCCGATGGTCTGGTGTTGACCAACAGCCATGTCGTCGGATCGGCCAAGCAGATCAGGCTGCGCGACGTCGAGGGCGTCGTCACCGACGCGCGCGTGCTCGGCGTCGATCCCGACACCGATCTGGCGCTATTGCGCGCCGACGGCGTGCGCGATTTGCGCTATGCCTCGCTCGGCAACTCCAAATCCTTGCGGCGTGGCCAGCTGGTAGTCGCGATCGGCAACCCGCTCGGCTTTGAATCCACCGTCACCGCGGGCGTGGTGTCGGCGCTCGGCCGCTCGATCCGCTCAGTCAGCGGCCGCACCATCGAGGATGTGATCCAGACCGATGCTGCGCTCAACCCCGGCAATTCCGGCGGCCCGCTGGTGTCCTCGCGCGCCGAAGTGGTCGGGATCAACACCGCTATCATCGCCGGTGCGCAGGGGATCTGTTTCGCGGTCGCCAGCAACACCGCGCAGTTCGTGCTGTCCGAAATCATCCGCCACGGCTATGTCCGCCGCGCCTATATCGGGGTGTCGGGCCAGACCGCGCCGATCCCGCGACGGCATGCGGTGCTGGCCGGCGTCGACAACAAGATGGGCGCGCTGCTGGCGCAGATCGAGCCGGACGGACCCGCGGCCAAGGCCGGATTGCTGCCCGGCGACGTCGTGATCCGGCTCGACGGCGTCGAGGTCAACGGCGTCGATGACCTGATCCGCGCCCTCGATCGCGACCGGATCGATCGCACGGTCGAGATCGACGTGCTGCGGATGGGCCGCCTGCGCATCATTGACATCCATCCGATCGAGCGCAAGCCGACGGCGCGAGCGGGCTAGGGGATGGTTTTAAATCGGCGCGGGCCTCCGATTCACCTCGCCCCGCTTGCGGGGAGATGTCGAACTTCGCGTTAGGGAGAAGCGGTCGATCGTCGCTGCTTGCCCCCTAGGTTCCCTAAGGCGCCGCGGCTTCTTCTCGCCCGTTTACCATCTACTTTAGTTGCGGTTGCGCCATCGTGAACGCATGTGCGATGCGGTTTCGCTTGCCGGGACCGCATGCCCCGTTACAATGCCCCGAAGGCTGAATAGGCGGCTTAGAACCAATGAATAAGAGGAGTGAAACAACATGATAAAAACATCCCGACGGCCTGTTTTTTGGTCATTCTGGAACCTGCTCGGCGCAACCGCGCTAGGCCTGCTCGCCATTTCCGCACCCGCGCTGGCTGCAGACCCCATCAAGATCGGCGTGATCGCGGAAGCGCAGGCGATTGCCGGCGCATCGATCCCGCAGGCGGCCCAGATGGCCGCCGACGAGATCAACGCCAAGGGCGGCGTCGACGGTCGCAAGATCGAGATCATCACCTATGACAACCACTCTTCCTCGGCGGATTTGGTTCGCGCCTTCCAGCGCGCGGTCAACGAGGACAAGGTCAACATCGTCATCGCCAGCTACATCAGTGAAGTGGTGCTGGCGCTGGAGCCCTGGGCCTCGCGGCTGAAGACGCCATTCATCACGCCGGGCGCTGCCTCCAACGAGATCAGCAAGAGCGTCCACAACGACTACGAGAAGAACAAGTACACCTTCCACGGCTACCTGACCTCGGCGGCACTGGCGCTGTCGGTCTGCGACGCCGCCAAGGATCTTTTGGTCGACCAGAAGCACATGAAGACCGCCGTCATCATGAGCGAGGACGCCGCCTGGACCACGCCGCTCGACGTCGGCTACGAGGAGTGTCTGCCCAAGATCGGGCTCAAGGTGCTCGACCACATCCGCTTCTCGCCCGACACCACGGACTTCACGCCGATCTTCAACAAGATCGAAGGCGCCAAGCCCGACGTGATCATCACCGGCATCTCCCATGTCGGCGTGCAGCCGACGGTGCAGTGGAAGAACCAGCAGGTGCCGATCCCGATGCTCGGCATCTCTTCGCAGGCCACCAACTCCACCTTCGGCGCCGACACCAACGGCGCCGCGGAAGGCGTCCTCTATCAGGGCGTGTCGGGCCCGGACGTTCCCGTGACCGAGAAGAGTCTGCCGTTCACGCAAGGGTTCAAGGCGAAGTACGGCAACTTCCCGTCTTACGCGGGCTACACCGCCTATGACGAAGTCTACTACATCGCCGACGCTATCAAGCGCGGGGGGTCGACCGATGCCGACAAGCTGGTCGCCGCGCTGGAGAAGACCGACTGGATCGGCACTATCGGCCGCATCCAGTTCTACGGCAAGGACGACCCGTTTACCCATTCGATCAAATACGGCAAGGGCCTGATCACAGGCCTGATGCTGCAGTGGCAGGATGGCAAGCAGGTCGCCGTCTGGCCGCCGGAAGTCGCCAAGGGCACGTTGAAATTCCCGAGCTTCATCAAGCTGACTTCGAATTGATCCTTCGCTTTCATGCTCCCGGGTTCGCCCGGGAGCATTTTCGTTATCTTGTCTTCTTTAAGGAGTGAGGCAGCGGTGCTGCCGCGGCCATCATAAATGCTTGCCTTCCAGATTTTGATCGACGGCTTTGCCATCAGCGCGCTCTATGCTCTCGGCGCCACCGGCTTCACCCTGATCTTCGGCGTTTCCGGCGTGCTCAACCTCTCGCACGGCGCCATCATGGTGCTGGCGGCAGTCGCTGCATGGGCGGCCGCCAGCATGCTGCATCTGAACACCTATGCCGGCGCCTTGGTTGGCGTCGCCGTGGCGCTGGTCGCTGCGTTCGCGACCTATTACGCGGTGGTGCAGCCGATCCAGAAATCGCGGAGGATTCCCAACGAGGAGAAGGAAATCTTCGTCCTCACCGGCACCCTGCTGTGGGGGATCATGATCCAGGAGCTGATCGCGTATTTCTTCACCAACAACGCCAAGACCGTGCTGCCGATCGTCGAAGGCGTGGTCGACGTCTTCGGCGTGCGCACGCCGAAGAACGAAATCTTTACCGCGGTGGTGTGCTGCCTCGTGATCGGGCTGCTCTGGCTGCTCGTCAACCGCACGCGCACCGGCAAGGCGGTGCTGGCGGCGTCGATGAATCCGCGCGGCGTCACGCTGCTCGGGCTCGAGCTCACCAGCATCTATGTCGTGGTCTGGGGCATCTACGGCATCCTGGCCGGCATCGCAGGGGTGCTGCTCGGCATGTTCCTGGGGGTCTCCTCCTATAGCGTCGGGCCGCTGACCGCGAGCGCGTTCTCGATCGTGGTGCTGGGCGGGCTCGGCAGCGTGTCCGGCTCGCTGATCGCGGCCTTCGTGGTCGGTTATCTCGAAACCCTTACCGCCTATCTGGTTTCGCCGGCCTACCGCACCATTCCGGCTCTGCTGCTGCTGGTGATCGTGATGTACATCCGGCCGCAAGGCCTGCTTGGGAGGCGATGAGCATGGCCGGCTTTTTCAAATCGCGGCTGTTCCTGATCTCGCTCGGCATCGTCGTCATCGCCGCGACCCTGCCGCTCTATGTCTCCGGCTACATTCTCGGCCTGCTCACGGTCGCCTATTATTTCGGCGTGTTCGCCATGTCGTGGGATTTGCTGTTCGGCTTTGCCGGCGAAGTGAATTTCGGGCCGACCTTCCTGATCGGCGTTGGCGCCTACACGGCCGGCATCCTCAACAATGAATATGGCTGGTCGGTCTATCTGTGCATCTTCCTCGGCGCGATGGCGTCGGTCGTAGCCGGCTTCGTGCTGGCGTTGCCGGCGCTTCGGGTGCGGGGCCCCTATTTCGGCCTGACCACGCTGGTCGCCGTCCTGATGCTGCAGAATTTCATCGTGGTGTTCGCAAGCCTCACCGGCGGCGAGATCGGCCTCACCATTCCCGACGTCATCACCATCGATGCCGGCGCCAATTACTGGATCGCGCTCGGCTTCATGACCATCAGCGCCATCATCCTGTTCGGGCTGTCGCAGTCGCCGGTCGGCCTTGTATTGCAGGCGAGCGGCCAGGATCCGGTGCAGGCCGGCGCGCTTGGCTTCAATATCGTCAAGCACAAGCTTGCGGCCTTCGTGGTCAGTGCATTTTTCTCCGGGCTCTCGGGCGCGCTATTGGTGTTCTACTTCGGCACGGCGTCAGTTGGAACGGTGGTCGATATCGCGGTCGGTGTGCAGGTGATTGTCGCCGCCGTGCTCGGCGGACGACGCACGGTGCTCGGCGCCGCGCTCGGCGCGATCTTCCTGATCGTCGCCGGCGAGTTTCTCCGGCCGACCGGGGAACTGGCGACCTTCATCGTCTCGACCGTAGCCCTGCTGGTGATCCTGTTCTTCCCCGACGGCTTCCTGGGCGCCGCGCTGTCGCATGAGGCCCGGCAATAATGGACGCCACCAACAACCCTCCGGTGCTCGAAGTCCGCGGCCTGACCAAGCGCTTCGGCGGCCTCACCGCGGTGAAGAACCTCAGCCTGAACTTGCGCGCCGGCGAGATCTTCGGCCTGATCGGCCCCAACGGCTCCGGCAAATCGACCGCCATGAAGGCGATCATGGGTATTGAGCGCCCGAACGCGGGCGAGGTCATCTTCCTGGGCGAAAACGTCGCCGGCCTGCCCGCGCACAAGATCGCGCGCAAGGGATTTGGCATGGTATTCCAGCATTCCCGGCCGCTGAACCGGCAGACGGTGCTGGAGAACATCATGGTCGCGCTGCTGCCCGACAGCCTGTTCATGCTGTTTGCCGACAAGGCGCTGACCGAACGCGCCAAATGGATCGCCGAGCGCGTCGGCCTCGGCGCGGTGATGGACCGCCGGCCGCCGACGCTTCCGTTTGCGGATTTGCGCCGGCTTGAACTCGCGAAAGCCATCGCGCGCGACCCGAAAGTGGTGCTGGTCGACGAACCCTTCGCCGGGCTGACGCTGGCCGAAGTCAGCACCTTCTCCGAACTGATCCGCAGCTTTCGCGACGAGGGCCGCGCGGTGCTCTTGGTCGACCACAACGTCAAGAGCGTGGCGGCGCTGGTCGACCGCGTGCTCGCGATGTATCTCGGCGAGGAAATCGTCACCGGCCGCGCCGACGAGGTGATGAAGAACGAGACCGTGCGCCGCGTCTATCTCGGCGGCGCGATCGAAACTTCGGCCCGGCCCGAGACCAGTTTCAAGGACAAGGTGCCGCTGCTGCAGGTCGAGAACGTCAGCGTGTTCTACGGCAAGGCGCAGGCGCTCGACAACGTCTCGATCCATGTCCATCAGGGCGAATTCGTCTCGGTGGTCGGCCTCAACGGCGCCGGCAAGACCACGCTGTTCAACACCATCTCGGGTTTCCTGCCCTATGCCGGCGAAATCGTCCGCGACGGCGAAAAGCTGCGCGGCACCTCGCCGGCGCGGATCGCGCGCAGCGGCATCGTGCAGTGCCCGGAATCGCGCGAGCTGTTCGGCGAGATGAGCGTGCGCGAAAATCTAGATCTCGGCGGCCATCATCTCGGCGAGGACGACAAGGCCAAGCAACTGGCCTGGCTGTTCGAGTTGTTTCCGATCCTGAAGGACCGCCAGAACCAGATGGCGCAGACATTGTCCGGCGGCGAGCAGCAGATGCTGGCGATCGGCCGCGCGCTGATGATGCAGCCGAAAATCCTGATCCTCGACGAACCGACGCTCGGGCTTGCGCCGGTCATTCTCGAACAGCTGTCGAAGGCGTTGGAAAAATTGCGGCAGACCACGCCGATCACGGTGTTGCTGGGCGAGCAGAACGTCACCTTCGCGCTGCCGCACGCCGATCGCGTCTATGTGCTGGAGCATGCCCGCATCGTCTGGGAAGGCGATCCCGGCCGCTTCGCGGCGGAAGCCGGCGAAGGTTATCTCTGAAGTCCATCGCGGCGCGCTCCCGTGCGCGCCTCAGCGGCTTGCGGTTGCGAGATCGAACAGGTCGGGAAGTTTGCGCAAGACGCGCGCGCTTCCCTCGATCTTAGCTTGCCGGTTTGCGACGGCGGCCTCGAGCGGCACTTGCCGGGCGAAAATCTGAAGCATTATTTCGAACCGCGCCTCGATCAGGGCGCCGCCCGATGGCTCGCCCTTCGACACGCGGGTTCCCTGCGGGCCGCCCTCGACGAGGAAGCCCGCCGGACGGTCCTGATGCGGCACCCGCAGTCCGATCCGGCATACCGGTGTCGGGGTACGACGTGCGATGGCGTCGAGCGCGAGCAGCACCCAATCCGGCTCGAACGTCTCATCCTCCCGCATCGGAAACAGGAATCGCCCGCCCCAGCGGATCAGCTCGCGGATCGCGGGTTGAACGGCGCGGCCGGTGTCAGTCAATTCATAGACCAGGGCCTTGAACGGCGCGGGCAAGGAGGTCCGCCGCACGATGCCGTTCTCGATCAGCGCATCGAGGCGCGCCGTCAGCAGCGCAGGGCTTATGCCGTCAAGCCGCGCGGAGAGGTCGCTGAAGCGCATCGGGTTGAGCAGCAGTTCGCGAACGATGAGCAGCGTCCAGCGCTCGCCGATGATTTCTGCCGCGCGGGCCAGTGCGCAGAATTGGTTGTAACGAGTTCCGGTCATTCGGCAGACACGGTAGCGAACACTCCCTTCACTTCATCTCCATTACTTCAGCGACCTCGATGGTGCCGTGATCAACGTAGGGGCATCCCTTGGCCAGTTCCAGTGCGGCGCCGATATCGTCTGCCGTAATCATCGAAAATCCGGTCAGTCGATCCGCCCCGCTATCGCTAACGCCGCCTGAGTTCATCAGCTTGCCCTTCGCCAGCGGTGTGCCGGGATTGACAACGGCCTCGCCCAGACCGTCAATCCAGGTCTTCCACTTTGCCATATGGGCGGCTCCCTGCTCGCGGCTTCCGAATTTCGGTTCGCCGCGATAGGCGATGATGTATTTCGGCATGAGGGCTCCTTGGTGCTGACAGATTTCGGGTGAGGGAAAGCCTCACTTCCGATAAGCGAGGGCGATCAACGGTCCGACGATGAGGAATTGCAGAAGCGTGAAGCCCGTCTCGAACGCGATATAGGTGGGGACCGAAGTCATGATGTTCTTGGCAGCGACCGCAAGCGTCGTGAACGACCATGACAGGGCCGCGAGCGATAGCCCATAAAGCAGACCCGGCTTCAGGATGGCGCCGCCGCGGCCGGGAAACAGCCGGGGATAGGCCCACGAAAATACGATGCCCTGAAATCAGCATCGAAGCAAGACCGAACGGAATGATCGGATCGGGCCGGTAGATCCCGAGCGCGTCATAGGCCGGCGCGAACACGACGAGATGCCATGCATAGGCAATCGGGAAGGTCGGTAGGAGATAGGCGGCAACTCCGAGCCAGAAGCTGCGTGCACTTGCGACCTCTGCGCCCACCTGCATCGTCGTCATGATGCTTTTCCTCCACTTAGTACATATAATATAGTGCATACTTCAGATTATAGAGTCAAGTGGTTCGCCTTCGACGCTGGACAAGTTGATCGGTCCGAGTACGGCGGCGGACTTGAACAAGCCGGTTATCTTGAGTACGCGATATCAAACGAAAGAACCTTCCGGGGAAACGCCGATGGCCAGACGACTGATCGACATCTCCGTGCCGCTGCAGAACGATGTCCCGGCCGATCCGCCGGGCGGGCATCCGACCATCCAGTACATCGATCACCAGCAGGGCCTGCCGCGCATGCTGCAGTTCTTTCCGGGATTGAACGCCGAGGATTTGCCGGACGGGCAGGGCTGGGCGGTCGAGCAGGTGCAGCTCTCCACCCACAACGGCACCCATCTCGATGCGCCCTGGCATTTTCATCCGACCATGAACAGGGGCGAGCGTTCCCTGACCATCGACGAGGTGCCGCTGGAATGGTGCCTGCAACCCGGCGTGAAGCTCGACTTCCGGCATCTGCCGGACGGCTATGTCGCAACCGCAAAAGATGTCGAGAACGAACTCAAGCGCATCGGCCACACCTTGTCGCCGCTGGAAATCGTCGTCGTCAACACCTCGGCCGGCGCCAAATACGGCAGGCAGGACTATGTCACCTCCGGCTGCGGCATGGGGTATGAGGCGACCATGTATCTGCTCGAACACGGCGTGCGGCTGACCGGCATCGACGGCTGGAGCTGGGACGCGCCGTTCGTCTACACCGCGAAGAAATACGCCGAGACAAAAGATGCCAGCCTGATCTGGGAAGGCCACAAGGCCGGCCGCCACATCGGCTATTGCCATATCGAGAAGCTGCACAACCTCGAGCAATTGCCATCGACCGGCTTCACCGTCTCGTGCTTTCCGGTCAAGATCGAGCGCGCGTCCGCCGGCTGGACCCGGGCGGTGGCGATCCTCGACGCGTGAGACTTGCCAGCGAACTGAATGATAAAGTCCCGAACGGACGGACAGGGAGGATGCCATGAGAAACCAGCACCACTGGCCGGTTCGCGACTGCGCATGCTGCGACTGCGACACGCTTTCGCTGACCGGCGCGGCGCTGAGCCGGCGCCATTTCATGGCGGGCGCAGGCGCGCTGGCCGCGGCAGGCCTTGCCAGCCCCGGCCGCGCCGCGGCGCAGGCGACGTTGATGGACAAACCCCATCGCATCGACGTGCATCATCACCTGTCGCCGCCGACCTACATTGCCGCATCGAACGCAGGCAATTTCGGCGATGCCCTGATGAAGAACTGGACGCCGGAAAAATCGCTGGCCGACATGGACAAGGCAGGCGTCGAGGTCGCAATCCTCTCGGTGACCACGCCCGCGCTCAATTTCACATCGGGCGAAACCGCCCGCAAGCTCGCGCGCGAATGCAACGACTATGCCGCGAAGCTGGTGGCCGATTATCGCGGCCGGTTCGGAAGTTTTGCAATGATACCGCTGACGGATACCGACGGCAGCCTGCAGGAGATCGCCTATGCGCTCGACACGCTGAAGGCCGACGGCATCGGCCTGATGACGAGCTATGGCGACAAATGGCTCGGCGACCCCTCGTTCCTGCCGGTGATGGAAGAACTCAACCGGCGCAAGGCGCTGGTCTATACCCATCCGACCGCGCCCGATTGCTGCGTCAACCTGCTCAAGACCGCGCAGCCGGTGATGATCGAATTCGGCACCGACACCACCCGCACCATCGCCGACATCGTGTTCAGCGGCAACGCGCAAAAATTCCGTGACATCCGCTGGATCTTCTCGCATGCCGGCGGCACCATGCCGTTCCTGATCGAGCGCTTCGTCCGCAATCCGCTGCTGGTCCCGAACGCCAAGGCCGCCGTGCCTGAGGGCACGCTGGCCGAGCTGAAGCGGTTCTACTACGACACCGCGCAGACCTCGAACAAGGCCGCGATGTCGGCGCTGACGGCGATCATCCCGGTGTCGCAGATCGTGTTCGGCACCGATTTCCCCTACCGGACCAGCATCGACCACGTCAAGGGATTGCGGGACTGCGGCGTCTTCACCGACGCGCAACTGGCGGACATCGAACGCGGCACCGCGCTGAAGCTGCTGCCGCGGCTGGCGAGCTGAAGCATGATTAAATCAGGTCCGCTTCCAGGGCTTCCGCGGCCGGACAACAAAATATCGAAAACAACCCCATGCAAAGTAGCCGGACTGCCGGCATGGTGCCCCACGCATCCAGGTACCATTTGACACGTCGGGCAAATCAAGGGCATGACGCCATCATCCGCATGCCGCGCGTGACCGGTGGGACCCTTGCCAAACCCGTCGAAGCCGGCGCAATCGACCCTCACGCGCAAGCGCAAACTTCTCGAGATGCAGAAGGCGCCGTCGATCCGTCACTTACGCCACGACAGGCTTGAAGGTGATTTGGCCGCGTCGGGCTTTCCTGGCGCGCTTGTCACGCGGTCGGACGACAATCTCGATGTCGCGGTCGAACGCGGTGAGAAAGGCCATCAGGCGGTCAACCCTGTATTCGCGGAAGTCACCCTTGAACAGCCGCGATACTTCGGGTTGCGAGATGCCCGTCAGCGTCCCGGCCTTTTGTTGCGTGAGCTTGCGTTCGCCGGTGAGGCGATACAGTCCGGCGACAATCTGGGCCTTGAGGAAATGATTGTCGGCGTCGGGTAGCCCGAGATCCGCGATAATGTTGCCGGCGCCTTTTTCGTGGGGCGGCAGCTTCTTCCTGGTCGTCATCTCGGCCCGCCCGCGAAAAACTCGACGCGCCGCCTCATTCCGCCGCCGCTTCCGCCGGTTTCGCGGGCTCCAGGGCGGCGGCGATCGCATCGTCGACGCGCTCGAGCCAGACGAACTGCAGCTTGTCGCGCGCGCCCTGCGGAATGTCGTCGTAGTCGCGGCGATTGCGCGCCGGCAGCATCACGCGGGCGAGCCCGGCCGCGGCGGCGGCGACAACTTTTTCCTTGATGCCGCCGACCGGCAGCACCAGGCCGCGCAGAGAAATTTCGCCGGTCATGGCGGTGTCGCTCCGCACCGTGCGGTTGGTGAGCAGCGAGGAGAGCGCGATGAACATCGCAACGCCCGCGCTCGGCCCGTCCTTCGGCGTGGCGCCGGCGGGCACGTGAACGTGGATGTCGCTGCGTTCGAACGCTTGCGGATCGATGCCGAGCTGGGTGACGCGGCTTTTCACCAGCGTCAGCGCTGCCTGCGCGCTTTCGCGCATGACGTCGCCGAGCTGGCCGGTCAGGATCAGCGCGCCCTTGCCGGGAACCCGCGTCGCCTCGATGAAGAGAATATCGCCGCCGACCGGCGTCCATGCGAGCCCCGTCGCCACGCCGGGGACGGAAGTGCGCATCGCGATCTCGCCTTCGAAGCGGGGCTGGCCGAGAATCTCGGTGAGATCGCTTGGGGCGATCACCACGCGGCTCGCGCTGCCCTCGGCGATCTGCACTGCGACATGCCGCATCACCCTGCCGATTTCCCGCTCCAGCGAGCGCACGCCGGCCTCGCGGGTGTAACCCTTGATGATCAGCCGCAGCGCTTCGACTTCGATCTCGGCCTGCTCCGGCTTTAGCCCGTTGGCCTCGAGCTGGCGGCGGACCAGATAGCGCCGCGCGATCTCGAGCTTTTCGTCCTCGGTGTAGCCTGGAAGACTGATGATCTCCATGCGGTCCTGCAACGGACCCGGTATCGTATCCAGCAGGTTGGCGGTGGCGATGAACACCACGCGCGACAGGTCGAAGGGCACGCCGAGATAATTGTCGCGGAAGGTGCCGTTCTGCTCGGGATCGAGCACTTCCAGCATCGCCGCCGACGGATCGCCCTGGATGCCGCGTCCCATCTTGTCGATCTCGTCCAGCATCATCACGCAATTGCGCGCGCCGGCCTTCTTGATGCCCTGGATGATGTTGCCGGGCAGCGCGCCGATATAGGTGCGGCGGTGGCCGCGGATTTCCGCCTCGTCATGCACGCCGCCGAGGCTGACGCGGACGAACGGCCGGTCCATGGCACGCGCGATCGATTGCCCGAGCGAGGTCTTGCCGACGCCGGGGGGGCCTACGAAGCACAGGATCGGCGCCTTGCCGTTCGGCGCCAGCTTGCGCACGGCGAGGTATTCGACGATCCGGGCCTTGATCTTCTGCAGGCCGAAATGATCCTCTTCGAGAATGCGGCGGGCGTCGGCGATATCGATCGGCTTCTCCGCCGGCAGCGCCCAGGGCAGTTCGATCAGCCAGTCGAGATAGCTGCGCACCATGCCGGCCTCGGCGGCGGCCTCCGGCATCCGCTCGTAGCGCCGCACTTCCTTGCGCGCCTGGCCTTCCGCCTCCGGCGGCATCTGCGCTTTCGCAATCGCCTCGTTCAGCTCCGCGACTTCCTGGGCCTTGCCGTCGCCTTCGCCGAGCTGGCGCTGGATGGTCGCCATCTGCTCGCGCAGGATGGCCTCGCGCTGCCGTTCGTCGAAAGTGGCCTTGGTCTTCTGGCCGATTTCGGCGGTGAGCCGCAGCACTTCGAGCCGTTCGGCGAGATGACGCGACACTTTCTCCATACGCGCGGCGAGATCGATCGTCTCCAGGATCTCCTGCTTGTCCTGCGGCTTGATGTCCATGTAGGAGGTCGCAAGATCGGCGAGTGCGGCCGGCGAGGTGGTCGACTGAAACAGCTGCACCAGTTCCTGCGGCGCCTGCGGCAGCAGCTGGATCGCCTCGATCGCCTGCCGCTGCAGGTTGAGAAATCGCGCCTCGATCTCCGGCGACGTCGTGGTCGGTTCGGGGATATGCAGCACGCGCGCGGCCGGGAAAGGCGTGCCGGGAAGATAGTCGAGCACGCGAAAACGCTGCACGCCCTGGCAGATGATGTGGTGGGCTTCGTCGCCGCCGGTGATGTAGCGGACGATGTTGGCGACCGTGCCGATCCGGTAGAGGTCGTCCGTGCCGGGATCCTCAAGCTCGGGATTTCGCTGCAGCAGGATGCCGATCGGCCGCTGCTCGCGCAGCGCCTGCTGGGCGGCGGCGATCGATTTCGCCCGATTGATGGTGATCGGCGTGACCAGGCCGGGAAACAGCACCATGTTGCGAACCGGGACGAGGATCAGCGCATCGCCCGGGATCGACACGGTGTCGACCTTGCCGGAAGCGCCGGACGAAGCTGAAGCGGATTCATTGTCCGGTGTCATGGCCATCCTCACACAGACTTCGCAAGGCGCAACCCGATGCACCCGTTGACGGCGAAGCGGCTGACGGCGTAACGCCCCGTCGGCAGCGCGATCCGGCGCTCGAACCGGCCTTGCGGCAGCTCCAGCCGGTGGATCCGCGCGTTGCGCAACTCGGCGGGCAGCACGCGGTCTCCGCTGATCACGAGCGAGCCGTTTTCGATCACCGCCTCGACCTGTTCGGGATCGACGCCGGGCAGCGCCACGAAGATGAGAATTTCGCGCTCGGTTTCCAGCACATCGATCGGGGGTTCCCAGCTCGCCTCTCGCGCGCCGGCCTTCGATTGCAGGCTGAAGAATTGCCGGCGCAGCCGCTCGGCGCGGGCGAGCGAATTGATCGCCTCGGACAGCATCCAGTTGACGGGGTCGTTTTTCGACATTCGCTTCTCTCGCGCCGGCTGAATTCCTGAAAAAGGGCCGCTTCGCGTTATCCGGTGGCAGGGCGCAAACCACCTATTTGGTAACGCCGAGCGGGCGCCGCAATGGTTCTACGGCTGCGCGTTGCCGTCAACCCGGAGCAGGAGATTGGTTCGGCCCGCTATGACGTAGTGGAAGCATCCTTGCGCGTTCGCGCGACGATGCCGGCGGCAATTTGCAGGGTCGTTCCGACGAACCAGGCAAATGCGATCACGAGCGCCGTGCCCCCATTCGTCGTCTCGTCGAGGACGATGCTCAAGACCGATATGAAAGCCGCGACCGCGGCGAGAAAGGTGCCGGCCGCGCTGAGCAGCTCCACGGTATCCGCCGCCGAGCCAAAACCATGCCGCAACAGCAGGTGCATGCGGTGATCCGGCGGAGCCGGAGGCAGGTCGATCCCGAGATAGAACCCGGCAGCGCCGTAAACCATCATCGCCAGCACGGTAAAGGCGGACCCGATCAGCTCGATATCGGCTCTGCCGACATGGGCGGCGACGAACAGGCCGCAGGAAGCGCCGGTGAGCGCGAGCCCGGTCCGTTCCAGAATGTGCGCCCACCGGCTGAGGGCGGAGCGGCTATTCCATGCTTCGGTACGCTTGATCATGTTGTCCTGCCATCAGACAGGAACTGGGGAGCCCTTGACCGGGATCAAGCCCGGCAAGCCGCCGTGCGGAGCGATTATTTCGCTTAGCCCGCGAGCATCGATGCAGGCCCCAGCAAGAAGAATTCTAGACCTGGGTGATGTGCATTCGGCGATGTCTGCGGGTGGGCAGCTTATCAACCTGGTCACCGACTTCTTTGCGCGCGAGGCGCAGTTCGTAAAGCTTTTGAAGGTTGAGCCAAAACTCCGGGCTGGCGCCGAACCAGTGGCCAGGCCGTAGCGCGGTGTCGGCCGTTACCCCCCGCTGGCCATTGATGATCGCCGTGATCCGGTTCACGGGAACGTCGATCTGGCGCGACAATTCGGCGGCCGAGATGCCCAGCCCCTTGAGTTCTTCAGCGAGATGTTCACCGGGATGAATGGGAGTGCGCGACATGAAGTAACTCCTAGTGATAATCGATGATCTCGACATTGACCGGGCCGGGCGAGCTTTCGGACCACTCGAAGCAAATCCGCCATTGGTCATTGACGCGGATGCTATACTGGCGTTGCCGGTCGCCGTGCAGCGCTTCCAACCTATTGCCGGGCAGTGCGGCGAGGTCTTTCAAACTGGTCGCGGCGTCCAGCCTGTCCAGCCGTATTTTCGGCTTGCGGGCGAATCCGGAGAATTCCCGAACGTGATCGCCGCTGGCAAAGCGCGCGGTTCTCTTGTCCCGGTAACTCACGATCATAACTATCAGTTCTGGCAAAATTATGAGTTACGTAAAGCATAATTGTTAGGTTGCAGGGGTTCGTGACGGTTCTGGTCTAGCAATTACGGGTTCGGGGCCGCGAGCCAGGCCGCGACCACGGCGCGTTCCTCAGCCGTCATCTCGGTGACGTTCCCCGGCGGCATCGCGCTCGACCACGCCGCATTGCGGCCGATCAGCCTTGCGTTGCGGTGGATGTGCTCGGCGTCGTCGAGCAGGATGCCGCGCGGCGCGGTGACGATCCCGTCCCACACCGGCTCGGCGCCGTGGCACATGCTGCAGCGGGACAGCACGATCTCCTCGACATTGGCGTAGGTCGCGGGCGCGGCCAGTGCGCCGGTCTTGATATCGCGGGGACCGGCCGCCGACAAAAAGCCGATCGCGACCATGCCGGCGGCGGCGATGCCCCAGACCCACCACGGCGATTTGCGGCCCGCATGGCGCTCATTGAAGAAATGCCGGATGATCGGGCCGAGCGCCAGCACGATGGCCACGATCAGCCAGTTGTAGCGGGTGGCGAACAGCAGGGGATAGTGATTGCTGATCATCAACACGATCACCGGCAGCGTCAGGTAGTTGTTGTGGACCGAGCGCTCTTTGCTGGTCTGGCCGAGCGCCGGATCGGGCGCCTCGCCTTTCAGCAGCGCCGCGACGATCTTCTTCTGGTTCGGGATGATCACCGCGAACACGTTGGCGACCATGATGGTGCCGATGATCGCGCCGATCTGGTTGAAGGCGCCGCGACCGCTGAGCACATGGGTGAAGGCGTAGGTGAGGGCGACCAGGAACAGATAGCCGCCGATCGCGAACGGCAATTCGTGCTTTGCCAGCCCTGAGCGGCAGGCGCCTTCATAGAGCAGCCACGCCAGCGCGAGGCTGAAGAAGCTGAACAAGCCGGCCTGCAGCGGCGAGAGATCGATGTTGGACTTGTCGACCAGGAACAGTTCGGCGTCGAGATAATAGACCACGACCATCAGCGCGATGCCGGACAGCCAGGTCGTGTAGGCCTCCCATTTGAACCAGGTCAGTTCGTCCGGCATTTTTGCAGGCGCGACCAGGTATTTCATGATCCGGTAGAAGCCGCCACCATGGACCTGCCACGCCTCGCCATAGACGCCCTCGGGCAGGTCGCTATGCGGCTTCAGGCTGAGGTCGAGATGGATGAAATAGAACGAACTGCCGATCCATCCGATCGCAGCCACCACGTGCAGCCAACGGAGGATCAGGCTCGCCCACTCCGTCAGTATCGATCCCCACATACGCGCCCCTCGGTTGTAAAGAATCTCCGGCAGCGAACCCTCTGGCCCTCGCCAAAACCACCGTGATCGGTGTCCCGCGCTCCATTCGATAGACCCTCCGGAACACCGTCAATTGATTTCCGCGCCGCCGCGGATACTTTCCGCAACCGAAACAATATGCGAGGACAGCATGATCATTTTCCGGTCTGCCGCCGCTTAACAATTGGGCAAAGAGAAAACATGCCAGGCGCGCCCGTCACCGTCCGCCGTCGCGATCTCTTGGCCCTGATCGGAACCATCTCCGGCAGCGCGGCGATGTACCACGCGATGACCGCGCTCGGGTTCGCGGCCGACTCCGGCTACAGGGGACCGATCAAGCTCGACGGCGACCCGAAGGGCGCCTCCGTCCTGATCCTCGGCGCTGGTCTGGCCGGCATGACCGCCGCGCTGGAATTGCGCAAGGCCGGCTACCGCGTCCAGGTCCTGGAGTTCAATTCGAGGCCCGGCGGTCGCAACTGGACCTTGCGGGGCGGGGACAGTTTTACCGAGCTCGGCGGCGCCAAGCAGACCTGCGAATTCGACGACGGCCTTTATCTCAATCCCGGCCCATGGCGGATTCCCTATCATCATCGCGCGCTGCTGGACTACTGCAAGCGGCTCAACGTCACGCTGGAGCCGTTCATCCAGCTCAATCACAACGCGCTGCTGCATGCGAGCACGGCGTTCGGCGGCGCCCCGCAGCGCATCCGCGACATCAAGACCGATTTCCAGGGGCAGGTTTCGGAACTGCTCGCGAAAGCGACGCAACAGGGCAAGCTCGACGAGGCGGTCACCAAGGAGGATCGCGAGATCCTGCTGCAGGCGTTGCGGGCGTGGGGTGCGCTCGACCGCGACTATGCCTACAAGGCCAATCTGATTTCCGCCGACATCCGCGGTTTCGCCAAAAATCCCGGCGGCGGGCTCTCCGCGGTGCCGGTCGCGGGCGAGCCGATCGCGCTGTCCGAGATTCTGAACTCGCGGCTCTGGCGCTATCTGCAGAATTTCGCGCGCTATCAATTCCAGACCACGATGTTCCAGCCGGTCGGCGGCATGGACATGATCGGCAAGGCCTTTGCCAGGGAGGTCGGCGACGTCATTCGCACCGGTGCGAAAGTCACCGCGATCGCGCAGGACGACCGCGGCGTCACGGTCACCTGGACCGATCTCAAGGCGCCGGGCGCGCCGCAGCAGGCGAAGGCCGACTGGTGCGTCTGCACCATACCCTTGTCGATCCTGAGCCAGCTTCCAATCAATGTCGGCGCCCGCATGAAGGCCGCGATCGACGCCGTGCCGTATTCGGCCTCCGTCAAGATCGGCCTGCAGTTCAAGCGCCGCTTCTGGGAAGAGGACGAGGCGATCTATGGCGGCATCAGCTACACCGATCTGCCGATCCGGCAGATCGCCTATCCGAACTCGGGCTTCAACCGCGCCGGCAAGGGCGTGCTGCTCGGGGCCTATCTGTTCGACGGCGCCAACGCCTTCGAATTTACCTCGATGCCGCCGGCCGAGCGGGTGGCGCGCGCCGTCGAGTTCGGCGCCCAGTTGCATCCGCAATACCCGAGCGAATTCGAGAACGGCGTCGCGGTGGCCTGGCATCGCATGCCCTTCACGCTCGGCTGTGCCGGCGACTGGAGCGACGCGACGAGGGCCACGCACTACAACAATCTCTGCCAGATCGACGGCAGGATCGTGCTGGCGGGCGAGCACGCCTCCTACATCCCGGCGTGGCAGGAGGGCGCGATCTTGTCGTCGCTCGATGCCATCGGCCGGCTGCACGAGCGCGTGGTGAAAACGTGAGGATGCTGCAGGGAAACACGCCTGTTTGCATTGCCGTCGCGGTCGCGGTATCGGCGCTCTCGCTGTCGCCGGTGATGGCGTTCGCGCAAAGTACCGTGCCATCATCGCCGCCTGCGCTGAGTCCGGGCTACCAATTCATCCAGACTGGCGGCGAGGAATTGTTCGCCAATGTCTGTCAGGGCTGCCATATGGCCGACGCCAGGGGTGCGACCGGCGCCGGCAGCTATCCGTCGCTTGTGGCCGACAAGAACCTCGAGGCGGCCGGCTATCCGCTCACCATCGTCGTCAACGGCCAGCGCGGCATGCCGGCCTTCGGGTACATGATGAGCGACGACCAGGTCGCCGCCGTCGTAAACTATCTGCGTACCCATTTCGGCAATGATTATCGGGACGCGGTGAGGGCCGAGGACGTCAAGCAAGTTCGACGGTAAGGCACCTTCGCCACATCCGCGCCCACGGCGAGGACGAGCGCATGCTGGTCAAATCGTTCTACCAGGGCGAGGATTATCTGAACCGGCTGGTGAAGATGCTCTGGGGCCGGGGGTCGTAGGCGCGGCCGGTCGCGTCGCGGCAAGAAAAGCCGCCGTTGCCGGGCTTGAGCCGGCAATCCATCGCGCTTCACGAAAGTCTTCTTTCTCTTTCAAAGAGGATGGATCGCCGGGTCAAGCCCGGCGATGACAGCCCAAGCTTGCCGCTACTGTCCCGCGGGCGCCAACTCCGCGCCATTCTCGTAACGCGACCAATCCGAGTAGGGCCGGGCATAGGGCGCGTACACGGGCGCATCATAGGCGTTGGAGTTGCGCACCGCGTCGCTCAAGGGTGCCGGCTCGCGGTAAACCTTGTGGGTCCTGTGGTGCTCGGCGGCAGCAGCGATCTGGACCGTCGAGGCCGCCAGCAAGGCCGAACCGAGAAGGGTGAGGATTGTCTTGCGCATGGTATTCTCCGTTTTGATGAGGCGCCTGCCTGCGAGGCAAGAACGCGCTCGCGACATCGGCGCCTTCGCCACGAGAGATAGCGATGGGCTTTGCGGATTTTGACGGCGCCGCCGATCACGAAGCGGCGAGCCAATTTGTTGGTCAGGCCCGGCCGGCGACCAAATATTCGGCAGGCAAATGCGCCGAACCTCTCTCGACTTCCCGCGGCCAATTCGGTTCAATGGCGGTCAAAGGTGCAAGGCTTGCGGAAAAACGATGAAGAAGCTGATACTTGCCATTCTCCTGATCGCCTCGCCCGCCTGGGCGCAGACCAAGCTGGTCCCCAAAAGCGCGACCGCACGCGCCGACCCCTGTGCGCCGATCGGTCGCACCGCGGACGGAAAACTCGTCTATTCGATGAAATGCGAGAACCTGCCGGTACCGCCCCCGCCGCCGCAAGCCGAAATCGCGCCGCCGCCCCCGCCGCCGGAACCGGAAATCCATCGCAGCGGGATTTTCGGCTGGTCCTACGAAACCAAGCGGCCGGACCAATAGTCTCTGATGCATGGTGAGAATTCAAGTTGGAACAAGCAGCATCGGTCACTTCTCCCTCTCCCCGTCCTTCACGGGGAGAAGATTGGGGTGAGGGGCTCTCTCAACAGCACAACTCGTGGAGAGTCCCCCTCACCCGAAATTCGCTACCCGCGAATTTCGACCTCTCCCCGCAAGCGGGGCGAGGTGACCGAACTTGCTGTAGAATCCTTCAGCCTTGACGAGAAATTTGCATGAGCCAGCTCATCGTCCACGCCGGCGACTTCACCTTCCAGGCCCGCTTCGAGGAGCAGCTCGCGCCGAAGACGGTTGCGGCGTTTCGCAAGGCCATGCCGTTCGAGAGCCAGGCCATCCATGTGCGCTGGAGCGGCGAGGGCGTGTGGATGCCGCTCGGTGATCTCGATTTCGGCGTCGCTTACGAGAACCACACCAGCTATCCCGCGCCCGGCCAGGTCATCCTCTATCCCGGCGGCATCAGCGAGACTGAAATCCTGCTCGCCTATGGCGGCGTGCATTTTGCAAGCAAGATGGGACAGCTCGCCGGCAATCATTTCATCACGCTCACCTCGGGGCTGGAGAATCTCGCCACCTTCGGCAAGGCCGTGCTGTGGAAGGGCGCGCAAAAAATTCGCTTCGAGGAAGTCTAGGTGACCGACGCCTTCTATCCGCGCGACCTCCATGGCTACGGGCGCAACCCGCCCGATCCGCGCTGGCCCGGCGATGCGCGGGTCGCCGTGCAGTTCGTGGTGAATCTCGAGGAGGGCGGCGAGAACAACATCCTGCATGGCGACCGCGCCTCGGAGGCGTTCCTGTCGGACGTGCTCGGCGCGCAGCCCTGGCCCGGGCAGCGCCACGCCAACATCGAATCGATGTTCGAATATGGCTCGCGCGCCGGCTTCTGGCGGCTGTGGCGGATCTTTGGCGAGCGCAAATTGCCGGTCACCGTGTTCGGGGTCGCCACCGCGCTGAAGCGCAATCCGCAAGTCGTCGCCGCCATGAAGGAGGCCGGCTGGGACATCGCCAGCCACAGCCTGAAATGGATCGAGCACAAGGACATGTCGGAAGCCGAGGAGCGCGCGGAGATCGCGGCTGCGATCCGTATCCATACCGAGGCCACGGGCCAGCGTCCGCTCGGCTGGTACACCGGCCGCAGCTCCATCAACACCGTGCGGCTGGTGATGGAAGCCGGCGGCTTCCTGTATTCCTGCGACTCCTATGCCGACGACCTGCCGTACTGGATCAAGGGTCCGGCCGGACCGCATCTGGTCATCCCCTACAGCCTCGATGCCAACGACATGCGTTTCGTCAACCCGCAGGGCTTTGGCGGCGGCGATGAGTTCTTCACCTACCTCAAGGACAGTTTTGACGTGCTCTACGCCGAAGGCGAGACTTCGCCGAAGATGATGTCGGTGGGCTTGCATTGCCGCGTGGTCGGCCGTCCCGGACGCGCGGCCTCCCTGATGCGGTTTCTCGATTACATTGCAAAACATCCGCGCGTCTGGGTGCCGACGCGGCTGCAGATCGCCCAGCACTGGCACGCCCATCTGGCGCATCTTGCCGTCAATGCGCCGGGCGTCGGATAGGTCGGGCCGATATGCAGCCAAAAACGCTCGCCGAACTGAATGCCTGCAGCAGGCAGGATTTCGTCGCAGCGCTCGCGAACATTTTCGAATACTCGCCGTGGATCGCCGAACAGGCCGCCTCGCAGCGGCCATTCGCCGGCGTCGTTCCGTTATTCGCCGCGATGAAATCGGCCGTCGATCGCGCAAGTCCTGAGCTTCGGCTGGCGCTGATCAAGGCGCATCCCGATCTCGCCAACAAGACCCAGCGCGCCGCGGGGTTGACGGCCGAATCCAGCGCCGAGCAGAACAGCGTCGGGCTCGATCGGTTGTCGGATGCTGAATATGACGCCTTCGAACGCGTCAACAACGCCTATCGCACAAAATTCGGTTTCCCCTATATCGTCTGCGTCCGGCGCCACAGCAAGGATTCGATCCTGCGCGATTTCGAGCGGCGGCTGCCGAACGATGCCGCAACCGAGACGCAGAAATCGATCGAGGAAATCTGCCGCATCGCCGCGCTGCGCCTCGATCAGCAGGTCGCGTCGGAGGATCGGCTCAAGGTGCATGGCCGGCTGTCGACCCATGTGCTCGATACCCATAGCGGCAAGCCGGCCGCGGGGATCGCGGTCGAACTGGTGGAACTGTCCGAACTCGGCTCGAGCCGCGTCGTAACGCGCGCCATCACCAACAGCGACGGCCGCACCGACCAGCCCTTGATCGGCGGCCGGCCGGTGCCGATCGGACGCTATGAACTGACGTTTGGCGTCGGCAGATATTTTGCTGAACGCCGGGTGCCGCTGTCGGACCCGCCGTTCCTGGATTCCATCCCCTTGCGCTTTTCGGTGAGCGAGCCCGAAGGCCATCTCCACGTCCCGCTGCTGGTGACGCCCTGGAGCTATGCGACGTATCGGGGCAGCTGAGTGCCTGGTGCGAATGGCGACCGCACCAAAATTCGTCATTGCCGGGCGTGACCCGGCAATCCATGCTCTTCGTCGGACTCTTGCGAAGATGGATGGATGCGCGGGTCAAGCCCGCGCATGACGAGGGTGGATCACGCGCCAAACTTCTCATGCAGCAGCGGCCACAGCCGGTCCGGCTTGAACGGCACCGTCGTAAAGCGGATGCCGGTGGCGTTGGCGAGCGCGTTGCCGAGCGCAGCGGCTACCGGGTTGTAGGGGCTTTCGCTCATCGACTTGGCGCCCATCGGTCCGATCGCATCGGTGGTGTCGGCGAACAACACTTCGGTGCGGGGAATGTCGGCGAACGACGGCAGATGATAATCGCGGAATTTCGGATTGACCACGCGCCCCGTCCCGTCGATCACCATCTCCTCATACAGCGTGGCGCCGAGCGATTGCGCCACGCCGCCCTCGACCTGGCCGCGGCATTGCATCGGATTGGCGACGCGGCCGGCATCGGCGGCATGCACGCTCCTGAGAATCCTGGTCTCGCCGGTCGCCTTGTTCACGGCAACCCGAAAGCCCTGCACGTTGAAGGCGACCGAGCGCGGCGTGCCCGCCGACGTGCCGGCGGCAGCGAGTGTCTGCCCCTGGGCGTGCGCGGCTTCGCCGATCTGGGCAAACGACAGTCGCTGCCTGCCGCAGACCACCGCGTCGCTATCGAGAACGCAGGCATCCGGACTGACCCTGGTCGCGGTCGACGCGAATATCCTGATCGCATCGGCAAGATTCTCCGCGGCCGCCTGCGTCGCGCGTCCGGCGACGAAGGTTCCGGTCGAGCCATAGGCGCCGGTGTCGTGGCCGCCATGCGCGGTGTCGGATTGCCTGAGGCGGATGTTGTCGACCGTGGTGGCGAGCGCGGTCGCGGCGATCTGGCGATGCACCGTCGCGGTGCCGTTGCCGAATTCGGCGGTGCCGACGGTGAGCTCGAATGCGCCGTCCTCAAGAAGCGCAATCGTGGCGTCGGCGATATGCCCGTCCGGCGGCACGGTGTCGATCATGGTCAGCGCGATGCCGTCACCGGTGAGCCAGTCGGCGGAGAGTTCAACCCTGGGCCCCTCGGCCTGCATCGCGCGCTCGACCAGGTCGAGGCACTGGTCGAGGCCGTAGGAGCCATAGAGCACGTCGGTATGGCCGTTGTCGGGAGGGGACAGCATCGGGTCGCCCGGCTTGATGATGTTGCGGCGGCGGATTTCGAAGGGGCTGATGCCGAGTTGCCTCGCCAGTTCGTCGATCGCAGCTTCCACGGCGAGCAGCGTTTGCGGCAGGCCGTAGCCGCGAAAGGCGCCCGCCGGCACCGTGTTGGTATAGGCGACGACGGCGTCGACCTTCTTGTTCGGGCAATCATAGACGCCGATCGATTCGCCGCAGGCATGGAACAGCACGGGACCGGCATGATTGCCATAGGCGCCGGTGTTGGAGAGCACGTCGAGCTGCAGCGCCGTCAGTTTTCCGCGGCTGTCGGCGCCGGCCTTGACGTGGACCCGCATCGGGTGCCGCGTCGAGGTCGCGATGAACTGCTCTTCGCGCGTCAGTTCGAGTTTCACGGGCCGCCTGGTCCTGAGCGCGGCGAGCGCCAGAATATCCTCGACGAACATTTCCTGCTTGCCGCCAAAGCCGCCACCGACGCGCTCGCAGAACACCCGGACTTTCTCCGGTGCAAGATCGAAAAGCTCCGCCAGCGCCCGCCGCGTCAGGAACGGCACCTGCGTGCTGGAGCGGACGTTGAGGATGCCGTCGGCATCGACCCAGGCAAGCCCGCCATGGGTTTCCAGCGCGGCGTGCTGGACCCGCTGGGTGGTGAACGTTCCCTGATAGCTGACGGCGGCATCGGCCAGCGCGTTTGCGACGTCGCCATATTCGCCGTGGGCTTCCGCCACGATATTGCGCTGGGCGTTGGCGACGCGCTGCTCCGGCGTCTTGTCGCCGTGGAGGAGCGGCGCGCCCGGTGCGATCGCCTCCGCCGGGTCCACCACCGCCGGGAGAATCTCGTATTCGACCTCGAGCCGGCGACAGCCTTCCTCCGCCGCGGCCTCCGTCTCCGCGACCACGGCCGCGACCTTCTGCCCGATGAAGCGGACCACATCGTCCAGCACGCGGGTGTCGTCGGGGTCCATCCAGGCCTTCTCGTGCCGCGCGGTGGAGAACAGGCGGCGAGGGGCATCCTCTGATGTCAGCACGTCCCGTACACCGGGAACGGCCAGCGCCGCCGCCTTGCCGATCGCGACGATCCGGGCATGCGGATGCGGCGAGCGCAACAGTTTTATGTGCAGCAAGCCGTCGATCGCGGTATCGAAGGTGTAGCGCGCTTCGCCTCGCACCACCTGCGGTCCGGCGGGCGCCGGCAAGCTGCGGCCGAAAGCTTCGCCCGCGGCGGCGACCTCGATGTTGGTCTTGCCGTCGAGCGCGTCCTCGATCGCGCGATAGCCGGTGCAGCGGCACAGATTGCCCTTCAGCGAGGCGCCGAGATCCTGGCGCTGCGCCTGGTTCAGCGACGCGCAGGTCAGGATCATGCCCGCGGTGCAGAACCCGCACTGAAATGCCTGCGCCTCCAGGAACGCCTGCTGCATCGGATGCGTGCCGCCGGCGGGCGCGAGACCCTCGATGGTGGTGACGGCATGACCAGCGGCGCGGAACGCGGGGATCAGGCAGGAGTGCACCGGCTCGCCGTCGAGCAGCACGGTGCAGGCGCCGCAATCGCCGGCGTCGCAGCCCTTCTTGACGCCGAAGTGGCCTGTTTCGCGCAAGAACGTTCGCAGGCATTGTCCCGCTCGCGGGCTTTGCTGAAACGGCTTGCCGTTGATCTCGAAGGCCATGGTCAAAGCAGACCTTGCAATTCGGCGCGAATTTCCTCGGCGAGCCGCAGCGTCATGTGCTTGCGCCAGGCCGGCTTGCCGTGGACGTCGTCATGGTAGAGCGCGGCGGGGATGTGATGCAGGATCGCCTCGCGCAATTCGCCTGTGGTCGGCATCGCGGCGAACGGGATTTGAACCGGCCGCACCGTCGATGCCGTCACCGTCAGGACCAGGCCGTCATCCTGGATCGCGCCGATCAGGAGCGCCGCCGAGCGGCCGATCGGGGTCAGCGAAATCTGGCGGAACGCCGTGCGCCGTTTCAGCGCGGCAAGAGGAATATCGATCTGCCGCAGCAGGTCGCCGGGCACCAGCACGTTGCGATTGTCGCCGGTGACGAAGTCGGCAACTTTTATTTTCTGTTCGCTGCCATCGGCCTTCCAGATGGTGCAGACGCCGTCGAGCGCCGCCGTCAGCGAGATCATCGGTCCGGCCGGCAACGACATGCAGAGATTGCCGCCGACGGTCGCGGTCTTCCAGATCTTGAAGGAGGCGAGGAACGCGCGGCAGCACTGGTCGATCAGCGGCGATGCAAGCCATTCGGGCGGACAGGCGAGGCCATCGAGCCGCGCGACCGTGCAGGTCGCCGCGATCGAGAGCCCGGCCTCGCCAATCGTCAGCGCCGGCCATTTGAGATCGGCAAGATCGATCAGCCGCGTCAGGTGGACTTGCGGCTCCGAGAACAGCCAGGTCCCGCCCGCGAGCCACGCATCGCCTGCCGTCCAAACGGGCAATTGCGCCCGGCTGGCCGGGTGTGCGACCTCGGTGATGGTGTTCAAATCCATGGATAGACTAACGCTTTCAACGAGATGCATCTCCCATTAAGAAGACTTGCAAGACCGACGCCAACTCTCGCTTGGGAATCGCGCTGGTCTTTGAATTGCAGGGGACGGCATGGCCAGTGCGTTAGCAACTCCGATTCCCGGGGAAGGTTTTAGGATGATGGACCCGACGCGGGCAATCTGGATCAAGGATCCGCTGGCCATCCTCGCCGATGGCGCCGAGCGTGGCATTGTCGTGCAACACGGCAGGATCGTCGAACTGGTGCCGAAAGGCGGCCAGCCCACGACGCCGGCGGCGTTCTTCGAGGCCGGCGACCATGTGGTGCTGCCGGGGCTGATCAACACCCATCACCATTTCTACCAGACGCTGACGCGGGCGCTGCCGGCGGCGCTGGACCGCGAGCTGTTTCCGTGGCTGCAGGCGCTCTATCCGGTATGGGCGCGGCTGACGCCGGAATCACTTGAACTCGGCGTCACCCTGGCGATGTCGGAGCTATTGCTGTCGGGCTGCACCACCACGACGGACCATCATTATGTGTTTCCTGCGGGCCTCGAGGAGGCCGTCGATATCGAGGTTGGCGTCGCCAAACGGCTCGGCGTCCGCGTGCTGCTGACCCGCGGCTCGATGAACCGCTCGCAGCGCGACGGCGGATTGCCGCCGGACAGCGTGGTGCAGGACGAGGACACCATCCTCGCCGACAGCGAACGGGTGGTGGCAAAACACCATCAGCGCGGCGTTGATGCGATGGTGCAGATCGCGCTGGCGCCGTGCTCGCCGTTTTCGGTGACGACCTCGCTGATGCGCGCGACGGCTGCGCTCGCCGAAAAGCTCGACGTCCGCCTGCATACCCATCTGGCCGAGACCGAGGACGAGAACAAGTTCTGCGAACAGATGCATGGTTGCCGGCCGCTGGACTATCTCGAGCAATGCGGCTGGCTCAATGCGCGGACATGGCTGGCGCACGGCATTCATTTCAATGCGGCGGAAATGAAACGGCTGGGCAAGGCGAAGACCACCATCAGCCATTGCGCGTGCAGCAACCAGCTGCTGGCGTCCGGCTGCTGCCCGGTCTGCGACATGGAAGAGGCAGGCGTCGGAATAGGCCTCGGTGTCGACGGCTCGGCCTCGAACGACGCCTCCAACCTGATGCAGGAGGTGCGGGCGGCGTTCCTGCTGCAGCGCGCCCGCTATGGCGTCACCCGCGTCAGCCACAAGGACGCCTTGCGCTGGGCAACGAAGGGATCGGCGGCCTGCGTCGGCCGGCCCGAACTCGGCGAAATCGCGGTCGGCAAGGCCGCCGATCTGGCGCTGTTCAAGCTCGACGAATTGCGCTTCTCCGGCCATGGCGACCCCTTGGCCGCATTGGTGCTATGCGGCGCGTATCGCGCCGACCGGGTGATGGTCGCCGGCCATTGGGTAGTGATCGACGGCGCGATCCCGGGGCTCGACCTATCGGACCTGATCCGCCGCCACAGCGCCGCCGCGCATGCGATGCAGGTGGGGTGATCTCTCGTGTTCCGGACGCGGTGCAGCGTTCTTCACGATGCACCGCAGAGCCCGGACCCGTGTCCGTTCACAATGATGGGCCCCCGATCAGCAGCGCACCACGCCGAAGGCGGCGCGCTGCGCAGCGTCCCGGGGAGCGCAAACGAAAAAGGTCCGGGCGTTGCCGCCCGGACCCTTGTTGCGTTGATTCGCTCGGCGCTACTTGCCGGGCATCTTGTCGTCGATGCCCTTGACATAGAAGTTCATGCCGAGCACCTGGCCGTCGGCCAGATGGTCGCCGCCCTTGCACTCGACCGCCGTGCCGTCCTGGCCCATGACCGGACACTTGAACGGTTGCAGCTTGCCGGCGCTGAGGGCGGATTCGGTGTCCTCGGCCATTTTCTTCACGTCGTCAGGCATGTTGGTGTAGGGCGCCATCGCAAACATCTTGGTGTCGAGGCCGCCCCAGGTGTCTTCTTCCTTCCAGGTGCCGTCCATCTCGGCCTTGACGCGGGCGATGTAGTAGGGCGCCCAGGTGTCGAGGATCGAGGTGAGCTGCGCTTTCGGTCCGAACTTGATCATCTCGGAGTCCTGGCCGAACGCAAGCTTGCCGCGCTCGCTGGCGATCTGCATCGGCGCCGGCGAGTCGGTGTGCTGCATGATGACGTCGGCGCCCTGGTCGAGCAGCGCCTTGGCGGCGTCGGCTTCCTTGCCCGGGTCGAACCACGAGTTCACCCAGATGATCTTGACCTTGATGTTCGGGTTGACCGTCTGCGCGCCGAGCATCGTCGAATTGATGCCGGAGATGACCTCCGGGATCGGGAACGAGCCGATATAGCCGAGCACGCCGGCCTTCGACATCTTGGCTGCGATCTTGCCCTGGATGAAGCGGCCCTGGTACCAGCGCGCCGAATAGGTCGACATGTTCTTGTCGCGCTTGTAGCCGGAGCAGTGCTCGAAATGCACGTTGGGATATTTCTTGGCGACCTTCAGCGTCGGGTCCATGTAACCGAACGAGGTGGTGAAGATCAGCTTGTTGCCGGCGCGGACCAGTTGCTCGATGGCGCGTTCGGCATCGGGCCCTTCGGGGACGTTCTCGAGGTAGGTGGTCTCGACCTTGTCGCCGAATTCCTTGGCAACCGCCTGGCGCGCCAGTTCATGCTGATAGGTCCAGCCGAGGTCCCCGATCGGGCCGAGATAGATAAAACCGACCTTCAGCTTGTCGGCGGCCGAGGCTCCCGTTGTGATACTGGCGGCGAGCAGCAGCGCGGCGGCTGCCGCAAAAAGTGTTTTCCTCATCATGAAGCTCCAACAGTCGGGGAGAACATCAGTCCGGCACGCCGCGCCCCATCGCGCACGCCCGGATACGAAATCATCGGTCGGGCACGAACACCGTGCCCAGCGCCGCGGGTGCCGTCGAACCGCCGGTTCGCGCACGTGAAATCAGAACCAGGACGATGACCGTCGCCAGATACGGCAGCGCCGACATGAACTGCGAGGGAATTCCGATGCCGGCGCCCTGCGCGTGCAGCTGGAGGATCGACACCGCGCCAAACAGATAGGCGCCGATCACCAGACGCCCCGGCAGCCAGGAAGCGAACACCACCAGCGCCAGCGCGATCCAGCCGCGGCCGGCCGTCATCCCCGGGATGAAGAAGGGGGTATAGGCCAGCGGCAGATAGGCGCCCGCAAGGCCGGCGCAGGCGCCGCCGAACATCACGGCGAACATCCGTATTCGCAGTACGGAATAACCGAGCGCGTGCGCCGAGACGTGATTGTCGCCGACCGCCCGCAAGACCAGTCCGGCGCGGGTCCGATACAGGAACAGCCAGACGGCGACGACCAGCGCCAGCGAGAAATAGACGAACGCGTCCTCGCCGAACAGGATACGCCCGACCACCGGAATGTCGGTAAGGTAGGGGATGTAAAGATGCGGCGCCGGCGTAATTCGCTCGCCGACGAAGCCGGCGCCGATCAGGCCGGACAATCCGATGCCGAGGATCGTCAGCGCGAGTCCGGTGGCGACCTGGTTGACCGCGAGCCCCAGCGTCATGGCGGCGAAGATCAGGGATAGCAACACCCCGGCGACGATGCCGCACAGCGAGCCGATGATGATCGACCCGGTCAGCCAGGCGCCGCCGAAACCGCAGGCAGCGCCCACGATCATCATGCCCTCGACGCCGAGATTGAGCACGCCGGAGCGTTCGGTCACGAGTTCCCCGGTGGCGGCGATCAATAGCGGCGTCGATGCCGCCAGTACCGAAAGGATGATCGCCTCAGCCAGTTCCACTTGGCACCTGCCGTGACGCGAAAATGAGCTTGAAGCGGTACAGAATGAGCAAGTCGCAGGCGAGCACGTAGAACAGCAGGATGCCCTGAAAGACCTTGGTGACATCAAGCGGTATTTTCATTGCGATCTGGGCCTGCTCGCCGCCGATGAAGGTGAGTGCGAGGAAAAGTCCTGCAATTAATATTCCAATTGGGTTCAGGCGCCCGAGGAAGGCGACGATGATGGCGGTGAAGCCGTAACCGGGCGAGACGCCGGGCTGGAGGTGGCCTACGGGGCCTGCGACTTCGATAATTCCCGCAAGGCCGGCGAGGGCGCCCGAGATCGCAAACGTCAGGAGGATCAGCTGGTTTGAATTGAAGCCGCCGAACCGGGCGGCGCGCGGGGCTGCGCCGACCACCCGGATTTCGAAGCCCATGAGGGTCTTGCCCAGCAGCACGGTTGCGGCGGCGACCACGACCAGCGCGATGATCGCGCCGAGATGCAGCCGACCGCCCTCGATCAGGACCGGCACGGTTGCAACCGGATCGAACTCCGCCGTGGTCGGAAAATTGAAGCCGGCCGGATCGCGCCAGGGACCGCGCACGAGATAGTCGAGAAAGAGATCGGCGACATAGACCAGCATCAAGCTGGTGAGGATTTCGCTGGCGCCGAACCTGACCTTGCAGATCGCCGGGATCAGGGCATAGAGCGCGCCCGCCGCCGCGCCGAGCACGAGCATCGCGGGCAACACCCAGTGCCCGGCGTCGGTGCCCTGCGTCTTCACCGCGAGCCAGCTGCCGGCCACCGCGCCGATCAGGAACTGACCCTCGGCGCCGATATTCCAGACGTTGGCGAGATAGCACAGCGACAGGCCGATCGCGATCATCACCAGCGGCGTCGCTTTCACCCCGATTTCCTGCAGCGAATAGCTATCGGTCAGGGGATCGATGAAATAGACGCCGAGCGCGGAAATCGGATTCTTGCCGAGAATCGCAAACAGGATGCTCATGGTCACGATCGTCAGGCCGATCGCGATCAATGGCGACACCAGCGCGATCGTGTTCGATCGCTCGGCGCGCTTTTCAAGCACCAACTGCATGCGCCGCTTCCTTCTGCTCCAGGCTGCTTCCGCCCATCAGGAGACCGAGTTTCTCGCGGCTGGCTTGCGCGGTCGCCATCGGTTCCGAAAGGTGGCCGTGGAACATCACGGCGATCCGGTCGGTGATCTCCGTGAGTTCATCGAGATCCTGGCTCGTCACCAGCACGGCGGCGCCACCGGCGGCGAGATCGAGCAGCGCCTGCCGGATCACGGCGGCGGCTCCCGCATCGACGCCCCAGGTCGGCTGGCTGACCACCAGCACGGCGGGCTTGCGGAGGATTTCGCGGCCGACAATGAACTTTTGCAGATTGCCGCCGGACAGGCTCGCGGCTTCGGGGTCGCGCTTGGCCTTGCGTACGTCGAAGGCCTCGGTGGCGCGGTCGACCGTCGACAGCATCGCGGCGGTATTGACGAAACCGTGCTGGACCATGCCGCTGGCGGCATGGCCGGTCAAAAGCGCATTCTCGGAAAGCTTCATGCGCGGCGCCGTGCCGTGGCCGAGGCGTTCCTCGGGCACGAAGGCCGCGCCGAGCTTGCGCCGCTGGGTGATCGAGAGATGCCCCGCCGCAATGCCATCGATCACCACGGTGCCCGGATCCTGCGCCTGCCGCTCGCCGGAAAGGGCTGCGAAAAATTCATCCTGCCCGTTGCCGGCGACGCCGGCGATGCCCAAGATTTCACCACCTTTGAGCTCGAGCGAGATGTGCCGGAGTCTGACGCCGTGCGGATCGTCGGGCTCCAGGCTGAGATCGTTGACGACCAGCCGCGGCACCGTGACTTGCCTTCCGGCGGCGGCTTTGACTTCCTTGATGTCGGCGCCGACCATCATGCGCGCCAATGAGGCCGCGGTCTCCAGTTGCGGATTACAGGTTGCGATCTTCTTGCCGCCGCGCAGGATGGTGGCGGTGTCGCAAAGCCGCTTCACCTCTTCCAGCTTGTGAGAGATGTAGAGGATGGCGCGGCCCTCGGCCTTCAGCCGGTCCAGCACGACGAACAATTGGTCGGCCTCCTGCGGGGTGAGCACCGCGGTCGGCTCATCCAGGATCAGGAATTTGGGATTCTGCATCAGCGCCCGCACGATCTCGATGCGCTGGCGCTCGCCGACCGACAGTTGCCACACCTCGCGCTTCGGATCGAGCGGAAGCCCGTAAACATGGGACACTTCCTGCAGCCGCGCCGACATGTCCCTGAAGGATTCCTTGCCGTCGAGACCGAGCGCCACGTTCTCCGCGACGGTGAGGTTGTCGAACAGCGAGAAATGCTGGAACACCATGCCGATGCCGCGGGCACGGGCCTCCGACGGTCCGGACAGCACCATCTTCTCGCCCTGCCAGCGCATCTCGCCTTCGCTGGGCTGGATCAATCCGTAGACGGTCTTGACCAGCGTCGATTTTCCGGCGCCGTTCTCGCCGAGCAGCGCATGGATCTGCCGCGGCCAGATATCGATATTGATCGCATCATTGGCGAGAAAATCGCCGTAGCGTTTGGTCAACCCGACCGTCTGGAGCAACGGCATCTCGCCGGAATGCAGGGCGGCAGGCGTCGAATTTAACATTCGGTGTCACGCAAGGTGCGGAGAAAGGGCTGCCTCAATACTGGGCTAGTTTGCACCCCGGCGTAAGTAGGGAAAAAGCGCCAGCGTTTGCCCAACTCTTCGGCAGGCCGCCGTCCTGGAATTTCCCGTGGAGTTTCCTCGGCTTTTCCGGTCGTCGTGCTGCGACCGCCGAGATTGCCTCAGAGGATATTCGAGAGCGAATGGCGTGTTGCAAAATTGTGACGGTCGACACAATTCGAAACTGCCAAAGCAGGCCTGCCGCCTATATGAGCAGTATCATCGCATTGTGTGCATCGGTCGCGGACGCCAATTTGCAGCAACGGTCCGCGTTGTTGCACCGCGCAAGACAATCAAAAAAAGCCAATAGAATTGGGCGCAACCGCGATCCCGCTTTCTCTCCCTCCAGCTGTATCCGGCCTTTCAATTTCGCGTCCGCATCACGCCCCAACGGCCGATATGCCGGGTTTCCTTGATGAAACTTGGGGCAGGCCGTGGAAAAAGTTGAGGCTTCTCACACTCGGTGAACGGCGCAAGTGTCGCCCCAGGGCCTCGATCACCTGATCGTTAACTTTGGGGGTATTTACAATGTCATATCGTCACGGAGCAGTTGCAGCAGCGGCGCTGTCGATTGCCATGCTTGCGCCAGCCGGCTTCGCCAGCGCCGCGGATTTGCCAGTCAAGGCCAAGGCAAAGCCGATCGCGGACGCGCCGTTCTTCTTCGTGATCGATGACCGGGTGACCTATTCGTGGATGCCCAAGGGCACCGATCCCGGCCAGTTCAGCGTCAATCCGAACGGGACAATCAATGGCACGACCGCGAAGAGCGTGTATTCGTTCACGCATTTCGACGCGTGGGCCTACGGCACCAACTTCTTCACCATATCGATGTTCAAGTCGGATCATAACGATCCTGCCTCGCCCTGTATCGCACCGGGTCTCACCTCCAGCTTCGGCGCCGGAAATTGCGCCGGCGCAACTGAAATCTATGGCCTGATCCGCAGCACGTTCGGCTGGAACGAAATCTTCAACACCAAGGCCTTCACCGTGGGGCCGCTGCATAACATCTCGTTCGAGGTCGGCGCGGATGCCAACTCGGAGAACAACTACCTGGCTCCGGCCAAGCGTGACTTCGTCGCCGGTCTGCAGTTCGCCTTCGACCTTCCCTACAAGGGCTACTTCAACGTGGCGCCCCTGGCCTACAAGGAAATCAACCACAACGCCTTCAATCAGTGCGGCACCGTCTTCGCGTTTGGCCCGGTTCCAGGCTTCAGCTGCAACGCTGACGGCAACACTGAATTCAAGACCACCTGGGCGGTCGAGACGAATTACTACATGGATCTCGGCTTCCTGCCCGAAAACATGCAGTTCTTCTCCATCAGCGGCCGCTTGGCCTGGTATGGTCCCAAGGGTGACGCCAACGGCCTGCCGGCGTTTTCCGGTGTCGGACGGTTCAGCAACGCCACCAAGACCGAGTTCAACAGCGAACCGATCCGTCTGACCTTCGACGCCAGCAAGGCGGTCATGGGTCCGAAGTACTCTCACTTCGTCGACCTGTGGGTCGCCTACCGCTACTGGCAGAACAAGTTCGGCCTCGATCACAACGCCGCGCCGGGTGTCTGCACCATCGCGGCAACCGGCCAGAGCACCAACAGTTGCACCGAATCGACCGTCTATACCGGCATCACGGTGAAGTTCTAACCGCCTGGTCGGCTTCGATACGATGGCGCCGCGATCATCCCGCGGCGCCATTTTCGTTTGCGCGAGGCGGCTCCGTGGCGGCTATTTGTTCCAGACGCCTTGGTGCAGCGCCTCGGCCTCGTCCTCGAGCAGCGGTCCGAGCACCTCGGTCGGGCGCTGTCCGCTCCTGAACACCTCGCGGCAGGGCAGGTCGAGCGTCGGGTTCTCCGGATGGTTGCCGGTGACGCCGCGCAGGCGATGTTCGCTGAGGCCGTAGACCAGCCGGCCAATTCCCGCCCAGTAGATCGCGCCCGCGCACATCGCGCAGGGCTCGGCGGACGAATAGAGCGTCGCGCCCTTGAGCACATCCGCGCTCAGGGTGGTGCAGGCCTGCGTCGCCAGCAGCCGCTCGGCATGCGCGGTGCCGTCGCGGGAGGGCATGTAACCGTTCTCCGCCTCGATCAGCACATTGCGATGCCGATCGACGAGAATGGCGCCGAACGGATGATTGCCGCGGGTCAGGGCGCGGCGCGCGACTTCGAACGAGCGGCGCAGAAAAAACTCGTCGAGTTCGGAGGTGCCCATTTTCGACATGCTGTCCATGACCGCTCCTGCCGCCGGCATCATCATGCAGAGCGTGGGTCTGGCGGGCAAGCGCCTGTTATCAATGCCCCGCCATGTGCCGCCCGATCTCGGTAAGATCGGCTTCGCTGGCGCGGGCCTCGTAGACCAGTTCGCCATGGAACATCACCACCAGGCGGTCCGACAGCTCCAGCAATTCGTCGAGGTCCTCGCTGACCAGCAGCACCGCGGCGCCGCGGTTTCGCGCGGCCATGATCTCGGCATGGATTTGCGCGACCGCGGCGAAGTCGAGTCCGAAACAGGGATTGGCGGCGATCAGGACCTCGACGTCGCCGCCGAGTTCGCGCGCCAGCACCGCGCGCTGCACATTGCCGCCCGACAGCGCCGCGATCGGGGTATCCGGGCCGCGGGTCTTGATCTTGTATTGCGCGATCTTCTTCTCGGCGTCGTCGCGGAATGCGGCGCGGTTGAGCCAGAAGCCGCCGCTGGCGAAGGGGCTGCGGTCGAATTCGCGAAAGGCGATGTTGTCGGCGACGCTCATGCCGCCGACACAGGCGTTCTTGAGCGGTTCTTCCGGCAACAGCGACATCTTGTGGCGGCGCATTTCCTCGCGATGGGCGTGATAGACATCGCCGGCGACGCGGATTTCACCGCTTTCGGCCTCGCGCTGGCCGGCCAACACCTCGACCAGTTGCCGCTGGCCGTTGCCGGAGACGCCCGCGATGCCGACGATTTCGCCGCCGCGCACGCTGAGCGAGACATTCTGGACCGCGATCGCGCCGGCATCGTCCAACGCGTTGAGTTTTTCCAGCTCCAGCCGCGCCTCGCCGACATTTCCGACCCGCGCCGGCTGAACCGTCAATTCTTCCGCGCCGATCATCATCCGCGCCATGCTATCAGGCGTGAGCTCGGCAACCTTGCCGTGGCCCGCCAGTTTTCCCCGGCGAAGGATGGTGACCTCGTCGGCGAACGCCATCACCTCGCGGAATTTGTGGGTGATCATCAGGATGGTCAGGCCGTCATTGACGACCATGCCGCGCAGCATGCCCAGCACCTCGTCGGCCTCGCCCGGCGTCAGCACCGAGGTCGGCTCGTCGAGGATCAGGAAGCGGCGTTTCAGATAGAGCTGCTTGAGGATTTCGCATTTCTGCCGCTCGCCGGCGGAAATGTCGGAGACCCTGAAATCGAGCGGCACCTTGAACGGCATCCGCGCCAGAAAGGTTTCCAGGCCCTTCTTTTCCTTGGTCCAGTCGACCACAGCCGGGACATCGTCACGCGCCAGCACCAGGTTCTCGGCGACCGTCATCGCCCCTACCAGGGTAAAATGCTGGTACACCATGCCGAGCCCGAGCGCGTGGGCGTCCTTCGGGTTGGCGATCGCCTGCTCGCGGCCGCCGACCAGCACGTTGCCCTCGGTCGGGTGGTAGTAGCCCATGATGCATTTGACCAGCGTGCTCTTGCCGGCGCCGTTTTCGCCGAGCAGCGCATGGAACGAGCCGGGCCGCACCTTGAGCTCGACATTGTCGAGCGCGGTGAAATCGCCGAACCGCATGGTCATTGCGATGGCGTCGACGCCCAGCGCGCCGCTCGGCAGCGGCGTTTCGCCGATGATCATGACAAGGCCTCGATCAGGTCGCCTGAGGTCGCGACCGCGCCGAACACGCCGCCCTGCATCTTGATCATCTTCAGCGCGTGGTCGTGATTGCTCTTGTCGGTGGCGGCGCAGCAATCCTCGATCAGCACGCATTCGAAGCCGCGGTCGTTGGCCTCCCGCATCGTGGTGTGGACGCAGACGTCGGTGGTGATGCCGGTCAGCACGATGTTCTCGATGCCGCGCAGCCGCAGCATCAATTCGAGGTCGGTGGCGCAGAACGAGCCCTTGCCGGGCTTGTCGATGATGGGTTCGCCCGGCTTCGGCGCCAGATCCGGAATGATCTCCCAGCCGGCCTCGCCGCGCACCAGCACCCTGCCGCAGGGGCCGGGATCGCCGATCCCGGCGCCGATCTGGCGCGAGCGCCAGCGCTTGTTGGCGGGCAGGTCGGTGAGATCGGGGCGATGGCCCTCGCGGGTGTGGATGATGTGAAAACCCTGGTCCCGCATCACCGCGAGCAGCCGTTTTATAGGCTCGATCGGGGCGCGCGTCAGCGACAGGTCGTAGCCCATCTTGTCGACATAGCCGCCGACGCCGCAGAAGTCGGTCTGCATGTCGATGATGACAAGCGCGGTGTTTTGCGGGCGCAGATCGCCGTTATAGGGCCACGCATAGGGCTCGGATTTGATGAAGCGCTCGGGCATGTCTTTACTCTCGCTTATGCGCGCTGGATGTCATCGGGTGATCGATAGTTCGGCCGGCGCTCCGGTCAGCGTGCGCTTCGGCGAGCAGGTGATGATCATGATCGCCAGCGTCAGGATGTAGGGCGCGGCGTTGAACAGATGATAGCCGGAGGTGACGCCGACCGACTGCAGCGCCGGTCCCAGCGCCGCCGCGCCGCCGAAGGCGAGCGAGGCCCACAGGCACAGCATCGGGTCCCAGCGCGCGAAAATCACCAGCGCCACGGCGGTGATGCCCTGTCCGGAGGAGAGGCCCTCGTTCCAGCTGCCGGGATAGAACAGCGACAGGAACGAGCCGCCGATGCCGGCGAGGAAGCCGCCGACCATGGTGGCCCTAAGCCGGATCGCGAGCACGGAATAACCCATGGCTCTTGCCGCGTCCGAACTCTCGCCGGCGGTGCGGATCAACAGGCCCCAGCGCGTGGTTCGAAACGCCCAGTACAAAATCGGCGCCAGCGCCACCCCGATCAGGAACAGCACGTTGATCCGAAGCGCCGCGCGGAGCTGCGCGATATCGCTCCACCAGCCGAAATCGATCGCCGGCAGCCGCGGCGCGGTCGGCTCGATCAGCGGCTTGCCGAGATAGAACGCCAGTCCGGTCCCGAACAGCATCAGCGCGATGCCGACCGCGATGTCGTTGACGCGCGGCAGCGAGCAGATGCCGGCATGCAGCGCGCCGAGCAGCGCGCCGGTCACGCCTGCGGCGAACACGCCGAGCCAGGGCGAGCCCGTGAGATAGGAGATGCCGTAGGCGCTCATCGCGCCCATCACCAGCGTGCCTTCGAGGCCGAGATTGATGCGGCCCGAGCGCTCGGTGATGCACTCGCCGAGGCTGACGAACAAAAACGGCGTCGAGACGCGGATGGCGCCGCCGAACACGGCGAGCGGGACGGTCCACAGCCCTATCGTTCCATCCGCCATGTCACGATTTCCCCTTCAGGAAGCCAATCCGTCCATATACCGCGTCGCTGGCGAGGACGAAGACGAAGATAATTCCCTGCAGCACCTGCACCGAAGCATCCGGCAGCCCGAGCCGGCGCTGTAACAGCCCGCCGCTGGCGCTGATGCCGCCGAGCAGGATCGCAACCGGAATGATCGCGAGCGGATTTTGCCGCGCCAGGAAGGCGACGAGGATACCCGTAAAGCCGTAGCCGGCGGCGAGATTGGCGTTGGTACGGCCCTGCACGGCGGCGACCTCGACCATGCCGGCAAGGCCGGCCGAGGCGCCGGCTAGGAAGCAGATGGTCAATATCAGCCTGCCGACGCCGAGGCCCACGATCCTGGCGGCGCGAATGTTGCCCCCGGCGACGCGGGCGGCGAAGCCGAACACGGTGTGATAAATCAAAATGTAGGACGCGATCGCCGCGATGATGCCGAACACCAGCCCCCAATGCACCTCGGTGCCGGGGATCGAGCCGATCATGTTGGCGGCGCCGATCTCGCGGGTCGACGGCTTGTTGAGGCTGGCGGGGTCGCGCATCGGGCCCTCGACCAGGTGGTTGAGGATCGCAAGCGCGATGTAGACCAGCAGCAGGCTCGAAATCGTCTCGTTGACGCCGCGGTATTGGCGAAGCCCGCCGGAGAGCATGATCCACAAGCCCCCGCCGATCATGCCGGCGACAGCCATGGCCAGTTGCACGGCCAGCGGCGGCGCCGACTGCGTCAGCAGCGCGGCGCTGGTGGCGGCCAGCGCCCCGATCAAGAGCGCGCCCTCGCCGCCGATGATGACCATGCCGAGTTGCGCCGGCAGCGCCGTGCACAGCGCGGTCAGGATCAGGGGCGCGGCGCGGGTCAGCGTGTTCTGCCAGGAGAACCAGGTGCCGAACGCGCCGTAATACATGTAGAAATAGAGGTCGAGCGGGCTTTTGCCGGATACAGCTACGAACAGCCCGAACACCGCGAGCGCGGCGACCAGCGCCGCGCCCGGGATCAGGATATATTCGATGGTCCCGCCATGGCGCTGCAGAAATCCGGGGTCGGCGGCCGGAGAAACTGCGACGGCATCAGCGGGATCCGCGACGCCTGCTGTCACGAAGTCGCTCCGATCACGCCTTCCACCAGATAGTCCATCTTTTCGAGTTCGGGGTCCTTCTGGCCGCGGTCGGTGCCGGCGGCGATCACCGTCTTGCCCTTGTTGTCGATGATCGGGCCCTTGAAGATGGTGTAGGTACCGGCCGTCAGCTTGGCCTTGATGTCGTCGGCGTGCTTGCGCGCTTCCGCCGACACCATGTCGCCATAGGGCGAGACCTTGACGATCTCTTCCTTCAGCCCGCCGCGATAGAAGTTCGGGATGGTTTCGCCCGCTGCCATCATCTTCACGAATTTCGGGTACAGTGCTTCCCAGTTCCACTCGGCGCCGGTGAGGTAGGCCTTCGGCGCCAGCGGCGACTGGTTGACGTGATAGCCGCACACCATCGCGCCGCGGCGGGCGGCGTTCTCGACCATGGTCTTCGGTCCATCGACATGGCAGGTGAGGACGTCGACGCCCTGGTCGATCAGGCTGTTGGTGGCCTCGGCTTCCTTGACCGGCATCGACCAGTCGCCGGTGAAGATCACCTGCGTGGTGGCCTTCGGATTGGCGAGCCGGGCGCCGAGCGTGAACGCGTTGATGTTGCGCAGCACCTGCGGGATCGGCTTGGCGGCGACGAAGCCGAGCTTGCCGCTCTTGGTGGAATAGCCGGCGACGATGCCGGAGATGTACTGCGCCTCGTCGATATAGCCGAAATAGCTGCCGGCGTTCTTCGGATCCTTGTCGGTCCACAGGCCGCCGCAATGCTCGAAACGAAGCTTCGGGAACTTGAGCGCCATCTTGATCATGTGCGGGTTGTAGTAACCGAACGACGTCGGGAACAGCAGCGTCGCGCCGTCCAGGTTGATCATCGACTCCATGGTCTTCTCGACGGCGTCGGTCTCGGGCACCTTCTCTTCCTCGACCACCTTGAGGCCGGCCATCTTCTTCAGCGCCGCCGCGCCTTGCGCGTGCGCCTGGTTGTAGCCGTAGTCGTCGCGCGATCCGACATAGATGAAGCCGATCGTGGTATCCGCGGCGTATGCGGAACGGATGCCGAGCGCGCTGCCGAGCGTCAGCGCGGCTCCGCCTTGCAAGAGGTGCCGTCGTGAAATCCTGCCGAAATCCATGTGCCTGCTCCCTGTTGGCGGACGGGCCGCCGCTGATTCGCCGCTACGCCGATCCGGCGGAGCCTGAAGGGAGTTGTCGCAAGCTTCGTGCCAGAGCCTTATTGCTATGCACATCTATCTAAGATATTGAAATATATGAAATATCCTACGAATTGAACTTTTGGTTTAAAACTTTGGCAGACGGAGAAGGTCTAAAATTTAGGCGACATTTTTGTATTGTATGCAAGGGAGTTAAGCAGTTCCCAACGCGATTTGCCGCTCGCGAATGCGCGCCAAGGCGTCCAGGGCGATGATTTGCCGGCTGGTCAAGCCGGCGCAGGCTGCTACCAGTTGCCCGGTTCAGGGTCGCCCCTGGATTCGCCTTGTGGCACCGAACTTGTATCCCCGCTGGAAGCGCATCTGGACCGGCGCGGCCTTCGTCACTGGAAAAGCATGAGCGAGATGAGGGAGGACAGCGCCGGGCTTCACGCTTCTTCGCTCGGCGCAGAGATCGTCAACCGGATCCATGCGCTGGGTGCGATTTCCGAAACGCCGGAGCATCTCGCGCGCGTCTTCCTCACCAAGGAGCATCGCGCGGCCGCCGACCTGATCCTGTCCTGGATGCGCGCGGCCGGCATGCAGGCGCATCTCGATGCGATCGGAAACGTCTGCGGACGCTACGAAGGCGAGCGTCCGGGCCTGCCGTGCCTGATGCTCGGCTCGCATTACGATACCGTGCGCGGCGCCGGCAAATGGGATGGTCCGCTCGGACTGCTCACGGCGATTTCCTGCGTCGCCGATCTGCATCGGCGAGGGCGGCGCTTGCCCTTCGCGATCGAGGTCACCGGATTCGCCGACGAGGAGGGCGTGCGTTTCGCCTCCACGCTGCTCGGCAGCCGCGCGGTCGCCGGCACCTTCGTCGAGAGCGTGCTCGGCACCAGGGATGAGGCCGGCATTTCGATGCGCGACGCCATGCTGACATTCGGCCTCGATCCCGATCATATCGGCGCCGCCGCGCGCGCGCCCAGCGAACTGCTGGCCTATCTCGAACTGCACATCGAGCAGGGGCCGGTGCTGGAAAAGCTCAATCTGCCGGTCGGGGTCGTGAGCGCGATCGCGGGTGCGACGCGCCTTGCCGCCAGCCTGACCGGCATGGCCGGCCACGCCGGAACGGTGCCGATGGTTCTGCGCCGCGACGCGCTGGCGGGCGCGGCGGAATGCATCGTCGAGATCGAGGAGTTTTGCCGCACCGACGAGGACGGGCTGGTCGGCACCGTCGGCTACATCCATGCGATGCCGGGTGCCACCAACGTCATCCCGGGCGAGGTGTCGTTCACGATCGACATCCGCGCCCCCACCGACGCGCACCGCAAGCTCGCGGTGACCGATATCGTCCGGCGCATCGAAAATATCGCCAAACGCCGGAAACTTGCGCTGCAGATCGACGTCACCCACGAGAACCGTACCGTGCCCTGCGCGCCCTGGCTCAAGAGCCAGGTCGCGGAAGCGATCGCGCACGAGGGTTTTCGCGTGTTCGAACTGCCGAGCGGCGCCGGGCATGACGGCATGGCGATGATCGATATCGCCGATGTCGGCATGATCTTCGTCCGCTGCCGCGGCGGCATCAGCCATCACCCCGACGAGCATGTCGAGACATCTGACGCGGATGCCGGCGCGCGGGTGCTGCTGCGGCTGATCGAGAATTTCAAGCCACGGGGCGCGGCCGGAGGCGCGTCATGAAACCAGGTTCGTTCGTTCGGTTGTTATCCGTGATCGCTATCGCAGCCACGACGATGGCGGCGCCAGCCTCTGCCGCCGATGTGCAGGTCATGATCTCGGCCGGCTTTTATGCGGCCTATTCGGAGCTTGGGCGGGCGTTCGAGCGCGCCAGCGGTCACCATCTGATGACGACGCGCGGCCCCTCGATGGGGGATTCTCCGGAGGCGATCCCGGCGCGCCTTGCCCGAGGCGAGGCCGCTGACGTCGTGATCCTGGATGGCGGGGCCGCCGATGAGTTGGCCAGGAAAGGCCTGGTGCGCGCCGACAGCAAGACCGTGCTTGCGCGCTCGCTGGTCGGCATGGTGGTGCGGGAAGGCGCCGCGAAACCGGACATCGGCAGCGTCGAGGCGCTCAGGAACACGCTGCTGGCGGCCAAGTCGATCGCGTATTCCGACAGCGGCAGCGGCACGTACCTGTCGACCAAATTGTTCGCGCAACTCGGGATCGCCGAACAGATCGCGGGCAAGAGCCGAAAGGTGCGCGGACCACCCTCCGGCGAGCCGGTGGCCGCAATTGTCGCGCGCGGTGAGGCGGAGATCGGCTTCCAGCAGGTTGCCGAACTGATCCATACCCAGGGCGTCAGCTTCGTCGGCGTGATCCCGGCCGAGCTGCAACCGAATTTTTCCTTCGCGGCCGCGCTCACCTCTCAGATCCGCGAGCCCGAGGCGGCTAGCGCGTTGATCCGTTTCCTTGCCTCAAGCGAAGCCGCGCCGGTGATCTCGAAGGCCGGGTTGACGCCGATCGCGGAACGATAATCTGTAGGGCGGATGGCGTCATGCGACCTCTTCGGTATTCCATTAACGTCACATTGGACGGGTGCTGCGATCATCGCGTGATGATCCCGGACGAAGACTTGCATCGTCACGCGGCCGAGAGCCTCGACCACGCCGATGCGCTGCTCTTTGGCCGGGTGATTTACGAAATGATGGAAGCAGCGTGGCGGCCGCCGGCGCGGATGGGAGCGAGGCCTGACTGGATGCAACCCTTCGCCCGGACGATCGACGCGGCAAGGAAGTACGTCGTGTCGAGCACACTGGACCGGGTCGACTGGAACGCGGAGCTCGTGCGCGGGGATCTGGAAAAGGCCGTGCGGCAGCTCAAACAGGAGCCGGGCAACGGACTGCTCACGGGCGGCGTGAAGCTTCCGCTGGCGTTGGCGGAACTGGGATTGATCGATGAGTACGAGTTCGTGGTTCATCCCAGGCTGGCGGGCCACGGGCCGACGTTGTTTGCGGGCCTGTCGAAGCGTGTCGACTTGAGGCTCGTGGGCCGGCTGGAGTTCGGCTCGGGAGCGGTGGCGATGCGGTATGAGGCGAGAAGGTAGCCATCGAGCTTCGTGAGGCGCTCACAAGCGGAATCGGGACCGGGCGCCGCCGGCCGATCTCCTGGCCACGCGGCGAATGAGGCTAACGATGCCCGAAAATTGTGCTAGGATTCCCCGGCGAGGCGGCCCGGCGGAAACCGAAGGGGCATTTCTTGTACAAGAAAGTTCTTCTCGCCTATGACGGCTCGGTCGAGGGACGGCGGGCGCTGCGGGAGGGGGCGAGAGTAGCCCAGCTCTGCAACGCCGAGGTGTTCCTGCTTGCGGTCGTGGAAGTTTCCGCGGGCGCGGGAACCCTCGAGGGCGGGTTCGCGATCTCGATCACCGAACAGGTCGAAATCTACACCAAGATTCTCGGCGAAGGCGTGGAGCGACTGAAAGCCATGGGCTTCTCGCCGACGGCGCGGCTGGGCATGGGCGAGGCCGGACGCGAGATCGCGGCGGTCGCCAGAGAGATCGACGCAAACCTGGTCGTCGTCGGCCATCGTCCCGACGGGCTGCTGGCGCGATGGTTCAGCTCCGTCGGAACCTACCTGGTCAAGAATCTCGGATGCAGCGTCCTGATCGCGCAAACCGAAATCGGCGACGAGGAATTCGCCCGGCTGCTGACAGGGTCGGCGGCCGAGGTGTAGTCGAACCGGCGGAGAGTGATGGCGTTAAGTGGAATCCGCAGCGGATTCGATTCACCTCGCCCCGCTTGCGGGGAGAGGTCGGATTCGCGCGATAGCGCGAATTCGGGTGAGGGGGACTCTCCGCGAGTCGCGCTCGCTGAGAGAGAGCCCCTCACCCCAACCCTCTCCCCGCAAGAGCGGGGCGAGGGAGCGCACCTCCGCTGCCGTTGCACGTCTGCATCAGAGACCAACGCCAACGCGGTTACCGTGACCGAGCAGTTTTGTTGCCGAAGCCGTCACCTCGACAGACCAGGGCCCTGCCGCAGTTTGGATCGAGCCGGATCGCCTCATTGGTGTCGGCGCTTGCGCGGTCGAGGTCGCCCTTGTTCCTGTAGGCGATACCTCGATTGTAGAAGGCCTTGGCGAATGTGGAATCGAGCCGGATCGCCTGATCGAAGTCGGCGACGGCGCGGTCGGGGTCGCCCTTGTCGCGGTAGGCGATGCCTCGATTGGTGAAGGCATTGACGTAGTTGGGATCGAGCCGGATCGCCTCATCGTAGTCGGCGATGGCGCGGTCGAAGTCGCCCTTGTCGTTATAGGCGTTGCCTCGATTGTTGAAGGACATGGCGTTTTTCGGATCGATCCGGACCGCCTCATTGTAGTCGGCGATGGCACGGTCGAGGTCGCCCTTGCCGCGATAGGCGACACCTCGATTGTCGAAGATCAGGGCGTTTTTCGGATCGATCCGGATCGCCTGATTGTAGTCGGCGATAGCGCGGTCGAAGTCGCCCTTGTCGTGGTAGGCGAGGCCTCGATTGTTGAAGGCCATGACGTATTTGGGATCGAGCCGGACCGCCTCGCCGTAGTCGGCGATGGCGCGGTCGATGTCGCCTTGGGCGCGATAGGCGATACCTCGATTGTACAAGGCAACGGCAGATCTCGGGATCGAGCCGGACCGCCTCGCTGTAGTCGGCGATGGCGCGGTCGAGGTCGCCCTTGTCGCTGTAGGCGGAACCCCGATTGGTGAAGGCCATGGCGAATTTCGGATCGATCCGGATCGCCTCATTGTAGTCGGCGATGGCGCGATCCAGCTCGCCCCTGGTGGCGTAGACGACGCCTCGGCTGTTGAAGGCCATGACGTGTTTGGGATCGAGCCGGATCGCCTCATCGAAGTCGGCGATGGCGTGGTCCAACTCGCCCTTGTTGCGATAACCGTTGCCCCGATTGGTGTAGTTGGCCGCCTGGTTGCGTCCCGTCCATTTCCCGGAATCGATGCTCTGGGTGCAGGCAACGATCACAGGCTCGGGGTCTTGCAGGGTGTCACACTCGTCAGCGGCGGCTGAATAACTCAGGAATATCGTGGCGGCAAGAAGCGCGCTCCAGAATCTCCAATCCGTGGGGCTCATGCAATCTCCTCGAGCGACCTTGGCGTCCTGAATATGTGTCGGTATTTGTTGTTCTGGTTCACAGCTTCGGGGCGTTCGCGGCCGGGACCAACCCCGTGGTACGCCGGACTGCAGCAAGATTTTCGCCGAAGGCGCGGAGCGGCTGAAAGACACGGGAATTACGGTGACAGTGCACTTAATACCACCGGAAAATTACGTGTATGACGAAGCTCAGTTAAGTGCACTGTCACCGTAACTTCATAACTGCTCCCCGTGAATTACGGTGACAGTGCACTTAGGATTACGGTGACAGTGCACTTAATACCCGGGAATTACCTGGAATTACAACCTGTATGACCAAGACCAGTTAAATGCACTGTCACCGTAACTTGAAGCTCAGTTAAGTGCACTGTCACCGTAACTTGTAACTTTTATAACTTCACAACTGCTCCCCGTGGTTATGGGTCCCGGCTCGGAGGCCGGGACGACGTTGAGAAATATCATGCAATCGAGAAGCCAGGGCGTACCGGATATCCGATTATCCCGCCGTCACATCCACCAGCTCCTCGCCGTCGAGCACCCGCACCGCCTTGGCGCGGTCGAGATCGCCTTCCCAGGCCGCGACCACCACGGTGGCGACGCAGTTGCCGATCAGATTGCCGAGCGCGCGCGCCATGCCGATGAACCAGTCGACCGACAGCACCAGCACCAGCCCGATCGCGGGAATGCTCGGCACCGCGTTCAGGGTCGCGGCCAGGATGACGATGGCGGAGCCGGGCACGCCATGGGCGCCCTTCGAGGTGATCAGGGAGACGCCGAGCACCAGCAACAAGTCGCCGAACGACAGCGGCGTGTTGGTCGCCTGCGCGATGAAGACCACGGCGAGCGTGAGATAGATCGAGAAGGCATCGAGGTTGAAGGAATAGCCGGTCGGGATCACGAGCCCGACCACCGAATCCTTGACGCCCAGCCGCTCCAGCTTGCGCATGATCTGCGGCAGCACCGCGTCGGAGGAGGCGGTCGCCAGCACGATGGTCAGTTCCTCGCGCATGTAGCTGAGGAATTTGAGGATGTTCAGTCCGGCGAGCGCCATCACGCCGCCGAGCACGCCGAGCACGAAGATCGCGAGCGCGACATAGAACAGGGCCACCAGCGAGACCAGTTGCTTGAGCGAGCCGACGCCATATTGCCCGACCGTGTAGGCGACCGCGCCGAGCACGCCGAGCGGCGCCAGCCGCACGATCAGCCCCATCATCGCGGAACAGCACGGTCGATACCGCGTCGATCAGCGAAGTGATCTTCTCGCCCTTCTCGCCGCCGACCAAAGCGAGACTGGTGCCGAACAGGATCGCAAAGAACAGACCTGCAGGACGTCGTTGCGCGGCCAGCGCGTCAATCGACGTGGTCGGAACGATGTTCATCAGGAAGCTGCCGATGCCGCCGCCCTTCAGCTTGTGCGCATTGTCGGCGTAGCTGGAGAGCGCCTTGGCATCGAGCGTCGAGGTATCGATGTTCATGCCGTGGCCGGGGCCGAACAGATAGGCCAGCAGCAGCCCCACGATCAGCGCCACGGTGGTCATGGTCTCGAAATAGATCAGCGCCTTGACGCCGACCCGGCCGACCTTCTTGAGGTCGCCGGCGCCCGCGATGCCATGCACGACCACGCAGAACACGATCGGGGCCACGATCATCGAAATCAGCTTGAGGAAGGCGTCGCTGAGGATCTTCAAACTCACGGCAAATTCGGGGACCGCCATTCCGAGCACGATCCCGAGCAGCAGCGCCACCAGGACCTGGACGAACAGCGATGAGTACAACGGCTTGTGCGCAACTTCCCCGGTCGTGGTGATGGTGGCCATGAACGTCCCCTTGGTGCCTCAAAGCCCTGGTTCAGCAACAACCGTGCCATCTTACGAGCCCTGCGCAAATGAGATGCACCAAAAGATATCGCTCAGCCAATGGGCAACTGCCCGTCATAAAAGCTGCGCATAGCGATTGAGCAAACCCGCGTTCGGAATTCAACTCGCTGAAAATACGCGAGATTCCCAAACGCACCGACGGCCGAAGTCATTGTACACAATGGCACGGGCCTTGCTTCGTTCATTCCAGGAGTTCTCTCGCCTGGGGTGCGTACGTTATGGCGAACTCAAAGCAGCTATCCAGCGGCATCGTCGCCGCCGAGCCCGAGCCGATCGATCTCGACTGGTCCACCACCGCGCTCCTCATCATCGATATGCAGCGCGATTTCATGGAGCCCGGCGGCTTCGGCGAAACGCTGGGCAATGATGTTTCCCAGCTTGCCCGCGCGGTGCAGCCGATCGCCTCCGTGCTGGAGGCGGCGCGCGATCAGGGGATGCTGGTCGTGCATACCCGCGAGGGCCATCTGCCTGACCTGTCCGACGCGCCGCCGGCCAAGATCGAGCGCGGCGCGCCATCCTTGCGCATCGGCGATCCCGGCCCGATGGGCCGGATACTGATCCGCGGCGAAGCCGGCCACGACATCATTCCCGCGCTCTACCCGCTCGACAGCGAGATCGTGATCGACAAGCCCGGCAAGGGCGCGTTCTACGCCACCGAACTTTCCGACGTGCTGCAGAAATACGGCATCGAGAATCTCCTGGTATGCGGCGTCACCACCGAGGTCTGCGTCAACACCACCGTGCGCGAGGCCAACGACCGCGGCTACCGCTGCGTGGTGCTGTCCGACGGCTGCGCCTCCTACTTCCCCGAATTCCACGAAATGGGCCTCAAGATGATCAAGGCCCAGGGTGGCATCTTCGGCTGGGTGACCTGCTCGGCCGCGGTTCTCAAGGCGATGACACCGGAGATTTCAAGCAAAACAGCAGTAGGGGCTTGACGATGAGCACGACAGCGACAGCGAGCAGAGGCGACTTCAAACCCGTGCTGTGGACGCCGGGCGACTGGAATGCATTCTTCGGATTTGGCACCAACATCCTGGTCAACATGCTGGTGCTCACCGGCCTGTTGCGCTTCGTGCTCAAGATGCCCGACTCCCTGGTATTCGGCCGCATCCTGCCGGCGCTCGGCCTGATGATGTGCCTCTCCACCTTCTATTATGCGTTCCTCGCCTACCGGCTGGCGCAAAGGACCGGCCGCACCGATGTCTGCGCGCTGCCGTCCGGCGTCAGCGTGCCGCACATGTTCATCGTCACCTTCGTGATCATGCTGCCGGTCTTGATCAAGACCGGCGATCCCATGAAGGCCTGGTCGGCGGGCCTCGTCTGGGTGTTCTTCCAGAGTTTCATTCTGATGATCGGCGGCTTCATCGCGCCCGTCATCCGACAGATTACCCCGCGCGCCGCCTTGCTCGGTACGCTCGCCGGCGTCTCCGTGACCTTCATCTCGATGCGTCCGGCGCTCGAAATGTACATGACGCCGCAGATCGGCCTGATCTGCTTTGCCATCATCATGGTGAGCTGGTTCGGTGGCGTGAAATACTTCAAGGGAATTCCGGCCGGTCTCGTCGCCATCGCGGTCGGCATGATCATCGCCTGGGGTTCCAACATCTTCGGCCTCGGCCTGGGCGGCCTCAGCGTCAAGGGCCTCGGCGACGCCTTCGCGAGCTTCGGCTTCTCGGTGCCGATCCCGGCGGTCAACCAGGTGTTCTCCGGCTTCGAGTTTCTCGGCGTCATCCTGGTCACCGCGATCCCGTTCGGCATCTATGACCTGGTCGAAGCGATGGACAACGTCGAGAGCGCCGAGGCCGCGGGCGACCCCTATCCGACCACGCGTGTGCTGACCGCCGACGGCGTCGTCAGCCTGATCGGCTGCCTGATGGGCAATCCCTTCATCAACGCGGTCTACATCGGCCACCCCGGCTGGAAGGCGATGGGCGGGCGGATCGGCTATTCGGCCGCCACCGGAATCATGGTGGTTCTGCTGTCGTGGCTCGGCATCATTTCGGTGCTGCTGGCGCTGGTGCCGGTGGTCGCGATCTCGCCGATCCTGCTCTATATCGGCATGCTGATCGGCGCGCAGGCCTTCCAGACCACGCCGCTCAAGCACGCGCCCGCAATCGTGCTGGCGCTGACGCCGCATCTCGCCGCCTGGGCCAAGCTGCAGATCGACACCATGCTTGGATCGACCCTCAACGCGGCGCAGGCGGTTGGGGGACTAGCCGCCGACAAGGTCGACGCGGTCAAGAGCGCGGCTATCGCCGCACTGCCGCAGCAGGGCGTGCTCTATCATGGGCTGGAAGTGATGGGCGGCGGCTCGATCCTCGCCGGCCTGATCCTGGGTGCGATCGGCGTGTTCGTGATCGAGCGCGATTTCATGAAAGCTTCGGCGTTCGCGCTCACCGGCGCGGTGCTGACCTATTTCGGCTTCATGCACGGCGAGGCCGTCGGCTTCGGTGGCGGCTTCGGCGTCACGCCCGCGGTGGCGCTCTCCTATGCGGTGATGGCGGCCGGACTGTTCGCGCTCGGCAGGCTCGGCGCAGGCGTGCACTATGTCGCGCATCCCGACATGCCGCATGCGGTGCCTGCCGAATAAGGATAAACGACCGGCGTCGGCCTCTCTCGCCGACGCCGGGCCGACCCGCCGAAATTTGCGCTCACGCCGCCACATCCCACAGTCGGGGCGAACCTCGCAGCAGCACGCTGCGGCCCTTGGGCGTAATCTGCGGAAAGCCCTCGGCAATCTCCACAAGTTGAAGTGCGATCAGGCCTTCGAGGGCGGATCGATTGCGGCTGCGCGTGATTGATCCGGGCGCGCGGAGCTCTCTGAGCATCTCCCATTGATCGCCCGTGAGATCGTAATCCAATTCCACGTTCATGGTGCCTCGAATCCAAGCAATTTGCGCCCGTGTCTTACGGAGACAGCATGAACGGCATGCGACCACAATGCGTCCGGATTTCGTTCGGGCGAACAAGCTTTCTTGAGGCGCGCCGCCTTGAATTCGCTGTGCATTTCGAACTCCCGGTAACGCGACTGTCACATCAACGTGCCAAGACACCGGATCGATCGCATCGAATCATGGCGACACTGGATTTCGTTGCCCGAACGGATGAACGCCCTGGAAATCAATGCGCTGCAAAAGACGCGCCGCAGCAGCGTCCGGCTGAGAGGCCTCGGGGTCGTCGTCAGCCTCGCCGTCGCGGCAGCGGCGATCTTCCTGCTCACGCACGCGCTGAAGAAGGTCAATTTCGACGAAGTGTGGGCCATCGTCGAGCGCACCAACACGGGTGTGATCGCGCTGGCCATGGCGCTGGTGGTGCTTTCATACGCCAGCGTGAGCCTTTACGATCTGTTCGCGCTGCGCACCATCGGCCGCTCGGACGTTCCCTACCGGATCGCGGTGCTGGCGAGCTTCACCAGCTATCCGATCGCCCACGGCATCGGCGCGGTTGCGCTGATCTCGCCCATCATCCGCTACCGGATCTACTCCTATAACGGGCTTGGCGCCGCCGATGTGGCGAATATCTGCTTCCTGACCGGGCTGACATTCTGGCTCGGCAACCTGACGGCGCTCGGGCTCAGCCTGTCCTACGAACCGGATGCGATCGGTCTGATGGAGTATCTGCCGCCGCAATTCAATCGGGTGGTGGCGGTGACCCTGCTGCTTGGAATCGCCGCCTTCGTGACCTGGAGCTGGATATCACCCAGACACCTCGGGACCAGGCGATGGCCGGTCCGGCTTCCGACCGGGCCGATGGTGCTGGTGCAGATCGCGATCGGGTTCCTGGACCTCGGCGCCGCGGCGCTGGCGATGTATGTGCTGATCCCGTCCGCGATGAATATCGACATCTTTCGCATGGTCACCGTCTTCATCGCCGCCACGCTATTGGGTTTCGCCAGCCACGCACCGGCAGGACTGGGCGTTTTCGACGCCGCGATCCTGCTTGGACTTGGCGGCGACAACGAGGAACCGCTGGTCGCGGCGCTCCTGATGTTTCGCTTCCTGTATCACTTCCTGCCGTTCGTGACCGCGCTCATCTTGTTCGGCACGATCGAAGCCTGGCGCGGCTTTCGGGCCAAACCTCAGTCCTGAACACGTTTGCTTCTCACAGCGGCGAGTTGAGCTTGAGCCCGACCATCCCGGCCACGATCAACGACAGGCAGATGATGCGGACCGGGTCGGCCGGCTCGCTGTAGACCAGGATTCCGACCAGGATGCTGCCGACCGCGCCGATCCCGGTCCACACCACATAGGCCGTGCCGAACGGCAGCGATCTCAGCGCCACCGCCATCAAGCCGAAGCTGAGCGCGATCGCAAGCGCGGTCGCAGCCGTCGGCCAGAACCGGGTCAGGCCGTCGGAATATTTCAGGCCGAATGCCCACGCGATTTCGAGCAGGCCCGCTCCGACAAGTGCCAGCCACCCGCTCACGGCGGCTTTGGCCCCGGTGGCAGCCGGAGCACCGCATATTGCGCATAACCCAAATACGGGCGTTCGAAGTTCAGATCGGCGCCGCTGTTGCCGGCCATCGCCGACAATTCGCGGGCGAGATCGTCGCGAGGCGTGACGTCGAACAGCGCAAGCCACCGCAACAGGGCCGCGCGCGCCAGAGCGGGCATCCGCTCCTGATTGCCGAAATCCACGATGTGGAGACGGCCGCCGGGCGCGAGGCGCTGTGTCGCCGCTTCGATTGCGCGGCGCCAGTCGGGGATCATCGAGAGGCTGTAGGAAATCATGATATGATCGAAGGCGGCAACGCCGAACAGGGCCTGCGGGTCGAACGCCGTGCCGTCGGCATGCGCGAGGCGGATGCGATCCGTCATGCCGCGCCGCGAAATGGCCCGTGACGCGGACGCCAGCATTTCGGTCGAGACATCGATGCCGAAAAATTGCGCGTCGGGATATAGCATGGCGGCGCGCACAAGGTTCCTGCCGGTTCCACAGCCAATCTCCAGCACGGTCGCGCCGGCTGCGGGCTCGAGGCGGGCAATCAGCCGATCGCGCCCGAGCAGATAGTGCCGCCTTGTGAGGTCGTAGATGTGGCGCTGCCAGCGATACATCCGGTTCATGCGGCCGGTAGCCTCGGTCGGCCATGCGGCGTCTGTGCCGGTATCCGGCGAAGCGGCGGACATGCGTGCACCTCGGAATCGAAGATGTCCCCGACTTCCTTCGGATGTTCGCGCGACAAGGGTATGACAGCGGCCGTCGCTTCGCCGATCACGGCGAAAGATGGGCGAACGCACAGTTACTCACGCTGTTATCGTTCCCTTCGGGTGTCGCAAAACTGCAGTGAGCGGGCGATAGCCTGATCGAATTGCTGATTCGAGGGACGGATGAACACGCAATTGATCGCGGACGCGGTCCGCAATTCCCGTGGCGCGACCGAGGCGACGGTGTGGGACAGGCTCTTCGCGTTCTGGTTTCGCCGTCTGGTCTACACCCAGATCTGGGAAGATCCGGAAGCCGACCTTGCCGCGCTGCAATTGCCGTTGGGATCGACCATCGTCACCATTTCCTCCGGCGGCTGCAACGCGCTGTCCTATCTCACGGCGCAACCGGCCCAGGTCTACGCCGTCGACCTCAACGAGGCGCATCTTTCGCTGCTCAAGCTCAAGCTTGCCGGGCTCCGCGCTTTTCGCAGCTATGCCGAATTCTGGCAGTTCTTCGGCGAGGCGGCCTCGCGCGCCAACACAGAACTCTATCGCGAGCGGCTATGGCCGATGCTTGATGCCGACGCGCGCGCCTATTGGGACAAGCGCAATATCATCGGCCGTCCGCGGCATGCCTATTTCACCGACGGGTTCTATCGGCACGGCATGCTCGGCCGCTTCATCGGACTCGCTCATCTCGTGGCGACGTTTGCCCGGATCGATCTGGCGGCGTTGCTGACCGGCAAACCCGACGCTCCCGAGCGGCTGCAGGCGCTGGATCGGCTGCATTGGCTGTTTCATTCGCCGCTGGCGCGGCTGTTGACGGGAACCCCGGCGCTGCTGTTCAGCCTCGGTATCCCGCCGCAGCAGCGCGCGCTGCTGGGAGCGGACGCTCCGCTCAACGAAGTGCTGCACGAGCGGCTGTTGCGCCTCATCAACGGACATCCCAGCGACACCAACTATTTCGCCTGGCAGGCGCTGCATCGCAGTTACCCCGGCCCCGGTGACACCTGCCTGCCGCCCTATTTGCAGCGCCGCCAGCATGAGCGCATGCGCGACGGCGCCGGCCTGATCATTCCGGTGCACGCCAACCTGCGGACGTTCCTCGAAGGTCTTCCGGCGCGCGAGGTCGATGCCGTGGTGCTGCTGGACTCGCAGGACTGGATGGCGCGTGAGGAGATCGCCGCGCTCTGGAACGCCATCGATCGCACCGGCACCGACCAGGTTGCGGTGATCTTCCGCACCGCCGGCGCGGAGTCGCCGCTGGAGAGTTCGGAGCTTGTCCCCTTGCGGGAAATCTGGCGTCGCGACGAGGAACGCAGCGCGATCGGATTCGAGCAGGACCGGTCGGGAATTTACGGCGGCTTTCACTGCTACGTCCGGCGTTGATCGAAGTGGTTGCTCATGACAGGGTTTCGTTAGCCGTCATTGCCGGTGAGGTCTTTCTGCATGAAGACGCTGAGCGGGTCTGCCCGGTAGTCGCCGAACGGATCGCGCAGCCTGAAGCCGGCTCGCGCGTAAAGGCCAAGCGCCGCATGATTTTCTACCCCGGTTTCCAGCCTCAGGGTGCGCACCCCCTCGTCACGCGCATGCGCTTCGAGTGCTGCCAGGATGATCCTGGATATGCCCTGACCGCGTGCGGCCGGGATGACCCACATCCGCTTTAGTTCCCCCGAATCTCCGTCAAGCGCGAGCGCGCCGGTTCCAACCGCGCGGCCGTTTGCATCACGGACTACCAGGAAACGAACGTTCGACGCCTGCAGCGCACTCAGCGGCATGTGATGATTGCTCTCGGCCGGGTAGAGGCTCGCCGAATGCTGCTCTCCGTCGCGCAGGAGCATCGCGATCTCCGGCTGCGACGGATCTTCCAGGCCAACCTTCAGTCTTGTTTCAGCGATCATTTCTCTTGCCGAATGTCCCGTTTCCGCAGCCACTCTATTTCACCTCGACCTGCGACGTGTTTGGCGCCGCGGCCGGCGCCGGCAAGCTTGCCGCGCTCGACCAACGCCAGATGGTGTGGGCGCTCGGCAATGCGGCCACTGGTGGTGCCGCGTTAAGCTCATGGCCGCACCGCCGGGGCTTCCATCGGCATGCCCTTTGCGCGGGACATCAGATAGAGTTCGAGCTCGACCAGTTCGGGCGCGCCGTAGTCGTAGGGTTGGGCGCGGATGCCCGCGATGCAGCCGCGCAGCCGGTGCTGCAGCGAGCCGAGTGATTGCCATTCCAGCCGGTAAATCGGATAGCCGGTCGGATGCGCCTGCGTGATGGCGGAGCCGGCAAGGCGCTTGTCCCAATTGTCGTCGTGGCAATTGGCGCAGCTGAGATTGAGCTGGCCCTGCCGTTGCATGAACAGGTCGCGTCCTTTGGCGACGAACGGCGCCAGCGTCGGGTCGGCGCCCGTCTCGATGGCCAGACCGCGCGACTGTTGTGTGACGAAGGCCGTCAGCGCCAACAGCTCCCGGCTTTCGTAGGCCAGCGGCGTTGCCTGCTGATGCGTCGCGCGGCAGATGTTGATGCGCTGCTCCAGGTTGACGGGCCGGCCGAGCGCCTTGTCGAAGGCCGGATAGCGGGCGGCAACGCCTTTCATGCTCTCACGCGCATCGCCGTGGCAATCGGCACAGGCCTTGCCGGCGGCGCCGTTCCTGGTCTTCCACAGCTGTTCGCCGTCGAGCACCCACAGCATGCCGGGATTGGCGGTGTCGTCATCCTGCATCGCCTGCGTCTCCGGCGCCATGAAGCTGAAGCCGCTTCGCCGCTCGGCTTGCGGGATTTCGCTCGCCGGAAGCGGCGAGGCGGCCGCGATCAGCAGCACCGCTGCGACTATCGTGCATGTGGATTTCATTCGACCGTAATGGAAGCGAAGGCGGTCGCGCCAAAACCGTTGTCGCCGATCCACTCGAAATCGAATTGGCCGCTTTCGGTTGCGACCGTGAAGAAGCTGATGAAAGGGTTTGCCGCGATCGCCGGAAACAGGTCGGCGCGAAAGATTTCAGCGCCGTTGAAGCGGCAGCTGAAGCTCGTGATGATGTCGCGGGGGACGATCTCGCCCTCGGCAGTGCGGCGATAGCCGGTCTCCATGATATGCGACATCAGCGTCTTGATCTCGATGACCTCACCGGGCTTCGCGCGCTTCGGGACGTTGACCAGGGCGGATGCCATCACAGCACCTCGTCGGTGCAGGCTGCCAGCGTCACCACCACGTCGGCGGTAGCCGACCAGAACGAGCCGTCGGAAAGCTGCGCGATGGCCGTGATCTTCTGGCTATCGGCAAGGCGGATGCGGGTCGCAATCTGCGCGCGGCCGGCGCGGGGGCCGAGATAGAAATTGCCGATGTTCGGTTGCGGATTCTTCTCGTTGAAGACGTGGATGCTCTTGACGTAGTCATCCGATTTCGTCGGGCTTTCGACGCTGACGGTCATCGGCACCGTGTTGCCGTTTTCGACCAGCGGCGGAATGTCGAGCTTGACCTTGCCGGTCCGCACCGGAGCCGTACCGACGATGTTGCGGATGGCGGTGGCAAGCGTCGCAGGCGTTGCATTTGCCAGCCGCAGCGTCACGATCGGAACGGCGCCGGCCACGGCTGCGCCGCCGGCGAGGCTTAGGAACTGGCGACGGGTGGATCGGTCCGGTTCGCGCATCTGTGTCTTCCTATTCGCGCAAACTTGCGAGATAAGCCACGATATCCTCGATCTGTTCCGCCGACAGGATTGGCTTGCCGCGCCAGGCCTGGCTTACGCGGACCAGCCCCTCGACGCGATAGTAGGACGGCATGATGGTCGTGGGATTGAGGCGCGATGCGTCGACCAGCCGCAGCCGAAGCTGGGCTTCGGACCAGCGGCTGCCTGCACCCTTGAGAACTCGGCGCGAGATCACCCTGAAACTTCGTTTCGGGAAATGGCCCGGAGTGGCAGAGGATGCAGGTCGAGGTTCGCTCCAGCACCAGCGCGCGTCCACGCGTCGCGTCGCCCGGCATGCCCGTCAGCGATGTCGGGATCGCGTCGCCGACGACGGCATAATCCCGCAATCCCTGCGGGTCCGCGACGCAGGGCAGGGTGAACGTCATGGCCGCTAGCCACGCGCCGGCAAGAGTGATCGCTGACCTAGCCAAAGGCATCCACCGTGATCGTCTTGTACCAGTTTTGTGCATCGCCGGCTTCGCGCGCGCGCAACTCGCGCGGCGCATCGATAGGGCTTGTGGCGACCGCCTCGCTTTCGGCGAACCGGCCATCGCGAGCCTGATAGATGCCAACTTGCGAGAACGCGTAACCGGGCGCGACCGTGTTGTAGCAGGCACCGGCAAGTTTCGGGTTCGCCGGCGGCTTGTCCGCGATCAGGTTCGCCACCGCTTCGGCACAGGCCTTGCCTTGCGCGTTCGCAGCGGAAGCGGATTTCGGAATGACGCCGCCGAAGCAGGCATCGCCGATGACGTGGATGTTCGGCACCAGCTTCGAGGCAAAGTTCACGGGATCGATCGGGCACCAGCCGGTGTTGTCGGTCGCTCCGGCGACATCGGCGATGCGGCCGGCCTTTTGCGGCGGGATCACGTTTGCGACCGTCGCGGCGTAATTGCCGAAATCGGTGACGATGGTGTTGGTCGAGGGATCGACCGATGTGACCCGGCCACCCTGCGACAGCGACACCCGCTCGATCGTGCCGGGATAGAGGTCTTTCCAGGCATTCTCGAACAGCCGCTGCTGCGGGAACGCGTCCTTGGCGTCGAGGATGAGGATTTTCGAGCGCGGCTTTTTTGTCTTCAGGTAATGCGCGATCAGGCTGGCGCGCTCGTATGGCCCCGGTGGACAGCGCGACGGGCCCGCCGGCACCGCGAGCACGACCAGGCCTCCGTCATCCATGGCTTCGAGCTTTCTTCGCAACAGCATCGTCTGCTCGCCCGCCTTCCAGGCATGCGGCATTTTTGCCGCGGCCGCTTCGTCGTAGCCCGGCAGCGCGTCGAAGCGCAGGTCGATGCCGGGCGAAACCACCAGCCGGTCGTAGCCGAGCGAGGTGCCGTCGTCGAGGCCGACCGTCCGCGCCTTTGGATCGACCTTCACCGTGGCCTGCGCGATGACCGTCACGCCTTCGGCGGCGATCTTGTCGTAGCCGAACTGCTGCGCCTCGATCTCGCGCAAGCCCGCGATCACCTCGTTGCTGAATGGGCAGGCGACAAAGTTCTTGCTCTGTTCGACCAGCGTCACCTGCAGTTTCGCATCGAGCCGCCGCAAGGCGCGGGCGCAGCTGGCACCGCCGAAGCCGCCGCCGATCACCACGACGCGGGCGGCGGCTTGCGCCAGCGAAGGCGAGGCGAGCGCCAGCGACGCCGTCACCGCCGCGATTCCGCCAGCGACGTTTCTCCGCGTCATCAGGCGCAGCGCGTTCATCGGAATTTTTTCCGCTAATGGGGCGGCGGCCCGAAGGCCGCCGCCATGAGGGTGTCAGGCGAAGCTGATGTTCTGGTCCCGCAGCGGCACCGAGCGGATGCGCTTTCCCGTCGCCGCGAAATAGGCGTTGAGCACCGCCGGCGCCGCGACGCAGATCGTCGGCTCTCCGACGCCGCCCCAGACGCCGCCGCCGCTCGGCATCACGATCGTTTCCACCTTCGGCATCTCCGCGATCCGCATCGAATTGTAGGTGTCGAAATTGGTCTCTTCGATGTAGCCGTCCTTGACGGTGCATCCGCCATAGACGAGCCCCGTCAGGCCGTAGACGAAGGAGCCCGCGGTCTGCCGTTCGATCTGAGCCGGGTTCACGGCATAGCCGGGGTCGATTGCGCCGACCAGGCGATGCACCTTGATCTTGTTGCCGTCGCTGACCGAGATTTCGGCCGCTCCCGCGACGAAGCTGTTGTAGGCCGCATAATGCGCTAGCCCCCGGAAGATGCCTTGCGGCGCCGGCTGGCCCCAGCCGATTTTTTCGGCGACGGCGTTGAGCACGGCGAGGTTCTTCGGATGTTGCGCCATCAGCTTGCGACGGAACTCGAGCGGGTCCCGTCCCGCCGCATGCGCCAGTTCGTCCATGAAGCATTCGAGATAGAGCGCGGTGTGATTGATGTTGACGCCGCGCCAGAATCCCGGCGGCACATGGGGATTGCGCATCGAATGCTGGATCAGGAGATTGGGGACGGAATAGCCGAGCGCGGCTTCGCCTTTCGCATTCAGGCCGGTGAAGACGCCCGGATCCATGCCGTTGACCAGCGAAGCCGGACGCAGGCTGAACTGGATGGATTGCCCTGAGATGCGCATTTGCAGCGCCGTCAGGTTGTTGTCGGCATCGAAGGCGCCGACCAGCCTGCAGTGCGTGACCGGATGATAGGTGCCGTGCTGCATGTCCTCTTCGCGCGACCACAACAGCTTGATCGGGGTGCCCGGCATCTGCTTGGCGATCGCGACCGCCTGCCGGACATAGTCGGTCTGGCCGCGGCGGCCGAACCCGCCGCCGACGATATGCTTGTGCACGTCGCATTTGTCGGCCGAGAGTCCGGATACTTCCAGCACTGCGGCGAACGCGGCTTCGCCGTTTTGCGTTCCGCACCAGACCTCGCATTTATCCTCGGTATAGAGCGCGGTGGCGTTGAGCGGCTCCAGCGTGGCATGGTTCTGGTAGGGATAATTATAGACCGCCTCGATCTTCTTCGCCGCGCCCGCGATCGCGGCCTTGGCATCGCCGCTCTGGTTGCCGACAAAGGCGGTTTGCGAATTGTCGAGGCCTTCATCGAGCCATTTCGCGATCGATGCGCTGGAAACCCTGGCGTTCTCGCCTTCGTCCCAGACGATCGGCAAGGCATCGAGCGCGCTCTTGGCGTGCCACCAGGTATCGGCGACGACGGCAACCGCGTGGTCGTTGACCCGGACCACCTTCTTGACGCCCTTCATGCCCATGACCTTGGCCTCGTCGTAGCTTTTGAGCTTGCCGCCGAATACCGGGCAGGCCTTGACCGCGGCGTTGAGCATGCCCGGCAGCTTGACGTCGATGCCGTAGGTCAGTTTGCCGTTGGTCTTGTCCACCGTGTCGAGCCGCTTGACGGGTTTGCCGATGAGCTTCCAATCCTTCGGGTCCTTCAGCTTGACGTCCGCCGGAGGCGTCAGCCTGGCGGCCGCTTCGGCGACCTTGCCGTAAGTCGTGCTGCGTCCGGACGGCGTATGCGTGATCACGCTGTTGGCGGCGACACATTCGGAGGCCGGTACCTTCCAGTCGTTGGCCGCGGCCTCGATCAGCATCACCCGCGCGATGGCGCCGCCCTTGCGGACATAGCCCTGCGAGGTGCGGATGCCGCGGCTGCCGCCGGTCGAGAAGTCGCCCCAGGCGCGCTTGCGGGCGACGCTCTGGCCCGGCGTCGGGAATTCGGTGGTGACCTTCGACCAGTCGCATTCGAGCTCTTCGGCGACCAGTTGCGCCAGGCCGGTCAGCGTGCCCTGGCCCATTTCGGAGCGGGCGACCCGGATGACGACGGTGTCGTCGGGCCGGATCACGACCCAGGCATTGACCTCGGGCGAGCCGTCGGCGGCGCGCACCGTGGCCGGTCCTCCAAAGGGAAGGTCGAGGCCGAGCGCAAGGCCCGCGCCAACAGCGGCGGTGCCGATGACGAAATGGCGGCGATTGAGCGTGGGCATCTGGTTCATGACCATCTCCTCAAGCGTTAGCGGCGGCGTGGATCGCCTCGCGCACCTGCTGGAAGGTGCCGCAGCGGCAGATGTTGGTGATGGCGTCGTCGATATCCTGATCGGTCGGCTTTGGCTTGTCCTTCAGCAGGGCTGCGACCGCCATGATCATGCCGCTCTGGCAATAGCCGCATTGCGGCACATCGTTGGCAATCCAGGCCAGTTGCACCTTGTGTGGCGCGTTCTCGGACGCCAGCCCCTCGATAGTGGTGATCTGCTTGCCGGCGGCCTCGCTGACCGGGACGCTGCAGGAGCGCATCGCCATGCCGTCGATATGGACGGTGCAGGCCCCGCATTGTGCAATGCCGCACCCGTATTTGGTCCCCGTGAGCCCGATATTTTCCCGGATCGCCCAAAGCAGCGGCGTATCCGGTTCGACGTCGACGTCGATCGTCTTGCCATTGATGATGAGGTTTGCCATCGCGTTCCCCTTTTGCTGGTCCAATCCATCGAGAGGACCTTGATGGCGATGTTGAACCGGAAATCGAATCGCTTCAAATCAAGAAAAAATCAGAAAATCCTCGATTGTGGGCTGGAATAAGTGAGTTGCCGGGGGGTGTGTGGCGCTTCGCACGTCCGCCGCTCTCATTGGAAGCGTCATCTTTCAACGTCGTCCCGGCCTCCGCGCCGGGACCCAACGCCGCGGCCGTTGTGTTGAGCTTGGTGTTCGACGGCTTTCGCGCCACCGCTTACGCCTGGGATTATGGGTCCCGGCGCGGAGGCCGGGACGACGGATGGAGCAGACCGGGCTTCGCGATCTCGCCGCATGTGCTTGCGCGAGGTATTCGTTTATTTCCCGCCCTCTTCAAACAAAGGGCGCAGGGAATGCCGGGCGGCCGATGCGCCCGATAGCCGCGTGTGCAACCGACAGGCAACCGTCGGGTTTAGAGGCTCGAGCGCTGCCCCAAAGCCAGGGCAGCGCTATCCCGGTTGCTCGCGGCATTCAACGTTTGGGCGAGAACCTACTTTGCGAACGCGGGAAATGCCGGCAATTTATCGATGTCGCGCGCATCGTGCTGAATGATGATGGTCGCCTTCAGATTGGCTGCGATCTTCTTGAGGCGTTCGATCGAGGCTACCGTCTGGGCACGATCGTAGTTGAACCACGGCACGCCGTCCGAATCGAGGTTCTCGCGGAAGTGGACCGCATCGCCGCTCAGGATGACGGGCCCCATCTGCGCCAGCTTGACGAGCAGGCTCTGATGGCCCGGGGTGTGGCCGGGCGTGCGCAACACGATCACCGTGCCGTCCCCGAACACGTCCTTGTCGGTGGGCTGCGGCTCGACCTTGCTGTCGCCCTTGATCCAGCTTTCGAACGGCTTGAAGTTCACGCCCTGAGCGGGCTTGGGCGCCGTGATCGCTTCCCATTCCCTGGCGCCGATCAGGAGCGTTGCCTTCGGAAACGAGTCGATCTGGCCGGTGTGATCGGCGTGATAATGGCTGATGCCGACATATTTGATCTGGTCGGGCTTGAGGTCGATCTTTGCCAACTGATCGACCAGGCTGACCTTTGGCGCGACATTGGGCATCGTCATGGCGTGTCCGGTATCCCACAACATGTATTCGTCGCCATGCTTGATGAGATAGCAACTGAAGACGAACTGGATCTTCAACTCGCCATAGGCAAAGGTATCCGAGAAGCGCTCGTTGACGGCCGTGGGCGGCGGCGGGGTGCCGCAATCGAGCCGCGCCAGCGACACGTCCGGCGCTGCTTGCGCCGATGTCGCCAGGGCTGCGAACAGGCTGGCGCCGAAGGCGAGAATGGTCAGTGTTCGATGCATTGTTTCTTCCCTTGATTTTTTCGGAGTTGACGCGCGGCCCTCTTGCCCGGCGTGGCCTTCAAAGCGCTCGGCGCCCTTCGCCCGGCGATGGATAGCGCGCGTAGGATACACGCATGTGTCGGGGGAAGGAATGGCTGCGCGGGGTACCCAAGGGACATCAAACGAGATGAATGTCTACAAGCGGGGGAATAGCCGACATTCCGTAGTGTTCGTAATTACCCTTTCGCCGCGGTGAAGGTACAGCCGTCCGGGGGACCCGTGACGGACCCTCGCATCCGCATGCCGGAAACGGTACCGGTCCATTGACGGGAAAAGATATCCTGGGTCGTGAGCGAAATCGCTTTGCCTTCCATTCTTCCTTCGACAATCTTGCCGCCCTGATCAAAGCGTCCGGCGAAGGTGTTTCCCGAGACGGTCGTGATGTCGAAACTCCATTTCCCGCCGCGCTCGAGCATGTTTTGGCGAGAGCCGCAATTCACCTGAACTCGCCAATAGCCGCGAAGCGACGTCGCATTCTGGCCATCTGCACCGTCATTGTTGGTAGAAGTTTTCCGGTCCCTATCGCGGGTTCGCGCGGAACCCTTCGGTCCCTGGACCGGCGGGGTGGAATCCTCCTCGCCCGAGATGGATTTGTTCTGCTTGCCGATGGCTCCGCCGGTGCTGCCGGGCTGCACCTGTGCAACGGCGATGGCTGGCAACAAAACCAGGCCTATTGAAAAGACGAGCGCAGTGGCGCGATGCATCCTTCTCTCCTCACAGTTCGCAGGATGGGTTTCGCGCTTCGCGAAACCCATCGCGGCTGTCCGCAACATGATGGGTATCGCTTCGAGGTTGGGCAAGAAAATTCTTGCCCGGCCTCTTCGCTCCACCCATCCTACCCGCTACGCGCCGCCATTCGGTGGCCGAACACGGAGCAGGCCATGGATCCCTTGCGGACTGCGGATGCGGAGATCACGCAGATCTTCCGCCAATGGCTCGAAACCTTCGCGGGCCATGTCCGCGAGGTCGACTACGCCTCGGCGAGGCCGCTGTTCCATCCCGATGTGCTGGCCTTCGGCACCCACAACGACGTCATCCCTGGCCTGGACCAATGGGTCGCGATGCAATGGGACAATGTGTGGCCGAAGACGACAGACTTCCGTTTCGCTCTCGATCAGACGATGGTTCTGGCGTCGCCCGACGGCATGATGGCCACCGTGATCGCGCCGTGGACCAGCACGGGCTATCATCCCGACGGCACGCCGTTCCCGCGCCCCGGCCGGGCCACCCTGGTGTTTTCCAAAAATGACGCGAGCTGGCTCTGCGTGCATTCCCACATGTCGCTCAACCGCGGGGTACCGCAGGCGAGCCATGCCAATCGCCCGGTGAAGGGGTAGCGGCCGTTCGCAGGATGGGTTGCGCTTCAGTTGATGGTGACGCCGGCGTCTTTCACGACCTTCGCCCATTTCACCACGTCGGCCTGCAGGATTGCCAAAAACTCCTCGGGCGAGCTGATCAGCGGCTCGGCGCCCTGGGTGGCGAGAAAATCGATCATCTCCTTGCTGCGAAGGATGTCGGCGACATCGGCGTTGATCTTGCGCACGATCGCCATGTCGGTGCCTTTCGGCGCCAGGATTCCCCACCAGGGGTTGACGTCGAAACCCGGGAATCCGGATTCGGCAATGGTCGGAATTTCCGGCGCGATGGCGACGCGCCGTGCACTGCTGACGGCCAGCGCCCGGACATTGCCGCCGCGAACCATCTGCATCACGGACGGAACGCTGGAGAACGCCGCGTCGACCTGGCCGCCGATGACGTCGGCAATGGCGGGTGCGACGCCGCGATAGGGAACGTGCAGCATGCTGATTGCGGCCGCATCCTTGAGCATCTCGCCGAGCAGATGGTTAACCGAACCGTTGCCCGAGGATGCGTAGGTCAGCGCGCCGGGCCTGGCCTTCGCCAGCGCGATGAACTCCGCAAGGTTGCTGGCCGGAAGGGTTGGACGAACGATGAGAATGAACGGCGTGACGGCGAGCGTCGCTACCGTCCGGAAATCCTTGATCGAGTCGAACGGGATTTTCGGGTAGAGGCTCGCGTTGATGGCTTGCGAACCCGCATAGGTCACGAGCAGCGTGTAGCCGTCGGGCGCCGATTTCGCCACCGCATCGGTGCCGACCACCCCGCCGGCGCCAGCGCGATTTTCGATCACGACCGGCTGTCCCCATTTCTCGCTGAGGGCTTGGCCGATCTTGCGCGCGAACACGTCGGTGGCGCCGCCGGGAGTCTGGGGGACGACGAGCTTGACCATCTTGGCCGGAAACGGCTGCGCCGTCGCGGATGCCGCCAGCGGGCAAACCCAGCCGAGCGTCGCAATCAAACCGAGGAGCCGGATTCCGGGGTGCACAGCGTTTCCTCCATCAAGCATTGTTGAACCCGGAGGTCTGCGCCTCCGGTTCAAGATGCCTATAGCAGCATCCCGGCGAAATGCGATCATGAAGCTGACCGGGCGCGTTCCGCCGGATTTGACCCGCGACGTTGCGTCGCGATCACCGCCGTAGCGAGCGCTCGCGCCAAAAAGGCCCGATGCGCCATTTGAGCCCTGCAATTTGCCCGCCGTCTCTTTGCCGCCGACTGATTCCTCAAACCTTGGAAGTATGCACATACGCATTGCTGGCTCTCGGGCTTTAGTGGTACTGGTGCAGAATGGGATTAACACCGCTGCAAGCCGGAGCGCTCGGGGCATTTTTGCTTTGCGTCGTAATAACAGCAGGAGCCCTCGACAAAAGGTTTCCCATGGAAACACTTTTCCTGCCTCTAAAGAGGCGCTTGCTGCGTCTGTTTTCAAAATGAGGCCCGTGCTTTGCCAGTGGACCGGATAGGCGCGTGTGGTCAATACGGGTCCTGGAAGCTTATGCGCGCCATTGAGCCATCAGGGCGTCGTATCCGCCGAATGAGGAGCATGCGGTTTCGGCTGTCGCTTGCGCGGCATTTCTTCGAGGGTATGTGACGCTTTTTGCTTCAAGCCGCGCGCGTCGCATTTTGGTGGATGGTCGGCCAACTTTGTTCAGTTGCTGCTGTCGCTGACCAGCAAATTGTCCTGATCCCGCTCTTCCTGAAATACTGGACCGGCGACACCTTGTCGGCGTGGCTGACAATTTTGCTGCCGGCAACCTCGTTCTGGCCGCCGACGCCGGGCTGCATGCCCTTGCACTCAATCGATTTCTCTCGTTCAAGTCACGGCCCGACTGCGATCGTGGCCGCGCTTGCAAGCCCATTGACGAACATGACCCTTCGACAAAAAAAATCGCGGAGGTAATTTCGCGATGGGGCGCCCGTGGATAATCACCAAGCGCCTGCAGTGACCCGCTGCTTGAGGACGTTCGTTGCCGGCGGGTTTTGCGAATATCAGGGAATTCGCAGCGCGGGCCGCGGCATTTTCGGGTTTCGGTTCGGGGTCGCCGGATTGGTGGCGCGGCGGGCAGAAATGCCTTGATTTACAGCGGCTTGTTAATATACGACCCTCGCGGGGGGGTGCCGTCCCTCCTGCGATTGGCCGTATCGGAAGACGGTCGGGAAAAGAGGTTCTTATGATGAGATTTGGCTCGCTCGAGTGTATCACCGGCGAGGCTCCGAGCTCCGTCACTCGGTTGGACTGTCCGGGCTGCAGGATCGCGGCCGACAATGCCCTCCGCGTGCGCAGGCGTTGTTGAGCCGCCGCCTGGCGTTGTCCAATTGCAAAGGTCTTCTTGATCAGCTTTACGGGGGCTCGTCGATGACTCGACGTCTGGCCCCAACCGTTCCCATCAGCAGGCATGACTGAAATGTATGTGATAGGCATTAGCTCAGGAATTAAACACGGCCACCACGACGGCGCAGCGGTTTTATTGCGCGACGGAGAGCTGATTGCCGCGGCGGAAGAAGAGCGCTTCACGCTGGCAAAGCATGCGCGCGGCGAGCTTCCCCGGGGGGCGATCAGCTTTTGTCTGAAGCAGGCCGGCATCACCATGCAGGATGTCGACTGGATCTGCTCGCCGCTGAAAACCTACGCCAATTATGGTGATCGCCTCACGGACTATTTCAAATATCAATTCGGCCACAGCCCGAAGATCGAACTCTACGATCACCATCTTTGTCACGCCGCGAGCAGTTTTTTCGGCTCGGGCCTGCCTGAGGCGACGGTGATTTGTTTCGATTTCTCCGGCGATTCGAGTTCGGGAATGGTCGCGCATGCCAAGGGCAACGAGTTTCGTGAACTGACGCGCTTCGGCAGGCACAACAGCCTTGGGCTGTATTACGGGATGCTCACTCAGTACCTCGGCTATCAGATGACCAACGACGAATACAAGGTGATGGGGCTGTCGTCGTATGGCCGTCCGCGCTACCTTGAGCAGTTCGGCGCGATCCTGCGTCCCGACGGCATTAGCTACGAGCTGGACCGCGCCCTGGACAAGCGCGTGAGGGACGCGGAGATCTACACCAGCGACTTCTCGACGCGGCAGGAGCGGATTTTTACCGAGAAGCTGGAGGAGCTGCTTGGGCCCCGGCGTCAGCGCGGGCAGGCGCTCGATCAGCGCTTCACGGACATCGCGGCCAGCGGCCAGAAGCAGCTGGAGATCGTCGCCACCCAAGTCACGCGGGCGGCGATCGCGGCCTCCGGCTGCAACGACGTCTGCCTCGCCGGCGGCGTCGCGCTGAACTGCAAGATGAACATGGAGATCGCTTCGGAGCCGTCGGTGGGCAGGCTCTACGTTCCCCCGGTGCCGCACGACGCCGGCGTAGCGCTCGGCGCCGCGATGCTGAAATGCGCCGACGCAGGCCACAAGATCGCGCCGCTCAACCATGCCTATTGGGGACCGGAATACTCGAACGACTCCATCAGGGACACGCTCGACAAGACCGGAGCGCGTTACGAAGTGGTCGAGGATCCCGCGACCCGCTGCGTCAGCGACCTCGTCGAGCAGAAAACGGTCGGCTGGTTTCAGGGCCGCATGGAATACGGACCGCGCGCGCTCGGCAACAGGTCGATCATCGCCGATCCGCGATCGGCCGGCATGAAGGACCGCATCAACGTCAGCATCAAATACCGCGAAGAGTTTCGCCCGTTCTGCCCCTCGGTACTGATCGAGCGGCAGGGCGATTATTTCGAGGATACTTTCGACGCGCCGTTCATGGTGGTGACGTTTCCCGTGAAGGAAGCGGTCAAGGACAAGATCCCGGCGGTGGTCCATGTTGACGGCACCGCGCGAATCCAAAGCGTGCATCCGAAAACCAATCCACTCTACAGCCGTCTGATCGGTGAATTCGCCAAGGCCAGTTCGGTGCCGATGTTGATCAATACCAGCCTCAACATCAATGAGCAGCCGATGGTGAATTCGCCGCTGGAGGCGCTGCACACCTATTTCTGCTCCGGCCTCGACGTGCTTTTCCTCGGCCCCTACCGCCTCTCGAAACCGGGCTGACCTGACCGGTCGCCTCGGCCGAATTTGGTCGGAAACTCGCAATACGTTTTCGCGCAGGCCGTCACCAAGCAGGTTCAATGAATGGAAGGGAACTCGATGGGTTCTAGATTTCTGAAACGCCTCGAAAATGAATGTCTCAGGCCAATTTTGCGACGGCTTCGACCGTCACGGCATGTAAGCTATGCCGGAATCGAAATCAAATACCGCAGCGAACTTGACGGGGGCGGGACGGAATTCGGACAAGACTTCCTGCCGTTTCTGAGAGCCCGCGGCATGCCGAAGCAACAGCGCGCTTTTGAGTGGTGTTGCGGTCCCGGCTTTATCGGTTTCTCTTTGCTGGGTAATGGTTTTTGCGAAACGCTTTGCCTCGCCGACATCAATCCTGAAGCAGTCGCTTCGTGCGAACGCACCATCAGCGTTAACGGACTGAGCTCTCGCGCCTCGGTCTTTCAATCCGACAATCTCAAAGACATCCCGCGCTCCGAAAAATGGAACCTGGTCGTCAGCAACCCTCCTCATTTTGTCGATCAGTACGAAGGGGATTTGCGCGCTCACGATCCCGATTGGTGCATTCACCAGGAATTCTTTGCGACCATTGGTGATTTTCTGGCAAAGGACGGCGTCGTGGTATTGCAGGAAAACAACAAGGGATCGACGGTCGACAGCTTCCGGGCAATGATCGGGAACTCCGGGCTTGAGATCGTTTTTTTGGATGGTCACTCTCCAACTCTCACCAAGAACAGCGAGTTCTATTATATCGGCATCATGAGACGGGGTGACGTCCCTCCGGTGTGGGCATCCACCCGAGTCGGGCGCGCGGTCGATCCCTCGCAAGACAAGCTTCTTTGGCAGCGGCTATAGCTGACGGCATCGCGTCAAACGGTGCCCGCCGCACGTCCGTTATGGGTTAACCGGTGCAGCGCGAAAGCGACGCGAATGACCCTGGCTGTGTGAAAACGCGGTGCTGCTGTTATGATTCTCCCGTGATTCTGTAGGGAGGAATTGATGAGGCGCTTCGTTGAAGAGGCGGATCGTGGGCAATGGACGCTATTGCCCGAATGCCTCGATGATTTCATTGACGAGAGCAACCCTGTTCGAGTGATCGACGTGTTTGTCGATGCGCTCGATTTGGCTGAGATGAGCTTTGAGGGGGTGGAACCGGCGGCAACAGGTCGGCCCTCGTACCACCCCTCGGTCCTCCTTAAGCTCTACATTTACGGCTATCTGAACCGGGTGCAGTCGAGCCGGCGGCTCGAACGGGAGGCCGGACGCAATGTCGAGGTCATGTGGCTGCTGGGTCGGCTCGCTCCTGATCACAAGACGATCGCGGACTTCCGCAAGGACAACGGCCTGGCTCTGCGCAAGGTATGTGCCCGCTTCGTCGAGCTCTGCCGTGAGATGGGGCTTCTCGCAACGGCAAGGGTTGCCATCGATGGCAGCAAGTTCAAGGCCGTGAACAACCGGGACAAGAACTTCACGCGGGCAAAAGTGGAGCGGCGGCGTGCCCAGTTGGAGGAGAGTGTGGCGCGGTATCTGAGCCAGCTTGACACGGCCGACCGGCAGGAGCCGACCGAAGCGCTGGCTGGAAAGGTGACGAGGCTCAAGGAGAAGCTGACAAAGCTGAGGGAGGAGATGGGTAAGCTTGCTGTCTACGAGAAGCAGATGCGCGCTTCGCCTGACCAGCAAATCTCGCTGACCGATCCCGACAGCCGTTCGATGGCGACGAGCGGGCGTGGCTCCGGCGTCGTTGGCTACAACGTGCAGGTCGCCGTCGATACCGAGCATCATTTGATTGTGACGCATGAGGTCACGAACAGCGGCTCAGATCGGGCTCAACTGGCCAATATGGCCAAGCAGGCCAAGGCTGTTCTCAAGACCGAGACACTCGAGGCCGTTGCCGATCGCGGCTACTTCAGCAGCCTGGAGATCCTCGCGTGCCACGAGGCCGGCATCACGGTAACTCTGCCCAAGCCGCAGACGTCGAGCGCCAAGTCGGACGGGCGCTTCGGCAAGCAGGACTTTATCTATTTGCCAGAGGAGGACGCCTATCGTTGTCCAGCCGGGGAGAAACTGCCGTATCGCTTTACGAACGAAGAGGATGGCAAGCGGCTACGGCGCTACTGGACCACGGCCTGTCAGGATTGTTCGCTTAAATCGCAGTGCACGACAGGGCCAGAGCGGCGGATTCCGCGATGGGAGCATGAGCATCTGCTCGAAGCTGTGCAGCAGCGCCTTGATGCAAACCCACAAGCCATGCGCCAGCGTCGCGAGACGGTCGAGCATCCGTTCGGCACGATGAAGGCCCGCATGGGAGCGACACACTTCCTCACCAAAACGCTTCCAAAAGCAGCTGCCGAGATGGCTCTCTCGGTCCTGGCCTATAATCTGACGCGGGTCATGAACATCGTCGGGACCAAGCCGCTGATGGCTGCGATCGTGGCCTGAGACCCTGCGTGTCTCCTGCCTTACGGGACTGATACCTTTGGAGATCGTTTTTACACGACCAAGACCCGAACCGGACATGCGATCCAACGACCGATGTCATGCCACAACGTCTGTGCTAAGTCCGACCCATGAAATATTTTCCGGATGAGTCCGCGGGCATTTGGGCTCGATACGCCATTGTCGTTCTGCCCCTCGTCTATCTGATCGTGGCGCTCGTCTATTCCGTCTATTCCGCGCCCTGGGGCCGGCAGGTCGATCCCGAGTTCGACCTATGCGCTGAACGGCCTCGCCTGGGCGGCGGGCTATCCGATGATGAAAAGCGATCATCCCGGCACCACCACGATCCTGCTCGCCGGGCTCGTCATCAAGCTGTGGACGTTTCTCGCCGGCCGATCAGACGTCGTCGACTTCGGACTGAAGAATTTCGACGCGATCATCTATGCCTCGCGCGCCGCGCAGGCGGTGATCCTGTCCGGCATCTTGCTGGCCTCCGGCGTCATCGTCAGGAATGCGACACGCAGCTCGCTGGCGGCCATGCTGTTTCAGGTCGCACCTTTCGTCCACCCGGTGGCGCTGCATTTCGATGTGGTGCTGGCATCGGAAAGCCTGATGGTCTCCTGCGCCATTTTCGGGATGGCGCTGGCGCTGAAGGCGGCGCTGGACGAAAATCCGCCGACGGTCTGGCTCGGCGCGATGCAGGGGCTGACATTCGGATTGGGGCTATCGTCCAAAATCCTGGTTCTTCCGCTGGCCGTTTGGGGCGTCTCCTTGCTCAGGAATCGGTGGGCGTTCGGGGTCGCATCCCTGACCGGCGTCCTTTCGTTCTTTTTATTCAACCGGATCTTCAATCCGAATGTCTTCACGGGCGGATTTCACTGGCTCGTCAGCCTGGCCACGCACAAGGGCATCTATGGCGGGGGCGAAACCGGCTTCATCGACTTCAACCTGTTTTGGCCGAACATGGCGGAAATCATCCGGGCGGGCGCGGTGATCTTTGCCGTGTTCGCGATCGGTATGCTCGCAGCATTGGCGCGAATGCTGACCAGCGGCCGCTACCTCGATCCGGTCGGTCTGACGCTGGTCGCAGCCTTCCTTGCGTTTGCCGCCCAGCTGGTGGCGACAGCGAAGCATTTCGACCTGCATTACATGGTGGCATCGTGGGTGCTGACGGGCGGCGTCCTCGTATTGACCGTCATCGAGCTGCGCCGGCTTTTTCCCGCGGTTTCGCCACGCGCGCTCGCCGGCGTGGCGGCCGCGGTCTGCTCCGTCCTGGTCGCGACCTCATTGCTTGAGATCAGAAGCGAGGCCACGCAGTGGATCGCGCTCGATAACAAGGGGGCAAGGCTGTCACGGGCCGTTACGGTGGCCGGCCCGACATGCGCCAACGTATCCGGGCTGTATATGCAAGCCCCCGACGATGAACTGTATTTCGCGGGAGAAATGACGCTGGGGACGGTGGAAATGCAGGACCGGTTCTCCGAGGCCTATGCGCGCCAGTTCAAGGCGCCGCTGCTGAACTACAATGCCTACGGCGATGCGCTGTCGCGGAATTTCCATTCCTATAGCTTCCGGCAGCTGGTCGCCGAATATCCCTGCGTCGTGGTGCGATCTGCGGCGGAGCTCGACCCGAAAACCTCGGTCTGGCTGACGGAATTGCACCCCGACCATTGCGTGGTCGAGGGTGTCCAGGTCTATGCGGTTGGCATTGCCTGCGAAAAAATCCAGCGCGCTGCGCAAAACCCTTGAAATGCTTTCCCGCCCCTGAGGGTTTCATCCGCCGTACATAGAATGTAAGCTGTCGCGGCACCGCCGGCCCCAAGCCTGTGGTGCATGGAGGCGGTGCGCAGCCGCGGGTTGGTTCGACGGTTCGTTATCCGTTTCGTGGGCAATCCTGCAGCGATCGGGCAGGTGGCGAATGGCTTGTTGCAACGGGGCACGACAGACGGAGCGGGTCCAATGACCCTGCCCGCCGCGCCGTCCGAACCGGCGCCGGTGCCCCAACCGGTGGTCCAGGCTTTGACTCGCGCCGCGATCTTTCTGGTCGCGACCATCAATCCTGGCGCCGCCAATCGCGCGACAGTCCGGTCGTTTTGCGGCGATCTCCCGGGGCTGATACGTGCCGTCGGCTTCCGCAATATCGAGGGAAATCTCTCCTGCGTGATGGGGATCGGGTCCGAGGCATGGGACAGGCTGTTCGGCGAGCCGCGGCCGGCGGAGCTGCATCCGTTTCGGGAAATCAGGGCCGGCCCGCGCCATGCGGTTGCGACACCTGGCGATCTCATGTTTCACATCCGCGCCAAGCCCATGGACCTCTGTTTCGAGCTGGCCACGCAAATCATGGCCCGGCTCGGCGAGGCGGTTTCGCCGGTGGATGAAGTGCATGGCTTTCGTTATTTCGACGAGCGCGACCTGCTCGGCTTTGTCGACGGGACGGAAAACCCGACGGGACAGCTCGCGATCGATACCGCTTATGTGGGGGCCGAAGACGCCGCCTTCGCCGGCGGCAGCTACGTGATCGTGCAGAAATATTTGCACGATCTGGCAGGCTGGAATGCGCTGTCCACGGAAGTCCAGGAGCGGATCATCGGTCGCACCAAGTTGTCCGACATCGAGCTCGATGAGGCCACAAAACCCAGTTACGCCCACAACGCGCTCACCACGATCGCGGTGGATGGCAAGGAAATCAAGATCGTCCGCGACAACATGCCGTTCGGCCGCGTAGCCGACAAGGAGTTCGGCACCTATTTCATCGGCTATGCGCGTTCGCCGCGAACGATTGAACAGATGCTGGAAAACATGTTCGTGGGCCAGCCGCCCGGCAACTACGATCGGTTGCTCGATTTCAGCGTCGCCGCGACCGGCAATCTGTTCTTCGTGCCATCCGGGACTTTCCTGGAAAACATCGACGGTCCTGCCGCTGAACTTTCGGACACGCCTGCGGCTGGGACGCCAAAGCCCGGGCCGAAACGCGAAGGCTCGCTCGATATCGGTTCGCTCAAAGGAGACCCCGCATCATGAACAATCTTCACCGCGAACTCGCCCCGATATCGGAGGCGGCCTGGGCCGATATCGAGGAGGAAACCTCGCGCACCCTCAAGCGCTATCTGGCCGGGCGGCGCGTCGTCGACGTCCAGGGGCCGGGTGGCGTTGCGCTCTCCGCTGTCGGCACCGGCCATCTGCGCAATGTCGCGGCGCCCGAAGACGGAATTCTGGCGCGCGCGCGCGATGTCAAGCCGCTGGTCGAACTGCGCGTTCCCTTCGAACTCGATCGCCAGCAGATCGATGACGTGGAGCGCGGCGCCGACGATTCGGATTGGCAGCCCGCCAAGGATGCCGCGCGGCTCCTGGCCTTCGCGGAGGACCGGGCGATCTTCGAGGGCTACGCCGCCGCCGATATCGGCGGCATCCGCGAGGGCACGAGCAATCCGATTCTGACCCTGCCGCCCGACGTGTGCGCCTATCCCGACACGATTGCCCACGCACTGAGCCAATTGCGCCTCGAGGGCGTCAACGGACCCTATTCGGTGTTGCTGGGTGCCGACGCCTATACGGCGTTGAGCGAGAGCAGCGATCACGGTTATCCGATCATGCGGCACATCAAGGAGCTCGTGGACGGCGAAATCGTCTGGGCGCCGGCGATCACAGGCGCGTTCGTGCTGACGACGCGCGGCGGCGATTTCGCGTTGCATATCGGAGAGGATGTGTCGATCGGCTATCTAGGCCATGACGACAAGACGGTCCGGCTTTACCTGCAGGAGACCTTTACCTTCCTGCTGCTGACCACGGAGGCTTCCGTTGCGCTGATTACTGGCGACGGCAAAGCCAAACCCTGAACTCGGCTCGCGGGACCTGCCGGCCACCTGCGATACGAAGGGATGAGGGCCGCGTGTTGACTTTGCCCCGCATCCTTTAAATACTCGGACAAACACAACAATAAAGACGGATTTCGGGGAGGAACGCCATGCCCACTTCACGCCGGACGCTTTTGAAGACTGCCGCGGCCACGGCAGCCGTTATAAATCTCGATTGGACGCGCGCGCAGGCGCAGGCCGAGACGGTTCGGATTGGCGTGATCTACGATCTGACCGGCCCGTTTGCAGCCGGCGGCTCGGTTGCTTCCTCCGTCGGCACGCAGATTGCGATCGATCTCGTCAACGAGAAGGGCGGCATCGGCGGCAAGTACAAGATCGTCCCCATCGCCGCCAATTCCCAGAGCAAGCCCGACGTGGCGATCAACGAGGCGGAACGCCTGATCAGCCAGGAGAAGGTCGACATCATCAACGGGATCTATGCGAGCGCCCACGCGGTCCCGCTCGCGGCCAAGGTCGAGCTACAGAAGAAGATCCTCTGGATCACGACGGCGGTTGCTACCGCCGTGTTCAAGGACAAGAACCTGCATTACGTCTTCCGGGCGCAAATCCATTCTGACCAGTATGGCCAGGCCTTTGCCGGCTTCCTCACCGAGCACGCCAAGCAAAAACTGGGCATCGATCCCAAGGACCTCAAGGTCGCGCTGATTCACGAGGATGGCCCCTATGGCAGCGGCGTGGCCGCCGCCGACGAGGCGTACTCGAAGCAGGCCGGACTGCAGATCGTGATGAAGGAGGGCTATTCGGCCACCGCGCCCGACCTCTCCACGCTGGTGACCAAGGTCAAGCGCTCCCGCGCCGACGTGATCTCGCATGCCGGATACAATCCCGACATCACGCTGTTCCTGCGCCAGGCGCGCGAGAACGGCCTGCAATTCAAGATGCTGTTCGGCGCCGGCGCCGGCTATAGCCAGCTCGACAAATTGCGCGCCAGTTTTGGCGCCGACATCGACAATTTCTGCAATATCGATCCGGTGCCGGCGCAACTGCTCGACCCGAAAAAGCTCGCGCCCGGCATCGGCGATCTCACCAAGATCATGGTCGAGCGCTACAAGGCGAAAACCGGTGCCACCGAAATTCCGCCGCACTGTTCGATGGGCTTCAACCAGACCTGGGTGCTGCTCAACAACGTGCTGCCGGTCGCCAAGGACAAATACGGCGGCTTCGATCCCGAAGCCATTCGCAAGGCGGCGCTCGACGTCGACATTCCGGCCGGCGGCACCATCCAGGGCTATGGCGTGAAATTCTTCCCGCCGGACACGCCGCTCTCGGGCCAGAACGAGCGCTCGACGCCGGTGGTGATGCAGAACGCGGGCGAGCACATCTCGGTGGTCTGGCCGACCAACATCCGCACCCAGGAGCCGGTGTTCCCGCTGCCGAAATCCTCGGTTTACGCGATGTAGGGCGCGGGCCGAACCATTTCGACCGCGGTGCCATCACAACGCGAAGGCAACAGCCTTGCCGGTCGCGGCGTCGAACAGATGCGCGCGCTTCAAATTGAATCGCACAATGACTTCTGCCCCGGGAGCCGGGCGAATGTCCGGCCGCACCCGTGCGGCAACCGGATGACCTGACATCGTCGTGAAGACCAGCGTGTCCGCGCCGAGCGGCTCAATAACCTCGACGATAGCCGGCAGATCGACCTGCCCCGGCAAGGGCGCGTCCTCTGCGATGTCGACATCCTCCGGGCGTATGCCAAAAATGAAATCGCTCGCGGAGCCGGTTATCGGCCTCGGTAGCACAATGACCCGATCGAGCCCAGCCAACCGCAATTCGCAGGCGCCGCCGTGGGTCGCCGGAATCAAATTCATGGTGGGCGCGCCGATGAAGCTTGCGACGAACAGGCTCGCAGGCGAATGGTAAACCTCGTCCGGCGTGCCGGTCTGTTCGATATGGCCGCCGTTCATCACGACCACCCGATCGGCAAGTGTCATCGCCTCGATCTGGTCGTGGGTGACGAAGACCGTCGTGACGCCGAGCCGCTGGTGCAATTTTTTCATTTCCAGCCGCATCGATCCGCGCAGTTTGGCGTCGAGGTTCGACAGGGGTTCGTCGAACAGGAAGACCCGCGGCTTGCGCACGATGGCGCGCCCCATCGCGACGCGCTGGCGCTGGCCGCCGGAGAGCTGCTTCGGTCGGCGCTGAAGATAAGGCGTGAGGCCCAGGATCTCCGCCGCATCGCGCACGCGCGCATCGATCTCCTTGCGCGGCACTTTCCGGTAGCGCAACGAAAACGCCATGTTCTCGTACACCGACATATGGGGATAGAGCGCGTAGTCCTGAAACACCATCGCAATATCGCGATCCCGCGGCTCGATCTCGTTGACGGCGCGGGCGTCGATCAGGATTTCGCCGCCGGAAATGTCCTCCAGTCCGGCCAGCATGCGCAGCGTCGTCGATTTGCCGCAGCCGGACGGGCCGACAAGCACGATGAACTCACCATCGCCGATCATCAGGTCGATGGCGTGGACCACCTCGAGCGGACCATAGCGCTTGACGAGATTTCTGAATTCGACGGTCGCCATGTCATCACCTCACTTGAGCTTTCAGCACCTACCGTGTTGACCGTCGATTTGCAAAGGCTATCATCCGGACCGTCACGCCTTTCAATCCCGGTCCAAAGAGCCGGCTGCGGCGATGGACGGGTCGGCAGGACGGGTTCCGCTTCCAGCCGATTTCGCAACGAAACATGGGAGGATGAGATGGATCGCAGGACCGTTCTGAAGACAGGCGTGGCCACCGTCGGAACGCTGGCGATGCCGGCCTGTCTCAGGGCTCAATCGAACAGGAAACTCAGCATCCTGACCTGGAACATCGCCGACCAGGAAGCGCTGTTCAAGGAAGAGTTCGCCGACTTTCAAAAAGCCAATTCCGGTGTCGAGATCGAATGGCTCGACAAGAAGGGGCCTGATTTGCCGGCGTTCTACCAGACCCAGCTGGTCGCGGGCACCGCACCCGACATCATCGATCTGCAGGGCGAATTATGGGTGGAATGGGCGGCCAACGGCGCGCTGCTCGACCTCACGCCGTACCTTCAGAAGGAGCCCGGGCTCATAAAGCTCTACAACCCGGACTACATGTCGAGCTTCGTCTACGACAAGAAGAATTATCTCATTCCGTTCTATATCTCCAAGACGCTGCTCTACTACAACAAGATCATGTTCAAGGAAGCCGGCCTGTCAGGGCCGCCGACGTCGTTCGACGAACTCATTTCGTTTTCGCAGGCGATGGCCAAGGGCGAGAAGACCGGCTTCATCACGCTCAACTTCGACTGGCTGTACTGGCCGCTGATGAAGATGAACGGCATCGAACTGCTGACGCCGGACCTGAAGAAGCCGGCCTTCAATACGCCCCAGATGATCGCGGTTCTCGATCGTCTTGCCAAGGCGACCGAATCCGGAGGCATCAACAAGATTGCGTGGACCGGCCGCTGGGTCGAGCCGAACGGCGCGTTCGCCGGCGGCAATGTCGGCATGCTTCATGCGCATTCGGCCTCGTATTTCTTCGTCAAGGGACAGGGCCGCTGGATCAACCCCGAAACCCTGGGCGCCGTGCAAACCCCCGGTGGCTGGTCGACCCCCACCAACCACGGCTTCGCGATTTCCAAGACCTCGAAGAATCCCGACCTCGCCTTCGCGCTGGTCAAGCACATGACCAGCACCAAATGGGCGACCCGGCTTGCGGAAATCCGGCGGGTGCTGACCGCCAACATCGAAGCCGACAAGGCCGGGCTCGCCAGCGTACAGGCAGAAGACCCGCTGGCGCATGCCGTGCTGCAGACGCAACTCGAGCAAACCGACAAGATGACGGGCAACTGGCCGCTGCCGAATGACGCCCAGGTCAAGGACGCGTTCTGGCCCGAAATCCAGAATGCCGTGCTCGGACGCAAGGATGCCAAGACTGCGCTTGCCGATGCGGAACGCGCAGTGACGCGCGTCATGCGCCGGTCGTGAACGCATTGCATCGCCAGTCTTCACTGCGCGACGGTAAAGGCTTTCGCCTCGGGCGCGCCCGATGGTAGTGTCTGAGCCCGCGGCCGCGGTGCGCCGGCCGCATTTCGCGGTGCGCAAGTCGACGCGCAAAACTGTTCTGATCTGGAGCTTCCTGGCGCCATCGCTTCTGATCTTCCTGCTTTACCGCATTCTGCCGCTGGGATGGAACGTCCTGCTGTCGTTTCAGGCGTGGTCGCCGATGAAGCCGGCGGTTTTCATCGGCCTCGACAACTACCAGGAGATGCTGTTCGAGGATGACGTGTTCTGGCAGGCGCTGTGGAACACGCTCGGCATCATCGCATCGGCCCCGATCGGCATCGCCATGGCGCTCGGACTGGCGCTGCTCGTCAACTCCGATATCAGGGGACGCGACGTCTATCGCACCCTGATTTTTCTGTCCTATCCGCTGATGACGGTTGCGGTCGCCATCATCTGGCGCTGGATGTTCGACGAGCGCGTCGGGCTGATCAACTACGTCGCGCGGGCGCTGGATATCGTCGACAAGCCGATCCCGTTCCTCAACTCCTTTACCTGGGCGCTGCCGTCGGTGATCGCCGCCAATATCTGGCAGATGCTCGGATTTTACATGATCATCATCCTGACCGGCCTGCAGAATATTCCCGGCAATCTCTATGAGGCCGCCTCGATCGACGGGGCCAACGCGTTCCGCCGTTTCCTGCGCATCACGCTTCCCCTGCTGCGGCCGTCGCTGTTCCTCTGCTTCGTCATCGGCATGCTCAATTCGGTGACGAGTTTCGATCTGGTCTATGTCATGACCGCGGGCGGCCCCGGACGCGCCACCGAAATCCTCATCACCTACATCTACAAGCTCGCTTTCACGCAGACGCGTTTCGACTACGCCGCGGCCCTGACGGTGACATTCTTCGTGCTGCTGCTCGGCGTGACGTGGACCGCGAACCGGCTGTCCGGCGGCAATGCCGGCGCGGTGGAGTTCGACTGATGAAGAAATATCCGCGCTGGCCGATCCATCTCGCCCTGATTGCCACCTGCTTCGTGATGCTGGTGCCGTTCTATTGGGTGCTGAAGACCTCGATATCAGGCGAAAACATCTTCTCCTATCCGCCGAGCATCATTCCGCGCCATCCCAACCCGTTTTATTATGTCGACGTCTGGTACGCGATCCCGTTTGCCCGCTTTTTCCTCAACAGCGTCATCGTTTCCGTGATGACCGTCATTGCCAACGTCGTGCTCAATGCCATGGCGGGATATTCGCTGACACAGGGTTTTCGGGGCAAGACGGTCGTGCTGATGCTGTTTCTCTCCTGCATGATGATTCCGTTTCAAACCACCATCATCCCCGCCTATCTGATCACCGGCAAGCTGGGTTTGCTCGATTCCTATCTGGGCCTGGCGTTGCCGATGTTTTCGACGATCATCTGCATCTTCGTGTTCAAGGCAAGCTTCGACGCGATTCCGCATTCGTTGATCGACGCGGCCCGGATCGACGGTCTGTCGGAGTGGAAGATCATCTGGAAAGTGATGATGCCGCTGGCGAAGTCGGCGATGGCGACCAACGTCATCCTTTCATTCATCTGGTCCTGGAACAATTTCATGTGGCCGCTGATCGCGACGCGGTCGTCCGATATGCAGACGCTTCCGCTCGGCCTTGCACGCTTCCTGTCCTATCAGGAGGATTCGACCGGAGCGCTGTACGCCTTCTGCATCATGGTGCTTGCACCCGGCATCCTGCTGTTTCTGCTGGCGCAGAAGGAATTCGTGCAGGGCCTGACCTCGGGCGCGGCGAAAGGATGACGATGGACGACGAGGAGTTTTTGCGCCCGAAATGGAGACGATGGCTGCTGAACCGGTTCGTGCTGGTTCCCGCCGTGCTGGTCCTCGTCACGGTCGGCTGGAATCTCTGGGTCGTTACCCACGATCACGGCATCGTCCAGGGCCGTGTCGTTGACGCGGCCGGCGCGCCGGTCGAAGGCGCCGAGGTCAAGCTATGGGTGTTCAATTTCGCGACCTTCGTCGTGAAGGCTTCGACGACCACCAGGCCCGACGGCTCGTTTGAATTCGCCAACAATCCGTCGCACAATATCCAGGTCAACGCGGAGAAGCCGGGCAAGGGACGATCCGCGCGGGTGCCGATCCGGCTTTACTTCGCTTCCGAGGATTATGTGCTGAAAGAGCCGCTCCGGCTGGCGGAGGGTATGTGATTGTAGCCAGGGCTCACGGACGATCTGACGTGGTTTGCAATGAAACGACCGCCCCGCCATGCGCAGAGCTCTCGAGGCAAGCCGCCACGAAAGACAATCCGGCGACACCATCCGAAATCGTGGGCACCAGAAGCGGCGCGTCGGAAGCCGGATGGCCGCGCCGCGACAGCATCATGTCCGCCAGCCCGCAATAGAGATTGGCGATCGCTTCGTGAAGCCCTTCGGGATGTCCGGGACGCGCCAATCGCGTCGACCGTCGCGCGTCGAATGTCAGGTTCGCCTGTCCGTGGCTGATTATTCGCCTGTTACCGTCGAGCGAGGCAATGACGAGCTGTCCGTGGTTGCGGTGGACCCATCCCATGTGCCCGGTCTCGCCGTAGACGCGCAACTGAATATGATTTGACATGCCGGCCGCGGCATTGCAGGCGTCGAGCCGGCCTGGTGCATCGTTGGCCAGCCGAAACCGGACTTGTGCGACGTCATCAACCTTTCGGCCGGGCAGCAAGGTGCCTACCTCGGCGGAAACCGACGCAAACGGCAGACCGGTGACAAACGATACCAGATGATGCGCATGCGTTCCGATGTCCGAGAGCACGAGCGACGGGCCGCTGCGGTCCGGCTTCAGTCTCCAGCGCTGGTCGGCATCGACAGCCGATTCGACCGCCGTGGCAAGACCGCCGCTCAGATATTCCGTCTGGACCAGCCTTACGGCGCCGATCTCGCCCGCGAGGATGCGGGCACGCATTTCGCGTACCATCGGATAGCCAGAATAGGTGTGCGTCAGCGCCACCGCGCATCCCGATGCCCGGGCGGCCTGCTGCAACGCCACCGCCTCGGCGAGATCGTTGCACAGCGGCTTCTCGATCATGACGTCAAGGCCCGCGGCGAGCGCCAGCCGCAGGTAATGCGCGTGGCTGTCGTTGGGCGTGACGATGGCCAGCGCCTCGATGCCGTCGTCGCGCAGCCGTTCTCCTTCGATCATGTGTTCGACGCTGTCGTAGCAGCGCGCCTCAGTGAGCCCGATAGCGCGGCCCTCCGCGCGGGCGCGTTCGGGGCGCGAGGACAGCACGGCTGCGTCCAGGGTGAAGCGCTGATCCATCGTCGCGGCAATCCGGTGCACGGGTCCGATCATCGAGGGCGAAGCGCCGCCGGCGATACCAAGACGGAACGGCCGCCCCAGTGCGGAAAGAACCGGGTTCGGCATCATGGCCTCTTCAGGCCCAGGATGCGATCGAGCGCCTCCGGCGATCCATCCTGCCGCATGCCGGCATCGAACGGCTGTTCGCCGGTCCTGATGATGTGGTCGGCGATAAAGCGCGCCCCTTCAGCCGCGCCATCCATCGCGTTCTTCAGGCAGCATTCCCATTCGAGCACGGCCCATCCGTCATATCCATATTGCGTCAGGCGATCGAAAATGCCGCCGAAATCGATTTGCCCGTCGCCGACGCTGCGAAACCGGCCGGGACGATCGAGCCAATCGGCATAGCCGCCATAGACGCCGCGGCTTGCGCTGGGAATGAACTCGGCGTCCTTGACGTGAAACGCGGCGATCTTCTGATGATAGCGATCGATGAAACCGAGATAGTCCAGATGCTGAAGCAGCATATGACTGGGGTCATAGAGGATCTTGGCCCGCGGATGATGGTCGACGAGGGCAAGGAAACGCTCGAAGGTCGCGCCGTCGTGCAAGTCCTGTCCCGGGTGAAGTTCGAAACAGAGATCCACGCCTGCGCGGTCGGCTTCGTCGAGGAACGGACGCCAGCGCGCGGCGAGTTCGTCGAACGCGCGGGCGATGAGACCCGCGGGATTCGGAGGATAGGGATAGAAGAACGGCCACGCGAAGCCGCCGGAAAGCACCGCCACGCGTCGCGCGCCAAGCGCCGCAGCGTTCGATATCGCCCGGCGCAAATCATGTTCCGCCTGCTTCCGGCGCGCCGGAGGATTGCCCCGCACATCAGGCGGAGCCAGGGCGTCCATGACATCGTCATAGGCCGGATGGACCGCCAAAAGCTGGCCTGCGCGGTGGGCCGAAACCTCGCTTACCTCGAGGCCGTTCGCGCCGAGGATCGTTTCGATCGCCGCGATGGTGTCGCGCTCCGAAAGCCCCGCCATGTCGCCCAGGCCGGCGGTCGATACCGGGATTTGCAGCGCCTTGAAACCGAGCTCGGAGGCCCAGGACGCGATGCCGCCGAGCGTATTGAAGGCAGGCTCCCGTCCGATGAACTGGCTGATGAACAGTCCGGGTCCCCTGATGGTCTTTGGCATGGTCCTCCGGTGCCAGTTCAGCGCGGCAGGAAGCCGGCGAGAACCCGACTATAGCGCCTGCAAGGCATCCTTCAACCGATGTGTGTTTGCGTCGCTCGCGCTGACAGAGACCAGGGATGACGGTGAGCAACGGTGGTCATCGTCGTGTCCATGGTTGGGATTTCCCCGCCGGCGCGATCAACATGGCGGCGCTCGCCGCTGCCGCCGAGCAGATCACTGCAGGCGGCTCCGGCCGCCGCCCATATGCCGATCGCGCGGCCTTTCGCCTCGCCTGAGAAACTCTGGCCCAGGATTGCAAGACTGTTCGGCAGCAGCATGGCGGCGCTCGCACCCTGCACGAAGCGGGCAAGCAGCAACAAAATGAGGGTCGGCGCCATCGCGCAAGTCAGAGAAGCGATGCCGAACAGCAGAACGCCCGCGATCAGGAGACGTCGGCGCCCATAGCGATCTCCCGCGGCTCCTCCCAGCAAAAGCAGCGCGCTCAGGGGAAGCAAATAGGCATTGACGACCCACTGCAGGCCGGGGGCATCGGCATGAAAACTCCGACCGATGGCCGGCAGTCCAACATTCACGACCGAACCATCTATGAACGCCAGGCTCGATGCCAGGATCGTGGTTGCGACAACGAGGCGAGGGCGGGAAGGCGAACCTGTCCCTTCGGCTGTTCGCGCGGTTGCGGCGTCGAAGGGAATGTGAAAGGCGCTGCTCATTTGCAGTCAATGTAGAGCGCGTACCCCCTGAGAACCAGTAGGAGCAGGCGGGGGCCGTCCTGGCACTGACGGTTATGATTGCGGCGGGCTCCGTTGACGTCGTCGGACGGAGACACGACATATCCTGTACCGTCGATCCAGACTACCGCTCGGAGCAAGACATGGACGCGCCGCCGAACATCGATCCCGCCACCTTGCATTCCGATAGCGACGTTGTGCACTGGCTGATGAACGATACGCGCGATGAGCGCTTCCTCGACAACATTTTCGCCGAGCTGTGCGTCCGGCTCCAGCGCGCGGGCATCCCCGTCAAGCGGGCGACGCTTCATATTCTGATCCACCATCCGCAATGGCTTGGCGCCCGGTTCATGTGGGCCGACGGGATGCACGATGCCGAGATCGCGAGGGTCGGCTACGATGTCAGGGAGCGATCCGAATATATCGGCAGTCCCGCCAACGAGCTGCAGGACGGTGCCACCGAGGTGCGCGAAAATCTCGAACGCGATCCATCGCTGGGCCGCAAGCACGCCGTCTATGACGAGATGCGCGCGAAAGGCCTGACCGACTATGTGGCGTGGCCGCTGTACCATACGCTCGGCAAGCGGCATATAGTGACCTTTGCAACCGACCGGCGTGGGGGTTTCGACGACGCGCATATCGCGGACCTGTTCAAGCTGTTGCCGGGTTTGGCACTGGTCAGTGAAATCCGTGTCAAGAACCGGCTGGCGCGGACGCTGCTCGAAACCTATGTCGGGTCGCATGCCGGCGAGCTCATTCTGGCCGGCGCCACCAGGCGGGGAAGCGGGACGACGGTAAGCGCCGCCATCATGATCTGCGATCTGCGTGATTTCACCAGGATCTCCGACAACTGGCCGCGCGATGACGTGATCGATCTCCTGAACGGCTATTTCGACGCGATGTCGGAGCCGATCGCGCGGCATGGCGGAGAAATACTGAAATTCATCGGCGACGGTCTGCTCGCCATTTTTCCGCTCAGCCAGCCGTCCGCCTGCGCGAATTTGCTGCACGCCGTGGCCGAGGGCCGTCAGGCCATGATTGCGCTGAACGAAAAGAACGGCGAAACCGGTCGGGCGCCGCTGAATTACGGCATCGGCGTCCATGTCGGTGACGTCATGTACGGCAATATCGGGTCGCGCACCCGGCTCGACTTCACCGTCATCGGTCCCGCGGTCAACATGGCTTCGCGTCTGGAATCCCTCACCAAACAATTGGGGAGACCGGTGCTGTTGTCCCGCGCGTTCGCCGACTTCGTCGCGAGCGATTTCGATCTCGAACGCGTCGGCGAATATCCGGTCCGCGGCTTCAACGACCCGATCGAGCTGTTTGCGTATCACGGCTGAATGCCGGTCAGCGCCGGGAACACGTTTGTCTCCAAAGGGCCGAGAACCAATGTTTCTGGTCCCTGCGTGACGAGGCAAGACCTCACGCGGAATTGAGCAACGGGAGCCCGCGGTCGGAGAGCACCGACCACACGGTCGGATAGGGCTCGCAGACCACCAGCAGTTCGAGTTTCTCGATGCCGCGCTTGACTTCCGGCATCCGGGTAATGGTGTTGACGCCATGTCCCATGATGAACATCGCCTGCACATTGTCGGGCTGGCTGACCTGGTCCTTCGGCAGCAAGGTCGCGTCGAACCAGCGCGTAGACGGAATGCCCGGCGTTTCCATCAGCTTCTTGTTCAAGAACATCAAGGTCGAGAACAATGTGGTCTGGGCGGAAGATATCCTGCGCGAGATCAATCGCGGCGGCTGGTTGACCGGCTATTGCGGGCAATCGCCCGAGCGGCTCAAGGCACACATGAAGAACCAAGCCAAGTTCTCGAAGCTTCGAGCTTCCACGATCGGGCTCGTCATGAACTCACGGAGAAGCTGCTTCAGGTTGCCGCTCGGATCGCAGACACTTGTCTCGGTTTCCCGTCGCTCATCGGCTCTAAAGGAACACCCGGTTATGGCGCAAAGCAGTCGTTCCAACGCCAGCAACATCCCGTGACCGATTTGGAATAAAGTAGAAAGCTTATCAGTTGTTGTATAGGCGCTTTTGACGGATATTGTTAAAGGAAGTCGGAAATCCCCATGCTGTGCAAGAGTTGCGAGAGGCGGTTGGCCCAAGCCAGGGGAATACCAGGAGGAAGCGGGACGCGCGGCAGCGCCATCGATCGATGGTCGGCATAAGCCGGGCGTCACATCTGGGAGGTTGCTATGTCCACAGCGCTACGAATCGCGCACGGAGCCTTTGGCCGGGTCGCACTTCTCGATATGGACTGGTCGCTGGTGCGCCACGCCCACCCGCATTGTCATGTACTTTTGAAAGTCGAGGGAGCCGACACCCAGTTTGTCGTCGGCGATACCGTCTATCCGCTCACTGATGAGAGCGCCGTGTTGGTGAACGGCTGGCAGCCGCATTCCTACGTCCATGATCCGGACAAGCCGCGCACCGTGATTCTCGCGCTTTATATCGAACCCGAATGGTTGATGGCGTTCCGGCCGGGCTGGGCTGCCAGCGGCGCGCCGGGCTTTTTCAGCCATCCCTCCGGCGAAGTGTCGCCGCGCATCCGCAGCCTCGCCATGAATCTGGCGGCCGACATGATGGCTCGTCCCGAGGCGCGAAGCGCGCACGAATCGGTACTATCCGACCTGATGATCGCGGTGATCGAGCGCTTTACGCCGTGGCGAAGTTTCCCGGCTTCGATCAGGGAGATGAGTGTCCGCTCCGGTGATTGGCGCATCCGCCGTGTCGCTGCTTCGATGCGGGCCGAAACCAGGCCAGGCGCTGTCCTTGATACGTTTGCGAAGGAGGCTGGATTGTCGCGCGCGCACTTCTTCCGGCTGTTCGAATCCTCGATCGGAGTGCCGCCGAAAGTCTATCTGAACGTCGTTCGCATGGAACAGGCGGTCGATGCGGTGCTAAATCAGTCGGCGAGCGTCTGCGACATCGGCAACCAGCTCGGCTTTACCGAGCCGGCTCACTTCACGCGCTTCTTCCGCAACCATGCCGGCGTAGGTCCTCGCGAGTTTCGAAAGGTCTCCCGGCTTGCGAGTTGATGGTGCGTTGCACAAAGCCCAGCGAAATGAGACGGGATGGTAAGTCCTGAGATGAGCGGGTATGGCCGGGACCCGCGGCGGCCGAATAAGGTCTCCTGACGCACACGGGAGGACATTTCGGGATGGCGGAAGCCGCCAGCCACGCATTCGCCAGTCGCGAGCCGGGCCCGCCATGGGTTGGGCAGTCGATTCCGCGCGTCGAAGATGCAGCGTTGCTGATCGGACGCGGCCGCTTCATCGACGATCTCGGGGTTCGTCCTGGCACGCTCCATGCGGCGATCCTGCGCTCGCCGCACGCCCACGCGGACATCGTCTCGATTGAATTGTCCGCGGCAAAGCGTGCGCCCGGCGTCTTCGCCGTCCTGGACGGCGAGGACGTCAAGGCGCTGACCGCGAGCCTGGTCGTCGGCGTCAAGGCGCCGGTCGAATGCTGGCCGATTGCGGTCGGGCGAGTGCGGTATGTCGGCGAGCCCGTGGCCATTGTCGTTGCAACCGATCGCTATCTGGCCGAAGACGCCGCCGATTTGATCGAGGTGCAGTACCGAGTGAGGCCGGCGGTTGTCGATCCGTTGGCAGCATTAAGCCCGCATGCACCGGTACTGCACGACGGCTTCAAGGGCAATGTCGCCAGCGACCGGACATTTCGCTACGGCGATCCGGAACGGGCTTTTGCGTCGGCGGCGCATCGGATCAGCCTGGACATCAGCTATCCGCGCAATTCCTGTACGCCGATCGAAACCTATGGCGTGGTTGCCGAATATGACCCGAGCGACGACGCCTACGATGTGCTCGCCAATTTCCAGGGCCCCTTCAGCATCCATGCGGTGCTGTCACGGGCCTTGAAGGTTCCGGGCAATCGCCTGCGTCTGCGGACGCCGCCGGATTCCGGCGGCAGCTTCGGGGTCAAGCAGGGGGTCTTTCCGTATATCGTTCTGGTGGCTGCGGCGGCGCGTGCGGCTGGACGCCCGGTCAAATGGATCGAGGACCGGCTCGAACATCTCGCCGCCTCGGTCTCCGCCACCAATCGGGCCACGAAGCTCAGCGCAGCCGTCGCCGATGATGGCCGTATTTTCGCGCTCGATTGGGATCAGGTCGAGGACTGCGGCGCGCATTTGCGCGCGCCGGAACCGGCGACGCTGTACCGCATGCACGGCAATCTGACCGGCGCCTACGCCATTCGCCATCTCGTGGTGCGTAATCGTGTCGTCGTCACCAACAAGACGCCGACGGGATTGAACCGCGGCTTCGGCGGCCCGCAAGTCTATTTCGCGCTAGAACGACTGGTTCAGCGCATCGCGGTCGAACTCGGTCTTGATCCTCTCGACGTCATCCGGCGCAACCTGATCCCTGCCGATGGCTTTCCCTACCGGACGGTCAGTGGGGCCTTGCTCGAACTCGGGAAACTATCAGGAGGCGATCGAGCGCGGCGTCGACGAAGGCGGGCTCGCGGAGCTCAAGTCGCGGCGCGAAGCGGCGCGCGCGCAGGGGCGTCTCTACGGCATCGGTTATACCGCTGTAGTCGAACCCAGCGTGTCCAACATGGGTTACATCACGACCGTCCTGACGCCGGCCGAGCGCCGCAAGGCCGGCCCCAAGAACGGGGCGCAGGCCACCGCGACCGTCGCGATTGATCCGGTTGGAAGCGTCACCGTGCATGTCGCTTCGGTGCCGCAAGGGCAGGGGCATCGCACGGTCCTGTCACAGGTCGTGGCGGATGTGTTCGGCCTCACGCCTGCCGATATCAGGGTCAACACCGAGATGGATACGGCAAAGGATGCCTGGTCGATCGCCTCGGGCAATTACGCCAGCCGTTTCGCGCCCGCCGTTGCCGGCACCGCCAAACTCGCCGCCGGGCGCCTTGCCGAACGAATGGCGCGGGTCGCCGCGAGCCAGTTGAACACCGACATCGACGATATCGCGTTCGCCGGTGGCAGCGTCGGCTCGAAACGCAATCCCGACAACAAAATAGCGTTCTCTCGCGTCGCGGCGCTCAGCCACTGGTCGCCAGGCGCATTGCCCGACGGGATCGGGCAGACGATCCGCGAAACGGTTTTCTGGAGCCCGCCGGAGTTGACCGCCCCGGACGAAGAAGACCATATCAACTCGTCGCTGTGCCACGGCTTCATCTTCGATTTCTGCGGCGTCGAGGTCGATCGGACGACCTTGCAAACGCGGATCGACCGCTATGTCACCATGCATGACTGCGGGACGATCCTGCATCCGGCGATGGTCGACGGGCAGATTCGCGGCGGCTTCGCGCAGGCGGTCGGTGCCGCTCTCTACGAGGAATACGCCTATGGCTCCGACGGCAGCTTCCTGACCGGAACCTTTGCCGATTATTTGTTGCCGACCATGGCTGAGGTCCCGGATCCGCTCATTCTGCATATGCAAACACCGTCACCATTCACCCCGCTCGGCTCCAAAGGCGTCGGTGAGGGCAATTGCATGTCGACGCCGGTCTGCATCGCCAATGCCGTCGCCGACGCGCTCGGGCTGAAAGACGTCGAGTTGCCGCTGGCGCCGGCGAAACTGGCGCAGATCGTGCGCGGCGCCGAACCCGCGCCGCCGAAAGGTCGCGCAATCGAGGAAGTTGCGAAGCGGAGCGGCGACCGGCGGCTGCGCGGCGAAGGCGAGGCTGTGGTCAGCGCGCCCCCCGAGCGTGTCTGGTCCATGCTGCTCGATCCCGAAACGCTGCAGGCCGTGATTCCCGGCTGCCATAAGCTCCGGAAAATATCGGACACGCAGTTCCGCGCCGACGTGACGATCGGCGTCGGTCCGGTGAAAGGACGCTATCGCGCCGATGTGAAATTGTCCGATCTCGATCCGCCGCATGCGGTCACGCTCGGCGGCTCCGCCGAGGGCGCGCTCGGCTTCGGCGGCGGCGAGGGACGCATTACCCTCGTTCCGATCGAGAATGGCGGCACCGCGATCCGCTACGTCTATGAGGCGGCGATCGGCGGCAAGGTGGCGAGCATCGGCGGTCGCTTGCTCGACGGGGCCGCGCGGGTGATCATCGGCCAGTTCTTCGCGGCGCTGGCGCGCAAGGCAGGCGGCGACGCTGCCACGCCATCGCGTCGGTCCTTGCTTGCGCGAGTCCGCCGCTTGTTGGGAGGGCGTCAATGAAGCCCGCGGCGTTCGACTATCTCAGGGCCGAACATCTCGATGAAGTCCTCGACGTACTTGGCCGGGAAGGCGGCGATGCGCGCATCATTGCCGGCGGCCAATCGCTGATGGCGATGATGAACATGCGCCTGGCAAAACCCAGGACGCTGATCGACATCATGCATCTTCCCGAACTGGCGCGCATCGAGCGCAAGGGTGGAACCATTACCGTCGGGGCGGGGGTGCGTCAGGCGTCGTTGCTGGCATGGCCGGAGCTTGGCCGGACCCTGCAACTCGCCGCTTTGGCGTTGCCATGGACCGGCCATGTCCAGACGCGAAGCCGGGGAACCGTTTGCGGATCGATCGCACATGCCGATCCCAGTGCCGAATTGCCGCTGGTGCTGCAGGCGCTCGGCGGCGAGGTGCATCTGCGCAGCGCTAGGCAGCGCCGGCGCCTCGCGGCGAAGGATTTCTTTGCCGGCATGATGGCGACGGCGCGCGCCGATGACGAGTTGATCGAGGCTGTCACGTTTCCGGTCGTTCAGAAACGCTGCGCCTTCCGCGAAGTGGCGCGCCGCCACGGCGATTTTGCCATTGTCGCCTGCGCCGCGGTGGAGACCGCCGACGGTGTCCGCCTGGCCGTCGGCGGCGTCGCGGACATGCCGGCGGCGCGCGATTTTCCTGACCTCGATGGCAGCGCGCTCGACGATGCCCTGAACGGATTCGCCTGGGAACTGGATGCCCGCGACGACGTCCATGCCACGGCGCGGTACCGCCGTGATCTCGTGCGGATGATCGGCCGCGATCTGGTGCGGGAGGTGCTGCAATGAGCCGATTGCAGGCCGACCAGCGGCATTCCGTCCGTTTCTCCCTGAATGGCAAACCTTGCACCGGCGAAGCGGAGCCGCGGCTGCTGCTGACGGACTTCCTGCGGCATCAGATCGGCGCGACCGGCACGCATGTCGGCTGCGAACATGGCGTGTGCGGCGCCTGCACCGTCAGCATCGACGGCAGGCCGGCGCGCGCCTGCCTCACGCTCGCGGTGCAGATCGACGGCAGCGCAGTCCGGACCGTGGAGAGCCTGGCGCCGTCGTCGGACCAACTCGGCATTCTGCAATCGGCATTCAAGCGAAATCACGCGCTGCAGTGCGGCTTTTGCACCGCCGGAATCCTGATGTCGCTCGACTGCTTCCTGCGCGAGCATCCCAGGCCGGATGAGGAAAGCATCCGCGATTTGCTGTGCGGACATTTGTGCCGGTGCACGGGTTACGCGCCAATCGTGCGCGCGGCAATCGAGGCCGCGGCGGAATTGGCAGATCAGGGCAAAGAGAAAAGAGATGCTTGATCTAGGAACCAGCTTCGTCGCCAGCGTGGCGCGCGACCCCAACGCGCCGGCGATCGTCGACGAGGGCGTTCGTCTGACTTACGCGCAATGGTATGCACGGATATCGTCGCTCGTGGCTTCCTTCGACCGCATCGGACTGAAACCCGGCGAACATCTGGTCACAGTGCTGCAGAACTGCGAAGCGGCCGCCACGCTGCACTGGGCCTGCCAACTGGCCGGCATTGTCATCACGCCGGTCAATTGGCGCGCCAAGACGGAGGAACTCGATTATTGCATCGAGGATTCCGAGGCGCGCGCGATCGTGTACCAGGACGTCTCCGCGCCGGCTGTGGAACAATCGAAGCGCGCGCGGGCTTTGGCGCGAATCTATTCGGGTGGCCTAGAGACGGCCGGCACATTCAGTTTCGACCGCATGGCCGCCGAGCCCGCGACCGAGATGACACCCCGCGTCAGCGCCGAAGCCTGGTCGATCATGCTCTATACCTCCGGAACCACGTCGAGGCCGAAGGGCGTGCCGCGGCGTCATCGCGCCGAACGGGCTGCCGGCATTGCGCATGTCGCGCAAAATCTCTACCGGCGCGGCGAGCGGACGCTCGGCGTGATGCCACTCTATCACACCATGGGCGTGCGCTCGCTGATAGCGATGTCGCTGATCGGCGGCACATTCGTTTGTCTGCCGCGCTATGACACCAGCCGGGCGCTTTCGCTGATCCAGAGCGAAAAGATCACCAATCTCTATCTGGTCCCGACGCTCTACCACGATCTCGTCCACGCTCCGGAATTCGCTTCGACCGACGTCTCGAGCGTCCGAAAACTCGGCTTTGCCGGCGCATCGATGACTGACGGGCTGCTGAAGACATTGAACGATGCGTTTCAGCCCGACCTTTTCGTCAACCATTACGGCAGCTCTGAAATCTACACTTTCACCATCGACCAGAACGCGCCCGCAAAGCCCGGATCGGCCGGCAAGGCCGGAATCAATCAGGAAATCAGGGTCGTCAAGCTGAATGCAATGTCGGCGACGGACCTTGCGGCGTCAGGTGAAGAAGGCGAAGTCATCGCGCGGCTGGCCGGCGATGAGTTCATTCGAGGGGTACTGGCGCCGGCCCGATGCGGACGCCAAGGCCCTGCGCGAAGGCTGGTATTTCACCGGCGACACCGGTTTCGTCGACCGCGACGGCGATCTGTTCGTCACCGGCCGGGTCGACGACATGATCATTACCGGGGGTGAGAACGTCTCGCCGGTCGAGATCGAAAGCTGCCTTTCCCTGCACCAGGCCGTGCTCGAAGTCGCGGTGGTCGGTATTGCCGACGAGAAGTGGGGCGAGGTCGTCACTGCCTTTGTGAAGCGCAAGGGGCCGGTTACCGAGCAGGACCTCGAGCAGTTCTGCCGGACATCCGGACTGGCAGACTTCAAGCGGCCGCGGCGCATCATCTTCGTCGATTGCTTGCCGAAATCCCCGGTCGGAAAGCTGCTGCGTCGTCTGCTCGTCGCCGGCGATTACCAGCGCGAACGCGCGCCGCCCTCAAGCGCGGCGTAACAACATCAAGAAAGGAAGTTACATGGCGTCTCCCTGCATTTTCGCCGATCCACGGCTGGGCAAGCTCGACGGTTTCCAGGTCGAAATCGACGAGGCGCATGAGCGCGCCGACATCATTCTCGACCGGCCGCCTTACAACGTCGTGTCGATGCCGCAGCGCGATCAGTTGCGGCTTGTGTTCGAGACGCTCGACGAGGATGCGCGGATTCGCATCATCGTGGTCCGCTCGGTCGGCGAGCATTTCTCCAGCGGCGGCAACATTGGCGGCTTCATGGAAGCCACGCCGGAAACGGTCTCCAAACTCGCCTGGAACATCGCCTCGCCGACGCGTTGTTCGAAGCCGGTGATCGTCGCCAACCGGGGCTATTGCTTCGGGGTTGGCTTCGAACTGTCGCTGGCCTGCGATTTCCGGGTCGCCTCGGAAACGACGCTCTATGCGCTGCCGGAGCAGAAGCTCGGTCAAATTCCGGGATCCGGCGGTTCTGCGCGCCTGCAGAAGATGATCGGCATTACCCGCACCAAGGATATCGTGATGCGTTCGAAGCGAATTTCCGCAAAACAGGCATTCGATTGGGGCATCGTAACCGAATGCGTGCCCGATACCGAACTTGAAAAGACCACCGACAGGTTGGTCGATGAGCTTCGCAGCTTCGCGCCGCTGGCGCAGCGGACGGCGAAAAAGCTTCTGAACGATACGGAAGACGCCACGCTGACCGTTGCGATCGAACTGGAAGGCCATTGCTACAGCCGGCTGCGCCAATCGGAGGATTTCAAGGAAGGGGTCGAGGCCTTCAACGCCAAACGCCCGCCGAAATTCGTCGGGCGCTGAAAACAAGATCATGTTGTGAAAGAGGGAGGAATGAAATGGCGATTGCGCGGGAGATGGCCGAAGCTATGCAGGAGAAAGCTATGCAGTATCCCCCATAAGGCGCTAGAACAGGACCGGGAAGCAACAAGGAAGAATACGGCCGGGAGCTTCAGGAAATGCCGCTGCCCAGAGAAGATGTCGATGCCACCACGCCGAAGTTCTTGCGCGACAAGTACGCCATCGTCGGCGTCGGCGAGACGGCCTATACCCGCGGCTCGAACAAGACGACGCGGGCGCTCGCAACATCGGCGGTGCGCAATGCCATGGTCGATGCGGGACTCAAAGCCTCCGAGATCGACGGCATGCTGTCGTATCAGTCGAACAACTCGGTGTTCTCGCCATTCGTCGCCGGCGACCTCGGCATCCGGCTGAATTTCTACATGGACGTGTTCGGCGGCGGATCATCGACCGAGGCATTGGTCGGCATCGCGATCGGCGTCATCGAAGCCGGCATGTGCAAGACGGTGGTAATCTTCCGCTCGATGAACGGCTTCTCCCAGGTGCGGATCGGCGGCACCGGCGCGCGCGCCGCCGCGCCCGTCTCAGGCGATGCGTTGCACAGCCGCGCCTATGGCTGGCAGAGCGCCGGACAATCGTTCGCGCCGACCTTCATGCGCCATATGCACGATTTCGGCACCACCGCCGAGCAGGTCGCCCATGTCCGTGTGGCCCACAGCCATCACGCCTCTAACAACCCCAAGGCTTATTACAAGAAGCGCCTCACGGTGGAGGATGTCGTGGGCAGCCGCATGATCTGCAAGCCGCTGCATCTGCTTGACTGCTGCGTGGAGACAGACAACGCCAATGCCATCATCGTGACCACAGCCGAGCGCGCGAAGGACCTGAAGCAGCCAATGGTGCGGATCCGCGGCGTAGTCGGCCGCTGCTCGAAGCCGCGGGTCGACATGCACTATCAGGTCGGGCCGATCTCGACCGTCGCCGGTCACTACGCCAGGGACATTCTCTGGCCGAACTCCGGCGTCAGCCCGGAGGACATCGACCTCACCGGCTCCTATGACGCCTTCACCTTCACCACCATGCTGCAACTCGAGGATTACGGCTTCTGCAAGAAGGGCGAGGGCGGCCACTACGTCTCGGACGGCACCATCATGCTCGGTGGCAAGAGGCCGAACAACACGTCGGGTGGCCATCTCTGCGAGGGCTATACCCACGGCATCGCGATGGTGATCGAGAACGTCCGCCAGCTCCGCCACGACGCGGACGATAGCTGTCCGATCGGACCCGACGGCAGGCGGCAGCACACTTACGATTATCGCGAGGGCGGATGCCGCCAGGTGAGGAACGCCGAGGTATCGGCCAATCTCGGCTGGGCGATGCCCGGCACGGGATCGGCGATGGTGATGCGGCGGGGGTAGGGCATCATCGTCCTGTCGTTGGTGATCTCAAATCAACAGAAAATGGCGGGAAGGAAGCAGAATGAAAGCGTCGATATTTTGCCTGCCGAGCGTCGGCTCGCGCGCCGAGATCGAGGCGGGCATGGCCGCGACGAGGCCGGAACTCTATCAGCGCATGTTGAAAGAGTTGACCGAACTCGTCAAACTCGCCGACGATCTCGGCTACAACTCGGTCAGCTTTACCGAGCACCACTTCCACATCGAGGGTTTTGAGCTTTCCAACAACCCCGTGCTGCTGGACCTCTACTTCGCGATGCAGACCAAGCGCATCCGCGTCGGTCAGCTCGGTATCGTGCTGCCGGCCGCCAACCCGATCCGTGTCGCCGAGGACATCGCGATGCTCGATCACATGACGGGCGGTCGGGCCTGCGCCGGCTTCGCCCGCGGCTACCAGCGACGCTGGGTCGACGTCATGGCGCAGCAGACGCATGGCGTCTCGGGGACCCTGCCGCATCATCATGATGCGATCGATGCGACCAACCGCGAGGCGTTCGAGGAGAACTGGCAGATCATCAAGAAATGCTGGACCGAGGAGATGCTGACGTTCCAGGGCAAGTACTGGAAGGTGCCCGCCGGCGCAACGCCCTGGGATCTCGAGACCACCGTGAAATACGGCAAGGGCATCGAGAACGGCATCTTGAAATCGGTCGGCGTGGTGCCGAAGCCGTTGCAGAAGCCGTACCCGCCGGTGTTCCTGCCGTTCGCGTCATCGCCCAATTCCATTCGCTGGGCTGCGCAAGAAGGCGTCACCGCGATCCTGCCGCCGATGCATGAAGCCTATGAGTCACCACTGTTCGACCTTTATGCCGAGGTGTCGGGAAAACCCCGCGGACAGGGCACCGGCCTGTTGCGCGACGTCATCATCGCTGAGACGGACGAGGAGGCCATCGCGTTGTGGGAGGACTCCGGGCGTTTCTCCGGCAAGGCGTGGTTCGAGCCGTTCGGCTTCCGCCGCGGCCTGATGGACCCGGTGACCAAGAAGTTTGCCACCGCGCAGGAATTGATCGACCTCGGCTATGCGTTGGTCGGCACCGTCGATACCGTGACGCGCGCGCTCGAGGCCAACATGAAGCGGCAGCCGGTCGACTGGTTGTTCTGCTACACCTACAACGCGCTGGTTCCGCACAACAAGTTGATGAAGTCGACCGAGGCGTTGTGGACGAAAGTACTGCCGAAGTTCATGTGAGCCGCACGGTTGCTTCTACAAAGGAAACACGGTGAGAAAATGATTTCCGCGCAATATCTCGGCATGCCGCTCGAGATCAATGATCTCGACCATGAGAACCTCGAATACTTCGCCTGGTGTGCGAAGCACGATTTCCGCCTGCAGCGATGCACCTCATGCAAGCTGTTGCGCTACCCCCCGTCTACCGCATGCCCGTGGTGCGCCGAGTTGAATTCGGAATGGGTATCGGTCGAGGGTCGCGGCACCGTGCATTCCTACACCGAGGTCCATCATGCCATTCAGCCGGCGTTCAAGCAGTACACGCCATATCTCGTGCTGCTGGTCGAACTCGATACCCAGAGCGGCAAGCCGACGAAGGAGGCGGGACTGCGCGTGATCGGCAACCTGACGCGGCCAGACGGCGTACTCTCCCCTGAGAGCGACGTCGAGCGGGTCGGCATCGGCACCCGCATGCGCATGGTGTTCACCGACGTCGCCCCCGGGCTGGCGCTGCCGCAATGGACCATTGATGAGAGTGCCGCCAGCGGCACGCCGTGGCGATACCGGGGTTAACAGTTACGCGTGCCACTTTGCTCTCCCAGTTTGTCGACACCTGCCATAGGATGTCGCCGTCACGACTACGGACCCGGGGAGCAAGCGCTGCGCTGTCTTCTGAAAAGGCGCACGGCGGCGAAACACTTTCAATCAAATCGCACAAATCGGCGGCTTGCCCGTGCCGACGCCGGTGCGGCATGACTGAGTCCCGGGCCTGGACAGCCGAGCGCTTAGGGCCCATCGCGCCTGGGGCGGTGATCTGTTATGAAGCGATACATGCCGCAAGTCAGCGCCGAGGCCCTCATGACCGACCCGATCGACCGCGCCCCCTTCTACCACGACGGCATGCGTGAGCTGCAGGACCGCTTCGACGGCCGCCGTGTCGCCGACGGCCTCGAGAAGCATCGCCTGCACTTCGAGTTCTGGGAGCAGGACCGCAAACTCATCGAAGAGGCGCGATTCTTCTTCATCGCGACGAGCTATCAGGACAACGTCGATTGTTCCATGCGTTCGGGCGATCCCGGCTTCGTTGGGATCACCGGCCCCGACACGCTGGAATACCCCGAATACGACGGCAACAACATGTACCGCACGCTCGGCAATATTCACCGCAACCCGAACGTCGGGCTATTGTTCGTGCGCCTCGACGGCAAGACGTTTCGCACGCGTATCCGGGGCAAGGCGACGATCCACGACGATGCGGAAACGCTTGCCCGGCATCATGGCGCGAAAGTCGTCGTGCGCGTCAAATGCGAGATCTTCCCCAACTGCCCGCGCTACGTTCCAGACCTGATGGGCGATTCCGCTGGCATACCGGGCAATCCGTTCGTTCCTCGACCCGGATACGAGCCGCCGCCACCCGAATGGAAAAGCCGGGATTACCTCAAGGACGTGCTCTCGAAGTACGATCCACATCGGAACCGCGAGGCCTAGCGGGCGGCGCCTGCGTGACCGACTGTCGCGGGCCGCGACCGACTTTCGGCTACTTCCCGTTGCCCGCGCCATCGCCTAAGCTTCGGCCAATAACGACAAAAATCCGCTGCCGGGCCAAGGGGAAAGCGTTTTGAACGGACAGGCAGGCCTGCGCACCGAGGTCATGCGCAGCGGCGTTGCGGAGACGCGCCGGCGCGTATTGGCTGGTTCGTGGGTCGCCGTGCTGCTGGCGATCCTCGCATTCCTGGTGATCTATCCCGTGCTCACGCTGCTGCTGGGCGCGCTGACCGACACCAATCCGGTGGTCGACGGATTCAGCCTCCGTCATTTGTCGATCACGAACTTTCTCACCGTGCTCGCCAACCCGAACGTCGCCGAGGCCTTGTTCAACACGCTGATTGCCTGCGGCGGCGGTACGGCCATCGCGGTCACGATCGGGCTGCTGTTTTCCTGGATCGTGGTGCGCACCAACACGCCGTTCAAGGGCTTTATCGCCGCCGCCAGCATCCTGCCGCTGTTCGCGCCGCCGCTGGTCGCGGGCGTTGCCTGGAGCATCCTCGGCTCGCCCAGGACCGGCCTGATCAACACCATCTTCAAATGGGCCGGGCTCGACTGGCACGTCGATTTCTATTCGCTGTGGGGGCTGGTGTTCGTGTTCGGCATCTACTACGCGCCCTATGTCTACATGTTCACCTCGTCGGCGCTGCGCAACATGGATCCGAGCCTGGAAGAGGCCGCCGAAATCTCCGGCGCCAGCGCGTTTGCGACCCTGTTCTCGGTGACGTTCCCGCTGATCATGCCGGCGATCGTCTCGGGCATGCTGTTGTCCTTCATTGTCATGCTCGGCATCTACGGCATTCCGGCCGTGCTGGGCGCCCCGACCAACCTCGCGGTGCTCACGACCTACATCTTCAAGCTCACCAACTGGTCGCCGCCGCTCTATAATACCGCGGCCGCGGTCGCGATCATCCTGATGATGGTGACGGGCGGGCTGGTGTTTTTGCAGCAGAAGGTGCTGAGCGGGCGCAGCTACACCACCGTCGCCGGCAAGGCGTTCCGGCCGCGCAGCCTCGATCTCGGGCCGTGGCGCTGGCTCACCTTCGCGCTCGGCGTCGTCTATCTCCTGGTCGTCGTGATTCTGCCGACTCTGGCGCTGATCGTCGCGGCGTTCCGAAAATTCATGTTCATCCGCGATGCCGCAAGCCTGTTCGACATGCGGCAATATTCGCTGATGCATTTCTACAGCATCTTCGACAATCCGCTGACGCTGAACTCGATCTACAACGCGGTCGAGGTCGGCATCATCACCGCCGTTGTCGGCGGCACGCTCGCCTTTGCGATCGGCTACACCATTCACCGCACCAACATCGCAGGTCGGCGCGGCATCGACCTGATCTCGACCGTGCCGGTGGCGATTCCCGGTCTCGTGATCGGCGTCGCTTATCTCTGGGCCTGGATCGGCGTTCCCGGCGGGCTCTATGGCACCATCTGGATCCTGGCGCTGGCATTCATCGCCCGCTTCATGCCGGATACCGTGAAGGCGCTGTCGACCTCGTTCCTGCAAATTCACAGGGAACTCGAGGAGGCCGCCTGGGTCTGCGGCAAGGGCATGCTGGGCACGATCGCGACGATCGTGCTGCCCTTGGCGCGGCCGGGCGTAATCGCCTCGATGACGCTGTTGTTCGTGTTGGCAATCCGCGAGCTCGGCTCGTCGCTGTTTCTCTACACCAGCAACACCATGGTGATGTCGGTACTGTTGCTCGACTATTACGAGGGCGGCAACCTCGGCAAGACCGCCGCATTCAGCCTGGTGCAGACGGTCCTGCTCGGGGTGCTGATCGGCGGAGCGAACTGGTTGTCGCGAGGCGCTGCGCAGGGCAGCGTCGCGCAGCGAATAAGGTAACTTAAGGGGAGGATTGGCCATGAACGGAAAAATCGTTGCCAGGATTGTCGCACTCGCCGGCATCGCCGGCCTGGGTTTGGTGCAGAACGGCGGACCGGCGATCGCGCAGGAATTCGGCTCGCCCGAATTGATCGCGGCGGCGAAGGCCGAAGGCAAGCTCGTCTACTACACCGCGAACTTCGCCGAGGTCGAGCAGCAGGTGATCAAGGAATTCAACAAGCGTTTTCCGGAGATCAAGATCGAAATGGTGCGCGCGCCGGGCGGCCAGCTCATCACGCGCGTCAAGACCGAGGCTGCCGCCGGCAAGCTGATCGCCGACGTGATCGATCATTCCGACCGCGCCCTGATGCTGCCGCTCGCCGACCTGTTCCAGGATTACGCGCCGCCGAACGCGGCCGACTACAATCCCGACGCCCAGGTTTCCCCGAAATTGTGGCCGCGCGCCACGCTGGTGTGGTCGATCGCCTACAACACCGAGCTCGTCAAAAACCCCCCAAAAACCTGGTGGGACCTGACCAAGCCGGAATACGACAAGATGATCGGGCAGGTGTTCGCCCAATCCGGCGGCACCACCTGGACCCGCATCATGTTCGAGCGCCAGGTGCTGGGCGAGGATTATTGGGCGAAGCAGGCGGCGACCCATCCGATCCTGTATCCGTCGGGAGCGCCGATGTCGGATTCGCTGGTGCGCGGCGAGATCGCAATGGGTCCGTTGCTCTACAACGCGATCTATCCGAAACAGAAGGACGGCGCGCCGATCAAGATCTTCTTCCCGCCCGAGGGCGCGCCGGTCAATCCCTACGCATCTGGAATCCCCAAAACCGCCGCCCATCCGAATGCCGCGAAACTGTTTCTCAACTGGTGTCTGTCGAAGGAAGGTCAGACCTTCATGATCAAGGAACTCGGCAATTTGACGTCACTGAAGGTTCCGCCGGTCTATCCCGAAGGTTTTGATCCCAAACTGGTCAAGGTCTGGTATCCGAAGTTCGACGAGTATGTGAAGCTGCACGGACCGTGGGTTGCCGAATGGGACAAGACGTTCGGGTACCGGCAATGATCGGTGCGCCGCCAAAACCATGCTCGTGAAGCAAAGCAAGCCATGACGGCGACGCTCGACGTCAGCGACCTGCGCAAGCAGTTCGCGATCGGCCGGCCGGCGATCGACGGCGTCAGCTTTGCCGTGCCGGCCGGCGAGATCGTGGTGCTGCTCGGGCCCTCCGGCTGCGGCAAGACCACGACGTTGCGCTGCGTCGCCGGGCTGGAGCATCCGACCTCCGGTGAAATCAGCATCGCCGGCAAAGTGGTGTCGTCACCCGAACGCGGCATCCTGGTGCCGCCGCGCTTGCGCGACCTCGGCATGGTGTTTCAGTCCTATGCGGTGTGGCCGCACATGACCGTGCGGCAGAACGTGGTCTACCCCTTGAAGCATCGGGGGATCGCACGCGGCGAGGCCAAACGCATGGTCGACGAGGTGCTGGAACTGGTGGGCCTCTCGGAATATGCCGAACGGCCCGTGGTGGCGTTGTCCGGCGGCCAGATGCAGCGCGTCGCGCTCGCCCGCAGCATCGTCTACCGGCCGCAATTGTTGCTGCTCGACGAACCCCTCTCCAACCTCGATGCCAAATTGCGCCTGCGGCTGCGCGATGATCTCAGGGTCATCCTCAAGCAGACCGGCATGACCGCGCTCTACGTCACCCACGACCAGGCCGAGGCGGTGGTGCTCGGCGACCGCATCGGCGTGATGCGCGACGGCAAGCTGTTGCAGATCGGCACGCCCGACCAGATCTATAACCGGCCCGCCGACCTGTTCGTCGCCAATTTCACCGGTGCCACCAATGAACTCACGGGAACGCTGATCGAACGCAACGGTGAGTTCGGGGTGGTCGATTTCGGCGAGGGCAGGCGCGGGGAGGCTGCGATGCTGCACAGCCTCAACGTCGGCGAAAAGGTACGCATCGCATTGCGGCCGGAAAATATCGGCATCGGCAAGTCCGACGGCGCCAATTTGTTTCCGGCACGCGTGGTCGACCGCCGCTATCAAGGCACGCAGACCATCTACGACATCGATCTGTTCGGCCGCAGGCTGGAGGTGCTCGAACTCGGCACCGCCGCGCGGCATCAGGTCGGAGCCGAGACCCAGGTCGCGCTTCCGCGCGAAGGCTGCTGGGCCTATCGCGATACGGGGCCTTCGAGTTACGATTAGTGGCCATTCTTCACCTCTCCCCGCGAAAGAGCGGGGAGGGGAGAGCACCGCTCTAGAACTGATACCGCCTCAGCCCGCCGTCGACGGGAATCACCGTGCCGGTGATGTAGCGCGCCAGCGGCGAGGCGAGGAATACCGCCAGCACCGCGAGATCTTCCGGCTCGCCCCAATAGCCGACCGGGATTTCCTCCTCGGCAAATCGCTTGCGATAATCTTCCGGGTAGTTGCGCCGGATTTGCTCGCTCATGATGCGGCCGGGCGGAATGCTGTTGATGGTGATGCCGTGCTCGCCGATCTCGCGTGACAGTCCCTTGGCCCAGGCATGCACGGCGGCCTTTGCGGCGAACGCCGCATTCAATCCCTCGGGCTCCGATTTGCCGGTGATGTTGATGATGCGCCCCCAGTTGCGCGCGATCATCTGCGGCAGCAGCGCGTGGGTGACCTGTCGGTAGCGGGTGAAATTCAGCGACATCGCCTCGTCCCAGGCGCTGTCGGGAGCATCCACCGGCAGCGGCCGGCTGCCGCCGGCATTGTTGACGAGGATGTCGACATGGCCGAGTTCGGCGAGTGCGGCGGCCGCGAGTTTTTCTGCGGCGTCTTCGGCCATGATGTCCTGGATGAGGGGAATGACTTCGCCGCCGGCGGCCTTGACCTCCTGCGCGAGCTTGTCCAGCAATTCCTTGCGCCTTGCCACAGCGACCACGCGCACGCCCTCCCGCGCCAGGCCCTTGGCGATCGCGCGGCCGATGCCGATGCTGGCGCCGCTGACGACGGCGGTCTTTGACTTGAGATCGAGGTTCATGTTCTCTGGCTTTCCTTCTATGGGCAACATGCCTGCATGCTGGGCGGATTTTGTCTACCTTGGCTTCGACAAGTGGTGTAGTCCTGCCTTCGTTCAAGGAAAAACAAAAAGGCCTCTGTGATGGTCTGGAATCCACAACAGTATCTGAAATTCTCAGGCCACCGGCTGCGACCCGCGGTCGATCTGTTGATGCGGATGCCGGATTTCGAGGTGAAAAGTATCGCCGACCTCGGCGCCGGCGCCGGCAATGTCACCAGACTGATCAGGGAGAGATGGCCGGAGGCCATCGTCACCGGCGTCGAAGGTTCGGCCGAGATGGTTGCCGCCGGGAAGAAGGCCGCACCCGAGGTCGAATGGCTGCAGCAGGATCTGGGATCGTGGCGACCCACGCAGCAATACGACGTGATCTATTCCAACGCTGCGCTGCACTGGCTGCCGGGTCATGCAAAACTGTTTCCGGCGCTGATGGAAAAAGTCGCACCCGGCGGCATCCTCGCGGTGCAGATGCCGCGCAATTTCGGTGCGCCCTCGCATGTGCTGATCGGGGAAACCGCCCTGAACGGACCATGGCGCAAGCAGCTCGAGCATCTCGTCACGCCGCCGCCGGTGGAGGCACCCGGCTTCTATCACAACCTGCTGGCGCCCTCGTCCCAAAATATCGACATCTGGGAGACCGAGTATTTGCAGATCCTGGAAGGCGACAATCCGGTCAAGGAATGGACCAAGGGCACCTGGCTGACCCGCTATCTCGACGTCCTCCAGGGCGACGAGAAGCTGGCGTTCGAGGCCGCCTATGGCGCGCGTGTCGCAAAGGCCTATCCGCGCAATGCGACGGGGCAAACGCTGTTTCCGTTCCGCCGCCTGTTCATGGTGGCGCAGCGCAAGGCGTGAGGCAATCAGACGAAATCGGAATCGATCAGCTGAAAGCGGCTCCATTGCAAATCGGGCCTGTCTGGACCGAGATCGCGCAGTTGGACGAGCATCGGAGGTCGTAGCCGCGCCGGCAGAGGGATTCCCGGAAGCGTCGGCAGCCGGTCGTTGACTCCGGCATAGACGAACAATGGCCGCTTCCAGAAGCGGCAGGCGGCGCGGACCAGTTCGCGGACAGCACCGGATGATATCGTGACGGTCGCTCGTGCGAAGAAACCGCAGAGCAGGGTATAGCTAACCCCCTTGGTCTTGCGGGACGATGAGATCAGGAGCAGGTCGGCCGTGGCGTGAACAGCATAGTCGCGGGTCGGGTCGCTGATGCGGTCGAACAGGATTTCGCCATCCCATACAAGTCCGTTCTCGCCGGCCTGGCTGTTGAAACCCGACAGCAGATCGACGGCCGCTTGCCTTGTCAGGGATTTGAGGTAGCCCGAATATTTCAACTTCGAAGGTTTTGACGGCAGCATTGTCACGCCGGCGCGGACCTGCAGCCAGAGCAGGGGTTTGAGCTTGAGCATGCGCGCATTGAGCGGTTTGGCGTTCTCGTTCGGCATGGCGAGGATGAAGCGGATGTCCCGGTCCGCGCAGAGCTGCTCGATCTCCTTGTAGATGCGCCGGACAAGGTTCTGCGAACGATACTCTTTCGATATGAAGAGATCGACCAGCTGGACGGCCGGACAGGGCTGGCCGTCGCAATGAACGGTCTGGCGAACCAGCGCCATCTGTCCAACCTTTACGCCGTCGTCGATCGCCGCCAGCACTATGGTGCCCTGGCCGAAGGCGCGCTCGTACAGCCACTTCATCCGGTCGGCGGAAAATAACACCTCGCGCGAGCCGAAGGCCTCGGTCGCAAGCCGCGCCGTGATCTCGTAGTCGACGGCTTTCTCTTCCGAAACCGCTATCACCATCCAACCCCTGGTCAACGAGATGCGGGAAGCGCGGAAGCCCGGTCGCTGCCCCGCTTGTGTCGGTTGAGCACGCCGTTGACGGGTGCGGCCATGACTTCGAAAAACGCGGTGATCAAAAAATACGGGCCGAGCCGGATGAGCTTTCCGGAGCGAAAATATCCTAGTTCCCGATGATTCTGGGAAGGGCCGCAATTCTTGGCCCAATCGGCGATCGGGACGCTGTCATTGGGCCTTGCCGGCGGCCGGCGCGCCTCCAGCCGCACCTTGATCTAATTGACATTTTCCGTGTCCTGGCTTCTATCGTTGCGGCCAAGGCAGCGGCTTTTCACAAGCTGCAGGCAACGACGGGAGCGCGTATTGGTCCGTGAAATTCGGGTCCATCAGGCTGCGGAACATCGGGCGCGCGCGGTGCGCCGCCGGTTTCGCTCCGCCGCGTCGGCCCCGGCTCCATGAAGCCCGCCCCCTTCGACTATGTCAGGCCCGCTTCGCTTCATGAGGCCTGCGAACTGCTGGCTGCCGACGACGATGCGCGGCTGATCGCGGGTGGGCAGACGCTGGTGCCGATGCTGGCGATGCGGCTGGCGCGGCCGGCGAAGCTGATCGATATCCTGCGATTGCCGGAGCTTGCCGGGATCACCAAGGAAGGTGGCACTGTGGTCGTCGGCGCCACCACCCGGCAGGCGCAGGCCGAGCGCGATTCCGTCATCCGCGCTTCGGTACCGATGCTGGCGCGGGTGCTGCCGTGGGTCGGACATCCGCCGACTCGCAATCGCGGCACCATCGGCGGCTCGATTGCGAATGCCGATCCGTCCGCCGAAATTCCGCTGGTTGCGGTGACGCTGGGTGCCGAGATCATGCTGGCGACGACGGATGGAACGAGATCGCTGCCGGCAGATGATTTCTTCGTAGCACCCATGGTGACGTCGATTGGTCAGGGCGAATGCGTGCGCGCGATCAAATTTCCGGTCTGGCCGCATCCGCGCATCGGCGTGGGCTTTTTCGAGATCAGCGCGCGGCGCTCGGATTTCGCCTTCGTTGCTGCCGCGGCGCAGGTCGCGCTCGATGAAGAGGGGCATTGTCTCGACATTGCGCTCGGCCTCGGTGGCGTCGCCGACCGGCCGTTGCGGCTTGATGTGTCGTCGCTCGTCGGAACCGCGCTCGATACCGCGTCGGCAACGGATGCGGTCAATGCCGCCTGCGCCGAACTCGAGACAATGAGCGACCTGCACGCCAGCGCCGCCTATCGCCGCCGCGTGGCGGTGACGCTTTGCATCCGCGCGCTCGAACAGGCGCGCGACAGCGCCGCCGCCACTCCAAAGAGGGCCGCGCAATGAAGGTCGAATTGCGCATCAACGGCCAAAATCGCACCGCCGAGGTCGAGCCGCGCAAGACGCTGCTCGACGCACTGCGCGAGAAATTCCTGCTCAACGGCACTCATGCCGGCTGCGAGCACGGCGTCTGCGGTGCCTGCACGGTGCTGCTCGACGGCGAGCCGGTGCGCTCCTGCCTGATGTTTGCGGTGCAGGCCGACGGTTACGAGATCACGACCATCGAGGGCGTGGCGCCGGCGCCGGGCGAACTCAGCGTGATCCAGGATGCGTTCTGCGAAACCCACGGTCTGCAATGTGGGTACTGCACGCCCGGCATGATTCTCGCGGTGCATGCGCTGCTGCAACGTAACGTCACCCCGACACGCGAGGAGATTGTGGAAGCGATCTCCGCCAACATCTGCCGCTGCACCGGCTACGGGCAGATCATCGAAGCGGTGCAGTTCGCCGCGGAGCGATTGCAGAAGGCCAACACGCCGCGTCCGATCGATGTTTCCGTCGTGGAGGCGAAATGAACGCCGATCCCGCAAGCTTTCGTTTCGTCTCAACCAACCGCCGGGTGCGGGAGGACCGTCGCCTTGTCGCCGGCCGTGGCCATTACGTCGCCGATGTCGCGCTCGAAGGCATGCTGCATGTCGCGGTGGTGGCCTCGCCGCATCCCGCCGCGCGCATTGTTTCGATCAGCGCTTCGGCAGCGCTGGCGATGCCGGGCGTGCACTATGTGCTGACCGGTGAGGAGCTTGCGGCTGCGACCGATCCCCTGATGAACGGGCTCGATACGCCGAAGGTCAAGCGCCATCCGCTCGCGGTCGGGCACGCGCGCTACGCCGGCGAATGGGTCGCGGCGGTCGCGGCCGAGAGCCGCGCGCTCGCCGAGGACGCCGCCGAAAAAGTCGATGTCGACTACGAACCGCTGCCGTTCGTGATCAATGCGGAGGAGGCGCTGAAACCGGACAGCCCGCCGGTGCATCCCGCGCACGGCTCCAACGTGCTGCTCGACCGCACCTTCGTGTGGGGCGATGTCGAAAAGCATTTCGCTGAAAGCGCGCGGCACCTGGAATTTCGCGTCACCTGGGGCCGCAGCTCCACGGTGCCGATCGAAACCTTTGGCGTTGTCGCCTCCTGGGATCCCTGGCGCGACATGCTGGATGTCTGGGCCTCGATCCAGATGCCGAAATATCCCGACCAGATAGCGCGCGCGCTGCGGATCCCGGCCAACAACGTGCGCGTGCATCAGGACGTCGATGTCGGCGGCAGTTATGGCGTCAAGCGCGGCATCAAGCAGACCGTGCTGGTGGCGCATCTGGCGCGGCGGCTCGGCCGCCCCGTGCGCCTGATCGAGGACCGGCTCGACAATATGGGTGGCGGCGACGCGCACGGTCCCGACCGCATCTTCGATGTCGAACTGGCTTTCAACGCTGACGGCATCGTCAAGTCGATGAAGATCCGCGCGCTGGACAACGCCGGCGCCTATGCCGGACGCGCGCCGTTCCAGCTGGGCAAGCCGATCGGCGCGATCGTCGGGCCTTACCAGATCGAGAGCGTGCAGTACCGCGCGCAGTCGGTGACGTCGAACAAGGCGGTGCAGGAAGCGGTGCGCGGCTTCGGACAGGCGCCGACCAATTATGCGATCGAGACGGGAATCGACAGGGTCGCGGCCGCCTTAAGTCTGGACCGCGTCGAGGTGCGCCGGCGCAATTTCATCCGCAAGGAGCAGTTTCCGTACCTGATCCCGAGCGGCAGCACCTACGACAGCGGCGATTATCACACCGTCGTCGACAAGGTGCTTTCCCATATCGATTTCGCCGCGCTGGAGAAGGAACGCGACCGGCTGCGCGCCTCCGGCCTGCTCGCCGGTATCGGCATCGCGGCGTGCCTGGAGCCATCAGGCGCCAATTCCGCCTTCGAGCCGCTGCTCAATGAGAAGAACACCACGACGACCTGGATGGATTCTTGCCGCATCGTCGTCGACGGGCTCGGTTTTGTCACGGTCACGATCCACAACACCTCGTCGGGGCAGGGGCACGAGACGTTGGTCTCGACGGTCGTCGGCGAAGTCCTGCAGATCGATCCCGACCTGATCCGCGTGGTGCGGCCGGATTCGCTGGCATGCCTGCCGTCGAATTCGCCGGTCGGAAGCCGCATGGCGATCATGCTCGGCGGCGCCGCGTTCCATGCCGCGCAAAAGCTGAAGACAAAACTGACGCGAATCGGTGCGCATCAATTCGGCGTCGGCGAAGACAAGGTGGTTTACGCCTCGGGCCACGTCAGCGATACCAAAGTCGGCAAGCAGCTCGGCTGGATCGACCTCGTCAACATCGCTCATCGCCAGTTTCACCTGCTGCCCGAGGGCATGGAGCCCGGGCTCGAAACCACGCATGTGATGCAGGTGCCGACCGGCGGCGCCTTGCCGAAGGACGGCAAGGTACAGATGTATCCGTGCCACGCCTTCGAGTTCCACGTGGTGCTGATGGCGATCGATCCGGCGCTGGGCAAGCCGGAAATCAAGCGTTACGTGATCGGCCATGATTGCGGCACCGTCATCACCCCGCATATCGTCAAGGGCATGACGCTTGGCGGTATCGCGCATGGCCTCGGCGCTGCGCTGCTGGAAGAGTTCGTCTACAACGACGAGGGCCAATTGATCACCCAGGGTTTCATGGATTACCTGTTGCCATCGGCCCATGAGGTGCCGGAAGTCGAGATCGTGCACCACTGCACGCCGTCGCCGTTTACCGTGTTCGGCCAGAAGGGTTCCGGTGAGAGCGGCTATCTCGGCGCGCCCGCGGCGATCTCGGCCGCCGTCAACGATTGCGTCGCGTCGCTTGGCATTTCCTTCAACAAGCTTCCGATCCGCATTTACGCGATTGGCGACGCCATCGCGGAAGCGCAACAGGCAAAAGAGCGAGCCACATGATCATCGACTGCCACGCCCATCTGGTGCCGCCGAGCCTGCTGGATGCGATCCGCACGCAAGCTTCAAGCTTTCCCTCGATCCGGTTGATCGAGGACGGCGGCAGCCTCGGCTTTTCCTTTACCGGCGGAAAACCGACGCGGCCGGTGTCGAAACCGCTGAGCGACCTGCCGGCGCGGCTGAAATGGATGGACGAGCAGAAGATCGAGCGACAGGTGGTCGGCGGATGGCTCGACATGTTCGCCTATGAAGTGCCGGCGGAAGAAGGAGCAAGCTGGTCGCGGCTGATCAACACGCACCTGGCGCAGGCGGCGATGCGCGAGCCGCGCTTCGTGCCGCTCGCGACCGTTCCGCTGCAGGACGGCGGACGCGCCGCCGAAGTGCTGCGCGAGGCGCATGCGGCGGGTTTTCGGGGCGCGATGATCGGCACGCAGCCGAAGGGCAAGGGCGGTGTGCTCGACGATCCCTCGCTGAAGCCGTTCTGGGAGGCGGCCAACGAACTGGGTTCGGTGGTTTTTATCCATCCCGTGTTCGAGAGCGGCGACGACCGCGTGCATGATTACGGCATGGCCAACGCGGTCGGACGCATCACCGATACGCTGATCGCGATGTCGCGGCTGATCTATGCCGGCCACGTCACGCGTTACGCCAATGCGAAGATCGTGGCCGGGATCGGCGGCGCGGCGCTGCCTTACGTGATCGGCCGGCTGCGGCGGAACTATTCGCTCGACAAGGACAAGCTTGGCGATCCCGACGCGGCGCTGGCCGCGATGTATTACGACAGCATCGTGCAGGACCCGCGCGCACTGCGCTATCTCGCCGACATCGTCGGCGCCGGGCGGATCATGATGGGATCTGACATGCCGTTTCCGATCGGCGATCTGGCGCCGACCAAAATCGTCGCCGAGACGAAATTTTCCGATGCCGAACGCGCCGCCATCAACGGCGGTCTGGCGAGCAAGATTTTTGGCCTGTGAGGGCGGGAGGTAGGGTCATGAACAGGATTTTGGCCGGTCTTGCATGTGTCGGAACAATGCTTTGCTCCGGGGCGTCGCTGGCACAAGCCCCTGAGCCGCTGTCCATCGTCGTATTCGGGCCGCCGTCGCTCGGCGCGTTCCTGCCGCCGGTCATCAAGGCGCAAAAGCTCGACGAGAAGAACGGCCTCGCGATCAAGTTCGAGGAGCGCACGCCCGACGCCTATACCGCGCAGTTCAACTCCGGCGAATTTCAGCTCGGCGGCAGTGCTTCGCTGCTAACGGTGGGGTTGGCCGATATTCGCGGCGTCAAGGTGACATATTTGTTCAACCTGTTCGACTTTTGGGGCGCGGTCGTCACCTCGCGCCCGGATGTCAAGACGCTCAGGGATCTTGAAGGCAAGGACCTCGCCGCGGCCAAGGGCACAACGAACTACGTGATGTTCGACTGGTTCGCCCGCCAGCTCGGCGCCGACCCCACGAAATTCTCGGTCATCAACACCGCAACCCCCGGCCTGATCGGCTACGCGCTCGCCGATCGCGCCGCTGCCGTTCAGCTGTGGGAGCCGGCCTATACCACGCTGCTCTCGAAGAAGAGCGACATGCGCACCATCGATCTTGCGATATCGGATAGCTGGAAGAAATTCACCGGCAGCCGCAACATTCCCTATCTCGGCGTTGCCGCGCATATCGATTGGGTGGAGAAGCACCAGGCGCTGATCCCGAAACTCCATGCGGCCTACAAGGAAGCCGCCGACTGGGTGAGCGCGCATCCCGATGACGCCGCAAAACTGATCGCGGCGAAGGGAACGCCCGACGACCAGAAGGCGATCGCGGACTTGATCCGCGCCAATGACCGGCTCGGCATGAACGTGCAATGGGCGTCCGACGTGCGAAAGGAAATCGGCTCGGTCTATGCCGCCGGCAAATCGATTTCCTTCCTGCCGGCGGATCCGTCGGCCGCGACGATCTACCAGGCGCCGGGCAAGTGAACGAGACGTTGCCCCAGGTTGACTCCTCGCCGCGCGAAAACAGGTTGCTTGCGGCGGCCAAGCGGCTGGGGACCTCGGTACTGCCTTTCGTCGTCGTCATATTGATCTGGCAGTTCGCCTCGCTGTTCTTTCCGCGCTTTCTGTTTCCCTCGCTGATCGACGTGTTCTGGCGCTGCATCGACATCTTCTCCAGTGGTGCGATGTTCGCCGACGTGCTGGCGACCATCTTCCGCATCTTGGCCGGTCTTGCTGGCGCCTTCATCATCGGCGGAGGGCTGGCGCTGCTGATGGTGCGCTCGCGCGCGGTCGACAATTTCCTTTCGCCGATCCTGAGTTTGTTCCAGGGCATCCCGGCGCTGTCCTGGGTGGTGTTCGCGATCATCTGGTTCCACGGCGTCGAGTTCCGCATCTTCTTCATCATGGTGATGACGACGCTGCCGGCCTTCACCTTCCAGGTGCTGGGCGCGCTGCGCGGCATGTCGAAAGACCTGATGGAGATGGTGTTCAGCTTCCGTCCCACGCGGTTGAAATTGTTCCGGGTGATGATCGCGCCGGCGATCCTGCCGGACATCCTCACCGCGTGGAAAGTCAATCTCGGCAACGCCTCGCGCGTGGTCGTGGTCGCCGAGCTGGTCGGGGCCACCGGCGGCGTCGGTTATGAACTCTTGCAGCAACAGCAGCTGTTCGACATGGCCGGCGCGCTGGCCTGGACGCTGCAGCTGGTGTTCTTCGTGCTGATCGTGCAGGGCGCGCTGACTCTGATCGAGAACACCGCGTTCCGCTATCGCGCGGTGTCGGAGCGCGCGATATGAGGGATACGGTTGCGCCTGCCGCCATCCACCTCGGCCATGTCTCAAAAGTGTTCGGCAAGGCGGGCAGCGAGGGCGCCTACCGTGCGGTGGATGACCTCAACCTCGATGTTCGCGCGGGAGAAATGCTGGCGCTGCTCGGCAAGACCGGCTGCGGCAAGTCGACCATCTTCAACATGATTGCGGGCCTGACCGAACCGACCAGCGGTACCGTGCGCGTCAGCGGCCGCGATCCCTTTGCAGAGTTCGATTCCTTTCGCGGCAGAATCGCGATCGTGTTCCAGAACGACCGCCTGCTGCCCTGGCGGACGGCGATCCAGAACGTCGAACTCGGGCTCGAGATGTTGGAAGTGCCCGCCGTCGAGCGGCGAGCAACCGCGCAATTGTGGCTGACAAAGCTCGGGCTCGGCGGCCACGAGCACGACTATCCGCATGCGCTGTCCGGCGGCATGCGCCAGCGCGTCTCGATTGCCCGCGCCTTCGCGACCAACGCCAATATTTTGTTGTGCGACGAGCCGTTCTCCGCCCTCGATGAATCCACTGCCGGAAAACTGCGCGCGGAGTTCACAAGACTGGTGAAGGAAAACGGCAAGACCGCGGTCTTCATCACCCACTCCATCGGCGAGGCGCTGGAAATCGGCGACCGCATCGTGGTGCTGAAACGGCCGGCGAAGATCGCCTATGACGTGAGCTTCGATACCGGTACAGGGCAAGAGGAACGCGAACTGATCCGGAGTCGGATCGGCGACGTGCTGGCGGCTTGAGCGCTGAAGCCGGCGTTCCCTCTCCCCGCTCTTCGCGGGCAGAGGTCGAAATTCGCATCGCGAATTTCGGGTGAGGGGCCGTCTCCACGAGGCGCTTGCTGAGAGAGCCCCTCACCCCGACCCGCTGAGAGCGAGCTTCGCTCGTCTCGTGAAGAACGGGGAGAGGGGGAAGTGGCCTATTGCGCGCCAGGCCGACCGCAAACCAGGCGCGGCGCAATCGAGATGCCGGCATCAGTTCACCTCGATCTTGTTGTCGGCGATCACCTTCTGCCATTTGGCGCGCTCGTCGACGAGCAGCTTTGCCAGTTCTTCCGGCGTGCTTTGCCAGGATTCCAGTCCCATATTCCTGAAGGAGGCCAGCAGTTTTGGGTCGGTGAGTGCCTGACCGATTGCCGCATTGAGTTTAGCCACGATCTCGGGCGGCGTCTTCGACGGCGCGAACACGCCCCACCACGACGTCGATTCGAACGCGGGCAGGCCGGACTCGGCAATGGTCGGAATATCGGGCGCGATCGAGGTCCGTTTCCGCGAGGTCACCGCGACGGCCTTCAGCCTCCCGCCCTGGATCTGCGGCAGCGAAGAGGGCAACTGATCGAACATCAGGTCGACCTGTCCGGCCATCAGGTCGTTGATCGCGGGCCCGCTGCCCTTGTAGGGGACATCGACCCAACTGACGCCAGCCATGCTTTTGAACATGCCGCCGTTGAGCAGGTGCATGGTCGCTCCGGTGGCGACGTTAAGCGTGCCGGGTGCCGCCTTGGCGCGCGCGATCACGTCGGCGACCGATTTGGCGTCGAATTTCGGGCTGGAGACGAGGATGTTGGGAGATTGCGCCACCAGCGAGACCGGCGCGAAATCGGTCGATGGATTGTAACTGATGTTCTTGTACAACAGCGGGTTGATGACGTGGGTGCTGGTCGTGCTGAGGATGATGGTGTAGCCGTCCGGCATGGCGCGGGCGACGCCTGCCGTGCCGATGGCGCCGTCGGCGCCGCCCTTGTTTTCGACGATGATGGTCTGGCCGAGGATCGATCCCATGCGCTCCGTCAGCACGCGGGCGATCAGGTCGGTCGATCCGCCGGCGGCGAACGCCACCACCATCGTGATCGTCCGCGTCGGATAGGCCGTCTGCGCGGCGACGGGCGTGGTGCCCGCAAGCAGGATGAGGGCGGCCTGCAGCAGCTTTTTCGGCATTTCCCCGCCCTGTCCTTGTTTTTCGAAGACAGGATATCGGAGCTTCCCGCGCAATGCTAGAAGGCAGGCATGGCCGCGTGCGACACCGCTCGCGCTGCACGACATCCGCGCTCAACGACAACAACCCACAGCTTCAACGGGAGACATCGATGCCGAGACTAAAATTCAGTTTTGCGCGCGGCGGGCAGTTCACGGCCAGGGTGATGCTGGACAAGGCGCCGAAAACCTGGGAGGCGATCCGGACGCAGCTGCCGCTGACCATCAAGGCCTATAACGCGCGCTGGACCGGCCGCGAGACCCACACCAAGCTCGATCTGCCGAACAAGCCGCCGCGCGAGAACCAGATCCTCAACGCCGGCCTTGGCGACGTGATCTACGCCTGCGAATGGTCGGACCGCGACGTTACCGGCTTCGAGGCGATCGGCTGGTTCTACGGCACCGAGACGGTGCGCGACTGGCGCGGCGAATCCCGTGTCAATTTGTTCGCCCGGGTCGACCAGAGCGAGTGGCCGTTTCTGGAAGAGGTGGGCTTGCGGACCTGGCGCGAGGGCGGCGAGGACTGCACCATCAGTGTGGTGGAGGATTGATTCCGTCACCGTCATTCCGGGGCGATGCGCAGCATCGAACTACGATGCGCAATTGCACATCGGAGAATCTCGAAATTCCGGGTCTGGTGCTAACGCACCATCCCGGAATGACGGCAGTCACCGCACCACCTCATCCCATTCCGGACAGCTTCGCTGCTCCACCGGCACCAGCCACGCCTTGTAGTTCGTCTTGTCGATGATCTCCGCGGGCAACATGATCCTTTCCGGCACCTTCTCGCCCCTGAGATGGCGCAGCGCGGCCCGCGTGGCGGTGCAGCCGATCTTGAACATGTTGAAGTCGACGGATGCCAAGAGCGCGCCGGTTTCGATCTGCTTTACCGCGGGCAGGATGCCGTTGATGCCGATCACGACCGCGGTTCGGTTCGCCTCCTTCAGCGCCTCCAGCGCGCCAAGCGCCATGCCGTCATTGGCCGAGAGCACGGCGTCGATCTGAGGGTAGTCGGCAAGGAATTTTACCATCGCCCGCTTGCCGTCGGGTTGCTGGTAATTGCCGACGCCGGAGCCGAGCACTTCGATGCCGGGATATTCGGCAAGGGCGCGCCGGTAGCCGCGCATGCGCTCGCGATTGGTCGGCGCCGCGGGTACGCCCTCGATGATCACGATCATGCCCTTGCCCCCGAGATGTTCGCACAGATAGCGTGACTGCCTGTATCCGATCTCGTAATCGTCGGCGCCGACGAAGGTGACAAAGCTGCCGGGCAGTGGATTGGAGGCGAGCACGATCGGAATTTTGGCGTCGTTCAGCTTTTTCACCGATCCGATCATCGCGACGTCGTCAACGGGGATGAAGACGACGGCGTCCGGCCTGTCCTTCAGCGCCTGCTCCACCAACACCTTCTGCTCATCGACATTGTCGGGCTGCTTCGGCACGTAATGCACGATCCTCGCGCCGGTTTCGCGCGCGACCTGGTCGGCGGCGATGCGGAAGGCCTCATAGGCCGGGTTGGTGGTGTTCTTGGTGAAGACGGCGATGGTCTTTTGGTCGGCTGCCATGGCTTGACCTGCGAAAATAGGGTGATTGAACTGAAGAGGGCTGCCGCGAAGCCGCATCATAGAACCGTCATTCCGGGATGGTCCGAAGGACCAGACCCGGAATCTCGAGATTCCGGGTTCGCGCTTTGCGCGCCCCGGAATGACGGTCTCTCTCACAACCACAAAATCCTCTTGCGGTATTCGAGGTCCGTCAACAGCGGTGCCGCCGGTCCCTGATGAAATACCGCGCCGTGCTCCAGCGCGAAGACGCGGTCGGCCAGCGCCAGCACCAAATCGAGATTGTGCTCGACGATCAGGATGGAGGTATGCCGGCGCAACAGGTCGAACACCCGAAACAGTTCGAGGATCACGGTCGGCGCCAGGCCCTCGAACGGCTCGTCCAGCAGCAACAGTTTGACGTTGCCCGACATCGCGCGCGCGACCGCGACCATCTGCTGCTCGCCGCCGGAGAGATAGTCGGCGGCGACATTGATGCGCTCTTTGAGGCGCGGGAAATATTCGAAAATCTGCTCCTCGCCCCACGCCACGCCATGGCTGCCGTCGGTCTTGCGCGCGAGACGCCCGAGCGCAAGGTTTTCGCGCACCGTCATGCCCGCGAACAGGCCGCGCCCCTGCGGCACATAGCCGATCCCGGAGCGCGCGATATCCGGCGCCGGCAGGCCCGCGATATCGCGACCCTCATATTCGATGATTCCCGAGGCGAGCGGTACCAGCCCGGCCAGCGTCTTCAGCAGCGTGGATTTGCCGGCGCCATTGCGTCCGAGCAGCGCGACGATCTCGCCCTCGCGCACGTCGAGCGTTGCGTCGTTGAGGATATGGCTCTTGCCGTAGAAGGTGTTGACGCCCTCGAACCGCAGGATGTAGGGCGCGCCCTCGCGGGCCTCGTCGCCGCGGCTGTGGACGACCTCGGGGATGCCGGTGCCGGTGTAGATTTCCTGCACGCGCCGGTCGGCCCGCACCGCCTCAGGGCTCCCGGTCATCAGCACCTCGCCCTGGTTCATCACGGTGACCTCATGCGAGAAGCCAAGGACGCGATCGATGTCGTGCTCAACGATCAGGACCGGAATGTTGGCGGCGACGTTCTTGATGAGGCCGGCGACGCGCTCGCGTTCGGCGGCGGCTAGTCCCGCGAGCGGCTCGTCCAGCAAAAGTACCTGCGGCTTGGAGCCGAGCGCGATGCCCAGATCCACCAGCCGCTGGCCGCCATAGGAGAGTTCGCCGCCCTCGATCGCCTCGATGCCTTGCAGGCCAAGGAATTTGATCAGTTCCGCTGTCTCCGCGTGGACGTCGACATAGCCGTCGATGTCGCGCCAGATGTTGAACCGCCCTTGGCTTTGCGCCTGCAGCGACAGCCGCAGGTTCTCGTAAATCGATAGGCCCCGGAACAGATTGGTGATCTGGAACGAACGCGCCAACCCCCGATGACAGATCAGGTCGGACGGAACGCCATGAATATCAACGCCCTTGAGGCGGATGGTGCCGGCATCGAGGGGGTAGAGACCCGATATCAGGTTGAACAGCGTGGTCTTGCCGGCGCCGTTGGGGCCGATCAGCGCATGGATCCGGCCGGCGCCGACCTCCAGGCTTGCGCCGGACACCGCGCGGATGCCGCCGAAATGTTTCGAGATGTTTTGCACCTGCAGCACCGTTCCGGTGAGGCCCTCGGGTGCGAGGAATGCGGGCAACGGCAAGCCTTCGTAGATCCTGCGCTTGCTCATCGCGGCGCTTTCCTCAGGCGCCGGCCGGAAGCGCCGCATCAGCGTGCGCCAGACGCCGATCAGTCCGTCCGGCGAGTAGATGACAAAGCCGACGAAGATCAGGCCGAACCACAACAGCCAGTTCGGCGTCCAGATCGAAAGCAGTTCCCGGAACACGATGAAGAACAGCGCGCCGAGCGCAGGCCCCAGCATGCTGCGCATGCCGCCGATCACCACCATCGCCAATAGCTCGCCGGAGAACGGCACGGATACCGCTTCGGCCGAAACCAGATAGGTCTGGAACGCCAGCAGCGCGCCGGCAAGCCCGGTCACCACGGCCGAAATGACGAAGACGGCGAGCTTGTAGCGCTCGACCGGATAGCCCTGGAAGGTGGTGCGCAACTGGTTCTCGCGGATCGCCACCAGCACGTGGCCGAACGGCGAGCGCACCAGCCGCAGCAGGATGTAGAGCACCGCGAGCCCGATTGCCGCGACGACGATGTAGAAGGCGGCCGCGTTGTCGAGACTGAACGGCCCGATGCTGCCGCGCTTGAGACTGCCGAGGCCGTCCTCGCCGCCGGTCACCTCGCTCCAGCGGAAGGCGATGGTGTAGGTCAGCGCGGCAAACGCTAGCGTCAGCAGTGAGAAGTAGACGCCGCGCCGGCGCAGGATGATGACGCCCGCGATCGCCGACAGCACGGCTACCGCGACCATCGACAGCAACAGCGGCAGCCAGATTTCGCCGCCGAACCAGTGCAGCTGGATCAGGCCCGCGGCATAGGCGCCGATACCGAACCAGGTGGAGTGGCCGAACGATACCAGCCCGGTGTAGCCGACGCAGAGATTAAGCGCCGTGGTCGCAATCGCCAGGATCACAACCGCGATCGCGGTATTCAACGACAGGCCGAGCAGTTGCACCGCAAAGGGCAGCGCGATCAGCGCGAGGCCCGCGATCACCAGCGGCCGGTATTTCTGCGCGGGCGTGACCGTCATTCGAATTTCTCGATTCGTTCGCCGAGCAGTCCGCGCGGCCGCAGCATCAGCACGACGAACATCAGCACATAGATCGAGGCCTCGCCGGCGGCGGGTGCGAAATGAATGGTGATGCCTCGGACGATGCCGACCAGAAGCGCCGCGATCACCACGCCCCAGAAACTGCCGAGCCCGCCGATCACCACCACCACGAAGGCCACCGTAATGATCTCGGCGCCCATCGCCGGCTGCACGATGGTGATCGGCGCGAAAAACGCGCCCCCCATCGCGGCCAGGCCGACGCCGATCATGACCACCGCCGTCATGTAAGGCTGCAGCCGGATGCCGAGGCTAGCTACCATATCGGGCCGCTGGATGCCGGCGCGCACCACGCGGCCGAACGAGGTCTTGTGCAGCAACAGCCAGACCGCAAGCAGCGACACGGCGACCACGGCCAACAGCATCAGGCGGTAGCGTGAAAACAGGAAATCGCCGACGATCACCGAGCCGCGGAACAGCGGCGGGATCGTGGCCGGCAATGGCGAGGCGCCCCAGATGATGCGGATCGTCTGCTCGGCGACCATGGCAAGGCCAAAGGTCACGAGCAGGCTCAGGATCGGATCGGCGGTATAGAAACGCCGCAAGATGTAGCGCTCGAACAGGATGCCGAGCAGGGCAACCGCGATCGGCGAGATCATCACGGCGGGTCCGAAGCCGAGATATTTGGTGATTTCGAGGGAGAGATAGGCGCCGAGCGCGTAGAACGCACCATGCGCGAGGTTGACCACGCCGCCGACGCTGAAGATCAGCGACAGCCCAAGCGCGATCAGGAGATAATAGCCCCCGAGCACGAGGCCATTGACCACCTGTTCCAGCAAGAACTCGAACTGCATTCTCGCTCCAGGGCGATTCTTGGTATCAGCCGATGCGCCTCAAAACCCGCCCGCTCGGCTCGCTGCGAATGATGACGCGGGTCTCCAACGCGTTTAAAGCGTGCAGGGGTTCTGTTCCTTGGTGGGATTGAGGACTTCCATCGGTTCGTTCGGTCCGGGCACGGCGGCGCCCAGCGTGATGAGGTCCCATTTGTCCTTGGCCTCGCCCTTCGGCTTCGGCGAGAAGGTGTAGGCTTCCTGGATCAACTGGTGATCCCACGAGCGGAAATAGGCCTTTCGCGCTTTCAGGATGTCGAACTGGGTTTCCTTTTCAAAATAGGCGATCAGCTTTTCGGTGTCGGTCGACTTGGTCTCGTTCATGGCCTGCGCCATGATCTTGAAGGCGATGTATTCGATCCAGGCGTGGTTCTCCGGCGGCTTGCCGTATTTCTTGCTGAACGCCGCCACGAAGGTCTTCGAGGCCGGCAGGTCCAGCGTGTGATACCAGACCGTCGGCCAGGTGCCGCTCAGATTGCCTTCACCCGCGGCCCAGGCGTCGGCCGTGTTGAGATTGAAGCCGACGATCGGATAGGGCAGGCCGAATTCGGCATATTGCTTGATCAGGGTCGTCACCTGGTTGCCGGCGAGGTTGGAGCAGACCACGTCGGGCTTGGCTTGCCGGATCTTGAGCAGATAGGGGCTGAAGTCGGTGACGTCTGTGGCGATCAACTCGTCGCCGATCAGGTTGGCCTGATTGGCGCTGAAGAAACGCTTGGCCGCGGCCAGAAGGTCGTGGCCGAAAATATAGTCGGCGGTCAACGTGAAGAACTTCTTGTCCTTCACCATGCCGTCGCGCAGCAGGGCCTTGCCCACGGTGTTGACCATTACCGTGTTGGGGATATCGGTGTGGAACGTGAAGCGGTTGCAGTTCTTGCCGCGCAGCGCGTCGGAGCGGGCGCCGGTCTGCATGAACAGCCGCTTGTTGCGCTCGGCCACCTGCATGATGGTCAGGGCGGAAGCCGAATTGGCCTCGCCCATCAGCACCAAGGCGCCGTCCTGCTCCAGCATGCGCTGCGACTTGGTGGCCGCGGTGGCGGGATTGACCGAATCTTCCGACATCACGTCGAGCTGGCGTCCCATCACGCCGCCGGACGCGTTGATCTCTTCCTCGGCGAGCCGCATGCCGAGTTGGGCATAGGCGCCGAGTGCGCCGAGAAAGCCGGTCAGCGGCGTGAGGTGGCCGATCTTGATCTTCTCGGTCTGGCCATAACTGATGGACGGAAAACCCAGCGCCGAGGCACCGGCAAAGGCGGCGCTGGCTTTCAACAGTGTTCGTCGGCTGGCGTGGGTCATCGTTGGTCTCCTCCCAAAGGGCTTTCCGCGACGTCCCCCTTTTTATTCCGGCGCGTGCGAGAATGTGAGAGACGGTTTTTTATTGCTGGAAGATATTTCCGGACGCGGTCGTCGCTGTCAACGTCAAAAGCGTCGCACGATCTCGTCCTTAAGATGAATTCGCCGCGCGCTTGGCGCCGAATTCCTGCGATAGCCTCTCCGCCACCGCCTGGACGATCTTGGCGCTGTTGTGCAACGCCTGGTTGGAGAGCCGCCAGATTGGGCCGGAAATGCCGAGCGCGCCGATCACGGTGCCTGTGAAATCGGTTACCGGCACCGCGACGCAGCGCACCTCCGGATTGAATTCGCCGTCGTCGAAGGCAATCCCGGTGCGCCTGATCTCGGCGATTTCGCGCAACAGCACGGCGCCGTCGGTGATCGACTTCTCCGTCGACGGCTTCATGTCGACACGCTCTAGGAAACGCTGCAGCTGATCGGCGCGCAGCGAGGCCAGGATGATCTTGCCGAGCGCGGTGCAATGGGCGGGACGCACCACGCCGACCCGGTCTGTCAGTTGAAACGCGCCGGGGCCGGAGGTGCGCGCGATTACGACGACGGCGTCGCCCATGCGCACCGCGAAATGGGCGCTTTCACCGGTTTGCCGCGACAGTTCCTCGAGCACGGGGGTTGCGACATTGACCATCTCGATCTCGTCGAGCGCGCTAGCGGCGAGCGCAAACAGCGGCCGGCCGACGCGGTAGCGCTTTGTCTCTTTTTCCTGGCGCAGATAGCCCAGCGACACCATGGTTTTCGCCAGGTGGAAGGTGGTGGAGTTGTGCAGGCCGACCAGCTTGCTCAGTTCCGCTAGCCCGATCCCCTCGCGGTGCCGCGCGACCTCTTCGAGGATCGCAAAGGCGCGGCCGAGCGATTGCACGCCGACGCGCTGGCGGTCGTCGGCATCGTCGTCGATGTCGCGCGCCGGCGCTACCAGCCTTGCGACCGCGGCCTTGCGCGGACTGGCCACCTTTTCCGGGGTCTTTGCCTTGGGTCGCGCTCTCACAGGGACAGGTCTCCACGGGACGGTGCGCTGGCAGTCTACCACAATATAAATTGACGTACAGTATTATGAGAAATAGGGTGCCGCCCGCCCGGGCAGTGTCGGTGCGCGAATTCGCCGCGCCGATCCGCATGAGCAGTCGAACGGTCAGGGAGAGATCCGATGTCGCCACGCAACGCGCTCAATGGCGCCCAGGTCATCGTCGACTATCTGATCCAGGAAAAGGTGCCGCAGGTGTTCGGCCTGTGCGGCCACGGCAACATCCAGTTCATCGATGCGCTGTATGAGCGCTCCGACGAACTCAAGACCATTTCGGTGCATCACGAGAGCGTGGCCGGCTTCATGGCCGATGTCTATTACCGCGTCTCGGGACGGCCGACCGCGACCTTCACGTCCTGCGGACCGGGCTCGGCGAATTTGCCGATTTCGCTCGGCAACGCCTTCCTCGAACTCGGTGCCGTTCCTGGCGGTGACCGGCAACGTGCCGACCAGCCAGTTCAATCGCGGGGCGTTCCAGGAACTCTATCGGCATTACCAGGCCGACTTTCCCTCCACCGTGCGCTCCTATTGCAAGAAGGTGTTCCAGCCGACGCGTGGCGAGATGGTGCCGCTGGCGGTCCGCCAGGCATGGAAGACCATGACTACGGGACGTCCGGGCCCGGTGGTGCTGGACGTTCCCTTCGACGTGTTCATGGAATCGGCCGCCGAAGAGGCGCCGAATGCGAAAGCGTGGAACGGCAATATTTCGAGCCGCTGCGGCGCCGATCCGGAAGGCGTAGTGAAAGCGGTCGACATGTTGCTTGGTGCCGAGCGGCCGGTGATGCTGGTCGGCCAGGGCGTGCGCTATGGCGGGGCGGCGGACGAATTGCGCAAGCTTGCCGAGCGCCTGCAGATTCCGGTCGCGGCGTCGGCTTCCGGCCTCGGCGCGCTCGACTGCAATCATCCGCTCGCGCTCGGCCTCGTCGCGCGTGCCGGACATTATCAGGCCAATCACGCGACGCGGCAGGCCGACGTGCTGCTGGCATTGGGCGTGCGCTTCGACGATCGCACGTCGAGCTCGTGGATTCCCGGCTACTCCTTCACCATTCCGCCGACGCGTCTGATTCATGTCGATATCGACCCCGAGGAAATCGGCCGCAACTATCCGGTGGCGCTCGGGCTGATGGCGGATGTGCGCACCTTCCTGCGGCAGGTTCATGCCGAACTCGACCGCCGCGCCGATCTCACCAAGCGCGCCGACGCGCGCCAGAAATGGCTGGCGCAGATCGACATCTATCGGAAGGAGTGGGACCGGTTCGTCGCTCCCGGTTTCTCCGACGACACCACGCCGATCAATCCGCAGCGTGCCGCGCTCGAGATCGACAAGGCGCTGCCGGAAAATGCGATCCTGGTCAGCGACATCGGCGTGCACCACAATTGGCTGCTCAGTTTCTGCAAGCCGAAGCGGCCGGATTCGCTGATCGGCTCGATGGGTTTCGGTCCGATGGGATTTGGGGTTGCCGGTGTGATGGGTGCGAAATTCGCCGCTCCCGACCGTCCCTGCGTGTCGGTCTGCGGCGATGGTGCGTTCTTCATGCACGCCAACGTGCTGGGCACCGCGGTCGAATATAATCTCCCCGTGGTCTGGGTGGTCTGGAACAATTACGCCTATGCGTCGATCCGAGGCCTGCAGCGCGGCTATCTCGGCGGCCGCGAACTCGCCACCGACTTCCATGATCCTGTCAGCGGCGAGCGCTACAATCCGGATTTTGCCGCGATGGCGCGCGCCTGCGGCGTCGAAGGCGTCCGCGTCGATCGCGCCGGCGATCTCGGCGAAGCCATCCGCAAGGGCATCGCCGCCAACAGGCCCTATCTGATCGACGTCGATATTGCCGCCGACATTAACCCCTCCGGCGCCGGCGTCTGGGAGCTTCCGGGGCTCGGGCGAAGCAAGCCGGGCATCGGCACGCAATACGAGCCGACGTGATCGTCGTTCGGCCGATGCCGCCTTCATCGATGCAATGAGAATACAGAGGAAACAAGATGATGCTTTCAGGCAAGAAGATCGTGGTCGTCGGGGGCTCGTCCGGTATCGGTCTTTCCACCGCGGAACTCGCAACCCGCGAGGGGGCGGAAGTCATCATCGCCTCCCGCAACGCTGACCGCCTGAATGCGGTCGCCGGCACCATTGGCGCCAGGGCGATACCGGCCGACGTCACCAGCGACAAGAGCGTGGAGGATTTGTTCCGCGCCTGCGGCCCGGTCGATCATGTCGTGGTCACGGCGGCGCAGCTCAAGACCGGCCCGTTCAAGACGGTGGCGATGGAAGACGTCCGCGGCACCCTGGAAGGCAAGCTGTGGGGCGCTTGGCGGGTCGCGCGATCAGCGGAAATCCGTGCCGGCGGATCGCTGACGCTGGTCTCGGGCTTCCTGAGCATTCGGCCGCGGCCCAATTCCGCGATCGTCAGCGTTGCCAATGGCGCGCTGGAATCGCTGGCCCGGGCGCTCGCGCTCGAGCTCGCACCGGTGCGCGTCAATGCGGTGTCGCCGGGGATTATCGACACTCCGATCCGCGCCGCGATGCCGGAAGCCGCGCGCCGCGACATGCTGGCCAAGACCGCCGCGAGCCTGCCCGTCGGCCGCGTCGGCGTCGGCGAGGATATCGCCCGCCAGATCCTCGCCTTCATGACCATCGGCTTCATGACGGGATCGATCGTCTATCTCGACGGGGGCGCGCTGGTCACCTGAGCCGCTACGGGAAATGCCGCGAAACCCTCCACAACTGGTTGTCGTCGGGCACGGGGCGGCCGGGCTTGCCGCTGCCGTTTCAGCTGCGGAGCGAGCTCAAAGTGTGGGCTTGTCGATCGAGATCACCCTGCTGGAGAAATCGCGCGAGCGTGACGCCGGCGGCAATACACGCTGGTCGCCGTCGAACATGCGGCTCGACGCGCCCGACCGGGTCGATCCCGGCTTTGTCGACGACATGCTCAGGGCTTCCGGCGGGTCGGCCGATCGCAGCTATTTTCGCGCGCTCGCCGAGCAGGCGACCGCGACGATTTCATGGCTGCAAGGACACGGCGTCGAATTCATCACGCCGCTCTATTATCTCAGCGCCGGCCCGGCGCGCATCCAGCCGATCGGCGGCGGCAGCGTCATTATCGAAAAACTCGCCGTCGCCGCCAAACGAGCGGCCGTGAAGGTTCTCTACCAAACCTCGGTGACGCGGCTGGTGATGGCGGAGGATCACCGCGTCAGTGGTGTAGCCATTCAAGGCAACGACGGCGTCACCACCACGCTGAATGCCGATGCCGTCGTTCTCGCCACCGGCGGATTCCAGGCCAACCCCGCGATGATGCGTGCGCATTTCGGGCCCCGTGCCGAGACGCTGCGGCTGATTTCGCCGGGCACGCAATTCGATGCCGGCGACGGCATTCGCATGGCGACCGACCATGGCGCGAGCATTTCCGGCGATTGGGGCGGTATGCACCTCGAACCGGTCGATCCGCGCAGCAGGAATTCTGCGCCGGTCGTGCTGGTCTATCCCTATGGCATCGTCGTCGATCAGGACGGGCGCCGCTTCTTCGACGAGGGCGGTGGCTTGATGCATGAGACTTGGGAAGCGTTTGCCCGCGACATCCACTTTGGCAGGGCGAACAGCATCGCCTATGCGATCCTCGATTCCCGGCTGTTCGACATCGATGGTTTTGAGCGCGCGATCCGGTCGGAGGTGCCGCCTTATCAAGCCGATTCAGTGGAAACTCTCGCGGTGCAGATCGGCGTTCCGGCGAACCATCTGAAAGAAACCATCGAGACGTTCAATGCCGCCGCGACCGGCGACCCCGCCCGGTTCGACGCCGCGCGTTGCGATGGCCTGGCGGCGGCCGCGACGCTGCAGCCGCCGAAATCGAACTGGGCGCGCGCGATCGAAAAGCCGCCATATCTCGCTTATCCCCTGGTCGGCGCCATCGCCTATACCTTTGGAGGGCTGGCGACGAACGAAAGAGCGGAAGTCTTGAGCGAACGGGGACCGATCCTGGGCCTTTACGCCGCCGGAGAAACCACCGGCCATTTTTACGGCACCGCGCCGAATGCGGTCGCGGTGCTGCGCGCGCTGGTTTTTGGACACATCGCGGGCCGAGAGGCTATCGCCTTCCTGCAAAGACGGTAACATTAGTCCGCGCTGACCCGAGAGGAAACAAAATGGCAGCAGAAAACAACGGCGCCTTCATACGCAACATCGCCGAAGTGCCCTGGCGCGAATTTCCCAATCATTTTGGCGGGGCGCTTTCAAAGCCGCTGGTCATGCCGGAGACCGCGGGCTCTCGTCATATCGATTACCGGATTTCGATGTACCAGCCGATGGCGCATGTCGCGCGTCACAAGCACCAGATGCAGGAGCAGGTCTATCACGTGCTCGAAGGCGAGGGGCTGATGGAAATCGCCGGGAAGAACCACGTGGTGCGCAAGCACGACTTTATCTTCCTGCCGCCGGGTGTGGAGCATGCGATTTCGAATTCCGGGCTGGTCGATTTGGTGTTCCTGGTGGTCACCTCGCCGGTGACCGACGACAAAATCGTCTGACCATTCAAGGATCACCTGGTTCGAGACGCCGGTTGCAATCCTGCACGATCAGGTCGAGCAATATCGTGATGCCGGCTGCGGTTAGCGATGCGACGAGCCGAAGTCGTCACATTTCTGGCAACGGACCTTGATCGCGCGCGATTTCGTGCCGTTCCCGGCAGCGGCCTGCTAGGATCACCACGTCATACGGAGGCATTCATGAAAAGGCGCGAGTTCATAGCTCTTCTCGGCACCGCGGCGATAACCGCGCCCCGCGCCGGTACTGCGCAGACGCCAGCCAGGGTCTATCGCGTCGCGCTGGTCAGCCCCGGCGGATCCTTGCCCGCCTCCGTCCCTTTCGCAAAACTTCTGCTCGGGGGACTCGCGTCGCTTGGCTATACGCCTGGACAAAATCTGGCCTTCGAAGGAGCGCGCGGGACGCCCGGGCAAGCCGTCCAGCTTCCGCAACTGATGGAGGATTTGAAGGCGGACAAAGTCGACGTCATCGTGGTCTTCGGCTATCCGGCGGCGGTCGCGGCCAAGGCGGCCGGTATTCCCACGGTGGTGGCGTTCGGCGTCGGCGATCCGGTTGCAACCGGCCTCGTCGTCAACCTGGCGCGGCCGGAAGGCAACATCACCGGCATCTCGGACGTGGCGACGACGCTCAGCACCAAGCGGCTCGGTCTGCTCAAGGAGTTGTTGCCAAAACTGCATCGCGTGGCGATGCTGTGGAACAAGGACGATCTCGGGATGTCGCTGCGCTACGACGCCTCGGCCAAGGCAGCCGCAGCGTTGGGAGTCGAGGTGCAGGCGGTGGGCGTGCGTGAGCCGGACGATTTCAACGAGGCTTTCGCCGTGATGGACCGCGAGCCGCCGGACGCCATTTTGATGGTTTCGGACTCGCTCACCGTTCTCAACCGCAAGCGCGTCTTCGACTACGCTGCCATGCACCGGCTGCCGGCGATCTACGAATACGACCCGCTGGTGCACGAAGGCGGGCTGATGTCCTATGGGCCGGATCTGAAGGAATCGTTCGAACGCGCCGCCTCCATGGTCGATCGGATATTCAAGGGCGCAAAGCCCGCCGATCTGCCGTTCGAACAGCCGACGCGCTATTTGTTCGTACTTAACCTCAAGACGGCAAAATCGATCAATCTCGACATTCCGCCGACGGTGCTGGCGCTCGCCGACGAAGTGGTCGAGTGAGGCCGGGCCCGTCGCCGGCGCCCACCCCAAAAATATCGGTCGATCATCTACGCACCCGCCCCAAGCCCGAGGCTCTCGTAGATCCGCCGCGCGTAGGCGCCGAATTCGTCAGTGGTCTTGATCGGCAGTGCGCGCGGAAACGGCAGATCGATCGGGAAATATTCGGCCATCCGCGCCGGCCCCGCGGTGAGCACGGCGCAATGCGAGCCGAGGAACACTGCCTCCTGGATCGAGTGGGTGACGAAGATGATGGTCTTGCCGCTCTCGCGCCAGATCCGCAGCATTTCCAGGTTCATCTGCTCGCGCGTCAGCGCGTCGAGCGCGCCGAACGGCTCGTCCATCAGGATCAGTTTTGGATCGTGGATGAAGGCGCGCGCGATCGCGGTGCGCTGCTGCATGCCGCCCGACAATTGCTGCGGGTACTTTTCCTCGTAGCCGGCAAGACCCACGAGGTTGAGCAGGTCGCGCGCGCGGGCGCGCGCCGCCTTCATCGGCAGGCCGACGATTTCGGCCGGCAGCAGCACGTTGTCGAGAATGGTCCGCCATTTCAAGAGCAGCGCCTGCTGGAACACCATGCCGATGTCGCGCGCAGGATCGAACGGGGTGCGGGCGTTGCCGATCCGGATGGTGCCGCCGTCGGCGGCGTGCAGCCCCGCCAGTATCTTCAGGACGGTGGTCTTGCCGCAGCCGGAGGGGCCGACCAGCGAGATCAATTCACCCTCCTGCACGTCCATGGTCACGTCGGAAACCGCCAGAAACTCCTGGCCGCGCGAGCGATAGACCTTTCGCACGTTGCGCAGCCGGATGAAGGGGTCTGGCGGCTCGCTCATGCCAGCCATTTCTCAAGGTTCGCGGCGACGAAATCGTCGTCGCTCAAATCGGCATGCGCGTTGCAGACGCGGTCGATCTCGTCGATCTGGCCGGGACTTAGGCCCTCGGCGGGATCGAGGCACCAGATGCCGGCCATCAATCCCTGCCGCCGCAAGATCTCGTGACAACCCGCGATGCAGCCGTGGAAATTGTTGGCGACGTCGAAGAACGCGCTGTTGCAGTCGGTGACGCGGGCATCCAGCGCCAGCAGATCAGCCGGCAACGCGGCTTTTCCGCGCACCGCACGGCACCTCTCGAATTGCTTGATAGCGCTCGCCGTCCATACCGACCAGTGGCCGAGCAGGCCGCCGCTGATATGGGCGCGCGTGGTGACGCCCTTGTCGCGCAGGTCGAACGGCAAGGTCAGATCGAGCAGGATGTGGTCGTCATTGCCGGTATAGAGCGCGATGCGGTCGAGCGCGCCGGCAGCAGTGACGCCGCGCAGCACGTCGAGCGTGCGATAGCGGTTGAACGGCGCGATCTTGATGGCGATGACATTGTCGATCAGCGCAAAGCGCCGCCAGAAATCGGCGCTGAGGATGACGCCGCCGACCGCCGGCTGCAGATAGAAGCCGACCAGCGGAATTTCGCGCGCGACCGCTTGGCAATGGGCGATGATCTCGTGCTCGCCGGCCGATTTCATCGCGGCGAGGCTGAGCAGGCCCGCATGATAGCCGATGCCGCGCGCGATTTCGGCTTCCGCAACCGCCTGCCCGGTCGGGCCGGCGAGACCTGCGACCATTGCGAGCGGCCGCTCGGTCCAGGCTGCCGCGGTCTCGGCGGCCAATTCCAGCACCGGCCGGTACAGACCGACGTCGCGGATCGCGAATTGCGTGGTGTGGACGCCGACCGCAAGGCCGCCGGCGCCGGCGTCGATATAGTAACGGCTCAGCGCGCGCTGATGCACGATATCGAGCTTGCGGCTTTGGTCGAGCGCCAGCGGATGGGCGGGGATCACCGTGCCCTCGGCGATCAGCCGCCGCACCCCGGACTTCATCTGGCTATGATGCATGACACGAAATCCCTATCCATATTCCGGACCGGCGACGGCGAACGGCGGCTTTGCGGTTTGGGCTGAAGCGCGGCCGAAGCGCATGCGCTGGAACGGTCGCTCGATGTTCCATCCCGAGTGTGTCAGGCCCTGCAAGAATTCATCCTGCGCGTGGACCGCGTCGATCAGGAAGGTCGCAGTTTCCGAATGTACGATCGCGTTGACGATGGCGAGTGCCTGCTCCGGCCGATCGGCAAATACCGGCCCGATGTGCCGCGCCTTGCGGCCGTCGCGCACGAGCGCGGCTGCTTTGCCGTTCGACAATAGCCGCGAGCCAGGCCGTGCGCCCAGTTCTCCCAGCAGGGTGCCGCGATCAAAACCCATGGCGCTGGTGTCGCGAGCGATGAATTCGTCGATGCCGTAGGGGGACAGCAACGGCACTGCTTCCACCCTGGCACCCTCCAGCCGCAATCGCCGCAGCTGCAGCGTTGGCGCAAAGCCGAGCGGGCCGTAGACGGCCGCGCCCGCCGGTGTCGCGTCGAGCCAGGGCGTAAAACCTTGTTTCGCCGCTGCGGCGAGACAGGTATCGACCAGCCTAGTCGCGAGCCCCCGGCGGCGCCGGCTTTCCGTCACCAGCACCATGCTGATCCACGCATTGTCAGACGCGTAGGGCAACAGCGCCGCACTGGCGATCAGGAGGCCGGAGCTGTCGCGCACGCCGAACACCTCTCCCTTGGTCAGGAAGAACCGCCAGTCGGCCTCGTTCTGGTTCCAGTGCGCTTCCGTCGACAGCGCGAGCCCAGCGCGAGCGTCGTCGGCGCCGAGCCGGACAATCTCGGCCTGCTCAATAGCGGCCATCGCGCACCTCGTATTTGGTGGGCCTTCCGAGGCTCGGCATCGCGCGCGCCACCCAGTCTGCGGTCCAGCCAATCAGCCGTTCGGTGTCGACGATCGGCAGGCCGAACATCTTGACCGCTTTTGAGGTATCGGTGAGCCACGCGGTCGGCTCCTCGCGGCCGACGATGATCGGCTCGCAGCCGAGCCGTGCGCCGAGTCTTGCGGCAAGATCGCGGACCGCCAAAATCTCGTGGCCGCTGACATTGATTGGCGAGGTCGGCGTGTCGCAATGCGCCAGGCACCGCAGCGCCTGCGCGGAGGCGTCGCCCTGCCAGATGAAATTGACATGGCCGAGGCTGACATCGATCGGCTGGCGCGCGACGATCCTGGTCGCGATGTCGTGCAGCACGCCGTAGCGCATGTCGATCGCATAATTCAGCCGGAACAGGCGGCCGGGGGTCGAAAACCGGCGCGAAAAATATTCGAACATGCGCTCGCGCCCGACGCAGGATTGCGCATATTCGCCGGGCGGATCGGGCGCAAGACTTTCATCCGCGCCCTTTCCGTCGACCGGTACGAAAGGATAGACGCAGCCGGTCGAGAACGCCACGACGCGCGAGTCCCGAAATGCCTGCGCGACCAGCGCCGGCACGTGCGCGTTCATCGCCCAGGTCAGCGACAGGTCGCCCTCGGCGCCGAATTTGCGCCCTGCCATGAAGACAATATTCTCCATTTTCGGCAGTCGTTTGATGGCGGCTTCGTCGAGCAGATCGCAGCCGATGGTCTCGATGCCGCGCGCCTCCAGCCATGCTTTCGAGCCGGGTTCGCTGAAGCGCGCCACGCCGATGACGCGGCGGCCGGGCAGGGCGGCCTTGGCGAGGCCCGCCAATGTCGGCCCCATCTTGCCGGCGACGCCGAGGATCATGATGCCGCCCTCGATTTTGTTGAGATCGTCGATCAGCGCCTGGCTCGGCCGGCACAGCAACTCATCGAGTGCCGCGATGTCAGGAATTGTCTTCGGCAAGGTGTCGCGCGTCAGCAGCATTTTTTCGTCCCGTGTTGTCTTTCATTGCAGCCGCACGTCGCGGACCACGAACAGCCGCTCGCAGCCGAGCACCAGGCCGTAAAGCGCGACCCCCAGCAGCGTCAGCAGCACCACCGCCATCAGCATCGCCGGCGTATCGAGCGATGACTGCACCTGGATCATGAGATAGCCGAGCCCGCGCTCACTGGCGATGAATTCACCGACGATGGCGCCGGCAACCGCCAAAATGGCGCCGACCTTCATGCCGGAGAACACGTAAGGCAGCGCGCCCGGCAACTGGATCTTCCGGAACAGCGTCCAGCGCGAGCCGCGCAGCGATTTCACGAGATCGAGCAGATCCGGCTCGACCTCGCTCAGCCCACGCGCGGTGGTGAGCAGGATCGGGAAGAAGCAGATCGAGAACGCGATCAGGATATTGGCGAAGATGCCGTAGGAGAACCAGACGATGAACAGCGGGCCGAGCGCTACCTTCGGGATCATGTTCAAGGTCACGAACAACGGCAGCAACATCAGGCTCAAGAGCGGCGACCAACAGAACACGACCGCCAGCGTGACGCCGACGAGAGCCCCGAGCGCAAAACCGCCGAGGATTTCCGCCGCCGTCACGGCGAGGTTGGAGACCCAGGCATATTTCGCCGAACCCAGTGTTGCCAGGGTTGCGAGCGGCGAGGGCAGGATGAATTTCGGCACGTGAAAGGCGTCGACCAGCACCTGCCACAGCACGATCACGGCAAGGTGCACGATCAGGATGATCGCGATCGTCCGGAACGGGCGCGGGCCGTCTGTGAACAAGGTGGTCTCCGGGTTGCGTCGACAATCTATCGCGTAAGCATGGGACTTTCAACCAGTTGGTTGATTGTATCTCCATCGTCATTCCGGGGCGATGCCACCGGTCCGCGCGAAGCGCGGCCCCGATGGCGTCGAAGCCGGAATCTCGAGATTCCGGGTTCGATGCTTTCGCATCGCCCCGGAATGACGAAAGACCGTCACGGCCGCAACGCCTGCATCACGAGGTCGACCACGTGCCTGCGGCGGGCGCGTCGGGCGGCTGTGGTCGACAGGTCCTTGCCGAAGATCGCCGACAGCGTCGGCGTGTTGGAGAAGTAGAAATAGCTCAGGCCTGCGATCGAGATGTAGAGATGCACCGGGTTGACGCCCTTGCGGAACAGGCCCTCCCGCACGCCTTCTTTAAGGATCTTGGAGACCATGCTGACCAGCGGCGAATGCATGTCCTCGATCCTGAGCGAAGCGCGCACGTGCCTGGCCCCGTTGCGGTTCTCGTCGTTGAGCAGCACGATGAAGTCCGGATGCAGCGCAAGATGGTCGAACGAGCTCTCGATCAGCTTCTGGATGGCGCGTTGCGGCGGCAGTCCTTCGAGGTTGAGCTTGCGTTCCTGGGCGCGGATTTCCTCGTAGACCCACTCCAGTACCGCCAGGTAAAGCGCGTCCTTGTCGCCGAAATAGTGATAGACCAGCTGCTTGTTGACGCCGGCGCGCGCGGCGATCTCGTCGACGCGGGCGCCGGCAAGACCGCATCTGGCGAATTCGCGGCGCGCCGCGGTCAACAGCTTTTTCCGGGTGGCGACGGGGTCGCGCCGCTGCGGCCTGGCGGCATTCGATCGCCGCTTGATGGATCGTTGTTTGGGCATTTCCAACCAGACAGTTGACAATTTTGTGCTTCCCTTGTTGCATTGGTAAACCCGCGGACGTGGCGCGACAAGGCCGTCGGACGGCGATAAGCACAGCGGTAAACGAGGAGAGTTGACATGAAAGTCCTGAGAATTGCCGCATTGGCGTTCGCGTTGGCCGCCCCAGTCGTCCCCTCGCAGGCCGCCGAGTCGGTCAACCTGATCCTGAACTGGGCGCCGACGGCCGACCATTCGCCGTTCTATTACGCCAAGGCGCAAGGCTGGTACGAGAAGGCCGGCATCGATCTCACCATCGAGGTCGGCAAAGGCTCCGGCGTCTCGGCGCTGAAGGTCGGCTCCGGCGGCTCGCCGTTCGGCATCGCCGATCTTGCCACCATGCTGGTGGCGCGCAGCAAGGGCGCCGACGACGTGGCGCTGATGAGCATCTACGCCAACACCGGGCAGACTTTCTACTGGCTGAAGAGTTACGGCGTGAACGGGGTCAAGGATTTTCCCGGCCACAAGATCGGCAATCCGCCCGGCGATGCCTCGCGGGTGATGTGGCCGGCGTTTGCCAAGGCCGCGGGGATCGCGCCCAACTCGGTGAGTTTCGTCAATGTCGGGCCGACCGCGAAGATCGCATCGCTCAAGAGCCACACCGTCGATATCATCAGCGATTTCTATAACGAACAGGATCAGAAGGAGATCGTGTTCGGGAGTGATCTCGGCTCGTTGAACTGGAAGCAGATCGGGCTCAACCCCTACGGCAACTCGCTCATCGTCAACGGCGCGTATCTGCAGAAAAACCCGAAACTGGTCGAGGATTTCGTCAAGATCAGCCAGAAGGCGTTCGCCGCCTGCGTCGCCGACGTCAAACCCTGCCTGAAGGCGCTGCTCGACCAGGTCTCCGGCCTTGACGAGGAAAACCAGCTGCGTCAGTGGGAGCGTATCAAGTTCCTGATGACCGACGAGTTCACCACCACCAAGGCGCTCGGTTGGATCGACGGCGAACGGATGAAGAAGGACTACGACCTGGTGCAGACCTATCTCGGCATGGAAAAGCCGTTCAACGTCGAGGACGCGTTCACGACGAAGATGCTGGATACCTCGATCAAGATGGACGCGGGCAAGGTTAAGAAGTGACTCGGGGCGGCTGCGCCTGCGGGCGATCTCACATCCGTCATCCTGAGGCGCGAGCCTTGCGGTGCACTTGCACCGCTGGGCGAGCCTCGAAGGATGAACGGCTCGGCTGCCGGACCCGGGCCGTCGTCCTTCGAGACGCCATGCTACGCATGGCTCCTCAGGATGACGGGGATAGATCGAGAGTGTTCAATAATTGCGCTATCGACCTGCCCCTACTGCGGCGTCATCCCCGAATCCTTGGCCAGCTTCGTTGGTTTCTCCTCATCCGCCTTCGGCATGCTTGCTCATTTCACGGGCAATTGACACCCGGGCGTCTTTGGGCCAATTTTTGCTTCGGTTGATACGACCTGCCGCTTGCACCCTTTTGGGATGGTGAACGTATCGCGGTTTCCTTAGCCCTTTGCCCGAACGAGCGGGCCAGCAACGCAAGCCTCTGGCACTCCTGTCTCGTTCAAGCAAGGGATGACGACATGCGCGATTTCCGCGACGCCAAAGCCATGGCCCGTACGCTGCGAGCGGCCCTTGCCGCCCGGGGTCTCCAAATCACCAACAGCCAGAGCCTCGAACTGATCGCCGAAGCGCTCGGCGTGCCCGACTGGAATACGCTCGCCGCTGCGATCCGCACGGAATTGGCTGCTCCGCACCAGAAGGCGTCGCCGCCGCCGCCGCTCGCCGCCGATGTCCTTGCAGGCCCGCGGTTTTCGGCCGAGCTCGAGGCGACGCTGCATCGTGCCTTCGCGTTCGCCAACCAGCGAAAGCACGAATACACGACGCTGGAGCACCTCCTGCTTGCGTTGATTGACGACGACGACGCGTCAGCCGTCATGAAGGCCTGCGACGTCGATCTTGTTGTGCTGAGAGATGCCCTTACGGATTATGTGGACAGCGAGTTGAAGAAGCTGCAGACGGGCGACGGCAGCAACTCCAAACCAACCGCGGCCTTTCAGCGCGTGGCTGAGCGCGCGAAACTCCAGGTCAAGCGATTGGGTGGTGAGACCGTGACGGGTGTTCAGGTTCTGTTGGCGATATTTCCCGAGCGTGAAAGTACCGCAGTCTGGCTTCTCCGCGAGCAGGACATGACGCGTGACGACGCGGCGAATTTTATCGCCAGCGGCATTGGCAAGCGAACCGGAGGCGGGTCGAGATGAGACCGCTCCTACTGCGGCTTCATCCCCGAATCCTTCACCACCTTCGTCAGCTTCTCGAAATCCGCCCGCATCAGGATGGCGAGGTCGTCAAGCGGCGTTGGCTTGCCCGGGATGTCGGCGACCGATAGCGTGCGCTGCACGTCGGGATTTTGCAGCGCCTTGTTGATGCCGTCGTGGATCTTGTCGACGATCGGCTGCGGCGTCGCCGCCGGCACATAGATGCCATACCAGGACACGTAGGACGCGCCGCGATATCCCGCTTCCGCGATCGTCGGCACGTCGGGCAGGTCGGCAACGCGCTTTTCGGTGAAGACCGCGAGCGGTTTCACCGTGCCGTCCTTGATATGCGGCAACGCCAACGCCAGCGATACGATTTCGAAATGCATCAGGTTGGTCATCAGGTCGACCAGCGCCTGCGGCTGGCCCTTGTAGCCGATGTTGGTCAGCTTGATATCGGCCGCCTGGAACAGTTTCTGCGCGGTGAGATCGATCGACGAGCCGGTGCCGGGGTTGCCGAAGTTGAATTGCCCGGGTTTGCCGCGCGCCAGCTCGACGAATTCGCCGAGCGTCCTGGCCGGCATCGAAGGATTGACCAGCGCCACGCTCTGGTTCCAGACCGCGACGCCGACGCATGTGAAGTCCTTCATCGTTTCCCAGCCGGCGTCGGCGTAGAGCGCGGGATTGACCAGCACCGCCGGCCCCGTCACCAGCCAGGTGTAGCCATCCGGCGCACTCCGCGCGACCTGGGCCGTGCCGATATTGCTGTTGGCGCCGGGTCTTGCCTCCATCACGACCGGCACCTTCAGGTCGCGGCCGACCTGCTCGGCCACGGCGCGCGCGACGATGTCGACAATGCCGCCGGCGGGGTAGGGCACGATGATGTGAATCGGCCGGTTGGGAAAATCGTTCTCCGCCCGCGCGCCGCCGCCCAGCAGCAATGCGGCGATGCCCGCGGCAAGGCCAAGCGTTTTCAGCCCATTCATCGTTTCCTCCAGTGACTTTCTTTTTGTCATGGCCGGGCATAGCCCTCCGAAGGACGGCGTCGCTTCCGCTTGCCTATGCCCGGCCATCCACGTCTTTCTTACTTATGCAGCGAAGACATGGATGCCCGGGACAAGCCCGGGCATGACGACCTTCTCTAACTGTTCTCCACCAGCGACCGGATGCTCCGCGCCAGCCCCAGTATCCGCGGCCCGCATTCGCGCTCGATCTGCTCGGCGGAAAAGCGAAACGAGGGAATTCCGCAATTCACGGAGAGCCGGTCGCCGGCTTCGTTGCGATAGAGTGGTGCGGCGACGCCAAAGATTTCCCGCCGCCATTCGCCGAGCGAAACCGCAAAGCCGCGCTCGCGGCACGACTCGATGTCGGGCAGCATCCGCTGCTCGACATATTCCAGTTCCTCCGGACGCTCCGCCTTCACGGCCTGCAGATATTGCTGCACCTCATCCGGGGTGGCGAGCGACATCAGCGCGCGGCCGACCGCGGTGGTCGCCAGCGTTCCAGTGAAGCCGACGTCGGGAACGTGCGGCACGGCATCGGTGGTGCGCAAGGTTTCGACATAGATGAAATCGAGGCCGAACGGCATCGCGATTGAAACCGTGCCGCCGGCGTACGCCGCGAAATCGCGCATCAGGGGCCGCGCCAGCTGCCGCACCTTCAAGGCCGACAGCACGGGGTAGGCGGCGGCCAGCACGCCGAGGCCGAGCGCAAAACGCCCCCGCGTATCGCGCTTGAGATAGCCGAGCTGCGCCAATGTGTAGGTCAGCCGCGACACCGTCGGCCGCGACAGGCCGGTATGGCTCGCCAGATCGGCGTTCGACAGCGAGCCGCTGCTGTTGCGGAAAGCGGCCAGCACGTCGAGTCCATGCGCCAGCGTGGTCGCGAACGACGGATCGATCGGGTCGCCTGACTGGGAAAGCTCCGAAATATCTCGGCGCGATGATATAGGTGCCATTCTGTAATAATGAACAAGATTACAGTTTTGTCAATATATCGAAACGAATTTGCATTATGTGTCGATATACGATTATATGCCGCCCAATAGAGGGAAGGCCCCATGGATTTCGAGCTGTCGGCAACGTCCGAGGCATTGCGCAAACGGCTGCAGTCGTTCTTCGACCGGGAGGTGCTGCCGCGCCATCGCGTCTGGCTCGAACACGTGCAGGCTAGCGATGCGCCGCCCTTCATGGCCGAGTTGCAGCAGAAGGCGCGCGATGCGGGCTTGTGGAATCTCGGCCTGCCTGAACTGGCCGATGATGAGCCGGGCACGCGGCTTTCAAACCTCGAATACGCGCCGCTGGCCGACATCATGGGCCGGCTGTTCTGGGCGCCTGAAGCTTTCAATTGCCAGGCGCCCGATGTGCCCAACATGATTGCGCTGCAGAACTGCGCCACGCGGGAGCAGAAGCAACGCTGGTTGCGTCCGCTGCTCGAAGCCAAGACCCGTTCGGCCTTCGGCATGACCGAGCCGGACGTGGCTTCCTCCGATGCGACCAACATCGCGACCACGATCGTCGGGGACGGCGACGACTACGTCATCAACGGGCGCAAATGGTTCATCACCGGCGCCGCGCATCCGCGCTGCAGCTTTCTCATCGTGATGGGCGTGACCAATGCGGATGCCGACCGCACCCGCCGCCATTCCTGCGTCATCGTGCCGATGGATGCGCCGGGCGTGCGCCTGGTGCGGCCGCTGCGCTGGATGGGCTGCGTCGATCACACCGCGCCGATCGGCGAACTCGCCTTCGACAACGTTCGAATTCCTCGGGAGAACCTGCTCGGCGAGGAAGGCGAAGGTTTCAAAGTGGCGCAGGTCCGCCTCGGGCCGGCACGGATTCACCATTGCATGCGCTCGATCGGTCTGTGCGAACTGCTGATCGAACTGATGGTGGTGCGGGCGGCGGAGCGCTCCGCGTTCGGGCGCACGGTGATCCAGTATGATACGGTCCAGCGCTGGATCGCGGAATCCCGCGTCGAGCTCGAGCAGGCGCGGCTGCTCTGCTATCGTTGCGCCTGGCGGCTCGATCAGGCCGGTCATCACGGCGCCTGGCGCGACGTCTCGCTCATAAAAGTCGCGGTGCCGGCGATGCTGCAGAGGATCGCCGATCGCGCCATGCAGGTATTCGGCGCGATGGGCGGCTCCGACGATACGCCGATCCATCAGGCGCTGGCGTGGGGACGGCTGTTGCGGATCGGCGACGGGCCCGATGAAGTGCATTTGCGCCAGATCTTTCGCATGGAGGCGATGCCGCCATGGACAATTGCGGACTCGCCCTATCTCGCGGCGCATCCGATGTGATTCCTCATGCGGTGCAGAATTCCTTCACCTCTCCCCGCTTTTCGCGGGGAGAGGGAGAAGTTGACGATCAGAGAGGACGAACATGACGCAGCCAACCACCAGCGAAACCCCCAAGGATGCTTCGCCCTTCGTCGTGGCCCAGCAGGCCGCGATGCTCAACATGCTGCCGTTTTCCGACACGCGCGATTTCGACGATGCCTCGCGCGGCTTTCTCGGTACGCTGGAAAACGCTGAAATCACCAACCCGCAAGGACGCGTGGTCTGGAGTCTCGAGCCTTACGGCTTCCTGTCCGACGAGAAGGCGCCGGCGACCGTCAACCCCAGCCTGTGGCGGCAATCGCGGCTCAACATGAACCACGGCCTGTTCGAGGTGGTGCCCGGCGTCTATCAAATCCGTGGCCTCGACATCGCCAACATGACGCTGGTCGAGGGCGACAGCGGCGTGATCGTGGTGGATACGCTGACCTCGATCGAAGGCGCGCGCGCCGCGATGGAGCTTTATTTCAAGCACCGCGGCAGGCGCCCTGTCGCCGCCGTGATCTTCACCCACACCCACACCGATCATTACGGCGGCGCCTGCGGCGTGCTCGATGACGAGATGCTGGCCAGTGGCCGCGTGCCGATCATCGCGCCCAATCTCTTCATGGAGCACGCGGTTTCCGAAAACATCATCGCGGGGCCGGCGATGCTGCGGCGCGCGCAATATCAGTTCGGGCCGCTGCTCGCCAAGGGACCGCGCGGGCAGGTCGATTGCGGACTCGGCAAGTCGATGGCAGCTGGCTCGGTCAAGCTGCTGCGTCCGACCGATCTCATCATGGCAACCGGCGACAAACGCATCATCGACGGGGTCGAATTCGAATTCCAGATGGCGCCGAACAGCGAGGCGCCGGCGGAGATGCATTTCTTCATTCCGCGCTACAAGCTTCTCAACCTCGCCGAAAACTGCACGCATAATTTCCATAATCTGCTGCCGTTCCGCGGCGCCGACGTGCGTGACGCGCTGGCCTGGTCGGGATATCTCGGCGAAGCGCTGCAGATGTGGGGCGGCAAGGCAGATGCGATGTGCGGCCAGCACCATTGGCCGGTGTGGGGGACCGAGCGCATCGACATCATGATCGGCCAGCAGCGCGATCTCTACAAGTTCGCGCATGACCAGACCATCCGGTTGATGAATCACGGGCTGACGGCGACCGAGATCGCGGAAGCGATAAAACTGCCGGCGAGCCTGGAGGGTGCCTGGCATGGGCGCGGCTATTACGGCCACATCCGGCACAATGTGAAGGCGATCTATCAGAAATACCTGGGCTGGTACGATGCCAACCCCGTCCATCTCGATCCGCTGCCGCCGGTGGAATCCGGCAAGAAGTATGTCGAATATATGGGCGGCGCGGAGGCGATCCTTTCGCGCGCGCGGGCGGATTTTGCCAGGGGCGAATTCCGCTTTGTTGCGCAAGCCGTCAGCCATCTGGTATTCGCCGATCCCGAGAACCGGGCCGCCCGTGCGCTGCTCGCCGACACGTTCGAGCAGCTCGGTTATGCCGCCGAAAGCGCAACCTGGCGCAACGCGTATCTGTTCGGCGCGCAGGAATTGCGACAGGGCATGCCAAAGACCTCGCCGCGCCCGCCGATGCCGCGCGAGACGGTGGCCGCGTTGCGCACCGGTCAATTGTGGGACCTGCTCGGTATCAGGCTCAACGGCCCAAAGGCCGAAGGCAAGCACATCGTGCTGAACTGGAATTTTACCGATACCGGCGAGACGTTTGTTCTGACCCTGGAGAACAGCGCGCTGACCTATGTCGAGGGCGCGCCAGCCGCCGCGGCGGATGCCGGCTTTACGCTGGCGCGCGTCACGTTCGATGAGGTGATCGCGAAACAGACGACCTTTTCGGAAGCGGTCGCCGCCGGCAAGGTCAAATTCAGCGGCAATGCGATGCGGTTTGGCGAGTTGATGGGTCTGATGGACGAATTTCCGCGGATGTTCGAGATCGTCGAGCCGAGGCGGACGGCGGTGAGCTGAGCACAGACTGAAGGCGCGCTAGTCTCTCCTTTGGGCTGGCGCAGCTGGTATTGATTCCGTAAAAAGATCGGGCGGAGAGCGGCTTCAATCGCTCGCTGATTAAAACAGGAGGGAAATACAGCATGTTTTCGCATGTCATGATCGGGACCAACGATCTGGAAAGGGCCAAGTCTTTCTATGACGCCTTGCTTGGGACGCTCGATATTCCGCCCGCGCGGGTCGACCGTCATCGCATTTTCTACATGACCAAGACCGGGGTATTCTCGGTATCGAAGCCGATCGACGGCAAGCCGGCCTGCCACGCCAATGGCGGCACCATCGGGTTCGCCGCAAGTTCTCCTGCGCAGGCCGACGCCTGGCATGCGGCCGGCATCGCCAATGGCGGCAAGACCTGCGAAGACCCGCCGGGTGTGCGCGAAGGCCCGACGGGCAATCTCTATATCGCCTATTTGCGCGATCCCGACGGCAACAAGATCTGCGCCTTGCACCGGATGACGTGAGCGCCGGCGTGGGTTTCGACGTCATTACGAGCGGAGCGAAGCAATCGATCTTACCACATGCCGCGCAATGGATTGCTTCGCTGCGCTCGCAAATGACGGCTCTTGACTTTCGTCATGCCCGGCCACAGCAGTCTGCCTTGCGCAGACCGCGTAAACTTGTCTGCGGTGCCGGGCATCCACGTCTTATTTTCCTCAAGCAAGAAAGACGTGGATGGCCGGGACGAGCCCGGCCATGACGGCAGACGGCGATTGGTCCCGGCGTCAGATCCCCAGATATGCCGCCTGCACCTGCTTGTTGCCGGCGAGGTCTGCGCTGGTGCCGTGCATGATGACGTTGCCGCTTTCCAGCACATAGGCACGCGATACCAGCGACAGCGCGCGGCTGACGTTCTGCTCGACCAGCAGGATCGCGGTACCCATCTTGTGGATCTCGCCGATCTTTTCGAACGTCACGTCGGTCATCACAGGCGCCAGGCCGAGCGAGGGCTCGTCGAGCATCAGCAGGCGCGGCTTCAGCATCAGGCCGCGCCCGACCGCGAGCATCTGCTGCTCGCCGCCGCTCATGGTGCCGGCGAGTTGCTTGCGGCGCTCGGCCAGCCGCGGAAAGATGCCGTAGACCAGCTCCAGCGTACGGCTGCGCTCGGCCTTGGCCTTCGGCACGAAGGCGCCGATCTCGAGATTTTCATGCACGGTCATCTCGGGAAAGACCTGCCGTCCTTCCGGGACATGCGCGATGCCGAGCTCCGGAATCCGGTGCGGCGGCAGCGATCTCAGGTCGATGCCGTCGAATGTGACAGTGCCGGATTTGAGTTTCACGAGGCCGGAAATGACTTCGCAACGTCGTGCTCTTGCCGGCGCCGTTGGCGCCCAGCAGGCCGACGGCTTCGCCTTCGCCGATCTCGATCGAGACATCCGATATCGCGGGCACCGAACCGTAGCTGGCGCTGATGCCTTGCAGTTTGAGCACTCTAGATTTCTCCCGCCGTCGGTGGGTGCACATAGGAGCCGAGATAGGCGCGGATCACTTCGGGGTTCTCCACGATTTCCTTTGGACTGCCTTCCGCGATCTTCTGGCCGTGATCGAGCACCACGATGTGGCGCGCGACCGCCATGATCGCGCGCATCACGTGCTCGACGATGACGATGGTGAGGCCGCGCTGCGAGAGTTTGCCGACCAGCGCCACGGCCTGATCGATCTCGGCGGGATTGAGTCCGGCCATCACCTCATCGAGCAGCAGCAGTTTGGGTTGCGTCGCCAGCGCCCGCGCCATCTCCAGCCGGCGCTGGTCGATGGTCGTGAGGTCCTTGGCCGCGGTCAGCATTCGCGCCGACAGGCCGGTGAACTCGATCGCCTCGCGCGCCATTTCGCGCGCGACAGCGACATGCCGGTTGCGCAAAAAGGCGCCGGTCATGACGTTGTCGAGCACCGTCATGGCGCCGAACGGCTTTGCCACCTGGAAGGTCCGCACCAGCCCATGGGCGCAGATGTCATGGGGCTTGAGGCCGGTGATGTCGCGGCCGAACGCCGAGACCGAACCGGAGTTCGGCCGGTGAAAGCCGGTGATGAGATGAAAGCTCGTGGTCTTGCCGGCGCCGTTCGGCCCGATCAAGGCGAGGGTCTCGTTCTCCCTCACGGTAAAACTGACGTCTTGCACGGCGCGCAGGCCGCCGAAGCGCTTGCTTAACCCGCGTATGACGAGCGCGTCTGCCATGGTGTGCCCTTACGCCCGCACCGGCTTGCGGCTGATGCGCCGCCAGGCTTCGCCGAACAAGCCGATCAGTCCGGTCGGCCGCCACAGGATCACCGCCATCAGGATCAGGCTGTAGACGGTGAGCTGCACGCCGCCGATCGAGCTGCCGAGCCAGCTCTGCAGCAAGGTCGACGTCGTCTCCAACAGCACCGTGCCGATCACCGGGCCCCACAAGGTGCCGATGCCGCCGACGATCGACACCAGCGCCGCTTCGATGGAGATGTTGAAGGAGAACGCGGTCGGCGGATCGATGAAGTAGATGTACTGGATGTAGAAGGTGCCGGCCAATGCGGTGAGGAACGAGCTGATCAGATAGATGTCGCGTTTGATCTTTGGCGCGTTGACGCCGATCGCTTCTGCCGCGTCCTCGTCTTCGCCGATGGCGACGAGGTAATAACCCATCCAGGAGCGTTCGATCGCCCAGGTAATCGCAAGCCCGAGTATGAGCAGGCCGAGCACGACATAATAATAAGACGCCTTGGTCTCGAACTGCATCATCAGCGGCGCGCTGCCGAGATTGGGAATCGTGGTGCCCTCGGCGCCCCAGGCCAGGTCGCGGAATTTGAGGAAGATCAGCATCAGCGCTTGCGCTGTCGCGATCGTCGCGATGGTGAAATAGGGGCCGCGCAGGCGAAAGCACAGCCAGCCGATCGGCAGGCTCGCCAGCATCGCCACCACGCCGCCGGCGATCATGCCGATCCAGGGCGAGATGCCGAAATCGATCTGCAGGATGGTCGAGGTGTAGGCGCCCAGCCCGAAATAGGCGGCGTGCCCCAGCGAAAGCTGCTTGGCATAGCCGCCCATCAGGTTCCAGGCGACGCCGATGAAGGAGAACAGCAGAATGCGGATGAAGATGTCGATTGCAAACGAGCTGGTGACGACCAGCGGCAAGGCGATGACCACCGCGATCCCGGTCGCCAACAAGATGAGGTTGCGGGTGCGGAGGCGCTGTGTGGTCATCGCGCTTTGCCTCCAAGCCCGGTCGGCTTAATGGCGAGGGTCAAAAGCAGCAGCGCGAACACGACGATCAGTCCGGAGTCAGCGCCGATATATTGAATGCCCAGGGACTCGGCGACCCCCATCAACAGACTGGCGATGAGCGCGCCCAGCACATTGCCGAGCGTGCCCATGACCACGGCGACGAAGGCCATCAGCGTAAAGACCTGGCCGACGAAAGGATAGGCCGAATAGAACGGCATCAACAGTGAGCCGGCGGCGCCGGCGAGCGCCAGCGCGATGCCGAGCGCGACGCAGAACACGCGGTTGGGGTTGATGCCCATCAGCATCGCCACGTCGCGGTTTTGCGCCGCCGCCCGCATCGCCTTGCCGAGGTCGGTGGTGTGCAGGAACACCCAGAGCACGGCGCTCAGCAGCATCGCGACGACGAAGGCGATCAGTTTGGCGACTGGAATGTAGAGGCCCGCGACATGAAACGCGGCGTCGGAGTAGGAGGTATGGACGGTGCGGTAATTCGCCGTGAACAGCATCAGCGCGAGGTTGAGCAGTAGCAGCGACAGCGCAAACGTCAGAAAAATCTGCGGCATGTCGTTCGGCCCCAGCACCCGGCGGATCAGGAAATGCTGGATCAGGACGCCTATCACGAACAGCACCGGCATGGTCACGAACAGCGACAGCAGCGGATCGATGCCGAACTGGTTGGCGAGAAAGAAGGAGATGTACATCCCGATCATCACGAATTCGCCCTGGGCGAAATTGACGATCTTGACCACGCCGAAGATCAGCGTGACGCCGATACTGACGAGCGCGTAGATGCCGCCGATGAGCAGGCCGTTGATGACGGCCTGGGCCACTGTCTCCCACATCTGGTTCGACCGGTGCTTAGGTCTTCAGCAGCGGCTTGCGCGCGTCTTCCTTGGGGAACACGCTGGCGAGATCGCCGTTCTGCCACTGCACGCCGACCGGGCGGCCGTAGACGTTCTTGCCGTCGGGTCCGAATTTTACCTTTCCGCCCGGCGCCATCGCGGCATAGCCCGAGGAGACGTCGAGCGTGGACAGCGCCGCCCGGACTTTCTGCGGATCGGTGGAGGCGGCGCGTTCCAGCGCATCGGCCAGCATGAAGGTCTGCGCGACCAGGCCGCCGGCATATTCGAACAGGAATTCGCCGGTGCGTTTTTTGTATTCGGCGTTCACCTTCTCGCAGTCGGCGTTCATGTCGTGGTTCCAGTGCGCCACGCCCTGCAGGCCTTCGGCGAGTTTTCCGACATTCTTGTAGAAATCCGGAATGACGAAACCGCCGGAGCCGCCGTTGATCGCGATGTTGAGGCCGACCTGCTTGACGGTGCGCACGATCAGGATCAGGTCGTTGAGATAGGATACCGAGAACAGCGCGTTGGCGCCTGACGATTTGACCTTGTTGATCAGCGGGCTCGCATCGGTGAATCCGGCCGAATACGGCTCGAACATCACGATCTCGACGCCTTCGGCGGGCGCCAGTTCCTTCAGCCCGTTCGAGGTCGAGGTGCCGAAGGCGGTATTCTCGAAGATCACCGCGACCTTCGGCTTGTCGCTGACGAGTTTGGACATCTGCAATTGCGCCTGGGCAAATTGCGAGGCGCGGGCGAACGGCGTGAAGGTGTAGGTGCGGCCCTTGTTGAGCTGGTCCGAGCTCGAACCCGTGATCAGCGGCACCTTGGCGCGTTCGGCGACTTCGCTGGCGATCAGCGTCAGCGCGCTGGCGAAGCAGCCATGGATCGCCGACAATTTGTTGCCGGTGATGAGCCGGTCGGTTTCCGTTCGCGTCACCGTGGTGTCGCTCTGGTTGTCGGAAATGATGAGGTTGAGCTTGGCGCCGCCGAGCGACTTGATGCCGCCGGCCTCATTGACCATCTCGACGGCGAGCTTGGCGGCCGCGACGCAGCCCACCCCGATCTGCGCCATGCTGCCGGTGGTCGGATAAAGCGCGCCGATATTGACCGGATCGGCGGCCCAGCCGCGCAGCGGCACCGCGCCGAAGGCGCCTGCGGCGAGAATGCCGCCGGTCTTGATGAGGAATTGGCGGCGGTCCTGCCGCTTCGACGAAGCCTGGCTTGCCCCAGTCTTGCTGTCGGAATTCTTGCGATGTTTCTTCATGACGTTTCCCCTGCGGTAGCGGCACCGGTGGTCCGCTCGTTTATAGCGATGGTGGTCCCGTTTTTTTGCGATGGTAACCCTATTCAAAATTGTTTACAATACAGTTATCAATATTATTATCTTAATTGATAAACCCCCGCCGCTTCGTGTTCTGCTCGCGTCGGCGGCGTGTTTCGAAATCGGGGAAATGATGGTCGGAAAATCCGCCAAACCGGCAATAAGTCGAACGTCGAAGTCTGCCCAGACCCCGGCTGCGCGCGAACCGGCAGCCGCCATCATCGCCAAGCGGATCGAGGAGGACATAGTCCTCGGGCGGCGTCAACCGCGCGAACGCCTGGTCGAGCAGGATCTGTGCGACCTGTTCGACACCCATCGCGGCGACGTCAGGCTGGCGTTGTTCGAACTCGAAAAGAAGGGACTGGTCGAGCGCATCCCCAATCGCGGCGCGATGGTTCGCGGGCTGACGCCGCTTCAGGTGAAGGAAATCTACGCGGTCCGCGAGGAGCTGGAGGTAATGGCCGCTCGCATCATCCCGTTTCCGGTCGCATCTCACGATATCGAGCGGCTGGAGCAATTGCAGCGGCAACACACTGCGGCGGTGGCCGCGGGCGATCTGCTGACGGTGTTCTACAGCAACCTCAGTTTCCACCGGGTGTTGTACGGCCTCTGCGGCAACGCCTGCCTGATCGAAACCATCGATCTGCTGGCGCAGAAGGTCTACGGCATCCGCTCCTACGCCAGCGCGCCCGAATTGCTCGATCGCGCCCGCCGCGACCACCTCGACATGATCAAGGCGCTTCGCGGCTCGCGCCGCGACGAGTTGGTGGCGCTGACGCGCCGCCACCTGAAACCCTCGCCGGAAGCATACATAAGAGACTACGAGCGGCGCTTCGGCAAAGCCGATCTCGCGCCGGCGCAGTAAGCGGGATCGGCTATTCGGCGCTGCTCACCAGCTTGATCCGCGGTTCGGCGGCCTCCCTCAGGCTGCGATAGGCGGCGAGATAGTCGAGCGCCATGCGGCGCGCGGTGAAGCGCGCCTCGAATTGCTTGCGGATCGCGTGCCTGCTCAAATTCGAAAGGCGATCGACGGCTGCCACCGCGCTGGTCTCGTCCTCGACGACGAAGCCGGTCAGGCCGTCGTCGATGATCTCGGCGACCGAGCCGCGATTGTAGGCGATGACGGGCGTGCCGCACGCCATAGCCTCGATCATCACGAGGCCGAACGGCTCCGGCCAGTCGATCGGGACCAGCAGCCCGATCGCGCCGCTCAGGAATTCCGATTTCTCCCTGTCGCCGATCTCGCCGATATATTCGACCAGGGGATTTTGCTCGATCAGCGGCCGAATGAGTTCATTGTAATAATCCTGGTCGGCGCGGTCGACCTTGGCCGCGATCTTCAGCGGTATGCCGCAGCGGGTTGCGATCTTGATCGCGCGGTCGACGCCTTTTTCCGGTGCGATGCGCCCGAGTACCGCCAGATATCCGGGCGTGCACGGCTGCGGCATCAGCAATCGCTCGGGCAGCCCGTGGTGGATGGTGCGTACCCAGTTGGCCTGTGGAACCGGCCGCCGCTGCGCATTCGAGATCGAAATCACCGGAACCCTGGAGAAGGTCGTGAAAACCGGCTGATGCTCCGGCAGATCGAGCCTGCCGTGCAGGGTGGTCAGAAAAGGGGTCGGCTGCCGCGAGAACAGCGAGAACGGGTAGTAGTCGAGGTGAAAATGCAGGAAATCGAATTCCTCATCGTCACATTTCTGCCGCACGCGCTCCAGCATCACCATGTGCAACGCGTTGGGATCGCGCACCGATCCGTCGAGCCGGAGTGCTTTCGGCCAGGTCGCCTCGAGTTTGGCGGAGGTTTGGGAATCGCCGCTGGCGAATAGTGTGACTTCGTTTCCGAGCGCCACCAGTTCCTCGGTCAGCCAGTGCACCACCCGTTCGGTTCCACCATAAAGTTTCGGCGGGACAGCCTCCGTCAGCGGAGCAACCTGCGCGATGCGCATCTCTCAGTCTCCTGTTCGTGGTCATGGATGAAGAAAAAAGCCCCTTCATCGCGTTGGCACCGGCATGCCCGAGTTGGGAACGTTCTCGCATCTGCGAAGTTCCCTAGAGCAGGATTACTTCTTTGCATCTCACGGCCTTCCCGATGTCGTCGCCATCCTTCAGTTCCATACGCCGTCTCATGCCGCAAAATTGTTGCTCCCTCATGGCATGCGGCGGGAACCGCGAGCGCGCTTCGATCATTCGATAGGCGAGTGGGTATCCCGTTAGGCTCCTTCAGAAGGCGTGCTGCGAAACATGGACAACCTTTCAGGATATGCGACCCGACCGTTTGCATTCGTGTTGCGCTATCTGCGTCGCCGTCTGGCCGCCCATATCGTGATTCTGACAGCGGTCGTCGCCGCCGTTGCATGTTCCGTAGGCACTCAATATGGCGTGAAGAATCTGGTCGACGGGCTCTCGGCCGGCACGTCCCATGCGGCCAGCGTCTGGCTGGCCCTCATTTTGCTCATGTCGCTGATCTCAGCGGATAATTTCCTGTGGCGAATTGCCAGCTGGACCGCGAGTTTCACATTCGTCGGCGTGACCGGCGATCTGCGCCGCGACATGTTCCGCCACCTGACCGGCCATGCGCCGAGCTATTTTTCCGACCGGCTGCCGGGAATGCTGACCAGCCGTATCACCGCGACCTCGAACGCAGTCTACACCGTCGAGAACATGTTTGTCTGGAACGTGCTGCCGCCGTGCATGGCCACGGTTTCCGCGATCGTGCTGATCGGAACCGTCAGCCCGGAGATGGCGGCCGGGATGATCGGGATCGCGGCCATCATGGTGGTGGCGATGTTCCGCATGGCCGCCGCCGGCAAGCCGCTGCATGACGATTTTGCCGACAAGGCTGCCGCGGTCGATGGTGAAATGGTCGACGTGATCAACAACCTGCCGCTGGTGCGGGCCTTCTGCGGGTTCAGCCTCGAGCATGATCGCTTTGACGCAACCGTCAGCCGCGAATTGACGGCGCGAGGACGCAGCCTTCGCTATCTGGAAAAACTGCGGACCATTCACGCCAGCGTTACGGTCGTGCTGACGATCGGCCTGCTCGCCTGGACCATCACGCTTTGGCAGCGCGGCGGCGCTACCACCGGTGACGTCGTGCTGGTCTGCACGCTGGGGCTTACGATCCTCAGCGCCACGCGGGATCTGGCGGTGGCGCTGGTCGATGTCACCCAGCACGTCGCGCGGCTGACAGAGGCGCTCGCCACGTTGCTGTTGCCGCACGAACTGCGCGACCACCCGGAGGCGGAGCCGCTGGTCAAGCGTGGCGCCGCGATCGCCTTCAACAATGTCGCGTTCCGCTACCCCGGCGGAATTCAGGTGTTCGACAGGTTCAGCCTCCGCATTCAGCCCGGTCAAAGGGTAGGCTTGGTCGGTCAGTCCGGCGGCGGCAAGTCCAGCCTGTTCGTGCTGCTGCAGCGGTTCTACGACGTCCAGCACGGCAGCATCACGATCGATGGGCAGGATATCGCAAGGGTCACCCAGCAAAGTTTGCGCCAGGCGATCTCCGTGGTGCCGCAGGACATCTCGCTGTTCCAGCGCTCCATCCTGGAAAACATCCGCTATGGTCGCCCCAACGCCAGCGACGACGAGGTGTTGCGCGCGGCGATCGCGGCGCGCTGCGATTTCGTCGAGACGCTGCCCGAGGGCCTCGCCACCATGGTCGGCGACCGCGGCGTCAAGCTGTCCGGCGGCCAGCGGCAGCGCATCGCGATTGCGCGCGCCTTCCTGAAGGACGCGCCGATCCTGCTGCTGGATGAAGCCACCGCCGCGCTCGACAGCGAATTGGAGGAGGCGATACGCGAAGCGCTCGGCCGCCTGATGCGCGGCCGCACGGTGATCGCGATCGCCCACCGCCTGGCGACGCTGCGCAATTTCGACCGGGTGGTGATGCTCAAAGCCGGCAAGATCATCGAAGATGGCCGGCCCGATCGCCTGATGCAGGGCCAGGGTCCCTACCGCGAACTGGTGACGCAGGAAATGAGCCGGCTCGCCAAACACGCCGCGTGATCCAGCGACTGGTGTTTCAAGTCCTGATGCGTATATCGCAAGGCTGGGGACAGCCGATCGAGGTCACATGACAGCCGAAGTCGCCACCCAAATCATGTCGGTCCGGACCGTCGAGCAGGTCCAGGAATCACCGTTCTATATCCCGATGACCGGGCCCGCGGCGCGGCCACGGCGTTCGCTCAAGCATGACGACACCTTCATCGTGCTCGACAGTCACGGCGACATCGGGGCCTCCGCCGGGGGGCCGGACGGCCTGTTCAATACCGACACGCGCTATCTCGCCCACCTCGAACTGTTGCTGGATGACGTCCAGCCGCTGCTGCTCGGCTCCAGTTTGCGCGACGACAATTCCGCATTGACGGTCGATCTCACCAATCCCGATGTCTATCGCAACGGCCGGATCGTATTGCAAAAGGACATGCTGCATATCGTCCGCACCATTTTCTTGTGGCGCGGCACGGCCTATCAGCGGATCGGCCTGCAGAACCACGGCGACCGGGCGGCGAGCTTCGACCTGACCTTGCTGTTCGACAATGATTTCGCCGACCTGTTCGAGGTGCGCGGCGAAAAGCGGCCGCGGCGGGGCATCGGCGCCAGTAAGCTGCTCGGTCCGGCCGACGTCCTGCTCGAGTACAAGGGTCTCGACGGCAAATCGCGCAGCACGGCGCTGCATTTCGACCCGTGGCCGACACGGCTTGCGGTCAATACGGCGACCTATCATCTTGAACTGGCCCCGCATCAGGTTAGTTCGCTGTTTGTCGCGGCATCCTGCAACAAGCCGTCCGGCTTCAGGCCGGCCCTGTTCCTTCGTGGGTTGCTCGCGCACCGCCGCGAAATGCGGCGCTCGACGGCGGGAGCCGCCAGTATCGAAACCTCGAACAATATCTTCAACGAGGTGCTGTGCCAGTCGATGGCCGATCTCAACATGCTGATGACGGACACGCCGCAGGGGCCGTATCCCTATGCCGGGATTCCCTGGTATTCGACGACCTTCGGCCGAGATGGGATCATCACCGCGCTGCAAATGCTGTGGATCGACCCGCGGGTGGCGCGCGGCGTGCTGCGGCGGCTTGCTTTTTATCAGGCCAAATCGGTTGATCCGCTCGCCGATGCCGAACCCGGAAAGATCTTGCACGAAATGCGCGGCGGCGAAATGGCCGATCTGCGTGAGGTGCCGTTTGCGCAATATTACGGCAGCGTCGATGCCACGCCGCTGTTCGTTCTGCTGGCCGGCCTCTATGTCGAGCGCACTGGCGACGAGGAAACGCTGGCCGAGTTGTGGCCTTCGATCGAGGCGGCACTCGGCTGGATCAACGGGGCGGGCGATCCTGACCGCGACGGATTCGTCGAATATCAGCGGGCTTCGGAACAGGGTCTCGCTAATCAGGGCTGGAAGGATTCCTACGACGCGATCTTTCACGCCGACGGCCGGCTCGCCGAAGGCTACATCGCGCTGTCGGAGGTGCAGGGCTATGTCTATGCCGCCAAACGGCTCGCGGCGCGCTGCGCGGCGCGGCTCGGCATGAACGATGTGGCGCGGGAGCTGGAGACCGAGGCGCGGCAACTCGCCGAGCGCTTCGAGGATGCCTTCTGGTGCGAGGAACTCGGCACCTACGCGTTGGCGCTCGACGGCGCCAAGGAGCCGTGCCGGGTGCGATCCTCCAACGCCGGGCAATTGCTGTTCACCGGGATCGTGCGTGAAGATCGCGCCCGCCTGGTCGCCGCCGATCTGATGCGGCCGCATTTTTTCACCGGCTGGGGCATCCGCACCGTGGCGCATGGCGAGGCGCGCTATAATCCGATGTCCTACCACAACGGCTCGATCTGGCCGCACGACAACGCGCTGATCGCGCTCGGGCTCGCCCGCTACGGCCTCAAGCATTCAGTCGCGCACTTGTTCAAGGCGCTGTTCGACGCCGCCACCTATATGGATCTGCGGCGGCTTCCGGAGCTATTTTGTGGATTCCGACGCGAGAAGCAACGCGGGCCCACCCTCTATCCTGTCGCCTGCGCGCCGCAGGCCTGGGCGAGCGCGACGCCGTTCACGCTGCTCGAGGCGGCGCTCGGACTCGAATTTGATGCAGCGCGCGGTGAAATCCGGCTGCGCAATCCGCATCTGCCGGCGTTTCTCAACGAAGTCTTGCTGCGCGAACTGCGATTGGGATCCTCAAGTGTCGATCTCCGGGTGAGCCGACATGGCGACGAGGTGGCGCTGGAGGTCTTGCGCACGCACGGCCGGATCCAGGTGTCGATCGTACTGGCGAATTGAGGACGGCGCTGAATTGAGGAGGCCGCATGCGCGCAGGACTTTTGTCGATCATCGTGGCGTCCATGCTGGCAGCCCTCGCGGCTGCGACATCGCGGGCGCAGGATAATGTCACGCCGCCGGCTCAGCCGCCATCCACGACCACCACGCCGAGGTCAAAGGAACCGGCGCCGCCGCCCTCCGTCACCATCATCGGTGCAAGGGATGCGCATGGCGTGCTTGGCCGCGATGTGCGCAGCCCGGCCGATGAAGACATGGGGCACATCGTCGACGTGATCGTCGATCGCAGCGGCAAGGTGCGCGCGGCGGTGATCGATTTCGGCGGCTTTCTCGGCGTCGGCAGCCGCAAGATCGTGGTCGACTGGAATGCGCTGCGCTTCGGTGGGGTCAACGACAAGAGCGATAGCATCACCCTCGAATTGACCAAGGATCAGGTGAGGGCGGCGCCCGAATACAAGGAAGATCAGCCGATCGTGGTGCTCGGCGCCTCCGGCATCCTGCAGCCATTCAATCCCTGACATCTGGAGAAGCAAGCTGTTGGTGCGCCCGCCCAGATCGTCGACCGATTCTGTTCATGTCCGCCAGGCGGGCGGCGCCGATGGCGATCCGCGACCGCCCCGGGAAGATGGATTGCGCCAGCGGGCCTCGCGCGGGAGCTTGCGCGGTCTCGACTGGTTCATCTTTTTCCTCGCCGATGTGCAAACCGGATTTGGACCCTTCATCGCGGTCTACCTGACCACCCAGAAATGGACGCAGGGCCAGATCGGCCTTGTGCTGTCGATCGGCGGGATCGTGGGGCTGATCGGGCAGATGCCTGGCGGCGCAATTGTCGATGCGGCCCGCTCCGAACGTCTGGTGGCGGGTTTTGCGGTGGCGGCGATCGGCGTTAGCGCGCTTGCCTATGCGGCCTGGCCGATCTTTCCCGTGGTCGTGGCGGCTGCGACGCTGCATGCGGCCGCGAGTTGCGTGCTCGGCCCGGCCATCGCCGCGATCAGTCTTGGTCTGGTCGGGCCGCTTGCGATGGGTGAACGGCTGGGGCGCAACGCCCGCTACGCTTCGCTCGGCAACGGGGTCGCGGCAGCCGTGATGGGGACGGCGGGCTACCTGTTGTCGAGCCGTTCGGTGTTCCTCGTCACCTTCATTCTGGCGGTTCCGACCCTGCTGGCGCTGGCGCGTATCCGCGAAACTGAAATCGACGTGGCGCAGGCGCACGGCGCCGTGCCGCGCGAGGTGCCCGATGCCAGTGCGACGAGCGTCGTCAACCTCGTGTGCCAGCGCCCATTGCTGATCTTCGCCGCCGCCGTGCTGCTGCTGCAACTTGCCAACGCCGCGATGCTTCCGCTGATGGCGGGCGTGGTCACGACCCGTTCGAGCCAGTGGGCGCCGGTGCTGATCGCGGCCTGCATCATCGTGCCGCAGGCCATCGTTGCGCTGACGTCTCCGTCGGTCGGACGCAAGGCCCAGCAATGGGGCCGGCGGCCGCTCCTGCTGCTGGGCTTTGCCGCGCTCGCGATCCGCGGCCTGCTGTTTGCAACCGTGAGCGATCCCTATTTGCTGGTTGGTGTCCAGGTGTTCGACGGAATCACCGCGGCCGTCTTCAGTGTCATGATACCCTTGATCGTGGCCGACGTGGCGTTCGGAAGCGGTCACTTCAATCTGGCGCAGGGAATCGTCGGCACGGCGACCGGCATCGGCGCCTCTCTCAGCACGGTGCTGGCCGGCACCGCCAGCGACAGGTTCGGCAGCAGCGTCGCCTTCACCGGGCTTGCAGCCGTCGCCGCGGTTGGGCTTGCGATGATCTGGCTTGTGATGCCGGAGACGCGGCGGGTGCCCTGATCCGGAACGACGGGAACACGGTCGAAATGATAAGAGACTGTTGTGCCTAGGACGACAACGCCTTGCGGTACAGCGCGCCGTAGAGCGCGGCCGAAACGTCCCAGCTGAACGACCGCGCCATCGCGCTGCGGCGCATGGAGTCGAGGCGATCCTTGGCCTTGAAGGCGGCGAAGGCGCGGCGAACGCCGCCGAGGAAGGATTCGGTGGAGGGACGGTCGAACAAAAATCCGGTCTCGCCGTCGGTGATGGTTTCCGCAAGTCCCCCGGTCTGGTGGCCGATCGGCAGCGATCCGAATTTCTGGGCGTACATCTGGCTCAGGCCGCAGGGCTCGAAGCGCGACGGCATCAGCGTGAAATCGCTGCCGGCAAAAATCCGCCGCGCCTGGGCGTCGTTGAAACCGATCGCGACCCCGATCGCATCGGGCCTGCGGCGATGCGCATCGACCAGCGCCTGCTCGATCTCGGGCTCGCCCGAGCCGGTGACGATGATCTGCCCGCCGGTCTCGATGATCTCGTCGGCCGCCGACAGCACGAGATCGACGCCCTTCTGGTGAACCAGCCGGGCCACGAGACCGAAGATCGGGCCGCGCGACAACGCCAGGCCGAATTGCTGGCGGACGTAATCCGAATTCGCCTGCTTGCCCTCCCAGTCGCCCGCGCCGAACGGCTGCGCCAGTTGCGCGCAGACCCGCGGATCCCAGGTTTCGTCGATGCCGTTGAGGATTCCCGTCAATTGCTCGGCGTCGGAGCGGCGCCGCAGCAGGCCCTCGAGCCCGCAGCCGAGCTCGGGCGTGGTGATCTCCCTGGCATAGGTCTCGCTGACGGTGGTCAGGTGCGAGGCGTAGACCAGGCCGCCCTTGAGGAAGGACAGCTTGTCGTAGAATTCGAGCCCGTCGATATGGAAGGAATCTTCGGGCGCTCCGATCCGGCGCAGGGAATCCCGGGGGAACAGGCCCTGATAGGCGAGGTTGTGGATGGTCAGGATGCTCGGGATGTTGACCGCGTTCCAGGCCAGATAGGCCGGCACCAGCGCGGCCTGCCAGTCATTGGCGTGAACCAGATCGGCTGCCCAATTCTTGTCCAGACTGCCTGCCGCGAGCTGGGCGGCGACCGAGGCGAGCCGTCCAAAACGGACGTCGTTGTCCGCCCAGTCGCGGCCCGAGGCATCGCCATAGGGGTTGCCGGGCCGGTCGTAAAGCTGCGGGCACAAGACGACGTAGACCGGCAGCCCGTCCCGGGTCGACGCCAGACCAAGTGAGCAGGCCGGCATTTGCGCCAGCGGCGAACACCGGCCAACGATTTGAATATGCGTGAGTTGTTCGATGACGTCACGATAGCCGGGAAGCAGGACCCTGACGTCGCTCCAGAGCCGAAGGGCGCGGGGGAGGGCTGCCGAGACGGCCGCGAGCCCGCCCACCCGGACGAAGTCGTCCATCTCGGTCGTGACGAACAAAACTCTCAAATAAACCCCTCTTCCCATCCTTGCTGCCAATCATGCAAGAATGGTTCCAAATCTCCCGGGTCACATGGGGCGCCAACCGCCGATCGCAATATTCGTTGCGAGAGAATCGCTTCCCCGGCCGAGCCGCGCAATCTAGGGTCATGTCGCCACCTCGGAGAGGGGGGCCGAAGGGAGTTCGGGATGACGATGGAAGACAAGGATGAGGGCCATATGACGAAGTGCTTCCATGGCCTTCGGGTCATCGATTTTTCGACCACGATCGCCGGCCCGCATTGCGCGCGCATGCTGGCGGACATGGGCGCGGAGGTGATCAAGGTCGAGACGGCCGAAGGGGAGACGATGCGTACCCGTCCCCCCGTCCGTAGCGGCTGCTCGACCACCTTCGGCCAGCTCAATGTCGGCAAGAAGAGCCTCGTGCTCGACCTGAAATCCCCTGACGCCATCGAAATCATCCGCCGGCTGGTCGCGACCGCCGATATTCTGGTCGAGAATTTTCGTCCCGGTGTGATGCGGCGGTTGAAGCTCGACTATGCCTCGCTGCGCGAACTCAATCCGAAGCTGATCTATTGCTCGATCTCCGGCTACGGCCAGACCGGTCCGTCGGCTGAGCTTGCGGCCTACGCGCCGGTCATCCACGCGGCTTCCGGCTACGACATGGCGCATCTCGCCTACCAGCCCGGGCGGTCCCGTCCCGACTATTGCGGCATCTATCACGCCGACGTTCTCACCGGCGTCTATGCGTTCGGCGCGATCTCGGCCGCGCTGTACCGGCGTCACGACACAAAACGAGGTCAGCACATCGACGTCTCGATGCTGGAATCGATGCTGAGCCTGACCTTGAATGAATTGCAGTGGTCGCAATTTCCGGTCAAGCAGACCCAGCGGCCGATGTTCGGCCCGCTCGCAACCGCGGACGGATATGTCATGCTGGCGGTCGCCAGCGAGAGAACCTTCCTGGGGCTGATCAAGGCGATCGGCCATCCCGAGTGGGTCGCCGATCCCAGGTTCCTGAAATATGCCGACCGCCGCGAGCACTGGGGAGACTTGATGGATGGTGTCGAGAGCTGGTCGAAAACGCTCACGACCGAAACATGCCTCGCGGAGTTGAATAACGCCGGCGTCCCCTGTTCGGCCTATCGCACGGTTGCCGAGGCGCTGCGCGATCCGCAGCTCGTCCACCGCGGCGCGTTGACCGAGGTGGAAGACGGCGGCGGCACGTTCAAGGTGTTGAACCTGCCATTCCGCATGTCGGAAGCGACCGTCTCTGCCGGCAAGCGGATCGCGACGCTCGGCGAGCACACGGTGGCGCTCTTGAAGGAGGCCGGGCTTTCCCATGACGAAATCGCGGCTTTCTCCGGCAAACCGCTGCTGGCCGAGCTGGGCTAAAGGCCGCGCATATTCAACGAAAGCATGAGGTCTGCGGCTTTTCATCCGCGGTCCACTTGCGGCCTTGCCGGGGCCTGCGATTCCAGCCAATCTCGGATGCACACAACAACGATCCGGAACGAGCGGACGGCAGACACCCTGGAGAGAGCACCCATGAAGGCGGTATTGCGCGTGCGCGCCATTGCGCGAATTTTCCTTGCGACGGTATTTGGTGTTGCCTTGTCGATCGGCGCCGCCAGCGCGCAAAAACAGGGCGGCAGCATCACCGTCGGCCTTGAACTCGACATTCCCGGTTTCGATCCGCTGAAGGTCGGCGTCTTCGATACCTCGGCGGAAACCGCGGCCGCCGCGATTTTCGATACGCTGACCACGCTCAACGACAAGGGCGAGGCCGCGCCGAAGCTCGCGCTGTCCTGGACGCATTCCGACGATTTCAAGACCTGGACCTTCAAGCTGCGGCCCGGCGTCAAATTCCACGACGGCACGCCGTTCAACGCTGAAGCGGTGAAAGCCAATTTCGACCGGCAGAAGGACCCGGCCAACAAATGCCGCTGCGCCTTCTACATTTCCTTCGTTCACGATGTGCAGGCGCCCGACGAACTCACGCTGGTCTATAATCTGAACGACCCTTCGGTGAACCTGCCGTCGCTCCTGACCCTGCAAAGCTCGAACAACGTCGTTCAATCGCCGACGGCGTGGAAGACCAAGGGTGACGACTACAACCGCAATCCCGTCGGCACCGGGCCCTATATTCTGAAATCGTGGACCGCGGGCGACCGCATGGTGCTCGAACGCAATCCGGACTACTGGAACAAGGGCCATCCCCATCTCGACCGCATCGTGCTGAAGCCGTTGCCGGATGCGCAGTCGCGCTTCGCCAGCCTGCAATCGGGCGAGGCCGATATCATCTGGGACGACGAGGTCGATGCCGACAATATCGAAAAGGCCCGGAAGGACCCGAAGATGGCGGTCCATTCCTATGCGGGCTCGGGCGCCGCGGTCTACGCCTTCAACACCAAGGTCGCGCCGTTTGACGACGTGCGCGTGCGCCAGGCGCTGGTGATGGCGATCGACCGCAAGAAGATGTCGCAGGCGCTCACTAACGGTCTGAGCCGGCCGGCGAGCAACCCCTATGGGGATGGCTCCTGGGTCAAGTGCAAGGACGACGGCGCGTTGCCCAACGATGTCGAGAAGGCCAAGGCGCTGATCAAGGATTATGGCAAGCCGGTCGATTTCAAGATGCTCGTGACCGCGACCCCGCGCGGGCGCGCCACCGGCCAGGTGCTGCAGCAGTTCTGGAAGCAGGTCGGCGCCAATATGGAGATCGAGCAGGTCGACCAGGCCACCATCGTGCCGCGCGCCTTCATGCGGCAGTTCCAGCTGACGCCGTGGCGGATCGTCGATCTGGCCGATCCCGATCCGCAGATGTACGCCAATTTCCACACCGGCAGCCCGGTCGCGCTGGCCAATTATTCCAATCCCGAACTCGATCATCTGCTTGAGCACGCCCGCACGACTGCCGACGTCGCCAGCCGTATCGAGGACTATTGCGCGATCAGCCGGCTGATCAACAAGGAGGCGGTGTGGTTCTGGACCTTCCAGAACACCTATTACGCGATCTCGAGCGCCAGGCTGAAAGGCCTGCCGAAGATCTATGGCGGGGTGATCGACGTATCCGATGTCTGGATGGAATAATCGCCGATGCTGGGCTTTGTCGCGCGACGGCTGTTGTATCTCGTGCCGGTTCTGCTCGCGGTATCGCTGCTGACCTTCCTGATCGCCTCGCTGCTGCCGGGCGATCTCGCCTACGTGATCCTGGGCGATCAGGCGACGCCGGAGAAGGTCGCGGCATTGCGCCATGACATGGGCCTCGACGAGCCTATCTTGTGGCGTTACCTGAGCTGGCTCGGCCATGTGCTCGAGGGCGATTTCGGCCGCTCGTTCCGTACCGGCCAGACCGTGCTGCAGGCGGTTGGCGAGCGGCTGCCGGTATCGTTCGAACTGATGTTCTTTGCCGAGATCGCGGGGCTCGCCATCGGCGTTCCCGTCGCCATCGCCTGCGCGGTCAGAAGCGGCGGCGCCTTCGACCGCTTCATGACCGGCAGCGCCTTCGGCATGCTGTCGGTGCCGACCTTTCTGTCTGCGATCCTCCTGATCTATCTGTTCGCGGTCGAGCTGCGCTGGCTGCCGGCCACCGGCTACGTGCCGTTCGGCGAGGACCCCTTGGCGAATTTGCGCTTCATGGTGCTCCCCGCGCTGACGCTGGCGCTGGCGGAATGGCCGGGGATCATGCGGGTGCTGCGTTCCGACATGATCGCAACCCTGCAGGAGGATTACATCGCGCTGGCCAAGGCCAAGGGATTGACGGCCTCGCGCATCCTGTTCGTGCATGCCCTGAAACCGTCGTCGCTGACCCTGATCACGATCACCGGCATCAACATCGGCCGCCTGATCGGCGGCGCGGTGATCGTCGAGACGATCTTCGCGCTGCCGGGGATCGGCCGGCTCCTGGTCGGCGCCATCTACACCCGCGACCTCATCATCCTGCAGGGCGTGGTGCTGGTGGTGGCCGGCGGCTTCGTGCTGATGAATTTTGTCGTCGACATGCTCTATGCCGTGCTCGATCCCAGGATCCGCCATGGCCACGCTTGAACTCGTCATCGATGAGGATGTCGCCGTCGGCCCCGTGATGCGGACGCGCCGGCTGGGGCCGCTGTTCTGGGCGGCGGTCGGCTGGACGATTTTCATCCTCGCCGCCGCCGCTTTGGCCGGCCTGTTGCCGCTGTCCAGTCCGACCGACATGGACATGCTGGAGCGCCGCGCGGCGCCGTCCATGCTGCACTGGCTCGGCACCGACGGCCTCGGGCGGGACGAACTGGCGCGGCTGATCTTCGGCGCGCGGATATCGCTGACGGTCGGGCTCTGCGGGCCGGTCATCGGGCTCACCATCGGCGGCGCGCTCGGCATGCTGTCCGGCTATTTCCGCGGCCGCTTTGAATCCGTTGTCGTCGGCAGCATGGACGTGCTGCTGGCGTTTCCGCCCCTGATCCTGGCGCTGGCGGTGACCGCCTATCTCGGGCAATCATTGTTGAACCTCACCTGCATTCTCGGCGTGCTCGGCATTCCCGCCTTCATGCGGGTGGCGCGCGCGGCGACGCTTACGCTGGCGCGGCGCGAATTCGTGATCGCGGCGCAAGCGCTCGGCGCAACGCATGCGCGCATCCTGCTGCGCGAGCTGTTGCCCAACGTGCTGCTGCCGCTGCTCGCCTTCTTCCTGCTCGGGGTCGCCGTCACCATCGTTGCCGAAGGCGCGTTGTCGTTCCTCGGGCTCGGCGTGCCCCCGCCGATTTCGAGCTGGGGCAGCATGATCGGGGAGGGACGTGAGAGCCTGGAGATCGCGCCGCGGCTCGCCTTCATTCCCGCGATCGCGATGTTCCTGACCGTGCTGTCCTTCAACCTGATCGGCGATACGCTGCGGGCGCTGACCGATCCGCGCCAGGGCGCGCTGTGAGCGAGCCGGTCCTGCTTTCGCTCGAGGATGTCGCGGTCGACCTGCCGACCCCGCGCGGCAATCTGCGTGCGGTGGATCGGGTCGACCTCACCGTCGGCGCCGGCCGCACGCTCGGCATCGTCGGCGAATCCGGTTGCGGCAAGACGATGCTGTCGCGCTCGATCCTGCAACTGCTGCCGAAGAAGGCGAAACTCTTTGGCCGGGTGATGTTCGACGGGCAGGATCTGGCGCGGCTCGATCCCGAACGGCTGCGCAAGCTGCGCGGGAAATCGCTCGCGGTGGTGTTCCAGGACCCGATGACCTCGCTCAATCCGGTGCTGACCATCGGCACGCAATTGATCGAGACGCTGCGGGAGCATCTCGAACTCGACGGCCATGCTGCGAGACATCGCAGCGTGGAATTGCTGGCCGCGGTCGGCATTCCCGCACCGGAGCAGCGGTTGAAGCAATATCCGCACCAGCTCTCCGGCGGCATGCGGCAGCGGGTGGCGATTGCGATCGCGCTGTCGTGCGAGCCGAAACTCCTGATCGCCGACGAGCCGACCACCGCGCTCGACGTCACCATCCAGGCGCAAATTCTCGATCTGCTGGCGCGCGAGCAGCGCCGCCGCCACATGGCGATGATCCTGATCACGCACGACCTCGGCGTGGTCGCCGGCCGCACCGACGAAGTCGCCGTGATGTATGCCGGCCGCGTCGTCGAACGGGCGCCGACGCCTCGGCTGTTCAAGAACATGCACATGCCCTACACCGAGGCGCTGCTGGCGGCGATCCCGAAGATCGACGCCGCCCCGCACACGCCGTTGCCGGCGATTTCGGGACGGCCGCCCGATCCGACCCGGCCGATCCAGGGCTGCTCGTTCTCGCCGCGCTGCAATTATGCCTCCGGCCTCTGTCATCGCGAAAAACCCCTGCTTGGCGCGGCGGAATCGCCGGACCATCAGTTCGCCTGCTTCCATCCGATTTCGCTCGCAGCCGGCGTCGAGGCATGATGGACGCCGCCCAACAATCGACAGGACGCGCGCCGCTGCTCGAGGTGCAGGACCTCGTCGTCGAATATTCCGTCGGCGGCCGGACCATCCATGCGGTGTCCGGCGTCAGTCTGGAAGTCGAGCGTGGCGAGACGCTCGGCCTGGTCGGCGAGTCCGGTTGCGGCAAGTCGACGCTTGGCCGCGCGGTGCTGCAGCTGCGGCGGCCTCAATCGGGGCGGGTGCTGTTCGACGGCCAGGAGCTCACCGCGATGCAGGGCGAGGCGTTGCGAAAAATGCGCCGGCGCGTGCAGCTGATCTTCCAGGACCCGATCGCCTCGCTCAATCCGCGGCGGCGGATCGGCGACATCATCGCCGAGCCGCTGCTGATCGCCGGCGTCAAGGATCCAGAGCGGCGCGAGCAGCTCGTCCATGAAGTGCTGAGCGCGGTCGGTCTCGATCCGCAGCTGGTGGCCGGACGGCTGCCGCACGAATTCTCCGGCGGACAATGCCAGCGCATCTGCATTGCGCGCGCGCTGGTGCTCAATCCGGAATTCATCGTCTGCGACGAGCCGGTCTCGGCGCTCGACGTTTCGATCCGCGCGCAGATCCTCAACCTGCTGGAGGACATGAAGGCGCGCTTCGGCCTGACGCTTCTGTTCATCGCCCACGATCTCGCCGTGGTAAAGGCGGTGAGCGATCGCGTCGCCGTGATGTATCTCGGAAGGCTCTGCGAGGTCGGGCCTTCCGAGCACCTGTTCGCGCACCCGGCCCATCCCTATACCGCGCTCCTGATCGAGGCGATCCCGGTGCCCGATCCGGACGTGCGCCCGGCCGAAAGTGTCGCGGTCGGCGAGCCGCCATCGCCGATGGCGCCGCCCTCCGGCTGCCGTTTCCGCACCCGCTGCCCCCGCGCCGACCAGCGCTGCAGCGACGAGGTGCCGGAACTTCGCGAGGTCGCGCCGCAACAATTCGCCGCCTGCCATCATCCATTGATCGGCGCCGGCTAACCCTCTAACAACGGCGCGGGATTGCACGGCAGTATCCGCGCAACAGCAAAAATGATCGGGAGCGAAGCGATGAAGAGTTTCAAGGTCACCGATTTCAACGCGCCTCTGCAGGAAGTGGATGAGCCGACGCCGCGGCCGTCGGGGACGCAGGTGCTGCTCAAGGTGAAAGCGGCGGGCGTCTGCCACAGCGACCTGCATATCTGGGAGGGCGGCTACGAACTCGGCCACGGCCGCAAGCCGCTGTCGCTAAAGGATCGCGGCGTATCGCTGCCGCGCACCATGGGCCATGAGAGCGCGGGCGAAGTGGTGGCGTTCGGGCCCGACGTCAGGGACGCCGACAAGGGCGGCCTCAAGGTCGGTGACGTCGTGCTGGTCTATCCCTGGCTCGGCTGCGGCAAATGCACGATCTGCCTTGGCGGCGACGAGAACATGTGCATCGTGAAACCGAATGCGCTCGGCGTCTATTGCGACGGCGGCTACGCCGACCACATGACGGTGCCGCACCCAAAATACCTGCTCAACCTGAAAGGCCTCGATCCGGTCACCGCGGCGCCCTACGCCTGCTCCGGCGTCACCACCTACAGCGCGCTGAAGAAGGTGCAAGCCGACTTCAACACGCCGATCGTGATCTTCGGGGCCGGCGGGCTCGGCCTGATGGCGCTGTCGCTGTTGAAGGCGATGGGCGGCAAGGGCGCCATCGTGGTCGATATCGATGCCAGCAAGCGCGAGGCCGCTGAAAAGGCCGGCGCGCTCGCGACCGTCGACGGCGCCGCGCCGGACGCGCTGGAGCAGCTGGCGCAGAAGGCCGGCGGGCCGATCCGCGCAGTGATCGATCTCGTCGGCAACCCCAAGACCACGCAGCTCGGCTTCGATTGCCTGACCAAGGGCGGCAAGCTCGTGATCGTCGGCCTGTTCGGCGGCGGCGCGACCTGGGCGCTGCCGCTGATCCCGATCAAGGCGATCACGATCCAGGGCAGCTATGTCGGAAACTTGCGCGAAACGCAGGAGTTGCTTGACCTGGTCCGCGCCAAGAAGATCGCGCCGATCCCGGTCACGCCGATGCCGCTCGGCAAGGCCAACCAGGCGCTGGTCGATTTGCAGAAGGGCCGGCTGGTCGGCCGCGCCGTGCTGACGCCGTGAATGGTCTCTCAACGTCATTCCGGGATGGTGCGCAAGCACCAGACCCGGAATCTCGAGATTCCGGGTTCGATGCTTCGCATCGCTCCGGAATGACGGCCTTGGATGTCGGCTGTCCGCGCTTCCGTCTCCCTTCATAAGGAATCCTCGCATGTCCGCCAACAACTCGCTCCACATCGCCGTCCTTGCCGGCGACGGTATCGGCCCCGAGGTGATGGCGCCGGCGCTTGAAGTTTTACGCAAGGTTGAGGCGACCACCGACCTGAAGTTCCGCTTCACCGAGGCGCCGGCCGGCGCCAACCATTATCGCGAGACCGGAAAATCGATGCCGGAGTCGACCGTGCGGCTGTGCGAGGAGGCCGACGCCATCCTGCTCGGCGCCTGCGGGTTGCCGTCGGTGCGCTATCCCGACAACACCGAGATCATGCCGCAGGTCGAGCTGCGCTTTCATTTCGATCTCTACGCCGGCGTGCGGCCGGCGCGGCTGATCCCTGGCGTGCCGAGCCCGATCGTCGGCGCGGATGCGCGCGGCATCGACCTCGTCGTCATCCGCGAATCCACCGAGGGCCTGTTCGCCTCGATGGGCAAGGGCGTCGTTACCGACAGCGAGGCGCGCGAGACGCTGGTGATCACCCGAAAAACCTCGGAGCGATTGTTCGAGTTTTCCTTCAAGCTGGCCGAACGCCGCAAGGCGCGCGGGCGGCCCGGTGCCTTGACCTGCGTCGACAAGGCCAATGTGTTCAAGGCGTTCGCGTTCTTTCGCGAGATGTTCGACGAGGCCGCTCAACGTCATCCGGAAGTCAAGGCCGACCGGCTATATGTCGACGCCTGTTCGGCGCTGCTGGTCAAGCGGCCCTGGGATTTCGACGTCATGGTGATGGAGAACATGTTCGGCGACATCCTCTCCGACATGACCGCGGGCCTGATCGGCGGCATGGGCATGGCGCCGTCGGCCGACATCGGCGACACCCATGCGGTGTTCCAGCCCTGCCATGGCACCGCGCCCGACATCATGGGCCAGGGCAAGGCCAATCCGACCGGCATGATCCTGTCGGCCGCGATGATGCTGGACTGGCTCGCCGACAAGTTCGACCTCGGGCAGGCGGCGGAAGCCGGTGAACGGATCGAGCGGGCGGTCGACAAGGTGTATGCGGGAGGAATCAAGCCGATGGAATTCGGCGGCAGCAACGGCACGGCGGATATCGCAAAGGCGGTGCTGGCGGCGTTGTAGCCTCTCAACGTCGTCCCGGCCCCCGCGCCGGGACCCACACGCCGCGGCGCTTATGTTGAGCGAAGCTGTTCGACGGTTTCCGCCCTACCACTACCGCCTGGGATCATGGGTCGTAAGTCACGACGGGCCGGCAACCGGCGCTCTCGTTTCTGATGGACGAATAACGGAGACTCCGCCGCCACTTCAAATCACCCGCGCCGCCTTCAGCTTCGCGATTTCGTCCGGACGATAGCCGAGCGATCCCAGGATTTCGTCGTTGTGTTCGCCGAGGTCGGGCGTGGCGGTGCGGATCGCGCGGTCAAAACCCGTGATCTCGCAGGGCTGCGCCACCAGGTCTATCTCGCCGAGGCGGGGATGGGTGACGGAGCGCCTGAGGCGCAGCGCCTCGACCTGCGGATCGGCAAAAGCCTGCTTGATGTCGTAGACCGGCCCGCAGGGGAGTTCGGCGGCGACGATCAATTCGAACCATTCGCGCGTGGTCTTCGCGCGCAGGGCGCTCGCGATCTCCTCGTTCATCGCCTGCTTGTTTTGCCGCCGCATTGCGGTCGAGGCAAAGCGCGGGTCGCTCGCCATGCTCGCGCGGTCGATCAGCGCGCAGAATTTCGCAAAATTCTTGTTGCTGGTGGCGGCGATGTTGATGAAGCCGTCGGCGGTCGGAAACGTCCCCATAGGCGCGTTGGTCGGATGGTTGTTGCCCTCCTGCGGCGGGATCTTCTTGTCCATGGTCCAGCGCGTCGCCTGGAAATCCAGCAGCGTCAGGCCGGCCTCGATCAGCGAGGTCTGCACCCAGCGGCCTTCGCCGGATACTTCGCGATCGAGCAGTGCGACCAGCACGCCCTGCGCGAGGAAGGCGCCGGCCATGATGTCGGTGACGGCGACGCCGACGCGGACCGGGCCCTGGCCCGGAATGCCCGTCACCGACATGATGCCGCTCATGCCCTGCGCGATCTGGTCGATCGAGGGCCTGGAGGTATACGGACCGTACTGGCCGAAGCCGGAAATGCTGCCATAGACGATGCGCGGATTGCGCTTCCTCACCGATTCATAATCGACGCCGAGCCGTTTGACGACGCCGGGCCGCATGTTCTCGACGATGACGTCGGCCTGTTCGGCGAGCCGCATCAGGATTTCTCGGCCCTCGGAGGTCTTCAGGTTCAGCGTGATGGCGCGCTTATTGCGATGCAGGTTTTGAAAATCCGAGCCGTCGCGCCGGCCGATCAATTCCTCGGCCTCGTCGTCGCCCGGCGGCGGCTCGACCCGGATCACCTCGGCGCCCCAGTCGGCCAGCGTGCGGACGCAGGAGGGCCCGGCGCGCGCCAGCGTCAGGTCGATCACCTTGAAGCGCGACAGCGGCAGCGGCGCGGCTTGGGTTTGCGGCATGGCAGTGCCGGGGGTGTTGACGGGTTTGTGCATGTTGAGTTCCCTGTTGTCATCCCGGGGCAGCCCGCAGGGCTGAACCCGGAATCTCGAGATTCCGGGTTCGACGCTATCGCGCGCCCCGGAATGACGGGGCGTTCTACTTTCCCGTGAATCTCGGCTTGCGCTTTTCCATGAACGCGCGGCGGCCCTCGCGGAAATCTTCCGAGTCCATGCATGCCGTGCCGATCGCCTTGATGGCGTCCATGTCGCGCTGGCTTTCGTCCTTTGTCACCTGCTTGATGGTGATCTTGGCGGCCTGGATCGCGAGCGGTGCGTTGCCGGAGATGGTGCGGGCGATCTCCATGGTCGCGTCCCACAATTCCGCATCCGGCAGCACGCGATCGACGAGGCCGATGCGCTGCGCCTCCGCGGCATCGATCCGCATGCCCGTATACATCAGCAGCCGCGCCCAGGACGGGCCGACCAGCGACACCAGGTTTTTGAGGCCATCATAGCCATAGGCGATGCCGAGTTTGGCCGCGGGGATACCGAACTGGCTGTTGTCGGAAGCGATCCGGATATCCGCGGACATCGCGACCTGCATGCCGCCGCCGAGGCAGAAGCCGCGGATCGAAGCGATCACAGGTTTTGGAAAGTCCGCCAGCAGTGCGCGCTGTGCCGCGCTCTTTTTAGCATATTCTTCGGAGGCTTCGGCGTTGTGGCGGTTCTTCTCGAACTGGCTGATGTCGGCGCCCGAGACAAAAGCCTTATCGCCGGCGCCGGTCAGGATCACCACGCGCACGTCGGGATCGTCGCGCAATTCGACCAGCGCGTGGCCGAGCCCCTCCCACATGTCGAGCGACATGGCGTTGCGCTTCTCGGGATTGTTGAAGGTGATGACGCCGACGCCCTCGGTGACGCCCAGCAGGATCTTGCCGTCGGCGAAGGATTTTTCGGCTTTCTTGGGGACGTCCAGCATGGAAGGCGGCTTTCGGTTGTTGGCGTTTTGATCATTGAAGCATTGGTTCGCTGCTTCGGCAATGTCGGTGCACTCCCTCTCCCGCGCTTGCGGGGGAGGGCGGGGTGGGGGTGCCCGCAGCGAGCACCGGCGTCTGCGGAGGCATTCCCCCACCCGGATCGCATCTCCGATGCGATCCGACCTCCCCCGCAAGCGGGAGAGGTGCGGCGGAGCAAGTTGAGGCGTCACGATTTCAATTCACGAATCCAGGAACGGGCCGATCTTCGCTGTCGCGAACGCCGGCCGGGCCTGGATGCTAGCCCACCATTGGGTCACGCGGGGATGTTTGTTTGCCGTGACCTCATGCGGCGCGATCTCCTCGTCGATGCGCTTGACGAACGGAACGGCGGCGATATCGGCGATCGAATAGGCGTTACCGACCAGCCAGCCTGCTGGCTTCAGCGCCTCCTCCATGCGGTCGAGCAATTGCGCCACCAGCTTTGCGCGCGCGGCCTCGCGCTCTTCCTCCGTGTAGGGCTTTCGCGCCACCCGCAGCCAGGCTTCCTGGCGCTCCTTGCTCGGAATCTTCTTCAGCCTTTCGGCGAGTTCCTCGTCGCTCCATTGCTCGGCGGTCTTCTGCAGATGGTGGCGCCAGTTGAAGATGATGAGATTGCCGATCAGCCCATCGACATGCCGGATCCAGTTGCGCATCTCCGCGCGCTCGTAAGGGGTTTCGGGGCGCAGCGGCGGATCGGGGAAACTCTCGTCGAGATATTCGCAGATCGTGCCGCTTTCGTGCAGCGGCTTGCCGTCATGGATCAGGGTCGGGATCACGCCGAGCGGATTGATTTTCAGGTATTCCGGCGAATGATGCTCCATCTTTTCCAGGTCGACGTGGTGGCCCTCGTAATCGAGGCCCTTTTCGGCGAGGCAGAGCCGGACGCGCCGCGAGGCGCTCGAGCGCCAGGCGTGGTGAAGGATCAGCATGAGGTTTCCCCGTTTTTTTTGGAGTGAAGCATTGCCTCGCCGTTTCGGCAATGGCGGTGCGCTCATGGCCGCTTGCGCTGCTCTGCTCCCTCTCCCGCTCTTCGCGGGGGAGGGTTGGGGTGGGGGTGCCAGATGGGACGCAGATGCCGCGTGGACAGAGTTTCCCCCACCCGCCGCGCTTCGCGCGTCGACCTCCCCCGCAAGCGGGGGAGGTGGGGCGACTACTGCGCGAGATGCGCCGTCAACGGATGATTGGCGGCCTGGTTGAAGAAGGCGGCTTCTTCGGCGGTGGCTTCCAGCAATTGCTCGTCCTGGTCGTAGATGTCGTTGCGGAACTGGATGGTCTGGTCTTTCGTCATCCATGCCGTCAGATAGACCCAGGCCACCGGGACCTTCTTCGGCAGCGCGATGTCCTCGCGCTGGCCGGTTGAGATCGCCGCATCGATCGCGGCGCGATTCCATTTCGGCATCTCTTCGGACAACAACCACGCGGCGAGATCGCGCACGTTGTCGACGCGCGAGCAACCATGCGAATCGAAGCGGTAGTCGTCGCTGAACAGATTGTGCTGGTTGGTGTCGTGCATGTAGACCGAATAGGGATTTGGCATGTCGATCTTGACGGCGCCGAGCGCATTCCAGGTGCCGTTGAGCTGCCGCACCGTGAAATTCGGCGTATGCGCGCCGGACCAGTCGACCGAATGCGGATCGATCGGACTATCGTGGCTGTCCAGCACCTCCATGTGCATGCGCGCGAGATAGCCGGGGTCTTTGCGCATATGCGCGGAGATTTCGGTTTTCGCGATCGAGGAGGGCACGGTCCAGGTCGGGTTGAGGTTGACGCTGGTGATCTCCGCGGTCAGCGTCGGCGACGGCTTTTCGGTCTTGCCGACGATGACGCGATAGCGCCGCACCACATGATCGTCCTCGACGGCTTCGGCGAAGGCGGCGGGAAGGTTGACGACGACATAGCGCCTGCCGAAGGAAAAATTCATGTTCTCGAGGCGCTCCAGCGAAGCCTCGAGTTGCTTGATGCGTTTCTGCACGGGAACGTTGAGGGCGGCCAGCGTCCGCGGCGTCACGGTCCCGGTCGCGGCCAGCCCGTGGCGCACCTGGAAACGTTTTATCGCCTCGGCGACGACGTCGTCGTACGGCCCGGTGGTCGGCTTGTCGGCGGCGAGGTCGCCGCTGACGAGCAAGCGCCGGCGCAGCAGGTCGTCATTCGGCCCGGCCACGCCCACGGTGAATTTGGCATCGGCCGGAATCATCGGCCAGCCGCCGCGCACCGCCAGATCGGTATAACTCAGCGCGGCCTGTTTGAGGCGCTCCGCGGTGCCTTCGTCGAAGGTCGGTTCATGCGACAGCGCCAGCGCCGCCGCCGAGCGCGATTCGGGGGTGGATGCGGCGGTGGCCGGCTTGGCCGGGGCCGCATGTGCGGGATTTGCCGCGCCCGCGACGGCTGCGCCCTGGCCGAATGCCGGCGCGGCGCCAAGCATCGTGGCGACGGCAATGACGGTCATTCTTCGCATATTGGCTGCCCCCTGGCGTGCGGCTGACGAGGTTGAGGATGAATTCGGCCCATTGGGGCCGAAGCAAGCGGACCGGAGCCGGTCCGAAAAGACTGGGCTATTGCGAATTTAGCCCATGAGAGTTGCGTTCTGATTAAGTTGGCATCGGCCCCCTCGCGTGCCACAAGCCGGATTGCACTTTGCTGGTCCTAGTTGTGTCGTCCGACCAACTCATGTGGTTCGGAAACGGCCTGGCCGAAAACAACAACGCTACCCCGGGGAGAACGCATGCCATTGACACGTCGGGAGGTCGTTGCCGGACTGGGTGGCGGGCTGGTCGCGCTCGGGGCGAAGCCGGCGCTGGCGGAAGCCTATCCGAGCCGGCCCATCAAGATGATCGTGCCTTATCCGCCGGGCGGCACTACCGACCTTCTTGGCCGCATGGTCGCCGACCAGTTGCAGAGCGGCCTTGGCGCTACAGTCGTGGTCGAAAACAAGCCGGGGGCTGCGACCGCGCTTGGCGCGGAGTTCGTGGCGAGAGCCGAACCCGACGGCTACACCATGATGATCGCGACCTCGACCACGCTTGCCATCAACAAGACACTCTACCGCAAGCTGCCCTACGATCCGGTGAAGGACTTCACGGCGATCGCGCTGGTGGCCGCGGTGCCGTTTGCGCTGATCGTCAATCCGCAACTTCCGGTGAAGACGCTCGCCGATTTCATCGCCTACGCCAAATCGAATCCGGGACTGGCCTATGGCTCGGCCGGCAATGGCAGTCCGCAGCATCTCGGCGCCGCGATGCTGCGGTCCGCCGCCGGCATCGACATCCGTCACATATCCTATCGCGGCAGCGTGCCCGCAATGCTGGACGTGATCGCAGGCCACATCCCGTTCATGGTGGTCGACCTGCAACCGGCGCTGCCGCAGATCCGCGACGGCAAGGTGAGGGTGCTCGGCGTGACCACGCCGAAGCGGGTCGCCGCCGCGCCCGATATTCCGACATTGGCCGAGGGCGGTCTTCCCGGTTACGAGCTGGTGGCCTGGCAGGGCATCGTGGCGCCCGCGGGCGTGCCCCGGAACATCGTCGATCAATTGGCGGCGCAGATCGGCAAGCTGGTGGCCGATCCGGCCACCCGCGAAAAACTCACCACGCTGGCGCTGGAGCCGTTGCCGGGGTCGACGCCGGACAGTTTTGCGGCCTTCATCAAGACCGAGGTGGATCGCTGGGCTGGCATCGTCAAGAATTCCGGCGCCGAGCTGGAATGAGCGATCATGTTTGCCGTCAATCTCTCCGCGCCAGGCGATGTCCGACATGATTGAACCCGATGTGCTGATCGTCGGTGCCGGCCCGGTCGGGCTGACGCTCGCAATCGATCTCGCCTGGCGCGGGATCGAGGTCACGGTGGTGGAGACCCGTGCGCGCGCCGCACCTCCGGAGCCGAAATGCAACCACGTCGCCGCCCGCACCATGGAAATCTTTCGCAGGCTCGGCCTGGCCGACAAGGTGCGCGGCGCCGGACTGCCTGCGGATTATCCGCACGACATCAGCTATCGCACGTCGTTCACCGGCGAGGAGCTGACGCGCATCAAGATTTCCTTGCCGCCGCGACCGCTTCGTCGCGACGGACGGCCCGGACTGCAACTGGCCGACGCCGGAGCCGCCGCATCGCATCAACCAGATTTTCCTCGAGCCGATCCTGTTCGAACATGCCGCAGACGAGCCGCGCATCCGCATTCTCAACCGCACCTCGGTCGAGGAGGTCAGGATCGAGGATGCTTCGTCTATCGTCGCCCTGCGCGATCTCGACAGCGGCGCCGTCACCCGCCTCGGTTGCCGCTATCTGATCGGCTGCGACGGCGCGCGTTCGATCGTGCGCAAGGCGATCGGCGCGGAACTGACCGGCGACGCCGTCGTGCAGCGCGTGCAGTCGACCTTCATCCGCGCCCCCGGCCTGATCGATCTGCAGCGTCACGCGCGCGCCTGGGGCACCGGCGCCATCAATCCGCGCCGCAGCGGCATGGTCTATGCGATCGACGGCCGCGAGCGCTGGCTGGTGCACAATTATCTGAGACCCGGCGAAGTCGATTTCGATTCCGTCGATCGCGACGCCTGCATCCGCACCATCCTCGGCGTCGATGCCGGCTTCGGCTACGACATCATCTCCAAGGAGGACTGGTACGGACGCCGCCTGATCGCGCAGAAATTTCGCGATCGCGGCGCGTTCATCGCCGGCGACGCCGCGCATATCTGGGTGCCCTATGCCGGTTACGGCATGAACGCCGGCATCGCGGACGCCATGAACCTGTCCTGGCTGCTCGCGGCCCATCTCAACGGCTGGGCGCCGGCTTCGATTCTGGATGCCTATGAGGCGGAGCGCTGGCCGATCACGAGCCAGGTGTCGCGCTTTGCGATGTCGCATGCGGAGGCCGAAATCCGCCGCCGCGGCACGATACCCGATGAAATCGAGGAACCGGGCAGGGAAGGCGAACGCGTGCGGCAGGAGGTCGGGCGCCTCACCTACGAGATCAACGTCCAGCAATATGCCGCGGCCGGTCTCAACTTCGGCAGCTACTATGATTCCTCGCCGATCATCGCCTATGACGGCGCGTCGCATCCCCCCTATACGATGAGCCAGTACACGCCGTCGACGGTGCCGGGCTGTCGGACGCCGCATCTGGTGTGCGAGGACGGCAGCTCGCTCTATGACGCGATGGGACCGGAGTTCACGCTGTTGAGGCTGAGCCCCGCGATGGAGGTGGCTCCATTGGAGGCGGCCGCCCGAAAGAGACGTGTGCCGCTGAAACTGCTCGACCTAAAGCCGCCAGCGACTGCCATTTTCTATGGCAGCGGACTGATACTGTCGCGACCGGACCAGCACGTGGCCTGGCGCGGCGATCGTCTGCCGGCGGATTCGCTTGCCCTGATCGATCGGGTCCGCGGCGCTGCGAACTAAAGCGTTTCGAGCGAAGTGTTCGCGTGAAGAAAACGCGTCAAGACAAGAAGCTAGAGCCCCGTTTCGATTCCATCGAAACGGGAAGGGCTCTAGTCTTCGTTGGCGGCGATCGATTCCATCAAGGACACCAGCTGACGCTGGACCGTCTGATCCTTGATCTTGCTGTAGGCCCGCAGCAACCGGAGGCTGAACGCGCTGTCGAGAAACAGCAGGCTCTCCACCTCGCGCGCCTTGCCGTCGCCGTCATAGAAAAATGTGACGGGGACGTCGAGCGCGGTTGCGATCGACTGGAGACGGGCTGCGCCGACGCGGTTGACGCCCTTCTCATATTTCTGGACCTGCTGAAAGCTGACGCCCAGCTTGTCGCCGAGCTCGGCCTGCGAGATCTTTTGTTCAACGCGTCGCAGCCGGATTCGCTTTCCCAATTCGATGTCGGGTTTGCCCGCGCTGCGCTGCTTCATCTTTTTTGCCGCTGATTTGTTCATGCTGTTTCTAATGTCCTTCCGTCGAGAAGCCCCTGAACAGATGTGTCAGGGATTCACCCTTATATACCGGTTTAAATTCACATGGATGGATGAATTCGTCCGTAAACCACGGGAATTTTTCGGGATTGAATGCCTCTATAAGCCAGTCGATCACATGCTGCAACCTGGGGATGCGGCCACAACCTGGATGATAGGACAGCCAAATATCGAAAGGTCGGCGCCATTCAATCTCGAGAGGTATTATCTTCCCGCCAAACGTAAAGGCGTAGCTGGGAAATACACCTATTCCTGCGCCATTGGCCACTGCCCAGTAGCTGGCGCTGCTCAAATTGGTGGTCATCACCGACAGCTCGCTGGCGGGGCGGCCGCCGCCAAACAGGCTCTCGAAGGCTTCTCGCGCGGCGGACTGGTCGGCGGCCGGCATCACCAGCCGGTGCTCGATCAGTTCGTCCGTCGTTTTCGGCGCGCCATATGTGTCGAGATATTGCTGACCGGCGAACAGCATCAAATGCATCCTGCCGAGCCTGAATTTGTTCGATCCCGGGCGCCGCCGGTTGCGCCAGATGGATGGCAATGTCGGCCTCCTGCCGCGACAGATCGGCGGCGCGGGTGATGCAGTTCATGTCGACCAGGATATTCGGAAACGCCTGCTGGAATTCGACCAGGCGCGGGGCCAGCCAGGACGTTCCCAGACCCTCGGGCACGGCGATCCGGATTTCGCCGGCCAGCGCGTCGGTCACCGATCGGCCGGCGCGCACCAGTTCGAATGAGGCGGCTTCCATCCGCTCGACCGCGGAGACGACCTGCGCGCCTTCGGCGGTCAGCCGGGTGCCATGGGCATCGCGCGTGAACAGCGTGGCGCCGATCTGCCGTTCGAAATCGGCGATCCGCCGGCGTACGGCATTGATGGAAAGATCGAGCCGCTCGGCCGCGGAGCGAAAGCTGCCGCAGCGCACCACTTCCAGGAACATCCTGGCTGCGTCCCAATCCGTCAGACCGCCGAGAGCGAGCCCATGGCGTTCCTCCTGAGGAACGCCCCTTTCCAGCGCCAGCCGCATACATAGCCCTTTCCGGCGGCTAGACTTGGCAGAGTTCAGGGCGAACCACAACCGTGACGGGTCTGGGGCCGTCTTGCTTTGAGGCTTTGGTTACCATCCGCGCCGGTATCAGGGGATGGTCAGGGCTCGCGGTGGCCGGCCCGTCGCGCCCGGGAAACAGGGGAGCCGCGTGACTTCAATCGTCAGCCTCAGGGCGTCAGCCAATTCATCCGATGTTCCGATCGTCGCGCCTGCGGCATGCGGCAGCCATATCCGGCGAAGCTGCGGCTGGTCGATGCCCTTCACTGCAACCGTGGGGTCACCTATCCGTGCGATGCTTCAGCCAGTCACGCGATCGACGAAAATCAAGGCCGAAGAGGTTCACCAGGTCGTGACGAAAATTTCCGCAATTCATGGAGACGTATTTGAAGCCGACGATTAGATCGAACAAACCTTTCCTCGCAAGCTCGGTAACGGGAAAAACGCTGGTGGCTAATTCAGAAGAACGATTGCACGCGGTTCTCGCAACGCTGGAGGCGTGCCGCACGGCTCTGGTCGACAGCGCCAACCGCGACACGGCACAGTTGCTGTCGGTCGCGATCCTCGGACTGCGGATGAAGCTCCATCGGGTCGCGGACGCCGAATTGAAAGCCTTGTGCGATGCGTTGTCGCCGGGCGAGGCGCGGGCGGCCGGGCCGCAGGATCCGAAATCGCCGTACGGCGAACGCCGCCTTCCGTTTTTGAAGGTGGTCAAGTAGCGCCCTCGGGTGCCGTCGTCCGCAGGTTCCGACTCCAGCCCCGGATCGTGACGGCGGCGCCCGAGCGGGTCCTCGTGATGCCGCAGGTTTGATCGGAAAATCCCCGCAATTCGCCCCCTGAACCGTGCGCGGGAGGCGGCGGCTCGGTTGCGCATTTCCACCCATCCGTTACATCAGGCCGTCAACCCGGGTGCGCCCCACAGGGCGCGGCGCGAGGTTGCCAGCCGCAAATGGTCAACGATGGCGACGACTGCATGATCCACGATGTCTCAATTCCGGCGGCGCTGATTGCCGGCCTGGTCAGCTTTCTGTCGCCCTGTGTGCTGCCTCTGGTGCCGCCCTACCTGATCTACCTCACGGGTGCGACCATCGAGCACGTCGCCAATGACGAGACGGTGTGGTCGTCGAAGCGCGCGGTGATGACGTCGGCTGTGATGTTCGTGCTCGGCTTCTCCACCGTGTTCGTGGCGCTAGGCGCCAGCGCCTCCCTGATCGGGGGCTTGATACGCGCCTGGTCGGCGGAGCTTTCGATCGCCGCCGGCATCGTCATCATCGTGATGGGGCTGCACTTCCTCGGGCTGACGCGGATCGCGCTGTTGATGCGGGAAGGGCGGTTGCCGATTCCGAAACCGGTGGGCCTGTGGGGCGCCTATGCGATGGGTCTGGCGTTTGCGTTCGGCTGGACGCCCTGCATCGGGCCGATCCTGGCCGCGATCCTGTCGCTGGCCGCAGCCGAAGCGACGGTGACGAAGGGCGCCGTGCTGCTCGCGATCTATTCGGCAGGCCTCGGCATACCCTTCCTGATCGCGGCGTTGATGGTCGAGCAGTTCTCCGCGCTGTTTGCGCGGATGAAGCGGCATCTCGCCACTGTCGAGCGGGCGATGGGCGTGCTGCTGGTCCTGACCGGCATCGGCTTCCTGACCGGCGCGCTATCGGATGTGAGCGTCTGGCTGCTGGAGACGTTTCCGGGCTTGCAGAATATCGGCTAGCCGCTTCGGCGAGTGCCAGGTCGGGATGACCTTGAGTTGAATCGGCAACATTCGAATTCGGGCTGCGTCTTGCACGCGCCGGCGCGTCATTGTCATATCCGCCGGTTCGGGACGCCAGGACCATGATCGTGCTTCAGGCCATCATCATCATCGCGTTTCTTGTGCTGCTCGGGCTCGGTTTCCTCAACCGCAACAGGCCGCGGGTTGGCGGCAAGCTGGGCCCGATCCGCACCGTCGATCAACCGCTGATGCCGCCGAGCGGATTTTCGCGAGTCTATGGTCGCGCGGTGACGCTGTTCGTGGCGTCGGACGCGCGGCGCTTTCCGACGTTAAAGGCGTTCCTGCGCGACGGCACGGCGCGGCTTGCCGTCACGATGCGAATTTATTGCGTCGCCGGCTGCAAGGCCGAGATCGAGATTCCCGAAGCGGCCGCCGATTACGAGCGCATCGATGCCGCGCAAGCGCTCGCGCTGTTGCGCGAATTGCCGGATCCGCGTCGCGTTCGCCGCCTGCATTTGAGCGACGAACGGTCGTTCCTCGATCCCTGGGCGCGCAAGGTCAGGGGCGAGGAGTTCTTCTATCTCGGCCATGCCACCAATTTCAGCCTGATCGTGCTCTACAGGCCCGATCGCCGTCTCGGCGAATGCCTCGGAATTACGCTGCTTCATGAATGGCTGCATCTGGTCGCCTTCGCCTCCACGATCCAGCTCTGGCGGTTCAGGCGGGCCGACGCGATCGAACCGCTCCCGGCGCTGGCGCCCGAGCCGGTGAATTTGGGCGGCCGCTATGCGGGAATAAACGAGGCGTGGTGCGACCTCGGCGAGAAGCTGTTGGGCTACGACGAAAGCGCGGCCCGGCAAGCCGCGCTGGAAGCGCCGGTCCACGCCATGATCCTGTGGCGCTGCGTCGAGCGCATGCTGCGGCGAACGCCGCGCGATCTCCGCAGCACGCGTTTCGACGAATTGATGAAGCGCGGCGACTTCATGCGCGCCGAGGTCGAGCCAAGGGCCCGGACGCGCCGCGGCCGGCGGGCGCCATCGCCTGACAAAAACCAGCCCTGACGGCCCGAAAACGCCGGTTTACCGCTAAAAACGCACTCTGCGCACGCGGCTTATGCCCGATCCGACGAATACAAGGACACACCGTCATGAATGCGCCGCGTCGCCCTTGCGGCCGTCCGGCAAGCGGTCTCTAGCCCTCGTCCTCCAGCGAACAGGCCACGGTATAGACCACGCCGCGCGGCAGGAAATCGACGGTGGCCTCGCCGCCGAGCTGATCGCGCGCGCTGCGTTCGATCAGCCGCGATCCAAAACCGCGCCGCACCGGCGCGGTGACGGGAGGCCCGCCGGCCTCGCGCCAGATCAATCGCAATATCGGCTTGCCGGCGTCGCTCACGACTTCCCAGTCCAGCGCCACCGTGCCGATGTCGTTGGACAGCGCGCCATATTTCGCGGCATTGGTGGCGATCTCGTGCAGGATCATCGAGAGCACCACCGCAAGCCGTGGCGTCAGCGGAACCTTCGGTCCGAACATGCGCAGCCGCCCGGGACTCTCGAGCAGGTAAGGCTGCAGCACGCGGCCGATCACCTCCTGCAATTCGGAGCCCTGCCACTTCTCCTTGCTCAACAGGTTGTGCGCCTCCGCCAGCGCGCCGAGCCGGCCCTCGAATGTCTTGCGCTCGGTCGGGCTGGCGTTGCGGAAAGTCTGCACCGCGATCGCCTGCAGGATCGCCAGCGTGTTCTTGACCCGGTGATTGAGCTCTTCGATCAACAGCTCGTGCAGCATCTCGCCGCGGGCGATGGTGGTGGCCATCCGCACCGCAAAGGCAAGCCCGGTCAAGAGCAGGACGCCGCCGATCACGCTGGTGATCGCGAGGTTGCGCCACAACGGCGCCACCAGCGAGCTTTCGTCGATGCCGGCGGCCACCGTCCAGCCGGTAACCGAGGATCGTGCAAAACTCGTGATCAGCGGCACGCCTTCGAGCGAGATGGTCGGCAGCGTGGCCTCAGGCCTCCGCGACATCTCGGCGTACAGCGACGAGGAGGCGCGCTTTCCGATGGTCGCTTGCGGATTGGGAACGCGCGCCAGGTTGATGCCGTCACGGTCGAAGATCGAGATCGTCCAGTCCCGGCTCGGGCGCTGCTTTTCGATCAGGGCCTGGAGGATATCGAGCGGCGGACTGAAGGAGATGTCGTAGATCACCTCGCCGTCGCGCAGCACCGGCACCTCGACGGTCACGATCGGCCGCTGCTTCACCGCGCCTTCGAACAGGTTCGAGTATTGCGCGGCCTTGCTGGCGAAAACTTTCTCGACGATTTCACGGTTGTTGCGCGGCGGCAGGCCTGCGGTGTCTGTCGTGACCGAGGAGAACAATTGCCGCCCCTCGCGGTCCGCCACCAGCACCACGCCATCCCTGCCGTATTGTTCGAGAAAGCCGGTCGCGATGCGGCGGAAGCTGTCGAAGTCGCCGCTGCGCAGCGCGTTGGTGAGCGCCACGACCTCGAGCCCGCCGGTCATGCGCTGCATCTCGGCGTCGAGCACGAGGCGGATGCTGCGCACGGTTTCAAGCACCCGCAGTGACGCGTCGGTGCGATCCTGCTCGTAGTCCCTGACCACCAGGACGGTCGCGAACAGGATCAGCGGCAGCGTGGTGCCCGCGACCAGAAGAGCAAGACGCACTGGCAGTGAGGGTTTTGGCACACAGGTTCCGGATCGAGGCATCTGGCGAGGATCGCGCCAAATCGACGCGAGCATAGGAGGGCCGCCGCACATCCGCCATGCAATTCAGCCGCGCCGAACGTTCCCGCGACCGGGCGCTAACGCGGATGGCGGAGAGTTCCCTACAGATTGCTGTCGGTGATGGCCGAGTAGACCATCGTCCGCAACTCGCGCCGCACCGGATAGGAGCTCGACGGCAGCAATTGCGTCATGAAAATGGCGATCAGTTCTTCGGCGGGATCGATCCAGAATGCGGTCGAGGCGGCGCCGCCCCAGGCATATTCGCCGCGGCTGCCCGGGATCAGCGTCAGCGCCGGGTTCATGGTGACGGAGAAGCCGAGGCCGAAGCCGACGCCGGCATAGGTCGATTCGGAGAACAGCGATTTCGACATTTCCGTGAGGTCGCGCCCGCCGGGCAGATGATTTGTCGTCATCAGCGCCAGCGTCTTCGGGCCGATCAGCCTGACGCCGCCGAGTTCGCCGCCATTGAGCAGAGCGCGGCAGAAGCAGAGGTAATCGGCCGCGGTCGAACACAATCCGCCGCCGCCGGAAATCAGCGATGGCGGCGAAAGGAATGAGCTCGTGGTCGGGTCCTCCTGCAGCTTCATGCCGCCCTTGCCGTCGGCGGAGTAACAGGCCGCCAGCCGATGCGCCTTGTCGGCCGGCACGAAGAAGCCGGTGTCGTTCATGCCGAGCGGATCGAGGATGCGCTCTTTCAAAAACTGCTCGAACGGCTTGCCGCTGATCTTTCCGATCAAATATCCGAGGACGTCGGTTGCGACCGAATAATTCCAGGCCTCGCCCGGCGAGAATTCCAGCGGAATTTTGGCGAGATCCTCGATCATCGATTGCAGCGTGCCCGCCTTTTCGACTTCGCCGATTTTCTTTTCGCGATAGGCGGCGTCGACATTGCTGCGCTGCTGGAAGCCGTAGGTCAGCCCCGACGTGTGACGCAACAGGTCGACGATCTGCATCGGCCGCGCCGGTGGTTTGGTGAGGAACGCAGGTGTCGTGCCGGCCTGGAACACGCCGAGGTTTTTCCATTCCGGAATGTATTTGTGGACCGGCTCATCCAGCGCGACGCGGCCCTCTTCGACCAGCATCATGAAGGCAACGGAGGTGAGCGGCTTGGTCATCGAATAGATGCGGAAGATGGTGTCACCCCTGACCGGCACCTTGCGCTCGACATCGGCCAAGCCCTGCACCGTCGCGTGGACGACCTTGCCGCGGCGATAGACCATTAGCTGGGTTCCCGGAAAGCGGCCGGCGTCGATATAGCGGTGTTTGAGATGCGCATCGATCCGGTCGAGTGCGGCTTTGGACATGCCGGCGGATTCGGGTGCGTCGGGGGTCGGGGCGAGCATCGGGGCGGTCTCCGGCGGCTTTCGGGGGCGGGCCTTGATAGCCGAAAACCGGGCCTCGTTCCAATCGCAATTGCCTGCCCTTTTGCTCCGAAGCCGATGATGCCGCGAGCGAGGCCGCCTGAGCGGAAGGCGATCGCCTCGCGCCTAATGGTACAGGCCGTGCCGGCTCGCCAGCAATGCCACGATAATGCACATCAAAATCGCCGTCATGCATTTCCAGAACAGCAGTGGATTGCGTTCGATCAGCGGTCTTGCGCCATTGAGATATTTCGCGTTGGGGTAGCGAAGGTCGAAGGTGAATTCCGAAAGACTTTCGTAGCGCTGCTGCGGATCGGGATGCACGGCCCTGCGTAGCGCGCCGTCGATCCACGCCGGGGTAGCGCTGCCGTCGTCGAGCGCGGCGCGGTATTTCAGCCTCCTGAACTGGGCCTTCGTTCTGGCCTTGGCGATCTGGGAACCGTAAGGTAACATTCCCGTCAGCATCTGATAGGTGATCACGCCGAGCGAGAACAGGTCGGAGCGCGGCGAACCGCTTTGGCCCATGAAATATTCCGGCGCCGTATACTGCACCGTGCCCAGGATATCGCCGCGGTCCGCCAACGGCGCGGCTTCGAGGACGCCGGCGATTCGGGTCGAACCGAAATCGATGATCCTGGCGGTTCCGGTCTTGTCGATCATGACATTGTCGGGCCGCAGATCCTGATGCAGCATCTCCTTGCGGTGAAAGGCGCGCAGGCCGCTCGCGATCTGCTCGACGATCCCGCGCACGGTTTCCAGGTCCGCCTTCGGATGGTCGATCATCCACTGCGTCAGCGTCTGCCCGTCGATGAATTCGGTCGCCACATAGAGATAGTTGCGACGCCTGGAATGGCGGCAGGGCTTCAGCACATGCGGGCTGTCGATCCGCCGGGCGACCCATTCCTCCATCATGAAGCGCCTGATGTAGTTGGGATCGTCGCGCAAGTCGATCGACGGGATCTTGATTGCGACCAGCGCGCCGCTTTCCTCGTCGACGGCGAGATAAATATGGCTTCGGCTGCTGGCATGCAGCTCCCGGACGATCCTGTACCCGTCGAACAGCATCCGGGCGTCCAGCAGCGGCGGAAGCGGCAATTCGGATGGCTGTCCGAAAACCTCGCGGGCCTCGCCATCCGCAAGCTGCTCGATCCGCACGATCTGGATGGTGAGATTGTCCGTGCTGCCCTGCTGCAAGGCCCGCTCGACGATGATTCTTGCCGCCCGTTCGAGATCCCCGGCGTTGTCGTTGATCGCGCCGGCCACGAAACGGTTGCCGACGTGCTCGTAGACGCCGTCGGTGGCGAGCACAAAGACGTCGCCCTTCTCGACCTGCAGGGCCTGGTAGTCGATTTCGAGCTGCGGGTTGATCCCCAATGCGCGGCTTAGATAGCTTTGCTCCGATGAAACCGCGACCCGATGATCGTCGGTGAGTTGCTCGAGGGTGCCGCCGCCCATCCGGTAGATGCGGCAATCGCCGACATGAAAGAGATGCGCAGTCGTGGACTTGATGACCAGCGCGCTCAGGGTGCAGACATAGCCCCTGTCCATGTCATGGGAATACTGGCTGCGCCGGGTCTGGGAATGCAGCCATGAATTGGTCGCGGCCAGGACGCGCTGCACCGACGTCTTCACCGACCAGGTTTCCGAAGTACAGTAATAGTCCATCAGGAAGCTCTTGACCGCCAACTCGCTCGCGACCTGGCTGACGCTGCTGCTGCTGATCCCGTCCGCCAGCACGACGGCGATACCCTTCAGGCCCAGCAGCGGCTGGTTCGGAATCAGGGCGCCGTGAAAATCCTGATTGGTTTGTTTCCGGCCTTTGTCGGAATACTGCCCGATCGATATTTGCAGTTCGCGCGGCATGACGGGGCCAAACAAAAGGAGCCTCACCTTAACCCAGGCAAGGCTCCTTTGTTGAAGTCAAAATCAGGCGGCGCGGCGCGCGGGGGTCGCCGGGCTCGCCTCGCGGGAAGGCGCGGTCCTGACGTGGGTGGCGTAGAGCGTGAGCCCTGTGAACGCCAGTCCCCCGACGAGATTGCCCAGAACCGTCGGGATCTCGTTCCAGATGAAGTAGTCCAGGATCGAGAATTTCGCGTGCAGCATCAACCCGGCCGGAAACAGGAACATGTTCACCACCGAATGCTCGAACACCATGTAGAAGAACACCAGGATCGGCATCCACATCGCGATGACCTTGCCGGGTACCGAGGTCGAGACCATGGCGCCGACGACGCCGGTCGAGACCATCCAGTTGCACAGCATGCCGCGGATGAACAGGGTCGCCATGCCCGACGCGCCATGCGCGGCGTAGCCGAGCGTGCGGGCCTCGCCGATGTTTCCGAGTGTCGTGCCGACCTTGTCCGGGTCCTGGGTGAAGCCGAACGTCGTGACGAACGCCATCATGAAGGCGACCGTCAGAGCCCCGGCGAAATTGCCGATGAAGACAAGGCCCCAGTTGCGCAATACACCGGCGATCGTCACGCCAGGCCGCTTGTCGAGCCACGCAAGCGGGCTCAACACGAAAACCCCGGTGAGGAGATCGAAGCCGAGCAGATAGAGCATCGAGAATCCGACGGGAAACAGCAGCGCGCCGACGATCGGCTGGCCGGTGTTGACGTTGATCGTGACGGCAAACCAGGCCGCCAGCGCGAGGATGGCGCCGGCCATATAGGCGCGGATCACCGTATCCCTGGTCGACATGAAGATCTTGGCTTCGCCGGCATCCACCATCTTGGTGGCGAATTCCGAAGGCATCAGATAAGACATTACGGCTCCTTATGTTTGGCAGCGAGTATTTGAAGCACCGATCGCGCGGCAAGCGCTGCGCCCCGGTGAAATGGTTTCAGTCCTTCTCGAAAAGCCCCTCGCCCATGCCGTGGCGAAGGGTCGTGCTTCGTCGTCCTGGGTTTCCGCGTCATCCGTCATCCCGTTCTGACCGGACCCGATCGGAAAACAGGTACGCGCGAGCCGTATCCGGCATCGCGACGACTGCGCCAAGCTTCCCGAGCGAGATGGCTTCGAGCTTGTCCCCGGGCTATCCGGAGGACCGCAGTCTTCGTTGACTAGCAGGTGAGGGGATGCAATCGACATGCCAGTGGCGATCGGGCGTGAGGCCGCCAAATCGCGCGCGAACAGAGCGCGATTTCCCGCTTTTCGTGATCTTGCTCGCTCGGTTTTGCCCGGGTTTTCGACTGGCGGGTCGGGAGTCCGTAATCGCTGCTCAATTATTGTGCGTCGCACAAGAAGTGTGCGAATCGCAATTCAATAAATGAGCGAATCGCAAATTTTGCGAGCGATTTAACTCCTGCAAAAAATTTGGCCATTGCGATAAACCATTGATAATAAGTATGATTCCGCACTGCGGTAAGCTGGCACGAAGCTTGAATATCTTGCTTTGACGCCATCGATGCCGTCCATCGAAGCCAATCATCCGAGATTTCAGTCCGCCAAACCTGGGGCTTCCCCAGAGCGCGCCTCCGTGCCTCGCAGCCTGAGCCGAGACAATCGAAAGGAATTATCGAAATGAGCAAAGACCCGACCTGGATCGCAGACTGGAATCCGGAGGATCAGACGTTCTGGAATTCCAGGGGCAAGGTCATCGCCAAGCGCAATTTGATCTGGTCGATCGTGGCCGAGCATTTCGCATTTTCGATCTGGCTGATCTGGAGCATCGTCGCCACCAAGCTTCCCGCGGCCGGCTTTCACTTCACCACCGACCAGCTGTTTCAGCTGGTGGCGCTGCCCGGTCTGATCGGCTCGCTGATGCGCTTTCCCTACACCTTTGCCGTCACCACCTTCGGCGGCCGCAACTGGACCATCTTCAGCACGTCGGTGCTGTTCATTCCGACGATCGCGCTGGCCTATTTCGTCAGCCATCCCGAAACACCGTTCTGGCTGATGCTGCTGGTGGCTTCCACCGCGGGTCTCGGCGGCGGCAACTTCGCCTCCAGCATGACCAACATCTCGTTCTTCTATCCCGACCGCATGAAGGGATGGGCGCTCGGCGTGAACGCTGCCGGCGGCAATATCGGCGTCTCCAGCGTCCAGCTGCTGACCCCAATCCTGATGGGAGCCGGCCTGATCAATCTCTATCGGGCCTCTCCGGTCGGCGGCGCCTACCTGCAGAACGCCGGACTGATGTGGCTTCTGCCGCTCGCGATTGCGCTGCTCGGCGCCATTTTCTTCATGAACAACCTGACCACCGCCAAGTCCTCGTTCAAGAACCAGCTCGCCATCATCGGGCGCAAGCACACCTGGATCATGGCCTTCCTCTATGTCGGGACCTTCGGCTCCTTCATCGGCTACTCCGCGGCGTTTCCGCTGCTGATCAAGACACAATTCCCGGCGGTCACCATTGCCATCGCGTTCCTCGGACCGCTGGTGGGTTCGCTGTCGCGTCCGCTCGGCGGCCTGCTGGCCGACAAGGTCGGCGGCGCGATCGTGACGTTCTGGAATTTCATCGCGATGGGTGCTGCCACCATCGGCGTGTTGTACTTCGTCGGCGTCAAGGATTTTGCCGGCTTCCTGGTGATGTTCCTGATCCTCTTCGTCACCACCGGCGTCGGCAACGGTTCGACCTACCGGATGATCCCCTCGATCTTCCGCGAGGAGAATCTCGGTAAGGCGCGAGGCAAGGGCGAAGCCGGCCGCGCGCTCGCGTTGAAGACCGCCAGCATCGAGAGTGGCGCAGCGCTGGGATTCATCGGCGCGATCGGCGCCTGCGGCGGCTATCTGATCCCGAGCGGGTTTGGCAAGTCGATCGCCATCACCGGCGGGCCGCAGCTGGCGCTGGAAATCTATCTGGCGTTCTACGCGATCTGCCTCGCCATGACCTGGTGGTTCTACCTGCGCCGCAGCGCGGCGGAGGCCGGAGCGACCAGCCTTGCCCAGGCGCGGGTGTGAAGCGCAGCAATCGCGCTCTCGTCATTGCCGGGCTTGACCCGGCAATCGATCGAAAGCGCAGAAACTCTTTTCAGATGGATGCGCGGGGCAAGCCCGCGCATGAGACGGTGAAAATTGGAAGGAGTGGCAAATGACGGAAGATCAGGTCAAACTCGTGCAGCAGAGCTTTGCCAAGGTGGCGCCGATCTCGGATACGGCGGCGGTCTTGTTCTACGATCGCCTGTTCGAGGTCGCCCCGTCGGTCAAGGCGATGTTTCCCGCCGACATGACCGAGCAGCGCAAGAAATTGATGGCGACGCTGGCGGTGGTGGTGAACGGGCTCGCCAATCTCCAATCGATATTGCCGGCCGCAAGCGCATTGGCCACGCGCCATGTCAGCTATGGCGCCAGGCCGGAACACTATCCGGTCGTCGGCGCGGCGCTGCTGTGGACGCTGGAAAAAGGATTAGGCGATGCCTGGACGCCGGATGTCGCGGACGCCTGGACGGCAGCCTACGGCACCCTGTCCGGTTACATGATTTCGCAAGCCTATGGCCGCCCGCAAGCTGCCGAATGAGGATGCGCTGTGAGCGAACCGCTGGTCATCGTCGGCAATGGAATGGCGGCTGCGCGCCTGGTCGAGGAATTGGCCAGGACGGTACTCGGGCGCTACGCCATCGCCGTGATCGGCGCCGAGCCGCGGCTTGCCTATAATCGCGTGCTGCTGTCGTCGGTGCTGGCCGGCGAGACCGCCTCGCATGACATCGAGCTCAGGCCGGCGCAATGGTGGCGCGAGCGCGGCGTCACCCTGAAATATGGCTGCGCCGTCAGCGAGATCGACGTCGGGCGCCGCGAGCTCAGGATCGAAAACGACGAGAGCATAGCGTTCTCAAAGCTCGTGCTCGCGACCGGGTCGACGCCGCTGCGGCTCAATGTTTCGGGCGCCGATCTCGCCGGCGTCAATACCTTTCGCGACTCTCGCGACGTCGACCTGTTGCTGGCCCTCGCCGCGCAGAAGAAGCGCGTCGTCGTGGTCGGCGGCGGATTGCTGGGACTGGAAGCCGCTTACGGCCTCGCCAAGGCCGGCGCGGAGGTCGCGCTGATCCATCTGATGGACCGGCTGATGGAGCGCCAGCTCGATGCGCCGGCCGCGCTACTTTTGAAATCGCTGGTCGAGCGCAAGGGCATCAAGGTGCTGCTCGATGCCAACACCGCGCGCATCCACGGCGAGACCCGCGTCGAGGGCGTCGAGCTGGCGGACGGCCGCCGGATCGATGCCGATGCCGTGATCTTCGCCGCCGGCATCCGGCCCAATGTGGCATTGGCCAGGGACGCCGGCATCTCCGTCAACCGCGGCATCGTCGTCGACGATCATTTGCAGACCGCCGCATCGGACATCTACGCGCTCGGCGAATGCGCCGAGCATCGCGGCACCTGTTACGGCCTGGTCGAGCCGGCCTATGAGCAGGCGCGCGCGCTGGCGGGGCACCTGGCGGGCAGGGCGGTGGCCTACGAAGGCAGCGTGGTCGCGACCAACCTGAAGGTGTCGGGCGTCAGCGTATTTTCCGCCGGCGATTTCATCGGCGCCGAGGGCACCGAGGCCATCGTGCTCAGCGATGCCAAAGGCGGCAGCTACAAGAAGCTCGTGATCTCGGCCGGCCGGCTCACCGGCGCGGTGCTGGTCGGCGATGCCACGGACGCGCTCTGGTATCTCGAACTGATCCGCGGCCGCGCGCCGATCGCGCAAATCCGCAAGGACATGATGTTCGGCCGATCGCTGGTCGATCGCTCGGAGGCGGCATGATTGCCGTGCCCGCGCCCTGCGCCACGCGCACCACCTGCCCCTATTGCGGGGTCGGCTGCGGCGTGCTGGCGACACCGGACGGCCGCGGCGGCGCCGCGATCGCGGGCGATCCTGAGCATCCCGCCAATCTCGGCCGGCTATGCTCCAAGGGGTCGGCGCTCGGCGAGACGCTGGCGCTCACCGACCGCCTGCTCTATCCGATGATCCGCTGCAGCAAGGGCAGCATGGAGCGGGTGGCCTGGAGCGACGCGCTCGACCATGTCGCGCATCGCTTCGCCCATATCGTCAAGCGCGACGGCCCCGGTGCGGTGGCGTTCTATCTGTCCGGGCAACTCCTGACCGAGGACTATTACGTCGCCAACAAGCTGATGAAGGGATTCATCGGCAGCGGCAATGTCGACACCAATTCGCGGCTGTGCATGTCGTCGACCGTCGCCGGCCAGCGCCGCGCCTTCGGCGCCGATACCGTGCCCGGCTGCTACGAGGATCTCGACGCCGCCGATCTGCTGGTGCTGGTCGGCTCCAATGCGGCGTGGTGCCATCCGGTGCTGTTCCAGCGCATGCTCGCCAACAAGGTTGCGCGCGGCGCCCGCATCGTGGTGATCGATCCGCGCCGCACCGATACCGCCGGCGATGCCGACCTGTTCCTGGGACTGAAGCCCGGCACCGACACCGCATTGTTCTCGGGTCTCTTGGTTCATCTCACTGAGGCCGGCGCGCTCGATGCCGGCTATATCGAACGTCACACCTCCGGCTTCGAGGACGCGCTGGCGCGCGCCCGCACCATCGCCGGCAGCGTTGGTGCGACCGCGCTCGCCACCGGCCTTTCCGAGCAGGACGTTGCCACGTTCTTCCAGATGTTTGCTCATACGCCGCGCGTGGTGACGCTGTTTTCGCAAGGGGTCAACCAGTCGGCGCAGGGCACCGACAAGGTCAACGCCATCATCAATTGCCACCTCGCCACGGGGCGGATCGGCAAGGTGGGCGCCTCGCCGTTTTCGCTGACCGGGCAGCCCAACGCGATGGGCGGGCGCGAGGTCGGCGGCCTTGCCAACCAGCTCGCCGCGCACATGGCCTTTACGCCGCCGGACATCGATCGCGTGCGCCGGTTCTGGAAGGCGCCGCGCATCGCCACCCATGAAGGGCTGAAGGCGGTGCAGATGTTCGAGGCGATCGGCCGCGGCGAGATCAAGGCGCTGTGGGTGATGGGCACCAACCCCGCGGCGTCGCTGCCCGACGCCGACACAGCCCGCGCCGCGTTGAAGAAACTCGAACTGTTCGTGGTCTCGGAGAACGTGCGTTCCAACGACACCGTAGCCGCGGGCGTGCATGTGTTGCTGCCGGCGCAGGCCTGGGGCGAGAAAAGTGGCACCGTGACCAATTCGGAACGGCGCATCTCGCGCCAGCGCGCGTTTCTCGATTCCCCTGGCGAGGCCAAGCCGGACTGGTGGATCGTCGGCGAGGTTGCAAAGCGGCTCGGTTTCGCCGCGGCATTTGATTTCAAGTCAGCCGCGGATGTTTTCCGCGAACATGCAGCCCTGTCGTCGTTCGAGAACGACGGCAGCCGCGATTTCGACATCGGCGCGCTGAAGACGGTTTCCGATCAGGCCTTCGACGCGATGGCGCCGCTGCAATGGCCGATGCGATGGGGCGACATCGAGCCGAAGCAGCGCCTGTTCGCCCATGGCGGGTTCTTCACGGGCGATCGCAAGGCGCGCTTTACAGCGCCCGAAATTCCCTTGCTGCGGACCGAAACCAGTGCGGGGCGTCCGCTGCGGCTCAACACCGGTCGTATCCGCGACCAGTGGCACACCATGACCCGCAGCGGCGCCAGCCCGCGTTTGGGCCAGCATCTGCCGGAGCCCTATGTCGAGGTGCATCCCGACGACGCGCTGCGTTTCGGTTTGTTCGACGACGGGTTTGCGCGCGTCATCACCGACTATGGACAATGCACGCTGAAGGTCGTCGTCAGCGCGCGGCAGCAGCGCGGCATGCTGTTCGCGCCGATCCACTGGAGCGAAGCGACCGCCTCGAGCGCGCGGGTCGGCGCGCTGGCCGCGCCCTTCACCGATCCGTTTTCCGGCCAGCCCGAGAGCAAGGCGACGCCGGCCTCGATCATGCCCTACGAATACGTGTTTCGCGGTTTTGCCCTGTCGCGGGTCAGATTGGAACTGCCCGCTCATGCCTGGTGGGCGCGCGTAACCGTTGCCGGCGGCTACGGCTATCTGCTCGCCGACAATGGCGATCTCACGGGATGGCAATCCTGGCTGCGTTCGGTCGCAGGAAGCGACCTTGCCGAATACCGGGATTTCGGCGGCGGCGTGTTTCGCGCGGCGTCGTTTGCTTCCGACAACCGGATCGAAAGCTGCCTGTTCCTCGGCCCGGCGCGCGACGCCGGCGATTGGGGCGCCGTCAAGACCCTGTTCGCCGCGGATGCGCTGAGCGACGATCAGCGCCGCATGCTGCTGTCGGGCAAATCCACCGACGGTCTCGCCAGCGCCGGCCCGATTGTCTGCGCCTGTTTCGGCATCGGCCGCAACACGATTTGCAACGCCATCGCGGCGGGCGCGGGGACGGCGGTCGAGATTGGCGCGCGGCTCAACGCCGGCACCAATTGCGGCTCCTGCATTCCGGAACTGAAGCGGCTGATCGCGCAGACGAGCCTGCCGGCGGACGGACAGCGCAAGCTGGCTGTCGCTGCGAATTGAGATCGGGGCCGGATCGGGCGAGAACGCCGGGGCGATCCGGCCGCCCTTGACGGCCGCCTCCAATTGTGGTGCCGCTCGCATTTCATCGGGTGAAATGCGATGATGTATCTGGACACCCCGCCGCTTCTGATCGAGACAAACGTGTTCTCGGCGATGCCGGATCAGTTCCGGCGCAAGGGCGTGGGCAGCTATTGGGCCGACGCCAACCGGCCGGGCCAGCCGACCGATTGTTTCATCGAAGGCCCATCATTCGACGCCGAAGGAAATCTCTACGTCGTCGACATTCCGTTCGGGCGCATCTTCAGCATCGCGCCCGACGGCGCATGGACGCTGGTCATCGAATATGACGGCTGGCCCAACGGCCTCAAGATCGGCGCCGATGGCCGCATCCTGGTCGCCGATTACATGCACGGCATCATGGAACTGGACACCAAGGCGGGACGGATGCGGTCGGTCAAGACGGCGCGCAATTCCGAATCCTTCCGCGGCTGCAACGACCTGCATCTCGCCTCCAACGGCGACATCTATTTCACCGACCAGGGACAGACCGGGCTGCACGATCCGACCGGGCGGGTCTATCGCCTCTCGCCCGACGGACGGCTCGACTGCCTGATCGATACCGGCGTCAGCCCCAATGGCCTCGTGCTCGACACGAGCGAGAAAGTGCTGTTCGTTGCGATGACCCGCGACAACGCGGTGTGGCGGATGCCGCTGATGGCTGACGGCAGCGTGGCCAAAGTCGGACGCTTCTGCTCGACCTTCGGCGCCAGCGGCCCCGACGGCATCACGATGGACAGCGCGGGCCGGCTGTTCGTGGCGCATGCCTCGCTCGGGCATGTCTTCGTGTTTGCGCCCAACGGCGAGTTGATCGCCCGCATCAAATCCTGCAAGGGGCCGACCTGCACCAATGTCGCAATCGGCGGCGAAAACCGCGACCGTCTCTACATCACGGAGTCGGTGACCGGCACGGTGCTGGTTGCGGATATCGGGATTCTCTGATCGTCATTGCGAGGAGCGTAGCGACGAAGCAATCCATCCTTTCTTTGCGCGGCGGGATGGATTGCTTCGCTGCGCTCGCAATGACGGAGGAGACATCGTGAAACAATACCCATTCGGCAAAAACGGTCCGCCCGTGTCCGTGATCGGACAGGGCACCTGGTATCTCGACCGCGGCGACCGCAAGCGCGCGGTCGCAGCACTTCGCTGCGGCATCGATCTCGGCATGACCCACATCGACACCGCCGAGATGTATGGCGATGCGGAGCTGGTGATTGCGGACGCCATCGCCGGGCGGCGCGAAGAAATTTTCCTGGTCTCGAAAGTGTTGCCGAGCAACGCCTCGCGGCGCGGCACCATCACCGCTTGCGAGCGCTCGCTGAAGCGGCTGAAGACCGATCGGCTCGATTGCTATCTCTTGCACTGGCGCGGCTCGCATCCGCTTTCGGAAACGGTCGCCGCGTTCGAGCAACTGGTCGGCGATGGGAAAATCCGCTCCTGGGGCGTCAGCAATTTCGATGCCGGCGATCTCGACGAGATGTTGGCTGTGGCGGGTCCGGGCAAAATCGCCTGCAACCAGGTGCTCTATCATCTCAGGGAGCGCGCGATTGAGCACGCGGTGATCCCGTGGTGCAAGGCGCACGGCACCGCCGTGGTTGCCTACTCGCCGTTCGGTCACGACGATTTCCCGCAAGCCGACAGCAAGGCCGGCGAGGTGCTCGGGAGCATCGCCACGAAGCGCGGCGCTTCGCCGCGTCAAATCGCGCTGGCTTTCCTGACGCGCGATCAAGAGGTGTTTGCAATTCCGAAAGCCTCGAGTGAGGACCACGCCGCCGACAACGCCGCGGCCGGCGATCTCCTGCTCGGCGATGCCGAGCTCGCAGCACTCGACAAGGCGTTTCCGCGCGGACCGAAACCGCGAGGCCTGCCGATGCTGTAGGCGGATGCTCCTCATGTATGAGGGAGCAGCGCCGCGACGCCGCTACGCGCGCAATCGCGCATATCGGCTGCCTGTTTTCGGACCTTGTCGATGCGGGGCAATTATCGTTTTTTGACGCCTCACCCGATTCGATATTGCTCCGCCGAGTTCGACATTGACCCCGCCTCCCGCCGCAGCCGCCAGGCTGGACAGTGCCTCATTGCCATCGCCCGAGAACAAGCCCGCCGCACGCATCGCGCCTGCGCGCGCCGACCGGCCGTTTCGCGGCATCGCGCTGATCCTTGCCTCCACGGTTTTTCTCGGCGCCTCCGACGTGACGGCGAAATACCTGTCGGCGACATTGCCCTCGATCGAGATCGCCTGGATCAGGTTTCTGGTGTTCGCGCTGATCATGTCGCCGGCGATGCTGCCGGGCTCGCCGCTCTACGCGCTGCGGACCGAGCGCAAAGCGTTGCATCTGATGCGCGGCGTCGCGCTGCTTGCGTCCTCGCTGTTGTTCATTTCCGGCCTTCGCTTCCTGCCGATCGCGGAAGCCTCCGCCACCGGCTTCGTCTCGCCGCTGTTCGTCACCGCGCTGTCGATCGTCTTTCTCAACGAGAAGGTCGGCGTGCGCCGCTGGCTCGCCACCGCGGTCGGCTTGTTCGGTGTGTTGATCATTCTGCGTCCCGGCACCGGCGCGTTTCACCCGGCCGCCTTCTTCCCGATCGTCTCGGCGCTGGCCTGGGCCTGCACCCTGATCATGACCCGGATGATGAGCGGCCGGGAACACGCGATGACGACGATGGCCTGGTCGTCGATCGCGGGCGTCGGCGTTGTCTCCGCGCTGGTGCCGTTCGCCTGGGTGGCGCCGAGCTGGCACGACATCCTGTTCGGAATTTTCATCGGCGTGGCCTCGACCGCCGGCCAATGGATCGTCGTGCTCGCCTTCCGCTACGCGGATGCTTCGGTGCTGGCGCCGTTTTCCTACACCCAGCTGCTGTGGGTCTCGATCCTCGGCTTCCTCATTTTCGGCGAAGTGCCCGACATCTGGACCGTGCTGGGTGCTGCCTTCATCGTCGGCAGCGGTCTCTACACCGCGCACCGCGAGCGCGTCCGGCGGTCGCAGCTTTTGGCGATGGACGGGGAATTGTCGCCGAACGCGTGACCCGGTCAACGCGAAAGAGCCTGCTGATAGGATTTTACCGCTCTCGGGCGTTGCACAGGCGCAACAGTCTAACCGAAAACAGCGGGTTTTCGGCGCCGGATCAATGGATTCGGGGTTGCCCGTAAAATTACGGACTATTGGCATGCTAGCCTGCTGCCCACGCAGCGCCGAAAGAGCGCAGCGGCAGGGCTGTGGGGTTGGGCGTTGCGTTTTCGGTGGCCATCGAGTGCGCGAGATGGGGTGCGCGAAAGGGCGGTCGCGCTGTGCTGCGCCATCGCCGTGGCGGCCGCCGGTCTGGTGCCGGGAACACCTGCGCAGGCGCAGAGCCAGACCTGGGGCGGCACCGGCAGCAGCACCGCCACGGCGGGCTACAAGATCGGCACCAACTGGTCGCATCCGCCCGCCGGCACGCCGATCGCAGCCGGCAGGTCCGCGATTTTCGATGCGACCGGATCGAACACAATCACCGTCGGCGCCGGAGCGATTGCGCCGGATTCCTGGACCTTCAACGCGAACGCGCAGTCTTACACCATCACCGGCGCGGCGGTGAATTTCAGCCTGGCGGGAGCGAGCGGCGGTCTCATCAACAATGCAAATGCCGGTCAGACGATCTCGATTGCCAACAGCATCGGAGAATCGGTTGCCGGCGTGCAACTACAGCAGCTTGGCAACAGCACCCTCATTCTCACCGGGGCCAACACCTATAGCGGCGGTACCACGATTTCCGCAGGGACCCTGCAAATCGGCAATGGCGGCGGCACCGGCAGCATCGCGGGCGCCGTGGCCGACAACGGTACGCTGGCCTTCGACCGCGGCAACAACATCAATTTCAGTGGCCTGATCTCCGGCAGCGGACAGGTGCAGCAGATCGGCACGGGCATACTTCTCCTCTCCGGCGCCAACACCTATTCGGGCGGCACGCTGGTCTCGAACTTCGGCACCCTGCGGGTGAACAACTCTACGCCGGGCACCAGCAGTTCGGTCGGCACCGGCACCGTCACGCTTGACAATGGCGAGTTTCAGGCCGGCGGCGCGCTGCTGGTGTTCAGCAACAATTTTGCGGTCAACAATACGGCCGCCGGCAGCGCGATCGACGCCAACGGACGCATCCTGACGATCTCCGGCAACATTGCCGACGGCAACGGTCCGGGGATGCTGACGATCCTGAACAGCGGCGCCAGTGGCCGCGTGGTGTTCACGGGTGCCAATACCTATTCGGGCGGAACGCTGATCTGCTCATGCGGCACGCTGCAGCTTGGCACGGTTGCCCAGTCGGCTTCGATGACCGGCGCCATCGACAACGAAGGCGTGTTCAATATCGTCAATTCCAGCTCCGCCGGAATCACGACGATCACCAACGAGTTCTTGTCCGTGCTGCGATACCGGGGAACGAGTTCGGCCGGCGGCGCCACGATCAACAACCAGTTTGGCGCCACCACGCTGTTTTTCGCCAACAGTACGGCGGGTAACGCCACGATCATCAACGACAGCTTCGGCGGCCTGGGCCCGCCGGTCGGCCTCGCATTCTTCGGCGCCAGCAACGCCGGGACCGCCACCATCACCAACAACGCCAACGGATTTATCGCCTTCGGTTTTCCCGGCGGGCTGAGTACCGCCTCCGCCGATCAGGCCAACATCACGAACAACGCCAATAGCGCCCTCGAATTCAACGGCTTGTCGACGGCCGGCAACGCCACCATCACCACCAATGCCGGCGCCGCGGTCGCCTTCTTCGACGGCTCGACCGGCGGCAATGCGCAGTTCATCACCAACGGCACCGGCTATGTCGATTTCTCCGGCAGCATCGGACCGAACGCCGACGGGCGGATCAGCGCGGGTTCGATCGCGGGCTCCGGCACCTATTACATCGGCGCCGGCAATACGCTGACCGTCGGCAGCAACAATCTCTCGACCGAAGTCAGCGGCGTGATCGCCGATTTCAATCCATGCGGCTGCGGCCCGCCCGGACCGGGCTCGCTGGAAAAGGTCGGCAGCGGCACGCTGACGTTATCGGGCGTGAACACCTATACCGGCACGACGACCGTATTCGGCGGCATCCTCGACGTCGAAGGTTCGATTGCGTCCTCGAGCCTCACGACGGTGAATTCCGGCGGCACACTGACCGGCGCGGGCATCACCGGCAATGCCACGATCGCGGGTGGCGGCATCTTCATGCCCGGCAACGGCACGCCGGGCTCGTCCATGACGGTCGCGGGCAGTCTCGCATTCCAGTCGGGCGCGCTGTATCTGGTGCAGGTCACCTCGGCGACGTCGACGTTCGCCAACGTGACCGGCACGGCGGCGCTCGATGGTTTCGTCGGTGCGTCGATCGCGGCGAACAGCAATCTCATGAAGCAATATACCATCCTGACAGCCGCCGGAGGCCGCAGTGGCACCTTCGCGGGCGTCGATACCCTGGGTCTGCCCGCCAACTTCGTCGCCAGCCTGAGCTATGATTTCACGCACGCCTATCTCAATTTTGGACTCGATTACGCGGCGAGATCCAACCTGAACATCAATCAGCAGAACGTCGCCAACGCGCTGACCAACTTCTTCAACGCCAATGGCGGCATCCCCTTCACCTTTGCTTCGATGACCCCGGCCGATCTCTCGCAGGTCTCGGGCGAGACCGCGACCGGTACGCAGCAGGCGACCTTCGAGGCGATGAACCTGTTCCTGGGATTGCTCACCGATCCCTTCATCGCCGGGCGCGGCGGCTCCACTTCGCCCGGCGGCGGCGCGACGCCGTTCGCTGAGGAGGACGACAGCGCCAGCGCCTATGCCGCCAAAAAGCAGAATGCCGCGCGCAATGCGTTCGCCAAAATCCCGACCAAGGCGCTGTCCGCCCGCAACGATCTGTTCGATCCGCGCTGGAGCGTGTGGGGCTCGGCCTATGGCGGCGGCAGCACCAGCAGCGGCAACGCGGTGCTGGGGTCGAACAGCTCTACGGCGCGCGCGTTCGGTTTTGTCGCCGGCGCCGACTACCGGATTTCGCCGGCGACGCTTGCGGGCTTTGCGCTGGCCGGCGGCGGCACCAATTTTGCCGTCAACGGATTCGGCTATGGTCGCTCCGACCTGTTCCAGGCCGGCGCCTTCGTGCGCCACACGGTCGGCGCCGCCTATGTGTCGGGCGCACTCGCCTATGGCTGGCAGGACGTGACGACCGATCGCACCGTGACCGTCGCCGGCGTCGATCACCTGCATGCCGAGTTCAACGCCAATGCCTTTTCGGGGCGGCTCGAAGGCGGCTACCGCTACGTGACGCCATGGCTGGGCATCACGCCCTATGCCGCCGGACAGTTCACCACCTACATGCTGCCGGCCTATGCCGAACAGGCGCTGACGGGCGCCGGCACCTTCGCGCTGAACTATGCCGCCAAGGACGTCACGGATTCCCGCACCGAACTCGGCATCCGCACCGACCGGTCGTTCGCAATGCAGGGCGCGATCCTCACTTTGCGCGGCCGGCTCGCCTGGGCGCATGACTTCAACACCGATCGCAACATCTCGGCGGTGTTCCAGACGCTGCCGGGCGCGGCCTTCGTCGTCGGCGGGGCGGCGCAGGCGCACGATTCGGCGCTGACGACGGCGTCGGCGGAAGTGAAGTGGCTGAACGGCTGGTCCACGGCCGCCACCTTCGAGGGCGAGTTTTCGAACGTTACCCAAAGCTATGCCGGCAAGGCGGTCGTGCGCTACACTTGGTAGGTCCCGCTTTTTTCTGCCGACGATCTTCGCTCCCTGCAACGATTTGTTTCGATCGATGAACGGCATTTCCTGTCAGAAATAAATCGAGCGTACTTGTCTGCAAAATAAGCAATTCGGCTTCGATCGAGCGGGTACGAGTGCGCTATGTCCGGCCGACAACATATCGCTGCGGCGAATGCGTGTCGTCACGCCTCACTTCCGCGCCACATGACTTACAAACTTTTAATGCTGCTCTCTCTACCGCGGAGTCTTCGAGCGTTGTAGTTTTCGGTGGGCTGAATTGTACGAGACTCTCATGAGCAGAGTGGCTGCTGCATTCGTCGTCGAAAGGTAGCAATCGTGATGTTGGGAATCGCTCGAACAATACCGCGATCGCGCTCGTCGCATTTTCTTCCGATACGAAATGCGTTGAGGATGAATGTCGGTACGGTCGTCGCCGCGATCGGGTTCATGCTCTGGAGCACGCCGGCATCCGCCTATCTCGATCCCGGCGAAGGCAGCATGCTGGCGCAGGCGATGTTTGCGGCAACCGTCGGAGGCTTTGTCGGCCTCAGGCATTATTGGCGAAGAATTGCGGGTTTCCTGCGGTCGAAGAAAATCCGGGACTGACCGATCACGCCGAAATGGCGGCCAAATGGTCTCGCTCGTACGCAGCTCCGAATCGTTTCGCGATCGTTCCGGCGAAATCTATCTCGATGGCGGCCGCATCTATCGTTCGGTCAACGCGGCTGCGGCGTCGAACTATGAAGCCCTGAAAGACTGGGCGTTTTTCGAAAACGCGCAAGCCGCGGGATTTTATGTCGGCGGCGAGGAGGTCGATGTCGGCCTGCTCGGGAGCGCAAGCGGCGATCCGCGTTATCTCGTCGAGCATCCGCGGCTTTCGTTCATCTCCTATCCCTATGAGTGGTCGTTCGCGCAACTGAAGGCGGCGGCATTGTTGCACCTCGACCTGCAGATCTTCGCGCTGGACCGTGGCGTCGTGTTGTCCGACGCCAGCGCCTACAACGTGCAGTTCATCGGCGCGCGTCCGGTCTTCATCGACCTGCTGTCGTTCCGGCCCTATCGGGAAGGCGAGTACTGGACGGGGCAGCGGCAATTCTCCGAACAATTCCTCAATCCGCTCTTGATGCGATCGCTGCTCGGCATCACGCACAATGCGTGGTTTCGCGGTCAACTGGAAGGCATTCCGGCGTCCGATCTGGCCGGCCTGATCCCGTTGATCCGGAAATTCTCGTGGAACATCCTGTGGCATGTCGTGCTGCCATCGCAGCTGCAGCGGGCGGCGGGACGGCGCGCCGTCGATGCGGCCCCGGGCCGGTTGCGGCCGCTGCCGAAGAGCGCGTATCGCCGAATGCTGTGGTCGCTGCGAAATTATATCAACCGGCTGAGGCCCGCGGACGATGCGCCGAGCGCGTGGCGGGACTACGCCGATGACAACATCTACGCTGGCGGCGAGATCGAGCGGAAGCGAGGCATCGTCACCGAGTTCGCTCGCAAGCTGCGGCCGCGGAGCCTGTGGGACATCGGCTGCAACACCGGGGCTTACGCCGAACTTGCCATCGAGGCCGGCGCGCGCCACGTGATCGGACTGGACAGCGATCCGCAGTCGCTCGATCGTGCGTTCCAGCGCGCGCTCGACCGTTCGCTGCCGCTGATCGCGCTTCATGTCGATGCCGCCAATCCGAGCCCCGGCCAGGGTTGGAACGAGGCCGAGCGCCGGAGCCTGAAGGCCCGCGCCGACGGCGATGCGCTGCTCGCGCTCGCCTTCGTTCATCATCTCGCGATCGGACGCAACATTCCGCTGGACTGGGTGCTGCAGTGGCTGGTCGACCTCGCGCCGAGCGGCTTGATCGAGTTCGTGCCCAAGGACGATCCGACCGTGCGCCGGATGCTGGCGTTGCGGCAGGACATCTTCGACGACTACAGCGAGGCGGCGTTCGCCACCTCGCTCAGCCGCCTGGCGCGCATCGAGCGCGTCGAGGCCATCTCGCAATCCGGCCGCAAGGTGTACTGGTATGACCGGACCTGACGCCGGCACGCCGCGCAAACGATTGCGGATCAATGCCGGCGTTTTGGCGCTGCTGGCGGCGAGCCTGTGGCCGTTTGCAAACTTCGCCTATCAAAACCGCGGCGCCTATTTCAGCGTGGACTGGCTGCTGGTGTATTTTGCGATCGTCCTTTGCCTGTTCGGCGGCATCGCCGCGATCCTGAGCGTGCTCACCGGGCAGCCGTTTGCCAGGATCGCGGCGCCCACCGCGGCGTTTATCATTTTGACCTACTCCTACGGTGCGATGGAGCAGGCAATCCCGGTGCCGCCCAACTATATCGGCTACGTCTGGCTGGCCGTGGCCATCGTGATCTGCACGGTGATATGGTTCGCATCGAGCAACCGCAATGCCTTGACCGCCATGTTCGCCGCCGTGCTGGTGCTGGTGGCGTTGCCGGTCGCGGGCTATCTGGAGTTCATCGTCGTGTCGCCGTTTGCGAGCGCCGACGCGGCGACCCCTCCATTTCTGGCTGCATTCGTGCGCAAGCCGAACGTCTATTTCATGATCCTCGATGCCTATGCGCGCGCCGATACCCTGAAGGAGGCGCTTGGTTTCGACAATCAACCGTTCATCGACGAGTTGCGCGGACTGGGATTTTTCGTGCCCCGGAGCAGCGTTTCGAACTACCCGGCCACGAACGCCTCGGTCGGCAGCATCCTCAGTCTGGATTATCCCGCGGCGGCGCGCAGGCTGGATGGCGTGGCGTCGGCGTTTCGGCGGGTGCTGCTCGGCCATAACGTGGTCGTCGAAAAGCTCAAGGCCGAAGGTTATCGATACATCGTGGCCCCGTCGGGGATCTGGACCAAGATCAGTTGCGGCGGCACCGAGGATCTCTGTATCGAGAAGACGCGCGCCATGGAAATGGAGCGTGCGCTGGTCTCATTGACGCCGCTGCAGCTGCTCAGCGAAAAAGGCGCTTTCAGGAGCCTGTTCCGGTCGACCGCCGAAGACTATCTCGAACCCGACGATCTGCTGCGGCCGCTTGGCGATCCGCTGGCGCACGCGCCGTCGCCGTTTTTTGCCATGATCCATTTTGGCGGCGTCCACGACCAGATCTACGACCGCGATTGCCGGAAGGCCGAGCCGGGCGGTCTCACGCTGTTCGACCGCAACACCGCCGAGCGCTACACCGAGTCCGTTCATTGCACCAACCAACAGCTGGTGCCTGTCCTGAAGGCGATCATCGCGCGCGATCCCGATGCCGTCATGGTCGTGACCGGCGACCACGGACCCTTGATCGGCTTGAACCGCTCCCTGCGGCCGCCGATCAGGCCGTGGACCTGGGGCATCCACAGCCCTGAGGATTACCGCAACCAGTACGGTACCATGACCGGCATTCGTCTGCCCGCGTCGTGCGCTGACATGCTCTCGGACGATCACTACGCCGTCAATGATTTCCACATCGTGTTCGCCTGCCTGACCGGTACCAGGCCCAAATTGCTGGCGAACCAGGCCTGGTATTTTTATTTCGACGACGAGCGCGTGGAGTTGGTGGCTTCCGAATTCATGAAATGACCCGGCCGACATTGCCGCTTGCGGCGGCTGGCGATGCCGGTTTAGAGGGCCGCATCTGCTTTCGATCTTTCTTTCTCTTGTCGGCTGTGGGAGAGGGGAGGGACAGATAATTTTCCAATGCGGGGAGGATCGATTGCGCGCCGCCATTTTCAGGAACGGCGAGATCGTCGTCGATGCGCTGCCCGAGCCGGAACCATCGGCCGGCCAGGTGCTGGTCAAGACGCTCGCCTGCGGCATCTGCGGTTCCGACCTGCACGCGCGCAAGCACGCCCATCGCATGGTGGAACTGGCGCGGCATTTTCCCGGCCGCAAGCCGATGGATCTTTCCCGCGACGTCGTGTTCGGCCACGAATTCTGTTGCGAGATTTTGGACTACGGGCCGGGTACGCCGCGCAGGCTAAAACCGGGAACTCTCGTCTGTTCGCTGCCGGCGCTGCTGACGCCGGAGGGTCCCAAAGGCATCGGCTATTCCAACGAGAATGTCGGCGGCTATGCCGAGCGTATGCTGCTCAGCGAGGCGCTGCTGCTGGAGGTGCCCAATGGGCTCGCGGCGGAGCATGCGGCGCTGACCGAGCCGCTGGCGGTCGGCGTCCATGCGGTGGCGAAAGCCAACGTGCGCGGCGACGAGGTGCCGCTGGTGATCGGCTGCGGCCCGGTCGGGCTGGCGGTGATCGCGGCGCTGAAACTGAAGGGCCTGCACCCGATCGTCGCCGCCGATTACTCGCCGGCGCGCCGGGCGCTGGCGCAAAAGCTCGGCGCCGACATCGTGGTCGATCCCGCCCGTGGGCAGCCCTACGCGACGTGGGCCGAGCACGCCGCGATGTCGCCAGAACAGCAGGCGGCGCGGCCGCCCATGCAGGCCTGGCTGCCGGCGCTGAAACCGGCGCTGATCTTCGAATGCGTCGGGATACCCGGCCTGCTCCAGCAGGTGTTCGAAGGCGCGCCGCGCGACGCCCGCATCGTGGTGGTCGGCGTCTGCATGGAGACCGACCGCGCCGAGCCGATGCTCGGCATCATGAAGGAACTCAACGTCCAATATGTGCTGGGCTATACGCCGGAGGAGTTCGCGCATTCGCTGCGCCTGATCGCGGAAGGCGAGGTCGACGCGGCGTCGATGGTGACGGCGACCGTCGGCGTCGAGGGCGTTGCCGGGGCATTTGCGGATTTGGCCAATCCGGAACGGCAGACGAAAATCATCGTTGAGCCGTGGCGGTAGTTCTTCCCTTCTCCCACAAGGGGAGAAGGGAGAAAGGACGATGCGTGCCCGCTGTTCACATCACACCGGCAGCGCGATGGAATACTTCACCTGGCTCAATGCAAAGCTCGATTCGATCGAGGCGATGCCGTCGAGCCGGGTCAGCTTGTTCTTCAGGAACGCCTCGTAGGACGATAGATCCGCGGCGACCACGCGCAGGAGATAATCGCGGTTGCCGGTCATCAGATAGCACTCCAGCACCTCGTCCCATCCGGAAATCGCTTTCGCGAAGCGGTCGAGGTCTTCCTCCTTCTGCCGCGCCAGCTTGATGGAGATGAAGACGCTGACATGCAGGCCGAGCGACTTCTGGTCGACGGTTGCGATATAGCGTGTGATCACGCCGCGCTCCTCCAGCAGTTTGACCCGGCGATGGCACGGCGACACCGAAAGGCCGACCTTGTCGGCGAGTTGCTGCATGGTGGTGCGGCCATCGGCCTGCAGCAGGCCGATGATTTTGCGGTCGATGGCGTCTAGGACGTGCATTGGGATAAACTCTGATTTCTAGGCCTCGTATTGGTAAGTTATACCAATTTGGCAAGGTATGCTGCTTATATTTGAGATTTTTGGCCACTTCGGCAGCGTTAACATCGCGGCATTGGTTACCCCCGCGAGCCGAGGTCCACTCTACGTTGCATGGGGTTGTTTTCGCGTTTTTTGCCCAGTGAACAAATCGATCGAACTCAAATTGATCTTGCTTAAGGGAACACAACCATGCCGATCGAACCCGCACGCCTCGAAATGCTGACCGCGCTGGCGCGAAAAGTGCTGTGGCTGTCGTCATGGACGATCCATCACGCCAACCACATCCGCCCCAATACCGACGGCCTCAAGGTCGGCGGCCATCAGGCCTCCTCGGCCTCGCTCGCCACCATCATGTCGGCGCTGTATTTCTCCGTGCTGCGGCCGCAGGATCGCGTCGCGGTGAAGCCGCATGCGAGCCCGGTGTTTCACGCCATCCAGTATCTGTTCGGCCGGCAGACCCGCGCCAAGCTGGAGGATTTCCGGGGATACAAGGGCGCGCAGTCCTATCCGTCGCGCACCAAGGATACCGACGACGTCGATTTCTCCACCGGCTCGGTGGGCTTAGGCGTCGCGCAGACGCTGTTCGCCTCGCTGGTGCAAGACTACGTCAAGTCGCACGGCTGGATGAAGAACCGCCCCGAAGGGCGGATGATCGCACTCGTCGGCGATGCCGAGATGGACGAGGGCAACATCTTCGAAGCGCTGCTGGAGGGCTGGAAGCACGGCCTGCGCAACACCTGGTGGGTGGTCGACTACAACCGCCAGAGTCTCGACGCCGTGGTGCGCGAAGGGTTGTGGGAAAAATTCGAATCCATGTTCCGCAATTTCGGCTGGGACGTGGTGATCGTGAAATACGGCACCCTGATGCAGGCGGCGTTCGCCGAACCCGGCGGCGAGGCGTTGCGGCGCTGGATCGACGCCTGCCCGAACGCGATGTACGCGGCGCTGTGTTTCCAGGGCGGTGCGGCCTTCCGCAAGCATCTCGAAGACGAGATCGGCGACCAGGGGAAGGTCACGCAATTGATCGCGCGGCGCAGCGACGACGAATTGTTGGCGCTGATGTCCAATCTGGGCGGACACGACATGGCCAGCATGGTCGAGGCCTTCCAGTCGATCGATCACGATCGCCCGGTCTGCTTCATCGCCTACACCATCAAGGGCGTCGGCCTGCCGTTCCAGGGCCACAAGGACAATCACGCGGGGTTGATGACGGTCGCCCAGATGGAGAAATGGCGTGCGGCGCAAAACATTCGCCCCGGCCATGAGTGGGAAAAGTTCGAAGGACTTTCGCAGACGCCCGCGGAGTTGGAAGCATTCCTTTCCAACGCGCCGTTCAATCGCGAGGGCCGGCGTCGCCTTGAGGCGCCCTCAATCGAGGTGCCCGAGCGGCTTGCGTTCAAGCCGGCGCCGGTCATGTCGACCCAGCAGGGTTTTGGGCTGGTGCTCAACGAAATCGCGCGCGGCGACGGCGAGCTTGCCGCGCGCATCGTCACCGCTTCGCCCGACGTCACGGTGTCGACCAATCTCGGCGCCTGGGTCAACCGGCGCGGCCTGTTCGCGCGCGCCGAGAAGGCCGACCTGTTCCGCAGCGAGAAGATTCCTTCGACCTTCAACTGGGATTTTTCGCCGAAGGGTCAGCATATCGAACTCGGCATCGCCGAGATGAACCTGTTCATCCTGATGTCGGCGCTCGGCCTGTCGCATGCCATCAACGGCGAGCGGCTGCTGCCGATCGCAACGCTGTACGATCCCTTCATCGAGCGCGGCCTCGATGCACTCAACTATGCCTGCTACCAGGACGCCCGCTTCATGGTGGCGGCGACGCCGTCGGGCATCACGCTGTCGCCGGAGGGCGGCGCGCATCAGTCGATCGCGACGCCTTTGATCGGCATGGCGCAGGATGGGCTCGCCTCGTTCGAACCGGCTTTCGTCGACGAACTCGCCGTCATCATGGGCTGGGGATTCCAGCACATGCAGCGCGAAGGCGCCGACGGCGGCGCGGTCTATTTGCGGCTTTCCACCCGCAGCATCGAGCAGCCGCAGCGGATGATGACGCCTGAGCTGCAAAAAGCCATCACCGACGGCGCCTATTGGCTGCGCAAGCCCGGCGAGAACTGCGAAGCCGTGATCGCCTATACCGGCGCGGTCGCGCCCGAGGCGATCGAGGCGACAGGTTTTGTCGGCGAGAGCCGCCGGGATGTCGGCCTGTTGGCGATCACGTCAGCCGACCGGCTGCATTCGGGCTGGACCGCGGCGCGACAACTGCGCCGCGACCGCCGCGGCGTCCAGCATCTCAGCCACATCGAAAAACTGCTGGCGCCGCTGCCGCGCGACTGCGGCATCGTCACCGTGATCGACGGCCACCCGGCCACGCTCGGCTGGCTCGGCAGCGTCCGCGGCCACCGGCTCGAGGCGCTCGGCGTCGAGCATTTCGGCCAGACCGGCACAATTGATGACCTCTATCGCCACCACGGCATCGATGCCAACGCCATCATCGATGCGGCGGAAGCCTTGACGGTGGGAGCACCGGTGCGGCACCGCAAGATGGCGGTGTGATTTCTCGGCCGTCGCCCCGGCGAACACCGGGGCCCATACGCCGCGGCGGTTGTTGTCTTGCTGGATAGTCGACGGCTTCCTCAGACGGCAGGCAGCGGTGGTTATGGGCTCCGGCGTTCGCCGGGGCGACGACTGCCGTCTTGCTTCCTTCACACCGCTCACTTTATATGTAGCGTCTGCCGCAATGCGGCATCCCGCATATGGCGGGTTCAATTGTCCGGGATTTCGTGCAAGGATGCTTGCCGAACGCTCCGTTCCCTTAATCCACACTCCTGAAATCACGAGGTTCGCGATGGTCAACCGCATGCAATTCTATATCGATGGCGCCTGGGTCGATCCGGTCGTCAAGAAATCCACGCCCGTCGTCAATCCGGCGACCGAAGAGGCGATGTATGAGGTTGCGCTCGGCTCCAAGGCCGACGTCGACAAGGCTGTCACCGCCGCGCGCCGCGCCTTCGAGACCTATTCGCAGACCAGCCGCGAGGAGCGCGTCGCGCTGCTGTCCAGGATCATCGAGATCTACAAGGGCCGCATGAAGGACATCGGCGCCGCCGTGTCCGACGAGATGGGCGCGCCGCTGCCGATGGCGGAACGGCTGCAGGCCGGCGCCGGCCTCGGCCACATCGCGGCTACGCTGGACGTTCTCAAGAACTACCACTTCGAGGAGGCGATCGGCTCGGCGGTGGTGGTGCGCGAGCCCGTTGGCGTCATCGGCATGATCACGCCGTGGAACTGGCCCTTGAACCAGATCGCCTGCAAGGTCGCGCCAGCGCTTGCTGCCGGCTGCACCATGATCCTGAAGCCCAGCGAATTCACGCCGTCCTCGGCCTTGATTTTCGCGGAAATCCTGCATGAGGCCGGCGTGCCCAAGGGCGTGTTCAACCTGGTCAACGGGCTCGGCCCCGAAGTCGGCGCCGCCATGAGCGAGCATCCCGACATCGACATGATCTCGTTCACCGGCTCGACCCGGGCCGGCGTCGACGTCGCCAAGCGCGCAGCCCCCACCGTGAAGCGCGTCAGCCAGGAACTCGGCGGCAAATCGCCGAACGTCATCCTCGAGGGCGCCGACCTCACCAAGGCCGTGACCGGCGGCGTCATGCACATGTTCAACAATTCCGGCCAATCCTGCAACGCGCCGTCGCGGATGATCGTGCCGCTGTCGAAGATGAAGGAAGTCGCCGCCATCGCCAAGGCCGTCGCCGACAAGACCAAGGCCGGCGATCCCCGCGCCGAAGGCACCACCATCGGCCCGGTCGTGTCCCGCATCCAGTGGGACAAGATCCAGAAACTGATCCAGAAGGGCATCGAGGAAGGCGCCACTTTGGTCACCGGCGGTCCCGGCCTGCCTGAGGGCGTCAACAAGGGCTTCTATGTGCGCCCGACCATCTTCGCCGACGTCACCAACGACATGACGATTGCGCGGGAAGAAATCTTCGGACCGGTGTTGACCATCCTCGGCGCCAAGGACGAGGAAGAAGCCGTCAAGATCGCCAACGACACGCCGTATGGGCTTGCCGGTTACGTCACCGCCGACACGGTCGAGACCGCGCGCCGGGTCGGCCGCCGTATCCGCGCTGGCAACGTCAATCTGCAGGGCGTGCCGAACGACCGCACCGCGCCGTTCGGCGGCTACAAGCAGTCCGGCAACGGCCGCGAATGGGGCAAATACGGGCTGGAGGAATATCTCGAGGTCAAGGCCGTCGCCGGCTATAACGCGGCGTAAGTCTTGCGATGATTGCAGCGCCGGAGCGGATGAAAATCCGCTCCGGCGTTTTTTTATTTGGGAACCGCCGGTAACGCCGTCATCCTGAGGTGCCCGCGCATCGCGCGGGCCTCGAAGGATGGATCACATGCCGGGCTGTCGTCCTTCGAGGCTCGCAAGGGCTCGCACCTCAGGACGACGGATAGACCTATCCCCCCAGCGCGCCTTGCGTGTTCACGTAGAGCGCGTAGATCGACTGGCTCGCGGCCATGAACAGGCGATTGCGTTTCAGGCCGCCGAAGCAGAGGTTGGCGCAGCGCTCGGGCAACGCGATGCGGCCGATCATGACGCCGTCGGGCGCGAACACCACGACGCCATCGAGTTCGGGATCGCCCATGCCCCAGCCGCACCACAGATTGCCGTCGATGTCGGAGCGCATGCCGTCGGGCGTGCCTGCACCGGCATCGACGTGGACGCGCTTGTTGGAAATGGTATCGCCATCGGCCGAGACGTCATAGGCGAGGATTTTTCGGGTCGGCTCGCCGCGCGATTCGATGATGTAGAGAATTTTCTCGTCCGGCGAGAAGCACAGCCCGTTCGGTCCCAGAATACCCTCGGCGACGATGGTAGCCTTTCCGGTCGCGCCATCGATGCGGTAGACGTTCATGCCGATCTCGGGCTCGGCCTTGTAGCCCTCGTAATTGCCGAGCAGGCCGAAAAACGGATCGGTGAACCAGATCGAACCGTCGGATTTCACCACCACGTCGTTCGGCGCATTCAGCCTTTTTCCTTCGAAGGAATCCATCAGCACCGTGATCGAACCGTCATATTCCGTTCGCACCACGCGGCGTCCGCCATGCTCGCAGGTGACGAGCCGGCCCTGGCGGTCTCGCGTATTGCCGTTGGCGAAATTCGACGGCTTTCGGAACACGCTGACGGCGCCGGTTTCCTCTTCCCACTTGATGATGCGCTGGTTGGGAATATCGCTGCACAACAGATAGCGGCCGTCGCCGAACCATACCGGGCCTTCGGCCCAGCGCAGGCCGGTCGTGAGCCGTTCCACCGCCGACAGTTTCAGCCAGTACTTCTCGAACCTGGGATCGAGCGCATGGATCGCGGGATCGGGATAATAGGTCGCCGGCTGCCAGCCGGCGCGGGGAAATTTTGCCTCGGACATTTGCTGTTCTCGTTGCTGTTGCGTTTCCTGCCGTTCTGGTTTGCTATCACTGTCGGTGAACGACCGCAAATCGGTCGCATGAACGAGGGATGAAATGCCACGCATATTGATGACCGGCGCGTCAGGAGGAATCGGCACGTCCTTGCGAAAACTGCTGCCGCCGATCTATCCCGACCTGTTGCTGAGCGACCTGAAGGCGCCCGCCGATCTCGGCTCAAACGAGAAATTCAAGGCGGCCGAATTGTCCGATCCGGCGCAGGTCGAGGCGATCTGCGAGGGCGTCGACGGCATCCTGCATTTCGGCGGCTACTCGGTCGAAGGCCCCTGGGATTCGATCCTGCAGTCCAACATCATCGGCTGCTACAATCTGTTCGATGCGGCGCGGAAGAATGGCGTCAAGCGCGTGGTGTTCGCGTCCTCGAACCATGCGGTCGGCTTCTATCCGCGCTACCACCGCATCGGCACCGACGTGACCGCGCGCCCCGACAGCCGCTACGGCGTCAGCAAGGTGTTTGGCGAAGCGGTCGGCGCGCTCTATGCCGACAAGCACGGGCTTGCCGTCACCTGCCTCCGCATCGGCAATTTCGGCGACAAGCCGCTGGATCATCGCCGGCTGGCGATCTGGCTGAAGCCGGAAGACCTGGTGCAGCTCTGCCGGATCGGGCTCGATCATCCCGACATCCATTTCGAGATTTTCTACGGCGCCTCCAACAATGAGCGCTCCTGGTGGGACAACCATCGGGCCTATGACCTCGGCTATCGCCCGACCGGGCGCGCCGAGGATTTTCGCGAGCACGCGTTTGCCGAGCAGGCCAAACTGCCGCCCGATCCGGTCGGCGACTTCTATCAGGGCGGCGCGTTCTGCGGCATGGAGTTCGACGGCGACAGGACCCGGATCATCGATTTGAAGTGACATTCACGTCATTCCGGGGCGTGCGAAGCGCGAACCCGGAATCTCGAGATTCCGGGTCTGGTCCTTCGGACCATCCCGGAATGACGGGCTCAGCCCGCCCCGATTCGTCCGAGATAATCCGACTTGCTGAACTGCATATGGTCGACGCAAAGCTGCGCCAGCGCCCAGCTGTCGCGGCCGCGCAACAGTTCGATCATGAATTCGTGCTGGCGGCGCGACAGCGCCAGCCCCTCTCTGTCGGCGAGATTTTTCGCGCGCATCGGCAGCGTCAGGTTCATATAGTCCTGCAGCGAGCGCACCAGATAGGGATTGCCGCAGGCGGAAAACAGCGCGACGTGGAAGGCGTCGTTGGCTTCATGGATGCCGCGCAGATCCTGCGCATCGGCCCTGGCACAATATTGCCGCTGCAATTCGGTGAGCTGTTCGATCAGCGCAGGCGGCGCGGGTAGCGCGATCATCAGCGCCGCCTGCCGCGTCAACATTTCACGCACCTCATAGATCTGCCGCACTTCCTCGGCCGAATAGAACCGCACGGTGGCGCCGATGTTCTTTTCGCGCAGCACGATGCCCTGGCGCTCGAGCTGGAACAGTGCCTGTCTGACGAAATGCCGGCTGGCGCCGTAGCGGCTCATCAGGGTGTCCTCGACCAGCCGCGAACCCGGCGCGAAGCGGCCGAAGATGATGTCCTCCTCCAGCCGTCGGATCACCTCGGCCTGTTCTTCCTCGCGCGTCAGCGTCGAGGTCTCCGGCTGGGAAGCCTGTGGCTTCATGGGCGTTCACGTCGGCTCATTGCCGGAAATCAGCACGGTCCGGCCTCCATTGTCAATAATGGTGGCTCTTTTGGTGCCAAATTACCGGATTTGGTGACCCCAAGATCGGATATTGACAATAATTGGCTGGACTCCTTTAGTGCGGACCCGACGACAGGAAACCCAAGAAAATGGCTGACGGACTTCACAAGGGACTGACGAGCTATGGGGACGCCGGCTTCTCGCTGTTCCTGCGCAAGGCCTTCATCAAGGCGATGGGCTATTCCGACGACGCGCTGAACCGCCCGATCGTCGGCATCACCAACACCTACAGCGACTACAATCCCTGTCACGGCAACGTGCCGCAGATCATCGAGGCGGTGAAGCGCGGCGTGATGCTGACCGGCGCCATGCCGATGGTGTTTCCGACCATCTCGATCGCCGAGAGTTTCGCCTATCCGACCTCGATGTATCTGCGCAATCTGATGGCGATGGACACCGAGGAGATGATCCGGGCGCAGCCGATGGATGCGGTCGTGGTGATCGGCGGCTGCGACAAGACCTTGCCGGCGCAGATCATGGCCGCGGTCTCCGCCGACCTGCCGACCGTGGTGATCCCGGTCGGGCCGATGGTGGTCGGCCATCACAAGGGCGAGGTGCTGGGCGCCTGCACCGATTGCCGCAGGCTGTGGGGGAAATACCGCGCCGGCGAAATCGATGACGTCGAGATCGAGGCCGTCAACGGCAGGCTCGCGCCGTCGGTCGGCACCTGCATGGTGATGGGCACGGCGTCCACCATGGCCTGCATCACCGAGGCGCTCGGCCTGTCGCTGCCGATGAGCGCGACGATCCCGGCGCCGCATGCCGAGCGTTTCCGTTTGGCGGAGGCGAGCGGCAAGGTCGCCGCCGCGATGGCCGTCGCGAAGGGACCGAAGCCGAGCGAGCTGCTGACGAAATCATCGTTCCGGAACGCGCAGGTGGTGCTGCAGGCGATTGGCGGGTCGACCAACGGGCTCATTCATTTGACGGCGATCGCCAACCGTACCGAGCATCGCATCGATCTCGAAGCCTTCGACAAGCTCGGTCGCGAAGTGCCTGTCCTGATCGACCTGAAACCGTCGGGCGAGCACTACATGGAGCATTTCCATCATGCCGGCGGCGTGCCGAAACTGATGGCGCAGCTCGGTGAGCTGCTCGACCTCGACGCCAAAACCATCACCGGCGCGACCTTGCGCGACGTCGTCGCCGCCGCCGAGGAAGTGCCGGGACAGGACGCGATCCGGCCGCGGAAGAATCCGATCAAGCCGGAAGGCGCGATGGCGGTGCTGCATGGCAATCTCGCCCCGCGCGGCGCCGTCATCAAGCATTCGGCGGCGAGTCCGAAACTGCTGCAGCACACCGGCCGCGCCGTGGTGTTCGAGTCGGTGGAGGACATGACGCTGCGGGTCGACGATCCCGCGCTCGATGTCACCGCAGACGACGTGCTGGTGCTGCGCAATGCCGGTCCCAAGGGCGCGCCGGGCATGCCGGAGGCGGGCTATCTGCCGATCCCGCGAAAGCTGTTGCGCGCGGGCGTCAAGGACATGGTGCGGATTTCCGATGCGCGGATGAGCGGCACTGCGTTCGGCACCATCGTGCTACACATCACGCCGGAATCCGCCGTCGGCGGGCCGCTGGCGCTGGTGAGGTCCGGCGACATGATCCGGCTCGATGTCGAGAAACGACGCATCGACCTGCTGGTCGATGCCACTGAGCTCGAAAAACGCAGCGCGGCGCTAAAACTGCCGGCGACGCCGGAATGGGCGCGCCGCGGCTATGCGCATCTGTTCAACGAAACCATCCTGCAGGCCGATGAGGGCTGCGATTTCGATTTCATGCGGGTTGGCGGTCCGTCATCCCCGCGATGAACGCAATTGCGTTCACCCGTGAGGCGCAAGCGCAGCGAGCCTCGAAGGATGACAGCCGAGGTGCTCGCGGCCATCCTTCGAGACGCCGCGCGAGAGCGCGGCTCCTCAGGATGACGGCGGTGTGTGCTGCGCGGGCTGCACTGCGCAGCGCATTCATCTCGCATTTGCGTCGCCGTCCTTTGTTTGATTGACATCCCGATAACGCCGATGGGATGATCAAAGAAAAATTCAGACATCGGGAGGGGAGACAATGAGCAACCTGCAGAGGATTCTCGCTGCGGCCATGGCCGCATCCGCCATCTTGGCGGCCGCGAGCGCGCCGACATCGGCGCAGGAGGCAAAGCATTATCGCTTCGCCTATGATCAGCCGAAGACCACCGGCTACGGCATCCTCGGCGACATCTTCGCCGACAAGCTCAAGGAATTGAGCAAGGGCACCATGCTGATCGACCAGTATCCGGGCGCGCAGCTCGGGCAGGAGCCGCAGGTACTGCAGCTGGTGAAGGCGGGCGACATCGAGTTCTGTATCTCCTCCTCGGCCAATGCCGCGACGCTGTCGCCGCAGGCCGGCGTGATGTCGATGCACTTCCTGTTCCGCTCCGAGGCGCACCTGATCAAAGCCATCGCCGACCCCGAGGTCTCCAAGGCAGTGAAGGCGATGATCGCGGAGACCGTGCAGGGCGCGCGCGTGATCGCGCTCGCGACGCTCGGCCTGCGCAGCATGTATTCCAAGCGCGAGATCAGGAACATCGCCGACATCAAGGGCTTGAAGGTGCGGGTGCAGGCGACGCCGACCGAGGACACCATGTTCCCGGCCTATGGCGCGCAGATCGTGCACATGCCGTTCGGCAGCGTCTATACCTCGCTGCAAACCGGTGTGATCGATGTCGCCGAGAACGGCGTCAATGTCTATCTCGCCAACAAGCACTATGAAGTGGCGCCGGTGCTGTCGATGACCGAGCACGAGGCCAATAACAGCCTGGTCTGGGTCAGCGACAAGGTCTGGAACAGCCTGACCCCGGAGCAGCAGGGCTGGGTGCAGGCCGCCGGCGACGAGGTCAACAAGACCGAGCCGGCGAAGGCGATCGAACTCGAGCACCAGTCGCAGGTGAAGCTGAAGGCGATCGGCGTGAAGATCGTCACCGACGTCGACAAGTCCGGCTTCGTCGCGGTCGCCGATCCCTATCTCGACAAGCTCGCCGCGGAGCTCGGCCCGCACGCCGTGAAGATCAAGGACCTGATCCGCGCGATCAAGTAGCTTGCGACGCGGCTTGGTTAGGTGCCGTGATTTGGCAGGGTGGGCAAAGGCGCTCTTCGCGCCGTGCCCCACCGATTTATCCGAGGGCAGCGTGGTGGGCTCGCGAAGTTTGTCATCGGGCGCGCATTCGCGCGACCCGTTGGCTCAGGCCCACCCTACGAGCTGCCCCGGACGACGTCATATTATCGATAATTTCGCAGCCTTTCCTCTCCATGATTATGTCAAGCGGCCCAATCCCGATGTTTTATTGACAATCTCGCCGGCTTAATGGGAAGATTGCCAAAATCAAAACAGGGGGAGGCGCGCGATGAATTGCCTGAAAAAAATGACGGGCCTGGCGGTTGCGGCCGCGGCATTGCTGTTGGCGGCCGATGCTGGCGCGCAAGAGACAAAACATTATCGCTTCGCCCACGATCAGCAGCTCAATTCCGGCTACAGCGTCGCCTACGACATCTTTTCCGCCAGGCTCAGGGAATTGAGCAAGGGCACCATGCTGGTCGACCAGTATCCCGGCGGGCAGCTCGGGCAGGAACCGCAGATCCTGCAATTGGTCCGCTCGGGCGATATCGATTTCGCGATCGTCTCATCGGCGAACGCCTCGACGATCACGCCGCAGTCCGGCGTGATGTCGCTGCATTTCCTGTTCCGCTCCGAGGACCACATGATCAAGGCGGTGGGCGACCAGAAGGTCTTCGAGGCGATCCGCGACATGATCGACGACACCGTGCAGGGCATTCACGCGATCGGGCTTGGCACCCAGGGTTTCCGGAACATGTACGGCAAGAAGGAAGTGCACAAGATCGACGATCTCAAGGGCTACAAGGTCCGCGTCCAGGCCACCGCGACCGAAGACACGATGTTCGCCGCCTATGGCGCGCAGACCGTGCACATGCCGTTCGGCAGCGTCTATACCTCCTTGCAGACCGGCGTGGTCGATTTCGGCGAAAATGGCGTCAACGTCTACTTCATCAACAAGCATTTCGAGGTGGCGCCGATCTTGTCGATGACCCAGCACGAGGCCAACATTGCGATCGTGTGGATCAGCGACAAGCTGTGGCAGAGCCTGAGCGCCGAACAGAAGCAATGGGTGCTGACCGCGGCAAGCGACGTCAGCCAGCAGGAGCCCAAGCGGGCGTTCGACCTCGAGCGCTCGGCCGCGACCAGGCTGGAGAAACTGGGCGTCAAGATCGTCGCCGACGTCGACAAAACCGGTTTCCAGAAGATCGCCGATCCCTATCTCGACAAGCTTTCCAAGGAGCTCGGCCCGCACGCCGACAAGATCAAGACTTTGATACGGGCGATCAACTGACGCGAGACGAACGATGATGAGATCGTCATGCCCGGGCTTGTCCCGGGCATCCACGCCTTTCTTCTCGAACAAAAAAGACGTGGATGGCCGGGACAAGCCCGGCCATGACGAGGTAGCGCCGATCGCTCGGGGAAGAAGATGACCATCGCCGACAAACTGGTGCTGCAGAAACAGCATCACCTGAAGTGGCAGGCGCTCGACCGGCTCGAACTGGTCCTGATGGTCATCTGCGGCATCCTGTGTTTCGGCTTCTCGCTGTCGGTGACCTGCGACATCGTCACCCGCACCATCGGCCATCCCTGGCTGTGGCTGCAGGAAGTCACCTCCACGCTGTTCATCTATGCGATTTTCACCGGTGCTGCGGTCGCCACCCGCCGCAACGATCATCTCTATTTGACCGCGATCTCGGATGCGCTGCACGGCATGCCGCGGCAGATCGTCGAGATCGTCATTCGCCTGGTGGTGCTCGGCGTCGCCTGTTGCCTGATCTGGTTCGGCTACATCAACTTCCTCCGCGGTTTTGGGAGCTTCCGGCTGCCGTCGGGCACGCCGATCGCCTCGCTCTATGCCGCGATCCCCTTCGCCGGCCTGCTGATCGCGCTGTTCACGATCGAGCAGCTGGTCAACGGCATCAAGAACGGATTTGACCATCCGGAGCCGCCGGAAGAGGATTTTCCGATTCCGCCCGTCGACATCGGCGTCAAGACGAGGGTGGGCCTGTGAGTTCACCGGTCATCCTCGGGCTGATGTCGTTCTGTTTCCTGTTCTTCGGCTATCTCGGCGTGCCCGTGCCGTTCTCGCTGATGGCCGGCGTGTTCGTCGGCGCGTCGCTGACCGATGTTTCGCTGGCCGCGATCGTGCAGAAGATTTTCGACGGCATGGATTCCGAAGCGCTGCTGGCGATCCCGTTTTTCCTGCTGGTCGGCGAGCTCATGAGTTCGGCCAATGTCGTGGTCCGGATCGCCAACCTGTCGCTGTCGCTGGTCGGCCACATCCGGGGCGGGCTGTCGCAGGTCGTCGTCGTCTTCAGCATGTTCTTTTCGGAGATGTCGGGATCGACCACCGCCGACGTCGCCGTGATGAGCCGCGCGCTCGCCGGCCCGATGAAGCGGGAGGGCTATACGCCCGCCTTCATCGCCGCCATCATTGCGTCCGCCTCCACCATCGCAGCGCTGGTGCCGCCGAGCATCACCGCCGTGGTCTATGGCGCGGTCGGCAATGTCTCGATCGCCGGCCTGTTCATGGCGGGCGTGGTGCCCGGATTCATGATCGGCTTCGGGCTGATGATCTACTGCTATTTCTTCGGCCCCTCCGGCATGCGCAAGCCGCGCGCGCCGTTCCGCCAGGTCATATTCGCCGCCGGCGACGCCGCGCTGCCGCTGATGATTCCCGTGATCCTGCTCGGCGGCATCCTGACCGGCTGGTTCACCCCGACCGAGGCCGGCGTTGTCGCGGTGGTCTGGATCATCGCGGTCGTGATCCCCGCGCTCAATCGCGGGCATATCCGCAAGATTCCTTACGATTTCTGCCTCGCCGGACTGATCTTCTCGCTGCCGCTGATCACCATCGGCGCCGCCAACGCCTTCGGCTGGATGCTGGCCTATCTGCGCGGCGCCATCGTGATCGCCGACTGGATCACCTCGATCGCCGGCAACGATCCGCGTTACATCATGCTGCTGATGGTGGCCCTGTTCACCGTGATCGGCGACTTCATCGAGCCGGTGCCGACCATCATCATTTTCATGCCGCTGGTGAATGCGCTGACGCAGGCCGGCGACATCAACGGCGTGCATATGGGCGTGGTGCTGATCGCGACGCTGGCGTTCGGCCTGATCACGCCGCCTTACGGGCTGGTGCTGCTGATGGCCTCGAAATTCGTCGGCGTCGGCTTCGGCAAGGCACTGCGCGCGGCGCTGCCGATCTATGTCGTGTTCCTGGTGACGATCTGCTTCACGATCTTTTTCCCGAAGGTAGTGTTGTGGCTGCCGAAACACGTGATCCCGGAATCGGTCGGCTGCTTCAAGTCGCCGGCGGGGACGGGGTATATCTGTCCGGAGTGATGTCGTCCCGGCCTTCGCCGGGACGACGCGGCATACGGGGCCGCTACTTCCCCTTGCCGGTGAATTTCTTCACCGCGACGCGGAATTCGTCGGTGTGCATGGCCTCGATGATCTTGTCTTCCTCGGCATCGAGCTGCTGCCTGATCGGCGTCACCGCGGCCTGGTAGACCAGCGACTTGGTGCCGGCGATCGCGGCCGGTGAATTTTGCGCGAGCCGCTGCGCGAATTGCCGTGTCGCGGCCTTCAGCTCCGCGGCCGGAACGATTTTGGCGACCAGCCCCCACTCAAGCGCCTGCTGCGCGGAAAAGCTGTCCTCGGCCAGAAATATCTGCAGGCTCCGGCGGACGCCGACCGTGCCGACGATGCCCACCGTGCTGCCGCCGTCGGGCGACACGCCGATCTTGGCATAGGCCGGCGTGAAGCGGGCGTCGTCGGCGGCGATGCACAGATCGGTCACGAACGCGAGCCCCATGCCGGCGCCGGCCGCCGATCCATGGACGCTGGACAGCACGATCTTCGGCATCCGCCTGATGATCTCGATGAACGCGTGATAATGCTTCAGCAGTTCGCCGACCACGGGGGCGATGGGTGTCCGAAGCGGCCGCAGCCCCAATGGTCTGCAGATCGCCGCCGGCGCTGAAGGCGCGGCCTTCGCCCTCGATCACCAGCACCCGGATGTCGTCGTCGGCCTCGACCTCGGCGGCGAGCTGTTCCAGCTTTTTCGCAATTGACAGGTCGACCGAGTTGAATGCCGCCGGCCGGTTCAGCGTGATGGCGGCGATCGGGCCCTCGATCCGGAGCAGCGCCGGATCGTCGGGAAGGGAGGCGGCTCGCGCGGGCATCGTCATTGGATAGGTCTCGTATCGGGAGGGTTCGCGGCCATTTAAATAGCAGAAGGGAAGTGGTGACAATCCCCACAGGACGTCGCAAAATGCCGATCGACGGCCAGCGGGTCACCGTATTGCAACAGCCGAGGACGGGAGCAGGCGCGTGAGCACAGATACGATACTCGACCGTCCGGTTTCCACCGTCGATCCGTTTTCGCACGAATTCCTGCGCAATCCCTATCCGCATCACGAGGCGCTGCGCGAGGCGGGACCCGTGGTGTGGCTCGAGCAATACGGCATCTGGACGATGGCCCGGCATCAGGAAGTCCGCGATGCGCTGACGGACTGGCAGACCTATTGCTCGTCGGCCGGCGTCGGCCTGAGCGATTTCCGCAAAGAGCCGCCCTGGCGTCCGCCAAGCATCATCCTGGAGGCCGATCCGCCGCTGCACACCCGCACGCGCGCGGTGCTGACCCGGATCCTGTCGCCGGCCGCGATCAATGTTTTGCGCGAGACGTTTGCGCGCGAGGCCGAAGTGCTGGTCGCGCGCGTGGTCGAGCAGCGTGAATTCGATGGCATCGCCGATCTCGCCGAGGCCTATCCCCTGAAAGTGTTTCCGGACGCGGTCGGCATCTCGGAGGAGGGTCGCGAAAATCTGTTGCCCTATGGCAGCATGGTGTTCAACGGCTTTGGTCCGCGCAACGACCTGTTTGAGAAGGCGATGGCCTGCGCCGGGCCGGTGCGCGAATGGATCATGTCGAAATGCAGCCGCGCGGCGCTGGCGCCGGATGGACTGGGCCTGCAGATTTTCCAGGCCGTGGATTCCGGCGAACTTTCGGAATCCGAGGCCGGCATGCTGGTGCGCTCGTTCCTGTCGGCCGGCGTCGACACCACGGTCTACGGGCTCGGCAACGCGCTCTATTGTTTTGCCCGCTATCCCGAGCAATGGACCGTGCTTCGCGAAAATCCCAATCTGATCCGCGGCGCCTTCGAGGAGGTGCTGCGCTTCGAGGCGCCGGTGCAGACCTTCTTCCGCACCACGACAAAAGCGGTCGAGGTGTCCGGCGTGCGGCTGGGCGAGGGAGAGAAGGTGCTGCTGTTTCTCGCCGCCGCCAACCGCGACCCGCGCCGCTGGGACAAGCCCGATGTCTTCGACGTGCGGCGCCGCGCCACCGGGCACATGACATTCGGCACCGGCATCCACGGCTGCGTCGGACAGGCGATCGCCCGGCTTGAAAGCGAGGCGATCCTCGGCGCGCTTGCAAAACGCGTCTCGTCGTTCGAGCTTGCGGGCGAGCCAAAACCGCGGCTGAACAACACGCTGCGCGGTCTCGACACCCTGCCGCTTCGCGTGGTACCTGCCTGACCCGATGACGCAAGGGACAGTCCTGATCGCCGGCGCGGGGCACGCGGGTTTCCAGCTCGCAGCCTCGCTGCGCCAGCATGGTTTTGCCGAGCGCATCTGCCTGATCAATGACGAGCCGCATCTGCCGTATCAGCGGCCGCCGCTGTCGAAGGCCTATCTCAAGGGCGAAGGCCGCCCCGACAGCCTGATGTTCCGGCCCGACAAATTTTATCGCGACCAGAACATCGAGCTGATCGCCGATCGCGCCGCCTTCATCGATCGCGCTGCGCAAAAACTCGTGCTCGCCTCCGGCGCGTTTCTCGATTACGGCCACCTGGTGCTGGCGACCGGTGCGCGCAATCGGCTGCTCGACATCCCCAACGCCAATCTCGTCGATGTGCGCTACCTGCGCATTCTCGACGAGAGCGAGGCGTTGCGGCGGCGGATGGAGCTGAGCCGGCATGTCGTCGTGATCGGCGCCGGTTTTATTGGCCTCGAATTCGCCGCCACCGCGCGCATCAAAGGCCTCGAGGTCGATGTGATCGAACTCGGCACCCGCGTGATGGCGCGCGCGGTGACGGCCGAAATCTCGGAGTATTTCCAGGCCCGCCACACCGCCGCGGGCATCCGCATTCATCTGGGCGTGCAAGCGACCGCGATCGAGAACGACGGCGATGATGTGACCGGCGTCAGCCTCAGCGACGGCCAGCATGTGCCGGCGGACCTCGTCGTGGTCGGCGTCGGCGTGCTGCCCAATGTCGAACTCGCGGCCGAGGCCGGCCTGCCGGTGGCCTCGGGGATCATCGTCGACGAGCAATTGCTGACGGAGGATGCGAACATCTCGGCGATCGGCGACTGCGCGCTGTTCGACAGTCCCCGCTTCGGCGGTTCGCTGCGGCTGGAATCCGTGCAGAACGCCACCGACCACGCCCGCTGCGTGGCTGCGCGGCTCACCGGCAACGCCAAGCCTTATGACGGCCAGCCCTGGTTCTGGAGCGATCAGGCCGACGACAAGCTGCAGATCGCAGGCCTCACTACCGGCTACGATCGCGTGGTGGTGCGCGGCGACCCCGCCCAGCGGTCGTTCTCCGCGTTCTGCTACAAGGGCGCGAAGCTGGTCGGCATCGAGTTGGTCAACCGCGCCGCCGACCATGTGTTCGGTCGGAAGATTCTCGGCACCGCCAAGTCGATCGCGCCGGAACAGGCGGCCGATCCGGCTTTCGACCTGAAGGCGGCGCTGGCTTAGGTTATGCAATGGCGGCCACTTCGGCCGCCGTCGGCATCGAGGGTGCCGCGCCCATGCGCTGCACGGAGATCGATGCGGCGGCATTGGCGTAGGCGAGCGCCTCGCCAATCGGCTCTCCGGCCGCGAGTTGCGCCGCGACCGCGCCGACGAAGCAATCGCCGGCGCCGGTCGTGTCGACGGCCTGGACCGCACGGCCCGCGACGATCAGCGGCTCGCCGTTGACCAGCGCCAGCACGCCGCGTTTGCCCAGGGTCACGCAGATGGTCTTGTCTCTGCCGGTTTGCAGCGAGCGCGCCGCCTCGATGAATCGCATGTGATCATCGGTGTCGCGAAGATCGGTGTTCGCGAGCAAGGCGAGTTCGGTCTCGTTGAGGATCAGGACATCGGCGAGATCGAGCAATTCGCGCTCGCACGCGAGCGCCGGCGCCGGATTGAGGATCGTGGTCGCCCTGGCAGCGCGGGCGCGGTTGAAAAAGGCGGCGATCGTGGCCAGCGGAATCTCAAACTGGCTGACGGCGATATCGCCTTGCGCCAGCGCAGCCGCGCCGACGTCGGCGGCGTTGACGAGTCCGTTGGCGCCGGGAATGACGACGATGGTGTTGTCGGCATTGGCGATGGTGATGATCGCAGTCCCGGTGTGAGCCCCCGCCGTCTGCCGTGCGAAGCTCAAGTCTATTCCCTGCGCCGCCAGGAACGCCATCAGCTCGTCGCCGAACCCATCCTTGCCGAGCCGGCCGATCAGCGCGACCTGCGCGCCGAGTTTGGCGGCGGCGACGGCCTGGTTGGCGCCCTTGCCGCCCGGAAAATACAGCACCTCGCGGCCCGCGACGGTTTCGCCGATGCGCGGATGGCGTTCGGTGGTCGCCACCACATCCATGTTGATGCTGCCGGCAACGAAGACGCGGCCCATGCTATCCCTGATTCATCCCCTCACACGCCGCTCGCGAACGCCATCTTGACCACTTCGATGTCGGTCAGCGTCGGCAAGCCGGCCTCGTTGCCGAGACGCTGGATCTTGTAGGTGGAGGCGGCGCGCGCGAATACGAAATGGTCGTGCCAGCTTTTGCCCGGATGGCTCAGGTATGAATAGATATAAGCGCCATGGAAGACGTCGCCCGCGCCGTTGGTATCGATGACGCGCTCGCGCGGAATCGGAAGCGCCGGCAGGCTGCGAACGGCGCCGGTCTCGTCATACCACAGCAAGCCCTTCTCGCCGAGCGTGACGCCGCCGACGCGGCAGCCGCGGCCCTTCAGGTAATCCAGCATCTCTTCCGCCGTCATGTTCATTTGTTCGCACAACCGCTCGGCGACGATCGCGATGTCGATGAATTCCAGCAGTTCATGGGTATTGCTGCGCAGGCCGCCGCCGTCGAGCGAAGTCAGGATGCCGGCCTCGCGGCAAAGCTTGGCGTAGTGGATCGCCGCATCCGGCTGATGGCCGTCGATATGCAGCGCGCGGCAGCCGCGGAGGTTTAATAGCGGGAAGGGGTGAATATGCTCGTCGTCGCGGCACCGCACGATCGCCCGCTTGCCGTCCTTCGGCATGATGAAGGACAGCGAGGAGGCATTGACCTTGCGCGGATGGATCGAGATTCCATACTTGGCGCTCATGTCCTGGAACATCCGCCCCAGCCAGTCATTGGCCACGGTGGCGATCAGGTCCGGCACGACGCCCAATTTGGCGCAGCAGAACGCCGCGGTGACGGCATTGCCGCCGAACGAAACCGCGTAGGCCGTGGCGACGTGCTTCTCGTCGCCGGTCGGCATGTGGTCGGTGATGAAGGTGACGTCGATATAGGTCTGTCCGATGAAGAGGGCCTGCATTCGTTTTCCGTCGTGGTGAAGGGTGGTCCCGGCGGCACCCCCACTTTAGCACCTGAAATCGGGAGCTTCGCTGAAATTATTCGCGAATTCAGCGCCATAATCGCTTGAGATAGCCCTGTGGCCGGACTACGACCGTCCGCGGGCAGCTCAGCGCGCGCCGTGGCCTTTCGGCCTCGCGGCTGATGTTGGAATCGCAACAGCCGAGATCAGGGGGAAGCAACGATGACCGTCTATTCCGGACCGGTATTCGACATGGCGGTGAGCCAGTTCGCCGTCATCGCCGATCATCTCGGGATTCCCGTGGACGAGCGCGACCGCCTGCTGCTGCCAAAACGGGGGATCACGGTTTCCTGTCCAATTCATCGCGATGACGGCTCGATCGCGGTGTTTGAGGGTTATCGCGTGCAGCATCACCTCACCCTCGGTCCGACCAAGGGCGGCACCCGCTTCGCGCCCTCCGTCGACATCGGCGAGGTGGCGGCGCTTGCGATCTGGATGAGCTGGAAGTGTGCCCTCGTCGGTCTGCCCTATGGTGGCGCCAAGGGCGGCGTGCGGGTCGATCTCTCGACATTGTCCAGGCATGAGCTCGAGGCGCTGTCGCGCCGCTATATGCAGGAGATGATTCCCTTCGTCGGGCCCCATGTCGACGTGATGGCCCCGGACATGGGCACCAATGAACAGGTGATGGCCTGGTTCATGGACACCTATTCGATGTACCAGGGCCGCACCGTCACCGAGATCGTCACCGGCAAACCGGTCGCCTCCGGCGGCACGCTCGGCCGGCGCGAAGCCACCGGCCGCGGCGTGGCGCATCTCGCGCGCCGCGTGCTGAAGCAGCTCTCGATCGACCTCAATGGCGCCAGCGCGGTGGTCCAGGGTTTTGGCAATGTCGGCTCCTACGCCGCGCTCGGTTTGTATCAGTTCGGGCTGAAAGTGATCGCGGTCTCCGACCACACCGGTGCGCTGCATAACGCCGCCGGCCTCGACATTCCCGCGCTGATGCGCCACGCGACCGAGCACGGCAGCATCGCCGGCTTCTCCAACGAGCTTGCCTTCGATCCCGCGCAGCTCCTCACGCTGCCCTGCGACGTGCTGGTGCCGGCGGCGCTGGAGCGGGTGATCGACGCCAGGATCGCGCAAAACCTGAAATGCCGGGTGCTGGCGGAGGGCGCCAATGGCCCGACCACGCCGGAGGCCGATCTCGTGCTGGAGAAGCGCCAGGACGAGATTTTCCTGATCCCCGACATCCTCTGCAATTCCGGCGGCGTCGTCGTCAGCTATTTCGAATGGGTGCAGGATTTGCAGCAGCTGTTCTGGGAGGAGGAGGAAGTGACGCGGCGCGAATACCAGATCCTCGATCGCGCTTTCGACCAGATGGTGATGCGCTCGAAGGTCGACAAAATTCCGCACCGTACCGCCGCGATGGCGATCGGCGTCGAGAAGGTGCGCGCCGCCAAGACGACGCGCGGGCTGTTTCCGTGATCAGCGGGCTCGACCACGTCGTCGTGCTGGTCGACGATATCAAGACCGCCTCGGCTTCCTGTCAGACCCTGCTGGCGCGCGCGCCGGCCTGGCAGAACAGCGGTGATGGCGCCGATCGCGTGCTGTTCACGCTGGAGAACATGACGCTCGAGCTGATGGCGCCGAGCGGTTTCAGCGTCGCCGCCGATCGCATCCGCAACGTCATCAAGATCTGGGGCGAGGGGCTCGCCAGCATTTGTTTTCGTGTCGCCGACATCGCGAAAATGCACCGCCGGCTCGATCGCGTGGCGCTGAAGCCGGATCCCGTCACCGAGGTCGAGAGCCGCGATTCCGGCTCGGGCGCCGTTCTGCACTGGAAGCGCACGCGCGCTGCGACCGAGCTGACGCGTGGCGTGCGCATGTTCTTCCTCGAACTCGCCGGCGAACGCCCGCGCTCGGCTGCGAGCGCGGACGCGCCGATCCTCGGGCTCGACCACGTCGTGGTCTCGACCGAGGACCCGGAGCGCGCGGCGGCGCTCTATGGCGCGCGGCTCGGGCTCGACATGGCGCTCGACCGCTCGCATCAGGAGTGGGGGCAATTGATGTTCTTCCGCTGCGGCGACCTCATCATCGAAGTGGTGAAGCGGCCGGTCGCCGGCAACGACAAGGCCAACGACAAATTATGGGGCCTGAGCTGGCGCGTCGCCGACATCGAGGCCGTGCGTGCGCGGCTGCTCGCTTCCGGCATCGACGTCTCCGAGGTGCGCACCGGCCGCAAGCCCGGCACCCGGGTGATGAGCGTCCGGTTCGGCTGCTGCGGCATCCACACGCTGCTGCTGGAGCGGACGGAAAGGGCGTGATTTTCTTTTTCCTTCTGGGAGAAGGTGCGCGAAGCGCCGGATGAGGGGTTGCCGCAGACGCCGGTGTTTGCTGATGCAGGCCCCTCATCCGGGTCCACGATACTTCGTATCGTGGCCACCTCGCCCACAAGGGGAGACGGGGAGAGGCACCCCGCTTCATTCTCAAAGCTTGCGCCACGTGCTACATCCGCATCCACACGCACCCGGACACACCCCTTGGCCCAGGCAAAGCAAGTCCCAAAATGGCAGCGCGATCCACAGGGCATGCGACGGCGCATCCTGGAGGCGGCGAAGGCCGAATTTGCCGCCCATGGGCTGGCGGGTGCGCGCGTCGACCGTATCGCCGCCAAGGCCGGCGCCAACAAGCGCATGCTGTATTATCACGTCGGCAAGAAGGACGACCTCTACCTCGCCGTGCTCGAAGGCGCCTATGAGCAGATCCGCGTCGAGGAGCGCGCGCTCGATCTGGAGCATCTCGATCCGCCGCGCGCGATCGAGCGGCTGATCGACTTCACCTGGAATTATTTCATCCGCAATCCGGAATTTCTGGCGCTGCTCAACACCGAAAATCTCGCGCATGCGCGTCACCTCAAGCGCTCGACCAAAGTCAAATCGATGCATTCGCCCTTCGTGGAGATGATCCGCACCGTGGTGCGGCGCGGCGTCGACAGCGGCGATTTCCCGGTCGCGGTCGACCCTATTCAGCTCTACATCTCGATCGCGGCCCTGTGCTTCTTCTATCTCTCCAACAGCGCCACCCTCGGCGTGATCTTCGGCCGCGACCTGCTGTCGAAGGAGGCGAGGGACGAGCGCCTCGCCCACATGGTGGCGCTGGTGCTGGCGGCGCTGACCGGAAAATCGATGGCCGTGTTCGGCAAGGCCAGGCCGGCGAGGACGCGGGTTCAGGTGCAGCAGCCGGCGTGAACATATTTTTCGTCGTCCCTGCGTTTGCAAGGAGGACGATGGAAATCGAGCTTTCAGCCTGGGACCAACTCAACTCGTCATTGCCGGGCTTGACCACAATCCATCTTCTTCGAAAGAGTTTTTGCGAAGCGTGATGGATGCCCGGGTCAAGCCCGGGTATGACGAGTTCGTGGCGAATTTGTCGTCGGAAATCCGCTAGACAGTATTTATCCAACAAGTTAATTTGTGCTCCCGAAAGCGAGCCAGACCAGGGAGCGAAGCGTGGCCGAATTGAACCGTCGGTCGGGCGTGGCGAAGGCGCTGAACGCGGCGTGGGTGCGGCCGTTTCTGCTTTTGATCTTCATCGTGGTCGGCTGGGATGTCGCGATCCGGCTGTTTCGGATTCCCGCCTATCAGATTCCGGCCCCCGGCGACGTTGCAATGGTGCTGTGGCAGGATTGGCCGGAGCTGCTGCGGCAGGCCTGGCCCACGACCAATGCCACGATCTGCGGCTTCCTGCTGTCGGCCGCGTTCGGCATTCCCGTGGCCATGCTGATCGCGGGCTCGAAGACGGTGGAAAGCTACGTCTATCCGCTGCTGGTGTTCTCGCAGTCGGTGCCGAAGATCGCGATCGCGCCGCTGTTCGTGGTCTGGTTCGGCTTCGGCCTGATCCCGAAGGTGATCTCGGCGTTCCTGCTCGGATTTTTCCCCGTGGTGGTCTCCGCGGTGCAGGGTTTCAAATCGGTCGACCCCGACATGGTGGATCTGGCGCGCGCGATGCAGGGCAGCCGCTTCCATGTGTTCTGCGCCGTCAACCTGCCGCATGCGATGCCGGCGATCTTTTCGGGGCTCAAGGTTTCGGTGACGCTCGCCGTGGTCGGCGCGGTGGTCGGCGAATTCGTCGGCTCCAATTCCGGCCTCGGCTATGTGCTGCAGCGCTCGATCGGCACTTTTGATCTGCCGACCATGTTCGCGGCGCTGGTGGTGCTCGCGCTGCTTGGCGTGCTCCTGTTCTGGATCGTCGACCGGATCGAACGCTTCGTGATACCCTGGCATGTCAGCCAGCGCGCGGACATCATTTTCGCTGCTTGAACGGACCTGAATGAACCCCGCGACCAAGACCCCAGACGCCGAGCAGCCAGGCGCGCATCTGAGCCTGGTGTCGGATCGCGCGGCTTCCGCCACGCCGGACATCAAGCTCACCGGCGTGTCGAAAACCTACCGTTCGCGCGACGGCGACGTGGCCTCGCTGCGGCCGCTGGATTTCCACATCAACGCGGGCGAATTCTTCGTCGTGGTCGGGCCATCCGGCTGCGGCAAGTCCACGCTGTTGAAAATGATCTCCGGCCTGTTGCCGCCCTCGGGCGGTGAGATTTTCGTCGAGGGCGAACAGGTCACAAAGCCACACGGCAATGTCGGCATCGTGTTCCAGAACGCGCTGCTGCTGCCGTGGCGCAATATCCTTGATAACGTCATGCTGCCGATCGACATGAAGCGGCTGCCGCGCGAAAAATTCCTGCCGCGCGCGATGGCGCTTTTGAAAATGACAGGGCTTGCCGGCTTCGAGACAAAACTGCCCTGGCAATTGTCGGGCGGCATGCAGCAGCGGGCCTCGATCTGCCGGGCGTTGGTGCATGATCCGAAGATCATGCTGATGGACGAGCCGTTCGGCGCGCTGGATGCGATGACGCGCGAGCGCATGAATGTCGAATTGATGCGGATCCAACGCGAGACCGGCAAGACCGTGCTGCTGATCACGCATTCGATTCCGGAAGCCGTGTTCCTCGCCGACCGCGTGCTGGTCATGACCGAACGTCCCGGCTCGATCGCCGCGATCTACCACGTGCCATTGCCGCGCCCGCGCTCGCTCGACGCCATGGCCGATCCCGTTTTCACCGAACTGGTGCAGCGCATTCGCAGGCACTTTTTCACCGACAGCGCGCTGGATTAAGGACAACACCATGCCAACACGTCTGGCCGTGCGGGACATTTCGCTGTTCGAGCGCCCGGTGCCCTTTGCAAAACCGTTCCGTTTCGGCGCCGTCGTCATCAATGCCTCGGTGCAGGCCTTCGTGCGCGTCGAGATCGAGGTCGAGGGCAAGGCGGGGGCGACAGGCGCCAGCGCCGAGTTGATGGCGTCGAAATGGTTCGACAAGCGGCCCGAACTCTCGCCGCAACAGACCGTCGATGAATTGCGCCGGTCGCTTTCGATCGCGCGCGAACTTTACCTGAGTGGAAACGGCTTCGAGACCGCGTTCGGCCTGCATGCCTCGCGGATCGCGGCCCAGATCGAGGCCTGCGCCAGAGAGGACATCCCGCCGCTCGCGGCCGGCTTCGGCCCGGCCGAGATCGACAAGGCGATCCTGGATGCGCTGCTGCGTTTCGCTGACCTCGGTTTTTTCGACGGTATGAACCGCAATATCGCCGGGATCGATGCCCGGCTGTCGCCCGACGTGGAGAACGAAGACATCGCCCAGTTCCTCTCCCGGCGACGGCGGCTGGAACGCGTCGCGATCCGCCACACCGTCGGTCTCGACGATCAGGTCGAAGGCAAGGGCGGCGTCGCGGATGTGGAGGAAAACGCCGGCGCACGCTATTTCAAGCTGAAGCTCAACGGCGACCCCGAACATGACGCGGCGCGGCTGATCCGGATCGGCAAGGAACTCGCGACATTGCCGGAGGACTATGCCGTGACGCTGGACGCCAACGAGCAATATGCCGATCTGACAGCGCTTGGCGCGCTGGTCGACTGGCTCGACCGCGATGGCGCGCTGGCGCCGATCGCCACAAAACTGCTCTACATCGAGCAGCCGATGCCGCGCGACATCACGCGGGAGTCGCCGCTCGGCGCGCTCGGTGCGCGCGACTTCATCATCGACGAGGCGGATGAATTCCTACGATGCGTTTCCGGCTGCGCGTGCGCTTGGCTATCGCGGCATCTCGTCGAAATCCTGCAAGGGCATCTACAAGTCCATCGTCAACGCCACCCGCGCCGCCAGGTGGAGCGCCGACGGCGCGAAATTCTTCATCGCGGGGGAGGACCTCACCTGCCAGGCCGGACTTGGCGTGCAGCAGGACCTCGCGCTCGGCGCCCTGATCGGGATCACCCATGCCGAACGCAACGGCCATCATTATGTCGACGGTTTCGCGGATACGCCGGCCTCCGAGGCGGAGGCGTTTCGCGCGGTGCATCCCGATCTCTATGCGCGCGACGGCGACAGGGTCCGGCTGTCGATCCATGGCGGCGATCTCCTGACGGGGTCGCTGACCATGCCGGGATATGCCGCCGGCGTGCATCCGCAATGGACGGCGATGTCGCCGCTCCAGCAACCAACGGCAAGAACGCCGCAGGAGCAGAAAATATGACGACGCAACGCCTCGGCGTGATCATGAACGGGGTCACCGGCCGCATGGGGCTGAACCAGCATCTGATCCGTTCCATCGTCGCGATCCGCGACCAGGGCGGGGTGCGGCTTGCCAACGGCGACCGCGTGATGCCCGACCCGATCCTGGTCGGCCGCGACGCGGCCAAGGTCGAGCAACTGGCAAAGCGTTTTGACATCGCGCGCTGGACCGCCGATCTCGACGGCGCCCTGAGGGAGAAGAGCGACACCATCTTCTTCGACGCCGCCACCACGCAGGCGCGGCCCTCGCTGCTGACCAAAGCGATCAACGCCGGCAAGCACGTCTATTGCGAGAAGCCGATCGCGACCAATCTCGAGGAGGCGGTCGCGGTTTTGAAGCTCGCGGCCGCCAAGGGAATCAAGCATGGCACGGTGCAGGACAAGCTGTTCCTGCCCGGCTTGAAAAAACTCGCCTTTCTGCGCGATTCCGGTTTCTTCGGCCGCATCACCGCGGTGCGCGGCGAGTTCGGCTACTGGGTGTTCGAGGGCGACTGGCAGGAGGCGCAGCGGCCGTCGTGGAACTATCGCAGCGAGGACGGCGGCGGCATCATCCTCGACATGGTCTGCCACTGGCGCTACGTGCTCGACAATCTCTTTGGCGACGTGGAAAGCGTGAGTTGCCTCGGCAGCACTGACATTCCCGAGCGATGGGACGAGCGGGGCGAAAAATACAAGGCGACGGCGGACGATTCCGCCTACGCCACCTTCAGGCTCAAGGGCGGCGTGATCGCGCATATCAACATGAGCTGGGCGACGCGGGTTTATCGCGACGATCTCGTCACCTTCCAGGTCGACGGTACCCTTGGCTCCGCGGTCGCCGGCCTCTCGGAGTGCATGATCCAGGCGCGCCAGGCGACGCCGCGGCCGGTGTGGAATCCCGACGAGAAGCGGACGCACGATTTCTATGCCGACTGGCAAAAGCTGCCGGAGAACACCACCTACGACAACGGCTTCAAGGAACAGTGGGAGATTTTCATCCGCCACGTCTGCGAGGATGCGCCCTATAAATTTACGCTATTGGAAGGCGCCAAGGGCGTCCAGTTGGCCGAATGCGCGCTGCAAAGCTGGCGCGAGCGGCGCTGGATCGACGTCGCCCCGATCAAGGTGTGAGGAGAGATAGCCATGAACAAGCCGGTGTTTCCCGCTTCATCGCTGTCGTTGAAATTGCCGAAGGCCGATGGCGGCATCGAGACCTATCGCCTGACGGCATCGCGGACGTTTCCCGCGCGCCTCGAGGGCACGCTGAACCGCGTGGCGTTTTCCGCGGCCCATGTGGTTGCCGATCCGCTTGCCGATGTCGATCCCTGGTTGACGGCCGCGGTCGACTGGGACAGGACCATCGCCTTCCGCGAACACGTCTGGGATTTAGGTCTCGGCGTAGCCGAAGCCATGGACACCGCGCAGCGCGGCATGGGGCTGGACTGGCCGACCTCGCTGGAACTGATCCGCCGTTCGGTTTCGGCCGCGAAGGCGAGGGGCGCGTTGGTGTTTTCCGGCGCCGGTACCGATCATCTGGCGGTGGAGGATGCGAAGACGATTGACCATGTCATCCGCGCCTACGAGGAGCAGATCGCGGCGGTGGAGAAGGTGGGCGGGCGCATCATCCTGATGGCCTCGCGCGCGCTGGCGAAGATCGGCCGCAAGCCGGACGACTACGCCAAACTCTATCACCGCGTGCTGTCGCAGGTGCGCGAGCCCGTGATCATCCATTGGCTCGGCGACATGTTCGATCCGGCGCTGGCGAATTACTGGGGCACCAAAAATCTCGACGAGGCGATGGATGTCGCGGCCGGCGTCATCAACGCCAATGCCGCCAAGGTCGACGGCGTCAAGGTTTCGCTGCTCGACAAGCGGCGTGAGATCGACATGCGCCGCCGGCTCGATAAAAACGTGAAGATGTATACCGGCGACGATTTCAACTACGCCGAACTGATCGCCGGCGACGACAAGGGATTTTCGCACGCGCTGCTCGGCATCTTCGATGCCATCGCGCCGGCCGCATCCTACGCGCTGTCGCGGCTGGCCGCCGCCGACGAGGCCGGCTTCCACGACGTGCTCGGCCCGACGGTGCCGCTGTCGCGCCACATCTTCAAGGCGCCGACGCGGTTTTACAAGACCGGCATCGTGTTCATGGCGTATCTCAACGGCCATCAGGATCATTTCACCATGGTCGGCGGGCAGGAGAGTGCGCGCTCGACGCTCCATCTGGCCGAACTGTTCCGGCTGGCCGATCAAGCAGGGCTGCTCGCCAATCCGGAACTGGCGACGCGGCGCATGAAGGCTGTGCTGAGCTTGCGCGGCATCGAGGCCTGATGCGCGATTTTTCCGCCGATCACCGCTGGCTATCGCTGAACACCGCGACCGTCCGCAAGCAGGGCGATCTCGCCGAGATCGTCGAAGCCTGCGCGCGGCATGGCATCCGCGCCATCGATCCCTGGCGCGAGCAGGTCGCCGCCATCGGTCTCGACCGTGCCGTGCGCGCGGTGCGCGATGCTGGGTTAGAGCTGTCAGGCTATTGCCGCGGCGGCATGTTCGTCGCGGACGCCGCGCACCGGATGCAAGCGCGCGACGACAACCGCCGGGCCGTCGACGAGGCCAAGGCGCTGGGCGCGCCCTGCATCGTGCTGGTGGCCGGCGGCCTGCCGCAATATTCGAGGGCAGGCAGCGCTGCCTCGAAGGACATCGCGGCGGCGCGGGCGCAGGTCGAGGACGGCCTTGCCGAATTGCTCGTCTATGCCCGCGAAGCCAATATGCCGCTGGCGATCGAGCCGCTGCATCCGGCCTATGCCGCCGACCGCGCCTGCGTCAACACGACAAAGCAGGCGCTCGACATCTGTGAACGACTCGATCCGCAGCGTACCGGTTTGCTTGGAGTCGCGCTCGACGTCTATCACATCTGGTGGGACCCTGAAGTGATGGGCCAGATCGCGCGCGTGGGTAAAGATCGATTGCTGGCGTTTCACGTCTGCGACTGGCTGGTGCCGACGAGAGACATGCTCAACGATCGCGGCATGATGGGTGACGGCGTCATCGATATCAAATCCTTGCGCGCGGCAGTGGAGGCGCAGGGGTTTGCCGGCTATTCCGAGGTCGAGATTTTCTCCAACGACTGGTGGGAAAGACCGCTCGACGAGGTGCTGCGGACCTGCATCGAACGGCACAGATCGGTGGTTTGAGCGCGCGCCGTTTGATGATAAAGGCGGGGTCCGCCTCCGACCAAAATCCCGGGAATAGCGACATGGAATTCGAGGAGCTCGTCAACAGCCGCAAAAGCGTGCGCGGCTTCAAGGCCCAACCGGTGCCGCGCGCCGTGATCGAGGAGATCATTGCGGTCGCCAAGCGGGCGCCGTCGTCCATGAACACCCAGCCCTGGCATGTCCACGTCCTGACCGGCGAGCCGCTGGAGCGCGTCCGCCGCCGCAACATGGAAGAGATGATGGCCGGCGCCAAGCCGAAGCGCGACATCGTCAGCCACGGCGAATACCAGGGCGTGCATCGGGGCCGGCAGGTCGACATCGCCAAGAAACTGTTCGGCGCCATGGGCATCGCGCGCGACGACAAGCCGATGCGACAGGACTGGGTGCTGCGCGGCTTCCGCCAGTTCGACGCGCCGGTCTCGCTGGTGTTGACCTATGACCGCATCCTCGATCCCGGCGCGGTCTGTCATTTCGATCTCGGCGCGCTCTGCTACGGCATCGTGCTCGCGGCCTGGGACCGCGGCCTCGGAAGCGTGATCAACGGGCAGGGCATCACGCGCTCCGATATCGTGCGCGAAGTCGCTGATATTCCCGAGGACGAGGTCATCATGACCTGCGTCGCCATGGGCTATCCCGACGACAGCTTTGCGGCCAATACCGTCAAATCCGACCGCGAAGCGAACCACGATTTCGTCAGATATGTCGGTTTCGCCGATTAGCTCTGGGATTTGCTACACGCCGTAATTAGGTAAGCACAGAACAAGCCAACCCGGAGCCAGCGCTATGACCGATGCACCCGATCCCACCGCCTATGTGCCGCCGAAGGTGTGGACCTGGAACAAGGACTCTGGCGGCCGGTTCGCGTCCATCAATCGCCCGATCGCAGGACCGACGCATGACAAGGACCTGCCGCTCGGCCGCCATCCGCTGCAGCTTTATTCGCTGGCGACGCCGAACGGCGTCAAGGTCACGGTGATGCTTGAGGAGCTGCTGGCGCTCGGCCACAAGGGCGCGGAATACGATGCCTGGCTGATCAAGATCGACGGCAACCAGTTCGGCAGCGGTTTTGTCGCGGTCAATCCGAACTCGAAGATACCGGCGATGATGGACCGCAGCGGGCCCACCCCGATCCGGATTTTCGAATCCGGCGCGATCCTGGTGCATCTGGCGGAAAAATTCGGGGCGTTGCTGCCGGCCGGCGGACAGGCGCGCGCGGAAACCTTGTCCTGGCTGTTCTGGCAGATGGGCAGCGCGCCGTTCCTCGGCGGCGGTTTTGGACATTTCTATGCCTATGCGCCGACCAAGATCGAATATGCCATCGACCGCTACGCGATGGAGGTCAAGCGCCAGCTCGACGTGCTCGACCGCCGGCTTGCCGACAACGAGTATCTCGCAGGTCACGATTATACCATCGCCGATATCGCGGTCTGGCCCTGGTATGGCGGGCTTGTAAAAGGCGTTCTCTATGGCGCGGGGGAATTTTTGAGCGTGCAGGACTACAAGCACCTGCAGCGCTGGGCCGACGTCATCGCCAAGCGCCCGGCAGTGCGGCGTGGCCGCATGGTCAATCGCACCTGGGGCGAGCCGTCGAGCCAATTGCATGAACGGCATGATGCCAGCGATTTCGATACCATGACGCAGGACAAGATCGCCGACGGCCAGGCCGCGGCCGGGGCGTGATCTTACCTCGCCCCGCTCGCGGCGAGAGGTCGAAATTCGCTGTAGCGAATTTCGGGTGAGGGGGACTCTCTCCGAGTCGCGCTGCCCGAGATAGTCCCTCACCATAGCCGATGCTTTGCATCGGCGTTCTTCCACCAAGAACGGCGGCCAAGGCCGCCTATGCCCTCTCCCGTGAGGATGTTCAGACCGGGGACATGGTGGACAGGTGTTCGGAGACATCGTGGACACTTTCGACAGCGAATCAAGGAGGCTGTCGGATGCCGTTCCACGAGGTCTGCCGGATGGACACGAGATCGGAATTTGTGATGTTGGCGTCGGTCGAAGGGGCGAATGTTCGGAAGCTGTGCCGTCGCTTCGGCGTCAGCCCAACGACCAGCTACAAGTGGCTGGAGCGTTGGCGGCTCGAAGGGATGGCGGGGCTTCAGGAGTTGTCGCGCCGTCCGCGGAATTCGCCATCGCGCAGCGCTGCGGTGACGGAGAAAGCAGTGCTTTCGGTGCGTGCGGAGCATCCGGCCTGGGGCGGCCGCAAGATCGCCAGGCGACTGAAGGATTTGGGGCAGGAAGCGATTCCGGCGCCTTCGACGGTGACGGCGATCTTGAAGCGGCATGGGGTCGAGTTGGGCGCACACGGTGGCGGCCAGTCCGCCTTCACCCGCTTCGAGCGGGCACGGCCAAACGAGTTGTGGCAGATGGACTTCAAGGGCCACGTGGCCTTGCACACCGGCCGACTTCATCCCCTGACCGTGCTCGACGATCACTCGCGCTTCGCCGTGGTGCGTGCAGCCTGTGCCAACGAGCGGACCGAGACGGTCAGGCAGCAGCTCATCATCGCCTTCCGCCGCTACGGCCTGCCGGAGAGGCTGATCACCGACAACGGTTCGCCCTGGGGCGACGGCCCAGGTAGCCCGTTCACTCCGCTCGGGGTCTGGCTGATCGAGCACGGCATCAAGATCAGCCATTCGCGGCCCTATCATCCACAGACCATGGGCAAGGACGAGCGCTTCCGCCGCAACCGGCACGCCGACCGAATCCAGAAAAGCGATGAACCTGGTTTCGGATTCGACGTCGGCATCGCCGCGGCGGCGCCAGCCCGACATCCGCAGGACATAGCGGCTTTGATCCGACGCGCGGATCGCGAAGCTGTCGTTGAAGTCGCGCTGCAGCAGGCAGCATTCCAGCGGTTGCGGCAGATCGTACTGGGCTGCAACGAACGCCGCTACCGCGTCATTAGTCGCCGTCGCGTAGGTTGCCGCGAGCACTCCGGTATCAGCTTCGCTCATTCGCTAGCGCCTTGCGGGAGTGCCTGCTCGTACGATCATCCAGCTGTCGATGTAGCGCACGAGAGCCGCCGCGACCCAGAAAATACATTAGCGGTCCGGCGGATCGATGCCAACCGTGGCGCGGCAACTCGGTTGAACGCGAAGCCGCCTTGCGCACCAGTCGCGGTTTGCCTACGCTTCGGCGGGCCACGTTCAAATCGCGGGGAAAACAATGCGCCGACAATTGTGGGCTTTGACGATGCTGGCCGGTCTCGCGTTGACGGATGCGGCCTCGGCGCAAAACCGCGTCGCGGCGCCGCTGCCCGCGGCGCAGGGTGCCAGCGAAAAGTCGCTGGTGACCAGGGCGCAAGCGGCGCTCGACGCCAGGCAGTGGGTGGATGCGGAAGCCGCATTGAAGCAACTGGTGTCGTCCGAACCGCGCTGGGAATATTTCGAGGCGCTGGGCAACGCGCAAATCAACGGGGGTCACTACGCGGATTCGATCGCCTCCTGTCAACGCGCCATCGAGATGGCGCAAAAGAACGCCGCGCCTCCCGCCGCCATCGGCAGGATGTACACCATGATCGGCAACGCCAACCTGAAGCTGAAGCGCAATGATGTGGCGATTTCGGCCTACGAAAAGGCGGCCACGCTCGATCCCAATCCGGCGGTGGCCTACTTCAACATCTGCGCGGTGCTCTACAACATCGGCGAGACGGTGAAGACGCTTGCCGCCTGCGACAAGGCGATCGCCGCCGATCCGAAAAAGGCGGATGCTTATTTCGTCAAGGGCTCGGTCCTGCTCGGCCAGGCGACCGCGGGCAAGAACGGCAAGCTGACGGCGCCGCCCGGCACCGTGGAAACGCTCAAGCAATATCTCGTTCTCGCTCCCGACGGCCCACATGCGAAGGACGTAAAGGAGATGCTCGATTTCCTGAAATGACCGGGCGCGTGCATCCGATCACGGCCAGCCACGGATCGGCCCGCCGAACGAGCCGCAATCACCGGATGCCGCGAAACCGGAATCGCAAGATAAGCTCGAATCGTAATCGCGGAACTCGACCCACCGCCAAAACCCGGAATGAGGTGTCGGCACCTGGCTGACGTCGGTCATTGACGCGCAATTGCCGCCACGGGCCCTCCGCCCGGCGGCCCCTGGTGCTCCGCACCCCCGGAAACATACACGGCACCGGTCCCGGCGAGACCGCTGATCAGTCCGCCGACCGCGGCGCGGGCATGTCGGGTGGCGCCGATGTCGGAGTCGTCCAGCATGGTATGGCGAAATCCGCGCACGCTTCCGTCAGGAGATGCTTCTGCCTTGGCAAAAATATTGACTAAACGGCTTTGCGCGTGCGGATCGGATATCTCTCCGAGGCCGAGCCCGACGCTCTTCAGCGCCGCGATCACGGCAGCAGAATCAATGGAGTCACGCATCACCCCATGCCCGATGACAAAAGGGCTCGCCGACGCGTTCGAATTGCCAAGGACGATCACCACGTTGTGCATGAGCTCGATGCCAGCCGAAGTGGAGGCCACCGACGAAAACAGATTCCAGTTGTTCAGAACGTGCTCATCGCGGATGTCGCAATCGATTTCGCCGAGCGCCGCGGCGACGCCGAGTGCCGATGCGCCGCGTGAGTAGCCCATCGACCCGTACGCGCTGTTGGTTACGACCCTTTTCCCCCTCTCGTGCGCTGCCTCGATACGGTCGCTCGTCAGCAGAGGGCATTTGATCTGCACGAAATGCACGTCCTGAGGGTCCTCGATGCCGGCATCTGCCATCGCTACGTGGACGGCCCTTGCCGTCTCCTCGATCTGCAGACGGCGGCCAAGTTCTTCCGGCATGAAGTCGCGGGTATGGGCAATGCCGATACTCAAGCGCTTGCCGGCGATCCCGGTTTGAGAACCGCTTGGTATCGCACTGCGCGCGAAGACCGTAATATGCGGACTGAGGACGCCTTCGGTGCCGCCCGACATCACGAAGGCGATCTTTTGTTCGACGTCATGCGGCGCCACCCCGACGTAAGGCGCGAGCGCAAAGCTCAGCGCCGACACGGCGTATTCCCGAGTGAAATCATTTACGCCGCCATTGCCCTCCGTCTTCCCCAGGATTGCCAGGATCGATGTTGGCTCCAGCCTGCCTGCCTCGATCAGGTTCATCAGGCCGGATACATCGCCGGGGCTTTTGGTGGGTATCTGGATCACGTCAACGGTTGTGGAGCGCATGGTCATTCCATATTGCCGCTATGCCAGAAGATGACGCGCTCCTCCGTCCATCCGATGATGTAAAACATCACGATTCCCGCCAATGCCGCCGCGGCGATCGCAGCGAACAGCGTTGCAGTTTCCAGATGCGCCGACGAAACCATGATGAGATAGCCAAGCCCTTGCGTGGCGCCGACGAACTCGCCAACGATGGCGCCCACGATGGCAAGCGAGGATGATATTTTCAGCGCCGAGAACAGGTAGGGAAGACAGTAGGGAATCCGCAGCTTGCGGAATTCCTGTGATCTGGTCGCGCCGAGCGTCTGAAACAGCTCGCGGTATTCCGCGTCCGCGGCCTTGAGACCTTTGACCGCATTCACCAGCACGGGAAAGAAGCATATCAGGATCACCGCGACGATCTTGGACCACCATCCCGTCCCCAGCCAGATCACCAGCAGCGGAGCGACCGCGACGATCGGCGTGGTCTTGACCGCGATGGCGATCGGAAACAGCCCTTCTTCGAGCGCATTGAATTGGACGAACATGATGGCGCAGCCGAACGCCAGCACGCTGGCAATCAGGAAGCCGATCAGCGCCTCGATGAAGGTTACCGCGAGTTGGACGGCGAGGGTGCGATCGACATTGGCGAAGATTGCAGTCGGCGCCGGCAGCAGATATTCCGGAATATCAGCCGCCATGACGATTGCCTGCCAGGCGGCGAGTATAAGCAAGGCGAATATCAGCGGCGTTCGGATGCGCGATATCATCGGTGGCCTCTTACCATCGCCCGGATCGTTTTCATGACGGAAACCGCTTCCGGATCGTCCGGCGTGCGAGGCCGCTGACATCCGACCTGGACATCCTCGACCAGCCGCGCCGGCCGGTCGGTCAAGACGATCACACGATCGGACATGGTCACAGCCTCCGGTATCGAATGGGTGACCATGATAATGGTCTGTAATCGCGTGGCATTGCTTTGCCAGATACGGATCAATTCCTCGTTGAGGACTTCACGCGTGAGTTCGTCAAGCGCACCGAAGGGTTCGTCGAGCAGAAGCACGTCGGGATCGCTCATCAGCGCGCGTGCGAGCGCGGCGCGTTGCTGCATTCCGCCCGATAACTGATGCGGATAGGCGTCGGCGAAGTCGCCGAGTTGAACCATATCGAGCATCCGGCGGGCTCGGATGTAGTCGGTTTGATCGACCACGCTGCCGCCATGCTGTATCTCCACCGGCAACAGTGCGTTATCGAGCGCGGTCCGCCAGGGCAGCAGCAATGGCTTCTGAAACATGAAGCCGATGCGCAATTTGGGGTCGCGCAGCACGATCTTGCCGCTCGCGACCGGAACCAGTCGCGCGATGGCTCTCAGCAAGGTCGACTTGCCGCATCCACTCGGCCCGAGCAGTGAGATGAACTCGCCCCGCCGCACGGCGAAGTCCAGGTTCTCAATGGCGACCACACTGCCGAAGCGGACCTGGAGGTTCTCGATGGCAACCAGAGGCTCGGGCCGGGACAGTGTCGTGGCCTCCAACTTGGTCGCAAGCGTAATCGCATTCATTTGAGAAATTCGACCGTGAAGGCCTTGCTGATATCGACCGGTGCCTTCTGGAATCCGGCGTCGACCAGCAGCTTTTGCGCGGCGCTCCAGTTCGCGGCATCCATCCAGCCTACCGGCCGGGCATCGGGTTGCAGCAATGGCAGGCTTGCCTTCATCATCGCCAGCTCGTGATCGTAGGTCAGCTTGGTCCCGTACTTCACCGTAATCTGCGCCGCCTCTTCAGGCGCCGCAATGGCGCTGGTCCAGCCTTTCAGGGTCGCAGTCACGAAGTTGCGGACGACGTCCGGCTTCTCCTTGAGCATTTTCTCGGTCGTGAACAGGGTGTCGGCATAGAGGTCGATGCCATAGTCCGGCGGGGACACGACGTTGACGTCAAAGCCCTTTTCCCTGGCTGCGAGAACCTCATTGATGAGGTATCCCGGCCACACATCGACCGCACCGGCGAGCAGCGGGGTGATGTCGAACTTGACCGGAATTTCGTTGAGTTTGGCTTTGTCGACGCCGGCCTTGGCCAGCACCGCACGATAGATCAGCTCCTCGTTGCCACCGATTTTCACGCCGACATTCTTTCCGGCATAGTCGGTCGGTGCCTTGATGCCGGACTTTGCCAGTGAAAACAGAACGAAGGGGTTGCGGCGGAAGATCACCGCGATCGCCACCACCGGGACGCCCTTGCTGCGCGCGATCAGGATCTGGTCGGCGCCGGTGACGCCGAATTGCTCGTTCCCGCCGGTTACCATCTGGATCGCTGGAAAATCCGGCCCGCCGGGCTGGATATCGACGTTCAGGCCAACGGATTTGTAGAAGCCCTTTTCCTTGGCGACGTAGAAGCCGGCAAACTGCGCCTGGTGAAACCATTTCAATCTCAGCGTCACCGATTCCTCGGCTTGCGCAGCGGTGAGCATTGCACTCAAGGCTAACGCGACGGCGGATGTGACGAGACGGTGAAACATGACGCTGCCCTCCCTTGGGATGATCGGCTCCCCGAGAGATCATCCCTTTCCAGCGAGCGCTGCTAGAAGCAAAAACAGGCTGCACCGAGCGCAAAAACAGCTCACTTCCTGATCATCCTGCCTGATCCGGCGGCACGGACCGGCGACACCTCTATCGTTTCATTGGGCTTTTGGACGGCACAGACCTTGCTGCTCGTCGCAGCGACCGGACCGAGGGAGCCGCGCGAAAAATGCGAAAAAGGCAGGTGAGCGCAAAGCCTGTACCGCGAGCGGCCGCGCCGCCGCTGCGCGCAGCCGATCGCGGCAAGACGACATCACGCAGCCGGCTGCGGCCGCCGCGGCTGCTGACCTACGTTGATGCCGTCGCCCGCCACGGTTCCATCCGCAAAGCGGCCGACGCCCTCAATATCGCGTCATCGGCCTTGAACCGCCAGATCCTTGATCTCGAAATCGATCTGGGGGCGCCTTTGTTCGAACGCTTGCCGCGGGGCGTTCGTGTCACCTCCGCCGGCGAAGCGTTTCTGGTCTATGCCCGCCTGGTGATTTCCGAGTTGAAAGCCGTCGAATCGCGGATCGAGCAGCTTCGCGGCCTCGTGCGCGGGCAGGTGAGCGTCGCCGCCGCAGAATCCGTGGCCGGCGAACTATTGCCGTCCGCCATCACCCAGTTCCAGGCAACCCATCCCTATGTTCGCTTCCACGTCCGGATCGGCGCGCCCGGCGAACTGGTCGAGGCCCTGGTCGCGGACCAGGTCGATCTGATTTTGACGCATGACGCGCCGCGCAAGAAAGACGTCGCCATCGTCGCCGTAGCACGACAGGCTCTCTGTGCCATGGTGGTTCCTGACCATCCACTCGCCAGTCGTGACGAGCTTCGCCTGCGCGATTGCCTGGCATTTCCGCTGGCGCTTGCCGACACAACGCTGGCTGGGCGTGGTCTTATCGAGCAGGTTCTTGCACTTGCCTCGTTCGATCTTGATCCCCGTCTGGTTTCAAACTCCGTCGAAGCGATGAAGGCTTTCGCTCACATGAATCGCGGCGTCTGCTTTCAATTCCGCAGTCCGGGGAAGTCACTGATCCCACCGGGCGACATGGTGGCTCTTCCGTTGATCGATCCACCTTTGCTGCAAGCACGATTGCTGCTCGCGACACGACGAAGTCGCGTTCTTCCGGTGGCGGCAGCTGCGTTCGTAGAACAGCTGAAGGGCGTGTTCGCGTGAGCGTCGGAAGTTGGTACTCGTGTTACCGGTCATTCAAAACGCGGCGTTAGGCCGCCCCATCGGCGAAGGGTGGTCGCGGTTTACCGCAACAAATACCCAAAGATTTAAGGGACCTTCACTGCCGCTCCGGCGCCTCGCCGCCCACTATCGCCGATCCATTGCCGGCGCAGCCTTCGGCGCCGTAGCGGATGAATTTTTGCACGCGCTTTCCGGTATCGACCTCGCCGGTGTAGATGTCGCCTTTGCTGTCGAGGCTGACCTGATGCAGCCAGTGGAAATCGCCGGCCATCCGGCCGCCGCGCCCGAGCCGTCCCAACTGCTCCAGATTGGCGCGGTTGAGGATGTAGATGGTCTGGTTGGTGTTGTCGCCGACATAGAGGCAGGTTTGTCCCTTGTCCTTGGAGAAGTTCATCGACACCGCCGTTCCCGGCATCACCGGCTGGGTATAGGTGTGATCGCTGACGAAGCGCTCGGTGACGAAGCCGCATTTGCCGGCATCGCCATTCGGATTGCTGCAAGGAGTGCCGAGCGCGGAATCCCTGGCGTCGAACACCTGGATGCGGTCGTTGCCGCGGTCGCAGACATAGAGCTTGCCGTCATCGGCGATCTTCACGCAGTGCACCGGGTTGCGGAAGAAGGCCGGCTTCTTCTCGCCCTTGACGGAAGCCTGCGGCCAGGTGCCGGCCGCGGCCGCGGCGGCATCGTCGATCGGATTGTTTCCGTAGGCGCCGAAATGGCCGATATATTTGCCGCTGTCGGCATCGACGATCAGGATGCGGCGATTGCCGTAGCCGTCGGCGACGTAGAGGCGATTGGTCCTCGGATCGACCACCATGTCGGCCGGCTGGTACAACAGCGGCGTGCCGTTGATGCCGCCATCCTTGTTGTTGCTGTCGGGTCCGGACGGCGTGCCGCCGATCCGCATCTTGAAATTGCCGTTCATGTCGAATTTCAGGAGGAAGCCGTCGCCGCCCGATTTGTTGGTGGTCCAGGGGATGGTCTTGGCGTCGGGTTTGGGCGCGGCCGAGTTGCCGGCGATCCAGACATTGTCCTTCTGGTCGACATAGATGCCGTGTTCGACGTTCGGCCAGATGCAGCCGTCTTCCGCCTTGCACTTGCTGCCGAGAAAGCCGGGATCGGCCGGGCCGCCCCAGGAGCGCAACAGCTTGCCGTCGGCGTCGAATTCCAGCACCGAGGGAGCGGCGCGACAGCAGTCGGCGCCAAAGCCGTTGACGCGCGCAAAGCCGAGCGCATTGATCGGCTGCCCCTTGGCGTCGGTTACGCCCGGCAGCGCCTTTTCGAGCCCGACTTCGTCGTCGTTCAGGGTGCGCGGGCGATTATAGACCCAGATGTGGTCGTGATGATCGACATAGAGCCCGCCGATCTGGCCGAGCAGCCAGCTGTGCGGCAGCGGCCGCGGCCAGGTCGGATCGGAAACGAAATCCGGCGTCTTGCCGGTGCTGGACCGGTCGTAGACGCCGGTCTGCTTGAGCAGTTGATCGAGGATGCCGCTTTTCTTCAGTCCGCCGGCGTCCTGCGCCAGCGCCGGGGCGGCCACGAGGCCCGCCAGCATGAAGGCCGATAGCGGCGCGATTTTCAGTGCGTTTCTCATCCCGGAACTCTTTTCTTTTTTGGACGGCAAAATCCTCGTTGGATTTCGGCCGCCTGTCAATTCGCGGCTTGGTCACCAGATGCGCCGAAACTGGGAATCGTAGACACTGACGACGTGGTCACGGCGGGCAATCAGCCGCTCCGCCTCATCCGCGAGCCCGGCGCGGATCGCGTTATCGATGGCTTTGGCGAAAAAGCCGCGCGCATCGTCAAAGCAGTCCTTCGCCGATGCGGGGCTTGCCTCGTACATGGCGTCATAGGCGGTCTCGGCAAGCTTCTCGTTCCGCTCGATTTCAGCGATGCGGACTTCCAGTTCGACCCTGGGTCGGAGCGGTCCGGCCGACAGACGGATTTCCCCCCGCCCCAGTTTTTCGATCACTCCCGCCAGCAGCGCTCGAACGTCCGGGAAGGGATCGCCGCGGCGGAATTCCAGCAGCATCAGATTGTGCCCCTCGAGACAATCGATGACCGACAGGATTTCGTCCCAGCCTTCCGCCTTTGCGACCCGTGTCCTCGTGTCCTCCAGCGCCTGCGGCCAGCAGGCCTCGCAGCGAAAGGTCGTGACAAATCTTCCCACCCCCTCGTTGAAATGCGGAAGGATGTGGATCTGCGATTCCGGAAAGGCCTCAAGGCAACCCGAGCAGAGGTACTGGAGATCTTCCGGCTCTTCGTCTGTTTCCATCTCTCGTCTCGCTATCCAACAACGCACGGCACGCTGAAGAATCCGCGAAACCGCACGCGGCCGCCGCGCAGCGGCAGCCCGTGCAGCGCGTAATCCGGAAACCGCGCCAGGAATCTCGAGATCGCGATTGCGCCTTCGAGCCGTGCCAGCGCCATCCCGGCACATTGATGTGCGCCGGTGGCAAAGGCCAGATGCCGGTTCGGGGTGCGGCCGACATCGAGCGTCTCCGGATCGGGGAATTGGCCGGGGTCGCGGTTGGCGGCGCCGATGCACAGCGTCACCGGCGTGCCGGATGGCATCGCGACGCCGCCGAGTTCGACCTGTTCCGTGGTCATGCGGTTGCCGAGCTGGTTCGAGCTTTCGTAGCGCAGGATTTCCTCGACCGCGGTCTTGATCAGGTCGGGATGGTCGATCAGGCGCTGTTTCTGCGTCGGATGATTGGACAGCGCCACCAGCCCGTTGCCGATCAAATTGGTGGTGGTTTCGTGGCCGGCATTGAGCAGGAAGATGCAATTGTGCAGCAATTCCCTTTCGCTCAGCCGCTCGCCATTATCGTCCCCCTGGATCAGCCGCGTCAGCACGTCGCGCTCGGGATTGCCGGGCTTGGCGCGGCGCCGTTCGACCAGAACTTCAAGATAAGCGAGAAAATCCTTCACCGCCTTGTTGCCGCAGGCAAAGGCTTCCGGCGAGATCACCGGCTCCAGCGCCCCCAGAATTGCCAGCGACCAGTCGCGCAAGGGGCCGCGCTCCTCGCGCGGCACGTCGAGCAGGTTGCCGATCACTTCGATCGGGATCGCCGCGGCAAAATCCTCGATCAGGTCGACCTTGCCCCTTGCGGCGAGGCCATCGAGCAGCCGCTCCACCAGCAGGGTCAGGTCGCCTTCCATCGCTGATATCGCGCGCGGCGACAGCGCGCCCATGATCAGCCGCCGCACCCTGGTATGCGCCGGCGGGTCGTTGAAGACGAGGCTCGTGGTGTGGTGCTCGTAGAGCAGCGAATCCCCGTATTTCGGGAAAAACTCGCGTTTCTTGTCGGAGGAAAACGCCTTGGTGTTCTTGTAGGCGGTGACGAGATCGTCATAGCGGGTCAGGAACCAGGCCCCGTTCGGCATGCGCTTGACCGGCTCGTGCTCCCGCAGTGCACGATAGACTGGATAGGGGTCGGCATAGAATTCGCCCATCAGCTTCTCGATGTCGAAATCGGCCGCCAACTCTCGCGCCTTCGCATTCATGCTGTCATACTCTCCGGCCGACACCGATATGCCGTTTTGGTGCTTCCGCAAATCCCACCGGCCATTAAAGTCCCGCGCCGGAATATAGTCTCGCCTGACCGACTGGAAATGAAAATGCACGCCCGCAGCGACGCCGCAGCCGAAGTCATGCCCTCCTGGCCGGAGGACATCTTTGCCATTTTGCAGCGTTTCGACGTTCGCCAGGTGCCCTACGTGCCGGATGCCGGGCATTCGCAGCTGATCGGGCGCGTGCTCGGCTCGTCGGCGATGCGCGCGATCCCGCTGACGACCGAAGAGGAGGGCGTGGCGCTTCTGACCGGCGCCTGGGCCGGCGGCCAGCGCGGCGTGCTGCTGATGCAATCCAGCGGCGTCGGCAATTGCGTCAACATGCTGTCGCTGACGCAGATCTTCCGCTTTCCGTTCCTCACTTTGGTGACGATGCGCGGCGAATGGGGCGAGTTCAATCCATGGCAGGTGCCGATGGGCTCAGTGACCCAGGGCGTCTTCGAACTCTGCGGCATCAAGGTGTTGCGCGCCTCGCATCCGGACGAGGTGCGCGAGGTCGTCGAAGCCGCCGCGGGCCAGGCCTACAATGCCTGCACGCCGACCGCCGTTCTGTTGTCGCAGCGCCTGATCGGGGCAAAGGTCTTCACCAAATGAGCAAGGCAAATCTTCTCGACCGGCGCGAGGTGGTATCCAGCCTGCTGGCGGACCGCAAGGGTTCGATCGTGGTCGGCGGCCTCGGCGCCTCGACCTACGACATCGCGGCCGCCGGCGACAGCGACCGCAATCTTTATCTGTGGGGCGCGATGGGCGGCGCGGTCATGATCGGGCTCGGTCTCGCGCTGGCGCAGCCGGAGCTGCCGGTGGTCGTGATCACCGGCGACGGCGACATGCTGATGGGGATGGGCAGCCTTGCCACCGTCGGCCTGCAGGCGCCGAAGAATCTCAGCATCGTCGTGCTCGACAACGAGGTCTATGGCGAGACCGGCGGCCAGGCGAGCCATACGGCTGACAATGTCGACTTTGTCGGCATCGCTCGCTCTTGCGGGATCGAGGACGCCCGCACGCTCTCGACCATGGCCGAGATCGAGGCCTATGCAGCTGTTCTACAGGACCTCTCGAGCGGGCCGCGCTTTGCCAGCGTCAAGATCGACAGCGCCAATCTGGAACGCGTGCTGTCCAGCCGCGACGGCCAGTACACGGTGACGCGGATCCGCGGATCGCTGGGGTTTGCACCGATTTAGCCTTCAAGCCAAGGAGTGCAACGCAGCAAAAACCTTGACAAGTGTTAAGGTGAGTGCTTACTCACAAGAATGAGCACGCTGCGCATGACGGGGGACTTGCGCCGGCAGCTGATCCTGTCAGCCGCCAAGCGCTGCTTTGCGCGCCACGGTTTTGCGGGAACCACGACCAAAAGCGTCGCGGCGGCGGCGGCGATTTCGGAAGGCCTGCTATTCAAGCATTTCCCGACCAAATCGGCGCTTTATGCCGAAATCCTCGCCGAGGAATGCGAGGCCGATCCGGCGCTGCACCGGCTATTGGAACTTGCGCCGTCGACCGAGACATTGGTCATTCTGATCCGCGAAATGGTACGCCATTTCCAGGGCGTTGCGGAGGCGCCGGATCAGCAGGAAGCGCAGCGGCTGCGGCTGATGGTAACGAGCCATCTCGACGACGGCGAATTTGCCAGGCTGATCTATGAGAAGGTCGGCAACCTGATCGGATCGGTGTTCACCGCCTCGCTGGCGCGGGCGATCGAGACCGGGGACGCCTCGCGAATCGGGCGCGAGCCGCTGAATTTGTTCTGGTTTGCGCATCACACGGTGCTGATGGCGACGCTGGCGCAGCTGCCGGCGGTTCCCTGTCTCACTTACGGCAATGCTGACGATCACGAACGGCAGCTTTGCGAATTCATTCTACGTGGCATTGGATTGAACGAAAACGCGATTGTCGCCCAGCTGGATCGCGAATGGATGCCGGCTCCGGCGCTGGGGATCGACGCAGAAGGTGGATGAGATGAATATTGTCACCGAACCCAAAATCTCGGGCAAGCCGATCGCCGAGCCGGCGCACAAGCGTCCGGTCCGGATGGTGCGCTGGTTTGCCATCGTCGGCCTGCTGCTGCTGCTTCTGGTCGGCGGCCTTGTCTGGTTCAACTACTTCCGCAGCCACGCGATCGCGCAGTTCTTCGCCCACAACAAGCCGCCGCCGGCGACGGTGACCGTGTCCGAGGCGAAATCCGAAGTGATCCCGAACCTCTTGACCGCGGTCGGCGAACTCGTTGCCGTGCATCAGGTCAACGTCACCTCCGACGTGTCGGGGCGCATCACCGACATCATGTTCACCCCGGGCTCGAGCGTGAAGGCGGGGACGCCGCTGGTGCAATTGTTCGACGGTCCCGACCAGGGCGACCTCGCCAGCTTCAAGGCGCAGGCGACCGGCGCGCAGCTCGCGCTCGATCGCGCCAAGCAGCTTGCGGCGCGCCAGTTCGGTCCGCAGTCGACGGCCGACGCCGCGCAGGCGACCTACGACCAGGCCATGGCAGGCATTGCCAAGACCGAGGCGCTGATCTCGCAGAAGCTGGTGCGCGCCCCGTTCGACGGCGAACTCGGCGTCCGCCACGTCGAAGTCGGCCAGTTCCTCACCGCGGGCACCCAGATCGTGACGCTGACCGATCTGTCGCAGCTCTACGCCAACTTCACCTTGACGGAGAAGGACTCCGCCGAGCTCAAGGTCGGGCAGACCGTGCGGGTGGCCGTCGACGCCTATCCCGGCCGCACCTTCGAGGGCAAGATCAACGCAATCGAGCCGCAGATCGCCAGCGACACGCGCAACATCCGCGTGCAGGCGACGCTGGACAATCCGGATCACATCCTCAAGCCCGGGATGTTCACGACGACGACCGTGGTGTTGCCGGACAGGCCGCCGGTCGTCACCGTTCCCGAGACGGCGGTGGATTACACGCTTTACGGCGATTCGGTTTTCCTCATCACCGAGAAGGCGGCCGACGACGGCAAGAACAGCCTGACCGCGGTTCGCACCTTCGTGCGCACCGGCAAGCGGATCAACGGGCGCGCCGAAATCCTCTCAGGGGTGAAGGCGGGCGATCGCGTGGTCGCGGTCGGCCAGCTCAAGCTGCAATCAGGCGCCGCGGTGGTCATCTCGACCGATCCGCCGCCGCCGATTCCGGCCAATCCGCCGCGTTACTGATTCCACTCGCCGGAGCGCATTTCGATGGTTTGGACCGATATCTTCATCAAGCGACCGGTGTTGTCGGTGGTCGTCAGCCTCTTGATCCTGCTGATCGGCTTCCGGGCGGCGACCACGCTGCCGATCCGGCAATATCCGAAACTGTCGAACACCGTCGTCAATGTCACCACCTCCTATCCCGGCGCGTCGGCTGCCCTGATTCAGGGTTTCATCACGACGCCGATCGAGCAGGCGGTGGCCTCTGCCGAAGGCGTCGACTACATGACCTCGTCGTCGGTGCTCGGCACCTCCACGATCCAGGTCTACATCAAGCTGAATTTCGATCCGAACCAGGCGCTGACCGAGGTGCTCGCCAAGGTCAATTCGGTGAAATACCTGATCCCCAAGGAATCCAACGATCCCGTCGTGACCAAGACCACCGGCCAGACCACGGCGGTGATGTATCTCGGCTTCTCTTCCGAGGTGCTGTCGGGCTCGGCGATTTCGGACTACCTGACGCGGGTGGTGCAGCCGGTGCTGTCGACGGTCGACGGCGTCGCGTCCGCCGACATCCTCGGCGGCCAGACCTTCGCGATGCGGCTGTGGCTCGATCCCGTCCGCATGGCCGGCCGCAACGTGTCGCCGGCGGACGTGTCGGCGGCGATCGCCGCCAACAATTTTCAGGCCGCGGCGGGACAAGCCAAGGGCTTTTTCATCGTCTCCAACGTCTCGACCAATACCGATCTTACGAACCTCGATCAGTTCAAGCGCATGATCATCAAATCCAAGGACGGCGGATTTGTGCGCGTGGAGGACATCGCCACCGTTGAACTCGCGGCGCAGAGCACCGACGCCAGCGTCGCCTTCAACGGCGAGCACGCGATCTTCATCGGCGTGCAGGCCACTCCACAGGGCAACCCGCTGACCCTGGTCCAGGGCGTCCGCGCGCTGTTCCCCGAGCTCGAACGCAATCTGCCGCCGTCGATGAAAATGAAGGTGGCCTACGATTCCACCAAGTTCATTCAGTCCTCGATCGACGAGGTTGAGAAAACCCTCGGCGAAGCCGTCATCATCGTGGTGGTGGTGATCTTCCTGTTCCTGGCCTCGTTCCGCTCGGTGATCATCCCGGTCGTGACGATTCCGCTGTCGCTGATCGGGGTCTGCACCCTGATGCTGATCGCGGGCTTCAGCTTCAATTTGTTGACGCTGCTGGCGATGGTGCTGGCGATCGGGCTCGTGGTCGACGACGCCATCGTGGTGGTGGAGAACATCCACCGCCATCTGGAGGAAGGTAAACCGCCGGTGCAGGCGGCGCTGCAGGGCGCGCGCGAGATCGTCGGCCCCGTCGTCTCCATGACCATCACGCTCGCCGCCGTCTACGCGCCGATCGGCTTCCTCGGCGGCCTCACCGGATCGTTGTTTCGCGAGTTCGCCTTTACGCTGGCGGGCTCGGTGATCGTCTCCGGCGTGATCGCGCTGACGCTGTCGCCGATGATGTGCTCGGTATTCCTCAAAAGCGCCGAGGAGGGGCGGTTTGCGAGGATCGTCAACCGGGTGTTCGGCTCGATGACCCGCTGGTACGGCCGCCGGCTCGACCGCTCGCTCGACTACCGCCCGATCACGGCGCTGTTTGCGCTGACTATTCTCGGCCTGGTCGGCTTCCTCTATTTGCATACGTCGAAGGAACTGGCGCCGGAGGAAGATCAGGGCATCGTGTTCTCTCTCATCAAGGGGCCGAAATACGCCAATATCGATTACCTGGATTTTTACGGAGAGAAACTCGACAGGGTCTTTGCCAGCTTTCCCGAGACCGATTTGCGCTTTGCCCTGAACGGCATCAACGGTCCGCAGAACGGCATTGCCGGTATGTTGCTCAAGCCTTGGGACGAGCGCAAGCGCTCCTCGATCGCGCTCAAGCCGCTGGTGCAGGCGCAGCTCTCCAAGATCGAGGGCGTCAATGCCTTCGCGTTCAACCTGCCGCCGTTGCCCGGCGGTCCCGGCGGCTTGCCGGTGCAGATGGTGATTTCTTCCACCAGCGGATTCCAGCCGATCTATGAGCAGATGCTGAAACTAAAGGACGCCGCGCGCAAGAGCGGGCTCTTCATCGTCTCCGACAGCGATCTCGATTTCAACCAGCCCGTGGTGCGGGTCAGGATCGACCGCTCCAAGGCGAGCGATCTCGGCATCACCATGCAGAACATCGGCGCCTCGCTCGCCACCCTGCTCGGCGGCAACTACGTCAACCGTTTCAACCTCGAGGGGCGCTCGTACCAGGTGATTCCACAGGTGCCGCGCGGCCAGCGGCTGTCGCCCGAGGCGCTCGGCGCCTATTACGTGACGACCTCGACCGGCCAGCAGGTGCCGCTCTCGACCATCGTCTCGATCGAGACCGGGACCGATCCGAACGCGCTGACCCACTATAACCAGCTCAATTCCGCGACCTTCCAGGCGGTGCCGATGCCCGGCGTGACCGTCGGCCAGGCGGTCGACTTCCTCGAAGGCGAGGCCAAGAAGCTTCCGGCAGGCTTCAGCCACGCCTATCTCGCCGACAGCAGGCAATATGTGCAGGAGGGCAACCAGCTCGCGATCACCTTCGGCTTTGCGCTGATCATCATCTTCCTGGTGCTGGCGGCGCAGTTCGAGAGTCTGCGGGATCCGCTCGTCATCATGATCAGCGTTCCCATGGCGATCGTCGGCGCCCTGATTCCATTGTTCTTCGGCGTCGCCACCATGAACATCTACACCCAGGTAGGCCTGCTCACCCTGGTCGGCCTGATCACCAAGCACGGCATCCTGATGGTCGAGTTTGCCAACGAGCTGCAGCTCAATGAGGGCCTCGACAGGCGCTCAGCGATCGAGATGGCGGCCCGCATCCGGCTTCGCCCGATCCTGATGACGACCGCGGCGATGGTCACGGGCTTGCTGCCGCTGTTGACGGCCAGCGGCGCGGGTGCGGCCAGCCGGTTCTCGATCGGATTGGTCGTGGTGGCCGGCATGTCGATCGGGACCTTGTTCACGCTGTTCGTGCTGCCGGCGGTCTATGTATCGATCGCCACCGATCACAGGGCGGCGGCTGAATCCGAGCGGGCCAGGGAGATCGCGGAGTTCGACCTGGGGACACAAGGCTTGAAGCCCACTTAAACAGGGGCGGTTAATCCTCCCGCGCCGCGGCAAGAGACAAGGCCGTCGCTTCTTGCTACCTTGGCCGGGATGAGCATTTCCGTGCACCCCGACACCCCCGAAGGGCGAACGCTGGCCGCGCCGCCAGCGGCGGCTGTGGCTCCGGTTCCGGTTGCGACCCGGATCCGCAGCCGGCTGTTCACCAAATATGTCGCGCTGTTCGTCGCGGTGGTCGGCGTCGCGCTGCTGTCCAACGGGATTTTCGAGGTTTTCTTCTATTACCGCGAGCACAAGGCGGCGCTGATCCGGATTCAGCACGAGCAGGCGGAAGCCGCCGCCGCCAAGATCGGCCAGTTCATCAAGGAGATCGAGAGCCAGCTCGGCTGGACCACGCAATTGCCGTGGTCGGCCGGCTCGATCGAACAGCGCCGGTTCGACGCCTTGCGGCTGCTGCGGCAGGTGCCGGCGATTACCGAACTGGCGCAGGTGGATTCCACCGGCAAGGAGCGCCTGCGGGTGTCCCGGCTCGCCATGGACGTCGTCGACTCCGGGCTCGACCTCTCCAAGGACCCGAAATTCACCGAGGCCGTCGCGCACAAGGTCTATTACGGGCCGGTCTATTTCCGCAGGGAATCCGAGCCCTACATGACGCTGTCGCTGGCCGGCACCCGCAAGGACGCCGGCGTCAGCATCGCCGAGGTCAATTTGAAACTGATCTGGGACGTGGTGTCGCAGATCAAGGTCGGCGAGCACGGCCATGCCTATGTCGTGGGACCGCAGGGACGCCTGATCGCGCATCCCGATATCTCGCTGGTGCTGCGCAACACCGACATGTCGAAACTGCTGCAGGTGCAGGCGGCGCAGGCCGGCAGCACCGGAGCGGACCTCGAATCGCTGCAGGGGACCAAGAACATCCAGGGGCAGGAGGTCTTGACGGCGTCGGCGCCGATCGCCCCGCTCGGCTGGACCATGTTCGTCGAATTGCCGGTGGAGGAGGCCTACGCCTCGCTGTATCTCGCCCTGCAGCGCCTCGCCATCGTGCTGGCGGCGGCGTCGATGTTCGCGGTGCTCGCCGGCATCTTCCTGGCCCGCCGCATGGTCGGCCCGATCCAGGCGCTGCGGGCAGGCGCCGAGCGGATCGGCAGCGGCGATTTCGCGCAGCGAATTTCGATCAAGACCGGCGACGAACTCGAAGGCCTCGCCAACCAGTTCAACGACATGGGCGCGCGGCTGCAGGAATCCTATGCCGACCTGGAGAACAAGGTCGAACAACGGACGGCTGAACTGAGCGAATCGCTCGAGCACCAGACCGCAACGGCCGAAATTCTTTCGTCGATCAGCGCTTCGATGACCGACACCAAACCGGTGTTCGACGCGATCGTGCGCAATCTGCTGAGGTTGTTTGGTACGCGCTTCGCCGTGGTTCAGACGTTGCATGATGGAATGGTTGAAATGCCCGCCGTGGACGGCGATCCGGGTTTCCAGAGGTTGATCGATCGATATCCGCGGCCGCTCGCCGACGACACGGTGGGAGGCGTGGCGATGCTGTCCAAGCAGACCATCCAGTTCTCTCCCGTCCTGGGCAATCCGGCGGCGCCCGCAACCGCTCGGGAATTCGCGCGCGATTTCGGATTCGATTCGGTGATCTTCACGCCGATGCTGCTCGGCGACAAGGTGGTCGGCGCAATCGGCACCGCGCGGCACGAGCCGGTGGGATTCGATGAAAAGCAGATTGCCCTGATCGGAGCCTTTGCCAATCAAGCCGTCATCGCCATCGAGAACACGCGGCTGCTCAAGGAATTGCGTCGGCGTACCGACGACCTCAGCGAATCACTGCAGCAGCAGACCGCGACGGCCGACGTGCTGAAGGTCATCAGCCGCTCGGCATTCGACCTGAAATCCGTGCTGACCACGCTGACCGAGTCGGCGAAGGCGCTGTGCGGCGCATCGCTTGGTATCATTTGCCTGCGCGATGGCGATGTGATGCGGTTGCAGGCCGAATCCGGCTGCACGCAAGAGTTCATCGATTTCATGCATGCTAACCCGATGGGGCCTAACCGTGACACCATCACCGGCCGGGTCTTCATGGACGGCAAGCCCGTCCACGTCGCGGACGTGCTGCTCGACCCCGAATATAACTTTGGACCCGCGCCGACGATCGGCCATTACCGGGCGGTGCTCGCGGTGCCGCTGATGCGCGACGGCGCGGTCGAAGGCGTGCTGCTGCTGGGAAGGCCCACACCCGGAGCGTTCAGCCAGCGCCAGATCGATCTGGTGCAGACCTTTGCCGACCAGGCTGTTATCGCGATCGAGAATGTGCGTTTGTTCGATCAGGTACAGCAGCGCACCAGGGAGCTCTCGCTCTCGCTCGAAGACCTGCGCACCGCGCAGGACCGGCTGGTGCAGACCGAGAAACTGGCTTCGCTTGGCCAGCTCACCGCCGGCATCGCGCACGAAATCAAGAACCCGCTCAATTTCGTCAATAATTTCTCGGCGCTGTCGGGCGAGTTGATCGACGAACTCAACGATGTGCTGAAAACCGCCGGGCTCGACGACAAGATGCGCGAGGAGATCGACGAGCTCACCCATATGCTGAAGGGCAACCTCGAAAAGGTGGTGCAGCACGGCAAGCGCGCCGATTCGATCGTGAAGAACATGCTGCTGCATTCGCGCGAGGGCTCCGGCGAGCACCGGCCCGCCGACATCAACGCCATCGTCGAGGAGAGCCTCAATCTCGCCTATCACGGCGCGCGCGCCGAAAAATCCGGCTTCAACATCACGCTGCAGCGCGACCTCGATCCCGCCGCCGGCATGATCGACCTTTACCCGCAGGAAATCACCCGCGTGTTCCTCAACCTGATCGGCAACGGCTTCTACGCCGCGACCAAGCGCAAGGAATCGGGCGAGGAGGGTTTCGAGCCGTTGCTGACCGCGAGCACGAAAAACCTCGGCAACAAGGTGGAGATCCGGATCCGCGATAACGGGACCGGTATCCCGCTGGAAGTAAAGGAGAAAATGTTCAACCCGTTTTTCACCACCAAGCCGGCCGGGGAGGGCACTGGCCTCGGCCTGTCGATGAGCCACGACATCGTGGTGAAACAACATGGCGGCAAGATCGACGTCGATACCGAGCCTGGCGTATTCACCGAGTTCATTATTACGCTGCCGCGGACGGCGGCTGCACAGTCTCATCCTGGAGGCACCAATTGAGCGTTTACATACTCGTCGTCGATGACGAGCCCGATGTCGAGGCGCTGTTCCGTCAGCAATTTCGCCGCGACCTGAAATCCGGACGCTTCACGATGGAATTCGCGCCATCGGCGCCCGCCGCATTGCTCCGGGCCGCCGAGATCAAGGATCCATCGCTGATCCTGATCCTGTCCGACATCAACATGCCCGGCATGAGCGGACTGGAAATGCTGCCCAGGGTGCGCGCCGAGCGGCCGGACGTTCCCGTCATCATGATCACGGCCTATGGCGATGCCGAAACCCGCCGCAAGGCGATCGAAAACGGCGCGATCGGCCTTCTGACCAAACCGATCGATTTCGCGCTGCTGCGCCACGAGATCGATTCAAGGCTCGGGCAAGCCGCATGACCGCCACCATCCTCGTCGTCGACGACGAGCCCGATCTCGAGGCTCTGGTGCTGCAGAAATTCCGGCGGCAAATTCGCGACGGCGCTGTCGCCTTCATGTTCGCCCATGACGGCATCGAGGCGCTGGCCTCGATCGAGCAGCATCCCGACGTCGACATGGTGGTGTCCGACATCAACATGCCCCGGATGGACGGGCTGTCGCTGCTGGCGAAGCTGCAGGAGGCCGAGGAGAAGAAATCGACCGTCATCGTCTCTGCCTATGGTGACATGAGCAACATCCGCACCGCGATGAACCGCGGCGCGTTCGATTTTCTGACCAAGCCGATCGATTTCGGCGATCTCGAAATGACCATCGACAAGACCATCCGCCATGTCGAGATGATGCGCGAGGCGCGCCGCCGCCAGGCCGAGGCCGAGCGCGCGCACGCCTCGCTGTCGCGCTATTTCTCGCCGCAGATCGCCTCCCGGCTCGCCGCCGTCGGCGAGGCCGACGGCATGGCCGTGCACCGGCGCGAGGTCGCGACCATTTTCACCGACATCACGAGCTTTACCACGCTTGTGGAAACGGCATCCCCCGAAGTGCTGGGCGAATTGCTCAACGAGTATGTCGGCGGCATGACCGACGTGGTGTTCGCACATGAAGGCACCGTGGCAAAAATTATCGGCGATGCCATCCAGGTGCTGTTCAACGCGCCCGGGGAGCAGCCGGATTATGCCGCCCGCGCGGTCGCCTGCGCGCAGGATCTCGATATCTGGGCACAGGCGTTTCGCGAACGCTGGAAGGAGAAGGGCGTCAGTTTCGGCGCCACCCGGATCGGCGTTCACGCCGGCCCGGCGCTGGTCGGCAATTTCGGCGGCAGCCGTTTCTTCGACTACACCGCCTACGGCGACACCATCAACACGGCGGCGAGGCTCGAGGCCGCCAACAAGCACCTCGGCACCCGGATCTGCGTCAGCGCCGCGATCGCCGACGGCACGCCCGATTTCAGGGGCCGACCGGTCGGCGATATCGTGCTGCGTGGGCGCAGCGAGCCGCTGCGCGCCTACGAGCCGCTGCCGCAGGCTTCGTTCGAGGGACCGGCGACCAGGCAATATTCCGACGCTTTCGCCAAACTGGAATCCGGCGATGCCGCCGCGATGCCGGCCTTTGCCGCCCTGGTCGGGCTGCACGCCGACGATGCGCTGGCGGGCTTCCATCTGCGACGGTTGCTCAACGGCGCCAAGGGCGTCCGCATGCAGCTGGAATGACAAGATCCGGAGGGAACGGACATGACCAGTGATTTTGTGCCCGGCAATTATCGATTCATCCCGGGGGTGTTTCAATATTCGGGCGGTGCCGCCGCCGATCCCGGCTTCGAAATCGAGCGCGTGCGCTTCGACAAACCGGTGCCACTGGCGCAAGGTTTTAGGCAGATCGCGCAATACATCAAGGCGGCGGGCAGGCCGCTGACGTCGTTTGCCGCCTGCGAGCTGCGCTCGCCGGCGGCGTTCACGGATCAAGGATTTCGCGATTTCAACCTGCACTACGTCAAGACGCTCGCCGAATGGGGATTGTACGACGGCAAGACCAATCCGGTGGCGCGCAGCAATGTCTGTCCCGAGATCGATCCGCCGGCCGAGCCGTCGTTCTATGCGTTCTCATTCACGCGTCCGAGCGAGAGCACGACGCCTTCCTTCGTCATCTCCGGCAGCGGTGAGGCGCGCGAGGGAGGCGCAACCTATTCCGAGCGCACCGTGCGCTACCGCGATCTCAGCCCCGACGGTTTCAAGGAAAAAGTCGGTTTCGTGGTCGACGCCATCGAACGCCGCATGGGTGAGTTCGGTTTCGGCTGGAAAGATGCAACGGCAGCGCAGACCTACACCGTGCATGATTTCCATCCGGTCTTCGCCGACGCGCTGGTCCGCCGCGGCGCCGCCCGATCCGGCCTGACCTGGCATTTCGCGCGGCCGCCGGTGATCGACCTCGAATACGAGATGGATTGCCGGAGGGTGATGCGGGAGCTGGTGATTTAAGGCGCGTCGCTTTTCTTCCCCTCTCCCGCGCTTGCGGGGGAGGGTGCCGAGCAAAGCGAGGCGGGTGGGGGCTGCCTCCGCGAATCCCGATGCCGTGAGAGCCCCCACCCCAACCCTCCCCCGCAAGTGCGGGAGAGGGGGCGCAGCGTGCTCGCGTAATCCCGCTACCGCTCCCGCGGATCGAGCGCGTCGCGCAGGCCGTCGCCGACCAGATTGAACGACAGCACCACGAGGAAGATTGCCAGCCCCGGCCACAGCGCCATCCAGGGCGCGTTGGTCAGGAAGCGCTGGGCGGCGTTGAGCATGCTGCCCCAGGACGGAGAGGGCGGCTGCTGGCCCAATCCGAGAAACGACAGCGCGGCTTCGGCGATGATGGCGGCGGCAATCGACAGCGTCGCCTGCACCAACAGCGCCGGCATGATGTTCGGCAGGATGTGGAACAGCGCGATGCGCCAGCGCGGATTGCCCATGGCGCGCGCGGCCTCGACATAGTCCTCGACCTTGACGCTCATCACCTGGCCGCGGGTCAGCCGCACGAAGATCGGCGTCGTGGTGACGCCGATGGCGATCATGGCATTGCCGAGGCTCGGGCCGAGAAAGGCCGCCAGCGCAATGGCGAGGATCAGGAACGGGCAGGCCAGCATGGCGTCGGTGACGCGGCTGATCAGGGCGTCGATGAAGCCGCCGCGATAGCCTGACAATAGCCCGAGGGGCACGCCGACCCCGAGCGCGATCCCGACCGAGATCGCACCGGCCATCAGCGAGGCGCGGGCGCCGAAGATGACGCGGCTCAGCACGTCGCGGCCGAGATCGTCGGTGCCGAACCAGTGCAGCGAGGAGGGGGCTTTGCGCACCATCGTCCAACTGGTCGCGATCGGGTCATAGGGCGCGACCAGCGGCGCGAACAGCGCGAGCAGGATGAACGCTGCGATCACGACCATCCCGACGACGGCGCCCTTGCGCGCCAGCAGCCGGCGCAGCGCGCGCCTGGCCGGGCCCTCCAGCTCGTCGGAGGCGGCACGGGGAATCGCGCCGATCGCGGCATCGGTCATGCGTCAGGTCCTCAGCCGCGGATTGACGAGGATATAGGCGATGTCGGCGAGCAGGTTCAGCGTGATATAGATCGTCGCCGTCACCAGCACCACGCCCTGGACGACCGCATAGTCGCGGTTGAATACGGCATCGACGATCAGCTTGCCGAAACCGGGAATCGAAAAGATCTGCTCGGTCAGCACCGCACCCGACAGCAGCGTGCCGAGTTCGAGCGCGCCCAGCGTGATCACGGGCGTCAGCGCATTGCGCATGGCGTGCTTGAGGATGACGGAGCGTTCGGAAAGCCCCTTGGCGCGGGCGGTGCGGACGTAGTCGCTCTCCAGCACCTGCAGCATCGCGCTCCTGGTGTGGCGCATCAGGATCGCCGCGATCGCGTTGCCGAGCACAAAGGCCGGCATGATGGTGGCGGCGAGGCTGGCGCGCCAATCTTCGGACAGCGGCACGTAGCCCGACGCCGGTAGCCAGCCGAGTTCGATCGAGAACAGGAAGATCAGCATGATGCCGAGCCAGAAATTCGGCGTCGAGATGCCCCACAGCGCGAACAGGTTGGCGCCATAGTCCCACGCCGTGCCCTTCTTCACCGCCGAGACGATGCCGGCGGGAATGCCGATCAGCAGCGCGATCACGATCGCCATCGACGCCAGCTGCGCCGTCACCGGCAGTTTTTGCGCGATCAATTCGCGCACCGGCACCTTTATGCGCAAGGATTCGCCGAGGTCGCCGGACAACACCCCCTTGACCCAGTAGAAATATTGCACCGGGATCGGCCGATCGAGCCGGTATTGCTGGCGGATGTGGGCGATGACCTCGGGATCCTGTTCTTCGCCAGCCATCACCTGCGCGGGATCGCCCGGCAACAAATGCTGCAGCGAAAAGATCAGGATCGACACGAAGAACAGCGTCGGGATCAGCTGCAGGATGCGCTTGCCGAGGAAGTTCAGCATGATTTATCCCGTGTCCCGGGCGCAACGCAGCGTTCTTACGCTATGTCGCAGAACCGGGACCCAGCTTGCGCGACCGATGGGCCCCGGCTCTGCGGAGCTGCGCAAGAACGCTGTACCGCGTCCGGGATACGAACGACTGCTTGACACCCTCACTTCAGCGTCAGTCCGGTCAGGCGCACGATCCCGTCCGGCATCTGCGTGTAGCCTTCGAGCTTCGTGGTATGCGCGATCAGGATCTTGCGATGATAGATGTAGAGGATTGGATCTTCGTCGAGCACGAGTTGGGTCAATTTCTCATAAATCGCCTTCCGTTTCGCCTGATCGGTGACCATGCGGGCGCCGTCGAGCGCCTTGTCGGCCTCGGGGTTGGACCATGCGCTGTAGTTCTGCGGCGCCTTGCTGTGCAGGAAGACGTAGGAGTTGCCGTCGGGATCGATCCGTCCGCTCCAGGCCAGCATGAAGGCCTGGTAGTCGCCGGCTTCGGCCTGCTTCAGCGATGTCGCGAACTCGGTGACCCTGATCTTCATGTCGAAGCCGGCTTCGGCCGCCATCGACTGGATCACCTGCGCCACCGCTTCGGTTTCCGCGCCCTTCGGTACCATGAAATCGACGCTGACGGGCGTGGTCACGCCGGCTTCCTTCAACAAAGCCTTGGCCTTGGCGATGTCGCGCCCGCGTACCGGGAAGGTCTTCTGGTAATAGGGGTGGTCCGGATTGACCCATTGGTTACCGGGCTTGAACTCGCCGTTGAACACGACCTGGTTGATGGCCTCGCGGTCGATCGAAAGGTCGAGCGCCTGGCGCACCTTGGCGGACTGGCTGAGCGCGCCCTTGGCTTTGTCCTTGCCGATATTCAGGGTGACGCCCTGATAGCCGAGCTCGATCGCGCTCGACAGTTTCAGCTTGGGGTCGGCCTGGACCGCCTTGATGTCGGTTGCGAGCAGCCGTTCGATCAGGTCGAGCCCCCCGGATTTCAGGTTGGCCAGCCGCACCGTGGCGTCAACGATGGGCAGGAACACGACGCGGTCGATGTGGATATTGTCCTTGTTCCAGTAATCGCCGAATTTCTCGAACACGATGCGGTCCTGCTGCACGCGCTCGACGAACTTGTATGGCCCGGCGCAGACCGGATGCAGCCCGAACTTGTCGCCCTCCGCTTTCGCGGCCTTCGGCGAGACCATCATCCCGGCGCGGTCGGTGAGCTGGGCGATCAGCGGCGAGAACGGCGCCTTCAACACCAGCTTGATGGTGAGGGGATCGACGACGTCGACATGGTCGAGCGCGGCGAGCTCAGGTTTGCGGAACGAGCCCTGCATGGTCAGGTGCCGCTCCAGCGAGAATTTCGCAGCCTCGGCGTCGAAGGGCTCGCCGTCCTGGAATTTGACGTTCGGCCGCAGCTTGATGGTGACCTCCTTGCCGTCGGCGGAGGTCTCGTGCGACAGCGCAAGCTGCGGCACGATGTTGAGCTTTTCGTCGATATCGAACAGCTTGTCGCAGAAGGCGGCGAACACGATGCGGCCGACATAGGTGCGCGCCAGCGAGGGATCGAGGATGTCGGGGTCTTCGGCGAGCCCGATCCGCAGCGTAGTCTGGGCCTGGGCTGCGGCCTGAAGCGAAAACAACAGCGCCACAGCTGTGGCCGCCAAACGCAGGATCTTCATCGGACTGGTCTCCATATCAACGACTTCATGCGACTGCCGGCGGCGCTGCCCCGACTATATCAACTCCGGCCCGGGAGGCTACTTCCCCATGGTCGACGAACGCCGCCACCAATCGCTCCAGCGCCGGCGAAAAGCCGCCATCGGCAGGGATGATGCCATCCGGCGCCGGTAACTCCGCGGTGCGGTGACAGGCGGTCAGATGTCCGTTGCCGAGCAATGGCGGCGGCTCGACGCGGCAGCGCTCGATCACGTGGGGGCATCGGCTATGAAACCGGCAGCCCGCAGGCGGATTGAGCGCGCTCGGCATCTCGCCCCGCAGCAGCAAAGGGCTGCGCTTGGCCCGCGGCTTTGGAACGGGGATCGCCGACAACAGCGCGCGGCTGTAGGGATGGCGGGGCGAGGCGAACAGCGCCTCGGTATCCGCGGTCTCCACGATGACGCCGAGATTCATCACCGCGACGCGGTCGGCGATGTGCTTGACCACGGCGAGGTCGTGGGAGACGAAGATATAGGCGAGGGAGAGCCGGTCCTGCAGGTCGCGCAGCAGGTTGAGGATTTGCGAGCGGATCGAGACGTCGAGCGCCGACACCGGCTCGTCGCAGATGATCAGTTTCGGTTCGACCGCGAGTGCCCGCGCGATCGCGATGCGCTGGCGCTGGCCGCCGGAGAACTCATGGGGGTAGCGCCGCGCAAAGCGCGGCTCGAGCCCCACCAGCCGCAGCAACTGCTCGACCCGGTCGCGGCGGCCCGCCGATGGCACGAGGTCGTGCAGGCCGAGCGGTTCGGTCAGGATATGGCCGACCGTCATGCGCGGATTGAGCGAGGCATAGGGGTCCTGGAAAATGATCTGCGCGTCGCGGCGGAAGGCGCGTAATTGGTTGGCGTCGAGTGCCAGCAGATCGCGGCCCTCGAAGCGGATGGCGCCTGCATCCGGTTCGATCAGCCGCAGCACCAGCCGGCTGACGGTGGATTTGCCGCAGCCGGATTTGCCGACCAGCGCCAGCGTCTTGCCGGCCTCGACCTCAAAGCTGACGCCGTCGACCGCTTTGACGAAGGCCGTCGGCCGCCCGAACACCGACCGGCTGGCCACGAAATGTTTTTTGAGATTTTCGACCTCAAGCAGGGCGGTCATCTTCTCTCCTCCTCCCACGCGCCCTTCGCGCGTGGTGGGGAGGGGTCGGGGGTGGGGGGTCTATCGGCACACACTGAAGCAGCGGTTCCTGCGGAGGCACCCGCCACCCCGGCGCTTTCAGCGCCGACCCTCCCCACCGCGCGCAAGGGCGCGCGGGGGGAGGGTAAGGGGCACCGCGCCCGGGGCACGAGTTGAGATGATGACAGGGCCATTACGACACCAGCCGCTCCAGCGGCGCCTTGATGCAGCGCGACCAGTGCGCGCGGGTCACCGCGACGAAGGGCGGCGGTGCGGCGAGGCAGGGCTCGCTGACGAACGGACAGCGCGCGGCGAAGCGGCAGCCGGCCGGCGGCGCGGTCATGTTGGGCACCATGCCCTCGATGGTCGCGAGATGGGCGATACGGCGGTCGAGCCGCGGGATCGAGCCGAGCAGGCCGACGGTGTAGGGATGCTGCGGGGAGGCAAACAATTCGTCGACGCCGGCGCGCTCGACGATCTCGCCGGCATACATCACCGCGACCTCGTCGCAGACCTCGGCGACCACGCCGAGATCGTGGGTGATCAGGATGATCGCGGCGCCGCTTGCCGCCTTCAATTCGCGCATCAGATCGAGGATCTGCGCCTGCAGGGTGACGTCGAGCGCGGTGGTCGGCTCGTCGGCGATCAATAGCTGGGGATCGCAGGCCAGCGCGATCGCGATCATCACCCGCTGGCGCATGCCGCCGGAAAGTTTATGCGGATATTCGTCGACGCGCTTCTCCGGCGAGGGAATGTGCACGCGCCGCAACAGCTCGATGGCGCGCTCGCGCGCGGCGCGGCGCGAACCGCCGCGATGGCGCAGGATGGTCTCGATGATCTGCTCGCCGACGGTGAAACTCGGATTGAGCGAGGTCATCGGCTCCTGGAAGATCATGGCCAGCCGATTGCCGCGCAGGTCGCGCAGCGTCTGGTCGGGCACGTCGAGCAGGTCGAAGCCATCGAACCGGATCGCGCCTTCGACTTCGGCGGAATGTTTCGACAACAGCCCCATGATGGCGAGCGAGGTCACACTCTTGCCGCAGCCGGATTCGCCGACCAGCCCAAGCGTCGCGCCCCTGGCGACATCGAGATCGACGCGGTCGACCGCATGCGTGATGCGGCCGTCGTCGCCATGGAAGGTGACCCGCAAGCCCTCGATCTGGATCAGCGGGGCCTCCGTCATCGCTCGCCCGCAACTGCCGCGTCGATCGACGCATCGATGATCTTGCGATCGGTGATGCCGGCGGGATTTTTGCGGGTCGGCAGGAATTTTCGGAAATGCACCCAGCGCTCGCGGCTGACCGCCTCGAGCCGTTCGAGCTCAGTGAGCGGGTCGGCATGGTCGTCGACGCGCAGGTCGAGTTCGGACCATTCTTCCTCGCCATGGATCAGAAGCGCCGCCGACTGCTTGCCGCGCTTGTCGCCGCCGGCGGCTTCGCCCGCGCGCATCGCCGCGAGCAGGCGCCGCGCGAATGGCAGATTTTCGTTGGCGCGATAGGCCTGCGCGGTGTCATGGAGCACGGCCGGGCCTGCCAGCATGTTGCCGGCAATGGAAAAACCGTTGCCCTCGACATGACCGCACCAGTCGACGCAGTCGCGCCCTGTATGCGAAGCGATGCGGCCGCCTGCGTCCATGATGTGCAGCTGCCGGCTCTCGCGTCCCCCATCGCCTGCGATCAGGGTGCTGACGATGTCGCGCGGCTTTTGGCCCTCGCGCAACAGCTTCAATCCATCGATTCCGTAATAGGGATTGACCAGCGCCTGTGTCGCGATGCCGCCGACGCGAGCCGCGATGTGCGGCACGCGGGCGCCGACCGCAAAGAAGCGGGTCGCAACGGCAATTCCGAACTGGCCGGTCGTGGTGTCGCGGGCGATGATCGACCAGGTCATCTCAGCTCTTTTTGTTTGAGCATGATCTCTGCGCAAACGCGTTCCGCATTTGTCGCGAGGAAAACCGGTTCCCACTTTTCCGGATCATGCTCTAGCGTCCGGCCGCGTAGCCCTGCATGCCGCGGGGGTTGGCGGCGGCGCGGCGGCGGCGGCCAACCTTGGACGCGGCGGTGAGGCGGCCCTCCGACCAGTCGGGTCCGGTCTCCACGATATGGCCGCGCTTGGTCAGGTTATCGACGGTCGACCTGGTCACGCGGTTCTCGACCACGAGCACGCCGGGCCGGGAAGTGCGCGGCCAGAACGAGATCGGGAAATGCTCGGAATGCCAGGCCGGCGCGTCGATCGCCTCCTGCAGGTTCATTTTCGCATGGACGTGACGCAGGAAGAACTGCGTGGTCCATTGATCCTGCTGGTCGCCGCCGGGCGATCCCCAGCAGAGATACGGCTCGCCGTCGCGCAGCGCCATGGTCGGCGACAGCGTGGTGCGCGGACGCTTGCCCGGCGCCAGCGATGCCGGATGGTTTTCCTCCAGCCAGAAAATCTGCGCGCGGCTGCCGAGGCAGAAGCCGAGTTTCGGGATCACCGGCGACGACTGCAGCCAGCCGCCGGACGGCGTCGCCGAGATCATGTTGCCGGCGGTATCGATGATGTCGAAATGCACGGTATCGCCGCGCACCTCGCCCAACCGGCCGACGGTCGGCTCGCCCGCGCCCATGGCGCCGACCGCCTCGCGATGGCCTTCCTGGCGGCGAAGTTTGACGACCGACCCAAAACCCTCGACCGAGCCGGGGAGGAAATCGAGCGACGCCTTGTCCGAGATCAGCTTGCGGCGCTCGTCGTTGTAGGCATCCGACAGCAAGGTTGTGATCGGGATCTCGTTGAATTTCGGATCGCCATAAAACTTCTCGCGGTCGGCATAGGCCAGCTTGGCGCATTCGACCTGCAGGTGGATGAATTCGGGTCCGGTCGGGTCGAGACCGTCGAGCTCAAACCCCTTCAGCAGCGCAAGCTGTTGCAGCATCACCGGGCCCTGGCTCCAGACGCCGGGCTTGCAGACGGTGTAGCGGCCATAATCGTAGGTCAGCGGCGCTTCGACGGATGGTTGCCAGCGCGCCATGTCGTCGGCGCGCAAGACGCCGCGATGCGGCGAGCCGCTGACGTCCATGACCGCTTGCGTACGGCAGAACTCGTCGATCGCTTCCGCCACGAACCCGTGCGACCAGGCTTTTCGCGCGCGCTCGATCTGGGCGACGCGGTCGCCGCCGACACTTTCGGCTTCCTTCAGGATGCGGGCATAGGTTTCCGAAAGCCGCTTGTTGGTGAAGAGCGTGCCGGGTTTCGGCACTTCGTTGTCGGGCAGGTAGACCGCGGCCGAGGTGGGCCAGTGCTTCCGGAACATCTGCTCGACGGTCCTGATGGTCGCGGAAGCGCGTTCCACCAGCGGATAGCCGTCGCGGGCATAGGCGATGGCGGGCTCGAGCACGTCGCGCAGGCGCAACGTGCCGTAGTCGCGGAGCAGCAGCATCCAGGTTTCGAAGGTGCCGGGCACGCAGGCCGCCAAAAGGCCGGTGCCGGGCACCATTTCCAGACCCTCGCTGCGGTAATGCGCGATCGTGGCGCCCGCGGGCGCCGGACCCTGGCCGCAGATCACCTCGGTGCGCCCGCGCTTGACGTCGTGCACGATGACAGGAACGTCGCCGCCGGGGCCGTTGAGATGCGGCTCGACCACCTGCAGCGTGAAGGCGGTGGCGCAGCCGGCATCGAAGGCGTTGCCGCCCTTTTCCAGCGTTGCCATCCCGACCGCGGTCGCGATCCAGTGGGTCGAGGTCACGACGCCAAACGTGCCTTCGATTTCAGGCCGTGTCGTGAATGGATCGGGATTGATGTTGCTCATGGGAATCCGGGGTTGCATGGGGGCGAAACGGGCGCACTTGACCACAGCCGGAGCGGGCTGCCAACGGGCACCAGGCAAGCGCCTGCTCGCATCTCTGTGATCATGCCGGTACCGCGGCGTCAACCGGATGGTTGACGGCATGGCAGGCGACGCCGTCGATCAGCGCAGGCGCCTGTTGGCGGCACAGATCGAAGGCCAGCGGACAGCGCGGGTTGAAGGCGCAGCCCGGCGGCGGATCGATCGGGTTGGGGATCTCGCCCTTGACTGGAATCCGCTGCCGGCCGGACATCGCCAGATCCGGCACCGCGCCCAGCAGCATCTTGGTATAGGGCATCCGGGGATTGTTGAAGAGCTCGCGCGCTTGCGCGATCTCGACGATGCGGCCGAGATACATCACGCCGATGCGGTTGGCCATGTGCCGGACCACGGCGAGGTTGTGGCTGATGAAGAGATAGGTGAGGCCGAACTTGTCCTGCAGGTCGCGCATCAGGTTGAGGATCTGCGCCTGCACCGAGACGTCGAGCGCCGAGGTCGGCTCGTCGCAGACGATGAACTCGGCCTCGGAAGCGAGCGCACGCGCAATTGCGATGCGCTGCCGCTGGCCGCCGGAAAACTCGTGCGGAAATTTCAAGCCGTCGTCGGCATGCAGGCCGACCAGATTCAACAATTCGCCGACGCGGCTTCGAATGTCACGCTCGCTCTCGATCAGGTCGAAGGCGCGGATCGGCTCGGCGACGATGGCATCGACCCGCAGCCGCGGGTTGAGGCTCGCATAGGGGTCCTGGAAGATCATCTGGATACGGCGGCGCAGTTGCTGGCGCAGCTGCGCTTGCTTCATGTCCGTCATCGAGACCCCGTCGATCACCACTTCGCCCGAACTTGGCGGCAACAGCCCGACCACCATCCGCGCAACCGTGGTCTTGCCGGAGCCGGATTCGCCGACCAGCGCAAAGGTCTCGCCCTTCCTGATGTCGAAGGTCACCCCGTCGACCGCCTTGAGGAATTCCAGATGGCCGCCCTCGAGCACCCGATTGAGCCACGGTTTTGACACGTCGAACACGCGACGCAGGTTCTTGACGTCGATGAAGGGCGCCGCCGTCATGCCGCGGTTTCCTTCGCGGCTTCGTTGGTGGTTTCCCGGGCTGCGCCGTCATAGAGGTGGCAGGCCACGGCTTGCGCGCCTTGCCGGATCGGCTCCGGCCGCTCGATCCGGCAACGATCGAACGCAAACGCGCAACGCGGGTTGAAGGCGCAACCCGGCGGGATCGCGGAAAGCCGCGGCATCGAGCCGGGAATCTGCACCAGCCGCGCGGCCTCGCCCGACAGCGTCGGGATCGCGCCCATCAGGCCCTTGGCGTAGGGGTGCAGCGGGTTCTGCACGACATCCTGCACCGGGCCGATTTCGGCGATGCGGCCGGAATACATCACCGCGACGCGGTCCGACGTTTCGGCGATCACGCCCATGTCGTGGGTCACCAGCATCACGGCGGTGCCGTGATCGCGCCCGAGCCGTTTTATGAGGGAGATGATCTGGGCCTGCACCGAGACGTCGAGCGCGGTGGTCGGCTCGTCGGCGATGATCAGTTCCGGTTCGGCGCAGATCGCCAGCGCGATCACGACGCGCTGGCGCATGCCGCCGGAGAATTCGTGCGGATAGGCATCGATGCGTTTTTCGGGCGCGGGAATGCCGACCTCGGCCAGCAAATCGATGGCGCGCTTGCGCGCGGCGGTCTCCGACAGGCTGAGGTGGGTCCTGATGGTCTCGACCAGCTGGTCGCCGATCCGGTACAGCGGATTGAGGCTGGTGAGCGGGTCCTGAAAGATCATGCCGATCCGCTTGCCCCTGATGCGGCGCAGCTCTTCCGGCGGCAGGTTGTCGATGCGCAGGCCCGACAGATAGATCTCGCCGCCGGCGATCCGCCCGGGCGGATCGATCAGGCCGATCACGGCGAGCCCGGTGACGGATTTTCCGGCGCCGGATTCGCCGACCACGCCAAGCACCTCGCCCTTGGCGATGTCGAAGGACACCCCGTCGATGGCGTGGAGCGTGCGGTGGCGGGTGACGAACTCCACCTGAAGGTTACGCACGGAGAGAACGGGTTCGGTCATACGATCGGGTACATCCTGGTTGGCGCGCAGGATTCCCGGTCTGACGCGGTTTCTTGACGCGAACCGGTCTCCACTTCGCTTGAAAACGCTATGGTCATCGCAACTTCGGGTTGAGCGCGTCGCGCAGCCAGTCGCCGAGCAGGTTGATCGACAGGATCAGCGCCGCCAGCGCAAAGCCGGGGAAGGCGACGATCCACCACTCGCCGGAAAACAGGTAATTGTTGCCGATCCGGATCAAGGTGCCGAGCGATGGCATGGTGTCGGGCATGCCGGCGCCGAGAAACGACAGCGTCGCCTCGGTGATGACGGCAAGCGCGAGGTTGATGGTGGCGATCACCAGGATCGGCCCCATCGTGTTCGGCAGCACGTGGCGCATCATGATGACCGGCGCGGGCAGTCCGATCAGTTGCGCCGCCGCCACATAATCCTTGTTCTTCTCGACCATGACCGAGCCGCGCACGGTGCGCGCGTATTGCACCCAAAAACTCAGGCCGATCGCCAACACCAGCACCAACAGCGTGCTCATGGCGTCGAGCCGGTTGCCGAACACGCTCTTGGCGACACCGTTGACCAGCAGCGCGATCAGGATGGCGGGAAAGGTCAGCTGCACATCGGCGATGCGCATGATCAGGCCGTCGATGGCGCCGCCGAAATAGCCGGCGATCAGGCCGAGCACGATGCCGAGCGCGCCGGAGAACAGCACCCCGAGGACGCCGACGGCGAGTGAAATGCGCAGGCCGTAGAGAATGGCGGAGAACACGTCGCGGCCCTGCTCGTCGGTGCCGAGCAGGAACGGCGACTGCCCGTCGGCGGTCCATAGCGGCGCGATCCGCGAATTCATCAATTGCAGCTGCGCCGGATCGAACGGGTTTTGTGCGGAAATGACGGGCGCGAAGATCGCCGCCAGGAAAAACAGCAAGGTCACCGCGGTTGCGACCATGGTGAGGCGGGAGCGGCGAAACGAATAGAACAGGTCGCTCTCGGTCGCGCGCCTGAACCAGCCCGCCGCCGGCGCCAGCCGCGCGCCCGGCGCGCTCGGTTCGGCTTGATGCGGGACGACGGCGTCGGACATTGGGGTTCTCGGGTTCAGGCCGGACGGCTGATGCTGGCGCGCAGGCGCGGATCGACGATCGTGTAAAGGATATCGACGACCAGGTTGATGGTGACGAAGATCAGCGAAACCATCAGCAAATAGGCGGCCATGATCGGAATATCGACGTTTTGCACGGCTTGCACGAACAACAACCCCATGCCGGGCCACTGGAACACAGTTTCGGTAATGATCGCAAATGCAATAACCGAGCCAAACTGCAGGCCGGCGACGGTGATCACGGGAACCAGCGTATTCTTCAGCGCGTGGCCGAAGTGGATTGCGCGGGTGGTCAGGCCGCGCGCGCGGGCGAAGCGGATATAGTCGGTGCGCAGCACCTCGAGCATCTCGGCCCGCACCAGCCGCATGATCAATGTCATCTGGAACAGGCCGAGCGTGATCGAGGGCAGGATCAGCGCCTTGAGGCCGGAGACGGTGAGCAGCCCCGTGGTCCACCATCCGATGTGCACGACCTCGCCGCGGCCGAACGAAGGCAGCCAGCCCAGCGTCACCGAAAACAGGTAGATCAGCAGGATGCCGATCAGGAAGGTCGGCAGCGAGATGCCGATCAGCGATACCGCCTGGAAGACTTTTGCCAACAGCGAGTTGCGCCTGAGCGCCGAATAGACCCCCATCAGGATGCCGAACACCATCGCCAGGATGGTGGCGCAGGTGGCGAGTTCCAGGGTTGCCGGCATGCGTTCCTTCAGCAGGCTCGCGACCGGCTGGCGGAACTGGTAGGAGACGCCGAACTTGAACTGCATCGCGTTGACGAAATAGCGCGCGAACTGCACCGGTACGGGATCGTCGAGGCCGAGGGATGCGCGGATCTCGGCGCGCTGGGCGGCCGAGGTGTCGATCGCGACCATCTGGTTGACCGGATCGCCGGCGAAGCGGAACATCGAAAACGAGATGATTCCGACCGCGATCATGACGCCGATAGCCTGGATCGCCCGGCGCAGAGTGAAAGCGAGCATGTGGTCCTTTCACTTCTTGTTGAGACGGGAGCCTCCGTCATCGCGACCCCGAAATGAAAGGTCCCGGTAGCGCGAAGCCACCGGGACCTGTCGATCGAAACCGCCTACTCCTGTTTGGTCGCCCAATAGAACAGCACCTCATTATCGGCACGCTGCCAGATCTTCACCTTTTTCGACACGCCCCAGGCCAGCGCCTGCTGATGCAAGGGGATATAGCCGTAATCCTTGATGCCGATCTCGAAGGCCTGCTTGATCAGCTGGTCGCGCTTGGCGGTATCGGTTTCGAGCAGGATCTTGTCGGTAAGCGCATCGAGCTCCTTGTTGCAGTAGCCGCCGAGATTGGCTTCGCCGCGCGTCGGATCCTTGGGGTCATCGCGGCAGCCCATGATGTCATGCAGCACGTTTTGCGAGTCCGACGAGGCCGGCGTCCAGCCCAACAGATAGAACGAGGTCTTGTAGCCGCCGGGCTTCAGCACCTTGGCGAAATACTGCTGCTTCGGTTGCGCCATCAGGTCGACCTTGACACCGATCCGCGCCAGCATGCCGACCACCGCCTCGCAGATCGCGGAATCGTTGACGTAGCGGTCGTTCGGGCAGTCCATCGTCAGTTCGAAACCGTCGGGATAGCCGGCCTCGGTGAGCAGCTTCTTGGCGCCGTCGGGATCGAATTTCGGCCGGGTGAAATCCTTCGACAGCGAAAACAGCTGCGGCGCGATCATCAGCGCCGAGGGCGTCGACAGTCCGCGCATCACCCGGTTCTTGATCAGCTCGACGTCGATCGCCTTGTAGAAGGCCTCGCGGACGCGAATGTCCTTGAAGGGGTTCTTGCCCTTGACGTTCGAATACAACAATTCGTCGCGGCTCTGGTCCATGCCGAGGAAGATGGTACGCAATTCCGGCCCGGTCATGACCGTGGCGGTCCCGCTCGCATTGACCCGCGCGATATCCTGGATTGGAACCGGCTCGATCACGTCGACTTCGCCCGACAGCAGCGCCGCCACGCGGGTCGCCGCCGAGCCGATCGGGGTGAAGTCGATTTCCTTCAGATTATGTTCGGGCTTGCCCCACCAGTTGGTATTGACCTTGAACACGGTCTTCACGCCGGGCTGATGGCTCTCGATATAGAACGGACCGGTGCCGTTCTCATGCAACGAGGCGTAGCTCGGCGTGGTCGCAGACGCCGGTGTCGCCGCGACCGCGTTGTTGTCCACGCACCATTTCTTGTCCATGATGTACCAGCCGTCCCATTGCGAGGTGAGGATGGGATTGGGCGAGTCGAGCATCACGTCGACGGTGTAGTCGTCGACCTTGACGAACTTCGCATCGGCGGGAACGTTGCTGGTGAAATTCGATCCCTTCGGATCACGCACGCGGTCGGCGGAAAACAGGACGTCGTCGGCGGTGAAGGGGTCTCCGTTGTGGAATTTGACGCCCTTGCGCAGGTGGAAGCGCCAGTGGGTCGGAGTCAGCGTTTCCCAGCTTTCCGCCAGCGAGGGAACAATCTTCAGATCCTTGTCGCGGGCGACCAGGCCCTCATAGACATGCCCAAGATGAGCGATCGTTGTGGTTTCCTTGAGCGTGTAGGGATCGAGCGATTTGAGGTCGCCCTGGTTGGCGTAGCGTAGCGTCTGGCTTGAAGCCGGTGACATCGCGAAAGCGGCGATCGAGACGATCGTCGCTGCAAGTAGGGTTTGACGTACCGACATTTGTTCAAATTCTCCGCTATGACGCACTGTTCCGCTCTGCGAGATCGGCGGCCCCAGTGGAATCCATGTTGCCAGAGTTTGGCCGCCGCGCAAGCGCGATTTCCCCAAAGCACGGGCGGTTTGCGCCGCCATGCCGCAGTGACTAAGCTTCAGTCTAAGCAGCGCGCGCAAGCGTGCGACATTCAACTTTCGGAGTGCCGGGATGGCGGAACTGAAGGCCGACGTGCTCGTATTGGGTGCAGGCATGGTCGGCGTCGGCGCGGCCCTGCACCTGCAGAAGCGCGGGCGGGACGTCATCCTCGTCGACAAGCACCAGCTTGCCGGCGAGGAGACCAGCTACGGCAATGGTGGGTTGATCGAAAGTGCCTCGGTCTTTCCTTACATGTTTCCGCGCGATTTCCGCGAGATCCTGCGTTACGCGCTAAACCGCGCGCCGCAAGTGCGCTACGCCGTCGCCGATCTGCCGGGCTTCCTGCCGTGGTTGGTGCGTTACTATCTGGCCTCCGCGCCCGATCGGGCGCTTCGCAGCGCGCTGGCGGTGATGCCGCTGATCCGCCGCAGCCTGATCGAGCACGAGGCGCTGACCGCTGAGGCCGGCGTGCCCGAGCTGGTGCGGCCGAGCGGCTGGATCAAGATGTTTCGGGGAGAGCCAACGCTTGCGCGTGCGGTTCGGGATTTCGAAAGGGCCAGGCAATACGGGGTTCAAGGCGAAATTCTCGACGACGCGGCCATTCACGAGCGCGAGCCGCACCTCGCCGGTGAATTCGCCGGTGCGATCCATTTCACCGAGCCCGGATTCGTCCTCGATCCCGGTGGATTGGCCAAGGCCTATGCCGCGCTGTTCCAGCGCAAGGGCGGGCGCTTCGTGGTGGCCGATGCGCGGACGCTTGAACAGGGGACCGGTGGCCGCTGGAGCGTCGCCACATCGGACGACAGACTCACCGCCGGCGAGGCCGTGGTGGCGCTCGGACCATGGTCCGATCTGGTGACCGGCCCGCTCGGCTATTCCATCCCGTTCAACGTCAAGCGCGGCTATCATCTGCATCTTGCGCCGCGCGGCAATGCCGTTCTCAATCATCCCGTGCTCGATACCGATCTCGGCTATTTGCTGGCGCCGATGAATCGCGGCATCCGGCTCACCACCGGGGTCGAGTTTGCCCGCCGCGACGCGCCGCCGACGCCGGTCCAGATCGAGCGCGCGCTGCCGCGGGCGCGTGCGCTGTTTCCGCTGGGCGAGCCGGTCGATGCCAAGCCATGGATGGGCGCGCGGCCGTGCCTGCCCGACATGCTGCCGGCGATCGGCAGGGCGCCGCGCCACCCCTCGCTGTGGTTCGATTTCGGCCACCACCATCACGGCCTGACGCTCGGTCCCGTAACCGGCCGGCTGCTGGCCGAGATGATGACCGGCGAGACGCCGTTCGCCGATCCCGCCCCGTTCGCGGTCGAGCGCTTCGGTTGACCATGTCGGCGGAATATTGGCTGCCGTGGAGACCTTGTGCTATCGGGCGCTTGCGTCGCACAGGTTGTCGCGGCGATACTCCCAAGGTGTCAGAACACCCCCAGGAGCCGACATGAAGATAAACGTCGAAATCGACTGCACGCCGCTCGAAGCGCGGCAGTTTTTCGGACTTCCGGACGTGCAGCCCATGCAGACCGCCGTGATGGAGAACCTGCAGAAGCAGATGATGACCAATATCGAAAAGGTTTCCCCGGAGGCGCTGATGCAGAGCTGGTTCACCTTCGACCCGAAGCTCGCCGAGCGGTTTTCCGACATGTTCGTGACACTCGCCGGCCTCGGTGGGACGCGTACCAATGACAAGAAACCCGGCGACAAGAAGTAGCGATGCCGGATGACAACAGCGATGCGCCGGCCGCGGGCCGGCTCCGTGCGCCGGGTCTTCCCCTGCTGCTCGCGGAGGCGCGCGGCATCTTCGAATTCAACGCCAGCCTGTGGCTGTCGCCGCTGTTGCTGCGCGCGCGCAGGGGCGACGGTCATCCGGTGCTGACGCTGCCGGGGTTTTTGGCCGGCGATCTGTCGATGGCGCCGATGCGGCGATATCTCACCGAACTCGGCTATGACGCCTATGCGTGGCGGATGGGCCGCAACACCGGCGGGCTGGCGCGGATGCGGGACGCGCTGCACGACCGGCTCGCCGAGATTCACGGCAAGACCGGGCGCAAGGTCTCGATCGTCGGCTGGAGCCTGGGCGGCGTCTATGCGCGCGATCTGGCGCTGCGGGTGCCCGAGATGGTGCGCTACGTCGTCACGCTCGGCAGCCCGTTCGCCAACGACGTTCGCGCCACCAACGCCACGCGGCTCTACGAGGCGCTGTCGGGCGAAACGGTCGATGGCGATCCCGAAATGCTCAAGGCGATTTCCGGCGACCTGCCGGTACCGACCAGTTCGATCTATTCGCGCACCGACGGCATCGTGAACTGGCGAACCTGCCTGGTGCGGCCCTCCGCCACCGCCGAGAATATCGAGGTGCATCTGGCAAGCCATGTCGGGCTCGGCGTCAACCCGGCCGCACTTTGGGCGGTGGCGGACCGGCTGGCGCAAGGCGAAGGCCAATTCGCCAGATTTGACCGATCGGGGCCGTTTGCCATTGCCTATGCGCCCCCGGAAAATGCACAATCCTGAGCAAGCGTCCCCGAAGCCGGGGGACGTTCGAACGCCAGAAGCGCTCACCTCAAGGCGCCGCGTGACCTGACAGCGGGAGGCAATGATGAGTGACGCCAAAAAACTGTCCTCGATGGACGCGTCGTTCCTGTACCTGGAGACGCCGGAAATGCCGATGCATGTCGGCAGCATGGCGATCTTCCGGCTGCCGGAGGATTACAAGGGCGACTTCTTCGAGGAGTTCAAGGCGATGATCGCCTCGCGGCTGCATGTCGCGCCGATCCTCAAAGCGCGGCTGGAAAAGGCGCCGCTCGATATCGATCATCCCTCCTGGGTCGAGGACGACCAGTTCGACATCGACCGCCATATCTTCCGCGGCTCTCTGCCGGCGCCGCACGACCGCGCCACGCTGGAGCGGCTCGTCGGCTGGATGCACGCCAAGCTGCTCAACCGCGCCCGGCCGCTGTGGGAGTTTTACGTTTTCGAGGGCATGAAGGACAACGAGATCGGGCTCTATTCCAAGATGCACCATGCCTGCATCGACGGCGGCGCCGGCGCGGCCTTGACCAACATGATCTACGACGTGACGCCGGTACCGCGGGTCATGGAGCCGCCGACCGCGAAAGCCAAGGTCGGCCAGGAGCCGCGCGACATCGCCGCCAATCTCGTCGATTCCTATCAGCAGCTCTGGACCAAGCCGTTCGACGTCTCCGCCGCCGCCAGGGGCATCGAGCTGCCGCGCTCCGGCAAGAGCGATCTCGGCTCGATCCTGTTCGACAACGCCATGTTCCAGATCGAGAGCGCGGTGAAGTTCGCCGGCAGCATTCCGACCATGCTGAAAAGCGTCTCCGACGTGGTCGGCAAGATTTCCGATCCGAAATCCCGCGATTCGATCGCCGGCATGATGTCGCCGCCGACCATCCTCAACAAGTCGATCTCGTCCGAGCGCAGTTTTGCCGGCGTGTCGATCCCGCTCTCCCGCGCCAAGGCATTGGCGAAACAGGCCGGCGGCAAGCTCAACGACGTGGTGCTGGCGATCGCCAGCGGCGTGGTGCGGCGCTATCTGCTGGAGAAGGGCGCGCTGCCGAACAAATCGCTGACCGCCGCGGTGCCGATCTCGCTGCGCGAGGAAGGCAATACCGACGCCAACAACCAGGTGTTCGGCATGATCTGTTCGATCGCGACCAACATCGAGGATCCAAAGACGCGGCTGGAGACGATCATCGCGCAATCCACCAAGTCGAAAGAGATGTCGCATCCGCTGCGCGCGCTGATGCCGCAGGTCTCCAACGTCTCGATGCTGGGGGCGCCGATCCTGGTCCAGATCCTCGCGCTGTTGTACAGCCGCTCCAGCCTGTCCGACGTGCTGCCGCCGGCGGCCAACATCACCGTGTCGAACGTGCCGGGGCCGCGGCAGACGCTGTATGCGGCGGGCGCGGAGTTGCTGCATATCTTCCCGGTGTCGATCTCGACCCACGGCATTGCGCTCAACATCACCGTACAGAGCTACCGCGACCAGCTGGATTTCGGCTTCATTTCCGGCGCCAACATCATTCCGCACGTGCAGGTTCTGTGCGACATGCTGCCGGCAGAATTCGAGGCGCTGGAAGCCGCCTTTGCACCGCCGCCGGCCGAGATCAAGAGCGCCGCTGAATAGGGTTTTGGTATGATCGAAATGCCGCCGTTGCAATTTGCGAAGACCAACGGGATTCGGATGGGCTATTACGAGGCGGGCCCAAAGACCGACGCCCCGCCGGTCGTGCTCTGCCATGGCTGGCCGGAGATCGCGTTTTCGTGGCGGCACCAGATCAAGGCGCTGGGCGAGGCCGGCATCCGCGTGATCGCGCCGGACCAGCGCGGCTATGGCGCGACCGATCGGCCGGAAGCCGTCGAGGACTACGACATCGAGCACTTGACCGGCGACCTCATCGGCCTGCTCGATCATCTGAAAATCGAAAAAGCGATTTTCGTCGGCCATGACTGGGGCGGCTTTGTCGTCTGGCAGATGCCGCTGCGGCATATCGACCGCGTCGCCGGCGTGGTCGGCATCAACACCCCGCATACCAACCGCGCGCCGGCCGACCCGATCGAGCTGCTGCGCAAACGCTTCGGCGAGCACATGTATATCGTGCAGTTCCAGGATCCCGGGCGCGAGCCGGATCGCATCTTCGGCAGCCGGGTCGAACAGACCTTCGACGCCTTCATGCGCAAGCCCGCTCCGCGCAGTGACGCTGCGCCAGCCGAGCAGCCGGTCGCCGGCGTCGGCGCCTCGCCGCGGCTCAATCTGGCGTTCCCGCAGATGATCGCCAATTACGATGCCAGACATGACCCGCGCACGCCGATCCTGTCGCCGGAAGAGAAGAAGGTGTTCGTCGATACCTTCACCAAAACCGGCTTTACCGGCGGCATCAACTGGTACCGCAACATGTCGCGCAACTGGCAGCGCTCGGCGGAACTGGACCACACCGTGCGGGTGCCGTCGCTGATGATCATGGCCGAGAACGACCACGTGCTGCCGCCATCGTCCGCCGACGGCATGGAGAAGATCATCCCCGACCTCGAGAAATACCTGGTGCGCGGCAGCGGCCATTGGACGCAGCAGGAAAAGCCGGACGAAGTCAGCGCGAAACTGATCGAATGGCGTAGAAAGCGGTTCGGGTGAGACAATCACCGCGGTCGTCATCCTGAGGTGCGAGCCCTCTTCGGCGAGCCTCGAAGGATGCGGCAACGGGTGCAGGCGGCCCATCCTTCGAGGCGCGCAAGAAAGTGCGCGCACCTCAGGATGACGCTGGTTATGTGGCGAGAAGGCAGGAGAAAATTCCGAGATGGCGTCGACCAACCGGCTGAGCCCGATCCCGCATCCGCCGACCAAACCCTTGGTCGGCAACATGCTGTCGCTGGATTCGACCGCGCCGGTGCAGAACCTGGCGCGGCTGGCGAAGGAGCTGGGGCCGATCTACTGGCTCGACATGATGGGCGCGCCGATCGTCATCGTTTCCGGCCACGACCTCGTCGACGAGCTCTCCGACGAGAAGCGATTCGACAAGGCGGTGCGCGGGCCGCTGCGCCGGGTACGGGCGATTGCCGGCGACGGGCTGTTCACCGCGGATACCACCGAGCCGAACTGGGGCAAGGCGCACAACATCCTGCTGCAGCCGTTCGGCAACCGCGCCATGCAGTCCTATCACCCCAGCATGGTCGATATCGCCGAGCAGCTGGTCAAGAAGTGGGAACGGCTCAACGCCGACGAGGAGATCGACGTCGTCCACGATATGACGGCGCTCACACTCGACACCATCGGTCTCTGCGGCTTCGACTACCGCTTCAATTCGTTCTACCGGCGCGATTACCATCCGTTCGTGGAATCGCTGGTGCGCTCGCTCGAAACCATCATGATGATCCGCGGTCTGCCGCTGGAGAATCTGTGGATGCAGAAGCGACGGCGCGATCTCGGCGCCGACGTCGCCTTCATGAACAAGATGGTCGACGAGATCGTCGCCGAACGCCGACGAAACACCGAGGCCGCCGCGGACAAGAAGGACATGCTCGCGGCGATGATGACAGGCGTCGACCGCTCGACCGGCGAGCAGCTCGACGACGTCAACATCCGTTACCAGATCAATACTTTCCTGATCGCCGGCCACGAGACCACCAGCGGGCTGTTGTCGGCGACGCTGTATGCGCTCATCAAACATCCCGAGGTGCTCAAAAAGGCCTATGAGGAAGTCGACCGTGTGCTCGGGCCCGATGTCGGCGCCAGGCCGACCTATCAGCGGGTGACGCAGCTCACCTACATCACGCAAGTCTTGAAGGAAGCGCTGCGGCTGTGGCCGCCGGCGCCGGCTTACGGCATCACGCCGCTCCAGGACGAGACCATCGGCGGCAAATACAGACTGAAGAAAAACACCTTCATCACCGTGCTGGTGCTGGCGCTGCATCGCGACCCCTCAGTCTGGGGACCCAATCCCGATGCTTTCGATCCGGAGAATTTTTCGCGCGAGGCCGAGGCGGCGCGTCCCCTCAATGCCTGGAAGCCGTTCGGCAACGGCCAGCGCGCCTGCATCGGGCGCGGCTTTGCCATGCACGAGGCGGCGCTCGCCATCGGCATGATCCTGCAGCGCTTCAGGCTGCTCGACGTCAACCGCTATCAGATGCACCTGAAGGAAACGCTGACGATCAAGCCGGATGGATTCAAGATCAAGGTGCGTCCGCGGACCGAAAAGGATCGCGGCGCCCACGATGGTCCGGCTGCCGCGGCTGCCGCGACATCGGCGGCGGCTGTGCCGCGCGCGCGGACAAGGCCGGGACACAATACGCCGCTGCTCGTGCTCTACGGATCGAATCTCGGCACCGCCGAGGAACTCGCGACCCGCGTGGCCGATCTCGCCGAGGTCAACGGCTTTGCCACAAAACTTGCGCCGCTTGATGATTTTGTCGGCAAGCTGCCGGAGCAGGGCGGCGTCTTGATCTTCTGCGCCTCCTACAACGGCGCGCCGCCCGACAACGCCACGCAGTTCATGAAATGGCTGCGCGGCGACCTGCCGAAGGACGCCTTCGCCAAGGTGCGCTACACCGTGTTCGGCTGCGGCAACAGCGACTGGGCCGCGACCTATCAATCGATCCCGCGGCTGATCGACGAGCAGCTCTCGGCGCACGGCGCGCGCTCGGTCTATGCGCGCGGCGAAGGCGATGCCCGCGGCGATCTCGACGGCGAATTCGAGAGCTGGTTCGCCAAGGCGGCGCCTCAGGCGGTCAGGGAATTCGGTGTCGATTCGAGCTTCAGCCGCAGCGCCGAGGACGAGCCGCTGTACCGGATCGAACCGTTGGCGCCATCGGCGGTCGGCGCGATCGCAGCGCTCGGCGGCGTGTCGCCGATGCAGGTCGCGATCAACACCGAGCTGCAGAACAAGTCTGGCGCCGATCCCTCGGATCGATCGACCCGCCACATCGAGGTCCAATTGCCGTCAGGCACGAGCTATCGGGTTGGCGACCATCTGAGCGTGGTGCCGCGCAACGATCCCGCGCTGGTGGATGCAGTGGCGCGCCGGTTCGGATTTCTGCCCGCCGACCAGATCAAGCTGCAGGTCGCCGAAGGCCGCCGCGCGCAACTGCCGACCGGCGAGGCGGTCTCGGTCGGACGGCTATTGACCGACTTTGTCGAGTTGCAGCAGGTCGCGACCCGCAAGCAGCTCCAGATCATGTCGGAGCACACGCGTTGTCCCGTGACCAAGCCGAAACTATTGGCCTTTGTCGGCGACGATGCCGCCTCGACCGAACGCTATCGCACGGAGATCCTGGGCAAACGCAAGTCGGTGTTCGATCTGATGGAGGAACATCCGGCCTGCGAGCTGCCGTTCCATGCTTACCTGGAAATGCTGTCGCTGCTGGCGCCGCGCTATTACTCGATTTCATCCTCGCCTTCCGTCGATTCTGCGCGCTGCAGCGTCACCGTCGGCGTGGTGGAAGGGCCCGCGAGCTCCGGCCGCGGCATTTACAAGGGCATCTGCTCGAATTACCTGGCCGGCCGCCGCATCGGCGAGACCGTCCACGCCAACGTGCGCGAGACCAAGGCCGGCTTCCGGTTGCCCGACGACGCCAGCGTGCCGATCATCATGATCGGCCCCGGCACGGGACTGGCGCCGTTCCGCGGCTTCCTGCAGGAGCGCGCGGCGCGCAAAGCGGCTGGCGCGACGCTCGGGCCGGCGATGCTGTTCTTCGGCTGCCGCCATCCCGATCAGGATTTTATCTATGCGGATGAACTAAAGGCGTTTGCCGCTGACGGCATCGCGGAACTGCACACCGCGTTCTCGCGCGCCGATGGTCCGAAGACGTATGTGCAGCATCAGGTCGAAGCGCAGAAGGACCGCGTCTGGGGCCTGATCGAACAGGGCGCGATCACTTACGTCTGCGGCGACGGCGGCAAGATGGAACCGGACGTCAAGGCGGCGCTGGTTGCGATTTATCGCGAGCGCACGGGCGCGGACGCCGAGGCCGGCCAGCGCTGGATCGACGATCTCGGCGCCAAGAACCGCTACGTGCTGGACGTATGGGCGGGGGGCTGAGATTATCTGATTCAGCATATTCCGCCGTATCCTGAGGTGCGCTCTGCGGCGCAATTGCGCCGCGCTTGCGCGCCTCGAAGGATGGGCCGCTTGCACCTCGGCCAGTCATCCTTCGAGGCTCGCCGAAGAGGCGAGCACCTCAGGATGACGCCGCAGCACGACGTGGCGAAGTGGCTACCGTTTCGGCAGCCGCTCGAAACTCGGCATGCCTTCCGGAATGGCGTGAAACGCCTGCTTGTCGATGGTGTAGATCGCCATCTGCGGGGTGCCGAACAGCGCGGGATCGTCGAGGGTGCCGATTTTCAGCACCACTGCCGGCAGCCCCGGCCGCCGCGTCAACAGGTGCGTGCCGCACTCGGCGCAGAATTCGCGCGTCACCGCGTTTTCCAGATCGCTGCGTTTGAACGCCCTTGGCGTTCCCCTGGTGTAGGAAAACCCGTCCGGCGGCATCAGCATGAACATGTTGGGCGCGCCGCCCGAGATATACTGGCATTCGCGGCAGTGGCATTGCGCCTTCAAGGCCGGCTCGCCCTCGGCCACGTAACGCACCGCGCCGCAATAGCATCCCCCTTCCAGTTTCATCACACCCTCCTGCTCTCAATGCATCGCCTTCACGGAGGCCGCATGCGCATGCTTGTCGATGGCGTCGATGACTTGCGGCCACATCGGAATCGGCAGCGCGTGGCCCATGCCTTCGACCATCATCAGCTTCGCGCCCGGGATCGAGGCCGCGGTGTCCTTGCCGCCTTCGGGGCGCACCAGGGGATCGACGGTGCCGTGGATCACCAGCGTCGGCGCCTTGACCGCGCGCAGCCGCTGCTTGCGGTTGCCGGAGGCCAGAATCGCCCGCAGTTGCCGACCGACGCCGGCCGGGTTGAGGCCGCGCTCAAAACAGCGCTCGGCGCGGTCGCGGTCGCGCGCCTCGTCTTCGGGAAAACGGCCCACCCGCAGCAGTTTCCAGGTCTGCGCGAAGCGGGCAATATATTCGTCGCGCGTCGCCGGCGGCGGCGCCATCAGCATCGCGGTTGCCTCGCGGGTCGGCGGCGGTACTTTTGGATTGCCCGTGGTCGACATGATCGAGGTCAGCGAGCGCACCCGTTCGGGAAAGGAGATCGCGATTTCCTGGGCGATCATGCCGCCCATGGAGGCCCCGACCAGATGCGCGGATTTGATGCCGAGCACATCCATCAAGCCAATCGTGTCCTCTGCCATGTCGCCCAGCTTGTAGGGCGCAGCCACCGGAATTTTCAGGAACCGCAGTTTTAACAGTTCGAGCGGGGTCAGCCGCTTGCCGCCGGAAAGTTTTGAGGATCGGCCGATATCGCGATTGTCGAAGCGGATGACGCGAAAGCCGCGGCCGGCGAGCTGGCGGCAGAAATCGTCATCCCACAGCACCATCTGCGCGCCGAGCCCCATGATCAGCAGCATCGGCTCGGCATCGGCGTCGCCGAAAATCTCGTAGCAAAGCTCGACGCCGTTGGCGCGGGCGATCCGCTCCGGCTGATGAGTCAATCCATTCACCTCGGTTATTCCCTGAACATGGCATTGCGACCAGGACTCTATGACACGGTTTTTCGCGGTGCAGAAGGCTCCCCGGAGCCTGAAATCGGGAGCCGCGATGTTGACCGTGCTGTCGCAACGGTGTGGTATCAATCGCAGGACAGGCGGGGCTCTGATCCCTCGCGATCATCCCCGGAGGGCGTCCATGGCAGACAAGAGCAACGATCCGGTTGCGATCTGGCAGACCATGATGGGCGAGATGGAGAAGGGATTCAACGCCTTCGCCACCAAGGCGATGGAATCGCCGGAATTCTCCAGGGTCGTCAACCAGGTCGGCGGCGTCTCGGCGGGCGCGCAAAAGCAGCTCGGCGAGATGATGGAGAAATATCTCGTCAGCATGAATCTGCCGAGCCGGGCGCAGATGGTCGGCATGGCCGAGCGGCTGCAGACCATCGAAGGGCAATTGAACGAGATCAAGGTGCTGCTACAGCGCCAAAACAATTCGCCCGGGCCGGAGGGCGGACCTGCCTCCGCGCCGAGACCGCCCCGCACCAAAAAACCGCCGCAACCGGGCGGAGAGCAAAAATGAATGCCGCGGCCGGCCTGGATCTGGCATCGATCCCGGACCGGATTCAGGCCGAAGTGCAGCGCGCGATCCAGCGCAGCATCAAGGGCGTCGAATATATCGCCTCGTCAGGTCCCTCGCTCGGTTCGACGCCGAAGGATATTTTGAGCGTCCGCGGCACCATGAACCTCTATCACTACCGGCCCGTGGCCGACGAGATCTACCGGGTGCCGATCCTGATCGTGATGGCGACCACCAACCGCGGCTACATCCTCGATTTGGTGCCGGGCCAGAGTTTCATCGAGTTTCTGCTGAAGCGCGGCTACGACGTCTACATGCTGGACTGGACCGCGCCGCGGCCCGAGGAGAAATCGTTGCGGATGGAGGATTACGTCCTCGACTTCATTCCGGATTGCGTCCGCCGCGTGCAGCAGGATTCCGGCGAGACCGACATCACCATCATCGGCTATTGTTTTGGCGGCGTGCTGTCGCTGCTCTACGGCTCGATCTTCGCCGACGGGCCGATGAAGAACCTGATCTGCTTCACCACGCCGGTCGATTTCCGCGAGATGAAGCTGTTCCAGAATTTCTCCGACCGGCGCTATTTCGACGTCGATCGCCTGGTCGACAGCGTCGGCAACGTGCCGCCCGAGATGATCCTGTCCTCGTTCGAGATGCTGCGGCCGGCGTCGCGCGCCGCGAGCCAGGTGCAACTGTGGGAAAACATCTGGAACGACGAATACGTCAAGTCGTACCGGATGTTCGACCGCTGGGCGACCGATACGCTGCCGCTGGCGGGCGAGTATTTCCGCGCCATCACCAAGGATTTGATGTGGGACAACAAGCTCTACAACGACACCATGTCGGTCGGCGGGCGCAAGGCTGACATTTCCAAGGTCACGGTGCCGATGCTGCACGCGGTCGCCGAGCACGATCACATCGTGCCCTATGACGCCGCCAGGCCGCTGATCAAGAAGATCGGCTCGGCCGACAAGGAAGAGGTGATGCTGAAGGGCGGCCATGTCAGCCTGGTCGCCGGCGCCAACGCGATAAAACGGCTGTGGCCGAAACTCGAATTCATGGCTGGGCGAGAGATCGACATGAGCACCGACATACGCACCTATCCGCTCCACGTCGCCACCGACGCCGGCGACATCGAGATCAGGATGATGGCGCCGGCCGACGAGGCGCTGGTGCTGGAATTCGCGCAAAAACTCCCGGTGCACGATCTCTTGTTCCTGCCGCGCAACATCAGCGAGCCGAAGGTGCTGGCGGCCTGGATCAAGGAGATCGAGCGCGGCTCGATCACAAGCCTGCTAGCGGTGAAGTCGGGCAGGGTGGTCGGCTGCGGCACCATCGTGCGCGATCCGCACTCCTGGTCGCCGCATGTCGGCGAAATCCGCAACGTGGTCTCGCCTGAGGTGCGCGGCCAAGGCGTCGGCCGGGCGCTGTCGCAGGAAACCTTTGCGCTGGCCTTGAGCGTCGGATTGGAAAAGCTGCTCGTTCAGATGACAGTGGACCAGACCGGCGCGATCGCGATTTTCGAAGGCCTCGGCTTCAAGGCCGAGGCGCTGTTTCGCGATCACGTCCGCAATTCCGCCGGCCAGAAGCACGATATCGTCGTGCTCGGGCACAATGTGGCGCAGGTCCGGGCCCAGATGGAAGCCTATGGGATGGGGGAGGCGGTGCAGTCCTGAAGCCCGATCATTGGGCTGGCGCGCCTAATCCCTCAGCCGATCACGAATTCGTGATATCGCATCGCACCATTGATGTTGCGATGCAACATTAACTGTGCCATATAGAGATCGCCCCGGGCCAATGCGGACGGGGTGAGCCCATAGCTCAACCCGAGGATGGAGAGACCCCCATGACCACCGAAACCGAAACCAACTCCGTGCTGAACACCGTCAAGGAAGCTTTCGCGCCCGTCACCGACGCGCTCAAGAACCTCCAGAACATGGAAGTTCCCGAGGCTGCCCGTGAATTCGTGAAGAAGACCGCCGGCACCGCCAAGGAGCGCGCCGCCGATCTCTACGCCGGGTCCGAGAAGGCCACCGATGCGATCGAGACCGCCGTTGCCGGTTCGGTCACTGAAGCCGCCAAGATCAGCCGCAATATCCAGCAGGCGCTCTATCAGGACGCCGAAGCGTTCTTCGCCGGCATCGACAGGCTGGCGTCCGCCAAGTCGCTCAACGAGGCGGTGCAGATCCAGTCGGACATGCTGCGCGCGCGCGGCGAACTGTTCGTGTCGCGGGCCAAGGCCTCGACCGAATATCTCGGCAAGCTCGTCACCGAGGGCGCCAAGACCGCCCAGGACAACTTTGCCAAGGTCTACACCAAGACCGCCTGATCGCGGTTCAAGGCGAACGACTGTCCCCTTTCGAAGGCCCGCTTAGGCGGGCCTTCTTTTTGCGGCGAACTTCCATAGAGCGACCTATTCTTCGTCATTCTGGGATGGTGCGTTTGCACCAGACCCGGAATCTCGAGATTCCGGCTTCGATGCTTCGCATCGCCCCGGAATGACTTACGTGTGGACGGCTATTGCCCGATCCGGCGTCAACGGCTTGAATACGGGAATCAGTACCCCAGCTTGATTCAGGAAATTGTTGCGTGAGGAACGATGGCGCGGAGTTCAGCGTCTTCCCTTTGACCGATCGGGCCGTCTCCGGCCTTGAGAAGGAAATAGCATGTCCGCCACTGCCCAGACGCTTCGCCCGCCGTCCAGAGCGCTGATGTTCCTGGAGGGACGCGCGATCCACGAACTCGGCGCTTTTCTCGGCGCGCTGCCGCTGCTCAGCCTGGCGCCGAAGGGCGACGGGCATCCGGTGCTGGTATTGCCCGGGCTGGTTGCGTCGGACACCTCGACCCGTCCGCTGCGCAGCTTCTTGAAGAACCGCGGCTATGCGGTCAGCGGCTGGCGGCAGGGCCGCAATCTCGGCCTGCGCGATGGCGTGCAGCGCGCGATGTTCGATCTGGTGCGCGAACTCAGCGATACGCACGGTCGCAAGATCAGCCTGATCGGCTGGAGCCTCGGCGGCCTGTACGCAAGGCAGCTCGCAAAAATGATGCCGGACCGGGTGCGCTCGGTGATCATGCTCGGCAGTCCGTTCGCTGGCCACCCCAAGGCGACCAACGCCTGGCGCGTCTATGAGATGGCAAGCGGCCGCCGCGCCGACGAAGATAACGGCCGCTTCGGCGGATCGCTGTCGGAGACGCCGCCGGTGCCGACCACCGCGATCTTCAGCCGCACCGACGGCATCTGCGCCTGGCAGGGCTGCATGGAAAAGCCGTCGGCCCGCTCGGAGAATATCGAGGTCGAAAGCAGCCATTGCGGCATGGGCCATCATCCCGCCGTGGTCTACGCGGTCGCCGACCGTCTCGCGCAGGCCGAAGGACAATGGGCGCCGTTCGACCGCAGCGGCTGGCGCAGCATCGTGTATCCCGATCCGACCCGGTAACGTCGGAGCGTTGCTTTTTCCGTCATGGCCGGGCTTGTCCCGGCCATCCACGTCTTTCTTGCTGCGACCATAAGACGTGGATGCCCGGGACAAAGCCCGGGCATGACGAACAGAATCCGATGGCCGGTCATTGTCGCAAATCCAGAAAACGCGCTATGCGTTGGCGATGGCCCATCCGCTTGCCCGCATCATCGAACAGTTGAAGCGCGAACCCTCGCGCACCGGCTCCATCGTCATCACGGTGTTTGGCGATGCGATCGTGCCGCGCGGCGGCTCGGTCTGGCTTGGGACGCTATTGGAATTTTTCAAAATTCTCGACATTGAGGCCGGCGTGGTGCGCACGGCGATGTCGCGGCTTGCGGCCGACGGCTGGCTCGAGCGCGAGAAGGTCGGCCGCAACAGCTTTTACCGGCTGGTGAAGAAGGGCCGGCAAACCTTCGATGCCGCGACCAAACACATCTACGATCGGCAAGCTTCCGGTTGGACCGGGCGTTTTGAACTGCTGTTGATCGGCAATGGCGAAGACCGCGACGCCTCGCGGGAGGCATTGAAAAATGCCGGCTTCGGCAGTCCCTTGCCCGGCGTCTGGGTCGCGCCCTCCGGCGTTCCAATTCCGGAGGAAGCTGCATCCGCGATCCGGCTGGAAGTGTCCGCCGAGGACGACAGCGGCCGGCGGCTGCTCAGCGAGAGCTGGCCGCTCGATCGCACGGCGGACGCCTACCTGAAATTCATGAAAACCTTCGAGCCGTTGCGCGGCTGGATCGGCCGGCGCGCACTTCTGTCCGATGCCGACGCCTTCACGGCGCGGATATTGCTGATCCATCACTACCGGCGGGTGGTGCTGCGCGATCCGCTGCTGCCGACGGCGTTATTGCCTGTGGATTGGCCGGGCCGGGCGGCGCGAAAACTCTGCGGCGAGATCTATCGCGCGGTGTTGCCGCAAGCCGAAAAATGGCTGGATCACAATGGGTTGAATGAAAACGGCCGGTTGCCCGCCGCCACCGGGCTGGCCCGTCGCTTCGGTGATTAATATGTTACAGAAAAATATTGCATATTGAAATTTTTGTTATATATTAGGTCGCAACAATCCGGGAGGGCGGCGCATGTACACCCAGGCGCTCAATACGTCGGAAGCCGAAGACCGCAGCATCGAGGACGCCGCGCATGCGGCGGCGTTCCAGGCGCGGATCGATGCCGAGGACCGCATCGAGCCGAACGACTGGATGCCCGCGGCCTATCGCAAGACGCTGACGCGGCAGATTTCGCAGCACGCCCATTCCGAGATCGTCGGCATGCTGCCCGAGGGCAACTGGATCACGCGCGCGCCGTCGCTGCGCCGCAAGGCGGCGCTGCTCGCCAAGGTGCAGGACGAATGCGGCCACGGGCTCTATCTCTACGCCGCTGCCGAGACGCTCGGCACCTCGCGCGAAGAGCTGGTCGACCTGATGCTGTCAGGCAAGGCCAAATATTCCTCGATCTTCAATTACCCGACGCTGACCTGGGCGGATATCGGCGTGATCGGCTGGCTGGTCGATGGCGCCGCGATCATGAACCAGATCCCGCTGTGCCGTTGTTCCTATGGTCCCTATGCGCGCGCGATGATCCGCGTCTGCAAGGAGGAATCCTTTCACCAGCGCCAGGGCTACGAGATCATGGTGACGCTGTCGCGCGGCACCGAGGAGCAGAAGGCGATGGCGCAGGACGCGCTGAACCGCTGGTGGTGGCCGGTGCTGATGATGTTCGGTCCGCCTGATGGCGCGAGCCAGCACGGCGACACCTCGACGAAATGGAAGATCAAGCGTTTCTCCAACGACGAGCTGCGCCAGAAATTCGTCGACGCGACGGTGCCGCAGGCACGATACCTTGGTTTGACGATCCCAGATCCCGCCATGACGCAGGATTCCGACGGGCATTGGCAATACAGCGCCATCGACTGGAACGAATTCAAGCAGGTGCTGGCCGGCAACGGTCCGTGCAACCGCGACCGGCTCGCGGCGCGGCGCAAGGCGCATGACGAAGGCGCCTGGGTGCGCGAGGCCGCAGCTGTTTATGCCGAGAAACGCAGGCATCGCCAGCTCGCGCAGGCCGCTGAATAGGGGGACCACAATGGCCACGCCGAACACGCCGCTCTGGGAAGTTTTCATCCGCAGCCGCAATGGGCTCGCGCACAAGCATGTCGGTTCGCTGCACGCCACCGACGCGACGCTGGCACTGCAGGCCGCGCGCGACATCTACACCCGCCGCGGCGAGGGCCTGTCGATCTGGGTGGTGCCGTCGAGCGCGATCACCGCCTCCGACCCCGCCGAGAAGGGCATGATGTTCGAGCCGGCGGAATCCAAGATCTACCGGCATCCGACGTTTTATGAGGTGCCCGACGAAGTCGGGCATATGTAGTGTGAAATGTAGCACCGTCATTGCGAGCGCAGCGAAGCAATCCATCGCGCGGCATCAAGAAAGAATGGATTGCTTCGTCGCAAGAGCTCCCCGCAATGACGACGATAGAGTTAGCGCAAGCAGGTTGATCGACATGGCCGTCGCATCCATAACCGTCTCCGAAACGCCGCTGGTGCTCTACGTGCTGCGCCGTGCCGACGATGCGCTGATTCTCGGGCATCGGCTGTCGGAATGGTGCGGCCATGCGCCTGCCATGGAAGAGGACATGGCGCTCGCCAATATGGGCCTCGACCTGCTGGGCCAGGCGCGCGAGCTCTATTCCTACGCCGCCAAAGTCGAAGGCAAGGATAACGACGAGGACAAGTTCGCCTATCTGCGCGATGTCAGGCAGTACCGCAATCTGCTGTTGCTGGAACAGCCGAACGGCGATTTCGGGCGGACCATGGTGCGGCAGTTCTTCTACTCGGCGTTCGCCGACCTCTATTGGCGCGCGATGATGAAATCCGGCGACGCGACGCTGGCCGCGATCGCGGCGAAATCCGAGAAGGAAAGCGCCTATCATCTCAGGCATTCGTCGGAATGGATGGTTCGCCTCGGCGATGGCACCGAGGAAAGCCACGCCCGCGCGCAGACCGCCATCGACGATCTCTGGTCCTTTACCGGCGAGATGTTCGAGGTCGATAACAATGAAAGCGCGTTGATCGATGCCGGCGTCGCTATTGATCCTGCTGGCCTTCGTCCGCAATGGCTCAAGACCATTACCGCGGTTGTGAACGAAGCAACGCTTTCGCTGCCGAAGGGCGGCTGGATGCAGCAGGGCGGCCGCAGCGGCCGGCACAGCGAGCATCTCGGCCATCTCCTCAGCGAGCTGCAATCGATGCAGCGGACTTTTCCGGGGTCCACATGGTGACCGCCGAAGTCAGCGACGCCGAACTGCGGCAGCGCGCCTGGGAAATCGCTGCGACCGTGGTCGATCCGGAAATTCCGGTGCTGACGATCGCCGATCTCGGCGTGCTGCGCGACGTCGCGGTCCGTGACGGCCGGATCGAGGTCGCGATTACGCCGACCTATTCCGGCTGCCCCGCGATGAACATGATCACGCTGGAGATCGAGCTCGCGCTGGAGCGCGAGGGCTTTCGCAACTCGAAGGTGAAGACCATGCTGTCGCCGGCCTGGACCACCGACTGGATGAGCGAGGACGGCCGCCGCAAGCTCGCCGAATACGGCATCGCGCCGCCGGTAGCTGCGAGTTCCCGTCGCGCGCTATTCGGCGTCGAGCAGGTCAGGTGCCCGCAATGCGGCTCCGATGATACCGAGGTGCTTTCCGAATTCGGCTCGACGTCCTGCAAGGCGCTGTGGCGCTGCAAGAGCTGCCGCGAACCGTTCGATTACTTCAAATGCCATTGATCCTTCGACCGTCATTGCGAGCGCAGCGAAGCAATCCATGTTGCAGCAAGAGGAAAGATGGATTGCTTCGTCGCAAGTGCTCCTCGCAATGACGGTGGAATTGAGAGTCTGAGAATTCCCGATGTCCCTAACCCCGCGCTTCCATCGTCTCGCCGTCCACGATCTCCGCCGCGAGTCCGCGGACGCGGTGTCGCTGACTTTTGCGATCCCCGATGAACTCGCCGACGATTACGCCTTTGCGCCCGGCCAGTATCTCACCTTGCGCACCACCATGGATGGCGAGGAAGTACGCCGCTCCTATTCGATCTGCTCCGGCCCCGATGACGGCGAATTGCGCATCGCGGTGAAGAAGGTCGATGGCGGGGCGTTTTCCAGCTGGGCCGCCGACGAGCTGAAGCCAGGTGACGAACTCGACGTCATGACGCCGACCGGCCGTTTTGGCGTCGCACCGGCACCTGACGAGGCGCGGATCCATGTCGGCTTCGCCGCCGGCTCCGGCATCACGCCGATCCTTTCCCTCGTGAAGGGCGTGCTGGCGCGCGAGCCTCATAGCCGGTTCTTCCTGTTCTACGGCAACCGCTCGACATCGGGCATGCTGTTCCGTGAGGCGCTGGAAGAATTGAAGGACCGGTTCATTCAGCGGCTCTCGATATTCCATGTCATCTCCGGCGAGGAGCAGGATATTCCGATCCTGCATGGAAGGCTCGACGGCGAGAAGGTGAGGGTGCTGCTGCGCTCGCTGGTGCCGGCGGCAAGCGTCGACCACGTCTTCATCTGCGGCCCGACCGGCATGAGCGAGGACATCGAGGCGACCTGCCGCGACATCGGCATTGCCGCCGACCGCATCCACGTCGAGCGTTTCGTCTCGGGCCTCGGCGGCAAGCCACGGCCGAAGGCGGTCGTGCCGGCGAGCGCGCCGCCGAAAGCCTTTGCCGCATTGATCATCGACGGCAAACGCCGCGAGGTGCCGGTCGCCGAAGGCGAGGCCATTCTCGACGCCGCGCTGCGCGGCGGCGTCGATCTGCCATTCGCCTGCAAGGGCGGCATGTGCTCGACCTGCCGCGCCAAGCTGGTCGAGGGCGAGGCCCGGATGGAAGTGAATTATTCGCTGGAGCCGTGGGAACTGGAAAAGGGATTTATCCTGACCTGCCAGGCGCGGCCGACGTCGGATCGGGTCGTGGTCGATTACGACCATGTGTAGGGGGCGAGGAATGTTGACAGTGTGGATGCTCCGCCCCATGACTTGCGAACGGTTCAAAGGGCCTGTTTCAACGAGCCCGGCAACAGGGAGACCGCAGTGAACGTCAAGGCCGCGCTTTCTCCTGACGACCTCGCGCGAGCCTGCGCGGAGGCGATGTGGAAGGATGACGACGCCAGCAAGGGTCTCGGCATGGAGATCATTGACGTCAGGCAGGGACAGGCGACGCTTGCGATGACGATCCAGCCGCACATGGTGAACGGCCAGCGCATCGCCCACGGCGGCTTCATCTTCCTGCTCGCGGATTCGACCCTCGCCTTTGCCTGCAACTCCTACAATGAGCGGGCGGTCGCCGCCCACTGCGACATCAGCTTCATTCGGCCGGGAAAACTCGGCGACCGCATGGTCGCGGTGGCGCGGGAAGTTTCGCGCAGCGGCCGTTCGGGTATCTACGATGTAACGGTCAGCGCGGGCGACGTCGTGATCGCGGAATTCCGTGGCCATTCCCGCACCATCGGGGGCGACTGGCTGCCGGCACCCGACACCGACATCAAGCAAGAATAGATCAATCAGGGAAACGTCCGATGGCTCCGACAAAACGCCGGATCGAGGGAAACGGCTACCTCGCCGAAATGGACGAGGCCGAGCGCGCCTCGCGCGACGAGATCATGGCTTTGCAGGTAAGGCGCCTCGCCTGGTCGCTGGCGCACGCCTATAACAATGTCGGCCATTACCGCAAAGCCTTCGACAAGGCCGGTGTGCATCCCTCCGACTTCAGGCAATTCTCCGATCTCGCCAGATTTCCGTTCACGGTGAAAACCGACCTGCGCGACAATTATCCTTTCAACATGTTCGCGGTCCCGCGCGAGAAACTGGTCCGCGTTCATGCCTCTTCCGGCACCACCGGCAAGCCGATCGTGGTCGGATATACCCGGAAAGATATCGAAACATGGTCGGACGTGATGGCGCGCTCGATCCGCGCGGCCGGCGGCCGCACCGGCATGATCATGCACAACGCCTATGGCTACGGCCTGTTCACCGGCGGGCTTGGCGCGCATTACGGTGCGGAGCGGCTCGGCTGCACCGTGGTGCCGGTATCCGGCGGCATGACCGAGCGGCAAGTGCAGCTGATCAATGATTTCAAGCCCGACATCATCACGGTGACGCCGAGCTACATGCTGGCGATCCTGGACGAATTCAAAAAGCAGGGCCTCGATCCGCGCAAATCCTCCCTGAAATTCGGCATCTTCGGCGCCGAACCCTGGACCAATGCGATGCGCGGCGAGATCGAAGCGGCGTTCGACATGGACGCCACCGATATCTATGGCCTGTCCGAGGTGATCGGCCCCGGCGTCGCGCAGGAATGCGTCGAGACCAAGGACGGGTTGCACGTCTGGGAGGACCACTTCTATCCGGAAGTAATCGATCCCGAGACCGGCGTGGTATTGCCGGACGGCGAAAAGGGCGAGCTTGTCTTCACCTCGTTGACCAAGGAAGCGTTTCCGATCATCCGCTACCGGACCCGCGATCTGACGCGGCTATTGCCCGGGACGGCGCGGCCCGGCATGCGGCGCATGGAGAAGGTCACCGGGCGTTCCGACGACATGATCATCCTGCGCGGCGTCAACGTGTTCCCGACCCAGATCGAGGAAGTGTTGCTTGCGACCGACTGGTGCGGCGGTCACTTCATTATCGAGCTGACGCGCGAGGGGCGGATGGACGAGATGACGGTGCTGGCGGAAGCGCGCCCCGAGAGCTGGGACGGCAGCGGGCTCGTCGAGCACACCGAGCGGGTCACCGCCTATATCAAGAACACGATCGGCATATCCGCGCGGGTCAAGGCGTTGGCCCCGGAAACCCTGGAGCGTTCGCTCGGCAAGGCCAGGCGCGTCTTCGACAAGCGGCCGAAGGGTTAGCCCGGCCCATCATCCACCGGATGTCCGCCGCGGCGAAGCGCGGATCTGCGATGACGACCCGGGGAATTCGGGTCGACATGGCATGTACGAAAACAATCGTATTTTGCCCGGCGGCAAATGTTTTATTCCCCCGGCGCGGTGGCAAACGACGGCTTCGTTCTTTGTTCTTGACGGGCGTGGACGGGCATCCATGTAAGCCATTATAGCAGCACGGAAATTGCATTCCATTTAAGCGGCCGTGGACGCCGCGGTCACAGCAGGTCCAAAGGAAAAATCGGTGCAGGACGGGGGCAATATCGTCATCGCGAGCGGGCTTCTGATCGGTCTTGCCTTTGGCGCGGTCGGTCTGTTGAGCGGCTTCTGCCTGCTCTCGGGCTTGCGCGGCTGGTGGGCCGATGGCGACAGCCGATTGATCCGGACTTACGCGCTGGCGCTCGGCACCGCGATCGCGGCGACGCAGTTGCTCGCGGCGGGCAACGTCGTCGACCTCGGCAAGTCGATCTATCTGCAGCCGTCGTTCTCGGCGCCGCTGATGTTTTTCGGCGGCTTGCTGTTCGGCTACGGCATGGTGCTGTCGAACGGCTGCTCGTCGCGCGCGCTAGTGCTGCTCGGCCGCGGCAATCTGCGTTCGCTGGTGGTGGTGATCGTGATCGGCATCGCGGCGCAGATGACGCTGAAGGGCCTGGTCGCGCCGGCGCGGATCGCCATGCTGCAGGCCACCCAAGCCACGCCGAAAGTGGTTTCGCTGCCGGCGCTGTTGTCGACGCTTGGCGTCGGTGAAACCTTCGCGCGGACGCTTGCCGCTTCCGTGATCGCGGGCGCGCTGATCATCTTTGCTTTCGCGCATGCGCCGTTCCAGCGCGCATGGGGACAGATCGCGGCCGGCCTCGCCGTGGGATTGCTGGTGGCGGCCGGATGGTTCGCGACCGGCTATCTCGGCGCCGACGATTTCAATCCGGCAGCCGTCACCTCGCTGACCTTCGTCGCGCCGATCGCCAATTCCGTGCAATACGTCATGCTGTCGACCGGGCTGAGCCTCAATTTCGGCATCGCCATGGTCGGCGGCGTCATCACCGGAAGCCTGGTGACGGCGCTCGTCACCCGCCGCTTCCATTTCGAGGGCTACACCTCGCCACGCCACATGCTGCGCTCGATCGGCGGCGCGGCGCTGATGGGGGCTGGCGGTGCGATGGCGCTTGGCTGCTCGATCGGGCAGGGTCTCACGGGCCTGTCGACCCTGGCACTCGCATCATTCGTTGCAGTGGCCGGGATTTTGTCGGGCTCGGCGCTCGGCCTGCGCGGCGTGCTGCGCGTGCAGCCGCTGGTCGCGGCGCAGGATGCGAGGGTCACGGTGCGGGACGGTCAGGCCCGCTGAAGCGTTTTCGAGCGAAAGCCTGTCCCGCACTTGATGCGGGATGGCCACCGGTTCGCGTGAAGAAAACGCGTCAAAAAAGACTCTACCGTGAAGTCGCAAGCCGCATCACGTCGAGATAGCCGGGGCGAACTTCCATCCGCTTGATCAGGCCTTTTTCCACCAGCAGCCGATGCGCCTCGGGCAGCCGGTAGCACGGCAGATACATGAACAGATGGTGCTCGGCGTGGTAATTGACCCAATAGGGCGCGATCAATAGCCGTTCGAGCGGGCTCGCGAGCGTGGTGCGGGCGTGGCTGAACGGGTCTTCGCCGGTCGAGGTGCAGGCGTGCTCGGCGATGTTGCGGATGCGGGTCGCCAGCGGCAGCCATGTGGCCATCGCCACCACCCAGACGCCGACATACCAGACACCGGCGCCGGCCAGCCAGAACAACACGAACATCAGCGCATTCAGGCCAAGGAACCGCGCCATCTTGTCGGCGCCGGATGAAACAAAACTCTCGTGCGAGATCGGGTCATCGGCATTGCTGCGCCGGAACAGCGACAGGAACAACGGCAGCCGCTGTTTGACGAAAGTCTGGCCGGTGAGGTCGCGGATCGCCTTGCGATAAAAACTGTCCTTGCTGATCGGAAACGGCGCCGACAGCGACAGGTCGGGGTCTTCCGGCTGCTGGGTGAATTTGTGATGCTGCAGATGGTAGGCGCGGTAGCTCGCGAGATCGGCGCCGACCGGCACCGCGCACAGCCATTGCCCGACCCATTCGTTGATCGCCTTGTTGCCGTGAATGCCGCCATGGGCGGCTTCGTGCATCAGGATGGCAAGTCCCAGCTGGCGCGCGCCGACGATCATGACCGCGATCAGCCAGGTCAACGGGTTCGGCCACAGCGTGACCAGCGCGATGGCGGCTCCGATCGTACCCCAGGCGTGAGCCACCAGCCACATCCCACGCCAGGAGCTGCGCGAGGTCAGCCGGCCCCATTCCGCTGGTGTAAAGATGGTTTTGGGCTCGAACTCGCGCCACGACCGGCATTGCTGGCTCCTCCGGCGAAATGATACGCCCGCGCGGCTGTTCGTCAATCCGCCGCGCGCGTGACGATGTGAATCTCCGAGGTCAGGGTGCGATGCACCGGGCACTTGTCGGCGATTTCCAGCAGTTTTTGGCGCTGCTCGGCGTCCAGATTGCCCTCCATGCCGATGACGCGGTCGATCCGGTCGAGCATGCCAGCCCTGGTTTCGCATTCGGCGCAATCTTCCGCATGGATCTTGCTGTGACGGAGGGTCACCGTGGTCCGCTCCAGCGGCAGCGACTTGCGGTCGGCGTAAAGACGCATGGTCATCGAGGTGCAGGCGCCGAGCCCGGCCAGCAGGAAATCGTAGGGCCCGGGCCCTGAATCCTCGCCGCCGGCCGCGACCGGCTCGTCAGCCAGCATTTGATGCGGCCCGATCGAGACGGTCTGCTGGAATTTGCTGGCGCGTGTCTCGCGGACCACCACCGCGCGCGGCGCTCCACTGAGATCGGCGGCCTGATCAGGCATCGCGGGATCGAGGTAGCGCGTGACCCAGGCGGCGATGATATCGGCGACATAAGCGTCATCGCGCAGCTTGCTCAGCAGATGGTCCGCATCAGCCAGCGACACGAAACTCTTGGGATGCTTTGCCGCGACGAAGATGCGCGTGGCGTTGTCGATGCCGACGGTGTCGTCGGTCGGCGAATGCATGACCAGCAGCGCCTTGTGCAGGTTCGTCACATGCGCCATCAGGCGATGCTCGGCGATGTCGTCGAGGAATTTGCGCGTGATGTGGAACGGGCGGCCGGCGAGCGAAACTTCGACCTTGCCCTGCGCCCGGATATCCTCGAGGCGTTCCTTGAACAGTCCGGTGACGTGGGCGGGATCGGAGGGCGCGGCGATGGTGACGACGGCCCTGGCATCCGGTATCTGTCCGGCGGCGGCGAGGATCGCGGCGCCGCCGAGGCTGTGGCCGATCAGGACCGCCGACGCCTTTCGGGTGTCGCGCAGATGGTTGGCGGCGCGCACCAGATCGGCGACGTTCGAGGAGAAGGTGGAATTGGCAAAGTCGCCTTCGCTGGAGCCGAGCCCGGTGAAATCGAACCGCAGCACCGCGATGCCCTTGGCCGAAAGCGCAAGCGCGATGCGCCGCGCTGCCAGCACGTCCTTGCCGCAGGTAAAGCAATGCGCGAACAGCGCGTAGGCGAGGGGCTCGCGGTCCGGCAGGTCAAGGGCGGCCGCGAGCTGATGGCCGCCTTCGCCTGTGAACTGGAAACGCTCGGTCGGCATGGTCGGTCTCCCTTATCTTCACCTCTCCCATCGGGAGAGGGCCTGCCCTCGGGCTTGACCCGAGGGTCGGCGCAACGCGCCGGGTGAGGGGTCACGCGCCATCGGTTAGACCGTAACCCCTCACCCGAATTTCTCGCTGCGCTCCAAAGTCGACCTCTCCCTGCGGGAGAAGTGTCGTCAAAACTCCGGCGCCGAAGCTAGTCGCCCGAATACCGCTGTTCCTTCCACGGGTCGCCGCGATTGTGATAGCCGCGGACTTCCCAATAGCCCGGCGCGTCACGCTCGACGAATTCGATGCTCTGCAGCCACTTTGCGCTCTTCCAGAAATACAGATGCGGCACCACGAGCCGCACCGGGCCGCCATGCTCGGCTTGCAGCGGCGCGCCCGACCATGAATGCGCGAGCAGGGCGTCTTCGGCGGCGAAATCTTCCAGCGACAGGTTGGTGGTGTAGCCGTCATGCGAATGCAGCACCACGAAATGCGCCTCGTCGCGCGGCTGGCAGGCATGGAGCAGATCGCGGGTCGCCAGGCCCTCGAACTGGTTGTCGTAACGCGACCATGTGGTGACGCAATGGATGTCGGAGACGAATTTCGTCTGCGGCTGCGCGGAAAACTGCGCGAAATCCCAGTAGATCGGCTGCGCCACCGCGCCGTAGACGTCGAGCCGCCAGCGCTCGCGCGAGATGTTCGGCATCACGCCGAGATCGAGGACGGGCCAGTCCCGGGTCAGATGCTGCCCGGGCGGCAGGCGCTGCTCCCCGGGGCGCGATATCTTGCCGGTGAGGAACTTTCCCTCGCGCGCCCAGCGCTGCTTGCTGCGGGTGAGCTTCGATTCCGGAGGCTCGTCGTTCTCGCCGGCCATTCTCATCCGCCATCGCGTTTGACGCCGGCATCCCCGGCGTCGCGGATGATAGCATGAACGGCAATGACGGCGAAGGTTTCAGCCCGCCTTTCCAAACAGCACCGGAAGCTGCCGCGGTCCGCGCACCGTGCCTTCCGACCATTTGACCTTGCCGGCCGGGTCCAGCCGGAAATCCGGAATCCGCTTCAACCATTCCTCGATCGCAACCGTCATTTCCATGCGCGCGAGGTTGGAGCCGACGCAGCGGTGGATGCCGAGACCAAACGCGGCATGGCGGTTCTCCTTGCGGTCGATCACGACCTTGTCGGCGTCCGGAAACATGGCGGGATCGCGATTGGCGGCGGGGAACGACAGCAGCACCATGTTGCCGGGTTTTACCGGGCAGCCGCTGATGACGGTTTCCTTCATCACCTCGCGCGCCATCGTCACCGGTGCATAGGCGCGCAGCAATTCCTCGACCGCCGATGGCATCAGCGAGGGCTCCGCGACCAGCCGCTCGCGATCGGCCGGCGTCTTCGCGAGGTGCCACAGCGAGGCGCCGATCGCGCTCCAGGTGGTGTCGATGCCGGCGATCAGCAGCAGCCGCAGCGAGCCCAGCACATGCTCGTCGTCCAGCGGATTGCCGTTCTTGTCGCGCGCGTTCATCATCGTCGAGATCAGGTCGTCGGTCGGGCGCTGCTTGCGTGCCGCGATATGGCCGCCAAAATATTCGGTCATCTCGTGGACCGCGCGCATCAGCGCGTCATTGTCCCTGATGCCGAGTTCGAGGATCTCATGGATCCATTTGATGAAGAGGTCGCTGTCACCTTCGGGGATGCCGAGCATGTGGGCGATGGCGCGAACCGGAATGTATTTGGTGTAACGCGCCGCGGCGTCGCATTTGCCATCCGCGATGAATTCGTCGATCAGCTCGTTGCAGATGGCGCGAACCCGGGGCTCGAGCTTCTTCATCGCGTCCGGCGTGAACGGCGGCAGCAGCAGCTGTTTGGCGGGCTTGTGCTCCGGCGGATCGGAGGTGATCGGCGGCGCGCTGCCGGTTTGCTCCGGCCGGACGTCGCGCACGATGACGCGGCGCGAGGAAAAATGTTCGGTGTCGTGGGCAATCTCGCGCACCGCCTCATAGGTGACCGGCAGATAGCAGCCGAGGAAGCGCTCGGTGTGCACCACCGGCCCTGCGGCGCGCAGTTCTTCCCAGATCGGAAACGGATTCTCGGTCCAGCGTGGATCGGTGTGGTCGAAATCATGGACCCAGTCGGTGACGGGGGGATGCTCCGGCATCACCTTGTCGGGATCGGGCATGGCGTGGGCAGGTTCGGACATCGGGGTCAATTCCTTTTGCTTGATTCGCTGCAGCTGGGTGCGAGGCGGGCTTCAAGGCGGCGAAACCGGCGCGGGGAGATCACTCCTCGGTGACTTCGATCGCGATCTCCGGGCAATTGGACTTGGCGAGCCAGGCCTTGTCCTCGAGGCCCGCGGGCACCCTGCCGTCGCCGATCTCGTGCGCATTGCCGAATTCGTCCAGGTTGAACAATTCAGGCGCCAGCGACTTGCAGCGGGCGTGGCCCTGGCACTTGTCCTGGTCGACGTGGATTTTCAGCGGCATGACTGACGTTCCCCTTGGTCGGGCGCGTCTCGGAAGCGCGTGCCCAGATCCCGATATTGGCCTTGGCGGCATTTGCCTCTTGGCGGCGCCGCTAAGTTATAGCATATTACATTCGCACCCGTCCCGCTCGTCAAGCGGAAAATAAGAGATTGTTCCATCGAATGCCGTCCCGACCCGCCCGCAAACCGCAAAATACCTATCACCATGGCGACCTCCGCGAGGCGCTGGTGCAGGCGGCGCTGCGGGAAGCCGAAGCGGGAGGGCCGGAAGCCATCAGCATCAAGGCGCTGGCGCTTGAGCTCGGCGTTTCGCAGCCGGCGCCGTACCGGCATTTTGCCGACCGCGAGGCGTTGCTGGCAGCCGTGACGACGGAGGCTTTCCGGCAATTCACCGCGAGCTTACGGGAATCGATCAGGAGGCCATCGAAGCGCTCGAAACTGTCGCGGCTGGCGCACGCGACGCTGGCCTTCGGGCTCCGCCGTAACGGCATCTATCGCCTGATGTTCGCGTCGCAAATCATGGCCTGCGCGCCGAAGGACAGCGAGCTCCATGCCGCGGCGATGGAAACCTTCGCGCTGCTGCTGGAGGCCATGGAAGCGCCGGCGATCGGGCTGTTGCGCGAGCAGCACGCGCTCAAGATCTGGGCCGCGCTGCATGGCGTGGTGATGCTGGCGGAGCAGGGGCTGTTGACCGGACAGGTCGCGCAGATGACCCGGGAGGAATTGGTCGAGGATATCGTCGAGCAGACCAGGCTGGCGCTGTCGGTCGCGATCGAGGCGGCGGGCCGCAGGGAAGCAGCTTTGACCTCATCCTGAGGAGCATCGCGAAGCGATGCATCTCGAAGGATGGACACGGGCGCAAACCTCTCATCCTTCGAGGCTCGCCGAAGACGGCGAGCACCTCAGGATGACGCCGGGTGTTGCGGCTGGCTTGCGCGCGCTTGCTTTTCGGTATTGAATCCGCAAACCGCCTGAAAGATCAATCTGAGCCGCGCGCACCGCCGTCATCCTGAAGGTGCGCGCTCTTGCGCGCCTCGAAGGATGGGTCATGGGCCGCATGGTTCTCCCGGCGATGCGAGGCATCGTCCGGAGACGGCGGTGAAGAAGCGGCTCCACGCCATGAGGGACTAAAAGCTAACTCGCTGGCCTTGGATCGATCGGCGTCGTGCTGCGTAGTCCCAGAATGTCCTCCAAGAGCCTCGCGCCGGCCAACAGCTGTGCCTCGCTACGCGGCGGCGCCACCATTTGAAGCCCGACCGGCAGGCCCGATGCGGTGAAGCCGCAGGGCAATGACAGCGCCGTGGCGCAGGTCAGCGTGATCGCGTAGACGATGCCGAGCCACTCGACATAATTGTCGAACTTCTTGCCGGCGCATTCGGCGACATAACGATGCTCGACCGGGAACGGCGCCACGATGGTCGCGGGCGCCAGCAGCAGGTCGTAGGTCTTGAAAAACTCCAGCATGCGCGCGGCCATCGCGACGCGCTGGGCTTCGGCGCGCTCGATCTGCTCCACGGTCAGCTTGAGGCCTTCCTCGATGTTCCAGATCACTTCCGGCTTGAGCTGGTCGCGCTTGCTGCGAAGCAACGCGGCCTTGCTGAGCGCGAAATCGAACGCGCGCAGCACGTGAAAACATTCATGGGCCTCGCGCAAATCCGGATGGGCCTCCTCGACAATGACGCCGGCTTCGGCGAAGCGTTGGGCGGCCTTGCGGGTGACGGCGACGACTTCCGGATCGACCGGCGTGATGCCGAGATCGGGCGAATAGGCGACGCGTTTCGGTTTCCTGCCGGAGCGGACGGCGGATAGAAAGGACGACGGCAGCAAAGGCAGCGACAGCGGATCGGCCGGGTGCTCGCCGCTCATGGCGTCAAGCAACAGCGCAAGATCCTCGACGTTGCGCGCCATTGGGCCGTGCACGGTCAGATTGCGGTCGATCTTGAAGGCCGGACTGTGCGCGACGCGGCCGATGCTCGGCCTCAAACCGACGATGCCGCAAAAGCTCGCGGGGTTGCGCAGCGAGCCGCCCATGTCGGTGCCATGCGCCAACCAGGCCATGCCGGTGGCGAGCGCGACCGCCGCACCGCCGGAGGAGCCCGCGGCCGAACGGGAGGTATCCCACGGGTTCAGCGTCGCGCCGAACACCTCGTTGAAGGTGTTGGCACCGGCGCCGAATTCCGGCGTGTTGGATTTGGCGTAGACTACGGCGCCACTGGCTTCGAGATGTTCGACCACGATATCGGAATGCGCGGAGACATGGTTCCTGAAGATCGGCGAACCCTGGGTGTTCAGGACACCTTCGACGTTGAACAGGTCCTTGATCGGCACCGGCAGCCCCGCGAGCAGTCCGCGCTCGCCGACGGGCTTTTTCATCAGGGCTTTGGCACGGTCGCGGGCGCGATCGAAGCAGAGCGTCGGCAGCGCATTGACCTTGCCGTCGATCTCGGCGATGCGTTGCTCCAGCACGTCGAGCAGGTCGAGCGGGGTCACCTCGCCGGATTTGAGCCTTCCGACGACGGCGCATGCCGTCTCCCGCATCAGTCCCTGTTCTGCCACTTGCGTCTCTCCCTGGCGTTCCGCTTCTGGTAGCGGCTTGTCGAGCGGTGTAAAACATTTTCCGGCAAAACGGAAACGCCGGGAGATTTTCAGGATGATGACGCCATCGGACGCACCGGACTGGCGCCGCATGAGCCGGCAAGAACTCGACCTCGGGCTCAACAACGGCGTCGCGGTCAAAGGAAGCGCCGACATCGTCGCCGGCTGGGACCTGCGCTCCGCCGCGATGCGGGCACGCTATCCCGGCTATCTCGACCTTCGCTACGGCCCGCGCGAACGCAACCGCATCGATTTCCTGAAGGTGCGCGACAGCGGGCCGACGCTGTTATTCATTCATGGCGGCTACTGGCAGACTCGCGCCAAGGAAACCTTCACGCTGTTCGCGGAAGGCGCGATGGCGCACGGCATCAACGTCGCGCTGATCGGTTACACGCTGGCGCCGGAGGCTGTGCTCGACGGAATCGTCGGCGAAATCCATGCCGGTATCGATTTTCTCAACCGGCAATTGCCCGTCTTCGGCGGCGACAGCGGGGGGATCGTCGTCTCCGGCTGGTCCGCCGGCGGCCACCTGACGGCGATGGCGCTGTCGCATCCGAAGGTGAGGGCGGGGATGGCGATCTCCGGCATCTACGATCTCGAGCCGATCCGCGCCAGCTACCTCAACGAGAAACTGAGACTCGACGAGGCGACGTCGCTCCGTAATTCGCCGATGATGCAGGGAGGCGGCGCGGCAAAACCGTTGTCGCTGGTGGTCGGCAGCGCCGAGCTGCCGCTGTTGCGCAGGCAGACCGCGGACTTCGCCGGCCATCGCGCCAGATACGGCTTGCCGGTGACCTATGAGGAAATCGCCGGCGCCAACCACTTTACCATCATGAACGAGATAGCTTCGCCGGGCGGACGGATCACGACGCTGATCCGGCAATTGTTCGAGCGGACGGTGGTCTAGACCGGTCGGGCCGGCGCGAAGCCTCCCGTATGACCCGGTTGCGACATCGCGGCTTGGGTACGAGGGCTTTCAGCCTCTATCAAAATGCTCGCATTAGCCCATACAATGGCTGACGCGGAGCAAAGGGGGTTGGTCGTGCGGCGGCGGGACTTCATTGCATCAGTCGGAGGCGCTGCCATCGCGGTGCCGCTTGCAGTGCGCGCGCAAGCGCAATCCATGCCGGTGATCGGGTTCCTCAACCCCCGCTCGAAATCGAAGGGCGAGTTGGTCGCTTCCGCGTTTCGACAGGGTCTGCAAGATGCCGGTTATGAGGAAGGCCGCAACGTTACCGTCGAGTATCGCTGGGCCGACGATCAATATGAGCGTCTCCCGGCGCTTGCCGCCGATCTCGCTGCGCGCGGTGTCGCCGCGATCGTCGCAGGTGGGGGTGCATGGGTCGCGGCCAGGAAGGTTACGACCACAATTCCGATCATCTTCACGTCGGGGCTCGATCCGGTTCGCACCGGCATGGTCAAGAGCATCAACCGGCCGGAGGCCAATCTGACCGGCGCCACCTTCTATTCCGGCGGGGCGATCATCGCCAAGCAGCTTGAGTTGCTGCGAGAGCTGGTGCCGGACATCACCGATGTGGCGATGCTCGTCCACCCCAGCAGCACCTCGGCCGAGCCGCAGATGCAGGATGCCTCGGTCGCGGCGCGACAGAATGGCGTGACACTTCATTTCGTGAAGGTTGCGGAGGCGTCCGATCTCGATGCCGCCTTCGCCGCGATCCAGGCCAACGCGCTCGTGATCGCGGTCGATCCCTTTTTCGACAGCAGGCCTGCCGAAATGGTCGCGGGCTCGGCCCGGCGGCATTTGCCGACGATGTACTATGTTCGGGAGTTCGTCACAGCCGGCGGTCTTATCTGCTACGGAGCGAGCATCCTCGATACCTATCGCCAGGCCGGAACTTATGCGGGCCGCGTACTGGCCGGAGCAAGACCCGCCGACCTGCCGGTCGTGCTGCCAACCAGGTTCGAATTGGTCATCAATCTCAAGTCCGCCAAGATGCTGGGCCTCAGCGTCCCTCCGTCGCTGCTTGCCGGCGCCGATGAGGTAATCGAATAGCAACCGAGCGCAGCGCCGCTCACCTTGGTATCGGCCGACTAGCCCCAGCCCGCGGCGATGCCGCCATCGACCGTGAAGATCACGCCCGAGGTGTAGCCGGAGCGGTCGGAGGCGAGGAACGCCATCAGGTCGCCGATTTCGCGCGCGTGCGCGGGGCGGCCGAGCGGCAGGCCTTTCTGGAATTCCTTGTAGCGGTTCTCGTCGCCGAACTGGTGTTTGGCGCGCGTCTTCAACAGCGTGACGTGGCGGTCGGTGCCGACCGGACCCGGATTGATGCCGACCACCCGGATATTGTCGGCAAGGCTCTTGCCGCCGAGCGCGCGGGTGAACGCCATGATCGCCGCGTTGCCGGCGCTGCCGCAGATGTAATTGGCGTCGAATTTCTCGCCGGCGGCGCCGATGTCGTTGACGATGACGCCGCCGCCGCGCGCCTTCATCTGCGCGTAAACCGCGCGCGTGAGGTTGATGTAGCCGAACACCTTCAGGTTCCAGGCGTGACGCCAGGTCTCCTCGTCGATCTTGTCGATCGAGCCGCCGGGAATGTCGCCGGCATTGTTGACGAGGATGTCGATGTCGGCGGCCTCCTTCGCCAGCCGCGCCAGATCCTCGCCCTTGCGCAGGTCGACGACATGGGCCGATGCGTCGATCTGGTGCGCCGAGCGCAGCCGCTCGGCCAGCGCCTTCAACGCATCGCCGCTGCGCGCGGCCAGCATGAGATGACAGCCTTCCTCGGCAAAGGCTTCGGCGGCGGCGGCGCCGATGCCTTTCGAGGCGCCGGTGATCAGGACGCGCTTGCCGCGCAAATGCAGATCCATGGGAATACTCGCTTTGTGGGAGACGTCTGGCGGGTGGCTGGATTTCATCAGTTAGGCCGCGGCAACGGAAGAGGTCAACATTGCACTGCAGCGTTGCGCCCGGCTCAACTTTGGTCCATTGCTCCGGGCAAAACGAGGCACAAGGAATTTCTCGATGAGCAGTCAAAAGAAGCAATATCGGATCGCGGTCATTCCCGGCGACGGCATCGGCAAGGAAGTGATGCCGGAGGGCCTGCGGGCGCTGGAGCAGGCTGCGAAAAAGCACGGCGTTGCCGTGCATTTCGATCATTTCGACTTTGCCTCGTATGACTATTACGAAAAACACGGCGAGATGATGCCGGAGGACTGGAAGCAGAAGATCGGCAAGCACGATGCGATCTATTTCGGTGCGGTGGGCTGGCCTGCGAAGATCCCGGATCACGTTTCCTTGTGGGGGTCGCTGATCAAATTCCGCCGCGAGTTCGATCAGTACGTCAATTTGCGCCCGGTGCGGCTGATGCCCGGCGTGCCGTCGCCGCTCGCGGGCCGCAAGCCCGGCGACATCGATTTCTGGGTGGTGCGCGAGAACACCGAAGGTGAATATTCCTCCGTCGGCGGACGCATGTTCCCCGATACCGACCGTGAATTCGTGACGCAGCAGACCGTAATGACGAGGGTTGGCGTCGACCGCATCCTGAAATTCGCGTTCGAGCTGGCGCAGTCGCGGCCGAAGAAGCACCTGACCTCGGCGACCAAATCCAACGGCATTTCCATCACCATGCCGTATTGGGACGAGCGCGTGGAGGCGATGGCGAAGAATTTTCCGAAGGTGAAGTGGGACAAGTACCACATCGATATCCTGACCGCGAATTTCGTGCTGCATCCGGACTGGTTCGACGTGGTGGTCGGCTCCAATCTGTTCGGCGACATCCTGTCCGATCTCGGCCCCGCCTGCACCGGCACCATCGGCATCGCTCCGTCCGGCAACATCAACCCTCCCGGGCTGTTCCCGTCGGTGTTCGAGCCGGTACACGGCTCCGCGCCCGATATCGCCGGCCAAGGCATCGCCAACCCGATCGGCATGATCTGGTCGGGCGCGATGATGCTGGAGCATCTCGGCGAGAAGGCTGCCGCCGCTTCGATCGTTGCGGCGATCGAGCGCACCCTCGGCGAACGCACGCTGCGCACAAGGGATCTTGGCGGCAATGCGGATACCACAACCTGCGGCAAGGCGGTGGCCGAGATGGTGGAGTAGGGGTCTCTACCCTTCTCCCCCTGGAGGAGAAGGTGGCGCGAAGCGCCGGATGAGGGGTTCTCTCCGCGAGTTCGATATTCGCGCATTGGGTATTTGCTGTGACAGACCCCTCATCCGTCCTCGCTTCGCGAAGCCACCCTCTCCCACAAGGGGAGAAGGGAGGAAGAGCGAACGTTCGCAGGACGGGTGGTGCGAAATCCATGATCTCGTCATTGCGAGGAGCACTTGCGACGAAGCAATCCATTCTTTCTTGCTGTTGCGCGATGGATTGTTTCGCTTCGCTCGCAATGACGGATTAACCCTTCGCAATCCTTCGGCAATGCTCCCACGCAGCCCCTATCAAATTCTCGCTTGCTTCCGGCGTGCGGAATGCCGAATGCGCCGACAGCGTCACGTTCGGCAGTTTCGTCAGTGGATGATCGGCCGGCAGCGGTTCGATGTTGAAGACGTCGAGCCCGGCATGGCGGATGTGGCCCGATTTCAAGGCGTCGATCATCGCGGTTTCGTCGACCATGGCGCCGCGCGCGGTGTTGACGAGGATGACGCCGGGCTTCATCGCGCCGATGCGCTTGGCGGAAAGGAAGCCGCGGGTTTCGTCGTTGAGCAAGAGGTGCAGCGAGATTACATCGCTCTGCGCCAATAGCGCATCGAGTTCGACGAATTCAACGCCGACGAATTTCTTCGGCGACCGGTTCCAGGCGATGACGCGCATGCCGCTGCCGAGCGCGATGCGCGCGACTTCGCTGGCGATGCCGCCGAACCCGATCAGGCCGAGCGTCTTGCCGGTCAGCTGCATGGCGTCCTCGCGCAGCCAGTTGCCGGCGCGCATCGCATGGTCCATTCGCGCGATGCCGCGCGCGGCTTCCCACATCAGCGCGACGGCGCATTCGGCCACGGCCGTGTCGCCATAGCCCTTGATCAGGTGAACCTCGATGCCGAGCTCGGCGAGTTCTTCCGGGTTCATGTAGCTGCGGGCGCCGGTGCCGAGAAATACGACGTGTTTCAAGCCGGTGCAGCGCCGCGCGACGTCGGTCGGCAGCGCGGTGTGGTCGATGACGACGATCTCGGCGCCGTCGAGCAGCGCCGGCATCTGCTCTGCCTTGATGTCGGGATCGCGGTTGATGCGGACCGGCGGATCGGCCGGCTTTTCCAGCCGCTCGAAAATCACCGCCAGCAATTCATTGGCATCGACAAATACACCGCGCACCGAAATCTCCGTGTTCTTATGAAGCGACGCCGGCGAGCGCCAGCACGGTATGCATCAACACATTGGCGCCTGCGGTGCAATCGGCTTGGGTCGCGTCCTCGAGTTCATTGTGGCTGACGCCATCCTTGCAGGGCACGAAAATCATCGCCGCGGGAACGACGGTGGCGAGGTTGCAGGCGTCGTGGCCGGCACCCGATGTGATGCGGCGGTGGCTGTAGCCGAGCGCCTTGGTCGAATTCTCCACCGCATCGACCAGTTTCGGGTTGAAGATGGTCGGCGGCTTGCGCCAGATCGCCTCGAAGGCGATCTCGACCCTGCGCCGCGTGGCGATCTCGGCCATCGCGCCGCGCAATTCGCGGTCGATCGCATCGAGCGTCTCCGAACTGGGGCTGCGGATATCCGTGGTGAACGCGATCTCGCCGGGGATGACGTTGCGGGAAGGGGCGGCGATCACGGCCTCCCCGACGGTGCCGACCGCATTCGGGCCATGGGCGTTGGCGACGCGCTCCACCGCCAGCACGATCTCGGACAACGCCGCCAGCGCGTCGCGGCGTAGCGGCATCGGCGTGGTGCCGGCGTGGCTTTCGAAACCCGTGATCTTGCCGTCGTACCAGATGATGCCCTGGCCGCGGTCGACCACGCCGATGGTCTTGCGCTCGGCTTCCAGCAGCGGCCCCTGCTCGATATGCAGTTCGACGAAGGCGCCGAACTTTTGCAAGCCCACCGCTTCGCTGCCGCGATAGCCGATGCCGTCGAGCGCCTCGCCGACGGTGACCCCGGCGGCGTCCTTGCGCGCCAGGATGTTTTCGGTGGTGTATTCGCCGGCATAGGCGGCCGACGCCATCGTCGCCGGCGCAAAGCGCGAGCCTTCCTCGTTGGTCCAGTTGCAGATGCAGAGCGGCGTTTCCGTCTCGATTCCCGCATCGTTCAGGGTGCGCACCACTTCGAGCGCGGCAAGCGTACCGAGTACGCCGTCGTACTTGCCGCCGGTCGGCTGGGTGTCGAGATGCGAGCCGAGGCCCACCGGGGGTTTCGTCATGTCGCGCCCCCGGCGCAGGCCGAACATCGAGCCCAGCGCATCGACATGGACCTCGAGGCCGGCGGCTTCGCAGGCGTTGCGGAACCAGTCGCGCACCTGCTTGTCCTCAGGTCCCAGCGTCAGCCGCCGCACGCCGCCCTTGGGGGTTGCGCCGAATTTCGCGGTTTCGTGAATGGTGTCCCAGAGGCGGGCGGAATTGATCTGCAGATTGGAGGCGATCTTGCTCATTCAGCCCGTCCGAAATCCCGTTGATGCGCGTTTTGCGGCGGCATGGTAGAACTCCGCAAGCCCCCCTGTCGAGGTATGGAGCGCATGCGATGATTGCCGGTCTCAAGAAGAAAGAACAAGGCAGCTATAGCGAGCCGGAAATATCGCCAAGCCTCGAGGCGCGGCTGGCCTGCCGCAACGGCATGGCGGGGACCACGGCCGGCATCGCCAACGGTTTCGTGCAGGGCAATCTCGCGATCCTCCCGGAAAAGCTCGCGGCAGCCTTTCACCGGTTCTGCCAACTCAACCCGAAACCATGCCCGATCATCGGCATGTCCGATGTCGGCGACCCCCGGATTCCCGCGCTCGGCGCAGACCTCGACATCCGCACCGACCTGCCGCGCTACCGGATCTGGCGCGATGGCGAGGTGGTGGACGAGCCGACCGACATCAAGGCGCATTGGCGCGACGATCTCGTCGCCTTCGTGCTCGGCTGCTCGTTCTCTTTCGAGGAAGCGCTGATGGCGGACGATCTGCCGATCCGCCATATCGAGCGCGGGGTTCGCGTGCCGATGTACCGCACCAATATCGATTGCGCGCCTGCGGGGCCGTTCGCGGGACCCATGGTGGTGTCGATGCGCCCGTTCAAGCCGAAGGATGCAATCCGCGCGGTGCAGATCACCTCGCGCTTTCCCGCCGTGCACGGCGCGCCTGTGCATCTCGGCCATCCGCATTCGATCGGGATCAAGGACATTTCAAAGCCCGACTACGGCGATCCGGTCCCGATAGAGGCCGACGAAATCCCGGTATTCTGGGCCTGCGGCGTGACCCCGCAGGCGGTGATCGCAGCCGCGAAACTGCCGTTCGCGATCACGCATGCGCCAGGATTGATGCTGGTGACGGATTTGCAGAACAAGCAGCTCGCGGTGCTGTAACCCGTCATTGCGAGGAGCACTTGCGACGAAGCAATCCATGGCGCAGCAAGCGGAAAGATGGATTGCTTCGCTGCGCTCGCAACGACGTTGAGAGACTTCCGTCACGCCCGGCCTTGTGCCGGGCATCCACGTCTTTCTTTCTTGATGAGACGAAGACGTGGATGGCCGGGACAAGCCCGGCCATGACGAGGAGGGATCACTCGCGATCGTGCTCCGGCAACTTCAGCCCGAACGTCTTCGACAAATCCGCGATCTGCGCCGGCGAGAGATAGCGCGGGTTGAGCCCGCGCAGCAGCAGATAGAGTTTTGCGGTCTCTTCCAGCTCCTCGATCGCGAATACCGCCGCTTCCAGCGAATCCCCCGACACCACCGGGCCGTGATTGGCGAGCAGCACGGACGAATATTTGCCGGCCAGTCCCCTGATGGCGTCGGCCACCGCCGGATCGCCGGGCCGATAATACGGCACCAGCGCGGTGGCGCCGCATTTCATCAAATAATAGGCCGTCATCGGCGGCAGCGCGGCACGGGGATCGATCTCGGGCAGCATCGAGAGCGCCACCGAATGGGTCGAATGCAGGTGCACGACCGCGCGGGCGCTGGTCCGGGTCTGGTACAGCGCGGTGTGCAGCGGCACTTCCTTGGTGGGCGCGTCGCCGGAGGCGAGTTTTCCTGATGCGTCGAGCCGCGACAGACGCGCTGGGTCGAGGAAGCCGAGCGAGGCGTTGGTCGGCGTCACCAGCCAGCCGTCCTCGAACCGCACGCTGATATTGCCGGAAGAACCCGGCGTCAGGCCGCGCTCGAACAGCGAGCGGCCGAGGCGGCAGATTTCCTCGCGGACCTTGCTTTCGCTCATTACAGTATCCTGGCAGCATCCCCTTTGCCGCCTTGTCTCACGCTTTGGCAGCACGGCCAAGCCGTGTTACGCAAGAGGCAAAGCCGTTGCCGAATGCCGGCTGAAGAGGAACCTGAGGGGGAATTGCCGCATGCCGGAAACCGCAAAACCGCGCGTCGCCGTGATCGGGCTGGGCTCGATGGGATTTGGCATGGCGGCCTCGCTTCGCCGTGCCGGTTTTGACGTCACCGGCTGCGAGGTCTCCCCCGACATCGTGGCGCGGTACGTCGCCGATGGCGGCAAGGCCGCCAAGACGCCGGCCGAGGCCGCAAAGCAGGCCGATGTCGTCGTCAGCGTGGTCCTCAACGCCGCGCAGACTGACTCCATCCTGTTCGGCAAGGACGGCGTCGGCGAGACGCTTGCAAAAAATGCCGTAGTAGTCTCCTGCGCCACCATGGATCCGGACGCGGCGCGGCGGCTTTCGAAACAATTGGAGGCGACCGGCCGGCATTATTTGGACGCGCCGATCTCGGGCGGCGCGCAGCGCGCGGCGCAGGGCGAATTGACCATCCTCGCCTCCGGCAGCGCTGCCGCCTTCGCCGGGGCGCGGCCGGTGCTCGACGCCATGTCAGCAAAACTCTATGAGCTTGGCGATGCCGCCGGCCTGGGCGCGGCCTTCAAGATGGTCAACCAGCTGCTCGCCGGCGTGCATATCGCAGTTGCCTCCGAGGCCATCACCTTCGCCGCCAAGCAGGGGCTCGACCTGCAAAAAGTTTATGACGTGATCACGGCATCCGCCGGCAATTCCTGGATGTTCGAAAATCGCATGCCGCACGTGATCGCCGGCGACTACAAGCCGCGCAGTGCGGTGGAAATATTCGTGAAAGACCTCGGCATCGTCCAGGACATGGCCCGCTCGGCGCGGTTCCCCGCGCCTTTGGCGTCCGCGGCGTTGCAGATGTTCCTGATGGCCTCGGCGTCGGGCATGGGCCGTGACGACGACGCCTCGGTGGCGCGGCTGTACGCGCGGATCGGCGCCGCCGAGCTGCCCGGCAAAGTGAAATAGCGCACAAGAGGACTTCAGATGCCCCGTTTCGCCGCCAATGTTTCGATGATGTTCAACGAAGTGCCGTTCCTTGACCGCTTTGAAGCGGCGGCGAAGGCAGGCTTTACCGCTGTCGAATTTCTGTTCCCCTACGACCATCCGCCCGAAGAGATCGGCAAACGCCTGCATGGCAACGGCCTGACCCAGGCGCTGTTCAATCTGCCGCCGGGCAATTGGGAAGCCGGCGAGAAGGGATTTGCCGCGTTGCCGGATCGCTTCGCCGACCTGCAGAAGAGCCTGCACACCGCGCTGCCCTATGCGCAGGCGACCGGCGTCAAGCGCGTCCATTTGATGGCCGGCATCGCCGACAGAGGCGACCGCAAGGCGGTGGAAGCGTTTTACAAATCGGTCGCCTGGGCGGCGGAATTCTTCGCGCCGCACGGGCTCGACGTGGTGATCGAGCCGATCAATCCGCGCAACGTGCCCGGCTATTTCCTCAACGATTTTTATTTCGCGCGCGACCTGATCGTTGAATTGAAGATACCGAACCTGAAATTGCAGTTCGACATCTACCATTGCCAGATCATCCATGGCGACGTCACCATGCGGTTGCGCGAGATGATGCCGATCATCGGTCACACCCAGATCGCCAGCATCCCCTCGCGCAACGAGCCGGACGGCGAGGAACTGAATTATCCCTTCGTGTTCGCGGAGCTCGATCGGCTCGACTACAAAGGCTTCGTCGGCTGTGAATATAACCCTCGGGCCAAGACCACCGACGGGCTTGCCTGGTTCAAGCCCTATGCCGGAAAGAAGCCGTGACGCTGAAGCTGGGCTGCATCGCCGACGACTATACCGGCGCCTCCGATCTCGCCAACACGCTGACCCGTCAGGGCCTGCGCACGGTGCAGACCATCGGCGTGCCGTCCGACGATCTGGCGCTGCCCGAGGTCGACGCCGTGGTGGTGTCGCTGAAAAGCCGGTCGATCGAGGCGGGCCTTGCGGTCCAGCGCTCGCGGGCGGCGGAAGCATGGCTGCGCGGGCGCGGCGCCGATCATGTGCTGTTCAAGATCTGCTCGACCTTCAATTCCACCGATGCCGGCAATATCGGTCCCGTGATGGACGCGCTGCGCGCCGATTGCGGCGACAATATCGTGCTGGTGACCCCGGCATTTCCGGAGACCGGGCGCACCGTCTATATGGGCAATCTGTTCGTCGGCTCGGTGCCGCTGAACGAGAGCCCGCTGAAGGATCATCCGCTCAATCCGATGCACGACTCCAATCTGGTGCGGGTGCTGGCGCGGCAGAGCCGGAACAAGATCGCGCTCGTCGCGCTCGCCGACATCGCGCGCGGCCCCGATGCGGTCCGCGCGCGGCTTGCCGACTTCGCGGCGCAAGGGTTCGGCGCGGCGATTGCGGATGCCGTGTTCGACCGCGATCTCGAAACCATCGGCCAGGTCGCGCTGGACCATCGCCTCTCGGTCGGGGCGTCCGGCATCGGGCTCGGTGTTGCGCGTGCGCTGGTGGCATCCGGTCGGGTCAAGCCGAATGCCGAGAGCACCACGGCCGAGGCGCCGATCGGTGGGCCGGCGGCATGCCTCGCCGGCAGTTGTTCGCAGGCGACGCTGCAGCAGATCGCCAGCGCCGAAGCCGTGATGGCGGTGCTGCATCTCGATCCCGATCAGGTCGTCGCGGGAAGTGGGGAGGCGCGGCGTGCGCTGGCCTGGGCCAGGGACCGGCTCAAGCAGGGCCCGGTCCTGATCGCGTCGAGTTCGACGCCGGACCAGGTCGCGGCCCTGCAGGCCCGCCATGGGCGCGAAGCGGCCGGGCATGCCATCGAGCAGGCGATGGCCGACATCGCGGAAGGATTGGTGCAGGCAGGCGTGCGGCGGCTGGTCGTCGCCGGCGGCGAAACTTCCGGCGCGGTGGTCGATCGGCTGAAAATTCCGGGCTTTCTGGTGGGCGCGGAGATCGCGGCCGGTGTCCCGGTACTTCGCGCGGTCGGCGCGAAGCAGGGCGAAATGTTGCTGGCGCTGAAATCGGGCAACTTCGGCGGAGCGGAATTTTTCTCCGACGCGTTCGCGCTGATGCGCTGAGAAACGGCCCGCTCTTTACGTATTCTTACGGAGAACCGGGTTAACGGAGCAGCAGATTCCGTTAGCTAGGCTCGAGCCGTGCCGGCCTGCCGCCCGGCACGTCCCACGCGCCCAGGAGATCAAGAGATTCAAACCATGTTCGCCAAACTCTCCATCCGCGCCAAAATCACTGCCGTGGTCGCCTTCCTGCTGTTCGCAATGACGGCGATGGGCCTGCTTGCGGTCAGGAATATGCGGGCGCTCAACGCCAGTACCGTCGACGTCACCACCAACTGGCTGCCGAGCGTGCGCGTGCTGGGCGATCTGCGCGCCGGCGTGATCACCTATCGCAACGTGATCCGCGAGCACATGCTGGCCGAAACGCCCGAGGAAAAGGAAGCGGCGGAAAAGATCCTGGCCACGGTGGTCGATGGCAACACCAAGATCCGCCAGACCTACGAGGCGATGATTCGGACCCCGGAAGAGCGGGCCCTTTACAATGAATGGGTCCAGTTGTGGGACAATTACCACAGGGGTACCCAGCAGGTCATGGCGCTGTCACGCGGGGACGTCGGCAAGATTCCCCACGAGGCGCATGAGCTGAATTCGAAGACGGTGAACAAGATCGGGCTCGACGCGGACACCATCCTGAAAAAGGCCATCGACCTCAACAACGCCGGCGCCGACAAGGCCAGCCGGCGTGCGGCCGATGACTACGCTTCGGCCTTCGCGGTGCTGGCCGCGATCCTCGGCGCTGCCGTGATCGCCGGAATCGGCGTCGGCATCTACCTGGTTCGCGACGTCTCGCGCGGCATCGCCTCGATCGTGGCGCCGATGCAGGCGCTGGGCGGCGGCGATCTGGCCGCCGAGGTGCCGCATCGGGGCGAGAAAACCGAGGTCGGATCGATGGCGGACGCGCTGCAGGTGTTCAAGCAGGCGCTGATCGCCAAGAAGGCCGCCGATGAGGCCGCCGCGCGCGACGCCGAAGCCAAGATCGAGCGCAGCCGCCGGGTCGACGGCATCACCCGCGATTTCGAATCGATGATCGGCAAGATCGTCGATACCGTATCCACCGCCTCGACGCAGTTGGAGGCTTCCGCCGGCACGCTGACGGCCACCGCCGGGCGCTCACGGGAATTGACCACGGTGGTCGCCTCGGCATCGGAAGAAGCTTCCACCAACGTCCAGTCGGTGGCCTCGGCCACCGAACAGATGGCCTCGTCCGTCAACGAGATCAGCCGCCAGGTGCAGGAATTGGCGCGGATGGCCAATGAGGCGGTCGAGCAGGCCCGCACCACCACCGCCCGCGTCAGCGAATTGTCGAAGGCGGCCACCCGGATCGGCGACGTGGTCGAACTGATCAATACCATCGCGGGCCAGACCAACCTGCTGGCGCTGAATGCGACCATCGAGGCGGCGCGCGCCGGCGAGGCGGGCCGGGGCTTTGCGGTCGTGGCGTCCGAGGTGAAGGCTCTGGCCGAGCAGACCGCGAAGGCCACCGGCGAGATCGGCCAGCAGATCGCCGGCATCCAGTCGGCGACGCAGGAGTTGGTCGGCGCGATCAAGGAAATCAGCGGCACCATCGAAAAGCTGTCGGAGATTTCCTCGACCATTGCAGCCGCCGTGGAGGAGCAGGGGGCTGCGACCCAGGAAATTTCCCGCAACGTGCAGCAGGCGGCGCGGGGCACCGTGCAGGTGAGTTCGAACATCACCGACGTGCAGCGCGGCGCCAGCGAGACCGGCCTGGCCTCCTCGCAGGTGCTGTCGGCGGCGCAGTCGCTGTCGGGGGAGAGCAACCGCCTCAAGTCCGAGGTCGGCAAGTTCCTCACTTCGGTGAGGGCGGCCTGAGGTTACGCGATTCAGCTTCCGGACCGGTTGGACCCGTGGCCGGATGGCGGCCGGCTGACAGGGAAGTGAAGTCGGATGGTGCGCCGGAGGTTGGCTATTTTGCTGCAGTACGGTAAATGAGCCCAATCGAATTGACCCTCGGGTCAAACGAGCGCCAAGCCCTTCCGCTCGACTGGGGATTGCCTGCTTTATGGTCGCACTGGTCCGCATCGCCCTGAGCCGGCCATATACGTTCGTCGTGCTGGCGCTGCTGCTGCTGATCATCGGCCCGCTGGCGGCGCTGCGCACGCCGACCGATATTTTCCCGGATATCCGCATCCCCGTGATCGGCGTGGTCTGGCAGTATACCGGGCTGCCGCCGGACCAGATGGCCGGGCGCATCACCACGCCGTTCCAGCGCGCGCTGACGACCACCGTCAACGACATCGAGCACATCGTCGCCAATTCCTATAACGGCTTCGGCATCATCAAGATCTTCTTCCAGCCCAATGTCGACATCCGCACCGCCAACGCCCAGGTCACCGCGATTTCGCAGACCCTGCTGAAGCAGATGCCGCCGGGCGCGACCCCGCCTTTGATCCTGAACTACAGCGCCTCGACGGTCCCGATCATCCAGGTCGCGCTGTCCGGCGAGGGCCTCACTGAGCAGAATCTCGCCGACATCGGCATCAACCAGCTGCGCACCCCGCTGGTCACGGTGCCCGGCGCCGCGATCCCCTATCCGTTCGGCGGCAAGCAGCGCCAGGTCCAGATCGATCTCGATCCGCAGGCGCTGCAGTCCCGCGGGCTGTCCGGACAGGACGTCGCCAACACGCTTGCCGCCCAAAACCTGATCACGCCGGTCGGCACCCAGAAGATCGGCGGTTTCGAATACAACATCCAGCTCAACAATTCGCCGCTGAAGATGCAAGAGCTCGGCGACCTGCCGATCAAGGCCGTCAACGGCGCCGTGGTCTACATCCGCGACGTCGCCAGCGTCCGCGACGGCAATCCGCCGCAGACCAACATCGTCCATGTCGACGGCAACCGGTCGGTTCTGATGATGGTGCTGAAGGCCGGCTCGATCTCGACGCTCGATATCATCGCCGGCATCAAGCAGAAGGTCATCGACGTCAAGGACCAGCTGCCCGACGCGCTCAAGATCGGCTTCATCGGCGACCAGTCGATCTTCGTGCGCGGCGCCATCACCGGGGTGGCCTATGAGGGGATCATCGCCGCGCTCTTGACCAGCGTGATGATCCTGCTGTTTCTGGGCAGCTGGCGCTCGACCGTGATCATCGCGGTGTCGATCCCGCTCGCCGTGCTGGGCGCGATCGTGATGCTGTCGGCGATCGGCGAGACCCTCAACATCATGACGCTCGGCGGCCTCGCGCTCGCGGTCGGCATCCTGGTCGACGACGCCACCGTCACCATCGAGAACATCAACTACCATCTGGAGCAGGGCAAGGCCGTCGAACCCGCGATCATGGACGGCGCCAGGCAGATCGTGACGCCGGCCTTCGTCTCGCTGCTCTGCATCTGCATCGTATTCGTGCCGATGTTCTTCCTGACCGGGGTGGCGCGCTTCCTGTTCGTGCCGATGGCCGAAGCCGTGATGTTCGCGATGGCGTGGTCGTTCATCCTGTCGCGCACGCTGGTGCCGACCATGGCGAAATACCTGTTGAAGCCGCACGTCCACCACGCCGAAGGCGGGGCGCCGCCGCCGTCGCGCAATCCGCTGGTGAAATTTCAGCGCGGCTTCGAGGCGCGGTTCGAACGCATCCGCGGCGGTTACCGCGACCTGCTGACGATGGCGATGGCGCGGCGGCCGGTGTTCGTGGTCGGCTTCCTCGGTCTGGTCGCGGTGTCGTTCCTGCTGGTGCCCTATCTCGGGCGCAACTTCTTTCCCTCCGTCGATGCCGGCTCGATCCTGATGCATGTCCGCACCCAGATCGGCACCCGGGTCGAGGAGAGCGCCAACCAGTTCGCCGACGTGCAGAAGGCGATCCGCAAGATCATCCCGCCATCCGAGATCGAAACGCTGGCCGACAACATCGGCATGCCGATCTCGGGCATCAACATGACCTACAACAACACCGGCGTGATCGGTCCGCAGGACGGCGATATCCAGATCAAGCTCAGGGAAGGCCACCGGCCGACCGCCGAATATGTCAAGGCGCTGCGGGAGCAGCTGCCGCGCGCGTTTCCCGGCATGACGTTTGCATTCCTTCCGGCGGATATCGTCAGCCAGATCCTGAATTTCGGCGCCCCCGCGCCGATCGACCTTCAGGTCCGCGGTGCCGACATGAATGCGAATTTCGCCTATGCCAATAAATTGCTGAACCGGATTCGCCGGATCCCCGGCATCGCGGACGCGCGCATTCAGCAATCGCCCAACAATCCGAGCTTCAATATCGACGTCGACCGCACCCGCGCGCAATATGTCGGGCTGACCGAACGCGACGTCACCAACAGCCTCGTCGTCAATCTCGCCGGCAGCGCCCAGGTCGCGCCGACCTACTATCTCAATCCCGATAACGGGGTTTCCTACTCGATCGTGATGCAGACGCCGCAATACCAGATCGATTCGCTGGCTGCGCTGGAAGCCTTGCCGATCAGCGCCGGCAATACCGGGACGCCGCCCATCCTCGGCGGCATCGCCAGCATCACGCGCTCGACCTCAAGCGCGGTGGTCTCGCAATACGACATCCAGCCCATGGTGCAGATCTATGCGACGCCGCAGGGTCGCGACCTCGGCGCGGTCGCAACCGACGTCAGGGCTGTCATCGCGGACACCGCGAAGGAGGTGCCGAAGGGCTCATCAGTGGTGCTGCTCGGCCAGGTGCAGACCATGAACAGCGCGTTTTCGGGCTTGCTGTTCGGGCTGCTCGCCGCGGTCGTGCTGATCTACCTTTTGATCGTGGTGAATTTCCAGTCGTGGTCCGATCCGTTCGTGATCATCACGGCGCTGCCGGCCGCATTGGCCGGCATCGTCTGGATGCTGTTCACGACGGAGACGACGCTGTCGGTGCCGGCGCTGACCGGCGCGATCATGTGCATGGGGGTCGCCACCGCGAACAGCGTGCTGGTAATCAGTTTTGCACGCGAACGCTACGAAGAGCTCGGCGACCCCGTGGCGGCCGCCATCGAGGCCGGTTTCGTGCGCTTCCGCCCGGTTCTGATGACCGCGCTGGCGATGATCATCGGCATGACGCCGATGGCGCTGTCGCTCGGCGAGGGCGGCGAGCAGAACGCGCCGCTCGGCCGCGCGGTGGTCGGGGGGCTGATATTCGCCACCGTGGCTACCCTGATGTTCGTTCCCGTGGTTTTTAGCATGGTCCACAAGAAACAGGGCGCCAAAGCTGCCGCCGCACCGGAGACCGCGCATGCCCACTGAACAGAACTCTCCGGTCTCTCGCCGGAAGTTGGGCATAGCGGCGGTGGTGGCGGGCGTCGCCGCGGTGTTGCTGGTGGTGACCGGGATCCGGGCGCGCGAGGATTCCAGCGTCAAATTGCGAGAATGGACCGACGAACAGGCGGTTCCGACGGTCGCGGTGGCGCTGCCCGACGCCCGGGCGCTGACCGCCACGCTGGACCTGCCGGGCCGGCTGGAGGCCTATTACCGCGCGCCGATCTTTGCCCGTGTCTCCGGCTACCTGAAGGGCTGGAGCGCCGACATCGGCGCCAAGGTCAAGGCCGGCCAGGTGATTGCCGAGATCGAGGCGCCCGACCTCGACCAGCAACTGCTGCAGGCGCGCGCCGACCTCGCCAGCGCCGAGGCCAGCGCAAAGCTGTCCGAGGCCACCTTGAATCGCCGAAAAACCCTGATCGCCTCGAATTTCGTCTCGATGCAGGAAATCGACGAGCGCTCGGCCGATCTTTCCAACAAGAAGGCCGCGGTCAATTCCGGGCAGGCCAATGTCGAGCGGCTGGAAGCGCTGGCCGGCTACAAGAAGATCACCGTGCCGTTCGATGGCGTGGTCACCGCCCGCGACACCGACGTCGGCGCCCTGATCAATGCCGGCGGCGGCTCGGGGCCGGCGATGTTCGTGATCTCGGACATCAGGAAGTTGCGGGTCTATGTCAACGTTCCCCAGAACTACGTGCCGGCGATCCGGATCGGCGCCAAGGCCGTGATTGCGATGCCGGAATATCCGAACCGGACGTTCGACGCCACGGTGGAAGCGTCCTCGCAGTCGGTCGATGTCGGCTCCGGCACCACGCGGATGCAACTCGCTCTCGACAACGCCAAAGGCGAGTTGATGCCGGGCGGCTATGCCAGCGTGCGCCTCAGCCTGCAGCGCGACACCGTGCCGCTGCACATTCCGGCGAGCGCGCTGATCTTCAACCAGAACGGCTTGCGCGTGGCGACCGTCGGCGCCGACGACAAGGTCAAATTCAAGACCGTGACCATCGGCCGCGATCTCGGCAAGGAGATCGAACTCGCCTCCGGCCTTGCCGCCGACGACCGCATCATCATCGCACCCCCCGACGGCATGGCCGACGGCGACTCCGTCCGCATCGCCGGTGGCGGCACCAAGCCCAACCCGGCAGCGATTTCATCGCGCCAGGACGTCAAGGGGTAGGGCGCGCGTTTAACCTCTCCCCGCTCTGCGCGGGGAGAGGTCGAAATTCGCAAAGCGAATTTCGGGTGAGGAGCGAGGCGATCCTGCATCCACCGTCGTCATCCTGGTGAGGTGCGAGCCTCTTGGCGAGCCTCGAAGGATGTTTGGCTTCCGTGCCCGTGGCTCATCCTTCGAGGCTCGCCCTGCGGTGCAAGCGCACCGCAAGAGCGCGCACCTCAGGATGACGGACGGCGCGTGAAAAGAATTTACCCTGTCCGCCACTCCAGCACGCCGTCTTCCGCCGTGACGGTATCGCCTGACGACCCGACCGGCGTTTTGTCCATGTCGAGCAGATGCGCAAGCGTCGCGCCGTCCCGCGCGGGCACCCGCGCCAGCGCGCGCGTATGGTCCTGCGTCCGCAGCATCACCACGCCGTGCTCGACCTCGCCGCCGCGGCTATAGAGCACGGTAAAACTCTCGACCGCGGCCGGGCCCTTGGCCTCGGTGACGAACTCCGGCACCGCGCGCTTGTTGCGGTCGGCTTCCGCCTGCACACTGGTGTCCTGCGCCAGCGCCTGCGTCGGGGCTGCGCGCGACAGCACCAGCGCGTGGTGCTTGGTCACGAACCCGCCCTGGCCATACAGCAGGCCGAGTTTTGCTCCGTCGCGCAATTTCCGCACCATCGCGCAGGCGGCGTGCGTCATATAGGTGTTGAGCGGCGCGCCGAAAAACGTCAGCCCGCCGGTCACGGTCGGCTGCACCTCGGGGCCGAGACCCAGCGTCCGCCGCGCCATTTTCGGCACGCAGGGAAAGCAGCTGTAGAGTTCGATCGCGTCGAAATTTTTGCCATCGCCTTCGACCAGCTCCATGACCGCGTTCAGCACCGCATTCTGCGGGTGGCTTTCGTAAAACTGGTCGCGGTTGAGGTAATCGCGCGGCTCTTCGGCCGACGCGCCGCCCCGGACGTAAATCAGGCGATGCTCGGCGATGCCGGCCTCGCGCGCTTTCGCAAGGCTGGTCAGCAGCACCGCGCCGCCCATATTGACGGTCGGATTGGCCACCATCAGTTTGGTGTAGGGCCAGGCGATCAGCCGGTTGTCCGCCGTCGGCGTCGTGATTTCCTCCGAGGCGAAGCGCCGCTTCAGCCAGGCGTTCGGATTGTGCGAGGCAGCTTCGGAATAGCGCGACCATAATTCGCCCAATTCCGCCATCGCCTCGCGCGGGGTCTGGCCCCAATGCGCCGATGAGGCGGCTTCGTAGAACGGATAGACCGTCACCGGCCGGAACACGCCGAGTTTCACGGCCATCGGCTTCTGGAACGCCGCGCCGCGCTTCGGCTCCTCGACATCTAGCGCGAACGGGGTCCACGGCAAATCGATGCCGGCGCGTTCGGCCTTGGTCGCGGTGGACTGCGCCTCGGCGCCGCAGACGGCGGCGACGCCGCATTCGCCGCGCGCGATGCGCTGGGCGGCCTCATGCAGATAGCGGATCGGGCTCTCGCCGCCGACCGGGCCGTAATAGAGGTGCTTTGGCTCGATGCCGAGGCGCCGCGCCAGCTGTTTTTCCGGATCGCGGTAACGCCAGCTCAGGAAATTGACGACGTCGAGCGAGCCGATCTCGCCGAGCAGTTTGGCGCCCGAGTCGGCTTCGGCGCGTTTGAGCGCAAGTTCCAGCAGCGTCAGCGGCTCGAGGCCTTCGGTGAGATCCTTCGGCCGGTCGGTGATTTCGCCGACGCCGACAATGACGGGGATGCGGTCGTCTGCTTGTGGTGTGGTGGTCATTTTCTCTTTTTCGCTTTCACCAATCCGCTTTGATCGTCATTCCGGGGCGATGCGAAGCATCGAACCCGGAATTTCGAGATTCCGGGTCTGGTCCTTCGGACCATCCCGGAATGACAGTGAACTACTCCTCCAGCAGCGCGTTCATGTGCTCCACCGCCTCGACGAAATCTTCCTTGAATTCCTGCACCACGGCGCCTGCCGACTTGACGCTGTCGATCAGGCCGACGCCCTGGCCGACAAAATAGCTCACGAGATCGCGCGCCCTTGCGTTGCCGGCGGCAGCCGAGCGGTCGATCGAATTGAAGGCGTCGCGGCTGATGATGCTCTGCAGCGGCATCGGCAGCGCGCCGGGACTGTCGGGAGAACGGTCCCAGGCATCGGTCCACACCGAGCGCAACTGCCGCGCGGGTTTTCCGGTGCGGCCCCTGGAGCGCACCGCGTCGCGCGAGGAGGCCGCGATCATCTTTTCACGGAAGATTTCGGTGGTCTCGGACTTGACGGTGGCGAGCCACACCGAGCCGGTCCAGGCCCCGGCCGCCCCCATCGCCATGCAGGCGGCCATCTGCCGTCCGGTCATGATGCCGCCCGCCGCCAGCACCGGCACGTCGCGGATCGGTTTGATCGCCTTGATCACCTCGGGCACCAGCACCATGGTCGACACCTCGCCGCAATGGCCGCCGGCCTCCGTGCCCTGTACCACCAGGATATCGACGCCGGCCGCTACTTGGCGCAGCGCGTGCTCCTTGGCGCCGACCAGGGCCGCCACCGGCACGCCGTGCTTGCGGCCGCGCGCAATCATCTCCTTCGGCGGCACGCCGAGCGCGTTCGCAATCAGCCTGATCGGATGGCGGAAGGACACGTCCAGCAGTTCCATCGCCGTCTCGGCATCGAACGGCTGCGGCTGGTTGTCGGCGACGTTCCTGGCCGTCAGTTCGATGCCGTACTTCTTCAGCAGGTTGCGGGTGAAGTCGCGATGCTGCTGCGAGATGCGCGCTTCCAGGCCCTTCCAGGTGACGTTTTTCTCGCCCGCGGTCGAGATGTTCTCGGGGATAAGCACATCGACGCCGTAAGGCTTGCCGTCGGCATGGGCGTCAATCCATTTCAGCTCCTGCTCCAGCGTGTCCGGCGAATGCGCGGTGGCGCCGAAAACGCCAAAACCGCCGGCGCGGCTGACAGCCGCCACCACGTCGCGGCAGTGGCTGAAGGCGAGCAGCGGAAATTCGATGCCCAGCATGTCGCATACAGGCGATTTCATGAGTGTGTTCACTCCCGGCGGCGGCTTTTCCGGCGCCGCTTGTTGTTGGTTTGAATACGCGAAGTTTTCAAAGATGACGCTAGCGCATCACGGCTGCGGAAGCCAAGCGGGTTTCCCTCAGGCCGTCTTGCGTGGAGACGCCGGGAAACGGGCTCCGGCGGGCCTCGTTCAGACGCATTCCGCGCAGCAAAATATCGGGCCCGACGCAGCGTTTTTGCCGCTTGCGCTTTGGCGTCAGGGGTAGAATGCTGGCTGGCAACACTGCAAGAATCTCAAAAGGGAGTTCGAATGTCCGCCCTGCAATCCGTCTCCGGCAAGGGCCTTCCCGCGGGCCTCGAGTCCTACGACGTCGTCGTGGTCGGCGCGGGCTTTGCCGGCATGTACATGCTGCACCGGCTGCGCGGGCAGGGCTTTTCGGTCCGGGTCTACGAGCAGGGCGGCGACGTCGGCGGCACCTGGTACTGGAACCGCTATCCCGGCGCGCGCTGCGACGTCGAGAGCATGCAGTATTCCTATTCGTTCTCCGACGAGCTGCAGCAGGAATGGGACTGGAGCGAGCGCTATGCGCCGCAGCCCGAAATCTTGCGCTATGCCAACCATGTCGCCGACCGCTTCAAGCTGCGGCCCGATATCCAGCTCAATACGCGCGTCGATCGCGCGGTGTTCGACGAGAACGCCAACGCGTGGTCAGGTGGCCACGTCCGACGACAAGACCGTGAGCGCAAAATTCATCGTGCTCGCCACCGGCTGCCTGTCGAATGCGCGGATGCCCGATATCAAGGGCCTCGCCGATTTCAGGGGCAAGGTCTATCACACCGGCCACTGGCCGCATGAGACGGTGGATTTTGCCGGCCTTCGCGTCGGCGTGATCGGCACGGGATCGTCGGCGATCCAGTCGGTGCCCGTGATCGCGGAGCAGGCGAAGCATCTCACCGTGTTTCAGCGCACGCCGAATTTTTCGATTCCCGCCCGCAACGCGACGCTGACGGAAGCGGAACGCGCCGCGTTTCGCGCGAAATATCCGGAAGTGAGGCACTTTGCGCGCGAGGTGTCGCGCAACGGCATCTATACCGAGATGCCCGATCGCGGCGCGCTCGACGACGGCGACAACGAGCGCCGCGCGAAATATGAATCGCGCTGGCAGCACGGCGGGCTGACCTTCATGTCGGTCTACAACGACCTTGCCCTAAGCAAGGCCAGTAACGACACCGCCGCCGATTTCGTGCGCGAGAAGATCGTCGAGATCGTGAGCGATCCCGAAACCGCGAAACGTCTGCAGCCCACCTCCTATCCGATCGGAACCAAGCGCATCTGCATCGACACCGATTATTTCAAGACCTTCAACCGGCCCAACGTGACGCTGGTCGACATCAGGTCCACGCCGATCGAGGCAGATCACGCCGAACGCGGTGCGCGCCGGCGACAAGGATTACGAGGTCGACGCGCTGGTGCTGGCCACCGGTTTCGACGCCATGACGGGCTCGGTCGCAAAAATCGACATTCGCGGCCGGGGCGGCCGGACGCTGAACCAGAAATGGGCCGAGGGGCCGAAAACCTATCTCGGCCTGATGAGCGCGGGCTTTCCCAACCTGTTCATCATCACCGGCCCCGGCAGCCCGTCGGTGCTGTCCAACATGATCGTCTCGATCGAGCAGCACGTCGACTGGATCGCCGACTGCCTCGCTCACATGCGCGACCGCGGTTTGGAGGCGATGGAAGCCGCTTACGACGCCGAGGAAAAGTGGGTGGCGCATGTCAACGAAGTCGCCCACACCACGCTCTATCCGCAGGCCAACTCCTGGTACATGGGCGCCAACATCCCGGGCAAGCCGCAGATCTTCATGCCCTATATCGGCGGCGTCGGCACCTATCGCGAGATCTGCAACGGCGTGGCGGCGAAGGGGTATGAGGGATTTGTGATGACGGTTGCGGAACCGGCGCAACGGGTGGCGGCTTCCTAAGTATCAACGATTTCGAAGTTCGAATCATATCGGCATCGTCGGCGAACCTCATCCTGAGGGCGATTAATCCGGTACTTGACTGGCCAATCCTCGTGCGAGAGCAGCCTTCTAGGGGTACACTCGCTAGAGGGGGATTGCCTATGCTCAATCTGATGGAGCAGGTTTTAGGGCTGGTCTTTATGCTGGGAGGGATTGTCGTGTCCGCTCTCGCCCTTCCTGACCCTGCCCGAAGGATCGCCATCTGGTTGTTTTCGATCCTCGGAGCCGGAAACCTTGTTCTGATTATTTATACATCCGAAAGGACGCCGGATTTACCTCATTTATCCGACCTGGTTCTTGCATCTACAACGGCAGCAGTAAGCGTGCGAGATAATCTCATCGCATTGGCGGAAAACCGGCCGTTGCAAATAGCGGCAGCGCTCGCAATCGGATTGATTTTAGGATTTATTGGGCCTCTTGCCTATAAGAGATACAAAAGGCGCGTCTGGTACTCGTCTTTTGGCATCTTCACATTTGTTGATCCGAAATTGATCGCGGACGCGGATGCTAAAATTCAAGTTCTGGCTGACCAAATTATGGCTCTTGAAAAAGAGAGAAGAGAGTTTGGCCGCAAGCCAGATGGTTCTATTGATATCGATAGCGCCGCTTTAGATACCTTGCTCGCCAGTGTTAGGGAGGCGAGCGCCAAACAAAGCGCCGCTTATGACTTGCGAGAGAAAGCTCTGAGAGACGCCACTGGCGGGATTTACGAGAAACTTAAACGCGGAGAATTGATTGCGCGAGAGTTCAAGGACTCGCTTGTCCCGAACCCAAAGGAAATCGAAATTCCAGCCGAGCATTGGAAATTTTCAAAGTTCGGTAGCGATTACAAAAACGCATCGGGAAAAGGGATTGGGTACACCGACATAGAGATTGCTAGGAAGTCGGGGTGCAGTCCAGCACTGTCACCGTTAATTCTGTAATTCTTAGCGATGGGCCAATCGCTGCTATCTGGCACTGCACAAAATTGCGCGCTTGGGGGCGATGGATCGCCGAAGGCCGTCGGTCGAGTTTTTCGACCGCGGCTCGTCTTACGGAGAGATAGCTTTGAGACTTTGCTAGCTCATGTGCCGATTGCCCCGTGTCCCCACCGGACTCTGAAAAATGCGGTGAATCGCAACCGACTATCTCGAACGAAGGAGGAATTCCAAATGCGAAGTTACCTCATTTCGATCCCAATCCTGATCGTAACGGTGATAGGTTTTTCCATCCTCTGGTTCTTCGGCCTATTGAATTGAAGAGAGCCAAACGATTTTCCCTTCGTCTTCTACCGGGTTTGTTCAGGCTATGACCAGCATCCAAAAATGACTTTATATTGGCACGGCAGCAGAGAGCCGAGGTTTCGCTTTATGCTCCACGAGGTCGATGAAACAGGAAATCGGGTCATGAATAAGGAAACATGCAGTCGACTTTCTATGGAGCTTCCAACCGGGAGCTCGTCAGTCTCGTATATGGTCGCGAGCCAGGACAACCAAGTCGTGGAAGTCCCTGTTAAGGACTTCTCTGGTCAGAAGATCACTGTCAGATCTGTTGCCTCGAACATCCACTGTGTGCTGCCCGTTGTGTGTGTGAGCTCACAAAACATCCTTGGGGTCTCAGGTTCGTTGTCAAGCTTCCCTTCAAGAATATCCTTCGTGGAATGGGGGGCTTATTTTTCCGTGCTCGAAAACGCCAATTCTCAGGGATTTGAATCGGGTCCAGTGCCTCAAGAGTGGCCACCCCACGAACAACCCACAACAGCGCAAAGAGCCTCAACCGCTTTTGAGATAGGACTAAACAGAGCATACGAGGTTACAGGGGAAACAACACCTCAACCAGTCAGCTCGGTTCTCTTGTTCGGTCTTGACCAACCGGATAGTTGGTACAGATTTGAACCCGGACGATGGCCCTACCTGCAAAATAGCATAGTGACTGTTTTTTTCTCATATAATTCTCGATTACTTACGGCGATCCGCAATTCCACGCTGTTCCTATTGGCGGCAGTATTGGGAGTCGCATTCCAGGCGTCGGTTGACAAGTTTCGCAATAGAAAGAACTAGGGTCTGTACCTAATTAGCGATCTGTGATTCGCTGGCAAGGAGCTGATTGGGCCGGGGGAGACTTCGATGCGCAAAGGACTGTTCTGGCTCAACGACAAGCAGTGGGCTCGGATAGAACCACATCTGCCAACGAACCAGACCGGACCGGCGCGCGATGACGATCGACGCATTATCAGCGGTATCATTCACATGCTTCAGTGCGGCGCGCGCTGGCGCGATTGCCCGCCTGACTACGGTCCTTACACGACGGTCTATAATCGGTTCAATCGCTGGGCCAAGCGCGGACATTGGCAAGCGATCTTTGAGGCGCTCGCCCGCTGCGGCAAGGATAGCGTGACTTTGTCCATCGACTCCACCTCGATCAAGGCGCATCGCTCGGCGAGCGGCGGAAAAGGGGGGAGCATGAACAGGCGATCGGCCGCTCGCGCGGCGGGCGGACCACGAAAATCCACGCACTGAGCGACCCTGACTGCAGACCTTGCGCATTTCATCTCACTCCAGGCCAGGACGCAGATATTGCCGCAGCGCCAACCCTTCTGGAACTTGCGCCGCCCATGTCTGCCCTCATTGGCGACAAAGGATACGACGGCGATGGCTTTCGCGCCGAAATCGTCGATCGCGGCGCCAAGCCCGTCATTCCAAACAAATCCAACAGGGTCACCCTCCACAGCTTCAGCAAGCGCGCCTATAAGGGGCGCAACGTCATCGAGCGCTGTTTCTGCCGCCTCAAGGATTTCAGGCGTGTCGCAACTCGTTACGACAAACTTGCCAGAAACTTCTTGGCTGCCGTCTACCTCGCCGCCATCGTCGCCTATTGGATTAATTGAAGTTGGACCCTAAGCTGACCAATTGCTGCAACCCTTGCCCCCAAGGGGATGGTCGAGCCCGGCGCAAGGCCGGCGCACGGTTGGGCCGGGCGCCAGAGAACGGACTTGAGGTCTCATACACCCTTAGGTAGTATCGTCCGGGTCGGGATTTCTGGTGCGCATGGGCGGAAGGGGTATGAAGTCGTTCATGGATTTGGGGCCGTGCTTTCCGTATCTTGTCCGCGCCGGCAACACCGCATAAGCAATTTCGACGGCGACGGCCGTGTTGAAATCGCAAGCTACTGCTCGACCAGCCAGTCGCTCAACATCCTCTCTTAGCGGGATCAATCAGACCACGTTGAAGCTGCCGTGCTGAAGCGTGAGGGGCCGAGGAGCCTCCTTCTCTTGCCCGGGACGCAGCGCAGCAAGAGTGCCGGGAGCGGGATTACGGCGACAGTGCACTAAATTGATCCGGAATTCTTTGGGTTAGGTGCACTGGACTCCACCGTAATTGGAGCTGCAAGCCGGGGTCCGCTCTACTTTGCATGGGGTTGTTTTCGCGATTTTTTGTCCAGGCCCTTCCGTGCACCGCCGCTGATATCGGGGTGCCCCGCCATCTCACATCGTGAAATGGCCGCGTTCGGAGCAGCGCAAGCGCGCTTCCCGCATGGGAGCAAGCCAGTTTGCGCCTAAGGGAGAGGCTGTTCCAATCGGGTCTGCCCGTGTAGTCTGCCGCCCGCAGGCCCGATGGAGGCCGGCGGCCGACCGAATGCCGCGAGCAGGTGGGGAGACGACGGAACGACCATGAGTGACATGAAATATGTGAGTCCACACACGCTCGACGAGGCGGTCAAGGCCTTTGCCGCCGCCGGCAGTGCGGCGCGCATCCTGGCCGGCGGCACCGATCTGTTGGTGCAGATGCGTTCCGGCATGGTGAAGCCAGGGCTGATCGTCGACATCAAGAAGATCGCCGAGATGACCGAGATCACGGAAACCGCCGATGGCGGCTTTCGGGTCGGCGCCGCGGTCTCGGGCATGGAACTGGCCGAGCACCCGCGCTTCGGAAAGGTCTGGCCCGGCGTGCTGGAGGCCGTCAATCTGATCGGCTCCAAGCAGGTGCAGGGCCGGGCGTCGGCGGGCGGCAATCTCTGCAACGGCTCGCCGGCCGGCGACAGCGTGCCCGCGATGATCGCGGCCGGCGCCATCGTCACGGTGCAGGGGCCGAACGGACGCCGCGAGATGCCGGTCGAGAAAGTCCCTGTCGGCCCCGGCCGAACCAATCTCGCGCCCGGCGAAATCCTGGTCAGTTTTGCGCTGCCGCCGCGGCCGAAGGGTTCCAGCGACGCTTATTTGCGGATGATCCCGCGCACCGAAATGGATATCGCCGTGGTCGGCTGCGGCGTCAGCCTGACGCTGAAGGATGGCGTCTGCACCGCCGCCCGCGTCGGCCTCGGCGCGGTGGCGCCGACCGTGCTGCTGGTCGAGGCGGCGGCGAAAGCGTTGGTCGGAACCAAGCTCGACGACGCGGCGGTGAATGCCGCAGCCAGCGCCTGCTCCGCCGCCTGCCGTCCGATCGACGACAAGCGCGGCACCATCGTCTACCGAACCAAAATTGCCGGCGTGCTCTTGAAGCGCACGGCGGCCATCGCCGCTAAACGCGCCGCCGGAGGGAAGTAAAGACCATGTCGAAACTGCACGTTTCCACCACCATCAACGGCGAGCCGATGGAGTTTCTCTGCGAGCCCAGCGACACCATGCTCGACGCGTTGCGCGGGCCGCTGGCGCTGACCGGCTCCAAGGAAGGCTGCGCCTCCGGCGATTGCGGCGCCTGCAGCATCCTGTTGGACGATCGCCTGGTCTGTTCCTGCCTGATGCTGTCGGTCGAAGCCGAGGGTCACGAGATCCGCACCATCGAGGGCATGGCCCACGGCGACAAATTGCATCCGCTGCAGCAGAAATTCCTGGAGATGGCCGCACTGCAGTGCGGCATCTGCACCTCGGGCATGCTGGTCGCTTCCGATGCCTTGCTGCGGAAGAATTCGAACCCGAGCGAGGAAGAGGTACGTTTCTGGCTCGCCGGAAACCTCTGCCGGTGCACCGGTTACGACAAGATTGTTCGCGCGGTTCTGGAAACCGCGGCTGAAATGCGGGAGGCAGCAGAATGAATATCGTCACCAACAACAAGTGGATCGGCCAGCGCACCATTCGCCCTGACGGCGCCGACAAGGTCACCGGCCGGGCGGCCTTTGCCGCCGACACCAATATGCCCGGGATGATCTGGGGCAAGGTGCTGCGCAGCCCGCACCCGCACGCCCGCATCCGCGGCATCGACACCTCGAAGGCCGAGGCGCTGCCCGGCGTGAAAGCGGTAGTCACTTCGCGCGACGTGGTGGATTTCCCGATCGACAAGTCGGTCATGCTCGGCATCCAGGACATGCGCTGGATGTGCCGCAACGTGATGGCGCGCGAGAAGGCGCTGTTCCCCGGCCACCCCGTTGCGGCGGTCGCCGCCACCTCGGAAGCCATCGCGTCAAGAGCCTGCGAGTTGATCGAGGTCGACTACGAGGTGCTGCCGTGGGCGGTGGAAATCGATGACGCGCTGAAGCCTGACGCGCCGATCCTGCACGAGTTCAACAAATTCGAGGGCAAGCCGTCCAACATCGCCGGCAAGCTGGAGGTGAAGAAGGGCGACATCGAAAAAGGCTTTGCGGAAGCCGAAATCATCGTCGAGCGCAGCTTCACCACGCGCCCGGTGCATCAGGGCTATATCGAGCCGCATGCCTGCCTGATCAGCGTCGCGCCCGACAACAAGACCACGATCTGGAGCTCCAGCCAGGGCCAGTTCATGGTCCGCGCCATGACGGCGTATCTGACCGGGATTCCGCAGAGCGACATCCGCGCCATTCCGGCCGAAATCGGCGGCGGTTTCGGCGGCAAGACCATCGTCTATCTGGAGCCGCTCGCGACCTTGCTCGCGAAAAAATCCGGCCGTCCGGTGAAGATGGTGATGACCCGCGAGGAGGTGATGCGGGCGACCGGGCCGACCTCCGGCTCCAAGAGCACGGTCAAGATCGGCGCCAGGAAGGACGGCACCATCATCGCCGCCCAGGGCACCTTCTATCTGCAGGCCGGCGCGCTGCCGGGCTCGCCGATCCGGGGCGCCGTGGGGTGCAGCTTCTCGCCCTACGACATCCCGAACGTGCTGTCTGTCGGCTTCGACGTGGTCTCCAACCGCTCCAAGGTCGCGGCCTATCGCGCCCCGGGCGCGCCGATCGGCGCCTTCGCCGTGGAATGCGTGATGGACGAGCTGGCCGAAGCACTGAAAATGGATCCGCTGGAGCTGCGGCTGAAGAACGCCGCCAAACAGGGCACCAAGGCCGCGCATGGCCCGGTGTTTCCGCGCATCGGCTACGTCGAGACGCTGGAGGCCGCGAAAGCCCATCCGCATTACTCGGCGCCGCTCGGCAAGCTGCAGGGCAGGGGCGTCGCGTCCGGCTTCTGGTTCAACGCCGGCGGCGAATCCTCGGCGCAGGTCAACATCACCGAGGACGGCAACGTCGTGGTCACGACCGGCCATCCCGATATCGGCGGCTCGCGCGCGGCGATCGCCAACATCTGCGCCGAACTGCTCGGCATCGACTACCGCCGCGTCTCGGTTTTGATCGGCGACACCGCGACCGTCGGCTTCTCGAATCTCACCGGCGGCAGCCGCGTGCTGTTTGCCTCCGCGATGGTGGTGACGCAATCGGCCGACAAGATCATCACCACCTTGCGCGAGCGCGCCGCGAAAATCTGGGACATCGATCCCGAAGCCGTGAAATGGGAGAACGGCGCGGCGCATCCGGCAAGCCCCAATGCCGGCCAGTTCGAGCCGCTGACGCTCGCCGAGCTTGCCGCCAAGGCCCCCTCGATGGGCGGGCCGATCGGCGCCGGCGTGCAGCTCAACACCGAAGGCGCCGAAGGCGGTTTCGGCACCCATATCTGCGACGTCGAGGTCGATGTCGAGCTCGGCATCGTGCGCGTGATCCGCTACACCGCGGTGCAGGACGTCGGCCGCGCCATCCATCCCGGATATGTCGAGGGCCAGATGCAGGGCGGCGTCGCCCAGGGTATCGGCTGGGCGCTGAACGAAGAGTACATCTACAACAAGCAGGGCAAGGTCGATAATCCCGGCTTCCTCGACTATCGCATGCCGGTTTGTTCCGACCTGCCGATGCTCGACACCGTGATGGTCGAAGTGCCGAACCCGAAGCATCCGCAGGGCGTCAAGGGCGTCGGCGAAGTGCCGCTGGTGCCGGTCATGGCGGCCGTCGCCAACGCCGTCCACAACGCGCTCGGCAGGCGTTTCTACAGCCTGCCGATGTCGCCGCCGAAGGTGCTGGAAGTGCTGGACGGGGACGGACGAGCCCAGGCAGCGGAATAGGGCGGGCCGGCCGACGGGCGGCGCTAATGCGCGCCGCTTCCGGCCAACCCGCCCCGCGCGCCGCCGACGTCGCCGCCGAAGCTGCTATAGGTGATCGAAGGGCAAGGCTCGGCGCGGCAGAGCGTTTTCGAGCGAAGTGGTCACCGGTTCGCGTTAAGAAAACGCGTCAGCTCAAGAATCTAGAGCCTCGGTTTCAATTCCATCGAAACGGAGGATCTAGGCCGCGCGGACGTCATCGCTCAGTTCGGCAAGCGCCTCGGCGATGAACCTTTCCAGTTTCTGGTGGGATAAATCCTGCCTCGCCTTTGCCGTTTCCAGGGTATCGAGGTCGGATTTCGACGCGTCGTCCGGAACGCAGGAATCATCACGCAGGGGAACGCGGTTCGGCTTCATTTTCATCTCCCGAAATACTGGATACAAATTCTCGGGCGCTGGTGATGCCGATTTAGTCCGCCGAGTGCGGCCGAAATTTGCGCGAAAAAAGACCAGATGGTTCTTTTTGCGTCCAACAGGATGGTGATTTTACATGGCCGATTCCGAGAAAGCCGCAAAAGTCGTCGAAGCCCTGAAGGCGGCTGAACGCGAGCCGCCGCAAACGGCATTGCCGATGCTGAACGGACTGATCGGGCTGGTTCAGGGCGAGGCGGACCAGCCGCTCGAAGTCGAGGAGGCGCGATCCTCTGCCTTCATGGCAATCTGCGAAATCGGCAAGGCGCTGCATCGCGGCCAGCCTGCCGATCGGCTGTGGGCGTCGGCGATCGGCGCCGCCGAGCGGTGGAAATCGCTTGCGGGGTAAGGCGGCAATCGCCGGATCAGCGGCGAGGCCGCGGTGCAGGGCTATGAACGATTCGAGATGACGGCGGCGGAGCCGCTGCGGAACATGGCGGCATCCGGATCGACAGGCCTGCCAGGCGGCCCGAACTCTAGTCCTTTAGTCGTGAGAGAATGCCGGCATCGTCGCGGAATCTCTTTCCCCCGATGCATTCAGCGCCGATCGATATCCCCAGCCGGCCCCAATCGCAAAAAATTGAAATCATCCGATAGCCGGCCGACGTTATGGTCCGTTCACGAGGCTTTGAAGAGGGAGCGGGCCATGCGCCTCTTGATCATTGCGTTCTCAGTCATCGGTATCCTTTTTTGTTCCAGCGCCGCCAAGGCGGAACGGCGCGTCGCCTTTGTCGTCGGCAACGGCGCCTACAAGAATGTCGCCCAGCTTCCCAATCCGCCGTTTGACGCCAAGGCGATCGCCGGCGTGTTGCGCAATGTGGGTTTCGATGTGGTCGAGGGAACCGATCTGACCCGCGACCAAATGACCGCGCGGCTGCTCGAATTCGGCAAGAAGGCCCAAGGGGCCGACATAGCGGTATTTTTCTACGCCGGACACGGCATCGCCGTTGACGGATCCAACTACCTGCTGCCGGTCGATGCCGACATCAAATCCGAAATGGATGTCAAGCTCGGCAACGCCATCAATATCGACGTGACGCTGGACCAGACCATGAGCGACGCCAAGGTCAAGCTGGTGTTCCTCGACGCCTGTCGCGACAACCCGTTTGCCGCGAAAATCCGCTCTTCCGCGGCCTCGCGCAGCGTCAGCGTGCAGACCGGCCTGGCCGAGATGAAGTCCGGCGAAGGCACCCTGATCGCATTTGCAACAGGTCCCGGGCAAACCGCCCTGGACGGCCCGGAGGGCACCCACAGCCCGTTCACGCGTGCATTGATGGACAACCTCATCAAGCCGGGCGTCGAAATTCAGCAGGCCATGACCATGGTCCGCGCCGAGGTCAACGAGGAAACCAACAAGGGACAGCTGCCCTGGGATCACACCAATCTCATCGGATCGGTCTATCTCAATCCGGTTGCCGCGCCGGCCGGAGCGCCGGCGGGTGAGGCTGCAAACGCACCGAACACCCCGGCACCCGCCGCAAGCACCACTTCCGAGATCGAGGTCGAATTCTGGCGTTCGGTCAAGGATTCCAACAAGCCGGAAGAACTGAACGCCTACCTTACCACCTATCCCGACGGCGAGTTCAAGTCGCTCGCCTTGGCGCGCATCGCCTCGCTGCAAAATGGTCCGAGCACGGCGACGCGCAACCTGACGACGGGCGTCGATCCCGCGACGTTCACGGATGAGGCTACGCAGCTCACCGAAGACCAGATCGGCCTCGACAAGGGGCAGCGCCGCGACGTGCAGCGCCGGCTGACCGGTCTTGGCTTCGATACCAAGGCCAGCGGAAGGTTCGATGACGACACCCGCGCGGTCATCAGGCGCTGGCAGGCCGCGCGAGGCTACCCAAGCACCGGCTTCCTGAACAAGCTGCAGCACAAGGCGCTGCTGAGTGAGATCGTGGCGACCGTGAAGTCCAATTCCAGTAGCGATTCAGACGAGCATTCGAGCCGCCGTCATCGCGGCGGAGGCGAAGTGCGTCACGTTGCTCACTATCACGGCGGCGGCGGGGGCGGTCCCGGTGGTTTCATCGGCGGCATGATGGGCGGATTGTTCGGACGAAGGTAATCCGGGCCGCGCGGCGGCTACGCGCCGCGCGCCGCCCCTTGCGCCGGCGGGAACACCATTCTGTCGTTGGTCCGGCAGTAGCGGTCGGCGAACATGCGGCCGACCGGGTGATAGCGCTCCATGTGCACGCGCATGGCATCGCCATCCCACAGCTCGTCGCGAATGTGAAAGTGGATGCCTTCGCCCATGATGAGCTGGCGTTTGCCGTCCACATCGATGGTTTTCCAGACCTTGCACTCCATCGCCCACGGCGCGTCGGCGAGGCGCGATACGGCGACCTTCGTCGATGGCGCCAGTTTCAGGCCGAGATGGGCGGGCTCGCCGATCTCGGGCGGGAAGTCGCCGCTGGAATCGTGCATGGCGTGCGCCAACGGCTCGTCGGTGAGGTTGACCACGAACTCTCCGGTCCGCTGGACGTTGACCAGGGTGTCCTTGGCGCGGCCGTCGGGCCGCGGATTGACGGAGAACATGCACAGCGGCGGATCCTCGCCAAACGCGTTGAAGAAGCTGAAGGGCGCGGCGTTGACCACGCCGGTAGGCCCAATCGTCGTCACCCAGGCGATCGGCCGCGGCAGCACAAATCCTGCCAGCAGCTTGTAACGTTCGTGAGGCGCGAGGTCGCTAGCGGCATATTCCATTGTGCATTCCTTGTTGGAGCAAAATCCCGTGAACAGTCGATGTCGCTTGGCCGTCAGAACGCGGTGTATCCGCCGTCGATCACAAAACAGTCGGCGGTGTGGTAGGACGACGCCTTGCTCATGAGGTAGACGGCGATGCCGCCGAAATCCGTCGGCTCGCCGAACCTGCGCATCGGGATCCGCGGCATCACCGCGCCGACGAACTTTTCATCCGCAAGCACCCTGGCCGTCATGTCGCTCCTGATCCAGCCGGGCAGGATGGCGTTGGAGGTGACGCCGTGTCGGGCCAGTTCGACCGCGAGCGCGCGGCACAGCGCGTTGATGGCGGCCTTGGTCGCCGCATAATGCTCGTTGCGCGCGGTGCCGAACAGCGAGGCCAGGCTCGAAGTGGCGACCAGCCGGCCGAACGGATCGCCCGATTTGGCGCGTTCGGTCATGTGGCGCGCGGCGGCCTGGAACACGTGAAACACGCCGTCCAGATTGGTGGCGAACATGGTGCGCCACTGTTCCTCGGTGCGGTCGATGAAGGCATGTCGTCCGCCGCCGCCGATCCCGGCATTGGCGAAGCAGCCGTCGACCCGGCCGAATTTTTCCAGTGTCGCCGCCATCGCCGCCTTCACCGAGGCGGCATCGCTGACGTCGCAAATCCGGGTATCGACCTTGCTTGGTCCGGCCGCCATGGTTGCCGCGGCGGCCTTGTTCTTGTCGGCGTTGCGGCCCCAGATCGAGACGTCGCAGCCGGCCGCAGCCAGCGCCTGCGCGATGCCGAGCCCGATGCCGCCATTGCCGCCGGTGATGACCGCGGTGCGGCCGGTGAGGTCGAAGATGCTCATGGGCGTTTCCAGTCTGGTTTGGCGCGCGTTTGGCCGCGCGTCCGATGGCGGGATGTCCTGCAGCAACCATGGACAAGGGCGTCCGGAAAATCAAATATGGCCCGCAGTGAGAGACCCATTGTGCCGCGGCACGAAATAACGCGGGCGAGAGCCCCCATGAGGAAACCAATGCAGTTCAAGCACGTCACGCTCGAGTTCGACGGCCCGGTCGCCATCCTGAAGCTCGACCATCAGGAGGTCATGAACGCGGTGTCGATGGACATGCTGGGCGGCCTGGCCGAGGCGCTGGACGAGATCGGCGAGAAAAAGGCCGAGGTCCGCTGCGTGGTGCTGACCGGCGCCGGCCGCGCCTTCTGCACCGGCGCCAATCTTCAGGGCCGCAACAACCAGAAGCCGGGGCGGAGCAACGCCGGCGCTGCGCTGGAGACCGGCTTTCATCCGTTCCTGCGGCGGCTGCGCAACCTGCATTGCCCGCTGGTAACAGCGGTCAACGGGCCTGCCGCCGGCGCCGGCATGAGCTTTGCGCTGATGGGCGACATGATCCTGTGCGCGCGGTCGTCGTATTTCCTGCAGGCGTTCCGCCGCATCGGCTTGGTGCCGGATTGCGGATCGACCTGGCTGATGCCGCGCCTGATCGGCAAGGCGCGTTCGATCGAATTGTCGCTGATGGGCGAGCGGCTCCCGGCCGAGAAGGCGCTGGAATGGGGCCTGGTCAACCGGGTGTACGACGACGCTTCCCTGATGGACGAGGCGATGAAGCTCGCGCATGAGCTGGCCAACGGGCCGACGGTGGCGCTGTCGCTGATCCGGAAATTGTACTGGGAAAGCCCCGACAATTCGTTCGAAGACCAGCTCAATCTCGAATTCGAATCGCAGCGCATCGCTGGCTCGGCCGAGGATTTCAAGGAAGGCGTCACCGCATTCCTCGAAAAGCGCCCTGCCAAATTCAAGGGCAAATGATGGAGCAAGCGCTTAGGCGCTGCGTCGCCGCGTGGATTCCGGGCGCAACCGGCGTCGCCAACGCGGTCAGGCTTTCCGGCGGCGCCAGCCAGGAGACCTGGTCGTTCGATGTCCTTCACCCCGACGGCGCCGTCGGCGCGATCCTGCGGCGCGCGCCGCAGGGCTATGGCGCGGCGCCGTCGCGGGCGGCCGGACTCGATGCGGAGGCAAAGCTGATGCAGCTTGCCTATCAGGCGGGCCTGCCGTCGCCAAAGGTGCTGCATGTGCTGCAGCCGCGAGACGAACTCGGCACCGGCTTCGTGATGGCGCGGGTCGAAGGCGAGACCATCCCGCGCAAGATCCTGCGCGATGCGCAGTTTGCGGAGGCGAGGCCCAGGCTCGCGCGCCAATTGGGTGAGGTGCTGGCCGGCATCCATGGAATAGACCAGGCACAGCTGCCGAAACTTCGCCAGATGACGGCGGCGAAGGAGATCGCCGAGTTCGAACGCGACTATCGCAGTTTCGACTGGCCGCGCCCGGTGTTCGAGCTGGCGCTGCGCTGGCTGCGGGACCACGATCCCGGTCCGTCGGACGCGGTGACGCTGGTGCACGGCGATTTCCGCCACGGCAATCTGATCATCGGGCCCGAAGGCTTGCGCGCCGTGCTGGACTGGGAGCTGGCCCATCTCGGCGACCCCATGGAGGATCTCGGCTGGGTCTGCGTCAATTCCTGGCGCTTTGGCGAGATCGACAGACCCGTCGGCGGCTTTGGCACGCGCGAAGAACTGTTCGCCGGCTATGAGGCGGCCGGCCGCCGCGTCGATCCAGGCCGCGTGAATTTCTGGGAAGTGATGGGCACGCTGCGCTGGGGCATCATGTGCTGCGGCATGATGCAGCGATTCCGCACCAGCCCCGAGCATTCCATCGAGCGCGCGATGATCGGCCGCCGTTCGTCGGAGACCGAGATCGACCTTCTAAGACTGCTTGCGCCGAGAAAGTGAGTTTCAGATGCAGGACGAACCGACACCGGAAGAACTGATCAAGGCGGTCACCGATTTCCTGCGCAACGACGTCGCGCCTGTCATCATCGGACACAACGCATTCAAGCTGCGGGTCGCGATCAACGCGCTCGACCTGGTGACGCGGCAGTTGGCGCTGGAGCAGGGCAGCGATGCCGCGGAATTGGCGGGACTGTCGAAACTGTTGCGTGTGCACGGCTCGCTCGGCGAACTCAATCGCGTGCTCGCCGGGCGCATCGCCAAGGGCGAGGTCGACCTGCAGACGCCGGGGCTGTCGGAGCATCTGTGGCAGACCACGATGGCAAAGCTTGCCGTCGATCAGCCGAACTATGCTTCGTATAAGCGGGAGTTGGGGAGCGAAGGCGATTAACGCCGTCATTCCGGGGCGCCCGAAGGGCGAACCCGGAATCTCGAGATTCCGGGTTCGATGCTTCGCATCGCCCCGGAATGACGGCTTGTCACTTCCCCAGCCATTTCGGCGCCCGCTTCTCGGAGAACGCCTTCGGGCCCTCGATGTAATCCTGCGATGCCGCCATTGCCTTCACGGCGGGGTACTCGCGCTGTTCGGCCATCGCCTGTTCCAGCGAAACCGCGAGCCCCTTCTGGATCGCCTGCTTGGAGGCGCGGATCGACATCGGCGAGTTCTTGCAGATGGTCTCGGCCCAGCGCTCTGCCGCCACAAGCGCCTCGCCGGCCGGCACCACCTCGTTGACGAAGCCGAGCTCGAGGCCTTCCCTGGCCGAGACGTGACGCGCGGTCAGGATCATGCCCATGGCGTGCTTCATCCCGATCTGCCGCGGCAGCCGCTGCAATCCGCCGGCGAGCGCGGCGAGCCCGACGCGCGGTTCGGGCAGGGCGAAGGTCGCATTTTCGGAGGCAATGATGAGGTCGCAGGCCAGCGCGACTTCAAAGCCGCCGCCCATGGCGACCCCGTTGACGGCGGCGATGATCGGTTTGTCGCAGTCGAAGCGCGCAGTCAGGCCTGCGAACCCGCCCTTGTCCCAGCCGCGCTTGCCCCCCGCCGCCTGCCATTTCAGGTCGTTGCCGGCGCAGAACGCCTTGTCGCCGGCGCCGGTGACGATTGCCACCCACTGTTCGGGATCGCTACAGAAATCGTCGAACACCTTGTTGAGTTCGAAATGCGCGTCGATATGCAGCGCGTTGTACACTTCAGGCCGTGACAGCGTCACGATCGTGATCGGGCCCTTGCGCGTCACCTTGGAAAATTTCAGATCCATGTTTGCTCCCGTGGCGTTTTTCTATGGCGAGGAATATTGCCGGCGATACTAGCGTGCCGTCATCGTCCTGCGCCATCCAAAACCGCAAGGCGCCTGCGCGTCGCGGGCTTGCTTGACTTGGCATTGGCTTGTCACCTTAATCGGCCGCGCCAGGTCCGTTCGCGGCCTCAACGACAAGAAAGCTATCTGGGAGAACTGCCTTGGATTTTGCCCTGCCGGCCGATCTGGTCGCCTATCTCGACGAACTCGACCGCTTCATCGCCCGCGAGATCAAGCCGATCGAGGAGGCCGACGACAACATCCGTTTCTTCGATCATCGCCGCGAATGGGCGCGCACCGATTTCGAAAACGGCGGGCTGCCGCGGCATGAATGGGAAGCGCTGCTGCGGCGGGTGAAGAATCTCGCCGATGCCGCCGGCCATCTGCGCTTTGCGATCCCGAAGCGCTATGGCGGCAAGGACGGCTCCAATCTCTGGATGGCCGTGATCCGCGAGCATTTTGCGGCCAAGGGGCTCGGTCTGCACAACGACCTGCAGAACGAACACTCGATCGTCGGCAACCTGCCGCTGGTCACCATGCTCGACCGCTACGGCTGCGACGCGCAGAAGGCGATGATCGAGGGCTCGATCACCGGAAAATACCGCATTACGTTTGGATTGACCGAGCCCGAGCACGGTTCGGACGCAACCCATATGGAAACCCGCGCGGTTCCGGCTGTCCGCGACAACGTCAAGGGCTGGGTCGTCAACGGCCAGAAGATGTGGACCACCGGCATGCATGTGGCGACGCATTGCGCCTTGTTCGCCCGCACCTCCGGCAATGACGGCGATGCCCGCGGCATCACCTGCCTGCTGGTGCCCGCCAAGGCCGAGGGCGTGAAGGTCGAGGAATATATGTGGACCTTTAATATGCCGACGGATCATCCCCGCGTCAGTTTCACCGACGTGTTCGTCCCCGACGATGCGCTGTTTGGCGAGGTCGGCCGCGGGCTGTCGCTGGCGCAATGTTTTGTCCATGAGAACCGGATTCGGCAGGCGGCGAGTTCGCTGGGGGCTGCGGTCTATTGCATCAACGAGAGCGTCAAATACGCGCGCGAGCGAAAGCCGTTCGGCAAGGCGCTGGCCGAGAACCAGGCGATCCAGTGGCCCCTCGTCGAGCTGGCGACGCAAGCGGAGATGCTGCGGCTGTTGATCCGCAAGACCGCCTGGGAGATGGACCAGCTGACCCAGGCACAGGTCGAGCACACGCTTTCCGACAAGGTGTCGATGTGCAATTTCTGGGCGAACCGGCTGTGTTGCGAGGCCGCCGATCGCGCCATGCAGGTGCATGGCGGCATGGGCTATTCGCGCCACAAGCCGTTCGAGCACATCTACCGCCACCACCGCCGCTACCGCATCACGGAGGGCAGCGAGGAAATCCAGAAACGGAAGGTGGCGGGATTTTTGTTCGGCTATATGGGGGCGGGGAGGCATTGAGGGGGAACGCGTGCCCTCTCAACCTGTCGTCCGGCCTCCGAACCGGGACCCATGACCACAGGTTTTAGCGTGGGGCAGGTAAATCAAGGCAAACCAACACCTGCCGCATCACCATCGGCACGGTGTATGGGTCCCGGCGTTCGCCGGGACGACGGTAGCTAATTCACTTGCCGGGCTCTCCCTTCCCAATAGGGATCGCGCAGGTGCCGCCGCAGGATCTTCCCCGACGCGTTGCGCGGTAGGGCTGCGATGAAGTCCACCGACTTCGGCGTCTTGAAGCCCGCGATCCGCTCGCGCGTGAAATTGATGATGTCGCTGGCCGTCGCCGCCTTGCCCGGCTTCATCACCACGATCGCCTTGACCGCCTCGCCCCATCTGTCGTCGGGCACGCCGACCACCGCGACTTCGGCGACATCGGGATGGTCGCAGATCGCGCTCTCGACCTCGGCCGGGTAGATGTTCTCGCCGCCGGAGATGATCATGTCCTTGATGCGGTCGTGGATGTAGAGATAGCCGTCCTCGTCCAGGTAGCCGGCGTCTCCGGTGCGCAGCCAGCCGTCGCTATCGAGCGTTTTCGCGGTCGCCTCCGGCAGGTTCCAGTAGCCGGCCATGTTGGAGCCGGAGCGGGTGGCGATCTCGCCGACTTCACGCGGCGGCAATTTTTTGCCATCGGCATCGAGGATCGCCAGCTCAACGCCCGGCAGCGCCTTGCCGGCCGAGCGCATCCGCTCCAGCCCCTCGACATGGTCTTCCGGGGGCAGCGCCACGATGGTGCCGGTGGTCTCGGTCATGCCGTACAACTGCACGAAGCCGCACTTGAACACTTCGATGCACTCCTTCAGCAGCGCCGCCGGGATCGGCGAGGCGCCGTACAGCATGTATTTCAGTCGTGAGAAGTCCACGCTCCGCGCGCGCGGCTGCCGCACCACGAATTGCATCGCGGCCGGCACCATGAACAGCTTTGTGATGCCGGACTGCTCGAAGAAATCCAGCACTTTCGTGGGATCGAACTCGCGGGCGATCACGCCCCTGGCGCCGTGATAGAGCCCAAGCACCCCCCAGCCGGAGCCGCCGATGTGGAAGATCGGCATCGCCACCAGTGAGACGTCGTCCTCGGTCCATTGGTTCCACTCGGGCTTTTCCGCCTCGTTGCCGGACTGAACCAGATTGAGCGTATTTGCATGCGACAGCATCGCGCCTTTCGGCTTGCCCGTCGTGCCCGACGTATAGAGCTGGATCGCGATGTCCTTCGGATTAATCGCGACCTTCGGCTCGTCGCTGCTCTGTGTATCGCGCCATACCGCAAAATCCGGCCATTCCGGCGCGCCGCCGCCTTCGGTCGTGATCACTGTCCGCACGCCGGGCAATTGCGCCCGGATATTGCGGACCTGCGTGATGAATTCAGGCCCGACGAACAGCACCGGCGCCTTGCAGTCCTCGACGATGAAGGCGACTTCGGGTCCGGCCAGCCGCCAGTTCACCGGCGCCATCACCACATTCGCCTTCATCGCACCGAACAGCAGTTCGAAATAGATGTCGCTGTTCTTGCCGAGATAGGCGATGCGCTCGCGCGGCTTGATGCCGAGCGCGATCAGTGCATTGGCAACCCGGTTGGTGTTGATATCGAGTTCGGCAAAGCTGGTCTGGCGGCCCTCGAATTCAAAAGCTGTGGCGTCGCCCCGGCTCTTCGCCCGCGCACGCACCACCTCGGCAAGGTTTGCCGTTTGCTGAGACATGATTCCCCCGTGAATATTATTTCGTTGACCGGATTACCCCCGTGCCGCGCGGTCCTTTTCGTTCTGCGCCTTGATGGAGTCGCGCGCCGCCGTCCAGTCGGAATCCTTCCAGTCGCGCAATTGGTAAAAATTGCCGCCCATCGCCAGCGCCTGGCCGCCGTCCATGGCGATGGTCTCGCCGTTGATCCAGTCGCAGCCGCCGGAAATCAGGAACACCGCGAGGTTTTGCAGTTCTTCCATCTTGCCGACGCGTCCCATCGGATTGATCGCCTTGGTGCGGGCGCCGGCCTCGTCGCCGGGTTTTATGCGCTTGCTCATGCCTTCGGTCGGGATTTCGCCGGGCGCGATCGTGTTCAGGCGGATGCCGTAATGTCCCCATTCGGTGGCGAGCGACATGGTCATGGCATGGATCGCGGACTTGCTCATCGCCGACGGCACCACGTAAGGCGAGCCGTTGCGGACCCAGGTCACGGTGATCGACACCACATTGCCGCGCTGCTTCATCGAGATCCAGCGCCGGCCCACCGCATGGGTCACGTAAAACGTGCCGTGCATGACGATGTTGGCGACCGCATCGAAGCCGCGCGGCGACAGTTCTTCAGTGCGCGAGATGAAATTGCCGGCGGCGTTGTTGATGAGGTCGGTCAGCCCGCCTTCCAGGAAAATCGTCTCGATCATCTCGTCGACCGCCAGCGGATTGCGGATGTCGACGCCGTGGCTGGTGACCCGGCCGCCATAGAGGTCCATCAGCTCGGTCGCGGTTTCGTCGCAGACAGCCTTGCGTCGGCCGCAGATATGGACCTCGGCGCCGAGCTCGAGGAAGCGCGCCGCCATCGACTTGCCCAATCCGGTGCCGCCGCCGGTGACGAGGATGCGGCGGTCGGCGAGAAGCTTTTCGCTGAACATGGCGTTTCCACCCCTGAAAAATGTCTGTTAATTGGTTGATTGACTAAATCCGGCCGACGCCATTCTGTAAAGCGGCAACAACGAAGAAGTGCAGGGGAGAATTCACATGGAGCATCGCGTCTCGGTCTCGATTTCGGACGGCGTCGCCGATGTCCGGCTGGTGCGGGCGGACAAGATGAATGCGCTCGATGCCGCCATGTTCGATGCGCTGGTGGCGACCTCCGGCCGTCTCGCCAAGGAAAAGGGGCTGCGGGCGGTAGTATTGTCCGGCGAGGGCCGCGCCTTCTGCGCCGGTCTCGACATGGGCCGCTTTGCCGCGATGAAGGAAGAGGGCGGTAACGGCGTCGCCGGCGGCGAAAAGCGCGATCTGGCCGAGCGTACCCATGGGCTGGCCAATTTCCCGCAGCAGGCGGTGTGGGGCTGGCGGCAGCTTCCAGTGCCGGTGATCGCCGCGATCCAGGGCGTGGCCTTCGGTGGCGGTTTTCAACTCGCGCTCGGCGCCGACATGCGGTATCTCGCGCCGGATGCGCGGATGTCGATCATGGAGATCAAGTGGGGGCTGGTGCCCGACATGGCGGGAACGCCGATCCTCGCAAGCCTGGTGCGCGACGATATCTTGCGCGAGCTGACCTATACGGGGCGGATTTTCTCGGCGCAGGAAGCGCTGGCTTACGGGCTTGCGACGCGGATCTGCGACGACCCGCGGGCGGCGGCCTTCGAGGCCGCGCGCGAGATCGCGGGCAAGAGCCCGGATGCGATCCGCGCCGCCAAGCGCATGCTCAGCAAGCTCTCGGTCGATCCGGCGCCTGCGCTGCTTGCCGAATCGGTCGAGCAGCAGAATCTCTTGGGCAGTCCGAACCAGACCGAAGCCGTCCGCGCCAACATCGAAAAGCGCGCGCCGCGCTTTGCGGACGTGGGATAGAGCCCGTCATTCCGGGGCGCGTCGTAGACGCGAACCCGGAATCTCGAGATTCCGGGTTCGATGCTTCGCATCGCCCCGGAATGACGGCTTGAATTTCCGGCAGCCAGATTGAGATCAAAAAAACAAATGCCAACCCATTCCCCCTTCCTCGGCATCATCTGTGGCCAGCGCCGGCGCACGCACGCCGAGGTCGCCGATCGCGCCGCGCGGATGGCCGGCGGCTTCGAGCGGCTCGGCGTCGGCCAGGGCGACAGCGTCTGCATCCTGATGCGCAACGACATCGCCTTCATCGAGGCGGCCTATGGCGCGATGCGGCTCGGCGCCTATGCGGTGCCGGTCAACTGGCATTTCAAGCCGGAGGAGATCAATTACATCCTGCGGGATTCCGGCACGCGCGTGCTGGTCGGCCATGCCGACCTGCTGCATCAGCTGCGCGACGCTACTCCCGCCGGCCTTACCGTGCTCAGCGTCCCGACGCCGCCGGAAATCCTGGCGAATTACAGGATCGATCCCGATCATCTCGCCACGCCCGATTTCGCGCTCGATCTGGAAATCTGGCTCGCCCAGCAATCGCTTTACGACGGCCCGGCGCGGCCGCAGCCGGCGAACATGATCTACACTTCGGGCACGACGGGAAATCCCAAGGGCGTGCGGCGCCATGCGCCGACACCGGAACAGAGCGCTTCCGCCGAGCGGATGCGCGCTTTGATCTATGGCCTGCAGCCGCAGGCACGGGCACTGCTGCCGGGGCCGCTCTATCATTCCGCGCCGAATTCGTTCGGCCTGCGTTCGGGCCGGCTCGGCGGCGCGCTGGTGTTGATGCCCCGGTTCGAGCCGGAGGAGTTCTTGCGGCTGGTCGAGACGGAGCGGATCGACACCATCTTCATGGTGCCGACCATGTTCATCCGGCTGATGAAGTTGCCGGAAGCCGTGCGCCGGAAATACGACGTCTCCTCGCTGCGCCATATCATCCACGCCGCCGCGCCGTGTCCCGCCGACGTCAAGCGCGCGATGATCGAATGGTGGGGCCCGGTGATCTATGAATTTTACGGCTCAACCGAATCCGGCGCCGTCACCTTCGCCACTTCCGAGGATGCGCTGAACAAGCCCGGCACCGTCGGCCGGATCGCGCCGGGCGCCGAATTGCGCTTCATCGGCGAGGACGGCCGGGTGCTGCGGCAGGGCGAGATCGGCGAGATTTATTCGCGGATAGCAGGCAATCCGGACTTCACCTATCACAACAAGCCGGACAAGCGCGCCGAGATCGAGCGCGAGGGATTTATCACCTCGGGCGATGTCGGCTACATCGACCAGGACGGCTATGTCTTCATCTGCGACCGCAAGCGCGACATGGTGATCTCGGGCGGCGTCAACATCTATCCGGCCGAAATCGAGGCCGCGCTGCACGCGGTGCCGGGGGTGCATGACTGCGCCGTTTTCGGCATCCCCGACGAGGAGTTCGGCGAGGCGCTGATGGCGGTGGTGGAACCGCAAGCGGGCGTGACGCTGGACATTGCCGACATCCGCGCCCGGCTGAAGACCGCGCTGGCCGATTACAAGGTTCCAAAACACGTCGAAATCCACAAAAACCTGCCGCGCGAGGATTCCGGCAAGATTTTCAAGCGCCGCCTGCGCGATCCCTATTGGGAGCGGGCAGGGCGGCGGATTTAGCTTTTGCCGTCTCTGCAAAGCAGGGACGACAAATTGAGACCGCCTCCATCTTTATCTTGCACTGCGGCAAAAATGTTGCACACTCGGGGTTGCCGGGCAGCCTCTGGAGCAGTCAGACATGTCTCCCCAGACCATGCCTTCCGAACCTGAATTGCGGTCCAATCGCGCCGAGGATGCCCAGGCGCTCGAGGAAGACGTCCGGCTGCGGAATGACATCCGCCTGCTCGGACGCATCCTCGGCGACACCGTGCGCGACCAGGAGGGCGCCGACGTGTTCGACCTGGTCGAGCGCATCCGGCAGACCTCGATCCGGTTCCATCGGGATGAAGACAAGACGGCGCGGCGCGAGCTGGAAGTGATCCTCGACAGCATGTCGATCAGCCAGACCGTGCGTATCGTGCGCGCCTTCAGCTATTTCTCCCATCTCGCCAATATTGCCGAGGACCAGAACAACATCCGGCAGATGCGCGCCGCCGCGAGCGCCACACCGCTTCCGGGAACGCTGGCGCTGACGCTGTCGCATGCGCGCGCGGCCGGCTTTTCCGCGGCCGACTTGCGCAAATTCTTCGCAACCGCGCTGGTCAGCCCGGTGCTGACCGCGCACCCGACCGAAGTTCGCCGCAAGAGCACGATCGACCGCGAGATGGAGATCGCGGCGCTATTGGACCGGCGCGAACGGGTGCAGCTGACGCCGGAGGAGCTTGCGGCGAGCGACGAAAAAATGCGCCGCGAGGTGCTGACGCTGTGGAAGACCAACCTGCTGCGCCGGACCAAGCTCACCGTGCTCGACGAGGTCGCCAACGGGCTGTCGTTCTACGATTACACCTTCCTGCACGAGGTGCCGCGGCTGCATTGCAAGCTGGAGGACAAGCTCAACGAGGGCGACAGCGCCGCGCCCGGCGAACTGGCGTCGTTCCTGAAGATGGGAAGCTGGATCGGCGGCGACCGCGACGGCAACCCGTTCGTGACGGCGGAGGTGATGCGCGGCACGCTAAAACTGCAGTCGAGCCGCGTGCTGCGCTATTATCTGGAGGAGCTGCATGTGCTCGGCTCCGAATTGTCGCTGGCGGCGCATCTGACCGATGTCTCCAAGGATTTGCGCGCGCTCGCGGAGCGCTCGCCGGATAAATCGCCGCACCGAAAGGGCGAGCCCTATCGGCTGGCGGTGTCCGGCATCTATGCGCGACTGACCGCGACCGCCGCGCGGCTCGACGTGGAGACCACGCGCCCTCCGGTCGGCGAAGCCGCGGCTTACGCCGGCGTCGGCGAATTCAAGTCCGATCTTGATACCATCTATCGCTCGCTGATCTCGAACAATTCGCGGGTGATCGCGCGCGGCCGGCTGCGGCACCTGCGACGGGCGGTGGATTGCTTCGGCTTCCATCTCGCCAGCCTCGACATGCGGCAGAATTCCGCCGTGCATGAGCGCACGGTCGCCGAATTGATCGACGCCGCGATGCCCGGCATGTCCTATCTGGCGCTGGGCGAAGAGGCGCGGATCGCGCTCCTGACCGGCGAGTTGCGCAACACGCGGCCGCTGACATCGAGCTTCGTGAAATACAGCGAGGAGACGGTCGGCGAACTCGCCGTGTTCCATGCGGCGGCCGAGGCCCATGCCAGGTTCGGCGCCGACACCATCCCCCAATGCATCATTTCGATGTGCAAGGGCGTGTCCGACATGCTGGAGGTCGCGCTGTTGTTGAAGGAGGTGGGCCTCGTCGATCCCTCCGGCCGCAGCGCCATCAATATCGTGCCGCTGTTCGAGACCATCGAGGATTTGCAGGCATCGAGCGCCATCATGGACCGGCTGCTGTCGATGCACGATTACCGCAAGCTGGTGGACAGCCGCGGCGCGGTGCAGGAAGTGATGCTCGGCTATTCCGACAGCAACAAGGATGGCGGTTTCGTCACTTCGGGCTGGGAGCTTTACAAGGCCGAGATCGGCCTGGTCGAGGTATTCGAGCGCCACCATGTGCGCCTGCGGTTGTTTCACGGCCGCGGCGGCTCGGTCGGCCGCGGCGGCGGGCCGAGCTATGACGCCATCATCGCGCAGCCCGGCGGCGCGGTGAACGGCCAGATCCGGATCACCGAGCAGGGCGAGATCATTTCCAGCAAATATTCCAATGCCGAAGTCGGCTGCAACAATCTGGAAATCCTTGCCGCTGCGACGCTGGAAGCGAGTTTGCTGCAGCCGAAGCAAAGCGCGCCATCGGACGGCTATCTGAAGGCGATGGAGCAATTGTCCGATCTCGCCTTCAAGGCCTATCGCGGGCTGGTCTATGAGACCGAAGGCTTTGCGGATTATTTCTGGAATTCCACCGTCATCACCGAAATTGCCACCCTGAACATCGGCAGCCGGCCGGCCTCGCGCAAGAAGACCCGCGAGATCGAGGATCTCAGGGCCATTCCCTGGGTGTTCAGCTGGGCGCAATGCCGGCTGATGCTGCCCGGCTGGTACGGCTTTGGCAGCGCTGTCGAGATCTGGATCAAGGAGCATCCCGACAAGGGCATGCCGTTCCTGCGCGAACTCTATCGCGAGTGGCCGTTCTTCCGCACGCTGTTGTCGAACATGGACATGGTGCTGGCGAAGAGCTCGATCGCGATCGCCTCGCGCTATGCCGAACTGGTGCCGGATGTGGCGTTGCGCAACAAGATCTTCGGGCGCATCCGGCAGGAATGGCAGACCTCGATCGACCTGGCGCTCGATATCATGGGCCAGGAACGGCTCCTGCAGGGCAATCCGCTGCTGGAGCGCTCGATCCGCAACCGCTTCCCCTATCTCGATCCGCTCAACCACGTGCAGGTCGAACTGTTGAAGGAGCATCGCGCGCAAAACCCCGACGAACAGGTGCTGCGCGGCATCCAGATCACCATCAACGGCATTTCGGCGGGGCTGAGGAATAGCGGGTAAGGAAGAGAAGCGAATGGCGAGTGGCGAATAGCGAATAGGAGATCTGTGTTATCTATTCGCCACTCCTTATTCGCCCGCTTCTAAATCGCATCCCAGCTGAAAATGTCCGCGGAGCGGTCGAGCTTGTAGAAGGACGGCTTCAATGCCGGCATCGCATGCTCGGCGACGGTCTGCGGCGTCCAGCCTTCGGTGCGCTGCACGGAGCGCAGCGGGCGGTTCTGACCGAACAGGAAAATCTCGTTCATGCGCACGCCGAAGATCTGTCCGGTGATGTCCTTGGAGGCATCGCCGAGCAGATAGGCCACCACGGGCGCGATCTTCTCCGGGCCCATCTGCTTGATCTTTTCGACCCGCGCCTTCTCCGCCTCGGTCTCGGTCGGAATGGTTCCGATCAGGCGGCTCCAGGCGAACGGCGAGACGCAATTGGACCGCACGTTGAAACGGTTCATGTCGAGCGCGATCGATTTCGATAATCCCACGATGCCGAGTTTCGCCGCGGCGTAGTTGGCCTGGCCGAAATTGCCGACCAGACCGGAGGTCGAGGTGAAGTGCACGAACGCGCCGCTTTCCTGCTCGCGGTACAGCCGTGCCGCGGCATGCGAGACGTAGAACGAACCCATCAGGTGCACCTTGATGACGGATTCGAAGGCGTCGATGCTCATGCGATGAAAGATCGCGTCGCGCAGGATGCCGGCATTGTTGACCACGCCATCGAGCTTGCCAAAACTGTCGACCGCCATTTTCACGATTTTGCTGGCGGGAATCGCTTCAGCCACGGTTTCGAAATTGGCCACCGCCGTGCCGCCGCGCTTCTTGATCTCGTCGACCACTTCCTCGGCCGGGCTCGCGCTCGATCCCGAACCGTCGGCGGCGACACCGGGGTCGTTGACCACGACTTTTGCTCCCTCGGCCGCGCAGAGCAGCGCGATCTCGCGCCCGATGCCGCGCCCCGCCCCGGTGACGATGATGGATTTGCCGTCGAGTGATTTGCCTTGCGCCATGATGCCCTCCGTTGTTGTTCGTCATTCCGGGGCGCGCAAAGCGCGAACCCGGAATCTCGAGATTCCGGGTCTGGTCCTTCGGACCATCCCGGAATGACGACTATCTCTCATTCGTAAAAATGATCGTGCCACTTGCCGCGAACATGCCGCCGACGCCGTGGCACACCGATATCTTCGCGCCCGGCACCTGCGCCGGCGCGATTCCGCGCATTTGCCGCACGCTTTCCTGCAGCGCGTACATGCCGTACATGCCGGAATGCATGTAGGAGAGGCCGCCGCCATTGGTGTTGAGCGGCAGCTTGCCGCCGGGTCTGGTGTTGCCGTCGGCGATGAATTTGCCGGTCTCCTCGTGCGGCATGAAGCCGAGGTCGCCGAGGCCGTAGAGCGGCAGATGCGCGAAGGCATCGTAGATCATGAGGTGATCGACGTCCTTGTGGGCGATGCCGGCTTCCTTGAACGCCAGCGGCCCCGCCACCTTGAACGCGCGAGAACTATCAAAAGTCTGCATCTGGCTGACCATCGGCGTCTCCACGCTTTCGCCGGTGCCGAGGATATAGACCGGCTTGGTCTTGAAATCCCTGGCGCGATCGGTCGAGGTCAGGATCAGCGCGCCGCCGCCGTCGGTGACGAGGCAGCATTGCAGGATGCGGAAGGGATAGGCGATCATGCGCGAGTTCAGCACATCCTCGACCGTGATCGGCGCCTTCATGGTAGCGCGCGGATTTTTCGCGGCCCATTCGCGCTGCACCACCGCGACCATGGCGATCTGCTCATGGGTGATGCCATGGGTCTTCATGTAGCGCAGCACGGGAATCGGAAACATGCTGGCCGGCGTCGAGACGCCATAGGGCAGCTCGAACTGGCCGTTCAGGCTGTCCGGGCCGGTCATGCGCGGGGTGCGGCCGATGTTCGACTTGCCGCTCTCGGCATGCGTGATCAGCACGGTCTTGCAGAGGCCGGCCTCGATCGCGGCCGCGGCATGGCGGACATGCAGCATGAACGAGCAGCCGCCGACGGAAGTGCCGTCGACCCAGGTCGGCGTGATGCCGAGGTAATGCGCGATCTGCTGCGGTGTCTCCACCGCGGTGGCAAAGCCGTCGATGTCGGACAGTTTCAGCCCTGCATCTGCGATGGCGTTGAGCGCCGCGTCCGCGTGCAACTGAATTTGCGAGGTGTTGGGGATGACGCCGAGCTCGGTGGTCTCTGCCGCGCCGACGACGGCAACTTGCTTCCTGCGCATGATATTTAACCCTTCGCCGGTCGGAACAAGGGAAGGGTGATCTTGTCGTCGAGTTTTTCGAATTTGACCTCCAGCTTCATGTCGAGTTCGAGCGCCTCCGGCGTTTGCGGACAATCCACGATGTTGCTCATCATGCGCGGGCCTTCGTCCAGCTCGACCACGGCGATGGAGTAAGGCGGCGTGAAACCCGGCACCGGGCGGTGATGGATCACGTAGCTGTAAAGCTTGCCCTTGCCGCTGGCCTTGAAGATGCTGACCTTGCGGCCGCCGCAGGCAGGGCAGAACGGGCGCGGCGGGAAATAGACGTTGGCGCAGGCGTCACAGCGCTGCAGGCGCAGTTCGCCTGATTGCGTGCCGTCCCAGAAATGCTGGGTCTCCGGCGTCGGTTTGGGTTTCGCGCGCGCTGGCTCGGCCATGTCGGTGATTTCCTCCTGATGGCGGGCGTGCCTCGGCCCGCTGGTTCCAATCTTGATGCGACATTGGATGGCCCGCCGTCAACGGTCCAGCCGACCTCTTGCATGCCGCGTATTCCGGCACACGCACTATTGCCCGGGCGGGGATGCTTGTATGGCTATGACCTGACGCGGTACATTGCGCGCCAGAACCAAGAAAATCGGGAGGATTTCATGTTGAGGATCACAGGCGCGGTGCTGGCGGCGGGGTTTGCGCTGGCCGCACCGGCAATGGCTGCGGATGCGCCGGCCGAGATCAAGATCGGCACGCTCTATGCGTCATCCGGACGCTTCGCCTCGATCTCGGTACCGGTCTTCAGCGCGCTGAAACTCTGGGCCGACCAGAAGAACGCCGACGGCGGGGTCTACGTGAAAGCGTTCGACAAGAAAATCCCGGTCAAGCTCGTTGCCTATGACGACCAGAGCAACACCGCCACCGCCTCCACGCTCTACAACCAGCTGATCACCCAGGACAAGGTCGACCTCCTGGTCGCCGACTCCGGCTCGGTGCTGACGGCCCCGGCGGTTGCGATCGCGCGCGACCACAAGATGTTCCTGTTCGACCAGACCGGCACCGGCGCCAGCTTCTTCTCCAAGGACAATCCCTATATCGCGCTGATGGCCGATCCGGTCTCGACCGTCTGGCCAAAGCCGGTCGCCGATTTCATCTCGCATGACGGCCCGGGCCTCGGCATCAAGAAGATCGCGATCCTCTACGCCACCAACGAATTCACGGGAACCCAGGCCAACGCCTTCCGCAAATTCGTGAAGGATTCGGGCGCGCCGATCGACATCGTCTACGACCAGGGCATTCCGACCGAGACCACCAACTACACCGTGATCATCAACAACATCGCCAACACCGAGCCGGACGCGGTGATCCATTTCGGCTACGCGCCGAACGATATTGCGTTCCTGCGCAATGTCGGAGATGTCGGCGTCAAGTTCAAAATGCTGTTTGCGATCTATGCGGGCATCGAAACCGAACTGCTCGAAAAGAACGTCGGCGCCAAGGGCCTTGAATATGTCTTCACCTATGTGCCGCCGTCGGAACTGGATTATCCGGTCAATTTCGGCATGACCATGAAGGAATACAAAGCCGCCTGGGAGAAGAAATATCCTGACGGCAAGATCGAGTTCGGCTTCAACGCCACCGCCGGCTACACCACGGGCCTCGTGCTCGAAAAGACGCTGTCGGTCGCGACCAGCCTCGATCAGATGGAACTGCGGCGGGCAACCTTCAGCCTGTCCGGACAGCTCAAGACGCTCGACGGCACCTTCGCGCTCGACGAGATGGGCGGTCAGATCGGCGAATTGACGCCGCTCGGGCAGCTCATGATCGACCACGAACACATCAAGTTTGTCTCGGTCTATCCGCACGAAACCGCCACCGGCAAGCCGGTCTATCCGCGTCCATGAGGCGAGCTGGGATCGGAAACGATATGCCGGGGGCGAATCGCTGATGCTGGTTTACGCGCTCGTCGCCGGCGTGTTGTTCGGCCTGTATTTCAGCCTGGTCGGGATCGGCCTCAATCTCGTGTTCGGCGTCATGCGCATCGTCAATCTGGCGCACGGCGATTTCCTGATGCTCGGCGCCTTCGTCGCGTTCGGCGTGGTGTCGCTGGCCGGCATCGATCCCTTATTCGCGGTGCCGCTGGCCTTCGTGATCTTCCTCGCCGCCGGCCTGTTGCTCTATTGGGTGCTGGTGCCGCGGCTGCAGGGATCGGTGAACCCGGAAATGCTGTCGATCATCCTGTTCTTCGGGCTGTCGCAGGTGATCGAGGCCATCACGACGATTTTCTTCGGCACCAGCGAGCGTTCGATCCAGAGCCGCGCGCTGGGCACGGTGTTTTCGACCATCAAGGTCAAACTGTTCGGCGGCAAGGCTGAGGCGAGCGGGCCGATCCATATCTTCGGCCAGGGGTTCCCGGCTTCCTGGGTGATCGCCGCCGTCACCAGCCTGATCGCGATCGCGCTGGTCTATCTCTATCTGTACCGCACCCGGCTCGGAACACTAACCCGTGCCGTGATGTCTAGGCGCGACGAGGCGTTTGCCACCGGCATCGACGTCGACCGCGTCTCGGCCGCGGCCTTCGGCATCGGGCTCGGACTTGCGGCAGTCGCCGGCGTGTTCGCGCCCTTCATGTTCGGCTCGGTGACGCCGGCATTCGGCGCGGATGCGACCGTGACTTCCTTTGCCATCGTGGTGCTGGGATCGCTCGGCAATCCCTTGGGGACAGCGCTCGGCGGCGTCGTCTATGGCGTCTGCTACATGCTGGTGCAGACCTATCTCAGTTCGTGGGCCGATCTTTTGCCCTACGTGCTGCTGATCTTCATCCTGCTGCTGCGGCCGAGCGGGCTGTTGGGAAGGCGGGTGCGCGTTGCCTAGCGCCTTCAAACACACGCTGTTCATCGTCGTGCCGCTGCTCGCGATCTTCGCGGTGCTGCCGGGCGTCTACCAGAATCACCTGCTGCTGTTCAATTTTGTGATCTTTCTCATTCTCGCCCAGGGCGTGAACATCATCTACGGGTTCACCGGATACCTGCCGTTCGGCTATGTCGGCTTCTTCGGCGCCGGCGCCTATGGTTTTGCGATCCTGGTGATGCATTATCAGGCGCCGGCGCTGATCGCGGTGCTGGCGGGCGGGGTGGTAGGGGTCGCGCTCGGGCTGTTGCTGACGCCGCTGTTGCGGCTGTCGGGCGCCTATTTTGCCATCGCCAATCTCGCGGCGTCGCTGGCCGTGCTGCACTTCGTCGCCAATCCGGCACTGGAGAACATCACGCGCGGGCCCTACGGCGTGTCGCTGACCGGCACCTTCAACCCGACGCTGGCCTATTCGGCCGCGCTGGTCGTGCTGGCGCTGACCTTGGGGGCCGTCGTGTTCCTGAAGAACTCGCGCTTCGGCCTTGCGCTGCAGGCGGTTCGGGAAGACGCGGTCTCGGCCTCGATGGCGGGTGTCGACGTGGTGCGGATGCGGGTGATCGCCTGGCTCGCTTCCGCGCTGGTCGCCGGTCTCGCCGGCGGGGTCTATGCCTGGTATGTCTCGGTGTTCTATCCCGACAATGTCTTTTCCGGCGAATTCAGCATCTTTGCCATCGTGTTTGCGCTGTTCGGCGGCGTCGCCACCATCACCGGCCCGATCGTCGGCGTCATCATCCTCTACGGCATCTACAATTTGATCGGTTTTACGACGCCGCAATACTTCCAGCTGATCTACGGCCTGCTGATCATGGGGTTGGTGCTGTTTCTTCCCGCCGGCCTGGTGTCACTGGCAACGCGAAGGGGCTGGCATGTCCCCTGAGCGCGCGCCGATTCTCAAGGTGACAAAACTCGCAAAACGCTTCGGCGGCTTTTATGCGCTCGACGGCCTGAGTTTTCATGTCGCGGCAGGGGAGATCCTTGGCCTGGTCGGTCCCAATGGCTCCGGCAAGACCACCGCGATCAATGTGATCTCCGGCCTCTATGCGCCCGATGGCGGCGAGGTAGTGCTGGATGGCAGCTCGATCGGCGGGGTCGCCTCGCACAAGCTGGTGCATCGCGGCATCAACCGCACTTTTCAAATCCCAAAGCCGTTCCTGTCGCTCACGGTGCGCCAGAATATCGAGGTCGCGCTGGCCTATGGCCGCGCCGCCGTGGCGCCGCCTGATATGGCCGAATTGCTTGACGAATACCGGCTCGCCGAGGTCGCGGACCGCCCGGCATCCGATCTCAACAATGCGCAGCAGAAGATGCTGGATCTGGTGCGCGCGCTCGCTACCCGGCCGCGGCTGTTGCTGCTCGATGAACTCGCCGCCGGGCTCAATCCGGCGGAACTCGACTGGATCGCCGAGCGGATCAAGGCGCTGGCGCAGACCGGCATCGCCATCATCGTGGTCGAGCACCTCATGGGCTTCATCGAGCACATCACCGACCGCGTCATCGTCATGAACGCCGGCAAGGAGATCTTTGAGGGCAAGCTGGCGGTCGCCGTCCAGGTGCCGGAGGTGATCGAGGTGTTTCTGGGAGGCGAGCATGCCGCCTGAGGACGGTCCGCTGCTGAACGCCGCCGGCGTCGATGCCGGCTATGGCACCATGCAGGTGCTGTGGGGCGTCGATCTCGACGTGCGCGCGGGCGAAACCGTGCTGCTGTTGGGCGCCAACGGCGCCGGCAAGACCACCTTCCTGAAATCTCTGGTCGGCTTGATCGAGGCGCGGCAGGGCAATATCACATTGGCCGGCGAGGACGTGACGCGGATGCGCTCCAGCGACCGGATGCGGCTCGGCATGACCTATATGTCGGAGCTTGCGGTGTTTCCGGACCTGTCGATCGAGGAAAACATCCGCGTCGGCGCGCAGGCGCTGGGCCATGCCGATCCCGGCGCCCGCGCCGAGGAACTGTACGGCGTATTTCCGGCCTTGCGCGAAAAGCGTCGCGCGCCGGCTTCCAGCCTGTCCGGAGGCCAGCGCAAGATGCTGGGCATTGCCAAGGCGTTAGCCGCCGAACCTCGACTTCTGGTGATGGATGAGCCCTCGGCCGGGCTGTCGCCGCTGTTCGTCAAGGAGGTGATCCGAATCCTGAGCGATCTGCGCGGACGGGGGCTTGCGCTTCTGATCGCCGAGCAGAATATCGGCTTCCTCGAGGTCGCCACACGGGTGTTCGTGCTGGAAGGCGGGCGCATCCGCTTTTCCGGGACGGTTGCCGAGATGACCGACAACGAAGCGCTGCGGCGCGCCTATTTCGGGCTGAAATGATGCGGACGATCAGGATCGGATCAGGCGCGGGCTATTCGGGCGATCGCATCGAGCCCGCGGTCGAACTCGCCGAGAAGGGCGACATCCAGTATCTGGTGTTCGAGTGCCTCGGCGAGCGCACGGTGGCGCTGGCGCAGCAGGCGCGCATGAAGAACCCGGACGGCGGTTACGACCCGTTGCTGGAGCAGCGGATGCGGGCCGTGCTGCCGCTCTGCGTCGCCAAGGGCATCAAGATCGTCACCAATATGGGCGCGGCCAATCCGCTCGCGGCCGCCCGCAAGACCGCCGAGATCGCAAAATCGCTGGGGCTGTCGTCGCTGAAAATCGCCGCGGTGATCGGCGACGACGTGCTCGATGCCTGCAAGGACGGCGATTTGCCGATCATGGAATTCGACGGCACCATAAAACAGCTCGGCAATCGTTTGCTGTCGGCCAACGCCTATCTCGGCGCCGAGCCGATGGCGCAGGCGCTTTCCGGTGGCGCCGACATCGTGATCACCGGACGCGCCTCGGATCCCGCGCTGTTCCTGGCGCCGATGATCCATGCCTTCGGCTGGGCGATGGACGACTGGAACCTGTTGGGGCAAGGCACCGTTGCCGGCCACCTGCTGGAATGCGCCGGGCAAATCACCGGCGGCTATTTTGCGGACCCCGGCTACAAGGACATTGCCGACCTGGCGCGGCTCGGCTTTCCCATCGGCGAGGTCGGCGAGGACGGCGCGCTCGTCATCACCAAGGTCGAAGGCAGCGGCGGCGCGGTGACGGCACGGACCTGCAAGGAGCAACTGCTCTACGAGGTGCACGACCCGAAGCAGTATATCCAGCCGGACGTGGTCGCCGATTTCTCGCAAGTGAAAGTCGAGGAGATCGCGCGCGACCGCGTGCGGGTCAGCGGCGGGCGCGGGACCCAGCGCACCGGCACGCTGAAAGTCTCGGTCGGCTATGTCGACAGTTTTATCGGCGAGGGCCAGATTTCCTACGCCGGCCCCGGCGCGCTGGCGCGCGGGCAATTGGCGCTCGAAATCGTGCGCGAGCGGCTGAAGCTGACCGGCGTCGAAGCAAGCGAATTGCGGTTCGAACTGATCGGCGTCGATTCGCTGCACGGTTCGCAAGTTTCCGTGCAGGCAAACGAACCCTACGAGGTGCGCGTCCGCGTCGCCGGCCGCACCGAGAATTTGCGCGAGGCGGTCAGGATCGGCAACGAGGTCGAAACGCTCTATACCAACGGCCCCGCGGCAGGCGGCGGCGCTTTCAAATCGGCACGCGACGTGGTCGCGGTGGCGTCCGTGCTGCTGCCGCGCGAATTGGCAAAACCCTCGATCCAGTTCGTGGGGGGCTGACGTGACAAAGCTGCGCGAGATCGCCCACTCCCGCACCGGCGACAAGGGCAACACCTCCAATATTTCCGTCATCGCCTATGACGAGAAACATTTTCCATTGCTGCTGGCGCAGGTGACCAGCGAGCGCGTAAAGGCGCATTTCGAAGGCGTCGTCGAAGGCGAGGTGGTTCGCTATGAGCTGCCCAAGATATCGGCGCTGAATTTCGTCATGACTGCCGCTCTCGGCGGCGGCGTGACGCGCTCGCTGGCGCTGGATGCCCATGGCAAGTCGCTGAGTTCCGCGCTGCTCGATCTCGAAATTGAGTACGACGTATGATCGTCATGCCGGGCCATGCCGAAGAAAGTGGAAAATGCTGAACATCCCGACGCTTGAGCAACTCGCCGGCGATCTCGAAAGCGGCCGCACCTCTGCCCGCAGAATTGTCGATGGCTGCCTGGAGCGGATCGCCGATGCTACCGGCGAAGGCGAGCGCGCCTTCATTCATGTCGACGCTGAGGCCGCCATCGAAGCGGCGGAAGCGATGGACCGGCTGCGCGAGATCAAGGCGGCGCCGTCGCGCTATGCCGGCATTCCCGTCTCGGTCAAGGACCTGTTAGACATCAGGGGGCAGGTGACCCGCGCCGGCTCGCGTGCGCTGGAGGACTCTGCGCCGGCGGAAGCCGATGCGCCGGTGGTGGCGCGGCTGCGCCGGGCGGGGTTCGTGGTGATCGGCCGCACCAACATGACCGAATTCGCCTATTCCGGCATCGGCATCAATCCGCATTACGGCACGCCGAAGGGGACATGGCGCCGCGATATCGGCCATGTGCCGGGCGGATCGTCGTCGGGGGCCGCAGTCTCCGTCGCCGACCGCATGGCGCATGGCGCGCTCGGCACCGATACCGGCGGCTCGTGCCGGATTCCGGCTGCCTATAACGGCATCGCGGGCTTCAAGCCGACGCAGCGGCGGGTGCCGCTGGAGGGCGGCGTGCCGCTGTCGTTCACGCTCGACAGTTTTGGGCCGCTGGCGCGCACGGCGGCCTGTTGCGCGGTGCTCGATGCCGTGTTGGCCGGCGAGCCCGTTGCTCCGCTGTCGCCGCGCCCGATCAAGGGCATGCGGCTCGCCGTGCCGACCACGATCGCGCTCGACGAACTCGACGACGCGGTGGCGCGCACCTTCGAGCGCGCATTGGAAACATTGTCACGCCAGGGCGCGCTGATCGAGCGGATCGCGGTTCCGGAATTCCTCGACGTCGGGGTGATGAACGCAAAAGGCGGCTTTGCGGCGGCGGAAAGCTACGCCTGGCACCGCTATCTCATCGCCAGCCACGGCGACGCCTACGACCCACGGGTGTCGGGACGCATCCTGCGCGGCGAGGCCATCAGCGCGGCCGACTATATCGATCTGCTGGCGGCGCGAAAATCGCTGATCGCGCGCGCCGCCGCGCGCCTTGCGCCGTATGACGCGCTGATCATGCCGACCACCGCGAATACGCCGCCTGTAATCGCCGACCTCGCCGACGACAAGGTTTTTGCGCGGGAAAACCTGCGCTCGCTGCGCAACTGCACCCTGATCAACATGATCGACGGCTGCGCGATTTCGCTGCCCTGCCACGGCGAGGGCGAGGTGCCGGTCGGACTGACGCTGGCGTCATCGGGCGGCACCGACCGCCGCATCCTCGAACTCGCCGCCGGAATGGAGGCCGCCATCCGTGTATGATCTCGCATTCACCGTCGACGCCCAGGACACGACGACCCCGCTGACGCTGCCGATCGATCAGGCGGTGATCGCAGGGTGGACCGGTCGCGATCCGGTCGCGCGCGACAAGCATATCGCCGAGCTCGAAGCGATCGGCATCGCGCGCCCGGCGACCACGCCGATCTATTATCGCGTCTCGGCGCGGCGGTTGACCACCGAGGACTCCATCGAAGTCAGCGGCGGCGATTCCAGCGGCGAGGTCGAATTCGTGCTGATCGGCTGGCAGGGCCGCATCTTCGTCGGCACCGGCTCCGATCATACCGACCGCAAGGTCGAGAGCTACGGCGTCACCGTGTCGAAACAGATGTGCGACAAGGTGGTGGCGCCGGTGCTGTGGGAAATCGAGGACGTCATCGGCCATTGGGACCGGATGATTCTGCGCGCGCATGCTCTTATCGGCGGCGCGCGCGTGCTCTACCAGGAAGGCACACTGGATCACATGCTGCCGGTGGAGCAACTGATCAGGGGTTGCTTCGGCGACACGCGTCTGCCCGATGGCTGCGCGATGTTCGGCGGCACCTTCGCCGCTATAGGCGGCATCCGCCCGGCAAGCCGGTTCGAGTTCGAGCTTGAGGATCCGGTGCTCAAGCGCACGATACGACACGGCTATGACGTGATTGAATTGCCGGTGCTGGGATAGAGATATCGCCGCGACGGCGGTCTGCTCCCTCTCCCGCTCTTCGCGGGGGAGGGCGGGGTGGGGGTGCCCGACCAAGACACCGGCGCAAGCGGTGAGAGCCCCCACCCGCCGCGCTTCGCGCGTCGACCTCCCCCGCAAGCGGGAGAGGTGAAGACCGGCCGGAAATCGGGTGGCACAGGACCCACCGATTTGCGAAGATCCGCAACCATGAAATCAGCTGCAAAAATCCACTTCGCACCTGCATCCGACATCTCCGCGCGCGTTGACGCCACGGATTGGCCGCAAGTCACCCGGGAACTCGATGCCCAGGGCTGCGCCGTGCTTAAAGGCTTGTTGTTCCCGGATGAATGCCGCGCGCTCGCCGCGCTCTACCCCGACGACCGGCATTTCCGCAGCCGGATCGTGATGGGTCGCCACGGTTTTGGGCGCGGCGAGTACAAGTATTTTGCCTATCCGCTGCCATCGCTGATCGCGGAGTTGCGCCCGGCGCTTTATGGGCGGCTGCGCGAGGTCGCCAACCGCTGGAACGAGGCGATGGGCCTCGATATCCGCTATCCCCAGACCCATGACGCTTTCCTGAAACGCTGCCATGCCGCCGGCCAGGACCGGCCGACGCCGCTGCTGCTGCAATATGGCGAGGGCGACTACAACTGCCTGCATCAGGACCTCTACGGCGAGCACGTGTTCCCGCTGCAGGTCGCGATCCTGTTGTCGGAACCGGGCCGCGATTTCACCGGCGGCGAATTCGTGCTGACCGAGCAGCGGCCGCGGATGCAGTCCCGGCCCGAGGTGGTGCCGCTTGTGCAAGGCGACGCGGTCGCTTTTGCTGTGCATCACCGGCCGGTTGCGGGGACGCGCGGCAACTATCGCGTTAATCTCCGGCACGGCGTCAGCCGGGTTCGCTCCGGCCACCGCCATACAATCGGTGTGATCTTTCACGACGCGAAGTGAGCGCGGGCCCGTTGACTGCCGATCTCTTTGCAAGCGTTGCCGACGCCGGCGGGTCGCAAGAGACCATTGCCGAGGGCGCCGTGCTGCTTCGCGGGTTCGCGCGGCCGGTCGAGACCGAGCTGATCGCGGCCCTGCGCGAAATCGAAGTGCAAGCGCCGTTTCGCCATATGCTCACGCCGGGCGGCTACGCGATGTCGGCGGCGATGACCAATTGCGGCGGCTTTGGCTGGGTCACCGATCGCACCGGCTATCGCTACGACGCAAGCGATCCCCTGAGCGGAAAGCCATGGCCGGCGATGCCGCCGTCGTTTCGCGCGCTGGCGGACCAGGCCGCCGATCGTGCGGGGTATGCGGGCTTCTCGCCGGATGCGTGCCTGGTCAATCGCTACGAGCCCGGCGCAAAAATGTCGCTGCATCAGGACAGGGATGAGCAGGATTTTGGCGCGCCGATCGTCTCGGTCTCGCTGGGACTGCCCGCGATCTTCCTGTTCGGCGGGCTGAAGCGCAGCGACAAGCCCCGCCGCTTCCGGCTCGAACACGGCGATATCGTGGTGTGGGGCGGGCCGACGCGGCTTTTCTTTCACGGCGTCGCGCCGCTCGCCGACGGCGAGCACGCCATGCTCGGCCGCCGGCGCATCAATCTGACGTTTCGCAGGGCGCGCTGAGGCGCGCTTTCCATCCGGGCCGCCTCTGGCTATGCTTTGCGGGCCGAGGTCCAGGATGAGCACGCCAGAAACAACAGCCGACGCGAACTCAACAAGCGCCGATCGCACCGGCGTCTATCTCGCCATCCTGCAGCTGGTGTTCACGCTGGGCTGGACCACCTATGTCATCTATCTGCCGAAGTTGGCCGCCGAGGTAGGCATCGCGCCGTCGGCGGTGATCCTGATCCTGATGCTGGACCAGGCGATCTTCACCATCACCGACACCGCGATGGGGATCGCCGCCGACCGGATTTCTCGCATGGTCGGGCGGCTCGGGCTGTTCGTCGGCGTTCTGACCGCGATCTCCTGCCTGGCCTTTGTCGCGTTGCCGTTCGTGGCCGGCACCGGGGCGGGCGCGCAAGTCTGGTTCATCGCCCTGATCGTGATCTGGGCCGCCACCTCATCGGCGCTGCGCGCGCCGCCGCTGACACTATTGGGCAAGCATCGCGCCAAGCCACGGGTGCCGTTCCTGGCGGCGCTCGCCATGCTCGGCTACGGCCTCGCCGGCGCGGTGTCGCCCTATCTGGGGGTGGTACTTGCAAAACAGGACGCCAGGTTACCCTTTGTGATTTCCAGCTTGGTGCTGCTGATCACTGCGCTGGCCTTATCGAAGGTCGAGCGCGATCTGACGCGTGACGCCTCACCGCCGGATGAACCAACACGGGCGGCAAAGCCGCTCGGCAGGATGCCGGTGATCTTCATCGGTTCGATGGTCATTCTCGCGCTCGGCTATCAGCTGCATTTTTCCATCAACAGCGCGCCCTTCTTCCTGCGCTTCGCAAAGTCAGCCGATCTGCAATGGCTGATGCCGGTGTTCTGGATCGGTTTCAATATCGCGATGTTTCCGGCAAGCGTGGTGACGAAGCACCGCGGCGGCCTCGTCGTGATGGGCGCTGCCGGCCTGCTCGGTGCGCTGGCGGTGCTCGGTGCAGAACTCGCGGGCAACCTCAATACCGAGATCGTGACGCAGTTCATCGCCGGCGCGGCTTGGGGCTGCATGCTGATGAGCGCGATCTCGGCGGCGCTGGCGATCGGGGAGACCGGCGCCGAAGGCAAGGTGGTGGGCTTGGTGTACTCGGCATTGGCGCTGGCGACCTTTGCGCGGATGGCGGCGGTCGCCGGCGGTTTGCAGAAGCTGCCCGACTACGCGCCGCTGCTGCACTGGGCGCCGGTGGCGTGCTGGTCGGTCGCGGGCGCCGGGCTGCTCGTGATTGCCGCGTCGCGGGCGCAACGGGGCATGCCGCTGGAGCGCGCAGTCTAATCGTCATTCCGGCGATGCGAAGCATCGAACCCGGAATCTCGAGATTCCGGGTCTGGTCCTTCGGACCATCCCGGAATGACGGTGAAGGAATTTCAGGCTTCGCCGGATGGATGAACGTCCACGGCGTGGTTTCCGAATCCTTCGGGACCTCGATATCGATCAGATACGGCCCGCCATGCGCCAGCGCCTTTTCCAGCGCCGCGCGGAAGGTCTCGGGTGAGGTGACGCGTACCGCGCCCACCCCGAAGGATTCCGCGAGTTTCACAAAATCCGGATTGACCAGGTCGGAGGCCACCACGCGCCCGTCGAAGCGCTGGATCTGGTCGCGCCGCACATTGCCGTAGGCGTTGTTGTTGAAGACGAGTGTCACCACGCCGATGTTGAACTGCACCGCGGTCGCCAGTTCCTGCACGCCGAACATGAAGCCGCCGTCGCCGGTTATCGCGACCACCGGCTTGTCCGGATTGGCAACCTTGGCGCCGAGCGCGGTGGGAAAGCCCGAGCCGAGCGTGCCCTGGTAGCCCGAGGTGATGAAGGTGCGCGGCTTAAAGATCGGAAAGCCGTACCAGGAGGCGAAGCCGACCTGCGACAATTCGTCGGTGACGATGGCGTCATCCGGCAGCACCTCGCGCAGGATGTTGAGGTACGCCATCTGCGGCTGCACCTTCTGGATCTCCTGCAGCGCCGCCGCGGAGGCCTCGCGGATCGCGGCGCGGCGGCCGCTGGTCTTGTTGTAGCCGGCCTTGCTGACGGCGGCGCGCAGCTCGCGCGTGGCGGCGCGCGCATCGGAGATCACGGCGACGTCAGGGGTAAACCTGCGCATTTCCACCGGATCGATGTCGATGCGAACCGATTTCAGCCCGTCGGGCCGGAACGGCCAGCGCGACATCGTCGGCAATTCCAGCCGGGTTCCGATTCCGATCATCAGATCGGTCTGCGGCCACAGCCGATAGGCTGCCGCCATGGTCAGGCCGAGTTCGTGGGCATTGGAGACGATGCCGCGGCCGCTGCGGAACGCGACGACAGGTGCATCGATCAGCTCGGCCAGTTCGAGGATTTCATCGCATGCGTGAATCGCGCCGCTGCCGACGAAAATCATCGGCCGCTTGCTGCCGGCGACCAGGGCGGCGGCGGACTTGATCCGGTCCGGATCGGGCAGCGGCGCCGGAAACGGATCGAAAACCTTGGCGGCGCCGACTTCGGCGGCTTGCGTGAATACGTCCCACGGCATTTCCAGCGCCACGGGTCCGCGCCGCCCCGACATCATCTCCTGGAACGCGCGCGACACCATCGCCGGTGCGTTATCAGGGTATTCGATGCGCTCGGCCCATTTGACGAATGTTCGCAGCGTGGCAAGCTGGTCCGGCATCTCGTGCAGATGGCCGCGGCCCTTGCCCAGGAATGGTGTCGGCACTTGTCCGGTCAGGCACAGCACCGGCTCGTTCGAACCGAATGCGGTCAGCATTGCTGCGCCGGCGTTGAGCACGCCGGGGCCGGGCACCACGCTGAACACGCCGGGGCGGCCGCTCGATCGCGCGTAACCATACGCCATGTAGCCGCAGGCCTGCTCGTGGCGCGCGCCGATCACCTTCAGCTGCGCCTGCTGGAACGCGTCGAACAGGCCATAAATCTGCGCGCCGGGCAGGCCGAACACGGTGTCGACCCCATGCGCGACCAGGCCCTGGACGATGGCTTCGCCGCCGGTACTCACTGTCATCGGTTGTTCCCGTCGCTCGCCAGCAGATTGTTGATGACCTCGTCGACCACGCCGTTGCGCAGCACGCCGATGCCCTCGCCCTCGACCTCGATCACGTCGCCCGGCTTCAGGTAGCGCGGCGGATCGAAGCGGGCGCCGGCGCCGGTCGGCGTTCCCGTGACGAGGACGTCACCCGGCACCAGGGTGGTGAAGGTCGAGATGTAGTTGATGAGATAGCGGAAGCCGAAGATCAGCCGGGAGGTGCGATCATCCTGCCGCATCTCGCTATTGACCCGCGTCGTCAGCCTGACGTCGGCGATCTGCTTCTCGTCCGTGTAGGGCACGAGCCATGGGCCGAGGCTGCCGGTCGATTCGAAATTCTTGCCCTGCGTGACGTTGAATTTCGCATGCCGCACCCAGTCGCGGATGGTGCCCTCGTTGCACAGCGTGACCGCGGCGATGTGATCGAGCGCCGTGCTTTCGGGAATATGCCGGCCGGCCTTGCCGATGACGAGCACCACTTCGCCCTCGTAATCGATCTGCTGTGATGCGCGCGGGCGCACCAGCGGCGCATTGTGGCCGACAAAGGAGCGCGGCACGCGCAAAAACATGCTCGGATATTTCGGAGCGTCCTGGCCGTCCTTGTATTCGGCGTTGCGGTCGGGATAGTTGACGCCGATGCAGATGATCTTTTCGGGCGCGGGGATCGGCGGCAGCCAGGTGATGGCCTCCAGCGCATGGTCCGGTGCGTGTTTGGCGCCATCCTCCGCAAGCCTCGGCAGCGCGCCGGCCGCGATGACCTCACGCAGGGTTGGATAGTCCTTGCCGAAACGCGCGGAGAGATCGACCACGCCATTGTCGGTGACATAGCCGTAAGCGGTCTTGCCGCCGACGGAATAGGTAGCGATGCGATTGACGGTCATGCGTACCCTTCAGCCCGGCGTCATGCCGGCGGCCTTGATCGCGGCCACCGCGGCAGCCGTCTTGAGAAAATCAACGAGCGCTTTGGCGGCGGCCATTTCCTTGGCGTCGGTGGCGACTGCCGCCGGGAATACCAACTCCTGCTGCAAATCGGCGGGGAAGGGGCCGGCGAGTTCGATGCCCGGCGCCTTGAACACGTTGGTGAGGAAGATGCCGAGCTCGGCTTGGCCATCGGCCACGGCCGGCGCGATCGCCGTCGGCAAGGCTTCGGCCCTGGTCTTGGCTTTCATCTGCTCCGATATGCCCAGCCTCTCATAGACCTTGGCGATGTAGGCGCCGGCTGCGCTTGACGGCGTTGAGGAGACCGAACGGGCAGCGAGCAGCGCGTTCTTGAACGCGCCAGGTGTCGAGAGATCGGGTTTCGGTGCGCCGGCGCGCACGATGACGCCGTAGCCGACCCGCGCGATATTCACCGCAGGTTCCGCGAGATGGCTCTTCGCGGCGGCGTCCTTGAAGACGTCGATGGGGACGACTACGACGTCGAACGGCGTGCCGGCGTTGATCCGGCTGATGATGTTGGGCGTGGAATTCGAAATGAATCGAGAGCGTATGCCCGCTCGCCCTCTCGAATTGCGGGCCGATCTCCCTGAAAAGCGGCGCGAGCGAGCCGCCGGCGATGAGTTTGAGTTCGGAGGCGCTGGTTGCGGTCATGGCTGCCATCATCAAACCGAGTGCGATTGCGATGCTTTTCATCTTCGCTCCCTAGTCCGCGATTGTAACTTGAGCGGCGAAGGCAGGCTCGCGCACTTTGCTGCCGGCGAAGGGCGAGCCTTGCTCGAACCAGGAACGCGGCGCGGGCGCGCCCCACAGGGTCTGCCGGCGCGGGTCGTTCAGCGACCAGCGCAGCGGCTCGTGGTCGTGATCCCCGGTGAAGTAGTCGCTGGTATAGAGCTCCATGCGATGGCCGTCGGGGTCGCGGACGTAAAGGAAAAAGGCGTTCGAGATGCCGTGGCGGCCAGGGCCGCGCTCGAGATTTTTCAGAAGGCCGCTGGCGGCCATCACGTCGCAGAGGTGCAGCACATTCATCGCGGTCGGCACCCAGTAACAGAAATGATGCAGGCGAGGGCCCTTGCCGTTGGTGATGGCAAGATCATGCACATTGCCCTTGCGATGCAGCCACGCGGCTGCGATGCGCCCGTTCGGTCCGTCTTCCTCGGCATATTCGGTCAGGCGGAAGCCGAGCCGGGCGTAGAAATCCACGGTGTCCTGCACCTCGGCGGCGAAAATGTTGAAATGGTCGAGCCGCTGCGGATGGCAGCCCCTGTAGAGATCGTAGCGCCGCAGCAGATGCGGGCGCTTCTCCATGGTGGCATAAAGCTCGATCTGGAAACCGAAGGGGTCGGTGAACTGCAGGGTGCGGCCCTGGAACGGCTGCTCGGCGAATTTGTGCTGAACGCCGTTCTCGGAAAAGAAGCTCGCGGCTTTGTCGAGATCGCCCTCGTTGCCGACCTTGAAGCCGAGCCGGTTGCAGGCCGCCGTTTGCACTTTCCGCAGCACCAGCGAGTGATGCTGATGTTCCTCGCTGCCGCGCAAATAGACCGCGCTGTTGTCGGCGTCCTCGACATGGAGGCCGACGGTGGTCTCGTAGAAATCGCGGCTCGCCCTCAGGTCGGTCACATCAAGTACGACGTGACTGGAGCGAATGATGTTGAAGGGTGGATCGAAGACGTGTTGCGGAACGGGCATCGGGTGTCCTTGTTGAATTCGTCATTCCGGGGCGATGCGTAGCATCGAACCCGGAATCTCGAGATTCCGGGGTTCGCCCTTCGGGCGCCCCGGAATGACGGCGGGGCTATACTCCCAGCCTCTGAAATCCTGTGCGTCCCCCTCGCCAGCGAGACGTGCTTGGTTTCCATGTAGAAGTCGAATGAATAATCGCCGCCGTCGCGGCCGATGCCGGAGGATTTCATGCCGCCGAACGGGGTCGGCAGATGACGGACGTTCTCGGAATTCAGCCAGATCATGCCGGCCTCCAGCGCATCGGCGACCCGCAGCGCGCGGCCCATGTCATTGGTCCAGACATAGCCGGTGAGGCCGTATTTGACGTCGTTGGCGATTTCGATCGCTTCTTTCTCGTCGCGGAAGGGAATCACCGTCAGGAAGGGGCCGAACACCTCCTCCTGCGCGACCCGCATTTTGGCGTGCGCGCCGGTGACCAGCGTCGGCTGAACATAGTGCCCGCCGCCAGGGCCGTCATGCGGCCTGCCGCCGACCGCGATGACGGCGCCATCCTGGCGAGCGACATCGAAATAGGCGCAGACTTTCGCCAAATGGCGCTCGTGGATCAGCGGTCCGATTTCGGTGGCGGGATCGAGCGGATGGCCGACTTTCAGCACCTTCACCCGCGCCGTCAGTTTTTCCACGAACTTTCCGGAGATCCCCTGCTGAATCAGCAATCGGCTCGACGAGGTGCAGCGCTCGCCGTTGAGCGAGTAGATCATGAACACCACGGCATCGAGCGCGCGGTCGAGATCGGCGTCGTCGAACACGATCACCGGGTTCTTGCCGCCGAGCTCGAAATGCACGCGTTTCAGGGTCGGCGCGCCCTGCGCCATGATCGCAGAACCGGTCGCACTCTCGCCGACAAAGCCGATCGCCTTGATGGCGGGATGTTCGGTCAAGGCCTTCCCGGCCTCTTCCCCGATGCCGTGCACGGTATTGAGCACGCCGTCAGGGACGCCGGCCTGCTTGACCAGTTGCGCCAGCAGGTCGGCCGTGACCGGCGACCATTCGGCCGGCTTGTGCACGACCGTGCAGCCGGCGGCCAGCGCCGGTGCGATCTTCCAGGTCGAGAGCATGAACGGCGTGTTCCACGGCGTGATCACGCCGACCGGGCCGATCGGCACCCGCGTCGATACGTTCCAGTGCTCCTCGCTCGGCATGTTCTGGCCGTCGCGGGCATCGGCGCATTTGTCGGCGAAGAAGCGGAAATTTTCCGCGGCCCGGATCGCGGCCTTGGCCATGAAACGATGGGCCTGGCCGGTGTCGAGGCATTCGAGCACGGCAATGTCGTCGGCACGGTCCTCGATGGCGTCCGCCACCCGGTGCAGCAATTTCTTCCGCATCGTGGCCGACATATCGCGCCAGCCCCTGAAGGCGAGCGCCGCCGCAGTCGCGGCGCGGTCGATATCCTCCGCGCTGCCGCGGGCTACCGCAGCCAGCACCGCGCCATCGATCGGCGATCTGGTCTCGAAGGTATCCCCTGAACTCGACGCTACCACCTTGCCGTCGATCATGTGTCCGATGCCATCGGCCCGCAATTTCTTCAGGAGCGGCGCGGCACGGTCGAGATTGGCCTTGAACAGCTCGGATTGCGGCGTGACCTTATCCATGGACGGCCTCCGCCTTCAACGCTTCGTGAATGTTGTTGCGCTTCCAGCTCATTTCCTTGTCGTTGATCTGGACGTCGAAGGACAGGGCGAATTGGCTGTTGGCGAAAACCGGATCGAGATAGCTCGACAGCGCCTTGAAGACATGCTCGCCGGCCTTCCTGCGGGTCGCGAGATCGCGGCCCTCGCCGAGCCGCAGCAACATCGCGAGGAAGGCGAAATCGGGATTGCCGTCGGCAATGGCATAGTGCTCACAGCGGATGGCGCGGACCCGCGTGCCGCCGATCGGAAATATCCCGGTCTCCAGCGCCGCCTTGCGGACGACCTCGCAGACCTTGCCCATATCGACGCGGGCATCGAGATTGGCGGAATATTCGATGGTGAAATGCGGCATCTTGGACCTCCTTATTGTTCTTCAGGACGACATCAGGCGAAGTAGCAACTGACCGACCCGTACGGCCCATAGTCGGCCTGGATGGTGTCGCCCTTGCGGGCCTCGATCGGGCGAATGAACGATCCCGCCAGCACCACCTGGCCGGGCTCCAGCGCAAGCCCGTTGGGCGCGATCTTGTTGGCGAGCCAGGCCACGCTGGTTGCCGGATGATTGAGCACGCCGGCGGCAAGCCCGGTTTCCTCCAACTGGCCGTTACGATAGCACAAGGCGCCGATCCAGCGCAGGTCGGCGTCCAGCGGCCGCAGCGGCCGGCCGCCGAGCACGATGCCGGCATTGGCCGCGTTGTCGGCGATGGTATCGAAGATTTTTCGCGTCGATTTCGTCACGGGGTCGACCCGCTCGATCCTTGTGTCAAGGATTTCCAGCGCCGGCACCACGAAATCCGTCGCGTTCAGCACGTCGAACAGGGTGCAGCCGGGCCCGGAAAGCCGCGCCTTCATGATGAACGCAAGCTCGGCCTCCACCCGGGTGCCGATGAAGCGGTCGGTTGGCACCAGCCCGCCATCGGCGAAGAACATGTCGTCGAGCAGCACGCCGGAATCCGGTTCGTCGATCAGTAGCGCGCTCTGCATCGCCTTCGAGGTCAGCCCGATCTTGTGGCCCCTGACGATGCGCCCTTCGGCCACCTTGATCTCGATCCAGGCCTTCTGGATCGCATAGGCGTCCGCGATGGTGATCGCGGGAAATTCCAGCGACAATTGCCGGATCTGCTTTCTCGTCTTCTCGGCCTGATGCAGCCGCTCGGCGGCGGCGCGGATTTCTGACGTGGAGAGAGCCATGCGTGATCCGCGAGAAAAGCAGGTGTCGAAATCTGGTTAACATGTTAAGGGAAACCGATCAAACCGAATTGGCGTTTGTTGCAGCGCAAAACCTCTGACACGATCGATGCCCGGAAGATCGACCATGGCGCGGAAGAAATCGTCCGGCAAAGCCAGGACCAAGATCGGGGCTCGGCGGGTGCCGATGCGCGAATTCTCGCGCTCGCTGCCGATGTCGCTGTTGCGCGCGCGTGAGGCGGTGATGCGGCATTTCCGTGCCTCGCTCAGGGATCACGGCCTGACCGAGCAGCAATGGCGGATTTTGCGGGCGTTGGCTTCCGTCGAGGTGATCGAGGTGACGGAACTCGCGCGCACTGCTTTTCTGCTCGCCCCAAGCCTTTCCCGAATCCTGCGCGATCTCGAGGCGCGCAAGCTGATCGAACGGAAGGTCGCAAAGGCCGATCTGCGCCGCGGCCTGGTGTCGATCTCGGCCAGGGGTTTCAGGCTGATGGAGACGGTGGCGCCGTCGTCGGAAGCGATCTATGCGGCCATCACCCGCCGCTACGGCGCGCGCAAGCTCGCCGAATTGCAGGACATGTTGCATGCGCTCGAAGCCAGCCTGTGGCGTCTGCGCGTTGGCGACCGGGACGCGGCCGAAGCCGGAGAATTCGAGTGAGCGCAAAATTGCATGATGCTATCGGCGCGACGCATAGCGGCCGCCCGGTTGATGCGATCGTTTCCCCCGTGCGGGTAGACACACGCGCGTTTTTTCGATCAAAGTAGCGAATGCCGCGCGGATTGCTTCGATGCTACCGCCCTTGCAATGACGGCGGTTTTTGAACACAGGGAAGGGAAACAAAGTGGCAAATAACGTCAAGACAGTCTGGGCTTCGGGCAAGGCCGTGGTGAATGCCTGGCTGGCGATCCCGTCGGGATTTTCCGCCGAGGTGATCGCGCAATGCGGCTTCGACAGCGTGACCGTCGACATGCAGCACGGCGTGCAGGATTACCTGTCGATGGTGCAATGCTTCCAGGCCATGAACGGTCATCCGGTGACGCCGATGGTCCGCGTGCCCTGGAACGAGCCCGGCATCGTCGGCAAGGTGCTGGACGGCGGCGCCTACGGCATCATCTGCCCGATGATCAACACCAGGCAAGAGTGCGAAAACCTCGTCAACTACAGCAAATATCCGCCGCGCGGCACGCGCTCGAACGGCCCGATCCGGTCTGGTATGTATGGCGGGGCCGGCACCTACCAGAAGACCGCCAACGACGAGATCGTGCTGCTGCCGATGATGGAGACCAAGACCGCGGTCGAAAATATGGAATCGATCCTCGACGTCGAGGGCATCAACGGCGTCTATGTCGGTCCTTCCGATCTCGGCTTCTCCTATGGGCTGGTGCCGAAACTCGACCGCGACGAGCCGGAGATCCTCAGGATCTACGAGAAGATCGTGAAGGAATGCGGCAAGCGTGGCCTCCATCCGGGCATCCACTGCTCCGGCGCCGAAGGCGCGGTGCGCGCCATCAATATGGGCTTCAAGCTGGTGACGCTGTCGAACGAGAGCGGCTTGATGATGACCTACGCCAAGATGCAGGTGAACCAGACCCGCAAGGATAGTGCCGGCAAGGCGTGAGCGCGCGAATGGCGAGTGGCGAATAGCGAATAGACTTGTTTCCATTCGCCATTCGCTATTCGCTACTCGCCAACTTGAGGAGATTCCCATGACGCCAGCCCCCGTGATCCGCCTGCATCCTGATGACGCCGTGCTGATCGCGCGATCGAGCCTGCCGCCGGGCATGGTCGTGGCGGATGGCGTCACCACGATCGAGCGCATTCCGGCGGGCCACAAGGTTGCGATCCGCCCGATCGCTGTGGGCGAACCGATCCGCCGCTATGGCCAGATCATCGGCTTCGCGACGGCGCCGATTTCGCCGGGCCAGCACGTGCATACGCAAAACTGCGGCATGGGCGATTTCGCGAAGGATTACGCGTTCGGCGTCGACGTCACGCCGACGCCGAATTTCGATCTGCCGGCGACGTTCGACGGCATCCGCCGTCCCGACGGCCGTGTCGCGACGCGCAACTATATCGGCATCCTCACCTCGGTGAATTGCAGCGCCCATGTCGCGGGTCTCGTCGCTGACATCTTCAAGAAGAACCCGTTCACCCACGACAATCCGCTGGCCGATTTTCCGAACGTCGACGGCGTGGTCGCGCTGACCCACAAGACCGGTTGCGGGATGACCCAGGACGAGCCGCTGACCATCCTGCGCCGCACGCTCGGCGGCTACGCGCGGCATGCGAATTTTTCGGCCGTGGTCGTGCTGGGCCTGGGCTGCGAGGTCAACCAGATCGGCGGGCTGATGAAGGAACAGAAGCTCGCCGGAAGGCTGCGCGAACTGGAGATCCAGGAAATCGGCGGCACCCGCAAGACCGTCGAAGCCGGCGTAGCCTTCGTGCGCGAGGCGCTGACGGACGCCAACAAGGTAAAGCGCGAGCCCGTGTCCGCGAGCGAATTGACGGTGGCGCTGCAATGCGGCGGCTCCGACGGCTATTCCGGCGTCTCCGCCAATCCGGCGCTGGGGGCCGCGAGCGATCTCCTGGTGCGCCACGGCGGCACCGTCATCCTGTCGGAAACGCCGGAGACCTATGGCGCCGAGCATCTGTTGACGCGGCGGGCCGTCAGCCGCGAGGTCGGCGAGAAACTCGTCGCCCTGATGCGCTGGTGGGAGGAATACACCGCGCGCGAGGGCGCCGAGATGAACGCCAATCCGAGCCCCGGCAACAAGGCCGGCGGTCTCACCACGATTCTCGAAAAATCGCTCGGCGCGATGGCCAAGGCCGGCAGCACCAATCTGGTCGACGTCCTGAATTACGCCGAAGCCGTCACCAAGAAGGGTTTTGTGTTCATGGATACGCCCGGCTACGACCCGGTGGCGGCGACCGGGCAGGTGGCCGGCGGCGCCAACCTCGTCTGCTTCACGACCGGCCGCGGCAGCGTGTTCGGCTGCAAGCCCGCGCCTTCGATCAAGCTTGCGACCAACACGCCGATGTACAGGCGCATGGAAGACGACATGGACGTCAATTGCGGCACCATCCTCGACGGCGAGGAAACCGTGCAAGCCTGCGGCCAGCGCATTTTCGAACTGATGCTGAAGACCGCCTCGGGCCAGCCGACCAAGAGCGAAAGCTTTGACTTCGGCGGCGCGGAGTTTGCACCGTGGGTGCTCGGGGCGACGATGTAGCCTGCATCGTTCCGGCTAAGCAGGCTTTACGCCGCCTCGTTGTCGCGCGTTGGACGGATCAATACCTCGGCGGAAATGCCTAGTTCCTTGTGCAATCGCCGAATCATGTCGATCGACAGGCTGCGCCTGCGGTTCATGACTTCGGCAACGCGGGCGCGGGTTCCAAGCAGGGGCTCAAGGTCCTTCCGGGTCAATCCCTGCTGTTCCATGCGGAACTGGATCGCCTCGATCGGATCGGGCGGGTCCATGGGATAATGCCGCGCTTCGTAAACTTCGATCAGTGTCGCCAGCACGTCGAGCCGGTCGCCCTTCGGCGTGCCGGCTTTGGCGCCCCACAGACGCTCCACCTCGGCAAACGCATTCTTGTAGTCCGCCTTGGTGCGGATGGGTTTCAGTTCAGCGGCCATGTCGCACGTCCCTCACGTCGATCCTGTCGTAATCTTTGTGCGTACCAATCCATTTGATCCAGACGATGGCCTTCTCGAAGTCGACCGCCACCACGAGCCGATAATCATTGCCTTTGATGTTGAAGACGATCCGCTCGGCGCTCACGATGCTCGCCGTCGCGTAACGCCGCTTCACATCAGCCGAACTCTTCCACGCAGCCTTGCTGACTTCGTAAAACCAAGCATCCAATGCGGCCTTTACCGCAGATTGATCCTTCTTCCCGGCGAGGCTCTCGACGAACTCACGCAAGGTGCGGCGCGCGATGATCCTCATGGGACAAACCTAGCAGGGTCCCAATATGGGAGCAAGTCCGTAGGGGGGGTGGAGGCGAAGCCGTAACCCGCCGCTTCTGGGAACGGCAGACCACGATTTGTTAATTTGTATGGCTACATGATTGACCTGCTTGAGAGCGTTCCTACGCTGTGCGCCTTGGCTAGAGTGGCAAAGCTCAACTTCGCAGCGCCTTGAGTCAACAATAATCTCGGAAAGATTTAGGATGTCGCAGAGTTGGGTAATACTCTCCATTTTTTTCCTGGGCCTGACTGCGTTCTGCAGTTACATCGGCGATGATGATGTAGTCTATCAGTTTATGGATCGAAAACCTACGCCGCGCGAGGCCGTAGTTCGCATTCGCTGGGTGTTGTTAAAAATGGCGACTTCTATCTATGGTGGCTTCGTTTTGGCGGCTGCTGTGAAGAAATCTCTAGTGGGCTGTTGTTCGGTCCATTTATCGAAGAATCCGGTTCTTCTGATAGTGTTTGTGTGCATGGGGGTGGTGAGCCTATTGATTAGTCTTCTACAAAACCAGATCCGTCGCTTACGCGGCCGACCTACGCGGCCATTAATTGATAGGGCGGTATGGCGACGTAATTTAGGGCAACGATAGCCGTAATCCGTAGGGCGGGTTGGAGGCGAGGCCGTAACCCGCCGCTTCAGAAAACCGCTGGCCATGATTTGGCAATTTGTATGGGGATGCGCGACCTATCGTGCCGCGAGATGGCGGGTTACGCCGGAGCCTGTCATCGGGCCGCGCTTTGCGCGGACCCGTTGGGCTCCAACCCGCCCTACGCGCTTGCGAATTGCATGATGATGGAATCATGCCGGTGATTTGCCCGACGTGTCAAAGTGTTTTTGCGGATCGCTCAAAGGCTGGACCGTGCTACTTTGCATGGGGTCGTTTTCGATATTTTCGTTGTGAGGCGATCCCCAATCCATTCTGGCTGCGAGGCCACCGCGAATGATGGGGGTGCATGACCTATCGTGCCCGAGAGACGGCGGGTTACGCCGGAGCCTGTCATCGGGCCGCGCTTTGCGCGGACCAGTTGGGCTCCCACCCGCCCTACGCGCTTTGACTTCGGCGGCGCGGAGTTTGGGTGCCTGGGGCGACGATGTGACTGAGCGAATAGCGAATGGGGAAGTGGCGAATGGAACCGTTCCCCATTCGCTACTCCCTATTCGCCATTCGCCCTTACATGAGGCATCCCGTGCCCGTTGTTAGTGCTTGATCCATACCGGAACCGGTGTTCTGCTCAAAAAAGCTGCTGGAGCGTTCCGTCCGTGTCGATCTTCGTCGCACTACATCACGTCACGCATTACAAATACGACCGTCCGATTGATCTCGGCCCGCAAACCATTCGGCTGCGCCCGGCGCCGCACACGCGCACGCCGATCCTGAGCTATTCGCTCAAGGTCACGCCATCGAACCATTTCGTGAACTGGCAACAGGATCCGCAGGGCAACTGGCTGGCGCGGTATGTATTTCCGGAAAAGGCCACCGAATTCAAGATCGAGGTCGATTTCACGGCGCAGATGACCGTGATCAATCCGTTCGATTTTTTCGTCGAGCCCTACGCCGACAGTTTTCCGTTCGCCTATTCCAATGACCTCAAGACCGAACTCGCGCCTTATCTCGCGACCTCAGAGCCCGGGCCGCTGTTCGCAAAATATCTGGCGGAGATTCCGCGCGAGGCGACCAGCACGGTCAATTTCCTGGTCGAGCTCAACGCGCAACTGCGCAATAAAATCCGCTACATCATCCGGATGGAGCCGGGCGTGCAGACGCCGGAGGAGACGCTGGCCGCCGGCGCGGGTTCCTGCCGCGACTCGGCGTGGCTTCTGATCCAGACGCTGCGCCATCTCGGGCTCGCCGCGCGCTTCGTCTCCGGTTATCTCATTCAACTGCGTCCCGACATCGACCCGGTCGAGGGGCCGCGCGAGGTCGAGAACGATTTCACCGATCTGCACGCCTGGGCGGAGGTCTATCTTCCGGGTGCGGGGTGGATCGGCTTCGACGTCACCTCGGGCATGCTGACCGGCGAGGGGCACATCCCCGTCGCCGCCACGCCGCATTACCGCACCGCGGCGCCGATCTCCGGCGCGGTCGGATTTGCCAATGTCGAATTCGGCTTCGAGATGAGCGTCAAGCGGATCCGCGAGGCGCCGCGGATCACAAAACCGTTCTCTGACGAAAGCTGGGCGCGGCTCGACAGGCTCGGCGAACAGGTCGACGCCGATCTCGTCGCGGGCGACGTGCGGCTGACGATGGGCGGCGAGCCGACATTCGTGTCCGTCGACGACCTGGAAGCGCCGGAATGGAATATCTCCGCCGTCGGACCGACCAAGCGCGGATTGGCCGACCAACTCATTCGACGCTTGCGCGCACGCTTCGCGCCGGGCGGGCTGCTGCATTACGGGCAGGGCAAATGGTATCCCGGCGAAAGCCTGCCGCGCTGGGCCTTTGGCCTCTACTGGCGCAAGGACGGCGTGCCGATCTGGAAGAACGCCGATTTGATTGCGACCATCGAGAGCCCGCGCAAGGCGGCAATCGAGGACGCCGAGCGCTTCGCGGAAGCCACGGCGGAAAAACTCGGGGTCGATTCCGAATACGTCATGCCGGCGTTCGAGGACCCCTCGCACTGGTTGCAGAAGGAAGCCGGCCTGCCGCCCAATGTCGATCCCGGCGATTCCAAGCTGTCCGATCCGGAAGAACGTTCGCGGATGGCGCGGGTGTTCGACCAAGGGCTCAACGTGCCCCGGGGGTTCGTGCTCCCGATCCAGCGCTGGAACGCGGATGCAAGCCAATCTTCCTCGCGCTGGAAAAGCGAGCGCTGGAAACTGCGCCGCGGCAATCTGTTTTTGACACCGGGCGACTCCCCGCTGGGATTGCGGCTGCCGATCGCCTCATTGCCGCACATTCCGGCCGAGGAATATCCCTACATCGTCGAGCAGGATCCGATGGAGCCGCGCGAAGAACTGCCGGTGTACGACGCCACTTCCCAGACCGAGGCGGCGCCGCATCAGGAGGTGCAGGAGCAGCAGCTCAAGGGCGGTGGCATCCGTACCGCGATGTCGATCGAAATCCGGGACGGCATTTTGTGCGCCTTTATGCCGCCGGTGGAGAAGCTGGAGGATTACCTGGAACTGGTCACGGCCGTCGAGGCGACCGCCGAGCAGATGCAGATGCAGGTCCATGTCGAGGGCTATCCGCCGCCCTTCGACCCGCGCGTCGAAGTGATAAAAGTGACACCCGATCCCGGCGTGATCGAAGTCAACATCCAGCCCGCACAAAACTGGCGCGAAGCCGTCGATATCACCTTCGGCCTCTACGAAGACGCGGCGCAGGTGCGGTTGGGCGCCAACCGTTTCCTGGTCGACGGCCGCCATACCGGCACCGGCGGCGGCAATCATGTCGTGGTCGGCGGCGGCACGCCGCAGGATTTGCCGTTTTTGCGTCGTCCGGATCTCTTGAAAAGCCTCGTGCTGTATTGGCAGCGCCATCCGTCGCTGTCCTATCTGTTCTCCGGCATGTTCATCGGCCCGACCAGCCAGGCACCGCGCATCGACGAGGCGCGCCATGATGGCCTGTATGAGCTGGAAGTGGCGCTCGCCCATGTGCCGCAGCCTGGTATCAAGGCCCCGCTATGGCTGGTGGACCGGCTGTTCCGGCACATCCTGGTCGATATCACCGGCAATACCCACCGCGCCGAAATCTGTATCGACAAGCTCTATTCCCCCGACAGCGCCACCGGACGGCTCGGCTTGGTCGAATTCCGCGCGTTGGAAATGCCGCCGGACCCGCGCATGTCGCTGGCGCAGCAATTGCTGGTCCGGGCGCTGATCGCCAAGCTCTGGCGCGAGCCGCTAGATGGAAAATTCGTGCGCTGGGGCACCACGCTGCACGATCGCTTCATGCTGCCGCATTACCTCTGGGAAGATTTTCTGGGCGTGCTCGGCGAGTTGAAACATTCCGGTTATGATTTCTCGCCAGACTGGTACGCCGCGCAACTCGAATTCCGGTTTCCCATGTTCGGACGGGTCCACCATGGCGGGGTTTCGCTGGAGGTGCGGCAAGCGCTCGAGCCCTGGCACGTGCTCGGCGAGGAGGGCACCGCCGGCGGCACCGTGCGCTATGTCGACTCATCGGTAGAGCGGCTGCAGGTCAAGGCTTCGGGGTTCGTCGAGGGCCGCCACATCGTCACCTGCAACGGCCGGCGGATGCCGATGACGGAAACCGGTCGTTCCGGCGAGGCGGTCGCCGCCGTCCGCTTCAAGGCCTGGCAGCCGGCCTCCGGGCTGCACCCGACCATTCCCGTCCACGCGCCGCTGACGTTCGACCTGATCGACACCTGGAACGGCCGGTCGCTGGGCGGCTGCGTCTACCATGTCGCCCATCCCGGCGGCCGCAGCTATGAGACGAAACCGGTCAATTCCTATGAGGCGGAGGCGCGGCGGCTGGCGCGGTTTCAGGATCACGGCCATACGCCCGGCAAGATCGATCCGCCGCGCGAGGAGCGCACCATTGAATTTCCATTGACACTCGACTTGAGGACGCCGCTCCTGCATTGAATGAGCATTGAGCTGGAGAGTCGGAATGTCGGAGGAAACCGGCCAGGGAAGCGGTCAAGCAAGCAGTCAGAGCGGCAGGGCCCGTTCGGGCAACCGGCGCGTGACGCAATGGACCCGCGACTACGAGCGGCTGCCGGGGATTCCCGATGAATATATCGCCCAGGACGGGGCGCCGCGCCCGGTCTGGACCCGGTTCTTCGACGCCTTCGCGAGCCTGAGCCCCACGGATATCGAGCGGCGTTTCGGCGCCGCCGACCGGCATTTGCGCGAAGCCGGCGTCAGCTATCGCGCGCCCGGCGAGACCGCCGAACGGGTCTGGCCATTGAGCCACCTGCCGCTTCTGATCGGCGAGGCCGACTGGCAGCAATTGACCGCCGGCATCGTGCAACGCGCGCAATTGCTGGAACTGGTGCTGAGCGACCTTTATGGCGAGGGCCGGCTGGTCGCCGAGGGCGCAATCCCTGCCGCTGCGATTGCCGGCTCGACCGAATATCTGCGCGCGGTCTGCGGCGTCAAGCCGCCGGGCGGCCGCTATCTCAGTCTGTACGCCGCCGATGTCGGCCGCGGGCCCGATGGCCGCTGGTGGGTGCTCGGCGACCGCACGCAAGCGCCGTCGGGCGCGGGCTACGCGTTGGAAAATCGCCTGGTGCTGTCGCGGGCCTTCACCACGCTCTACAAGTCGATGAATGTGGAGCGGGTGGCACCGTTCTTCGAGGCGTTCCGCGATTCGCTTCGCGCCAGCGCCGACCGCGACGAGCCGCGCATCGGGCTGTTGACGCCCGGCCAGTTCAGCGAAACCTATTTCGAACACGCGACGCTGGCGCGCTATCTCGGCTTCCTGCTGGTCGAGGGCGACGATCTCGCCGTCAGCGGCGACCGCATCCATATCCGCACCGTCGCAGGCCTGAAGCGGCTCGATGTGCTGCTGCGCCGGGTGGATTCCAATTTCCTCGATCCGCTGGAGCTGAATGCCTCGTCCCAGCTCGGCGTGCCCGGCCTGATCGAGGTGCTGCGTAAGAACGGCGTCGTGATGGCCAACATGCCGGGCTCGGGCGTGATGGAAGCGCGCGCGCTGCTCGGCTTCCTGCCGAGCCTGTGCCGGCGCTTCTTCGGCGAAGATCTGAAGATGCCGAATATCGCGACCTGGTGGTGCGGCCAGAAGGCCGCACGCGAGGAAGTGCTGTCGCGGCTCGACGAGGTCGCGATCGAAGGCGCCTATGGGCGGGACGTCCCCGGTTTTCCCGGCACCGGGCCGGTGCTCGCCAGCGAACTGCCGGCAGCCGATCGCGACCGGCTCCGGAACGCGATCGGCGAACGCGGCATCGACTTTGTCGGCCAGGAGGTGGTGCGGCTGTCGACCACGCCGGTGTGGGACAATGGCCGGATCATGCCGCGCCCCTTTGTCCTGCGGGTTTTCGCAGCCGCGACCCCGCGCGGCTGGACCATCATGCCCGGCGGCTTCTGCCGGATCGCCGATCAACTCGATGCCCGCGCGGTGTCGATGGGCGATGGCGCGCGCGCGGCGGATGTCTGGGTGGTCTCCGACAAGGCGGTGTCGCCGACCACGCTATTGCCGGCGGGCGACAATGTGCGGATTCGCCGCATCGCCGGCTGGGTGCCGAGCCGGGCCGCCGACAATCTGTTCTGGCTCGGCCGCTATCTGGAGCGCGCCGAGGCGACGCTGCGGCTGGTGCGCGCGCTCGGCACCGCGCAGCGCGATCCCGGCAAGGGCTCCTCGACCATGGCTCACGCGCTGGAGCGAATCCAGCGGCTGCTGGTGACCTGGGGCGCGACCACGCAGGGCGCGCGCGTGTTGCCGGCCCGGATCGCCGCCGAAGCGTTGCAAAGCGAGGACAAGTTCGGCTCCGCGCTGTCCCTGGTGCGCGCGGCGCAGCGGACCGCGACGTCCTTGCGCGAACGGCTTTCGCCCGACGCCTGGCAGGTCATCACCGAGATGACGGAGCGCCTCGGCCAGGAAGTCGAAGACGATGACGGCGTCGTCATCGCCGCCGAACTGACGCTGCAGGAACTTGCGAGCTTCGCTGGCCTGGCGCAGGAAAACATGAACCGCGCTGCCGGCTGGCGCTTTCTCGAGATGGGCCGCCGCGCCGAGCGCGCCATCAACACCGTGCGCTTCGCCCGCCAGTTCGCCTATGATGAGGCCGCAGGCGAGGATCTCGACATCCTGCTGACGCTGGTGGATTGCCAGATCACCTATCGCTCGCGCTACCTGGTCGGTCCTCTGCTGGCGCCGGTGCGCGACCTCGTGGTGCTCGACCCCTTTAATCCGCGCTCGGCGGCATTCCAGGTCTCGGCGCTGAACGATCATATCGCCAGCCTTCCGACGCTAAAGGAGGGCGGATTGATCGAGCGGCCGCAGCGCCTTGCGGTCGCGCTGCAGGCGACGCTGACGACGTCGGAGGCGGCTTCGCTCGATACCAAGACGCTGTTTGCGCTGGAGCAGGATTTGCTCAACCTCGCCGACGCCATCGGCCTGCACTATTTCCCGCATGGGCCCAATGCCAGCCGGCCCGAGAAGCTGACGGGGCTGGCGTGATCTACGACATCCGCCACGTCACGACCTATTCTTACGAAAGTCCGGTCAGTTTCGCGCGCTGCACGTTGCGGCTGGAGCCCATCAGCGGCGATGGGCAGGAGCTCGTCACGCACAGCGTCGAGATCAGGCCGAAGCCCGCCGAGCGCACCTCACGGCACGACTTCTTCGGCACGCTGACCGAGAGCATCTCGATCGAAACCCCGCACCGCCATCTTCGCATCGATTCGAAGTCGCGGGTTTCGGTGTCCCGCCGCGCGCCCGAGCGAACCGCGTCCAGTCCGCAATGGGAGAGCGTCCGCGACGCGGCGTTCGAGGCCACCAGCCTCGGTCCGACATCGCCGATCGGCTACGTCTTTGCAAGCCCGCTGGTGCCGGTGCTGGGCCCGGTGACCGGATTTGCGTCGGCGAGCTTTCCCCCCAGCACTGGAATTCTGGCCGGCGCGGTCGACCTGATGCATCGGATTCGCACCGATTTCAAATATGACCCGAAGGCGACCGTGATCTCCACGCCGTTGAAGGAAGTGTTCCAGAAACGCCACGGCGTCTGCCAGGATTTTGCCCATGTGATGATCGCGGGCCTTCGCGGCCTCGGCCTGCCCGCGGCCTATGTTTCAGGCTATCTGCGCACCATCCCGCCGCCCGGAAAACCGCGCCTGCAGGGCGCCGATGCAACGCATGCCTGGGTCTCGCTGTGGTGCGGTCGCAAGATGGGGTGGGTCGGTCTCGACCCGACCAATGACATCCTGGTCGCGAACGATCACATCATGCTCGCGGTGGGCCGGGATTTTTCCGACGTGTCGCCGGTCGACGGCATCATCGTGGGATCGCGCAAGCAGAAGCTAGCCGTGGCGGTGGACGTGCTGCTGGTGGAGTGACGGGCGAGCATGATCCGCCATCGAGCGTGAATTTTCAAACTTACGTGATCATTCGAGGCGGGATTGATCGGCGCGGTTGTCCGGTTCTCGTCGCAGACGTTGGCCGGGCCGCCGCCGTGCCAACTTGTAACGGCATAAACATGGCGCAGCGCATCTCCATGGATTTCAACGCGTCCGCCGATTGTATCCCAATGGCGCGGCCAAACTTTTTTCGAGGGCGCACCCAGGCCGAGAAGCACTTTTCCATCTGAGCTGATTGGCACAAACCGGACCATCAGCGATGTGCGCTTTAATCCCGCTCTTGGGGGATAAGCGGAACTGCTGGAGCCGACACCCTGGAAGAGCCGATGCAGCTGATATCGTGTCGCCTGAATTGGTGCTTCCCGTTTATGCGCTAGTCGAGTCCGGAATGCGCACCGGGCGGACGTGCGTCGACCACTCTGAATTGACGGGTTCGCGCCCGGGCTAGGTGCCGGTTCGCCGTCTGTCGTCCGCGATCGGGTCGGCGCGCAGGTTGTGGAAGAACTTGTCGACCTCGCTCGACAGCGTTTCCGCCGTGGCGTTGAGATCGGTGGATGCCGTCAGTACCGATGACGCCGCCTTGTTGGTCTCGCCGATGGCATCGCGGAGCGAACCGATATTGGCGACCAGGGTTTCATTGCCCTGCGCGGCCGATTGCGCATTCGCGGAGATTTCGCGGGTCGCGGCGTCCTGCTGGCCGACGGCACCGGCGATATTCGCGGTGACCTCGTTGATGCCATGCACGGCTTGACCGATTTCGCGCACCGCATCGACCGCATTCCTGGTCGAGGTCTGGATCAGGCCGACGTTCTGGCCGATTTCCGATGTCGCTTTCGCGGTCTGTTCGGCCAGCGCCTTGACCTCGTGGGCGACCACCGCGAAGCCGCGGCCGGCATCGCCGGCGCGCGCGGCCTCGATCGTGGCGTTGAGCGCCAGGAGATTGGTCTGCTCGGCGATGGTCTGAATCAGGTTGAGCACGCCGTCGATGCGTGCCGTCGCAGCCGCCAGACTCTCGATTTCGGCGACCGATTTCTCGGTGCGCAGGCCGGCCTGCTCGACCGCGCCGGCGGATTGGCGGACCTGCCGGCCGATCTCCTCGACTGAAGCCGACAGCTCCTCGGCGGCGCTCGCCACCGCATAGACATTGCCGGAGGCCTGCTCGGTCGCGCTGGCGGCGGCCACGGCGCGCTCGCTGGCGTCCGACGTGACCCTGGAGATGGATTGCGCGGTCTCGCGCATCGCCGAGGCATTGGCGGTGACCGCGTGCAGCACGCTGCCGATCGCGCCGCGGAAGGCTTCCACCGAGCTTTCGATGTGCCGGGCCCGTTCCTCGCGGGACTCGGAGTCGCGCAAGACCTGCGAATTGAGGTTGCGGTTGCGGTCCATCGCCTCCTGGAAAATCCGGATTGCGCGTGCCAGCGCGCCGATCTCGTCGCCGCGATCGGTATGCGGAATCTCGACCTGTTCGCCGCCCTCGGCGACCTGCTTGATGGTCGTGGTGATGGTGGAAAGTGGTCGCGCCACCGAGCGGAAGATGAACATGACACCGATGACGACCATGACCAGCGCCAGCCCGCCGAGGCCGGTCAGCGCCAGGGCCATGATGCGGTTGACTTCGCCCTGGTGGGCGATCTGCTTGCCGCGTTCGGCATAGACCTTGGAAAGCGCCTCCAGGTCCTTGTTCAGCGCCGAGCGCACCGAGCGATTGGCATCGTTATCGCCCCATTCGCGGCCGGCGGCGGCGTTGATCTCGATGCCGCGGCGAACCAGTTCCTTGCGGAATTCGACGAACTGCTCGATGCGTTTCTTGAAGACGGCGAACTGTTCGGCGTCGTCGGCCTGAACAATGGCTTCCCAACTCTTGACCACGCCGAGAATCTGGTCGTTGAACTTCAAAAGCCCGGCGCCGAATTTCTTCACGTCGGCGGGCTCCGTCGACATGTAGACGCCGCGCAATTCCATCACCACCGCATAGACCAGCGAATTGACGCGCTCGACGTTGAGGGCGGCGCGGTTGGCGGTCTCGATCGCTCCGGTCAGATCGGCGCTGCGTCTGGTGTTGAAGTCGGACAGAAGCGCGATCGCCGCGATCAGGACCCCGAACAGGGCGAACATCGAATATAGTTTGACCGCGATCGATAGCTGCGACGGGCGCGCAAGGTTCACTGTTTCAGGCATAGATCAGGCCGCTCCGGAGAGGCCGGACAGCTACCGTCGGCCGCCCAAAAACCATGCGGGGTCTTAGTGTAAAAGTTCTTAATTTCACGCCATAATTGTAAAATATTACCGTCGCGGGCGGCGCGCCAGCAACCATCTTCCGGCGGATGATCTGTCGCGAATCGTCGAATTCAATATTATTATCAAATAATTACGAAAATTCCCGGCGATGCGGACTGGAATCGGCGCCGCGCTGCATAAGAGTCTGCCGGCTGATAGTATCGCGATGCCGTCGCCCCGACGGGCTGGAGCCGCCATGGCCTATCGTCACACCATCGACGCGACCAGCCACGTCTTCGATGACCTGCGCGATCTATTGGCCAAGGCGACGCCGCCGCGCTCCGGCGACCGGCTGGCGGGGATATCGGCCGAGAGCGCCGAGCAGATGATCGCCGCGCGCATCGCGCTGTCGGATGTTCCCCTGAAACAATTCTTGCAGGAAACCGTCATCGCTTACGAAGACGACGAGATCACCCGCCTGATCGTCGACAGCCACGACGGGCCGGCCTTTTCAGGCATTTCGTCGCTGACCGTCGGCGGCTTCCGCGACTGGCTGCTCTCGGATGCGGCAAGCGGCGAAGTCCTGAGCAGGGTGTCGCGCGGCATCACGCCCGAAATGGCCGCGGCAGTGTCGAAACTGATGCGCAACCAGGATCTCATCCTGGTCGCGAAAAAATGCCAGGTGACGACGGCCTTCCGCAATACCATCGGGCTGCGCGGGCGAATGAGCGCGCGGCTGCAGCCCAACCATCCCTTCGATGATCTGAAGGGCATCACCGCCTCGATCCTCGACGGGTTGATGCTGGGATCGGGCGATGCCTGCATCGGCATCAATCCGGCGAGCGACGATCCGGCCGTGATCGGCGGGTTGTTGCGGCTCGTCGACGAGATCATCGCCCGGCTGGCGATCCCGACGCAGGCTTGCGTCCTGACCCACGTGACGACCACGCTCGGCTTGATCGAGCAGGGCCTGCCGGTCGACCTGGTATTCCAGTCGATTGCGGGCACGGAGGCCGCCAACCGCAGTTTTGGCGTCAATCTGTCCCTGCTCGAACAGGCAAATCAGGCGGGACGCTCGCTGCGGCGGGGTACCGTTGGCGAAAATGTGATGTATTTCGAGACCGGGCAGGGCTCGGCGCTGTCGGCCAATGCTCATCACGGCGTCGACCAGCAGACCTGCGAGGCGCGCGCCTATGGCGTTGCGAGGGCCTTCGATCCGCTCTTGGTCAACAGCGTGGTCGGCTTCATCGGCCCGGAATATCTCTATGATGGCAAGGAAATCATCCGCGCAGGCCTGGAAGACCATTTCTGCGGCAAGCTGCTCGGCCTGCCGCTCGGCGTCGATGTCTGCTACACCAACCATGCCGAAGCCGACCAGGACGACATGGACAATCTGTTGACGCTGCTGGCGGCAGCCGGCGTGACCTTCATTATGGGGGTGCCGGGGGCGGACGACGTCATGCTGAACTATCAATCCACCTCGTTCCACGATGCGCTCTACATCCGTGACCTGTTCGGCCTGAAGCGGGCGCCGGAATTCGACGATTGGCTGGTGGGTGCCGGCCTTGCCGATGCCGCCTTCCGGCTGGCCGGCAATTCCGGGCAATTGCCCGATTTTGCGCTGCAATTGATCGCCGAGAATGCCACTGTTATCTGAACCGAAGCAACTTTTGGGGCGTCTCAGCATTAGAAGCACTGCCAGAGAAGCACTGCCACAATGTTGAAGAATTTATGGCCCAGCCTTGACGGGCCAGCGTGAAGGCCGTGTAAAGGAAGTTCGATGAGGGCTGAGGCAAATAAGACGGTACGGCGCATCCTGTGCGTCTTCCCGCGCTATACGTCGGCTTTCGGGACGTTCGAATACGCCTATCCCCTGACCGACGGCGTCAGCGCCTTCATGCCGCCGCAGGGATTGCTGCTGATCGCCGCCTATCTGCCGGCAAACTGGCAGGTCCGTTTCGTCGACGAGAACCTGCGCTCCGCCACCAGGGAAGATTTCGAATGGGCGGAAGCCGTGTTCGTCAGCGGCATGCACATCCAGCGCCAGCAGATGAACGATATCTGCCATCGCGCGCACGGCTTCGATCTTGCGGTCGCAATCGGCGGCCCCTCGGTCAGCGCCTGCCCGCACTACTATCCCTCGTTCGACTATCTCCATGTCGGCGAACTCGGCGATGCGACCAATGAGCTGATCGCGCGGCTGGCGGCCGACCCGTCGCGGCCCGCCCAGCAGGTGGTGCTGAAGACCGTCGATCGCCTGGCGATGACCGAATTTCCGATTCCGGCCTACGAACTCGCCGAGATCAAGAGATATTTCCTGGGCAGCATCCAGTATTCCAGCGGATGTCCCTACCAGTGCGAATTCTGCGACATCCCGGGCCTGTACGGCCGCAATCCCCGGCTGAAGTCGCCGCAGCAGATCATCGCCGAACTCGACAGATTGCGCGAATGCGGAATGACCGACACGGTTTATTTCGTCGACGACAATTTCATCGGCAACCGCAAGGCGGCGCTCGATCTGTTGCCGCATCTGATCGAGTGGCAGAAGCGAACCGGCTACGTCACGCGGCTGGCCTGCGAGGCGACGCTCAACATCGCCAAGCGGCCGGAAATTCTCGAAAAGATGCGCGAGGCCTTGTTCGTCACCATCTTCTGCGGCATCGAGACGCCCGATCCCGACGCGCTGAAGGCGATGCAGAAGGACCACAACATGATGGTCCCGATCATGGAAGGCATCCACACCATCAACTCCTACGGGATGGAGGTGGTGTCGGGAATCATCATGGGGCTGGACACCGACAAGCCCGACACCGCGGATGCGCTGCTGGCCTTCGTCGAGCAGTCCAAAATCCCGCTACTGACCATCAATCTCCTGCAGGCGCTGCCGCAGACGCCGTTGTGGGACCGGCTCGAACGCGAGAACCGGCTCAATCACGACGAGAGCCGCGAATCCAACGTGGAATTCCTGCTGCCCTACGATCAGGTCGTCAGCGCCTGGCGCAAATGCATGGAGCTTGCCTACCAGCCGGAGAAGCTCTACGCGCGCTACCAGTATCAATGCGACTATACCTACGCCAACCGGCTGAAAATGCCCGTCAGTCCCGAGATGAAGAGCTGGGCCAATATCAGGCGCGGGCTGATCATGCTGCGCAACCTGTTCTGGAAGGTGGGCGTGCTCGGCGACTACCGGAAGGTGTTCTGGAAATTCGCGCTCGGCCGGCTGAAGCGCGGCGACATCGAGGGGCTGATCGGCTCGGCGATGATCGGGCACCACCTGATCATGTTCGCGCGCGCGGCCAGTGTCGGCCAGCAGAATGCTTCCAACTATTCGATCCGGCTGCGCGAGGCCTCCGTCCCTGCCGAATAAACCGAACACGCCGGCGCCGCCGCGCCGCTCGCTGGCGGATTTGCGTCATCTCACGCCGGCGCGCGTTGGCCTCGGCCGGGCCGGCGCCAGCCTGCCGACCAGGGCGCTGCTCGACTTCACGCTCGACCATGCCCGCGCCCGCGACGCCGTTCACGCCGTCTTCGACGTGCCGGCGATCCTCTCAAGCCTCGCCGAGCTCGGCCTCGATGCAATCGAAGTCTCGAGCCTCGCGCGCGAGCGCGGCGATTATCTCCGGCGTCCCGACCTCGGACGAAGGCTCGATCAGGCCTCAAGGCAGCTGCTGGCGAGCCGCCATGCCGCGCCGCGCCCGCTTGCGATCGTCATTGGCGACGGCCTGTCGCCATCGGCGGTCAACGCGCACGCGGTTCGGCTGATCGGCAGCCTGTTGCCGCAACTTGCCGACGACCGGATCGAATGGGGTCGCATCGTGGTTGCGACCGGCGCGCGGGTGGCGCTGGGTGATGAGATCGGAGCCATCCTCGGCGCGCAAATGATCGTGATGCTGATCGGCGAGCGGCCGGGCCTGTCGGCCTCCGACAGCCTCGGGGCCTATCTGACCTACGCCCCGAGGATCGGCCGCAGCGATGCCGAACGCAATTGCGTCTCCAACATCCACGGCGCCGGGCTCGGTTATGATGAAGCCGCTTTCCGGATCGCCTGGCTCATTCGCGAGGGCATGGCGCGGCAGCTGACCGGCGTGGCGCTGAAGGACGAAAGCAGCGAGCGATTGCCGCGGCAAATCACCGTGAATTCAACCTGAATGCCGCAAATCCCGCACCTTGGGCAGCTATCGCGATCCAGAGCGTCGATCTGCGCGAGGCAAGCGCGCTTGCGAGACGCGGCAAAGACCTGCTACACCGGGCTGGCGAAATTTATCGTATGTTTTCAAGGGTTAGCGTCGATCATCGCGGCCCATTCGCGCCCCGGAATTTAAGCTATATCGTTTGAGCCGATTGAGAGGACTGGACAGAGCATGCTCGAAAAGAACAGCGACAGTGAAGTCCATGTCGAGAAGATCGAGCAGCGGCCGATGGGCAGCATCGCCTTCGGACTGGAGCGACTGGGGCTGATCGCGGTCCAGGCGCCGATCCTGTCCTGCATCGTTCTCCTCGGCCTGTTCATCGGCGCACTGTTCGGCATCGACCGTATCAAGATCGACAACTCGCTCAGCCAGCTGTTCCGCTCCAACTCCAAGGAATACCGGCAGTATGAGGCGGAGACCAAGCGCTTTCCCGCGGTCGAATACGACGTGCTGGTCGTGGTCGAGGGCAAGACGCTGCTTGAGCGCCAAAACCTCGAAAAGCTGCGCGATCTCGTCACCGACCTGCAGCTGGTCGAGGGCACCCGCGGCCTGATTTCGCTGTTCTCGGCGCGCCAGGCGCCGGCACCCGGCAAGCTGCCGGCGGCGCTGTTCCCGGCCGAACTGCCGCAAGGCGCCGACTACGACAAGTTCATCGAGACCGTCAAATCCAACGAGATCATCCGCGGCAAGCTGTTGTCGGAGGACGGCACACTGGCGCTGATCGTGCTGTCGCTCGAGCCGGAGGTGGTCGCCAGCAACAAGCTCGGCACCGTGGTCGGCGATATCCGCAAAGCGATGAAGGAGGATCTCGCCGGCAGCGGGCTGAACGCCGAATTGTCGGGCGTTCCCGTCATGCAGCTCGAGATCCGCAACGCGGTCAAGCGCGACGGCTTGACCTACAACGTGCTCGGCATCCTTGCCGGCTGCATCATCGCGATCATCTTCTTCCGCAAGATATCGTTCATGGTGGTCGCCGCCTTTCCGCCGATCATCGCCATCGTGCTGGCGCTCGGCGGCCTCGGCTGGGCCAATTTCAACCTCAACATGTTCCTGAACGTGATGACACCGCTGATCATGGTGATCAGTTTCTCCGAACTCGATGCAGCTGACATTTGCGGCGCGCGACCGGCTGATCGCCGGCCAGGACAAATACACCGCGTTCAAGAACGCGGTGCGCGTGGTCGGGCCGGCCTGCGTGCTGACCCATGGCACCGCCGGCATTTCCTTCATCGCGCTGCAATTCTCCAACTCCGACCTGATCCGCAAATTCGGCGAGGCGGGACTGGCCGCCACCATCATCGCGCTGATCGCGGTGCTGTCGCTGGTGCCGGTGTTCGGCGTGCTGTTCGTGCGCAACGAAAAGGTGTTCGCGGTAAAATTCCAGGGCGCCGACGCAGGCGTCCAGACGCTGCGCAATTTCTGCTACTGGATCGCGGTGCGCATGGTGTCGAGGCCCGGCCTGTTCAGCCTGATCGCGGTGATCTTCGTCGGCGGCCTGGCGGTGGTCTATGCCCACCTCGAGCCGCGCTACCGGTTGGCCGATCAGGTGCCGGACAAGCAGCAGGCAGTCGCCGCCAGCGGCCGTCTCGACGCCAAGCTCGCCGGCGCCAATGCGATCGACGTGCTGATCGAATTCCCCAAGGGCGCCTCGCTGTATGCGCCCGACACCCTGCAGACCATCGCCGACGTTCACAAGACGGTGGAAGACACGCCCGGCGTCGCCAATGTCTGGTCGCTGGAAACGTTGCGCCGATGGCTTGCGGAAAAGGCCGGAAGCTCCGACGTCGCGACCCTGAAGGAATATGTCGACCTGATTCCAAAATACCTGGTGCGGCGCTTCATTTCCGCCAATCAGGACGCGGTGGTGGTGTCGGGACGCGTCCCCGACCTCGATTCAAGTCAAATCCTGCCCGTGGTCGACAAGCTCGATCATGAGCTGGATGCGGTGCGCAGGGAGCATCCCGGTTACGAGATCGCCGTCACCGGTCTCTCGGCGATCGCCGCGCGCAACTCGGCCAACATGATCGAGAAGCTCAATCGCGGGCTGACGATCGAATTCGCGCTGGTCGCGATCTTCATCGGGCTCGCGTTCCGCTCGGTCGTGGTGATGTTCTCCTGCATCCTGCCCGGCATCTTCCCGGTGGTGCTGTCGGGCACGGTGCTTTATCTGCTCGGCGAGGGGCTGCAGTTCGCCAGCGTGGTGGCGCTCACGGTGTCGTTCGGCCTCGGGCTGAGCGCCACCATCCACTTCCTCAACCGGCTGCGGCTGGAGTCGAAACCGGGCGTCAGCCCGGAACTGGCGGTCGAGCGCGCCACCGTGCTGGTCGGCCCGGCGCTGATCCTGACCACGGTGGTGCTGGCCTGCGGCCTGGTGGTGACGGTGTTTTCCGACCTGCCGTCGCTGCGGCTGTTCGGCTGGCTCAGCGCGTTCTCGATGATCGCAGCCCTGGTCGCCGATCTCTTCATCCTGCGGCCGACGGCGATGTTTTTGATAAACCTGTCACTGAAAATTCGCAGCGCGTTGGGCTGGTCGAAGCCGGAAGAAACCGGAGCGAGCGGGTAGCTCATGAATTCGAGGCTCTGAGTTTGGAGCTTCGATCAGGCGGAGGTCTGTAAAAGCAGCGGCCCGGGAGTGATGCGTGCCGCGATACTGTTCAATCCGGATACGGCACCCAACGCGAACTTGTTCTTTTCTTCGGTGGAAGTTTCCGCTTCCAAATTTGCGGTGGCGTCATCGGAGATCTGTGCCGGCGGTCAGCAACATATGTCGACCGCATCTTGCGCGGCGGCAAGCCATCCGACTTGCCGGTCCAGCAGCCGACGAAATACGAATTGACGATCAACCTGGCAAGAGCTCTCGGGCTGGAAATCGCCCCGAGTTTGCTCGTGCTCGCCGACGAGGTGATCGAATGAGACGGGCGACTTCTGCTTTTGGCAGGTCGCAACCGGTCACTGCACCGCAGAGTTCGCTCGTTGCTCGGTATAGCGGGCATTGATCGGGCCGCTCCGATCGGACTTTCAATCCGATCGGATCACGATTGAGCGGCTTGTGCGGCTCAGCTCTTCACCATCGTGATATTGACACCCCGGATCTCGCCCTTGGATGAGATCTCCACGGTCTGTTTGTTGCCGGTGGTCGTCAGCGTCAGGTTGGCGGCAAATCCGTTGGCTTCGACGAACACGTCGATCCGTCCGCCGCCTGCGGTACCCTGCAGATTGCCGAAGATGTTGCGGCTGGCTTCGGTCCAGCTGCCGGAAATCCGGTTGCCCTGACTCGTCACGTCGCTGGCCAGATCGAATTTGTAGCTGTCGCTGGCGCAATGCAGGCTCTGCTTCAAGCCGAGCCCGGAGCCATTGACCTGGTATTCGGCCTTGCAGCGGATGCGTTCGGTGCTTCCGTCGGAAAGCGATACCGTGCCGTTGCCGGACCAGGCGCCGCTGAAGCCGGCAAACGGGCTGGTTTGTGCGTGGCTCGCCGACACCGAGAGCATCAGCGCGGCGCCGACGCCGGCGGCCTTGATGGCCTGTCCGAACAGGCTTGAACCAAACAGTTTCATATCGCGTTCCCATTTCATACGACGTTCTCAGCCGAGATACGTCTCGCCGCATCGAAGATTTAGTGTCGCCGCAGTTTGTCAGGTTCAAATGACAATTCGACCGCCGCCCCGCAATGGCGCTGACCTGCTCTTTGCCGATGAATCGAATAGCCCTTAAATACACGAACCGGGTGAACGTGGCGAACTCGATCTTGCACGACGAAATCCAGCAAAAATGCTCGGATTCCGCCATGTTTGGCCGCCTCACACGCCAGGTTCCGATGGTGGCTTGCCTGCAACGGTCAATTGGAAGACGCCAACCGGGAAATAATGTGTCTTTATCAAGCGGTTAATGGCCGCATTGAGGTCGCCCCGGGGGTCGGCTATTGGGGTTGAGGCCACCGCAAATTTGGCCGCATTTGCCAGCGCTTCTGGGCTTCTCGTTGCTGCGAACCGCGGCGCCTGCAATCCGAATCATCGGTCCCTGTCATGCCATGCGCCATGCAGGATCGAGAGTCTCCGCGTCAGAATGAAGGACCACAATGTACAAATTTTTCCTGCCACTCATCCTGTTGTCGATGTCGGTTTCCACGGCCGCTCTCGCCCAGCAGCAACGCAGCGGCACGCCGGAGGAGCAGGCTGCCTGTTCGCGTGACGTGCAGCGCCACTGCCGGCCGGTGATCGATCAGGGTGACTTCGCGGTTCTGGCGTGTCTGCAGCAGAATCGAGACAAGATCAGCAAGGCCTGCGATCTAGTGCTGAAGAATCACGGGCAATAGAGCCGCGCTCGCATCCGGCGGATCTTCCGACGGGCTGGTTTTCCGGGCCTGTTCGGACGCTGCCGGATCCTCGCGAAAATCTCGGAAAGCATTGGTTTTACCGCCGTATTCCCCTATATGGGGTCCGCGATCCCTTCGCATGCCCGCCCAATCGGCGGACGTGCGAAGCCGTGTTTCAAGGCGAATGCCCAGTTCCTGATGACAAGCGCGAGCCAATTGCGGTCCGGCAAGACCCACCGCGACGAAAATTTTCCGGTCGCGTCATGGATCATCCATCCGCGTCACCGGGCGCTTATTCTCAGCTTCTACAATTTCGTCAGGACCGCCGACGATATCGCCGACCACGCAACGCTCGATGCGAACGAGAAGCTCAGGCTGCTCGATCTCCTGGAGGCCGAACTCTTGGGGCAAGGCGACAGCCAGAGGGAGGCCGTCAACCTGCGGCGGGCGCTGGCGGAGCGCTCGATGCCGCCGCGCCATGCGCTCGACGTCCTGATCGCCTTCCGGATGGATGTGACCAAGCTTCGCTATGAGAGCTGGGACGAGGTGATCCACTACTGCCGCTATTCGGCGATGCCGGTGGGACGCTTCATGCTCGACGTCCACGGCGAGAGCAATTCGACCTGGGCGGCTTCCGACGCACTCTGCGCGGCCTTGCAGATCAACAATCACCTGCAGGATTGCGGCAAGGATTATCGCGACCTCAACCGTGTCTACCTGCCGCGCGACGCGTTGGCGGCCAGCGGCGCTACGGTCGAAATGCTCGGCGAGGGGCGGGCCTCGCCGCAATTGCTGCAATGCCTGCATGCGCTCGCGGTGCGTACCAAGGCGCTGCTCGACGAAAGCAAATCACTCAGCGCCGAGGTCAAGGATTACCGGCTCGGGCTCGAGATTTCCGTGATCCAGGCCTTTGCCGACAAGATCGTCCATCTCCTGAAGCTGCGCGATCCCCTGCGCGAGAGGGTGCATCTCAACGCGGTCGAACTGCTCACCTTCAGTCTCGGTGGGGTAGCCGGCGAAATGGCCCGCCGCGCGAGCGGGCGGCGGCATGTCTCGAAACCGGCGGCGGGCGCATGACTTCCGAAGCGGCAGCCACCCCGGATCACGGGACCACCGCGTCCGGCAGTTCGTTCTATGCCGCGATGCGCATCCTGCCGCGCGAGCAGCGCGAGGCGATGTTCCAGATCTACAGTTTCTGCCGGCAGGTCGACGACATCGCCGACTCCGAGGGCCCGCGGCCCGAGCGGCTTGGCGCGCTCCAGCAATGGCGCGACGATATCGACGCGCTGTATCAGGGTCATCCGCCGCCGCGGCTCTTCGACTACGTCGCCTCGGTCAGAAGATTTGACCTCAAACGCGAGGATTTCCTCGCCATCATCGACGGGATGGAGATGGATGTGCCGCAGGACATCCGCGCCCCCGACCTGGCGACGCTGGATCTGTATTGCGACCGCGTCGCGAGCGCGGTCGGACGGCTGTCGGTGCGGGTGTTCGGCCTTCCCGAGCAGGACGGCATCCTGCTCGCGCATCATCTCGGCCGCGCGCTGCAACTGACCAACATCCTGCGCGATATCGACGAGGACGCCGCGATCGGCCGGCTCTATCTGCCGCGTGAAAGCCTGCTGCTGGCCGGGATCACCACCAACGATCCGGTCAAGGTGATCGCCGATCGGGCGCTGCCGAAAGCCTGCCCGTCGCTGGTGGCGCGAGCGCGGGCGCATTTCGAAAAGGCCGACGAAGTCATGCGCCGCAATCGCCGCCGCGCGGTGCGGGCGCCGCGGATCATGTCGAAATATTATCGCGCGATTCTCGAATTGCTGGTTGCCAGGGGTTTTGCGGCCCCGCGCCCGCCAGTCCGCGTCAGCAAGGTGGCCAAGACCGCCATCCTTCTCCGCTATGCCCTGATCTGATGGTTGGCACCGTTCACATCGTCGGCGCTGGAATCTCGGGCCTGTCGGCGGCCGTGCGGCTCGCCAATGCGGGTTGCAGGGTGCATGTCCATGAGGCGACGCAGCAGGCCGGCGGCCGCTGCCGGTCCTATTTCGACGCCGCCACCGATCTTACCATCGACAACGGCAATCACCTGTTGCTCTCGGGCAATCGCCACGCGCTGGCCTACGCCCGCTCGATCGGGACCGAGACCGGGCTGGTCGGGCCGAAGCGCGCCCAGTTTCCGTTCGTCGACCTCTCGACCGGACAGCGCTGGCAACTCGACCTCGGCGAAAGCCGGCTGCCGCTGTGGGTGTTCGATGAGGCCCGCCGGGTGCCTGACACGGGCCTGCTCGATTATCTCGCACTGATGCCCTTGATATGGGCAGGGACCGGCAAACTGGTCGGAAAGACAATTCCCTGCGAGGGAACGCTGTACCAGCGGCTGGTGCAGCCGCTGCTGCTGGCGGCGCTCAATGTCGATCCGCCCGAGGGCTCGGCGGGTCTCGCCGGCGCGGTGGTGCGGGAGACGCTGTTGGCGGGCGGGCAGGCGTGCCGGCCATTGATCGCACGCGAGGGGCTGAGCGCGGTGCTGGTCGAGCCCGCGATAAAACTGTTGCAGGACAAGGATGCCGGTGTCCAGTTCGGCCACGAGTTGCGCGAGTTCGGGCTTGCTTCCGGCCGCGTTGCCGAGTTGAAATTCGGCGGCGACAATCTGGCGATCGGCGACGATGACGCGGTGGTGCTGGCGGTGCCGCCGCGCCCGGCAGCAGCATTGCTGCCGGGTCTCAAAACGCCCTCAAAATTCCGGGCGATCGTGAATGCGCATTTCCGCTTCGATGCGCCGCGTGACATGCCGCCGATCACAGGCGTGGTCGGCGGACTGGTGGAATGGCTGTTCGCGTTCCCCAGGCGGCTCTCGGTGACCATCAGCAATGCCGATCGTCTGGTGGACACGCCGCGCGAGGAACTGGCGCAGGCGATCTGGCGGGACGTCTGCAAGGCTGGCGGGGTTTCCGGCGAACTGCCGCCCTGGCAGATCGTGCGCGAGCGCCGCGCCACATTCGAGGCGACGCCGGAGCAGAATGCGCTGCGCCCGGGCGCCTTGACGGCGCTGAAAAACCTGTTTCTCGCCGGCGACTGGACTGATACCGGGTTGCCGGCGACCATCGAGGGATCGGTGCGGTCGGGCGACCGCGCCGCCGATCTCGTGCTTGCCATGCGGCGGAACTGATCGGCCGCTTGCAGCGCCGGGTTTTCGGGTAAGACCGGGCAGGGTAGACTACGGGGCAAAGACGACGGGGATGTCGAGCCAGATGCATTCCGGTAACAAGCCAATTGGAACCGATACCCCCGCTCGGCTCGAGGCGGGCATCGCAGCCGCGACGAACGCGCTGCTCGGCTATCGGCAGGCGGACGGACACTGGGTGTTCGAGCTCGAAGCCGACTGCACCATTCCGGCCGAATATGTGCTGCTGCGCCACTATCTTGGCGAGCCGGTCGACGCCGCGCTCGAAGCCAAGATCGCGAACTACCTGCGCCGGGTGCAGGGCGCCCATGGCGGCTGGCCCCTGGTTTATGAGGGCGATTTCGACATGAGCGCCAGCGTGAAAGCCTATTTCGCCCTGAAGATGATCGGCGATTCCCTCGATGCCCCGCACATGGCGCGCGCGCGGGAGGCGATCCTGTCGCGCGGCGGCGCCGTCCACAGCAACGTCTTCACCCGATTCATGCTGGCGATGTTCGGGGTCATGACCTGGCGCAGCGTACCGGTGCTGCCGGTCGAGATCATGCTGCTGCCGTTGTGGTTCCCATTCCATCTCAACAAGATGTCGTATTGGGCGCGCACGACGATCGTGCCTCTGACGGTGTTGGCGGCGTTAAAGCCGCGTGCGAAAAATGTCAGCGGCGTCGGCATCGATGAATTGTTCCTGCAGCCGCCGCATTCGATCGGAATGACGGCGAAGGCGCCGCATCAGAGCTGGGGCTGGTTTGTGCTGTTCCGCGCGCTCGACACCGTGTTGCGCGCGATCGAGCCGCTGTTTCCCCGGAAATTGCGGCAGCGCGCGATCGACTCCGCGGTTGCCTTCATCGAGGAACGGCTCAACGGCGAGGATGGCCTCGGCGCGATCTATCCGCCGATGGCCAATACCGTGATGATGTACGAGGTGCTCGGCAAGGGCCCCGATTATCCGCCGCGCGCGGTGACGCGGCGCGGGCTCGACAAGCTGCTGGTGATCGGCGAGCACGAGGCCTACTGCCAGCCCTGCGTCTCGCCGGTATGGGACACCTCGCTGACCTGTCATGCGCTCACCGAAGCCGGCGGCGCGGAAGCGATCTCGGCCGCCAAACAGGGGCTGGACTGGCTGCTGCCGAAACAGGTCCTGGACGTCAAGGGCGACTGGGCCGTGAAGCGGCCGCAGTCCCGGCCCGGCGGCTGGGCGTTCCAGTACAACAACGCCTATTATCCCGATCTCGACGACACCGCGGTGGTGGTGATGGCGATGGATCGCGCCCGGCGCGCCAGCGGCAGCGCCGACTACGACGAAGCCATCGCGCGCGGGCGCGAATGGATCTGCGGCATGCAGAGCCGCGACGGCGGCTGGGCCGCCTTCGACGTCAACAATCTCGAATATTATCTCAACAACATTCCGTTCTCCGATCACGGCGCGCTGCTCGATCCGCCGACCGAGGACGTCACCGCCCGCTGCGTCTCGATGCTGACGCAACTCGGCGAGACCGCGCAATCGAGCCAATCGGTCGCGGACGGCATCGCCTATCTGCGCCGGACCCAGCTCGCGGAGGGGTCGTGGTACGGCCGCTGGGGGATGAACTACATTTACGGCACCTGGTCGGTGCTGTGCGCGCTCAATGCGGCCGGCGTCGACCATGCCGACCCGATGATTCGCAAGGCCGTGGAGTGGCTGGTTTCGATCCAGAATAAGGATGGCGGCTGGGGCGAGGACGCCAGGAGCTACCGACTCGATTACAGGGGATTTGAAGGCGCCCCTACCACGGCCTCGCAAACGGCATGGGCCTTGCTTGGACTGATGGCGGCAGGTGAGGTCGAAAACCCCGCGGTTTTACGGGGTGTGGAGTACCTAATAGCCACACAGACCGAAAAAGGTCTGTGGGATGAGCAACACTATACAGCAACGGGCTTTCCTCGGGTGTTTTATCTGCGTTACCATGGTTATCCGAAGTTCTTTCCGCTGTGGGCGTTGGCGCGGTATCGGAACCTGAGGAACACCAACTTTGGGGTGGTAGGGGTCGGGATGTGAAATTGGGGGCGGGGGACACGACGTCCGCGGTCAATCGAATTGACCCGCGGCCGGTTCTAATCGTGACTGGTCTGGTGCAGGAGGCCCGCATCGCGGCCGGGCCCGGCATGACCGTCATCTGCAGCAGTAGCGATCCCCGGCAATTGCGGGCGCTGCTCACGGTGTTCGATCCCACCACGATCAGGGGCGTGATCAGCTTCGGCGTGGCCGGCGGCCTCGATCCCTCATTGAAATCCGGCGATGTGGTGGTGGCGACCGAGGTGCTGGCGGGCGATGCGCGCTGGCTCGCCGGTCTGGCGCTGAACGAAGACCTGATCGCCAGCGTGGCGCTGCGGCGCGGGCGCGTCGTCAGGGGCAGCCTGGCCGGCGCCGAGCAGGTGGTCGCCGCCCGCCACGTCAAGGCCGCGCTGCGGCTCGAGACCGGTGCTGCCGCCGTCGACATGGAAAGCCATATCGCGGCTGCCTATGCCGAGGAAGCCGGACTGCCCTTCGCCGCGCTGCGCGTCATCGCCGACCCGGCGAGCCGCGCACTTCCGGCGCTTGCGGTGTCCGCGATCAAGCCGAACGGCGACATCGATCTGCGCAAGGTGCTGCGCGGGGTGGCGCGCAATCCGACCGCGCTGCGCGGGCTGGTCGCCACCGGCATCGATTTCAATCGCGCGCTGCGCTCGTTACGCGGCTGTCGAGGCTTTCTGCTGGGCGGCGAGGGCCTCGTCGCGGCGGATCTCTGACAGGCGCTTCTGCACCTCGGCCGAGAAGATGTACTGCGCCGGCCGCTGGTTATCGAGGCTGATCTCGGGCGCCATCGGCCCCGTGGTCCTGACCCCGCGCAGCGCCACCCAGAAGGCTTTCAGCGGATTGTTCAGCGCAGCGGTTGCCGCCGTCGGCTCGTAGCCGCAATGGGCCATGCAGTCGGCGCATTTTTCGTACTTGCCGGTGCCGTAGGTCTCCCAGTCGGTGGTCTCCATCAGCTCCTTGAAGGTCTTGGTATAGCCTTCGCCGAGCAGATAGCAGGGTTTCTGCCAGCCGAAAATGTTGCGCGCCGGCATGCCCCAGGGCGTGCATTCGTAACTCTGGTTGCCGGCCAGGAAATCCAGGAACAGGCCGGAATGCATGAAGTTCCACTTCTTGCCCTTGCCCATCGCGAACACGTCGCGGAACAGTTTTTTGGTCTTGGTGCGGTTGAGGAAGTGATCCTGGTCGGGAGCGCGCTCATAGGCGTAGCCCGGCGACATCGAGACGCCGACCCCGAGTTCGGTGGTGAAGTCGAGGAATTTCGCGATGTCCTCGGCGGCATGGCCGTCGAAGATGGTGGCGTTGACGTTGACGGTGAAACCTTTCGCCTTGGCCGCCTTGATCGCGGAGACCGCCCGGTCGAACACGCCTTCCTGCGACACCGCCTTGTCGTGATGCTCCTTCAGGCCGTCGAGATGCACCGAGAAGAACAGATAGGGCGAGGGCTCGAACAGATGCAGCTTTTTTTCCAAGAGCAGCGCGTTGGTGCATAGCGAGACGAACTTCTTGCGCGCCACCAGGCCGCGCACGATCTCGCCGATATCCTTGTGGATCAAGGGTTCGCCGCCGGGGATCGCCACCATCGGCGCGCCGCATTCGTCGGCCGCATCCCAGCATTCCTGCGCCGACATCCGGCGATTGAGGATGGCGTCGGGATAGTCGATCTTGCCGCAGCCGACGCAGGCGAGGTTGCAGCGGAACAGCGGCTCCAGCATCAGAACCAGGGGATAGCGTTTGCGGCCCATCAGCTTCTGTTTGATCAGATAGCCGCCGATACGCAGTTCCTTGAAAAACGGTATTGCCATTACAGGTATTCTTTCTTGGTCTTGGTCCCACCAGAGATACGAGGTCAGCTTGCGGCGAGTTCTGCCGGAAGCCGGAATTCGATATTTTCTTCGCGGCCGGGCAACACCGACAGCGTCACAGGCCCAATGCGCCTCAAGGCCTCGATCACGTCGTCGACCAGCACTTCGGGCGCCGAGGCGCCGGCGGTGATGCCGACGGCCTTGGCACCGCTGAGCCAGTCCGGGTTCAGCTCGCTGCCGTCGGCAATGAGATAACTCGGAACACCTACTTCGGTGCCGATTTCGCGTAAGCGGTTTGAGTTGGAACTATTGGCGGCCCCCACCACCAAAATGACGTCCACCAGCTTGCTCAGGTCCCTTACCGCAGATTGGCGGTTCTGTGTCGCATAGCAGATATCCCGGATGTCCGGGCCTTGAATATCTGTAAATCGGGCCTGCAGGGCCGCGATAATGTCCTTGGTGTCGTCGACGCTGAGCGTGGTCTGGGTGATATAGGCGACCGGGGTGTCCGTGGGCAGCGTCAGGGCCGCCACGTCCTCGACGTTCTGGACCAGCAGCACCGGGCCTGGAACCTGGCCCATGGTGCCCTCGACCTCGGGGTGGCCGGCATGGCCGATCAGGATCAGCGCCCGTCCCTTCGACATATAGCGCTTGCCTTGATTGTGGACCTTGGTGACCAGCGGGCAGGTGGCGTTGAGCACCGGCAGGCCGCGCGCGGCGGCCTCTTCTTCCACGCGTCTCGCCACGCCGTGGGCCGAAAACACGGTGACCGCCCGCGGCGGCACTTCCGAGAGGTCCTCGACGAAGATCGCGCCCTTGTTCTTCAGGCTTTCGACCACGTATTTGTTGTGCACGATCTCGTGCCGCACATAGACCGGCGGCCCGTATTTCTCCAGCGCCCGCTCGACGATTTCGATGGCCCGCACCACGCCCGCGCAAAAGCCGCGGGGTTGCGCCAGATACACTTCCATGGGATGCCCGTTACGCAAGTTGCACCAAACTCATTGTTAGATCGCCGTCCGCCGGCGATAGTGCAATATCCGCACCACACCGGTTCCCGCATCTTCCCCTTCGCGCGCGCGCCCCAAGCGCATGACGGCACAGGACTTTGTGTCAAAAAACCACCGGCTAGAAAAGGCGGATCGCAAAACGACCGGCGAGATGCGCAGATAGCGGTATTATACTACTGTAATCCAGAGATCTTCCGGAATAAACCCCGAAAAACCCTCACTTGTTCGTCACTTTACCGCGCGGCAATCCCGGCTATATCAGCCTCTCATCGCGTTGCGGCATGCTTTATGCTGACCGGCAGCTGCCGCCCCCGTCCTCTTGAAAACCATTAAAAAGCAAACATTGGATCGGCTGGTGAACTCCGATAGACAGCGGGCGTTTTTTACGTCGCGCCGTTAACATGAGAAAGAAAAGATGTGCTGACAAGTATTGTTGTATCGATTGTCAAAGCCTGCACGCGGTTTGCTCCTCTCACTGTCCTGGTCGCGTTCGTTCTGGCGGTCGCGGCCGGCTACTACACAACCGGTCACTTCTCGATCAACACCGACATCAACACGCTGATTTCGTCCAATCTGGATTGGCGCAAGCGCGACCAGCAATTCGGCACGGCGTTCGACCGCGACAGCACGATTCTGGCCGTGGTGGAAGCGCCGACGCCGGAACTGACGAGTTCCGCCGCCGGGGCGCTCGAGCAGAAACTTAAGGGCGATGCCAAGAACTTCGTATCCCAGCAACCGCTCGGTTCCGGCGAATTTTTCGACAGGAACGGGCTGTTGTTCCTGCCCGTGAACGAGGTCGGCAAGATTACCTCGCAGTTCGAGAAGGCCGCGCCGCTCATCGAGATCATGGCCGGCGATCCCTCGATCCGCGGATTGACCGGCGCGCTGGAAACCGGGCTTGCCGGCGTCAAGCGCGGCGAGGTCAAGCTCGATGACACCGCGCGGCCCTTCAACCTGATCGCGCAGACGGTCGAGGACGTGCTGAACAAGGGGACCGCCACCTTCTCCTGGCGCCAGCTCGTCAGCGACACGCCGCTGACCGATTCCGACCGCCGCGCCTTCATCGAGTTCAAGCCGGTGCTCGACTACAACGCGCTGGAGCCCGGCAAGAACGCCACCGATGCGATCCGCAAGGCCGCCGCCGATCTCGACTTTCCGGGCAAGTACCAGGCCCGCGTCAGGCTGACCGGGCCGGTTCCGATCGCCAACGAGGAATACGCCACCGTCCAGAACGGCGCCCTCGTCAACGGCATCGGCACCGTGATCGTGGTGCTGATCATCCTCTGGCTGGCGCTGCATTCGGCCAAGATCATCTTCGCCGTGTTCGTCAATCTGTTTATCGGGTTGTCGATCACGACCGCGCTGGGGCTGATGATGGTGGGCTCGCTGAACCTGCTCTCGATCGCGTTCGCGGTGCTGTTCGTCGGCCTCGGCGTCGATTTCGGCATCCAGTTCAGCGTCCGCTACCGCTCCGAGCGTTTCAAGAACGACAATCTGCGGGAGGCGCTGGCGGAGGCGGCGCGGCGCGCGGCGGTGCCGTTGTCGCTCGCCGCGATGGCGACCTCGGCCGGATTCCTGTGTTTCCTGCCGACCGACTACAAGGGCATCTCCGAACTCGGGGCGATTGCCGGCGTCGGCATGATCGTGGCGTTCACCACCAGCATCACGGTGCTGCCGGCGCTCCTGACCCTGCTCAACCCGCCCGGCGAGAAGGAACCGGTCGGCTACGCCTTTCTCGCCCCCGTCGACCATTTCCTGGAAAAGCACCGCATCGTCATTGTGGTCGGGACGCTCGCGATTGCGATCGCCGGCCTGCCGCTGCTGTATTTCATGAAGTTCGACTTCAACCCGATGAACCTGCGCAACAAGAATGCCGAATTGATTGCGACCTTCCTCGATCTGCGCAAGGACCCCAATACCGGCGCCAACGCCATCGACGTCCTGACCAACTCGGACAGTGATGCCAAAAAGATCGAAGCGACGCTCGAGAAATTGCCGGAAGTACTGCGGGTGATGTCGCTTTCGAGTTTCGTGCCCGAGGATCAGGCGCCGAAGCTGAAGCTGATCGCGCAGGGCGCCAGGGTGCTCAATCCCGCGCTCAATCCGGACTCGATCGACGCGGCCCCCGGCGACCAGGAGAACGTCGATTCGCTGAAGGAATTCCGCCGACATGCTGCGCAGGACCGCGGGCGATGCCAAGGGCCCGGGCGCCGTTGCGTCGCGGCGGCTGGCCGATGCGTTGTCGAAGCTCGCGGAGGCCAACGAGGAGACGCGCAACAAGGCGCAGGCGATCTTCGTCACGCCACTGCAGATCGTGCTCGCCCAGCTCAAGATGTCGCTGCAGGCCGAGCCGGTCACCGAGAAGACGCTGCCTTCGGATCTGGTCAGTGCCTGGAAGACCAAGGACGGCCTGCAACGGGTCGAGGCGCTGCCGCGCGGCGATCCCAACGACAACGACAACTTGCGAAGATTTGCCAACGCGGTGCTCACCGCCGAGCCGAACGCGATCGGCGGCCCGGTATCGATCCTCAAATCCGGCGACACCGTGGTGGCCGCCTTCATCCATGCCGGCATCTATGCGCTGGCGGTGATCGCGCTATTGCTGTGGATCGCGCTGCGGCGGATCACCGACGTGCTGCTGACGCTGGTGCCGCTGTTGGTGGCGGGCACGGTGACGATGGAAATCTGCGTGCTGATCGGCCTGCCGCTCAACTTCGCCAACATCGTCGCGTTGCCGCTGTTGCTCGGCATCGGCGTCGCCTTCAAGATCTATTACGTCACGGCGTGGCGATCGGGCCGCACCAATCTGCTGCAGACCAGTCTGACGCGGGCGATCTTCTTCAGCGCGCTGACCACGGCCACCGCCTTCGGCAGCCTGTGGCTGTCGTCGCATCCGGGCACCTCCAGCATGGGCAAGCTGCTGGCGCTGTCGCTGGTGACGACGCTCGCCGCGGTGCTGCTGTTCCAGCCGGCGCTAATGGGCAAACCGCGCGATATCGGGGAGTAGGCAGATGTCGCCGACCGGATCGGCGGACGCCTGCTTGTGACTCTTTGCCGCCGGATTGATCGAACCGGTGGTTATCGGCGCGGTGGTTTTCGGTGCGGGAGGGCCGGCATGCACGGTCGCAGCCTTCGGCGAGCCCTTGGCCATGCTGTTGGCGGGAACTCGAGGGAATTGGCGGGGCGACCCGGGTCCAGGTTTCGCCGCCGCAGAGGAAGCCCAGCACGCAGCCCTGGATCTCCATGTGGTCGGGATCGAGCGGCCTGATCGTGGAGCTGTAAAACTGGCCGTCCTTGGCGTTGTAGACCTGGCCTTCCCAGGTATCGACACCGGGCTTCTTCTTCATGTCGATCAGGATCGGCATGCCGAGTGTCGGCCTGCTCTGTTTCGAGACATCGGGATTGTGCGCGTCGTGGCCGCCCGGGTCCTTTTCCCAGGAGACCGCGCCCCACATGCTGCCGTTGCATTGTGCGACGCGGATATTGGCGACGCCGTCCGCCACCCGCCAATCGCCGGTGGGATCGAGCGCGAGGGCCGGCGCAAGGCCTGTCGCGAAAAAAAATCCCGAATATAATGCTGAGCGCAAGATGTTTCGTGGGCGGTGCAACATGGCTTCAACCTGTGCTTAATTGGATGAGGGCAAAACGCCGCATTGAACGTTTTCAGTTGACGAAACCGTCATCAACCGAAGTATGTAGCTGATGTTATATTCCAATCTAGACGTTTCCGAGATGTTTGTGGACCGCCAGTCCCAGCGCAGTTCCATGCATGCGCGCCACTTAAATGAGCAACTGGTGCGGGTCCTCAAGACAATCGGCTACGATGTCGGCTTCCAGAAGGGCCAGGGCCAGTATCTGTTCGATCGCGACGGCGCGCGCTACCTCGATCTATTGAGCGGATTTGGCGTTTTTGCGATTGGCCGCAACCATCCGGCGCTGCGCCAGGCGCTGAAGAGCGTGCTCGACAGCGACCTGCCGAACCTCGTGCAGCTCGACGTCTCCACCCTGGCCGGCGTGCTGGCGGAGCGGCTGCTCGATTATGTCCCCTATCTGGACAAGGTGTTTTTCGCCAATTCCGGCGCGGAATGCGTCGAGGCCGCCATCAAATTCGCCCGCGGCGCCACCGGCCGCCCCGGCATCGTCTATTGCGCCCACGCCTTCCACGGCCTGTCCTATGGCGCGCTGTCGCTGACCGACGATCCGAATTTCCGCTCCGGTTTTGAGCCGCTGTTGCCGGGATGCACGTCGATCCCGTTCAACGATCTCGCCGCGCTCGAGCAGGCGCTGTCGTCGCGCGAGGTTGCGGCCTTCATCGTCGAGCCGATCCAGGGCAAGGGCGTCAACATGCCCACCGACGAATTTTTGCCGGGCGCGGCCGCCCTGTGCCGGAAATACGGCACGCTGTTCGTCGCCGACGAAATCCAGACCGGCATGGGCCGCACCGGGCGTTTCCTGGCGGTCGAGCACTGGAATGTCGAGCCCGACATGGTGCTCTTGGCGAAGGCGCTCTCCGGCGGCCACGTTCCGGTCGGCGCGCTGCTGACGCGCAAGAGCATCTTCGACAAGATTTTTAATCAGATGGACCGCGCCGTGGTGCACGGCTCGACCTTTGCCAAGAACGATCTCGCGATGGCCGCCGGCATCGCCACGCTGGAAGTGATCGAATCCGAAAAGCTGATCGAGCAGGCCGCCAAGCGCGGCGCCGAGCTGCGGCTGGCGCTGACGCGCATGGTCCCCGGCTATGAACTGCTGAAGGAGGTCCGCGGCAAGGGCCTGATGATCGGCGTCGAATTCGGCCCGCCGAAGTCGCTGCGCCTGAAGGCCTCCTGGAACGTGCTGGAGACCGCCAATAAGGGCCTGTTCTGCCAGCTCATCACGGTGCCCCTGTTCAAGGACCACAAGATCCTCACGCAAGTCTCCGGCCACGGCAGCCATACCATAAAACTGCTGCCGCCGCTCACCATCACCGAAGAAGATTGTACCTGGATCGAGACCGCGTTCGACGCGGTGATCGCCTCCAGCCACAAGGTCCCCGGCGCGATCTGGTCGCTCGGCAAGACGCTGGTGGATAACGCGGTGAGACGGTCGGCGTAGGGGCGCTCAGCGGCTTCACTTTTTCGACAAAACTTATTTCTGCCGTGCCAAAGACGTTAAGCCTTTGTTAATGGGGAAGTTACGGTGACAGTGTACTTAATTGGGAGTTACGGTGACAGTGCACTTAATTGATCCCAATCTGTTACGGTGACAGTGCACTTAATTGATCTCAATTCCGTTGGTTAAGTGCACTGTCACCGTAATTCCGTAATTCGCGGCGCACCGCCGAAGAGCCCTGACCCGCATGTTCAGACCGCGCGGCAATCGGTTCAGAGTTTGCCTGTCGGGCAAATCACCGGCGTCCCAACGTCTTTGTCCGATCCGCTTGTCAAGCCCATACAGAAAAAATATTCTTCTTTACCGAATATTCTGATTATCCTATATTGCGTCCTGTCCCGTCCCACTATGAGGGGCGTTTCGCGGTCGTCACTAAACGCGGGGCGGGATGCGGTGGACGCGGATGTGCCTTTGACGAATGGCGCTGATGCGGACGGAGAAGGCGTGTGGTCCTGGCACCCCGACGCTGGTGTCAAGTTGGCGTGAAGTGACGCGGATGACGGTGGCCAAAAGGCCCGGAGCACCGGGGAGAGCGCGCTATAAACCGTAAACCATTGCGTGGGGAATGCCGGGTGATTCCGGTGTGACCTGCTAACGCGTGTGCGCTCTATCTCTACCATTGCACACGTGGCTATCGGGCGCATCGGCCGCCCGGCATTCCCTGCGCCCTTTGCTTGCGGAGGGCGGGAAATAAGCGAACACCTCGCGCATCGCATGCGGCGAGATCGCGAAGGCATGTCTCACCGTCATTGCGAGCGCAGCGAAGCAATCCATCGCTCAACAGAAAGAAAGAATGGATTGCTTCGCTGCGCTCGCAATGACGGTCGTTGAGAGTTCTATGTCGTCCCGGCCTCCGAGCCGGAACCTATACGCCGCGGTGCTCCTTTTGAAAGACCGTGTTCGACGGCTTTCACGCCACCTCTACCGCCTGGGGTTATGGATCCCGGCGTTCGCCGGGTTGACGTTGAGAGTGTGGCTCCGCAACTTTTAGCTCGGTTGCTGATGCGCTACGCCTCTTCGCATCGTCACCCCGCGCTGCTCTTCATCGAGGCCTGAAACTTGTCGCTGAATTCGGCGAGTTCGTCGGCGGCAAGATCGGAGACGGCCCAAAAATTCAGCCCGCCCTCGCTCCAGCGGCGGATGTTGAAACCCTGGAAGGTTTCCGTCCTTGGCGCGCGCGTTTCGGTGGAAGAGGTTTGCGCCACGAACAGATTGATCACATGCAGGCGGCGGCGATAGACGATGGCGCCGATCGGGCGGGCATCGACGTAATCGAGCCGGCCGCCGACCAGGGTAAAACCCTGCGCGGTGAGGTCGATCACCGGAGGCGCCACGTCGAGCCGGCCGTTGAACCAGGGTTTTACGGTGTGCTGGTCGGTGGAAATCACGTCGGTGAGGTGGCCGGCCTGCAGCGAGCGCAGATGCGCCGAGACGATCTCGGAGGTCAGCTGCTGCTCGTCGTCGTTGCGGAGCACGATGGCGACGAGGCCCGTGGCCGCGATCGCCGAGACCGCCGATCCCATCGCAAAGCCGCGCAGCACCGCGCGCCGGCTCGGCGCGACCTGCGTTGGCGCCTGCGCCTGCGGCAGCGATGCCTCGATGCGCCGGCGCAGCGCCAAAGGCGCGGTGTAACGCAGGTCGGCGCCGGCGATCTGCCTGTTCATGGCGCGATAGGCGGCCAACTCGGCGGCGCAGGAAGGGCAGGTGGTGATATGGGCTTCGACCTCGCGCGCGTGGCCGGCGTCGAGTTCGCCGTCGATCAGCGCGTGAAGAAGAATGCTGGCCTCGTCGCAGGTCATTTCGCTGGCTCCTCTTCCGCTGTCCAGGCCGAGCGCAGCATGGCGCGGGCACGCGCGAGACGGGACATCACGGTGCCGACCGGAACCTCGGCGACCTCGGCGATCTCGCGATAGGACAGGTTATGAATTTCGCGCAACACAAACGTCTCCCGGAACGGTTCGGCGAGGGCTGCGACCAGCCGCCGGATCGCGCCGGCGTCGCGCTGGCGCAGCATCTCGGTCTCCGGCGTTTCCTGCGCCTCCCGCCACAGCGGCGTCTGGCCGGCTTCCTCGGGCACGTCGTCGATGGTGTCGGTCGTCGCGCTGGCGCGCCTGGCATATTCGGCGCGGCAGACATTGCGCAGGATCGCAAACAGCCATGGCTTCATCGCCGGCCCGCGATAGCTGTCGAAATGCTTCAACGCGCGCAAAAAACATTCCTGCACCGCGTCCTCGGCGTCGGTGGCGTCGCGCAAGAGATAGCGCGCCAGCGTATAGACGTCGTCGAGATGCGGCAGGGCCGCGTCGCGAAAGCGCCGTGCCCGGTCCGGATCGTCGTTGGCAGCCCTGAGCGGCATCGCGCTTTGCGTGGCCTTCGGTGGAAATGCGTCGGCCCGGCCGGTCTGGTGCCACCGGCCGGGCAATGCAGTGATGCCTTGGTTTGGTCCGCTACTCAACCTTGATCGTCCCGGTCATGTGCGGGTGCAGCGAACAAAAATACTTGTATTCGCCCGCATCGGTGAAGGTGAACGAGAACGAGTTGTCGGTATCCATCGCCTTCGACCTGAACTTTCCCGGCGACACCACCGTATGGGGGATGTCGTCGTGATTGGTCCAGGTCACCGTGGTGCCGACCTTCACCGTCAGCTCCGCCGGAGAGAAGGTGAAGTTGTCGATCGTGACAGCGGTGTCCGCGGCATAGGCATTGATATTGCCGAGAACGAGCGAGAGCGTGGCAGCGATGGCCAGGCGGCCAAGGCTGCGGAGCGAGAGCGAGATCATGTGCCGGTTCCCTTAGCCCACGAGCGGTGTGTCGATGATGGCAAGGCGCTCCTCGCCGCGTTTGAAGTTGATGCTGGCAACGCCGAGCATGGTGCGCAGCTTGTCGTCGGCGACCTTCATCGGACCGGGCGAGGGCGCGGTGCCGGGCGCCGGCTGCGGGAACGCGGTCGAGCGCGCGGTATGGAAGGTGACGTTGCCCTCGACCTTCTGCATCACCTGATGGATGTGGCCGTTCAGCACCGTCACCGAACCAAAGCCCTTGAGGTAGTCGAGCGCGCGGGCGCCGTCCTCGGTGCCCCAGCCCCATTCCGGATAGACCGTCCACAGCGGGATGTGGGCGAACACCACGATCGGGGTGGATTTCGATTTGCCCTTGAGGTCGTCCTCGAGCCATTCGAGCTGCTCGGCGCCGAGATTGCCGAGCCCGCCGGCCTTGAGGTTGACCACGTTGACGAGGCCGATGAAATGCACGCCGTTGGCGTCGAAGGAGTAGTAGCCGGCGCCCTTGGTGCCCTTGCCGTAGCGGTCCTTGTAGAACTTGATCTCCTCGTCGAGGAAGTCGTGCTCGCCGGGCACATAATGCACGTCGAGTTTGGCCTGCGAGATGATGCGCTCGGCATCGTCGAATTCGGTGGCCTTCGACAGATGGCTGATGTCGCCGGTGTGGATCATGAACGCCGGCTTGATCGGCATCGCCTTGACCTTGGCGATGGCCTCTTCCAGCGTGCCGAGCGCGTTCGGATTGGCGGGCTTGTCGAAGCCGACATGGCTGTCGCTGATCTGCAGGAAGGTCAGCCCGGCGGCCTCGGCCGCCTGCGCCGAGCCGACCAGGCCCAGCGAACGCGGCACGCCGCCCGAAATGGTCCAGAGCACGCCGGTGCCGGCCCAGGTCATGCATTCCAGCACGCGGCGGCGGCTGACGCCGCTTCCCTCGTCGTTATGGTCGTGATTGCTCATCGCCTGTTCTCCACGAGACCCATGATTGGGTTCCGGGGACGAGATCGGGGAGCGGGTGGATTTATTCCCGGCCATGAAAGACCAGCCGTTCGCCGCGATGACGATTTCGTGACTGCGGGGTGGGAGGGAGCAATATGTCGGCTGCAACAAAGCTGTCGTGTGGCTGTCAGCGTAGTGTCAGGGGATTTGCGTAGACAACGCAGACTTTTAGTCGCCAAACCGGGAGAGAAACATGAGCAACCACGCCGCCGAACATCACCACAAGGCAGCCGAGCACCACGAGCACGCCGCCAAGCATCACCGGGAAGCCGCCAAGCATCACGAGTCCGGCGATCACGAGAAGGCCGCTCACCACGCCCACAGCGCGCATGGCCATGCCAGCCACGCCGAAGAGCATCACGCCGAGGCCAGCCGTCACCACGCCGAGCACCACGGCAAGCATTAACCATCAAGGGTCGAATTGTAGGCGTGGCGTCGCGTTTTGCCGTCCCTCCCGCGAGGGACGGCTTTTTCTCGCGCTATCGCGAATCCTGCAGAATCATCGCCGCGGCCTTTTCCGCGATCATCGCGGTCGGGGTGTTGGTGTTGCCCGAGGTGATGGTCGGCATCACCGACGCATCGGCGACGCGCAGGCCTGCGAGCCCGAAAAACCGCAGCCGTTTGTCGACCACCGCGAGGGGATCGCTGGCGGTGCCCATTTTCGCGGTGCCGACAGGGTGAAAGATCGTGGTGCCGATATCGCCGGCGGCTTTCGCCAGCGACGCGTCGTCGTCGCCGACCGAGGGCCCCGGCAGGAATTCGTTGGGGTGATAGGGCGCAAGCGCCTTCTGCTGCATCAGCCGCCGCGTGGTGCGGATGGCGTCGGCGGCGACCTGGCGGTCCTCGCCGGTCGCAAGATAATTCGGCGCGATCGCGGGCGCCTCGGCTGGCTTGGCCGAGCGGATGCGTACGGTGCCGCGCGAGGTCGGCTGCAAATTGCAGGCGCTGACCGTGATCGCGGAAAAGCGGTGCAGCGGATCGCCGAACTTGTCGAGCGACAGCGGCTGCACATGGAACTGGATGTTGGCGCGGTCGCGATGGGAATCGGAGCGGGTGAAGATGCCGAGCTGCGACGGCGCCATGGTCAGCGGCCCGCGGCGGCGGAAGGCATAGTCGAGGCCCATCAAGGCGCGGCGGGGCAACGAATAGTAGGTCTCGTTCAGGGTGCGCACACCCTCGACCTTGTAGATCGCGCGCTGCTGCAGATGGTCCTGCAGGTTGCGCCCGACACCGGGACGGTCGATCACGGAGGCGATGCCGAGCGGCGCCAGCCATTCCGCCGGGCCAATGCCGGAGCGATGCAGCACCTGGACCGATCCGATCGAGCCGGCGCACAGGATCACTTCGCCCCTGGCGCGGGCCTCGACGACCTCGCCGCCTTGCGTGAAAACCACGCCGCGCGCACGGCCGTCCTCGAGGATCAGGCGGTCGACCAGCACATTCTTCTCGAGCCGCAGATTGGGACGCGACAAGGCCGGCTTCAAGAATCCCCGCGCCGAGGACCAGCGCCGTCCGCGCTTCTGGTTGACGTGGAAATAGCCGACGCCCTCGTTGTCGCCGATGTTGAAATCCGCGATCCGTCGGATGCCCATCTGCTCGGCGGCATCGCCGACCGCATCCAGAATCGCCCAGGACAGCCTTGGAGCCTCGATGCGCCAGCCGCCGCCGGTGCCGTGATGCTCGCTTTCCCCGAGAAAATGATCCTCCAGCTTTCGGAACGCCGGCAGCACGTCGTCGTAGCCCCAGCCGGAGAGGCCGAGCTGACGCCAGTGGTCGTAGTCGGCGGCTTGTCCGCGCATCGAGATCATGGCGTTGATGGAAGACGAGCCGCCGATCACCTTGCCGCGGGGATAGGCCAGCGAACGGCCGTTGAGGCCTGCTTCCGGCTCGGTCCGGAACATCCAGTCCGAGCGGGGATTGCCGATCGCGAAGAGGTAGCCGACCGGGATGTGAAACCAGATCCAGTTGTCGCTGCCGCCGGCTTCCAGGATCAGCACGCGATTTCCGGGATCGGCCGACAGGCGGTTGGCGACGATGCAGCCGGCAGTGCCCGCGCCGATGACGATAAAGTCGAAATCACCCTGAAGCCGCCTCATACGTCACCATGCAGCCCGTTTCAGCACCGGGGCCTATCGAAGGCCATAGCCTCGCCGTCGCCCGCTGTACAGCGCCCGAGAAGAATTGGGCGGACCGATTGTTGCATGCTAGACAGAGTAGAACCCTCAACTCGAAGGCTGACCGTCACCATGCCCATCGTCAACCGCGTCGCCGATCTGCAACCCGATATTCAGGCCTGGCGCCGCGATATCCACGAGCATCCGGAATTGCTGTATGAAGTGCACCGCACTGCGGCATTGGTGGCGGACCGGTTGCGGGAATTCGGCTGCGACGAGGTTGCCACCGGCTTCGGCCGTACCGGCGTCGTCGGCGTCATCAGGGGCCGCAAACGGGCGGTCAGCGGCGACGTCAAGGTGATCGGGTTGCGGGCAGATATGGACGCACTGCCGATCGAGGAGGCGACCGGTCTGCCCTATGCCTCCAAGACGCCTGGCTTGATGCATGCTTGCGGCCATGACGGACACACCGCCATGCTGCTTGGAGCTGCGCGCTATCTGGCGGAGACGCGGAATTTCGCCGGCGACGCGGTCGTGATCTTCCAGCCGGCCGAAGAAGGCGGCGCCGGTGCCGTCGCGATGATCAAGGACGGGCTGATGGACCGCTTCGGCATCGAGCAGGTCTACGGCATGCACAACGGCCCGGGCATTCCGGTAGGCTCGTTCGCCATTCGGCCCGGTCCAATCATGGCTGGAGGCGATGCCGTCGTCATCAAGATCGAGGGACTCGGCGGGCACGCCGCGCGCCCGCACAAATGTATCGATTCCGTACTTGTCGGCGCGCAGCTGATCACGGCGCTGCAGTCGATCGTGTCGCGCAGCGTCGATCCGCTGGAATCGGCCGTGATTTCGATTTGCGAATTTCACGCCGGCAATGCCCGCAATGTGATCCCGCAAACCGCCGAGCTGAAGGGCACCGTCCGCACCCTGAACGGCGAAGTGCGGAAACTGGTCGAAAAGCGGGTGCGCGAGGTCGTCGCCGGTGTGGCGCAGATCACCGGTGCCAGGATCGATCTGGAATACACCCACGGCTATCCGGTGACGGTCAACCATGCCCGGCAAACGGATGTCGCGACCCAGGCGGCCAGGGAAATTTCCGGCGACGCCAACGTTCACGAGATGCCGCCGCTGATGGCGGGCGAGGATTTCGCCTACATGCTGGAGCAGAGGCCGGGTGCGCTGATTTTCTGCGGCAACGGGGACAGCGCCGGCCTGCATCACCCCGCCTACAATTTCGACGACGAGGCGATCGTGTTCGGTACCTCTTACTGGATCAGGCTGGTCGAGAACGCGCTAGCGGCATGAGCCGTTCACCCGCCCCGAAACCCTCCAGAGGGTGTTGGGCAGATCATCCCTCACGTGTTAGACAGGGGCGAGCCCCCAACCCCGAAAACCGAGAACCTCCATGCCCATCGTCAACCGCGTCGCCGATCTGCAACCCGATATTCAGGCCTGGCGCCGCGATATCCACGAGCATCCGGAATTGCTGTATGAAGTGCACCGCACCGCAGCATTCGTGGCGGACCGGCTGCGGGAATTCGGCTGCGACGAGGTCGCCACCGGGCTCGGCCGCACCGGCGTCGTCGGCGTCATCAAGGGCCGCAAGCCGGCGGCCAATGGCGACGTCAAGGTGATCGGGCTTCGCGCCGACATGGACGCGCTGCCGATCGAGGAGGCGACCAGTCTGCCCTATGCCTCCAAGACGCCCGGCCTGATGCACGCCTGCGGCCATGACGGGCACACCGCGATGCTGCTGGGTGCGGCGCGCTATCTGGCGGAGACGCGGAATTTCGCAGGCGATGCGGTCGTGATCTTCCAGCCCGCCGAAGAAGGCGGCGCCGGCGCCGCCGCGATGATCAAGGACGGGCTGATGGATCGCTTCGCCATCGACCAGGTCTATGGCATGCACAACGGCCCGGGCATTCCGGTCGGCTCGTTCGCGATCCGGCCCGGTCCGATCATGGCCGCCACCGATGCGATCGACATCAGGATCGAAGGGCTCGGCGGGCATGCGGCGCGGCCGCACAAATGCATCAATTCCGTGCTGGTCGGCGCACAGTTGATCACGGCGCTGCAGTCGATCGTGGCGCGCAGTATCGATCCGCTGGAATCGGCGGTCATTTCGATGTGCGAGTTCCATGCCGGCAACGCACGCAACGTGATCCCGCAGACCGCCGAACTCAGCGGCACGGTGCGGACGCTGACGCCGGAGGTGCGGGAACTGGTCGAGAAGCGGGTGCGTGAGGTCGTCGCCGGCGTGGCGCAGATCACCGGCGCGAAGATTGAGCTCAACTACGAGCATGGTTATCCGGTCACGGTCAATCATGCCTCGCAGACCGATCGCGCCATCCAGGTGGCAAAGGAAATCGCCGGCGAGGCCAATGTTCATGAGTCGCCGCCGATGATGGGAGCGGAGGATTTCGCCTACATGCTGGAGGCACGGCCGGGGGCGTTCATCTTCTGCGGCAACGGCAACAGCGCCGGGCTGCATCACCCCGCCTATAATTTCAACGACGAGGCGATCGTCTACGGCACCTCGTACTGGATCAAGCTGGTCGAGAACACGCTGGCGGCGTGAGGCGTCAGTCGATCAAATCAAAAGGGCCCGCGCAGTTGCGCGGGCCTTTGCAATATCACGAGCGGTTGCGGCTTACAGGATGCTGTAGAACAGATAGTACAGGAAGCCGGAGACCATCATCGCAGCCGGTAACGTCAATACCCAGGCGAGCGCGATGTTGCGGATCGTCGACCATTGTAGCCCCGATCCGCTCGCCGCCATGGTGCCGGCGATGCCGGAGGAGAGCACATGGGTGGTCGACACCGGCAGTCCGTAACCGTCGGCGGCTGCGATCGTCGCCGCCGCCGTGATTTCGGCGCAGGCGCCCTGTGCATAGGTCAGATGGGTCTTGCCGATTTTCTCGCCGACGGTGACCACGATACGCTTCCAGCCGATCATGGTGCCAAGCCCGAGCGCGATGGCAACCGCGATCTTCACCCAGGTCGGGATGAACTTGGTCGCGCTGTCGAGGGATCCCTTGTAGCTGTTCAGGGTCGCGACCTCATCCTTGTTGAGCTCGCTCTCCTTGTCCTTCATCAGGAAGCGGAGCGCCTCGGAAACCAGGTACATGTCGTTGCGGGTATTGCCGACGGCATCTGCCGGGAATTTTGCCAGCGACCCGTACTGGGTCACCTGGTTGCCGATGTCCTTCACCAGCACCGCCAACGAGGGATAGGTTCCCTCATTGATCTGGTGCTGCGCGACGTAGTTGGTCACCGCCGGGCGTGGATTGCCCATGATGTTGAAGCCGGCGCCCTTCTTTTCGATCACGGCGCTGGCGGCTTCCGAATTGACGGTGAACTGCCTGATCTGGCTGTCGGGCAGCGCGCGGTTGAGCGCATAGGCGGTCGGCACCGTGCCGATCAGGATCAGCATGATCAGGCCCATGCCCTTCTGGCCGTCATTCGATCCGTGGAAGAAGCTGACGAGGGTGCAGGTCAGGATCAGGATGCCGCGGATCCACCACGGCGGCGGCTGGTCGCCCTTGGGCTCGGCGAACAGCGCCGGCGTTGCGTGAGCCAGCGCCGTCTTGAGCACGAACAGCAGCACCGCCGCCAGTGCGAAGCCGAACAGCGGCGACAGCAGCAGCGCCTTGCCGATATTGGCCGCCTGCGACCAGTCCACCCCGGAGGTGCCGTCGCGGCCGCGGATCAGGGCGTTGGTGATGCCGACACCCATGATCGATCCGATCAGGGTGTGCGAACTCGATGCGGGCAGGCCGAAGTACCAGGTACCCACGTTCCAGATGATGGCCGCGATCAGCAGCGCGAACACCATGGCGAAGCCGGCGCCGCTGCCGACCTGCAGGATCAGTTCGACGGGTAACAGCGACACGATGCCAAACGCCACCGCGCCGGTCGACAGCAGCACGCCGAACAGGTTGAACATGCCCGACCAGACCACGGCGATGTGGGCCGGCATCGAACGGGTATAGATCACGGTTGCCACGGCATTTGCGGTGTCGTGAAAGCCGTTGACGAATTCGAAGCCGAGCGCAATCAGGAGCGCGACAAACAGCAGAAGGTACGGCAGATAGGTCGTCACCTTGGTGCCGGTCGCATCGATGTCGAGGTAGATGCTGTAGGCGACGAACAGCAGCGCGGCTGCTACCACTCCCATGTAGATGATCCCGGTCAGCGGATGAAAGCCGCCGTCGAGGTCTGGACCCTTCCGGATTGCGGGCTCGATCGAACCCGGTAACGCAACATCGCTCATGTGATTTTCCCCTGTCCCAATGGGGAGATTTTAGCTTGGGGCATGTGACAGGAGCGTGAAATGCGCGGAGGGCCCCCGCCAAGCATCGCACCGAACCGGCTTCCTGTTGAAATTGCGGGAACGTTGCCTGTTGGGTGTCATTGAGACGCGGGAACGTCCGTTATCCACAAGCGCAGTGCGCCATGACTGTCGCCGCGGCGGCGTGAAGGAACAACCGGGCCAGCACCGGGCCCGGTGGAAGCTCGCGAGCCGGTGAGGGGGTTTCCGTCGTCGGCTCGCCTGTATGGTTGGCCCAACTCGGTGGCCGCTAGAACAGCGGCTTCAGCGCGTTGAACACGTGGCTCACACTGGTCAGATTGCTTGTGTGGCAGTCGAAGCAGTTCGAAGTACCATTGGTGGTGGTGTTGTCCGACCCCTGCTGGAAAGTCTCCATAGTGGTATTGGCCAACTGACTGGTACCGACCTGGTTGGTTGCACTGGGCGCCGCGCCGCCGATGGTCCAGGTTGCACCTGTCATGAAGTAGTTGTTGCGGATGTCGCCGGCCGGCATCATTCCGCGGATGCTGTCGTTGAGCGAGATGATCTCGGTATTCGAAGCCGTGGTGGAGCCGTCGATCGGATTAGGGGAAACGTTTGATGCGGCGCCCCAGGCCTTCGACCGCAGCGTGTTGCTCGGTCCGATCGTCCCCGTCGTGCCGCACACCCCCGGCGTGGAGGAGGTGACGCAGATATTGGGCGCCTTGAATTGCTGGTGTGCCACATTGAACGGGGCCGCGGCATTGTTGGTCGCGAACAGCCAGGTCCCCGCCGTGTTCTGGGCGACGGTCTGCTGTCCGGCGGCGGAATTGTAGGTATAGGCCGCGAGGGGCGTGTTGCCGAAGTGCTCGAACGTCGACCATATCATCTCCGGATGCCCCGCAGTGCTTCCGACGACATGGATACCCACCAGAGCCATTTCGACCGTCTTCTCGCCGTTCGGAATCCATTGCAGCGGATTTGTCTTGTCGTAGGTCGGGATCGTCGCCGTCATCGTGATGTAGCTGCTCAGGTTGGGCAGTCCACCGGCTTCGACCCACGCCGACTTTACCTCGATCGCCAGGGCATTTGGATCGACGAACGTCTTGCCGTGCGCCGAGGCGAAAGTCGTGATCTGGTTCAAATCGGATTGCGTGGTGGGAAATTCATTGTTGGTATTGATTTGATTGTCTTTTGTTCCGGTCAGGAAGTAGGCGTAGACGTCGTTGACCATTGTTACGTAATAGACGAGCGAGCCCGTCTGCGCGATCTGCACGCCGCCGTCCGCCTGGCCTTCCTCGGTATCGATCACGTTGCCATTTGGATCAATCAGGATCGGCTTTCCATCGATGATGAATTGCGTGGCCGTAATGATGCGGCCAGGAGGAATTTGCCGGAATCGTGCGTCGGTCTGCGCCAGCCGGTGCTCGATCGGTTGGCCCGCCTTGTTGGCAAAGACCGCCTGCTTGTCGGCGCCGATCGCGGCGCGTCCGATCTCGACCAGGTCTCCGTTGACGTTGCGGATGAGGGGCAGGCCGTTGGGCCCGGTCTGAGGCTTTGCGATCTGGATCAGCCTGCCTGACTTGTCGAACAGAACCGGGAGGCCCGATGGACCTGCCTGCGCCGCCCGTACATCCAGATGCCTGATGAAATTGGGAAAATGCGGGATGAAGACGCGCTGGTTGTTGTTGTTTGGATCGGGAGGCGAGACGTCGAAGAATACCGGGCTGTCGAAGATACGCCCCCCGACATTTCCGTAGCTCGGCGGGGCCGGCGATGTCAGCCACAGGAACATCTGCTCGGACCACTGGTAGAAGGGGCAATTTGGAACGTTGCTGAAGTCGACGCTGTTTGCCGGATTGACGACGCCGTTCAGCACGACGTTTCCACCGACGAAGAAGGCCTTGAATGCCGCTGGCGTCACAGTGCAGGTGGGCTGGGCGTCGGTCGGAATGGATTGCGCGCTTGCGAGTTGGCTTGATGACACCAGCACGGCAGCTGCCAGCAAGGAGCATTTCACGATGCTGCTCCGGTTGATGATATTACTGCTGCTGGTGCCTGTTTTGCGATTCGGAATCTTGGACATTTCGATCTCCCAGCAAGGGCTTTGATCTCCACCGAGATGGAGACCGGAGGGGAGGGACGGCCGTCTCGGCGGCCGGGCGTTATTCGTTCTCGAGTTCAGGAGGCGGAAGTCTTGAGCGCCGCGCGGACTCGGGCCTCGCTGCCTTTATGCCGCTTCATGCGGCTTGCTTGAAAACTGCAGGTTTGATCCGGCGCTACACCGGCGTACTTTGTTGGAAATGCGTTGCGAAATATTCGATTGACGACATCACCTTCTAAGGTAGATTATATTATGCATGTCAATTTTGGCGGGAACAAGAACTGATCGTGATGAAAATGCGGAGGCCGATGGCGCGCTGACCCGATGGGTTGCTTGCTGCGCGCCGGCGTTCGGCCCCTTGGCCAGGGACGCTGAAGGGATGCCGTCGGCGCGCAGTGCACGCCGCATAGGCTAGGCCGCGTGCGCCGATTTTCGCAGGAGCTCCGCAGCTATTTTCAGGTCGCTGACAAAGCGCTCGTACTCCTGTGCCCTGGCGTCCTCATCGGGCAATCGCAAAAGGTAGGACGGGTGCACCGTCACCAGCGCCTTGATGCGGTCGTCCAGGTCGATCAGGCGACCGCGCTTCTTGTTGATCGGCGTGATCTTGCCGAACATGCATTGCGCAGCAGTCGCGCCCATCGCCACCACCAGATCGGGTTCGATCGAGGCCAGTTCGCGCTCGTACCATGGCCGGCACGCCTTGATCTCCGGCGTGGTCGGCTTCTGGTGCAGGCGGATTTTTCCCCTCGGCACGAATTTGAAATGCTTCACCGCATTGGTGACATAGGCTTTTGTGCGGTCGATGCCGGCTTCCTCGAGCGCGCGGTCGAGCATCTGTCCCGCCGGTCCCACGAACGGCTTGCCGGCGAGGTCTTCCTTGTCGCCGGGCTGCTCGCCGACCAGCATGATCCGCGCATGCGGCGGGCCTTCGCCGAACACGGTCTGCGTCGCATCCTTCCAGAGCGGACAGGCACGGCAACCGGCCGCCTGTTCGCGCAGGGTTTTGAGGCTGGGTAAGGCAGTCATGGGCGGTTTCCGATCCTTGTAGAGAATATCCGTCGCGGCGGCCGAGGCCCAATGCGGGCGGGAGCCACAGGGTTCCTCAGATCTCATTGGGATTGCTCATGAAAAACATAATCTTCAATCCCGATTGACTCTCCCGGCCATGTTAGCTTTATATTAGAACATATCATGAACAAATGAGCCGGCCGCGGGTTCACCCAGAGAACCTGTGACGGCCCAACTTCCCGGGAGCGGCGCATGACCGGCGCACGCACGAACACGCTTGCAAGTTTGCGTGGCAACATCGAGCGCATCGAGGCGCATGGCGATGCCTACGCGCCACGCAGGGTCGCGCTCGGGCATGCCGGGGCCGACGTGACGCTGCAGGGCGGTCTTGCTTTAGGGGCGATGCATGAGGTGTTCGCTGACGCCGGCCGGCAAAGTGCCGCGGCGACGGGTTTTGTCGCGGGGCTTGCGGGACGGGCGACGGCACGAAAGCCGCTGGTGTGGGTGCGGCAGGATTTCACCGAAATTGAATCGGGCGCGCTGTCGATGAGTGGACTGGCCGAACTCGGTCTCGATCCGCGCCTTGTGGTGACGGTGCGCGCAGCCGACATCGACGCGGCGTTGCGAACGACCGCCGATGCGCTGGCCTGCGATGCGCTTGATGTCGTGGTGCTGGAAGTCTGGGGGCAGGCGCGACAGCTCGATCTCGTCGCCAGCCGCAAGCTGACATTGGCGGCGCAGGCTTCGGGCGTCACCTGCCTGCTGCTGCGGATGGCGGCGGAGCCAGAGCCTTCGACGGCGGAGACAAGATGGATCGTGCGCGCGGCGCATTCGCCGCCTGCCACGGCCTGGAGCGCGTGGGGCGCGCCGCTGTTCGACGCGCAGCTTGTCCGCAACCGTCATGGCCCTGTCGGCCGGTGGATCATGGAATGGAAATGTGATGAGTGCCTTTTCGGTCAACCGGCGGCGTATTCTCAGCCTGTGGCTGCCGCGCCTGCCCATCGACCGCATCAAGCGCCAGCTTTGGCAGAGCGGCGCCGAGCCTAACGACGAGCCCAGCGTCGTCGTCGCCAAGCAGGACAATGCGCTGCAGATTTTCGCGCTCGACGATGCGGCCGCACGCCTCGGCCTCGATATCGGCCTGCCGCTCGCCAACGCCCGCGCCATCTGCCCGCAATTGCGGGTGTTCGACGCCGACGAAGCCGCCGACGCGCAGGCGCTGAACGCCATCGCCGGCTGGTGCGATCGCTTCACGCCGCTGGTGGCGCTCAATTCTCCGCACGGCCTGTTTCTCGACATCACCGGCTGTGTCCATTTATTCGGTGGCGAGGCTGCGATGATGCGGCTGTTGTGCGACGTGTTGACCGCGCAGGGCTTTGCGGTCAGCGCCGCCATTGCCGGCACCGCGGTGTGTGCGCGCACGCTGACCCGTCATGTCCATGGTCGCATCGTTTCGCCTGGCGAGGAAGCCGATGCGGTTGGGCCGCTGCCGGTATCGGCGCTGGGCGCCGATGCCGGCGTCGTCACCGGCCTGCGCCGCGCCGGGTTGAAAACCATCGGCGACGTCGCTTCCCGCGCCCGGCATGAAATCACTGCCCGCTTCGGCGCTGATTTTACGAATCTTTTGGAGCAGGCGCTGGGACAAGGCGATGCACCGATCAGCCCCTTGAAACCGCTGCCGGATTACATCGTGGAAAAACGTTTCGCCGAACCGGTGACGACCAAAACGGTGATCTCCGTAACCCTGTCCAGATTGGCCGTAATGCTGGTCGCGGCGATGGCGCAACAGGGCAAGGGCGCGCGCCGGCTGGAAGCCCGTTTCTTCCGCACCGACGGCGCGGTCCGCACCATCATGGTCGATACCGGACAGCCCGTGACCAGGGCTGAGATGATCGACCGGCTGTTTCGCGAACGGCTCGGCGCCTTGAGCGATCCGCTCGATCCCGGTTTCGGCTTCGATCTGATCCGCCTGTCGGCAAGCCGCACCGAGATCGTGGTGCAGGAGCAGCGCGATCTCGATACCAATGTGCATGACAATGATGAACTGGCCGCCCTGATCGACCGTATCGCCGCGCGCATCGGGGGCAAACGCGTGGTCGTGCATTTGCCGCAGGACACCCACATCCCGGAGCGCGCGGTGCTGGCGGCGTCGGCACAGCATCATCTGACGGCTGCCACAAACGCGGTCTGGCCGGCGCGCGCCGAAGGCGAACCGCCGCTGCGACCGTTGCGGCTGTTCGAGCGGCCGGAGCAAATAAAAGTCATCGCGCAGGTGCCGGATGGCCCGCCCGCGCGCTTTGTCTGGCGCCGCGCCACCCACGCCGTGGTCCGGGCCGAAGGTCCCGAGCGCGTCGCCATGGAATGGTGGCGCGCGGAAGGGGCGATGCTGACGCGCGATTATTTCCGCGTCGAGGATGAGGCGGGTTTGCGGTTCTGGCTCTATCGCGACGGACTCTACGACCGCGAGATCGAACAGCAGGAGGGCAGGGCGGTTCAACCGAACTGGTACATGCATGGGTTGTTCGCATGATGGACCCGGCTTACGCGGAGATCGGAATTACGACGAACTTCTCGTTCCTGCGAGGAGGATCGGACCCGCGGGATTACGTGCATCAGGCGAGCGATCTGCGGCTTCCCGTTATCGGCATTGCCGACCACAATACGCTGGCGGGCGTGGTGCGGGCCTACAAGGAGCTGGAAAATCCAAAGGTCAATCACAAGCCCAAACTTCTGATCGGTTCGCGTATCGTTTTTATGGACGGCACGCCGGACGTGCTGGTCTATCCGCGCGATCGCGCGGCTTATGGCCGGCTGTGCCAGTTGTTGACCAGTGGCAAGCGAGGCGAGGGTACCGAAAAGGGGGAATGTCATCTCAGGCTGCATGACCTCCTGGAATTCGCCGAGGGGCAGCTTCTCGCCGTGATGCTGCCGCATCGCTTCGAGGCGACGAAATCGATCGAGGTTCTGGATCAATTGCGGCGCAGCCGCGCGGATGGGGTGTGGCTTGCGGCGAGCCTCTTGTATCGTGGCGACGACCGGCGCCGTCTGGCGCGACTTCATGGCCTGGCCACAACCGCCCGCGTGCCACTGCTGGCGACCAACGAGGTGCTGTATCACGATCCTGCGCGCCGCCAGCTGCAGGACGTCCTCACCTGCATCCGCGAAAAGACGACCATCGATGCCATCGGCAAGCGCCTTGAAGCCAACGCCGAACGTCATCTCAAGCCTGCGGATGAAATGGCACGGCTGTTCTGCGATGTGCCCGAAGCGATTGCGGAAACCATGCGGTTTGCCGGCCGAATCGTTTTTTCGCTGGATCAGCTCAAATACCAGTATCCCGATGAGCCGGTACCGCCGGGCAAGACCGCGCAGCGTCATCTGGAAGATCTGACCTGGCAGGGCGCGCACAAGAGATTTCCGATCCGGATTTCGCCCAAGACCAAAAAGGTTCTGCACAAGGAACTGCGCCTGATCCGCAAGCTCAAATACGCGCATTACTTTCTCACCGTGCACGATATCGTCCATTACGCGCGTGAGCAGAAAATCCTCTGCCAGGGCCGGGGATCGGCGGCGAATTCGGCCGTCTGCTATGTGCTCGACGTGACTTCCGTCGATCCGACCAAGGTCGATCTCCTGTTCGAGCGTTTCATTTCCAAGGAGCGGCTGGAGCCGCCCGACATCGACGTCGATTTCGAGCATTCGCGGCGCGAGGAGGTCATGCAATATGTCTACCGCAGATATGGCAGGCATCGCGCCGCCATTATCGCGACCGTCATCCATTACCGGCCACGCAGTGCGATCCGCGATGTCGGCAAGGCATTGGGATTGACCGAGGATGTGACGGCGGCACTGGCCGATACGGTATGGGGGAGCTGGGGCGACGGCCTTGACGAGATGCAGGTCAAGCAGGCCGGGCTCGATCCGAAAAATCCGATGGTTGAGCTGGCCGTCGAACTCGCAACCGAACTGATCGAATTCCCCAGGCACCTGTCGCAGCATGTCGGCGGCTATGTGCTGACGCAGGACCGGCTCGATACCTACGTGCCGATCGGCAATGCCGCGATGGACGATCGCACCTTCATCGAATGGGACAAGGACGATGTCGACGCGCTGAAGATGATGAAGGTCGACGTGCTGGCCTTGGGCATGCTGACCTGCATCCGAAAATGTTTTGATCTCATCGCCGATCACAAGGGCAAGCGTCACGAACTGGCGACGGTTCCCCAGGATGATGAACCGGTCTACGACATGCTGTGCCGCGGTGAATCGCTCGGCGTGTTCCAGGTCGAAAGCCGGGCGCAGATGAACATGCTGCCGCGCCTGAAACCGAGAAAATTTTACGATCTCGTCATCGAGGTCGCGATCGTGCGACCGGGCCCGATCCAGGGCGACATGGTGCATCCCTATCTGCGGCGGCGGAACGGCATCGAGAAAGAGATTTATCCCTCGCCCTCGCCCGAGCATGGACCGCCGGACGAGTTGTACCGGGTGCTGCACAAGACGCTTGGCGTGCCGCTGTTCCAGGAACAGGCAATGCGAATTGCGATTGAAGCCGCAAAATTCACGCCAGAGGAAGCCAACGGACTGCGCCGCTCGATGGCGACCTTTCGCAATGTCGGCACCATCGGCACGTTCGAAGACAGGATGATCGGCAACATGATCGCGCGGGGTTACGCGCCTGAATTCGCCAAGAATTGTTTCGAGCAGATCAAGGGGTTCGGCAGCTACGGCTTTCCGGAAAGCCATGCCGCGAGTTTCGCGCAGCTCGTCTATGTCTCGTCCTGGCTCAAGCACTATCATCCCGACGCATTCTGCTGCGGGCTGTTGAACTCGCAGCCGATGGGATTTTACGCACCGGCGCAGATCGTCGGCGATGCCCGCAAGAACGGCGTCGAGGTGCGTGAGATCGACGTGTCTTTCAGTCATGCGCAAAATACGCTGGAGCAGGGCGACGGAGAGTATTGCGCCGTGCGGCTGGGCTTTCGCCAGATCGATGGGTTTCACTGGGTCGATCCGGACGAGGAGCGGTTGAAACAACTTCAATCGTCATTCCGGGGCGTCGCGATAGCGACGAACCCGGAATCTCGAGATTCTCCGATGTGCAATTGCACATCGCAGTTCACGCGGAGCCTGTCATCGGGCCGCGCTTTGCGCGGACCCGTTGGCGTGCCTCGGAATGACGGTGAGAGAGCCGATGATTGGTCCGAGCGCATCATCGCCGCCCGGCAGCGCCGCCCGTTCGCCTCGCTGGAGGATTTCGCCCGCGACACGGGCCTGCCCAAGCGCGCGCTGATGCTGCTGGCGGATGCCGATGCGTTTCGTTCCATCGGGCTGGATCGCCGCGCCGCCCTCTGGTCGGTGCGGCGGCTGCCCGACGACGTGCCGCTGCCGTTGTTCGAGGCGGCTACCGCGCGCGAGCAGCCGGACGAGCATGCGAAAGCCTTGCCTGCGATGCCGCTGCCGGAGCAGGTGGTGGCCGACTATCAGACCATCCGGCTGTCGCTGAAGGGTCATCCGATGGAATTTTTGCGGCCGATGTTTGCCGGCGAAGGCGTGACCGCCTGCGACGGCGTCTGCCATGCCCGAGACAGGCAATATGTCCGCTGCGCCGGCGTGGTGCTGGTGCGGCAGCGCCCGGGCAGCGCCAAGGGCGTCGTCTTCATGACGCTGGAAGACGAAACCGGCATCGCCAATATTGTGGTCTGGCCGAAGGTGATGGCGCGTTTTCGGAAAGAAGTGATGGGCGCGCGACTGGTGCTGGTCGAGGGCACCATTCAAAGCAGCCCCGAAAAGGTCGTGCATCTCGTCGCCGAAAAATTGTTCGACCGCTCCCGCGATCTCGTCGGTCTCGCCAATGACGCGCTCGGCCGGAAGCATGCCGTGCCGGCAGGTCCCGCGCTGATCGAACCGCTGCATGATGACCGGCGCCAGCATCCGGAAAATCCGGCCCAGAAAATCCGCCACCCCCGCAATGTGCGCATCCTGCCGCCCTCGCGGGATTTTCATTGAGCCGGTCGTCATTGCGAGCGCAGCGAAGCAATCCATCGAGCAACAAAAAGAAAGATGGATTGCTTCGCTGCGCTCGCGATGACGGTCGTAGTCGCTCTCGCGTATTTTGCTCAAGCAGCTATAACTGCGAGATCGACACGCTGGAAAATCCCTATGCAAAGCCCCCGCGAAATCCTCGCTGACCTCTGGACACTGGCCGGCGGCGAGCCCGCCGCGCTCGATGAGGTCACGCTGACCGGAGAAGAGCCGCAACTGCCGTCGTCGTTTCGGGTCGCGGCGGCCGCACAGGCCAGCATCGCCGCGGCGGGTCTTGCGGCCGCGCAAATCCGGCAACTGCGTTCGGGGCAATCGCAAGGCCTCGCGGTCGACATGCGGCATGCCGTGGTCGAATGCCGTTCCGAGCGTTATCTGCGCGTCGACGGCAAGTCGCCGCCGCCGACCTGGGACGTCATCGCCGGGATCTACCAGATCGGCGACGGGCGTTACGTGCGGCTGCACACCAATTTTCCCCATCACCAGGCTGCCGTCTGCAAGGTGCTGAACTGCAAGCCGGTGCGCGACGAGGTCCAGGCCGCGTTGATGAACTGGGAAGCCGAGGCGTTCGAGACCGCGGCCTATGCCGCAGGCGGCGTGGTCGCGATGATGCGCTCGCACGATGAATGGTCGGCGTCGCCGCACGCCAGGGCATTGGCGGCGCTGCCGACGATCACATTCGAAAAAATCGGCGAGGCCGCGCCAAAACCCTGGCCCGCGGGCGACCGCCCGCTTGCAGGGATACGCGTGCTCGACCTGTCGCGGGTGATCGCTGCTCCCGTCGCCGGCCGCACGCTCGCGGCCCATGGCGCCGATGTGCTCCTGATCTCCGGTCCCGACCTGCCGGCGATCCCCTGGCTCACCATCGACACCGGGCGCGGCAAGCTGACGAGCTTCGTCGATCTCAGCAGCGAGCAGGGGCGAGGCGTGTTGCGCGATCTTCTCGCGCAAGCGGATATTTTCTCGCAAGGTTATCGGCCGCGCGCGATCGCAAATCTCGGCTTCGCGCCGGAGGACGCCGCCCGCATCAATCCCGGCATCGTCTACGTGTCGCTGTCGGCCTACGGCCATTCCGGGCCATGGGCGGAACGCCGCGGCTACAACTCGCTGGTGCAGACCACGACCGGTTTCAATCATGCCGAAGGCCAGGCCGCCGGCATCGACGGCCCGAAGGAATTGCCGGCGCAGATGCTCGATCATGCCACCGGCTACCTGATGGCGTTCGGCGCCATGATGGCGAAGGCCCGCCAGTCGCGCGAGGGCGGCAGCTGGCATGTCCGGGTGTCGCTGGCGCAGACCGGGCGATGGTTGTGGAATCTCGGCCGCGTCGCTGACGGCCTCAAAACGGCGGATTTGCAGGCCGACGCGGTCAGCCCCTTCTTCGAACAGGTGCCATCGGGCTTCGGCCCGCTGCGCGCGGTCAGCCATTCCGCGATCCTGTCGAAAACGCCGGCGCGCTGGGAGCGACCCGCGATGCCGCTCGGCAGTCATCGGCCGCAATGGCCGGTGCGCCAAGGCTAAGGTATTGGTGTGGGCGTACGCCCATGACTTCTGCCCACTCCGTTTGTGGTTGACGTCTTCCGGCGGCTGTTCCTTGATACCATCAGGAAAAAAACCGCAGGAGATCGCCATGCGGACCGGGGAACACCAGGGTCAAACCGTCGGAACCTCCAACCAGATTCTCGGGGAAATCCGCGACTATTGCCGCGCCACACGCACGGCCGAATCCACTTTCGGCCGGCTCGTCGTCAACGACGGCAAGCTGGTGTCGCGCTTGCGCGACGGCGCCCGGATCACCACCGGCACGCTCGACAAGGTTCGCGCCTATCTCAGCGAACATCGGGCCATGCAGCCGCCCGCGCAGACCAAAGCTGCCGTGGGCGCCAAGCCGGTCAACGGCGGAGCGGTTGCCGCCGACATCGTGCCGGCCGGCTTCCGGTTCTTCGACAATCGGCAGAAATACCTGCTGTTCGTCTCGACCTGCAGCGAGAAGACCGAAATCGCCAACCGGATATCGCTCGAGCTCGGCAATTTGCAGCCGGCGCCGCCGGCGCTGCGGATCTTCGACGCCGGGGTTGGCGACGGCACCGTGCTGTCGCGGGTGATGCGCTCGGTGCATGCGCGCTTCCCCACCATGCCGCTCTATGTCGTCGCCAAGGAAATCAGCTACGAGGACGTCCGCCTGATGCTGGAGAAGATGGCGGACCGGCTGTTCGAGCATCCGGCCACCGTTTTGGTCGTCACCAACCTCTATTACGCCGAGGCGCCGTGGCTGACGCCGCGCTCGGTGACCTCGGCTCAGGGCCTGATCTGGAAGGACGTCGCGCTCACCGGCAATACCGCGCACGGCTTTGCCGAGCAGATCGGACAGCTCGAAGGTTTTCTGGCCGAGAACTGGCGGGCCGGGATCAGTCCGACCACCGGCAATCCGGTCTATACGCGGCCGATCATCCTCACCCTTCGGCGCGAGGATCACTCCTTCCTGCTCAGATCCGATCATGCCGCGGCCCGGGCGGGTGATGGCTGACTATGATCTGGTGATCGCCTCGCAGCCCTATCGCGCGCGCGCCAGCGTCGAGTTCAAGGCCTCCAAGGTGGTGACCCCGCTGGTCCGCGCGCTGCGGCCGGGCGGGAGACTGATCGGCATCCACTCCCACGGCCGCGATCCCGGCATCGAGATCATCGACCGGGTCTGGCCGGGCGAGGATCCCTTCAAGACCGACCGCTACGCCATCCTGCGCCAGGTCAAGCACGAACTCGGCGCCGCGTCCCGGCACTTCAATTTCAACGCTTCCTCCGATGCGCGATCGATCTTCCGCTATCACATGCACACGCTGCCGGACGAAGTCTCGGGCCCGATCGGAACCTCGACGCTGTTCGCGGCCTGGAACGCCGCGATCTATGTGGCGCAGATCGAGGACAGCAGGCTGTCGGAAGTGGTCCGCGACGGCCGCTATCTCGAAGCCACCGACGCCGTGCTGAAACAGCATGGCGGCCTCTGGTTCAACGACGAAACCTATGTGATTTCGCGCCGCCGCCTTTAGGGGGAGTGAGCCGTGTCCGCATCCGATCACGCTCCCCGCGATCTCGCCGCGCTGCTGTCTTCGGCTTCGGTCGAGGTCTCGTCGCGCGGCCATCAGCTGCGGGAATTGCAGGATCGGTTCCGCGCCGGCGCGGAGGTCACCATCACCTTCCTGCCCGGCGACAATTATCGCCACAACGTCGCGACCGCGGCGGCCTTGCGCCGCGCGGGCTATCATCCGGTTCCCCATATCGCGGCCCGCGAAATGACGTCGCGCGAGGCGCTCGACGATTTTCTGGCGCGGCTTAAGGGCGAGGCCGGCGTCACGCGGATCCTCCTGATCGCAGGCGACGTGGCGGCCGCGAAGGGGCCATACCGGTCGAGCCTCGACGTTGCTGCCGGCGGATCGATCGAGGCGCATGGGTTTGCGCGCGTGAGCGTCGCCGGTCATCCCGAGGGGCATCCCTTTCTCGCTGCGGCGCCGGCGCTGAAGGCGCTCGCGGCCTGGCGCGACTGGGGACGGCGGACCAGCATCCGCGTCGATGTGGTGACGCAATTCTGCTTCGAGGCAGCACCCATCCTCGCCTGGATCGGTGAACTCGAGGCACATGGCATCGAGCTTCCCGTCATCGTCGGCCTCGCCGGTCCGGCGAGTCCGGCGACATTGACGAAATTCGCGCTCCGCTGCGGCATCGGCAATTCGATGCGCGCGCTGCGCGGCCAGATCGGCCGCTTCGGCCGGCTGTTGACGGATACCGGGCCGGATGAGGTCATGCGCGGGTTGCGATCGGCGCCCGCTGCGGCAACCGCGCCGATCGCCGGATTCCACCTGTTTCCGTTCGGCGGCTTGCGCAAGGCCGCCGAATGGTCGCGCTGTTATCAGCGGCAAGCGTTGCGGCAAGGCGAGCAGGCCACCTCACGCGCCGGCACTCAGAACCCGTAAAGCCGCGCCGGGCAGTGTCATCCTGCCGGTCTGCTCGGCCGAATAACCCCCAGCACAAGATTGGCGAGTGGCCGCGATCGGATTACCCGAACGGCGCGTCCAGATTAGCAGCCCGAAATAGGCTATAGCTGCTGGCGTCCGATTCCGGGCGCTGCTGGATTTCACCGATGCCAAAGCTGTTCTCCGACCCCGAGGCCATCGCCGAGGATATCATCCGCGACGTCGGGACCAAGCTCGTGGTCGGGCTGCCGCTCGGGCTGGGCAAGGCCAACCACATCGTCAATGCGCTCTATGCACGCGCGGACGCCGACCGCTCGATCAGCCTGACGTTTTTCTCCGCGCTGACACTGGAGAAGCCAAAGCCTGCGAACCTGCTGGAGCGGCGCTTCATCGCGCCCGTCATCGACCGGCTGTTCGGGGGTTATCCCGATCTCGCCTATGCCGCACCGCTGCACGCGGGTGCCCTGCCGCCCAACATCAAGGTGATCGAATTCTTCTTCCTCGCCGGACGATGGCTGCACGTGCCGTTCGCGCAGCAGCACTACATTTCCGCCAATTACACCCATGCCGCGATGTATCTGCTGGCGCGCGGGCTCAACGTCGTCACCCAATTGGTGGCGAAGCGCGTCGTCGACGGCGCCACCCGCTACAGCCTGAGCTGCAACACCGACACCACGCTCGATATGCTGCGCGCCCGCGCCGAGGGGCGTGCGGCGTTCAAATTGATCGGGCAGGTCAATTCCGAACTGCCGTTCATGCCCGGCGCGGGCGATTTGCCGGCGGACGAATTCAGCGCGGTACTCGACAGTCCCGCGACCGATTTTCCGCTGTTCGCGCCGCCCGCCGAGCCGATCACCGACACCAAATATGCGATCGGGCTGCACGCCGCGGGCCTGGTGCGCGACGGCGGCACTCTGCAGATCGGCATCGGCCAGATCGGCGACGCGCTGGCGCAGGGGCTGATCGTCCGCCACCGCGACAATGCGCAATTTTGCGGGATCATGAAGCAGCTTTCGCCCGGCGCCGAGGTGCCTGCGGCGCTGGAGACGAGCGCGTTCGAAAGCGGGCTCTACGGCCTCAGCGAAATGGTGACGGAAGCCTTCATCGGCCTGATCGATGCCGGCATCCTCAAGCGCGAGGTCGACGGTGTCGTGCTGCATGGCGCGTTTTTCCTCGGGCCGAAATCGCTCTACCGCGCGCTGCGCGAGATGAACGAGAGCCAGATCGCGCGGATCCAGATGATGCCGGTCTCCTTCACCAACGAGATCTATGGCGACGAGGTTTCCAAACGGCGCGCCCGCGTCGATGCCCGCTTCGTCAACGTTGCGATGATGGCGACGCTGTTGGGAGCGGTGATTTCCGACGGGCTGGAAGACGGACAGGTCGTGAGCGGCGTCGGCGGCCAGTATAATTTCGTGGCGCAGGCGTTTGCGCTTCAAGGCGCGCGTTCGGTCCTTTCGGTGGAGGCGACGCGGCAGGCCGGCCGAGGCGCGCGATCCAACATCCGCTGGAATTATGGCCACGAAACCATTCCGCGGCATTTGCGCGACGTCGTGATCACCGAATATGGCGTCGCCGATCTCAGGGGCAACATCCGACGCCGATGTGATCGCGCTCGATGCTTGCAATCGCCGACAGCCGTTTTCAGGACGAACTGGCGCGGAAAGCCAAGGACGCCGGCAAGCTGCCGAAGGATTTTGTCATTCCCGCCGCGCATCGCGAGAATGTTCCGGAACGGATCGCGCGTGCGCTGAAGCCTGCGCGCGAGGCCGGGTTGCTGCCATCGTTTCCGTTCGGCAGCGACTTTACCGATGTCGAGCAGCGGCTGATCCCGGCGTTGCAATTTTTGCAGGACGCGCAAGCGTCGCCGCTGCGGTTGCCCGGAATGTTGTGGCAGGGTTTTGCGCGAAGCCCCGATGCTGACGACAGCGAATGCCTGGCGCGGCTCGGGCTCGACAAGCCGGCGACGTTAGCCGAACGCGCCTACCGCGCGCTGGTCAGCGCGGCGCTGGCGAGGAGCAGGGCGGGGTAACCTAACCGGCCGCGCATACGGCGCGTCATCCCCGCGCAACGGCTTCGCCGTTGTCGCTGGAGGTGCGAGCCCAGCGGCGCACTGCACCGCTGGGCTCGCCTCGAAGGATGGGCCACGGGCTGTATCCATCCTTCGAGGCGCGCCGAAGATGGCTCGCACCTCAGGATGACGCCGTCACCTGTTCTTGTTCACCGGCTTGCGCTTCTCGATGAAGGCCGCCATGCCTTCGGCGCGGTCTTCCAGCGCGAAGGTGGAATGAAACAGGTTGCGCTCGACGCTGATGCCTTCCGACAGCGGGGTCTCGAAGGCGCGGTTGATGGCTTCCTTGGCCATCGCCGCCGCGGGCCGCGACATCGCGGCGATCTTTTCCGCCGCGGCAAGGCTTCCTCCATCAATTTGTCCGGCGGGTACCACGCGGCTGACGAGGCCCGAGCGCTCGGCTTCCGCCGCATCCATCATCCGCCCGGTGAGGCACAGATCCATCGCCTTGGACTTGCCGACGGCGCGGGTCAGCCGCTGGGTGCCGCCGATGCCCGGAATGGTGCCGAGCGTGATCTCGGGCTGGCCGAATTTCGCGGTGTCGGCGGCGATGATGATGTCGCACATCATCGCCAATTCGCAACCGCCGCCGAGCGCATAGCCGCTGACGGCGGCGATCGTAGGCTTCCGGCAGCGGGCGACGCGGTCGGCGCCGATCGAAGCAAAATCACTGGCGAACATGTCGATGAAGGTCTTCGGCTGCATTTCCTTGATATCGGCGCCCGCGGCGAACGCCTTCTCGCCGCCGGCGAGTACGATGCAGCCGATGCTTGTCGTCGGCCTCGAGGTCATCGACGGCGGCGGCGATTTCCCGGAATACGCCGAACGACAAGGCATTGAGCATTTTCGGGCGGTTCAGCGTGATGATGCCGACCGCGCCTCTGCTTTCGACGATGATGTGCTCGAACGTGCTCATGGTCCACCCCGGCTGATTTCGCCGGCAATGTGCCCGCTCGAGGGGGTGGCATCAAGTAGGGGGCGATCCGTGTCCCGGACGTGGCGCAGCGTCCTTCACGCTGCTCCGCAGAGCCGGGACCCACATCTTCCATGCAGAGCCGTGGGCCCCGGCTCAGCCGCGCATCACTTCGTGCTGCGCAGCGTCCGGGGCACAAAGACCAATCACGCCATGAACATGCGCGCAGCGGAGGCCATCGTCAGAAGCGCGCCGAAGCCGATGAAGATCTTGCCGATCAGGGAGGTCTGGTCCCAGGTGGAGGATTCGCTGCCGTTGGCCGTCGCGGGTGCGGCCGGCGTGGCTTGTGCCTCGCTCGCGGCCACCGCCACGACAGCCGAAGCCGGCGCGCGGTCGCGCTCGGCGCGATCGCCCTCCTTGAGCGGATCGGGCCAGCCGACCTGGGTGTCGGCGGTGGATTGGGCTTGGGCATCAACCGGCTTGTCCGGGGCGGCCTGCAGAAGATTGTTGGCCCGTGCGGCCATGGCCTGGGCGGCGTTGCCGCTCGGTGCATCGGCTTGCGCCAGTTGCGCATTGGCGTTGGCTACCGAGGGTGGCAGCACGGTTGCATGGTCGCCATCGTCGGCCGCGTCCGGCTTGCTGTCGGCCAAGGACTTCAGAGCAACCTTGCCGGGTCGATGATGGGCGTACTTTCTCGGGTGGTGCGTGGCGTGCCTGGCGTATTTGAGCGCAACCGGAGCCCTGGCCGTCGCCGGTTTCGCCGCGCCGTCAGTGACCGCCGCCTGCGATGGTCCCGCGAGAAAAAGCAACAACCCCGCTGCGGCCATCAATGCCGAGCGCCCGCTGGCTTTGATCGTCATGTGGCAATCTCCCCAATTTGCCAGTCCCCGAAGCGAAAGGAGCCCCCGCCGCGTGTCCGCAGCGGGGCAAAATAAGGGAATCTTCTGGTTACACCGGGCGAAAGCGGGGCAGCATTTTTTGCCACCGCCGTGCCCGGCAAGGCATCAGGCCGCCAAGGCCTTTTGGAATCAAAGCCGCGGGTGCCAGCGGAGACGATCGATGTTATGAGCCTGACGGGGGCGGCAGCGGGGCTCTGACGATGGCTAGATCGGTTGCCGCTTGCCTGGGATCGCTCCGATCACGACTTCGTGATCAATGCTTCCGTAACGTAACAAATTGAAAGATAGAGCGAATTGCAGTGTGGGAGCGCGCGTGCGCGAACGTGAAGACGAGTGGACCGGCCTGATGCGGTTGGCCATATCAGGCGACGGTGCGGCGTATCAACGCCTGCTCAAGGCTGTCACGCCGGTGTTGCGGGCCGCCGCCCGCCGCGGTCTGGCGCGCGCGGGGCAGCCGGTCGATCAATCCGAGGACATCGTGCAGGATATCTTGTTGGCGGTGCATCTGAAACGGCATACCTGGGACGCCGACGCGCCGTTCGCCCCCTGGCTGTTTGCGATCGCGCGCAACAAGCTGATCGATGCGCTGCGCCGCCGCGGCCGTCGCGTCTTCGTCAATATCGACGACTTCGCCGAGACCATTGCGAGCGAGCCGGCCGCCGAAACCGTGCCCGCGGGCGAAATCGCGGCCAGGCTGGCGTCGCTGCCAGCGCGCCAGCGCGACGTGCTGCAATCGATCGCCGTCGAGGCCGCGTCGATCAAGGACACGGCTGCGAAATTTTCGATGAGCGAGGGCGCGGTGCGCGTGGCACTGCATCGCGGGCTTGCCAGCCTCACCGCCAAACTACGGGAGCCATGATCGTGGAAACCGATCAGCTCATTCGAACGCTCGCCGCAGACGGTCACCGCGCCCGGCCGGTCGGCCTGGTGCTGGCGCTTTCGCTGCTCGCGGCGGCGCCGGTTTCGCTGGCGATCTTCTTTCTCGGCCTCGGCGTCCGCCCGGACGTCATGACCGCGATGCATAATCCGTTCTTCGACCTGAAGTTCGCGGTGACGCTGGCGCTGGCGATCTCGGCGATCGTGCTCAGCCTGCATCTCGCGCGGCCCGAGGCCTCGCTGCGCGGCTGGGCATGGCTACTGCTGATTCCGGCGGGATTGCTGGTCGGCGGGATCGCCAGCGAAATGATGCTGCCGCAGCGGCTGCCGATGATCACCCGTCTGGTCGGCAGCAACTCGCGCGTTTGTATGACCGCCATTCCGCTGATGTCGCTGCCGCTGCTGGCGGCGGCGCTGCTCGGCCTGCGCCATGGTGCACCGGCCCGGCCCGCGCTCGCCGGCGCCATCGCCGGGCTGTTGTCGGCGGGGTTGGCGGCGACGCTCTACGCCTCGCATTGCACCGACGATTCGCCGCTGTTCGTGGCGACCTGGTACACGCTTGCCACTGCGCTGGTTACCGCAATCGGTGCGTTGGCCGGATCGAGGGTGCTGAGGTATTAGGCGAGCGCCGCAAACCGCTCACGCCGCCGGCGACGCGTTCTGCTGCATGCGGTGGAAACGCAACACTTGCTGTGCGGTCGAGGGCCGCAGCCGCTCATAGGTGGCCTTGCAGGTCTGCAGATCGGCAGGCTCCATCCCCGAAAGATCGTCGCGCATGTTGATGATCGCCTTGACGGTGAACCACGACATCCCGGAAACCTTGGCCAGGATCATGACGCCTTCGGCGCGGGTTTCGATCATCATGTTCTCGGCGATCGACACCGGGACGTTGGCAAGTGCCGCGATCGCGGCATTGGCTTCGTCGAACTTGCCGGCCTCGGCGAACGCCGCCACCTGATGCTCGTCGAGCCTGCCGTCCTCGTAGAGCGATTTGACCAACGCATGCGCGATGGCGGTTTCCCGGCTGATGGCCGAGGGCGCCGTGCGCGCGCGCCGCGTCGCCTCGCGCACCGCGGTCGGCACTTCCGCCGCCCGCAGCGGGTCGGCGGCCTCCAGCCGTTCCCGCACCGTCGCGGACGCCTTGGCGATCAGTTTCAAATAGAGATGGCGCGGGATCGTCGGACGCATGCCGAGGCAGGTCGCCAGATTGTCGTCGCCTTCGGCGCGATCGACCAGCCGGGTGAAGCCGCGCTCGGAAAATTCAGCGCCGGGATTGTTGACGGTAGAGTGGATCACCTCGTCATTGCCGCGCAGCACCAGCACGTCGGTGACCGCGCCGCTCAGCACTCGCCGGATCGAAATCGCCATCAGATGCGCCTGGCTCTTGTTGCGCGCGGTTTCGATCAGCGTCTCGTCGTCGAGTCGCTCGGATTGCGACAGCACGGGGGCTGCGACCTCGATCAGGTCGTCGAACGCCAGCGCGCGGATGGTGAGCGGGGGCGCGCTGCCGAGTGGCGCCAGCCGATTGGCGAGCAGCGCCTTGGCGGAGGTCTCGATGTGTTCCATCAGGCACTGGAACACGTCGTCGAACAGCCCGATCTGTTCGTCCGAGAAATCCACCGCGCCGTTGATGAACAGGTCGGTCACCCGGCGCAGGGTTTCGACCCGCCGCGCCACGGTGCCGTGCGCAAGCGTGGTCTGCAATTCGTCGAGCAGGCTTTCGGAGGTGGCAGCGGATTTCGAACTCATGACTCTATCCTGGAGCGTTCGGGTATTTTGGGACCGGTGACGGTTTCTCCGTCGTCCGGAAAACGGAAGTGGCGGGTCAGGCGCTGGCGATGCGGTTGCGTCCTCGTGCCTTGGCTGCGTAGAGCGCGCTGTCGGCGCGCGCGAGAAGGGTGTCGGGGTTCTCGTCGGCGGCCAGCGTCGCGAGGCCGGCGGAAATCGTGACCGTCATGCCCGGCGAGAACGCGCTCCAGTCGAGATCGGCGATGATCGCCCGCAGCCGGTCCACGATGGGTGCGGCGGCCTCGCTCGATGTGTCGGGAAGCACCAGCAAAAATTCCTCGCCGCCGTAGCGGCCGAAGCGGTCGATGCTGCGGATGTTGGCGAACACGGTGATGGCGAATGTCCGTAGCACCTCGTCGCCGGTCGGATGGCCGAAGGCGTCGTTGACGCGCTTGAACCAGTCGAGATCGATCAGCGCGATCGAGCATGGCGCATTGATGCGGTGGGCGCGGGCGATCTCGTCGTCCAGCATCCGCATGATGCAGCGGCGGTTGAACGAGCCGGTCAGCTCGTCGAGTTCGGCGAGCTCTTCGATGCGCTTGTAGGCTTCCCTCAGCTTGACGCCGCTTGCGTAGAGCGATTGGCGCATCTGGCTCGAGAACATCCCGAGAAACATGCAGCGGCCGATGGTCAGAACGAACACCGACATCGTCGCGAAGCGCTCCAGATAACTGTCATGCGGCAGGGAAATCGGCTTGTCGGTCAACAGAAACAGCCCGGCGAGGCCGAGCGCGGTGGCGGTCCAGACCAGCGCGGTTTGCCGCGCCGTCGAGCGCAGCGAACCGAAGTTGAACACCACGAACAGCGTGCACAGGAACATGACGCCGACTTCAGGCACGATGTAGGTGAAGGTCAGCATGATCGCGGCGGAGATGATCAGCTGCGGCGTCACGAAATAATGGTCCTGAAAGCGCTCGGTGAAGCCGGTTTCCGACAGCAGCAGGTAGCAGGCGACGGAGGCCAGCCCGCTTGCAGCGAATGCCGGGCCGATGATGGCCGGGATCGTGCCCGCATGGGCGTAGACCAGCAGGATCAGGGCGTCGACGACATAGCTTGCCGCGATCATGCCCTGAATCTGGCGGCGCTGTCTGGCGCGGCGCGCCAACGCCTTCGCCGAGAGCTTCCGGCTCACGCCTTCGCGCTCGGCCGCAATCGGATTCAGGAACGGAAACGCAGCGGTGGCCATGATCTCGCCGTCAATGGAACTCGGCAAAAAAGGTAAGTGGGAAAGCCTTTAGGTTTGGTATCTTTTGGAACCGATTCCCGTCCGCGAAATCTCGGTATTTTCCTTGTTTGACAAAGGAAATTAGCTTCCTCGGACGATCCTGACGGGCCGGATCGGGCGGTGGCGTCGGGCGGATCGACCTGCGGGCGCTGTTTTGTGCCGCGTGCCCTTGCTAAGGTTGGCTGCGGAATGGCTCGGGCGTGTAGAAAGCATTTCTGTATTATGGTACCATATTTCTCGGTTTGTTGGCTGCCGGTCGCGCGGGTGCTGCCGCGACGTCGCGTTATGTGTGGTACATCACAGATGCGATCCCTCACTTACGGTAATTTGAAGAATTTTGCCTTTGCCATCGAACCACCGGCCAAGGAAGGCCGACCAACCTTGCGAGACGGCAATTGAGTGCGACACAGGCGGCTACGGACGACGTCCTGATCGCTCGGATCGCTCAAGGCGACCGCCTCGCCATGCAGGTGCTGTACGGACGGCATCATGTGAGGGTGTTCCGTTTCGGGCTCAGGCTGGTGCGGGATGAACAGATCGCCGAAGATCTCATCAGCGAGGTTTTTCTCGATGTGTGGCGCCAGGCCGGCAAGTTCGAAGGCCGATCCGCGGTTTCCACCTGGCTCCTGGCGATAACGCGATTTAAGGCCCTGTCCTCGCTGCGGCGCAGGAAGGACGTTGAACTGGACGACGAGGCCGCCAATGCGATCGAGGATTCTTCCGACGATCCGGAAGTGGCGGTGCAGAAGAAGGATACCAGTGAAGCGTTGCGCAAGTGCCTGACGGCACTTTCGCCGGAGCATCGGGAGATCGTCGATCTCGTCTACTACCACGAGAAATCGGTGGAGGAGGTAGCTGAGATCGTCGGCATTCCGGAAAACACCGTGAAGACGCGCCTGTTCTATGCGCGCAAGAAACTGGCCGAACTGCTGAAGGCAGCCGGCGTCGAGCGAGGTTGGCCATGATGGCAGCGAGCAAGAAAATTCTGGAGCAAGAGCCCAGCGAGCTGGAAATGCTGTTGCCTTGGCATGCTGCCGGCACGCTGAACGCGCGCGATGCTCGCCGCGTCGAGGAAGCGCTGGCGCGGGATCCCCAACTCGCCAGGCAATACGCCGTGATCCGGGAAGAATACGCCGAGACCATCGATCTCAACGAGAGCCTGGGGGCGCCGTCGGCGCGCGCCATGCAGAAGCTGTTCGCGGCGATCGACGCGGAACCTGCGCGGCAGCCGCAGGCCTCGCGCCGTTTCGCCGCCCGCTTCGCCGGATTTTTTGCGAGCCTGTCGCCGCGCACGCTGGCCTGGTCGGCAAGTCTTGCCGCGGTGGCGCTGGTGCTGCAGGCCGCCGTGATCGGCGCGGTGCTGATGAACAACCAGAATTCCACCTTCCAGACCGCGTCGCTGAGCATGAACGAGCCGATCACCCGCGAATTGGGGCCGTCCGCTCCGCCGCGCGCGCTGGTGCGTTTCGCGCCGGAGGCACGCGTCGCCGACATCACCACGCTGCTCGACAATTACCAGGCCTCAATCGTCGACGGCGCCAAGGGCGGCCTGTTCCGGCTGCAGTTCGGCAACAAGCCGATGAGCAAGGATGAAACGGCCGGCCTGATGAGCAGGCTGCAAAACGAGAAGATCATCAGTCTCGCGGTGGCGACGCCCTGATCCGCATGGCGCTCTGCGGTGAGCGCATCAGCCCGAGGTTTCAAGATGCGTGATCCCCTGACCTGGCGGACGAGGGCACGGCGCGCGGCGTTTTTGTCGTTGTCGGCGGCGTTGACGCTGGCGTGTCTGGATGCCGCGCCGCTTCATGCGCAAAACATCATGCGCACGCCGAGCATCAGGGTCGAGCCGCGCATTCCAACCGTCAACCCGGTGGTTGTCGCGCCGCGGATAAACGCCGACGTCGCCGCCACCGCGGCCTCCGGGATCGGCAGAACCTCTCCCAACCTCAGGACCCGTTCCGGCTGCGGCTACGCCTATCGCAACGGCGACGGCGACTGCCAGGGGCAGCCGGTGACGTCGGTCGCAGTTTCGTCGGGCAAGAAAGGCAATGCCGGCCCGCGCAGCAACCTGTCGCAGACGGCGGCGCTCGGCCTGCGCACGGTCCCAAGCGAGATCGTGGCCGAGATCGACGGCTCGCTGTCGGATGTGCAGGCCGATGAGCTGGCGCGGCGTCACGGCCTTGCGCGCCTGGAGTCGCAGAATTTCCCGCTGGTGGGCGCGACCTTCGGACTGTTCCGCGTCACCGACCGCCGCTCGTTCGAGACCGTCAGGCGCGAACTTGCAACCGACACCGGCTTTCGTTCGGTGCAGCCGAATTACATTTACCTGCTGCAGGGACAGCCTGAAGTCCCGACCGAAGGCGATCCCGCCCAATACGCGCTGGCAAAACTTCGCCTGCCCGAGGCGCATACGCTGGCGCACGGCGTCAATGTCGTCGTCGCCGTGATCAACTCCGGAATCGACGTCAAACATCCGGAGTTCACCAATTCGATGATGGACAGCTTCGATGCGCTCGGCAGCAAGGAAGGCCCGCATGTCCACGGCACCGGCGTTGCCGGCGCCATCGTCGCGCATGCGCGGCTGATGGGAGGCGCGCCGGCGGCGAAGATCCTGGCGATCCGCGCCTTCGGCATGGCGGCGAAGGGAGCGGAAAGCACCTCGTACGTGGTGTTGAAGGGGCTCAACTACGCCGCCTCGCATGGCGCGCAGATCGTCAATATGAGCTTTGCCGGCCCCCGCGATGCGTTGATCGAACGCGGCATCGCCGCGATGGCCGCCAAGGGCATCGTGATGGTCGCAGCCAGCGGCAATGCCGGGCCGAAATCGCCGCCGCTCTATCCCGCCGCCGCCGCCCACGTGATCGCGGTCAGCGCCACCGACGCCCAGGACAGGCTGTTTCCGGCCTCGAACCGCGGCAGCTACGTCGCCGTCGCGGCACCAGGTGTCGACATCTTCCTGCCGGCGCCGGACGCCAAATATCAGATGACCTCGGGCACCTCGTTTGCCGCCGCTTACGTCAGCGGCCTTGCCGCCCTGATGCTGGAGCGCAATCCTGCGTTGAAGCCGGAGGAAGTGCGCGCAATCCTGACCAAGACTGCCCGCGATTTGGGCGCTCCGGGCCGCGACGACCTGTTTGGCTCCGGCGAAGCCGATGCTTTTGCGGCCGTCACCGCCTCGATCGCCGCGCCCGCGGCGCCCTATGTCGCGGCCTCCGAACCCGTGGCCGCCGAAAAGAGTTCCGTGCCGCCGGACGAACCCGCGACCAGGGCGTTGAATCAGCCGCCGGCCACCATGGCCGCCGACAAACCGCTCGTTGACGAGGCAAAACACTCGTCCGCGCAGTAGTTCCGGCCCAAAAAATCCGGCCTTAAAAGTTAAAAAAATCGCAAGCCGGTTTGAACGTGCGACGCCCCTTTCGCGACCAATCGAGGTGGGAGCGGTTATCCCTCCCCATCGAGGCTGTATTCGGCGCGAGCGCCCATCCACCCCAAGCGCCCATATGGCTTGACCCGTCCGGTTGTCCCCCCGGACGGGTCTTTCGTTTCCGGCGCCATTTTCAGCTCTCGCTCTGCCCGACGCGCCGCGACGCCGCCTGAGGGTGACTGTGGATAGCGAGAAGAACCCCCGTATTGCTGCGGCTTTCCGTCGAAAGCCGGCGCCGATCGCGCTCGATAGCTAGACTTCGTGAGGGTTTTCCACAACATATCTTGGTCATGTTCGATTGATTTGTCCCGGTTGCGTCGGCGTCCGTTTTTCTCCTTGCGGGCTGATTCATGACCCATCAACTCGACGTGGCACGGGGCCGCGATACGCTCACGCGCTGGTGCGCTCTCGCCGAAGCGCGGCTCGAACACCTCACTGAACTTTTCGAGACCGGCCGCTGGCGCCGCTATCACAGCGAAGTGTCCTTTCTCGAGAACATCCAGGAAGCCAAATCCGCGGTGCTCGTCTGGCGCGATCTGGCCAGCCGCGAGGCTTCCCGCGACAATTCCGCCGTCGACGTCTCCTGGCTCGGTCGCTCCGCAACCACCGCCTCGCGCGGCGCGAGCCTGCCCGGTCGAATTGATCGGCCGCCGCCGTGGCCGGCGAAAATGGAAGCCGAACCGCCGGCATCGGTGATTTCAATCGTCCCGGCGGTCGGCGATCCCGGTCTGGACGTGTCATCCCTGCCGGCGACGGACGATGCCTCGGAACTGGCGCGCGACATCGCGGCTGTAGTCACCGAGCGCTATCCGCAACTGCGCAACGCGATGTAGGTGGTTGTCGTCATCCCTAACGGCTTCGCCGTTATCGCTGGAGGTGCGAGCCGCTTCGGCGAGCCTCGAAGGATGACCTGCTCAGCTGCCCGATGGCCTGCCGGCGCGACGACGGGAAAGTTGGCTCAGATTTGTCCAATCGGAGCGGATAAGCGCTTCCTTCTTGGCACGGCTCCAGCGCCCACCCAGTCATCCTTCGAGGCTCGCCGAAGATGGCTCGCACCTCAGGATGACGCTCGTGGTGCGACGGTAATGTATTGACAGCAAACCGCGGTGCGTCATCCTGAGGTGCGAGCCCTTGCGAGCCTCGAAGGATGACTGGGTGGGCATCTATATTTACATGCTGCGCTGCTCCGATGGTTCCTACTACGTGGGAAGCGCAACGGGACACGACCTCCAACCGCGTATCGATCAGCACAATGCCGGATCGTATGAGGGATATACTTTTTCAAGACGACCCGTCGTTCTCGTCTGGTGTGAATATTTCGATCGGATTGCGGATGGGATTGCCGTCGAGCGCCAGATCAAGGGTTGGAGCCGTGCCAAGAAGGAAGCGCTGATCCGCTCCGACTGGACAAATCTGAGCAAACTTTCCCGTCGTCGCGCGGGCAAGCCATCCGGCAGCTGAGTTAGTCATCCTTCGAGGCTCGCCGAAGAGGCGAGCACCTCAGGATGACGGCTACCACCTACAGCGATTTGCGCAGGTAGTGATCGGGACCAACGCGACACGACGATACATTTATTTCAGCAAGTCCCGCTGCGTCATCCTGAGGTGCGAGCCATCTTCGGCGAGCCTCGAAGGATGACTTGCTCAGCTGCTCTTTGGCTTGCCCGCGTTACCGCGGGGCCGCGTTGGTGCCGATCACCACTTGCGCAAATCGCTCCGCGCCCTCGGCGGTGAGATCGCCCGTCACCGGGCGCGCGTGGTCGAGCCCGACCACGGCTCCGCGCGGCGTTTCCGAAATCATGTTGTTGTTGACCAGCGCGGTGCCTGCGCCCGCCGCCACCGATACGCCGATGCCGACGAAGGCCTTGCGGATCACGTTGCCGGTAATCGCGACATCGCGCAGATATTTGCCCCAGCCGGCGACGATCCCGAACGAGGGCGCGTTTTCGATCACGTTGCCGGTCACCGAGGTGTCGGCCTCGACATAGATGCCGATGCCGGCGTCGTCGTCGGGCGCGGTGCCGATCGGGCGCTTCGGCCTCAGGTTGCGGATGACGTTGCCCTGCACGACGGCGAGCCGTCCGCCCTCGTTGAAATTGCAGACCGAGACGCCGAACGCGGCGCCGTCGACGGTATTGTCGGCGATCACCGCGCCCTCGAAGGAAAACTCCGAATACAGCGCCACCTCGCGGACGTCGCTGACGCTGTTGCCCGTAATCTGGATGTTGGACGCCGAATTGCCGCGCACCGCGGAATAATCGCAATTGCGGATCCGGTTGCCGCGCACGATCACATTGCCGGCGCGAAATGCGTTGATGGCGTTGCCATATTGCCCGGAGCCGCCGGGACCGGCCTTGATGTCCTCGATGCGGTTGTCGGCGACCAGCGTGCCGTCGTCGCCGATCGCGTTGCGCAGGATTTCGATGCCGTTGTCGTTGGTGCCCAGGATGCTGTTGCGCGAGACCGCTAGCCCCTGCGCGTCGAACGAGACGATCGCGGTCGAGGCGGTGTTGCCGATGATGTTGCCGCTGATGTCGCCGGAGGCGTTTTCCAGCCAGATGCCGTTGCCGCCGCTGTTTGCTATCTCGCAATCGGTGATGCGGATGTCGCGGCCGCCCAGGCAATGCACGAGGCCGCGTCGCGTCGGGAGCGGAATGCCGCCGCCGTCGAGCGTGATGCCAGTGAGCCCGACGCTGTCGGCGCCTTCGCCCTGAAACATCGAGGGGCCGCCATTGAAGATGAGTTTTGTGGCGCCGCGCACGCCGAACAGCTGCGTGCCGCTTTGCAGGCGAAGCATCGAGGTGCGATAGACGCCTGAAGGCAGCGCCAGCGGAACACGCGCCCGCGCCGCCTCGTCGATCGTCCGTTGCAGCACTCTGGTCTGGTCGTCGGGGCTGCCGGGATGGATGCCGTATTGCGTGGCGTCGCGTCCGAGCGCCGACGTCAGCGGTGCCGCGTGCATGGCGCGGGTCGGCATCGCGAGCGCGCCGGCAAGGCTTGTCGCGAAGATGCCGATGAAATGGCGGCGATTGAGGTCCATGCTCCCCACTTAACGCCAAAATGCGCCGACGCGTGGCGCGGACGCGGATGAGGGCGGAGGATTGTTGGGGGTAGGGTTAATCGTGGGCCTGCGGGAATTAACGCTTCAATGCCGCCTGCCGCGTCAGCCTGACCATCTCCGTAAGCATCGCCTCGCCGGCATCGACCAGTTCGTCGAGCGTGATCCGGTGCGCCGCGCCCTTGCGTTGCGGCGCGCCGGCGCGCGCCAGCAGCGGCACATGCACGAAGGCGGCAAGCCGCGGGCCGGCCTTGCGACCGGTCGCCTCGATCGCGCGCCAGCTCAGATAGTTGCAGAGATAGCTCCCGGCGTCGCGCGAGGCCCTCGCGTCGATGCCGGTGGCGCGGGCCGCGCGCAGCAGCTTGGCGGTATGCGGGCCGAACGGCAGCGCATCGGCATTGCCTGCGATCGATCCCTTGCGCGCGCGGCGGCGATCGGCATCGGGGAACGAGGTGGTGACGGCGTTGCGCGCCCGGGTTTCGATCCGGACATGCGCCGTGCGCCCGGCGAGGCCGAACGACAACAGGGCCTGCGGACGATGCTTTGCGATCAGCTCGGGCAGTTCCCGGTCGACGGTCGCGCAGGTGACGTGAAAAATATGTCCGGTCAGTTCGACATCCGCGAACGCCGGACGGCGCAACTGCGTCAGCCGCCTCACCAGCGGTTCCGTCGGATTGAACGGCGCGCCGGGAAACGGACCGAAACCGGTGACGAGAATACGGAGCTTTTCGCTCATCCCAGCATCTCCCCGATCTGCTCCGCCGCCAACGAAGGCGTCACGCGGCCATCGGCCACCTCGGCCTCGATCTTTTTCACCTTGGCCCGCAGCGAGGCATCGGCGCGCAGCCGCGCCATCATCCGCTGCTCCAGCATCGACCACATCCATTTGATCTGTTGCTGCGCGGCGGCGCGCGGAAAATTCGCCGGAGCCATTCATCGCGGTGCGGTGGTCGAGGATGGTCTGCCACAGCGTATCGATGCCCGCCCCCGTCAAGGCCGAATAGGTCAGCACCGGCGGATGCCAGTGCTCGGAGCGGGGCGACAGGATATGCAGCGCGCCGCGATATTCCGATGCCGCCAGGTTGGCGCGCTTGACGTTGTCGCCGTCGGCCTTGTTGATCGCGATCATGTCGGCGAGTTCGACCAGGCCCTTCTTGATGCCCTGCAGTTCGTCGCCGGCGCCCGGCAGCATCAGCGCCAGGAAGAAGTCGGTCATGTCGCAGACCGCGGTCTCGGATTGACCGATGCCGACGGTCTCCACCAGCACCACGTCGAAGCCTGCGGCCTCGCACAACAGCATCGCCTCGCGGGTCTTCGCCGCGACGCCGCCGAGCGTGCCGGAAGCGGGCGAGGGCCGGATATAGGCGCGCTCGGAAGCCGCGAGCCGCGCCATCCGCGTCTTGTCGCCGAGGATCGAGCCGCCGGTGCGGGCGGAGGACGGATCGACCGCGAGCACCGCGACCTTGTGGCCGCGCCCGATCAGGAACATCCCGAGCGCATCGATGGTGGTGGATTTGCCGACCCCGGGCGAGCCGGTGATGCCGACGCGAACCGCCTTTCCCGTCAAGGGCAGCAGCGACTGCACCAGATCCCGGGCAGCCGCCTGATGATCGCCCCGACGGCTCTCGATCAGCGTGATCGCCCGCGCCAGCGCCGCGCGGTGGCCGGCGCGGAGGTCTTTTGACAGGGCGATGATGTCTGGCGGCGAATTGTTCGGCAGGTTCATGCCTTGGTTTACAACGGCAGGGCGTAGCAGGCGAGGGGGAGGGTGCGCTTAACCACCATGCGTCGTGCACCGCCGTCATCCTGAGGAGCGCGCTCTTCGCACGCGTGTCGAAGGATGGTTGCAGGCACCGTCGTTGACCATCCTTCGAGGCTCGCCGAAGATGGCTCGCACCTCAGGATGACGTGAGCTACTTAGGCTCAATCACGAAGGTATCGCTCTGCGCATGATTTGAGCGGAATGAGCTTATCCCGCGATATCGTCCAAAGAACCTTGGCCTCGAAACGATCGCGCGTGTTTTCAAGGCGGTCACCAATATCCGTGATAGTTTGCCAATCGACGGCGTCCTCGGCAGCCTTGAGGCTCGCAGGAATGTGGGCCGAGGCCATGCTGACGATTTCCAACAGGCGTTCCAGGGCAAGCCGCCGCATTCGATCGTTGGCGAGCTTTTCTTCGGAAATTCCGTTGAGCGTTTCCTCAACATTGCCGATAGCCGATACTATATGAGTGAAGCGATCGGCGATGGATGGTAATGCCCCCGGCGGATTGCTCATCACGGTCACTCTAATCAGATAGCTCTGCGATTTCGAACAAGGCTACTCCGCCGCCTCGCTATGGCCGAGCCGCGCGTTGAGCTTGTGGATCAATTCCTCGGCGGCGTCGGCGATCACGGTGCCCGGCGGGAAGATTGCTTCCGCGCCGGCCTTGTAGAGCGCCTCGTAATCCTGCGGCGGCACCACGCCGCCGACGATGATCATGATGTCGTCGCGGCCCTGCTTCTTCAGCGCGGCCTTCACCTCCGGCACCGCGGTGAGGTGGGCGGCCGCCAGCGACGACAGCCCGAGGATATGGACGTCGTTCTCGACCGCCTGGCGGGCGGCTTCCTCGGCGGTGGCAAACAGCGGCCCGATGTCGACGTCGAATCCGACGTCGGCAAAGGCCGACGCGATCACCTTCTGGCCGCGGTCGTGGCCGTCCTGGCCGATCTTTGCCACGAGAATGCGCGGGCGTCGTCCTTCGGCATCCTCGAAGGCGTCGATCAGCGCCTGCACCTTCTCGACCCGGTTGGACATGGTGGACGCCTCCCGCTTGTAGACGCCGGTAATGGACCTGATTTCGGCACGGTGGCGGCCGAACACTTTTTCCAGCGCGTCGGAAATCTCGCCGACGGTGGCCTTGGCGCGCGCGGCATCGATGGCGAGCGCCAGCAGGTTGCCATTGCCCTCGCCGGCGCTCCTCGTCAGCGCCGCCAGCGCTTCGTCGACGTCCTTCCGGTTGCGCTCGGATTTGAGCCGCCTGAGCTTGTCGATCTGCAGCCGCCGCACGGTGGAGTTCTCCACCTTCAGCACGTCGATCGGCGCCTCGTCGACCGGCTTGAACTTGTTGACGCCGATCACCGCCTGCTTGCCGGCGTCGATCCGGGCCTGGGTCTTGGCGGAAGCTTCCTCGATCCGCAGTTTTGGGACGCCTGCTTCGATCGCCTTCGCCATGCCGCCGAGCGCCTCGACCTCCTGGATGTGGCCCCAGGCTTTCGCCGCGAGATCCTGCGTCAGCCGCTCGACGTAATAGGAGCCGCCCCAGGGATCGATGATGCGCGTGATGCCGCTTTCCTGCTGCAGGAACAATTGCGTGTTGCGCGCGATCCGCGCGGAAAAGTCGGTCGGCAGCGCTAAGGCCTCGTCGAGCGCGTTGGTGTGCAGCGATTGGGTGTGGCCCTGGGTGGCCGCCATCGCCTCGATGGTGGTGCGCATCACGTTGTTGTAGACGTCTTGCGCGGTCAGCGACCAGCCCGAGGTCTGGCAATGCGTGCGCAGCGACAGCGAGCGCGGGTCTTTCGGGCTGAACGGTTTCAGCAGCTTGGCCCACAGCAGCCGTGCCGCGCGCATCTTGGCGACTTCCATGAAAAAATTCATGCCGATGGCCCAGAAGAACGACAGCCGTGGCGCGAAGCGGTCGACGTCGAGGCCGGCGGCCAGGCCGGCACGGAGATATTCGACGCCGTCGGCCAAGGTATAGGCGAGCTCGAGGTCCTGCGTCGCGCCGGCCTCCTGCATGTGATAGCCGGAGATCGAGATCGAATTGTATTTCGGCATTTTTTGCGAGGTGTAGGCAAAGATATCCGAGATGATCCGCATCGAGGGCGCCGGCGGATAGATATAGGTGTTGCGCACCATGAACTCTTTGAGGATGTCGTTCTGGATGGTGCCCGACAGTTTCTCCGGCGGCACGCCCTGTTCCTCGGCGGCCGCGACGAACAGCGCCAGAATCGGGAGCACCGCGCCGTTCATGGTCATCGACACGCTCATCCGGTCGAGCGGAATGCCCGAAAACAGCGTGCGCATGTCGTAGATCGAATTCGATCGCGACGCCGGCCATGCCGACGTCGCCGGTGACGCGCGGATGATCGCTGTCGTAGCCGCGATGGGTGGCAAGATCGAAGGCGACCGAAAGGCCTTTCTGCCCGGCGGCGAGGTTGCGGCGATAGAAGGCGTTGGAATCCTCCGCCGTGGAGAATCCGGCATATTGCCGGATGGTCCAGGGCTGGTTGACATACATCGTCGGGTAGGGGCCGCGCAGATAGGGCGCGATGCCGGGCCAGGTGTCGAGGAAATCGATGCCGGCGAGATCGGCTTCGCCGTAGCCGGGTTTTACGAGGATGCCTTCCGGCGTCAGCCAGGGTTCGGCGTTGCCGGCAGCCTCGGGCGGGACGGTCTTTTCAAAGGCGATATCGGCGAAATCGGGTATGCGGCTCATTTCAAAAATCTCGTTCGTCATGGCCGGACTTGTTCCGGCCATCCACGTCTTGGCTTTTCATCGAAGAGAAGACGTGGATGCCCGGGACGAGCCCGGGCATGACGAGACTGGGTTCGAGGGCGAGTATATCATATCCAGTCGTAATCGTCATTCGGTGATCCCTAATCATGGTCCGGATGCTGGTGGCTGACGATGCCGGAGACCTTTTCCGGGCCGTAATTCTGCAGCGTGGTCTGGCTCGGCAGGTTGGCAATCGCCACCACCCAGCCGAGCCGGGATTCCGTGCCAAATTGCTGGGTCGGCACCACCCGGTCGGGGCGGTCGAAGGCGCCGGTCATGATCTCGATCCGCGGGCCGTCGATGCGGCGGAAGCTGAGCGGCGTGCCGCAATCCTTGCAGTAGTCGCGCATCGCGATGGTGGAGGAGCGGAAAGCCGCGGGCTTGCCGCGGGTCCAGGCGAAGTCGGAGCGTTCGATGTCGGCGAGGGACGCGAACGGCGCACCGGATGCCTTCTGGCACATCCGGCAATGACAGATGCTGACCTTCTTCGGCGGCGCCGACAGCGCAAAGCGAATCGCGCCGCACTGGCAGCCGCCGGTCAAACCAGGGTTTGCAGCCGTCGTCATGTTGCCTCCGTCAGCCGATAGGCCTCCCGCAGGACCGTCAGCGCATCGCCGCCGGCGAAGATGAAATCGCCGACGCCTGCCGCACGCAGCGCGGCCTCCTGCTCGCCGGGCCGCCCTGCCAGATAGATATGTCTTGCGCCGGCGGCTTGAAGGGCCTTGGCGGCCGCGACCGCTTGCCCGGCATAAACCTTGTCGGAGGAGCAGAGACACGCCAGCGCCGCGCCGGAAGTCTTGAACGCCGCGGCCAGTGTGGCGAATTCCTTCACCTCTCCCATAGGGAGAGGTCGCTCCTGCGCCGAAGGCGCAGGAGCGGGTGAGGGGTTACGGTCCAACGCAAGAGCCCCCTCACCCGATGCCTGCGTCGACCTCTCCCCGGAGGGGAGAGGTGAAGGCAGGAAATCGATCGCCTCGATCCCGCCGGTTTCGAAAAAGCTCTTCGCGAATGTCGCGCGCGCGGTGAAGTCGGCGGCCGTGCCGAGATTGGCGAGAAAGATTTTTGGCCGCGCGCCGCCGCCCCTTAGAATTTGATCGGAACGGTCGCGCAGGATTTCGAACGGCGCCGCCAGCCGCATCGGCGGCAGCGCGTCGAATTTGAATTTGGCCTCGCCGTAGGGCGCCACCACAACCGGCTTTGCGTCGAGCACCGCGACATCGGCCTCATGCAGATTGGGAAACTCGGTGGCGCCGGTCAGCACTTCCTTGCGTCTTGCGATATTTTGTTCGCGCAAGCCCCGCGTCGCCGCGACCTTGCGCTGGATCAGACTCTGCTCCAGGCTTGCGAATGCGCCGCCCGCTCTCTCGGTTTCCTGAAACAGAGCCCACGCCGCTTCGCAGAGTTGTTGCGTCAGGGCTTCGATGCCGCCGGAGCCCGCCGCCGGATCGGAGACCCTGGCGAGATTGGATTCCTCCAGCAGCACCAATTGCGTGTTGCGCGCCACCCGCCGCGCGAACGGATCGGGCAATCCGAGCGCCAGCGTATGCGGCAGCACGGTGACGGCATTGGCGCCGGCAAGCCCTGCGGAAAATGTCGCCATCGTCGCGCGCAGCATGTTCACGTAAGGATCGCGCCGGGTCAGCATCCGCCATGCGGTCTCGGCGGCGACGAACAATGGTTTTGGCGCAAGCCCGCAGGCCTGTTCGATCCGCGCCCACAACAGGCGCAAGGCGCGGAACTTTGCCAGCGTCAGGAATTGATCGGCATCGGCGGCAAGCCGCGTATAGACCATGCCGCTGGCATCTTCGAGCGCCACGCCGGTAGCTTCCAGCGCGCGCAGATAGGTCACGCCGGTGGCCAGCACGAATGCCAGCTCCTGTGCTTCCGATCCGCCGGAATCGTGGATGACGCGTCCGTCGGCAACGGCGAACGGGCCCCCAAAACCCAGGCCCGCGAGGCCCTTGATGGCGCCGCTGACCGCGGTCGCGATCTCGGGCCATGCATAGGGACTGGACCCCCAGACCGCGCAGGCGCCGATCGGATCGAGACCGAAACGGATATCGCAGGCCGCGGGGTCGAGACCTTTGCGTTGCACATATTCGGCGACGTGGATGGCGGCCATCCGCGACTGCGGGCCGACCTGAAGTTCGATCGCGATCCCGGCATCGATGAAAATGCCATCCAAAACCTTGTCGACGGCTTCCGCCGACGGCTCGAGTCCGAAGCCGTGCGCCCCGTTGGCGCCCGCGAATACCAACGCCAGCCCGGTCGCGCCATTTTCCAGATCGTGCAGCGCCTGAGCGTTCGCCATGACCGCATCCGGATGATCGATCCGCTGCATGATCTGCCAGGGCGCGACTGGAGCTCGCCCCGGGATGGGTGCAGTGCTATGGGCGCGCGGATAGATCGGCTCGATCTTCAGGCCGTCGGAGGTTTTGGCGATCAGCTTCTCGAATGGCGCGCCCTTCAGCACGCCATCGACCAGCTTGCGCCAGTCGTCATAGCTCGCCGGCGGAAAATCCGCCGCCAGGTGCAGGTCTTCGGTCTCAGATGTCATCCGGCCGGGCGCTCCCTTCGAGCCGTCTTGCGTGTTTGGCCGGAAATTGCCACGTGCGGACCGTGAAGCCAAACGGTTGTTTTCGGGCGGACGGGGCGGTCCTAACCGAGGTTGGGCCGCTCTAGCCGAGCTCGGGGAGCCGCTCGATCCCCTCGGTCGATAGCTGCGCGAGCGCCGCGACGACGCTGCGTCCTGCAATCACACGGTCCGGCGCAATCTCCATCAGCGGTACCAGCACGAAAGCGCGCTCGAAGGTCCGCGGGTGCGGCAGCGTCAGTTCCGGCTTCTGGATGGTAACATCGTCATAGGCGATCAGGTCGAGATCGAGGGTACGCGGGCCCCAGCGCGTTTCCTTGGGCCGGTCGCGGCCGAATTTGTGTTCGATCTTGTGCAGCGTGAACAGCAGCGCATGCGGGTCGAGGTCGGTTTCGATTTCGATGCAGGCATTGATGAAGCGGGCCTGCGCCTCGTCGCCCCAGGGCGGGGTGGCATAATCCGACGAGCGCGCCAGCAGCGCACCTTGCGTCATGCCGCAGATATTGGCGATGGCTTTTTTGAATGTCGCGCGGACGTCGCCGACATTGCCGCCGAGCGCGATCAGGACGCTAGCCACGCGGCGCCTGGCGCGTGCGCGTCAGCACCACGCCGACGTCGTCGAAGATCGCGGCGATCGGCGCATGCGGCTTGTGGACGGTGACCTTGATGGCGCTGATACGGGGAAAAGCCGCCAAGATGGCGTCGGCCACCGCGCCGGCCGCGCGTTCCAGCAGCTTGTAATTGGCGTTCTTGAATGCCGAGGTCGCAGTCGCCACCACGTTGGAATAGGACACGGTATCGGCGAGCTTGTCGGTGCGGGAGGATTCCGACAGATCGGTGGACAATTCGAGATCGATGACGAAGCGCTGCCCGACCTCGGTCTCATGTTCCATGACGCCGTGGCGGGCGTGGATCACGACGCCTTTGATGAAGATCATGTCGGTCATTGCCGGTCCCGGATCGCCGCCGCCACGCGCAACGCTTGCACGGTTTCGGCCACATCGTGGGTGCGGATGATGCGCGCGCCGCCCATCGCCGCCACCACATGGGCGGCGATCGACCCGCCAAGCCGCTGATGCGGCTCCGAGGGAGTGACCGAGCTGATAAAACGCTTGCGCGAGGCGCCGACCAGGAGCGGCAGGCCGAACGAGCCGAGTTCATCGAGCCGGGCCAGCGCGGTCATGCTCTGTTCGGGGGTCTTGCCGAAGCCGATGCCGGGATCGAGCACGATGTTTCGGCGGGAAATGCCGGCCTGGTCGGCGATCTCGAGCGAGCGGGCAAAGTAGGCGGCGATATCCTGCATGATGTCGATGCCGGCATCGGCGCGGTCGCGGTTGTGCATCACGATCACGGGGCAACCGCGCGCCGCCACCAGCCTCGCCATGGCCGGATCGCGCTGCAGGCCCCAGACGTCGTTGACGATCGAGGCGCCTGCATCCAGCGCCCAGCCTGTGACGGCCGGTTTCATGCTGTCGATGGATACGGGAATACCGAGCGAGACGACCTCGGCGAGGATCGGCCGCAGCCGTTTCAGTTCCTCCTCGGCCGCAACAGGTTCGGCGCCATAGGGACGGGTGGATTCCGCGCCGATGTCGACGATGTCGGCGCCCTCGGCGATCATGCGGCGGGCCTGCGCCAACGCGCGGTCCGGCGCGACGAACCGTCCGCCGTCGGAAAAGGAATCCGGCGTGATGTTCAGGACGCCCATCACGGCCGGGTAGGGCCGGGATAAAAGCGCCGGCCATAGCGGATGACCTGCCGTGGCGGCGGTGGGCGCGGGTCTGGAGGTGGTCGCGATCATGCGGTCGCTTTGCGCGGTCGGCGCGCGGGAGTCAAGATGTGACGGCCGCGTCGCGCGGGCGTCCGGCAAGCCGCTTTCGCCGGGTCTAATAACTGATTTTGGGCTGAAGTTTTCGGGCCTGCGCGATCAGTTGCTCGACCGATTTTTCGGATGGCATGACGCGGACCAGTTTGCGTCTGGTATTCACTTCTTTCATGCTTTCGGCCAGCCGCGCCGGATTGCGCAGCGCGAGTTCGCGGACGGTGGTGACGCCGGCGGCGCGCACCAGCCCGACCTTGGCCTTGCCCATGCCGGGAATCCGCATGTAGTCGGAGACGTTGGCCCATTCCAGCAGTTGCTGCTCGCTGATTCCGGTCTTTGCCGCCAGCATCTTGCGGCCCTTGACGGTTCGCGCCGCCTCCAGCAGCCGATCCGTGGTGCGAATGCCCAGCGATTTGAGTTTTGAGGCGGCGAAGGATGGCAGACCATCGATCTCGGAGATTGGGTATGTCATGGTGCTCGATATGAAAAGGTGCTTGAGGCGGACTGATTTCAGGCGAACTGACTAAGCCCCGGTGTCCCCGCGATGATCTCGCCCATTCGATCCGCTCCGATTTTGTCGCGGCCGAACCTGAAAAGTTCACGGGCGACGTTCTGAATTTCGCCCATGCCCAGACCGAGCGCCATCAGCCTGGTACCGAGCGCCATCAGGCCGCCGCCCATCAACTTTGCAAGACCGCCGCCGCTGCTGGACGCCGCGATGGCGGCTTCCGCGCCCGGAATCTCGTCGATCAAGACTTGAACTTTGTCGGAAGGGCCCTCATTGCGAAGGAAACCCAGAATGATGCCGATGGTTTTTTCGGCCACGGTAGCATCGATGCCGGCTTTCGCAGCCAGCCGCCCAATCAGTTCGTCCATATTGCCCCGCCTCAACCGGCTTCGTGCCGGCTCCTTGCTTATCGAAATTATCTTGATCTTCCGTGCAGTGAATTACAAGCGATCACGCATTCCAAACCGCAATTCAGCTTCGATGGCGTCGCGAGTGTTGCAGCAATGCAAGAGCCAGGGTGACTTAAGCAGTCGCATTCAGACTTTCGTCGGTTGCGAAGCGATGGTCGATCCGGCCTCGGCAAACCGGTTCGATAACCGCCTCGGGCAGCCGTTGACCGGTTTCAATCGGCCTGCAAGATGCCTTATGATACTGCCGCCCGGCGGCCGACACCCCCGCGGCGCGGCAAGAGGCGATGCAATGGCTACCCCCGATACCAAGATGGCCGATACGATCGAGGAGATTTTCATCGGCAAGGGTGAGGCAGCGGCATGGCTGACGCTGGCGCTGGCCAATCGCCATGGCCTCGTTACCGGCGCTACCGGAACTGGAAAGACCGTCTCGCTGCAAGTGATGGCGGAAGGGTTTGCGCGGGCCGGGGTTCCCGTGTTCGCGGCCGACATCAAGGGCGACCTCTCCGGCATCTCGGAGGTCGGCGAGGCCAAGGACTTCATCCTGAAGCGGGCCAGCGAGATGGGCCTCGGCTTCCAGCCCGACCGGTTTTCGACGATCTTCTGGGACGTGTTCGGCGAGCAGGGCCATCCGGTGCGCGCCACCGCTTCGGAAATGGGGCCGCTGTTGCTCTCCCGGATGATGGATCTGAACGATGTCCAGGAAGGCGTGCTGAACATCGCCTTCAAGGTGGCCGACGAGCAGGGCTTGCTGCTGCTGGACATGAAGGACCTGCGGGCGATCCTTTCCTTCATCGCGGAACACGCCAATGAGCTGACCACGCAATATGGCAACGTCTCGAAACAGACCGTCGGAACCATCCAGCGCCAGCTGCTGGTGCTGGAGAACCAGGGTGGCGCCAAATTCTTCGGCGAGCCGGCGCTGGCGCTGAAGGACTTCATGCGCACCGACAGCGATGGGCGGGGCATGGTCAACATCCTGGTCGCGGACCGGCTGATGCAGAGCCCCCAGCTCTACGCGACCTTCCTGTTGTGGATGCTTTCGGAGCTGTTCGAGGAGCTGCCGGAGGCCGGCGATCCGCCGAAACCGAAACTCGTGTTCTTCTTCGACGAGGCGCATCTGCTGTTCAACGATGCGCCGAAGGCGCTGATGGACAAGATCGAGCAGGTGGTGCGGCTGATCCGCTCCAAGGGAGTGGGCGTCTATTTCGTGACGCAAAACCCGATCGACGTGCCCGACAAGGTGCTGGCCCAGCTCGGCAACCGCGTGCAGCACGCGCTGCGGGCCTTCACCCCGCGCGACCAGAAGGCGGTGGCGGCGGCGGCCGAAACCTTCCGGCCCAATCCAAAACTCGACACCGCGCAAGTCATCATGGAACTCGGCAAGGGCGAGGCGCTGGTGTCGTTCCTGGAAGGCAATGGCACGCCGGCCATGGTCGAGCGCGTCATGATCCGGCCGCCGACGGGGCGGATCGGGCCGATCACGCCGGAGGAACGCAAGGCGATCATGGACAACAGCCCGGTCAAGGGCAAATACGACACCACGATCAATTCCGAATCCGCCTATGAGGTGCTGCAGAAGCGCGTGGCCGGAAACGCGGCCGCCCCCGGCGGCGGCGGAATTCTCGACAGGATCGGCACCGTCGTCGGGACGATTTTCGGCACCAATGCGCGGCGCGGCAGGCTGTCGACCGGCCAGGTCATCGCGCGAAACGTTACCCGCTCGGTCACCAACCAGGTGGTCGGCGGGGTGGTGGCCGGCCTCGGCAAGAAGGTCGGCGGCTCCATTGGCGGTTCGGTCGGACGCTCACTGGTGCGCGGCGCGCTCGGCGGGCTGCTGCGACGATAGCGTTTGAAATCCCATGGCCATTTGCTGCGGCGTGGCCTTCCTCCGATATCCTGAAAGGTGCGCGTGCTGAGATATCCGTCGTTACGAGCGCCGATCGATGTGCTCTTCCTGATCTGTTGCATCGCGCTGACGGCCGACGTTCTCGGGCCGGAAATCTGGGGGAGCGGGAAGACCAAGGACTATCCGCTGTGGTACTGGGCCGGCCAGCAGGTGTTGCAGGGCAGGGACCTCTACCCCAGCGATCCCGGAGACTATTTCGAATTCATCTATCCGCCGCTGTCGGCGGTGCTGCTTGCGATCCCGGCCTGGTTCGGCAAGATCCCGCTCTATCTCTGCCTGTCGGCCTTCAATGCCGTGGCGTGGTGGATGACGGCGCAATTCTCCAACGCCATGACCGGCTCGGGGCGGATACCCGGCCCCTGGCTGTTCGCGCTGCCGGGCTTCGTCACCCTCACCTTCGTCTTCGACATGTTCGATCTCGGGCAGCCCAACCTCGTGTTGCTGGCGATGATGCTTTACGGGTTCTGGCTGCTGCAGCACGAGCGGCCGTCGATGGCGGGAAGCATGTTTGCGCTCGCCACCGCGATCAAGGTCTTTCCGGTCGCGGTGTTTCCCTATCTGATCTGGCGCCGCCGGTGGACGGAGGCGGCGAGCATGATCGTATTCCTCGGTGTTTTCCTGTTCATCGTTCCGGCGCCGGTGCGCGGCTTCCAGCACAATGTCGCCGAATTGAAGACCTGGTATCAGGGCATGGTGGGCACGAGCTCGGAGCAGGGGTTCGGCCAGCGCGGCGAGCAGAACTGGTCGTGGGTCAACCAATCCATCATCGCGGTAACGCATCGGCTGGTGCGCCCGGTCAACTACAACCAGGACAATCCGGCGCGGCCGCCGGCCTACATGAACCTGATGGATGTCAGCTTCAGGACCGCGAACTGGATCGTCGTGGCCGTCTCGCTCCTCATCGGGCTCGGTTTTCTCGCCGTGATGCCGGCCCGCTCGAAGACGACGCCGAGGTCCAATGCCGAGGAACTCGGTATCCTGTTCTGCCTGATGACGGTGGCCTCGCCGCTGGCCCGCCAGTATTATTTCATGTGGCTGTTCTTTCCGATGACGATCCTGATCCATCGGGCGGCCTATGATGCCAGACCCGCGGTGCGGGCCGGCACATGGGCAGTGCTGGCGATTTCAGGCCTTTTGATGTGCCTGTCGTTTCCGGTTTTTCCCAACGCGCTGCAGGCCTGGGGCAACAACCTCGCCGCGACCGCCGTCCTTGCCGGTGGACTGGCCTGGCACATCCAGCATCCGCCCGCGGAACGTGGGCTGGGCTCTTTGTCTCCGGCGGCTGGCGCGCTACAACCCGACACGGGAAATTAGCCAAGCCAGCCGGGAAATCAAAAATGTCCAGCGTGCCGCAACTGCAACCGGTCCTCGACCGCATCGATGCCGATTTCGACAACAGCCTGGAGCGGCTGTTTGCGCTATTGCGGATCAAATCGATCTCGGCCGACCCGGCGTTTGCCGGCGACTGCAAGGTGGCGGCCGATCACCTCGCCAGGGACATCGCCTCGCTCGGGTTTGCGACCGAGGTCAGGCCGACTGCGGGTCATCCCGCCATCGTCGCCAAAAGCAACGGCGGAGGAAATGGCAAGTCGCGGCCGCATGTGCTGTTCTACGGGCATTACGACGTGCAGCCGGTCGATCCGCTCAATCTCTGGCATCGGCCGCCGTTCGAGCCGGCCGTCACCACGCATGCCGACGGACGCAAGATCATCGTCGCGCGCGGCGCCGAGGACGACAAGGGCCAGGTGATGACCTTCGTCGAAGCCTGCCGGGCCTGGAAGTCCGTCACCGGTTCGCTGCCGATCGACATCACCATCATCATCGAGGGCGAGGAAGAAATCGGCTCGAAGAATTTCGTGCCGTTCCTCGAACAGATCAAGGACGAGCTGAAGGCCGATTTCGCGCTGGTCTGCGACACCGGCATGTGGGACCCCAACACGCCCGCGATCACCACTTCGCTGCGCGGGCTGGTCTATGAGGAGGTCAAGATCAAGGCCGCCAGCCGCGACCTGCATTCCGGCGTGTTCGGCGGCGGGGCGCAAAATCCGATCCGGGTGCTGACCCGCATCCTCGGCGGGATTTTCGACGACAACGGTCACATCACCATTCCCGGCTTCTACGACGGCGTGAAGGATCTCCCGCCGGATATCCTGGCGCAATGGAAGAAGCTGAACCTGACCCCGGAATCGTTTTTGAAGCCGATCGGACTTTCGATCCCTGCCGGCGAAAAGGACCGTCTCTTGATCGAACAGATCTCCTCGCGCCCGACCTGCGACGTCAACGGCATCATCGGCGGCTATACCGGTGAAGGCTCCAAGACCGTGATCCCCGCAGAGGCTTCCGCAAAAGTCTCGTTCCGGCTGGTGGAGGGACAGGAACCCCTCAAGATCCGAAAGGCGTTTCGCGACTACGTTACCGCACGGCTGCCCGGCGATTGCCGCGCGGAGTTCGGCGACCATTCCCTCGCGCCGGCGATCGCGCTCGACTGGAACATGAAACCGCTGGCGCTTGCCAGGCACGCGCTGACGGAAGAGTGGGGCAAGGAAACGGTGCTGATGGGCTCGGGCGCCTCGATCCCGATCGTCGCCGATTTCAAGCGCACGCTCGGTCTCGACACCGTGCTGGTCGGCTTCGGGCTCGACGACGACAACATCCATTCGCCGAACGAAAAATACGACCTCAAGAGCTTCCACAAGGGTATCAGATCGTGGGCGCGGATTCTCTCGGCGCTGGCGGAGGCGCCGAATTGAACGACGGCATGGCGTTGATCCGATTGGGACGGCTTGCTGGTGAGTTGGCAATCGACCGGCAAGTCAGGCATGATCCGGCGGCGAGCGGCATCCGTTGCGGCAAAGGAGTTAATGCATGTCGGCGGTAAACCCGGACGTACGGCGGGTGCCTGGTTATTGCGGCCTTTGCATCGCTCGCTGCGGAACCGTCGCGACGGTAGCGGACGGCAAATTCACGCGCCTGGACCCCAATCCGGCGCACCCTACCGGCGCAGCGATTTGCGCCAAGGGCCGAGCGGCCCCCGAACTGGTCTATCACAAGGACAGACTTACGCGGCCGCTGCGCCGGACGCGGCCGAAGGGCGACGTCGATCCGGGGTGGGAAGAAATATCATGGGATGCCGCGCTCGACCACACCGCCGCCGCCATGCGCCGCATTGCGCAGGAGCATGGACCTGAAGCGGTCGCCTTCAGCCAATCATCCCCCTCGACGACGGCCATCGCGGATTCCGCTGTCTTCGTTCGCAGGCTGATGAATGCCTTCGGCTCGCCCAACCTGGTATCCCACCTCGAACTGTGCGGCTGGGGACGTGGTTTTGCGACGCGCTATGTCTTCGGCGTTGGCAGCGTTGCCACCGGAAGCGCTGGCGGCGCGATGGCGGACATTGCCGAATCCGGCTGTCTCATCCTGTGGGGCTATAATCCTTCGTTTACGCGCATCACCCATGCCACGGCGGCGGTCGCGGGCTTGAAACGCGGAATGAAGCTCATCGTGATTGATCCCCGCAATGTCGGACTCGCCAACAAGGCCGATGTCTGGCTGCGCGTGCGGCCCGGAACAGACGGTGCGCTGGCATTGGGCCTGGCCAACATCATGATCGAGCGCGGGTGGTACGATGAGGATTTCGTCCGCGCGTGGAGCAATGGACCTCTGTTGGTGCGCTCGGATACCGACAGGTTGCTGAAGGCGCAAGACCTGGTTTCCCCCACCGGCCCGGGACAATTTGTTGCCTGGGATTCCCTGGCCAACCGTGTCGCCGGCTACGATGTGGTCGCGGGTCGCTACGCGGCACCCGACGAGAATCTTGCCCTGCGAGGCGAATATATCGTCGCAACTGTCGACGGTGCGATCAGCTGCAAACCTGTTTTCGAGCGCTATGCGGCGTTATGCAAAAGATACACGCCCGAAGTGATTGAAGCGACATGCTGGATACCTGCGAATCAGCTGGAAGAAGCTGCACGCACGATTTGGCACTCCCGGCCGGTTTCCTATTACGCCTACAGCGGGCATGAGCATCACGCCAACGTCACGGAAACCGCGCGCGCGATGGCGATGCTCTACGCGCTGACCGGCAGTTTCGATGCGGCCGGCGGAAATGTGCTGTTCCCGGCGGTGCCGGCCGGGTCAATCACCGGCGAAGATTTACCTGCGGCAAAGCGGCTCGCTCCCGCAATTGGTTTTGCCGAACGTCCGCTCGGACCTGAGCGCTGGAACTATGCCTCCACTTCGGACTTCTACCGGGCCGTTCTGGAAGGTGTCCCCTATCCGGTTCGCGGACTGATTGGGTTCGGCACCAATCTGCTGCTCGCTCAGGGCGATCCGGTTGGGGGGCGCGCCGCGCTCGCCGCGCTCGATTTTTACGCCCATGCCGATCTGTTCATGACACCCACGGCTGCGCTCGCGGATATTGTGCTGCCGGTGGCGTCTTGCTTTGAGCGCGAAGCTTTGAAGATCGGATTTGAGATCAGCGGAGAGGCGCAATCGCACGTTCAACTTCGGCAGGCGATCGTTGCCCCGCCCGGCGAGGCGCGGTCGGACACCGATTTTGTCTTCGACCTCGCCACGCGTCTCGGGCTTGGCGAGCATTTCTGGAACGGCGATGTCGATGCCGCTTACCGACACCAGCTCGGTCCGAGCGGCATTACCCTGGATCAGCTTCGAACCGAGCCTGGCGGCTTGCGGAGAACGCTGACGACCCATCACACCAAATACGCCGCGAGCGACGACAATGGAAATCGGCGCGGCTTCCCGACGCCATCGCGGAAAGTGGAATTCTGGTCGGAGACCTTCCTTGATCACGGCTATTCGGCGCTGCCGGATTTTGTCGAACCGTCAAACGGCCCATTTGGGCGCCCCGACTTGGCGGCTTCGTTTCCCTTGATCTTGACCTGCGCCAAACCCAGCCTGTTTTGCCAGAGCCAGCATCGCGCACTGCCGAATTTGCGCAAGCGCGCATTGCATCCGGAAATCGAACTGAATCCCGCGACTGCCGCGGCACGCGGAATCAAGAACGGAGATTGGGTCGACGTGCGCACCCCGGCCGGTGGAATGCGGGCCAGGGCGCGTTTCAGCCCGACGCTCGATCCGCGCGTCGTGGTCGGCGAGCACGGCTGGTGGCAGGCTTGCGATGAATTGGAAGCCGGCGGTTCCGATCCGTCTGATCCGAACGGCACGAATTTCAACCTCACGGTCGACACCACCGTTCGGGATCCCGTCAGCGGCACACCATCCCATCGATCGAATCTTTGTGAAGTTCTGCCGCTGGGGTGATCTCGCGCGGGAGAGCCTTGGGGAAGGGTCGATTCTGCCGCGGCGTTAAACGCGCTGGCTCAAATTAAAACGCCGCCCGGGATTGGGCGGCGTTTTGATTCGCAGTGCAGAGGTCGTTGGCGGCCATTCTACGCCGAAATCCCGGAATTTCAATTCCTGTAGCTCGCATCGATCCGGTCGAGCTTGCGCAGCAGCGGCGGCCACACCAGCGTGGTCGAGCGCAGTTCCGCGCGCTCGGGATTGTTGAACAGGGTTTCGTTCTTGTCGACCACGGCTTTCTCGATCGGGTAGGCGGTGGGACCCAGCATGCGGGTGCGCACCTGCATCGTGCAGGCGCGCTCCAGATGGTACATGCGCTCGAAGGCGGAGGCGACCGAGCGGCCGACGGTCAGCGTGCCGTGATTGCGCAGCAGCATGTGGTTCTTGTCGCCGAGATCCTTTTGCAGGCGCGGGCGCTCGTCGTGATCGAGCGCGACACCCTCATAGTCGTGATAGGCGAGATCGTGGGTGACGAAATGCGCGGTCTGGTTCATCGGCAGCAGGCCCTCCATGCAGCTTGCCACCGCGGTGCCGTCGGGCGTGTGCAGATGGAGCACGCAGCCGGCATCCTCGCGCACTTCATGGATCGAGGAGTGGATCGTGAACCCCGCGGGGTTGATGCTGTATTCGCTTTTCGTCAGTTGATTGCCGTCAAGATCGACTTTCACCAGGCTCGAAGCCGTGATTTCGTCGAACATCAGCCCATAGGGGTTGATCAGGAAATGATGATCCGGCCCCGGCACCCGCGCGGAGATGTGGGTATCGACCAAATCGTCCCAGCCATAGAGCGCGACCAGGCGGTAGCAGGCGGCCAGATTGATCCGCTGGGTCCATTCGGCCTCCGTCATTTCCGACGGCACTTCTTTCAGGCGCGCTTCGGCTGGCGACATCGGTGATTTTCCCGTTTTCAATGGTTGAGTTACAGCGAACCTAGTCCTGTGGCGGGTTTGCAGCAAGGCGCGGGACTGTTGTGGCAGCCATATGCCTCGCGCCTAGGGCGCCGGGATCGCCAGCAGGCTGGAAATGCTGCGGCCGCGGATATCGTAGACGCGGGCAAACACCACGTCGTCGCGCTTGATTTCCACCAGCACGGGGGCGGTGAGGCCCTTGCAATAGAACTCGCCGAGCGTCATCGCGAAGTCGGCGGCGTGGCTGTCCCAGCCGATCGTGAAGTCGGGACCGAGCGCCACCTGCGCCGGGCGCTGCGGGCCGCAGACCGCGACCTTCCATTTGCGCCCGTGGGGCGCCACTTCCTGCCGCTCGGCGAGTTCCTCGCGCAGGCCGTCGGAAGCCTGCTTGAACGCCAGGCCCCAGTAATCCAGCATGAAGCGGTCGTCGGCTTCGCGCACCGTGCCGGCGATGTGGTTGAAGTGCGTGTATTGATAGGGATGCAGGCGAATCATTTCGCCGAGCGGCAACAGCAGGCCGAACACGAAAATGGCGATCGCGGCGGGTTGCCAGCTGCGGCGATGCTCGCCTAGCCGGTTCAATCCCCACGCGAAGGCGGTGCCGGCCAGCACCGTCATCGGCGGAATCACGAAAATGAAATGTCGGATGCCGTTGTAGAGCGCCGGGCGCTTCACCATCGCGATCAGGAGCGGCAGCGCGGCGGCGAGCATGAGCATCAACAGGATGGTCTTGCGCCGGGCCGACACGTCGCTACGCGGCAGCACCACCAACGCGCCGGCGATGCCGGCGATCGAAAGCCCGAGCAGCACTTCGGGAAGCTGCAGCGCGAACAGCGTCGGCAGGTACGACCAGGGCATGTCGGGCACCGACACCAGCGCGCCGTCGAACATTTCCTTCCACGGCTTCTCGAAGAAGTGCGAGAAATAGGTCAGCGCATGGAACGGATTGTCCGGCTCCATGATCGACCACGGCCAGATCAGCCCCATCACCAGGTAGCCGAAGATCAGGCCGGGCGTCAGCACATAGAGCACATGCAGGAAGCGCCTGATGGCTTCGCGCGCGCCGAGGCTGCGAATCTCCTCCACCCACAACGGCACGAAGCCGATCAGCGCATAGACCAGCGCGAGGCCACCGAGAATCCGCGAGCCGATCGAGAGGCCGGCGCCGAGGCCGACGATCAGGATGGTCCGCGGCGAAGGCTGCGGATATTCCTCGGCCAGCCGGACCAGGCCGAGCATCAGCACCACCATCGCTACCGCGAACGGCGCATCCTTCGGATTCATGAACATGTGCCCGTAATAGGTCGGGCACAGCGCCAGGAGCAGCAGCGCGGCGAGGCCGGCAATCGGGCCGCCGACGCGCCGGCCGAGCCGCCACGTCACCGCAAGGCCGACCACGCCGACGATGGCGCCGAGCAGCCGGCGGGTTTCGAACAATTCGAGCGGGATGACCTTGTGCAGCAGCGCGGCCGCCATGTCGAAGCCGCCGCCATACATGTAGAGATTGGCGAACGACAGCGCGCCGGTGTCCTTGAAACCGGAGCCGTACATGCGCAGCAGGAGATCGGCATATTCGGCGTGGGTGTAGTCGTCCCAGCCAAGCCCGTAATCGCGGAACGTCAGGCCCGCAATCAAGGCAACCGCGGCCAGCACCAGGATGGCGAGGTCGTCACAAGTCCGTTCCAGCGAGCGCCGCGACGGCGTGTCGATGGCGGAAGTCGTAATGGATGACATGCTATCGGTAACCCGATGTCCCCTTGGCCCAAATGCGGCGCTTTTGAGCCTCGTTCCCCGGCATCCGTATAGCGCAGTTCCTATCCCCAGTAATTGGCAATTGTGGCGTAATTTCCCCTAGTGCGGCGCAGCAAAGGTCTGGGATAAAATCCTTCATCGGCTCAGCACCGCGGCTCGATCGGATCCCGATTGTGGTCCCTTTCGGGAACCGGCTCCGCAATTGCCCGTTGGCGATGCGGACAATATGACGGTATCGTGGCATAGGCGGCCCGCGCCCATTTCGCGCGGTCCGGGGGGTAGTTCGATGGTGGTTGTGTTATTGATCGGCGGGATCGTCTTTGTGCTGGCGGGTGCGCTGGCGGTTCTGTTTGGCCTGCCGGTCAAGGAATTCAGTTTCGGCAACACGCTGCTCCTGATCGGTGCAATTTTTGCTAGCACCGGGGCCATCATGTTCGCCCTTTGGATCGTCGTCCGGGAGCTGAAGAAAATCGTCGGGCAACTCGGCCTTCAGCCGGTGGAATCGCGCGCCGCCGCGGCGGCAGCGCCGCCCAATTTCGGTGCGGCGCTCGGCAATCAGGCTCCGGAAGACGGCGGCTTCCCGTTCAGCGGCGATCAGCCCTCGGCCGACCAGCCGGGCCACGCCGTTTCAGCGCCATGGCAGGACGAGACAGCCTCGCGCGGCCGCGGCGAGGCGCCGCCCGCACCGGAGCCGGTCGAGCCGCCGGCAAAGCCGCGGCGCAATTTGTTGTTTTCCTCCTCGTCGCGCAAGGAGCGCGAGCGCCTCGAGGCGAGGGCGAGCGATTCGCCCGCCGTCGGCGCTCCGCCTCCCGTCGGACCGGCCGAGGCGCCGCCGCCCGCGTCCTTCGAGGACGCCTGGCCGAAATCGGAGCGCGCCAGGAGCGCCGAGATCCCGCCGCCCCGCCGTACCGGCCGGGCGGCGCCATCGACATTTACCGAACCGGGAGCTGCGGCTCCCGTACCAGAGCGCCAACCGCCGGCCGAGCGCAGCGACGTTCAGCCGCAGGTCACCGTGCTCAAATCAGGCGTCGTCGACGGCATGGCCTATTCGCTGTACTCCGACGGCTCGATCGAGGCCCAGATGCCGGAAGGCATGATGCGGTTCGCCTCCATCGACGAACTGCGCGCGCACCTCGATCACCGTCCTTGAACGGACTGTACTTGGGGCCCGCACGGCGGCGTAAAATAAAGCGCCGTTGTTCTTGCCACTTCGCGAGTAATCCGGTCATATTCGACAAGTAGTGCAAGTCTCCGCAAGCGTATTGGCGGGCGGGATACTGTGCGATGATCTCTAGAGGGTTCGAGCCATGACCGACAGCGCCGGCAAGAGTTTCATCGACCTGACCGCCAATATCGTGTCGGCCTATCTCAGCAACAATCCGACGCCGGCCTCCGAAATTCCGAACCTGATCAGCCAGATTCACGGCGCCCTGCTGCGGGTTTCGACCGGCCGGGTGGAGACCACAGCCGAACCCGCCAAGCCGGCGGTATCGGTGAAGAAATCGATGACGCCGGACTATCTGGTGTGCCTGGAGGACGGCAAGCGCTTCAAATCGCTGAAGCGCCACCTGCGCACGCAATACAGCATGACGCCGGAACAATACCGCGACAAATGGGGCCTGCCGGCCGACTATCCGATGGTGGCGCCCAACTACGCCGTGGCGCGTTCGGCGCTGGCGAAGAAGATGGGGCTCGGCCAGCAACGGCGCCGGCGGAAATAGCGCGCGGAGCGCCGGCTCTCAGTTGGCGGCGGCGAGCGCCTCGCGCGCGTCGGCGCGAATCCGCTCGACCATCGAGCGCAGGCCATTGGAACGCTGCGGTGTCAGGTGCTCGCGAAATCCGAACTCGTCGAACACCGAAATCGCATCGGTGGCCAGGATCTGCTGCGGCGTGTGGCCGGAATACAGCGTCAGCAGGATCGCGATCAGCCCGCGCACGATATGGGCGTCGCTGTCGCCGAGATAGCTGAGCATCGGCTCGCCGGCATGGCCGCGGTCGATCTTCCTGGAGAGCCAGACCTGGCTGGCGCAACCCTGCACCTTGTTGGCCTGCGAATGCTCGGCTTCCGGCATCGGAACAAGCGTGCGGCCGAGTTCGATGACGTACCGGTAGCGGTCGTCCCAATCCTCCAGCAGCGCAAAATTATCCCTGATTTCGTCGATCGTCATCATGTCCCGCGCTCAATCCGAGGAGCCATATATAGGATGGCGCGAGGTCGAAAGCGATATGCCGGATGAAATTGAGACAGTTCCAGCGGGGTCTGGCGCTATGGCACGCCGTGCCAATCCACCAGCAGATCATCCGGCGTCAGCGTGTCGCGCGGCGCGAGGTCCGGCGATCGAGCGTCGGCATCCGCCATGCCGCCGATCGAGCCGGTATGCTCGGGCGCGCGCTTGTCGGCATGGTCGGAACGCTTGTCGGTCTTGTCCGTGATGATCTGGTAGAGTTTTCGCGCGCCTTCCTGGGCGCGGTGCCCGATCACGGTCGCGGCCTGGCCGCCGACGTCGCATGCCGCCGGCTGGCGCTTGCAGAACTGGCTCATGTCGGAGACCGCCGCGGTCGCGGCCGACACCGCCTCCGACGCGTTCAGCTGCGGCAGCTTTTCCAATTCGGGCGTCTTCTCCCTGGGCAACAGCACGAGCACCAGCCCGAGCCAGAATGCCATGCGAAGCAGAAAAAACATCTCGCGGTCCCGGTCGTCTCGTTCCGTCGCGGCGATATCGCCATCGTCCTGACTAACAGCCGTCGATAAATCGCAAGTGTTTGCATTGAGGTTAAATGATCGAAAATTTGCGATAAATCCGACTGATTGGATTCGGTGTAAATTTTCGATTGATGGCGGCTTTCCGCAAAATGACGGGCCAAAATGGCCATCCACCATTTCGAAACCATACAAGCTGCGTGCCGGAAACCCGGCATTCACCATCTGCGTCGAATGAGCGGCCTCATGCTGCGCCAAATCCCCGCGAACATGCGGTCTTCGGCGACTGACCGAAGCGCCTTAGCGTTCGCTTAATTTCGCTCTGACACGTTGGCGCAACGATAAAGGGGGCGTTCCGGCGCGTCTGTCCGACGACGTAGCCGAAGCGCGAGTGCCGTGACTGTTATGAACATCATCCGCGACTGTCTCGATGCGCTGCTGCATCCCTCGGCACGCTACGACGCGCTGACGCGCGCCCGACATCGCGCCTTCATGGCGCCGCGGCTGCTCGGAAGCCTGGCGGCGTTCGCGGCGTTTCCGGTCTATCTGGCGATGCGCGGCGCGCCGAGCGCGCTCGAGGTCGCGGCCTTCGCCTGGCTGATCGCTCCCATTCTGTTGTCCTGGTTCCTGTCGCGCACCGGCCGTTACGAAGGCGCGCACGTGCTGTCGTCGCTTTCGCTGGCGGGGCTCGTCATGACGCTTTCCGCCGTTACCGGCGGCATCAAATCCTGTGCCGCGGTCTGGTTGGTGGTGGTTCCGCTGGAGGCCGCGCTTTCGGCCTCGCGCCGCGTGGTCGCGTTCGCATCCGCCTTGGCGTTGTCCTGCGCCGCGCTGCTGATCGTATCGGGGCACTTTGGCCTGTTGCCGCCGGTCGATCCGAATCCGCCGCTGCGCGGCGTCTTCATGGCGTTCGCCGTGGCGTCGGCGACGCTCTATGCCGGGGGTCTTGCCTTTGCCGCGGAGTCGCTGGCGCGTACCAGCGTCGCCCTTCTCAATGTCGAGGAGGACCGCTACCGCCTGCTGGCGCGCAACATGAGCGACGTGATCTCGCGCCATCGCCGCAACGGCGCTGTGCAGTTCATCTCGCCGGCGGTGGAGACGATGCTGGGAACGCAGGTGGCGCGGCTGTTGGGCCACGGCCTGTTCGAGCGCGTCCACGTTGCCGATCGGCCGGCCTATCTCACCGCGCTTTCGGACGCGGCGCGCGGCGGCGAGGCGCGCAGCGTCGAATTCCGGCTGCGGCGCGAGGCCTCGCGCGGCGAGCGCGGCCAGCAGCAGGTGGATTTCATCTGGGTCGAGATGCGTTGCCGGCCGCTCGAAGCGGCCTCGCAGCCGGCCACCGGGTCCGGGTCCGAGGCCGAGGTGGTTGCCGTGATGCGCGACGTCACCGACCGCAAGCTCCAGGAGCAGGCGCTCGATCTGGCGCGCACCGCCGCGGAGCAGGCCGATGCCGCGAAAACCCGCTTCCTCGCCACCATGAGCCACGAATTGCGCACGCCGCTCAACGCCATCATCGGCTTTTCCGAGATGATCGTGCAGGAAGATGCACTGATGCTGGATGCGGCGCGCCGCAGGGAATATGCCCAGCTGATCAACAATTCCGGCCAGCATCTGTTGTCGGTGGTCAATGGCATCCTCGACATGTCCAAGATGGAATCCGGCAATTTCGAAATCTCGCCGGAACCTTTCGCGCCGCGGGCCGCCCTGATCAATTGCTGCAGCCTGCTGGCGCTGAAGGCGCGCGAAAGCGGCATCGATCTGGTCACCCGGATGCCTGAGGATCTGCCTGATATGACCGGCGATCCCCGTGCGTTCAAGCAGGTCGCGCTGAACCTGGTGTCCAATGCGATCAAGTTCACCGAACGCGGCGGGCAGGTGACGGTATCTGCAGCCGTCGAGGGGGCGCGGCTGGTGCTTCGCGTCACCGATACCGGCGTCGGCATCGCCGCCGACGATCTCAAGCGGATCGGCGATCCCTTCTTCCAGGCCGGCAAGACCTATCAGCGCCGGCATGAAGGCACCGGCCTTGGCCTTTCGATCGTCAAAAGCCTGGTCGGCCTGCATGGCGGCGAGTTGACCGTGCAAAGCAAGATCGACGAGGGCACCACCGTGACCGTGGCGTTGCCGCTGGCCTTCACGCCGCCGGCAAAGCAGCCGTCGAGCAATATCGCAACGCTGGCGCCGGCGTCGCGGTCCCAAGACCAGGCGCAGAACCAAGCTCAGAACCAAGCCTCACAGGTGAAGAAAAGTGCCTAGAAAAGTCATGCGAAACGACGATATGCCGCGCCGCCGCGGCGCGCGCGCGGTCGCGATCGAAGCGGAGACCGAGCGCGGCCTGATGCTGCGCATTCTGCTTCACAGCCCCAAGGATCTGTTTGCCGGCGTGCTGGCGTTTGCCGCCGTCAGCGCCATCATCGCCAACGCGCTGTTCCTGCAAACCGGGCACCATCCGGCGCCGATGTTCGGCTCGGTTGTCGCGCTGCCGGTGGCGGAATTGCCGGCGGTTAGTCCCCTGCCGCGTCCTCGTCCGGCCGAAGCCGACACGGCTGTTGCAGAAACCAGGTCTGTCCTCGACCCCAGGCCCGTCATTGAACCCAAGCTGGAGCCAAGACCCGCCGAGCCGAAGGTAGCCGATCCGCTGACCAATCTCGTCAAGGCGACCGCGGCTGCGCCGGTGGCGCCCTCCATCGCGTTGCGGCCGCCGGCGTCGATCCCGCTTGCCCCCCGCGCCGAGGCATCAGTCAGTCCCGCCGTGCGCCGCGTGGCGGCGGTGCAGCGCGCGCTCACCGAATATGGCTATGGCCAGTTGAAGCCGACCGGCGCCCTCGGTCCGGACACCCAGGCGGCGATTGCGAAATTCGAGCGCGAGCGCAAGCTGCCGGTGACGGGACAAATCTCCGATCGTCTGGTGCGCGAACTTGCGGCGACGACGGGTCATCCGATCGACTAGGACGTCATGGCCGTCTTTCGCATTGCGGTGCGATCCGGAAAAGTCCTTTGGGAAAGGCGATTTTCGAGTATCATCCCACGGTCTCTCACCGGAGAAACCCATGTTCAGACGCCTTTCGATCATCGCCGGCCTCATACTGTTTTCAATTTGCACGGCATCGGCGCAAGCCCCGTCGCCCGAGGCCATGACGGCGGCGCGCAGCCTGGTGGCTACCATGAAGCTGCCCGAGCGCTACAAGGCGCTGCTGCCGGCCATCCTGCTTGGCTTGAGACGCACGCTCACCCAGGACCGGCCTGAGATCGAAAGCGATTACGACAGCATGCACCCAATGGTCGAGGCTGCGTTTGCGCCATACTATGCGGCGATGCTCGATGACGTCGCCGCCGTCTATGCCAACAATTATACGGTCGCCGAGATGCGGGAAATGGAGGCGTTCCTTCAGCGACCGGTCGGGCAAAAGTATCTCGAAACGGCGGCAGCCGTCACGCAGCAGACCAGTCGGGTGACCCAGGATGCGAGCCGTAGGGCAGCCGACGATCTGCGCGCGCGTTTGACCGAAGCGCTGCGCCAGAAGGGGCATAAATTGTGAGGGCGCAACGCGCGGCAGCCTTGCTGACTACCGCGCGCCGTCGAACCGACCGGCGCGCTACGGCTTAGGAAGCAGCCGCTCCGGCTTCTGCCTGAGCTTCCTCGAATGCCGGCGCCGGATCAGGCTTTCGCGGGTTCGCCGCCGGTTTGGTTGCGTCGAACTCGCCCGTGTCGACGAACAGGGTCGGGACCCTGCCAGCACGATCCAGAACCCAGGCGAGCCCAATCATGATGAGGATGCCGCCGAGGCTGACGAGCAGCTGCATCCAGAGCGCGCGCGCGCCGCCCGCGGCGTGCTGCACCAGGATCCAATGCGCGCCAAAGGACAGGAATACGCCAAAGCAAAACAGCGGCAGCGAATGCTGACCGCACAGCACCATCGGGCGCAGCCATTTGGAGGAGAGGATCTCGGCCTTGCGCGGAAAATACCGCGAGACCACCAGCGCCAGCGCGAGGAAGTGCGTGAAACGCAGCATATCGAGGTCGGTCTTGTCGATCGGATAGATCGCCTTGATCATCCATTTCGGCACCATCGCATCCAGGAACGGGACGTGCCAGGTCATCACGATCAGGAACGCAAAGGCCAGCCACGCCACGGCCACGATCAGCGTCAGGCGCGACTGGATGATGGCCTGCAATTGGTTGATGCCGCCGATGCCGCACCATGCCGCGAACACGAACATCATTTGCCAGGCAAACGGATTGAAGTACCAGTGCGTGCCGGGCGGATAGGAGGCGAGATTCCAGTCGAAAATGCGCGCGCCGATGTACAGCAGCACCGAAGCCAGCAGGGTCCAGTTCGGGCGGCGCAGCAGGCACCACAGGATCAGCGGGCAAGCGGCTACCAGCGATATGTAGAGCGGCAGCACGTCGAGATCGACCGGCTTGTAGCGCAGCGTCAGCGCCTGTCCGATCAGAACGTCCGGGTGCTGCAGAAAATTGTGAACGTTGAATTCGTCCTCATACATCGGGTTGTCGAATTTCCTGACCGTGCGCGCGATCTGCGCCGTGAACAGCAGGAACAGCATGATGTGGGCGACGTACATCTGCCAGACCCGGGTCCACAGCCGCTTCAGCGCGGCGAGGAAATTCCCGGCTCGGATGATCGGACCGTAGATGTAGCCGGCGAGGTAGCCGGAAATGAACACGAAGAACTCGGCGGCATCGCTAAAGCCGTAATTGCGCAGCGTCAGCCAGGACACGAAGTCGTCCGGAATGTGATCGAGGAAGATCATCCACAGTCCGATGCCGCGGAACAAATCGAGCCGGAGGTCGCGCTCGACGGCAGCCGAGACAGCTAATTTATCCTGATTGGCCATTATGCCCCATCCATCTTGTTAACAGTCCGGGCTACGCTGGGAAATACTCGCGGAAATCCGGCGGCGCCAGAAGATCGATGCATTCACGCTTTACCGTCGATGACCCTGTCAGCGGAAACAAGCCGATTGACGAGGATCAATTGATACAAGCTGGAACACCGGCGTCAATGTCCGCCGGGGGCAATTCGCTCCGGAAACGCCATTTCCGCCGGACATTGCGGAATTCTTTCGGGGGTCATGCCGACGCGAAAAAATCCCGCAATTCGCGATAGGTTTCGTCGGGGCATTCTTCCTGCAGGTAGTGTCCGGACGGCACCGTCGCCGTGCGCTCGATCCGTGTCGCGTATTGCGACCAGATCGTAGCCGCATCGTGGTTGCGTCCGACGCCGCCGTTTGCTCCCCACAGGATCATCGCCGGACAGGTGACCTTGCGTCCGGCCTTGAAGTCCGCGCCGTCCATCTCCAGGTCGACGCCGAAGGTGGCCCGGTAATCTTCGCACATGCCGTAGACGGTCTGCGGATTCCTGATGCACCTGAGATATTCGGCGAGCGCGCGAGGATCGAAGAAGCTGGTTCCCTGCGCGGTCTTGGAGAGCTTGCGGCGCAGAAAGAACTCCGGATCGGCGCTGATCATGGTCTCGGGCGTGGGATTGGGCTGCACCATGAAGAACCAGTGCCAGGAGAACGTGCCCCAGCTCCTGGTGACGTTGTTGAGCAGGTGATGCTGCGGAAGCATGTCCACGAACGCCGCCCTGGCGACGGCATCCGGGTGATCGAGGCACAGGCGGTGCAGCACCCGCGCGCCGCGATCATGTCCGCCGGCATGGAATTTTTCGAAGCCGAGGTGACGCATGACCTCGATTTGATCCAGTGCCATGGCGCGGAATGAGTAGGCGGAATGATCGGGACCGCCTTCTGGCTTGGAACTGTCCCCGTAGCCGCGCAGGTCGGGAAGAACCACGGTATATTCCTCGGCCAGCCGCGGCGCGACCTTGTGCCAGGAAACATGGGTGAAGGGATTGCCATGCATCAGAAGCAGCGGCGGTCCTTTTCCGCCATGGCTCAGCGCAATCTCCGCGCCGCTCGTCTTGATGCGGTCCTGCGTGAAGCCTGGAAGCAATTCGCTCATTCGTCTCATCCCCGGGGTGTTCGCCGAGCGGCGAATAACTGCAACCGCGACACGCGCGGGGGTGCCCTCACGGCGGCGCCGGTGCGAGGCTTGGGGCGGCTCGCCCCACGATGGCCCGCCTGTCCTTCACATAGGCGATGGGAACGCCAAATCGTTCCACGGTGCCGACGATCTCGCCATCGAGATCGCGGTCGCAATTCATGTGCGTCGTCGCGATGAAGAACTCGGAGTCCTTCCACGCGGGTCTGAAATCCCATTTCAATTGCGGCAGGGTGACGGTCCGATCAAAGGTCAAACGTTCCCCGCAAACGGCGACCGAATAGATTTTCAGCGGCTGGGTCGGGTCCAGCGGTTTCCGGGTGCGCAGATAGGCCTCCAGCTGATGGATCGCCTCGGGCATGCTGTTGAACCAGTAATCCATGTCGTAGCGGCGCAATGCGCCTTGAAGGCCTCCGACCAGGGCATTGTAGGACAGGCTCTCGTAGGGGTGCAGCCGGACGAGGATCGTGCCCTCCCACAGGAAGCATCCCGAGATCAATGCGACGGCCGCGGCAGATGCGAGCCGGCGCCGTTGCGATTCGAGGGCGTCGAGGAGCTGACTGAAACCGACGCCGGCCAGCGTCGCGATCGGGGGAAGCACGAACAGGAAATGCCGCATTCCGGTGAAGGCCGGTCCGTGAAAGGCCACCTGGCAGGCGAGCGGTACGATCGCGGCAAGCGATACGATCGCGATATCGCGCCACCGCTGCTCCCCATTGCGTTCCAACGGCCGCAGGAACAAGGACATCACCGCCAGCGACGCCCCGGCAAGCGTAATCAGCGGCACGCGGATCAGGACGTAGCCCGGGATATAGATCCGCGGCACGTTGCCCATCTGGTAAATCCGCCCGGCAAAGAGGGTACGTATGGAATAGTGAAATTCGGAGAAGGCAAACAGTCCGCGGATCGGATTGAGCGGCGACAGCGCAGCCCACGGCCAGGCCAGGATCATGATGATGTAGGCCAGTGCCAGGGCCGGAAACATCCTCAATGTGGAGCGCACCGCAAAATGCGCGCGGGCTGGCCCCCCATCACGCCAGGGAAGGTAAAGGATGATGGCGAGAGCAAGATAGACGAACAGCAGCAGGCCAAGGCTGCGCACGCCGAGCGCTGCGCCGGCGAGAAGACCGAAGGCCGCAACGTCGAGGCCCCGCGGCGACGGCAGCGCGCGGGCGCTGCGCAGCAGAAACAGCGTCGCCCCCATCATGGCGGCGGCGAACGGAATGTCCTTGGTGTGATTGAACATCGCGCCGTACCATGCGCCGCACAGCGCCAGCGCCACCGCCGCGATCAGGCCTGCGCGCGGTCCCGCGACCAATCGTGCGGTCGCGGCACTGGCGGCGATTCCGCCGATCCCCGTCATCGCGCAGAGGATATGACGCAAATCATAGGGATCGACGGACGTGACATGGGCCAGTGCGACTGCGATGATGTCGAACAGGCCGCCGTAGAGATAGAGGTTTTGGAAGGTGAAGAGATCGCGATCGGCAAATCCGCTGCGGTAATACGCAATGATCAGTTCGCCGTAGTGATGCTGCACGGCTTCATCATTGGAGATCGCGTAGTCCCTGAACGTGAACAACGCGGCGACGGCGACAGCCAGAAGGATGCCGCCGGTCACGAGATCACAAGATTCGAAGGACGCGAGCGGCCGAGTGACCTTTCCGCTCTGCCAGTCTCGTCCTGCCGCGACTGTACCGGATTGCATCGTGGGCTTTGCCTCAACCGGCGATGGCCGAAGTTCGAGATTCATGTCGGCGCCGTCATGGACTTTGCATCGTCAGCCCGGTCGCAACAGCATCCATGGCGCGCCCGCGCCCGGTCGTGGCCCGCTTGTACCAGGTGAAGACCATGGCGACGCCGCACATGATCAGGATGCCTGCCATGCCGACGATGACATGCAGCGCCAGGCCTGCGGAAAGTTCCATCAGCAGCGCATAGCCCGCAAACGCCAGGGCGACCCCGAGCGCAAAGATCTGCAGCGAATACTGGCCGCACAGGATGAGCGGCCGGGCCCAGGGCGACTTCAATCCCGGCCAGTCGCCCGGCACGAAGCGCAGGGCGACGACGGCGAGCGCCAGGAAATGGGCAAAGCGCAAGACGTCGAAATCGGCCTTGCTGATCGGGTAGATCGCGCGGATCAGCCAGGCCGGAAGCCAGGTCTCCAGATAGGGAAAGTACCATGTCATGGTGATGAAGAAGGCCGCGCAGAGATAGAGGACGGCCACCCAGAATGTCACGGGCGAATGGATGATGGGCGATAGCCGCGGTCCGCCGCCCAGCGCGCACCAGGCGCCGAACACGAAAAGAAGCTGCCACGCAAACGGATTGAACGACCAGAAGCCGCCGCCATAGGTGGCCAAATGCAGGTCGAACCGGATCGTCAGGATGTAGAGCGCGACCGACAGGATCAGCGGCAGATCCCTCTGCGATCGCGCCAGTATGAGGACCAGCGGAAGGGCAGCCATCAGCACGATGTAGAGCGGCAGCACATCCATGTTCAGCGGCCGGAAGCGCAACAGCAACGCCTGAATCATCGCCTGCCCGGGGCCGTTGAAGAACTCCCCGACTTCCATCTCCTTAATGTAGAAGGGCTTTTCCGAAACCGCCGTGACGTAGGCGATTTCAGCGATCAGCACCAGAAACAGCAGCAGATGCGCGGTGTAGATTTGCCAGACCCGCCGCAGCAGGCGCGCCGTTCCGATCAGCATTCCGGACTCGAACATGGCCCTGCCATAGACCAGTGCGGCCGTGAAGCCGGAGATGAAAATGAAGATTTCCGCAGCGTCGCTGAATCCATAGTTCCGGATCGTGCCCCAGGTCAGGATATCCGGCGAGACGTGATCGATATAGATCAGCCACAGAGCGAGCCCGCGGAACAGATCGAGCCGGAGCTCGCGCTGGCCGCTCGCGACCGCAAAAGTGATCCGCGCGGCGGCCGGCGGCGTCGCGGAGCCGCTTGCAGCGGCTTCCGGCCCGCGGCCGGTCGCGACCCCGACCAGCGGATCGGCAACCGACATCAGTCCTGTCTGTTCAAGGCGAGCCGTCATCCGTCAGTCTCCCTCCGCAGAGTACAGGTCTCCATGATTTGAAGGCAAGGAATGACAGCATGCGCGGCCGCAGGACAGGCCCGCGCCATGACGGACGCAGAAAATCTCCGAAACGTGTCAATTTCGGCCGCGAGCCACCCTTTCTCCCACGCGGGCTGTCGTATATGAGAGGACTGCCACTGGGACGCGCCGATCGTCCCTTGCGAGCGAATTGGCAGGTTTGATTGCTGGGGGCGGTCAGTTAATCGAAGAATTGTAGTGTGATACTTGATCGACGCGAGCGCGGACTGGCATTTGAACCGGGGCATGGCATGGTAAATCGATTTACGACGGCGCAATCCACCGTGGCGATGCGGCGTTGGGGGTTTTCCGCCATTGTGGCGCTGGCGGCGATGGTCGCCCTGACGGCGCCGACCGCCGGCGCTGCGGCGCGCCCCGCAGCTCCCACCGAGGCGGAGGCGCCGCGGCAGGCGGGCGAGCCGATCATGGCGATCGTCTCGATCAAGAGCCAGCGGGTGACTTTCTACGACGCCGACGGCTGGATCCTGCGTGCGCCGGTGTCGACCGGAACCACGGGACGCGAGACGCCGGCCGGCGTCTTCGCGGTCATCGAAAAGGACAAGGACCACCACTCGACCATGTATGACGATGCCTGGATGCCGAACATGCAGCGCATCACCTGGAACGGCATCGCGCTGCATGGCGGCCCATTGCCCGGCTATGCGGCTTCGCATGGCTGCGTGCGGATGCCCTACGGCTTTGCGGAGAAGCTGTTCGACAAGACCGAGATCGGGATGCGGGTGATCATCTCGCCAAACGATGCCGAGCCGGTCGAGTTTTCCCATCCGGCGTTGTTCGTGCCGAAGGCGGACGCCATCGCGGCTGCCCCAGCGCGCGCCGAAACGCTCTCCCGTGAGGCCGAGCAGGCCGCCACGGCGGCCGACGAGACGAAGAAAGCCGCAGCCACGGCAGTGCGCGAGACGACATCGCTTAACGCCTCGCTGCGCAAGCTGGAAGGGCTCAAGAGTTCGCGCCGACGCCGAGCTCGCATTCGCCGACAAGGCGCTCGCCGCCGCAAGAACGGAACAGGCCACGGTGCGGGCCGAGGACATGAAGCAGAAGGCCGCCCCGAAGGCCGCCGAACTGGCGACCCAGCTCGAGGCCGCCAGGGCTGATGCGAAGTCGAAGCTCGACGCCGCCGCCGCGGCCAAGGACGCCGCCAAGGCGGCCGCGACCAGGAAGACCGACACCGCCAGGGCGGCGAAAGACGCCAAGCTCGCGCTCGAGCCGGTCTCGGTCTATATCAGCCGCGCGACGCAGAAGCTTTACGTACGGCGCAACACGCATAAGCCGGCGCCGGACGGAGGTGGCGAGGTGTTCGATACGACCATCGAGGTTCCGGTCGCGATCCGCGATCCCGACAGGCCGATCGGCACGCATATCTTCACGGCGATGGCGAAGAACGACACGGGCCTGCGCTGGAGCGTGGTCACGATCGACCACGGGGACGACGCCAAGGACGCGCTCGACCGCATCACCATCCCGCAGGATGTGCTCGATCGCATCGCGCCGACCGCGTTGCCGCGATCCTCGATCATCATCTCGGATGAGCCGCTGAGCAGCGAGACCAACTACCGCACCGAGTTCGTCGTGGTGCTGAACAACCAGCCCCAGGGCGGTTTTATCACGCGCCGGCCTACGCCTCCGGTCGATGTCAACGTCGCGAGCGGCAACTCCTGGGGCGAGGGCGGCGGCTTCTTCTTTTTCCGGCCCAATCCGGACCCGCAACCCGCCACTACGCGTCGGCAGGGCGGCCAGTACTATCGTCCCCCCGTCCAACAGGGCTGGTGGCGGTAGGACGCGGCCCGCCGGCGGACGGTCACGAAGCGCCGGCTTCCGGAAATCCCGAGGCTGGCCTCGACTCCGGCGTTGGCCTATCGTCCGGCGCATGCGATTGAAATCGAGTATCTGGGTGGCGGCCTATTTGCGCCGCTGCCAGACCGCCGGCGTGTTCGGCGCCGTGCGCCGACGCGGCGCGGAAGAGGCCGGCGCGGTGTTCGTCAAGGTGGCGCTGCTCGACGGCAATGCCATGCTCTACATCCCGGCGCCGCAGACGGTCTATGACGACAGCCGGCCGATCGAGCGGCTCTTCACGCCGACATCGAAGGAGCCGCTGCCGGAAGCCTCGGTGGAGGAGCGTCTCGCCAAGGAAATCCGCTTCGATCCCGATGCCTGGATCGTCGAGACCGAGGATCGCGCAGGGCGGCATTTCCTGGATCTGGCGCGGGCTTAGCCTTCCGAACCCGTGCGCTTGACGATCCCGGAGCCGGGCTGCTGCGCGAGGGTGCGGGTTTGCGCAGGCGCGGAGCGGGCGCGGTTGCGTTCGTCGTCGTACAGCGAGGGGCGGAATTTGGCGCGGGTGACAGCCAATGTCGAGCCGCGCCAGGCGGCCAGCATGATCAGCGCCGATCGTTCGCTCAGCCGGTCGTAGAGCCGCGACAGCCGGTAGACGGTATGCACCGAGTTGCCGATGTCGGGCTTGAGAAACAGCAATACGCGTTGAAACACCGCGCTCGGCATGCCCAGCGCCCTGGCGGCGCAGGCGAGCGGCTCGCCGCCGGGATCGTTGACGACGCCCGCGGCCACCCGCCAGGTCAAGATCAGGGTCTCGCCGAGTTCGAGCGTGAAGTTTTCGATGTCGGCCGCGAACGCCGCCATTTCCAGCGCCTCGACCGAGCGCCTGGCGCGGGCGTCGGGAATCCGCGCCGCGGCCCGCAACGGGGTTTCCCGCAGATTGTGCAGGATCTGGGCGCGCTCGCTGGCGCTGGCGCGGGAGAACATGTCGTTGATTTCGGCGGCGTCCTTCGGCTGCATCGACAAATTGCTTTGCATCCGCAACTGCGCCTCGGTCGGCGCCTTGGCCGGCGGCGCCACCGGTGGGTCGGTGGGGATCTCGGAAGCCAGCGGCACTTGCCGGTCCGGACTTGCCGGCATCAGGCCGAGCCTGCGCAACACCGCCTCCGGCGTGCCCGGATAGATCGCAAGCCGCCCCCGCACCGCGGCGCGGGTGGCGTCGTCGACCTCGTCGATCAGGCGCGAGGTCAGCTCGACGAACTGCCGCTCTTCGTCGGCGCTATGCGCGTTGGCCTGAACATAGAGATCGGTCAGCACGCGCAGCAGCGTGGGCTTGATATCGACGCCCTCGCGGCGGGACAGCGTCATCAGGCCGTCGAAGCCGGGGAAAAATGGAGGTGTTGTCATGCCAGGTACGCGACTGAGTAATTCTCGGCCCCAGCCTAGTTCGGTTGCTTTAACAGCTCGTTAAGGAAAACGATCTGTGAAGACGATCGAGCCATTCCAGCTGCAACTGTGCCCTGGCGATGCATTTTTACGGGCGCCGATGTGAAATCGAACGCTGCGCCGGCAAATTAAGATGCCGTTAACCACGTCCTGATCTTAATGATGGCATGCCGCAGGCAAGCAGCCTCGGGGAGCGGCACCAGAGAGATGAGTCTGACATGGGCACCGTCATTGAATTTCCGGAGTCGCGGCGGGTGGGCTCGACCATGGATGGCGCCCCGCGCGAGGGCATGGGAGCGCTGCTGATCCTTCCCGTCGTCCGGATCGAACGCGATGCCGACGGCACCGACGGCGGAAGCGGACCGGAAGAAGGCACAGCCCCAGGCGGCCGTCGCCGTCGGCGCTGACGTCCGGGCTATCAGTCATGCCGGAGACATCTTTCCCGATCCGGACACCGGGGCGGGCACCGGCCGCATTACCGGTGCTTGCGCTGCTATTGGCCGGCGCAGCGCTTGCAGGCTGCAGCGGCGGCGATTTCGGCCGCACCCGGTCGGATGTTCTCAACGACGACATGCACCGCTGGATCGGCGGCGAGGCGACCGGAAGCGTCGGCCTGCAGGCATCGCAATTCCAGCTCACCGACAATGAGCGGCAGCTTCGCGATCTGGCTTACCCGCTGATCGAGCCGCCGCATTCGCGCCCCGCCTGGCGCAGCGTGTTCGGCGACTACACGCCGCTGGCCTCGCCATGGCGGCAGCAGGTCGTGTTCGACCGCAGCGCCTATGGACGTACGTTGATCGACGAGCCGCACCGCTCCTATGCCTCGCGCTATTCCCAGTTGATGGACGACGTCCGCGACGACATTACCCGGTTCGAGCCGTTCTACGCCGATGCCGTGAAGGTGATCGACCTCGACAAGAAGCGCAACGCAGCGCTGGCGCATATCTCGGAATTGTCGCCGCGCGAACGCGGCGACGCGGTCGCCCGCATGCAGGAGAACAGCCTGATCGTGCAGTGGGTGCAGCAATGCCTGGAGCGGCGGGTCTCGTCCTACCGCTGGGCGCTGGAACGGCTGGTGCTGCAGACGCCGGACAACATGGCCGCCGACGCCGACCGCCTGATCGGCGAACTCGCCGCCCAAACCGCCAACCCGCCGGTCGCGGCAAGGCCTGTGATCGAGCAGCCGCTGACCACGCGGGGGTAGGATACCTCAACCGAACAATCGCACCGTCATTGCGAGCCAACGGGTCGCGCGAATGCGCGCCCCGTTGACGCGAAGCAATCCATCTTTCGTTCTTGTAGCTGCATGGATTGCTTCGTTGGGTTCGCAATGACCCAATGGAATTTAGAACGGCTCGCCATTGCGAACATCCTCTCCCCTCCCCGCCACGCGCAAAGGGGCGCGTGGGAGGAGGGGAGCGCACTGCGCGATTTTTGCGATTCTCGTTCAACACCTATCGTCGCGCGGCTAGGCCGCGTAGTATCCGCCGTCGACGACTTGCGAGGCTCCGGTCATGAACGACGCCTTGTCGGAACACATCCAGACCACGGCTTCCGCGATCTCGTCTGGGACGCCCATGCGGTTCATCGGCACCTTCGCCATCACGGCATCGAAGCGTGTTTGCACGACTTCCTCGGTCATCGGGGTCGTGATGTAACCGGGATTGACGCAGTTCACGCGGATGTTGTCCGATGCGTATTCGATCGCCGCGGTTTTCGTCAGTCCCACCACGCCGTGTTTGGCCGCCACATAGTGCCCTGATGTCGCAAGACCGATCAGGCCTGCGATTGAGGCGGTATTGACGATGGCTCCGCCGCCGCCCTGTTGCAGCATTTGTGCGATCTCGTGCTTCAGGCACAGGAAGACGCCGGTGAGGTTGATCGCCAGCATGGCGTCGAACGAGGTCTGGCTCAGTTCGTGCAGCCGCTGCCGTCCGGGGCCGACGGAATTTCCCGCAACGCCGGCGTTGTTGAACGCGCAGTCGATCCGCCCATAGGCGGCCACCGTGCGCGCAACCATCGCGGCCACCTGATCCTCCCGCGTCACGTCGCCGCCGATCGCAATCGCCTGGCCACCGGCCGCGTTGATCAAGGCAACGGTCGCGGCCGCGCGCTCCTCGGTCCGGTCGGCCACCGCGACGCGCGCGCCCTCGCGTGCCATCGCACGCGCGGTGGCTCGCCCGATGCCCGAGGCCCCACCCGTCACCATCGCCACCTTGCGCTCGAGTATGCCTGCCATGTCCTGCTTTCTCCTGTCCTTGCGATGTTCGCTTCAGCCCGACGAGCCGACGTCGTCAGAAAGTGCGCCCGGAAGACATCGGCCGCCTCATTCGATCACATCGTCCGACAGCGCCAACAGCCGATCCGGAATGTCGAGGCCGAGCGCCTTCGCGGTCTTCATGTTGATCACGAGATCGAACTTGACCGCGCGCGTCACCGGTATCTCGCCCGGCTTCTCGCCCTTGAGGATGCGACCGACATAGACGCCGGCCTGCCGATAGCTGTCCGAGAGGTTGGGGCCGTAACTCATCAGGCCGCCAGCCTGGGGAATATCCCGAGTATGAAAAAGCGTGGGAATCTTGTATTGCGCCGCCAGGGCGACAAGCAGATCACGCCGCGAGTTGTACTGCGGATCGGCGGCCATCAGGAGCCCGCCAACCTTTTGCTGTTCGAGCGTTGCGAACGAAACGCTGATCTCCAAATCGCTCGTCGCTTTCAATACATACAGTTGTCGCCCCAGCGCGCGGGCGGCGGCTTCCACCTGTTTTTCCTGCAGCTCAGCGCTTGAACCTTTTGGGTTCGATAGATAGCCGATCGCGGCTGCCTTGGGTACGAGCTCATGCAGGATCGCCAGCCGCTTGGCCTCCAGATCCTGGTTCATGGGGCTCACACCAGTGATGTTGCCGCCCGGCCGGTTTAAAGTCGCCACCAGACCCATGCGCACCGGATCGTCGCCGGTTACGAACACGATCGGGATGGTCGATGTTGCGGCCTTGGCCGCGCGGATCGCCTGCACCGCGCCGACGGCCACGATGAGGGCGACCCGGCGGCGGACCAGGTCGGCGGCTTGCTCGGAAAGACGGTCGTACCGACCGTCCGCCCATTCGGATTCGATCGCCACATTCTGGCTTTGGATGAAGCCTTGCTCCCGCAGCCCGTTGGCAAAGGCTGCGACCAGATCGCCCGAACTCGCCGACCGACCGGCCGCTCAGGAACCCGATCACCGGGATCGGTTCCGCGAACGAAGGAAGAGGCGAAAGCAGCGACGACCCGGCAACGCCGCCGACCAGCGAAATGAATTGGCGCCGCCGCATGTTCTCCCCCAAAGTCTCTGGAGACGGACTGTATACGCATAAGACGCGATCTTGGAAGGCTCGGTGCGGAGCAAGTAGCCCGCATGGGCCAACGGGTCGCACGAACGCGCGCCCGATGACAGGCTCCGCGACATGCGGAACTGAAAACCCCGGATATCGCTTTGCTCATCCGGGCTACGCTTGCTGACCTGAATTACAATTACGCAATTACGGTCACAGCGCTTTCACCCTAATATGCTGCTCGACTCGAGTGAGCTTTTGTCGCCGCCTGCCGCGCGTCTCCAATCGAGTAAGCACCGACGACTTGCGCCATTTTTTTTGGCCCCGATCATGCCGCGGAGCGGAAAAACTCAGGACTAAATGAGCGGCGCCTACAAGAGATTGCCGGGCCGTTGTCCTTGCTGGAGCGCCCCAAAACGGTATTGAATGTGAGAGGGAGCCGACAGGGCTCCCCGGTCAAAACCAGCGGCTCGAACCCGGCGCAAGTCCGGGACAGCGGGACCGATCATCCGGAGACGCCGATCAAAGCAATGTAGGGAGCAAGATACAATGAGCCGAAAAAATCTGACGATGCTCGTCGCGTTGCTGGCAACGATGGCCAGCCCCGCCACCGCACAGGTCAAGATCGGTGTACTCAGTGACATGAATTCGCTCTATGCCGATATCACCGGGAAGGGCACTGGCGTCGCGGCCCGCATGGCGGCCGAGGATTTCGGCCCGGTGCTCGGCAAGCCCGTTGAAATCGTGACGGCCGATCATCAAAACAAGGCCGATGTCGCGGTGAACATCGCCCGCAACTGGTACGACAATGAAGGCGTAGACATGATCACGGACGGTGGTTCTTCCGCCGTAGCCCTCGCGGTCGAGGAGGTTTCACGGCAAAAGCAGAAGCTCGTGCTGTTCAACGGACCGGCCAGTTCCGACATCACCGGCAAGAGCTGCTCGGCTTACGCCGCGCACTGGAACTATGACACCTATGCGCTTTCCCACGTCACCGGCTCTGCCATCGTGAAGTCCGGTGGCAAGTCGTGGTTTTTCATCGGCGCCGATTATGCGTTCGGACATGCATTGGAGCGCGATACCGCCGAGGTCGTGGCAGCGGAAGGCGGCCAGGTGCTGGGCGCCGTCTACGCGCCGATCAACACCTCGGATTTCTCCTCCTTCCTGTTGCAGGCGCAGGCGTCCAAGGCGGAGATCATCGGCCTCGCCAATGCCGGCGGCGACACCACCAATTCGATCAAGCAGGGCGCCGAGTTCGGACTGATCCAGCATGGCCAGAAGTTCGCCGCCCTGTTGATGTTCATCACCGACATCCACTCGCTCGAACTCAAGACCGCGCAGGGACTTCAATTCACCAGCGCCTTCTATTGGGATCAGAATGACGCGACCCGGGCCTTCTCCAACCGTTTCATCAAGGAGGTCGGCCACATGCCGACCATGGTGCAGGCGGGTGTCTATAGTGCGACGATCCACTATCTGGAGGCGGTCAAGGCGTTGGGCAGCAAGGACCCGCTCAAGGTGATGGAGAAGATGCGGCAGACGCCGATCAACGACTTCATGACCCATAATGGCCGGTTGCGGATCGACGGGCGCGTGGTTCGCGATATGTATCTGCTTCAGGTCAAGAAGCCCGAGGAATCAAAGGGACCATGGGATTACGCACGCATCATCCAGACTGTTCCGGGCGACCAGGCTTACCGGCCGCTGGACGCGGGCGGATGCCCGCTGGTCGAGGCCGCCAAGAAAGACGGCTCGCAGACGAAATGAGGATTGTCGGGGTGCGGTCGGAGTTGCGGTGGGAATTTTAGTGCGCTGTCAGCGCAGGAGCGCCATTACGGAGCCAGCAATCGTGGCGCTGTCAGCGTCGATTTCGGAGTTCCTTCAAGGCGGCACGAACCATGGCCGTGAGCGAAGCCATCATATAAGGCTTTTGCAGCCAACCAAGAGGGGCAGCAGGTGCCGCACGCCGGCGCGTGTCATCATCGGAATGCGCGCTTGCGAAAATGGAGCGGATCCCATGTAACCGGAACAGTTCAAGTGCGGTGTCAATCCCGTCTTGCTCACCTGCAAGGCGAATGTCCATCACCACCAGCGTTGGAGATTGCGCTTCGGCCAATTCCAGGGCTTCTTCGCCGCTTGACGCGATGCCGGCGATCTTGAAACCTTCGTCAGCCAACGCGGCCTCCATCTGACTCGCGATCAGGACATCGTCCTCCACGATGAGGATACGCTCCGTCTGATCCACCCCACCCGACACCTCTCCCTCGGCTGCTGGTGCGAAATTTCCACGCCCACCGGGCGGCCTCGACGAGGGCGGCCTGGAGGGAGCCGTGATGATGTGGCTTTGCATTTGATGTAGCCTATTCGAATCTGATCGTGCACCGGCTGGGTTCCCGGTTCACCAAAAGCTGGCCTCGCAACTGGCGGGCCAGCAACTGGACAAGCTTCAACCCGGACGATCGATCCTTGACAGACTGCAGATCAAAACCCGGTCCGTCGTCCTCGACGTATAATTCAATCCCGTTTCCGTTCGCCAATCCTACACGTATCTGAGTCGCGTCGCCGCCAGAACATCCGTATTTCACCGCATTGGTTAGCAACTCGTTCAGGATTAGTGCGAGGGGCATGGCGTGATCATTGTCGAGCTCGCCCGCGGCGACCTCGCGAACAATTTTGACGCCCGGAGGAAAGCTCTGCTGCGCGGCTTGGCACACCGCATCGACGAACTCGACCGCATTGAAGTTGGTCGCGCTGCTTGCGCCGTAAAGTACGCCTTGAGCCGCGGCCATGGCCGCAATCCGCTCGGATACATCGCCAAGAACCGCGCGCGCTTCGCTGCTTTGCGTCTGGCGGCTCGCCACGAAGAGCAGAGATTGCAGCATCTGCATGTTGTTCTTGACGCGGTGATTGAGCTCCCGCATCAGCACGCGCTGTTGTGTTTCCGCCTGTTTGCGTTCACTGACGTCGACCAGCATGTTGATGGCGCCGATTAGCTTGCCGCCGGCGTCATGCAGCGGTGTGGGGAACGGAATAAACGGAATCCGGCTTCCATCGGGCCGCTCCGCGATGGCCTCCTTGCCCCTGATCGGCCGGTTCTCCCTGAGGGCAATCGCCATCGGACATTGATCGTGCGGCAACGGCGTGCCGTCAGGCCAATACAGTTTCCAGCTCACGCACCATTCGTCGCTGCCGATGATCGGGCGCCGTCCGGCAAATTCCACCGCTGCTTCGTTGTAATAGGTGATCTTGCCTTCGGCGTCGGTGGTGTAGATCGCAGCGGGGATGGCGGCAAGCAGCTCCTGCAGGCGGCGTTCACTCTCATGCAACGCCTCTTCGGCGCGCTTTTGAGCACTGATGTCGCGCGCGATCTTCGATGCGGCAATGATGCGCCCCGTTTTGTCGCGGATCGGGGAAACGGTAAGCGAAATATCCAGCAATTTGCCGTCCTTGCGCCGGCGTACCGTCTGGTAATGATCAATCCTTTCGCCGGCCCGCAACCGCGCCAGGATGCCCGACTCCTCGTTGATGCGATCCGGCGGCATGAGGATGGTGACCGGCTTCCCAACCACTTCATCGGCCGTGTAACCGAAAATGCGTTCGGCGCCCCGGTTCCAGGTCTGAATGATGCCGTCAAGATTCTTGCTGATGATGGCATCGTGCGAGGTATCCACGATTGAGGCAAGCCGTCGGGTGTCTTCTTCCGCGCGGAGACGTTCGAGCCCAAATCCCAGTTGTCTCGCGATAGCGGTGCAGGCCTCGACCTCGCTGCGCTCGAAAACGTGCGGCGCATTGTAATAGGCCATAAACTTACCGACGACCTTTCTCCCGGCAAAAACAGGAATGAACGCCAGCGCGGCGATACCCTCGGCTCTCACCACCGCTTTCAACTCGTCCGACAGGTCGCCGGCCATCTCAATATTGTCGATGCATATCGGAGCGGCGTCTTCGTCCCCGTGCTTCCAAGGAGAATGGCCGTCGACGGCTCTGCGATAGTCGTCCGAAAGGGCGCGCCAAGCCACAAACCGCATCGTACCTGCGGCGTCGAGCATAAGGATCGACGCACGGTCGCAGCCCAGGATCCCTACGATTGCGTCGAGAGCCGCTTCATGGATTTCACGAGAGGCCTCGGCGCGGAAAAGACGGTCGGTGAAGGTGTATAGGGTCGTCTCCGTCATCGACAGCCGCTGCAGCATGCGCGTCTGTCTGACGGACTTCGCTTCAGACTTCGATCGTTCAATCGCTATCGCAGCATGATTGGCGGCAACCCGGAGCAAAGTCTGCTCGGTTTCGGTTGGAAAATCCGCCCTCCCGCTGAGCGCGATGATGCCAGACCCAGCATCCCTGCCGATAGGCACACACGTTGCCCGCAGGCGATCTTGGTTGCCGTCGTCAAGTTCGAACGTTGCGTTCGGCCGATACAAGGCCCGAACGCGTCCCAGGTCGATCCGCCGTTTGTTTGACCTTTCATGGCAATGCACGGCTTCGAAAGCGGGCTCGCGAAGGAGAACGCAGGCGAATTCCGCATCAAGGATGCTCACTGCAAGTTGGCCAATGCCGTCGGCAATCTGCATTTCATCGGCTTTGATCCAAAGCGCAGGTAAACTCGACAGTGCGACCAGATCGCGGAGGCACCGTCGCAATTCGGCTTCGCTTCCAGCGGAGTCGGAGATCTGAAGTAGCGCCCGGGTGGCAACCATTGGTTCAACGCGGCCGGCGGCCCAGCTCGGCGAGAAACTGGTCGGGGGGAACATAGAAAGGATTTTCTTGCAGCAACCCTCCAACGATGACCTGCGGATGAGTGCGCATAATGTCCATGACGACGGGCGCGCTGAATTTGCTCAGGTCATATGTGCATACGACCACGTCATTGTAGTTCGGAAGGAAATGATTGAGCCGCGTCTCGTATTCGACAATGTCATGGACGCCTGGCAGGTCGTCGAGCGCCCACTCCATGTTCGCCCACAGGCGGGTGAGCGGAAAGCCGCTTGACCGACCGTCCTCGAGAACTTCCTGGATCAACTCCAGCATGGCGTCCTGATCGAACCGGTTGCCGCGCAAATACGCGTTCTCCCAGGGTCTGATCTCGAGTTGTCCTTTGCTCTCCGCTCCCGAGACGTCGATGCCTGTCTCCGCCAGTCGCCTGCGTCGTTCTGCGAGATGCGCCTTGTCGACGACCTGGAACAACCGCTCGCCTGCCTCGGCTCCGGACTTGGAGAACGGCAGCAACAATTCGTACTCTTCGTCCCGACTGTTGAAGAAAGCGCAAGCATGACAGGGGCAGTGGAATTCCGACTGCCCGATCTTAATCGCCCGCCCGGTAGCGTCCATGGCAGTTCCCCTCATACGGACAACAATAAACTCCGAAGAGAGTATAAGGTTCCGCTCAAAATCGCCACGTTCAAGGCGCGTCCGGGCGGATGCTGCGAATCGGATTTTGCCGAGCCATGGCTGAGCCTCAGCCAACAATCTCGCGGCGGTGCCGGCAAGGGCCTTGAGCTTACCGAGTTAACGCGAATCGCCAGCGACTTCTGCTGCCAACCCCGTTGTCCGCGCTCCGGTGGTAATATGGCACCGTGCCATACCCTTCTGGGGTCATTCGCGGAAGTAACCCAACCTGAGCAAAATGAGTCCGCTTCTGGGGAGGATAGCGACCGAATTGGCCGGCCAGGAGTCGGTTGAGATCGCGTGCCAGACCATGATTCAAGCCTAGGAAGCCAGGCCTTAAATCATGCGCGGGCGAGCCGGGTCCATTCTACTTTGCATGGGGTTGTTTTCGCGATTTTTGTCCAGCCCCTGCCGTGCACCGCCGAAGGGCTGCCAGGCGGGTGCGGAACAGGAGATCGTTAGCGCCTCGGCCTTACGGGACCAATCGATCCAGCTCCAACACATCAAGCTCTGGAATGCTGCTGCAGCGTCCCGCAACGCCCATCCGCTTTCAGCGCTTGGCCTGCGGCGGCTCGGTCTGCACCTTGCAGCTCGAGGCGGCGAGCGAGGCTTGCGCCTGTGGCATCAGGCCGGGCTCCGGCGCTAAGGCCTTCATGACGATCAGGCCGGTCGCGGTCGGGGAATCGATGATCAGCCGGTCGGCCGCCGTGACGTCCTCCTCCTCCGGCAAATCGTTGTGCTGGGCCTCGGTCATCAGGTCGAGTTCGATCACCTTCTTGCCGGCGGAGCGGTCGTTGATGGCGTAATAGGCGACATCGTTGCGGGTGTAGAACGACACCGAGGTATAGGCCTGGCTGACCGGGACCGTGAGTTTGATCGAGCCGCCGGAGAGGTCGTAGCGGCAGACCGCCAGCGCGAACGCCGGATCCATGAACGGCAACGGTTCGTTGTTCGGATCCGCCAGCGGCAGCGGACTGACCGCGTTGAGTTTGGTGGTCGCAGCCAGCCGGGAATAAGCGTCGTTGGTGGCAATCCGCGGCAACGCCAGCACGCTGACCAGATGCACGATGCCGCCGAGCAGCAGGCCTGCGATGATCGTGAACAGCACGCGGATCATGGGCATCCCGCCGTCGTAATGGAGGGCATCGGCGCGTCGCGCTTCGAGCGCGTCGCCACGCCAACCGGCGTATCGTAGAGCCGCAGCATCAACGCGTAGCGCTCGATGCCGCCGGTGGGCAGCCAGTTGCCGGCGCGCGAGCGCGACGCCACCCGGATCTCGAAGCCGCCATCGGCGCCGCGGATGATTTCCTGGCTGGTGAAGCCGTAGCGTTGCAGCGAATTGGCGACCAGCCGGCCCTTCTGGTCGTACAGCGTCAGCGTCCAGAACCGCGCCGCCGGCGTGACGCCGGAGACCACCACGTCGCAGCGCCCGTCGAGCGGCCGCTTGCGGTCGTCGGTGGTTGCCGAAAAGGCGACGCCGTCGCCGGTGCCGACCGGCAGCTCGCCGCTGCGCGCGATGGTGGCGCGCGAATAGGGATCGACATCGGCGGTGCCGGTTTTCGGCCGCGCCGTCCAGGCGCCGATGGTCAGCGTGCCGAGATCGGTGCCGCGGGTAGCCGTCATCCAGGTGGCGCCGAGGCCGACGGCGGTGGCGATGATCAGCGCCAGCAGGGTGATGAAGATCAGCCGCACGTCAGTTCTTGCGCGGCGCCGAGGGTGCCGCGTTGCCCGGTGTTGCCGCCGCAAAACTGTCGGGGAAGGGAACGGAGGTCGACGACACCGGGCGCACGGGCTTTGCCGGCTCGCCCGCGGTCCTGGCGGCGTCGTCGAGCAATTTCTCCACCTGCACCAGGATGTCGGCGCCGCGCTTGGTCAGGATCGGCGGCGGCCCCGGCTTGGTCTCGAGAACCCTTGCAGCGCCATTGGCGGCGATCGTCGAGGCCACCGGGGCAGGCGCTCTCGGGCTCGACGGATAACCCGCGATATCCTTGACCTCGACGCCCTGGTGGGCCGCCATCATGATGTCGTGCCAGGTTTGCGCCGGCAGCGAGCCGCCGGTCATGCGGTTGGTCGGCGAATAATCATCGTTGCCGTACCAGACGGCGCAGGTGAAGTTGCCGGTATAGCCGACGAACCAGGCGTCGCGGTAGGCGTTGGTGGTGCCGGTCTTGCCGGCGGTCGGAATGCCCTCGAGCGCCGCGCGCCGCGCGGTGCCTTCGCTGACGACGTGGCTCATCATGCCGACCATGTCGGAGGCGACCGAGGCCGGTATAGCCTGCAGCGGCTTCGGCCCGTCGCGGTCGTAGCGCCAGACCAGCTCGCCGGCGCCGGTGCGAACCTCCAGCACCGCATGCGGGGTGACCGATTTGCCCCTGTTGGGGAAGGTCGCATAGGCCACCGCGTGTTCGAGCACGGTTACTTCGTCGGCGCCGATCGGCAGCGACGGCGTATCCGGCAGCGGCGCCTTGATGCCGAAGCGGCGCGCCACCTCGACGATCTTGGCGCGGCCGGCCTTCGGGCCGCCCTTGCCGCCGATCGCAATCGACAGTTTCACCGGCACCACGTTGATCGAGCGGGTGATCGCCTGCGTCAGCGTCACCGGGCCGGAATAGGAGTGGCCGTAATTCTGCGGACACCAGTTGCCGATGCAGACCGGGCCGTCGATCACGATCGAGTTCGGCGTAAAACCGTTCATCAGCGCGGTCGAGTAGACATAGGGCTTGAACGACGAACCGGGCTGCCGGTAGGCGTCGACCGCGCGATTGAACTGGCTCGCGCCATAGTCGCGGCCGCCCACCATGGCGCGAACGCCGCCGTCGAGATCGGCGACCACGGTGGCGGCCTGGGTGGCATGATAGTCGCGGCCGAACTGGCGCAGCTGGTTTTCGATGGCTGCTTCGGCGGCGTGCTGGACGTTCATGTCGATCGTGGTGCGGACCACGAACACGCGCTCGGTGTAGGATTTCGGGAAGGTGTCGACCAGCTTGCGCATCTCGTCGAACGCCCAGTCGAGATAGTAGTTCGGCGAATTCTCGTCGCGGCGGTCGACCGCGGTGGCCGGATTGCGCCGGGCGCCGAACACCTGGCCCTCGGTCATGAAGCCGGCGTCGACGAGATTGTCGAGCACCACGTTGGCGCGGGCGCGCGCCGCCGGCAGGTTGATGTGGGGGGCGTATTTGGTCGGCGCCTTGAACAGCCCGGCCAGCATCGCGGCCTCCGCCAGGTTGACGTCGCGCACCGACTTGTTGAAGTAGAAATGCGCCGCGCCATCGACGCCGAAGGTGCCGCCGCCCATATAGGCGCGGTCGAGATAGAGTTTTAGAATTTCATTCTTGGTGAGACGCGTTTCCAGCCAGATTGCCAGAAACGCCTCGTTGACCTTGCGCTCGATCGTGCGCTCGTTGCTCAAGAACAGGTTTTTGGCGAGCTGCTGGGTGATCGAGGAACCGCCCTGGCGCACGCCGCCGGCCTGCGCATTGGTCAGCAGCGCCCGAAAAGTGCCGGCGACGTCGATACCGAAATGGTCGTAGAAGCGGCGGTCTTCGGTCGCCAGCGTCGCCTTGATCAGATTGTCCGGAAAATCCTCCAGCGGAATGGAATCATTGTGCTTGATGCCGCGGCTGCCGATCGGATTGCCGTAACGGTCGAGGAAGGTCACCGCGAGATCGCTTTTCTTCAGCCAGTCGTCGTCGGCGGTCTCGCGAAACGCCGGGATTGCCAGTGCCAGCATCAGGATCGAGCCGCCGAGCCCGATGGTGGCGGCTTCCGACAGCGGCTCGATGAAGACCCAGCGCTTCCAGCGGCCGACATAGAAGCGATCCATGAAGGTCGAGTAGCGTTCATAGAGCTCGCGCAGGCCTTTACCGGTGGAGAACAGCGTGGAGTCGATGCGCGCGTCGAAATCCAGCATCCAGTGCCGGATTTTCTGCTTCCATTTTGCTGGCACGATCTTGCGCACCGATGCCTTCGGTCAGTTGGAAAACGCTTTCCGGCACCCGGCCGGGCGCGGTCGAGACGTCTTGCGGGATGGTTGCGGCAAACCCAAGGCGCTTTTTTGGGCCCTCGGGGACTCCCTATCTATCTAGCCGAGCGGGTGACATAAACCAATGGTCCGCCTTACGGTTTTGATGGGCAGGGATAACGCCGTGCCGCCCTTTAGGGGGTCGCCGGATCGCCCGCCTTGCACCCTGACCACTGCGGCTCCTAGAACAGCCCAGAGCCTCTTCGCTCGAATCGATTGAAGCCATGACCACGCGCCCTAAACCGCCCTCGAACCAGGAGGGGATTCTTCTGGAAAACCAAGACGTTGGAGGAGATGTCCAACGCCGAATGGGAGAGTCTGTGCGACGGCTGCGCGCGCTGCTGCCTGGAAAAGCTCGAAGACGAGGATACCGGCAAGATCTATTTCACCCATGTTTCCTGCAAGCTGCTGGATGCCGGGCTATGCGCCTGCAAGGATTATACGAACCGCTCCGCACAGGTTCCCGATTGCGTGCGGCTGACGCCTGAAAACGTCCGCACCCTGAACTGGCTGCCGCCGAGCTGCGGCTATCGGCTGGTGGCCGAGGGCCGCGATCTCTATTGGTGGCATCCGCTCATATCGGGCGATCCCAACACCGTGCATGAAGCGGGTGTTTCCGTGCGCGGCAGGGTGCAGGGAACCGAGGAGGAGATCGCGGACGCCGACCTCGAAGACCACATCGTGCGATGGCCAGAGCTGCTGCCCAAGCGCGCACGGTTGAAGAAGCCGCCACAATCCTGAAGTTGCATAGCAACGGCGATATCCCGGGTTCTGATCAAATCAGAGCATCACGCTCGATGTTTTTGTTTTGCCTGATATTTTCGGGGAACGCAGGGCGCGCGCCTCGCTCAAAAGCACTTCAGCCGATCACGCGAATGCGATTGGCGGTCGATGGGACGCACCCATGCGTGTAACCCGCTGCCGCGGAGTGGATTTGCCGTCTAAATTGCAGTCGAACCAGCAATTCCTCGCGTCCCGTCGCGCTACCTCGATCAAAATATTCCCCATGAACAAGTTCGAACGGCACAGCCGTTACCCGGCCGATCAATCAGCATTGCCCGAGAGGATCGTACGCGACCTGCCGCGGATGCCGGGCGAGGTGATCGAACTCGCAGACGCGCCGTCACTCGCCCCCAGGGCGCCGCTGACGCCGGGCGAGGTTCGCACCATCCTGATGAGCCTGCTGCTGACCATGTTCCTGGCCGCCCTCGACCAGACCATCGTCGCGACCGCGCTACCGACCATCGGGCGGCAGTTCCACGATGTTTCCAGCCTGTCTTGGGTGATCACGGCCTATCTCTTGGCCTCGACCGCGGTGGCGCCGGTGTTCGGCACGCTCAGCGACATCTACGGGCGGCGCGCCATGATCATCACCGCGCTCAGCCTGTTCATCGCCGGGTCGATCCTGTGCGCGCTGGCGCCGAACATGCCGGTCCTGATCCTGGCGCGCGGGCTGCAGGGGCTCGGCGGCGGCGGCATCATGCCGGTGGTCCAGACCGTGATTTCCGACGTGGTGACGCCGCGCGAGCGCGGCCAGTACCAGGCCTATTTCAGCGGCGTCTGGGTCGCCGCCGGCATCGGCGGCCCGGTCCTCGGCGGCTTCTTCGCCGAGCACCTGCACTGGTCGATGATCTTCTGGATCAACGTGCCGCTGGCGCTCGCTGCCCTTGCGTTGCTGCTGCCGAAGATGGGCAAGATCCCGGTCTACCACCGCCTGCGCAAGGTCGACTGGCTGGGAGGCGTGCTGCTGATGGCCTCGGCCGTCGTGTTCATGCTGGTGCTGACCTGGGGCGGCAACCGTTTTCTCTGGCTGTCGCCGACCATCATGGCGATGGTCGGCGCCGCGGTTGCGCTGATGCTGGCCTTCGTCTGGCATGCCAGGAATGCCGATGAACCCTTCCTGCCGCTGTCGCTGATGGGCGGCACGGTCGTGCCCTATGGGATGGCCGCCGGCGGCTGTGCGCTGGGGGCGATGATGGGGCTGACGGTCCACCTGCCGCTGTATTACGAGGTGGTCTACCACCTCAGCGCCAGCGAGGCCGGGCTCGGGCTGATTCCCTTGGCGGCGATCTCGACCTGCGGGGCGGCGATCGCCGGCCGCACCATGGCGCGCGCCAGGCACTACAAGCGGGTGGCGATCATCGGAACCTCGTTCGCGACGCTCTCGGGCTGCGCGCTGGCGCTGACGACGCTTTCGCTCTGGGGACTTCTGTTGCTGCTGTCGGCCTTCTCGCTCGGCCTTGGCACGGTATTTCCGGTAAGTGTCGTCTCGCTGCAGAATTCGGTGACGCGCGCCCAGGTCGGCACCATCACCGGCGCGATGAATTTCTTCCGCGCGCTGATGGCTTCCTTCACGGTGGCTGCGTTTGCCGCGATCATCCTGATGGTGCTGGGCGCGGATATTTCGCTGGCCGGCGAGCATCGCGGACCGGTCAGTTCGATTCCGGCCGCCGACATGATCCTGGCCTTCCGCTACGTGTTCGGCGCCGCCGCCGCGATGCTCGCCGTGGCCGCGGTGTGCATGATCCTGATGGAGGAACGGGTGCTGACCGGCCCCTCGACGCCGGTCGAGATGGCGGAGTAGGGCGGCTCGCCGGCGGCCCGCTTAGCGGAGTGCCTGGAGAAACTGCTTGATATTCTCCTGCATCGCGCGTTCGTTCGCGACCCGCATGCGGTCGGCGGCAATCGGCGAGTTGGAGAATGTGGCACGGGCCGTCGTCTTGATGGGATAGGTCGCCGGGGCGCCGGCGCCGGAAACCTTGTAACTCACGTCAGCCGTCACATCCAGATCGAGCCCGATGATCGGCTGGTCCAGGTTTACGATTTCCGCGTCGATGTAGAATTTCGGGGTGCCGGACCGGGCGAGATAACCGTTGGCGGCAAGACTGCTTTCGAGCGCTGCCTTGAACGGCTCATTGGCGACGCCCATGATCGTCAGAGCGTTCATCACTTGGCCACCAGTGACGGAACGGACCGTAACCGCGTTCCGGTACTTCGGATTGGCGTTGATGATTGCTCCGCTGTCGACGGTCATCGCCTGCTGGGTCGCGCACGACACAAGCCATGGCGCCATGAAGATCATGGCGACCAGAATTCTTCCGCAATGCATTGAAGCCCCCGCACCCTCTATTTGAAGTTGTAGCGGGCGTCACAGCGTTGATCAAGAGGCGCGCTGTCCGGGGCCGAAATCGCAGGACGCTCGATCGGGATTTCTCCGCGAGCCCTTCGGCGACGGCTTTCAATCGGCCGGGAATTCGACTAACAGCGGCCGCAGCAAATCGGACATTGATATCGACAAGGAGCCGTCCCATGAGCAAACCCACCGTCGAGCAAGCCAGGATGGGCACCGAGGCCATCGCCTTTTGCATCGCGCGGACCCTGATCGAGCGCGATCCCTCGCTGAAGGCGCCGATGCGCGCCAATTTGCGCAAGATGTGGGAGCTTCTGGAAGAGCGCGAGGACCATGGCGCCGCCGACATGGTCGACACCATGATCAAGGCGCTCAACGATCCCGCTTTTTTCAAGCCGTGATTTGCTTAAACGGCCGCCTGCAGCCTTGTGTCGATCTCTTCCCGCAGCAGGGTGAAGTCGATCGGCTTGGTCAGCAATCCGCTCGCGCCGCTCTCGATCGCCTTGCGCTTGGTTTCGGCATCGCCATAGGCGGTAATCATGATGACGGGAACCTCGGGCCTGATCTCCTTGACCCTTGGCAGCATCTCCAGCCCCGTCATGCCGGGCATGTTGATGTCGGAGAGGATCAGGATCAGCGACTGCTCGATCGTGGAGGCGATCCGCGCCAGCGCGTCGGCCGCCGAAATGGCAAAATCCATCACGAAGCGCTGCGCGCGCAGATCGCGCCGGAATTGCTGACGAAACAGCGCCTCGACATCGGGTTCGTCATCCACCACAAGAACCAAAACGCTCACGTCTAACCTCTGGATTTATTTGAAACATTGCCTGTTCGCGGCAAAACGATGGTAAATTCGGTAAATTCGCCGGGCTCCGTCAATACGTCGATGGTGCCACCGTGTTGTTTCACGATGATGTCATGGCTCATCGAAAGGCCCAGCCCGGTTCCTTCGCCCGCCGGCTTGGTTGTAAAGAACGGGTTGAACATCTTTTCCCTCACCTCGTCGGGAATGCCGGTGCCGTTGTCGCGGATCCGGATTTCGACGGCGTCGCCCAGATTTTTGGTGGTCGCACGGACGACCGGGTCGAAGCTTGAGCCGCCATTCTCGTTCTTGCGCTTGGTGACGGCATAGAATCCGTTCGAGATCAAATTCAGGAGGACGCGGGTGATTTCCTGCGGGAACACCTCGATGGTACCGGCTTTGTCATCGAAGTCGCGCTGCAGGGTCACATTGAATTGCGGCTTTTCGGCGCGGGCGCCGTGATAGGCGAGGTTGAGGCTTTCGTCGACCAGCGCGTTGATGTCGGCAGGCCGATGCTCGCCCGAACCCTCGCGCGAATGCAGCAGCATGTTCTTGACGATGGAATCGGCGCGTTTGCCATGCTGCACGATCTTTTGCAGGTTGTCCTTCAGCGTGCCGGTCAATTCGTCGATTTCCTCCCGAAGCCTGTCGGTGAGATCAGCTGACTTGAGCAGGTCATTGAGCTCGTCGGTCAGCTCGGCCGAAAGCGCCGAGAAATTATTGACGAAATTGAGCGGGTTCTTGATTTCGTGGGCGATGCCGGCGGTGAGCTGGCCCAGCGAAGCGAGTTTTTCGGTCTGGACGAGGCGATCCTGCGCGGTGCGCAGTTCATCGAGCGAGGCCGACAACTCCCTGGTGCGTTCCTGCACCTCGACGAACAGTCGCACGTTTTCGATCGCAATCACGGCCTGGTCGGCGAAGGTCGTGACCAGATCGACCTGCTTGTCGGTGAATGGCCGTACCTCGGAGCGGGTCATGGCCAATACGCCGATCGGCGCGCCGTCGCGCAACATCGGAATGCCCAGCATGGTTCTGAAGCCCCCAAGCCTCTGGGCGTCGTGGAACTGGTATTCCGGATCGTTCAGGGCGTCGGGAATGCTCACAATCCTGCCCTCATGGGCGGTGCGGCCGATGAGCGTATCCCGACCGGGCATGATGGCGCGCCGCTTCAGGAATTCCTCATATTCCGCCGAAAAGCCGGCGCAGGCGGCCAGCTTGTAGACTTCGGTTTCGCGAAGATAGATATGAGCGGCATTGGCATCGCAAAGCTGGGCAGCCGAGCCGATGAGAGTGTCGAGCACTGCTTTCAAGTCAAACGTCGAGCGGCTGATGACCTTGAGCACGTCGGCGGTCGCGGTTTGCTGCTGCAGGGATTCAGTGAGGTCGCGCGTGCGCGCCTGCACCTCGTCGAACAGGCGGGCGTTCTCGATGGCGATCACGGCCTGGTCGGCGAAGGTTTGCAGGAGTTCGACCTGGCGCGGGGGGAACGGACCGGTCTGAGAACGCGCGATCACCATCACACCGGTCACGATGCCGTCGCGAGTCATCGGTACCGCCAGCGTGGAGCGAAGCCCGCCGACGCTTGAATCCCCGTCGGCGGCGTTCCGAATGGTTTCCCTGACCTTGGGGTCGAAATCCGGATCATCGAAGAAATCGGTAATGCTCTGCACATCTCCCGTCAGGATCACGCGCTCCGCGGCGGTGCCGCGGCCGGCGCGGATCGGGCGTCCCTTGAACAGGTGCGCTGCCTGCGCGACGCCTTCGCCGGCGATTGCCTTGCATTCAAACGCCTCGTCGTCCCTCAGGTAGAGCAGGCCCAGCCTCGCGCCGCAGAGTTTGTAGGCCGACTCGACCAGGGTATCGAGCACAGTCTGCAGATCGAACACCGAGCGGCTGATCACCTTGAGCACGTCGGCGGTCGCGGTCTGCCGCTCCAGTGCCTCGCGGGTCTCGTTGAACAGCCGCACGTTTTCAATCGCAATCACCGCCTGGTCGGCGAAGGTCTGCAGCAGCAACAGCTGCTGATCGCCATAGGCGGCGGGCTCGGCCCAGCCCACCGTGATCGCCCCGATCGGCTCACCCTTGCGCAGCATCGGCACCGTGACCTGGCTGCGCGTTCCCAACGCCTCGATCATCTGCCGCGAAAGCGGCGGCGCGGATTGGTCGGATTCGATGTCGGTGACGAAGTAGGGCTGGCGTGACCTGATCGCCAGTCCCGCGGTGGTGTCGTCGGCCGCCGGTCTTGGAAACACCTCCTGCACCTTGCTCAGGCCCGGCGTGTTCAGGCCGTGGCCTGCGACCATGTGAATGATGCCGTCGTCATAGCGATATACTCGTCCCATGCGGGCCCCGCAGAGCCGCACCGCGCGCTCGACGATGACGTCGAACACCGGCTGCACGTCGGAAGGCGAACTCGCGATCACCTTGAGGATGTCGGCGGTGGCCGTCTGCCGCTCCAGCGCCTCCTGGGTCTCGTTGAACAGCCGCGCGTTCTCGATGGCGATGACGGCCTGATCGGCGAAGGTTTCTAGCAACTGGACATGGTGGGATGCGAACGCACCGGGCTCGACCCGCGTGACCGCGATGAGGCCGATCGGGACGCCACCGTTCATCAGGGGCACGTACAGCATCGAGCGGAAGCCGTGCAGGCGTGCGATGTCCCGCATAGGTCCGTAAGAAATTTTTTCGGTATCAGCGATCGGCAATGGCTCACCCGGTCTGACCATCCGGAACGGCTCGAAGCCGTCGACCGGTATGGGGAAATCTGCCTTGAGTGCCTCGTCCGCTAATGGATTGGTTGGCGTAAACGCGGCGAGCTGGACGGTCTCGTCGATGAGACGGAACACGGCGGCGGTGAATCCGCCCAGCAAACGCTTGGCGCTAGCCGCGATCGCCTCGAACACCGGCTGCACGTCGGACGGCGAGCTAGCGATCACCTTGAGGATGTCGGCGGTGGCCGTCTGCCGCTCCAGCGCCTCGCGCGTCTCGTTAAACAGCCGCACATTCTCGATGGCGATGACGGCCTGATCGGCGAAGGTTTGCAGCAGCTGAACGTGATGGGGTGCGAACGCACCGGTCTGGACGCGGGTAAGGGTGATCAGTCCGATCACCGTCCCGTGGTTCATCATTGGCGTCCATATGACGCTACGGAAGCCGCGCGCCCGGGCGATGTTCTTCTGGAATTCCGGTGCGGTTTCGGTATCGGCGAACTGCACGGTCTCGCCGCCCAGCGCCAGGCGGAGCGGCGCAAATTCGCTGAAAGGTACCGGGAACGACGTTTTCAAGACTTCATCGGCTGCCGGATTGGTCGGCGTGAATGCCGCAAGGTGACAGGTGTCATCGAAAAAGCGAAACACCGCTGCCGAGAAGCCGCCGATTAGCCGTTTGGCGCTGGCGGCGATGTCGTCGAACACCGGCTGCACGTCATCAGGCGAACCCGCGATCACTTTCAGAATTTCGGCCGTCGCGGTCTGCCGCTCCAGAGCCTCCTTGGTCTCGTTGAACAGCCGCGTATTTTCGATCGCGATAACAGCCTGGTCGCGAAAGGATTCGGCGAGCGCGATTTCACTCTCGCCGAACATGCCGGCTTGTTTTCCGATGATCGCGAGCAGGCCGATGCATTCGCTCTCGCGCAGCAGGGGCATGTACAGCGCCGAGTTGGTGCCGTGCAATTCGCGGATGTGGCGTTCGAATTCAGGCAGCTCGATCGATGACCAGTCCGGCAAGTGCAGCGTTTTTTTCGCCACGATCGCACGCGACGGGAAGTTGGCGTCCGGGTCGATCGGCGCTTTCTTGAACTGTGTGATCGGAAGCGGGCCTTGCAATCCGGCTGAGGCCACGGTCCAGAAGCCGGTGGCGTCGCAACGCTGGATGAATGCCCTGTCGCAGCGGAACAGCCGCGCGGCGGTCAGCACGATGGCGTCGAAAACCGGTTGCACGTCGGTCGGCGACTGGCTGATCACGCGCAGGATGTCGGAAGTCGCGGTCTGCCGGGCCAAGGCCTTCTGGGTCCCGTTGAACAGCCGCGCGTTCTCGATGGCGATGACGGCCTGGTCGGCGAAACTTTGCTGCAGCGCCAGCTCGTCATCGGTAAAGGGGGCGAGCCGGTCGCGGTAGACGATCAGCGCGCCGATCGCGTTGCTGTCGCGCCGCAGGGGCGTGCCGCAGAGGGTGCGAATTCCGGCGGCGCGGGCCGCCGTCGCGGGCCAATTGGCCATCGAAGGATCGATGTTGTCGAGATCGGGAATATGGATTTGCCGGTTCTCCTGATAAACGGTGCCAGGCAGGTTTGCGCCGCGAGTGGCCAGGCTTGAGGCCGGCTGCGCGCCTGTCAGATGCGAGCTTGAGCCGACCCGCACCGTCCGAACCCATTCATCGCCCGCGGCGATTCGGATGGTGACGCTGGCGGCATTGAAGAAGTGCTGGGTCGCTTCGGCGATCCGATGCAGCGCATGCTCGGCATCGCCGTGGGTATCGGCGATGGCGCGCAGGATTTCGGCGCTGGCGTTCTGGCGATCCCGGGCGGCGCGCAACTCGGCCTGCAGCCGGGCGTTCTCCCGTCTGAGATCGTCCGCCACGTCAGGGGGAAGCGCCGTCATTCACCCAAATCCATTTGCGCAGGCGCCGGGCGGCGCCGCGGCCAGCCAAAAACCAGCGATCCGGCCGGCTCGCAGGCCGGCCGGTCGATCCATCCAGACAATATCCGATTATCCCATCTCGGACGAATCCGGGCCAGCGCCGTCTCGGGTCGCGGTTAAGGTGAAACCGGACCGGGGCTAGGTCCCCGGCCTGGAAACCTCGGTTTCCTTCGACGTGATGAATTCCAGCAGCACTGGGATGCCTTCTTTGGTCTTGGCAATGCCGCGCTGGATCGCCGGAATGATGTCTTCCGGCTTCGTCACCCGCTCGCCATAGCCGCCGAAGGCGCGCGCCATGGCGGCGTAGTCGCCGGAGATGTCGGTCGAGCGATATTTCTCGGTCGAGATCGGCATCACCTTCAATTCGATCGCCATGCTGAAATTGTTCAAAAGGATGGACATGATCGGAATCCGCTCGCGCACCGCGGTCTCGAAGTCCATGCCGGTAAAGCCGATCGCGGCATCGCCCCAGACGTTGATGCAGAGTTTGTCCGGTTTCGCCAGCTTGGCGCCCATTGCTAGCCCCAGCCCATAGCCGAGCTGCGTGGTCTTGCCCCAGCCGATATAGCTCAAGGGCTCGACCGGCTTCCAGAACGGCGAGAGCTGGTCGCGCGGGCTGCCGGCGTCATGGGTGATGATGGTGTTCTTGATGTCGACGGTGTGCTGCAGATCCCAGAGCACGCGATAGGGATTCAATGGCGCGTCGTTGGAGGTCAGTTTCGGCATCCATTTCGCCAACCACTCCTTGTGCGAGGCGGCGATCTCGGCGGCCACCGCCGACGCATCGCGGTCCGACGTGACGCTCTTGCCGATTTCCTCGAGCAGCGCGTCGAGCACGAGACCGGCGTCGCCGACCAGGCCGATTTTGGCCTCGACGTCCTTGTTGAGATGGGCGGGGTCGAGCGTCGAATGAATGATGGTCTTGCCCTTGGGCATGGCGATGCCGAAATTGGTCTCCGTGAACGAGCAGCCGATGCCGAAAATCACGTCGGCCTCGGCCAGGAATTTGGGCACTGCCCGTGGCACGGCGAGGCCGCCCGACCCCAGCGAAAGCGGATGCGTCTCCGGAAATGACGACTTGCCGCCCAGGCTCGTGGTGACGGGAATGGCGAGCCGTTCGGCCAGCCGTCTCAGCTGCGGCCAGGCCCTGGCGTAGTGCACGCCCTGGCCGGCATAGAGCACGGGACGCTTGGCTGAGATCAACAGCGCGGCGGCTTCCTTGACATGCACGGGGTCGGCGCCGTAGCGGGTGCGCAACACCGGGGTGTAGTTCAAGGGCTCCGGCACCTCCTCGTTCCACATGTCGGTGGGAATCTCGACGATCACCGGGCCGCCGCGGCCGTTTTTCAACTTCGTAAAGGCGCGGCGGAAGATGTTGCAGACCTCGTTGGCGATCGTGATCGGCTCGGAGGATTTGGCGTACGCCTTCATCGCCTGGCTGGAATTGAAATTCGGGTCGATGTTCGCGATCCGCCGCGGGTAGCCTTGCGGCAGCACCAGCACGGGGACGGACTCGCCGTAACACTGCGCCACGCCGCCCATGGCGTTTTCCGCGCCGGGGCCGTGCTGCATGCAGAACGCGCCGATCTTGTGCCCGGAAGTGACGCGCGAGATCGCGTCCGCCATGTGGATGCCGATGCGCTCCTGCCGCACCATGATCGGGCGGATATCGGCATTGGCGGCATGTTCGATCAGATGATTGACCGGATAGCCGCAGAGGATTTCGATACCCTCGCGTTTCATGATTTCCGCGATCGCGGTGCCGAGCTTCATGCCGATCCCTCCCAGGAAATGGCCGATGTTGGGCTCGGCCTATGAGGGCTAGTTGGAACAGGAATCGGATGGTTGGTAAAGCTGGCGCGGGGTATTTCCCGGAAGCTCTGCCATACGGTTTTGCATCTCGATCGGCAATCCGGGGGCGCGTAACCCCCATTCCGACCGCGCGAGGGGCACGCGCCGGCGCATCGGCCTGCCCGGCAAGACCGGCCAGGGCGGATTGCGGGCTTAACCGAACATTCAGCCTGTTTGTCGACGCGCCGGCAACCAATCCGATTTAGGTTGCGCACACGGAATGGGCGCGGGAGAATCCCCCGGAAAGCCTCGACAGGAGTTTTCGGATGCGACGGCTGTTCTCAAACTTCCTGGCGGATCAATCCGGCGCTACCGCGATCGAATATTGCCTGATCGCGGCCGGCATCAGCATCGTGATCGTCGTCGCTGTCAACGGGATCGGCACCACGCTGAACGGCAAATTCACCTCAGTGAATTCGTCGCTGAAATAGCGGCGGGCAGCCGCGATCATCGCGCCTGGCGATCTCCATTCAGCGCCTGCAGCACCGCGATCCGTGCGAACATCAGCCATCCGCCGCCGGTTTCCGCGGCGTTGATCAGGTTCTCGACCGCGACCTGCCAGCGCTCCTGCTGCTGCGCGTCATCCGGCAGTTTCATGATGTAGTCGGCGGCATCCTGCAGCGTTGAGAGGCTGCGGCCGCCGCGCAGGCGGATCGGTTCGCCGAACGGCGCCGACCACGGCATCTCAGGCGGCGGCTGGCACTATCCGGCCTTCTTTGATCGGGCCTGCGCGCGCGCCGGCTTTTCCGCCTTCTTCGGCGCCTGCGCCTTCGGCTCTTCCTTGGCGCGCTTGCCGCTGATCGGCAGCAGCATCTCGCGCTGGCCGGCGGCGGCCTTGCGCGGCTTCTTGCCCTTTGCCTTGGCGGCAGGCGCGGATTGCCGTTCGCTGGCGAGACTCTTCTTCAGCGCGTCCATCAGGTTGATGACGTTGCCGCCGGTTTTCGGCGCGACCTTCGCGGCCGGGCGAATGCCGGCGCGCTTCTGGTTGATCAGATCGATCAGCGCGGATTCGTAGTGATCCTCGAACTTCTCCGGCTCGAACTCGCCGGATTTCTGCTCGACAATGTGCTTGGCGAGATCCAGCATGTCCTTGGTGATCTTGATGTCCTGGATGTCGTCGAAATATTCCTTCTCGCTGCGCACCTCGTAGGGATAGCGCAGCAGCGTTCCCATCAGACCCTTGCCGAGCGGCTCCAGCGCCACGATGTGCTCGCGGTTGGTCAGGACCAGGCGGCCGATCGCGACCTTGTTCATGCTGCGGATGGTTTCGCGGATCACGGCGAAGGCGTCGTGGCCGACCTTGCCGTCGGGCACCAGATAATAGGGGCGGATCAGGTAGCGGGTGTCGATTTCGGCCTTCGGCACGAATTCGTCGATCTCGATGGTATGGGTCGATTCCAGCGCGATGTCGTCGAGTTCGTCCTTGGTCACCTCGATATAGGTGTCGGTGTCGACCTTGTAGCCCTTCATGATGTCTTCGTTGGCGACTTCCTCGCCGGTGTCGGCATCGACCTTGGCGTATTTGATACGGTGGCCGGTCTTGCGGTTGATCTGGTTGAAGGAGACCTTTTCGGTATCCGAGGTCGCCGGAAACAGGGCGACCGGACAGGTCACGAGCGAAAGGCGCAAAAAGCCCTTCCAGTTGGCGCGGGGGGCCATGGGATACTCCGGCTGACGCAACAGACGACCCTTAAGAATACCACCGGGGAGAGAGGTTTCAAAGCTGACGGGGCGGGGAATCTCGAAACGGCGTTAACCGTAACGCCCGGCCATGGGCGGGCAAGGCACTGACATCGATGGCAAATGAGGAACATCGCGCGAACTCAGGCGTTGTCCGATACGCCGGAGGCGTCTGCGACCATCCGGGGAAAATCGAGGGCACCATGGCTATCAGGCGGCACGACCAGATCGTCGAAACCCCGACGGAGGCACGCCAGGCCGAGCCCGGGCCGTCGGTGCTTGCGCTGCTCACCGTCTCGACCGGGCTTGCCATTCTGATCCTGGGCGTGGTCTGGTTCGTGTTCTTCCGCACCTGAGGGACGGAACAGGCCGGAAGGTCGGCGCAGGGGTGTGCAACAGCCAATCCAATTTTGTCACGGCTGCTTCGGTGGCCGCAAACGAGTTCATGTTCGACAGCAGCACGCGCGCAACGGCATTTTTCGCAGTGATTATTTCAGCGGTGTCACGCTGGCCGGATATGGAACGCTGCATGGCGTTCGCACCAGCGGAAGTTGCGAGGAGAAACGTGCGCGCGCGAGAGATGTCGCTTGCGTCCGAAATTCTGAAATGAAGCTTGTTTATCCGAACGAGCCGGGTTCTAATGGGTGGTTGGCAAGGCCAGCCATGCCGTCCTTTTTCCAGGCATGATGGCGGGAAGTTGGATTTGAATCGGTTTTAGCGGGCGCTTTGTTTTGTGCGATCGTCCACATTCCGGGCGGGTTGCTCGGTTACTGTCTCGACGAAAACGAGAAAATAGCTTTCGGGTTTGATCATCGGTTGCATTTCCGGCTCGTATTTGAGTTCGGGCCGCAATAACATTGAACAATCATTTTCATGATCCTCCATATCGGACTTTCCTTCGACCGTTCGACCGCTGGCTCGGGAGCGATCGAATGGTGAAGCGTCAAAAAGCAGGCCGGTTTTCCTTCAAAGAGGAACGGATGCTCCTGCAAATGGCCTCAGAACGAGCCTCCATCGAGTTGGCCGCCGCCAAGTTGAGACGGCCGGTATCGACGATCCGGAAGAAGGCCATGAAAATGGGAGTTTCCCTGAAGGAGAACAGGCGCAAGCGAGCGATTTAGTCTGCCCGAGCGGGATCAAACGAGATCGCCGCTCATGAATCCGGTATTGACGGAGGTCCCTGTCAATCGCCTTGCAAACATGGCCAGCATGGTAAACGATTCATCTCCGGCACCTGCGGCATTTGAATCGATTTGAACGCCAAAACCGTTCGAAATTTCAAATCCTGGCCTTTAGCTTCCCCCGGGGATTCAGGGGGATCAACATGCGTAAAATTTCCATTCTGGCGGCCGTGGCCGTCGCGGCACTGATCGCCGGTTTGCAGGGAGCCAGTGCCGGATTGTTGGGGATGCCGATGGGTCTCCATGCGGCGATCCAGCACATCAGGTTCGAGACGCCGACGCCGGCGCCGATGGCGTTCACCGGGTCTTGCCCGGGCGAGGACAATGGCCGGCTGCGAGGACTGATGTTTCAGCGCGGTACGGCTCAACTTACGGCCGAACGTTGGGCTGCCCTGAGGGACGTCGATATCGCGATGATTTTTTCCCCGGACGCAACGAATCGCTGACTTCGCCGATCGAGGACCGTCGCATCTTCCCGGCTGTCTGGGCGCTGCCGGACCGGCTGCGTCGGCATGCGTTAGCCTGGAAGCGGCCGGTGTTAAGCTTGATCGTTCAGCTTAACGGGCAGCTTTCGTTGAAGAAAATTCAGCGCTCGTTAATCTCCGATCGGACAGGGCCAATTGCGTAATCGGATCGCCGATTTTGCTTGCGGTGCTCTTGTCCCCGATGGAGCGGAAACGCCGATGGCTGAGCGACGGCAGGTAGAGCGGTTGAAGACCACGAGCGGGGCGCTGATCTTCTCCGATCAGCAGCGCGGTATCCTGACCTGCGCCTTGCGCGACATCAGCGACACCGGCGTTGGCCTCAGGCTGAACGACCAGGACGTCGTCGCCTCCACCTTCAGGATCACGCTCGACAATTTCAGGAATGTCCAGACCTGCCAGGTGAAGTGGTCGCGCGGCCGCTACATCGGTGCGATCTTTCAGGGCTGAGGCGTCAAGGGCGCGATCGATATTTTTGGGGGAACAGGGGTCATGATCTGGGGCCTGGCCATTTTGTCGGCATGTGGAATGATCGTTCTCGCCGGCCGCCGCCACAGCCGGTATCTGGACGAACTCGACCGCAGGCGCGAGCAAGTCTGGCCGATATCGGACAGCTAGAGCGGGATGACTTTTCTTCGAATCGTCTTCCCGCTCTGGCTTTTTGATTGAGCATGATCTTTTCGGAAAACCGGTGTCCACTTTTCCGGATCATGCTCTAGTAACTCAATCGCCGTTGGGAACGCGCGCCTCAAACAGGATACGGCCAACCGGCTGATCGGCGCCCCGACAACGGGACGAAATTTCGTCTCGTCGAGTTCGCCCCGCTCGATCCGGAGACCGAGGCAAAATTGCCGCCGGAGATGACCGTGAAGGGCGTCAGCTATCCTGCGGAGAAGGACGTCCCACCATCCAGCGGACCGATAGCCCTTTGCCTCCAAATTGCCTTGCTCTCCCCTTCCGGTTGGGAGACAATCGAGCTGTATGGAGGTCGCGTATGGAAAAGAATTCCTGGTTGGACCGAGATTATGAAGTCGCGACGGCCTTCGACCTCAGGAAGATTGCGCTTCTGTTGCTGGCGCCGCTTGTGACCGTCGGCGCGGTCACAGCGCTCTACCTGGTCATGCACTCGCCGGCGAAAACGTGGTGACCCTATCCAGGGGGCGGCATCTGCGGAATCGGGTTGGTTGCTTCGACCGCCTGCTTGATCCCACCCATCACCCTTCGCCTGAATTCCGCGCCTGACGCGGCCTGGCGGAGATGCGGAAATCAGCTTCCACCACGGGTCTTCTCGAGAGGCGGTCCGAAAACCGGGTATTGGTATGCGTCGAAACTATGCGTTTCTTGCGATCTTCTGCGGGCTGGCGATGGCAGTTCTGTTCCTCGCCATTCACCTCTTCACCCTCTATATCGCTTATCCCGGCGGCGCAGGGCAGATGCTGCTGACCTTGCTGCTTCCTGTCGCCGCGCAAATCTATTGGATCTTTCACATCGCGCACCTGACCGGGACGTTCCTCAACGCGCTGACCGTGCTTTGCCTGGTGTGGGTCGTGCTGGCGATCTCCACCTTCGCCCTTTCCCGAGCTTCCCGAGAGACGGCTTAGAAATCGTCAGGCTTGCGCGCTGGCGCGGCGCGGGATTTGGCGTTGTGTCGCCCGCAGCGGACACCAAATCGTGTTATCCGGCGCGGTCGGTTTCGGCCCGCAGCACGAGCTGTCCCAACTGACCGATGGAAATCCCGCAGATGCCCCCCGCCGCCTTGACCAGCGCATCCAGCAGGCGGGCGTGACGATCGGGCGTCAGCAGCTGCAATGCTTCCAGCCCGAACGCACCTATCAAGATGATGGCGGTAATCAGAAACAGGCGCCTCGGATACGCCAGCGCAAACGCGATCCCGACAAAAGCAAAGGCCGCGAAGCGCTCGAGCTGCGGGCCGGCAATGACGGGACGGTGATTGATCGGGGACAGCGTCGCGTAAACAATGAAGGCGAGCGCCAGCCAGCCTGCAACAGAGGATATCTTTTGGATCATGGCGGGTTGATAGGCTACAACGCCGTCGACCTCAACCTGTTCGCGGGCCCGGCACGGCGGTTCCAGCAACGAAATGACCTGATATCGTTAACCCTCGCGTCAGCAACGCAAGCCGGCCCATGAGCCTGACCTACGTCATCCCCGACCTTCACGGCCGCTGCGATCTGCTCGACGAGGCCCTGGCGGAGATATCGGCGCGTTCGCGCGGGCAGGCCGACGTCATTGTCACGATCGGTGACTACGTCGACAAGGGGCCGGACAGCAAGGGCGTGATCGACCGGTTGTTGCCGGGTGCGATCGGCGACTTCAGTCTGGTTGCGTTGAAAGGCAACCACGACGCCATGATGGTCGAGGCGCTGCGCGACCGTTCGAAGATGGCGGCGTGGCTGGACAAGGGCGGCGACGCGGCGCTCGCCTCCTATGGCGGCGACCCCGCCGCCGTGCCGGCCTCCCACATCGCCTGGCTCGACGGGCTCAAGCTGATCCATGTCGATGCGCACCGTCTCTACGTTCATGCCGGCGTCGATCCGCAAGTTCCGCTGGATCGGCAGAGCACAGCGACGCTGTTGTGGAAGCGCTATGCCAAAGGATGTCCTGATGGCTTCGGCAAATTCCACGTCGTCCACGGCCATGATAATTTCCCTGACGGCCCGCTGCTTTACGAAGGCCGCAGCAATCTGGACACGCTGGCCTGGCGGACGGGACGGCTGACGGTCGGCGTGTTCGACGACGACAAGCCCGGCGGTCCCGTCCATCTCCTCGTGATCAGGGGCGCGCCGGCCGCACCTTAAGAGCGTTTTCGAGCGAAAGCCTGCCCCCGCACTTGATGCGGGGTGGTTACTGGTTCGCGTGAAGAAAACGCGTCAAAACAAGAATCTAGAGCCCCGTTTCGATTCCATCGAAACGGAAAAGGCTCTAGCCGCCGTCCTGCGCGGCTATTGGGGCCTCCGATTCGGCATGTTAGGTCTCTGGATCAGCCCGCCGCCGGTGATGCGGCGGCGAGGCTCGAGCCGCCGGAAATACCGGTGATGGAGAAAAAGTAACCTTGCGGTGTGTGCCTGTTCATAGCCCGTTCACGCCGGCAAGGCTCATTTGATGGCGGAATTCATGCAGCTCATTTGCGGAGGCCAGGGTGCGCCTGCTCGTCGTTGAAGACGATCCCGATCTCAACCGCCAACTCACCACGGCGCTGACGGATGCCGGCTACGTCGTCGATCGCGCCTTCGACGGCGAGGAGGGGCATTATCTCGGCGACAGCGAGCCCTACGACGCCGTCGTGCTCGACATCGGCCTGCCCAAGATGGACGGCATCTCGGTTCTGGAGGCCTGGCGCCGCAACGGGCGCTCGATGCCGGTCCTGATCCTGACCGCACGCGACCGCTGGAGCGACAAGGTGCAGGGCTTCGATGCCGGCGCCGACGACTATGTCGCAAAGCCCTTTCATCTCGAGGAAATCCTGGCCCGCATCCGCGCGCTGCTGCGCCGCTCCACCGGCCATGCCCAGTCCGAACTGACCTGCGGGCCGGTCGCGCTCGACACCCGCACCGGCCGGGTCAGCGTATCCGGCAATCCGATCAAGATGACGTCGCACGAATATCGGCTGCTCGCCTACCTGATGCACCATACCGGACGCGTGGTCTCGCGCACCGAACTGGTCGAGCATCTCTACGACCAGGACTTCGACCGCGACTCCAACACCATCGAGGTATTCGTCGGCCGCATCCGCAAGAAGCTGGATGTCGATATCATCCAGACGGTGCGGGGGCTCGGCTATCTGCTGACGCCGCCGTCGCCCGGCACCTGATCAAGGCTGTTGATCGGGCGCCGGTCTTGTTCTCTTGTAAGAGCATGAACCTGTCCGAAAACCGGCATCCCTGATGCGCGCCAGTTCGCTTGCCACCCGGCTGTTCCTGTCGGCGACCGCCTGGGTGGTGGTGATCCTCCTCATCACCGGCATCGTGCTGTCGTCGGTATACCGCGGCGCCACCGAGCGCGCCTTCGACCGCAGGCTCAACCTCTATCTCCGCACCCTGATCGCGGAAGTCGCAACTCCCGACGAGCCGCCCGACCGTCAGTTCCAGTCGCTCGGCGAGCCGTTGTTCGAACTGCCGCTGTCGGGCTGGTATTGGCAGATCACCCGTACCGATTCCGAAAAGCCCGACGTGCGCGCCTCGCGTTCGCTGTGGGACAAGAAGCTGCCGAAACTCGAGGACAACGGCGCCGACCTGACCGCGGCCGGCATCCGGCTGGGCTATGTCGAGGGCCCCGAGGGCCAGAATTTGCGCATGGTGGAGCGGCCGGTCGATCTCGGCGCCGATGGCAAGTATCTCGTCAGCGTGGCCGGCGACGCCACCGAGATCTTCGACGAGACCCGCACCTTCGACTATTACCTCGGTGGCACGTTTGCCGCGCTGTCGATCGTGCTGGTGCTGACCACGATCTTCCAGGTCCGCTTCGGGCTGGCGCCGCTGAAGCGCATTTCGGAATCGATCGCCGATATCCGCTCCGGCCGCGCCGAGCGGCTGGAGGGCGAGTTTCCGGTCGAGATCGCGCCGCTGGCGCGCGAGACCAATGCACTGCTCGACGCCAACCGGGAAATCGTCGAGCGCGCGCGCACCCATGTCGGCAATCTTGCCCACGCCATCAAGACGCCGTTGTCGGTCATCGTCAACGAGGCCGCCGCGCATGCCGCCGATCCCTTTGCGAGCAAGGTTCTGGAACAGGCCGATGTGATGCGCGACCAGGTCGCCCATCATCTGGAGCGCGCCCGCATCGCGGCGCGGCTGACTATCATCGGCACGGTCACCGACGTCGCGCCCGCCATCGAGGCATTGCGGCGGACCATGGAGAAGATCCACCGCGGCCGCGGCGTCGCCATCGAAGTCAAGGCCGACCCGCGCGCAAAATTTCGCGGCGAGCGGCAGGACCTCGAGGAAATGGCCGGCAACCTCGTCGACAACGCCTGCAAATGGGCGGTGTCGCAGGTGTTCGTCGAGGTGCTGGCGGAACCGCCGCGCGAACCCGGCGCCGGCCCGAGCTTGCGGATCATCGTCGACGACGATGGACGCGGGTTGTCGGAGGCCGAGCGTGCGCAGGTATCGCGCCGCGGCCAGCGGCTGGACGAGACCAAGCCGGGTTCCGGGCTTGGACTGTCGATCGTCATCGACCTGGCGGCGCTTTATGGCGGCAGCCTGACCCTCGGTAGCGCACCGATCGGGGGATTGCGGGCGGAACTGGTGCTGCCGGGAGTATGAGAGCCGCCCATCTCGCATCGCAACCGACAATTCCCGGCCGGCATCGGCTCCGCTGTGGCGTCCGTCCATCTTGCTATTCCTAAACGACTTCTTAACGCCGGAGCTTTTATGATGGGGGGTGGACGGTTTTGCCGCCCGCGCAACACAAGCATGCTTTCCGGACGCATGAGCCAGACATCGAACGAGCGGCTGAGGGATTATCTCGTGCAGCTTCCGCCGCAGTCGCAGGCGCTGCTGATGCGGGAGTTCGAGCGCGCCATCGAGCGCGGCGACGACACCACGGTTGCCGCCATCGCGCTCGAGCAATTGCGCAAGATCGTGCGTGGAGCCGACGAGGAGACGCGGCCGCGCACCGACGATCCGGCGCGGTTGCTATTCCGGCCGCTCGAACCGTTTCTGGTCGAAAGCAGTGTTCCGGTACGGCCGGGTCAGATACGGCGCTCGTCGCTGCTTCCGGTGTGGCAGTGGCTGAACCGCGACGGCGCGCCGGAGCAGGCGCGCGAATTCGACGCGACGCTGGCCAGGATGCGGGAAACCGGTTCCTCGCAGGCTCTCGAAGTGGCGGTCCGCAAGCTGCAGCGCGCCGCGGCCGATGCGATCTTCAAAATCACCGCGCCCGGCGGCGACAAGCAGCGCGCGCTCGCCCGTGTCGGTCATCCCGAGGTGATCGAGGACCTGCTGCCGATCGGCTCGGTGCTGCACGCCCGCGAAGCGCTCGACACCTTCAGCAGCAGGGTGCCCAGCTATTTGCGGGTTTTCGCCGAGGCGCAGATTGCTTCGGTCGGAACCGCACTCAATGTTCCCGCGCTGCAAACGCCGCAACTGCTGCCGTTTGCGCTGTCGCTGATCGTCCAGCGGCTGACCGCGCCGTGGCAAATCATCCGGCTTGCGATCAAGATGGCCTCGTCCGACGATGAAATACGCGTTGCCGCGACGCCCTACGGCATTGCCGTCACGATCGCGCTGCACGATCTGTCTTGCCTGGCGGCCAATCTGCGAATGGATATCAAGCGCGGCCATTTCGAAAATGTCGCCGAACAGCTCAAAGCCCTCCATGACGGCGTGCGTGGCCTGCGCACCGAACTCGACCTGCGCCACGATTCGATCTGGGGCAGGCAATTGGCGGCGATCCGCGCCGAAATTTCAAACGCCGTGCAGTCGGAGATCGACAGCGTGCCCGGCCGTGTCCGGCGCATTCTGCGTCAGCGCGCCGACAAGGACATTGCCCCCGGTGCCAGGGTCGACGCCGGCGAGGTCGACGAGACCGCCGCGCTGATCGATTTCGTCGCGGTGTGCCGGACCTATGCCAGCGAACTCGCGATCAACGAGGTGACGCTGCGGACCTATTCGGACCTGCAGCAATATGTCGAGCAATCCACCGAGTCGCTGGTGCAATCGCTGCGCAGCGTCGACGCCAGGGTGCGCGCCTATCGGCAGATGCAGGTCGCCGCGGCGATCCGCTTCTGCGACGTCCTGTTTGGCCACGACTACGCCTCGCTGATGAGCCGCGCCGCCGAAAATGCCGTGACCGGCGAACGCAAGCCCTCGCGCGCCAGTTAGAAAAATAGTGCAAGGCTCCGTTCACAATTTGTAGTTGACCGGACCGCGCGGGAAACATACCGTTTTGGCATGAATGCAGTGATCAATTTCGTCGAACTCGAGAACCAGGTCGTCTCGGCGACCTATCGAAACCTGATGGTGAGGGCGAAAGTCGTCGTCGTCAACAAGACCAGCGGCGAACAATTGCCCGATCCGGTGGTCACGATCGCGTCTCCGGCTCCCGCGGGCTCTCTGAGGATCAGGCTGCCGGAGTCCGTCGAACCGGGAACCTATTTCCTCAGAGCGCTCAACGGCCGCGGCGAATATGCGGCGAAAAGCGCCGAGTTCGAGGTCGGCTGACGTCGCGTTTTGCCGGATTGTTTTGCCGGATTCTTGGGGCTTTGTTTGCCATATTGGCAAATCGGGAATTGTTATTTGCCGCGATCGGCGCCCGTGGTGTAAAGCGGCCCATCGGCGCTTCGCCCGTGAGCGCCGTATGCTCGGAACCGGCTTGATGACGTTGTGGTTTTTGTTCGCCCTGATGACGGCCGCGGCGATCTTTGCCGTGCTCTGGCCGTTGCGTCATGGCCGCGGTCCGCTCCGCGACGGCAATGAGGCGGTGGTCTACAAGGATCAACTCGCCGAAATCGACCGCGACGTGGCGAGCGAGCTGATCGGACCGTCGGAAGCGCAGGCCGCGCGCGTCGAAATCAGCCGCCGCCTGTTGGCGGCGGTGGACGACCAGCGCGATACCCTTGGTGCCTCGAACATCCGGTGGCGCCGCATGGCGGCGGTGATCGCGCTGGTCGGGCTGCCGGTCGTGGCGATTGCGCTCTATGTTCCGCTCGGCTCGCCGCGGCTTGCCGATTTTCCGCTTGCCGAACGCATTCAAGCCCCCGGCGCCAACCAGCCGCTCGACAATCTGGTGGCGCAGGTTCAACAGCACCTGGAAAAGAATCCGGACGACGGCCGCGGCTGGGAGGTGCTCGCGCCGGTGCTGTCGAGGCTCGGCCGTTTCGACGAGGCGGCTCGCGCCTACCGCAATTCGATCACCTATAACGGCGACAGTGCCGAGCGGCGCTCCGCGCTCGGCGAAGCGCTCGCCGGCGCCGCGGGCGGCGTTGTCACTGCCGACGCGAAGGCCGAATTCGAACACGCCATCGCGCTGAATGCGGACGAGGCGAGAGCGAACTACTTCATCGGGCTTGCCGCCGAGCAGGACGGCCGCGCCACGGAGGCCGCATCGATCTGGCGCACGATGCTCGAAAAGGCCCCGCCCGGCGCGCCGTGGCGTCCATTGGTCCGCTCCGCACTGGCGCGGGTCGGCGGCGGCTCGACCGCCCCCGCACTGTCGGATGACACGATGGCGGCGGCAAAGGACATGACCGCGACCGATCGCAACGCCATGATTCGCGGCATGGTCGAGCGCCTCGCCGGCCGACTGAAGCAAAACGGCGACGACGTCGAGGGATGGCTGCGGCTGGTGCGAGCCTATATGGTGCTGGGCGACCGCGACAAGGCGATGGGCGCGCTGAAGGATGCCCGTCAGGCGGTGGCCAACAACGCCGAGCGATTGAGGCAACTCAATGAAGGCCTGAAGGATATCGGGCTCGATGGATGAACATGATGCTGAAACTCGTGCGGTGGTGCACCTAGAGGCCAAATCATGACCCGCAAGCAGCGGCGTTTGACGGTGATCGGCGGCTCGCTGGCGGTGTTTGCGCTGGCGCTCGCGCTGGTGCTGAACGCCATGCGCGATTCGATCCTGTTTTTTTCGACGCCTTCGATGGTGGCCGAGAAGCACGTCCCGGCGGGCCGTCGCTTCCGGCTCGGGGGCCTGGTGGAGCAGGGCTCGGTGATGCGCGCCGCCGACCATGCCGTCAGCTTCAAGGTCGGCGACGGCAGCGCCACGCTGCCGGTTTCCTACAAGGGAATTCTGCCCGATCTGTTTCGCGAGGGTCAGGGCATTGTCGCCGAGGGAGCGCTCGACGCCTCCGGTGTGTTCAGGGCCGACACCGTGCTGGCCAAGCACGACGAGAACTACATGCCGAGGGACCTTGCGGACGCGCTGAAGAAGCAGGGCCTGTGGAACGAGGATCGCGGCAAGAAGCCGGATGCCGAGGCAAAGCCTGCGGCCATTCAGGGAGCGTCGCGATGATCGCCGAAGCCGGACATTACGCGCTGGTGCTGGCCCTGGCGCTGGCGTTGATCCAGTCCACCTTGCCGATCCTCGGCGCACGTCTGCGCGATCCCGCCTTGATGAATGTCGCGCGCTCGACCGCGCTGGCGCAGCTCTTGTTCGTGGCGGCGTCATTCGCGGCGCTCGTCACCCTGCACGTCACCTCGGATTTCTCCGTGGTCAACGTGTTCGAGAATTCGCACTCCATGAAGCCGATGATCTACAAGATCACCGGCGTATGGGGCAATCACGAAGGCTCGATGCTGCTGTGGGTTTTGATCCTCGCGCTGTTCGGCGGCATGGTTGCGGCATTCGGCAACAATCTGCCGCTGTCGCTGCGCGCCCATGTGCTGGCGGTGCAGGCCTGGATCGCCAGCGCGTTCTATCTGTTCATCCTGATCACCTCGAATCCGTTCCTGCGCATCGCCGATCCGCCGATCGAGGGCCGCGACCTCAATCCGGTGCTGCAGGACATCGGGCTCGCCGTGCATCCGCCGATGCTGTATCTCGGCTATGTCGGTTTCTCGATTTCGTTCTCGTTTGCGATTGCGGCCCTGATCGAGGGGCGGATCGACGCGGCGTGGGCGCGTTGGGTACGGCCCTGGACGCTGGTGGCGTGGATATTCCTCACGCTCGGTATCGCGATGGGCTCGTACTGGGCCTATTACGAGCTCGGCTGGGGCGGCTGGTGGTTCTGGGATCCGGTCGAAAACGCTTCGCTGATGCCCTGGCTCGCGGGCACCGCGCTCTTGCATTCGCTGGTGGTGATGGAAAAGCGCAATGCGCTGAAGGTCTGGACCATCCTGCTTTCGATCCTGGCGTTCTCGCTGTCGTTGCTCGGCACCTTCCTGGTGCGCTCGGGCGTGCTGACCTCGGTGCATGCCTTCGCGACCGATCCGACGCGGGGCGTGTTCATCCTGTTGATCCTCTGCCTCTTCATCGGCGGCAGTCTTTCGCTGTTCGCCTGGCGCGCCTCGGCGCTGAAACAGGGCGGCCTGTTCGCGCCGATCTCGCGTGAAGGCGCACTCGTGCTCAACAATCTGTTCCTCACCACCGCCTGCGCGACGGTGTTCATCGGAACACTGTATCCGCTGGCGCTGGAAGTCCTGACCGGCGAAAGAATCTCGGTCGGCGCACCATTTTTCAATCTCACCTTCGGACCGCTGTTCGTGCCGCTGCTGGTGGCGGTGCCGTTCGGACCGCTGCTGGCGTGGAAGCGCGGCGACCTGCTCGGCGCGGCGCAACGGTTGACCGCAGCCGGCGTCGCCGCGCTCGTCGCCATTGCCGTGCTGTGGGCCTGGACGACCAGCGGCAGCGCGTTCGCGCCGCTTGCGATCGGGCTCGGCGTATTCGTCATTGCTGGTGCGCTCAGCGACCTTGCCGAGCGCACCGGCCTGTTCCGCATGCCGCTTTTCGTTGCAATGCGGCGCGCGCGCGGATTGCCGCGCTCGAACTGGGGCTCGGTGTTCGCCCATGCCGGCGTCGGCATCGCCCTGATCGGGATCGTTTGCGAGACGACGTGGAACAGCGAATATATCGGATCGATGAAGGCCGGCGACGTCGCCAGGATTGCCGGCTACGAGTTGACGCTCGACGGCATCCGACAGCAGCAGGGACCGAACTATAACGAGATGGTGGCGCAGTTCACCGCCAGCCTGGACGGCCGGCGGCTTAGCGTGATGACGCCGTCGAAGCGCAATTTCACCACCCGGGGAGCCACCACCACCGAGGCGGCGCTGCTGACGCGCGGTGCAAGTCAGCTCTATATCTCGCTTGGCGAGCCTGCCGCCGATGGGTCGATCGCGGTGCGCATCTATCACAAGCCGATGGTGCTGCTGATCTGGTTTGGTCCGGTGCTGATGGCGTTCGGCGGCATGCTGTCGCTGTCGGACCGGCGGCTGCGCGTCGGCGCGCCGAGGCCGGCCAGGGCGTTGCGCGGTTTGCAGGCGGCGGAGTGATCGCATTGAAGAAAATCCTTGCCTTGGCGTTTGCCGTTGCCGTGATGGCGGGATCGTCGGCTGCCTGGGCCGTCCAGCCCGACGAAATCATGGCCGATCCGGTCAAGGAGGCGAGGGCGCGTGCCTTGTCGCAGGAATTACGCTGCATGGTGTGCCAGAACCAGTCGATCGACGACTCCGAGGCGCCGCTGGCGCGCGATTTGCGCTTGCTGGTGCGCGAGCGGCTCGCGGCCGGGGACAGCAATTCCCAGGTGATCGATTTCCTGGTCGCGCGCTACGGCGAATTCGTGCTGCTGAAGCCGCGGCTGGAGCGCCAGACATTGCTGCTGTGGCTGATGCCGCCGCTGGCGCTCTTCGGTGGCGGGATCGCGCTGTGGCTGCACAGCCGGCGGCGCGCCGGCCTGGCGACGGACGCGACGGCAAGTCTTTCGCCCGACGAGCAGGCCCGGCTGGCGGCGTTGATGTCGGACGAGGCGTCCGCGGAACAGTCGGCCCAGCCCCTGCGATAAGCCGCTTTCGCCCTGCGATAAGCCGTTTTCGCCCTGCGATAAACTGCCGCATTCATTCGGCCCTTCATTACGAAAGTTTAATTCCGCCGCCAGCGCGCCGTAAGGCGGAAATACCCATGTTGGGTCGAGCTGATCAGCTCGCCCCGCACGCTAAATTCTGGCCCTGGAGATCCCCGTATGCACGACCGTCCGACCGATCTTTCGTCCCGTCCACCGTTCCGGGCACCCCGCCGTTCGCTGTTCTCCGCCCGCAAATTCGCGCTGATGGCCTCCGTGGTCGCCGGCCTCGGCGTCGCAGTCTACGGATTTGCGCCCTCGCACGGCCCGGTCGATCTTTTCAGCAGCCCCGCGCACGCGCAGGTCAACAATGAAGTCAGCAAGGTCGACAAGCCGATCGGCTTTGCCGACATCGTCGAGCGCGTTAAACCCTCGGTGATTTCGGTCAAGGTCAACATCAACGAGAAGGTCGCCAAGGACGACAACACCGGCAACGACAATTCGCCGTTCCAGCCGGGCTCGCCGATGGAACGCTTCTTCCGCCGCTTCGGCGGACCCGATGGCTTGCCCCCGGGCCTGCGTCCCCGCGGTCGTGGTGTTATCACCGGCCAGGGTTCCGGCTTCTTCATTTCCGCCGACGGCTACGCCGTGACCAACAACCACGTGGTCGACGGCGCCGACAAGGTCGAAGTTACGACCGACGACGGCAAGGTTTACAAGGCCCGCGTGATCGGCACCGATGCGCGCACCGATCTGGCGCTGATCAAGGTCGAGGGCGGTTCCAATTTCCCGTTCGCCAAGCTTTCCGACGGCAAGCCGCGGATCGGCGACTGGGTGCTGGCGGTCGGCAATCCGTTCGGCCTCGGCGGCACCGTGACGGCCGGCATCGTCTCGGCGAGGGGCCGCGACATTGGCAACGGCCCGTATGATGATTTCATCCAGATCGACGCGCCCGTGAACAAGGGCAATTCCGGCGGTCCGGCATTCGATACCTCGGGTGAGGTGATGGGCGTCAATACCGCGATCTATTCGCCGTCCGGCGGCAGCGTCGGCATCGCGTTCTCGATTCCCGCATCGACGGTCAAGAACGTGGTTGCGCAGCTCAAGGACAAGGGCTCGGTCAGCCGCGGCTGGATCGGCGTCCAGATCCAGCCGGTCACGCCCGACATCGCCGACAGTCTTGGGCTGAAGAAGGCCGAAGGCGCGCTGGTGGCGGAACCGCAGGCCAACGGCCCGGCGGCCAAGGCCGGCATCGAATCCGGCGACGTCATCACCAAGGTCAACGGCGAGACGGTCAAGGATGCCCGCGAGCTCGCGCGCACCATCGGCGGTTTCTCGCCCGGTACCGCCGTGAAGCTCGACGTGCTGCACAAGGGCGAGGACAAGGTCATCAACCTGACGCTGGGCCAGCTGCCGAATACGCTGGAAGCCAAGGCCGACGCCGATAACGACGACAAGGGCGGGGTGACCCGCGGCACCGACGTGCCCAAGCTCGGCCTGACACTTGCGCCCGCCAACAGCGTCGCCGGCGCCGGCAAGGACGGCGTCGTGGTAACCGAGGTCGATCCGAAGGGCGTCGCCGCCGAGCGCTTCAAGGAAGGCGACGTCATTCTCGAAGTCGCCGGCAAGACCGTCGGCAACGTCGCAGACGTGAGCGAGGCGATCAAGTCCGCGCGCGCCGACAACAAGAACAGCGTTCTGATGCGGGTCAAGAGCGGCGGCTCGATGCATTTCGTGGCGGTGCCGCTGGCGAAGGGCTGATCGCCCCGAGACTACGAGATGGAGGGTGTCGCCGGCATTAGTCGCCCCCGCCGACGGCTCTTTCCGGGGAGCGGGTGAACACCCGCTCCCGCTGGTTACCTTCCGGTGGAACACGCCCCCCTCCGTCGGAAGGTTCAAAGGGCGGTGAGGTCCCCCCAGCTTCACCGCCCGCTTTTTTGGAAGAAGGCGGCAGGTCGCCTTGCACGCGCATGCCGACCGCGCCATGGTGAGAGAAGGCTGGCCCACTTGACCGTAACCGACCAGAATATGCGCCTCTTGATCATCGAAGACGACCGCGAATCGGCCGACTATCTGGCCAAGGCGTTTCGCGAAGTCGGCTATGTGGCCGACCTCGCCGGCGACGGCGACGAAGGGCTGGCGCTGGCCGAGACCGGCGACTACGACGTGCTGGTGGTCGACCGCATGCTGCCCAAGCGCGACGGGCTGTCGCTGATCGGCTCGCTTCGCGACAAGGGCAATCGCACGCCGGTGCTGATCCTCTCGGCGCTCGGCCAGGTCGACGACCGCATCAAGGGCCTGCGCGCCGGCGGCGACGATTACCTGCCGAAGCCCTATGCGTTCGCCGAATTGCTGGCGCGGGTCGAGGTGCTGTCGCGCCGCCATGGCGGTCCGGCCGAGGAGACCACCTATCGCGTCGGCGACCTCGAACTCGACCGGCTCTCGCACCGGGTGGCGCGCGGCAAGGACGAATTGACCTTGCAGCCGCGCGAGTTCCGGCTCTTGGAATATTTGATGAAGCATGCCGGCCAGGTGGTGACGCGCACCATGCTGCTGGAAAATGTCTGGGACTATCATTTCGATCCGCAGACCAACGTCATCGATGTGCATATTTCGCGGCTGCGCTCCAAGATCGACAAGGGATTCGAGCGGCCGCTGCTTCATACCATTCGCGGCGCGGGATACATGATCCGTGACGGCATTCGGTAAGCTGATCCGAACCACCGCGTTCCGCTTGACGCTGGTCTATCTGTTTTTGTTCGCGCTGTTTGCTGCCTCGCTGCTCGGCTATTTCGCCTGGAACACGCGCCGGCTGATCACCGAACAGATCACCACCACGGTGAACGCCGAAGTCGGCGAAATCAGCGACATCTTCGGACGGCGCGGACTGCTCGGGCTTGTTCGCACGATTGAGAATCGGGCGCTGCGGCCCGGCGCCAATCTCTACCTCGTGACCACGCCGGATGGGCGGGCCATCGCCGGCAATGTCGGCTCGCTCGGGCCCGGCGTGATTGCGACCACCGGCTGGTCGGAGACCGCCTATCGGCGGCTTGACGAGCAGGACACCGCCGACCACCGCGCGCTGGTGCGCGTCACTGAGCTGTCCGGCGGCTTCCGGCTGCTGATCGGGCGCGACCTGGAGGAGCGGCGGCGGCTGTTCGGCATCGTCGCCAAGGCGGCGCAGTGGTCGATTTTGATCGTCGTGGTGCTCGGCCTCGGCGGCGGCATCTTCGTCGCGCGGCGGGTGCTGCGGCGTATCGACGCCATGACCGGCACCACCCAGCGCATCATGGCCGGCGATCTCTCCGGGCGGCTGCCGGTCGGGCGCAGCGGCGACGAACTCGATCGGCTGGCGGAAAATCTCAACGCCATGCTGGAGCGGATCGAAGCCCTGATGATGGGGCTGAAGGAAGTGTCCGACAATATCGCCCACGACCTGAAGACGCCGTTGACGCGACTGCGCAATCGCGCCGAAGAGGCGCTGGCGAAATCCGGCAGCGAGACCGAGTACCGCAACGCGCTGGAACGGACCATCGAGGAATCCGACGGCCTGATCCGGACCTTCAATGCGCTGTTGATGATCGCGCGCGCCAAATCCGGTCAGGCCCGCGGCAACATGGATGACTTCGACGCCGCCGCCGTCGCCAACGGCATTCACGAACTCTATGAGCCGCTGGCGGAAGACGATGGCATGACGCTCCATGTCAAGGCCGCCTCGACGCCGTTGCACGGCAACCGCGAATTGATCAGCCAGGCGCTGGCCAATCTGGTTGAGAATGCCATTAAATACGGCAAGCCCGTAGCCGTCGCGCAGCCGCTGAGCGCGGGTGCGAGCCCCGACAGCGGGGAAATCCTGATCGAGGCGCGGCGTGAGGGCGATACCGTGCTGCTCAGCGTCACCGACCATGGGGCGGGGATTCCCGAAGGCGACCGCAAGCATGCGGTGGAGCAATTCGTGCGGCTGGAAGCGAGCCGCACCCAGCCCGGTTCCGGCCTCGGATTGAGTCTGGCCTCGGCGGTGGCGACCCTGCATGGCGGCGAACTCCGCCTCACCGATGCCCATCCGGGCCTGACCGCGACGCTGGCGATACCGGCCGCGGCCGATGTCGGCGACAGGCTTGCGGCTCAAACGCATGATGTGCCACAGAAGCTGGCATGACCTCATCCGCTGACGACGGCGCGGACCGGCATTGTCTGGCCGCGCGGTTCGTGGACGGCCCGCATGTGTCCGCGCCCGATCAAGCCGAGCAGCGACTGACCGACTGGCTGACCGATCTGGAGCCGGCGCAGTCCGCTGCGCTCGACGATCTCCTCGCCCGCTTTCCCCGCGCCAAAACCATCTTGCTCGGGATCGCGGAAGCCTCGCCCTATCTGTTCGATCTGGTGCTTGCCGACGGCGCCCGCGCGCTGCGCCTGTTGCGCTGCGATCCGGAGCGGCATCTGGCTGAACTGATCGAACACGCGCGCCGCGACGTATCGGCTGCGGTCGGCGAGGCCGACGCGATGCGGCTGTTGCGGAGGATGAAATCGGAAGCGGCGCTATTGATTGCATGGTGCGATATCGGCGGCGTCTGGCCGGTGATGCGGGTGACCGCGGCGCTGACCGAGCTTGCGGTCGCAGCCGTGCAGGCGGCGCTGCGCCATGTGATGCGGCAGGAGGCGGCGCGCGGGCGGCTGCAGCCCGCGAGCCGCGAAGAGCCCGAGCACAATAGCGGCCTGATCGTGCTCGCGATGGGCAAGATGGGCGCCGGCGAGCTGAATTTTTCCAGCGACATCGACCTGATCGTGTTCTTCAATTCCAGGGCGCCGACGCTCGCCAGCGATATCGAGCCGCAGCCGTTTTTCGTACGCGTCACGCAAGCGCTGGCGCGGCTGTTGCAACAGCGCCGCGGCGACGGCTACGTGTTTCGGGTCGATCTGCGGCTGCGGCCGGACCCGGCCTCGACGCCGGTGGCGATCTCGACCAAATCGGCCCTGCACTACTACGAGCGGGAAGGGCGGACCTGGGAACGCGCCGCCATGATCAAGGCGCGGCCCTGCGCCGGCGACCTCGTCGCGGGCGAGGCGCTGATGGCGGAGATTGCGCCGTTCGTCTGGCGCAAGCATCTGGATTTCGCCGCGTTGGCCGACGTCCACGACATGAAGCGGCAGATGCAGACCTATCGCGGCCAGAGCGAGATCGCGGTCGAGGGCCACAATGTCAAGGTCGGGCGCGGCGGCATCCGCGAGATCGAGTTTTTCGCGCAGACCCAGCAATTGATTGCCGGCGGCCGGCATCCGGAATTGCGGGTGCGGCCGACGCTGCAGGCGCTCGATGTGCTGGCGTCGAGCAACTGGATCACCTTCGAGGCGCGCGACCAATTGACCGCGGCCTATCAGTTCCTGCGCCGGGTCGAGCACCGCCTGCAGATGGTGGCGGACGAGCAGACCCATTCGCTGCCCGACGAGCCGGAGGCGGTGGAGCGTTTTGCCTGCTTCCTCGGCTATGACAGCCGTGCTTCCTTCGCGCACGATCTGCTGCGCCATCTCAATATCGTGCAGGGTCACTACGAAAAGCTGTTCGAGGGCGATCCGACCGGCACGGCGAAACTGCCGGCGATGGACTACGGTGCCGGCCCCGACGATCCGCGCCTGCTCGAACGCCTCGCCACGGTCGGCTTCAAGAAGCCGATCATGGTGGCGGAGACCTTGCAGCAATGGCTGGCCGGCGACTACCGCGTGTTCCGCAGTGAGGCGACGCGAAATGCTTTCGTCGAATTCGTGCCGGCGCTGATCGACGGCCTGGCGAATGCCGAAGAGCCCGACGGCGCGGTCACAGCCTTCGACCGCTTCCTCGGGGCGTTGCAGCGCGGCGGCCGGCTGATCTCGCTGCTCAGCCAGAACCGCGACCTCGTTGCCCTGGTGGCGCTGATCCTCGGCGCGGCACCCCGGCTCGGCGACATGCTGGCCCGGCAGCCGCAGATCATGGACGGCCTGATCGATCCGCGCTTCTTCGGCGCGATGCCGGACCAGCGCGAATTGTCGGCGCGCCTCGCGGTGACGCTTGCCGACGCCAATTCCTACGAGGAGTTCCTCGACCGCCTGCGGTTGTTCGGCCAGGAGAGCCTGTTCCTGATCGGCACGCGCATTCTTTCGGGCACGGTATCCGCGCAGCAGGCCAGTATTGCCTTCGCCGACGTCGCCGAGGGTATCGTCCACACCGTCCATGGTCTCGTGACCGACCAGTTCGCCGCGCAATACGGCCGCATCAAGGGCCAGCAATCCGCGATCATCGCGATGGGGCGGCTCGGCAGCCGCGAGATGACGGCGTCCTCCGACCTCGACCTGATCCTGCTCTATGATTTCGATCCCGAGCATCCGGATTCCGATGGGCCGCGCCCGCTGCACGGCGCGCAATATTTCGCGCGCTTCACGCAAAGGCTGATCAGCGCGTTTACGACGCGGACCAATTACGGCGTGCTCTACGACATCGACATGCGGCTGCGGCCCTCGGGGCGGGCAGGGCCGCTGGCCTCGCATGTGAACTCCTTTGCCGACTATCAGGAGCGCGAGGCCTGGACCTGGGAACACATGGCGCTGACCCGCGCACGGGTGATCTCGGCCTCGCCGGAATTTCGCGCTCGAATCGAAAGCATCATCCGCGAGGCGCTTACGCGGCGGCGCGAGCCGGCAGGCGTCGCCAAGGACGTGGCCGACATGCGCCGCGCCATCGCGCTGGAGAAGGGGGACAAGGACGTCTGGGACCTGAAATATGCCGCCGGCGGCATGCTCGATATCGACTTCATTGCCCAGTATCTGCAACTCGTCCACGCCGCCGACCGGCCCGACATTCTCGACGTCTCCACGCTCGACGTGCTCGACAAGGCGGCCCACCTCGGCGTGCTGCCGCAGGCTTCCGCCGAGATTTTGCGCGCGGCCGCGCATCTCTATCACGACCTCACGCAGATTCTCCGCCTCTGCGTCAGCGAGCGCTTCAAGCCGGAGAGCGCAGGCGAGGACCTGCAGCGCATCCTGGCGCGCGCCGGCGACGCGCCGGATTTCTCCTCGCTGCAGGCCCGCGTCAAGGAAACCGAAAGCGAGGTGCGAAGGGTGTTTCGCGAGATCGTCGAGGGACGGGGTTAGCGCGCGGTGGCGACCTGCACTCCACCGTCATCGCACGGCTTGACCGGGCGACCCGGTACGCCGCGGCTTTTCGGTTGCATTACATCTCTCAATGTCGTCCGAGCGGGACGACACGGAGGGTAGTTGCGCCTCGGATCAAATTTTCAAACAGCAGCGAAAACAGCTTCGCGATGCTGATTTGCCCGACGACCGGCAGCGCGATCCGTCAGTTACCTATCGATTTTGCCGGCCGCGATCTTCCATTTACGCTTCGGCGCATGTCGGTTAGGCTGCAACCCTCATCGCGGGCCACGCGTTGTCGAATGCTTCGGCGGGCCCGAGGAGGCGGTCATGCAGCCATTGAACGCAATCTCTTTCGAGACGGTTTTGGGCGAGCGCGTCGAGGACATGCTCGATGCCTGCACGCGATGCGGCAAATGCGTCGAGGTCTGCCCGAGCGTGAAACCCGCCGGCATCGCGGATACGAGCCCTCGGGACATCATCGGTGGCGTGCTCGAGCTGGTGCGATCAGGCGCGGGTCCCGAGGCATCGCGCAAATGGGCGGCGTCCTGCATGCTGAGCGGGGAATGCATCAAGGCGTGCGACTACGGCGTCAATCCGCGCTTCCTGCTGGCGATGGCGCGCCTTGGCATGACGAAGGCCGCGCGCGAGCTGCCGGAACGACGCCGGCAGGGTGTGGAAAAATACCGCGAAATGGGCCGCGATGTGTCGGTGCTCTCGCACCTGCAGCTCGATGGCGAGGTGCTGGAGCGGCTCGGCCAGAAATCGGCGTCGGTGGCAATACCTTCCGAGGCGCCCGACTTCGTGTTCTATACCGGCTGCAATGTGCTGAAGACGCCGCATATCGCGCTGCTTGCGCTCGACATCATGGATGCGCTCGGCATCTCCTATCAGGTAATGGGCGGGCCGAGCCATTGCTGCGGCGTCATGCAAATGCGTACCGGTGACGTCGAGATGTCCGGGCGGATGGGCTCGAATTCGATCGCGAAACTGGCGCAATCGAAATCCGGCGAGGTGATTTCCTGGTGCCCGAGCTGCTTTGTCCAGTTCACCGAAACCACGCTGCCCACGCTCGAACGCCAGCAGGGCGCGCGGCCGTTCGAAATGACGCCGTTCATGCGGTTTCTCGGAGGCCGCCTGGCGCAGTTGAAACCGCTTTTGCAGCGCCCGGTTGCGATGCGGGTCGCGCTGCACCGGCATCCCGGCGTCGCCGGCGTCGTGGAGGCCGCCGTCGAACTCTTGACGGCCATTCCCGGCCTTGAATTGGTCGACCTCAAGCAGCCTGCGGTCGGCTTGCAGAGCTTCAGTATGGCCGCGCTTCCCGCCTTCAAGCGCGAATTGCAGTTGAACGAGTTGCAGGCGGCGAGCGATGCCGGCATCGACGCGCTGGTTGCGGTCTATCACTCCGATCATCGTGAGCTTTGCGCGCATGAGCGCGACTGGCCGTTCCGCATCGTCAACATCCTCGAGCTGATCGGCGAGAGCATGGGGCTGTCCCGGCACGATCGTTTCAAGGAGCTCAAGATCATGCAGGACGCCGACCAGATCGTCGCGGAATGCAGCGACCTGATCGCAAGGCACTCGCTCGACCAAGCCATCGCGCGCGACGTCGTCGTCAAGGTGATGCTCGGCGACCAGCCGCTGCCGCTGCGGGGTGGCTCAGGCTAGGCCGCCGCCGGAATCTTCGCTAGCGTCTTCCTCGGGTCGCGCGGCAGCGTCACGCAGACCACGGTGCCCTTGCCGAGGGTGGAGCGCAGCTTCATCGAGCCGCCGTGCAGATTGGTCAGCGAGCGGGCGATCGCCAGCCCGAGCCCCGAGCCGTGATAGGTCTTGGTGAGCTGGCTCTCGACCTGCTCGAAGGGGCGGCCGAGCCGTGCCAGCGATTGCGGCGCGATGCCGATGCCGGTGTCGGCGATCATCAGCCGGATGGAGTCGGGCAGTTCCCGGCTGCGCACCACCACCTTGCCGCCGTCGGGCGTGAACTTGACCGCGTTGGACAACAGGTTGACGACGATCTGCTTGATCGCGCGGCGGTCCGCCAGCAGCGGAAGGTTGCCGCCGATATTGGCATCCAGCACCAGATTCTTGTCCTCGGCGCGGCCGGACACCACGCGCAGCGATTCCGCCAGCGTCTTCGACAGATCGAGCGGCTCCATGTCGAGCTTCATGCGGCCGGCCTCGATCTTCGACATGTCGAGGATGTCGTTGATGACTTCCAGCAGATAATGACCGCTGGTCAGGATGTCGTGGCAGTATTCTTGGTATTTTTCCGAGCCGAGCGTGCCGAACATGCCGCTTTCCATGATCTCGGAGAATCCGATGATGGCATTGAGCGGCGTGCGCAGCTCGTGGCTCATATTGGCGAGGAATTTGGACTTGGTCTGGTTGGCTTCCTCGGCGCGGTTCTTCTCCTGCGAATATTTCTCGGCGAGGTCGGCGAGTTCGATGGCCTGCCGCTCGAGCTCGCCTTGCGAGCGCTTCAGGTCGATCACGCTGGCCCGCAGCCGCAAATCGTTGTCCACCAGTTTCTGCTCGTGCTCCTTGATGCGGGTGATGTCGGTGCCGACCGAGACATAGCCGCCATCCTTGGTGCGGCGCTCGCTGATGTGCAGCCAGCTGCCGTCGTCGAGCTGCGCCTCGAAGGTGCGCGCGCCCGGCGTCTGGCTGCCGGCCTCATGCAGGCGGGTGCGCACCTCCGGCATGCGGCCGACCTCGATCACGGTTTCGTAGGAGGTGCCCGGCGTCACCGCGGAATCCGGCAGTTTGTGCAGGCGCTGGAAGTGCGAGTTGCAGAGCACCAGGCGGTCGCCGGCGTCCCACAGCACGAAGGCTTCCGGAATGGTCTCGATCGCGTCGCGCAGCCGCACATCGGCCTCCACCGTCTTCTCGGCGAGGCTCTTCTGTTCGGTGATGTCGACGGCGATGCCGATCAGGTGCAGGCCGGAATCGGCGGCGCCATGGCTGAGCTCGCAGCGTACCCTGAGCCAGATCCAGTGAGCGTCGGTATGCTGCATGCGAAAGGTCTGGTCGATGTGGTCGATCTTGCCGGAGATCAGCCGGTCGGCGATCGCGAACAGGTCGATGTCGTCGGATTTCACCAGCGCGTTGACCTCGCCGAAGGTCAGCAAGTCGCTGCGGGTGTCCAGCCCCAGCATGGTGAACATCGATTGCGACCAGAAGATGCGGCCGCGCGACAGATCCCAGTCCCACAGGCCGCAGCGGCCGCGGTTGAGCGCGGTGTCGATGCGGCCGCGCACCGCGTCGTTGATCAGATCGCCCTCGCGGGCGCGGGTTGATTGCCAGTGGAACGCAAAGCCCAGGATCAGCACCACGAATCCGGTGGTGGCGGACAGCGTCACCGACAATGCGGCGTCCGAGCGCCACAGCAAGTCGACATTCTCCTGGATGATGATGACTTGGCCCGGCAGCGAGCGGATGATGTGGCGGACCGCCAGCGCGCTGGAGCCGTTCGGCAGGGTGATGTCGCTGATGCCGGCCTGCTGTCCCGGCATGGTCAGCGGCAGCGTGGCGCTGATGACGTCGAGAACGCTCGAGGTGTCCCCGAAGCCGGCCTCGACCGGCACGCGGGCGAGCACGCGTTGATCCGCGCCGGTGACGATCACGTGCCGCCCGGCCGCGACCGCCCATGACGGGATCAGGCCCGGCAGCAGCAGTTGCAGGCGCTCGAAGGTGGCGGACCGATCCTGCCGGCTGGAGGCGATGCGGTCGATGCGCTCGGCGAGCAGGTCGCCGATGGCTGCGAGGTCGCGTTTCATCGCGACGCGCTTCTGCCGGCTCTGATCGACCACCTGCACGAAGGCGCCGAGGCAAATGGTGATCAGGAAGGCGATGATCAGGGTGGGAACCGCGCGGCGCAGTGCCGGCTCTGCCAACAGCAGCCGGTGATAGGCGGGTTTCGCGATCGACTGCGCCAATCCCTTGATCGAATCGGATTGGACGCACGCGTTCGCCGCATGCGCACGCGCCATGCCGTTGGCCCCCTCGGAAGACTTCTTGCACCCGATCCGTAAGCGGCCCCAGTCCGTTTTCCGAATCACGGCGATTTGAATCCAGTTTTCGCGGACTGTCGAGAGTCAACGATTCGTTAATTCAAATAAATCTTGTCCAACGGAGAATTCGGAGTCCAAACCTCCGCAAAATTACCGACAAAGTGAGTCCGAAAGGAGAACGCGCACGACGACGTTCATCCCGCGTCAGGCGTTCGGCGGCTCGGCGTGGCTGATGACGCGCTTGATGGTCGGAAACGCGCGGCGCAGCGCGCGCTCGATCGCATCGACGTTCTCGTGGACCTTGATCACGCTCATCGCCGGCGCGGCGCGGCAATGGAAGTTGACGATTTCGCCGGCGTCGGTATCGCGCACCCGCACGCTGTGGACGTCGTGGATCGCGGTATCGGCGGCGAAGCTCTTCAGCGCCGCCTCGATGGCCTCGACGCGGTCGGGCGCGGCGTCGGTGCCGAGCGGCAATTCCGGTTCCAGCGGCTCGATGTGGGTGTCGACCTCCACGTCCTCGCCGAATTCGTCGCGGATGTTGCGCTCGAGCACCTGGGCGATGTCATGGGCCGCGGTGAGCGTCATCTCGCCGTCGACCTCGAGGTCGATGCTGACGGTCAGCCTGCCGCCGAGATCGTGCACGGTGACATGATGGATGGCGAGACCGGAATTGCGCGCGATCACCATGATGCGCTCGCGGATGCTCTCATTGTCGCGCGCCACCGGCACCGCGGTAAACGTCAGGTCGGCGTCGTCGAGCGCCTTTGTCACCGCGGCCTGCGCCTTGCGCTTGATCTCCTCGACGCGGTCGATCGGAAAGGTGCGGGGAACCTCGACGATGGCGTCGATGAAATGCGTCGGGCCGACCATCCGCGCCCGCAAACGTTCGACGCCGACCACGCCGGCCACCGAGCGGATCGCGGCGGCCGCCTTCTCCGCGGCGCCAACGGGTGCGCGGTCGAGCAGGGTTTCCACGGTGGAGCGCGCCATGCGAAGGCCGAGCAGGGCGATCATCAGGGCGACTGCGATGGCGGCCGCGCCATCGCCCCAGCGATAGCCCAGTCCGGAAAGCGCGAGCCCGATGATGACGGCGACCGAGCCGAGCACGTCGGAGGCAAAATGCAGGGCGTCGGCGGCCAGCGCCTGGCTCCTGGTGTCGCGCGCCGCGCGGTGCAGCGCGCGCGCCCGCCAGAAATTTATAGCGATATCCACCAGCAGCACGATGAACGGGATCGCGGTGACGGTCGGCGGCGGCGCGCCTTCGCTCAGCCGGCTCCAGGATTCCACCAGGATGCCGCCGGCCAGCACGTAGAGCATGGCGATGACGCCGAGCGCCGACACGCTCTCGAACTTGCCATGGCCGTAATGATGTTCCTCGTCGGCCGGGAGGCCGGACACCCGCACCACCATCCAGGTGATGACGGTCGCGACCACGTCGACGGAGGAATGCAGCGCCTCGGAGATCAGTGCGAGCGAGCCGATGGCAATGCCGACCGCGAATTTGGCCGCGGCCATGCCGGCGCTGGCAAAAACCGAGATTGCGGCGACGCGGGATTTCATCGTTTGATCGGAAGGGCGCATGGCGGCGGGGTTTAGCAGCCCGTCATGCAAGATCAAAGCACCGAACAGGATATTAGAAACTGTTGCGAATTGTTCCGATTAAAGACTGCACCTTCACCAGGCCCCTGAGGCCCCCGCGTTTGGTGGCCTCGGCGGCAAACCAGCAGCAACGCAAATGCGGCTAACGCATCGACGGTAGATTGGGCGTCGCGCCGAACAGCGTGGTGAGGGGCAAAGCCCGAGTTGGTTAGCCTACAGCGTCACCACGATCTTGCCGAGATGCTTGTTGGCTTCCATGTGCTCGAATGCCTTGCCGATGTCGTCGAAGGCGTAGACCCTGTCGATCGGCAACTGCAGCTTTCGCGATTCGACCGCGCCCCAGATATCCCGGCGGACCTCGTCGAAGATCTCGCGGATTTCCTCGATGGTGCGGGTGCGGAAGGTGACGCCGATGTAATGGATGCGGCGCGCGGCGTGCAGATCGAAATTGAATTCGGCGCGGGTGCCGCCGAGCCGGCCGACATTGACGATGCGGCCCTTGATCTTGGTGGCCGCGAGGTTCTGGCTCGCGACCTTGCCCGAGACCTGGTCGACGATCAGGTCGACGCCTTCGCCTGATGTTGCGTCCAGCACCTGCTTGACCCAGCCGGGATCGGACGAATCGACCGCGAGGTCGGCGCCGAATTCCTTGAGGCGGCCGCGGCGCATCGCGTCGGTCGAGGAGCCGATCACGAGCTTGGCGCCCTTGAGCTTTGCGATCTGCATCGCCATCAGGCCGACGCCGGAGCTCGCGCCCTGGATCATGACGGTCTGGCCCGGCTGCAGCGCGCCGTTGGTGACGACGGCATTGTGCATGGTGGCGAGCGCGACGGGCAGCGTCGCCGCTTCCTCGAAATTCATGTTCGAGGGCGCGCGGAACAGCCGGCCGTGATCGGCCAAGGTATATTCGGCGAATGCGGCGCCGCCGGAGCCCATGATCTTGTCGCCGACCTTGACACCCCTAGCCTCCGGTCCGAGTTCGGCGATCTCGCCTGCCCATTCGATCCCGAGCACGGTGCCGACGCCGCCGGCGCTGCCATGGACATGGCCCTTGGTCATGCCGAGATCGGCGCGGTTGAGGCCGCAGGCATGCACCTTGACCAGCACTTGCGTACCCTTGGGTACGGGTTTTGCAACGTCGGTTATTTCAGCGCCGTTGGCGCCGTAAACATAGGCCTTCATGAATTCATTCCCGGTTGATGAAAGGTTGAAGCGGCTTATTCCGCGGCTTGGCGGCGCGCACCGGACATCATGCCTTCCAGCCGACTGCGAATGATGGCTTCGGCGTCATGCATGATGCGCGACACCAGTTCGGCGCAGGAGGGGATATCGTGGATCAAACCCTGCACCTGACCGGCCGACCAAATGCCCTCGTCGGCATCGCCTGTCGCATAGACCATCTTGCCGCGTGCGCCGGCGACGAGGTCGCGGACCTGCTCGAAGGTCGCGCCCTCCTTTTCCATGGCGACGACTTTCGTGCTCACCGCGTTTTTGGCGACGCGCGAGGTGTTGCGCATGGTGCGGAAAATCAATTCGGTCTCGCGCTCGTCATTGGCGACGATCTTCTCCTTGATGAGCTGGTGGATCGGGCTCTCCCTGGTGCACATGAAACGGGTGCCCATGTTGATGCCCTCGGCGCCGAGCGCGAGCGCAGCCACCAGGCCGCGGCCGTCGCCAAAGCCGCCGGAGGCGATCAGCGGAATCTTGACCTTGTCGGCGGCGACCGGAATCAGGATCAGGCCGGGGGTATCGTCCTCGCCGGGATGGCCGGCGCATTCGAACCCGTCGATCGAGATCGCATCGACCCCCATGCGCTCCGCCGACAGCGCGTGGCGCACGCTGGTGCATTTGTGCACGACCACGATGCCATGCTTCTTGAATTCGGTGACGTGCTCCTGCGGCTTGTTGCCGGCGGTCTCGACGATCTTGATGCCGCTCTCGATGATCGCCTGCCGGTATTCCGCATAGGGCGGCGGTTTTATCGAGGGCAGGATGGTCAGGTTGACGCCGAACGGCTTGTCGGTGAGGGAACGGCACCGCGCGATTTCTTTTGTGAGATCCTCCGGCGTCGGCTGCGTCAGCGCGGTGATGAAGCCGAGCGCGCCGGCATTCGCCACGGCCGCGACCAGCTCGGCCCGGCCGACCCATTGCATGCCGCCCTGCACGATCGGGTGCTCGACGCCGACCAGTTCGGTAAATCGCGTTTTGATCATGTTGAATCCTGATGGTTTCCCCGGCGCGGGCAGAACCACGCGCGCTCTGATTTCTTCGAATTTTCAGGGGCAGGATGCCGTCGCGGCCGGCAAATGTCCATGGCCGCGCGGACGAGGGGACCTTCGCGCCCGTTTCGGGTCACGGAATTTCAGTTCACTCGTGTTTCGCCCGGGGCGGTGGCGAACGACTTGAGCGAACCGTCAGGCCGCGGAGACCGAGGGCGCAGCCGCGTTGGCGGCGTCGTCGAACGCGGTCGAGATGTCGCGAATGCTGATGACGCCGATCAGGCTGAAATTGTCGATCACCGGCAAATGCCGGATGTGATTCCGGTTCATCAGGTGGCGCGCATGTTCGAGCGTATCGGTCGAACTGCAGGACACCAGCTGCTGCACCGAGATCAGCTGCGACACCTTCAGATTGACGCCGGCGGCGCCGTGCTCGGCGATGGCGCGCACGACATCGCGTTCGGTGAACATGCCGACCGCCGTATTGCCTTCGGTCCGGACCACGTCCTTGACCACCAGCGCGCTGATATTGCTGGCGCGCATCAATTGCGCGGCGATGCCGACGGTTTCGTTCATTCGCACCGTCGCAACGCGGGCCGTCTTCTTGCGCAGGATGTCTCCGACTTGCATCGCAACCTCCTTGATGTGAACCGCAGGGCGCTTCAGTCGAAACCTACTCTGGTATACATTATGCCAATTGTCAATTTGAGATCGGATATCATCCGCTACCAAATGCAAAAAAACCAGCAGCGCTACTGACGTTGCAGCGAATCCAGAACTCCCGCGGCGGCGCGGGTTCAGTCGGCGCGAGCCGTGTGGGCTTGCACCTCAGGGCAACGCAGGACGCGGAGCGGATGGCGGCTTGCCGCCGCCCTCATTCAGCCGGGTGCGCCTGCCCCACCGTGCCCTTGTTGCCTTCCGAGGCGCTGATCGAGAGCCGCAGCGGCCGCACCACGAACAGCGCCATCGCCACCACGATGAAGTTCATGATCGCGGCCACCGCGAACACCGCGTGCCAGTTGCCGGTGTAGTTCTTCAGGAGGTTGGCCAGCGGCACAACGAAGGCCGACAATCCCTTGGCGGTATAGAGCAGGCTGGTATTGGTGGTGGCGTATTTCGGACCGAACATGTCGGTGCAGGTCGAGGGGAACAGGCTGAAAATCTCGCCCCAGGTGAAGAAGATCAGCGCCGCGCAGATCACGAAGGTCCACGGCGTGGTGCCCGCGGTTCCCAACAGCCAATAGGCGAGGCCGCCGGCGGTAAACGCGATCGCCATGGTGTATTCGCGCCCGATCTGATCGGACACCCAGCCGAAGAACGGCCTTGCGCCGCCATTGGCGAGATTGTCGATGATGCCGGCCACGATCAGCGTCGAGGCGCCGAACAGGATCACGGTCGACCCGACGCCGTAATCCTTGGCGATCAGCGCGATCTGGGCCGTCACCATCAGGCCGCTCGCCGACACCAGCACGAACATCACATAGAGCAGCCAGAACACCGGCGAAGCCAGCATCTGGGCCGGCGTGCTCGAACTCTTCGACTGCAGCACCTTGACGGCGGATCCGGCGGGAACCTCGCCCGGCACCGGCGGGCGCAGCACCCATGCCAGCACGAAGATGATGATGCCCTGACCCAACGCGAACCAGAAGAAGGTGTCGGAATATCCGATCGAGGCAATCATCTTTTGAATCGGAATCACGGTGACCGCGGCGCCGGCGCCAAAGCCGGCCGCCGTCAGGCCGACGGCGAGCCCGCGGCGATCGGGAAACCATTTCACGGCATTGCCGACGCAGGTCGCATAAATGCCGCCGGCGCCGATGCCGGATATCACGGCGCCGAAATAGAGCATCTCGAGCGATCCGGCCTTGGCGTTGATGATCCAGCCGAGCGCGACAAAAATGCCGCCGGCCGCGACCATCAATCTCGGACCGCGCGGACCGAGCGAGTCGACGATCCATCCTTCAAGCGGGGTGAGCCAGGTTTCCAATGCGACGAAAATGGAGAACGCCACCTGGATGCCGGCGACATCCCAGCTATTCGCCTTCGCCATCGGGGCGACGAAGTAGGTCCAGCCATATTGCAGGTTGGCGATCATCGCCATGCAGATGACGCCGACGATGAGTTGTGTCCAGCGGTAGCGGTTTGACGATGCCTGAGCTGGCGCAGTGGCTGCGTTGGCGATCATTGTATCCTCCCAATGCGCGCTCTTGAGAACTGGCCCAGTTAGGCCGCCCGGCGCTGCACATTGGAAATTCTGGTATATTATATTCCAATGCGCAAGGCCGAATTTGCCGCAGGAGTTGCCGGCGGCCTGTTGTGCGCTGCAACGCGTGCAGTCGCGGCCGATCGCATCTTGGGATCGCGCCGCGCCAAAGGGCAAGTTCGTTTTGGCACGCCCGGCGTGTGCAATTTGTCGCAGGCAACCTGATGCCGGCAAAACAAGAAGCGGTTTCGACGCTACCGCAGCTTACTCGGCAGCGGCCTTGCGCGGCGGATCGAGCGCGCCGGAATCGTGGATCTCGGCCACCTGATGGTCGGTGAAGCCGAGCACCTGGCGGAGGATTTCGTCGGTATGTTCGCCGAGCAGCGGGGAGCGCACCACATCCGAAGGGCTGTCCGACAGTTTGATCGGATTGCCGACCGACAGATACTTGCCGCGCTCGGGATGATCGACCTCGACCACGGTGCCGGTGGCGCGCAGCGACGGGTCCTCGGCGAGTTCCTTCATCGACAGGATCGGACCGCAGGGGATGTCGTCCTTGTTGAGGATCTCCATCGCCTCGAATTTGGTCTTGGTCATCGTCCACTGCTCGATGCGGGCGAAGATCTCGTTCAGCCGCGACAGCCGGGCAGGAGGTTTGGCGTAATCGGGATGGGTCTTCCAGCCGGGCTCGCCGATGATGTCGCAGATCTTCTCCCAGACCGGTGCCTGGGTAATGAAGTAGATATAGGCGTTGGGATCGCTCTCCCAGCCCTTGCATTTGAGGATGCGGCCCGGCTGGCCGCCGCCGGAATCGTTGCCGGCGCGCGGCACCGCGTCGCCGAACGGAATGCCTTCGCCGAACTGGCTGTACTCCTTGAGAGGGCCGTGGGCGAGCCGCTGCTGGTCGCGCAGTTTTACGCGCGCCAGATTGAGGACGCCGTCCTGCATCGCCGCGGTGACCTTTTGTCCCCGTCCGGTGACGGTGCGCTGGTAGAGCGCGGTGACGATGCCGAGCGCCAGATGCAGCCCGGTGCCGCTGTCGCCGATCTGCGCACCGGTGACCAGCGGCAGGCCGTCGCGGAAGCCGGTGGTCGAGGCCGCCCCTCCCGTGCATTGCGCGACGTTCTCATAGACCTTGCAATCTTCGTAGGGACCCGGCCCAAAACCCTTGATCGAGGCCACGATCATCTTCGGGTTGATGCTCTGGATCTTCTCCCAGGGAAAGCCCATGCGGTCGAGAACGCCGGGCCCGAAATTCTCCACCAGCACGTCGCAGCTCTTGATCAGCGCGGTCAGCACTTCCTTGCCTTTCGGGTTCTTGGTGTCGAGCGTGATCGAGCGCTTGTTGTGGTTGAGCATGGTGAAATACAGGCTGTCGACATTCGGGATGTCCTGCAGCTGACCGCGCGTAATGTCGCCGACGCCGGGGCGCTCGACCTTGATCACGTCAGCGCCGAACCAGGCCAGCAATTGCGTGCAGGTCGGTCCCGACTGGACGTGGGTGAAATCGAGGATTCGAACACCCGTCAGCGCCTTGGTCATCAGTACTCTCCTTGGAATCGTGTTGTCGTCATTCCCGCGAGTCCGTTTGCGCGGGAAATAACACTCGTTGTCAGCTCACTTCTTCTTCAGCACGCTTTGCGGATTGAGGTTGCCGATGCGGCCGCTCTCGGAGCCGGCGGCCGGATCGATCACCGCGTTGATCAGGGTCGGCTTGCCGGAGTCCATCGCCGCGTTGACGGCGCGCTTCAGCTCATCCGGCGAGGTCGCATTGACGCCGGTGCCGCCGAAAGCTTCCATCATCTTGTCGTAGCGTGCGCCCTTCACGAACACCGTGGTTGCGGGATCGCTGCCGGCCGCATTGACGTCGGTGCCGCGATAGATGCCGTTGTTGTTGAAGATGACGATGCAGACCGGCAAATTGTAGCGGCAGATGGTCTCGACCTCCATCCCGGAAAATCCAAACGCGCTGTCGCCCTCGACGCAGAGCACCGGCTTGCCGGTTTCGACCGCAGCCGCGATCGCCGAGCCCATGCCGATGCCCATCACGCCCCAGGTGCCGACGTCGAGCCGCTTGCGCGGCTGGTGCATGTCGATGACGCCGCGCGCGAGGTCGAGCGTGTTGGCGCCCTCGTTGACCAGGACGGCGTCGGGCCGTTCCTTGATGATGGTGCGCAGCACGCCGAGCGCGCCGTGATAATCCATCGGCGAGTTGTTGTTCATCAGTCGCGGCGCCATCTTGGCGACGTTCTCTTCGCGCTTGGCCTTGACCGAATTGAGCCAGTCGGCAGGCGCCGCCGGCCAGCTGCCGCCCATGCCTTCCAGCAGCGCGGCAACGCAGGAGCCGATGTCGCCGACCACGGGGGCCACGATCTCGACATTGGAGTCCATTTCCTTGGGCTCAATGTCGATCTGGATGAATTTTTTCGGCGCTTCGCCCCAGGTCTTGCCCTTGCCGTGCGACAAAAGCCAGTTGAGCCGGGCGCCCATCAGCATCACCACGTCGGCATCCTTCAGCACGGTCGAGCGCGCCGCGCCCGCGCATTGCGGATGCAGGTCCGGCAGCAATCCCTTTGCCATGCTCATGGGCAGGAACGGCGCGCCGCTCTTCTCGACGAGATTCCTGATCGCCTCATCGGCCTGCGCGTAGGCGGCGCCCTTGCCGAGAATGATCAGCGGGCGCTTCGCGCTCTTGAGCACATCGAGCGCGCGCTTGATCGCCGACGGGGCGGGGATCTGCGCCGGCGCCGGATCGATCACCTTGACCAGCGATTTTGCGCCGGCGTCGGCATTCATGACCTGACCAAAAAGCTTTGCCGGCAGGTCGAGATAGACGCCACCCGGACGGCCGGAGACGGCGGCGCGGATCGCGCGCGCGAAACCGATGCCGATATCGGCGGCATGCAGCACGCGGAACGCCGCCTTGCACAGCGGCTTTGCGACCGCGAGCTGATCCATCTCCTCATAATCGCCCTGCTGCAGGTCGACGATCTCGCGCTCGGAGGAGCCGGAGATCAGGATCATCGGGAAGCAGTTGATGGTGGCATGCGCCAGCGCAGTCAGGCCGTTGAGGAAGCCGGGCGCCGAGACGGTGAGGCAGACCCCGGGTTTCTTGGTGAGGAAACCGGCGATGGCGGCGGCATAGCCCGCGTTCTGCTCATGGCGGAACGACAGCACGCGGATGCCTTCGGCCTGCATCATGCGGCCGAGATCGGTAATCGGGATGCCCGGCACGCCGTAGATGGTATGGATGCCGTTGAGCTTCAGCGCATCGATGACGAGATGAAAGCCATCCGTCAGCTCTTGCTGGGGCTCCGTCGCCTCGGTCTTGGTCGCGGTGTTCAGCATCGGCTGGCCTCCCTGATTTTTCTTGACGAGACGCGTTCGTCGTCTTCTTCAAATCGTCGCCCGGTTTAAAGGATTGTATTGGCTAAAACAGTTCCTGCCCGTGGGCTTCCACATAGGCGGCAAGGCCGAGCGTGTGGTCGCGCGCACGCTTCTCCGCAAGCTCGGTGTCACGCGCCTCCAGCGCCTCGATGATCGCAAGATGCTCGGGCAGCGAGGTCGCGGTACGATCCTTGCGCCCGATCGTCAACTGGCGATAGCCGCGCACATGCAGCAGGATGTCGTTGGTCATGTCGACCAGCACTTCGGATTCCGACAGCGAAATCAGCGCCTGGTGAAAGGCGATGTTGGCTTTCGAATATTCCTCGACGTGGTCCTGCGGCAAACGATCGCGGCCAAAATCCTTGAAGAAGTCGCGCAGCGACGAAATGTCCTTCTTGCGTGCGGTGGTGGTGATCAGCCGCGCCGCCATGCTTTCCAGCGCGGCCCAGGCTCGGATCATGTCGACGATCTCGCTCTTGGTGCGGCGAACGACGACGATACCGCGGCGCGGCACGGTTTTCACGAAACCGTCCTGTTCCAGCATCGCGATGGCTTCGCGGATCGGGGTGCGGCTGACGCCGAGGCGCTCGGACAGGGCACGCTCGTCGAGCATCACCGGTTCCGGTGTCGCATAGATGTCCATCTTGAGAATGGCTTCCTTCAAGGCTTCATAGGCCTTGTTCTTGAAGCTCGTCTCCGGGGCAATTCGGACGATTGCAATCTCGGCCTCGGCCATGGTGGACTGCGCCTTGGGTTGTTTCCGCGGGGGCACGACAGGTCTCCTCCGTGGGAGCCGTCCTTAACAGAAAAATATTCGGCTTAATTTTTGGCATGCCAAATGCCAGAATGTCAAGTTACCCATGTTTTCAGTACTTCGCCCCTCGTCGTGACTTGACAACTTTGCTCCTGGCATACCAAATGCCATAACGAGCCAACCAGCGGCCGCAAACGAAGTTGCGGCGGACGCGGACCCGCGTCTGCCACACCCGGGAACACTCTACACGCAGGCGATTGCGGCGCGATGCCGCGGGCGGCGCCGCGAATTAAAAACAGACGCCAAGGAGGAAGCCAATGTCGAATTCCAAAGATGCGGTCCGCAAGATACTCGATGCCGTCAAGGCGGACAAACGCACCAGCCTGACGGCGCCGGAAGGCAAGCTGGTCTGCGACGCCTATGGCATTCCGGTGCCGAAGGAGGGCGTGGCGAAATCGGCCGCTGAAGCTGCGAAGATCGCGACCGGCATGGGTTTTCCGGTGGTGATGAAGATCGTCTCGCCCGACATCCTGCACAAGACCGAGGCCGGCGGCGTCGTGGTGGGCGTGAAGACTGCGGCCGAAGCCGAGAAGAACTACGACATCATTCTGGCCAACGCCAAAAAGTATAAAGCCGACGCCAAGATCGAGGGCATCCAGGTGCAGCAGATGCTGACCGGCGGGCAGGAGGTCATCGTCGGCGCGGTCACCGACGGCTCGTTCGGCAAGCTGGTGGCGTTCGGCCTCGGCGGCGTTCTGGTCGAGGTGTTGAAGGACATCACCTTCCGTCTCGCGCCGGCGTCGAAAGAAGACGCGCTCTCGATGCTGGACGGCATCCAGGCCGCGGAGATGCTCAAAGGTGTCCGCGGCTCCGATCCGGCCAATCGCGAGGCGATCGCCACCATCATCGTCAACGTCTCCAAACTGATCACCGATTTCCCTGAAATCACCGAGATGGACTTGAACCCGGTATTCGCGACCAGGGACGCGGCGATTGCCGCCGACGTCCGCATCGTCGTCGACTTCGCGCCAAAGCCGCCGCGGCCGCGTCCGAACCATGACGATATCGTGCGCCAGATGAACCGGATCATGAAGCCGAAGGCCGTGGCGGTGATCGGCGCCTCCGCCGAGACCGGCAAGATCGGCAACTCCGTGATGAAGAACCTGATCAACGGCGGCTACAAGGGCGAGATCTACCCGATCCACCCCAAGGCCGAGGAGATCATGGGCAAGAAGGTTTTCAAGTCGGTCAAGGACATTCCCGGCGAGGTCGACATCGCGGTGTTTGCGATTCCGGCAAGCCTCGTGGCCGGCGCGCTGATCGAATGCGGCGAGAAGAAAGTGGTCGGCGCCATCCTGATCCCCTCGGGCTATGCCGAAACCGGCAATGTGAAGGGCCAGGAGGAAATCCAGGCGATCGGCCAGAAATACGGCATTCGCCTGATGGGGCCGAACATCTACGGCTTCTATTATACCCCCGCCAACCTCTGCGCGACCTTCTGTACCGCCTATGACGTGAAAGGCGGAGCCGCGCTGTCGTCGCAGTCCGGCGGCATCGGCATGGCGATCATCGGCTTTTCGCGCTCGGCGAAAATGGGCGTCTCGGCGATCGTCGGCTTAGGCAACAAGTCCGACATCGACGAGGACGATCTGCTGACGTTCTTCGAGCAGGACGACAACACCAAGATCATCGCGCAGCATTGCGAGGACCTGAAGGATGGCCGCGCATTCGCCGAAGTCGCAAAACGCGTCTCGAAGAAGAAGCCGATCGTGGTGCTGAAGGCGGGCCGCACCTCGGCCGGCGCCAAGGCGGCGAGTTCCCACACCGGCGCGCTCGCCGGCAACGACAAGATCTATGAGGACGTCTTCAACCAGTCCGGCGTGATCCGTGCGCGTTCGCTGCGTGACATGCTGGATTTCGCCCGCGGCATTCCGATCCTGCCGACGCCGAAGGGCGAGAACGTCGTCATCATCACCGGCGCCGGCGGCTCCGGCGTGCTGCTGTCGGACGCCTGCATCGACAACAATCTCAAGCTGATGGTCATTCCGCCGGACCTCGACGCCGCGTTCCGCAAATTCATCCCGCCGTTCGGGGCGGCCGGCAATCCCGTCGACATCACCGGCGGCGAGCCGCCGATCACCTATGTCAACACCGTGAAACTCGAACTCGAGGACCCGCGCATCCACTCGCTGATCCTCGGCTACTGGCACACCATCGTGACGCCGCCGATGGTGTTTGCGAGGAACATGGTGGAAGTGAAGAACGCGATGAAGGCCAAGGGCATCGAGAAGCCGATGGTGGCCTCGCTCGCCGGCGACATCGAGGTCGAGGAGGCCGCCGACTACCTCTACCAGAACGGCATCGTCGCCTACGCCTATTCGACGGAGATTCCGGTCGCGGTGCTCGGCGCCAAGTACAAATGGGCGCGCGGGGCGGGGCTGCTGTAGCAGCTAATCGTCATTCCGGGGCGCGCGTCTTCGCGCGAACCCGGAATCTCGAGATTTCAGGTTTGACGCTACGCGTCGCCCCGGAATGACGGATGCAGGAAGGCCGCAGGCTCTACAACGCCTCCCGCATGCCAAGCCTGAGCATGAATCGTTCCTTGATCTGCACGGGATCGCTCCGCTCCGTTCTGGCGATGTCTGGTTTGGCATTCCCGGATATCACGGCGTTCGACCGACCGTGAGATCCGCTCTACCCGACAAACGGACATCGTCAGTCCGAATAGCCATGTCCGTTAGGTGCCAACAGGGGACATGTGCGGCGATCAGGATAGCAGATCTCCGTAGTCATGAGTGTATTCTGCGGCCACGAAGTGATTGAAGCGCTGGCTCCAGCGCATGCCCGGCCAAAGATAGTCAACGCGCCCTTCGGCAGGCAAATAAACGGCGCTGTAGACCGTGGTGAAACCCTCCCGGCGAGAGTACAGCGGCGGCTCGAAGAATTTTGCGGTCAGACGTTCCAATGTCATTGTGTGATCTTCAAGAGCCGCAAGGATGGTCCGCTGCCGTTCTAATGAGCCAACTTTCGTGGTCGTCTCCTGATGGTTTGTGCACGCCGGTATGCGCGATACGGCTGGTTCCCGTTCGGGGCCAAGAAACACGGTCGCAAATCGACCTGTTCGGTCCAGAAGGGTGACGTTTTGCGACAACGCAATAGGAATGCGGTTCAGCGCCGCGATAGCCTCGTCTACGTTTGAGCAGGTTTGTAAGACGTAACGCACCAACAAAATCACGGAAAATCCGAGCCCTTGGGCGCCAGTGCCACCGTCCGTTATGCTGGCTACCAACCCATCCTCGTTCATGCCGTCGAGGCAACCGCCCCATGGACGTTGCGTCTTTGCGATAACCCGATGCCCCGACCATGCGGTCAACTCGACGCGATCCGAGACCACATCAAGCGGAAAGTCATAGTTTCGAACCAGCGCTGGGCCACCGGCGCCAAGCCAAATCGCCTGGCTGCATCCGTGGACGATAGGCGGCGGCCGATAGTGGCTCAGTACGCAATGCGCAAGATTGTCATTGCCCACCAAGGCGCAAGCCCGGTCGTAGTGGGAAACCAATTCCGGCATATGATGGCGAAGTGCCGCTCGGCATTCAGCTGGGCTCGGAGGTGGCCCCCGTGCCGATCCAAGATACCAGCGCACGGTTTCATCTCGACCGGCAGCAAAGCGAGCCCTCCAGGCATCGCCCGGTTCATCCTCGCGCGCCGCCACAAAACGTTTGAACATACGACCTATGCTAGGAGAAAAGCGTGTCGATTGAAACGGGACGGCTGGTCTTTAATCGAGGTACCGAACGGCCGATGTCCGCTTTGGGTCCAGAAGGCGAAATACTCGCTCCGAGCTCATAGAGTCCGCTTTGCCCCTGATAGCGAACTCAAGTCCGACCTCGCTGGAGGTCCGTTTCGTGTCACTGCCCGACCCATGCGCTGCAGCACAGGACCGGCAAGGTCCGGCCATTATCGCCAAGCTTGTGAATATCGCCTTACTGATTAGCGAAGCAGTAGAAGAGCCCATCCCCGCCGGCGCGGCGGAGGTCCCTGCCGCCCGAGTTCACCCCGAGAGCTGGCTTGCCGCTTTCTCGTATGCGCACCCTGGAATGTGGCCATGGAGACGGGATTACCTGCGAACCCCGGAGCTCAACGGTGCGGTGCCGATGGCAGGCGCGCCGGGAGCGGGCGCGCTACTCACGCGAGGCCCGGTGTTGCTCCAGGTGGGAACTGCATTTGTCGTGCCTACCGACGGCCAATAATACGATCCCACTGACGGAGCGGTGACTGTTCCAATGGAGGCTCCGGATTGTCCATAAGTTGTTCCGGATTGCGCCAGGACGGCCGTGCTCGAGAGAGCAAGTGCGGTTGCCATTGCTATTGTCGCAGGTTTCATGATCGGTCCTTTCTCATCATCTTCATAATAGATAGGCACGACCAAACCGTCTGCGATCACGCTTGTTTCAATTTGGCGCGAATGGCGGGCGCAGCTGCGGGGCCGTCGGTGAAACGCGAAACACTACTGTTCCGAGACCCGCAATCGGGGCGGCCCTTCACCTGACAGGCGCAGGGAGGCTGCAATGCCGATTATAACGGCTGCCGCGCGCCGAGGCCGACCATGAAACGTTCCCGGATCTGCACGGGATCGCGCCGCGTGGCGCCGACGCCGGGCTTGTCGTCGATGCGCACCCCGATCAGCGTCGGACCCGAGGCAGTCAGCGACTGATCGATCAGGCGCTCGAAATCTTCCTCGTCGGCGGCCCAGGCGCTGTTGGCAAGCCCGCAGCCGATCGCGACCGCCACCAGATCGGACACGGCCGCGGCCGGCGTCGGCTGTGCGCCGGTGATCTGGTAGACGCCGTTGTCCATCAGCACCATGGTGAGGTTGTCAGGCTTCAGCGTCGCGATGGTCGACAGACACCCCATCTGCATCAAGAGCGAGCCGTCGCCCTCGAGCGCGAACACGCGGCGTTTCGGCTGCGCCAGCGCCACGCCGAGCGCGATCGGAAACGCCAGCCCCATGCTGCCGAGCATGTAGAAGTTCTGCGGCCGATGGCCGGCGGCCCAGAGATCGAAATTGGTGTTGCCGATGCCGCCGACCACGGCTTCCTCGTTCTTCAGTTTTGCCACCAGGCGCGAGGTTAGGTCGAACCGGTTCATCACCTTGGTGTTGCGGGCCGGCGTAGAGCTTGCGATGTTCATGGCTGATCTCACTTGTCGAACACTTTGCCGCCGGTGAGCAGCGGGTTGAGGATCAGCGCGACCGGCGCCTGCGTGGTGATGGCCTGCTTGATCGAGCGATCGACGATGAATTCGAATTCGTCGAGCCGGGTGCAGGTGTGGTGCTCGATCGCCAGCGATTCCAGCACCGGCCGCATGGTGCGGCAGACCAGCGCCTGCCCGTAGTTGAATTCGCCGAGCGTGCCGCGTTCCGAGACGAACATGATCAGCGGAATCTGGCTCGGGACCACCAGCGACGCCAGCACATTGGCGAGCGTGGCGAAGCCGCTGGTCTGCATCAGCACCGCGCCCTTCATGCCGGCCATCCAGGCGCCGGAGACGATGCCGACGGCCTCTTCCTCGCGCGCGGTGGGGAAGGTGGTGAAGAACGGGTCGGCGTGAATGTTCCTGATCAGCGTGGTCAGCACGCGGTCGGGCACGTAGGGCACCAGGCGGATGTCGTTGCGCTTCAGCGTCTGCAGCACCACCTCGTGCCAGCTCTTCTCCTGCGAGGCCTTTTCGGTCTGGGGCGAGATGTGTTCCGCGGCTACCGCCATCGAATTCTCCTTGTGCTTCGCGACGATTTTGGCTGCGCGATCTGATTGCGGCTGTCTCGTTGAGGCGCCGAAACTTGACGCGATCCCCGGGATTGTCAACATGTCCCGGTCGTAGCCGTGATCTGCGCCGGATGGCGAAGCCAGGGGCAGGCCGGCGTGCGATAAGAACTGATAGTGACACCGGGAGGATATGACTTGAGCAGGTGGTTTTGGCTGGTTGCGACTCTGGCGGTGGCTATCGCGGGCGGCCCGGCAGTCGCCCAGTCGCCTTTCCCGTCGCGGCCGGTGCATATTTTCGTGCCCTATGCCGCCGGCGGCGCGGTCGACATTCTCGCACGCACGCTGGGAGATGCGGTTTCCAGGCAATGGGGGCAGGGCGTGGTGGTCGAAAACCGGCCCGGCGCGGGCGGTGTGATCGCCTCGCAGGCGCTCGCCGCCTCGGCGCCCGACGGATACACCCTGATCGTCGTCGCCAGCGGCCATCCGACCAATTCGTTTCTCTACGCCAAACTCCCCTACGACACGTTCAAGGATTTCACGCCGATCTCGCTGTTGGCTTCCTCGCCGAATATCCTGCTGGTGCGCGCGGATTCGCCGTTCAAGACGATGGCTGACCTGATCGCCGCCGCACGCGCCAAGCCGGGAACGCTGACCTTCGGCAATGCCGGGCCGGGAACCTCGACGCATCTGGCCGGTGAGCTCCTGAAAAATCTCGCAAGGGTCGATATCAGCGCGATTTCCTACAAAGGCGGCGCGCCGGCGATCAACGATCTCCTCGGCGGCCAGATCACGATGTCGTTCAACAACGGACCGGAATCCGTAGGCCAGCTTTCGGCCGGCACCGTCCGCGCGCTCGGGGTCACGACCGCCAAGCGGGCCTCGTTCCTGCCAGACGTGCCCAGCATCAGCGAAACCGTGCCGGGCTACGACACCGAAGTGTGGTGGGGCCTGCTCGGGCCGGCGGCCATGCCGCCCGATGTGGTTGCAAAGCTCTCGCATGATTTCGTCGCGGCGCTGAACTCGGATTCGGTGAAGGAGCGGCTGAACAAGCTCGGCGCGTTGCCGATCGGCAGCACGCCGCAGGCCTTCGACGTCAAGCTTCACGCCGATTACGACAAATGGGGGCCGATCATCAGGGCCTCCGGCATCAAGGCCGAATGATGCGGCAGAGCGAGCGCGCCGGCGTTTGAAATCGAACCAAGCCGAAGGCCGCATCTGTTGCGTGGCAACCTCTGGAGGTCAGCATGTCCCGACTTACCATCTATCTCGCGCGGCTCATCGGTCTCTTCATCGTGTTGCTGGTTGCCGATTTGCTGTTGCACGGCAGCGCCGTTGTCGAAAGCGGGATGGCCGACAAGCCGCTGATGTTCACCTACGGCGTCATCAGCCTCGGCCTCGGTCTTGCGCTGGTGCTCGGGCACAATGTGTGGTCGGGCGGCGCGCTGCCGGTGGTGGTTACGATGGTCGGATGGCTGATCCTCGCCAAGGGACTGCTGCTGTTGTATCTCCCGCCGGAAACGCTGACCGGGATGTATGGCGGGATACGTTTTAGCGAGCATCTCTTTCTCTATGTCGCGCCCTCGCTCCTGATCGGTCTCTATCTGACCTGGGCCGGTTTCACCGCGCCAGCATCGCGCTCCTCATAGCTTCGGGACTTGCCGCAAGTGGAACCACCGATGATTCCGGCCTGCCTGCCGCCGCGCGAGGTCAGCCGGCCCAAAATCCCGCCGCCGCCGGGCGCCTGCGATACCCACGCCCATGTGTTCGGGCCCGCCGCGAAGTTTCCCTATGCGGCCGACCGCAGCTACACGCCGCCCGACGCGCCGCTCGACAAATATCTGGGCATGCTCGACGCAACAGGATTTGCGCGCGGCGTGCTGGTGCAGGGCAGTGCCCATGGCCACGACAATTCCGCGATGCTCGATGCGCTGGCGCGGCGGCCGGAGCGTTTGCGCGGTGTCGCGGTGGCCGATGGCGAGGTCTCGCCCGAGACGTTGCGCGAATGGAACCGGACCGGCGTCCGCGGCTTGCGCTTCAACCATTTCTTCCGCGATGGCCAATTGCACTATCGCGGCGGCGTTCCGCTGGCCGCGGCGGAGCGGCTTGCGCCCGCCATGAAAGAACTCGGCTGGCATCTTCAACTCTGGATCGACGTCAAGGATTTGCCGGACACGATCCCTGTCTTGAAATCGCTGGGCCTGCCGGTGGTGATCGACCATATGGGCCGCAGCGATGCGCGCGCAGGAACGGCAACGGCCGGCTTCCAGAGCCTGCTGCGTGCGGTCGGCGACGGCTGGTGCTGGGCAAAACTCTCCGGCGCGCACAGGATTTCCCGCCAAGCTCCCGATTATCCCGACGCGCGGCCGTTTCACGAAGCACTCGTCGCCGCCAATCCCGAGCGTCTGGTGTGGGGCGGCGACTGGCCGCATCCGCGCATCGAGGGCGAGATGCCCGATGCCGGACATTTGTTCGAAATGTTTCAGATGTGGACGCCGGATCAGGCGACCCAACAACGCATTCTCGTCACCAATCCCGCCAAACTCTATGGTTTCCCGAACTGAAAGTCCTTCAATGTCCGTCAACAACAAGCGCGTGTTCTACGTCAAGTACCTCTCCAATCCGATCTATGCCGAGATCCTGCAGGCCCGGCCCGATGTGCGGCTCGACCGGCTTGAGAATGAAAGCTCCGACGAAGTCGCCGCGCCGATCCTCGCCGCCGCGCACGCCTATCAGGTCGGCGCCGCGCGCGACGAACTCGCGCCGCACTTTCACGTCCATGCCGATCTGTTGCGCCGCGCGCCGAACCTGCTGATCGTCTCCTCCAACGGCGCGGGCTTCGATCCCGTCGATGTCGAGGCCTGCACGGCGGCGGGCGTGGTGGTGGTCAACCAGTCCGGCGGCAACGCACAGTCGGTCGCCGAGCACGCGCTCGGCATGCTGCTGACGCTGTCGAAACGCATCATCCAGGCCGACCGCGCGCTGCGGCGCGACGCCAACGTCAACCGCAACGAATTGATGGGCACGGAAGTGCAGGGCAAGACCATCGGCGTCGTCGGCCTCGGAAATGTCGGCCGCCGCATCGCCGCGCTGTGCCGGGGCCTGCTCGGCATGAACGTGCTGGCCTACGATCCCTATTTGTCGGCGACCGAGATGGCCGAGCGCGGCGGGGAGAAGGTTACGCTCGACCAATTGCTGCGCCGCTCGGACTTTGTGTCGATCAACTGTCCGTTGACCAGGGACAGCCGCGGCATGATCGGCGCGCGCGAATTCGCCAGCATGCAGAAGCATGCCTATTTCATCACCACGGCGCGCGGCTTCATCCATGACGAGGCGGCGCTGCTGGACGCGCTGCGCAGCAAGCGGATCGCCGGCGCCGGTCTCGACGTCTGGTCCAAGGAACCGCCGCCGCCGCAGCATCCGCTGCTGCAATTCGACAACGTGCTGGCAAGCCCGCATACCGCGGGCGTGACCAGGGAAGCGCGCGAAAACATGGGCCGCATCGCCGCCGAGCAGATGCTCGACGCGCTCGACGGCAAGCGCCCGCCGCGCCTCATCAATCCCGAGGTCTGGCCGGCTTACGTCAAGCGCTTTGAGCGGACGTTCGGGTTCGCGCCGGGATAGCTCGGGGGCGTCGGTTCATAAGCGTTGCAAGCCATGTCCGCTCTTGTGGGTAAAGCGGAACATCTGTGCTCAGGCTGAACCTTTCGGCTTTTGACCCTGGCTGTGTGAAAACGCGGTGCTGCTGTTATGATTCTCCCGTGATTCTGTAGGGAGGAATTGATGAGGCGCTTCGTTGAAGAGGCGGATCGTGGGCAATGGACGCTATTGCCCGAATGCCTCGATGATTTCATTGACGAGAGCAACCCTGTTCGAGTGATCGACGTGTTTGTCGATGCGCTCGATTTGGCTGAGATGAGCTTTGAGGGGGTGGAACCGGCGGCAACAGGTCGGCCCTCGTACCACCCCTCGGTCCTCCTTAAGCTCTACATTTACGGCTATCTGAACCGGGTGCAGTCGAGCCGGCGGCTCGAACGGGAGGCCGGACGCAATGTCGAGGTCATGTGGCTGCTGGGTCGGCTCGCTCCTGATCACAAGACGATCGCGGACTTCCGCAAGGACAACGGCCTGGCTCTGCGCAAGGTATGTGCCCGCTTCGTCGAGCTCTGCCGTGAGATGGGGCTTCTCGCAACGGCAAGGGTTGCCATCGATGGCAGCAAGTTCAAGGCCGTGAACAACCGGGACAAGAACTTCACGCGGGCAAAAGTGGAGCGGCGGCGTGCCCAGTTGGAGGAGAGTGTGGCGCGGTATCTGAGCCAGCTTGACACGGCCGACCGGCAGGAGCCGACCGAAGCGCTGGCTGGAAAGGTGACGAGGCTCAAGGAGAAGCTGACAAAGCTGAGGGAGGAGATGGGTAAGCTTGCTGTCTACGAGAAGCAGATGCGCGCTTCGCCTGACCAGCAAATCTCGCTGACCGATCCCGACAGCCGTTCGATGGCGACGAGCGGGCGTGGCTCCGGCGTCGTTGGCTACAACGTGCAGGTCGCCGTCGATACCGAGCATCATTTGATTGTGACGCATGAGGTCACGAACAGCGGCTCAGATCGGGCTCAACTGGCCAATATGGCCAAGCAGGCCAAGGCTGTTCTCAAGACCGAGACACTCGAGGCCGTTGCCGATCGCGGCTACTTCAGCAGCCTGGAGATCCTCGCGTGCCACGAGGCCGGCATCACGGTAACTCTGCCCAAGCCGCAGACGTCGAGCGCCAAGTCGGACGGGCGCTTCGGCAAGCAGGACTTTATCTATTTGCCAGAGGAGGACGCCTATCGTTGTCCAGCCGGGGAGAAACTGCCGTATCGCTTTACGAACGAAGAGGATGGCAAGCGGCTACGGCGCTACTGGACCACGGCCTGTCAGGATTGTTCGCTTAAATCGCAGTGCACGACAGGGCCAGAGCGGCGGATTCCGCGATGGGAGCATGAGCATCTGCTCGAAGCTGTGCAGCAGCGCCTTGATGCAAACCCACAAGCCATGCGCCAGCGTCGCGAGACGGTCGAGCATCCGTTCGGCACGATGAAGGCCCGCATGGGAGCGACACACTTCCTCACCAAAACGCTTCCAAAAGCAGCTGCCGAGATGGCTCTCTCGGTCCTGGCCTATAATCTGACGCGGGTCATGAACATCGTCGGGACCAAGCCGCTGATGGCTGCGATCGTGGCCTGAGACCCTGCGTGTCTCCTGCCTTACGGGACTGATACCTTTGGAGATCGTTTTTACACGACCAAGACCCTTAAGAGAAATCCGCCGGACGACTGAAGTCGAGGGCCATGAGTGCTTCATCGTAATATTTCTCGCCATACTTCGAGGCTCTTGTCTCCACGCCAAATTCTAAAAAACCCACACTTTCATAGAGTTCTTCGGGCAGGTCCGTTTTCTCTGACGACGCTCAACTGGATTAGTTCGACGTTCTCGCGAGCTACGTCTAGCACAGCGCTTAACAACAGACGTCCGACGCCGAGGTTTCTTGAGCTCGATCGAACGTACATACCAAACAACCTGCCCTTATGGGCATTCGGCTGCCCTTGCTGAATAGCGAAGCCCGCTGTCCCGACAAGTTCGCCGTCTCGAAACGCCCCCACTATGTGGGCGTCTTCAAGCCGGCCCGCGAACCATGCCACGTCCAGTTTGTCCTCTAGCTCAAAGGTGCTCCGTAACAATTCTGGGTTTGCTTTTAGCGCCTCCAAGCGAATCGCTCTAAAAGACGCCGCATCGTCTGACCTTAAGCGTCGGATTGTAGCATCATCGCTCATGGACAAGCTTTCTTTATGAAATCTTCGCCGCGCTCTTAAAGCGTGACGCAAGCGAACTCACAAGACGTTTGCCTCAAGAAATGACCGCTCTTGACACCAAACGGACCAAGCCGGCCAGTCTGACGATGTCCGTTGTTCGGGGTAGATCGGAAATAATCAGCCGACGCCCAAAACGGCGCTTTTGACCCTCGGCGGACCTCGGCAGCCCTCACGGTAACTTGCGCCCAATGGCTTTTTCGCGGCCCGCTGTGGGCCATTGCACGGGCCTGCAAGTTTCAGATAGGAATCAGCATCCCAAGCCCATGGTCCACGGGGCAATGCATGAAGCGACGCGCGTTCATCGGACTTCTCGGAGGAGCGGCTGCCACGTGGCCGCTGCCGCTGAACGCGCAAAAGCATGAAGTGCGCAGGATCGCAGTCCTGATGGGAATTGCGCAAACGGAACACAGCGACGCCTATGTCGCCGCATTCTTTCAGCGGCTTGAAGAGTTGGGCTGGACAAAGGAGCGCAACATTCGTACCGACGTGCGCTGGTGGACGCGCGAACCGGAACAGAATCGCGCGACCGTAGCGGGTTCGCTCGCGTTCTCACCCGATGTCATCCTGGTGTTCAGCAATGCCGCAGTCGCGATGCTGAAGCCGATGGCGAAGGAGGTGTCGATCGTGTTCGTCAGGGTCGGCGATCCGGTGGGCTCCGGATTTGTTGCCAGTCTCGCCCATCCGGGCGGCAATATCACTGGTTTCGCCGGCTACGATGGAACAATGGGCGGCAAGTGGCTTGAGGAGCTGAAAGAGACGGCGCCACAAGTCACCAGCGTTTTGACGATCTTTCAACCCGATACGCCTGTGCATCTGGGGCTCTGGCATTCGATCCGGGATTCAGCACCGCGCTTAGGCATCGAAGCAATACCCGGTGCTGTCCGTAATGCGGTTGAAATCGAACGTGTTATTTCGTCCTTCGCGACCAAGGAGAACGGTGGCATCATCGTGCTTCCGCATGCCGACATCAGTGACGATCTCGTCGCCGCCTTGGGATTGCAGCATCGATTGCCGACGATTTTCTCCGACACGGGTCCCGTTATGGCCGGAGGAACTCGTCTCCTACACTTACGACTTGAAAGATACTTTCCAGAGAGCAGCAGAGTATGTTGATCGAATCCTTCGTGGTGAGAAGCCGAACGACCTCCCCGTGCAGCAACCCACCAAATTCAATCTCGTCATCAACCTCAAGACCGCAAAGGCACTCGGCATAACCATCCCGGCGTCGCTTCTCGCCCGCGCCGACGAGTTGATCGAATAGTCAAGCCGATGTCGCCGGTTGGGCACGGAACGGACGTTGAAGGTTTGCCACCCAATATCCGCTTGCGCTTCGCACGCTAAAGGCCTGGGGCGAGAAGCACATCCTTTAGGACTATCCCTGCGGACCTTACCCCGAAACGCATGGAGAACATTTCCATCGTGGCGGGCCCGGTTAGGGCAAGGAAGCCACTGTCGAAAACCGGTCTGACGACGAGCGCTTTGCTATTTTCGGCGCGCCCTCGACAGGTCTTTCGGCCAGGCCCATTTCATTGCTGCGTGCTGCTGGCGGAGCGCTGTCCCCGCCGGCGCCAGAGGAAATCGGAACCATGCGACACCTGCGATCATTGCTGCGCTCGGCGCCCTCGAAGGTCCGCCGCCGTCTCGCCGAGATCGTCGCCATCGCGGCGGCGAGCCTGCCGGCCGCCGGCGCGTAGCTCGAGCCGTTACACCAGCGCCGCGGCCGCGGCCTGCGCGTCGGGAACCACGTCGTGGTCATAGAGCCGCCTGCGGAAGGCGGCATGCGCCGATATCTCCGCGTCTCTGACACCGAGATCCGAATAGGCGGAATCATAGCGCAGCCCGTTTTCGCGCGCGCCGCGCTGGACCTGCGCCACGCGCTCCCGCCGCAGTTGCTCATAGGCTGCGAGCGCGGATGGCGCGGTTGTCCGGTTCGCGCGCGCCAAAATGGTCGCGAGCGCGATACCGTCCTCGATCGATTGATTGGCGCCTTGTCCGAGGTGCGGCAGCATCGGATGGGCGGCATCGCCGAGCAGGCTCAGCCTCTGCCGGGTCCAGACCGGCAGCGGCTCGCGGTCATAAAGCGCCCAGCGGAAGGTGAGCTGAACTTCCTTCAGCAATTGCCCGATGCGCGGATCCCAGCCCGCAAACGCCGCCCTGAGCACATCCGGATCGCCGGGTGCCGACCAGGATTCCTTCATCTGCTCGTCGGTCGGCACGAAGCCGACATAGTTGATCAGCTGTCCCGCGCGCACGGGGAAGGCGAGGAAGTGGCGGCCTTGGCCCAGCCACATCTGCCAGCGGTCGACAGGCCAATCCGCCACGCGCTCATGCGCCACCAGGCCGCGGTAGGCGACTGATCCCGAAAACACCGGTTGCGACGCGGCAAACACATAAGGCCGCAGCTCGGAATGGATGCCGTCGGCGGCGATGACGATATCGGCCTCGACCGAGACACCGTTGGCGAACGAAACGCGCGCAATGTCGCTGTCCTGTTCAAAACCGGTGCAGCGATGCCCGGCATGGACGGCGCCTTCGGGCAGGGCGGCGGCCAGCATCGCCACGAGATCGGCGCGGTGCATCCCGAAGGTCGCATTCCAGCCCGACGAATCCGTCACCTGCACCGGCGCGATCGGCGCGCCGTCGTGGCGGAAATAGCGCGACTCCTTGCCGACGCGGGCTCCCCATTTCTCGACTTCCGGCCCCAATCCGATCCGCTGCAGATGCCGCACGCTGTTGGGGGTGAGAAACACGCCGGCGCCGATTTCGCCGATCGCGGGCGCCTGTTCGTAGACCGCAACCTGCGCGCCTTGCGCCTTTAGCGCATTGGCCGCGAACAAACCTCCAATACCGCCGCCCACGATCGCGACATTCAGACGGGATTGCACCATTCAACTCCTGTTCGCGCGGGGCCCAAAAAAATCCGGTTACGCCGTTGTATCCTCACACAGTCCGGGGCACTTTGACATCAGGCAAGGTCGGACCGTCAAGAAATCAGGGAAGGAAACTCATGCCGCGCCTGCGCACCCGGTGCCTGGTTTTGCTGGGCCGATATGCAGCCGTTCTGACGCTGCCATTTGTTCTGTCCGCGTTGGCTGTTACGGCAGCGCGTGCGCAAACCTATCCGGATCGCGCCGTGAGGATCATCGTGCCGTTCGCGGCCGGCGGCACCGCCGACGCCGTTCCGCGGCTGGTCGGAGACTTTTTGTCGCGCAAATGGGGCCAGCCGGTGATCATCGAGAACCGCACCGGGGCGGGCGGCAATATCGGCGCCGAATTCGCCTATCATGCGGCGCCCGACGGCTACACGCTGCTGGCCTCGCCGCCGCCGCCGCTGGTGATCAACCAGAATATCTATCCGAACCTCGGCTTCGACCCCGCCAAATTTGAGCCGATCATCGTCATGGCCCATGTGCCGAACGCACTGATCGTCAATCCCGGGAGCATCAAGGCATCGAGTGTGGCCGAACTGATCGACTACCTGCGCAACAACCCCGACAAGGTGACGGCCGCTACCCAGGGCAACGGCACGACGTCCCATCTCACGGCCGAACTTTTCCAGGCCATGGCCAAGGTGAAGCTGCGTTCCATTCCCTATCGCGGCTCGGCCCCCGCGCTGCAGGGCCTGCTCGCCGGCGACGTCGACCTGATGTTCGACAATCTCGGGTCATCCTTGCCGCTCGTCGAGGCCGGCAATCTCAAGCTGCTGGCGGTCGCCTCGAGCCAGCGGCTGCCGTCGCTGCCCGATGTGCCGACGATCGCGGAAACATTGCCCGGCTTCGAGGCGGTGGCCTGGTATGCAATCGTGGCGCCGCCGGGCACGCCGAATGATATCACCGACAAGATCAACGTCGACGTCAACGAGGCGCTGCGTCAGCCGGAAATCCGGGATCGTCTCAAGAAATTGTCGGCGGAAACTTTTGGCGGTTCGCCTAAGAAGGCCGCGACGTTCATGCGCGAAGAGGTCAAGCGCTGGGGCAGCGTGATCAAGGAGGCGGATATCAAGCTGCAATAGCGCTGTCGTGCGGCTTGGTGTCAAGTTCGACGCGGGATTGCAGCGATATCGTCGGAAAAGATCATGCTCGGCATTCACGAACTCTGGCTCTTCATCGTCTCCGGCCTTCTGCTCAACGTCACGCCGGGACCCGATACCGCCTATATCGTCGGCCGCAGCGTGCAATTGGGGTGGCGCGGCGGCGCGGCCGCGGCGCTCGGCGTCTGTACCGGCTGCCTCGTTCACGTCTTCGCCGCGGTGATCGGCCTGTCGGCGCTGCTCGCGGCATCGTCGGCCGCCTTCACCTTGGTGAAATGGGTCGGCGCGGCCTATCTCTGCTACATCGGCGTGAAGTTGCTGCTGTCGCAGGCACATGCTCCCGTCAATCCGGAAGCGACCGTCGGAGACGGCGAGATGTCGTTGCGCCGCGTGTTCGGGCAAGGCGCGCTCACCAACATTCTCAATCCGAAAGTAGCGCTGTTCTTCCTCGCCTTCCTGCCGCAATTCGTGGCTGCGGATTCGCCGCACAAGCCCGCCGCCTTCCTGCTGTTGGGGCTGATTTTCATCTTCAACGGCACGCTGTGGTGCCTTGGCGTGGCGGCCTTCACTGCCTGCGCCGCCCGCCGCATCCGGCGATCCGGTCGGCTCTTTGCCTGGATCAATCGCGCGCTCGGCGGGCTGTTCATCTATCTCGGCGTCCGCGTCGCCATGCTTCAGGCGCGCTGAACGAGCTTTTCGAATCCGCAGCCTTGGGATCGGCCAGGTCGCGCTCCCATCCGAACACCGAACGGCCATCGAGTGACGGCGACGCCGCGCGCTCGGTGGCGATGAAGGATTGCAGCGACGGCCCAGCGGCCGTTCGTTCGAGCCGCCGCGCCTGGTCGTCGAGACGCTTCAGCGCCCCCATCGTTTCATCGCGGCCGAGTTTTGCGTTTTGTACGGCCGACTTCAGCACGCGGATCGTCTCGTCATAGACCTTGAGCGGTACCGGATAGGGATGGCGGTCCTTGCCGCCATGAGCCAGCGAGAAACGTGCGGGATCGGCGAACCGGTAGGGCGCGCCGTGCACGACCTCGGCGACCATCGCGAGCGATCGCACCGTGCGCGCGCCGACCCCCGGCGTCAGCAGTAATTCCGGAAAATCGAGAGGGCCGCGCTCGGCCGCCGCGGCGAGCGTGCCGTGCAGGCGCCGCGAAAACACGTCGCTCGATCGCACGTCATGGTGCGCGGGCATCACCAGATGCGGCAGCAGCCCTTGCGCGGGCGCCTCCCCGCTCAGCGCCGTCAGTTCGGTCACGATGCGGTCGGGACCGAAATCGGCGAGGAGTTCGAGCTGCGCCGCGCGCGAGGCGTCCGCCCGCATGTCCGTCAGGTTGAGGATCTCGCCCTGCGGAGGCCCGTCGATCGCGCTATGCGGCGCCTCGACGAAGTTTTTCAGGCTCGCCGAATGCCAGTGGTAGCGGCGCGCCTGCTTCTTGTCGCCGTTCATGCCCTGCTGCACCACGGTCCACTTGCCGTCGCAGGTCACGAAGAAGCCGTGCAGATAGAGATCGAAACCATCCTGCACGGCGGCGCTGTCGACTTTCGCCACCAGGCGGCTGGCGCGGGTCAGCCTCGCGCCGTCGAGGCCTGTGCGCTCGCCGAGCAGCCGCAATTCGTCCGGCGTTTTTCGGGAATGTTCGCCGCGGCCGCCGCAGACATGGATTCCCAGTTCGTCCTGCAGCGGTCCGAGGCCGCGCTTGAGCGCGCCGATCACGCTGGTGGTGATGCCCGAGGAGTGCCAGTCCATCCCCATGACGGCGCCGAACGACTGGAACCAGAACGGATGCGACAGCCGGGCCAAAAATTCGTCGCGGCCGTAATGGTGCACGATCGCCTGTGTAATGATGGCGCCGAGCGATGACATGCGCGCCGCCAGCCATTGCGGAACGCGTCCGCCATGCAGGGGCAGGTCGGCGCTGCCGGTGCGTCTTGCCATTCGGTCGATCCTGAATCGCTGAAACTCTATCAGGTCTGCCGATCGAAAGATCAGGATTTCCGCTTCCCCATGGTGCGGAATGTGATCGAATAGCGCGGCGCCTCGACGGCGGGGATGCTGTGCTCCCAGATCAGCCGCGCCGGGCCGGACATCATGTAGAGCGAGCGGGGCTGGGCGTCGAGCGTGAAGCGCTGCCATTTGTCGCCTGCGCGCCTCCGGAACCGGAACCTGCAGGCCGATCCCAGCGACAGCCCGAACACCCGATCGAAATGCGGCTTGTCGCGATGCCACCCGATGCCGACGCCGACATCGTATTCGGTGCAGAGAATCTGCCCGATTTCGGTGCCCGGCCCGCCGAAAATCTCGACCTGCCGGATGATTGGGGTCAGCCAGGCCGGGATCGCCTTGGCCTCCTGCAACCGGCGCTGCGTATAATCGTAGCTGAAGCCGAACGAGGCGACCTGCCGCTTGCCTTCGAACTGACCGAACTGAAACGGCTGCAGCGGCAGCGCCGCGATGCGGGCCATCAGTTCCAGTTCGGTCTCCGGTGAGACGAAGTCGGCGGCATAGCGCAATCCTTCGGGCCGGGAGTTCCGGTCAACGAAAAATTCAAGTTGCTCACTCAAGCCGGCGTTCCCTTTGGCAATGGCCTGGATCGACAGCGCTCGCTATGCGCCCCAGTGGTGCGCGGCGGTGTCTGCCGCCTCCAGCACGGCCGCACGCCATTCGCGCTTCACCGGCAGGATCGGAGGCATCGGCGCCTGTTCCGGTTCAGCGGTCGGCGTCGCGATCGAATCGATGTTCTCGGTTCGCGAGGCCTTGCGCATGAAGAGGTTGTAGATCAGCCATTGCGTCCGATGCCGATTGCCGCGCAGCGGGAAACGATCGGCGATCGAGGACGCAGGCGGCTACCGCCAGCAAGCCGGCCAGCGGGGAGTAGAGCGCGCGATTGAGGTAAATGGGACGGGTCGTCAGCGAGTTGGTCTTGGGATTGATGAGGTGGATGATGCGCGTGGCCACGAGAACCTCCTGTTGCAGGACAGGGTGCACGCTCCAACGCGATGACGCCGAAGAAGTTTCTCAAGGCCTGTCCCGTCGCCCGGCTCGCGGTTCCGCACGGTGCTATGTCGGTGACCGTACAGCCGCGAGGTTCCGCGACGGAGATGCAGCGTCGTGGTCAAGGCCAATCGCCGCGCTCAGGCGGCGATCGGCTCCGGCGGGCAGGACAGCCCGAGGCTGTCAGCGACCGCCTTGTTGGTGATGCGGCCGCGGTGAACGTTCAGGCCGGCGCGCAAATGGGGGTTTTGCTCGACGGCGGCGAAACCAAGCCGCGCGATCTCCAGGCCAAACGGCAGCGTGGCGTTGTTCAGCGCATGGCTCGAAGTCAGCGGCACCGCGCCGGGCATGTTGGCCACGCAATAATGGATGATGCCGTCGACCACATAGGTCGGATCGGCATGCGTGGTGGGATGCGAGGTCTCGAAGCAGCCGCCCTGGTCGATGGCGACATCCACCAGCACCGATCCCTGCCGCATCGACTTCAGCATTTTTCGGGTGACGAGCTTTGGCGCACTGGCGCCGGGGACGAGAACGGCCCCGATCACGGCATCGGCCGAAAACACCTCTTCCTCGATCGCCTCCGTGGTCGGGAATCGGGTGCGTACCCTTCCCGAGAACAATTCGTCGAGCTCGCGCAGCCGCGGCAGCGAGCGGTCCAGCACGGTCACCTCGGCGCCGAGGCCTGCCGCCATCCGTGCCGCATGGGTGCCGACCACCCCGCCGCCGATCACGACGACGCGGGCCGGGGCCACGCCCGGCACACCGCCGAGCAGAACGCCGCGGCCGCCCGCGCTGCGCTTCAGCGCCTCGCCCGCGGCCTCGATCGAAAGCCGTCCCGCCACCTCGCTCATCGGCGCGAGCAGGGGCAGGTGACCATTGGCATCGGTGACGGTTTCGTAGGCGATCGCCGTGCAGCCCGATTCCATCAGGCCGCGCGCCTGCTCCGGGTCCGGCGCCAGATGCAGATAGGTGAAGAGAATCTGGCCCTCGCGCAGCTGGATCCACTCGCGCGCCTGCGGTTCCTTCACCTTCACGATCATGTCACACGTGGCAAAGATCTCGGCGGCGCTGTCGGCGATGACGGCGCCGGCCTTGCGGTAGACCTCATCGGTCGCGCCGATCCCCGCGCCTGCGTTGGTCTCGACTGCGACACGGTGGCCGGCCGCGACATATTCACGAACCGCGGCCGGGGTGAGGCCGACGCGGTATTCCTGGACCTTGATCTCCCTGGGCACTCCGACGCGCATGGCTCTGTACTCCCTGGCTTCAAACCCTTCCCTTAATATGTAGAGCGGATTCGGGTTTGGAAACTTGCGATCTTCGTGCATTAATCCGGCTTATTGCCGGAAATCTGCATCATTTTTCCGTTATGCGCAGGAATCCAAACCGATGAAGCTCGATCCAATCGATATCACCATTCTCTCGGAACTATCAGGCAATGCCCGGGCAAGCCAGGTCGACCTCGCCGCGCGGGTCGGGCTGTCGAGCACCGCGATCGCACGCCGGCAAAAGGCGCTGGAGGAAGCGGGCTTCATCCGCGGCTATCAGGCCGTGCTGGATTTGACCCGCTTCGGCCTTGCCACCACCGTCCTGGTCAGGGTCACGCTGGATAGTCAGAACGATGCGGCGCTGAAATCGTTCGAGGCCGCCGTCATCAATTGTCCGTCGGTGGTCCGATGTTTCCTGATGTCGGGCAGCGACGACTACATCGTCATCGTGCTGGCGCGCGACATCGAGGATTTCGAGCGCATTCACCGCAACGAACTGTCGCGATTGCCGCGGGTGGCACGGATCCAGTCGAGCTTTGCCATGCGCGAGGTGGTGAACCGCGCGGTGCCGCCGGTGGTCTTTGCGGGATCGCGCAAGCCCCGCGCCGCGCGATAGCCGGGTGCGATCTGGTTGCTCCGGCGGCCGGCTTCGCCTAATTAGAGAAGCATGCGCGAGAACAACTTGGTAGAGCGGCGTTTTTCCGTAGCCCCGATGATGGACTGGACCGATCGGCATTGCCGCGTCTTCCATCGCCTGATGACGCGGCGCGCCCGGCTCTACACGGAGATGCTGACGACGGGGGCCATCCTGCATGGCGATCGCGGGCGGTTGCTCGGTTTCGATTGCACCGAGCATCCGGTCGCGCTGCAGCTTGGCGGCTCGGAGCCGGGTGACCTCGCACTGTCCGCGAAGATCGGCGAGGAGTTTGGCTATGACGAGATCAACCTCAATGTCGGCTGTCCGTCGGACCGGGTGAAGGACGGCCGCTTCGGCGCCTGTCTGATGGCGGAGCCCGCGCTGGTCGCGCGGGGCGTCGAGGCCATGAAGCGCGCGGTTGGCATTCCCGTTACCGTCAAGTGCCGGCTCGGCATCGACGATCAGGATCCCGAAATCGCGCTGGACACGCTGGCGCGCGCCGTGGTCTCAGCCGGCGCCGACGCGCTGATCGTGCACGCCCGAAAAGCCTGGCTCAACGGATTGTCGCCCAAGGAAAATCGCGACATTCCGCCGCTCGATTACAGCAGGGTCTATCGGCTGAAGGTCACGATGCCCGGCGTGCCCATCGTCATCAATGGCGGCATCGCAAGCCTGGCGGAAGCGAAAGCGCATCTGGCGCATGTCGATGGCGTCATGCTGGGACGCGCGGCCTATCAGGAACCGTGGCGGCTATTGTCCGCCGATTCCGAACTGTTCGGCGAGCCGGCGCCGCATGCCACGATGAAGGACGTGTTCGTGGCGATGATGCCCTATATCGAGGACGAGCTCGGCCGCGGCACGCGGCTGCATTCGATCACGCGGCATTTCGTCGGCGCCTTTCACGGCGTGCCGGGCGCGCGCGCGTTCCGCCGCCACCTTGCCGAGAACGGCGTCAGGCCGGGCGCCGGCGCGGGCGTGCTGCGCGACGCCATCGCGCTGGTCGAGGAGCGCGCGGCGGATTCCATTGCTGCATGAATTCGATCGCTGTGCACAGACAGGATCGGAGAGCAGGGGACCAGCGTCCCGATCAGGCTGCGTCCGAGACGCGCATTTCAACGTGCAAGCCGGCAGCTCCGATCATATTGACCAGGGTATCGAGGCTAAACAGTTCGATCTTGCCACGCATGAGATCGGAGATACGCGGCTGGGTAACGCCAAGCAGCTTGGCGGCCTCCGACTGGCTCAGCCCGGTCCGGGCGATGTGATCCTTCAAGGCCATGATCAGCGCCGAACGGAACTTCATGTTCTCGGCCTGCGCAGGCGTGTCCTCGATGGCATCCCACACATTGGCGAAGCGTTTCTTGCTCATCGAGTTAGCTCCTTCAACAAGTCCCGTAGCGCTGCGCAGCCAGGTTCAGATCCGCTTTGCTGGTTTTCTGCGTCCTTTTCTGGAAACAGTGCAGCACATAGATCGCATCCTCGAACTTCGCCACATACAACACTCTGAATGCTCCGGTGGCGTCTCTGATCCGAATTTCGCGCACCCCGGGGCCAACGGCATTCATTGCTTTCCAGTCGTCCGGCTCGCGGCCATGCTGTACTTGATCGAGTTGATATCCCGCCTCACGGCGGGCCGCTTCCGGAAACGCGCGCAAATCGTCGAGAGCGCTGCCCGAAATTCGACGGGTTTGAAATCGGCCATTCGGCCAAATATACAAAATTTTGTATGGTTGCGCAACCCGGCGCTATCGGCACGGCTACAGGCTATTTCATCAGTTTCGGCTGCGTCAGCAAGCTACTGGTACGTTGCAGGAAATACTGCAAGGCAGACAATCCCGGCCCGCGTGGGTGCGGGTGCGTTGCTCACGGTTGACGGCGTCTGGCATGCCTTATGGTCAGGCGGCGCGTGCTCGGTTGGGTTTCGATCCTTTCTGTGGCTCGGGAGAGTTCCGGGTCGGGCTTTGGAGGCTGCGATGGCAGGCAATGGTGTTCGTAAACCCACCTTACCAAGGGTAAGCATGGGCTTGGGCAATATCTTGGCTCAGTCAGAAGTCGTGGCCAGCGCATTTGGAAACTGGCCAGGCTTTGTATTGATGGTCCTTGCCCTGATGGTTGCACTTGCGGTCAGCGCAATCACTGCCGGGCTGTTGGTTCAGGGGATGGTGCATGTCCTTGGTTGGTAGTGCAGCGCTAAAAACGGGCGCTGATTGCGTCATTCGACGAGGCCCAGGACAGGTACCTATCAAACACGCGTGCGGCACGTCCGCTCTTCGCCCAAAAGCTAACTTTTTATTGCGATCAGCACGTCCGCTTTTGCGCCGACAACAGACTTGTCCATCGCAACACAACAACAATATCGTCACTCCACAACGCCAAATCGATTTTACTTGCCGCCGGAATTGGCCGATCCGCCGCCCGATGCTATGCTCCCTGCAACTTTGAAGGAGGCTACGATGGCTGAAGCGAAACTCGCTCCGAACCTGCCGGGCTGGATGCTCGAGCATGCAAACCGCTATATTGCCAGCGGGGGAACCGACGGGCACATGTACAAGGCTACCGTGCCAGGGCGAGGCGAGATCACCGCGCCGTCACTGTTGCTGACCACCACCGGCCGCAAGTCCGGCGACAAGTTCATCTTCCCGCTGTTTTATGGAACGGACGGCGGCAGTTACTTCGTCGTCGCCTCAAAGGGAGGCGCGCCCGAACACCCGGGCTGGTATCGCAATATTCTCGCGAACCCCGACGTCGAAGTACAAGTCGGGACCAGGAAGATGAAGGCACGGGCCAGGACGACGGCGGGCGAGGAACGCCTGCGGCTTTGGAAAAAGGCGCTCGAATTTTGGCCGCCCTACGCCGACTATCAGCTCAAGACCGAGCGCGAGATACCGGTGGTCGTGCTGGATCCCGTCCAGTAGGGCAGGATGAGTTTTGGTTAGCTCGCGGCGCTGCTTACCTCTCCCATCGGGAGAGGTCGGCGCGTAGCGCCGGGTGAGGGGCTGCGGTCTCTCGTTAGAGCAGCGCCCCCTCACCCGATTTGCCGCGCAAATCGACCTCTCCCCGATGGGGCTAAGGCGTGCACACATCTTTTAGCCGGTGGTCGGCGCAGTTGAAAAACGCGAGTTTTTCCAACGGTTGCAGAGCCACTTGACGTAGCGATTTTCGAAAATAGGGGGGCATCTAAGTCCCTGTATTTGAGTCGGTTTCCGTGATGTGTGCACGCCTTAGCCCCGATGGGGAGAGGTGGACCGGACTCGCCGCTCGCCTCTCGTGAATGAGGTATCCAGCGACGTTCTACGCCGTCTGACGCCGCTTCAGGAAGCTGCGCGCGCGGTTGATGGTGCGCGCTTTCAGCTCCGGCGGCTCCTTCCAGGGGAACACCGTGATCTCGGCGTTCGGGCAGAGCGAGGCGACGGCAATTCACCGAAGTAGAGGATGCGTGGATACTCGCGCATGCGATCGTCGACACCGTTCGAGAACCTCTCATTGTGCTCGATCAGGATCTTCGTGTGGTTGCCGCGAGCCAATCCTTCTACCGGACCTTCAAAGTCAACGCCGACGACACCCAGGGCAAACCGCTGTATGAACTCGGGGACGGTCAATGGGATATTCCAAAGCTTCGTTTGCTGCTTGGGAAGATTGTTCCCGAGCGAGGCGCCATGGAAAACTACGAGGTCGAGCACGACTTCCCCGGCGTCGGCCGCCGCACGATGCTTCTGAACGCCCGCAAGGTCTTCTATGAGAAGGGCTCACACTCCACGATCCTGCTTGGCATCGAGGACATTACCGACAAACGCATCCTCGAGAATGAAAAGGATGAATTGATCCGTCAGAAACAGGTGCTCCTGGAAGAATTGGAGCATCGGGTCGCCAACAGCCTGCAAATCATCGCCAGCATTATCATGTTGAAGGCAAGAGCGGTGGAATCCGAAGAAACCCGGCGCCATCTGCAGGATGCCCACAACAGGGTCATTTCGGTTGCCGCCGTTCAAAAACACCTGCATGGATCGGTCGCCAAAGGGTCGATCGACATGGGGCCTTACCTCGCAACGCTCTGCACGGCACTGGAGCAGTCGATGATAAGCGACAATCGGGCGATTTCGATCAAATTCACCGGCCAAGGCGGAACTTGCACCAGCCGCAATGCCGAGAGCATCGGCTTGATCGTCACCGAGCTCGTCATCAATTCCCTCCAAGCACGCGTTCAATGAAGAGACAAAAGACGGTCAGATCGCCGTTGCCTACGATGTGTCAGGGACGGATTGGCGGCTCGCGGTTTCCGATAATGGCTCGGGCAAGCCTGATGGGGTGTTCGCCCAGCCGAAAGCCGGGCTGGGTACGGGCGTGGTCAAAGCGCTTGCAAAACAGCTCGATGCCCAGGTGGTGACATTGAGCGGAGTTTCGGGAACAAAAGCTTCGGTTACTCACGCCACCTTTGCAGCTCGGTAGTTCGAATCGGGCCGCCGTCGCGGCGCCGCGCGCGAAGTTCCCTAAAGTGATCAAAACTGACCACACCCGCCCTGGCCGCATATGCTTGCTTAGCTGCAGATGTCGCGGGCCGCTCCGCGGCATTCACTCAGACGACGGCCTTGGCGTGCCACCCCACACGCCGGGGCCGCTTCTTCCTCACGGTGCGGTCGCGATTAATCCCGAAAGTGAGCAATATCGACCAGCGCTTCGGGAACTTGGGGGCGCATGCTGGTTTGATCGCCGCTCCGCCTTGGGCAACTATCGGCGACAGAGAGTTGGTCGTGCTCCCGCCCAGGTGCAGGGAAGCATCGTGACCCCATCCCAGGATTTCCCGACCCCGATTGAGCGCCCCAGCTGTTCTCGTTGCCAAACGAAGATGATGCTGGAGCGCATTTCAACGGCGCCGACCGGCTTTGAACATCGGTTGTTCGAATGCCCCAAATGCGATCATGTCGAGATCAGCGTCATTGTATCGAACCGTTTCAAATCGAATGCGGCCGGGTGGCTCGCCAGCGAACTCAGGGCGCCGAACTGAGGGGAGCAACGCATGGGCGACGCCCAAAACCAGGGCCCACAATGCACGGCTTGCGGTTCTCCAATGAAGTTGGCGGCGATTGAGCCGAACTCCCTGGGCCAGGATTTGCGAACCTTCGCTTGTCCGCGATGCAGAAGGGTTCAGCGGCACGTCATGGAAAGCACCGTGACGGAAGCCTGGTCGGCGCCGAGCAAATAGCCGGCCTATTTCGAAGCGTTGGCGATCTCGTGCTCCAAATGGCCGGTCCCATGATCGCGGCGGAGCGCGCTTGCGTTCGGTCTCCAGCGTGGCCGTCAACCATTGGCGCTGCTCGGGCGTCAACCACGAGGCATGCTCCGGTCCATCCGTCAAATAAAAGAAGCTCGCGATCCCGAGCAGCACCGCCGGTACGGCTTCGAGCATGAAAATCCACTGCCAGCCGCCTAACCCGAGGATGCCGTCCATATAGAGGATGGCCCCCGAAATCGGTGAGCCGATCAGGCCTGCCACCGGCAACGCCACCATGAAGATGCCGACGACGATCGCCCGATACTGCGCGGGATACCAGTAAGTGATGTAAAGGATCACGCCGGGGAAGAAACCGGCTTCGGCAACGCCAAGCAGGAATCGCAACACCAGGAACGAAGTCGGTCCGCCAATCCGCGCGCACGCGGCGGAGACCATGCCCCACGTGATCATGATGCGGGCGATCCAGGTGCGTGCGCCAAACCGCTGCAGAGCCGGGTTGCTCGGCACTTCGAGCAGGAAATAGCCGAGAAAGAAGATGCCTGCGCCGAGGCCATAGGTCTTGGGATCGATGCCGACCGCCTTGTTCATTTGCAGCGCCGCGAAGCCAACGTTCACACGGTCGATGTAGTTGACCAGATAAGCGGCAATCAGGAATGGCAACAGACGCCAGGAAACCCGAAGGATTGTTTCCGATTCCAGGTTGCGGATCCCGGTTGAAGTCGGCATGGCGGTTCCTCCACGATGATTTGGCAGCGCGGTCGTTTTGACGAGATGTCTAGCGGAAGCGGGGCACGACTTCCTGGCAGAGCAGGCGCAAGGCATTCATCACACGCGCATGCGGAATGAGGCTGCCGGGGTTGAGTTCGGCCAGAATACCGTCGAGCCCGATCTCCTGGCGCAGGCGTTGCAGTTTTTCGGTCACCTGATCGGGTGTGCCAACGATCATCTTGTCGCGTAGCGCTTCTTCGTAGTCGACGCTCTTTAGCCGCTGGCCGCGCTCGGCGCGCTGCTCGATGGCGCGCGCGCCCGACAGGTTCGCGGAAGCCTCGAGCTGGCCGCCGATGGTGCGGAACAGATGCATGACACTTTCCTCGGGCTCGCGCCGCGCCCGCTCCTCGGTCTCGGCGATATAGACCGGCACGCGCAGATAGACCTCTCCCGTGCCGGGATGGCCGGCGGCGCGATAAGCTTCGCGATAGCCGCGCACCAGCGGCGCCAGCTCCGAGATCGTGCCGATCCGGGCGGCGACGAAGATGGCATGACCCTGCGCTCCGATCGCGGCATAGGTATCGACGCTGGTCGCGGCGATGCGGATCGGCGGATACGGCTTCTGGCGAGGCTTCGGTACCAATGCCACCTTGTCGTAGGCGAAATATTTTCCTCGGTACGAGAAGCGCTCCTCGGTCCAGGCGCGTTTGACGATCTCCAACGTCTCAGCGAAGCGCTCACGACTTTCCTCATAGGGAACGCCGTAGGCCTCATAGGTGCGAGGAAACCCGCTGCGGCCGACGCCGAAAATGAGGCGGCCGTCACTGATCTGGTCGACGGTGGCGGCTTCCTCGGCGAGCCGCAGGGGATGGCAGAGCGGCAACACCTGAACTGCGGTGCCAATCTTCATCCGGCGCGTGCGCTGGGCAATGGCGGCAGCGAGGATCAAGGGCGATGCCAGTACCGAGCGATCGGGGGCGAAATGCAGCTCCGCAAGCCACATGGCATCGAGCCCCCACTGCTCGGCGGCGTCAACCAGCTCGAAGGATTGCGAGAAGGCTTCCGCTTCGCTGGTGTCCCGGGATTTTTGAAACTCGTGGAATAAACCGAATTCCATCGCTTCTCCCCACCGATCGCTTTTTTACAGCGATAGTAACGGACATCGGAAGGCATGGATACACCCGTGAGGGTTGGGCTTGAGAGCCGGCGATATATACGAGCGCTGCGTTTGGAAGCTTCTGGATTCACTTGACTGCATCACCTCCATTCGCCAGCGTTGGTGCCCGCGAAAGGAGCAGTCATGCCCGTCAAAATCATCGGAATGATCGGCGTGGCGCCGCCAAGCAGCGAAGCCAGCCTGCACGTGATCGAGGGCGGCTTGTCGCCGTCCTATCTCACCGAATTTGCGCGCGCCCATGATCGGGCCGGCTTCGACATGGTGCTGGTCGGTTATTCGTCTTCGTCGGCGGAAGGATTCCTGGTTGCGCTTTACGCGGCAATGCAGACGGACCGGATCGGCTTTCTCGTTGCGCATCGTCCGGGGTTCGTGGCCCCGACGTTGGCTGCGCGCAAGATCGCGACGTTCGATCATCTGACGGGCGGCAGGCTCGCCGTTCACATCATCACCGGCAAGTCGGACGACGAGCAGCATGGCGACGGCGATTTCAGCCCGAAGGAAGAGCGCTACCGACGGGCGGCGGAATATCTGGAATTGATGCAGCTCACCTGGTCGAACGACGAGCCGTTCGATTTCGCGGGAAAGTTCTATCGGGTCGAGCGCGCGCATTCCGACGTGCGCCCGCTGCAGCAGCCGCATCCTCCATTGTTCTTCGGCGGCGCTTCGCCCGGCGCGCTCGAGATGGGCGCGAGGCTGTGCGACGTCTACGCGATCTATGCCGAGCCGCTGGCCTCGACGCGCGACCGCATCGCGCAGTTCCGCGCACAGGCGGCGGCCTTCGGACGGGTGCCCGGGTTCAACGTCTCGGTTCGCCCCATCATCGCCGACACCGAGGGAGCCGCGTGGGACAAGGCCAATCGCATTCTGGGGGCGATGAACGCGGCGAAGGGATGGCGTCGACAGGAGGAGGCAAGTGGACCCATCGACAATGCCGGCAAGCGGCTGATGGAGTTCGCTCTTAAGAGCGATATTCATGACGAGCGGCTGTGGATGCCGATTGCGAAGGCGACCGGCGCGCTCGGCAACACCTCTTGTCTCGTCGGCACGCCCGAACAGGTCGCCGAGGCGATCCTTAGATACTACCGGCTGGGGATCGGCTCGTTCCTGATCCGCGGTTTCGATCCGATGAACGATGCGCTCGAATTCGGCAGAGAACTGATTCCGCGCATCAAGGCCGGCGCCGCCGCGACCGACGGCAGGAAGGCAGCCGAATAATGCGCATGTTCCCGCGGGTGCGCGAAAGGCCGAAGCCGCCGATCGTCGCGATCACGCCGAACCTCACGGCGGGCGCAAGTCTCGCTGGCTAGAGCGGGATGAGTTTTAGTTCGGTCGATTTGTTCACTGGCCCGGCCACCTCTCCCACAGGGAGAGGTCGGCGCGTAGCGCCGGGTGAGGGGTTACGGTCTCTCGTGAGAGGCTGCGCCCCCTCACCCGATTTGCTGCGCAAATCGACCTCTCCCCGCTGGGGAGAGGTGGATCGAACACGCGGAAGGACTGATTTAATCAAAACCCATCAAATGCTCCTTCACGCATTTACGCTTTCCTTGTGTTTGTTCGACAGCCACGAACACACCGCGGCCGGGATTGCACCGATCAGGCCGAGTGCCAGAAGATAGTGCTCGCCGTCCCACGCCAAAAACAGAACTGAAGCCCCATAGGTGAAGAGCGTTGTTGCGACGACAACGGGAAGGCGAGTTCTGGCGAAGAGCCAATCCACCAAGGCGACCACGAGACCGGGCCCAACGAAGATAAGGTAGCCCAAGGCCGGCCCGGACAAACTATCGATTTCAGCACCCGTCAGGATGTAGACCACGGCATAGAAGGAGGCTGTGGCGATTGCGGGAAAGAGGATAAGAAAAATCAGAAGCCGTCTCATGCCGCCATTTCCCAAATCTCTTGGTCGGTCTTGCCGATGTTTTCGTTCAAGCGGCTGAGGCGTTTGAATTCGAATGGCAGGCTGAGCGCCCATAGTGCCGATGATTTGCCCGACGCGTCAAAATCTTTTTGCCGGATAGCTCAAAGGATCCATGCCGACGACGCCATGCTACTTTGCATGGGTTGTTTTCGACATTCTAGTTTGGGCCCAGCACCGCGCCCGCAAACGAAGCCCCGCCTTTCGACGGGGCCGGAAGCAAAACGCGGGCTCGCGACGATCGCGGTTTACGGATAGCCGTGCAGCATCAGTCTGTCGGGATGGACTTCCCAGCTTTCCAGCCGGTCGAGAAAACTCATGCCGAGCAGGTTGGTCTTCATCTGGCCATGCGGCACCACCAGCGCCGGCACCGAGCGCTCGACCAGTCTGCCGATGGCGAGACGATCGAGCGTCAGCCGCGCCGCCTTGGTGTGACCGCCGGCGGTCTCGACGTCGACGTCGTATTCCAGCAATTCCAGCGGCAGCCCTGCGGCGCGTGCGGTCTCGTAGGTCAGCACCACCGAGCTTGCGCCGGTGTCGACCACCATCGGCGCGCTGACGTCGTTGATCCTGGCCTGCAGCGCGAATTCGCCGCCCTGGCTGCGCGCGATCTGCACGGTGCGCGCGGGCGAAGCGGCGCGCTTGCGCAGCAAATCCGAGACGGTGTCGGTGGCGCGCGCCACCTTTTCCGGGTCCTTGTAGGCGACCACGGCGCCTGCGGTCGCAGCTAACACGAACAACACCAGCAGCAGGCGGCTCATGGCACGCCTCCCGCGCCATCTCCCGTCAGGTCGTTTTTTGATGGGCCGACCCCAGCGGAACCAGCCCGGCATCCGCCATGCGGGTAGCGAGCCCTGCCATCACGGCCTGCCGCTCGGTGCCGTCCATCCGGCCCCAGCGGGCGATCTCCGGCAAGGTTCGGCCGCAGCCCAAACAAAGGTTGGTTTTGGGGTCGATCATACAGACTGCGATGCACGGCGTTTCAATGCTCATTGGTGGAAGTGTGAAGCGTATTCGGCTCTGTTGCGCAAGCGCCCCGGTTACAGCCCGGTGCCGGCGCTCATGATCGGCTTGTTGCGGGCCCGCCGTTTCTCGTCCGGCGGGCTGGTTGCGGTTTCCGGCTGCAGCGGCGGCGCGGCTTCCTCCGCCATCGGCGCAAGCGCCGACATCACCCGCTCCGGCGGGAAGGTGACGATCACCTCGGTGCCGATGCGCAGCTTCGATTTCAGCGTGAACGTGCCGCCGTGCATGTCGATCAGGCTCTTGGCGATCGGCAAGCCCAGCCCGGCGCCCTGTTCGGCCGATTTGATCGAGTTGGAGCCCTGGCCGAACGAAGCGAGCACGATCGGAATTTCATCCTCGGCAATGCCGGAGCCGGTATCCTTGACGCTCAGATACTGGCCGCCCGAGGCGGTCCATCCGACCTTCAGCCAGATCTCGCCGCCCTGCGGGGTGAATTTGATGGAGTTCGACAGCAAATTGAGCACGATCTGCCGGGTGGCGCGCTCGTCGCCCCAGATCCGCGGCATGCCGTGCTCGAACACCTCGTGGATGGTGATGCCACGGCTGGAGGCGCGCAGCTTCAACAGATGATGGCAGTCGGCGACCACATGCACCAGCGAGACTGCTTCCTCGTTGAGCTCGTAGCGGCCGGCCTCGATCCGCGACAGATCGAGGATTTCGTTGATCAGATTGAGCAGGTGCACGCCGGAATTGTGGATGTCGGCGGAATATTCCTTGTAGACCGGCACCGCATGGGCGCCAAAGATCTCGCTCTTCATCACCTCGGAGAATCCGAGGATCGCGTTCAAGGGCGTGCGCAGCTCGTGGCTCATTTGCGCGAGAAACCGCGATTTCGCGACATTCGCGGATTCGGCGCGGTGGCGCGCTTCGTCCGAGATCGATTTGGCCTGCTCCAGTTCGCCGATCAGCGCGTCTTTCTCGGCGCGCGCTTCCAGGGTTGCCAGCGTGGTCGAGTGCAGGCGGCGGGCGAGCAGGGCAAAATAGCCTTCGGCGGCGATGGCAAGCGCCGCCAGCACATAATTGTCGAAGGTCCCGCCCAGCACGAAATTGAGCGCGATCCCGACCGTCACCGGCGCGGTCGCCGCAAGTGCCGCGATCGGCAGGCTTGCCGCCAGCATGCTGGAAACCGCGATCACCAGCAGCATCAGGAACATCAGCAGCGTGTTGGAGACCACATCGAGGCCGGCGGGATGGATCAGCACCGCCGTCCACGACAGGCCGTACAGCAGGTCGAGCAGCACGAACCGCGTCCGCCACTTGCGGGTGGCCGTCAGCGTGGGTGGCTCGGCGAGGAACCTGCCGCAATAGCGGATGATGCCCGCGTGAATGCAGAGCATGCTGCAGGTCCACGCCGCGGCCGACACCGGCCGCATCCAGAACCCGAACAGCAGGCCGGTTGCCACCACCAGCAGCATCACGACATAGGACGCCGACACCCGCGTCTGGGCATATTGGCGGAGCAATTCGCGATCGAAGGCGGGGCGGGTTCCCGATGATGACGTTAACCGATCGCGCGCCTCGCGCACCCGTTGGGCTGCGGCGCGGCGCTGGCTCGCCGGGACGGCTACGGGCGGTTCAGCCGGAAGCTGCACGACTTCAGGCTTATCGGCGGGATTACTCATCAAGCAACACAAATCCTGCCCGCTGACGGAGCGAGCTTTTGCATCGTCTATCTGTGCCGCCAAATCCTTAAGAGCTGACTTAAATGGCTAAAGAATCACGTTAATGGGGGGTTAAATTAACCTGTTTGGCATTGTGCTCGACGCTCTGCGTTCTCGGACATCGCGGGCCCGGTCGGTGGCATGCGGATCACTGGGGCAGTGCGACTGCATCGATTTGCATAACGCCATACTTGTCGAACAACTCGATCCGCTCACCGTTCACGACCGGAATATAGCAGCGGCGTCGAACGCCGATGATACAGAGCCGACCCTCCGCGACCGTCCACGTCCCGCTCGGGGGTCCAAGGGCAGGGTCCCAGTGCAGGGAGCTCAACCGACCGTCGGGCTCGAACCGCAACGTGTACGGCCCCTCCTTCAGCTTGGCGCCGAAACTGATGGTCCTGGCCTGGAATGTTGCCGTCAGCTTCTCACCCTGGGGCCGTTCCCCGGCCGCGGCGCTGATCGAGGCATCGGGCCCGGGGTCGTAGCCCTCCGCCTTCAGGATCAGCCAGAACAGCCTCGCAATACTGCGTGCTGGCGGTTCAGGAATGGCAGTGTCGCGATCAACACGGTGCACCACGACGAGGTCAAGCGGGGGTACCACCAAGGCATATTGGCCGCCGGCGCCTTGGGCCATAAAGCTGCCCTCGGGCAGAGTAATTGTAGGCGCGACGGAGCCGCCGAGAAAGCCGGTCCACCAGAGATAGCCATAGCCCGGACCAAACGGGGATATCGAGTAGGCGCGGGTGCTCTCTTCCACCCACTGCTGCGGCACGATCTGGCGCCCGGCCCAATTGCCCCTGTGCAGATAGAGCAGCGCAAAGCGCGCCAGATCGCGCGCACTCATGCGGATTGGATAGGCCGGATGGATCGAGTTCTTTACCGCGAAAGTAGACGCCATCCTGCGGCCGGTAGTCCTGCATGCCGATCGGCTTGGCGATCTGCCGGTAGAATGCACCGAAGATGTCGGTACCGGCTGCGTGTTCGTAGATCGTGCCGAGTGCGTTGAAGTCCCAATTGTTGTAATACCAGAAGGTGCCGGGCGCGTGGCTGCCGCGCGGCGGTCTCGCCTCGGCCATGCCCGGTGTTTCATAGAGCGCCGGGTGATAGACGCCGGATCGCGCTTCGAGGAGTTCACGCACCGTCGCGCGCTTCTCGACCTCAGTCAGGCCAGGTGGGTTGTCGTCGATGCCGAGTTCGCCAAGCGTGCTGTCGAGATTGATGAGATGTTCCGACCCCGCAATGCCGATCAGGGCGCTGAGCAGGCTCTTGCGGATTGACGCGAGTTCGGTTCGCTTCGTCGTATCGCCCCACTCGGCTACCACCTTGCCGTGATGAACGATGATAACGGCGCTCGAACGAATCTGATCCGAGAAAGTTCGCGCTTGCGCTAGCCCGGCCTCTGACCAGCCGAATTCCACTGGAATGGCACGCTGCCACTCCGCTCCCGGAAAGCCATCTTCAGCTCCGGCGGGGTCGAACCGAACCAAAGCGCCAAATAGGACGAAGCCGAAAATGATATGGCGAATATTCATCGATCCAAGCGCGAGGAGGCTGACCTTACCAAGGTATTATATTCTTCAACCGAGCTGGCCGTCGACTGTCACCACTGAGTGGGACAGCCGGGTCGCGAAGTTTTCGCGGGCGAGATCAATCAGCGCTGCGGGCCGGCGGCAGGTGGACCCTACCCGCCGACCGTCGGCAATCGTCGGCGATCAACGTTCGAGCCGCGCCAGCAGGCTGGAAGTGTCCCAGCGCCTGCCGCCCATTTTCTCGACTTCGGAATAGAACTCGTTGACCAGTGCGGTGACCGGAAGGCTCGCGCCGTTGCGCCGGGACTCGGCGAGGCAAATCGAAAGGTCCTTGCGCATCCACTCCACCGCGAAACCATAATCGAATTTTCCCTCGTTCATGGTCTTGTAGCGGTTGTCCATCTGCCAGGACTGGGCCGCGCCTTTCGAGATGGTCTCGACCACTGCGTTGACATCGAGCCCGGCCTTCTTGGCAAAGTGGATCCCCTCCGAAAGACCTTCGACTAGGCCGGCGATGCAGATCTGGTTGACCATTTTTGTCAGCTGGCCGGAGCCCGCGGGGCCGAGCCGCTTGCACATACGGGCATAGGCCGCGATCACGGGCTCGGCGCTGGCATAGGCCTCCTCGCCGCCGCCACACATCACCGTCAAGACGCCGTTTTCCGCACCCGCCGACCCGCCGGACACCGGACCGTCGACGAATTTAAAGCCCCGCTTGGTCGCTTCCGCGTCAAGTTCGCGCGCGATCTCGGCGGAGGCCGTGGTGTGATCGACGAAGGTCGCGCCCTTCTTGACACCCGCGAACGCGCCGTCCGCGCCGAGCGTGACCGCGCGCAGGTCGTGGTCGTTGCCGACGCAGCACATCACGAAATCCTGACCTTCGGCCGCGGCCTTGGGCGTGGCTGCGGTTTTGCCGCCGAATTTCTCGGCCCAGGCTTTCGCCTTGGCGGCGGTGCGGTTGTACACCGTGACCTCGTGACCGCCTTTTTTCACCAGATGTCCCGCCATCGGGAAGCCCATCACGCCGAGACCGAGGAAAGCGACTTTAGCCATGTGTGAAACCTTGGGGTTTTGCCGGCCTTGGGATGGCCGGACCGTGTTCTGGAGAGGGGGCGGCGCCGTTTCGTCCTCGAAACAGGTTCCGCTCGAGAGGTGGAACGGGCACCATAAACCCTGGCCCGCGAAGGGCAACGGCTGCGTTTGGCTGGTAGTCCCGGTTTCGTGTTAGGATGGGTCGTCGACGTCAGCGATTTCAACAAAAAAGGGAGTGACACCATGAGCGTCAGCGTAGGCGTGCTCGACCATTTCAACATCCGGACCCGCAAGCTCGGCGACACCGTCCGGTTCTATGAAGACGTGCTGGGCCTGGAGAAGGGCCCCCGGCCGAATTTCGCCTTCCCCGGGGCCTGGATGTATTCGGAAGGCAAGCCGGTGGTGCACCTGGTCGATATTTCCAAGACCGACGAGCCGCAAAAGCCGGATTCCGGCGTCGTCCATCACGTTGCCTTCATCAGCCGGGGTTTTTCGGGGATGAAGCAGCGCCTGGAAAAAGGCGGGTTCGAATACGATTCGCGCCAGGTTCCCGGCGGCGATCTCTGGCAGATCTTCGTCAACGACCCCAACGGCGTCATGATCGAGCTGAATTACGAAGCCGCCAAGGAAGGCGCCGGATCGGCGCCCAAGGAGCGGGCGGACGATATCGGGGCGAGGTAGCCTTTTGGGCTGCGAGGCTCTATCTGTCGCATCTGGATTTTAGTGGAGATGCACCCGTGAGCGTTACGCAGCAACAGGTACTCGATGCCCTGGCCAGGGTGGCCTCGCCACGCGGCGTCGCCCTGACCAGGGCCGACGTGCTGTCGCCGATCGCGGTCACTGACGGCAAGGTTTTCTTTTCCATCAATGTCGATGCCGCGGAGGCCCGCGCCTGGGAGAGCGTACGCGCGCAGGCCGAAGCCGCCGTGCGTGCCATTCCCGGCGTCACTGCGGCGATGATCGCGCTGACGGCCGAGCGCAAGGCAGGCAGCGGCTCACCGCCGCCGCATCGCCACGCGCACGCGCCGGGGGTGGCGCCGGTCGCCTCGCACAAGCCGCCGCAAAGCCCGGCATCGCCGATGGCAAAGCAGGCGGAAATTCCCGGCATATCAGCCGTGATCGCGGTCGCCTCCGGCAAGGGCGGCGTCGGCAAATCGACCACCGCGCTCAATCTTGCGCTCGGCCTGCGCGATCTCGGCCTGCGGGTCGGGCTACTCGATGCCGACATCTACGGTCCGTCGGTGCCGCGGCTGACCGGCATTCGCGAGAAGCCGCAGCTCAACGACGATCGCAAGATGATTCCGATCCAGCGCTTCGGGCTTGCGATCATGTCGATCGGCTTCCTGGTCGAGGAAGACACCGCGATGATCTGGCGCGGTCCGATGGTGATGTCGGCGATCACCCAGATGCTGCGCGACGTCGAATGGGGCACGCTCGATATCCTCGTGGTCGACATGCCGCCCGGCACCGGCGACGCGCAGCTGACGCTGGCGCAGAACGTGCCGCTCAAGGGCGCGGTCATCATCTCGACGCCGCAGGATCTTTCGCTGATCGACGCGCGGCGGGGGCTCGCCATGTTCCGCAAGGTCAACGTGCCGGTGCTTGGCATCGTCGAGAACATGAGCTATTTCCAGTGCCCGCATTGCGGCACCAAGTCCGACATTTTCGGCCATGGCGGCGCGCGGCACGAGGCCGAAAAGCTCGGGGTGCCGTTTCTGGGCGAAATTCCGCTGCACATGTCGATCAGAGTTGCCTCCGATTCGGGAACGCCGGTGGTCGACAGCGAGCCCGACGGCGTGCATGCGGCGATCTACCGGGCGATCGGCGAAAAGGTCCGCGATCAGCTGCAGGGCGCAATCGCCGCTGCCTGAACGGGCTGTCATCCCGGTATCAGACTTTCGTTTAACAAGGCTGTCATGCCTTCGTCGCGTATTCCGCAACGGAGCTTCCATGGTAAAGACCGCCGCGAGTTGCGCGTTCGGCTGAGGCAAACAGGTTTCGCCGCAACGACGCTGCAGCATTATGGGAAGCGCCCCAATAAGGAGATGGTTTAGATGAAGCGTCGGGATTTTTTGAAGGTTTCGGCAACGGGCGCCGCAGTGGCGGCGGTCGCCTCGCCGGCGATCGCGCAATCCGCGCCCGAGATCAAGTGGCGCATGACCTCGAGTTTCCCGAAATCGCTCGACACGCTCTACGGCGGCTCCGAATACTTTGTGAAGCAGGTTGCCGAAATGACGGACAATAAATTCCAGATTCAAGTTTTCCAGGCGGGCGAACTGGTTCCGGGCCTGCAGGCGCTTGACGCGGTCTCCAAGAATACCGTCGAGATGTGCCACACGGTTTCCTATTATTACGTCGGCAAGGATCCGACCTTCGCCATCTACGCATCGGTGCCGTTCGGTCTGAACGCGCGGATGCAGAACTCGTGGTGGTACCAGGGCGGCGGCATGGAGTTGGGCAACGAATTCTTTAAGAAGGCCGCCAATGTGATCGGCTTCCCTTGCGGCAACACCGGTACCCAGATGGGCGGCTGGTTTCGCAAGGAGATCAAGACCGTTGCCGATCTTTCCGGATTGAAGTTTCGCATCGGTGGCATTGCCGGGCAGGTGCTGCAGAAGGTCGGCGTCGTGCCGCAGCAACTGGCGGGCGGCGACATCTACCCCTCGCTGGAAAAGGGCACCATCGACGCGGCCGAATGGGTCGGACCCTACGACGACGAGAAGCTCGGTTTCCAGAAGGTTGCCAAATATTACTACTATCCCGGATTCTGGGAGGGTGGCCCGACGGTGCATGCGTTCGCCAATATCGACAAGTGGAATGAACTGCCGAAGACATATCAGGCCATCGTGAGCAACGCTGCGGCGAATGCCAACAGCTGGATGGCCGCGCGCTATGACATGCAAAACCCCTCGGCATTGAAGCGGCTGGTGGCCGGCGGCACGCAGCTGCGGCCCTTCACCAATGAAGTGCTGGAAGCCTGCCTGAAGGCGACCAATGAACTATGGGCGGAGATTTCCGCGAAGAACCCCGATTTCAAGAAAACGATCGACGCTATGCAGGCTTATCGTTCCGATCAGTATCTGTGGTGGCAGGTTGCCGAGTACACCTTTGACAGCTTCATGATCCGCTCGCGCACCCGAGGCTGATTCCGGCCGCCGGTTGCGTCTTAAGTCGTAGATGAAGGCTCGGCGTCGCTGACGACGCCGGGCTTTTTTCGTCGTGCACTTCAGTTCTCCGTGGAAATCCCGAGCCGGATGTTCCATGCTGTGGGAGAGCCTCGACAAGAAGGTCGGCCGTCATCCCACAGGAGGAAGTACGCAATGAAGCGAAGAGACTTTATCAAGGTTGCCGGCGTCGGCGTTGCAGGCGCCGCCACCCTCGCAGCACCGGCGATCGCGCAATCCATGCCTGAATTGAAATGGCGCATGCCGACAAGTTGGCCGAAATCCCTCGATACGCTTTACGGGGGCGCCGAGATGTTCGCCAAAGCCGTCGCCGAAGCCACCGACAACAAGTTTCAGATCCAGACGTTCGCGGGCGGCGAGATCGTGCCGGGATTGCAGGTGGTCGACGCCGTGCAGAACGGCACCGTCGAGATCGGCCATACCGCTTCCTACTACTACTTCGGCAAGGACCCGACCTTCGCGTTCGGGACATCCGTCGCGTTCGGCCCCAACATGCGCATCAACCAGGGCTGGTACGCGCTCGGGGGCGGCAAGGAAGTGCTCAACGAGTTCTACAAGAAGTACAACTGCATGTCGCTGCTGGCGGGTAACACCGGCTGTCAGATGGGCGGCTGGTTCCGCAAGGAGATCAACAGCGTCGACGATTTGAAGGGTCTCAAGATGCGGATCGGCGGGTTTCCCGGCCGCGTGCTGCAGAAGCTCGGCGCGGTGCCGCAGCAGATCGCGGCCGGCGACATCTATCCCGCGCTGGAGAAGGGTACCATCGACGCAGCCGAATGGGTCGGTCCCTATGACGACGAGAAGCTCGGCTTCTACAAGGTCGCGCCGCACTACTACTATCCCGGCTGGTGGGAAGGCGGATCGATGCTGTTCGCGTTCGTCAACCTCGACAAGTGGAACGCGTTGCCGAAACACTACCAGGCGGTTCTCGAACAGGCCGGCGCGCTTGCGAACAATTGGGTGATGGCGAAATACGACATGGTCAATCCGCCGGCGCTGCGTCGGCTGTTGGCCAACGGCACCAAGCTGCACGGCTTTTCGCCGCCGATCATGGATGCCTGCTTCAAGGCCGCGAAGGAGTTGCACAGCGAAATCGCGACAACGAATGAGAGCTTCAAGAAGGTCTACGATTCCATGACCAATTTCTCGAACAACGCATACCAGTGGTTCCAGGTCGCGGAAATCGGTTACGATAATTTCATGGCGCGCCATTCACAGGGTTGACGAGCCATCATCGAGGATCGGTACGAGCGAAACCCCGGGGACGAAAGCGCCGGGGTTTTTGCTGGCGCAACCAACGATCACTGTTTCGGCGGCGGCCCGAAATCGAGCGGCGGAAGCTCCATCTGCGGGATATTGAACCTGATGGTATTGGGGTCGATCGTCGAAACTGCGCCCTTGTAGTGCATGACCATCGACGGGAACGTAATCACCAGCAATACCATCGCAACCTGGATCAGGACGAATGGCACCGCGCCCCAATAAATCTGGCCGGTCGTCACCGGCTCCATGCGCTTGCCCGTGACGCGGTCGAGATAGGATTTTTTGGCGCCACCGAGCGCAGGTAGAACAGCGCGAACCCGAACGGCGGATGCATGAACGAGGTCTGCATGTTGACGCCCAGGATGACGCCGAACCAGATCAGATCGATCCCCAGCTTTTCCGCTGCCGGCCCGAGCAGCGGGATGACAATGAAGGCCAGTTCGAAGAAATCGAGGAAGAAGGCCAGCACGAAGACGAATGCGTTAACGAAAATCAGGAATCCGATCTGGCCGCCGGGCAGCGAAGTCAACAGGTGCTCGACCCAGACGTGACCGTTGACGCCATAAAAGGTCAACGAGAACACCCGCGCGCCGACCAGGATGAAGACCACGAAGGCGGACAGCTTGGCCGTCGATTCGGTGGCCTGGCGGATCAGGTCCCAGCTCAGCCGCCGCTTGGCGGCGCCGAGAATGATCGCGCCGGAGGCACCCATCGCGCCGCCTTCGGTCGGGGTCGCGATGCCGATGAAGATCGTGCCCAGCACCAGGAAGATCAGAAAGAGCGGCGGCACCATCACGAACGTTGTCTGCTGCGCCATCGCGGACAGGAAGCGGAATCCTGTCAACTTGTCGAGGATCCAGTTCAGAACGGCTACGAAGAAAGCGAACAGGATTCTCGAAGAACATGCTGAGTACGACGAAATCGGCGCCGTGCGATTCGGAGTGCCGCATCATGAACCATCCGAAGATGACGCTGGCGATCGCGAGTATGCCGAGCGACGTCAAGCCACGGCTGCCATCCTTCTCGCGAAAGCCGATCGCTTCCGGCGGCAGGCCCGGAGCCGCCTTTGGAAACACCAGGGTGACGAGGAACGCGTATCCGGCATAAAGACCTGAAAGCACCAAGCCCGGGATGAAGGCGCCTTCGTACATGTCGCCGACCGATTTGCCGAGCTGGTCCGCCATCACGATCAGCACCAGCGAGGGGGGAATGATCTGCGCCAGAGTGCCGGAAGCCGCGATGATGCCGGTCGCCATCCGGCGGTCATAACCGTATCGCAACATGATAGGCAACGAGATCAATCCCATCGAGATCACGGAGGCAGCGACCACACCGGTGGTGGCCGCCAGCAGCGCGCCGACGAACACGACCGCATAGGCGAGGCCGCCGCGGATGGTGCCGAACAGCTGTCCGATGGTGTCGAGCAGGTCCTCGGCCATGCCCGATCGTTCGAGCACCAGTCCCATGAACGTGAAGAATGGAATGGCCAGCAGCGTGTCGTTGCTCATTACGCCGTAGATGCGTTCGGGAAGCGCCTGCAGAAAATCGGGCTGGAATTCTCCGAGCTGGATGCCGATGAGCGCGTAGATCAGCCCCACCGCGCCGAGCGAGAACGCCGCCGGATAACCGAGCAACAGCACGACGACCAGCGACGCGAACATGATCGGCGCCATATTGGCGATCAGAAACGCTGACATCTATTCCCCCTGCGACCGCGGCCGGCGATTAGTGCTTTTCCATCGCCTCGACGAGGTGCTCGACCTCGGCCTCGAGCGCATGTACCTGCGATGCGTGCGGATCCGGAATGATCCCTCGCATCACCGCGATGCGCTTGATCAGTTCGGAGAGGCACTGGATCAGCAAGAAGGCGAATCCGATCATGATCAGTGATTTGGCGGGCCATTGCGGGAGCCCGCCGGCGTTGCTCGATTGCTCATTGATCTCGGCCGATCGCAGGAAAAATGGCACGCCGGTGATGACCATGATGACGCACAGCGGCATCAGGAAAAACACATGACCAACGACGTCGATGCTGTCGCGCACGCGCTTCGGCAGCATTTGGTTGACGATATCGATCCGGATGTGTTCGTTGTCGAGCAGCGTCCACGGCGAGCAAAGCAGGAAAACCATGCTGAACAGCACCCACTGAAGCTCGAGCCAGGAATTCGAGGAGGTATCCAGAGTCTTGCGTATGATCGCATTGAGCGCGGACACCACCACGGCAAGCAGGATCAGCCACGCCAGACGCTTTCCTGTCCACCTGGTGAACGCGTCGATTCCGCGGCTCAATTTCAGGAGCGATTGCAACGATGGTCCTCCCCCAGTTTTCGCCTCTGCCCGTCTCGGCCGCGCCAATCGGGCGCAACAACCCGACCCGCCAGCTGGCATGAAGCCGCCGCACCATTCCAGCGGGCGACGCCATCGTCAATTGGAAGTTTGTTGAAAATCAAGGGGAATAGTGCGGCAGCGTCGCTGCGGAAGGACGTCGCTCACTCAACCGCCGGTGACGCTCATGTGGCGGCTGACGCTCGGGCGGTTGTGGCGGCGGTCGATGATGAAGTCGTGGCCCTTCGGCTTGGTTCCGATGGCGCGGTCGATGGCATTGCAGAGCAGTTCGTTGTCGGCGGAGGCCCGCAGCGGTTTGCGCAAATCGGAGGCATCCTCGTGGCCGAGGCAGGTGTGCAGCGTCCCGGTGCAGGTGATCCGGACGCGGTTGCAGGACTCGCAGAAATTATGGGTCATCGGCGTGATGAAACCGAGCTTGCCGCCGGTCTCGGCCACGCGAACGTAGCGCGCGGGACCGCCGGTGGTCTCCGCGAGGTCGGCAAGCGTGTACTGCTTGGCGAGGCGGGCGCGAAGCAGCGACAGCGGCACGTACTGGTCGATACGGCCTTCGCCGATGTCGCCCATCGGCATCACCTCGATCAAGGTCAGCGCCATGCCTTTGCCGTGCGCCCACTCCATGAGCTGTGGGATTTCGTCCTCGTTCAAATTCTTCAGCGCCACCGCGTTGATCTTGACCGCGAGCCCGGCCGAGCGCGCGGCCTCGATGCCGGCCAGCACCTTGTCGAGATCGCCCCAGCGGGTGATGGCGCGGAATTTTGCCGGATCCAGCGTATCCAGCGAGACGTTGATGCGGCGCACGCCGCAGTCGGCCAGCTCGCCGGCGAAGCGGGCCAGCTGCGAGCCGTTGGTGGTCAGCGTCAGCTCGTCGAGCGCGCCGGTCGCAAGATGCCGCGACAGCGAGCGCACCAGCGACATCACGTTGCGCCGGACCAGCGGCTCGCCGCCGGTCAGCCGCAGCTTGCGCACGCCCCGTGCGATGAATGCCGAACACAGCCGGTCGAGTTCCTCGAGCGTGAGCAGATCGGCCTTGGGCAGGAAGGTCATGTCCTCGGACATGCAATAGAAGCAGCGCAGGTCGCAGCGATCGGTGACCGATACCCGCAAATAGCTGATGGTCCGGCCGAACGGATCGGTCATCGGACGCGACAGCGAAGCGGAGGAACTCAAAGACGATCCGGTCATTCAATACGCCTTGTAGCTGCGGCCGCCGCCATGGGGGCATGGCGCAGCGTTTGCGTAGTCACAATGTATGCATGATGCAATCCGCCCACAATCCGCATCCTCTTGGTGCAGTGCGAGCAAGCTGCGGTCAGGCCATCAGCGGCTGGGGGCGGCCGGCGGCGGGGGTGGTGCGGCTTGGCCCGGGTCGGGGAACGGCGACCCTGCGGGCTGCTCAGCCGCGCCCTTAGGCGCTTTGGGCTTTTTCGGCTTCGGCCGCATCTTCCTGGGCGGTCTGGGCGGCGGCCCGGCCGGCTGCAGCTGCGCTACCACCGGATTCGGATCGAGCGTCGTGGTGGCAGGGGTGGTCAGGTCGCCGGGATTGCGGATGATCTGCACCGGAACCGTGGCCGGCAGGAACTTGGGCAGTGCGTAGCTGACCGAGAAGCCACCGGCGTCGGGGGCCTGGATCGAAACCGAGCAGGGGGTCTTGCAGCCCGGTCCCAACGACGTCTTGGCGTCGGCCCCGGGTGGCACCGAGTCGATCTGGACCTGCAGGACGGGCGGGGCGGACTTGAACATGTCCAAAGAAGGCATTGACGAGCAACCGCCCAGAGTAGCTCCCGCTACGGCAATCGCGATGACACGACGCATGATCCATCCGTCAATTCAGTGCGGCTAACTGCCACAATCCCCGCTGCGACCATAAGAGCGTCGGGAGGGCCGCGCAACCGGGCGGGAGCACATCGTTAATTGATGGTTAACGCTGCTGTTTCCAAGATAGACATGCAAGATCAATACCTTATGTGGTCTCTCGGAGAGCCATAAGGCTTTCCACGGCGGCCGGCAACTCGTGCATGTGATCGATCAGCCGGTCCGGCCTGAGTTCGGCGATGGGAACCTCGGTGTATCCGAACGCCACGCCGATAACGGGTATGCCGGCGCGGCGGGCGACCCCGATATCGGGACCGGCATCGCCGACCATGATCGAGGACGACAGCGCGCCGCCCGCGCGCGCGACGGTCTGTTGCAGGATCGCGGGGTCGGGCTTGGAAATCCCAAACGTGTCCGCGCCGCAGATCGCCGAAAATCGCCAACTCAATCCGAGTTCGTCGAGCAGGCGCTTCGACAGCCACTCGAGCTTGTTGGTACAGACCGCGAAGCGACAGCCCAGCGCGGCGAGATCGTCGAGTGCGTCTTCGAGGCCGTCGAACGGACGCGACGCGTCGGCAATATGGGCGGCATAATAGTCGATGAAATCGACGGTCAGCCTGTCGATGTCTTTGACCCCGTAGAACCGGCCTTCCAGTTCGAGGCCGCGCTCGATCAACTTGCGGGCGCCGGCGCCGATCATGGTGCGCGCCGATTTGAGCGGGACCGGCGGCAGCCCCTCGCGGTCGAGCACGACGTTGAGCGCGTTGATCAGGTCGGGCGCCGTATCGACGAGCGTGCCGTCGAGATCGAAGACGATGGTGCGGTTGGCGGTCATCGAAAACCGCTATCGGTCGGCGCGCACATATGCAAGTAGGGGACGGCAGGCTTCGGCCGGTTTCCAGGGGCATAGGACAGAACCATGCGCGACTTTGCAGGCAAGACGGCATTCGTGACCGGCGGGGCCAGCGGCATCGGACTGGCGTTGGGCCGCGCTTTCGCGCAAGCCGGCATGAAGGTGATGCTCGCCGATATCGAGGCGGAAGCGCTGGCGACCGCGGTCAAGAGCCTTGCGGTGTCAGGGCCTGACATCCGCGGCGTGGCGTGCGACGTCGCCGATCCCGCCAGCGTCGAGCAGGCGGCGAAAACATCCTTCGATGCCTTCGGAAAGGTCCATGTGGTCTGCAACAATGCCGGCGTCGCGGCCGCCGGCGGCATCGACAACATCTCGCTCGACAATTGGCGCTGGGTGCTCGACGTCAACCTGATGGGCGTGCTCCACGGCATCAGAAGCTTCCTGCCGCATATCCGCGCCCACGGCGAAGGCGGCCACATCGTCAACACCGCATCGATGGCCGGGATGACCGGCGGATTGGGGTTCAGCCCCTATACGGCAAGCAAGTTCGCGGTGGTCGGGATGTCCGAGGGCCTGGCGGCCCAGCTCAAGCCGTTCGGCATCGGCGTCAGCGTGCTGTGCCCGAGCTATGTGCGTACCGGCATCGGCGAGAGCGGCCGCAACCGGCCGGAGCGCTACGGCACGGCGGCAACGCTCGATCCGGCGAGCCCGGCGGCGGTGATGGTGGCCGAGATTGCCAGGCGTCTGGAGGCCGGATTGGAGCCTGCTGCCGTCGCCGCGCGCGTCCTCAAGGCCATCAGGGGCGACGAACTCTACGTGTTCACCCACGCCGATTCGCGGCAGGCGGTGGACGAGCGGTTCGCGGCCATCCGGGCGGCAATGGATGAGGTCGCCGGTTGACCCGAAGCGGCCCGCATCCGGCAGCGGATAGCCCTGTTCCCCAGCGTAAAACGACGCTAGACAGGCTGCGCCGGACACAGCCTGTCGCCGGATCGGCAGGCGTCAGCGGCACCCTTCGTGACTCTCGGGGCATCTTTGCAAGTGGATATGGACGGATTGAAGCGGCAAGCGGCGGCGCGAGCGCTCGAACATGTGCGCGACGGCATGAAGCTCGGGCTCGGCACTGGCTCGACCGCGAAACATTTCGTCGAACTTCTGGGCGCGCGGGTTCGCGATGGCCTCAACGTCATCGGCGTGCCGACATCGGAGGCGACCCGCATCGACGCGGAGCGCTGCGGCATTGCCCTGACCACGCTCGATGAGGTCGACCGGCTCGATCTCACCATCGATGGCGCCGATGAAATCGACCCCTCGCTCAATCTCATCAAGGGCGGCGGCGGCGCCCTGCTGCGGGAAAAGATCGTGGCCGCCGCATCTGATCGCATGATCGTGATCGCCGACGATTCCAAATGGGTCGATGTTCTCGGCCGGTTTCCGCTACCGGTGGAGGTGATCCCGTTCGGGCTCGCGGCGACCCGGCGGGCGATCGGCAAGGCATTTGCGCAATCCGGCGTTTCCGGGCAAATGGTGTTGCGAAAGGGCAAGGACGGCCACGTTTTTGTCACTGATGGCGGCCACTGGATCGTCGATGCCCATCTTGGACGAATAACCGATGCGCCGCGGCTGGCGGGACTATTGACCTCCATACCGGGCGTGGTCGAGCACGGGTTGTTCATCGGACTAGCCGGCATGGCGGTGCTGGCGGGCGCTGGCGGAATTCGCGTTGTTGAGCGGCCGTAAGGCCGCAAATCCTGAGGAGAATTGGAATGAAGAGCCTTGCAAGAATTTTGTCGGCCGCGGGCCTCGTGCTTGGACTGGCCCTGACCGGCGCTCCCGCCGGGGCTCAGCAGCCGCAGATCGGCAAGGAGCCGTCGGCGGCCGCGATCGCGGCGGCCAAGGAGATCCTGGCGATGAAGCACGCCGGCGATATCTACGTCCAGGCGGTTCCCAACATCGTCCAGCAGGCCAAGGACAAAATTCTGCAGAGCAACCTCAACTATCAAAAGGATCTCAACGAGGTTGCCGCGATCATCGCCCAGAGACTTGCCGGCAAACAGCAGGAGATCGGCGAGGGCATGGCGAAGATCTACGCCAGCGTTTTCACCGAACAGGAACTCAAGGACCTGGTCACGTTCTACAAGACGCCGCTCGGCCAGAAGCTGCTGGCGACGGAACCGACTGCGATTCAAACCAGCATGGCCTATATGAACCAGTGGGCGCAGGGTTTCGCCGAAGTGGTCAACGGTGAATTCCGCGCCGAGATGAAGAAGCGCGGCAAGACGATCTGATACCACGATGGCTGAATTCGACGTCGACCTGTTCGTGATCGGAGGAGGTTCGGGCGGGGTGCGCGCCGCCCGGATCGCCGCCTCCCATGGCGCGCGGGTGATGATCGCCGAAGAATACCGGATGGGCGGCACCTGCGTGATCCGCGGCTGCGTGCCGAAGAAGCTGCTGGTCTATGCTTCCCATATCCACCAGGAAATCGAGGACGCGGCCGGCTTCGGCTGGACCATACCTGAGGCGAGTTTCGACTGGCCGACCCTGATCGCCAACAAGGACAAGGAGATCGCGCGCCTGGAGGCCGCCTATACGACCAATGTGGAAAAATCCGGCGCCCGCGTCGTCAAGACCCGCGCGGTGTTCGAGGACGCCCACACGCTGCGGCTCGCCACCGGCGAGGCGGTGAGGTCAAGATATGTGCTGGTCGCGACCGGCGGCGCGCCCAACCATGGGCGCGCGATCCCCGGCATCGAGCATGTGATTTCCTCGAACGAAGTGTTCCATCTGAAGGAATTGCCGAAACGCATCCTGATCCAGGGCGGCGGCTACATCGCACTGGAATTCGCCTGCATCTTCGCGGGCTTCGGCTGCGACGTGACGGTGGTCTATCGCGGCGAAAACATCCTGCGCGGCTTCGACGAGGACGTGCGGGTCCATGTCCGCGCCGAGATGGAAAAAGAAGGCATCACCATACTCACCAACTGCACCGTCAACAAGGTCGACAGACACGGCCGGGAATTCACCTCGCATTTGTCCAACGGTTCGAGCGTCGCCTCGGACCAGGCGATGTTCGCGATCGGCCGGCATCCGAACGTCGGGGGTCTCGGACTGGAAAAGGCCGGCGTCGCCATCAATCCGGGCAATGGCGGGATCGCGGTCGATCATTTCTCGAAAACCTCGGTGGAAAACATCTATGCGATCGGCGACGTCACCCACCGCCTCAACCTGACGCCGGTTGCGATCCGCGAGGGCCATGCCTTTGCCGACACCGTGTTCGGTAAGCGTCAGGTCCGCGTCGATCACGCCGATATTCCGACCGCCGTGTTCTGCCAGCCCGAGGTCGGCACCGTCGGATTGACCGAAGCGCAGGCGCGCGCGCAGTACAGTCACGTCGATATCTACAAGGCGAACTTCAGGCCGATGAAGGCGACGATGTCGGGCCGCGACACCAGGATGCTGATGAAGCTCGTGGTCGATGCCGGAAGCGACCGCGTGGTCGGCTGCCACATCGTCGGCGACGGCGCCGCCGAGATGGCGCAGCTGCTCGGCATCGCCGTCAAGATGAAGGCGACCAAGGCCGACTTCGACGCGACGATGGCGCTGCATCCGACGGCTGCCGAAGAACTCGTGACCATGCGCACGCCGAGCGCGCGTTACGTGCGGGAAGCGGCGGAGTAAGGTTTTCGACCGAACGATCCGGACTGGATGCGGGGTAGATCGTGGTCTGCCCGAGGAAAGCGCTTCGCGCCATGACCGGGCTCGATTGACCGCGTTTCTACGTCCTTCTAAAGTCCCATGGCCAATTCGGGTGGGGGTAGGACCTATGCGGCATCTCAAGCTGTTATTTGCAGGCTGCGTCACTTCAGCTTTCATTTTTTCGTCTGCCGGCATGGCGCAGAATTCGCCGAACGCCGAGGGCTGCCTGAAACTGACGTGGGGTTACTTGAAATCCCAACGATACGAATACAGCGCAATCAACACCTGCACTTTTCCCGTCGCCGTTTCCATGATGACCGGCACGAAGAAAATGATCCAGCAAACGGTGCAGGCGGGCCAAGCCTTGCACACCGGTCTGACTATGGCCAATTTCGAGGCTGATCGAAAAAAGAGCGGATGGATTGCCGCGGTCTGCAAGGGCGGCGAGGTCCCGAGCCCGGACGTTTCAGCCGGCAATTGGGACGCCATCCTCAACGGCAATTATGAATGTCGCAAGCCGTGATCGCGGGAGCGACCACTCTGTGATGGCGGGTGGGACACGCTACATGGGAAGCCGCAATCGCTCATATTGAGCCTTGACGGCTCCATAGCATTCGCAGGCGAGGCCGGTGAGACCCTCGAGATCGAGAATCTCGACGTGGCCACGGCTGTAGCGGATGTATCTTGCCTGCTGCAGCGTATTGGCAACGATCGACACGCTATTGCGGCGTGCACCGATCATCTGGGCCATCAATTCCTGCGTCAACGTGAAGTGGTTGCTGCCCGACAGATCGCGCACCCGCAACAGCCACCGCGCCAGCCGCGCCTCGACGCCGTGCGAGGCGTTGCAGCCCGCCGTTTGCTGCGCCTGAACGAACAGCGCCTGTCCATGCCGAACCGAAATGCAACGCAAGGCCCGGGCAAGGACAGCTCAAGGCGGGCCAGAAAAGCCCGCGCCGGGTAGGTTTTGGCGATGCGCCGGCCAGCGGCACCGCACTGGCGTTTTTGATCTCCGGAGCATATAGTTTGAGGACACTTGGTGGTGGCACGGATGTCCATTTTCGCACGTAGCTCAGCTCTCGCATTCATATTGTTGGTGCCGCTCTGTCTGGGCGGTCGAGCGGCCCATGCGCAAGCCGGCCCCGCGCAATATGGAGCCTCAAACTGGCCCATCGGTTTTGGTGGCAATCTAACCGGCGGCCAGAATTCCAACACGTTTGGCAACTTTGCGAACTTCGACGGCAGTGACCTCAGAGCCGGCGGCGTTTCCAATCAGCGCTATAATTTTTCGAACGGCTGGTTTGTCGGCAGCGAAGGCGGCGGCTTCGGTTTGAACAGCATCAGCCAGGATGGCGCGTTCGGCACACTCGGCTCGCTTCATTACCAAGGCGTGCAGTTCGGCTACAACTTCCAGAACTCTGGCCAACCCATCACGCTCTATGCCGGTTTCGACACCTTGAAATACAAACCCGCGATCGGCGGCCCCTTTGCCGCCTTCGACTCCTCCTCGTCCGGCACGCTGCCCGGCTATAGCGCGCATGCCGGCGTCGAATTCAAGCCGGCGTCGAATGTCAGCCTGTCGCTCGGGTTCGGTTACACCCAAACGTCCGGGCGTCTCGACAGCGACATCAATTCGGACTTGCTGCCCGGCGCTTCTCCGTTTGCCTTCGGCAGTCGCCGCTAGACGTACCAGGCCGTCCGCTTGAGCACGCGCGGCGGGTCGCGATCGCGATCTCCAGTGTCTGCATGATTGGCGCCCGGTTGGCGTCGGGGGGTGACGAGCATGGCTTCGCTGAGATTGCCGCTCTGGCTTCGCTTCATATTGCTTGTCGGTGTTGTCGCTCTCGCGTCGGGCGCAAGCCTCTTGGTCTACCGCTACTATACGCGTCCGGTAACGCTCACCGTGGCGGTGGGCTCGATTGACGGTGAAGCCGCCAAGGCGATCTCGGCCATTGCAAGCCAGCTCGTTTCCACCAACGCGCCGGTGCGGCTCAAGGTGATCGACAGCGGCACAGCGCTTGACGCCGCCAATGCGTTTGCGGCTGGCAAAACGGACCTCGCCGTGGTTCGCGGCGACGTTGGCGACCTGTCGCAGGCGCGAGCCGTCGTCGTCGTGAGCCATATGGTCGTGCTGATCGTCGCGCCGCCGGGTTCGACCATCGACGGCATCGACAAATTGAAGGGCCGCCGCGTCGGCGTGATCGGCGGCGACGCCAACAGCAAGATTGTCGATGTGCTGAGCAAGACCTATGGGCTCGATCGCGCCAAAATATTCAAGGATGTTGCCTTGCCGGACGTGCGGCAAGCCATTCAATCCAAAGACGTTGCGGCGCTGCTTGTTGTGATCCCTCTGGCCGAAAAATATTTGTCGCTGGTGCGAGGCTTTTTCCAGCAGGGTCCAAAGTCGTTGCCGGTATTGGTCGGAATCGAGTCCGCAGGCGCCATCGCAGCATCCGAGCGCGCCTATGAAAGTTTCGACGTACCCAAAGGCACGTTGCGAGGTTCTCCGCCAGTGCCGGAGGATGACCTCACGACCTTGAGGACTTCGCTGTATCTCGTTGCGCAAAAAAAGCTCGGGACCGATCTGGTCACTACCCTTACGCAGACGATCATGAGCGTGCGCAGGGACCTGATGAGGGAGCAGCCGATTTTCGCGCAGATCACTTCTCCCAGCACCGATCAGGATGCCTATTTGCCGCTGCATCCCGGAGCGGCGGCCGTGTACAACGGCACCCAGCAGAGTTTTATGGATGAATACGGCAACTGGATCTATCTGACGCCGATGATCCTCGGGGGCGCCGCCACCGTGCTTGCCGCGGCCTGGAAATTCCTCGGGCTCGGGAGCGCCGCAGGCGCAGGTCCACTGGATTCTCTCTATGCGCTGGGACGCCGGATTCGCAGGGCCGGCACCGAGGCCGAGCTGTCCGATATCGAAGAGGAAATCGACGGCATTCTCAACGCGCAGCGTGCCAGATCCGCGGCCGGCGACGAGAGCGCGGTGGATGACGCGACGTTGAACGTGGCAGCCCACAGGCTGGAGAGCTTGATTCACGATCGACGAACGATGCTTGCGAGACGGCCGGGGATCGTCTCCGCGGCCTGAGCGATGCGGAATGGCGATTGAGGGAAACGGGTTCAAGGAGGACAGTCATGAAACATTCACCGCACGGTCTATTGATCCTGCGATCCGCGACCGCAAAGTTGGTCTAGGACCGGAGGCTTTCCTTGTCAAAGAACCCCAAGCGCGGTGCGACCGCGGCAAAATCCTCTGTGGTGCTGTTTCCGCAGCAACCCGCGCTGCAACTGATCTACGACACCGCGCCGATCGGTCTCGCGTTTCTCTCTCCCGACTGCCGCTATCTGCAGATCAACCAGCGCCTCACCGAAATCTGCGGCATCTCCGTCGAAGACCATTTGGGCCGTTCGGTCCGGGACTGCGTACCGGCTTTGGCCGAGGCGGTCGAAGGCATCGTTCGCTCCATCATGGACACCGGTGAACCCGTGATCGGCATCGAAGTCGCCGGCCAGCGTGCCGACCAGGCCGGCGAACGCTTCTGGATCACCTATTGGCATCCGCTGCGCAGTCCCAGCGGCGAAATCATCGGCGTCAACGTCGCCGCGGAAGAGATCACCGAGCGCAAGCGCGCCGAGGCGGCGCTGCAGGCCGGCGAACGAGAGCTGCGCAGCGCAAGGGATGCAGCCGAAGCCGCTCTGCGCAACCTGCGGGAGACCCAGGACTCCCTGATCGAGACCGAAAAACTCGCCGCCCTCGGGCGGCTGGTCGCGGGCGTCGCGCACGAAATCAACAGTCCCGTCGGCACCTCTCTGACCGTGGCCTCCGTGCTGCAACAGCGGGCCGCCGCCTTCGCGGCGGAAGTCGCGCAAGGCAGCGCCAGGCGATCGCACCTGAACGAATTTCTCGAAGCCAGCCGCGAGGCATCGTCGCAATTGGTCGCCAATCTCAATCACGCCGCCGAATTGATCCAGTCGTTCAAGCAGGTCGCCGCCGATCGCAACTACGCCAGTCAACGCATCTTCGACCTCGGCGAGCTGACCGGGCAGCTCGCCCTGACCCTGCGGCCGGGGCTCCGAAAACAAAATCTGGTCCTCGATGTCGAGTGCCAGCCCGATCTGATCATGAACAGCTATCCGGGCCCGTACGGACAGGTGCTGACCAACCTCTTCCTCAACGCAGTCACGCACGCGTTCCCCGACGGCAATGGCGGGACGATCGACATCAAGGTGCAGGCGTCGGGCAAGGACAATGTCAAAATTCTTTTTTCCGATGATGGCTGCGGCATGAGTGCCGGTGTCCGGCATCAGGCGTTCGATCCGTTCTTCACCACGCGCCGCGACCAGGGCAGCACCGGCCTCGGCCTGCATATCGTCCACAGTATCGTCACCAATTGCCTGGGCGGCCGGCTCAAGCTCGATAGCGAGCCCGGCGAGGGAACAAGGATTCAGCTCGTCCTGCCACGCACAGCTCCGCCGGCGCTTGCCACGGGGTAGCGCGTGCAGGGTTCGACCCGCCGCGCGCACGATCGCCTACATGCGGCGAGATCGCGAAGCCATCTATTCCGTCGCCTCGAGCCATTCCGCCGCACCCCGCCACAGCGTGTCGCGATGTTCGGGACGAAAGAAACCGAAATGGCCGATTTTCGCCACGCCCGCGTCCGCGGGCCGGACGGTGATAATTTCCGGCTTGGCCGAGGTATATCCCGAGCACAACAATTCGACCGCCGGCCGCGTCGCCCAGGGATCGTCGGCAAGACACAGTGCGCGCATCGCGCCCTTGTAGCTGGCAAAATTCTTTAAGGAGGCGAGGTTGGGATCGTCGAACATGTAGCGTTTGCTCATGACCCAGTCGGTCCATTGCAAAAACACATCCTTCGGCAGATCCTCGCCGATGCCGCTCCAGCCTGGCGCATAGCCCAACAGCCGGGTGAGGGGAGTGCCGATGAAATGCATCATGGCATAGACGCGGTAGCGCTCCGGCGCGGCCATCAGCTTCCAGTATCCGGCTTGCGCCGCGATCAATAGCGCGCGCGATACCTCGGCGTTGTCGGGAATGAGCCCGAGCGCCTGGCCGCCGAAGGAATGGCCGATATAGCCGAGCGGCAGCGTGCGATAACGCTCGCGCATCCAGGCCACCGCGGCGCTGACATCGAGCGCTGCCCAGTCCGCCATCGAGGCCTTGAAGCCGACCAGCGACTTCGGCTGGTTGTAGCCGACCAACGCCTTCTGCCGGCTGTCGCCGGTGCCGCGGTAATCATAGGTCAGCACCGCGCAGCCCCGCCGCGCCAGATAGCCGGCGAAGCCCTTGTAGATCTTGCGCGGCACGGCGGTCGCGGAATTGATCAGGACAGCGTGGCGCTTGGCGCCGCGCGGCAGGAACAGCGTCGCGCCCAACAGATATCCGTCCCTCGCGGGGAAGGTGATGTCGTCGGTGAAGACGTCGTCGAGTGCTGCCTCGGCCAACCCTGATTTCCCCCATGCTTCCCAGCGAGCCGCCTTAGCAAATGCGAATTCGGCTTTTGCCGCAAGGGCTTGTCGCGGGATGCGGAATTCCAACTGGCGGTCCCTGTCCGGCCTGTGTATAAACCGGCACTCCGTTGCTTCCGTAAGTAGCGGTTTTTGTTCAGGAGTTGACGCCATGTCCGAGCGGTGGACACCCGAGAGCTGGCGCGCCAGACCGGTCAAGCAGATCCCCGACTATCCCGATGCCAGGGCATTGGCCGATGTCGAGGCGCAGCTTGCCACCTTTCCGCCGCTGGTTTTCGCCGGCGAAGCCCGCAACCTGAAGAAGTCGCTGGCGCGGGTCGCAGCCGGCGAAGCGTTTTTGCTGCAGGGTGGCGACTGCGCCGAAAGCTTTGCCGAGCATGGCGCCAACAACATCCGCGATTTCTTCCGCGTCTTCCTGCAGATGGCGGTGGTTTTGACCTATGCCGGCGCGGTGCCGGTGGTCAAGGTCGGCCGCATCGCCGGGCAATTCGCAAAGCCGCGCTCGCAGCCGACCGAGACGGTCGAGGGCGTCGAACTGCCGAGCTACCGCGGCGACATCGTCAACGATATCGCGTTCACCGCGGCGGCGCGCATTCCCGATCCGCAGCGCCAGCTGATGGCTTATCGCCAGTCGGCGGCGACGCTGAACCTGCTGCGCGCCTTCGCCACCGGCGGCTTCGCCAACCTCGGCAGCGTGCACCAGTGGATGCTGGGTTTCCTGAAGGATTCCCAGCAATCGCGGCGTTACAAGGAATTGGCCGACCGCATCTCGGATGCGCTGAACTTCATGCGCGCCTGCGGGCTCGATCTGGAAAGCCACCCCGAACTGCGCGCCACCGATATCTACACCAGCCACGAGGCGCTGCTGCTCGGCTACGAGCAGGCTTTTACCCGCGTCGATTCGACCACCGGCGACTGGTACGCCACCTCGGGTCACATGATCTGGATCGGCGACCGCACCCGCCAGCCCGATCACGGCCATGTCGAATATTTCCGAGGCATCAAGAACCCGATCGGGTTGAAATGCGGCCCGTCGCTGAAATCAGACGAGCTGCTGCGGCTGATCGACGTGCTCAATCCGGATAACGAGCCCGGACGGCTGACCCTGATCAACCGTTTCGGCTCGGACAAGGTCGGCGATCACCTGCCGCCGCTGGTCCGCAGCGTGAAGCGCGAGGGCCGCGTGGTGGTGTGGTCGTGCGACCCGATGCACGGCAATACCATCGCCTCGACCAGCGGCTACAAGACGCGGCCGTTCGACCGCATCCTGTCGGAAGTGAAGACGTTCTTCCAGGTCCATGCCGCCGAGGGCACGCATGCCGGCGGCGTCCATCTGGAAATGACCGGCCAGGACGTCACCGAATGCATCGGCGGCGCCCGCGCCATCACGCATGAGGATCTCAGCGACCGCTATCATACGGTCTGCGATCCCCGCCTGAATGCCGAGCAGTCGATCGACATGGCGTTCCTGATCGCCGAACTGCTCAAGCAGGAGCGCGGCGGCAAGGTCAGGCCGATGCCGGCCGCGGCGGGCCTCTAGCGTTGCTGCGGTTCTGGCGGGCCACCATCAACACGCGCAACGGGCTCGCTTTTGCGATCCGCTCGGAGCAGGCCATCCGGGAGGAACTGGTGGCGCTGGTGCTGGCGCTGCCGCTGGCCTGGCTGGTCGGTGCGACCACGATGCGCCGGATCGAACTGGTTTCCGCGGTGGTGATGGTGCTGATCGTCGAATTGCTCAACACCGCGATCGAGAAACTCGCCGATCGCCTCACCACCGACCACGATCCGCAGATCGGCCGGGTCAAGGACATGGGCTCGGCCGCGGTCGGCGTTGCGCTCGTGATGGCCGGGCTGTTCTGGCTGTTCGCCATCGCCGAGCGCATGGGCGCGCTCTGATTTCGGCATCTGGCGAAGCCCAAGGCGGCATGCTATATTTGATTTGCTCAATTTGAGGATAAGGTCCGCTTCATGGCCGAACGAGCCGATCAGTTTGCAATCACGCTTGCCCAGCTCAACCCGACGGTGGGCGACGTCGCCGGCAATGCCGCGAAAGCGCGCGCCGCGCGGGAAAAGGCGCGAGCCGACGGCGCCGATCTCCTGGTGTTTCCCGAATTGTTCATTTCCGGCTACCCGCCGGAAGATCTGGTGCTGAAGCCGGCGTTCCAATCGGCCTGCCGCGCGGCGATCGAGGAGTTGGCGCGGGAAACCGCCGATGGCGGCCCGGCTGTCCTGATCGGCAGCCCCTGGGTCGATGACGGCAAGCTCTATAACGCCTGCGCGCTGCTCGACGGCGGGCGGATCGCCGCGATCCGCTACAAGGTCAACCTGCCGAATTACGGCGTGTTCGACGAGAAGCGGCTGTTCGCGCGCGGACCCGCCGCGGGACCGGTCACCGTCCGCGGCATCCGGGTCGGCGTTCCCGTCTGCGAGGACATCTGGCTCGAGGAATCCGAAGACTACGAAAATGTCGTCGAGTGCCTGGCCGAGACCGGCGCGGAAATCATCGTGGTGCCGAACGGCTCGCCCTATGCGCGCGACAAGAACGATCTGCGGCTGTCGATCGCGGTTGCCCGCGTCACCGAGAGCGGGCTGCCGCTGATCTATCTCAACCAGATCGCCGGACAGGACGAGTTGGTGTTCGACGGCGCCTCTTTTGCCTTGAACGCCGATCTGACGATCGCGGCGCAATTGCCGGACTTCGTTGAGCAAATCACGACGCTGCGCTGGCGCAGCACCGAGGCCGGCTGGCGCTGCGATGGGCCGGTTGTCCCGCTGCTCGAGAGCGACAAGGCAGACTATGCGGCCTGCGTGCTCGGGCTGCGCGATTATGTCGGCAAGAACGGATTTCCGGGCGTGCTGCTCGGCATTTCCGGCGGCATCGATTCGGCGCTCTGCGCGGCGATCGCGGTCGATGCGCTCGGCGCCGAGCGCGTGCGCGGCGTGATGCTGCCGTTTCGATTCACCGCGCAGGTGTCGCTCGATGATGCGGCGAAATTGTCGAAGGCGCTCGGCATCCGCTACGAGGTGCTGCCGATCGCGGACGCCGTCAACGGCTTCGAGACGATTCTGGCGGGCCCTTTCGCCGGCCTGCCGCGCGACATCACCGAAGAGAATTTGCAGGCGCGCACCCGCGGCACGCTGCTGATGGCGATCTCCAACAAGACGGGCGCGATGGTGGTCACGACCGGCAACAAGTCGGAAATGTCGGTCGGCTACGCCACGCTCTATGGCGACATGAACGGCGGCTTCAACCCGATCAAGGATATCTACAAGACCGAGGTCTTCCGGCTTTCGAGTTTGCGCAATTCATGGAAGCCCGACGGCGCGCTGGGGCCATCGGGCGAGGTGATTCCGCCCGCCATCATCACCCGGCCGCCGACCGCGGAACTGCGTGAAAACCAGACCGACCAGGATTCGCTGCCGCCCTACGACATGCTCGACGGCATCCTGGAGCGGCTGGTCGAGCGCGAGGAGCCGCTGGCCGCGATCGTGGCGGCGGGTTTCGATCGCGAGGTGGTGGCGCGGATCGATCGGCTGCTCAATATCGCCGAATACAAACGCAGGCAGGCCGCGCCCGGCGTCAAGGTGACGCAAAAGAATTTCGGCCGCGACCGCCGCTATCCCATCACCAACCGCTTCCGGGACGCCGGCAAGCCATTGCCCGAACCCGACCCGTCGCTGCTGTCGCGCACGAGCCAGGCATCGGCCGACGCGTTCGAGGGATGAGCTGAGCTGCTATTTCACGATCGGCAGAGGCTTCGATCCACCTCTCCCCGCTCTTCTGCGGCCGCGAAAGAGCGGGGAGAGGGAGAAGTGATCGAGGGATGAGCTTAAGCTGCTACCGCGCCGGAATGAAGGTCGGACCGACGGTGCGGATCTGTTTGCCGCCGGCCGCATTGGTCGAGGCGGCGGCCGGCGCCGCCGTGTCGGGCGCAGGAGTGGTGGCGGGTGCGGTGGCGGTGGCCTTCGCGCTGCCCTTCTTCGCAGCCGCCTTCGCCGCCGGCGGTTGCGCCATCTTCTTGGCGCTCTCTTCGGTGACGATGATGTCACCCTGCTGTTCGGCGGCGGCCTTGTCGTCGAGGTTTTTCAACGCCTCCGACCAGGTCTCGCCGGCGGCCTTGCAGGCGCAGGAGGGATTGAATTCCTGGCGATAGTGGAACGCATTCGGCAGCGCCGTATAGGGCTGGCCGCTGATCGACACCGCCTGGTTGATGTCTTCACCGGGATTGCGATAGGCGAACAGGTTCGCTTCCGCCGCGGGACAGAGCGCCTTGCAGGTCTTCTCGTCATCGGGGAAGCGGGCCGGCACGGTGGCAAACGAGATCGGAAAATAGGCGCCGTCGCAGGTGCGGACGCAGACGGTGCGGTAGGTGCCTGATTGCGGGCCGAAATCGCCGCCGGGTGCGCTCGGGTTGTTGTTGCCGAACAGGTTGCTCAGGAAATTACCCGGCCCGGACCCGGGCGCCGCGTTGACGTATTGCGGGCCGCAATTGTTCTGCGCCAGCGCGGTCAGCACCGAGCGGCGCTGATTGTCGCGGTCGACGCCGCCCAAACCGCCGCGCAGCCGCTCCAGGCTGTTGGTGATCTGGTCGAGATTGGCCCGCATCTGCTGGATCTGGTTGTTGACCGGGCCGCATTGCGCCGACTGGCCGGAGAACAGCGAGAAGAAACCCGAGCTGTCGCAGCCCATGCGCTTGGCCTGCATGGTGACGCGATCGAGTTCGGCCTGCTGCTTGGTGGCGGCATCCTGGTAGCGGCGGATCTGGTCGTCCCTGGCGGGATCGCCGGAGCCGCCGCGGTCGATTGTCGCCAGTTGCGCTTCCAGCCGCGGACACATCGGATTGACCGGCGCGCCGGCTGCGCCGGGCGCGCCCTGTGGCGGCGGCGGGCCCGGGTTCATCTGCGCGCGCGCGTCGATGCTCAGCGCGCTAGCGCCGATCAGCACGGCGCAGACCAGGATCCATCGGCAGAACGGGTTTTTCAGCGTTTCAGGCATGTCCGGTCATCGCATCATGATCCCAAGGGATTGCCTCCGGTCATGAGCGCATCTCATTGTTTAAGCATGATCTTTTCGGAGAAGCTGCTCCGCATCATGCCGCAGGGCCGTTCCGCGCGGGTTCCGGGAAACCTTCCCTGAAACCGAACGCCGGCCAGCCGCGGCTTCCCATAGCCGCTTCTCGGGGCAGCGTCACGTCGTTTCCGGGGCGCCGGTGTGGCGGCCGGATCGGACCAAAATTGTGATCGCTTCAGCGCTGGCAGGTGATGGCGACGTATTCATTGCAGCCGGCATGGTTGCAACTCCCGCCCGCCTTGGGAACCGAGCCGGTGATCTCGTCCGGATCGACGCGGCGATAGGAGGAAGCATCGGCGAAATCCCGCGACTGGCAATAGGACCGCGCGGCATGGGCGCCGCATTTGTCGCCCTTCGCCAGGCACTGGTCGACGCCATAGCCGTCGGCCTGGTTGGCGATGATGAACACGCGGCTGTCGGCGGATGCGACGGAGGGGGCGAACAGAAGAAATGCACAGGCCAGAACCGCGGAAATGGATCGCATTGCTGCACCAGATGAATAAGAGGAGCGCCGTAATTGTCCGGACAGGAATAGACCCAAAACCTTAAGAATGATTAACCATGGCGGGCGGTCCGTTTCGCGGCCCAAACAGGCTTTTGTGAGGCACTTGACGCCGTCCCCCCGGCTGGCCCATGGTGGCTGACATGAACGGTTTCCTCGCCATTTGCGGCATTTGCCGCGAGATTATGAGCTAGCGATTCGCTGGCTGAGGCCGTCTTTTCTCACCCGAGATCACTGGACGCCCGGCCGCAAGGGACGGGATTTCCATGGAGTTGCGCCTTTACGATACGTTGACCCGGGAGAAGCGGCCTTTCGTGCCGCTCGATCGCAACGATGTGCGCATGTATGTCTGCGGGCCGACGGTCTATGACTTCGCCCATATCGGCAACGCGCGCCCGGTCATCGTGTTCGACGTGCTGTTCCGCCTGCTGCGGCATCTCTATGGCGAGAACCACGTCACCTATGTCCGCAACATCACCGACGTCGACGACAAGATCAACGACCGCGCCGCGCGGGATTTTCCGGGCCTGCCGCTGAACGAGGCGATCCGCAAGGTCACCGAGAAGACCGCCGCCCAATTCGCTTCGGACGTCGCGGCGCTGGGCTCGTTGCCGCCGACCTTCGAGCCGCGCGCCACCGATTTCGTGCTGCCGCGCCCCGACGGCAAGGCGGATATGGTGACGCTGATCGAGCAATTGATCGCGCGCGGCCATGCCTACGAGGCCGGCGGCGAAGTCCTGTTCGATGTCCAGTCGATGCCGGACTATGGCGCGCTGTCGGGCCGCAAGCTCGACGAGCAGCGGCCGGGTGCGCGGGTCGCGGTCGACGCCCACAAGAAGAACCCGCTCGATTTCGTGCTGTGGAAACAATCGTCCGCCGACGAGCCGGGCTGGGAAAGCCCATGGGGCAGGGGACGTCCGGGCTGGCATATCGAGTGCTCGGCCATGAGTGCGGCCTATCTCGGCGACGTCTTCGACATTCACGGCGGCGGCATCGACCTGATCTTTCCGCATCACGAGAACGAAATCGCGCAGTCGCGCTGCGCGCATGGCACGCAGGTGATGGCGAACTACTGGATGCACAACGAGTTCGTGCAGATCGAAGACACCAAGATGTCGAAGTCGCTTGGCAACTTCGTCACGATCCGCGATTTGCTGGCCGATTGGCCGGGCGAAGTGCTGCGGCTGAACATGTTGAAAGCGCATTATCGCTCCCCGATGGACTGGACGTTGAGGGGCTTGGAGGAAAGCGCGAAGACCCTCGACGACTGGTACTCGGTCGCCGCGGATGCCGGCGGCGAACGGCCCTCCGATGTGGTCATCGAGGCGCTGTCGGACGACCTGAACACGCCGCAGATGATCGCTGCTCTGCACGGCCTGCGAAATAATGCGGTCGCCGGCAACGAGCGCGATCGCGGCGAATTTGCCGCCTCCTTGCGGCAGTTCGGATTCCTGTCCGAGAGCGTCGCGGAATGGAACGGCCGAAAGCAGCAGGCCAGCGGTATCGACGTCAAACAGGTCGACAGCATGATTTCGGATCGCACCGCCGCTCGCGCGCGAAAAGACTTCAGGGAGTCCGACCGCATCCGCGATGAGCTCGCCGCGATGGGCGTCGTGATCAAGGATTCCAAGGAAGGCACCACCTGGGAGATCGCGCGATGAGTTTTTGCAAGGGAACCGGTTAGAGATGGGACAGGCGCTGCCCAAACCCGCTTTGCGGCCGTTTCTCGCGACGGACACGCCGGTATTGGCGGCGATCTTTGCCGCCAGCGTCGAGGAGCTGACCGGCGACGATTACAGCGAGGCGCAGCGGCAGGCCTGGGCCGGCACCGCCGACGATGAGGAGCAATTCGGCAAGCGGCTGGCGGGCGAACTCACGCTGGTTGCCACGCTGCAGAATTCACCGGTGGGATTTGCCGCGCTGAAGGGCAACGATCACATCGACATGCTCTATGTGCATCCCGGCGTGGTCGGGCAGGGCGTGGCGTCGATGCTGCTCGACGCGCTGGAAAAGCTTGCCGGCGGCCGCGGGGCAAAGTCGCTCACGGTCGATGCCAGCGACAATGCCTCGGAGTTTTTTACCAGGCGGGGTTATGTCGCCACGCGCCGCAACACCGTGACCGTCAATGGCGAATGGCTCGCCAACACCACGATGCAGAAGACGCTGGGCGAAGCCGCTGCGACGGGAGGCCCGACATGAGCCGCGAACGTCTCTATCTGTTCGACACCACGCTGCGCGATGGCGCACAGACCAACGGCGTTGACTTCACGCTGCGCGACAAGCAGCTGATCGCGCGCATGCTGGACGATCTCGGCATCGACTATGTCGAGGGCGGCTATCCCGGCGCCAATCCCACCGACACCGAATTCTTCGCCGAGAAACCAAACTTCGATCGTGCCCGCTTCACCGCGTTCGGCATGACCCGGCGTCCCGGCCGTTCGGCCTCGAACGATCCGGGCCTCGCGGGGCTGCTGGAGGCCAAGGCGGATGCGATCTGCTTCGTCGCAAAGTCCTCGGCCTATCAGGTGCGGGTGGCGCTCGAGACCACCAACGAGGAAAATCTCGCCTCCATCCGCGACAGCGTGAAGGCCGCCAAATCCGCCGGCCGCGAGGTGATGCTCGACTGCGAGCATTTCTTCGACGGCTACAAGGAAAATCCCGAATTTGCGCTTGCCTGCGCCAGAGCGGCCTATGATTCCGGCGCGCGCTGGGTTGTCTTGTGCGACACCAATGGCGGCACCATGCCGCACGAGGTCGAGAGCATCGTGGGTGAGGTGACGAAACATATCCCGGGCGACCATGTCGGCATTCACGCCCATAACGACACCGAGCAGGCGGTGGCCAATTCGCTGGCCGCGGTGCGCGCCGGCGTCCGCCAGATCCAGGGCACGCTGAACGGGCTCGGCGAACGCTGCGGCAATGCCAATCTATGTTCGCTGATCCCGACCTTGCGGCTGAAGGGCGAATTCTCCGATCGCTTCGAGATCGGCGTATCCCCGGACAAGATGGCGACGCTGACCAAAGTGTCGCGCACGCTCGACGACATGCTCAACCGCGCGCCCGATCGCCATGCGCCTTATGTCGGCGAGAGCGCCTTCGTCACCAAGACCGGGATTCATGCTTCCGCCGTGCTGAAGGATCCGCACACCTACGAACATGTGGCGCCGGAATCGGTCGGCAATCATCGCAAGGTCTTGGTGTCCGACCAGGCCGGCCGCTCCAATGTCATCGCCGAACTGGAGCGTGCCGGCATCGCCTATGCGAGGGACGATCCGAAGCTGGTTCGCCTCGTCGAGGAGATGAAGGACCGCGAGGCCTCGGGCTACGCCTATGAATCCGCCAACGCCTCGTTCGACCTGCTGGCGCGGCGAACGCTCGGCAAGGTCGCGGAATATTTTCGGGTCGAACAGTTCGACGTCAATGTCGAGCAGCGTTACAACGCCAACGGCCAGCGCGTCACGGTGGCGCTGGCCGTGGTGAAGGTCGACGTCGACGGCGAGAAGCTGATCTCGGCGGCCGAGGGCAACGGTCCGGTCAACGCGCTCGACGTCGCGCTGCGCAAGGATCTCGGCAAATACCAGAAATACATCGAAGGGCTGAAGCTGATCGACTACCGCGTGCGTATCCTCAATGGCGGCACCGAGGCCGTGACGCGGGTCCTGATCGAAAGCGAGGACGAGGCGGGGGAACGCTGGACCACGATCGGCGTGTCGCCCAACATCATCGATGCCTCGTTCCAGGCGCTGATGGATTCGGTGGTCTACAAGCTGGTGAAATCTGGCGCGCCGGTGTGAGGCGGGCCGTCATTCCGGGGCGATGCGAAGCATCGAGCCCGGAATCTCGAGATTCCGGGTCTGGTCCTTCGGACCATCCCGGAATGACGTTCTCAACATTCGGGAAGCATCTCAAATGATCGACCACATCTCCGTCGGCGTCAGCGATCTCGAACGATCCGCGCGCTTCTATGAAGCCGCACTGGCGCCGCTCGGGCTTGCGCGGCTGGTGAGCCGGCCCGCGACCATCGGTTTCGGCAAGGACTATCCCGAATTCTGGATCAATTTTCGTGATCGCATGCCACAAATCGCGCCGGCGAGCGGCGTGCATATCTGCCTGCGGGCAAGATCGACGGCTGCCGTCGACGCCTTCCACGCCGCGGCGCTCGTCGCCGGCGGCCGCTCCGACGGCGCGCCGGGCCTGCGCCCGCACGATCGCGTGCGCTATTACGCGGCGTTCATCATCGATCCCGACGGCAATCGCATCGAGGCGGTGACGTTTCCGCAAGCATGAGATGACGCGCCGCTACAGCCGGCGCGCGATTTCGGGCGCCAGTTCGACGCTGCCATCGGCGGCGCGGGCGGCGGCAGCCCGCAGCCGCGGCAGGATATCCTCGACCCGTTCCGCTTTCAGGATATCGACCGACAAGGACGGCCGAATGAACTGTGTCGCCCGCATATGCGCGAGCAACACCAGCAACGGCTCCCAGAATCCCTCGATGTTGGCGAGCAGCACCGGCTTGCTGTGGCGGCCGAGCTGCTTCCAGGTCAGCTGTTCGACGAATTCCTCCAGCGTGCCGATCCCGCCGGGCATCGCCACGAAGGCATCCGAGCGCTCGAACATCAGCTGCTTGCGCTCGTGCATGTCGGGCGTGACCACAAGCTCCTGGGCGCGCGTCAGCGCGCTTTCGCGGGAGGTGAGGAAATCGGGGATGATGCCGGTGACGAGGCCGCCGTGATCGAGCACTGAATTGGCGACCGCCCCCATCAGCCCCATCGCGCCGCCGCCATAAACGAGGCGGATGCCGTTCTCGGCAAGAATTTTCCCGAACGCTGCGGCCGCTTCGATAAAGCGCGGATTTGTGCCGGGGCCGGAGCCGCAATAGACACAGACGGTCTTGATCTTGTTCATGCCTGGGGCATGTGGCACTGCAGCGTAACGCCGTCAAGCCTTTCGAATTGACAGACACCTTCGAATCCGGCCGTAAATGCCTGAGAACCGTGAGAGAATTGCATTCCGCCGGGGGTGCGCCCGAAGCGCAAACGCTCTATATGACGAGGCAGAATGCGACGACAACCGCACGACAGCACGCTTCCAGGCACCTGATTGATGGCTCATCCTGATTCGTCCCACGGCGCCGGTGAAGCGCTGCCTGCCACGAGCAAGACGATCGAACGGGCGACCCTGATCGGGACGCTGGTGCACCTGTGGCCCTATATCTGGCCCAGCGATCGCGCCGACCTGAAGATGCGCGTGATCTGGTCGGTGGTGCTGTTGCTGTTCGCCAAGCTCGCGACGCTGGCGGTGCCGTTCACCTTCAAATGGGCGATCGACGCGCTCACCGGCGCCGATACCGCGCCGCTGCAATCGTCGAACTGGACGCTTTGGCTGATTGCCTCGCCCTTGATCATGACGCTCAGCTATGGCGGCTTGCGCGTGCTGATGGCGGTGCTGACGCAATGGCGCGACGGCATCTTCGCCCGCGTCGCGATGCACGCGGTGCGCAAGCTCGCCTACCGCACCTTCGTCCACATGCATGAATTGTCGCTGCGCTTTCATCTGGAGCGCAAAACCGGCGGCCTGACCCGGGTGCTGGAGCGCGGCCGCACCGGTATCGAGGTCATCGTGCGGATGGTGATCCTGCAGCTGATTCCGACCATCGTCGAGGTTTCGCTGCTCGTCGGCGTGCTGCTGTGGAAATTCGACTGGCGCTACGTGCTGGTCACCATGATCACGGTCGTGGTGTTCATGTACTATACCTATATCGCGACCGAATGGCGGATCGGGATCCGCCGCAAGATGAACGAATCCGATACCGACGCCAACACCAAGGCGATCAACTCGCTGCTCAACTACGAGACGGTGAAATATTTCACCGCCGAGGAGCGCGAGGCCTCCCGCTACGACAAGTCGATGGAGCGCTACGAGCGCAACAGCGTCAAGGCCTACACCTCGCTCGCGGTGCTCAATACCGGGCAGGCGATCATTTTCACCTTCGGACTCACCGCGACCATGCTGATGTGCGCGCTCGGGGTCCGCAGCGGCAAGAACACGGTCGGCGATTTCGTCATGGTCAACGCCATGATGATCCAGCTCTATCAGCCCCTGAATTTCATGGGCATGGTCTATCGCGAGATCAAGCAGGCGATCATCGACATCGAGAAGATGTTCCAGGTGCTGTCGTGGCGGGCGGAGATCACCGACGTTCCCGGCGCCATGCCCTTGATCGTCACCTCAGGCAATGTCCGCTTCGAGGACGTCCGCTTCTCCTACGATCCGGAGCGGCAAATCCTGAAGGGCCTCAGTTTCGAGGTGCCGGCCGGCAAGACGGTGGCGATCGTCGGTCCCTCCGGCGCCGGCAAATCGACCATCTCGCGGCTGTTGTTCCGGCTCTACGACGTCTCCGGCGGCCGCATCCTGATCGACGGCCAGGACATCCGCAACGTCACCCAGGCCTCATTGCGGGCGCAGATCGGCATGGTGCCGCAGGATACCGTGCTGTTTAACGACACCATCCGCTACAACATCCGCTACGGTCGCTGGGACGCCACCGATGCCGAGGTGGAGGAGGCGGCGCGGCTGGCGCAGATCGATCCCTTCATCAAGATGTCGCCGAAGGGCTATGAGACCCAGGTCGGCGAGCGCGGCCTGAAATTGTCGGGCGGCGAGAAGCAGCGCGTCGCGATCGCGCGCACCGTGCTCAAGGGACCGCCGATCCTGGTATTGGATGAAGCGACTTCCGCGCTCGACAGCCACACCGAGCATGAAATCCAGGAGGCGCTGGACCGGGTGTCGCAGAACCGCACCTCGCTCGTGATCGCGCACCGGCTGTCGACCATCGTCGGCGCCGACGAGATCATCGTGCTGGACCAGGGCCGCATCGCCGAGCGCGGCACCCACAGCCTGCTTTTGGCAAGCGGCGGACTCTATGCCAGTATGTGGAACCGGCAGCGCGAGGCCCAGGAGGCGCGCGAAAGGCTCGCGCGGATCGCCGACGAGAACGAGGCGCCGAACCGGGAGCCGCCGCCGATCGACGACGCGCTGGTGACGCCCGATGTGTTGGCGACGCCTGCCGCGGCGGAATGACCTGATGATCCCGTCTCCCGTTTTGGGGAGAACGCACAATGCATCCGTGAACCCGGAGATCGGTGAGCTCGCAAATGTCCATCGCCAATTCGATCCGTACGCAGATTCCGCCCGTTCACAAGGAAGGCTATCCTTTCATCGGCGGCTTTGCGGTCGTGAGCCTGATCCTGTTCTGGATATGGTCGCCTCTCGGGTGGATCGGCACATTGCTGACCGTCTGGTGCGCGCTGTTCTTCCGCGATCCGGCGCGGGTGACGCCGATCCGCGAGGGCATCGTGGTGGCGCCGGCCGACGGCCGGATTTCGATGATCGTGCAGGCCTTGCCGCCGGCCGAACTCGGTCTCGGCGACAAGCCGCTGCCGCGCATCTCGATCTTCATGAGCGTGTTCAACTGCCATGTGAACCGCAGCCCGGTCGCAGGCCGCATCGATCGCATCGCCTACCGGCCGGGGGCCTTCATCAACGCCGAACTCGACAAGGCGAGCGAGGACAATGAGCGCAACTCGCTCGCGATCTCCACACCCAACGGGCGCATCGGCGTGGTTCAGATCGCAGGCCTGGTGGCGCGGCGGATCGTCTGCTTCGTTCGCGACGGCCAGTCGATCGGCGCCGGCGAACGGTTCGGGCTGATCCGGTTCGGATCGCGTCTCGACGTCTATCTGCCCGAAGGCACCAAATCGCTGGTTTCGGAAGGCCAGACCGCGGTGGCCGGCGAGACCATTCTGGCCGATTTCCGGCTCGGCGATCCCGGCCGGACGTTCCGGGCCGATTAACCATTCGAGCGGCCGAAACAGGGCTTGCCGCCGCAATGGCGGAGCCGGCCGCCGCTTGCTATATGTCATCGGGCCATGCCGATGCCCTTCGATCCCAATCAATCCGAGCAATTGCGCCGCCGCCGGTTTCGGCCGATCCCGGTGCGGCTATTGGTGCCCAACGTCATCACCCTGCTTGCGATCTGCGCCGGGCTGACCGCGATCCGCCTGTCGACCGAAGGCCACATGCAGCTCGCGGTGGCCGCGATCGTGTTCGCGGCGATTCTCGACGGCGTGGACGGCCGCGTCGCGCGGATGATCAAGGGCCAGTCGAAATTCGGCGCGGAACTCGACAGCCTCGCCGATTTCGTCAATTTCGGCGTCGCGCCCGGCCTGATCCTGTACTTCTGGCAATTGCACGAACTCAACAATGGCGGCTGGATTGCGGCCATGGTGTTCGCGATCTCGGGCGGCCTGAGGCTGGCGCGCTTCAACGCCACCATGGACGACCCGAACAAGCCGCCGTTTGCGGCCAATTACTTCACCGGCGTGCCGGCGCCGGCCGGCGCGATCACCGTGCTGCTTCCGATCTATCTCGCCTTCCTGGGCTGGCCGCAACCGCCGGCCATCCTGACGGCGCTCTATACGCTCCTGATCGCGTTCCTGATGGTGTCGCGGCTGCCGGTGTTTTCCGGCAAGACCTGGCGGATGCGCGTGCCGCCGGAAATGGTGCTGCCGGTTTTCGTTTCGGTGGTGTTCTTCATCGCGCTGTTGATCGGCTATCCCTGGCACATCCTGTCGGTCGGTTCGGTGCTTTATCTGCTGAGCCTGCCGCTCGGATGGAAATCCTATCGCGACCAGGCGCGCAAGGTGGCCGCGGCCGCTGCGCCGCCCGAAAGTGTCGCGCCGTCCAGTCCGACGCCGCCGTTCGCGCCGGTGGCGACCGAGCCGGGTGAGAGCGACCGTCCGGCGCGGCTGAACTGAGCGGCCCGGCTCCATCGCCGGATATCTGACATGAGCTATCGCCGGGTTGGGTTCGATCCTGATCTCGGCTATACGGCTTTGCCATACGGCCTCTTAAGAAAGGGCCGCTCCCCAAATCTCCGGAGAAAACGCCGTGACGGATTCCACCAAAGCGCCGCTGCCTGCTTCACTGCTGGAAGCGCTGGCGCGCTATGACACGCCTACCATCTGCAACGCGATGGAAGTGGTCGCACCCGAACGCCGCCTGATCGGCTACACCACCAAGCCGCTGGTCTGCCCGTTCCCCGATCTGCCGCCGATGGTCGGCTACGCCCGCACGGTGTCGATCCGCTCCGTGCTGCAATCCGGCCTTCCCGCCGCCGAGCAGGCCAAGCGCCGCATCGCCTATTATGAATATGTCGGCACAGGCCACGGTCCGCGCATCACCGTGATCCAGGATATCGACGGCGCCGACGTCGGCTACGGCGCGTTCTGGGGCGAGGTGCAGAGCAACGTGCACAAGGCGCTCGGCTGCCTCGGCGTCATCACCGACGGCTCGATCCGCGACATCCCGCAATGGGCGCCGGGTTTCCAGGCGCTCGCCGGATCGATCGGGCCGTCGCACGCCTGGGTCCACGCCGAGAACTTTGGCGGCGAAGTGCGCGTCGCCGGGATGACGGTGCGCAACGACGACCTGATCCACGCCGACCGTCACGGCGCGATCGTGATCCCCCTCGACATCGCCGCCAGGATTCCGGATGCCGCCGAACTCTGCGGCCGCCGCGAGACGCCCATCCTGGAGATCGCTCGGGCTGCGGATTTTTCGCTCGAAAAGCTGAAGGAGGCGCTGAAGCGCTCGGCCGAAATTCACTGACGGCGTCGCATTACTCGTCGTCCTCTCCGCGAGCTACCCGATCTTCGGCGGCACTGCGCAGCCGGTCGAGGCGCTGCATCGTCTCGATCGCGAGATAGCCTTCGTCGCGATAGCGTTCGCCGGTCTCGCGCGCGTTGCCGCCGCAATGCGGACAAGCAACGGTGCCCTCGAAAACGTAGCGGAGGCATTGACGGCACAACACCATCACCGGCGGCGCACGGCCTCGAGGTGGAGGACTGCCGCTCATGCCGCCGGTGCCTCGACCGGGATCGGTTCTTCCAGCAGCGCGAAGCGTCCGGTGGCGAACGGCAACGCCGGGGCGTCGGCGATCTTGACGATACGCTCGCGGATGCCGCGCTCGGCCAGCGTCAGCACCCGGTGATGACAGTACGGATTGTTGCCGCGGCGGCCGAGCAGCGAATCTGCCGTCCAGGTGCAGCCGCCGCGGCAGGCCTCGGCGTAATAACATTCGCGGCAAAAGCCCCAGAGGTCGTCGGTGCCGCGGTTGCGGTTGAACTGCAGCGCCGGATGCGTCGCCCACAACTCCGCGATCGGCGTGTCGCGGACATCGCCGGCCCCGTAGCGGTCGGTCGCGAGCGACGGGCAGCCCTTCAGCGTACCGTCGGCTTCCAGCCCGATCGCGTTCTGGCCGGCCGGGCAGCCGCTATAATAGCCGCGGTCCGGTCCGCGCCACAGCGCTTCGTAGGGACCGAAGTAACCGATATTGTTGCCCGGCAACAGCAGCAGATCCCGCTCGCGCCCCTTGCGATGCAGCTCCGCCAGCAGCGGCATCAGCGTCGCAAGTTCAAAGGGCTGCAGCAGGATCCGCTCGTTGTCGACGGCGTTGCCCATCGCGACCGTCAACTGGATCTGCCAGTACTTTGCACCGGCCTCGATGATGACGTCCATCAGCTGCGGAAGCTCGCGCATGATCGTCGAGGTGATCTGCGTGTTGACGCTGGCGACGAGGCCGACACGGCGACAGTCTTCGAGAACGCGCAACGCTTCCGAATAGGAGCCGGAAACGCCGCGCAAATGATCGTGGAGGGGTTGCAGGCCGTCGATCGACACCCCAAGGCCGAGCAGGCCGGCATCGGCTGCGGCCTTGATCATGTCGCGTGACAGCTTGTAGCCGCCGGTCTGCATCGTGCAGTCGATGCCGTGGTCGCGGATCGCGCGCACCAGCGTCAGCCAGTCCCTGCGGACGAAGGCTTCCCCGCCGATGATCGAAATCTCGCGGGTGCCGAGTTCCGCCAGCTGGCGCACCACGTCGATGCATTCGCTGGTACTCAATTCCTTGGCACGGCGATGCCCGGCGCGTGAGCCGCAGTGAATGCACTTCAGATTGCAGGCGAGCGTGATTTCCCAGACGACATAGACCGGGACGCAATCGATCTGGTCGCGGAGTGACAACCTCCGTCGCGGACCCTCGTCGAGAGTAGCGCCTTGCGTCATTTACCGCCTTTTCGAAAGGTCGCGTTTAGCGTAGCGGCAAAGCGCGCTTTCCGCTCCCGCTCCAATTCAGAAGCCGTCGCAATCTTGCCGGTCTATTTCTTGCCCTTCGCTGCGATGGCGGCGTCGAGGTCCTTGAGCGCAGCCTTGAGGTCGTCGGCGTCAGAACCGCTATGGTCCTTCAACAAATCGTGGCCGACGGTCTTGTAGGCCTTCATGGTGTCCAGGTCGGCGCTTTTGCATTTGTCGCGGATGATGACGCCATAGAGTGGTCGGATCGGGCCAGAATAAGACATGGCTGTTTCTCCCTTTGGTTGAAAGGCGGCCCGGGAACGCATCTGGTGCTGCGCCCACATGGGGCCGGGATCGCCTGATGGACTTTGACCTGCCACCTTCGGATCGTGCGTCGGGATTGTGGCAATTCAACCTCAAAGTGAAAAGAAAAATATTACATTTTTGGCGGTATTTCCGTAATGGAGCTGGCCGTGGCAGTCTGCACGGCCTACGTGATGAACGGGACACACCGAAATGAAGATGAACGGCAAGACTGCATTGATCACCGGCTCGACCGACGGCGTCGGTCGCTATGTCGCGGCCAAACTCGCCGCCGCCGGCGCCAAGGTGCTGGTCCACGGCCGCGACGCCGCGCGGGGCAAATCGCTGCTCGACGAGATCAACGCAGAAGGGGGCGAGGCTGTGTTCTATCAGGCCGACCTGTCCTCGCTGTCGGAAGCGCGGCGGCTCGCGAACGCGGTTATCGCCGACCACATGCGGCTCGACCTGTTCATCAGCAATGCCGGGATCGGATCGCAAAATCAGGGACCGCAGCGCCAGACCAGCGCGGACGGCCATGAATTGCGGTTTGCCGTCAACTATCTCGCCGGCTTCCTGCTCGCCCACCTCTTGCTGCCGCGGTTGAAGGCAGCCGCGCCGTCGCGCATCGTCAACGTCGCTTCGCTCGGCCAGCATCCGATCGATTTCGACGATGTCATGATCACCAAAGGCTACAGCGGCGGCCGCGCCTACGCGCAGAGCAAGCTTTCGCAGATCATGGTCACCATCGATCTCGCCGAGGAATTGAAGGGGACGGGCGTCACCGTCAATTCGCTGCACCCGGCCACCTATATGAACACGACGATGGTGCGGGCCGGCGGCATTACCCCGATCTCGACCGTCGAGCAGGGCGGCGAAGCGATCCTGCATCTGGCCCTGGGCGACGATGTCGCAGCCAAGAGCGGCCTGTTCTTCAACGGCATGAACGAAATGCGTGCCAATCCCCAGGCCTATGACGAGGCCGCGCGCAAGCGGTTGCGCAAGCTCAGCCTCGAGCTGACGGGACTTGCGGCCGCCTGACGCGGCGCTCCAGGCGGGCGCCGGCGGTGAAAGATGCGCCGTTAGCGGCCTGTATGGTTAGCAGAGTGTTGAGACTCGATACGGGCCGATTGTTTATCGCGATTCCGCGTCAATCAATCGGTTTAACCTTTACGCGTCTTTAATGGCGTATCCGTAGGTTTTGCGTTGCGCGCTCCGGGTTGGGACGCGTCACCGCCCAGAATGGCCGGTCGTTCGCGTACGCGTTGGAGTCTCCCATGGATATCATGACGGGCGTTGGGCTGGTATTCGGCATCATCGTCATAACGATTATGGTGCTCCTGGGCGGCGATCTGCATATGTTTGTCAGCGAGCACGCCGTCATCATCATCTTCGGCGGTTCGATCGCCGCCACCATGATCCGGTTTCCGCTCAGCGCTATCCTGCACGGCTTGCCGCTGGGCGCGAAGTTTGCCTTCACGATGAGCCGGCTGTCGGCCCGCGATCTCGTCGACGAACTCGCCCGCATCGCCGAAATCGCCCGCAAGCAGGGCCCGGTCGGCCTGGAAAAGGTCGAGACCGACGAGCCGTTCCTGGCCAAGGGCATTCGCTTCGTCGCCGACGGCTACGATCTCGAATTCATCCGCGACAATCTCGAACGCGACCGCGATAATTTCCTGATGCATCTCGACGAGGGCGGCAAGATCTACCGCGCCATCGGCGACTGCGCCCCGGCGTTCGGCATGATCGGCACCCTGATCGGCATGGTGCAGATGTTCGCCAACATGACCGACCCCTCGAAGCTCGGCCCCTTCATGGCCACCGCGCTGCTGGCGACGCTCTACGGCGCGCTGGTCGCCAATCTGTTCTGCCTTCCGATCGCCGACAAGCTGCATGGCAAGCTGCTCGACGAGGAGACCAACCGCACCCTGATCATCGACGGCATCCTGATGATCCGCGATTCCAAGAGCCCGACATTGGTCCGGGAAATGTTGCTGGCCTATCTGCCGGAAAAGCACCGCCACGAAGAGGGCGAGCCGGTACCGGCCTGATCGGGCCGGCGGGATTGATCCGGAAAGCAAGCAATGGCCAAGAAGAAACGCGGCGGCGCACACGGAGGAGGGCACGGCTGGTTCGTGACCTTCGCCGACCTGATGGGCCTGATGATGAGCTTCTTCGTGATGCTCGTCGCCTTCTCGACCATGGATAACAACAAGCTGAAGATCGTCGCCGGCTCGATGCGCGACGCCTTCGGCGTGCAGACCGACGTGCGCTATTCCGGCATCATCGAATCCGATGGCCTACCGACGAAGCCGAAGCTGAAAAACGTCGCGCACATCAATCCCGAGGACGCGTCCAATACGCCGACGCCGGATCAGCAGGACGACAAGCTGGATTCCGGCGCGAAGCTGAAAATCGACCGCGAATTCATGCTGGCCTCGGCATCGCTGCGCCAGGCGCTGCAGGACATGCCTGAACTGACCGAAATCTCCAAGCACATCATGTTCGAGGAAACCAAGCAGGGCCTCAATCTGGAAATCGTCGACCAGGACGGCCGCTCGATGTTTGCCGACGGTTCCAAGGTGCCCTACGACCGCACAAGGCGGCTGATCGAGAAGCTGGCCGCGCCGCTCAAGGCCACGCCGCTGCGAGTCTCCATCATCGGTCACACCGCGGCGGGCTTCGTGCCGACCCGAAGCGACTATGGCGCGTTCGACCTGTCGGCGGATCGGGCGAACGCGGTGCGCCAGATCCTCGAACGCGAGGGACTGCCGTCCTCGCATATCTTTGCGGTCTCCGGAAAGGCGGACAGCCAGCCGCTGTTTCCCGACGACCCCTCGCTGTCGGCCAACCGCCGCGTCACAATCACGCTGATGCGCGAAGACCCGCCGCTGCCGCCCGGGCTGAAGCCGTAACCAGGTGACGTTACCATTTTACCGTCGACCCGACCTGTCGGGTCTGGCGGCAAACGGTGAGGCGACATTTTCATATTCCGCCGGGTTGCGAGCCCGATCCGCAGGCGATAGCCACGAGCTACTTTTTTTGCATGGCCCGAACCCAGATTCAGGCTAGGCTTTGCTCCAAGCGCAGGGCTATAAGCCGCCTCGCTTTGCTATCGGTGCAGTGAAGCTTTTTGAGGCCCAAGCTCCCATGACCAGTGATGTTGTAGCTCCCGCCGCGGAAACGATGGCGGCTAAAGGGTATGGCGACGCCCATTCCACGGCCGGTTTCAAAGCCCTGATGATCGGGAGCATCGGTGTCGTCTATGGCGACATCGGAACCAGCCCGCTCTACGCATTGCGCGAAGCCGTGGTCGCGGCCAGCGGACCGTCGGGCGTCGTGACCACCCAGGCGGTGCTCGGCGTCGTGTCCCTGATCCTGTGGGCGCTGATCATCGTGGTGACGCTGAAATATGTGCTGATCCTGCTGCGCGCCGACAATCATGGCGAGGGCGGGACGCTAGCGCTGATGGCGCTGGCGCAACGCGCGGTCGGCAGCTACGCCGGCACCATCGTGCTGCTCGGGATCATCAGCGGCGCGCTGTTTTATGGCGACGCCGTGATCACGCCGGCGTTGTCCGTGCTGTCCGCCATCGAAGGCATCAAGCTCGTCACCGCCGCGCTCGATCCCTATGTGGTGCCGCTGACGGTGATCATTTTGCTGGTGCTGTTCGCGGCCCAGTCGCGCGGCACCGCGCACGTCGCCGCTTTCTTCGGCCCGGTGATGTGCGTCTGGTTCGGCATCATCGCGATCGCATCGATTTCACCGATCATGCACCAGCCCGAAGTGTTGCTGGCGCTCAATCCCATTCTTGCCGTCTCGTTCATGCTGCATCACGGCATCATCGGCTTCATCACGCTGGGCGCGGTGTTTCTCGCCGTGACCGGCGCCGAGGCGCTCTATGCCGACCTCGGACATTTCGGCAAGCGGCCGATCCAGACCGCCTGGCTCTTCATCGTGCTGCCGTCGCTGGCGCTGAACTATCTAGGCCAGGGCGCCCTCGTCATCAGCAATCCCAAGGCGGTCGAGAACCCGTTCTTCCTGATGTTTCCGGATTGGAGCTTAATGCCGATGGTCGCGCTTGCCACGGTCGCGACCGTGATCGCGAGCCAGGCCGTGATCACCGGGGCCTATTCACTGACGCGCCAGGCCATCCAGCTCGGCCTGCTGCCTCGATTTGAGATCCGCCATACCTCGGAATCCCATTCCGGCCAGATCTATATTCCGCGCGTCAATACCATGCTGCTGATCGCCGTGATGTTGCTGGTGCTGATGTTCCGCTCCTCCAGCGCGCTGGCCTCCGCCTATGGCATTTCCGTCACGGGAACCATGGTGGTCACCGGCATGATGGGGTTTGTCGTGATCTGGCGGGTCTGGAAATGGTCGCCGTTGGCGGCCGCCGCCCTCATCGCGCCGTTCCTGTTTCTCGATCTCACCTTCCTTGCCGCCAACCTGCTGAAGGTGATCGAGGGCGGCTGGGTGCCGCTGGCGCTGGGCTCGGTGGTGATGCTCCTGATGTACACCTGGCGGCGCGGCAGCCGGCTGTTGTTCGAGAAATCGCGCAAGCTCGAATTTCCGCTGGCCGAACTGGTGACGATGCTGGAAAAGCGGCCGCCGCAGCGGGTTTCCGGCACCGCCGTATTCCTGACCAGCGATCCCGTCAGCGCCCCGACCGCGCTGATGCACAGCCTCAAGCATTACAAGGTGCTGCACGAGAAGAACGTCATCCTCACCATCGAGACCGCGCCGACGCCGCGCATCGATCCGGCCGAGCGGGTGAGGCTGGAACCGATCAGCGCCACCTTCTCCAAGGTGACGCTGCGGTTCGGATTCATGGAATCGCCCAATGTGCCGAAGGCGCTCGCGATCGCGCGCAAGCTCGGCTGGCAATTCGACATCATGTCGACCTCGTTCTTCCTGTCGCGCCGCGCGCTCAAGCCGGCCGCGCATTCCGGCATGCCGCGCTGGCAGGACCATTTGTTCATCGCGCTGAGCCGCACCGCCAACGATGCCACCGACTATTTCCAGATTCCGAGCGGCCGGGTGGTCGAGGTGGGAACGCAGGTGACCGTCTAGCGGAGGCACTTCGAGATGGGCGCCGTTCACCGTCTGGCGATGCCTGACGATGCGAGCCGCCTCTACGACGTTCGACGGCGATCGATCCTCGAACTGGCGCCGCCAAAGATGCCCGCCGAAGCGGCGGAGGCCTGGGCGACGCAGCTCACACTTCCCGGAATGGCGCGAAAGCTTCGCGAGTTGGAAATCTGGATCGCCGAGTTCGACGGCACGGTGGCCGGATGGGGGGCCATTCGTGCTGATTGTCTGGAGGGGCTGTATACGGCCCCCAAATTTGCCGGCCGGGGCGTTGGTGCGGAATTACTCGGTATGCTTGAAGGGCTGATGCGCGAACGGGGCGTTGAGGCGGTGCGCGCGGAGGCAAGCTCCAATGCCAGGGATTTCTACCTTCGGCGCGGATACCGGACCAACGGCCCTCAAACGCCCAAAGGGGCTTGGCCGATAACAAAGCCACTTCGATAGAAGCCCGAACGGGCTCCATCTTGAAGCTGAGGCTGAAGTTTTGGATGACACTTTAAGCCGCTTGCGGCGCTTGATTTTCTCCACGCAAGGGGCGACTTTGCGCCCCGAATGTCGGGGCGGACCAGGCGCTCTTGAAGCAGGTTTTGAGGAGGACAGGCGTGGCGGATCATCGGGTGCACGATTTGACGCCGGAAGACGTCTCGAAGGGAATGGCGGAGGGGCGTTATCTCCTCGTTGACGTCCGGGAGCCGAATGAAGTCGCCGTCGAAGCTTATCCGGCCGGCGTGGTGGTTCCGCTCTCGACGTTCGACCCGGCGGCCATTCCCGATCCCGGGGGCAAGCAGGTGGTTTTCGCCTGCCGCTCGGGCAAGCGATCGGTGACGGCTTCTCTGGCCGCGCAGGCCGCGGGTCTGGCCCACGACAAGCACCTTGCGGGCGGCATGCTGGCCTGGAAGGCCGCGGGATTGCCGACCAAGAGTGGCGGCTGAAGCCCTCATGACTTCCATGAACAAGGTCTTCGCCGACCTTCCGGTCACCGTCTTCGAGGCGATGTCGCAAGCCGCGCGCGACAATAATGCCATCAATCTCGGCCAGGGTTTTCCCGACGATCCCGGACCGGAGGACATCCGCCGCGCGGCTGCAGACGCCTCGGTCAACGGCTACAATCAATACCCGTCGATGATGGGGATTCCGGAACTGCGGCAGGCGATATCAGCCCATTACGGGCGCTGGCACGGGCTTGAGCTCGATCCCATGAGCGAGGTGATGGTGACCTCGGGCGGCACCGAGGCGCTGACGTCGGCGATCCTTGCCGTGGTCGAGCCCGGCGACGAGGTCGTGGTGTTCCAGCCGGTCTACGACTCCTATCTGCCGATCATCCGCCAGGCCGGCGGCATTCCGCGCCTGCTGCGGCTCGAGCCGCCGCACTGGCGGCTCTCCGAGGAGATGCTGCGCAGCGCCTTCAACCACAAGACCAAGGCGGTGCTGTTCAACAATCCGCTCAATCCGGCCGCGGTCGTGTATCCGCGCGAGGACCTCGAACTCCTGGCGCGGTTCTGCCAGGAGTTCGACACGGTTGCGATCTGCGACGAGGTTTGGGAGCACGTGATCTTCGACGGCCGCGAGCATATTCCGCTGATCACCATTCCCGGCATGCGCGAGCGCACCATCAAGGTCGGCTCCGCCGGCAAGATCTTTTCGCTGACGGGGTGGAAGATCGGCTTTGTCTGCGCGGCGCCGCCGCTGCTTCGGGTCGCCGCCAAGGTGCACCAGTTTCTCACCTTTACCACCGCGCCGAACCTGCAGGCCGCGGTCGCCTACGGCCTCGGCAAATCCAGCGATTATTTTTACGGGATGCGCGCGGAGCTGGCGCGCAGCCGCGACCGCCTGACCAGCGGGCTGGAAAGCATCGGCTTTCCCGTGTTGCGCTCGCAGGGCACCTATTTCCTGACCGTCGACCTGTCGCCGCTCGGTCTCAACGAAACCGATGAGGCGTTTTGCCGGCGCATCGTCACCGACTACAAGGTCGCGGCGATTCCGGTGTCGGCCTTCTACGAGAAGGATCCGGTGACGTCGGTGGTGCGGTTTTGTTTTGCGAAGAAGGACGCAACGCTGGACACCGCGCTGGAGCGGCTGTCGGATGCGGTGCACCGCCGATAAGAGGCCCAGGATGCGCAATTTCGGCCACACTCGAATTCGATTTGTCATCACGATCGGCGCGCTCGTTGCAGCGCTGTCGTCTGTGCGGGCCGCGGAGCGCGTCGTCAATTTCTACAACTGGTCGAACTACATGGCGCCAGGAGTGCTGGAGGATTTTTCCAAGGAGACCGGCATCAAGGTGGTCTACGACACCTTCGACGCCAACGAGACGCTGGAGACGCGGCTGCTCGCCGGCAAATCCGGCTATGACGTCGTCGTTCCCACCGCCTATTTCCTGCAGCGCCAGATCCAGGCGAAGATCTTCCAAAAACTCGACAAGTCGAAGCTGCCGAACCTCGCCAACGCCTGGCCGGTCGTCACCAAGCAACTCGCGATCTACGACCCCGGCAATCAATATGCCGCCAATTACATGTGGGGCACCACCGGCATCGGCTACAACGTCAAGATGGTGCAGAAAATTCTCGGCCCCGACGCCAAAATCGACAGCTGGGACATCGTGTTCAAGCCGGAGAATCTCGCAAAATTCAAGGATTGCGGCGTCCACATGCTGGATTCCGCCGACGACATTTTCCCCGCGGCGCTCGGCTATCTCGGGCTCGATCCCAACTCGACCAAGCAGGCCGACCTCGAAAAGGCCGCCGACCTGGTTTCGAAGATCAGGCCCTCAGTCCGCAAGTTTCACTCGTCCGAATATCTGAGCGCGCTGGCGACCGGCGAAATCTGCCTCGTGGTGGGCTGGTCGGGCGATATCATGCAGGCCCGCGCCCGCGCCGCGGAAGCAAAGAATGATGTCGAGATCGGCTACGCCATCCCGAAACAGGGCGCGCAGATGTTCTTCGACAATCTGGCGATCCCTGCGGATGCCCAGCACGTCGCGGAGGCCTATGAGCTGATCAACTATCTCTATCGGCCCGAGGTGGCGGCGAAAAATTCCGATTTCCTGTCCTACGCCAACGGCAATCTGGCGAGCCAGAAGCTGGTCGATCCGAAGATACTCGACGACAAGAACATCTACCCCGACGAGGCGACGCTGAAAAAACTGTTCGTCATCACCGCGCGCGATCCGGCGACGCAGCGGATCATCAACCGGCTGTGGACCAAGGTGAAGACGGGAAGATAGCTTCTTCGTCATTCCGGGATGGTGCGCAGCACCTGACCCGGAATCTCGAGATTCCGGGTTCGATGCTTTGCATCGCCCCGGAATAACCGTCCATGACTATCGCCACCTTCGGTGCAGCCACAGCCATTGATCCGGGTATTCGCGGATCCAGCCCTCGACCACCGAGGTCACCGCCTGCATCGTGCCCTGGATGTCGATTTGCCCCGCGGCGTCGCGCACCGGTTTGACCTCTTCGGACAGTTCGGCGCGGAAGCGATGGCCGGGCAGGCGGATGATGCGCACGCCATGGACAGGGCATTCGACCTGACGCAACAGCCGCGCCAGCATCGGATTGGCCCGGGTCTTGCGGCCGAAGAAGGTGACCTCGACGCCGCCGGTGAGATACTGGTCGACCAGCATCGCCACGTGCTGGCCGTTCTGCAGCGCTTCGGCCAGCCGCAGCGGGGCGTCGCGGCCGGCCGGGATCAGCGTGCCCATCTTCACCTTGCGCATGTCTTCGATGGCGCGATTGGCGGAAGCGCTGTTCGGCCGGCGATACAGGATGGCGGCATCGAGCCCATGGGCGACGGCGGCAAGCGCCGGCAGTTCCCAATTGCCGAGATGGCTGGCGAAGATCAGCGCCGGCTTGCCATCGAGTCTGAGCTGCGCGAACAGCTCGTGGGTGCGCGGCTCGATCTCGATGCGGCTGTCCTCGGGATGCGCCGGGTCGTGCTCCCAGATATGATCGAGATGGGCGAATTCGGCGCCGACCCGGCCGAGATTGTCCCACACGCCGGCCAGGATGGCCTCGATCTCATCAGGCGATTTTTCCGGGAACGCGGCGGTGAGGTTGGCGCGGCCGATCTTCTGCTCCCGCAACAGCGGCCCGATCAGGCGGGTGATGCGGCCGAAAAGATTGGCGGTCTTGATCGGATCGAAATAGCGGGTGGTGCGCAACATCCCGATCGTCGCCGCGCCGACCGCGGCCTCGCCGAGCGGCTTGGTCGCGTCGCGAAGGCGGGCTTTGGCGCGAGCAAGCTGCTTGTGCATCAGATACCAACGACGGTGTTGTCGAACACGTGACGAAGCGTCAGACCGGTTCGCGCGTCAGGATCAGCGAGGCGTTCTGGCCGCCGAAGCCGAACGAGTTCGACATCACGGCGGTGACGCGGGCGTCGCGCGCCTGGTTGGGCACCACGTCGAAGGGGATCGATGGGTCCGGGACGTCGTAATTGATGGTCGGCGGAATCCGCTGATGCTCCAGCGTCAGCAGCGAGAAGATCGCCTCGACCGCGCCCGCCGCCGAAATGGTGTGGCCGACCATCGACTTGTTGGACGATACCGGAATTTGCGTGGCGCGGTCGCCGAACACGGTGGAGATGGCGAGATATTCCATCTTGTCGTTTTCCGGCGTAGCCGTCCCGTGGGCGTTGATGTAGTCGATCTGCTCGGATGCCATGCCGGCGTCGGTCAGCGTCTTGCGCACGCAGCCGATGATCGGCTTGCCGTCGGGACTGGAGCGGGTGCGGTGAAACGAGTTCGGTCAGCTCGCCGCAGCCGGCGACCACGCCGAGAATCGTCGCGCCGCGGGCGACCGCGGCATCGTAGCTTTCCAGCACCAGCGCGCCGGCGCCTTCCGCCATGACGAAACCGTCGCGGTTCTTGGAGAATGGTTTGGACGCGGTTTGCGGCGGATCGTTCTGGGTCGACAGCGCCGACAGCAGCGAAAACCGCACCAGCGCTTCCGGATTGACCGAACCGTCGGTCGCAACGCACAGCGCTGCCTCGGTCTCGCCGCGGCGGATCGCTTCGACGCCAAGCTGGATCGCGGTCGCGCCGGACGCGCAGGCCGTGGACAGCGAAATCGGCGATCCCTTGGTGCCCCAGGTCTCGGCCAGATGATCGGCCACCGAACCGAACTGGAAACGATGGTGGTATTCGGAAAACCGCCCGCCGCCGCTGGCGCGCAGGATGGCGTCGTAGTTGAAATCCTTCTCCTCGATCGCCCGCCCGAGCTCCAGCCGCTGCGGCCACTCGACCTCGACGGGGGCGACCGCGAGAAACAGCGGTCCGGGGAAATCGCCTTTGCTTCCGATCGAAGCCTGTGCGATGGCCTCCTCGGCCGCGACATCGGCGAGCCGCTCGGTGAGGCCGGTCGACGAAAACGGCTCGACGGCGATGAAATCGACGGTGCCGGCCACGGTGGTTTTCAAGCCGTCGATCGGAAAACGCGTGATGGTGCGGATGCCGGATTCACCCGCGGTGAGTTTCTTCCAGTTGTCGGCCTTGCCGGCGCCGAGCGAGGTCACGACGCCCATGCCGGTGACGACGACGATCGGCCTGCCGGATTTATCGCGTGGTGCTGTCATGTTTTCCCCGTCGCTCGAGCCCCATCAGGCTCACTTTGATCGCTTCCACCAGGGCCATGCCTTCGCCCCGCCAATGACCGGCCCCGATCACCACAATCTGGGTCGGAGGTTTTGACATTTCAACCTCGAATCCGGTCGGATCGTTCGGCGGAAACAGCGCGCCGCGCGAAAGCGAAAGTGCCGCCAGCGCAAGTCCCAGCGGAAATTGCGTTTCCATGGTGTGGCCGAACATGGTGCCGGTGGCCCGCACCGGAAAATCCGGATGTTTCCCAAGGAACGCGCGTTCCTCCGAGGTGACCGGTTCGACGCCGGTCGCGCCGGTGATGATGGCGCCATGGCCCTCGAGCTTGCCGAGCTTCGACCACAGTTTTTCCAGCGTCGCCGTCACCTCGCCGGGACGCTTGCGCCGGGCGAGGTCGCCGACCACGTTGGTCAGCCGCGCATAGGGCTTTGCGCCGCGCGCTTCGGCATGCGCCCGCGACTCGATGACGAGAAAGACGCCGGCGGAGCCGAGCGCAAAACCTGAGTGCTGGCCGCGCGCCCACACCGGCTCGAACTTGTCCTTGAGATTGAAGCCGCCGAATTCGTAGAGCACCAGCAGGTCCTTGCGCTCGCCGTTCTGCGAACCGCCGATCAGCGCGATGTCGCTTTGCCCGCCGGCGATCCGCGCCAGCGCGATCCGCGCCGCGTCGATGCTGGCGGCTTCCTCGCCCATGAAGGTGCGCGAGGTTCCAGATACGCCGTGCACGATGGCGATATTGCCGGCCAACAGGTTCGAGAGCTGGGCCAGAAACAGCGTCGGCCGCAAATCGTTCATCAGCCGTTCGTTGAGAAAGCCGGGCGCGGAATTGCCCTTGGCCTCCTCATTGAGGATGTTGCAGTCGACCGCCAGATCGCGTTCGCCGCCGCCGGCGGCGACGATCATGTCCATCTGCCCCAGGATTTCCTTGTTGCCCTTGACGCCGGCGGAATCCAGCGCCAGCCCGGCCGCATAGGTACCGATCCGCTGCCAGGCTTCCATCTGGCGCTGGTCGCCCTTTTTCGGGATCTGGCTGTCGAGATTGACGCCGTGCCCAGGGGTGCACGATGTAGGGCGCAAAGCCCTGTTCATCGACATTGATGCGGCGCGCCGTCGAGCGCGTCCCAGTTCGCATCCAGCCCCTCGCCGAGCGAGGTCGCCATGCCGATGCCGGTGATCCAGACTTCCGTGGGTCCCGGATGCGAGGCTGTGGTCTCAGTCATGGGCGATCAGTTCTGTGGGATAGCCGATCTTGCGGGCCATCGCATCCATGTGGACGCGCAACGCGGGGTCGGGGAAGGCGATATGGCGGAAGGTGAGATCGGCGCTGCACCTCAACTCCTTGCCGACGCGCGCCTTCGCCGAGGTGACGGCAAAACCCGAGCCTTCGTGCTCGATCCGGGCTTCGATCGTCAGCAGTTCGCCCGGATTGACGAAAACCCGCATCTTGGCTTCCTTGATCATGGCCAGAAACGGCATGCGCTCGAACTTCATCACCCCGAGCAGAAGCCAGCCGGAAGTCTGCGCCATGGCTTCGGTCAGCAACACCGCGGGCATGATGGGGAAGCCCGGAAAGTGCCCCTCGAAGATGGTGTTGTGCTCGGGAACCTGGGCCTCGACCGTGATGGTCTTGTCGGCGATATTGAGGTCGACGATGCGGTCGATCAGCTGAAAATATTCGAGTTGCATGGCGGGCGACTAGGCGCCCGGGCCGGCGCCCTTGGCCGCGACCAGTTCGTCGATGCGCGCGGCAAGGTTTTTCAGGACGAAATACTGTTCGGTCGTCGCCTTGCCGTCGTTGACCTCCTGGGTCCATTTTTCCAGCGGCAGCTTGATCCCGAACGCCTTGTCGATCGCAAAAGCGATGTCGAGAAAATCCAGGCTGTCGATCCCCAGATCGTCGATCGCGTGGCTGTCCGGCGTGATCGTGTCGCGCGGGATGTCGCAGGTTTCAGCGATAATCGTGGCGATCTGATCGAATGTGGAGGACATACTTAAGCCTTTGATATATTGGAGATAATTTCGGAGATGGCACGGCAGGCGGGCGCTGCGCCCCGCAAATGCCCCATCAGCCGCCCGGGTGTCGAGTGCCCGTATATCGGAGCGCCGCCTTTAGTTCAATGGAGGTGGCCGATGCCGGATCAGCCGGGTCCGGTGCCGGAGCAGGTGGGCCGCGGCCTTCAAGAGGCTAGAAATTCGGCGTCGCAATCCGCGCGCAGTCGCGCCGCCCCATCAGCGCGCAATCCTGGATCTGGCGCATGTCCGAGATGCTCATGGCAAGCCACAGCGCGACCGCGGTCAGCGCCACGGTAAAGGCGAAGGCCGCGACATTGGCCAGCATGCGATGACGAAAATCGTCGGGCTCCTCGCGGGCCCGCTCGTAGCGCGACAGGTCGTTCGGCTCTTGCGGGTCTTCGTCCTTGAGCGCCTGGAAGCCGGGATGTCCCCGCTGGCCCGGTGGATGGGCCGGGTTGCGCGGCCGGAATTGGAGCACGCGGTGCTCGTCATCCCTCACTTCCGAAATGATAGGCCGCTGGGTTTTCACGGCTGCCAGCTCCGGGACATCCTGGATGTCATATTTAGCACGTCCGCCGCGTCTTGCAGAAAATAATGTTCACATGATCGGGATGCGCGAATTTATTCCTCGATAGTCTCATGGAACCGGCTGTAGTCGATCCTGAGCCGGCCGTCCTCGGTGCGGTCGAGGATATCGGCGTAGCGGTAGCCAAAACGAATCGCGGGATAATCGTAGGAATTTCGGGCGTGGATGGCTTGCGCCGCAACAACATCGTACCCGGTCACCACCACCGCCAGTGAGACACCCGATGCCGCGAAATCGTCCGCGGTGAGTCCGTAAAGCGGGCTCTGCTCGTCAAGCACATGATAGATGGTCCAGCTCAAGGCAAGTGCGGGGTGCTCGCTTCGCAGCAGCGGCAGCTCGTAGAATTGTCTGAAGGACCGGCCCTCCAAACTCGCCTCGTTGCGGAGCAGCCACAATTTGGCGGTGGCGTTGCCGATGATGTTGTGACGCTCGTTGACGAAGCGGATCATCAGGGTGGGCTTGCCCTCATGGTTCGAGATCACCGGATTGTCGGCGAACAGGATCCGCGCATTCGGCCGCGAGAACCGCGCAAAGATCAGTCCGGTCATCAGCGACATCGAGAAGATGCCCGTGAACAGTTCGACCGCGGAGACGAAATGTCCGTAATGGGTTTGCGGATGCATGTCGCCGTAGCCGGCGGTCGAAAGCGTCTCGATGCTGAAATAGAGATAGTCGATATAGGCGCCGCCGGGCACGTTGGCGATCGGCTGATCGCCGATCCAGTAGAATGCGGCGAAGATCGCGTTGAAGACCACGAACACCAGCACCGCGCCGCCGATGAAGGCCGGCCAGGAGGCGGTCATGCAGCGATGGCTGATGTCGGCCCAGAAACCGAGACGCTGGCCTTCGGCGACGACGATCTCGCGGCCGCCTAGCCGGAGGACCCGCGTCTTCGGTGTTCGCTCGCTCGCGCTGTCGGCCATCTTCCCCGTCTGTTGCAGTGCACCGGCAAGGGCATTTATTCCCCTGCGCCATCATGGCATAATCGGGCAAATTTCAGAGGGTATTTTTGGCGTCAGACAAGGGGTTTCAAGTCATGGCGAATACGCGCGAACCGGTTCTTCAGCCCGTACCCATCCTTTCGCTGCGCCCGACCCAGATGACGGTCGGAATGCACGAGGTCAAGGAAAAGCGCAAGCGCGTGCGGGAATACTTGAAAGCGCATTCGAAGAAGAAGCAGGGCGAATTTCTCGGCAGGCATATGATCCCGGTCGTGTTGGGAACGGACAAGCAGCACTACGTGATTGACCATCATCATCTGGCGCGTGCGCTGCACGACGAAGGGGTGGAGAACGCGATCGTCTCCGTCGTCGCCGATCTCACCATGGTCGAGCCCGAAGCGTTCTGGGGCGTGATGGACAATAAGAGGTGGGTCTATCCGTACGACGCCAAGGGCGAACGCCGGCCATTCAAGGATCTTCCGCCATCGATCGCGGGTCTCAAGGATGACCCGTTCCGCAGCCTCGCCGGCGATTTGCGGCGCGCCGGCGGTTTCGCCAAGGACACGACACCGTTCAGCGAATTCCTGTGGGCGGATTTCCTGCGCCGAAAAATGTCGCGCAAGAGCGTGGAAGCCGATTTCAACAAGGCGATCAAGGAAGCGCTGGCGCTCGCGAGAGGCAAGAATGCGGTCTATCTGCCGGGCTGGTGCGGACCCGCGTCGGACGATTAGCGCGTTCGGTCACCTCGCCCCGCTTGCGGGGAGAGGTCGAAATTCGCGTAGCGAATTTCGGGTGAGGGGGACTTTCCGCGAGTTCGAGCTGTTGAGAGAGCCCCTCACCCCAACCCTCTCCCCGCGAAGAGCGGGAGAAACAGCTACTTCGGCAACCGCCCCAGCATGTAGAATTCATCGTTCGGCCGCATCGCGGTGACGTTGGCCATCCGGTTCGACAGCGCAAAGAACGCCGATATCGCGGCGATGTCCCAGATGTCGTCGTCGGAAAAGCCGTGGCGGGCGATCTCGGTGAAATCGGCTTCCGAAATCCTGTGCGCCTCGGTGCTCACCTTCATCGCAAAATCGAGCATCGCGCGCTGGCGCGGCGTGATGTCGGCCTTGCGGTAGTTGACCGCGATCTGGTCGGCGAGCAGCGGATTCTTCGCCCGGATGCGCAGGATCGCGCCATGCGCGATCACGCAGTAATGGCACTGGTTGGCGGCCGAGGTCGCGACCACGATCATCTCGCGCTCGGCCTTGGAGAGGCCGCCGTCCTTCTCCATCAGCGCGTCGTGATAGGCAAAGAACGCGCGGAATTCGTCGGGCCGGTACGCCAGCGTCAGGAACACGTTCGGGACAAAACCGGATTTTTCCTGCACCGCGAGGAGCCGGGTGCGGATATCGTCCGGCAGGCTGGCGATCGCTGGGGTGGGAAAGCGTTTTGCGATGGGCTGGGTCATGGCAGGTTCCGGCTGACGCCGCGTGCTGCGGCCGGGCGGGACGATAATCGACGGCGGCGTCTGCGGAAAGCACGTAGATGCGTAGGGCGGGTTGTAGCCCATCGGGCCGCGCTTTGCGCGGGACCCGTTGGGCTCCAATCCGCCCCACGCCCCGAAAAAACTGTCAGCTGTGCGTCGGCCAGTGCCGGTCGCGGAACCAGGGGCGGTAGTCCGACATCTTCGCGCGTTGCGCCTGCGGCGCATGACGCTTGCAGGTCGAGGCCTCGTCGCTGTTCTCGGGCGCGGCCCACCGCAGCTCCACGCAGTCGTTGGGATTGTAGGCCATCTCGAAATCCACCGCCCGATCGACCACGTCCTTGACCGACAGCGTCCACGGCGAACCGTCGCTGCGGGTATAGGTTATCTTGCGCGCGGCAAGTTCCGAACTAAGCACGCCCTGCAGTTCGTTCTTCATGTCGGCCACGCTTTTGCCGGCCGGCAGCGCGTAGCGGTCCGAGCGGCGCGCGAAGCGTTCGGGAAAATTGCGCACCACGTCGATCGCGATCAACAGACGAAAATCGCGCGCCGGCGTCGAGTAATCCTCCCAGGCGCCGGTGGTCTCGAAGATCGCGGCGCCGTCCGGCATGGTGGCGTCGGCGGGTGTCTTGGCCTGATATTTTCGTCCGTTCTCCACCGAGGTGACGCGCACCTTGACCTGTTCGCTGAGGCTCGTGATGGCGTCCGTCATCGCGCGCATCGGATCGAGCGGCTCCGGCGACATCACGTCATCCATGCGATCGTAGAAATCCTCCATGGCCATTTGGGACTGCTCGGGCGAGAAATCGCCGTATTGCGGATTCTTGGCGATTTCCGCGTTGGTCAGCCGCCGCAACGGACCGTTCTTTTCGCGCATGATGGGGCGGAAATGCTTGAAGCCGGGGCTGCCGAGCGAGGGGTCGTGCACGAACAGGAAATTGCCGCGCCAGAAGCGCTTCCGCGTGATCGATCCGTCGGGCTCCGCGTCGACCGCCAGGAAGACCCCGGGCGTGCCGTTCACTTCCGGCACGCGATGCACCAGCATCAGCACGTGGCCGTAGGGGTCGGCGTACACCGTCCCCGGGCGCAACGCCTCTTGCGTCAGCGACACCGTGTAGAAATCGGCGTTGTCGTCGCCGGCGCGCACCGCGCCGGTATGGACGACATCGCCGACGTCGCGCAAATATTCGCTGAAATTCGTCGGCCGCTTCGGCTTCGGCGGAGGAGGATTTGCAGGCGGCGTTGCGGGCGTCTCGGCGGGGGGCTGCGTCCGCGTAAACAAACTCAACAGGCTTGGGGTCGGCGCGGGCGCAGGAGCGGCGGCGGCCTCGGCCGGCGCGGCCTCCTGTTCGGGCGGCGGAGGCGGCCGCGTCACCTCGGGATGCTCGACGTCGAACCATTGATAGCACTTCGGCGGCTTGCCGGCGAAGCCGCGCGAGCAATTCGAATAGCCGAACGGCAGCCCCATCTTGAACGCAAAATAGGCGCGCAGGAAGTAGACGAAGTCGGCGCAGTCGGGGCGCTGGGTGGTTTGCGTTTTGTCTTCGTCGCGTCCCAGATAATTGAACAGGAAATTGCGGGATTGGTCGCGCAGCACCTCGTACCAGACCTTCCAGTTCAGATCCTGGTCGGGCGGCGCGTCGAACAGTTTTTCGATCCATGCCGAGAACAGCGCTTCGTTGGTGCTGTTCCAGCTGTTTCGCACCTGCCAGATGCTGCCCGGCGGGTTGCGCAAGGGCGCCGGCTTGCGGGCGCTGACGGGGATGTCGCGGGTGACCGGGCTGCAATCCGCCGAAGCAGGCTCGCGCTCCAGCTTCGCATGCCAGGTGCCGGCGGCGGGAGAGGCGACCTCGGCGAACCAGGAATAAGGCGGCCCTTCGTGCCGGTCGGTCGACTTGGCGGCGACCCGTCCGTCGGGCGCAATCAATGACAACACGCCCTCGACCGGCTTTTCGGCGACCACCATGACGCGCAGCGGCGCGCCGGTCCAGGGCGCCAGCGGCGACGGCAAGACCGTGACCTCGGCCGCGCTCGCGCAGCTTTCGGATGCCGCGGCGGCCGGCGATGCGACCGTTGAGAACAGCAGGACAAAGAATCCGCCTGCGATCAGCCAGAAGACCATCGCAGCGGCAGCAAAACGGCGCGCAAGAAGCATTTTGATCCTAACCCTGCCAAGCTACCCGGAACCCGCGTTCGACCCCTTCGGCGAGCCCGGTCGCAAGATACCGAATTAGCCGGGACAAGTCAGCGGATTTGAGTCCGATTTTGCGACCCGTCATGGCCGCAATGGTTCCTGTTCCAATAGAATAAGCTGCCGATGGCAGATAAGGTCTGTGGCCGATCTCCGCCGCGGCTCCAAGGCCGATTTCGACATTGGCATCAGACTTCAGCCGCGTTTCGCAACCGCAAGGCGACACTGAAAGGGAGACAGGATTTTCATGTCCTTGCTGGTTTCAAGCGGCGAAGCGAAAATTCGCGCGGGCTGGTCTGTCCCCGGAAGGCTGATTGGCGCCTGCGCACTGGCTGCCTTCGTCTGGTCACTGCTTGCGGGCTCGGTCGCCAACGCGGCCTCGGCGAGACCCGTGGCGGCTGAAAAGGGCATGGTGGTCACCGCACAGCATCTCGCGACCCAAATCGGCGTCGATATTCTCAAACGCGGCGGCAGCGCGATCGATGCGGCCGTCGCGGTGGGATATGCGCTGGCCGTGGTCTATCCGGCCGCCGGCAATCTGGGCGGCGGCGGCTTCATGACGATCCGCTTTGCCGATGGACGCAAGACCTTCCTCGATTTTCGCGAGAAGGCGCCTCGTGCGGCGACCCGGAACATGTATCTCGACAAGGACGGACACGTCATCAAGGGCCTGACCACGCTCGGCTGGCTCGCCGTCGGCGTCCCCGGCACGGTGTCGGGTCTGGAATATGCGCGGATGAAATACGGTACCATGAATCGGGCGGCGTTGATCGGGCCGGCGATCCAACTGGCCGAGGATGGCTTCATCCTCGATCAAGGCGACGCCGACATGCTCGCTTCGGCGACCGAGGATTTCAAAAAATTTCCGGCGACCGCCGAAATCTTCCTCAACAAGGGACTGCCCTTTGTCGCCGGCCAAAGGCTGGTGCAGCGCGACCTCGCGGGCACGCTGCGTTCGATCAGGACGCAGGGCGTTGACGGCTTCTATCGGGGCAAGACGGGAGCGGCCATCGTCAAGGCGAGCAAGGCGGGCGGCGGAATCATCGCGCAGGAGGATCTCAATCGCTACCAGACCCGGGAGCTTGCGCCGATCGAGTGCGATTATCGAGGCTATCACGTGATCTCGGCGCCGCCGCCGAGTTCAGGCGGCGTTGCCGTCTGCGAGATGCTGAACATTCTGGGAGGCTATCCGCTGCGGGAGCTGGGCTGGGGATCGGCGCAAGCGCTGCATGACGAAATCGAGGCGATGCGTCACGCCTTTGTCGACCGCAGCCTTCTGGGCGATCCGGATTTTGTCAAAAATCCCGTTCGGAAGCTGATCGACAAAAACTATGCCGCGAAAATTCGCGATGTCATCAAGCCGGACCAGGCCGGAATCTCAGGCGATCTCGGGCCGGGCGTCGCGCCTCACGAAGGCAGCAACACCACGCACTTCTCGATCATCGACAATGCCGGCAACGCGGTTTCGATGACCTATACGCTCAATGACTGGTTCGGCGCCCATGTCGTTGCATCCGGCACCGGTGTATTGCTGAACGACGAAATGGACGATTTCACCGCCAATCCCGGTGTCGCCGATGCTGACGGGCTTGTCCGGGGAGACGCAAATGCCATTGCGCCGGGCAAGACGCCGCTGAGTTCGATGACGCCTACGATCCTGACGAAGGACGACAAGCCTGTGCTCATTCTCGGCACGCCCGGCGGCGCCCGGATCATCACGACCGTGCTGCAAGCCATCCTGAACGTCGTCGATTTCCAGATGAACATTCAGGAAGCCGTCGATGCCCCTCGCATCCATCATCAATGGCTGCCGGATGTGACGAATGCGGAGCGGTTCGCGCTTTCGCCTGATACCCGAAAAGTGCTGGAGAGCATGGGGTACCGGTTCGGCGATGCGCAACCGGCCAACCACGTGGCCGCGATCCTGGTCGGCGCGCCAAGTCTCGGGGGAACGCCAATCGGCCGAAATCGGTACTATGGCGCCAACGATCCGCGCCGCGGCACCGGACTGGCGCTGGGGTATTAGGGCTCGGCGGTCAAGGTGGTGCTTATCCTTCGTGTTTGAAGCGGACGTAAGTTCAGATCACTGGCCGCTCCCGGACGGCGCCATTGAAGCGCGGGAAACATGCGGCGAGATCGCGAAGCTGCGTCCTGCCGTGATTGCGAGAAGCACTCTTGTCCGCCGAAGCCCGCCTTCGGGCGAAGGCGGATGCGACGAAGCAATCCATTCTTTGCTGCTGCATTCGCTCGGCCGCCGTGCCGGTGAAAAATGGCGGTTACGCCTTCGGCTCCAATCCGTCCTACGAATTGCGATCGCGCCGAAGATCCCGTTGTCGGCACGGCCATGAGCATTTGCAAATTGCGTGATGATGCAATAGTGCCGCTGATTTGCCCGACGTGTCAAAATGTTTTCGCAGGGATCGCTGAAAGCATCCATGCCGGCGACACCATGCTACTTTGCATGGGGTTGTTTTCGATATTTTTGATGGCAGCGGGCACCAGGCCGCGACCGGCGGCTTAGCGCTCAGCGCAGCGGCTTCTTCAGCAGCGAGAAGCGGTCGGGATCCAGCCCCATCGAGGGCTGCAGCATCGGCGCTTCCACCGAGAGGGTGCGCGCGGCGGGACGCTCGTTGATGGTGGGGTCGTTGGGCACGTCGCGATGCGAGGTGGCGCCGCGCCAGCGCTCCAGCACGGCGCTGACGAAATGCATGTCGTGGCCGGCGGCGACCGAGGGCACCGTCGAAATGGCGGCCTCGCTGCGCGGCAATTGATGCGGCGGCACTTCCTTGAAGCGCAGCCGCGTCGGCAGCGCCACGCCTTCGCCGAACGCCAGCACCTCGCGGGTGCCGAGCGAGGGCACGAACGACAGCAAATTGGCGGCGGCATCCGACACCGCCGAGCGCAGCAGCGCCTGGTCGCGGTCGTTGGCAAGCCGCATCGCAAACAGCGTGTTGCACTGGGAGATGATGGTGGCGTCGAGCTCGGCCGGACGTTGCGTGACGAGGCCGAGATAGACGCCGTATTTGCGGCCCTCCTTGGCGATGCGCGACACCGCCTTGCGGGTCGGGCCGAAACCGATGTTGCGGTCGGCGGAGGCGTAGCGGTGGGCCTCCTCGCAGACGAACAGCAGCGGCGAGACGCCGTCGCTCCACAGCCCGAAGTCGAACGCCATTCGGCACAAGACCGACACCACGCTGTCGACGACTTCGGCGGGGAAGCCGGCGAGTTGCATGATGGTCATCGGCTTGCCGTTGGCGGGCAGGCGGAACAGATAGCTGATGACCTCGGCCATGGTGTCGCCGCCGACATTGGCGTTGTCGAACATGAAGGCGTAGCGCGGATCGTTGCGCACGGTTTCGATGCGCGAAATCAGCTTGTGATAGATGATGCGCGAGGAACGGTTTTCCAGTTTGCCCATGCGCTCGTCGATCAGCGAAATCAGATCGACCAGGCGATAGGGCACCGGGGTATCGACGGTGTAGCCGATCGCCTTGGGGTCGATGCGCTTCAACCCGACCCGGTCAGCGTTCTGGTACTGCGTATAGATGCCCTTCGCCATCGGAATGACTTCGGCGAGAATGTCGAGTTCCTCAGGGACCCCGGGCCGGCCGGCGAACAGCACGTCGACGATTTCCTCGAAATTGAACAGCCAGAACGGCAGCTTCAGATTGCGCGGGTTGAGCACCAGCGAGCGGTCGCCGAAGCAGCGGCCGTATTCGTTGTGGACGTCGAGCAGGAAGATCCGCAGGTTCGGCCGCGACCTCAGGATTTCGTTGAGCAGCAGCGACACGCCGGTCGATTTGCCGACGCCGGTCGAGCCGAGCACCGCAAAATGCTTGGAGAGCATTTCCTCGATATCGACATAGGCGATGACGGAAGGGTCCTGCTGCAGGGTGCCGACATTGATCTGATCGGAGCCCGAGGGCGCGTAGACCGTGCGGAGCTCCTGGTTGCTGATGAGCTCGACGGCATCGCCGATGGTCGGATAGTTGGTGACGCCGCGCTGGAATTTGGGGCGCTCCGGGCCGCCGAGGATTTCGCCGAGCAGGTCGACGCCGGCGCTGGCGATATAGTTGTCCGAGGTCGGCAGGTCCTCGCTGGTGACGTCGGTGATCATCGCGACGATAGTGGAAGTGGCGCAGCGGATCGAGACGAAGCGGCCGACGGTGGCCCGCACTTCGGAAAGCCCCATCTTGCTCGCCGCGAGTAGCCCGACCCGGGCGAGCGAGCCACGCACCGAAATCACGCGTCCGAAGGATGTCACTGTGGTTGGACCTGGCATGTCATAAATCTGGGTTAGGGCCTCACTATGCCCATGGTGACTGGAGAAACGGTTAAGCCGGGGCGGTCCGCGATCCGTCAAATCCGCGGTATCTGGGTCGCCGGTTGGCTTCTGTGCACGACCCGGTGGTCGTCGGCTTGCGGGTTCTGCTTGAAAATCGGCGGTTTTCGCGGTCGTTCTGCCTGTGCCGCCATAGGCTTCGGGTTAACCCTTGGTTTACCAACCGGGCAAAGGAGTGAGACCTGCGGACCCGAACAAAGCAGCGCCCGGCAGCGGCACTTGGTGGCGATCGCGCGCAGACGCCGTGCCGTCGCGGCCCTCGATGGTACGGCTTCGCCGGCGATCCCAGGCGCCACGGCCGGTGGCGCATCGTGATCGAATCCTGCAACGCGCATCGGAGCAATTTCGGCTGCCCGGAATTGCGCGCCGATCGGCACGGCGGCCATCATCATTCACTTCTGATGCGTGTCACGATCCGCGGCCGCTCGAGCAGTGCGAAGTTTGCAGGAAAGGCTGGCGGCTGCTACTGTTGATAACTTCAGCGACTTACAGCACATGCTGGCGGCAACAGGAGAATAACTAAGCAAACCGGAATAGTCGGGTTGGCTGGGCTATTTTCACTATATGAATTCTGATTCGAATCAGTATTCGGAGTCCTGTAAGCTTGGTGTAAGTTTTGCCTTTGGGGCTAGTTCAATGGTATCCGCAACACCGCAGACCTAACCGGTCGATGAGGTGTTGTTGGTGGAACAGCTGTCCATTGCTGGGGGTCGTTCGTGAACGTTTTCATAGAGCCGTGGAGACGTTCTCGAGCGGTTTCTCCGGTCTTGACTGCAATCAGTCGACGCCGGCGCGGGTGTGACGTCTTCATTGGTTTTGCATGGAAGCGCGCGGAGCGCAAAGTGCTCATTGCTTCTCTCAAGGAGGCTCTCGGCCCCGCCTCATGGGGGCCAACGAGGTCGCGTAAATCAATGCACGCTTTTTCAATATGACGACCCTTGCAAATCCGGGTTTGCGAAGGCTGGCGGTCATTGCTGCGATAACGGTCATGGCCGGCGTGGCGATCTTTGTCGCCGCGCGGATGTTCGTCCCGCGCGCCGTGCCCTCCGAGGCGTCAAGTCAATCGAAGGCCAGTCTTCCGCGCTATGTGCCGACCGCGGCAGAGTGGGCAAGTCTTACGGTCGAGCCGGTCACGGAACGGATATTCCGCGCCGAGCACGTGACCGAAGGCAAGATCGCCGTCAACGAAGAAAGCTCGACGCCGATCTTCTCGCCTTACGCAGGTCGCGTGACCAAGCTTCTGGTGAAGCCGAGCGACACCGTCGAAAAGGGGCAGGCGCTGTTCATTGTCGAGGCCACCGACACGGTGCAGGGATTGAACGATTTCGTCGCCGCGCTCAGTGCACTGAACAGCGCGCGCTCCAAACTCAATCTGGCGCAGATCGTCGAGCACCGGGCCAACGATCTCTACGAGGGTAAGGCGGTGCCGCTCAAGGACTGGCAGCAGTCGCAGTCCGACCTGGTCCAGGCCCAGAACGACATGCGTTCGGCCGAGACCGCGCTCGAGGCCGCACGCAACCGGCTGCGAATTCTCGGCCGCTCGGAAGAGCAGATCGCGACATTCGAGCGAACCAGGCAGATCAGCGCCGATACCCCGATCTATTCGCCGATTGCCGGTACCGTCGTGCAGCGCAAGGTCGGGCCCGGTCAATTCATCAACAGCGGCGCCAGCGATCCGGTCTTCGTGATCGGCGATCTCTCGACGGTGTGGCTGCTGGCGTTCGTTCGGGAAACCGAAGCGACCGGCGTGGCGGTCGGCCAGGAAATGGCGTTTTCGCTGCTCGCCATGCCTGACAGGCAGTTCAAGGCGCGGATCGACTACGTCGCCGCGGCGATCGATCCGACGACCCGCCGGCTGCTGGTGCGCGCCACGATCGACAACAAGGACGGAATGCTCAAGCCGGAGATGTTCGCGAATGTGACGATCTACTCCGGTGGCGACAGTCCGGGGGTGGGCGTGCCGAAACAGGCGCTGATCTACGAAGGCGATCATGTCCGCCTCTGGGTGGCCCACGATGACAAGTCGATCGAGCTTCGCGAAATCCAGACCGGCTTGAGCAATGACGACCTGGTCGAAGTCAAAGGCAATCTGAGGGCCGGAGAAAAGGTCGTTACCAAGGGCAGCCTGTTCATCGACCGGGCGGCCACCGGCAGTTAATCCGCATCGAAGTGCCTCTTACGAAAACCGGATCGAATGGACCGTCTCGTCGCCTTTGCAGTCAGCCGCCGGTTCCTGATGGTCGGCCTGTTTGCGGCCGTGCTGATCGGAGGCCTGGTCGCGTTCCAGCAATTGAACATCGAGGCCTATCCCGATCCGACGCCGCCGATGGTCGATGTCGTCACCCAAAGCCCGGGACTGTCGGCTGAGGAAATCGAGCGCTACATCACGATTCCGCTGGAGACGCAGATCGCCGGCGTCAAGAATCTGAAGGTGATCCGCACCATTTCGCTGTACGGCCTGTCCGACGTCAAGCTGCAGTTCTCCTTCGACTACACCTATGACCAGGCGCTGCAGCAGGTGCTGAACCGGCTGTCGCAGCTGGCGCCGTTGTTGAACAACGCCCAGCCGCAGATTTCCCCGCTGAGCCCGATCGGCGAAATCTACCGCTATCGCCTGGTCGGTCCGCCGAATTATTCGGTGATGGACCTCAAGACGTTGCAGGACTGGGTTCTGCAGCGCCGTTTCAAGATGGTGCCGGGCGTCATCGATGTCACCGGCTGGGGCGGCAAGACCAAGACCTATGAGCTTCAGGTCGATTTCAACAAGCTGGTGGCGAACGGACTGACGCTCGCCCAGTTGTTGCAGGCGCTGAACAATTCCAACATCAATGTCGGCGGCAATACCGTCAATATCGGTTCGCAAGCCGCGGTGGTGCGCGGCGTCGGTCTGATCCGTTCGATCGACAGCCTTGCCAACACCATGATCACCTCCAGCAACGGAACGGCGGTATTCGTCAAGGACGTGGCGAAGGTCGAGGTCGGCGAGCAGCCGAGGCTTGGCATTGCGGGGCAGGATCAGGACGACGATATCGTGCAGGGCATCGTGCTGATGCGGCGCGGCGAACAGAGTTCGCCGACGATCGCCCGTGTCGAGGACCTCGTCGCTAGCATCAACAATTCCACCATCCTTCCCCCCGGGGTGCGGATCGAGCGTATCTACGACCGCAGGGATCTGATCGAAACCACCACGAGAACCGTGCTCGAGAACATGGTGGTCGGCATCGGGCTGATCGTGTTGCTGCAATGGATATTCCTGGGCGATCTGCGCAGCGCCTTCATCGTGGGTGCGACCATTCCGTTCGCGCTGTTCTTTGCCGTCTGCATCCTGGTGATCCGCGGCGAATCCGCCAATCTGCTGTCCGTCGGTGCGATCGACTTCGGTCTGATCGTCGATGCCACCGTCATCATGGTCGAAGCGATCTTCCGCCGCCTGTCGCATACCGAGCAGCTTTCCGACAGCGAGCAGGCCGCGATCTCCCCGCACACCATCATGGACATGAAGCATCATGCCATTCTCACCGCAGCCGCCGACGTATCGCGATCGATCTTCTTCGCCGCCGCCATCATCATCGCAGCGTTCATTCCGCTGTTCACGCTGAGCGGCGTCGAAGGCAACATCTTCAGCCCGATGGCACGGACCTACGCCTACGCGCTGGCCGGCGGCCTGCTCGCGACGTTTACCATCACGCCGGCGCTGAGCGCGATCATCCTGCCGGTGCATGTTCAGGAGACCCAAACCTTCATCATGCGGCTGTTGCATCGCATCTACATGCCGGTGCTGGCAAGGTCGCTCGCCAGCCGCCGGATCGTGCTTGCGACCGCGGCGGCGCTGATCGTGATGACCGTCATCGCCGTGCGCCTGCTCGGGCTCGAATTCCTGCCCAAGCTGGAGGAGGGCAATCTCTGGATTCGGGCGACGTTACCGCCGACGATTTCGCTGCAGGAAGGCAACGGCTATGTCAACGAGATGCGCAAGCTGATCGCAAGCCGGCCGGAAGTGGTGTCGGTGGTTTCGCAGCACGGCCGGCCCGACGACGGCACCGACGCGGCCGGTTTCTTCAACGCGGAATTCTTCGCGCCGCTCAAGCCCGCGAGGGAATGGCCCGACGGCGAGGACAAGGACGAACTGACCGCCAAGCTGCTCGCGCAATTGCAGGACAAGTTTCCCGGCGTCGAGTTCAACTTCTCGCAATACCTTCAGGACAACGTCTCGGAGGCGGTCTCCGGCGTGAAGGGGGAGAACTCCATCAAGCTGTACGGCAACGACCTGCAGGCGCTCACCGACACCGCCAACAAGATCAAGTCGGTGCTGGCGACGGTGCAGGGGATCACCGATCTCGCGGTTTTCACCTCGCTCGGCCAGCCTACCATCCAGATCGATATCGACCGCGCGCGCGCCGCCCGCTACGGGTTGGCTCCGGGCGATATCAACACCACGATCAAGACCGCGATCGGGGGCGACAGCGCCGGCGACCTCTATGAGCCGGGCAGCGACCGCCACTTCCCGATCATCGTTCGCCTGGCGCCGCAGTATCGCAAGAGCGCGGAAGCGATCCAGAATTTGCGGATCGGCGCGCAGGGTCCGAACGGCATCACGCAGGTGCCGCTGAGCGAGGTCGCAACCGTCAAGCTGGTATCGGGTGCGGCCTACATCTACCGCGAACAGCAGGAGCGTTATCTCCCGATCAAGTTCTCGGTGCGCGAACGCGACCTTGGCGGCGCCGTGCTGGAAGCGCAGCAAAAGGTCAACGCCCAGGTGCAACTGCCGCCGGGCTCGCACCTCGAATGGGTGGGCGAGTTCGGCAACCTTCAGGACGCCATCAAGCGGTTGTCGATCGTGGTACCGATCAGCCTGACGCTGATCGCCATGCTGATCTGGTTCAATTTCGGTTCCGTCGTGGACACCATCCTGACCATGAGCGTGATCCCGATGGCGGTGCTCGGCGGCATTCTCGGATTGCTGCTGACCGGCATTCCCTTCAGCGTCTCCGCCGCGATCGGGTTCATCGCGCTGTTCGGCATCTCGGTGATGGACGGCATCATCATCATCTCGCAATACAACCAGCTCATCGACCAGGGCATGGAACGCGGCAGGGCCATCCTGCGAACCGGGGAGTTGCAGCTGCGTCCGGTGCTGATGACCTGCGTGGTCGCGGGCATCGGATTGCTGCCGGCGGCGGTATCCACCGGAATTGGATCGCAGGTGCAAAAGCCGCTGGCGGTGGTGGTGGTGGCCGGTATGATGCTCGCGCCCGTCGTCATTCTCGTCACCTTGCCGGCGCTGATCTCGATGTTTTCGCGGCGAAGCCGGCCCGGTCTGGCCACCGAAGGCCATCTGGCGCCGGCGGAATGATGGGCTGAAGAGATGGTCAAGGGTTGTGAGTAGGATCGCCTCCGAATGCGCGCCGAGGACCCGCAGGGCAGGGCTGTTGCGGGCGTGGCCGTTGCTTTGCCTTGTGCTGATCATCAATCCGCTATCGATCGCTTGCGCTGCCGCCGAGACCTTGCCGGAGGCGCTGGTGCGGGCCTATCAGTCCAATCCGCAACTCAACGCGGATCGCGCCCGGCAACGCGGGGCGGACGAAAACATTCCGCAGGCGCTGGCCGGCTACAGGCCGCAGATCATCGCGAGCCTGGGCGCCGGGCTGCAGGCCGTTCGCAACCTGCTGCCCGACAACAGCATACAGGGAGCAACGCTGCGCCCATGGACGATCGGCGTGACGGTCACCCAGGTCCTGTTCAACGGCTTCAAGACCGCCAATAGCGTTCGCGTCGCGGAATTCCAGGTTCTGTCGGGGCGCGAGGCGTTGCGAAACACCGGCCAGGGCGTTCTGCTGGACGCCGTGACGGCGTATATGAATGTGCTCGCCAACCAGGCCCTGGTCGAGGCGCAACGAACCAACGTCGCCGTCCTGCGCGAAATCCTGGCAACCACCAAGAGACGGCTGGATGCCGGCGACGTCACGCCGACGGACACCGCGCAGGCCGAAGCGCGGTTGAGCCGCGGGCTGGCCGATCTCAACGCCGCGGAAGTGGCGCTGGCGATCAGCAAGGAAACCTACACCCAGGTCATCGGCGATGCGCCAACGCAACTGGTTGCGGCCGCTACCGTCGACCGCCTGTCGCCGCCGACGCTTGTCGCGGCAACCGAAACCGCCGGCCACGAAAATCCGGCGGTGCTCGGGGCCGGCTACGACGTCGACGTCGCGCGAACCACCATCTCGGTTGCGGAAAGCAGCCTGCTGCCGACCGTGACGGCTCAGGCGAGCGCCAGCCGATCCAGGGATTCGGATCCGAGCCTCAGTACGTTTGCGACCGACCAGGCTTCGATCCTCGGCCAGATCAATGTCCCGATTTATGACGGCGGCACCGCGGCCTCGCAGACGCGTCAGGCCAAGGAGCTCGCCTCGCAGAGCCGCCTGGTGCTCGAACAGGTCAGAAATCAGACCCGAACGGCGGTAGTCAGCGCCTGGGTCTCCAATGAGGGAACCAAGGTCGCGCTCGCGGCGGCGGAGTCGGAAGTGCGCGCGGCCGAGATTGCGCTGCGGGGAGTTCGGCGCGAGGCGGCAGGGGGGCAGCGCACCACGATCGATGTCCTCAACGCGCAGCAGGATCTGACCAACGCCAGGACCAGACAAATCACGGCCCAGCACGACCGGGTGATCGCATCCTATACGCTGCTGAGCGCGGTCGGACGGCTCGATGTGCATACCCTCAATCTGGACACGCCCGATTATCTGCCCGAAGTTCATTACCACCAGGTGCGCGACGCTTGGCACGGCGTTCGCACTCCCTCGGGTCAATGACGCGGCTGTAACCACAAGAAGGAGAAGAGGATGCGCTTGCGCACATTGCTGGGCGACCATCCCGGCACCGCCGCATTGAAGAATGGATCGGTCAAGTCCGATTCCGTGACGTTCGATTTCGCCGACTATTCGCCGACCAACAAGGGATTCAAGCCGATGGTGCGGGAAGGGGCCTTCGACGTCTCGGAAATGGCGATCGTCACCTATTTGATGGCGAAGAGTTTTGGCAAGCCGATGGTGCTGTTGCCCGAGGTGGTGGTAGCGCGGTTCCAGCACGCTTTTGGGCTCTACAACGCCAAATTGGGAACGCTGAGGCCGTCCGACCTCAACCGCAAGCGCGTCGGCATCCGCTCCTTCACCACCACGACCGGGGCCTGGCTGCGCGGCATCCTGGCCAATGATTATGGCGTCGATCTCAATTCGATCGATTGGATCACCTTCGAGGACGCCCATGTCGCCGAATTCCATGACACCACCAAGCGGGCGCCCGCGGGTAAACCGATCATCCAGATGCTGCTCGACGGCGAACTCGATGCGGTGCTCGGCGAGAAGGTCGAGCGCGAAGGGTTGAAGCCGCTGTTTCCGGATGTCGCGGCCGAGGAGAAGGCCTGGTTTGCCAAGCATCAGGTGCTGCCGATCAACCACATGGTGGTGGTCAGCGAGAAGCTTGCGCACGAACATCCCGAAGCCGTGCGGGAGGTTTTCCGCCTGTTGCGCGAGAGCGCCGGCCGCACGCCCACCGGGGCGCCGAAATTCAGCACGGAGGAAATGCGCCGCTCGCTGGAGCTGATCATTGGCTATACCGCGCAGCAGGGACTGATTCCGCGCGCCTACGCGGTCGACGAGCTGTTCGACGATCTGACGCGGACGCTGCGCTGAGTTCACCGGCTTCCGCCAGCGCCCACCAGATGCTATCGTCGCCGGACGATGAGTTACCGTGCGGGGCCGCAACGTGCCGCGCATCAAGCAACAAACGTCAATCTGGGAGGATATCGTCATGAAGGGCTGGTCGGCACTTGGCTTCGCGTTGCTTCTGGCAGGCTTTGCCGCTTTCTCAATTTCGCATCGGGCGTCCGCCGCGGATGGCTGGGTCACCCTGTTCGACGGCAGGAACCTCGACAATTTCAACCAGATCGGCACCGCCGACTGGAAGATAGAGGACGGCGCCGCCGTGGCCGACAAGGGCAACGGCTTCCTGGTCACCAAGAACGCCTATGGCGATTTTCAGCTCCGGGCCGAGTTCTGGATCGACGACGTCGCCAACAGCGGCATCTTCATTCGCTGCACCGATCCCGGCAAGGTCACCGGCTCGACCGCCTACGAGGTGAACATCTGGGATGAGCGCCCCGATCCGACTTACGGTACCGGCGCCATCGTCAATGTCGCCAAGGTCAATCCGATGCCGAAGTCCGCCGGCAAATGGAACGTCTATGAGATCACGGCGAAGGGCTCGACCTTCACGGTGGTTTTGAACGGCCAAAAAACCGTCGACGGCGCACAGGACGCCAAATTCGCCACCGGGCACATCGCCCTGCAGCACGGCCTTGGCCTCAAGGACGCCAACGGCGTCGAGAGCGACAAGGGCGTGGTCAAGTTCCGGAAAGTGGAGATCAAGCCGCTGTAGCGGCAGGGCGCTCTCAGGTCGTCCTGGCCTCCGCGCCGGGACGACGGTCGCGCTCTCGATTCAATTGTCAGCCCCGTCATTGCGAGCGCAGCGAAGCAATCCATCGTGAAATGAAAAGTAAGAAGAGTGGATTGCTTCGCTGCGCTCGCGATGACGTTGAGACACGACCTTCACGATCTCGCCGCGATGTTTTTTTGCGCGAGGTATCCATTTATCTCCCGCCCTTTGCAATCAAAGGGCGCAGGGAATGCCGGGCGCCCGATGCGCCCAATAGCCACGTGTGCAACGGGTAGTGGTAGAACGCACACGTGTTGTCAGGTCACACCGGAATCACCCGGCATTCCCCACGCAATGGTTTACGGCTTACTCCGTGATCTCCCCGGTGCTCGGGCTCTTTGGCCACCGTCACCCCTGAGAAGCTTGCTTCTCAGGAACTTGACACCAGCGTCGAGATGCCAGGACCACACGGCTTCGCCGTCCGCCTCAAATGCCTTCGTCAAGAGCACCATCGGCGTCCACCGCATCCCGCCCCGCGTTGTTGACGTTGCGCAACGCCCCTTTGGTGGGGCGGGACGGGAGCAATATAGGATAATCCGAATATTCGGCAAAGAAGAATATTTTTTCTGTCGGGGCTTGACAAGCCGCGGGCAGGCACGTTGCTGTCGGTGCTGATTTGCCCGACGCTGCAAACCGATGTCGCTCAATCCCGTGAATCGCCGGATGGGTGGAGCGTTGGAGGCCGGGAACGCCCGACCCCTAATGCGATACGCATCAAACTTCGCAAGGGATGATGGGTTTCGCGAAGAGCTCAACCCATGCTACGCAGATCAAGCCGCGTAGAGGCACTCGGACAAAAAGCCGTCATACCCATTGAGATCGTCATCACCGGGCTTGACGCGGTGATCCATTTTCTTCGAAAAAGCTCGTTATGAAGATTGATGGATGCCCGGGTCAAGTCCGGGCACGACGGTCCGGGCCCAAGCCAGCGTTTGGCGTTGGCTAGATCGCCCCTTGATCTCGCAATCTCCTGAGATCGTCGCCGTTCAATCCGAGAAGGTCGCCAAAAATTTCCTCGTTCTGCGCGCCCAGTCCTGCGCCAAGCCAGCGGATTTCGCCGGGCGTCGCCGAAAGTTTCGGGACCACATCGGGAACGGCGATCGGACCGATGCGCGAGTCCGTGAGCTTGATGTTGCCGCGGGCGCGGTATTGCGGGTCTTCGAAGATGTCGGCGATGCTGTAAATGAGACTCGCCGGCACGCCGCCGGCCATGCAGCGCGCGAGGATGGTCTCGCAGTCTGATGATGCGACCCATGTTGCGACGATGGCGTTGACGTCGTCGCGCGCCGCCAGCCGCAGCGCCTGCGGGCCGTAGCGCTCGGCCGAGGCAAGCTCCGGCTGCTGCATGGTATCCGCCAGCCGCACGAACATCTGGTCGCTGGTGCAGGCGATCGCGACCCACTTGCCGTCCCTGGTCGGGTAGTGGCTGTGCGGGCAGACGTTGACGGTGTCGGCGCCCATCCGCTCGCGCACATAGCCGAATTTCTGGTAGGCCGGCGCGATCTCGTCGAGCACGCGAAACACCGACTCGTAGAGCGCGAGATCGACGCATTGCCCGACGCCGGTTGCGTCGCGCGCCTTCAGCGCGACAAGGGCGCCGATCGCGCCATACATGCCGGACATGTAGTCGGCAAGCGAGGTCGAACCGGGAACGACCGGCGGCCCGCCGGGCTCGCCGGCGAGGTACGTTAGGCCGGAAAAGGCGTGCGCGATGCGGGCGAAGCCGGGCTGGGTGCGCATCGGCCCGTCCTGGCCATAGGCCGAGATGCGGACAAGGATGGCGCCGGGATTGAGTTTTTTCAGCTCCTCATAGCCGAGGCCCCATTTCTCCAGCGTACCGGGGCGGAAATTCTCGACGATGATGTCGCATTTGGCGGCGAGCTGCCGCAGCAGCCCGCGGCCGGCTTCGCTCGCCAGATTGAGCGTCACGCATTTCTTGTTGCGGGCTTCCGAGAGCCACACCAGCGTATCGCCGCATTCGGTATTGGTGCCGAGTCTTCGCAGCGAGTCGCCCGATTTCGGCGGCTCGACCTTGATCACCTCGGCGCCGAACTCGCCGAGGATGGTGGCGCAATGCGGCCCCGCGATGAAGGTGCCGAGATCGAGGACGCGAATTCCCTCAAGCGCGCTCATGGCTTTCCCCCGATGCTGGCGGCCCGCGCGAGCAGCTTGTTGGCGAGCTTGACATGCATGAGATCGATCATGTCGCCGTTCCTGTCCTTGACCGCGCCGCGTCCCTCGCGCTCCGCCGCCGCCATGGCGTCGATCACCTCGTTGGCCCAGGCGATTTGGCTGGCCGTCGGGGTCATCACCTCATGGATGGTTTCGATCTGCGAGGGATGGATCGCCATCTTGCAGCCGAAGCCGAGCGCTGCGGCGCGTTTGGTGGCGGCGCGCAGTCCTTCGCTATCCCGGATCACCGAGAACGGCCCGTCGATCGGGGCGAGGCCGAAGGCGCGGCAGGCATTGGCGATCCGTGCCGTTGCAAAATGCCAGAGATCGTTCCAGTGCCGCTCGCGCAGCCCGCTTCCGTCATCGTCGGTCAGCACGACGTAGTCGGGCGAGGGCGCGCCGACCGCGCCCTGAAAACTGCCGAGATCGAGCTGGTAGTCGCCGCCGCCGAACACCAGCGCAGCCAGCCGGCCGCCGGCCTGGGCGATCGACTCGACATCGGCGACGCCGCGCGCGGTTTCGATCAAGCCCATGATGCCGACCTCGCGCTGGCGCGGCGCAGCGCGCTCGCCAGAGCGGATCATCATTTCGACGGCATGGACATCGGCGGCCAATTCGCATTTCGGCAGCAGGATAAAGTCGAGCCGCGGACAGGCCTCGACCACCTCGATGATATCGCGGCAGCCCCATTCCGTGTCAAAACCGTTGACCCGGACGGCGACGCCGCGCGGCCCCCAATCCAGCCCGTTGAGCGCGGCGATGGCTTCGCCCCGCGCCTTTGGCTTGAGGGAAGCAACCACGGCGTCCTCGAGATCGATGAAGATTGCATCCGCCGGGCCTTGCGCAGCCTTCTCCAGGAAGCGCGGCGAGGTGGCGGGAACCGCAAGCAGCGAACGCCGCGAGGCAATGTTGGATGTCATGAGTATCTCATATGGGGGTTTTTAGTGGCGAGTTCGGCCACCGATTTGCGGGTGGCGCCGCTGGCGCGGTGGCTTTGGGGCTCGATGCCGAGGATGGCGGAAATTTCGCGTGATAAAGCCGCTGTCCGCTCCGGGTCGATGCCGGTTTCAATTCCCATCTCCGCCAGCATCGCGACCAGATCCTCGGTCGGGAAATTGCCGACCGAGCCGATCTTGCCCGGCATCGCGATCCCGCCGCCGATGCCGCAAATCGCGCCTTCCAGCCAGCCGGCGCCGGCATCGAGCGCGGCGAGGATGTTGGCGGTCGCCATGCCCGACAGATTATGGATGTGAAATCCGAAGGCTGAATCCGGAAACAGTTCGCCAAGGCGCGAGAACAGGCGGCTGACATGCGCGGGATCCTCCATGCCGAGCGAGCCTGCGAGATAGAAGCGGCGGATGCCGCCGTCATGCAGCCGCCGCACCACGGCGATCACGTCATCTTCCGGGATCGATCCCTCATAGGCGCACCAGAACGCCATGCCGAGCGCCATCACGAACGGAATATTGGCGGCTTCCGCGATCCGGAACGATTTCAGATTTTGCGCGATCGCCTCGTCGATCGTCATGTTCTGGTTCTTGCGGGTATAGGTCGCGCTGATCGTGATCAGGCCGAGCATCTCGTCGACGTTGGCCGCAGCGGCGCGCTCGGCGCCGCGGGCGTTCGGAACCAGCGCACGGTAGATCGTTCCCGGCCGCCGCCTGATCCGCGCAAATACTTCTTCCGCATCGCGCAGATGCGGGACGATCTTCGGATGGGCGAAGCTCGAAACCTCGATGACGGGCAGGCCGAGGTCGGACAGGCGGTCGACGATATCAACCTTGGTATCGGTGTCGATCCAGCGCGGAAAACTCTGCAGGCCGTCGCGCGGACCGACCTCGGCGACGGTGATCCTGTTCGGCAGGCTGAGCGTCATGATCCGGGCTCACAGGCCTTCGAAGGTGGCGAAGTCGGCGATCGGCGCGCGCTCGGTGACCAGGGCATTGACCGGCGCATCCCGATCAATGTGGCCGAGCGCCATTCCGCAAACGATGATCTGGGTTTCCGGAATGCTGAGCTGCGGCCGGATGATCCTGTGGAAGTCGGCAAACGCCGCCTGCGGACAGGTATGCAGCCCGCGTCCGCGCGCCGCGATCATGACGGCATCGAGGAAAATGCCGAGATCGAGCCAGCTTCCGATCTCCAGGTCCTCGTCGAGCGTGAAGATCATGCCGACGGGGGCGCCGAAAAACTCGTAATTGCGCAACCGCGCAGCCTGCGTGCCCTCGAAGTCGCCCTTGGCGACGCCGAGCAGGCTGTACATGTCCCAGCCGATCTTGCGGCGCCGGCCGAGAAACGGCTCGCGCCAGTTCACGGGATAGTAATTCCATTCGCGCTGGTAGGGTTCAAAACCGTCGCGCGCCACCGCATCGAGGATTGCCTTTGTCAGCCGGTTCTTCGGCTCGCCGGCAATGACCCTGATACGCCATGGCTGGATGTTGCTGCCGCTCGCGCTGCGGCTGGCAACGGCGAGAATGTCTTCGACCGTGGCGCGCGCGATTGGCGTCGGCAGGAAGGCGCGCACGGATTTTCGGCTCCTGATGGCCTCGTCGACCGCAGCTTCAGAGGGGCTGGAGGGTTCATGCATCGGTGAAACTCAGGACTTTCATGCTCTCCGGAATCTCCCGCCGGGCGAAGATGTCCGCGGCGGGTGCCACCATAACTCCTGCCGGGAGCAGGATTTGATTTTGTCCAGACAACTACTGAGGACTTTACTTGTCGTCAAGGCCCGCGTTATAGACACATTCGGACGATAACTCAAATGTTGTCCGTACAACTTGGAGATTCCCTCGATGACGCAGGCGTTGCGCAATGCGCCCCTGGACGCGGAGGACGAAACCCAGATCCTGGATACGATCGAGCGCTGGGTGGCGCGCGAGCTGAAGCCGATCGTGCGCGAATACGATCATGAGGATCGCTATCCGCATCATGTCGTCGAGCAGATGAAGGAGCTCGGCCTGTTCGGCGCGACGGTGTCGCCGGAGTTCGGCGGGCTCGGCTTGTCGTCTTCGACCTACGCCAAGATCGTGATGAGCATCTCGTCGGTCTGGATGTCGATCACCGGGATCATCAATTCGCATCTGATGCTGGCGCTGGCGATCGAGAAATTCGGCACGCCGCAGCAGAAGGTACAATGGCTGCCCAAGATCGCCTCCGGCGAGATCCGCGGCGGGCTTGCCCTGACCGAGCCGGACGCCGGCACCGACCTGCAGGGTATCCGCATGACCGCCAAGCGCGACGGCGACCACTACGTCATCAACGGCACCAAGACCTGGATCACCAACGGCGCGGAAGGTTCGTGCTTTGCGATGCTGGTCAAGACCAACCCGAACGCCCAGCCCCGCTATACCGGCATGAGCCTGTTCATCGCGCCGAAGCAGCAAGGCTTTTCGGTCGGCCGCAGGCTGCCGAAGCTCGGCTACAAGTCGATCGATACGGCAGAGCTGTCCTTCGACGATTATCGGCTGCCGGCCGATCATTTGATCGGCGGCGTCGAGGGGCAGGGTTTTTTCCAGGCCACCGGCGGACTGGAACTCGGCCGCATCAATGTCGCCTCGCGCGGCGTAGGCATCGCGGAGGGCGCGCTAAAACTTGCGCTCGATTACGCCCAGGTCAGGAAGACCTTCGGCAAGCCGATTTGCGAGCACCAGGCGATCCAGCTGAAGCTCGGCGAGATGGCGACCCGTGCCCGCGCCGCGCGGCTATTGACGCTCGACGCAGCTCAAGCCTTCGACCGCGGCGAGCGCTGCGACATGGAAGCCGGCATGGCCAAATATTTCGCAAGCGAAGCCGCGCTGGAGAACGCCATCGAAGGCATGCGGATCCACGGCGCCTACGGCTATTCGAAGGAGTTCGATATCGAGCGGCTGTATCGCGACGCGCCCCTGACCTGCATCGGCGAGGGCACCAACGAAATGCAGCGCATCATCATCTCCAAGCAGTTGATCAAGAGGAATTCTGCGGCATGAAGCCACTCCAGGGCGTTCGCATCGTCTCGGTCGAGCAGTTCGGCGCGGCGCCGTATGGCACCATGCTGCTGGCCGATCTCGGCGCGGAGGTCATCAAGATCGAAAACGCCTCCATCGGCGGCGACCCGTCGCGCAAGACCGGACCCTATATGCTGGGACCGAACGACAGCGAATATTTCCAGGCCTTCAACATCAACAAGAAGAGCGTCGCGGTCGATCTGCGCAACGAGGAGGGCAAGGCCGCGCTGCGGCAGCTCGTTGCGGGCGCGGACGCTCTGGTCAACAATCTTCGCGGCGACCTGCCGGCGAAGATGGGCCTCGATTACAAGACCCTTGCGGCCGTCAACCCCGCCTTGGTCTGCGTCCATGTTTCGGCCTATGGCCGCGACAACGAGCGTGCGTCGTGGCCGGGCTACGATTACCTGATGCAGGCCGAGTCCGGGTTGATGCATCTGACCGGCGAACCGGACGGTCCGCCGTCGCGCCTCGGCGCGCCCTCGATCATCGATCACACCACGGGACTGACGGCGGCGGTTGGCCTATTGTCGGCGATCATCCAGGCGAGGGCAACCGGCAGGGGCTGCGACGTCGACACCTGCCTGCTCGACGTGGCGCTGCACCAGCTCGGTTATGTCGCCACCTGGTATCTCAACGAGGGCCATGTTTCGACGCGGCAGCCGCGCAGCGCGCATTATTCCATGGCCCCGGTGCAGACCTTTCCGGCCTCGGACGGCTGGCTGTTCATCATGTGCATGACGGACAAGTTCTGGGGCGAATTGATCGGCGCCATCGACAGGCCTGAGCTTGCATCCGATCCGCGTTTCCTCACCCCGGCGCTGCGTCAGGTCAACCGCGATGTCCTGACCGAAATCGTCGATTCCGAGATGCGCCGGCAATCGACTGCCTACTGGCTCGACAGGTTGAACGGCGTGCTGCCGATCGCGCCGGTGCTGGATCTGGCGCAGGCGCTCGACAGCCCGTTCCTGCAAACCACCGGGATGATAAATGTCATCCCGCACCCCGCCAAGGCTGACATGCGCGTGCTTGCCAATCCGATCAAGGTCAACGGCGAGCGGCTCGCGCAGGCGCCTTGCTCGCCATTCGGCGCCGACACCGCAGCCTATGCCGGCGAGATGCGCGCCAGGGAGCGCGTCGGTTCGTCATGAAACTCGAGGGCATACGCGTCATCGACCTCTCGGTGTTCCTGCCGGGACCATATATGACGCTCGCGATGGCCGATCACGGCGCCGAGGTCATCAAGATCGAGCCGCCGGGCGAGGGCGACCCAGGCCGTCACATCGGCCTGTCCGACGGGCCGAGCACCGTGTTCTTCCGCAATCTCAATCGCGGCAAGAAAAGCGTCGTGCTCGATCTGAAGGATTTTGATCAGCGCGAGGCGCTGTTGTCATTATGCGATGACGCCGACGTGTTCGTGGAGTCGTTTCGTCCGGGCGCGGTCGATCGGCTCGGCGTCGGTTATGACGCGGTGCGCGCGCGCAACCCGCGCATCGTCTATTGCTCGATCAGCGCGTTCGGGCAGGAGAGCGAATGGCGCGGCCGCCCGGCGCACGATCTCGCCCTCGAGGCCGAGAGCGGACTTCTCGGCATGACACTCGGCAGCGACGGAAGGCCGGCGATGCCCGGCATTCCCGCCGCAGACGTGCTGGCGGGATTGCAGGGCCTGTCCGGCGTCCTGATGGCGCTGCTGCGGCGCGAGCAGACGGGTGAAGGCGATTTCATCGACATCAGCATGCATGACGTCACGGTCGGCGCAATGCTCAACATTCTCGGGCCGACTTTTGCCGAAGATCGCCAGCCGATCGCAGCCCACGAGCGTACCACCGGAGGCGCTGCGTTCTATCGCCGCTATGAGACGCAGGACGGCCGCTATCTCGTCCTCGCCGGGCAGGAACCGAAATTCATCCATAATCTGCTGGGCGCGTTCGGGCGTCCCGAGCTTGCCGAATTGTGCCTGCGCGGACCCGGGCCGCATCAGCAGCCGGTGATGGATTTCCTCGCTGCCGAATTCCGCAAGCGGCCGCTCGCCGAATGGCACCTCTATCTGGCGACGCTCGATGTCTGTTACGGCCGGGTCAACACGCTGCCCGAGGCGTTCGCGCATCCGAATCTCGTGGCGCGCGGCATGGTCCGCCGCGACGAAACCAATCGGCGTCATGTCGGACCACCGATCCGCTTCCGTCACGAGCCGGCGCAGCCGGTGCTGCGCGAGCCCGCTTTGGGCGAGCACACTGCGCTGGTTCTCGGCAAATCTGCTTCAACGTCGGAGTGAGGCGATGCAAAGCCACCAACAAATCGGCCCACAACGCTACCGGGAAAGTTTCGGCAGATACTATGACGATTTCGTCGTTGGCGACGTCTACGAACACCGTCCGGGCCGCACCATCACCGAGAGCGACAACACCTGGTTCACGTTGCTGACCATGAACACCCATCCGCTGCACTTCGACAAGGCTTACGCGGCGAAGTCGGAATTCAAGCGTCCGATCGTCAATAGCTGCCTGACGCTGTCGATGGTGGTCGGCATGAGCGTCAGCGACATCAGCCAGAAGGCGATCGGCAATCTCGGCTGGAACGATATCAAGCTGACCGCCCCTGTATTCGTCGGGGACACGATCTACGCCGAATCCGAGGTGCTGGCGAAACGCGAATCCGCCTCGCGTCCCGGGCAGGGCCTCGTCACCGTCCGTACCACTGGCAAGAAGGCCGACGGCACGCAGTTCATGAGTTTCGAGCGCACCGCGTTGATCGCCAAGAGAGGCCATGGCATCGAAGATTGACATCAAGGCGCGCCGTGCAAGCCCGCCGAAAGGCGGGCTGATTTCGCGCGCGCGGACCGGCGTCAACACCGGCGATCCGCTCTATCTTCAGCTCGTGCATGCGTTGAAGGAGGAGATCGTCAGCGGGGTTCACCCCGTGGGGTCGCAGCTTCCCACCGAAGAGGAACTGTGCGCGCGGTTCTCCGTCAGCCGCTACACCGTGCGGGAAGCGCTGCGGCGGCTGCGCGAGGACAATCTGGTCGCCTCGCGACAGGGGGCGGGGACGATCGTGGTGGCTCCGCGCCACTCCGACTCCTTCGTTCATGAAGTGATGTCGATCAACGATCTCGTGGCCTTTGCCACCGGCGTGCGCTTTGCGATCAACACCATCGAAATGGTGGTTGCCGACGACAAGCTCGCCTCGCGAATTGGCGTCGCCAGCGGCGAGGAGTGGCTTTCGGTGCGCGGCTTCAGGCATACCGAGGGCAGCGAGCTTCCGGTCTGCTGGACCGAGGTCTACATCAACCGGGAATTTGCCGCGGTCGGCCGGCTGCTGCAGCGTCACACCGGACCGATCTTCCATCTGATCGAGGATCTGTTCGGCCAGAGTATCGTCGAGGTGCATCAGGAAATCGCAGCCGCTCTGGTTTCGGCGGAGCTGGCGCGCGGCCTCAAGGTCAAGGCCGGCGCCTCGGCGCTGGAGGTGCAGCGCACCTATAAATTGGCGACCGGCAAGATCGCGCAGGTTGCCATCAACACCCATCCGGCCGCCCGCTTCCGCCACGCGATGACGATGCGGCGGGTGAAGGGGTGATCTGCGCTAGCTCCGGGCTTGGCCCTAGCCGGCCAGAAATCCTCCATCCACGGCGACGACCGTCCCGGTTGCATAGCTTGACGCCGGCATGCACAGGAATGCCACGGCACCGGCGACATCGTCCGGCTGGCCCCAACGTTTGAATGCGGTCCGATCGGCAATGCGGTTGTAATGCACCGCGTCCTGTCGTCCGGATTCATTGATGCTGGTTTCGATATAACCGGGCGCAACCGCGTTGACCCTGATGGCTTCGGACGCCCAGGCAAGCGCGAGCGCCTTGGTCAGCATCACGACGCCGCCCTTGCTCGCGCAATAAGCGGGGATACGCGGCAACGCCAGCGTAGCGTTCATCGAGGCGATGTTGACGATCGAGCCCCTGGTCTGCGCCAGCTTGGCGCGGAACGCCATGCAGGTGCGGAACGTGCCTGTCAGGTTGACGTCGAGGACCTTCATGAAGGTGGCGATCTCGTATGCCCTGTCGCGCGCCAAAATCGCCGCGCAATTGATCAGCGCATCGACGCGCGGATGGCGGTTTGCGAAAGCCTCGACCGCCGCATCGTCGGTGACATCAAGCGGCTGCACCGTCAGGCCTTCGCGCGGACGCAACTGCGAGCGCGAAATCGCGGCATCGTCGATGCCGGTCGCGGTGACGGTGGCGCCCAGATCGCAGAACAGATTCGAGATCGCCGCGCCGATGTCGCCGGCGCCCCCGATGACGGCGGCATGAAACCCGGAAGGCAGCGAAAAGCCGGAGGCCATGGATTTGGTTCCTTGCTGCGTCAGCCACGCGGCGGGGCGGTCGATTCCCGCACGATCAGAGAATGATCGACCTCGTGATGCATGATCGTCTGTTCGCCGGCGAGGCACCGGACCAGATATTCGCCGGCGCGCTGCCAGGTTGCGCCGGTCGGAACCTGGATGGTGGTGAGGCTCGGCCGCAAGTGGCGGCTCCAGTCGAGGTCGTCGAAACCGACCACCGACAGATCGCGGGGGATCAGGTAACCGCTGCGCTCGGCTTCCAGCAACACACCGTAGGCGATCACGTCGTTGCCGCACACCAGCGCGGTTGGCCGTTCGGGCAGGCTGAGCAGATATCGGGCCGCTTCGCGCGCGTCGTCCAGCGTGTAGGGCACCTCGACATGCCATTGCGGCGGTAGCCGGATTGCATTCTCGGATAAAGCGCGGCGGAAGCCGTCGACGCGCGCGCTGGCGCGGTCGTTATTCCGCTGCAGCGCCGAGACAATCCCGATCCTGCGGTGGCCAAGTTCGATGACATGCATCGCCGCCCGGTGGGCGGCCGCCTCGTTGTCGGTACCGACGCAAGGGTAGGGGCGGTCCGGCCGATAGACCCCGACATTGATGAAGGGTGTGGCGTTGTCGGCGAGCATCTTGCGCAGGGCGTCGTGATGACAGTCGCCGCGCAGCACCAGACCGTCGACGCCGCGGCTGACAAGGTTGCGCGCCTGCTCCAGTTCGACATCGAGATCGTAGCCGCTGGTGGTCAGCAGCAGCATATAGCCGACCGACGACAGATATTTCTGCAGCGCGGCGATGCCGCGCGCGAACATCGTGTTGTCGATGGTCGGGATGATCGCTCCGAGCGTCCGGGTGCGGCGTGACGAGAGCGCCCGCGCCGAGGCATGCGGAATATAGCCCACCGACTGCACCGCCTTGGCGATACGGGTGCGCAACTCGGCGCTCACCGACTCCGGACGGTTGAGCGCGCGCGACACCGAGGCGGTCGAGACGCCGGCGCGCGCGGCGACGGCGCGAATCCCCTGCTTCGACGGCCTTCCCGACGACGTCTCCACGGCAGCGTCCAAATCCTTGTAACGTTACAAAGAGATGATGCAGAGAATTTACCTGCCTGTCTAGACATAATGGCCAATAAATGTAGGCATATCGTTTGCCTCCATGCAACTTGACAGCGCGACCTCACGGCGTAGTCTGTAACCGTTTACATGACCGATCTGGCCAAACCAGACGCCGAGGCGCAAGGGAGAAACGCAATGTCTAACAACGCATGGGCGACGCGGGTCGCGATTACGGTCGTGGCGCTGGCGGCGATCACGACACAGGCGCGTGCCGCCGATTTCGACTGGAAGAAGTTCCAGGGCAAGACCGTCGACTTCCTCGCCAACAACAATCCGGTGTCGCAGGCGCTTTTGACCTACAAGGGCGATTTCGAAAAGCTCACCGGCATCACGCTCAAGGTCGACGGTTACCAGGAGCAGCAGATGCGGCAGCGGCTGGTCACTGTCATGAACGCCCGCAGCGACGAGGTCGACGTGTTCATGACCTTGCCCTCGCGCGAGGGCGAGCAATTCGCCGCCGCCGGGTGGTACGCCGACCTCTCGGCGATGTCCAAGGATGAAGTCTCGAAGGATTACGATTTTGCCGGCCTGAGCCAGGCGCTGCTCAAGGCGGGAACCTACAACGGCAAGCTGACAAGCATGCCGATGAATATCGAGGGGCCGATCCTTTATTATCGCACCGACATCCTGAAGAAGTGCGGGGTCGAACCTCCCGCGACCATCAAGGACGTCGAAGCCGCGGCGCAGAAGATCAAGGCGTGCGACTTGAGCATCACGCCGTTCGTCTCGCGTGGCCTGAAGCCGGCGCTCGCCTACACCTTCAGCAACATGCTGCACAATATCGGCGGCAGCTATATGGCAAACGGCAAGTCGAACCTTTGCTCGCCGAAGGGCAAGGAGGCGCTCGACACCTATAGCCGCCTGCTTCGCGACTATGGCCCGCCGGGCGTCGTCAACTACAGCTTCCAGCAAATCTCGGCGCTCTATCGAACCGGCCGCTCCGCGATGTCGTTCGAATCCTCCAACGAATTGCGCACCGTGATGGAAGGCGGCGATCGGCTCAAGGACACGGGGCTGGCGCCGTTCCCGGCGGGCGAAGCCGGCCAGGTACCGACCGCGATCGGTTGGGGCATGGCCGTGTCCGCCTACAGCAAGCAACCCGACGCCGCCTGGTACTTCGTGCAGTGGGCGACCAGTCCCGAGATTCAAAAGCGCATGGCGCTGCAAGGGATCGCGCCGCCGCGCCCGGCGGTTGCCAACGATCCTGAATACCGCAAGTGGATCGACGAACAGCCGGTGCGCAAGCAATGGCAGGCCGCGCTCGACGTGCTGGCGACCAAAGGTTCATCGGAGGTCGGCTATCCCATCGTGGCCAATCCGGAATCGCGCGACTTCATCGGTCAGGCCGTGCAGGACCTGATCCTCAAGCAGAAGACCGTGGATCAGGCCTGCGCCGATGCCGACAAGAGTCTCGACGCCCTTATTGCGCAGAAATAAGGCGTCAGCACACGGACCTCATCGCGATGGCCTATGCCGCTGGCGCAGTAACCCCGGACCGACAGCGCGCCGAACTCGCCGCGCTGTCGGCGCCCGCCGTGCTGTTCACGCTGGCGATGATTGCGTTCCCCGTTGTCTACACCGTCTGGCTCGGTTTCCACGCGTTCTCGTCGACCGGACGCCAATCCTTCGTCGGCCTCGGCAATTACACAAAGCTCGTCGCCGACAACGAGTTCTGGCACGGGCTTTGGGTGACGCTCGCGCTTTACGTTCTCTCGCTGGCGCTGCAGCTGGTGCTGGGCGTCTGGCTGGCGCTGTTGCTGTTTCACGCCAAGCGCCTGCCCGGGATCGTCCGCTCGCTGCTCATCTCGCCATTCATGATGCCGCCTGTGGTGGCCGGCCTGATGTGGCTCGTGATCCTCGATCCTTCGATCGGCGCCGCCAATTACATTCTGACACGCATGGGGCTGCCGCCATCCGACTGGCTGGCGTCGCCGACCTGGGTGATTCCGACGGTGGCGATGATCGACACCTGGCAATGGGCGCCCTATGTCGCGCTGATCGTGCTCGGCGGTCTGCAGTCGCTGCCGCCCAGCGTCTATGAGGCGGCGCAGATCGACGGCGCGTCGCCGCTCACGACCTTCAGGCGCATCACCTTGCCGCTATTGCTGCCGACCATCGTCACCGCCACGATCCTGCGCAGCGTCGACCTGTTGCGATTCTTCGACATCATCTACATCACCACCCAAGGCGGCCCTGGCAACGCTTCCAACACGTTGAATATCTACGGCTTCCGCGTCGGCTTCGAGTTCTTCAACATCGGATATGCCAGCGCATTGATGCTGACGTTGACCGCGATCGTATTCGGCGTCGTGCTCGCTTTCAATCGCCTGCGCGGCGCAGTCGCCTGGTGATCGGGATGAACAATGCAATTCTCAGCGAGTCGCTGATACGCAGGCTCAATATCGTGCAGCTGGTGCTGGCCGGCATCCTCATCCTGTCGCCCACGGCCTGGATGGTGCTGTCCTCGTTCAAGCCGTCGTTCGAGGTCACCGCCTATCCTCCGACGCTGATGTTTTCGCCGACGGTCGAGAATTACAGCGAGTTGATGCGGACGACGCCATTCTTCTCCTACGCCGTAAACAGCCTGATCGTGACGCTGGGATCGGCCGGCCTCGGGCTGCTGTTTGGAATTCCCGCGGCGTTCGCCGTTTCCTGGACGCGGATCTCATGGCCGGCCGTGCTGGCGCTGGCGGCGCGCATGGCGCCGGGCACGCTGTTCTTGCTGCCGTGGTACGTGATGTTCCGGCAGGTTGGGATGATCGGTTCCTACACCGCGCTGATCCTCAGCCACGCCGTGATCACGCTGCCGATCGTGATCTGGGTGCTGCTGCCGTCTTTCGACAATATTCCGCGTAGCATCTTCGAGGCGGCCCAGGTCGATGGCTGCAGCATCCTGCGGATTCTGTGGAAGATCGCGCTGCCCTTGGTGGGATCCGGCATCGCGGTGGCGGCGATACTTTCGTTCGTCTTCTCGTGGAACTACTTTCTGTTCGCGCTGGTGCTGTCGAACGGCGACAGCAAGACGCTGATCGCGGCGGCCTTCAACTTCGTCGGCGAAGGTTCGACGGAGTGGGGCGCGCTCATGGCGGCGGCGACCTTGATCGCGCTTCCGCCGCTCATCCTCGCCTCGATCGTCCAGCGCTGGCTGGTGTCGGGACTGACGCTTGGCGCGGTGAAGGGCTGATGGCAGGAACGGAAATGGCGGCCCAGGATCGAGCCAACGCGACCATGGAAGCGGCCGTATTTCACGGCAGCGAGCGTATCACCATCGAGCGCGTCAGGATTCCCGACGTCAATGCCGGTGAAGTGCTGGTGCGGGTTTCCCGTACTGCGCTGTGCGGATCGGATTTCAAGCTCTGGCACAATGGCGCCGAATTCACCGCGGGCCACGAAATCTTCGGCGTCGTCGAGCAACCCGGGCATCGGATGCACGGCAGGCGCTGCGCCGTCTACATCCCCATTCATTGCGGGCATTGTGCCGCCTGCCGACGCGGAGACACCCAGATGTGTCTGGAAGTCTCCAGCCTGATCGGCTGGAACCGGCCGGGCGGTTACGCCGAGTACCTGCCGGTTCCGGAGAACTGCCTGCTGCCGGTGCCCGACGACGTCGAAGACAGCCTGGCGCCGCTGCTTCTGGACACGATCGGCACCTCGGCGCACGCGGTTCGTTTCGTCAGCCGCGTGGTCCCGCCGCAGCAAGCTGGACCGGTGCTGGTCACCGGCGCTGGCCCGGTGGGGCTCGGTGTCATACTGGCCTTGAAGGACATCGGCTACAGCGATGTCTGCGTTTCCGATCCCAACGCCGGGCGGCTTCGGATTGCGCAAGGATTCGGAGCGAAAGTCCATCCGGTCGGCGACACCAGCAAGCGTTTTGCGTTGATCATGGAATGCTCCGGCGCCCATGCCGCACGCAACCTCGGCATCGAGGTGGTGCTGCCGCGCGGGGCGTTGGTGCTGGTCGGCGAAAACGCGGCACCCTGGACCATCGAGGAGGGCAAGGTCTTTCGCCGGAAGGACTTTTACATGATCCGCACCTTCTATTTCCCGATCGGCGATTTCGAGCCGAACATCGCGCTGTTGCGCCGCTACAGGGATGAATATCGCCTCCTGGTCGACGGGGAGTTCGGATTGCGGGAGCTGCCGGAAAACTTCGCGCGATTTGCCGAGGGCAAGCTGATCAAGCCGGTTTTGGCGCTGGAAGCACGCTGATGGCCGCCATTTCGATCCGCAATCTCGTCAAGCGTTACGGCAGCCTCACGGTCATTCCCGATCTCAGCCTTGAGATCGCGGATCATGAGTTCGTCGTCTTTGTCGGGCCGTCGGGTTGCGGCAAATCCACCTTGTTGCGGATCATCGCGGGACTGGAGCCGATCACCGGCGGCGAACTCATGATCGGCGACAGGCGCGTCAATGGCGTGCCCGCCGCGCAACGCGACATCGCGATGGTGTTCCAGGATTACGCGCTGTATCCGCACATGCGCGTTTACGACAACATGGCGTTTGCCCTCGAACTCCGCGGCATGCCGAAGGCGGAGATCGATACGCGGGTAAGGCAGGCGGCCGCCATGCTGCACATCGAGGCCTACCTCGATCGCAAGCCCAAGGAACTCTCGGGCGGCCAGCGCCAGCGCGTCGCCATGGGCCGGGCGATCGTGCGCAATCCGCAGGTGTTTCTGTTCGACGAACCGCTGTCCAACCTCGATGCGAAATTGCGCGCGCAGGTAAGGGCGGAGATCAAGTCGTTGTCGCAGCAGCTCCAGACCACGATGGTGTTCGTGACCCACGACCAGATCGAGGCCATGACCATGGCCGACCGGATCGTGGTGCTCCACGGCGGCGTCGTGCAGCAATATGACACGCCGGAAGTCGTTTACGAACATCCGGCGAACCAGTTCGTCGCAGGCTTCATCGGTTCGCCAGCGATGAATTTCTTCTCCGTGGAATGGCGGGACGGTGCTGCGATTTTCGCGGGCGCTGCAATGCCGGCGCCGCTCGATGCCGTGATTGGCGCGCGGCTCAGGGCTGCGGCAGGAAAAGCTGTCGTCGGCGTGCGGCCCGAGCACTTCCAGGTCGTTCCTGACGAAGCCTCCGGCATCCCGGTGCAGATCAAGCTGGTCGAGCCGCTTGGCTCGGATACCCTGATTCATTTCGACGTCGCCGACACGCCGGCAATTGCGCGGGTCGATCCGTCGCTCAGGCCGAAGCCTGGAGAACGGCTGTTTCTCAGGCCGCAGCCGGACAATGTCCATCTGTTCGACGCCGCGACCGGCCGGGTTCAGCCATGAGCCGGGAGCAAATAAGCTTGGAAGCACGAGCGGCCGCTGGAGCCGAGCTGCGCTCGCGCGCGGGGAATGTCCGCGTGATCTGCCTCGGTCTTTCCGCGCTCGATCAGATCTGGCGTGTGCCGGCGTTCTTCTCCGGCGGGAGCCAGAAGATCAGGAGTGTCGAATACGAGGCCATGGGCGGCGGAATGGCCGCGACCGCCGCGGTTGCCGTGGCCCGGCTCGGCGGCGTCGCCGCGTTCTGGGGCCGCGGCGGCGACGATGCGGCCGGCCGCGAGATGCGCAAGGCGCTTTCGGATCAAGGCGTCGACGTCGGTCAGTTCCGCTTGTTTCCGCACGGTCAATCGTCGGTGTCGGGGATTCTCGTCGATTCCGCCGGCGAGCGCCAGATCGTGAATTTCCGCGGAAAATTTCCGGAGCCGGCCGACTGGCTGCCGCTCCATGAAATTGCGACGGCCTCTTCGGTGCTCGCCGATCCGCGCTGGCTGGCCGGAGCAGTTGCACTGTTCAGCGCCGCGCGGGCGAAAAAAATTCCCACGATTCTCGATGCCGATGTCGCCGACGCGGATGTGTTTGAAACGCTGCTTCCGCTGACCGATCACGCGGTGTTCTCGGAACCGGCGCTGCGCGGCTTTGCCGGTTCGGTGGAAGACGGAGCGCTTGCGAAAGTCGCCAGATATGGCTGCGGCGTCGCGGCGGTCACGCGCGGCGGCGCCGGCGTCACCTGGCGTGCGACGGACGTCGTCCGGCGCCAGTCGGCCTATGCGGTCGACGCCATCGATACCACCGGCGCCGGCGATGTGTTTCACGGCGCCTATGCGCTGGCGATCGGGGCGCGGCTTGCGACTGAAGACGCGATGGCGTTCGCGGCAGCGGCAGCGGCGCTCAAATGCACGCGGCCGGGTGGGCGCGGCGGCATTCCCGGACTTGAAGACTGTCTTGCATTTCAAAGGAACGGCCAATGACAATGATCGGAAAGACCCGCGGCCTCGCGCGGCTGGCGGACCAGGGCGGCCATTTTCGCATGGTGGCGCTGGACCAGCGGCCGCCGATGTTCGAGGCGATCGCGCAGGCGAAGAAGATCGGCAGGGATCAGGTGACCTATGCCGATGTCGCGGCCGCCAAGCGGCTGCTGGTCGAGGCGCTGGCGCCGCATTGCAGCTCGATGCTGTTCGACCCGAATTTCGCCGTGCCGGCCGCGATCGATCTCTTGCCCGCGCATTGCGGACTGATCATGACGCTCGAAGAGCATCGGGTCGAGGAAGCCCCGGGCGGCCGCAGGTCGCGTGCGATCGACAACTGGAGCGTGGCCAAAATCCGCGCCATGGGCGGCGACGCGGTCAAAGTGCTGGCGTGGTATCGGCCGGACGCGGATACTGCGGTCAACGCGCATCAGCAGAAGTTCGTCCGCGAGATCGGTGAAGAATGCCGGCGCAACGACATTCCCTATGTGCTGGAATTGCTGGTCTATCCCTTCCTCGGCAGCGCGAATCACACCGCGGATTATGTCGAAGCTCCCGGCAAGCTGCCGCGGCTCGTGATCGAGAGCGTGCGCGAGTTCGCCAAGCCGGAATATGGCGTCGATCTCCTGAAGCTCGAAAGCCCGCTCGCGGCCAACAGCCTGCCGGTTCGCGACGGCAGCGCGGCGGCAAACGCTGCGCAAAAGCAATTCGACGCCGTCGGCGAGATCTGTGAGGAGCACGACATTCCCTGGGTCCTGTTGTCAGGGGGCGCCGCGCACGACCAATTCGAGCGTGTGCTTGAATACGCCTACGCCGCCCGCGCCGGCGGTTTTCTGGCCGGCCGCACCATCTGGCTGGACGCGGTGCGGACGCACTTTCCGGATCTCGCGGCGGTCTCCGCGGCGCTGAACAAGGAAAGCGTGACCATCCTGAACAGCCTTTCCAGGCTGACGAAGGAGCGGGCGCGCTCGTGGCGGCCGAGCTTTCTGAAATTTGACCACGTTCGCCAGGAGGGAGATTTCGCTCGCACCTATTTACGCGAGGCCGCACTGGGGTCCAGGTGACCCAGCGCGGACCGACCCGTCGCGAGCAAATTTGGTTTTTCCTATCGACGGCTTCGGCCAAACCGGGTTAGTGGCCGACCGCGGCTTCGACTACGTTGGGTCAAGCGGCGCAGCGGCGACCTCGATTGATCGCCGGTCCGATCTGCGGAATTTGCCGAGCAACCAAGGGGCGGCGATGGCTGACAAGGTCTTTGCGGGAACGGTCGTGCTTCCCGACCGGATCATCGACAACGGTTATGTGCTGGTCGGCGATGGCAAGGTGCAGTCCGTTGGATCGGGCGGTTTGCCGGATGGCGAAAGATACGGCGGTCCGGGGTTTTTCGTGCTTCCCGGCGCGATCGATGCGCAGGTGCACAGCCGCAGCCAGCTTGGCCAGGAGGATTTCGTGTGGTCGACGCGCAGCGCGGCGGCGGGTGGCGTTACGACCATTGTCGACATGCCCTATGACGATAACAGCCTGATCGCGACAGCCGAGCGTTTCCGCACCAAGGTCAGGGAAGCCGGGGCGCAGGCGCGCGTCGATTTTGCGCTTTATGCGACGATCGATCCCGATGAAGGCGCGACGCGAGTTGACGAGTTGGTCGATGCCGGCGCCGCTGCGTTCAAATTCTCGACCTTTGGCACCCATCCGAAAAGGTTTCCGCGGATTCCGCCGCACACGCTCTTCGCCAGTTTTTGCGCGGTCGGAAAACGAGGGTTGATCGCCGGTATCCATAACGAGAACGACGAAATGGTCCGCGCCTACATCGCGGATGTCGAGGCGAGCGGCATTACCGACTATACCGCGCACGGTCTCTCGCGGCCGCCGATCACCGAGGCGCTGGCAACGGCGGAAGTGTTCGAACTGGGTGCGGGGGCCGGTTGCCCCGTACACATCGTCCACTGCTCGATCGGCCGGGGATATGAATTGGCTGCCGCCTACCGCGCGCAGGGGCATGGGGCCACCATCGAGGCCTGCGTTCACTATCTCACGCTCGATGAAGAGAAGGATGTCCGGCGTCTCGGCGGCAAGGCCAAGATCAACCCGCCGCTGCGGCCGCGCCACGAGGTGGAAGCTTTATGGCATCACCTGGCCGCGGGCAATGTCACGATCGTGTCGACCGACCATGTAAGCTGGTCGGAGGATCGCAAGACCGACCCGAACATGCTCAAGAACGCATCGGGAATCCCGGGTCTCGAAGCCCTGTACGGCCTGCTCCTGAAAGGATTGGACGAGCGCAAGCTTTCGTTGACCCATGCCGCACGCCTTCTTGCCCAAAATCCCGCCAGGCTATTTCGAATCACCCACGCCAAGGGCGCACTGGAGATCGGCCGCGATGCGGACATCGTGCTGATGCGCCGCGACCCCTATCGCTACAGCGCGGCCGCCAGTGGAAACAATTTTGTCTCCTGGAGTCCTTATGACGGGATCGAATTGCCATTCCGCGCGGTCGAGACCTACCTGCGGGGCGATTGCGTCGCCGCCGACGGTCGGGTGCTGTCCCAACCGGGACAAGGCCGTTTCGTCAGTCCGCGCCGCGCCCATTAGGCCAGGCATCGAATCAAGCATCGGATGAAGACCAACCTTCCGCTCGACTCCGATCGCCTCTGGGCGGATGTGATGGCGCTTGCCGACATCACCGATCCGGCCAGGCCCTATACAAGGCGCTCGTTCACCGCGTTGTTTCTGGAGGGCCGCGCCTGGCTGGCGCGACGTTTCGCGGAAGCGGGACTGGTCACCCGGATCGATGCGGCTGGCAATCTGATCGGCCGGATCGAGGGCACCGACCCCGCGCTCGGCGTCATCGCGATCGGATCGCACAGCGATACCGTGCCGTCGGGCGGGCGCTTCGACGGCATCGCCGGTGTCGCGACGGGGCTCGAGATCGTTCGCGCGCTGCGTGAAGCCGGCACGCGGCTTGCTCATACCCTCGAGATCGTTGACTTTCTTGCCGAGGAGCCAAGCGAGTACGGCCTTTCATGTGTCGGGAGCCGCGGCATGACCGGCGCGCTCGGTGAAAGCATGCTCGCGCTCACCGAACCGGGTGGCGAAACATTGCGCGACGCCGTGCGGCGCGTTGGCGGCGACCCCGATGAGCTTGATCGGGCCAAGCGCGACGACGTGCGGGCCTTTCTCGAACTGCACATCGAGCAGGGCATTGTGCTGGAAGCCCGCTCGCTCGACGTCGGCATCGTCACCTCCATCGTCGGTATCCGGCGGATCGAGATCGTGTTCGAGGGCGAGGCGGACCATGCGGGCACCACGCCGATGAGCCTGCGGCGTGACGCGCTCGTTGCCGCGGCCGATACGGTCAAATCGATACGCCGGATCGCCGAACGGCTGGCCATCGAAGGTCCGGATTATTTCGTCGCCACCGTCGGTATCCTGGCGGTCGATCCTTCGGCATCGAACATCGTACCCGGGCGTTGCCGGCTGATCGTCGACGCCAGGACCACCAACCCGGCGCTGACGGCCCGTTTCGCCGACGCCATCGATCGCGAAAGCATGGAGCATGCTGCTGCTGCGCGGGTAATGCGGGCATCGTTCAGGACCTTGTCGGATGGTCCTCCGGTGGCCTGCGACGCTGGTCTGCGTGACGCGTTGCGACGGGGCGCGCGCGATCTCGGTCTTGGACAAATGGATCTGCCAAGCGGTGCCGGTCACGATGCGGCGTTCATGAGCCGCATTTGTCCGTCCGCCATGGTTTTCGTGCCCTGTCTCAAGGGCAAGAGCCATACGCCTAAGGAATGGGCGGACCGCGAAGCAATCGCGGCCGGAGCGGCGGTCATCTATCAGGCGGTGAAGACGCTCGATCAGTCGTTGCCGCAAATCCGGGGCCAGGTAACGTCATGACGGAAAATCCGAAAGCCGCGATCATCCGGCATCGCGCGGCTCGGACAGTCTGCGGCGTAGTGAATTGACCAGCCCGCGCTCGGATTCGCTTAAAGCACGCTCGCCGGAATAGATCACGAACAGACGCCGTGAAATCATCGGTTCGATGATCGGATGCGCGGAAAGATCGCCGCCGGCGATCTCACGTTCGACCGCCGAGGCCGGAAGCACGGTACAGACCGGCAAGCGCCGCAGGATCGCCACGGCCATCGGCAGCGCGTCGATCTCTATATCGGGCCGCAGCCTGATATGATGCTGTTCGGCCGCGGCGTCGAGCAATTGCCGTAATCCGAAGCGGTTGGTCGGCAGCGCCAGCTTCAGGCGCGCGAGATCGGCGAGCGTCACCGGCCCCGGGGGCAGCATTTTGTGGCGGTTGTCGACGATGGCCGCCAATCGTTCCGACGAGCCCAGCGGCAGCCGCGGCATTCGCGGCAGAACGGTTTCGACGATCGCAACGCCGACCAGGCCGCGTATCACCCAGTCCTGCAACGTCGCGTTTGGCGCTTCCTGGATCACGAGTTTCAGCGCTGGGAAAGCGCGCCTGGACATCCAGCATGGCCTCGGTGATCCGGTTGACGAGGAAACCATGCTGGTTGACCGAAGGCAGAATGCCGATCGCGATCTTGCGGCTCTGCGCCGGCACAGCGCCGGCGTCGCCGGTGGAAAGCCGCCGAAAGCCCAATTCAATCAGTCTTGCGACGTCGTCGAACCGCTCGCCCTTGCCGGTCGGGATCATGCCGTCGCCCTGCCGCTCGAACAGCGCGCCACCCAGGGATGCTTCCAGCTTGTGGATTTGTTCGCTGAGCGCGGGTTGGCTGATGTTTGCGCCGCGCGCCGCAGCGGATACGCGCCGAAGCCGCTGCACCAGGTTGAAGTAGTGTATTTGCCGCAGGCTGATGATGGGCGGTTCGACCGGCGTCGGGGTCTTCTCTGCCAGTGCGTGTTTTAGGAGCCGAATGAACAGTTTCGTCACGGCGTCCGGCCTGGCCGCACGAGCGATGAATTTTGTCGTCAGTGGCTTGTCCGGCGCGACTACCGCGACGTTGAGCAGTCCGAGCCGCGGCGAGACCAGGCTCTCCGGCACGAACAGCGCGGCATCAGGGTAATCTTCCATGATCCGCGGCAAGTCGCCGGGATGATCATTGAGAAACCGCACGCCGGTCATGCCGTGCTGACTGAAATAGCGTTCGGCCTGCGCGATCAGCGGCGGCGCCAACAGCGGTACCACCAGGCGGCCGGCCGCCAAGTCGGCCGCAGCGGGATAGTTGCGGGTGCCGGCCGGCAACCGGCACGCGAATACCCATCTGTCCGACAGCAGCGCGGCGGCCCCTCTCGATGCTTGCGCGCCATTGGAGCCCAAAGCAACGGTCATGCGGCTGGCTTCGCCGCCGTGCCAGTCCTCTGCCAGGCTGCTGAAATGCGGCAGATCCTTTTCATCGCTCCAAACGGGATCGACAAGGACGTCCGGACGCTCGATCGCCATTCGCTCGACGGCCCGCCGAAGCGCCCCGCTGATTCCGCCGATGGTAAAGCTGAGGCCGATCTCGACGGTCAGCCGTTTCAATGTGGCTTTGGCCGGGGCCGCGACCCACCGGCGGGCGAAGAACTCGGCCATCAGCAAGGGATCGGCGCCACGCATCAGCACACGCGCCGCTTCGGTCGGGTAAAGGCTGTTATTGATGCGCCGGAACAACGACATGCCCAGGTCGCGTTCCAGCGCCTTCATGGCTGTGCTGAGCGTCGATACCGCGATGCCGAGATCGACGGCAGCGTGGGCAAAGCTGACGGATCGGCATGCCGTCACGAAATAGGCCAGGGTACGAAGTTCGACCATTGGATCCCAAAAAAGCGCCGCGCCAGCATAGTCGCTGGTTTGACCGGCGTCATCATGTCTTCGCTTTTACCTATATCCCGCTTCGCACGAAGCAGACATGGACCGTGCCGCAATGGCCGATATGATCCCACCGCGATCATTCGTTTTCGGCTCGGGTCGTCCGAAGCCGTCCCGGACGTGTTTGCGAGGTCAGGCTGACGTGCACGCGAAGGACGCCATCAACCAGCAGGCGACGCACTCCCAGTCGATGCGCGCCTTCATGGCTGTCCTGCGAGAGGCGGGCGAACTCGTCTCGATCTCGCAGTCGGTCAGGCTGGATTACGAAGTGGCCGGCTGTCTCGCGCAGATCGACGGCGGCGCGGCGTTGCTCTTTGCCAGTGTCGCAGGCGCTTCCGGCCCGGCGCCGATGCCGATCGTGGGTAATCTGCTCAATTCGCTGCCACGGTTTGCCAGCGGACTGGGCATCGCGGTCGAAGAGATGCAGGCTTCGCTGCTTGCCGCGATCGACAGGCCTTTGCCGCATCGCCTGGTGTCGTCGGCGCCCTGTCAGGAAGCGATCATTCCGGACCCCTCGCTGGCCGACGAATTGCCGATACCGCGCTTTTTCGAAAAGGAAGGCGGTCCCTATATCACGGCTGGCGCGATCGTCGCGCGCGACCGGCTCAGCGGTCACACCAACCTGTCGATCGCGCGCCTGATGCCGCTTGGTGGGAACCGGGCCTTCGTCGGCATCGCGCCCAACCACCACCTCGCGGTATTGGCGCGGGCGGCTCACGCGCGCGGAGAGAAACTGGACATTGCGGTCTGCGTCGGAAATCATCCGGCGGTCCTGGTGGCGGCATGCCTTTATCTCGGCCTCGGCGAGGATGAGCTTCCGATCGCCGGAGCGCTGCTAGGCGAGCCGCTCGAGGTCGTCAGCTGTGCATCGGGGCTATTGGTGCCGGCGCATTGCGAATGCGTGCTTGAGGGCACACTCGATGCCGGCGAACCCTTCATGGAAGGGCCGGTCAGCGAGTTCCACGGCATGTATGAGAATTACGGCGCCGGTATCGTCGCGACGTTTTCCCGGCTGACGCGCCGCCGCGACGCGATCTTCCAGGTGATCCTGCCGGGCTACCATCCCGAGCATTGCCTGCTCGGCGGTGTCGCGATCGCGGCGGGTCTGTTGCGCGCGATCCGCCCCGCGGTAGCCTCGGTACGCCGAGTGGCTGTCGGTGTCGGCGGCGCCGGCCGTCTGCACGCCGTGGTCGCGCTGCACGCGCCGCGCCCGGGCGAGGCGCGCAAGGCGATGTTCGCCGTCTGGGCGGCGGTCAACCTGATCAAGCAGGTCACGATCGTCGATGACGATATCGATCCCTGGAATAGTACCGCCGTCGAATGGGCGCAGGCGACGCGCAGCAAACCGGAGCGCGATTTTGTCATCGTGCCCGGGGTCCGTGCCGATCGTTCGGAGCCGCTGGAGCGGGACGGCACCATCGGCAAGCTCGGCATCGATGCCACGCGCAAGCAGGCAGACCGGCCGGACTGGGATTTGGCGGAGCCGCCGCAGCCGGCGCTGGCGCGTGCGCAGGAAATACTGCGCGAAAATCGGCTTCTATAGACACGACGAGACACTGCCCCTTTCAATGGAGAAGGCCATGTTGAAAAAGACCCTAAATGCGCAGGCGATGCGCAGGAAGCTATCGCTGGGTTTCGCAGCCGTGCTGATGCTCGGCCTCGCCACGCTGAACCCGGCGAACGCCCAGATCAAAATCGGTTTCCAGGCGCCGCTGACGGGCCCCTCGGCGACCGACGGCAAGTCCGCGCAGATCGCGGCAACGATGGCGGTTGAGGATATCAATGCCGCCGGCGGCGTACTCGGCCAGAAGATCGAACTGGTCAGCTATGACGACCAGGCCAAGTCCGACCAGGCGATCTTCACCGCCAACAAGCTGATCGGGGAAGACGGCGTCAAGCTGGTAGTCAACGGCAGCTATTCGGCGTCGGGCCGCGCCGCGGCGCCGGTGTTCCAGAAGGCCGGTGTCGTCATGATCTCGGCCTACGGCGTGCATCCCGACATTACCAAGGCCGGCGACTACATGTTCCGCTTGGTCCATCTCGGACCGCCGCAGGGCGCGGCAACCGCGCTCTACATCGGCAAGACCCTCGGAATCAAGAAGGTGTCCACGATCACGATGGACAATGACTACGGGCAGGCGACGATGGACGGCTTCCTCGAAGCGGCCCCCAAATACGGCATCGAGGTGCTCAACAAATACTCTTATTCGCTCAAGGACCGCCAGTTCGGTTCGATCGTCGCCAGCGTGAAGCGCGACAACCCCGACGCGGTCTATGCCACCGGTTATTTCTTCACCGCCGGTCCGCTGGTCGCGCAGCTTCGCGCCGCCGGCATTACCGTGCCGATCATCGGTTCCCAGGCGTTCGATTCCGAGAAGTTTGTCGAGATTGCCGGGCCGGCCGCTGAAGGCACGTACATCATGGACAGCTTCGATCGCGACCGGAAGGACGAAACGCTGCAGAAGTTCTTTGCCGAATTCAAGACCCGGGCCGGCTATTCGCCGGAAGGTGTCGCAGCCGTCACCTATTCGGCGGTAAAACTTATGGCCGATGGCATCAAGCGCGCCAACAGCGCCGAGCCTGCCAAGGTGCGGGACGCGCTTGCGGCCACAAAAAACTTCCCGATGCTCGAAGGCAATCTTAACGGATTCAACAGCCTGCACGAGATCCTGATGCCGATCAGCGTCAACGTGATCAAGGATGGCAAGTTCGCGCCGGCCGGTGTGATCACCGATCTCAGCGCGTTCGCGCCTCCCGAGAAATAGCAGGGATGCGGGTGCCGATGGCGGTGACGGCTTCCGCTCCCGGCGGCAAAGGATGATCTGGTGTACTACATCGATCTGGCTGTAACCGGCGTCAGCTTCGGCTGCATGTATGCCATGATGTCGGTTGGCCTGACCCTTGTGTATGGCTTGCTGCGCATTCTGCACGTGGCGCATGCCGCGGTATTCGCGCTGGGTGCCTATATCACGGTCATCGTCGCCAATGCCACCGGCAGCGTCGGCCTCGGCTTCGTCGCGGCCATCCTCATGACCCCGCTGTTCGGCATGGCGATCTATCGTTTGCTGTACGAGCCGTTGCTGAATTACCGGCCCGATGTGCCGATGATCGCCTCGGTCGGGCTGCTGGTGCTGATGCAGGACGCCTTCCGTATCCTGTTCGGCGAGCAGGGGATCACCTTTCACCGCAATACCTTTGCCTTCACGACCTTCAATTTCTGGGGCGTCACCGTCAACGCGGTGCAGATCGCGATCGTGATCGCGGCCATCATGGTATTCACCGGGCTGCATCTGTTCACCACGCGGACGCGGATCGGGATCGGCTGGCGCGCGACGGTATCGCGGCCGCAAATCGCCGCAAGTTTCGGGATCGACCCGATCAAGGTCCGCTATCTCAATTTCGCGATCGGCTCGGCGCTCGCGGCGCTCGCGGGCGGGCTGGTCGCGCTCCTGAATAATTTGGTCGATCCCGGAATCGGCTTCGTCGTCAGCTACAAGGCGCTCGCCATCATCGTGCTGGGCGGGCTTGGCAGCGTTCGCGGCACCTTGATCGCAAGCCTGGTGCTGGGCCTGGTCGAAGCCTACGGCACGATCTTCATCGGCGCCTGGCTCGACCGCGACGCCATCGCCTTCCTGGCGCTGATCGTGCTCCTGATGATCCGGCCACAGGGATTCACCGGGGCGCGCACCGCATGAGCGCTTACGAAATCTCGATCGTCTCGATCATCGGTATCAACGTCATTCTGGCGGTCAGCCTGAACATGATCAGCGGCTTCTGCGGCCAGATCAGTCTCGGCCACGGGGCCTTTTTCGGGGCGGGCGCCTATGCGGCTGCGTTGGCCATGGTCGGTACCGGAAGCGTTCCGCTGGCGATCGTCGCGGCGCTGGTCACAGGCAGCCTGCTTGGATTAATCGTCGGTTTCGCGTCGCTGCGCGTGCGCACCGATTTTCTCGCGGTCACCACCATCGGCGTGAATTTCCTGTTTGTCGGTTTCGTCCGAAAGCAGGCCTGGCTCGGCGGCGAGATGGGCATCAGCGGTATTCCCGGAACCGGCCTGGGGGCGTCGGGAAACCTGGCGATGATCCTGCTGTTCGCCGCCCTTACCATTGCGCTCAGCATCTATATCAGCCGGTCCTGGATGGGGTTTGCCTTCCGCGCCGTGGGCGAGGACGAGGGGACGGCGGCCACGCTCGGCATCAATGTCGGCGCCTACAAGCTCGCCGCTTTCGGCATCGGAACGGCGCTCGCGGGCCTTGCCGGCGGCCTCTACGCCTTCTTCACGCAGTTCATCACCGCCGATGCTTTCGACTTCATCCTGTCGGTAATGCTGATGGCGATGGTGGTGATCGGTGGCATCGGCTCGACCTGGGGCGTCGTCGTGGCCGCCGTCGGCCTGACGTTGCTGCCGGAGGCCATCCGCTTCGTGAACGATTATCGCCTGCTGGTGTTTGGCGGAATGCTGGTGCTCGTCATCCGCCTTGCGCCGGGAGGACTGGCGGCTGTGATGCAGAACCTGGTCCTGCGCGCGAGGCGGTCATGAGCGCGGCGCTCCAGTTCGACGACGTGGCGATCCGCTTCGGCGGCGTGCAGGCGGTGGATGGCGTATCCTTTGCCGTGGAGCAGGGCGATTTCGTCGGGCTGATCGGGCCGAACGGCGCCGGCAAGACCACGTTGATCCGGATCGTTGCGGGAGTGCTCCACCCTGACAGGGGCCGCGTCCGGCTTTCCGGTATCGATGTGACGGAAGAGGGGACGGCGGCGCGGGTGCGGGCGGGCCTCGCATTGACGCATCAGATCGTTCGGCCGTTTCGGCAGATGACCGTGCTCGACAACGTGGTGCTCGGCGCGGGCTATCGGCGGACCTCGAGCCCGTTCCGCGCCTTGCTGCATGTCGACCGCAGGCATGAGAACGCGCGCGCCGCCGAGATTCTCGCGCAGGTCGGCCTTGGCGGTGCCGAAAAAAAGCTCGCAGGCTCGTTGCCGCTTGGTCAGATGAAGCGGCTCGAAGTCGCCCGCGCGCTTGCGGTCGACCCGAAAGTGATCCTGCTGGACGAGCCCCTGGCCGGCCTCAACCATGCCGAGGCTTCGAAGCAGGTCGAGACCATCGCCGAGGTCCACGCCCGCGGCATCACCGTGGTGCTGGTCGAGCACAATCTGGAAGAGGTGATGCGGATTTGCCGCCGCCTGATCGTGTTGAACAACGGGCGGGTTATCGGCGACGGCGAGCCACGCGAAGTCATGGCCGACCCGGTGGTGCATGATGCCTATGTCGGCGGCGGGATGGCGAGCCATGCTGAAGCTTGAAAATCTCAGTTGCGGTTACGGCTCGGTCGAGGCCGCGCACAATGTAACCTTCGACGTCCCCGCCGGGTCCGTGTACGCCTTGCTTGGCCCCAACGGGGCGGGCAAGACCTCGACCATCATGGCGATCATGGGGCATGTCGATATTCACGGCGGCCGCATCCTACTCGAAGGCGAAGACATCACACGCCGTCGCGCCATCGACCGTGTCGGCCTCGGCATTGCGCTGGTGCCGGAAGGGCGACAGCTGTTTTCCGATCTCACGGTGGATGAGAACCTGACCGCCGGCGGCTATGCTCGGCCGCTTCGTGCCGACGCCGCCAAGCGCGAACGCGTGTTCGGATATTTCCCGCGATTGCATGAACGCCGCACACAATTGGCGGGATCGCTGTCCGGCGGCGAGCAGCAGATGCTGGCGATCGGCCGGGCGCTGATGGCCGAACCGCGCCTGTTGCTGGTCGATGAATTGTCGCTCGGCCTGATGCCGAAGATGGTCGATCTCTGCCTCGATGCGCTGCTTCAGTTGAGGCGCGAAGGCCTGACGATCGTGCTGGTCGAGCAAAACACCGCGCGCGCGCTCGACGTCGCGGACCAGGTCTGCGTGCTGTCGTCGGGCGTGCAGGTCTACCAGGGCACGGCGGCGGAGGCCAGGGCCACGGGCTCGATGTTTGCGACCTTCCTCGGCATCAACGAGCCGATCTAGCGATCTATCGGAATTGCCGCCGGGGCGGCCGGAGGAGAAGAGATCATGGCGCGAATGCTGACGGCGGACGATGTGGAGGCAGGGCTGGTCGGAGGGCTATTGCTGTCGGCGGGTGGCAGCGGCAGAAATGCGGTCGACAAGAACCGCGGGCTGGGGCGGATGGCGCTGGACTACGGCGGCGTTCGCCTGGTCGGGCTTGACGAACTGGATCCCGGCGCCACCATCATTACGGCGACCGCGGTGGGAGCGCCGGGATTTGCCAATTGGGCGATCAAGCCGCGCGACGCCATCAACGCGGCGCGGCGGCTGATCGAAAAACTGGACCGGCCGCCGGCCGGCGTCATCTGCGGCCATGTGCCGGGCTTCAATGCCTGGCTGGTCGCCGCTGCCCTCGGGCTCGATTATATCGATGCCGCCTCGAACGGCCGCGGACATCCGACCGTGAAAATGGGCGGCATGGGGTTGGCGTCCCGGCTCGAACTTTCCATCACCCAGGTCGCCAGCAGCGGCAGCAAGGCGGAAAACTCCGAGTTCGCGCTCGCGGCGGAAGGCGACATCGTCCGCACCTCGAACATGATGCGACAGGCGGCGGTGATCAACGGCGGACTGATCTACGCCGCGCGCGGTCCGCTGACGGCGGGCTTCATCAGGGAGAACGGCGCTGCCGGCGCCATCACGTTCCAGCTCGATCTCGGCCGCGCCATGCTCGCAGCCAAGGGGGCGGACCGTGTCCGTGCGACGGTCGAATTCCTTGGCGGCGAATTGTTGGTCGACGGCGAGGTCACCGAAAACAGCGTGGCCTATGGCGGTGGTTTCGATCTCGGCCAGATGATTGTGCGGGGCAAGAACGGTGAAGCGGTGCTCGGCGTCTACAACGAGTTCATGACCGCGGATTTCGCGGGCAAACGGGTCGCCACCTTCCCGGACATGATCGGCACGCTCGATCCTGAAAGCGGAGAGGTGGTGTCGATTTCGGAATCGAAGCCTGGCAGCCGTGTCGCCGTCGTCATCGCGCATCGGTCGAAATTCCCGGTCGGCAAGGGCGCGCTCGACCCCGCGGTTTTCCCCGAGGTCGAAAAGGCCATGGGCGTCGATATGCAGTCCTATCTCTGAGGAAAGGCAACGTAATCATGTTGCGTCTCTATGACAGCCGGTTGTCCGGCAATGCCTGGAAGGTGCGGATCCTGATGACGCAGCTCGGCATTCCCTTCGAGCGCGTCACGCTGGATCTGGCGAAAGGCGCAGCCGGCGATCCGGCGTTCCGCGCCAAGAGCCGTTTCGCCCGCGTGCCCGTGCTCGAACTCGAGGATGGCCGTACCATCGTGGAATCCGTCGCGATCATGCTGTACCTCTCGGAGGGCTCGCCATTGCTGCCCGACGATCGCTATCTCCGTGCCGAAGTCACGAGCTGGCTGACGTTCGAGCAGGCCGACCTGCTGCGCGCCCTGGCGTTGCCGCGGTTTTACAACATGCGCGGCATCGCCGATCGGATGAAGAACCGGATCGCCGATTTTCAGGAGGGCGCCTATGTGGCGCTGGCCAAGCTCGACGATTGGCTGGCCACGCACGACTGGCTTGTCGATAACCGCTATACCATCGCCGACATCGGCCTATTCGGCTACGTGTCGATGGCGCCGCAGGGCGGCTACGACATGGAGAGATTTCCGGCGATCGGCGCGTGGCTGGCGCGGGTAAAGGCCCGGCCCGGCTGGGTCCCGCTGGTCGAGGAGGTGTGAGCCATGAACATTCCCGTGCGTCGCGGCAAGGAGGTCAAGGCCGGGCGCGGCACCGTCCTGCGCTGCAAGGGCTGGCGGCAGGAAGCCATCCTGCGTTTGCTCGAGAACAACCTCGAGAATGGCGAGGATCCCGACAATCTCGTGATCTACATGTCGATTGCGCGCGCGGCGCGCGACTGGAAGAGTTTTGATCGCATCGTCGCGACGCTCTCGACCATGCGCGAGGATCAGACCTTCGTCATGCAGTCGGGCAAACCGATCGGGGTGTTTCCGGGTCAGGCGACGACGCCGCTCGTCATCATGGCCAACGGCAATATCGTGGGCGAATGGAGCGGCGAGGAAAACCGCCGCAGGCTCGACGACATGGGCCTCACCGTCTATCCCGGCATGACGGCCGCCGCCTGGCAATATATCGGCAGCCAGGGAATCCTGCAGGGTACGTTCGAGACCTTCATGGCGATCGCGCGCCAGCATTTTGGCGGCACGCTCGCCGGCCGCCTGCTGCTCACCTCGGGCTGCGGCGGGATGAGCGGTGCGCAGCCGCTTGCCGGAAAGCTCGCCGGTGCATCGACGCTGGTGGTCGAGGTCGATCCGGCCCGCATCGATCGCCGTATTGCCTCCGGCTACTGTGATGCCGCTACCGATGATCTCGACGATGCGATCGCGCAATGGCAGGCCGCGCGCGACGCGCGGCGCCCGCTGGCGTTGGCCTTGTGCGCCAACTCGGCCGTCGTGCTGCCCGAACTGGCCGGACGCGGCATCCTCCCCGATATCGTCACCGACCAGACTTTTCCCGATCCTTTGAAGGGTTATGTGCCGGCGGAGCTGTCGCTGGAAGAAGCCCGCGCGATGCGGACGGCCGATCCGCAAAGACTGATCGCGCTGGCGCGTCAATCCGTAGCCACGCATGTTCGCTCGATGCTGGGGTTCATGGATCGCGGCGCGATCGTATTCGAATACGGCAACAGCCTGCGGGCCGAGGCGAAATCCGCCGGCGTGGAAGACGCATTCCGCATGCGGTCCTTTGTCGATCTCTATATCCGTCCGATGTTCTGCCAGGGCATCGGACCGTTCCGCTGGATCGCGGTGTCAGGCGACCCGCAGGACATCTACACCATCGACGATATGATCCTTGAGACTTTCTCGTCCAACCATCCGATCTCCTCATGGATCACCAAGGCCCGCGAACACGTGAAGTTCACCGGCCTCCCGGCGCGCATAGGCTGGCTCGGTTACGGCGAGCGCAGCCGTCTCGCCTTGCTGGTCAACGAAGCGGTGGCCAGCGGCAGGATTTCGGCGCCGATTGCATTCACCCGCGATCATCTGGATTCCGGCTCGGCCGCGCTGCCGCATCGGGAGACCGAGAACATGAAGGATGGTTCCGACGCGATCGCGGATTGGCCGATCCTCAATGCGCTGTTGAATTGTTCCTCCGGCGCCGACCTCGTCGCCATTCATGGCCTTGGCGGACGCGGCGTGAGCGCCGGCGTAACAATCGTAGCGGACGGCAACCCGGCGACCGCCGAGCGGCTCAAGCGCGTGCTCGATGGCGACCCCGGCATCGGCGTGCTGCGCCATGCCGACGCCGGCTACGACATCGCGATCGAGCAGGCCGAACGAACCGGGCTCTCGGCGACGGTGCCGCTGGGTTTGCCGGGATAGCGGCTGCATTTCGCTCTGTTGACTTTGCTCGGGCTCTCAATAATGTATATACATATTGAAGCCGAGGAGGTTGCCGTCTTGCCGCCGATCTATATCGCCTATCTCAATCGCCTCGACATCGATGAACTCAACATCACCGATGACGAGATTCTGTCGGCGATCGAGGCCAGCCTTGCCAGCCAGGGCAGGGGCGAAACGGTGATCGAGCCGCGCGTCCATCTCGAGCCCGGTGTCGCCAACGGGCACTTCAACGTGCTGCGCGGCGCCATCAAGGCACCGATCGATTCTGCGGGCGTCAAGATCGTCGGGGACTTCGTCGACAATTACAAGCTCGGTTACCCTTCCGAACTCGCCATCCTGGCGCTGTTCGATCCGCGCACCGGCGCGCCAAAGGCGATCCTGGACGCCAGCGGCATCACCGACATGCGGACCGGCGCGGTGACCGCGATCGGCGCCAAGCATCTCGCCGGCAAGAATTCGAAAATCCTCGGTCATATCGGCGCGCGCGGAACGGCCTACTGGAACGTACGGCTGCTCAACCATCTCTTCGATTTCGATGAGATCCGCGTCCACTCCCGACGCGAGGAGAGCCGCAACAGCTTTGCGGAGCGACTGAGCCGCGATCTCGGCAAGAAGGTGACAGCTACCGAGGACTGGCGAAGTTGTGTTGAGGGCGCCGACATCGTGGTCGAAGCCTCCCGACTCGACAAGCCGACGCCTTTGCTGAAGACCGAATGGATCAAAAAAGGCGCCTTTGTAGTCCCCTATGGAACGATGAGCGCGATCGAGCTGTCCTTGACCGACATCATGTCAAAGCTCGTGGTCGACGACTGGGGTCAGTGCAAGGGCGGCAAGTTCGGCAGCCTGCGCGCGCATGTCGAGGCCGGCAAGCTGTCGGAAGCGACCTTACATGCGGAGCTCGGGCAGATCGTCGCGGGTCTCAAGCCCGGCCGGCAAAGCGATGCCGAGACCAACCTGTTCTGGCATCGGGGCCTGTCGCTGTCGGACATTGCGCTCGGCCACGCGATGCTGGAAAAATCCGAGCGGTTGGGTATCGGCCAGCGCCTGCGATTTGCCTGATAGCGGGCGACCCTCGCGAGAAATGAATCATGCCATATGTGGCCAATGCACGAATGTATTCGGTCACCCCGGCCGCGGCCGCGGCATGGAAGGAACTGTTCGGCTGGCTCGCGCGTGAGTGTTGTGTCGAACTGCGCGTCATCGATCACGCATTTCCCCTGCCGCTGGCCGATCTGTGGTCGCGTGACGATCTCGCCTGCGCCTTCATGTGCGGATTTCCCTATGCGCTTGCCGCTCAGAAGCCGCGGCCGGTGGCGGCGCCCGTTCCGGTCGGGGCGCCGATCGCCGGCCGGCCGGTCTATGCGACGCGCCTTCTGGTGAAGGCGGATTCGCGCTTCTCCTCGCTAGAGGATACGTTCGGCGGCCGGCTCGGCTTCACCGTCGAGGATTCGCATTCCGGTTACAACGCACTTCGACATCATCTGCTGCCGTATTATCGGGTGCGAGGAAAACGCCTCTATCGCGAAAGCATCGGACCGCTGTTTACGCCGCGACGCGTGATCGAGGCGCTTCTCGCCGGCGATATCGATATCGGCCCGCTCGATTCCTACGCGCTGGACCTGATGCTGCGCCACGAACCCGATCTCGGGCAGAAGATCAAATCCGTTGCAACGACCGATATCGCGCCAATTCCATTTCTTGTCGCAAGCGCTGATTGTCCCGATGAGGTTGTATCGCCGTTGCAGGCGGCACTGGCGAAGTTTGCGGATTCCTCCGACACCGCCGGCCTGAGAGATCGGCTTTGCCTCGAAGGCTTCGTCCCGGTTGTCGCCGATGACTACGGCCTGACGGCGCGCTGGGACGACGAGGCGCGCAAGGCGGGATACAGCCAGCCCGGCTGACGGCCCGCGCATCACGCTTCCCGCAACAACACAAGATACACGTCGCTTGCGCCGAGCGGCGCAATCCGGAATGAGCCGTTGCGGGATAGCAAGACGGCCGCATCGCCATGATCGAGCGTCGTTGCGGCGCGCTCCGACGCCAGGTTCGCGTCGCCGTTGAGCGACAGGACGACCGCGATATCGTGACCCTCGAAGTCGCAGGAAATTGGCTCATGAATGCGCCGCATTCGATGACTGAAGCGCCGGCGGCGCGTCATTACATTGAGGTCGGTGATCTCGCCGGCGGTGAGGCGCGCCGATGTCGCGACGTCGCCGGGAAAACTGACCGGCTCCGATCCGCGTGCGAGCGTCAATGGCGCGTGTTGTCCGATCGTCAGCACCAGGCCTTCTCCCTTGACGACCGCAAGGGTGCGGTCAATTCCGGGAAACTCGGAAAATGGCCCATCGGATGCGACCCGCGCCATGCTGACGCGCCAATCGAAATGATCAAGCGACGCGCCGGCTGGCGCCACGGCGATCTCCGTCGTCGAGCCGCCGCCGTTCTTCCACGGCGTGGTGCGGCAATCGCTGGTCCGAATGATCTTCACGGCGTGGCTTGCCTCAGCGCAAGCTCGGCAGGTCAAGCTTTTTTTCCCGCGCGCAATCGATGGCGAGTTCATAGCCGGCGTCGGCATGCCGCATCACGCCGGTGGCGGGATCGTTCCACAGCACCCGGCCGATCCGGACCGCCGCCTCCGGCGTGCCGTCGCAGACGATCACCATGCCGGCATGCTGCGAGAAGCCCATGCCGACGCCGCCGCCATGATGCAGCGACACCCAGGTGGCGCCGCTGGCACAATTGAGCAGCGCGTTGAGCAACGGCCAGTCCGACACCGCGTCGGAGCCGTCCTTCATCGAATTCGGTCTCGCGGTTGGGCGAGGCGACCGAGCCGGAATCCAGATGGTCGCGGCCGATCACGACCGGCGCCTTCAGTTCGCCGCGCGCCACCATCTCGTTGAAGGCGAGCCCCAACCGATGGCGGTCGCCAAGGCCGACCCAGCAGATGCGCGCCGGCAGTCCCTGGAACGCGATGCGCGCGCGCGCCATGTCGAGCCAGTGATGCAGCGCCTTGTTGTCGGGCAGCAGCTCCTTGACCTTGGCGTCGGTGCGATAGATGTCCTCGGGATCGCCGGACAAAGCCGCCCAGCGGAACGGGCCGATGCCGCGGCAGAACAGCGGCCTGATATAGGCCGGCACGAAGCCCGGGAAATCGAATGCGTCCTTGACGCCCTCTTCGAGTGCCATCTGGCGAATGTTGTTGCCGTAGTCGACGACCGGAATGCCGATGCGGTGAAAGTCGAGCATGGCACGGACATGCTCTGCCATCGATTTCCGCGCGGCCCCTGCCACGCCCTTCGGATCGGTCTCGCGCCGCGCTTCCCATTCGGCGGTCGTCCATCCCTTCGGCAAATAGCCGTTGACGGGATCGTGTGCGGAGGTCTGGTCGGTGACGGCGTCGGGCCGCACGCCGCGCCGTACCAGTTCGGGAAAAATGTCCGCGGCATTGCCGAGCAAGCCGACCGATACCGGCTTCCTGTCGCGTCCCGCCTGTTCGATGATCGCCAGCGCCTCGTCGAGGTTTTGGGTCTGGCGGTCGAGATACCGGGTGCGCAGCCGCATTTCGATCCGCGACGGCTGGCATTCGACCGCAAGGCAGGATGCGCCAGCCATCACCGCCGCCAGCGGCTGCGCGCCGCCCATGCCGCCGAGACCGGCGGTCAGGATCCACTTGCCCGAGAGGTCGCCGCCGTAGTGCTGGCGGCCGAGCTCGACGAAGGTCTCGTAGGTGCCCTGAATGATGCCCTGGCTGCCGATATAGATCCATGAGCCGGCCGTCATCTGGCCGAACATCATCAGGCCCTTGCGATCGAGTTCGCTGAAATGTTCCCAGTTCGCCCAGTGCGGCACCAGGTTGGAATTGGCGATCAGCACGCGCGGCGCATCGGCATGGGTGCGGAAGACGCCGACCGGTTTGCCCGACTGCACCAGCAGCGTATCGTCCCCTTCCAGCCGCTTCAGCGTCGCCACGATGCGATCAAAACTTTCCCAGTCGCGCGCGGCGCGGCCGATGCCGCCATAGACCACGAGTTCACTCGGTTTTTCCGCGACCTCCGGGTCGAGATTGTTCATCAGCATGCGCATCGGGGCTTCCGTCAGCCAGGATCTGGCGGAAAGCTGGTTGCCGCGCGCGGCGCGGATCACGCGGGCATTGTCGATGCGGGTCATGATCGGGATTCCTCGCAGGCTGAAGCGTCAGGCAATGCCGGACGCACGATGTGTGAGTGGCCACGCCAAACTCGGGTGTGGAGCGGATTGAAGCCCATCCGGTAGACGAGTTCCGCCGGGCGCGCGATATTCCAGATGGCGAGATCGCAAAATTTGCCGGCGTCCAGGCTGCCGGTGTCCGCGAATAGTCCCAGCGCGCGCGCCGCCTCCCGCGTCACGGCTGCGATGCACTCGTCGACGGTGAGACGAAACAGCGTCGCGCCCATGTTCATCGCCAGCAGCAGCGACGTCAGCGGCGAACTGCCGGGGTTGCTGTCGGTCGCGAGCGCGATCGGCACACCGTAGCGCCGCATCGCATCGATCGGCGGGGTCTGCCGCTCACGAATGAAATAGAACGCGCCGGGCAGAACCACGGCAACGGTGCCGGCCTGGGCCATCGCCGCGATGCCCTCATCATCGGCGTATTCGAGATGATCCGCGGAAAGCGCACCAAAGCGCGCGGCGAGGGCGGCGCCGTGGAGGTTCGAAAGCTGATCGGCGTGAAGGCGAACGGGCAGGCCGAGCGCCTGTGCTTTCGCAAATACCCGCGCGGTCTCGTCCGGCGAGAAGGCGATGCCTTCGCAAAAGGCGTCGACCGCATCCGCGAGACCTTCGGCGGCGATCCGCGGCAGCATCGTGTGGCAGACCGAGTCGATATAGGCGCCGCTGTCGCCCTTCATCTCGGGCGGCACCGTATGCGCGCCGAGAAAAGTCGTCCGGACCGAGACGGCGCGCTCGCTGCCGAGGCGCCGCGCCGCCTGCAACTGACGCCGTTCGGTGTCGAGTTCGAGGCCATAGCCGGATTTGATCTCGATCGTGGTGACACCCTCCGCGATCAGCGCATCGAGCCGCGGCAGCGCGGCGGCGACCAATTGCTCGGTGCCGGCCTGCCGCGTCGCCTTCACCGTCGAGACGATGCCGCCGCCGGCCCGCGCGATCTCCTCATAGCTCGCGCCGGCCAGCCGCTGCTCGAATTCTGACGCACGATTGCCGCCATAGACCAGATGAGTGTGGCAGTCGATCAACCCCGGCGTGATCCAGCGTCCTTCGCAGTTGGTCCGCTGCTTCGCGTCGAGCGCAGGCGGTGCGTCGGTAGCCGGGCCTGCATAGGCGATGCGGCCGCCGACAGCGGCGATCATTCCGTCTTCGACCAGACCGAGGCCCTGGCGCAGCGGCGAAAGCGTTGCAAGACGACATCCGTACCAAATCTGATCGACTGATGTCATGAACCCTGCGGACCGGTTGCCGACGTTCGCTGCGCTTGGCATTTCACTTATTTGTCTATACATATTAGATCGCGAGGTCGCACCTGTCCAGAGTTTCGCGGGTCTTTCGGAGATAGAGCGTGACGGGATTGTTTTTTGACGAAGCATTGCTGCCGCAAGGCTGGGCGCGCGACGTCAGGATCGGCGTCGATACCGGTCGTATCGTGAGCGTCGCCAGCGGCCGTCCGGCGCTATCAGGCGATGAGCGTCACCGGATCGGGCTTCCGGGCATTTGCAATCTGCACAGTCATGCCTTTCAGCGCGGCATGGCCGGTCTCGCCGAGATCAGAGGCTCGTCGGTGGACAGCTTCTGGACGTGGCGGGAATTGATGTACCGCTTCGTCGGCCGCATGACGGCCGACGATATCGAGGCCGTGGCCGCGCAGGCCTATGTCGAGATGCTGGAGGCCGGATTTACCCGGGTCGGGGAGTTTCACTACATCCACCACGATGTCTCCGGCGTGCCCTATGGCAATCCGGGCGAACTGGTCGAGCGGATCGTCGGGGCCGCTGCAGTTTCCGGCATCGGCCTGACGCTGCTGCCGGTATTTTACGCGCATGCGGGATTTGGCGGTCGCGCGCCCAACTCCGGACAGCGGCGCTTCGTCAATGATCTCGATCGGTTTTGGCGGTTGATGGAGGCGAGCCGCCATGCCGTGGCGGGGCAGGAGGGGGCGGTCGTCGGTCTTGCGCCTCACTCATTGAGGGCGGTCACGTCAGACGAACTTGACGCAGTCCTGACCTTCGCCGGGGATGGTCCAATTCATATTCACATCGCCGAGCAAACGCGGGAAGTCGATGAATGCCTCGAGTGGAGCGGGCAGCGGCCGTTGCAATGGCTGTTCGATCACGCGCCGGTCGACCGCCGCTGGTGTCTGGTTCATGCGACGCACGCGACGTCGATCGAAATACGCTCGGTCGCGGCGAGCGGCGCCGTCGCCGGGCTCTGCCCGATCACGGAGGCCAATCTCGGTGACGGCACTTTCAATGCGCCTGAGTTTCTTGAAATCGGGGGGCATCTTCGGCATTGGCTCCGATTCCAACGTGCTGATCGGCGTCAGCGACGAATTGCGGCAACTCGAATATTCGCAGCGCCTGGCGCTGAAGGCGCGAAACGTGATGGCGTCCGGCGGCGCCGTCTCGACCGGCCGGGCGCTGTTCGAGGGCGTACTGCGCGGCGGGTCGCAGGCTCTCGGCGTCGCCATACCCGGGCTTACGGAAGGTGCGTTCGCCGATATCGTCAGTCTCGATGCCGGCAACGTCGCGTTGGCCGGCCGCGCCCGTGATGCCATTCTCGATGGCTGGATATTTGGCGGAGCCCGCTCACTGGTCGATTGTGTATGGGCGCGAGGCCGCAAGGTGGTAAAGGACGGACGGCATCATAACCGGGAGAAGGTCGCGCTCCGCTTCCGTCAGGCGATCGAAGGATTGCTGTCGGCATGATCGTGAAACCCAAGCCCGTCGCGAAGGCTACGCCGAGGGCGCTCTATCAGCGCATCCGTAGCGATCTCGAAGCCAAAATCACATCCGGCGACTGGCCGCCGGGGCATCGTGTGCCGTTCGAACACGAACTGATGGAAACCTATTCCTGTTCGCGGATGACCGTGAACAAGGTCATCTCGGCGCTCGCCGAGGCAGGCCTGGTGGTGCGCCGCCGCCGGGCCGGCAGCTTCGTCTCGCGGCCGCGCGTGCAGTCGGCGATCCTCCAGATCCCCGATCTCAAGGGTGAGGTCGAAAAACGCGGCGAACGCTATGAGTATCGTCTGCTCGACCTTCGCAAGCGCGCAGCTTCGGCGCGCGACAGGACCCGCCTCGGCGTCGCCACCGGCTCACAGATCCTGGCGGTGTGCTGCCTGCATGAGGCGCAAGGCCAACCATTTGCGGTAGAGGATCGGCTGATCAATCTGGAGGCGGTACCGGACGCGCTGCGCGAAGACTTTTCAAAGACGCCGCCAAACACCTGGCTGGTCGGCCACGTTCCGTGGACCGAGGCGGAACACCGCATCACCGCCTGCAATGCCGACAAGGCGCTGGCGAAGGAGTTGAGGATCGATGAAGGCGCCGCCTGCCTGGTGATCGAGCGGCGAACCTGGCGCAACGGCGAGCCGATCACAGCGGTGCGGATCAGCCATCCTGGACACCTCTACGATTTGATCGCCCGGTTCACGCCGATCGGGTGAAGACTCTCCCTGGGAGTGGAGCGTGTCGCCAATTCATTTCTTGGCGGCGCGCTCGACGAAGCTGTTGGTCCACAGATCGTTTTGCGATGCGGCCGCGTCGAAATCCTTGCCGAAATTTGTTCCGACCTCCTTGGAAAACAGCAACTGGTTCTTGAAGGCTTGCACGTCCAGCTTGCCGCCGCCGGCGACGCCGCCGTTCATGGCCTTGACCGCAGACGTAATCGCCGCGGGATCGGCTTTGGCGAAGAATTCCTTCTGGATCGCCTCTGCGGTGGCGTCCGGTTCTGCGACCAAAGCGGTGCTGGCGCCCTGCAGCGCCCGTGCGGTCTTGACGATCAACTCCGAGGTCTTGTCGTCGATCGGCTTCTTGGCAACCAGAACCAGATAGGGCTGGTCGGCGAGCAGCGGAAAGTCCTCGCCCAGCGAAACCAGCACCGTGCCGGCGCCCGATTTGGCCGCGAGAAAGCCCTCCGGCGGCGATAGCACGAAGGCGTCGATCCGCTTGTTCTCGAGCGCGGCCTGCAGCGCGACAGGACTGCCGACCTGCGCGACCTTGATATCGGCCTTCGGGTCGAGCCCACCTTTCGCCGCGAGCCAGCGCGCCGCCGTTTCCTGGGTGCCGCCGACGGCGGCGACGCCGACGGTTGCGCCTTTCAGCGCGGCAATACGTTTTTCGAGGGGATCGCCCGGCTTCACGCCGGCCTTTTCCAGCAACGACGGCGCCACCACGACCTGCAGCGTCACTTTCGACATCAGATTGTAGACGATCTCGAACGGCTGACCCTTTGCCACGGCCCGCAGCGCCAATTCGGTTCCGACCGCGGCGAGATCGGCATCGCCCGCATCCAACGCCGCGAGTGCCGCGGGGTCGCCGCCGGGCGAATTCAACACGGTCGCGGTCAATCCCTGGGGAGCGAAGGTGTTCAGTGCGCGCGCGCCCCATAGCGGAAGGAAGCTCAGCGAGGCAAACCCCTGCGCGATGCGCACGGCCTGCTGCGCCGATGCCAGCGTCGGAAGCAGCAACAATGTCACCGCGAGGGTCAGCGTTCGGGTCAGGCTCCTGGTCGAATGCATGCTTCGCTCCTGTTGTAGCTCGACGGATTTCAGATATCGCTCGGCGTCTGAGTGGTTGGTTCCTTCCAGCGAAGAAACCGGCGTTCCAGCCTGCCGGCAAGCACATTGGCGACGACGACGAAGGCGAGAAGGATAACGATACCGGCGAACACGCCGGCCGGATCGTAGGTCGAAGACGCCTCGTGGATAAACAGGCCGAGGCCCTGGGTTGAGGACGTGAACTCACCGACGATCACGCCGATGACGCTGTAAGGCACCGCCATGCGCATGCCGAGCATGACGTAGGGCGCCGCCGCGGGAAAATAGACGTGATAGGTAAGCTGGCGCTGGTTGGCGCCCATCACCAGCGTCAGGTTGACGAGTTCGCGATCGACCGCGCGGACGCCGGAATACACATTGTAGAACACCAGGAAGAAAACCATGATCGCGGCAAGCGCGACCTTCGACCAGATGCCGATGCCGAACCAGATGATGAAGAGCGGCGCCAGTGCGATCTTCGGAACGCCGTAAAACGCCATCACATAGGGCTCGAAGATGCCGGCAAGCCGCGGCGAGCGGCCAAGCGCATAGCCGGCCAGGATCCCGCCGCCGACGCCGATGACATAGCCGAGCACGAGTTCCTGGCCGGTGGTCCACAGATGCGGATAGATCTCGCCGGAGCTGAAGATTTCATACAGCCGCTCCGCCACCGCCGTCGGCTTGCTGACATAGATTTCCTTGATCAGCCGGCCGGCGGCCCACTGCCAGAACACCAGGATCGCGATCCCCGGCAGCAGCAACGCCAGGCGATGCGCGGCCTTGCCGAGCGCCGAGCGCCTTCTCGCCGCGGAAATCTCGGCCGCGGTCGACGGGCGGGTCGCGGCGGCGATGTCGTTCATCGTCCTCCCTTTCCCCTCAATGCAGTCGTTGCCGAATATCGATTTGCGACCGGAAGACCGACCATACGGCATCGTAAGCGGCGTCAAAACCCGGATTGCGAAACGGCTCGAATACGTCGCGCGGCCGCGCAAGATCAATTCCGATATTGGCCAGGAGCCGCGACGGGCGCTGGCTCATGATCACGACGCTGTCGGCCAGCAGCACCGCCTCGGTAATGTCGTGGGTGACGAAGAGGATGGTCGCGCCGGCCTCGCGTGACAGCATCTGCAGGTCGTCCTGCATCACCATTCTGGTTTGCGCGTCGAGCGCGCCGAACGGTTCGTCCATCAGGATCACGTCGGGGCGATACACCAGCGTGCGGGCGATCGAGCCGCGCTTCTGCATGCCGCCGGACAACTGGCCGGGAAAATACTGCTCGAAGCCGCTGAGGCCAACGGCCTCCAGCGCGGAGGCAACGCGTTGCCTGCGCTCGGTGCCGGCGACGCCGCGCAGCAGCAGGGGCAATTCGACGTTCTCCGCCAGCGTCTTCCATGGAAACAGCTGGGCCTGCTGCGGCACGAAGCCGACCTCGCGGTTGACCTCGCTGATCGCGCGCCCGCGGTGGCGTACCCCGCCGCGGGTCGGCATCAACAGGCCGGCGGCCATCTGCAGCAGCGTGCTCTTGCCGCAGCCGCTGGGTCCGATCACCGCGACAAATTGCCCGCGTCCGACCTCGAAGCTGATTCCGTCGATCACGCGGATCGGTGAGCTTGCTCCCGGCGCCGGGAAGTCCTGCCGGATGGCGTCAAAGCTGAGCACTGCGTCATTCATCTCAGCCAGGCTCCGGCGCGATCATGTCTAGACATATTTAACATGTATAGACATAATGGAAAGAGATGCCCTTTTGCAAGGGGAGATGATAGGCATCCGTTGTGCAATTGCGAGGCAAAACCCGTCGCGCTGCATGACGTTTCCGGCATGCGCCGTTCACTCCCGATCGTGCGCTGGAAGCGAGAGACGGCAACTCACGCGGGAATGATGTTGATGGACCTGCCGGTTCCGGCTCAGCGCCGCCTCATCGTCGGTATTTCCGGCGCGTCCGGCGTCGTCTATGGCGTCCGGGTGTTGCAGCTGTTGCGCAATGCCGGCATCGAAAGCCACCTGGTGATGTCGAAGACCGCCGAGCTCACCTTCGCCTATGAAACGACGCTGAAGATCGCGGATGTCAAGGCGGCCGCGCATACCGTTCATGACATCGGCGACATGGCGGCCTCGATTTCTTCCGGGTCGTTCCGTACCGCCGGCATGATCGTGGCGCCGTGCTCGATCCGCTCGATGTCGGAAATCGCAACCGGCGTGACCACGACGTTGCTGACGCGGGCCGCCGATGTCACCCTCAAGGAGCGGCGAAGGCTGGTGCTGATGGTGCGGGAGACGCCGCTGCACGGCGGTCATCTCAGATCGATGGCGGCTTTGTCCGATATGGGCGCCATCATTGCCCCGCCGGTCCCCGCATTCTATGCGAAGCCAAAATCGATCGATGAGATGGTGGATCACACCGTGGGACGGATGCTGGACCTGTTCGAGATCGACGTGGGCACCGTTCGCCGCTGGGGAGAAGATCAGGATCTGCGAGCCCGGCCGCTCAAGAACTGACGCGGCGTCGGGCTTCTCGCCTGCCTGCGCAGCAGCGTTACCGGTACAGGCGCGATACTGGAGTTGGGGAGCATGGATCGTTTCAACCTCGGCAGCCATTCCAGGACCATTTCGACGCCTTCGCCGGACACGCAACGTTGGTTCGACCTGGGCTTGAACTGGTGCTTTGCCTTCAACAAGTCGGAGGGCGTGAAGTGCTTTCGAAAGGCGCTCGAATTCGATCCCGAATGCGTCATGGCTCATTGGGGAGTAGCCTACGGTTCCGGCCCGTTTTACAACATGACCTGGCGCGATCACAGCGAGGCGGAAGCCAATACTGCGACCGGGATGGCCTACGAACATATCCGGATGGCGCGCGCTCTGGCACACCGGGCGACGGAGCTCGAAAATTGGCTGGTAGAGACGCTGGCCTGCCGCGTTCAGAAGCCGCATTCCGTTGAGCCGGAAGAGTTCGATCGCTGGGACGACGACTACGCCGCAGAATTGCGCAGAGTTTACCATCAACACCGGGACGATGACGATGTGGCGGCGCTTCTTGCCGAAGCCTTGATCATTCGAACGCCGAGACGTTTGTGGAACGTCAAGACCGGATTGCCCGCGAAGAATTCGGACGTTCTCGAGGCGCTTGAGGTGTGCGAGCGCGCGATTGATCTCGCCGACCGAAACGGCGTGAAGAAGCATCCGGCGATCGTGCATCTGCACATCCATATTCTTGAAACGTCAAATCAGCCGGAACGCGCGGCGGCCTCGGCGGCCGTTCTCGCCACGATGTGCCCGGACGCGGGGCACCTGAACCATATGCCGGGGCATGTCTACGTGCTGTGCGGCGAGTATCAAAAAGCAAAAATCGCCAGCGAGAGGGCGATAGAGGCAAACGACAAATATCTCGCCTACGCCGGTGCCTTCACTCCCTACACCACGGCATGTGCGCACGACCTTCTCCTGATGATGCATGCCTGCATGTTCATGGGCAGATATGAGGACTCGATCGCAGCGGCCAATAAATTGCGCGGCTTGCTGACCAGGGAAGTTCTCAGTGTCAAAGGCCGTCCCAGGTTCTCCACGAGCCTCGAAGGCTACTATTCGATGAGCGTACATGTGATGGTGCGTTTCGGGCGCTGGCAGGAGATCATCGACGCGCCATTGCCGGACGACCCGGAGCTATATCCGGTGTCGACTGCGATGCACCACTACGCCAAGGGCGTCGCTCACGCGTCGCTCAAGCGGTTTGACGATGCCGAGCGAGAGCGTCAATTGTTTCACGACAGCCTGAAGCGTATCCCGCCTCAACGAAAGGTTTTCAACAACAGCGCCCGCAGCATATTGGCGGTGGGCGAAAAGATGCTGGACGGAGAATTGGAATACCACAAAGGCAATCATGAGCTTGCCTATGCTCATCTGCGGGAAGCCGTCGATCGGGACGACAATCTGGAGTACATCGAGCCGTGGGCCTGGATGCATCCACCGCGGCATGCGCTCGCGGCGCTGCTGGCCGAGCAGGGCCATTACGCCGAGGCGGAGGAGGTCTGTCGCGACGATCTGGGCCTGAGCGGCCAAATTCAACGGTGTGCGCAGCACCCGGACAATGTCTGGGCGCTCCACGGTTTGGCGGAAGCTCTGCGGCGGCGCGGCGCGCTCGAGGAATGGGAGGTCGTGCAAAGAAAGCTCGCGGCTGCGATGGCCCTCGCGGACGTTGAGATCAAGTCTTCGTGCATGTGTCGAATGACGGTCCGGTCCGAGAAGCCGGACGGCTGTTGCCCGTAACGCGGCCTTTGATGCGCAAAGAGCATCCCGCAGCCGATAGCGAATGAGTAGAACTATCCAGTTTCGGCCTTTGCGAACGGAGCCGCGACGATATCGCTGATGGCGGTGACATCGGCCAATCTCTCGAGCGAGGTGCCGAGCTGCAGCAGCCGCGCGCCGGCCGCGGGTTCGAGCAATCCCCCGACATTGGCATTGAACTTGCGCGCAATGTCCTCCCACTTGACGGGATTCTCCGGACTGGCGCGCCGGTGCAGGATCTCGCGGGCGAAGGCGCGTCCATCGGTGGTCACAACGCGAAGGCGCGCCGCATGACGAAAGGCGGGCCCGCGGCTTTCAAGCTCGGCATCTTCGGCAATCCTGATCCGCCGCATGAAGTCGAGGATTTTGGGATCGGCCATGGCAGCCTCGCTGTAGTCATCAGCCGAAACGTCCCTCCGGAGCGCCATCACGCTCAGCCCGTAATACATGTTCATCTGGGCCGCCGTGACGCCAGCGGGGCGATATTCCCATGCGGTGTGAACGAAGGTCATGTGACCGCAGCCGACCTCGATCTGTCGGATCTGCGATGCCGACAGGTTTTCCTCGATCAGGACCTGGCGCATCGCATCGAGCGCCGCGTGAATGCTGGTCACATTGGGATACATCTTGAAGCCGACCTTGCCGGCTTCCCAGTCGACGCCGAGCCCTTGCAGCAAACGCGCAGGATTCGGCGTCCGCGAGAATGCGCTGAGGAATCCGCCGTAGCCGGCCTCGACGACATCGGAAATGCCGGTAAAGCCTCGCCTGGCGAGCAGGGCGGCCATCAGGCCGCCTTGCGCGGCGCGACCGGCATGCAGGCGCTTCACCATGGCGCCTTCCTGCGCCGCCATCAGGCCGGCGCCCATCGATCCGGCGATCCCGAGCGCGTTCTGCATGGCCTCGGCATCGAGCCGCAGCAGTTTTCCGGCCGTCGCGGCGGCGACGAAGGCGCCCGAAGTCCCCTGGGGATGAAACCCGTTGAGGAACAGCGACGTCGTCGCGGCATTGCCGATGCGAAGCCCGACCTCGTATCCAACCGTGAGCGCCACAGCGATATCCTTACCCGAGATCGACGGGTTGTCCTCCGCCAGCGCCAGCACGATCGGCACCGCCAGCGAATTGGGATGCACGATCGATTCCTTGTGAATATCGTCCATCTCGAAGGCGTGACCTGCGGTGCTGTTCACCAGCACCGCGTTGGTCAGCGACGTGCGATGGCCGGTCCCCCAAACCGAGGCCTTGGGCTTGCCGCCCTCGTCGTGCACGAGTTCATAAACCTTCCGCGTCCAGGGCAGCGTAGAACCCTGCAGGCACACGCCGAGCCCATCGATGAAGCTGAGCTTGATGGCCTCGATCGTCTCGGTCGGGATGTCGGCAAGTGTGGTCTTCGCGGCAAAGCGCGCAAGGTCGCGGGTCGCGTGCGGAAGCAGGGACGGTTGTGAACTGCTCATGATGCGGCCGGAAACTGGCTCGCCGGCAATCCGGCGCAATGGTCGTAGATCGCCGATGGCCGGGTGAACCACACCTTTTGCTTCTCCGGATGGTTGGCGATGTGCTGCAGCGCCTCGCGGAGCATGCGGAGCCTGTAGGGCTGACCCACGATCATCGTGTGCAACGCGATGCCGCATACCAGCGGCTGCTTTGCCGACTGGCGCAGCAGCTCTTCGAATTGACCGATGATGAAGTCGCGGAATTGCTCCGGCGAATGATGCCTCACCAGGATCTGCGGGCTGTCGTTGATCTCGATCGGATACGGGATGCTCATGATCGGGCCGGAGCGGGTTTTCATCCACAGCGGCTGATCGTCGGCCGGCCAGTCCATCAGGAAATCGAAGCCGACCTCTTTCAACAGGTCGGGCGTGTGATGCGTGGATGCCATCCATGGCGCCATCCAGCCTCTCGGCGGTTTTCCGGATGCATGCTCGATCGCGTCACGGACCTCTCGCAGGAACCGCTTCTCGTCAGCTTCCCACAAGTGGCTGTGGCGCTCTGCGTTGGTGCGGCCATGCCCGATGAACTCGTCGCCGCGCGCTTTCAGTGCATCGACGATGCGGGGCGCATAGTCGAAAACCGCCGTGTTGATCAGGTGCGCCGCCGGCAGGTTCAATTCATCGAACAGTTCGAGGCAGCGCCAAACGCCGACCCGGTTGCCGTAATCCCGCCAGGCGAACGTGCGGGGGTCTGGAGCCGCGCCTGCGACGGTCAGGAGATGACCTTCCCCCGCGCCGAATGCAAAGTGTTCGATGTTGAGGCCGAGATAAACCGCAAGCTGCTTGCCGTCCGGCCAGGAGTAGTCCGGGCGGTCGATGATCGGCGAGTAAGCATAACGATCGTGATAGGGAAGCTGCATTTTGGGTGTTCCTCTGAAACGCGATTGGGTATGACCCTGCGTCGTCCTTGCTCGCGACAAAGCCGGTCAATTCTGCCGAGATACCGGCAATCATCAAACTAATACCTCCATCCCTCCAGCCGGCGTTCTTCGATCGTCGCGACGGTGTCGCGTGCGATATCTTGGGTGAGAAACTGAAGAACCCTCCAGCTGGCGCGATCGCGGTCTGAGAGCCGGTCTTCTTGAGAGGCGAAAGAGGCGGTCTTGGCCTCGTCGAATTCCGCAAGCGCGTCGGCGCGCTTGCGGGCTTTCGGGTCAGGGATTCCCTATGGGCGAAAATCGAATGATTTCAATTCGTGACAATGGCTGGGGAACTAGGATTCGAACCTAGACAAACAGAGTCAGAGTTTGTTGTGCTACCGTTACACCATTCCCCAATAATATCAGATGCTTAATCGATATTCTTGCAGTTCTTGCGACGGATCGGGCGACGTCGGTCGCAAGCTTGCGCCCTTCTACCCGCTTGCTCCCGGCCTTGGCAAGCACGCGGGAATGGGCTTGTTGCGAAGGCGGCCGTAGCGAAAGCTGCCGCCGTTGGCGCCAGCGGTTGGCGCGGTAGCCAAAGGCCGTCGGCGCATGAGCCTCAATTTCGAAGAGCTGGATTTCCGCCCGACGCCGATGGGTGCGCTGAGCCTGCGGCGGCGCAGGTCGCTCACCTCGGGGCTCGACGTCTACGAAATCAAACTCGGCGACGAATTTTTGATGTCGAGCGCCTTCACGGTCGCCGAGACCGCGCTGGCGCGGCTGGGGCTGGAGGGGCTGGCGCGACCCGGTCTCGATGTCGTCGTCGGCGGCCTCGGGCTCGGCTACACCGCGCAGGCCGTGCTGGAAAACCCCGATGTCAAATCGCTGGTCGTGGTCGACGCGCTGGCCGAGGTGATCGAATGGCACGAAGAGGGGCTGCTGCCGCTCGGCCAACAGCTTTGCGCCGATCGGCGCTGCCGTTTCGTCCATGGCGATTTCTTCGGCATGTCGGATTCCGCGGACGGGTTCGATCCGCAAGCGCCGCGCCGGCGCTTCGATGCGGTGCTGGTCGATATCGACCACTCCCCGCGCAAGCTCTTGCATCCGCGCCACGCCGCGCTCTACACGACGGCCGGGCTCGCAAGCCTCGCGGCGCATCTTCGTCCCGGTGGCGTGTTCGCGTTATGGTCGAACGATCCGCCGGATGCCGCCTTCGAGCAGGTGCTGGCCGGCGCCTTCGCAACCTCGGCGGCACACGTCCTGACCTTCGACAATTCGTTCGGCGAGCACGACGCCAGCAATACCGTCTATGTCGCCGTCACGGCCGATTTGCCTATCCCGGAGGCAATGGCGGGGGCCCATCGACCGCCGGTCTGATTCTTTTTGATGCCTTCCTTGCGGCGGGCGGCAACTTGCCCGCACCAATCGGGCATGCAATGCTGAGTGGCCAATAAGTGACGGAAGTTGCGGGGCTTATGCACCACTCATCCCCAAGACTCATCCCCAAGGCTTGGCGCTTGGCATTGCGTGGCAATTTTTCGGAGACCATCGACATGAGATTGAAGTCTATCCTCGGGCTAATGTGCACCGCCGCGATTTCGCTCGCGCTGGCGGGCCATGCCTCCGCGCAGCAAACCGTCAAGATCGGGGCGATCTTCCCGCTCAGCGGCAACGCCGCCAGCGCCGGCATCCATGCCAAGGCCGCGCTGGAGACCGCCGTCGATATCATCAACAACGCCCATCCCGAACTCGGCAATTTGCCGCTGGCGAAGAACGCCGGCCTTGCCGGCCTCGGCGGCGCCAAGGTCGAGGTGGTGTTCGCCGACAACCAGGGCAGCCCGGCCACCGGGCAGAACCAGGCGCTGCGGCTGATCACCGAGGAGAAGGTGGTGGCGCTGACCGGGGCCTACCAATCGGGCATCACGCTGACGGCGAGCGCGATCGCCGAAAAATACGGAATTCCGTTCCTCTCCGGCGAGTCGGTCGCCGCGAACCTCACCGAGCGCGGCTTCAAGTTCTTCTTCCGGACCACGCCGGTTGCCGGCGATTTTTCCAAGGATTACTACGACTTCCTGAGCGACATGAAGGCAGCGGGCGCCAAGACCGACACCGTCGCGCTGGTTCACGACAACTCCGAATACGGCACCTCGGTCTCGGGTGTGATCGCCAGCGTGTTCAAGGGCCACGGCGCGAGCGCGCCGCTCGATATCCCCTATGCGCCCAACGCGACCGACGTGCAGGCCCAGGTCTTGCAGCTCAAGGAGAAGAAGCCCGACGTCGTGATCATGATCACCTACACGTCGGACGCGATCCTGTTTGCCAAGACCATGCAGGCGCTCGACTACAAGCCGCCGATGATCATTGGCGACGATGCCGGATATTCCGACCCGTCCTTCATCAAGTCGGTCGGCAAGATTTCGCAAGGCGCGTTCAACCGTTCCTCATGGAGCGTCGGCGCTCCCGGCTCGTCGACCGCGCTGATCGCCGAGATGTACAAAAAGAGAAGCGGCGATGAGATGGACGATACCGCCGGACGCGAGATGCAGGGCTTCTTCGTGTTGTGCGATGCGATCGATCGCGCGGGCTCGACCGATCCCGCCAAGATTCAGGCGGCGCTGAAGGCCACCGACCTCAAGCCCGCGCAGTTGATGATGGGCTACAAGGGCGTCAAGTTCGACGAAAAGGGCCAGAACATACTTGCGTCCGGCTTCATCATCCAGCTTCAGGACGGCGAAAACTATGTCGCGGTCTGGCCGAAGGCCGGCGCTCAGAAAGCTCCCGTGCTGCCCTATAAGGGATGGTGACATTCAACAGGGCGGGGCTTGCAGTCCCGCCCTTCGTCATTCCCGGCGTTGGCCGACCTGGCCGGGACAAAAACCCGCGAAAACCTGATCCACGAGAACTCTTAACCCGCAAGACTTGACGCTGGCATGTCCACTATCCTCGTTCAGGTGATTGTCGGCGGCCTGCTGCTGGGTGCGATCTACGCGCTGTTCTCCTCCGGGCTGACGCTGGTCTGGGGCATGATGAACATCGTCAATTTCGCCCATGGCGATTTCGTCATGCTCGGCATGTATGTCGCCTACGTGGTCTATACGCTGTTGGGCGCGGGACCGCTGTTGGGCGCGCCGCTCGCGGTGCTGGTGCTCGCGACGCTTGGCATCGTCGTCTATTTCGCGCTGATCCGCGAGATCATGAAAGGGCCGATGCTGGCCCAGATCCTCGGTACCTTCGGGCTGGCGCTGCTGTTGCGCTACTCGGTGTTCTGGTGGTTCGGCGCCAATTTCCTGTCGCTGCCGCAAGACATCGTCGGCGGCACCATCGTGATCGGCAGCTTGCGGATCGAAGCCTCGCGGTTATTGGCGGGTGTCGTTGCGCTGGTGGTGACGCTCGGCCTGCACCTGCTGCTGACGCGCACTTCATTGGGCTCGAAAATGCTGGCGGTGGCGGAAGATTCCACCGCGGCGCAGTTGATGGGGATCAGGCCCGATACCATGCAGGCGATCGCGTGGGCGATCGCGGCTGGCGCCACCGGCCTTGCCGGCGCGCTGATTGCGACCTTCTTCTACATCGTGCCGACGGTCGGCGAGACGCTGGGCATCGTCGCCTTTGTGACGGTGTCGCTCGGCGGCTTCGGCAGCGTGCCCGGCGCGCTGGTGGCCGGACTCTTGATCGGGGTCATCGAATCGCTATCGGGCTATTACATCGGCGCGGTCTACAAGGACATCGTGGTGTATTCGCTGTTCCTGGGCTTCCTCTGGTTCCGGCCGCAAGGCCTGATGGGCAAGACGTGATGCGCCGCCTCGTGTGGGCCTCGGTGCTGCTGGCGCTGTTCATTGCCTTTCCGCTGGTGTTCTCGACGCCGTTCCACCAGCGGCTCGGCGCGCTGGTCTTGCTCTACGCGATCGCCGCGTCGGCCTGGAACATCGTCGGCGGCTATGCCGGCCAGGTCTCGGTCGGGCACGTCGTGTTCTTCGGCTGCGGCGCCTATGCCGCGATGGGCGCCTATTCGCATTTCGGGCTGTCGCCGCTGGTCGGCATTCCGGCCGGCATCGTGCTGGCGGTGGCGATATCGGCTGTGATCGGGGTGCCGACGCTGCGGCTGTCAGGCCATTATTTCAGCATGGCGACCATTGCGGTTGCCGAACTCTGCAGGCTGGTGGTCACCAATACCGATTATCTCGGCGCAGGCGTAGGGCTCAGCGGCCCGACCGTGCCGCGCAACGTGTTCGATCTCTCCTTCATCTCGGCGCTGCCGTATTACTATCTGTTCCTGGCCATCCTGACGATCACGCTTCTGATTACCTGGTGGATGGCCAACAGCCGGATGGGGTTTTATCTCCGCGCCATCAGGGATTCGGAGCGGGCGGCGCGCTCGCTGGGCGCGCCCGCAAGCCGCACCAAACTCTACGCCTTCATGCTGAGCGCAGCCCTGACCAGCGTCGCCGGCGCACTCTATGCGATGATGTTCGGCTTCGTCGATCCGGATTCCGGGCTCGGCATCCTGATCTCCGTGAAGATGCTGATCATGGCCGCGCTCGGCGGTGCCGGGCTGTTGTTCGGGCCGCTGGTGGGGGCGGCGATCCTGGTGCCGCTGGAGGAAATCTCCAACAATCTTTTGGGCGGCCGGGGCGCGGGCCTGACCTTCGTGGTCTATGGCGCGATCATTGTTTTGATCGCGCGCTTTCAGCCGGGCGGCATCTTGACCTTGATCAAGCGACTCTGGGCCCGGCGCGGCAAAGCGCCGAAACCCGCGGCCGCGGCGGGAGCAACCCATGCTCCTTGAAGCCCGCGACGTCACAAAAGCCTTCGGCAGCTTCAAGGCCGTCGATGCGGCTTCGGTGACGCTGGAGAGGAACGACATTCTCGGCCTGATCGGGCCGAACGGCGCCGGCAAGTCCACCTTCTTCAACTGCCTGACCGGCGACCTCTTGTCGACGTCCGGCAAGGTGTTTTTCGAAGGCCGGGACATCACGGGCCTCTCGCCGGAGGCGCGCGCGGAGCTCGGCCTCGCGCGCACCTTCCAGGTGCCGCAGACGTTCGAGAGCCTGTCGGTATTGGAGAACGTCATGATCGGTGCGTTCCTGCGCACCTCCCATCGCCATGAGGCCGAGAGCCGCGCGCGCGCCGTGCTGGAGCGTGTCGGCATGGCGAGGCTCGCGGACGCACCGGCGCGCTCGCTCGGGACTCCCGGCCGCAAACGGCTGGAGATCGCCCGCGCGCTCGCCACCGAGCCCAAGGTGTTGCTGCTCGACGAGGCGATGGCGGGCCTGACCCAGCGCGAGGTGCAGCTTGCCATCGATCTGGTGCGCGACATCCATCGTTCGGGCATCACGCTCGTCATCGTCGAGCACATCATGGAAGTCATCATGTCGCTGGCGAGCCGCGTGGTGGTATTTCACCAGGGCCGCGAGATCGCGCGCGGCAGCCCGCGCGAGGTCACCGGCAATCCGGCCGTGATCGAAGCCTATCTCGGCAAGCGTGCTGCCAAGGCCGCCGCCGGCCATACCCCGGTCGAGCTGATGGGCGGCCCCGCGACATGACCGCGCCCTTGCTCAAGATCGAGCATCTCGAAGTCCGCTACGGCGACCTGATCGGCGTATCGGACGTGTCGCTGGAAGTGCCCGAGGGCAGTGTGGTCGCGCTGCTCGGCTCCAATGGCGGCGGCAAGACCACCACGCTGAACGCCATCGCCGGCCTGATCCCGGTGCATTCCGGTCAAATTGCGTTTCGCGGCGAGGGGATCGCCGGCGAGAGTGCGTTTTCGATCGTGCGCAAGGGGCTGGCGCTCTCGCCGGAAGGCTGGCGGCTGTTCGTGCAGCAAAGCGTCGAAAACAATCTCAGGCTCGGGGCGACGCCGCTGCGCGACAAGGCGCGCACGGCCACCCTGCTCGAGCGGGTCTACGAGTTTTTCCCGAAACTCGCCGAGCGGCGCAGCCAGCGCGCCGGCACGATGTCCGGCGGCGAGCGGCAGATGCTGGCGGTCGGTCGCGCCTTGATGAGCGATCCAAAACTCCTGATGCTGGATGAGCCGTCGCTGGGGCTGGCGCCCGCCGTGGTCGAGTTGATGTACGAGACGTTCGGCCGGCTGCACAAGGAGGGGTTGACCATCCTGCTGGCGGAGCAATCGATCGAGCTCGCGCTGGAGGTCTCGGATTTCGCCACCGTACTGCAGGTCGGAAGAAGCGTGCTGTCCGGCACGGCCGTCGAACTCGCCAACGATCCGCAGGTGCAGAAGGTTTATCTCGGCACGGCGTGAGGTGCAGTGTTATCATGATGGTCGTGGCGTCGCGCCGCGCCAAAAGCGAACGGCGGATCAACCGCCGTCGCAATCAAGGGAAGCAGACGCATGAGCGCAGGCAGCGATAGGGCATTTGGCGGCACCATCGGCGAGACCGTCGCCGGGTCCAAACCGTGGTGGCCGCCGGCGGCAAAACCGCCCGCGGGCGCCCCCAACATCCTGGTGGTGCTGTTCGACGACATCGGCTTCTCCGATTTCGGCTGCTACGGCTCGCCGATCAGGACGCCGACCATCGACCGGCTGGCTTCCGAAGGTCTGCGCTATTCAGGCTTCCATACCACCGCGATGTGCTCGACCACGCGCGCGGCATTGTTGACCGGACGCAATCACCATTCCGTCGGCGTCGGCTGCCTCGCCAATTTCGATTCCGGTTATCCCGGTTATCGCGGCAAGATCGCGCGCGAGGCGGGCACCCTTGCCGAAATGCTGCGGGCGCACGCCTATCGCAATTACATGGTCGGCAAATGGCACGTCACGCCGCTGACCGAGAGTGGCGCGACCGGGCCGTTCGACGGCTGGCCGCTCGGCCGCGGTTTTGATCGCTTCTACGGTTTTCTCGACGCCGAGACCGACCAGTACGCGCCGGAGCTCGTCTCCGACAACACCCATATCGCTCCGCCCGGCAGCTATGCCGACGGCTATCACCTCACCGCGGATCTGGTCGACCAGTCGATCCGCTTCATCGCCGATCACATCGCCGACCGGCCCGATCTGCCCTGGCTGACCTGGCTTGCGTTCGGCGCCTGTCACGCGCCGCATCAGGCGCCGGCCGACATCATCAGAAATTATGACGAGGTTTTCGCGCATGGCTGGGACGTCGAGCGCGAGCAGCGGTTGGCGCGGCAGAAGGCGATGGGGCTCGTGCCGGCGGAGACCGACATGCCCGCCCGCAACGACGGCGTGAAGGCCTGGGACGAGCACGGCGCCGATGAGAAGCGGGTGTTCACGCGCTTGCAGGCGGCATTTGCCGGGATGCTCGACCATGCCGACCGGCACTTGGCCCGGCTGATCGCATTTCTGGAAACCGCCGGTGTCCGCGACAACACGCTGATTTTGGTGCTGTCCGACAACGGCGCCAGCCAGGAAGGCGGGCCGCTCGGCTATGTCAACGCCATGGGGCCATATAATTTGCGTCCCGAGCCGATCGCTGAAAAGCTGCGGCGGATCGAGGACATCGGCGGACCGGACTCGCACACCAATTTCCCGCACGGCTGGGCGATGGCGTCCAACACGCCATTACGCCGCTACAAGCAAAATACCCATGGCGGCGGCATCCGCGATCCCTTTGTCGTTTCATGGCCAAACCGGGTGCCGGCAAAGGGTGAATTACGTCATCAATTCGTGCACGCCAGCGATCTGGTGCCGACCCTGCTCGAATTGGTCGGCGTCACCGCGCCCAAGGACATTGCCGGCTGCGCGCAGATGCCGATCGAAGGCGAAAGCTTTGCCCGCTCGATCGCGGATGCTTCAGCGCCGTCAAAATCATCGCCGCAATATTTCGAAATGTTCGGGCATCGCGGCCTCTGGCACGCCGGATGGAAAGCGGTCGCCTATCATCCCCCGGGGACACCGTTCGAGAACGATAAATGGGAGCTGTTTCATCTCGACCGCGATTTTTCGGAAACCCACGATCTCGCTCGCCACGCGCCGGAGCGTTTGGCCGACATGATAAAATTGTGGTGGAGCGAGGCCGAGAAGCACAACGTGTTGCCGCTCGACGACCGCTTCGCGGCGCGCTTTGCCGAAAACGCCACGCGCTTCCAGGGCGCGCGCAACCATTTTGTCTTCCATGCCGGCATGGGTCACGTGCCGACCGACGTCGCACCCGACGTGCGCAGCCGCAGCTACACTATCGAGGCCCACGTCGAGATCGGCGAGACCGGCTGCGAGGGCGTCCTGATCGCGCATGGCGATGCGACTTCGGGCTATAGCCTCTACGTCAAGGATGGACTTCTGATGCACGATCTCAATATCGGCGGCGGCCATGAGATCGTGCGCTCGGATCGCAAGGTTCCCAGCGGCGCGCATCGGCTCGGCGTGCGTGTCGAACGCCTGGTGCGCGAGACGCCGCCGGCCAAGGGCGCCCGCACCGGGATTTCCTGCTATACGCTATTGATCGACGGCGAGCCCGCGGGCTCGCTGCAGACCCAGCTTGGATTCCACACGCTGATTTCGTGGTCCGGCCTCGACATCGGTCGCGATCGCTCTAGCCCCGTCTCGCATTACGCGGCGCCGTTCGAATTCACCGGGCGGTTGCTGCGCGTCACGGTCGCCATGCATGACGACCAGAAGCTCGACGGCGATGGCGTCGGCAAAGCCGAGATGGCGCGGCAATGAGGCTGGATTATTTGATCTTGTCGTAGGCGGTAGCGAAATCGGCCAGCGGCAGCGGAATGGCGATGGTTTCCTTTTTGAAGGTTTGAAACACCACCTTCAGCTGTTTCCCCGCTTTCATGGCGGCCAAAAAGTCCGGCGCGATCGGGACGGAGGCGTAACAGCCTGCCGCTTCGCAAGTCTGGATCTGCAGATCGGCGGTCTTGCCGTCGTCGACCTGCAGCCGGGCGCCGACCGGGAGATTGAGCCCGAGCGGCAGCTGAAGCAGAATGGCCGGCGTGCGGGTATCGCTCGGCACGCGAATGTTGACCTGCACGATCAACTGTCCGGTCTTGCTGAGCACGGCGCTCTCCTCGATCGCGCATTCCAGCGGCGCGTCGCGGCTCGCGCTGGTGCAGCGGGCCGCCCAGCCGGGCGGGGGCGCGGCATTGGCCGGCGGCGAGGTTTCGGCCGGGGGCGTTGCGGCCGCCGGCGCCGTCTGCGCTGCGTGCGGGACGGCCTTGGACTTGGGTGCCTGCTGGGCGTGGCCGGGCGCTGCCAACGCGGCGAGGACGACCAGTACTGCAAGCCTTCTGGAAGGGTCCACGGCTGCGGCTCCGAGGTAAGTATTTTCCCGGATGTGCCGGCGAACCCAGATCAAAGTCAAGTCATTCGGCGGCTTGCTTGATCGAACTTTGCTCGCTCGCGGCATGGTCCTGATCGGCGGTTTCAGGTCGTCCCCAGTCGCCAAACCAGTTCGAGAGCCGGTCGAGATAGAGGTAGATCACGGGCGTCGTGAACAGCGTCAGCGCCTGGCTGACGATCAGGCCGCCGACCATCGCGTAGCCGAGCGGCTGGCGGATTTCCGATCCGGTGCCGGTGCCGAGCATCAAGGGCACGCCGCCCAGCATCGCGGCCATCGTCGTCATCATGATCGGGCGGAACCGCAGCAGCGCCGCCTTGCGGATCGATTGCTCGGAAGAGAGGTGCTCGTCGCGCTCCGCCGAGATCGCGAAGTCGACCATCATGATGCCGTTCTTCTTGACGATGCCGATCAACAGGATGATGCCGATCAGCGCGATCAGGCTGAAGTCGTAGCCGAACGCCATCAGGATCGCGAGCGCACCGACGCCGGCCGAGGGCAGCGTCGACAGGATCGTCAGCGGGTGGATGTAGCTTTCGTAGAGGATGCCGAGGATCAGGTAGACCACGACGAGCGCCGCCAGGATCAGCAGCGGCACGGTGCCGAGCGATTGCTGGAACGCCTGCGCGGTGCCCTGGAAGCTCGAATTGAGCGTGGCGGGCGCGCCCATGTCGGTCACCAGCTTCTGCACGGCGTCGGTTGCCTGGCCCAGCGCCACACCCTGCGCGAGGTTGAAGCTGATGGTGATCGCCGGAAACTGGCCCTGGTGGCTGATCGAGAGCGGCCGCACCGGCACGCTGGTCCAGGTCGCAAACGTCGCCAGCGGCACCTCGTCGCCGGTCAGCGGCGATTTGATATAGAGCTTGTTGAGGCTGTCGAGGTTGCCCTGCAGGTCGGGCAGGATTTCCAGGATCACGTGATAGCTGTTGAGCTGGGTGAAATACTGGGTGACCTGGCGCTGGCCAAAGGCGTCATAAAGCGTATCGTCGATCAGCTGCGGCTGGATGCCGTATCGCGATGCGGTGTCGCGATTGATCTTCAGCTCGAGTGTCGTGCCCTGGCTCTGCTGGTCGGTCGCGACGTCGCGCAACTCGGGCAGGGTCTGCATCTTGGTCAGGATCTTCGGCGCCCATTCGTTGAGCTCGCCGGAATTGGCATCCTGCAGCGTATATTCGAACTGCGTTCGCGTCGGCCGGCCGCCGAGCCGCACGTCCTGCGCCGCCTGCATGTAGAGACGGGCGCCTTCGATCTTGTCGAGCTTGGGACGCAGGCGGGCGATGATCTGCTGGGCGTTGACGTCGCGTTGATTGCGCGGTTTCAGCGTGATGAACATGTTGCCGTTGTTGCCGGCCCTGCCGCTGCCGCCGATCGCCATCGCCGTGCTGGCGACGGCCGGGTCGGCCTGCACGATGCTGACAAGGGCATCCATCTTCGCTTTCATTGCGGCGAAGGAAATGTCCTGTGCGGCTTCGGCCGTGGCGGTGATCAGTCCGTTGTCCTGCTGCGGAAAGAACCCCTTGGGAATGACGACGAACAGATAGACCGACAACCCGAGCGTGGCGAAGAAAATCAAGAGTGTCGTCAGTTTCCAGCGCATCGCAACGTCGAGGCCGCGCTCATAGCCACGAAGCATCGCATCGAACGCGCGCTCGCTCCATTGATAGAACCGGCCGTGTCTGGTTTCGCCGTGCGAACGCAGGAAGCGCGAAGCCATCATCGGCGTCAGCGTCAGCGACACCACCATCGAGACGAAGATCGTCATCGCCAGCGTCACCGCGAATTCGCGGAACAGCCGTCCGATGATGCCGCCCATGAGCAACAGCGGGATCAGCACCGCGACCAGCGAAATGCTGATCGACATGATCGTGAAGCCGATTTCGCTGGCGCCCTTGAAGGCGGCGGCCAGCGGCTTCTCGCCTTCCTCGATATAACGCGTGATGTTCTCCAGCATCACGATGGCATCGTCGACCACGAAACCGACCGCGATGGTCAATGCCATCAGCGACAGGTTGTCGAGGGTATAGCCGAACACCCACATCAGCGCGCAGGCGCCGAGCAGCGCCAGCGGCACCGTCACGGTCGGAATGACGGTCGCCCAGAAGCTGCGCAGGAACACGAAGATGACCATGACGACGAGCGCAATGGTCAGCAGCAGGGTGTACTGAACGTCCTCGACCGCGGCGCGGATGGTCTGGGTGCGATCGCTGATGAGTTCGATCCTGATCGCCGGCGGAATGGCGGCCACCAGCCGCGGCAGCATCGACTTGATCTTGTCCACGGTCTCAATGACGTTGGCGCCGGGCTGCTTGAAGACGACCAGAAACACGCCGCGCTTGCCGTTGGCCCAGGCGGCTTGCTTGGCGTCCTCCGGTCCGGTGACGGCGCGGCCGATATCCCAAATCCGCAACGGGGCGCCGTTGCGGTACGCGACGATGACGTCGTTCCAGTCCTTGGAGTCCAGCAGCTGGTCGTTGGCATAGATCGTATAGGCGCGGGTGGCGCCGTCGATGTTGCCTTTCGGGCTGTCGACCGTCGTGATCGCGATCTGGTTGCGGACATCCTCCAGCGACAGGCCCTTGGCGACCAGCTTCGCCGGATCGACCTGGATGCGGATCGACGGCTTCTGCTGACCGCCGATGATGACCTGCGCCACGCCGGAAATCTGGCTGATCTGTTGCGCGAGCTGGGCGTCGACGGCATCGCTGACGGTGGTCAGCGGCAAGGTGTCGGATGACGCCGACAGCAGCAGGATCGGCGAGTCGGCCGGGTTGACCTTGCGGTAGGTCGGCGGCGTGGGCAGATTTTTCGGCAGTTGGCCGCTGGCGGCGTTGATGGCGCCCTGCACGTCGTTGGCGGCGCCGTCGATCGAGCGATTGAGGTCGAACTGGATGGTGACGGCCGCCGTTCCGAGGTAGCTCGTCGAGGTCATCTGGGCGATGCCCGGGATCTGCGCGAACTGCCGCTCCAGCGGCTGGGCTACCGAGGAGGCCATGGTTTCCGGGCTCGCGCCCGGCAATGATGCGGTGATCTGGATGGTCGGGAAGTCGACCTGCGGCAGTGGCGCCACCGGCAGCAGCGGATAGGCAACGAGGCCGACGAACAGAATGCCGGCCATCATCAGCGAAGTGCCGATGGGATAGCGAATGAAGGGTGCGGAAATGCCCTCGCTCATTCCTGCTTGACCTTGCCTTGCGCCTGGTCAGAACTGGCGACCGCGGTGCTCACCAGCGTGCCGGGCTGCACCTTGTACTGGCCCGCCGTGATCACCTGTTCTCCGGGTGACAGTCCGGATTCGACCACCGTGCGTCCGTCGATCGACTGGCCGACCTTGACCTTGCGCAGTTCGGCCTTGTTGTCCGAACCGACGGCATAGGCATAGAGACCCTCGGTACCGTGCTGGATCGCGTCGTCGGGAACCACTGCGGCACCCTTCAGCGTCTTGATCAGAAGCCGCGTCGAGACCGACTGGCCCGGCCACAAGGCGTGGTCCTTGTTGTCGAACACTGCCTTGAGGCGAATGGTCCCGCTGGTGGTGTCGACTTGATTGTTGACCACTGCCAGGGTGCCGTCCGCCAAGGGTTTCTTGCCGTCGGTCGTGATCGCGATCACCTTGAGTGGCTGAACGGATTGCGCCTCGTTTATATAGGGTAACTGTTCTTCCGGAGCGGTGAAAATGACGGCAATCGGCTCAATCTGTGCGACCGTCACGATGCCGGTTTGGGTGGAGGCGTTGACGATGTTGCCGACGTCGACCTGGCGCAGGCCGACAACGCCTGGGATCGGCGACTTCACCTGGGTGTAGTCGAGCTGGGTCTGGGCGTTGAAGATCGCCGCATCGTCGGCCGCGATCTGCGCGGTCAATTGCGCCACCGTGGAACGCTGGGTGTCGGTCTGCTGCCGGGTCGCGAATTCGCCGAGCTTGGTGTAGCGCTGCAGATCCAGATTGGCATTGGCCAGATTGGCCTCATCCTGGGCCTTCTTGGCCTTGGCCTGGTCGAGTGCCGCCTGGTAGGGCCGCGGGTCGATCTCGGCGAGCAGGTCGCCCTGGTGGACGGTCTGGCCTTCATTGAAGGCGATCTTGTCGATCTGGCCGTCGATGCGGGTGCGCACCAGCACGGTGTTGAAGCCCTGGACCGTGCCAAGGCCGGTCAGGTAGACTGGGAAATCGGATTTCTGGACCGGCGCGATGGTGACACGGACCGCATTGCGCGCCGATTTTTTCGCATTGGCGGCGGCCGCCGCCCGATCCTCGGCGTGGAACCGCTGCCAGCCGTAATAGCCCGCCGCACCCGCCACGGCGATCAGCAAAATCCAGCCAATGGTTCGCGATTTGGTCATGCGGGCTCTTGGGTCGAAAAAATAGGAAGCGGGGGGCCTTTAATAGGTTCCCGGGCGGGATATATAATATGCGTGCACTTAATGTGTAAACACACCATAACTTGAGAATCCTAAACATTTCGCAAGCTTGGAGGTCGGGAATAGTACGGTGTCGCTGGATCTGAAACGTCAGCTGGTCGCGCAACTTGTCGAGAGTTCGCGCCTGCTGCGCAACTATATCGATCACCGTGCCAAGGGCCGCGGCACCACGCGCGCCCAATGGATCGTGCTGTTCCGGCTGCGGGAGCAGGAGGGACTGTCGCAGGTCGATCTTGCCGACGTGCTCGAATTGCAACCGATCTCGCTGGTGCGCCTGCTCGATCGTCTGGTCGAGCATGGCCTGCTCGAGCGCCGGCACGACCCCAGGGACCGGCGCACCAACCGGCTGTTTCTCACCGCGAGCGGCCGCCAGCTGGTCGACGATCTCGACAGCCTGCGCGAGGCCATTGCCTGCGACGTGCTGCGGGATATTCCGGACCGCGCCATCGAGACCAGCCTCAAGACGCTCCGCGACATCAAGGAGCGGATCAAGGGCCTTGCCGAACCTCCCGGCAGCGTCGCGGCCAAATAATCGGCCAATAAGCGTTCGAGCGATCCGATATTCGGGCTGCGGTGGATGCAGCCCGTCGTCGCATCAACTGCACGACTTATATGGGATGACGGTGATCAGATCACGATCGTTGAAACTTCGGCGATCGGACTTGTTTGATGGAGGCATCGAACGTCCATCGGTGCTGGCCCGACGGCGAGGTAAGTCAGCGATTTTCAGGCATTTCTGCGATTCAACTTAGAACCGTTCAAAGCCAAGTTTAGAACGATTTCAAAGCCGAAATTAGAATCGTTTTGATCTGGATGAATTCAAACGTCGCAACGCTCCGTTGACGTTGACCCGGATTTTTTCGCTCGATACCAACATTCAACAGCTCGCTGCAAACGGACCGCGCGCGCGTACTGGAAACTGGTTTTGGGACGCGTGACATGGGGTCGGGGAATGCAACGACAACGCAACATGCTCTTCGCCCCCGGGTCCGCCTGACATCCGGGGTCGCGCTGCTCTCGGTGAGCTGCGCCGCGCTTGGCATGATGACCGGCGCGCCGGCGGCGCGCGCGCAAATCGCGGAGGCGGCACCGCCGGCGCAACTTCCGCCGGTCGAGATCATCGCTCCGGATGCAAAACGCCGCGGCAACAGCGCGCCAGCGCAACACGCCGACCGCGGTGGCCAGCGGCGCCGGTTGCAGGCCGCACGCCGGCCGGAGCAGGCCCCGGCGCCAAAGGCTGCGTTCGCGGAATCCCAGGACACCCGCACCGGCAGCGTCGGCGTTTACGCCAACAGCACGTCGGTCGCGACCAAGACCAACACGCCGCTGGTCAACATTCCGCAGTCGCTCAGCGTCATCACCAAGGACTTCATCCGCGACCAGAATTTCCAGAATTTCACGGAAGTGACCCGCTACGTTCCGGGCGTCGCCGTGCATCAGGGCGAAGGCAATCGCGACGAACTGGTGATCCGCGGCGTCAATTCCAGCGCCAACTTCTTCGTCAACGGCTTTCGCGACGACGTTCAATATTTTCGCGATTTCTACAACGCCCAGAGCGTCGAGGTGCTGAAGGGTCCGAGCGCGCTGACCTTCGGCCGTGGCGCCGGCGGCGGCCTGGTCAACCGGACGCTGAAGGAAGCCGACGGCACGCCGGTGTATGACGCCTCGATGCAGACCGGCTCGTGGAACGATCGCCGCTTCACCCTCGATGCCGGTCAGGCGGTCAACGAAAACGTCGCGGTGCGCTTCAATGCGTTTTACGAGGGGACCGATACGTTCCGCGACTTCGGCCGGATCGAGCGCTTCGGCATCAACCCGACCGTGACGCTGAAGCCCGACGACGATACCAAGGTAAAACTAAGTTACGAATATTTTCATGACGAGCGCACCTCCGATCGCGGCAATCCCTCGCTGACGCCGGCCGGCGGTGCCACCCGATTCAATCCGGCGACGCCGTTCGCGCCCAATGGCGACTTCTCGGCGTTCTTCGGCAGCCCAACGCTGAATGTCGCGCGCGCCGACGTGCAGACCACGATGGCCATCGTCGAGCACGATTTCGAAAACGGCTTGACGGTCAGGAACGGGACGATCTTCGCCGACTACAAGAAATTCTATCAGAACGTCTATCCCGGCAACGGGCCGCTGTCGGGAGCGGTCGATCCCACCGATACCACAATGAATCTCGCGGCCTACCAGCATACGACCAACCGCGACAACCTGTTCGACCAGACCGATTTCACCTACAAGACCTCTACCGGTCCGGCGCTGCACACGGTCGGCTTCGGCACCGAATTCGGCCAGCAGACCGGCATCGACGTGCGCAACACCGGCGTCTTCCCGAACGGCACCAATACGATAACAGCCAATCCGTTTGCGCCGACCTATTTCGGACCGGTCACCTTCGTCCATCAGTTCCCCGGCGCCTTTTCGCCCGGTGTCACCGCCGCCGACAACAACAGCCGGTATCGACTCAATCTCGAGTCCGGCTACGTTCGCGATACCGTCGAAATCACGCGCTGGCTGCAGTTGATCGCAGGCGCCCGTTTCGACAGTTTTGGCATGTCGGCGCTCGACATGAACACCAACTCATTGCAGGCCCGGACCGACGACAAGATCTCGCCGCAGGCGGCCGTGATCGTGAAGCCGATCGACAGCCTGTCGATCTATACCGCCTACAGCATCTCCTATCTGCCGGCATCCGGCGACCAGTTCTCGACGCTGACGCCGGGTACCGTGATCCTCGATCCGCAGAAATTCGAGAACACGGAAGCCGGCGTGAAATGGAACATCAATCCAAAACTCTTGTTCTCGACCGCAATCTACAATCTGAACCGGACCAACCAGCCGATCGCCGACGGCAACAATCCCGGGTTCTTCTTTCCCTCCGGCAGCACCCTGACCAGGGGTTTCGAGGCAAGCCTTGCCGGCTACGTCAGGAGCGACTGGCAATCGTCGCTCGCCTATGCCTATACGGATGCGAAGATCACCAGCGCCACCTCGACGACCATCGTTCCCGGCAACCGCGTCCAGCTCGTGCCGTACAACCAGTTTGCGTGGTGGAACAAGTATCAGATCGACCCGAAGTGGGCCGCGGCGCTCGGCGTGATCTATTTCAGCGATTCCTTTGCCTCTTCCGACGACACCGTTCGCTTGCCGGGGTTCGTTCGCTTCGACGCCGCGCTCTATCTCAAGATCAACGAGACCTGGAAGGCGCAGCTCAATGTCGAGAATCTCTTCAACAAGGGATATTGGGCATCGGCGGACGGCAACAACAACATCTCGCCGGGCCAGGCGCGAACCTTTCGCGTCAGCGCGATGGCGAAATTCTAGAGCGGGAGAGGGCCATGCGCAGCCCGATCGTCAATCTCGAGGTCGTGATCGAGGACCGGGCGAGGGGTTTTGGGCGAGACGACCCTGAAACGGCCAAATTGGCCGCCATCAATGATGAAGCCGAGCCGCGATCGGCTCGCTCCATGAAGACGTTACTAGGCGCCATCCCCGAGATGTTATACTATAACAAGACAAGTAGTCGGAAAGCCTTCCAGACACTTTAACTAGAGGCGCATGCCGACATGAAATGGTTCCGGTCAAACATCAGGCATGGGTCGCGGCTCGCGCTGTGTGCGCTGGCGATCCAGTTTCTGCTGTCGTTCGGACATTTCCACGGCAGCGCGCAGACGGCGTCCGCAGCTGCGAAGCGATCGGGGCTCGACGCTGCGCATTCGCGCATCGTCGATAGAACCGCGCAGACGATCGCTTCCGCCTCGGTCTTGCCGAAGACTTCCCCCGGTCGAGAACCCGCCGGCCACGCCGGCGATGATTGCGCGATCTGCGCGGTCATGGCCTTGGCCAGCATCATGGTTGGGGCGACGCCGCCCGATCTGACGGCGCCGCAGGCGACTGCGTTTTCGTATGTGGAGGGCGAGGCCGGGTTCGTCGAGCGGGGCTCCGCCCGGGTCGCATTTCAACCCCGCGCTCCGCCGATCGCCTGATCCCGAGGGCTGGCATAGGCACGCTTGTGCTTCTTGCGGCCGCACCGTGATGATCGTCCCGGCATTCCGCAGACGCCGCAACGGCCGGATGCCTGTTAGAAGAACTTGATCCGTATTGGACTGAACATGAACCCTTCACCATTTCGAGTGACCTGTCGCGTGATGCTGGCGCTGGCGATGCTGTCGATGGCCACGCCGTCATTGGCGCAGCAGGTGGCCGCGCCAGTTCAGCAGTCACCCCCTTCGTCGCAGCCAGCCGCGCCGCTGGCGCAGCCTCCCGCACCACCCGTGGTGGCGGCAAGCCCGCCGGCGCCAGCCACCTCCGATGCAGCGGCGATAACGGCGGCCGATACCACGAGCAAGCCGCTGAAAACGGTTACGGGGGGCCTGCGCGAGCTGTCGCCCTGGTCGATGTTCCTGTCGGCGGATATCCTGGTCAAGGCGGTCATGATCGGGCTTGCCTTCGCCTCGCTCGTGACCTGGACAATCTTCATCGCCAAGATGATCGAGCTGTCGCTGGTTCGGCGCGGCCTGCGCACGGCCCTCGACAAGATCGGCGACGCCAGATCGCTGGCGGAAGCCCAATTCGCGCTGGGCGCAAAGGGCACCGCGCTGTCGAAACTGCTCGCGGCCGCCATGCGCGAGGCGCGGCTGTCGGCGGGAATTTCCAGCGACGCCGGCATCAAGGAACGGGCGGCCTCGAGTTTTGCCGAGATCGTGCGCGCCGAAGCGCGCCGGATCCGGCTCGGCATGGGATTGCTTGCGACCATCGGCGCGACCTCGCCCTTTGTCGGCCTGTTCGGCACGGTGTGGGGCATCATGAACAGCTTCATCGGCATTTCGAAATCGCAGACCACCAATCTGGCGGTGGTGGCGCCGGGCATCGCCGAGGCGCTGCTTGCCACCGCCTTCGGCCTGGCCGCGGCGATCCCGGCCGTGATCATCTACAACCATTTTTCGCGGGTGACGAAAGGCTATCTCGAACTGGTCGGCCGGGCGTCGGGGGCCGCGGCGCGGTTGCTGTCGCGCGATCTCGACCGCACCCACGGTGGCGCGCATTCGCGCGCGGCGGAGTAGGCGATGGGCGTTTCGTTTGCGGATTCCGGCGTCGATGACGACGATGATTTTGGGGAAACCCACGAGATCAACGTCACGCCGTTCATCGACGTCATCCTGGTGCTTCTGATCATCTTCATGGTGGCGGCGCCGCTGTCGACGGTCGACCTGCCGGTCGACCTGCCGTCGTCGACCGCGACCCCCACCAAGAAGCCGGACAAGCCGACCTATGTCACGATCAAGCCGGATCTGGCGGTGGCGATCGGGGAGAACCCGGTCAAGCGCGTCGACCTGGTCCGTTCGCTCGATGCGATGGCCGACAGCAGCAAGGATCGCGCCATACTGATGCGCGTTGATCGCGCGGTGCCTTATGGCGACTTTTTTGACGTGCTGGAAATCCTGCGAACCGGCGGCTATTTGAAGATCAAGCTGGTGGCGCTGGAAGGCGTTCCGGATTCCGCCCTGCCGCCTTCGGCGCCGGCGGATTCAAAACCCTGAACATGGTCTGATTGCATGTCCGACCTCGGCCTCGATCAAAAACCTTCCCGGCGGCTGTGGATTATCGCAGCCGCGGTGGCGCTCGCGCTTCACGCCGGCGGAGCGGCGCTGGCGTTTGCCCATCTGCGCGCCGACGCAGCCGACGAGGAGCTTGGCGCGCCTGCGATCGAGATCGGGCTGGAAATGATGTCGCCGCGTCTCGACCCCACCGAACTGCCGCCGGGGCCGGACACGCCGGCCGCGGTCGCTTCGCCCGCCATCGCCGAGCAGAAGGCGGAACTGAAGGAGACTGAGCTGCCGAAGGACACGCCGACCGAAACCGAGGAACCCGATCGGGTGGTGACGCCGAACAACTCCAGCAAGCCGAAAGAGGACGACACGAAGGTCGCCACCGTTGCCACTTCCGCCTCGGAGGAATCGGCTGCCGCTGAAGCGACCGCGATGCCGAGCGTCGATACCGCACCGGTCGGCGCCTCGCAGGCTCCGGTGCAAGGCGTCGGCAAGGCGCTGGAACGGATGAAGACGTCCTGGTTCGCGCAGTTGGGCGCGCATTTCGACAAGCACAAGCGCAATCCGCCGCTGCAGAAATTCAGGGATGCCAAGGTTGTTCTCGACGTGACCTTCGACCGTCTGGGCCACATCGTCGCCAGCCGTATCGCGGAGAGTTCCGGCGATGCGGCCTATGACGAGGCGGCGCTTGCCATGCTGCGCCGTTCCGATCCGGTGCCGAAGCCTCCGCCGCTCGTTGCCGACGAAGGACTGCGTTTTGCCTTGCCGGTGCATTTCGGGCTGCCGGGCAAGAGCTGAGTCTGACGGGCCGCGCCGGCGGTGTCTCAGTTTGCAATTTCGGCGGTCTTTTGGTTAAGGGAGGGGCACGTCACGTCGGACGCTGACGATTGGTCGACGGCAGGCGAAAATATTTTAGCGCCGGAAGTGCTCGACCGCGTTCGAAACATTGCAGAACAGCAGCCGATCATCGTAGAGCATCTGTTGTATCGCGGCAGTTCCGCCCCGCTACGATTGATCTTCGACGAATATGAAGATTTTTTGGATCACTTGAAATCCAGCGCCAAGCCTGGCGACCGCTTTTTAATCTGGGGATTCGCAGACCTGTGCAGAAATGACAACCGACTTGCCGACGTAAAATATCCCGATGAGGCGGGCCGCACGCCACGCGGCGGCCCCTATTGAGGCCAAAATTTCAAACTGAGACACTACCGCCGCGCCCGCGGGCCGGCGGCGGGGTCACTGCATCAGGTAATATCTGATCCCGACATAGACCACGACGAGGCAGGCGAAGATCAGCCCGACCGGAAGCCGGGGTTTTGTCGGCGCGCCGGGCGCTGTGGGCTTGTTACGCGGAACCGGCGGGCGCTTGAAGGCGGTGACGTTGTCGGTCACCGGGTCGCTGGAGCGGGCGGGAAGCTCGGGCGCAGCACCGACCCCGCCCATCTTGGCGTAATAGCCCTTGTAGATGAGATGGATGGTGGCCTCGGACGCCGCGTCTTCCGGCATCTCCTTAAGCAGCGCCTTGTAGCTTTCGAGGAAGGTCAGGGCTTCCCCGGGGAGTGCGGTGATGCCGTTCAGCTTGGCCATCATTTTCCAGGTCGCGAAATCCGCGCGCGCCCTGGTGTCGGCGCGGCGGGCGATCAACATGTCCGCAGCTCTGATCAAGATGTGCCTCAGCCCTTTTTTTGGCGCTTCGCCGGGATTGGACTATGCGTTGCCGGTCAGCACGAGAAGCAACTGGATCACATAGCCGGTCACATTACGCAGTATCGCCGAAATAACATCAAGATTTAGACCGAGCTGGCTGCCGGCCAGCGGAAGCAGGATCAGAAGCCCGATCAGGATCAGCATCCCAAAAGGCTCGAGCCGGGCAAGCGGCGCGGCGAGCACCCGGGGCATCAGTCCGACCGCGACCCGTCCGCCGTCCAAAGGCGGGATCGGAAGCATGTTGAAGATGGCCAGTACGACGTTGATAACCAGCGCATTTTTGAGGTTGTCGGCCACCCATTGCCCGGCGTCCGGCGGCAGGAAATTCACGGCATGGAACGCCGCAGCGGCAAACAAGGCCAGCGCGATATTGGTGGCGGGGCCGGCCAGCGCCACCCAGACCATGTCGAGCCTGGGGTTGCGGAGCGCGCGAAAATTCACCGGGACCGGCCTGGCGTAACCGAACAGAAAGGGGGAATGGGCCAGCAGCAGCATCGCCGGCATGATAATCGTGCCGAAGGGGTCGATATGCTTTAGCGGATTGAAAGTGACGCGGCCCCGTTCCCAGGCGGTGTTGTCGCCGAAATGGTGCGCAACAAAGCCATGGGCGGCCTCATGAAAGGTGATGGCGGTGATGAGCGGCAATATCCAGACGGATATGCCGTACAGAGTGATATTCACGAATGTCCTGGCCGGTTCGAGCGATAGGTCAGCCCGTTATCTATTCATTGATAGCCGGCGCGAACAGGGGCGATGAGAGGGTCAGGCGGGAGGCATCCCCGGATATTGCGGCAGGCCGTCGTCGAGTTTGACCCAATTCATCTTCTCGGAAACCCAGATGTGCTCGGTCGGCGCAAAGGCGTTGCGGTCGTCGAAGGTGGCCAGCGCTACGCCCGCTGCGGTGCCGTTCTTGCGCCAGCCGAACAGGCGCGTGCCGCAGATCTTGCAGAACACCCGCTCCAGCGTCTCAGAGGAGGCGAAGCGCGCGGTCTCACCCTCGATCGTCAGCGCGATTTGCGGGAAAAGCGCACGCGCAAAGAACGGCGATCCCATCGCCTTCTGGCAGTTGCGGCAATGGCAGGCGCGGACATTGATCGGTTCGCCCTCGCACCTGAACCGCACCGCGCCGCACAGGCAACCGCCTTCCCGGATCATGATGTCCCCTCAATACGTCGCGCGGCCGCCTGAAATGTCGAACACCGCGCCGGTGGAGAACGCGCAATCCTCCGACGCCAGCCACGCCACCATCGCGGCCAGTTCTTCGACGAGGACAAAGCGGTTCTTCGGAATCTTCGACAGCATGAAGTCGATATGGGCTTGCGTCATCTGGTCGAAGATCGCGGTCTTGGCGGCAGCCGGCGTCACCGCGTTGACCAGGATGTCGTGCTGCGCGAGCTCCTTGCCGAGCGATTTGGTCAGCGCGATCAGGCCTGCCTTCGAGGCCGAATAATGTGCCGCGTTGGGATTGCCCTCCTTGCCGGCAATCGAAGCGATGTTGACGATGCGGCCGTAGGCCTGGCCGATCATGACCGGCGCGATCGCCTTGCAGCAGATGAAGGGGCCGTCGAGATTGATGCGCAGCACCTTGCGCCATTCATCGAGGTCGGTGTCCCACACCGTCTTGTTGACGCCGGCAATGCCGGCATTGTTGACAAGGATGTCGATCTTGCCGAACGCCTTCAGGGTCTCGTCGCGCGTCTTCTCGACCGCGGCGAGGTCGGAGACGTCGACCTTGAAGGCGCTGACGCTGTTGCCGATTTCTTTCGCCGTCTTCTCGGCGAGCGGCGCGTCATGATCCCAGATCGCGACCTTGGCGCCGGAGGCAACAAAACGTTCGGTGATGGCGCGGCCGAAACCTTGTGCGCCACCGGTGACCACGGCAGTTCGGCCGTTGAGATCGATCCTGTTCATGAGACTACTCCCTACAGCGTCCAGCCGCCATCGATGATGTGGGCGACGCCTGTCGTGAACGCGCTTTCGTCGCTGGCGAGATAGACGGCCAGCGAGGCGATTTCTTCAGCGGTGCCGAGCCGGCCCATCGGCTGGCGGCTGACGAACATCTCGCGGCCGCCGGGACCGGCCGCCGCGGCGCGGTTGAGCATCGACGGCGTCTCGATGGTGCCGGGGCAGATGCAGTTGCAGCGAATGCCCCTGGTGATGAAATCGGCGGCGACCGCGCGCGTCAGCGCCGCGACCGCGGCCTTGGTGGCACCATAGACGTAGCGGTTGGGAGCAGCCTTGAACACGCCCGCGGCCGAGGAGATGTTGACGATCGAACCCTTTCCCCGTTCCAGCATTCCCGGCACGAATGCCCGCAGCGTGCGGTGCATCGACTTGACGTTGAGGTCGAAGGAAAAATCCCAGTCCTCGTCGGAGCAGTCCAGCACGGTGCCATTGTGCACGAAGCCGGCCGCGTTGAGCAGGATATCGATTGGCCCTGCGCGCTTCGCCATCGCGGTGACCGCGGCCGTGTCGCGCGCGTCGAGCCGCGCCACCTCGGTGACGCCCTCGCTCTTGAGCGCCGCGAGGCCCTTCTCGTCGATATCGGTCGCAAAAACCGTGGCTCCTTCGCGCGCAAAGGCGAGCGCCGATGCCCGCCCGATGCCCGCCGCGCCCGCGGTCACGAATGCGCGTTTGCCCTTGAGGCGGTCTGACATGTCGTTCTCCTAAAATGATCAAGATGGATTGAACACCGCGACAACGGCGGCCTTCACCTCTCCTGAGGGGAGAGGTCGGCGCGCAGCGCCGGGTGGGGGGGTGCGGTTTGCCGTTAGTCCTTAACCCCTCACCCGGATCGCATCTGTCGATGCGATCCGACCTCTCCCTACGGGAGAGGTGAGACACGCGCGCGTCGTGATTCGCAGTTTATTCATGGACTCGCTTTCTAATGATTATCCCGCGCGACGCCGACCTTGCCTGCGATGTCGTGATAGCGGGTGGCGAATTCCATGCAGGCGCCGGTGGCCTGCTGGCCGACGGTGGAGCGGTAGAGTTCCTGCCATGGCGTCTGGTTGGCCGGATATTTAAAGCCGCCACTGGCTTTCAGCTCGGCGCGGCGCTTCTTCAACTCGGCATCCGAGATCAGGATGTTGGCGCTGCCCTTGTTGAGGTCGATGCGGACCTTGTCGCCGGTCTTCAGGATCGCCAGCCCGCCATCGGCGGCGGCTTCCGGCGTGGCGTTGAGGATCGACGGCGAGCCCGAGGTGCCGGACTGGCGGCCATCGCCGATACAGGGCAATGACAGGATGCCGCGTTTGATCAGCGCCGCCGGCGGCTGCATGTTCACGACCTCGGCGCCGCCGGGATAGCCGATCGGGCCGGTGCCGCGCACGAACAGGATGCAGTGCTCGTCGATATCGAGCGCGGCGTCGTCGATCCGGTGATGATAATCCTCCGGGCCCTCGAACACGATGGCGCGGCCCTCGAACGCGTTCGGGTCTTTCGGGTTGATCAGATAGCGGTCGCGGAATTCCTTGGAGATCACGCTGGTTTTCATGATCGCAGAATCAAAGAGGTTGCCGCGCAGGACGAGGAAGCCCGCGTCCTTCACCAGGGGTTTTCCAAAACTCCAGATCACGTCGCCGTCGGGTTTTGGGGCATTGCGGCAATTGTCGCCCATGGTGTGGCCGTTGACGGTCATGGCGCCTTCATGGATGCGCTGGTGTCGCATCAACTCGCCGACCACTGAAGGCACGCCGCCGGCGCGGTGATATTCCTCGCCGAGGTAGAAGCCGGCCGGCTGCATGTTGACCAACAGTGGAATCGCGTGGCCGTATTTCTGCCAGTCGTCGATCGAGAGTTCCACGCCGATATGGCGGGCCAGTGCGTTGATGTGGATCGGCGCGTTGGTTGATCCGCCGATCGCCGAATTGACCACGATGCAGTTCTCGAACGCCTCGCGCGTCAGGATATCGGACGGTTTCAGATCCTCCCAGACCATCCCGACGATGCGTATTCCCGTCTCATAGGCAATCTGGCCGCGCTCGCGATAGGGTGCGGGGATCGCCGCGCAGCCCGGCAGCGACATGCCGAGCGCCTCGGCCAGCGAATTCATGGTGGAGGCGGTGCCCATGGTGTTGCAGTGGCCGACCGACGGCGCCGAGGAGGCGACAATGTTCATGAACTCTTCGTAGTCGATTTCGCCCGCGGCGAGCCGCTCGCGCGCTTTCCAGACCACGGTGCCGGACCCGGAACGCTCGCCGTTGAACCAGCCGTTCAGCATCGGCCCGCCCGACAGCACGATCGCCGGCATATTGACGGTGGCGGCCGCCATCAGGCAGGCGGGCGTCGTCTTGTCGCAGCCGGTGGTCAGGACCACCCCGTCGAGGGGATAACCGAACAGGATTTCGACCAGGCCGAGATAGGCGAGGTTGCGGTCGAGCGCCGCTGTCGGGCGTTTGCCGGTTTCCTGGATCGGGTGCATCGGAAATTCCATCGCAATCCCGCCGGCGGCCCGGATTCCCTCGCGCACCCGATGCGCCAGCTCGATGTGATGGCGGTTACACGGCGACAGGTCATTGCCGGTCTGGGCGATGCCGATGATCGGCTTGCCGGCTTGCAGTTCCTGCCGGGTCAGGCCGTAATTGAGGTAGCGCTCGAGATAGAGCGCGGTCATCCCGGGATTGTGAGGGTTGTTGAACCATTCCTGGGAGCGAAGTTTGCGTCTGACGACGCCGGTCAGCGGCCTGTTCATTGTTTCTCCCGCAGCGCACACGCCTTCTTTTTGTGCGTCATTTTCGGTTTGGCGCTGGATGTTTGCACGTCAATGCCCGCTTCGCAACGCCGGTGGGAACGGTAACCAATTACGACTTTGATCCAAGGACACCAGCAAAAAATTCTGCTATGACGCCCTGCAATGAAAAGGGCAGCCACAGAGCCAAGCCCGTTGGCCTTGCTGTGTTTTGGGAGGGGAATTGATGTCGTCGGTGCAAATTCGCGACGTGCGGAAATCGTTTGGCGGCTTTGAGGTGTTGCACGGCGTATCGATCCCGATCGAGGATGGCGCCTTCGTCGTCCTGGTCGGTCCCTCCGGCTGCGGCAAATCGACCCTGTTGCGGATGCTCGCCGGGCTCGAAAACATCACCTCGGGGACGATCTCGATCGGCGACCGCGTCGTCAACAATGTCCAGCCCAAAGAGCGCGACATCGCGATGGTATTCCAGAACTATGCGCTCTATCCGCACATGACGGTCGCCGACAATATGGGATTTTCCCTGAAATTGCGTGGTGCCAGCGCGGCGGAAATCAGCAATGGCGTCAATCGCGCCGCGGAAATCCTCGCGCTGACGCCGCTGCTCGATCGCTATCCCCGGCAATTGTCGGGCGGCCAGCGCCAGCGCGTCGCGATGGGCCGCGCCATCGTCAGGGATCCCCAGGTGTTCCTGTTCGACGAGCCCTTGTCGAACCTCGACGCCAAGCTGCGGGTGGCGATGCGCACCGAGATCAAGGAACTGCATCAGCGGCTGAAGACCACCACCGTCTACGTCACCCACGACCAGATCGAAGCCATGACCCTGGCCGACAAGATCGTGGTGATGCATGACGGCATCGTCGAGCAGATCGGCTCGCCGCTCGAACTCTACGACAAGCCGGACAACCAGTTTGTCGCCGGCTTCATCGGCTCGCCCGCGATGAATTTCCTCAAGGGCAAGGTGAAGGCGAACGGGACGGCCGGCTTCGAAGGCCCGAACGGCGTCAAGCTGCCGCTGAAGACGGCGCCCGCCAATTCCGACGGCAGACCGGCTGTCTACGGCGTGCGGCCGGAGCACTTCACCATCGCCGACGATGGCGCCGAGGCTGAGATCATCGTGGTCGAGCCGACCGGCTCGGAGACCCAGGTGTTCGCCAATCTTGGCGGCGAGCAGGTCGTCGCCGTGTTCCGCGAACGCCACCAGTTCAATCCGGGTGACAAGGTTCGCCTGAAGCCGGATCCGTCGCTTGTCCATCTTTTCGACGACACCACGGGCAAGCGGCTGAGCGCCTAAAAGAAACCAAAACATCACCACAGGGAGAGACGACCATGCATGATTTCACCCGCCGCAGTCTGCTTCAGGGCAGCACCGCGCTCGCAGCCGGCGCCGCACTGTCCGGAGAAGCGCTGCTCAACTTCGCCAAGGCCTGGGCGGCGGATTCGCCGTGGAAGCCGGAAGCGGGCGCCAAGCTGACCTTGATGCGCTGGAAGCGCTTCGTGCCGTCGGAGGATGAGGCGTTCAACGCGATCGTCGCGGCGTTCAAGTCGGCGACCGGTACCGAGATGACCGTGTTCTCCGAATCCTTTGAGGATCTGCAGCCGAAGGCCTCCGTTGCCGCCAACACCGGCTCCGGCCTCGACATGGTCTGGGGCCTGCACACGCTGCCGCAGCTGTTCCCGACCAAGGTGGTCAAGGTGAACGACGTTGCCGACTATCTCGGCAAGAAGTACGGCGGCTGGACCGATGCTGCGGCGAAAACCTGCATGCAGGGCAAGGACTGGCTCGGCATTCCCGTTGCGACGGGCGGCGGCTACATGACCTACCGCAAGTCGGCGGCCGACAAGGCCGGCTTCAAGGAATTCCCGAAGGATTTCCCGGGCTTTCTTGCAATGTGCAAGGCACTGAAGGCGAACAACACGCCGGCCGGTTTTGCACTCGGCCATGCCTCGGGCGACGCCAATGGCTGGCTGCACTGGATTCTGTGGGGCCACAACGCCTGGACCGTCGACAAGGACGACAAGGTCATCATCAACTCACCGGAGACCATGAAGGCGATGGATTACGCCAAGGCGCTCTCGGATACCTTCATTTCCGGCGTTGCTTCCTGGAACGACTCGTCCAACAACAAGGCGTACCTCGCGGGCGAACTCTACTGCACCGCCAACGGTATCTCGATCTACATCGCCGCGAAGGATGATCCAACCAAGAAGGACCTCGCCGAGGACACCTATCACGCGTTGATGCCGGTCGGCCCGATCGGCAAGCCAACCGAATTGCAGCTTTGCTTCCCGATCCTCGCCTTTAATTTCACCAAATATCCGAACGCTTGCAAAGCCTTCATGGACTTCATGCTGGAGAAGGAACAGTTCGACAAGTGGCTGACGGCCTCGCGCGGCTATCTGACCCAGACGCTGAACGCCTATGAATCCTCGCCGATCTGGACGGCAGATCCCAAGAACTACCCGTTTTCGCAAGCGTCCAAGCGCACGCTTCCCGCGTCCGGCATCGGCCATGTCGGCGAGAAGGCGGCAACCGCGATCGCCGACTTCATCGTGGTCGACATGTTCGCGAACTACTGCACCGGCGCCAAGGATGCCAAGACCGCCGTCGCAGAAGCCGAGCGGCAGCTGAAGCGCATCTATCGCTGATAACAACGGGGCGGACGGCGTCGATGCCGTCCGCCCCATCGCCACCGAAGACGGGATATCGCCATGGCCGACATTGCTCTCGCTCCACAGCGCACAAAATCGCGAATCCGCGAAGCGACCGCATGGGACCAGCTCAAGCATAACAAGAACTGGCTCGGCTTCTGGTTCATGCTGCCGGCGATGGGATTTTTGATCTTCTTCCTGGCCTATCCGCTGGGGCTCGGCATCTGGCTTTCCTTCACCGACACCAAGATCGGCCGCGCCGGCCAATTCATCGGCGTTGAAAACTATGCTTGGCTTTGGGATAATTCAATCTTCTGGCTGTCGGTGACCAACACGCTGCTCTACACTTTCGTTGCCTCCGCCTTCAAATTCGCCATTGGCCTCTATCTCGCGCTGCTGCTCAACGAAAACATGCCGTTCAAGGCGATGTTGCGCGCGGCGATCCTGATTCCCTTCATCGTGCCGACGGTGCTGTCGGCGCTCGCGTTCTGGTGGATCTTCGATGCGCAGTTCTCGATCATCTCGTGGTCGCTGAAGCATCTCGGGCTCATCACCCAGAACATCAACTTCCTCGGCGACAGCAGCTGGGCGCGGGGCTGCGTAATCTTCGCCAATATCTGGCGCGGCGTGCCGTTCGTCGCCATCACGCTGCTGGCCGGCCTGCAGACCGTGCAGCCCTCGCTCTATGAGGCGGCAACGCTGGATGGCGCCACCCGCTGGCAGATGTTCCGCCACATCACCTATCCGCTGTTGACCCCGATCATCGCGGTCGTGATGACCTTCTCGGTGCTGTTCACCTTTACCGACTTCCAGCTGATCTGGGCGATGACCCGCGGCGGCCCGGTCAACGCCACCCACCTGATGGCGACCTTGTCGTATCAGCGCGCCATCATCGCCGGACAACTGGGCGAGGGCGCCGCGATCTCGAGCGCCATGATCCCGTTCCTGCTTGCCGCGATCATGGTGTCCTGGTTCGGATTGCAGCGGCGGAAGTGGCAGCAGGGAGAGAACAATGACTGATCTCCCGGCGATCAAGGTCGACCTCAAGGGTATCCTGTCGACGCCGGCGCGCGTCGATAACAGCGAGGGCATGAGCTATCTGCAGTCGGTGCCGCGGCGGGTGGTGACGCTCTATTTGCCGCTCTCGATCATCATTATCGTCCTCTTGTTTCCGTTCTACTGGATGGCGCTGACGTCGGTAAAACCGGACAATCAGCTGCTCGACATGGAGACCTACAGCCCGTTCTGGGTCTGGCATCCGACGCTGAAGCATTTCCACAAACTGTTGTTCGAAAGCTACTATCCGAGGTGGCTGTGGAACACGATGTATGTCGCGGTTGGCGCCACGGCGCTGTCGATTGTCGCGAGCGTACTTGCGGCCTATGCCATCGTCCGGCTGCGCTACAAGGGCGCCCATCTCGTCGGCGGCCTGATCTTCCTCTCCTATCTCGTGCCGCCGTCGATCCTGTTCATTCCGCTCGCGACCGTCGTGTTTCAGTACGGACTGTTCAATTCGCCGCTGGCGCTGATCCTGACCTATCCGACCATCCTGATCCCGTTCTCGACCTGGCTGTTGATGGGTTACTTCAAGACCATTCCGTTCGAGCTCGAGGAATGCGCGCTGATCGACGGCGCCAGCCGCTGGCAGATCCTGACCAAGATCGTGCTGCCGCTGGCCGTGCCCGGGCTGATCTCGGCCTTCATCTTCTGCTTCACGCTGTGCTGGAACGAATTCATCTACGCTCTGACTTTCCTGCAATCGATGCCGAACAAGACCGTGCCGGTCGCGATCGTCAACGAGTTCGTCGACGGCGACGTCTATCGCTGGGGCGCGCTGATGGCCGGCGCGCTGGCAGGCTCGCTGCCGCTGGTCATCCTCTATGCGTTCTTTGTCGAGCACTATGTGTCGGCGATGACAGGTGCGGTGAAAGAGTGAACCCATGATGTCATTCCGGGGCGGGAGCAGCGAAGCTGCGAGCGAACCCGGAATCCAAAACCACGACGGCAAGCATGGATTCCGGGTCTGCGCGACTCTGCGTCGGCTATCGCCGACCTGACTGACGCATCCCGGAATGACGCAATAAAAAGGAGTTGGGTTCTTGCACATTCTGGTACTCGGTGCGGCCGGCATGGTCGGCCGCAAACTGACCGAACGGCTGCTGCGCGACGGTCGTCTCGGCAAGCGCGATATCAGCCGCATGACTCTGCAGGACGTGGTCGCGCCGGCAAAACCCGACAAGGCGGGGTTTCCGGTTGACGTCGCGGCGGGCGATTTCGCGGTGGCAGGTTTCGCCGAAAAGCTGGTCGCAGGCCGTCCCGACGTGATCTTCCACTTGGCCGCCATCGTCTCCGGCGAGGCCGAGCTTGATTTCGACAAGGGCTATCGCATCAATCTCGACGGCACGCGGATGCTGCTGGACGCAATCCGGCTGGTCGGCGGCGGCTACAAGCCCAGGATCGTGTTCACCTCCTCGATTGCGGTGTTCGGCGCGCCGTTCCCCGAAAAGATCGGCGACGAATTCTTCCACACACCGCTTCTGAGCTATGGCACCCAGAAGGCGATCGACGAGCTGTTGCTGGCGGATTATTCGCGCCGCGGCTTCATGGACGGCATCGGCATTCGGCTCCCGACCGTCTGCATCCGCCCGGGCCTGCCCAACAAGGCGGCCTCCGGCTTCTTCTCCAACATCCTGCGCGAGCCGCTGGCGGGGAAGGAAGCCGTGTTGCCGGTGTCCGAGGACGTCCGCCACTGGCACGCCACGCCGCGCTCGGCCGTCGGCTTCCTGCTTCATGCCGCGACGATGGACAGCACCACCGTCGGCGCCCGCCGCAACCTCACCATGCCCGGCCTTTCGGCCACCGTCGGCGAACAGATCGCTGCCCTGAAGCGGGTGGCGGGCGACAAGGTGGCGGCCAGGATCAAGCGCGAGCCCGACCCGTTCATCATGGGAATCGTCGCCGGCTGGCCGCGCGATTTCGATCCCAAACGGGCGCTCGGCCTCGGCTTCACCACCGCCGAAAAGACCTTCGACGACATCATCCGGATTCACATCGAAGACGAGCTTGGTGGCAAGTTCGCGGCCTGAGCCTTGAGGATGCGGTCATGACGAGAGTGGCCAGCATCGGCGAGTGCATGATCGAGTTGAAGCAGGCCGAGCGTGGCCTCTATTCGCGCGGCTATGGCGGCGACACCCTCAATACCGCGGTCTATCTCGCCCGTCTCGGCATCGAGGTCGACTACATCACCGCGCTCGGCGACGATCCCATGAGCGACGAGATGATCGCGGGCTGGGCCGCCGAGGGCGTCGGAACCGGCCGGGTGCCGCGGCTGGGCGGCAAGTTGCCCGGCATCTACCTCATCAAGACCGATGAGAACGGCGAGCGGCGGTTCTTTCACTGGCGCGAAAGCGCCGCGGCGCGCAGCCTGATGGACCTGCCCGAGACCGACGACATGCTGGATTGGCTTTCGACCTACGACGTCGTCTATCTCTCGGCCATCACGCTGTCGATCTACAGCGCAGCGGGCCGGACGAAATTGTTCGGGGCGCTCCATCGCGCTCGCAAACATGGCGCCCGTATTGCCTTTGACACCAATTTCCGTGTCCGCGGCTGGCCCGATCTCGATGTCGCGCGTGCCGTCTTCGACCAGGCGTTTGCCGAATCCGATATCGTGCTCGCTTCGAGCGAGGATTTGCTGCCGCTCTATCCCGGCGACAATGACGACCAGTTGCTGGCGCGCATCCCGTGCCGCGAGGCCGTGCTGAAGCTTCTGAAGCCGGCTAGCATCGTGCGGTTCGCAGGGGTTACGAAGGAGGTGAGGGCGGAACCTGTGACGCAGCCTGTCGCGGATACCACGGCGGCAGGCGACAGTTTCTCCGCGGCCTATATCGCCGCACGGCTTTCAGGCATGGAGCCGGCCGAGGCGGCGCATGCCGGGCATCGTCTGGCCGGCGTCGTGGTTTGTTATCCCGGCGCGATCATCCCGCGCTCGGCAATGCCGTCGACCGCCTCGCTGGGCGCGTCTTCCACTTGCAAGGCCTCGCGATGACAGCGAAGCGGGAAAAACTGGCTGCAATGTTCAGGCAGGCCATGGTCATTCCGGTGCTCACCATTGAGCGCGTCGAAGATGCCGTTCCCCTCGCCAGGGCTCTCGTCGCCGGCGGCGTGCGCGTGCTGGAGGTGACCCTGCGTACACCGGTCGCCATCGAAGCCGCCAGGGCAATCATGGCCGAGGTACCCGACGCTGTCGTCGGCATCGGGACGATCCTGAACGCGGACGATCTGGCGCGCGCCGAGGCGCTTGGTGTCGCCTTCGGCATCAGCCCCGGCATCACGCCCGAGTTGTTGCAGGCCGCGGCCGCAAGCCGGTTGCCCTTCGCGCCGGGGATTGCAACGGCATCGGAGATGATGCGGGCGCTGGCCCATGGCTTCGATCTCGTCAAATTCTTTCCCGCGGAGCAGTCCGGCGGCATCAAGGCGCTGCGGGCGCTGGCCGGCCCATTTCCGGATGCGCTGATTTGTCCGACTGGCGGCATCGGCGAGGCCAATGCGGCTTCCTGGTTGAGCGAGCCGAATGTGGTCGCGGTCGGCGGTTCCTGGCTCTGCCCGGCCGCGGAGATCAGGTCCGGCAACTGGGCCGGCATAACTGCCATCTGCCAGCGCAGCATGAAATCGCTGAAACCGGCGCATAGATAGGTTAAAAGCCGTCTCAGCCAGACAGGGAGAACGACCATGACAGCCAGCATCGTCGGATGGGCGCACACGCCGTTCGGCAAGTTCGACACCGAAACCGTGGAAAGCCTGGTGGTCAAGGTCGCCAACGAGGCGCTGGCGGATGCCGGCATTTCGGCTGCCGATGTCGACGAGATCGTGCTCGGGCATTTCAACGGTGGCTTCTCGCCACAGGATTTTACCGCCTCGTTGGTGCTGCAGGCCGATCCGGCCTTCCGCTTCAAGCCGGCGACCCGGGTGGAAAATGCCTGCGCTACGGGATCGGCGGCCGTGCATCAGGGCATCCGGGCGATTGCGTCAGGCGCGGCCAGAGTTGTGCTGGTGGTCGGCGTCGAGCAGATGACGCGAACGCCGTCTGCGGAGATCGGCAAGAACCTGCTGAAGGCATCCTATCTGCCGGAGGACGGCGACACCCCTGGCGGCTTTGCCGGCGTGTTCGGCAAAATCGCACAGTCCTATTTCCAGAAATATGGCGACCAGTCCGATGCGCTGGCGATGATCGCCGCGAAAAATCACAAGAACGGCGTCGCCAACCCCTACGCGCAGATGCGCAAGGATTTTGGCTTCGAATTCTGCCGCGCCGAAAGCGAGAAGAACCCGTTCGTGGCGGGCCCGCTGAAACGGACCGATTGCTCGCTGGTATCGGACGGCGCCGCCGCACTGGTGCTGACGGACACCGAAACCGCGAAATCCATGGGCAAGGCGGTCAACATCCGCGCCACCGCCCATGCCCAGGATTTCCTGCCGATGTCGAAGCGCGACATCCTGCAATTCGAGGGCTGCACGGTGGCCTGGCAGCGCGCGCTGCAATCGGCCGGCGTGCAATTGTCCGATCTCTCCTTCGTCGAAACCCACGACTGCTTCACCGTAGCCGAGCTGATCGAGTATGAGGCGATGGGGCTGACGCCGCGCGGGCAGGGCGCCCGCGCCATCAAGGAAGGCTGGACCCAGAAGGACGGCAAGCTGCCGGTCAATCCCTCCGGCGGCCTGAAGGCCAAGGGCCATCCGATCGGCGCCACCGGCGTCTCCATGCATGTCATGACCGCGATGCAGCTCGCAGGCCAGGCGCCCGAAGGCATGCAGATCAAAAACGCAAAACTCGCCGGTATCTTCAACATGGGCGGGGCGGCGGTTGCGAACTACGTCTCGCTGCTGGAGCCTGTGAGGTAATTCCCTAGCGTGGGCAAAGGCGCATCTGCGCGGTGCCTGCCCGAGCACCGATGACGGCACGCGCCGAAGCCTATTCGCGGGATTGCAGAACAACTTTAGATTGTGATATGCCGAATTTCGGGCTTTAATCCTCTGCCCGCTATTTGCGGGTACGCTTGAACGGAGGATTCAGATGTCAACCAATTCTGACCAAAGTGAATTTAAGGCCTGGATCGACAAGATGCCGGGCGCCAACAACACGCTACATGTTACCGGCAAGGTGACCGTCCCAACCACCGGTTACCACGTTTCGCTCGTTGAGGCCGTCCCGCAAGGGATCAACCCGAAAATTCTGATATTGGATGTGAAGAAGGTCCCACCAAGCGGTCCGGCCGGCCAGATGGTCTCCCATGTTCCCGTCAGGTACGACAAGCCGCATAGTTCTGACTACACCGAGGTAACAATTCGCGGAGATGGTGGTACATTTACAATTCCGGTGGAGATCGTCAACTAACACCATCACGCGAGCAGCGGAGGGTGGGAAAGGACGCACAGGCGTCTTGCCCACCCTCTTTTTCGCCAAATAAAGCGCGCGCGCCGGCTTGCTTCCGCAGCTGGATGTTGGAACATGCATGCGTCCATACGCCAGGAACCCTTGATCTTCGTGGAAACCTGCCGTTACTAGCTCCGAGAAAATACTGGGAGCGAACGAAACCATGGGACCGCTGGAGGGCATCAAGGTCGTCGACATGACGACCGTGCTGATGGGGCCCTATGCCACCCAAATGCTCGGCGACTACGGCGCCGACGTCATCAAGGTCGAGACACCTGACGGCGATGTCACCCGCCTGATCGGCCCGACCCGGCATCCCGGCATGGGGCCGGTGTTTCTCAATACCAACCGCAGCAAGCGCTCGATCGTGCTCGACCTGAAGAAGCCTGCGGGGCGCGACGCCGTGCTGCGACTGATCGCATCGAGCGATGTGCTGGTCTATAACGTGCGCCCGCAGGCGATGGCGCGGCTGCAGCTCGGCTACGATGATGTTTCGAAGATCAATCCCCGCCTGATCTATGCCGGCGTGTTCGGTTTTGGGCAGGACGGGCCCTATGCGGCAAAACCCGCCTATGACGATCTGATCCAGGGCGCGACCGCCTTGCCGGCGCTGATGGCTCAGACCAGCGACGGCGTGCCGCGCTATGTGCCGAACGCGCTGGTCGATCGCATCGTAGGCACCCATGCGGTCGGCGCGATCTGCGCCAGTCTGGTGCATCGCGACCGCACCGGGCGTGGGCAGCGGCTGGATATTCCGATGTTCGAGACCATGGCAGGTTTTGTCATGGGCGATCACATGGGCGGGCTGACCTATGAGCCGCCGCTCGATCGCGGCGGCTACGCGCGGCATCTGTCGCGCGACCGGCGGCCCTATAAAACCTCGGACGGCTATATCTGCGTCATCGTCTACAACGACAAGCAGTGGGTGAATTTTTTCACGGCCACCGGCCGTGACGATCTGCGCGGCGATCCCAAATTCGCGACGTTCGCCGGGCGCTCCACCAACATCGATACGGTCTATGCCGAACTGGCTCGCGTCTTCGAAACCCGCACCACAGCCGAATGGACCGAACTGCTCGAAAAGGCCGACGTGCCGGTGATGCCGATGCATGATCTCGAAAGCGTCCTGCGGGACCCGCATCTGGTCGCGACGAATTTCTTTCCGGTGGTCGATCATCCGACCGAAGGCAAAATCCGCAACATGAAGGTGTCCGCCACCTGGTCGGAGACGGCAGTCGAATCGACGCGGCTGGCGCCGCGGCTCAACGAGCATGGCGCCGAGATTTTGCGTGAGGCCGGCTTCTCCGCCGACGAGATCGCCGCGCTGGTGCGCGACGGCGTGACCAGAGCCGCGGCCCCGGGGGATTGAAACATGGATTTCGCGCTCACCGCCAACCAGGAATCGATCCGCGACGCCGTGGCCAAAGTCTGCGCGCGCTTCGACGATGCCTATTGGCTGAGGAAGGACAGGGAGGGCGGCTATCCCGCCGACTTCCACAAGGCGCTGGCCGATGCCGGCTGGCTCGGCATCTGCATCCCCGAGGCCTATGGCGGCTCGGGGCTAGGCATCCTCGACGCCGCGATCATGATGCGGACGATTGCCGAATCCGGCGCCGGCATGTCGGGGGCATCAGCCGTGCATATGAACGTTTTCGGGCTCAATCCGGTGGTCGTGTTCGGCACCGAAGACCAGTGCCGGCGGATGTTGCCGGGAATTGTCGACGGCACGCAGCGGTCCTGCTTTGCCGTCACCGAACCCAATACCGGGCTCAACACCACGCAATTGAAAACCCGCGCGGTGCGAAAGGGCGACAAATACGTCGTCAACGGCCAAAAAGTCTGGATCTCGACCGCGCAGGTCGCCGAGAAGATATTGCTGCTGGCGCGCACCACGCCGCTGGAAGAGGTGAAGAAACCGACCCATGGGTTGAGCCTGTTCTATACCGATTTCGATCGCAGCTGCATCGCCGTGCACGAAATCGAAAAGATGGGCCGCAAGGCGGTGGATTCCAACGAGCTGTTCATCGAGAACTTTGAAATTCCCATCGCCGATCGCCTCGGCGAGGAAGGCCGCGGTTTCGAATATATCCTGCATGGCATGAACCCTGAGCGCATCCTGATCGCGGCCGAAGCAGTCGGGCTCGGCAAGGTCGCGCTGGTACGGGCGGCGGCCTACGCGAAAGAACGCAACGTCTTCAACCGTCCGATCGGCAAGAACCAGGCCATCCAGCATCCGCTGGCGCAGAACTGGATGGAACTGGAGGCCGCCTGGCTGATGACGCTGCAGGCCGGCTGGCAATACGATCAGGGCATGCCGTGCGGGCCAGCCGCGAATGCGGCAAAGTATCTCGCCGCCGAAGCCGGCTTTCACGCCTGCGAGCAGGCGGTGATGACCCATGGCGGCTTCGGCTACGCCAAGGAATTTCACGTCGAGCGTTACCTGCGCGAATCCCTGATCCCGCGCATCGCCCCGATCAGCCCGCAGCTCATTCTCAGTTTTATTGCCGAGAAGGTGCTGGGCCTGCCGAAGTCGTATTGATGTTGGCTCCGTTCTCTCCTTCCGTCATTCCGGGGCGATGCGAAGCATCGAACCCGGAATCTCGAGATTCCGGGTTCGCATCTTCGATGCGCCCCGGAATGACGACGGACCAGGGAGCCGCTCGATCATGAGCTACATCACCGGCGTCGGCCTCACGTCTTACGGCAAACATGAGGGCTCATCCTCGCTCGACCTCATGAGCAAGGCAGCGGAACTCGCCATTGCCGATGCCGGCCTGAAACGCGCCGAGATCGACGGCGTGCTCTGCGGCTATTCCACCGTCTCTCCGCACATCATGCTGGCGACGGTGTTTGCCGAGCATTTTGGGATACGCCCGGCCTACGCGCACGCCGTGCAAGTGGGAGGCGCGACCGGTTTGGCCATGACCATGCTGGCGCATCATCTGGTCGAGGCCAAAGCAGCAAAACATGTGCTGGTGCTTGGCGGCGAGAACCGGTTGACCGGGCAAAGTCGCGACGCCTCGATCCTGGCGCTGGCCCAGGTCGGGCATCCCCAATACGAGGTGCCGCTGGGGCCGACCATCCCCGCCTATTACGGCCTCGTCGCCTCGCGCTACATGCATGAATACGGCGTGACGCAGGAGGACCTGGCTGAACTTGCGGTGCTGATGCGCGCCCACGCCTGCACGCATCCCGGCGCGCAATTTCATGAGCCGATCACGGTCGCCGACGTCATGGCTTCGAAACCGGTGGCGTTGCCGCTGAAATTGCTGGATTGCTGTCCGGTCTCGGACGGCGGCGCGGCGTTCGTCGTCAGCTTCGAGCCGACCGGGCAGGCGCATGTGCGCCTTCGCGGCTGCGCCCAGGCGCATACCCACCAGCACGTCACGGCGATGCCCGCCTTGAGCGAACTCGGCGCCGAGATCGCGATTGCGCGCGCCAAGCAAGCCGCCGGCGTCGCGATCTCGGACGTGCGCTACGCCGCGGTCTACGACAGTTTCACCATTACGCTCGCCATGCTGCTGGAAGACTTGGGCCTTGCCGGGCGCGGCGAGGCGGCGGCGCGGGTGCGATCAGGGCATTTCAATCGCGACGGCGCGATGCCCCTCAACACCCATGGCGGCTTGCTGAGTTACGGCCATTGCGGGGTCGGCGGCGCGATGGCGCATCTGGTCGAGACGCATCTGCAGATGACCGGCCGCGCCGGAAATCGCCAGGTGCGCGACGCCTCGATCGCCCTGTTGCACGGCGATGGCGGTGTGCTGTCCTCGCATGTCAGCATGTTCCTGGAGCGGGTGCGATGACCGAAGCCAATCTCGCCGACTGGAACACGGGCGCGGAAGCGATCGTCTATCAATCCTGCGCGGCCTGTGGCGCAAAACAATATTTCCGACGCAGTTTTTGTTGCGCCTGTGGTGCGCCGGACCCTGAACAAAGGCGCGCCAGCGGTGAGGGCACGGTCTACGCCACTTCGCTGGTCTGCCGTGCCGCGACGCCGGAGACGCGCGCGCATATTCCCTACAACATCCTCCTGATCGACGCTTCCGAGGGATTTCGTATGATGGCCCATGGCGACAACGATCTTGCGATCGGCGATCGCGTCATGGCGCGGTTCACGTCATTCGCCGGCCGCCTCGTTCCCTATTTCGAAAAGGCAAAATCATGAGCCGTCTCAGGGCCGCGCTTGATCCACGATCCGTCGCCATCATCGGCGCGTCGGAAAATCCCAACAAGGTCGGCGGCCGCCCGGTGCATTACCTCGACAAGTTCGGCTTCAAGGGCAAGATTTTTCCGATCAATCCGTCGCGCCCGGAAGTGCAGGGCTACAAATGCTTCAAGAGCCTCGACGACCTGCCGGAGGCGCCCGAAATGGTGATCGTCGCGGTCGCCGGCGACAACGCCATCGGCGCGGTGGAGGACTGCGCCGCGCACGGCGTCAAGATCGCCGTCGTGATGGCCTCGGGTTTCGGCGAGGTCGACGCGGTTGCCGGCAAGGCGAAGGAACGCCGCATGGTGGAAGCCGCGCACAGGGCCGGCATGCGCATCGTCGGGCCGAATTCGCAAGGGCTGGCCAATTTCGGCACCGGCGCCATCGCAAGCTTCTCCACCATGTTCATGGACATGGAGCGGTCCGAGGGGCATGTCGCGATGCTGAGCCAGAGCGGCGCGCTGTCGACGGTGCCGGTCGGCTTCCTGCGCCAGCGCAATATCGGCGTTCGCCACACCCACGCCACCGGCAACGACGCCGACATTTCCGTCGGCGAACTCGCAGTCGCGGTCGCCGAAGATCCCGAAGTCAAGCTCTTGCTGCTCTATCTCGAAAGCATCCCGGAGAAGAAGTATCTGGAGGAACTCGCTGCCTTGGCGCTTGATCGCGACCTCCCCGTCATCGCGCTGAAATCCGGCCGTTCCGAAGCGGGACGGCAGGCGGCGCAGTCGCATACCGGCGCGCTTGCCAATGAGGACCGCGTGGTCGATGCCTTCTTCGAGCATCACGGCATCTGGCGCGCGCCCGACATGCGCGGGCTGGTGGAGGCGACCGAGCTTTATCTGAAGGGCTGGAAACCGCAGGGCAGGCGGCTGGTGGCGATCAGCAATTCCGGCGCGGTCTGCGTCTTGACCGCGGATGCCGCGACCGCCGTCGGCATGCCGATGGCAAAACTCGCCGCCGAGACCGACAGGAAGCTCAAAACCATCCTGCCGAGTTTTGCCACCACCACCAACCCGATCGATCTGACGGCGGCGCTGTTGTCCAACGGCCGGCTGTTCGGCGACATCCTGCCTGTCATTGCCGAAGACCCCGCGGCGGATGCGTTCCTAATCGGCATTCCCGTCGCCGGTCCCGGCTATGACGTCGAGGCCTTTGCGCGCAACTCCGCTTCCTTCGGCAGGCAGACCGGCAAGCCGTTGGTGATTGCGGCGACCCAACGCAGTGTCGCCGATCAGTTTGCATCCGAAGGACTGTCGGTGTTTCCGACCGAAACCGAGGCGGTCACCGCACTGCATCAGTTTCTCGCACATCGTGAGCTGATGGCGCGCACGCTGGCGCGCAGGGCACAGCGGACGGAGACCAGCCCGCCGATGATCCCGTCCACCGCCACGACGATGCTGAACGAAGCCGACAGCCTCGCCTTGCTGGCGGCGCACGGCATTGCCGTGGTGCCGCACCGGCTCTGCCGATCGCGTGCCGAAGCCGTCGCGGCGTTCGAGACCATCGGCGGCCCGGTCGTGGTCAAGGGCTGCTCGGCCGATATCGCCCACAAATCCGAGCTCGGACTGGTGAAGCTCAGCGTCCGAACCCGCGAGGAGGCCGGCGAGATCTGGGCGCAGATGGAGGACATCATCCGCAAGCATGGCGCGCGGTTCGACGGCGTCATTGTGGCTGCGATGGCGAGCGGCCGCCGTGAGATCATGATCGGGGCGCATCGCGATCCCGTCTTTGGGCCTGTGGTCGCGGTCGGCGACGGCGGCAAATATGTCGAGATTTTTCGCGACACCGCGCTGCTGCTGCCGCCATTTTCGAAGGACGACGCCAAGGCGGCGCTCGCCAGCTTGCGGATCGCGCCATTGCTCGCCGGCGTGCGCGGCGAGCCGCCGATGGATCTCGAGGCGCTCAGCGATGCCGTGGTGAAGATCGGCGAGCTGATGCTCGACCCCGCGGCCAAAGTAATGAGCCTCGATCTCAACCCGGTGCTGCTCGACAGCGCCGGCAAAGGCTGCGTCGTGGTCGATGCGGTGGTGTTTTCGTCACCCTGAGGTGCGAGCCTCGTCGGCGAGCCTCGAAGGGTGCGAGCGGCGGTGTTGCAGCTATCCTTCGAGACGCCGCGCAAGAGCGCGGCTCCTCCCGAGTAAGCGCAAATGCGCTTATCCGGGGATGACGGCGATAGATGCGGATGTGCCTCTTTCTCTGACTTCGCGAGCTTATCTCCAATAGAACACAAAGCTGGCGATGACGAGCATGGCCGTCACCGCCAGCATTTGCGCGAGTGCTTCCGAGGCCGCCCTTTTGCTGGCTTCCTTCATGCCGATCTCCCTAGACTTGGGCACCTTGATTTGGGCATGACACATCGATGCGCGAGCGCGCGCCTCGATGAGTCAGATTTTTACTCGGAACACCCCACGACGACATTCGCTGTTTAAGTCCCCACTCGGCGAATATCGACTGTGCCAGCGTCGGACAGTAATGCGGCGGCATTTTGGCTCCGCTGCAGCCGTCTCATGGGCGCGCGATGGAATTTTGAAAGCAGCCTAGCGGTTGCTCCGCCACGGTCGGCCGGATAGTGTTTCAGGTGGAATCTGCCGCAGGCAAGCGGCCGCAACGAAAACCCAGGGAAGAAACATGGCCCGTATTGACTATTGCGATACAACCAAATCGGACGAACGTACCCGTGAAATCCTGGGCAAGAACCGCAACGCCAACATCTTTCGCATGATGGCGCACTCGCCGAAATATTTCGAACAATATTGCCGGCTCGGTGGTGCGATCCGCCACCGGGGCGAACTCGATCCTGTGGTGCGGGAACTCGCGATCACGCGCACCGGAATCCTGTGCGAGGCGTCCTACGAGGTGGTTGCGCACAAGCGGATCGGCAAGAATGTCGGCGTCACCGATGAGCAGAACGCCGCGCTCGAGGACTGGAAATCCGCAATCTGCTTCGATGAAACGCAGCGCGCCGCGCTCGCCTTTACCGATGAGATCGTGAAACTGCGCCGCCCGAGCGACGCGACCTTCAACGCGATTGCCGCCAAACTGACGCCGGCGGCGCTGGTCGAGCTGCAGCTCTCGGTCGGCTTCTACATCATGACGTCGAAATTTCTGGAAACCTTTGCCATCGACATGCAGCCGGTGACGGAAGCGGTGTAGGCGCTACGCCGCCAGCAGCTTGTCGAATTCGGCGGGTTCCAGGGTTTTTCCCGCGTCGTCGGTGATGACGACCTGCCATCCTTCGCTGGCCCAGACGCGCGCCTTGGCGATCGCGATCAGCACGCTCATCCGTTCGCATTTGACGGTCTCGTTCTCTCTTACCGCAACGATATGATAGGCCAAGCGACGCACTCCCCGAATGAACTGCGCTTGATCTGGTCACGCCGGTTTGGCTGCATTTCGCTGTCAAAATGACGATTTGGCGACAAAGCGTGGCAAAATGCGCGCGTCCTCACGGTGAGGATGCCCGCTGCGGGAACTTAGGTCGCCGACAACAGATTGACCCTCTCGTTGGCCACGATCAGCCGGTCGGCGAGCAGTTGCGCGAGGTTGCGCATGATGCGTTCGCCGGTGCTGGGATGCGCCTGCCGAAAGCGCTGGAAATCGTCGAGCGGAATTTCCAGCGCGGTGACGGATTTGTCGGCCTCGACATCGGCGGAACGATGCGCTTCCAGCAGCGACATTTCGCCGAACGCCATGCCGGCGGTAATCGTCGCGAGTTTGATACCACCGGGCAGCTTGACGTGGACGACGCCGCTTTGCAGGAAAAACAGCGAACTCGCGGGTTTGCTCGCGGCGATGATCTTCTCGCCGGCGCGATAGGTCCTGATCGTGCCCAGCGCGGTAAGTCGTGCCAGCTCGTCCTCGTCGAGCCCGGCCAGCAGCGGTTGCTCGGACAGTTCGGTCACCTCAAGCGTGTCGATCGCCCCGCCGTGACGGTAGACGATCTGGTCCTCGGCCCATTCGATGGCGTCGTCGAGCACCGGGAAATTGCGCAAATTCGAGGTGCCCGCAACCCACTCGCCGAGCGGTTCCCATTGCAGCGACCCGCGCCTGATCCCGGAGATGATTACCGTGACATTGAACATGGCGAGTTCGCGAAGACCTTCGGCGAGCAGCCGTGCGCCAGCGCGGGTGATCGCCGCGACCCGGCGCAGGTCGAAAATGATGAAATGCGGCCGCGGCTTGGCGGCGAGCCGGCGCGAAACATAGTCGACGCTGGAAAAGGTCAGCGTCCCCACCAGTTCGATGACGCGGACGTCGCGCTGATGGGCGGCGAGAATCTTCTGCTCGTGGGGCCGGCGGCTGCGCCGTGACGGGCTCTTGCCGATATGATAGTCGGCGATGATGCTGTTGCGCGCGTCGTCGCTGCGATTGAGCATGTGCAGATCGTAGTGCAGCGACAATGCCTCGCACACCTTGATGCCGCGCACGCTGTTGCCGTGGCCGTCGAGCCGCGGCGAGTAGCTGCCGAGCCCGAGCCGCGCCGGCAGCGCCGCCAGGATGCCGCCGCCGACGCCGCTCTTGGCCGGAATGCCGACGCGGTAGATCCATTCGCCGGCATAGTCGTACATGCCCGACGAGGTCATCACCGACAGCGCGCGGGAAATCGCGTATGGCGTCAGCACCTGCTCGCCGGTCACCGGATTGATACCGCGATTGGCCAGCGTCGCGGCCATTACCGCGATATCGCGCGCCGTCACCAGCACGGAGCATTGCCGGAAATAGACCTCGAGCACCTTGGTCACGTTATCCTTGATCACGGTGGAGTTGCGCAGGAGATAGGCGATGGCGCGGTTGCGGTCGCCGGTCGCGCTTTCGGAGGCATAGACGGCTTCGTCGACGTCCAGCTCGCGCCCGGCGAACCGGCCCAGCGCCTGGCGGATAAACTCGAAGGCGCTATCGCCTTTGGCCTGATGGATCAGGCCGGAGCAGGCGATCGCGCCGGCATTGACCATGGGATTGAAAGGATGGTTGTCGGCGTTGAGGCGAATGGAATTGAAGGGGTCGCCCGACGGCTCGACGCCGATTTGGCTTTCGACCTCGGCCGCCCCCAGCGTGTCCAGCGCCAGCGCGAACACGAAGGGCTTTGACATCGACTGGATCGTGAAGGGGATGCGGCTGTCGCCGACCTCGTAGACATGCCCGTCGAGCGTTGCCAGCGCAATGCCGAAGTGATCCGGGTCGGCCTTGCCGAGCTCGGGGATATAATTGGCGACGTCGCCCGCGGTCTCGGCGGAAAAATCGGCATGGCAGGCGGCCAGAAACCGCAGCAGTGGCGATTTCAGGGCGGCCCAGCTGTCGGCATGTTGGGCCGAGGCCGAATGCGATTTGTTCATTGCCTTGTCCTGACGTGCGAAGTCGCTCGCGCCGGCCTGATTTTACGTCGCCTCGCGCGGGGCTGAAACCGGTCCGATGGCCTTTTATGGGGCGGGGAGGGCGGGAACGGCGCGTCAGATTTCCAGAATCGCCAGCACCTGACCTTCGGCAACGACGTCGTCGATGCTGACGAGGATCGATTTGACCTTTCCCGCGGCCGGCGAAGCCACCGGGATTTCCATCTTCATGGCTTCGACGAAGGCGATGTCGTCGCCATCGCCGACACTGCCGCCGACTTCGACCGGCAGCGCGCAGACGCGCCCGGCGACCTCGGTTACGATCTTGATCTCGGGCATTACCTTCTCCGGGACAGCCGCGGCGCGCCGGGAATGCGCGCATCGATGGGGGCGGACGCCCTCGGCTTCTTGTTGTGGCGGCAGATTGCCTGAGGTAGCTTGTTCTGCAAGTGGAATTTTGTTCCGCATTGCGGAATAAACCGGCAGGCAAAATCACATGGGACGACGCTCGGAACGGCTTAGCAAACAGAGAATGCTCGCCAGCGATCTGGCGGGCGAGGGCGACGTCATCCAGGTGGTGTCGCGCGCCTTCGACGTCCTGCGCTGCTTCGAGAGCCATGAGGCGCGGCTCGGCAATCTGGAGATTTCCAGCCGCTGCGGCCTGCCACGTTCCACCGTGTCGCGCCTGACCCATACGCTGACCCGGATGGGACAACTGGTGTATCTGCCGCGCGACCAGAAATACCGTATCGGCCCGAGCGCGGTCGCCATGAGCACCTCGATGATGCGTGGCCTGCAATTGCGCAACCTGATCCGGTCGCGGCTGCAGGATGTGGCGGAGCAATTGCCGGGAACCGTCGGCTTTGTGATTCCGGATCGCTTCAACCTGGTCTATCTCGAGGTCGGCCGCGCCGCCAATGCGCTCGGCCTGAGTTCGACCTCGGGCAGCCGCATCGCCATGGTCAGTACGGCTGCGGGACACGCCTATACCGCAGCCCTCGATCCCGAGGTCGGCGACGCCTTGCTCGCGGAGATGGAGCGCGAAATCCCCGAAGGGGCAAAACTGCTGCGGCCGCGGCTGGAAGCCAACCGCCGCTTCCTGCGCGAGCACGGCTATGTCGTGGCCTGCGGCTTGTGGAGCCCGCATATCAACGGCCTTGCGGTGCCGCTATGGTCGCCGCAATACCAGACCTTCGTCGTGGTCACGATCGGGCTTCTGGCGGCGATGTATGACGAGAAGCGGCTGCACAAGGAGGTCGCGCCAAAGCTCCTGGAACTGAGTGCCGCGATCGGCAGCATGATCGACGGCGCGGACGGGGAGCTGTTCAGCGATCGGGTCGAGAGGAAGCCGCTTCCGGTCGCCAACCACAAGAACAAGATGACCAGGACGGAGGATACGAATGAACTGGAAGCCGGAACTCGACGACCTCGCCCGGCGCGAAGCGTTCGCGCGCGAGATGGGAGGCGTTGATAAGGTCAAGCGGCAGCGCGACCAGGGCCGGCTCACCGTCCGCGAACGGATCGACAAGCTCGTCGATGCCAAAAGCTTCCATGAAGTCGGCGCGATTGCCGGCGTCGGCGAATATGACGAGCACGGCGAACTCAAGCACCTGACGCCGGCAAATTGCGTGTTCGGCCGCGGCAAGATCGACGGCCGCACCGTTGTCGTGGTCGGCGACGATTTCACCGTGCGCGGCGGCTCGGCGGATGCCTCGATCAAGGCCAAGCCGCTGATGGCTGAGGAAATGGCGCATGATTTCCGCTTGCCCATCATCCGCATCATCGAAGGCTCCGGCGGCGGCGGTTCGGTGAAAACCATCGAAACCAAGGGCGCGGCCAATCTGCCCGGTGGCATCGGCGGCAACCGCGCCTATTTGTACACGACGGCGAACATGGCCCGCGTGCCGGTGGTGGGGCTGGGGCTCGGTTCGGTCGCGGGGCTTGGCGCGGCGCGGCTTGCCGCCAGCCATTATTCGATCATGACCAGGAATTCCGCGATGTTCGTCGCAGGCCCGCCGGTGGTCAAGCGGCTGGGCCAGGATCTTTCAAAGCAGGAACTCGGCGGCGCCGATATCCAGACCCGCGCCGGCGGCGTCGACGATGCCGTCGATACCGAAGAGGAGGCGTTCGAGCGCGTCCGGCGTTTTCTCTCCTATCTGCCCTCGTCCGTCCATGAGCTGCCGCCGACGCTTGCCTGTGACGACGATCCCGAACGATCGGAAGAATCCCTGATGAAGGCGGTGCCGCGCAACCGCCGCCAGGTCTACAAGATGCGTCCCATCATCGACGCGGTCGTCGACAAGGGTTCGTTCTTCGAGGTCAATTCCAATTTCGGCCGCCCGATGATCACGGGGCTGGCGCGGCTGGAGGGCCGCGCGGTAATGCTGCTCGCCAGCGACCCCTTCCACTATGGCGGCTCGTGGACGGCGGAGGCCTGCCAGAAGGTGGTGCGCTGGGTCGATTTCGCGGAGACCTTCCATCTGCCGGTGGTCTATCTGATGGATTGCCCGGGTTTCATGATCGGACTCGAAGCCGAGAAGGCGGCGACCATTCGCCACGGCGTGCGTGCGATGGCGGCCGTCAATCAGTCCACCGTGCCCTGGTGCACCATCATCGTGCGCAATTCATTCGGCGTCGCCGGCGTGGTGCATCAGCCGGCCGACCGCTACTCGTTCCGCTATGCCTGGCCGTCGGCCTATTGGGGCTCGCTGCCGCTGGAAGGCGGCATCGAGGCCGCCTATCGCGCCGACATCGACGCCTCGGACGATCCGGCGGCGAAACTGCAGGAGATCGAGGACCGTCTCAACAAGCTGCGCTCGCCGTTTCGTTCGGCCGAAAAATTCTGGGTCGAGGAGATCATCGACCCGCGCAAGACCCGCTCGCTGCTCTGCGAATTCGCGCGCCTGGCGGAGCCGTTGCGCACGCCGGGGCCGGCGACGAACATGGCGATCAGGCCGTGATATTCGTCATTCCGGGATGGTCCGAAGGACCAGACCCGGAATCTCGAGATTCCGGGTTCGATGCTTTGCATCGCCCCGGAATGACGAACTTAGGCCGCCACCGCCACCTTCACCGGCCGCGAGATCGCCAGCACGATCAGCGCCGCGACCACGCACAGCGCGCCGGCGACGAAGAACGCCGGCAGGTAGCTTGCGAGCAGGGTGCGCGACAGGCCGGCGCCGAAGGCTGCGGTCGCGGCGCCCAGTTGATGGCCGGCGAAGATCCAGCCGAACACCAGATTGGCGCGCTCCGGCCCGAACCGTTGCGCCGTCAGCCGCACCGTCGGCGGCACGGTGGCGATCCAGTCCAGCCCGTAAAACATCGCAAACAGCGACAGGCCGTAGAACGAGAAATCGGTGAAGGGAAGAAACAACAGCGACAACCCGCGCAGGCCGTAATACCAGAACAGCAGATAGCGATTGTCGAAACGGTCCGACAGCCAGCCCGAGATGATGGTGCCGAAGAAATCGAACACGCCCATCGCGGCAAGCAGGCTTGCGGCCTGCACCTGCGGAATGCCGAAATCGAGGCACATCGGAATCAGGTGCACCTGGACCAGCCCGTTGGTGGAGGCGCCGCAGATGAAGAATGTCGCAAACAGGATCCAGAACACCCGCTGCTTCGCGGCATCGCGCAGCGTGCCGAGCGCGGCCGCCATGATCGGCGCGGTGTTGGGCGGCGGCGGTGCTAGCGGTTCCGTCCCCTCATCGCCGAACGGCCGCAAGCCGAGATCGCCGGGCCGGTCGCGCATCAGCAGCAGCACCGCCGTTGCCGAGACGCCGAGCATCACGCAGACCAGGCTCAGCGCGATGCGCCAGCCCATCCGCTCGGTGATGGCCGCGAGCAGCGGCAGGAACACCAGCTGTCCCGTTGCCACGCTCGCGGTGAGAATGCCGACCACGAGCCCGCGCCGTGCCGCGAACCAGCGCGCGGCGATGGTGGCACCCAAAACCAGCGCGGTCATCCCCGTGCCGATACCGATCACCACGCCCCACAGCAGCATCAATTGCCAGACCTGCGTCATGGCGAGCGACGTCACCAGCGCCGAGGCCACGATCAACAGCGCCGACAGCGTGACGTTGCGCAGGCCGTAGCGGTTCAACAGCGCGGCCGCGAACGGCGCCATCAGCCCGAACAGGATGAAGCGGATCGACAGCGCCGAGGATATCTCGGCCGTGGTCCAGCCGAATTCATGCTGCAGCGGCACGATGAAGACGCCGGGCGCGCCCACCGTGCCGGCCGAGATCAGCGACGTGAAGAAGGTGACGGCGACCATCACCCAGCCGTAGTGGATGTTGCGGCGGGCGAGGGCGGCCGACAGCCAGTTCGAGATCATGAAAGGTCCTTGCCGGAGTTGGAGTGAAGATAACGAAGATGAAGTGCGGCAAACTAGAGCATGATGTTTTGAGGTTGGATCGATTCGTCCCGTAAGCGCCCAACGATCTCGTGTCCCGGACCGGCATTACGTCCCTTCGGCGGTGCACGGCAGGGCCTGGACAAAAATCGCGAAAACAACCCCATGCAAAGGAGAATGGAGCCCGGCTGACGTGCCGATTCTGCATGATCGGCACTGAGTCCGAAATGGCTAATTTCCCTCAATTCCGGACATTGCGGGAAGACGCGAATGGTGAGTGGCGAATAGCGAATAGAAAGCTACTCACTATTCGCACTCGCCTTAGTGCACGACGCGCTCCACCGCAATCGCGGTGGCTTCGCCGCCGCCGATGCACAGCGCCGCGATGCCGCGTTTCAGGTTCTGCGCTTCCAGCGCATGCAGCAGCGTCACGATCAGGCGCGCGCCGGTCGCGCCGATGGGATGGCCGAGCGCGCAGGCGCCGCCATTGATGTTGAGTTTGTCGCGGGGGATGCCGAGATCGCGCTGCGCCGCCATCGCCACCACCGCGAACGCCTCGTTGATCTCGAACAGGTCGACGTCGCCGACGCTCCAGCCGACCTTGTCGAGCAGTTTTCGGATCGCCGGGATCGGGGCGGTGGTGAACCATTGCGGTTCCTGGCTGTGGGTGGCGTGGCCCTTGATCTCGGCAAGTGTCGGCAGGCCGTCGCGATCGGCAAGCGAACGCTTTGTAAGGATCAGCGCCGCGGCGCCGTCGGCGTTCGCCGAGGAGGCCGCGGGCGTGATGGTGCCGTTCGGGCGGAACGCCGGCTTCAGCCCCGGAATTTTCGCCGGATCGACCTTCATCGGAATCTCGTCATTGCCGATGCTGCGCGGGCCGGCCTTTTCCTTCACCGTCAAAGGTACGATCTCCGCCTTGAACGCGCCGCCTTCGACCGCCTTGCGGGCGCGCGTCAGCGTCTCCATGGCATAGGCGTCCTGGTCGGCGCGGGTGAATTGATAGGCTTCGGCGGTGGCCTCGCCGAAATCGCCCATCGAGCGGCCGGCCTCGTAGGCATCCTCCAGCCCGTCCATCATCATGTGATCGATGATGCGGTCGTGGCCGGCGCGATAGCCGCTTCGAGCCTTCGCCAGCAGATAGGGCGCGTTCGTCATGCTCTCCATGCCGCCGGACACCACGATACCGGCGGAGCCCGCATTGATGATGTCATGCGCCAGCATGGTGGCCTTCATGCCGGAGCCGCAGACCTTGTTGATGGTGGTGGCGCCGGTGGCGTCGGGCAGCTTGGCGCCGCGGGCGGCCTGCCGCGCCGGCGCCTGACCCTGGCCGGCCGGAAGCACGCAGCCCATGAACACCTCGTCGATTCGGTCCGGCGACAGTTTTGCGCGCTCGACCGCGGCGCCGATCACATGGGAACCGAGCTGATGGGCGGAAAACGGCGCGAGATCGCCCAGAAACTTGCCGAGCGGGGTGCGGGCGGCGGAAACGATGACGACCGGATCGGAGGCTGTGGCCATGGCGGGCTCCTCACTTTTCGCATTTTGAATGACACCCATCATATGATGCGCCGCAAAAATTGCAACTGCGGCTCGCGATAAATTGTGATGAAGGAGGGGCCGGCGCGGGTCCAACGACCTCGGTTGTCATCATCCGCGAAAGGGATGATCCAGTAAACGCAGCCATTTCGGTTTCGACGACCGTCACGGCGTACTGGATGCCCGCTTTCGCGGGGCATGACGGCTTTCTCGCTACCGCTTGCGGTCGATGAAGGCCTGCATCAGCCGGTGCGGCTCGTCGGTGAGGAAGCACTGCCCGAACACGCCGATGCTCAGGTCGACAGATTCCTTCAGCGGCAATTCCTCCCATTGCCGGAGCAGCGCCTTTTGCGCGCGGAGCGCTTGCGGGCCGCATTCGAGCAGCGCCTTGACCGTCTTCTCGACCGCTTCATCGAGGCCGCCATCCCCGGCGACCACGTCGACCAGTCCCCAGGCGAGCGCGGTTGCCGCATCGATATTCTCCGCGGTCATCACCAGCCAGCGGGCGCGGCCCCAGCCGATCAGCCGCGGCAACAGCGCGGCATGGATCACAGAGGGAATCCCGACCCGCACCTCCGGCATGCCGAATTTGGCGTCGTGCGCCGCGATCCGGAAGTCGCAAGCGGCCGCCACTTCGAGACCACCGCCAAGGCACCAGCCGGGCATCCGGGCGATGACGGGAGCCGGAAAGGCGCGGACGGCCTCGCAGAGGTCGCGCAATCCCGTGATGAATTTCTCGGCCGAGGCCTGGTCGAGCCGCGCCATTTCCTTGATGTCGGCGCCGCCGATCATGCTTTTCTCGCTCTGGCCCGCGATCACCAGCACCCGGATCTGCCGTTCCGTCGCCAGCACCTGCAGCCCCTCGCGGACCGCATTGATCACGGCCGACCCCAGGATGTTGAGGGAACCGGCGTTGCAGATCGTCAGGCGCACCACGCCGCGCGGGTCGCGCTCGACGCCGCAATGGGGATTGAGCATTTGCATGGATATCTCGGCTGTTGCCACCGGTTTCGAACAGCGCTATTCCCGGCCAATTCGCCGGCTTGTCAAGCAGACGCGATAAGCCCTCCACGCCGACCGGCGGGTCGGCCGTTCACCATCTCGGTACGGTGCCCGGGAACCGTCCCGCAAATAGCTGCAGCTTTTGCCGGCGATTTCCGTTATTATATGACTTCAGACATTCAATGGGACCGCCGATGCGCTACTCCAGGGAACACAAGCTCGAAACCCACGCCAGAATCGTGAAGAAGGCCTCGGTGCGGCTTCGCGAAAAGGGCGCGCACGGCATCGGCGTCGCCGACCTGATGAAGGACGCCGGCCTGACCCATGGCGGGTTTTACGCCCATTTCGATTCCCGGGATGCGCTGGTGGTCGAGGCCTTTACGCATGCGATGGACCGGGGCACGGAGCACTGGCGCAAACTCGCCGAGCGGACGCCGCCGGAGAAGCGCCTGGCGACGATCGTGGATTCCTATCTTTCGACGCTGCACCGCGACGATCCCGGCCACGGCTGCGCCATTCCGACGCTGGGTGCGGAAATCGCCCGCGAGAGCCCGAAGACCCGCAAGGCCTTCGCCGCCAAGCTGGAGCAGATGATCGACATGCTCGCCGCGCAGGTTCCGGAACTGCCGCGCAAGGCCGCGCGCAAGCAGGCGATGTCGGCGATCGCGACCATGATGGGGACCCTGGTGCTGGCCCGTATCGCCGGGTCAGGCGAATTTTCCGACGAGATCCTTGCCGCCGGCCGCGAGGCCGTGCTGGACCGCGCCGCGCCGCACAAGCGGATCGCGAAGAAATCTGCCGCCAGGAAGGCCGCCACGCCGGCGCGGCACTGACCGGACGCGCGGCGGCCTCCTTCGACGTCTTAAGAGGTCCGATAGGCCGGACCATGCCGCGCATTTTCGCAAATCCGCCGCGCGTGGAAACCCTTTCCAAATGCTGCAAAGCCTGCAAGATGCCGCAAAATCCGGCTTCGGGAGGTACGCATGCGCACGATCGGACATTTTATCGGCGGCCGCGAGGTCAAGGGCACCTCGGGACGGTTCGCGGACGTATTTGAACCGATGACCGGCACCGTCCAGGCCCAGGTGGCGCTGGGCTCGAAGGCTGAGGTGCGCGCAGCCGTCGAGAATGCTCTAGTCGCGCAACCGGAGTGGGCTGCGACCAACCCGCAGCGCCGGGTTCGCGTCCTCATGAAATTTCTGGAACTGGTGGCGCGGGACAATGACGCTTTGGCCGAATTGCTGGCGCGCGAGCATGGCAAGACCATTCCCGACGCCAGGGGCGATATTCTGCGCGGCGTCGAGGTCGTTGAGTTCGCGCTCGGCATTCCACAGATGATGAAGGGTGAATATACCGAAGGTGCCGGGCCCGGTATCGACATCTATTCGATGCGCCAGCCGCTCGGCGTCGTCGCCGGCATCACGCCGTTCAATTTCCCGGCGATGATCCCGATGTGGAAATTCGCGCCCGCGATCGCCTGCGGCAACGCGTTCGTGCTGAAACCGTCGGAGCGCGATCCCGGCGTGCCGATGGCGCTCGCCAAGCTGATGCTCGAGGCCGGCCTGCCGCCCGGCATCCTCAACGTCGTCAACGGCGACAAGGAAGCCGTGGACGCGATTCTCGACGATCCCGACATTGCCGCGGTCGGCTTCGTCGGCTCGTCCTCGATCGCGCAATATATCTACGAGCGGGCGGCGGCGACCGGCAAGCGTGCGCAGTGTTTTGGCGGCGCCAAGAACCACGCCATCGTCATGCCGGATGCCGACATGGACCAGACGGTCGATGCGCTGGTTGGCGCCGGATATGGTGCGGCGGGCGAACGCTGCATGGCGGTGTCGGTCGCGGTCCCCGTCGGCAAGACCACGGCCGACCGGCTGATGGAAAAGCTCATTCCGCGGGTCGAGAACCTGAAGATCGGCCCGTCGATCGATCCGACCGCCGATTTCGGTCCGCTGGTGACGAGGGCCGCACTCGAGCGGGTCAAGAACTATGTCGAGATCGGCATCAAGGAGGGCGCGAAGCTCGCGGTCGACGGCCGCGGCTTCAAGATGCAGGGTTATGAAAACGGGTTCTACATGGGCGGCTGCCTGTTCGACCATGTGACAAAAGACATGCGGATCTACAAGGAAGAGATCTTCGGCCCCGTGCTCTCGGTGGTGCGCGCCCACGACTACAACGAGGCGCTGGCGCTGCCCTCCGAGCACGACTACGGCAACGGCGTTGCGATCTTCACCCGCGATGGCGACGCGGCGCGCGATTTCGCGGCCCGGGTCAATGTCGGCATGGTTGGGATCAACGTGCCGATCCCGGTGCCGGTGTCGTATTATACGTTCGGCGGCTGGAAGCGCTCCGGCTTCGGCGATCTCAACCAGTATGGGCCGGATTCGGTGCGCTTCTACACCAAGACCAAGACGGTGACCTCGCGCTGGCCCTCCGGCGTCAAGGAAGGCGCGGAGTTCTCGATTCCGACGATGAATTGAGGTCACGAACTATTCTGAAGCTCGTCATGCCCGGGTTTGTCCCGGGCATCCACGTCTTGATCTCGGTTGCGGCAAAGACGTGGATGGCCGGGACAAGCCCGGCCATGACGGTCATACTCTGAGGACCAACGCGGGCAACGAATGCAATTCGCTCTCAACGAGGATCAGATCGCGGTTCGCGACATGGCGCGGGATTTCGCCGCGGAAAAGATCGCGCCGCATGCGGTCAAATGGGACGAGGAGAAGCACTTTCCGGTCGATGTGATGCGCGAGGCGGCCAAGCTCGGCATCGGCGGGGTCTATATCCGCGACGATGTCGGCGGCTCGGCGCTGACGCGCTTCGATGCGGCGCTGATCTTCGAGGCGCTGGCGCAGGGCTGTCCGACGGTGTCGGCGTTCATCTCGATCCACAACATGGCGTCCTGGATGATCGATGCCTTCGGCAGCGACAGCCCAGCGGCAAAAATGGCTGCCGAAACTCTGCACCATGGAATTGCTGGCGAGCTACTGCCTGACCGAGCCGGGCTCGGGATCGGATGCGGCCGCGCTGCGCACCCGCGCGGTGCGCGACGGCGACCATTACCTGCTCAACGGCCAAAAACAGTTCATCTCCGGCGCCGGCAGCGGCGACGTCTATGTAGTGATGGTGCGGACCGGCGCTGACGGGCCGGGCGGAATTTCGACGCTGGTGGTCGAGGGCGACACGCCGGGCCTGTCGCTCGGCGCCAACGAGCGCAAGATGGGCTGGAACGCGCAGCCGACGCGCGCGGTGATTTTCGAAAATGCCCGCGTGCCGGTCGCCAATCGCCTCGGCGAAGAAGGCATCGGCTTCAAGATCGCGATGGCCGGCCTCGATGGCGGGCGCATCAATATCGCAGCCTGTTCGCTCGGCGGGGCACAATGCGCGCTCGACAAGTCGCTGGCCTATATGAGGGAGCGAAAGGCCTTCGGCAAACGCCTCGACGAATTCCAGGCGCTGCAGTTTCGCCTCGCCGATATGGCGACCGAGCTGGAGGCGGCGCGCACTTTTGTGTGGCGCGCGGCCGCCGCGCTCGATCGCAAGGACGCGGACGCCACCATGCTGTGCGCGATGGCAAAACGCTTCGGCACCGATGTCGGTTTCGAGGTCGCCAACCAGGCGCTCCAGCTGCATGGCGGCTACGGCTATCTCAGCGAATACGGCATCGAAAAAATCGTGCGCGATCTGCGGGTGCACCAGATCCTTGAGGGCACCAACGAGATCATGCGGCTGATCGTATCGCGAAAGCTGATCGAGGGCGCGCGATGACCGCGCAAGCCGCCGCTCACGCGGGCCCCGAACCCGACCTGATCGCGCGGCGCGAAGGCGCGGCCGGGATCATCCGCCTCAACCGGCCGAAGGCGATCAATGCCGTGACGCTGCCGATGTTTCGCGACATCGACAAGGCGCTGGACCAATTCGAGGCCGATCCGGCTGTCGGTCTGATTCTCTTGGAAGGAGCGGGCGATCGCGGCCTCTGCGCCGGCGGCGATATCCGCGAGCTCTATGAAAGCTCCAAGGTCAAGGGCGATCTGGGCAAGATCCTGTGGCGCGAGGAGTACATCCTCAACGCGCGGATCGCCAAATTTCCAAAGCCCTATGTGGCCTTCATGGACGGCATCGTGATGGGCGGTGGCGTCGGCCTGTCGGCGCACAGCAGCCATCGCGTCGTCACCGAGCGGACGAAGCTCGCAATGCCGGAAGTCGGTCTCGGCTTCTTTCCCGACGTCGGCGGCACTTTTCTGTTGTCGCGCTCGCCGGGCGAGATCGGCACCTATTTCGGGCTGACCGGCCGGACCATGAATGGTCCAGACGCGGTCTATGCCCGGTTCGCCGACGCGGTAGTGCCCTCGGACAAATTGGCTGCGTTGCGCGAGGCTCTGGTCGACCTTCGCGCCGGCGTAAGCGCAGTCGATGTGAAAGCCGCGATCGATGGTCTTGCGACCGGCGAGACGTCGGGGCCGGTCGCGGCGCTGCAGCCGCAAATCGACCGCTGGCTTGCGCATGACCGGATGGCCGATATCATCGCGGCGCTGCAGCGGGACGGCTCCGAGCTGGCGCAATCGACGCTGAAGACGTTGAACGAAAAATCGCCGCGGGGCATGGTGGTCGCGCTAGAACTGCTGCGGCTGGCGCGGGGATCGTCGTCGCTGGAACAATGCCTGGTGCGGGAATATCGCGCCGCGCTGGAAGTCTTTCGCAGCGACGATTTCCGCGAGGGCGTGCGGGCGGCGGTGATCGACAAGGACCGTAATCCGCGCTGGTCGCCGCCGCGGGTCGAGGACGTGACGGCGGAGATGGTTGCGCCGTATTTCAAGGAAATCAGCGCGGACGAACTGGTGTTCGACAATATAAAATAGACGCCTCGAGGGAGGGAATTTCGGATGGCACATATCGCATTCATCGGCCTCGGCAACATGGGCGGACCGATGGCGGCCAATTTGGTCAAGGCCGGCCACAAGGTGATCGCGTTCGACCTGGTGGAGGCTTCGCGCCGTCAGGCCAAGGCGGATGGCGCCGATATCGCCGACAGCGCTTCGGCCGCGGTGAAGGACGCCGAGACCGTCATCACCATGCTGCCGGCCGGCAAGCACGTCATCTCGGTCTGGACCGATGTCATTCCCGCCATGGCCAAGGGCGCGCTGATCATCGATTGCTCGACCATCGATGTCGAGAGCTCCAGGCAGGCCCACGAACTGGCCGCCGAACATGGCGTTCGTTCGGTCGATGCGCCGGTCTCCGGCGGCACCGGGGGCGCCAGGGGCGCGACGCTGACCTTCATGTGCGGCGGCGACGACAAGGCGTTCGCCGTGGCAAAACCCGTGCTGGAGAAGATGGGCAAGAAGATCGTGCATTGCGGTGGCGCCGGCGCAGGCCAGGCGACGAAAATCTGCAACAACATGATTTTGGCGGTTTCCATGATCGCGGTTTGCGAGGGCTTTTCGCTTGCCGAAAAACTCGGGCTTTCGCACCAGGCGCTGTTCGACGTCGCCTCGACCTCCTCGGGGCAATGCTGGGCGCTGACCAACTATTGTCCGGTGCCGGGCCCGGTGCCGACTTCGCCTGCCAACAACGACTACAAGCCGGGGTTTGCCGCGGCCCTGATGGTCAAGGACCTGACATTGGCGCAGGATGCGGCGAACGGGGCTGGCGTCGCGACGCCGCTCGGCAAGCACGCGCAGGAAATCTACAAGGCGTTCGATGCCGCCGGCAATGGCGGGGTGGATTTTTCGGGGATCATGCGGCATGTGCGGGCGCTGGCGGGGAAATAGCAGCGCCGTCATCCTGAGGTGCGAGCCCCTGCGGTGCATTTGCACTGCCAGGCGAGCCTCGAAGGATGACCCGCTCGGTGCTTGCGGCCCATCCTTCGAGACGCCGCGCAAGCGCGCGGCTCCTCAGGATGACGGTGGAGCGTGTGGTGAGACGATGGGGTTCAGGACATGACGACATTTCAAGAAGCCCGCGCATTCCTGCTGAAACATCGCACCGACTACGACACGGCGGTTGCGGATTTCCGCTGGCCCGATCCGGTACCGTTCAACTGGGCGCTGGACTGGTTCGACGCGGAACTGGCGCGCGATGCCGCGAGCAAGGACCGCCCGGCGCTGTGGATCGTCGATGCCGGCAGCAACAAGGAGACGAAGCTCTCATTCGAGTCGCTGTCGCGCCGCTCCAACCAGGTGGCGAATTTCCTGCGCGCGCAGGGGCTGAAGCGCGGCGATCATCTGCTGCTGCTGCTCGGCAACGTCGTGCCGCTCTGGGAGACCATGCTGGCGGCGATGAAGCTCGGCGTGGTGGTGATCCCCGCGACCACGCTGCTGACGCCTGACGAGTTGCGTGACCGGCTCGACCGGGGCCGCGCCAAAGTGGTGGTGGCGACGCAGGATCAGGTTGCGAAATTTTCAGGAATTGGCGGCGAAAAACTCATTCGCATCGTGGTCGGGGCGTCCGCGAAACATGACGGCTGGATTGCGTACGAGCAGTCGGCGGATTGTCCGGAAGCCTTCACACCGGATGGGCCGACCAAATCGGACGAGCCGATGCTGCTCTATTTCACCTCGGGGACAACGGCAAAACCGAAGCTGGTGCGGCACAGCCAGCGCAGCTATCCCGTCGGCGGATTGTCGACGATGTACTGGCTGGGCTTGCAGCCCGGCGATATCCATCTCAACATCTCCTCGCCCGGCTGGGCCAAGCACGCCTGGAGCTGCTTCTTCGCGCCGTGGAATGCCGGCGCGACCATCTTCATCGTCAATCAGCCGCGCTTCGAGGCCAAGCAACTGCTCGCGACCATCGGCCGCTGCGGCGTCACCACGCTGTGCGCGCCGCCGACGGTGTGGCGGCTGTTCATCCAGGAGCGGCTTGCGGACTTCAAGGTCTCTTTGCGCGAGGTCTGCGGCGCCGGCGAGCCGCTCAATCCGGAGGTGATCGACCAGGTGCGCGCGGCCTGGGGACTGACCATCCGCGACGGCTACGGCCAGACCGAAACCACCGCGCTGGCGGGCAATTCGCCGGGACAGAAGGTCAAGGTGGGATCGATGGGACGGCCGCTGCCGGGATACAGGGTCCAGATCACTGATATCGATGGGCACGAGACCAAAGAGGGCGAGGTCACGCTGGTGCTCGGCGACGACCGGCCGGCGGGGCTGATGCAGGGCTACCAGGGCGACGACGGCAGATTGAGCGGCGCGGACGGCGCGCTCTATCGCAGCGGCGACGTGGTGTTTTCCGACGACGAGGGGTACCTGACCTTCGTCGGCCGCTCCGACGACGTCTTCAAGTCTTCCGACTACCGGATCAGCCCGTTCGAGCTGGAAAGCATCCTGCTCGAGCATGACATGGTCGCCGAGGCCGCCGTCGTTCCCACTCCCGATCCGATCCGGCTGGCGATTCCGAAAGCCTATGTGCTGTGTGTTTCCGGCACCGAACATTCCGGTGAAACCGCGCTGTCGATCTTCAAGCATCTGCATGCGCGGCTCGCGCCCTTCAAGCGCATCCGCAGGATCGAGCTGGTGACCGAATTGCCGAAGACGATTTCCGGCAAGATCCGCCGCGTGCAGCTGCGCCGGCTCGAGCACGACAACGATCGCGCGAACGCGCTGCGCGGCCGGGAGTTTCGCGAAGAGGATTTCCCGGAGTTGCAGAAGATGCGGCCTGCGGGCTCCGGGGAGAGCTAGATGAACGAAGTCTGGAAGAAGCCGCCGATCTCGCTTGCCGCTTACCAGGACATGGTGGGGCACGAGGTCGGCGTATCCTCATGGCATCTGGTCGATCAGAACCGGATCGACGTCTATGCCGACGTGATCGAGGACCACCAGTTCATCCATGTCGACCCCGAGCGTGCCAAACGCGAAACATCCTTCGGCACCACGGTCGCGCACGGCTTTCTGACGATGTCGCTGATGAGCATCATGTCCTATGAGGTGATGCCGGTGATCTCCGGCACCACCATGGGCGTCAATTACGGTTTCGACAAATTGCGCTTCATCTCGCCGGTGCGAGCCGGCTCGCGCGTGCGCGGCCGCTTTGTGCTGGCGGAAGCCAAATTGCGCAAGCCGACGGAATTGCTGTCGCGCACCAATGTGACGGTGGAAATCGAGGGCGAGGAAAAGCCGGCGCTGGTCGCCGACTGGATCGGGCTGATTTATTTTGCTTAGGTCTGGCTCGTCATGGCCGGGCATAGCCGTCCGAAAGACGGCGTCGCTTCCGCTCGCCTGTGCCCGGCGATCCGCGTCTTGTTTGATGCAGCAACCGAAGAAAGACGTGGATGCCCGGCACGGGGCCGGGCATGACGAACGAACCCACATCCAGGAAAATGATGTATGACAATCAGGTTTGACGGACGCGTCGCCATCGTGACCGGCGCGGGCAATGGTCTTGGACGCGCGCATGCGCTGGGGCTGGCGAGCCGTGGCGCCAAAGTCGTCGTCAACGACTTCGGCGGCGCCCGCGACGGCACCGGCGGGTCGCTGACGCCGGCCGAGGCCGTGGTCGAGGAGATCAGCAAGGCCGGCGGCGTGGCGATGGCCGATGGCGCCGATGTCTCGAACTTCGAACAGGTCAAGGCGATGGTCGATCGCGCCACCCGGCAGTGGGGCAGCGTCGACGTGCTCTGCGCCAACGCCGGCATCCTGCGCGACAAATCCTTCGGCAAGATGGAGATCGCCGATTTTGCAAAAGTGCTGGAGGTGCATCTCACCGGCAGCTTCTTTTGCTGCAAGGCGGTGTGGGACGGTATGCGCGAGCGGAATTACGGCCGCATCGTGCTGACCACCTCGTCCTCCGGCCTCTACGGCAATTTCGGCCAGGCCAATTACGGCGCGGCGAAAAGTGGCATGATCGGGCTGATGAACGTGCTGGCCGAGGAGGGCCGCAAGAACAACATCCGCGTCAACATCATCTCGCCGACGGCGGCCACCCGCATGACCGAGGAGTTGCTGCCGCCGCAGGCGCTCGCGCTGATGCGCCCCGAGGCGATCACGCCGGCGGTGGAATTCCTGCTGAGCGAGGAAGCGCCGACCCGCACCATCATGGGCGCCGGCGCGGGCTCGTTCGCGGTGATCAGGATCATGGAGACCGAAGGCGTCAACCTGCCGTCGTCGGAATGGACCCCGGACGCGGTCGCCGCGCATTTCGCCGAGATCGGCGACATGTCGAAGGCGAGGGCGCTGGTGGGCGCGTTCGAGCAAACGCAAAAATATGTCGGCCAGGCCGCGGCGCGCGCGGGCGTGAAGCTTTGATGGTGTCATTCCGGGGCGATGCCAACAAATCCTTTTCCGTCATGGCCGGGCTTGTCCCGGCCATCCACGTCTTTGGTACGCCGAGCAAGTGAAGACGTGGATGCCCGGGACAAGCCCGGGCATGACGATTGTTTCTCACTGCCCGTGAATCCGGCCTAACCTCACGTAATGTCTTCAATTCAAACCCAAGTCGCCGTCATCGGCGCCGGCCCCGCCGGCCTGATGGCGGCCGAGGTGCTGGCGCAGGGTGGCGCCAGCATCACGGTCTACGACGCGATGCCGTCGGCGGGCCGCAAATTCCTGATGGCCGGACGCGGCGGGCTCAATCTGACGCATAGCGAAGCGTTGCCAGCTTTCCTCACCCGCTACCGCAAGGCAGTGCCGCAACTCGCAGCGGCAATTGAAAAATTCCCTCCCGATCGCTTGCGCCGATGGAGCGAGGCGCTGGGCCAGCCGACCTTTGTCGGCTCCAGCGGCCGGGTTTTTCCGAAGGCGATGAAAGCCTCTCCCCTGCTGCGGGCGTGGTTGCGGCGGCTGGACTCACAGGGTGTGCGGTTCGCTTTCCGCCACCGCTGGACCGGCTGGGATGAAGAGGGCCGCCTGTCGTTTGATACGCCGGACGGGCCGGGCGCCTTCGAATCCCGCGCCTCCGTGCTGGCGCTCGGCGGCGCTAGCTGGCCGCGGCTCGGCTCCGACGGGGCGTGGACGAAAATCCTCGCCGCCAGGGGCGTGACGATATCGCCGCTCAAGCCCGCCAATTGCGGTTTTGCCGCCGCCTGGTCTGATGTCTTTCGCGATCGTTTCGAAGGCCAGCCGCTGAAGGGCGTCGCGCTGTCGTTCGGCGCGCATACCGCGCGCGGCGAAGCCACCATCACGCGGACCGGCATCGAAGGCGGCGCGGTCTACGCGCTGTCGGCGGAGTTGCGCGAGGCGATCCTGAGTTCGGGGCAGGCGACGCTGCACATCGCTTTGCGTCCCGATCTGGAAACCGGCGACCTCATCGCGCGGCTGTCGGCGCCGCGCGGCAAGCAATCGCTTTCGAACTGGCTGCGCAAGGTAGCGCAGCTTTCTCCCGTCGGCATCGGGCTGTTGCAGGAGGCGGCGATAGCGTCGGGCGTGTCGTTGCCATCGCTATCGCCGCAAAAGCTCGCCGAGCTGATCGACGCCGTGCCGATCAAGCTGAGCGGCACCGCGCCGATTGCGCGTGCGATCTCGACCGCGGGCGGAATCTCGTTCGACGAACTCGACGCCGATTTCATGCTCCGCCGCTTGCCCGGCACCTTCGCCGCCGGCGAGATGCTCGACTGGGAAGCCCCGACCGGCGGCTACCTGCTGCAGGCCTCGTTCGCGACGGGGGCGGCGGCAGGGCTGGGGGCGGTGAAGTGGCTGGAGCGCCGGGCCTCACACCCATAGATCGCGCCTGATCGGCGCGCAACTTGCCGGTCGCTCACGGCGATTTTGAAATCGGTTCCGTGCAGGCTCGCCTTCAGCTGACGTGCTGGTCAGTCGTCCCTGGAAGCGGACCGACTTCCCTGATGCCGTATCCGGCTTCCCGGGCCAAATACGACCACCGCTCCGCCATCGAAAGCCACAAGTCTCTGTTCTGCTCGTCGCTCTCGGCATGCCTTCGGCATCGCGCCTCCTGGGCACGACAATCCTGTAAATTATTCACAACCCCACCCCCGTGAAGCGCCAATTTACAGCTAGCAATTTATCTAAGTCGCGCCATCGGCGCACGTAGGATTTTGGCCGTTCTGCGGCAGCGGAAGAAGCGAATAGCGAATGGCGGGTAGCGAATGGAAATTTTCCCTGCTCGCCATTCGCTATTCGCCTACCGCAGCTTCCCCCGCGCCGCCACCTTCAGCGTGCCGATGATCTCCTCGCCGCGCACCATCACCACCTCGTCCATCATGTTGACGACGACGCAAACGTGATTTGGCACGATGCGGACGACATCGCCGACATTGGGCCTTGTGTTGCTGCGGGTCAGATCGAGGAAGCCGTGTTCCTCGGCGAAGCGCGCGATCTTGGCCTCCGGGTGCTCCAGGATCAGCCCGTGGCCATCGAGCCCGCCGCCGGTGTCCGAGGTCAGCGTCTTCGAACCGGCGTCCAGAATACCGCGATCCGGGCCGGCGCGGCTGACAACGGTCGAATAGATGTTCAACGCGCAATCGTCCCAGCTGGCGACGCCGGCCGCCACCTGCATGCGGTCGTTGTAGATGTAGGTGCCGGGCCGATGTTCGGTGGCGCCCTTGAGTTTGCCGACGTTCTTCAGGTTCGGCGTGCCGCCGGTCGAGACCATCGCCGCGTCGAGCCCATGGGCGCGAATGCCGGCCAGCGCCTCGTCGTAGAATTTCTGCGCCTCGGCCCAGCCGGTCTCGGTCGGATACAGCATGAAGCCGGCGAAGCTCAGTCCCTTCGTGTCCGCGATCTGGCGCGCCAGCGCAATGGCCTCCGCGGGAGTCTCGACACCGGCGCGTTTGCGGCCGGTATCGCATTCGACCACGACCGAGAGCGGCCGGCCCGAAGCGGCGACCGCCTGCGGCAGTCCCGCGATCACGGTCGCATTGTCGGCGGCCACCGTCATGTTGGCCTTGGCCTGCAGCGCGCCGAGCCGGGCCATCTTCTCCTCGCCGATCAAATTGTAGCTGATCAGGATGTCGTCGATGCCTGCCTCCGCCATCACCTCGGCCTCCCCGATTTTCTGGCAGGTGATCCCCTTGGCGCCGGCCTCGATCTGCAGTTTGGCCAGCACCGGGCTCTTGTGGGTCTTGATGTGCGGACGGGTGGCTACGCCGGCGGCCTCGCAGGCCGCCTGGATGCGCGCGATGTTGCGCTCGACCCTGTCCATGTCGATGACGGCGCAAGGTGTGCCGTAGTCGCGGGCGATTTTGGCGGCAAGCGGTGTGGTCATGAAGATGACTCCAGTTCAGTATCCCCGTCATTGCGAGCGAAGCGAAGCAATCCATCTTTGCCAAGTCAAGAAAGATGGATTGCTTCGTCGCAAGCGCTCCTCGCAATGACGGTAAGAAGTATCCGACGGCCTTAGGCCTGTTCTATCTCTTCACGCAGCACTTCGAGTTCCAGCCATTTGTCTTCCGCCTGCTGCAATTCCCGTTGCGCCTTGGCAAGGGCGTCAGAGGCCTGGTCGAACTTCTTGCGATCCTTCTGGAACAGGTTGGGATCGTCAAGATGCCGCTGCTGTTTTGCAATCTCGGCCTGCAACTTGGCGATGGTCTTGGGCAGCGTCTCCAGCGCGTGCTTTTCGTTGAAATTGAGCCGCCGTTTTGTCCCACCCGAAGGTGTACCGCCAACCGGTCGCTTCTCGCGTTCGACCGCAGCCTCCTTCGCCGCCTCGCGCTTCAAATCGGCGCCGCGCTGCGCCAGCATGTCGCTATAGCCGCCGGCATATTCGATCCAGCGGCCACTGCCTTCCGGCGCGATCACGGAAGTTACCACGCGATCGAGGAAATCGCGGTCGTGGCTGATCAGGATCACCGTGCCCTCGTAGTCGCCGAGCATCTCCTCCAGCACATCGAGCGTTTCCAGATCGAGATCGTTGGTCGGCTCGTCCAGCACCAGCAGGTTCGACGGCTTTGCCAGCGCGCGCGCCAGCATCAGCCGGCCGCGCTCGCCGCCGGACAGCACTTCCAGCGGCGTGCGCATCTGCTCCTGGCCGAACAGAAAGTCCTTCATGTAGCTGACCACGTGCTTCGGTTTGCCGCCGACCATGACATGGTCGCCGCGGCCGCCGGTCAGGGCCTCGGCCAGCGTCGATTTGGGATCCAGGCTTTCGCGATGCTGGTCGAGCGTCGCCATCTCGATATTGGCGCCGAAGCGGACCATGCCGCTGTCCGGCGGGCTGGAGCCGGTCAGCATCTCGATCAGCGTGGTCTTGCCGGCGCCGTTCGGCCCGACAATGCCGATGCGGTCGCCGCGCTGCACGCGAATCGAAAAGCCATCGACGATCCTGCGGTCGCCATACGACTTGCTGACGTTCCTGGCCTCGATCACCAGCTTGCCGGATTTGTCGGCCTCTGCCGCGGCGAGATTGGCATTGCCCGCGGCCCCGCGAAAATCGCGCCGCTGCTGGCGCAGCGCATGGAGATTGCCGAGCCGCTTGACATTGCGCTTGCGGCGGCCGGAGACGCCATAGCGCAGCCAGTGTTCTTCATTCACGATCTTGCGGTCGAGCTTGTGCTGGTCGCGTTCTTCCTCGGCCAGCACCTCGTCGCGCCAGGCCTCGAAGCCGGCAAAGCCGCGATCGATCTGCCGGATCTGGCCGCGATCGAGCCAGGCGGTCGAGCGCGACAGATTCGAGAGGAAACGGCGGTCATGGCTGATGATGACGAGCGCCGAGCGGCGGCCGTCCAGTTCGCCTTCCAGCCACTCGATGGTGGTGAGATCGAGATGGTTGGTCGGCTCGTCCAGCAGGAGGATATCGGGGGAGGGCGCCAGCACCCGCGCCAGCGCGGTGCGGCGGGCCTCGCCGCCGGAGAGTTTTGCGGGGTCTTCGTCGCCATGCAGGCCGAGCTGCTCCAGCACATAGGAAGCCTGATAGTGGTCGTCGCCGGGGCCGAGGCCGGCCTCGACATAGGCCAGCGTGGTGGCGAAGCCTGCGAAATCAGGCTCCTGCGGCAGATAACGGATGGTGGCGCCGGGCTGGACAAAACGGCTGCCGCTGTCCGGCTCGACGGTGCCGGCTGCGATCTTCAGCAGCGTCGATTTGCCGGAACCGTTGCGGCCGATCAGGCAGACGCGCTCCTCCGCCGAGACAGACAGTTCGACGCCCGACAACAGCGGCGTGCCGCCAAATGTCAGTTTTATCTCCTTCAACTGGATCAGCGGCGGCGCCATGGTTCTTCAATTCTGTTTCTGTTCGGCGCGCTGGCGCTGGATGCGGCGGATGGTCTGATCGAGCGCGGAGAGGAACGCCGAGCGGTCGCGGGCCGCGAAGGATTTTGGACCGCCGGTGACCTCGCCCGAGGAGCGCAGATCGGTCATCAAATTGCGCACCGCCAGCGTCATGCCGATCGATTGTTCGGTGAACGGCTTGCCGTTCGGCGCGATCACCTCGGCGCCCGCCTTCACGCATCGGCTCGCCAAGGGGATATCCGAGGTGACGACGATGTCGCCTCGGCCAACGCGTTCCGCGATCCAGTCGTCGGCGGCGTCCATACCCGAGCCGGCCGCGATGCGCTCGATCAGCGGATGCTGCGGCACCCGGATGAAATTTCCCGCAACCACGCTGACCGGCAGGCCAAAGCGGGCGGCGACGCGGTAAATCTCCTCTTTGACCGGACAGGCGTCGGCGTCGACATAGATGCGGGGCGGGTTCAAATCGAAGGTCATAAGGTTAAGGATTGTGTCGGTCGGCGCGGCGGGCGCTCTCAAGCGCGCGTGGTACCCCATTGGCGACGGAATTGCGAGCAAAACAGCTAAAGGAACCGGCTTGCCACGGCCCATTCTTCGCGTACCATTGCTGCAATAGCCGACAGAAAATCAGGGACAACGGGCATGACAGGCCTCCTCGAAACCTACCGCGTCCAGGCCTACAACACGGCAAAACTTTCCGAAAACAAGATGCATGACGATACCGTGGCAAAGCGCTTCGGCTTTTCCGGCGGCCTCGTCCCCGGCGTCGACGTGATGGCCTATATGATGCATCTGCCGGTCAAGCGATGGGGCCGCGCGTTTCTCGAGCATGGCTTGATCGAGGCGCGATTTGTCAAACCGGTCTATGACGGCGAGACCACCCATGTCTCGGGCGGGGAGGCCGACGGCGTGCTCACGATCGAGGTCGAAAGTCGCGGCCAGCTTTGCGCCACCGGCAGCGCGTCATTGCCGGCATCGGCGCCTTCGCTGGCGCTATCGGATTTCTCCGTAGTCGCCCCAGTGACCGAGCGGCGGCCGGTCGACGAGGCTTCCTATCAACTCGGCAAATGGCTCGGCACGGCGCCGCGCGCCTGGGCCGGCGAGGCGGCGACGGAATATCTGCACGACGTCCGCGAACACGATCCGATCTATGCGCGTGAGGGCCTCGGCCATCCGGGTCTGCTGCAGCGGGTCATGAACAAGGTTTTGGTCGACAACGCCATATTGGGGCCGTGGATTCACGTCGGCAGCCGGATGCAGCTCCTGTCGGCCGCCAAGAGCGGCGATGAGTTGACCGTGCGGGCAAAAGTCACCGGCAATTACGAGAAGAAGGGCCACCGCTTCGTCGAGCTTGACGCCCTCGTCGTCGCCAATGGCACCACGCCGCTGGCGCATTGCCAGCATATTGCGATCTACCAGCCGCGCGAACAGGCGGCGGCGTAAGTTTTTCTGTCGTTGCCGGGCGCCTGTCCCCGACTTGATCGGGATGACCCGGCAACCTATTTTCTTCGCAAGAACTCTTTCGAAGCTTGGTGGATACGCGGGTCAAGCCCGCGTATGACGAGTGTGATTGGTGCGGCACACCGGTTCGCACCCGCCGCGGCCTCTCGTTGATCGCTACCGCCCCTGGAATGCTGAGTCGCCCGGTCCAGCCAGCTCAAGCCGGGCGATGACTGCTGTCTGCTATCGCGGGGCGGCACCGTCGCGCGTGCGAGCCGCAGTGGCCGCTGTCTCCGTGCGTTACCGTCATTTTGTCGCCCGGTCAGGAATGATCCACTGGAAGTCTGATAGCGTCAGCGGTGCGAGGCAACCGCTGCTGGGCGAGAGCGTCTGCAGCGAATTTGGACAATCCGGATTTTGGTAACTTGCCTGACCGGCATTTTTTCCTGTCGGCCAGCCGGCCCGATTGTGGCAATTGTTGCAATTGGTGCCGACCGGGTGGATCACCAGTTCGATATAGGGATTCGTGGCCACCGGCTGGTCGCCGGATTTGTCCGGAATGCCATAGGAATCCACAAGCAGGTAGTGATTCCACGGGCCCCTCGCTTGGGGAATTTTTGGGCGGTTGGCGGCGTAAGGTCCGGCGTTCGGTTGGTCGGACCACCAGACGCTTTGCAGCGCCCAGGTCGGGATTTCCTTGGTGTTGACATGCATCGCGATGGTTACGAGTAAATCACCGATGCCGAAGGGCTGGTTGTTGCTCCAGTAGCTGGCGGCATTGAGGATCGCCTTGTCCGCGTCGTCGAAGCTGTTCCAGTCGTCCGCCGTCACCTTGTGATAATAGAAATCGTTGAGGCCATATACCTTCGCAGAGGCGGATACCCTCGGCCACGGCGTCGTCTTATCGGATTGATACACGCCGTAGAGATAACTAACCGGCAATTTTTTCCCGACGCTCCGGCCAGTCGGGTCGATGGCAACCAGGTCGGGCCATCTCTCATATCCTGCGTAGCCCGGGTATCGCTTGTCGAAATAATCGTGCCAGACAGGTATTGCCGAGATCCGGTCCGCCTTGACCGGCCAGAACATGTGTTTTGTCACGACATATCGTTGTGGCGCAGACAGTTCGTGCAGGCCATTCTGGTGATCCGTGTTCAGAGTTTCCTGCAGATAAAGCCGGGTGCCGCGGATCCAGTCAAAGCCCTCCTGGCTCAGGGATTCCGTCGGTACGAGGATATCGCCATTGAACAGAAAGTGTGACCCGTCGCAGATGTTGTCCTGGCCGCAATTCTGCGTTGGCTTCGGATAATTTTTCAGGACGGCAGCCGGGATCGGATAGTAGGGTACCTTCTCCACATTGACCGGGACAACGATATTGAGTTTGTTTCGCTGCAACAGCGAGAGTGCCGGCGTGGCGTTGGTTTGCGTGGCTTCAAGCGCGGCGGCCGGCAAGAATGCAGCCTTGCTGTTTGGCCAGGTAAACCAGACCGGCCAGTTCGCGTCCGATGCCCGCTGCATGATGCCCGCCCACAGCCGCCAGCCATGTTCGCGAACGACGGTGTGGTCGCCATCTTTCCAGGCACGTTGCAAAGCCGCGATTTCACCCGGATCCATGTAACCATAGCCATTGGGAAATGGTTGATAGGCCGGTGCGCTCTGCTCCGCGGCGAGAGCCAAAGACGAAATTGACAAACCAAGCGCCGCGACAATAACTGCCCTGAACATCGATCCTCCCGTTAATATTGCCTGAAACCCGTGCGACGAGCGATCTGTCCTGTTGTCCGTGTTTGTTGTGCGCCCTTCGTTCCAACGACGGGTCGCTCGGAAAAATCTTCGCCAAACCAGGAAGATCGTGAACAATTTTAAGTTGCGATGATCACTATAGCCCGCTTTGGTCATAGTTCAAGTGTGGAGGACCTGCAATTTGTCATCCCGCTCAAGCCGAAGAGTGGGCTGCGGCCTCACGGCACAACCAGCTCTGGAATAATGGGTCGCCCGGTCGAGCGGGCAATGAAAGTTATTGGGTGTGGGGAAAGGTCGCGGCGCGATCGGCGATCTACGCCGCCTTCGTCTTCGCATCCCGTATCGCCCGCCACACCCGTTCCGGCGTCAGCGGCATGTCGAGCTGGGTGATGCCGTGGTCGGAGAGCGCATCGAGCACGGCGTTGACGATGCAGACCAGGCTGCCGGCGCAACCGGCTTCGCCGCAGCCCTTGGTGCCCAGCGGATTGGACTTGGCCGGCGAGGGATGATCGCCGATTTCCATCGTCGGGATATCCTCGGCGCGCGGCAGCGCATAGTCCATGAACGAACCGGTGATCGGCTGGCCGCTTGAATTGTAACTGACGCATTCCATCAACGCCTGCCCGATGCCCTGCGCGACGCCGCCATGCAGTTGCCCGGCGACCAGCAACGGATTGACGATGGTGCCGAAGTCATTGACGGCGGTATAGCGCACGATTCGGACGATGCCGGTTTCGGGGTCGATCTCGACTTCGGCGACATGGCAGCCATTGGGGAAGGTCGAGGGCGTAGTTTCGGTGTTGTGGTCGACATCGAGCGAGGAGGGCACGCCCTCGGGCATCTTGCCCTCGCGCAACCGTTTCGCCAGCTCCATGATGTCGATTGACCTGTCGGTGCCGGCGATGGTGAAGCGTCCGCCCGCAAATTCGATGTCGCCCTCGGCGGCTTCCAGCAGATGGGCGGCGGCGCGCTTGCCCTTCTCGATCACGAGTTTCGAGGACTCCACGATTGCCATGCCGCTGGCGGTGATCGAGCGCGAACCGCCGGTGCCGTTGCCGAACCGCACGAGGTCGCTGTCGTTCTGTTCCAGCGTGATCTTCTCGAAGGGAACGCCGAGCTGCGCCGACAACACCTGCGAAAACGGCGTGGCATGGCCCTGGCCGTAATCGAGCGTGCCGGTGGTCAGTTTCACCGAACCGTCCGGTTCGAAGGTGATCTTGCCGAGTTCGCCGCTCGGCGGCGCCGTGACCTCGAGATAGGAGCCGACCGCGATGCCGCGCAGCTTCCCGCTCTTCCTGCTCTCCCTCTTGCGCCTGGCAAAGTTGGCATGGTCGGAAATCTCCAGCGCCTTGTTGAGGACGCCCTGGAAATCGCCACTGTCATAGGTGACGCCGGAGGCGGCCGCAAACGGCATCTGTTGCGGCCTGATGAAATTGCGCTTGCGCAGCGCCAGCCGGTTGATGCCCATCTCGTCGGCGGCGCGGTCGATCAGCCGCTCCATGTAGTAATTGGCTTCGGGACGGCCGGCGCCGCGATAGGCGCCCATCAAGGTGGTGTTGGTCAACACGGTCTTGATGTCGACGGTCATCAGCGGCGTGCGGTAGACGCTCGCCAGGTTCTTGCCGACATTGAGCGAGAGCGGGCTTGGCGCGACACCGGTGATGTAGGCGCCGAGATTGCCGTAACCGGAGATCTTGACGGCGAGGAATTTGCCCTCGGCGTCGAGCGCCAGCTCGCCATGGATCTGTCCGGCACGGCCATGACTGTCGGAGAGAAAACTGGTCGAGCGTTCGTCGGTCCACTTCACCGGGCGCCCCAGCGCCTTGGCCGCGTGCAGGATGCAGACATATTCGGGATAGTTGATGTTCTTCATGCCGAAGGAGCCGCCGACATTGGCGGTCAACAGATGCACCTTCTCGTTCGGCACCTTCAAAATGTTCTTGGCGAGGTTTTGCCGGTTGCCGGAGACGCCCTGGGTCGGAACCTGGATGGTGTAGCGCTCGCTCGACTTGTCATAGGAGGCGAGCGCCGCGCGCGGCTCCATCGCGACCACGGCGACGCGGGTGTTGGTCATGTCGAGCTTCGTCACATGGGCGGCGGCGGCAAACGCCGCCTCGACCTTGGCGGCGTCGCCATAGTGATAGTCCAGCGCCACGTTGTTGGGGATGTGATCGTAGAGCTGCGGCGCGCCGGGTTTTGCCGCTTCAACGGGGTCGGTCACGGCGGGCAGGGGATCGATGTCGATCACGATAGCTTCGCCGGCATCGCGCGCCTGCGCTGATGTCTCGGCGACCACGAACGCGATGGGATCGCCGACATAGCGCACCTTGTCGGTCATCAGCGCGGTGCGGTTGGTCTGCAGGAGCGGCGTGCCGTCGCGGCTCTTCAGCGGCAGCCCACAGGTATAGGGACCGTAATTGGCCGCCGCGAGATCGGTTCCGGTCCACACCCCGAGCACGCCCGGCATGGCCTTGGCGGCCGAGACGTCGATACCTCGGATGATGCCGTGGGCATGGCTGGAGCGCACGATCCAGGCATAGGCCTGGCCGGGCAGGTTGAAGTCGTCGGTGTATTTGCCTTTTCCCCGCACCAGCGTGTCGTCCTCCTTGCGGCGGACAGGCTGGCCGACACCGTATTTTTGCAGTGCGATAGCATTTTCCAGAGAGGATGGAGAGGTGTGGTCTTGCATCGGAAAATCCCTGAAATGCCCGGCTTTTGACGCGATTTCGCGTCCGGACCTGAGATAAAGCAGTCGTACCGGAACGACAACGCCTGATTGGGCATGGTCCCATGTCAACGGCTGTTGCGCCGCGGCTGCGCACTGCTAAAGTTTCCGTGAACGAGAAATTCCTCGTCGGCCTGAGGGCCAGCGGAAAGACTTTTTGAATGAACGATGATACGCGGCTTCGCGACGGCCTCGGGCCGCGCGGAAGCCCGGAGCGTTTAGTCGCCGCAGGGGGCATCGGCGTGCCGGGTGCGGGCAATCCGCCGGCCGAGGTATCCGGCGTCTATGCCGCGCTGGACCTCGGCACCAATAATTGCCGGCTCTTGATCGCCTGCCCGACCGGCGACGGGTTCCGCGTGGTCGATTCCTTCTCGCGGATCATCCGGCTGGGGGAGGGAATCTCGGTCACCGGCTGCATCAGCGAGGCTGCGATCGAGCGGGCCATTGCCGCGCTCAGCATCTGCCGCGACAAGATCCAGTCCAGGAAGGCGAAGCGGCTGCGGCTGATCGCGACCGAGGCGTGCCGCGCCGCTTCCAACGCCGATGGTTTCCGGGAGCGCGTCGCCGCCGAGACCGGCATCCGGCTGGAGGTGATCGATCGCGAAACCGAGGCAGCGCTCGCCGTGATCGGTTGCTCGCCGCTGCTCGACCCAAAGGGACGGGGCGCCATCCTGTTCGACATCGGCGGCGGTTCGACCGAACTGGTGCGGATCGAACGCGACCCGGACCAGCCGAACGCTCCGCCGCGCATCAAGGCGTGGATGTCGATCCCGCTCGGCGTCGTGACGCTTGCCGAACATTTCGGCGGCAAGGACGTCACGCCGCAATCCTATGCGGGAATGGTCGGGCAAGTCGCGCACCACGTCGCCCCGTTCGCGGCCGAGCAGGGCGGGGAGCTTGCAGACATGCATCTGCTCGGCACCTCCGGCACGGTGACGACGCTGGCCGGCATCCACCTCGATCTTGCCCGCTACGATCGCCGCCGCATCGACGGCGTCTGGTTGAGCGATGCCGATGTCACCGCCGTGATCGCGCGCCTGCTTGGTATGAGCTACCAGCAGCGCGCCAGCAACAATTGCATCAGCGTCGAGCGCGCCGACCTGGTGCTGGCGGGTTGCGCCATCCTCGATGCGATCCGCGACGCGTTCCCGCTGCCGCGGCTGCGCGTCGCCGACCGTGGCCTGCGCGAGGGTATGCTGGTCGAGATGATGCGCGAGGACGGCGCCATCGGCGCATGCCGATAGGCGCAAGGCCGCACGATGTGCTAGAGCCCTGACCATGGCAAAAGATACAACCGGGCGGCTGTACGTCACGGTCAAGACCGGCGGCAAGCGCAAGCTGTCCTCAAAGCTCTGGCTGGAGCGGCAGCTCAACGATCCCTATGTGACGCAAGCCAAGCGCGACGGCTATCGCTCGCGCGCGGCCTACAAGCTGCTCGAAATCGACGACAAGCACCATTTCCTTAAAGCCGGCCTCACCGTGGTCGATCTCGGCGCCGCCCCCGGCGGCTGGAGCCAGATCGCGGCGAAACGCGTCGGCGCCGCCGACGGCAAGGGCAAGGTCGTTGCGATCGATCTGTTGCCGATGCCGGAAATACCGGGCGTCAGCTTTGCGCAGCTCGATTTCCTGAAAGACGACGCGCCCGCAAAACTGCTGGCGATGATGGGCGGTCGCGCCGACGTCGTCCTGTCCGACATGGCCGGCAATACCACCGGCCACCGCAAGACCGATCAGCTGCGCATCCTGGGTCTGGTCGAGGGCGCCGCCGCCTTTGCCGCCGACGTCCTGAATCCCGGCGGCACCTTTGTCGCAAAGGTGTTTCAGAGCGGCGCCGATGCCGCGCTGATGACCGAACTCAAGCGCGATTATGCCACCGTCAAGCACGTCAAGCCGGCCTCCAGCCGGCAGGATTCCTCGGAGCGTTACGTGCTCGCGATGGGGTTTCGCGGCGTGCGGGAATGATAGACCCGAAGCGTAATGCCGCTCTCAATTCGTCATGGCCGGGCTCGTCCCCCACCATCAAGAAAGACGTGGATGCCCGGCACAAGACCGGGCATGACGAACGTTTAGATGATTGGGCCATCTACCCCAGCCGCTGATCCCGCGCGTTGGCGGTTTCGGTCGCGGCGGTTTCCTCCGGTTCGGCGTCGCGCTCGGGCGAGGAGATCACGATGACGCCGCGCCCCGAGACCTGATGGCCGGCATCGGCGGGCATCTCGAAGAAGAAATAGGCGGAGATCGTCGAGATCACCGACACCACGATGAAGGCCGGCGCGAAGTAACTCGCGTTCAGCTCGGTCGCGTGATGGAACCACATGGTCAATTCCACGCAGAACGCGCCGACGGCGACGCCGGCGGAAACCGCCAGTTGCTGGTTGACGCTGACCAGCGTGGTGGCGCGGCTCATCCGCTCAGGCTCGACCTCCGCATAGGCCAGCGTGTTGATCGCGGTGAATTGCAGCGAACGGAAGAAGCCGCCGACCACCAGCAGGATCATGATCAGCAACAGCGGCGTCTGGATGGTGAACAGCCCGCAGGCCGCCAGGAAGACCGAGCTCACCGCGGCATTGACGGTCATGATGTTGCGGAAGCCAAAAGTCCGGATGATGCGCGCGGCCAGCGTCTTCATGCCCATGGCGCCGGCGGCGGAAGCAAACGTCACGAGTCCCGAATTCAGCGGCGTCAGGCCGAATCCGACCTGCAGCAACAGCGGCAACAGGAACGGCAGCGAGCCGATGCCGAGCCGGAACAGGAAGCCGCCGATGATGCTGGCGCGCATCGTCGGCAGCCGCAGCAGCGCGAAATCCAGCACCGGGGAAGCGGTCCGCCGGGCGTGGATCACGTAAAGCGTCATCGAGATGCTGCCGATCCCGACCAGCGCGATCACCACCGTCCAGGGCAAGAGATTGAGGCCCGCGACCGACAGCCCGAACGAGATGCCGCCGAGCCCGACGCCGGCCAGCAGAAGGCCGTAGAGATCGAAGGGCTCGGGGTCCTCGCTCTTGATCGGGTCGATGTAGCGCAGCGCCATCACGATCCCGAGCATCCCGATCGGGATGTTGATCAGGAAGATCCAGTGCCAGCTCAGATAGGTGGTGATGAAGCCGCCGAGCGGCGGCCCGAGCACCGGCCCGACCAGCGCCGGCACCGTGACCCAGGCCATCGCATTGACCAGCGCGCTCTTGTCGATCGAGCGCAGCAGCACGAGGCGGCCGACCGGCGTCATCATCGCGCCGCCGAGCCCCTGCACGATGCGCGCGATCACGAAACCGGTGACGGAGGAGGATAGCGCGCAGCCGATCGAGCCCGCCATGAAGACGCCGACCGCGAGGCTGAACACCATCCGCGGACCGAAGCGATCGGCGGTCCAGCCGCTGGCGGGAATGAACACCGCAAGCGACAGCAGGTACGAGGTGATGGCGAGTTTCAAGGTCAGCGGACTGGTGCCGATATCGGCCGCGATCGCCGGCAGCGAGGTCGAGATGACCGTCGAATCCATATTCTCCATGAACAGCGCGGTGGCCACAATGAGCGGGATCAGGCGTTCTTTGTTCATGGAGATTCGGAAAAGAGGGAAGAAAAGATGGCGGGAGGGACGAAGGGGCTGTATCATCCCGTTGTCGCACAAGCTATTGCAGAACCAGCAAAACCTCCTAAATCCTGCGTGACACGCCGCCGGGTTATCCGCGCTGATCACGAAATACCTGTGCATGGCTGGCAAGCGCTTTGATTCGCCCGTCCGCCATGCTATCGACCACCGCCAACCCTACCGATGGGCTTTGATTCGACGGCGATGCCAATGGTGTTGCCGAGGGTCCTGCTCATTCCGAGGTCGTATCGCGGCGATCGAGCCGCCGAATGGAGTTGGTAATGGCCGTCATGCAGGGACTTCAGGGGATTCGCGAAGCCTATACGTTCGACGATGTGCTTCTGCAGCCGGGGCTATCCGACATCCTGCCGTCGGAGGCCGATATCCGCTCCCGCGTCACCCGCTCGATCGCGCTCAACATTCCGATCATCGCCTCAGCCATGGATACCGTCACCGAGGCGCGGATGGCGATCGCCATGGCGCAGGCCGGCGGGATCGGCGTCATCCACCGCAATTTCGACGTCGAGGGCCAGGCCGCCCAGGTGCGGCAGGTCAAGAAGTATAAATCGGGAATGGTGGTCAATCCCCTGACCATCGGCCCCGACGCGATGCTGTCGGACGCGCTGGCGCTGATGAGCGCCCATGGTTTCTCCGGCATTCCGGTGGTCACGGGCGCGGCCAAGGGCGTGCCGGGCAAGCTGGTCGGCATCCTCACCAACCGTGACGTGCGGTTTGCGACCGATCCCAGGCAAAAAATCTCGGAATTGATGACGCATGAAAACCTCGTCACCGTGCGCGAAGGCGTCGATCAGGACGAGGCGAAGCGGATGCTGCACAAGCACCGCATCGAGAAACTGCTCGTGGTCGACGACCAGTATCGCTGCGTCGGATTGATCACGGTGAAGGATATGGAAAAGGCGGTCGCCCATCCGCTCGCCTCCAAGGACGCGCAGGGCCGGCTGCGGGTCGCGGCCGCGACCACGGTCGGCGAGGGCGGCTTTGAGCGCACCGAGCAGTTGATCGATGCCGGCGTCGACCTGATCGTGGTCGACACCGCGCACGGCCATTCCTCGCGGGTGCTGGAGGCCGTCAACCGGATCAAGCGGCTCTCCAACGCGGTGCAGGTGATCGCCGGCAATATCGCAACCCAAGAGGGCGCGCAGGCGCTGATCGATGCCGGTGCTGACGCGATCAAGGTCGGCATCGGTCCCGGTTCGATCTGCACCACGCGCATCGTCGCCGGCGTCGGCGTGCCGCAGCTGACCGCGATCATGGATGCGGTCGAAGCCGCCAGGAAGGCCGACGTGCCGGTCATTGCCGATGGCGGCATCAAATATTCCGGCGATCTGGCCAAGGCGCTCGCCGCCGGCGCCGACATTGCGATGGTCGGCTCGCTGCTCGCCGGCACCGACGAGACCCCGGGCGAAGTGTTTCTGTGGCAGGGCCGTTCCTACAAGGCCTATCGCGGCATGGGTTCGGTTGGCGCGATGGCGCGCGGCTCCGCCGACCGTTATTTTCAGCAGGACATCAAGGACACCTTGAAACTGGTGCCGGAGGGGATCGAGGGCCAGGTGCCCTACAAGGGTCCGGTCGGCAACGTCATGCATCAGCTTGCCGGCGGCTTGCGCGCGGCGATGGGCTATGTCGGCGCCAGGAACCTGGCCGAGTTCCACGACAAGGCGCGGTTCGTGCGCATCACCGGCGCGGGCTTGCGCGAGAGCCACGTCCACGACGTCACCATCACGCGGGAAAGCCCGAACTATCCGGGCGGGGTGTAGCTTTCCGGCTCAAATTGAACGCCACGGTGCGGGCAAAACGCGGTATTGTCCGAACTGCCAGTCGCTGCGGTGCCGAAACGGCCCCGCGAATGGCAGCCGCGATGCCTGAGAATCCTTTCAGCAAAATTCAAACAGGAAGTAGGTCATCATGGTCGATTGGTCGGAGGAACGGATCGCCGCGCTGTCGGATCAGGATCTGAAGAATTTGCTGGTCAATGCGGAACGGAAGTCGGCTGCTTTCGTGGTCGCGCAATGCCAGGCCGAAATTGAAAAGCGCGATGCCGCAAAGCCGCGCAAGGCGCCGAAAGCGCGCACCGAGGTGAAGGAATTCGAGCACGAGATGTCGGGGCAGCTTGCCGCCGTCGGCAAACAGATGGCGGAAAAATACGATCTGTCGGAGGAGACCGCGAAAGCAAGGTCGGAGGGCGTGAAGGGATTTCGATCCCACAAACTGCTCGACGCCAAGGGATACGCAAAACTCGGCGGAAGTCAGCGCGACGGCACGGTCGCGGTCGACCGCTACATCTCCTACCGGCGCGGCAACGGCATCGTCTCGCTGGGGGTCTGGCTGCCCAAGGACGCGCCGATCGAGCACCACGAATTTCACGTCAGCGCGCCGGCCGGCATGATCGAGGGCGGCGAGCCGTTTTCCGATGCGCAGGCAGGCGCTTCGGAAGCGGATGCGTCCAGAACCCGGGAAATTCGCGCCTTCAAAGACCTGCCGAGCGCGGCGGCCGCCTTCGACGCGGCGCTGGCGAAGATCACGGCGTAGATATAAATCGTCATTCCGGGGCGATGCGAAGCATCGAACCCGGAATCTCGAGATTCCGGGTTCGCCCTTCGGGCGCCCCGGAATGACTGTCTTGATCGTTCTCGCCCCTGACGCCGACCGAAATCCGAAAAATAGAGGAAACACCATGTCCCAGGCAAAACGCGTCGTCCTCGTCTCTCGCCCGATCGGCGAGCCCAAGCCATCGGATTTTCGCATCGAGGAATACGCGCTGCCGACGCCGGGCGAGGGCCAAGTGCTGTTGCGCACGATCTGGCTGTCGCTCGATCCCTATATGCGCGGGCGGATGAGCGACGGGCCGTCCTATGCGACGCCGGTGCCGATCGGCGGCGTCATGGAGGGCGGCACGGTGTCTGAGGTGATCGCCTCGAACAATCCCGCCTTTGCCAGGGGCGACATCGTGCTGTCACGCGCGGGCTGGCAAACGCACGCGCTCTCCGACGGCAAGGGTCTTGCGAAGATCGACCCGAAACTCGCACCCATCTCCACCGCGGTCGGCGTGCTCGGCATGCCCGGCATGACCGCCTATACGGGCCTGCTCGATATCGGCAAGCCGCAGGCCGGCGAGACCATCGTGGTGGCGGCGGCCTCCGGCGCGGTCGGCTCGGCGGTCGGGCAAATTGCCAGGATCAAGGGGGCGCGCGCGGTCGGCATCGCCGGCGGCAAGGATAAATGCGACTACGTCAGAGGCGAACTCGGCTTCGACGATTGCGTCGATCACCGCGATCCCAACCTCGCGGCAAAGCTGAAAGCGGCCTGCCCGAAGGGCATCGACGTCTATTTCGAAAATGTCGGCGGTGCGGTGTTCGAGGCGGTATTTCCGCTGCTCAACGCCTTCGCGCGCGTTCCCGTCTGCGGCCTGATCGCGCATTACAACGACACCGAGGCGTCGGCGCCGAAATGGGCCTCCTCGATGATGCGTTCGGTGCTGACCAAGCGCCTGACGATCCGCGGCTTCATCGTCAGCGATTTCGCCGCGCGCCATGCCGATTTCCTGCGCGACATGTCCACCTGGGTGCGCGAGGGCAAGGTCAAGCACAAGGAATTCGTGACCGAAGGCCTCGACAGCGCGCCGGCCGCCTTCATGGGGCTCCTGAAGGGCGCCAATTTCGGCAAGCAGCTGGTGCGCGTCGGTCCGGACAGGGCGTGAGGCGTCGGCTACGCCTGCAGGCAGAGCCGTTCACCGCCCATAGCGCTCGATGATCGCCGCCGCGATCAGACGCGCAATTGCAACGGCGTCAATTCTGGCAAGCAGCGGGTGCCGGTCGGGCCGGACAGCGCGTGAACGAGCCCTCCCCTCGGGCGCGCCCTCTCGAGTGCTACGATATCTTTCAATGTTGGGAACCGAACATAGTCGAGAGTTCTTGGTTAAGCTAGGACACCCCGATGAGTGCTGTTGATCGCGTCATGCGCGCGTATTTGCAAACCCGAACGCTTACTGCCGATCAGCATCGGTGGGTAAGGTTCGAAATTGCGCGGTTGGTAGATGAATTTCGGCGTGATGCAACGGAAGCGGTTGAGTGTCCCAAACGGCCAGAATAGCCCGATCCAGAAACCGGCCGACTAGACTCCAATATTTCACCGACGGAATTCCACATCGGAGCTTTCCGCTTTGCGCCGCGATCCGCGCGGGTGCAAAACCTATGGCAGGACAGAAAATGGACAAAGCCGTACCGCGTCGGCCGGAAGACGAACCGGACTATCTAAAGGAGCTGCTCGCCAAGGCGGGCATCGATGAACAGCACACACGCTCGCCACCAACCTGCAGGAAGTCGTAATTGGCGAACTCCATCATAGAGTAAAAAATACGCTCGCGATCGTTTCCGCAATCACGTCCCAAAGCATTAAATCGGCGAGAAGTCTTGATGAGGCGGGTAATACCATCGGCGATCGCCTGCATGCGCTCGGGGTGGCGCAAGACTTTCTCGTTCGCGAACGTTGGACCGGAGCCGGGTGTCGAACGCTGATCGAAAGCGCCATAAAGGCTTTTCAGTCAAAGGGCCTCGATCAATTCGAAATAGTCGGCGAGAACATCGCAGTTTCCTCCGGCCCGGCTGTCTCACTGTCAATGGTCATTCACGAACTCTGCACCAACGCTGTGAAACATGGCGCGCTGTCCGTGCCTGACGGCTACGTTTCCATATTGTGGACTGCTGCGGACGACAGGTTCAAGTTGCGTTGGAAAGAAAGCGGCGGACCGCCGGTTCAAGAGCCAACCCGGAAAAGTTTCGGATCTCGATTGATCGAGCAAGCGCTTCCCGGACAAATGCAGGGCGAGGCTCGATTGAAATTTGAATCGGACGGCTTGAGTTGCGAAGTGAACATTCCGCTAAGCATCCTCCAGGAACGATAGGCCGGCGTCCGCTATGTTGGTTTAACGGCATAATAATCGACCGAACTGCAACGGAACTATAGTGACGTCAGAATCTTGTTCCCCTCACAGGGGTGGAAATTTCATGACGCTCACGGGCAAGCGGCTCCTCGTACTTCTCGTCGAGGATGAATTTCTGCTGCGAATGAACGCGGTTGAGATGATAGAGGAAGCGGGGTTCGATGTCGTAGAGGCTGGAAACGCCGACGAAGCGATTGCCATATTGGAAAGTTGCTCGGATATTCGCGTCATTTTTACCGACATTCAGATGCCAGGCTCAATGGATGGCCTGAAGTTGGCGGCCGCAGTGCGAGGCCGCTGGCCTCCCATCAAGATCATTGCGACCTCCGGCCGATATGTCATTCGCGAGGGTGACTTGCCGGAGGGTGGGGTCTTCCTTTCAAAGCCGTATACTTCGGACAGAATCTTGATCGCGCTTCGCGAACTGACAAGCGCCTGATTTTCGAGGACGAGGCGATCGCCCAATGCGAGAGACAAACGAAGATCGGACCGTGGAGCGCAATTAGCTGTGAAAATGGCACTTTCTGATTCCGGAATATGAGGCCGTGAAGGCTGCTCGGTCAGAGGCATTCCGTTGGGTGGGGGAGTTCGCATGCCCGTCTCAGCCTACGGATGCGCCGGCGTTTGCCCGGCTTATTCCGAGCGCCAGAATGCGATGCAAGAGGCCCGGGTAATCAAGTCCGTCATGCTGGGCCGCTGTAGCGAACTCCTGGCTCTTCGCGATTTCGGGATTGGGGTTCGCTTCAATGAAATACAGGGTGCCGTCGGCAGAGAGGCGAAAGTCGATGCGCGCGTATCCATCGAGTCCCAATGTTCGGTAGACCCGTTTCGCCGTTCGCTGAATGCGGGCGCGTAGCTCCGGCGCAAGGTTCTCGGCCGGCCCATCTACAATTCCCACGCGCTCCTGATAATCGGGATCGTGTTTGACCTTCTCGGTGGCTATGGCCTGGCCGCCCATGGTGCCGAAATTCAATTCCCAAATCGGCAACACCCGCAACCGATTGTTGCCGAGCACGCCGACATAAAGCTCGCGTCCCTCGATATATTGCTCGGCGATCGCGGCGGTTCCGATCCGCTCGTGGATGAAGGCGACGCGCTCTGCGAGCTTCCCGTCCGTATCGACGACGGATGCCTGTGAGATACCCCGGGATCCATCCTCGTTCAGGCTCTTGACGATCAACGGCAGCGCAAGGCGCGCCTGGCGTTTGACCTTCCGGCGCATCGGGAATACGGCGAAGGCCGGCACTGCGACCCGGCGATGGTGCACCAATGTCTTGGACAGATCCTTGCCGCGCGCCAGGATCAGGCCACGCGGGTTACACCCGGTATACGGGATCTGCATCAGTTCGAGATAGCTTGCGACGTGCTGGTCATAGGTGGGCTCGTTGTGAAACTGCTCCAGCAGCGTGAATACCACGTGCGGCTTGAAACTTTCGATCTGCTCGCGCACCGGCTTGATTTCCTCCTGCGCACCGAGCGGGCGAACATCGTGGCCGGCCGCACGCAAGGTGCTCACGACGTCGTATTCCGTTTTCCATTCGTTGATTTGCCGCGCCGTGTATCCGTCGCTGGAATCCGGGGGCACGAAGTCCGGATGCATGAGCACCAGAATGCGCAGGCGTCTCATAGCGCGATCCATTTTCGCCGCGAAGGACCGAACAGCGCGTGCATGGTCTTGGCGGTCAACAGGACGGTGAAGTCAGCCACCAGCTTCCGATCGGAGCCGACAGCGCGCAGATTGAGCTCGCGGCAGCGGGAGATCATGTCGTCAAGTACGGCATCAAGCGTGAGTTGGTTCTCGCCCGTCCACCGCGCAACCAGCTGCCTGATGTGGGCGCGGTGCCGCCTGATGAATGCAGAAGCCGGCCGCCCCCGGCGATGCCGTGGATCGGCGGAAAAGAGCCGGGAGAGGTCGCGGTCGTAAGTCTTCGGCGGCCTGAAGGTGTAGAACGCCTGCTTCTTTTTATAGTAGTCGCCGAGTGTCTGGCTGAGTTCATGCAGCGGATCGACACGCTCCCGCGTCGTGACTAGCGGCCGTTTTCCGGCGATTTCCGCCATCAGTTCGTCGACATATTCGAGCTTCTTCAGCGCCGGCCAGCCGGCATAGCGCGTCCGCCAGTTCGAACGCGGCCGCAGCCACACCGCGAAGGTTTCAGCGAAATCCTCGTCCGGATGGCTCTGCGCGTACCAGAGCCGCAGATGCTGGACATATTGCCGGCTGGCCGGATTGGGCCGGTAGTAGCGCGGATAGTGTTTTGAGGACCGGCCGAACAGCTGCTGCCAACGCCGGCGGCGCTGCAGCTGATAGCCGTGCTGGATGGCATGGCCTGCCTCATGGCGGAGGATAGCCATGCATTCGGACCAGGTGCCGCCCTCGACGTCGAGCATCATTTTCTTCTCGAGCTTCATCAGGCGGGGATGGGCGAGATAGAATGGGATGGCTATGCCGGGCACATCTGCCGGACTGAACCATTCGCTCGATATCCATGCATGTGGCCGCAGCCGGATGCCGCGCTCTTCGAGCTCTTCATAAAGCGTGCTGATACAATCCTCGAGCCAGGTGCCTTCGACCGCAACTCTCAGACTACTGAGGCGTCGCTGGAGCAACTGCTGATCCGATAGCTTTTCCCAGGCATATTTCCGGCGGGGCATAGGCTTTTAGAAGTCATGACAACTCGGGACTCAGATGGTGTCATAGGATGCTGCCGACAACAACCGCCGAGTTTGTGCGGCGCGCCGTGTTCAGCGCCCCACGTCGACTTTGGGTCATTCGCACCGGGGTCGAGCGACAGCAAGCCCGGTCACTTCGGCTTGTCGCCGAAAGCGGAAATGGATTCGGCGCATTTGTGGTCTACGACGGACGCGTTGATGGTGCCGCGCGGGTGTGATTTGAACTCCCGGCACATCTGGCTGCGTGCTGGTGAACGCCCCTACCGATCCTGCGAATCCCGTTCCGGGCCCTGCAGCGTGACGCCGCCGTCGACCACCAGCACTTGTCCGGTGATGTAGCGGGCGTGGCCGCTGAGCAGGAATTTCACGGCCTGGCCGATGTCCCAGCCGGTGCCTTCGACCTTGAGCACGGAAGCCCGCGCGCGCTGGGTGCGCGCCGCCTCGCTCATGCCGTTGCCGCGGGCGTAGACCATCGGCGTGTACATCGGCCCCGGGCAGATGCAGTTGACCCGGATATTGTCGCGGCCGTGGTCGACCGCCATCGCCTGCGTCAGCCCGATCACCGCGGCCTTCGAGACCGTGTAGGTGGTGAGCCCGCGCGGCCGCAGCGCCGAGATCGAGGAGATGTTGACGATCGCGCCGCCTTTGGCGGTTTCGATCATCGCGGGGATGGCGTATTTCGACAGCAGGAACATGGTTTCGACATTGACCTGCATCACACGCCGGTATTCCTCGGGCTTCTCGTCGACAACGCTGCCGCGGCTGCCGATACCGACATTGTTGTCGAGGAAATCGAGCCGGCCGAAGCGCGTGACGGTCTGCTGGACCAGCCGCTTGCATTCGGATTCCCTGGTGATGTCGCAGGCGATCGCCGCGGCGTTACCGCCCTCGGCCTCGATCATGTCGACCGTGCGTTGCGCCAAAGTGAGATCGAGATCGGCGACCATGACTTTGGTGCCGGCGCGCGCCAGCAGGATGGCGGCCGCCCGGCCGTTGCCGATGCCGTCGCCCGCGGCGCCCCCGCCGCTGACGATGGCGACCTTGCCGGTCAAACCGGCGTCATCCTCGGGACCTGTCATCGCGTTCCTCTCTTGACCCACCTGCGCCGCTCCGGGCCAGAGCGGACGCCGGAGATTCCCGTTATTGTTAGAATTCGACGCATCTTGTTGCAAGCGCGGTAACCAGCCTGGGTTACGCGTCGTCAAGATTTGTCGACTAACACGAAGGGGGTGGCTCACGCTTTTTTTGCAGGCTTGTCAGAATGCGTATCATTCCAGCGCTGTTGCTCTTGATCGCGGCCGGTATCACGACCGCGGGCGCGCAAACTGCGCCGGCGCAAACGCCTGCCGCGCAACCAGTTGCCGCGGCTGCGCCGCAAGCACCGGCGCCCGGACAGGACAATTCATTTGCGATGGATCATGGACGCGCCGCCGATGCCGCGGCAGCGGCGGCTGCCGCCGCGAAGGCCAAAGCGGACGTGGCTGCGGCCGCCGCAGCTCCCGCTGCGCCGAGCCAACCCGCCAATTTCGGCGTCAATGGCAGCAGCGTCATCCGCGCCGCCGCGCCGCTGACGGCGGAGGAGCAGAAGGCGGAGGCAAAGGCGCGTGCCGCCTGGCAGGCGCGTTGTCGTCCGACCGTTGTTGAAGATCGGGAAGGGCTGCGCCGGGCGCGATATGCCGAGCCGGATTGCGACCTTTCGCGCTTCAATACGGCCGGCACGGAATAGGCAAGCTAAAGCGGATGAGTTTTGATAGAATTGGTCTTCCGCGTGATCGGTCCAACTCTCCCAAAGCGAGAGGTGGCCGGGCCAGCGAACGGATCGATCGAACCAAAAGTCATCTTGCTTCAAGCGGCGATCCGGTTTTCGCGCTGGCGGATGTTAAGTCGTTATAAACATCGAATGGCAGGCGGTCGCCTGGCGTCGCCTGGCCGGTAATAGCCTCTTAAGCAAAGCTGCCTAGTCTGCCGACCTGACGCACGCTCGGCCCTCCTTGTAACCTTAGGTCACGAGCATTCTCGTGATGTTTCACGGGGCTGACGCGGGAGCGCACCGTTTCTCCAACGCTCCCGGTCCGTTTCATGATCAATTCCGCCCACAATCCCAATCGCAGCCTGGTTCGCATCTTCTGCCTGTCGCTGAGCGGGCTTTTGTCGGTCTACACCGCGATTGCGGTCTACGGCATGTTCCAGCTGGAGACGGTGACGGCGATGCAATTGGCCACCGGCCTGTTGCGGATCGCGCTCGGGGTGGTCGCGGTCGGCGTGCTGTTCCGCTGGGGCTGGCTCGACGAGCCGCTGGACAGCCAGATCAGGTTGATGGCCGCGAGCTTCGAAATCGACTACGCCAATATGAGCACGCAAAAGAAGATCAGGTTGATCGTTCTGGTGACGATGCTCAGCCTCTTGCTGGAACTGGTGATGATCCGCTGGCTGGCCTCGGTCTTCCCGGTCTATTCCTTCTACAAGAACTTCACCATGCTGGCCTGCTTCCTTGGCCTTGGCGCAGGCTACGCGGTTGCCGAAAAGCAGCCCTGCGCGCCGGCGCTGGTGTTGCCGATGCTGGCGCTGTTCGTCGGCGTCATCACGCTGCTGCGCTACGACACCGGCGCCACCTATCTGATCTTCTCGATCGGCTGGCTCTCGACCTTCGACATGCCAGTCTATTTCCTGCTCGGCGCGAGTTTTATCATCTGCGCCTGCATCTGCTATCCGGTGGGCCAGCTCTGCGGCAAGCTGTTGCACTCCTCCAATTCGCTCAACGCCTATAGCCTCAACCTCGCCGGCAGCATTTTGGGCGTGATCGCGCTGTTCGTGATGAGCCTGTACTGGACGCCGCCGGTGATCTGGTTCGCGGCGACCGGCGGCATCCTGTTGTTGTTCGTGCTGTCGCGCGACGAATTCCTGAGCGTCGGCATCGCGAGCTTCTGCGTGCTGCTGGCGATCCTGGCCTGGCCGGTGCAGCCGGAGACGCAGCGTATCTATTCGCCGTACCAGTTGCTGGAGCGCACCGCCAAGGCCGACGGATTGATGCAGATCCTCTCGGGCGGCAGCTACTACCAGAAGGTCTATAATTTCGCCGACAACCGGCGGGCCGTGGAAGACGACGCCGACCGCTTCGTCCGCGCCTATTACGAATTTCCGTACAACTTCAAGAAAGCGCCGGAGCGGGTCGCCATCGTCGGCGCCGGCAGCGGCAACGATGTCGCGACCGCGCTGCGGATGGGCGCAGCGCACGTCGACGCCATCGAGATCGATCCGGCAATCGCCTTCCTCGGCAGGAAGTATCATCCCGAGCGGCCGTACGACGATCCGCGCGTCAATCTGGAAATCAACGACGCCCGCAACTTCTTCCGCACCGCGAACCAGCAATATGACCTGATCGTCTACGGCGTGCTGGATTCGCACACCGCGCTCAGCCATGCCTCCAACCTGCGGGTGGATTCCTACGTCTATACCCGCGAGGGCATCGCCGAGGCCTACCGGCTGCTGAAGCCGGGCGGGGTGATGTCGATCTCGTTCACCCTGGTCAACGACGCGCTCGGATTCAAGCTGTCGAAGATTCTCAGCGAGCTGCCGGGCGCGGCCAAGCCGCTTGCCGTGCGGGTGCGCTATGACTACATCCGCACCACCGCCTTCATCGCCAAAAAGGGCGGCGCGGTGACGATGCCGGACAAGAACACGTTTGCCTCGATCGGCTTTACCGACGTGTCCGACTATTTCTCGCAGCCCTATCCGGAAGCCTCGGTTCCGACCGACGACTGGCCGTTCTTCTACATGGTCGAGCGCAGCTTTCCCGTCACCTACATGATCGCGCTCGGCATGGTGCTGCTGCTCAGCTACTACTTCGTGCGCAAGACCATCGGCTTCACCGACCCGATCGACCGCAGCTACGTGCCGTTCTTTTTCCTGGGCTCCGGCTTCATGCTGGTGGAGACCAAGGCCATCACCGAGCTCGGGTTGCATCTCGGCGGCACCTGGTTCGTGATCGCCGCCGCGATCCTCTTGGTGCTGATCATGGCGTTCCTCGCCAATCTGATCGTGACCCGGACGGCGCGCAACTGGGCAGGACCAGCCTATGTCGGATTGTTCGCGAGCCTGCTGGTCGGCTACCTCATTGCGACCAGCCACGGCGAGTGGACGTTCGGCCCGCCCTGGATGCAGCTCGCGCTGAGCTGCCTGGTGCTGACGATCCCGCTGTTCTTTGCCGGCATCATCTTCTCGAGTTTGATCGGGGAGGCGAGGATCAACATCTCGACCGCGTTCGCCTACAATCTGATGGGCGCGCTGTTCGGCGGGGTGATGGAATACAATTCGATGTATTTCGGGTTCGCCTTCCTCTATCTGCTCGCGCTCGGCTTCTACGTGCTGGCCTGGGCATTCTCGTGGAAGCCCGGCCTGGCGCTGCAGCCGGCGGAGTGAAGGCTACCGATCTGCGTCGAGGCCCTACCTGTTCGTAGCGAGCAGTGAATCCAGGTCGACATCGACCTGGCCCGGTGCGCGGACGTTGCGCACCTCAAAGCTGTCGGGCGCAAATCGATACTCTACCAATCCGACCTCTTTGACCCCGATCACCTCCTGCCGTTTGTCCGAGATGACAAAGCCGGCCGACGGCGCCCAGACGTGCCGGACATGGCCATAGGTAAAATCCCTGCGTTGATGGACGTGGCCGCTGGCAATGAGCCGCAAATCGACGCCGCCGAGCATCCGGATCAGGCGGCTGCGCGCCGGCATCGGGACATAGCGGATCGCGGTTGCCGCCAGTTCGGGATCGTCGGGCACGTCGAGAAAAAGCGGCTTGTGAATGAACAGCGCCACCGGCTTGCCGCCGATAGTGGCGAGTTGCTCGGCCAGCCAATCGAATTGCTCTTCTTCGCAGGCAAGGTTGGTGTTCATGATGAGTGAATTGAGCCCGATGAAACACCAGCCTGCAGCCTCGAAGCGCCAGTAATCGTCGCCAAAGGCGATGCGAAAATTCTGCCGGCCGCCTTCGGTCGCGGGCTGCGGCGGGACGGGTCCGACGGCGGTCGGGTTGTCGCCGATGTCGTGATTGCCGGGCAGATGGCGGCAGGCGACAGGGAGGCCGGCGTGCAACTCCCGCGCAAATTCGAGATCGTCGCCATTGGTCGGCGCGTCGAAGGCGAGGTCGCCGGAGTTGACGACGAGATCGGGACGACTGCTGTCGATGTATTCGCTGACCCGATGAAAATTATCGGTCAGCGCCTGATGGCGGCGGGCCAGATGGGTATCGGAAATTTGCGTCAGGCGGAATTCGGGCATGCGATGTTCCTTCCAGCCCGAGGATAGCCCGGCCGGAAGTCGGAATGATGAAATTCGGTTAGCCGCCTAAAGCACCCGATAGCGGATCGCGAAGGCGTCGTTCTGCTCGGCGCGGGTCTCTTCGCCCTTGCTGGGGGAGGCGACGCGGTCGGCCAGGTGCCAGGGTCCGAACGCGTCGGAATGGGAGGGGTTGGCCGCGAGCCGCAGCTTGAACTCGCAGCTACCCTGGCCCGGCAAATTCAGGATCACGACGCGGTCGCTGGTGCGATAATCCAGCGGCACCAAACCCCTGATGATGCCGAGGCCGCTGCCATCGGCGGGAAGTTCGCCCTGCACCTGGGCGAGCGTCTGGTTGCGGTCGGTATGCAGCTCGATCTGGGTGTCGGCGATCGCGGTCATGGCTGCTTTCGGCAGCCGTATTTCGAACTCCACCGCGGGTTTCGTGGGATTGATGCCGAGATAGGCGAGCGCGGCGTGCCGCATGTCGTAGGCGACGAACGCCAGCAGCCCGAGCGCCAGCGTGGCGGCAAGCCCGTGCCTGAGAATATCGCGCGCGCTGCGATAGCGGCTGCGGAAATAGACCGAGAGCATGATGGCGACCGCGAGCGCCGCGGCGACGCCCGACAGCGCCGACATCACCATGCCGAGCGAGCCGTCCGGGCCATCATCGGCGAACAGGCCGGTAATGTCGCCGACCATTTTCAACAGCGACGTCACGGAATCGCCGGGGATTTCGACCACCTGGGCCACGCCGTGCATGATCGGGGAGGTGATGTTCATCGCGGCATCTCTAACGGTCGCCTGGAGGCCTGTCTGGAATGAAATTGCTGCAATTATCACCGATTGGTCACGTCGGCTGCGATTGTGGTTCAAAGTGCCGGCGCCTTGTTGTCAGGGGGCGGCATGGCCGCTATAGCCGGCTCCCGGCGTTCGACCGCCTCGCGGAGGATTTGCGATGTCAGTTCAAATGGTTTTGCTGCCGGTCTTCGTCCTGGTCGGGCTCACCTTCGCGCTGCTGCTGGGGATGGCGGGCGCGCGCCGCCAGGCGCTGGTGGGCGGCCAGACCAAGACCCGGGATATCGCGCTGGGCCAGCCGAACTGGCCGACCCGTGCCGCCCAGATCGGCAATTGCTTCAGCAATCAGTTCGAAATACCCCTGCTGTTCTACATCCTGATTGCGCTGGCGCTGCCGCTCCGCCATGCCGACCTCGTGATCGTGCTGTTGTCCTGGGTGTTCGTGGTCACCCGCTTTGTTCACGCCGGGATTTTCGTGACCACGAACAATGTCGAGCAGCGCGGGCTGGCGTGGTTCTCCGGCGCACTGGTGCTGCTGGCGATGTGGATTTACTTCGCGCTGAAGATTCTGTTGCTGATCTAAGCCGTTCTCGAACCAAAGGTTTCAATGACCCCCGCCGCACGGCTCTCCGCCGCCATCGAACTTCTCGACACCATCGACAGTGCGCGCATCCCGGCGGCCAAGGCGCTGAAGGAATGGGGCACCGCGCATCGCTATGCCGGCTCCGGCGACCGCGCCGCGATCTCCGGCCTGGTCTGGGACGTATTGCGCCGCCGCGCCTCCAGCGCCTGGCTGATGGAGGAGGATACGCCGCGGGCGCGCCTGCTCGGGATGCTGAAACTCGAGCGCGGAATGGATGTCGATACCATCGCTGCGCTCTGCGACGGCGGCCGTTTCGCGCCGGCGCCACTGACCGACGCGCGAGCGCGCCGCGCTGACCTCGCGGACGCTCGACGATGCGCCGGCGCCGATCGCCGGCGACTATCCCGAATGGCTCGACGGCTACTTTGGCCAGGTATTCGGCGACGACCGCGTCGCGGAGGCGACCGCGATGGCGAGCCGGGCGCCGCTCGATCTGCGGGTCAACACGCTGAAGGGCAAACGCGAGAAAATTCTCGTCATCGCTGGCCCATCTTGGCGTCGCGCCGACCCCGTGGTCGCCGATGGGCATGCGCATCGAGCTTTCCGCCGACGCGCGTAATCCCGGCATCCATGCCGAGGAAGCCTTCATCAAGGGCGCGGTTGAAGTGCAGGATGAAGGTTCGCAAGTAGCGGCCTTGTTATCGGCGGCAAAACCCGGCGAGCAGGTGATCGACCTCTGCGCCGGCGCCGGGGGCAAGACCCTGGCGCTGGCGGCGATGATGGGTGGCAAGGGCAGGCTGATCGCGACCGACCACGACAAGCGGCAACTCGCGCCGATCCATGAACGGCTGTCGCGCGCCGGCATCCACAATGCCGATGTGCGGTCGCCCAAGGGCGATGCCGATCCGCTCGCCGATATCCGCAGCACGGCTGATCTGGTCGTGATCGACGCGCCCTGTACGGGAACCGGCACCTGGCGCCGCAACCCCGACGCCAAATGGCGCATGCGCCCGGGCGCGCTGGAGGTGCGGCTGAAGGACCAGCTCGCCGTGCTCGACCGCGCCGCGGCGCTGGTCAAACCGGGGGGCCGGATCGCCTACATCACCTGCTCGGTGCTGCCGCCGGAAAACGGCGAGCAGGTCCGCGCCTTCATCGGCCGCCATCCCGACTTCGCCGTGGTGCCGCCGGCGCAGACCGTCACCGTGCTGTGGGACAAGGCCGACGACTTCGCCGCCGCCACGCTGCAATCGCCCGAAGGCCTGCTCATGACCCCGCGCCGCACCGGGACCGACGGCTTCTTCGTGTCGGTGCTGAAGAGGCAGACAAACTGACGCCGTCATCCTGAGGTGCTCGCCCTCTTGGGCGAGCCTCGAAGGATGTGCCACGCCGCCGCCCTTCGAGGCGCGCCAAGGGCGCGCACCTCAGGGTGACGGCTGACCAGACCGCATCCGGGTTGCGGCTCCTCTGTCCTGCCGGTGGCCTCTCACCAAAAAAAGCGAAAACAACCCCATGCAAAGGAGACAATTAGGTCAATAATACTGACATATATGTCCCCGGCACTGGTTTGCGAATGGTGGGCACGCTGCGCTTTGCCCACCCTACGGACCGAAGAAGCACGGGCCGTCATCCTGAGGTGCTCGCCCTCTTGGGCGAGCCTCGAAGGATGTGCCACGCCGCCGCCCTTCGAGACGCGCGCAAGAGCGCGCTCCTCAGGGTGACGGCTGTTGAAACCGCGCCTTTGAAGTTGGTGGATGAGGCCGGCTATGACGGGCTTCAGGGTTGCGAGGGCCGCCCCCGCGGCGTACTTCCTTGCCATGACAGCCCCACAGCAAGCCCGCGAGTCGACGCCTACTCTGGCCTCGGCGCATGACAAGATTCTGATCGTCGATTTCGGCAGCCAGGTGACGCAGCTGATCGCGCGCCGGGTGCGGGAGGAGGGGGTCTATTCCGAAATCGTGCCGTTCCAGAAGGCGGAAGCGGCGTTTCTTCAGATGAAGCCGAAAGCCGTGATCCTCTCCGGCGGCCCGGAATCGGTGCACGAGGCAGGCTCGCCGCGCGCGCCGCAAATCATCTTCGATTCCGGGGTGCCCGTGCTCGGCATCTGCTACGGCCAGATGACCATGGCCACCAGCTCGGCGGCCATGTCGAGGGCGGCCATCACCGCGAATTCGGCCGCGCCGACGTCGAGGTCAAGGCCGACAGCCGCCTGTTCGATTCCTGCTGGTCGACCGGCGGCAAAGCATCCGGTCTGGATGAGCCATGGCGACCGCATCACCAAAATGCCGCCGGGCTTTGTCGTCGCCGGCACCAGCACGAACGCGCCATTCGCCGTGATCCAGGACGAGAAGCGCGGATATTACGGCCTGATGTTCCACCCCGAGGTCGTGCATACGCCCGACGGCGCCAAGCTGATCCGCAATTTCGTCCGCAAGGTCGCAGGGCTGACCGGCGACTGGACCATGCGCGCCTTCCGCGAGGAGGCGATCGAGAAAATCCGCGCCCAGGTCGGCACGGGCCAGGGTGATCTGCGGCCTCTCCGGCGGCGTCGATTCGGCTGTTGCCGCCGTGTTGATCCACGAGGCGATCGGCGACCAGCTCACCTGCGTGTTCGTCGATCACGGGCTATTGCGGCTCAACGAGGCCGAGACCGTGGTCGACCTGTTCCGGCATCACTACAACATCCCGCTGGTTCACGTTGATGCCTCGAAATCTTTTCCTCGGCGAGCTCGCCGGGGTCACCGACCCCGAAGCAAAGCGCAAGACCATCGGCCGCCTCTTCATCGACGTGTTCGACGCCGAGGCGAAGAAGATCGGCGGCGCGGAGTTTTTGGCGCAGGGCACGCTCTATCCCGACGTGATCGAGAGCGTCTCCTTCACCGGCGGCCCCTCGGTGACGATCAAGTCGCACCACAATGTCGGCGGCTTGCCCGCGCGCATGAACATGAAGCTGGTCGAGCCCCTGCGCGAACTGTTCAAGGACGAGGTGAGGGTGCTGGGCCGCGAACTCGGCCTGCCCGAAATCTTCGTCGGCCGCCACCCGTTCCCCGGCCCCGGCCTCGCCATCCGCTGCCCCGGCGAGATCACGAAGCGAAAAACTCGACATCCTGCGCAACGCCGATGCCGTCTATATCGACCAGATCCGAAAGGCCGGCCTCTACGACCAGATCTGGCAGGCCTTTGCCGTGCTGCTGCCGGTGAAAACCGTCGGCGTGATGGGCGACGGCCGCACCTACGAATACGTCGTCGGCCTGCGCGCCGTCACCTCGACCGACGGCATGACCGCGGACTTCTATCCGTTCGAGATGAAATTCCTGGGCGAGACCGCGACGCGGATCATCAACGAGGTCAAGGGCGTCAACCGGGTGGTGTATGACGTGACGAGCAAGCCGCCGGGGACGATCGAGTGGGAGTGAGGGGCATCCCACAATGCGTTGATCAGTTCCCCTAAAGTTGAGAAGGGAGCCTTACCTCGCGGATAAGTTGATGTAGGATCGCTCGGAGGGGGAAAGCGAACGATGTTAACTCTGATTGAATCCTCGAGGGGGAAGAACGAGGCGATGGCCAAGCTTCGAGGCCGCCTCGAGAAAGCTTGGGAAAATCGAGAGAGGCGAATTGTCGTCTGGCGCCCTGACAGCCGCACCCTGACCATCCACCATAATGGCAAGTATTGGTTCTCGTCGTTGGCACCAAACCAAGACGATGTGACGCCACGCTTTTGGAACCCCTTCGGCGAATATCGGGCAGCTGGCAACTTCCAAATTGCGGTGGAACTAAACGTGCCAACCGCATCAAACAGCAGGCGAGTTTCCGGCTTCTTTGTAACTGATGCCGAGACTGGTTTTGCTTATCTAATGCACGATGGCGGCGTTGGCGGAGGCCGGAAGGGCGTAGGCCGAACGGCATTCCTTGCTTGGTCCGACTCCAAGCTAATACCTGTCGTCGATCAACGGGGTGATATTCGTCTGGGCATCGTCGTTGCGCCGGTCGATGCCGAGAGCACAAGCTCCGACATAGCACGCTTCGTACAAAAAACGATCGACTTTAAGGAAGCCGTTGTAAACGGAGAGACCGAAACGGAGCAGGCTCGCACCGCGCAACGGCGTTACGGTGAGTACTTTGACGAATACGCGGGAAAGAAACGAAGGCGGCGTATCAAAGAAATCGAGTATATCTCCCGGCACGGAGACATTGTTCGAGCGTTGCGTGATTGGCGGGCAATTAAGCTTAAAAAGGGCGAGCGCATTTTCAAAGAATTCCTATGTCGATCTTGGAGTGCACTCGGGCGGCGTGCTCCGCGAGATTTACGAAGTGAAGACTAGCTGTGAACGGCAGTCACTCTACTCAGCAATCGGCCAAATCGTGGTCCACGACAACTCTCCTGGTCGCGACTGCGGGCGATTTCTTGTACTCCCAAATGACGACACCATTCCGGAGGACGTGGAGAATGCTCTGAATTCGTGCGCGCATATCGCTCATTCGATTTGTTCTTCAGGGTGATGGTGTTCAATTGTTGAAGCAAGAATCGCGCATTGGAGTGAAGCTTCGGGCGGACCAGACATGACGCTCGATATTCGTGGAAGCCTGAAGAATACAAAGCTCAGTTCCAACAAATACGTCGTGATCGAAGAGTTAATATCGAACTCAATCGACGCCTTCCTCATACGCCGCAACCAAGACCCATCGAAGATGGATTTAAGAGTGACGGTTTCGATTGATCTATTTACAACGGCTCTCTTAGACGATCAGCTAGACATCCTCATCTCATGTACTGACAATGGGTGCGGTCTTGGGGACGAGCAGACCGACGCATTCCTTACCAAGGACACGTCCTACAAAGACGACCTCTCGATCGCGGGAATCGGGAAGTGCAAGGGGGCGGGGCGCATCCATTTTTCCACAGCTTTGAAAAAGTGGGCATCCGCAGCACCTATCGAGACGATGATCGCGTTCTTACCCGCGTCCTTCCGCCTCTTGCCGGCCGCAAGAAGATCGATTTTGGTGACTTCACGGTCGCTCCCGGTCAAGAAAAGGAAATCGGTACCACAGTCACGCTGGAGGGTCTGAGGGAAGGAGTGCGCGAGCGCTTCTTTCGTGCGGAAACCCTTGGCGAAGCGTTCTCCGCTTTCAACGTGCGTCGGCACATGCTGATGGCCTTCCTACAAAGACTGGTCAGCCTCAAGGCAGAGCTGGGTGAGTTTACGATTTCGTTCGAGACGGAATATCCGGACGAGAGGATTGAGCAGACCAGTCTGAGCGCGTCCGACCTGCCGCCCGTCACCGACGAAAAGAAGGCCTTTGTTGACGAGCAAGATCCCCGCAGCGGCTCTCCGCTTGGCAGACGCAAGGAGTTCCGGATCTCACACTACAGGCTCGACGCGGAAAGCTTCGACCTGCCGCGAAACGCAATTTCTTTCTGTGCGAAGTCCTCGCCGGTCTTGGACATCACGAGGCGCTACCTTCGCACCCAAGCCGAGCAAAACCGGCCGGTGGGCGGATACCATCACATCGTGCTGATCGAGGGCGACCTACTCGATCAGCGGGTGAACGAGCAGCGCGATGGCTTTGAAGGGATTCCCGTCGAGATACCTGTGCACGAACTATTCGTCGACGAGACCGTCTCCTACAATGCGATCTACGAAGCGATTGACCCCATTATCGACAAGATGGTGACACCCACCGGTTGGAGGAAGGAAGAAGTCATCAAGGATGCGGCTGAGAAGTTCGGTGTGTTTCCAGTAATGATCTCCGATACCGATACCCGCGTAGTGTATGGCGATAGTGCCAAGTCCGTCGCCGAGCGTGTGTTGCGAAAATATCAGGAACGCATCATCGTTGAGACCGCAGAGATTTTTGACCTGAAGCAAGAAATCGTCAAGGCCGAGCCGCATTCAGCCGAGTATCGCGACAAGATCAATGAACTGTCGTGGCGATATACTTCGTCGCTGAAGACCTTCGACATGGCCAACTTGTCGCAGCTTGTCGTCCGTCGCGCGGCGATCGTTGAAATTCTCTCGCTCGCTTGCAGGAAGCGGCTGGATGTCCAGAAGATGGATGATGGTGCCAAGCGCATGGACGAGCGCATAATCCACAGCATATTTTTCCCGATGCGGAAGGACAGTCACGAAACGGGCGACCATGACATTTGGCTGCTTAGCGAGGAGTATCAATATTACGATTATATCGCCTCTGATAAACCGTTATCGCAGATCGCGTGGGACGACCATTCGCTACTCTTCGATAGTGATATCGATCAGGAGTTCGAGCAGGTGCTTCGCCGTCGATCGGACGAGCATGGCACCAAGCGTCCAGACATAGCGATCTTCGACAAAGAAGGTTCGGCCATCATCGTCGAGTTCAAGGCACCGGGCGTGAGCCTAGACGACCATATCGGTGACCTATCCGAGTACGCGCACCTGCTGTTGGCCAAATCAAACGGACGACTCAAGAAGTTCTACGCCTACTTGATAGGCGACACGATCAATCGCATGCGGATGTCGGGGTGGACGCGCTTTCCACAAGGCAAGGGCTATTTTCGCTCGACGCCGCTGCAGGATCCTGAAAGTGATCGCGTTATCGGCGAGCTTTATGCTGAGACACTGTTTTTTGACGATGTCGTGGATCGGGCCAGGAAGCGGATCGCGGTCTACAAGGACAAGTTGCAGATTGATCTGAGACAGAGCTAAGAGGATCATTCCGATAGCTTCGCCCAGCTGGTAAGGTATCGGGAGGCGTAATCCACCACATCCTGTTTTCGCATCTTGCTTGTAATGGCGGGATACGCTTTCACTAAGCCGCCCTTGAAACTCTGCGAGGGCACTGTGAATGATATTTGCAAAACCATAGCGTCCGACAACAGAAATTACCCGTACGCACCGGCGAATTGCTCGACTATCGCATTCAAAGGCAACCCGCTTCACGCAATCATCGATGCCAATGCGCAGATCAAGCGATGATCATTGCACCCAATGCCGCGCGTTCACCAACCCTTCCACCACTTCACAGCAACACCGACCGCAACAAGAACCGCGCTGGCAATGCCGAGCGTGCCCCTGCTGGTCTTGTTGATCGCGACCAGCATCAACACGGCACCAAGCAGCGGGCCGTACGCCTGCCGGTACGCAGGGCCATGCGAAAGCACTTGGCTCAGATTTGATACGTAGGGCTCTCCCTTTATCAAGTTGGGTACGTGTTCGGTCATGGGGGCACGCTGACTCCGATAATTCGTCCACCGTAGATTTGGCGGTGACCGAGCCGAACATCTCCTTGACGGTCTTCTGCGTCGCAAGATGGATGTTGTCGTCGAGCACGCGTTCGTAATCCTTCATCTGGATGTATTTGATGCGCTCGTTCGCATAGGGCTTCAGCTTCTGCACCAGCGGCGCCATGTCGAACTGCTGCGGGTCGTCGCGTTTCAGGCGCGGCGCCTTGGCGAGAAATCCGTTCTGGATCAGCCACGAAAAGGAGCGCTGAACCGTGCCGCGCTCGTCCCCATTCGCCTTGCGATAGTGGTGCTGCGCGGATAGGGCATCCGACCGTTGGAATGCCAGTGCGCGACGACGTTGAGCAGCACGTTGAGGTGTTCGCTCGAGATTTCCAACTCGGCCTGATGAAGTAGTAGCACATAGGGGAGCGTCAGGAAGCCGGGATCGGTCACGCCATCCCATTTGTTGGAACGGCTTTGCTTCGGCGGTTCGGCGTCTGTGGTGTTCATGGTGCCTCGTCTCGATCATGGGGCCATTTAAGCAAAATGAGGGGACGTCGCATAGTATTCTTTTATATTGGGTGACAGAAATGGCGGTATTTCGCATTTGTTTAGCTCGACGGGTTAGGTGCACATGCGGTGACGGTTCCTGAATACCGTTATTTGCGGTGGCATCAGTGCGTGAACGCGGACGAGCAGCGGCGAAGCGTGGCTGACCAGGGTCACATTGTGACCGGCCATCAAAAGCTTGGTCGCAAGCAATGAGCCATACGAGTATCCGAGGATCAAAATGTTGCGCGCCATGTTCTCTCTCTCTCTCTCTCTCTCTCCCTTGTCCTACCGATGAACCCGAGGCGTTGGCGGTTTCCGCCGAATGGCTTCTTTGCAACAGTTGCACCGGCCGAGCCGCAAGGCTTCTCTCAGCGCTACTTGATAATCCCGTGGCAATTTTAAAAGGTAGGTGACAGCTATGCTCGGTAGGATTGCTCAGAGAGAGCGGGGGGCGGATGAGGAGATGAGACTTGTCTAGAGATTGCAGATACGTGGCTCGGGTTGAAGCGGACACCCCTGATTTTGCGCCCTCGTCTGAAGAAGCCAAGAAAATCGCGGCCGAGTTGGACCGGTACGTAGAAATTCGTGGCGGCTATATGACTTTTCACTTTGAGGATCAGAAGGCACATTCTGAATTTCTAACCTTCGTCGACGGATACAAAAAGAAGGGAAGCGACAGGTTTCAACAATGTCGTAAGTTGGTTTACGACGATGCGTTCGAAGCCCGGATTACTTCTCACTTTGTTGCGCCGCTGCTCGGGATGTCTTCAAGCAGTCGAAGACAAATATCTACTATGATGTTGGAATATTTCTCAGGCGGACAGTCTCGCGTTATCACGCGCTGACATCGTGCCGCCTACTCGAGAAACCCAACGAAAGTGGAAAGACAGGGGTGACAGCCTCGATCGCGAGCCTTTTGAAGCTAATTAGCGATGCAGGAGCTGCTCGATCAAAGCTCGGTCGGGTCCTGCACGCTGAATTCGAGAAAATCAAGAAAAACGCAGCAGATGGTGAATACGATCTCCTAAAAGACTCTTCGATTTGCGTAACATGCAAATCGCCCATAGTCTCATTCCGTGGAAGGAGCCTACAGAAGATCTCTGGGCTCACCACCTTCTCGACTTTGTCGAAGAGATATTCAAGTTTGTCGCAAAAGTGGATGCATTGCTGACAGAGGCGACGGGCATAAATCTTGGAAGCTTGGAGGTGGGCAACGAAGCATTTCGGAGCAGCGCAGGACAGTTCTGGCGAGCACAGAAAACGCTGAAACTTCGAGCAGATGACGAGCCCCCCAGTGGCAAGTTAGCCAAGTGAATTTAAGAGACGTGCGAATTAATGCTCGGACGCAGTGTTGTTGCCCTGTGATCGCACAATGCTTTTTTTGGGCGGGTTGTAGGCGAAGGCCTTCTTCGCGCCATAGTGCAATTCGCCGAGCGGGACGTTGGAAATCCAGAGCTGCTCGGGGGAGCGAATTGAACTTGTCTTGCAAATAGCGCGGATAATTCTTCATCACATGGATGCAGATATTGGTATCGAGCGTGTAAGCGAGCATCAAAGCGGCTCGCGCGCCTTTGGGCCGCTCTGAACAGGTCGTCCCATCGTTTGCCCTTGGGCACGATAACCCGGCTGCGGCCGATCTTGAGAATGTCGACATCGCGCACATCATCGGGGAAGGCGACCGCCTTGGGCAGACGGGCCGCCTGGCCGCGGTTGCTGGTAAAAACCGTGGAACTGCGTCATGGCGGTCGTTTCTCACGTATATCCAATCGGGATATACATCTTACAGCGTCGATGATTTCGCAAGATACCAATGGGCAGCCTGGCGCCGTTCACGCCTTGAAGCAGTTCTCGCGATGCCACCGCAGGAAATGCGGGTGGGGCTGATCGACGGCGCGGGCAGGGGGGAGAATGCGCCCGGTCTTGTTGATCATGGCGCGCACGCCGGCGATATCGTTGACATGCCGTGAGATCAGAATCTCGTGGTCCTCCGCGATGCCGATCAGGCCGCGGTCGAACATCCAGTGCGCGGTCCCGGAGAGGGCCAATCCATTGCTGACGATATCCGGCCCATTGGCCTCGACCGGCCTGATATGCGCGGCTTCGACCTCCGCGCGCCCGAGGCCATTGATCAGTTTCAGGGACGTGATCGCACAGCGAGCGTCGTAGGCCCGCAGCACGATGCTGCGGAACACGCGGTCGCGGACGATGCGGGAAGTCAAATAGGCGACGCGATTGCGTTCCTGCTCGTATTGGAAGACGGCCTGGGTTTCCTGCAGGCCAAGGGGAGCAGGAGGCGCATCGACGCGCGGCAGCAAGGCGATGTCGTCGGGGAATCCGAGTGCGGTGATCCGATCGAAGTCGGCCGGAGAAATCGGCCGGACCGCGGATTGCGCGCGTCCGGAAATCCTGCCTGCTTCGTTCAGCAAGCCGCGCTCGATCAGTCCGTCAGCGTCCCGGAACGGAACCGGACTGACGAAATCCAGATAGCTGCCGGGCTCGATGACGGCGATATACATGCCCGAGGTGCCGGGGTCGGGGATGACCTGCCGGACTTTGGCGATTGCAAAGTAGCCGCGCGATTCCTGCGCCTTCCGGGGCTCGTAGTAGATGATCCAGTCGCCGATGCATGCCTCGACGCGGGCGAGGTACTGACCGGGAAACTGGTAGCGTTCGGCGGGACTGTCCTCGTAGATCGAATCGGACCGGTGGATGAAGACGCCGAATGCCAAGAATCGTCTCCCGTAGCACCGCGCGCGTGCACGGAAACTATATCCTATGCCGCAAGCCGTAAGCGTCCGGGTCAGCCGGGGCGGATAACGCCCCTTTCGCGCACCGTTGGGTTCCAATCCGCCCTGACTCCCAATTGACGGTGGACCGATCTTGAACTGGCCGGGTATTGGCCGTACATTTGGGGCCGGGAATTGCCATGGCAAACACAGCTTCGAAATCAACCCGCCGTCGCGCCCGGCACAAATTGAAGCGCGGGTGACCGCGGAGCAGAAGACACTAATCGGCATGCGGCGGCCCTCCAGGGGCGGACATTCGCGGACCGTGCTGACATCGTTCAGGACGAAGCCAGACGGACGATCGAAGAACATCAGCGGCTCGAACTCTCGGTCCGCGACAGCCGGGCATTAGTCGATGCGCTGTTGAACCCGTAAGCCGGTCAACGCGCGCCTGCGGGACACGGTGCGCCGCTATCGCGAAATCACCGGCGCATAACCGGAGTGCCGCACTGCTGCCGGGGCATCGCTTCGCGTCGAGGCCCTCGGTCCGCAACACGACGCGCTACGTTCTCCAGCGGCGTCGAGCCGCTGGACCGATATCTGCAAGTCAGGCCGGGCAGGACGCGCGCAAGAACGTGGCGGCGCCGTTCGTGCTGGTACTGCCTGATGGCACCGATCGGCGGCTACTACACGCTTTCGGCGACTGGCGATAAACTCACCGAGTTTCCGGTCGAGATCACGCGCAAACTTCCCAGGTATCCGCTGCTTCCGGCGACGCTGCTGGGTCGGCTGCCGTCGCCCAAACCTGTCGAACATGTTACGGCGCTTGCTGCTTCGAGCCCGGTCGCCGTCAGACAGCCGGATCGGATCGTTCGCCATCATCGTCGACGCGAAGGATGACACCGCTCCGCCGTTTGACGAATGCGAGAGTTTTCTGCCGTTTCCCGAGCAACCCCTGAGGCTGTTCCGGCCGATGGCGGAGATTGCGAAGCTTTATGAATGAGGACGCCCATCGAGGCAAACGACCCGACAAAACGTAGCTCGGCGCACTTCCTCCAGGGCGGCCCGCCCGTCCGTCAGGATGCCCATGATTTCTCCTTGAATTCATTCACTCATGCTGATCCGGATGTTACCAATGGCCGTTTTGAAGCCGCACCGGAAAGCAAGATAAAGAATGCAAAACAAATCGTCCTCTATGCTTTGGGCTTCCTGTGCTTTTCTCAAAATCTCGGCGGCAAGATTTTCAATCTCTTCGGTTTCTGCGTGTCTCCAGGCTTTCTCGATGTAGGAATTATCAAGTCGATGAGTGACTGCTATTTCCATTTCCTTGCCTCGAATTGGGTGAAAACCGGACTGGAGCATGATGGGTCTTGATCGATTTGTACGAGCCGCGGCAGTTCGGTTCACCTCTCCCCGACGGGGAGAGGTGAACCGAGCGCGAAAAAATCGATCGAACCAAAACTCATCTTGCGCTAGGCCGGTGCAACGACGAAGCCGGCGCGCGGGAAATGCACACAGACCTCGCCGATGGCGGATGTGTCGATCACCATCGCGTGGACGCCCCATGCACCATTCGCCATGACCGGGTCTCGTCCGGACGTCCGGCGTGACGGTAACGGTCTGGCCGGGTGTCCGGCCGACCGGGTCTTGCGGATCGGGGGTTGCGCCGGCGATTGACGTGGCGGCGCGGGCTGCATCGAGCGCCTGCGCAGAGGTCATTGGGCTCCGCCAGCCGTGGCCGATTGCGGCAACCCGCTTGGCCCAGCGCAGCGGCCCTGGAAAGCCATCGAGCGGCGCCGCCAGCGGTCCGAAATTTTGCTGCAGGAACCAAACCGGATGGTAGGCGGCGAGATCGGCAAGGCCAGCGGCGGAGCCCTGCAAGAATGAGCGCCCATCGGTCAGCATCTGGCTCAGCCAATCGAAATGCGCGCGCAACTGATCGAGCAAGTTCGGTACCGCCGCCTTCATCGCGGCGGGATCGATATTTCGGCCGGAGAATTTGGCCCGGTCTGCGAGAAATCCCTCGGGCAACGCGTCGGGTCTCTTCGCGAACGCGATGCCTGCGGCCGGGCTGAACGTGGTCTTCTCGGCCCACCAGGCAAGCGCGTCGGCCGCGCCGTGGCCGGCCGGATAAAAGCTCGGGCTGGGGTGCCGGCGCTCGAGTTCGCGCATGATCAGCTGGCTATCGCAATAGATGTCCGCGCCGATCTGCAGAACCGGCGTCTTGCGATACCCTCCCGTCAGCGCCGTCAATTCGGTTTCGGCATGATGACGGGAAGCTCGACCGAGGCCCAGGCAAGGCCCTTGAGGCCAAGCCCGGTCCGAACTTCTCCGCATAGGGAGAAGTGTCGTAATGGTGCAAGATGATGCGGGTCATGGGAGGGAACCTTGCATTCGAGGTTTGCCGCGGTCGAGGCGGAGAAAACCTGAAAATGGCAATCGGCGCTGTCAGGATCTTTAGCGACTTGCCGACATTGCGGGAGAAGCTCAGCATGCGGGCGGAACGCTGAAACGCCGATGGTGTCTGACCATAGGCTCGTTTGAACGCGGCGCTGAAGTGACTGTGGCTGGAAAAACCGAGATCAAGCGCCAGGTCGGTCAAGCCGGCATTGTCGCCAAGCAGGTCAAGTGCTCGGGCCAGCCGTAGTTGTAGCTGGTAGCGATAGAGCGGAAGCCCTTCCACCTGCTGGAACACCTGCGTGAGATAGACCGGCGAGACGCCGACGTCGGCGGCGACCGCCGCCAGCGTCCAACGGCGTCCCAAATCGGACGCGAGCACGAGTTTCGCGCGGTCAACCAGTTTCCGACGTCCAATGCTGCCGGCCGCGGCTCGCGAGTTGCACCCGCTCAACGCTCGACGCAACAACTCGAGGGCCAGACTCTCGGCTTCGAGTGTCTCGATCACGCCACGAGAGAGGCGATGACGGACCAGTGTCGCAAGCACCTGAAGGCGGGCGTCAAGACGCAGCTGCGTTCGATCGAACACCGGACGGCCCTTGACCTGGAGATAATCCGCCGACACCAGCTCAAGCAGCGTCGGCGTGTCGAGCCGGATCGATAAGCTCGCAGCGCGCCACCGACCGACGGCTGACCCGGTATCCCTCGCTTCGTGATAAAGACGATCTTTCGGCTCCGAGACCGCCCCGCACGGCCGATGGGTTGTACGACACGCCCCGATAGGGGAACACCAGATGCGTCGCCGCGACGCATTCCTCAGCGCTCTTGTGTCTGCATATGCCCTCGCACGTCACGTCCCATACCGCCACCGTATCGGTCTTCAGGAGGGGGCGAGCGTGGAAGTCGGTCATGCCAATTGCATCGCGTTCATCAAAACGTTCGATCGCCACATCTTAGGCATTCTTCCGCAGAGAACAATCGGGCGCACCGCACTTCCGATCCTCAAGAATTACGGTGCCGTCCAGCACCCTCAATAATTCGCTGGGCTGCATGATTCAGTGCATCTCCACATTGAACATTCCGGCATCGATGCCGTATGTTCAACATATCAGAAATTTGTCCAACACGAGGCGATCGCCATGGCAAAGGCGAGTTGTCCGCCGTAGCTCAAAAAGCGAAGGCGGAAGCCGTAACCGGCCTATTCAATGTCAGCTTCAGGCAATAGGAGGGGGCCGCTTCATCTTACCCCCGCAACCCCTTCTCATACCGCTTGATCAGCCGTTCGCGCTTGAGCCGGGACAGCCGCATGATCCAGAACATTCCGTTCAGCTGATCGATCTCGTGCTGGTGGCAGACCGCGCGCAGGCGATCGGATTCCTCGGTCTGCAGGTTGCCGTCCACATCGCGAAAACTGATCCGGACGCGGGCATGACGGCTGATGTCGTCGTTGACACCGGGCATCGAGACGCTGCCTTCCTGATGCATGATCATCCCAGGTGATGCCCATGTTATCTGCGGATTGACATAGGTCCGCGCGCCATCGACGGGATCGAGGTCGAGCACCACGACCCGGAGCGAGACGCCGATATGCGGCGCGGTGATCCCGATGCCGGGCGCGGCGTGCATCGTCTCGAGCAGGTCTTGCGCCAGCTCGCGCAGCGCGCCGTCGAACACGGTGACGGGCTGCGCCGGGATCGCAAGCCGCGGGTCGGGGTAGCGGATGATGGGGCGGATGGGCATGGTCTCGGCGGCCTTACGGGCTTTCAGCCGTTCGACCGGGCATGCAAACCGCGAGCGCCGCGACCATCACGACGCGTACCGCAACGTTGAGGCCGACGACGGCGCCGGCTCCATGGGTTACCGCGGCGATGCCCGCCACCGCCGATCCCGCATGGAAGACGATGAGGACGCCGACCGCCATTCTCTGCACTTCCGTGCTTGGCGAGCGCATGGCGAGCGCCGCCAGCGTCGCAATCGCCAACTCCGCGGCCGCGAGCAGCCAGGGTATCAGATTTTGCGATGGATCGATCGCAATGCCCGCCAGGGATGGAATCTCGCCGGGCGCCACCGCCAGTACGATCGCCGCGGCGGCGGCCGCCACTGCGTTGATGGCATAGAGCGCAACAAGCGCCCGTCGCGCGACGTCAGCTGAAAGCACGCTCATGGTTGGCGATCTCCAAGGCCGTTCTTCAAATCGAGGTTCGGAAGATAGCGCGTAGGGCGGGTTGTAGGCGACTTGTCCGCCGTAGCTCAGAGAGCGAAGGCGGAAGCCGTAACCCGCCTTCTGGATTAGCCCAACGGGTCCGCGCAAAGCGCGGCCCGATGACAGGCTCCGCCATAATCCACCACGTCTTCTCGTCGTGTTGCCGCCGATGGTCTCGGGTTGCGCTTTCGCCAATCCGCCTTACGAACTCGCGGCGCACAAGCGGCCTTGGCAGGCAATCGAGAGGATGATATCATTGATATCATCCGATTTCTGGAGACGCGAGAGATGGCTGACCTTCTGGTACGCGGCATCGATGAAGAGCTGGTGCGGGCGCTCAAGGAGCGGGCCGGAGCACATGGCCGCAGCGCGGAGGCCGAACATCGAGAAATACTCGCTGCCGCGTTGGCCCGTCCGCGCAGGCGAAGTTTTGCCGAGGTCCTCGCTTCCATGCCGGAGGTCGGTGCCGACGCGGACTTCGAACGCGTGTCATCAACCAGGCAAGCGCCTGATGTATTTGATTGATACCAACGTCGTCAGCGAGGCCCGCAGGAGAGCCAACGCAAATCCGGGCGTCCTCGATTTCTTCGAACGTGTCGTTGCCAGCGATGAGCAGGTCTATCTGTCGGCCGTTTCGGTGGGTGAACTCCGTCGTGGCGTCGAACTCATTCGCCACCGCGGCGATCACGATCAGGCGAAGCGGCTCGAGCAATGGCTGACGATGGTCCTGGAGCAATTCGCCGGCAACATATTGGCCTTCGACGCCGATGCGGCCCAGGTTTGGGGGCGACTGAGAGTCCCAAATCCTGATCATGAACTCGACAAACAGATCGCGGCCATCGCTCTCGTGAACGACCTGACGGTCGTGACGCGCAACACGGCGGATTTCGAAGGAACAGGAGTGAAGCTCAGCAATCCGTTTCGGCCGGTTGCGGCAATCGAGTGAGTTTCCCGGCATTGTCGGAGACATCGAAGTAGTGTCGGCGCGATGGGCGACGGCCGCACCTATGCGATTCCGTGCCATGCGCTCCGCGATGGATCCTCAGGGCTGCTGCTCATTCCAGGCGGTACCACGCACCTCGGCGCCACAAAACGTGCCGACGGCTTTGGCGATGCCCTCATAATTGTCGCCCACGCCCAATAATGGCGGCAGGGTGAACGCCTGGTCATCCATCAGCGACGTCACCGTGAACGAGGCCTCGAATGAGGGGATGTCGAGTTTGAATTCCAGGAAGAACGTCCCGCCGGAATTCGGGGCGGGCCATGTGCGCCCCACGGGCGTGAGGGTGCAGTTGCCGTCGAAATAGGTTGTTCCGTCGGGAAACTGAATCGTCGCTCCGCTCTGCACCGGCGTATTCAGCTGAGGTGGCGCATTCGGGAACGTAACGGAGTTCGAGATATGAACGCCGTTGTCCAGCTGGAGGTCCTGCAGGAACCATTTCACGGGGTGGGCGGATGTTCCGAACAGGCCATATTCGTGGTCCATCCAGGTCAAGCCCTCGACGGGGACGACTTCGCTGCCGATCGTGATTTCGCCGGAAGTATGTATCCGGGTCAGGGAATAATAATAGTTGTTGGTCTTCACGCCCCCTGGGTTAGGGGGCGTCGGGGCCACGCCCGTGCCCCACACGATGAAGGCGGGTCCCTGCTGGGACATCCTGAGGTCGAAGGCAATGAGTGCGCCGGTCACCGTATCCTGCATCGCGGCCTTCACGGCCATGTTCCTGGTCGGATCGCTTTGCGGCGCGTTCATCGTAATCCAGTCGGGCCCCAGCTCAGCTCCGCCGAGTTTCACGTACCAATCCTTCGACGGATCGGCTTCCGCCCAGCCGTCACCTCCCGGCTGCAGCGCCGTCTTTTGATAGTGTATCTTCCTGTCAACGTCCGTCAGCATGACCTGACTGAATGCGACCGCGGTAAAATTGGCCGCATTGATTTCGAAACCGAACACCCGGTCACGCGCCACGAGCGTACCCGTATGCCACCACCACTCGGTCGGAGCGCCAACGTGGCGGTATTGGTCGGCGGGCAGTCGGATCACCGAATCTGCTGATGGAACCGGCTTGAGCTTGGATACCGACATAATGTCCTCCGAGACGCTGGAGCAAGTCATGACGCTTTTCGAATGAGATGGCCAGCGTTAGTTGCTACCTCTGCGGGAACGGCGAACGGGCCGGCTTGACAGTCGGTTCCAACGACGTGGAAGGGCACTGCGTGCGCGCGCCCCGCGGAATCCCGCGTTTGCCTCCGACAAAACCGGTGGACACCATCGAAAACGCAGATGTGTGGATCGCCGATTTCGCCGACACTGGCCAACCGGCGTTGCCAGGCTCTATGGAACGGAAATTAGGCCGATGAAATCCACCTCTCCAACAGTCAGGGCACGCCCATCGGAGCCTATGATTTGTTGCTCGCGGCCTGCGCCCTGCGGCGAGGGCTCAAGATCGTGACGCGCAATGCGCGGGAATTTACGCGCGTCGGAGGGCTCGGACTTGAGGATTGGCACAGCCGGTAATGCGGTTCCCTCGTCACCGGCCGGCCGCACCACGAATCGCGCCACACTTGTCACTCCCACCTCTTGACGTCTTTCGGCAAAGCTATCGCATGACCAAAGCCGAGCGATCGGCAGGAAACGCTCTCGCGTTCCCGCCCGTTAAAGGCGAGAGATTGCCCCAGTCAGGAGGTTGCGATGAAACAAGGACAGCACGCCATGAAAACCCCGCCGATCGTGTCGCCGCAGCAATGGGAAGCCGCGCGCGAAAAACTTCTCGTCAGGGAAAAGGCCGTGATGCGCGCCCGCGATGCGCTCTCCGCCGAGCGGCGGCGGATGCCGTGGATGGCGGTGGAGAAGACCTATGCGTTCGAGGGGCCCACGGGGAAAGTGAGCCTGCTCGATTTGTTCGCGGGCCGCCGTCAGCTGATCGTCTACCGCGCCTTCTTCGAGCCCGGCGTGCATGGCTGGCCGGAGCATGCCTGCATCGGCTGTTCGCTCGGGGCCGATCAGGTCTCGCACCTTGCGCACCTCAACGCGCGCGACACCACGCTGGTCTATGCCTCGCGCGCGCCGCAGGCCGACATCGTGCGCCTGAAAGCGCAGATGGGCTGGGAAATCCCGTGGGTCACCATCACCGACAGTTTTGATGCCGACTTCGGCGTCGATGAATGGCACGGCCACAACGCGTTCATCCGCGACGGCGACCGCGTGTTCCGCACCTACTTCATCAACAGCCGCGGCGACGAGGCGATGGGGACTGTCTGGAGCTACCTCGACATGACGGCGCTCGGGCGTCAGGAGGCCTGGGAGGATTCGCCGGAAGGCTATCCCCAGAGCCGGCCGTACAAATGGTGGAACTGGCACGAGCTTTACGTCCCCGACGCCGCGCCCGATCCGAAATGGATCGAGGTGTCGGACGCCGGCGAGGCCGCCTTCCGCAAGCGCGACGCAGAGAACCCAAGGCCCCTGTAGCAAGGGAGGGAACGATGACGGACATCATGAGCGATGAATTGGCAGCGCCCAAGCTCGTCGATCGGGCGACATATCAGGCCGATCTCGACGCCTTACGTCTTCGGGAGAAGGCCCATATGAAACAAGGCGACGCCATTGCCGCCGCCCGCCGGCGGCTGCCCATGGTCGAGGTGGATGCGACGACACGGCTGATCGGCGAGAGCGGGGCGGTAACGCTTTCGGACGCGTTCGAGGGTCGTCGGATGCTGATCGCCTATTACTTCATGTGGCACGCCGGCCAGCCAGCGCCGGAGCAATGCGAGGGCTGCACCTTCTATACGTCGCAGGTGCGCGAACTCTCCTTCATTCATTCCCGCGACGTCACCTACGCCACCTTCTGCCAGGGCCCGTATCAAGAGGGCGCGCGCTACCGCGATTTCATGGGCTGGGAGATGCCCTGGTATTCGGCCCCGCGTGAATCGCTCGAGACGCTGCTGGTGGGGCGCAAGGTCGGCATGATGCACATCGTCTGCTACCTGCGACGGGGATCAAGAGTGTTCGAGACCTACTGGACGACGCGGCGCGGCGTCGAGGCGATGGACAACAGCTACCGGCTGCTCGACCTGACCGTCTATGGCCGGCAGGAGAGGTGGGAGGACTCGCCGGCGGGCTGGCCGCAACGGCCGAAAGGCCAGCACAATTATCGCATCGATGGACGACCCATCCCTCAGTGGTCCCGCCTGGGGGCCGGCTATGCGGACGATTTGGGAACCGGCAGGCGCTGAAACGATGGGGGCGGATTCCTCGACCCTCGTTTGTGAGCCGACGCTGCCCTTCTTGCCGTCTCGTTCAATCGTGGAACGGATTGACGATGCGCAATCGACCGTCGATCACCATCCCGTGCTGCATGTCCTCCGACCAAAGCGTGTCGCAACCGGCTTGAAGTGCCGATGCTGCGATCATCGAATCATAGATCGAGAGTTGGTAGCGCTCCGCGAGCGCCAGCCCCGTCTCGTGCGTTTCGACCGACACCGGATGGACGTTCAACAGACCGCGCAGCAGCGAAAGAAACGCGTGCGTGTCCTGCCATGACATCCCGATCTTGCGGCGCGCGACATTGGCCAGTTCGTTGAGGTTCTGCACGCTGATGCCACCGCCGCCAGCGATCGTCGCTTCGGCGCGGTCGGCTTTCGCTGGATTGCCCGAGGCAAGGTAGACGAGAACATTGGTATCGAAAAAACTACCGGGCATTCGCCTCGTCCCGGTCGAACTTGAAATCGGCGGGAAGTCTTCCGCGGAAGGCACGCAGCCGCTTCAACAGTTCGGAGCGGCCGGGTTTGCGCGCGACGGCGAATTGCCGTTCGCCGGCGATCTGGATTTCGATCTCGTCGCCTTCCTTGAGCTTGAGTGCCGCGACCACGGCGGCGGGAAGACGGATGGCGAGACTGTTGCCCCATTTGGCGACCTGCATGGCGCACCTCCGATAGATATACAATTTTGACGATGTATATCCAACGGCCCGCAAACGCAAATGAGGCGCTGGTGCGCTCCGTTTTTCTCGATCTTGACTCGTATATCCAGCTGGTTATATGTTTTCCTATAACCGATGAGTTATCGATTTGCGATGCTGCCATCCCACGATATCCTGTTCAAAACGCTGGCCGATCCGACGCGCCGGGCGATCTTCGAGCGGCTGTGCCGCGACGGAGAGCAGACGGTCGGCGCCCTGACGGCCCAGTCCGGGGTCTCGCAACCGGCGGTCTCGAAACATCTGGGTGTGCTGAGGCAGGCCGGGCTGGTGCGCGACCGCCACGAAGGCCGCCAGACGCATTATAGCGCGCAAGCAGGCGCGTTGGCCCCGCTGGTCGACTGGACCAGCCAGATGAGCGGCTTCTGGCAAGGCCGCTTCGATCACCTCGAAGATCTCCTCAAAAGGATGGACCAATGAGCGAGCCCGCGACCGAAACGCTTTCCGTCATTGTCGAACGCGAGATGCCCCATCCGCCGGAAAAGATCTGGCGCGCGCTCACCCAACCGCACCTGATCGAGGAGTGGCTGATGAAGAACGATTTCGAGCCCGTTATGGACCACCGTTTCACGCTTCGCGGAGACTGGGGCTCGGTCGACTGTCAGGTGCTGGCCATCGAACCGAACAAGACACTGTCCTACACGTGGGGAGCGATGGAACTCGAGAGTGTCGTCACCTGGACTCTCACGCCGACAGGCACGGGCACGCATCTGCGCATGGAGCAGGCGGGCTTCCGGCCGGATCAGCAGCAGGCCTATCAGGGCGCCAGGTTCGGCTGGCAGAGATTCTTCGGTAGCCTCGAACGCGTGGTCGGAAATCTATCGTGAGCCGCGTCCTCGTCTCGCGCTACCAGCCCGTGCTCGTCGCGCTGCACTGGCTGCTCGCTCTCATGATCATGGGGCTCCTGTGCCTCGGCTTCTTCGTGCTTGCGAACATGCCGAACGACGATCCGAAGAAGCTCGAGATCCTGGTGTGGCACATGGCGGGCGGCATGTTCGTGCTGGTACTGACGATCCTGCGCCTCATCATCCGTCTATCGAGCGTCCGTCCGGCGGCGGCGAGGACGGGTTCGCTCCTGCTCGACCGGCTGGCCTCGATCGCGCATCACAGCCTCTACCTGATCGTGTTCCTGATGATCGCGACCGGCTGGTACACCGGCTGGCTCATCAGCGGCGTGTTCGCGCACAAGGGTGAAGTCCTGCCCAGCACGTTTCGCCGTGTTCCCGAGCTTCCAGGCCCATGCGGTTCTTGCAACGCTGCTGGCGGCCCTGATCGCTGTCCATATCGTGGCCGCGCTCTACCATCAGTTCGTGTTGAAAGACGGCATTTTCCGCCGCATCTGGTTCGGTCAGCCGCATGGTCGTTTCAGCAGAAAAATAAGTGGTCAAAGGCTGCTTCGACAAGCACGAGAAAATCCAATGGATGCATCGGAAAAAGTCGACCGACTGATCGCAGGGCTTACGGACTGGCGCGGCAAGATCTTCGCCGGCATCCGCAAATGCGTCCTGGAGACCGATGCCGAGATCATCGAAGAATGGAAGTGGATGGGAACCCCGCTCTGGTCCTGCTGCGGCATGATCGCGGTCGCCAACGCCCACAAGGGCAAGGTGAAGCTCACCTTCGCCTACGGGGCTGAACTGCCGGATCCCGACAAGCTCTTCAACGCCGGCCTCGAAGGCAATGCCAGACGAGCGATCGATTTTTTCGAGGGCGACAAGATCAATGCGCGCGCCCTGAAAAACCTCGTCCGTGCCGCCGTCGATCGCAACCGGACCAAATCGAAGAAGGCGCCGGCGGGGACGCGCGCGAAAGCACGCAAAGGCAAGCAGGCGTGAAGCGCGCGGGGTAACCTATCCCGCCGCGGCGGCTCGCTTCGGCCGGCGCACGGCGCGCACCTTGCCGCTGTGGGCGCCGCCGCCGCAGAAGAAGCGATCGCCGCCATCGGATTCGAGGCCCGACACGCCTTCGCCGGGCGGCATATCGAGCCGCTCCAGGACTTCGCCGGTTTGCGGATCGATCCGCCTCACGTCGCTCTCGTCACCTTCCCAGGTGCCGTGCCAGAACTCGCCGTCGATCCAGGTGACGCCGGTGACGAAGCGTTTTGTCTCGATGGTGCGAAGGATGGCCCCGCTGCCTGGATCGATCTGATGAATCTTGCGGTCCCGGTACTGTCCCACCCACAGCGTCCCCTCGGCCCAGGTAAGCCCGGAGTCACGGCCGCCGCCGGGTGCGGGGATCGTGGCGAGCACACGGCCGCTCGCCGGATCGACCTTCTGGATGCGATCCTCGGCGATCTGAAACAGATGCCGGCCGTCGAAGGTCGTTCCGGCATGCGCAGCAACCTCGATCGACCGCAGCGTCTTGCCGCTCGCCGGATCGAATGCGATCAATTTATCTCCGGCGGCGAACCAGACCCGCTGGCCATCATAGGTGACCCCGCCCACCCTCTCGACATCCTCGAAAGGTCCATACTCCCGGATGATTTCGGCCGCTGATCGTTTCATGCACCGCTCCTGATCGCCTGGAAGAGGCTGCCACCCTAGCCATCCGGCAGCGGGGCAGGGAGTAACAAGGTTGTCGTGAATCCGCCGACCGGCGGGGTCATCCAGCGCCGCGCGCGGGCGCGCCCGAACGACTGCACCTTGCCGGTTGCCGAGAGTTCGTCGAGCGCGCGCTGCACGGTGCGCTGGCTGGCGCCGAGCGCGAGCGCCAGCGCCGAACTCGACCAGGACTCGCCGTCGGCCAGGAAGGCGAGCACCGCCGCATGCTCCTCTTCGACAGGGCGCGCCAGCACGACCACCTCGCGTGCGCCGCGCGGCACCAGTGCAAACCCGCCGCCCGTCGCACTCACATCGGCGAGCTTCCGAAGCGCCCGGCGCAGCCGCCCGATTTCGACGCGCAACCGCGCACGATGCGATTCATCGGCTTCCTTGCCCCGGAAGGCCAGCGCAACCAGCGTCGCTCGCGACACGTCTTCCGGCCAGGCTTCGGCGAGCGCGCGGGCGAGTGCGAACAACACCGGGCGCGTCGCGAGCGAGACCACGGTGGCTTTGTTCCGCACCACATGGCGGCAGGCGTCGACGATGAAGGTTTTCGAGGCCAGCAATTGTTCGACTTCCTCGAGCAGGAGCGGCCGCTCCCTGCCGCGCGCCAATAACCGCGCCGCCGGCGTGTTGAGGATGACGGCAGCGCTCTCGACCTCCGCCGTCAGCGCCGGGATGCCGGCGTGGCGCGCGGCCTGCGCGGCGGAAGCGAGTGCCGCGCGCGCCGTCCCGGTCCGCAGCCGTCGCATCGCGATACCCGCAACGACGAGTTGGTGGGCGGCGCGCAGCGCAGGCGGGAATGGCGCGGGGTCGAGGTCGCCGAGCTTGCTCTCGGCTTCCCCGAGACGCCCGATCAGGAGCAGGCGGCGGACCTCGAGATAGCGCGCATGGGCGGCATTCAGGCGGTCGCCATGGGCTTCCAGCGTCGCCCGCGCGGCGTCGAGGGATTTGGCGGGCCAGGTGAGGTCGCGCGAGACCAGCGCGATCTCGGCTTCCGCAACCACGCATCGCGCCCGCGCCATCGCCTCGCGCGGGCCGAAGGCGCGCGCCGCGTTCTTCAACAGCGCCTTCGCGCGAACGAGGTCGCCAAGCTGCGCCATCGCGATGCCGCGCAGCGCGAGCGCCGGCGCGTCGTCGCGCAGGGCCACCCGTTTCAGCGCGCCGAGGGGGTCACCGACTGCGAGCGCACGCGCCGCCGCCGTGATCAGCGAGTCCATTGAAATCCCGACACACTTGTCACTCTCACCATCGCAAGCCCGGTCCTATTCTATCACACGACGACAAACCAGTCGGAGCGAGAGAGCCATGGTTGACTGGACGATCCTATCCCCAACGTATCTCACCGCCGTGGTCGAGTGGGCTGGCGCCGTGGTGACCGTGCTTGCCATGGGCCATTCGACGAACGACACCCACGGGAGCGACGAACGATGACGCGACACCTCACCGGAACGCGGGAGCAATGGCTGGCCCAGGGCCTATCGCTCGCGGCTGCGCCGACCTTTGCGACGATGGCGCTGCTGACGCATGCGTCTGGCGGCGCGCCCGGAACGATCTGCTCGACCGCGGGCGCGTCACAGCTCAGCGGAATGGTCCCGATGTACCTGCTGATGAGCGCCTTCCATCTGGCGCCCTGGCTGAGGCTGATCTCCGGCCGACGAGGCTAGCTGGTGGCGGCCTGGATAGCCTAGATGCGTACGCCAGATTGATACGGCGCGTCCACGGGCTCGCCCTCGTCGATCGTGAGGCGAAGCCGCCAGCCTTCGAGGTGTACGCTCAGGCTGCGATACCTCACGAGATAATGGATGCCGACGACGGCGGCGGCAAAACCGGACGCGGCCGCCAGGCTGAGCGCCCAGCGGGCGCCGAACCGGTCGGCGACCAGGCCCACGATCGGCGAGCCGATCGGCGTGCAGCCCAGCGCGATCGCGAGCCGGATCGCCATCACGCGGCCGCGCATCGCGGGCGTGGTGGACAATTGCATCAGGCTGTTGGTGGAGTTCGTCAGCGTCAGGGCCGACACGCCGATGACGACCAGCGCCATGCCGAACAACGCGGCATTGGGCGCGAGCGCCGCCAGCGTGCAGCCGAACCCGAACAGGGCGGCGCCGATCAAAAGCAGCATGAAGTGGGGTTTCTGCCGGTTGGCGGCGAGCAGCGCGCCGGCCACGGTCCCGATCGCCATGATCGAGGTCAGGAAACCGTATTCGCTGGCGCCGCCATGAAATACCGTCACCGACATGGTCGAGATGAAGATCTGGAAGTTGAGCCCGAAAGTCGCGATCAGGAACAGTATCAGGAGAATGGCCCGCAGGTCGGGCCGCCTCCAGACATAGCGGAAACCGTCGACGAAGCTGCCACGCGCGCGGATTGCCCGGTGCTGCGGGTGAAGCTGATCGATGCGAAGCAGCATCAACGAGAACAGCACGGCGACAAAGGAAAGTCCGTTGATCAGAAAAACCCAGCCGGAGCCGACGGAGGCGATCAGCGTGCCGGCAATCGCCGGGCCGATCATGCGCGCGGCGTTGAACGAGGTGGAATTGAGCGCCACCGCATTCGCCAGATCGTTCTCGCCGACCAGTTCGGCGACGAAGGTGTGGCGCGCCGGCGAATCGAAGGCGGTGACGCAGCCGAGCAGGAAGGCGAACACATAGACATGCCACAGTTCGACGAGGCCGGTGATGGTGAGGATGCCGAGCCCGAAGGCCAGCGCGCCCGACGCGGCCTGCGTTGCGAGCAGCAGTTTTCGCCGGTCGAGATGGTCGGCCGCGAAGCCGGTCAGCGGCAGCAGCAGCAGATGCGGGCCGAACTGCAGCGCCATCACGACACCCATCGCGGTCGCGTTGTTGTGGGTCAGCTGCGTCAGCACCAGCCAGCCCTGCGCGATGCGCTGCATCCAGGTGCCGATGTTGGAGACCAGCGCGCCGCCGGCCCACACCCGGTAATTGAATCCCCTCAGCGAACGGAACATGCCTTCAACGTGCCTCCCAAAAAATCGATTGGCGTGTCCGCATCACAACTCCGCCAGTTGCTTGATTAGCGCGGCCGCCGCCAGCAGCGTCTGCCGGTCGGCCGGGTCAAGCCGCTCCATCGCGGCCAGCAGCCATTCGCGCCGGGCGAGGCTGCGCTTTTGCCGCGCCTCGACGCCTGCGGCCGTCAGCGCGAACAGCACCTGCCGGCCATCGGTCGGATGCGGTCGGCGCTGCACCAGCCCCGCCTGCTCGAGGTCGGCGAGCGTCGTGCCCATCGACTGCGGTTTGACGAATTCGGAACGGGCGAGATCGGCGGTCGTCATCGCGCCCGCTCGTTCGAGCCGCGCCAGTACCGCATTCTGCGACCAGGACAGTTCGCCCGGGTTCACTTCCGTCCGCAGCCGCCGCGCCAGCTGCCCGATCGCCAGCGACAGCTCGGTAGCAGCTGTTTCCAAAAGCACGTGCGAATCGGAGGGCATATCCATAATCGACATCCTATTGATTGCCAGTGTAACTTGCAAGTCAGACTGGCAAGTTTATCTGTTTATATATTCCTTATACAAACCAATGCCTTCGTCGTCTCCCTACCGTGACCGAGCTTGAAGGGCAGGGGCTTTGGGGATATATGACTACAGTAGGCATATTCGTGGGAGACCACTATGCGCGAGATTCAACTCCGTGATGCAAAGGCGAGCCTGTCTGCGGTGGTGGATGAGGCAATGCGGGGAAAGCCGGCCGTCATCACCCGTCACGGCAAGCGGCAAGCCGTCGTCGTGGGCTACGAAGAGTGGCGGCGGCTATCGACTGTTCCGAGCTTCGGCCGTCTCTTGATGATGGCGCCATTGTCGGCCGACGACCTACCGAACCGCGACGGTACGGGTTTGCGGACGCCCGATCTCTGATCCGCCCGTGTATCTCGTCGATACCAACGTCATTTCGGCCAGTGCGCCATACCGACCAACTCCATCGGTTCTCATCGATTGGATGGATCTGCATTCAGAACTCTTTATTCCTATCGGCCGTGACCCTTGCCGAAATCGAAGATGGAATCGCAAAATTGCGGCGCGAAGCCGCTTCGCGCAAGAGTGCCGATTTGGCGGCATGGTGGGAAACGCTCCTCCACCTCTATGGCGATCGTGTTCTTGCCTTCGACGCGCCAACAGCGCGGATCGCAGGTGCCATGGCCGATCGGGCGCGCGGCCAGGGCCGCTCCCCGGGACTTGCCGACATCATCATCGCCGCTACGGCGCGGCATCACGGACTGACGATCCTGTCACGCAACCTCAGGCATTTCGGCGCTTTGGGCGTTGCCGCCCTTGATCCCTTCGCGGAATTGCCGCCTACTCCGGCCAATCCATAGCAGGAACCCGTCATGGCACGCGTGCGCTGTATCACTGAAATGGGCATGGGCGTCGACGTCCATGGCAAGGACGCTACGAAAGCGGCGAAGCGCGCGGTGTCGGATGCCATCCGACACTCCAGCCTCAGCTTCGTCCGGATGCTGGGCAAGACGGCGCACGACATGCTGGTCGACGTCACCATCGCCGTGCCCAATCCGGAGACGGTCGATACCGCGGCGGTCGCGAAGGAACTGCCTTACGGAACGGTGACGGTGACCGCGGTCAAGGGCGGGCTCGAGGTTCCGGCCGAGCGCGGCAATGATTCCATCCTCATCGCCAATGCGGCCGTGATCGTCAGTCTCGATGACGGCGTGACCGGCTAGACACTCGACCGTCTGTCATTCAAGCTGCCGGGCTATTCGCGTGCGGCCACGAACTCGATATTTCGGCGATCACGGAGCATTGTTGCCATGTACCCATTGACGAGATCGCTGCTCGGCTGCGTCGCGCTATGCGCGGCGGCGAGTCTTTCGCCGGTTCACGCGGAGCTCGACGTCGCCAAGCTCAAGGCCGGAATCGAAAAATCCGTCGAAGCCGACTATCCAAAACTCGATGCGCTCTACAAGGATATCCACGCCCATCCGGAAATCGCCTTCCAGGAGGTGAAGACCGCAAGCAGGCTCGCCGCCGAAATGCGCGGCCTCGGCTTCGAGGTCACCGAGCAAGTCGGCAAGACCGGGCTGGTCGCCATCTACAAGAACGGCGACGGCCCGACCATCATGGTGCGCACCGAACTCGATGCGCTGCCGATGGAGGAGAAAACCGGTCTGCCCTATGCGAGCCACGACAAGACCATCTGGAACGGACGGGAAACCTTCGTCGCCCACAGCTGCGGCCACGACATTCACATGGCGAGCTGGGTCGAAACGGCGAAAACGCTGGTCGGCCTGAAGGACCGGTGGCAGGGCACGCTGATGTTCATCGCCCAGCCGGCGGAAGAGATAGGAGCGGGCGCCAGGGCGATGCTGGCGGACGGCCTGTTCACGCGATTCCCAAAACCCGATTTCGGCTTTGCGCTGCATGACGGGGCCTTTGCCTACGGCAGCGTCAGCTATCGCGTCGGCATCGGTTCGTCCAATTCGGATGGCCTGTTCATCAAATTCCACGGCCGCGGCGGCCACGGCGCGGCGCCGCAAATGACCATCGATCCCGTGATGATGGCGGCGCGCTTCATCGTCGACGTGCAAAGCGTGATCAGCCGCGAAAAGGACCCGACCGAATTCGGCGTGATGAGCATCGGCGCGATCCATGCCGGCACCGCCGAGAACATCATTCCCGACGATGCGATCCTGCTCGGCACCATCAGGACCTTCAAGCCGGAAGTGCGCGCCAAGATGCTGGCGGGGATCGAGCGCACCGCGAGGGCCGTGGCTGCGATGTCGGACGCGCCCGCGCCCGAGATCAGGATCACCGAGGGCGCCAAGGCCGTGATGAACGATCCAGGCGTGGTGGAGACTGCAGCAAAGGTGATGAAGGCAGCCTTTGGCGACAGGTTCAGGCCGTCGCCGCCGGGCACGCCGAGCGAGGATTTTTCCGAATTCGTCAACGCCGGCGTGCCCAGCATGTTCTTCAACATCGGGGTCTACGAGCCGGAGCGCGTCGCCGCTGCGCGCGACGGGACCGGGCCGCAATTGCCGTCGAACCATTCGCCGCTGTTCGCGCCGGTGCCGAAACCGACCATCGAAACCGGCGTCGAGGCGATGACGCTCGCCGTGCTCAGCGCGTTCGACGAGCATGCGCGAGGCAGATGAGCGCGCGACGATGCCTGCTCAGGGTTCATCGATGCACCCGCTCGATCATCCCGTCTGGACGGCGCTGACCTCCCGGCAACAGGGATTGGCGGAAGGCGGCGCGCTGGCGCGGCGCTATCCGCCCGCGATTGCGCCGTTCGCGGCCATGGCGGAGGCCTCGCCGCAAAGCTTTGCCGCGCTCGGCGCGCTGATGTCAGGGGCCGAGCAGGCGGTGCTGTTCACGCCCGATCCCGTGAGCCCGCCGGCGGAATTCAAAATTCGCTTCGCCGCAACCGGCGAACAGATGATCGGGACGCCCGCCGCTGCCGCGGGCGGCGCGGCCGACATCGTCACGCTGGGCACGGGCGACGTTCCGGCGATGCTGGAATTGACAAAACTCACCAACCCCGGTCCCTTCACGGCGCGTACCCATGAATTGGGAACGTTTTTGGGCATCAAGGTCGAGGGACGGCTGGTCGCAATGGCGGGCGAGCGGATGAAGCCCGCCGAATATACCGAGATCACCGCGGTCTGCGTGCATCCCGATCATCGCGGTCGCGGCTACGCGCAAATCCTGCTCGCGGCGGTGGCGCGCCAGATTTTGGCGCGCGGCGAGATTCCGTTCCTGCATGTGTTTTCCAATAATGACGGCGCGATCGCGCTGTACCGGCGGCAGGGCATGGAAATCCGCCGCCGCCTGCATGTGACGGTGTTGGGGAGGACCGACTAATGCGTTCGATCACGATCTACGGCATCAAGAACTGCGACACCATGAAGAAGGCGCGCGCCTGGCTCGACGGCCGCGGCGTCGCCTACGGCTTTCACGACTACAAGACCGAAGGCATTGCAAAGGACAAGCTGAAGGAATGGAGCGAGAAACTCGGCTGGGAAACGCTGCTCAACCGCGCCGGCACCACGTTCCGCAAATTGCCCGACGCCGACAAGCAGGGCCTCAACGAACGCAAGGCGCTGGCGCTGATGCTGGCGCAGCCCTCGATGATCAAGCGTCCGGTGCTCGATCTCGGCGGCAAGCTCGTGGTCGGGTTCAAGCCGGAAATCTATGCGAAGGAAGTGCCGGCGCGAGGCCGGCCGGCTTAGCTGAATTCGATCACGTCGCCGGCGGCAATCCGGCCCGGTGCGCGGTGGAAGAGATCGCGATCGATGACGGTGCGAAGTTTCGGCGTCGGCAAGGCGTCATTTCCCCGCATCAGATTCTTGATTTCAAATCCGCCGTCTTCGCAAATGGTCTTCAGCGAGGCGATCACATGGGTGACGCCGACGCCGTCCGAGAACGGCAACAATAGTCGCTCGTAGGCGACGATTCGTCCATAGATGTCGTCGATGTTGGCGATGGTGTAGATCGGCAAGCTGCAACCGATGCATTTATAATAGACCGGCATCACGACAGGCGCGAGACGGGCGCCGATATATTCGTCGAGATAGCGGCCCTTGCCGGTATGGCCGTAGGCCGACGACATCCGGGTGCCGTCACTCTGGATCGTCAGCTGCGGCGGCTGCCGCGTGCTGTCGACGGTATAGAAGACGAGGTCCGGTAATTCTTCGTCAAGCCGCGCCGGCTGGTATTCATCGATGCGCGGCACTACCTGCGCGCGGGCGTAGAGCCGCAGCCAGGTGTTCAGGAGATCCCGCTGCTTGATCGATTTGACGACCGACGGGTTGGCGCTTTCGAATTCCAAGGCTGCGATCCGCTCTCGATGCAAAGCACCCGATCATCGGTTTGGGAGAGAAATTTTCTATGAAACCCGAAAAATGCATTCAAACAACGTTAACGCCGCCTTTCCGCGCCGGCCTCGACGGCGGCGAAGCAAATTGGCGACCGCCAAATCCCGCCCCCGGGCAATTGGACTTGAGGCGCGCATTCCTGAAGGCGGCGCGCGCCGCCGGCTGCCCAGCTTTCCACCTTGCGCAAAGCCTGCCCTTGACGGCATATTCCGGCCGGAGGCGGCCGGTCGGGGACGGGATTTTCCAGGGGATCATCCTTGAGCCAGCCGGAGAGGCAGGATTGGCCACGCGCGAGGGAATTCGCGGCGACGGCTGACGGGGGAAATTTGATTGGCCGATGAGTTCATTCTCGAGACCCGCGGATTGACCAAGGAATTCGCGGGATTCTTTGCCGTTCGCGACGTCGACCTTCGGGTCCGTCGTGGCAGCATCCATGCCTTGATCGGTCCGAACGGCGCCGGCAAGACCACCTGCTTCAACCTCCTGACCAAGTTCCTGCAACCCTCGGCCGGCCAGATTCTCTACAAGGGCACCGACATCACGGCGATGGCGCCGGCCGACGTGGCCCGCCGCGGTCTTGCCCGTTCGTTCCAGATTTCGGCGGTGTTTCCGCATCTGACTGCGCTGGAAAATGTCAGGGTCGCGCTGCAGCGCCAGCACGGGCACTCCTTCGACTTCTGGCGTTCCAAAACGGTGCTCGACCGCTTCAATGGGCGGGCGCTGGAATTGCTGGACGATGTCGGCTTGAGCGAGTTCGCCAAGACGCCGGCGGTCGAGATGCCCTATGGCCGCAAACGCGCGCTCGAGATCGCAACCACGCTGGCGCTCGATCCGGAAATGATGCTGCTCGACGAGCCGATGGCCGGCATGGGACACGAGGACATCGAGAAGATCTCGGCCCTGATCAAGCGCATCTCGGCGAAATACACGATCCTGATGGTCGAGCACAATCTCAGCGTGGTGGCCAACCTGTCCGACATCATCACCGTGCTGACGCGCGGTCACGTGCTGGCGGAAGGCAATTACGCCGAGCTCAGCAAGGACGAGCGCGTCAAGGAAGCCTATCTGGGGGCAGGGCATGCCTGAGCTGAAAACGGCCGACGCCGCCAGGCCCGTGGCAAATTCACCCGCGGCCGCGCCGGTGCTCGCGGTCTCCGACCTGCAGGCCTGGTACGGCGAATCCCACATTCTTCACGGCGTCGATTTCAATGTGAATGCCGGCGAGGTGGTGACGCTGCTCGGACGCAACGGCGCCGGCAAGACCACCACGCTGAAATCGGTGATGGGAATCATCGGCAAGCGCACCGGCTCGGTCACCTTCAACGGCCAGCAGATCATCCGCGCCTCCTCGGACCGGATCGCCCGCATGGGCGTTGCCTTTTGCCCGGAAGAGCGCGGGATTTTCGCCAGCCTCGACGTCCGCGAAAACCTGCTATTGCCGCCGATCGTCCGCTCCGGCGGGCTGTCGCTCGACCAGATATTCGACCTGTTTCCCAACCTGAAGGAGCGGCTCAGCAGCCAGGGCACCAAATTGTCCGGCGGCGAACAGCAGATGCTGGCGATCGCCCGCATCCTGCGTACCGGGGCGCGGTTCCTGATGCTGGACGAGCCGACCGAGGGGCTGGCGCCGGTCATCATCCAGCAGATCGGTCACACCATCGCCCGCCTCAAGAAGGAGGGTTTTACCATCCTTCTTGTCGAGCAGAATTTCCGCTTCGCATCCACCGTGGCGGACCGCTATTACATCGTCGAACATGGCAAGGTGATCGACGGCTTTGCGAATGCCGATCTGCAAGCGAACATGGACAAGCTGCACACCTATCTCGGCGTCTGAACGACAACAGCAAATTGCAACGGGGGTCCCATATGAAATATCGTATTTTTGCTTCGCTTCTGATCGGCGCGGCGTTGAGCCTGGTCTCGGCGGGTTTCGCGGCCGCCCAGGACAAAACCATCAAGATCGGCGTGCTGACCGATCTTTCGGGACTGTATGCCGACCTCGGCGGCCAGGGCTCGATCGTCGCCGCCCAGATGGCGGTCGAGGATTCCGGCATGGCGGGCAAGGGCTGGAAGCTCGACGTGATCTCCGCCGATCACCAGAACAAGCCGGATATCGCCACCAATATTGCGCGCCAGTGGATCGACGTGGAAAAGGTCGATGTTCTTATGGACGTGCTGAATTCCGGCGTGGCGCTGGCGGTCAACAACGTCGTGAAGGAAAAAAACAGCGTCATGATCAATTCGGGCGCGGCGACGTCGGACCTGACCAACGCGCAATGCACGCCCAATACGGTGCACTGGACCTACGATACCTACATGCTTGCGCACAGCACCGGCAACGCGCTGGTCAAGGCCGGCGGCGATACCTGGTTCTTCATTACCGCCGATTACGCGTTCGGCGCGGCGCTGGAGCGTGATACCACCGCGGTCGTGGTCGCCGCCGGCGGCAAGGTGGTCGGCGGCGTCAAGCATCCCCTGAATACCGCGGATTTTTCCTCGTTCCTGCTCCAGGCGCAGGCCTCGAAGGCCAAGATCATCGGCATGGCCAATGCCGGCGGCGACACCACCAATACCATCAAGCAGGCCGCCGAATTCGGTATCGTTGCGGGCGGCCAGAAGCTTGCCGGCCTGCTGCTGTTCCTGACCGACGTCAATTCGCTCGGACTGAAGGTCGCCCAGGGGCTGAATTTGAGCTCGACGTTCTACTGGGACATGAACGACCAGACCCGGGCGTTCTCCAAGCGCTTCTCCGGGCGCATGAAGACCAAGGCCGAGCCGACCATGGTGCAGGCCGGCGTCTATGCGGGCTTGCTGCATTACTTCAAGGCGATGGATGCGCTCGGTGGCAACCCGCATGACGGCGCCAAGGAGGTTGCGAAGATGAAGGAGATGCCGACGGACGACCCCCTGTTCGGCAAGGGAACGATCCGGGCCGACGGCCGCAAGATCCACCCGGCCTATTTGTTCGAAGTCAAAAGCGCCTCGGAGTCCAAGGGGCCGTGGGACTATTACAAGCTGATCGGGACCACCCCGGGCGATCAGGCCTTCCGGCCGCTGTCCGAGAGTGCATGTCCGCTGGTCAAGAAGTAGGATGATGACGCCCGCCGGCCTTGCGCCGGCGGGCCGCCTCTTCGTCAAGACGGGAACAAGTTGCGAAAGATCGATCGATGCAGGCTCTCTACGCGCAGCTTCTGGTGGGACTGATCAACGGCTCCTTTTACGCGCTGCTCAGCCTTGGGCTCGCCGTGATCTTCGGCATGCTCAACATCATCAATTTCGCCCATGGCGCGCTCTACATGATGGGCGCCTTCGTCGCGTTCTTTCTTCTCAACGGCATCGACGTTCCGACCCTGACCTCGATATTGAATGGATCATGGCTGACGCTGCTCGATGGAACGACGTGGCCACTCCTGGGCACGATAAAGCTTTCGCCGCTTGAGACGCTCCACATTGGTATCGGTCTCAACTATTGGTTTGCGCTGTTCATTGCGCCGATCGTCGTCGGATTGTTTGGCATGTTGCTCGAACGCACCATGTTGCAATGGATCGCCGGCCTCGACCATCTTTATGGGCTGCTGCTGACGTTCGGTCTGGCGTTGATCATTCAGGGTGTGTTTCAGAATTATTACGGCTCGTCCGGTCTGCCCTACGAGATTCCCAGCCAGTTGAAGGGCGGCACCAACCTTGGGTTCATGTACCTGCCGATCTATCGCGGCTGGGTGGTGATCTTCTCGCTGATCGTGTGTCTTGGAACCTGGTACCTGATCGAACGCACCCGGCTCGGCGCCTACCTTCGCGCGGCGACGGAAAATCCGACCCTGGTGCGCGCCTTCGGCGTCAACGTCCCGCGCATGATCACGCTGACCTACGGGCTCGGCGTCGGCCTTGCCGGATTGGCCGGGGTGCTGTCCGCGCCGATCAACCAGGTGCGGCCGCTGATGGGTGAAAACGTCATCATCGTGGTGTTCGCGGTGGTGGTGATCGGTGGCATGGGTTCGATCATGGGATCGATCGTCACCGGCTTTGCGCTCGGAGTGATCGAGGGACTGACCAAATATTTCTACCCCGAGGCCTCCAACACCGTGGTGTTCGTGCTGATGGTACTGGTGCTGCTGGTGAAACCCACGGGACTGACGGGACGGACGGCCTGACATGACGGCGATGACCGACGATACCATTCCGGTGACCCCGCGCGCGATCCGCGACGAGATGATCGCGTTCGCCGTCATGACCGCGATGCTGGCGGTCGTGCCGCTGACGGGCATCTATCCGTTCTTCGTGATGCAGGCGCTGTGCTTTGCGCTGCTCGCCTGCGCCTTCAATCTCCTGATCGGCTATGGCGGCTTGCTGTCGTTCGGCCACGCGATGTTCCTGGGGACGGCGGGCTATGTGGCGGGCCACGCGCTGAAGGTCTGGGGGGTGCCGCCCGAGTTCGGCATTCTCGCAGGCACCGCGGCTTCCGCCGGGCTCGCCGTCGTCACCGGACTCGTCGCGATCCGCCGCCAGGGCATCTATTTCGCGATGATCACGCTGGCGTTGTCGCAGCTGTTGTATTTCATCTATGTGCAGGTGCCGTTCACCCATGGCGAGGACGGCATCCAGGGCATTCCGCAGGGTCATCTGTTCGGGATCTTCAATCTCGCCAACCCGACCATCCTGTATTACGTCGTGCTCGCCGGTTTCCTGCTGGGTTTCCTGCTGATCTTTCGCACCATCAACTCGCCGTTCGGCGAGGTGCTGAAGGCGATCCGCGAGAATGAGCCGCGCGCGATCTCGCTCGGCTACAAGACCGATCAGTACAAGCTGCTCGCCTATATCCTGTCGGGGACGCTGGCGGGTCTGGCCGGCGCGCTGAAAGTGTTCGTTGCGCAGAATGCCTCATTGACCGACGTCGAAGTGGGGATGTCCGGACAGATCGTGCTGATGACGCTGGTCGGTGGCCTCGGCACCGTGTTCGGCCCGGTGGTCGGCGCTTTCGTCATTGTCGCCATGCAGCAATACATGTCCGGACTCGGATCTTGGGTGACGGTGATCCAGGGCACGGTGTTCGTGGTCTGCGTCTTGACCTTCCGCCGCGGCGTAGTCGGCGAGATCGCGCATTTCTTCCGCCGCTCACTCTGACGGCCGCGAATTCCGGAACTTTTTCCGGCGCCACAAATCGGTGGATGACCCGGTTGTTTGAGCGGCCGGTGACGTGCTTACCCCGCGAAATGGTCTATGACAGTTTTGTGACAGGCCGTCCGGCCAGCCCATTTCTCGGACATGGACATCTCGGATGCTGCGTTGGTTTCGCGCCCTTCTCCCGCGGGAAGAGCGGTTTTTCGAACTGTTCGCCCGCCACGCGCAAACCTGCGTGCAGGGCGCGCTGGCGTTGCAGGGCATGCTGCGCGGCGGCGAGGAGACGCCGGTGTTCTGCCAGCGCGTCAACCAGCTTGAGAACGACGCCGACAACATCACCCGCGAGGTTCTGACCGCGGTGCGCCGCACCTTCATCACCCCGTTCGACCGCGGCGACATCAAGAACCTGATCACCTCGATGGATGATGCCATCGACCAGATGCAGCAGACCGCCAAGGCCGTCATCCTGTTCGAGGTCCGCACCTTCGAGCCGCCGATGCGCGAGATGGGGACGCTCTTGGTCGAATGCGCCAATCTGGTCGGCCGCGCGCTGCCGCTGCTGCAGGCGATCGGCGACAATGTCGCGATGCTGACCGCGATCACCGAGGAACTGACCAAGCTGGAAGGCCGCGTCGACGATCTTCACGACATCGGGCTGAAGGAGCTGTTCCTCAAGCATCGCAACGCCAACGTCATGGATTTCATCGTCGGCGCCGAGATCTACGATCATCTCGAGAAGGTTGCCGATCGTTTCGACGACGTCGCCAACGAGATCAACTCGATCGTGATCGAACAGGTATAGGGCAGGGCCATCAGGTGGACGCCGCGATTGGTCTTCCCGTCCTGGTCGGATTGATAGCGGTCGCGTTGTTGTTCGACTTCCTCAACGGGCTGCACGACGCCGCCAATTCGATCGCGACCATCGTCTCGACGCGGGTGCTGCGGCCGCATTACGCGGTGTTCTGGGCGGCGTTCTTCAACTTCGTCGCCTTCACCGTGTTCGGGCTCAACGTCGCCCATACCATCGGCACCGGCATCATCGCACCCAGCGTCATCGACACCCAGGTGATCTTCGCCGCCCTGGTCGGCGCCATCGTCTGGAACCTGATCACCTGGGGATTGGGCATCCCGTCGTCCTCCTCGCACGCGCTGATCGGTGGACTGGTCGGCGGCGGCATGGCCAAGGCCGGGATTTCCGCCGCGGTCTGGAGCGGGCTGTCGAAGACGCTGCTGGCGATCGTGCTGTCGCCGGTGATCGGCTTCGTGCTGGCGATGATGCTGGTCGCGATCGTATCCTGGGCCTCGGTGCGCTCGACGCCGTTTGCGGTCGATCGCGCTTTCCGCATTCTGCAATTCGCCTCCGCCTCGCTGTATTCGCTGGGCCATGGCGGCAACGACGCGCAGAAGACCATGGGCATCATCGCGGTGCTGCTGTATTCGCAGGGGCAACTCGGCAGCGACTTCTTCGTGCCGTTCTGGGTAGTGCTGGCCTGCCAGGCCTCGATGGCGCTGGGCACCCTGATGGGGGGCTGGCGCATCGTCCGCACCATGGGACTGCGCATCACCAAGCTGACGCCGATGCAGGGCTTTTGCGCGGAGACCGGGGGTGCTGCGACGCTGTTCATGGCGACGCTGCTCGGCGTGCCGGTTTCGACCACGCACACCATCACCGGCGCCATCGTCGGCGTCGGCGCGGCGCGGCGGGTCTCGGCGGTGCGCTGGAACGTGGCAAGCTCGATCGTCTACGCCTGGATCATCACCATTCCAGCTTCCGCCGGCGTCGCGGCGCTGACCTATTGGGCGGTGTCGTTGCTGCGATAATACCCAATGACCTGATTGGCGTTTTGAACGCAGAATCCCCATATGTGGCGTGCCGATCCCGCTTGATCCGGCCGCCTTTCCCTGCCACACGCTCTGGCCCATGACCGACCTTGCCATATCGACCGAATCGCCGCCCCGTTCCGCGCTCGCCCAGGAAGTGGCGCGGCGGCGGACCTTTGCGATCATCTCCCATCCCGACGCCGGCAAGACCACGCTGACCGAAAAACTGCTGCTGTTCGGCGGCGCCATCAATCTCGCCGGCCAGGTCAAGGCCAAGGGCGAGCGGCGCAATACCCGTTCCGACTGGATGAAGATCGAGCGCGAGCGCGGCATCTCGGTCGTCACCTCGGTGATGACCTTCGAGTTCGAGGACGTGGTGTTCAACCTTTTGGACACGCCGGGCCACGAAGATTTTTCCGAGGACACCTATCGCACGCTGACCGCCGTCGACTCCGCCGTGATGGTGATCGATGCCGCCAAGGGCATCGAGGCCCGCACGCGAAAACTGTTCGAGGTCTGCCGGCTGCGCGACATCCCCATCATCACCTTCATCAACAAGATGGACCGCGAGAGCCGCGACACGTTCGATCTGCTCGACGAGATCGAAAAGACGCTGGCGCTCGACACCACGCCGATGACCTGGCCGGTCGGCCGCGGCCGCGATTTCCTCGGCACCTACGACGTCGTCAACGGCGGGGTGCGGCTGTTGGAAGGCGGCGGCGCCAAGACCGGCGCGGCGATGCAAATCGACATATCCGAACTCGCCGGCCGCAATGCCAACCTCGATGTCGGGGCCATCAAGGAGGAACTGGCGCTGGTGTCGGAAGCCTGCAAGCCGTTCGAGCTGGATGCGTTCCGCGAGGGCCATCTGACCCCGGTCTATTTCGGCAGCGCACTGCGCAATTTCGGGGTCGGCGATCTGCTGGAAGGGCTCGGCAAATTCGCGCCGCCGCCGCGCGCGCAGGAAAGTAACCTGCGCAAGGTCGAGGCATCAGAGCCGCGCATGAGCGCGTTTGTCTTCAAGATCCAGGCCAACATGGATCCGAACCACCGCGACCGCATCGCGTTCGCGCGGCTGTGCTCGGGAAAACTCACCCGCGGCATGAAGGCGAAACTGGTGCGCACCGGCAAGAACATGAGCCTGTCGAGCCCGCAATTCTTCTTCGCCCAGGACCGCGCGCTGGCGGACGAGGCCTTTGCCGGCGACGTCGTCGGCATTCCCAACCATGGCACGCTTCGGATCGGCGATACCTTGACCGAAGGCGAGGACCTCACCTTCGTCGGCGTGCCCTCGTTCGCGCCGGAAATCGTCCGCCGGGTGCGGCTGACCGATGCGATGAAGGCCAAGAAGCTGAAGGAGGCGCTGCAGCAGATGTCGGAGGAGGGCGTGGTGCAGGTGTTCCGGCCGCGCGACGGCGCCCCGGCGCTGGTCGGCGTGGTCGGCCCGCTGCAGCTCGACGTGCTGAAGGCGCGGCTGGACGCCGAATATACCCTGCCGGTCGAATTCGAAGTAAGCGAGTTCCAGCTGGCGCGCTGGATCTCCTCCGACGATCGCAAGAAGCTGGAAGCCTTCATCGCCGCCAACGGCTCCGGCGTCGCCGACGACGTCGACGGCGATCCCGTGTTTTTGGCCAGGAACGAATTCTATCTCGGCTACACCAAGGAGCGCGCCGAGGGCATCACGTTTTCCAGCGTCAAGGACGTGAAGAAGAAGGCGTGAGGGCCGAGGGCGCTCGCACCTCCCCCGCTCGTCGTCCTCCGCGAAAGCGGGGGACCCAGTACGCCGCGGCTTCTCGATTGAAGCGCTGACGCCTCTGGAATACTGGCTCGCCCGGTCTGCGCCGGGCGATGACACCGGTTTCAGCGCACGCGGGGAAGTGAACGCGGCCGGGCTTGATAGCGCCGCTTGTGGGCGTCATTTTCCGTTGCATCGCGAAATCCTGTGCCGCCTTCGAGAGCCATCATGTTACGGCGCACCGTTCTCTGTCTCCTCGTTGCGTTGGCGGCAATGCTCGTCGCCGGCTCGGCCTATGCCCGGCACCGGCATCACCTCGACGCCACGCCGTTTTCGCACGCGCCCTGCAGCGTGCTGTCGCATCATCCCTGCACGCCATCGTTCTGCAGCGTGCTCAGCCACGGCCCCTGCATTCCCGAGATCGACTATCCCTACGGCGAAAACCTGCAGCTCACGATCGATACCGTGCCGCCGCCTGAGGACGCTGCGAAGTATCAGAAGCCCGACCACGATCTCGACACCATCGGCGATCTCTTTTCCGCGCTGCGCGCCTGCTGGTCGCCGCCGCCGGCAGATGCCGCGCGGCAGGGCATGCAGATGTCGGTGCGATTCAGTTTCAAGCGCTCCGGCGAGATGGTCGGACCGCCGCGCATGACCTTTGCGACCGCGGGTGCGCCCGCGGATGTCCGCGACACCTACCTGAAGGCGATCAATTCGTCGCTCGACACATGTCTGCCGCTGAAATTCACCGGCGGCCTCGGCGGCTCGCTGGCGGGCCGGCCGATCGCCATCCGCTATGTCGACAATCGCGAATTGGGGAAGCATTCGGCAACGCCATGAGGCCGATCGGGAGTGGCCAAGCGTTCGGCGACTAGCCGATGTCTGGTTGACCCAAAGCCGTCATTGGTCGCCACTCCGAATTCGCAGCCGAAGCTGTCCTCGGATTCGACGCTCAATGATGACCATTGTGGCCCGCTCGCAGGAGGCGCCCCGGCATTGCGCCGGTGTGCTCGCCGCGCTCGAAGGCCGCGCAGAAACCTGGCAGCGACGCCACGCTAACTTCCACGACAGGAGAAGGCCGGCGCCTCCTGCAGCGCTGAGTTCTTCACGCGCACAAAAAAAGCGGCCATCCGGCCGCTTTTTCCGCAAAAAGATCGCGCGGGGTTACTGGCAGAGATGCGGGCGACCGTCCTCGCCGCGGAACCAGGTCCCGGGCTGACAGACGAAGCCGTTGCGGGCGGCATACCCGTAGGCCGGCGAGTCATCGTAGGCATATGAATCGTCGTAATAGCCGGGGGCATAACCGCCATAATAGCCGCCGCCGATGACGGCGCCGGCGATCACGCCGGCCGCGATTCCCGGTCCATAGCCGCCGTGTCCACCGCGGAATCCGCCGCTCCTGACGCCGGCATAGTGGCCAGCTCTGACGCCGCCGCCCGCGAAGCTAGCGCCGCCTGCGCGAACACCGCCACCGGCGAAGTGAGCGCCGCCGCCGCGAACACCGCCGCCGCCGCCAGCATGCCCGGCCCGTGCGAACGCCGGGGACGATGCCGCAAGTGCCACTGCCAGACAGGCAGCGCCGATCGTTCCAAATCTAGTCATGACTGTTTCTCCTGATGTGTCGAGGAGGCAATGGCCATGTGTCTCGAATGTTCCGCGGCCAGGCGCGTTATTTGTGGTCAGAACAGCTCTTTGAGCGGACTGCGCGAATCTTCAGGTCGATTTCGCAATCGCGCCTCGCTCGAAACGCATTGCGGTCCCGGCCCCGAAAATGTTACGCGAGGCCCGCAAAAGCGTCCGCAACGGAGGAAACATCGTGGGACTGACGGTGATGATCGCAGGGCTCGTGCTGTTCCTCGGGGTCCATACGCTGACCACGCAGCGCGAAGCACGCGCCCGCCTGATCGCGCAATGGGGCGAAAGCGGCTACAAGGCTGCCTACGCGGTGGTCGCGCTGGCAGGGCTTGTGCTGATCGTCTGGGGCTTTGCGCACTATCGCGCCGGTGGCATGATCGAGGTCTGGAGGCCGCCGAAGGCGCTCAAGCACATCACGGAAGCCCTGATGCTGCCGGCCGTCATCCTGGTGGTTGCGGCCTATATCCGCGGCCGCATCTACACGGCCGTCAAGCATCCGATGCTGTCGGGCGTCAAACTGTGGGCGGCGGCGCATCTTCTCGCCAATGGCGATCTCGGCGGCATCGTCCTGTTCGGCGCCTTCCTCGCCTGGGCGGTGTTCGACCGCATCTCGCTGAAGCGCCGCGCTGACGCCGGCGGGCCGCCGATCCCGGTCGGCGGTGTCGGCAACGACCTGATCGCGATTGCGGTCGGCATCGTGGCTTACCTGGCGCTCGGCTTTGCCTTCCATCCCGTGGTGATCGGGATTCCCGTGTTCGGAGTGTGAGGTGGACTGGTCGCAGTTTCCGATTCCGGCCATGCGCTTCGAGACGCGTTTCGGCGATCGCGTGGTGCCGGCATTTTGCGAGCGTCCCGGCAGCATCTGGGCGATGATCAGGGATGCGGTGGCGCGAAATCCCGATGGCGAGGCGCTGGTCTGCGGCGAGCGCCGCCTGAGCTGGCGCGAGCTCGCGCAGCAGTCGGCGCAGGTCGCGGCGGGCTTGCACAAGATCGGCGTGCGGCGCGGCGACCGCGTTGCGGTGCTGCTCGGCAACCGCATCGAGTTCTTGCTGACGCTGTTCGGCGCGGCACATCTCGGCGCGGTGACGGTGCTGCTCGGCACCCGTCAGCAGAAGCCGGAGATCGCCTATGTGCTGAGCGATTGCGGCGCAAAACTCCTGGTCCACGAGGCGGCGCTGGCCGAGCGCCTGCCTGATGCGCAGGATGTTCCAGAGCTCGCCCATCGCGTTTCCGTCAGCGACGGCAGCGCCTCGCAATTTGCCGTGCTGCTCGACGCTGCGCCGGCGCTGGCTCCAGCGGAAGTCGACGAAGAGGACACCGCAATGATCCTCTACACCTCCGGCACCACCGGGCTGCCGAAGGGCGCCATGCTCGCGCATTGCAACATCATTCACTCCGCGATGGTGTTCGTGTCCTGCCTCGAGCTGACGCCGGCGGATCGCTCGATCGCCGCGGTGCCGCTCGGCCATGTCACCGGCGTCGTCGCCAACATCATGACCATGGTCCGCTGCGCCGGCAAATTGATCGTGATGGCCGAGTTCAAGGCGGCGGAATATTTGAAGGTCGCCGCGCGCGAGCGCGTCACCTACACGGTGATGGTGCCGGCGATGTACAATCTCTGCCTGTTGCAGCCGGATTTCGATGACTACGATCTGTCGAGCTGGCGCATCGGCGGCTTTGGCGGCGCGCCGATGCCGGTGGCGACCATCGGGAAGCTCGACGCCAGGATCCCCGGCCTGAAGCTGATGAACTGCTACGGCGCAACCGAGACGACCTCGCCATCGACCATCATGCCCGGCGAACTGACGGCAAGCCATATCGACAGCGTCGGCTTGCCCTGTCCGGGCGCCGAGATCGTCGTGATGGACGCCGAGGGCCGCGAACTGCCGCGCGGCGAAATCGGCGAGATCTGGATTCGCTCGGCCTCCGTCATCCGCGGCTACTGGAATAATCCGCAGGCGACGGCGGAGAGCTTTACCGGCGGCTTCTGGCATTCCGGCGATCTCGGCTCGATCGATGCGGAAAATTTCGTGCGCGTGTTCGATCGCCAGAAGGACATGATCAACCGCGGCGGCCTGAAGATTTATTCCGCCGAGGTGGAGTCCGTGCTCGCCGGCCATCCCGGCGTGGTCGAGAGCGCGATCATCGCCAAGCCCTGTCCGGTGCTGGGCGAACGCGTGCATGCCGTCATCGTCACCCGCGATGACAGCGTCAGGTCCGAGGCCCTGCACGCCTGGTGCGCCGAGCGGCTTTCGGATTACAAGGTGCCGGAGACGATGGCGCTGACATCGGAACCGTTGCCGCGCAACGCCAATGGCAAGGTGCTGAAGCGGCAGTTGCGCGAGGCCTGGGCCGCGGCGCAGGGCGAGGATGCGCAAAGCGGGGATATTGGGCGGCGGCAGAGCGGCGCTGCGTAGGGGTTCAGAAGCGTCTTTTGATGCTTGGTGAAGGCGGCGCAGGGGGAAGTTTGTACCCCAGATATTCAAGCAGGGCTTCCGGCCCGGCTTCCCTGGCTTTCTGCCAAGCCAGTTCGTTTGCAGCGAGGGCCTCGGCGTCTGTGGCGTGCCGAGATCGTGTGTTTATCAGGGTTGCCTTACCCGCTTTGACCATGTCGATTGCGTTGTAGGCATTGTCGGCGTCGGTGACGCAGTAGATGTTCGCTGAACTCGGCTTCATTGGATTGAACGCTGCAAGCCGCGAAGGCTTGCGCATTTGCTCGCGAGCCAAATTGTTTGAACGGGTCCGGGTCCTCGGTCCCGATAAGCTGCACGACGAAGGATTCCATCAGCTTCCTCCCACGATCAATGTACCACGTTTTGCAACTATCTTGGGATAGTCGCTTCATGGCACTTGAGAGCAGGCAGATTGTTGTTGTGTCGGGCCACGTTTGTGGTTTGGCGCGGCATTCCGTGACTCATAATTCCAAATTATGTAGTCGAACAGGCGAGTAGTGAGGTGTGGAAACATGGGCTTGAGCAACGCAGTCGCGTCGATGACGGCGCGCTTTGCGACTGTCGGTGCGACGTGCTCCAAGCCAGCGGCGCGTGCCACGAAGCGGCATATCATTCGGTCTGCCTTTACGGTCTCGTGCCCGACCAAAATCAGAAAATAATCGAACGAGATGCCGGAGCTCTGACCCTTGACGTCTCTGACGTAGGCTTCGGCCAGTTCGAGCTTTGTTTCATCTTCACAGTCTGCGAAGCGTTCGATGCCTGCCTTTTGCAGAGCGACTGCAAATAGTCTCACCGCTTGTGCTTTCAGTATTCCGTTCTTCGAGGAAGTACGCTGGCTATTCTTGAAAATCTGAGTCGCGAGTTCATCGCACGTGAAACGCTCTGCCACGTCAAGAAATTCGGAAATCGAATGTTCTTTAATCGCCCCTTTGCGGTGGACGGGCCATTGCGGTGCCTGCGCCGCAGCCCATCGAGGAGGTACCAGCTTGGTGCTCGCGTATTTGACGCCAATCGAGAAAACGGCGTCGATCACGCAGAGGGGCAGGCTTGCGTATTCATGCTCGTCGCCGAGCACCGTGTCTTTCAGAGGAAGCTTGGTTCGCGTAGTTTCAGCGACGACGCATTCGGCCAGTCTCGCTCGGGACATTCTTCGTATTCTCCCTGTCGAGTTCTCCGATTGGCCGCTCTCTACGGATGCGGTTCTCTTTGCAAGCCTTTTGTCGTCTATCCTGGACACGCAGTCCTTATAGCCGACATGCAAACCGGGCTTGTCTGGCCTAAAAGCCGCGCTTCACCCTGCCGTTGCCTCTCGAAGGCCAAAAGAGAAGATTGAGCCATTATGAGGCCACCAACTGAGGCCGCCCCGGCGGAATGAAGCCGCTAGTTCTTCAATTCGTAAATCAAGCGCAGCGAGCGGGTCAGCTGTTCGACCACCTCCGCGCCGCGCGACGCTTCGCCGACATGACCGATCACGGTCACGGTCCAACTGAGCTGCTGGTTCGGGTGGATGACAAAACGCTCTTTTGGCACACCGAATTTGACCGAATAAATGCCTTGCAGATCGTCTGTGGTCATCTTGGTCTTCTTCGGAACGGTCGTTTCAGGCGCGGTCAATTCGGGCTCCTATGAGTGTTGCCGTTCCCGTCATGTGGCCGCGCGGTCCGGCGTGCGCAAGGGTGGCCGCCCAATTCGGACTAAAGCCAAGTGCAGACCAGCATCAAATTCGTCGCGGACGCCGCCAGCAGCGCGATCAGGAGCGCGACGTGTAATTGTTCGCCGGAGGTCTTGACTGTCGTTCCCATGGCGGTGAAAACATCCGGCGATTCTACCTATGGAATTCGGGGATTATTTTTTTGGAGGGATTTAGGACTCGTTCACGACTTAGAAAATCGCCTAGCATAGGTGGGGCCGCGGCTCAGTTCCTCCTCTGGCACTTCGGGGCAAACGCAATGCCCGGATTTTCGATTAGACACTCTCGGTAATACCCCAATGGACTCAATGGGGCAGCTCAGCGTGGTTAGACCCGCTAGCGCTATGATTTTAATCATGTCCTTGGTAACGCTTTGATCCGGCTTACTTTGCCTTGCCAGCGCCATATCGCTAGGGTATCGCCGCCGCCACGCGGGGATCGGGCGTTTCGTAAGCCTTTTGGTCAGGGTCCGGCTCGCCGGGGATGGGATACCTTTAAGTGTCTGAATTATTTGATGAAGTCGACGAGGAAGTACGTCGCGACCAGCTCCAGAAGCTGTGGGAGAAATATTCGATCTATATCGTCGCCGGCGCGCTGTTGATCATCGCCGGTGTCGGCGGCTGGCGCGGCTACGAGTATCTCGAGGCGCAGAAGGCGGCCGAGGCAGGCGCTGCCTTCGACAAGGCGGTCGAGCTTTCGGAAGCGGGCAAGCATACGGAAGCGGAAGCGGCCTTCAACGACCTGGTTGCGAAAGCGCCGTCGGGCTACCGCATGCTGGCGCGGCTGCGCGCGGCGGGCGAGGTGGCAAGCGGCGACCCGAAGGCGGCGGCGAAAATGTACGACGAGATTGCCGCCGACCGCGGTGTCGGCGCGGAAGAGCGCGAGCTGGCGAAAGTCCACGCGGCCGCATTGCTGCTGGACAGCGCGAGCTATCCGGACATGCTGGCGCGGCTTGAATCTTCCGCAGCACCAGAGGCGACCTTCCGTCATACCGCGCGCGAAACATTGGCGCTGTCGGCCTGGCGCGCCGGCGACATGGCGGCGGCGCGGAAATGGCTGGACCTGATTGCCAATGACGGCGAGACGCCGCCGAGCCTGCGCTCGCGTGCCGAGGCGCTGCAGGCGCTGCTGCCGCCGGTCGCCAAGAGCTGACGGCGGAGAACGAGTTGAGTGGGAAATCGACCATGCGCCGCTCGCAACGTCTGATCGCAGCCGCCGTCCTGATCGCGTTGTCTAGCGCGTTGGCGGGCTGCTCCAGCAGCATCTACAACTGGGATCCGAGCGACCTGCTCGACTGGCTCGACACCAAGAAGAAACTGCCGGGCGAGCGCAAGCCGGTCTTCCCCGACGGCGTACCCGGCCTCGAACAGGGCGTGCCCAAGGATCTGTACAAGGATAATGTCGAGCGGCAACAGCAGCTCGATCAGCAGAACGCGCAGGCGACCGCGGCGGCCCCGCCGCCTCCGCCCGTCGAGGAGCCGAGATCAAAAAAGACGGCGAAATCCAAGGCCAGGGGCAAGCAGCCGGCGACCGCCGCCACCGGGCCTGCCGCCGACCCCGCGGCGGAAGAGGATGGCTCGACCACCGCCGCGCCGCCGGCTCCGAAGCCGAAGAAGATCGTCCGCAAGCGCACCACCGCGCCGCCGCCCGACCAACCGGCGCCGGCTCAATCGGCGCAGTCCGGCCAGCCGCAACCCGCCCCCGGGTCATTCCCGGCGCCACTGCCCGGCGGTACCGTCACGCGCTGATTTCGTTCCATCCCCTTCGATATCAGCGCCGGCCCCGCCATCCCGGCGTATATTCCCCGGAACTGCCGTTACATCATTTTCGCGGAACAGGCGCCCAGAGCATGATCCGGGAAAGTGGGCACCGGTTTTTCGAAAAGATCATGCTCAACCGAAAAGTTAGAGCGGGATGAAGTCATCCCGCTCTAATGCGCAGGAATCATTGATGTCTTTCACGATTGCCATTATCGGCCGGCCCAATGTCGGAAAATCGACGCTGTTCAACCGGCTGGTCGGACAAAAGCTCGCGCTGGTCGACGACGTCCCCGGCGTCACCCGCGACCGCCGCGAAGGCGAGGGGCGCCTCGGCGATCTCGAATTCACGCTGATCGACACCGCGGGCCTCGACGAAGGCGCCAAGGGCTCGCTTACCGCGCGGATGCAGGAGCAGACCGAGGTGGCGATCTCGCTTGCGGATGCCCTGATGTTCGTGATCGACGCGCGCGCGGGCCTGACCCCGAACGACCGTGCCTTTGCCGATTTCGCGCGCCGCGCCAACAAGCCGGTGGTGCTGGTCGCCAACAAGGCCGAGGGCAAGCATGGCGAAATCGGCGCGATGGAATCCTATGCGCTCGGCCTGGGCGACCCCGTGCAGATCTCGGCCGAGCATGGCGAGGGCCTGAGCGATCTCTACGACGCCCTGCGCGCGCTGATGCCGGAGCCATCGGACGAGCCGCATGCGTTCGACGATGACGACATCATCGAGAGCGATGAGGAAATCGCCAAGCGTCCGATCCGCGTCGCCATCGTCGGCCGTCCCAATGCCGGCAAGTCGACACTGATCAACCATCTGCTCGGCGAGGAGCGGCTGTTGACCAGCGCGGAAGCCGGCACCACGCGGGACGCCATCGCGGTCGAGATCACCTGGCAGGGTCGGGATTTTCGTGTGTTCGATACCGCGGGCCTCAGGCGCCGCGCGCGGATCGAGGAGAAGCTGGAGAAGCTGTCGGTGGCGGACGCGCTGCGCGCGGTGCGCTTCGCCGAAGTCGTGGTGCTGATGATGGACGCGCAGAACAAGTTCGAGGAGCAGGATCTGCGCATCGCCGATCTGATCGAGCGCGAGGGCCGCGCGCTGGTGATCGCCGTCAACAAATGGGATCTGATGGGGCGAAAGGCCAATCTGATCTCGGCGTTGCGCGGCGAGGTCGATCATTCGCTGCCCCAGGTCAAGGGCGCACCCGTGGTCGCGGTATCAGGCCTGATGGGCGAGGGCATCGACCGCCTGATGAGCGCGATCGAAGCCGCCTATGCGGTCTGGAACAAGCGGATTCCGACGGCGGCGCTCAACCGCTGGTTCGAGCAGGCGGTGGACGCCAATCCGCCGCCGGCGGTATCGGGCCGGCGGCTGAAGCTGAACTACATCACGCAGGCCAAGGCGCGGCCGCCAAGCTTTATCCTGTTCTGCTCGCGCGCCGATGCCGTGCCGCAATCGTATTTGCGCTATCTCGTCAATTCGCTGCGCGAATATTTCGAACTGCCGGGGACGCCGGTGCGAATTACGCTGCGCGAGAAGGAAAACCCGTTCGCCCACAAGCGCAGGCGGCCGTCGTGAGCGGGGCTTCCGAGAGCGCGGCCGAGGTGCCGCAGCCGGCGGCGCCGGCCGGCGGCGCGGCGGTGGCCTTCATCTTCGTCACCATCCTGCTCGACATGTTCGCACTCGGCCTGATCCTGCCGATCCTGCCAAAGCTCGTGGAAAGCTTCGTCGACAACGACACCGCGCAGGCAGCGCGGATTTTCGGGCTGTTCGGCACCGCCTGGGCGCTGATGCAGTTTGTGTTCTCGCCGCTGCTCGGCAGCCTGTCGGACCGGTTCGGACGGCGGCCGGTGGTGCTGCTGTCGAATTTCGGGCTCGGGCTCGACTATGTGCTGATGGCGCTGGCGCCATCGCTGAGCTGGCTGTTCGTCGGCCGGGTGATCTCGGGCATCACCTCGGCCAGCGTCTCCACCGCGTTCGCCTATATCGCCGACGTCACGCCGCCGGAACAGCGCGCGACGATGTTCGGCAAGATCGGCGTCGCCTTCGGCGCCGGATTCATCTTGGGCCCCGCGGTCGGCGGATTGCTCGGCGGCATGGATCCGCGGTTGCCGTTCTGGGTCGCGGCGGGCTTGAGCTTTGCCAACGCACTCTACGGTCTTTTGATCCTTCCCGAATCCCTGCCGCCCGAGCGCCGCTCGCCGTTCCGCTGGAAGAGTGCCAATCCGGTCGGCGCGCTGCGGCTACTCGGCTCCGACCGGGTGCTCGCTGGGCTGTCGCTGGTGAACTTCCTGGCGCAGGTCGCCCATGTGGTGCTGCCCTCGACCTTCGTGCTCTATGCGACCTATCGCTACGGCTGGAACGCCAGGACGGTCGGCCTGACGCTCGCCATCGTCGGCCTCTGTTCGATGGCGGTGCAGGGTCTCGGAATCGGGCCGATCGTGAAGCGCCTCGGCGAGCGCCGCGCGCTGCTATTGGGCCTCGGCTTTGGCGCCGCCGGCTTTTTCATTTACGGCGCGGCGCCGACGGGACCGCTGTTCTGGCTCGGCATTCCCGTGATGTCGCTGTGGGGCGTGGCGGGGGCGGCGGCGCAGGCGCTGACGACGCGGCTGGTCACGCCGGAGCAGCAGGGCCAGCTGCAGGGCGCGACCTCGAGCGTGCAGAGCGTGTCGCAACTCGTCGGGCCGTTCCTGTTCACGCTGACATTCGCCTACTTCATCGGCACGCAGGCGCCGGTGAAATTGCCGGGCGCGCCGTTCCTGCTGGCAGCGGCATTGTTGCTGCTGGCGATGCTGGTCACGGAGCGCACGCTGGCGGCAAAGCGATCGTAGGGTGGGCACCGCGTGCCCACCCTCCAGGATGAAGTCTTGAGATAGATGGCGGGCACGGCGCGACCGCGCCTTTGCCCACCCTTGTATTTATTTACTCCGCCGTCATCCTGAGGTGCGAGCTCTAGCGAGCCTCGAAGGATGGTCGCGGGCACCGAGCAAATCATCCTTCGAGGCTCGCCGAAGAGGCGAGCACCTCAGATGACGCACACCCCAGCGAAGAAAGCGGGTGGGCGAGCTCCGCTTTGCCCACCCTACGCGATCCGCTGCTATTTTTTTACCAGCGGACAGTCGCTCTGGCTGAGCGGCTTGGCTGCTTCGTCCGCCGGGATGGTGGCGATCAGCTTGTAATAGTCCCACGGATATTTGGACTCTTCCGGCTTCTTCACCTCGAACAGGTAGGCCGGAATGATGCGGCGGCCGTCGGCGCGCAGCGGACCCTTGCCGAACAGGGGATCGTCGGTCGGCAGTTCCTTCATCTTGGCCACGACCTTGGCGCCGTCATGCGGATTGCCGCCGAGCGCTTCCATCGCCTTCAGATAGTGCAGCACCACGGCGTAGTTGCCGGCCTGGGTCATTGAGGGCATGGCGTTCTTGCTGGCGAGCGCGGCGAACCGCTTCGACCAAGCACGCGTCTGGTCGTTCATGTCCCAGTAAAAGGATTCCGTGAAGGTGAGGCCCTGCGCCGTCTTCAGCCCCAGCGAATTGACGTCGTTGATGAAGAGCAGCAATGCCGCGAGCTTCTGGCCGCCGGCCACGATGCCGAATTCGCTAGCCTGCTTGATGGCGTTGTCGGTGTCGCCGCCGGCATTGGCAAGCCCGATCACTTTCGCCTTCGAGGATTGCGCCTGCAGCAGGAACGAGGAGAAGTCCGAGGTATTGAGCGGATGCTTGACGCCGCCGAGCACCTTGCCGCCATTGGCGATGACGACCGCCGAGGTATCGTGCTCCAGCTGCGCGCCGAAGGCGTAATCGGCGGTCAGGAAGAACCAGCTGTCGCCGCCGGCCTTGGTCAGCGCCTTGCCGGTGCCGGTCGCCAGCATGTAGGTGTCGTAGGTGTAGGAGACGGTGTTCGGCGTGCAGGCCGCGCCGGTAAGCGCAGCGGTCGCAGCCCCCGAATTGAGCAGCACCGCGTTCTTCTCGCGCACGATGTTGCTCACCGCGAGCGCGACCCCGGAATTCGGGGTATCGGCGATGGCGTCGACCTTGTCGGTGTCGATCCACTGCCGGGTGATGTTGACGCCGACATCCGGCTTGTTCTGGTGATCGGCGCTGATCACGTCGATCTTCCAGCCCTTCTTGGTCAGGCCGGAATCCTCGACTGCCATCTTGACCGCGACCACCGAATTGGGACCGCCGATGTCGGCGTAAAGGCTCGACATGTCGTTGAGCACGCCGATCTTGACGGTCTTGTCCTGGGCCAGCGCCGGCGCTGCGAGCGAAAGTGCCGCGCATGCAAACAGCGCGGCGCTATGCCGCGCGAGTGTCGTCCTCATTGAATTCCCTCCACGTGTTGATTGCCGGGTGGGCTCGCTTGCCAGAGCCCTTTTCCCCAAATTGATCGGTGAGACGATCCGCTTTTCCGATAGACGTTCTGACGCGATCCGGCAAGTTGGTATCTCCGCGCATCCGCGGCCTATGCCGGTGCCCGGAAACTCAGCAGACCGCGCGTCCTGTATTCGAACAGCTTGCCGGTCTCGGACCAGTCGGGGCTGCACATCGGCAGGATGAATTCGGCCACTTGTGCGGGCGTATCCAGCGTCATCGGATCCTCGCCGGGAAACACGGCCGCGCGCATCCGGGTGCGGATCGGGCCGGGATCGAACAGGTTGACGCGAATCGGCGTGTTGGCGGTCTCCTGCGCCCAGGACCGCACCAGCGTCTCCAGTGCGGCCTTCGAGGCCGCGTACGGACCGAGATAGGCAACGGCCCGGTGCGACGCGGCCGAGGTGACGAACACCGCGCGGCCGGCATCGGATCTTTTCAACAGCGGCTCCATGCAACGGATCAACTGGAAGTTTGCCGACGCGTTGAGCGCCATCACGTCGGTCCATTGTTTCAGCTCGATATGTCCGAGCGGCGAGGACGGGCCGGGGACGCCGGCATTGCCGACCAGGATGTCGAGTTTGCCATGGCGCTCATGCAGCGCCGCGCCAAGGCGCGCGATGCCGTCGAAATCGGTGAGATTGAGCGGCACCAGGGTCGCGGCGCCGCCGTCCTTTCGGATCTCGTCGTCGAGTTCCTCGAGGCCACCTTGCGTTCGCGCCACCGCGACGATATGCGCGCCGGCCCTGGCCAGCGCCAGCGCGGTGGCATAGCCGATGCCGCGCGAGGCGCCGGTGACGAGAGCGATGCGGGAGGCGAGGGGGAGGGGCATTGAGGATGTTTCTCATTGTCATGCCCGGACAAAAGCGCGAAGCGCGCCTTCGCGCAGATGTCCCGGGCATCGACGTCTTTGCGGCGGGTTTTACAGACGTGGATGGCCGGGACAAGCCCGGCCACGACGAAAAGATAAAAGATAACGGTCATTCCGGGATGGTCCGGAGGACCAGACCTCAGATGTGCAATTGCACATCGGGGAATCTCGAGATTCCGGGTTCGCGGCTAGGCGCGGCCTGGAATGACGCTTCGCGTCAACTCGCTTCCGCCAGCAGCGAAAGCTGGCGCGGCTGCGGCTCGACCTGGGTCTGGTCGGTGAGATGGGTCGGATAGTCGCCGGTAAAACAATGGTCGGAGAATTTTGGATTCGCGGGATCGCGGCCGGGAAAACCCATGGCGCGGTACATGCCGTCGACCGACAGGAACGCCAGCGTATCCGCGCCGATCAGCTCGCGCATCTCCTCCAGATTGTGGGTCGCGGCCAACAGGCCGCCGCGGTCGGGCAGGTCGATGCCGTAATAATCGGGATGCACGATCGGTGGCGAGGCGAGGCGGAAATGGACTTCGCGGGCGCCGGCGTCGCGCATCATGCGGACGATCTTCCTCGAGGTGGTGCCGCGCACCAGCGAATTGTCGATCAGGATGATGCGCTTGCCCTCGATCGCCGCGCGATTGGCGTTATGCTTCATGCGCACGCCGAGTTCGCGCACGCTCTGGGTCGGCTGGATGAAGGTGCGGCCGACATAATGGTTGCGGATGATGCCGAGCTCGAACGGCACGCCGGAATGCTGGCTGTAGCCGACGGCGGCCGGTACGCCGGAATCCGGCACCGGCACCACGACGTCGACCTCGACATGGCTTTCGCGCGCCAGCTGCGCGCCAAAATTCTTTCGAACCTCGTAGACGCTGCGGCCGCCGACGATCGAATCCGGCCGCGAGAAATAGATGTATTCGAAGATGCAGGGCCTTGGCGGTTTCGGCGGGAACGGCTTGTGGCTTTGCTCGCCGCGCTCGTCGAACACGACGATCTCGCCGGGCTCGACGTCGCGGACATATTTGGCGCCGATGATGTCGAGCGCGCAGGTTTCCGAGGCGAAGATCGGGTGGCCGTCGAGGTCGCCGAGCACCAGCGGGCGGATGCCGAGCGGATCGCGCGCGCCGATCAGCTTCTTGTTGGTCAGCGACACCAGCGAATAGGCGCCCTCGATGGCGCGCAGCGCCTCGATGAAGCGGTCGATGAAGCGGTTGCGCTTGGATTGCGCCACCAGATGCAGGATCACCTCGGTGTCGGTGGTCGACTGCATCATGGCGCCGTTGCGCACGAGTTCGCGGCGCAAGGTCAATCCGTTGGTGAGATTGCCGTTGTGGCCGACCGCAAAGCCGCCGGCGTTGAGCTCGGCGAACAAGGGCTGCACGTTGCGCAGGATGGTCGCGCCGGTGGTGGAATAGCGGACATGGCCGACCGCGGCATTGCCGGGCAGGCGCTCGATCACCTCGCGGCGAGAAAAAGTGTCGCCGACCAGCCCCAGGCGTCTTTCGCTGTGGAACCTTGTGCCGTCGAAAGAGACGATGCCGGCGGCCTCCTGGCCGCGGTGCTGCAAAGCGTGCAATCCGAGCGCCGTGATGGCGGCGGCCTCGGGATGGCCGAAGATGCCGAACACGCCGCATTCCTCGCGCAGAGTGTCGCCTTCGAGGTCAGAGTCTTCCAGATAGAGTGGACCGAGGTCCAGTTCGCGTTGCGCCGGCTCTTCGGAAGGGCTCTGTTGACAGTCCATCGCGCCTCTCTTTTGGCCTGATCTCACTTCGCCGCGGGCTTTTCGATCAGCTTTTTAAGGCTGTCCCGGGCAGGTTTGGTATAGCCCTCGGCACCGCTGGCCGGAGCGGTCGCCGGGTCGGTGTCAGTCTGCTCATCGTCTGGTTTATTCTTCTTGAATCTCTTCAAAATGGTGTTCTCGGGGTCATCCGGCAAGAGCGACATCAGCCAGTCGCCGGTTCCCTGCAGCACCACCCGGGATTTTGCTCCCGTCACCCAGTCCGGCCGCTGCTTGTCCGGAACCAGCCAGCTGAAGAACATGAAGGCCACGACCACGATCAGCAGGCCACGGGCCAGCCCGAACAGGAAGCCGAGCGTGCGGTCCAGCGCCCCGATCCGGGAATCCAGGATCATGTCGGAAATCCGCACCGTGATGATGGAAACCACGATCAGGGTACCGACGAACACGCCGGCCACCACCACCACGCTCGCGATCGTGTCGTTGTTGAAATAGGTTTTGGCGGTCGGCAGCAGTTTTCCGAAGGCGTAGAGCGTGACCAGGGCGGCCGCACCCCAGGCGGCGATCGACAGGATCTCGCGCATGAAGCCGCGCACCATCGCCAGCAGGCCGGAAATCAGCATTACGGCGAGCAAAGCGAGATCGAGGATCGTAATCGGCATCGGCTGGTCAGGTCCGCATCAAGGTTCAAGACTTGCGAATCGGCAACGTCGGTGCCGCCCTAAGAGAGGGGCAGATGGCCCTTCCCGCAAGGCCGGAATCTTGGCCATCCCGGGCCGTGCGCGCGTTGTATAGCGGCGGCGGCGGGCAACGTCACGCCGCTTTAGCCATTCTCGCGACGGAAACGCGCCGGTGTGGCATTTTTTTCGGCCGCGCCCTCCCGGTTTGCTCTGGGCGTGCCGCGGGCGGCGATATCGGCGACCAGGCTGGTCAGTCCGCCCACGGTATTCAGCGACAGCCCGGCGTCGCCGCCGACCTCTCCCCGGGCCGATTCGGGCAGCACGGCGCGGCCGAATCCGAGTTTGGCGGCTTCCTTCAACCGGGCCGAGGTCTGGGCGACAGGGCGGACCGCGCCCGACAGCGAAATCTCGCCGAAATAGACCGCATCGGTCGGCAAGGGAGCATTGACCAGCGACGACACCAGCGCTGCGGCGGCTGCCAGGTCGGCCGCCGGCTCCTGGATGCGAAGGCCCCCGGCAACGTTCAGATAGACGTCATGGCCCGAAAGTTTCACTCCGCAATGGGCCTCCAGCACCGCCAGCACCATCGACAGCCGGCTGGGATCCCAGCCCACCACCGCACGCCGTGGCGTGCCGAGCGTGGTCGGTGCCACCAGCGCCTGCAATTCCACCAGCACCGGGCGGGTGCCTTCTATCCCGGCGAATACCGCCGTGCCGGGGCTGCCGAGATCGCGCTCGGACAGGAAGAGTTCGGAAGGGTTTGAAACTTCGCGCAAGCCCAAGCCCGTCATCTCGAACACGCCGATCTCGTCGGTCGGCCCGAACCGGTTCTTCACCGCGCGCAGGATGCGGAATTGCTGCGAGCCTTCGCCCTCGAACGACAGCACCGCATCGACCATGTGCTCGACCACGCGGGGACCGGCGATCTGGCCGTCCTTTGTGACATGGCCGACCAGGATGATGGCGGCGCCGGATTTTTTCGCAAACCGAATCAGCGCCTGCGCCGAAGCGCGCACCTGCGTCACCGTGCCCGGCGCTGATTCCACCGTGTCGGTCCACATGGTCTGGATCGAATCGATCACGATCAGCCGCGGCACCGAACCTTCGGAGAGCGTCGAGACGATGTCCTCGACCGAAGTTTCCGCCGCCAGCTGCACCGGCGCATCCGCCAGCCCGAGCCGCTCGGCGCGCAGCCGCACCTGCGCCACCGCCTCCTCGCCGGAAATATAGACCGCGCGATGGCCGGCGCGCGCCATCAGGGAGGTGGCCTGCGTCAGCAGCGTCGATTTGCCGATGCCGGGATCGCCGCCGACCAAAAGCACCGATCCCCGCACAAACCCGCCGCCGGTGACGCGATCGAGTTCGGCCATGCCGGAGGGCAGGCGAGGGGCCTCAAAACTCTTGCCGGTCAGCGTCTCCAGCGCAAACAGCCGCCCCTTGCGTTTTGACCGGATCGAGACCGGCATCGTGGTCGCGCCGGTATCCTCCTCGGCCAGCGTATTCCACTCGCCGCAGGACTCGCACTTGCCCTGCCAGCGGTTATACGCCGCGCCGCAGTTCTGGCAGACGAAGGAGAGGGCGGATTTGGCCATGGACAGGGTGAGTTGCCGGTTTCGATTGTTCCTATTTTGTTCTATAGCCGATTAAGGATTGGTTCGCGACAGAAAACTGGCCGTCTTCGGCGTTTCCCGAAAACGGGAGTCCGCTACGAGGAGGCCGTCCAATCACGTAACTGGATTTAACCACTTTCTTGAGGTTCTATAGGTGCTTGATAGAGACCCGATGGCCGAAGAGGGAATTTAATGGCCGAAACATCTATCGAGTGGACTGACGCGACCTGGAATCCCGTGGCCGGTTGCTCCGTCCTGACCGCTGGCTGCACGAATTGCTACGCCATGCGGATGGCGGCCAGATTAGAGGCGATGGGCACCAGGAAGTACCGCGGCCTCACCCGGAAGAGCGGAGGGCGGTCTGTCTGGACCGGCAAAATTCGTCTGGATCATGCGTCTCTCGATACACCCAAAGCGTGGTCGAAGCCGCGCAAGGTTTTCGTCAACTCAATGTCCGACCTTTTTCATGACGATGTTCCGATTGAATTCATCGCCCGGGTTTGGGAGGTCATGAAGGACACGCCTCGGCACACGTATCAAATCCTTACGAAGCGCCCTGAGCGCATGGCCGAAGTTCTAGCTCAACCGCCATTCGAAGTCCTCCCCAACGTCTGGCTCGGCACCAGCATTGAGAACAGTCGTGTTCTGGGTAGGTTGGATGCAATTCGACGGGTGCCTGCTGCAATCAGATTTGTCTCACTCGAGCCGCTAATCGGGCCCGTAACTGGAGGCGATCTGGCCGGCATCCATTGGGCAATCGTCGGCGGAGAAAGCGGTCCGCGCGCTCGCGAAATGAAACCTGAGTGGGTCGACGAGATCGAGGCAATGTGCAGGCACGCGGGAACCGCGTTCTTTTTCAAACAGTGGGGTGGAAAAAATAAGAAAGCGTCCGGGCGTCTACTGCGCGGTCGCACTTATGATGAACTGCCTGCCCTTAGTATGTGATTGCCGATCTTCGTGGCCAACCCTATGGCTTTCGGATCATCATTTGAGATGCACAAGAACAGCGAAAATCGCTGCGGTTTTTTGTTCAGAGGTAGAGGTAGCGGTTTGAGCACTGCCGGGAAAATTGCTGCAGTCGCGTTCTGGCATAGGCCTCTAGCCCGCTTACGTTTGCCGCGCGTCGTCGCGGCTCTTCGGAAACTCCGTCAAACAAATCGTCTCGTACAGTTTTGGGGTAAAGTTCCTCTTCCCAAGCATCGGATACAAACATTCTGGTGAGTGCGGCGCGCTTGTGATCGTCGATATCGGCGAGCTGCCGCGTAGCCTGTCGATAAAGACCGGCTAACGAGAACAAAAACCAGACGTCGATCGCTTTGGTGACCGCCACCTTTTCGAGCGTAGACCATTCAACTTGCATCCCGTAGGGATCGAGAAACAGAACGGCTCGCGTTGATCGCCAACTATTAGCGGCTACCAGAGATTTTAGAGCATCGTTGGCGTCATTCTTGACGACCACAATTCTTCGATTTGGATGGTTCGCAGCCAATTCCTGCAGCGCCGCTACGTATGAAGGCTTGCTTTCGATGAAGACGACGAAGTCAAACGGAGGTCGCACATCGATCGCGATTTTTGCTGACCCGCGCCGTCGCTCAATTCTTTCCGGCTCGCCAGTGTCTAGGAGACCGGCCGCGCGTTCATCGTGCCGTATAGTCCGAGACCCAGTCCCTGCGAAGGCATCTATATACCAAAGTTCTTCGAACTTTCCCGTTAGGGCGGTGGTGAAGAACTTCAGGTATTTTTCGACGATTGATAGCTTGAGCTCGGTGTGCTGGTCGCCGAATTCATGGTCGACGGGCATGAGCGCGCCTCAACGATCTCAGAGCAGCGTGATCATATCTGGCATCTGTTTCATCCATATCGATTCTGCGTCTCCCCAGCCGACCCCGCTATTCGGAGTGGTCAATCCTCCATCCCACATCAGAACTCAATCAGCCGTTGAGGACAAGTGGAGCACTACTCTTCTGGTTAGGACGTCGTTCGATCGGAGCGGCTAGCGTTAGCCCGACGTCTGTTGTTGCACCGCAATGAAGCTTTGCATCCTCACTTCACCGACACGAACGGCACCGCCGAGCCCGGCACCATCGTGGTTGGCAACACGCCGTTCCAGCGCTCGGCCTGCACCAGCGTGACGAGGTTCGGATTGGTGCCGAGCGCTTTGGCGCGGGCTTCGATCGCGGCTGCTTCGGCTTCGCCTGTTATCTTGATGTTGGAGGCTTTCGCTTCGCCGTTCAGCCGCGTCGCGTCGGCATTGGCCTGGGCCTCGGCGCGGACGGCGTTGGCCTTGGCGTTGGCCTGCGTCACGGTGATCTGCGCCTGCACCTTCTCGCGCTCGGCGTTCTGCTGCAGCTTCTGCACCTCGACCTCGGCCAGCATGCGCTGTTCGATCGAGTGCAGATAGTTGGCGGAAAATTCGATGTTCTCGAGCTGCACGCTCTCGACGATGATCATGGAGTCGTATTTCAGCGTGTCGGCGATGGCGTCCTTGATCGCGGAATTGAGCGCGCCGCGGTCCTGGATCGCCTTGACGGCGGTATAGCGGCCGAACACCACCTTGACCTGCTGGTTGACGACGGGGCTGACGACCTGGTTGACGGCCGCGTCCAGCCGTCCGAACTTGGCGTAGAGGTCGGCGACCTTTTCGGGCGCCGCGCGCAAGGTGACGCTGATCTTGAGATCGGCCGGCTGCTGGTCGTAGGAATAGGAATTCATCTTGTCCCAGGTATAGGTCGAGGTCTTGACGCTGATCTTCTCGACGCTGTCGATCACCGGCACCTTGAAGCCGAGGCCCGGCTGCGCGGTGCCGATCACCGCGCCGTTGCGAAGCAAGACGCCGCGCTCGGTCTGGTCGACCGTGTACCAGCTGCCCAGAACGACGGCGAGAACCACAATGCCGCCGACGATGGCGGCGAGAATTCCCCGGGTCATGAATTAAGTCTCCTGCTTGATCGATGGCGCGGAAAAATACGTCACCAGCCCTAACGATCGGCTATGGATCGTCCGCAATCAGGCCGCGACTTGCGTCAATGCGTCGCCGTTTCACCCGAATTGGTTCAGGGCGGATCACCGGAAATCGCTGAATTTTATGAAGTCGCCGCCGACAACAGCAGGGAGAGTCCGGCCACCAGCATGATTCCATCCATTACCAGCCGAAACGCATCCGGCTCCAGCCGCAACACGAAGCGCTTGGCGATGAAGGCGCCGAACATCAGCGAGGATCCCGCGATCACGCCCTTCAGCGCGATATCCGAAGTCAGCGCGCCGAACCGCTCGAAAGTCACCGATTTGCTCAGATAGATGCCGAGCGAACTCGCCGCTTCGGTGGCGAGGAACGCGCCTTTGGTGACGCCGTAAAACAGGAACAACGGCACGCTCAACGGGCCGGTCGACACCACGATGCCGGTGAGAAAGCCGATCACCGCGCCGCCGATCGCCAGATGCCAGAGCGACAGTTTGAATTGATGGCGGGTGAGCCAGTGCCGCAGCGGCACCATCGCGATCAGGAAAATGCCGATCGAAACATCAACCACCCGCGACGGCAGCGCCAGCAGGGTCCGCGCGCCGAGCGCCGCGGCCGGAATCGCTGTCATGGAGTAGGCGGCGCAGGCGCGCCAGTCGACTTCGCGCCACCAGGCGAGGATGCGCGAGACGTTGGCGAGCACGGCGGCCACCGCCATGATCGGCACCGCCTGCTTCGGGCCGTAGGCATAGATCAAGACAGGCATCAGCATGATCGACGAACCGGTGCCGACGATCCCCGAAACGGTGCCGGCGACGAGCCCTACCACGAGGATGAACAGCAGGCTCAAGACGTCCGGCCTCCGCGAATGCCAGGGTGGACGGTGCTCACTCGATCACGGCGTCGGAGAGGGCGAGCAGGTTCGCGGGCACGGTCAGGCCGAGCGCTTTGGCGGTCTTCAGATTGATGACGAATTCGAATTTCGTGGGCGCCTGCGCCGGAAGGTTGGCCGGCGCCTCGCCCTTCAGGATGCGGTCGATATAGGACGCCGAGCGGCGGAAAATCTCCTCGGAGTCCGGTCCATAGGACAATAGCGCGCCATCCTCGGCAAATTGCCGGTACACCGAAAGCGTGGGCAGCTTGTATTGGGCAACCAGCCGCAGGATCGCCTCGCGGTGGATGATGTTGGAAGCATCGGCGCCGACGATCAGGCTGCCGCCGGGTTCGCGCACCAGCGCTGCAATGGTCGCTTCGAGCTGGTCGGCGGTCGACACCGGTGCAGCCGCACATGCCAACCCCGCCGGATGCGCCTCTGTTTCAAACGAGCGCAGGAAGGTCGTGTAATACGGCGCGGTGTTCGGATTGAAGAGAAACGCGGCGCGGTTCACATCGGGCGCGATGGCCTTGAGCAGGTCGAGCCATTTCCCGATCAGCGAGACTTCCATATAGGTGAAGCCGGTGATGTTGCCGCCCGGACGCGACAGGCTCGCGATGTAGCCGAGACCAACGGGGTCGACCACCAGCACGAACACCACGGGAATGGTGGTGGTTGCCGCGTGCATGGTAGCGAGCGCCGGCGTGCTGTTGGCGACGATCAGATCCGGCGCGAGCCGGACCAGTTCGGCGGCTTGCTCCCGTAGCCGGGTCATGTCGCCGCCGGCCCAGCGGTACTCGATCGCGAGGTTTTTGCCTTCCGCCCAGCCGAGTTGCATGAGGCCTTCCCGCAGCGCGGCGATACGGGCCCGTCCTTCAATGTCGTCCTCGCCGACGGTCATGAGGACGCCGAGGCGCCGCATCTTCTCGGGCGTCTCGGCGCGGGCGAGCAGCGGCCAGGCTGCGACCGTGCCGCCAACGAGTGCGATGAACGCGCGCCGTCGCATGTCCGCTTCCCTTTCTCGGGTGAGGGCATCCTAGCGGCTTAGGGGAGTTCCCCGATAGAGCAGATTTTGCCGGCCGCGCCGTAAATGGCGCTCGGACTCGACGATGAGACGTTTGCGCTCTATGGAAGTCGAGGGAGGAGCACCAACATGATCCTTACAAAAACACGCGTCTTCGTGGCCCTATTTTTTGCCGGCATCCTGCTGGTCCGGACGGCCCCTGCCTCGGCGCAGATCGTGGTGCTCGGCCATAGCGCGGCCCACGGCTATGTCGCCGAAAATGAAATGTGGTCGTCCGTGCTGGAGAGCATCCTGCGGGCGCGGGGCTCGCACGTCCATGTCATCAATGCCGGCGTCAATGGCGAGACGACGAAGCAGGAGCTGGCGCGCGTCGACAGCGCGGTCCCCAACGGCACCAAACTCGTAATCCTGACCATCAACGGTTTCAACGACAACTACAAGGACATCACCAACTCCGCGGATGCGCCTGCGAATATCGCGGCGATCAAGCGCAAGATCACCGCCCGTGGCATCAGGCTCATCGATGCGATGGGACTTTATGCATCGGTGATGAAGCAGCCCGGCATGGCGCTGGGCGACCACCTTCATCTCAACGTCGAGGGCAACAGGAAGCTCGCCACGATACTGGCAGGAATGGTGAGGTAACGCTTAAGACCTTGACGTGCGCCAAGCGCTTGGAGCGCGCCGACGGTCGTCTTTTTTGACGAGATCGCCAACACACATCAAACGGGCACCCATGTCAAATTCGGTCACCGACGGCGTCGATCCCGCGCGCCCGCTGTTGTTCCAGCCGTTCGAGATCCGCGGCCTGAAATTGAAGAACCGCCTGGTGGTGCCGCCGATGGTGCATTACCGCGCCGGACCCGGCAACGCCTGCGGCATGTTTCACAACGTGCATCTCGGTCGCTACGCGCTCGGCGGCTTCGGGCTGGTGTTCGTCGAGGCCACCGCGGTCGAAGAGATCGGCCTGATCAACGAGTACGACCTCGGCATGTGGAACGATGCGCAGGCGCAAAGCTTCAGGCCGCTGATCGCCTTCATGAAGGGCGAGGGGACCGCGATCGGCATTCAGCTTGCCCATGGCGGACGCAAGGCGTCCTCGCAGCGCGCGATGGAAGGCATGGGTCCGCTCACGGCGGAGAACATCGCGGCCGGCGCCAAGGTTTGGCAGCCCGTCGGCCCGACCAGCGATCCCGTCGCGCCGGGCTGGCTGATCCCGCGCGCGCTCACGACCGAAGAGTGCCGGGCGATGGTACGGACGTGGGGGATTGCAGCGCGCAACGCGGTCGCGGCGGGTTTCGACACGATCGAGATCCACACCGCCCACGGCTATCTCTTGGCCTCGTTCCTGTCCCCGATCTCGAACACGCGCAACGACGAGTATGGCGGCGACCGCAAGGGGCGCATGCGGCTGCCGCTCGAAATCGTCGAGGCGGTGCGGCGCGAAATGCCGGACACGATGCCGCTGTTCGTGCGCGTCTCCGCCGTCGACGGAGCGAAGGACGGTTGAATCTGGACGACACGGTGGTCTTCGCCCGCGAATTGAAGGCCCGCGGCGTCGACGTGATCGACTGCTCCTCCGGCGGCATTTCGGGCTCGGCGACGGCCGCCCAGGTGCCGCGCGGCCTTGGTTTTCAGGTGCCCTATGCCGAGCGGGTCCGCAACGAAGTCGGGATCGCATCGATGGCGGTCGGCATCATTCTCGAGGCGCAGCAGGCCGAAGCCATTCTCGAAAACGGTCAGGCCGACCTGATCGCGGTCGGCCGGCAATCCCAGTTCAATCCCAACATCGCCCAGCACTGGGCCCACGATCTCGGCATCAACCAGAAGTTCGAGGACTGGACGCCCGAATACGGCTGGTGGCTCGAGAAGCGCATCCGGACCATGGAAGGTTTTGCGACGCCGACCGGGGTGGTGAAGCGATCTGCGTGAGTTCCGAAGCGAAACGGGGTCCGGACATGGCGGAGATAAGGTTGCAGACGTCTTGGCAGGGTCTGAACCTGGAAGATAGGTCTCAAAAACTGCGGGCGTTTTTTGCGCGCCTCGTCACCGCGGGAGCCAGGATTCACAACCCGGCCATCGAACAGGCCTTTGCCCTTGTGCCGCGTGAACGCTTCGCCGGCCCCGGTCCCTGGTCGATTTATTCCGGAAGCGGTTATGTGAAAACGCCGGATGACGATCCGGCCTTCCTCTATCAGGATACGCTGGTCGCAATCGACACCGTCAGGGGCATCAACATCGGCGAGCCCGGCGCGCACGCGCTCTGGCTTGACGCCATCGATGTCAAGTTGGGCGAGACCGTGCTTCAGGTCGGCGCGGGAACCGGATATTACTCCGCGATCCTCGCGCATCTCGCTGGCCCGACGGGACGGGTTCACGCCTATGAGATCGATGCGGCGCTCGCGGCGCGCGCAGGCGAAAATTTGCGGGACCTGCCTGGGGTGGAAGTCCACGCGCGATCCGGCATCGCGGATAATCTGCCGAAATCCGATGCGATCTATGTTTGCGCGGGCATTACGCAACCGAGCTGGGCCTGGCTCGACGCGATGCGCCCGGCCGCGCGGTTGCTGTTTCCCCTGCAGCCCGTCGCCGGACTTGGCGGCATGCTGCTGATACGACGTCCCGATCGCGGATTGAGCTGGCCGGCACGTTTCGTTTCCCGCGCCGCTTTCATTGGTTGCGAAGGACAACAGGACGCCGACGCCGGCAGACGCCTGGCGCAAGCCTTTTCCAGTCATTGGGATCGCGTGCGATCGTTTCGAATCGACGTTCCGAAGGATGATACCTGCTGGTTCGCGGGAGACGGCTGGTGGCTGTCGACTGCGGCGGCCGATTCCGATGAGCCTCGCCCCTGAGCCACGGCGCAGGCAGCCCCGATAGACATCTGCGGTACTCCGATACTTATGAATTACGAAAAATAATTTCCGATTTTTTAAAAAATGCTTGAGGCCGACCCAAATCACTTCTATATTCCGCGCTGTCCCGTCCCACTGAAAGGGGCGTTGCGCAACGTCAACAACGCGGGGCGGGATGCGGTGGACGCGAGTGGCACATTGACGAACGTGCTTGCTTGCGGACGGCGAAGCCGTGTGGTCCTGGCACCTCGACGCTGGTGTCAAGTTCTTGAGAAGCAAGCTTCTCAGGGGTGACGGTGGCCAAAGAGCCCGAGCACCGGGGAGATCACGGAGTAAGCCGTAAACCATTGCGTGGGGAATGCCGGGTGATTCCGGTGTGACCTGCTAACGCGTGTGCGCTCTACCACTACCCATTGCACACGCGGCTATCGGGCGCATCGGCCGCCCGGCATTCCCTGCGCCCTTTGTTTGAAAAAGGGCGGGAAATAAATGGACACCTCGCGCATGGCATGCGGCGAGATCGTGAAGGTGTGTCTGCAAGGGCGGCCGCTGTTTGAAATAGCGATTGATACGCGCAAACCCTCATGCCCGGACTTGATCCGGGCATCCATCGCTCTTCGCAACAAGATGGAATGCCGGGCCAAGCCCGGCAATGACGAATTGATTTGCCGTCGCCACTAACGGGTCTAGCCAAACGCGCCATGCGCAGGCCTGGTTAACCGCCGCTCACCGCAAAACCTAAAACGCGCGCCATCTCGCGGCCGGGTCCTTAAAATTTGAGGCGTATTAATGTCATCTCGAATTGAAAAGAAGTCTGGATATTGCGATGAGCGCCTTTGCCGAAGCCGTCGACAGCTTTCCCTGGCTCGCCAGCACCATGCTGGCATTCGAGGCCTTTGAGGTCATCCATCGCCGGCTGACGATGTTCGCAACGCCCGGCGAGGTGGCGGATCGCGAAGCCCAGCTCATGGTGAGCGAGAAGATCGATGCGATGTTCGAGGCCGGTGCGAACCTGATGGCCGGCGCCAGCGCGGCCGATGTCGTCGATCGCTATCGCGAGCATGTCGCCGCCAACGCCAGGCGCCTTGCGGCTATTTGAGCACGATCCATGCCGGCGCGTGGTCGCTGGCGCCTTCCTCGCCGCGGATTTTTCGGTCGACGCCGGCCTCGACGAGCCGCGGCGACACCGCCGGGCTCAACAGCAGATGATCGAGCCGCAAGCCCGCATCGCGCGGCCAGCGATTGCGCTTGTAATCCCAGAAGGTGAACATCGGGTTTGAGGGATGGGTTTCGCGGATCGCGTCGTGCCAGCCTTGCTCGACCAGCGATTTGAACGCGGCGCGGCTTTTCGGCTGGATCAGGGCATCCTTGTCCCAGGACTTGGTCGGATAGATATCGAGCGCCGTGGGGGCGACGTTGTAGTCGCCGGCCAGCACCACGGGAATATCCTGCTTGATGAGTTTCGCCGCGTGCGACTTCAGCCGCCTGAACCAGTCGAGCTTGTAGTCGAATTTCGGTCCCGGCTGCGGATTGCCGTTCGGCAAATAAAGGCTGGTGACGATGATGCCGGCGACGGCGGCTTCGATGTAGCGCGCCTGCTTGTCGTCGGCATCGCCGGGCAGTTCGGTTCGCGTCAGCACCGGCTCGGCATCGCGCGCCAGGATCGCGACGCCGTTCCAGGTCCTCTCACCGCGCCAGACCGCGCCGTAGCCGGCCTTTTCGATTGCCGCTATCGGAAAGTCGGCATCGGTCGATTTCAGTTCCTGCAAGGCGACGACATCGGGTTTTGCCGCGCGCAACCAGCGCAACAGGTTGGGTAGCCGCCGGTTGACGTTGTTGATGTTGAAGGTTGCGATTTTCATGGGCACAGTGGCAAAGATCGATCAGAACACAGCCGGGAGGTCTCATGTCCAAACTAGCCTTCGCCGTTCTCGCCGTCGCCATCGGATTTTCGGGCGCAGCCGCAGCGCAGACGCTGACCGCCGAGCAGCAGGCCGCGTGCAAGGCGGACTATCAGAAGTATTGCAAAGGGACGATGCCCGGCGGCGGCCACATCATCGCCTGCCTGAACAAGCAGCGCGGCCAGCTGGCCGAGGCCTGCAAGAAGGTGCTCGACGCGCAGAAGTAGCGGGGTCAGCCGGCGGCGGCGGTCGGGGTTGCATCGGCGGCAGGGGCGGGATCGGCGGCAGGGGCGGGATCGGCGGCAGCGGCGACGGGCTCGGCGGTGGTTTTCGCCTCGCCGCCCTTGTAGATGCGCATGTAGCGCGGCCCCAGGCTGGTCAACACCTCGTAGCCGATGGTGCCGAAATGGTGCGCGAGTTCGTCCACCGTGATGCCTTCGCCGATCAACGTCACCAGATGGCCGCGCCGCGCCGCGTTCTTCTCGAGGTCGGTGACGTCGACGGCGATCAGGTCCATCGAGATGCGGCCGGCGATCGGGCAGCGCTTGCCGGCAACCACGACCTCGGCGCCGCGGGTGCCGTCATTGCTGCCGCCGGCGCGGAAATAGCCGTCGGCATAGCCGGCCGAGACGATCGCAAGTTTCGTGGGCCGCCGCGCCGTCCAGGTGCAGCCATAGCCGGCGGTCTCGCCCTTTTCGAGATTGCGGATCTGCACGATGCGGGCCTTCAGCTCGACCACCGGCTGCATCGGATTGTCGGCTTCGGGTGTCGGGTTGATACCGTAGAGCGCTGCCCCCGGCCGCACCATGTCGAACTGAAATTGCGCGCCGAGGAAGACGCCGGACGAATTCGCCAGCGATGCCGGCACGCCGGAGAAAAGGCTCGCGATCTCGCGGAAGCCTGCGAGCTGCCTGGCGTTGAGCGGATGGTTGAGCGTCTCGGCGCAGGCGAGGTGGCTCATCACCAGCGTGATGCCGTGATCGCCGGCGTTGATCCGGGGAATGATGCCCTGCGCCTCCGTCAACGTCAGACCGAGCCGGTTCATGCCGGTATCGATATGGATGGCGGCACCTCCGGCCCAGCCGGAGCGGCGGCAGAACACGTCCCATTCGGCAAGCTCGTTGAGGTCGCCGATCACGGGCCGCGCGTCGATTTTGGCATAGGCATCGCCGGTATTCTGGAAGAAACCGTCGAGCACATAGATTGTGGCCGACGGCAGGGTTTCGCGTAAGGCGCGCGCTTCATCCAGCGTTGCGACGAAGAACGTCTTGCAGCCCGCGGCATGCAGCGCGCGCGCCACCTGGACCGCGCCGCAGCCATAGGCGTCGGCCTTGACGACGCCCGCGCATTCGGCCGGCACCGCCGACTTCTCGAGCTTGCGCCAGTTGGCGACAATGGCGTCGAGATCGACGGTGAGCACGCCGTTGGCGGTGGCGGTGGCCGCGGCGAAGGCCGCCGCCGCATTCGCCTCAGGCGACAACAGGCTGCTGCCGGAAACAGATTTCTGATCGGAAACGATGTTCATGCCGTAGTTTACGCGCAGCCGCGCGGCGGTTCAACCACGCCGCGGGCCTCAGTAACTTCGCTCCGGCAGATGGTTGTCATGGGTCAGATCGCCAAACCGCGTCAGGCTGGCCTCGAATTGCAGTTCCACCGTGCCGGTCGGGCCATGGCGCTGCTTGCCGATGATGACTTCGGCCTTGCCGTGCACCAGCGACATGTCGAGCTGCCATTTCTCGTATTCGGGCGTGCCGGCCCGCGGCTCCTTGTTGGCGAGGTAATATTCCTCGCGGAACACGAACATCACGACGTCGGCGTCCTGCTCGATCGAGCCGGATTCGCGCAGGTCCGACAATTGCGGACGCTTGTCGTCGCGGCTCTCGACCTGGCGCGACAGCTGCGACAGCGCGATGATGGGGACGTTGAGCTCCTTCGCCAGCGCCTTCAGGCTGGTGGTGATCTCGGTGACCTCCTGCACGCGGTTGTCGTTGCCCTTCTTGCCCGAGCCCTGCAGCAGCTGGATGTAGTCCACGACCAGCAGATCGAGGCCCTTCTGCCGCTTCAGCCGCCGCGCCCGCGCGGTCAGCTGCGAGATCGACAGGCCGCCGGTCTCGTCGACATAGAACGGCAGCGACTGAAGCTCGATCGAGTAGTCGCGGATCTTCTCGAAGTCGGCCTCGGTGATGCCGCCGCGGCGGATCGTGCTGGAGGGAATTCCGGTGCGCTCGGCGATGATACGGGTGGCGAGCTGCTCTGCCGACATTTCGCAGGAGAAGAAGCCAACGATGCCGCCGTTGACGGATTTCATGGTGCCGTCGGCCTGGACCTCGGCGCGATGCGCCTTCGCCACATTATAGGCGATGTTGGTGGCAAGCGCTGTCTTGCCCATGCCGGGACGCCCCGCCACGATGACCAGGTCGGACGGCTGCAGCCCGCCCATCTTGATGTCGAGGTCGCGCAGACCCGTGGCGATGCCGGACAGTTTGCCGTCGCGCTGGAACGCTTTCGCGGCCATGTCGACGGCAACCGTGAGCGCCTGCGCAAAACGCTGGAAGCCGCCGTCATAGCGGCCGGACTCGGCCAGTTCATAGAGCCTGCGCTCGGCGTCCTCGATCTGCGCCCTCGGTGCAAAATCCACCGGCGCGTCGAAGGCGACATTGACCATGTCCTCGCCGATCCGGATCAGGTCGCGGCGCAGCGCCAGTTCGTAGATGGTGCGGCCGTAATCCTGGGCGTTGATGATGGTGGTCGCCTCGGCCGCGAGGCGCGCGAGGTACTGGCCGACCGTCATGCCGCCGATATCGGTCTCGGCCGGCAGGAACGTCTTCAGCGTGACCGGGGTCGCGATTTTTCCCATCCGGATCAGGCTGCCGCCGGTTTCGTAGATGGTCTGGTGGATCGGCTCGAAGAAGTGTTTCGGTTCCAGAAAGTCCGAGACCCGATAGAACGCGTCGTTGTTGACCAGGACAGCGCCGAGCAGGGCCTGTTCCGCCTCGATATTGTGCGGTGCGCTGCGATAGGCCGGGGTTCCGGCGTCGGGCGCGAGTTTCAGGACGTTCGAATCAAGCATGGCCATGGTGCTAGCGTGTTCCGGCAAGTTGGGCGGATACGGGGCGGCGATAAAGCGCCCGTCCTGTGGCGAGCGGAAGCGCGCAGCCGCCTTATGCCCGATTCTCACAATGCGCCCTGGGAATTCGCGCGAGCATGGAGAATTGACGCTTGACGGGTTTTGGCGCCGTCATGGTCGATCGTTCGCAGCTGCAATGGAAGCGAGAACGTTCCGTGCGCAATGAACCTTTCGCCGTCCGGGCATACCTATCCCAGGGACGGGTCAGGTTCGGAACCGCGATCTCGGCGCTTGATCAGATTAGAATGAGATAAATCAGCGCGACCAGCGCGGCGCCGATCCCGGTCGCCATCAAGGCCAGGTCGGTTCCGATGCCGGTCTGCAAATCGAGCGGTGATTGGTAGGTTTTCTGGGCCATTTCGGTGATTTAAGGCAAGCCGGCCGACCCTTATGTGAAACAGATCACATCCGTGGTTTTTCTTGTCGCCAGGAACGGATTTTGGACTTCGGGATTGGTAACGACGGCGCGGCTTGGCAAGGACGGATATGGACCAGCAGCTTCGGTCTGTTCGATCAAGGGACTGGCGATCAAGCGACTTCCGGTCGGAAGCCGGCGGCCGGTTGTGGCTGTCGATGCTGGTCGGCGCCATGGAGGAAGCCTCCCGTGCCGAGATCCGTAGCCTGCCTTGCGATCCCTCGAGCCTGATCAGCCTGCGCGCCCAGCTGGCGCGGCCGGCATCGCCATATCCCTACGGCGCCTCGCACTTCAGCCTGCGCAATTAGGCTTACTCGCCGGCGATCTGCAACCGCGGCCGTTGTCCGCGCTCGATGCCGCGCAATTTCGCCTCTTCCCCTTCGATATAGCTGCGGGTCATCGGCACGACGCCCTGCCGCTTGGCGAGCTGGATCTGGAAATTCATCATGTTCTGCTTGCGGAACGACATTTCCGACGATGCCAGATAAAACTCCCACATCCGCGCAAAGCGCTCGTCATAGAGTTGCACCGCTTCATCGCGCCGCGCCAAAAAACGCTCGCGCCAGGCCTTGATGGTTTCGGCGTAATGCAGCCGGAGAATTTCGATGTCGCACACCAGAAGTCCGGCGCGTTCGATCGCGGGCAGCACTTCGGAAAGCGCGGGGATATAACCGCCGGGGAAGATGTATTTGGTGATCCAGGGATTGGTGGCGTCGGGTCCCTCCGAACGGCCGATCGAATGCAGCATCATCACGCCATCGTCGGTGAGAAGCTCGGCGCAATGCCTGAAATAGGTTTCGTAGAAGTCGACGCCGACATGTTCGAACATGCCGACCGACACGATGCGGTCGAACGGACCGGCAACGTCACGATAATCCTCGAGGAAGAATTTGGCCGAGCGCGACAGGTTCTTCTCGGCGGCACGGGCGTTCGACACCTGCAGCTGCTCGGTCGAGAGCGTGACGCCGGTGACGCTGGCGCCGGTCATTTCGGCGAGATACAGGCTGAGCCCGCCCCAGCCCGATCCGATGTCCAGCACCCGGTCGCCGTGCCGGATCAGAAGTTTTGCGGCGAGATGACGCTTCTTGGCGAGCTGTGCGTCGTCGAGGCTCGCGTCCGGCGTCTCGAAATAGGCGCAGCTGTATTGCTTGTCGGCATCGAGAAACAGCGAATACAGCCGCCCGTCGAGATCGTAATGGCGCTCGACGTTGCTCCGGGAGCGGTTTGGCGGATTGAACTGCCTGACATGCCTGCCGAAATAGCGCAGCCACCATTGCAGGCGCGCCCAGCGCGGCAGGATGTCGGGCTGGTCCATCAGGATCGCCAGCGCGTCGGCGATCGTGCCCTGCTCGACGACGAAGCTGCCTTCCATGTAGACTTCGCCGAGCGCGAGCTCGGGGTTGAGCAACACCCTACGTTCGGCGTCGCGGGTCAGAAACCTCACCGCGACCGGCTCGCCGGTCCCATCACCGCAGCTGAATTTTGCTCCACTCGCAGTCGTGAAGATCATCGCGCCGCGGCGAATGAACTGCTGCAGGAAATAACGCAACAATCGGTCCATCGAAGCCACCGAACCGAGCGATCCGGAGAAATCAGCCCATCGCCCGCCACACTCGACGCACGGGGAAAAGAATGGTTCCCAAACCGCGTCACAAAAGAACATAGGCGCGCAGGAACCGGCCCGCTAGTGCATTGGACACAAAGCGGATATTCCGGAATGTCGCGTTCACGCAGTTGCGTCATAAGTAAGCTTCCATTCGCGGGATAATCGGCTAAAAGGTGACCGCCGCCGGTGCCCATCTGGGAGCGCTGGACGCGATTTCCGCATCGGTCTGGAGAAACGGGGAATGTTGAGCCGAGCGCTCAGTTTAGCGACGGTGACGCTTCTGATCGGCGGTTGCACGGCGGTCCCGGCGTGGGGTCAGGCGACAAATCTTGAGGCCGGCAAGAGCCCCTCGCAGATTTTCGCGGGCACCTGCACGGCTTGCCACAAGAGCCCGCGGGGCCTGTTGAGGAGCGTGCCGGCCGGATCGCTGCAGAGCTTCCTGCGCCAGCACTACACCACCAGCCCCGACATGGCGACCTCGCTCACCGGCTTCCTGGTCTCGAACGGCGTGGCCGATACCCGCGGCCAGCCCAAGGACGGGAAAACGGAAGCCCGGACCGCGCCATCCGAGCAACTCGACCGGTTCGGCCGCCGGCTGCACCCTGCACCGCAAGAGGCCGCCAGGGCCGCCAGGCCCGAGGCTGAGCCGCGTGAGGCCGCCAAGCCGGATGCCGATGGGCTGCACGGCCGCAACGCCAAGCGTCTGGCGCGGCCGGGAGAGGCGCCTGCGGCTGAGGGGCGACCCCCGGCCGAGACGGCAGGCGAGATCGGCCCTGACGGCAGCAAATTGTCGGCCAGGCAGAAGCTCGGCAGACGGGGCAAGCCGGGCGAAGAACAACCGAAGACCGAATCCGCCAAGACCGAGACCGGCACGGAAGAACCGGCAAAAGGCGAGGCAGCGAGGGCAGAGCAGCTCAAGAGCGAAACCGCCAAGGTCGAGACCGGCAAGCCCGAGGCCATCAAGCCGCCGGGCGAGGGCAAGTCGGAATCGGCCAAGATCGAAGCGCCGAAGGAGACCGGCAGCGGTGAGCCCTCGACGTTACGGGCCGATCCGGTTCCACCCGTCACCCCCGCGCCGGCAGTGTCGCCCACGGTCTCCGCTGCCGTCCCGAGCGGCACGCCCGAACCCTCCGCAGCGCAGCCCGCGCCGCCGGCCGCGGCCCAGACCGTCACCGCCGCCGCGCCACCGCCCGTCGAACCGGCAGGCCCGCCCGCACCGCCGATCTCCCAGTAAGGTCGCTCGAGACCATATCGTCGGAAATCCCGGGCCCGGCCTGACCGGCCGGGCTTGGTTTGTAAAACCACACACGCCGTCAACCTGAGGTGCTCGCCCGCCTGGGCGAGCCTCGACGAATGCTTGTGGCCCATCCTTCGAGACGCCGCGCAAGGGCGCGGCTCCTCCAGGATGACGGTTGTGCGTGCGGGAGCTTTTTTGTTCGATATAAGAGCCAGCTACTTCTCCGAAGCAGCTTCCGCCTCGGGTTCCACCTGGTCGCGGCGGGCTTCGGGGTCGAAGAATTCGCCGGCGGCAGCGAGCGCTTCGGCGGCTGCGTCCTGGTCCTCCTGGCGGGTCGAGATGTCCTCGCCGCGGTTGATGCGCTCAGCCTCGTCCGCGCTGCGCGCGACCGTCACGGTGACGCCGACCTCGACTTCCGGATGCACGGCAATCGCGATCGTGTGCCTGCCGATGGTCTTGATCGGCGCATCCAGCATCACCTGGCTGCGGCTGATGGTGACCTTGTCGGCCTCAAACGACGTGATGATGTCGCGAACCGTGACTGATCCGAACAGCTGGCCGGTCTCGGAGGCCTGACGCAGCACGATCACATTGCGGCCATCGATTTTCTCCGCGACCTTGCTGGCCTCGCCCTTGGCTTTGAGGTTGCGGGCTTCGAGCTCGGCTTTCATGCCGTCGAACTTGGCGCGATTGTCCGCGGTGGCGCGCAATGCCTTGCCGCGCTTCAACAGGAAATTGCGGGCAAAGCCGTCCTTGACGCGGACGACTTCGCCCATCTGGCCAAGCTTGGCGACGCGCTCCAGCAAGATGACTTCCATATTCGTTCTCCTTCAGTGATGGGTTTGAGGGGTTGGGTTGAGATTGTTCAGGACACGGGGAGGGGCGGCGGCCTGCTCTTGAGATAACGCTGGCGTATTCCCAAAACGGCATCGCCGAGACCCAAAATCGCCATCAGCAGGACGGGCCAGACGAACACCATCACGATGGCGTAGCTGCAACCGAGCCAGAGCGCACGGCTCTTCGAGGAAAGCGTCAGCGTGTGCAGGACCGCAAAGCCGCTCAGCGCGTACGCCATCATCAAGGCTGTGGCGACGATCTGGGCCAGCATCGCAAGCAGTCCGCCGCTAAAGCAGAACGCGATCGCGGCGCACAGCACGGCGAGCGTCATCGGCGGCAGCGTGACGCCTTTCAGGTCGGGCCAGGGGCGATGCAGCCGCCCCGAGGTCGCGGTGATCCTTGCCGCGAGCCAGAGGCTCAGCGTCAAGGTCGTCATCGCCCAGATCGCGGCCGCATCCGGTGCGATCGTCACCAGCGCATCGATCCATTGTTCGGTCTCGGCGGTCGACGATACCTCACCCAAGTCGAGAATTCGCTGCCAGCCGCGATGCATCGCTGCGGTGATGGTGGCGGCGTCGGTGCCGAGCGTGAGCAGCGCGGCGATAGTGGTGAGCGCTGCAAACACTGCGATCCAGAGCAGGATACGGCCGACCGGATACCATTCCAGGTCAGGCGCGACCGGCGCGGCACCGTTGCTTGCGGGAACAGCAGGGGCGATTGGCCGTCCGAGCAGGGCCAGATGGCCGAGCCACCAGGCGGGCAGCGCGACCATGACGACGAAGGCGATGCAATAGGGCAGGCCGAAGATGATGCCGAGGCAGCTTGCCGCCACGACGCCGCCGATACTACCGCTGAGCGAGCCCCATCCGAGCGCCGCCATCATCAGCGGCAGCGGCGCCAGATAGAACAGGGCAAGCGAAATCAGCACGCCCGAGGCGATCGAGGCAAACATCAGCGCCGACGCCGCGCCGGCCGCCATGGCAATGAGCACAATTGCGATCATCAGCTGTCCCGCCCCTTTCGAGCGGTTAGAGGTTCCCTGGAGAACCCCAACCATCGGCGACCGGACGACCCGGAAGCCTTATGAAGATCTGCGATCCGCGGCGCCAACGCTGCGGATCGAGGATGTCGTTACCGGATCACGTAGGGCAACAGACCGAGGAAACGCGAGCGCTTGATGGCGCGCGCGAGTTCGCGCTGCTTCTTGGCGGACACGGCGGTGATGCGGCTCGGCACGATCTTGCCGCGCTCGGAGACGTAACGCATCAACAGCTTGGAATCCTTGTAGTCGATCTTCGGCGCATTCGGCCCGGTGAACGGGCAGGTCTTGCGGCGGCGAAAAAACGGACGGCGTGCACCAGCTTCAGCCATGATTCTTACTCCTCTACCGCTGCGATCGCATCGTCGTCACGCGGGCGGCGCGGCCCTCGGTCGCCACGGAAGCCGCTGCCATCGCGGTCGCCACCACGGAAACCGCCGCCATCGCGATCGCCGCGGAAGCCACCATCGCGGTCGCCGCGAAAACCGCCGCCGCGGTCGTCGCGATCGCGGTCGCGATCGGCCTTGCGCATCATCGCCGAAGGGCCTTCCTCGTGCTCGTCGACGCGGACGGTGAGATAGCGGATGACGTCTTCGCTGATCCGCTCCTGCCGCTCGATCTCGGCGACCGCCGCCGAGGGACCGTCGATGTTCAGAAGCACGAAATGGGCTTTGCGATTCTTGTTCATGCGATAGGTCAGCGAGCGCACGCCCCAGTTTTCCATCTTGACGACCTTGCCGCCGAGACCTTCGACGATGCCCGTCATCTGGGTGGTCAGTTCTTCGACCTGCTGGGTGCTCGCATCCTGGCGCGCGAGAAAAACATGCTCATAAAGAGGCATGGGTGTCCTTTCCAAGTGTTGGCGCGGTTCCCGGCGGCAAGCCCTTCGAGGCCTCAAGGAAAGGACTCGACGATAAGCTCAGAAGGCGGAAGCACGGGACGACGGACCGACTGGCCCTGCCACATCAAAATCGCCGATTTGGTGAAATTGCTGAGACCGTCCGTTCAGCTCCCGGCCGGGATCCACGGATGCCGCGGGTTATAAGGATTTTGGCCGCGATGGCAAGGGAAAGCGACGCCATTTGACGCACCCGGCCCGATCGCCGGGAGTGGGCGGCGGCTTGACACGAGCGGCCCCCGCGGTGTCTTTCGGCGCAACTTTGGCGATTTTCGGCGGCATCCAGGGGTATTGATGACGGCAGCATTCACTTTTCCGGGGCAGGGCTCCCAGGCGGTCGGCATGGGCAAGGCCTTCGCGGAGGCTTTTCCGGCGGCGCGGGCGGTTTTCGACGAGGTCGATGCTGCGCTTGGCGAGAAGCTCACCGGCATCATCTGGGAGGGCCCGGCCGAAACCCTGCAGCTCACCGAAAACGCCCAGCCGGCGCTGATGGCGGTATCGCTGGCGGCGATGCGCGTGCTGGAGACCGAGGCCGGCTTCTCGGTCGGGCGAGACGCTGCCTTCGTCGCCGGGCATTCGCTCGGCGAATATTCCGCGCTGGCGGCTGCCGGCAGCCTGAGCATCGCCGACGCCGCGCGCCTGTTGCGCACCCGTGGTCTGGTCATGCAGAAGGCAGTCCCGGTCGGGGTCGGCGCCATGGCGGCTTTGCTGGGTCTGGACTACGAGGCCGCGGTCGCGGTCGCCGGCGAGGCGGCCCAGGGGCAGGTCTGTCAGGCCGGCAACGACAATGGTGGCGGGCAGGTCGTGGTCTCCGGCGACAAGGCCGCCGTGGAGCGCGCGCTCGAGATCGCCAGGATCCGGGGCGCCAAGCGCGCCATGCTGTTACCGGTGTCGGCGCCGTTCCATTGCACCCTGATGCAGCCGGCCGCCGATGCGATGGCCAGCGCGCTCGCCGATGTGACTATCAAGCCGCCGGCCTCGCCGCTGGTGTCGAACGTGCTGGCGGCCCCGATTACCGATCCCGACGAGATCCGCCGTCGCCTGGTCGAGCAGGTCACCGGTACCGTGCGCTGGCGTGAATCCGTGACCTACATGGCAAGCCATGGCGTCACCAGGTTCTTCGAAATCGGCGCCGGCAAGGTGCTGAGCGGACTGGTCAAGCGGATCGCCGACGGCGCCGTCGGCATTGCGGTTGGTGGGCCGAACGATATTGCCCCGGCGAAAGACGCGCTCGCTGCCGCGCAGACGGCGTGAGCGAGGGAGACACATGATGTTCGATCTGACTGGCAGGACGGCGCTCGTCACCGGCGCGACCGGCGGCATCGGCGGCGCGATCGCGCAAGCCCTGCACGGCCAGGGCGCCACCGTTGCCATTTCCGGAACGCGGCGCGAAGTGCTGGATGCACTCGCCGGCAAACTGGGCAATAGGGTTCACGTGCTGCCCTGCAATCTCTCGGACACAGCTGATGTCGAGGCGCTGGTGCCGGCGGCAGAACAAGCCATGGGCCAGCTCGACATCCTCGTCGCCAACGCCGGAATTACCCGGGACAACCTGTTCGTGCAATTGCGCGACGAGGACTGGGACGAGGTCATCAAGGTCAATTTGACCGCGACCTTCCGGCTGGCCCGGGCCGCGACCAGGCTGATGATGCGCAAGCGTTTCGGCCGCATCATCGCGATCACCTCGGTGGTTGGCGTCACCGGCAATCCCGGCCAGGGCAATTACACCGCCTCGAAGGCCGGCCTGATCGGCATGATCAAGACCTTGGGCGCCGAATACGCCAAGCGCAACGTCACCGCCAACTGCATCGCCCCCGGCTTCATCAAGACACCGATGACGGACGCGCTGAACGACAAGCAGCGCGAAACCATTCTGTCGAAGGTTCCAGCCGGGCGGCTCGGAACAGCGGACGAGATCGCAGCGGCCGCGGTCTATCTCGCCTCCAATGAGGCGGCCTACGTCACGGGACAGACGATTCACGTCAATGGTGGAATGGCTATGGTTTGAGCCGGCCGGCAATCACTTTTGCCGGCAAAAGGCCGTTTCCGGCGGCCGATCGAGTATTATAGTCAAGGGTTGGGAAGTATGATAACCGAACCGACCAACGGATGGGCAAAGAACGCCTTGCAGGAATATCAAACCCTGTATATTGGCGGTGCGGAGCCTGCCGCCGTTCGCCGGGCCCTGTGGGGCGAAATCAAGACGATGCGCGATTGCGAAGGAAAGTTTAACGACCAGGATGGCTCGTATCGTCTTGGTGACGGGTCTTTTGGGGACGGGTCCAATGGGAACAAGCACGAGGTTGAACGATGAGTGAGATTGGCGAGCGAGTTAAGAAGATCGTGGTCGAACACCTTGGTGTTGAACCCGAAAAAGTGGTCGACAACGCGAGCTTCATTGACGACCTCGGCGCCGACAGCCTCGATACCGTCGAGCTCGTGATGGCGTTTGAAGAAGAATTCGGCTGTGAAATCCCCGATGATGCCGCGGAGACGATTTTGACCGTCGGCGACGCCACCAAATTTCTCGAAAAGAACGCGAAGAGCTGACGCCCCGCGCGGTACAGACGAAGCCGGACGGGCCGTGGTCGGGCGGTCCCGCGGTTTGTTGTTGCGAGCCGCACATGCTGGGCTGGAGTTCTAGGAAATGAGGCGGGTTGTCGTCACGGGCCTCGGCATGGTGTCGCCACTCGGCTGTGGCATCGAGCCGACCTGGAAGCGCATCCTGGCCGGCGAGAGCGGCGCCCGAAAGATCGAGACATTCGACGTGTCCGATCTGACCAGCCAGATCGCCTGCGTGGTGCCGCGCGGCGACGGCACCGACGGCACCTTCAACCCCGACCAGTGGATGGAGCCGAAGGACCAGCGCAAGGTCGACGATTTCATCATTTTCGCCATGTGCGCGGCACGCCAGGCGCTCGACGACGCCGATTGGCATCCGGCCACCGAAGAGGAGCGTTGCGCCACCGGCACCATGATCGGCTCCGGGATCGGCGGGCTGTCCGGCATCGCCGACACCGCGCTGCTGTTGAAGGAACGCGGGCCGCGCAAGGTGTCGCCGTTCTTCATTCCCGGCCGGCTGATCAACCTGGCCTCGGGCTATGTCTCGATCGAGCACGGCCTGAAGGGTCCCAACCATTCCGTGGTCACGGCATGTTCGACCGGTGCACACGCGATCGGCGACGCCAGTCGCCTGATCGTGCTCGGGGATGCCGATGTGATGGTGGCGGGCGGAACGGAATCGCCGATCTGCCGGATCGGCATGGCCGGTTTCTGCGCGGCGCGCGCGCTCTCGACCGGATTCAACGAAACGCCGCACAAGGCATCGCGTCCCTACGACAGGGACCGGGACGGTTTCGTGATGGGCGAGGGCGCCGGCGTCGTCGTGCTGGAAGAATATGAGCACGCCAGGAACCGCGGCGCGCGAATCTACGCGGAAGTCATCGGCTATGGGCTGTCCGGCGATGCCTATCATATCACCTCGCCGTCGCCGGACGGCGATGGCGCGTTCCGCAGCATGAGCGCCGCCATGAAACGCGCAGGCCTAAGCTCTTCCGACATCGACTATATCAATGCGCACGGAACCTCGACGCAGGTCGGCGACGAAATCGAGCTCCACGCGGTGGAACGGCTGTTGGGCAATGCCGCTTCGAAGGTGTCGATGTCGTCGACCAAATCGTCGACCGGACACCTGCTGGGCGCGGCCGGCGCGATTGAGGCGATCTTCAGCATCCTGGCGATTCGCGACAATGTCGCTCCTCCGACGATCAATCTGGAGAACCCGTCGGTGGCAACGGCGATCGATCTCGTGCCGCAAATGCCGCGCAAGCGCGAGATCAATGTAGCGCTGTCGAATTCGTTCGGTTTCGGGGGCACCAATGCTTCGGTGATCCTGCAACGCGTGGTGAACTGACGCGGCATCGAATAAGTAACCACCGTTTCGCCGTATTCGGTGATAAATCCTAGTGACGGGCGTAGACTGCAGGCCGCTCGCGGCAGATTTCCGCGAAGCCACGATTGAACCGACAGGATCTTCAGGTTGCATCGATGAGTGAGAGGCCGCCCATTTCACCGCGCAGTCCGCGCGCCGCGCTGGAGCCCGAGCAGGTTCCGCCGCCGCCAAAGCGCTCGGAGCGCGCCCGCAACCCGTTCGTCGTGGTCGGCAATGCCGTCATCACCATCATCCTGGTGCTGATGATCGGCGTCGGCGGCGCCTACTACTACGGCAAGAAGAAGATCGAGGCTCCCGGCCCGCTGCAGGAGGACAAGGTCGTCAACATTCCCGCGCGCGCGGGCATGACCGATATCGCCGACATCCTGCAGCGTGAGGGCGTGATCGACAATAATCGCTGGGCGTTCATCGGCAGCGTGTTTGCGCTGAAGGCACGCTCGGAGCTGAAGCCCGGCGAATATCTGTTTCAGAAGAACGCCAGCCTGCGCGACGTCATCGGCACCATCGTCGAAGGCAAGGTGGTGCAGCACGCGGTGACCATCCCGGAGGGCCTGACCTCCGAACAGATCGTGGCGCGGTTGTCCGACAATGACATCTTCTCGGGCTCGGTCCGCGAAATGCCCCGCGAAGGCACGCTGCTGCCGGAAACCTACAAATTCCCGCGCGGCACCACCCGCGACCAGGTGATTGCGCGCATGCAGCAGGCGCAGAAGCGCGCGCTGGCGGAGATCTGGGAGCGCCGCAGTCCCGACCTGCCGGTCAAGACGCCGGAACAGCTGGTGACGCTGGCCTCGATCGTCGAGAAGGAAACCGGCAAGCCGGACGAGCGCAGCCGCGTAGCCGCCGTGTTCGTCAACCGGCTGCGCCAGAAGGTCAAGCTGCAGTCCGATCCGACCATCATCTACGGGCTAGTCGGCGGCAAGGGCACGCTGGGCCGGCCGATCAAGCGCAGCGAAATCCAGCAGCCTTCGCCCTACAATACCTATGTAATCGAAGGCCTGCCGCCCGGGCCGATCGCCAATCCCGGGCGCGCCTCGCTGGAAGCCGCCGCCAATCCGGCGCGCACGAGGGACATGTTCTTCGTCGCCGACGGTACCGGCGGCCATGCATTCAGCGACACTTACGAGCAGCACCAGAAGAATGTCGCCAAGCTGCGCGCGTCGGAAAAACAAATTCAGAACGACACCGCGGAGCCGGCTGACGATCCGCAGCCCGCCGCGGCTCCTGCGCCGGCCGATCCCGCGCCAACGGCTACGACGCCAAAGCCGGCGCCGGCGAAGAAGCGCGTTCGTGCCGTCGCGCCGCCGCCGCCCCGCCAGGGTGCGGCGCAATCGACGGCGGCGCCACCGGTGGTTCAGCGCTAGCGCAGGCGCGTGCCCCGGAACTGGACTCCCGTTACCTCAATGCGTCCGTGACGCAAAACTTGCGCGTATTGTATTCGCAAAACCGGTATCCACTTTTGGCCAATACGCGGCTAAGCTCTACAGCGTACCGATCCCTTGCGAATCTCACACCCGTAACGAAAGAAATTCACGCGATGGCGCTGTCGAGCATGACCGGTTTTGCCCGCAGCCACGGCTCCAGCGGGCCCTACGCATTCGAATGGGAGCTGAAGTCGGTCAACGCCAAGGGTTTCGACCTCAGGATGCGGCTGCCGCAGGGGTGGGACGACCTCGAAGCCTTGGCCAAGAAGCGCGCCGGCGAGGTGCTGTCGCGCGGCACGGTCTACGCCAATTTGAACGTCAAGCGCACCGGCGCGGCCTCCACCGTGCGCATCAACGAGGATGTGCTGTCCTCGATCGTGAAGGTCGCCGGCGTGCTCGCCGGAAAGATCGACGCGGTGGCGCCGAGCATCGACGGGCTCTTGGCGATCAAGGGCGTCATCGAGGTGGTCGAGCCGGAAAGCAATGAGGCCGAGGACAAGGCGGCCAAGGCCGCCGCCGGCGCCGCCTTCGACCAGGCGCTGTTGGACCTGGTCGAGATGCGTCAGCGCGAGGGCATTGCGCTCGGCCAGATCCTGAGCCTGCGCATGGACGAGATCGAGCGCCTTGCGAAGAAGGCCGAGGCCGCTCCCGGCCGCAAGCCGGAGGCGATCAAGGCCCGGCTCGCCGAACAGATCGCGGCGCTGCTCGAATCGTCGGATCGCTTCGATCCCGACCAACTCAACCAGGAGGCGCTCCTGATCGCGGCCAAGGCCGACATCCGCGAGGAACTCGATCGCATCGCCTCCCACGTCGCGCAGGCGCGCGAGATGATCGGCAAGGGCGGCCCGATCGGGCGGCGGCTCGATTTCCTGGCCCAGGAATTCAACCGCGAGGTCAATACCTGCTGCTCGAAATCCAACGATCTCGAATTGACCAACACTGGACTTGAGATGAAGAACGTGGTCGAGCAGTTCCGCGAACAGGTCCAGAATCTGGAGTGAGGCATGACGGCTGACGGCCACGGCTTCGACGGGGTCGAGCGGCGCGGACTGATGTTCGTGCTGTCCTCGCCCTCGGGCGCCGGCAAGACCACGCTGTCGCGGCGCCTGATCGAGCGGATGCCCGGTCTGAAGATGTCGGTATCGGCAACCACGCGGCCGAAGCGGCCCGGCGAAGTCGACGGCCATGACTATCACTTCATCGACAAGACGAAATTCGAACGGATGGCGAAGCGTGGCGACTTGCTCGAATGGGCGGTCGTGTTCGACAATCGCTACGGCACGCCGCGGGCGCCGGTCGAGGCGGCGCTGTCGGCGGGACAGGACGTGCTGTTCGACATCGACTGGCAGGGCACCCAGCAGTTGCGCGAGAAGGCGCGCGCCGATGTCGTCAGCGTATTCATCCTGCCGCCGTCAGCCGCCGAGCTGGAAAAGCGCCTGCATTCCCGCGCCCAGGATTCCGATGCCGTGATCCGCGGCCGGATGAGCCGCGCCAGCCACGAGATGAGTCACTGGGCCGAATACGATTATATCGTGATCAATCACGAGATCGACGAAGCGTTCGTCGAGGTGCAGTCGATCCTGAAAGCCGAGCGGCTGAAGCGCGAACGCCGTACCGGACTGACGACGTTCGTCCGCGAACTGCAGCGGCAGCTGGAGCGATAGAGCATGATCCGGAAAAGTGGACACCGGTTTTCCGAAAAGATCATGCTCTAATCGCAGTCAGGTCGGGGCTCGCCGCGACAGCTGCGAGCAAAACTCCGCTATCCTGTCATTGGCGTCACCGCTTCGATCGAAATCGCGCGCGAAACCGGCCCGGCGCGGCAGCACATCCTGGTCCTGATCGGCCCACAGTACGATGCGATCATCGTCCGTCTGGTCCCAGACCGCGTCCCGACGCACGCGGACCCGGCCCCGCCGCGGGCCGGCCAGTTTCAGAACGACGCTCGCCGTGATGCCCGCAAGCGCCAGCGCGCCGGAGACCGCGCTCAACAGCTTTGGGATCGAACCTGTCTTGGCAGGCGATGATGAAACCGCCGGGACCGTCGGCACTGTCGCGATGGCGGAAGGTCCGGCGGTCGGGGGATTCGGCGGCGTGCTTGCGGCCGGATCGCTCGACTGCGGCTGCGGGCTGACCGCCGAAGCCACGCTCGACGATTCCGGCCAGCGCGAGAGGACGACGGATCGCTGTGCCGATACGCCAGGCACGCCCGCAGGCCCGTCATTTTCTCTCGCCGCTGCATCTGCGGGCGTCAGCGTTCCGTTGAACGGCGGCTGTACGACGGTGGCCGGCGGCGGGAGTTCGGCGTGCGCGTCCTCGACCGAACGCTGCGAGGAGGGTTCTGCCTTCGGCTCGGCCGGTTTTGCGGAACGGGCCGCGTTCGGCGCGGCGGTCTGCGAGAGCTTTTGGCCCTCCTCCCGAAGGTACCAGCAATGACGTTTGGTGGCGTGGTCGAGGCGGTAGTACCAATGGCGGCCGCCGGGCGTTTCGTCATTCGGAGCCGTCAGGCAATCGTCGGCCGCGCGCGCCGCGCCGTGCGCTGTGATTGCAAGGGGGACGCCGGCGAGAAGACCGGCGAACATGGCTGATGCGAATTTCGCGGTTCGGTTTGGCATATGCATCTCCGGTACTGATACGCGATACTCAGGGCGCCAAATCTCGACAAAGACTTGGGTGGCAATGAGCCGCAAATCCGGACAGCATGCGGCGTAATTCGGGCCTGCTTTCGCATCCGAACGGCTAAGGCAACGGCGTTAGAAACGGCCGCCGGCGTTATGACTTCATAGGGTTCGAAACGAGCGCTGCGATCTCAGTCGCTTGCGAGAACGTCGCTGAACAGCACGTAGCGGGAGCCATCGAAACGCACCAGCCGCATCTGCTTGATCGGGCGCAAATCGGTCGGGGTGGTCTTCAGACAAATCCCCGGCAGCAGCAGCGGCAGCTCCATGTCCAGGTGCGAGGCCTGCTTCATGATATTCTCGCGGGTCAGGTTGTCGCCGCACTGTTTCAGGAGCTGCACCACCGCATAGCCGATATTGTAGCCATAGGGCGCGTAATAATCGCTCTTGTTGACGCGCGGGTTGTACTTGTCCATCCAGACGTTCCAGGCCTGCATCGCCGGGTCGTCCTTCCATTGCGGGTCGGCCGGATCCTTCTGATAGGCCGCGGAGATGATGCCCTTTGCCGCCTCGAATCCGGCGGGCTTGATCGCGCCGGCAATCGACGAGCCGATGCTGACCACGATTTCCTGCGGGTGCCAGTCGATGTCATAGGCCTTGCGGATCGCCTGCGCGGAGAATTTGGGGATCGTCGCCATGAAAAACACGTCCGCCCCCGCCGTCTTCAGCGAGACCACCTGGGAATCCACGGTCGGGTCGGTGGTGTTGTAGGCCTGCGTCGACACGATCATGCTGGCGGCCTTGTCGCCGAGCCCGCGCTTGAAGCCCAACAGATAGTCGCGGCCGAGATCGTCGTTCTGCGCCAGAATGCCGATCTTGGCGTCGGGCTTTGTCGACAGGATGTATTTGGCGTAGATCTCGCCTTCCGACGCATAATGCGGCGTCCAGCTCATGGTCCACGGAAAATGCTCGGGATCGTTGAAGACGGTGGCGCCCGAGCCGACGAACAGATGCGGCACCTTTTTCTGGTTGATGTATTTGACCACCGCCATGTTGGTCGCGGTGCCGACCGGGTTGACCAGAAACAGCACCTCGTCGCTCTCGATCAGCCGCCTGATCTGCTCCACCGTTTTCGGCGGACTATAGGCATCGTCGAGGCTGATGAAGTTGATCTTGCGGCCGTTCACGCCGCCCTGTTCGTTGATCATGGTGAAATAGGCGGTAGCCGAGACCGCGCCGGCCGAATAAGCCGATGCCGGGCCGCTGTAGGGCGTGGTGGTTCCGATCTTGATTTCAGTGTCGCTGGCGCCGGGGCTGTATTGCTTTTGCGCCAGCGCAGGCGTCACCAGGGCGAGTGTCGCCGCCATCAGCGCGACAGCGGTCGCACGGTTGCTCCAGGCCATAAATCCCTCCCTGTGTCGTGAGGCTTGGATGGCGCTCTGCCTCTCTCTACGAGGCTTGCGAGGCGCGCAGCCTCAGTTCTTCATTACGATGCGCCCGACAACCTTCCCAGCCCGCAATTCGTCTATCCACTTCTGGACGTCGCCCATCGGTTCTTCCCTCATGGGCGTCGGCTTGATCTTGCCGGCGCGCGCCAGCGCCATCAGTTCGTGCCCTTCGGCCAGGGTTCCGACCATGAAACCTTCGATCGTCATGCGCTTGTAGATCCATTGCACCATCGGCAGGCTGAAATTGCCGCCCATCAATCCGGAGACCACGATCTTGCCGCCGCGCGCCACCACGGAGATGGCGAACGCCATCGACTTTTCGTTGCCGGCAAAATCGACGATCTCGTCGAAACCGCCCCCGGTCTCCTTGATGATGCGTTTGACGATATCAGCCTCCGAGGGATCGTAGGCGACCGCCGCGCCGTTGTTGAGCGCGGCCTCGCGCGCCGCCGGGCTCAGATCGGCGACCGAGATTTTCTGCTTGAACATCGCCTGCGCGAAGGAAAGCCCCATCATGCCGACGCCGCCGAGCCCGATCAGCAGGAGATTGCGCTGCCGCGGCCGGTCGACCAGGCGCTTCAGCGCGCCGTAGGCGGTTACTCCCGAGCACATCAGGGTCGCCGCCTGATTGACCGGCAGGGAACCGTAGTCCAGCAGGTATTTCGCGTCGGGCACCAGCACGTGGGTTGCAAAGCCGCCGTCGATCGAGACCCCGAGAAAGCGCTGCTTGAGGCACAGATTCTCGTCGCCATTGGCGCAGTCGCGGCACTGGCCGCAGCCGATCCAGGGGAATACCGCCTTCCTGGCTCCGATCAGGTCGTTCGAAACATCCGGCCCCACTTCCTCGACGACGCCAGCGATCTCGTGTCCCAGCGTGAACGGCAGCGTCATGCCGCGGGTGGTATCGAGCCTTTTGCCGCCGCCGAGATCGGCATAACCGTCCTGGATATGCAGATCGGAATGGCACAGACCGCACCGCTCGATGCGGACCAGGACTTCCTTGCCTGCCGGCTTCAGCGTCTCGGCAATGGTTTCACACAACGGCGCGTCGAATTTGACCAATGACTGGCGTCGCAACAGCGCCATGGCGCTTCTCTCCTTACGGCACGTTCGATTTTGCGCTTCGTATATCGGTCAATTCGCGCGCCATGGCAACAAAGCCGGACACCGGAATGGTCTCGGCGCGCCGCGTCGGATCGGCATGCGCGGCCGCGGCCAGCCGGGCCGGGTCGACGCCGAGCGATTTGAGGCTCTGCCGCAGCATTTTTCGCCGCTGGCCGAAGGCTGCCGCCGCAACCTGCTCCAGCGCCCTTCGGTCACACGGCTCGGGCGCGGCGCCGGGCACCAGCCGCACCACCGACGAGGTGACCTTGGGCTGTGGCACGAAGGCGGCCGGTGAAATATCGAACAGGATTTTTGTCTCGGCGCGCCAGTTGGCGAGCACCGCGAGCCTTCCATAGGCCTCGTCATTCTCGCGCGCGACGATGCGCTCGGCCACCTCGCGCTGAAACATCAGCACCATCATGTCATACCAGGGCGGCCATGGTTCGATCGACAGCCAGTCGATCAGGAGCGCAGTCGCGATATTGTAGGGCAGGTTGGCGACGATTTTTGCCTTTGTGCTCCCGAGCAGCGGCCGCGGATCGAAGTGCTGCGCGTCGCCGCGGATGATTTCCAGCCGTCCCGGATATCGGCTGGAGATTTCCTCCAGCGCCGGGACCGCGCGCTCGTCGCGCTCCACGGCGATGACATGCGCCGCGCCCATCGCCAGCAGCGCGCGCGTCAATCCGCCCGGACCGGGACCGATCTCGACGATGGTGGCCCCTTCCAGCGGGCCCGCGGCGCGCGCGATCCGCGCGGTGAGGTTGAGGTCGAGCAGGAAATTCTGGCCGAGCGACTTGCGCGCCGACAGGGCATGCTGGCGGATGACCTCGCGAAGCGGCGGCAGGTCGTCGATCGCGTTCATGAGGGTTGCTTGGCCGCCATGCGGGCCGCCAGCCGCAACGCCGCGATCAGGCTGGATGGATTGGCCTTGCCGGTACCGGCGATGTCGAAGGCGGTGCCGTGATCGGGCGAGGTGCGAATGAACGGCAATCCCAGCGTGACGTTGACGGCATCATCGAACGCAATCGTCTTGATCGGGATCAGCGCCTGATCATGATACATGCAGATCGCACAATCATAGGTTTGCCGCGCGGCGTCGTGGAACATGGTGTCCGCCGGCAGCGGTCCCCTGATCTCGAGGCCGTCGCCGCGCAGGATATCGATGGCAGGCGTTACGATCGTCAGATCCTCGCTGCCGAGCGTGCCGTCCTCGCCGGCGTGGGGATTGAGCCCGGATACCGCAAGGCGCGGATGGGCGAGGCCGAAGCGGGCCTTCAAATCGGCGACCACGATGCGGGCCGTGGTGACGATCAACTCGCTGGACAGCTGCGCGATCGCCTGGCGCAGCGGACGATGGATAGTCACCGGCACGACCGCGAGGGCAGGGGACCACAGCATCATCACGGGGTGGGGTGTATGGCCGCCGGTCGCGGCGAGCTCGGCGAGAAACTCGGTGTGGCCGGGATGCCGGAATCCGGCGCGATACAGAACGCTCTTGGCGATCGGGTTGGTGACGACCGCGCTGGCCCGCCCGGCGGCGACGTCGCCGACCGCCTGGCGGATGGAGGCGAGCGCCGCATCCGCACTGCTATCGTCCGGCCGGCCGGGCTGCGCCGTCGCGGCGTGGCCGGTGGATACGACCGGCAGCGCCTCGGCGAACGCGGCGGCGGCGTCGTCGGCGCTGACGTCTGCGAATTCAATCTTGAGGCCGAGAGCCCTGGCCCGCCGATCGAGCAGGTCACGGTCGCCGAGCAGATAAAATGCCGGGAGCTTCAGTTCATTGCGACGCAGCCACGCCTTGAGGGTGATATCGGGCCCGATGCCCGCAGGTTCGCCTGTCGTCAGCGCGAGGGGCTTTGCCATTGCGTCAAGGATATTCGATCATCGCGGCTTTGCGGATTTCCTGCAGATAGGCCTTCGACTTCGCTTCGTATTTGTCGGCGAACATCTTGTCGCGGATTTCCTTTTTCCTCGGCGTGTCGATGGTGGTCGGATCTCTCCCGCACAGCACGACCATCTCGATGCCCTGCTTGGTTACTTCGGGCGGGGTCAGATGGCCAATCGGAGTGCTGTCGAGAATTGTGCGAAGCGCGGGCGGGATATCGGCCGAGGTCTTGGTCACGGTCTCGCGAATCGCGGCATTCGGCATGGACTTGAAGAAGGCATTGGCATCGGCGCAGGTCTGGATTCGTCCGCGCAGGCCTTCGGCCTCCTTTTGCCTTGCCTCGATGAGGCCGGGCGTGGATCCGCGCGGCACGATCAGGACGATCGGCTGCATCTTGTATTCGAACGCATCGGTTTCCGGCTTTTCGTCATTGCCGCTGACCTTGATCGCGGCGGCGACATCCTTCTCGCCGACCTGAAGGCTCTCCTTGAAGCGGCCGCGTACCAGGCTGGTCCAGACCATGTCGGCCTTGATGCGTTCCTTCAGCGTATCGGGCCGAATGCCCTGGCTCTCGAGCGATTTCGTCAGCTGCTCCGGCGTCAGCCGCATCCGACCGCTCATCGACGAATAGGCCTGGTCAATATCGGCGCCGCTCGGGTCGATCCCGAAATTCTTGGCTTCCTTGATCTTCAGCTTTTCGTCGATCAGCTCGTTGAGCACCTGCTGGCGGTCGGCAGGCTTGTGAGTCGTCAACGTTGTCAGCTTGCTGCGCTGTTCGATATCGTAGTTGGTGATGGGGGTGCCGTTGACCATGACCGCGACGGTTTGCGCCTGCGCCGGCGAGGCGCACGCGATCAGGACGAGCCCGGCGGCGAGGCCGAGGCTGAGGCCGAGGACGAGCGGCGTGAGGCGATGAGAGGATGTGGTCGTCATGATCATATTAGCTATATCAACCAATTCGAGTTTGAGCCGCGACGCCGGGCGACCATGCTCGGGCAGCGGACCGGTCCGGCTCTATTGAATAACCCCGCCGCCGGCCGTGGTCGCCGTCGAAGCGAGGGTCCGCAAGCCGAGTTGCAGCATGAAGGCGTGGCCGAGCACCGGCGGCGTGGTGCCGGCCGAGTAGCTGTAGGAGGTGACATAGTTGGCCGCCAGCACGAAGCAATCGTCCACATAGCCTGCGCCGATGATGTATTGATTGATATTGTTCGCCACGAGGTCCCATCGGGCGGCTCCCGTCGCCACCCAGTTCGCGGCCAGCTTGACCGACAGGCTGGTCAGAATTCCCTCGCGGCGGGTCAGGTAGCCGAGGTCCGGTTGCGCGGCATAATTGCCGTACATTACGCTGACGGACCAGCGGTCGAAGGCGGCGCGGCCTTCGACCTCGAGGCGGTTGATATCCAGCGTTTGCTCGTCGAGCCGCGCGCGCACGCTGAACGTATAGGTTCGGTTCGGCGAATAACTGACGCTGCCCACATAATCGGATTTCGCGTTCTGCAGGCCGGAATCGACGCCGGTATTGGTGAGGTCCGCGACCGCGTAAGAGTTCAGGCCGAACAGTTGGTAGGACTGGCCGAACAGCACCTTGACGGCGCCGCCGCGGTCGAATTGCGTGGTCGCCTGCACGCCGACATTGGCCCGCCCGCCGCCTTCTTCGCGGTCATAGCCGGAGAATTTATCCACACTGAACAGGTTGCTGGCGTCGAACACCATGCTCTGCGAGTCCTCGTTGGGGAGTTTGCCGGCGTAGCTTTCGTTGGGGCGCGCGATGACCTGCGCGATCGGCTCGACGGTGGTGGTGCCCCAGGGTTGGACGTTGATGAAGGGATAGCGATATTCGAGGCCGATGGTCGGCATCACCCGCAGCGTCTGGGTGTTGCCGACGGGCAGGAAGTTGGAAACGCCGGGCTGGTTCGAGATGTCGGCGTCGATCGCATCGGCCCGGATGCTTGCGAACGGCGTCCAGATTTCGCCCGCCGAATCGGTAAACGAGCGCCGCCAGTCCGCCTCGGCGGTGGCGCGCGTGTAGGTTCCCGGGATGCCGCGCAACAGGCACTGCGTCGGCGTCCGCGCCATCGGGTCGGCGGACGCCGCGGTGCACAGGCTGTTGGTGTTGGCGAGCGACGTGATCGGGTTGAAGGCCGCGTCGTTCCGCGTCAGGCTGGTGAAGTTCGTCTTGTAGCTGAATTCTCCGCCGAAGATCGGGTTGTTGAGCACGTTCGAGTAGTCGATCACAGGATGAATGACCGGAACCTGCTGCTGGAAGCCGGAGAAGCTGAGATAGTAGATGGTGCGCGCGTCGAAATAGCTGCGATTGCCGATGCCGGTCAGATAGAGCTGGGAAACGGCCTCGGTCGGCAGGCTCAGGAACGAGTTCAGCGGATCCTTGTACTGCGACAGCCGATAGTCGGACATGAAATAATAGTCCGAGAGCACGACGCCGTCGAAGCCCCACACCCATTTGTCGTTCAGCGCGAACTGGCCCTTGGTTTCGACGCCGCCGCGGAATTGGCGGTCGCCGGGCTGACCGGCGAAGGCGCCGGGATCCAGCTGGTCGATGCCATAGGCGCGGATCTGGTACGAACCGTTCATCAGGCGCTGGCGGAATTCGGCCTGCATCAGCACGCCCTGCTGGCTGGTGAAACGCGGGTTGAAGGTCGCGTCATAGTCCGGCGCGATCGCCCAATAGAACGGGACTTCGACGCCGTATCCATAGGTCGAAACCGTGGAGAAGCCCGGCATCAGGAATCCGGTCTTGCGCTTGACGGTCGGATCGGGCGTCGAGAAATACGGCATGTAGGCCATCGGGACGCCGAAGAATTCGAGCTGCGCGTTCTCGAAATACAGCATCTTGTCCACCTGATCGTGGATGATGCGCGCGCCCTTGACCTGCCATAATGGCGGCTTTTTCGGATCGTCCTTGCAGGGAGCGCAGGCAGTATAGACCCCGTTTTCGAACACGGTGTAATTGCCGTTGGTGCGGTCGGCGCGGGTTGCCGCCATTCGAGTCGCGTCCGCGGTGTCGACGCGCAGCGAATCGACGAAGCCGTCGCGGTAATCGTCGCTCAAATCCATCAGGTTGGCGTAGGTGATCTTGCCGTCCGCATCCGTCATGCGGATGTTGCCCTCGGCATGCAGGCGTTTTGTCTTCTGGTCGTAGATCACCTTGTCGGCTTCGACCGATGTTCCGTTGTAGAACAACTGCACGTTGCCGACCGCGGACACCCGCGAATTGTTGTAGTCGTAGTCCACCTCGACCGCCTGGACCAGCATCTGGCCGTCATTGGCGGTGCGTGGCGGTACCGGGTGAGGCGGCCTCGGATTGAAGGTGAAGCTCTGCGCGAAGGCCGGGGTTGCCGTCGCAAATCCGAGCAGGCCTGCGATGACGAGCCCGAAAACCAGCAGCACCGCCGCCTCGTGCAGGGTGCCCAAAAGGAGACCTCGACGGCGCACGGGGGCGCGCCGCCTGAACGCAGACAACATCCTCTGGAGGGCGGCGACAACGGCCACTACCCGTCCTCCTGGTACAGCAAGGCCAAAAAGCCGGTGAGGCCGCCCACGAACACGGGCAGCCACGCCGCAGCAATCGGATGCATCAACTCAGCCTTGCTCAGATCCTCAGTTACTTTGGACAAAACGTAGAGCAGAAAGCCTGCGCCCACGCCACTCAAAACCATCTTCTGCACGCCGCCGAAACGGAAGAAGCGGAGCGACACGGAGGCCGCCACCATGACCATTGCCGCCAGCAAAAATGGTTGTGCGATAAGCTTGTGGTACTGCAGCCGATAACCGGCGGTGGCAAATCCCGAACTCTCCGAGGATCGGATATAGCTCGGAAGTTGCCAAAAAGACACAGTCTCCGGGGTGGAGAAACTGTTGCGGACCTGGGCGGGGGTCAGGCTGGTCGGAAGGTAGAAGGTGTCCTGGTCGACCGGAGGCGCGTCGAGGGAGAAGCGGCGGGCGCCTTTGAACGCCCAGCGTCCTTCCTCCAGCGTCGCCTCTCGCGCTTCGATTCGCTCCTTGAACTTGAAGTCGTTGTCGAACCTGAACAAGGTCAGCCCGGTCAGCCGCACGCCCTGCTGCTCGCTGCGCGCCGCGTTCATGATGACCTGGCCGTCGCTGTTGACCTGGTTGATCCAGAAACCGGCGGCATCCTGGACGCCGCCGCCGGGAGCGGAGCCGAACAACTCCGCCTCCATCCGTTTGGAACGTTCGCGCAGCTCGGCGGACATCGGATTGTAGGCGGCAGTGGCGATGATTCCGAGCACGATGGCGCTTGCCAGCGCCGGCGCGATGAACTGCCACGCCGATACGCCCGCGGCGCGCGCGATCACAAGTTCCAGCCGCCGTGACAGCGCAAGATAGCAGGTCATGGCGCCGATCAGGATGCAAAACGGCATCATCTTTTCGAGCAGTTGCGGCACGCGGAACAGCGACGTCTCCGCCACGATGATGGGGGATGCCGAGACCAGCCCCGACGTCTTGCGGACCATTTCGATGTAGTCGACCAGCACCAGCAGCACGAAAATCGACGCGAACACGCCGAGTGCCGAGATCACGAAGCGGCCGGCAAAATATCGCCCAAGCGTGTTGGTCATCATGCTCATGCTGTAACGGGCCGCCCCAGCAGGCGCAAAAGTCGCGCATTCGATTTGTTGATCGCTTCGATCAGGGCGGCCGGCGGCTCTATCACGACACCCCAGATGATGATCCAGAGGCCGATGCCGATGGCGCCCAGCAGCATCAGATATTGGACGACCGCGGCGACCGGCGTCTTCACCGCCAACACGGAGCAGGCAAAACCCACCATGCGCAGCCCGAACACGGCAAGGATGGATCCGCCGATCGAAAAGTTGCGGCTCTGGCGCGTGGTGCGCGGCGCGCCGAGAAAGGCAAAGGTCAGCGCCGCGAATGCGAACGGATAGATCGGCGACATGAAGCGGTCATGCAGCTCGGCGCGGAATTGTCCCGGCAGCTGCGTGAATATAGGATCGTCGGCGGGCGGCCAAAGCAATTCCCAGATATAGCGTTCGCGAATGCCCAATGCGACGTCGTGGCCCTGGTTGGAGAATTTCGACATGTCGAAACCGTAGCGGGCGAACGCGACCAGCGCCGGATCGCGCTTGTCGACTTCGAATCGCTCGAGATTGCCGTCCTCGAGAACCAGGAACGAGCCGCTATCGCCTTTCACCACGGTTCCATGGTCGGCGACGATGCTGACGCGCTCCTTCGGATCGCGGCGGTCGTCGATGAAGATGCCGACCAGCAGGCCGCCCGGCTGCCGCTCTCGGATGCGGATCGTCAGGTTCTGGTCGAGCTGGGCGAAGCGGCCGGGCTGTAGGATATTGGTGAGCACGTCGGCGGTGATTTCGGCGTCCCATTGCTTGATTCGCCGCAACCCGTCGGGGGCGAGATAGGCGGCGATGAAGGCGACCAGAACGGCAACCACGCAGGTGGCGTAGAAGAACGGATAGAAAAGTCGGAACGGCGAGAAGCCGGCGGCATTCATGACGATGATTTCGGAATCGGTCGCAAGCTTGTTCAGCGTGTGGGAGATCGCGATCATCAGGGCGATCGGCGAGATGATCCAAACCAGCGACGGGATCACGAGGCTGGTGATGCCCAGGAACGTCAGGATGGTCTGGCCCTGGCTGGTCATCAGGTCGATGCCGCGCAACGCCTGCGTAATCCAGATCACGCCCGTCAGGCTGACCAGAACCAGCGCAAACGACACGAGTGTCGTGCGAAAAATATACTTGTCGATTGACCCCATCGCTACCGCACGATCCCGCCCTGCCAACTGGAACCGTGACTTGCGACCGATCCCGAAACCGGGATCCCCTTCGGTCGCCCCACGGGCGTTCCAGCCTGTTCACTTTCTCACTACCATCCCTTTGATCCGTCAACAAAATGGCTGCGCCGTGGCACCCTCGCTAAATGGTTAATAATTCACCCGATGTGGCCTGTCTGCCACTGAGGAGCTTGGCAGCGCAGCCACTGGCAGGCCATAGTGCAACAGTGCTGCTCTAGACGGACGCAAATCGCCGCCGAAGAGAACATTCCGCGCCCGGCCCCGGCAGGTTCCCGACCAGCGACGGCCCCAACTTTTTGGAGAAGTTAACCATGTCCGACGCCGTCAAGGTCGGTTTCGTCCCTCTTTCCGCAGCGCCTCGCGGCATTCTCGTGGTTTTCTGCGACGATGCGTTGAAATACGGTCCGGCGACCCGCAAGGCGCTCGGCGCGGCGGCTAACCTCGTCACCCGGGCGGCGGCAACCAACCGCTTCAAGGGAAAGAGCCGGTCAACGCTCGACATTCTGGCCCCGCAGGGTCTCAAGGTCCCGCGTCTGATCGTGATCGGTGTCGGCAAGCCGTCCGAGATCAAGAACAACGACTTCCTCAAGCTCGGCGGGGTGGCCGCCGGCAAACTGCGCGCCGGAAATGACGCCGTGACGATCATCGCCGAATTGCCTGATGGCGCCATGAAACCCGACCAGGTGGCCGCGATCGCGTCGGGTGTGCGGCTGCGCGCCTACAGGTTCGACCGATACAAGACCAAGAAGAAGGACGGCGAGGACGCCGCCCTGCGCGCCGAGATTTCGCTCGCGGTCGGCGATGTGGCGGCGGCGCGAAAGGCATTCGCGCCGAGCGCCCACCTCGTCGATGGCGTCATCGCCGCGCGCGATCTCGTCAACGAGCCGCCCAACGTGCTCTACCCGGTCGAATTCGCGCGCCGCGCGAGCCAACTGCGCAAGCTCGGCGTCGACGTTGAGATTCTCGACGTCAAGGCCATGACCAAACTCGGAATGGGGGCGCTGCTCGGTGTTGCGCAGGGCTCGACGCAGCCCGGCCGCACCGTGATCATGCGCTGGAACGGCGGCAAGCGCGGCGATCGGCCGGTGGCCTTCATCGGCAAGGGCGTTTGCTTCGACACCGGCGGCATTTCCATCAAGCCGGCGGGCAACATGGAGGACATGAAGGGCGACATGGGAGGCGCCGCCTGCGTCGTCGGATTGATGCATGCGCTGGCGGCGCGCAAAGCCAGGCTCAATGTGGTCGGCGCCATCGGCCTGGTCGAGAACATGCCCGACGGCAACGCCCAGCGCCCCGGCGACATCGTCACCTCGATGTCCGGCCAGACCATCGAGATCATCAACACCGACGCCGAGGGCAGGTTGGTGCTCGCCGATGTGCTCTGGTACGTGGCGAAGAAGTTCAAGCCGAAATTCATGGTCGATCTCGCCACGCTGACCGGGGCGATCATGGTGGCGCTCGGCACCGAATATGCGGGGCTATTCTCCAACAACGACGAATTGGCCGGACGACTGGCGAAAGTCGGCATGGAGACCGGCGAACGGGTGTGGCGCATGCCGCTCGGTCCCGAATACGACAAGCTGATCGACTCGCAATTCGCCGACGTGAAAAACACCGGCGGTCGCCACGGCGGTTCGATCACCGCCGCGCAATTCCTGCAGCGCTTCGTCGATGACACGCCGTGGGCGCATCTCGACATCGCGGGAACCGCGATGGGCGCGCCGAAAACCGACATCAACCAAAGCTGGGGTTCGGGCTTTGGCGTGCGCCTGCTGGAGCGGCTGGTCGCGGAGTATTACGAAGCCAGGAAATAGCGGAAATGCGATGACGGAAGTTCTGTTCTACCATCTGCAGAACATGTCGCTGGAGAGCGTGTTGCCGCCGCTGCTCGAGAAGTCGCTCGAGCGTGGCTGGCGGGTGGTGGTGCAGTCGACCTCGCAGGAGCGCACCGAGGCGCTCGATGCGCATTTGTGGACCTATCGCGACGATTCATTCCTGCCGCACGCGACCTGGCGCGGCGGCGACGCGCAGGATCAGCCGATCGTGCTGGCGGCGGAGGAAGGCAACCCGAACCGCGCCAATGTCAGGTTTCTCATCGACAATGCCGTGCTGCCCGCGGACGCCGAGGCCTATGAGCGGATGGTTCTGGTCTTCAACGGCGACGACGCCGATGCGCTCGCCGCCGCCCGGGGTGCCTGGAGCGACTGCAAGGCGCGTGGTTTCGAGGTGACCTACTGGCAGGCCGACGAGCGCGGCCGCTGGCAGCGGCGGGATTAGCGATATCCGGCAATTAATGATAATCTGCGGTTTCGTGCGCGGCGCTTGCATCCAGCCACGGTCGTGCCGCAAAGTGATGGTGGGACAAGCGCTTATCGAGCCGGGGTGGGAATTTAGTTGATCGTGCGGGACCATAGCTCTCATCGAACGCGACTGCTGGGGTTGCTGCTGCTTGCCCCCCTGGTCGCGGGCTGCTCGAGCGCGGGCGACATCTTTTCGCGAGACGCGGACTGGTTTTCGCGTCCCGGCAGGTTGTTCATCCGCAACGTCTCGATCGATGCGCCGCCGCTCACACCCAACCGACCGGTGACGGCGGAAGACCTGGTCAGCGCCGAGGGTTATTGCCCGGGTATGACGCCTCCCGGCGCGCCAGCGGACGCCAATGCTGCGGCGGATGCGCCCGTCCCCTCGACCTCGGGTACCGTGGCGCTCGGTCATACCGAATGCGATGTCGTGCGCGGCATCGGCGCACCCGGCAGCGTCAACCTCTCCAACAATGCGCGCGGCGACCGGGTAGCGGTGGTTACCTATCTGCAGGGCCAGCGCGCCGGTATCTATACCTTCACCGCCGGACGCCTGAGTTCGATCGAGCGCGCGCCGCAGGCGGAAGCGCCGCCGAAGCCCGCGAAATCGAAGGTCGCGAAGAAGAAGAAACCGGCGGCGACCTGATCGCCCGCGACCGGCTCAGCCGGTGGCCTCATCATATTGCGAACTCGCCGCCAGCCATTCTTCCTCGGCGCGCTGCAGCGCGCTTTCGGCACCGGCGCGCGCTTGCGTGAGCTGCGCCGCCTGCTTCGGGTCGCGCTTGAACAGGTCCGGCAGCGCCAGCGCGCTGTCGATCTTGGCAATGATGCCGCTGATGCGCGCGATCTCCGCCTCGGCGTCCGAAATCTTCTGCTTCAGGGGTACGCGCTTTTCGCCCCTCATGCGCTGAGGCTTGTCGCGGCCGGTTGCCCGCTCATCGCCGCGGTCGCGCGAATTGGTGCGCATGCCGCGCGCCGACAACACCATGCGCCGGTAATCGTCGAGATCGCCGTCGTAGCTGGTCACGGCATGATCGGCCACCACCCATAATTGATCGGCGCAGGCTTCGATCAGATAACGGTCATGCGAGACCATCATCACGGCGCCGGGAAATTCGTTGATGGCTTCGGCAAGCGCGGCGCGGCTGTCGATATCCAGATGGTTGGTCGGCTCGTCGAGGATGATCATGTTGGGACCGAAGAAGGTCGCAAGTCCCAACAGCAGGCGGGCCTTCTCGCCGCCCGACAGGCTCTTGACCAGGGTATCGCCGGCCTTGCCGGAAAAGCCGATCGCGCCGGTGCGCCCGCGCACCTTGGTCTCGGGCGCATCCGGCATCAGCTTGCGGACGTGATCGTAGGGCGAAGCGTCGAGCGTGAGCTCGTCGACCTGGTGCTGCGCGAAATATCCGACCGAGAGCTTGTCGGCGCGCGTGAGGTGGCCGGAGAACGGCGCCAGCTTGCCGGCCAGCAGCTTGACCAGCGTCGACTTGCCGTTGCCGTTTGAGCCGAGCAGCGCAATGCGGTCATCGGTGTCGATGCGCAGCGTGACGCGGTTGAGCACCGGGCTTTTCGGATCGTAGCCGACCGAAACATTGTCGACCGCGATGATCGGCGGCGACAGCATCTTCTCAGGATTGGGAAACGTAATCTCGCGCACGTCCTGCGTCACCAGCGCGGTGACCGGCTTCATCCTTTCCAGCATTTTCACGCGCGACTGGGCCTGGCGCGCCTTCGAGGCCTTGGCCTTGAAGCGATCGACGAACGCCTGCAGGCGCTTGCGCTCGTCGGCCTGGCGCTTGGCATGCTTGGCGTCGAGCATTTCGCGGATCGCGCGCTGCTCCTCGAACGACGAATAGGTGCCCTTGTAGAGTGTCAGCTTGCCGCGATCGAGATGCAGGATCTGGTCGACGGAGGTGTCGAGCAGGTCGCGATCATGGCTGATGACGATCACGGTGCGCGGATAGTTCGCCAGATGATCTTCCAGCCACAGCGTGCCCTCGAGATCGAGATAATTGGTGGGCTCGTCCAGCAGCAACAGATCGGGCGCGGCGAACAGGGTTGCGGCGAGTGCAACCCGCATCCGCCAGCCGCCGGAGAATTCCTGGCATGGCCGGGCCTGGTCCGCAGTCGAAAAGCCGAGGCCGCTCAGGATCGACGCCGCCCGCGCCGGCGCCGAATGGGCGTCGATGTCGACGAGCCTGGTCTGGATTTCCGCGATCCGGTGCGGGTCATGGGCGGTTTCGGCCTCGCGCAGCAACGCGTCGCGCTCGATATCCGCCTTGAGCACGATTTCGATCAGGCTTTCCGGCCCGTTCGGGGCCTCCTGCGCCAGGCTGCCGACGCGCCAGCGCGGCGGGATCGCGATGCTGCCGGCCTCGATCGGCAATTCGCCGCGGATCGCGGCGAACAGCGTCGATTTGCCGACGCCGTTGCGGCCGACGAAGCCGACGCGCGCGCCCGGCACGATCTGGGCCGTGCCATGATCGATCAGAAGCCGTCCGGCGATCCGGAGCGATATTTCGGTGATTGAAAGCATGCGGCGTTGTCACCGGAGCCGCCGCCAAACGCAACCCCGTTTGTGCGCGAAATCTCGGCTCCGCGCCCCGCATCGTGGCAACGGATTCAGTTCGACCTGCCGCCGTCCGCTTCGTCCCGCCGGCGCAATTCGTCCATCAGATGCTGCAAGTGGGATGAAAGACGCGACGAATCGGGGCGCAGATCCTGCTGCAGCCGTTCGCCCACGGCGTTGCAGATCGATCGGGTCGTCCTGCGATCCATCCATTCGCTGCTGTCGTCGATTCGGCCGTTCATGACGAGTTCCGCCTGCTATCCAATGCAATGAATTGATGCTGCACCAAGTCATTGCGACGGGAATAGTTTCCCCGGAGGGTCGGATTGCTCGCCGTTTTAGTAAAGATTGCCTGAAAGTCCGTCGGCTTCGCCTCATCGGAACCGAGGCGGAAAGCCCCGGCGCGACGGGGCCGGGGCTTTCGACGTGGCGGATCGAGCGATCAATAGCAGCGATTGACCAGGCGCCAGCGGGGGCCCCAGGGCGTGGGCACTAGGCGGCGCACATAGCAGCCGCCGTAGCCGTAAGAGGGGCCATAATAATAGGCAGGGCCGCCGACGAAGAAGCGGGGACCGCCCCAGCCGCCGTGCCAGCCGCCGCCGTGCCAGCCCCCATGCCAGCCGCCGAAGGCGGAAGCCGAGGTCGGCGCCAGCGCGGCGGCTCCGAGCGAAATGGCGGCAACTGCAACAAGCGAGAGTTTGCGTAACATGATCAACTCCTCGGGTTCGGCGCCGTGGGCGCCATCGGTGAAGTTCCTGGCCGAAAGGCGCTCTGCCCATGGAAGCGGCGAAGCGTTCGGTCGCTGGAAAGGCTAGTACCGGCAAGCTGAACGACACCCTGACGGTTGTTTCAGAGAGGGTTAATCTTCGTGAAATTGTTGTAATTCCGGGCCCGCCGATCGCCTGATACGGCGAGGCGAAGCCGTGGCCTGGTCGCTTGCCGTTGGCCGGCCGCGCCGATATAAGCCCGCAACTCCCCTTCAGCTTTGCAAGGACGAAATCATGGCGATTGAACGCACCTTTTCGATCATTAAGCCCGACGCGACCGCGCGCAATCTCACCGGCGCGATCAATGCGCTGATCGAGAAGGCGGGGCTTCGCATCGTCGCCCAGAAGCGCATCCGCATGACCCGCGAGCAGGCCGAAACCTTCTACGCCGTGCACAAGGCGCGGCCGTTTTTCGGCGAGCTGGTCGATTTCATGATTTCCGGTCCCGTGGTGGTCCAGGTGCTGGAAGGCGAAAGCGCCGTATTGAAACATCGCGACGTCATGGGGGCGACCGACCCCGCCAAGGCGGCCGACGGCACAATTCGCAAGCTGCATGCCAAATCGATCGGCGAGAATTCGGTGCATGGTTCGGACGCCACGGAGACGGCGGCGATCGAGATCGCGCAGTTCTTCTCGGGCAACGAGATCGTCGGTTGACGGACGCAGGCTTGGCCGTGCGGGCCTGATCGGGCGACGGCAGCGACGACGGCCGCGTGCGCGCCAAGGGGGTAGGCTTTGAGCTGGCTGTCGCAGGTCGTCGATCCCGCCAATATCGGCGCGATTTTTGCGCAAATCCACGCCGATATGCATACGCCGGCATTCTGGCTCGCCGTCGGCAAGATCATCTGGATCAACGTGCTGTTGTCCGGCGACAATGCGCTGGTCATCGCGATGGCGTGCCGCGGTCTGGCGCCCCGGCAGCGGTTGTGGGGCATGGTGATCGGCGCGGGCATCGCGGTGGTGCTGCTGATTACCTTCACCGGCATCGTTACCAGGCTGATGGTGCTGCCCTATCTGAAGCTGGTCGGCGGCATCGCGCTGGTGGTGATCGCAGCCAAGCTGCTGGTCCCCGACGATGAAGGCGACGACGTCAGCGCGGCTCCCGGCCTGTGGCACGCGATCCGGATCGTGGTGATCGCCGACATCGTCATGAGTCTGGACAATGTCATCGCGGTTGCGGCTGCCGCGAACGGACAGATACCGCTGTTGATCCTCGGCCTCGCCATCAGCATTCCCATGATCATCGCCGGCGCAGCCCTGATCATGCTGGTGCTCGACCGCTTTCCGATCCTGGTCTGGCTCGGCGCGACGCTGCTCGGCTGGATCGCCGGCGACGTGATAGCGACCGATCCGGCCGTGCATCCCGTCCTGCAGCGGCTGCTCGATGGGCAGATCTCCATCGGACTCGAGGCGACCTCGGCGCTGCTCGGCCTCGGCGGCGATCCGATCGAATACATCGCCTCGATACTGGGCGCGATCACGGTTCTGGCGGCTGGATCGACCTGGCGCAAGCGCAGGCTGCGGCAGCTCGAACGGATCGCACAGCCGAATACGACTGAGGCGTCTCAGCCGATCGACAAGCGGTAAATGCAATCTGCGGAATTCAAATTTCAAACGGCCCAATACCGTCATTGCGAGCGCAGCGAAGCAATCCATCTTTCTTTCTTGTCGCTGCATGGATTGCTTCGTCGCAAGGGCTCCTCGCAATGACGTTGAGACACACCTTCGCGATCTCGCCGCATGCATTTTTTGCGCGAGGTATTCTTTTATCTCCGCCCTCCAAACAGAGGGCGCAGGGAATGCCGGGCGGCCGATGCGCCCGATAGCCACGTGTGCAACGGGTAGTGGTAGAGCGCACACGTGTTGTCAGGTCACACCGGAATCACCCGGCATTCCCCACGCAATGGTTTACGGCTTACTCCGTGATCTCCCCGGTGCTCGGGCTCTTTGGCCACCGTCATCGGCGCTGCTTCACGCCAACTTGACACCAGCGTCGAGGTGCCAGGACCACACGGCTTCGCCGTCCGCCTCAAATGCCTTCGTCAAGAGCACCATCGGCGTCCACCGCATCCCGCCCCGCGTTGTTGACGTTGCGCAACGCCCCTTTGGTGGGGCGGGACGCGAGCAATATAGGATAATCAGAATATTCGGTAAAGCAGAATATTTTTGCAAGCGGGGATTGACAATCCCGATCTGCGATGGCACGGCCACTTCGGAAGTGATTTGCCCGAGGGCCCCCCACTCGTGTTCCGGACGCGGTGCCTGCGGCCCGCCACCCCAAGAGCGCGCTTCGCTCGCCTCGGACTCCACCGCTGCACTGGGGGGGCGGATTGGGAAGGGATGCTGCTCCGGTTCATCCGGCCTTCTTCTTGTTCACCGCTTTTCCCCGTGATGTTTTCGCTGCCGCCTTCCTGCGCGTCATGTGCGATTTCAGCGCGGCGCCGATGCGGGACTGATAGCCCGGGCCGCTCTGCTGAAACCAGCGAAGCACCGCGGCATCCAGCCGCAAGGTGATCAGTTGCTTGGGATCGTCGGATTTCGGCCGCCCGCGACGGATCAGCCTGCTGCCGTGGTAAAGATCGGCGCGCTCAGCCATTTCCTCGGTCAGTTCCGGCACCTCGTCATATTCGTGCGGCTGAATGACGTGGCGATCAATCTTCTTCAAGTCGCTTCCCAAAGCGCGCTTTTTCCGGGTCATTGGCTTTCCTCATCAAAAATACATGCCGCCCGTTGCCGCGCGGCGTCCAAACCACGATCACCATTCGCCCGCGCAACAACCCCACGGTGATAATCCTGGGCTCGCCATGGTCACGGCGTTCGTCCGGAATATTCAGGGCGTGCCCGCGAACACCTCGGCAGCGTCGGCGAAATCGAGACTGCGGTCCCTCAACGTGCTCGCCCGCTTTGCCGGATCGAACGTGATCTTCATTGAATTGTTGTAGCTACAAATAAGACAAGATCAAGGTCCGCTGCAGGAAATAAGCAAGCGGCGGCTGAGCGGCTTGAGACTTGGCGCTGACCGCTCAGCTTGCTGAGCAACCCCCACCCGGCGTTTCGCGCCACGCCAAGAGCGAGCTTCGCTCGTCTCGACCCCGCCGCTAAGCGGGGGGAGGAATAAGCGCGCCCTACCGCCGCAGGATCGTCCCCGATCGCCCGAGCAGCCGTGCCAGCTGCCTGAAGCGGCTGCCGACGCGGTCGGCGACCAGGTCGACCAGCCGGTGTTCGAACACCAGCATCAGCTTGCGGCCGTTGCTGCGGAAATGGGTGGCCGGCAACACGCCCGGGCGCGCCGCCGAGATCAGATGGGCGACGCGAAAGGCTGCCCCGAGCACGCGCGCGCGCTCCAGCATGGCCGGGGGCACCAGGTCCTGGACGATGATCGGGGGCTGATTTTCTTCGCTCAAGCCGGCGTAGCGGAAGAACACCGACAGCGCGACGAAGGCCCGGCCCTGATGGCTGATCGAGCCGAAATTTCCGTTGGTGATGAGGCTCAGCGTTTCCTCGCCGCGATGGTCGGGATGGACTCGCCATCCGATGTCCGACAACAGGCAGGCGGCATGGCGCAGCCGGCGATCCTCGTCGGTTTCCCGCAACTTCGCGACCCGCACCAGCCGGTCGGTCCATTCGATCAATTCCTGGGCGTGGCGGGCCGATCGCGACAGCAATTCGTTGAGCGTCTGGGCGGCGCAGATCAGCCCGTCCTCGTGGCGCTCCGGCTGCGGCAGTTTCTCGTAAAGCAGGCCTTCGCGCACGCCGAAGGTGGAAAACACGATGGTCTTCGGCCGGGCGACGCGGATGATGTATTCGAGCACCAGCGCCGCATAGGCGAGTAGCGGCCGCCGCGCGTCGGCGACGACTTCGATGTTGGCCAGCATGTTGGCCACGACCAGCCGCCGCAGGCGTTGGGCGAAATCGAGCGCGTCCTGCGCCGGGATCGAATAGCCATGCATCACCCGCAGCGGATATTCGCTCTGGATGATGTGGATGCGCGCCAAGGCCCGCCACGTTCCGCCGACCGCGTAGAAGGCGCGGCCGCGGCCGGATTTGAGCTGGGCAAGGCCGGTCAGTTCGCCCCTGACGATGCGCTCGGCGCGCTTCAGCGATTTATGCGACAGATCCTGCAGCGCCAGGCTTCCCAGCGGCAGCGTCACGCCGCTGCGAATGCGGTTTCCGCGGACATCGATCAGTTCCAGCGAGCCGCCGCCGAGGTCGCCGACGATGCCGTCGGGGCGGTGAATTCCCGAGATCACGCCGAGCGCGGACAATTTCGCCTCGCGCGGGCCCGACAGGATCTCGATCTTGACGCCGCAGATGCGTTCGGCCCTGGCGATGAAATCGGCGCCATTGGTGGCGTCGCGGCAGGCGGCGGTGGCGATCGCGTAGACGCGGCCGACCTTCATCACCCGGCACAGCGCGCGAAAACGCTTGAGCGACGTCAGCGCCTTGGCAACGGCGTCGGGCGCCAACAGGCCGGTGCTCTGCACCTCGCGGCCGAGCCCGCACAGCGTCTTCTCGTTGAAGATCGTGGTCAGGCTGCGCGCCATCGCTTCATAGACGACGAGACGCACCGAGTTCGAGCCGATGTCGATGACCGCGACGCTCGAAGCGCGCTTGCGGGGCCGCCTCACCGGCAAAACCCGTTATGGCTGGGGATGACGTTCGGTACGGCGCGTGAGGCGACGTGGCGAAGATTCCTTGAGCGACTTTCCACGGCCTGACAGACTCGGATTCGTCATGAAATAATTATGAAGGTTGAACGGTTCCTCGCCCTTCGCGGCCTTCATACGCGTTGACGACCCATCCGGCAACAACTGCCAGCTCTGCTCGGTATCCTTCAGATTCGCGACCATGATTTGTTCGAGAACCTGCTGATGCACCGTGGGATTTTGCAGCGGACAGAGGATTTCGACGCGCCGGTCGAGGTTGCGCGGCATCATGTCGGCGGACGAGATATACACAGCAGCTTTTGCGCTGGGCAGGCCCTGTCCCATGCCGAAGCAGTAGATTCGGCCGTGTTCCAGGAAGCGGCCGATGATCGATTTGACGCGGATGTTCTCCGACAGCCCCGGGATGCCCGGCCGCAGGCAGCAGATGCCGCGCACCACCAGTTCGATCGATACGCCGGCCTGGGAGGCCTCATACAGCGCGTCGATGATTTCGGGGTCGACCAGCGAATTCATCTTCATCCAGATCGCGGCCGGCCTGCCGTGGCGGGCATGGTTGGTCTCGCCGTGGATGTGCTCGATGATCCGCTTGCGCAAGGTGAGGGGAGAGACCGCCATTTTCTCGATGTCGCTCGGCTCGGCATAGCCGGTGATGTAGTTGAACACCCGCGCGGCGTCGCGCCCGATGATCGGGTCCGAGGTGAAATAGGACAGGTCGGTATAGATGCGCGCGGTCACCGGATGATAATTGCCGGTGCCGGTGTGCACATAGGTGGTGAGGCTGCCGCCCTCGCGGCGCACGATCAGCGACAGTTTGGCGTGGGTCTTCAGTTCGAGGAAGCCGTACACCACCTGCACGCCGGCGCGTTCGAGGTCGCGCGCCCAGCGGATGTTGGCCTCCTCGTCGAAGCGGGCCTTGAGTTCGATCAGCGCGGTGACCGATTTTCCGGCTTCGGCGGCTTCCGCCAGCGCGCGCACGATCGGCGAATTGTTCGAGGTGCGATACAGCGTCTGCTTGATCGCGACCACGTCGGGATCGCGGGCGGCCTGTTGCAGGAATTGGACGACGACGTCGAAGGACTCATAGGGATGGTGAACGATCAGGTCCTTTTGCCGGATCGCGGCGAAGATGTCGCCGCCATGGTCGCGCACCCGCTCGGGATGGCGGGGCACATAGGGCGCGAATTCGAGATCGGGCCGGTCGAGCCGGGTCAATTGCGACAGTTCGTTCATCGCCAGCACGCCGTCGACCAAGAGCACCTCGTCGTCGGTGGTGGAGAGCGCCTGCTGCACGAAGCCGCGCAGCTCCTCCGGCATCTTGGCTTCGATCTCGAGCCGGATCACCGATCCGCGCCGCCGCCGCTTCAGCGCGGTCTCGAACAGCCGCACCAGGTCCTCGGCCTCTTCCTCGATTTCGAGTTCGGAATCCCGGATGATCCGGAACGCACCCTGGCCCTTGACGGTGTAGCCGGGAAACAGCCGGCCGATGAACAGGCCGGTGGCCTGCTCCAGCGTGATCACCCGCACCGCGCCATCCTTGCCGGCAGGCAGGCGGATGAAACGGTCGATCTTGCCGGGCATGCGGATCAGGGCGTTCATCGGCTTGCCGTCGGAGATCCGCGCCAAGTGCAGCGCGACGGTGAAGCCGAGACTCGGGATGAACGGGAAGGGATGCGCCGGGTCGATCGCCAGCGGCGTCAGCAGCGGAAAGATATTGCGGAGGAAGTGATCCTCGATCCAGGCCCGCTCGGTCTTGCTGACGTCGCGGCCATCGATCAGAACGATGCCGACTTCGGCCAGGATGCCGCGCAGGTCGCGCCAGATCGCCTGCTGGTCGATGGCGAGTTTTGAGACCGTCTCGTTGATCAGGACCAACTGCTCGGCCGGGGACAGCCCGTCGGGACTGCGCTCGGTGATGCCTTCCCGCACCTGGGCCTTGATGCCGGCAACCCGGACCATGAAGAACTCGTCAAGGTTATTGGCCGAAATCGACAGGAATCGCACCCGCTCGAGCGCGGGATGGCCGGAATTGACCGATTCTTCCAGCACGCGGCGATTGAAATGCAGCCAGGACAGCTCCCGATTGATGAAGCGTTCGGGGCTGTGGGCGATCGACGGAGCAGCCTCGGCTTCCGCTTCTTTTTCTTTTATTACAATGGCTTGTGCAGAATCCATGAAGTTTCAATCTATCCTCGGGCGGCGGCCGTTGCGACCAAGGGGCACGGCATGCGCGGAGCTTGTGATATGGCAATGACGATTCAATGACATTGATGTTCCGTCCGGTGCCGCCGTCAAGATGCCGGGCTGGCCCGGCGATCACGTATTGCGCAGCAATTCCGCCGCCAGCGCCCGGGTAACCGGCCGGCCCAGCCGCAGGGCCTCGGCGTCCAGCAGCTCGACGGCGTGCCTGACGCCTGCATAGGATCGTTCGATCCGACTTGCGAGATAACTTACCACGCTCTCGTCGATGGCCAGCTGACGGTCGGCGCAAAACTTGACGATCAGCGCCCGAAACAGCGCATCGTCGGGCGGCAGCAGCAATACCGTCGGCACCGCGCGCAGGCGCGAGCGCAGATCGCGCAGTTCGATGTGAGACGCCGATGGCGCGAGCCGTGCTGTCATCAGCACGAAGGCCTGATCTTCCCGGGCCAGATTCATCAAATGGAACAGCGCGCGCTCGTCGAACTCAGGCGGATTCAGATCTTCGACCACCAGCGCCCCGGTGGCCAGCGCGCCCGGCACGGCAGCCGGGGTCAGCGCACGGGCCGATATCGAGCGCGCGCCGGCCTGCTCGGCCCAGATGGCGGCGAGGTGGCTTTTGCCGGACCCTTCCGGCCCGACCAGCAGCATGACGCGGTTCGGCCATTCCGGCCAGCCGTCGATCAGCGCCAGGCCTGCCGCATTGGCCGGCCCCTCGAGAAAATTGTCGCGGGTGAGACTTTCCGCATGCGGCAGCGCAAGGGCGAGCTGACGGGGTTGGACGCGGCCTGGCACTTGAGCTCACTCCATGCCGGGACCGGCCGGCGCATGACTAAGTATATTATCTGGCTTCGATCGTGCTCATGTGCCGGACCCACTCGACGAGATAGAGGGACACGGACACCAGTGTAAAGACCGTTACAAATCCCATCAGGATCAGGTCGTAAGGCGCAGGTTCGAAACCGAAGCCGAGCGCCGCCAGCACCAGGGCTGCGAACGCCACCTGCGCCACCGTATTGAGCTTGGACACCATCAACGGCTTCATCGGAATCGGCTTGCCGGACAACCATGACACAATCACGGCGCTGACGATCATGATGTCGCGCGAAACCACGAGAATGACGATCCAGTGCGGCACCGCGCCCCAGATGCCGAGCGCCACATAGATCGAGACCAGCAGCGCCTTGTCGGCGAGCGGATCGAGCAGGGCGCCCAGCTCGCTCGCCATGTTGAAACGTTTGGCGAGAAAGCCGTCGACCGCGTCGCTGACGCCGGCGATGACGAAGATCGCAAACGCGATTTCCATCTGGTTCGAGGCGATCGCCCAGACGATGATCGGCACCAGCAGGATGCGACCCAGCGTAATGATATTCGGAATACTCAACGCGGCGCTTCCCGGCTGGCGGCCTGATTTTAACGTCACATCCGGCTCTTTGCAGGCTGAACCGGTTCCCGTTTACATAGTACATGCGCCGCCCGCTTGCGAGCCATTGCACGGCGGGGCAATCCGACGTAACCAGCCGCCATCAGCTGGAACAGGCCATGATCGACCGCAAGAACGGGCTCACTTACGCGGATTCGGGCGTCGATATCGATGCGGGGAATCGCCTGGTCGATCTCATCAAGCCGCTGGTTCGCGCCACCGCCCGCGCCGGCGCCGAGGCCGAAATCGGCGGGTTCGGCGGGTTGTTCGACCTCAAGGCCGCGGGCTTCAAGGACCCGATCCTGGTCGCGGCAACCGACGGCGTCGGTACCAAGCTCAAGATCGCCATCGAGACCGGCCTGCATGGCGGCATCGGCATCGACCTGGTGGCGATGTCGGTCAACGACCTCGTGGTGCAGGGCGCCGAGCCGCTGTTCTTTCTGGATTATTTCGCCTGCGGCAAGCTCGATCCGGAAGCCACCGCGGCCATCGTCGCCGGCATCGCCGAGGGTTGCCGGGAAAGCGGCTGCGCGCTGATCGGCGGCGAGACCGCCGAAATGCCCGGCCTCTACAAGGACGGCGACTACGACCTCGGCGGTTTTGCGGTCGGCGCTGCCGAGCGCGGCACGCTGCTGCCGCGGCCTGACATCGCCGCGGGCGATGCGGTGCTCGGCCTCGCCTCGTCCGGCGTGCACTCCAACGGGTTTTCGCTGGTCCGCAGGATCGTTGAAACCTCAGGCCTGGGCTTTGACGCCCAGGCGCCGTTTTCGCCGGTCATGACGCTCGGCGGCGCGCTGCTGACGCCGACACGGCTCTATGTCAAATCCTGCCTGCGCGCGATCCGCGAGACCGGCGCGATCAAGGGGCTCGCCCACATCACCGGCGGCGGGTTCACCGACAATATCCCGCGCGTGCTGCCGAAACATCTGGGCGTCGGCATCGACCTGGCGCGCCTGCAGGTGTTGCCGGTGTTCAAGTGGCTGGCGGCGCAGGGCGGCGTCGCCGAACTGGAATTGCTGCGCACCTTCAACTGCGGCGTCGGCATGATCGCCATCGTTGCGGCCGACGCGGTCGAAGCGGTCAGCGACATGCTCGCCGAAGGCGGCGAGAGCGTCGCGCTGCTGGGCGAGGTGATCCCGGCTGCCGGCGAGCACCGGGTGGTCTATAACGGCCATCTCGACCTTTCATGGTGAGGCCATGAAGCGTCGGGTCGCAATCCTGATTTCAGGGCGCGGATCGAACATGGCCGCCCTGATCGAGGCGGCGCGCGCGGGCGATTTCCCGGCCGAGATCGCGGTCGTGATTTCCAACCGCGCCGATGCCGGCGGTCTCGAACGGGCAAGGGCAAGCGGCGTTGCGGCGCTCACCATCGAAAGCAAGCCGTTCGGCAGGGATCGCGCGGCGTTCGAGGCGGTGCTGCAGTCGGCGCTGGAGCACCACAAGATCGACCTGATCTGCCTCGGCGGATTCATGCGGTTGTTCACGGCCGAATTCGTGCGGCGCTGGCATGGGCGGATACTCAACATCCATCCCTCGCTGCTGCCGTCGTTTCCGGGCCTCGAACCGCAGGCGCAGGCACTGCGCGCCGGGGTGAAGATTTCCGGCGCGACCGTGCATTTCGTCATCCCTGAAACCGATGCCGGCCCGATCCTGATGCAGGGCGCGGTCGCGGTATTCGATGACGACACGGCGGAGAGTTTGGCAGAGCGCATCCTTCGGATCGAGCACCGCATCTATCCCGCCGCGCTGCGGCTCCTCGCCAGCGGTGAGGTCAGGCTGGAGGGCGATTTTTGCCGAACGGGGGGCGGCCGGTCCGGCGATCTTCTGATTTCGCCGGCGTTAGACCGCGACGGCCGGTCGAGCCGAAAATAAAAAACCCCCGGCCCTCGCCGGGGGTGCATCAGGATTGCTTGCGCGGATCGTGACGATGCTTAAGAGAGCTTCAGATTTTCCGCGGAGGTTTTGCCGCGATTTTCCACGAGGTCGTACTCGATGACCTGGTTTTCGTTGAGGGTGGAGAGCCCAGCGCGCTCGACCGCCGAGATATGGACGAACACGTCCTTATCGCCGACCATCGGCTTGATGAACCCATAACCCTTTGTCGGGTTGAACCACTTGACGGTGCCTTTTTGCATCGCCTGTCTCCTGGTCTAGACGTAAAAAAGACGCGGCCACGCTTTTTGCGTGCCACGCCACAAGCGGGCTTGTCGGATGTCTGCTCAATTTCTCAGTCGCGAAACGCACAGTCGATCGGCCTAAATCCGATTGTGCCGGCAATTGCAACACGAAATTTGCGAGTTAGCAAGCTTCCGGCGCGGCTCCGGAAATTGCGCCGGCGATCAGTTTCGCCCCTGACGACCTGTGGCAGGGCAACAACAATGTCCGGTAATTGCCCCCCGCAGCGGATCAAGACCGATTGACGCTCCCGGAGAACTGGGGGCAAATCGCCACCGGCCGCCGGGTTTTTTTGCTGTTTTGTCGAGTTGGCGCTCTTTTTGGGAATGGCATTGATGTGCTGCGCATCGCGGCTGTCGCGAACAAGACAGAGCGGCTCCGGCCGCCGGCTTGCAACCGCCATTGCCATTGCCTTCGTGCTCATCCTCGGCGGCGCGGCGCTGTCCTCGCCGGCGCTCGCGCAATCGCCGAGCCCCAGTCCCAGTCCGACGCCCACCCCGACGCCGTCCCCCACCCCCGTTCCGACACCGTCGCCGTCCCCGACACCGACACAAATCAACGCCGATCTTTCGGCCGCCTCGACGGTGACGAACCTCGGCAGCAGTTTCCTGGAGCGGCTCGGAAACCAGGCGTCGTCCGGCTTCGATCGGGCATCGCGGACCAATCCCGGCGGCGGCGGCGCTTCGCAGGCGACGGATGCGCCGACGGTTCGGACCTGGGCCGAGGCCTACGGGATCTCGACCAGGGACAGCGCCGAGGGTAATTTCGTCGCCGACCAGCGCCAGACCTGGGGCGGTGTCGGGGGCATCGGCGCGCGGCTTGCCCCCGGCGTCAATGTCGGCCTTTCGGTCGACCAGAGCCGAACCGCGATCGACGTTCCGCTGGCGCTGCAGTCGGCAACCCTCGATCTCACCCAGGTCGGCATCAACGGCTCCATCGACAAGGGGCCATGGACTTGGGCGTTCGCGCTGGTGCATGGCTTCGGCAACATCAATTCGAGCCGGGACACCGGGTTCGGGACCGCCAGCGCCGGCTACACCGCGGAGATCGACGGCGCGCTGACCGAACTCAGCTATTACTGGAGCATCGACCAGAGCCGCATCGTGCCGAAGGCCGGGCTCGAATACGTCCGCGCCACCACCAGTGCGTTCCGCGAGATGGGGGGCCTCGATCCGCTGACGGCGACCGGCACGACGATAGAGCGCTCGCGTGTCCTGCTCGGCGCCGAAGTCGGGCACTACTGGATCATCGACCAGAAGGTTTTCGACCTGTCCGCCTACGGCAAGTTCGTCGACAATTTCTCGCAGAATTTCGGCTCGGTCCTGGTCAGCCTGGGGCCAGAGAGCATCACGGTCCAGGGTATCGGTGAAAGCCAATACGGCGCGGATGCCGGGGCGTCGGCTTCATTGAGCCTCACCAACATGGTGCGGCTCTACATCAACTATGACGGCAAGTTCCGCGCCGCGATGCAGTCGCACCAGGGCACGGTGGGCCTGGAAGTGAAGTGGTAGCGGTGTGACGCTTGCGCAGCCGCCAATGCTCGGCGCCAGCTGAAGGGCCGTCAGCCTCGATCGACCTTGACCACGCGTCCCTTTTCGATTGCCAGCGCCACCCGGCCGTGCTTCAGCGCCAGCGCCGCTTCACCGAACAGCTCGCGGCGCCAGCCTTGCAGCGCGGCGACCTCGGCATTGTCGTCAGCTGCGATTTGCTCGAGATCGTCCACGGTCGCGATCACCTTGCTGGCAACCGCATGGCGCTCCGATGTCATCCGCAGCAGGACTTTCAGGAGTTCTACGGTCGCCGCCCCGTTCGAGTTGCTGCGCGGCTTTTCGAGTTTCGGCAACGTCGCGGGATCGCGCGCCAGACCGCGCTGCACGGCGGCCACGATATCGGCGCCCCATTTCGAGCGGTCGAAGCCCTTCGGCAGCGAACGCAGATTGGCCAGCCGTTCGAGGCTGGTCGGCGCCTGGGTCGCGATGTCGCCGACCGCATCGTCCTTCAGCACGCGCCCGCGCGGGACGTCGCGGCTTTGCGCCTCCTGCTCGCGCCAGGCCGCGACTTCCATCAGGACCGCAAGCTCCTTCGGCTTGCGCACCCGCGTCTTCAGCCGCTCCCAGGCCCGCTCGGGGTGAAAGTCGTAGGTGTTCGGGCTGGTCAGAATTTCCATCTCGAGGCTCACCCAGTGGTTGCGGCCGCGCTTCTTGAGATCGGCGTCGAGCGCTGCGAACACGTCGCGCAGATGGGTGACGTCGGAGACCGCGTAATGCATCTGCTCCTTGGTCAGCGGCCGGCGCGACCAGTCGGTGAAGCGGTGGGTCTTGTCCGGCCGGTGGCCCATGATGCGCTCGACCAGCTGGTCGTAGGCGATGGAATCGCCATAGCCGAGCACCATGGCCGCCACCTGGGTGTCAAAGATCGGATGCGGGATGATGCCGGCCTGGTGCCAGACGATCTCGATGTCCTGGCGGGCGGCATGGAACACCTTCAGCACCTTCTCGTCGACCATCAGCTCGAAGAACGGCTTCAGGTCGATGCCCTTGGCGAGCGTGTCGACGACGACCGCTTCCTCGGCGCTCGCCATCTGCACCACGCAGAGCAGGGGATAGTAGGTCGTCTCGCGCAGGAATTCGGTGTCGACGGTGATGACCGGATGCTTGGCAAGGCGCGCGCAGACTGCGGTGAGTTCCGAAGTGGTGGTAATCAAATCCATGAACGGCCCATGACGCTTCTTGAGACGGCGTTCTGCCGAAAGCGCTGATATGTCAAGGGTCTTGGATCGAATTCGAGCCCTGCATTTGGGCGGAACGGGACTTTTCCCTAGGACTCGAAAGACCTGACCACGCAAGTAGCGGTCCCGATCGCGCCCATGCCCGCTTCGAACAAGGGACCGGTCAGTAATCGCGAACGCGGCGCGACGGCTGCCGGTGCGACGGCGGAAAGGCCAGCACGATGAGGCAAAGGGCGAGGATCGCCAATCCCATGAATTCAAATACCAGCCCGTCCACGTCAATCTCCCCCGAGAAACCGTTAGATTTGTCGGGGTCGATTGACCCTTTGTTAATTTGCGGTCGCCTCGGGCGGTGCGCTTCGCCGGATGGTAGACGCTCGGTTAACGCATCAAGTGCCGCAAAACGTCTGCCGCACGCACTGATGCGGTTCGGGTGCCTCCGCATAGCGCGCAAAGGCCGGCTGGTCCTCGTAGGGTCTCGACAGCACCGCGAGAAGCTCCTCGAACGGCGCGAAATCGTCCTGGTTCACGGCGGCCTCGATGACCGCTTCGATCCGGTGGTTTCTCGGAATGAAGGCGGGATTGACCGCGCGCATCGCGGCCTGACGGGCGGCTGGATCCTGCGGCTCCTCGTCGGTCCGTTGCCGCCAGCGCGCCGCCCATTCGTCGAAGGCTGTGGGGTCGGCGAACAACGAGCTGATATCGCGATCATGCAGGGGATCGAGTGCGGCGTCGCCCAACCGCCGGAATGTCAGGGTAAAGTCGGCCTGATTTTTGGCCATCGCATCCAGCAGATCCTGGGCAAGCGCCTGGTCGCCGTCCTTTTCCGTGAACAGCCCGAGCTTGGCGCGCAGCCCGCCCTGATAGGCGTCGTTGAAAGCATCGGCGAAGCCACCCAGCACGAGCTGCGCCTCCGCGATCGCCTTCTCCTGGTCCTCAGAGAACAGCGGCAACAGGCATTCCGCAAGCCGGGTCAGGTTCCACAGCGCAATCCGCGGCTGGTTGGCATAGGCGTAGCGGCCCATCTCGTCGATCGAGGAGAACACTTTTGCCGGATCGTAATGGTCCATGAAGGCGCAGGGGCCGTAATCGATGGTTTCCCCCGAGATCGAGGTATTGTCGGTGTTCATGACGCCGTGGATGAAGCCGACCAGCAGCCAGCGCGCCACCAGCTCGGCCTGGCGCGCGATCACGCCCTCGAGCAGCGCATGATAGGGGCGTTCGGCACCGGCGGCCTGCGGATAGTGCCTGGCGATCACGTGGTCGGCGAGCCGCCGCACCCCCTCGGTATCGCCGCGCGCCGCGAAAAACTGGAACGTTCCGACCCGGATATGGCTGGAGGCGACGCGGGTCAGCACCGCGCCCGGCAACGCCGTCTCGCGAAACACGCTCTCGCCGGTCATGACGGCAGCGAGCGAGCGCGTGGTCGGGATGCCGAGCTTAGCCATCGTCTCGCTGACGATGTATTCGCGCAGCACCGGGCCGAGCGCGGCGCGGCCGTCGCCACGGCGGGAAAATGGCGTAGGCCCGGAGCCTTTGAGCTGGATGTCGCGGCGGACGCCATCGGCGTCGATCACCTCGCCGAGCAGGATGGCCCGGCCATCGCCGAGCTGCGGCACGAAATGACCGAACTGATGACCGGCATAGGCCATCGCGATTGGGTCTGCGCCCTCCGGAATCCGTTTTCCCGCCAGAATCTCGGCCCCCTCAGGGCTGTCGAGCCGGTCGGGATCGAGGCCAAGCTGGACGGCAAGAGGCCGGTTCAGCTTGATCAGCCGGGGCGAGGTGACCGGGGTGGGCGCGACCCGGGCGAAAAAGTTCGCCGGCAGCGCCGCATAGGTGTTTTGGAAGGGGAAATGAACCGTCATGCCCCCAAAGATAGGCCGCGCTTCGAATTAGACAATCGGCTTGCGGGCCGGCGAGGCAGGCCGGGTGCTGTTTTCGGCCGTTTTTCGGGGCCTGCGGTCAACCGCCGAAAGGCCGGTTTGGCGGGCGCATTCGGTTGCCGCGCCTGAAAGCGTCGGGTAAACCCTCACCCTCTTCGCGGGGACAGGTCTTTGGCCTCCCGCGATTCGATCCTCCGACATCACTTTTGGAATATCCATGCATCGTTACCGGTCCCACACCTGCGGCGCGCTTCGGGAGAGCGATATCGACCAGACCGTCCGACTGTCCGGCTGGTGCCATCGCATCCGCGACCATGGCGGCGTGCTGTTCATCGATCTGCGCGACCATTACGGGCTGACGCAATGCGTGGTCGACCCGGATTCGCCGGCGTTTTCCGCGGCCGAAAAACTGCGCTCGGAGTGGGTGGTGCGGATCGACGGCAAGCTGCGCCGCCGTCCCGCCGGCACCGACAATCCGGAACTGCCGACCGGCGCGGTCGAGGTCTATGTCAGTGAAATCGAGGTGCTGGGGGCAGCAGGCGAACTGCCGATGCCGGTGTTTGGCGACCAGGAATATCCTGAGGACATCAGGCTTAAGTACCGTTTCCTCGACCTGCGTCGCGACAAGCTGCACCAGAACATCATGACGCGCGGCGCCATCATCAATTCCATGCGCAAGCGCATGAAGGAGCAGGGCTTCTTCGAGTTCCAGACCCCGATCCTGACGGCCTCCTCGCCGGAAGGCGCGCGCGACTTCCTGGTGCCCTCGCGGATTCATCCGGGCAAGTTCTATGCGCTGCCGCAGGCCCCGCAGCAGTACAAGCAGCTCCTGATGATGTCGGGCTTCGACCGCTATTTCCAGATCGCGCCCTGTTTCCGCGACGAGGACCCGCGCGCCGACCGGTTGCCCGGCGAGTTCTATCAGCTCGACATCGAAATGAGCTTTGTCACCCAGGACGACGTGTTCGCGGCGATGGAGCCGGTCGTGACCGGCGTGTTCGAGGAATTTTCAAACGGCAAGCCGGTCACCAAGGGATGGCCGCGCATCCCCTTTGCGGAGGCAATCCGCAAATATGGCAGCGACAAGCCGGATCTGCGTAACCCGATCATCATGCAGGACGTCTCCGAGCATTTTCGCGGCTCCGGTTTCAAGGTGTTCGCGCGGATGCTGGAGGAGCCGAAGAACCGGGTCTGGGCGCTGCCTGCACCTGGCGGCGGCAGCCGCGCGTTCTGCGACCGGATGAATTCCTGGGCGCAGGGCGAGGGCCAGCCCGGGCTTGGCTACATCATGTGGCGCGAGGGCGGCGAGGGCGCAGGGCCCCTTGCCAACAACATCGGAGCGGAGCGGACGGCGGCGATCCGCGCCCAATTCGGCTTGAAGGAAGGCGATGCCGCGTTCTTCGTCGCCGGCGATCCCGAAAGATTCTGGAAATTTGCAGGCCTTGCGCGAACGAAGCTCGGCGAGGAGTTGAACCTGATCGACAAGGATCGGTTCGAACTCGCCTGGATCGTCGACTTCCCGATGTATGAATACGACGAGACCGAAAAGAAGATCGACTTCTCGCACAATCCGTTTTCGATGCCGCAGGGCGGGCTCGAGGCGCTGCAGACCCAGGACCCCCTGGCCATCAAGGCGTTCCAGTACGACATCACCTGCAACGGCTACGAGATCGCCTCCGGCGGCATCCGCAATCATCGGCCCGAGGCGATGGTGAAGGCGTTCCAGATCGCGGGCTACGGCGAGAACGAGGTGGTCGGCCGCTTCGGCGGCATGTACCGCGCGTTCCAGTATGGCGCCCCGCCGCATGGCGGCATGGCGGCCGGCGTCGATCGCATCGTCATGCTGCTCTGCGGCACCACGAACCTGCGTGAAATCTCGCTATTCCCGATGAACCAGCGCGCCGAGGACCTCATGATGGGAGCGCCCTCCGAGGTCTCTGTGAAGCAGCTGCGCGAGCTTCACATCCGGCTCAATCTGCCGGACAAGGCTTGAGCCTGGAGCCCCGTCTCGATGGAATCGAAACGGGGCTCCAGATTTCTTTAATTGACGCGTTTTCTTAACGCGAACCGGCGGCCGCTTCGCTCGAAAACGCTTTAGCGTCCCGTCGAAACCTCCACCTGAAACTGCGCCAGCACGACGAGCGGGTCGGTCTTCAGCGCCTGGATCATCGGCATCACCGGTAATTTGCCGCGCGGCGTCAGCTTCAGCGTCAAGGTCCCGCGCGGGTTCTCGACATAGCGTGCCGCGGCCTCCACGATTGCCATGGCATCGGGATCGCTTGCCGTCGTTGGATCGACGCCGGACCGGATTTTTTCGGCGATGGCCGCACGTGCCGCATCGGGGCTGACGTTCTGCGTGCGGGCATATTGCCCGACCGCCAGATCGACGCCGCCGAGGTCCTGCACGACGAGTTCGAGCGTGCCGGCCTCGATTTGCCCGGCCATGGCGGTCGCCTGCGGCAGGTTGGGCGAGAACACGCCGCGTTGCACGTTGGCGAGCGCGACACGCGCTTGAGCTTTCACGAGCCCGCCGAACTCGATGGTCGCGGGATCCACCACGAAGGTGCGCGAGCCTTCCATCCAGGCTGCGCCGAGATCGAGGTCGATCGCCAGCGTGTCCATGCCGGCGGCCAGCAGCGGCCGCAGACTGGCTTCACTGGCCACGATCGGGGCGGTCATCTTGCCCGTCAAACGTGCCTTGCTTGGGATCGGTCCGACAAACTGGCCCCAGTTCAGGTTCAGGTTGTCGATGTTGATCGGTCTGCCGGCGTCCTTATCTGGCACGACGAACCCCGTGACCTCGACGCCTTGCAGCAGCGCCAACAGGCCGAGAAGCTGTTCGGGCGGGGGCTTCTGCGCCGGGTTCATAAACAGCGCCGACATGCGCAAGAGGTTGGCGATGTCGAAGGATTTGAGCGCGAAGCGCCCGACCTTGACGGGCCCCTTCGGCGCTTTTGCATCCAGACCTTCGATCGCAAATTCGCCGATCTTGCCGGCTTCCAGGTTGAACCGCATCGCCGCGAGCTTGAACGGGCCTTGCGGCGTGTCCACCGACAGGCCGCGCATTTCGGCGTTTGCGATGTGCACGCCCTCATAGAGCCCTGAGATCTTCTCGATCATCTCGCGCGCTTGCGCGGGCGTCGGCGGAGCGGCTCCAGCCTGTGGCAGCATCGCCAGCAGCGCCGGAATTTGCATTCGCGACGGCTTGAACCCGACGTCATCGATCGTCATGCCGTCGATCCGCATGTTCAGGCCTTGCGCCCCCGTGATGACATAAGGACCCGCCGTGATCTGCCGATAGGCGCGGTAATAGCGGTCGTCGTTGGCCCTCTGCGGATCGAGGATCGCAGCCAGGGCGGTCATATCGAGGTCGTATGAGCGCGAGATTGGCGAGATTGCCGGTGATCTTCTCGGTCTTGCCCGCCTGTTGCATGTTGGCCGTGAAAGCGAACCCGTCGACCTTCATGCTGGCGATCTTGCCGTCCTTGATGCCCTGCATCGCGAGGCCCGAATAGGCGATGTCGCCTCCGCCCGGCGTTGCGGCGCCGAAGTTGATGGTCGCGGCAATGCTGGGGACCGTGACCGATGACGCGGTGACATCAGCGAATTGCTCGAGTCCGAAGCGGTAGACATCGATCGGGGACGACGAAGCCGGTGGCCGCGGCATGCCGGTGGGGCCGGAATAGTCCTTCATCGTGATCCGCGGCACCTTGTAGGTGAGTTTGAAGCCCGCAGGCGCGGCCATCGCGGCGCCGATCTCGATGTCGGTGGCTTCGATGCTGTCGGCGGAAAATCGCGCCGCATCGGTCTGACTGACACCCGAAGCCGTGACGCTGGCGATCCTGGCGCTGACCGGGGGTTGCGCGGCCGATTCGCTCGCGATGTCCGCGACCGTGACGGTGCGCTTCAACAGATCGAACGACACCTTGCCGTGGCGTGCCTTGGCGCCGGTCGCGCGAATCTGCTCGAAGGCGGCCTCGACCTCACCGGCGACCCGGTGCTGGATGTAGAATTGGAATCCGAATAAACCGCCTGCGGCGATGACGAGGGCCGCGACCACACCGATCAATATCTTTGCCATTGTCGCGACTCCATTGCCGATTGCGGGCAAAATGCCATATTGTCGCGCGCGATGGTACGGGAGTGTGACAATGGCTTCGACGATTTCCCATGATCGGCGTACGGGCCTGTTGGTCACCGTCGCATCGGATGTTGCGTCCAAGCCGTTGCGCGTGCTTCACATCCGGCCTAGTCCACCGGGAAACTGATCCCTTCCGGGACTTGATCAGCAAAACAAATTCGGGCGGAAGCGCGGGGAGCATGCATGTCGTCCTATTCCGAAGATCTCCATTCCGCGGCACTCGCCTATCACCGGTTGCCGCGGCCCGGCAAGCTGGAGATCCAGGCGATCAAGCCGCTCGCCAACCAGCGCGACCTCGCGCTCGCCTATTCGCCGGGGGTCGCCGCCGCCTGCCTGGAGATCGCCAAGAATCCGGCGGAGGCGGCTTCGCTCACGATCCGCGCAAATCTGGTGGCGGTGGTCTCCAATGGCACCGCCGTGCTCGGGCTCGGCAATATCGGGCCGCTGGCCTCGAAGCCGGTGATGGAAGGCAAGGCGGTCCTGTTCAAGAAATTCGCCGGCATCGACGTGTTCGATATCGAAATCGCCGCCGACACCATCGAGCGGGTGGTCGAGACCGTGGCCGCGCTGGAGCCGACCTTCGGCGGCATCAATCTGGAGGATATCAAGGGTCCGGAATGTTTCGAGATCGAGGCGCAGCTCAAGGCGCGCATGAAGATCCCGGTGTTTCATGACGACCAGCACGGCACCGCCATCATCGTCGGCGCGGCCATCACCAATGCGCTGCGGCTGAACGGCAAGCAGCTTGCCGACGTCAAGATCGTCTGCTCCGGGGCCGGAGCCGCGGCACTCGCCTGTCTCAATCTCCTGGTCTCGATGGGCGCGCAGCGCAGCAATATCTTTGTCGTCGACATCGACGGCGTGGTTTATGAGGGGCGCCCCACGCTGATGGATCGCTGGAAGGCGGTCTATGCCCAGAACACCGACAAGCGGAAGCTGGCCGAGGTGATCGACGGCGCCGATATCTTCCTGGGTCTGTCCGCGCCCAATGTACTGACACAGGACATGGTCAAGCGGATGGCGGCTCAGCCGCTGGTGATGGCGCTGGCAAATCCGAACCCCGAAATCATGCCGGACGAAGCGCGAAAAGCGTGCCCGGATGCGATGATCTGCACGGGGAGAAGCGACTTTCCGAACCAGGTCAACAACGTGCTGTGCTTTCCCTTCATCTTCCGCGGCGCGCTCGACGTCGGCGCCACCGCCATCAACGAGGAAATGAAGAAGGCGGCGGTCGATGCGATCGCGCAGCTGGCGCGCGACCCGCCGGTTGACGCCGTGCTGCAGGGGTTTGACAGCGGCGAGGCGCAGGGATTCGGGCCGGGCTCGCTGATCCCGAGCCCGTTCGATCCGCGGTTGATCCTGCGGATTGCGCCGGCGGTCGCGAGAGCCGCGATGGAATCCGGCGTCGCTACCCGTCCGATTAAGAATTTCGATGATTACGCCGCCCAGCTCGAGCGCTTCGCGTTCCGCTCCGGCCTCGTCATGAAGCCGGTGTTCGCGAAGGCAAAGACCCAGCCGGTGCGTGTGATCTATGCCGAGGGCGAGGACGAGCGCGTGCTGCATGCGACGCAGGTGGTGCTGGAGGAGAAGCTGGCGCGGCCGATCCTGGTCGGACGCCCCTCGGTGGTCGAGGCGCGGATCAAGCGCTACGGCCTCGCCATCAAGGCCGGCCGCGATTTCGACCTGGTCAATCCCGAGGACGACCCGCGCTATCGATCCTATGTGCAGTCCTACATCGACGTTGCCGGCCGCCACGGCGTCACCCCTGACGCCGCGCGCACCGTGGTGCGCACCAACGCCACCGTGATCGCGGCGCTCGCGGTGATCCGGGGCGAAGCCGACGCCATGATCTGCGGCGTCGATGGCCGCTATATGAGCCACCTGCGGCATGTGCGCGAGATCATCGGCTTTCTGCCGGGGGTGAGCGATTTTGCCGCGCTTTCGCTGATGATCACCAGCAAGGGCGCCTATTTCATCGCCGACACCCAGGTGCGGCCCAATCCAAGCGCCGAGGAACTGGCGGAGATGGCGGCACTGGCAGCCCTCCATGTCCAGCGCTTCGCGCTCAAGCCGAAAATCGCGTTCGTGTCACATTCGGATTTCGGCAGCTATGATACGGAGTCCTCGCGCAAGATGCGGCGCGCCACCGCGCTTTTGAAGCAGAGCCACCCCGAACTGGAGGCGGACGGCGAAATGCAGGGCGATACCGCGCTGTCGGAAACGGCCCGTAAGCTGGTCCTGCCGCATTCGAAGCTGGAAGGGGAGGCCAACATCCTGATCATGCCGAACCTCGATACCGCCAACGTCGCCTACCAGATGATCAAGGCGCTGGCCGATGCGTTGCCGGTCGGGCCGATCCTGATCGGGCCTTCGCGCCCCGCCCATATCCTCACCCCCTCGGTGACGGCGCGCGGCATTCTCAACATGACGGCGGTCGCCGCCGTCGAAGCCCAGGAGCGCGCCGGCCGCCAGCAGCCCAGCCTGTTTGCCTAGATTGAAAACCCGACACGGAACGACCATAATCGCTCCGCCTATCACGACTTCCCGCATTTGCCGCATTGCAGTGAGGCCGACATGCCAGCGCTTATTACTTTCGGGCGAATTTTGTTCGCGTCGCTGTTCATCTACCTCGGAGCGGCCAAGCTTTTCGCCATTCAAGCGACCGCCGAATCGATCGCGGCCAAGGTCGGCATTCCGGCTTTGCTTGCGCCCTATACCTCGCAACTGGAAACGATGACGGGAATGACGACGCCGCAAATGCTCGCGATCGCCATCGGCGGATTCGAGGTCATCAGCGGGCTGATGATCGCCCTGAATTTGGGTACGCGGTTCTTCGCGATCCTCTTGATTCTTTTTGTCGCCGTGGAGACGTTTTATTACTACGATTTCTGGAACCAGCCGGCGCCGGGCGACGGCAAGATGCTGGTCGATGCGCTGAAGAATTTGGCGATCATCGGCGCGCTGTTCATGCTCGCGGGCTATGGCCGCAGACCGCGCGCGATCGAACCCGCCTATGGGGATGTCTAGCGCTGACCCTATTCAATCACCTCGTCGGCGCGTCCGATTATTGGCAGGGGCACTTCTATCCCGAGGGCCTTGGCCGTTTTGAGGTTTATGATCATCTCGACTTTTGTAGATTGCATCACTGGCAGGCCAGCCGGCTTCTCTCCATCGAGAACTTTGCCTGCATATCTGCCTACCAGATGGAAATATTCATCGTCATCGCTGCTGTAGCTGATCAAACCGCCGGCTGCGGCAAAGGGACGGTGCTCGTAAATCGTAGGCACTGCATAGCGAAGCGAAAGCGCACCAAGGTGCTCGCCGTGGGCATTGAACATTGCATCAGGACTGACAATGAGTGCCCGAACTCCCGTTTGATTCAGGCTTGCAAAGACCTGATCGAACTCTACTTCGGTGCTGGCGTGAAGAACGCGAAGCTGTACTCCGATCGCGCGGGCTGCGGATTGCAAAATGAGCAAAAAAGCCTCTGTCAAATCCGGGCTAGTCGGATTGACGAGCGCACCTATAACGGTTGCAGTCGGCACCAATTGGTGGATCAACTCCAACCGCTTCGGCCCTATATCCAGATTTAGGTCGGTAACGCCAGTCATATTGCCGCCGGGCTGTCTCAGGCTGGCGACAAGGCCCGCCTTTACTGGATCGGCCGCCACCGCGAAAACAACTGGAACTGATTGGGTTGCGGCTTTGGCCGCGACAGCGGACGTTGTGCCAGCAGCAACAATCACGGCCACTTCACGCTGAACCAGTTCAGTCGCGAGCCCAGGCAGTCGATCGTTTTGGTCGTTCGCCAATCGATATTCGATCTTGACGTTCCGGCCTTCGATATAGCCGGCCGCCTTGAGGCCATCGCGGAAAGCACGCAGTCGAGCTTCAGGCAACGCGCTCGTCAGGAACCCGATCACGGGCAGAACCTGCTGTTGCGCGCGCGACCCGAGCGGCCAGTCTGCCGTCCCGACGCCAATAAGCGTGATGAAATCGCGCCGTCTCATGCGTTACCCTCAAGCCGCGGATCACACGCTACCACATTGTGAATAGAAGTGTTGAGCGGTACGGCATGTTGGACCGCCCGTTTCGCTGCATGCCCATGACCGCCGGGTTGATCTGGCTCGCCATCGGTAGGATCGCGTTCGGCAGCATTTACGTTGCTTACGCGCCCGGACCGTGGTCGGAACTGACGGCAATCGGCGGGAGCGGCCTGCCGTTATTGATCCGCAGCCGCAAGAGTGGCCACTGCGTTTGCGGACGCGCAATTCCTAAACTGTTCGCCGCCACGGCGTGACGCTGACCTCATGGGCACCGTCGAGGATTTGAGCCTCTCCGGCCCTCAGGCCATGCGCGGCCAGGATTTGCTGCGGCGATTGCGCTGGCACGCCGGGGAAGCACGGCTCGCCGCCCGGCAATCGTACCCGCGCCGCCTGCGAAAGCCAGAAGGTGTCGTAGCGGTCCATGAACAGGCCGAACACGTCGGGTCCGCCGATGATCGCAATCGTGCCGGCACGCACGCCGGCGCGGTCACAGGCGGCCTCGAACGTGGCGCCGGCTGGATTCCAGAGCGTGGCGTTCGGATTGGACGGTTCAGGCGCCAGCGCCGCCACCGTTCGGGTGACGATGATCCGCTTGCGCTGCGGCGAGTTCGGTTGCCCCTCACCGGAATGACGGCCGTGCACGATGAGAACTGCGCGGTCGAGGCCGGCGGCGAAGAATTGCTTGTCGCCCTCGAATTTCAATTCATCCGGCATCACGTGAGCGGCGTTGGCCAGCATGCCGTCCGCCGACACGATGACATAACCCTCGATGCGCAGATCCGGCATGACGCGCGGTGGGTCTATTCCGAAATCGTCTGCACCACGCTGGAAACCGGGCGCGAACTCACCGTCGGCAATTTGGTTTCCTTGAGGATTTCATCGTCATATTGCGGCAGGGTTTGCACCGGAGCCTTCGGGATCATCTTGACGACCTTGTAGCCGCCGGCCTTCAGCCGGTGCAGCAGTTCGGGCAGGGCTTCGGCGGTGTGCTTGTGGAAATCGTGCAGCAGGATGATACCCTTGCCGAGCTTGTCCAGCTTCTTCATGGTGACGTCGATCACCTGCTGCGCGTTGCGCGCCTTGAAATCGAAGGAGTCGAGGTCGCAGGAGAAGATCGCGATGTTTCTGTCGCCGAGATAGGTCACCATCTCCGGCGGATGCTGCAGCGCCGGGAAGCGGAAGAAGGGTGCAGGCGAAACGCCCCCGAGGGCCCATTTCACCGCGCTGAAGCCTTTTTCGATTTCTTCCTTGCGCTGGTCCTCGCTCAGCTTCTTGTTGGTCAGCGTCGCATGCGACCAGGTGTGCGATCCGATGGTGTGGCCGGCCGCCAGAACCTCCTTCAGGATTTCCGGATAATAGGTCGCGTGCTTGCCGATCGAGAAGAAGATGCCGGTGGTGCATTCGTCCGCCAGCGTCTTCAGCACCGAGGGCGTATTGACCGGCCAGGGGCCGTCGTCGAACGTCAGCACGATCTCATGATCGCGCAGGAAATCCAGTTGCTTGAAGTGCTCGAAGCCGAAACCGGGTCCGCCTGTGGTGTCGATTTCGACGGTGCGGGCGATGCCAAGCGCGTTGGGATTGGCGCAGGCCGCCTTGGTGGGGGCAGGCGCGGCGGCGGGAGCCGGCGCGGGGGTAGCCAGCGGAGCCGCAGGGGCCGCAGCTCCCGTCGTCGGCGCGGTCTGCGACCAGGCCAAACCTGACGCACATAGCGAAACCGCGCCTGCAAAGATCAATCCTGCCGCAATACGCATCGTATTCTTCCCTTAAGCTGATCCCGCGCCCGGCGATGGCTATCAGCCGTCGTCCGTGCGTTTTCCTGCCCCTGCAGATACTAGCCTAGTTGGACCCACGCCGCCACGGCAACGGCTTTTAGTCTGATCATGCCGATTTGCTGCCGAACCGGTTAATCCCGCAAAGCGCAGGTCCGTCAGGTATCTGCCAGCACCCGCGCGATGGCGGTCTTGACCCGCGTATCGGTCGGCTCGACGGTCTCAGGAAAGACTTCCGCGATGTAGCCGTCGCGGCCGATCAGGTATTTGTGGAAGTTCCAGTGCGGAACATCCCGGGGCCGCGCTTCCGCGGCCCATCTGTAGAACGGATGCGCATTCGGACCCTTCACCACGGTTTTGGCCGCGATCGGAAAGGTAACGCCATATTGGTGCTGCGCCGTCTCCGCGATCTCGGTTGGGCCGCCCGGCTCCTGTCCGCCGAAATCGTTGGAGGGAACGCCGATCATCATCAGGCCGCGTTCGCCGAACTCGCTCCACAATTGCTGCAAGCCGGCATATTGCGGCGTGTAGCCGCATAACGACGCAGTATTGACGATCACGAGCGGACGTCCCGTGTATTCGGCCAGCCTGAATTCGCCGCCGTCAAGCGCCGGGAATGAAAACGCATAGGCCGTGATCCGGCTCATGGCCGGCTGCGCGAAAGCCGTTCGTGTCGCGGCGGGGTACGCGATCGCTGCCAGCGCCGAAGTGAAAACGATCCTGCGGTTGATCATGGCAGCTCCCGATGGCGATGCGTGATGTTCCGGACCCGGTGACGATAGCCCACCCGGCAAGCGGCCGCCGCTCAACAAGCCGTTACGGCCGCATCGGCGGGGACTTGCACCAGGGCAGCGGCAATAGCGGCATGTAATAGCTGGTCCATTCGCAGATCGATTCCGGCCCCCGGCGCATGAAGGCATGTTTGACGGGCTCGGCCTGGCCGACGGCGATATGCAGGACGAACAGCACCATGGCGACCGTGTAGGTCCATCGCCGCAAGCGCAGATCGCCCAAGCTGTCGAGCAGGATCGCGCCGGAGAGGACGATCAGCGGATCGGTAAAGATGAAATATTCGGATTTCAGCCCGCGCCGCACGCCGAGCGCGTCGATCCCGATCGCGGCCAGAAGTAGCGCCAGCGCCTGGATCGCGGGCAGCCTTTCGCCGCGTCGCCACGCATAGACGATACCGGGGATGATGAGCCAGGTCAGGAACACCGTTGGACGCGGCGAGGAGTGCAGGAAAAAAGTGTAGCGCGCGAGAACCGAGCCGACCCCATCGAGCAGCAGCCACGCCATGCCCGCCAGATTTGATCCGTTCGCGACGTCCGATGTCGCGGTGTCGGCGAAGGTCAGCATTTTTTCGAGCGGATTGAACACGGCAATCACGTCGCGCGTGTCGTAGTCGAGGTCGAGCAGGAGCAGCGTGATCAAGGCGCCGGCGGCAATTGCCGCCATCGATGCCAGCGTCTCGGCCGCGCTGACGCGCCGGAGGGCGGCATAGGCGATCATGCAGGCGCCGATCAGGACCGATAGCGCCACCTGATAGATGCCGAACCGGCCCAGCAACAGCGGATGGAACTGCGCGGCATCGAGCAGGGCGCGGTCGAAGCCGGTCGCAACCAGCGGCCATGCCACCCATGCCGCGGCCAACGCCGCTATCGCCGCCAACCCCGCGGCCAGCCAGCGCGACGGCGCGTTGCGCCAGAACGCGACGCTTGGGCTTGCTGCAGTTCCGAACGGCAGGATCAGGAGTGGCAGTGCCGCGATCAGCAAGATCGCCTGCACCTTGTTCTCGAGGCCAAGCACGCATAACGAAGCCGCAACCGCCATCCATAGTGGGCGCGCGACACTGCCGCGGCGTCCGACGACGATCAGGAGCATCAACGCGAAGATGACGGGACAGGCTGCGACCAGTTCGCTGCGCAGGATCCGCGAATGTACGGCGATGCCGCCGGAAAGCGCGAATGCCAGCACAGCCAGCAGCGCGACGCGCCAGTCGCGCAGCATGCGACGGACCAGTTGCGCGAAAATCAGCACGCAGGCGGCAGCGATCAGGAACGCCAGCAGCCGCCCGGCGCGAACCGCCTGCGTCATCGCGGCATCGAATGCCGGTATATCGGTTGCCGGAGGAATCGCCGATAGCGACCAGGCGTCGAGCAGCCCGAGCCCATGCAGCAGCCGAAACCAGATTTTTAGCGAGAGGATGGTGATGTAGGCGGTATGGTCGAAGAACAGCTGCGGCTTGCCGTCGTTCATGGCAAGCGCGTTGTAGATCACCATGAAATCCATGTCGGCGTTGCGCCAGTACACCAGCGCGTAGCCGAACAGGAAGAAGGATGCGGCAAGGCCGGCCATGATGGCCGCCAGTCCCCACCGCCAGCCGAGAAATGTCAGCCGGTCGAAGGCATCCTTCGTCGCGTCCTTTGTGGGGGCGGTCGTCAAGGGCGGGGCGGAAAGCTGGTTCATGCCGGCGGTGTTTTAGCCCAGCCTCCGGTGCAAAGCGACCGGTGGCCCGACAGCGACGGCGAAGCATTGCTAGCGCAGCGAAACGATGAAATCCGTTCCTTCGCCGGTTTCGCCCTGGTTGATGCCCTGATCGGAAACCACGATCGAGGCGCCCGTGGTGAGCGCGTCAGTGATGCGCGCCATGATATCCGCCGGGATGGTGATGCGATCCAGCGCCTCGGCCGGGCTGTCCGGCGCCGGCGATGGCTTCGCCTCGACGACCGCGAGGCTCGGGTGCTTGCCTCCGCGCGAGGAGACACGTTCGTCCTCGTCGCGCCGCGCGGCATGGCGCGGCACCGGCAGCGAGACCACCGACCAGTGCACGACATTGCTGTCGTTCTTGTCGATCTCCGCCGTAAAGACATGTGTCCCCAACGGCCGGTCGCTAGCCGCGATCGTCACGGGCGCATCGAACAGCGGCGCGAAATTCTGCCGCACATAGAGCTTTCCATCCTTGCGGCTGATGAACACCGCGATCTGACCGGCGCGCTTCGGCGCTGCGGATACCGTCTTTTCGGGCTTTGTAGCAGCCGGCTTGGCGATATCGGGCAGGCGGGTTTCATCTTTCTTTGCTTCGGGCGCGGCTGGGCTGGCACTGGCCACCGGCTCTTCGGCTTTCGGCTTCGGCATCTCGCTCACAGCCGGGGTGTCGGCCTTTGCCGCGTCGAGCTTGGCGTCGTCCGCCTTGGCTTCGAGCTTCTTCGCGCCGGCTGTTTCCTCGACCTTCATGCTTCCGGTTGCCGAGACGTCAGCCTTGACGTCATCAGTCTTGACGGCGTCGCCGGCCGGTTGCGCGGCGACGGTGGTCTGATCCGGCTTGTCAGCGGCCGGATCGGCTGCGCCGGCCTCGGCGGGCTTGACTTCGGCAGCCGCGGTTTCCGACGATTTGCTCTCGGGTGATTTTTCGTCTGAAGGGGCGGTTTCAACAGGTTTTGCGGCGGCCGGTTCGGCCTCCGATTTTGCAACGTCGGATTTGGTTTCTTCCGATTTTAGCGCCTCAGCAGGCGTCGATGCCCCACCGGTCCTGGCCGATGCGGCGTCCACGACGGGGGCCGGCGGCATGTCGTCGGTTCGCGCCACGGGCTCCTGACGCGGCGGGGGGTTGCCACCCGCCGCGTCGGTCATCGTGGCCGGGGAGTGGCTTGCGGGCATGTCGCCGCTGGCGTCGGCCGTATGGGTCTGTTCGCGCAACGACGTGGAAGTCGTCGCCTGGTCCATGGCCTGACGCGAGCGGTCGAGGTGACCGACGGTCGATCTCAGTTCAAGCCTGGCCTCGGAAATCGCTGGCTTGTCCGTGGTACCGGCATCGGAAGCCTTGTCGGACTTCGGCGCCACAGGGGCGTCGGCCTGCGGTTCGGCGAGGGGGGCTGGCGGCGGCACCACCTTCTGCGCGACCAGCAGCGGATGCGAAAAGCTTTCGGGTGCCAGTTCGCCGGGGGTGATGAGGACGCGCGCGCCCAATCGGGTCCAACCGTACATCTTGATGGCAAACGCCGCGGGCATGCGGATGCAGCCATGCGACGCTGGATAGCCCGGCAATACGCCGGCATGCATGGCGACGCCCGACCAGGTGATCCGCTGCATAAAGGGCATCGGCGCGCCGCTGTAGATGTTGGAATGGTGCATCTTCTGCTTCTCGATGATGCTGAAGACCCCCATCGGCGTCGGATGGCCCTTCATGCCGGTCGAGACCGGGCCTTCCGCGAAGAAGCCGCGGTCGTCGTAGACCCTCACGTTCTGATGGTCGATCGAGATCGAGATCACCAGCGGTCCCTGCGGCTTGGCAGATTCCTTCTCCGGCAGTTCGATCTTCTTGGCCTGGCGTCGGGGTTTTTGCCGCCGCTGCGGCGCCGCCGGTGCGGGCCGGTAAACTCCGGAATCGGAATCCGACCAGTAGTAAAGGGCAGCTTCCGCCTGCGAAGCGGTGCCAACGGCTCCGGCCGCCGTCAAAACGGCAATTCGCCAGAGCTTTCCGGTCCCCAAAGCCGCCTTGTCTACGCCCACGCGCACCATCCTCGAATCCTCAGCCCGTCGTTCATTTAGTGTTACAGACCAACACTCGTTCACCAGCGCGAGGCCTGTCATAGCCTGTGGTTTTCGCGCCCAGCGTAACAAAAAAGCCTCACAGCGGGTTAAACGGACGACGGTACCCGTTACCGTCAGCCTTCCTGCCGAGCATCGCCGCACCTAGATGGGCGGAAGCCCCAACGGAGACAGACATGACACGCAAAGCCCTAACGCCTGATGACACGAGGTGGAAACCGCTTGTCCTGCTGGTGCTCGCCCTGGCGCTGGGGCCGGTTTCGCGGGCCTTTGCCGCCGATGAACCGGATCTGATCTTCCGCCGCTCGACCGTGTTCAAATTGCTCAGCCCGAACGACAAGCTCGCGACCTATGGCGTCGACGATCCGGAGGTCGAGGGGGTGGCCTGCCACTTCACGGTACCGGAAAAAGGCGGCTACAAGGGCTGGCTCGGGGTTGCCGAGCAAGTGTCTGATATTTCTCTGGCTTGTCGCCAGATCGGCCCGATCCATTTCAAGGGCAAACTCGGGCAGGGCGACGATATGTTCCGCCAGCGGCGCTCGCTGTTCTTCAAGAAAATGCAGATCGTCCGCGGCTGCGACGCCAAACGCAATGTTCTGGTCTACATGGTCTATTCGGACAAGCTGATCGAAGGCTCGCCGAAGAATTCGACCTCCTCAGTCCCGATCATGCCATGGGGCGCCGCCGACACCAGCGTTCAGAAATGCGGTGAGTTCTTTCAGTGAAAGGCCTGTAATCTAGGATCTTTGCGGGGCGGGGTGCCGGCGGACCCATGACTTCGGGTCTCGGCACCCGACCAGATGGACGAGCTTTTGCGGCGCCGATTGGTTGCCGCTGTCGGCGCATTGCTGCGCCATCGCCACACAAACCCGGGGCCGTTCCTTCATCGGGGTATTCTGCTGGTCGATCCGCGGCTGACCGGCCCTGCGCGGGGATTGGATGCCGACGTCGTTGTTGTCATGGCTCACGACTGAATCCCCCCTTGTTATTTGTTGAATTGCAACGCGCGAGTGCCCAGGAAGGTTGCAGGGCCGTCATATTGGGTCGGCCGATCCGATGCTCCGGTTCACAATGCGTCGGGGTGCCGGGAGGCTTTTCCACCGGAAAGATTTAAAAAGCAACTCCATCAGTCGAACCAGCGGCTCTTTGCGGGCGTCTCATTTTCGTAATGGTTAATGGAGACGTCCATGCGCGTCCTTGGCTGCATAATCGCCGCTGTTTTGGTTGTGAGCGGTCCTTCGCTTGCTGGTCCGGCCGATGGCGACCTGCCGGGGGTCGGCACCTTTGATTATCGCGGGCCCCCAATTGCGCAACCTGCGCTGGATATCGTGGCCCAACTAGGCCGGTGAACCACACCCGGAGTCGTCCAGTGAACCACCGGCAACGCGCCCCCGCGGTTGATCTCACTGAAAAGATTGGCCTTTTTTGAGCAATGTTTCGTCGGACCGGAGCGACGAAACAATTCCCCGCGCGATGAAACCATTTTTCGCTTTTGGCGCAGAACTCCGGAAACGGCACATGGTTATCAACCAACCAACACAACGGCGGACAGCGCTGGAACCGAACACCGGAGACCGTCAGATGCGAACCCTCAGCTTCATCCTCGCTTTCGCCTTCGTGCTGGCCGGTCCCTCGGTCGCCGGCCTGCAGGACAGCAGCCTGCCGGGGATCGGAACCTTCAGCTACAACGGCTCGCCAATCGCGACCGCAACCCCATCGCTGGTGATCGCGGTCCGCTAGGTCGCAGTCGAGTCGAGCTGGGCTCCAGTGAAGTTGGTGGTAAGGCCGTCATGGGTTTTCGCATCGTTGCCGTCGTAATCGCAGCGTCGTTTGGGCTTTCGGGTTCGGCGCAGGCACAAGTGCCGCAGACCGACATTCAGCAAATCCAGTTCCGCTCGCTGCACCGGCTGCCCGATCCACGCGGAGAATTCATCCGGCTCTGCACGTCCCAGATGGTCGGGCGCTGGGCTCATCCGGAGACGGTGTGCGGGTGCCTGCATGATTATGCGGCGGCGGCGGTAGAAGACACCGATCTGCGCGAGGCCCTGCTGCGGGGCATCAGCGAGACTGGCGTGCCCACCATCGAAACCGAATGGGTTCCGGCCTCAAAACAATCCGAAATCGGCGCAACCTTCACCAAGATTGCCAAGCCGGCGCTGCAATGCATGTTCGACCCGGCGGCGAATTAGCCAAGCCCACGCATTGAACCTTCAGAACCGGGGCCGGCCGGCAGGGGTGCCCGCCGGCATTTTCATGCCAACCAGGACCTCCGGCGCCGCTACTTCTTCTTGATGCGCGGGATGCATTTCTGGGCGCGGACAACGCCGGCCGCGGTCATTTTGGAGCCGGAGATTTCCTTGATCTGGCCGGCGGGGCAGGTTCCGTCGTCGACCTTGATGCGCTGGCCGAGCTGCAAATTGACGATATCCTGCTCCCGCGACACCTGTCCTTGCAGCGCGGATGATGGAAGCGGCCATAGCGTGAGGCCGCCAGACAGCAGCGTCGCAAGGAACCTGATTTGTGCGCTGGTCATGATCGGCGGATCCGCTCTCATTTGTTTTGAATCTTCACCCCGTTCGGCCCGAGATTGATCTGCAGGCCCTGGGGTTCCTTTTTGGTCTGGTAGAGATTGTAGCCGAGCATACCCACGGCGACGACCAGCGCGCCGATGATGAGAAACAGAATATTGCGGTTGGCTGGCATCCGTGTCTCCATGGCGCGAATGCCGACTGTATTGGCGCGGCCGCGATTTTGAAAGCGACAACGGGGACAGGGACGACAAATGAATGCCATCGATACCAGGCAGAGAATCCTCGATGCGGTCGATGCCGGTTTCGAGGCGCAGCTCGCCACCACGCGGGATTTTGTCGCCATTCCCTCGACCCGGGGCGCCGAGGGGCCGTGCCAGGACATGATCGGCGATCTGCTGCGGCAGCGCGGCTACGAGGTCGACGACTGGCATATCGACGTCGAAGAGTTGAAGGACCTGCGCGGCTATGGTCCGATTCTGCACGATTTCTCAAAAGCCCGTACCGTGGTGGGTACCTACCGGCCCGCCAACAACGTCGGAAAATCGCTGATCCTGCAGGGACATTGCGACGTGGTTCCACCCGGGCCACTCGAGATGTGGGAGACGCCGCCGTTCTCGCCGGTCATCAAAGACGGCAGAATGTATGGCCGCGGCGCCTGCGACATGAAATCCGGCACCATCGGCGCGCTCTCGGCGCTCGACGCCATCAAGGCCGCAGGCCTTGCGCCGACCGCGCGGATTCATTTTCAGTCTGTCATCGAGGAGGAGAGCACCGGCGTCGGCGCGCTTTCCACCCTGCAGCGCGGCTATCGCGCCGACGCCTGTTTCATTCCCGAGCCGACCTCGGGCCGGATGGTGCGCTCGCAGGTCGGCGTGATCTGGTTTCGGCTGAAAGTACGCGGCCATCCCGTGCATGTGTTCGAAGCCGGAAGCGGCTCGAATGCGATCACCGCAGCCTATCATCTGATCCATGCGATTGAAAAGCTCGAGGCCGAATGGAACGAGCGCGCCAGGGCCGATCGCCATTTCAGCGCGGTGACGCATCCGATCAACTTCAACCCTGGCATCATCAAGGGCGGCGACTGGGCCTCCAGCGTGCCGGCCTGGTGCGACGTCGATTGCCGGATCGCGATCCTGCCGGCCTGGTCGGTCGCCGACTGCCAGGCCGAGATACTCGGCTGTGTCGCGACGGCGGCGCGTGATCATCGCTTCCTCTCCAACAATCCCCCCGGCGTGGAATGGTCCGGGTTTTTGTCGGAAGGCTACGAACTGAAGGAGTTGGCGGAAGCGGAAGCGGCCTTCGGCAAGGCCTTCAACGTGGTCTATGGCGGTGCGGTGCAGGATCTCGTCTTCACCGCGCTCACCGACACCCGCTTCTATGGGCTGAACTACAACATTCCGAGCCTGTGCTTCGGCGCCTCGGGCGCCGCGATGCACGGCTTCAATGAATATGTCGATCTGGAGTCGCTGCGGAAATCCACCAGGGCGACGGCCCTGTTCATCGCGGAATGGTGCGGGGTGGAGAAGGTGTGACTACCTCCGAGGTCATTGCGGCGCTTGACCCGGCCATCCATCATTTCAGAAGACGTTGAGAGAAACGGGGAGCGCGATCGGCCATGACGCCGCTTGAAAAAATCAATGCGATGCAAATGCCCTTTGCGACGCTGAAGGGGGTTACCTTCACCGAAGCGGACCCAGATCGCGTGGTGGCGCGGATGCTGGTTCGGCCCGATCTCTGCACCGCCGGCCAAACCATTCACGGCGGGGCGATCATGGCATTTGCGGATTCGGTCGGAGCGGCTGCAACCGTGATCAACCTGCCTGCGGATGCCAAGGGCACCACCACGCTCGAGAGCAAGACCAATTTCATCCGCGGCGCCAGCGAGGGAACGACCCTGATCGCGACCGCAACGCCGATCCATCGCGGCCGGCGCACCCAGGTCTGGCAGACGCGGCTCGAAACCGAGGACGGCAAGCTGGTGGCGGTCGTCACCCAGACGCAGATGGTGCTGGTATGAAAACCAGGAGGCCGCAGTCTGCTGCCGTTATTTGAGCGAACGCGCCCTTGAATCCTATGTTGCAATGCACAATATACCTGATCTAGGGATTCGACGCCTCCTCGAGGGCTTCCAAGAGGAGTTATGAAATGCACCACCGAGATATCGCTCGTTCGGCGCCGCTGCGTGGCTACGTTCGGACCCTGCGCCATCAGGAATTGCCGCTGCTCAGGGATCATCTGTTGCGGCTCGGACCGCACAGCCGTCACGACCGTTTCAACGGCTTCCTGGATGACAGCTTCATCGAACGCTATGCCGCAAAATGCGCAAGCGATGGCACCCTGGTCGTCGCCTATCTCGAGGACGGCATGGTGCGCGGTGCCGCGGAGCTGCATTCGCCCGAGCAGTCGTCCGACGGGTTGCCCGAAATTGCGTTCAGCGTGGAAGCCGTGGTGCGGCGGCGCGGCGTCGGCAGCAGCCTGTTCCAGAGGCTGATCGCGGAGGCGCGCCTGAAAGGCTACGGCGCGCTACGGATTACCACCAGTGCGGAGAATCAGGCGATGCGGGCGCTCGCCGGCAAGTTCGGCGCGCAGCTCAACTTTATCCGCGGCGAATCCACCGGCACCATCGATCTGAAGCCGCCATCGCATCTCGAACTGGCCAAGCTCGCGATCGCGGCGCCCGCCGATTCCTTGCGCGCGGCAATCAACCTTAATCGCGTTTACTGGCAGGCCGTGCTGCGGATGTATGGCTGGAGCAGGGCGGCCTGAACGCCGGCTGCCTGCGGGGCTGATCGGGGATCAGTCGAATTGCCGCAAATGAGCCGCGGCTCAGGTCCCGGTGCGCTTGTCGTTGCCGAACCGTCTGACCACCCGGCGCTCCACCACGACCGAACGCTGCGCGCCCTGTTCGCCTGCGATGACGCGGGTCGAGGAACGTGCCGAACTACGGGCCATTTTCTTCACTTCCGCGGTGACCGATTCGATCGGCAGCCCCATCAGCGAAGCGGCGATTTCCGCCTGTTCGTTCTGATCGTCGGTGATCCCGATCGCAGCGAAGATCGCCTCGTCCAGCGTCGGTGGATCGCGCCGGACGCGCCGCCTACCATATTTGGTATTCCAGTCTTCGCTCATCGCGGCCTCTCGTTCGATCAGCAATACCTAGGAGTCCTTATGTTGCATTGCAATATGAAATTGGTATGGCAAACCAGCCATGCATTGCGAGGCTTCAAAGGTTTTCCAGCCTCGTGGCGTCATAAATCTCCAGGGTCGAAGCCGCCGAAGCGAGCGGCAGCAGCGCGCGGACAAAATCGCGCGACGGCGGCACCGCGAAATGGGCCGATAGCGCCGCGCGATCGGCCCATTGTTCGATGAAGACCAGCCGCAGCGGATTCTCGCAATCGGCATGCACGGCATGAGCGATGCAGCCCGGCTCCAGGCGTGAACGATGGACATGTTCGAGGCTCAATCGCCTGACCTCGTGGAAGGAATCCATGCGGGCCATCACGCTGCCGGTCACCATGATCATCGTGCGCTCCCGTCTTTGGTTTCACGTCATCGTCATGGCGCCAAATCGGCGGCGTCCGCAAAATCCGCCGGCTGCTGCGGCCAGCGTTTCAAGGCGGCGCGTCCGGCATCGGTCAGGACATAGATGCCGCGCTCGGCCCGGTCGAACCAGCCATAGACGTTGTGCAGCAGGATTTTCGCTGCGTCGGGAAAATCCTGCTTGAGATCGCGCACCCGGCGCGGTCCGCGCGCCAGGGCTGACGCACAGGCCAGCGCCTGCTGGCGATAGGCCGTCATGATCGGAGCGCGGGTGCTTCCGCCGAGGGCGGGGTCGCCCTTGCGCCTGACGTGTTCGGCGACGAGGCGGGAGCGCTTCTTCGGATTGCGGCGCGGCGCCGTAAGCGGCGGCTTGACGATCACCTCAACCTCGCCCGAGCGGGTGACTGCCAGCATGCCGAAGCCGAGCCGCCGGCAGAGATTGCGATAACGCGCGTCGCTCTCGCGGCCCTTGCCGGTGGCCGACAGTTTGGCGGCAAGCCAGACCTCGTCGCAGGCGCCGGCGCGGTCGACCGCCTGCAGCACCAGCTCGAGATTGAAGGAAAGCTTCAACTCGCCGATCACCACGATCGGCGGATCGTCGGCGCTCAACGCCACGAGGTCGCAGCCGCCGACTTCGCCCTTGACCGTGAAGCCGAGCTTTTCGAGGAAGCGTTTGACGGGCAGATAAAGCGCGGTTTCCAAAGAGGCTCCAGCGTGGGCTCCGGTGCAGATGTCGCCGATGCGACTCAGTGCCGCCCAGTCTAGCCTGATCGTTGATCAATCGACACCGGAACGGCTATCGTCGGCGCGGGACCAGCCGGGCGCTGACGTGCCATGATCGGGAACGGGCTCTGCCACATCACCGTGGAGATGCCTGATGGCGTCAACGGCGGCAATCAGGGCGTCATGGTCGTGCGCGATGGTACGCTGCCGGCGATTGAACGGCACGCTGCGCCGCCGTGGCGAGCAGCGTCGGCAAACGCGTTGCAAGGAGAATAAGCCGGGGCACCAATGCTGAAGGGACTCTACAAGGTCGAGATGCGCACGGCGCAGGGTTCGCGCCGCGGGGTCGTCTATGTCTATGACGGCAAGATGATGGGCGGCAATTCGGCGTTTGCGTTCATCGGCAGCTACCGGGAATCCGCCGACGGCGAGGTAGCGGTCGAGATATCCACGGTGCGCCACAATGACGATCCGAATTTCCAGCCGTTGTTCAAGACCGACAAGATCACGCTCGCGCTCAAGGGAAGGCCACAGGGCGAACGATATGTCTTCGAGGGCGGCACCATCCAGTTACCCTATATCGCCTTCAGCTCGGTGATGACCCCGATCAGCGAAGCGGCCGCGCCGCTCGCGAGGCCGTCCGGAAAGGACGGCATCCCGAACGGCCTCTATTCGATACATATCCGGATGCTCGACGGCATCGACGGCGGCAATACCGGCGTCATGGTGCTGCATGACGGCCGGATCCGCGGCGGCGACGGGTTTTTCGATTATGTCGGTGCCTACACCAGCGCCGGCGGCAGATGGAAGGGCGAACTGGTCAACCACGAGCATACGCCGAGCCAGGGCGAACGGACGGTATTCGGCGGCCATGAGGTCGGCATCGGCTTTTCCGGCACCTATGACGCCGACGGCGCGGTCGCCGAGGCCACCGCGCTCGCCGGCAAGCGCAGCATCCGCTTCAGCGCGGTGTTGAGGAAGTTGGCGGAAGCCTAAACCCGGCCATTGACCGGCAGCAGCGCGCCGGTGACGGCGCTGGCGGCATCGCTGGCGAGAAACAGGATCACCTCGGCGAGCTCCTCGGGCCGCACCCATTTCGCAAAATCCGCTTTCGGCATGCTGGCGCGATTGGCCGCGGTATCGATGGTCGAAGGCAGCACCGCATTGACGGTGATCCTGCCCTTCCATTCGGCCGCCAGCGCTTCGGTGAGGCGGTGCACGCCGGATTTCGACGCGGCATAGGCGCCCATGCCCGATCCCGCCTGCAGCGCGCCCATCGCGCCGACATTGACGATTCTCCCTGCAGGCGACGCCGACACATGCGGGATCGCCGCCCGCGACGTATTGAGCGCCGTCAATACGTTGAGCGCAAACATGCGCTGCCAGGTTTTTGCATCACCCTCGGCGACCGTCTCGAAGGCGAAGCCGCCGGCGATATTGATCACTACGTCCAGCCTGCCGAAATGCGCGGCGACCGCGTCGATGGCCTTTTTCGCCTGCGCGGCGTCGGAAAGATCGACGCCGCCGATTTCGATGCGGTCCACGGTGGCCGGCGTTTGCGAGGCCACATGATCTACGCCGGCGACGCGCGCACCCCGCGAATGGGCTGTTTCCGCGACCACTTTGCCGAGCGCACCCAGCGCGCCGGTGACGACAACGACTTTTCCGTCCATGCGGGCCTCCTCAGGTGGACAGGGCAGCGCACACTATCGTCGGCAGAATTTCATTTGCAATGGCGCCGGATTCTGTTTCCAAATGCGGGCATCGGACCAACCATTCCCGCGGAGGATGTTCGGATGCCTGATGCCCCACGGCCATGCGACACACACCCCGACCTCGTCGGTTTCAAGTATCCGTTCCCGCATTTTACAAAGAGCCTCAAACGGCAGCGGAAAACCAGGGTCGTGGCGATCGGATCATCGTCCACGGCGGGTGCGGACAATGTCATCCCGTTTCCGCCGCGGCTCGAATTGGCTTTGAGGGGCCGGTACTACGGGCGGATGATCGACGTTCTCAACCGGGGCATCGGAGGTCAGGAGGCGGCCGATGAACTGGCGCGTTTCGAGCCTGACGTCATCCAGGAAGCGCCTTCGCTGGTCATCTGGCAGGTTGGTACCAATGCCGTCTACCGCAATCTGGACTACGATCCCAACCAGGTTGCGATTGCGATCGCGGTCGGGCTGGACGTGCTGGCGGCTCTTCCGCTCGACGTGGTCCTGATGGACCTGCAATACACGAGGGTGATGGTAGCCCCCGACAAGATAGCGCTTTCGGACAACATGGTTGCGCGGATATCGGCCGCCGCGGACAAGGCGGGGGTCAACGTGTTTCGCCGGTTCGCCCTGATGCGGCGCTGGAACCAGGACAAGATTCCGATCGAGGAGCTGGATGATGGCGGAGGGCTTCATACCAGCGACTGGGCGACCCAATGCATCACGCTGGCCCTCGACGAGGCCATCGCATCGGCACCGCCGCCGCCGACGGTTTGAACCCGTAGAACCGCGGTACCCCGCTATTAGCTAAAATTTGCGCGAGTTCTGTAAGCGGATCGCAGATCGGCCGCGCTAGGCTGCGGCCACGCTCGTCCAAGACATGGGATGGAAGACATCATGAGAAATCTGCCCGATCACGGTTTGCCGCTCGTCCAGCTCAAGGAGCAACGGCGCGACATGATTGTCGCACTTCAGAACCGTCGCGGCCCGGTGAGCAGCTGGGAATTGATGCAGATCGCGGCCGTTCAGCAGGCGATCTCGGCGTTCGAGGACGTCATCGCCGACCTTGACGCGGAAATGGAAGCGGCGGCGTAAGCGTTCACGACTCTCGGCCCAAGGGCCGGGAGTTCATCGTTCCAGATAGCGTGCCTCCAGCCCCGCGCGCTCCTTCGCGCCTAAGCCCAGCCCCTCGTTGAAATAGCCTTCGAGATCGCCGTAGTCGGCGCAGATCGCCTCGAAGGCTGCGGCCAGAAACGAGGTTTGTACCGTCCCGAGCACCTCGCGGACCTCATCGGGGAGGTCGCTGGAGGCTGTGGGGTCGCGGCGATAGAAGCGGTTGGTCAAAAGGTAATCCTCCGAAATCATCTCGTCCGGCACGCCGAGCGCGTGCAGGATCAGCGCGCAGGCAAAGCCGGTGCGATCCTTGCCGGCGGTGCAGTGGATCACCAGCGGCGCGCGGTCCTCGAGCAGATGCGCAAACAGCGTCCGGTAGCTTGCCGTGTTGTCGCGCACATAATTGCGATAGGAGTCGCGCATCACTTCCAGTGCATCGTCCGGCGACAGCGCCACGCCCGTGGCGCGCCGCGCCCGCAGCGATGCCACCACCGTCGGCTCGACCGGCAGCGAATGAACCGCAATTTCCGTGAGTCCGCACAGCGCCTCGACCCGCTCTTCGGAGCCGCGAAAATCGAATGCGCTTTTCAGTCCGAGCGAGCGCAGCACCTCGATATCGGCCGCGGTGAGGTGGCCGAGATGGTTGGAGCGGAAGATCTGCCGCCAGCGCACCATGCGGCCATCGCGGCCGGGATAGCCGCCGAGATCGCGGAAATTGCTGGCGCCGGCGAGATTGAGATGACGGGGCGGGAGAATCTGACATGCGGGGGCAGTTTAGGCCATGCTTCGCGGCGGGGAAATGACCGGCGAGAGGTATCGCTGGCCCTAGCCTCGCTTATACTGGTAATTCACCGGGGGCGAACACGAAACGGCGAGAGATATCCATTTTCGGCGCGATGGTCTTGGTGGCCGCGGCGGCCGGACCTTCATCGGCGACGGCGCAGACTTTTCAGAATTATCGCTGCGCCGACGGCACGCAATTCATTGTCGGCTTTTTCGACTACGACAAGCGGGCTTATTTGCAGATCGACGGCGGGCCGGTCACCCTGGCCCGCCGGCCTTCATTGTCCGGCGCGCGTTATTCGGGCGGTGGCGTGACCCTGAGAATGACCAAGTCCGGCACCACGGTCCGGCATGCGAGGCGCCCGGCAACGGCCTGCGAACGGACATAAGCAAAAGGGCCGAAACGCTTTTGTTTCGACCCTCTGTCAGGCATTTGACCGTCGTATCGCGAGCCCACAACGCGGCAGAACCAGACTTGTGGCTGGCATCAGCGCTCCCACACCGGCTTCAATTCCTGGATCGCCGCTTCGTGGTACCAGCTGCCGCTGCAGGCAGCCTCGTTCACCCGCGTCGAATCCTGGACGGTTGCCGATTTGGTCTCTTCATGGCGACGTCCGCCGAGTGCCGCGCGGCCCCCGGCGGGGAATTGGTAGATCCTGGCGGACCCGTTATTCAAACTCGAATTCATTTTATCTCTCCTGGTGTCGAGCGCTTTGCCTGATGCTGCGCCCAACTCGTTCTCGTGAGGTTACTGAAATCCGATATCGTCCGTGCTTGCCGCTGACGCAACCTGATCAAGGGTAAGTCATTTCGTGTATAAATTGTAGGCATTTCCGATTTTGCTTCCTGAGAAGCATCCACGGACTGGCTAACACTTGAGCTGTGGCGATGGTTGCAGAGACATGGCGGATTTTTGGTGAGGGGTGCCAGCGGTTGCCGCGGCTTTAATCGGCGACGGGCGACAGCGTGGGTTCTGCTACGTAAACAGGCTTCATTTGGGCTTGGCCAAGCGGTCCGAACGCCCGCGAAAAATGCAGCCCGCGCGTCTTTGCCGCACCCCAAATTTCGTCGGCAGGGGGATGAACGCCCGGCGCTCTCGACGCCGCGGCGGCCATCCCGCGATGCAGCGATTGGCACTTTAATTGCTTGGTAAGGAGTGGCCGATGGTGGCCGGGTACGCTTGTGGTGACCAATAGGCTTCGGTTCCCCACCTTTTGCATCATCAACTCATGAGAGGCTCAATGACCAAGTACAAGCTCGAGTATATCTGGCTGGACGGATATACGCCGACTCCGAATTTGCGCGGCAAAACGCAGATCAAGGAATTCGCTTCATTTCCGACGCTGGATCAGCTTCCGCTGTGGGGCTTCGACGGAAGCTCGACCTTGCAAGCCGAAGGCCATAATTCGGATTGCGTGCTCAAGCCGGTTGCGATCTATCCGGACGCCGCGCGTACCAATGGCGCGCTGGTGATGTGCGAAGTCATGATGCCCGACGGCAAAACCCCGCACCCGTCGAACAAGCGCGCCACCATCCTCGACGACGAAGGCGCCTGGTTCGGCTATGAACAGGAATATTTCTTCTACAAGGACGGCCGTCCGCTCGGCTTCCCCGCCAGCGGCTATCCGGCGCCGCAGGGCCCGTACTACACCGGCGTCGGCTACAAGAATGTCGGCGACATCGCGCGCAAGATGGTGGACGAGCATCTCGACCTCTGCCTCGCCGCCGGCATCAACCACGAAGGCATCAACGCCGAAGTCGCCAAGGGCCAGTGGGAATTCCAGATTTTTGGCAAGGGCAGCAAGCGCGCTGCTGACGAAATGTGGATGGCCCGCTATCTGATGCTGCGCTTGACCGAGAAATACGGCGTCGATATCGAATTCCACTGCAAGCCGCTCGGCGACACCGACTGGAACGGTTCCGGCATGCACGCCAACTTCTCCACCACCTACATGCGTGAAGTCGGCGGCAAGGAGTATTTCGAGGCGTTGATGAAGGCGTTCGAAGCCAACCGCGCCGATCACATCGCGGTCTACGGTCCGGATAACCACATGCGCCTGACCGGCAAGCACGAGACCGCCGCGATCACCGAGTTCACCTATGGTATCGCCGACCGGGGCGCTTCGATCCGCGTGCCGCACTCGTTCGCCAATAACGGCTACAAGGGCTATCTGGAAGATCGCCGCCCGAACTCGCAAGGCGACCCCTACCAGATCGCTTCCCAGATCCTGAAGACGATCGCCTCGGTGCCGACTTCCGCCAAGGCGGCCGCGGCGTAAGCCGACCGACCACGTCCCCGGGGCTTGGGGGACCCGGCCCGCAACCTGATCCGCCAAGGCGCCAGTCGCCTTGGCGGATCATTTCGTTTTGGGCCCGGCGATGTTGCAGCGGCGCTGGTTCGCGCTTCACCTGCCGTGCGGCCGGCTGCTAGAAGCGGCCGTGCCCGCAAGCTGCGAGGCCGCGATGAGGGCTGCCCCGATGGAGAACGAGCTTCGCGTGCTTTCGACGCTTGCCCTGATGGGAGCGGTCCGCGGTCTTGCCGAACCATATCAGGTAGCCGGCGGCGCGCGCATCGATGCCGATTTCGCGCCGACGCTGGGACTATTGGCCCGGCTGCGCGGCGGTGAGACCGCCGACATCGTGATTCTGACGCGCGAAGCGCTTGGCGATCTCGCCCGCCAGGGGACCGTGGTCGCGGACAGCTGTGTCGACCTCGCGCGTTCCTTCGTCGGCCTCGCGGTGAAGGCCGGCGCGGATCATCCGGACATCGCCACCGATGAGGCGTTGCGCGCGACGCTGCTCGGCGCCCGCGCGGTCGCTTATTCGCGCATCGGGGCCAGCGGCATCTTTTTCGCCGCCCTGATCGAGCGGATGGGGATCGCGCCCGAGATCAACGCCCGCGCCCGGATCATTCCCTCAGGCTTGACCGCGGAATTGCTGGTCAGCGGCGACGCCGAACTCGCGGTGCAGCAGCTTAGCGAATTGAAGCTGGTGGCAGGCATCGAAGTCGTCGGAGCAATTCCGCGCCACCTGCAAACACCGGCGGTATTTTCCGCCGGTCGTCTTTCGGCGTCGCACAGGGTGGTTCAGGCCGACCGGCTGTTGAAATATCTGGCTTCGCCGGAAGTGGCCCCGATGCTGCGCGCCAGTGGGCTGGAGCCTTGAATTCGACAATCCTTCGAAGCTACTTTGCCTTCGAAGCTACTTTGTGCCGGTCAGGATGGGCAAGAGGATGAAACCGTTCGGTTCGTTTTCGTTGGCGGCGGCAGCACGCATCGCCCTTCCGGCTATGGTAATCGCCGCCATGATGCTGGCTGCCCCGACATGGTTGAGGGCGCAATCGGCCGATCTCGTGCTGTGCGACCGCCTTGCCGCCGACCCCGCCGATCCCGACAAGCCGGCCGACGTCAAGGGCGTAGGCGAGGTCGCGCCTGGCGATGTCGCGACCGCGATCAAATTCTGCAAGGTCGCCTCCAGCTCGTCGCGGCGCGCGCTCTATCAGCTCGGCCGCGCTTACGCGGCAAAAGGGCAGATGCCGGAGGCGATCGCGGCCTGGCGCAAGGCCAGCGACAAGGGCTCGAGCTCGGCGATGGTCGAACTCGGCGTGCTCTATGCAACCGGCTCCGGCGTTGCCAGGGACGAGGCCGAGGCGCGAAAACTGTTCGAGCGCGCGGCCGAGGCGGGCAATCCCCGCGGCGTCACCAACCTTGCTGCCCTCGGCGGCGGCAGTGCGTCGACCGATCCGGTTCGCGCCCGCGAGCTGTTGGCGAAGGCCGCCGAGACCAATGCCGAAGCGCAGTATCAGCTCGGCCTGATGCTGGCCGACGGCACCGGCGGGCCGAAGGACGATTCCGGTGCCCGCACCCTGTTCGAGAAGGCTGCGGCGCAAAATCATCCGGGTGCACTGGAGCGGATGGGCGCATTCGCGCAGGAAGGCCGCGGCGGCCCGAAGGATTCGGCGGCAGCCAAGGCCTATTACCAGCGGGCTGCGGCGCTGGGTGACGAAGATGCCAAGAAGGCGCTGCGGCGGCTGGAATGTCCGATCGTCATTGGGGACAAGCACGGAAATGCCGTCACCAATCTCTGCTTCTAGCCGCGGGCGATTGCGATAATCAGGTTATCTTTTCGTACAGGCAGGCCAGTACCTTCGCGATCAACTCTTCCGACACGTTGGTCGATCCCTGTGCCCCGAGCCTTCGGGCTTCCTCGATGCGGTGCGGACTGTTGGATGCCGAAAAGATGAAATAGGGAGTTCTGGTCCTTGCCGTCGCGCAAAGCCTCGAGCAGCGTGTAGCCGGCATGGGAATCCGGCGGCCTCGCCATGTCGCTGATGATGGCGTCGAATTTCGCGTTTTGCAGTTTCGCGAGCGCCTCGCCCGTTGACCCGGCCAGCTCGAAGCGGATGTTGTAGGCCTGCAACGCCTGCCGTTCCAGGATGTCGTTGTCGGGATTGTCGTCGACCCAAAGGATCGCCCGCTGCGCCTGCTTGCTCCGCCGCGCCGGCTCCTGATTTCTGACGAGTTCGGATGCGTCGCGGAAAGCCTGCTCCTTGTCGATTTCGTCTTGCGGCGGCGCCAGCGTCTGCACCCGGCCGCGAAACACTTCGCTGGGGAAGGTTAATTCCAGACCGGGCGTTACGGTTCGCGCAATCGCGGCGGCGATCTTGTCCGCAAGTTCTCTGACAGCCTTCCTGATCCGGGGATCGTCGATCGGCAGGTCCGCTTGCGTGCGCCAATCAAAGGACTCTCGCGCGGCGATCACGGTCGCCAGCGAATCCTTGGCGCGCAGATCCGGCTTCTCGAGCACCGGCGCGGTCACATAGTAGATCGGAAGGATCAGGTCGTCCCGCGCCAGCGCCTTTTCATGGGCGAGGAATTTCTGCAGCTCGTCGCGGCACGGCGGGCTGTTGAAGAACAACGGGGTGACGATCGGGATGAAGAACCAGGTGCCCGCGATCGCCTCGTCGAGCCGCTTCTGGAACGGCTGGCCGAGCTCGATATCGTCGACGTCCTGGAAAATGTTGAATTCGCGCTGGCCGGTGACGACCTTGACGCCGAGCTCCAGCAACTTTCGAAATGAGGTGATGGCGCCGCCGTAAAACTCGTTGTCGATCCTGGTGTAGCTGAGAAAGGCATCGGGCGCTGCATCGGGTTGATCGTTCACGGCTGAAATTCCTGGGCGCGCCGCAATGAGGGTTTGATGAATGATGGGTGGCGCAAGCTCAGGTTGTCACACCGGACGAATTTAGAAAAGGGTGCGCGAGGCCGGTTGGCCTCATCCGGGCCGGGCTATTGCCGGTTCGTCACTCCGCGGCAGGCGCAGCCTTGGCGAACGCAATGCCCTTGGCCTCGGTGCCGACCGCCGTCAGGCCCGCGATCACGACCGCGACGATGCCGGCGACGAGGGCGAGCGCGAGACCGTAATTGCCTGCGAATGCGGTGGCGATGCCGGCCTGCAGGGTGGCGTTGACGGAGGCGAGCAGATTGCCCAGCTGGTAGACGAAGCCGGGAAAGGTGCCCCGCGCGGTGTCCGGCGACAATTCGTTGAGATGGACGGGAATCACGCCCCAGGCGCCCTGGACGAAAAACTGCATCAGGAACGCGCCGGCGGCGAGCAGGGCAGGGCTGCTCGAGAAGGCCCATAGCGGAATCACCGGCAGCGACAGCAGCGCGGAGATGACGATGCAGTTGCGACGCCCGAAACGCTCCGACAGCGTGCCGAAGAAAATCCCGCCGCAGATCGCCCCGATATTGTAGATCACGGCGATGATGCCGACCGCGTGCGGCGACAGCTTGTGCTCGACCTGCAGGAAGGTCGGGTAGAGGTCCTGGGTGCCGTGGCTGAAAAAGTTGAACGCGGTCATCAGCACCACCGCGTAGATGCCGAGCTGCCAGTGCGATTTCACCACCGCCCAGGTGCTGCCGCGTTCGACCGCGGCCGCTTTGCTCCAGCTCGGCGATTCCGGCACGGTGCGCCTGATATAGAGCACGAGCAGCGCGGGAATGACGCCGACCATGAACATGCCGCGCCAGCCGATATACTGGAACAGGGCGCCATAGACGATCGAGGCCAGGAAATAGCCGGTCGGATATCCCGACTGCAACAGGCCGGAAACGAAGCCGCGGGCATGCGGCGGAATGGTTTCCATCGTCAGCGAGGCGCCGACGCCCCATTCGCCGCCCATGGCGACGCCGTAGAGCGCGCGCAGGATCAACAGTACGGTCAGGTTGGGTGAAAAGCCGGAGGCGAATTCGAGCACCGAATAAAGCACGATGTCGACCATCAGCGTCGGGCGGCGGCCAAAACGGTCGGCGGCGCGGCCGAACAGGAAGGCGCCGATCGGGCGCATCGCCAATGTCAAGAGGATCGCGAAAGTGACCTCGGAGATGTCGGTGTGGAATTCCGCGGCGATGTCTTTCAGGACGAACACCAGCAGGAAGAAATCGAAGGCGTCCAGCGTCCATCCCAGGAAGCTTGCCGCCACGACGTGACGCTGGGCGCTGGTCCAGCCCGACAGCGCCGACAGCAAGGGCGGTGCGGGCTGTGAGGACGGCGCGGCTGATGTGGCCATGGCGAAATCCGTTTCGGAGGGCGCAACGGGATATAATGCGGAGATAGGGAACTTGGTTTCCCCTGCCAACCGGTTCGGCTAATTATTGCCGAGCCATGCGGCAATATAAGCAGAGATAGCCGGGAGCCCAACGGATGAGCCTGTTCGACATGCCCTTCGATCCCGCGCGCGAGGCGGCGCTGGTGACGGGTGCCGGCAACGGCATCGGCCGCGCCATCGCGCAGGCGCTGACCGGCGAGGGGGTGCGCACCCTGTTCGCCGACATCAACCCGGAGACGGTCACGGCCGCCGTCAACAGCTCGCCGCGGCCGGAACTGGCCATCCCTTTCGTCGGCGACCTCGCCCTTGCCGCCACGCGGGAGGCGCTGCTGGCGGACAGCGAGGCTGCCGTTGGCCGGGTGACGCATTTCGTGCACTCGGCCTCGCCGCCGCGGCGCGAGGCCGACCATGTCTTTGGCGTCAGCCAGGAGACGTGGATGCGGATGCATGCGGTCAATATCGATGCCGGCTTTCACCTCTCGCGCGAACTGGCACGAAAGCTCATCAAGGCCAAACTGCCCGGCTCGTTCCTGCTGCTGACCTCGCTGCATGCCGGCACGCCGCGCAACCTGCCGCATTATTCGACCGCCAAGGCGGCGATGGCGATGCTGGTCAGGGAATTGGCCAAAACGTTCGGCCGCCACGGCATCCGCGTCAATGCGCTGGTGCCAGGCGCCATTGCCGCCGGCGGTTTCGTCGCCGATCCCGCGCTCGCCAAACACATCCCGCTCGGCCGCCTTGGTAATCCTGCGGATCTCGCGCCGATGGCGCTTGCGGTGCTGTCGAACCGCATTTCGGCCTATGTCACGGGAGCTGCGATCACCGTCGACGGCGGCCTGTCGCTGACCAACTGGTTCGATCCGCCGGAATTCGGCGAATTATGAAATCCGGCTAGTCCGCCTTGTGTGCCGTCTCCGCGCCGCGGCCGGTTGGCCTCGGCGGCGCCGGCGCGCCTACTTCCTGGCAGGGGATCTCGATCCAGTTGCCATCGGGACCCCGCTGCAGCGTGTGGCATGGCGATGCCGCGGACTTTTCGTCCGGCGGCTGGACGTTCGAATTCTTTGCAAGCACCGGCGCCGTCAACAAGGCCAGTGCCGCGAGCGAACCGAACAATTTCCGCATTGTCCGCATCTGAAGGTCTCCGTCCCGGCGGTGAATTCCGAAGGGCTGTAGAATTTGGCGGGGAATGTGGATGAATTTTGGCGGCGATGAGGGCGCGGCGAAATTTGCTTAACGGTTGGGAAATGTCGGGGGATGCGAATGTCCCAGCCACTCCCGTCAATCCCCGCGTATCGGCCTCGCCGATATCGCTGGAGGTGCGCGCGCCAGCGCGCCTCGACGGATGGACCACGGGCTGTCATCCTTCGAGGCTCGCCGAAGAGGCTCGCACCTCAGGATGACGGCGAAGCGTCACGGGGATGACGGATTTGGACACACCTTCGCATTCTCGCCGCATGTTTTTTTTGCGCGAGGTATTCCGTTATTCCCGCCCTCTCCATTGAGG
>CAVPFQ010000010.1:0-302612 GCA_963703845.1 uncultured Alphaproteobacteria bacterium
CATCTTGTGCTCGATCGAGCCGCGGGAGAGGCCGTTACACACGCCCAGCGACCGTCAGCATTGACCAGGATTTACGGACCACGAACAGCGATACGCCCTTGATCCCCCGAGCGCGCCCTCGATCCGGGCCAGCACCCGGTGGATGATGTTGTCCGCCAGATCGTGCTCGCCGGCCGAATGAAGTCTTGGTGCCCGTCATCTTGTAGCTGCCGTCGGCCTGCTTGACCGCCTTCATTCCCGCGACAGGCCCAGAAACGTGCCGCATTGCGGCTCGGTCAGGTTCATCGTGCCGGTCCACTCGCCCGACCATCTTCGGCACGAACAGGTTCTTCTGTTCGGGCCTGCCGTGCGCGTCGACGCCGCGGTCGCGGCCATGGTCAGGTCGCGTAGGTCGAAAACGCCATGTTGGCCAGCACTGGAACTCGGTGACCGCCTGGCTCGACGCCACCGGCAGGCCCTGCCCCGCCATATTCCGATCGCACCGACAGCCGAGCGCGCCGCCTCGGCGACCTGCCTGAAGGCTCCCCTTAAAACCCTTCGGCGTCGTTACGCTGCCGTCATCGTGCCGGACGCAGCCCTCGACATCGCCGGCGCGATTGAGCGGCTGCAGCACTTCCTCCGCCAGTTTCGCCGCCTCACCCAAAATCGCCTCGCGCACATCGGCGGAGGCGTCGGAAAAGCCGGAAGGCTGTCATAGCGGTCGATCTGAAACACGTCGTTGAACAGGAACTGGACGTCTTCCCGGGGGCTTTGTAGATCGGCATGATGTTCTCCCGGCAGGGGCAATCTAAAGTTTGCGGAGGTGCTTTGGAGGCTGGCGTTGAAGCGGAACTTGCAATTCTCTGGAGACCGACCTTACCCGGTTCCTGAGTTCCTGGGGAACGAAAGGCGGCAAATATCCGCTGCGGGGTTGCGGCATGCGGCGGCGGACATTGTCTTACTGTTTTGCGAGTTGCTCCCCCATCAAACGATGCAGGAGATTGATCGCCTTGAGCGGGCGCACCATCACCTTGAAATGCGCGATCCGGCCATCCGCGCTGAAGGTGATGATATCGACACCGTTGATTCGGACGTCCTCGACGTCGTTTTCGAATTCGCGGACCGCACCGTCCTTGCTGCGCCATTCGCCGATGTATCTGAAGCCGGGGCCGCCCAGCACCTTTTCCGCGCTCGAGAGGTATTTGAACGTGATGTCGCGCCCGCGCTGCGGGGTATGTACGACGGGGCTTTCGAACACCGCATCGGGATGAAGCAGATCCCAGAGCGCCGCATGGTCGTGGGACTTCATGTAGCCGTACCACTTGTCGAGGGCGGTGATGGTCATGCTGTTTCCGGTCGCGCGGTGACGACGTCGGGTCCCCGCCGCCGGCCAATCCTTATGTGCGTTGACGCATATGCAACTTTATGCATAATGTCAATGATGCCTTGAGAGGGAGGGCCCGCGTCTTGGCGCTTGGCGACGCAATCCTTGCATGCCTGACCGAACATCCGATGACGGGCTATGAGCTCGCCAAGACCTTCGACGCGTCGATCGGGTTCTTCTGGAAGGCCGATCATCAGCAGATTTATCGTGAGCTGACGCGGCTTCGCGACCGCGGCTACATCTGGGGCCACGAGGTCGTGCAGTCCGGCAAGCCGAACAAGCTGGTCTACACCCTGACCGGGGAGGGCCGGGCCGCGCTGCGCCACTGGGCCGCCCGGCCGAGCGTGCCGCCGTCGATCAAGGACGATCTCCTGGTGCGGCTTTATGCGCTCGAGGCCGTCGACATCGAGCCGTTGCGCACGGACCTGATGGCGCGCCTGGAACACCATCGCGACCGCTGTTCCCGCTACGAACGCCTTCTCAACAAGCGCTTTCCCCAAGGCACCGCCTCGCCCGCGGACCTCGGCAAACTGCTTGGACTTCGCCTCGGCGTTCGCCACGAGCAGGCCGTGGTGGACTGGTGTGAAGAGGCGCTCAATTCCCTGTCGGCTTTGTCGATCGGCGCCGCCCGGAGCAACGTCGTCGCTGTCGAGGGCGGCCAACGCGAAGGCAGCGGATAGACACGAGGATTACCCGGCGTCGGTGTTCGAGCCTTCCCGGTCCGGTCATCCCCGTCGATTTACCGGCCCGGTGCCAACTTTAGCGGTCCGCAATCCAATTCCTTAACCCGTTATTTACCGTAACAGCCAAAAGTCGGTCTCTGAGGCAGACGACCTGCGCGGAATCCGATTGTCTCTTCTCAAGGGACGCGCGGGGAGGCTGAAGGCGCGAGGTGGCGCGCCGGAGTCGGAACCGGACCAGAGCATGAATTCGCGCGTATCGTGGAGTGTTGAGGGCATCGATCCATCCGTCCGCGAGAGGGCCGAGGCCGCCGCGCGGCGTGCCGGCATGTCGCTGAACGACTGGCTCAACTCCACCATCGGCAAATCCGCCCCACCCAATTTTCGCGAGCCCACCGAGCAACGGCCGATGGCCCCGAGCCAGGAAACCCGCGACGTCGCCGACATCCACCAGCGGCTGGATTCCATCACCCGCCAGATCGAACAGATCTCGCAGCCGAAACCGCGCGGCGATGCGGTGCGCAGCGAGCAGGGCGTCGCCCGGCAGCTGAACGATGCCATTTCGCGCCTCGACGCGCGGCTGTCGCAAATCTCCAATCCGGCCGCAAGGCAAGCCCAGCGTCAGGACAAGCAGCGCCAGAACGAAATGGTCGAGCGCGCGGCGTCCCAGGTCTATCGTCCCTCGCCGCCGCTGAGCCCGGCCTCGCTCGATTCCGCGATCGCCGAGATCACGGCACGGCAGAGCGAACTCGATGCGCCGTCCCAGCGGCAAGCGCCGCGCCTGCCGCCGCGCAGCGCGCCGCCGACCGCGCCGGCAATGACACCCGCCATGGCGCCGCCGCCAGTCTCCCCTGGACCGGATTTTTCAGTGCTGGAGCGGCATCTGCTCAAGATCACGAGCCAGATCGAGGCGTTGCAGCGTCCCGACGGGATCGAGCAATCGATCGCCGCATTCCGCGGCGAACTCTCCGAAATTCGTCACGCCATCACCGAGGCGATGCCGCGCCGGGCAATCGAATCGATCGAAAGCGAAATCCGCTCGCTGGCCCGCCGCATCGACGACAACAAGCAGAGCGGCACCGACGAAAAGGCACTGGCCGGCATCGAGCGCGCGCTCGGCGAAATCCGCGAAGTGCTGCGCTCGCTGATGCCGGCGGAGCAACTCGCCGGCTATGACGAGGCGATCCGCAATCTCGGCGCCAAGCTCGACCTGATCCTGCGCTCCAGCGACGATCCCTCCACCGTCCAGCAGCTCGAAGGCGCCATCGCCGCACTTCGCGCCATCGTCTCCAATGTCGCCTCCAACGACGCGCTGGCCCGGCTCTCCGAAGACGTCCGCCTGCTGTCGGCGAAGGTCGACCAGCTCGGCCGCGCCGAGAGCAACGGCGATTCCTTCGCAATGCTGGAGCAGCGCATCGCGGCGCTGACCTCGGCGCTGGAAGTGCGCGAACGGCCGGCGCCTGGCGAGAGCACCGAATATCTCGAGGGCGCGCTGCGCTCGCTGTCAGAGCGCCTCGACCGGATGCCGGTCGGCAATGACAACAGCTCCGCCTTCGCCCATCTCGAGCAGCGCGTGTCCTATCTCCTGGAGCGGCTGGAAGCCTCAAGCGATCACCGGCCCTCGCTCGATCTCGGCCGGGTCGAGGAGGGGCTGCAGGACATTCTGCGACACCTCGAAGCCCAGCACGTAGCCGTCGCGCGCCTTGCGGCCGACACCGGCCGCAGCGAGCCGGAACCTGTCGATTCCGGCCTGATCGACGTGGTCAAGCGCGAATTGTCCGACATCCGCTTCAACCAGTCGGAAACCGACCGTCATACCCAGGATTCGCTGGAGGCGGTTCACAATACGCTCGGCCATGTCGTCGACCGGCTGGCGATGATCGAGGGCGATTTGCGTAACGTCCGCGCAGCCCCGATTGCGCCGGCGATGGAAGCGCCATACGCGGCACCTCAAGCTGCTCCGCTGCAACCGGTCGCCGCAGCACGCTTCGAGATGCCGCTGCAGCCGAAGCCGGAATTGCCCAATCCCGCCGCGGAGCAGGAGCCTTTCATGGCCGCGCCGCGGGATTTCCACGCCTTCTCGGCGCCGACGCAGGTCACAGCCGCGGCCCCGGTGGCCCCGCGCGCCATCAGCGAAATCCTGGTGCCGCACACCGCGACGGCGCGGCCGGCGATCGAGCCGGATCTGCCGCCGGATCATCCGCTCGAACCGGGCACGCGGCCGAGTGGCAGGGTTGCCTCGCCGTCGGAGCGCATCGCGGCCTCCGAAAACGCGATCAGCGAAATTCCGCCCGCCGCTGTGAGCACCCCGGCCAGCACGTCGAGTTTCATCGCCGCTGCGCGGCGTGCCGCGCAGGCAGCGGCCGCGGCCGCACCTGCCGACGCCAAGACCGGCCGCGGTCCGCTCAAAGGCGCGATCGGCGGCAAGGCCAAGGAACCTTCCACCATCACCTCCAAAATCCGCTCGGTGCTGGTTGGCGCAAGCGTGGTCGTGATCGTGCTCGGCACCTTCAAGATGGCGATGACGCTGCTCGAAGGCAGCAGCGCGCCGCCGATGCCGGCGACGGAGAGCAGCGAGCCGCCGCCATCAGCGCAACCGCCCGCCAATGACGCCGCCAAGCCGGCGTCGCCGGAGCCGGCTGCGCCCTCGATGACCTCGCCGACGCCGATCGGCCGGCAATCGTTCAATAGTCCCGCGCCCGCCGCCGATGTCGGCGCATCGGTTGCGATCCCGCCGGCGCCGACGCCACCCACGGCCTCGCCGGTCACATCGAGCGATATCACCGGCTCGATTCCGACAGCGATGGCCTCGCCCGGCAGCCACAAGCTCTCGATGGTGCAGGTGCCGCCGACCGAAAGACTGCCCGACGGCATCGGACCGGTGTTGCGCGCCGCCGCGATGAAGGGCGATCCGACCGCGGCCTACGAAGTCGGCGTGCGCTTCGCCGAAGGCAAGGGGATTGCCGTCAATCTCGACGAGGCCGCGAAATGGTATGATCGCGCGGCGCAAGCCGGTGTGGTGCCGGCGATCTTCCGGCTCGGCACCTTCTACGAGAAGGGCCTGTCCGTGAAGAAGGACGTCGATATCGCGCGGCGTTACTACCTGCAGGCCGCCGAGCGCGGCAACGCCAAGGCGATGCACAATCTCGCCGTGCTCGACGCCGATGGCGGCGGCAAGGGCGCCAACTACAAGAGCGCCTCGCAATGGTTCCGAAAAGCCGCCGATCGCGGCGTCGCCGACAGCCAGTTCAACCTCGGCATCCTCTATGCCCGCGGCATCGGCGTCGAACAGAACCTCGCCGAAATCCTTCAAATGGTTCAGCCTGGCGGCGGCGCAGGGCGACGCCAATTCCGCCCACAAGCGCGACGACATCGCCAAGCGGCTCGACCCGCAATCGCTGGCCGCGGCCAAGCTCGCGATCCAGACGTTCACGCCGGAACCGCAGCCCGACGACGCCATCAATGTGGCGAGCCCGGCCGGCGGATGGGACCCGGCGCCGGCGCAAGCCGCCGCCGCGCCAAAACCCGCGGTCAAGCCGGTTGCCGCCAAGCGCACCGCCGCCGCGCATTGAGGCCGTTCGGCGGCTCAGCCGTCATATTTTTCTTCGAAAAAGCCGTGTAGACAGGCGATGCATCACGCCGCGTGAGGATCATTTGTCTGCCGATGACGGTCAGGACCAGGACGGTCCATTCCGAAGCTCGCCGACCGGGCCCTGGGTGAGACCGCCGCGCAAGCCGGCCGCCGCCCCCTCCCCGCGGCCGCGCGCTGCGATCGGAAGCCGGCGGAATCTCCTCTCGGTCCTGATCTTCATTGTCCTGATTTCCAGCATCGGCGTCCGCGCCTGGCGGGACCTGTCGCGGCCCGAGGCCTGGGCCTACTGGAGAGACCAGTATCTTTCGCCAAGCATGACCTCGTCGCTGGTGAGAAGTGTCGACCTCGGTAGCGGCAGCCCGGGCCGCCCCGCGCTGTTCATCAGCGGCAAGATCGGGCCGGCCGCGGCGAACTGGTTCCGCGACAGGGTGGACGAGGCTCATCTCGCGCCGGGCGATACGGTGTTGATGTCCTCGCCGGGAGGCGATGTGGATCAGGCCGTCATCATGGGCGAAATCATTCGATCGCGCGGATTGACGACGGCCGTCGGCGTCGTCGATGCTTCGGGAGCACTCAGGCCGTCTTATTGCGCCAGCGCCTGCGTAATGGTCTACGCCGGCGGCAAGAACCGTTACGGCGTCGAAGGCTCGATGTTGGGGGTCCACCGCTTTGTAACATCCTCGCCTGGGCGCGACCCGGTTGCCGAAACCCAGCGGACCACCGGAATGGTCCTGAGCTACATGACCAAAATGGGCGTCTCCTCCACCGTCGTGGAAGCGATGTCCGCAACCAGGGACGTCCGCTGGCTCGGTGCAAAGGAAGCCGTGGCCATGAATCTCGTCACCAACCCGGTCCGGAAGCCTTGAAGCGCGGCTCGTTAATCTGAATTATTCACCACATCGCAAGGTGCGTCGCCGGCCGCGGCAAAAAAGCCGGCCGGTTGCGGATTTTTTAGTCCCTCCCTGCGGCGATTTCGGTTATGCAGGGGCGCGGCCGTTGATCCGCGCTCCCGAAGAAACCACGCCGTGAGCGGCTTCGGCCGACCTCATCGCCCATTCTCGAAGCAACCGCGCGTGCAGCTTTATCTTCCGATCGCCGACCTTCCGGTCAATATTTTTCTCATCCTGGCGATGGGCGCGGCCGTGGGTTTCGTGTCGGGCATGTTCGGCATCGGCGGCGGCTTCCTGATGACGCCGCTCTTGATCTTCATCGGGATCGCACCGGCAGTCGCGGTCGCCTCCGTCGCCAGCCACATCGCGGCCTCGTCGTTTTCCGGCGCGCTGTCCTATTGGCGCCGCCGCGCCATCGATCCGGCGCTGGCGCTGGTCTTGTTATGCGGCGGCATCGTCGGCACTACGCTCGGGGTATGGACCTTCACGCTGCTGCGCTCGCTCGGCCAGCTCGACCTGATGATCGCGCTGTCCTACGTGCTGCTGCTGACCACCGTCGGCGGCCTGATGTTCTGGGAAGGCCTGCGCGCCATCCTGCGCGCGCGCCGCGGCGCGGCGGTATCATTGCGCCGCCCCGGCAGCCATGGCTGGATCCACGGCCTGCCGCTGAAGATGCGCTTCAAGCGCTCCAAGATCTATCTGTCGGTGATTCCGGTGGTCGGCGTCGGCGTCATCATCGGCTTCATCGGCGCGGTGATGGGCATCGGCGGCGGCTTCATCCTGGTCCCGATCATGATCTATTTCCTCAGGGTGCCGACCTCGACCGTGATCGGCACCTCGATGGTGCTCACCCTGGTCACCATGATTTTCGCCACCCTGCTGCACGCGGTCACCAACCATCTGGTCGATGCCGTGCTGGCGCTGATCCTGATGGTCGGCGGCGTCACCGGCGCACAGTTCGGCGCGCGCGCCGGGCAGAAAATCCGCGGCGAACATCTGCGGCTGTTGCTGGGACTGTTGATTCTCGCGGTCGGCATCCGCTTCGCCGTCGAACTCGTGATACGCCCCGACGATCTCTTCACCATCCGGGAAACCGGAGGCGCCGCATGATCGCGCGCACTGCCCTTGCCGCACTCGGCGCCGTGCTGACGCTGACGCTCGCACTAGCGGCGGCGTCGGCGCGCGCGGAGCGGCTGATCGTCTCGGTCTCCAACCACCGGGTCACGGTGACGCCGAACTATTCCGGCGAGGAGCTGGTGCTGTTCGGCTCGGTCGAAAAGGACGCCACCACGCCGTCGACCCGCAACGATTACGATCTGGTCGTCACCGTCGCAGGCCCCCCCGCCGACATGGTGACGCGGCGCAAGGAGCGCAAATTCGGCATCTGGATCAACACCGATTACCGCCAGTTCCTGCAGGTGCCGACCTATCTGGCGCTGTTTGCCAACCGGCCCTTCAACGCCATCGCGTCCCCCGACGTCGAGCGGCGGCAGCAGCTCGGGCTGAACAACGTGCTCTTGACCCAGCGGGTCGGGCCCGATTACGCCGACGTGGTGCCGAACGACGCATTCCGCAGCGCCTTCGTGCGGCTGCGCGGCGAGCACGGCCTCTACCGCGAGGACACTTCCGCGGTGACCTTCCTGACGCCGACGCTGTTCCGCACCGGCATCCCGCTGCCGGCCGAAGTGCCGATCGGCACTTACAATGTCGAGATCCAGCTGTTCTCCGGCGGCGCGCTGGTGACGCACACCGAGACCACGTTCGAGATCGTCAAGGTCGGCTTCGAGCAGTTCGTCGCCACCAGGGCCCGTCAGGACGGCCTGGTCTATGGCCTGGTCACCGCCTGCATGGCGCTGATGACCGGCTGGATGGCCTCGATCGTGTTCCGTAAGGATTGATCCTCTGGGGAGGCCCGGGTTCCCCGCGCGCGAGTACGGCGGTCTTGCGCAGTCAGGGGATGGCCAGCAGTCCGCCGGCAATCGCCAATGTGGCGAGAGCCGAAAGCGCAAGTGACCAGTGCACGCCGATCAGGCTGCCCAACAGGCCAACGGAAACGCCGCTGAAGGCGCGCAGCCCAAGGCTCGACATATTGAACAGGCCGATGACGCGTCCGCGCTTGTCGGGCGGAGCATTCATCTGGACGAGGGTCTGCGCCATTGCGTTGAAGGATAATTCCAGGAATCCCGCGGCGAACAGGAAGCCGACGGCGAGCGGATAGCTCTTGGCCAGCGAGAAGACCGCCAGCGCCACACACCACAACATGGCGAGCACGATGGCGGTGCGCGGCCGCGGCGGCAGCAATCCCCTGGCTTCGAGCAAGATACCCCCGAGCAACCCGCCGGCGGCATCCGCGGCGAGAAGCAGGCTGTAAGACAGGCCAGGATCGCCATGGCCGAGATCGTTCGCGAAACCCGGCATCTGAGAACTATAGGCATTGCCGACGAAGAACGAGGCCGCGCCGGCGAGCAGCGTCATCGAGACGATGACGGAATGAACCCTGATATCCCGGATTGTCTGCACGATGTCGCCAAGTCCGCGGACGGCGCGGCGCGGCGCGGGCTTGCCTGCGCGGAAGCGCGGACCATAGGGGGCGTTCACGAGCCACAGCACCAGCGGCAAATAGAACACGGTGTTGAGCATAATGCCGGGTGCCGCCCCGAATGCGAGCAGGATGGCGGCGCCGACCGCCGGACCGACCAGCACCGCAAGATAACGCGCCATCGCGTTGAGCCGTACCGCGCTCTCCAGATCCGACGGGCCAACGATATCGTAGAGCAGCATCTGGTTCGGCGTCTGCCACAGCACCCCGGCGCAGCCATGAATGACCAGAATCACCATGGCCTGCCACATCTGCAGGGTGCCCGTGACAAAGAAATAGCTCCAGCTCAGGGATGCGATGATGAAAAGCATCATGCCGATCTGGATGATCCGGCGTGGGTCGAAGCGATCTGCGAGCGCGCCGGAGGCGACCGAAAACATCAGGAACGGCAGCCAATGCGACACAATGGCGAACCCCGCCAGTGCCGGCGAGTGAAATTTCTGATACAGCATCCAGTAGCTGATGACGTGCTCGATATTGTCCGCCATCATCGCGAGCACAAAGGTGGTGAATTGGGCGCGAAAGCCCGGGTGGCGCATCGCCGCGAAGGACCGCTTCGCAGGCCGCGATGGGTCGACGGGGGCAGGTATGTCTCGCTCACATATCGTCTCGCTCACAGGTATCGTCTCACTCTTAAGGGAAACCATCAATTTGTTGCGCCGCGCGGTTCTCCCGTCGATGGCGGATCGAGGACCGACAGCCTGGTTGCGCGCGACATTGGCGCGCTGCCCGAACCGCAGGCTGTGGAAGGAAGTTGGCAAGGCGTTCGCGCACATGCTGCGCAAACCGGCAATACCCGCAAATCCTAGCAACGCTCGATCGCGACCGCGGCCGCATCGAGCGCGGCGGCGATATCGCGGACTTGCTGCCCGGTCAGGGGACCGCGTGCTTCGCGCAAGCGAAGCGCCAATTTGAGGTTTTCTCTCGCGCGCGTGATCTCGGGGGCAGGGCCGCCGCCATGCATGATATTTACCGATTGCATGCGCGCCAGCGCATGCTCGACCGTGGTTCTGTTGGCTGCGAGGTAGCCGGTACCCTCGGCGGTGATGGCGTACAGCTTCCTGCCGTCGCTTTCGACCAGGGTCGCATGCCCGAGTTCTTCGAGCATGGTCAGGGTCGGATAGATCACCCCGGGACTGGGGCTGTAGGTTCCGGCCACGCGATCTTCGATCTCCTTGATGATCTCGTAGCCATGTCGAGGACGTTCGGAAATCAATTTGAGGACCACGAGGCGAAGCTCGCCATGGTCGAACAAGCGTCCCGATCGGCGGCCATGTCTGTGGTGGCCGCGCCCATCGTCGCGTTCATGATGTGGTTCGCCGGCGGCCGGCCCGCGGCCAAAGCGGCCGCCGGGATGCTCTCGGTCCGAGTGTCTGTGACGCATTTTTCTTTCGATCCAGTTTCGATGCAAACTAGATATATCTAAATCATAAATGCAACATCTTTTTTGGCAAGACCGTTGCGGCCCCTGCCAGGACGGTGTGGTCCCATGAATTGGTCACCGCCTGCATGGCGCTGATGACCGGCTGGATGGCCTCGATCGCGTTCCGGTAGGATTAACGCGCCGCTGCTGGCGGGCTGCAATGCGATCGATCCACTCCGTATTTGTCCGCAGTTCGGCTAACGGGCTGTTCACGCTCGGCAACGTCACCGCAGCAGGTTCACGGATTGGCAACTTTAAAACTGTCTGCTGACGGCATCATGGTCATTGCCGCGAAGGATTCCCCAATCGACACTGCCGGCTCTCCGAAACATCGGAGGGTCAGCAATTCGGCTGGCCGGTCCGATCGCGCGGCCCAGCTGGCGCTCAGCGCATTCATGAGCATGAACCGGGCCGTCGCCATCATGGGGCCCGACGGCAAGCTGCTGATGCCCAATCTGGTGTTCGAAAAACTGTTCGCCGACACCGAGCTTTTTGATCGCATCAACCGCGACGCCGGCGCCAACAATGGCAAATGCGAGCGCCAGATCACCCTGGCCGATGGCCGGGCGTTCTGGGTCGAGACCATTCCAATGGACGGCGGGTGGCTGGTCAGCGCCTACAGCATGACCGAACGATCGGCCAAGGCGCGCACCGACACCGTGACAAAACTCGGCAACCGTTTGATGTTCCACGAACAGCTCGCCGAGCTGCTGGTCAATCCGGATCGCGCGGGCACTGGTGCGGCCTTGCTCGTGATCGATCTCGATCGCTTCAAGGCCATCAACGAATCGCTCGGACGCAACATCGGCGATGGGCTGCTTGGTCAGGTCGCGGAGCGGATCCGCTCCGCGCTCGGCCACGGCGACATCGTCGCTCGCCTCGGCGGCGACAAGTTCGCCATCATCCAGGCCGGTGCACCGCAGCCGCAATCGGCGGCCGCCCTTGCGGGCCGGATCGTCGATCTGATCGGACGTCCTTTCCTGGTGGAGGGTCAATTGATCGATGTCGCCGCGAGCGCGGGTATCGTCCTGTTCCCCGCCGGCACGGCCGACTGCGAGCAGCTGCTCAAGAACGCGGATCTCGCCTTGCATCGCGCCAAGGGCGACGGACACGGAACCTACCGCTTCTTCGAGATGGCGATGGACCAGAAGATGCGGTATCGCCGCAATCTCGAAATCGACCTGCGCCGCGCGCTGGCGCGCGGCGAGTTCGCGCTGGTCTATCAACCGCAGTTCAATCTCCGGCTGAACGCGATCACCGGGTTCGAGGCCTTGCTGCGCTGGCAAAGCCCGACCCGGGGCAGCGTGTCGCCGCTCGAATTCATTCCGGTCGCGGAAGATACCGGCATCATCAACTCGATCGGAGAATGGGTGCTGCGGACCGCTTGCCTGGAGGCCGCAACATGGCCGGGCGCGCAAAACGTTTCCGTCAATGTTTCGTCGATCCAGTTCAAGAACCCGAATCTTGTGGCGACGATCATGTCGGCTCTCGGCGAAAGCGGCCTCGACCCGCGGCGGCTGGAACTCGAGATCACCGAAAGCGTGATGCTCGATGCCGGGGGAACCGCGCTTGCGACGCTGCAGAATCTTCGCCAAATCGGCGCGCGCGTTGCGCTGGATGACTTCGGTATCGGCTATTCGTCGCTAGGCTATTTGCGCAGCTTTCCATTCGACCGGATCAAGATCGATCAGTCCTTCGTGCGCGGCACGCCCAACGACGCCACCGGCCGGGCGATCGTCCGCGCGATCGCCTCGCTCGGTCAGAGTCTCGGGATGGCGACGGTTGCCGAAGGCGTCGAAACCGAGGAGCAGATGGCCCGTATCGTCTCGGACGGCTGCACCGATGTGCAGGGCTATCTGATCAGCCGACCCATGCCGCCGGGACAAATCGGCAGATTTCTCGCGATCCGAAGCCCGAACGCTCAATAGCAGCGCGAGGCGGCAATGGTGTGCACTTGCTCCAGCGGCCCAAATCGCACTTCCGCCGCAATCGATGGATGGTAGTGTTGCCCGGAAATGGAGGCGTTGAACGATCGTGATCCAACGCGTCGGTTTCCAGCATTTGCTGACAAGGCTGTGCATCGGCCTGGCCGCAATCCCGCTGTGCATCGCGGCGACCTCCAACTCGCTCGCACAAGCACTGCTCGATCGCGTAGATTCTGCTCCCGCCGCGGTGGTCACGAATTCAAATGCGCTGGCAAAACTTCCCGCATTGCTCGCGAAGCGATATCCGACCATCCGGAGCCTGCTGCTGGCGCGCCGTGGTTGCGTGGCAGTCGAATATTACAGAGCCGGTGTGAACGCCAAGAGCCTATCGTCAGTGCGCTCGGTAACGAAGAGCGTGCTGTCGGTTCTCGTCGGCATTGCGCTCGACAAGGGATATCTACGCCTCGATGAGCAACTTTCCGAACTTTTGCCGGAGGTATTGAACCCGGCCATCGATCCCAAGGTTCGCGACATCAGCGTTCGCAACCTGTTGACAATGACTTCCGGCTTCAGCTCGGCTCCGTTTGGAGCGAAGGTTGGCGTTCCGCCATCCGAAATGTGGCAGTGGACACTCAATCGGCCGATGCAGTACACGCCAGGCAGTCATTTCGACTATGATAACGACAGTGCGAATCTCCTGTCCGTCGTCCTGACACGCGCGATCCGGCAAAGCTCCAGGACGTTCGCCGAGCAAAATCTGTTCCAGCCTCTCGGAATTGCGAACTTCAATTGGATGGCCGACGGCAACGGATATTTGATCGGCGCGGACGGCCTCTCGCTGACAGCGCGGGACATGGTCAAGATTGGGCTCCTATATCTCCAGCGCGGCCGCTGGGACGATCAACAGATCGTATCCAGCGACTACGTCGCCAACTCCACGGCAAGGCACAATGACGGCGGCCCCCCGAGCAAGGCCGGGGCTGCCTATGGCTATCTTTGGTGGGTGAAGCAAACCAGCACGGGTCTGGACGCCTTCTTCGCCTCCGGAAAAGACAGTCAAATCATCTACGTCGTTCCGGAGCTTGATCTTGTCGTGGCGATGGCGTCGAGTTCCGACATCGCCGGCGGCAGCGTGCACTTCGTCAATAATGTCGTGCTGCCCGCCGCAAGCATCTCGGCAAGTCCGCCGACGTGCATCGGTCCGCTGGTGCAAGGACAACCGCTTCAGTGACGCGGCGACCCTGCGGGTACGCCGAGTTCCGCAACAAATGGCGGGCGAAGACCGCTTGAGCCGCGCTCAATAGCAGCGCGAGGCGGCAATCGTGTGCAGCCTGACGTCGCCGAGCACATGCGCCATGAAGCCGGCCGTCTGGAATATCCTTTCGAACGCCGCATCGCGAATGCTCAGGCCTCCGGCATAGGCGCCGAACGCCGGCATCACCGCGCGCTCGCCGTCACAGGCGAAGCATCGCCGCTCCATGGTCCGGCCGCGGGTCGACACCCGCGCCTTCGGATGCAGATGGCCGGCGATTTCGCCGGCAGCACCCGTGGGCTCGTGGCGGAACACGATTTCGCCGATCGCGACTTCGCTGGCGACCAGCCCGCCGAGATCGGAGGGCAGCGCCGGATCGTGATTGCCGGAGATCCAGACCCAGTCACGCCCCACCTGAAATGCCGCGATGGTGTCGCGGTCGGGCGCGGACAACCGGTCGTGCGCGGTACGATCGTGAAAACTGTCGCCGAGCGCGATCACCATGCGCGGGTCGTGGCGGGCGATCACGGCGGCGAGGCGGCCGAGCGTCGCCACGGTGTCGTAGGGCGGCAGCAGCACGCCGCGCGCGGCGAAGCTGGAGCCCTTTTCCAGATGCAGGTCGGAGACGACCAGCAGGCCCTGGTCTTCCCAGAACAGCGCGCCGGAGAGATCGGCGGCAAACGTCACGCCGGCGATATCGACGGTGGCGTTGCGCGCGGCAGGTAATTCGTCGTCGATAGCCGCTGCTCCCGTCATGGCCGGGCATGTCCCGGCCATCCACGTCTTTGCTTCGAAAAAAAGAAAGACGTGGATGCCCGGGACAGGCCCGGGCACGACGATGTTGATGGAGTGGCGCGCAACATTTTCTCTACGACATCGCCTCTTTGACCAGTTCCGCGGCGGCTTCCGCCAGCAGTTCGTCGGACGCTTCGCCATAAACCGCTTCGCGGCCGATTTCCAGCATCACCGGCACCGCCAACGGCGATATTCGGTCCAGTTGGCGGTGGGTGATTCGGCCCTTGATTCGCGCGAGCATATCACTGAGCCGGCGAATATCGAGCAGCCCGGTGGCGGCGTCGGCGCGGGCGGCGCGCAGCAGCACATGGTCCGGCTGGTGCTTGCGCAGCACGTCGTAGATCAGGTCGGTGGAAAACAAGACCTGGCGGCGGGTTTTTTCCTCATCCGTGAAGCGGCGCGCGATCAGGCCGGAGATCAGCGCGTCGTTGCGGAAGGTGCGCTTCATCAGCGCGGATTCGGCGAGCCACGCCTCGAGATCGTCGCCCAGCATGTCGGCATCGAACAGCGCGTCGAGATCGAGTTTGCCCTGGCGGATCATGAACGACATGTCGCCGAGCGCCCACACCGCCAGCGCATATTCGTTGGCGATGAAACCGAGCGGCCGGGCGCGGGCGCGCTCCAGCCGCCGCGTCAAGAGCATGCCGAGCGTCTGGTGCGCGAGCCGCCCCTCGAAGGGATAACAAACGAGGTAATGCTTGTCGGCGCGCGGAAAGGTTTCCACCACCAGTTCCCGCGCGCCGGGGACGCGCGAGAAATGCGCCTGCAGCGACAGCCAGTCGCGCACCTGGTCCGGCAGCGCGCCCCACGCGCGCTGGTCGGCGAGCAGTTTTCGCACCCGCTCGGCGAGATAGGTCGAGAGCGGAAACTTGCCGCCCATGTAGGACGGCACTTTGGCGTCCTTGTCGTTGGCGCGCGAGACATAGACCTGATCTTCGACCAGCGCCTCGTAGCGCACGACCTCGCCGCCGAACACGAAAGTGTCACCGACCACGAGGCCCTCGATGAAATATTCCTCGATTTCGCCCAGCATCCTCCCGCCACGTCCGAGCGCGCCGGTCGACCCGGAGCCGCCGCCGCGCGAACGCACCAGCCGCACCTTCAGCATCGCCTCTTCGACGATGGTGCCGACATTGAGGCGATAGCTTTGCCGCACGCGGGGATTGGCGACCCGCCAGCGGCCCTGCTTGTCCTGCTTGATGCGCGCAAAACGTTCGTAGGTTTTCAGCGCGTAGCCGCCGGTGGCGACGAAATCGATGACGTCGTCGAAATCGGTTCGCGCCAGGTTCGAATAGGGCGCGGCGGTGCGCACTTCCTCAAACAGTTCGTCGGCGAAAAACGGCTCGCCGCAGGCGCGGCCGAGCACGTGCTGCGCCAGCACGTCGAGCGCGCCGGTACGCAACGGCGGGGTGTCCTGCGCATTCTCGTTGACGGCGTCGATCGCGGCCGTGCATTCCAGCACCTCGAAGCGGTTGGCCGGCACCAGCACGGCGCGCGAGGCCTCGTCGATGCGGTGATTGGCGCGGCCGATTCGCTGCATCAGCCGCGAGGCGCCTTTCGGCGCCCCGATATTGATGACGAGATCGACGTCGCCCCAGTCGACGCCGAGATCGAGCGAGGAGGTGCAGACCACGCCGCGCAATCGGCCTGCCGCCATCGCGTCCTCGACCTTGCGGCGCTGGGCGACGTCGAGCGAGCCGTGATGCAGCGCGATGGCAAGGCCATCGTCGTTCATGCGCCACAGCTCCTGGAATAGCATCTCGGCCTGGCTGCGGGTGTTGACGAACACCAGCGTGGTCTTGTTGCGCTTGATCAGGTCATAGACCTCGTTCAGCGCATGGCGCGCGGAGTGGCCGGCCCAGGGCAGCCGCTCGCGGGTGTCGAGCATTTCGACGACGGGCGCCGCGGCGCCGCCGGCGACGACGATGTCGGCTGCCTCGCTTTTCCCGTCGCGCTGCGGCACCAGGAACCGCGCCAGCGATTCCGGTTCCGCTACCGTCGCCGACAATCCGATCGCGCGCAGATGCGGCGTCAGCCGCCACAGCCGCGCCAGGCCCAGCGACAACAGGTCGCCGCGCTTGGAGGTGACCAGCGCGTGCAGTTCGTCGAGCACGATGCGCTTGAGCGCAGAGAACAGGAACGGCGCGTCGTCGGATGCCAGCAGCAACGCCAATTGCTCGGGCGTGGTCAGCAGGACATCCGGCGGATAGCGCCGCTGCCGCTGTCGCCGCGACACCGGGGTGTCGCCGGTGCGAGTCTCGACCTTGATCGGCAGGCCCATTTCGGCGATCGGCGCCTCAAGATTGCGTGCGATATCGACCGCGAGCGCCTTCAGCGGCGAAATGTAAAGCGTATGCAGCCCGCGGCTACGCGCCGCGCCGCGGCCGGTGGAAATGAAGGTGGGGCGCAGGGACTTCTCTTGGTCTTCGAGTCCCGAATGCGGCCGCGCCACGAGAACTTTCTTCTCCCCTCCCCCCGCGAGCGAAGCGAGTGGCGGGGAGGGAGCCTGCTCCGGACTTGATCCGGGGTCGGGGGTGGGGGGTCTCTCCGCTTGCACCTCTGGCAGCGAGTTTGCTGAGACACCCCCCACCCCCGCCCCCCCCCGCCCCGCCGCTGCGCGGGGGAAGGGGAGAAGAGCGCAGCGAAGAGGAGGCGGACGGGTGTCCACCCGCTGGCATCGCACTCAATTCCACCAGCGTCGGCAAAAATCCGGCCAGCGTCTTGCCGGCGCCGGTGGGGGCGATCAGCAGCGCCGAGCGGTCGTCGCGGGCTTTGGCCAGCAGCTCCAATTGATGCTCGCGCGGCGACCAGCCGCGCGCGGCGAACCAGCGGCGGAAGCGGTCCGGCAGCAGTTCCGTCGATTCGGTCGGAAATTCAATCTCGGTGGGGCGCGGCACGCCGAACAGCTAAGCTGTCGCGGCCGTTTCGTCGAGGGGGCGCGCCGCGAGCGCTTTCTTCTCCCCGCCTCCCACGCGCTCTTCGCGCGTGGCGGGGAGAGGAGAAGGCGATCACTCCGTCACTGCCTTTTCGGAAATCTGCCAGTCCTTGCCGTCGAAGATCGAGATGTGCAGCGTCTTCATCGGCGTATAGTTGTCGGGCGTGTAGCTGTAGGTGATGTCGTCGAGGAAGAACGGCGAGTGGAAGCCGGCCAGCATCGTGGCCTGCTTCAGCACATTCTCGCGGGTCAGGTCGTCGCCGCAGCGGCGCAGGATTTCGCCCATGGTGACGGCCTGGCCGTAGCCGGCATAGGCGATGGTGTTGTCGGGATCGACATTGGGCAGGTATTTCGCGCGCAGCGCCTCGAACGCGACGACGTCCTTGTCCTTTTCCCAGCGACCGGGTCCGGCTTCCTTGGAATAGCGGATCGCGACGATGTCCTTGGCGTTCTCGAAGCCGGCGGCGGAAAGGATCGAGCGGCCGGTCGAACCGGCCGACAACAGTTGCAGGGGTTTCCAGCCGAGCTCAGTGACTTTGCGGACCGACTGCGACGTCGCCTTGCCGGTGGTGATGTTGTAGAACGTGTCGGCGCCCGACTTCGACAGATTGATCAGCTGCGAATCGACCGTCGGCTCGGTGAGATCGTAGGTCTGCTCCATGATCACGCTGGCGGTGCCGCCGGCATCCGCCAGCACCTTCTTGAACGGGCCCAGGAAATCGCGGCCGAAATCGTCGTTCTGGTAGAGGATGCCGATCTTGGCATTCGGCTTCACGTCCAGGACGTGCTTGGCGAGAATCCGCGCCTCGGTCGGATAAAGCGGCAGGCCCGCCATGGTCCATTTGTTGTTCTTCGGATCGTTCCACTTCGACGCGCCGGTGTTGAGCAGCAGCTGCGGCACGCCCTTGGCGTTGAGATATTTGTGCACGGCGGTCTGCGGCGCGGTGCCGAGCGAACCGAACAGCGCCAGCACCTCCTCCTGCTCGACCAGCCGCCGCGTCGCCTCGACGCATTTCGGCGCGCTGTAGGCATCGTCCAGGGTCAGGAAGGTGATCTTGCGCCCGTTGATGCCGCCGCCTTCGTTGAGCATCTGGAAATAGGCCTCGCCGACCCGCCCCAGCACGCCGTAGAGCGAGCCCGGGCCGCTATGCGGCACGGTCTGCCCGAGCTTTATTTCGGTATCGCTCGAGCCGGGATCGTATTTCTTCTCGGCGGCCCGCAGATACGGCGCGGGCAGGACGGATGCGGCGATGGCGGCAAGCGCAGTGGCGCCGAATTCGCGCCTCGTTTGTTTATTGCTCATTGTTGTTTTCTCCCTGGAGGAGGCATTGACCTACATTCCCGCGGATACGGCAAGTGCGAAGTTGCCGCGCTTTCGCCGCGTCATTTCCGTGAAGCGAAATTCACGCCTTTGTCGCGACCACGACCAGCCCCGGCACCGGCACATTGTCCTCGTTGCGGGCGGAGCGGACTTCAAGCTGGGACAAGTTCAATCCCGCCGCCTCGACCGAAGCGCGAACATAATCCGCGCCGTGCGCGTAGCGCAGGCCCCCGCCGAGCATGACACCCTGCCCGTCATGCGTTTCCAGCGTGAACGCGAGTACGCCGCCAGACGCCAAGACGCGTTTGGCCTCCGCCAGCACGGGGCCGAGATCGGCGACATAGACCATCGCGTCCGCGGCGAGCACGAGGTTGGTGCTGGCGTCAGGTTTGCCGCGCAGTCCCTCCAGCATGTCGGCCACTTCGAGCTGCGCATAGAGCCCGGTCGCGCGCGCTTTCTCGGTCATGCGCGGCGACAGATCGATGCCGATGAAATGATCGACCTCTTTGGCGAATGCGGTTGCCGCCAAACCCGTGCCGCAACCGAGATCGATCGCGCGCTTGAAAAAGGCCGGCTTGCGCACCGCAGCGCGTGAGGCCAGCACGGCCTTGAACAGCAGCGCGGGGCCGCGATAGCCGAGATCGTCGACCAGGGCGGCTTCGAATTTCGGCGCATATTGGTCGAACAGCGCGCGCACATAGGCCTGCGGCATGTTGGACACCTTCTCGGCGCCGAGCCGCATCAGATGCAGGCTGGCGCCATGGCGGTCCTCGGGATCGGCGGCTTGCGCCTTGCGAAAGGCCGCGATCGCAGCCTCGCGCTCATCGAGCTGTTCGCGGATTTCGCCGAGCGTGAACCAGGCCGAGGCGAAATTTGGCGCGAGGTCGGTCGCCTGCTCGAGCAGATCGGCGGCGGCGACGAGATCGCCCTTCAGCTGCAAATCGCGCGCGAAATCATACCTGCGGTCGGCCATCAGATCGCCGGAGGACAGAAACAGGCGGGCAGGCATAGGCTCTATCTCGACCCGGGGTTTACCTCTCCCCGCAGGGGAGAGGTAAAAATCGCCGCGAAGCCGACTATATAACCGACATGCGTCCGCAAGACATCCTGCTGCCAACTCCTGCCGGCCTGTGCTGCAAGCCCGGCGGCTTCCATATCGACCCCACGCGCCCCGTGGAGCGCGCCGTGATCACCCACGGCCATTCCGACCATGCCCGCCCCGGCCACGGCGCAGTGCTGGCCACGCAGGAGACGCTTGACATGATGCGGCTGCGCTATGGCGATAATTTCGCCGGCAGTACGCAGGCGGTCGCTTATGGCGAGGAGCTGAAACTCGGCGACGTCACGGTCAAATTCCATCCCGCCGGCCATGTGCTGGGCTCGGCGCAGATCGCGGTCTCCTGCAAGGATATCCGCATCGTCGCCTCCGGCGACTACAAGGACGCGCCCGATCCGACCTGCGCGCCGCTCGAGGTCGTGCCCTGCGATGTTTTCATCACCGAGGCCACCTTCGGCCTGCCGGTGTTCCGCCATGGCGATGCGGCGGGCGAGGTGAGGAAGCTGCTGGCCTCGGTGGCGTTATTTCCCGAGCGGGCGCATCTGGTCGGCGCCTATTCGCTCGGCAAGGCGCAGCGCGTGATCGCGCTGCTGCGCGAGGCCGGCTACGACGCGCCGATCTATTTGCACGGCGCGATGGAAACGATCACGCGCTATTACGAGAGCCGCGGCGTGGCGCTCGGGGAGTTGCGCCTCGTGAAGGGCATGAAGAAGGCCGATCTCGCCGGCACCATCACGCTGGCGCCGCCGTCGGCCACCTCCGATATCTGGACACGGCGATTCCCCGATCCGGTCACCGCCTTCGCCTCGGGCTGGATGCGGGTGCGCGCCCGCGCCCGCCAGGGCGGCATCGAGCTGCCGCTGGTGATTTCGGATCACGCCGACTGGGACGGCCTGACCGCGACCATCGAGGCCACTGGCGCCGGCGAAGTCTGGGTCACCCACGGCCAGGAAGACGCGCTGGTGCATTGGTGCCAGACCAAAGGCCTCGCGGCGCGGCCGCTCGATCTCGTCGGTTACGGCGACGAGGACGAAGGCGACGTGGCATCGGTTGGGGACGCCGACGCATGAACCGCTTTGCGCAGCTGCTCGATCGGCTCGCCTATGAGCCCGGCCGCAACAACAAGCTGCGGCTGCTGACGAATTATTTTAGGGAGGTCGAAGACCCCGATCGCGGCTATGCGCTGGCCGCGCTGACCGGCGCGCTGTCGTTCAAGCACGCCAAACCCGGCCTGATCCGCGACCTGATCGCCGCGCGTACCGACCCGGTGCTGTTTTCGCTGTCGTATGATTACGTCGGCGATCTCTCGGAGACGGTGGCGCTGATGTGGCCGCGCGCACCTTCTTCCCCCTCCCCCGCTTGCGGGGGAGGGCCGGGGTGGGGGCCAGCCGCATCGGCAGTCCTCGCGAAAGAGCCCTCACCCGGATCGCTTCGCGATCCGACCTCCCCCGCAAGCGGGGGAGGTGAGGAATCACCGCGGCATCTCTCTTCTCCCCTCCCCCCGCGCAGCGGTAGGGAGGGAGGGGAGAAGGCCGGCCACAACAACCCGCCTCCCCCCACGCTCACCGAAGTCGTCACCACGCTGCGCACGCTCGGCAAGACCGAGCTGCCGAAACAGCTCGCGCGCTGGCTCGACGAACTCGACGAGACCGGGCGCTGGGCGTTGCTAAAACTCGTCACCGGCGCGATGCGGATCGGGATTTCGGCGCGGCTGGCGAAGACGGCGGCGGCCGAATTCGGCAATAAGGAGCCGCACGATATCGAATTGATGTGGCCGGGGCTCGCCCCGCCCTATCTCGAGCTGTTCGCATGGCTGGAGGGCCGCAGCGAAAAGCCCGTCAATCTCGATCCCGTGCCGTTCCGCCCGGTGATGCTGGCGCATGCGATCGAGCTCACCGATTTTGCCGGCCTGAACGCCGCCGATTTCATCGCGGAATGGAAATGGGACGGCATCCGCGTGCAGGCGGTCAGTGGCCGCGACGCGCGCGGGCACATGCTGGCACGGCTTTATTCGCGCAGCGGCGAAGACATCACGAAAAGTTTTCCGGATCTGCTGCCGTCGCTGCATCTGCCGGGCGCCATCGACGGCGAATTGCTGGTGGTGCGCGGCGGCCGGGTGCAGAGTTTCAACGTGCTGCAGCAGCGGCTCAATCGGAAAATGGTGTCGCCGAAACTGACAAAGGATTATCCGATCCATTTGCGCGCCTATGATTTGCTGGGCGAGGGCGATAGCGACCTGCGCGAGCTGCCATTCGCCGAGCGTCGCGCGCGGCTCGAAGCCTTTGTGGCCAGGCTTGGCGATGCGAGAGTCGATCTGTCGCCGACGATCGCCTTCGACGACTGGGACGCGCTGACCGCGGCGCGCAAAAATCCGGCCAACGCAGGCGCCGGCGCGGATGCCGAAGCCGTCGAGGGCGTCATGCTGAAGCGTCGCGATGCGCCCTATCTGCCGGGACGGCCGAAGGGACAATGGTGGAAATGGAAGCGCGATCCGCACCTCATCGACGCCGTGCTGATGTACGCGCAGCGCGGCCACGGCAAGCGCTCGTCCTATTATTCGGACTACACTTTTGGAGTTTGGACCGCAGCCGAGGATGGCGAGCAGCTGGTGCCGGTCGGCAAGGCCTATTTCGGCTTTACCGACGAGGAGCTGCTGCAGATCGATCGTTTCGTCCGGCGCAATACCACCGAGAAATTCGGCCCCGTGCGGCATGTGGTGCACGAGCCGGACCGGGGCCTGGTGCTGGAGGTCGCCTTCGAGGGGCTGCAACGCTCGACGCGGCACAAATCCGGCGTGGCGATGCGGTTTCCGCGCATCAACCGGCTGCGCTGGGACAAGCCGCCCCGCGAGGCGGATCGGCTGGAAACGCTGGAGCGGATGCTCAAGGCGGAGACGACCTTTGACCCCGCCACGCCGGGCGGCCATTGACGGCAACGGACGGGTTCCCCATCTGGATGGTAACGACTACAATGCGCGGCGACTTCGCGCGCGGGAGACCGAAATGCCCAATGACACCCGAGAACTGCCGGCAGCCAATGACGGCCTGTATCGCTTTCTCGGTGGCTCGCCGCTGACGGTGGCGTTCCGGCTGATCCTGCTGTCGATCCTGGTCGGCGTGGTGCTTGCCGCGATCGGCTTCGATCCCTGGAATATCCTGAAGAGCATCGAGCTGTTGTTCCAGCGGCTGTGGAATCTCGGCTTCGACGCCGTCAACTGGCTGTGGCGCTATTTCCTGCTCGGCGCCGTCATCGTCATCCCGGTCTGGCTGTTGACGCGGATGTTCGGCACGCCGCGCGGGCGATAGACGCGGAGCGTCGGAGATTTGCTAGTTCCTCCATCGAAGGTCACGACCGCGCGGGTGTTCGCCATCGCAGGGCCGGCGATGATCGCGAACCTGACGACGCCCCTGATCGGCGTCGTCGCGACGATCGCGATCGGGCGGCTCGGCGATGCGACGCTGCTCGGCGGCGTCGCCGTCGCCTCGGTGATTTTCGACTGCCTGTTCTGGCTGTTCGCCTTCCTGCGCATGGGCGCGCTGACGTTTACCGCGCAAGCACTCGGCGCCGGCGACACGCAGGAAATGCGCGCGCAACTGGTGCGCGGCCTTGCCGTCGCGGCGCTGATCGGCGTCGCGCTCATCGTCCTGCGGATGCCGCTGGCCGCGATCCTGCTCGGCGCTATGGGGGGCAGCGAAGGTGTCACCCGCGCCGCAAAGACCTACTTCGCGATCCGAATCTGGTCAGCGCCGCTGGCGCTCGCCAATTACGTCCTGCTCGGCTGGCTGATCGGGCAGGCCTGCGCCAGGCTGGCGCTGGCCGTGCAGGTCGCCATCAACCTGATCAATGCGGCGGCGACCATCCTGCTGGTGCTGCTGCTCGACATGGGCATCGCCGGCGCCGCGATCGCCGCCGTGATCGCCGAAGCGGCCGGGCTCGGGCTTGGCCTGCTGATCGCGCGGCGGCTCACTTACGGACAACCGCCGGTCCCCCGCGCGATGCTGCTGGAGCGCGCAAAGCTGCTGCGCATGCTCTCCGTCAACCGCGACATCATGATCCGCACCGCGGCCTTGATCACGTCGTTCCTGTTTTTCACCGCGCAAAGCGCGCGCGCCGGCGACACCACGCTGGCCGCCAACGCCGTGCTCAACAATTTCCTCATGGTCAGCGCCTTCTTCCTCGACGGCCTTGCCAATGCCGCCCAGCAGCTCTGCGGCCGCGCCACCGGCGCGCGCGACCGCGCCGCCTTCTCCGGCGCGGTTGCGCTGGTGCTATCCTGGGGATTCGGCTTTGCGCTGGCGGTCGCCGCGATTTTCGCGCTGTTCGGGCCTTCGCTGATCGACCTCATGACCGCGAGCCAGGCGGTCCGGCAAAGCGCGCGCGACTATCTGTGGTACGTGGTGGCCTCGCCGCTGCTTTCGGTATTCGCCTTCGCCTTTGACGGCATCTACATCGGCGCGACCTGGGCACGCGACATGCGCAACCTGATGGTGGCTTCGCTCGTGATCTTCCTCGCCGCCTGGCTGGTGCTGCGCCCCTTCGGCAATGCCGGACTGTGGGGCGCGCTGCTGTTTCTCTACGCCGCGCGCGGCGGCCTGCAGGCGCTGCGCTATCCGGCGCTGCTGCGCACCTCGTTCGCGCAACCGCTCTCCGGCTGAAAGGACCGATCCGATGCAATTGCGATTTGTCGGCTGCGGCGACGCGTTCGGCTCCGGCGGCCGCGCCAACACCTGCTTTCACGTCACCGGTGAGACCGTCAATTTCCTGATCGATTGCGGCGCCTCCTCGTTGCCGGCGCTGAAGCGGCAGGGCATCGCGCGCGACGAGATCGATCTCGTCCTGATCACGCATTTCCATGGCGACCATTTTGCCGGTTTGCCGTTCCTGCTGCTCGATGCGCAGTTTTCCCGCCGCACCCGGCCGCTGGTGATCGCCGGGCCCGAAGGCATCGAAACGCGGCTGACGCAGGTGATGGAAGCGCTGTTCGAGAATTCGTCGAAGACGAAGCAGCGCTTTGATCTATCGGTGGTCGCGCTTCGACCTGAGGAAAAGCGAAGTTTTGGCGCGGTCGAGGTCACCCCCTATCCGGTGGTGCATGGCGATTCCGGCGGGCCGTTTTTGGGCTATCGCATCGAGACCGAAGGCCGCATCATCGCCTATAGCGCCGACACCGAGTGGACCGAGACGCTCGTTCCCCTGGGGCGCGACGCCGATTTGTTCATTGCCGAAGCTTACTACCACGACAGGATCGTCAAGAACCACCTCGCTCTCGCGACGCTGGAAGCGCATTTGCCCGAGATCAGGCCGAAGCGGCTGATCCTGACGCATATGAGCGACGACATGCTGGGAAGGCTGGACACGATCGACTACGCGACGGCGAGCGACGGGATGATTGTCGAATTATAAAACTCGTCATGCCCCGGCTTGTCCCGGGCATCCACGTCTTGGTGCAGCCGCGCAAGAAAGGCGTGGATGGCCGGGACAAGCCCGGCCATGACGGGATGCAAAGCTAAACCGGCCAGTCCTCGGCGGTGATGGTCGCGGCGTCGGCGCCGACGATTTCGGAGAGCTGATCGCGCCCGGTGCGCAGCAGCGTCGCGGCGAGGTCGGTCTTGATGGCGTCGACGAGACCAAGGCCCTTGTAGATCAGCGACGAATAAAGCTGGATCAGGCTGGCGCCGGCGCGGATTTTGGTCAGCGCCGCGCCGCCCGAGTCGATGCCGCCGACGCCGATCAATGGGAATGCGCCCTCGGCGCGCACATAGGTTTCGGCGACCATCCGGGTCGACAGCCGGAACAGTGGCCGGCCTGACAGGCCGCCCTGCTCCCTGGCGCGGTTCTGCTCGCGCAGCGTCGCGGGCCGGCCGATGGTGGTGTTGGCCACGATCATGCCGTCGACCCGGCGCGAGCGCGCGACATGGACGACCTCGTCGAGTTCGGCCAGGCTCAGATCCGGCGCGATCTTCAGCAGCACCGGCGAATCGCCGGCCTTTTCCCGCACCCGTTCGCGGGCGTCGATCACCTTCGCCAGCAGATCGTCGAGGATATGCGCCTGCTGCAGGTTGCGCAGGCCCGGCGTGTTCGGCGAGGAGACGTTGACGGTGAAATAGCTCGCCACCGGCGCAAAGGTCTCGATCAGTTTGACATAATCGGCGACGCGATCCGGCGAATCCTTGTTGGCGCCGATATTGACGCCGACGATGCCGGCAAGATGCGCGCGGCCTGCAAGCCGCTTCAGCACGGCTCCCGCGCCGTCATTATTGAAACCCATGCGGTTGATCACGGCCTCGTCGCGCTCGAGCCGAAACAGGCGCGGCCGCGGGTTGCCGCTCTGCGGGCGCGGCGTCACGGTGCCGATCTCGACGAAGCCAAAACCCAGGCGCAGCAGCGCGTCGGGGACGTCCGCGCTCTTGTCGAAGCCTGCGGCCATGCCGATCGGGTTGGGAAAGTTCAGCCCGAACGCGCGCACCGCCAATTTGCCGTCGTCGGCCTTCATCCGCACCGGCGGCAGCAATTTCAAACCCTGGATCGCCATGCGGTGCGCGTCCTCCGGATCGAACCAGCGCAGCAGCGGCAGCGAGAACGCATCGAAGGCGCGGATCACGGTTCCAGCTCCGGGATGTCGTGGCTGCCGTCGGACCGCGCCAGCATGCCGAGCACGGCTTCGACCGCGCCGAGGTCGAGTTCACCGTAGAGATGCGGGAACAGTTCGTCATTGCGCGAGGGCTCCCAGCGCAGCGCGTCCCCGAGCGCGTCGGCATCGACCTCGATCAGGAACAGCCCGGTCTGGCCGAAGAAATGTTTCCTCGCCGTCTCCGCCACCTGCGCCGCCGTGGAAAAATGAATAAAGCCGTCGCGAATATCGTCGGCGCTGCCGCGATAGGTGCCTTGCCGCTCGGCCTCGCGCCAGGCCGAAGCCGGGCAGATTTTGTAGATCTTGCGCACCTGCGAGGGGAGTCCTGTCTTTTGCGCCTGAGTCGCCTGGGATTTTCCCGGATTGTTCCTGACTCCGGCCGACCGTATCGGCGCCACCCGCGCACTTCAAGGGCGGCTAGGGGCGCTCGCCGGGAGCGCTAAATGTGGGTGAGCCGGTCGTGCACTCTTCCTTTCACCCCTTGTGGGAGAAGGCAGCGCGGACGAAAGTCCGCGACGGATGAGGAGTTTGTCTCGGCAGACAGTGAACTCACGGACACCGAGCGCGCGGAGAGAAACCCCTCCTCCGGCGCGGAGGACGGCGCGGAGCGCCGATCCGGGTGCGCCACCTTCTCCCACAAGGGGAGAAGGAAGAAAGTGCGCAAACTCGCGTTCATGGCCTACGTCGCGTAGTCCGGCTCTTTGCGGTCCAGCATGCGCTTCAGCGCATCGAAATGCCGCTGCGCGGGGCCCGGATGGTACAGGCTGTCGCCGCCGATATCGCGCTTGGTCTTTTCCACCACGGGCTCCGGCAGCTTCTTCAGCCTCTCGCCGGTCCACATCGCGTAGATCTGCACCTGCGCCGCGCGCTCGATGTAATAGAGCCGGTCGTAGGCGTCGGCGACGGTCTCGCCGACCGTCGAGATGCCGTGATTGGCCATGAACAGCACGCTCTTGTCGCCGATTACTTTCGCAAGGCGCGCGCCTTCCGCCGGATCGAGCGCCGGGCCGGTATAGAGGTCGTCATAGGCGATCTCGCCCATCATGCCGACCTCGGTCTGGCCGATCTCCTTGATGCGCGGGTCTTCCAGGCGCGTCAGCGCGCTGGCATAGGGCATGTGGGTGTGGAACACGGCTTTCGCCTGCGGCAACGCCTTGTGAATCGGCGCGTGGATGCAGTAGCAGGAGCGCTCGACGTCGCCGGAGCCGCGCCTGACCTTGCCGTCGTCGATCCCGACTTCCATGAAGGACGAGGCGGTCACCTCCGACCAGTGCATCCCGAACGGAATCTGGTAGTAGCGGTCGCTCTTGCCGGGCACCACCAGCGTCAGATGGTTGAAGATGCCCTCGCTGAAACCCTGGTTGAAGGCCAGCCGATGCGCGGCCGCGAGATCGAGGCGCGCCTGCCATTCCTCGGCGCTGCAATCATCGAGCGTCTTCGGCGAAACACGGAATTGCATGGGATGCTCCTTGTTGAGTGCGTTTCTTATGCAGGCGTTCTAGCACGGCTCGGTTCGATCGTCATTGCAAGTCCTTTGCATGAGAGCATTGCACTTCTTCCCCTCGAGGGTGGCACAGACGCGCGAAGCGCGTTCGTGACGGGTGAGGGGTCTGCCTCCGCAAGTACCGAACCCGCGGATAGAGACCCCTCATCCGACGCGGACTTCGTCCGCGCCACCTTCTCCCACAAGGGGAGAAGGAAGACAGTGCGACCGCGACTGCTACGCGCTCCTGGCCAGCGCGCCGTCGATCATCGCGACCGAATTCGGCAGCCCGTAGACCGCCACGAAGGAGCCGAAGCGCGGGCCTTTTTCCTGGCCGAGCAGCACCTGGTAGAGCATGTTGAACCAGTCGAGCGAGACGCCGGGGCGGCCGTCCTTGCCCTTCTTGACCGGGTCGAGGAACGGCTCGCGGCGGCCGATCTCGTAGACCACGTTCTGGATGTCCTCGGCCGAAGACGTCGCCGGCAGTTGCGACAGCGCGTCGCGCAGATCCTGCAAGGCGGCGCGCTCGGTGTCATCAGGCTCGCGGAATTTTTTCGTCGGCGCGACGAAGTCGCGATAGTAGTTGATGGCGTAGCCGACCATCGCATCGAGCTTTGGATGCGACTGCGGCGTCACGCCCGGACGATAGCGGCCGATAAAACCCCACAAGGTCGCGGCATTCTCCGCGTTCGACGACGACACCAATGTCAGCAAAAGCTGGAAGGTGACGGGCATGTCGGCCTGCGGCGGATGGCCGGCATGGATATGCCAGACCGGATTCTGCAGCTGCTGCCGGCCGTCCTGCCGCGGAAAACCTTCGAGGAATTGCTGGTAGTCGTCGACGTTGCGCGGGATCACGTCGAAGTGCAGGCGCTTGGCCGACTTCGGTTCGCGATACATGAACAGCGACAGCGATTCCGGTGAGGCGTAGCGCAGCCATTCGTCGATGGTGAGCCCGTTGCCCTTCGACTTCGAAATCTTTTGGCCGTGCTCGTCGAGGAACAGCTCGTAATTGAAGCCTTCCGGCGGCAGGCTGCCAAGCGCCGCGCAGATCTTGCCCGATAATTTCACCGAGTTCGATCAGGTCCTTGCCTGCCATCTCGTAGTCGACGCCGAGCGCTGCCCAGCGCATCGCCCAGTCCGGCTTCCATTGCAGCTTGCAATGCCCGCCGGTGACCGGCAGCGTGACCCGTTCCTTGGTCTCGGGATCGTCGTAGGAGATGGTGCCGGCCTTCGCGTCGTGCTCCGATATCGGCACATACAGCACCTCGCCGGTGCGCGGGCTGATCGGCAGGAACGGCGAATAGCTCGCCGCGCGCTCCTCGCGCAACGACGGCAGCATGATCGCCATCACCTGGTCGATGCGCTCCAGCATCAAGAGTAGCGTCGCATCGAACCTTCCCGACTTGTAGTAGTCGGTTGAACTCGCAAATTCGTAGTCGAATCCGAACGTGTCGAGAAAGGCGCGCAGCCGCGCATTGTTGTGGGCGCCGAAACTCGGATGCGTCCCGAACGGATCGGGCACCGTGGTCAGCGGCTTGCCGAGATGTTGCGACAGCATCTCCTTGTTCGGCACATTGTCCGGCACCTTGCGCAGTCCATCCATGTCGTCGGAGAACGCGATCAGTCTCGTCTTGATCCTGTCTTCGGTCAGCACGCGGAAGGCATGCCGCACCATGGTGGTGCGCGCAACCTCGCCAAAAGTGCCGATATGCGGCAGGCCGGAGGGTCCATAGCCGGTCTCGAACAGCACCTCGTCCTTCGGCTTTTTCTTCAGCCGCGCCACGATCGCCTTGGCCTGCTCGAACGGCCAGGCGTTGGACTGCTCGGCGAGGGATCGCAGGTCGTTCGGCATGGCGGCAAGGTCGAGGGCGGACATTTACAAGAAGTCTCCGAATGCAGATAGTATAGCCGTCATTCCGGGGCGATGCGAAGCATCGAACCCGGAATCTCGAGATTCCGGGTCTGGTCCTTCGGACCATCCCGGAATGACGGTGTATGACGAACGCTTAAAACGGGCTCACCGAGAAATACCGCAGCCACAAATCCGTGTAGCGGCCTTTTTCCCAGACCCGGAACAGCGCCCAGTTCAGCGCCTGCCGCAGCAAATCGTTGCCCTTGCGCACGGCAATGCCGATGCCCTCTCCGAAATAGCGGCTCTCGACGAACGGGCCGCCCGAGAAGGCGCAGCAGTCGCCCGAATCGGTGCCGTTGATCCAGAACGCCAGCGAGATCCCGTCGCCGAAGATGAAATCGACCTCGCCGCGCCGCAGCGCCAGCCGCAGCGCGTCGTCGTTGGGATAGGAATGCAGTTCGGCGTCGGTGAACATCGCCTTCAGATAGGCCTCATGCGCGGTGCCGGCGATGACGCCGACCTTCTTGCCTTCGAGATATTCGGGACGAATTTCGGGCATCACCGCGTCGCGCCGCGATACGAAGCGGGCCGGCGCCCGGTAATACGGATCGGTGAAATCCACCCGCGCGCGCAGCTGCGGCGTCACCGCGAGCGAGGCGATGATGGCATCGCCGCGGTTGCTCGCGATCGCATCCAGCAGCGTCTCGAAGCGGCGCATCTGGATGGTGCAGGTGACCTTGATCTCCTCGCAGAGCTGGCGGGCCAGATCGACGTTGAAGCCGGCCGGGTTGCCGTCGGGGCCGGTGAAGTTGAACGGCGGATAGTCGGTCTCGGTCAGGAACCGGATCACGGTCAGGCGAGACAGGTCCGGCCGGTCCGGTCGCCGCCGCGGGTCCCAGAAGCCGGGGACGGCCTGGGGCGCGGCTTCGGTGCCGGGTTTGGCGATGGTTTGCGCGGACGCGGAACCCGGCAGCGCCACGGCCAGCAACGCCGATAGCGCCAGCATGGGGCGGAGGATTCGAAACGATCGGGCGATTGGGGACAAGGCGATCCGGGACTGCATTGAGAACGGCTTATTGGCTGATGTGGACGGCCTTATAGACCATCCGCCCGATAAGGCGAATGTGGTTTGCGGCTACGCGCGCGTGGTCCAAATGCGGCGAGAACTCTTTCTTCTACCCCCCCCGCGAGCGTAGCGAGTGGCGGGAGGGGAGGACGATGGAGCGAGACCGGTCAGAGGTAATGCTTCAGCTCGGCCGCGGCTTCTTCCGGCTTGCGGTTCAGGTTGAACGGCGAGACGAATTTGCCGTCGCGGTCCATCAGATAGATCAGCGCGGTGTGATCCATGGTGTAGTCGCCGTCCTTGAGCGGGACCTTTTTGGCGTAGACGCGATATTCGGAGATCACCTTCGCCACCTGCTCGGGATTGCCGGTCAGGCCCTCCAGATGCGGATCGAAACTCGACAGATAATCCTTCATCGCCGCAGCGGTGTCGCGCTCGGGATCGACCGAGATGAAATAGGCATTGACGCGGTCGGCATCCTTGCCGAGCGCACGCAACACCTCGGAAATCTCGAACAGCGAGGTTGGGCAGACGTCGGGGCAATGGGTAAAGCCGAAGAAGATCAGGGTCGGGTGGCCCTGCAGGTTCTTCTCGGTCACGGTCTGGCCGCCCTGGTCGGTCAGCTGAAACGGGCCGCCGATGGCGGCAGGGGTTGCCACGCTTTTCAAACCGCCGAACGACCACAGCAGCAGCAACAATCCGATGACCAGGCTGGCTGAGAAGGCTGCGACGACGACCAGCGGGCGGGCGGTCCGATCCATCATGAAATTCCCTGAGATCCTGTTGAGGTCAGAAGCAGGCGGCGATACCGGCGGCAATGGTCTCGAAGAACACCGCCGTCCCGTAGTGGAACCAGAGCCCCAGCGCGCCCAGCAGCAGCGCACCGCCCAGGCCCGCAGCGATCACGGCAATGACCGGCACCGCCCTGCGCGGCTCGAGCGGCATCGGCTGCGGTGTGAAAACAGGCTGAGCCATCACGCTGGCGGCGATCCGATCGGCAGGCATCGGCGAAGCGGCGCCAAGCCGCTCGCCTGCCTGCTACGTCCAGATAAGGCTAGTCGGGCTGCCGGGCAAGCACGGCGGGGTTGGGGGCGATCACGTCATGCGGAGCCGAATTGCGCTCCCGATGCGACGATGGCCGCGGCACGGCGGCCTGAGCGTCGAGATAGCAGGGCTTGTACATGCTCATCAATTGCTTGCCGCGCAGGAAGATCATGTGCGGGGTCAGTCCGCCCCGCGCGGCGATCCAATGTTTCACCGCCGAGGGATACATCGAGTACAGCATTTGCGTGGCTTCGGGATTGGTGATCGCTCGCCCATTGGCGCCAAAATCCCACGCCGCGTGGAAACCGAGATTGGCATGCGAGGTCACGCAGATCCGGTCGTGGGGCACCGCGCCGAGAACGATGGTGCAGGCCGAGGCGCACAGGCCGTCGATAATGACCTCCTCGCCGGAGGTACGCAGGTCCTGATATTTGTCGACATAGGTGCCGATGCGGCCGCCGCGATCGTCGGCAATCCGGACCACCGCCTGGCTTGCGCCAACTCCTGCCAGCAGGAGGACCGCCGCGAGCAATCCCGTCACGAATTTCATATCCCGGCCCCGTTCCGTCGAACCCAAATCTGCAGATTTCTTGTGATGCAAGATGGGCACTAGCGTGTTGCGGGATCGGATTTTTGTCCAGATACGAAATGTGCTTGACGTCAAATTCAAGTCGAGTGTTGCAGGTACGCTGCACCTTGCCGTCGAAAGGTCCCAAAGTGGAACAAGTTAACACTCTGTTCGGGCATTTCCGTGGGCGCCGTTGCCGCAAAAGGCAGCGGCTGGCCGTTGACCGCCGACGACGACGCGGGCTTCAATCGATTTCGGATCGGGGGGTGCAATGGCCGAAGATGCGGATGTAATCGTGGTCGGCAGCGGCCTTGCCGGCCTCGTCGCGGCGACTGAAATCGCCGACGCCGGCAAGCGCGTCATCGTGGTCGACCAGGAGGGTGAACAAAATCTCGGCGGCCAGGCATTCTGGTCGTTCGGCGGATTGTTCCTGGTCGACAGCCCCGAGCAGCGCCGGCTCCGCATCAAGGACAGCTTTGAGCTGGCGCTGCAGGACTGGATGGGCTCCGCGGGATTCGACCGCGACGAGGATCTGTGGCCGAAACGCTGGGCCGAAGCTTACGTGACGTTCGCGGCCGGTGAGAAGCGGGCATGGCTGCGCGCGATGGGCCATCGAAATCTTTCCGGTCGTGGGCTGGGCCGAGCGCGGCGGCTATGACGCGATGAGCCACGGCAATTCGGTGCCGCGCTTTCATGTCACCTGGGGCACCGGCCCCGGCATCGTCGAGCCGTTCGAGCGGCGCGCGCGCGACGCGCAGGCGAGCGGCATGCTGACGTTCCGCTTTCGCCATCGCGTCGACGCGCTGACGAGCACGGCCGGCACGGTCGACGGCGTCACCGGTTCGATCCTCGAACCAGACGACGTCGCGCGCGGCAAGAGCAGCTCGCGCAAAGTGGTCGGCGAGTTCGCGCTGAAGGCGCAGGCCGTGATCGTCGCCTCCGGCGGCATCGGCGGCAATCACGACCTGGTGCGGCAGAACTGGCCGAAGCGGCTGGGCGAGCCGCCACGAAACATGATCTCCGGCGTGCCCGAACATGTCGACGGACGCATGATCGGCATCACCGAGGCCGCCGGCGCGCGGCTGATCAACCGCGACCGGATGTGGCATTATGTCGAGGGCATCCGCAACTGGTCGCCGATCTGGCCGCGCCATGGCATCCGCATCCTGCCGGGGCCGTCCTCGATGTGGTTCGACGCCTTAGGCCAACGCCTGCCCTCGCCGCTGTTTCCCGGCTCCGACACGCTGGGACAGCTGCAATACATCCTATCGACCGGCTACGATTATTCCTGGTTCGTGCTGACCCAGAGCATCATCAAGAAGGAGTTTGCGCTGTCGGGTTCGGAGCAGAATCCGGACCTAACCGGAAAGAGCTGGCTGATGACGGCGAAACGCGCCACCAACAAGGGCGCGCCCGAACCGGTCGAAGCGTTCAAGCGGCAGGGCCTCGATTTCATCGTGCGCGACAATCTCGCCGATCTCGTCGGCGCGATGAATGCGCTTTCCGGCGACAATCTGCTGAAGCCCGAACATCTGAAGGCCCAGATCGAGGCGCGCGACCGCGAGATCGCCAATCCTTACGTCAAGGATACCCAGGTGATGAACATCCACAACGCGCGGAGATATATCGGCGACCGCCTGATCCGCACCGCCAAGCCGCACCGGATTCTCGATCCCGCGCATGGGCCTTTGATCGCCGTAAAACTCAACATCCTGACCCGCAAGACGCTGGGCGGCTTCGAGACCGATCTGGACTCGCGCGTGTTCGGCCGCGACGGGAAGATCATGGAGGGGCTCTACGCCGCGGGCGAAGCGGCCGGTTTTGGCGGCGGCGGCATGCACGGCTATCGCTCGCTGGAAGGCACGTTTCTCGGCGGCTGCCTGTTTTCCGGGCGCAATGCCGGGCGTGCGGCGGCGAAGGCGGTGGCGTGAGAGCCCGGACCCGGCGATTCCGCTAATGCGCGCATTCAGGCTTGCCGCCGTGCTGGCAACTTTATTCGGGAGCCCTGCCCTGGCCGACACCATCGACATCAATGGCGTTCCCCGCAGTTACGCCGTCCAGCTCGCCGAGGCAAAACCGGCGCCGCTGGTCATCGTACTCCATGGCAATACGCAAACCGGCGCCGACATGGCGAAGTGGACCTCGTGGCCGGCGGTAGCCAAGCGCGAAGGCTTCGGCGTGGTCTTTCCCGACGGCCTCAATCTGCTCGGTCCGCAGAATCGCGACATCGACGGCGCCGAGGTGATCTGGGAATTTTTCCGGAAGTTTCCGTAAGAATCGAAGTTCGCTTTTCGTCATGGCCGGGCATAGCCGTCCGAAGGACCGCGTCGCTTCCGCTCGCCTGTGTCCCGGCCATCCACGTCTTTCTTACTGCCGATATAGCCAAGACGTGGATGCCCGGGACAAGCCGGGGCACGACGAGCTTTGGAGGGTCGTTTCTATCAGGAGCGCCTCACCCGCAACGCCTGGACAAGCCTCACCGCGACGCCAGCCTGCCAGACCGGATAGAGCACCGAGATCAGGTCGAGATCGAGCGCGTTGTCGAGCGCCAGCAGCGCGCCGGCCAGCGTTCCCGTCAGCAGCATCGGCACCCACCGCACGGCATCGCGCGGTCCGGCCGGCAGCAGCGCGATCCCGATCGCCATGATGGCGGCGCCGGTAAAGCCGCCGGCCAGGCCGGACAGGATATTTCTCACGACCTTGCTCGAGCCGGCGAGCTGTCCATCGATCCAGATCGCGGCGTTCACCGCGCAGACGAAGGCGATCATGGTGACGAGCGCGGATGCCAGCGCCGCCCACCACGGATTGGCGCTGCAGCGCCGCAGCAGGATGAGCACGAGGCCGGCGAACGGGATCGCCACCAGCCCGATCCGGAAATCTCCAGGCGTGCCGCTGATCCAGTCGATCAACGGCACCAGCAGCGGGGTCAGGATGCCGGTCAAGGCGCCGGCGGCGGCGACCTTGAGCAGGCCGTCGCGTGACGTGTCTGGGGAGGTGATCGCCTCGGTCAACGTACAACTCCCAATTCGTTCGGAGCGAACGAGGGTAGCACGATGCGGACCGCGACTGAACGCGCTATCTGCGAACGGCGCGGCCAAAAACAAAGCCGCGCCAACCCGAGGGTTGACGCGGCGATGAAGCTTCTGTTGCCAGGTGCTCCGGACCCCGAACAGGTTACGCCGCGAGGCGCACTTCGTTCAATGCAACGTTATCGTTTGCATTTAGGTTTTTGACCCGATAACGGCGGTATCATGCCGGGCACAATTCGGAACTTCTTCGCGACCATCGATCCTGTTTCGCCCCCGCCGTAGCAGCCCAGGGATTTTGCCTTGCGGCCAAATCGATCTCATCGAGATGAGACCTTTAAGCTCGAGCTGCTAGGGTGGAGGCGCCGGGTACTGCCCCCGGGTCTGCCCGCGGTCCGCTCCAAGGTTCAGCGCCATCGTCTTGCGACGAGATCACTCTACGCGCAATCGACGGGGAAAGATAGGCTGGTTCTTCAGGCTTCAGGCGCTCTGGGCGGGCCGCAAGGGAACATCGTCGGCCTCCTCCGCTGCGACATCGCCATGGGTGAAGTGCCGGAAGGTATCGATCGCGGCCGGACGGCCGAGCAAATAGCCCTGCACCTCGGTGCAGTTTTCGTCCTGCAGGAATTGCAGTTCGGCGCCGGTCTCGACGCCTTCGGCGATCACCGGAAGGCCGAGCCCGCGGCCCAGCCCCAATACCGCCCGCACGATGGTCGCGGACTGGCCGTTGGAATTGACCGACTTGATGAAGGAGCCGTCGATCTTGATGCGGTCGAACGGAAACGCGCGCAGATTGGACAGCGACGAATAGCCGGTGCCGAAATCGTCCATCGCAATCCCGATGCCGAGCGCCTTGATCTGCCTGAGCATGCCGAGCGCGCGATTGAAATCGCGCACCAGCGCCGTCTCGGTGATCTCGATCTCCAGGCGACGTGGCGGCAGGCCGGTATCGATCAGGACCTGGTGCAATTCCGCGACGAAGCTTGCGTTGTAGAGTTGGGCTGCCGAGACGTTGACGGCGATCTTGAGTGGCTGCGTCCAGCTCGCGGCCTCGGCGCAGGCGGTTCGCAACACCCAGTCGCCGATCTGCAGGATGGTGCCGGTCTCCTCGGCGATCGGGATGAAGACGACCGGCGAGATTTCGCCGCGCGTCGGATGCTTCCAGCGCAGCAATGCCTCGAAGCCGCTGATCGCCTCGCCCTGGGCCATCTTTTGCGGCTGATACACCAGCCGCATCTCGTCGCGCGCGATGGCGTGACGCAGATCGTGCTCGATCAGCCGGCGTTCGCGAACCTCGACGCCCATTTTGGCCTCGAAGAAACGATAGGTGTTGCGGCCTTCGTTCTTGGCGCGGTAGAGCGCGGTGTCGGCATGGGTGAGAAGCGAGTGACGGTCGGCCGCGTCGTCGGGGCAAAGCGCGATGCCGATCGAGGTCGCAATCCGGGTCTCCGCCGCATCGTCGGTTGCGCGCAACGCTTCCAGGATCGCTTCGGCCAGCCGGCTGGCGGCGGCGGGGTTTGCCACCTGCGGCATCAGCACGGCGAACTCGTCGCCGCCGAGCCGCGCCATCATCTGCCGCTCGCCGAGCACCGCGGTGACGCGGGCGGCGACCATCTGCAGCACCTTGTCGCCGGTCGCATGCCCGAACAGATCGTTGACCTCCTTGAAATTGTCGAGGTCGAGACAGAGCACCGCGAGGCTGGCGCCCTTGGGCAATGCGGCGATCTCCTGGTCGATCCGCGCATTGAAATGGCTGCGGTTGGGAAGCTGCGTCAGCGCGTCGTGATGCGCCAGGAAATAGATATGCCGCTCGGCGTCCTTGCGCGCCTTCAGGTCGCGAACCGCGATGACCTGCTGCGGCCGTCCGGCAAACACGATCGGCCGCAGGATCAATTCGACCGGGCTCATCGAGCCGTCGAGATGGCGCAGTTGGGTTTCGACCGGCCTGTCGGAACCGGTCAACAGCTCGACGCGCGCCGTCTGGTCCGGAAACAGCTGGGCGAGCGGGCTGCCCGCGAGCTCGGTGGCCGACATCCCGACGAGGGCCGCAAAGCTGGTGTTGACGGAGACGACCGCCTCTCCGTCGCAAACCAGCAGTCCCTCGACGGAGGCATTGGCGAGATCGCGCATCCGCTCGCCTTCGAGTTCCGAACGCCGTTGATCGCGGACGTCGAGCACGACGCCTGCCGTCGCCATCGCGATGATGAGGAAGCTTGCAATCGCCACGCCTACGCAGAGCAGTCCGGGGGACAGGGCCGATTGCGAAATCTCGATCGAGGAATCGGGAATGATCGACACCGCGCCCATCGCGGTGAAGTGATGGCCGCAGATCGCCAGCGTCAGCAGCAGCGCGCCGCCGACCTTCCACTTCTCTTCCTTGCCGTGCAGGCCGACCGGAAGCGCCACCGCGCAGATGCCGCTGCCGAGCACGATCGAGGAGAAGACGAGCAACGGATCCCACGCGATGGTGCCGGCGATTTCGAATGCGGCCATCCCGGTATAGTGCATCGCCGCGATGCCGAAGCCGACGATGGCGCCGCCCAGCCACGGCCCATGGCGCCAGTTCGGCGTCAGCGATACCGCAAGGCCCGCGCCGGTCAGCGAAATCGCGATCGCCAGTGACAGCATGGTTAAGAGAATATTGTAGCCGCTCGGGATTCCCGGCGTGAAGGCGAGCATGGTGACGAAGTGGGTGGCAAAGATGCCGGAACCGGTCGAGATCGCCGACACCGCCAGCCACACGCCCTGCATGTCGGCGGCGGCTTTCTGGGCATGGCGAAGCAGATTGATCGCCGCAAATGACGCCAGCAGACAAATAAAGGCCGCCAGAGCGATCAACTTCAAATCGAGGCCATGGGCGATCAAATCGTAAACCTTCAGCATGCTGGGGACACCGCAACGGCGGGCTTGCCGCGATTGCCGGGAACCGTAGCGGCAACCCTGTAAGAACGGGTAAATGGGTTTGCTCGAAACAACACGCGCCGCTTCACGGAATGCATGACATGACCGGCGATCCACACGGCCTGCAAAGCCACGACATTGACGGGGCCAGAAATAATCCGAAATTTCTCCGGAAACATTCTGCCTTGCAAAAACGCAGTGGCGGAAGCCGCGCCCGCGCGCTAAGCCACCGGCCACAGACATTTGGAGGACTGCATGAGCATCCAGCGTTTCGACACCGGCCCGCGCATGAGCCAGGTCGTGATCCACGGCGACACCGTCTATCTCGCCGGCGTCGTCGCCAAGACGACCGCCGGTGAAAGCGTGACCAGACAGACCCAGGAGGTGCTTTCGATCATCGACGGCCATCTGGCGAAAGCGGGCAGCGACAAGTCGAAGCTCTTGACGGCGACGATCTATCTGCCGGACATGAAGACGTTTGCCGAAATGAACGCGGTGTGGGACGGTTGGGTATCGACCGGCAATACGCCGGCGCGCGCCACCGTGGAGGCGAAACTGGCCAATCCGCAATACGGCGTCGAGATCATGGTGACCGCGGCAAGGTAAGGGCTGTCCGAAGGAGCGGGCGCGCGGCATCGGGCGATCACCTGCGGTGCCGGTTCATCATGTTTGGCGCAGCCCGCACAAAGCCGGCTGGCGAAACCGGTGACGAGATGCCATCTCCTGTTGCTCTACCGAGGAGAGTCACACGAGATTCGCCCTGATCGGCGCTGCCCTCGCCGCGACCGCTTTTGCAACCCCCGCGCTGGCGCAAGCTGTCGTCGAAGACCCCGGCTATTGCGCGCAATACTACCCGAACTGCCGGAACTACGGCCCCGGAAATCCCGTCACTGATCCCAATTCCTACTATCGCAACGACTGGCGGAACGGCAACGCGGTCATGCTGCCGGAGCGGCCGCTTCATCACCATCGGGCCCGCCGCCAGAGCGAAAGATAGGTCGCGGCCCGTCGGGGTCGTTGGGCACGCGCGCCAGGCGAAGGCTTGGAGCGGGCGAAGGGAATCGAACCCTCGTATGCAGCTTGGGAAGCTGCCGTTCTACCATTGAACTACGCCCGCAACATTTGGAAGATCAAGCACTTAGCAAATCGGACTTCTCGAATTTAGCTGACGTTTAGCTGACACATGCTCGGCGACGTATTGCCTCGCCGCGCACTTATAGCATCCGAAAATGCGGGGCTCAAACCGTTTACAGTCTGTCGGACTTGCGGTTGAGAATGTCTGCTTAGCGGGGAAGACCGGAAGTAGTCGGCGGAGGGTGAAACGACGCGATTGACCCTGGCTGTGTGAAAACGCGGTGCTGCTGTTATGATTTTCCCGTGATTCTGTAGGGAGGAATTGATGAGGCGCTTCGTTGAAGAGGCGGATCGTGGGCAATGGACGCTATTGCCCGAATGCCTCGATGATTTCATTGACGAGAGCAACCCTGTTCGAGTGATCGACGTGTTTGTCGATGCGCTCGATTTGGCTGAGATGAGCTTTGAGGGGGTGGAACCGGCGGCAACAGGTCGGCCCTCGTACCACCCCTCGGTCCTCCTTAAGCTCTACATTTACGGCTATCTGAACCGGGTGCAGTCGAGCCGGCGGCTCGAACGGGAGGCCGGACGCAATGTCGAGGTCATGTGGCTGCTGGGTCGGCTCGCTCCTGATCACAAGACGATCGCGGACTTCCGCAAGGACAACGGCCTGGCTCTGCGCAAGGTATGTGCCCGCTTCGTCGAGCTCTGCCGTGAGATGGGGCTTCTCGCAACGGCAAGGGTTGCCATCGATGGCAGCAAGTTCAAGGCCGTGAACAACCGGGACAAGAACTTCACGCGGGCAAAAGTGGAGCGGCGGCGTGCCCAGTTGGAGGAGAGTGTGGCGCGGTATCTGAGCCAGCTTGACACGGCCGACCGGCAGGAGCCGACCGAAGCGCTGGCTGGAAAGGTGACGAGGCTCAAGGAGAAGCTGACAAAGCTGAGGGAGGAGATGGGTAAGCTTGCTGTCTACGAGAAGCAGATGCGCGCTTCGCCTGACCAGCAAATCTCGCTGACCGATCCCGACAGCCGTTCGATGGCGACGAGCGGGCGTGGCTCCGGCGTCGTTGGCTACAACGTGCAGGTCGCCGTCGATACCGAGCATCATTTGATTGTGACGCATGAGGTCACGAACAGCGGCTCAGATCGGGCTCAACTGGCCAATATGGCCAAGCAGGCCAAGGCTGTTCTCAAGACCGAGACACTCGAGGCCGTTGCCGATCGCGGCTACTTCAGCAGCCTGGAGATCCTCGCGTGCCACGAGGCCGGCATCACGGTAACTCTGCCCAAGCCGCAGACGTCGAGCGCCAAGTCGGACGGGCGCTTCGGCAAGCAGGACTTTATCTATTTGCCAGAGGAGGACGCCTATCGTTGTCCAGCCGGGGAGAAACTGCCGTATCGCTTTACGAACGAAGAGGATGGCAAGCGGCTACGGCGCTACTGGACCACGGCCTGTCAGGATTGTTCGCTTAAATCGCAGTGCACGACAGGGCCAGAGCGGCGGATTCCGCGATGGGAGCATGAGCATCTGCTCGAAGCTGTGCAGCAGCGCCTTGATGCAAACCCACAAGCCATGCGCCAGCGTCGCGAGACGGTCGAGCATCCGTTCGGCACGATGAAGGCCCGCATGGGAGCGACACACTTCCTCACCAAAACGCTTCCAAAAGCAGCTGCCGAGATGGCTCTCTCGGTCCTGGCCTATAATCTGACGCGGGTCATGAACATCGTCGGGACCAAGCCGCTGATGGCTGCGATCGTGGCCTGAGACCCTGCGTGTCTCCTGCCTTACGGGACTGATACCTTTGGAGATCGTTTTTACACGACCAAGACCCTGAACGGACATACCAAGGCCCTATCCGTCTTCTCTGCGGCACGATAAATTAGCGCCTCTGAAGGCCACGGAATCGCATGAAACGGCGGGATTTCATTCTCGGACTAGCAGCGCTCGCGAACGCCAGCCGCGCCAGAGCTCAGGACAAGGTTCGCCGTGTCGGGGCGCTCGTCACGGAGCTGCCGAGCGAGAAGCTTTTGGAAACGACCCTGACAAGCCTCGGATGGACGCTGGGTCGAGACCTTCAAATCAACTCCCGAGTAACCGGCGGTGACACAGACCGGACCCGGCAAGATGCCCGCGAATTGCTGGCATTAAAACCCGACGTTCTGTTCGCGGCAACCAACACATCTATGGCAGCGCTGCAAGCTGAAGGCTCCACCGTTCCGACCGTCTTTGCCATGGTGAGTGACCCGCTCGGAATGCATTACATTGAGAGCTTCGCCAGACCGGGCCGCAACGTGACCGGCTTCACGCCCTTCGAACCGTCCCTCGGCGGGAAATGGGTTTCTCTGCTTAAGGAAGCCGCGCCAGGCGTCGAGAATATAGGCCTCGTCTACAACCCTGAGCCGGGAAATAATTCCGCTGCATTTCGCAAGTCGATCGACGAAATCGCAAACACGTCGGGGATTGCATCGGTGGAAACGCCGGTTGGTGACAGTTCCGGAATCGATCGTCTCATCCTCGCTTTGAGGGACAAGCCAAACAGCGGCCTGATTTTTCTTCCCGACGCCATCACGGCTGTTCAACGAGAACGGTTTGTTGGGCTCGTGGCGCAGTGTCGTCTTCCTGCGGTCTATTCCCTTCGGCTCTTCTGCGCCGCTGGTGGTCTCATCTCATACGGTCCGGATATCAAGAAGATGTATATGGGCGCGGCATCTTACGTTGATCGAATTTTGCGAGGTGCCAATCCGGCCGAAATGCCTGTACAGGCTCCAACGGGGTTTGAGCTGATTGTGAATCAGAAGACTGCGCAGCAACTCAACCTTCAACTGCCGCCCACGCTGCTCGCCCGCGCCGACGAGGTGATTGAATGAGGCGGCGTGAGTTCATCGCGACACTTGGGGGCGGACTGGCATGGCCACTCGGGGCACGAGGACAGCAAAGCAATAGCAAACGCTTGGCAATCTTCAGTCCATCGGAGTCAAGCACGCTCATGCATGAGCATAGCGAGAACCGCTATTACAGGGTCTTGTTCGAAGAGCTTCGGAGGAAGGGGTGGGTCGAGGGACAAAACCTCACGGTCGAAGGTTACGGCAGAGAGCAAAATACGTCCGGCCCGGATGTTCTGGCGATGGAAATCGTTCGAAGAAACCCGGATGTCATCTACACGGTTGGTCCGGGTGCGGTTAGCTTCAAATCGGCAACATCCCGTATTCCGGTCGTAGCATTGACCGGTGACCCGGTCGCGCTGGGGATTGCGCAGAGTTTAGCCCGCCCGGGTGGTAATTTCACCGGTGTTAGCATCGACACCGGACCGTCCATCCATGGGAAGCGGATTGCGCTATTGCGCGAGATGTTCCCGGCCATGTCGAAACTCGGTTGTCTCGCTCTTCGCTTCCAATGGAACGGCCCTGTCGCAGGCCCCGGGATCCGCGCAGCAGCCGAGACGATGGGCCTGCCTCTCGTTGTGTCCTTACTCGAATTTGGCGCGAGTGAAGCAGACTACCGGGCGGCGATCGAGAGCCTCGTCAACGGTGGCGCAAATGCAATCATGGTGGTCAACTCGGCCGACGTCTTTCGAAACAGCACGCTGATTGCAAGCTTGGTCGGCGAATTCAGGCTTCCTTCGATGTTTACGTTTTTTGAGCCCGTTGAGGCTGGCGGGTTGATGGCCTATTCCTTCGACTTGATCGAGTTGTACAAGCGCGCGGCAAACAATATCGACGCGATTCTCGAGGGGGCGAAACCGGGCGATATCCCTTTCTACCAAGCTTCCAGGTTCGAGCTGTCCATTAATCTCAAAGCAGCCAAACAGTTGGGGATTTCGGTGCCTCCTGCACTTGTTGCCAGCGCCGACAACGTAATCGATTGAGCAGGTGAAGGTCCGCTGTTGGCACATAGCGTCAGTTAGTGCGGTGCAGCGGTATGTCCGCTTTTCCTAGTTGCCGACGTGGAACGATGGGTTCGCACGTGGCCGAAACCAAAGAAGGAACGTCCTCATGGCTGAGATCACTCAAGACGATATCGACGCGCTCGCGCACGAGGCCCGCATGCTCGCGCCGAACGGCAAGCTGAGCGCGACGAGCCAAAGCAGGCTGCGCAAGGCGGGACGCGGCGCGACGATAGCAACGGCAACAGCATCGGTCGTCATCGGCGGTCCTCCATGTGAGTGTCGCCCTTGTTGCCGGCGCTCGGATAGGCCATGAGCAGGCCGAGTGGAACCAGCGGGCCGACTGCGATGTACTCGTGGTCCATCAGATGTTGCCTGGCCAATGGAAGGCCCTCCATGATCGCCTGCGCCTCGGCGACATCCCTGGCATCCAGCAGGAAGACGACTCCGCGTCCATCGCTGCGCGAATACCACTCGCGAATTTTCCCGTTGAGATAGAGCTGCACGGTCTGCCGGATTTCGGCCGGCATGACGGCCATGACCTGTTCGCGGGTGATGCTCGGCCTCACGGTGAGGACGACCATCACCGCGGTGGTTGCGGGCGAGGTGGCTTGGGTTTGGGCAGCGGACGGATGGGACATGGACGCAGCGCCTGTCAGGGTTAGGGTGAGCGCCAGGACGGCGCGACGGATTGCTTTCATCGGTTTGGTTTCTCGGATCACGGCGGTTACCTTTATCCTCGGGGATAGCCACGATGCCGCGAGCCTTGGGGCTCGACATCGGCGCCGCTCCCGATCTGCAACGCGGATGTACAACCGCTTCCCATGAGCGACTATCCGCGATAATGTCGCTGGGTCATGAAGCAGAACTTCACGGTCAGGCAGGGCGCGCTCGACGGCGTGGAGGCGTTCCTCGGCGTCGCCCAGCACCGCAGTTTCCGCAAGGCGGCCGCAGAGCTCGGGGTAACGCCGTCGGCGATCAGCCAGGCGGTCCGTACCCTCGAGGCGAGGATCGGCGCAGCGCTCTTCATCCGCACCACGCGCAGTGTCGGCCTGACCGAAGCCGGCGAACGATTCATTTCGCGCGCAAAGCCCGCATTCGAGGAGCTGATCGCCGCAAGCAAGGTCGCGCGCGACCTTGGGCAGCGGCCTGCCGGACTGTTGCGCCTCACGGTGCCGCGGGCGGTGGTGCCGATGCTGGAGCCGCTGATCGCATCGTTCTGCCAGGCCTATCCCGAGATCGAAATGGAGATCGCCGCAAGCGCGGAGCTGGTCGATATCGCCGCCGAAGGATTTGATGCCGGCATCCGGCCCGGCCAGTTCATCGAGGCCGATATGATCGCGGTGCGTCTGACGCCGCCGGTCCCGCTGACGGTGGTCGGCAGCCCCGACTATCTCGGCCGGCGGCAGCGGCCGGAACGCATCGACGATCTGCGCCGGCATGCCTGCCTGCGCATGCGCCGCTCGAACGGATCGATCGCGCCGTGGTCCTTCGTCAACGGCAACGAGGCCGTCGAAGTCGTCGTTTCAGGCCCGTTGATCGCCAACGACATGCCCACAATAATTGGCGCGGCCGTCGAAGGACTGGGCCTTGCGCAGGTGCCCGGGCCGATCGCTGCCGGCGCGGTGAAAGCAGGGAAACTCGTGCGCGTGCTGGAACCCTTCGCGTCCACGGCGCCGGGCGTATTTCTCTACTATCCCGGCAACCGGCAAATGATGCCGAAGCTGCGAGCCTTCATCGATCACGTGAAACGCCGCTCGGGACGCACCAGCAAAATCCGGGTGGCTGCGGTCTGACAGGGATCGCAAGCGTATCCCGGATCACCCGCCGCCGAACTTGGATGGATCATCGTAGGCAGGAGGGTCGTCGTGGTCGGTCCGCCAACCACCCGGAACCGAGTCGTCGCGATAGACCCTCACGCCGCCCGGAGCGGTGTAGCTTGGGATCATAGCGTGGGCGGGACGAACGACGACGTCACGCGATTTGGCATGATGCCCTCTTGCGGCGGCATCAGCAGACGTACAGAGCGCGATCAAAAGGCATAACGCCAGGACAGAACGCATTGCATCCTCTCCAATCGATTGGTCCGTTGATACGTGGTGCGCGGGTCGCACCGCCGCAACCGGTAACGACCTCCATCGCGCGATCGTGTGGCTGCCGCCTGGAAGCGATAAAGAGGCTAGGGCTGATTGCGCCAAGCGTCACGGCGCGCTTTGATGCGGTATGACTGTTAACGAACTGCATGACTTCTTTGCGATCGTCGCACTATCGATCGGCGTGAGCTTGGCCGCGACGGCTGCCGCAACGGCGATCAGTCTGCCAATCGGGACCGCTCTTGCGATTTTTCCCTTTCGCGGGCGGCGGCTGGCGGTCGTCTTGGTCAATGCGTTCTTCGGATTGCCCCCGGTCGTCGTCGGCCTCGTCCTCTATCTCGCCCTCTCGCGGTCTGGACCGCTGGGCTCTCTCGCGCTGCTCTTCACGCCGACCGCAATGGTGATCGCGCAAACGATCCTCGCAATGCCGATCATCACGGCCCTTGTGCATCGCGCCAGCGAACGGGCTTGGGCGCGCTACGGCGACGAACTGACCAGCGACGGCGCGACGCGATGGCGAGCCGTTCCGCAAATACTGATGATCATTCGCGCGGACCTCGTGACAGCCGTCCTGGCGGGCTTCGGTCGGACCGTTTCGGAAGTCGGCGCGGTGATCCTCGTCGGCGGCAACATTCGCGGCTTGACCAGGACGATGACCACGGCCATTGCACTCCAGACAAGCCAGGGCGACCTGGCGCTGGCTTTGGCTCTTGGCGCGGTGCTGGTCGGGATCAGCATTTCGATCAGCGCGACGGTCTTTGCATTGGCGGGACCGGCGCGAACGGCGGGGAGTGACGAAGTATGAGCTGGTATCGGATCGTCCTGGCACTGGTCGCAACGATTGCCGCGATAAATGCGAGTTCTGCCGAGCCGCAATCCATCGTGTTGGCCTCGACAACATCGGTCGAAGCGTCGGGGCTATTGGCCAGCATCCTTCCGCAGTTCACGGCCAAGACGGGCATCACCGTCAACGTCGTCGCGCAGGGCACAGGCAAGGCGCTGGACACGGCCCGGCGGGGCGATGCCGATCTCTTGCTGGTCCACGATCCCGATGCCGAACGACAGTTCATGGATGAGGGCCATGGGTCAACGCGCCGGCAAATCGCATGGAACGACTTTATCATCGTCGGGCCGTCCGCCGATCCGGCTCATGTGAAGGGTGGCCGCGACAGCGTAGCGGCGTTGAAGGCGATAGCCTCGTCGCAAGCGCCGTTCGTGTCGCGTGGCGACAAGAGCGGCACAAACGCGGCGGAGCTGCGGCTCTGGAAAATCGCCGGTCAAACGCCGGACGTTCTCAACAAGGAGGAATGGTATCGCGACATCGGCGGCGGCATGGGCCAGGCCCTCAACGCCGCAAGCGCGATGGATGCATATACGCTATCGGACCGGGGCACGTGGCTAAGCTTTGGCAACAAGGGATCGTTGATCGTCTCCATCGAGGGCGATCCGCGTCTGATCAATCGATACGACGTGATCGAATTGGACCCTCAGAAGCATGCAGGCGCGAAGCTGGCCACGGCAAAGGTGTTTGCAGATTGGCTCGTTTCAGCCGAGGGACAGCGGGCAATCGGCGCATTTCAGGTGAACGGCCAGAAATTGTTCAATCCGTCTGCCGGTTCGCCGAAGTAATCCACTTCCAGTTCCAGGCCGCGCAATTATTCCTGGGGTGGAACCGACTGCTCGGTGGCCCTGACTCCGTTCGGCCAGGCTCGGCGCGCGCCTTACAGCCTTGGCGGGCGCAATGATCGGCACGACGGTAGCGCCACGCTGGCTATCACAGACCGTGAGGCGCTGTGTCCTGGCGACAATCCAACGGCGGAGCTGCAGCTCTTGCTCCTTTAGACCGATTGCCCGACGGGCAAATCACTGTGTCGCAACGTCCTCGCCCAACTCGCTTGTCAAGCCCGCTCTGCAAAAATATTCTGCTTTACCGAATATTCTGATTATCCTATATTGCCTCCTGTCCGTCCCACTACGAGGGGCGTTTCGCGGTCGTCACTAAACGCAGGGCGGGATGCGGTGGACGCGGATGCGCCTTTGACGAATGGCGCAGACCGCGGACGGCGAAGCCGTGTGGTCCTGGCACCTCGACGCTGGTGTCAAGTTGGCGTGAAGCAGCGCCGGTGACGGTGGCCAAAGAGCCCGAGCACCGGGGAGATCACGGAGTAAGCCGTAAACCATTGCGTGGGGAATGCCGGGTGATTCCGGTGTGACCTGCCAACGCGTGTGCGCTCTACCACTACCCATTGCACACGCGGCTATCGGGCGCATCGGCCGCCCGGCATTCCCTGCGCCCTCTGTTTGGAGGGCGGGAATAAAAGAATACCTCGCGCAAAAAAACATGCGGCGAGATCGTAGAGTTATGCCTGATCATGGCGCAACACCCACGCTCCTCATGCCCGGGCTTCCATCCATCTTCGCAAGAGCATCTTGCGAAGGAGATTCATTGCCGGGTCAAGCCCGGCAATGACGGTTTGATGGTGTTCGCGCGACTCGCTGCGCTCGCAACGACGGACGAAGACCTTTGCGTGGCCCTACTTCCGCAGCAACACCACCACGAGCGCCAGCGCCAGCAGCGCGGCGATGGCTTGCCAGAAGCGCAGCGGATAGCGCTCATAGAGCGTCTGCGGCCGCGGAGCCGTATGCGGACCGCTCGCCGGTCCCGCCTCCATCTCGAAGGCGAATTCGGCCATGTCGCGGAAGCGCTCGGCGGGGTCTCTCGCAACCGCGCGCGCCAGCGCGGCCTGCAGCCAGGCCGGCAGGTCCGGCCGCAACGCCGAGAGCGGCGCCGGCCGCTCGCGGCGCGGCGGACTGGTGGCGTCAGGATTGCCGTAGGGGTATTCGCCGCTGAAGGCGCGAAACATCGTGACGCCGAGCGCGTAGATGTCGGTCGCCTCGTTGCCGGCTTCGCCGTCGAACATTTCCGGCGCCATGTAGGCCGTGGTGCCCGGAATGTCTTCGGGCGCAGCATCTTCCAGCCCGGGAATCCGCACCACGCCGAAATCGATCAGCTTCAGCGATCCCGCGCGCTCGAGGATCACGTTGTCGGGCTTGATGTCGCGATGGATGATGCCGGCGCGGTGCAATGCCGCCGCCGCCCGCGCCAGTTTGATGGCGATGTTGCGGCCTTCCTCCAGGCCGAGAGAAGGCCGGCGCGTCAGCCGGGTCTCCAGCAACTCGCCCTGATAGAGCGGCATCACGGTGTAGAGGCCGCTCTGCCGCTCCGGCGGCAGCTCGATGACATGGCCGAGCCACGGGCTCGACACCCGCGCGCCCACCCAGGCCTCGCGAACAAAAGCCTCGCGATATTTCTCCACGCTGGCGAGCTGCGGCTTTGGGAATTTCAGCGCCACCTCGCCGCCCTCGATCTCGTCCTCGGCGCCGAACAGCCGCGTATAGCGGCCGTCGGACAACAGCACCTTGAGCACGAAGCCGTCGATGGCCTCGCCGCCCTGCGGCAGCGGAAGCAGCGGCAGCTGCGCGATGGAAGCGCCGATGTCGGCCGATTGCGCCGTCTCGAGTCCGACCACGTCGAGCACCAGCGCGGTGCAATTGTCGGCGGAGCCGGCATCGAGGGCAGCCGCCACCAGCGCGCGCGCGGTATCCTCGGAGGAGACGCGCTCGCGCATGATCTCGGCGATGACTTCCTGCGTCAGCCTGCCATGGATGCCGTCGCTGCAGAGCAGGAAGCGGTCGTGCTGCGCCACCGGCTGGGTGGTGTAGTCGAGCCGCACCTCGGTCTCGACGCCGAGCGCGCGGGTCAGGATGTTGGAGCGGCCGTTGCCGCCCGGCCGCACGTGATCGGCGGTCAGAAGGCTCAGCCGGTCGCGCGAGAACCGATAGGCGCGGGTGTCACCGACATGCAGCACATGCGCGGTGCGCCCGCGCAGCACCAGCGCGGTGAAGGTGCATCCCATGCCCGCAAGCTCAGGGTCGCGCGCGCCCTGCGAATGGATCCAGCCGTTCAGCGAATCCAGCACGATCGCGCCGGCGCGGCGCACCTCCATGGTCTCGGGCAGGTCGCAGAAACCGTCGAGGAAGCCGCGCACCGCGATCTCGGACGCCTGGCGGCCGCCCTTGGCGCTGCCGATGCCGTCGGCGACCGCCGCCACCACGTCGCGGCGCGGCTCCGGCAATTCGGGGCCGAACACGGCGCCGCCAAAATCCTCATTGCGCTTGCGCGGACCGGTCTCGGAGGCGAAGCCGACACTGACCTTGACGCCGGAAACCCGCTGAGCCATCGCCGCCGTTCCAATTTCCGCGAGCTAATCCCGCCCTCACTTCTCCAGCTTGCATTGATGATAGAAGAAAGAGCCGCCGGTGCTCGAGGCGAGAATGCCGGTGAGTTTGCCGGATTTACGGTCGAGCGTGTAGTTGCCGCCGTCGGCGGCATCCTTCCAGGAAATCTGCGCGTCACTGATGCGCGCCGGATTGGAATCCACCGTGGCCTTGTCGTAGTCGATCCTGATCTGCCAGTTGGCGCCGCTGGCGACATTGGTGCAGGTGGTCGCAACTTCGCCATGCGGTGTCGCACCGCTGGCCGGACCCATCATGATCGCAGCCAGCGCGCCGATAACCCATGCTAGCCGGCTCAGAATCCCCATCCGCAACGTTCCATCTCCTCTGATTATTTTGTCATCAAATGCATATTTTTTCATCAACGGGGTATATGTGCGCCGCACAACCTCTATGGAAAATTAATACCCGTCAACGTCCGCGCAGCTCTGCAAAGAGTGGCATAATCTTTGCGTTTTGCCGAATGCTGGTCTGTGCCACCCGGCGCACGGATTGGGGATTCGTTCACAACCTGATTGGGGAACGCTCATGGCACTCGTACCATCACCACAATGGTTAGATTCTGGCAACAACGCGTGGCAGCTCGCGGCTGCCACTTTCGTCGGCCTGCAAAGTATTCCGGGGCTGACGGTCCTCTACGGCGGCATCGTCAAGAAGAAGTGGGCGATCAACTCGGCTTTCATGGCGTTCTACGCCTTCGCGTCCGTGTTGGTCGTTTGGGTCCTGTTCGACTACAACATGGCGTTCGGGGAGCAATGGTTCCCATTCCTGGGTAAGCCAGCCTTGGCGACATCGGCCGCCTTCACCACAGGGCAGGCCATCGTTCCGGCGGCGGCATCGGGCATGCCGGGGCTCACCTTCCCGATGGCGACGCTGATCTTCTTCCAGTTCGTGTTCGCCGCCATCACCGTCATCATCCTGGCCGGCTCCGTGCTCGGTCGCATGAACTTCACCGCGTGGATGATCTTCTGCCCGGTGTGGATGACCCTGGTCTACACCGTCGGCGCCTTCAGCCTGTGGGGCGGCGGCTGGCTCGCAGGACTGGGTGTCGCCGACTTCTCCGGCGGCTATGTGATCCATCTGGCCGCCGGCACTTCGGGCTTCGTCGCGGCCGCGGTGATCGGCCCGCGGCTGCAGGCCGACCGCGACCACTTCCCGCCGAACAGCCTGTTGATGACGCTGGTCGGCGCCGGCATCCTGTGGCTCGGCTGGAACGGCTTCAACGGCGGCGACCCCTACTTCGCCAACGCTGACGCGGGTGCTGCCGTGCTCAACACCAACACCTGCACCGCGGTGGCGCTGCTGGTCTGGACGCTGATGGACAAGATGGCCTACGGCAAGCCGTCGGTGCTCGGCGCGGTCAACGGCATGATCGCCGGCCTCGTCGCCATCACGCCCGCCGCGGGTTATGTCGACGGTCTCGGCGCGATCGCCATCGGCGTGGTCGCCGGCATCATCCCCTGGCTCGCCATGAACAAGCTGCAGAAGACCAGCTTCATGATGAAGGTGGACGATACGCTCAGCGTGTTCTCGACCCACGGCGTCGCCGGCCTCACCGGCGGCCTGCTGACGGGCATCTTCGCCAATCCGGACATGCTGATGTATATCGGCACCGACAAGGAAGCGCCCGGCGTCAACGTCACCGGCCTGCTCTACGGCAACGCCAGCCAATTGCTGCTGCAGGCGGAGGGCGCGGCCTTCATCATCGTCTACAACGTGATCATGACCTTCATCATCCTCAAGGTGATCTCCTTCATCGTGCCGCTGCGCATGGATGAGGCGACGCTCAAGGTCGGCGACGACGCGGTGCACGGCGAAACCGCTTACGCGATCGGCGTGGAAGGCGAGTAGTCGCCGTCGGCCCTACTACCCCAACAATGGGCTCCGGTGCACTGCACCGGAGCCACCGCCCGCCTTAACCAGACCTGAATTTTCCAGGTGCAGCCGTCTGCGACGGTGTTATGATCGCCGCCGGGGCGGTGGCGTATGGCGGGGCGTGGCTACAGTATATTCGACACGAGTATCGGCCGATGCGGTATCGCATGGGGCTATGCCGGCATTGTCGGCGTGCAGCTTCCCGAGGCTCGCGAGATCGAAACCCGCAAGCGGCTGTATCAGTTCTATCCCGACGCGCGCGAGATGCGTCCGCCCGCCGATATCGCACGGGCGATCGAAGGGATCGCAGCGCTGCTGCGCGGCGAGCCGGTCGATCTCTCCGATGTCTTGCTCGACATGAACGGCATTCACGCCTTCAACCAGCGGGTCTACCAGCTCACGCGGATGATCCCACGCGGCGAAACCCGCACCTATGGCGAGATCGCCGCGCGACTGGGGGCATCCGGCGCCGTGCATTCGGTGGCGCAGGCGATTGGCCATAACCCTTTCGTGATCATTGTGCCCTGCCACCGCGTGTTGGAGGCCGGCGGCTACACCGACAAGATCTCAGCCCATGGCGGGGCGATCTCCAAGCGCCGGCTGCTGTCGATCGAGGGCGCCCGCGGCGCGGTCTCTAGCAAAACCCTGTTCGATGTGCTGCTGCCGGTTGCTCCACCGCGCCCGCAGGGCTAAATTTCCATCCATGACCCGAACCACCCTGTTGCAGCGCGGTTCCATCACCGTGTCCGACTTCCGGTGCAGTGCCGGACCGCATGACACGCCGTTCGCCGAGCAATACGCCAGCCATTCGATCTCCTATGTGCGCAAGGGCTCGTTCGGCTGCCGCTGCCGCGGCCGCTCCTTCGAGCTGGTGGCCGGCTCGATCCTGGTCGGCTATCCCGGCGACGAATTCACCTGCACCCACGACCATGGTTGCGGCGACGAATGCCTGTCGTTCTTCCTGAGCCCGGAAATCGTGGAGGCGGTCGGCGACGGAGCCGAGGCGTGGCGGATCGGCGCCGCGCCGCCGCTGCCGGAATTGATGGTGCTCGGCGAACTGGCGCAGACCGCCGCCAGTGGCCGCAGCGATATCGGGCTGGACGAGATCGGCGCGCTATTCGCCAGCCGCTTCGTCGAGGTGGTGTCCGGCGAGATGCCCGCGCCTGCCCCGGCCAAGGCGCGGGATCGCCGCCGCGCGGTGGAGACCGCGCTGTGGATCGATGCGCATTCGCATCGGGAGATCGATCTGGAACAGGCCGCAGCGCGCGCCGAACTCAGTCCATTCCATTTCCTGCGCCTGTTCTCGGGCGTGCTCGGCGTCACCCCGCATCAGTATCTGGTGCGCTCGCGATTGCGGCATGCGGCGCGGCTATTGGCCGACGATGACCGGCCGATCACCGATGTCGCCTATGACGTTGGCTTCGCCGATCTCTCCAACTTCGTCCGCACCTTCCACCGCGCCGCCGGCGTCTCGCCGCGAAAGTTCCGCGCGGCCTCACGGGGAAGCCGCAAGATTTTCCAAGAACGCCTCGCCCTGCACTGACTAGGGTCGTTTCCGAACCGGCGCGGCGAACGCGCCATTATTCGGAGAGCATCATGTACGACCACATCGGATTGAAAGTCAGGGATCTCGACGCCAGCGTCCGCTTCTACACTTCGGCATTGGCCCCGCTCGGCCATGTCCTGTGCTCGCGCGACGACAGCGGCGCCGGTTTCGGCCCCAAGGGCGAGCCGGCGCTATGGCTCTATCTGCACAAGGGCTCGTCGGGCGCCGGCGCCCACATCGCGTTCCGCGCCCCCGACCATGCGGCGATCAGGAAATTTCACGCAGCCGGCATCAAGGCCGGCGGCCGCGACAACGGCGCCGCCGGCTCGCGGGCCGATTACAGCCCGACCTATTTCGCCGCGTTCCTGATCGATCCTGACGGCAACAATGTCGAGGCGGTTTGTACCTAGCTGTCGCCCACGCATGCCGCCGTCATCCTGAGAGGAGCCATGCGGAGTATGGCGTCTCGAAGGATCGCCGCTTGCGCATCACCAAACATCTTTCGAGGCTCGCCCAGCGGTGCAGCTGCACCGCAAGGCTCGCACCTCTGGATGACGATTGAGCATGTCGAAGGAGAAACCATGGCTTCCATCCAAAAGGACATCCCGATCGACGCCCACCCGGACAATGTCTGGGCGGCGGTGCGCGATTTCGGCGCGCTGCATGCACGGCTGGTGCCGGGCTTCGTGTGCGACACCCGTCTCGAAGGCGACGCCCGGATCGTGACTTTCGCCAACGGCACGGTGGCGCGCGAGTTGCTGGTCGATTGCGACGAGCTGCGGCGGCGGCTGGTCTATGCCGCGGTCAGCGAGCGGGTCAGGCAGCACAGCGCCTCGGTGCAAGTGGTCGCAGACGGCGATGCGCGCAGCCGCCTGATCTGGATCGTCGACGTCCTGCCGCACGAAATCGCACCGTACATCGGCGCCCAGATGGATCAGGCGGCGCTGGCCATGCAGAACACGCTGGGGAGGAGCGCGGCTCAGGTGCGCCGAGCGTGACCTAGCTCACAGTATTGGCGGTCCGCTTTCGCTTAATTTCGGGAAGTGCGTCCGGTTGGCCCCGCTTCCCGCGGAGCTTGCGCACGCAAGGAGCAGAGCCATGACTGGAGCCGACAAGGTGGTGTGCCAAGCCGCCACGCTGCTGTTGCTGTTCACTCTCACGACCATGCCGGCCAAGGCCCAGCTCGCCGGTTTTGGCGGCGGAGGCGGAGGCGGCGACATGATGACCCAAATGGCGCCGATGCTCGAAATGATGAAGGCCAAGATGGGCAAGCGCCGCTTCGCCATGCTGATGCAGACCATGGGACCGATGATGAGCGGCATGATGGAAGGCGGCGGCGGTGGCGGTCTCGGCGGAATGATGGGCGGCGGCGGTCTTGGCGGAATGATTCCAGGCGGTTTTGGCGGCGGCGGCATCCCGGCCGGCTTCGGCGGCGGCGACATCATGGGCATGCTGGGCGGCGGAGGCGGCGGCGGCGACATCATGGGCATGATCGGGCCGATGATGCGGATGGCCAATTTCGGCGGCGGAGGCGGCCACCGGCGTCACCACCGGCGTTGATCGGCTGACGCCTCTCGCGCTATTCGCCGATGCCCGACAGTGCCGGGCGAATATCGGCGACCATTTCGCGCTTCGGTCCCCATCGAGTTCAGGATCACGCTCGAGCATGACAATGTGCCGAGCACCACCATCGAGGCCGCGGCGAGCGAGAACAAATTCATCGCCGTTGCGTCATGGGTCGACAGCCACCAGCCGCCGAGCCCGATAAACAGCAGCCGCGCGCTTTGCGCCAGCACCGGGCCTATGACCTTGGCCGCGCCCTGCGACGAAAAATACATCGAACTCGCCAACCCGATGAAGGCGTACATCGGTGCTGCCGTCGACAGATATTGCTGGCTCGCGGCGCGCACGGCCGGATCATGGGTGAAGATGTTGACCCAGAGGTCCGGGAAGACCGAGATGAAGCTGCCGATCAGGCCGACTGAAATAAATGAGAGCAGGCCGGCGGTCCAGGCAATCCGCCGCGCACGCGCAATGCGTTCCGCGCCGATCGCCATGCCGATCATCGGCACCGAGGCGATCCCGACCGCGAATGAAACCGACGTCAGCATGAATTCAAGCCGCGCCCCGATGCCGTAGCCGGCCAGCACCGCCGTGCCGAAACTGGCCAGCATGTGGGTGAAGATGCTGATCGTGAGCACCGACTGCAGCGGCGAGAAGCAGGAGACCAAACCGACCTTGAGGATATCGACGAACATCGCGCGGCGGATGCGAAGCCCGCGGATCTTGGGAACGACGCGCGCCCGTCCCGAGAACAGGTACCAACCCATCACGGAGATGCTGATCGAGTAGGCGATCAGCGAACCCGAGGCGACGCCGCGCATGCCGAATTGCGGGATCGGGCCGAGGCCGAGGCCGAGCGTGCCGCCGAGAATGATCTGGCAGACGGCGGAAGACAGGATCATCAGCGACGGCAATTTCATGTTGCCGGTGCCGCGCAGCACGCCCGCCATCGAGTTCATCAGCCAGGGCAGCACCGCGCCGCCGAAGAAGATCTGCGCGTAGCCGACCGCATTGGCCAGCACATTGCCGCGGCCGCCGAGCAATTTCAGCAGCGACGGTCCGAACACCATCATGCCCAGCATGAAGGTCAGCCCGAAGCAGATCGCGATCAGAAGCGCATGCGCGGCCAGCGCCGATGCGCGCTCCTTGTCGCCGGCGCCGAGCGCCCGCGCCACCGCCGACGCCACGCCGCCGCCCATCGCGCCGCCGGACATCGTCATGGTCAGGATCACCAACGGAAATACCAGCGCCATCGCCGCCAGCGATTCGACGCCGAGCCGGCCGATATAGGAGGTCTCCGCGATCACCACGCAGGTGCCGGCCGAGAGCGCAATCACGTTCGGCCACGCGAGCCACAGCAGCGTGCGCATGATCGGCCCGTCGAGCAGCGCATTTTTCGCGCGCGGCTCCGGCGGCGGAAGCGGGCGCTCCTCCTCGTCGACGGGAATTTCGGCAACCGCGATATCGGGCAACGCTTGCTCCCCGGCACGATCTGCTGGTCGTGCCCGGCCGCTTGGTAGCACGATCAAGCGCAATTCCATGTGCGCCGGGCGCATGGGCCGCCTGCGCAATCAACTCGCCGCCGGCATGCCGTGGGACGGAAAGTTCGATCAGCCGATCGACCACACGAATGGCGGCCCGCCGCCGGCCGCCGCTCTCATGGTGACGGGGATATGGCGGCCGCAACCGGCGGCCAGGCCCTCGAACAAGCCTACCAGGACTTTCGCGCAGGCCGGATGATAATCGGCGACATCGGCCATCAGCTTCCAAGTCTGCTGGCTGAGTTCATATACGCTGTCGTCTTCGCCGATAGCGACAACATCATCCTGCGCTTCAAATAGCGCACACAGGAATTCATCGAACTCCTTTGCTCCTCCGTTGCCCATGCCGAAGGCACGCGCGATCTCGTCGAAATACTGCATGCCGATCAGCTTGCCGGTAAGGTGCAGCAGATGGCCGGCATCTTCGGGGCCGAACAGCTGCACCATCACGGGCGCGGCGGTGCGCACATACTCCATGGCGTAGTTGCGATAGGCTTTTTCCAGTCGCGGCTTCGGCCAATTCGCCACCGGCAGCGCCGGCGCCGTCGCGGCATCGAACATCGGCGCCTCGAGATGGCGCGCGAACACCAGGCGCTGGTCGAGCTCGAGCGGGTGGTCGTATTCGCAGTAATAGCCTTCCAGTCCGTCCTGGCCGTCGACGCTCTGCTTGGTGCAGACGAAGCCGAGATTGAGATTGCCGAGCGCGACCCCGTTATTGGCATGCCAGCCGCGCAGCATCGCGCGCGAGACCTCGCCGGGCACGCCGCAGATCGCGGTCCCCCGCCAGATCCAGCGCGGCGGCGGATAGCGAATCCAGGCCTTGCGGTCGGTCTCGTACATGTATTCGACATGGACACCGCCGATCCAGTTGGAGAGATAGTGATATTGCGCAGCCGCGACCGCCGGCGGCAGATGCTTCAGGCCGAGCTTCTCCAGGCCTGGCAGGAAGCGTTCCTGCTGCTGGCGGCGAAACACCCGGAACACGAATTCGGCGGCATCAGCCGTGCCGCGCCGCGTCACCACCGTCAGGATGAGGCCGGTGAAATAGGCGTGGTAGAGATCGGCTGTGCTGCGCCATCGCAGCCATTGCGCTTCACTCGCGCTGTCGGATGCTCCGCTCATAGTTTCTCCCGGATCGATTCTTCGTTGGCGGCGAGCGCAGTCTGGTGATCGTCGTGACGAGCTGCAACCCACCTCATTCGGCGGCGGCCTGCGCGATTGGATCGCCGGGCCACCGATCCAGCAATAATGCAAACTGTTTGGTTGCCTCACGCTCGGCGGCCAGCTTCACGTGACCGAAGCCTTTGACCGACAGCGGCAGAAGGGCAATTTCGACCGCAAGAGCGTGGTTCTGCTGGCTGAGTTCGGGAATGATGCGCGATCCCATTAGCTTCGTGTAGTCATCGATCATGGCGCGCTCCATTCGCCGTTCTGACGAATATCCGAATGGGTCGAACGGAGTACCGCGGAGGAATTTCGATCGGGCGAGAACTCTGAATAATGGAATGACCCAGGCCCCCAGCCTGATCTTGCGGGGATGACCAGTGACGGGATCGCGCCTCGCGAACAGCGGCGGCGCCAGATGAAACGCGAAGCTGCCGCCGTCGTAGGATTGCCGGAGCCGTTCGAGGAATCCGGCTTCCGTGTGCAGGCGCGCGACCTCGTATTCATCCTTGTAGGCGAGGAGTTTGTGGAAGCTCTGAGCTACGGCCTCGGCGAGAACCGTCGAGCCGGGAATGACACGCTGCTCGGCGCTCGCCGCATCCTCGACGAGCGCGCGAAACCGCTGCGCCAACGCCCGGTCTTGGTAGCACAGGAGTTCTGCCGCGCGAAGTTCGACGATGTCGTCGAGGGTTTCCGCCGCCGGGGACACCGCCTTCAGCGCTTCCGCGGTGAGATCACCGTTCGCAATTGCCCTGCCCCAGGCAAACGCCGCCTTGTTCATCGCGACCGCGGCGCCATTGAGTTCGATCGCGCGCAGGATCGATTCCTCCGTGACCGGCACGCGGCCCTTCTGCCAGGCGATCCCAAGCGCCATCATGTTGGCGCCGACCGCATCGCCGAGAATTTTGGTGGCAAGCGCAGTGATATCCAGGAACGTCGACTCGCAGCGTTTCTCGATCCGGCGCTTCATCATCGCGTCCGGAAAAATGGCGTCTGGCCTCGCGGTGAACTCGCCCGTCATCACGATGTGATCGTTGACGATGGCGACCGCGCGTTCGGCAAGCAACGGCAGCACTTCCGGGCTGGATGCGACGACGAGATCGCAGCCGATCAACGTATCGGCTTCGCCGCCAACGAAACGCACCGGACCGAGCCTGTCCGGGTTTGCCACGATCCGGATGTGGGTGGTGACCTCGCCGCCCTTCTGGGCGAGACCGATCTGGTCCATGACAGACACGCTGCGGCCGTCGAGATGGGCCGCCATGCCGAGAATCGCTCCGATCGTGACGATCCCGGTGCCGCCGATTCCTCCGACCAGCAGATTGGCGGGGCGCGAGAGATCGATATCGGGCGTGGGTGCCGCCGGCGCCTTCGCGCTGAATGCCGTCGGCTTGTTCGGAATCCCGCCCTCGATGGTGACAAAACTCGGGCAGAATCCATCGATGCAGGTTGCATCCTGATTGCAGCTCGTCTGGTCGATCGCCCGCTTGCGGCCGAACTCGGTTTCAAGGGGAACGATCGAGACGCAGTTCGACTTGCGCCCGCAATCGCCGCACCCCTCGCACACCGCCTCGTTGATCACGATCCGCCTGCCGGCATCGGCCAATTGACCGCGCTTGCGGCGGCGGCGCTTTTCCGCGGCGCAGACCTGGTCGTAGATCAGGGCGGAGACGCCCTTGGTTTCCCGCAACGCGCGTTGAACGGATTCGAGCTTATCGCGCGGATCGATGGTCACACCCGGCGGCATGAGTTCGCCGCGATGGCGCCCGGGCTCTTCCGCGACGATGCGAATCTCGCGAACGCCTTCGGCGGCGAGCTGGCGCGCGATCTGGGCGACGCTGAACCCGCCTTCCGCCGCCTGGCCGCCGGTCATCGCGACTGCGTCGTTATAGAGGATCTTGTAGGTGATGGTGACGTCGGCGGCGATCGCGGCGCGAATGGCGAGCAGACCCGAATGCGCGTAGGTGCCGTCGCCGAGATTGACGAAGACGTGCTTGGTGTCCGTGAACGGCGCCTGCCCGATCCAGCTGGCGCCCTCGCCTCCCATCTGGGTGAAGGTCGTGGTCTCGCGGTCCATCCACTGCGCCATGTAGTGGCAACCGATGCCGGCCAGCGCACGGCTGCCTTCGGGCACCAGGGTGGAGCGGTTGTGCGGACAGCCCGAGCAGAAATAGGGAAGCCGCTTGGCGAGTGCCGGTTCGACGTCCTGGGCGATACCGCCGAGAGCTGCGAGGCGCGGCACCAGCCGCTCGCCAAGTCCCAGCCTGGTCAGTCGTCCTCCGATGATATTCGCCAGATGGTCGGCGGTAAACGCGGCGCGCGGCGACAATAGCGGCTTGCCCTGCTCGTCGATCTTGCCGGCCAGGGCCGGCCTTCGGCCTGCATCGATGGTCAGGAGAATGCGCGCCACCTGATCCTCGACCAGGGGCCGCTTCTCCTCGATCACCAGAACTTCGGCGGCTCCCGCGCAACGCTCGCGAACGAAGTCCGCATCGAGCGGCCAGGGCATTCCGATCGCGCACAATCCGATCCCGAGTTGATCGAGTTCGTCGAGGCCGACGCCCAGGATCGCCAGCGCCTGAACGACGTCGAGGCGCGATTTTCCAACCGCCAGGATCATCAGGCGGCGGCGATCGAAGCCGGGATCGGCGATGGCGCGGTTCAATCCGTTGGCCCGGCCGAAGGCGGTGGCCGCCGGAAGCCGAATGTCGAACAGGCGGCGTTCCTGTTCGAGCGGGCTGTCGGGCCAGCGGATCGAGACATCGGCCGACGCTTCGGCCGGGCGGATGATCGCTGGCGTGACGCGCGCGAGATCGACCGTCGCGGACGAATCCATGGTATCGGCCAGCGCCTTGATGCCGACCCAGAGCCCGGTCGCCCGCGACATCGCCCAGCCGATCATGCCGAAGCGAAGCACCTCGGCGATATCGGCCGGATGCAGCACCGGGATCGACGCATCGAGGAAGGCGTAATCCGACTGCGACGGCAGGCTGGCGGACTTGCAGGCATGGTCGTCGCCGGCAATCGCGAGCACGCCGCCGAGCGCCGCCGTGCCGGCGGCGTTGGCGTGCTTGAGGGCATCGCCGGAGCGGTCGACGCCGGGACTTTTGGCGTACCAGATCGCGAATACGCCGTCGCGGGTCGCGCCTTCCGACAATCCGACCTGCTGGGTACCCCACACGCTGGTCGCGGCGAGGTCCTCGTTGAGGCCGGGCTGGAAGACGATGTCGTCGTTGTCCAGATGCCGCTTCGCCGCCCACAATTCGCGGTCATAGGTGCCGAGCGGCGAGCCGCGGTAGCCCGACACGAAGCCCGCGGTCTTCAATCCCGCCGCGCGGTCGGCGCGCCGCTGCATCATCGGCAGCCGCACCAGCGCCTGCACACCGGTCAGATAGATGCGGCCCTGGTCGGCGATGTATTTGTCGTCGAGCGAAGCGTGCGCGCCTGTCGTGGCATCCATGGCCGCTGATCCCTAGAGCCGCTTGGCGACCTCTTCGAGCATCACCTCGCTGGCGCCGCCACCGATCGACTGGACGCGGGCGTCGCGCGCCATCCGCTCGATGGTGCTCTCGCGCATGAAGCCCATGCCGCCGTGGAACTGCACGCAATCGTACATCACCGCATTGACCAATTCTCCGCAATAGGCCTTCACCATGGAAACCTCGCGGGTGACGTCATGGCCCTGCGCGTCGCGCCAGGCGGTCGAATAGACCAGTTGCCGACCGGCCTCGACTTCGGCCGCGCGCATCGAAAGCCGCTGCCGGATCGTCTGCTTGTCCCACAGCGGCGCGCCGAAGGCTTTTCGCGTCTTCAGATAGGCGATCGTGAGCTCGAGCGCGGCCTGCGCCTCGCCCATTGCCATGGCGCCGATCACGGTGCGCTCGTTCTGGAAATTGCGCATGATCGAATAGAAGCCGCCGCCCTCTTCGCCCAGCACCGCATCGTGAGGAATGAGGCAATCCTCGAACACCAGCTCGGCGGTATCGGAAGAGCGCCAGCCATGCTTGTCGAGCGCGCGCGCCACCCGAAATCCCGGCGTGCCCTTCTCGACCAGGAACATCGTCACCGCCTTGCTGCCGCTGTCGATCCTGCCGGTCTTGGCGGCGACGCAATAGAGGTCGGCATGCACGCCGTTGGTGATAAACATTTTCGCGCCGTTCAGCACATAGCCGCCGCTGGCGGGCCGCGCCGTGGTGCGGATGCCCTTCACGTCTGAGCCGGCGTCCGGTTCGGTCACCGCCACCGCGCAGATGGCCTCGCCGGCAATGATCTTGCCCATCCACTTCGATTTCTGCGCATCCGATCCCGAATTGTAGATGTGCACGGAAGCCATGTCGGTGTGGACGAGCGCGGTGATCGCAACGCCGGAGTATGTCGAGCGCCCGAGTTCTTCGGCGAGGACGACGCTGCCGAGCGTATCCATCGCCGATCCGCCATAGGCTTCCGGATAGCGGATGCCGAAGAAGCCCAGCGCGCCCATCCGCCGCAACACCTCACGCGGAACGAAGCCCTGCGCTTCCCAGGCGTCGCCATGCGGTTTGATCTCTTCCTCGACGAAACGGCGGACCTGGTCGCGCAGCATCTCGTGTTCCTCCGTGAAGAACGGGGAACGGTGGTCCGTGCCGGGAAATTGCCGCGTCGATCGCGTCGTCGGCTCTGCCATCGGATCTCCCTTCGAGCGTCCGCATTTATCGCGGCATCCGGCTCTTCGTCCATTCGACCTCACCCACGTTAGGTGGAACGCAAGGGAAGTCAATTTCGGTATTCTGAGGCCTGATGCCGCTATCCAGCATGGCGTTGCCGGCGAACATCGCTTCCGCAACAGCCGAGAATTCAGGCGCGGAAATGCTTGGAGAGTTTTAGGCCTTGGGCCTGGTAGTTGGAGCCGATGCGCTGGCCGTACATGGCGTCGGGCCGCGCCAGCATTTTCTCGTAGACGAGGCGGCCGACGATCTGGCCGTGCTCGAGGATGAACGGCACCTCGCGCGAGCGCACCTCGAGTACCGCGCGCGAACCCTGCCCTCCCGCGCCGGCATAGCCGAAGCCGGGATCGAAGAAGCCGGCATAATGCACGCGGAATTCGCCGACCAGCGGATCGAACGGCACCATCTCGGCGGCGTAGTCGGGCGGCACCTGCACGGCTTCCTTCGAGGCCAGGATGTAGAACTCGCCGGGGTCGAGGATCAGGCTGCCGTCCGGCCTTGCGGCGATGGCTTCCCAGAATTCGCCGACCGCATAGCCGCCGCGGCGGTCGATATCGACCACGCCGGTGTGGCGTTTGGCGCGATAGCCGACGAAGCCACTGGCGTCGTCGCCGGAGAGGTCGACGCTGAGCGCCACGCCGTTGACGAGATCGGCGTCGTCGGCATCGACCAGCCGCTCCAGGTCGTGCAGCGCGTCGAGTTCATCGGCGTTGAGGATGGCGTCCCCGGTGCGGAAGCGCACCTGGGACAGCCGCGATCCCTCGCGCAGCAGCACCGGAAACGTTTTTGGGCTGATCTCGGCATAGAGCGGGCCGTGATAGCCGGCGCCGATCATGTCGAAGCGCCGCGTGCCGTCCGCGATCACGCGCGTGAACACGTCGAGCCGACCGGTCGAGCTCTTCGGGTTGGCGGCGGCGACGATTTCCGGCGGCAGTGCCAGCGACTCCAGCAGCGGCACGATATAGACGCAGTTGGTCTCTAGCACCGCGCCGTCGGTGAGGTCGATTTCGTGCAGCTTCAATTCGTCGATGCGCTCGGCGACCGTCGCGCCCGGCCCCGGCAGGAAGCTCGCGCGCACCCGGTAGGCGATGTCGCCGAGACGCAGATCGAGGCTGGCCGGCTGGATCTGGCTTTCGACGAAGGGATAGGCGGGCAGGATCAGGCCGGCATCGGCCATCGCCGCGATCATGCGGTCGGGCAGGATGCCATTGGCGCCGGGTGAAAGCGTGAACGACAATTTGGGGGTCCCCAGGATGACTCCATTTTCGCCATCCAGACGCTGAAAATACGGACTTTTACCGGTTATCCGATGGCCGCCTTGACGGATAGGGCGCAAGCGAATATCAACATGACTTATCCCGTGGTGATTTGAGCCGGCCGGCTTGCAGCCACGTTAAACAAGTCGCTAAACAGGCCGGGGACAGTGTGATCCCGGCCTGTGGAATTTTTCCAGGCCGGTTTTTTTGTGGCCATTTTGCGATGGTCACGATGGAGGTCACATGTCGAAAGCAACCACCTCGCCCACCGCCCACTACCGCCCCGAGACCCGGCTGGTGCATTCCGGAACCATCCGCTCGGAATTCGGGGAAACCTCCGAGGCGATGTTTCTCACCCAAGGCTATGTCTACGACAGCGCGGAACAATGCGAGGCGCGCTTCAAGGGCGAGGACCCCGGCTACATCTATTCGCGCTATTCCAACCCGACGATTGCGATGTTCGAGCGCCGCATGATCGAGCTGGAAGGCGCGCAAGCCTGCCGCTCGACCGCGACCGGCATGGCGGCGGTGACGACCGCGATCCTGGCGCCGCTGAAGGCCGGCGACCACGTGGTGGCGGCGAAAGCGTTGTTCGGATCGTGCCGCTATGTGGTGGAGGATCTGCTACCGCGCTACGGGATTGCCTCGACGCTGGTCGACGGCCTCGACCTCGACCAGTGGCAGGCCGCGATGCGGCCGAATACGAGGAGCTGCTTTCTCGAGAGCCCGACCAATCCGACGCTGGACGTGCTCGATATTCCGGCGATCGCCGAGATCGCGCATGCGGGCGGCGCGCGGCTGATCGTCGACAATGTGTTCGCGACGCCGATCTGGCAGAGCCCGCTGCAACTCGGCGCCGACGTCGTGGTGTATTCCGCGACCAAGCATATCGACGGCCAGGGTCGCTGCCTCGGCGGCATCATCCTGTCGTCGGAAGCCTTCATCGCCGAACACATCCACAATTTCATGCGCCAGACCGGGCCGTCGCTGTCGCCATTCAACGCCTGGGTGCTGCTGAAGGGGCTGGAGACGCTCGCCGTCCGCGTCCGCGCGCAGACCGAAACCGCGGCGGCGGTCGCCGACGCGCTGGCGCAGCATCCGAAGATTTCGCGGCTGATCTATCCCGGCCGCGCCGATCATCCGCAGGCCGCCCTGGTGAAGAAGCAGATGCGCGCCGGCTCGACCCTGGTCGGCTTCGAGGTCCGGGGCGGCAAGGCGGCGACGTTCCGTTGCCTCAACGCGCTCAGGATATCGCGGATCTCCAACAATCTCGGGGATGCCAAGAGCCTCGTCACCCATCCCGCCACCACCACCCATCAGCGCCTGAAGCCGGAGGCCCGCGCCGAACTCGGCATCAGCGAGGGTTTTGTGCGGTTCTCCGCCGGCCTCGAGCATCGTGACGATTTGATCGAGGATCTGCACGCGGCGCTGGAAAAGGCGTGAGAATATTCCACCGCCGTCATCCTGAGGTGCCCGCGCATCGCGCGGGCCTCGAAGGATGGGCCACGCATCGCCATCCTTCGAGGCTCGCTTATCTGACGGCGCAGATGCGCCGTCAGGCTCGCACCTCAGGATGACGACCCCTCACATCGGCCGGTACGTCAGCACGCTGGCCGGCACGTTGACGCCGAGCTTGATCTGGCCGACCGATTTGATGATGTCGTCGCCGAGCAATTGCGCGAAGCAGGCATAGCCCCAGTCGTTCATGTGCAGGCCGTCGGCGATCACGAACGTCTCGATCGGCAGCGCCTGCTGTTCATGCCACTCGCGCATCACCTCGAAGCGCGGGAAGATGCCGACATGGCGAAGCTGGGCGACCTTGCCGAGCAGGCTGACCATCTTGCCCGCGCCTTCGGCATGCTCGGTCACCCTCGGTGAATATTGCGGATCGACCAGCACCACATCGGCGCCCACGGACTGGATGCGGCTGACGCCGTCCTCCACCAGCTTCGCGGTCTCACCGGGATCCAGGTTGCGCAGCACCGCATTGGTGCCGACCTGCCAGATCACCAGATCCGGCTTCATGTCGATCACTTCCGCCTGCAGGCGCTTCATCATCTCGGGCGCGTCTTCGCCGCCCTTGCCGCGAACGATGACGGTGATGTCGGCGGTCGGATATTGCCGGCGTAGTTGCCTGGCGAGCCGGTTGGGATAGGCGAACTCGGGTGAAGTCGCGCCATAACTGGTTGTCGACGACGAGCCGAAGGCGATGATCACCACCGGCTGCCCGGCGGCCAGCTTGCCCGCCACGTGCGGCAACGATCCCACCGGATTGACGGCGCCCTTCGGCGACAGGCATGGGACGCGGCTGAAGATGTCGCCGGCCGACTTGGCGACCTCCTTGACCTTGTCGATCGTGGTGGCGGCGAGGCTCTTCGGCGGCATCGAATTGGCGGGATCGACGGCGGCGGCACTGCCTGTGGTGGCCGACGAGGACGGGGCCGGCTTTGCGGCATCGGGTTTGGCGGCGTCAGATTTGGCGACGACGGAGACCGAGGCTTGCTGAACCGGCTCGGAGGCTTGCGCCGGCGCGGACAGGAGCAGCGCCGGCGCCAGCAACGCGGCGGCCAGCGATGTCAGCAGGCGAAAAGGGCGGACAAAACGCATTAACGCTAATTCCTCAATTCTGCGGCGGCGGGCCGAGATGGGCGGCGTCGAACACGAATTTCGACAGCGCGCGGCCGAGGCAGTCATGGACGCGCTTGGCAAGCTCGATGCCGTGGGTTGCGCTGAACAGGTCGAAGTCTCCCGTGTCGTTCCATTGATGCATGATGGCGAAACGGTCGAACAGGGGAACGTCGTGGCTCTGCGCCACCACGCGCAGGTTATCCAGATAGGGCGGCGCGGAAATCATGGTCTCCGTGCGCGGACTGTATTGCATGTTCATCAGCACCACGTCGGCTCCGGCATTTTGCAGCGCAGCGACACCCTCATCGACCGCGGCGCGAAAATCATCGGGATCGACGGATCGCATAGCATCGACGGTGCCGGTCTGCCAGATGACCAAAGTAGGCTTTTTGACCTCCATCAGCTTGGCAAAGGTGCCGGCGGCTTCCTCCGCGGTTTTCTTGACCTGTAGTTCCACGGACAAATTAACGGTGACCGCAGGCAGTTTCTCCTTCAGCGCCGCCTGCAGCCTTGCCGGATAGGCGCTCGCCTCCGAGGCGGCGATGGTCGAGGACCGGCTGCCGATCACCAGGATATCCAGCGGATGGCCGCCCTTGACGGCTTGCCCGACCCTGGGAAGCGCGCTCTCGCTCGACAGCAGGTAGTCCGGGACTTCGCAGTTCTGCGGCGCCGGCGCATCTTCGGCGCGCACGGGCAGAGCCGCAAGACAGCCGGCCAGCAGCGTCAAACCCAGCACAGCCCAAGAGATGGCTCTCGAGACCGGTTTCATCAGCCCCCTCCCGCCATATCGGCGTTGCCAACGGCGCCTTTCTTCCGCGAGGCGCTCTTGTCGGCGGAGTGTTTGTACCACGAAATGACCCACGCCACGGCCCACATGATCAGGATTCCGGAAATACTGACGACGAATTGCATCCCGGCGCCACCGGAGATTTCGGCCAGCAGGAAATGCCCGGCGAACGCCAGGAACACGCCGAGGCAGAAAATCTCCAGCGAATGCTGGCCGCACAGGATCAGCGGCCGCAGCCAGGGCGACTTCAACCCGGGCCAGTCTTTCGGCAGGAAGCGCACGGTGACGGCCGCCAGCGCCAGGAAATGCGCGAACCGCAACACGTCGAGATTGGTCTTGTCGATCGGATACATCCATTGTTCGAGTCGGCGCGGCAGCAGATGGCCCAATTGCGGGATATACCAGGTCATGGTGACGCAGAACGCGAACAACAGATAGGCGACCGAAAGCCACAGCGTGACGTTCGAGGCGAGAATTCGCGACATTCGCCTGGCGCCGCCGAGCGCGCACCAGGCGCCGAACACGAACAGCAATTGCCAGGCGAACGGGTTGAAGGCCCAGTAGCCGTTCGGATAGGCCGACAGATACAGATCGTATTCCCAGGTCATGGCATAGAGCAGCGCCGACAGCGCCAGCGTGACGTCGGTCTTCCATTTCATCAGCCACAGGATCAGGGGCAGGAACAGCATCAGCACGATATAGAGCGGCAGCACGTCCATGTTGACCGGGCGGAATCGCAGCAGCAGCGCCTGGACGATGGTGACGTCCGGCTGCTTGAGAAAATCCATGATCCCCATTTCTTCGGTGTAGAGCGGGTTCTCGAAACTGGTGGCGACGTAGGAGATTTCCGCAAGGAAGATCGTGAACAGGAACACGTGCGCGACATAGATCTGCCAGGCCCGGCGCAGGATGCGCGCGGTCGCCACCACGAAGCCGGCCTCCAGCATGGCGCGGCCGTAGACGAAGGCCGCCGTATAACCGGAGATGAAGATGAAAATCTCGGTGGCGTCGGAAAAGCCGTAATTGCGGATCGTGAACCAGGTCAGCAGAGTTGGGCGGCAGGTGATCGATGAAGATCAGCCATAGCGCCAGCCCGCGGAACAGATCGAGCCGCAATTCGCGTTCGCCGCCCGCGACCGGAAACGAAATCGACGGCGCTGCGGTGGCGGATTCGGGCTCGCGCGACAGCGTATCGGTTGCGCCGGCAAGCGGTGGTGCGGCAATTCGGTCGGCAATCGACATGATCTGGCACCGGTTTCGCGAGACCGGCCTGACCAGGCCGGCGCTCCGGCAAGGATAGTATCGGCACGCGAGTTGCAGGCAAGTGACGAGGGAGTCTGGCGGGGCTTTTCGGGCGCCCTTTGGAACGGAACTATGTCGAAACGAGGATAGCAATTCGCGCGCCATCTTCACCTCTCCGGGGAGAGGTCGGATCGCCCTTGGCGATCCGCGCTGCGCGATTGGTTCCCCGCCGTCTTTCCGATATGATGTTCGCCGATTTGGAGAGATCAGCCCGCATGTACCGCGCCGTTACCCGCCAGATCGAAGTCACCGTCGAGCCGAACTACCTTCCCGAACGCTCGTCGGTGGAGAATCGTCAGTATTTCTGGTCCTACACCATCGTCATCACCAATACCGGCGACGAGACGGTGCAATTGCGCACCCGGCACTGGATCATCACCGACGCGTCGGGCCGCAGGCAGGAAGTTCGCGGCGAGGGCGTGGTCGGCGAACAGCCGGTGCTCGCGCCCGGCGAGAGATTCGAATACACCTCGGGCGTGCCGCTGCCGACCGCGTCGGGCTTCATGACCGGGCGCTATCAAATGGTCACCGAAAGCGGCGAGCGTTTCGAGATCGACGTGCCGACCTTCTCGCTCGACAGCCCCGACGCCAAGCGGGTGTTGAATTGACCGCTTCTCACCTCTCCCATTGGGAGAGGTCGAATTGCGAAGCAATTCGGGTGAGGGGTTAAGGACTAACGATAGATCGTAACCCCTCACCCGGCGCTTCGCGCCGACCTCTCCCCACGGGAGAGGTAAGGAACGCGCGTGCCGCGCCACCGTCTCCAATTTTCAAACATGCAAGAGGTCTTGAAACCGTCATTGCGAGCGTCAGCGAAGCAATCCATCTTTCTTACTTGTTGCTGCATGGATTGCTTCGTCGCATCCGCCTTCGCCCGAAGGCGAGCTTCGGCGGACAAGAGCGCTCCTCGCAATGACGACGGGACACACCTTTGCATTCTCGCCGCATGCATTTTTGCGCGAGGTATCCATTATTCCCGCCCTCTCCGAATCGAGGGCGCAGGGAATGCCGGGCGGCCGATGCGCCCGATAGCCGTGTGTGCAAACGGGTAGTAAAAAACGCACACACGTTAGTCAGGTCACACCGGAATCACCCGGCATTCCCCACGCAATGGTTTACGGATTATCCCGTGCTCGCCCCGGCGTACCGGGCTTGTTAGCCACCGTCATCCGCGAAAGTTGCCTTTCACGAACTTGACACCAGCGTCGGGGTGCCAGGCCCACACGTCTTTTCCGTCCGCCTCAAGTGCCGTCGTCCACAGCACCATCCGCGTCCACCGCATCCCGCCCCACGTTTCGTGACGTTGCGCAACGCCCCTCTTTCGGGACGGGACGACGAGTATCTACGACTGATTTGGGTCGGCTGCAAGCGCTATTTTCATAAATCTGAATTCAATTTCTATAATTCAGCATGTCGCGCCTGCGGCAAATTGGCACGACGGGCAAATCAGGCGCTGTCATCCATCGATGCCCGCGGTCGCAGCCGGCGCGGCATTCACCAGCCAGCATCCCGCCGACGCCAGGGTGATCCCTGCGACCGCGGTCAGGGTGAGCGGCTCGCCGAGCAGCATCCAGGCGAGCAGCGCCACCGTTCCCGGAACCAGATAAAAATTCGCGGTGGCGCGGGCGGCCGTGCCGTGGACGAGCATGACGAAGTAGAGCCCCATGCCGCCGAGCGAGACTACCAAGGCGTTCCAGGCCAGGGCTGCGACGGTGACCGCGGTCCAGTCGACACGCGGGGTTTCCAGCGACCAGGTGCAAAGCACGGCAAGCGCCGTGGCGGAGGTGAATTGCACAAAACTACCCGTGAGCAACGGCACGCCACGGCAGAATTTTGCGAAATAGAGCGTGCCGGCGACCAGCCCGACCACGCCGAGCATCGCCAGCAGAAGCCCGTCGAACTCAGTGACGCTCTGCAGCGCGGCCTGCCCCACCACCAGCCCGACGCCCGCCATTCCCAGGACCAGCCCCAGCCATTGGCCGGCGCCCAGGCGCTCGCGCAGCAGCATGACGCCGCAAACCGCCGTCAACAACGGGGTCAGCGACTGCACCAGCGCGATCTGCGCCGCCGGCGCGATCACCAATCCGGCGTGCGGCGCCATCAGCCCGACCCCGTTCATCAGGGCGCCGGCAACGGCGCAATGCAGCCAGCGCCAGCCGGCAAGCGGCCGCCACGGCCGCCGCAACAGCAACGCCAATATCCCGAGCACGGCGGCGCATACCAGGAGGCGGATGGCCACGAACAGCAGCGGAGATAGATGCCGCAGGCCCGCCTTGGTCGAGATGAAGGACGAGCTCCAGAGCAGCACGAACAGCAATGGGGCAGCCCTGGCGAGCATCGGCGCGGTGCCTTGAATCAGACGATCGGGCCGCAACCATAGCCGAGAACGGCGCTGCCGGGCGCGTCCGGACAGGCGACACTTCGACCATGATCGAAGCAGTCCCGCTAAAAAATCCGGCTGGCGTGTCTATCTAGGGGATGCGGCGGCGTGCGTGCCGCGCGGTTATCCGCGGCCCCGATCCAGACGCCGGCTAGCCGGAAGGGAGCAACCCCCGTGTTTTCAGTGATCTTCGAAGTGCATCCGAAACCGGATCAATGGGACGCCTATCTCGATCTGGCCGGGACGCTTCGCCCCGAACTGGAGCAAGTCGACGGTTTTGTCGACAACATCCGCTACAAGAGCCTGACGCGCCAGGGATGGCTTCTCTCGCTGTCGGGCTGGCGCGACGAAAAGGCGGTAGTGCGCTGGCGTACCGCGATGCGGCACCATGGCGCGCAGGAAAAGGGCCGCAGCGAAATCCTGCTCGACTATCATTTGCGCGTCGGCGAGATCGCGCGGGATACGCGGATTCCTGCGGGCCAGACGCTGCGGGAACAGCGGCTCGACGAGACCGCAACAGGGGATGCCACCACGATCATCCTGATCGACGCCAAGCGGCCGGCCGGATCGGACGCTGCTGCAGATGCTGCGGCGTGCTCGAAAAATCTCGGCCTCGATCGCGAGGCCCGCGGATTGGTCGGCTGGGACGTGTTCGATGCGATGCTGACGCCGGGCGACCTCATTCTCCTGACGTCGTGGCGCACGAGCGCCGACGCGCAAGCTTTCGAGGCCGCGGCAAAGCTGCCAGAGGGCGCGAGGCTCCGCCGCGTCCGGATCGTGCGCGATTACGGCATGTTCGACCGCCGCGAGGCGCCGCAATATTATCCGCCGGTGCAGCGGGGGGAAGCGTGAGGGCTGCCCCACGATGCGTGGTATTCCACCCGCGTCGATCAACGCAAAGAGAGGCCGCGAACGGCCCCGCATGGAGCGACGATGCCCTATTTCCTGTTTTCCGTGACCCAGAAATGCCGGATCAGCGAGCTGTTTCCGACCGAAGAGGAGATGTGGACCCATGTGCGGGCCAACGGCCTGTGCAGCGAAGTCATCGACCGCGAAGACCTCGAGCCGCGGCGCGTGCTGTTTCCGGATTACGAGATTCACCTGTGTGACGCGGAGGGGCGGAGGATCGGGGAGGCGGTGGTACGGCAGTGGACGGGGAAGGGATGAGCGGGAGCACGCTGCGCGACGATGGCCGAGCGTGCTGACAGAAACTCAACTCGTCATCACCGGGCTTGACCCGGTGATCCGTCTTCTTCGAAGAAAGCTTGTTGCGAAGAATGATGGATTGCCGGGTCAAGCCCGGTGATGACGATTGGCGGCCGACGCGCCTCGCCCCCTACTCCACCCCCGCCTCGTCCGGCGTGAATTCATAGACCGACGAACAAAACTCGCACGTCACCACCACCTTGCCGTCCTTCACCATGTCGGCGCGGTCCTGCGCGGCAAAGCTTTGCAGCATGGACGACACGGCCTCGCGCGAGCAGGAGCATTGCGCGCGCAAGGGCAGCGGCGGAAATACCCTCACGCCGCGTTCGTGGAACAGGCGATAGAGCAAGCGCTCGCCGGATAAATCCGGGTCGATCAGCTCGACGTCCTCCACCGTGGAGATCAGCGACTGGCCTTCGACCCAGGCGTCGTCCTCGGCGACCGTGTGGGTGACGGTGCCCTCCGGTGCGTCGCCGGGATGCAAGTCGGGTTGCCGCGCCCGTTCGGGGGCTTTCGGCAAAAACTGCAGCAGCATGCCGCCGGCGCGCCAGCGGTGCCTTGGGCCATCGCCACCGCCGCGCCATTCCTCGCCGACCGCCAGCCGGACGCGGGTCGGGATCTGTTCGGAGCGCAGGAAATATTCGTGGGCGGCGTCCTCGAGAGAGCCGCCGTCGAGCGCGACCAGGCCCTGGTAGCGGCTCATGTCGGGGCCCTGGTCGATGGTCATGGCGAGATGGCCCTTGCCAAGCAGCGCGCCGGAGTCGTCACCGTCCTTCAGCCGCTTCGCGTCGAAGCGGGCATAGGCGCGCAACCGGTCGGGCGCCTGGAAGTCGACGATCAGGAACGACACCGGGCCGTCGGTCTGGGTCTGCAGGATGAAGCGGCCGTCGAATTTCAGCGACGAGCCGAGCAGTGTCGTCAGCACGATGGCTTCGCCGAGCAGCTTGCCGACCGGGGTGGGGTAATCGTGCCTGGTCAGGATGTCGTCGAGCGCGGGGCCGAGCCGGGTCAGGCGGCCGCGCAGATCGAGGGCTGCGACTTCGAACGGCAACACCGCGTCGTCGACCGGCACGGCCGAAGGGGCGCGGACCGGGGTTTTGTCGATTTTGATGTCGGGGGATTGTGAAGTCATGGCGCTTTATCTGGGGTCAGACCGCAGGGAACGAAAGGGGGTTCTTGTCGTCCCTGCGACGGCGAACCTTCTTCCTTCTCCCCTTGTGGGAGAAGGGAAGAGAACTACGCCACCGCCTCGAAGCACCACGCCAGAATGCCCTTTTGCACATGCAGGCGGTTTTCGGCCTCGTCGAACACCACCGACTGCGGGCCGTCGATCACCTCGTCGGTGACTTCGTCGCCGCGATGGGCGGGCAGGCAATGCATGAAGATCGCGTCTGGCTTGGCCAGCGACATCAGCCTGGCGTTGACCTGGTAGGGTTTCAGCAGGTTATGGCGATTCTCGCCGTCCTTGTCGCCCATCGACACCCAGGTGTCGGTGACGACGCAATCGGCGCCGCGGACGGCTTGTTCCGGATCGTTGCCGAGCACGATCGGCGCGTCGGTGGCCTTGATCCAGTCCTTCATCGCCTTGTTCGGCGCAAGCTGCGGCGGGGTCGCGACGTTCAGGGTGAACTTGAACCGTTCCGCGGCCTGCGCCCATGACGCCAGCACGTTGTTGTCGTCGCCGCTCCACGCCACCGTCCTGCCCTGGATCGGGCCGCGATGCTCCTCGAAGGTCATCAGGTCGGCCATCACCTGGCAGGGATGCGAGCGCCGCGTCAGCCCGTTGATCACGGGCACGGTGGCGTAGGCTGCGAGTTCCAAGAGCGCATCGTGGTTGAGGATGCGGATCATGATGGCGTCGACATAGCGCGACAGCACGCGCGCGGTGTCGGCGATGGTCTCGCCGCGGCCGAGCTGCATTTCCGCCCCCGTCAGCATGATCGATTCGCCGCCGAGCTGGCGCATGCCGACGTCGAACGAGACGCGGGTGCGGGTCGAGGGCTTTTCGAAGATCATCGCCAGCGTCTTGCCTTCGAGCGGCCTCTGTCCCTTCTCGTGCGCCTTCAGCCTCGCCTTCATGGCGACGCTTAAGGCGAGCATGTTGCGCAGCTCCTTGGTCGGAACCTCGCTGATATCGAGAAAATGCCGCAGCGTCTTGCTCATTGCCCCGCCGCCCGTTTCAACTGCGCCCCGGCAAGCGCCACGCAGGCGCGCTCCAGCTTCGCGACCGATTCCTCGATCTCCGCCTCCGATACGATCAAGGGCGGCAGGAAACGCACGACATTTTCGCCGGCGCCGACGGTGAGCAGTTTTTCTTCGCGCAATGCCGTCACCAGGTCACCTGACGGCACCACCGCCTTCAGCCCGATCAACAGGCCCTCGCCGCGCACTTCGGCGAGCACGGCCGGGTGGCGATCGACCACGGAGGCGAGCTTCTGCTTGAGCAGCAGCGACATCTGCTGCACATGCTCGAAGAAGCCGGGTTTCAGCATGACGTCGAGCACCGCATTGGCAGCGGCGACCGCCAGCGGATTGCCGCCGAAGGTCGAGCCGTGCGAGCCCGGCGTCATGCCGGAGGCGGCTTCCGCAGTTGCGAGGCACGCGCCGATCGGGAAGCCGCCGCCGAGCGCCTTTGCCAGCGACATCACGTCGGGGGTGACGCCGAGGCGCCGGTAGGCGAACAGGTCGCCGGTGCGGCCCATGCCGGTCTGCACCTCGTCGAACACCAGCAGAAGCCCGTTGTCGTCGCAGAGCTGGCGCAACGCCCTGAAGAAGGCGTGCGGCGCGGCGCGCACGCCGCCTTCGCCCTGCAGCGGCTCGATCAGGATGCCGGCGGTATGCGGGCCGATCGCCTTCTTCACGGCGTCGAGATCGCCGAGCGTGACCTGGTCAAAGCCGTCGAGCGGCGGCCCAAAGCCTTCGAGATACTTTTGCGAACCGGTGGCGGCGAGCGTCCCCAGCGTGCGGCCGTGAAAGGCGCTGTCGAAGGTGATGATGCGATAGCGCTCGGGATGGCCCTTGCCGAAGTGATAGCGGCGGGTGACCTTGATGGCGCATTCCATCGCCTCGGCGCCGGAATTGGCGAAGAACACGAAATCGGCAAAGCTCTGCTCGCACAGCCTTGCTGCGAGCTTGTCGCCGTCCGGGCTCTTGAACAGGTTCGACATGTGCCACAGTTTTGTGGCCTGCTCCTGCAGCGCCGCGACCAAATGCGGGTGGCAATGGCCGAGCGCGTTGACCGCAACCCCGCTGGTGAAATCGAGGTAGCGCTCGCCGTTGGTGGCGGTGAGCCAGCAGCCCTCGCCGCGCTCGAAACCGAGATCGACCCTGGCAAAGACGGGAAGCAGATGCGACGGCGCGCTATTGGTCATGGCGGTCACTAAAAGGTTGGAGCTTAAGTCGCGATGCGTGCATTGGCGCGGGTCGCATCGGACCGGCTCGCGGAAAACAAAACGTGCCGCCTTTTCGGGGCGGCACGTGGGAACTATTCTATGCGCGCGGCGATAACTGTCAACAGGCCCGTAATATTGCGGCGTCGCGGAAAAATCGCATTGCAATGCTCAAATGACGGAACATGTGGACGCAAGCACGCGGACTCTGCGCCGGAGTCACGCCATATTGTAGCGTCTCGTCCGTCGGGTACGACATCTCGTGCGGCAGTACTTGATCCTCAGTCGTTAAGAGTTCGGCGTAGACGTTCGGGCGTGCTTTTCGCGCCCGGCGAGGGCTAAGGGATTCTGCCGGCAGGGATTTTTGGAGTTTGGCACCGCAGCGCTGTCCCCTCTTTCGGCCGGCGGATCGCGAAGGAAAGAATACGATGACCGTATTGACCTGGTCTGACGAACGCGTCGAACAGCTGAAAAAACTCTGGGAAGGCGGGCTTTCGGCCAGCCAGATCGCCGCCGAACTCGGAAATGTCACCCGCAATGCCGTGATCGGCAAGGTGCACCGGCTGGGGCTTTCCGGCCGCGCCAAGAGCCCCTCCTCGTCGGCGCCCCGGCAGCGCAAAGCGCGCCCGGCCCAGCACATGATGCGGGTCAACCGTCCGGTGTCGCGCGGCAACACCGCCCTGGCGCATGCCTTCGAGGTCGAGCTGGAGCCGGACCCGATCGCCTACGACAATGTGGTGCCGATGAGCCAGCGGCTGTCGCTCTTGGAATTGAACGAGGCCACCTGCCACTGGCCGGTCGGCGATCCCTCGAGCCCGGATTTCTTCTTCTGCGGCGGCAAGGCGCTGCAGAGCCTGCCCTATTGCGCGCATCACTCGCGGATCGCCTACCAGCCCGCAAGCGACCGCCGCCGCCAGCCGCCGAAGCCGACAAGATGATGAACTCCCTCGCCCCGCTCTTTGCGGGGTCGAGACGAGCGAAGCTCGCTCTTGGAGGGTTGGGGTGAGGGGCTGTCTCCGCAATTGCCTATGCTGAGATGATGCAGATGGTGAAGCGGCGTGCCTCGCCCCTCACCCGAAATTCACGCTGCGCATGAATTTCGACCTCTCCCCGTGAAGAAACGGGGAGAGGTGAGGAAGCACCGCTGTCAGCGGACCATTATCCTTCCGCCTTCGCAAACCTGTCGTCCAGCGCGTAGCCGGCGCCGCGGACGGTGCGGATCGGATCCTGCTCGCGGCCGGGGTTGAGCAGTTTTCGCAGGCGGCCGATGTGGACGTCGACGGTGCGCTCGTCGATATAGATGTCGCGGCCCCAGACGCTGTCGAGCAGTTGCTCGCGGCTGAAGACGCGGCCGGGATGCTCGAGGAAGAACTCCAGCAGCCGATATTCGGTCGGACCGAGATCGATCGGGCGGCCGGAGCGGGCGACGCGGCGCTTCTCGCGGTCGAGCTCGATGTCGCCATAGGCCAGCACGGTGGCGAGCCGCTCCGGGCTGGCGCGGCGCAGCAGGCCTTTGACCCGCGCCAATAGCTCCGGCACGGAGAACGGTTTGACGATGTAATCGTCGGCGCCGGTGGCAAGCCCCCTGACCCGCTCGCTCTCCTCGCCGCGCGCGGTCAGCATGATGATCGGCAGCGATTTGGTCTCGGGGCGCGCCCTTAAGCGCCGGCACAGCTCGATCCCCGACAGGCCGGGCAGCATCCAGTCGAGCACGATCAGGTCGGGCACGCGTTCCTTCAGCCTGGTATCGGCGTCATCGCCGCGTCCGACGGTTTCGACGTCGTAACCCTCGGCATCCAGATTGTAGCGCAACAGCGTGGTCAGCGCTTCTTCGTCTTCCACCACCAGAATGCGCGCGTTCATGCGTCAAGCCTCTCTTTGGTTTCGCCGCGTTTTATTTTCAGCTTCCGGGGACCGTCGTGGCAAAGGTCGTCATGTCGCCCTTCGGGCGCTTGTCGAGAATTTGCTGGCCCTCTATCATGTAGAACACGGTTTCCGCGATGTTGGTGGCGTGATCGCCGATCCGCTCGATGTTCTTGGCGCAGAACATCAGATGGATGCAGAACGAGATGTTGCGCGGATCTTCCATCATGTAGGTCAGGAGTTCGCGGAACAGCGAGGTGCAGATGGCATCGACTTCCTCGTCGCCCTTCCAGACCGCCATCGCCGCCGGCAGATCGTGCGCCGCATAGGCATCGAGCACCGACTTGACCTGCGACTGCACCAGGTCGGTCATGTGTTCCAGCCCGCGGATCAGCTTCAGGGGCTGGAAATCGCTCTCCAGCGCCGCCACCCGCTTGCCCATGTTCTTGGCGAGATCGCCGATCCGTTCCAGATCGGTGGCGACCCGCATCGCTCCGACGATTTCGCGCAAATCCACCGCCATCGGCTGGCGCCTTGCGATGGTCAGCACCGCGCGCTCCTCGATGACGCGCTGCAAATTGTCGATCTCGGAATCGGCGGCGACGACGCGGCTGCCGAGCGCAATGTCGCGGCGGATCAGCGCGTCGACGGAATCGACGATCATGCGTTCGGCAAGCCCGCCCATCTCCGCGACCAGCCGGGTCAATTCCTGCAGGTCGCTGTCGAATGCCTTGGCGGTGTGTTCAGAAGCCATTGTCGCTCTCCCTTAACCGAAGCGCCCGGTGATGTAGTCCTGGGTACGCCGGTCGCTCGGCGAGGTGAAGATCTTGTTGGTGTCGTCGAACTCGATCAGTTCGCCGAGATACATGAAGGCGGTCTTGTCGGAGACGCGCGCGGCCTGCTGCATGTTGTGGGTGACGATGGCGATGGTGTAGTCCTCCGACAGCTCCTGGATCAACTCCTCGACCTTGGCGGTCGAGATCGGATCGAGCGCCGAGCACGGCTCGTCGAACAGGATCACCTCCGGCCGCACCGCCACCGTGCGGGCGATGCAGAGCCGCTGCTGCTGGCCGCCGGACAGGCTCAAGCCCGAGGCGTTGAGCTTGTCCTTGACCTCGTTCCACAGCGCGCCGCCGCGCAGCGCCTTCTCGACGCGGCCGTCCATCTCGGATTTGGAGATCTTCTCGTAGAGGCGGATGCCGAAGGCGATGTTCTCGTAGATCGTCATCGGAAACGGCGTCGGCTTCTGGAACACCATGCCGACGCGGGCGCGCAGCAGGTTGAGGTCGAGCCTGGGATCGAGGATATTGGTCTGGTCCAGCATCAATTGCCCGGTGGCGCGCTGGCCCGGATAGAGGTCGTACATCCGGTTGAAGATCCGCAATAGCGTCGACTTGCCGCAGCCGGACGGGCCGATGAACGCGGTGACGCGGTTGGTGCCGAGCGCGAGGTTGATGCTCTTCAGCGCATGATGCTCGCCGTAATAGAAATTGAGACCGCGCGCGGTGACCTTGGCCGGCGCCTCGGGCAACGTCGCGCCGGCCGGGGCGAGGCCGCCGGCGGGGCTCATCGATACGGACATTTCACTCATTTTGCGGTCCTCTCGGCGCCGAGCACGCGGGCGCCAATGTTCAGGGCAAGCACGGTTAGCGTGATCAGCAGGGCGCCGCTCCAGGCGAGCTGCTTCCAGTATTCGTAGGGGCTCTGCACGAAATTGTTGATGGTCACCGGCAGGTTGGCCATGGTCTTGGTGAGATCGAGGCTGAAGAACTGGTTGGACAGCGCGGTGAACAACAGCGGCGCGGTCTCGCCGGCGACACGCGCGGTCGCCAGCAGCACGCCGGTGATCAGGCCGCTTCGCGCCGCGCGATAGGCGATCCGCTTGATGACCAGCGAGCGCGGCAGCCCGAGCGCGCTCGCCGCCTCGCGCAGCGGATTGGGCACCAATAACAGCATGTCCTCGGTGGTGCGTAGCACCACCGGAATGACGATGACGGCCAGCGCCAGCGCACCGGCGATCGCCGAAAAGCTGCCCATCGGCACCACCACCGCGCCGTAGACGAACAGGCCGATGATGATCGAGGGCGCGCTGAGCAGGATGTCGTTGATGAAGCGGATCACCGAGGTCAGCCGGTCGTTGCGGCCGTATTCAGCCAGATAGGTGCCGGCGAACATCCCGAGCGGGGCGCCGATGCCGACCCCGATCACGGTCATGATGACGGAACCTGTGATGGCGTTGAGCAGGCCACCTTCGGTCGAGCCGGGCGGCGGCGTGTTCCGGGTGAAGATCTGAAGGCTTAAGCCCGCCAGGCCGTTATAGAACAGCGTGAACAGGATCATGGCGAGCCAGGCGACACCGAAGATCGCGGCGCCCAGGCACAAGAGGCGGATGATGACGTCGTTGCGGCGGCGTCGGCGGTAGATCGGGTTCATGGCCATGGCCTATTTCCCCGCCTTGGTTTCGAGGTGCATCAACATCAGCCGCGCCGCTGCCAGCACGAAGAAGGTCAGCACGAACAGCAACAGGCCGAGCAGGATCAGGCCGGATTGATGCAGGCCGTCGCTTTCGGCGAATTCGCTGGCGATCGCGGCCGAGATCGTGGTGCCCGGCGAGAACACCGAGCCGGTGATGCGAAACGCGTTGCCGATGATGAAGGTCACCGCCATGGTTTCGCCGAGCGCGCGGCCGAGCGCCAGCATCACCCCGCCGATGACGCCGACGCGGGTGTAGGGGATCACCACGTTGCGCACCACCTCCCAGGTGGTGCAGCCGACGCCGTAGGCGGCTTCCTTCAGGACCGGCGGCACGGTCTTGAATACGTCGACCGAGATCGCGGTGATGAACGGCAGCACCATGATGGCCAGGATCAGCGCGGCGTTGAACAGGCTGAGATAGGACGGCGGTCCGCCGAAGATAATGCTAAGCACCGGCACATTGGCGAACGCGTCGATCACGAACGGCTGGAAGTGGTTGGCCAGGAACGGGCCGAGTTCGAAGAAGCCCCACATGCCGTAGATGATCGAGGGGATGCCGGCGAGCAATTCGATGGCGATGCCGATCGGACGGCGCAGCCATTGCGGGCAAAGCTCGGTCAGGAAGATCGCGATCCCGAGCCCGACCGGAATGGCGATGATCATCGCGATCACCGAAGTCACCATGGTGCCGTAGAGCGGGCCGAGCGCGCCGAGCACCGGCGGGTCGGCCGACGGCGCCCACCGCGCCGTCATCAGGAAGGAGAAGCCGAACGCCCTGATCGCCGGCCATGCGCCCGCGATCAAGGAAAGAATGATGCCGCCCAGGATCAGCAGTACCGAAATCGCGCAGACCCGCGTGATCCAGTAGAACGTCACGTCGCCGAACTTGAATGCGTTGAGCGCGCGGGCGCGATCGTAAGGCCCGGTAGCTTCCATCACATCGCTCTGAACGGCCATGTCTGCCACGCCAGTCCCCTGTCTAAATCTACACTACGAGAAAGTCGCTACGCACGGGAGCGATACTCACCGACGAATGGCCCGCCTTGGCCAGCGGGGATGCGTCCTGCCGGCGGCAGGCCCGAAATCCATAGCCCGTGGGGTAGCGATGGATTTTCGGGTTCGCTTCGCTGCACTCGCGCCCCCGGAAAGGGACGCGAGCCTTTGGAGCCGCCGCGATCAGCTCTTGATGTCGGCCGACCAGGTCTTCTCGATCAACTTGACCACTGAATCCGGCATCGGAATGTAGTCGAGGTCCTCGGCCATCTTGCCGCCCTTGTCGAAGGCGAACTTGAAGAACTTGACCGCCTCCTGCGAGGCTGCCTTGTCGGCCGAGTCCTTGTGCATCAACACGAAGGTCGATGCCACGATCGGCCATGACTTGTCACCGGGCTGGTCGGTGAGGATCAAATAGTAACCCGGGGCATTGGCCCAGTCGGCATTGGAGGCGGCGGCCTTGAAGCCTTCGTCGGTCGGCTCCACGGTCTTGCCGGCCTTGTTGACCAGCGAGGTATAGGTCAGCTTGTTCTGCTTGGCGTAGGCGTATTCGACGTAGCCGATCGAGTTCTTGGTCTGGCCGACATTGCCGGAGACGCCCTCGTTGCCCTTGGCGCCGACGCCTGCCGGCCACTCAACCGCCGTCCCGGAACCGACCTTGGATTTCCAATCGGGACTGACCTTCGAAAGGTAGTCGGTGAAGTTGAAGGTGGTGCCCGAACCGTCGGCACGGTGAACGACGGCGATCGCGGCCGACGGCAGGTTGAGTTTCGGATTGAGCTTCTTGATCGCCGGATCATCCCATTTGGTGATGGCGCCGAGATAGATTTTGGCGAGGGTATCGCCGTCCAGCGCCATGTCGCCGGGCTTGACGCCCTCGATATTCACCACGGGGACGATCGCGCCCATGATCATCGGCCACTGAACGAAGCCGTCCTTCTCGAGCTGAGCCACCGTCAGCGGCATGTCGGTGGCGCCGAAGGTCACGGTCTTGGCCTGGATCTGCTTGATGCCCGCGCCCGAACCGATGGACTGGTAGTTCACGCCTGCGCCGGAGTCCTTCTTGTAGGCATCCGCCCATTTGGACAGGACAGGATAGATGAAGGTCGAGCCTGCGCCGGTGATATCGGCGGCGAATGCCGACGTCGATGCGGCGACCAGGCCGACAGCGACGATAGTCTTCACGAAATTCATTGCTGGTCTCCATCAGGTGAGCGAAGCGCCGCATGCGCCCGATCGCGCTCACGCCGCCCGTCTACGGGCGGCCAGTGCTGCTTTTACGAAGGTTTCATGACAGCTGGATGACGAGACTAAGCAATTGGAATGACTATACTTTAGGCTGAAACCGGCGTCCTTGCCTGGGGAAAACAGGCGGTGAAAGTGGCGCCCTTTTTGGGCATGCTTTCGATCACAAGCCGGCCGCGATGACGGTTAACGATATGTTTAACCAGCGATAAACCGAGCCCGGTGCCGCCCTGCGCGCGGCTGTCCCCGACATCGACCCGGTAGAATCGCTCGGTCAGCCGCGGCAGGTGCTCGGGCGCGATTCCGGGACCGAAATCGCGCACCATGACCCGGACTTCCGGGGTACCCTCGCCTGACAGCGCCTGACTGAGCGAGACGATCACCTTGCCGCCGGAGGCGCCGTATTTCAGCGCGTTCTCGATCAGGTTCTCGAACAGGCGCAGCAGTTCCTCGCGGTCGCCGGCGATCATGACCGGCGCCTCCGGCAAATCGATATCGATCGCCACCTGGCGCTCCCGCGCCAGCGGCTCCAGCCCGTCGGCGACCTGGCGGATGATCGGGACGATATCGACCAGCGTGTCGGGACGAACATGGGCCGACAGTTCGACCCGCGACAGCGACAGCAAGTCGTCGATCAGCCGCGCCATCCGCGTCGCCTGGGTGTGCATGATGCCGAGGAAGCGCTCGCGCGCCTTGGCGTCGTCCTTGGCCGGGCCCTGCAGCGTGTCGATGAAGCCGGACAGCGCGGCCAGCGGCGTGCGCAGTTCATGGCTCGCATTGGCGACGAAGTCGGCGCGCATTTCCTCGACCCGGCGCAACGGCGTCTGGTCGTGAAACGTCATCAGCATGCATTTCTCGGTGCCGCCGAACAGAGTCGGCACCGGCACCGGGGTGATGATCAGTTCCATCCAGCGATCGACCGGCACATGATCGAGATAGGTCGCGCGCCTGGTTTCGGTGGTCGCAATCGCCTCGCGCAGCGCGGTGATGATCTCGGGCGAGCGCAAGGCGAACTGGGCGAGTTCGTTGCGGCGTAGCGCGGGCGCCAGTTGCGCCGCTGCGGCATTGAGGTGGATGACGCGGCCGGCCCGGTCGAGCAGCACCGCGGGGTCCGGCATGCCGGCAACGACGGCGCTGACGGCGGCGGTTTCTACCGGATTGTTGGCGCCGCGGACATCCTCGTGCGAGGCAGTGGCGTGGTGCAGCCGCCACGGCACCAGCGCGGCGGCGGCGATGCAGGCAAACACCACGATGGCGCGGACCAGCAGCAAGTCCCCGAACGCGACGAGGACGGCAAGTGCTGCGCCCGCGGCGAGCAGGATGATGGCCGAATGCCGCAACCGGTCCGGCCACGGCGAAAACACCGATGAAGACGAAGGAGCTTCAATTGCCATCGGACCGGCTCTCTCCCGGTTTGGGGTCCTTGGGTCAGGCGCTGGTGTCGCCGCGTTTCCTTACATAGGCGGCTTCGCGGGCGGGCCCGGCGTCGAGCCCCGCAGAAGCCTGGCGCAGGCGCTTGGTTCGAGTCCCCAGTATAACCTCCCGAAACGTCAGCAAGATTACAGATATGACAAATGGCGTAATATAATAGAGGAGGCGGAACAGCAGCATCCCGGCCAGCAGGTCCTCCCGGTCCATCTGCCACAGCCCGACCAGCATCGCGGCGTCGAACACCCCAAGGCCACCGGGGGAATGGCTGGCGAAGCCGAGCAGCGTCGCCGAAACGAAAATCACCGCGACCACGACGAAGCCGAGATTGGGCTCGTCCGGCACCAGCACATACATGGCGAGCGCGCAAAAGCCGAGATCGACGATCCCGATGGCGATCTGCAGCAAGGTCAGCGGTCCGCCCGGCAGCACCACGGTCCAGGGCCCGCGGCCGACGTTTCGCGGCCTTATCCAGACCCAGGCCACATAGCTCACCAGCCCGGCGATGATCGCGAATGCGACGATGCGGTTGAGCCAGGGCGGCAGCTGGTCGATCGCGGCGGCGGCTTCCGGATGACAGGCGATGCCGAGCCCCAGCACCGCGGCATTGCCCAGCCAGAACGTCAGCCCGGCCAGGAAGCAGATCTTGGCGACGTCGATCGCGTTCAGCCCCCAGCCCGAATAGATGCGGTAGCGCACGGCGCCGCCGGTGAAGACGCTGGCGCCGACATTGTGCCCGATCGAGTAGCTGGTGAAGGCCGCGAGCGCGTTGACGCGGTAGGGGATTTCAGTGCGGCCGATGGCGCGGACCGCGAACCAGTCATAGAAGGTCAGCGTGAAATAGCCCGCGGCCACAAACAACGCGGCGAGCGCGATCGAGCTCGGCTCGGTCTGCTTGATGGCCTCGACCACCTCGTCGAGGTTGATGCCGCGAAGCATGTGGTAGAGCACGTAGCACGCGATCCCGATGACCGTGACGCTGACGACGACACCCACTCTGTGCAGGACTTGCTTGCGGCGCAGAAACGAGACCGCCCTGCGTATTGCTTCCAGCATCTCCACCTCGGACCAACGATCCTGCGACGACTTCATGAAGCGAACTCCGCCGCCGTCGGCGCTACGCCTGTTCCCCGGAGGTGGTAGCGTGTTTTGCGGCCGAGTGGAATTCGCTTGATGTGAATAATACCCGCTCCTTCAATATATTAGGGACGATATTGGGGGCGTTCGCAACGCCGCAGATGCACAGTTTTGCTGCATTCGTCAAAGCGGCACGAACCCCGGAGGTCCAGGACCCTGCGCAGCCAGCGGTGAAGTTTTCGTGAAATCACGCGGCCGGCTTGGCCGCCAGCCGCTGGAAATACGACAGTCGAGTTCCGGCGCCTGACCGGTGAGACCGGTCAGGTGTGAATTTCATGTCGCCTTGGTGTCAACGGGCTCGGCAACCAACTTGAGACCGAATGAGCCGATCACCTTTCGCACCGTATCGAATTCGGGTTTCGTCGTGCCGCTCAATGATTTGTACAGGCTTTCCCGTGAAAGACCGGTATCCCGTGCAACCTTGGTCATGCCCTTTGCCTTGGCGATGGTGTCGAGCGCAAGACAAATGAACTCCGGATCGTCGGTCGCGAGCGCCTCGGTGAGATAGGCTGCGATCGTTTCCGGATGATCGAGATATTTGGCTGCATCGAATTTTGAGAGTTTTGCCATTTCGTTCCTTTCTACAATCCGGCAGCCACGTCTTTCGCTCGCCTGATGTCGTTTTCTTGCGTCGATTGTCGCCGCCGCACAGGATCACGATGATCGTCTTGTCGATTTGCTTGTAATAGACGCGATAACCCGGCCCCGAATGAACCCTGAGTTCGCTTACGCCGTCTCCCACCGACGCGCGGTCGCCGGCATTCCCAAGTTCAAGGCGCTGAAAACGCGAGGTGATTTTCGCCTTTCCGATCCGGTCCCTTAGCGAGGTGAGCCATTCATCGAACTCGGCTGTCGTTTTCAGCTCGAACATGTCGTATCTTATAGGATACAACATGGCGAGCGTCAAGCATGCCCAGGTTCACGCGGCCGGCTTCGCCGCCAGCCGCTGGAAATACAACAGGTCGAGTTCCGGTGCCTGACCGGTGAGACCGGTCAGCAGCGCATGAACCTGCCCGCGGTGGTGGGCCTGGTGGTTGAACCAGTGCGCAAGCGCGGGCGCCAGCTGCTGCTCGAACAGCTCGGGCGATGAGACGCGGCGGTATTTGATGGTGCCCTCGATACGGGCCTCGTCCAGCCCATCGACAAAGCCCGTAATTCTACGGTCCTCGGCCTCGCGCGCGGCGCGCAGTTCGTCGAAGGTCTCGAACAGGATCGCATCGAGCCGGTCGGGTGCGGTGCCCTCGCCAGTGAAGCGCTGCATCCAGATCCGGTCGGTCGCCAAGAGATGATTGAGCGTGCCGTGGACCGATTTGAAAAAGGCGCCGCGATCGGCTCGATATTGCTCGTCGGTCAATTGCGCCGCCGCGTCGTAGAGCCGGCCGTTGGCCCAGGCGTTGTAGTGAGCGAACATTCGATAATGCGCTGCAGCCGACATGAACTCCTCAGATGCTGTTCCAAGGTCGGAGAATCCCTCACCCCGCCGGCGCGCTGCGCGAGACGACGCGGTCGCGCAGCCATGCGCCGGCCGCGCAGCCGATCAGATAGGCCGCGAACATGACGAGGCCGAGGTCGAGCCAGTAACCGGCGCGGCCGGGGACCACGCGCGCCAGCGCGCAACCGACCAGCGCCGCTGCCAGCGCCGCAAGCCAGCGCGCCAGGTTTTTGGACACGCCGGGGCCGCGCTGCACCACGCTGATCCAGCCCATCGCCAGACCGAGCAGCAGCGATGCCGTCAGCCAGCCCCAATCGAATGTCACCAGGAATGCCATCGCTACTTCACCAGAAAATCGATGCGGCGGTTCTGCGCCTTGCCCTCGTCGGTATCGTTCGATGCGACCGGCTGCGAGCTGCCATAACCCATCGCCGTGAAGCGGTTGGCGGGCAGGCCGGCCTTGACGAGATAGTCGGCCACGGCTTGCGCGCGCTTCTCGGACAGCGCCTGGTTGAAGGCATCGTCGCCGTCGGCGTCGGTATGGCCGGCGATCTCGATTTCAGCGGTCGGACAGCGCAGCGCGGTTTCGATCAGGCGGTCGAGCAGGCCGGCCGAATCCGGGTCGAGGGTGGCGCGCCCGGATACGAAGCGGATATGTCCCTTGGCCAGCAACTCCGAAAACAATTGCTGGCAGACGGTGGGATCGACGGGCGCGGCCGCGGGCTTGACCGAAATGTCGGCGGTAACGTGCCAGCCTTGCGGGAAATCCCTGGCAAGGCCAGCGCGGATCTGCGGCACCGCGGCGTCGTAGAGGGAGTCGCCCGAAAGCTTTACCTCGCGGTCGGTGACGACCAGTGTGCCGGTCGAGAGCCGCGACAGGGCGCCCAGCGCCGGCACCACGGCGCCGGCAAATCCCGCAGGCGCGCCGATGCTGGCCTTGAGATTGTCGACCACCTTCTCGCTGAAGAATTTTCGCCCGGCCGCGGCCGCGATCGCGGCATGGACGTTGTTGTCGGGCACATAGCCGGTCAAGGTCAACGTTACCGCCACCGGGTCCTTGTAGGCCTGGAAGATGTAGGGCGGCGCCTTGATGTCGTTGGCGGCGACCGAAAAACCCTCGGGCAGGTTTTTCAGCGCCGCCGCGATCGCCTCCCTCCCCCGAGATCCCGCGCCATGCCGGACAGGCTGACCTTGCCATCGGAAATCGCGATCTTGCCTTCCTTGAGTTTGCCGATCTGGTCGATCAACAGCGCGGCGGCATTGTCGAAGCGCGGCGGCGCACCCCGCGACAGCTGCATCTGGTCGACGACTTCGACGCCGCCGAGCGCGGCGCGGGCCGCCTCGAGCAGCTTCGCCTTGCTGGCGGGCAGCGGCGCGCTGCCGGCAAGCGTGACCCTGGCAACGTCCCGCTCCGCCGACCAGGCGAACGGCTTCGCTTCGGGGACGAGACGGGTTTCGTCGTTGACCAGCCGCACGCCGGCGGTTGCTTCGACCGCGGCCACCGCACTTCGGCGGCCGTCCTCGGAGAAGGCATCCGCGGCAAAACTGACGTCGCGGCCTGACACCTCGATCCGCGTCTTGTCGAGCACGGTATCCTTAAGCGCCGAGGTGGAGCGGGCGGCGAGGTCGGATTCCATCGGCGCGGTGCTGGTCCAGGCCGAGATTGCCCAAAAGACGACCAGTAAAATTGTGCCCGGCCACCATTTGCTGCTCCACCTGAAAAATCCGTGCATTCGCTGTCCCGCGGGTCTGGGAACAGAGAGAAAACAAACCCTTGCGGGGCTGTCAAACCCGAAATAACAGGACGTGGTAAGCTTAGCGCACCACGGCCTGACTAACTGTTTCTTCAGCGATTTTCCGCTAATTTCGCAACCGCACCCGAACCGGCTAACATTCCCGAATGAAGCAGTTTCGCAACAACGTCATCCGCGCCGGACTGGGAGCGCTTTACGTCACCGGCGCGCATGTCCTGCTGCGGCCGATCTTTTCGGGCGTCGGGGCGATTTTCATGCTGCATCATGTTCGCCCGCGCCGTGAGGCCGCCTTCCAGCCCAACCGCCATCTCGAGGTGACGCCGGAGTTCCTGCGCGCGATGTTGTCGCACCTGCGCGCCGAGGGCATCGACATCGTCACCATGGACGAGGTGCACCGGCGGCTGACCGAGCGCGATTTTTCGCGGCGCTTCGCCTGCTTCACCCTCGACGACGGCTATCGCGACAACCGCGACTTCGCGTTGCCGCTGATGCGGGAATTTGACGCACCTCTGACGGTCTATGTCGTCAGCGATTTCGCTGAAGGCACCGGGCGGCTGTGGTGGATCGCGCTGGAGACGGTGATCGCGAGGGCCTCCTCGATCGAAGCCAACATCGGCGGCGCCGCGGTCCGTCTCGATACCTCGACGCCACAGGCCAAGCAGGCCGCGTTCGACCGGCTGCACGACTGGCTGCGCGCGTTGCCCGGCGAGCAGGACAAGCGGCGCGAGATCGCGGTGCTGTGCGCGCGGCACGGCGTCGACGAGACCGCGATCTGCCGCGAACTCTGCATGTCGTGGGACGAGCTGAAGCCGTTCGCCGACGATCCGCTGGTCACGATCGGCGCGCATTCGATCACCCATTGCAATCTGGCGCGGCAGAGCGAGGAGATCGCTGCCCAGGAGATGGCGGTCGGCCGCGCGCGGATCGAAGCCGTGCTGCAGCGTCCCGTGGCGCACCTCGCCTATCCCTATGGCGACAAACCCGCCGCCGCCGCCCGCGAATTCGCGCTGGCGCGGGCGAGCGGTTACAAGACCGCGGTGACGACCCGGCCGGGCATGGTGTTCCCCGAAAGCGCCGGCCATCTGACCGCGCTGCCGCGAGTATCGCTCAACGGCAATTACCAGGATGCGCGCATCCTGCCGGTGCTGACCTCGGGCGCGGCGACCGCGATGTGGAACGGTTTTCGACGCATCGACGCGGCCTGATTTATTTTAGGCATCTCTTTCAGCACTCTCAGACCTCATCCTGAGGAGCGGCCTGTTGGCCGCGTCTCGAAGGATGGCAGCATGCGTCCATCCTTCGAGACGCCGCGCAATGGCGCGGCTCCTCAGGATGAGGGCGGAGAGAGTTCGCTTGCTTGACTCGCTCCGTTGCTACGCCCAAAACCTCAGGCGAACGCGAGGGGAGAAGCGCATGTTCGAAAATCTGTTTTCGCTGGACGGCCGCGTCGCCTTGGTGACCGGCGGATCGCGCGGCATCGGCAGGATGATCGCGGCGGGATTTCTGAGCCGCGGCGCGGCAAAGGTCTACATCACCGCGCGGAAAGCGGCCGCCTGCGAGGCGACGGCCAAGGAATTGACGGCGCAATATGGCGGCGAGTGCATCGCGCTGCCGATCGACATTTCGACCTTGGCCGGCATCGACCTGCTGGCGGCTGAAATCAGAAAGCGCGAAGCGAAGCTCGACATTCTCGTCAATAATGCGGGCGCGGCGTGGGGCGCGGAGTTCGACGAATTTCCGGAAAACGGCTGGGACAAGGTGATGAACCTCAATCTCAAGACGCCGTTCTTTCTCACCAAGGCGCTGGCGCCACCCCTGCGCGCCGCCGCCTCGGCCGAGCAGCCGGCCAAGGTGATCAACATCGCTTCCGTCGACGGCATCTTCGTCAATCCGGGGGAGACCTATTCCTACGCCGCCAGCAAAGCGGGGCTCATCCATTTGACGAGGCGGATGGCGACCAAGCTGATCAAGCAGCATATCAACGTCACGGCGATCGCCCCGGGCGCGTTCAAGTCCGACATGAATCGCGCGGCACGGGATCACAGCGATGAAGTGGCGCGGCGCGTGCCTGCGGGGCGTGTCGGAACCGACGAGGACATGGCGGGCATTGCGATCTATCTGGCGTCGCGCGCGGGCGATTATGTGGTCGGCGCCACCATCGCGGTCGACGGCGGCGTGGTCTATGCCAATGCCGGGCTGGAGATTGCGGGCTGACGGCGCGACAAGGGAGGTGCGCTCCCTCGCGCTCTTCGCGGGGAGAGGGCTGGGGTGAGGGGCTGTCTCCGCGAATTCTGAAGGCGCGATAAGCACAGTGCCATGCCCCTCACCCGAAATTCGCTATCGCGAATTTCGACCTCTCCCCGCAAAAGCGCGGGGAGAGGTGAAGCAGATCATGTCTCGATCTTCACATATTCGAAGTCGCCGGGCTTGTTGTCGATGCCGACCTTGGGCGGCGAGATCCAGTTGGCAAAACCGCCCACTTCGGTCACCGGCGTCATCAGGGAAGCAATGAAATCGCCGTCATCGGTCGACGGCAGCCAATCGCGCTGGCGCTTGTTCCAGGTGGCGTCGTCGATCAACAGGCCGTCCGGGGTGGCGTGGATATCCTTGAACTCGCCGATGGCGCGGTGGAACGCGACGTTGGGCAGCGTCAGCTTGAAGTCGTAGCCGGCGCTCGAGATGATCTTGTTCCAGCGCAGCATGCCTTTGGCGCAGTCCTGGGTGTAGTCGTCGCGCAAGCGCATGTTGAGCGCGGTCAGCGCCGGCTCGTCGACCCGCTTGATCTTCCCGTCCACCAGCTTGAGCACCGGATAGGTGTCGTGCTCGAGGCGATGATCGTCCTTGATCTGGGTCTCGTGGAAGCGGCCCTTGACGCCGGCGTTGAAAGCGTTCGCCGCATTGGTGGAGACTTCCGAGCCGAACAGGTCGAGCGAGAGCGTGTAGTGCAGGTTCAGCTTCTTCTGCATGGTCGGCAGGTCGATCACACCCAGCGCGCGCACCTTCGCGATATCGTTGGGATCGCTGATGCCAGCCGCGCGCATCGCCTCAACGGTTCGCTGCAGGATCCGGCTGATGCCGGTCTCGCCGACGAACATGTGATGGGCTTCCTCGGTCAGCATGAAGCGGCAGGTGCGCGACAGCGGATCGAAGCCGGATTGCGCGAGCGAATGCAGCTGCATCTTGCCGTCGCGGTCGGTGAAATACGTGAACATGAAGAACGACAGCCAGTCCGGCGTCGCCTCGTTGAAGGCGCCCAGCATGCGCGGTAAATCGGCATCGCCGGAGCGGCGGCGCAGCAACTCGTCGGCCTCCTCGCGGCCGTCGCGGCCAAAATATTTCTGCAAGAGGTAGACCATCGCCCAGAGATGGCGGCCTTCCTCGACATTGACCTGGAACAGGTTGCGCAGATCGTAAAGCGAAGGCGCGGTCTTGCCGAGATGGCGCTGCTGCTCGACGGAGGCCGGCTCGGTGTCGCCCTGGATCACGATCAGGCGGCGCAGCATGGCGCGATGCTCGCCCGGCACTTCCTGCCAAGCCGGCTCGCCGAAATGCTGGCCGAACGGGATGACGCGATTCTCCTCCTGCGGCGCGAGCAGGATGCCCCAGCGATAGTCCGGCATCTTGACATAGTCGAACTTGGCCCAGCCGCGCGGGTCGACGGAATAGGCGGTGCGCAGATACACCAGCGACTGCTGGAAACCCTCCGGTCCCATGTCGCCCCACCAGTTCATGTAGCCGGGATGCCAGCCTTCCAGGGCTTTCAGCACCTGGCGATCCTCGCCGAGATTCACGTTGTTGGGAATCTTGGTCGAGTAATCGACGTTCATGATGTTGACGTTCATGGCGGGCTCCTGTGTCGTTCCTGCGCGTATCGCACCTTGCTCTGGCGTCATCCTGAGGCGCGAGCGCACTTCGCGAGCCTCGAAGGATGCTGGCCTGGCGTTCTTTGTTTCAATCATCCTTCGAGGCTCGCCCGGCGGTGCAAGTGCACCGCAAGGCTCGCACCTCAGGATGACGGCGGCGTTTCGCCTCTCACACTCTCGTCATATCGAATTGCGGCTTCTGGCCGGTTCCGTAGCGGCGCAGTGCGCCGGTCTCTCCGACCGCGTTGGGGCGCTGAAAAATCCAGTTCTGCCATGCGGTCAGGCGGGAGAAGATTTTCGATTCCATGGTCTCGGGGCCGGCGAAGCGCAAATTCGCTTCCATGCCGGTGAGGCCGTCGGGCGAAAAGCTCGTGCGCTCCTCGAAGAACACCCTGATCTCGTCGTCCCAGTCGATGTCGTCGAGCGCGAAGGTCACGAGGCCGAGCGCCTCGGCTTCCTCGGCATCCAGCGCCTCGCCGATTTTCTCCCGCGCGCGGTCGAGATCGGACGGGTCGGCCTGGAAGCGCGATTGCAGGCGCGTCAGGCCGTGGCTCATCGTATAGGGGCCGAAATTCATCGCCGACAATTCGATCGCGGGCGGCGGGCGGTTGTCGCCCTGGCGCGAGCCGACCAGCATGTAGGAGCGGTCGGCGGCGAACACGAGTTCGGCGAGCGTGCCGGCAAAGCACGAGCCCGGCTCGACCAGCGTCACCAGCGTGCGCGAGGTGACATCGATGCGTTTCAGCACCCGCTTCCAGTACTGCCTGATTTCGTTGACCAGCCAGTGCGCCTTGTTGGCTTCCAGGAAGGCGTCGTGGCTGAGCACATTGGCGCGCTCGCCATGCGACTTGAACACCAGCATCGCGGTCTCGAGCTCGTTGATGCGCAGATGCAGAATGGCGTCGTCGAGCTCGCGGGCCACCTGCAGCGGCCAGAACGCGTCGCCCAGCGCGATCATGCCGCCGATATCGGCAGGCGGGGCGGCTTCCGGCGCCGGAATCGAAATGGTGGCGATGCGCTGGGCGCGGTCGATATCGACGCTGACGAGGCCGTAGCGGATGCCGTTGTCGTCGATGGTCCGCGTTAGCGGCGTCAGCGCGACGCCCTTGCCGTTGCCATTGCGCTTCGACTGGCCCGCGAATTCCTTCGCACGCTCGGCAACTTTGGCCTCCAATTTGCTGTTCGGCACGATCTCGTCGACCAGCCGCCAGGCCACCGCGCGCTTGCCCTTGATGCCTTCCTCGATGGTGCAGAAATAATCGGCGTGGTCGCGGCGCACCTTGCGCTTGTCGACCACCCGCGTCAGCCCGCCGGTACCCGGCAGCACGGCGAGCAGCGGCACTTCCGGCAGCGCCACCGCCGCGGCGCCGTCGTCGGCGAGAATGATATGGTCGGTCGCGAGCGCCAGCTCATAGCCGCCGCCGGCCGCAGTGCCGTTGACGACGGTGACAAAACGCTGGCCGGAATTTTCCGATGAATCCTCGAGCCCGTTGCGGGTCTCGTTGGTGAACTTGCAGAAATTGACCTTGTGGGCGTGGGTGGCTCCCGCCAGCATGCGGATGTTGGCGCCGGCGCAGAATACCCGGTTCTTGGCCGAGCGCACGATCACCACCTTGACGTTGGGATGTTCGAAGCGCAGCCGCTGCACCGCATCGGCAAGCTCGATGTCAACGCCGAGATCGTAGGAATTCAGTTTCAGCTGATAGCCCTCGAACAGGCCGCCATTCTCGTCGACATCCATGGTCAAGGTTGCGACCTCGCCGTCGACCGCGAGCTTCCAGTGCCGGTAGCGCTGTGGCTCGGTCTGGAAATCGATATATTTGGCGCCGTGAGCGAGGACGTGATCTTCACCGGGCTTTTCACCAGCCATTCGGGCCACCCTCACCTGTTCCGCACTTTCGTTGATATGCACAATAATGCATGTTTCGGCATTCGTCTAGGGCTTTCGGATCACAGAACCGGCATTTTGTTTCATATCCGGGGAATCGTGCCGATCGCGGTCCAATCGGCCTTGGACAGAGACGGCAGCGCCAGTTTGGCCTTCAGCAGCGCCGCCAGCGGCGCGGTCGGAAAACCATCGACAAAGCCATCGCCGGCCGGGATCCCCTTGCGCCCGCCGAGACGGTTGAGTTCGCCCAGCGCCTCCCCCAGCAACCGACCAGCCGCATGCGGCTTCTTCATCCGCAGGCGCAGATTGGCGGTGGCGATCTGGATGCAGGCCCGCAACAGGATACGCTCGCGGCCGCCCTGCGGCGCTGCCGCCCACACCGCTTCCAGCACCTCCTGCGCTTCCCAGAAATAACCGGCATCGTTGAGCGCCAGCGCGTAGCGGATCGCCGGATGCCGCGCCGGCACATAGTCGCGAAACCGCGCCGGCACCAAAAGCTTGGCCTGGGCCAGCGTTTCGTAATCGGCGTCGGCCTCCCCGGTTTCGCCGGGGACATAGGCCCAGCGCGGCATCGGCAATTTCGGGGCGTTCGAGGATGGGATGTTCATCGGGGCATCGCCCCGGCCAAGGCACTACGCCGCCCGCCCGCGCGAACCATCATGCGCATCCAGGATGCGGTCGGCGAATTCCGAGATCGCATGCAGCGTCGCCTCCGGCGCTTCGCGATGCGGCGCATGTCCAGCCCCTGGAATGATCGTCACATCCACAGGACAATAGCACTCCTCTCGCGCGATCTCGACTTGGCGAATCGTCCCATATTGGTCGTCGGCGCCCTGCAGGATCGCAACCGGGACGCGTATGTAGGCGAGGTACTCCGAAATGTCCCAGTCGCGGAATTTCGGATCGAGCCAGGCGCCGTTCCAGCCATAAAAGGCGTTGTCGACGTCGCGGTGCCAGCGCTGAAGTTTTGCCCTTAGTTCGGTGGTTTCATAGACGGTCTTGATCTCGGCGATGGAGGCGACCGAAACATCTTCCACGATAAAATGCGCTGCGATCATTGCAACACCGCGCACGCGGTGATCGGCGACCCCGCCGGCATAGATTGCCGCGATCGACGCGCCGTCGGAATGGCCGAGCAGCAGCCCGCGGCGGAAGCCGATTTGGTCGAGAAGTTTCGGCAGTACGTCGAGCGCCTCGACGTGCATGTAGTCGAGCGGGCGCGGCAACGTCACAGGCGTGGAAGCGCCATATCCGGCACGCGAATACGCGAACACGCCGCAGCCGGTGGCCGCCTGAAGTTTTTCCGGAAAGTCGCCCCACAGCGCGGCCGAGCCGAGCCCCTCATGCAGCATGACGATGGTCGGCGCGAGGTCGGGCGCGGGGCCGAGCATCCGGTATTCGAGATCGGAGGCGCCGACGCGCAAGGTACCGTTGAGGGAAAGAGCGGTCATATTGTGCTTCCGTCATTCCGGACAGTTCGCAAAGCGAACTGATCCGGAATCTCGAGGTGATTTGCGGCTCGAGATTCCGGGTTCGCGCTGCGCGCGCCCCGGAATGACGGGCACTAACCGTGTTCCCGCAGCTTGAACCGCTGGATCTTGCCGGTCGCCGTCTTCGGCAAAAACTCCACCACGTCGATCCAGCGCGGATATTTCCAGACCCCGATCTTCTGCTTGACGTGCTCTTTCAGCGCCTCGTGCAGATCGTCGGCTTTGGCGTCGGCCCGCAGCACCACAAAAGCCTTCGGCTTCAACAGTCCGTCCGGATCGGCCTCCGGCACGACGGCGGCCTCCAACACCGCGGGATGGGTGATCAGCGCGCTCTCGACCTCGAACGGCGACACCCAGATGCCCGACACCTTGAACATGTCGTCGGAGCGGCCGCAGAAGGTATAGCGGCCGTCGGTGTCGCGGATGTACTTGTCGCCGGTGCGGGTCCAGTAGCCTTCAAAGGTCGAGCGGCTCTTGCTGCGCTGGTTCCAGTAGCCCTCGCCGGCAGAGGGCGCGTGCACCAGCATTTCGCCGACCTCGCCGTCGGCGACATCGCCGCCGGATTCGTTGACGAGGCGGACCTGATAGCCCGGCACCGGGCGGCCCGCGGTGCCGTATTTGATGTCGCCCGGCGCGTTCGAGAGAAAGATGTGCAGCAGTTCGGTCGAGCCGACGCCATCGAGAATGTCGACGCCGAACCGCGCTTTCCAGGCGTTGCCGACCAACTCCGGCAGCGCCTCACCCGCCGAGGTGCAGATGCGCAGGCGCGCGCCGCAGCGCTCGCCTTTCAGCGCCTCGTCGTTGAGCATCGCCGAGAACAGCGTCGGCACGCCGTAGAAGATGCTCGGATTGTATTTGTTCATCAACGCAAACATCGCGGCAGGCGTCGGACGCTCGGAATTCAGCACCGTGGTGGCGCCGACCGACATCGGAAAGGTCAGCGCGTTGCCGAGGCCGTAGGCGAAAAACAGTTTTGCGGCCGACAGACCGATATCGTCCTCGCGAATGCCTAACACCTGCCTGGCATAGGTGTCCGCGGTCGCGGCGAGATTTGAATGCAGATGCCGCACGCCCTTGGGCATGCCGGTCGAGCCCGACGAATACAGCCAGAACGCCGGCTCGTCGGCATGGGTCGCGGCGGTCGCGAATGAATCGCTCTCGGGCGCGAGTTCGTCCGACAGTTTCTTGTAGCCGTGCGCGTTGCTGCCTGCGACGACGACATGATCGAGATCGGGCATCCGGCCGAGCATGTCCTTGACCGCCGGCAGCAGCGCTTCGGAGATGCACAGCACCCGCGCCCGGCAATCCGCCAGCACATAGGCGTATTGGTCCGAGGTCAAAAGCGTGTTGAGCGGCACCGGCACTATGCCGGCGCGGATCGCACCTAAGAACACGATCGGGAAATCCACCGTGTCGAGCATGATCATGGCGACGCGCTCTTCGCGGCGGACGCCGAACCGGCGCAGCATGTTGGCGGCGCGGCAGCTTTGTTGCTGCAAACCGCGATAGGTCAGCTCAGAGACGGTGTCGGTGAAGGCGAGCTTTGCCCCTCGCCCCTCCTCGACATTGCGGTCGAGCAGCCAGGTCACCGCGTTGTATGTGGTCATGCCGTGCCCTCCTCAGCCAAGCGTGCGACGACGCCGTTTCCTCAATTTTCTGAATTATAATTCATAGAAAGCCATCGCATACGCTTGCTGTCAATCCTGTCCGGCATTATGTTTCCGGATAGGTGCTTCGCCGCCCAGATCCGAACAGGGATAATGACCGAAACCCGCGATCCCGAAACCAGCTTCCTCGAACAGCTCGGCCAGCGCGTGCGCACCACGCGGGCGCTGCGCGGCATGTCGCGAAAAGTGCTGGCAAAGGTCTCCGGCATTTCCGAACGCTATATCGCGCAGCTCGAAGGCGGCAAGGGCAACGTCTCGATCGTGCTCTTGCGCCGGGTGTCGCACGCGATGGGCGCGCATCTGGAGGATTTGATTCCGGCGGGCGCGCCGTCTCCGGAGTGGCCCGTGATCCGTGACCTGTTGCGCAAGGCCACGCCGAACCAGATCGCGCAAGCGAGGGATGTTCTTGCAGGACAGGGCGCCGCGGCGGCGCGACGGTCGTTCTCCGGCATCGCCCTGATCGGCCTGCGCGGTGCCGGCAAATCCACGCTCGGCAAACTGCTGGCAAAGAAGATCGGCTGGAATTTCGTCGAATTGAACAAGGAGATCGAGGCGCAGAACGGGCTGTCGGTGGCCGAGATCATCGCGCTCTACGGCCAGGAAGGTTTTAGGCGCATGGAGCAGGCCGCGCTGGCGCAATTATTGGCGCGGAAGGAGCTGATGGTGCTGGCGACCGGCGGCGGCATCGTCTCCGAGCCGCTGACCTTCGACCTGATCCTGTCGTCGTTCTACACCATCTGGGTCAAGGCCGAGCCGGAGGAACACATGGCGCGGGTGCGCAAGCAAGGCGATTTGCGGCCGATGGCCGATGATCGCTCCGCGATGGAGGAACTGCGCACCATCCTGAAAAGCCGCGAGCCGCTCTATGCCCGCGCTGCGGCGGTGGTGGATACCGCGGGGCTATCCGTGGATGCGGCGGCGGCGCGTTTGAACGAGGCCGTGGCGCCGGTGCTGCAGAGCGAACCAAGGATGTTCGCGCGGGGGTGAGGCCATAAGCCGTAGAATGGGCAAAAGCGAAGCGTGGCCACCACGCCTGACTAGCCCTTTTCCATCACTCGCGATAATCCTCACCGATGAAGCTGCTTCTCCTCCACGGCGCGCCGGCGGCCGGAAAACTGACGGTCGCCAAAGCGCTGCTGCTGATGGTGCCGGGGCGGCTGTTCGACAATCACGTGGCGATCGATCTGGCGCTGTCGATCTTCGACTTCGACGCGCCCGGATTCTGGGAACTGGTCCATGGCGTCAGGTGCTCTGGGATCGAGGCTGCCGCGGCGCAGGACACCTCGCTTGTCGTCACCACCTTCTGCTATGTCGCGCCCGACGACCGCCCGCTCTACGAGGATTTCGAGGCGGTCATGCAGCGGCACGGCGGCGAACTGCTGCCGGTGTTCCTGCACTGCTCGCGGGAAGAGGCGGCGCGCCGGGTCGGCAATCCCGACCGCGTCGAACGGCGCAAGCTGACATCGGCCGAAATCCTGATGCGGGATTTCGACCGCTACGATTTCGCGCCGGTGCCGCGGGCCGACTGCCTCAAACTCGATACCGAAGCGCGGCCGGCGGAAGCGATCGCGCGCGAGATCATCGGCCATTTCGGGCTTGGCACGTAGATGCCTCCTGCGATGAGGCAGGGGCACGGCGTCGCGCGCTACATCAGCTGCGAGCGCACCGAATTGGCGCCCTCGCGCAGCAGGGGCAGGAAGCGGTCGATCATCTCGTCGGTGGAAACGCGGTCGACATGCGCACCGATGTTGATCGCGCCGATGATGACATCGTCGTAGCGCCGCACCGGGACCGAGATCGAGCGGAATTGCGGCTCGGCTTCGCGATCGACCAGCGAATAGCCTTTTTTCCGATCGCCGATGATCGCCGCGAGCAGGCGTTTTGGATCCGTGACGGTCTGTGGCGTCATCGCTTGGCGCGGCATCGCGGGGATCATGGCGGCGAGTTCGTCATCGCCGAATTGACCGAGCATCGCCCGCCCTACGGAGGTGCAGAATGCAGGCAGGCGATAGCCGATGTCGATTCCGGCGGAAAACACCCGGGTCGGACTGCCGCGCGCGATGAACACGGCCTCATGACGGTCAAGCACGGCGAGCGAGGAGATTTCCCGCGCTTCGGACGCGGCACGATCCAGCACCGGCTGCAGCACGGTCGTGATCTGGCTCGAGCGCAGGTAGCAGGCAGCAAGCGTCAGCACATGCGGGGTGAGGGTGAAGAGCTTGCCGTCGGAAGCAATGTAGCCGCCGCGTTCAAGGGTGAACAACATGCGGCGGGCCGTGGCCCGCGGCAGTTCGGCGGACCGGGCCAGATCGCTCAGCGTCATCGGTTCTGAGGACATCGCGAACATCTGCAGCAACCGCAGGCCGCGGTCGAGGCTCTCGACATAATCGGTGCCGCGCTCCTGCCTTTCGCCACGCTTGAGCTTTGGCATGACTTTGATTTCACCGCCGGGTTTGAAGTCGCCAAAAAGGGCTTGCCGCCGGTTCGTTTTATGTCATAATTCGCCCATTAGTTCAATAGACGAACAAATAGAGCCGCCAAGCTCACCGCCGCGACGAGGTGACCGCCATGATGAGCCAGGACCAGAACGACCTGATCACCCGCATCGGCGCGAAAGACCCTTGCGGGAAATTGATGCGGATGTACTGGCAGCCGGCGGCGCTGGTCGATGAGTTGGCCGGCCCACGGCCGGTGCGGCCCGTCAAATTGCTCGGCGAGGATCTCGTGTTGTTCCGCGACGAGGCCGGACGCTACGGCCTGATCGAGCGGCATTGCGCGCATCGCGGCGCCGATCTCGCCTTCGGGCGGCTGGAGAACGGCGGCCTGCGCTGCGCCTTCCACGGCTGGCTGTACGACGCGACCGGCCAGTGCCTGGAGACGCCCGCCGAGCCGAGGGACTCGCAGCTCTGCAAGGGCATCAAGCAGCGCAGCTATCCCGTGGTGGAGAAGAGCGGCATCCTCTGGGCCTATCTCGGCGAGGGCGAGCCGCCGGCGTTTCCGGAGATCGACTGTTTCATCGCGCCCGACAGCCATGTCTTCGCGTTCAAGGGCCACTGGGCCTGCAACTGGCTGCAGGCGCTCGAAGTCGGCGTCGACCCCTCGCACGCCTCTTATCTGCACCGCTTCTTCGAGGACGAGGACACCTCGAACGCCTATGGCCGCCAGTTCCGCGGCGCGTCCGCCGGCACCGACATGCCGATGACCAAGGTGATGCGCGAATACGACCGCCCGATCATCAATGTGGAGCAGACCGAATACGGGATGCGCCTGATCACGTTGCGCGAGATCGACGCCGAGCGCACCCATGTGCGCGTCACCAACCAGCTGTTCCCGCACGCCTTCGTCATCCCCATGAATGCCGAGATGACGATCACGCAGTATCACGTGCCGATCGACGACGAGAACTGCTACTGGTACTCGATCTTCACCTCGTTCTCGACGCCGGTCGACAAGCAAAAGATGCGCGATCAGCGACTGGCGACCTACGAACTGCCGGACTACAAGTCACGCCGCAACAAGGCGAATGACTACGGCTTCGATCCGCACGAGCAGGCGACCGCCACCTACACCGGCATGGGCATGGACATCAACGTGCACGACCAGTGGGCGATCGAATCGATGGGCCCGATCCAGGACCGCACCCGCGAGCATCTCGGCAGCGCCGACAAGGCGATCGTGGCGTATCGCCGCCTGCTGCGGCAGGAGATCGAGAAGGTTTCGGGCGGTGCAAAGCCCTTCATGTTTCTCGATGCCGCGCATGCGAAGAGTATCCAGGGCCCGGCGACCATGGACGGCATCGGCCCGACGCGGGGCTGGGAGACCTACTGGATGGAAGTCGACGTCAAGCGCCGCCGCGGCGCGCCCTGGGCCTCCCCGGTGCCGGAAGAAATCGCGGAAAAGGCGCCGCATCTGAGGGTGGTGTAGTGCTTTTTTCCGAGTCCGCGCGGCCAGTTCACCTCTCCCCGCTCTTCGCGGGGAGAGGTCGGCGCGAAGCGCCGGGTGAGGGGCTCCCTTCGCGAGTCCGGATGTCGAGACAGCCCCTCACCCCGACCCTCTCCCCGCGAAGAGCGGGGAGAGGGAGAAGAAGCGCTCTCCACCTGAATCCGGGCTTGTCACGCGCTGGCTCACCGCTTCAGGGGGCTGCGCGTTGAATTTTGTCAGGCGTCACGGGCTCTGGTCCGACGAGCAGCACGAGGCGGCGGCGCGGCTCAAGCGCATCGTCGAGGAACAAAAGCTCGAAGTCATCCGCTTTTCCTTCCCCGACCAGCACGGCATCCTGCGCGGCAAGACGCTGGTGGCGGCCGAGGCGCTGGCCGCGCTGGAGAGCGGCTGCAGCATCACCACCACAATGTTTGCCAAGGACACCGCGCACAAGACGGTATTCCCTGTGTTCACCTCCGGCGGCGGCTTTGGCATGCGCGAGATGGAAGGCGCCGCCGATGCGCTGATGGTGCCGGACCCCACGAGCTTTCGCGTGCTGCCGTGGTCGGCCGGCACCGGCTGGCTATTGTGCGACGTCCATTTCGCCGATGGCCGGCCGGTGCCGTTTGCGACCCGCAATCTCTACAAGTCGGTGCTCGAAAAGCTCGGCCGGCGCGGCTACGATTTTGTCGCCGGCCTGGAGGTCGAATTCCACATCTTCAGGCTCGACGACGCAAAAATGTCGCCGGAGCATGCCGGCCAACCCGGCACGCCGCCCGATGTCAGCCCGCTGTCGCACGGCTATCAGTACCTGGCCGAGCAGCGCTACGACCAGATGGAGCCGGTGCTGGACATCATCCGGCGCGACATCACCGCGCTCGGCCTGCCGCTGCGCTCGGTCGAACTCGAATATGGCCCGAGCCAGTGCGAATTCACCTTTGCGCCGGCCAGAGGCCTCGCACCCGCCGACACCATGATCCTGTTCCGCAGCGCGGTGAAGCAGATCGCACATCGGCACGGCTTTCACGCCACCTTCATGTGCCGGCCGAAAATGGCAAATGTGTTCGCGTCGGGCTGGCACTTGCATCAATCGATCGTGTCGCGCGCCGGCGGCGAGAATGCGTTCACGGCCAGCGGCGATTTCCTGAGCCTGTTCGGCCGAAACTATCTCGCGGGGTTACTAAAGCACGCCCGCGCCTCGGCGGTGTTCACGACGCCGACCATCAATGGCTACAAGCGCTACCGCACCTATTCGCTGGCGCCGGACCGCGCGATCTGGGGCCGCGACAACCGCGGCGTGATGGTGCGCGTGCTCGGCGGGCCCGGTGATCCCGCGAGCCGGCTGGAAAACCGCATCGGCGAGCCCGCCGCCAATCCCTATCTCTACATGGCCTCGCAGATCCTGTCCGGCCTCGACGGCGTCGACCGCGCGCTCGATCCCGGGCCGTCGGCGGACACGCCGTATGAGACCAAGGCCGAGCTGTTGCCGAAGACGCTGCGGGAGGCGGTAGATGCGCTCAAGGGCGATGCGTTCTTTCGTGGTGAGCTGGGCGCGGGGTTTGTCGACTATTACGCCCACATCAAGAACGCCGAGATCGAACGCTTTCAGGCCGAGGTGTCGGACTGGGAGCAGCGCGAATATTTCGAGATGTTTTGAGGGCATTGCGTTCCAGGAAGCGCACGGCATTGGCGGTGCGCTCCCTTCCCTGGGACGGATTTGCCGGACGATGCTGGACCATGGCTCGGGCTACTTTGTCGCGGCCTAGATGAGCCAACATTGTCGGGCGGCTGAAAAACCCGGCGTTGCTTGCGCGACCCTAAGTTTGCGCTAAGCCTGAAGGGGTAGCTTGAGAGCGTATATGACGGCAGATGCCATGCTCGCTCGTTTCGCCTCCAATGGCGTTTCGCAACTGACGGCCAGCCGCCACTCAACGTGGATTCACCTGCCGAGATGTATCGCTCTCGCGCTGGCAATGCTCGCGCAGCCCGCCGTCGCGGGTCCTCCCTTTGTATCCGACGACCCCGAACCGACCCCTTACCGCCATTTCGAGATCTACACATTCGACAATGGAACGAATACCCGCGACAATACGGCGGGCGAGGCCGGGATAGATTTCAACTATGGCGCTACGCCCGACCTTCAACTCACGGCGTTCGAGCCGTATCGGCGACAATCATTTCTCGCTGCTGCTGCCGGTATGGGTGGAAAAGGACTGGAAGGGCGGATGGTCTGCCTTCGGAGGCGGCGGGTGCGTCGCAAGCGAGATCCGCTCGGCGGATTTTTGCGAAGCAGGTGCAGTTCTCACCTATCAGGTTCTGCCCAAGCTTCAGATCGGTGCGGAGCTTTTCCATCAAACCGCGACTTCCGGCGGCACTCCTGCGACAAGCAGCCTGGGAATCGGCTGGCGTTACGACCTGAACGAAAATTTCCATCCGCTTGGATATGTCAAGGCGCGGGATCCAGAATACCGAAGAGACGGACCGCTATTCCTGGTACTCATCCATTCTGTTCACGTTCTGAACGAACCGGGCGCCGACCGAAGGTCCGGTTCGACAACTCGCGGATTGAGCCGAGCAGACCGGCTCTATCCCGCGCTGACGGCCTGAGGTTCGCCGGGATGCCTCCCGGCGCGCTGGGGCAGGAGCAGAATGCACCCGACGATGAACATCGCGATAACGGCGGACGCGATGGGCCGGCTGAGCGCCATCCCGCCGTGGTTCAGCGGCTTGTCGAGGAAGTCGCCCACGGTGGCGCCGAGGGGTCGCGTCAGGATGAACGCAGCCCAGAACAACGCGACGCGGGAAATATTCGTCCGGTAGTAGAGGGCTGCGACGACGGCCAGCGCAGCCGAAAACACCAGTGCGCCGCCTTCGTAGCCGAGGCCGGTCGTGTCCGCCATCCAGTCCCCGAGCGCCGTTCCCAGCGTCTGGGAGAACGTGATGGCGGCCCAGTAAAACGCCTCGAACTCTGGGCCGGTAGACGGTCTCGACCGAGATCGAACCCTCGGCAAAATACCAGAAGGCGAGCGTTCCCAACAGCAGAGCCAGGAGGAGCGAGGAGCCTCCCGTGTAACCGATACCAAGCGAGCGGTCGCAGAAATCGGCCATGGTGGTGCCGAACGTGGTCGAAGCGACGATCGTCGCCCAGTATAGAAACGGATGGAAGCGCTTCGCGAGAATCTGCGCGGCTACCAGAATGACCAGCGCAGCGAGAAAAATTGCCGTTCCGGTGAGATAGCCCCAGTTCAAGGTCATGGTCACCGAGTCCCCACCCGTCTCGCCGAGCGTGGTGGCGGCGATCTTGATGATCCAGAAGACGAGAGTGACTTCGGGGATCTTTGTAAGGGCTTCGTTCGGAGTTTCGGATTTGAAGGCTGTCATGGGTCTACATCAAGTTGTATATCGCAAACGAGTGAACGCACTGGCGCGTCCACGATGAGGGTTTGCGCCAGGCCCGAGGACACGCGATCAGGCGTGCGGCCCGGGCCTGGCGAATTGCTTTCTCAGTCCGGGTTTGGACCTTCTTTCTTGTTTTCGAGCACCAAGCCTGTCCGCGCGTCGACCCCGACTTCCTGCGTCAGCGAGCCGCGCTTGATGTCGAACGAGTAACGAAGGCCGCTGCCGCCTCCCTCCCGTTCAAGTTCCTCGTCCGTGACCGTTCCGGGATGCGCTTTCAGGGCGATTGCTCTCGCTTGTGCGATCCCGATTTTGGCCCGGTGTGCCAGCTCCTCGCCGGTGTAAGCTTGTGCGGCTATCGTGCCGAAGGCCAGGCTCGCAGCGGTGAGGCCGGCTAAAGTCGACAATCTTCTGTTCATCACTAATCCTTCGTTCTTCGCCGCTCCCAGCAACTTCAAGAGTGTTGCTGGCTCCCGCGTGCCTCAGTCGACTTAGGAAGGGCTTAGGGAGAAGAAGTTCCTTGCGCTGCGTCAATCCAATTACCGGCGATACGTTCCAACGCGTGACTTCGCTCCTAAGTCTGCACTAAGTCAGGGAAACGATGCTGGTCGGCCCCCGCATTTCGGACCAAGGATTTGAGGAATGCGAGTTTTGCTCATCGAGGACGACAGGATGATCGGTTCGGCCGTCCAGCAGGCGCTCAGGGACGCGGCCTACGCGGTCGACTGGGTGACCGAGGGCGAGGCTGCGGCCCTCGCGGCGGAAAGCGAAACCTACGAACTCGTCCTGCTCGATCTCGGATTGCCTAAAGCTGACGGCCGCGACGTGCTTCGGCGCCTGCGCCTGCTCGGCCGCAAGCTTCCCGTGATCATCGTGACCGCGCGGGATAGCGTCGAGGACCGGATCGACGGGCTCGATCTCGGAGCGGACGACTACCTGATAAAACCATTCGAAATCCGCGAACTGCTGGCACGGATGCGCGCCGTGCTCCGGCGCGAGGGCAGCGGCTCTGCAGCGCTTCTGAGCAATGGAAAGCTCAGTCTCGACCCCGCAACTCGGGAGGCAAGATTCCTGGAGAAACACGCACGGCTGAGTGCACGCGAGTTCGCACTCGTGCAGGCGCTGTTGGCGCGGCCGGGCACGATCCTGTCCCGGGGCGAGCTTGAACGGCAGATCTACGGCTGGAACGAGGAGGTCGAGAGCAACGCCATCGAGTTCCTGATCCACACCGTTCGCAGAAAGCTCGGAATCACGGCTATCCGCAACGTGCGCGGCGTGGGGTGGATGGTGGAGCGCGCGTCATGATCGGCTCGCTGCGCGGCCGTCTCTTCGTCGGCTTGACCGCCATGATCGTATTGGCGGGCGGGATCGGAGGCATATTCGCCTATAGATGGGCGTTCGATGAGGCCATCGAGATCCAGGATTCGGCCCTGATTCAGATCGCAAACCTCGCCCAGAATGGCAGTTTCAACGCCGGCCAGCCCATTCCCGAAATTGAGGAGAACGCGCAGGTCCGGCTGATCGAGCTGGGGAATGTCCCGCACGGCACATCGGACGAACGTCGTCTTTTCGGGTTGAAGGATGGCCTGCACACAGCCAGCTGGAAGGGCCAAGCGATCCGCGTGCTGCTGCGAACACGACCGGATGGAAGGCGATATGCCGCCATGCAGCCGACCGCTGTTCGGGATGACACTGCAGACGACATGGCGGTTCGGACCCTTCTGCCGATTGCCGCGCTGATTCCCTGCCTGTTGATTGTGACGGCGCTCGTCATTGCGTACTCGCTGCGCCCCATGATCCGGCTGGCGGGCAATCTGGATGCCAGAGGCGCCGATGATCTCACGCCGTTGCCGAAAGCGGGCGCACCGACCGAGCTGCATCCGTTCATCACCTCGATCAATAGCTTGCTGACGCGGATGCGGCACTTGATGGATCAACAACGGCGCTTCATCGCCGATGCGGCGCACGAGCTACGCACGCCGGTTACCGCGTTGAGTCTGCAGGCGGAAAACCTCGATTCGATCGAACTTTCCGAGCAAGCAAGAGAACGTGTTGCTACCCTCAGGCAAGGCATGCATCGCACCAAGCATTTGCTTGAGCAACTGCTCGCGGTCGCACGGTACGAGGCGAAATCCTTCTCCGACGAAATGCAGCAGGTCCCGCTCGACGAAGCAGCAAAGCAGGTTGCTGCGGATCTACTGCCGCAGGCGGTCGATCGCGGTATCGATCTGGGCTTTGAAATCGTTGAAGCCGTCACGGTCCGCGGCGAACCGGCCATGCTCGCGACCATGATCCGCAATTTGATTGACAATGCGCTCCGCCATACCCCGCACGGTGGAAGGATAGATCTCGGAGTTTATCGTCAGGACGGGTCGGCGGTCCTGCAGATCGAGGACACGGGACCCGGCATCGCTACCGCTGATCTGGAGAAGATATTCGAGCCATTCTTTCGCGGCTCCCGGCCGGAGGGCGAGGGAACTGGCCTCGGCCTTTCAATCGTGAAGCGCATCGCTGAAAACTTGGGCGGCGGAATCACATTGGAGAACATCTCGGGCGCCGGCCAGTCGGGAATTCGTGCCACAGTCCAGCTACCGGTTGCGGCGACCCCAACAACAAACGGCCGCCGCTCGGACGCTTGATCAAAACCGGCCCCAGCAATGAAGCTCGACGGCGTCGACCGCGCGCTCGATCCCGGGCCGTCGGCGGACACGCCGTATGGACGAAGGCCGCTCTATCGCCGAAGACGTTGGACGAGGCGGTGTCGGTGCTGCAGGGCGATGGATCCTTCCGCGACGCGCTCGGCGCGGGGTTTGTCGACTATTACGCCCACATCAAGAACGCCGAGATCGAACGCTTTCAGGCCGCGGTGTCGGACTGGGAGCAGCGCGAATATTTCGAGGTGTTTTGAGGGCCGCACGGGCGGTGCTCTATCCGTCTTTAGGCGGAGCCAGACCCACTTCAGGGTTGGATTACGAATAGATAAACTGACTACCCATGTAACTTCCCTGGAGGTTGGATATGAGGCTGCGCGAATTTCCCGGTGTTCTCCGCGGTGCGGCGGTGTCACTCGCGATCTGCTCGCTGGCAGATCCGTCCCTCGCCCAGAACTCCTGGCAGCATCGGTGGCAGCATCGGCAAACGCGACAAATCGATATCCGGTGAAGAAGTTGTCCCGAGTCGCCGGGAGCCCGCCCGCCAGCGCGAGCGTCGGGAGGACGAGACACGCGCATCCCCATCCGTGGGCGGCCACTGGAGCTGGAGTTGCGATTGCTCGAGCGGAAATTCGTTTCGAGGAACGCTCAACTTCGCACAAACTGGAAGCGATTTCACCGGCACCATGATGCAGCCGAACCGGGCGACGGGGGTTGTTTCCGACGGAAAGGTCTCCGGCGGCCGGGTGTCGTTCACGGTCACGCTGACCAATGTCATCGAACGGACCGAGCATTGGACCGGGTACCTGAGCGGCGGACACATGCAGGGCACGGTGACCACCCGGTTCGACGGCATCTGCCAATTTACCGCCGACAGGTGACCTTGCTGGGGGTGATCGCCGCGCATCATGTGATGGCTTCAGCTCAAAGAGGTGTCGGACTGGGAGCATCGCCGCGGGAGAACAAGAAAAAAGGAATCACGCGAGCTTCGGCGACGGTGTATATTTGCGCGATTATGTGACCACTCACCTGCGGGCGGGACAAAGGGGCGGGAGTTTTCAGATGCAAAGACTTTCTCGTATGGCGATAGCGGCAAGTTTGCTCATGGGTGCACCGGCCGCATTGCTGGCGCAGGGCACGCCGAGTGCCGAAGCACCGGCGGCGGCCTCGCCGGCGCCGGCAGCGACACCGGCGCCGGCGCCCACCGCGCAGCCGTCAACCGCAGCGCCAGCCGCGCAGCCGGCGACAACGCCGCCCGCCGCCGCGGCCACCCCACCACCGGCCACGACCACCACCGAGAAGAACGCGGGAACAAAGAAAAAGAAGTCGACGAAAAAGATGACCCGACAGCAGGAGATCGACAGGTCGATCGACAGCGGCACCGTCCCCTCGCGCTACCGCAGCCAGGTGCCGAAGGAATACCAGCAGTACGTTCCGTTCTCAAAATAGTGACGGCGGTCCTCCCTCGCCCCGCGCTTGCGGGGTCGAGACGTGCGAAGCTCGCTCTTGGAGGGTTGGGGTAAGGAGCTGTCTCAGCACAAGCCTCGCGGAGAGAGCCCCTCACCCGGCGCTTCGCGCCGACCTCTCCCCGCGAAGAGCGGGGCGAGGTGGCGGGTGGCTCGCCGCCTTCAAACTCCCAGATAACGATGCTGCAGCTCCGGCGCGGCAATCAACTGCTCCGACGTGCCGCTCCACACCGCGCGTCCGCGCTCGATGATGTAGTGGCGGTCGGCGATTTGGGTGAGGTGCTCGATGTTCTTGTCGATCACCAGCACCGATTGCCCGCGGGCTTTCAGCATCGACAGGCATTGCCAGATTTCCTCGCGGATCAGCGGCGCCAGTCCCTCGGTGGCTTCATCCAGAATCAGCAATCGCGGATTGGTCATCAGCGCGCGGCCGATCGCCAGCATCTGCTGTTCGCCGCCCGAGAGCTGGTTGCCCATGTTGTTGCCGCGTTCGGCAAGGCGCGGGAACAGCGCATGGATTTTTTCGATGCCCCAGGGGTCGCGACTGCCGAAGCGGTTGCCCGAGGCCGCGACGAGATTTTCGCGCACCGTCAGGTTCGGGAAGATCTGGCGCCCTTCGGGCACCAGCCCAATGCCGAGCTGCGCAATCCGGTACGACGGCAGTTTCCGCACCTCGTGCCCGGCAAAGCGGATCGCGCCGGCGCGCGCCGGCGTCAGCCCGAGGATCGAGCGGATGGTGGTGGTCTTGCCCATGCCGTTGCGGCCCATCATCGCGACCATCTCGCCGGAGCGCACGGTCAGCGACAGGCCGAACAGCACCTGGCTGAGGCCATAGCAGGTCTCGATGCCATCGACTTCGAGGAGCGGCGCCGGATCAGCCAATTCTTCATCAGCCATGACGGGTCACCGCATGCTGGTCGCCGAGATAGGCGCGTTTGACCTCTTCGTTCTGGCGAATCTCCGACGGTCCGCCGGACGCGATGACGCGGCCATAGACCAAAACGCTGATGCGGTCGGCCAGCGCGAACACCGCGTCCATGTCGTGCTCGACCAGCACGATGGAGACCTCGCGCCGCAACTCCTGCAGCAGCTTCACCATGCGCGCCGATTCGGTGACGCCCAATCCTGCCATCGGCTCGTCCAGCAGCAGCAATTGCGGCCGGGTCGCGAGCGCGACGGCGAGTTCGAGTTCGCGCTGCTCGCCATGGCTGAGCCGCGAGACCAGCACGCCGGCGCGATCCCCGAGCCCGACCCGCTGCAGCGCGTCCTGCGCGGCTTTGCGCAAATGGCTCACCTTGCGGGCATCGCGCCAGAAGCGGAAGGAGTGACCGTCACGCGCCTGGACTGCGAGTGCGACATTGTCGGCGACGGTGAAATCCGGCAGCAGCGAGGTGATCTGGAACGAGCGCGCCAGCCCAAGCGCGCTACGGCGATACGCCGGCACGCGGGTGATGTCGCGGCCGGCGAGCCAGATGCTGCCCGAATGCGGCAGCAACTGCCCGGTCAGCTGGCTGATCAGCGTGGTCTTGCCGGCGCCATTCGGCCCGATGACGGCGTGTAATTCGCCCTTGGCGACATCGAGCGAGACGTTGTCGGTGGCGACGATGCCGCCGAACCGCCGGACCAGTTTCTCCACGCGCAGCAGGGGTTCAGCCACGGGGAAACCTCCCAAGCAGCCCGTCGATGCCGCCGCGCCCGAACAGCACGATCAACAATAGCAGCGGGCCCAGGATCAGCGCCCAGTATTCGGTGACCTGCGACAAAAATTCTTCCAGCACGAGGTAGACGATGGCGCCGATCACCGGACCGAACAGCGAGCCCATGCCGCCGAGGATCACCATCACCATGAGGTCGCCGGAGCGGGTCCAGTACATCACGGCCGGGCTGACGAAATCGGTATTGTTGGCGAGCAATGCGCCGGCCAGCCCACACATGGTGCCGGAGATGACGAAACAGGCCAGCCGGTAGCGGGTGGCGGGAAAGCCGATCGCCTGCATGCGCTGCTCGTTGGAGCGCAGCCCCTGCACCACCATGCCGAAGCGGGAATGGACGATGCGCCAGATCAGATAGAGGCCAGCGAACAGGCAGCCGATGCAGAGATAATAGAACTGCACACGGTTCGACAGGTTGACGAGGCCGCCAAAATCGCTGCGCTTGTAGATGGTCAGGCCGTCGTCGCCGCCGTAGCGCGACAGTCCGGAGGCGACGTAATAGGCCATCTGCGCGAAGGCCAGCGTGATCATGATGAAATAGACGCCGCGGGTGCGCAAGCTCAGCGCGCCGATCACCAGCGCGAACAGCGCGGAAGCGAGTAGCGCCACCGGCCATTGGATGAATCCGGAGCCGATGCCCTCGGCCGCCAGAATGCCGACGGCATAGCCGCCGATGCCGAGATAGGCGGCGTGGCCAAAACTCATCATGCCGCCATAGCCCATGATCAGGTTGAGGGAGGAGGCTGCGAGTGCGAAGATCACGATGCGGGTGAACAGCGTCAGCGCGAACACATTGCCGCTCAGCGAGGTATAGAGCGGCAGCAGCAACAGCCCGGCGACGACCAGCACCGCCGCCGCGTAGCGGGCATTGAAAAAACCCTTCATCGCCGGTTGGCCGGAAACAGCCCCTCCGGCCGCACCACCAGCACGATCGCCATCAGGAGGTAGATCAGCATCGAGGACAGCGCCGGCGCCGCGGTCGAGGCCGCGGCCGAACTCAGCACCTTGCGCAGCAAATCCGGCAGGAAGGCGCGGCCGAGCGTATCGATCAGGCCGACGAAGATCGCGGCCAGGAAGGCACCGCGGATCGAGCCGATGCCGCCGATCACGATGATGACGAAGGCGAGGATCAATATGTTCTCGCCCATCCCGATCTGCACGGTGAGGATCGGCGCCTGCATCATGCCGGCAAGCCCGGCCAGTGCGGCGCCGAGGCCGAACACCAGCGTATAGAGCAGCTTGATGTTGATGCCGAGCGCGCCGATCATCTCGCGGTTCGAGGCGCCGGCGCGGATCAGCATGCCGAGTCGCGTGCGCATCACCACGACATAGAGCAACAACGCCACCGCGAGCGCGACCACGATGATCGCCAGCCGATAGGCCGGATAGAACACCCCGGGGACGACCTGGATCGGCACCGTCAGCCAGGGCGGCAGCGACAGCGCCAGCCCCGCCGGACCCCAGATCAGCCGCACCGCGTCGTTGAAGAACAGGATCAGCCCGAAGGTCGCCAGCACATGGTCGAGATGATCGCGGCCATAGAGATGCCGCAGCGCCACGAATTCCAGCACGATGCCCAGCAGCAGCGTCGCGCCGAGCGCCAGCACGATGCCGAAAATGAAATTGCCGGTCCACGCCACGAAGGTCGCGGCAAAATAGGCGCCCATCATGTAGAGCGAGCCGTGCGCCAGGTTGACGAAATCCATGATGCCGAACACCAGCGTCAATCCCGCCGCCAGCAGGAACAGCAGCAGGCCGAACTGCAATCCGTTCAGAAACTGTTCGACGACGAGCAGCATGGGTGCTTATGGCATGATGGCGTTAAGTTGAATCGGCACACGACTGCGGTCCACCTCGCCCCGCTTGCGGGGAGAGGTGGAAATTCGCGGTAGCGAATTTCGGGTGAGGGGGACTCTCCGCGAGTCGTACTCGATGAGAGAGCCCCTCGCCCCAACCTCTCCCCGTGAAGAACGGGGAGAGGGAGAATCAGCGTCTACAAGCCATATGCCGAAAGCAAAACAGCGGCAGCGCGAAGGGCGCCGCCGCTGCATGTTGACGCGCCCCCCGCTCACTTCATCGGGCACTTGTCGTGGAAGCGATCCTGGTCGTCCTTGACGATGGTGGCGACCGTCTTCAGCGACAGCGTGCCGTCGGCATCCTTGACCACGTCCTGCAGATAGAAATTCTGGATCGGGATGTGGTTGTTGCCGTATTTGAAGCCGCCGCGCAGCGACTTGAAATCCGCCTTTTCCATCGCGGCCTTCATGGCGTCCTTCTTGCTGGTGTCGCCCTTGACCGCCACCACCGCGCTGTTGATCAGTTGCGCCGCGTCATAGGACTGCGCGCCGTAATAGGTCGGGCGCAGGCCCGGATATTTCTTGCGGTAGTCGGCGACGAATTTCTTGTTTTGCTCGTTGGGCAGGTCGTTGACCCATTCCTGCGCGCCGGGGACGCCGAGCGCGTTGTCCTTTTGCAGCGGCAGCGACAATTCGTCGATGGTGAATGCGGTGTAGAGCGGCATCTGCGCTTTCAGGCCGGCCTGCGCATATTGATTGAGGAACTGCACGCCGGCGCCGCCCGGATAGAACACGAAGATCGATGCCGCGCCCGACGCCCGCGCTTTCGAAAGTTCGGCGGAGAAATCGAGCTGGGTCGGCCACACCGTATATTCCTCGCCCTTGACCTCGCCCTTGAAGGTGCTCTTGACGCCGGCCAGCATGTCCTTGCCGGCGGCGTAGTTCGGCCCGATCAAAAACACCGACTTGACGCCCTTCTGGTTCATGTAGAGGCCCATGGCCTGCGGGGTCTGGTCGTTCTGCCAGGAGGTCGAGAACACGTAGGGCGAACATAATTCGCCGGCGAGCTGCGACGGACCCGCATTGGCGACGACCAGCATGGTCTTCGAATCCACGATCGGCTTCAGCGAGGCGAGCAGCACGTTCGACCAGATATAGCCGGCGATGAAGTCGACATGATCGGACTCAATGAGCTTTTCGGTCTTCTGCTTGCCGACGTCCGGCTTGAAGGTGTCGTCCTCGTAGATCACCTCGACCGGCTTGCCGGCCATCTTGCGGCCCATGTGATCGAGCGCGAGCTCGAACGAATTGCGCATGTCATTGCCGATCGAGGCGACCGGACCGCTGAAGGTCGAGACGAAGCCGATCTTGATGGTATCGCCTGCGATCGCGGGGTTCGCCAGCGCCAGAGCGGTCGCGCCCGCCAGCCAGAATGCCGTTCTCATAAAGTCTCCCTCCTCGTGATTTGCGTGATCCCGCCAGCCGATCGACCTGTCCCGTTCGGGGAGCGTTTTGGGCTCCGGTCACGGGCTTCGCCTTTTCAAGTTGCCGTGTTTTGTGCGCGAAATGGCAGGCCGGCAGCAAGCACGAACCGAAGGCCCCTCTTAAAACCTTCGACGCATGCCGCCGTCTGCACCATAATTCGCATCTGCCGGGGATGGCAAGAATTATAGTGCCGGTTTGGATGGCGTTGGCCACAGTCCTTGGGGCCGGGTGACCCGCCCGTCCCCTATCAGCAGGTCGGTCTCATCGCCATTCAGATCCGATATTCGGCGCCGTCGATGATGTAGGGCGCATGGCGGAAGTCGCGGATGTCGGCGACCTTGCCGGCGGACCATTGCAGCAGCATGAAATATTTCGGCGCCGAGCCCGGCTCGTTGGGATCGAACACCAGGATGGCGGGGCGTCCTTCCACCAGCCCCGGCACCAGGTGCCAGTCCTCGATCTTCGAATAATTTCCAAAGTATCGGGAAACCTCGGCCTTGCCGTTCATGCGCATCCTGTTGACGAGATCAAGCCGCACATCGTCCGATATCATGGCGCGGATGGCGTCGAAATCCCGCGCGTTGAAATGCGCGACATAGGCGCCGAGGCGATCGCGATCGGCTTCCGACAGCTTCTGCTGCGGCAGGTCGTCCGGCTCGCCGGCGAGTTCGCGAAGCTGGCTGCGTCCGCGGTGCAGCGCCGCCTTCACCGCGGGGAGACTGGAGATCCATCACCTCGCAGACCTCCCGCAGCGAGCAACCCAGCACATCCATCAGGATCACGCTGGAGCGCTGGGCGAGCGGAAGCCGCATGAAGGTGCGAAGACTGGCGCTGGCGATCTGGCGGCTCGCCACGGTGTCGGCCGGGTCTGCGATCATGTCCACCTCCTCGCCCGATTGCAGCGCCTGCTGCCGGTTGCGGCGGCGCAGAAAATCCAGCGCGGTGTTGTGCGCGATCCGGAACAGCCAGCCGCCGGGGTTGCCGATCGGACCCGCGGACGCAAACGACTCCACCGCCTTGATCAGGGCATCCTGCAGGACATCCTCGCCGTCGATCACCGAGCCGACCATCCGCGCGCAGTAGCGATGCAGTTTTGGCCGCATCTCGGCGAGCAGGCCGTCGAGATCGGTGGCGGCCGATCGATTTGGCAGCGATTTCATTCTGCTTCCTGAACCTCCGGCCCAACTTCCGTCTATGGCTCGGCAAGCATCCGATAGTTGCCGACGATTGTAGCATTACCGGGCTGCGGCGGCTCGATGCAACGCTCACGAATTCCGCTCTGGAAAGCCTTGAAGGCAGCGAAGGTCGGCAACGCGCTGCCGGAATCGGATTCGCTCTCGACGAAATGCACAAACGTATCGTCGTCGAGACGCAGCGAAAGATAGCGAAGTCCTTGCGGCTTCGTGGCCTTCAGTTCCGCAAAAACCCCGGCAATCAGCTCGGCGTTCTTGTCGGCCATATCCGGCTTGGTCTTATACCTGATAAGGGTCCGTTTCATCATGCTCTCCTTGGGTCTGGCGACGTGAACCGATCGCCTATCAACCTCCGAGACGTCCGGCACGTGCAAAAGGATTCGGCCGCAAAAAATTAATTTCCGGCGGAATCCCGCGCCTCTCTTCATTCGTCCTGTTCGTGAACCGCCGCATGAAGCGGCCGAAACGAAGCGGAGAGACGCTATGCAGGAATTCCACGATCGGCAGATCAAGAACTGGACGCTTGGCGTAACCGCGCTGGCGTCGTTCATGATGGCGCTGGATGGCGCAGGTCGTCACCACGGCCTTTGCCACCATCCGCAGCGACTTCGATGCCTCGGTCGAGACGCTGCAATGGACGGTCAATACCTACAATCTAAGTTTTGCGGTGCTGCTGCTGACCGGCGCCGCGGTCGGCGACCGGTTCGGCCGCCGGGCGATGTTTGCCGCCGGCATTTTGGTGTTTGCGCTGGCGTCGGTGGGATGCGCGCTGTCGGGCAGCGCTGCATCGCTGATCGCGGCGCGAGCCGCCCAGGGCGCCGGCGCCGCTTTGGTGATGCCGCTGGCGATGGCGATTCTGAGCGGTGCGTTTCCAACAGATGAGCGCGCGCGGGCGCTCGGCATCTTCAGCGGCGTCACCGGGTTTGCCCTCATCATCGGCCCCGCCGTCGGCGGCTTCATCACCGAGAGTTTTGGCTGGCGGTGGATCTTCTGGATCAACCTGCCGATCGGCCTGATCGCCGTCGCCTTGGTATTTTCGCGGCTTCGCGAGAGTTTTGGGCCGACAGCCAGGCTGGATATTCCGGGCCTCGGGATCGTCGCGGCCGCGGCGCTGGCGCTGGTCTGGGGACTGCTGCGCGGCAATATGGCCGGTTGGACCAGCCGTGAGACGGTCGGCGCGCTCGCCGCCGGGACGCTGCTGGCTGTTGCATTCGTGGTGTGGGAGCTGCGGGTGCCCGCACCGATGGTGCCGATGCGGCTGTTTCGGGCGCGCGCCTTTGCATCCGGCGTTGCCGCGAGCTTCCTGTTTTATGCGGCGATGTATGGCGTGCTGTTCCTGCTGCCGCAATTTCTGCAGGCCGCGCTCGGCTACGGGCCGTTTGGCGCCGGCCTGCGGTTGCTGCCCTGGACCGCGACGCTGTTCGTTACCGCGCCGATCGCGGGCGCGCTTGTCAACAAGGCCGGCGAACGGCTGCTGGTCGTCGCCGGGTTGCTGATGCAGGCGATCGGGCTCGGCTGGATCGCGATCAATGCCGCACCCGGTATGGCCTATTCGGAGTTGGTCGCTCCGCTGCTGCTCGCGGGCGTCGGTGTTTCGATGGCGATGCCGGCAGCGCAGAATGCGATTCTGGGCTCGGTCGCCGCAACCGAGATCGGCAAGGCCTCCGGCGTCTTCAATATGGCGCGCTTTATCGGCGGCATGTTCGGCATCGCCGCCATGGTGGCGGTATTTTCTGCCAACGGCGCGGTCGATTCGGCGGCGAGCTTTAGCGCCGGTTTCGCGGCTTCCATGCGCGTTGCGGCCGCACTTTCACTGCTGGGAGCCGTTGCAGGATTATGGTTGCCGGCGCGCCGCCGCGTCACGCTTGCGCAGATGCCGCGCAACGCGTGACCGACGATACGTTTCCGCTATCGATCAATCGGAAAATCGGCCTTGGACGGAACCCGCCAAACGCCTACATCAATCGAGCGGACGAAGAGATCTGAACCAAGGGGCGTTTCCATATGACGACCGAACAGGCGCAGCCGCCAAATCCCCATCGCGTGGTCATCGTCGGCGCCGGTTTTGGCGGACTGGAAGCCGCCTTTCGGCTGGCCGGCGCGCCGGTTGCGATCACGCTGGTCGACCGGCGCAACCATCATCTGTTCCAGCCGCTGCTGTACCAGGTTGCGACCGCCTCATTGGCCACGTCCGAAATCGCCTGGCCGATCCGTTATCTGCTGCGCGACCGCCCCGAAGTCACGACGCTGTTCGCCACCGTGAACGGCGTCGACGCCGCGAACAAGCGCGTGCTGCTCGATGACGGCGATGCGCTTGCCTATGACACGCTGGTGCTCGCCACCGGCGCCTTCCACGCCTATTTCGGCCACGACGAATGGGAGCCGTTCGCGCCCGGCCTGAAGACGCTGGAGGACGCCACCACGCTGCGGCGGCGCATTCTGGTGGCGTTCGAGCGCGCCGAGCGCGAGACCGATCCGGAGCGGCGCGCTGCGCTGTTGACGTTCGTTATCGTCGGCGCCGGGCCGACCGGCGTCGAACTCGCCGGCACCATCGCGGAATTGGCGCGGGACACGCTGCCGCCGGACTTCCGCAACATCGATACCCACCGCACGCGCGTGGTCCTGATCGAGGCCGGTCCGCGCGTGCTGGCAGGATTTCCGGACGATCTGTCGGCTTACGCGCACCGCTCGCTGCAAAGTCTCGGCGTTGAAGTGGTGTTGGGGAAGGCCGTCACCGAATGCTCCGCCGATGGCGTAATGTATGGCGGCGAGCACCTTGCGTCCAAAACCCTGATCTGGGCCGCCGGCGTGCGCGCCTCGCCGGCCGCCGAATGGCTGGGGGCGCCGGCCGACCGCGCCGGCCGCCTGCAGGTCAATCCCGATCTCACCGTGCCCGGCCATCCCGATATTTTTGCGATCGGCGATACCGTGGCGATCGTTGATACCGACGGCACGCCGGTGCCCGGCATCGCGCCGGCGGCAAAGCAGCAGGGCGGGTATGTCGCCGAGCTGATCAAGGCGCGGCTGCGCGGCGAGACGGTGCCGCCGTTCCATTATCGCCACGCCGGCAGCCTCGCGCAGATCGGCAAGCGCAAGGCGGTGATCGATTTCGGTCGATTCAAATTGCGCGGCACGCTGGCGTGGTGGATCTGGGGCATCGCGCACATCTATTTCCTGATTGGCCTGCGCAACCGGCTCCAGGTCGCGATCAGCTGGCTGTGGATTTATCTGCGCGACCAGCGCGCGGCGCGGCTGATCACGCAGGGCTCGAGCAAGGTGGTGGGCCCCGCGGCGACGCGAGACCCTGCCTACAAAATAAGCAAACCCGAGTAAGCGACCCGGCCGGCGGGTCGCGCATGGAGCCGCCCAAATTCAGACCAAGCAGCTGATAAATTGAGAAAATTTGCCGTGTTCCGACGACCTCCAAGCGTGTACACAATGGCACACCGCTTGCTTCGATAGGGAGGCCGTTGCCGCCTCCGGGAGAGCAGTTATTCATGGCGAACCTCAGTCCAGTCCTGTGCTTTCGGACCGCGGAGACGGCGTGCTTGCCCCACCCGCCGACTGACGTTGTCTGCAACCGGAGCCGCGGGTGACGGAAACCGCCGCAGCGATCGTTGCCGCGCATCGCGCCGGCGAGCTGACGCCCGCGCAAACCGTGGCGCGCAGTTTTGCGCGGATTCGCGCGCATAACGATCCCGCGATCTTCATCAGCCTGCGCGACGAACGGCAGGCGGTGGCGGAAGCCGAGCAGCTCGCCGCGAAAAAGGATTTGGCGCAGCTTCCGCTTTACGGCGTTCCGGTCGCGGTGAAGGACAATATCGACGTGGCGGGCATGCCGACCACCGCCGCCTGTCCGGCGTTTTCCTATTCTCCGACGCTTGACGCGACCGCGGTCGCTCGGCTGCGCGCGGCCGGCGCCATCGTGATCGGCAAGACCAATCTCGATCAGTTCGCCACCGGCCTGGTCGGCACGCGCTCGCCCTACGGCATTCCCAAAAATCCGTTGCGGGCCGATCTGATCCCGGGCGGATCGAGCACGGGATCGGGGGTTGCGGTATCTGTCGGACTGGTGCCGCTTTCGCTCGGCACCGACACGGCCGGCAGCGGCCGGGTGCCGGCGATGCTCAACAACATCGTCGGGCTGAAGCCGAGCCTTGGCCTGGTCTCGACCGCGGGCCTGGTGCCGGCCTGCCGGACGTTGGATTGTGTCTCGGTGTTCTCGCTCACCGTCGACGACGCCATGACGGCGCTGCAGGCGATCGCCGGACCCGACGGCGCCGATCCCTATTCGCGCGACCGGCGGCTCGCGGAGATGACGCCGTTTCCCGCCAATCTCAGGCTTGGGGTGCCTAATAAAGGCCAGCTGATCTTCTTCGGCGACAAGGCCTCGGAGGCTGCCTATGCCGAGGCGCTGAAGCGCTGGACTTCGCTCGGCGCCACGCTGGTCGAGTTCGACCTCGAACCGTTCTATGAGACCGCGCGGCTGCTCTATGAGGGACCGTGGGTCGCCGAGCGCTATCTGGTGATCCGCAACCTGCTGGCGTCATCGCCGGACGCGATCCATCCGGTAACGCGCGAGATCATCATCGCCGGCTCCCGGCTTACCGCGGCCGACACGTTTGCGGCGCTCTACCGGCTGCAGGCGCTGCGCAGGATCGCGGAGCGCGGCTTTGCCAATATCGACGCGCTGATGCTGCCGACGGCGCCGACCGTGTATTCCACCGCGCAGGTGCTGGCCAATCCGCTCGAACTCAATTCCAGGCTCGGCACCTACACCAATTTCGTCAACCTGCTCGACCTCTGCGCCCTGGCGCTGCCGGCGTCGATGCGGCCCGACGGCATCCCGTTCGGCATCACGCTGCTGGCGCCGGCCGGCCAGGACGCGCGGCTCTCCAGCATCGGCCGCATGTTCCACGCCGACACGAAATTGCCGATGGGCGCGCTCGGCCTGCCGCAGCCGCCGCTGGTGACGTTGCCGGCAGGCGTCAGCGGCGACGAGATCGCCATCGCCGTGGTCGGCGCGCATCTGTCGGGCATGGCGCTGAACGGCGAATTGAAGGCGCTCGGCGGACGGCTGCTCGAACAGGCCACCACCGCGCCGGACTACAAGCTCTATGCGCTGGAAACCACGCCGCCGAAGCCCGGCATGCTGCGGGTGGCAACCGGAGCGGGCGCGTCGATCGAGCTGGAAATCTGGGCGCTGCCCGCCGCCGCCTTCGGCAAATTCGTCGCCTCCGTCCCGCCGCCGCTATCGATCGGCACCGTGCGGCTCGCCGACGGCCGCGGCGTCAAGGGCTTTATTGTCGAAGCCGCCGACGTCGACGGCGCGCGGGAGATTTCCCAGTTCGGCGGCTGGCGCGCGTTCGTGGCGGAGGCGGCGGCGGAGTGAGAAGAAGCGGGTGGCGAATAACGAGTAGCGAGTAGCGAGTAGCGAAGAAAAATTCTCTATTCGCCATTCGCCACTCACTATTCGCCCTCTCACACCGACACAGCGTAGAGTTCGTATTCGTCGCGCACCAGCTCGATGTGCGCGCGCATCGCGACGGCGGCGCCGGCCTTGTCGCCGCGCAGGATCGCGATCACGACGCGGTCGTGCTCGGCGTGCGATTTGGCGAGCCGGCCGAGGTTGCGGAACTGGGCGCGGCGGAACGGCTGCACCCGCACCCGGGTCGCGAGCGTAATCTCGGCGATGTAGCCGTTCTGCGAGCCGGCATAGATCGCATTGTGAAAGCGCTCGTTGACTTCGTGAAAGCGATCGGGATTGCCGACATGGCTCAACACCCGCAATTCCTCGTGGATCGCCTCCAGCCGGTGGCGATCGGCGGGCTGCATGCGTTCCGCGGCAAGCCCCGCGCACATCGCTTCCAGCTCCGCCATCGCCTCGAACATCCCGGTCAGCCGCTGGATCGAGGGCCGCGCCACCACCGCGCCGCGATGCGCCCGCGAATCGACCAGGCCCGAGGCTGCGAGCTGGCGCAGCGCCTCGCGCACCGGGGTACGCGACACGTTGAAGCGGCGCGCGATGTCGGTCTCGTCCAGCGCCGCGCCCGGCGCCAGCGCGCCGCGCACGATCTCGTCGGCGAGCTGCAGCCGCAATTCCTCCGCGCGCGTGATTTTCATCGGATAGGGCGAGGCACGGTCGATGCGCGGAACCACCGTCTCGGCCTCTGGACGTGGCGCGGAACCTGCCGGGAGATCGTCAAGACTCATGTCTTTTGACCCTTGGGTATTCCGCCTTCGTCGATGATGCTGACATGGGCTGCGACGATCTTCCAGCCTTCGGCAAATCGCACCCAGGTCTGCATCTGCCGTCCGACCTTGCCGGGCAAGGCATCGCGATAGAACAGCGTGGAGGCGACCGCGGTATCGCGGCCATAGGTGGAGATGACGGTCTGCGCGGTCTTGCGGTTGAGGCCGATCGGCGAGCGCGCGGCGCGGAACGCCATGATCGCATCATAGCCGTAGAGATTTTCGCCGATGCCATAGCGCAACGTTCGGGGGTCAGCGCGGAACAATTCATCGAGCACGGCGACGTCGTTCGATACCAGCGCCTTTTCGTAGCGCTCGAATTGCGCTGATACCTCCGAGATTACGTCGGGGAGATCGACCTGCATGTCAGATGCCCCTCGGCGGTGGTGCCGCGACTACGCCTTGACGCTCGAGCGCATGAGCCACCCGCAGCGCGATGTCTTCGCGCCAGGGCGCTGCGATGATCTGCACGCCGATCGGCATCGGCTCGAGCGGCACCGGCACCGCGGCGACCGGCAGCCCGATAAAGGAAATCGGCTGGGTGTGGACGCCGATATTGGCGCGCACCGGAAGCTCGACACCGTCGAGCACGAAGGTCGTCTGCCCGAGTTTTGGCGCGACGCAGGGCGTCGCAGGTGCGAGGATCACATCGACCGATTTGAACAGCTCCAGGACCCTGGCGCGATACCAGCGGCGGAATTTCTGCGCGCGGTCGACCAGCGGCGCCGGAATCATCGCGCCCGCCAGCAGGCGATCGCGCACCGCCGGATCGAAATCGCCCGCGCGCCGGCGCAGCCGATCGAGATGCAGCGATGCGCCCTCGGTGGCGGTGATGATGTAGGCGGCGGCGCGCGCGCGCGCGGCCTCCGGGATTTCGACCGTGCGCGTAACACCCAGCGCCCCGGCGACGCGGGCGACGGCCTCGACGGCCTCGGGGAAAACACTCTTCTGGAAATATCCGCCGGCGATCGCGATGCGCAGGCCCCCGATATCCTGCGCCAGGAGTGCACTCACCGGCTCGGCGGGCCGCATCGTGCAGGCCGCATCCTCCGGGTCGGGTCCCTGCATTGCGTCATAGGCCAGCGCGAGATCGGCGACATTGCGGGCGAACGGGCCGAGATGATCGAGGCTGTAGACGAACGGAAACGACCGCGCCCGCGACAGCCGGCCATAGGTCGGCTTCAATCCGAAGATGCCACAGAATGAGGACGGCACCCGGATCGAACCGTTGGTGTCCGAGCCCAGTGCGATCGGCACCAGGCCACCGCCGACCGCGCCGCCGGAGCCGCCGGAGGAGCCGCCGGTCATGCGCGTCGGATCATGCGGATTGCGTGACGGTCCGTCGTGGACATTCTCGCCCGTAAAATCGTAGGCGTATTCGCCCATGTTGAGCGCGCCGACCAGCACGGCGCCTGAAACCTCCATCCGCTCGATCAGGGTGGCGTCACGCGGCGAGGCCTTCATGTCGCGGTTGATCTTCGATCCGGCGCGGGTCGAAAGCCCCTGCACATCGAACAGGTTTTTCACCGCGAACGGCACGCCGGCGAGCGGGCCGACTTTCTTTCCGGTTGCAATCGCGGCATCGACGGCGCGCGCCCTGGCGCGGGCGCGATCGGCGGTCACGTCGGTAAAGCAATTCAGGACGTGGTCATGTTTGGCGATCCGCGCCAGCGCCGCCTCGGTGACGCCGAGCGCGGACAACCTTCGGCCCGATACGGCCGAGGCGATTTCCGCGGCCGACAGTCCGTCGACGCCTTGGGGAATCGCGAGATCAGGCTGCAAAGACACTGGCCGGCTCGGTTTCGTCGGGAAGCGGGAATTCATCGACCAGCCGCGCAATCCTCAGCGAGACCTCGAGATTGGCCCTGACCGCCGGCTTCCAGGCGGGGTCCATCGGCAGCGTCAACGTCTTGGCTGCGGCATCGACATAATCGTCAAGCGGATCGGCGGCCATTTTGCTCCCATCGACAGGATCGTTTCGCAACCCCGGTTAGCATCTTTCCGGTTCACGCTCTAAATTCTTGTTTGATGCGTTTCTTCATGCCAACTGGATCCCCATTTCACTCGAAAACGCTCTAATGAACCGGCAACGGGGGGTGCGGAATCGCCGTCAATAGCTCCCTGGTATAGGCATCCTGAGGGTCGCCCAGCACCCGTTCCGACGGCCCCTGCTCGACGATTCGCCCCGTCCGCATCACGATGACGCGGTCGCACAACAACCGCACCACGTTCAAATCATGCGACACGAACAGGTAGCTCATGCCCATCGAGGCCTTCAGATCCTGCAGCAGGTTCAACACCACCGCCTGCACCGAGACGTCGAGCGCGGCCGTCGGCTCGTCGAGGATCACGAGTTTCGGATGCAGCGCGATGGCGCGCGCGATGCCGACGCGGGCCTTCTGGCCGCCCGACAATTGATGCGGGAAACGATCGAGCAGGTTGACCGGCAGGCCGACCAGCCCGGCCAGTTCCTCGCAACGCGCGCGCAGCGCGTCGCGCCCCCTGACATTGCCGAGCTGCATGATCGGATCGGCGATCGCGCGCGCCGCGGTGAAGCGCGGATTGAGGCTGTCGGTTGGATCCTGGAACACCATCTGGATGCTCTTGCGCAGCGGCAGCCGCGCGAACGCGTTCGGCATGATGGCGCCGATCTCGTCGCCGTCGAACGCGATGCGGCCCGAAGTCTGGTCCAACAGCCGCATCACCATCATCGAGGTGGTGGATTTGCCGCAGCCGGATTCGCCGACCAGACCGACGCTCTCGCCGCGGCCGACCGAGAAGCTGATGCCGTCGACCGCGCGGAAATTTTCCAGCTCGACCGGCGGCTTGCGCGAGAACAGTTTTGACAGCGTGGCGGTGGCGCCCTGGCGCGGGTATTCCTTGACGAGCTTTTCGACGAGCAGGAGGGGAGCCTTGGCGGGATCGTCACCCCCGGGCTTGACCCGGGGGTCCATCGCTGAAGAAGAGTCTTGCGAAGAAAGATGGATGGCCGGGTCAAGCCCGGCCATGACGGCTGATGGCTGGGGCGGCAACGCCGCGGCTTCTTCCTCCGGCAGCAGGTCGCGCAGGGAGACGCCGATCCGCGGCGTCGCACGCATCAGCTTCTTGGTATAGGCGTGCTCGGGATTTGCAAAAATATCGGCGGACAGCGCGGTCTCAACCACCCTGCCCTTTTCCATCACCACCACACGGTCGCAATAGGCCGCCGCCAATCCGAGATCGTGGGTGATCAGGATGGTCGACATGCCGCGCCGCTTGGTCAGCTCGACGATCAGATCCATCACCGCCTTCTGCGTGGTGACGTCGAGGCCGGTGGTCGGCTCGTCGGCGATCAGGAGCTGCGGATTGCAGGCCAGTGCCAGCGCGATCACCACGCGCTGGCACATGCCGCCCGACAATTCGAACGGATAGGCGTGATAGCGCTCGCGCGGACGGGCGATCTTGACCTGCTCCAGCGCCTCGATCGCCTTCTCGCCGCGGTCGCCGACCTGCGACTGCTGCACATGCTGGCGCAGCACGTCCTCGATCTGGTCGCCCACTTTCCGGATCGGATTGAGCGCCGCGCGCGGGTTCTGGAAGATCATCGAGATTTCGCGGCCGCGCAAATCGCGCATCTGGTCTTCGCTGGCGTTCTTGACGTCGATACCGGAAAACATCACCGAGCCCTCGGCGATTTTTCCCGCGCGGTCGAGAATCCGCATCACCGCATAGGAGGTGACGGATTTTCCGGAACCGGATTCGCCGACGATGCCGAGCGTCTCGCCCTTGGCCACGGAGATGTTGACGTGCTGCACCGCCTTGACGATGCCGCGGCGGGTGGCGAATTCCACGGTGAGGTCGTTGACGTCGAGCAGCGGCTGCGCGGTCATGGAAGGTCTCTCCGCACGGGAGGTCTGCTCCCTCGCCCCGCTCTTGCGGGGACGAGACGAGCGAAGCTCGCTCTCAGAGGGTTGGGGTGAGGGGCCTGCACCAGCGAGTACAGTGAGCAGAGGAATGCGCGGAGGCTCCCCCTCACCCGCCGCGCAAGCGCGCGGCGACCTCTCCCCGCAAGCGGGGCGAGGTGAAGAGAAGCGCCGCGTCCGATTCCCTTGACCATCACCTCACGTCCTTCGCTGCGGGTCGACGATGTCGCGCAGGCCGTCGCCGAGCAGGTTGAAGCAGAACACTGCAATCATCAGCGCAACGCCCGGAAACAGCGCGATCCACCATTCGCCCGATACCATGAAGCTCGCGCCCTCCGCGACCATGATGCCCCATTCGGCGGTCGGCGGCCGCACGCCGAGCCCGATGAAGGACAGGCCCGCGGCATTGAGGATGGCATAGCCCATGGTCAGAGACATCTGCACGATCATGATCGGCATGATATTGGGCAGGATGTGCACCAGCAGGATCCTGAATTCGCCATTACCCGACAGCCGCGCCGCCTGCACGAAGCCGGCGTCGCGCCGCACATTGGCCTCGGCGCGAGCAACGCGGGCGTAAAGCGGGAAGTTCACGATCGCGGTCGCGATGATGATGTTCTGCACGGTGTTGCCGAGCGCGGCCACGATGCCCATCGCCAGCACGAACAGCGGGAATGCCATGATGGTGTCGGCGATGCGGCCGACGATGCGATCGGTCCAGCCGCCGAAATAGCCCGCGGCGATGCCGGCGAGCCCGCCCATCAGGAATACCAGCATGACGGACGCCACCGCGATGAAGGTGTCGAGCCGGGTCGCCACGATGACCCGGCTGAAGATGTCGCGGCCCAGCTGGTCGGTGCCGAACCAATGCGCCAGTGACGGCGGCTTCAGCGCTGCGGCGGTATCGGAGGCCAGCGGATCGTAGGGAACGATGTAGGGGCCGAACAGCGCCGCGAATACGATCAGGATCAGAAGGCCGAACGCGAACGCGGTGACGCGGTTCTCGCCGAGCACGTAGCGGGTGTGCTCGAAGATCGCCGACAGCCCCGAGGTGCGTGAGGGGCGAGCGGGTTCAACGGCCGGCGCAACGGTGCTCATGCTAACCTCACCCTTCAAGCCTCACCCGGGGATCGATCACGCCATAGAGGATGTCGATCATCAGGTTGAGCAGCACATACATCACCGCCATGGTCAGCACGAAGCCCTGCACCGGCGCGAAGTCCGACGAGATCAGGGCTTCCACCGCGTAGGAGCCGATGCCCGGCCAGGCGAACACTTTTTCCACCAGCACGTTGGCGCCCAGCAGGAAGGAGAACACCATGCTGAGCGTGGTGATGACCGGCAGCATGGCGTTGCGGAAGGCGTAAGTGACGATGACCGTGCCGGGCGACAGGCCGGAGGCGCGCGCGGTGCGCACGAAGTCCGACGACAGTACCGCCAGCATCGAGGCCCGGGTCATCCGCGCGATCGGCGCCAGCGAGAAGATCGCAAGCGTCATCGCCGGCAGGATCAGCTGGTTCAGCGCGGAGCGAAACACCTCGAAATCGCGCGCGATCAACGCGTCGATCAGGTAGAAGCCGGTCACCGTCGGCGGCGCGCTATAGAACACGTCCAGCCGCCCAAGCGGCGCCGGCGACCAGCCGAGCCGGAAATAGAAGACATAGACCAGCACCAGTCCCGTGAAGAACACCGGCAGCGATACGCCCGCGGTGGTCGTGACCCGGCAGAGATGGTCGATCCACGAGCCGGGCCTTGTCGCGGCGAGAATACCGAGCGGGATCGCGATCACGATCGAAACGATCAGGCCAAGCAGGGTCAGCTCGGCGGAAGCCGGCAGCCGGTTACGGATTTCGGTCGCGACGGGCTGGCCGGTCGTGAGCGAATTGCCGAAATCGCCATGCGCGAGGTCGACGGTGTAGCGGAAGAACTGCTCGATCAGCGGCTTGTCGAGACCGAGTTTCTTGCGGATCTGCTCGACCGCCGCCTTGTCCGCGGCGGGACCGGCGAAATACGCCGCGGGATCGCCGGGCAGCGCGCGCGTCAGCAGAAAGGTGACGATCACCACCCCGATCAGCGACGGGATCGCGAACAGCAGCCGCTTGCCGATCATGGTCAGCATGGCGCGCCCCGGTGCGTTGCGAGTGGCGAATGGCGAATGGCGAATGGATGATGCGGGCTGCTTTCCGTCACTATTCGCTACTCCCTATTCGCTATTCGCCACTCGCCTCTCACCCCTTCACCAGTGCGCGATAGTCGAGCCGGCGGTGGAACCAGTACTGATAGCCGGAGACGTTCTTCTGCATCGCGACGTTGACATAGGGCTGATAGATCGGAATGCGCGGAATATCCTTGAACGCCAGGTCGACGAAACCGACCACGTCCTTGTCGTAGACCGGCTTGTTGCCGGTCGCAGCGGCGTCGACGGCGCCGTGAATCAGATCGTCCATCGTCTTCGACTGGTAGCTCATGGTGTTGAAGATCGAATTCTTGCCGTCGTAGCACCAGATGAAGAAATACTCGGGATAGTCGAGCCAACCGGAGAACACGTTGGTGTAGAGCGGTAGCACTTTCTTGTTGAGTTCGGTACGCCAGTTGGCACCCGGAATCTTGTTGATCGTTGTCTTGATTCCGATTTGTGCGAGGCTCTCCTGCGTCAAAACGCAGAGCGGCTCGTTGACGCCGGCGAAACCGAGATCGAACGACAGAGTGGTCTCGAAGCCGTTGGGGTAGCCGGCTTCCGCCAGCAGCGCCTTGGCCTTATCGATGTCGGTGTTGTATTTCGTCGGCTGCGGCCACGCCACCTCGGTCTGCTCGCTGGCCGGCGCGCCGAACATCGGTTTCGCCAACCCGAACAGCACCGCATCCATGATTTTCTGGTACGGAATCGCATACGCCACCGCCTCGCGCACCTTGATGTTGTCGAACGGCGGGTTCTTGACGTTCATACCGATGTACTGGATGCCGTTGGAATACGGCACCGAGACGATGTTGAGCTTGCCGTCGGTTTTCAGCTCGACGAAATCCTTGTTAGGCAGGTCATAGGAAATGTCGGCGTCGCCGCGCTCCAATAGCGCGCGGCGGTTGCCGGCCTGCGGCACCATGCGCCAGATCACGCGCTTGACCTTCGGCAGTGGACCGCCGACCCAGTCGTCGTTGCGCTCCATGATCACTTCGGTGCCGGCGGTCCATTTCGTCACCTTGTAGGCGCCGGAGCCGGCGGTCTGCTGCTTGGTGTATTCGAGGCCCCACGGGTCTTTCTCCGACGCGTTCTTCTTCACCAGTTCGGAATTGATCACGCAGGGCACGATGACCGCGAGATCGGGAATCGTCAGGCGGTCCTTCTTGGCAAAATCGATCCGCACCGTATTGTCGTCGACGACAACGAATTGTTCCGGCTTGGTCAGCGAGCCCGCGCCCATCTGGAAGGTCGGAAAGCCGCCGACGCTGACGGCGCGGTCGAGCGACCACTTGACGTCCTTGGCAGCGACCGGAGTCCCATCGTGGAATTTGGCGTTCTTCTTCAGTTTGAACGTCACCGACATGTCGCCGACATTCATGTCTTCGGCGAGTTCGGGCTTGAACTTGTCGCGGTCGTAATAGGGCACGCCGCCGGGACCGCTCTTCATCTCGTGGCTGATCAGCCGGTCGTAGCAATTCCACGACACCTCATAGCCGGGCACGTTGGTGCCGACACCGTGAATGTCGAGGTTGTTCGGACCGCTTTCGGAGACGATCAACAGCGTCTCGGAGCGGGCGTCGGCCTTGGCGGGGGACCAGATGGCAGGCGCCGGCACCATGGCGCCGGCAGCGACGCCGGTGACGGATTTGAGGAAATCGCGGCGCTTCATCTGATGGCTCCAACGCTACGGGAATCGTGCTTTTGGAGCGACTTCGCAAGGTTCGTGCCAAATCTTAACGCAACCCTGATGACGGTTTAAACGCATGATAACGCTTCCGAATATCGTACTTTCGGCAAGGCCGGATGCCGCAATCGGTTGCATACAAAGAAATAGCATTGCCTATTATTGATGCACGAATTCGCCACGCACTTTTCTTGGGCGAACGCCTACGGCCACCGCCGGTCGGTTATAAATCCCATGATCATTCGCGGGAGGGCCAGATGGAGTACCAGCCGATCAACTTCGGCGCAAAGCTCAAGCTGTTCGACGAACGGTGGCAGCCGAAGGTCATCGCCGAAATGAACGACTACCAGTTCAAGATCGTGAAGCTCGAGGGCGACTTCATCTGGCACGAGCACAAGGACACCGACGAGACCTTCATCGTTCTCGATGGCGTGCTGCGGATCGATTTTCGCGACGGCGCGGTGAAGTTGTCGGCGGGCGAAATGTTCGTCGTGCCGAAGGGCGTCGAACACAAGCCTTATGCTGAACGCGAGGTCAAACTACTGCTGATCGAACCGCGGGGCGTGCCCAATACGGGCGACCAGGGCGGCGAACGCACCGCCGCGAACGACGTCTGGATTTGAATCACCTCGGACCCCGAAGCGCAAGAAAGGCCAGACCAAGGACTGAAGCGACCGGATCAAATCGGCCAGAGCAATCGTTCCAGTTCGAAAAGGTCGCCGGCCTTCTGCTGCCAGTGCTCGATGCAAATCTGGATATTCAAATTGCTGGCGCGGTGCAGCAGCCCCAACGCCATCAGCCGTCGCGTCAGTGCCGGCGTGATGTCGGCCTGCGTGTAGCCGAAGCCGCGAAACAGGCTGTGAACGCGATCCGGCATTCCCGCCGTCATGAAGCTGCCCGGACCGAGCAGATCATATTCGCACCATCCGGTCATCACGTCGCCGAAGTCGATCAGCCCGGCCAGCTGCCCGTCGTCGCGGCTCAGCAGAAAATTCTCCGGAATGTATTCGCCGGTCAGGATCACCGCCGGCGCGTCGAGTGGAATGAGGGGCGCCGCGTCGCAGATGAACTGGTCCAGCCCGTCCAGATATTTTGGCGCGAGCCCGAGGCGCGCGTGCCGGGCGTGGCAACGTTCGATCTGCGCCGGGATGAACTCATCCCAGCGCGGTTCGATGGCGGACAATTCTCCGACCGGCACGCGCTGCACTTCCGCAATGGTCTTGCCGATCTGGCCGAGCAGGCGCCGCTTTTGATCCTCCGGCAAGGACGGCCATGCCTGCTCGCCAGCGATGCCGGAGAGCCGGGTGATGACGAGATACGGCCAGCGGTCGCGCTCGCCCTCGATCACGATCTCCGGGATCGGCACCGTGATGCGGCCGCGCAGTTGCGCCAGCGACATCCGCTCCGATACGAATTGATGACGCAACGGCGGCGGAAAAATCTTCAGTATCAATTTGTCGTCGAGTGCGACGACGACATTGGTGCCGGTCGCAAACAGATGCGCCTCACCATGCGGCAAGCGATGGCTGCGCGCGATGTCGAGCGCCGCCGGCAGGCATCGCGCCGCGTCCGCCCGCCAGGCGTCGTATGCCTCGATATTCTTTAGGTCCGGTAATGCATGCATCGCGCGCCGCTACCGGTCCGGATTGGCGCGCTCGAACTGGCGCAGCAGCCGATTGCCCCGCTCGACCGCGGAATCCATCGCGGCTTGCGCGGTTTTCTTGCCGGCAAACGCCTGTTCCAGTTCGTCGTCGATGACGTCGCGTATCAGGACGAAGGAGCCGAGCCGCAAGCCCCGCGAATTCGCGGTCGGCGGCTTCAGGGTGATCTGCTCGATCGAGATCGCGGTGCCGGGATTGCGATCGTAGAAGCCCTGCGCGCGGGTCAGGTCGAAGGCGGCGCGGGTGATCGGCAGATAGCCGGTGTTCTGATGCCAGGCGGCCTGGACTTCCGGCTTCGACAGGAAACCGAAGAATTTGGCGACCCCCCTGTATTCCTCGCGCGGCCGGTCGCGCAGCACCCACAGGGTGGCGCCGCCGATGATGGTGTTTTGGGGCGCGCCCTTGACGTCCGGCCAGTACGGCAGCATGCCGTAGCCGACCTCGAATTTCGAATTTTTCAGGATGTCGGCGCGCGTCGCCGACGAGCCGATGAAGATGCCGCAGTCGCCGTTCTGAAACCGCGGCTCGGCCGACGTGGCCCGGCCGCCATAGTCGAACACGTGCGTGGCCTGCCATTCCGCCAGTTGCGCGATATGCCGCACCACGACCGGATTATTGAAATCGAGCACCGCGTCGAGGCCGTTGAAGCCGTTGGCCTCGGTCGAGATCGGCAGGTCATGGTAGGCGGAAAAATTCTCGACATTGATCCATGACGGCCAGGAAGTGGTGAAGCCGCAGCCGACACCCGACGCCCGTAGCCGCTTCGCCGCCTCGCCAAGCTCGGGCCAGGTCTTCGGCGCGACATCGGGGTCGAGGCCGGCGGCTCGGAACATGTCCTTGTTGTAGTAGAGGATCGGCGTCGATACGTTGAACGGGAACGACAACATGTTGCCGGCGGCGTCGGCATAATAGCCGGTGACGGCCGGCAGATATGCGGCCGGCGAAAACGCCTCGGCCTCATCGCGCATCAGATCGAACACCGGATAGATCGCGCCCCTCGCCGCCATCATGGTGGCGGTCGCGATCTCGTTGACCTGGACGATCGCGGGCTGGCTGCGCGAGCGAAACGCGAAGATCGCCGCGGTGACGGTCTCGGTGTAGTTGCCCTTGTAGCTCGGCACCACGCGGTATTCGGATTGCGAGGCGTTGAAATCGGTGGCGAGCTTCTCCAGCTGCCGTCCGAGTTCGCCCGACATCGCGTGCCACCACATGATGTCGGTGACCGCGAATGCCGGCGAGGCAACGCCGAGCACGGCGGCCGCAGAAGCGAGTTGCAGAAATTTTTGGATCAGTTTCACCATGGAAACATTCCAGCTTGTCCGGCTCGAAACGCCGCTCCGCCCTCATAGAACCTCACACCGGCCGTTTCAATCCGGGACGGAACAAGATCGCGGCAGCGGATTGACGAAGCTCGCCATGCTGGCACAATGGTCCGACGCCGCCCGCCTTTGCCAAAAGGCATTGAACCTTTTCTTCCCGCCGCAGACATCATCATAGGGGGATAGTTACCTGTGTACAGCCGCGCCCACCTTTCGCGGACAGTGGTGCTTGTCTTTGCGCTGTTGTTGACGGCCGCCTCGACGGGCGCGCCGGCGCGTGAGTTTCGCGCAGCCGACAACCAGAACGAGGACTATCCGACCGTTCAGGCGCTGCGCTACATGGGCCGCCTGGTCGAAGAGGGCAGCGGCGGCCGCCTGCAAATCCGGGTGTTCCACTCGAGCCAACTCGGCGAGGAAAAGGAAACCATCGAGCAGACCCGCGCCGGCGCCATCGATCTCAATCGCACCAACGTGGCGCTGATCGGAACCTTCGTGCCGGCCATGAACGTGCTGGCGATGCCGTTCCTGTTTCGCTCGGTCGAACATTTGCAGAAGGTGCTGGACGGCCCAATCGGCGAGGATATCCTCGGCAGCTTCGAGCCTTACGGATTTGTCGGGCTGACGTTTTACGATTCCGGCGCGCGCTCGATCTACAACAGCGTCAGGCCGCTGCACTCGATCGCCGACCTCAAGGGCTTGCGGCTTCGGGTGCAACAATCGGAACTGATGTCGGACATGGTCAGGGCGCTGGGCGCCGAGCCGGTCGAACTGCCCTACGGCCAGGTTCTCACGGGACTTGCGACCAAACTGATCGACGGCGCGGAGAACAACTGGCCGTCCTTCGTCACCACGGGTCACTATAAATATGCCGGCTTCTACACCCTCACCGAACACACCATGAGCCCGGAAGTGCTGGTGATGTCGCTGAAGGCCTGGCAAAGCCTCTCGAACGAGGATCGCCGGCTTTTCCGCGACGCCGCGCAAAAATCCAGCCGCTTCATGCGCGAGAAGTGGATCGACCTCGAGGAGCGGTCGCGACAGCAGGCGAAGGTCGCCGGCGTCACCATCGTTACCGACTTCGACCGCCAGCCGTTCGGAGCCGCGATGGCGGGCATCTACCAGAAGGCGCAACGCGACCCCGCGGCCGCGGCCCTGATCGAACGCATTCGCAAGGTGGAGTGAACTTGGCGGCATCCAGGCGGGACGAAGCGGTGGAACGGCGCCCGGGGCTTGCCGGGCGCGGCCGCGCCTTGCTCGTCGGGCTGCTGCGCGCGGTGCCGATCCGCTGGCGCATCCTGTCGATCGCGGCGCTGAACTCGGCGGTCGTCATGGTGCTGGTCGCCATGATCTGGAACGGCGCGCAAGTGCTGGGTTCGGCCTGGGACGACGTCCGGCAGGTGCGGGAGTCCGACAAGATCCTGGCGCTGCTGGAGAGCGAAACCGGCCGGCTGCAGAACCTGATCCATCGCTACATCAACCAGCCGAGCCCCGAACTGTTCGCCGAGATCTTGCTGCTGCGCGAAGCCGTGCTCGGGACGTTGACCACCCGCGCCTCGACCGACCCGATGCTGTCGGGGTCGGTGGAGAAGCTCGAGCGCGTCACCGAGCGCTTCCTCAACGGCTTTGGCGAGCTGCGCGGCGTGCAGGCGACGATCTCGAAAACCTATGAGGACCAGGTCCTCACCCCCGCCCGCGACATGGCGGGACTTTATTCGATCATCGAGGGCGCCACCGGACACCGCGACGCGCTGATCTGGCCGGCGCTCGGAAAATCCCGCGAGGCCTTCACCGCGATGCTGGTCGCCGCCAATGCCTATTACCTGTCGCTGGCGACCGCCTCCGCCGAGGAAGCCCGCCGCAACACCGAAACCATCGAGAAGACGATTCCCGTGATGTCGGACCTCGCCGACAACGACCTGCAGCGCATGGCGCTGCAGCGCCTGAACGCGCGGACCGAAGCATTGCGGCAGGGGCTTGCGAAACTGTCGGACGAGCTTGCGAACCGCACCGAGCTGTTGCGCAACACCATCGATGCCAGCCAGGCCGAGGCGATCGGCGCGATCGACGATCTGTCCGCCAAGATGCGGGCGCGCGAGCAGAAGGCGCAGGAAACCTTCGACCGGACGCTGGCCGACATCTCCCGCAAGGTGCTGTCGATCGCCGTGATCTTTCTCGGCATCATCATCACCGCGGGCGTGCTGATCGCGCTGTCGATCCGGCTGCCGCTGCAGCAGATCATGGCGGCCATGCACGCCATCACCTCGGGCAATTACGACCGCCAGGTGCAGGGCACCGCGGCCAGGGACGAGGTCGGCGCGATGGCGCGCGCGGTCGAGGTGTTCCGCGAAAATGCCATCGCCAAGCGCAAGACCGAAGATGAGTTGCGCGACTCCAAGGAGAAGGCCGAAGGCGCGCTGCTCGAACTCAACACCGCCCAGCAAAACCTGATCGACGCCGAGCGGCTGGCGGCGCTCGGCGGCCTGGTCGCCGGCGTCGCCCATGAAGTCAACAATCCGATCGGCATCAGCCTCACGGTAGCCTCGAGCTTCTCGCGGCGGGCGGATATGTTCGAGGCCGAGCTCAGATCCGACAGCCCGCTGCGACGCTCGCAGCTGGAGGAATTCGTCCGCACCTCGCGCGATGCGGCGGGACAATTGGTGGCAAACCTGCACCGCGCCGGCGAGCTGATCCAGTCGTTCAAGCAGGTCGCAGTCGACCGCTCGCATGCCGAGCGCCGGCAATTCTCGCTCAGCGAGGCGACCGACCAGATCATCGCGAGCCTCAAGCCGGTGCTGAAGCGCTCGCCGATCGCGCTGTCGGTCGACGTGCCCGAGGGCCTGGTGATCGACGGCTACCCCGGCAGTTACGGGCAGATCCTGACCAATCTGTTCCTCAACGCCGCCAATCACGCCTTTGCCGACGGCCGGTCCGGGGCGATCTCGATCTCGGCACGACCGCGCGGGGCCGAAGACGTCGAGATCATTTTCGCCGACAACGGGGCTGGAATGTCGCCGGACGTGCAGCGGCAGGCGTTCGACCCGTTTTTCACGACGCGCCGCAACGAAGGTGGCACGGGCCTGGGCCTCCATATCGTCTATACCCTGGTGACCCAGCAGCTGGGCGGCCGGATGATGCTGGATTCAAGGCTGGGACAAGGCACCACATTTCGCATTATCATGCCCCGGGCCGCCAAGGGCGGCATGGCAACCGCAGAGCAGGCAAGCGACGGAACCCCTCAATGGCCGAACAGGACGATGTCCTCCACCTGATCGACGATTCCGGCACCGCCCCGGAAGCTTCGACGGCGCGTAAATGGAAGGTCGCCGTGATCGACGACGACCAGGCGGTGCATGAGGGCACCCGCTTTGCGCTCTCCGATTACAATCTCAACGGCCAGAGGCTGGAAATCCTCTCCGCCTATTCCGCCGCCGAGGGCCGCACCTTGATGCGCGCGCACCCGGATATCGCCGCCGTGCTGCTCGACGTCATCATGGAAACCGACGCCGCCGGCCTCGATCTCGTCGAATACATCCGCAACGAACTGAAGAACGAGACCGTCCGCATCATCCTGCGCACCGGCCAGCCCGGCCAGGCCCCCGAGCGCCGCGTCATCGTCCAGTACGACATCAACGACTACAAGGCGAAGACCGAGCTTACCGCCGACAAGCTGTTCACCTCGCTGACGGCGGCGCTGCGCAGCTACCAGCAGCTCGAGCGCATGGTGCAGACAAGGCGCGGGCTGGAAATCATCATCGACGCCGCCTCGACGCTGTACGATTTCAAATCGATGCAGCGGCTGGCCGAGGGCGTGCTGACCCAGATCGCCTCGCTCTTGAACGTCGATTGCGCCGGCATCCTGGTGCTGCGCGACGACGGCAATGCCGCGAACGACGATTTCTCGGTGCTGGCCGGGTCCGGCTGCTACAGCCGCTTCATCGGCGCCGCAGGCTCCAAGTCGCTGGATCCCGATCTGCGGTCGATGGTGGAAGCCGCCTTCCGGCGGCGCAAGCATGAATTCGCCGACCAGCGCACCGTGCTCTACATCCGCACCGGCAGCGGCCGCGAGGTCGTGGTGCTGTTGCAGGCCGAGCGCCCGCTGTCGGAGACCGACCGCTCGCTGGTGGAAATCTTCGGCAGCCGGCTGTCGATCGCCTTCGACAACGTCATTCTCTATCAGCAGCTGCACGAGGCCAATACCCAGCTCGAGGACCGTGTCGCGCAGCGCACCCGCGCTCTGATGCAGGCCAACCGCAGGCTGTCGTCGCAGTGGCTGCGGCTGCAGCGCGCCAACGGCTTCAAGAATGAAATTCTCGGCACCGTCGCCCACGATTTGAAGAACCCGCTTGGCGTGATCCTCGGCCGCACCGAAATGCTGACCGAGCTGATCGGTGCCGGCGCTTCCAAGGAGGGCGTCACCGCGCAGGTCGAACATATCCGCGACGCCACCAAGCGCCTGACCTCGATGGTCGATCATTTGATTTCGGACGCGATGGCGGACGCCTTCGACATCTCGATCCGCCGCGAGCCGGTCGATATCGCAGGCCTCGTCAGCGAGGTCGCCGACGCCAATCAGCCCTTGGCCGCCAACAAGCAACAGACCATCACGGTGTCGGCGCCCCCGAATTTCGTCACCATGTGCGACGCCGACCGGATGCGCGAGGCGATCGACAATCTCGTCAGCAACGCCATCAAATATTCGCCGATCGGCGGCAAGATCGCGATGGTGGTCAGCCATGAGGGCAAGAAAACCGTGATCCGCATCGCCGACCAGGGCGCAGGGCTGTCTCCGGAAGACCTCGGCCGCCTGTTCGGCCGCTTCCAGCGGCTATCCGCAAAACCAACCGCCGGCGAAAGCTCGACCGGGCTCGGTCTTTCGATCGTCAAGCGCATCATCGACATGCATGGCGGCCAGGTCACCGCCGAGAGCGCCGGACCCGGACAGGGGTCGACCTTCACCGTGATACTACCCGCAACCGAGATGTCATGAGCCAGAGCCCGCACATTGTCATTGTCGACGACGAGGCGCCGGCGCGCGAGATGGTCGGCGATTACCTCAAGATGCACGGTTTTAGCGTGACGCTGTGCGACGGGGGAAAGAGCCTGCGCGGCGCGATCGAGACCAGCGTGCCCGATCTCGTGGTGCTCGACCTCAACATGCCCGAGGAAGACGGGCTTTCCATCATCCGCGACCTGAAAAGCCGCATCAACGTTCCTGTCATCATGCTGACCGCGACCGCGAGCCCGATCGACCGCGTGGTGGGCCTCGAACTCGGCGCCGACGACTACATCGCAAAGCCCTGCGAATTGCGCGAATTGATGGCGCGGATCCGCTCGGTGCTGCGGCGGAGCGCGCCGGCGCGGGGACCGGCGGCAGCGCCCGAGACCGCTGCGGCCAAGGCTGCGAAGGACCAGCTGGTGCGGTTCGGCACCAAATGGCTCGACCTCGAGGCGCAGGCGCTGCGCGACGAGGAAGGCAACGAGCATCCCCTGACCGCGTCCGAATTCTCGCTCTTGAAAGTGTTCGCGGCCAATCCGAAGCGGGTGCTGTCGCGCGAGCGCCTGCTGGAACTCGCCAACGCCCGCGACGCCGAGGCCTTCGACCGCGCCGTTGACCTGCGCATCATGCGCATCCGCCGCAAGATCGAGATCGATCCCACCAAGCCAGCGGTGATCCGCACTATCCGCGGCGGCGGCTATCTGTTTTCGCCGGTGGGCGAGAAGGGATGATGACCGAGAGCGAGCCGGTGCGGCTCCCTCTCCCCGCTCTTCGCGGGGAGAGGGTTGGGGTGAGGGGCTCTCGATCCGGGGATGGTGGTGATGGGGAAACATCGTGCCTCGCCCCTCACCCGAAGAGCACCGGCTACTGCCCGCTCTCCCATGAACAGTTCGCGCCGCTGCCGTCATTTTGACTGATCGCGCCGAGATCGAGCGTGCAATTCAATTTGGTGACGCTTTCGATCATCGAGCCGGCCGCGCCTTCCGCGGCGATGCCGGCCGAGGCCAGCGTTGTATAGAGTTCGTTGGCCGCGCGGCCTTTCAGGGCATGTTTGCTTTTCGCGAAGGCGAGATCGCAGTTGCGCTCGGCGATGGCGACATTGCTGATCCGGCAGGTCACCGAATCGGCTGCGACCTGCAGCTTCTTCTTGGGATAGCTGACCTTGCTGTTGCCATCGAACAGGCCGGCGATGACTTTCCTTTCGCCGGGATTGAGCAGCGAATACGGCGCCACCAGCGCCGCCACCGCGAGTGCGGTCGGGCCACTCACGGTCGCTGGTGCCGCCGATGCGGCCGATGCGCCGAGGATCGCGAGCAGAAGGACAGCCGTCGAGGTTCTCGGAATCATGTTCTTCATGGCTTGGCTCCCGGCACGACACCCAAGTTTGTAGCCAAGGCACCGACGGCACTCAAGGTGGCGTCGGAAGATTGTGAATCGCGGAAGGGTGAAGGAGGTGACGCCCGGCGTGAGCGAAACACAGGGGCAGCCGACCAAGGCTGCCTCTCTCACGGTTTCATTGTATCGACCAGCGCGGAAGCGTCGATTTGATCAGGCCGGAGACGCGAGCGGTTTGCCCTTCTCCACGACATAGGTGCTGACGACCACGGTCTTGACGTTGCCATTCTTGCCGCCGGCATGCGGTGTTGCGACCGGCACCTGGAAGCCGTCGCCGGGCTTGAGCGTACGCACCGGCTGTCCCTCGATCGGCAGATCGAGACCGCCGGAAACGACATAGCCGGATTCAATTCCGGGGTGCGTGTGCCGCGCCACGAGGACGCCCGGATCGATGTTGACCTCGACAACGAGCGTCACATAGCCGGGCACCGGCCCGTCCATCTGCGACAGAATTTTCCGGGTGAAGCCGGTCGGAGCCGGGGGTGGTGTGCCCTGCGCCGACACTTCGCTCGCGGCGAATTCAGCGAGCCCACACAACGCACAGGATGCCAAACCCGCAAATCCTCGTCTTGTCAGCATGATCTCCTCCTCCTGCTACCGGATCATCAGCGTCCGGCTTGAAGGCGGGAATAGTATGCCTTTCGAGATGGCCTGCAAGGTGAGGCTTTCGCGCGTGCGGCCCAATTTGGTCACGGTTTCGGGCGTCGAGCCGGCGGCGCTCGCGTTCCCCTGATCGCAAGGGGCCACGAATGCGGCGTAATTCCCGGCAACACGGACGTGTCGTCGTCGACAGGCAGTCTTGAGAGAAAACCCCCGCTCCAGCCGTGTCCACCGTCCGGCCGACCTCATTTGAATGGCGAGTTCCCGGATGCGAACGGTTACCCTCTTGAACAGAACGACCTTGTTCCTCGCTGGATTTGCCTTCGCCGCGATCATCGCGGCCTCAGCGGTCGCGCAGGATGCCCCCTTCCAGAGCAGGCAAGTTACGCCTTCCGGCGAATACACGTTTGGGATCGAAGGACCGGCGGTCGATCGGCAGGGCAATCTGTATGCCGTCAATTTCGCAAAACCCGGCACGATCGGAAAGCTTGCCAATGGCGCCGCGCAATCGGAATTGTTCGCGACACTGCCCGAGGGCAGCGTCGGCGTTGCGATCCGCTTCGACCGGGAGGGTCGGATGTTCGTCGCCGACTACAAGAAGCACAATATCTTCCTGGTAAGCCGCGATGGCAAAACCATTGAAACCTATTTCCATTCCGACGACTTCAATCAGCCGAACGACCTGACGATGGCGGTCGACGGCACCCTCTACGCCAGCGATCCCAACTGGAAGCGGCATGACGGGCAGGTCTGGCGGATTGCGAAGGCGCCCGACGGCAATGTGGTGGGCGAGAAGATGACCGCCGACCGCAAGATGAGCACCACCAACGGCATCGATCTCAGCCCGGATGGCCGGACGCTGTATGTCGGCGAGTCCGACACCCGCGAAATCTGGGCGTACCGGATCGAGGGTACCCGGCTCGCCTCGGCCCGGCTGGTGAAGCGGTTCGCCGATTTCGATATCGACGGCCTGCGCACCGACACCTCGGGCGACCTCTATGTCGCGCGCATTTTGAAGGGCACCATCGCCGTGTTGACGCCGGCCGGCAAATTGAGGCGGGAAATCCAGCTCCACGCGAAAGAACCGACCAACCTCGCCTTCGGCGGCGCCGACGGCAAGACGGTGTTCGTGACCCAGCGGCAGGGCGGGTTCATCGAATCCTTTCGCGCCGACCGTGCGGGCCGCGAATATTGTATCTGGGCCTGTACCGGGCCCAGATAAGCAACCGCCGAAAAGTGCCCCGCAGCATGGACAATCGGGCCGTGCATCGTGACGACATAATTCAGGGCTGAGGGCCCCGGTACGGGCCACTTCGCGGGCTCCGGCAGGCCGGGTCGAGCCCGCGTCCAAAATCTAACTATGTGAAATAGCTCACATTTCATGCCCGATTGTTTCGTCGCAGAGCGGTCGACGAAACAATTCTCCTGACCATGAAACCATTTTCCCTTTTGCGTGCAGAAGTCCGGAAACGTTGGCTCATTAACACTTTGCCCCAACAAAGCGCCGCGACGATAGCGGTCACCGGGAGCCCGTCATGCCGAACGTCATCGCCATCAACGCCGCAGCCCGCCAAGGCATTCTTGCAGCGCAAGCGACCTCGGACGAAATGCTGCTCGAAAGCATTGCCGAAGGCAGCCGGACCGCGATGCATATCCTCTATTCCCGTCACAATGTGCGGGTTTTCCGCTTCGTGCTTCGCATCGTGCGCGACACCACGATGGCCGAAGACCTCACCAGCCAGGTTTTCCTCGACGTCTGGCGCACCGCCGACCAATTCGAGGGCCGTTCGCAGGTTTCCACCTGGCTGTTGTCGATCGCCCGTTTCAAGGCGCTGACCGCGCTGCGCCAGCGCAAATACGAGGACATCGACCAGGACGACGTGCTCGAAATCGCCGACGAGGCCGACACGCCGGAAGCCTCGCTCGACCGCAGCAATACCAGCGCCATCCTGCGCGCCTGCGTGGCAAAGCTGTCGCCGGCGCATCGCGAGATCATCAACCTCGTTTATTACCACGAGAAGTCGGTGGAAGAGGTCGGCGCGATCATCGGCATTCCCCAGAGCACGGTGAAGACCCGCATGTTCTATGCCCGCAAGCAGCTTGCCGACCTGCTCAAGGGCGCCGGCGTCGACAGCCTGGCGGCGTGAGGCTTAGGCCCACGAAACAAATGAAACAATAGACGACATCAGGCGGAAAAAATCACCCGCTATACCCATCAACAGCCGACCAAGTTCTTGACCGACCAAGTTTCTTAACCTCCCAAATACCTCCAACGACCCGGACGGGATGCCCCCCGTCCGGGTCGCTCTGCGTTTGGGGCCATTTCGGCGCCGAGGTCTCACGAATACGTGACGCTGGCGGGGTAACGGCAGGCGTTGGCGCTGCGAAGAAGGTGAGTACGCGCGCTGCCGCGGGGAGATGCTCGCCCGATGCTCAACCTCGTTCTCGCTCTGCTCGCCGGCATCGTTACCGTGGCCGCGCCCTGCACGTTGCCGATGCTGCCGATCCTGCTCGGCGCGTCGGTCGGCCATCGCAGCACAGCGCGGCCGGCGATGATCGCGTTCGGCTTTGTGATCTCGTTTTCCGCAACCGCGCTGTTGCTGAGCGCAATCACCCGCGTCTTCGATTTCGATCCCAATCTCCTGCGCAACGCGGCCGCGATCCTGCTGCTCGGATTCGGCCTGCTGATGATCTGGCCGAAGCCGTTCGAGTGGCTGTCGATCAGATTCGGCGAGACTCACGAGCGGCGCCGCTCGTCACGAGGGCAATATCGGCGGCTTCGTGCTCGGCACCACGCTCGGCCTGGTCTGGACGCCCTGCGCCGGCCCGGTGCTGGGCTCGATCCTCACGGTCGTTGCGACATCGAAGGATACCGCCTGGGCGAGCCTGTTGCTGATCGTCTACGCGACCGGTGCGGCGATCCCGATGCTGGCGATCGCCTATGGCGGCCAGGCCGTCACCACCCGGGTGCGCAGCATCGCGCGCATCTCGCCGAGACTGCAACAGGGGTTCGGCGTGGTGGTGATCGGCTTCGCGCTCCTCGCCTATTTCCAATACGACACGCAGGTCGTGGCGTGGCTGACGTCGTTCTATCCGGAGGGCCAGATCGGCCTCTGATTCATCCGCAACACCCAGGGAGACTTCCATGACGCTACGAACGCTCGCCACTTCCGCCTCCGTGATCGCGCTTTGCCTGACGGCTGTGGCCGCCACCGGCATCTCCGGCGAGGCCGCGCGCGACAAGACTCCGTTCGCGGTCGCAGCAGCGCAGGGCGCGGCGCCGAACTTCGCCGGCATCAACAACTGGTTCAACTCGGCGCCGCTCAACATCTCGGACCTGCGCGGCAAGGTGGTGCTGGTGGATTTCTGGACCTATGGCTGCGTCAATTGCGTCAACACACTGCCCCACGTCACCGAACTCTATGCCAAATACAAAGACCGCGGCCTCGTCGTCGTCGGCATCCACACGCCTGAGTTCCCGTTCGAGCGATCGGCGGCCAACGTGCAAGCCGCGCTAAGGCGGCACGGCATCACCTATCCGGTCGCCCAGGACAACGATTCGGCGACCTGGAACGCCTGGCGCAACCAGTACTGGCCGGCGCAATACATCGTCGATCAAAGCGGAAAAATCGTCTACCAGCACGATGGCGAAGGCCAGTATGAGCAGATGGACCGCACCATCGCACGCCTGCTGAACGCGTCCAGTTGAGCGACGGTTTCCTGAAGGAAGCGGTACCATCGTCACATCTCGCGTGGTAGTCTGCGCTCTGGATAGCGACGGATGGCCGCGATGTTCAATGGCTTCGATGCCGTGGATTTGGCCCGGGCGCAGTTCGCCTTCACGATGGCGTTCCACATCGTATTTCCCGCCTTCTCGATCGGGCTTGCCAGCTATCTCGCGGTGCTGGAAGCGCTTTGGCTGGCGACCGGGCGCGAGGTCTTCATCAACCTGTTCAACTATTGGCTGAAGATCTTCGCGGTCGGATTCGGCATGGGCGTGGTGTCGGGCGTCGTGATATCCTATCAGTTGGGTACCAACTGGGCGGGCTATTCCGACAAGGCGGGTCCGATCGTCGGCCCGCTGATGGCCTATGAGGTGCTGACCGCGTTCTTCCTCGAATCCGGCTTCCTCGGCGTGATGCTGTTCGGCATGGAGCGGGTCGGTCCGAAACTGCATTTCGTCGCGACCTCGCTGGTCGCCATCGGCACGCTGTTTTCCGCGTTCTGGATTCTTTCCGCCAATTCCTGGATGCAGACGCCGGTCGGCTACGCGGTCAACCCCGACGGGCAGTTCGTCCCCGCCGACTGGCTCAAGATCATCTTCAATCCATCGTTTCCCTACCGCTTTGTGCATATGGTGCTGGCGGCCTATCTCACCACGGCGCTGGTGGTCGGAGCCGTCGGCGCGTTTCATCTGCTGCGCGACCAGCACCTGCCCGGCCCGCGCGTGATGTTTTCGATGGCGATGTGGATGGCCGCCCTGGTGACGCCGATCCAGATTCTCGCCGGCGATCAGCACGGCCTCAATACGCTCAAGCACCAGCCCGTGAAGATCATGGGAATGGAGGGACATTTTAAGAGCTACAAGGACGGCGCACCGCTATATCTGTTCGGCCTGCCCGATCAGGCCGCGGGCGAGGTCAAATACGCCGTCGCAATCCCGAAACTGGGTTCGCTCGTTCTCGAGCATTCCCTGGATGCGCCGATGGCGGGCCTCGACACCGTGCCGCGCGAAAACTGGCCGCCGGTGCCGATCATCTTCTGGTCGTTCCGCATCATGGTCGGGCTGGGATTCCTGATGCTGGGGCTGGGGCTGCTCAGCCTGTGGATGCGGTGGCGCGGCGCCCTCTATGAAAGCCGGCTGCTGCATCTGTTCGCCGTCGCGATGGGGCCCGCCGGCTTCATCGCGGTATTGGCCGGCTGGTTCACCACCGAGGTCGGCCGGCAACCCTTTACGGTCTACGGCCTGCTGCGCACCGCCGATTCCGCTTCGCCGCTCGCGGCCCCCGCGGTGGGTTCTTCGCTGACCGCCTTCGTCATCGTCTATTTCATCGTCTATGCGGCGGGCCTGACCTACCTGTTCCGGCTGATGGCGCAGCCGCCGCATCAGGGCGAACAGGGGCCAAGCCATGCGCCGGTCCGCGCCGCGGGCATTACGCCCGCCGCCGGCGTGGCGGCGGAAGGACAAGCCCGATGACCGCCAATATCGACCTCGCAACCGTCTGGGCGTTCATCATCGCGTTCGCGGTGTTCGTCTATGTGGTGATGGACGGCTTCGACCTTGGCCTCGGCATTCTGTTTCCCCTGTTTCCCGACAAGACCGACCGCGATGTGATCATGAACAGCGTGGCGCCGGTATGGGACGGCAACGAAACCTGGCTGGTGCTCGGCGGCGGCGGCACGATGGCCGCGTTTCCGCTGGCCTATGCGATACTGATGCCGGCGCTGTACACGCCGATCATCGCCATGCTGATCGGCCTGGTGTTTCGCGGCGTCGCCTTCGAATTCCGCTGGCGGGCACCGCCGGGCAAGCGAAACCTGTGGGATATCGCATTCGCCGGCGGATCGCTGCTGGCGACGCTGGCGCAGGGCATTGCGCTCGGCGCCATCCTGCAGGGTATCCATGTCGAGGGCCGGCACTACGGCGGCGGCTGGTGGGACTGGCTGACGCCATTCAGCATCATGACCGGGCTCGCCTTGGCCATCGGCTACGCGCTGTTGGGCGCCACCTGGCTGGTGATGAAGACCGAGGGCGCGCTGCACGACAAGGCTTCGTTCCTGAGCTGGTCGTTGTTGTTCGCCATGCTGGTGGCGATCGGCGCGGTCAGCATCGTGACGCCGTTCCTGAATATCGCCTATGCGCAGCGCTGGTTCGCCTGGCCCAACATCATCTTCACCGCGCCGGTGCCGATCGCGGTGGCCGCCGTCAGCGTCCTGCTCTTGCGCAGCCTTGCCAGCCGAAGCGATTATCAGCCGTTCCTGCTGTCGCTGTTGCTGTTCGCGCTGTCCTATCTCGGGCTCGGCATCAGCATGTATCCCTATATCGTGCCGCGAAGCATCACCATCTGGCAGGCGGCCTCTCCCGAGCGCAGCCAGCTCTTCATGCTGGTCGGCGTGGCAGTCTTGATACCGCTCATTCTGGGCTACACCGGCTGGGCCTATTGGGTATTCCGCGGCAAGGTCAGGCCCGAAAGCGGCTATCATTGATGCCTGATGCACAAAACCCGCCGCCGCTCCGGCAGCGTCTGTTGTGGTTCGCAGCCCTTTGGCTGGGCGGCGTCGGCACGATTGCCATTGTCTCCTTCGGCCTGAGGCTGTGGCTCGCGCCCCAATGACGCTTTTCGGACACATTCCCGAGAGTGGCTAACTGGCGGAAACTGAAAGCATTCCGGCGACGGTTCCGGATGGCTTGCCATTGCGCCATGCCTGAGATTTGATGCGGCCCAGTGATTTGGCAAACGCCGACAGAAAAGAGGCTTGCATGATCAAGTTACGGCACCTGGCCTGGATGATGATCGCGGCGGCGGGCCTGATGCTCACGGTCTCGCACAGTCATGCGCAACAGCCCGATGTCGGAGACCAGCCGGGATTGCTGCCCGATGATTCCCTGGAACTGGATCCGGAATTTCGGAAGCAGATGGTGCTCTACCGCACCACCGAGGCGCCGGGCACCATCATCATTTCGACCGCCGAGCGTCATCTCTATTTGATCCAGCCCGGCGGCCGCGCAATCCGCTACGGCATCGGCGTCGGCCGCGACGGATTTCAGTGGCAGGGGCTGTTGAGCATCACGCGCAAGGCCGAATGGCCGGACTGGACGCCGCCGCCGGAGATGATCGAGCGCCAGCCTTATCTGCCGCGCTTCATGGCCGGCGGCCCCGGCAATCCCCTCGGGGCGCGCGCGATGTATCTCGGGACCACCGTCTACCGCATCCACGGTACCAACCGGCCCGACACGATCGGCACCAAGGTCTCGTCGGGCTGCTTCCGGCTGGTCAATGCCGACGTCGCCGATCTCTACGATCGCGTACCGGTCGGCACCAAGGTCATCGTGCGGCAAAAACCCGAACTGTAACCGCGGCGGCACTGTTTTTTCGGATCTATCCTTTTCCCATTCATTGGCGAGACAAAGATGATGCGCACATTCCGAGGCGGCCTCCTGATCGGTCTGGCGGTCGCAGTCGCGGTCGCGGCAGCCGCCATCACCTATGAGCGATATGACACCCGCACGTTGAAGCGGACGGTGCGGCGCGGCGAGGTGCTGTGCGGCGTCAACAAGGGCCTGCCGGGCTTCTCGATCCCCGACGACAAGGGCAGCTGGACCGGCTTCGACGTCGACTTCTGCCGCGCGGTCGCCGCCGCCATCTTCGACGATCCCAACAAGGCAAAATTCGTTCCGCTCGACGCCAGCGAGCGCTTCAAGGAACTGCAGAACCGCACCGTGGATATCCTGTCGCGCAATTCGACATGGGACCTGTCGCGCGAGGAGAATTACGACCTGTATTTCCCGGCGGTCGCCTATTATGACGGGCAAGGTTTCATGGTGCCGCGCTCGCGCAACATCGATTCCGCGCTCAATCTCGATGGCAGCAAGGTGTGCGTGCAGGAATCCACCACCACCGAGCTCAATCTCGCGGACTATTTCCGCGCCAACAACATGAAATTCGAGGCGATGAAGTTTTCCAAGCTGGACGACGTCGTCAAAGCCTATGATTCCGGCAAATGCGACACCCTCACCGCCGACGTCTCCCAGCTCTACGCGCTGAGGCTCAACCTTTCAAAGCCGGACGATCACGTCATCCTGCCCGACGTCATTTCCAAGGAGCCGCTCGCCCCCGTGGTGCGCCAGCGCGACGACGACTGGATGATGCTGGTGAAGTGGACGTTGTATGCGATGATCAACGCCGAGGAACTCGGCGTCACCTCGAAGAATATCGACGAGGCGCTGAAGTCGAAGAAGCCCGACGTGATGCGGCTGGTCGGCACCGAAGGCAGCTATGGCGAGGACCTCGGGCTGACCAAGGACTGGGCCGCGCGCATCATCCGCCGGGTCGGCAATTACGGCGAGGTCTATGAGCGCAACATCGGAAGCGAATTGAAGCTGAAGATTCCGCGCGGATTGAACCAGCTCTGGAGCGCCGGCGGGATACAATACGCACCGCCGATCAGGTGACGGCCGATAAAGCCGTCATTCCGGGCGCGCTTAGCGCGAACCTCAGATGCGCAACTGCGCATCGGGGAATCTCGCAGATTCCGGGTTCGATGCTTCGCATCGCCCCGGAATGACAGCAATCAATAGCTCTTCATCCGCGCTAATTGATCAGCGTGGAAATTGCTGTCGCCGAACAATTCCTGGCAGACCCGCGCGCGCTTCATGAAGAAGCCGATGTCGAACTGGTCGGTCATGCCCATGCCGCCATGCATCTGCACGCCTTCCTGAACCGCAAGCGTGGCCGTGGCGCCGGCGCGGGCTTTCGCCACCGCGACCGCCGCGCCGGCCTTCTCAAAATCGCCATCCAGCATCTGCAGCGCCTTCAGCACCGCGGCGCGGGTGATCTCGATGTCGATATAGAGCTGGGCGGCGCGGTGCTGCAGGGCCTGAAATTCGCCGATCGCCTTGCCGAACTGCTTGCGCTCCTTGAGATAGCTGACGGTGCGGCCGAACACCTCCTCGGAGACCCCTACCATTTCGGAGGCCACCGCGCCGCGGCCGATATTGAGCACGCCTTCCAGCAGCGCAAAACCCTGATCGACCTCGCCGAGCACGCCGTCGGCATTGACCTCGACATTGTCGAATTTGATGCGCGCCGCATTGTGCGAATCCACCATCGCGGTGCGCTCGGTCCCGATACCCTTTGTTTTGGGGTCGACCAGAAACAGCGTCAGCCCGTCGCGCTCGCCGGCCGAGCCCGCGGTGCGGGCCGCGACGATCAGAAGACCGGCCGTGTGGCCATCGACCACGAACGCCTTGTCGCCGTTGAGCCGAAAGCCATTGCCGGAACGCACCGCCTGCATTTTCGTCATCAGCGGGCGATGTTTTGTTCCCTCGTCGATGGCAAGCGCCGCCAGCAACGAGCCGTCGGCGATTTTGGGCAGATGCTCGGATTTCTGCGCGGCACTGCCGCCGCGCGACAATGCGGAAGCCGCGAGCACGGCGGTGGCCAGAAACGGCGACGGCATCAGGGTGCGGCCGATCTCCTGCATCACCACGCCGGCCTCGACGCAGCCGAGCCCGCTGCCGCCGAAATCCTCCGGCACCAGCAGGCCGGAAAATCCCATCTCGGCAAAGGTCTTCCACAGCTCGCGGGAAAAGCCGGTCGCATCCTTGCCATCGCGTAATTGCCGCAAATGCGACACCGGCGCCTTGTCGCTGATGAGACCGCGCGCGCTGTCGCGCAGCATCGACTGTTCTTCGGTGAGGACGAGGGCCATTTTTTGGAGTTCCGATGAGTTCAGTGTTGTTCGAATAGCGCCAACCGTTTGAAATTCGTCATGCCCGGCCCTGTGCCGGGCATCCACGTCTTCCCTCGCGGCGCCAAAGCAAGACGTGGATGGCCGGGACGGGCCCGGCCATGACGGTGGGAAAACATTACGCCCCTGGCAAATCCAGGATCCGTTTCGCCACGATGCCGAGCATCACCTCCGACGTGCCGCCCTCGATCGAATTGGCCTTGGTGCGCAGCCAGGCGCGCGGGCGGGCGCCGCCTTTGGAGCGCTCGCTTTCCCATTCCAGCGCGTCGATGCCGCCCGCCGACATCAGGATTTCGTAGCGGCGCTTGTTCAGCTCAGTGCCGTAATATTTCATCGCCGAGGAAAATGCCGGATGCGACTGGCCGGCCTTGGCGAGGTCGACCGCGCGCTCGGCAGCCGCCGCCAGCGCCGCCTCGTCGATCTCGAAGGTGGCGATCTGGCCGCGCAGCATCGGGTCCTCGAGCCGGCCTTGCTCGTCGGTACCGATGGAGTTGGCGGCGACCTGGCCGAGCGGCCGGCCGACGCCGCGCTCGCCCATGCCGGAAATCATCGCGCGCTCATGCTGCAAGAGATATTTTGCCACGTCCCAGCCGCGATTGACGGTGCCGACTACATGGGATTTCGGTACCCGCACATTGTCGAAAAAGGTCTCGCAGAACGGCGAGCGGCCGGAGATCAGGAGGATCGGCTTTGTCGAGACGCCCTTCGACGCCATGTCGAAAAGAATAAAACTGATGCCATCGTGCTTCTTCGCCGACGAGTTGGTGCGCACCAGGCAAAAAATCCAGTCGGCGTAGTTGGCATAGGAGGTCCAGATTTTCTGGCCGTTGATCACAAAATCGTCGCCGTCGCTTTCCGCGCGGGTCTGCAGCGAGGCGAGGTCGGAACCGGCGTTGGGTTCGGAATAGCCCTGGCACCAGCGGATCAGGCCGGCGGCGATTTTCGGAAGATGCTCCTTGCTTCTGCGCCTCGGTGCCGTACTTCAGCAGCGCCGGGCCCAGCATGGAGATGCCGAACGAGGTCAGCGGCTGCCGCGCGCCGATCGCCGCCATTTCCTGGCGGACGATCTTGGTCTCCTCGCCGTCGAGACCGCCGCCGCCATATTCTTTGGGCCAGTGCGGCACGGTCCAACCCTTGTCGCGCATCCGTTCGAACCAGATGCGCTGCGGCTCGGAGGAGAATATGGTGTTGCGGCCGCCCCAAAAAGTGTCCTCGTCCGAGGTCATCGGCCGGCGCATCTCCGGCGGGCAATTGGCGGCAAGCCAAACTCGGGTTTCGCGGCGGAAATTTTCCAGATCGGTCATGGCGTTTCCCTGAAATGCTGGATCGACCTTAGCCATCGCAGTGCGGAATTCAACATGTCTCTGCCGTGACACATGCCGCCACGGATATGGTCACCATTGCCGATCAGGTGTATTCGCAAGGTGCGTAACGCTTGAAAAACCAGAGGAAACCCACATGCGGCTGAAGTTGCTTTCGCCAGGCGAAATGAGCGCGGACCAGAAACAAACCTACGATGAATTGATCGCCGGCAAGCGCGGCAGGCCGCCGCCGCCGATGATGGCCTGGCTCAACAGCCCGGAGATGGCGCGGCACGCCACGCGGCTGGGCGGCTTCCTGCGCTTCGACACCGTGTTTGGCGATAAGCTGTCGGAGATCGCGATCCTTGTCACCGCGCGGCACTGGACCTCGCACTACGAATGGTTCGCCCACAAGCGGCTCGCACTCAAGGCCGGCCTGGATCCGAAAATCGTCGACGACATCCGGGACCGCCGCACGCCAAAATTCGACGATCCCAAGGCGCAGATCGTCTACGATGTCGCCAAATCGCTGCATGAGGGCCACGGCGTCTCCAAGTCGCTCTATGACGAGGCGGTGAAGCTGGTCGGCGAGCGCGGCATCGTCGAGATCATCGGGCTGTGCGGCTATTACACCATGGTGTCGATGACGCTGAACACGTTCGAGTTCGAACTGCCGGCGGGGGAAGTGTCGGAGCTTGTGTAGGATAGCTCCCTCCCCCCGTTCTTCAACGGGGAGAGGGTTGGGGTGAGGGGCTTTCTCAACGAGCACGACTCGTTGAGAGTCCCCTCACCCGAAATTCGCTACCGCGAATTTCGACCTCTCCCCGCAAGCGGGGCGAGGTAAAGACAGCGCAAGCGGAGAAATAGATGTCCGAAAACACCACACCCATCATCGCCGGCACCCGCATCGGGCATGTCCATCTCAAGGTCGCCGACCTCGACCGCGCGCTCGGGTTTTATTGCGGCGTGCTCGGCTTCGAACTCATGCAGCGCCTGAGCTCAGGCGCTGCGTTCATTTCGGCCGGCGGCTATCATCACCACATCGGCCTGAACACCTGGGAAAGCAAAGGCGGCCATCCGCCGCCGCCGGGATCGACCGGATTGTTTCACACCGCGATCCTCTATCCGACACGGCCCGCGCTGGCGGATGCCTTGCACCGTCTGATTGAGGCGAAAATTCCGCTCGACGGCGCCAGCGACCACGGCGTCAGCGAGGCGCTCTATTTGCGCGATCCCGACGAGAACGGCGTCGAGCTGTATTGGGACCGGCCGAAGGAGCAATGGCCGCGCAAGCCGGACGGATCGCTGGCGATGTTCACGCACCGGCTCGATCTGGAAGATTTGTTGCGGCAACGGTAAGTGTAATTCCTCATGGTGAGGAGCGCGTTTTCGCGCGTCTCGAACCATGAGGCCCGTGGCCGATCCTTCGAGACGCGCGCAAGAGCGCGCTCCTCAGGATGACGTCCGTCCGCTTCCGCCCGCGCACCATGATCAACGCCGCTGCGATTAATTCCAGCGCGATGCAGCCGCAGAACGGCAATGTGTAGCTGCCCGACGCATCGCGCAGCAGCCCGATGACGCCGGGGCCGAACGCGTAAGTCACCTGATTGATCGCGGTGATCAGGCTGATCAATACGCCAAACGATCGCGCATCGAATTCGCGCTGCACGATCAGCGACGGCAGCGTGATCAGATTGCCGACCGAGAAGCCGAACAGCCCGCAACAGGCGATCAACACCGTTTCGTTGCGCGAATGGATGATGATCGCCAGCGCCAGCGCCTGGCTTGCGAACGATATCGCCGAGGCCAGCCGCTGATTGAGCCGGTCGATCACGGTCGAGAACACGACGCGCCCGGCCATCGCCATCGCCGTCAGCAGCGCGACCGCGGTCGCCGCACTGCTTCGGCCAATCAAGGGGTCGAGGAACGCTATCAAATGGACGATGAAACCGACCTGCGCGAACAGCACCAGCGCAAAGGAAATCGACACGGTCAGGAACGCCACGTCGCGCAGGGCTCGCGCGCGGATCACCAAGGGCGACGGTGCCGCCGCCGCCATTTCCGCTGCGTTGCCGCCCCGCCTGGGCGGGCGGCCGACAAAAAGCAGAATGACGGGGATTGTCGCCACCAGCATCGCGCCGGCCGCGACCAGCATGGCATTGGAAAATCCGAGGCGCCCGATGGCGGCCACCAGCAGCGGCACGCCGACGATGCCGCCAAAGCTTGCGCCGTTCAGCGCCAGGCTGATCGCCATGCCGCGCTTGTTGTCGAACCACAGGCCGAGCGTATTGGTGATGATGGCGAGACTGGTGCCGGCCCAGCCGAATGCCAGCAGCGCGTCGGCCAGATAAAGCTGCCAGGGTGCTGCGACCTGCCCCATCATGGCGGCCGCCGCCACCATCGCGATCACCCCGCCGATCAGGCAGGTGCGTGGACCGAACGCGCGCACCCCTTCGTTGACAAAGGCGACGATCAGCGCGCCGAGCAGGTAGAAGAATGTCGTACCGCCTGAAATCAGCGAAGCCGGCCAGCCGTGCAGGCGATGCAACTCGGCAACGTAGACGCTTTGGCCGTAGAAGCCGAACCCCCAGCCGAAGGTCGCCACCCAAAAACAGACACCGACGATCCGCCAGCCCTCGTAGCGGACGGAGGTTTCGTCGATGGCGATGTCATGAGAACCGTGCTGCGTCATCTACTTCTGCATCGTCATGCCCGGGCTTGTCCCGGGCATGACGACAAGAGATAGTAGACCGCGCATCACGAAGCTTCGACAGCCGCCGAACTGTCAGCAGTTGTCATCAGACCTTCACCGTGGACGGATCATAGAAGAATCGCTCGCGGAAAATCCTGTCGCCGCGCCATTCCTGCAAGGCCACCTCGTCGAAACGGCGCATCTTGCCGGATTTGTCCGTCAGCTCGAAAATCCAGTGAATGGCGACGCGGTCGCCCTCGACCACGGAGGACACCGCCCTGGAATCAACGTGCGACATCAGCGCCAGCACGCCGCGCTCATGCGCGACCAGGAGGTCGCGGCCGACGCGCGGCGGCGCGGCGTTCTCCTGCATGCTGGCATCCTCGGTGTAATAGCGCTCGATGGCGCCGGCGTGATCGCCGGATTCGACGACGGCGATGAATTCATCGAGACGTTGGCGCGACGGCATGGATCCTCCAGCACTCAAAGCGGTCAGCCTCCAGGAGGCAACGGATCAGATACTCGGCTCGGGAAAGTCCGGCAGCACGCGCAGCCTGCGCCGCCTTCTTGCCAACGACGCCAGCGTCAGGACCGCCAGCCCCAGCAGCACCGGCGGATACACTACCATGTTGACGGCCGACCAGCCGTAATTCGCCAGCAACTGACCTGACGAGAATGAGCCGACCGCCATGGTCCCGAACACCAGAAAGTCGTTGAAGGCCTGGACCTTGTTGCGCTCCTGCGGCCGGTGCGTTTCCAGCACCAGCGCGGAGGCGCCGACGAAACCGAAATTCCAGCCGATCCCGAGCACGATCAGCGTCGCCCAGAAATGCATCGCGGTGATGCCGGTCAGTCCGATCGTGGCGGCGGCGGCTTCGAGCACGAGGCCCATCGCAACCACGATGGGCGCCCCAAGGCGCGCGATCAGCGCGCCGGTGAAGAAGCTCGGCCCGTACATCGCCACGATGTGCCACTGGATGCCGAAATTGGAATCGCTGACGGACAATCCGCAGATCTTCATCGCCAGCGGCGCCGACGTCATCACCAGGTTCATCATCGGATAGGAGACGATGCCGCAGATCGCCGCCGCGATGAAGCGCGGCTGCCGCACGATCTCCAGCAGCGGCCGGCCGCCATGCAGATCCGCCGGCGCGGGTTTTGGCGCATCGACGCCGGAAAGGATCGCCATCGCCACCAGCGCGACCAAAGCCTGCACCACGAAGGAGAAGGCGAACAGATAAGGCGGCCAGATATCCATGGTCCACTGCACGAGCTGCGGGCCGAGCACGCCGGCGAACACACCGCCGGCCATCACCCAGGACACGGCTTTCGGGCGATAAGCCACGCTGGCGCCGTCGGCGGCGGCGAAGCGATAGGATTGCGACACCGAGCCATAGAGCCCGCCAAGGAAGGTCGCGCAGCAGAACAGGACGAACGACGCGTGCAGGATGGCGTACGAGGCGAGCAGGCCGGTCGCAACCCCGCAAGCAGTGCCGATGATGAAGGCGACGCGGCGGCCATAGGCGCGCGAAATCGCGCCGGTCGGCAGCGTCCCGGTGGCGAGGCCCACCACATACATCGAGAGCGGCACCGTCGCGAGCGACATGTCGGGCGCCAGCGTCGCGCCGATGATCGAGCCGGTGGCGAAGATCACGGCCGAATTGGCGCCGGTCAACGCTTGCGCCGCTGCCAGCCGCCGCACATTGGACCGCGCGCGGGCGTCGTCGGAAATCTCATTGGCTGCGGTGACGTCGATCATCTGCGGTTTCCGCCCGGATGCGGCCCGCTTTGGTCAGGCCCCATTGATTCCCGATACTATGACGGCAGGCGTCCACTCAATCAACCGATGCAAACGGGCGCGCGCCATGCGAACGATGCACATTGGACAGAGCACGCGCCACCGCGTAAACCAGAACAGAAATATCCGCCGATCCTGATCGCCACCACGCGGCGCGACGATCGCGTCCATCCCGGACACGCCCGCAAGATGACGGCCAAATTGCAGGCGACGGGGTATGAAGCCTGGTTCTACGAACAGGCGGCGGGCTGCCACGGTTATGGCAAGGACAACAGTGAACGGGCCGCCTTCACGGCGCTGGGCTATGCGTTCCTGAGGAACAAGATCGGCTGGTCGGACGGTCCGGCGTAACCGCGCGGAGAATCATTCGCTGCGCCGGGCCTTGGCAGCACTCAATCGCGCGGCATGCGTACAAACACCAGGATCAGATTATTCGCGGGCATCTCCGCGATTTCGGCAAGCGCGAGGCCGGCGCTGCCGGCCAGCCGTTCCAGATCCGCGATATCGCGCACGCCCCATTCCGGATTGCCTTCGCGCAGGCTGGCGTCGAACACGGCATTGCTCACGGCAGTGTGCTTGCCGTCGCGCTTGAACGGCCCATACAGCAAGAGTTGCCCGTCCGCGCCGAGGTAACGTCCGGCGCCGGCAAACAAGCCTTCGGCCACCTGCCATGGCGCGATGTGGACCACATTGGCGCAAAACACCGCCAGCAATTTTTTTGGCCCGCTGCCATCCTGCATCTGGCGGCACCATGCGGGATCGGAGAGGTCGATCCGCAGGGAGGTGCGGATATTGGGCAATCCCGCATGCGCCCGCCACGCGTCGATGCTCCTGAGATGCTGCTCGTTGAGATCGCTCGGCCACCAGGTGATATCAGGCATGTGACGGGCGAAATCGACGACATGCTGGCCGGTGCCGCTGCCGGCCTCGACAACGTCGCCGGTCTTGCCGGCGAGCCGCCGCAGCAGCAGCTCTCGGATCGGCAGGTGATTGCGGTGGAACGCAGCGGCGTCGAGACGGCCGTCGGGTTCGATCCGACTTCCGTCCTTGCCGAATTCCACGACATATTCGGCCATGTCAGCCCTCGCCTGGGAAAGTCCAGTTCGAAAATCAGGGTTTATCAGCTTTGAACTGCGATTGCTCCAGTTCCAGATAAATCCGGTAGGCATTGCCGCGGTTGTTGCTCGCGAACGCCGGCAGGTCGCGGTATTTCGACCAGTCGGTCTCGTTATAGGCTGCGTCGAAATCGACCCAGTTCTGCACGGCGGCGCTCATCCTGTTCCGCAGATATTGGATATAATCGCGGGTAAAGCCGATCGCCTGTTTGGCTTCCGTCGAGGTCCGGCCGTGGCCGGGAATGATGAATTTCGGGCCGAGCTTTTCGACCTCGGCGAGCGCATGCAGCCATTGGGTGGTCGAGACGTCGTCGGAGTTCATGAAGGGAATGCGGCTGTTTTGGACGATATCGCCGGCGAACAGGACGCCGTCCGGTTCGACCATCATCATGATGTCGCTGGAGGAGTGCGCAGGTCCCGCATAGATCAGCGTCAGCCTGGCATCGCCGAGGGTGATCCCCATGCGCTCGTTGAAGGTGATGTCCGGCGGCACGACGCGGGTGTTGGCGTCGACCCATGGCGACAAGGCGGCGCGCCGCTGGTTGAGGCGCTGGCTCGCCTTCTCGTCGGCGATTTCGTCGTTGTCCTTGTATTCGCCCGCGCGCTCCTGCGCGACGATCAGGGCGTCGGTATGATCGCGGAACGCCTGCAGGCCGTAGATGTGATCGGCGTGATAGTGGCTTAAGACCACGTAGCGGATTTTCTTGTCGGTGATCTTGCGGATCTGCTGCAGCAGTGCCCAGCCGAGACTCGGCGTTCCCAGCGCGTCGAATACCACGACGCCGTCGGAAGTGACGACAAAGCCGGCATTCGACGTATTGCCCTCGTTATCCTTGCCGGGAATGCCGGGATTTCCCGTGGAGTACCAGACCGGCTTGCCCGGAACCTGCTCGATCTTCAGCGGTATCGCGATCGGCGGATAGGGCGAGGCGGTTTGCGCGGCGGCCGCAACCAGCGGGCATGCGGCGAGCAACCCGGCGAACAGCAATCGCTTCACTTCAGGTCCCCGCAATAGATTTCCTTGAGTACCTGCAGCACGCGCAACGCCCGCTTGTCGACGACGCGGTAATGCAGCGTCTGCGAGGTCCTGCGGAATGTCACGAGGCCGGCGGCGCGCAGTTTTCCGAGATGCTGCGACAGCGCCGACTGGCTGAGCTTCACCACGCCGACGATCTCGCCCACCGTCATCTCGCCGCGCGCGGCGAGGAAGCAAAGCACCAGCAGGCGTTTTTCGTTGCCGAGCAGTTTCAACAACTGCGCGGCGTCGCCGGCCTGTTTGGCGAGTTTCTTCAGATCGGCCGCCTGCCCCGCCGGCGTCGCGGCGGGCAGGCGTCTGGCGGATGTTGCAAGGGCTGTCATGGTTGGGCGTCCCAATCGGAGCTGCGCGCGGTCATATCACTTTACCGGGTCCGCACTAATTTAGCATTGACTAAATTAGCTAGTGCCGATAGGGCTGCGAAAAAGCAATGAACGATGCGGCGGCAGGGCCGTGAAGGGAAAGAAACGTGCGACCCGATCTCTGGCGCAGCATATCCTTGCTCCCGAAGCCTGCCGGCGCCCGCGCGACACTGCCCCGGCGTTCGTTCCTGGGTTTCGGCGCGGCGCTGACCGGCGGCCTCGCGCTTGGCGCCAGGCCCGGCAACGCCGAGCCCGCGCAGTCATCGCCACCCGCCGATGCGCCATGGTCGCAATCGCTCGGCGCCGGCGTGGTCGATCGGCCCTATGGGCGGCCGGCCGACGCCGAGGCCGGCGTCATCAGGCGCAATGTGCCGTGGCTGACGGCCGGCACCGAATCTTCCGTCAGCTTTTCACCGCTGCAGGATCTGCAGGGCATCATCACGCCCAACGGGCTGTTTTTCGAGCGCCATCACGCGGGACGGCCCGATATCGACCCGGAGCAGCACCGGCTGATGATCCACGGCCTGGTCGAACGCCCTCTGATCCTCGCCATGAAGGATATTTTGCGGTTTCCGCAGGTGTCCCGGATTCATTTCATCGAATGCCCGGCCAATGGCGGCATGGAATGGCGCGCCGCGCAGGTCAACTCGCTGCAATTCAACCACGGCATGATCTCCTGCGCGGAATGGACGGGGGTGCGGCTTTCCACCCTGCTCGAAGAGGTCGGAATCAAAAAAGAAGCAAAATGGGCGATGGTCGAGGGCGCCGACGGCGCGCACATGAACCGCAGCCTGCCGCTCGAGAAGTGCCTCGACGATTGCCTCGTGGTCTATGCGCAGAACGGCGAGGCGCTGCGGCCCGAGCAGGGCTATCCGCTGCGGCTGGTGGTGCCGGGCTGGGAAGGCAACGTCAACATCAAATGGTTGCGCCGCATCAAACTCGGCGACAAGCCCTGGTTTTCGCGCGAAGAAACCTCGAAATATACCGACCTGATGCCGGATGGCACGTCGCGCGGTTTTACGTGGCTGATCGACGCCAAGTCGGTCATCACCTTCCCCTGCCCGGAAAAGCCGCTCTCCGGCCCCGGTGAATACGAGATCAGAGGGCTCGCCTGGACCGGCAATGGCAAGGTGAAGCGCGTCGATGTTTCCGCCGACGGCGGCGTCAACTGGCAGAGCGCGCGGCTGCACGAGCCGGTGCTGTCGAAGGCGCTGACGAAATTCACGTTTGCCTGGCACTGGGACGGCCAGCCGGCGCTGCTGGAATCGCGGGTGATCGACGAGAGCGGCTATGTGCAGCCGACGATCGCGGAATTGCGCAAGCAGCGCGGATCGAATTCGGTCTATCACAACAATTCGATCCAGACCTGGCAGGTCAAGCCGGATGGGAGCGTGTTCGATGTCCAGCTCGCCTAGCCGCGCCCTGCTGCTCGGTACCTGTCTGATCGTCGCGGCGTGCACCTTGGCGCGCGCCGGGGAGGTTGGGCATTTTGGCTACGGACAAATCGCCACACCCGCACAGATCGAGGGTTGGAATATCGATGCGCGCGGCGACGACGGCGCCGGCCTGCCCCCCGGTAAAGGCACCGTCGAGAGGGGATCGGAGGTTTTCGCCGACCAATGCGCCGCCTGCCATGGAACTTTCGGCGAAGGCGAAGGCCGTTTCCCGAAACTCGTCGGCGGCGGCGGGACGCTGCGGGACGACCGGCCGGAGCTCACGGTCGGCAGCTACTGGCCGTTTGCGCCGACCTTGTTCGATTACATTAACCGCGCCATGCCGATGCCGGCGCCGCACACATTGTCAGCGGATGACGTTTATGCTTTGACGGCCTATATTCTGAACCTCAACGACATCGTCCCCAACGAATTCGTTGCCGACCGCGACAGTCTGCCGAAAGTCAAGATGCCCAATCGTGACCATTTCATCTGGACCGACCCGCGACCCGATACCATGGCCAAGCCTTGCATGAACGCATGTACGGACCCCACAGGCGTCAAGATCATGTCGACGGCGGAAGGCACCGGCCTGACGCCGCGCACGACCGGACCGCTCGACACCATGCAGCCAAAATGAGCAAGCAGGAAACGCCGTTGACCGATCATCCCTCGACCAGGCCCGTTGCAGCGCTCGCGCTGGCGCTTGCGATCGGCGTGCTCGCTTCGTCGAGCCCGGCGATGGCGCAATCCGGCGTTTCCGAAGGCCAGAGGATCGCGTTCGACCGCGGCAAGGGCAATTGCCTGACCTGCCACGACATCAAGGGCGGCGATCTTCCCGGCACCATCGGGCCGGCGCTGAAGAACATCAAGAGCAAGTACCCCGATCGCAACGACCTCGTCGCCATCGTATCGGACGAAACCAAACGCAATCCGCAGACCGTGATGCCTCCGTTCGGACGAAACCGGATCTTAACCGAGCAGGAGATCAACGCGGTGGTGGATTTCCTGCAGACATTGTGATGGCAAGCCGCCTTTAGGAGATTTTCGATGAGAACAACCCAAAACGGCTTCCCCGCCACGCGACGGCTGATCATGCAGGGCGCCGGCGTGGTCGCGCTGGTCGGCCTCGGCAATCTCCCGTTTGGTCTCGCGCCGGTTTTTGCCGCCAATGACAAATATCCGGAGGACGCGTTCAAGGCGAAGAGCGACGCCGATGCCATCAAGGCGCTCTACGGCAAGACCGCCGAACCATCGGACAAGGTCAAGATGGACGCACCGGAAATTGCCGAGAACGGCGCGGTGGTGCCGATCTCGGTCAGCTCGACATTGCCTGATGTCACCTCGATCTCGATCCTGGTCGCCGAGAATCCGAACGCGCTGGCGGCGTCCTACGTCATTCCGGCCGGCACGCTGCCGAGCGTCGCCAATCGCCTCAAAATGGCCAAGACCACCAACGTGATTGCGGTGGTGGAGGCCGGCGGCAAGCTCTATAGCACAACCAAGGAAGTCAAAGTCACCGTCGGCGGCTGCGGCGGTTGACGCGCATGATCCTGCGCAAGATATAGGGGAGTATTCCGATGGCATCGACCATACGCGTGCGCGCGACTTCGAGCGGCGAGAACACCGAAGTCCAGGCGCTGATCCAGCACCCGATGGACTTCAGGCTATGTCAAGGACGCCAAGGGTGACCTGATCCCGCCGCATTTCATCCAGCAACTGACCTTCGAATATGACGGCAAGGCGGTATTCACAGCGGACTGGGGACCGGCGGTCTCCAAGGACCCTTATGTCAAGTTCGCCTTCAAGGGCGGCAAGAAGGGCGACGACCTGAAGATCAGCTGGGTCGACAACAAGGGCGCGAGCGATACGACCACGGCGAAGATTCAGTAAGGATTGAAAAGCGTGAACCTGCGATCCACGATCCAGTTTGGCTTGGCCGTAGTCGCACTGACGGCGGTTGCGTTCGGCGCCGCACCGTCGATCGCCGCCGACACATCCGATCCAGCCGCGGACGCGAAAGCCTTCCAGAAATATTTCACCGACAAATTCCCCAAGGTGAAGCTGGAAGACTTCGTCAACGGCCCCTATTCGTTGAACGAGGACATGCACAAGCAGTGGGAGGAGAAGGAGCAATTTCCTCCTTATGACTTTGCGCTCGACCTCGGCAAGGAGCTGTTTTCAAAACCCTTCAAGAACGGCAAGAGTTATGCCGATTGCTTTGCGAACGGCGGCATCGGCATCCGCCAGAACTATCCTTATTTCGACGAGCAGGAAGGCAAGGTCGTCACGCTGGAGCTCGCGCTGAACCGCTGCCGCGAGGCCAATGGCGAGGCGCCGATCTCCTATCTCAAGGACGACATGGCGGCGCTGACCGCCTATATGGCGTTCACCTCGCGCGGCAAGCCGTTCGACATCAAGATCCCCGCCGATCCGCGCGCGCTGGAAGCCTACGAGAACGGCAAGCGCTATTTCTACACGCGGCGCGGCCAGCTCAATTTCTCCTGCGCAAGCTGTCATGTGCAGAATCCGGGCGAGCGGATTCGCGCCGAGATCCTCGCGCCCGCGCTCGGCATCCTCAATGCAATGCCGATCTACCGTTCCGAATGGGGCGGTATGGGAACGATCAGCCGGCGCTTCACCACCTGCAACAGCCAGATCCGCGGCGTGCCGCTGGAGCCGCAATCGGACGAATATCGCGACCTCGAATATTATCTGTCCTATGTCAGCAACGGACTGCCGATCTCGGGCCCGGGAGCGCGGCCATGAGCAACGTCATGCGCGCAGTCATCGTTTCGTCGGCGTTGTTGATGTCAGGTGCGACGTCCGCGCTCGCTGCAAGTTCCGAGGCCGATTTCAAGGCCGCCTACGCCACGGCCGAAGCGGCCAACAAAGAAGCCGGTGCCTTGCGCGATCAATGGACCACAACGGCGGCCGCCTTGGCGAATGCAAAGAAGGCCGCGGACAAGGGCGACTTCGACGCGGCGACCGCATCGGCAAGGGAAGCCGAAGCCCTGGCGAAAGCGTCGATCTACCAGGCGACGAGCGAAAAAGACGCCTGGAAGGCGCTCGAAATCCACTGATGCATTTTTTCGTCATTGCGAGGAGCACTTGCGACGAAGCAATCCACCTTTCCGCTTGCTGCGCTATGGATTGCTTCGCATCAACGGGGCGCGCGTTCGCGCGACCCGTTGGCTCGCAATGACGGTGATAGGCTGCGGAGACCTCGCATGACCATCCGGCGCCGGGAATTTCTTACGCTCGCGGGCGCGGCCGTGCTTGCGACCGGCACTGCCGCGGTTCGCGCGCGCCGCCGACAACGCGGGCGTCTACGATTTGCCGCGTTTCGGCAATGCGCGCATCCTGCACATGACCGACACCCATGCGCAGCTCAAGCCGGTGTATTTCCGCGAACCGAGCGTCAATCTCGGGATCGGTGCGATGGCAGGCCAACCGCCGCATCTGGTCGGCCGCGCCTTCCTCGACCGCTTCGGCATCAAGCCGGACAGCGCCGACGCCTATGCCTTCACCTTTCTCGATTTCGAGAAAGCCGCCGCCCGCTTCGGCAAACTCGGCGGATTTGCGCATCTGAAGACGCTGATCGACCGGCTGCGCAGCGACGCCGGCGCCGGACGTTCGCTGCTGCTCGACGGCGGCGATCTTTGGCAGGGCACCGGGCTCGCCAATACCATGCAGGGCGCCGACATGGTGGAGGCCGCGAATTTGCTGGGCATCGAGGCGATGACCGGCCATTGGGAATTCACCTATGGCGAGGCGGCGCTGCGCGCCAATCTCGCGCGCTTCAAGGGCGAATTTCTGGCCCAAAATGTCTTCCTCACCGAGGAGGCCGCGTTCAACGACGCGAAGGCTTTCGATTCCGCCTCAGGCCGCGTGTTCAAGCCGGCGACCATCAAGGAGCTTGGCGGGCGTCGCGTCGCGGTGATCGGGCAGGCGTTTCCCTATGTGCCGATCGCGCACCCCAAGCGCTTCACGCCGGACTGGACGTTTGGCATTCGCGACGATGAGTTGCAGAAACTGGTCGATGGCCTGCACGACAACGACAAGGTCGATGCCGTGGTGCTGCTGTCGCATAACGGTATGGATGTCGATCTCAAGCTCGCCAGCCGCGTCACCGGCATCGACGTCATCCTCGGCGGCCATACCCACGACGCAGTGCCGCAGCCGATCCCCGTGACCAATGCCGGCGGCACCACGCTCGTCACCAATGCCGGATCGAGCGGGAAATTTTTGGGCGTGCTCGATCTCGACCTTGCAAAGGGTCGGGTCGCCGATCTGCGCTACCGGCTGCTGCCGGTATTTTCGGAATTGCTCAAGCCTGATGCGACGATGTCGGCGCTGATCGACAAGGTGCGCGAGCCGCAGGCCGCTGTTTATGCGGAGAAAATCGCAACCGCCGACCGGCTGCTCTACCGCCGCGGCAATTTCGGCGGCAGCGTCGACCAATTGATCTGCGACGCGCTGCGCAGCGAATTCGACGCCGAGGTCGCGCTGTCGCCGGGCTTCCGCTGGGGCAACACTATGCTGCCGGGCCAGCCGGTGACGATGGAAGACGTGCTGACCGAGACCGCCATCACCTATCCCGAGACCTACCGGCAGGCCATGACCGGCCGCCAGATTAAGGATATCCTCGAAGACGTCTGCGACAATCTGTTCAACGCCGATCCCTATTACCAGCAGGGCGGCGACATGGTGCGCGTCGGCGGCTTCACATACACTTGCACGCCGGCGGAATCCGTGGGCCGGCGCATTTCCGACCTGAAACTCGACAACGGCCATCAGCTGGAAGCCGGCAAGAGCTACAAGGTCGCCGGATGGGCCTCTGTCAACGCGCAGCAGGGCAAGGCGGTGTGGGACGTATTTGCCAGCCATCTGCGCTCCGGCAAGCTGGCCGACCCGCGCGGCACCGGCGTCAACCTGAAGGGCGTCGACAACAATCCGGGCGTCGCGGGACAGGGATGATGGATTTTTCCGGACATCGGCGGGCGATCCTGCGCGCCTTCGGCGGCGCGGCGATCGCGGCCATGCTCACCCCGCGCGCAAAGGCGCAGCCGGCGTCGCTGCCTGAAAAGCCGTTCGCCGAACACCGCATCGCGTTGCAGCTTTCCGACGACGACCCGAAGAAGCAAGGCCTCGTGATCAGCGTCGCCTACAATCTGCTGAAGGCCTATGACCCCGACAAGGTCGCGATCGAAGTGGTGACGTTCGGCCCAGGAATTGATTTATTGCGGACGGAGAATGCCAATCGCAAGCTGGTCGAGAGCCTGGTCGCACAGGGTGTACGCTTCGACGTCTGCCTGAATACGCTCGACACCATCGAGCGCAATACCGGCAAGCGGCCGGACATCATCGGAGCGGCGACGCCGGTCCAGGTCGGCGTCGGGCAAATTCTTTCGTTGACCGAAAACGGCTACACATTGGTTCGACCCTAACGGAGTTTCATCATGCGCGACCTTCTTCGCCTGGCAGCGATTGCCTTCATGTCGATGGCGTTTGCCACGGCCGGTTCCGCCGCCGACGGCAAATCGCATCACATCGCCATCCAGATCGACCAGAACGATCCGCAGGTCATGAACATGGTGCTGAACAACGCCACCAACGTGATCGAATATTATCGCAAGCGGAACGAGGACGTCGACATCGACGTCGTCGCCTACGGGCCCGGCCTGCACATGCTGCGCGCCGACACCTCGCCGGTGCAGGACCGCGTCAAGCGGCTCAAGGACATGGTGTTTCCAGGCAAGATCCAGTTCTCCGCCTGCAACAACACCAGGCAAGGCATGGAGAAGGCCGAGGGGCACCCGATTCCGATCGTGGCCGATGCCACCGTCGTCCCCTCCGGCGTGGTCCATCTGATGGAATTGCAGGAGCAGGGCTGGAGTTATGTGAGGCCGTAGCCCATTGTTGGGCATCGATTCGCGGGCGCGCTTGCCATGATCTTTCGCCAGCTGTTCGACAGCGTTTCGGGAACCTACAGCTATCTGATGGCCAGCCGCGCCGGGGGCGAGGCGCTGATCCTCGATCCCGTGCTGGAGAAGGTCGACCGCTATTGCCAGCTGTTGCGCGAGCTCGATCTGAAACTGGTCAAGGCGATCGACACCCATTTGCATGCCGATCATGTCACCGGCCTCGGCGAACTGCGCGACCGCACCCACTGCGTCACCATCATGGGCGAGCAGAGCATGGCCGACGTGGTGGCGATGCGGGTCAGCGAGGGCGACAGGGTAACGATCGAGGGCATCACGCTCGATGTGATGTACACGCCCGGCCATACCGACGATTCCTATAGCTACTTGATGGGCGATCGGGTGTTCACCGGCGATACGCTGTTGATCCGCGGCACCGGGCGCACCGATTTCCAGAACGGCAGCGCGCGGGCGCAATATGATTCGATCTTCAACCGGCTCTTGAAACTGCCCGACGAAACCATGGTGTTTCCCGCCCATGACTACAAGGGCGACACCGTCTCCACCATCGGCGAGGAGAAGCGCTTCAATCCGCGGCTGCAGGTGCGCTCGGTCGATGAATATGTCGAGCTGATGGGCAACCTGAAATTGCCCAATCCGAAGATGATGGACGTAGCTGTCCCGGCCAACATGCATGTCGGACTGCATCAGGACGATCTGGCCAAACAAGGCCTCGCGGTGACCGCGCGCGAGGGTATCGACAGCCTCGGCCGGCCGGACATTTTGCTGGTCGATCTCAGGGAAGCCAGCGAGCGCGCCAAGCACGGCACGCTGCCGGGTGCGCTGCATGCGCCCTACCCGTCGATCGGCGAGAGCCTGAAGCCCGGCGGCATGCTGCGTGAGGTTGCCGCCGCTACCGGACGCCGCATCGTGTTCTTCTGCGCCTTCGGCGAGCGCTCCGCGATGGCGGTCGCCGCCGCCAAAGAGGCGGGCCTTGCCAAATCAGCCCACATCGCCGGCGGAATCGATGCCTGGAAAAAGGCCGGCGGCCCGGTCCTGACCGGGTGATCCCCGGACGACCTGGTGCGTTCGGTGCCGATCCGGCCCCAAAATGACCGCCCTTCACCACGATTGCGGATTCAGCCTCAAAACCAGCGCTTTTCCCGCGCAAATTGGGCTAAAATCGCCCCCTGACCCCCGATGCATGCTAGGGTCGGGCAACAGGCCGTCGCAATGCGCGCCCCGTCAATCCTGAGGCAAGTGATGAGTGACGAACCGAAAAGCCCCGCCGAACTCAAGGAGATCAGGCTGAACCGAAAGCTCGCCCAGGATGCCGAAGGCATCAAGGCGATGGCGGAGATCGCGGCGGCCGACGTCGCGATCCGCAAACGGACGGCCGATCTGCGCGCGCTGCGGCTGGCGAAGGAAGCCGCCGACCGCGAGCGCCCGGAGGAACCCAAGGCCAAGGCCAGGCCGAAGAAAAAGAAGACCATCTAGATGACAAAAGACGATCGCAACCGCGCCGACGCCCGCTTCAACAAGGCGAAGCTTGCCAAACCCGGCAGGACCGAACACGATCTCGCGACCAAAGCGGTCCTCGACAACATGGCGAAATTGAAGGCGCTGCGGCTGGCGCGCGAAGCCGCCGAACCGCCGCCCCCCGCGGTGGTCAAAAAGAGCAGCAGCAAATCAAGGAAGAAACCGGACGAGAAAGCGCCGGCACTGGCGGATTGGCTGGCGGGTCAGCAAAGCGGCGGACGCCGGACCTGATCCTCGGCTGGCTAAGCCGGCATCGGCCACGGCACCATCGATCGCGTCCGGGTCACGGCGTCGTAGACCTGCACCTGCAGCATCGGGAATTGATTCTTCAACGCCACGCCGGCATCCTCGGCGGCTTCGACGGTGTCGTGGTGCGACTTGAAGTGACCGTCCACCACCAGTGAGTAGCCTGATGTCGGCGCCTTGTCGGCGCGGAGAATTTTGCGCGGCGCCTGTTCTTCGGTATCCAGCTTCGGTTTCTTCATATCGGCTCCCGGATCGTGATCCGATTGCATCGGATCATGATCTCATTTCCTTGTTTGAACATGACACTATCGGAAAACCGGTTACCACTCTTCCGGATCATGCTCGGGTTGCGCCTCGCTTTACACTGAACGGTGGAAAAAGGCAGGAAAGAATCGTCGAGTGGAGCTAATATGGCCGGCAAAGGCAGTCAGATTGAGGTCGCCGTGTCAGGTGACAATTCCGCCCGCGTGCCTCGATTCGTCGATCAAGGGGAAGAGCATGGGTGAAACCGGCAAAAAGGGTGAGCTTCCCAAAAAAGACGAGAAGAAGTCGAAGAAATCGCCGGTAAAACCGATCGAGGACGAAGACTATGAGGATGGCGACATCGCCACGCCGAAGCGCGACCGCTACGGCACCGACGACGAGCCCTTGTAGAAATCATCGCTCTCGATCTGGCGGATGCTGGCGAGGTCGAGCAGATGCGCGCCCCAGCCGCCACGCGCCAATGAAGCTGCGCGCTTCGGTGCGGCGAGCAGAGCCATCGCAAGCATCGACAGCGGCACCGCGCTGAGCCAATCCAGCCGCACCGGCGTCAGTTCCTCTGTGCTGTCGGCATAGGGGCCGATGCCGGTAAACAGCCGCCAGCACTCGCCAAAAACTTCGCGCCGCGTGCCGCCGCGCGATGCACAGCCAAGCAGCGCCTGCATGGCGAGATGCGTTCGCACCCCTGCCCGGCCGTCGGCCACAGCCTGCGGCGTTTCGCCCAGCGACACCTTCAGCAGCAGCCCGACCAGATCGACGCCAGCAAGATAGGCCCTCATCGGCTCGACCAGACGCGGATTGCAATCGATCAGGAGCGGCGTGGTGTCATCATCGGCCAGGATGGCGTCGACCGACAACGCGCCATGCCAGGCGAGCTTTTCGCCGATCGCCGCGAGCAACAGGCGGGTGCGCGGCCGCTCGACGCCCTGCTTGATCGCCTCGCCGCCGCCGGCGCCGGCGGCGATCTGCCGGTAAGCGTGAAATCCAAGCAGGCGGCCGCGACAAAACACGGCTTGCGCCTTCTCCGTCGCGCCGGAGACAAGATCCTGCACCAGCACTTCGCCCTCGAGGGCGCCGCTCGCGTTCAACTCTCGCAGCGCGCCCTCAAGGTCGCTCGCGTTGCGCACGAACCAGACCCCGCGGCTCGCGGTACCGATGGAGGTCTTGACCACGCAGGGAAATCTCATCGCGGCCCTCAACCCGGCTTCGGAGTTGACGATCCGCGTCGCCGGCTGCGGCAGGCTCAATTGGTCGAGCAGCCGGCTGAACCCGGCCTTGCCGTGCGCGATGCGGTAGTTGGCAAAACCCGGCAGCGCCAGCCCGACACGATCCGCAAGTCGCTCCTGAACGCGTGCAAACAGGAATCCCTGTTCATGGATCGGCAGCAGCACATCGAAATGCCGAGCGATCAATAGCTGCTCGATGAATCGGAGAAAGCCAGCGGGGTCGTCCCGCAATCCCGGGCAATGATGGAACTTGCGCACGAAGCGCGAGAATCTCGCGAGGCACCAAGGACTGGGATCACAGACCTCGACCAGATGCCCCGACAACCCCAAAATCGTGATCGCCTCCCGCGCCGAAGTGCTGTTTCCCTCGGAAACCAGCACCCGCAGCGGTTTTGCGGATTGAGCGGCAACGGTCATGCCGGATCATCCCCGCCTCCGGCGCTTTTGTCTCTTAATTTAACGGCGTATTCCGGCTTTCCGGGCACCGTCGGCGAGGGCTGCCATGCAACGGTATTCATAGACAAATAACCGGCAACCGGTAATTTCCTGCGCGCCCTGCCGGGCCGTTCGTTCAAACGGGGTTTTCTAACACGATGGTCGACGTTCTCGCCGCACCGCAACAAGAAGCGAAGACGGATTCCTCGCTGCGCACGCTGGTGCTGATTTCGATTGCCCATTGGGTCAGCCATTTCCATCTGCTGGTGCTGCCGATGTTGTTCCTGTTTTTCAGGGCACAGCTCGGCGTCGGCTACATCGAGCTCGGCTTCGCGGTCACTGTATTCGGCGTGGTATCCGCCCTGACACAGGTCCCGGTCGGCTACCTCGCCGATCATATCGGAGCGCGCAAAGTCCTGCTGATGGGCCTCGTGCTCGGCGGCTTCGCGCTGATCATGCTCGGAATGCATCTCAGCTACGCCTGGCTGGTCGCCAGCGCCGCGCTATTGGGCGTTGCCAACAGCGTCTATCATCCGGCGGATTATGCGATCCTGGCGGCTCATATGGACGAGACGCGGATGGGCCGCGCCTTCTCGGTCCACACCTTTGCCGGCTTTCTCGGCGGCGCGATGGCGCCCGCCATCATGGGTTTGCTGGTTGCAACCATAGGAGGCCTCGGCGCCCTGATGGCGGCAGGCGCCATCGGATTGCTGGTCGCGCTGCTGCTGCTCGTGATGGGCATCCCCGACGCCAGCGCCAAGGACCGCGCCGGCGCCGACGGCTCGCAACCGCCGCGGCAGAGCATCCTCACGCCGACGCTGATCGTGCTGACGATCTTTTTCATGCTGCTCGGCCTTTCCAACGCCGGCATCTCCAGTTTTGGCATTGTCGCCCTGACGACCGGCTATGGCGTGACATACTCCTCGGCGAACACGGCGCTGACCTTCTATCTCGCCGCCAGCGCCATCGGCGTGCTGGCCGGCGGCGTTCTCGCCGACCGCACGCGGCGTCATGGCCAGGTCGCGGCCGCCTGCTTCGCCATCAACGCGGTCGTCGTCCTGATCATCGCGGCGTTTGCATTGCCGTCGCTGCTGCTGACGGCACTGATGGCGACAGCCGGCTTCCTCGGCGGCGTGATCGCGCCGTCACGCGACATGCTGGTTCGGGACGCGGCCCCTCCGGGCGCGGCCGGGCGGGCTTTCGGCATCGTCTCCACCGGATTCAACTTCAGCGGCATCATCGGTCCGCTGCTGTTCGGCTGGATCATGGACCAGGGCGCGCCGCATTGGGTGTTCGGCGGCTCGGTGGTGTTCATGATCCTCACGGTGGTGTTGTCGTTGGTCACCGATCGCGGTCCGCGGGTGCGCCGCCAAGCGCTCGATAGCGGGCTGATGCAGCCCTGAACCTCGCCCACGGCGGTTGACAGGTCAGCGGGACAACCGATGATGCCGCCGACAAATCAAACCCCGGGTGAAACGCCATGGCCAATAACCCAGACCTCGTGATTCGCGGCGGCACCGTTGCCGACGGTCTTGGCGGCGAGTTGTTCGAGGCGGATGTGGCGATTACCGATGGCCGCATCAGCGAAGTCGGCCGCGTCGCAGGCCGCGGCAAGGAAGAGATCGACGCCAGGGGCAAACTGGTCGCGCCGGGCTTTGTCGACGTTCACACCCATTATGACGGCCAGGTCACCTGGAGCCACGACATCACGCCCTCGTCACAGAACGGCGTGACCACCGCGGTCATGGGCAATTGCGGGGTCGGATTCGCGCCCTGCCGTCCCTCCGATCACGTCCGGCTGATCCAGCTGATGGAAGGCGTCGAGGACATCCCCGAGCCGGTCCTGAGCGCAGGCATTCCCTGGGCCTGGGAAAGTTTTCCGGATTACATGGACTGGCTGTCCAAGCGACAATTCGACATGGACATCGGCGCGCAACTGCCGCACGCGGCGCTGCGCGTCTACGTCATGGGCGAGCGCGGCGCGCGCCGCGATCCTTCGACGGCTGATGATAACAAGGCGATGGCGGCGCTCGCGGGCGACGCGGTGCGCGCCGGCGCGCTCGGCTTTTCGACCTCGCGTACCCTCAATCACCGCACCTCGACCGGCGATTACACGCCGACCTTGAAGGCCGGCGAGGACGAACTCACCGCGATCGCGGGCGCAATGAACGGCGCCGGCCGCAGCGTGTTCCAGTTCGTGCTGGATCTCTCCACCATCCACGAAGACCTGCCGATGATGCTGCGGGTGGCCGAAAACACCAAGATCCCGGTGACGTTCTCGATCACCCAGAACGACAAGGCGCCGCAGCGCTGGCGCCAGACATTCGACACCATCGCCGAGGCTTCGAAGCGCGGCCTGTCGATCACGACCCAGATCGCCGCGCGCCCGGTCGGGCTGATGCTCGGACTGGAGCTGTCGCGCAACCCGTTCCAGACCCATCCAAGCTACAAGGCGATCGCGCATTTGCCGCTGGCGGAGCGGCTGAAGCGCCTGCATCAACCGGAAGTGCGCGCCGCTATCCTGAGCGAACACGCAACCTCGACCGACGATCCGCTGTTCTTCCGGCCGAACTACGACAAGATGTATCTGCTCGGCAATCCGCCGGACTACGAACAGCCGCTGGAAAACGCGCTGGGCGCGCAGGCCCGCCGCCAGGGCCGGCAGCCGGAAGAGCTGGCCTATGACGCGATGCTGACGGACGAAGGCCGCGGCATGCTCTATGTGCCGTTCCTCAATTACGCCGACGGCAATCTCGATTCGACCCGCGAGATGCTGAGCGATCCGCATTCGGTGCCGGGACTGAGCGACGGCGGCGCGCATTGCGGCATCATCTGCGACGCCAGCTTCCCGACCTATCTGCTGACGCACTGGACACGCGACCGCAAGCGCGGCGAAAAACTGTCGATCCCGTTCGTGGTGGCGGCGCAGTCGCGCAAGACCGCGCTGTCGGTGGGCTTGCTGGATCGCGGCGTGATCGCGCCGGGCTACAAGGCCGACGTCAACATCATCGATTACGACAGGCTGCATCTGCATCCGCCGAAGGTGCATTACGATCTCCCGGTCGGCGGCCGGCGGCTGATGCAGCAGGTCGACGGCTACGACGCCACCATCGTCTCCGGCGTGGTGACGCGGCGCGGCGGCGCGGCCACCGGCGCGCGACCGGGCCGCCTGGTGCGCGGCGCGAAAGGCAGCCAGCCGCAGTTTGGGGCGGCGGCCAGTTAATACGCTGCAAGGCAGGGCCTGGACAAAAAATCGCGAAAACAACCCCATGCAAAGTAGGGTGCACCCCCGCTCGCAGCACTCTTGCTGCGCTGCGTCGGGCCATCGGCGCGCGGCCGGGCCGGCTCGTGCGCGGCGCGAAGGGCAGTGCGCCGAGAATCGAAGCCGCGGCGTCGTAGCGATTCTCGTCGAAAGACTTGTAGACGACGCGTGCTGGATGCCACCTCTCCCAGCGGGAGAGGTCGCGAGCATCTTGCGAGCGGGTGAGGGGTTACGGTCTAACGTGAGGCCGTAACCCCTCACCCGACGCGGAGCCTGTCATCGGGCGCGCATTCGCGCGACCCGTTGGCGTCGACCTGTCCCGATGGGCCCGATGGGAGAGGTATAGATCACGCGAATTTCGGCTGCGCCGCCTGTTCCACCAGGCGCGCGCGCTCGGTGTTGGGCCACAGCAGCAACAGCCCGAGCAGTCCTGACACGACGAGAACCACGGCGTTGATGGTGAAGCCCATCATGTAGCCCTCGAGCAGCCCGCCCGCGTTCTGGATCACCTTGCCCATCACCGACGGCGCCAGAATGCCGGCCAGCGTGTAGATCGCGCCATAGATCGCGATCACGGCGCCGCGCTGAACCACCGGTGTGAACTCGCCGAGCATCGGCGGGCAGACCACATAGATCGATCCGCACAGCCCGGACCCGACCACCAGCAGTGCGATCTGCAGGCCCGCGCCTTCGATATGCGGGAGAACCGACAGGATCAAGCCGCCGACAATCAGGGGCACTGAGCCGAGCACGCCGCGCGCGACACGGGTCGAGAAGCCGCGCGCCATCAGCACCTGCGAAATCCAGCCCGTCAGCAGAACGACCGCCGCGCCGAACACCCATGGCAGGATCGAAATGAAGCCCGCTTGCTGTTGCGAGAAGCCGAGGCCGCGGACGATGAAGGGGGTGAACCATGTCAGGCCGAGCGACAGCGCCCAATAGGCGCCGAACGTCGCCGCGCAGCAACCGATGAAGGTTCGCGAGGTCAGAAGCTGGAAATAGGGAACGCGCGGATCGGCCTTCGCCATTGCGACGGTTTGAACCAGCGGCCCTTCCTTGCCCAGGATCAGCCACGCCACCGCCCACATCAGGCCGACGACGCCGAGCGCGCCGAACCCATAATGCCAGCTATGATTGACGATCACCCAGTTCAGCGCCGGCACCGCGAGGATCACGCCGAATGCCGATCCCTGCGAGAGGATGGCGGTCGGCAGCGTTCGCTTCTCGTCGGGAAACCATTTGTAGACCGAGTGGGCCGCCACCGAAAACGCCGGACCCTCGCCGGCGCCGAGGATGACGCGGCAGATCAGCAGCGTGGTGAAACTGACCGTGCCCACCATCGGAAACTGCGCCAGCGCCCATATTGTAGCCAGCGCCAGCAAAACCCAGCGCGTCGCGACACGATTGACGATGAAGCCGACCACGATGGCCGAAATGGAAAACAGGAAGAAGAACGAGGAGCCAAGCAGGCCAAACTGCTCCGGCTCGAGCTTCAACTCGGTCATGATCGGTACGCCGGCCAGCCCGACCACGATTTTGTCCGCGAAATTGACCAGCATGAACAGGAACAGCAGGAAGGTGATTTTCCAGGCGCCCTTGGGCGTCGGTTGCGTGTCCATTGTCTCTCCCGATTCTTCTCGTTTCGCGGCCTGTCGATCGACCCAGGCGATGGTACCTGCGCCGTGTCAGGCAATGCAACCCGGCATTTCGGGTGGACCACGCGTGCGCTGCAACGCGCTCGTCCCCTTCAGGTGCCGCCTGACGCTGTCGCGTCATCCGCCTGCAACCTGATCACGATCGCGTCGCGATGCGATTGAGACCGTGATCTCGCCTCCAGGCCTTGCTATGTTGCGGAGCAAATTTTCAGGGGATTTTCATGTTCAGATCGACCCAATGTCGTGCGGGCGCACTCGGCGTGTTCGTAGCGCTCTCGATGCTCGCGGGATGGAGCGCCGCGGCGCAGGACGCCAACAAGGCGCCCGACTACGACGCCATCATCGCCGCGCCCGACCGCAGCGACGCCGATCGAAAGACCGACGTGCGCCGCCAGCCCGCCAAGATGCTCGCCTTCACCGGCGTCAGGAGCGGCATGAAGGTGCTGGATATGGGGGCCGGCGCCGGCTACAGCACCGAGCTGATGGCGCGCGCCGTCGGTCCCGAGGGCCACGTCTACGCGCAGGAATCGGCCGCGGTGATGGAGCGGGTAAAGGACAAGTTCGACGTCCGCGCCCAGAATCCGGTCATGAAAAACACCACTCACCTGATCCGCAATTACGACGATCCGATTCCGCCCGAGGTCAGCGGACTCGACCTGATCACCTTTTTCTTCGCCTATCACGACGTCACCTACATGCCGGCCGACCGCGCCGAGATGAACCGGAAGATGTTCGCAGCCCTGAAGCCCGGCGGCTTCCTGGTGATCGCCGATCATTCCGCCAAGCCCGGCGAGGGCACCTCGGTCGCCAAGACGCTGCATCGGATCGAGGAAAGCACGCTGCGCCAGGAGATCGAGGCGGCCGGCTTCAGGCTTGCAGCCACGGCTGATTTCCTGAAACATCCCGAAGATCCGCGCGATGCCGCGGTATTTCGTCCGGCCGTCCCGGTCGACGAGTTCGTGCTGAAATACCAGAAGCCGCTCTGATCCCATCGTGCTGCGCGTCCGTGACCTGACCAAGACCTACCGCGCCGCCGGCGAAGAGGTTTTGGTGCTGCGCGGCGTCAACCTCGACATCGCCGCCGGCGAGCGCGTGGCGCTGTCAGGGGAATCCGGCAGCGGCAAGAGCACGCTGCTGCATCTGATCGCGGGGCTCGACCGCGCCGACGGCGGCGAGATCAGGCTCGCCGACACACTGCTCACCGATCTTGCCGACGCCGGCCTCGCGGCGTTGCGGCGCGACCGGCTGGGCCTGGTGTTTCAGCAATTCAACCTGATCCCGAGCCTGAGCGTCGACGACAATCTCAAATTCCAGTCCCGCATCGCCGGGCGTCACGATCCCGCCTGGCATGTCGAACTGGTCGAGCGGCTCGGGCTTTCCGGCCTGCTGAAACGCTACCCGGAGCAATTGTCCGGCGGCCAGCAGCAGCGCGTCGCGATCGGTCGCGCGCTCGCGATAAAACCGCTGCTGCTGCTCGCCGACGAGCCGACCGGCAATCTCGACGAGGCCACCGCCGACGAGGTGCTCGCGCTGGCACGCGATCTGGTGGCGCGAACCGGCTGCGGCTTCCTGATGGTGACGCATTCGGCCCGGCTTGCTGCAACGCTCGACCGCCAGATCCATCTCCATGCGGGGCGGATCGCATGAGCCGCGTGCTGTGGATCCTCGCGGTGTTGTTGAGCCACTGGCGACGGCATCCGATGCAGTTGGCGACGCTGCTGATCGGACTGATCTCCGCAACCGCATTGTGGAGTGGCGTGCAGGCGCTGAACCAGCAGGCGCGCGATAGCTACCAGCGCGCCGCCGCAACCTTCGGCGGCGCACGAACCGCGATGCTGGTCCCCCGCAACGGCGCGACCTTTCCGCAACAACTCTTCGTCGAGCTGCGCCGCGCCGGCTGGCCGGTGTCTCCCGTGCTCGAAGGCCGCGTCCAGATCGGCGGGCGGTCATTCCGCCTGTTGGGCATCGAGCCGGTCACGATCCCTGCGGAAATCGGCAACGCGCCGGCGATCGGAAGGGCCGGCCTGCAATCGTTCATGACACCGCCGGGCGAGACGCTGGTGGCGCCGGAAGTGCTTGCCGATCTCGATGTGGCGGAAGGCGCGACGCCTGCTCTGAGCGACGGCGCGTCGCTGCCGCCGCTTCATGTGCAGCCGCAACTGGTGCCGGACGTGCTGGTGGTCGATATCGGCATCGCGCAGCGGCTGCTAAAAATGCCGGACCGGATTTCCCAACTTTTGCTCGGCAAGGCCAAAGGCGAGCGCGCGACGCTGGAAAGCGTCGTCGGCAACCAGCTCCGCCTCGAACAGCCGGACGCGGAGAGCGACCTCGAACGCCTCACCGACAGCTTTCATCTCAACCTGACCGCGTTCGGGCTGTTGTCATTCGTGGTCGGGCTGTTCATCGTCAATTCGGCGATTGGGCTCGCATTCGAGCAGCGCCGGCCGATGCTGCGGACCTTGCGCGCCTGCGGCGTGTCGGCGCGAATGCTGAACGCCGTCATGGTGACCGAGCTGGTTTCGCTGGCGCTCGCCGCAGGCCTGATCGGCCTCGTTTGCGGTTACCTGATTGCGGCGGCGCTGTTGCCCAATGTCGCGGCCTCCTTGCGCGGCCTCTATGGCGCGCAAATTCCCGGCCAGCTGACATTGAAAGGCGAATGGTGGATCGCCGGCATGGTCATCTCCGTCATCGGCGCGCTGCTGGCGGCGACCACGAGCCTTGTCAAGGCGGCCCGGCTTCCGGTGCTGGCGGCGGCGCAACCGCAAGCCTGGCAACAGGCACAGCACCGCTGGCTGATCTTGCAAAGCGCGCTGGCGCTCGCGGTACTCGCCGCGGCTTGCTTCTTCCTGTGGTACGGCGATTCGCTGCTGTCGGGATTTGCCGTGCTCGCAGGGCTATTGCTTGGCGCGGCGCTCGTCCTGCCGGCGATCCTGGAACGCATCTTGTCGCTCGGCCAGCGCCGCGCCCATGGTGCGCTCGCGATCTGGTTCTGGGCAGACAGCCGTCAGCAGCTATCCGGATTGTCGCTGGCGCTGATGGCGCTGTTGCTCGCGCTCGCCGTCAATGTCGGCGTCGGCACCATGGTCGAAACCTTCAGCCGAACCTTCATCGGCTGGCTCGACGGAAGGCTGGCCGCCGACATCTACATCAATACGTCCGACACCGCGCAGGCCGCGACAATCAAGGCATGGCTCGGCGAGCGCCCCGAGGTCGAGGCGATCCTGCCCGGCGGCCGGGCCGAGACGCAGATGGACGGCGCGCCGATCGAAATCCTCGGCCTGCCCGATCACGCCACCTACCGCGACCACTGGCCGCTGCTGCAGGCAACCGCCAACGCGTGGACCCGGCTTCTGCCCGGCGACGCCGGCTTCGTCAGCGAACAATTGGCGCGGCGTTTGAAGCTTGCGGTCGGCGACACGCTCGAGGTTCCCACGCCGGGCGGAAACTGGACGCTCGAAATCGTCGGCATCTATGCCGACTACGGCAATCCGAAGGGACAGATCGCCGTCAACTTCGCGGCGCTGACCCGGCACTTTCCGCAGATACCGCTGACCCGGCTGGGCCTGCGCGTCGCGCCCGCTTCGGTGCCGGCGCTGATGTCATCGCTGCGGGAAAAATTCGGGCTCGACGGCCGCAACCTCGTCGATCAGGCCACGCTGAAGGCCGAGTCGAAACGGATCTTCAACCGCACCTTTGCGGTGACGGCGGCGTTGAACGCCTTCACCCTCGGGGTTGCCGGCATCGCGCTGTTGACCAGCCTGTTGACGCTTGCCAATTCGCGCCTGCCGCAGCTGGCGCCGCTATGGGCAATCGGCATCACGCGGCGAAAGCTTGCGGCGATCGAGCTGTTGAAGACGCTGTCGGTCGCGCTGATCACGACGCTGCTGGCGCTGCCGCTCGGCCTGTTGGTGGCGTGGTGCCTGATCGCGGTGGTCAATGTGAAAGCGTTCGGCTGGCGGTTGCCGTTTCATGTGTTTCCGCTGCAACTGTTGCAGCTGCTGGGAGTTGCGATGGCGGCTGCGCTGCTGGCCGCGCTGCTTCCCGTGCTGAAACTGGCGCGCATGCAGCCGGCGCGCCTGATCAAGATTTTCGCCGATGAGCGATAGGCCGACGATATCCCGCCGCGCCTTCGCTGCCGGCGCGGTGCTGCTCGGGCTCGGCCGCAAGGCGGCGCGGGCGCAGGGTTTTGCCGGACTTGGCCAGGACGCCGAGGGATTTGCGCCGGTCGTTCCCGGCAAGGCTTTTTCATTCCCGGCCGATCATGGCCCTCATCCGGACTATCGCATCGAGTGGTGGTACCTGACTGCGAACCTTGCGGATGCGGCCGGGATTGCTTACGGCGCGCAGTGGACCCTGTTTCGTCAGGCGATGCATCCCGGTCCGCAAGTCGAAGGCTGGGCGAACCAGCAGATCTGGATGGGCCACGCCGCCGTTACCCGCGCCGACACTCACCGCTTCAGCGAAAAATTCGCTCGCGGCGGCATCGGACAGGCCGGTGTCGACGCAAAACCATTTCTGGCCTGGATCAACTCCTGGCAAATGCGTGGCGGTGAAGCGATGCGCGCCGACACCATCGCGCCGCTCGAGCTTGCCGCATCCGGTGCGGATTTCGCCTACAGCCTGCGCCTCGATGCCGATCGGCCGCTGGTGCTGCAGGGCGAGGCCGGCTACAGCCGGAAATCCGAACGCGGCCAGGCCTCGTATTATTACAGCCAACCCTTTTTCAAAGCGGCGGGCCGCGTCACCATCGACGACAAACCGGTCGAGGTCACGGGCCCCGCCTGGATGGACCGCGAATGGAGCAGCCAGCCGCTCGCATCGGACCAGAGCGGCTGGGACTGGTTGTCGCTGCATTTCAATTCGGGTGAAAAACTGATGCTGTTCCGGCTGCGCCAGACCGACGGCCGCAACTACGCCTCCGGCAACTGGATTTTGCCAGACGGCAAAACCCGACCGATCGCATCAGATGACATCGCGATGATGCCGAAAAGCTGGACGGAGATCGAGGGACGCAAGCTTCCGACCGGGTGGGACATCGCGATTCCGGAACTGGCGCTGAAGATCGAATCTGCCCCGCTGAATGCGAGGAGCTGGATGGGCACGAGCTTTCCCTATTGGGAAGGGCCGATCCGTTTTAAGGGCAGCCACGCCGGCGTTGGATATCTGGAGATGACGGGGTATTGAAAAGAAGACGCGTCATTCCGGGGCGCGAAGCGAACCTCAGATGCGCAATTGCGCATCGGGGAATCTCGAGATTCCGGGTTCGCCGCTGCGCGGCGCCCCGGAATGACAGTTTCTTAAAGGGGAATCTCTCGCATGTTTCAATTCACCGCACTCGTCACCTGCCTCGCCGTGGCTTATTGTTTCTTCACAAGCCTTCAGGTCGGAAAAGCGCGCGCCAAATTCGGCATCAAGGCGCCCGCGACCACGGGCAATCCCGATTTCGAGCGGGTGTTTCGCGTGCAGATGAACACGCTGGAGTGGATGCCGATCTTCCTGCCCTCGCTCTGGCTGTTCGCGCTCTACATCAGCGATCCCATCGCCGCCGTGCTCGGCGCGGTCTGGATCGCCGGCCGCATCCTCTACATGACCGGCTATGCGCAGGCCGCCAACAAGCGCGGGCGGGGTTTTGGCATTCAGGCGCTGGCGGCGGGCATCCTGTGGCTCGGCGCACTCGGTGCGATCATCTGGCGCCTCATTCATGGGTGAGCCGATCGGCTCGCCCCCTCAGTCGTCTTCCCGAAACTTGGCGATCAGCGGACCCAACAGGCTGGAGAAATCGTCGCTCCACGGATGTTCGTCGGGCTCCGGCGTCTGCAAATCCCAGTCCTTCAACAGACCGAAATCGTCGTCGTTCCTCGCCAGAATCATGACGGTCGAGAATTTGATCATCGGGTCGAGGCCCGGGACTTCGTCCTCGTCATAGAGCCTTGCGACGAGCTTTTCGCTTGCGGCGGTTGCCGTCACCACGCCGGTGAGGTCGAGATGGTTGTTGGAGATGTGGGTGACGATGATGCCGCCGGGATTGAGCCGCGACACATAAATCCGCAACGCCTCCCGGGTCAGCAGATGAACCGGGATCGAATCCGACGAGAAGGCGTCGACCACGATCACGTCATAGCGTGCTTCGGTCGCGGCGGCGATCGTCAGCCGCGCATCGCCGAGAATGATATTCGCGTCCGGTTTGCAATCCCGCAGGAAGGTGAAGCGTTTCGGGTCCCGGGCGATACGGATGATCTCGGCGTCGATTTCATAATAGTCGAGATGGTCGTTGGGCTTCATCAGGCAGGCGATCGAACCCGCGCCAAGACCGATGACCGCGGCGTTGATCGGCCCACCCTTTTTGGTCTGAACGGCGTCGATCGCTTCCGCGATCGGCAAATCCGGATGGTAATAGGTCGATAGCTGCGGCCGGCCGGTGACGGGAACGCCGTCGTCGGTGGTCAATCGCTGCGCCCCATGCAGCTCCATGCCATGGCGCAACACGCGGAAGCGGCCGTCCGGCGTCACCTCGATCTTGTGAACGCCGAAGAAACTGCGCACGGTTTCCAGCTGCCTCACATTCGGCGGGTAAATCCGGGCGATGACGAAGACCGCGGCAAACAGCAAAGCCAGCCGCAACGGCACGTCGCGCAGTGCGACGGCGCAGGCGACCAGGATCGCCACCGCTCCCCAAACGATCCAGTTATAGGGCGGAACGATCGAGAAACCTTCGCGCAAGCCGGGCAGCGCGACGATCACAACCAGCGCAACGAAGCTGGCAACGTACCGGGCCTCTTTTCCCTTCGGCCAGGCCAGCCCCGGCCGCGCCAGCGCGGCCGCGACCACCAGCAGCGGGTATTCCGCAGTCCAGGAAAAAATATGGGGCGCGATCAGGCCTGAAAAGATTCCGCCGAGCACGCCGCCCAGCGACATGCAGAAATAGAACCGCGTGAGATAGGCGGCTTGCGGGCGGGTGGCCGCCATCAGGCCGTGGCAGATCATCGCCGTGACGAAGAACGTCAGCAGATGCAGCGCGACGTCGACGGTCAGCCAGGTGCGGATATCGAGCGCGAGCGTCAGCACCAGCAACGCCAGCAGGAACGGCTGCAGTTTCAACCAGGTGGCCTGCTCGACGAATTTGCGCTGGCTGAACACCAGGATGAAGCTGATCAGATAGAGCGACAACGGAAGCACCCACAGAAACGGCGCCGCCGCCACATCCGTCGTGATGTGGGTCGTTGCCGCGATCATCAGCGCCGACGGCACGAAGGCGAGCGCCACCCAATAGGCCATCCGACTGAGCGGTGGGGCGGCTTCGGTCGATTGCGCCGGCGACAACACGGCCTCGCCGCCGCCGCGCCGCAGGAACACCAGACTTCCGGAACATGCGATCAGCGCGATCAGCAAGTAATAGCCGGCGCGCCAGATGCTGCTCTGGAAGCCGAGCGTCGAAAACGGCTCGGCGACGAACGGGTACATGAACAAGGCCAGCAGGCTGCCGATATTGCTCGCCGCGTAGAGAAAATACGGATTTTCGGCCCGCGCCAAGCCGGAGCGGGCGAACCACGCCTGCAGCAAGGGGCCGTTGGCGGACAGCGCGAAGAAAGGAAAGCCGATCGAGACGCCGAACAGATAAAGCAGAAACAGCTGCTCGCGATCGGCTGCCGGCGCGCTCCAGCCTTGCGCGACCGCGATCGGCAGGAAAGCGGCACCCCCCACCATCACCGCGAGGTGGATCAGCAAAGCGAGCGGACCGCGCACGAAGCGGGTCAGAATATCGGCATAGGCGTAACCCAGCAGCAAAATGCCCTGGAAGAACACCATCGCCACCGACCATACCGACGACGAGCCGCCCAGCCGCGGCAACACCATCTTGGTGAACATCGGCTGCACCGCGAACAGCAATGCCGCGCTGAGGAAAACCGCCGCGGTAAAGATCGGAACGAGCAAGACCGAAAGATTGCCTGTCTTGACGGAGGCGGCTTCAACCCGGTCGCTCGGGGACATCAGTGTCACTCTACCCATTCGTTCCGAAGACTTATTGCTACCGAGCGGCGTGATCCGGCGCAAGCCGGCCATTGACAGATCAACCAATGGCCCTGAAATGAGCCGCCCAATTTTTGGGCTCGACAAGGGAGAACCAGCAAAATGGCCCGCCTGCCCTATCTCGAAGCCGACCAGGTCGCGCCCGAATATCGCGACATGCTCAAGCGCAACACCAACCTGCATAAATTGCTGGTCAACTCGCCCGACATGGCGCGCGCCTTCAACGGCGTCGGCGGCTTCATCCGCTTCAAGAGCAAGCTCGACCCGCGGCTGCGGGAATTGGCGATCCTGCAGGTCGGCTGGATGGAAAAGTCGGAATACGAGTTCACCCACCACGTCAAGATCGGCAAGGAATTCGGCGTCACCGACGCCGATATCGAGGGGCTGATGGCGGAGACTGAAGGAAAACCCTCGAAACTCGAGCCGCTGGCCAAGGCGATCCTGAAAGGCGCCCGCGAGATGGTGCGCGAACTGGGAATGTCGGAGGCAACCTTCGCCGAGATCAAGCGGCAGCTTTCCAACGAGCACATGACCGATCTCGTGCTCACCATCGCCTTCTATTGCGCCGTGGTGCGCGTGCTCGCCACCATGAAGATCGACAACGAACCTTATTACAAAGAGGTACTGCAGCAGTACCCGATCCCGGGAGTGAACTGACATGCGTCTGCAAGATCGTATCGCCATCGTCGTCGGCGCCGGCCAGGGCCCCGGCGAGGGCATGGGCAACGGCCGCGCCACCGCGCTGACCTTTGCGCGCGAGGGCGCGCGCGTGCTGTGCGTGGATCATCATCTGGCCTCCGCCCAGGAAACCGTCGACATGATCGCCGCCAAGGACGGCACGGCCGCGGCCTTCAAGGCCGACGTCACCAAAAATGCCGAGCTCAAGGCCATGGTGGAGAATGCTCACGCGCGCTGGGGCCGCATCGACATCCTGCACAACAATGTCGGCGTCAGCCTCGCCGGCGGCGACGCCGAATTGCTCGACTTCACCGAGGAGGCGCTGGAGCGTTGCGTGGCGATCAACCTCAAGAGCTGCATCTTCGCCGCCAAGCACGTGATCCCGATCATGCGGGCGCAACAAAGCGGCGCCATCATCAACATCTCCTCGATGGCCGCCATCACCACCTATCCCTATGTGGCCTACAAGGCGACGAAAGCGGCAATGATCGCCTTCACCGAGCAGCTCGCCTACCAGAACGCGCAATACGGCATCCGCGCCAACGTCATCCTGCCCGGCCTGATGAATACGCCGATGGCGGTCGACACCCGCGCCCGCGAATTCAAGAAGAGCCGTGCCGAGGTCGAGGCCGAGCGCGACGCCAAGGTGCCGCTGCGCAGGAAAATGGGCACCGCCTGGGACGTCGCCAACGCCGCGCTGTTTCTGGCCTCCGACGAGGCCAACTTCATCACCGGCGTGACGCTTCCGGTGGACGGCGGCTCCAGCGTGCGAAGGGGCTGAGGTGCGCCGGCAATTTCAGAACGTGAAGAGCACCGAGGCGTACCAGGAATATTGATCGGTCGCGTCGGTGTTCTCGATTCCCCGGCGGATGTACCCCAGCAGATGATAGGTGTCGTTGATGTCGTAGCGCGCGCCGAGCCCGACGCTGGTGCTCGCCGGCGTTCCGCTGCGGTCGGCGGTCTGATGAAACAGCTCGACGCCAAGCTGCAGCTTTGGCAGCAACTGATAGGTGACGACGCCGCCGGTCAGACAAAAGTCCTGCGCGGTGCGGCCGCTGACGACGCAACCGCCGCCGCCGAAGGCGGACCATCCCCCGCTCCAATCCTTCTGGACCCATACCGGAAGCAGCAGCGACGCGTTGGGGTTGCCGATGTTCTTGGTCGGGCTCGGAAGAAACACGCGAGGAAACACGCTGACGTCGAGCCCGAACGAGTCCTGGTGCAGGAAGCGGTATTTTGCAGCAAGTTCGATGTTGCTGGGGCCGAAACCGGCATTGCCTGCCGCAGGTTTGTCGAAGGCAATCGGCAACGTCGCCGTCAATTGAAGATCGGGCGCCGCCCCATAATTGAAATCGATTCCCGACGCGCCGCCGAGGTCGCCACGCGTGGCTGTGCCATTGCTGAACGAATATATTTCGAAATGCTTGTAGTCGGTCGGTTCCGGGTCGTCGGACACGTAGGGAGGACCGGCAAGCGCGGGACGCGCCAGCAACACCGTGGCGAGTGCGATGATTTTCCCCTTACGCACCATCAAACATCCGTAACATCGTCGCCGGCCGCTGCCAAGTCTGCCGGGTTTCGTTGCGATGCTTAGTGGGCCTTTGCGGCAGGAAAACAAGGCGGCGCAATCTTGCTCAAGCCATTTTCATCCTCCATGAATTTCGCTCGCCCGCGCTCCCGCGATCCGGTCCAATCCAGCCGAAAGCAGACGTTCCCCATGCAGCAAATACACCTGCCGACACTTGGCGCGCGATACTGGGCTGCGCTTTGCCTTGCGAGCATTTTCGGCGCGAACATGGGCGACTTCTTTGCTCACAATCTGGGATTGGGGCACGTCGCCGGATTGCCGTACCTCGCGCTGGCGCTCGCCGTCGTCGTATTGGCCGAGCGCTTCGACCGGTCCGTCCACCAGATCCACTACTGGACGGCGATCATCATCGTCAGGACCGCGGCGACGAATTTTGCCGATTTTGCCTGCGGCGACATGAAACTGCCGAGGCTGCTGGTCATCGCCGCGCTGACTGCGCTTCTGATTGCAACCGTGTTGGCGGGCTGGCAGTTCGCTTGGCGCCGGCGTTCCGGCGACGCTTCGGTGCTTCGGGCCGATGCGCCCTATTGGGTCAGCATGTTCATCGCAGGCACGCTCGGCACGGTGATCGGCGACTACTGTTCGCACAATCTTGCTCTTGGCGACGGCGGCGGGTGTCTTCTGCTGGTTCCGATCCTGGCGCTCCTGTTTGTGCTCGGCCGCAACAAGCTGTTGCGCTGGCTGCCCTATTACTGGCTGATCATCGTGACGGTCAGGGCGGCCGGAACAGTCGTTGGAGATTTGCTGGCAGGCCGCCATATGCTGGGACTTGCGCTCGGAACGCTCGTCACCGGAACCCTGTTTGTTGCGCTGCTCGCCTTGTGGAAGGAGCCGGGGACGTCAAAACTCGTTCCTGCGAACTCGTGACAGCGCGGGCTGCTTGCGCCCGCCCTTATTTCCCGGCCGCGAGCGCGGTCCGGTCGGGAGTCTCTACCGGGTCGATGGAAAAATGGATCGGCACGCCCTCGCCGTGGCGGCAGTTCAGCAGCCCTGAATGGGAAGGCGAGGCGGCCGCGGTGATCCGGCAGCTGTCGTCTTCCATCGCGAGCGTGCCCTCAACGCCCGAGCGCGAAACCGACAGCCGTATCGTGCCGGACTTCTGCTCGACCCCGTTCACGCTGCACAGCCCGACGTGCCGCAGCGTCACCGGACCGGAAAAATCCTCAGCCGTGACGGACACGGTCCGTGCCAGGCTCGCCTTTATCTCCCACTCCTGGAGATAGCCGGCCTGACCGCTCGCGGAATAGGATTGCGCCAGCGCCGCCGGCGCGCTTGCGCAGACAAGGATCGCGGCCACAAGCGCTCTCATGAGCCCCTCGCTTACTCCATGATCACTGCAAGTCCCGCGCAAGCCGAAAGCCGTTTGCGTAGTAGCGCACGTCTTCGTCGTAGCGAAACCGCGCCGAGGATCGCACTTCGGTCGCCTTGCTGTTGAAATTGCCGCCGCGCAGGACGCGCAGGCGGCAATCGCCGGTGGTCCAGGCGGCGGCGTCCTTCGGCGCGTTGCGATAATTGTCGTTCCAGCAATCCTCGACCCACTCGGCGGCGTTGCCGGCGGTGTCGTAGAGGCCGAAACCGTTCGGCCGGAACGAGCCTGCCGGAACGACTTGCTGCTTGATCGGGCTGCCGCAATTGTCGCATTGCGCATGGCCCGAGCCCGCATCCTTGCCCCACCAGAACGCTGTCTTGGTGCCGGCGCGCGCGGCATATTCCCATTCGACTTCAGTCGGCAGCCGGTATTTTTGTCCGGTCTTTTGCGACAGCCACGCGACATAGAGCTTGGCATCGTCCCAGCTCACATTGATCACCGGCCGGCCGCCGCGTCCCCAGCCATGATCTTCCGGCTTGTACTTGCAGGCGCCGGCGTCGGCGCACTGGTCCCATTCCGCGAACGTCACCTCGCGGCGGCCGATCGCAAACGGGCGCTTGATGGAAATCGTGCGCTCGGGCTTTTCGTACGGCGTGTCGTTCGACCCCATGACGAAGTCGCCGGGCGGCACAACCACGAGTTCAGGGCAGTCGGGACAATCGCGAAACAGTTCCCCCGGCTCGGGGCTGGTCTGCTTTTGCGCAAACACCAGACCTGGCGCCGCGGCCGGCGGCCGCCCGGCGGAGGGAGCGGTGCTCAAACCGCGCGGTTCCTCGGTTCCGGCGCGCGCCGTCCCCGCCAGAATTGTGAGGGAAATCACAAACAACAGCCGCCATTTCATGGTGTCGTTTCCGGTGGCATTCCCCGAAACTCCCGCAGATACGCGGTGGCAAAGACAGGGAAAGTAGCTTGCTTCATTTGGCGATCATCGGCAAGACGAGGCGCCCGGGACCCCCTCCAATTGGAAAAGGGTCGGCCGGATTTCGGTTTACATCGCAAGACAAATGAATATCGTTTCCCGGCTGGGATGACCGCGGTCGCGGTCCAATTGCTGGGGCATATTGCGATGCACAGAATACTGGCCTCGATATTCGTTTCATTCTTCGGCTGCATGATCCTTTGCGACGCGGCCATGGCGCAGACCGGCGGCCCGACGCCATCTCCTCCGGGGGCCGCTGTTTACTTTATCGGATTGAAGGACGGCGACACCCTGCCGACCAAGTCGACCATCCATTTCGGCCTGCGTGGCATGGGGGTCGCGCCGGCGGGCTCGGACCGGGCGAATTCGGGCCATCACCACCTGATCGTCGACGCGCCGACGCCGCCGCTCAATGCCGAGATCCCGAACGACTTCCAGCACCTGCATTTCGGCGCCGGCCAGACCGAGACCGAACTGACGCTGACGCCGGGCGAGCACACCCTGCAGCTGGTGTTCGGCGACAAGAATCATATTCCGCATTCGCCGCCGCTGGTCTCCGATCGCATCAAGGTCAAGGTGGTCGACCAGGCCGCCGCGCCGCCGCCGCAGGCGGCTGCCCCCACGACCACCAAGCGTCATCCTTCGCCCAAGGACGCCAAGGTCTATTTCATCTATCCGACCGACGGCGCCTACATCACGCCCAATCCGGAGATCCGGTTCGGGCTGTTGAACATGGGCGTCGCGCCGGCGGGATTCGACAAGCCGAACACCGGCCATCACCATCTGCTCGTCGATGCGGAACTGCCGCCGATGGACCAGCCGATCCCCAACGATTTCAATCACCTTCATTTCGGCGCCGGCCAGACCGAGGCGAAGATCACGCTCCCGCTCGGACCGCACAAGCTGCGCCTGTTGTTTGCCGACGCCAACCATGTACCGCACGATCCGCCGGTCTATTCGGAGGTCATCAATGTGACGGTGACGGAGAGCGGCCGCCCGCCGCATCGCCGGATACGACACCACCATTGGCGACAGAGATATTACTGATGCAGGGATGAGATACTGAAGCAGAGATGAAATTACGATCTCTTCTGATTTACGGCTTCTGTCTCGCGGCGGGAGCGCTGTTTGCGACAGCCGCCGCCGCGGACCGGCGCGTCGCGCTGGTGATCGGCAATTCCGCCTACAAGAACGCCTCGACGCTGTCGAATACCATCAACGATTCGACCGCGATCGCCAACCTGTTCAAGTCGGTCGGCTTCGAGGTCGTGATCTCGCGCAACGACCTCGGCGTCGTCGACTTCAAGCGCAGCGTGCGCGAATTCCTGCTCACGGCGGAAACCGCCGATATCGCGGTGGTCTACTATGCCGGCCACGGCATCGAGGTCGGCGGCAACAACTATCTGATCCCGGTCGATGCCAGGCTCGGCCGCGACTATGACGTCGAAGACGAGGCGGTATCGCTCGAGCGCATCATCTGGGCGCTGCAGCCGGTCAAGCGCCTGCGCCTGATCCTGCTCGATGCCTGCCGCGACAATCCGTTTCCCGCCAAGATCCGTTCGGCCGGCCTGACGCGCGCCACGGTGACCGGCGGGCTTGCCAAGATCGAGGATGTCAGCGCCGACACGCTGGTGGCCTTTGCCGCGAAAGCCGGCTCGATCTCCTACGATGGCGACGGCGGCAACAGCCCCTACGCCACCGCGCTGCTGCGGCATCTCGCCGAGCCCGGCCTCGATATCCGCATTGCGCTGGGGCGGGTCCGCGACGAGGTGCTGAGCATGACGGGCGGACGGCAGGAGCCGTTCATCTACGGCTCGCTCGGCGGCGCCACCATTCCGCTGGTGCCGCTGCCGGCCAAAAAGCCCGAACCGGCGCCGGCCCCGCCGGCGATCGTCGCCAAACGGGAGCCGGCTGCCCCGGTTCAGCCGAATCCGGCGGTTCAGCCGGCAAAGCCCCATCCAGCCGCGAGCCCGTCGCCTCCCGCCGCGGCAGCCCCCGCGGTCCAGCCGAATCTTGCGCTTGCGCCGACGAGGGCCGAGCCCGATCCGGCCGCGGCCTGTAATCGCGACGAACAGCGTTTGGAACGTCTGCGCGCCGATCCGGTGCCGGACGAAATCGCCAGGTTCCAGCGCGAACTGACCTGCGTCCGGCTGCGGGCGCAGGTGCAGCGCTTGTACGAAAGCGTCGCCATCACGGCACCGGCTCCTCGTCCCGACGGCGACCCCGGGGCGGCGGCCAGACAGCAGGCGCAGGCTGCGCCGGTCCCGGTCGAGGATCCATGCACGCGCGACGCGGCGCGGCTGACGAGCCTGCGCGCCGATCCGAGCATCGCCGCGATCACGAAATTCGAGCGGGAACTCGGCTGCGAGCACATCCGGCCGCAACTGCAGCGGCTGCGCGAAAGCCTCGGCGGCTGAGCCGGCTCGCACTGTCTCCGACTACAAAAAGCGCATCGGCCTCCGGCCCGGCACGTCGGATGCGATCGGCTCGCATCTCATCAGCACATGATCGGCAGCAACGCTCGAACGATGCCTGACTTGAAGCTCGTCAGGGCCATTTGCTTTGCGTCGATGGCGGCTTTTCGCTACATGAGATGAGAGGTTGCAACACACATGCGAATCGGCATTCGCCTGGCGATTTCCGCTCTCGTCCTCGCATCGATCCTGGTGAGCGCGATCGGCGTCCATGTGCTGTGGTGGCGGGCGGCGGAAGCCAACAGCCACAAACTTGCGGACACCATCAACGAACAGATCGTGTCCGCGGTCGAGAAACAGCTCTCCACCATCACCGCCGAGGCGCGCGCGGCGCACACCGCGATCCGCACGCTGTTCGTTCAGCATGTGCTCGAGACCCGCGAGGCCGACAAGCGAGAGTTTGTTTTCCTGTCGCAGCTGCAGTCGCAACCGAACATATCGTGGGTCGCGTTCGGCTGGCCTGACGGGACATTCTTCGCCTCGCACAAGCTCGGCGATCTCGGGCTTGAGATGATGGAAATCGCACCCGTCGACGGCGTCATCAAGCGGCGCGTCGATCAATATCAGGTGGTGGTCGGAGACATCGAGTTCGAGAAGCGCCGCTTCGAACCTACCGATTACGACGTCACCGCGCAGCAATGGTTCCGGACCGGCATGGGCATCGACGAGCCACGCTGGTTCGAAGTGTCGGTTCATCCGGTGGGATTGCGTCCGTCGATCGCCTATGCGGGCGCGGTCGACGTGTACCAGAAACGCCAGGGCGTGCTCGCCGTCATGATCGAATACACGCGGCTCGCGCAATTCCTGTCAGAGCTTTCGGTCGGAAAGTCCGGCGCGGCATTCATTCTGCGCCAGGATGGGACGACGGTCGCCGCACCGGATCCGGATGCCGACGAAGTCAACATGCAGCGGTCCGATCAGCCGCTGTTGCCGGTCGCCCAAGGCGCCATGAAACAAGCCATGCAACAAGCCGGCAGCGCTTCCGGCGACGACAGGAAGTCGGCACGCCGGGTCAGGCTGGTCGCCGCCGGCAATGCCTATGCGGTCACGTTGACACCACTCGCCTTTCCCGGCTGGACGCTTGCGACCGTGATTCCGGAAGCGGAGTTTCTCGGCCCGATCGAGCGGACGATACGACAATTGCTCGTCGGACTTGCGATTCTCATCCTTGCCGCGGGCATCATCTCGGCCTGGATTGCCCGGCACGCCATCGCCACCCCGCTGATCGTGGTGGCCGATGAGCTGCGCCACGTGGCGCGCTTCGATCTCGAAAAGGTGCGGCGACACGCCTCGCGCGTGATCGAGCTGGAGAATCTGTCGAATGCCATCGCCGACATGGCAGGCGGGCTTGCGGCCTTTCGCAAATACATTCCGGCGGATCTCGTGAAGATGCTGGTCAGCGAGGGCGTCGAGCCGCGTCCCGGCGGCGCGATCCGGCCCCTGACGGTGATGTTCGCCGACATTGCCGGCTTTACCGGTTTGTCCGAACGGCTCGGCGATCGGATCATTCCATTGCTGTCGAGCTATCTCGACACCATGTCGCGCGAGGTCTCTACCCACGGCGGCACCATCGACAAATTCATCGGCGATGCGGTGATGGCGTTCTGGGGTGCGCCCGCGGCCAACGCCAATCATGCGGTCGACGCCTGCCGCGCGGCGCTGGCCTGCCAGCGGGCGCTGCGGACCTCGGGGCTGGCCGATGACAGCGGCCGGCCGCTGCGGGTGCGCGTCGGCATCAATTCCGGCGATATGCTGGTCGGCAACATCGGATCGGAGGTGCGGCTCAACTACACGGTGATCGGCGATGCCGTGAACGTCGCGAGCCGGCTCGAAGGCGCCAACAAGGAATACGGCACCGAAATCATCATCGGCGAGGAAACGCGCCGCCTCGCCGGCGACAAGATCCAGGTGCGCGAACTGGACCGGCTGATGGTCTACGGGCGCGCGGGTGGGATAGCCATCTACGAATTGCTTGACGTGGCCGAAAACGGGACCGTGCCGCCGGATTGGGTGGCGCGGTATGCTTGCGGCCTTGCGGCCTATCGCGCACGCAATTTTGCCGACGCCATGGGCTTTTTTCAGCAGGTTCTGGATGCGCGCGCGTCGGATCAGCCGGCGCGCATGATGCGCGAGCGATGCAGCCAGTTCCTCGAGGCGCCGCCGGGAGACGATTGGGCAGCGACCAGCGAAATGAAGGCAAAGTAGATACGCGAGGTCGATTATCCCTCCACGCGTTCGCGGCAAGTGATGTCGCCGCAAACCTGAATCCAAGGATTGCCGCCAAAACCGATTTCCATCACGGTATCGTGACGGGGCGGCCCGTAATGCGGCAGCGGGACGCTCGTAACATCGACTGGGCCGCTTTGAGCCTTGCCGTCGCCGGCCGATGATGGAAGCCGTGTTCAACCACCGGACAGATATTCCAGGGAGAGGATGACTGCCATGACTTCGAAGACCGCCTTCACCAACGCCACCATCGCCGGCTCGCTGGCCGCCGCGCTGACCATGATTGCGACGCCGGTATTCGCCGCGCCGAAACCGCCGCAGCCCACCATGGACAAGTGCTTCGGCATCGCGTTGAAGGGCGACAACGACTGCGCGGCTGGCGCCGGCACCACCTGCGCCGGTACTGCGGCCGCCGACTATCAAGGCAACGCCTGGAAGTACGTCGCCAAGGGCACCTGCGACACCATCAAGACGCCGAAGGGCACCGGTTCGCTCGAACCGATCAAGTCGTGAGCTGCAAGTCTTGAACTCAAGGAGGCGCGCGCCGTCTGCGCGAGCGCCTCATGCTTTCTCGTTAGTCGCGGACCCGCCGATGCAGAGAATATCCAGCCTGCCCGCCTCCGCCGGCATCGGCTTCAAGCCGGCGCATTTTCGCGACATCCTTGCCGCGACGCAGCCGATCGGATTCTTCGAGGTCCACGCCGAGAACTACATGGGCGCCGGCGGGCCGCCGCACGCCCAGCTCGGCGCGCTGCGCGAGCGCCATGCGTTGTCGGTCCATGGCGTCGGACTGTCGATCGGCTCGATGCGGCCGCTCGACCGCGCACATCTCGCGCGGCTGAAAGCGCTGTGCGACCGCTACCGGCCCGAGAGCTTTTCGGAGCATCTGGCGTGGTCTTCGCACGGCGAGGTCTACTTCAATGACCTGTTGCCGCTGCCCTATACGTCGCAGACGCTGGCGCGGGTTGTCGAACATGTCGACGAGGTGCAGACAGTGCTTGGCCGCCAGATGCTGCTGGAAAACCCGTCGACCTATCTCCGCTTTGCCGAAAGCACGATCCCGGAGGTCGATTTTCTCGCCGAAGCGGCGAGCCGAACCGGTTGCGGCCTGTTGCTCGATATCAACAACGTCTTCGTGTCGTCGAGGAACCACGGCATGGAACCGGTAGCCTATCTCAACTCGTTTTCGCTCGATGCCGTGAAGGAGATTCATCTCGGCGGACATCACGAGGAAGCCGACGACGCAGGCGCGCCGCTCCTGATCGACAGCCACGGCTCACCGGTCGCCGACGCGGTCTGGACGCTCTATGCGCACGTCATCGCCCGCACCGGGCCGATTGCGACCCTGATCGAGTGGGACAACGAGATTCCCGACTGGTCGACATTGCGGGCCGAAGCGGCAGCGGCACAGGATATCCTTGGCCGCGCGGCGCGCGCTTCGGCAGCATGAGTAAAGCCTTGCTCAGCGCGTTCGAGACCTCGATTGCGGACGCGCTATTGAGCGCGGATCAGCCGATCCCATCAGGCATTGTCGCTCACAATGCGACGGTTCCGGCGCGGCGCTTTGCCGTCTACCGCAACAATGTGGTGGCGGGCCTTGTGAAGGTGCTGGAGAGCCGTTTCCCCGTCGTCGAGAAAATCGTAGGCCCGGAATTTTTCGCGGCGATGGCGCACCGCTTCGTGCTGGAGCAGCCGCCGCGCTCGCCCGTGCTTGCAACCTATGGCAACGAGCTTGCGGACTTCATCTCCGCCTTCGAACCGGCGCGCGAACTTCCCTATCTCGCCGACGTCGCCCGGCTCGAGGCCGCGCGGACACGATCCCATCATGCGGCCGACGCCACGCCGGCCGATGCCAGCCGGTTTTCGGCGCTGGACCCGCGCGACGCAGACCGCATCCGTATCGAGCTGCATCCCTCGATCGAAATCGTTCGCTCGCCGCATCCGATCGTCGCGATCTGGGCAATGAACAGCGGCGAGCAGGAGCTTGAACCCATCGAGAATTGGCGAGGCGAGGATGCGCTCGTTTCTCGGCCCCATCTCGACGTAGAAGTCCGCGCGCTGCCGCCGGGCGGCGCAGCCTTCCTGCTCGCGCTCGCCAAAGGCCTTCCGCTCGGCGAGGCAGCCGAGGCCGCACTTGCCGACGATCCCGGTTTCGACCTTGCCGTCAACATCGCGGGGCTGATCGGCGCCGGCCTGGCGCGGGACATCGTCATTCCGGGATGAGGAGCTGACAGCAGCCATGACCAATCTGTCGCCCGCGGCCATGCACTCACGATCCGTTCCGGGACGGATCGTGCAACCAATCATCGCGGCGCTGGATCGGATTCCCGATTGGTTCATCGCGCTGGCGGCGCGCGTTTTTCCGGCCGCGGTGTTCTGGCAGTCCGGCCAGACCAAGGTCGCAGGCTATCACCTCAAGCCCAGCGCGATCGCGCTGTTCCAGAACGAATATCAGCTACCGTTGATCGATCCCGCGACCGCCGCCCATGTGTCGGCGCTTTGCGAGCATGTTTTCCCGATCCTGCTCGTCATTGGTCTCGCCACCCGGCTTTCGGCGCTGGCCCTTTTGTGCATGACGGCGGTGATCGAGATATTCGTTTATCCGGATGCCTGGCCGACCCATGGCGTGTGGGCTACCTGCTTTCTCGTCGTGATCGCGCGAGGCCCCGGCTGGCTCTCGCTCGACCATTGGATCGCGCGCAAATACGGATAGTATGTTGGCGTTACGTGGATCGCCACGGGCATCCGACTTACCTCTCCCCGCTCTTTCGCGGGGAGAGGTCGAAATTCGCGGGCAGCGAATTTCGGGTGAGGGGCTCTCTCAACAAGTCATGCTGTTGAGAGAGCCCCTCACCCCAACCCTCTCCCCGCGAAAGAGCGGGGAGAGGAGAAGTGATCGATCGTCGCTGCCGCACGGCCTCACTTCGTCAGCGGGCAGCCAAAGTCCTTCGCCGAGAGAAACGCCTTGTCGCCCGGCACCACCGCGAGCTGCTTGTAGTAATCCCACGGCCTCTTCGATTCCGACGGCTTCTTCACCTCGAACAGATAGAGGTCGTGCACCATACGCCCGTTGGCCAGCACCTTGCCGCCCTGGGCGAAATCATCGTCGACCGGCAGTTCCTTCAGCTTGGCGGCGACAGCTTCGGTGTCCTTGGTGCCGGCGGCCTTGACCGCCTTGAGGTATTGCAGCGTCGCCGAATAGGTGCCGGCCTGGATCATGTTCGGCATCCGGCCCGTGCGCTTGAAGAAGCGATTGCCGAAGTCGCGACTCCGGTCGTCGCGATCCCAGTAATAGCCCTCCGTCAGCACCAGACCCTGGGCGGCCTCGAGGCCGAGGCCGTGGACTTCGGCGAGCGTCATCAGCAGGGCCGCGAGCTTCTGGCCGCCCTTGACGATGCCGAATTCGGCGGCCTGCTTGATCGAGTTGGTGGTGTCGAGGCCGGCATTGGCAAGCCCGATGATCTTTGCCTTCGAGCTTTGCGCCTGCAGCAGGAACGAGGAGAAATCCGACGAGTTCAGGGGAACGCGGACCGCGCCCAGCACCTTGCCGCCCTTTTCCCTGACGAGATCGCCGGTGTCTTTCTCGAGCGCATAGCCGAAGGCGTAATCGGCGGTCAGGAAGAACCAGGTGTCGCCGCCGGCTTCGACCAGCGCGCCGCCGGTGCCGACCGCAAGCGCATGGGTGTCGTAGGCCCAGTGGAAGCCGTAGGGCTGGCAGGCATCGCCGGTCAGCCGCGATGTAGCCGCGCCGACGACGATGTCGATCTTCTTCATCTGCCTGGAGAGATCCTGGATCGCCAGCGCGACCGAGGACGTCGTCAGCTCGGTGATCATGTCGACGCCTTCGACCTCGTACCAGCGCCGCGCGATCGCGGTGGCCAGATCAGGCTTGTTCTGGTGGTCGGCGGAGATCACCTCGATCTTCGCGCCCAGCACGCTGCCGCCGAAATCCTCGACCGCCATCCTGGCGGCCTCGACGGACCATTTGCCGCCGTAGTCGGCATAGACGCCGGACTGATCGTTGAGGATTCCGATCTTGACGCCCTGCGCCGATGCCGGCGCGTTAAGCAACAGGCCGCATATCGCCGCGGCGGCCGACAACAATGCCGATTTCATGAACGCCTTCCCAAAGGTTTTGTTCGCTGCATGATATTGGATAACCCTGGATGTGCCCATCTATTTCAGGCTGCTGCGAGGGACCAATGATCGCCGTCGGCTATTTGGGCGTGGGAGCCTGGCGGCGCGACCGATCGGCCAGATTGCGGACGATCACATAGAAGATCGGCGTGAACACCAGCCCGAACAGCGTCACGCCCAGCATGCCGAAGAACACGGCGACGCCGACCGCCTGCCGCATTTCCGATCCGGAGCCGGTCGAAACCACCAGCGGCAGCACGCCGAGAATGAACGCAAACGACGTCATCAGGATCGGGCGCAGCCGCAAGCGGCAGGCTTCGATGACGGCTTCCAGGCGAGCCTTACCCTCGTGTTCGATGTCGCGGGCAAATTCGACGATCAGGATGGCGTTCTTGGCGGCAAGGCCGACGAGGACGACGAAGCCGATCTGGGTCAGGATATTGACATCCTGCCCCATGATCCGCACGCCGAGGGTCGCGGCCAGCAGGCACATCGGCACGATCAGGATGACGGCAAACGGCAGGCTCCAGCTGCCATACTGCGCGGCCAGCACCAGGAACACGAACAGCACGCAGATCGGAAACACCAGCAGTCCCGCATTGGCGCCGGTGACCTGCTGATAGGACAGGTCGGTCCATTCGTAGGAGAATCCGCTCGGCAGGGTTTCCGCCGCCAATTTCTTCATGATGTCGATGGCGGTTTGCGAACTCGTTCCCGGCGTCGTTGCACCCTGCAACTCCGCGGCTGGATAGAGATTGTAGCGCGCGACGCGATCGGGCCCCGATATGTCGCGGAAATCGACGACGCTGCCGAGCTGCACCATGTCGCCGCTGGCGTTGCGGGTGCGCAGCCGTGCCAGATCGGCGGTTTCCTTGCGGAACGGCAGATCGGCTTGCGCGGTGACGTGATAGGTGCGGCCGAGGATATTGAAGTCGTTGACATAGGTCGAGCCGAAATAGGTCTCGATCGCCTCGGTGACATTCGCGATCGGCACGCCGAGCTTCTGCGCCTTGACGCGGTCGATATCGACGAACACCTGCGGCGTATTGGCGCTGAACGGGGAGAATACCTGGGTCAGGCCCGGCGCCTTGCGGGCGGCAGCGACCAGCTCATCGGTGGCTGCAGCCAATAGCTCGGGGCCGCGGCCGCTGCGATCCTCGATCCGCATGGTGAAGCCGCCGCCGGTGCCGATGCCGGGGATCGAGGGCGGCGGGATAACGATGATGAAGGCGCCTTCGATGGCGGAAAGCCGCCGCTGCAAATCGGCCGAGATTTTGGTGGCGGTCAGGCCCTTTTTCAGGCGCACCTCCGGTTCGTCGAACACCGGAAACAATGCCGCGGCATTGCTGGACTGGGTGCGGGTCGCGCCCGACAGTCCCGCGAATACCGCCACCCGGATGATGCCCGGCGTATCGAGCGCGATGCTCTCGATCTTGCGAACGATCTCGGTGGTGCGCGCCAGCGAGGCCGCGCCCGGCAGTTGCACGGAAACGATGACGTAACCGCGATCCTGCGCCGGAATAAAGCCTTGCGGCGTGGTAAAGAGCAGCCATCCGGCGCTGCCGATCAGCACGAGGTAGACCAACAACATCAGCGCCGAATGCCGGATCACGAAGGCGGCGGCGCCGCCGTAGCCGTGGGACAGGCGGTCGAAGCCGCGGTTGAAGAGCGCGGTGGACTTGTCCCAGCCTCGTCCGATAAAATTCCAGCTCGCCGGCGGCCGCTTCTCGTCGCGCGGCTGCAGGATCTGCGACGCCAGCGCGGGCGAAAGCGTCAGCGAGCAGAACAGGGAGATCACCGTCGCCACCGCGATGGTGACGGCGAATTGCTGGAAAAACTGTCCGGAGATGCCGCCGAGGAACGCGGTCGGCACGAACACCGCCGACAGGACCAGCGCGATCGAAACCAGCGCGCCGCCGACTTCCTCCATGGTCCTGAGCGCGGCGTCCCGCCGGCTCATGCCGTCGCGGAGATGCCGCTCGACATTCTCGACCACCACGATGGCGTCGTCGACCACGATGCCGACCGCGAGCACCAGGCCGAACAGGGTCAGGTTGTTGACGGCAAAGCCGAGCGCCGCCATCACCGAGAAGGTGCCGACCAGCGATACCGGGATCGCCACGATCGGAATGATCGCCGGACGCCATCCCTGCAGGAACACCAGCACGACGATGACGACGAGCAGCATCGCCTCGTAGATGGTCTTGATCAGTTCATGGACCGACTGCGCGATGAACTCGGTCGGGTTGTAGCCGATATTGTAGTCGAGCCCCTTGGGGAAATCGGCCTTGAGCCTGACCATCGCATTGGAAATATTTTTGGCGGTGGCCAGCGCGTTCGAGCCGGGCCGCTGCGTCACCAGCATCGCGACCGCGGTTTTCCGCAAGAGAAAGCTGTTGGTGGTGTAGTCCAGCGCCCCCAATTCGATCCGCGCCACGTCGCGCAGCCGCACCGTGCGGCCGTCGGCGCCCGCCTTGACCACGATGTCCTCGAACTGCGCGACGTCCTTCAGACGGCCGGTGAAGGTGAGGTTGGGCTGGAACGCCCGATCCGCGATCGGGGGTGCTGCGAGCTGGCCGCCGGTGATCTGCAAATTCTGGGCCCTGATCGCCGCCACCACGTCGCCCGCGGTCATTCCGAGATTGGCGATCTTGTCGGGATCGAGCCATAGCCGCATCGAGTAATCGCGCGCGCCGAAAATCGTGATGTCGCCGATGCCGTCGAGCCGCAGCAGCTGGTCGCGGACCTGCAGCAGCGCGTAGTTGGAGATGTAGAGCTGATCGAAGGTGTCGTCGGGCGACAGCATGAACACCACCATCAGGATGTCCGGGCTCTTTTTTTGCGTCACGACGCCGTTGCGCTGCACTTCGTCGGGCAGCTGCGGCAGCGCGATCGCGACGCGGTTCTGGACCAGCACCTGCGCCTTGTCGAGATCGGTGCCGAGCTTGAAGGTGACGGTGATCGTGAGCTGGCCGTTGGAGGTGGCCTGGCTGTAGAGGTAGAGCATGTCCTCGACGCCGTTGATCTGCTGCTCGATTGGGGCTGCGACGGTGTCGGAGACGGTCTGCGCCGAGGCGCCCGGATATTGCGTGGTGACCACGACGGTCGGCGGCACCACTTGCGGATATTCCGCGACCGGCAGCGTGGTGTAGGCGATGGCGCCGACGATCAGCAGCACGATGGACAGCACCATCGCGAGAATCGGCTGGTTGATGGAGAGCCGGCCGAGATTCATGTCTTGCCACCGGCAGGAGCTGGATGCGGGCTCACCTTGGACCCGACGCGCGCGCGCTGCAGGCCGTCGACAATGACCCGGTCTTCCGGTTTGAGGCCTTCGCGGATCACGCGCAGGCCCTCATCGAGGGGACCGAGAACGACCGGCCTGGCCTCGACCGTGTCGTCGTCCTTGACCACGAAGATGATCTTGCGCGACTGGTCGTTGGCGATGGCGGTATCCGGCAACAGCAGCGCTTCGTAAGGCTTGCTCGCAATCAGACGCACCCGGCCGAACTGCCCCGGCAGGATGGAAAAATCCTTGTTCGGGATCACGGCCCGCCCACGCAGCGTGCCGGTCGAGGGGTCCATCCGGTTGTCGAGGAAATCCACCTTGCCGTCGTGCGACGGCTTGGTTTCGCCGGTCAGCGTCACCTCTACCGGATTTGGATTCTCGCGCGAACTTGGGCGCTTGCCCTCGAAATAGAGCCGGTTGTATTTGAGATAGGTCGCCTCATCCATGTCGAAATAGATGTAGATCGGATCGAGCGAGACGATCGAGGTCAAGAGCGTACCGCCGCCATTGTCGCTGCCTTGCACGAGGTTGCCGACGCTGACGAGATGACGGCTGACCCTGCCGTCGAGCGGCGCCACGACGTGGGTGAATTCGATATTGAGCTGGGCCGCCTTGAGCGCGCCTTCGGCCACGGTCTCGGCGGCGTGCGCCGCCTGCAACGCCTGGCGGCGCTGGTCGACGACCTGTTCGGAGACCGCACTGGTCTGCACCAGGGCCAGACCGCGGTCGAGGTCGCGCTTGGCAAGCTCCGCCTTGGCGCGCGCATCCGCAAGCTGGCCGTCGGCCTGCTCGGCGACGGCTTCGAAGGGGCGGGAATCGATCAGGTAAAGCAGGTCGCCGGTATGAACCACGTCGCCGTCCTTGAACTCGACATTGGTGACGAAGCCGCCGACCCGGGCCCGGACCTGGACCTCCTCCACCGCATCGAACCGGCCGGTGAATTCGTCCCAGTCGGTGACGGTGCGTTTGGTCGGCTGCGCCACCGTGACCGGCGGCGGAGCGGCCGCCGCCTGTTGCGGCGGCTTGCCTTCGCAACCGGACAAGGCCACGGCGAGCAGAATAACCAGCGGGCCAACCACGCGGAATGACCGGAGATCGAAGTTCGATCCTGGAGCCGGACGCTCCGATTTCTCAGTCGCGCTCAATTCCATCTCCCCTGCGCTCTGGCCGCGATTGACGAAACCGGCAGCCGATCCGCGGACCCGATCAAGATGAGACCGGCGGCCAGTCTGTTCAAGGAGCTGCCGGGATCAAGCAAAATCATTATGCAGCGGCAATGCGACCATCTAAAGTGTTTTCGAGCCGGCCGATAGAGTTGGAACAATTTGCTGAAAGGCGATATTGAGCGGTGAAATGCCGCCATACCGCGCTTCACCGGGAACGCCTACCCGGCCGATCGGCCGGGAAATGAGGTCAAACATGCACGCGCCTCCATCGCAGAAACCGTTCGTCGACGCAGCAGCGCAGGCTCGCGGCGCCGATCTCATCGCGCCGGATTGCGCCGGCATGAATTTCTATGCCCTCGATCGCGGCCTGCGCGATCTGCTCGGGCTTTATCTGCAGCCGGCGGATTTCCGGCGGCTGCAGCCGCACTTCGATCGCCTCGGCGAGTTGGCCGGCGGCCGGCTCGATGAACTGGCGAGGATCGCCGACAAGCACCCGCCGGTGCTGAACGCGCGCGATCGTTTCGGCCGTGACGAGGACTGGATCGACTATCATTCCTCCTATCGCGAGATGGAGAAGATCGCATTCGGCGATTTCCAGTTTCACGCCATGAGCCATCGCGCCGGCACGCTCGGCATGGATCGGCCGCTGCCGGCGGTCGCCAAATATGCGCTGCAATACCTGTTCGTGCAGGCCGAGTTCGGCCTGATGTGCCCGATCAGCGTCACCGACACCTCGATCCATCTGATCCGCAAATTCGCAAGTCCCGAGCTGAAGGATTATTTGTTGCCGAAGATGCTGTCGGCCGATCCGGCCGTGCAGTGGAAGGGCACGCAGTTCATGACCGAGCGCGCCGGCGGCTCCGACGTCGGCGCCATCGAAACTACCGCGCGCTGCGAGGACGGCGTGTGGCGGCTCACCGGTGACAAATGGTTCTGTTCGCATGCCGATGCCGACGTCGCGCTGCTGCTGGCGCGGCCCGAAGGCGCGGCCGCCGGAACAAAAGGCCTTGCGCTGTTCGCCCTGCCGCGCCGCCTGAAGGACGGCAGCCGCAACGCCTACCGCATCGTCCGGCTGAAGGACAAGCTCGGCACCCGCTCGATGGCATCAGGGGAAATCCTGCTCGAGGGCGCCGTGGCCTATCTGGTCGGCGATGTCAGGGCCGGCCTCAAGCAGATGATGGAGCAGGTCAACCTGTCGCGGCTGTCGCACGGGGTGCGCGCGGCGGCCATGATGCGGCGCTGCGTCAACGAGGCGATGGTGTGCGCGCGCAGCCGCGCAGCGTTCGGCAAACCCATCATCGACTATCCGCTGCTGCGCAAGCAGCTGCTCAAGATCGCGGTGCCGGCGGAACAAGCGCTGTCGATGTTCCTGTTCGCCGCCAGCGCCATGGATCGCGCCAATGCCGGCTCGAAGGAGGCCGAAGGCGCGTTGCGCATTCTCACCCCGCTGTTGAAATTCCGCGCCTGCCGCGACAACGTTCCGGTCGCGACCGGCGCCATGGAAGTGCGCGGCGGCAACGGCTACATCGAGGAATGGGTGAACGCGCGGCTGATCCGCGACGCCCAGGTCGGCGTGCTCTGGGAAGGCACCAGCAACATCAACGCGCTCGATATCGTCACCCGCGCGGTCGGCAAGAGCCGCGCCCATCGCACGCTGGGTACCGCGCTGACGAAATTGCTGGATAATGCCGCCGGCGTCCCGGCGGGCTTCCGCAATCGCCTGCGGCTTGCGCTCGACCGCACGCTTGCCTTCGCCGAACGGGTCGCTGCCGAGCCGGCGCTGGAAGCAAGCTGCCGGCAGGCGGCGAGCGGCCTCTATCACATCACCAGCGCGATCCTGATGACGTGGGAGGGAGCCCGCCCCGAAGCGGATGCGCGCCGCGCGCTCTATGCGCGGCTGGTGCTCGAGCATCGCCTCAGTCCGCAGGATCCGCTGGAGCCGGACGCCGGCGATTGGGAGCGCGAGGCGGCGGCCCTCATCTTCTCGCAGCGGCAGGTTGCCATGGCCGATGTTGCAAGGCTGCTCGAGAGCTAGACAAAAGCAAATTGGATCGCCGCAGGCCTCCGATTTCACCTCCCGCTTGCGGGGAGAGGTCGAAATTCGCGGGAAGCGAATTTCGGGTGAGGGGGAGTCTCCACGAGTTCGGGCTCGTTGAGAGAGCCCCTCACCCCAACCCTCTCCCCGTGAAGAACGGGGAGAGGGAGAAGCCATCGATCATCGCTCCCGGCTCGATCTCTCGCTCAGCCCGTCAGCCGCTGTTCCGCAAGACGAGTTCGAAACCGAGATCGATATGGCGTGGCCCCTCGCGCGTCAGCATCAGTTTGGCGGCGGTGCGGCCGATGGCGTCGCCATGAACGCGGACGGTCGAGAGGCTGGGCGAAATCAGTCGTCCCATTTCGAGATCGCCGAGGCCGATGACGGCGACGGGCTGCTCCGGGGCCGGGCCGTTGCGCAACAATCCCGCCGAACGCAGGCCGGACATGAAGCCGATGGCATGCGCGTCATTGGCCGCGAACACCGCATCGACGCCGGGCAGGTTGGCGAGCGCAGCCACGCTGCCCGAGGCGTTGCGGTCCAGCGTGAGCCGGCGCGGCGCCTTCAGGCCGGCCTGCAGCGCGGTTTGATTGAAGCCATTCCAGCGCCGCGTGGCGCGCGGGTCGTCGCCGCCGATGAAGGCGAGACTCCGGCGGCCCTGCGCCACGAAGTGTCGCGCGACCGCGACGCCGGCTTCGAAATTGTCAAATCCCGCCACCGCGTCGATCGGCTCTGGCGGCAGTTCCCAGGTCTCGACCACCGGAATGCCGGCGCGTCGCAATAGCCGGGTGCCGTCCGGCGTGGCCGGCGATCCGACCATCACAATCGCCTCCGGACGCCGCGACAATAGCGCCGACAGCATCCGGTCCTCCCGCGCGGCGTCGTAGCGCGACTGCGCGAGGATCACGGCATAGCCGAGCGGCTCCAACTCATCGGATAGTCCCTGCACGGTATCGGCGAAGATCGAATTGGCGATCGTCGGCACCAGCACGCCGACGGAATTGCTGCGGGCACCGGCCAGCGCGCCGGCGAGCTGATTCGGCACGTAACCCAGTTCCCGCATCGCCGCTTCCACCCGGGCGCGGGTCTGCGGCGCGACCATGTCGGGCAGACGCACCACGCGGCTGACGGTGATCGCCGAGACGCCCGCGAGTTCCGCCACGGCGGACAAAGTGGGCGCGGTTTGCAGTTCGAAGTCAGGGGGCGGCATCTCGGGGCGCTGTCATCATGGCCGAATCTGCATACATCAAACCACTTGCGAAGGCATAATGATAGCGCTATCATCAGAAATGACAGCGCTATCAAGGGTGGTGGTGCAACCAGTGGAGCCCTGATGATTTCGGAAAAGGACGTGGAGACCTATCGCCGCGACGGCGTGATCGTGGTGCCGGAAGTGCTGGATGGCGCCACCTTGGGGCGGGTGCGGCAGGTCATCGCCGAACTGGTCGCGGGCGCCACCAACGTCACCCAACATACCGATATTTACGATCTCGAACCGGGCCATACGCCTGAAAATCCGCGGGTGCGACGGATCAAGACACCGCACAAGGTGCATCCGATCTTCGACGAGATCGTTCGCAGCGCCCCCGTCATCGACATCCTGACAAGACTGCTCGGCCCCGCCCTGCGACTGCACGGCTCAAAGCTCAACATGAAGTCGGCGCAATATGGCTCGCCGGTCGAGTGGCACCAGGACTGGGCGTTCTATCCGCACACCAATGACGACGTGCTGGCGATCGGCGTGCTGCTCGACGATTGCGACCTGTCCAACGGCCCGATGCTGGTGACACCGGGCACGCACACCGGCGAAGTCTGGAACCATCATGGCGAGGACGGCTGTTTCGCCGGCCTGATCGACCCGGATCTGGTTCGCGGCGAGATCGATCGCGCGGTGCCCTGCATGGGCAAGGCCGGCAGCATGTCGTTCCACCACGTCCGTGCCCTGCACGGATCGGCGCAGAACACCTCGAACCGGCAGCGCAACCTGCTTTTGTACGAAGTGGCCGCCAGCGACGCCTGGCCGCTGATGGGCGTCAAGGATTTTGACGAGTTCAACAGTCGCCTGCTGACAGGCGATGTCGTGGTGACGCCGCGGCTCGCCGACGTGCCGGTGCGGATGCCACTGCCGCCCGCCAAGCGGCAGGGGTCGATCTACGAAACCCAGTCGATCGCGAAGAAATCGTATTTTACACGCGCGGCATAAGCTTCGGGCGCGTCCGGCACGAACGGGCGCGCCCGCCAAGATCCAAAACAGACAAAACAATGAAAAAACATAACGGGGGAAACCATGACGGAGACAACAGCCGGTAGCGCCACGCGCCCGAGCCTGCGCGTGATCCTTGCAGCCAGCGTCGGGTCGGCGCTCGAATGGTACGACTTCTTCCTGTACGGCACCGCCGCGGCGCTGGTGTTCGGCGACCTGTTCTTTCCCAAGGGCGATCCGGTCATCGGCACGATGCTGGCGTTCCTGACCTTCGGCGTCGGTTTCGTGGTGCGGCCGCTCGGCGGCGTGCTGTTCGGCATCCTGGGCGACCGCTTCGGGCGCAAGCCCGTGCTGGTGGCGACCCTCCTCATGATCGGCATCGGCACCACCGCAATCGGGCTTTTGCCGACCTACGCCCAGATCGGCTATTGGGCGCCGCTGCTGCTGGTCGCGATGCGCGTGATCCAGGGGCTTGGCGCCGGCGCCGAATATGGCGGCGCCGTCATCTTCCTGGTCGAGAATGCGCCCGCAGGGCATCGCGGATTCTGGGGCGGCTTTGCCCCGCTCGGCGTCTCCATCGGCAATTTGCTCGCCGCTGCTGCCTTTGCGCTCGTCACCCTGCTGCCGCACGACGACCTGATGTCGTGGGGCTGGCGGCTGCCGTTCCTCGCCAGCTTCCTGCTGGTCCTGGTCGGCATCTTCGTTCGCCTGCGGGTATCGGAAACGCCGGTGTTTACCGAAGCCGTGCTGGCCCGCGGCAAGGTCGAGCGCAATCCCGCGATGGAAGCACTGCGCCGGCATCCGCGAAACTTCTTTGTCGTGCTGGGCGCGCGAATGGCGGAAAACGGGCTCGGCTATTTCTTTCCGGTGTTCGGGCTGAGCTATGTGATCAACACGGTCGGCGTGCCCAAGGCCGATGCGCTGAGCGCGCTGATGCTGGCCTTTGTCATCGAATTGTTCGCCATTCTCGGATTTGCCGCGCTGTCCGATCGCATCGGACGCAGGCCGGTCTACATGTTCGGCGCGCTCTGCGGCATCGCGCTGGCATTTCCGTTCTTCTGGATGGTCGGGACCAAGCAATGGATCTGGATCGCGATCGCCTTCATCCTGGCCCGCGCGGTGGTGACGGCGGCGATGTTCGGACCGCAGGCGGCGTATTTTGCCGAATTGTTCCCGCCGCAGCGCCGCTTTGCCGGCTTCGCCTTCGCCCGCGAACTCGGCTCGCTGCTCGCAGGCGGTCCGGCGCCGTTCGTCGCAACCGCGCTGGTGGCATGGTCGGGCAGCTGGTGGCCGGTGGCCTGCTACGCCATCTTCCTGTCGGCCTGCACCGTGGTCGCGATCTGGTTCGGTCCCGAAACCTACGAGGAAAACATCACGACCGACAACACCACAGATGGCGCCATGCTGGCCGCGGCCGCGCTGCCCGCGCGAGCCTGATCGATGCCGCAGCAATTGCGCATCCTGCAATCGCTGTGGGCGATGGAGCGGCGACGGTCCGATGCAGCCGAGTGGCCGCTACAGACCCAGCTCGCGATGATCCGCGACGCCGGCTTCGACGGCGCCGGCGTCCGCTTCATCGATCCGGGCTTCGCGACCGAGGTGACCTCGTACCTCGGTGCGCACAACATGATCTGGCAGGCGCAGTGCTACCCGACCAACGTCGACGATCTCAAGCCGGTGCTGGAGCTGGTGGCGCGGTTAGGCGCCGATCACGTCAACCTGCAGCCCAACGTGCGGCCGCACCGGATCGAGGACTGCATTCCGCTGCTCGAGGGCTGGCGCCGGCTGGCGGACGAGGCCGGCATCGCGGTGCATGTGGAGACCCACCGCGACCGCATGACCACGGACCTGTTCTTTACCCTGCAACTGCTGGATTGCTTTCCCGACCTGCGGCTGACCGCCGACGTTTCGCACTACCTGGTCGGGCGCGAATTCGCCTGGCCGGTCGACGACGTCAATCACGCGCTGATCCATCGCATCCTCGATCATTGCTGGGGCATTCACGGCCGCATCGCCAGCCGCGAGCAGGTGCAGGTTTCGCTCGGCTTTCCGCAGCACCAGGGCTGGGTCGAATTGTTCATGGGCTGGTGGGAATACGCCATCCGCTCCTGGCGCAGGCGCGCCGGCCCCGACGCGGTACTGACCTTCCTGTGCGAACTCGGTCCGCCGCCCTACGCCATTACGGGTCCCGACGGCGCCGAGCTGTCGGACCGCTGGCAGGATGCGCTGGTCATGAAGGACATGGTGCGGGGGCTGTGGCAGCGGATTGTCGAGGAGGATGCGGGACGTTTACCGTCATTCCGGGGCGATGCGCAGCATCGAACCCGGAATCTCGAGATTCCGGGTTCGCGCTAACGCGCGCCCCGGAATGACAGGCACATGCGCCGCATTTTTGTATTCCCCTCCCCGCGTCTCCTCCGCTAAATTGCTCGCAAAGGCACAAAGCCAAATCGTCCGGGGAGGACAATCGTGCACAAGGGGCGTGTCGTTTTCGGCGCCATGGACGAGGTGGTGTTCGGCCGCCCCGCGGCCGAGGCGGTGGTCGAGCAGATCGACCGATTGCGCGCGAACCACGCCTTCCTGATGGTCAGCGGCACCCTCAACCGCAATACCGACGAGATCGAGAAAATTCGCAAGGCGCTGGGGCCGCGTTGCGTCGGCACCTTCGACGCGATGCCGCCGCATACCCCGCGCGAGGCCGTCATCGCCGCGACCGCGCAGGCCCGCGCCGCCGGCGCCGACCTCATCGTCACGGTCGGCGGCGGCTCGATTACCGACGGCGCCAAGGCGGTGCAGCTTTGCCTCGCCAACGACATCGACACCGTCGAGGGCATCGACCGGATTCGCGCCGTCGGCGGCGCGCCGCCACCGATAGCCGCGCCGACCGTTCGCCAGATCAGCATCCCCACCACCATCGCCGGCGGCGATTTCAGCGCCAGCGCCGGCGTCACCAACGAGAAGACCCGGGTCAAGGAGGCGGTGCGCCACCGGCTGGCGATGCCGCGCGCGGTGATCCTCGATCCCGCCATCACCCTGCACACGCCCGAATGGCTTTTTCTTTCGACCGGCATCCGCGCCGTCGATCATTGCGTCGAGGGCATTTGCGCGCGCGAATCGCACCCTTACGCCGACGCGCAGGCGCTAAAGGGGCTGTCGATGCTGGTGCAGGCGTTGCCGCGGGTGAAAGCCAGTGGCGGCGATCTCGACGCGCGGATGGAATGCCAGATTGGAACCTGGCTTTCGATGGGTTCGCTTTCCTCCGGCGTGCCGATGGGCGCGAGCCACGGCATCGGCTACGTGCTCGGCGCCGAATTCAACGTACCGCACGGCTACACCTCCTGCGTGATGCTGCCGTCGGTGATGCGCTGGAACAAATCAGCCAATGCGGAGCGCCAGGCGCTGGTATCGGCGGCGATGGGCCATCCCGGCAAGGATGCGGGCGATGTCCTGGACGCTTTCATTGCCGGGCTCGGCATGCCGCGCAGCCTGGCAGATGTGCGGGTCGGGCCTGAACATTTCGACCGCATCGCGCAGCAGGCGATGAAAACGCCATGGGTGCCGCGCAACCCGCGCAAGATCGATGGCCCCGCGCAGGTGCGCGAGATTCTCATTCTGGCCGCATAACGACACGGGAGACACGATGTATACCGGCAAGCACGCAAACCTTCGTCCGCTGCAGCCCGCCTTCATCATGGCTGGAACCGGCGAGGCCGTGACCTATCGCGAGTTGGAGGCGCGCAGCAACCGGTTGGCGCATCTGCTGCGCAAGCTCGGACTGAAGCGGCTCGACCATTATGCTGTTTTCATGGAGAACAACAGCCGCTACCTCGAAGCCTGCGGCGCCGGCGAGCGGAGCGGGCTGTATTATACCTGCGTCAATTCCTACCTGACATCCGGCGAACTCGCCTACATCGTCAACAACAGCTTGTTCGCGCGTCCTCATCACCTCGGTGGCGAAGCTCGATGTCGCCCGCGAGGCGCTCAAGCAATGTCCTGACGTCGAACTCTGCATCGTTGCCGACGGCGACGGCGAGAGCGAGCGCATCGTCGGCCTGCGGGAGGCCACGCGCGGCCTGCCCAAAACGCCGATAGCGGATGAATGCAACGGCACCGCGATGCTTTACTCCTCGGGCACCACCGGGCGACCGAAAGGCATCCTGCGGCCGCTGCAGGAACAGCCGCCGACGCAACAATTGCCGATCTTCGACTTCCTGCAAAAGCTCTGGCACTACCGCGAGGGCATGATCTATTTGTCGCCGGCGCCGCTGTATCATTCGGCGCCGCAGGCCGCGGTCAATCTCACGATCCGCGAGGGTGGCACCGTCATCATCATGGAACATTTCGATCCGGAAGCTTACCTCGCGCTGATCGAAAAATGGGGCGTCACCCACAGCCAGCTGGTGCCGACGATGTTTTCGCGCATGCTGAAGCTGCCGCAGCAGGTGCGAAGCCGCTACGACCTGTCGTCGCTCGAGATCGCGATCCACGCCGCGGCGCCGTGCCCGGCCGCGGTCAAGGAAGACATGATCAAATGGTGGGGACCGATCATCCACGAATATTATGGCGCCACCGAAGGCCTCGGCTTCACCGCCTGCAACAGCGCGGAATGGCTGGCGCACCGGGGCAGCGTCGGCCGCGTGCTGCTCGGCGACCTGCATATTCTCGACGAGGACATGAAACCCTGTCCCATCGGCACGCCGGGCACGGTCTGGTTCAAGACCGCGACCCCGTTCGAATATTTCAACGATCCGAACAGGACCAGGGAGGCGTGCTCGCCGGACGGCAGCATGAGCACGGTCGGCGACGTCGGCTATGTCGATGCCGACGGCTATCTCTATCTCACCGACCGCGCGACCTTCATGATCATCTCCGGCGGGGTCAACATCTATCCGCAGGAATGCGAGAACCTCCTGATCACCCATCCCAAGATCGCCGACGCCGCCGTGTTCGGCGTGCCCAACGCCGATCTCGGCGAGGAGGTGAAGGCGGTGGTGCAGCCGATGCCGGGGGTTGAGCCGTGCGAGGCGCTGGCCGAGGAGCTGATTTTCTTCTGCAGCCAGTCGCTGTCGCGGCAGAAGGTGCCGCGCTCGATCGATTTCGAGGACGCGCTGCCGCGGCTGCCGACCGGAAAACTCTACAAGCGCCTGCTGCGCGACCGCTATTGGGGCAACAAGAACTCGCGGATTGTATGACGCACGCCATATTTGGCGTATCCAGGGCTGGGTCCTGGGTAAACCCGGCCGGTAATTCCGGCAGCCGGAAAGCCGGACCGAGGGTATTTTCATTGCCCCGGCGATGATTATGTACGATTACAGTTTCCTGAACGACAACATCGGCCAGTCCCGACATCGGCCAGCCCAGAGGGAGATCCAAGAAAATGCGTGAAGCCGTCATCGTTTCCTATGCCCGCACCGGGCTCGCAAAATCCGGCCGCGGCGGATTCAACATCACCCCGCCGATGTCGATGGCGGCGCATGCCATCAAGCACGCCGTCGAGCGCGCCGGCGTCGACAAGGAATATGTCGAGGATTGCTATCTCGGCAATTGCGCCCATGGCGCGCCGAATATCGGGCGCCAGGCGGCGCTGCTCGCGGGCCTGCCGAAATCGACCGCCGGCGTATCGGTCAACCGTTTCTGCTCGTCGGGCCTGCAGACCATCGCGATGGCGGCCAATTCGATCCGCTCCGATGGCTCGGACTGCATCGTGGCCGGCGGCGTGGAAAGCATCTCGATTCCCGGCGGCGGCTCGCCGAAGGACTCGATCGATCCCGATCTGTTGAAGGCTGCGCCCGACATCTTCATGGCGATGATCGACACCGCCGATATCGTCGCCGAGCGCTACAAGCTGAGCCGCGAATACCAGGACGAGTATTCGCTGGAATCGCAGCGCCGCATGGCCGCCGCCCAGCAGTCCCAGAAGTTCAAGGACGAAATCGTCCCGATGAAGACCAAGATGAAAGTGGTCGACAAGGCGACCAAGGCCGAGAGCATCGTCGACTATGTCGTCGATCGCGACGAGTGCAATCGCCCCGACACCACCATGGCAGGCCTTGCCAAGCTGGAGCCGGTCAAGGGCCCGGGCAAATACATCACCGCCGGCAATGCCAGCCAGCTCTCGGATGGCGCGGCGGCCGTGGTGTTGATGGAAGCCAAGGACGCGGAAAAGCGCGGGCTCGAGCCGCTCGGCCGCTTTGTCGCCTGGGCGTCGGCGGGCTGCGAGCCGGACGAGATGGGCATCGGGCCGATCTTCGCGGTGCCAAAACTGTTGAAGCGCCAGGGCCTGAAGGTCGGCGATATCGATCTGTGGGAACTCAACGAGGCCTTCGCCAGCCAGTGTCTTTATTCGCGCGACCAGCTCGGCATCGATCCCGACAAGTACAACGTCAACGGCGGCTCGATCGCGATCGGCCATCCCTTCGGCATGACCGGCGCGCGGCTGACCGGCCACATCCTGCAGGAAGGCCGCCGGCGCAAGGCGAAATGGGGCGTGGTGACGATGTGCATCGGCGGCGGCCAGGGCGGCGCGGGCCTGTTCGAAATCTACAGCTGAACTTTCGTCCTTCGGCACAGGCCGGCGCGGCAACGCGCTGTTGCGAAAGTTGCAAGCAGCGCGGCGGAACCATCGCCGCGCTGCTTTTTTGAGCGGCGCACGACAACACGGCTGCCTTGTGCACGACACCGGGCACATGCATCTTTTTTGACCGGCGAGGCGAGAGATGCCGATGCCGCCGCATGCCGGCCAGCCGGGAAAAATCTCCCCAAAATCCCGATCGACGCAGCGATCATTCTTTTTTCACCCGCGCTATTGCCGCGATCGGGAATGCCATCCTACCTGTGCTGTCGTCGAACTTCTTCTGGAACAACGAGGGAAGCCCTGCGATGATCAACCACGGGCCACATTGCGATCGTCCGATGGCGCAGGGATACGGGCGCGGCACACGGCTGTGATCGATCCGCTCTACGTCGCATCGGGTTTCAGCGTCGGCCTGCTGGTCGGCATGACCGGCGTTGGCGGCGGTTCGCTGATGACGCCGCTGTTGATCCTGCTGTTTGGCGTTCACCCCTCGACCGCGGTCGGCACCGACCTGCTCTATGCCGCCGCCACCAAGGCCGGCGGCAGCGCGGTGCACGGCCTCGCGCGCAGCATCCACTGGCCGGCGGTGCTTCGCCTCGCCGGCGGCAGTATCCCGGCCAGCATCGTCACGCTGATCGTGCTGTGGCAACTCGATCTCAACGGCGCAGCCGCCCGCAGCCTGGTCAATGTGGTGCTGTGCTTTGCGCTGCTGCTGACGGCAACCTCGCTGATCTTCCGCAAGGCGATCCTCGACCGGTTTCGCGCCCGCCTGGAGCAACTCGACGACCGCGCCATCGCGCGCGCGACGGTCGCGGTCGGAGCGGCGCTCGGCGTGCTGGTCTCGATTTCGTCGGTCGGCGCAGGCGCGGTCGGCGTCACTGCGCTGCTGCTGCTTTATCCGCGGCTGCCGATGGCGCGCGTCGTCGGCTCCGATATCGCGCATGCGGTGCCGTTGACGCTGATTGCCGGCGCCGGTCACTGGGCGATGGGTGCGGTCGATTGGCACCTGATGGGCGTGCTGCTGATCGGCTCGCTGCCCGGCATCGTCCTCGGCAGTTACCTGGCAACCCGGGTGCCGGAAACCGCGCTGCGGCTGATCTTGGCCGTAACGCTGATCTTGGTCGCCGGCAAGCTCGGCTCCGGCGAATGGAATAACGCGGTGTCGATCGTCGGCGCCGTGGCGCAGAGCACGCAACGCTGAAGGACGTTCACTTCAACGAGGTGTTGATCGACGTGAACTTGGTGTTGAGCTTGGTGCCAAGCCCATTGATGACCGCAATGATGGCGAGCGATATGCCTGCCGCGATCAACCCGTACTCGATCGCCGTGGCGCCGCTCTCGTCGGAAAGGAATCTGCGAATTGTCTTCATTCGCGCAGTATGCGGGCGAAATCCTAATACCCGCTGAATCAGCTCCCTGAAACACAGTTCCTGCCACGGAACCTTAGACCGCAGGCGTTGCCTTTCGGTAAATTTGGAACCCCGGAATACTACGGGTTCGCACCGGTGCCGGCCGTCCGCGCCTTCTATCCGAAGTTCGCAACTCCCGGCAACGGCGGATCAAGTTGGTCCGTCGGACCTTGTTGCAAACCAGATGACATGGCGCGCGCCGCGGCGCTTCGTCGTGGCGCGCACGGCAACCTCGTTCACCGCAAAACCGGCGTCGCGAAGCCGTCTGGTGAACGATGGATTTGTCCCCGACGACCAGACTGCGAGCACGCCGCCGGGCCTCAGCGCCCGGCTGATGGCCTGCAATCCCCTGGCGTCGTAGAGCGCGTCATTGGCCTTGCGGATCAGTCCTTCCGGGCCGTTGTCGACATCGAGCAGGATGGCGTCGAACGCAGCAGCATGAGTCCGGATCACCTCGACGACATCCGCTTCGCGAATGTTCGCGCGCGGATCGGCGAGGCTGCCGGCGAACAAATCGGCCATCGGACCTCGCGCCCAGGCGATCACGGCCGGCACCAGTTCGGCTACCAGGATTCGCGCCTCGGGTCCCAGTACCGCGAGCGCGGCGCGCAGCGTGAAGCCCATGCCCAGGCCGCCGATCAACAGATGCGGACGCTTGACCGCCTCGATTCGCTTGCAGGCGAGCGTGGCCAGCGCTTCCTCCGACCCGCTGAGGCGGCTGTTCATCAATTCGTTCGAACCCAGCATCATGGAGAACTCGTCGCCTCTTCGCATCAGGCGAAGTTCGACCTCGGCGCCGGGCACTTCCGCGGTATCGATCTGCTGCCAGGGAATCATGCGGCGGTTCTACGCGGTCCGCGCTCCGGCTGCCATGCCTGCGCGCGGCCGCTTGCCGGCGACAGGACAGGAATATCATTTGGCTTGGGGTGGAAGGCCCGGTCAGCTTACATTACATGCACGTCGGCGATGAACGCTTCGTGGTGAACACCCGCGGCACCGGACCGTGCCACGCCGGACGAAAAAGGCTACTCCTGCCTTTGTATTGCGATGGATGGCGAGCTTGCGGACCTTGTTTCCCTTCCCCGACGAAAACCGGGCCGAAAACCGTCTCGCTGTCCAGAGGCTGCCTGCGATGGCCGCGCCGTCGCGCCGGGCAGCCGGTTAAGGTGTCGACCGCTGCGCAACCTCGCGCCGATGGCGACGGCCCGATAGATAAATCCGGGGCCGCCGCCCGACACCAGGCGGCGCGACCTGCGCCGGATGCGCTTTCTCGCAACCGGGCTGCTGGTGCTGATGGCGGCGATTTTCGTCGCGACCTCGCTTGCCAAGGTGCCATGGCCCTGGATCCCGTACCTGCGGGCCTTCGCGGAAGCCGGCATGATCGGCGCCTGTGCCGACTGGTTCGCAGTCGTGGCCCTGTTCCGCCATCCGTTCGGCCTGCCGATTCCGCATACCGCGATCGTGCCGCGCAACAAGGAACGCATCGGCGACGCGATCGGCCGCTTCATCTCCAACAATTTCCTTTCGCCTGCTGTGCTGGCCGCGAAGATCAGGGAGATCGACACCGCCGGCTGGCTGTCGGCGTGGCTCTCGAACCCGGCGAACCCCAACCGGATCGCCCGCCAGGTCGCGACATCCTTGCCGGCGATCATCCAGGCGCTGCCGCGCGACGAGCTCAACACCTTCGTGGCGGGCGCCGTACGACGGGGCATCGAAATGGTTCCGGCGGCGCCGCTGGCCTCTCGCGTGCTCTCGGTGCTGTGGGCACAAGGCGAGATGCAGGGACTGATCGACCGCGCCATCGACTTCGCCGCCGCCGCGCTCGCCAACAACCGCAATTTGATCAAGACGCAGGTGACGCAAAAGACCTCGCGTTTCATCCCGAAATGGGTCGATGGCATCGTCGCCGACAAGATCGTGAGTGGCGTGGCGCAATTGCTCGAGGAGATGCGCAATCCCGAACATCCGTGGCGCACCGAACTGGGGACCGCGGTCGAGAAAATGATCGACGACCTCGCGGTGGACCCGCAGATGTATGTCCGGGGCGAAGAACTGAAGTCGGAGATTCTGCAAAATCCCTTGCTGCTCCAGCAGGTGGGCAAGCTCTGGAGCGCGGTCGAAGCCAGGCTCGACGAGGAATCCGGGTCGGCCTCCGATCCGCTGGCCGATAATCTGGCCCGCGCGCTGGCTGCTCTCGGTCGCCGGCTGGCTGAAGACGAAACGATTCGCGACACCGTCAACCGGTGGCTCGGGGTCACGGCGTTGCGCGTGATCGCGCCGCGACGCGGCGAGATCGGCGCCTTCGTCACGCAGGTGGTCGAAAGATGGGACACCGAGACGCTGGTCAACCGGCTCGAGATGCAGGTCGGCCGCGACCTGCAATATATCCGCATCAACGGCACGCTGGTCGGCGGCCTCGTCGGGCTCTTGATCTTCACTGCGACGAGATGGCTTTAGGGCTTCTCCCTCTCCCCGCTCTTTCGCGGGGAGAGGGTCGGGGTGAGGGGCTCTCTCAGCGTGCGCGAACTCGTGGAGAGTCCCCCTCACCCGAAATTCGCTCCCGCGAATTTCGACCTCTCCCCGCAAGCGGGGCGAGGTGACTAAATTCATCCGCCGCAGCTAACTCAAAGCCGCAACCGTCCTATCCCAGCATCTGGGTGTCGCCGCAGATCGAGATCGCCTGCCCGGAAATCGTCCGGCCGCGCGGGCTGCACAGCAACAGGATCTGGTCGGCGATCTGCTCCGGCGTCACATAGTCCTTGATCGAGGTATAGGAGAACGCGATCCGCTCCATCTCGGCATAGGCGATGCCGCGCTGCTGCGCCTTGGCTTCCAGCACCCGGCGCTGGCGGTCGCCGGCGACGAGGCCCGGCAGGATCGCGTTGACGCGGATATTGTCCGGCCCGAGTTCGATCGACAGCGATTTGGTCAGACCGATCACGCCCCATTTCGCCGCCGCATAGGACGCGCGCATGGCAAAGCCGAGCCGCCCCGCCGCCGAGGAAATATTGACGATCGAGGCGTTCTGGCTCCGGCGCAAATGCGGCACCGCGAGCCTGACACAGTTGAATTGTCCGGTCAGGCAGATCTCGAGGCAGCGGTCCCAGTCCTCCGGGTTCATCTCCTCGACTTTCGACGTCGGCCCGGCGATGCCGGCATTGTTGACGAGCACGTCGAGGCCGCCGAGTTTTGTCAGCGCGTCGGCGAACAGCTTGTTCACCGCCGTGCGATCGGATACGTCGCAGCGCGTCGAGGTGATCGCGGGATCGCTTGTCGCGAGCGCCGACAGCGCCGATTCGTCGACATCGCAGGTGTGGACATCAGCGCCTTCGGCTGCGAAGCGGCGCGCGATCGCAAGCCCGATGCCATTGCCGCCGGCGGTGACCAGCACGCGCAAACCCCTGAGTTCGAGATCCATGATCGCTCCGCAAGATGTGCTGGGAAAGATTCGGCCGGCCGCCTGATCGAGCGCGGCGGGCGAGCGCAGCGCTATCCTTCTCATGCGAAGGGAATAAGGGAATCGACAAGGCTTCCGTCTTTTGTAACTCTAACGGCGATCAAAAATCACGGCAAGCGGGATGGCGCTCGCCGATGGAAATCGCGCCCGGCTCCGGCGGTGAGGGAAGAAATGAACAAGCAGAATCGCAACGTCGCCATCGTCGGCGCCGGCCTGATCGGGCGTGCCTGGGCCGCGATCTTCGCACGTGCGGGGTGGAACGTGCGGCTGACCGATCCGCATATCCCGACGCTGAAGGCGGCACCCCGCCTGATCCGCGAGGAATTGCACGCGCTGGCGCGCCATGGGCTGGCCACCGATCCCGACGGCGCCGTCTCGCGGGTGTCCGCGGCGGGCAGCCTGGAAGAGGCCGTGATCGGGGTGGAGTTCGTCCAGGAATGCGGACCGGAAAAGGTCGAAGACAAGCGGCTGATCTTCGCCGAACTCGACAAGCTGACGCTGCCGGACGCGCTTCTGGTGTCCTCGACCTCGGCGATAACGGCTTCGCGCTTCACGGAGGCCCTGAAAGGTCGCGCGAGATGCCTGGTCGGTCATCCCGTCAACCCGCCGCATCTGGTGCCGCTGGTCGAATTGTGCGGCGCGCCCTGGACCTCGCCGGAAGCGATCGAGCGCGCGCGGGAGATTTATCGCGAGATTGGTCAGGTGCCGGTCATCATCACCAAGGAGATCGACGGCTTTGTCCTCAACCGGCTGCAAGGCGCCCTGCTCGCCGAAGCCTTTCGCCTCGTCGGCGAAGGCTTTATTTCGGCGGAGGACCTCGACCGCACGGTGAAGGACGGCCTCGGCCTGCGCTGGTCGTTCCTCGGTCCGTTCGAAACCATCGAACTCAACGCGCCCGGCGGCATTCCCGATTATTGCGCGCGCTATACCGGCTTCTACAAGCAGCTGGCTTCCACCGCGGCCGGGCCCGAGGTGTATCAGAGCCCGAATGTCGACCGCGTCATCGCGGCATGGCCGCATCAGCCCGCGCCGGAACGCATCGCTGCGCTGACGCAGCGGCGCAACGAACGCCTCGCCGCATTGTCCGCGCACAAGGCCGCGCAGACGTCATTCCGGGGCGCGCAAAGCGCGAACCCGGAATTTCGAGATTCCGGATATGGTCCTGCGGACCATTCCGGAATGACGGGTTAGTTAGCCGCGCAAGAAAGAGAGCAAGAACATGAGCCGCAAAGTCATCATCACCTGCGCCGTGACCGGCGCGATCCACACCCCCTCGATGTCGAAGGCGCTGCCGGTGACGCCTCAGGAAATCGCCGACGCCGCGGTCGATGCCGCCGAAGCGGGAGCCGCCATCGTGCATCTGCACGCCCGCAACCCGAAGACCGGCCAGCCCGATCAGAGTCCCGAGGCCTTCGCCCCGTTCCTGAAGATCATCAAGCAGCGCTCGAATTGCGTGATCAACCTGACGACCGGCGGCGCACCGACCATGACGGTGGACGAGCGCGTCCGCCCGGCCGCGGTCTACAAGCCCGAGGTCGCCTCGCTCAACATGGGATCGATGAATTTCGCGTTCTTCGGCATGCTCAACCGCTTCAAGAAATTCGAGCACGACTGGGAGCGCAAGCATCTCGAGAACAAGGACATCGTGTTCCGCAACACGTTTCAGGACATCGAATACGTGCTGAAGACGCTTTCGGAGACCGGCACCCGCTTCGAGTTCGAATGCTACGACACCGCGCATCTGTACAACCTGAACTACTTCCTCGAACAGGGCATGGTGAAGCCGCCGCTATTCGTGCAGACCGTGTTCGGCCTGCAGGGCGGCACCGGCGCGCACCCCGAGGACGTGCTGCACATGAAGCGCACCGCCGACCGGCTGTTCGGCGACAGGATGATCTGGTCGGTGCTGGGGGCCGGTCGCAACCAGCTGCCGATCGCCGCGATGGCGGCCGCGATGGGCGGCAATGTCCGCGTCGGCCTGGAAGATTCGCTGTGGGCGGCGCCCGGCCGGATGGCGGCCTCCAACGCCGAGCAGGTGATGCTCGCGCGCAAGATCATCGAAGGCCTCGGCCTGCAGGTGGCGAGCTCCGACGAGGCGCGCGAGATTCTTGATCTCAAGGGAGGCGACAAGCTGGAAGTGTGATCGCAACGCAGGACTGCGCGCATCGGTCGCACCCGATTCAATAGTCCGAATTGCCAATGCGGCCGCGCCGCTTGCCGGTTGCGCCGACGTTCCTCCATGCTATCGTCGCGCCGAAATCGGCCCGATTTGAGCCTGAAAAAATGTCGAAGGAGGAAAACATGCGGAGCGTCCAGACGCTTGCCGCGGCGGTGTTGTCGTTGCTGGCGGTCTCCGGTCTCGCGCATGCCGCCGAGCCAAAGCAGGGCGGCATCCTGCGGATGTATCATCGCGACAGCCCCGGCAGCGCCTCCATCCACGAGGGCGCGACCTATTCGGTCAACGTGCCGTTCATGCCGGTGTTCAACAATCTCGTCATCTACAACCAGAGCATCGCGCAGAACAGCATGCAGGACATCGTCCCGGACCTCGCGGAGAGCTGGGCCTGGAGCGACGACAAGAAGACGCTGACCTTCAAGTTGCGGCAGGGCGTCAAATGGCATGACGGCGTGCCGTTCACCTCCGCCGACGTCAAATGCACCTTCGACATGCTGATGGGCAAGTCGCCGCAGAAATTCCGCCAGAACCCGCGCAAGGCCTGGTACGAGCAGGTCGACGAGGTCACGACCAATGGCGACTACGAGGCCTCGTTCCATTTGAAACGGCCGCAGCCGGCGCTGCTGGCGCTGCTCGCCTCCGGCTATACGCCGGTCTATCCCTGCCACGTTTCCCCCGGGGACATGCGCACCCATCCGATCGGCACCGGCCCGTTCAAGTTCGTCGAGTTCAAGGCCAACGAATCGATCAAGCTGGTCCGCAACCCGGATTACTGGAAAAAGGGCCTGCCGCATCTCGACGGCATCGATTTCACCATTATCCCGAACCGCTCGACCGCGATCCTCGGCTTCATCTCGGGCAAGTTCGACATGACGTTCCCAACCGAGGTGACGATCCCGCTGCTCAAGGACGTCAAGGCGCAGGCGCCGAACGCGATCTGCGAGGTCGAGCCGATCAACGTCTCGACCAACATCATCGTCAATTCGTCGTCGCCGCCGTTCGACAATCCGGACATCCGCCGCGCCATGGCGCTGGCGCTCGATCGCAAGGCCTTCATCTCGATCCTGTTCGAGGGACAGGCCGATATCGGCGGCACCATGCTGCCGGCGCCCGCAGGGCTGTGGGCGATGCCTAAGGAGATGCTGGAAACGATCCCGGGCTACGGCCCCGACGTCAACGCCAACCGCGAAGAAGCGCGCAAGCTGATGCAGAAGGCGGGCTACGGGCCGGACAAGCACCTCGCAGTCAAGGTCTCGACCCGCAACATCGCCGTCTACCGCGATCCCGCGGTGATCCTGATCGACCAGCTCAAGAGCATCTATATCGACGGTGAACTCGACGTGGTGGAGACCGCCAACTGGTTCCCGAAGATCGCGCGCAAGGATTATGCGCTCGGCCTCAACCTGACCGGCAACGCGGTCGACGATCCCGACCAGTCGTTCTACGAGAATTATTCCTGCGGCTCGGAGCGCAACTACACCAATTATTGCAACAAGGACATCGAGAAGCTGTTCGACCAGCAGTCGCAGGAAACCGATGTCGAAAAGCGCAAGAAGCTGGTGTGGGACATCGACAAGAAGCTGCAGGAGGACGTCGCCCGTCCGATCATCTTCCACGGCCGCGAGGGCACCTGCTGGCAGCCTTATGTCAAGGGCGTCACCGTGATGGTCAACAGCTCCTACAACGGCTATCGCTACGAGGACGTCTGGCTGGATAAGTAACGGAAAAGCCGGTATCCACGCTTTGCTGTATAGGCGCTAACGGGGGAGCGGCCAGGTGTTTGCCTATATCGTGCGGCGCCTCGTTCTGATGCTCGTGACCCTGTTCGGGATCTCGGTCGTGATCTTCGTGCTGCTGCGCATCGTGCCCGGCAACATCGTCGACATCCTGTTCGCGGCGGCGGGCTATGTCGATCCCGCCGACAAGGCCAACCTGGAGCGCGAACTCGGGCTCGACCAGTCGATCGTGGTGCAATACCTGCACTGGATCGGCGGATTGTTGCGCGGCGACCTCGGCTATTCCTATGTCTCCGAGAAGCCGGCGCTCGACGAGATTCTGCCGCGGATTCCGATCACGGCGCGGCTGGCCGGCCTTGCGATCACCTTTTCCGCCTCGATCGGCATTCCCCTGGGGGTCATCAGCGCGGTCAGGCAGGGCACGCGGCTCGATTACTTCCTGCGCGTGGTCAGCCTGAGCGGGCTGTCGCTGCCGGCGTTCTGGCTCGGCCTTTTGGTGCTGATGGCGTCGGTCGCGCTGTTCGGCACCATGCCGATCTTCAACCCGAACCCGAAAACCTGGACCGAGGCGTTTGCGATCTATTGCGTGCCGGCGATGGTGGTGGGCTTTCGCAGCGCCGCACTGACGATGCGGATCACGCGCTCCTCGATGCTGGAAATATTGCGGCAGGATTACATCCGTACCGCGCGCGCCAAGGGCGCCTCCGAACGATCGGTCAACTTCCATCACGCGCTGAAGAACGCCATTCTTCCGGTGATTACCGTGATCGGCATCGAAGCCGCGTTCCTGATCGGCGGCCTGATCGTCACCGAAACCGTGTTCAATATCCCCGGCGTCGCCCGTTTCCTGGTCGAGGCGATCCGCTGGCGCGATTATCCGATCGTGCAGAATCTGGTGATGCTGATCGCCGTGGTCGTGGTGTCGGCCAACTTCATCGTCGACATGCTCTATGCGGTGTTCGATCCGCGCATCCGCTATACCGATTGAGGACGCCCGTTGGCCACGATCAACTACGATAGCGAGTTGCGGCGCGCCGGCGCCAATGCCACCCATGGCTGGCGCCGGCTCGCCTTTCTGGCGCGACGCCATGTGCTGGGCACCATCGGCCTGAGCTTCATGCTGCTGTTCGTGTGGGCGGCGGCGTTCGCCGACCTGATCTGCCGCTACGATCCGCTCTCGATCGACGCCGCGCATGCGCTCGCCCATCCCGACGCCCGGCACTGGATGGGGACCGATTCCTTCGGCCGCGACGTCTGGAGCCGCATCATCCACGGCGCCCGTATCTCGCTCGCGGTCGGCATCGGCTCGACCACGCTGGGCGCGATCTTCGGCGTCAGCATCGGCCTCATCTCCGGATATCTTTCCGGCTGGGTCGATCTGGTGTTCCAGCGCGTCACCGATATCCTGCAGGCGCTACCGCTATTGGTGCTGGCCCTGATCATGACCGCGGCGCTCGGCCCGACGCTGCCCAATGTGATCATCGCCATCGCAATACCCCTGATCCCGACGATTTCCCGCGTCATCCGGGCCAACACGCTGGCGCTGCGCGAGCAGCCCTTCGTCGAGGCCGCCAAGTCGATCGGCATGAGCGAGACGAGGATTGCGCTGCGCCACATCCTGCCCAACACGCTGGCGCCGTTGATCGTGCTGGCCACCGCGCAGCTCGGTTCCACCATCCTCACCGAAGCCTCGCTGTCGTTCCTCGGCCTCGGCATCCCCGAGCCCTATCCCTCCTGGGGGCGCATGCTGTCGGAATCGGCCGCGGAATATGTTCGCACCGCGCCGTGGCTGGTGATCTTCCCGGGCCTGGCGATCAGCCTTGCGGTATTCGGCACCAATTTGTTCGGCGATGCGCTGCGCGACATTCTCGACCCGAGGCAGCGCGGCTGATGAGCGAGCGAAACGAGGCAGCTGCGGTTCTCGAGGTGAAGGGCCTGCAGACGGTGTTCTTCACGAATTCCGGCCTGTTCAAGGCGGTCGATGACCTCTCCTTCACCGTTGGCCGCGGCGAGACGCTCGCGATCGTCGGCGAATCCGGTTGCGGCAAGAGCGTGACCGCGCTGTCGGTGATGCGGCTCGTGCCCGATCCGCCGGGACGGATCGTCGGCGGCTCGATCACACTCGAAGGCACCGATCTGCTCGGCCTCGATGAAAACGCGATGCGCGAAATCCGCGGCAATCGCATCTCGATGATTTTTCAGGAGCCGATGACCTCGCTCAACCCGGTGATCCGGATCGGCGACCAGATCACCGAGGCGGTTCGCCTGCACCGCCGGATGACCGCGAAGGAAGCCTGGGAGCAGGCCGTAAAAATGCTGCGGCTGGTGCGGATTCCCGAACCGGAGCGACGCGCCACCGAATATCCGCACCAGCTTTCCGGCGGCATGCGCCAGCGCGCGATGATCGCGATGGCGCTGGCCTGCCGGCCGGCGCTGTTGATCGCCGACGAGCCGACCACCGCGCTCGATGTCACGATCCAGGCGCAGATATTGGCCCTTGTGCTCGAACTGCAAAAAGAGCTCGGCATGGGACTGATCCTGATCACGCATGACCTCGGCGTGGTGGCCCAGACCGCGCAGCGCGTGATCGTGATGTATGCCGGCAAGAAGGTCGAGGAGGCCGACGTCGAGACCCTGTTCGCCAATCCAAGGCATCCCTACACCCGCGGCCTGATGGCCTCGATCCCGAGCGTGCCCTTACCCGGCGCCAACGCCGATGTTCGGCTTACGGAAATTCCCGGCATGGTGCCGTCGCTGACCAACCTGCCCAAGGGCTGCGCCTTCGCGCCGCGCTGCGAACTGGCGATCGCGCGCTGTCGCGAGGAATATCCGCAGCTAGCGGACTGGGGCAATGGCCATCTCGCCGCGTGCTGGCGCGCCGCGGAACTGGTGGGCGCGCCATGAGTGATCCGCGCCCGCTGCTTGAGGTCACGGATCTCGTCAAACATTATCCGGTGCGGAGCGGTATCCTGCGCCGCACCGTCGGCAAGGTGCATTCCGTGGATGGCGTCAGTTTTTCGATCGGCGTCGGCGAAACGCTCGGCATGGTGGGCGAATCCGGCTGCGGAAAGTCGACGGTGGCGCGCAGCGTGCTGCGGCTGGTCGAGCCGACCAGCGGCAGCATCCGCCTGAACGGCGAGGACATCACCCATCTCGGCAAGGCGACGTTGCGGCCGCACCGCCGCTCGATGCAGATCATCTTCCAGGACCCGTTCGCTTCCCTCAATCCGCGCATGACCGCCGGCGACATCGTCGGCGAGCCGCTGACGGTGCATGGCCTCGCCTCCGGCGAAAAGAAACGCGAACGCGTCGCCGAACTGTTCCAGCAGGTAGGCCTCCGGGTCGACCAGATGCAGAACTATCCGCACCAGTTTTCCGGCGGCCAGCGCCAGCGCATCTGCATTGCGCGCGCGCTATCGCTGGGGCCGAGCCTGATCGTCTGCGACGAGCCGGTCTCGGCGCTCGACGTCTCGATCCAGGCGCAGGTGATCAACCTCTTGATCGACCTGCAGCGCAAGTACGACTTCTCCTATTTGTTCATCGCCCACGATCTCGCCGTCGTCGCCCATATCAGCCACCGCGTCGCGGTGATGTATCTCGGGCGCATCGTCGAGATCGCGGACAAGGCAAAACTGTTCGCCGACCCGCGCCATCCCTACACGCAGGCGCTGCTCGCCTCCGTGCCCATCGCCGACCCCAGCGCCAAGCGCCTGGTGCCGCTGATCGACGGCGACGTGCCGAGCCCGATCAATCCGCCATCGGGCTGTGCATTTCATACCCGCTGCCGCTACGCGATGGATCGCTGCAAGGTCGAGCGGCCCGAGCTTGCCGACGTCGGGGACAAGCATCAGGTAGCGTGCTTCCTCAATGAGGGGACGGGAAGACCGGCCTGAGCCGTCCGCCGGCTCTACGTCACACGCGCCGGGTGACCTTCTGCTGCTCGCCGGCAAGCGTTTCGGCCGCCACCGCCCTGATGTAACCATCGCGCGCCTGCAGGCGTTGCCAATAGGCCGTGACGTTTGGCCCGAAATCCCTGGCCAGCCCGATATTCTCGGCAAGCCGCAACGCATAGCCGATGACGATATCGGCCGCGGTGAAGCGGCCGGCGCAAAGCGTCTCCGCCTTCGCCGTGGCGGCTTCGACCGCCCGCAAGCGTCCCAAAAACCATTTGGCGTAGTCGGTCGCGACCTGCGGATTGCGGCGCTCCTCGGGCTCGAGCTGGGTGTAGCGCAGCACCAGGGTTTGCGGAAAGGTCAGCGTCGCGTCGGAAAAATACATCCAGTTCAGGAACGCGCCGTAGGCCGGCTCGGCTTCGCCGACGATCAGCGCCGTCGGCCCATGGCGCGTGCCGAGATAGTGGCAGATGCCGGAGGACTCCGTCATTCTGGTCTCGCCGTCGATCATCAGGGGAATGGTGCCGAGCGGATTGAGCGCGAGATATTCCTTGGCGAGCACCCTGGGCGGGAACGGCAGCATCTTGAGCTCGTAGGAAAGCCCCATCTCTTCCAGCATCCACAGCGGCCGGAACGAGCGTGCCGCGTGGCAGTGATAGAGGATGATCATCGGGCGTTTCCCTTGCATTCGCTACCCTGGCACGACACCACGCAAAGCTGATCGCGTGGGCGCGCTCCGTCCGGAGCGGGATCCAAATCCATGGCAGGCCTCCCTGTTGAAGCCGGCCATCAGTATGCTCGCACCAACGGGCTTTCGGTAGTGCCGGATTCCCGAAGCGGCGGCCAGCCCCCATAACCTCCGGACCGGCCGTTGCAAAAATGTCGGCTGGCCAATCCGGCCTGACCCGGGGCAAACGTCATGAAGCAGGCCACCGGCCTGAAGGATTTTGTCCCGGATACGCTGTTGCCCGGCATCAAGATCAATACCTCATCGACCGACTTCGCCCCGGTCGAGCAGCTTCAGATGATGCAGTTCAAGGGTGGCCAATGGGTGATGTTCGGCGACATCATTCAGCGCCGAGGTCGGGGGCTAGAGGCTTCGTGTCATTCCGGGGGGCGCGAAGCGCCGACCCGGAATCTCGAGATTGCCCGATGCGCAATTGCGCATCTGGGGTCTGGTGCTGCCGCACCATCCCGGAAATGACGGAAAGCTTGCGTTCCCGCCGGACGGTTCCCAAATACTTTGAACCAGCCAAATCCAACCGCCGAAACCACGGGTTCCCACGTGCATTATCTGCCGCTGACGCCGGGATTTTTTTCGATCCTGGTGTTTCTGTTCATCGGGCTGATGATCCTGATCCAGCTACGCATCCTGCGCTACGCCTATATGCGGCTCGGGGTCGGGCCCGGGGCTGCGCTGTTGCTGCTGTTCGGTTCGCTGATCGGCAGCTATTTCAACATCCCGATCACGCTCCTGCCCGGGGAAACCATGCGGTCCGGGCAGGTCGTCGACTTCTTCGGCATGCAGTATGTCGTGCCGGTCGTGGTGTCCTCGCCCGGCACCGTGCTGGCCGTCAATGTCGGCGGCGCGGTGATTCCGACCATCATGTCGACCTACCTCGTGCTCCGCTATCAGCTCTGGCTGAAGGCTGCGATCGCCACCGCCGTGATCGCCACGATCATTCACGCGATGGCAACGCCGGTCGCCGGGATCGGCATCGCGGTGCCGGTATTCATGCCGGTCGTCACCACCGCCATCATTGCCTTCATCCTGTCCCGCGAATATGCGGCGCCGCTGGCCTATATCGGGGGATCGATGGGGACGCTGATCGGCGCCGACCTGCTCAATCTCGACAAGATCAACGGGCTTGGCGCGCCGGTCGCTTCCATCGGCGGCGCCGGCACCTTCGACGGCATCTTCCTGACCGGGATCCTCGCGGTGCTGCTCGCCGGGATCGCCTCGCCGTCGCGGCCGCGGCCGGCCTGGTAGCCGGCCAAAATCCCGCGCGGCGGACAATGCTCCGGCAACCTCGGTTGCCACACCCCTCAACTCCCCATAATAAGAACCAAAAGCCGCCGGGAGTGGCGATGCAATCGTCGTTTTCGGACAAGAAACGAACGGGTAAGGGTTACGCCTATGGAAGCTCAGGTAAGCACATTTTCTGTTCCGGCCGCCAAATGGTCGCCTCCGCCTGAGGCCAGCGATATTGTCAGGAACATTCACGCGATGCTGCATCCGCGCAACATCGTGCTGGTCGGGGCGACCGACAAGCCCGGCAACTATGCCGAGCGGATCTGGAACAACCTGATCAAGTACGAATACCAAGGCGGCCTCTACCCCCTCAACGCCAGGCGCGAAACCATCTGGGGCGTGCCCTGCTACAAGGATTTTGCCAGCCTGCCCGACAAGCCCGATCACGTGCTGGTGCTGGTGCCGGCGCGCTTCGCGGTGCAGGTGATCCGCGATGCGGCCGCGGCCGGCGCCCGCTCGGCCACCATCGTCACCTCGGGCTTCAGCGAATTGCAGGACGACGAAAGCCAGCGGCTCGCGGGCGAGTTGCAGCAGGCGATCCGTGAGAGCGGGCTTGCGGTCACCGGCCCGAATTGCCTCGGCAATCTGAGCGCCGGCGAACACATGTTCACCAATATCGACGACCGCATCGTCACCATGGAAGCGGGTGCGGTCGCGATCGCCGGGCAATCCGGCGCCATCGTGATGGCGATCCGCCAGGCGCTGGAGGATCGCGGCGTCGGCGTCGGCTACATGGTGACGACCGGCAACGAGGCCGGTCTCGAGACGCCGGACCTGATGAGCTATTTCGCAGCCGATCCCTCGATCCGCGTGATCGTGGTGTATCTGGAAGGCGTCCGCAACACCAAGGGGTTTCGCGACGCCTGCAAGGCCGCGCGCGCCGCCGGCAAGCCGGTGATCGCCCTGAAACTCGGAGCCTCCGAAGGCGGCCGCGCCGCCGCCATGGCGCACACCGGCGCGCTGGCCGGTTCGATCGAGACCTTCGACGCCATCTCGACGCGCGAGGGCGTGATTCGCGTGCGCGGCCTCGACGAATTGATCGAGACCACCGAATGCTTCGTGCATGCCGATCCGCCGAAGGGCAACCGCCTCGCCGCGGTCACCCTGTCGGGCGGCAAGCGCGGTCTTCTGATCGATGCCTTCCATTCCGCCGGCCTGAATTTCGCGCCGCTGAGCCAGAACGCCAACGACAAGCTGGCAAAAATGCTCGGCCCCGGCTCGATCGTCGGCAATCCGCTGGATGCCGGATTTGCCGCGGTGGTCGACCCTTCGGTCTACATGCAGTCGATCAAGATCATGATCGACGATCCCGATACCGACATCGTCATCATCGACGCCGAATTGCCGAAGGCGCCGCACGAACTGCGCGAGCGGAATTTGCGTATCGTCGACGGCATGGCCGCTGCGGCCTCGAAACCCGTGGTCTACATCTCGACGATGTCGATCGGCTTCACCGAATTCACCAAGGGCCTGCGCAAGTCGCTGCCGCATATCGCCGTGATGCAGGGGCTGGACCGCGCGGTGGGCGCGATCAAATCGCTGATCGATTATGCCCGCTTGCGCAAGGTGGTGCCGGAGATCAAATCGAGCTCGTCGGTTTCGGCGCGCGCGACGCTGGAGAAGATGTTGAAGAAAGCCGGCGGCGCCGCCGCACTCGACGAGGTCGCATCAAAGGCGCTGCTGCGAGCCTATGGCATCCCGGTTTCGAAGGAAGAGATCGTACAGACCGCCTCGGATGCCGTGAAGGTCGCGAAGAAGATCGGCTTTCCGGTCGTGGCCAAAGTGGTCAGCGCGGAGATCCTGCACAAATCCGACATCGGCGGCGTGGTGCTGAACCTCAACAGCGCAGCAGAGGTGAAGAAGGCCTTCAACGACATCACCGCGCGGGTGAAGAAATTGAAGGGCAAGCCGAAGCTCGAAGGCATCTTGATCGCCCAGCAGGTCAAGGCCGACCTCGAACTGGTGGTGGGCAGCGCGCTCGACGCCGAGATGGGCCCGGTGGTGCTGTTCGGCACCGGCGGCGTCGATATCGAACTGATGAAGGATGTGGCGCTGGCCGGCGCACCGATCGATGCGGCCGAAGCGAAAGAGCTGATCGGCAAGACCAAGGCCGGGGTGAAGCTGAAGGGGTATCGCGGCAAGCCGGCGCTGCACGAGGCATCCGCAGTGAAGGCACTGGTCGGCCTGTCCAACCTGATGGCGGACGCCGGCGGGCGCATTGCTTCGATCGACGTCAACCCGTTCCTGATCAACGCCAGGACCGGGGTCGCTGTCGATGCGCTGATCGTGCTCAACAACGAAGCGGCCAAGCGTGCCGCCGGGCATTGAGGCCGGCCATCCGGGGATAGGCCATGAAATCGGCGTTAGGCGGCCTTGCGACAGTGGCGGCTGTTTGCGCGGCCGGGGGAGCGCAAACGCCGGGGACGGCTTCTTCACCGTCAGGCTCATATCCGGCGTGGGCTTACCCGTGGGCCCCGGATTTCAAGGCCCCGCCCGACGACGGCGTCCCGAGACACGTTCCCGACGGCACAGCCGCATTCACGATCGCGCAGGAACGCGATCTGTTTTTCGCGCCGGACTGGGCATCCCGCCGATCATCCTCCGATGCCTTCCGTGGTCGCGCATGGAAGACCACCCGATGTGCGGGCCTGCGGCTCCTGTCATCGCACGGAAGGGACCGGCGGCCCGGAGAATGCGAGCCTGGCCGGCCTTCCCGCCGGGTCGAAAAACTCTCGCAGAACGACATGACCTCGCTTTCGGCCTGCGTTGCATCCCTGAAACCTTGAGCGGTGGCGTGACGCGTCACAGGAGGGGCCAAACATGATCATCGAAAATCAGGCCATGGTCACCGATGCGGTGCTGGAAGCGGTCAGCCGCGTCGAGGACCCGCGGCTGCGCGAGATCCTGCAGGCGCTGGTGCGGCATCTGCACGGCTTCGTGCGCGAGGTCCGCCTGACCGAACGCGAGTTCCAGGATGCGGCCAGAATCGTCGCCGCGATCGGCCAGAAGACGACCGCCTCGCATAACGAGGCGGTGCTGATGGCGGGCTCGCTCGGCGTCTCCGCGCTGGTCTGCCTGCTCAACAACGGCAACCACGGCCAGAGCGAAACCCAGGCCAACATGCTGGGGCCGTTCTGGCGTGACGACCAGCCGCTGAGCCGCAGCGGCGATAGCCTGGTGCGCTCACCGACGCCGGGCGCGGGCCTGATCGTCCGCGTCGCAATCGAGGACGGACGAGGGCTCCCCGTGGCGGGCGCTGAAGTCGACGTCTGGCATTCCTCGCCGCAAGGCCTCTACGAGAACCAGGATCCCACCCAGGCCGAGATGAATCTGCGCGGGCGTTTTGTCTCCGACGAAGCCGGGCGTTTCGATTTTCGCAGCGTCAAGCCGGCGGGCTATCCTATACCCGTCGATGGACCCGTCGGTGAACTGGTGAGGGCGACCCGCCGCCACAATTTCCGGCCGGCGCACCTGCACTTCATGATCTACAAGCCCGGGTTCAAGACAATGATCTCGCAAATCTATTCGCCCGACGACGAGCACATCGATTCCGACGTGCAGTTTGGCGTGACGCGGGCGTTGATCGGCAACTACATCCGCCATGACGAACCTTCGAGCGAACCGGCTTTCCCGGCCCCCTGGTATTCGCTCGATCAGCGCTTCGTGCTGGAATCAGGCGAAGCGAGACGCCCGCTCGCGCCGATCCGCGGCAAGGCGACGGCCGGGAGTGCCGCCGGACATTGAAGCCGGGGCGATGCTAACGGATGACGTTATCCACCTTGATCCCGGCCAGCAGTCCGAACAGGCGTTCGGCAACGAGCTTCTGGCCGACCGGCGTCCAGTGGCTGCCATATTGGCCGGGATAAGCTTCCGCTCCCTCGAAGGTCACGAACGGAATTTGTTCGGCTTGCAGATGCCGAATGAGAGCGTCGTCGCGCGATTGAAGGCCGACGACGAACTTCGCCCCATGCGCTTCCGCGAATTCTCGCATCCGGCTGACGAGTTTTTCCGTCGGATCGGGCACGTCGATGCCGGGATGTTCGATTTCCACATAGGCGAATGCGGCCACCCGCGCGAGCCAGAGATGACGCACCAGCCAATTCTGCTTGATGTACAATTGGCGCGATATGGGAACCGGCTGCCCGCGCAGTTGCAATGTGCCATCGGGGGCGGTCGCGAAATAGGGCTTCTGATAGCCGTCGTAGCGGATATTGGCGACGTTATCGAGGCGGTCGTTATCCGCGCAGAATATCAACACCACCACCGCCGGCTGGATTTTCGGCCATATCCGCTGCAGCAACAGATATTCCTGGTCGGTGCCGTACCCCGAGACACCGGCATTAACGACGTTGAATCCAGGCATACGGTTTCGCAGCAGGTCGGTAAAGCGTTCATCGGCTTCGGCATCGACGCCCCAGACAAACGAATCCCCGAGGAACAGGATCCTGGGCCGGGCATCGCGCTCGAACTCGATATCCCGAAAGCCCAGGCTGTTATGCTGCACGTGGATCGTCCGCGCGTTGGTCACCACGGAACTCGAATGGGGGACCGGTGCCCAGCCCAATTCGGCATCGTAGCGATAGGTCAGCGATCGCTCGTTGCTGCCTTCCCGCAGCATCCGCAAATCCGCGACGCGGAGCATGATTTCGATCGCCGCCAATGTCGCAAGCGCGACGCACAGGGTGATGCCGGCCGACCGCAACGCCCCGCGAACCCGTTCACTTCCGGCGAAGTGTTTCATGTCATATCCTCACGTCGGGGCGAACGCCAATTCTTCCAGCACCGGTCGCATTGATGTTGCGGGAACGATGGCATAGGGGCATTCTTGAGGCAATTTTTTGGTTGTCAAAATGAGATTTGGGTGTGCTACGTCCTAAAGCATGATCCGGAAAAGTGGACCCCGGTTTTCCGAAAAGATCATGCTCGTACAAAAAGATAGAGCGGGGTGACGATTAGTCAGCCCGCTCTAGGCGTACTGCAATCTGTTTTGGAGTTCAGGCGTGATTGACGGTAAATACAAGTCGAAGCCGGGGCAGTCGACCCACGAAGTCTTTTCCCGTGATGAAAAGATCGTGGCCGGTTCCGACCGCTCGTTCGGACTGGTGATGGCGGCGGCGTTTTCGGCCGTGAGCTTGCTGAATGCCTGGCATTCGGGAAGGCTGTGGCCGTGGACCGGCGGATTGGCAGCGCTGTTGCTCGCGGCGGGATCATTTCGGCCCGCGGCTCTCCATCCACTGAACCTGATATGGTTGAAGTTCGGGCTGCTTCTCAACCGGGTGGTCAACCCGATCGTGATGGCGCTGTTGTTCTACGGTACGGTTTTGCCGACCGGCCTCGTCCTGCGGATGTTCGGAAAGGACCCGCTGCGGCTGAAGCGGCAACCGGACGCGGACAGCTACTGGATCGTGCGGCAACCTCCCGGGCCATCGCCCGAGACCATGCGAGACCAATTTTGAAGGACATGGAATGGATCTGGTGGCCGAGCTTTGGCGGTTCATGCGCGCCCGCAAGAAATACTGGCTGTTGCCGGTCCTGATCATGATGGTGGTATTGGGCGGGCTGGTCGTGATCACCAAGGGCTCGGTGATCGCGCCTTTCATCTACACGCTGTTCTAGCGATGCGGATCCTCGGCATTTCCGCCTTCTACCACGACAGCGCGGCCGCGCTGATCGAAGACGGCCGGATCGTCGCGGCGGCGCAGGAGGAGCGTTTCAGCCGCCGCAAGCACGACGCCGCGTTCCCGCATGACGCCATCGCCTATTGCCTCGCGGAGGCCGGCATCGCGGCCGACGAACTCGACCATGTCGTATTCTACGACAAGCCATTCCTCAAATTCGAGCGGCTGCTCGAAACCTACATCGCGCTGGCCCCGCGCGGGTTCGCCTCCTTCAAGATGTCGATCCCGCTCTGGCTGCGCGAAAAGCTGTTTCAGAAGAACCTGCTGCGTGACGAACTCCGGACGTTCTCGGAAAATTTTGACAAGAGCCGGCTGTTGTTCTGCGAGCATCACCTCAGTCACGCCGCTTCAGCCTTCTACCCCTCGCCATTCGACGAGGCGGCCGTGCTCACCATGGACGGCGTCGGCGAATGGGCCACCACTTCGGCGGCCATCGGCAATGGCCATCGGCTGGAAATCACCAGGGAGATCCATTTTCCGCATTCGCTCGGGTTGCTCTATTCGGCCGTGACCTATTACACCGGCTTCAAGGTCAACTCCGGCGAGTACAAGGTGATGGGGCTCGCGCCCTACGGCGAGCCGAAATATACGAAACTCATCCTCGACAACCTGATCGACCTGAAGCCGGACGGCTCGTTCCGGCTCGACATGTCCTATTTCAATTATTGCACCGGGCTCACCATGACCAACGCTCGCTTTGCCGCATTGTTCGGCGAGCCGGTGCGCACGCCCGACCAGTTGCTGACGCCGTTTCACATGGATGTCGCGGCCTCGATGCAGGCGGTGCTGGACGAGGCCGTGCTGCGGCTGACACGAAGCCTCGCCAAAGAGACCTCCTCGCGAAACCTCTGTCTCGCCGGCGGCGTGGCGCTCAATTGCGTCGCCAATGGCAAGGTGTTGCGGGACGGCCATTTCGAGAACATCTGGATACAGCCGGCCGCGGGCGATGCCGGCGGCGCGGTGGGATCGGCGCTTGCGGCCTATCACCTGTTCAAGGACCAGCCGCGCAAGACCAATGGCGCCGATGGAATGTCCGGCGCGTTTTTGGGGCCGAGCTATTCGCAAGCCGACATCGAACGCCGGCTGACCACGGCGGGCGCAGAATTCTCGGTGCTTGCCGGGGAGGACATGATCGAGGCGACGGCGCAGGCGCTGTCGCAGCAGAAAGCCGTGGGCTGGTTTCAGGGCCGCATGGAATTCGGCCCGCGCTCGCTCGGGGCGCGCTCGATCCTCGGCGATCCGCGTTCGCCGGAAATGCAGAAGAACCTCAATTTGAAGGTCAAATATCGCGAAAGCTTTCGCCCCTTTGCGCCGGCCGTACTGCGCGAGGACGTCGCCGACTGGTTCGAACTTGGTTCCGACAGCCCGTATATGCTTGTCGTCGCCGACGTCAGGCAGGACAAGCGCCGGCAGATGACGGCGGCCGAACAGGCGTTGTTTGGAATCGACAAACTCAACGTGGCGCGCTCGGACATTCCGGCCGTCACCCATGTCGACTATTCCGCCCGCATCCAGACCGTGCACGGCGAGACCAACCCGCTGTTTCACGCATTGCTGACCCGGTTCAAGGCGCTGACCGGTTGCCCTGTCCTGGTCAACACCTCCTTCAACGTCCGCGGCGAACCGATCGTGTGCACGCCGGAGGACGCGTTCCGTTGCTTCATGGGCAACGAACTCGACCTGCTCGTGGCCGGCAATTGCGTGCTGCGGAAGGCCGAGCAGGACCCCGATCTGAAGACCGATTACGGCCTGTCGCTGGAAGCCGATTGAGCTCGATCCCCGGGTCCGGGGTCGGCGCTCAGCGTGCCGGCGCAGGCGGCCTGCTTTATGGGCACCTAAGCCGAAGGTCGCAGGATTTTCGCGGGTTCGTGGTTGGCAAAGCCGACGCGGAAAGGTTAGGGTCCCGGCCGATCAAGGCATCGAAGAAATGCCGGCCATCAAGAACCGTAAATCTTGTCTGGGAGGACAGCATGGGTACTTCGCATAGAATCTGGTCGGTCGATCGGCGGACACTTTTGAAAACCAGCGCCGCGATTGCTGCGGCGCAATTCGCGTCGCCCTTCATCATCAAGGCCAGAGGCGACACTCCGGTAAAGATCGGCATGGTCGATCCACTGACAGGCGTTCTCTCCGCGCTGGCGCAGAGCGAGGTCGACGGCGCCAAATACGCGGAAGCTGAAATCAACAAGAAGGGCGGAATTCTCGGCCGCCCGGTTCAGCTTCTGGTCGAGGATTCGGCCAACGACGTCGGCACCGGCGTGCAGAAGACGCGCAAGCTGATCGATCGCGACAACGTCGACGTCATCTTCGGCGACGTCAACTCCGGCATCGCCTATGCGATGTCGCAAGTGACTACCGAGAAGAAGGTCCTGCACATCGTGCCGGGCGGCCATACCGATCCGATCACCGGCACCAACTGCAAGTGGAATGTGTTCCGGATTTGCAACACGACCACCATGGATGCCAGCGCGATCACGCCGGAACTGGTGAAGAAGTTCGGCAAGAAATGGTTCTTCATCACGCCCGATTACGCCTACGGCCACACCCTGCAGGACGCCTTCGTCAAGGCGCTGCAGAAGTCCGGCGGCACTTTCGAGGGCGACATGCTGCCGATCAACAATACCGACTTCTCCGCCACCCTGATCAAGGCGAAATCCTACAAGCCGAACGTGCTGCTCAACAACATGGGCGGCCTGACCCAGATCAATTGCATGAAGCAATTCACCCAGTTCGGCATGCAGAAGGAAATGGCGCTCGGCGGAGCCCTGTTCGAGCTGGAGAGCATCAAGGCGTGTCCGCCGGATGCGCAGGCCGGCTGGTGGGACATGGAGTGGTGGTGGAACCAGCCCAACGTGCCCGAAGTGGTGAAGTTCGTCGCCGAGTACCGCGCGGCGACCAAGAAGACGCCTTCGGCGCGGGACTGGTTCGGTTACGTGGCCGTGCACACCGTCCGGCTGGCGGCGGCGAAAGCGAAGACGCTGGAGGGCCCGAAAATGGCGAAGGCGCTGGAGGATATGGAACTCCCGCCGGATGTGGCGTTGCAACCGGGCAAAATCCGTTACCGCGCCGGCGATCACGAACTGATGCCGAATATTTTCGTCGGCGAAGTACATCCCCCGAAGTCCGGACCCGACGACGTCTTCACCACCGGGACACTCGTTGCCGGTGACGACGCAGCAGGTTCGGTCGCCGATACCGGATGTAAGATGGTAGAGCCGAGCTGAGAGCCGGAAGGGGAAGCTGAGTGATTCAGCCGGTCGCGGTTCCCTCGGATTTGCAAAGATCCGAGGGAGAACGAGGCGGTTGGACTGAAATCAAGGCGATGTGACGGACGCTGAATGGATTGTGATGGAGTCGCGCTTGCTACCCGCTTCAACTCGGGCGTCCGCGCAAACGATCTGCAAACGACGGCCGACCGCGACCCCCTGCGTTGCGTCCGCCGGTCGCGATTGGCGGCGGCAAGTGCTGCCCGGGCACGCGTCCCTCATGTCCACACCCTCGCAGAGTTTGTGCCAAGCACGATGACCATGAGCCGGATACTGAATGAGCCGGACACTGGCCCGCCGATCGTTGCGGCGGAGCTTTTTGCCCAGAGGAGGGCGGATGACGCAGGTTATATTATATAACGTCACCAATGGGCTCATCATCGGCACTTTCTACGTGCTGATGGCGCTCGGCCTGTCGCTGATCCTCAACCTCAGCAACGTCATCAATTTTGCCCACGGTAACTTCCTGGCGCTCGGCGGCTATCTCGCCTACACCTTGTCGCCGACGCTGGGTTACTGGGGTGCGCTGCTGGTCGCACCGCTGCTTACCGCGCTGATCGGCCTCGTCGTCGAGCGCTTGATGATCCGCCGCGTCTATAACCGCGATCCGGTCTACAGCCTGTTGCTCACGTTCGGACTTGCTTTCGTAATGCAGGATGCCGCGCGTTATATATGGGGGCCCAACGGCCTGCCGCTGGGTTTGCCCGATTTTCTGGCGCAGCCGATCAGCGCCAGCCTGTTCTTCGTCACCTGGTATCGTATCTTCATGATGATCGTGGTCGTCGTCGTGGTGCTCGGACTGTTCTCATTCCTGCGCTACACACGGGTCGGCGTGCGCATTCGGGCGGGCACGCTCGACCTTGAAACCGTGGCCTCGCTGGGCGTCAATATCAGCTTCCTGCGGACCTTCAATTTCGCCCTCGGCTGCCTGCTGGCCGGCTTGAGCGGGGTGCTCGCCGCAGGCCAGATCGGCCTCAACCCCAACATGGGCGACGACCTGCTGATGCCGAGTTTCATCGCCATTATCGTTGGCGGCGTCGGGAGCCTGATCGGCACGCTGTTCGGCGGGCTCGTGATCGGAATGGCGGCGGCCCTGACCACCGTGTTTTTCCCCTCCGCCAGCGAAGCGGTGATCTATGCCATCATGATGATCGTATTGCTGGTCCGGCCGCGCGGCTTGATGGGTGAGGAAGGAATGATGTCATGAGTACCGACGTTGCGACCGCAGTCGCGCCTTCGGCGCGTCAGCCGGCCGTTCCGCACTGGGCCAAGCTGGTCGTCATCTGGGGGCTGCTGATTGCAGCCCCATTCTGGTTGCCGTTGGTCGGCGGCTACACGGCGCTTGCCGGGAAAGTGCTGGTGTTTGGCCTGGCCGCGATGGGGTTGAACCTGCTGCTGGGCTTCACCGGCGTATTGAGCTTCGGCCACGCCGCCTATTTCGGCCTCGGCGCCTATGGCGCCGGGTTGACCTTGCGCTATCTCGTGCACAGCACGCCGCTGGCGATGATCGCAGGCACCCTGCTCGGCGGATTGGCCGGTACCTTGTTCGGGCTATTGATCGTACGCCGTCGCGGCGTCTACTTCGCGATGTGCACGATCGCCTTCGGCCAGCTATGGTACTATCTAGCCTATAGCTGGAACGACTTCACCGGCGGCTTCGACGGCCTGCGCGATTTCCATCGCGAACCGATCGGGTTCGGGCCGCTGACGCTCGATATCACCGCGGGCGGTCCGCAATTCTATTATTTCCTGCTGGCCGTCTTCGCGATCGCCGTAGGCCTGCTCGGCCTTCTGGTCCGCTCGCCCTTCGGCCATACCCTGCGCGCCATCCGGGAAAACGAGCGGCGCGCGCGCTTCCTGGCCATCCCGGTCGAGCGCCAGATATGGTTGTCGTTCTCGATCTCCTGCTTCGTCACCGCGCTTGCAGGCACGCTCTACGCGCTGCTCAACAACTTTGCCGATCCGCTGGCGCTGCATTACTCCCTGTCCGGCTATTTCGTTGTCATGTGCGTGATGGGCGGCATGCGGACGTTCTGGGGACCGCTGCTCGGCGCCACCGTGTTCGTCGTGCTGCAGGATTATATCTCGTCGATGACCGTGAACTGGATGTCCTTTGTCGGCACGATCTTCATACTGGTCGTGCTGTTCTTTCCGCGCGGCCTGCTCGGCATGCGGCGCCAACGCGGTGAGAAGTGACCATGCTCGAGGTTCGCAACATCACGAAGCGATTTGGCAGTCTGGTCGCGGTGAAGGACGTGTCGATGTCCGTCAAGCGCGGCGAGCTGCGGGCGATCATCGGCCCGAACGGCGCAGGCAAGACGACCTTCTTCAACATGATCAGCGGCTATTTCCCCCCGACCAGGGGCTCGATCCTGTTCGATGGAAAAGACGTGACGCAGGTTCCGGCGCATCAGCGGGTCGGGCTCGGCATGGGCCGCACCTTCCAGATCACCGAGATCTTTCCCGAACTGACCGTCCATGAAAACCTGCTCACGGCAGCCGAGGTGGCGGCGGGGCAGACGTTGAATATGCTGCCGGGCCGGGCCGCCGCAAAGCTCGCCGGTGATGTCGCCGACGAAATGATGGCACTGGTGGGACTCACGTCCAAGGCCGACCGGCTGGTCGGCGAACTCGCGCATGGCGATCAGCGGACGACGGAAATCGGAATGGCGCTGGCGCAGCTGCCGCGGCTGCTGCTGCTTGACGAACCGACCGCGGGCATGGGCGATGAGGAAACCTACGCGATCACCGCCTTGATCCGCCGCCTGCATCGCGAAAGCAAATACACGATCGTGCTGATCGAACACGACATGCGCGTGGTGTTTCACCTGGCCGACTACATCACCGTGCTCGACCAGGGCGCTCTGCTTACCGAAGGAACGCCAAAAGAGATCGCAGCGTCGGAGGCGGTCCAGGCAGCCTATCTTGGGGGAACCGGATGACCGCAGCGCTAACAGCCGAGGGCCTCCACACCTATTACGGCAAGAGCCACATCCTGCATGGCGTCAGCCTCAGCGTCGCCGAGGGCAGGATCACCGCGCTGCTCGGACGCAACGGCGCCGGCAAGACCACGACGCTGCGCAGCCTGATGGGCCTGACCCCCGCGCGCGAGGGCAAGGTCACGATTTTCGGCAAGGACACCACGCGCTGGCCGACTTTCCGTATCGCGGAAGCGGGAGTGGGTTACGTACCCGAGGGCCGGCGCATCTTCGCCAATCTCAGCGTCGAGGATAATCTGAAGGTTCCGCTGGAGCGACCTGGCCCCTGGACCATCGCGCGAATCTACCAGGTCTTTCCCCGCCTCGCGGAGCGCAGGCAAAACCGCGGCCGCCAGCTCTCCGGCGGCGAGCAGGAGATGCTGTCGATCGCCCGGGCATTATTGCTGAATCCGAGGCTCCTGATCCTCGACGAGCCTTCGCAGGGCCTGGCGCCGATGATCGTGCGAGAGGTGTTTCGCATCGTGCAGCAGATGAAGGACGAGGGAATTTCGGTGTTGCTGGTCGAACAGAACGCGCGGATGAGCCTCGAAATCGCCGATGATGCGTACGTACTCGATGACGGCATCGTGGTCTATTCCGGTCCCGCGCGCGAACTCGCCGCCGACGAGGCGCGGGTTCGGGCACTCGCGGGGGCCAGCGCCGAAGAGGAATGGGCGCCGGCCTAGAGCATGATCCGGAAAAGCGGGCACCGGTTTTCCGAAAAGATCATGCTCAATCAAAAAGTTAGAGCGCGATGACGACTCGAAGAAAAGTCATCCCGCTCTGAGGTGACTTGCGGATACGCGCCGGCACATTTCCGATTTGTAATGGAACCGGATCGAACGCGCTTCACCGCCGGCCGCGACCGACATCTGTAACCGTTCGTTCAGATGGAGGGATTTAAAATGCACCGCATCCTCGTGGCCGTGGCAATGCTCTGCCTCGCGGCAACAAGTTCACAGGCCGCCACGAAGATTTATCATGCCGGCAACAAGCCTTCTCCCCATCGCATCGTCAGGGATAATTCCCATACCGTCACCTACGACAAGGATTTGCCGAACCCCGCGGTCGGCTGGCACTGGGAGAACGGCATGCGGGTCTGCCACAATGATTGCGACAATGACGAAATTCCAGGCTCCGGCTTTACCTGCCGGGACGTCACCGCCATGGGCATGCCGATGCGGGAATGCACGCGCCGGAACTGATGGTTGCACGTCGGCGGACCGCCGTACCGGCCTTTCGCGCCCGCGGCTTTGCCGGTACAATCGCCGCATGACGAAGGGCGCAGACCCTGTCGGCCAGACGCATCGCAGTTGGTAATCGGGATGGCGGCACGCGCAAGCAATCTTGTGATCGGAACCACGACGCTGGCGGTGATTGCCGCGGCGTTCATCGGCCTCTTGGGTTTCAGGAAAATCCACGCCATCCGGCAGCAGGGCCCGCTGCGTATCGTCTTCGAGGGATCGGCCAGCGGGCTGCGCAAGGGCGGCAGCGTGAATTTCGATGGCGTTCAGATCGGCGAGATCAAGTCGCTGACGCTGGATAATCCGCGCAAGGTCGTCGCCTTTGTCATGGTCGACAACAGCGCCCCGATCCGCAAGGACACCGTGGTGGGGCTGGAATTCCAGGGGCTGACCGGGATCGCGGCGATCGCGCTGACCGGCGGCGCGGCAGCCGCGCCGCCGCCGCCGCTGGATGAGGACGGCGTTCCGATCCTGACCGCGGACCTCAGCGAGAACGAATCGATTCGCGACAGTCTGCACAAGGTCGACCGGCTGTTGCTCGACAACCAGACCACGATCAAGAACGGGCTGTTGAATTTCGAGACCTATACGGCGTCGCTGGCGAGCCAGGGCCACGCCATCGACGACATGATCGGCAAGGCCGACAATGCGTTCGCCAGCATCAACAGCGCCATTGACCGGGTCAATGACCTGCTGCCCGGATTTGCCAGCGGCAACGGCGGCGAACTGCTTCAGAAGGTGCAGTCAATTCGCGAACTGGCCGACAGCTTCAGGAAGAAATCCGCGACCATGATGGCCGAAGGCCGGCGCTCGCTGCTCGATGTCAGCGAGGCCGCCAACAACATGACCCGCAAGATCAACCCGCAGGCGCTAGGCGACAACCCGCCTCCGCCGAGGAAACCGGTCCCCAGAAAGCGGCCGTAAGGTCGGGCAGCCGACCATCCCGACGGTTCCCTCCCGATGCGTGCCGTGTGGGCTGGTTCCCCGCGCGCCAGGGGCCGGTTTAACCCCCCGCAATCATTCGACCTGATCTGGATCGAGGTTTTTCATCTCCGCGGATTAATTCCGGCAGGCATGGAACAAAAGTTCCCGAACCGGATTATTTCGTTCGGTTCAAATTCGTGGAACCTAAATATTTGGAATGGCTCGGGTATTCCGCTTGATTTGAAGCATCATGCGCGATTTCATGCCGCGAAATCGCGTCTCCGCCTGCTCGATTCGATTGTCCTGTTTTGCCGCTTGAGGGGGGAACATCATGAGTGATCTCGGCTCCGCTGTGCCGTCGACGAAGCGTCGCAACAAGATCAAGCCATACAGCAACGGAAAGCCCGATCCTTCCCAGGAATTGCTGTCCGCCCTGCAGGCGATGCGCAGCGGCGATTTCTCGGTGCGCATGACAGGCGATCATCTCGGCATCGACGGCAAGATCGCCGATACATTCAATGAAATCGTCGCCGCCAACCAGCGCATGGCGCAGCAGCTCGAGCGCGTCGGACAAGTGGTGGGCCGCGAGGGCAAGACCCGCCAGCGCGTCAAATTCGGGCTGGCCAGCGGCTCATGGGCCGACATGGAAGGCTCGGTCAATACCCTGATCGACGACCTGCTGTGGCCGACGCGCGAGGTGACGCGCGCGGTCGCAGCCGTCGCGCAGGGAGACCTCCTGCAAACCGTGCAGCTCGATGTCGACGGCCGCCCTTTGGGCGGCGAATTTTTGCAGTCGGCCAACATCGTCAACACCATGATCAAGCAGCTCAGCGTGTTCACCTCCGAGGTGACGCGCGTGGCGCGCGAGGTCGGCACCGAAGGCAAGCTCGGCGGCCAGGCCCAGGTGCCGGAGGTGACCGGCGTCTGGAAGGATTTGACCGAGAGCGTCAACTCCATGGCCAACAACCTCACCGGCCAGGTCCGCAACATCGCCGAGGTCACCATCGCGGTCGCCAACGGCGACCTGTCCAAGAAGATCACGGTCGACGTCCGCGGCGAAATCCTGCAGCTGAAGGAAGCCATCAACACCATGGTGGACCAGCTGCGCTCGTTCGCCTCCGAAGTGACCCGCGTCGCCCGCGAGGTCGGCACCGACGGCAAGCTCGGCGGCCAGGCGATCGTGCCCGGCGTCGCCGGCACCTGGAAGGACCTCACCAACTCCGTGAACGCGATGTGCGGCAATCTGACCGCGCAGGTCCGCAATATCGCCAACGTCACTACGGCCGTCGCGCGCGGCGACCTGTCGCGCAAGATCACGGTCGACGTCCGCGGCGAAATCCTCGAGCTGAAGGACACCATCAACACGATGGTCGATCAGCTCAACTCGTTCGCCTCGGAAGTGACGCGCGTCGCGCGCGAGGTCGGCACCGAAGGCAAGCTCGGCGGCCAGGCCCAGGTGCCCGGCGTCGCCGGAACCTGGAAGGACCTCACCGACAACGTCAACTTCATGGCGTCGAACCTGACCGCTCAGGTCCGCAACATCGCCGACGTCGCCACCGCGATCGCCGGCGGCGACCTGTCGAAGAAGATCACCGTGAACGTGTCGGGCGAAATCCTGCAGTTGAAGGAAACGCTCAACACCATGGTCGACCAGCTCAACGCCTTTGCCGGCGAAGTGACGCGCGTGGCGCGCGAGGTCGGCACCGACGGCCGGCTCGGCGGCCAGGCCAACGTGCTCGGCGTCGCCGGCACCTGGAAGGACCTGACCGAGAGCGTCAACTCGATGGCGTCGAACCTGACGGCGCAGGTCCGCAATATCGCCGAAGTGACGACCGCGGTCGCCAACGGCGACCTGTCGAAGAAGATCACGGTCGACGTGCGCGGCGAAATTCTCGAGTTGAAGAACACCATCAATACCATGGTGGACCAGCTCAACGCCTTTGCCGGCGAAGTCACGCGCGTCGCGCGCGAGGTCGGCACCGAGGGCAAGCTCGGCGGCCAGGCGCTGGTGCGCGGCGTCGCCGGCACCTGGAAGGACCTCACCGACAGCGTCAACTCGATGGCCTCCAACCTGACCGGCCAGGTCCGCAATATCGCGGAGGTCGCGACCGCCGTGGCGAAAGGCGACCTGTCGAAGAAGATCACGGTCAACGTATCCGGCGAAATCCTGCAGTTGAAGGAAACGCTCAATACGATGGTCGACCAGCTCAACGCCTTTGCCGGCGAAGTGACGCGCGTCGCGCGCGAGGTCGGCACCGACGGCAAGCTCGGCGGCCAGGCCGAAGTGCCCGGCGTCGCCGGCACCTGGAAGGACCTCACCGACTCTGTGAACTCGATGGCCGGCAACCTCACGGCGCAGGTCCGCAACATCGCGGAGGTCGCGACCGCGATCGCCGGCGGCGACCTGTCGCGCAAGATCACGGTCGACGTGCGCGGCGAAATCCTGCAGCTCAAGGAAACGCTGAACACCATGGTTGACCAGCTCAACCGCTTCGCCGGCGAGGTGACGCGCGTCGCGCGCGAGGTCGGCACCGAAGGCCGGCTCGGCGGCCAGGCCAACGTGCCCGGCGTCGCCGGCACCTGGAAGGATCTGACTGACAGCGTCAACTCGATGGCGGGCAACCTCACCGCCCAGGTCCGCAACATCGCCGAAGTCACCACCGCCGTCGCCCGCGGCGACCTGTCGCGCAAGATCACCGTCGACGTGAAGGGCGAAATCCTCGAGCTGAAAAACACCATCAACACCATGGTGGACCAGCTCAACGCGTTTGCCTCAGAAGTGACGCGCGTCGCGCGCGAGGTCGGCACCGAAGGCAAGCTCGGCGGCCAGGCCGAAGTGCCCGAGGTGGCCGGCACCTGGAAGGACCTCACCGACAACGTCAACTTCATGGCCTCGAACCTGACCGCACAGGTCCGCAACATCGCCGAGGTCGCGACCGCGATCGCCGGCGGCGACCTGTCCAAGAAGATCACGGTCGACGTGCGCGGCGAAATCCTGCTGCTCAAGGACACCCTGAACACCATGGTCGAGCAGCTGCGCTCGTTCGCCGCCGAAGTGACGCGCGTCGCGCGCGAGGTCGGCACCGAGGGACGGCTCGGCGGCCAGGCCGTAGTGCCCGGCGTCGGCGGCACCTGGAAGGACCTCACCGACAACGTCAACCTGCTGGCGGCCAACCTCACCACGCAGGTCCGCAACATCGCCGAAGTCACCACCGCCGTGGCCCGCGGCGACCTGTCGCGCAAGATCACGGTCGACGTGAAGGGCGAAATCCTCGAGCTGAAGAACACCATCAACACGATGGTCGACCAGCTCAATGCGTTTGCCGGCGAAGTCACGCGCGTCGCCCGCGAGGTCGGCACCGAGGGCAAGCTCGGCGGCCAGGCGCAGGTGCCGGGCGTCGCCGGGACCTGGAAGGACCTCACCGACACCGTGAACTTCATGGCCGCCAACCTGACCGAGCAGGTGCGCGGCATCGTCAAGGTGGTGACCGCGGTCGCCGACGGCGACCTGAAGCAGAACCTGACGGTGAAATCGAAGGGCGAAGTCGCAGCGCTCGCCGACACCATCAACAACATGACCGAGACGCTCGCCACCTTCGCCGATCAGGTCACCAGTGTCGCCCGTGAAGTCGGCGTCGAAGGCCGTCTCGGCGGTCAGGCCAACGTGCCAGGTGCTGCCGGCACCTGGAAGGACCTCACCGGCAACGTCAACCTGCTCGCGGCCAACCTCACCTCGCAGGTGCGCGCCATCGCGGAAGTCGCGACCGCGGTGACCAAGGGCGACCTGACCCGTTCGATCCAGGTCGACGCGAGAGGCGAAGTCGCGGAACTCAAGGACAACATCAACACCATGATCGGTAACTTGCGTCTGACCACCGACGTCAATACCGAGCAGGACTGGCTCAAGACCAACCTCGCCAAATTCACCAACATGCTGCAGGGCCAGCGCGACCTGACCACCGTGGGCCGGCTGCTGCTGACCGAGCTGACGCCGCTGGTGAACGCCCATATGGGCGTGATCTACCAGGTCGAGAACGAGGAAAACCCGCAACTGCGCCTGCTTTCGGCCTATGCCGGCGACGGCGCCACTCCGCATCAGCAGATCGTGCAGTTCGGCGACGGCCTGATCGGGCAATGCGCGATGGACAAGCGGCAGCGGCTGGTATCGGACATCCCCGATGACGCCGTGCCGATCAATTCAGCGCTGTTGCGCGTGGTGCCGAAGAACCTCGTGGTGCTTCCGGTCTTGTTCGAGAACCAGGTCAAGGCCGTGATCGAGCTCGCCTCGGTCTCCTCCTTCACGACCTCGCAGATGACCTTCCTCGAGCAGCTCACCGACTCGATCGGCATCGTGCTCAACTCGATCGAGGCCACGATGCAGACCGAGGGCCTGTTGAAGCAGTCCCAGCAGCTCGCCGGCGAGTTGCAGACCCAGCAGAAGGAGCTGCAACAGACCAACGAGCAGCTTGAGCAGAAGGCGCAGCAGCTGGCCGAGCGCAACGTCGAGGTCGAGCGCAAGAACCAGGAAATCGAGCAGGCACGGCGCGCGCTCGAGGAAAAGGCGACCGAGCTTTCGCTGACCTCGAAATACAAGTCGGAATTCCTCGCCAACATGTCGCACGAGCTGCGCACGCCGCTCAACAGCATCCTGATCCTGGGCCAGCAGCTCACCGAAAATCCCGACGGCAATCTGTCGCCCAAGCAGGTCGAGTTCGCACGCACCATCCACGGCGCGGGCACCGACCTGTTGAACCTGATCAGCGACATCCTCGACCTGTCCAAGATCGAATCCGGAACCGTGACCGTCGATGCTGAGGAGATCCTGACGACCAACCTGCTGGAAACCGTCGGCCGTCCGTTCCGCCACGAAGCGGAAAACCGGCAATTGTCGTTCCATATCGACGTCGATCCCAATCTGGGGCGCAGCATCGTCACCGATTCCAAGCGTCTGCAGCAGGTGCTGAAAAATCTGCTGTCGAACGCGTTCAAGTTCACCGCCGAGGGCGGCGTGCGGCTGAGCGTATCGGCGGCCCTGGGCGGCTGGAGCGCCGAGCATCCCATCCTCAAGCAGTCTCCCGCCGTGATCGCCTTCGAGGTGTCCGATACCGGCATCGGCATCCCCCTCGAAAAGCAAAAGCTGATCTTCGAGGCATTCCAGCAGGCGGACGCCGGCACCAGCCGGAAATATGGCGGCACCGGCCTCGGGCTCGCCATCAGCCGCGAACTGGCAAGCCTGCTCGGCGGCGAAATCCATCTGCAGAGCACGCCCGGCAAGGGCTCGACCTTCGTGCTCTATCTGCCGCTGAAATATTCCGGGCCGACGGTGGCGCCGCGCGTCACCGCATTGTCGCAATACAACTCCGCGCCGGCGCTGCAGGTCGCCACGCAGGAGCGCGTCATCGAGCAATTGCCGGACGACCGGCTCAATCTCGAGCCGGGCGACACCATCCTCCTGATCGTCGAGGACGACCCGCATTATGCGCGCGTGCTGGTCGATCTGGCCCGCGACAAGGGTTTCAAGGTACTGGTCGCGGCGCGCGGCTCGGAAGCGCTGGATCTTGCCAAGCAATTCCAGCCCACGGCGGTTTCGCTCGATGTCTTCCTGCCCGACATGCTGGGCTGGACGGTGCTTAGCCAGCTGAAGCACAATCCGCTGACGCGGCACATTCCGGTCCAGATCATCACGCTGGACGAGGACCGCCAGCATGCGCTGGCGCGCGGCGCGTTCTCCTTTGTCAACAAGCCGACCACGACCGAAGGCGTCGCCGCGGCGTTGTCCCAGATCAAGGAATACGCAAAGCCCCGCCGCAAGCGGCTCCTGATCGTGGAAGACAATGCGGCGGAACAGATGAGCATCAAGGAGTTGCTGGGCCACAACGACATCGAGATCGTCACCACCGACACCGGTGCGGGCGCGCTTTCCATGTTGCGCGAGAACCCGTGCGACTGTGTCGTACTCGATTTGCGGTTGCCCGACATGAGCGGTTTCGAGGTGCTGGATTCCATTCGCTGCGACGAGGCGCTGTCCAACGTGCCGGTCGTGGTCTTCACCGGCCGCGAGCTTTCGGTCGAGGAAGATGCGGAACTGCATACCATGGCGCGAAGCATCGTGGTGAAGGGCGTCGAATCGCCCGAGCGGCTATTGGATGAAACGTCGCTGTTCCTGCACCGGGTGATCACGGAATTGCCCATCGAGAAGCAGCGAATGCTGGAAAAACTCAACAGTTCCGACGAGGACCTCGTCGGCCAGACCGCGCTATTGGTGGACGACGATGCCCGCAACATCTTTGCGCTGAGCAGCGTGCTGGAGCGCCGCGGCATGAAAGTGCTCACCGCCACCACCGGCAGCGAGGCGGTGGCGCTGGTCGAAAAGAACCCGGAGATCGCGATCGTCCTGATGGACATCATGATGCCGCAGATGGACGGCTACCAGACCATCGGCGTGATCCGCGACAACCCGGCATTCCGGAGACTTCCCATCATTGCGCTGACCGCCAAGGCCATGAAGGGGGACCGCGAGAAATGCCTGGAGGCGGGAGCGTCCGATTATCTTGCCAAACCCGTCAATACCGAGCAGTTGCTGCTGGCGATACGCATGTGGCTACATCGCTGACGGGTGGCTTCGATGAATGACCATGAAAAGGTGAACATCCTTCTGGTCGACGATCAGCCGGCAAAGCTGCTCGCCTATGAAGTTATCCTGAAGGAGCTCGGCGAAAATCTGGTGGTCGCGACCTCGGGGCGCGAGGCGCTCGAATACCTGCTCAAGAACGAAGTCGCGGTCATTCTGGTCGACGTCTGCATGCCGGAACTGGACGGGTTCGAGCTTGCCGCCATGATCCGCGAGCATCCGCGCTTCCAGAAGACCGCGATGATTTTCATCTCGGCTATTCAGGTCAGCGACATCGACCGGCTTCGCGGCTACGAGATGGGCGCGGTGGACTATGTTCCGGTGCCGGTGATCCCCGAGGTCCTGCGTGCAAAGATCAGGGTGTTCGCCGAGCTCTATCGCAAGACCCGGCAACTGGAGCGGTTCAACGCCGAGCTCGAAGATCGCGTCCGCGCACGCACCGCGGAGCTCGAGGAATCCAACGTACGGCTGCTCGAAAGCGAACAACGCCGCAGCCTGGCGATCGCCGCGGGAAAAATGGGTTCCTGGGACTGGGACTGGGTCAATGGCGACTGGATGTGGGACGAGGGGCAATATCGCATTTTCGGCGTCGATCCCCGGACCTTCGTGGTGAACCCGGCCAGCGTTCAGGCACTGCTGCATCCGGACGACATCGGCGAACTGCGCAAGGCGATGGCCGAGTTCAACAAGGGCACAAGGTCCTATGAAGCGGAGTTTCGCATCAACCGCCCGGACGGCGAGGTTTGCTGGTGCGTCGGCACCGCGGCCGCGACCGTCGACAAGGCCGGCCGCGTGGTGCGCGTCAGCGGCGTCACCGTCGACATCACCGAGCGCAAGCGCGCCGAGGAGCGCCAGAACCTGCTGGCGCGGGAAGTCGACCACCGCGCCAAGAACGCGCTGGCGCTGGCGCAATCCATCGTCCGGTTGACGCGCGGCGAAACCGTCAAGGCCTATGTCCAGGCGGTGGAGGGCCGGATCAGCGCACTGGCGCGGGTCCACACCATCCTTTCGCTGTCGAGCTGGCAGGGCGCGGAAATCGGGAGGCTGGTGGATGAAGAACTGGCGCCCTATTCCACCGGCGACCAGATCGCCTTCGGCGGCTCCGACATCCAGCTGCTGCCCGCCACCGCGCAAACGCTGGCGCTGGCGCTGCACGAACTGGTCACCAATTCGGCGAAATACGGCGCGCTGTCCACGCTGTCCGGCCGCCTCAATCTCAAATGGGAGATCGAGCGCGACGTGCTGCGGATGGTGTGGGAAGAGCGCGACGGTCCGCTGGTGGAGAAGCCGGCATCGCGCGGCTTCGGCACCCGGAGCGTGATCGCCGCCATCGAATCGCAACTCGGGGGACAGGCCGAGTTCGACTGGCGCGCCGAAGGCCTGATCTGCCGGCTGTCGGTTCCGCTGACCCCGGAAATCGCGACACGACAGTTCAACCGTCAGCCAAATCTCGCCGTCAACGGCAACCGGCTGAGCTAGCCCAGGCTTGTCATGCCCGGCCTTGTGCAGGGCATCCACGTCTTAGCGAACGTTCAGCAGAAAAGACGTGGATGGCCGGGACAAGCCCGGCCATGACGAAACTCTCGGGATGACCTTAACCATATATTGGTGAGGAGCGCGGCGACACGGCGCATCCCTAACCACGAGGCCTTCGGCAAGCCACAGTCGAAAGTCAGTGACTGATCATCCAGGGACGCGCGGTCGGAAAGCTCTTTGCGCCGCTCCTCGTCTGCTTGACCAGCCGCGACGGCCTGGTCGAGCAACAGCCGCAGCCCGGCCCGTGCGACGCCTTGTATTCACCCAAAGTCTTCGGCGCATTGGCTGAGCGCTCGTTGGTGGCGTGGGCCTTGCGTTGGCTTGCCGGCATGCAGAGGAAATTCGGCGCCGTCAGGATGACGCGCGGCGACGTCCTCTCGCATTGCGGACAAGCTAGCGGCGCGTCGCATTCCGCCATCGGCCGCATGTCGGTGAACGGACCGCAATCGTCGCAGAGATATTCATAAACCGGCATTTCAATCCTCGCGCGCTTCATGTTCGCGACGAAGGATTCGGGGCGGCAGATCCGCAGCCGTCCCGCATCCCGTCGCGCAGGGATCACTTGTCCGGCGAGAGCGACACGTCGACGCCGCCCTTGATGTGTTTGATGGGACCCGCCGACGACGGCATGATGTCGAAATCGAATATCTCCGTCGGCAGATACAGCGTGGCGCAGGCATTCGGAATATCGACGACGCCGCTGATATGCCCCTGCACCGGGGCGACGCCCAGAATCGTGTAGGCCTGTGCGCCGGAATAGCCGAACTTCTTGAGATATTCGATCGCGTTCAGGCAGGCTTGGCGGTAGGCGATGTGCACGTCGAGGTAATGCTGCTTTCCGCTCTCGTCGACCGAGATGCCCTCGAAGATCAGGTAGTCCTTGTAGTTGGGCGTGATCGGCGACGGCTTGAAGATCGGATTCTTGATGCCGTATTTGGCAACGCCGTCCTTGATGATGTCGACCTTGAGATGCAGCCAGCCGGCCATCTCGATGGCGCCGCAGAAGGTGATCTCGCCGTCGCCCTGGCTGAAATGCAGGTCGCCCATCGAGAGCCCGCCGCCCGGCACATAGACCGGGAAGTAGATCTTCGAGCCGCGCGACAGGTCCTTGATGTCGCAGTTGCCGCCGTGCTCGCGCGGCGGCACCGTCCGCGCACCCTCGGCGCCGATCCTGGCCTTGGCGTCGCCCTTGGCGCGGCCGGCATGGGCGGTCGCCGCGAAGGGCGGATTGGCGAGCGGCGGCACGCGTGTCGGGTTGGTCGCGATCAACCCCACCTCGCGCTCGTTCCATTTCGCCAGCAATTTCGGATCCGGCAGGCAGCCGATCAGGCCGGGATGGATGAGGCCGGCGAAATTCACGCCCGGGACATGGCGCGACGAGGTGTAGAGGCCCTTGATGTCCCAGATCGACTTCTGCGCCAGCGGGAAATGCTCGGTCAGGAACCCGCCGCCATTCTGCTTGGAGAAGAAGCCGTTGAAGCCCCACAGGCTCTCTTTCAGCGGCCCGACATCGAGCAGGTCGACCACCAGGAGATCGCCGGGCTCGGCGCCCTTGACCCCGATCGGGCCGGACAGGAAATGCACGATCGACAGGTCGATGTCGCGGACATCGTCGGCGGAATCGTTGTTCTTGATGAAGCCGCCGGTCCAGTCGTAGGTCTCGATGATGAAATCGTCGCCGGGATTGACCCACGCCACGATCGGCACGTCGGGATGCCAGCGGTTGTGGATCATGTCGTTGTCGTAGGCCGACTGCGTGAGATCGACCTTGATCAGCGTCTGTGGCATCGAACCGTAGGCCGGCTTCCCGGAACCGACCTTGATCACTGAAGTCCTGCATCGAAAGCTCCTCTGTTACTAGCCAAGTTACAATTCAGACCGACAAATATTTCGATATCTGCGCGGCATCGATGCCCTCGCGCGCCTCGTCGCGCACGATCTCGCCGTTTTCGATCACCAGCACGCGGTCGGCGATGTCGAGCGCAAAACTCAGCACCTGCTCGGACACCACGATCGACAGGCCGCGCTCGTCGCGAATCCGTTTCAGGGTGCGGGCCATTTCCTTGATGATCGAGGGCTGGATGCCCTCGGTCGGCTCGTCCAGCAACAGCACCTTGGGTTTGGTCGCGAGCGCACGCGCGATCGCCAATTGTTGTTGCTGGCCGCCGGAAAGGTTGCCGCCGCGGCGGTTTTTCATTTCGAGAAGCACCGGGAACAGCTCGTAGATGCTGCCGGGCACCTCGGTCTCGCCAGACACGACGAGGCCGGTCTCGATGTTTTCCTTCACCGTCATGGTGGAGAAGATCATCCTGCCCTGCGGCACATAGGCGAGCCCCTTGGCGACGCGCTCGTAGCTCGGCAGCTGGCTGAGTTCGGCGCCCTCCATGGTCACCGAGCCGCTTCTGGTCGGCATGATCCCCATCAGCGACTTCATCAGCGTGGTCTTGCCCATGCCGTTGCGGCCCATGATCGCGACGATCTCGTTGGCGGCGACCGAGACATTGAGGCCGTGCAGCACTTCGCTCTGGCCGTAGGCGACATGCAGATCGGAGATAGCCAGCATACTGATTGCCCCTATGACTGGATGTTCTTCACCTCTCCCCAACGGGGAGAGGTCGGCGCGCAGCGCCGGGTGAGGGCCTTCAGGTCCCACGAGAGGCCGCAACCCCTTACCCGGATGGCATCCGGCGATGCCATCCGACCTCTCCCCGTTGGGGAGATGTAAAGCACCGACGCCGCGGCGATTTGCCCTGACTTCATCATGCTAATGCCCGAGATAGACTTCGATGACCTTCGGATCGTTCTTGACGTGCTCCATCGAGCCCTCCGACAGGATCTGGCCCTGGTGCAGCACCGTGACCTTGTGGGCGATGTCCTCGACGAATTTCATGTCGTGCTCGATCACCAGCACCGAGCGGTCCTTGATGATCCGGTTCAGCAGTTCGGCGGTCTTGGCGCGCTCGGACACGCTCATGCCGGCGACGGGCTCGTCGAGCATCAACAGGTCCGGGTCCTGGATCAGCAGCATGCCGATCTCGAGCCATTGCTTCTGGCCGTGGCTGAGCTGATCGGCGCAGGTGTCGAGACGGTCCTTCAGGAAAATCATCTCGGCGACTTCCTCGACCCGCCGCTTGACCGCGGCGTCGCGCTGGAACGTCAGCGAACCGAACACGGTGCGGCCGCGCGGATAGGAGATCTCCAGGTTCTCGAACACCGTCAGGTCCTCGTAGATTGAAGGCGTCTGGAATTTGCGGCCGACGCCGGCCTGCACGATCTGGTTCTCCTTCAGCTTCGTGAGTTCCGTGCCGCGAAACTGAATCGAGCCCGAGGTTGCCTTGGTCTTGCCGCAGATCAGGTCGAGCACGGTGGTCTTGCCCGCGCCGTTGGGACCGATGATGACGCGGATTTCATTTTCCTCGACATAGAACGACAGGTCGTTGACCGCCTTGAAGCCGTCGAAGGAGACCGAGAGCGCCTCGACCGCGAGCAGGAAGGGCTTTGGCTGGTGGCCTATCAGCATGAGTGTCTCCTCATTCCGCCGGGGCGCCGTCGGCGACCGAGGCGTCGGTCCAGCCGGCTTTCGATTTGCGCGAGTCAATCAGCCGGTCGATGCGCGGCTGAACGTAATCGAGCCAGATTCCGGACAATCCATTCGGGAAGGCCAACACCACGGCGATGAACAGGCCGCCCAGCCCGAACAGCCAGAGTTGCGGAAACGATTCCGACAGGCTGGTCTTGGCGAAGTTGACCAGCAGCGAGCCCCAGACGGCGCCGAAGATCGACATCCGGCCGCCAACGGCCGTGTAGATCACCATCTCGATCGACGGCACGATGCCGACAAAGGACGGCGACATGAAGCCTACTTCGAGGGTGAACATCGCCCCGCCGATCGCTGCGAAGACCGCGGCCACGCTAAAGGCGAAGATCTTGAAATTGGCGACGCTATAGCCCGAGAATCGCACGCGATCCTCCTTCTCGCGCATCGCCACCAGGATGCGGCCGAGCTTGGTCAGACGGATGAACTGCGCCGCGACGATGCAGCCGAACAGCAGGATTACTTCAACGAAATACAGGATGAACTTGGCGTGGTCGGTGCGGATATCCCAGCCGTGCAGGGTGCGCAGGTCGGTGATGCCGTTGATGCCGCCGGTATAACCCTGCTGTCCGACGATCAGGATGGTGAGAATGGCCGCGATCGCCTGGGTGATGATGGCGAAGTAGACGCCGCCGACGCGGCGCTTGAACATCGCGGCACCGATGATGAAGGCGAAGAACGCGGGAACGACGAGGATCGCAAGGATGGTGAAGGGAAAGCTGTGGAACGGCTTCCAGAACAGCGGCAGTTGCGTGATCTGGTTCCAGTCCATGAAATCGGGAATGCCGGGGGTGGACTGGATCCTGGTGTTCTCGACGCTGGAGGCCTCGAGCTTGAGGTACATCGCCATGCAGTAGCCGCCGAGGCCGAAGAACACCCCCTGCCCGAGGCTCAGGATGCCGCCATAGCCCCAGCACAGCACCAGCCCGATGGCGACAAAGGCGTAGGTCAGGTATTTGGCGACCAGGTTGAGGCGGAATATGTCGAGCGCCAGCGGCAGGATGATGAAGAGCAGCAACGCCAGCGCCACAAAGCCGATCAGTTCGGAACGATTGAAGAAGCGCGAGTTGATGATCATGACCGTGCTTTCTTGTTCTTATTTGCGGACCTTGAGCGCGAACAACCCCTGCGGCCGCAGCATCAGGATGCCGACGATCGCCAGCAGCGTGATGACCTTGGCCATCGAGCCCGACAGGAAGAATTCAAGTGTCGATTGCGTCTGCGAGATGGTGAAGGCGGACGCGATGGTGCCGAGCAGGCTCGCCGCGCCGCCGAACACGACGACCAGGAATGTATCGACGATGTAGAGCTGGCCGGCGGTCGGCCCGGTCGAGCCGATCATGGTGAAGGCGCTCCCGGCGATGCCGGCAATGCCGCAGCCCAGCCCAAAGGTGTAGCGGTCGACCTTCTCGGTGTTGATGCCGACGGCGCCGGCCATCACGCGGTTCTGCACGACGGCGCGAACCTGCCGGCCGAGCCGCGACCAGAATAGCACGTAGGACACGGCGATCGTGATCAGGATGGTCAGGACCATCACGAACATGCCGTTGATGGGGATCTGGATGGAATCGGTGGCCTGCCATGACCCCATCATCCATTCCGGCAGTTCGACGCCGACCTCGCGCGCGCCGAAGATCGAGCGGTAGGCCTGCTGCAGGATCAGGCTCAGCCCCCAGGTTGCAAGCAAAGTATCGAGCGGGCGCTTGTAGAGATGTCGTATCAGTCCCCATTCGACCAGCATGCCAAGCGCGCCCGAGGCGATGAACGCCAGGACCATCGCGACGAAGAAATAACCGGGAAACAGAGCGGGCAGGAATTGCTGAAAGGCGTTCGACGTCATCCAGGTAACGTAGGCACCCAGAATCATGAATTCGCCGTGCGCCATGTTGATGACGCCCATCTGGCCGAAGATGATGGCAAGCCCGAGCGCCATCAGCACATAGACCGAAAACAGGATCAGTCCCGCAAAACCCTGCATCGCGAGAATGGCGCCAAGGTCGCCAATCGAATAATCGCCGAACATCGATCCGTCCTCCGTCGTCAGGCAAGTCACCGCCACCGCGCGGCGGTCATGGGCGTGGACCGTGAAGTCCACGCCTGCGGGGGTTGTCGTGAGCGAGAGCGCTCAGCCCTGCCGAAGTCTCACTGGTAGCCCTTGGGGAAGGGGTTCGGTTCGACGAGATCAGCGGTTTCGTAGATCAGTTCGTACTGACCGTCCGCCTTGGCGCGGCCTACTCTGGTCTTCGACCAGAGGTGATGATTCTCGTGGATGCGGACGTAGCCTTCCGGCGCGCCCTTGAACTCGACGCCTGGGGAGGCTGCTGCGATCTTGTCGATGTCGAAGCTTCCGGCCTTCTCGGCCGTCAATTTCCACAGCCACGGGCCGAGATAAGCGGCCTGCGTCACGTCGCCGATCACGGTCTTCTCGCCCCACATCTTCTTGAAGGCGGGAACGAACAATTTGTTGTTGGGATTGTCGAGCGACTGGAAGTACTTCATGCAGGCATAGGCGCCCGCGATGTTCTCGCCGCCGATACCGTCGATTTCGTCCTCGGTCACCGAGATGGTGAGCAGCGTCTGCTTCGACAGGTCGATGCCGGCGGCCTTGAGCTGCTTGTAGAAGGCGACGTTCGAGCCGCCGACGATGATGGCGTAGATCACGTCGGGTTTCGTCAATTTGATCTTGTTGATGACGGAGTTGAACTGCGTGCTGCCGAGCGGGAAGTATTCCTCGCCGACCACCTTGCAGCCCTGCAGATGGTTTTCGATGTGCTTGCGGGCGATCTTGTTCGAGGTGCGCGGCCAGATGTAGTCGGAGCCCAGCAGGTAAAAGGTCTTGGAACCCTTGGTCTTGTTGACCCAGTCGAGGCCCGCGAGGATCTGCTGGGTGGCTTCCTGGCCGGTGTAGATGACGTTCTTGGATTGCTCGAGGCCTTCATAGAAAGTCGGGTAGTACAGCATGCCGTTGTACTGCTCGAACACCGGCAGCACCGCCTTGCGCGAGGCCGAGGTCCAGCAGCCCATCACGGCGGCGCATTTGTCGTTGACCAGCAGCTTCTTGGCTTTCTCCGCAAAGGTCGGCCAGTCGCTGGCGCCGTCTTCCTGCACGAACTTGATCTGGCGGCCGAGCACGCCGCCGGCGGCGTTGATCTGCGAGATCGCGAGCTTTTCGGCTTCCACCGAGCCGGTTTCGGAGATCGCCATGGTGCCGGTAACCGAGTGGAGAATTCCAACGGTGACATCCGTGTCGGTCACCGCAAGACCCGTGGTGTTGACGGCGGAAGTTGCTGGAACGTCCGCGAAGGATGGGCGCGGCAGCATCGCGATCGCCGGCAATGCGGCCATTCCCATCAGCAGTTTGCGCCGAAGCGGAGACTGCAGGCCCTTATTCGTTTCGTCTGACATGAGTACCCCATTCTGGTTCGAGGACGCGCTATTGGTCAGGCGAGGATTGCTGAATTTGTGCAGTGCACAGATACGCAAGATCGCGTATATTGCACCGCAAAATAGCGACGTAGGTTTCGGTACGGGCTTTGCGGTCGGGGTCAGGAGTTGAGAAGTGGCAGGGCGGCAGCGGATAGACCGCGTCAGGCGCCAATATAATCAATGGGTTGCCAACCAGACGCTGGAAGACTACGCGCTGCGCTTCACGGCCAAGAGCGCGCGGCGCTGGTCCGCCGCCCGCGTCGCCAACACCGCGCTCGGCGCGATTTCGTTCCTGGCGCTGGAGGCGATCGGCGGCACCATTACCCTGAACTACGGCGTCACCAATGCCGCCGCGGCGATCCTGGTCGTCAGCGTCATCATCTTCTGCTGCGGCCTGCCGATCGCCTATCATGCCGCCAAATGCGGCATCGACATCGATCTGCTGACGCGCGGCGCCGGCTTCGGTTATATCGGCTCGACCATCACCTCGCTGATCTACGCCTCCTTCACGTTTATCTTCTTTGCGATCGAAGCGGTGATTCTCGCAACCGCGCTGGAGATGTGCTTCGGCATTCCGCGCCCGGTCGGCTACCTGATCAGCGCCGTCGTCATCATTCCACTGGTGACGCACGGCATCACGCTGATCAGCCGCTTCCAGTTGTGGACCCAGCCGGTCTGGATCATCCTCCACATCCTCCCCTTCGCCGCGATCGCCTGGGCCAATCCGCACTCCTTCGCGGAATGGACGAAATTCCCCGGCGAGCACGGCAGTCCCGACGGCCATCTCGATCTCCTGCTGTTCGGCACCGCGGCTTCGGTGGTGTTCTCGCTGGTGGCGCAAATCGGCGAGCAGGTCGACTTCCTGCGCTTCCTGCCGCGCGACCGCCGCACCTCCAGGACTTCGTGGTGGATCGCGCTGTTGAGCGCAGGTCCGGGCTGGATCGTGCTCGGCGCGCTGAAGCTGCTCGCCGGGTCGTTCCTGGCTTACTTTGCGCTGAGCCACGGCGTCTCGGCCGAGCATGCCGCGGAGCCCGCGCATATGTATCTCGAAGCATTCCGCTATGTGCTGTCACAGCCGGAACTCGCTCTGGCGCTGACCGGGGCGTTCGTCATCCTGTCGCAGTTGAAGATCAACGTCACCAACGCCTATGCCGGCTCGATCGCGTGGTCGAATTTCTTCTCCCGTCTCACCCACAGCCATCCCGGCCGCGTGGTCTGGCTGGTGTTCAACGTGGTGGTGGCGCTGCTGTTGATGGAGATCGGCGTCTACAAGGCGCTGGAACAGACGCTGGCGCTCTACTCCAATGTGGCGATCGCCTGGGTCGGCGCGCTGGTCGCCGATCTCGTGGTCAACAAGCCGCTCGGGTTGCGCCCCCAGCACATGGAATTCAAGCGCGCGCATCTCTACGATATCAATCCGGTCGGCGTCGGTGCGATGACGACCGCCACCGTCGTCTCGATCACCGCGTTCTACGGCGTGTTCGGGCCCACCGCGAAGGCGCTGTCGCCGTTCGTCGCGCTGATCGTGGCGTTCGTCGCCGCGCCGCTGATCGCGTGGGCGACCGACGGCAAATATTACATCGCGCGCAAGCCGAAACGCAGCTGGCAGAATATGGAGGCGATCCAGTGCTGCATTTGCGAGCACTCTTTCGAGCCCGAGGACACCGCCTCATGTCCCGCTTACGCCGGCCCGATCTGCTCGCTGTGCTGTTCGCTCGATGCCCGCTGCCACGATCTCTGCAAGCCGCATGCGCGGATCCAGGCACAGGTCTCCGAAACGCTCGGCAAACTCTTGCCGCAGCCGATCTATGCGCGGATCAATTCGCAGCTCGGCCATTATCTCGGCGTGTTCGCGGTGTCCGCGGGCCTGGTCGGGCTGACGCTCGGGCTGATCTATCTGCAGACCTCGGCCCCGGCTCACGCCGACCATGTGCTGCTGTCGGACGTGCTGTGGAAGGTATTCTTCGCGTTGACCATCATTATCGGCGTGGTGGCATGGCTGTTCGTGCTGGCGCAGCAGAGCCGGCGCGCGGCAGAAGAGGAGACCCGGCGTCAAACCACGCTTCTGATCCAGGAAATCGACGCGCACAAGCGCACCGACGCCGAGCTGCAGCGCGCCAAGGAAGTCGCCGAGTCCGCCAACCTCGCCAAGAGCCGTTATGTCGTCGGGCTGAGCCATGAATTGCGCTCGCCCCTGAATGCGATCTCCGGCTACGCCCAGTTGCTGGAGCAGGACATGAGCCTGCAGACCAAGCCGCGCGACCAGGTCCGCGTGGTCCGCCGCAGCGCCGATCATCTGTCCGGGCTGATCGACGGCATTTTGGACATTTCCAAGATCGAAGCCGGGCGGCTGTATCTGTCGCGCGACGAGGTGCGCCTGAGCGAATTCCTCGATCAGCTGGTCGGCATGTTCCGCCTGCAGGCCGCCGCCAAGGGCATCGATTTCGTCTTCAAACGTCCCACGGTATTGCCCGTCGTGGTCTATGCCGACGAAAAGAGACTCCGCCAGATCCTGATCAACCTGTTGTCCAACGCCATCAAATTCACCCAAACCGGCAGTGTGCAGTTCGCCGTTCACTACCGCAGCCCGGTCGCCGAGTTCGAGGTGATCGACACCGGCCCGGGCATCCAGGCCGCCGACCTCGAGCGCATCTTCGCGCCCTTCGAACGTGGCGCGCTCGGCGTTTCGCAGCCGCAGAGCGGAACGGGCCTCGGGCTGACTATCAGCCGGTTGCTCGCCGGCGTGATGGGCGGCGACATCCAGGTAAAAAGCAAGGTCGGCGCCGGCAGCACCTTCCGGGTCAAAATCCTGCTGTCGGAAGTCACCAATCCGCGGCGGATTGCGCCGGTCGATGCGCCGGTGTTCGGCTATCACGGGCCACGCAAGACCATCCTGATCACCGACGACGATCCGGTGCAGCGCGATTTGTTGCGCGAGGTGCTGACGCCGCTCGGCTTCATCCTGTTGAGCGCGCCGGACGGCCCCGGCTGCCTCGCGCTCGCCCAGCATTGCCGGCCCGATCTGTTCCTGCTGGATATCTCGATGTCGGGCATGGACGGCTGGGTGGTGGCGGAAACCCTGCGTTCGGCCGGCCACCATCAGGCCCGCATCCTGATGGTTTCGGCGAGCGCGCTGGAAGCCCACGGCGCGCCGCTGGCGCAGCCGTATCACGACGGCTATCTGATGAAGCCGATCGATATTCCAAGGCTGCTGGAATTGGTCCGCCAGTTGCTCAGGCTCGAATGGCAGTATGAAACCGACAAGGTCGTCGTGCCGCACTGGCAGCCGGACACCGGCTCGCGGCCACCCGTCAAACATGTCGAGGAGCTGATCGGACTCGGGCAGTTGGGCTACATCCGGGCGATCCAGGTCAAGCTCGATGAAATCGGGACCGATTATCCCGAACATGCCGACTTCGTTACGCAGATGCGCTCGCTGGTCGACCGCTTCGACCTCGATCAGTACATGGCAACCCTGAAAAGCCTGCACAGCTATGATCACTGAGCCCAAGAAACGCGACATCGCGCTGGTCGTCGATGATTCCCCGGAAACGCTGCAACTCCTCACCGACGCGCTCGACGGCGCCGGTATGACGGTGATGGTCGCGATGGACGGCGCCGCGGCAATGCGGATCGTTGATCAGATCACGCCCGACATCATCCTGCTCGATGCCGTCATGCCCGGCATGGACGGCTTCGAGACCTGCCAGCGTCTCAAGCGCGACGCGGGCCTGAGCAATGTCCCGGTGATCTTCATGACGGGGCTTGCGGAAACCGAACACATCGTGCACGGCCTGGAGGCTGGCGGCGTCGATTACGTGACAAAGCCGATCGTCATCGAGGAAATGCTGGCGCGAATTCGCGTGCACCTCGCCAATGCGCGGCTGACCCAGAGTGCGCGCGCCGCGCTCGACGTCTCCGGCCGCTTCCTGCTCGCCGTCAACCGCCAGGGCAAGATCATGTGGGCGACGCCGCAGGCGCAGAAATTATTGTCGGACAATCTCGGCGCCGGCGACGAACTGGTGCTGCCGCCGCCGATGCTGCATTGGCTGGAACAGGCGCAAAAGGGCAAGGCCGGGTTGAAGACGCCGGCGATGGCGTCATTTCCCGACAATGAGCAGCTGCGGCTGCAATATATGGGCAAGCTCGGCCCCAACGAATTTCTGCTGCGGCTCGCCAAGGAAGCAAGCGCCAATGCGCCGGCCGAATTCTCCAGCGAGTTGGGGCTGACGATGCGCGAAGGCGAAGTGCTGTCGTGGCTCTCCAAGGGCAAGACCAACCGCGACATCGCGCAGATCCTGGGGCTCAGCCCACGAACGGTCGACAAGCACCTCGAGCAGATCTACGCCAAGCTCGGAGTGGAGAACCGCACCGCCGCGGCGGCGATTGCGACGGGCGCCAGTCGGCGAAATTCGTGAACGCGACTTGGCGCTAAAATGCGACTCCGAGACGTGCGCCGACGCGCCAGACGATCCGGCAGCGCTTTTTAGTTCCGCCGAACAGCAACTCGAACCGATTGGGCAGCTTTGTCTGTCCAGCTATCTCGATGCATGCGCCGCCAGGCGAATAATCGATGATCCGGCAATCGATGACAGGACTTTTCGGGTCAACGATCAATTTGGCCAAGTCGGCATTTCTGCCCGTAGGCCGCACGCGTGCGAATAGTCGCGGATACATCGCTGCTCCCGTTTATCGCCACTCGATCCCGAACTCTTCGGGGCCTGCATGAAGCCAGAGGAGCGCGGCGCGGCCATCGATCCGGATAAGGCGATCGTCATCCACGGTTTTGTCGGTCGACAGGTGCAAGAGAAACGAGCCGTCCGGCGCTCGAAATAGCGTGTCCCGCGCGTGCCGTTCGACCAGCGCGTCAGAATCGATAAACGGGTACGTCCGCGAAACAAGGAGCTCGATAGCGAATGGCATCGGTCAGCCCTCTGCGCGGATTGCACCACAGAGGGGTTAACAGTTTCGTCCAGCCGGACGCGGCCGACTCCGTACTGCTGGCGATGAGACGTGATGCATTCAGGCAATCCTCCATTCGGAGGAGTGGCGTATCGACGCAGCCATCGAACCGAGTGGATTGGATTTTATCCTAGTACAACTTGTGTCACGATCTCTTGTCAGCGGAAGCGCGGGTGATAGCGGCCTAGTCCTTCGGTTGGAAAATGATCAGCTTGAGGGTCGGGTCAGGCGCGGCCAAAAAGGTCACTTGGAAAAAAGTCAGCCAGCCGCGCTGGGGATGATTGAAGGTTTTTTCGTTGCCCTCCCACGTCAGGACCTCCTGTTCCTCCCAATACTGCCGGAAGTGATCCGACGCCTCGCGCAACCCCTGCACGAGATCGAACATCTTCGGATCGTCAATGTACTTGCCATATTCAACCCGGAAATGCGCCACGATGCGGCGAGCCCGAAACTCCCAATCATTCATGAGCGTCCTGACGCCCGGATCGAGGAACATATAGCGCAGTACGTTCCTTTCAGAGCTCTCGAGCCATATAGCAAAGAGGTCCGCGAATGCGGTGTTCCAGGACAGCAATGTCCAATATTTGTCGACCACCAGGGCCGGAAATGAAATGGCAAGCACGCAGCTCTCGATGGCCTTGGTCGCCGGCGTGTTGACCAGGCTCGAAGACGCATCCCTCGGGTCAACTCGCTGGGTCACCTCAAAAAGGTAGGCCCGCTCCGCGGATGCCAACTGCAACACGTCGGCTATGCGTCCAAGCGCAGCACCGGACGGCCTTACTTCCTGTCCCTGCTCCAGCCGCGTATACCAGGTCGGACTGATCCGGGCCAGTTGAGCAACCTCTTCGCGCCGAAGGCCGGATGTCCTTCGTCTTCTTGCACCAGGCCTGCCTTCGCCCGCTGGATGGACGGTCTCTCTGTGCTTCCGCAAAAATTCGCCGAGCGCGCGCTGCCGCACGGCAGATAGTATCCTAGGATATTTTGTATCGGGATCGTCTCCGTGAGCGTCTTCCAATGTGGCCCTCCTCCCAGAGAGCAAGGCAATCAGCAACAAATTGTCCGATGATAATTTTGGTGTGCGTTAGCCGCCTATGCAATTTACCTAACATTGTAATTTAGAAGGCATTCTACGGCGATTGTCGAGTTCTAGTTGTGGCACGGCCGACCGGCGCCGCGTGAATATCGAGGACGATGAAGTCCTCGCGAATTTCTGGATTGCGATCGTGCAGAAAGCCGACAGCCCATTGTCGCCTGATGATCTCGATGCTGCATTGCAAGGCAGCTCGACGGAGGAATCCGTTGCCATCGCGCGGCCGGTCGCGAACCTGCTTCCGAACGAGGCGGACCGCCCGCACGCACAAGCCATCGGAATCTTCGATCAAGTCCCCGGGAATGTCCATATCGCTTTTGATTCCCGATGATCGGATAGCAGATGGCATACGGAAAGAGGAAGAGCGAGCGCGTCAATTTCGAACGCGGCATCCATGCCTATATCATGGGGATCGACGGGACCTGGCGTCGCGACTGCACCATGTTCGACATATCGCAATCAGGCGCGCGCCTGTGCGTCGAGGAAGGTTTCGACGGATTGGACCTCAGGGAATTCTTTCTTCTGCTGTCCACGAGGGGTCTTGCTTTTCGCCGCTGTCAGCTGGTGCGTGTCGCCGGAGACCAGATCGGCGTTCGATTCCTGGCGCGGAACAAGACCGACAACGTGTCTTTGAAACGATAGCAAACCAGTGAGGCCGTTTGAAATGAGCGAAACGCGCAAGATAATCGAGGTCAAGGTCTCGGCCGTATCGTCGGAGCCGTTGACCGGTCTGGTGCGGGTGAACACCCCTGAAGCCGAGATCGAATTCGAGATAACGGAAGATCTGGCGCACAAGTTCTGCGCCGACCTCGAACACTTTCTCACGAAATGACCGGCTTCGCGCCTCCAGACCCGTTGCGGGATTGAAAGCGGCCACGATTCATGTCCGTGCATGTCATCGCCGATACCGCCAACAGGCTCTCTACTCTGCGCGCCATGCTGCAAGAGCAGTACGCAGTGACATCCGAACTGCTTGGCGACGCCAAGGCACCGCGCATCGAGGCCGACGCGCTTGTCGCCGCGGCTGATCTGCGATCTGTCGATAATATTGCCGCCCTGAGAGAAGCCTTTGCGAGATTGACGCACATCCGCAAACGCATTTTCCTCGTCGACCAGAACGCGCACCTCTTCATCGTCCAGGCCTATGCGCTGGGCGCCACGCGCGTGCTTGGCGCTTCCGTCGATCAGGCGAACTTGCTGGCGCAGCTTGCGGACAGCGGCCTCTCTGGAATTCGCCCGAACGACGCCGCGCATGGCGCCCGCGAGGCCGCGGCCGCGGGTGCGATTGCCATTGGATCGATGTTCTCCGCCGTACTGGCCCGCAAGGCCATCGACGTCACGGGCGCGAAAGGCGCCGCCAACGGGATCGCCGACAGCATCGCCGAGAGCGGGCTGTCGAGCTGGCTCGAAACCGTTCGCGGTCACCATGAGGGAACCTACCAGCACTGCCTGCTGGTCACCGGAATAGCCGTGGATTTCGGGTTGAGCCTCGGTTTCGGGAGACGAGATCTCGAGCGACTGCAGTCGGCGGCGATATTTCACGACATCGGCAAGGCAAAGATTCCGCTCGCGATTCTTGACAAGCCTGGCCGCCTCGATGCCGAGGAGCGTGCGCTGATCGAAACCCATCCCGCGGCCGGATATGACATATTGAAGGGCAACGCCGGCATTTCCCCGGAGATCCTCGATGCGGTCCGCCATCATCATGAATACCTCGATGGCAGCGGATATCCCGACGCGCTTTGCGCCTCGAGCATCTCGGACATCGTGAGGATACTGACCATATCCGACATTTTCGCAGCCCTGATCGAGCATCGGCACTACAAACCGCCGATGTCCCGGCAGCGAGCCTATGAAATCATTCAGGACATGCGTGGGAAGCTTGAAATGCCGCTGGTTGCCGCTTTCAGGGAGGTGGCCTTGAGCCGCTGACAAGCGTGCTTCGCCGAGCTCGTCGTTGCTAGAACGCCACGCCCATGCGCCGGCCGGCGCTCCAGACGATTCGGCAACGCTTCCTGGTCCCCCCAAACAGCAGCTCAAAGCGATTTGGCGGCTTGATCTGTCCCGATATCTCGAGGCACGCCCCGCCCGGGGAATAGTCCACGACCCTGCAATCCATGGCGGGGGCTTTCGGGCCAAGGATCAATTTGGCCGCGTCGGAAACCAACCCTCTGGGTCTGACACGTGCGAACCGTCGCGGATACATCACTGCCTCCGGTGGCGAGATGCGCAGAGAATAGCCCGTCCCGGGAAATTTTTGGGTCCCTGTCGAGTTTCAGGGTTATCGAAATGCCCATCACAAATCGTAAAATCACCTCGGAAATCGCGGTATCCGTTCCTGCAAATTTAAATCGAGTGCGTTGCAGTTGGCCGCCAGCTGCAGATCGTCGCGGTCGACGCCCGTCTCAATCGTAGACGAACGCGGCGTCGTCGAGATCGATCGCCGGAAACTGGTCTTTCTCAGCCCAGTAATCCTGGCTGTGCTGCCATTCCGGCTTGTCGCCGCGCTTCGGCAACAGGTGCATGTTGCGCATCATGTAGCCCGGATTGAAATTCTCCGGATCGATCCAGGGCAATATCGGCATGTTGTGATCTTCCGGCCGCAGCATCGGCATGACCTTCCGGGTGCCCTTCTTCTTCATATGCGCGAGCAGCCGAACCACGAAATCCGACACCAGGTCCGTGCGCAGCGTCCAGCTGGCGCGGAAATAGCCGAATACCCAGGCGAGATTCGGCACGCCGGTGAACATCATGCCGCGGTAGGTCACGGTGTCGGCGAAATCGAGCGGCCTGCCGTCGATCGAAAACGCGATATCGCCGAGCACGGAAAGATTGAAGCCGGTGGCGGTGACGATGATGTCGGCGTCGAGCCGCTGGCCGGATTTCAGCGCTATCCCGGCCTCGTCGAACCGGTCGATCTCGTCGGTGACGACCGATGCCTTGCCGCTCTTGATGCCCAGGAACAGGTCGGCGTCGGGAACGAAGGCGATGCGTTGCCGCCACGGCCGGTATGTCGGCGTGAAATGTTTCTCCACGTCGTAGTCGGGACCGAGCACGGCGGTAATCTGGCCGATCAGTTCCTTCTTGACCTGCTCCGGCTCGGCAAGGCAGCGGCGCGTGAACGCATCCTGCTCGAACAGGATCTTGCGGCGCACGATCTCATGGATCCATTCCTCCTTGACCTGGAGCTGCCGCAGCGTTTCGGCGAGTTCGATGGCGTTGCGGCCGAGCCTGAAAAACGTCGGCGAGCGCTGCAGCATCGTGACATGGTCGCATTTGTCCGCGATCGCGGGAATCAGCGTTGCGGCGGTGGCGCCGGAGCCGATCACCACCACCTTTTTGTCCTTGAGCTCGATGTCGTCGGGCCAGCGCTGCGGATGAACGATACGGCCCTTGAACTTGGCCATGTCCTGCCATTCCGGGGTGTAGCCCTCGGAATGACGGTAATAGCCCTGGCACATCCACAGGAAATTCGCCGTGAAGGTGGCGGGCTCGCCGCCGTCGGTCCGGACCGCCTCGACCGTCCACAGGTTGGTCGCGCTCGACCAGCTTGCCCGCTCGATCCGATGCTTGTAGCGGATGTGCCGTGCGAGATGGTTTTCGGCGATGACATCGCCCATGTAGGACTTGATTTCATCGGACGTCGCGATCGGCGGCCCGACCCATGGCTTGAAGCTGTAGCCGAAGGTGTGGAGATCGCTGTCGGAGCGGATGCCGGGATAGCGGTGCGTCAGCCAGGTGCCGCCAAAACTCTCCTGGGCTTCCAGGATCACGAAGCTCGTGCCGGGACACTGCGTGATCAGGCTATGGGCGCTGCCGATGCCGGAAATGCCGGCGCCGACGATCAGGACATCGAAATGCTCGGCCGCCTGGGGCGAAGAAGATGCCGGACCGATGGTAGCCAAGACGTTCATGATCCCTGCCCTTCATTGATTGGCAACGCGCCGCGAGAGGCTCTGTGAAGTCCAATGTCCGACGATACAATGCGCCGGATCAATCCGCCATTCTCACAGCGCAATGCCCCACTGCTTTGCCGTCCGCAAAATCCAGTCGCGGTAGAGTGTCAGCGGGGTGACGCCGGTCAGGCCGCCGCAGCCGGCGCTGCCGTTCGGCCCGGTCGACCAGCTGATCACGCCGATGACGGCAGGACCTGCCGGCCGGTCCTCGAACACCGGCCCGCCGGAATCCCCGGTGCAGGCGCCGAGTCCGTCGCGCGTCCCTTCCGTCGAAGGATCGAGCAGGCGGATCTGCAGCGTGCCGGGCTTGCCGGTCGCGACCAGGCCGGCGGCGCGGATGATGCCGCCGCTGGAACCCTCGCCGCGGATGGTGACACCGATGCCGGCGATGGTGAAGCGGTTGCCGGGCATGAGCGGGAGCTGCGGCACGCCGAGCGTGGCCAGAGTTTTTCCCTGCGGGGCCGCTTCGAGCCGCAGCAATGCCACGTCGGCGGTGGCGCGGTGGGCCAGCATCGCCTGCATCACGAAGCCGGGATGAACCGCGACAATCGTCACGTCGCGCAGTTGCGGCTGCTTGTCGGCGCCATATTCGACGATCTTGTAGGTCGAACCCGGCTGCACGCAATGCGCCGCCGTCAGCACCAGTTTCGCCGCGATCAGGGCGCCGCTGCAGAAATTGCCGCGCGAGCCGACGATGGTGACGACGGCGCGGCCGACGCCTTCGGCCGACGGCACGGCACCGCCGACGATGGCCTCCGCCGGCGCGGCGAGCAGCAGTGCCAGAGCAGCAATGATTGATGCCAAGGGCTTCACCGCCGCAGCAATAGCCCGCAAACCGCTCATCGCCAAGGGCTGGTTCGGGGCACCGCTCCGTGTTAGCCGTTCCGCCAATCGGCGATCTCGGGGAACGGGAAACGATGCTCGAAGCAGTGATTTGGGATTTCGGCGGGGTGCTCACCTCATCGCCGTTCGAAGCCTTTGCGCGGTTCGAGCGCGAACACGGCTTGCCGCCCGATATCATCCGGCGCACCAACGCCAGCAACCACCACGAGAACGCCTGGGCGAAATTCGAGCGCGCCGAAGTGGATCTCGAGACCTTCGACGGATTGTTCGCAGCGGAATCGAAGGTGCTCGGCGCCGAGGTTCGCGGCAAGGACGTCTTGCCGCTGCTGTCGGGGGAGCTGCGGCCCGAGATGGTCGAGGCCCTGAAACGGATAAAATCCCGCTTCCGGACCGGCTGCATCACCAACAACCTTCCCGCCAACGCCATCGGAAGCGCGAGCGGCCGCTCGCTCTATATCGCCGAAGTGATGGTGCTGTTCGACCACGTCATCGAATCCGCCAAGATCGGCCTGCGCAAGCCTGACCCCAAAATCTACCGGATGATGATGGACGCACTCGGCGTCGATCCCAAACGTTGCGTCTATCTCGACGATCTCGGCGTCAACCTGAAGCCGGCGCGCGAGATGGGCATGACCACCATCAAGGTAGTCAATGCCCGGCAAGCCATCGCCGAACTCGAGGCGGCGACCGGGTTGGCGCTGCGATAGTCGCCTGTATCGACCTCCTCGCCGGATACGACCTCGTGCTCGCGGCACGGGAGCCGATATGTCCGCCAATGGTCACCCTTCGTTAGCCAAACCAATCGGACATCTGCCCGGGAGTTTGGCGTCAGCCCGCGAGCTTTACTGCTCGTTACCGATTTCACCTGTATTCGAGTATTCCCCTCGTTTGGATTCGTCAGATGTTGAAGGTTTATAATTGCATCGTCACCGCACACGACTTGAGGCTTGTGGCTCTGGCTGCCCTCATCTGCGCGTTGGCGTCATACACGGCAATGAATCTGCTTAGCCACGCGAGCAGATCGAGCGGCCAGATGCGGCGCGTTTGGGTGGCGGTATCGGCCATCTCCACCGGAGTCGGCATTTGGGCAACGCACTTCGTCGCGATGCTGGCCTTCTCACCTGGAATCCCGAGCGGCTATAACGTCGTCTTAACCATACTGTCGCTGGTCGCGGCGCTGCTCCTGACGTCAGTGGGACTCGCAGTTTCGCTTATCCCGGACTCGCGTCATGGACGCTGGCTCGGCGGCGCCATCGTTGCCGGCGGCATAGCCGCGATGCACTACACCGGGATGGCCGCCTTCGAAGTCCAGGGCATCATTCTCTGGGATCCCGTGCTCGTGGCCGTCTCGATCGTGTTGGGCGCGGCGCTCGGCGCCATCGCACTCCCGGTCGGCCTTCATGGCGGAGCTCCGAGATGGAAGCTTGGCGGCGCCGTTCTTCTGACGCTGGCGATCTGCAGCCATCATTTCACGGCGATGGGCGCCGTGTCGATCATCCCCGACCCCTCGGTAGAGGTCTCGCAATCGGCGCTGCCCGCCGGATGGCTCGCGCTCGGTGTCGCGCTCGCGAGTTTCACGATCATTGGGCTCGCACTGGCTGGCGTGGTGTTCGATATTCGCGACCGCCGCCGCTCCGAGCTCGAGGTCGACCGGATGCGCGACCTGGCGAATGCATCGGTGGAGGGCCTTCTGGTTTGTGACGGCGAAACCATCGTCTCCGTCAATACCAGTTTCGCGGAACTGACCGGTCTTGCAGCTTCCGATCTGGCGGGCACCAAGCTCGAAAGCTGCTTTCCCGACAAGGTTTCGCTCGCCAAACTGCTGTCCGGCTCGGGTCTTCGGGTCGAAACCAGTTTACGTCACCTCGGCGGCACCATGACGCCGGTCGAACTCATCCTGCGACCTATCGTCTTCGCCGGACGGCCGCATCACGTCGTCGCCGTCCGCGATCTGCAGGCGCGCAAGGAAGCCGAACAGCATATCCATTATCTCGCGCACCACGACGCACTGACGTCGCTACCCAATCGCGGCCACTTCAACGGGCGGGTCGACCATGAGATCGCAGCACTGGCCGAAGGTGAGAGCCTCGCGGTGCTTTGCCTCGACCTCGACCGATTCAAGGAGATCAACGACTTGTTCGGCCACGCCTCGGGCGACAAGGTGCTTCAGTCGATCGCTTCGCGTATCACCGCCGTCCTCGACGAGCGCCAGATCGTGGCGCGGCTCGGGGGCGACGAGTTCGCCGTGCTGATGCCCGGGGCTACAAATCCCGCCGCCGCAAGCCGGCTTGCCGAGCGCATCCTGGAAGCGCTGCGCGCGACCAGCGACACGCCGGAGTGCAGTATCTCGACCAGCATCGGCATCGCGTTCTACCCTGACGACGCCAACGATCGCGAAGTCCTGCTTACCCACGCCGACACCGCCCTCTATTGCGCCAAGTCGGAGGGACGCAACACCTATCGCTTCTTCGAGGCACGGATGGGCGCCGAGGTCCGGGAACGCCGGATGCTGGAACATGATCTGCGGCTCGCGATCGCCCGCGACGAACTGCGGCTGGTGTATCAACCTCAAAGAAGCATCCAGAACGAGGCCGTCACCGGCTTCGAGGCCCTGCTGCGCTGGAAGCACCCGCAACGCGGCGAGATATCGCCTGCCGTTTTCATCCCTGTCGCCGAGGAGACCGGCGCGATCCTGGAAATCGGGGATTGGGTGCTGAAGACGGCCTGCCGCGAGGCCGCAACATGGACGCAGCCGTTGACCGTCGCCGTCAATGTCTCCGCGGTGCAGCTTTACAACGCCGACTTCGTCAGGCAATTGCACGAGATCCTGCTCGAGACCGGCCTGCCGCCCCGTCGTCTGGAAATCGAGATTACCGAGACCGCGCTGGTTCGCGACTTCAATCGCGCACTATCCACCTTGCGGCAGATCAAGGCGCTCGGCATTCACATCGCCATGGATGACTTCGGCACCGGCTATTCCTCGCTCTCGAATCTGCGCGCCTTCCCGTTCAACAAGATCAAGATCGACGGCTCGTTCATCAAGTCGGTCAATTCCAACCAGCAGGCTGCGACCATCGTGCGGGCGGTGCTGGGCCTTGGACGCGGACTTGGTCTGCCGGTGCTGGCCGAAGGTGTCGAGACCAACGCCGAGTATCAGTTCCTGCAGGACGAACTCTGCGACGAAGTCCAGGGCTATCTGTTCGGACGCCCGGCCAGTATCGAAAGCTTCCGCGATCTCACCCATGACGACGCCCCATCGAAACCGAGCGGCGATCTTGCGGTGTCGCGAGCAAAAATCGCTTGAGAAAACGCTGGTCGCTGGCACCATCGTACAAGCCGACCTCGGCTTGAGAGAGCCCGCCGGAAATCCGGCCACGGCAAGCTTTCGCAGCGAAGATCGCCGGACAATGCATGTCCCTTCCGCAATTAAAGATTGAACATGAATTGGACTCTACCATAAGATAGAGGAATCTGTTTACGGCTGCAGGCGGAGGCGGGGCGATGCCGAAGAACATAGTGATTTGCTGCGACGGCACCGGCAACGAGGTCAACTCCAATCTTTCCAACGTGCTGAAACTGTTCCGCGTGCTGGTGAAGGATCCGGACCAGCGGGTGTTTTATCATCCCGGCGTCGGCACCATCGGCCTGCAAAGCACCTGGGAGCGATTGAAGCAGGAAACCTACGGCGTCTTCAGCCTGGCGACCGGCGCCGGTCTCGACGAGGACATCCTCGCCGCCTACCGCTTCCTGTGCAGAACCTATCAGAGCGGCGACCGGGTCTGGCTGTTCGGCTTCAGCCGGGGCGCCTACACCGTGCGCGTGCTCGCGGCCTTCATACACGTGATCGGACTGCTGCCGCCCGACCAGATCGATCTCGCGGGCTATGCGCTGTCGGTTTACAAGAATGCCAGCGAGAAGAGCCACACCGCTGACGATCCCAAGGCGATCCTCGACGAGGCCTGGCAATTCCGCCGCGTCGCCGGCGGATATTTGATCCCGATCGAGTTCATGGGGGTCTGGGACACGGTCGCCTCCGTGATCGTTCCCCGCACAGACAAGTTCATGCTCGACCTGCAAACACTGGTCTACACACGGACCAATCCGAGCGTCAAAACATTCCGGCATGCGATGTCGATCGACGAGCGGCGCCGGATGTTCCGGCTCAATCGCTGGGTCGAGCCGCAAAAGTTTCGCCCGGATCCGTTCGACGCGTCGACCGAGATCGATCAGGACATCCGCCAGGTCTGGTTCGCCGGCGTGCATGGCGACGTCGGCGGCGGCTATCCGGAAGACGAAAGCGGGCTTTCGAAATATCCGCTGCTGTGGATGATCGAGCAGGCCAAGGCAGCCGGACTTCGCATCGACGACACGATGGTCAACCATCTTGGCTGGGGCTGGCCGCGGCCCCACAGTTCGCACAAATATGTCCCTCCCAGCCCGACCGCCCAACTGCATGTTTCGCTCACGGGCCTGTGGTGGATTCTCGAATTCCTGCCGAAGCAGAACAAGTACAAGGAATGGCCGGCCCGCAAATCTTTCCTGGGCTTCTATATTCCGGACGCCGAACCCCGGCCGATCCCGGGCGCCCCACTAACCCCCACTCCGGAGACACCCATCATCCATCGATCGGTGATCGATCGGATGGCGCAGGTTGCGGACTATAAGCCGATCAACTTGCCGGCCGCCTATTCGATCGAAGAGGGACCAGCCCCGCCCATCGCCGGGCCGGCTCCGGTAAGCCCGCCGACGGAGTCACCGGCATCAACTCCTACCTTGCCCGGTTGACGCAAAAGCAGCATGCTCGCGCCAAAATAACGACCTCGGGATTCTCATCCGCGCAGGCAGGGAGGCGATCATGAAGGAGCCAGGGCTCGACCGGCGCGACTTTCTGAAGGGCGCCGTGGTCGGCGCCGCTGCGGCAGGCGGCACCACAGCACTCGCAACCCCCGATATCGCGCAGGCCGAACCGGCTCCGCAGGCGGCACCCGCCGCAGCGCCTCAAGCCGCCGGCTACGCCTTTCTCAATCTCGACGAGGCCGCCTTCGTCGAGGCGCTGGTGGACCACATGGTCCCGGCCGACGAGATCAGCCCGAAGGGCACCGATCTCGGCGTCAACATCTATATCGACCGCGCGCTCGCGGGCAGCTGGGGCAAGGGTGACCGGCTCTACATGCAGGGGCCATGGAAACAGGGCGCCCCAAGCCAGGGTTACCAGCTGCCGCTGACGCCGGCGCAGCTCTATCGCGCCGGCATCGAGGCGACCAATGCGCATTGCCGCAAGGCCTATGGCAACACCTTCGACCGCATCGAGCCCGCGCAGCGCGAGGAGGTGCTGGTCGGCCTCTCCACCGGAAAGATCAAGTTCGAGGATGGGCTGCCGGCGCGGGCGTTCTGGTCCACGCTGTATCAGACCGTGGTCGAGGGCATCTATTCCGATCCGATCTATGGCGGCAACCGCAACAAGGCGGGCTGGGCGATCATCGGTTTCCCCGGCGTGATCGCGGTGCATCGCGACCACGTGGAAAAATATCGCGGCAAGCCGTTCCCGACAAAGCCGCTCGGCATCGCGGACATGAGCTGAAGGGGAGCGCCATGACCACGAAACTGAAAGAGGTCGACGTCGTCATCGTCGGGCTGGGCTGGACCGGCGGAATCCTGGCCAAGGAATTGACCGAAGCCGGGCTGAAGGTGGTGGCGCTGGAGCGCGGCGCGATCCGCACCAGCGAGAACGATTATTCGCTGCCCAACATCCGCGACGAGTTGCGCTATGTAGTGCGGCACGATTTGATGCAGAACACCGCCCGCGACACCATCACCGTGCGCAACAATCCGAAGCAGGAGGCGCTGCCGATGCGCCGGCTCGGCTCGTTCCTGCCCGGCGAAGTCGTGGGCGGCGCCGGCGTGCACTGGAGCGGCCACACCTGGCGCTGGACCGACATGGAATTCAAGGTCCGCTCCAATTACGAGGAGCGCTACGGCAAGAAATTCATTCCCGACGACATGACGATCCAGGATTGGGGCATCAGCTACGCGGAACTCGAACCCTATTACGAAAAGTTCGAATATACCGCGGCCGTGTCGGGCAAGGCCGGCAATCTCGGCGGCCAAATCCAGGCCGGCGGCAATCCGTTCGAGGCGCCGCGCCAGCGCGACTATCCGCTGCCGCCGCTGACGCCGATCCTCGCCAGCGAGATGTTTTCCGATGCCGCCCGCAACGCCGGCTATCATCCGTTTCCGCGGCCATCGGCCAACGCCTCGCAGCCCTATACCAATCCGGACGGTTCGAAATTCGGCGGCTGCCAGTATTGCGGCTATTGCCAGCGTTTTGGCTGCGAAGCCAACGCCAAGGGCAGCCCGCACATGACGGTGATCCCGATTGCGATGAAGAATCCGAATTTCGAGCTGCGCACCCATGCCTGGGTCACGAAAGTGCTGAAGGATTCCGACGGCAGGCGCGTCACCGGCGTCACCTACACCAACATCCTCAACGGCGAGGAGTTCGAACAGCCGGCAACCATCGTGCTGCTGTGCGCCTATGCCATCAACAACGTGCATCTGATGCTGCTGTCGGGCATCGGCGCACCTTACGATCCGGTCGCGCAGCGAGGGGTGGTCGGCAGGAACTACTGCTACCAGACCGGCGCCGGCGCGACGCTGTTTTTCGAGGGAAAGTATTTCAACCCGTTCATGAACGCGGGCGGCTCCAACGCCACCATCGACGACTACAACACCAATTGGGATTTCGACCGCGCGCCGCACAATTTCGTCGGCGGCTACAATATCTCCGGTGGCTTCAATACGGCGCTGCCGATCGGCTATCGCCCGGTGCCCTCGGGCACGCCGCAATGGGGCAGCGACTGGAAGCGCGCGACCTCGAAATGGTACCAGACCGCGATGGTGATCAATGCCAGCGGCAGCGTGATGGCCAACCGCTACAATTGCTATGACCTCGATCCGACCTATCGCAACGCATTCGGCCAACCCTTGATGCGGATGACCTTCGACTACCAGGACAACGAGCACAGGATGGGCATCCACGCCGCGCAGGTGGTCAACGATATCGCCAGGTCGATGAACCCGACAAAACTCAATCCGGCGAGAGCGCGCACCGATCCCTGGACCGTGGTGCCCTACCAGAGCACGCACAATACCGGCGGCACCATCATGGGCACCAATCCGCGCGACAGCGCGGTCAACAAATATCTCCAGAGCTGGGATTGCCACAATCTGTTCGTGGTCGGCGCCAATGTGTTCCCGCACAACTCCTCCTACAACCCGACCGGCCCGGTCGGCGCGCTGGCCTACTGGACGGCGGACGCAATCAGGAATCGCTATGTGAAAAATCCCGGCCCGCTGGTGCCGGCATGATCGAGCTTTTGCGCGCCACGCCGGCGCTGCTCGTCATGCTCTTGCTGGCAGGCCCGGCATATGCCGGCAACGCCGCGCGCGGCGAAGCAAAATTCGGCGATTGCGCCGCCTGTCACAAGCTCCAAGCCGGCGCCAACGAGGTCGGGCCGAGCCTGCACGGCCTGTTCACGCGCAAGGCCGGCGATGTCAGCGATTTCCGTTATTCGCCGGCGATGAAGCGCAGCGGCATCGTCTGGACGGCTGAGACACTCGACGCCTACCTCGCCGATCCGCAAAGCCTGGTGCCGGGCAACCGCATGCCCTATGCCGGCATGGAAAGCGCCGCCGACCGCGCCGACCTGATCGCGTATTTGTTGACGGCGACGAAATAGGCGGCGGCGAACATGCGGATCGCCCTGTGCAACGAAGTCCTCGCCGCTATGCCGTTGGAGCGGCAATGCGAATACGCCGCTCGTCTCGGCTATGACGGGCTGGAGATCGCGCCGTTCACGCTTCATGAATCGCCGGAGAAAATCTCGACCGCCGAGGCGGCCAAAATTCGCGCGACCGTGGAGGGCTTCGGTCTCGTGGTGACCGGGCTGCATTGGCTGCTGGTCAAGCCGGAAGGTCTCTCCCTGACCGACCCGGACGCCGCGGTGCGCGCGCGCACGCTTCACGTGATGACGCACCTGGTCGGCCTTTGCGCCGAACTCGGCGGCGCGGTTCTCGTGCATGGCTCGCCCAAACAGCGCCAGATCGCCGCCGGGGAAACCCATGCGGTGGCGCTGGCGCGGCTGCGCGATGGCCTGGCGCAGGTGGCGCTGGTGGCGGCGCGAACCGGCGTCGTCTATTGCATCGAGCCGCTGTCGCCCCGGGAAACCGAATTGGTGAATACGATAGGCGAGGCGGCCGAACTGGTGCGTTCGATCGATCATCCCAATCTGAAAACGATGATCGATTGCAGCGCCGCCGGGCTCACCGAGACCGATACCATCCCGTCGCTGATCGACCGCTGGCTGCCGACCGGCCTGATTGCGCATCTCCAGGTCAACGATCCGAACCGGCGCGGCCCGGGCCAGGGCGAGATGAAATTCGCGCCGATCGTGGCCGCGCTGAAGCGCCATCATTACGCCGGCACCATCGCAGTCGAACCGTTCGACTATTCGCCCGACGGCCCGGGTGTTGCGGCGTTTTCCGTGGGCTATCTGCGCGGGTTGCTGGAGAGTTCCGCTTGCCCGTATCAAGCCGGACTCATCTGACCCTACCGCAGCGCGGCGGCGATGTTGCCGCCGTCGACGGTGGTGACGTCGGCGGTGGTTTTCAGCGCCAGCACCTGCGCCAAAAACGCTTGCGCAACATCCTCGGCCGAAACTTCCCGCCCGAGCAGATTGCCGCGCATGTAGCTGGCTTCGCTGACGCCGCGCATCTTCGAGCGCTGCGCGATCATGTCTTCGGTCAAAAGGCCGGAGCGGATGCGGTCGGCATTGACGGCATTGGCGCGGATGCCCTCCGGGCCATGATCGAGCGCGTATTGCCGCACCAGGAACAGCGTCGCCGCCTTCGGCAGGCCGTAGGGGCCGAAATCCGGTCCGGGATTGACCGCCTGTTTGGAGACGTTGAACAACAGGCAGCCGCCGGTGCCCTGCGCCTGCATGATCTTGACGGCCGCCTGTGCCACGCGCTGATGGCCGTAGAAATTCAGTTCGAAACTTTCCCGCAGCACGGCTTCATCGACCTCGCCGATCCGCCCCTGCCAGGCGGCGCCGGCATTGGAGACCGCGATATCGACGCCGCCGAAGGCCGCGACAACGGCGGCGAAGGCATCCTTCACCGAAGCGGCGTCGGTGACGTCGCAGCGAATGCCGAGCGCCGCGCCGCCGATCGCCTTGGCTTGCGCGGCCGCCTCGTCGAGATCGAGCAACGCCACCTCGGCGCCGGCCGCGGCAAACGCCTTCGCGGTGGCAAATCCGATCGCGCCGGCGGCGCCAGTGATGACGGCAACCTGTCCCGCCAGCGGCAGCTCCTTCGCGCTGCCGAGCTTGGCTTGCTCGAGCGACCAGTATTCGACGTCGAACAGGTCGGCTTCCGGCAGCGGGTCGAAACGGCCGACGGCTTCGGCATCCGTGATGGTGGCGATCGCCGCTTCGGCGAGGTCGCCGGCGACTTTCGCGTCCTTCTTGCTGCGGCCAAGCCCGAACAGGCCGACGCCGGGCACCAGCACCACGCGCGGCGACGGATCGAGCATGGTCTTGATGCCGCCGACGCGCGCATTGTTGCGCGCAAAATAATCCCGGTAGGAACAGCCGTAGGCCGCGACCGCGTCGCGCACCGATGTCCTGAAACCGGCGGGATTGCCGGCCTCGGGCGCGGCCACCACCAGCGGCTTGTTCTTGATACGGATGTTATGGTCCGGCGTCACCACGCCGGCCTGGCCGTAGCGCTCGACCTCGGCGCCGTTGACGAAATTCATCACCGCGTCGTTGCCGCGAAAGTCCAGTACGAACCGCTTCCAGGCGCCGTCGATCTTGCTGTCCGGCACGGCGCAGGCGCCGCGGATGATCGGCGCGACGTCGGCGAGGGACGCCGGCTGCGCCGGCAGTCTCGCGCTGACGATCGCCGGCTTGCGCTGCCTGGCGAGACGCTCCTCGGCCAACGTCACCAGCGCGATCATGCGCTCATAGGCTTCTCTCGCATCCGCGCCGAACGAGAAGATGCCATGCTTGACCAGCACCAGCCCTTCGACCGCGGGATCGGCGTCGAACACTTCGGCCGCGGCTTTGGCAAGGCCAAAGCCGGGCATGATGTACGGCACATAACCGACGCGCGCGGAAAACACCTCGCGGCACAGCGCTTCGCCGTCGGGCTGGTCGGTCAGCGAAAGCACCGCGGTGGAATGGGTATGATCGACGAATTTGTGCGGGATGAAGGTGTGCAGCAGCGCCTCCACGGACGGGTTCGGCGCGGCGGGGTCGATCAGATTGGCGCGCTGCAGCCGCACCATCTCCTCGTCGGTCAGTTTTTCCCGTGCGCGCAATTTCAAAAGCGGTGCGAGCCGCACCGCCGGCAGCCCGGCGGGCTCGATCGTGCCCATGTCCCAGCCGGAACCCTTGACGCAGAGCACGTCGGTCGCCTCGCCGTTGAGATCGACGAGCTTTGTCTTCACCGAGGTGTTGCCGCCGCCATGCAGCACCAGGCGCGGATCCTGACCCAGTAGCCGCGTGGTATAGACCCGAAGCGCGACATCGCGGCCGAGTTCCTTGTAGCGGTCAACCGCCGCATCGGCGTCGCGATCCGTCCAGCCGCTTTGCATCGACTTCTTCCTCGTTATTCGGCCGCCGTCGCGATCCGCTCCGGAAACGCGGCCGCCAGCGAAGCGCGATCCGCCCGCAGCACGCCGCGCTCGGTGATCAACCCCGTCACCAGCCGCGCCGGCGTGACATCGAAGGCGTAATTCGCAACCGGCGATCCCTCCGGGATGATCCGCACCGTTTCGATCCGCCCGTCCGCGGTCTGGCCGGTCATGGTCGCGACTTCCTCTGGCCCACGCTGCTCGATCGGAATTTCGCGGATGCCGTCGGCGACGGAAAAATCGATGGTCGGCGACGGCAGCGCCACATAAAACGGCACGCCGTTGTCATGCGCGGCCAGCGCCTTGAGGTAGGTGCCGATCTTGTTGCAGACGTCGCCATTGGCGGTGACGCGATCGGTGCCGACGATGACGAGATCGACCATGCCGTGCTGCATCAGGTGACCGCCGGTATTGTCTGATATGACGGTGTGCGGCACGCCGTGATGGCCGAGTTCCCACGCCGTGAGCGAGGCGCCCTGATTGCGCGGACGGGTCTCGTCGACCCAGACATGGATGGGGCGGCCGGCGTCATGCGCCAGATAGATCGGCGCGGTCGCGGTACCCCAATCGACGGTGGCGAGCCAGCCGGCGTTGCAATGCGTCAGCACATTGATGCGCTCCCCGGATTTCTTTTTCGCGGCGATCGCCTCGATCAGGGCAACGCCGTGCGCGCCGATGCCCCTGTTGATGGCGATATCGTCTTCGGCGATCTCGGCCGCGCGCGAGTAGGCCGCGCCTGCCCGGTCCGATGGCGACAATGGCCGCAGCAACGAGCGCATCTCCTCCAGCGCCCATTTCAGGTTGATTGCGGTCGGCCGCGTCACGATCAGCGCTTTATAAGCGCGATCGAGTGACGCATCCGAGGCGTCGGCCCGCATCGCCAGCGCCACGCCATAGGCCGCGGTGGCGCCGATCAGCGGCGCGCCGCGCACCAGCATCGAGCGGATCGCCTCCGCCGCGGCCTCGCAGGTCGCAAGCTGCGCCACGACGAAATGGTGCGGCAGCCGGCGCTGGTCGATCGCGCTGACGGTATGGCCGTCCGCCTCGAGCCAGATGCTCCTGATGTGCCTGCCGTCGACCTTCATGGCGTACCCTGCGTGCGCAGTATCCTTCCCGCCACCGCGTCGAGTTTCTTCAACAACTCCGGATCGCGCGCTTCCGGCGCCGTGATGATGGCCGTGTCGAGCGCGCGGTCGCCGCCGATCGGGCACGGCTCGTGCTCCCTCGGAAAATCCTGCGCCAGCCGCGCCACCAGGCCCTTGGCCTTGTCGGCGTTGGTGGTCAGCACGCGGATGATGTCCTGCACCGTGACGGCGTCATGGTCGGGATGCCAGCAATCGAAATCGGTCACCATGGCAACGGTGGCATAACATATCTCGGCTTCACGGGCGAGTTTGGCCTCGGGCATGTTGGTCATGCCGATCACCGAATATCCCAGGTTCTTGTAGGTCATGCTCTCGGCATAGCTGGAGAATTGCGGACCCTCCATGCAGAGATAGGTGCCGCCGCGCGCGAACGCGATGCCCTCGGCTTCCGCGGCGGCGGCGAGATGAATGCGCAGCCGCGGCGACACCGGATGCGCCATCGACACATGCGCGACGCAGCCCTTGCCGAAGAACGAGCTTTCGCGCTTGTGGGTGCGGTCGACGAGCTGGTCGACGAGGACAAAGGTGCCGGGCGGCAACTCCTCCTTGAACGAACCGCAGGCCGACAGCGAGATCAGGTCGGTGACGCCGGCGCGCTTCAAGACGTCGATATTGGCGCGGTAATTGATGTCGGAGGGCGACAGCCGATGACCCTTGTCATGACGCGGCAGGAACACGATCGGCAGGCCCGCGATGCGGCCGTGACGCACCGGCGCCGAAGGCTCGCCCCAAGGGCTCGCAATCACCTCCTCACGCGCATTCTCGAGCCCTGGCAGGTCGTAGATGCCCGAGCCGCCGATAATGCCGAGGATCGCTTTCGTCATGGAGTTTCCAATTGCCCGCTGCCAACGCCGCCCGACATGTCGAAGAACCCACCGACTCGTTATCTTTACATTTCGACCATGTCGAAATCGCTCTTCGGCGTGCCGCATTCCGGACAGACCCAGTCCTGCGGAATGTCAGCCCATCGGGTGCCCGGCGCCAGCCCTTCATCGGGGTCGCCTTTTTCCTCGTCATAGATGTAACCGCAGGTCCGGCACTGCCAAGACTTGTAGGGCTCGCCACTCATCGGGATTGTCCACGCTGTCGTAGTGATATGGTTGACCGGTGGCCGGATTCCGGCACGGCGCGAAGCTATCTTGTTTTGGCAACGAACCGCAAGCAAGCAGGGGCGGAAAGCCGGCCCGATGACCCGACGGGCAAATCACCAACGCCCCGACGTGCTTGTTCGGTCCGCTCGTCAAGCCCGGTTGGCGAAAATATTCTGGTTGTCCGAATATTCGAATTATCCTATGTAGGTTCCCGTCCCGCCCCACCAAAGGGGCGTTGCGCAACGTCAACAACGCGGGGCGGGATGCGGTGGACGCTGGGGGATGCTTCTGACGAAGGCATTTTCTGGCGGACGGAAAAGATGTGTGGTCCTGGCACCTCGACGCTGGTGTCAAGTTCGCTCTGAGGCGGGCGAATGACGGTGGCCAAAGAGCCCGAGCACCGGGGAGGGCACGTTATAATCCGTAAACCATTGCGTGGGGAATGCCGGGTGATTCCGGTGTGACCTGACTAACGCGTGTGCGTTCTATCACTACCCATTGCACACGCGGCTATCGGGCGCATCGGCCGCCCGGCATTCCCTGCGCCCTTTGTTTGGAGGGCGGGAATAAAAGAATACCTCGCGCAAAAAAAATCATGCGGCGGGATCGCGAAAGTGTGTCCAATGATGATGGCGCAATACATCACGCTCGTCATGCCCGGAGTTGATCCGGGCATCCATCCCTTCTTCGCAAGAAGCCTTTTCGCTAAGAAGATGGATTGCCGGGTCAAGCCCGGCCATGACAGCTTGATGGTGTTCGCGCGGCTCTGCTGCACTCGCAATGACGAAGTTGCGCGGGGACGGCGGAAACTCAGGCCGCCTGCTCAATCCGCAACTGCCGCACGATCATCGCCTGCAGCGTCTGCACCGACTGGAAATTTTCCGGCGTGATCTGATCCTGCGGAATGGTGAAATCGAATTCGGCTTCGACCGACAGCATCAGATTGACCATGTCCATCGAGGTCAGGCCGACATCCACCAGCCGCGATTCGGCATGGACATCCGCGGTGATCGCGTTCTGCTCGAGAATGGACTTGACGAGGGCCAGGATGCGGTCCTGAACGTTGGCGCTGAAGGCTTGCATCTTCAATTTCCCATTTGTCGCCGCGACGATACACAGATCGCCCCGAACCTGCGATTTCCAAAATCGGTCCCAGCCTTTTGCATCTATAAATCCGCCACTCCTTGAGAAACAGTGACTCTCCTTTGATGCTAATCATTACTTCGTTCTTAACGCTAACGGCGATCGCTAAAAAACCACGCATCGAAAATACCGAGGGTTAACTTTCATCCGTGAAACGGCGGGCGTTTACCCTGAATCTCGTCGACGCATTTGAATTAAATCCTTACCCTTGGGGTTCTCGGAAGCGGTTGAAGCGATCGATGTGACGCCGCCGCGATCCTCGCGCGGCATCTCGCATCGGCAAACCTCAAGGGCAAATCGGCCATGAACGTACAGGAAGCCAGGTTGCGAGACACCGCCGCGGGTCAGACCCGCGAACCATTCTTCGTCGACCGCAGCAGCTTTCCGCAACGGACTGCGGCGGTGGCCTCGGTCGCGGCGGCGGAAGCCGAGCAGGTCGATCGCGACGCCCGCTTCCCGCAGACCGCCATCGACACCGCGCGCCAGCAAAGGTTGCTGGGCATCCAGATTCCGCTGCAGCTCGGCGGCGACGGCGCATCGATCCCGGAAATCGCCGAGATGTGCTACACGCTCGGCCGCGCTTGCGCCTCCACGGCGATGGTCTTCGCCATGCATCAGACCAAGGTCGCCTGCCTGGTCCGCCACGGCACCGGCTCGAACTGGCACGAGGCGCTGATGCGCCGCGTCGCGACCGAGCAGATGCTGCTGGCGTCGTCGACCACCGAAGGCCAGAACGGCGGCAACATCCGCTTCTCCAGCGCCGCCGTCGAGCACACGGGCTCCGAGATCTCGCTGGTCCGCAACGCCACCGTGATCTCCTATGGCGCGCAGGCCGACGGCATCGTCTCGATCGCCCGCCGCGCCAACGACGCCGCTGGCTCCGACCAGGTTCTGCTTGCCATGACAAAGGACGATTACACGCTGGAGAAAAGTCTCGAATGGGAGACGCTCGGCATGCGCGGCACCTGCAGCGCCGGCTTCGAGCTGAAGTTCAATGGCTCGTCGGAGCAGATTTTCCCCGAGAGCTATGACAAGATTCACGCGCAGACCATGACACCGGTCGCGCATCTCACTTGGTCCTCGGCCTGGGCCGGGATCGCGGCGGCATCGGTGGAGCGCGCGCAGGCCTTCATCCGCAAGGCCGCCCGCGGCGCCGGCGGGCAGATGCCGCCGGGCGCGGCGCACTTCACCGCGGCCAAGCGATCGCTGGCAAAGCTGCGAGCCATGATCGCGGCCAATCTCGATACCTATACGGCCCATGAACATGACGAGCGCGCGCTGTCGTCGCTCGATTTCCAGTCGCAGATCAACCTGCTCAAGGTCGAGGCGTCCGAGCTCGCGGTCGAGACCGTGATGCACGCGATGCGCGCCTGCGGCCTGTCCGGCTATCGCAACGACGGCGATTTCAGCGTCGGCCGCCATCTGCGCGACGTGCTGTCGGCGCCGATCATGATCAACAACGACCGCATCCTCGCCAACATCGCGACCGCAAGCCTCATGAGCTCGGTGCCCGCATCTTTGCGCGATTGAGCCGCTCGAGAGAAGGAATGGAAGGCCAGACATGAACGTAGCCATCAGGGATGCTTCACCAGAAACCTCGGCGCCGGTCGACCCGCTGGACCACCTGTTCGGCGCGCTGTTCCACAAGATGGGCACCGACGGCGTCTATGCGCGCACCGCGCTCTACGAGGACATGATCGAGCGGCTCGCCGCGCTGATCACGCGGCATCGCGAACCCGATACCGAGGTGATGCGCTTTCCGCCGGTCATGAACCGCGGCATTCTGGAAAAATCCGGCTACCTCAAGAGCTTCCCGAATCTGCTCGGCTGCGTCTGCGGCCTGCACGGCACCGAGCGCGAAATCCATTCCGCGGTCAGCCGCTTCGATGCCGGCGGCGACTGGACCACGTCGCTGTCGCCCGCCGATCTCGTGCTGTCGCCGGCGGCCTGCTATCCCGTCTATCCGATCGCGGCCAGCCGCGGCCCGCTGCCGTCGGGCGGCCTGCGCTTCGATGTTGCTTCGGACTGCTTTCGCGCCGAACCGTCGCGCCATCTCGACCGGCTGCAATCGTTCCGTATGCGCGAATATGTCTGCATCGGCAGCCCCGACGACGTGTCCGATTTCCGCGAGCGCTGGATGGTGCGCGCCCAAGGCATCGCGCGCGACCTCGGCCTCGCCTTCAAGGTCGACTATGCCAGCGATCCCTTCTTCGGCCGGGTCGGCCAGATGAAGGCGGTCAGCCAGAAGCAGCAATCGCTGAAGTTCGAATTGCTGGTGCCGCTGCGCTCAGAGGAGCAGCCGACCGCCTGCATGAGCTTCAATTATCACCGCGATCATTTCGGCACCACCTGGGACATCAGGGATGCCAATGGCGCGCCGGCGCATACCGGTTGCGTCGCGTTCGGCATGGACCGGCTGGCGGTCGCCATGTTCCACACTCACGGCACCGATGTCGCCAACTGGCCGGCTCCGTTGCGCGAAGCGCTGGCGCTTCGTTAACCATGGATCGTACCCGGCCGTGACCACGCCAAAACTTCGCTGCCGGGAAATTGCCGAGGCCGATCTCGACGCCGTCGCGGATCTTCTAACGCGCGGCTTTGTGACCCGGCCGCGCGACTACTGGATGCAGGGACTGCGCCGCCAGGCCGCGCGCCAGGTTCCCGACGGCTATCCGCGGTTCGGCTATATGCTCGACCATGGGGGCAGGCCGGTCGGCGTGTTGCTGCTGCTCTACAGCGTGAGGAGTAGCGGCGGCGAAACCGCTATCCAGTGCAATCTGTCGAGCTGGTATGTCGATCCGCAGTTTCGCAGCTACGCGCCGCTGCTGACCGGGATCGCACAGCGACGCAAGGAGGTCACCTATCTCAACATCAGTCCCGCCACCTGGACCTGGCCGATCATCGAGGCGCAGGGGTTTTCTTCCTATTGCAGCGGGTTGTTCTTTTCGCTGCCGGCGCTATCGCACGTCCCGAACGGCATGAGGGTCGAGACCGTCTCGCCGGAGACCGGGGCGATCGATGGCCTGACCGAGACCGAGGTCGAACGGCTGGTGCGGCACGCGGGCTATGGCTGCCTCAGCCTGGTATGCCGCACGCCTGATGGCGGCGCCTTCCCGTTCATCCTGGTGCCGATGCGCATCCGCCGCGGCTGGATCGCGCCGCCGGCGATGCAGCTGATCTATTGCCGCGACGTCGCCGAGTTCGTCGAATGCGCAGGCTCGATCGGCCGCGCGCTGCTCCGGCACGGCAAGATCTCGGTGATCCTCGATGCCAACGGCCCGATTGCCGGTCTCACCGGCATCTTCTCGAGAGCGCGCGGCCGCAAATATTTCAAGGGCCCGCACCGGCCGCGTCTTGCCGACCTCACCGATACCGAACTGGTGCTGTACGGACCCTGAAGTTTTGCCTGCTCGAACCCGGCGATTCACGCGTGAGCGAATTCCCAATACAGCTTGCGGGCGCGGCCGTAGAACGGCCCCGGCTGCAGCGAGCGATCGTCGATCCGGGTGATCGGCGCGACCTTGGCAAAATTGCCGCTGGAGAAGATCTCGTCGGCGTCGAGGAAATCCTGGTATCTCAGTACCGCCTCGACCACGCTGATCCCGTCGCCGCGCAACAGGTCGATCACGCGCTGCCTTGTGATGCCGTTGAGGAAGGTGCCGTTCGGCGCCGGCGTGTAGACGACGTCGTCCTTGGCCATGAACACGTTCGAATTGCCGAATTCCGCGACATTGCCGAGCATGTCGAGCATCAGGGCGTTGCCGAAGCCGCGCGACTGCGCTTCCATCAGCGCGCGCGAATTGTTCGGGTAAAGACAGGCCGCCTTGCAGTCGACGGGAGCGGTTTCCATGGTCGGCCGGCGGAACGGCGAAAGCGTGATCGCGGTACCGGTCGGCTGCGGCATCGGCGCGACATAGATGGACATACACCAGTTGGTGGTTTCCGGATCGAACAGGACGCCGCCGCCGGCGCCGGTCTGCGGCCAATACATCGGCCGGATGTAGAGTTCGGCGTTGGCCTCGAAACGCGCCATGCCTTCGCGCGCGAGCGCCAGCCAGGTCTCGGTGTCGACGACCGGCTTCAGCCTGAAATTGATTGCCGACTGGTTGACCCGGGCGCAGTGCCGGTCGAGATCGGGCGCCACGCCTTCGAAGGCGCGCGCGCCGTCGAACACCGCCGAGCCGAGCCAGGCCGCATGCGTGCGCGGTCCCATGATCGGCACATTGCCTTCGTGCCAGTCACCTTCGAAGAAGGTCCAGGTCTGCGAGAAACTGACCGGTTTTACCGTTGCGACCATGTTAGCGATCCTCAAGCCACAGTACCAAATTGCCGCCCGCAATGCTGCCACTATTGTCGGAACTTCCTAAGGATTCCCTTGCGTAACGGGCCGGCGATACCAATCGATTCACGATTGGTAGACCACGATGTTGCGCTACATTCTGATCCCGGAGCCGGCATGCCCCTCGATCCCCTGGCCAAGCGTCTGCTCGTCATGATGGCGGCGGTCTCGCCGAGCGATCGATCGCGGCCAAGCGCGGAGGCGCGCCGGCGGGCGCTGGCGAAACTCATGCAGTTCGCGCGCACCGACGCGACGGCGGCGACCGGCACGGACGGCGCATTGCCGGGCCCGGGCGGCGATATTCGCTATCGGCTCTATGATCCCGCCGATGACTCGAGCGCACATTTGCCGGGCTTTGTGTTCTTCCATGGCGGCGGCATGGTGGCCGGCAGTCTCGACACCCACGACCTGATCTGCGCGGCGCTGGCAAAAACCAGCGGCTGCCGGCTGGTTTCGGTGGATTACCGGCTCGCACCCGAACACAAATTTCCGGCCGCGATCGAGGACGCCGTGGCGGCGACCCGATTCGTGTCCGAACAGGGCGCTACGCTCGGCATCGATGCGACGAGGCTGGTGGTGGGCGGTGATTCCGCCGGCGCGACGCTCGCCGCGGTGGTTTGCCAGCAGAGCCAGCGCGAACTCGGGGCCTGCGATCGTGGCGCAGTGCCTGATCTGCCCGGTGCTCGATTTCGAGGATACTTCACCTTCGCGTGAAGCGTTCGCCGAAAATCACCTGCTCGACCGGGCGACGCTGGAAGCCGACCTCGCCGACTATCTGCCGGAGGGTGCCGACCTCGCCGACCCCCGAATCTCGCCGCTTCGATCGATCAAATTCGCAGGCCTTCCCACCGCCATTATCCATACCGCCGAATTCGATCCGATGCGCGACGAAGGCAACGCCTATGCCGGCAAGCTGGTGGCGGCCGGCGTCACGGTGGAACACATCTGTCATGACGGCATGATTCATAACTTCCACGCCATGGGCGCGATACTTCCGCAGGCCCGCCTCGCGCTCGACCTGATCGGCGACCAGATCCGGCGCGCGCTCGGCAATTGATTCAATTTTAATCAATTGGCGAACATCCATTAGGGTTATTTCCTCAATGTTGGCGCGAATTATTGAAGGCTTGACACTCCGCCATTAACAAGGAGGCTGCCAATAAAACGCATGTTGAAATGCGCGACGCGAACGTAGAGGTGGACAATGCGCAACGAAACCATCGCCATTCACGCCGGCTACGATCCAGATCCCACCACCAAATCCGTTGCGGTTCCGATTTACCAGACGGTGGCTTACGCCTTCGACAGCGCCGATCACGGCGCCGCCCTGTTCAACCTCGAGGCGGAAGGTTTTCGCTATTCGCGGATCGCGAACCCGACCACGGCCGTCCTCGAAAAGCGCATCACCGAACTCGAAGGCGGCGTCGGCGCGCTCGCGGTCGCGACCGGTCAGGCGGCGCTGCATTTTGCCCTCGTCAACCTCGCCGACACCGGTGGCAACATCGTCTCGGTGCCGCAGCTCTACGGCACCACGCACACCCTGCTCTCTTACGTGCTGCCGCGGCAGGGTATCACCACCCATTTTGCCGACAGCGACAAGGCCGACGCGATCGAGAAGCTTATCGACGAAAACACCAAGGCGGTCTTCTCCGAGACCATCGGCAATCCTGCGGGTAATGTCTGCGACATCGAGGCCCTGGCCAAGGTCGCCCATCGCCATGGCGTACCGCTGGTGGTCGACAATACGGTTGCGACCCCGATCCTGCTAAAACCGTTCGACTACGGCGCCGACATCGCGGTCCACTCGCTGACCAAGTTCCTGGGCGGCCACGGCACCACGCTGGGCGGGGCGATCGTCAACTCCGGCCGCTTCCCCTGGGCCGAGCACGCGAAACGCTTCCCCGCCTTCAACGAGCCCGATGAGTCCTATCACGGCCTCGTCTATACCAGGCAATTCGGCAGCAGCGCCTATATCCAGCGGGCGCGCAGCGTCTATCAGCGCACCATGGGATCGGTGCTGTCGCCGTTCAACGCCTTCCTGCTGCTGCAGGGCATCGAAACCGTGGCGCTGCGCGTCGAGCGGCATGTCGAGAACGCGCGCAAGGTCGCCGACTTCCTGCGCAACGATCCGCGCGTCGCCTGGGTCAATTATGCGGGCTTCCCCGACAGTCCCTATTACGCGCTGGTCCAGAAATATCTCAACGGCAACGCCTCGTCGCTGTTCACCTTCGGCATCAAGGGCGGCATGGAAGCCGGCAAGAGCTTCTATGACGCGCTGAAGCTGATCACCCGGCTGGTCAATATCGGCGATGCCAAATCGCTCGCCTGCCATCCCGCCTCGACCACGCATCGCCAGATGACGGCCGAGCAGCAGCGCACCGCCGGCGTGCTGCCGGAAACCATCCGGCTGTCGATCGGCATCGAGCACGTTTCCGACATCATCGAGGATATCGACCAGGCGCTGGCGGCGGCCTGCAGCGCGCATCAGCGGCTTGAGGCCGCGGAATAGATCGGCCGGAGCGAAGGCATGACCGTGCTGTTGGAAAAGCGGCGGCTGATCGTGAGTCCAGGGCTCGCGCCGGCACAGCTGCGGGAAGAGGACAAATTCGGTCGTCCGCGTCATGCCGAGGTGGATCTGACGATCGGACTCGTCAACAACATGCCCGATGCGGCGCTGAAGGCGACCGAACGCCAGTTCATGCGCCTGCTCAGGCAGGCCGCCGGCGACATCCGCATCGATTTCCATTGCTTCGCACTGCCGTCGGTACATCGATCGCAGACGGCGAAATGGCGCCTCGACCGGCAATACACCGACATCGCCGATCTCGGGCGCTTGAAGTTCGATGGCCTGATCGTCACCGGCGCCGAGCCGAACGCCGCGACGCTTCCCGGCGAGTCGTTCTGGCCGGAGCTTGCCGACCTGATCGATTGGGCGGAAACCAACACGCGCTCGACGATCTGGTCGTGCCTTGCCGCGCATGCCGCGGTGCTCCATCTCGACGGTATCGAGCGCCAACGGCTCGCGACAAAATGTTCGGGAATCTACGACTGCGCCAAGGTCGCCGACCACCGGCTGATGCGGGATATCCCCTCGCCGCTCAAGGTCGCGCATTCGCGCCTCAACGAACTGCGCGCCGACGACCTCGCCGCCCGGGGTTATCAGGTGCTTACGCAATCGCGCGAGGCCGGAGTCGATATCTTCGCCAGAAAACTGCGCAGCCAGTTCGTGTTCTTCCAGGGACATCCCGAATATGACGCGCTGTCGCTGGAGCGGGAATATCTGCGCGATATTTCGCGCTATCTCGCCGGCGAACGCGACACCTATCCGGCCATCCCATCAGGCTATTTCGACAACGAAACCGAGCAAAGACTTGCAGTCTTTGAGGCGCGCACTCGCGTCGAACGGCGGCCGGCGCTCACTCTCGAGCTACCCGAGCGCACGCTTCGCTCGGACATCGCAGCCGGCGCCGCGGCAACCGCAATCTTCGCAAATTGGCTTGGATACCTGTCGGATGGCTCGAGCACGGCGTCGCCGCGCCTCGACATGGAAACACGGTGATGAGCGCAACGTCGATCAAGCCCTCTGGCTGGTCCGGATTGCGAACGCGCGTCAGCAACCGGTTGGCCCGGCATTTCGGCGCCGCGCCCTTCAGACTGCCGGGAACCGGCCCGATGGTCAGCTTCACATTCGACGATATCCCGAAGAGCGCGGCCACCGTCGGCGCGCCGCTGCTCGAGGAATATGACGCGCGGGGAACCTTCTATGTCTCGGGCGAATTGATCGGTCAGTGGTCCGGTCATTGGACCGGGGCGAGCGCCGAAGAGATCGCAAGCCTGCATCGCAGGGGCCATGAAATCGCCTGCCATACGTTTTCGCACGCGCGCACCGTCGATCTCGACGCGAGCGCGATGAGCGCGGAGATGGACAAGAACCGGCGCTATCTTGGCGCGCTCGACCCGTCGATCACGCTGGAGAATTTTGCCTATCCCTACGGCGTGGGATCGCTGCCGCGCAAGCGGCAACTCGGCAAGGCCTTCCGCTCGTCCCGGGGCATCCTGCCGGGCATCAACAGCGGCACCGTCGACCTGCACTATCTGCGCGCGACGCCGCTGATCGACCTGCATATCGACCGTGACGGAATCGACCGCGCGTTCGGCGAAGCCGTCGCCAAGGCCGGCTGGTTGATCTTCTACAGCCACGACGTCAAGACGGTGCCGAGCCCCTATGGATGCTCGCCGTCGCTGCTGCGCCATGCGCTGGAAGCCGCCTTAAGCCACAATGTCCCGGTCGTGAGCGTCGCCGAGGCGTTGCGGCGGGCCGGGGCGTAGCGGCGCTTATTTCCCGCTCAGGCGGGCCTTTTTTGCATTGTTCTTGATTTGTTCATATTATTCGGCCAAGAGTTGATTTCGATGCGATGCCCCTTCCCGATGCGCCGCCGCGCGGAAGCATTGTAAGCGCACCGGGAATCACGGAGTTTGATTTTTCACCTCGGGATGATCAATCCGTGCCTTCAGCCGCCTATCTCGAAAGCCTCAATCCGGAACAGCGGCGCGCCGTCGAGCATGGCACGACGGAAGCGGACGGGTGTGCGCCGCTTCTGGTGATCGCCGGCGCCGGATCCGGCAAGACCAACACGCTGGCGCATCGCGTCGCGCATCTGATCGTCGGCGGCGCCGACCCCCGGCGCATCCTGTTAATGACGTTCTCGCGCCGGGCGGCCTCCGAAATGACGAAGCGGGTCGAGCGGATCGCGCGCAAGGTGCTGGGCGACAATGCCGGCCTGATGACGGACGCGCTGGCCTGGGCCGGCACCTTCCACGGCATCGGCGCGCGGCTGTTGCGCGAATACGCCGAGCAGATCGGGCTCGATCCGGCGTTTACGATTCACGACCGCGAAGATTCCGCCGACCTGATGAACCTGATCCGGCACCAGAAGGGATTTTCCAAAACCAGGGAACGATTTCCGACCAAGGGCACCTGCCTTGCGATCTACTCGCGCTGCGTCAACGCGGAAGTCCCGATCGAAGAGGTGCTGGGGTCGTCGTTTCCGTGGTGCGCCGGATGGGCTGCCGAATTGAAGGAGCTGTTCGCGGCCTATGTCGAAGCCAAGCAGGCGCAGAACGTACTCGACTATGACGACCTGCTGCTGTACTGGGCGCAGACCATGAGCGACAAGGCGCTGGCAAGCGACATCGGCGACCGTTTCGATCATGTGCTGGTCGACGAATATCAGGACACCAACCGGCTGCAGTCTTCGATCCTGCTGGGAATGAAGCCCGGCGGCCGCGGCCTCACCGTGGTCGGCGACGATGCGCAATCGATCTATTCGTTCCGCGCGGCCACCGTGCGCAACATCCTGGATTTCCCGGGCCAGTTCTCGCCGCCGGCCGACATCATCACGCTCGATCGCAACTATCGCTCGACGCAGGCGATCCTCGCCGCCGCCAACGGCGTGATCGATCTCGCGCGCGAGCGCTTCACCAAGAATCTCTGGACCGACCGGACGGCTGGCGCAAAGCCTCAACTCCTCACCGTCCGCGACGAGGCCGACCAGGCACGCTGTATCGTCGAAACCGTGCTCGAAAACCGCGAGTCCGGCACGCTCCTGAAGCAGCAGGCGGTGCTGTTTCGCACCTCCAGCCACAGCGGGCCGCTCGAAGTCGAGCTGACCCGCCGCAACATCCCCTTCGTCAAGTTCGGCGGCCTGAAATTCCTCGATGCGGCCCACATCAAGGACATGCTGGCGTTGTTGCGGTTCGTCGAGAATCCGCGCGACCGCGTCGCCGGTTTCCGGCTGCTGCATCTGATCCCGGGGGTCGGCCCCACTTCGGCGCAGCGGGTGCTCGATCACATGGCCGACAGCGCCGATCCGATCGCAGCACTTGCCAATGCGCCGGCGCCGCCGCGGGCCGGCGACGACTGGAACATGTTCGTGCAAGCGGTCGCGGCTATCCGTCATTCGAACTGGCCGGCCGACCTCGAACGCGCCCGCCTCTGGTACGAGCCGCACCTCGATCGCATCCACGAGGATGCCGAGACCCGCCGCGCCGATCTGATCCAGCTCGAACAGATCGCCAGCGGCTATCCCTCCCGCGAGCGCTTCCTCACCGAACTGACGCTCGACCCGCCGGATGCGACCAGCGACCAGGCCGGCGTGCCACTGCTCGACGAGGATTACCTGATCCTGTCGACCATCCATTCGGCCAAAGGACAGGAATGGAAGTCGGTGTTCGTGCTCAACGTGGTCGATGGCTGCATACCGTCCGACCTCGGCGTCGGCACCAGCGCCGAGGTCGAGGAGGAACGCCGGCTGCTCTACGTCGCCATGACCCGCGCCCGCGACGATCTGCATCTCATGGTGCCGCAGCGTTTCTTCACCCACGGCCAGCAGGTGCGTGGCGATCGCCACGTTTATGCCGCGCGGACACGCTTCATTCCGGATCGCCTGCTCGGCCTGTTCGAAAAGACGACCTGGCCGCGCATGGTGGCTGGAACCGTGGCGCGCAGCGCAAGCCAGGGGCCGCGCATCGACGTCGGCGCACGCATGCGCGGGATGTGGCGTTGAGGACTTCGATGGGTAAACTATCCGCCATGACCTCGGCCCAACGCGGTGAGTTCAATTCCTCCGAAGCGCTCTCGGTGCTGAATTCCGTGTTCGGCCTGCCGGGCTTTCGCGGCGCGCAGGAGGAAATCGTCCGACATGTCACCGATGGCGGCGATTGCCTGGTGCTGATGCCGACCGGCGGCGGCAAGTCGCTGTGCTATCAATTGCCGTCCCTGTTGCGCGAAGGCTGTGGCATCGTGGTCTCGCCGCTGATCGCGCTGATGCGCGACCAGGTTGCGGGCCTGCTCGAGGCCGGTGTCAAGGCCGCGGTGCTGAATTCGACGCTGTCGTTTGAAGAGGCCAACGCGGTCGAGGCGCGGCTCGTCGCCGGCGATCTCGACCTGCTTTACGTCGCGCCGGAGCGGCTATTGACTCCGCGCTGCCTGTCCCTGCTCGGCCGCGCGAAAATCGCGCTGTTTGCAATCGACGAGGCGCATTGCGTGTCGCAATGGGGCCACGACTTCCGCCCGGAATATATCGGGCTGTCGGCCATCGCCGAGCGCTTTCCCGATGTGCCGCGGATCGCGCTGACCGCAACCGCCGACGAACTCACCCGCCAGGAGATCGTCGAGCGGCTGGGGCTTGCCGGTGCGCCGCGCTTCGTCGCGAGTTTTGACCGGCCGAACATCCGCTATGAAATCGTCGAGAAGCAAAACGCACCATCCCAGCTGAAAGCCTTCATCGGCGAGCGTCACGCGGGCGACGCGGGCGTCGTCTACTGCCTGTCGCGTGCCAAGGTCGAGGACGTTGCCGCCACGCTTGCTGACGCCGGCATCACGGCGCTGCCCTATCACGCGGGCCTGGATGCCGCCACGCGCGCGCGCCATCAGGATCGCTTCATCAACGAAGACGGCGTCGTGATCGTCGCCACCATCGCCTTCGGCATGGGCATCGACAAGCCCGACGTGCGCTTTGTCGCGCATCTCGATTTGCCCAAGAGCATCGAGGCCTATTATCAGGAAACCGGCCGCGCCGGGCGCGACGGCAAGCCGTCGAGCGCCTGGATGGCCTATGGCCTGTCCGACATCGTGCAGCAGCGCCGCATGATCGAGGAGTTCGAACGGTTCGGACGCCTTCAAGCGCGTGTCGACCGGCAAGCTGGAAGCGCTGGTCGCGCTGGCCGAGGCCGCCGACTGCCGGCGCACCCGCCTGCTCGGCTATTTCGGCGAGCGGCTGGCGGAGGCCAAATGCGGCAATTGCGACAACTGCCTGTCGCCGCCGCAGCTGCGCGACGGCAAGGTGATCGCGCAGAAGCTATTGTCCTGCGCCTATCGCACCGGGCAGCGGTTCGGCGCCATGCACCTGATCGACGTCCTGATCGGCCGCATGACCGAGCGGGTCACGCAATTCGGGCATGACCGGCTGTCGGTGTTCGGCATCGGCCGCGAACTCAATGAAAAGCAATGGCGCGCCGCGTTGCGGCAGCTGGTGGCGATGGGCCATCTTCGCGTCGACAGCGAGGCCTTTGGTGCGCTGAAGCTGACGGAAAGCGCGCGCGGCGTGCTCAAGGGCGAGACGGATGTGATGCTGCGCGAGGAAATTCCCGGCGCCCGCATCCGCGCCATCCGGTCGAAATCGCGGCGCGGCGATCTTGCGGCTACACCCGCCACAGCCGGCAAGGCCGGCGACCCGACCTTGCTTGCCGCGCTTGCGGGCATGGCGTTCGCAGACCGCGCGCAGCCGCGGCGTGCCGGCCTATGTCGTGCTGCACGATTCCACCATCGACGGCATCGCCTCGGCGCGCCCGACATCGCTGAACGAACTTCGCGGCATCGCCGGCATCGGCGACAAGAAGCTGGAGCATTACGGCGGCGAACTGATCGCGCTGGTGCGGGCGGCGGCGGGGTCCTAATTAGGGTTCCTGCGGCTTCTTCTCCCCTCCCCCACGAAGCGGTGGGGAGGGGGATCACGACCGCGCCCTAGACGCCGGCGACCAGTCTCGTCGGTCGCTTGTTCTCCAGCGGCAGCGTCACCGGCTCGTTGAGTTCGGCCGACAGGTCCGCGGCGATATAAAGCTCCATCACGCGGCGCGCCTGTTCGGGCGTCACCAGAACCGGCCGGTCCAGCGCCACGGCTTCCACGAAATGCACCGTCTCGGACGCCATCGGGCCGGCATAGACGTGGCCGACCGATTCGCCGGGCATGGTCGACATCGGAAACACGGCGCCGTGCTTCATGGTATTGAGCATCACGTCGCGATGGGTGTCGTCGACCATCAGCGCGCCTTCGGTTCCGACCAGTTCGATCCAGGTCGAGGAGAAGTTCGGATAACCGGGCGGCAGGCTCCAGCCGCCGCCGACGACGAAGCTGAGGCCGGAGTTCATCGTCACGATGATCCATTGAAGATCGGGGATATCGTTGCCCGAGGATTCGCGCATCGCGCCGTAATTTACCTGCGAATAGACCCGAATTGGCTTGGCGGGTTCCAGGCACCAGAGCACGAAGTCGAGATCGTGGGTCGATTCCATCGCGGCCGGCGAAAGCTTGACGCGGCCGCTGATCTTCTTGCCGAGGCTGCGCGAGATGTGCCGACTCACCAGCACGCTGACGGGCTTGCCGATGGTGCCGTCGCTGACGCACTGCTTGACGTAAGCGAATTTCGGATTGAAGCGCTGCGAATAGCCGATGGTGAATTTGAGCTTGTTGGCGCGCGCGATGGAAATCAACTCATCCGCCTCTTCGAGTTCGAGCGCGATCGGCTTTTCCAGGAACACGTGCTTGCCAGCGCGCAGAAAATCCCGCGTCATCGGAAAATGCGTGGTCTCGGGCGTCGCACAGACGAACACGGCCGAGATGTCCTTGTTCTCCAGCAAGGCGCGATAATCCGATGTCGCCGATTTGGCGCCGATCTTCGCCGCAACCTCCTTCAACCGCTCGGGCCGGTTCTCGGCGATGTGCACGCCACCCACCAGCGGATGAGCGGCACAGGCGTCCGCCCGGATGCCGCCGCACCAGCCGGTGCCGACGATCGCGACGTCAATCTGATCCATGTTCGTGTTTTCCAGTTTGCTTTTCTTGCACTGTTGCCTGCATGGAATGCGGCCGGGACGGTCCCTTGGAGCAAGCGCCGTGTCAAGTAGGGACCTTCGTCGACAGCGAAGCCGCGCTAAGCGATCTCTCGCGCATCGCGCCGCCGATAGACCATCAGCATCAGCGGCGCCAGGCGACGCAGCAGCGCGTGCGCCACGATCGGCGCGGGGTCGGTGAACGGCAGCGCGAGTTCGCTGTCGGGAACGCCGCACGCCGCCTTGGCGAATTCACCCCCGAGCGCGATCGAAAGTGCGACCGCGCGGCCGTTGCAGCCGGTCCAGCCAAAGGCATCGGGCCCGAGCCGATGAATGCGTGGCAGGAAATCCGTGGTCATACCGACATAGCCGTTCCAGACGTGGTCGAAATGAACCGGTCCGATCTGCGGCCACAACCGTTGCACGCGTTCGGCGACGGCCTTCTTCAACCTGCCGGGCTTGTCGCCCGGACCGATCACGGCGCCCCCTGTGACGAGACGATGTCGTGCATCGTAGCGGGCGAAGTAAAGTTCGCCATGGGTGTCGGACATCGCCTGCCGGCCGGGAATGACGCTCTTGCGCGCGCTTTCGGATAGCGGTTGCGTCGCCATCTGCCAGGACAGCACCGGCATGACTTCGTGCGCAATGTCCGGCGCCAGCTGTTTCGAGAACTCGCCGGTATAGGCATTGGTCGCCACGATCAGGGCCCTGCCGCTGATCCGGCCTTGCGCGGTCTTGACCACCCACCGGTTATTGCGCCGCTCGAAGCCTGTTGCCGCCGAGCGCGCGTAGATGCGGCCCCCACGCTCCAGCACGGCGCGGGCAAGCCCGCGCGACAACGCCAGCGGATTGATGTGACCTCCGGACTTGTTCCAAAAGCCGCCGAACCAGGCGTCCGACCCGAGCATGGCGCGGGTTTGCTCGCGCGAAAGGATTTCCACCGGCGCACCGAATTTCGACCACTGCCGGACCCGGCGCTCGGCAATCCCCATGCGGCCGGGCGAGTGCACCGGCTGGATCCATCCCGTCTGTTCCTGCTCGGCTTGAATTTGGTAGCGCCGCGCCAGATCGAACAGCGTCGAGGCACTGTCGCGCAGCAGCGCAACGAAGCGTTCGCCGACCGCGCGGTGCTTGCGGACGATGTCCTCGGGATCTGGCCGCGACAAAGTCGGAATGACCTGACCGTTGTTGCGGCCCGATGCGCCCCAGCCTGGCTCCATCGCCTCGACCACGGCGACGTCGATGCCGGCTTCGCGCAGATGCAGCGCGGTCGACAGTCCGGTAAATCCGCCGCCGATCACGATGACATCGGCTTGCGCGTCGCCGGCGAGCGCCTGCAGTTCCGGCCCGGGCGGCGTCACGGCGGCCCACAGCGAATCCGGCCAGCGAACAGTTGAGGTATCCATTGTCGCGTTCCTCCGGTCGGCCATCAGGCCGCTCTTGTCCGGTATCCGCAGAGAACCGCCGAGACATGAGAGCAGCGTGGCTTCACCGCTTCCTCACCGGGCACACACAGTGTCATCGCGCGTGCAACACGGAGGGCATCGAGCGATTCGAACGCGCTTTATTTCCTTGCAGTTTCCGTTTGCTCAGTCGCAGTACATGAAATGAGAAGCGTATAGGCCCTTGCATCGTGGGCCACGTCCGCGGTCTTCAGCTCATCTCTCGCGTCTGCCGTTTGATACGACACCACGCTATTGTCCAGGAAATCTCGAAGCGCGCCGGTCTTGATGGCGAAGTTGATGTTCTCGGGTATGTCACCGGTTGCTTTCGCAAACTTTATCGCGTTCAGTTTGGCGGCCACCATTCCAACGACGTGACCGCCCAGTTCAAAAGTGGACCACCGCTGTTGCCGGGCTGAACGGCAGCGCTGATTTGGAGGTAGCGGGTATCGTTAAATATGCCGCTGAGCGAGCTTACAATGCCCGTGGTCACGGTGAAGTCCGAAGTCAGCAATCCGTGAAACGGATATCCGATGGCTACAACCGCATCGCCCGGATGAATGGCCTTTTCGCGAATGGTTGCGACATCCTTCAATGATGTTGCCGTGCCTTGCAGCAAGGCCAGATCATTCGTCTCGTCGGTTGAGACAACTCGCAAGGCCATCGGGGATTCGCCGCTCAGGTTTCCGTGAATCTCTCCCACACAACCATCGATCACGTGCTGGTTGGTCAAGATATGTCCGTTCGAACTGACCACGAAACCAGTGCCGGTCTTGTCGATTTTTTTCGCGGCAGTTGTTTGGGATGGACCAGGCGTGGCCGAAGCAACGACGGGGTTCGCCGTACCGGCTTTGGGTGGTGGCACGGAAAAGTCGCCAGCATTCGATACGCCGGCCGATTTCGTTTTGGCGACGCAGTTCGCAAGGACGGGTAACAATGGACCCGTAGACGTCAGATTGAATTGGTATGTCGCGCCTTTTGCCATCGCCACCATGAGGCTGGACTTTCGCAGCTGCTGGGCCGCATGCGGAGGCAAAATCGCCGTGACGAGAGCCGGTGAAACGGCCGTTCCAAACAAGCGCACCTGCGCCTGGCCGTCGAAGGTAACATCGATGGGAAAGGTTTCGCCGGCTGTCAGGTGAAACGCCTGATTCCCGAAGCCGAGCAGCCAGGACGAATTGGCGTTTTGTCCGACAATGACGTTAACGCCGTTCAAGTATGATGTCGCGGCCGCACAATGAGAGAAGGCCCCGCTGTTGTCATCTGTATAAGCACCGCCAGTCCAGGCGCCCACACGGATATTGCCGAACGGGCCAGCGGCCTGAGCAACTGGAAGGCTCGCAAGAAGAATTAGAGACGATAATGCTAACGTAACCAATCGCATCCCATCCCCCCCGATTATCGATATATAGCCTTGAAGATTACAATACTTGGTTGCTTTTGAAAGGGCTTTTGCAGCCTCCGGTGGATCGGGGACTTCCCCTATCGCGTGAGCCGCCCGCACCTATCGGCGGAGTGCAACATGCGTTGCGGCCATCGAGCCGATCTGGTTACCTTACACCAACGGGGATACAGCAATGGCGATGAAAAACATCATCGGGATCGACCACGCCGTGGTCGTCGCCCGCAAACTGGATGACGCCGCCGCTAACTGGGGGCGGTTGGGCTTTACGGTCTCGCCGCGCGGCACGCATTCCGCCAAAATGGGAACGGGCAACTACACGATCATGCTGGGCGAGGACTATATCGAGCTGCTCGGCGTGCTCACGGAAACCGAACACAATGCGCCGACCCGCGCGTTTCTAGCGCGCAGCGGCGAAGGCATCGAGCGGGTCGCCTTCACTACGCTCGACGCAGCCGCGGGCGCCGAAGAAATTCGCGCGCGCGGCTACATCCCGCTTGGCCCGACCGATTTCGAGCGGCCGGTGGCGATGCCTGACGGAACCCAATCGGCGGCGAGATTCCGGACATTTCAGTGGCCGATCGAGGAGGCGCCGGCCGGATTGCGCATCTTCGCCTGCCAGCACAAAACGCGGGAGACGGTCTGGATTCCGGAATTGCAAAGGCATGCCAATGCCGCGAAGCGCCTCAACCAGGTGCTTGCCGTTTCACCCGAGCCGGCAAAGGAAGCCGCACATCTGGCGCGCATGACCGAGCGCGAAATCAGCACCGAGCCCGATGGCGCGGTTACGGTGGCCTCCGGTTCGGATCGTGCCGATTTCGTATTCCTGACGAGGGATCAGTTGGGCCGGCGCTATCCCGGCGTCTCGCTGGCCGGCATCCCTGAGCGCGGCGGCGCCGGCCTCGTGCTTGCGACCGGCGATCTCGCCGCGTCTGAAAGCGCGGTCGGTGGGGCCGGAGTCCGCGGCGACGGCCGGGTATTGGTCGCGCCGGCCGCCGCCAATGGCGCACTGCTCGTTTTTGTGGCCGCCTGACCGCGCATTGCAATTCAAAGTATGGCCATTGCATGGTGCACCGCACGCCAAGCCCTTCCAAAGTGTGAGCTGCCACGCTCTGGAATGAATTGAAGCCCGCGCGAAATGCCCGCATAATCGCTTGAACAAGAAACGCAATTCAGGCGAGGTTCGATATGTTCCCAATCCAGAGGCGCAACTTCATCATCGGCGGTTCGGCGGTTCTGATGCTCGGGTCCGGCCGAAAGGCCTTTGCCCAGCCTGCCCCATCGATGACGCCGCACGAGAAGGAACTCTATGAGGGCGCCAAGAAAGAGGGCGGCGAGCTGACCTGGTACACCGCCCATTCCGACGATATCACCGCACAAGCGCTCGGCCACAGCTTCGAGCAGATCTATCCCGGTCTCAAGGTCAACGTGCTGCGCACCACCGCGCAGGTCGCCTATCAGCGGGTCACCCAGGAAATCAAAGCAAGCGCGATTCAGTGCGACGTCTTCAGCACGACGGACATCGGGCATTCCGTCACATTGAAAGCCAAGGGCGAGTACGAGAAATATGTGCCTGAGAACTCCAGCAAGGTGCTCGACGTCTACAAGAACTACGATCCCGACGGCTATTATTTCGTCACCTCGGCGGGCATGATTGGCATCGGATACAACACGAGCAAGGTCAAGGAAGCCGACGCGCCGAAGAACTGGACCGACCTGCTCGATCCCAAATGGAAAGACAACATCGCGCTCGGCCATCCCGGCTTCAGCGGCTATGTCGGCACCTGGGCGCTGACCTTACGCAATCTGTACGGCTGGGACTTCTTCGAGAAGCTCGCCAAGAACAATCCGCGGGTCGGCCGCTCGATCAACGACACCGTGACCATGCTCAACGCCGGCGAAAGCTCCATCGCCGGCTCAGGTCCTGTCGGCACGCTGCTGGAGAGCGTGCAGAAGGGCAACCCGCTCGCCATGATCTATCCGACCGACGGCAGCATCCTGATCCTTGCGCCCTCCAGCATCATGAAGGGCTGCAAGCATCCCACCGCCGCCCGCCTGTTCATGGAATTCCTGATGAGCCCGGAAGCTTCGCAAATCTGGGTGGATCACTTCAACGAAACCATCCGCCCCGAAATCAACCCTCCCAAGGGCGCCAAATCCGCCAAGGATGTGAAAACCATCCGGCCGACGGTCGAACAAATCACTACGGGCATACCCGAGGTCATCAAGCAGTGGCGCGAAACGTTTGGCGTCTAAGTCACGACAGGGTGAAACGCCGTGACCGACAACTCGCTCGACATCCGCGCCGTCAATTTTGCCGGTGTCGCTTCCAGATTGCGGCGTCTCGATGCGAGCATGCTGTTGTGGCTCGCGCTGATCGCCGTCCTCGTCTTCCTGATCCTCAATCCGGTGCTGCGGCTGATCATCTCGAGCCTGCAGGAGACCGATACCGGCCACTTCACCCTCGCCAACTACCGCTCCGCCTATGGCAACTTCAGGCATCTGCAGGCGCTTGCAAATTCGCTTGAGCTCGGCGTCGGCGTCGCGCTGCTCGCCACCTGCTTCGGTGTTCCGATCGCCTGGGCGATCTCCCGGACCGACATGCCGTGCAAGGCGTTCGTCCGGCTGATGGTTTTCGCCGCCTTCGTGACGCCGCCCTATCTCGGCGCCATCGGCTGGATCCTGCTGGCGGGACCGAATTCAGGATGGCTCAACAAGGTCTGGATGGCGCTGACCGGCGCCGGCCACGGCATTTTCAACGTTTATTCGATGACCGGCCTGATCCTGGTCATCGCCGTGACGTCGTTTCCCTACACCTTCGTGTTCACCAGCTCGGCGCTCGATCTGGTGTCGTCGGAGATGGAAGATGCCGCCAATATCCTCGGCGCCCGCACGCTGCGCACCACGCTGCGCATCACCTTGCCGCTGGTGACGCCCGCGATCATCGGCGGCATCATCATCAGCTTCCTCGAAGCGATTGCGCTGTTCGGCGCGCCGGCGCTGATCGCGCTGCCCGCCCGCTTCAATGTGGTGTCGACGCAGCTCTGGCAATTCTTCGAATATCCCGTTCGCGTCGAGGAAGCCGCCGCCTACGCCATGCCGCTGCTCGCCATCACCGTGCTGATGTTCTGGATACAGCGAAGAATATTGGGCCGCAGGGGCTACACGTCCGTCACCGGCAAGGGCGGTGAACGGCGGATGATCGCGCTCGGGGCGTGGCGCTGGGTGATGCTCGCTTACGCGCTGCTGGTCTGCGCGCTGTCGGTGTTCCTGCCGATGCTGGTGCTGATCCAGGCGGCGTTCGCCAAGGCTTGGGGCCGCGGCTTCAGCCTGGACAACCTGACCCTGCATAATTTCACCTATCTGTTGTTCGAGCAGACCCAGGCGAAGCAGACGATCATCAACACTTTCGTGTATTCGGGGGTGACGGCGTTCGCCGCGATCAGCCTGACATTGGCCATTGCCTATGTCGTCAATCGCAAGCTGGTGCCGTTCAGCAACGTGCTGGCGTTCCTCTGCATGGCGCCGTTCGTGGTTCCCGGCATCGTGCTGGCGATCGGGTTCTATGCCGCCTACGCGCCGCCGCCGCTGGCGCTTTACGGCACCGCGACCATCCTGATCCTCGGCTTCACCACGCGCTTCCTCCCGATTGCCTATACCTCGAGCGCGGCGGGACTGCGCAGTATCAATCCGGAGATGGAAGAGGCGGTGCGGATTCTCGGCGGCAGCCGGTTGCTGGCGATTCGCAAGGTGCTGATTCCGCTCCTGAAGAAGAGTCTGGCCGGCGCCTGGATCCTGGTCTTCATCCCGGCGACGCGGGAATTGTCGTCGGCGATCTTCCTGGTCGGGCCGAACACGCGCGTGATCTCGGTGATGCTGTTCGACCTGTCGGAAGAGGGCAATTTCGAGGTGCTGGCGGCGCTTGGCGTCATCCTGCTGGTCGCGACCGTGGCGATCGCCGCCATCGGATCGAAAATGATCGGGCGTGATTTCATGCTGCGGAGGAATAGTTGAGCAGGCTCAAACTGTCGGGCGTCAGCAAGCGCTACGGCGATTTCCTCGCGGTCGACAATATCGATCTCGAACTGCAATCCGGAGAATTCGTCTCGCTGCTCGGGCCTTCCGGCTGCGGCAAGACCACGACGTTGCGGATGATCGCGGGTTTTGTCGACCCGACGCTCGGCACGATCGAAATGGACGGCCAGATCCTCTCCTCGCCCTCCGGCTCGGTGCCACCGGACCGGCGGCAGATGTCGATGATCTTCCAGAGCTATGCGATCTGGCCGAACATGACGGTCGAGCAGAACGTCGCGTTCGGACTGGAGCTGCGCAAGATCGCGAGGGCCGAAGTGAAGCGCCGCGTCGGTGAGATGCTGGAAGTCGTCCATATGAGCCATCTCGCCGACCGTTATCCGGCCGAACTCTCTGGCGGCCAGCAGCAGCGGGTGGCGCTGGCGCGCGCCATCGTGATCCGCCCCTCCGTGCTGCTGCTGGACGAGCCGCTGTCCAATCTGGATGCCACCTTGCGCGAGGAAATGCGTTTCGAAATCCGCCGCCTGCATGATGAATTCCACGTCACCACGGTTTACGTGACGCACGACCAGGCCGAAGCCATGGTGACCTCGGACCGCATTGCCGTCATGAACGGCGGCCGCATCGAGCAGGTCGATGCCCCCCGCGCGCTCTATGACAAGCCGAAGACGCGGTTCGTGGCGGGCTTCATCGGGCGCACCAATTTCATCGAGGGCACCAGCGACGGTCGGCAAATTTCGTTCGACGGCTTTGCGCTGCCGCAGGCCGGTTTCGAGCGCGGCGTTGCGGCCGGAAGCAAGGCGGTGTTTTCGGTGCGGCCGCACAGCATGCGGCTTTCGGACGCGCCGCCGGCTACGAACAATGGCGGCGGCGCGGTCGGAGTTGTCATTGTGGAGCGGGCGTTTCTCGGCGAACACTGGGACTACGTCGTCAAGCCGCGCGAGGGCGCGATGACGCTCCGGGTAACGACCTCGCCGATGGACGATTTCCCAGTCGGCGCCAGCGCCTGGCTGGAATTCGAACCGCGCCAGATGGCGCTGATCGCCTGAAACTGGTCAAATAGAAAAGAACTGGAGCCAACCGCATGTCTTTCACGCCCGCCTCGAAGGCGCTCGCCCGTTTCAAGGTGCTCGATCTGACGCGGGTGCGGGCGGGACCGACGGCGGCCCGGCAACTGGCCGACTGGGGCGCCGACGTCATCAAGATCGAGCTTCCCAAGGGTCTCGACGAGAGCGACATGGGCGGGCCGCGGCACGGACCCGATTTCCAGAACCTGCATCGCAACAAGCGCAGCCTGACGCTCAATCTGAAGGAGCCCGACGGCATCGCGATCTTCAAGAAGATGGTGGCGACAGCCGATGTCGTGATCGAGAATTATCGCCCGGACGTGAAGTTCCGCCTCGGCATCGACTACGAGACGATCCGTGCGATCAACAAGCGCATCGTCTATGGCTCGATTTCCGGCTTTGGCGAAGACGGGCCCTATCGCGAGCGGCCGGGTTTCGATCAGATCGCGCAAGGTTTGGGCGGCCTGATGTCGATCACGGGTCTTCCCGGCCAGGGCCCGGTCCGCGTCGGAATTCCCGTGGCCGATCTCGGCGCCGGCATTTTCTGCGCGATGGGAATCCTGGTCGCGCTCTTGGAGCGCGAGGTTTCCGGCGAGGGGCAATGGGTGCAGTCGTCGCTATTGGGCGCGCAAATCTCGCTCCTGGACTTCCAGGCGGCGCGCTGGCTGATCGCAAAAGACGTTCCCGGCCAGGCCGGCAACGACCACCCGACCAGCATCCCGACCGGTGTATTTCCGACCAGCGACGGCCACATCAACATCGCCGCCGCAGGCAAGCATATCTTCAAGCGCTTCTGCGAGACGCTCGGGCTCACGCAACTGCTCGATGATGCGCGCTTCGCCGAAAATTCGGCGCGCTCGAAGAACCGCGCCGTCATCAACCAGATCATTTCCACGGTAACGAAGCAGCAGTCGAGCAGCGAACTGATTGCGAAGCTGAACAAGGCGGGCGTGCCCTGCGGCCCGATCAACCGCATGGACGAGGTGTTCGCCGATCCGCAAGTGAAGCATCTCGGCATGGCCGCACCCGTGCACCAGGACGTGCTTGGCGATATCGCCGTCGTCAACCAGCCGATCAAGCTCAGCCGCACCCCGGGAAAAATGGTCCGTGGCACCCCCGAGAAAGGCGAGCACACCGAGGAAGTACTGAAGGAATACGGCTATGACGACAAGTCGATTGCTGAATTCCGCACGCGGAAGATTGTCTGAATTCACTCCCGTCATTGCGAGGAGCACTTGCGACGAAGCAATCCATTCTTTCTTTCCAGTCGAACTATGGATTGCTTCGCGGAGCCTGTCATCGGGCGGCGCTTCGCGCCGACCCGTTGGCCCGCAATGACGAAACAATACATCAGGAGGATGCCATGAAAACCTCAACCGAGCGGATGCTCGCCAAAAAGGACGGGCCGGTCGGCTGGATGCAGTTCAACAATCCGGCGCGGCATAACGCCGTGTCGCTCGACATGTGGAAGGCGGTGCCGGAAATCATGGCCGAGTTCGAAAGCGACGACCAGATCCGGGTGGTGGTGTTGAGCGGCGCCGGCGGCAAGGCGTTCGTCTCCGGCGCGGATATTTCCGAATTCGCCGAGAAGCGTTCGTCGCGGGAAAGCGTCGAGGAATACAGCAGGATCTCGGGACTGGCGAACGTCGCCATCATCGACTTTCCCAAACCGACGATGGCGATGATCGAGGGCTACTGCGTCGGCGGCGGCCTCAGCGTCGCGCTGTGCTGCGATCTTCGCATCGCCGCGGAGAATTCCCGCTTCGCGGTTCCGGCCGCCAAGCTCGGGCTTGGTTATGCCTTTGAGGGCATCAAACGGCTGGTCGACGTGGTCGGCCCGTCATTTGCCAAGGAGATCTTTTACACCGCGCGACAGTTCGATGCGACGGAAGCGCTGCAGATGGGGCTGGTCAACCGCGTGGTCCCGACCGCCGAGATCGAGACTTATGTTCGCAACTATGCCGGAACGATCGGCGGCAACGCGCCGCTGACGATCAATTCGGTCAAGCTGTGCGTCAACGAAGCCGTCATTGATCCCGACAAGCGCGATCTCGTCGCGGCGCAGGCCGCCGTCGACGGCTGTTTCGCTTCCCACGACTATGTCGAGGGACGAACCGCGTTCATGGAGAAGCGCAAGCCGGCGTTTCACGGACGCTGAGCGCAGGCGTGAGGCGAACTCAGCCATTCTCGCCGTCGGCGAGGATGCTTTGTGCGACCACGCCCACCGGCGATTGGTCGGCCGGTTCGCCGCCGATCAGCGCCATGTCCATGGTGTAGGCCCCCAACTCGCACATCACCTGCGAAGCGATATCGCCGAGCGGGACGAATTCCCGGGCCAGGTATTCGAACTGGGCGCGCGCCTGAAGCAGCGTGGTTTTCGGCACCACCGCGTTGTGTTCGCCGATCGACAATGCGGGCTCGCCCCAGTGCGTCGAAAGCCTGCTCCCGCCCGTTTCCGAACTTCGGAGCATGGCGCGTTCGGCGCCGTCATTGGCCCCGCTGGCTTGATTTCCGAGCTGGCCGATCCGATCGAAGGCGGAGCGAAGCTCGGCGCGCTTGGCTTCGAGTGCCGCCACCTTGTCCCTGAGCGCGTCGTGCTCGCGCTCGGCGACGACGCGAAACGCCGCGAGTTCGTCGTCCCGCGCCTTCAGCCTGGCCTGCAGGCCGATCCGTTCGTCGTCAAAGGCAAGGCGAAGCCTGTGCAATTCCGCCTCGTGGGCCGCCAGCCTCAAAGCGCCTTCCGCGCGTTCGCGCTCCAGCCCGCGGCGCAGCTCGTCGCCTTCCTCGCCACGCGCCTTTAGACTCGCCTGCAGCGCTTGCTGCTTCTGATCGAATGCCTGGTGAAGATCGAGCAGGTCCTGTTCGTACGACGCCACCTTGGCGGCGCGTTCCTCGCGCTCGCGGTGCAGCGCCTCGCCGAGCTCGGAAAGCTCGTTTTCCCGCGCCGCCAGCGTGACCCCAAGCGCGTCGCGTTCGGCCAGCACCGAGGCGGTGATATCGAGGTGCCCCTCGACGTCATGCTTGAGCCTGTCGCATTCGGCTTCCAGCGCGTCGGTATGACGGCTCAGGGTTTCATACTTGTATCGCCACAGCTTCTGTTCATCAGACGACACCGCCAGGCGCGCGGTCAGGCTTTCCAGGAGATCCGCCGCGCGCTTCAAATAGGCCGCGTTGTAGCCCGTGGCCATCATGTCGGAAAATCGCCGCAGGAAGCCGACGGTTTCGGCGACATCGGGCATCTGTTCGGGCGTCACGGGCAGGTCGGTCATCAAGCTTGCTTTCTCAAACGCCGCGAGACGAATCGCGCTGCCGTCCCGTCAAGTTGCGATTCCGGACGAATTGGTCGGTTTGCTTGCTGACGTTTCTTGCGGACCGGCGGCGGCGAAAATAGGGCGTCCACAGAGCCGCAAATGTTACAAGTGAGCGGTGGCGGAGAGA
>CAVPFQ010000011.1:0-24160 GCA_963703845.1 uncultured Alphaproteobacteria bacterium
TCCCGAACCCCTGCCCCCAAATGCCGCCTTGTAGCGGGCGGGCTTGAGCAGCGGCTCAAAGATTTTCGCAGTCGGGATTTTCAGGATGGACAATGATGCGCTCAATTCTATGGATCATTTCGAAGGCGCCGGCGCCGCCGTTCTCGATGGCCTGCGGCGCCTTGCCCCAGCCGCGGTCGAGGATGGCGTTGGCCGCCGATACCCGCGCGGCCGCGGGTGCGTTCCTCGACCGCATCACGCCGACCAGCACATTGAGCGCCGTCCTGGTGTGGCTGCGGGCCAGCGAGAACGGATTTCGGTGAGCGTTTTAGCCATTGGTTATTTGACCTTTCCGGGCAGACCGAAAATGCAAGACGGAAATCGGGTGGCGCATGTCGTTACGTGTCGGACAATGCGCGGTGCTGCCGTTCGCCTCCTGGATCGGCGGCGATAAAGGGCAGGCCGATGACGGATACGGTCTCGATCAGCAACAACCGGCACATGAACGCGAGCGAATGGCTGACCTTGCTGCTGTTGTCCGTATTGTGGGGCTGGGCGTTGTATTTTGCCGGCGTCCTGGTCAGGACATTGCCGCCGCTCACGATCGTGTTGCTGCGCGTCGGACTGGCCGCGATGATCCTGAACGCACTGGTCAGAAACTGCTTGGCATGCGCATGCCCGCCGACGGCCGCGCCTGGCGCGCGTTCTTCGCCATCGGCCTGCTCAACAACGTTATCCCGTTTTGCCTGATCGTCTGGGCCAGAGCCATATCGGCTTTTCCGGGCTTGCAACGATCCTGAATGCCACGACGCCGATATCGACGGTCATCGTGGCTGACCTGCTGACCCCGGACGAAAAGATTACCCGCAATCGCCTGCTCGGCGTCGCCATCGGGTTTTTCGGAGTGGTGGTATTGATCGGCCCGGATTCCTGCAAGGGTTGGTGACCGATCTATTGGCGCAACTCGCCGTCCTCGCGGCGGCGGTTTCCTATGCCTTCGCGGGCGTCTCCGGCCGCCGCTTCAAAGCCATGGGTATCGATCCCATCGTGACGGCCACCGGCCAGGTGACGGCCTCCGCGCTGCTGCTGTTCCCCGTTACGATGCTGGTCGATCGTCCCTGGACACTGGCGATCCACGGCGCCGCCGGTGTGGCGGCCATCGCCGGGGATGGCCGTACTATCGACCGCACTCGGCTATGTGCTTTACTTCCGTATCCTTGCAACTGCCGGCGCGAGCAACCTTCTGCTGGTCACGTTCCTGATCCCGGTCAGCGCGATCGTGATGGGAACGTTCAGTCCGGGAGAACACCTGGAGGACCCAGGCATTTTGCTGGCCTGGCCCTGATCGGCGCGGGGCTCGCCGCCATCGATGGCAGGGTATTGTCGCTATTTCACTGGGCAGCAGACGAATTGAACGGCGCTTACGATAAGCCGTCCCACACCGCAATAGCAACCAGGCCCAGCAATGAAAGCGATATCAAATAAGCCGTCATTGCGAACTTCTCCTCCAAAATACATCACTGCCGGGCTTCCGCCTTCGCCAGAGGCTTCGGCAGACCCAGCATCGAGGATCCGGCGAAGCATTTGCGTAAACAGGGGCAATCCGTCTGAAAGCATATTTCGCGAAGACAATGGTCGCATCAGTAAAATGAAGGTCGGACGGCAGCGCGCCGTGACGCCTGGCGACTAGCGCTCTACGGGAGAATGGTGCGCCCGCGGCTGCAGTCCGATCGAAAAGCTCCGATGAAAAAAGCCGCCGCCGGTTTCCCGGCGCGGGCTTTGGAATTCTTGCGACGATGAAGATATGCAGGTGATTTGCCCGACGTGTCAAATCTTTTCAGCAATGGGTCAAGCCTGCTCTTGCGGCCGATCTGCGCCTACCGCCGACTGGATCTTCTGGCGTTGTACAGCGCGACCGTGTCCCTGAAGTCGCCGGAACTCGGGAGCTTCGCACTGAGCGCTTGCAAATCTGGTTGCTCCTGCTCTTCGTCTTCTGGCAGCGGCGCGGGTTGGGTCGGATTTTGGGAAGCGATGCCTGCAATCGCTACGAGCCTGCCGAGGAGGCTGCCCGAGAATCTTGCGGACCGTTGGACCAGAAAGCATCTTTCATCCGGTTTAACGCCAGCAATTGTCCAATTGGCCCAGGTCCATTGTCCCAGCGACATGACCGCAAACGCCCGCGCTTGCTGCTCTGTATAGTTGGCGGGCACGATGAGGTAGTTGTTTGGATTCGCGATCGCTCCCCTCGTCTTGTATTTGTCTAAAGCGTCGGCATAGATATGGGCGTTCTGAGAACCTCCCGGCACTGGATCCACTACAGGCTTGCCGTTCACCGTGAGAAATTTGGCCGGGACGTAGCCAGTAATTATATTCTCTCCGCTCTGCGGCGTCGCACCAACATAGAATACTTGATCGGGCATCGCCGTTTTCCTCTTCTCTTCGTGATTAACGCGGTTGTTGCACGGTACGACAATCGTCGTTGCAAGAAGCGATCTGCTTGCGACGGACAATTGCGGTTAGCATTCCCCAAAGTGCTCATTAGCAATTACGACGCCATAAAAATTTCCAAAAATTGGATCGGCAACGGCCTTTTCAATGAGATAACAATGCGAAAAAAAATTATGCATTGCGTCCTTCCACCCCTGTGTTCTCTGGGCTGGCGGCAGAGCAAACTGTCCCGTCGAATCGTAGAAGACTTGATCTCGGGAATCGCTTGACGAGATTTGTTGTTTCGCAAAAACCAAGCTGCTGCGTGATGCCTTCTTCAACAAACCCAATAAGCTTGCACCTGCTGGAGAGATATCGCTCGACCGGCGCCACGTGGACGCGAAAACCCTGAACGTTGAGCCAGAAACTAAATCGACCCACGGGTTCGGGTTCGACGACAGGCAGAGCAGTGAGTACCCAGATGACCGAAAAGGTCGCTGTTGCTGTCCAGTCACGACGAAACAAGGCGTTCAGAGAAAAGAATAATAACGGAATACAGCAAGCGAACGCTACGAAAGGGAGCCAGAACGAAACGGTCGGAAGAAGATAGTATAGAAACGCCGACACATACCAATTCACCCCGATAAGGATGGCCAAGAGATATTTGAAGGGCGTCATGTGATCGTTGGTTCCTGCCAGCTTTCAGCGTTCTCGCAACATGATTTGCATATTCCCTGCACCCGCCCGCTACCTATTGTCGATAATTCCAGGATATTTTGTGCAGGACGCCTCAGCCCACATAGAACACTTGGTCAGACATGTTCAATCCTTCTTTCCAATCAATAGCCGTTATCGGTGTGGTGCAGCGTCGAGCAATGGGCCGTTGCAAAAACAGCCGTCCGCTCACAATGAGGGTCGCTGCTTAGCCGCCCTGCAATTCGTCAATGCGTATCGGGAAGGTGTAAAAGTCTCCGTAGAGATGCGACGCGCGTCCTTCGGTATCAATGTACACGTCCGGCGAAGAAAGCATCCCCACCGCCCTCTTCCACTCTCGCGTTCGCTGGGCCCGCGGCAACAAAATCTGCCCTGTCGTATCGTAGATCACGTAGGCCCAGGTAATTTCCGACGTCGGATCACACATTCCCTGCAGCTGCCCGTTAGCTATCGCGGACAATTTCAGGATATTTTGCGCAGAACGGCCCGTGTGAGGTTCTGATCTCCACAACAAATGAAAAACCCGCAGCCGGTTTCCCGGTGCGGGCTCAATTCTCGCGATGATCAGGATATGCCGGTGATTTGCCCGACGTGTCAAATCCCTTTTGGCCGCCCTGGTTCCTCACCGCGTAAAGTGGCGTCCTGATCTTCAGTTGATGGGCCGGGCTCGGGCACCCTGGCGAATCCACCGCCGCGCGGCGTCAGATCGCGACTTGCCGGCCGATCTCGACCACTTGATCGGTGGGCAGGCTGAAGAAGTCGCTGACATGAGCGGCATTGCGCTCCATCAAGGCGAAGATTTGCTCCTGCCAGCCGGGCAAGCCCTTGCCGTCCTCGCGGCCGATCACCGTCTCGCGTCCGACGTAGTAGGTCACATCGGCGAGGTCGACGGTGCAACCCAGCGATTTGCTGGCGGCGAGCAGTTGCGGAATGTTCGGCCGCTCCATGAATCCGAAACGCGTGTCCGCGCGCCAGAAGTTCGGTGCGACTTCCACAATTGAAATGCGATTGCGCGAGGAGACCCATGGCACCGGCAGGATCTGGACGTTCAGCACGAACAGATGCTCATGCAGCGCGCGATTATGCTTGACGTGCCAGACCATGACCGGCGGCGTGTCCCGCTCGGTACGGGTAGGAAACACCGCGGTGCCGGGAACGCGCGGGATGTTGTTTTCGGCAATCCTGGCCATGAATTCCGGGATCGGGATCAGCGCTTCATGCAGCCGTGCCGCGATCGCATCGGAGCCGCGATGCCATATCCACATGATGCCGTAGACGGAGACCGCGAGGACCAGCGGCACATATCCGCCTTCGGCCACCTTGGTGAGGTTGGCCAGGAAGAAGGCGCCGTCGATGATGAGAAAGAAGCCGGCGACCGCGCCGGCCGCCCACAGGCTCCAGTTCCAGATCTCGCGCATCGCGATGAACAGCAGCGCCGACGTCATCAGCATCGTCAGCGACACCGCAATGCCGTAGGCGGACGCCAGATTGTCGGATTTGCCAAAACCGATCGTCAACCCCACGGTCACGAGCATCAGAAGCCAGTTGACGGCGCCGACATAGATCTGCCCGTAGCCTTCCGAGGAGGTCTGCTTGATGGCAAGTCGTGGCAGCCAGCCGAGCTGGATCGCCTGTCGCGTCATCGAGAATGCACCGGTGATGATCGACTGGCTGGCGATGATGGTCGCAACCGTCGCCAGCACGATCACCGGGATCAGCAGAATGGCCGGACAAAGCCTGAAGAAGATATTGCCGTCGGTCGGCGCGCCTTCGAGCACCAGCGCCGCCTGGCCCGCGTAGTTCAGGATCAGGCTTGGAAACACGACGGCGAACCAGGCCATTTTGATGGGCCCTCGGCCGAAATGACCCATATCGGCGTAAAGCGCCTCTGCGCCGGTGACGCAGAGGAACACCGCGCCCAGCACCAGGAAGCCGGTCGATCCGTTGGAGAACAGATAGGAAAGGCCGTAAGCAGGATTGAGCGCGGCAAACACCGTGGGATGCTGGACGATGCCCCATATGCCCATGACGGCCATGGTGGCGAACCAGAGCAGCATTACCGGCCCGAACAGATGGCCGATCGCCGCCGTTCCCCGCGACTGGATCGCAAACAGGACGAGCAGGATCGCAACTGCGGCTGGAACGACATAAGGCTGCAGCGCCGATGTCACCATGTTCAGGCCTTCGAGCGCCGAGAGTACCGAGATCGCCGGCGTGATCGCCCCGTCGCCATAGATTAGGGCCGCTCCGAACAGGCCGACGGCGACGATCGTCGGCCGGCGGTGCTTCTTCACGCCGAGCAGCGCCATCAGCGCCAGGATGCCGCCCTCGCCGTCATTGTCGACCCGCATCGCGAACGAGACATATTTGACGGTCGTGACGATGAAAAGTGTCCACAGCACGAGCGAAAGCACGCCCAGCACGACACCTGGATTTGGCGAGGTTTCGGTCGCGCCGAGGATGACCTTGAAAGTGTAGAGCGGGCTGGTGCCGATATCGCCGAACACGATGCCGAGGGCCGATACGGCGAGAACGGGCAGCTTGCCCTGCGGAGGTTCTCGCGCGCTTTCGACAGCAATCAGTGAGGAAGTTTCGCTCAATTGATCCGTTGCCCCAATCGCCACTCGTGAAAGGTATGGATGCTAATCGACCGCACGGCTTGCTGGTTCCATTGCACCGCATTCCAGGTCGGGCGCCTGGCCATCGGCGGTGGCAATCAGGTGCCTGGGCACCAGCAGCAGGGCCGGCAGTATCAAAGCATAGACCACCGTGATCGCAACGACGCAAACGGTGAAGCTGCCGTAGCGATCGTAAAGGTTGGTTCCGAGAACATCGCCGAATCGCACGACAACATAATAAAGACTGTACGACATCATCAGCGTCGTTCCCTGCAGGCCGCGCGGGCAGGAGCGAATGATCAGGTCCAGATAGGCTCCGGTGGCAAGGCCGCCCATCAGGCCGATCGGCACGGCTGCGATCAGGGCCTGCGTTATCGTATGGATGAAGAGCAACGGCACCATCTGCGGAACGGCGAAGACCGTTCCCCACAACAGCAGCGTCTTTAGCGGATATTTTCGGCAGAGCAGTCCATACACGATGAACGTCGGAATGAAGGACGCCGCGAAGATGGCGTTCCACTGTCCCCATTGGCCATCGGTGGCGTGCAGCGTGTTCTGAAGATGGTACTGCAGCGGCGTCACCGAGCCGGGCGCGAAATTCCAGAGTACCCAGATCAACATCGCCGGGTAGATCGGCCAGTGTTTTGTCAGCCGCTTGACATCCCGCATCGGATGACCGTCCGACCCATTCTCGGCGTGGACATTGTCGAACACCGCGCGCGGCCGCCACAGCGCGTAAAGGGCAATGGCGCCCATGATCACCGCGCCGACAAGGAACAGGATACGGACCGCCAGGTCCGGGCTTTTTTCCTCGAGCATGCCGCTCAGCGTTCCGCCGATCAGCAGCGCGGCGAACGTGGGGATCGACAGGAAAACGTTCCAGGCCGCACTGACCTGACCGGTCATTGCGTGCTGCTGGCCAATCACCGAGGTCAGTCCGTTCTGGGCGCTGGAGACGAAAAGGAACGACGCCGTCAGCACAATGACTGCGATAACAAGCGTCGCATAGCTCATGGGCGCGAACGCAAACAACAGGTAGAGCAAGGCGGTGATGCCGCCAAACAGCAACATGTACCCGCGGTCCCGCATCCCCAGCGGATTCCAGGTGTCGCGGACGAACCCGAAGACAAACGACAGGTAAAGCGGGATTGCCGCCACGACGCGGAAATTGGCGACCTCGTGCGCGCTCAAATGCAACCTGTTCTTGAGAAAGAAACTGATTGGGATATCGATCAGGCCTCCGGCCGGGCTGCCGAAGGCGAGAAGAACGATCAGGATACCAAGATAGAGAAAGATGGTCTGCCGCACCGAGGGCGGCAAGTCGACGACGGCTGCGGAACGGTCAATCGTCATTGCAGGCGAACTATCTCCCAGGAGCGGCGACGCAGCACCGTAACCGCTCAAGGAGCAATTTGATAGTTGTGGCTGCTGGACTCCCAGGCTAATCCAATTCGGCCGGATGGGGCGCCACAGGGCGAGGTTTGCCCTAGCCTCGACGGGACCTGAGCGCGTCGTCCAGCGCCACCGCGTCCCAGATATTGCCCGAGTTTGAGAGCCTCGCATTGAGCGCCCGTATGTCGGCTAGCTCCTGATCGTCGTCCGGCGAGAAATTCGGATCGCCCGACGGCACCAACGGCGCGGGATTTGAGCCAAGGTCAAATGCGGGCGCCGCTGGGCTCAGGATTCGTCGGCTTAGGAGTTGCACCGGATTGCTTTCAACTCCTTGTTGCGGTGGCTCGGGCTTTTGCAGCATCGTCGATCCGCTGTCACCAGTCCCCCGGTCCATTCCCGAACTCGATTTGTTGCCGAAGAATCCAATCGCTTCGGGTGAAGGCGAAGATCCTTGATTCATGGTGCCGGCCAAATTCGCGGCAAGCCTGCCGGGGCAGGCCGCCCGAGAACGTATCGTAGGATTGCCGTTTTTGGCGCCCGAGAAATACGTCGGGTTGGGTTGGTTCTCCATCGGAGTTGTGCTCGGGCTTGGCCATGGAGTTCGCGCCAGAGACGACGCCTCAGCGGGCGAGATACACCATTTCCAGCGGCGACCTGACCGACGCGTTTAAGCTGCGCTATGGCATCGGCAATAGTCCATTGACCCGCGTACGATCCGGACCCGTCAGATCCCATGGACAGCTGTGGTGGGGCAGCCACGGCAGAACGCGCAAAATTTCCAAAGACATCGTTTGCAGGTGAATAGATCGCGTCCCGCTGAAGCGCAGGCGTAGCCGGACTCGCCGCTTGTGCTGTCGCGGGCGTCGACGAAAGATCGGGAGCCTCAGATTTCTTTTTCGGCAACTCCGGCATGAACGGCGACGTAGGACCGCCAAAGCCTCCAGCCGGAGGGAAATTGCCCCTGAGCGCCGGCGAAGAATACCAGGGCACAGAGCTATCTTGGCCCGGCGCCTGCGTCGAATAATTGTTTGGAATTGCCCGAAATGGGCCTGCCAATTCTCGGGCGTACCGGGAAAGCGGCGGCAACGGAAATGCTGTTTGGTTGTTTTGGCTGTTGAGGCGCGGGCTATCGATTGTACCGAGCAAGACGCCGTCAGGGACCGGCGGCGAGTAGGAAGGTTGAACGACAGGCGACTGCGGAGACAGGTTGTCAGTATTGCCCTTGCTTGGCGGATTGGCATTTTCTAGTGGTTGGAGATACGCAGAAACCCCATGAAGCCGGTCATACCATGGTGCGCTGACAATTTGGTAATCGCCGAAGACTTTTCCGGTGCCAACCATATTGAGAGGAACGTTATTTCCATTGGCATGGTAGCTCGGGCCCATCACATAATTGTAGATGTCAGCCGTGACACCGCCAAACGTATGTGGTTTGTCCGAATTAAAATTAAAATGGTCGTCGAATGGCTTTATTATAACATTCTGCAGGGTTATCTTGCCATCGGCTGCGACGCTTACGGTGCCAGAAATTTTTGCAGAAACTTCCCCGAAGACAAATGCTCTTGTTGAAAAATCATCCGCCGTTGGCGCCGCGAAATATTGATCTAGTTCCGCCATTGCGCCATCGCTTGGCAACCCATGTTGCCTCCCAAGAACGCCCAATTCAATGGTGGTTCCTGCGGCCGGTTTTATTTCTCCTGACATAAGCTTCTGAACTATTGGAAAATCCGTTGGGCTATAGAAGCGACCCGGCCCAGTATCTGACATATACCAGTCCGCATCGATGTTCAGAGGTGGAGTATTATGTGACAATCAGCAGGGGTCTCCTGCTAATATTGAAGTACTCGGTTAGCCGACCAAACTGTGCGCTTCCCGGTGACAGGATCTAGCAAGTGTATGGTCGGTACGTTTCGGTTGTCTGCCATCTTAGCCTTCGACTATTGTTGCGGGTTTATCCATTAACGATTGAAAATTTCAGTAATCGCCCAAGGTGCGGCATTCATCCACCGCTCCACACGCGTAAACTTCACACTCGATTGCGATCTGCGGCTTAAGTTTTTCGAAGTCCACGCTGTATCCATGGATGAAGCCAAATTTGGTCCATTCAAGAACTTCCCAGCCCCCTTCTGCTTCATCAAAACCATCGCCGTTGAAGGCTTTGGACTGACGGAGCGGCGAACTTTCGCCGGGGACTCTCCAGGCCCCGCGATCGTTCCTGACAACATTTATCGCTTCGTGGCTATTACTGGCGGAGGTTTTTGCTTTGGAACAAAGTCCGGCGATGCGATTGATTTCCAAGACGCATAGGAGCGCATATATCAAGAGAATTGGAAGACTGGCCAAAACCGCATAGATCAGCAGCCTTCGAAATATCTTTATCATCACAATCTGCCTCGATTGTCAGCGATTGTTATCGCTTCGATATATCAAAAAGATTCATATTCATGGGCTGTGCGCCGCTGCAGGTTGCCCGCCAATACCGCGTCGACGATCTTATTTCCGGTAGGGTCAGCGAGAAAAGTGGCAGGGTAATATTGTCCTGATTTGTCCCGAACAAAAATTGCCACTGCCGGTAAATATATTCTGCGCCATGCTCTCTCCTCCTTGTCGTCTTACAAACAGTTCTTCAACCCAGTTTCCACGCAAAGTAATCCATGTTACAGCGGAGAACCGAATAGGCGGACGAATCCAGCACCCTGACATTCACAATTGCAAAACGGTCAGGGATCGTCACCGGCAGAAATATCGAAGCCGTCGGCCGACGCCAGCCGCTCCGATCGTCTTCCACTCCACTCGTATGCCCAGAGTCGATCAAAACCCAACAGCCACAGCCGCTAGGCGGGTGGCACTGCTCACCGAGGGAAACCGGATGTGGAGATGATCGTTCTATCTCGAAATCTACGTCCCGCCGCTCATAGATGGCGGCGATTTCACGATGCGCCCCCGCTGGAAATATCAGGCGGTCGTCCTTGAGGGCCGCCACGGCATAGAACGACATGTACCCGACGGCACCGGCTGCGAGATAACAAACAGACAAGAACAGCTTGCGACGGAGCAATAGGACAACGCCGGCCATCAGCAGCGAATACGTGAACAAAACGTAAAAGAGTTGTATAACTCCGATAACGCTGAATAGAGCACTCGTGCTGTCTTTGACGCGTGGTTCAGCAAAGACCTCCACAAAAATATCCAGTGCCGTGGCCGCAACAATCACGATAGCAAGCACCGTCGAATGCGACGCCCGAATTTTTCGTAGAAGGCTCACCAATGCATGGTCTGGCGCTTCAGCGTTCTTGCAATCCGACATGGGCTGCTACTTTTGCAGAGTCGGCCGTGGATTTCTACCGCGAGAGTCCGCCACGACAGTGACGGATCAGTCAGTCGCGTCCGATCGAGCCACTCGAAAGATTATTCCGCCGATGATTCGGATGGCCTCACCTTTCGCCGAAAATCTTGGGATATTTTGTGCAGGTGATGCGTCGCAATGGCATGGTTCGGATTGCGGCGCTGCCGATCCTGCGCTGAACTGCATGCGACGGCGTCACGGCATTGCTGCAAGCTGGCGCGCCGCATGAAAAAGCCCGCGACGGGTTTTCCGCGCGGGCTCAAAAATTATTGCGATGATGAATACATGCAGGTGATTTGCCCGACGTGTCAAACCCTTTGTTTCGCCGGATAGCAGGGGCTGCTCGAACTCGGGCCCTCGCGCGATCGATCCCGCGCTCGTGGGTCGGGGCGACCGCCGGGCTTTATGCGACGATAAACATCGCGATTACCGCACCGGCGATCAATGCCGAATGACGGATTGCCGAAGGCCTAAGCCCGATATCGTCATGGGCAACATGACCGAGCATCACGGCGGCGAGCGCCGCCGAACCGGCGAGCGCTGCAAGCCCGATCAACAAGCCGATGCGCATTCTCATGGGCTGGAAATCTCCTGCCTCCATTACTCGGCCAGCTCCGAATACCCCGTGGCCGGCACCTGGGCCTCGATCGCCTTTTCCTCCGCAATGATCTTCGGCTTGCGCAGCCAGACATAGATCTGGGCCGAAATCAACACTACGCAAATGAATAGAAAGAATGCGCTGATCGGGCGATCTATGAAGGTCATCAGATCGCCGCGCGAGATCAACAGGCTGCGCCGGAAGTTTTCCTCGAAGCGCGGTCCCAGCACGAAGCCGAGCAGAACCGGCGCCGGATGAAAATCCAGCCGCAGCAGGATGTAGCCGATCACGCCGATGAACAAGGTCTCGCCGACCTGGAACATGTCGTTGTTGGCGGCATAGACGCCGATACAGACGAAGAACATCGCACTCGGATAGAGATACCGATAGGGGATGCTCAACAACTTCACCCAAAGCCCGATCATCGGCACGTTGAGGATCACCAGGAGGATATTGCCGATCCAGAAGCTCGCGATCAGGCCCCAGAAGATATCGGCATGCTGGCTGATGAGCTGCGGGCCGGGAACGATGCCGTGAATGATGAGCGCGCCCAGCAATAGCGCCATCACGGTGTCACCGGGAATACCGAAACTCATGGTCGGGATGAAGTCGCCCTGCACCGAGGAATGCGTCGAAGCCTCGGGGCATGCGACGCCCTCGATCGCGCCGTGGCCGAACCGCTCCGGCGTCTTCGATATCTTCTTCTCGGTGGCGTAGGACACAAAGGACGCAATCGTCGGTCCAGTGCCCGGAATCAGCGCGCAGAGACTGCCGAGAAGGGTGCCGCGGATCATCGGCCAGAACGCCAGCTTGAGATCGGCCTTCGACGGAAACATGTCGGAGATGCCGACCTTGGCGTATCTCAGATCGACGTCTTCGGTATTGTTGATGCTGTTCATGAACTCGGCGATGCCGAACATGCCGAGCGCCAGCGCGATGATCTCGACGCCGTCGAACAGTTCGGTGATCCCGAAGGTAAAGCGGGGTTGCCCGGTCTCGATGTCGGAACCGACGATGCCGACGAGCAGGCCGAGAACCGTCATCGCGATGCCCTTGAGCGGCGATCCCTTCGCCAGCGTCGAGCCCGCCAACAGTCCGACCAGCATCAGCGAACAGACCTCTGCGGGCCCGAATTCGAGCGCCACCTTGACCAGGAACGGCGCCAGGAAAATCATTTCGGTGATGCCGAAGGATGCGCCGACAAAGGCGGCGATGATGGTGATGCCGAGCGCGGTACCGCCCTTGCCCTGTTTGGTCAGCGGAAACCCGTCCAGACACGTCACCGCGTGCGGTGGATGGCAAGGCAGGTTGAGCAGAATCGAGCAGATCGCCCCGCCATACTGGGCACCGTAATAGACCCCGGACAGCATCAGGATCGCCGGCACCGGCGGCATTCCGAAGGTCAAAGGCAGCAGGATCGAGATCGTCGCGACCGGGCCCATTCCGGGCAACACGCCGACGAGATTGCCGACCAGCACGCCGAGGAAGCAGTACATCAAATTGTGCGGCTCGAGTGCTACGCCAAAGCCGTACCAGAGGTCGGTAATTGCCGTTGAGATCACAGGTTGAACCCTCGTAGCAGCGGGAACGGGATGCTCAGCAGGTAATGGAACAACAGCACACCGAACACCGTGACGCCGGCCGCCAGGATGAGTGAGGACTTATAGGTGGCGGTCTTGTCGCCGAGCGCGCAGACAAAGACGCAGGCGAACACCGCCGGGATCATGCCGCCGTACTGCCCCAGGATGATGAAAAGGATGGGGCCGCCGATGATACAGAGCCAGCCGAACCATTGCGGATGTTCCGGCAGGAACTTCTTGTCGTCGGTTTCCGATGACCCCAGCGCGGTACCGGCGATCAGGATACCGAGAAAGGCAAGCACAACTCCGAGCACGACCGGCATGAATCCCGGTCCCATTCGGGCGAGACTGCCGAACTTGTAGCCGGTACCTGTCACGGCCGCCCCGACACCGATCAACAGCATCAGCGCGCCTGCGTAATAATCACGTTTTATCATGAATTTCGCCGGCAACAGGCGATCCTCCCGGATGGTCTTTGGGCGGACCCTACCTGCAGAGGCGCGGCCTGTCGATATAGTCGGGGGACGCCGATCGACGGCCGCCAGAAGGAAAATACCGGTTGTCCGCTGGCTGTCATGCCCAACAAGCCAGCACCGGCATTCGCAGCGGCAGCGACAGCCAGCAGGCGGCCGAGTTGCGGCCTATCGGAAGCAGTTCAAAGGCTCGCAACGCCTCTTGCAGTACCTAAAGTCCGGCACTTTGCGACCGGGCGGCGAGCGGGAAATAGAGGACAACCGGCTATCAAACCGGATGCGGCGAGGGCTCGGGCATTCTCGGCTCCGGTAAATCGGTCGCACAAATGTGCGACACTTTGGCCCATGCGCCCGATGTGGCGCGGGCTACTCGCTGGCGAATTCGGTCGGCACCGGGCGGGAGAAGCCGCCGGAAACCTGTGATGCGATCAGGAATGCCACGACGACCGCAGGCACGCTTATCAGCCTCAGGAATTGATCTATCGAAAGCATGGTCTACGCCCCCAAAAACGCCGGCGCCGAAAGGCTGAATTCAATTCACCCGTTGCACGGCCTGCCGATCGCTGGTCAGAATCTGATCCGTATAAGCCGCCCCGGAAATCGTGAGCAGCGCCAGAATCGAAATAACGGCCAACGTCCTCATGCCGGGATCGTCGTTTTGGATTGTGGCCAAAAAGGTCAGAGCTTGGCGCCTTTTCTGGACGAACCAGCGAAACAATCGTGGCCCCGCGCCTGTCTGGACGATCCTTCGCCGACGTGCCTGACAGGGTTTCGTTCCCGGAGAGCCAGCCCTCCAGGGTTTCGGTGCGGGTCGCTGCCGCTACTTCAATGAACTGTTGATGGAGGTGAACTTGGTGTTCAGCCTGGTACCAAGGCCGTCAATGATGCTGATGATCGCAAGCGAGATGCCCGCGGCGATCAAGCCTTATTCGATGGCAGTCGCGCCGGTTTCGTCCCTCAAGAATTTCACGAGCAACCGCATGGAATCCCCCCAATCTCTTTCCAAACACCTTCTGGATCGAAACGCGGGATTCTCTCGCGGCCCGCTTTGCTTAGGGCAGCCGCATTGATCGCAGCCTAATGAAGAGGGTAAACAGGATTGTAATTTGACTCGCCCCCTCAACGGCGGCCCAACACATTCGCGTCGCAACTGCCGTGAGCCCGGACGATCCGTCCGCCCGTCGATTTCTAGCCAGTCGGCGCGGCAATGCATATGAACTTGAGGCGGCCCCCCATCGTTGCCGCCTGAGCGGTTTTGCCCTAACGTCGCGCAAACAAAAACAGGGAGGACTTCCCGATGGACGTGATCCCGCTGGGTCCGGGCTTCGCCGCCGAGTTGCGCGGCGTGACGCTTGCGGATGTGGCATGTGACGATGCCGCCTATGCGACCGCGCGCGCGGCCTTCGAGGAACATTCGGTTCTGGTGTTTCGCGACCAGGAAGTCACGGACGAACTCCAGCTCGCCTTTTCCCGCCGCTTCGGACCGCCTGAAGTGACCAAGGTCGGCTCGCAGGGCACCGGCTCGCATTTCGTGATCCTTTCGACCATCGGCCCTGACGGCAAAGTGGTGCCGTCAGACCACCGGCTGTCCCTGCGCAACAAGGCCAATCAGCTCTGGCATACCAACTCTTCCTTCAAGCGCGTGCCGGCACTGACCTCGATCCTGTCGGCGCGCGTCATTCCGGCCGACGGCGGCGAGACCGAATACGTCTCGACCCGGCTCGCCTTCGAGCGGCTCGATGCCGGCCTGCGCGAGAAGCTCGAGAATTCCTTTGCCTGGCACGACTATGCGCATTCGCGAAGCCAGATCGCGCCCGGCCTCGCAACCCCCGAGGAGCGGGCTGCGTTGCCGCCGCAATGCTGGCGCATGGTGTGGAGGAATCCCGTCAACGGCCGCGGGGCTATCTATCTCGCCTCGCACGCCTATGGGGTCGACGGCATGGAGCCGGCGGCGGGAAAACGGCTGATCGACGAGTTGATGACGCTCGCGACCGCGCCCGGCGCGAGCTACCTGCACCCATGGCGCAAGGGCGACGTCGTGATGTGGGACAATCGTGCCACCATGCACCGCGGGCGACCGTGGCCGGCGCACGAGGCGCGCCTGATGGTGCGCACGACGATCTCGGCGACCGAGGCAGACGGCGTCGGCACCATGCGCTCGCCGTCGACGCAGGCGGCGGAGTAGCGGCGAGCATGTGGCCATAGCGCGCGCGGATTTCCGATGGCCATGAATGCAAGAGCAGGAAATCCGTCAGGCAAGCTTACGCCGTGGACGATTCTCGTCTGTATTGCCATTGCGATATTCGCGGCCTATCAGCTCTACCAGTGGTATGAAACCGGCCGCATCTATGCTCGCAAGTTTGGGCCCGAGCACTACGTTTCCCACGCGGAACATCCCGTCCTCTTCACCTGCGCCGCGGCGATCTATGTAAGTTCGTTCCTGCTCTTTGGTGGTGGCCTGCTCGTGATGCTCATCAACAAGATCCGCAGGCGGCGATAGGACGAACCCATGGCGCTTGGCAAGACAACGTCGGAAGGGGCGGCATCGAGATGCTTCGAACTCTGAAGGTATTGCTGACGCTGATCGCCGGCATCGCGCTGGGACTGGCCACGACATGGGCGACCGTCATCCGCCCCAACGGCAGCGGCGGCGTTGCCGACGGTCCCTGGCGCACCAGCCTCGCAGCGGGGTCGAGCGAAGGCGGTCCCTATCTTCGCGTCTATGTTGCGCTGCATGCGTTGCTTGCGCTCAGCCGCGCGGAAACGATTTATTACAACGCATCGGAAGACAGCGAGGGCCATGCACTGGATGGCCGTTGTTCCTACCGGATCGGGGGCGCGACCCGCCAGCGCGGTGGTGGAGTATCACCGCCTACGGCGCCGATGATTTCCTGATACCCAACCCGGCGGATGGCTACTCCGTCTCGATGAACTCGGTCGCGCGTCACGCCGACGGAAACTTTACCGTCACGGTGTCGAAGGCGCAGGCCGAAGCCAACTGGATTCCGGTAGCCGCCGGACGCTTCGACCTGATGATCCGGCTCTATAATCCGGAAACCTCCGTCGCCGCCGATCCCACGCATCCTGCTCTACCCACCATCGAGAAGGTGGCCTGCGAATGATCGCGAGGGGCTGGAAATGGATTGCAGCCATGCTGCTGGTGGCCGCAGTCGTGCACGGCATAACCGTGCTGTTCCTGCCTCGCTTCGTCATGCTCCGCACCATGAACGCTATCATCAGGATGACCGGTGCTGCCAATGCCATTCTGCACGCGCCGGGCGCGACGTGGCGCTCGCGCGCGGTCGTTCGCCCCTCGCCGGATCTCTTGTATTCGATTTGCGTCTACGACCTCGGTGCGACAGGCGCTGTCCGGGTCTCCACCCCTGACGTGCCGCAGAGCTATTGGTCGGTATCGGTGTTCGACGCCGACACCAACAACTACTATGCAATCAACGACCGGCAGGCAAAGTCAGGTGCTGCGGATTTCATCCTGGTGCCGCAGGGAAAGTCGAACGAGGCGAGCCGGTTGCCCGTGGTCGCGGCCCCGACCAACCGCGGTATCGTGTTGTTTCGGACGCTCGTCAATGATGAGGCAGATGTTGCCCGGATCGACGCCGCCCGCCACAATGTGGCCTGCGAGCCCTATAAGACCGAGTAAAGCCTTCCCGGCTCGCCCAAAAAAGGAAACGCCATGACAAACAACTCGAAGGTAAGAAGCATCGAACTGCTGGCCTGCGACGCCGGTTGGCGCAACTACCATTTCGTCAAGATCATGACCGAAAGCGGCATCGTCGGCTGGAGCGAATTCGACGAAGGTTTCGGCTCACCCGGTGTGGGTGCCGCGATCCAGCGTCTCTCGGCGCGGGTGGTGGGACAGAACGCCTTTGCGCATGAACGCATCTACGCGGAGCTTTTTTCGGCAACCAGGCCGGCGGCCGGCGGCGTCGTGGCGCAGGCGCTGGGCGCGATCGAAAACGCCCTGCTCGACGCCAAGGCAAAACTACTCGGGGTGCCCTGCTACGAATTGCTCGGCGGCAAGATCCGTGACCGCATCCGGGTGTACTGGTCGCATTGCGCCACCTGGCGCATCAACCATCCCGGCTGGTACAAGCCGGCGATCACCGATCTCGACGGCGTCAAGGCGATCGGCCGCGAAGTGCGCGAGAAGAAATTCACCGCGTTGAAAACCAACATCTTCACCTATGACGACGGCAAGCCGACGGGCTGGCGACCGGGCTTCGGCGTGCCCTTCCAGCCCGAGATCAATGTCGATCGCAGAGTGCTGCGCGACCTGCGCATGCACCTGGAAGCGATCCGCGACGGCGCCGGGCCCGATATCGACATCCTGCTCGACCTCAATTTCAACGCCAAGACCGAAGGCTATCTGAAGATCCTTCGCGCCATCGCCGACCTCGACATGTTCTGGATCGAAATCGACAGCTTTAGCCCGGAGGCGCTGGGCTACATCAGGCGGCAAAGCCCGCATCCGATCTCGTCCTGCGAGACGCTGCTGGGCTTGCGTGAATTCCTGCCCTATTTCCGTGAGCAGGCGATGGATGTCGCGATCATCGATACGCCCTGGAACGGCGTATGGCAGTCGATGAAGATCGCGGCCAGCGCCGAACATCACGAGGTCAACGTCGCGCCGCATAATTTCTACGGCCACCTCTGCACCATGATGAACGCCCATTTCAGCGCGGCGGTGCCGAATTTGCGGATCATGGAGACCGACATCGACCGGCTGGCCTGGGATCACGAGCTGTTCACCCACGTGCCGGAATTCGTCGACGGCCATCTCGTGATGCCGGACCGGCCTGGCTGGGGCACCGAGCCCGATGAAGAGGGTCTAAAAGCCCATCCGCCGAAGGGCGTCGGCGGACTGCTCAATTATGGCCGCAAAGCCTAAGTCCTAGACAACCTCCGTCATCGCTACTGCTACAATTTGATGTTACCCGCCGGATGCCGCGCGCGTTCGCCGCAAATCGAACATCGACGCACCGCAGAACATATCCGACGGGCGGGAGTTGTCTCGTCGGTTACAGCAGCAACCGGATAGACATGCCCGAATCCTTCAGCAAGGTTCCCGAGGTCGCGCTCGGCTTCTGGATCACCAAGATCGCGGCAACGACGCTTGGCGAGACCGGCGGCGATACCGTCACGATGACGCTGAACTGGGGCTATCTGGCCGGGACCGCGCTGTTCCTCGCCGCCCTGGTGGTGCTGGTCAGCCTGCAGATCATCGCGAAGAAATTTCACCCGTTTCTGTATTGGGCGACGATCATCGCCTCCACGACGTTCGGCACTACCATGGCGGATTTCGCGGATCGCTCGCTGGGGATCGGCTACGCCGGCGGCTCCTTGCTGCTGGTGGTTTGTCTGCTGGCGACGCTCGGCCTTTGGTACCGGTCATCGGGCTCGATATCGGTCGACACCGTCAGCACCCCGAAAACGGAGATGTTCTATTGGGCCGCCATCACCTTCTCGCAAACCCTGGGCACCGCGCTTGGCGACTGGATCGCTGACACCACCGGGCTCGGATATGAAGGCGGCGCGCTGGTGTTCGGCGCCGCCCTGGCCATCGTCGCGGCCGCTTACTTCTGGACCGCTGTTTCACGGGTGACGTTGTTCTGGGCGGCCTTCATCCTGACCCGGCCGCTGGGCGCGACCGTTGGCGATTTTCTCGACAAACCCCTGCACGATGGCGGCCTCGCCTGGAGCCGCCCGCTGGCCTCGGCGATTATCGCCATCTTCATATTGGGGTGTCTACTGGTCCTGCCGCAGCGGGCAGGCTCGCACCCGGTTCAATCCGGGTTGCCGGGAGAGTAGCGCGGCTTTTGAAGCTAATTTTCCGAAAATCGAACGACCGGCCTCAAGCCTCGATGAGGGAGCGCGCGCTAAGCTGCGGCAGTTCCGGTGTTTCGAGACGTACCGTCCTGATTTCAGTTCGGAGGAAGGGTCCGATGTATTTCGTGGCCGCAGTGCTGGTGGTGCTGTCGGGTCTGTTCTATGCCGCCGGCCAGAACGAAATAGGCAGCTTCGGCGTCGACATGTGCCGCTATGGCGGCGCGTTCTGCGATAATCCAGTCTACGTTCTCACCGGCGCCGGTCTCGCGGCGGCATGGGGCGCGTTTGTCAGCGTCCGCTGAGGCGATCGCGAAGGCTCCTGACGAGGGTTCATCGCCCAACGGCGAGTCCCTTCGCCCGCTAGCCTCGGTCAGACCTTGAAGAGCTTGACGTAGCGCGCCTTGATCTCCTCGCTCTGGGCCAGCACAGCGGCGGGATCGGACTTGCCAATTTCAGGGTCGACAGCGGCGGATGATCGGGCCTTTGCTTAACCTGCTCATGGAACGAGCGAAGGCCGTAATCGTCAACCAGCAATTGCTGGCTTCCCCGCCAAGGAAATAGCTCTGGAATAGCCGCGCCGCGTTGGGATTGGGTGCGTTGCGAAATATTCCCGAGGGAACGATGATCAGCGGGGCGCCTTCGGAGGCAGAGACCACCTCGACCGGCTTGCCCTGATACTTGAGCAGCAGCAGATTGTAATCGTTGCCGTCGGCCATCACCGCCCGCTCGCCGAGCAGCAGCTTCTTCGGCGGGTCGGCGGCCGACTGCACCTTGCATCACCTTCTGCTGCGCGAGCTTCTCGAAATACGACCCGCCGAGTTCGCGCGAGAGCACGAACGTCGCCGTTATGATCGCGCCGCCATAGCCGGGATGCGCCTTGACGATCTTGCCCTGCCATTTCGGATCGAGCAGGTCGGCATAGCTTTTCGGGGCGTCCTCGGGCGTCAGAAAGATAAGGCGCGAGCCAATCCTTGGCTTTCCAATCCAGATAGTGCGCGGGGTCGGTCGAGTTGGCAACATCGACCGCGTTGATGCCGCTTGTCCGCTCCTGCGCGATGCGCTGGAAAATCCGCTCCGCACCCGAACGCTCGACCCGAACCGCGATGCCAGGGTATTTGGCCCCGAACGCCCTGGCCAGCCGCTCCGCGACGTTCAGTTCGAGCGCGGAATAGTAGGCGACCTTGCCCTCCTTGCGGGCGGCTTCGATCAATTCCGGCGTCACGCTTGCCGGCGGTGGTGCCGCCGCCAGGACCGGCTCGGCAAACAAGACGCCGGCGGCCAGCGCACTCGAGGTCCTTGAGGACATCCCGCCGCGACCATTTCTTGTTTTGCATCGCGTTTCCCCGTGGGTTGCCGCCGCCTTCATAGAACACCACGACGAACGGGGGGCTGCGTTTGCCAGCCCCCGCATTTTCAACCGGCCTGCATGTGCCGGCTCCGCATTTTTTTCAGTAGCGTAATCGCCAGTAGCGCAGTCACGGCATCGAGGATCGCGACGATGATGAACACCGAGGTCCAGCTGCCCGTCGTCTGCTTGAGGAACGCCGCGGCCGGCCCGCCCAGGATCGAACCCACGCCCTGCGCGACATAGAGAAACCCGTAATTGGTCGCGGCATATTTCGGTCCGAACGTGTCCGTCAGCGTCGATGGGAAGAGCGAGAAAATTTCGCCCCAGCCAAAGAACACCAGGCCGGTCAGCACCACGAACAGCGCAGGCCGATCGATGAAGGCGAACAAGACGAGGATGGCGGCGCATTCCAGCGAAAAGGCCAATGCCATGGTCATCTCGCGGCCAATATGGTCGGAAACCCAGCCGAAGAAAGGCCTTGTCAGCCCGTTGGTGAACCGCGAGAGCGTCAGTGAAAGCGGCAACGCCGCCATCCCCAATACCAGGACCTGCGCCACCTTGTATTCGTTGGCGAAGGGGCCGACATTTGATACGACCATGAGACCGCTGGTCGACATCATGCTCATCATGATGAACAGCAGCCAGAAGGTCGGAGTTTTCAGCATCTCCGCGGGTGAATAACTGCGCTTCGCCTGCATGGTGGTCGCAGTTACCGGCGAGTAGCCCTCCGGCTGCCAGCCCTCCGGGGGAACGCGCAACCATTGCGCGGCGACGATACCGATGACGCCCTGAATAATGCCCCAGACCACGAGGGTGTGAGCATAGCCGTCGCTCTTGATCATGCTGTCGATGGGAAAGCTGGTGAAGATCGCGCCGAATCCGTAACCTGCGGCGGCAAGACCCGTCGCCAATCCGCGGCGGTCGGGAAACCAGCGCACCATCAGACCGATGATCCCGACATAGATGATGCCTGTGCCGAATCCGCAGATCACCCCGTAGGTGAAATACAACGCCCAGATGCCGCTGACGTAACTGGATAACACCCAGCCGCCGCCCGACATCAACGCACCGACTGAAATCAAGAGCCGCGGGCCGAAACGATCGACCAGATAGGCCTGCAGCGGCGAGCACCAGGTCTGCAGAATAATCAGCAGCGAGAACGTCCACTGCAATTCGGCGAGTGTCGTTCCGAGCTTCTGGTTGAGCGGACCGGTGAACAAGGTCCATACATATTGCGGCGATGAGATCGCCATCATGGCGATCAAGCCTAGAATTAACTGGCACCAGCGGTTCCAGTACCACGCGCTCGGTATCGTTGGATTCACGACTGTCACGACAACCCCCCACTTTTCCAGTCAGGTCCAGCCCCAACGGGATGAAGATCATTATTGGTCTGCTCGAGGGGGACCGCAATGCCGTAAGGGCATCCGGCTGCGATAATTCGCCCAAGTTCAGCCCGGCCGCCCCAGGTGGTTGCCCGCGGTCCACGGCGTTCCCATTGCCCACCGCCCTCGTGGACCCACGCATCGCGATTGATTGGGCTATAATCACGTGCCGGCGATCCATTCTCCTAATCCGCGGTCAGGACCGGCGCAAACCCCTCGCGGTTCGCTCGCCACGCCCGTTGATATTCCATGATGCGGGCCGTCTCCTCGGCGACATGCTGGCCGAGCATAGTGGCGAGCAGATGAAGCGTGGTGTCGATGCAAAGCGAGACGCCGCCGCCGGTCACCATCGTTCCGCCTCGGTCCACCAGCATCGCCTCACGCACGTCGATTTGCGGATAGTTGGCGCGCATCACCGCAAGCGGCGAGATTTCCGGTGCCACGACTTGGCGTTTGGTGGTCGCAGGCCCGCCATCGAGGATACCGCTCGCGGCCAGTATCATAGCGCCAGTACACACCGAGGCGACGCGATTCGAGGCATGTACGCGCCTGATATAGTCGAGCGTGGTCCGCGCCGCCGCCTGGGCGGTCCAGCCGGGTCCGCCGGTGACGATGACGAGATCGCAGGGCGGCGCATCATCGATGCCGAAATCGGCGGTCACCTTCAGCCCATTGGCGAGTGCGACCGGCCCGGCACGGGGTGCGATCGTGCAGATTCGATCTCCGGCGCAATCCGGCGCGCCATCGACAATACGCCGAAGGTGGCCAGATCGATCGGCTCGACACCATCGTAGATGAATATGCCAAACCGCACCGGGTCCCATCCAGTTCAGGTCAACGAGCTTCCCCTGGTCTCGCGCGCCGCAAGCGCGGCTGCGAGCGTGATCAGCGCCAGCACGATCATCATGACCGAGACGCCGGTGGTGCCGCCGAAATATCCGACCATCGCGGTGGCGATGATCGGCGCGAAACCGCCGCCGATCGCCGCCGAGAGCTGGAATCCGAAAGAGGCACCACTATAGCGGACACGCGGCCCGAATAGTTCGGGAAAGTAGCAGGATTCCGGACCGAACATCATGCCGTGACCGAAATTCATGGCGATCATGACCGCGGCGAAGATCAGCGCGATGCTCTTGCTTTCCAGCATCCAGAACAGCGGGAATGCGAACAGGATCGTAAAGACGGCACCTAGGATGTAGAGCGGCCGCCGCCCGATCTTGTCGGCGAGCCAGCCGAACAGCGGCAGGCTGACCAGCTCCAGCAGCGCAGCATACATCACCGCGTCGAGCATCATCTGCTTGGCGAGGCCGAGCCTGGTCGTTGCATAGACCACGACGAACACGGTGAGCATGTAGACCCAGGAGACCTCGGAGAGCTTCAACCCGACCGCGATCAGAAATGGCTTGGTATTCTGGCCGATTGCTTCGCCAAACGGATTGCGGGACAGGTCGTCGCGCGTCTTCAGTGCCTCAAACACCGGCGTTTCGGGTACGCGCGACCGCACGAAGGTGCCGAGCGCCAGCAACACGATGCTGACCAGGAACGGAATGCGCCAGCCGTAGCTCGCGAAATCGGCGTCAGGCAATTTACTGACCAGCCCGAAGACGAGCGTCGCCAGCACCAGCCCAACCGGAAATCCGATCTGCACGAAGCTCGTGTAAAATCCCCGCTTGTCGGCGGCGCGTGCTCCAGCACCATCAGCGAGGCGCCGCCCCATTCGCCGCCCAGGCCGATGCCCGGGATGATGCGCAGCGCGATCAGGAGGATCGGCGCGAACACGCCGATCGAAGCATAGGTCGGCAACAGCCCGATACAGAAGGTGCTCAGCCCCATGATGAACAGCGTCAGGACCAGCATGGATTTGCGGCCAAGACGGTCGCCGAAATGGCCAAACAGCGCGCCGCCAAGCGGCCGCGCCAGGAAGCCGACGGCGTAGCTGCCGAGCGCAGCCAGGGTGCCCGCGAGCGGATCGAAGGTCGGGAAGAACGCCTTGTTGAAAATAAGCGCTGCCGCGGTTGCGTAGATCAGGAAATCGTACCATTCAATGATGGTTCCAAAGCAGGCCGGAATACGATGGAATTGAGCCCCGTGCGCCCGGAGCCGGCGATCGGCGCCGTTGCCGTGATGGTCATTGCGGCCTCCTGCGGCGTAGAATTCCTCCGGAGAGGCGGGATATTCAGCTAGAATGGATGCAAACTGCGTGCCGGACGGGCACCTTCATCGGTTCCGAACCCGCGCCGCCGCTTCGGAGTTGTTTGCCGGGTCCGCTATCGAGGTACATTCCGGCATCCGGGAGGCGCGACGCCTGCTCGATGCCCGTAAACGGAGAAACAGATGAAGCCGTGCGACGTTCTGATAATTGGCGCCGGGCCGACCGGTCTGGTGCTGGCCCTTTGGCTGACCAAACAGGGCGTCAGGGTGCGTATTGTCGACAAGACCGCCGAGCCGGGAACGAC
>CAVPFQ010000012.1:0-270323 GCA_963703845.1 uncultured Alphaproteobacteria bacterium
GGAGAGTAGCGCGGCTTTTGAAGCTAATTTTCCGAAAATCGAACGACCGGCCTCAAGCCTCGATGAGGGAGCGCGCGCTAAACTGCGGCAGTTCCGGTGTTTCGAGACGTACCGTCCTGATTTCAGTTCGGAGGAAGGGTCCGATGTATTTCGTGGCCGCAGTGCTGGTGGTGCTGTCGGGTCTGTTCTATGCCGCCGGCCAGAACGAAATAGGCAGCTTCGGTGTTGACATGTGCCGCTATGGCGGCGCGTTCTGCGATAATCCAGTCTACGTTCTCACCGGCGCCGGTCTCGCGGCGGCATGGGGCGCGTTTGTCAGCGTCCGCTGAGGCGATCGCGAAGGCTCCTGACGAGGGTTCATCGCCCAACGGCGAGTCCCTTCGCCCGCTAGCCTCGGTCAGACCTTGAAGTACCATGAGCTAGCGCGCCTTGATCTCCTCGCTCGGGGCCAGCACTGTGGTCAAAATCGGACTTGCCAATTTCAGGGTCGATAGCGGCGGATGATCGGGCCTTTGCTTAACCTGCTCGTAGATGGAACGAGCGAAGGCCGGCATCGTCACCCAGCAATTGCTGGTTCCCCGCCAAGGAAATAGCTCTGGAATAGCCGCGCCGCGTTGGGATTGGGTGCGTTGCGAATACTGCCGAGGGAACGATGATCAGCGGGGCGCCTTCGGAGGCAGAGACCACCTCGACCGGCTTGCCCTGATACTTGAGCAGCAGCAGATTGTAATCGTTGCCGTCGGCCATCACCGCCCGCTCGCCGAGCAGCAGCTTCTTCGGCGGGTCGGCGGCCGACTGCACTTGCATCACCTTCTGCTGCGCGAGCTTCTCGAAATACGACCCGCCGAGTTCGCGCAAGAGCACGAACGTCGCCGTTATGATCGCGCCGCCATAGCCGGGATGCGCCTTGACGATCTTGCCCTGCCATTTCGGATCGAGCAGGTCGGCATAGCTTTTCGGGGCGTCCTCGGGCGTCAGAAAGATAAGGCGCGAGCCAATCCTTGGCTTTCCAATCCAGATAGTGCGCGGGGTCGGTCGAGTTGGCAACATCGACCGCGTTGATGCCGCTTGTCCGCTCCTGCGCGATGCGCTGGAAAATCCGCTCCGCACCCGAACGCTCGACCCAAACCGCGATGCCAGGGTATTTGGCCCCGAACGCCCTGGCCAGCCGCTCCGCGACGTTCAGTTCGAGCGCGGAATAGTAGGCGACCTTGCCCTCCTTGCGGGCGGCTTCGATCAATTCCGGCGTCACACTTGCCGGCGGTGGTGCCGCCGCCAGGACCGGCTCGGCAAACAAGACGCCGGCGGCCAGCGCACTCGAGGTCCTTGAGGACATCCCGCCGCGACCATTTCTTGTTTTGCATCGCGTTTCCCCGTGGGTTGCCGCCGCCTTCATAGAACACCACGACGAACGGGGGCTGCGTTTGCCAGCCCCCGCATTTTCAACCGGCCTGCATGTGCCGGCTCCGCATTTTTTTCAGTAGCGTAATCGCCAGTAGCGCAGTCACGGCATCGAGGATCGCGACGATGATGAACACCGAGGTCCAGCTGCCCGTCGTCTGCTTGAGGAACGCCGCGGCCGGCCCGCCCAGGATCGAACCCACGCCCTGCGCGACATAGAGAAACCCGTAATTGGTCGCGGCATATTTCGGTCCGAACGTGTCCGTCAGCGTCGATGGGAAGAGCGAGAAAATTTCGCCCCAGCCAAAGAACACCAGGCCGGTCAGCACCACGAACAGCGCAGGCCGATCGATGAAGGCGAACAAGACGAGGATGGCGGCGCATTCCAGCGAAAAGGCCAATGCCATGGTCATCTCGCGGCCAATATGGTCGGAAACCCAGCCGAAGAAAGGCCTTGTCAGCCCGTTGGTGAACCGCGAGAGCGTCAGTGAAAGCGGCAACGCCGCCATCCCCAATACCAGGACCTGCGCCACCTTGTATTCGTTGGCGAAGGGGCCGACATTTGATACGACCATGAGACCGCTGGTCGACATCATGCTCATCATGATGAACAGCAGCCAGAAGGTCGGAGTTTTCAGCATCTCCGCGGGTGAATAACTGCGCTTCGCCTGCATGGTGGTCGCAGTTACCGGCGAGTAGCCCTCCGGCTGCCAGCCCTCCGGGGGAACGCGCAACCATTGCGCGGCGACGATACCGATGACGCCCTGAATAATGCCCCAGACCACGAGGGTGTGAGCATAGCCGTCGCTCTTGATCATGCTGTCGATGGGAAAGCTGGTGAAGATCGCGCCAAATCCGTAACCTGCGGCGGCAAGACCCGTCGCCAATCCGCGGCGGTCGGGAAACCAGCGCACCATCAGACCGATGATCCCGACATAGATGATGCCTGTGCCAAATCCGCAGATCACCCCGTAGGTGAAATACAACGCCCAGATGCCGCTGACGTAACTGGATAACACCCAGCCGCCGCCCGACATCAACGCACCGACTGAAATCAAGAGCCGCGGGCCGAAACGATCGACCAGATAGGCCTGCAGCGGCGAGCACCAGGTCTGCAGAATAATCAGCAGCGAGAACGTCCACTGCAATTCGGCGAGTGTCGTTCCGAGCTTCTGGTTGAGCGGACCGGTGAACAAGGTCCATACATATTGCGGCGATGAGATCGCCATCATGGCGATCAAGCCTAGAATTAACTGGCACCAGCGGTTCCAGTACCACGCGCTCGGTATCGTTGGATTCACGACTGTCACGACAACCCCCACTTTTCCAGTCAGGTCCAGCCCCAACGGGATGAAGATCATTATTGGTCTGCTCGAGGGGGACCGCAATGCCGTAAGGGCATCCGGCTGCGATAATTCGCCCAAGTTCAGCCCGGCCGCCCCAGGTGGTTGCCCGCGGTCCACGGCGTTCCCATTGCCCACCGCCCTCGTGGACCCACGCATCGCGATTGATTAGGCTATAATCACGTGCCGGCGATCCATTCTCCTAATCCGCGGTCAGGACCGGCGCAAACCCCTCGCGGTTCGCTCGCCACGCCCGTTGATATTCCATGATGCGGGCCGTCTCCTCGGCGACATGCTGGCCGAGCATGGTGGCGAGCAGATGAAGCGTGGTGTCGATGCAAAGCGAGACGCCGCCGCCGGTCACCATCGTTCCGCCTCGGTCCACCAGCATCGCCTCACGCACGTCGATTTGCGGATAGTTGGCGCGCATCACCGCAAGCGGCGAGATTTCCGGTGCCACGACTTGGCGTTTGGTGGTCGCAGGCCCGCCATCGAGGATACCGCTCGCGGCCAGTATCATAGCGCCAGTACACACCGAGGCGACGCAATTCGAGGCATGTACGCGCCTGATATAGTCGAGCGTGGTCCGCGCCGCCGCCTGGGCGGTCCAGCCGGGTCCGCCGGTGACGATGACGAGATCGCAGGGCGGCGCATCATCGATGCCGAAATCGGCGGTCACCTTCAGCCCATTGGCGAGTGCGACCGGCCCGGCACGGGGTGCGATCGTGCAGATCTCGATCTCCGGCGCAATCCGGCGCGCCATCGACAATACGCCGAAGGTGGCCAGATCGATCGGCTCGACACCATCGTAGATGAATATGCCAAACCGCACCGGGTCCCATCCAGTTCAGGTCAACGAGCTTCCCCTGGTCTCGCGCGCCGCAAGCGCGGCTGCGAGCGTGATCAGCGCCAGCACGATCATCATGACCGAGACGCCGGTGGTGCCGCCGAAATATCCGACCATCGCGGTGGCGATGATCGGCGCGAAACCGCCGCCGATCGCCGCCGAGAGCTGGAATCCGAAAGAGGCACCACTATAGCGGACACGCGGCCCGAATAGTTCGGGAAAGTAGCAGGATTCCGGACCGAACATCATGCCGTGACCGAAATTCATGGCGATCATGACCGCGGCGAAGATCAGCGCGGTGCTCTTGCTTTCCAGCATCCAGAACAGCGGGAATGCGAACAGGATCGTAAAGACGGCACCTAGGATGTAGAGCGGCCGCCGCCCGATCTTGTCGGCGAGCCAGCCGAACAGCGGCAGGCTGACCAGCTCCAGCAGCGCAGCATACATCACCGCGTCGAGCATCATCTGCTTGGCGAGGCCGAGCCTGGTCGTTGCATAGACCACGACGAACACGGTGAGCATGTAGACCCAGGAGACCTCGGAGAGCTTCAACCCGACCGCGATCAGAAATGGCTTGGTATTCTGGCCGATTGCTTCGCCAAACGGATTGCGGGACAGGTCGTCGCGCGTCTTCAGTGCCTCAAACACCGGCGTTTCGGGTACGCGCGACCGCACGAAGGTGCCGAGCGCCAGCAACACGATGCTGACCAGGAACGGAATGCGCCAGCCGTAGCTCGCGAAATCGGCGTCAGGCAATTTACTGACCAGCCCGAAGACGAGCGTCGCCAGCACCAGCCCAACCGGAAATCCGATCTGCACGAAGCTCGTGTAAAATCCCCGCTTGTCGGCGGGCGCGTGCTCCAGCACCATCAGCGAGGCGCCGCCCCATTCGCCGCCCAGGCCGATGCCCTGGATGATGCGCAGCGCGATCAGGAGGATCGGCGCGAACACGCCGATCGAAGCATAGGTCGGCAACAGCCCGATACAGAAGGTGCTCAGCCCCATGATGAACAGCGTCAGGACCAGCATGGATTTGCGGCCAAGACGGTCGCCGAAATGGCCAAACAGCGCGCCGCCAAGCGGCCGCGCCAGGAAGCCGACGGCGTAGCTGCCGAGCGCAGCCAGGGTGCCCGCGAGCGGATCGAAGGTCGGGAAGAACGCCTTGTTGAAAATAAGCGCTGCCGCGGTTGCGTAGATCAGGAAATCGTACCATTCAATGATGGTTCCGAAGCAGCTCGCAAATACGATGGAATTGAGCCCCGTGCGCCCGGAGCCGGCGATCGGCGCCGTTGCCGTGATGGTCATTGCGGCCTCCTGCTGGCGTAGAATCCTCCGGAGAGGCGGGATATTCAGCTAGAATGGATGCAAACTGCGTGCCGGACGGGCACCTTCATCGGTTCCGAACCCGCGCCGCCGCTTCGGAGTTGTTTGCCGGGTCCGCTATCGAGGTACATTCCGGCATCCGGGAGGCGCGACGCCTGCTCGATGCCCGTAAACGGAGAAACAGATGAAGCCGTGCGACGTTCTGATAATTGGCGCCGGGCCGACCGGTCTGGTGCTGGCCCTTTGGCTGACCAAACAGGGCGTCAGGGTGCGTATTGTCGACAAGACCGCCGAGCCGGGAACGACCTCTCGCGCCCTGGCGGTGCAGGCGCGCACGCTCGAGCTCTACCGGCAACTCGATCTCACCGAGGCCGTGATCGCAAAGGGCCATCAGGTGCCCGCCGTCAATCTTTGGGTGAAGGGTGAAAGAGCCGCGCGCATAGGATTCGAGAGCGTCGGCTCGGGGCTTACGCCCTACCCTTTCCTGCATATCTTCCCGCAGGACCAGCATGAGCAACTCTTGATCGAGCGACTGAACGCGCTCGGCGTCGCGGTCGAACGGCAAACAGAATTAATCGGCTTCACGGACGAGAAGGATCACATCACGGCCCGCCTTCGCGGGCCAGACCGTCAGCAGGTAGACTGCGAGGCGCAATATATCGCCGGCTGTGACGGAGCCCGCTCGATCGTGCGGGAGACCATCGGCACCGGCTTTCCCGGCGGCACCTATCGGCAGATATTTTATGTTGCCGATGTCAAGGCCTCAGGCTCTGCTGTCAACGGCGAACTGCACATCGATCTCGACGAGGCGGATTTCCTCGGCGTCTTTCCGCTCGTGGGACAAGGCAGGGCGCGCCTGATCGGAACCGTGCGCGACGAGCGCGCCGACCGCGCCGACACGATGACGTTCAACGACGTCAGCGACCGGGCGATCACCCACCTCAAGGTGGCGGTGAAGCAGGTCAACTGGTTTTCGACCTATCATGTGCATCACCGGGTGACCGATCATTTCCGCAAAGGACGCGCCTTCCTGCTCGGCGACGCCGCGCACATCCACAGTCCGGCCGGCGGCCAGGGCATGAATACCGGCATCGGCGACGCCATCAATCTGGCCTGGAAACTCGCAGCGGTCGTCGCCGGCCGCGCACCCAACTCTCTGCTCGATAGCTATGAGGCAGAACGGATCGGCTTCGCGCGGCGACTGGTCGCGACCACCGACCGCGTCTTCAGTTTTGCTACCGCCGAAGGCAAAATCGCCGATATCCTGCGCACCCGGGTTGCGCCGCTGATCGTTCCGATGGCCGCCGCCTTCGAGCCGGTGCGTGAATATCTGTTCCGAACCGTCTCCCAGATCATGCTGAACTATCGCAACGGTCCCTTGAGCCGCGGCGCGGCCGGCCACGTTCACGGCGGCGATCGCCTGCCCTGGGTGCGGTTCGACGGCACGGACAATTTTGCATCGCTCGCAACGATGGACTGGCAAGTCCATGTCTATGGATCGGCCAGCGCCGAACTGACGGCGTGGTGCGCGGCCCACGGCTTGCCGTTGCAAACCCTCGGCTGGCGATCGGAATATGAGACGACGGGGCTTGCTCGCGATGCACTCTATTTGCTGAGGCCCGACAGTTACGTGGCGCTCGTCGATGCCGCGGGCGCGCCCGGCGCGATTGAGCGCTATTTTGCCGATCACGGGATCAAGCCTGCGGCGCAGCCGGCCAGCGCGGCATAGTCCACATGTCGTACTTCACTCGCCCGGTTCGATCGCGTTGCTCGGCGTCGGCCGGTCGGTGATCTGCTGGCCGAACAGGCTGCCGATCAGTTCGACCGCGGTGCGCGCCGTACGTCCGCGCTCGTCGAGGAAGGGATTGAGTTCGACGATGTCGGCGGACCGGACCAATCCGGAATCGTGCAGCATCTCCATCACCAGATGCGCTTCGCGGTAGGTCGCACCCCCCGGCACCGTGGTGCCGACGCCGGGCGCCAGGCTCGGATCGAGAAAATCGACGTCGAAACTGACATGCAGCACGCCATTGCGTGCCAGCACCTTGTCGATGACCCGGCGGATCAGGACGGCTACCCCGAACTCATCGATCTGGCGCATGTCAGCAATGCTGACGCGACGGTCGCGCAGCAAATCCTTTTCCGGCTTGTCGATCGAGCGGACGCCGAACAGTTCGAGTTGATCGGGATCGAGCGAAGCGCGCGGCTCATCGCCCAGAAGCCCGTCGAGACCGGGCTCGCCGCACAGGAACGCTGCCGACATCCCGTGCATGTTGCCGGACAGCGTGGTCTCCGGCGTGTTGTAGTCCGCATGCGCATCCAGCCAGATCACAAACAGCTCGCGGCCGACCTCGTGCCAATGCCGCGCGATTCCGTTCACCGAACCCATCGAAAGGGTGTGATCACCGCCGAGAAAGATCGGAATCGCGCCGGACCTCGCCAGCGCATAGGCGCGCGGACTGAGTGCCCGGCTCCAACGCTGGATCTCCCGATAATGCCTGGCCGTGTCGGGCGGAGCATCGCCGAGTTCGGCCACCTCGCCGATCGAGACATCGCCGTGATCATCCACGTCAAAGCCCAGCGCTTCGAGTATGTTCAAAAGACCGGCCGTCCGCAGCGCCGCCGGTCCCATCAGAGTTCCCCGCTGCGACGCGCCGATATCGATGGGCGCGCCCAGCACCGCTATGCTCTTGATGTCTGCTTTCGAAGTGTCAGCCACGTCAAACCCTCTGAAGCGGAATTATCTGCCAACACCGGTCGGGAAAAGCCAGAGCCAAAATTCGCGCCGGCAAGAGATCTCCTCATTCCCTGGCTTGACCGTCATTTCGGGAAATCAAACCCGGCCACCATGGGAACAAAATTCCGGACGCCGCATTGTTTTGGGCGAGGCCGCCACCCGGCCGTTCAACACGGCGCCTGTCGCGGATAGCCAAAGGTCTTCGGACCCGCTGTTCAAAACAAGCGCACGCGCGGATAGCCAAAGGTGGCGGCCCATCGTGCTGGTGTTTCAAATTTGAGGCATGAAAACCGTGGATTTCGAGTCACCCGAACCAACGCTTCAGCCCGGTATGGCGGAACGCGCCATCGATACCGCGACCGACGTGGCGCGTACGCTCACGGAGATCTCCGCGGGCCTGCGATCCGCCGTTGAGCAGTTGAGCGCAGCCATCACAAGCGCGCGGCAGCCGGGCAGACCGCTTGCGATCATCGGCGCGATCACCCGGGAGGCACCGCTCTCGAGTTTTTTCATCGCATTCCTGTTCGGGGTGGCGGTGGCGCGCCGCCGCTGACTCCGATGGTCTCCAGGGAACCAATCGCCGCACCAGCGGATTGTCATTGCAACTGGCCCTTCCGGAGAACCACCATGAAGTCGCTGATCCTCGCTACCATCATTCTTGGCATGGCGTTCGCTCCCGCAGCCGCCGAGGCAAAGGGATGTATCAAGGGCGCTATCGTCGGGGGCATCGCGGGACATATGGCGGGACACGGCAAGGTCGGGGTGGTGGCCGGATGCATCATCGGCCATCACGAAGCCAACAAGCACGACGCAGAAAAGACAGATGCGAAGCCGTCGCAGAAGGCGTCGCAATAGGTCCCTCAAGACAACTCCATCAGGCGACGACACGGCTATTGGCGCATCAGGCCTGACTGCGCCAGTCCTGCGTGGAACCTGCGTGGAAGGAGTGACCGGCGTCTGCCGCGACATGCTCGGTACGATCGCCCGGCATTTTGCGGAGAGCACCGTGGCAAATGGAACCCCTGGACGAGTCGCAAACGTTCATCTTCCGAATTCACCTCTTTAGCAGACCTGAGCGACTGCCAGCCCAATACTTGAGCAATATTGATCACACCCAATGCCAGACCGAGCTTGCAATCTCGGAACCAGATTGAAAAATAAGGCGCTTCGTCCGGAACCGGACATACACTGGAATGCTTAGCCTCGCAGAAGCTTGGCTTCTGCCATGTCGCGTTCGAACACTCGTTGTCGACTTGTTTTCGGCCGGTGGGCCCCGCAGCAATCGATCACTTCGGGAATTCGGACGACCAAAGGAGGCGCTCATGGTGGGCCTGCGAAATGATCGCGCTCGCGCTCGCTCCAGGGATTTGCTGGCGACCGCCTATCCGGTGCCGGACGATGCGGAATCCCAACGTCTGCGCGAACTTGCCGCCGACTATGTCCGGGAAGCGGAGCGGCTCGAGGCCGAGAACAGGGGTCGGACCGCGGAATCCGAAGAATTGATCTCGGCCGCGCTGGACGCGGTGGCGAGGGATTATTTCTCGCGCGCGCTTGCACGTGCCACGTCGCGAAGAAGGCGTTGACCGGCCCCCAGGGTCGAACCGCATTCCATCGCCTTTCCGGCATTCTTGACCCGGCCGCTCAATGTGGGACCGAAATGGATTTGCCCATCGGTCATTTCCGTCACCCCACGGGCGGCGCATTGTTCGCGCTGGAGGTCTTGCGCGGAATCCTGGCGCTGCGAAGCCGGCCGCGGGGCTGTGGCGGCTGGTGGCGCCGGTATTGGCACTCGGGCTGCTTGGAGCGATATCTATTCCCTTTCCCCAGCTGCTCGGAAACGGCAACGACATCGCCCAGCTGGCATTCGACGACCAGTCGGGCACGTTTGGGCGCTGCTTTTTTCCGGTGTGCAACCGGCCCTTGTCGCCGTGTTGGGCGCCGGCCGGTGCTGGCTGCAACCACGCAAGGACCGATCTCCGCGGTCGTGCTGATGATGGAGCTCACCGGTCAGGACCGCTCATTCATCGTGCCGCTGATGCTCGCGGTGGTGATTGCAACCATCATTTCGCGCGTGATCGAACCTCGCTCGATCTACGATGCACGGCTAACCGACGCGGAGATCGCGGAGCGACAGAGGCTGCGTGAACCGCCGAGCCGCAATGAGCGGCGTTCCCGCCGCTCCAATCGCATCATGCCTTCGGATCGATACTTGATCGCATCAGGCCCGCACCTCCTGGCGCTGGAACACGATATAGCCGGCGACGAACAGCACGATGGTGCCGGCGATCAGCGCCACCGTTTGCGGCCAGGCGATGATCAGGCTTTCGCCGAGCGGAAGCGGCGCGCCCATCACCGCGCCGCGCAGCTGATCGATGAATACCGGACCCAGCGACCGCGTCGTCGGCGACAGTACTGCCAGCATCGCCTCGCCGAACAAATGGTTCGGCGACAGGCGCGAGAGCGTCTGCGTCCAGATCGCCGTATCCGGCGTCTGTAATCCAAGCAAGGCGTAACGCGGATCCTGCGGCGCGATCACTTGCGCCAGCGCCGGCGCCAGCATTGGCCACAAGATGGTCAGGAACAGCCAGACGCCGAGCGCAACCAGCGCCGCGGTCGCCGGCGAGCGGAACACGATCGAAAGCAGCATCGCCAGCGCAAGCCAGACGCCGGCGTAGAAGATCGCCACCACCAGGAACGCCAGCGAGCGCGCGATCTCCTCGCCGCCCGGCGGAACGCCAAGGAAGAGCAGGCCAAGGCCGATCACCATCAGCCACAGCGCCGCCAGGTTGATCGCGAGCGTCGCAAGGCCAGCGAGGAATTTTCCCATCAGCAGCGCGTCACGGTAGATCGGCTGCGCCAGGATGCGCGAAAGCGTCCGCCGGTTATGCTCGCTGTTGACGGAATCGAAGCCAAGCCCGATCGCCATCAGCGGGATCAAAAATCCCAGGATCGCGACAAAGGATGGTAGCGGGTCGCGACCGACCGTGAACAGTCGCAGCAGCAGGAACGGGTCTTCGGCTGTATTCTGCCGCAAACTGTCGATTGCCCCGTAGAGCGCGGCGAGCGCGGTCAGCACGATCAGGAGTTCGAGCACGAACATCCGCGCGCTCGACAGATTGTCCGATAGTTCCTTGAGCGCCACGGTGCCCACACCCTGGAAAGGAGAACCTTCACGCCGCATGACGCGTTCCTCCCGGCTGCTCGCCCTGGCCCTGGAAATAACGGGCATAGATCGCCCCGAGGGAGGGCTCGTCGACGAGAAGCCGGCGCAGCGATCCATTGGCGGCGACCACGGCGCGCGCCGCATCCGGCCGCACGTCGCGGTCCGCCGTCATGCGGAAGCGATCCTCGGCCAGCGTTTCGACGTCGGTGACCCCGGGGATGGTTGCGAGCCGCCGGGCAAGGCCTGCGCCATCGGCCTCGACTTCGACGACAAAACCGGCTCCCAGCACCTGGCGAGCGAGATCGGCTACCGGGCCCATCAGCACGATGCGTCCCGCCTGGAACAGCGCGACGCGGTTGCACACCCGCTGCACCTGATCGAGCATGTGGGACGACAGCAGCACGCTGACGCCTTCGGACTTGAGCTCGCCGATCAGGTCGAGGAACTCATGGGTGGCCTGTGGATCGAGTTCCGAGGTCGGCTCGTCGAGAATGGCGATCTCGGCCTGCTTGACGATGATCTCGGCGAGACCAAGCCGCTGCCGCATGCCGCGCGAGAAGGTCGCGACGCGCTTGTCGGCGACATCGGACAGACGCACGCGCGCCAGTGCCGCCGCGATGCGGCGCGTCCGCTCCGGGAAAGCAAGGCCCATCAGCTTGGCGGTATAGGACAGGTTCTCCACCGCGGTGAGATTGTCGTAAAAGCCGACCGAGTCCGGCAGATAGCCGACCCGGCGCTTGACCTGGAGCGGCGCGCGCGCCGGATCGTAGCCGAGCACGCTGACCTGGCCCGCGGAAATGTCGGTCAGCCCGAGCATCATCAGGATCGTCGTCGTCTTGCCGGCGCCGTTCGGTCCGAGCAGTCCGAATACCTCGCCCTTGACGATGTCGAAATTGATGGCATCGACGACGCTGACCCCGCCATAGCGCTTGGTCAAGCCCCGCGCCGCGATGACGATATCGTTGCCCGTGGTGGCCATCTTGCCTTGAAGATTGCTCATCGGCGTCCAAACCTTGCAACCGCACCCAACATCAATAGCAGCGCAATTCCGATCACGCCGGCGCCGGCCATTCCCCACACCGTCGAGGTATTCACGGTAATGCGGAACTGGCTGGAGGCATTCTCGCCACGCGAGGTGGCGCTGATCGAGGTCATGTAATCGCCGGCCAGCGACTTGTCGCTCGGCGTCACCAGCGCCTGGACCTCGGCATCCTTGCCCGGAACCAGTCGTTCGATCGTGGCCGGCTCGAATGTCACCTTCCAGCCGGTCGGTGCGCTTGCCGAGAGCTTGACGTTATCGGCCGGTGCGGTGCCGGTATTGCTGACGACGATCGGGATCGAACTTTGCTGCGCCGCAACCGCGTGCGCGCTCAACAGCCCGTCGCGTCCCGACACTTGGAGCTGCGGCTGACCCACCACATCAAGCGCAAGCTCGGTATTCACCGAAGCGTCCTCGGCATTGACCGTCACCTTGACCGGAAAATGCCCGGCATCGATCGTGCTCGGTGGACGAACTTTTAACTTGATGTCCTTAGATTGGCCGGCGTCGATCGGAATCGAAGACAGTTCCTGGCTGCCATAGGCTTCCGTGAACGAAGTTTCGAAATTGGACGGCGCTTGCGCGGCGAAGCTCGCGACCAGATTGCGGCCGCTGTCGTTCTTGATGTTCAAGGTGAACTCGAAGTTCGATTTCGAGCTGCCGCGCAGCGATGGAAGTTTCGACGTCACTGTAAGTTTCGCCGGCAACTCCTTGGCAAGCGAAACGTTTATCGGCAGCTCCGCCTGGCTTCCCTGCCCTTCCGCCTTCACTGTAAGAGTCTGTTCGCTGAGGCCGGCATTGGCCGGGACGTCGAGGCGCAGTTGAAGAGTTACATTAGCGTCCGGCCCCGGCATCGCGGCGGCGACAGGTTGGCCACCACCTAACAGCGTGGCAGTCCAGCCACTAGGTACGCCCGTGACCGAGATCTGATAGCGTTGCGGGGCCAACCCATAATCCTGCAGGCGCAGCGGTATGTTCGACGTGGTACCCGGCCGCACCGTGACCGCCGGGTAGTCGGTCATCAAATAAAGCCCCTTGATATCGCGCGACGTCTCCGCGGCGTGCGCCGCAGGGACGACCAGGGCAACGGCAAATACGAGAGGGGCGAGATCGAGGGCTCGCATCGCAACACTCCTGCTATGGCAAAACACACGGATGTCGGCAATTCGGCCGGTCGGCCAGGATTGCGACGGCGAAGTGCGCGCAAATAAGCGAGGCGATTGTGACGAAATACGGAACGCCTCAATTACGAGTCGGTGATGTCCGATAGGAAATTAGTATAGGTTGCCGGGCTGCTCGGCTTGCCGCGGGTCAGCAAGGTGTCCGAAATTTAATCTTGGCCGCACCTCCCGGCCTCGACCCCGCCGCGTTTGTACACCATCTATTGAATGAAAGTGATCGGGACGGAAACAATGAAGCGAGGAATCGCGGTTCTGGCGTGCGTCTGTGCCCTCACTGGTGCGGTGTATTTCGGCATCAGCAAGTGGGGCATCCGGCACGAGACGCTCAATCTGTTCGACACCGCGCGGCAGCGGCCGGTCGCGGTCGACCTTGCCGTGCGCCGGGACTACGAGATGAAGGCGGATGACGGTTACTGGAAGCTGCCGGTCGCCATCATCAGCAACGGCAACACCGTCAAGAACACCGAGTATTCGTTCCTCGCCAACGTCTTCGCGGCCAGGGGCTATCTGGTCGCCAGCATCCAGCAGGACCTTCCGACCGACCCGCCATTGATGACCAAGGTCGGACTGCCCTATGTCGGCCGGCGCGAAGTGTATGAAAAGGGCGAAGCCAATATTCTGTTCGCGGTCGGGCAGTTGAAGAAATTGCAGCCGAACGCCGATTACCAGCACCTGACGCTGGTTGGTCATTCCAACGGCGGCGACACCGCCATGTACTTCGCCAAGCATCATCCGGAACTGGTGACGAAGGTCGTCACGCTCGATAATTTGCGTGTTCCCTTCGTGCTCAGCAACAAGCTGAAGATCCTGTCATTCCGCTCGTCGGATCCGAACTTTCAGACCGATCCGGGCGTGCTGCCGACCCCTCAGCAAGCCAAGACGGACGGCATCGACATCATCCGCACCAAGTTCCAGCATACCTGGATGAGCGACCGCGGCCCTGATTCCGTAAAAGAGAGGATTCAGGCCACCCTCGATCAGTTTCTGGGCGATGGCGGCAGCAGCGCCAGGCTGCCGCCCGCGAACGACGACCAGGCGCCCGCGAACAACATGATCGCTTACAACGACAGAGCACGGTTTCCTTGAGGGCGGCCTAACCCCGGAGCGGCCCTCCAACTCCCTGCGGCCGCGCGGTTCGCAGCCCCGCTATCCCTCGGGCAGCGCGGCTTTTTCTTGTCGGCCGTTCTCCTGCTTACCGGACTAGGTCCCAAGGTCCGCTGCGCAGGTAGAACACTTCGCCTCCCGCCAAACGCAAATCCCTGCCGGTGAGACCGACAGGGATCAGCAGAAAAGTCGACGGACGGCGAGTGAAACACCCGGTGGCCCGTCAAGGACCTGCGCTCAAATTGAAATCCACGGCGCAAGGCCATGCAAGACTATATTATGGGCAAGGAAACGTTCATCATTATGGGCAAGGAAATGTTCATCCCCAAGCGTCGGAACGGCCTTCCGCCCGCCCGTCAGTATTTGCCCTTGGTCGCATCCTTTGCCGCGGACATCACGCCGCCGGTGATCTGGCGCATGTGCTCCCCGGCATTGGTGAACTGGCTCTTCAAGAACTCGGATTGAATGCGCATGGCCTCCTGCAGATCGGTGGCGTGGACCAGCTTTCGGGCATGCTCGAACGCGGCCTTGATATTCTGCTCGGTCAGCGACAGGGCCTGTTTCGACATCTCCGTTCCGGGGCTCGGAACCGATGCGATCGACTTGTTTGCCGCGTCGAAGAACATTCCGAACGCCTTTTCCGCCTGATCGATGGTCTTTTCGGCCAAATCGCGCAATTCCGCCGGGACTTCCAGTTTCGGTTCAATCATCGTCGCCATCCTCCGGTATCGATGAAGGGTTAGCACAGTTCAGGAACCGCGTCTGTGTAGTAATCCAACGCCGCCCGGTCCGTCCCGGCTCGATGTCACCGACCGCTCGTGTCCGTTCGGTGGATCTGCTGGGCGCGCGCCTTGTCGCGCGGCTGTTCCTGTCCTTGCTTATCGCGCACGATGCCCTGATCGGCACCATGTGGAGGCTTGGTTTCGGGCTTCGGCATGCCCTTCTGGCCGCCGTGTTTGCCGCCTTGATCCTGCACACCTTCCAGGTCGTTTTCTCTGGGCATCGCGTTTCCCGCCTTCCTCAGTGAATGGCTCTCAACTTCTTGAACACTTCGCACGCCGATTAACGCGTTCCCTTGCCGTAGGGTTGCATTAGCCGCAGGCGTTGCGCCTGAAAGGCTGCGCGCTCGTGGAACCCAATCGCCGATGGCCGGTTGATTCTTTCGCATCACAATCCAAGGAGGAGATTGCCATGCGATGCAAGCCAGCCATCACGGCCATCGTCGTCGCATCGTTCGCAGTGACGGCAATGGCATCGGCCCAAACGCCCCCGGCTTCCGGCGCGCCGAGCGAAGCCAGGCCCGGGTCGGACGCCACCAAGTCAAACATGAAGACGGGCATGACGACAGGCTCGGCCACCAAAGCCCGCGCCATCAAGGGGGTCGCACCAAACCCGGCCTTGCAGGATACCCGGGATGCCGGCACCGGCCGCGGAAAATAGCCGCTTCTCGCGGTGGCGGGCGGACAGGTCCTTCGACGACTCCGCGATCTCGCCGCATGCCACGCGCGAGGTGTCCATTTATTTCCCGCCCTCTTCAGAAAAAGGGGCGAAGGGATTGCCGGGCGGCCGATGCGCCCGATAGCCGCGTGTGCAACTTGTAGAGTAGAACGCACACGCGTTAGTCAGGTGTGCGGGTTGAGTCAGACCCGATCTTCGTGCGCGATGGCCCGGTCTGGACTTCGGCAGGCTTGACGGCCGGCATCGATCTCGCGCTGGCGTTGGTGGAAGAGGATTTGGGCCGCACCGTGGCGCTAGCGGTTGCGCGTTATCTCGTTGTCTTTCTCAAGCGTCCGGGCGGGCAGGCGCAATTCAGCGAGGCGCTGTCCTTGCAATCGGCCGAGGACGAATTCGGCAAGCTGCACGAATGGATCAACAAGCATCTCTCTGACGATCTTTCGCTCGCGCTGCTGGCCGATCAGGCCGGGATGAGCGAACGCAGTTTCAGCCGGCAGTATGCCGAGGCTACGGGCGTGACGCCAGCGCGCGCCATCGAGCGACTGAGGGTGGAGGCGGCGCGGCGGCTGTTGTCGGAGTCACGCCTGCCGGTGAAGCGCATCTCGCAGCCTTGCGGCTTCGGCTCGGAAGAACCCATGCGTCGCAGCTTCCTTCGCATACTTTCGGCAACGCCGAACGATTATCGCGCCAGGTTTAGCTCTTGAATGTCGCTTGTTGGCACCTAGCGTCGATATGCGGAGTTCGGTCCGCTATCACGAAGAGGCGGATTACGCCGGAGCCTGTCATCGGGCCGGGCTTGGCGCGGACCCGTTGGGCTCCGACCCGCCCTGCCCGCTAATCGTCCTCGCTAACACCACATCCAGCCGCAGCCGATGATGCGAATGCGGCGATAGACGACGTAGCGGCGCGTCGGGCCGGAAGCACGCACCTGCCGGTGCGACCGGTTTTCGGCGGCGATCCTGCGGAACAACGCGACCGGTTCGGGTTGCCGCAGCCCGTCGGGATCGGTCTGTTGCGCTCGCAGCCGCAGCGCGCCGGCTTTTTCGGGGTCGGGCGATCCGAGCAGGCCGACCTCATACATGTTGGCCAGGAATCGCAGCGCATAACCATTGTTGAGGTCGGCCGCTTGTTGAAAATACTGCGCGGCCATCGCGTAATCCTTCGGCACGCCCTGGCCGTTGAAATACATGTTGCCGATCTGCTGCAGGGCGTCGGCGTTGCCGGCTTCTACCGACTTCTCCAGCCAATCGAGCGCCTTGCCATAATCCTTCTTGACATAGAGGCCACCGGCATAGGCGCCCCCCAAATTCTCCATCCCGACAGGCGACCCCGCAGCCGCTGCCTTGCTGTAGAGTTCGAAGGCCTTCTGGTCGTTCTTGACCACGCCCAGTCCCTTTTCGAAGCAGTAGCCCAGCGCATTGCCGGCTTCCGGCACAGTGTCCGCGGCAAGCGCCAAATGGCGCGCGGCCTCGATGTAATTCCTGGCGTAGAAATAGGCCTTGCCGAGTGCGAACTGGAAATGCGGCTCGCGCGGCTCCGCCGTCACCGCCGCTTCGCACGCCACTACCGCCCGATTCCAGTCGATCTTCACCGCGACCGGCGACGAGCTCTGCTCGGCCGGGGCGGTCAGGCGATCGCACTCCCTGACGATCTCCGGCACGGCGCCAACGCGCTCTGCAGGAGCCGGCGCCGTTGCCGCGACGACGGGCGGCGGCGCAGGGCTCGCGACTGGGGGACTTGGTGACGGAGCTATCGCAGCGCCCGCGGAAGGCGGGCCCGCCAGGTAAACGTCGCCGACGAGCGAGGAACTGTCCCACGGGGTCTGGCGGTGATCGATCGCCTGCAGCACGTCGCCGCGCACCCTGGAAATCATCTGCCGGACTTCGAGCCCTTGGGTACCGACATGCTTCAGCAGCGCGGCCGTGAACGGCGAATTGCGGCCGGCGCCGTCGAGCGCGACATTGTTGGGCTGCGTCGAATAGACGATCAGCGAGCCCTCCCCCGTCGCATCGACACGGCCGAGGCCGCGCGTGGTCACGCCGCGACCGCCGCGCGCGAGCTTTTCGGCGAACGGATTGTTGCGGCAGGCGTCGAGGATGATGATGTTGGCGCGCCCGCTGCCTTCCATCTCCTGCTGGATGTCGCTGAGATTGATGGTGTTGAACCGCACGTCGGCGGCGCTTTCGATTTTGGCGTCGACCGGCAGCAGATAGTTCTAGCCGTTCATCTGCAGGCCGTGCCCGGCATAGAAGAACAGCGCGACGTCGGCGCCGTGCAGGCGCTCGGAAAAATCGCGCACCGCTTTCGCCATGACGTCGCGGGTGGCGTCGCGCTGCTCGATTACCTCGAAGCCCGTGGCGCGCAAGGCCTGCGCGAGATCGGCGGCATCATTGGCGGGATCGTCGAGCGCGGGGACGCTCTCGTATTTAGCATTGCCGAGCACCAAAGCCAGCCGGACCCCGGCGGATCCCGGCGAATACCCGGCTGCGAAACAGATCAGGGCCAGCAACACCACGAGAAATCGATGCCGTTTCATCACGGTCTCCGGGCAGTGTCGGTCGGGTTATTTCGGCGACGAATCCCTTGACAGCAGCGCGATCGCCTCCTGCACCGTGGTCATGAATTGCGCAGGGAAGATGATGGTCGAATTCTTCTCCACCGAGATTTCCGCCATCGTCTGCAGGGTACGCAGCTGCAGTGCTACCGGATGCTGGGTGATGATGTCGGCCGCCTCGCCGAGTTTGACCGCGGCCTGGTATTCGCCTTCGGCGGCGACGATCTTGGCGCGGCGCTCGCGCTCGGCCTCGGCCTCCTTGGCCATCGCCCGCTGCATGTTGTCGGGCAGCGTGATGTCCTTGATCTCGACCGCGGTGACCTGGGTGCCCCAGGGCTCGGTATGGGTGTCGATGACGTTCTTGATCTGGTCGTTGATGCTGGCGGTATCGGACAGGAGCTGATCGAGGCTGAAGCGGCCGACCACGTTCCGCACCGTGGTCTGGCTGATCTGGTTGATTGCGTTGTAGACGTTCTCGATGGCGATCACGGCCTTTTCCGGATCGGTGATGTGATAGTAGGCGACCGCCGCGATATCGATCGAGACATTGTCCCGGGTGATGATCTTCTGCGAGGGGATCTGCATGGTGACGGTGCGCAGCGATACCCGCACCATCTGCTGGATCGGCACGAAGATCAGCGTCAGTCCCGGCCCGCGGACGCCGGCAAACTTGCCGAGCAGAAACACCACGCCGCGCTCGTATTGCCTGAGCACGCGCAGCGAGACGATGACATAAAGGGCGATCAGAATGACCAGAACGGAAATGAAGCCCATGGCGTCCTCATCGATTGTTTTGTCTTCAAGACTAGCACTTTGCGATCAGGTAGCCAGCGGAAACCCCTGCCGGCGCGCTTCCCCGATGGCGGGCGCTCGGGCCGCGAGCAGCAGCCGGCGCTGATGGACGAGATTGTCGATCCGATGCGCAGCCCCGATCAGCGCGTGGATTCCCGAGGCGTCGTCCTCGCGATCGGCGGATTTTGCCAACCGTGCCCGGAGGATGGTATCGACTTCGTCCTCGATATCGGCGAGTTCGGCTTCATTGTCGACCTTGCGTATCCGCGCCGGCAGGACACACAATTCATCCAGCGTCGTACATGCCGTTTCGCTCGAGCGAACCCCCAGGAATCGCCATGCCGCCGCAAACATCGACGCGAGCGCCCCGAGCGCCATCGGGGTCAGGTAGATGGCATTGCCGTATCGGTCCATGAAACTTTCCAGGGTGCCGTTATAGAAGGCCGCTGCTCCCGGATGCACCGGAAGGTAGGCGTCGGCATCAAGCTCGGGCGCCGATATCCCCGACAGCAGCGGTTGCTCGCCGATGAGATCCCTGCGGACGCTCATAACCTTCCGGGCGAGTTCGCCGACCACGCTGGAGCCAAGGTGCCGGTTCGCCACCAGATAATAGCCGACCCGCAAACTCGTCGCATCGTCATCCGGCACCGGCGGCGCGCCCCGCAGCGTGCCCTTGGGAATGTCGAAGCTTTCGTATGGTCCTTTGACATCGGCGATCGCGCCGGCGGAATCGATCGGTATCAGCACCGGCGCGGAGTTCGCGCCTTCGCGAAACAGGCCCTTCACAAAGGCGAGGTGCTTCTCGGTCAGCGGCACCACCAGCAGCAGCGCGCCGACCTCCTTCGCTTGCAGCGCGCGGCGGGCGTCCGCCGGCGCAATGTCCTTGAAGACGACGTTGGCGCGGCCGAGGTCATATTCCTTTTTCAGCACCTCGACGAGGCCGTGATTGATTTCACCGCCGACCACGCCGACGGTATGGCCGCGAAGCTTTTCGATGCTGGTGATGCCGGACCCCGGCGGCGCTGCGATCATGGCGACGCCGTGAGCGGTCAGCGCGACGGTTCGGGCCAGCTGGCGATCGACGCTGTCCGCCCGCACCACCGCCAGATCGGCGGTGCCGGCCGCAAACGCCCTTGACGCATCGAGGGCGTTGCCGGCGTTGACGACCTTCAGCCTGATCGGCAACTCCGTCGTGGCGAGCCGGCCGGCGATGATCGAGGCGATCTGCGTCGCCTCGCCGTCGAACGACCCCACCGCGACGGTCAGCGTCGTCGGCCGCAGATAAAGCCGGTAGCCGATCAGCCCGGCGCCGGCCAGCAGGCAAAACAGGCCCGCCAGCAGCACGGCGCGGATCCGGAACGGCAGGGCAGTCTGAAGGACTTTCATGGGCATCCGGTACGGAGGCGAATGGCAAGGCAATAGCCTCAGTTATCGGTATCGCCCGGCCGCGCTTTGGTTCGAAACATCCGCATTACCGATCGAACACGATTGGGCCGGAGCGGCGGGGAATCATTGGCCGACAGGCCCGCCATGGCCCGCGCGTCGCTTGGGGCATTATGCCGGTGCCGGATGCTATGCCGCTTCGCCACGCGATGCTGACGGGCCGCCCGCAGGACAGACCATGACAGGCAATGATACCGCGACCATGACATCGTCTTCATCGCACTCTCCGTCGGCGCGCAGATTGGTCGGTCGGGATCAATGCGTCGTTCGAAACAGGGTGATTAAGATTTGGAAAGCGTGCCGCGCGATTACACCGTCCGCCCGCGGCAGGCCTGATGGCCGGTGCATGACATTAATTTAGCGGCCTTCCCGATGAATCCAGCCGGCTCGCCGGTTCACTGCTGCTTTTCCCAGAACGACAGCAGGCCTTGCGAGGCCGAGCCGCCGATCACGCAGGGGATGCCGACCTCGACCTGGCCCAGCGCCGCCGCCGAGACGCAGCCGAGCGCGACCGCGCCGACGCCGACCTGGCCCCAGAAGTCCAGATTGCGGTGCGAATCCGAACCCTTGGTCTTGAGTTCGTCGACTGCTGCGAGCGCATCGCGGCGCACTGCGCCGAGTTGCACCGTGTCCGCCGCATCGATGACCTCGCCGAGCGGCAGCTTGACCGCTTCCGGCTGGTTTGCCAGTTCGCTGCGGAGAAATTCGCGCAAACCCGTATCGCGGACCGCATAGCTCGCCAGCGTATAGCGCGCCATGCTGCCGACGGTCAGCTTGTCGACGGTATCGCGGCTCTTGCTCCAGGGCAGCATCTGCATGATGCGCAGGATCGGAAGATGCGAGCCGGTCGCGAAATAATAGCCCCACAGCGTATCCAGCAGATCCTGATTGCTGGCGAAGGTCTGCGTCATCTTCAGCTTCTTGTCGTCCTTCTTGGCAAACGTGAAGGCCCCACGCAGGCGGTCCAGCATCCCAGGCTTTGTCTCCTCCAGCGGGATATTGGCCAAGGTCGGCAGCGTGTTTGCGAGATAGCTGTCGATCATCACCTTGCGTCCCGGCATCCGTGGGGCGACCTTGCGCAGGAGATTGCGCCAGTCCGGCAGTCCGGAATAGGCGATGGCGCGGACGATCACCCATTCGTCTTCGGGCGCCACCGGAAAGAAGCTGGTGACGAGCTGCTCGGCCTTGGCCGGGTTCGATCCGATCGCGCCGGCGATGAAGCCGAGATAGATGCCGGAATTTTCCGGCTCCTTGAAGCTTTGCGCGTGAAACAGCACGCGCACGGCGGCCGGAACATGGGCGTAGTCCGGCTTGGCCCGGTAATTGTAAATCCATTGCTGGACCACGTTGAGCGAGGCGCGCGGGTCGATCTCCGGCGTGACCGCGGCGCTCGCGGGCGCGATCAGCATGATGGTAGCGGCAAGGAAAGCGGCGTAACGCATGTGATACTCCCGGCAAGCCCGTTCGCGAGCGCAGCGACCGCAAGCCGCGAACGTTTCCGCCCCTCAGGCTAAAAAGTATTTGAAGCGGCTATACGACGCGCGCGGTGCGGCGCTGCGTCGAAATTGTGGCAGCGCATTAACGCTTAAGGCGACAACTCACCTTGCCCCCGACATTCTTTTGCCCCGGACAGCCACTTCGATGACCCTGCCAATCGGAGACGGTGATGAGCAGTGCAAGGGCGACGGCCGCGCAACGCCGCGGGACGATGGCGGCGGGTGCGCTGCTGATCGCAGCAGCCGCGCTGCTTTCCACGCGGGCCGCCGCGGCCGAGACCGTCGAAGTCACGGGCAATCGCCGCGTCGACGCCGAGACGGTGCGCTCCTATTTCCACGCCACAAGCGACGGGCGGTTTGACGATGCCGCGCGCGATGCGGCGCTGAAGACGCTGGTGGCGACCGGCCTGTTCGACAAGGTGACGATCGAGCGCAGCGGCGACCATCTTGTCGTGCACGTCGCTGAGGCCCCGGTGCTCGACAAGGTCGCCTTCGAAGGCAACAAGAAGATCCAGGACAAGGAGCTCAGTGCCGTCATCGAGGAAAAGCCGCGCGGCACGCTGCAGCGCGCCGAGGTGCAGGCCGACGTCGGCCGCATCATGGAAGCCTACCGCCATGCCGGGCGCGACGATGTCGGCGTGGTGCCCAAGATCATCGACCGCGGCAACGGCCGCGTCGACCTCGTCTACGAGGTGACCGAGGGCAAGAAGACCACCGTGCGCCAGATCAATTTCGTCGGCAATCACATCTTCGGCAAGCGGCAGCTCGCCGCGGTGATCAAGACCTCGGCCACCAACATGCTGAGCTTCCTGACCGGCGGCGACGACTACGATCCCGACCGGATCGCGGCCGACCGCGAGCAGCTGCGGCTGTATTACCGCAGCAAGGGATATGCCGACGCCAGCGTGACGTCGGCAACGGCCGAATACGATCCCGCGCTGCACGGATTCACGCTGACGTTTACGATCGACGAAGGCCGGCTCTATCATTTCGGCGGGATCACGGTGGCCAGCGAGGTGCCGGGACTGGATGCCGGGAAACTTCGCAGCCTGCCGGTGGCGCGGCCCGGCGCGGTATTCGACGGCGGCGCGCTGGACAAGACCGACGACGTCCTCGCCATCGAACTTTCAAAACTCGGCTTTCCATTCGCGCAGGCCACGGCGCACATCACCCGCGACGCCGCCGCAGGGCGCATCGATGTCGCCTTCACCGTCGATCAGGGGCCGCGCACCTATATCGAGCGCATCGACATCCACGGTAACACCAGCACCCGCGACTATGTGATCCGCCGGGAATTCGACATCGCCGAGGGCGATGCCTACAGCAAGACGCTGATCGACCGCGCCGAACGCCGGCTGAAGAATCTGAACTATTTCAAGACCGTCAAGATCACGCGCAAGCCGGGCTCGACGTCCGACCACGTCGTGCTGGATGTCGAGCTGGCCGAGCAATCCACCGGCGAATTCAACATTTCCGGCGGCTACTCGACAACCGACGGCTGGCTGGCCGAGGTCAAGTTGGGCGACCGCAGTGTCCTGGGGGCCGGCATCGCGGTCAATTCGTCCGTGACCTACGGCCAGTACGCGAGCGGCATCGACCTGTCGGCGTCGGATCCGTATTTTCTCGGCACCCGCGTCTCCGCCGGCATCGACCTTTACGGCAGGCAGAGTGAATCGAGCCCGTATCAATCCTACGGCAGCAATATCTACGGCGCGACCATGCAGCTCGGCACCCCGATCACCGAGCAGATCGGCGTGCAGTACCGCTACTCCATCTACAATCAGGACGTGACGCTCGACCCGGCTTCGCTGGCCGGGGTACCTTCGCTGCCGATCCAGCTGGCGGCGCTGGCCGGCCCGCAATGGGTCTCCTCGGTCGGCGACACCGTCACCTACAGCACGCTGGACAACGCAAAGAACCCGACCAGCGGCTTCAATTCGCAGCTCAAGGAGGATATCGCAGGACTCGGCGGCGATGTGAAGTTCCTGCGCACCACCGAGGACGCACGCTACTATCAACCGATCAACGACGACGTTGTCGCGCTGGTGCGCGGGCAAGGCGGCTATGTCACGGGCTGGGGCGGCCAGCAGGTGCCGCTGCTCAACACCTTCTTCGGCGGCCCGTCGATGGTGCGGGGATTTGCGCCGAACGGTTTCGGTCCGCGCGACCTCACGCCGGGCAGTACCACGGATAATGTCGGCGGCAGCATGTACTGGGCAACCACGGCGGAACTGCAGAGCAACATCCCCGGCGTGCCCAACGAGTACGGCCTCAAGGCGTCGGCCTTCGTCGATGCCGGCAGCGTGTTTCGTTACAGCGGCCCAACGGCGTTTCCAGGCTCCGCGCAATCCCTGCAGGTCGCCAACAACAACATCCTGCGGTCGTCGGTCGGCGTCGGCCTGAGCTGGGCCTCGCCGTTCGGCGCGCTGACGGTCAGCTATGCCGTACCGCTGACCAAAGCCGCTTACGATGTGGTGCAGCCGATCAACTTCGGCGCCGGGCCGTTCTAGTGGATTGGGCGCGCCCTGACGATATGGAGATTACCCGGGGCATGGCCGCTTGCCGAAGCCGTCCGAAAAATCACTCGCGCACGCCGCGCCCGATCGAAAAGCGGATAGCCACCGCCAGCAGCACGCCAATCGCGGCGGCGGCAGCATAGGCCGAGAATCCGGTCAGGGACACGCCGGCGATATTGAATTTCCAGCCTGCCAGCAGCGGCAGCACGCCGAAGAATATGCCGCCGGCAATGGTTCGCCAGATGTGCTTGGTCATCGCCAGATCTCATGAAGTTCGTCGGCCGACCCTTGAGGTGTCGGATGGATCAGGTCCGCCAGTTGTCGCCCTTGCCGTGCGCGCGATGCTCCGGCTTCGTTCGCGGGCAGCGACCGGCCGCGAACCAAGCCGTAGACGCCGAGCGCAATGACGCCGGTACCGAACGCCAGACCGATCCATTGCAAGACATTGGCCATTTGCACCTCAGGGCCCTTCCGGGAAGTTGGTCGCGGCCAAATGTGAATTGGTTCATGCTCATGACCGCCGGCAACAGCCGGGGAGCCGCGCCGGTTCGCGACCGCTACTGCTTCTTCAGCGTATAGACCTTGTCGTTGAGGCCGATTTCCGCGGTCATTGCATCGATGAAATGAAAGTCCATCTCGCATCCGGTTTCCAGCGTCCTGATGCTCTTCCCCATGAAGCCGAGCGAGGTGGCGAGCCTGTCGGGGTCGACCGACTTGTCTTTTGACTGCATTTCCTCGAAGGCGCCCTGAAAAATCATGTCGGCGGAAAAATCGCTCTCCTTGTAGTGGGGCGCCTTGCAGGCGAACGGCGGCGGCCCGTCGATCTCGCCGGCCTTGAAGACGATCGCCTTGCCGAGCAGCCGTGCCTGCTCGGCCCTGTCAGGCTTTTGCGTCGGATCGGCCCACGGCGCCGTTACCGCGCCGGAGATCTTCCATGTCCCGAGGTAGAAGGAATCCGCCGATTTGGCCGGCGTGCCGGTCACGACGGCGACGCCGATAAGAGCGAGGAGAGCGTATCTCATGTTGATCCCCCGGAAAGCGGCAACCGCGGTTTGACTGTTCCGCCGCCGATCAGGTTCATTCATCCAAAGTCGAACCGCAATATCTCTCTGGCGCGGGAACCCTTAACCGAACCGTGCGTTCCCGCAAAAAAGCAGCGAAGCGGCGGGCAATCTAACGGAGACCTCGTCATGAAGAAATGGCGCCCCGAATGGGTCCTTGATCTGTACAATCTGCTGCTGGCGCTGTTCCTGGTGTTATCGCCATGGCTATTCGCGCACGCCAACGGAACGGCGGCCGTCGATTTGCGGGCGTGCGGCGGGGCGGTCGCGCTGCTGTCGCTGGCGGCAATCGTCGCATTCGCCAATTGGGAGGAATGGGCCAATTTGCTGCTGGGGCTGTGGCTGATCGTTTCGCCCTGGGTACTGGGCTTCGCCCATACCCGCGCCATGCATTTCAGCATCGGCGTCGGCGCAGCGATAGCGTTTCTCGCGGCACTCGAATTGTGGCTGGTGTATGAGGCGAGCCATCCGGAGCCGTCGTCAGCCAATCACCGAGCGCCGCCGCCCGCTACAATGTCGTGAACTCAAACGCGTCAGGGCGCGACCAAGCCTTCGTGCGATCAAGCCGCGTCCGTTTCGCCGTTCCGGCGGTGGAGCGTCGGGGACGCGTGCATCACCAGTCAGCAAGGGGCGAAAGCATGGTTTCTCAGCGCCGTCAATTGAAGTACGCCGCGCTTGCGGCTTTCCTTTTGGCCGGCTCCCAGGCCGCACCGGCCGAGGAAGGCAAGACCGATCTGTTCAAGGTCGTCACCGTCAAGGACGAAATCATCATCGGACTTTCGGCCGACGAACTCAGTGCACTCGGCGGGCGCGATGCGAGCGCGGTAGCGCACGCGCTGGCGCAGAAAGGCGACCTGACGGTGTGGCAATACAACCTGCATCGCGGTCCGAACGGCGAATTGCAGCAGGCGCCGACGGCGAAAATCGGCCTGCTCGCGAATTCCTCACTGCGGGTCGAGCCTTACATCACGCCTTACGCGATAGTGCCACATCAATGAATTTCGCCTCCCGCCGACGGCAGCATCTCTCCGATGTTCTTCTTCAAGGTCGGTTTGCGGCGGATACGGACGTCTTTGACGTCTGGCTCCCACGTACTTCGATCAATGGAAACCCGCCGGATGGAATCCGGCGGATTTGACTCATCGCGTTTTGCGGTGCTCGCTGAGAAGCAGGCTGAGGCTACTTCAGCGAACTGTTGATCGAAGTGAATTGGGTATTGAGGGTGGTGCCCAGGCCGTTGACGACCGCTATGATCGCAAGCGCGATACCGGCTGCGATCAGGCCGTATTCGATCGCAGTCGCACCCGACTGATCTGACAAGAACTTCAACAAGCTGCGCTTCAAGTCGACCTCCATTGAGCTTGTGGTGATGACGGTTCCAGTGCCTGTAGAACTACGGACAATGATCTAAGGTTGATTGAACCGCTCACCAACAATTTTATTTGATATAGCGGCCATTTTTCTCGCGATTGCTGGTCATGCGCGTCAAATCGAAATCGCAATGAATGGACGTCACAATGTGTCAGATATCACCGCTCGTTGGCGGTGCTCGCTAATTCCCAATCTCGACGCAGGACCAGCCGTCACGCACGCCGAATGAGGCTGTGAAGCCCTCCCGGCAAAGGGGCCTCTGCGAGAACAGCCAGAAGGCGAAGAGAACCGCAATCAGCGCCACGCCGAACGCAATTCGCAGCTTCATTTCCGCCTCCCGCATTTTGTCGAGGATAGCACAGCGCGCGGCGACGGCACGCTCGCGCGGCGCCAGACATTGGAAATCGGATGACTTTTCTTCTACCGCCGCTCCGTCACAAAGCCGTAGATCAGCGCCAGCCGATCCAGGCATTCGCGCAGCCGCCGTGAGAAATAATCGGCCCAGCGCTGGGTGGCTAGGCCGCGCCGTTGCCCGACCTGTTCCATCGTCATGCCCAGGATCAAGACCTCATGCACCAGCGCCGAGCCGTCGGCACCCAGTTCGCGCTCGGCGCGATTGAGCCGCAGCACCGCCTTGCGCTGGCGCTCGGTGATCGGCTCCCGCGCCCGTCCGCCGTCGACATATTCCCGGGTCGGATCGACCGCGCGCGGACCGCGCTCGGCCTTTTCCCAATCCTCCTGGAACGCGCGACCGCCCTGATACTGCGCCTCGTCGACCTGGTGGTGCGAGTGCAGCCTGCCGAGGGGATCGTTGCGCAGCGAGCGCAGCGTGACGATCTTTTCGCCGGGCTCGAGCGCGAGCGGATCGTCCACCTCGATCGCCGCCACTTCGGCGTTGCGCGGCAGATCCGTCGACCGCCGGTCGTGAATTTTTTGCCGCTTGTGCAGCCTGCTGCGTCTAGCCTGTGCCATGTCGGATGGTCTCCTTGAGTGAGAGGAGTTTGAGGGTGAATTGCGGTCGCGGTTTCATCCAGTGCGTCATGCCGCCACCAGTTGCAGCAGGACGGCGCCGGCGCTGCGCTCCGACAGCGTGCCGGGACCGCGGGTCAGATGAAAATGCGGCGTGCAGTAGCTCGACCGCTCGCGCCGCGGGTGACCGCAGAACGTAATGGCTTCACCGTCCCGATCGCCGCCGTACGGATAGCGGCAATCGGAGGCTTCGAGCTCAAGCAATGAAAGATGGCGCGGGGCGATTTCGACACAGCGCAGTTTTGGCGCCTTGACGCGTTTGAAGACTGCTCTTGGCCGCGGGGCCTCGGCAACACGCCTGCGCGGCGGCGGCGCCTTCGCGTTCGCCTTCCGGGACCGTTTGGACAGACGCTGGATTTTACCTTTGGACCGGTCCTGACGGGTGAGGCCCATCCGCCTGGCGCGGCCGATCGCCGCGCTGCGCGTATAGGCCGTCCCGAACGTCGCGTTGATGGCGGCGGCGATCTGCGCAAAGGACAGGCCACGCACAAAATGCTCGCGCAGCGCGGTGCAATGCTCGGCCGGCCAGTCGAACGACTGCATTCCTATTCTGCTCCCGTTTCCAGTTACGGGGTAGATTATGATATTCAGAATTGCAAGTCAAGTATGATTTCTGAAATACGTAATTGATTTACTTTCTGGAATTCGGAATGAATAGCGCCATGTTCAGAAAGGGATAGCGCCATGATGGATGCCAAATTGATCGAATACGGGCTGAAGAAGACGGGCAAGTCCAAGGGCGGGCTTGCGATCGCCATGGGCGTGCGCCCCGGCGCCGTTTCGGAGATTTTGAGCGGGATTCGCCTGGTCAAGGCGTCCGAAATCGAGCCGATTGTCACCTATCTGGAGCTCAATCGGGTGCCGATCATGGGCCGGGTCGGCGCCGGCGCCGTAATCGAGCCGGACCTGGAGCAGATACCACCGGAAGGCCTGGGCGACATCGAACTGCCCTTCCCGCTTGCGGGGGAAACCATCGCGTTCGAGGTGGTGGGCGATTCAATGCTTCCGAAATATGAAAATGGCGACGTTATCGTGGTCTACAAGGACCAGCGCCATCCGGTCTCGACCTTCTACGGTGAGGAGGCGGCGGTGCGGCTGAAGACCGGCGAGCGCTACCTGAAGACCATTGAACGGGGCAAATCCGCCTCGCAGGTCAACCTGACCAGCTTCAATTCCAAGCCGATCAACGGGGTGAAGCTGGACTGGATCGGGGAGATCTGCGTCACCCTGCCGAAGGGCCAGATCGGGCGTTTGCGGGCCAAGGCGGCCGGCCGGGCCCGCAAGGCGGCAAAGGCGCGCCTGGCCGAAAAGTGAGGGGCGAGGCCGAATCGGCCGGAGCCCCGATTCGCTCCGGCCGGGGCCATCCGCGGCCACCTGCTCCGCCGATTTACGATTTTCGTCATTCCGGGTCTTGACTGCATTCCGATTTTCGGAAATAATGCCGGCCTTTCGAGCCATGCTTCGGGGCGACAGGGCCGCGGCCATATGCAATATTTCGTCGTGATGATCGACTACGGCCGGCGCGGACGCGAGGCTATCGTCGATCCCGAGATCACCCGGCGCGAGGTGGTCGCGCGCGTCACCTCCGGCGAGTACAGGAACATCAGCTTCATTCACGAAATCGCCGATTCCGCAGTCGAGGACATCACGGCCGAAATCCTGGCGGAGGCAGCGTTGCCGGAATTTGCCGCCACTGGCGCCGATCTGCAGGCCAGCCGCTTCGACCATCTCCGGGACCTGCGCAAGGCAGAGACATAGAGTGGGATGACTTTCTTCGAATTGTCATTCCGCCCTAGCAGCCGTACTTGCGCCAAGCATGTTTTTGCGCGCCTTCTTTTCCGACCTTCATATCCTCGTGCGGCTGATAGCGCCCGCGCGCTGCGGGCAACCACCTGCAGGATTAGCGGGCGCCGCGATGCCTCGGCGCCAAACTCGCCTCGCGCGCATTACGTTGAGAGGCTGCCCCAACGGCTGCCGTTAGGGGAAACGCAACGCGAGGCTCGAGCGCGGCCATCTCGTCCTGCGCCTTGTGATGCCACATCTCCGCCTGAGCCAGCAATCGCCAGCTTTCAAGGGGATGAAATACCGCGCCCTGACGGCACAGCGACTCCATCGCGCGGTAGCGAACGAGGTTTTGCATGTCGCGCCTCCAACGTCCTGCCCGGGATGATTTAAAACCTGTTTTCAAGACGGTGTCATTACGATTTTGAGAGGAGAACAGTTCGTTGTGAAATCGGAACCCTCTGGTCTCCCCAGGTGGAACTTTCCGGCCGAACGAAGGTTTAGGGGGATACGGACGAAACCGCGCGCACAAGCGGCTCGCCGGGATGGGCGTTTCGAGGGTGTCATGTCCAAGTGGAAAATCTGTAGCGTTGTCGTGTTGACGGCCGTCCTGGCCGGCGCAGCCTTTGCGGCCCCCGGCAGAGGCGGTGGCGGCGGAGGACGTGGCGGCGGCGGCGCGCATTTCGGCGGGGGCGGCGGTGCCCATTTCGGCGGTGGCGGCGGCGGCCATTTCGGCGGTGGCGGCGGCGCGCATTTCGGCGGTGGCGGCGCGCATTTCGGCGGGGGCGGCGCGCATTTCGGCGGGGGCGGCGCGCATTTCGGCGGGGGCGCGCGGATGGGCGGCGCCCATTTTGGCGGCGCACCGCATTTCGGAGGTGGCGCCCGGGTCAGCGGCGGGCCTCGCTTCAGCGGCAGAGCGGGGGTATCCCGGTCTGCGGCGCGGTCCAGTTTCCATCAACGTTCATCTGCGCGACGCAGTTCTGCGAACCGAAGTGCCGTTCGTGGACCGGCGTCGAGTACCAATCGGGCCAGCAGGTTCAACGGGAACCCAGCCCTCAATTCCAGTCGAAACCCCAGTGTAAGATCGAACGCGGTGCGGCACGCGCTGGGTGCCGGCGCGGTCGCCGGCGCGCTGCACAACAGGGCCGCGCTGCGCAATCCCAACGCGCGCGCGCAAATCGCGGCAAGCGCAGCCATGGCCGGATGGCACGATGGCCGCGGCCGGGGCGGATGGTGGCGACACCGCAATGGCGGCTATGGCTGGGTCGGCCCGCTGTTCTGGCCGTTCGCCTATTACGACATCTATGACTACGCGATGTGGGGCTACGGCTACGACGACCCGTTCTGGGACTATGGCTACGGCGACATCTATGCGGGCATCTTCTCGCCTTATGGCTACGACGACCTCGCCGGTTACTGGCCGCAGGGCGGCGGCGGTCCTCGGGCCAGCGCCCAACAGCCATCCGGCACCACCACCGCCCAGGCCGCGGTGCCCGACCAGTTGGCGCAAATGTGCGGCGAGGACAGCCGCGACATCGCCGGCCTGCCGATCGATCAGATCCAGCACGCGATCACACCGAACGATGCCCAACGCTCAGCGCTCGATGATCTGGCCAACGCCTCGGTCAAGGCGGCCCAGGATATCAGGGCCGCCTGTCCGACCCAGATCGCGCTGACGGCCCCTGCCCGGCTCGCGGCCATGCAGCAGCGGATCGAGGCGATGATATCGGCGGTTCACACGGTCCAGCCGCCGTTGCAGAGATTTTACGACCTGCTCAGCGATGAGCAGAAGGCGCGGCTGAACGCGCTGGGCGAGGATCAGCACCGGGCAGACGCCGCCAACAAAAAGAGCGGCTCCCTCACCGGCAATTGCGGAACCGCGCAATCCGGCGTGCTGGGATGGCCTTCGGCCGAGATCGATAGCAGACTGCATCCAACCGAAACGCAACGTAGCAGCCTTGCGGCATTGCAGGACGCCACTGCAAAGGCCGAAGACATGCTCAAGAGTTCATGCCAGGCGGCTGAGGCCATCACGCCGCCGGCACGGCTCGCGGCGGTCGGCGAGCGGCTCGACGTCATGTTGCAAGCCGTCAAGAGCGTGCGCACAGCGCTCGACGACTTCTACGGAAAACTCAGCGACGAGCAGAAGGCGCAATTCGAGGCGATCGGACGGCGCCATACGGCGCTTCTTACCGACCAGCCGACTGTCGCGCAAAATCACGGCCGCCGTCACCATCATGGCGTAAACATTGCCGGCTTGATCCGGCATTTCATGTGGCTTGCGCGCTAAGCCGGGAACGCTTAACCGAAGCGGCTCGTACCGTTTCTCATCATCTGCCCATGGGAATCGTACTGGTCGCCCACGCCAAAGCGCCGGGGCGTACTCACGTCGCGGCGGAGTGATTTGCGTCGTGAGCGATATCGCTGTCTCATGATGATGCTGACGACCGACAGGCGAGGATAATGGAATCAGCATACAATCGCATCGAAGTTGGTTTGGTCCTGCTGCTTGGCGCAGCTTTCGTCGCTCCCGCATTCGCTCAAGCACCGCTCGTCGGCGACGCCGCGTTTGGCGACTGGCGCGCCGACAAGCCTGGTGTCATCAGGCTGATCAGGCCCGAGGATTTGCCGAAGCCGGGAGCGACCGCTTCGGCCGCCAATGCCTCTCGGGTCGTCCGCCGGCCGTCCTCCGCAACCCTGCAAGTCCCCGCCGGATTCAGAATCGAATTGTTCGCCGAGGGACTGAGCGGACCGCGGCAGATGCGGGTGGCACCCAACGGAGACATCTTCATCGCGGAAACCGGGCCGGGAAGGATTCGGGTGCTGCGGGCAGCCGATGGAAGCCCAAAACCTTCTGTGGACCAGATTTATGCCAGCGGCCTCCACCAGCCTTTCGGCATCGCCTTTTTCCCGAACGGCGAAAATCCGCAATGGGTTTACGTCGCCGACACCGACCGCGTCGTCCGCTTTCGCTACGGGAACGGCGACCTGAAGGCGGCGGGAAAGCCCGACATCGTCGTCGCCGATTTGCCGCACAGCTACTCCGGACATTCGACCAGGGATATCGCCTTCACGCCGGACAACAAGCGGATGCTGGTTTCGGTGGGATCCGCCAGCAATGACGCGGAGAGCATGGGAAAGGCGCCTGGTGGATTGCCGACATGGACGAGTCAACACCCGCTCGGCGCAAGCTGGGGGAGCGAGAGCGATCGCGCCGATGTGCTGATGTTCGATCCCGACGGCCAGAATCCGGGCGTATTCGCCACCGGCATCCGCAATTGCGTGGGGCTTGCCGTTCATCCCAGCACCGGCGACTTCTATTGCTCGACCAATGAACGCGACGGTCTGGGCGACAATCTGGTGCCGGACTACGTTACCCGGATACGCGAGGGCGCATTCTACGGCTGGCCCTGGTACTATATCGGTGGCAATCAGGATCCGCACTACACCGGCCAGCGTCTCGATCTGAAAGGAAAGATCGCCGTTCCGGATGTCCTGCTCCAGGCGCACTCGGCCTCGCTGGGACTGACATTCTACAACGGCAATGCGTTTCCCGCCGAATATGCCGGTGACGGTTTCGCGGCCGAGCATGGCTCGTGGAACAGGTCGTTGCGCACCGGCTACAAGGTGATCCGCATTCGCCTCAAGGACGGCGTGCCGACCGGCGAATACCAGGATTTCGTAACCGGCTTCGTGATCAACGACACCGAGGTATGGGGCCGGCCCGTCGGGGTCGCCGTCGCCCATGACGGCGCGCTACTGATATCGGAAGACGGCAACGGCACGATCTGGCGGATCACGCATTGATCGCTCCAGCCTTCTCCGTTTCGATGGAATTGAAACGCGGCCCTGGATTCTTGTTTTGACGCGTTTTCTTCGCGCGAACCGGTGACCACTTCGCTCGAAAACGCTTTAAGGTTTGCCCGCCGCGCCGGAAGCCGGATCGGACGCTTCGTCAAATATTTCCGCGGCGATGCGGTTGGTCTCGATTGCGGCGGGCACGCCGCAGTACATCGCAACCAACAGCAGGACATCCTGCACCTGTGCCCTGGTGCAGCCGTTCGCCAATGCTCCCTTGGCATGGACGCGAAATTCGGCGGGCTTGTTGCTGGCAGCCGTAATCCCGAGCATGACCAGACTGCGGATGTCGTCCGGCAGACCCGACCTCTCCCAGATGTCGCCGTAGACATAGGCGTTGATGATGTTCTGCAGCGGCGCGCCGAACTCGCCGGAAGCCGCCATCCGCTTCTCGACATCGGCCTCGCCGAACATCTTTTTACGCCGGCGAAGGCCGCGCGCGTACAATTCGTTGGTGTCCACCGCTTCACTCCCCGGTACGATCGATGGCCGGTTTATACGATCAAATCATCTTCGCCTCAATCGGACAGGCCCGCTTCCGCGTGGCGGCAATATCTTGCGCCGGTCCGATTTGTCCGTATAAATTCGCAGGCTAGGAGACATCGCAGCCGTCATCGAGGCGATCCGGAGTCATCAGATGATCCACGCCGCGATCGCCGGCCTCGGCCGCTGGGGCCGCAATCTCGTCGAGGCCTCGCTCGGCCACGAGCGGCTGAAAATCGTTCGTGCCGTCGAGCCCGACATCGAGGCGGCGCAATCCTTCTGCGGGCAGCATCGGCTCGAGCTGACGGACCGTCTCGAGACCGCGCTCGCCGATAACGCCATCGACGCGATGCTGCTGGCGACGCCGCATTCGCTGCATCCCGCGCAGGTGATCGCCTGCGCCGCCGCGCGAAAGCATGTGTTTTGCGAGAAGCCGCTTGCGCTGCACCGCACCGATGCCGCGCGCATGTTCGATGCCTGCCGCGAGGCGGGCGTAGTACTGGCCGTCGGGCACAACCGGCGCTTCTGGCCATCGATGCGCGCGTTGCGCGACATCGTCGCCGGCGGCGAACTTGGAACCATCCTTCACGTCGAAGGCCACAACAGCAACGAGAACTCGCAAGCGATTACCGCGGGGTGGCGATTGTCGCCGGATGAATTGCCGGGCGGCGGATTGACCGGCGCCGGACTGCACGTGCTCGACGCCTTTGTCAGCATGCTCGGACCGGTCCGCCAGGTCTATGCGCAACTCCATCAGCACACGAAGCCGGACCTCCGCCGCTGGATACGGCGATGATGACGCTGGATTTCGAAAATGGCGTCACCGGCACGCTGGCGACCGTGCGGGCGACGCCGTTCTACTGGCGGGTCCATGTGTTCGGAACCGGGGGCTCGGCCGAGGTGCTCGATGATCGCACCCTGGTGCTGCGCAAGAGCGGCAGCGAGCCGCGACGGATGAGCTGTCCGGCGATCGACGTGCTGCGCGCCGAGCTCGATGCGTTCGCATACTCAATCGAGATGCGGCGCCCGTTTCCGGTGCCGGAGGCCGACGTGCTCGCGACACTATCGGCATTCGAAGCCACGCTGCGGTCGATGACCTCGGGCATGCCGGTGAAGTGCGACGGCGGTTGACTGGGAACGGACATGGAATCTCAAATCGATATTGAGTGAGATTCGGCAGCGGCTACTTCAGGCTATTTCAGCATGCCGGCAAGCGTCCTGGCGAAGGTATGGGCGTCGCCCGGCCATCGGGCTGAGACGTAGTTGCGGTCGCGGACCACGAAGGCCGGGGTCTCGTCATCGATGGTGTCGCGTGCAAGGCCCGAGGTCTTGCGGCGATAGAGCGGATCCCCCTGGGCACGTCGCGAAAATCTTCCGGGCGCGCCAACGCCCGTGTCACTTCCTGCTGTACCGACATGAAGCCCTTCGGCTTGTCCGTCCTGCTCCAGATAGGTCCGGTAATAATTCGGGTCCCAGAAGCGCGTGAGGCGCGCGACCGACCACGCGCTTTTCTCGAACGCCCAGGTCAGAGCGGTGGTTCGGTATCCCCACAACACCGAACGCCCGGTCCGTTCCGAGATGCTGCGCGCGGCCAGCAGCACGCCGTGACAGATCGCCGCCACCGGCTTTTCTTCCTCGAAGAACCGGATGACGAGGTTTTGCAAGACTTCGCTTTCCAGGTATTCGCGCATGCCCCGTGCGCGATGTCCGCCGGGCAGCAAGAGCGCGTCGCAGGCGGAAGCGTCGATCGCGTCCCAGCGCTGCGGCGCAAGATAGTTGGGATCGGCGATCATTTCGGCATGGGCCTGCCGCGCGTCGCGATTGGCCCGCATCAGAAGTCCGACCAGCGGCAGCGTGCGCAATAGCGGGATCGCGCCCCAGGGATCAAGACCCCGCCCCGTCAGCATCATGTCGTCGGCGGCAGCAGACCGTCCATCGGGGGTGGCAAAATAGACGGCGTGGCGCGCGTTCGTCAGTACCCGCCAGCTCACCGCGGCTTCGCTCGGATCGAAATCCCGCGCCGGCAGAGGGACGAGAACGCGCGCCATCGCCGCCCGGTCTCACACCGTCAGCACCGTCGATCCCGTGGTCTTTCGCGCGGCGAGATCGGCATGCGCTTTCGCCGCGTCCTTCAGCGGATAGGTCTGGTTCACCTCGATCTTGACCGCACCGGATTTTACTACGTCGAACAGTTCCTTCGCCATCGCGACCAGGTTGTCGCGCTTGGCGGCATAGGTATTGAGCGTCGGGCGCGTGACGTAAAGCGATCCCTTCGCCGCCAGCAGGCCGAGGTTGAGCGGCTCGACGGCCCCGGAGGACTGCCCGAACAGGGCTGCGACGCCGAGCGGCGCCAGGCAGTCGAGCGATTTCAGGAATGTGTCCTTGCCGACGAAGTCATAGACCACCGGCACCTTCTTGCCGCCGGTGATCTCATCGACGCGTTTGACGAAATCCTCGCGGGTGTAGACGATGGTGTGGGCGCAGCCATGGGCCTGCGCGAGCTTTGCCTTTTCGTCGTTGCCGACGGTGCCAATCACGGTGGCGCCGAGATGTTTGGCCCACTGGCCGAGGATCAGGCCGACGCCGCCGGCCGCGGCGTGCAACAGGATGGTGTCGCCGGATTTAACCCGATAGGTCTGGCGGATCAGGTATTGCGTGGTCAGGCCCTTCAGCATCATCGCGGCCGCGGTCTTGTCGTCGATGCCGTCGGGCAGTTTCAAGAGACGATCGGCCGGGATCAGCCGCTCCTCGGCATAGGCGCCGATCGGCGCGGCACCATAGGCGACGCGGTCGCCGGCCTTCAGGTCGGTGACGCCTGCGCCTACTTCCAGCACCACGCCGGCCGCTTCGCCGCCGAGGCCGCTCGGCAGTTGACCAGGATAGAGGCCGGAGCGGTTATAGATATCGACGAAGTTCAGGCCGACCGCGGTGTGGCGGATTTTCGCTTCGCTGGGGCCGGGCTTGCCGACATTGACTTCCTCCCAGACCAGGACTTCGGGGCCGCCGGTTTTGTGAAAGCGGATGGCATGCGTCATGAAATTTACTCCCTAGGTGAGACAACTATTGATGGATGATCGCAGACGAAAAGACCCGGCCGGGCGGCCGCGGTCATCATATGCGCTCGACGCGCAACGAGGAACACCCTCCCGACATCGCTGCTTCTTTACTGCCAAGGCTTTGTCCCATACCAATACCGGTCAGACAAGAACAACGCGCCTGCCGCACGGGGAGTTGAAGCTTTGCCCATGCCCAAACATCTGCTGCCGACCACGGTCGTGGGCAGCTACCCGCAGCCCGACTGGCTGGTCGACCGCGCGATGCTGTCCAAATCGGTGCCACGCACGCGGATGACCGAGATGTGGCGCATCCCGGAAGTCTATCTGGAGCAGGCGCAGGATGACGCCACCGCGGTCGCGATCCGCGACATGGAGCGCGCCGGCATCGACATCGTCACCGACGGCGAGATCCGGCGGGAGAGCTATTCCAACCGTTTTGCCACCGCGCTCGACGGCATCGACGCCGAAAACCCCGCGCTGATCACCGCACGCTCCGGCCAGAAAACGCCGGTGCCGCGCGTGATTGGAAAAATCGGCCGCAAGGGCGCGGTCGAATTGCGCGACATGGAATTCCTCCGCCGCAACACCGATCGCGCCGCCAAGATCACCCTGCCCGGCCCGTTCACCATGAGCCAGCAGGCCAAGGACGAGTTTTACAGGGATGACGAAGCGCTGGCGATGGCGCTGGCGGAAGCCGTCAACGCCGAGGCGCTGGAATTGCAAAAGGCCGGCGCAGACGTGATCCAGCTCGACGAGCCCTGGGTGCGCAACGACCCGGCCGCCGCCAAACGCTATGCGGTAAAGGCGATCAACCGCGCGCTGCAGGGCATCACGGTGCCGACCGTGGTGCATATCTGCTTCGGCTATGCCGCGGTGGTTCCCGGCAGCACCAAGCCGTCCGGTTATTCGTTCCTCGCTGAACTAGCGGATTCCTCCGCCGAGCAAATCTCGATCGAGGCCGCGCAACCGAAGCTCGACCTCGGCGTGCTCAGCGATCTCACAGGAAAAAAGATCATGCTGGGCGTGATCGACCTCGGCGATCCCGAGATCGAAACGGCTGATGTGATCGCCGAGCGCATCCGGCGCGGCCTGAAATATGTTTCCCCCGACCACCTGATCCCCGCGCCCGATTGCGGCATGAAATACATGCCGCGCCATATCGCCTTCGGCAAGCTCAAGGCGATGAGCGACGCCGCCGCTATGGTGCGCAAGGAGATCAGTTAGCTCACATTGCGAGCGTAAGCCGCAGTCAATCACCACGGCCGGGGCACGACCAGGCGTCCTGGTCCCACCCACCCAGTAAAACAGCAGGCCGCCGATCAGGGAAAAGTTCTTGGTGAAGTTGGCATACTGCGCCGCGCACCAGGAGTTTTGGATACCAGCCGGTGAGCAGCAGGACGATCGAGACAAAGACCGTCGCATCCGCCAGCACGCCGCCGATTTGCGGATATGGAACGCCCTGATGCGTGAGAAAACCGATCCACGCCGGATAATCGGGCAGATGATGCTGCAACGACTGACAGAAGACGGTCGTCATCAAGATGCGGCCGAGCAACAACAGCCAATCGTCTTTTCCGTAGCTCATGATATACCCCCGTTGTTATCGTCTGTTGTTTGGTATTTCCGGTTATTTCCTCAGATCATCAAGGGCGCAGCCCGGAACCCCCGCCGCCATGCTGAAACTTCCTGAACAGACACTCACGCCGCCTGCCCGACCGCCGATGGTACGATCGCCTCGCGGCCGGCGCGGGTGCCGACCTGCCAGACCGCGGCATGGCGCTCGATCAGCTTGATCAGCGCATTGAACGCGACCGCCATTGCCAGCACCAGCAGCACGCCGGCGAACACATGCGGGCTGTCGAGGATGGTGCGGTAGCGCGAGATCAGGTAGCCGATACCGGCGGACGAGATCAGCATTTCCGACACCACGACGCCGACGATGACTAGCGCCCCGCCGACGCGCAGGCCCGACAACACGGTGGGAATGGCAGCGGGGATCACGACGCGCGTGACGCGCTGGCTCAGCGTCGCGCCCATGCTGCGCGCGGCGAGCAGAAGCTGGGGATCGATGGTCTGGATGCCGGCGGCGGTCGCGAGCATCGTCGGCAGGAAACCGTAGAGGCCGGCGAAGGCGATCTTGGATTCCGAGCCGATGCCGAGCCACACCGTGAACACGGGATAGAGGATGACCAGCGGCACCGCATAAAAGCTCGACACCATCGGCATGATCAGCACGCGTGGCCGCGGCAGGCAGCCGACCACGGCGCCGGCCAGAATGCCGCCGCCGCAGGCGATCACCATCGCGATCGCGACTTCGTAGAGCGTCACCAGCAGCGCGTGCCAGTATTCACCGGCATCGCTCCATCCGGCCTGCAGCGTCGAGGACAGCGACGGCAGGAACAGTTCGGGGATGGCGCCGGTGCGCGGCAGTACTTCCCAGAGCACGACCAGTGCGGCGACGATGAGATAGCGGAGCGTCTTTGCCGACATCGTCACCCTCACGCAGTTTTTCGGATATGGCGCCAGATGCGGTCACGCAGGCTGCCAAAAATGTCGCCGCTCATCATCTCGAACGTCCGCGGGCGCGGCAGCGCGACCTCGAGCCGGTCGACGATGCGGCCGGGCCGCGCCGACATCACGATCACCTCGTCGGCGAGATAGACGGCCTCGGTCAGGCTGTGGGTGACAAAGATGATGGTCTTGCCGGTCGCAGCCCAGATCCGCAAGAGTTCGTCGCCCATGGTCATCCGCGTCTGCTCGTCGAGCGCGGCGAAGGGCTCGTCCATCAGCAGCACCGGCGGGTCCTGCACCAGGCCGCGCGCGATCGAGACGCGCTGTTTCATGCCGCCGGACAGTTCATGCGGATGACGTTTTCCGAATCCGTCGAGGCCGACCAGTTGCAAGGCCTCCTCGGCCTTGGCGCGGCGCTGCTTCTTCGCCACACCTCGCAAGGTCAGCGGAAATTCGACGTTCTCTTCCGCCGTCAGCCAGGGAAACAGGCTCGGCTCCTGGAACACGACGCCGACGCGATGGGGATCCGGGACGTCGATCGCCGCACCGCTGACCAGGATGGTACCGGTGGTCTGGCGGCGCAGGCCCGCCATCATCATCAGCAACGACGACTTGCCGCAGCCGGAGGGACCGACCAGCACGGCAAACCGTCCCGGCTTCACCTCGAAGGAGACGTCGGACACGGCAACGACGCTTTCGCCTGACGTCTGGTAGGTCTGACCGACGCCTGCCAGCGCCACCGCGCCGGCGCGGGAGGCCGGCTTCAGCGGGGTTATGTTCGCCAATGGCTGCATCGCGTTTCCACCCATCGGACCAGCTCGTTGAAGGCGATCGCGATGATCGCCACCATCAGCACCCCGGCCAGCAGCTGCCGCATCATGAAATTCTCGCCCCAGTTGGCGATCAAATGGCCGATGCCCTGGCGCGAGGCGTACATCTCCGCCAGCATGACGCCGGTGAGGTTGAAGATCATCGATATCCGCAGCGCCTCCAAAAGCACCGGCAGCATCGAGGGCACGTACACCCGCCAGATCGTCTGGACGGGCGTCGCGCCATAGGAACGGGCGACCAGCAGGTTTTCCGGCTTGACCGAACTCGACCGCCGTGGTGGTCGACATGATGACGATGAAGATGGTGGAGAAGAAGCCAAAGCCGACCTTCTGCGCAAAGCCGACGCCGAACACCAGGATGAACATCGGCAGGAAGATCGATTTCGGAATGCTGAAGGCAAAGAACAGCAGCGGTTTTGCGACGTCCGCGAAGTAGCGGTTTTCGGCGATGGCAATTCCGATCAGTGCGCCGACCGGCACGGCGATGACGAAGGCGGTCAGCACTTCGAAGCCCGTCACGAGGATGTCCGAGCGCACGCTCGCGCGCTGCAAGAGGTCGGCCAGCGTCATCAGCGTATCGCTGGCGGACGGCAGCAGCCGCGGATTGACCATGCCCGTACGCGACAACACCTCCCACAGCACGAACAGCGCCGCGACGATGGCGAAGCGGGAAAACTTGACGGCGAGCGCGCTGGACATTTCGTTCAAGGTTTTGTCGGCACCGGCTTGAACTGCGTCGAGATGATGTCGGCGGCCGGCGCCAGATCCTTCATGCCGCCCATCTTCGCCATCTCCAGCGACAGATCGACCGAGGCCGTGGTCATGCCGCCGTCGGTTTCCAGTTTCAGGATGGTGTTCTCATATTCCAGCGCCGCGATATCCGGCGGCATGTCGTATAGCTCGGCGATCAGTTTGATGGCGGCGTCGCGGTTGTTGCGCATATAGAGCAGGCCGCCATAGAGCGCGTTCAGCGTCTTCTGCACCAGCTCCGGCTTTTCCCTGGCCATCTTGTCGGTGACGATCCAGCCCGCCGAGAGATTCGGCGGCACCTCCCTGGCGTAGTCGATCAAAGTGCGCGCCTCGCCGGATTTTTCGATCTGGAACGAGAGCGGCGAATAGACCACGGCGGCATCGACATTGCCGGCGAGCAGATTGGGCACCAGCCCACCGCCGCCGACGGGCACGCGGGTGAAATCGATCTTCTTCTCGGCGATGGTCCAGAGCGCCAGCAGGTCGGAGCCGGAGCCGGCCGAAGTGATCGCGACCTTCTTGCCGTTGAGGTCGGCGACCGTCAGCGTCGACTTGGCCGGCACCATCAGCTTCCAGCCGAAGCTGCCCATGGCGCCGCCTGCGACAAGTTTCGACATCACGCCCTTCTTCAGCCCCGCCGAAGGCAGCGAGGGCGCGTCGAGAATGACGTCGGCCGCGCCCGCGGCCATGGCCTCAAAACACTCCGCGCCGCCGCGATAGATCGTGAGCTCGGCGGTGATGCCTTCCTTTTCGAACAATTTCTGGTGCTCCGCCGCCTCGGCGACCGTGGTCGGCCAGTAGGTTTTGGTCGGCAAGCCGATCCGCACGGTTTCGGCGCGGGATAAAGCGGGCGCAGCCAGCAGCAGGGCCGCGGTCAGGATGGTCGTGAGGTGGCGGCGAACAAAACTCATCGATGCGTTTCCCCTGCTGGTTGGCCCGGAGTCTTGACGCTCCGAAAGGCTCGATCCGGCATGGTAGTCAAAAAGACCGCGGCGATGGAAGCGAAATGATCGTCTTTCCCGTCATGGCCGGGCGTGTCCCGGCCATCCACGTCTTTCTTGCTTCTACATCGTCAAGACGTGGATGCCCGGGACAGGCCCGGGCATGACGAACTCTGGCAGAACCCGAGCATAACGACAACACGCTCAGCGAATGCCCTCTTCCGCGATAGTTTCCTCGGCCACCTGCGCGACCTGCCTTGCTTCCTCCGTCAGCACGGTCGTTTTCCAGCCGCCTTGCGCGAACCAGCATAACGACATGAGCGCGACGACGATGGTGGTGATCGGGAACGACCACCATATTCCGTAAGCCCCCAACGTCGTGTGCTTGGAGAGAATATAGGCCAGCGGAAATTGCAGCATGAATTGCGAGACCAGCGCTATCACCATCGCCGCCAGCATGTTGCCGGAGGCACGAAAAGCCGAGACCACGCACAGCTGTACGCCGACGCCGCCCCAGGCGAGGCACATGATGCGGATGAACTGCGCGCCTTCGGCGATGACGTCGGGCGCGCGCGGCACGAAGAACGCCACCAAAATCGGGGCAAGGATATAGGCGAGCAGCCCCACGAGCGAAAGGACGACAAAGCCCGTGCCGGCACCGAGAAATGCCGCGCGCGCGGCGCGCGCCGGGTTGCGCGCGCCCATGTTCTGGCTGACCAGCGTGGACACCGCCTGCGACAGTCCCCACGCCGGGATGGTAACGAATTGCAGGATGTTGGAGCCGACGCCATAGCCGGCGAGCGTCACCGTGCCGAAACTCGCCACCAGAAACGACAGCAGCATCGGTCCGAGGCCGCGTGTGGCAAGCTCGATCGATCCGGGCAGGCCTAAGAAGAACGCGCGCCTGATGTAGACGGGGTCGGGACGAAAATCGCGCCAAGACAACTGGATGCCGTGACGGCCGCGCAGGAAGATCGCAATCCCGAGTAGCGCCGCGAACCCTTGCGTCACCAGCGTCGCCAGCGCCGCGCCCATCACGCCGTGCGGCGGCAATGGGCCGAAGCCGAAGATGAACAGGGGATCGAGCAGGAAATTCAGCATCACGGTTCCGGTCACGATCATCAGCGGCGTGCGGGTCTCGCCGACGCCGCGCATCAGCGCCTGGAACATCCCGTAGGCGAACACGAAGATGATGCCGACAAACGACACCCGCATGAACCCGAGTGCGCCGGCATAGACGTCGGGTGCGACGCCGAGCAGTTCGAGCAGGTAAGGCGCCATCGCGTAGCCCGCCGCGCCCAGCACGGCGGAGGTGATCATCACCATCATCATGGTCTGCGCCGCGACATGGTTGACCATGTCCTGCCGGCCTGCGCCCATATATTGCGCCGACAGGATCGCGCCGGCGATGCCGAGACCGGCGCCGAGCGCGATGACGAGGAAGGTGACGGGAAAACTGATCGACACGGCCGCCACCGCGGCCGCACCGAGCCGCCCGACCCAGAACGCGTCGGTCAGCTGATAGCCGGTCTGCAGCAAATTGCCGAAGGTGATCGGGATCGCAAGCCGGACCAGCGCGGTGCCGATCGGTCCCTCGAGGAAGATTTTCTTGCGGTCAGACGCTGTCGGCTTCACGCGTCGATCGCGTCCTTGATCTTCCTGCGCGTCAGCGGCAGGTCGCGCAGGCGCTTTCCGGTGGCATTGGCGATGGCATTGGCGATCGACGCCGCGGCCGGGCCCTGCCCGGTTTCGCCGCTGCCGAGGAAGGGTTGTCCGGGCCGGTCGATGATGTGCACGATGATGCTGTCGGGCACCGCGTTGAAGCGCAGGATCGGATAGGTCTGCCAGTCGATGCTGGTGATGCGCGTGTCGTCGAAGGTGACGGCCTCGTACAGGGTCCAGCTCATCGATTGCACGATCGCGCCTTCGATCTGGTTGGTCAGCCCGTCCGGATTGACCACCTGGCCGGCATCGACGGCGGCGACCGCGCGCACCAGCCGCGGACGGCCGGTCTCGCGATTGACCTCGACTTCGCTGGCGATAGCGCAGTAGGCCGCGAGATTCTTGTAGCGCGCAAAGGCAAAGCCGTAGCCGCGATCGGCCGGCGGCTTCTGCCCCTTCTGCCAGCCAAAACCTTGGGCTGCCTTTTCGATGACGTCGCGGCCGCGCGCATCCTCGAGATGTTTCAGCCTGAATTCGACCGGATCGGCGCCGGCCGCGAGCGCCAGCTCGTCGACGAAACTCTCGATCGAGAACACGTTGTGATAGGCGCCGAGCGCGCGCATCGCCGAGATCCGCACCGGCATCGCGGGGATGAAATGGTGCACCACCTGCGCATTGGGCAATTTGTAGATCGGGATCGCGTTGCGGTCGCCGCCGCCTTCCGGCAACGGAATCGGCTTTGGCGCCGGCACCGCGAACGGATTGGCCATGTGCTGGGCCGCCAGCAACGATCCGGCGCCGCCCGGCCGCATCGAATGGGTGTTGCTGAAAACCTCGAAATGCCAGTCGGCGATCGCGCCGTTGCCGTCGAGCGAAGCCTTCAGCTTCGTCACCATCGCCGGGCCATACGGCTCCCAGGCATGCTCCTGCTCGCGCATCCACTGCACGCGCACGGGCACGCCGGGCAGTTGGCGCGCGATCAGGGCGGCGTCGGCCGCGGCGTCGTCGGCGCCGTTATGGCCATAGCAGCCGGAGCCCTCGACCTGGATGCAGCGGACGTCGGCCTGTGGCACGCGCAGCATTTCGGCGATCGCAGCCCGATCGGGATAGACGCCTTGCGTATGGGTCCACACCGTCATCTTGCCCTCGGTGAATTGGGCCACCGCGCAGGACGGGCCGATCGAGCCGTGCGATTGATAGGGCCTTGTATAGGTGGCTTCGATGGTCTTTTGCCCCGTGACCGCCGGATTGCTCGCCTGGAAAATCGTCTTGTCCTGCGACGGCAGGCTGGTCAGCACGTGAAGCAGATCATCCTGCTTCGGCAGGCTCGGCGTCTCCTTCCATTTTGCCGCGGCTGACAATGCGGCCATCGCCTTGATCGCCTGAAACTCCTTTTTGGCGACGACAGCGAGGAAATTGCCGTCGCGCATAACCTTGACCACGCCGGGCAGTTTTTCTACCGCCGCTGTGTTGCATTCCTCCAATTGCGCGCCATAGCTCGGCGGGCGGACGACGCGCGCGTGCACCATGTTGGGCAGCCGCATGTCCTGTACATAGGCCGCGCCTCCCGTGACTTTCGCCGGGATGTCAACGCGCGGCACGGGCTTCCCCATGATCTTGAAGGTCGCGGGATCTTTCAGCGTTGAGGTGGCTTGCGCCTGCACATGCAGCATGTCCTGCGCGACCAGTTCGCCATAGCCGAGCCACCGCCCGTCCGGCGCGATCACGCCGGCGTTCTCGGTGCGCAGATTTTCCGCCGGCAGGTCGAGCCGCCGCGCGGCCTCCGCGATCAGGAGCGCGCGGACCTGGGCTGCCGCATGCTGGACCGCCGTGCCGCTGTCCTGCATCGAATGGCTGCCGGAGGTATAGCCCTCATTGGCGGTGCGGCTGGTGTCCGCCGTGATCACCTTCAGGGAGTCGAAGGGCATGTCGAGTTCCTCGGCGGCGATCTGCTGGAATGCGGTCTTGAAACCCTGGCCGAGTTCGCACTTGCCGGTAAAGGCCGTGATGCCGCCGTCGGCGTCGATGCGGATCCAGGAATTGAGATACGGGGCGGTGGCGAGGCTAGCAGGCGGTTTTGGCGCAGCAGCGGGCGCGCCTTGATCCTGCGCGAAGGCATCGCCGAGCGAAAAGCTGACGATTAGCGCGCCGCTTCCGGCGAGCACGCGGCGGCGGTCGAGCACGGGGCCGTTCATTGGGTGTTCCTCTGCATCGGCGAAGCGTCGGCGGTCTGCATCAGGTGGGCGGCGCGATGCACCGCGCGCAAAATGCGCATATGGGTGCCGCAGCGGCACAGATGCGGCTCGAGCTCGGCGCGAATCTCGTCGTCGGTCGGTTTTGGATTTCGCTGCAGCAGCGCCTGCGCCCGCATCATCATGCCGGCGATGCAATAGCCGCATTGCGCCGCCTGCTCTTCCATGAAGGCGCGCTGAATCGGCCCGGGCGCCTCGACCGAGCCGAGCCCTTCCAGCGTGGTCACCTGCTTGCCCTCGAGCAGCAGCAGCGGCGTCACGCAGGAAAGCACCGCGTTGCCGTCGACGATCACCGTGCACGAGCCGCATTGGCCAAGCCCGCAACCGAATTTGGCGGCGTTGAGTTCGAGTTCGTCGCGCAGCACGTAGAGCAGCGGCGTATCCGGCTCGGCATCGACCTGATGATCTTTTCCGTTGACCTTCAATGTCATCATGGCTTGTCTCGCTGGCTTGCGTCGGACGGAACATTGTACGGCGGCGGCGCTGTCCGCAAAAATGCCGTCTGCGTGCGCCGCGCGGCTTCGACTGTCCTTTCAACGCCGGTCCAGGCCGGTTGGTTGCCGAAGCGGGCGCGCAGATAATTCAGGAGTTCTGCCACCTGGGCGTCGCTCATGCTGCTCGCAAAACCCGGCATGATCGGGCTGCGCTCGCCCTCGACCGGGCGAACCCCCGACAGCACGATGTTGGCGGCGTTGCGCGGATCGGGGCTGGGGAGCGCGGTCGAGAGCGCCAGGTTGACGCCGCCAAAGGGCAACGGACGGCCGGTCTCATGGCAGGTCGCGCAGGCGGCCTGATAGATCGCGGCCCCCGCCGCATCGCCCTGCGGCGCCGGCGCCGCTGATGACTTCACCTGCGCCAGCACCTGCTCGCCGCGGTGCTGGCGCTCCGGCGTCGGTGCGCCGAACACGCTGGCCATGTAGGTGACGATGGCGCGAATATCGCCGTCGGTTGCCTGCGACAGGTTGCTCACCACCTCCGCCATCGGCCCGCGGGCGACGCCGTGATCTGGATCCCAACCGTTGCGCAAATAGGAAGACAGCGCGTCCGACGTCCACGGCACCGGCGCCGGCGACTGCGCATTGATCGCATAGGCGTGCCAGTTGTCGACGTCGCCGCCGGAAAACGCAGCGCTCGGCCGTTCCGCACCGAGCGCATTGCGCGGGGTATGGCAGGCACCGCAATGGGCGAGCCCCTCGACCAGATAGGCGCCGCGATTCCATTCCGCGCTCCTGGTCACATCCGGCTGATAGGTACCGTGGCGCAGGAACAGCAATTTCCAGCCCGCGATCACGACGCGCTGATCGAGCGGGAACGGCAGCTGGTTCGCGCGCGCCCCCGCGGCGACCTGCTCGCGCGTCATCAGGAAGGCATAGAGCGCGCGGTCGTCCTCATCGCTGACATTGGTGAAATGATCGTAGGGAAAGGTCGGGTAGAGGTGTTGCCCGTCGCGGGCGACGCCGTCGCGCATGGCGCGGCGGAAGGCATCTTCGCTCCAGCGGCCGATCCCGGTCTCGGCGTCGGGTGTAATGTTCGAGGAGTAGATGGTGCCGAACGGCGTCGGCACCGGCAGCCCGCCGGCAAAATCCTTGGCCCCGCGCAAGGTGTGGCAGGTGCTGCAATTGCCGATCGCCGCGAGCTCGCGGCCATGCCTGACCAGCGCGGCGTCGAAGGATTGCGGCGCCGGCGGATCGATCGGGGCAATCGCCGGACGCCACGCGATCGCAAACGCCGCGACCGCGCCGCCGACCAGGAGCGCGGCGATGATGCTTGCGGCAGGTCCTGGCTTTTTCATCGATTCCGGCGGCTTTTTGCAAGCGTTGCTAGCATGAATCCGCGGATAGCGCGGGTTCAAGAATGATTGTTACAGGAATACAACACGCACCAACAATAGTGGTTCGTTCCTTGTACGTTCGAAAGAGTTGATCGGCGGCAGCCGCTGGCCGAGGTAAGTTGCCTTGGGGTTGAGGTTCACCGTGTCTTCGCTGTGAAGGAGAGCCGATATGCCAGCCTATATCCAGCATCACGAGGTCGAGACCACGCCGATCGTGTGCCCCGGCTGCGTGGGACTGCTTCCCATGTATGTCAGGGAGGTCGAACCGCATTGGAGCATGGCCAGGATCGACTTCATCTATGAATGCTCGGACTGCGGCGCCGAAGTCCGGCAGACCATCACCGGGCCGCCGCGGCGGCATTAGGCCCGATCGACAGCGTCGCGCGCAACGCCCGGCGCGCGCCGAGGCAACACGGTCGCAGCTTCATTTTTCCCGGTTACGCGTTAATGCGCGACGGCTTGTGAATTGGCGCTATCGAGGTTGCATTCGCGGAAGTGAAACGCGATTTCGTCGAGCGCGCGCTGTTCCCACTCTTCGGCCTGTGCCAGCCAGAAAATCTTGCGCTCGGAATCCAGCATGGCGCGCTCTCGGCACATGAACTCCTGGCTGCGAATCTCCACGAGCTTTTTCATGAACTCCACTCCTGCGGTGTGAAGCCAATTTATGCCGAGGAGTGTAGCAGAGTCGGGGCAGCCGCGCTTCAACTTGCCGTGTGGAAAACGGGCAGTAGTCCTGCCCCTGTATCCGCATTGCGGTGCAGCAGACCGGTAAGTCGGGGCCGTCACTTCGCGGGGCTGGAGGTGGCCAGCATCGCGGTCCACTTCTCGATGTCGGCGCGGATGAAGTCGGCAAACTCCTTCGGCGTGCCCCCGACGGGATCGGTGCCCTGCACCTTCAGCGCGGCGCGAACTTCCGCGTCGTCGAGCGCGGCGTTGGTCGCCGTCGACAATTTCTCGACGATCGCCGATGGCGTTGCCTTCGGCGCCAGCAGCCCGATCCAAATTCCGGCGTCGTAGCCGGCCATCCCGGCCTCCGCCAGCGTCGGGACATCCGGCATGATCGAGGCGCGCTTGGCTTGCGCCACCGCGAACGCCTTCAGCCGGCCGGCCTCGACCTGCGGTGCCAACGTCGCCGCCACATTGAACATCAGCGTGATGCGGCCGGCGAGCAGGTCGGAGACCGCCTGGTTGCTGCCGCCCTGATAGGGCACCATCGGGATGTTGGTGCCGGCCTTGGCGTTGAACAATTCCGCCGCCATGTAGCTCGCGGTCGCGTAGCCGGACGAGCCGAACGTCAGGCCCTCCGGCTTGCTCTTGGCCAGCGCGATCAGTTCCTGCAAAGTATTGGCCGGAACCGACAGATGGGCCACCAGCACGTTCGGCACCACGCCGAGCAGCGTGATCGGTGCCATTTCCTTGCCAAGATCGAACCCCGATTTGGTCTCCGCCGGATTGAGCGTATTGGCGATCGTCGCCATGAACAACGTGTAGCCGTCGGCCGGCGCCCGCGTCACGGTTTCGGCGGCAATCATGCTGCTGTTGCCCGGGCGGTTTTCGACCACGATCGGCTGGCCGAGCGCGGTCTCCATCCGCTTGCCGACCAGGCGCGCCAGGATATCCGCCGCCGAACCGGGACCGAACCCGATCACGACCTTGATCGGCTGCGCGGGCCAGTTTTGCGCCAGCACGGAGGCAGGGGCCGCCGCCGAAATCACCGCGACGGTGGCGCACAGCGCGGCCGATTTAAGGTTGCGGCTGAATTGCGACGAGCTTCCGTTCCAACGGCTCACGCGCCCTCCCTGGCCTGGCTCTCCAGCAGCGCTTCGATCGCCTGTTTCAGCACGCGTTTCGCTTTCGCGATGTTGAGACCCTGGTCTTCGCGCAACCGGCGCCAGCTCTCGAAGCTGAGCAGCATGTCGAGCGCCTCGACCAGCACGGCATCGCGCGCGACCTCTTTCGGCAGAATCGCCATAATGATATTTCTAAGGATCGCCACGAACTCCGCATGCGCCGTCTTCAGGAACGCCGAACGATGGCGATGCACCTGCCCGGCGAGCAGGAACGGCTTCATTCTCTCGAAACCCACCGCGCGGCGATCGACCAGTTCGAGTACCTGCCCGCGCCAGTCGGCAGCCTGGAATGGCTGCCGCACGATCGATCCCATGGTCGCAGCGATCGAGTTGTTCATCTCGCGATAGAGCGTGTCCATATCGCTGAAATGGCGGAACACCGACCGCCGGCCGACCTTGGCTGTCTCGGCGATCTGGTCGGCGCTCGGCTCGAGATTGCCCGTCGCCACCAGTTCAAGCATGGCATTGACGATCAGCATCTGGCTCTTCTGCGAGCGGTGCTTGCGGCCATCCGCTTCCTGCGCCGTTTTGGCGGCAGTCAGCCGGTATTGAATCGCCTTGCCAAGATCGTTCATGCCGTCCCCATGCTGCGGTTTGCGATCTAGTAATATGACACTATTAATGTCAATAAGAAGCTTGCCGTTCGCCATGCCTCCGTCGAGGAAAACAAAACGGCCTGGAAAGTGCTGGAGACCTTCAACAAGCCTTTGCTGACCGGCTTCAGCGATGGCGACCCCGTCACCAGAGGCGGCGAGAAGATTTTCTGGGAGCGCGTGCCCGGCGCCCGCGACCAGCCGCATCTGACGCTGCACGGTGGCCACTTCCTGCAGGAGGACTGTCCGTCCGAGATCGCCGAGTTGATCGATCGCTTCACCCGCAACAACCCCTGAAATCCTTCGGCCGAAGATGCTGATCGGCGCCGCGATCAAGAGAGGCGAGATTACCGCCCGCTGCCTTGCTCGACCTCGCAGCCGCGCAGGAACAGCTTCGCGCAAGCCCGCGCCCGCGCCTCGATCTCTCCACGCGACGGCAGCGGCACGCGGCCGAACAGGGCGGCGCGCCGCGGCGCGGAGGCGAGCATGCCGAGCAACATGCCGGCGGTCTCGTCGATATCGTCGAGCGCGATCAATCCGCGCTTCTGCTGCACCCGCAGCCAGTCCGCGAGCATGACGGTGGTGCGCTGAACTCCGTTCTTGTAAAACATCCCGGCAATATCGGAAGATTTGCAGGCCTCCTGCAGCACCATGCGCTGAAGCTCGACCACTTCCCGGTCCAGCGTCAGCTCCGCGCAGGCGATCAGCACGGCACAAAGCGCTTGCTCGATTTCGGCGTGATCGATGGCGTGCAGATCGATATTGGCGAACGCGCGGTCGAGCCGGTCGGTCACCATGCCGTCGAACAGCGCGGCCTTGTTGGGGATCAGGCGATACAGGGTCTTAGTGGATACCCCGGCGCGACGCGCCACCGCCTCCATGCCGGTCGCGGCATAGCCATTGGCGGCGAACGCGTGGCGCGCGGCCTCGTAGATGATCTGCCGGGTTTCTTCGTCGGGACGGACTTGCGGCCGGCCGCGGCAGCGGCGGGCCTGGTCGGTATCCTCGGTGGTCACGATCTCAGCCATGCTTTTACATGATGTCTGTCATTCTATTGACAGTCCCAAGGTAGGCGCTATTTTGGAAAATATCAAGTTTCCTAATTCACCCTTTCGGGAGCGACCGTCATGACCCAGCATTCCACCAGCTTCGAGATCGACCGCCCGGTCCCAGCCAGCGCAGTCAAGGAACTGCTGCCGGACACCCATAATAATGTCACCGCCGCGGAGGCGGTCCCCGCAGTCACCAAAAAATTCAATCTCCGCAAGGTGTTAATGGCAGGCGCGGCGGTTGCCGTGTTGGCCGGCGCGGCTTGGGCTGGCTTCGACTACTGGACGGTCGGCCGCTATCTGGTGTCGACCGACGACGCCTATGTGCAAGCCGACAATACCACCATCGCACCGAAGGTTTCAGGCTACCTCCATGAAGTCCTGGTCCGCGATAATGAGCCCGTCAAGGCCGGCCAAGTGCTGGCGCGGATCGATGCGCGCGACTACGCCGTCGCGCTCGACCAGGCCAGGGCCGATGTCGCCGCCGCGCACGCTGCGATCGCCAGCAAGCAGGCCCAGCTTGGCGTTCAACAAGCGGTGATCGATGCCGCCAGGGCGACCATCGACGTCGATCAGGCCACCGCTGGTTTCGCTGCCCAGGAGAACAAGCGCTACACCGACCTCGCCGCCACCGGCTACGGCAGCGTTCAGAACGCGCAGCAGGCGCAGTCGCGCATCGCCGGCGCGCAGGCCGCGATCGCGCGCGATAGCGCCAATCTGGCTTCCGCGCTGAAACAGGTCGAATTGCTCAAGGCCGAGATCGTCCAGGCCAACGCCGCGCTTTCCCGCGCCGAAGCGGCGCAGCGCCAGGCCGAACTCAATCTCGAATACACCTCGATCATCGCGCCGATCGACGGCGTCGTCGGCAATCGCACGCTGCGCACCGGCCAGTATGTGCAGGCCGGCACGCAATTGATGTCGGTGGTGCCGGTCGCCGGCGCCTATGTGGTGGCGAATTTCAAGGAAACGCAGCTCACCGACGTGCGCGAAGGCCAGGCGGTTGATATCGCGGTGGACATGTTCCCGGGCCAGATCGTGCACGGCCATGTCGACAGCCTTGCACCCGCCAGCGGGCAGGAATTCGCGCTGCTGCCGCCGGATAACGCCACCGGCAATTTCACCAAGGTGGTGCAGCGCATTCCCGTCAAGATAGCGCTGAACCGCGACAATGACGCTCGCGTCGAACTGCGGCCCGGCATGTCGGTGATCCCGACCATCGAGACCAAGTCGCAGGCGCTCGAGCGCCGCGCAATCACCGCCGCCAGGACTTCGATCCGTTCGTCGCAAAAGGTTTTCGGAGGATAGCGCTATGTCCACTTCCGCCCTTGCGCTTCCGGCCGCCTACATCCCCGCCGACCCGAACCGCGCCAGCATGACCGTCTGGATCGCCGTGCTCGCCGCCATGATCGGCTCGTTCATGGCGATCCTGAACATTCAGATCACCAATGCGTCGCTGCTCAACATCGAGGGCGGCATCGGCACCGGGGTCGACAACGGCTCGTGGATCTCGACCTCGTACCTGATCGGCGAGATCGTGGTGATCCCGCTGACCGATTTTCTCTCCCGGGTGTTCTCGTTCCGCCGCTATATGCTGGCAAGTGCCGCGCTGTTCGCGATCTTCTCGGTCGCCTGCGCCTTCACCCATGATTTGCCCTCGATGATCGCGATGCGCGGCTTGCAGGGATTTGCCGGCGGCGTGTTGATCCCGATGGCGTTCACGCTGGTGCTGACCAAACTGCCGAAACCGCAACAGCCGATCGGGCTCGCGGTGTTCGCGCTGTCGGTCACCTTTGCGCCCGCGATCGGCCCGACCATCGGCGGCTATCTCACCGAGAATTACGGCTGGCAGACAATCTTCTTCGTCAACGTGCTGCCGACGATCGTGATGGTGACCGCGCTCTCGCTGACGCTGGAGCGACAGCCGGCACAGCTGAAACTCCTGAAGGAAGGCGACTGGATCGGCATCTTCACCATGGCGGTCGGATTGGCCGCGTTGCAGACCGTGCTCGAGGAAGGCAACAAGGACGACTGGTTTTCGTCGCCCTTCATCCAGCGCCTGGCGCTGATTGCCGTGGTGAGCCTGGCGCTGTTCATCTGGATCGAGCTGACGGTTGAAAAACCGCTGATCCGGCTGCGGCTGCTGAAGCAGCGCAATTTCGGCTTCGGCACCATCGCGGTGACGCTGTTGGGCTTCGCGCTGTTTGGATCGGTCTATATCCTGCCGGCCTATCTCGGCCAGGCGCAGGGCTACAACTCCGAGCAGATCGGCGGGGTGCTGGCGTGGACCGGCCTGCCGCAGCTGATCCTGATTCCGCTGGTGCCGAAGCTGATGCAGCGGTTCGACACGCGTTACATCGCCATCACCGGGCTTTTGATTTTCGCCTATAGCTGCTTCATGAACACCGCAATGTCGCCCGACTATGCCGGCGACCAGCTGTGGATTCCCAATATCGTGCGCGCCATCGGCCAGGCCATGGTGCTGACGCCCCTGACCTCGGTGACGACGGGATTGATCCCCCCGCAGGATGCCGCGGCGGCCTCCGGCATCAGCAACATGCTGCGCAACCTCGGCGGCGCCATCGGTACCGCGGTGCTGGCCACCGTGGTCACCAAGCGCGAGCAGTTTCATTCCAACATCATCGGCCAGCAGGTCACGCTCGGCCGCGAGGAAGTGCGCAACCGCATCGCGCAGTCGACCGACTATTTCATGAACCACGGCGTACCCGATCCGGCCGCGGCCCATCAGCAGGCCATCATCGCACTCGGCAACGCCGTGAAACACCAGGCGCTGGTGATGGGTTTCAGCGATACCTTTGCGGTGATCGGCGTGGTGCTGGTGCTCTCGGCGGTCGCCGTAGTCTTCACGCGCAAGGTGAAGGCCGGCGGCGCCGGCGCGCATTGAACCGAGCACGCGCCTGTCCTTCTCCCTCTCCCGGCGCTTTCGCGGGGAGAGGGTCGGGGTGAGGGGCTCTCTCAGCGAATGCAAATGCCAAATTTCTGGCAGCGTGCCTCGCCCCTCACCCGCCGCTAACGCGGCGACCTCTCCCCGCAAAAGAGCGGGGAGAGGTGAAGCCCTCACCACAGCGACTGCCGCGCGCGTTCCGGCCATTCGCGGTCGTAAGCCTCGCCGCCGACGCGATTTTGGCTCATCTCGGCGAGAATTTTACCCGGCGTCGGCAAGGTCCTGGGATCGACGCGCTTGTCCGGATTCCACAAGTCGGAGCGCACGATGGCGCGGGCGCACTGAAAGTAAATCTCGTGCACGGTCATGACGATCACCGTGCGCGGCGTCTTGCCGTCCACCTTGAACGACGCCAGCAGGTTCGCATCGACTGAGACCTGCGCATGGCCGTTGACGCGCAACGTCGAGCCGGACCCCGGAATCAGGAACAGCAGCGCGACGCGGGGATCGCGCACGATGTTGCGCAAGGAATCGACGCGATTGTTGCCGCGGCGGTCCGGCATCATCAACGTCGTATCGTCATGTATCCTGACAAAACCGGGCAGGTCGCCGCGCGGCGAGCAGTCCAGCCCCTCCGGACCCGAGGTCGCAAGCGCCGCGAATGGCGACTTCTCGATCAGCACGCGATAGGACGGCGTGATGTGGTCGGCGACCTTGACGGTGGAGGCCTCGCCGGTCTGACCGTAGATCGCCTCCAGCGCTTCGATCGTTGCAATGACCGACATGCGTTTCTCCCAAGACCTAGCTGCCTCTGATGGCGCGCAGCAGCTCCTGCGCATGCTGCGCGGCGCTGCCGACATTGGTGATGATGACATCCGGCACAACCTCCTCGACGGCGCGCCCGAGCCGGTCCGAAAGCTGCCCATCGCTGCCGCGCGCTCGCGCGGCCAGACGTGCCCTTAGAGTTTCGGGCGGTGCCGTGATCGAAACCACCACGACGTCGGCATAGGTGCGCCGCAGCGCTTCGATAACGGTACGCGAGACGTTGGCGACCACGGTACGGCCGGCCCGGATGTCGTCGTCGATCGCGCGGCGCAGCGCATAACCGTGACCATGCGCTTCCCAGTGAATCGCGAACTCGCCGTCGTCGCGCCCTTGGCGGAAGTCTTCAACACTGACCTGCTCATTATCTTCGAAGCTTGAGGCCTCCCGCGTCACCACGCGACGCGGGAAGGCGATGCTGTCATCGCCGGCGCAGGCGTCGCGCGCGAGTCCGATCAGTGTGTCCTTGCCGGCGCCGCTCGGGCCCACCACCAGCACGAGCCGGCCCGGCCCGATGGCCTGGCTGCGAACATCCGATATGGCCTGGGTTTCGCTCACGCCACGCGATGTCCCTCGCGCCAGACGCTGCGCACCACGGGAATGTCGCGGGCGACATGGACGCGGATCAAATCGGCGCGCTTGCCGACCGCGATCTCGCCGCGGTCATGGAGGCCGACCGCCTCGGCCGGCGCCTTGCTGACGGTGCAGACGGCGGAAGCAAGATCGATATCGGACACCAGCCGCGGCAATTGCAACGCCGCCATCAACAGGCTGGAGGGAATGTAGTCGGACGACAGGATGTCCAGCAGCCCCTCGCGGGCGAGATCGACGGCAGCGATGTTGCCGGAATGCGAACCGCCACGCACGACGTTGGGAGCGCCCATCAAAATGCCGATACCGGCCTGGTGCAGGCCGCGCGCAGCCTCGATCGTGGTCGGGAATTCGGCTACCGCAACACCGTCGCGGATCGCGTCGGTGACGTTCTCCTCGGTGGTGTCATCGTGGCTGGCGAGCGGGATTTCGTATTGCTGCGCCAGCGCCACGATCGCGCGCATGTTGGTCGCGGCATAGGTCTTCTGATAGGCGAAACGCCGTTCGAACAGCACATCGAGCTCGGCATCGGTCATGCCGGCACCCTTGCCGCGATAGTATTGGCGCAGCTTGACCTCGTCGCGGAACTGGCGCTGGCCCGGCGTATGATCCATCAGCGACATCAACCGCACGTCCGGACGGCCAATCAGTTCCTTGGCCTCCTCCACCACGCTCGGCATCGGAATCTCGCAGCGCAGATGCAGGAAGTGATCTGATCGCAACAGGTTTTCCTCACGTGCCGCGGCGATCGCTGCCGCCAGCACCCCTGCCCGGCCGTCGACTTCCTCGGCACCGTCCTCGCGCCAGACCCTGAGCGAATCCAGCACTGTGGTGATGCCCGACGTCGCCAGCTGCCCGTCATAGGAAACGACGGCGGCGATCGGGTCCCAGAACACTTTTGGGCGTGGCACGTAGTGTGCTTCGAGGTGATCGGTGTGCAGCTCGATCAGGCCGGGCATGACAAGGTCGCCGCCGGCGTCAACGCTGCCTGGGGGTGCATCACCCTCGCCGACTTCGGCGATGCGGCCGTCGGTAACGGCAAGCCAGCCGCGCTCAATCACGCGATCCGCCAGAACGATTTTGGCGTTGCCAATGACGGTTTCGGAACCGGTCGAACTCATCTCAGCGTCTTCCTTCATGCAGCAGCGGCAAACGAGGTCACGTCGACGACGCGGTCGGCGATCAGATGGCGGATTTCATCGTCATGGACGATCGCGACCATGGCGACGCCGGCGCGTTTCTTCTCGCCGATCAGATCGACCACCACGGCGCGGTTGACGGCATCGAGCGAAGCCGTGGGCTCATCGAGCAATAGGATCGGCAGATCGGAAATGAAACCACGGGCGATGTTGACGCGCTGCTGCTCGCCGCCGGAGAAGGTCGAGGGCGGCAGCGCCCATAGCCGCTCGGGGATATTCAGCACCTTCAGTAGGCTTGCGGCCTGCTGGCGTGCGTCGGGCCGGGCGACACCGTTGGCGATCAGGGGCTCGGCCACCACGTCGATGGTGGCCACCCGGGGCACCGCGCGCAGGAACTGGCTGACATAGCCGATGCTGTGCCGCCGCACGCTGAGGATCTCGCGTGGCTCGGCGCGCACGAGATCGATGAACGCGCCTTCGTGGCGGATGCCGATGCGGCCGCCGTCGCAGCGGTAATTGCCAAAAATCATTTTCAGGATCGAGGATTTACCGGCGCCGGAGGGGCCTGATAGCACCACGCATTCGCCCGACCTGACCTGGAACGACACGCCGCGCACGACGGGCAATTCCACCCCGCCCTGCAGATGCATGGTGAAGGTCTTTTCGGCGTCGGCGATTTCGATCATCACGGTCATTGGCTCAGGCCTCACGCGGGCAGGATCGAGGAGACGAGCAGTTGGGTATAGGGCTCGCGCGGATCGTCGAGCACCTGGTCGGTCAAACCGGTCTCGATGACGCGACCGCCCTTCATTACCATGACCCTGTGCGACAACAGCCGCGCTACCGCCAGATCATGGGTGACGACGATGGCCGCGAGGCCGAGCTCGCTGACGAGATTGCGCAGGAGATCGAGCAGCCGCGCCTGCACCGACACGTCGAGGCCGCCGGTCGGCTCGTCCATGAACACCAGCCGCGGCTGGGTGACGAGATTGCGCGCGATCTGCAGCCGCTGCCGCATGCCGCCGGAATAGGTTCTGGGCGCGTCGTCGATGCGATCGACATCGATCTCGACGCGCTCCAGCCAGGACGACGCCGTGCTCCTGATATTGCCATAGTGATTCCAGCCGACCGCCATCAGCCGCTCGCCGACATTGGCGCCGGCCGACACCGCCATCCGCAATCCCATTGCCGGATCCTGGTGTACATAGCCCCAATCGGTGCGAAACAGAAACCGCCGCTCGGCTTCTCCGAGCGCGGCGAGATCGCGCAAGATGCCGTCGCGCATCCGGTACGAGACTTTCCCGGCACTCGACGCAAGCTGCGCCGAGAGTAATTGCAGCAGCGTCGTCTTGCCCGAACCGGATTCGCCGACGATCGCCAGGACTTCGCCGGGATAGAGCGCGAAGGACACGTCGCGGCAGGCGGTCAGCCGGCCGTAGTTCTTGCCGAGGCGTTCCGCGACCAGCAGCGGTTCAGCGTTGTCTTGTTCAGCCATGCGTGCGCTCCTTGTGCGGCGCGGCACTCTCGGTGCCGCGATGGCCGCAGGCCTGGCGGGTCTCGCAATAATCCGTGTCGGAACAGACGAACATCCGGCTGCCCTTGTCGTCGGTGACGATTTCGTCGAGATAGGAATCGTCCGCCCCGCACAGCGTGCAAGGCGCATCGAAACGGTAGCGGGTGAAAGGATGATCCTCGAAGTCGAGCGACTTGACCGTCGTGAACGGCGGGATCGCGTAGATGCGCTTTTCGCGGCCGGCGCCGAACAGCTGCAGCGCCGGGCAGTTGTCCATCTTCGGATTGTCGAACTTTGGCGTCGGCGACGGGTCCATCACATAGCGTGCGTTCACCTTCACCGGGTAGGCATAGGAAGTCGCGATGTGGCCGAAGCGGGCGATATCCTCGTAGAGTTTCACATGCATCAACCCGTATTCGCCGAGCGCGTGCATGCGCCGCGTCTCGGTCTCGCGCGGCTCGAGGAAGCGCAGCGGTTCTGGGATCGGCACCTGATAGACCAGCACCTGGCCGCCATGCAGCGGCGCTTCGGGAATCCGGTGCCGGGTCTGGATCACGGTCGCATCCGCCGTGGAGGTCGTGGTCTCGACGCCTGCGGTCTTGGCAAAAAATTTTCGGATCGAGATCGCGTTGGTGGTGTCGTCGGAACCCTGATCGATCACCTTCAGCACGTCATCGGGCCCAAGGATCGCCGCCGTCACCTGCACGCCGCCAGTGCCCCAGCCATAAGGCATCGGCATCTCGCGGCTGGCAAAGGGCACTTGGTAGCCGGGAATCGAGATCGCCTTCAGGATGGCGCGGCGGATCATCCGCTTGGTTTGCTCGTCGAGATAGGCGAAATTGTAGGCGGGCGCATTCATTCCGCGGCCTCCTGCATGTCGGGCAAGGCATCAGCGGCTTCGAATTCCTTGCGCAGTTTGCGCAACAGGCCAAGCTCGGACTGGAAGTCGACATAATGCGGCAGTTTCAGGTGCTCGACAAAGCCGGTCGCCTGCACATTGTCGGAATGCGACATCACGAATTCCTCGTCCTGGGCGGGTGCGACAACTTCCTCGCCAAGCTCTCGGGCGCGCAGGGCGCGGTCGACCAGCGCCATCGACATGGTCTTGCGCTCGCTCTGCCCGAAGGCGAGGCCATAGCCGCGGGTAAAGCACGGCGCTTCCGTGGCCGAACCCTTGAACTGGTTGACCATCTGGCATTCGGTCAACGCGATCGCGCCGAGCGGCACCGCGAAGCCGACATCCTCGGCAAAGAATTCCACTTCGACCTCGCCGAAACGAATCTCGCCGGCAAAGGGATGGTTGCGGCCATAGCCGCGCTGCGAGGAATAACCGAGCGACAGCAGAAAACCTTCGTCGGCGCGCGCGAGATTTTGCAGCCGCAGGTCGCGGTCGGCCGGAAAACTCAGCGGCTCGCGCGTGAGGTCGCCGACCGGGGTATCGCCATCCGCTTGCGGCGACGGCTCGATCAGGCCGTCGCGGCCGAGAATATCGGTGACGCGCGGCGCCGCGACGACGGACGCCTCCGATGTCGCCGGCAGATCGGGAACAAAACCTTCGGCGAGTTGCGGATCCAGCAGGCGATGGGTGTAGTCGAAAGTGGGGCCGAGAATCTGGCCGCCCGGAATGTCCTTAAACGTCGAGGAAATCCGCCGCCGCACCGCCATGGTGCCGGTATCGACCGGCTCGGTGGCGCCGAAGCGCGGGAGCGTCGCGCGGAAGGCGCGTACCAGGAAGATCGCCTCGATCATGTCGCCGCGCGCCTGCTTGATGGCCAGCGAAGCCAGTTCGCGATCATACAGCGAGCCTTCTGCCATCACGCGATCGACCGCCAGGCTGAGCTGCCCGGAAATCTGCGCGAGCGTCACTTCCGGAACGTCGCGATCGCCGCGGCGCTCATGCGCCAGCAGCCGATGCGCGTTCTCGATGGCGCGTTCGCCTCCCTTGACGGCGACATACATGCGCTAGCCTCCCTTCGCGACGAGCCGGGTGGTGCGGGGAATGGCGACGATGGCATCGCCAGCCACCAGCACGACATCGATGCCGCGCGGAAACAGCGCGGCATTGATGTCGAGCCGTTCGAACAGGTCCGCAGGCTGCACGGCAGCCTGCAGCATCGCTGACCCGTCGATGCCCGGGCCTTGCAATACCAAACGATGTCCCTGCGTCAGGCTTGCGACCTGCAGGATCAGCGTGGTCGAACGATCCGGATATTCATTGCTGCCGAAGGCAAAACGATCCAGCGCCGGAAGCGCGGCGGCATCGCCGATCAACGCAAAATGGCTGATCGAGGAATCCGCGACCACCGGGGCGCCGGTGTGAAACTTGAGCCACTTCGTCACCTCCGATGTCTCCGACATCGCCGGATCGAGCCAGACCGGGGTATCGTGATCGAACAGGGTCAGCGCGATCGCCGCGGTGCCTCGCATCATCGCCGCCGGCGTACCGACTTCCGCCACGATCCGCGCCACGCTGCCGGGGCGCGCCATCGCCTCCATCACCGATCGAAAGGTGCATTGCGCCGATAACACTTTTTCGGCGAACCCCGCAGGCAATTCAGCTACCGTTGTCATCACTCGACCCTCACCCTTCACCCCGCACCAGCGTATAGAAATCGACCCGGGTCGCCGCGGTCTCGGCGGCCTTCCGGTCCTGCGTCGAGATCACCGCCGCGCGCAGCGGGGCCAGCACGCCGGCTTCCACCGCATGCGCAAACTCGCCCGACTGCACCATTGCATCGCACAGCGCAATCATCCGCGCCTTCTCCCGATCACGCCCGAGCGTATAGCCAAAGCCGACCTCGCCGGTCGAAAGCCGCACCGCCGCGCGCGAAACCGTGGCCTCGCCGAGGTTGAACGGCGCGCCGTCGCCGCCGATGCGGCCGCGCACCATCACCAGGCCGTTCTCCGGCTCGCGCAGCTCCTCGTGAGCGGGAACCGCTATGGCGCCGAGATAGCGGGCGATCTCGGCCGCATCGCAATGCGCCAGCAGCGCCATCGCCGCCTTGCGCTGAACCTGCCTGCCGTGTTCGCCGCTTGTGGTCATTATCGATCCTGCCGTGAGTAAAGCTCTTGCCGGAATCAAGTTGTCTATGATAATAGACAACTTGTTACCAATGCGCCATGACTGTTTCATGACAAACGGGTGATTTTTCCGATGCGGTTCCCGGAGCTTGCCACGCCATGACGATGCAGGACGCAGCTTCCGGCGTGGCGCTGTGGCGGCAGGTCGCCGACGGCATCGAGCGCGGCATCGCCAACGGCAGTTTTGCGGCCGGCGAGAAGTTGCCGGGCGAAATCGAGATCGCCGAGACCTATCGCGTCAACCGCCATACCGTGCGCCGGGCGCTGGCGACACTGGCCGAACGCGGCCTGGTGCGCGCCGAGCGCGGCAGCGGCACCTATGTCGAGGCGCCAAAACTTGCCTATCCCCTGCGCTCGCGCACGCGGTTCTCGGAAATTGTCGGCATCAGCGGCCGCGAACCGCGCGGCCAGTTGATCGGCGCTTCTGACGAACCGGCGACACGCGAACTGGCGCGGCAGCTCGGCCTGAAGACCGGGGCGCCACTGGTCCGGATCGAATCTCTGCGGTTTGCCGACCGCACGCCGATCTGTGTCAGCACCACCTGGCTTTCCGCGGAACGCTTCCCTGACGCGGGGCAGGTTTTCGCCGGCAGCCGCTCGATGACCAAGCTGCTGGCGCATTACGGCATTCGCGATTATCGGAGAGCATCGACCCGAATTACCGCGGCCATTGCAGATGCGGCCGACGCGGCGCGGCTGGACCTCGCTTTGGGGCGTCCGGTTCTTGTGGTCGACGGTACTGACGTCGATACCGAGGCAAGACCGCTCGTGACCAAGCGCTCGCGCTTTGCCGCCGAGCGCGTCGAATTCCTCGTCGAGAACAGCTGACTGCGCCTCAGACGACGGCGCGCTGGCCGATGATCGCGAAACGGAGTTTTCCGGAAATCCAGTCGATGATCGCGACCGTGACCAGGATCATGATGACGGCGAAGGCGACCTGATCGAAATCGTAGGTTCTGATCTGCTCGGAGAGTTGCAGGCCGATGCCGCCGGCGCCGACGATGCCGATGATGGTCGCCGAGCGTACGTTGGATTCGAAGAAATACAGGATCTGCCCGGCGATGATCGGCAAGATCTGCGGCAACAGGCCGAAGCGCACGGCCAGCAGGCTGGTGCCGCCGCTGGCCAGCACGGATTCGCGGGCGCGCTCCTCGGTCGATTCGATCGCTTCCGAAAACAGCTTGCCGAGCGCGCCGGTGTCGGAGACCGCGATGGCAAGAATGCCGGCGAACGGGCCAAGGCCGACCACGCCGACAAAGACCAGCGCCCAGATCAGGGCGTCGACGCCGCGGATGGTGTCGAGGCCACGGCGGATGAAGAACCGAACGGCGCCATGCGGCGTGGTATTCTTGGCGGCGAGAAAGCTGATCGGGAACGCGACAACGGTCGCGATCAGCGTTCCCAGGAACGCGATCGCCAGCGTCTCGCCCATCGCCTTGAGCAGGAGGTCGAGATGCCCGCCGCTTGAGGGGGGAAACATCAGCGCGATGAATTTGCCGAGCGAGGCCAGTCCCGGTCCGATCTGGCTGAACGGAATCGCAAGCCACCACACCGCGAAGATTGTGAAGCCGAGGATTCCCGCCGGCGTCGCAAGCGTGGCCGCGCGCCGAAGCGGGGAATCGTCGAACAGGCCCTGATGCCGGGCCAGCACCGTGCCGGCATCCTCGGTGCGCAGCGGGCGGCGGACGCTCATCAGCTGTGATCCCTGCCGGACAGCCGGTGCCGGATCCGTTCGGTGACGAGATCGATGATCGCAACGCAGACGATGATCATCAGAAGAATGGCGCTGACATCGGTGTAATAGAATTTCCGGATCGCCACGAACAGATCCTGGCCGATGCCGCCGGCCCCCACCATGCCGACCACCGAACCCGAGCGCACATTGATCTCGAAACGCAGCAGGGCGTAGCTGGTGAAAGTGGACGTCACCTGCGGCAGCGCCCCGAACCGGACGATTTCGACGAACCGGCTGCCGGTCGAGCGCACGCCTTCGACCGGCTTCATGTCGATATTCTCGATGGCCTCGGTAAATTGCTTGCCGAGCGTGCCAAAACTGTGGATGCCGATCGCGAGGATTCCGGCCAGCGGTCCGAGACCGAAGGCGCTGACGAACATCAGCGCGAAGACCAGGTCCGGAACGGTGCGGCAGAATTCGAAGATGCGCTTGATGCTCCACCGCAGGATGTTGCCGGGCGCGAGATTGGCGGCCGCGAAGAAGGCAATTCCGAGCGCGCCGCCGGCGCCGAACAGTGTGCCGAGATAGGCGATCAGGACGGTATCGAGCAAAAGCTTCAGCCAGCCTTTGATATCCCAGTACCAGTCGGCGACATCGGCGCCGAAATGCGCAAATGTCAGCTTGGGAATGATCCGGCCGAAATAGCTGGTGAAGTTCGATATGTTCTGGAAAAGATTGTTGAGATCGACCTCGCCGACATGTCCGGCAATCACCGCCAAAATGGCGAGGATCGCCAGCACCAGCAGGGATTGCCGCCGGCGGCGCCCGACTTCGCGCCGATAGCCGGCAAGCAGCGCCTCAAGCCGCGCCGGCGGCACGCTGAGAAGGTTGGAGGTCATGATGTCCTGCGTCGGTCGGAAGCGAGGGAGCGGCGAAAAGCTCGCCGCTCCCTGTTGGCTTCAGGAATGCTTCTTGCGCATGTCGTTGACGAACTGGATCATGTCGACGGTGTTTTCATAGTCCTTGTGGGTCACCGCGACGAACTCCTTGTCCTTGCCGTCGGACAAGCGGTCATATGCGGCCTTGTTCTTGGTGGGCGCTTCCATAAACGCTTTCACGATGGCCGCCTTGAGATCGGCGGGCAGATCGCTGAGATAGGCGTAGGGCGAACCGGCCAACAGGCCCGACTTGAAGATGACCCGGAAGTCTTCCTTCTTTGCCATGCCCTTGGCGACCATGCGCGTCAGGTTGGAGTCGGTATCGGAGTTCCACCAGTCGGCGGCACAATCGACGGTACCCTTGTCGAGCGCGATCACCCCGTTCTCGTGGCTTCCGGTGATGATCGACTTGGAAAAGAAGCTGTCGGCATCGATGCCGACCTTGTGCAGGAAGAAGCGCGGCGCGTTATAGCCGGAAGTCGAATTCGGGTCGACGAAGCCGATGGTCTTGCCCTTCAGATCCTTGATGTCCTTGTAGGGGCTGTCGGCCTTGACATAGATCACCGAATAATAACCGACGCTGCCGTCCTGGTTTCTGGTGGTGACGAAGGGCTCGGTCTTGACGCCCGTCATGTAGGCGGTGGAATAGGAAGCCGGGCCGTAATAGGCGATCTGGATATTGCCGGCGCGCTGGCCCTCGATCACGGCGGCATAATCGTTGGCGATGCGCAACTTGACGGGAACGCCGAGTTCCCTGGCGAGATATTCCATGAAGGGTGCGTAGCGGTCGGCGACACCGGAGGCGTTTTCGGCCGGCACCACGGCGAAAGTCAGTTCCTTGTATTTCGCTTTCCAGTCATCGGCGTGGGCCGCGCCCGCGGTAAAGGCCAGCGCGATGGCGCCCGCGGATAGCAAATGGCGGCGGTTCAGCATGTCTTTTTCTCCTGTTGGGTCGGTGAGGCAGTTTCTTGTTGGAGCGAGCCGCCGGAACAGGCGTTCACGGATCGGGCAGCGGCTACGCGATGGCAGGTACGCCCAGAATGGAATCGTCGATCGGCACGCTGTCCGGGCTTGCCGAGGGGTTGCCCCTCGCCTCGGAATCGAGCCCATAGAGACGCTTCGCTTCGAGCCCGGTGAGTTGGTCCGGCGTCCCGTCGAACACCACTTTCCCCGCCGCCATGCCGATCAGCCGGCCGCAATAGCCGCGCGCCAGTTCGAGCGAATGAAGGTTGCAGATCACGGTGATGCCGAAATCCCGGTTGATGCGCTTCAGCGCATCCATCACCACCCTGGTGTTGTGCGGGTCGAGCGAGGCTATCGGCTCATCCGCCAGAATGATGTCGGGCTCCTGCACCAAAGCGCGGGCGATGGCGACGCGCTGCTGCTGGCCGCCGGACAACTGATCGGCCCGCTGCACGGCGAGCCCGGCGATCTCGAACTGTTCGAGGGCGGCCAAGCGCGACCGCCTTGTCGGCATCCGGCCACAATTTCAGCAGCGCCCGCGCCGGCGACACGGTGGCCAGCCGTCCCATCAGCACATTGGTCAGCACGTCGAGACGGCCGATCAGGTTGAACTGCTGGAAGATCATCGCCGACCGAGCGCGCCACTTTCGCAGGTCCCGACCCCTCAGCGCCGTGACGTCGACGCCGTCATAGAGAATGCGGCCTTCGGTCGGCTCGGCCAGGCGATTGATCATGCGCAGCAAGGTCGACTTGCCGGCACCGGATCGGCCGATCACGCCGACAAAACCGCCGGGCGCAATGCAAAACGACGCATTGTCGACTGCGGCTTTTGTGCCGAATCGGCACGTCAAACCTTCCACCACCAGCATGCACTGCTCCGAGACGCTCAGCAGGCCTCATGGCTAGCGTCTGGATTTAACAGTTGTGTGACAGTCGCGATGCGGTGCGGGTGCTGTCCACACTTGCATGGGGCGTCATATATCTGCCATGACGTTGTCATCAATGCTGCCGATGAGGTGCAGCCTTGGCTCGGCATCGGTTGTTCAGGGGGGCGCACGCATGGCCGGAAAAATGCTCTCGGTTGAACCGACCATCGACGCAAGCGCGAAATTGCACGAGGTGAAACTCGGCGCCTATTGCGAAGTCGGCGCGCGGACGATTTTGCACGAAGTGACGATGGACGACTATTCCTACGTCGTGAACGACGCGCAGATCACCTATACGGGAATCGGAAAATTCTGCTCGATCGCTGCCATGACACGGATCAATCCCGGCAACCACCCCATGCATCGGGCCGCGCAGGCGCACTTCACCTACCGCGCCAGCGCGTATTTTCCGGGCGAAAGCGACGACGCCGAGTTCTTCGAATGGCGGCGTGGCCATCATGTCCACATCGGTCACGACGTCTGGATCGGCCATGGCGCCATCGTGCTGCCTGGCCGCAGCGTCGGCACCGGCGCCGTGGTGGCCGCCGGCGCTGTCGTGACCAAGGACGTGGCAGCCTACACCATTGTCGCGGGCAACCCGGCGCGGGTAATAAAACGGCGGTTTCCCGAAGAAGTGACCAACCGGCTGGTGGAGCTCGCGTGGTGGGACTGGGATCACGAAACGCTGCGGCGGGCGCTACCCGACTTCCGAAAGCTTCCGGTCGAGGATTTCCTCGGCAAATACGAGGCTGCGACCTCCTCCATTCATCCACCCCTCGCGCGGCGAAGTGCAACATCGTGACCGACATATCGATCGAAGGCGGCCGGGCACTGCTCGGCGGAGAGATTCTGGAGACCTCGCTGCGAACCGCGGGCCATCAGATCGGCGCGGTCGGCTCCGACCATGGACGCGGTTCGCTGAGCCTCGACGCACGCGGCCTGCTGGTGCTGCCGGGCATCGTCGACCTGCATGGCGATGCGTTCGAGCGGCAGATGATGCCGCGCCCGGGCGTCGACTTTGCCGTCGATGTGGCGCTCGCAGACAGCGATCGGCAGGCGATCGGCAACGGCATCACGACCGTATTTCACGCCACCACCTGGTCATGGGAGCCCGGCCTTCGCGGCGCCGACAATGCACGAGGGCTGCTCGAGGCGATCGAGAGCTTGAGGCCGCAGCTTGCGGCGGATACCCGCTTTCACTTGCGCCAGGAGACCTACAACCTCGATGCCGAAGCCGAGATTAGCCAATGGCTCGCCGGTGGACGGGTCGACCTGTTCGCCTTCAACGACCACATGGCTTCCATCGTTGCGAGCGCAACCAGGCCGCGGAAGCGCGCGCAGATGGTCGAGCGCAGCGGGCTGTCGGCCGAGGAATTCGAATCGCTGGTGCAGCGCATCGCCTCCCGCGCGGACGAGGTCCCAGGCTCGATCGCGCGGCTGGCGGAAGCCGCGCGCAACGCAAATGTCCGGATGTTGTCGCATGACGACAACAGCCCGGCGATGCGCGAGGCCTATCGCAGCCTGGGCGCTGATATCGCCGAATTCCCGGTCAACGAGGAAACCGCGCGCGCCGCGGCGGAAGCCGGCGACGCCATCGTGTTCGGCGCGCCCAATGTCGTGCGCGGCGGCAGCCATACCGGATGGACGAAAGCCTCCGACATGATCGCCAAGGGCCTGTGCTCGGTGCTTGCCTCCGACTACTACTATCCGGCACAGTTGTTGGCCGCGTTCCGGCTTGCCGCCGATGGCGTGCTGCCGCTGGCGAAAGCCTGGGATCTGATCTCGGCGGCGCCGGCAAAGGCGGCGGGCCTTTCGGATCGCGGCGTCCTGGCTCAAAACCATCGCGCCGACATCATCCTGGTCGATGACGAACTGCCGCTACGGCCGCGGATCGTTGCCGTGATCGCGGCGGGGCGGCTGGTTCATCTGACGGAAGCAAACCGCCTGATGCGTTCAGCGACGGCGCGCCGCGAGGCGGTTGCAGCCGAGTGAGGCTGCCCTATGCTGCCGACATGACAGGCTTTCCGCGTCATGCCATCTATTACGCAGCCGCAGCCGGCAGCGATCTCGATCGCTTCGGCGCGCAGCTATTGGGCTATGACGCCCTCACGGGAGAGGACTTGCCGTTTCCGGACGGCATCGTGCAATCGATGCCGGATTGGCATGACCTCACGAGCGACCCCCGGAAATACGGCTTTCATGCCACGCTGAAGGCGCCGATGATGCTGGCGCCGGGCAAAACCGAAGCCGGGCTGTTGGAGGCCTGCGAAACCTTCGCCGCAATTCGCCGGACCGTTCCGGTGATCCGGCCGGCGGTCGATTCCATCAGCGGTTTTGTCGCGGTGGTGCCCGCAGAGCCGTCTGCCGACCTGGAGCGGCTGGCCGCGGATTGCGTGCGCGAATTCGATTCGTTCCGTGCACCCCTTACCGCAGGCGACCGCGCGCGGCGAAATCCGTCCGCGCTGACGCCGCGGCAGCGCGACCATCTCGATCGCTGGGGCTATCCCTATGTAATGGAGGAGTTTCGTTTCCACATGACGCTGACGGGACGGCTCGACCCCGTGCGGCGCGCGCCGGTGCTGGCAATGCTGCGCCAGCGCTTTGCCGCGCTGGGACTGACGACGATCGCGATCGACAGAATCGCCGTATTTCGTCAGGACGACGCAAAATCCCGATTCCGGATCGTCGATCAGTTCGTCCTGACGCCGGCCAGCGTTGCCGCGCGGCTATAGGCTTTCCGAGCTTATCCCGCCTACGATACCTTGGCGCGACAGACCGAAAGCGATATCCCGAGGAAGTAGCCGCTGGAAGGCACCCATAGCGACTGGAAGGTAATGCTCCTATGCTTGGTTTTTCGTATCTCCCCGAACACATGGGCGCCGCGACACTGGTGCCGGCAGGCCCGTTCGTGGCGGGAACGCATGTCGCGCTGGTCTTGACCTACACCGCCGGCAAATTCGGCATCGACGACAGCGGCGATCTCAAAATCGTCTGGCGCGGCACCTCCGACATGGGCAAGCCGCAATTCGCCGATCCCGCGGCCGAAAACTACACCACCGTCGAGGCCTCCAATGGCGCCGTGCTCGAAAGCCGGGTCGATCGCAATTTTACCCGGCCCTGGGTGAATACGCTGTCGATCAGGGTCGGCCGCGGTTTTCTGCGCAGCGGCGACACCATCACGATTCGCTTGGGCGACACCCGCAAGGGCTCGCCCGGGCTGCGCCTGCAGACCAATGTCGAGCCGACCTTCGAATTCAAGGTGCTGGTCGACGCGTTCGCCACCTACCAATTCACCGAGCTGCCGCAATCGCCAGAGATCGCGCTCGTTGCCGGGCCGGCGGCACGATGGAAGGCGTTGCTTCCGAGCCAGAACATCGTCGGCGAGCCGTTTCGCCTTTGCATCGTCGCCGAAGATCGCTGGGGCAACCCGACGGCGTCAGGTGTCGGCCCGCTGAAACTGAAAACCGCTTCCCCAATAGGCGGATTGCCCGAGGCCGCGCATGATGCCGCGCGAGGACGGCGCCTATGTCGTCAAGGGGCTGGGTGCGCGGAAGCGCCCGGCGATGTCAGCATCGAGGTGCTGGACGCGAGTGGGCAATCGCTTTGCCGGACGACCCCGCTGCGCGTGCTCGGCGAACGCGCCGTACCGGCATTACTGGGGCGACCTGCATGCACAGAGCGAAGAGACGATCGGCACCAATTCAGCCGAGGACTACTTCGCCTATGCCCGCGACAAGGCGTTCCTCGACATCGTCGGCCACCAGGGCAACGATTTCCAGATCACCGATGCGTTCTGGAAAAGGCTGAATGAACTGACCCGGCAATACGACGTCGCGGGGCGCTTTGTCGCGCTGCCCGGCTATGAGTGGTCGGGCAACACCGGCATGGGCGGCGACCGCAACGTGTTCTATCGCACCGAGGGCCGGCCGATCCGCCGCTCGTCACGGATTCTGGTTTCCGACCCGTCGAACGAGGACTGCTACACCGCCGACGAGTTGTTCCAGGCGCTCCGGCGCGCCAACGAGGACGCCATCGTCATCGCCCATGTCGGCGGCCGCTATGCCGATATCAAGATCGCCCATGACGGCCGCTTCGAGCGCGCCGTCGAGGTGCATTCGACCTGGGGCACCTTCGAATGGCTGCTGCACGATGCCTTCGATAAGGGGTATCGCGTCGGCATCGTCTGCCACAGCGACGATCACAAGGGCCGGCCGGGCGCGACGCAACCCGGCGCCTCCACCTTCGGCGCGATCGGCGGCCTGAGCTGCTATCTGATGCCGAAACTCGACCGCGACGCGGTGTTCGAGGCGTTACGCCAACGCCGCCATTACGGCACCACCGGCACCCGCCTGTTCATGTCGGTGAAGGGCACGTTCGACCAGCCGGTTCAAGTCTACGCCGACGATCCGCTGCTCGGGCCGACCACCTCGCAGCCCTCGACCGAGGTGTTGATGGGGGCCATCGTCGCCAATGGCGGCGTGACCATGCACCTGAACGCCGAGGTGATCGGCTCCGCGCCGATCGAGCGCATCGATGTCTTTCACGGCAAGCAGCTGATGCGCACCATCAGGCCCTATACGGCCAGTGATCTCGGCAAGCGCATCCGGGTGATGTGGAGCGGCGCGGAATATCGCGGCCGCGGACGCGAGGTCAACTGGCGCGGCAAGGCCAGCGTGCGCGGTAATCGCATCGAACGCACGGAAGCCGTCAACTTCCTCAACCCGGACAAGCCGCTTCATTTCGCCGACCAGACCATCGCATGGCAGTCCGTCACCACCGGCAACATGGCGGGCTTCGATCTCTGGCTTGAACGCGAGCGAACGGGTACGCTTTCGATCGAGACCAACATCGTCTCCGCCGAATGCGATCTCGCCGCGCTCGATCATGACGAAATGCTGTTCGAGGCCGGCGGTCTCGGCCGCCGGCTGCGGGTCTACCGGCTGCCGGAGGCGAAGAAAGTCACCACGATGCAGATGACGCATGATGTCACCGGCTCCGCGCAAGTTTTGGGCGACGTCCCCGTCTTCATTCGCGTGACGCAGGAAGACGGCCATCAAGCCTGGTCGAGCCCGATCTATCTGATCAAGACCCCCTGAGGGGTTTTCATTTGGCACAATAATTGAAGCAGGTTTGCGACAATCGGCGTTCGAAAAGGAAATATTCGATGTTCAGTCGACGAGCGATGGTAATGGCATTGGTGGCGGTCGCGGCGTTGGTCATGGCGTGGCCGACAACGGCAGCCGCGGAAGACTGGCCTGTCAGGCCGATCCGATTCATCGTGCCGTTTCCGGCCGGCGGCTCGACCGACATCATCGCGCGCATCGTGGCCGGCTACGTGTCGAAGGGCCTTGGCCAGCAGATCTATGTCGAAAACAGGTCCGGCGCCAACGGCAACATCGGAATGGAAGCCGCGGCGACCAGCGCGCCCGATGGCTACACGTTCCTGATCTCAGGCAATTCGGTGACCGGCAATCCCCACGTTTACAAGCTGAGTTTCGATCCTCTCGAGGTCCTGCTGCCGGTCGCCCAGATCGCGCGCCTGCCGGTCGTGGTGGCGGCGCATCCCTCGCTCGGCGCCAAGTCGATCGCCGAGTTGATCGCGCTGGGCAAGCAGCAGGGCGAGATGAACTTCGCAACCGGCAGCGGAGTTGGTTCGGGCCAACAGGTCGTGATGCAATGGTTCGCCCAGCTTGCGGGCATTAAGATGGTGCAGGTGCCGTATCGCGGCGGCGGACAGGCGATCACCGATTTGATCGGAGGCCAGGTGAAACTGGGCTCGCTCGGGGCCTCGCCGCTGATCCCCTATTACAAGGAAGGCACGCTGTTGTTGCTGGCGCAATCGACCGAGACGCGCTCGGCAAGCCTACCCGATGTGCCGACGTTCGAAGAGGCCGGGATCAAGGGGCTGGTCTACGATCAGTGGGTCGGCGCCTTTGCGCCGGCCAAGACGCCGTCGGCCATCGCCGCACGGCTTGCGACCGAGATCGGCAAGGCGATCGCCGATCCCGCGGTACGGGAGGCTTTCCTGAAGGTGGCTGTCGATCCCGTCATCCGCACGCCGGAACAATTCAACGATTATGTCCATGCCGAATATGAGAAATACGGGCGGCTGGTGAAGCAACTGAACATCAGCATCAACTAGGGCGTGGACTCGATAGCCTCCCGTCGGGCTCGATTACGAACGCGAAATGACACGCGCGCCATTGGCAAATTTTCGGTAGCGAGTACCGTTGCCAACGCAGGAATGTATGATTACGTTTTGCCACCGTAGTTCAAACGATCTTTCGATCGGCCGCACGCACATGTCGAAATTCCTTCGCATCGGAGTCCATCAGTCGAACGTTTCCGGATACACGTCGAAGGCGTGGTGGCTTCGCCGCGTTGGCTCGACGGTTTTCCTGAAGTGGGGCGCCGTCGAGGTCCATGGCGTGGGAGATGGGCGAAAGATTTACTGGACGCTGACACCGCAAGCGAAAACAATTCGCTGCGGCACGGTGCAGCGTGCCAAAGATTATGCAAAAGCCGCAATCGCGCGGCGACGCAACCATCGCTATGAACCGCTGGCTGGCAATATCACGATCCGGCGCCGATCTGCCAATCGTGCCGCCGAGCTCGAACGAGCGCTCGCCACTATCCTGTTTGTCGATATCGTCCGGTCCACCGAAAAAGCCGCGCGACTGGGCGATTCGCGTTGGACCCAGGTGATGAATCACTATTACGCCGCCGTCCGCAGAGAGCTGAAGACCTTGCGCGGGAAAGAAGTCGTGACGACGGGGGATGGACTGCTGGCAACGTTCGCGGCGCCGGCTGCCGGGATCCGTTGTGCGACCGCCATACGCGAGGCCGTGCGCACGCTGGGGCTGGAGATCAGGGTCGGGCTGCATGCGGGCGAATACGAAGTGAGCGGGGCCGACGTGATCGGTCTGGCGTTTCACATCGGCGCGCGCGTCGCCGCAAAAGCGCGTGCCGGCGAAGTCCTGGTCTCGAGCGCGGTCAAGGAGCTGATGTCGCAGTCAGCCATCCGCTTTAGGGATCGCGGCGTTCACAAACTCAAGGGCGTGCCGGAGCGATGGCGCCTGTACCGGGTCGAACATTGAGGTGTCCTGCAAAAGCGGACGCCGGTTGATTGATTACGTGCTGCTTCCGATACAAAGCTTGCGGCTCTTGCCGCTTTGTCTGCAGCGACGATACTGCTCGACCCGGCTTTCAAAGATCGCCCTGGCACTCGATGCCGAAGAGTGAACTAGTTTCAGAGCCAGACGTCGGCTGACCTGAAAGTGCTGATAGTCGATCGGGTTGGTCCAGTCGCCTCCCCAGATAGGAAACCCGTTTTCTGCGAATACGTCCACAATGGCTTCAGCCATGCCTGGCCGAATATCGCTTCTTTTCAAATAACTCTCGCCACCCCTGGGACTGACCTGAAACGTTCCGCGCGCACGCTGGACAAACGGGTTTTGCACGGGATTGAGATCAATTGCCAAACCGTAGGCATGCAGCGATAAACTGCTGCCACCCGAAATTGGACGGTCGTTGAATGAGGAGGTGTTGTTGTCGGCCATCGACGCTTCATCATCGCCCTCATAGACGTTCAGAGGCCTGGCCTTCTCGATCGGAAAACGCTTGCTCAGCAGCGTGTCAAAAATCCTGCCGACGCGGTCTGCTGCGGCATCCAGCACGACAATTTCCCCGTCGCCGTGCACTTGCCCGTCGAAACCAAAATAGCTGAATTTGACCACGGCCAGCCGCTCGCACCCAACCGGGCTATTGTTTCCCAACGTCTTGTGTTTCTTCATTTCCTCGCAAAACTCTTTCGATATGGGGCTTGAGTGTTCATCGGCAGCGCTCACCGCATCCGGCACATACTGAAGGAGAGCCACGAAAGCCAAGAGAATCATGCGGCGGCGCTTGCACAATCGGGGGAGCTTGGATCGGACGCGTCCAGTCACGCGACCCAGTCCAGCACGATCTTTCCGGAGTTGCCGCTCTTCATGGTCTCGAAACCGCGCTGATAGTCGTCGGCGGCAAGCCGGTGCGTGATCACCTTGCGCACCTCGAGGCCGCTTTGCAGCATCGCCAGCATCTTGTGCCAGGTCTCGAACATCTCGCGGCCGTAGATGCCCTTCACCGTGAGCATCTTGAACACGATCTTCGTCCAATCCACCGTGAAGGGTTTTGCCGGAATCCCGAGCATCGCGATCTTTCCGCCGGTCACGAGATGCTCGACCATCTGCTCGAAGGCGGCCGGCGCGCCGCTCATCTCCAGCCCGACGTCAAAACCTTCCTTCATGCCGAGACGCGACATCGCGGATGGGAGATCGTCGCTCGCCGCATCGACCGGCACGACGTCGGCGACCTCGGCCGCAAGCGCCAGCCGCCGCGGGTTGACGTCGGTGATGACGACATGGCGGGCGCCGACATGCCGCGCCACGGCCGCGGCCATGATGCCGATCGGGCCGGCGCCGGTGATCAGCACGTCTTCGCCGACGAGGTCGAAGGACAGCGCGGTATGCACGGCGTTGCCGAGCGGATCGAGGATGGCGCCGAGTTCGTCGTCGATATCGTCCGGCAGAGGGACGATATTGAAGGCGGGAATCTTCACATATTCGGCGAACGCGCCGGGAATGTTGACGCCGATGCCGCGCGTCTCGGGATCCAGATGGAAGCGGCCGCCGCGCGCAGCGCGGCTGTGCATGCCGATCACATGGCCCTCGCCCGAGACCCGCTGGCCCAGGGCAAGCCCGCGCACCGCCGAGCCCAACTCGACGATCGCGCCGGCATATTCGTGGCCGACCACCATCGGCACCGGCACGGTCTTCCGCGCCCACTCGTCCCAGGCGTAGATGTGGATGTCGGTGCCGCAGATGCCTGTCTTGTTGACCCGGATCAGCACCTCGTCCGGGCCGATCGAGGGAACCGGCACGTCGCGCAGCCAGAGACCGGGTTCGTCCTTTGCCTTTACCAGTGCCTTCATGGCCAAAGCCCTTTCCAGGTTCGATCAGATGAGTCCGAGTGCCTTGCCGGCATCCTTGAAGGCGTCGATCGCGAAGGTGACGTCCTGCTCGCGGAGCGCCGCCGACATCTGGGTGCGGATGCGGGCCTGGCCCTTCGGCACCACGGGAAAGAAGAAGCCGGCGACATAGACGCCGCGTTGGTCGAGCGCCTGCGCCATCGCCTGTGCGCGCCGCGCGTCGTGCAGCATGACCGGAATGATCGGCGTCTCGCCCGGCAGCAGCTCGAAGCCGGCCGCGGAGAGCTCACTGCGAAAGCGTCTTGTGTGAGCCGCGAGCAGCGCACGGCGGTCATCGGCCGCTTCCGCGATGTCGATCGCCTTCAGCGATCCGGCCGCAACCGGTGGCGCGAGACTGTTGGAGAACAGATAAGGCCGCGCGCGCTGGCGCAACAGATCGATGACGGGCTGCGCCGCCGCCACGAAGCCGCCCATCGCGCCGCCCAGGCTCTTGCCCAGCGTGCCGGTGACGATGCCGACGCGCTTGTCCACGCCGGTCAGCGCCGGCGTGCCGCGGCCCTGGTCCCCGAGATGGCCGGTGGCATGGCAATCATCGACCAGGACGATCGCGCCATGGCGCTCGGCGAGATCGCAGATCGCGGGCAGGTTCGCGACATAGCCGTCCATCGAGAACACGCCGTCGGTCGCGATCAGCTTGAAGCGGGCGCCGTCGTGGCCCACCTGCTTCAGCCGGTCTTCCAGTTCGTTCATGTCGCTGTTGGCGAAGCGGTAGCGGCGCGCCTTGCTGAGCCTGACGCCGTCGATGATCGAGGCGTGATTGAGGCCGTCCGAGATGATGGCATCCTCTTCCCCGAGCAGCGGCTCGAAGATGCCGCCATTGGCGTCGAAGCAGGCGGCGAACAGGATGGCGTCGTCCTTGCCGAGATAGCGCGCGATCCGCTGCTCGAGTTCGCGGTGCAGCGTCTGGGCGCCGCAGATGAACCGCACCGACGCCATGCCGAAGCCGAAGGCGTCGAGCCCGGCCTTGGCGGCCGCGATGATCTCAGGATGGTCGGCAAGGCCGAGATAGTTGTTGGCGCAGAGATTGACGACCTGGCGCCGCGACCCGCCCGAGGCGATCTCGATCCGGCCGCCCTGGGGACCTGCGATCAGCCGCTCGCGCTTAGTGAGGCCGTCGGCCTCGATCTCCGCGAGCAGGCCCTTGAGATGGCCGAGAAACTCTTCCGACACGCCGCTCCCTCCAAATCCGATATCACGGATATTCCACTATACTGGAATCAAAGCAAGGAAATAACGGAACCGTCGGGAAGATTATGGGGCGATAAAAGTTACTCAGCGATAAAGCACCACCAGCAAACCCCTCGCCGGCCGCTTCGAGGTATTGGTAATGCGGTGTGGCACGTCGGCCGCATAACGCGCCGTCTCGCCGGCCTTGAGCGTCTGGATCGACCCGCCGCTCGAAACATCGAAGCCGGCGGTGAAGGCCGTGAAATGCTCGAAAGCGCCCGGCGCGTGCGGCGCGCTGTCGAGGTTGCCCGAAGGCGCGATCTCCAGCTCATACCATTCGGTCTCGCCGGCGAATTTCGGCGGGCTCAGGATGCGCAGCCGGCAGGAGCCGTCCGCGTTGCTGATTTCCGGCGTGTTCGACGCCGTGACCAGTTCGATTCGATTGCTGTCGCCGGGGGGAACCGAGCCGCCCTGCACGAGATCGTTGAACTCGATCCGCAGCGCCCGGGTCAGGCTCCAGAGCACGGCAAAGGTCGGATTGGCCTGGCCGCGCTCGATCTGGGAGAGCATCGACTTCGACACGCCGGAGAGCGCGGCGAGTTGCTCCAGCGTCAGGTTGCGGGCCTTGCGCTCGCGCTGAATCACGGGGCCGATCAGGGGAACGTTGATTTGTTGCATTTCAACGGATGCGCTTTCCTGTATATCGGAAACAGGAAATAGCATGCGCGTCTTTCCCAAGTCCAGCCTCGTCCCGGCGCCGGCCGCGCCTGTCTCACTCTTGCTGCTTGAACTTGCCTAGGATCCGGTCGGCCTCGGTGCGCCAGTTGGCGCTGCGGGCGAATTCGCCGGTGCCTTTCGCGCCGAACAGGCCCTCGTCGGCGAGATCGGCGACCCAGGCTTGGCGTTCGGCGGTGCCCTGCGCCGACCATGGGGTGAGCCCGATCTCGCGGACGGTCTCGGCGACCTCGCGCACCTCCTCGGCCCGGCGCCGGCCATGTTCGATCACGCGCTGGAAGAAATAGGCGCCCTGCTTCTCCCAGTCGATGCTCGGAAAAGTCTCCGTCAGCGACGCCAGCACGGCGTCCTCGACGCCATAGGCGCGCGCGGTGGTGAAACATTCGATCACGGTGGCTTCCAGGCCCTTGATCATGACGCTGCGACACATCTTGACCGCCGAGGCGACACCGAGCTGGTCGCTCGCCACCTTGGCGTTGAAGCCGAGTTCGTTGAGCAGCGGCGCGAGATCGCCCGCGCTGGGGCCGCCCAAGAGCAACGGCACCTTGATGCGATACGGTGGGACCGACGTCATCACGGCGCCCTCGACGTAGCGGCCGCCGGCGCCGTCGATCAGGGTGGCGGCGCGTCGCTTCGCGCCCGGCGAGGCCGAGTTGAAGTCGAGGTACCACGCGCCCTTTTTCAACCCCGGAGCGCAGGCTTTCGCGACCGGCACGGCCTGGCTCGCGGTGACGGCGGAGACGATGAGGTCGGCCTGCGCGGCGAGTTCGGCATGCGAGGACACCAAGGCGACGCCGATTCCCCCCGCATGCCCCCGCAACGGCCCGGCACGGTCGTCGCCGAGCTTGATGTCGTAGGCAGAGACCCTGACGTCCTGCTTGCGCAGGTCTTCGGCGATGATGCGGCCGACCTCGCCATAGCCGACCAGGCCAACATGCCAACGGTTTGAAGTGTCGCTCATGTCATCTTTCCTCTTACCCGACCCTATTGCTTCGCAATCCCGGCCTTGTCGATCACCGTTCGCCACTTGTCGATATCGGACTTCAGCCGCGCCGAAATCTCCTCGGGCGTGCCGGCCTTGGCCTCGATGCCGAGTTCGAGCAGCCGTTTTTTGATATTCGGCTCGGCAAGGATTTCCCGCAAGGCGCCGTTGAGTCTCTGCACGATCTCCGGCGGCGTGCCGGCCCGCGCAAACAGCGCATTCCAGGAGACGACGTCGTAATCGGCGACGCCCGATTCCCGCAAGGTCGCAAGCTCCGGCGTGCTCTCCGAGCGGACCGGGCCCGACGAGGCCAGCGCCCGGATCTTGCCCTCAGCGAGATTGCCCTGCATGGAGGAATAGCTGTCGATCATCAGCGCGAGGTTGCCCTGCATGGTGGACACCATCAGTTCCGGCGTGCCGCGATAGGGAACGATGGTGAAATCGATCCCTGCCGCGGTCTTGAACAGTTCCGCCGACAGATTCTGCGTGCTGCCGATATTGATGGTCCCGACATTGAGCGCGCCGGGCTTTGCCTTTGCGGCCGCGATGAAATCCCCCAACGTCTTGAACGGCGAATCCGCATGGGTTGCGAAAACGAAATCGAAAAAGCCGAGGCTCGAGATCGGCTCGAAATCCTTCAGGGGATCGTAAGGCAGATGATCGAACAAGGAAACGCTGACCGCGGTGCCGTTGGACAATAACGCCAGCGTATATCCATCTGAAGGCGCTGATATCACGGTCCGTGCCGCGGCGATGCCGCCGGCGCCCGGCTGGTTCTCGATGTAGAACCGGCCGCCCAGCTTTTCGCCAAGCCGATCCGCGACCACCCGCACGGTGATATCGGCCACGCCGCCCGCGGCAAAGGGCACGACGATGCGCACGGGCTTGTCGGGATATTTTGTCTCGGCACTGGCCTGGCGCGGATAGGCGGCAAGTCCGAGCAGAACAAGCATGGCGAGCGACACCGCGAAGACCCGCGAGACGGCACGATCGGGGACTGTCATGGATCGCTCCGGCTTTCGGTGAACATTGCATAATTTTGCGGCGGGTTGGCGAGCGCTGCATCAGCCTCCCTCGGCAGGGCTGCAATCGCATCTTTCCGTAGCCTTAAATACATGATTTTGCATTACTTTCCAGCCCCGGCCTTTTGGCATACAAGTTGCGTCTGCGGCCTCGATGCCAACCGCGCCCATTCAGCTCAGCGTCCGCAACCTGCGCAAGACCTTCCACGGCAAGGCCGGCGAGGTCCGCGTGCTGGACGACCTGTCCTTCCACATCAATGAGCGCGACTTCGTCAGCATCATCGGGCCGAGCGGCTGCGGCAAGACCACGATCTTCAACATCATCGCGGGCCTGCTCGACCCAGATTCCGGCTCGATGCATTACCGCGGCCAGGAAATCGAAAGCCTGCGCGGCCGCGTCGGCTACATGATGCAGAAGGACCTGCTGTTTCCCTGGCGCACGGTGCTCGGCAATGTGCTGCTGGGGCTGGAAACCCGCGGCGTCGATCGCCATGAGGCCGAAGCCAAGGCGCGCGAATATCTCAAGGGGTTTGGTCTCTCCGGCTTCGAGAACGCCTATCCGAAAACGCTGTCCGGCGGGATGCGGCAGCGCGTGGCGCTGATCCGCACGCTGATCATGGATCCGGACATCCTGCTGCTGGACGAGCCCTTCTCTGCGCTGGATTATCAGACAAGGCTTTATCTGGAGGGCGTGCTGAAGGACGCGGTTGAGACCTACAACAAGACCGTCATCCTGGTAACGCACGATATCGACGAAGCGGTGGCGCTGTCGAAGCGCGTCGTTGTTCTCAGCGGGCGGCCGGCGCGCGTGAAGGTCATCCACGATATCGATATTGCCGCCGCCTCTCCGATCGCCGCCCGAAGCGATAGCCGGTTCTCCGGCTACTTCCATTCGCTCTGCGCCGAACTCGACATCCAGACCGAGAAGACAGCGTGACCATCACGATGCCCGAGGCCACTCCCCTGCCCAAGCGGACCTCGCGCCGCACGCGACGGCGCGCGAGCTTCGATACCGCGCTCGGCCGCGCGCTGCTGCAAACCGCGGCGGTGGTCGCGTTCTTCGCGCTGTGGGAAATCGGCGTCCGCGCCGGCTGGATATCGGCGTTTCTCGTGGGATCGCCGTCCGGCATTTTCAGCCTGGCGTACAAGTTGGGGTTGAGCGGCGAATTGCTGTCCGACACCTATTACACCTTGTTCGAAGCGATCCTCGGCTTCGTCATCGGCACCATCTTCGGATCGCTGCTCGGCCTCGCACTCTGGTATTCGGTGTTCGTCGCGCGCCTGGTCGAGCCCTTCATCGTCGCCATCAACAGCGTGCCCAAGATCGCGCTGGCGCCGATCGTGATCCTCTGGTTCGGGACTGGCCTCGTCTCCAAGGTCGCGCTGTCGGTATCGCTGACGGCGATCGTGGCGCTGATCGCGGCCTACCAGGCCGCCAAGGACGCCGACGTCGACCTGCAGTCGCTCCTGATCTCGATGGGCGCGAGCAAGCACCAGGTATTCTACAAGGCGGTGGTGCCCTCGACCCTGCCCGCGATCATCGCGACCTTCCGCATCAATGTCGGCTTCGGCCTGGTCGGCGCCGTGGTCGGCGAATTCATCTCCTCGCAGCGCGGCCTCGGCCACATGATCTACAACGCCTCGAGCCTCTACGACCTCAACTCGGTCTGGGTCGGCCTGTTCACGCTGATGATCGCAGGCTTCGTCCTCTATTACGTCATCGACATGGTCGAGCGCGTCAGCCTGCCATGGAAGCAATCCAGCACCACCCATCAGGTCCAGGTCTGATCAGCGAACACATGGAGACATCTCATGCCGTTGTTTAAGCGTATCGCGGGCGCCGTCTCGCTCATGGCAATGCTGGTCGCCACACCGGCGCTCGCCGAAAACAAGAAGGTCACGCTTTCGCAGGCGTTCCAGTCGATGCTTTACCTTCCGCTCTACGTCGCGATCGACGAGGGTTTCTTCACCCAGCAAGGCATCGACCTCACCAAGGAAACCGCCGGCGCCCCAAGCGTCGCGCTCTCGGCGGTGATTTCCGGCAGCGCGCAGTTCTCGATCCACGGGCCGGAATGGACGGCGATCGCGGCGTCCAAGGGCGCGCCGGTCGACGTCATTGCCAATGTCGTCAATGGGGCTGCGGTATGGATCGCGACTTCGCCCGACTTCAAGTTTTCCAGCATCAAGGACGTCAAGGGGCAGAAGGTGGTCACCGGCTTGATGCCGACCACCAGCACCTCGCTATTCATCAAGCTGCTCAAGGAAAACGGCATGGACGCCAAGACCGACGTCGACATGATCCAGGTCGCGATCGGCGCCGAGCCGGGCCCGTTCATCGCCAAGCAGGCCGACATCGCCGTGATGTACGAGCCGGGACTCGACCAGGCCGTCGCCAAGGGCATGAAGGTGGTGCTCGGATTTCCAAAATCCTACGGGCCTTACGCGTTCTCGGCGGTGACGGCGCGCAACGACGTCGATCCCGACACCGCGCAGCATGTCGTCAACGCCATGGAAATGGCGATGCGCTTCATGGCGAAGAACGAGCCCAGGACCGTCGAGATCGCCAAGAAGGAGTTCCCCACCCTCGATCCTGGGGTGGTGGAGGCCGCGGTAAAACGCATGCTCGCCGATGGCGTCTATCCGCCGAGCGTCGACATCACTGCTGACGCGCTGAAGGTATCGATGGATACCCAGATCGCGCTCGGCAATCTCGCCGCACAGCCCGACTACAAGGCGTTCGTGGTCAAGAAATTCATCGAACCGGCGCTCGCGATGAAATAGGCTGGCTCGGCGCGGCTCAAGGCCGCGCACCCCGCCGGGATTTCACATTGAGCCAGGATGCTCTTTCATGACCGACGCAAAGGCGTCCTCCGCCTGCGAGCGCAGCGCGGGGGTTCTCGAACTGCTGCGCCTGTTCAAGGACGATGCCGGCGCCGCGGATCGCTACGCGGCGGCCTGCCTGGACAGGGCCAAGGCCACCGAGCCCGCCCTAAAAGCCTTCGAATATCTGCCGCGCGATATCGCGCGCCGGCCGGGACCGCTGTCTGGTATTCCCGTTGCGATCAAGGACATCATCGCGACATCTGACATGCCGACCACAAACGGCTCGCCGATCTATCGGGACGCCGTTCCCACAGCCGACGCCTGGGTGGTGGAGCGGTTGCGCCAACTCGGCGCGACCATCTTCGGCAAGACGGTGTCGACCGAATTCGCCTGGCGGCATCCCGGCCCGACCGTTAATCCCTGGAATCCGCGGCATACGCCGGGAGGCTCGTCCTCGGGTTCGGCCGCCGCGGTTGCGGCCGGCATTGTGCCGCTGGCGCTGGGCACCCAGACGCTGGGATCGGTGATCCGGCCGGCCGCCTTCAACGGCGTGGTCGGCTTCAAGCCGAGCTTTGGCGCCATCCCCCGCACCGGCGTGCATCCGCTCAGCCCCTCGCTCGATCACGTCGGCTTCTTCGCCCGCCGCGTCGACGACGTGGCGCTGGCGCTATCGTTGCTCGGCGGCGCCAGCGACAGCGACCGGCACGGCCGGCCCGTGCCGGCGTTCGACGTTTCGATCGAACACGGGCTGCCGCGGCTCGAGAAACCGCGGCTGGCCATTGTGCGCTTTACAAGATGGTCGCGGGTCGCGCCCGAACAGCAGCAACTGCTCGAGGCCGCGAGCGCTAGATTGCGCGATGCCGGCGCGATCCTGCAAGCGATGGAACTGGCCGATCTCGATCAGGCGAACTGGGCCACCATCAACACCATCCTCGCCAGCGAGGGTGCCGTCATTTTCGAAAGACTGGTCGAGCGATATCCCGACCTCACCAGCGATCATTTGAAATCGCTGGTTCAGGCCGGCAAGGCCCACGCCGCGACCGACTACCTCGCAGCGAAGGCCACCCAGGAGCGACTGCGATCCAGCTTCGCGTCAAGCATTTCGGACTTCGACGCGGTGCTGACTCTGCCGGCATTCGGCGAGGCGCCGGAAGGCCTCACCTATACCGGCGACGCCGAATATTGTGCGCCCTGGACCTTGCTCGGCGTTCCCGCGATTTCGCTGCCGGCAGGTTTCGGCGGCAAGGGACTTCCGCTGGGCCTGCAGGTGGTAGGCGCCTATCGGCAAGACCATCGAACGCTGCGGGTGGCGAAATGGATCGAGGACGTGTTGCAGTTCGATCCCGGCATTGCCGGAATTTAGCCTGACCTTTTCGCGGGACCAAGGCGCCGTATCATCCCGTGCATCGATCGGTGGCAAGCAACAGCGCCGGCTTCGGCGTCCCGCCAACGGCCTCCATGCCGCCCGGGTACAAGGCAGTCGTCGACGACACGATCAACGACATACGGCGCGGCGCGCCCGTCGGCGCATGATGGCGCCTGCCTCGCCCGCCAGAGCCAATTGGCCGATGATATCGAACGCCTCGTCCCAGGCGGCGGCCCGGTGGACGTACGGCGGAACCCGGCGATGATCGAGCTTCGCACGCGGTGCATGCCCATCGATCCCAATCCGCCGGTGGACTGGTAAAATACCGGCGACGGGACGGCCATATCCGGCCAGGGTCACTCGCGACGTTTTGCTGCGGCGTGTCCCGGTTTGTAAGGCACAGAGAGTTAGTCGTGATCGGTGCAGCCTGATCTTGGGCGTCAAACATTGCACGAAAGGCCCTTTTTGGGCGCGACGGACCGCGCTCCAACAAAAAGCATGGAGACCTAGTTGAGCTGCGATCGCAACTGTGCGGCGTCAGTGATCTCAGGTCCATCCCATCCAGCCAGACTTTTCGTGGTCGCTCGATTGATCACCATCTTCGCCTCGTCGCGCCGGCCGGCCTCCGCCAGCAACCGGGCAAAGGCTGTCCCGGCTCACAATTGAAAGACCGGCGCGCCCTGGTCCGTGGCAATGTGCAGCGCCATACCAAAAAAATTCTCGGCCTGCAGCGCGTTGTCGACCGACTGTCGCAACAGGAGTTCTCCGCGAATCCGCCATAGCTCGGAAATGAAAATGCCGGTTTCGGGCGTGCTCGACCCATCGAGAAGCCGCGTGATCAAGGCCAGAGCTTCCCGGTCGCGGTCCGCGCCGGCGAGTGCGTCGGCCATGATGATGCCGGGGAGCATGCCCAAAAATCCATAAGCGAGGGTCGCTTCGAAGGATGGCTCCATCTGCACGAGCGCGGAAGCGATATCGCCTCGCAGCGCGAGTGCAGCGCCCAGCATGAACGTTCCGACCGCACGAGTGGCCGGAAAATCATATTTTTCCGACACCTGTATCAGCTGTTCGGAGAACTCACTGCATCCGTCCGCATCCGCCCACTTACCCGCGATACCGCCGTTCCAGTTCATCGTACGTCGGCTTCGCAACCGCCTGCTGCCGGATATCGAATCCAGCGAGGCGATCGGCGACCGACGCCAGCGAGCCTTCCCGCTTCAGCGCCACCAGAACGTCATGGGAGGCCTTGAGGGCTGCCTGCAAAGCCGCGTTGGCGTAGAGGACGCAGCCGAAACCGAGTTCGGCGAATTTCCGCCGTCCCAGTTCCGGCGTACGGCCGCCGAACACGATGTTGGCGACCTGCGGCACCGCAAGCGAGCGGGCGATCTGCGCCAATTCCTCGGCCGAAATCGGCGCCTCGACGAAGGTGACGTCGGCGCCGGCCTCGATCATGGCGCCGGCGCGGTCGATCGCCGCCTGCAGGCCGAGGATCGCGCGCGCATCGGTGCGCGCCACGATCTGCAGGTCGCCGTCTCTGCGGGTGTCGACGGCGGCCTTGATCTTCGCCAGCATCTCTTCCAGCGGCACCACCTGCTTGCCGTCGAAATGGCCGCATTTCTTAGGAAAAACCTGATCCTCGATCTGAAGCCCGGCCGCGCCCGCCCGCTCCAACACCTTCACGGTGCGGACCATGTTGACCGGATTGCCGAAGCCGGTGTCGGCATCGACCAAGAGCGGCAGCGTCACGGCATCGGCAATCGCAGCAACATGGTTTGCGATCTCCGTCAGCGTGGTCAGCCCGATATCGGGCGCGCCGAGATACATATTGGCGATGCCGGCGCCGGTGACATAGACGGCCTCATAGCCAATATCCTCGATGATCCGCGCGAACAGGCCGTTCGCGGCGCCGGCGAGGATCACAGCCTCGCGCCGAGCGAGAATGGCCTTCAGGGTCGTTGTCGCTCTTGCCATGCGCTCTACTCCTGTCGGGATCTATTCGGCCGCCCGGGGTGGCTGCTCGCGGAAGCGGACGCGCAGCGCGTCCCACTCATCGGCGCCGAACCGCCGGAAACCGGCGCGGACATCGCCGTCAAACTGGGGCGTCGGATGGCGCCAGGTTTCCTTCAACTCGGCCAGCGCCGCATCGCAGGCGCCATAGATGGTCTTCAACAAAATCCCCGGCAGGATCGCGACCTTGTATCCCATTTTCTCGGCGTCGCGCAGGTCGACCTGCGGAGTCTTGCCGCCCCAGACGACGTTCAACAGACAGGGTCCGCGCACGCGCGCCGGCACCATCTGCACCTCCCCGATCGTCTGCGGGCTTTCGACGAAAGCCATGTCGGCGCCGGCCTCGAGCGCCGCGTTGGCGCGGCGGACCAATTCGTCGAAGCCCGCGACCGAACGCGCATCGGTGCGGGCGATGATGACGAAATCGGGATCGCGCCGGGTCGCCACCGCCGCGCGGATCTTGGCGAGGAATTCTTCCATCGAGACCAGTTCCTTGCCGTCGAGATGACCGCATCGCTTGGGCGAGACCTGGTCCTCGATATGGATGCCGGCCGTGCCGGCGCGTTCATGCTCCTGCACGGTGCGCACGACGTTCAATTCGGTGCCGTAGCCGGTATCGGCATCGGCGATCAGCGGCAGGCTGCTCGCCGCCGCAGTGATCCTGGCCGCATTGCCGACCATCTCCGTCATCGTCAACAGGCCGTAGTCCGGCAGGCCGAAGGACGCCGAGGTGCCGGCGCCGGTCATATAGAGCGCGGAAAACCCGGCCTGCTCGATGAGGCGGGCGGTGATGCCGTCATAAGCCCCGGGCGCCAGCAGGATATCGGGGCCGGCGATCAATTGGCGCAATCGTGTTGTGGCTTTCATCGCGGTGCTTCCTCGTGCTTCTCAGTTCGAACGATGCGCGGCCCGCTTGCCGAGCCGCAAGCTTCACTGGCTGGGCACAGCCCAGGCCGCCTGCTGCGCGACGATCACGCTGACATTGTCACCCACCGAATAGTTGCCGAAGGCCGGCGCGTCGATATTGAACAGGCCATTGCCGGTCTCGATGACAATCGACCGGTTCGGTCCCCTGAAGATGGTTTGGGCGATCCGTCCCGACCATTTGAGTTCCTGCTCGCTCGCCCCGGAGCCCGCCGAAGCGATCCGAGCGTCCTCCGGACGCACCATGACGGTAACCGTCTGTCCCGGCTGCACCTCATCAGCCGCCTCGCAGGGGCCCCGCCAGCCCTGCCCGACGACCTCGAGCCGAACGCGGCGTGCATCGATACGGGCGCAGGCCTCGACTTCGGCGTCGAGCAGATTGGGAGAGCCGAAAAATGCCGCGACCGTGCGGTTGGCCGGGTATCGATAGATCTCCTCGGGCGCGCCGACCTGCTGGATGCGGCCGCGATCCATCACCACCACCCGGTCCGACAGCGCCATCGCCTCCGACTGGTCATGGGTCACGTAAAGGGTCGTCATGCCGAGCCGCCGCTGAATCGCGCGAAACTCGTCGCCCATCTGGAGACGAAGCTTGGCATCGAGATTGCTCAGGGGTTCATCGAGCAGAAGAACCTTCGGCTCGAACACCAGCGCACGCGCGATCGCGACGCGCTGCTGCTGGCCCCCGGACAGGGCCGGCGCCGGCCGATCGGCAAATCCCTCCATTTCGACGAGATTCAAAGTCTTCGAAACCAGCTCCCTGATTTCGGCGGCCGGCCGCCGGCGCACGCGCAGGGGATAGGCGACGTTCTCGAACACCGTCATATGCGGCCAGATCGCATAGGACTGAAACACCATGCCGAGCCGGCGGCGTTCGGAGGGAACGAAAATTCCACGCGCCGCATCGCTGACCACCTCGTTGTCGATGCTGATGCGGCCACTGGTGTTCTGCTCAAGGCCTGCGACCATGCGGAGCGTCGTCGTCTTGCCGCAGCCGGAGGGACCGAGCAGCGTGACGAACTCGCCCTCATTGACCCGAAGATCGACCTCGCTGACCGCGGCGAACGCGCCAAAATTCCGGCCGACCTTTTCGAGCACAACGTTCGACATCGCAAAATTCCCCGAACTGGTCACACGGTACTGATACGTGCCCTGATAACCTTCAACTGCACCCACCTGAACAGCAACACCAGGACCATCATCATCAGCCCGATCACGCTGACCTGCTCCGCATTGCCGTTGACCCACAGTTTCAAGAGCACGACCGACAGCACCTCGGAACCGACAGAATAAAGCAGCACGGACGCGCTCAACTCCCGCATGATCCCGAAGAAAACCAGCACCCATCCGACCGCGAAGGACGGCCAGATCAGCGCAATCACGATACGGCGCATGGTCTGCAGCCAGCTTGCGCCGTGCACGCGCGAGCATTCCTCGATATCGTAGGACAGTTGCGAATAGGCGGCCGACATCACGCGCACCGAGAGCGGCGTTCCCAGCGAAATATAGGCGAGCAGCAGCGCCCAGATGGTGCCGTAGATCGGAATCGCATGCGGCAACAGCGCAAAGCCCCAAAGGAAGCCGAGGCCGAGAACGATTCCCGGCATCATCCACGGCAGCCAGGCCATCGCGTCGATCAGCAGGCGACCGCGCCATCTGGTGCGAACGGAGATGTAGGCGACCGCCCCGCCAAGCACCATGGTCAGCGTCGCACCCACCAGACCGAGCAGCATGGTATTGCCAAAACCTCGCCAGAACTCGCTGCTGCCGAACACGGCCTGATAATGTTCGAGCGTCAGCATGTCCCATTGATAGAAGCCGAAGAACTTGAAGAACGATCCGATCAGGAGCTGACCTATGGGCAGCACGACGGTCACCACAAAGAACAGCGCGCAGAAGCCGAACGTCGCCCAGCGCCATTTCCCGAGCTTCATGACACCAGGCGAATAGCCCTTTCCGCTGACGGTCACAAAACTGCGTCCCCGCAACAGCTTCCATTGCAGCAGGACGATGAGAAACAGCAGCGCCATGATGATGAAGCTGACCGCGGTCGCGTATTGATATTGCGGCGGCGAGCTCTGGTTGATCGAGTCATAGATATCCGTCGTGATCACCTTGATGCCGGCCGGCGAGCCGAAAAACAGCGGCGACTCGAAATTCTCGATGCCGCGAATGAAGCTGAGGATGGCAGCACCCGTGAGCGCGGGCAACATGAGCTGCAACGTGACGGTGCCGAAGGTCCGCAATCGCGACGCGCCGCACATGCGGGCCGCTTCCTCCAGACTCGGATCCATCGCCCGGAAGGCGTCGACGATCAGCAGGAACAGGAACGGCACGGAATACTGCATCATGTGCCAGACCACGCCGCCGTATGAATAGACGTTGATGGGCGAACTGCTGGATCCCGTCAGCCATTGATAGAGCTGGTTGAGCAGGCCGACCTGCGGGTTGCCCAGCATGCCCCAGGCCATCGCCGTCAGTATAGGCGGGATGAAGAACGGCAGCGTGACCAGCACTTCAAGCGCGCCGCGAAACGGGGTGTCGGTGCGGGCCAGAATCCAGGCCAGCAGAACGGCGATTACGAGCGACGGAACGGTCTTGGCCAGCGATATTCCGACGGTGTTGAGAAGCGTGACCAGGTTCTGCCGGGTCAGCACCTGCTGATAGCCGTCGAGATTGAAGGTGCCCGCCACGCCTGGCGGGGTCGAGTGCAGGCTTCCGTAGAGCAGCATCGACAGCGGATAAACCGACAGGAACCCCAGAATGGAGACAAGCAAGACCAGAGCCGCCGTGCGGCCTGCCGAGGTCGCCTGCAACAGGCGCAACCTTGCCGACAGGCCTGCCGCCAACGGCATCCTGCCAGGATTCCCCACGCGATCGTCGGCCGATATCGCCATTGTTCCAGGAACTACGGATACAGCTTCTTTGCCAGCTCAATCATGGATGGCCGCTCGGCAAGTTTCGCCGGGCCCAAAAGCGGGGCGTTCGCAAACGGCTGCGCATCCGCATTGGCGCGCTCGGCCACGCCCGCGACCACCGGCGGCATCCAGGCGTTGGCGTAAATCAGCTGCGACTCCATATCGAGGAAATGCTGGATGAACAGGCGGGCGGCGTTTGGATGCGGGGCATTCTTCAGCACCGCCAAATCCATCTCGGCATAGGGCGCGCCCTCCTTGGGCACCACGACCTTGACCGGCAGGCCCTTCAGATCAGAGGTAAACGCGAAAATCTGGGGCACATAGATGGCATATTCCCCGCGTGCGACACGACGGGCGTCGTTGCGCATGTCGCGGCTGAAGACCGGCTTCTGCTCGGCGAGTTTCGCGTTGAACTCCGGGCCCATCTTGTGCTCCAGGATGGCGAACATCGTATTGCCGCTTCCCAGCGGCCGCATGTCGTCGGAGAGAATCTTGCCTTTCCATTTGGGATCGAGCAGATCGTCCCAGCTCTTCGGCACGTCCTCGTCCTTGACCATTCGCGTGTTGATCAGAATACCCATCGGCTGGACGAAAGCGGGCACGCTGTACTCGGTGGCACGGAACGGCGGTCGCAGATGCGCCGCGTTCGGAATCGCCGGCAGCCTCTCGATGAAATCGCCCTTCTGGAGCTGCTCCTCGATCATGGTCGACGAGATCATCTCGACATCGCCGAGGTATCGCCCGGCCGATTGTTCGGTCCGGATACGCTCGGAAAGCTCGCTGGCCCGCAGATCCAGGCTTTCTACCGGAATGCCATATTTGGCCTCGAAGGATTTCAGGACGGCGATAAAATAGGGAGCGCCGAGGGCCATGTCGTAGACCACGACCTTGCCTTCCTTCTTGGCGGCATCGACGACGGCGTCCCAGGACTCCTGTGCTTGTGCGTGCGCCGGCATGACCATGCCCGCAACGCACGCAACCAGCATCGCCTTGAGCGTTTTCATCACTTCCTCACCCTCCTCGAATTTGTTTCGGCTTTGTTGCCCGCCCGCCGGGGTCCTAGACTTCGACCACCACATACTGCTTTTCGACCGACACCGGGAAGGTTTCGGCCGCAAGCGTATCCTCGGTGAGGGCTGCGCCCGGTTCAACCGTCAGGTCATAGCTTCGCGCTTTTGTGCGGTCGGGCTCGCACCATGATTTGCCGGTGCGCAGGTCGAATTCCCAGCCATGCCATGGGCAACGCAGGAGTTCGCCTCGCCGGCTGAAGCGATACGCGCCCGGTTCGCTGGCTTCGACCAGGCCAACGATACGGCCCTTGCACAACGATCCTCCATTGTGAGGACAACGGTTGCCGAGCGCAAAGTACTCGCCGCCAACATTGAAGATGCCGATTTCCCGGCCGCCGACGGTCACCATCATCCGTTCGCCCGGTGGAATCTGGTCGACGGTCGCGACGACATGCCGCGTCATTCGTCGAACCTGTAGAAATTTCGCGCATTGCCGTAGAGAAGCTGGTGGCGCTGCAAGTCGCTAAGGTTCGCCTTGAACGCGCTGCGAGGATCGTCGAAATCCCAATGCGGATAGTCGGTCGCAAACAACAGACGATCCCAGCCGATACGATCGAACAGATCGAGAAGGGCAGCCGAGCTGCCCGGCTCCTCCATCGGCTGGGTCGTAAACCATACGTGCTCCCGGACATATTCCGAAGGCGGCCGCTTCACCTGGGGCACTTCGCTCCGCATCCGGTTCCAGTGCTTGTCCATTCGCGCGCTGAACGATGGAATCCAGCCAAGGCCGCCCTCCATGATGACGATGCGCAGCTTTGGAAACCGCTCGAATACGCCTTCAAAGACCAGGCTCGCCAACACGGCCTGCATCGCCTGCACGACCATGTGGTGCTCTTCCATATAATAGGACGACCAGCCGCCGCCGGTGGACGGGTGACCGCCGGTGCCTCCAACGTGGATCGTGATCGGCAGGCTGTTGCGCACGGCCGCTTCGAAGATCGGCCAATAACGCCGCCGTCCGAACGGTTCGTCGGTGCGCGGCAGGATCAGGATCTGCCGGAAAGCGGGATCGCCGCCGCGGGCATCGATTTCGGCAACGGAGGCCTCGGTGTCCTCCTGCGCGACCAGCACGGAAGCCCTCAGCCGGGGCTCCTGCCTGACCCAGCGCTCCAGCTGCCAGGTATTCATGGCCCGCGTCAGGGCCGCGCCGAAATCGAGATTTCGCTGGCTGCCGGGATTCCAGCGCAACGGAATCAGCATGCCGATCTCGACCCCATTGGGATCGAGATGCTGCTTCCTCATGAAGTCGAGGCTCGATCCCGGAGGACCGCCCTCCTCCGGATAGGCGTCGACTCTCGCGGCGTCGGGCGACATGCGCGGATGCGACAGCGCCTCGGAAAAGGCATGGCGCAAGTGGCTGCCATAGACCTCCAGATGCTCGATCCAGCGCTTCTCCAGATAGGGGTGAATCTCCTTCCAGGAGGTCATCGCGGGATGGATGTCGCAATCGATCACCTGAAGCTTGTGTTTCGCGGACTGGCTTCGTTCCACATCGACAATGCTCATAGCGTGATCTCCATGGCATGATCCGCCTTCGACAACCGCGGATAGGTGGCGAGCGCGTTCTCGCTCAGGATCTTTCGAAGCAACTCGTCAGGGATACCTGACGGCAGCGCCTCGTCTGCGTCAAACTGCCAATGCGGATAGTCGGTCGAGAACAGCAGCAATCGGTCCGACTTCAGATGGTCGACCAGCCGCAGGATCGCCTCCGCTTCGTCGGCGGCATCGATCGGCTGCATCGTGAAGCGGACGTGATCGCGGACAATCTCTGACGGGGGCCGGGTCACCCAGGGAACTTCGGCACGGACCCCTTTCCACGTCTTGTCGGACCGCCAGATGAAGCCGCTCAACCAGGTCACACCGGACTCGATCGCCACCACCTTCAAATCGGGGAACTTTGCAAACACGCCTTCGGCGATCATGCTCTGCAGCTGGTTCTCGAAAGCCGCCGATTGCGCGATGTAGTCCTCGACATAGTGGGAAGGCCATCCCACCGGCGTCGGCGCGTAACGGTAGGCGCTGCCGGCGTGAATGCCGATGGGCAGCTGCAGTTTCTCCGCAAGGCGATAGATCGGCCAGAGCTGCCGCCGGCCGAGCGTAACCTCGCCGGAAACCAGCATCAAGACCTGTACGAACCGGAAGTCGTCGGCCCTGCGCTCGATTTCCGCCACCGCCAGTTCGGTATTGTGCGCCGGGATCACGATCGACGCCCGAAGCCGCGGATCCCGGCTCAGCCACTCGTCGCGGATCCAGTCGTTGGTCGCCCGGCAGAACGCCGCGGCCATGTCTTCGCTGTGGAAGACCTGGGCGCCATAGAGGCAGTTGAGAATTCCGTAGCGCGGCTGGTAGCGGTCGAGCACATGCTCCTGCATCGCCTTGAGCGACGATCCCGGCTTTCTTCCCTGATCGAGCGTCCAGTCCGGACGGCAGGACAGCGGCGCATTCTGCGGATAGCTGGTCAGGCTGAGGTTGAGGCGGTCGAGCGCGCGGACCGACACCATTTCGCGCCAATATTCGTCAAGATACGGCAACAGAACACTCATGCCGGGCACGGCCGGATGAAGATCGCAATCGATGGCGCCAGCATATCTCGCGGATCGATCGCCGCCGGTCGCTTGCCGGTTTGCTACCATGGACATTCCACTCGATCGATTTTCCCGGCTCGGGAAGTGCCTCCATGACGATAGCGCCAGAAGGGGCTTCCGGCTACTGAGTCGAAGGTCAATTTCACGGGTAGATCTGCTTGGCCAGCGCCAGCATCTTGTCCATCCGCGTCGCGTCCGTGGTGCCGAGCAGCTTGCTCTTCTCCAGATCGGCCACCGCGGGATCGAGCTGGGACAGCGTGTCGCTGGTCACCGGCAGCAGCCCGAGATTGGCAAAACCCTGCTGCATCTTCTGGCCGAGGTAATGCTCCATCAGCAGGCGCGCGGCGTTGGGGTGCGGCGCATTCTTCAACAGCGCGAGGTCATAACCGATGTAGGGCAGCCCTTCCTTCGGCGCGATGAACTTGACCGGCAGTCCCTTCAATTCGGGGATCGAGGTCAGGCTCACGGGAAGGTAGAGCGGAAGCTCGCCGCGCGCGATACGCCGCTCGTTGGCGGGAATCTCGCGGCTGAACTTGATGTCCTGCTGCGCAAGCTTCTCGTGGAAGTCGCGCCCGAAATGTTCCTCGAGGACATAGAACAGCACGCCGCCGCCACCCAGCGCGCGAAAATCGTCGCTGAGGATCTTGCCTTTCCATTTGGCATCGGCGAGATCGAGCCAGCTCTTCGGCTCATCCTCGGGCTTGACCAGCCTGGTGTTGGCGAGAATGCCGTAGACGATCGCAAATACCGGCAGACGAGTGTCGTCGCCGCGGAATTCCGGCTTCAGATGGCCAAGGCTCGGAAGCGGACCGAAGGGATCGAACACATGGTCCTGCGCGATCTGCAGCGTGGTCGTCGTCCGGCCGTTTTCCGAGACGTCGGCGGCGAAGCGCCCCGCCGCCTGCTCGATGCGAATGCGTTCGCGCACCTCGCTCGCGCGCGCCTCCAGGATATCGACGGTAATGCCGTAGGTGGCCTCAAAATCCTTCTTGAGGTCCTGATGCGCGGCGAGCCCGACGAAGGCGCTATAGAGCACCACATGGCCTTCCTTCTTCGCGTCCGCGACGACCTTGTTCCACTCCTCCTCGGCGCGCGCGGTTGGCGGCGCGGACACAAGCGCAGAACTGGCCGCGAGGCCAAGCAGGGCCGCGCGGCGCGAAATGAGGATCGGTCCGCCGCTGCGGCGCGAGGCCACCGCCCTACTCCGCGGCTTGCTGGCCGGGGGCGGGCCAGCGCACGGCGCTCTTCAATTGTTCCCGATAGGCATCCTGCCAGTCGATCTTTTCGTCGGCATAGAACGAACCGGCGCGCGCTTTCCAGAAGATCCCGGCATCGTCGACACCGGGCGGCACGGTGCCATCCTCGGCCAGGCCGCGCGCCACGGTCAACAGCCGCCGCCGCGTGCGGGCGATCATGATGTCGCTTGGCGCCAGATGCTCCTTGGCGTGATCCACGATCAGGCCCATGCTTTCGGTGACGGCCTGATCCTGCATCACGATATTGCGGATGCCGGAATAGATACGGTTGGAATGCTGCGCCTCGCGGTCGATCTGCCAGTCATTCGCGAGATTTTGCGCCGCCCGCCAGCGACCGAACCAGTCGGTGCTGTTGGGCAGGTAGTCGAGGGGTTCGGCGCCCGGGATCGCCGTTCCGCTCTTCTTCAGCTTCATCGACGAGTAGGTCGCGCCGCGGGCGCGGCCGCCGAAGATCGAGATCAGCATGGTGTGGGTGTCGTCCATTGGCACCCACGCCTTGGCGACCACATGATCGGCAAAATCGGCATTCGGCGTCTGGGTCCAGAACGGCAGGCAGAAATGCGCCATGCGCCAATGCATCCGGTTGTTGGCCTCAGGCCGGTACGCGCCATACATCGTGCCCCATTCGGTGTCGGCGACCTTGTACTCGGGAGCGCGGTTGGCGACGGTGTGACGCGCCGGATGACCTTCCTCGAAATCCTCGGCCTTGACGTGTCCGGCGTGGAGAAAACCGAAATGCGAGGTGTCGATATCTCCTTCGAGGCCCTGCAGCCAGTTGCTTTGGCGCTGTAGCATGCTGACGCTCAGATCCTGCTCGGGAACGAACAGCGCTTCCAGCATCGGCATCGGAGGCGCCTCGGCGCGCGCGCCCATATAGACCCAGATCAGGCCCGCGGACTCCTGCACCTTGTAGCTCTTGGCGCGAACCTTCTCCTTGAAATCCTGCGGCGGCGGCACGTTCGGCATTTCAAGGCAACGGCCTTCGACGTCGAACTTCCAGCCGTGATAGACGCAGCGGATGCCGTTCTCCTCGTTGCGGCCGAGGAACAGCGACGCACAGCGATGCGGGCATTGATGATCGAGCACACCGACCCGGCCCGAACTGTCGCGAAAAGCGATCAGGGCCTCGCCGAGCAGCATCAGCCGCATCGGATCGCCGTCGGCTTTCAATTCGGAGGAAAGGGCTGCGGGGATCCAGTATTGCCGCATCATCTCGCCCATGATCGTGCCTGGGCCAACCCGCGTCAGGTCATGGCCATCGGTTGCCTTGGACATGCCGGTGCTCCCTTGCTTGCTTTCGCGGCGCCGAAGCTTCCTTGCGGCATCGCAGCAGCGCTCGATTTACTTGCATTATGCAAATAATTCGCATCTACGTCAAGTATGGTTTGCAGCGCCGGTTGAGCGCGTTTGTGTCATGACACAACTGTCCGTATAGTTCCCGCAAGTTTAAGGAATTCCGCGTTCGATGAAGAATACCAGAGCTTCGATTCCGCTCGAGAACTGGATCGGTTACCGGTTCGGCCTGATCGCGGCACGGCTGGGTAACTTCATTGCCCCCATGTATGCGCGCCGCCACGATCTGACGATTCCGGCCTGGCGCAGTCTCGCCGTCATCGCCCGCTATCAGCCGCTGACGGCAAAGCAGCTCGCCACGTTGACGTCGTCCGACGCCTTCAAGGTCGCGCGCGCGATCGAGCTCCTGGTTCGGCGCGGATTGATCCGCCGTGACGTGGACAAGAGCGACCGGCGCCGTGCCAGCCTTCGTCTCACTGCGGACGGCCGCAAGGTCTACAAGGACATCGAGAAGTTCGCGGTGCGGGTCGAGCGCGAACTCACCGCCGCGCTCGATGCAAGCGAACTGGCGAGCCTGCGGCAAAGCCTCGACAAGCTGGACCAGCGATTGGAAAGCCAGATCAAGGTTCAAGGCTGGGAGAAATTTCTCAAGGGCTGAGCTGGTGGACCCACCGCTCTCCGCTCCAGGCTGGCCTTGCCGCGTGATATACTGCAGATATACACTTGGGACAGGATTCACCGGGGATGGGAATTACATGCCATATGCGGACTTATGCCCGTAACCGTCCAACGCCGCAAACGGGCACCGAAGAAAGGTGGGAAACTACGCCTGCGCGGCACCGAAGTCGCAGACGGCACTCTGACCGATCGCGCCTATCGCGAACTCGAAGAGATGATTGTGACGCTGCAATTGTCGCCGGGAACGGTGTTATCGGAGCAGGCGCTTTCGGTGCGTTTGAAGATCGGTCGAACCCCAATTCGCGAGGCGCTGCAGCGCCTCGCCAGGGATGGCCTCGTGGTGATCATGCCCCGGCGCGGGATCATGGTCTCGGAAATCAATTTGACGCTGCAGCTGCGGCTGCTCGAGGTCAGGCGCGAGTTGGAACGTCTGATGGCGCACCTCGCCGCCGAGCGCGCCACCCCGGAGGAGCGCCGTGAATTCGCGGGAGTGGCGCGAGCGATGCTGACGGCAGCCGCGAAGGCCGACGACATCGCCTTCATGCGGCTCGACCAGCGTTTCAATTTCCTGATTGCGACCGCGGCCCGCAACGAATTCGCCCGGCGCTCGATCGGGTTGATGAACGCGCTGTCGCGCCGGTTCTGGTACCAGCATTACCAGCAGGTCGCCGACCTGCCGCTTGCCGCCAAGCTGCACGCGGCGGTGGCGGACGCCGTGGCGCAGAAAAAGGCCAAGGCGGCGGCGACCGCATCCGATCGCCTGATCGACTACATCGAGGATTTCGCACGCAAGACGCTCGATGCCTGAGCGGATCAGTCGAAGATGACGACGCTGCGAATGGTTTCGCCGCGCTTCAGCGCCGCAAAACCCTCATTGATCTCGTCGAGCGCGATGCGGCGCGAGATCAGCTGGTCGAGCATCAATTCACCATCGAGATAGGCGCGCGCCAGCAGCGGAAAATCGCGGCGCGGGCGCGCGTTGCCGTAGCTGACGCGGCGGATTCGCTTCTCCTGCATCAGCGCGCCCCAGCGAAACGAGACGTCCTTGTTGACGTCGATCTTGCCGAGCCAGATGATCTGGCCGCCCGGCCGCACCGCTTCGGCGGTCACCCGAAACGCGGAGGCGCTGCCGGCCGCCTCGATGACGACATCGACACCGCGTCCGCCGGTCTCCCGCTTTCCGGCGGCAACCGCATCGTCTTTCGACGCGTCCACGCCCAGCGTCGCGCCCATGGCCGCCGCCAGCACGAGTTTGGCCGGATCAATGTCGACCGCGATGATCGCCCCGGCGCCGGCGAGCCGCGCGCCCTGCACAGCCGCAAGCCCCACCGCGCCGCAGCCAATCACCATCACGCTATCGCCATGCGCGATCGCACCGAGATTGAGCGCCGCACCCGCGCCCGTCATGACGCCGCAGCCGATCAGGCAGGCGCGATCGAACGGGATCTCCTTTGGAACGGCGATCGCCTGCTGATCGGAGACGACGCAATATTCGCCGAACGAACCCAGGAACATCAATTGCTGCAGCGGCCGGCCGTCGGACAGGAGGGTACGGCTTTCGCCGTCGAACGACACCCCTTTCGGCCCCTGGCCGAGATACTCCTCGCACAGGATCGGCGCGTCGCGGTCGCAATAGAAGCAGTGCCCGCAATGCGGGTTCCAGGACAGCACCACGTGATCGCCGAACTTGACGCCGCGGGCGGCCGGACCGACCTGCTCGACGATCCCGGCGGCTTCGTGCCCGAGCACCATCGGCAAGGGGTAGCGCAACGATCCCTCGATCACTTCGAGATCGGTGTGGCAAAGTCCGGCAGCGCGGATCCGGACCAGCACGTCGTTGGGCTTTAGCGGCGCAGCCGTTACGGTTTCGACCGACATCGGCGTTTGTGCCGCGTGCAGCACCGCGGCCTTGTATTGCAGCGCCATCAGGCGACCGCCTTGCCGGAGAGCGCAGCAAGGGCCTCATCGATGTCGGCGGAACTCATCTCCCATTCGTTGCCGAAATTCGCCACCACCGCCGACATGAAAGGTTCCACCATCGCGCTTGCCTTCGCCCTGTCGTCGAGATGATCGACCAGCAGTGCCAGCGCGAGCTGACGCGGCTCCGGGCCTTCATAGCTCCATTCAAAACCGTTCTTGCTGAACTCCACGACATCAACGCAGGGATCGAGCGGCGCGCCATCGACTGTGACCTTGACGCCGTCGATGGTCCGGTCTCCCAGATAGTGTTTCATGCCCGCCTCCCGCTTCGACGTGGTTTCCGACCGTGCGCTGTTGGCATACCATATGTCACCGACATCTCATCAAGCGCTTTTTTCGGTGAAGGCGTTGCCCGGGCAAAAAAGCCTCTTCCCGACTGATAGATTGGTGATATATTACACAAAGGCGGGCGCGAGACGGGGAGAGATGGCGCGATGGAATTATCATCAAGTCCGATGACCGAGCGGCAGCGCAACTATCGGGCAACCTACCGTCACCGCATCGCGGGATGGTACAATGGCTGGCTGCATGCCTTCGTCATCTATGTGATCGGGTTCACCACCTTGTCGGTCTATTTCGCCGACATCAGCGATCTGCGCTGGTGGGAGCTTGCGATCGTGCCGGTGACTTTCCTGTTCGCGAATTTCTTCGAGTGGTGGATTCACCGCTACGTCATGCACCGCCCGTCGCAGGTCAAGGCGTTTCGAGCGATCTACAACCGGCACACGCTGATGCACCACCAGTTCTTCACCGAAAGGGAGATGCGGTTCGCCGATCACAATGACTGGCGCGTGACCTTCTTCCCGCCCTACGCACTGGTCACCTTCACGATGATGTCGATTCCTCCGGCGCTGCTGTTGGGCTGGCTGGTTTCGCCGAATGTCGGATGGCTGCTGATCTCGACCACGACGTCGATGTATTTGATCTACGAATTCATGCACTTCTGTTGCCACGTCGACGAGAACCGGTTCGTACGCAACATGCCGTTCGTGAACACGATCCGGCGCCATCACACCGCCCATCACGATCAATCGATCATGATGGAGCGCAACATGAACCTGACCTTCCCGGTCATGGACTGGCTGTTCGGCACCTCGGATCTCGATCGCGGGCTGATCGGTCACCTCCTGAACGGCTACGACACGCGCTTCGTCAAGACCGATATGCGCAAGACCTCGCGCACGCCGAGGCCGGCGATGAAGGGACATCCGACCGGCTTCGCCACGCCGGCCGGGTAGACCCGCGGATATTGTCCGGCACAGGCAGCAAAGCCATGGACGCCATCGAACCGCACTGGGTTTCGCTGCTCTGGTTCGCCGTCTTCGCGACCGTCGGCACCGTCGCCTTCCTCAACCTTGCCGGGATGTTTCCGCTGAGCGTCCGCCCGGCCTCGGCGAGATCGGGCGCGGCGACGCTGCTGCTGGCCGGCAATGGCCTCTTGCTGTCGGCCCTGCTGGTGGGAACGGCGCTGTACGGCTATGCCGAACTGCGGTGGAGTTCGCTGATTGTCGTGACCGGCCTTGTCGTGTTGTTTGCGCCCGGGCTGTTCGAAATCTGGCCGCCGTCGTTACGCGACGGTTGGCGGGGACTTTCCATGCTGGTTGGCGTCCAGATACTCGCGCTCGCGGCCCTGGCAATGGTTGCGGGACGGTTCTGGGCAAACATGTCGTGACGATCGGGAGGTTCCAGCAATGCCGGTAAGAATCAAACTCGGCCTGTCCGCGCTCGTCGTGCTGGTGACCGCCATCGCGGCCTATTATCAGCATGCGCTCGGGCACGAGCGCATCCAGTATGTCGTGGCCTTTCTCGGATTTTTCATGATCTTCGCGATGTGGCTGTTTCCCGAGGTCAAGCGCGAGGAAACCGCCGGCGGCGTTCGCCGCGACAACGCGACGCAATAGAACTCGACAACGCTGCGCGGTGCAGCCCAAACGCCGCGAGTGGACAATCGCCCCGCGACTATGCGCGGTAGGCGGTCCTGTCGGTCCCGCGATAAAGCACCCGCAGCTGTTCTTCGGTGACTGCCTTGTGGAAGGCCAGCGCTTCGGGCTCGAGGTCGCGCTTCGGCACATATTCCGGCTCGAAGTGACGGTAGCTGTCCTTGCCGCGCACCAGCGTCGCCCAATCCCGCTGGCCGACCGCCTGCTTCAATCGAGTCGGGATGTAGCGGACCGCCAGGCCGATGCGGCGGTCGTCGGAACGGTTGGGTTCCGAGCCGTGAAACAGCAGCACGTGATGCAGCGAAGCCTGACCGGGCTTGAGCTCGACAAAGACCGCTTTTGCCTCCTCGACCTCGACGGCGATTTCCTGGCCGCGGGTCAGGAGGTTGTTCTGGTCGAACGTATCTTCATGCCGCACTTGCTGCCTGTGGGTGCCGGGCACGAATTTCATGCAGCCGGAAACCTTGTTGGCCGGCGACATTGCGATCCAGGCCGTAGCCACGTCGGACGAAGTCGAGGCCCCAATAGGTCGCGTCCTGATGCCAGGACACGAAACCGGGATCATGTGGTTCCTTGATGAAGAAACTGGTGTTCCAGCAGAGGATATCCGGCCCCAGCAAATCCTCGACTGCATCCAGGATTTTCGGATGGCGAATCATGTCGTTGATCCAGGTGAAAAGCACATGGCTGCGGTGGCGCATCTCGCCCTTGATCGGCCCACCGGTCTTCGCCTCGTAATCCTCGAGCTTGCCGCGAAATTCGGCGACTTCGCCTTCGCTCAGGGCGTCCACCGGAAAGTGATAGCCGCGCGCGCGATAGCCAGCCACATCACTGTCGCTCAGCAACTTCGTCATTCGTGTCCTCCGGCATTCTTTTCTTGTTTTCGGGCGGCAGCAAGAGCCCTATCAAAAGTGAGCCCGCCGTCTGGCGCTGTCAAGAAGCGCGGCAGACGCGCACATCCATTCAAGGTCGACCGGCGCAAATTCGCGATGAACCAGTCGGCTTGGGGTACGGGATCGGCAGTACGACGCAAGCGACGCCTTGCTGCTTGCAGGTTGACCCAACGAGCGCATCGTCAGTAGTATCGATCTTCAGGAACAGTGCAACATGGTCGTTTCAAGCCAGGCCGGGACTTCTCCCGACGCGACGTCGGCTCTCGATTACGACGCCATCATCATCGGCGCCGGCATGTCGGGCCTGTATCAGCTCCACCGGCTGCGCCAGGAGGGAATGCGGGTTCGGGTGTTCGAGGCCGGGACCAATGTCGGCGGGACCTGGTACTGGAACCGCTATCCCGGCGCCCGCTTCGATTCGGAGAGCTATTCCTACGGCTATTCCTTCTCCAAGGAATTGCTTGAGGAATGGGACTGGTCCGAGCACTTCGCCGGTCAGCCGGAAACGCTGCGCTACCTCAATCATGTCGCCGACAAATTCGACCTGCGCGGCGATATCCAATTCGAGAGCAGGGTTACCGCGACGATTTACGACGAGGACAGAAGAAGCTGGGACGTCATATTGGAAAGCGGCGACCGCTTCCGGACACGCTTCCTGATCACCGCCATCGGCCCGCTCTCGACCCCAACGCTACCGCGGATCGAAGGGCGAGATACGTTCGCCGGAGAATCCTTCCACACCGCGCGGTGGCCGCATCAACCCGTCGATTTCGCCGGCAAACGCGTGGCCGTCATCGGCACCGGCGCCACCGGCGTGCAGACCATCCAGACGATTGCCGCCAGCGTCGGCCGTCTCACCGTATTCCAGCGTACGCCGAACTGGTGCGCGCCGCTGCACAACGGCAAGATCGACGCCGAAACGCAGCAGAAGATCAAGGCCGGCTATCCCGAGATATTCCGCCGATGCAAGGAGACGTTTGCCTGCTTCCTTCATACCCCTGATCCACGCGGAGCTTTCGAGGTTTCGGATGAAGAACGCGAAGCGTTTTACGAAAAGCTCTACGCCGAACGCGGCTTCGGCATCTGGCAGGGTAATTTCCGCGACATCCTGATCGACCGCAAGGCAAACGCAACGATCAGCGACTTCGTGGCCCGGAAAATTCGCCAGCGGGTGAAGGATCCTGTTGTCGCGGAAAAGCTGATCCCAAGGAACCACGGCTTCGGGACAAGACGGCTGCCGCTCGAGACCTTCTATTACGAGGTCTATAATCAGCCCAATGTCGAACTGGTGGACATCACGGAAACGCCGATCGAACGGATCACGCCGACGGGCATCAGGACCAGCGCCAAGCAATACGAGTTCGACATCATCATTTTCGCGACCGGATTCGATGCCATCACCGGCAGTTTCGACAAGATCGATTGCCGTGGTGCCAACGGAGTGCTGCTCAAAAAGCACTGGCAGAGCGGGCCGCGGACCTATCTCGGCATCATGGTCGACCAATTTCCCAACATGATGATGCTGATGGGGCCGCATACGGCGCTCGGCAACATTCCGCGGAGCATCGAATACAGTGTCGATTGGGTTACCGGCCTGATCCGCTTCGCGCGGGAGAACAAGCTGACGCAACTCGAAGCCACGGCAGAAGGCGTGGCGTCCTGGACCGATCACGTCAAGGCGCTTGGAGTGGGACTGCTTTCCAATGAAGTCAATTCATGGATGACCGGAATCAATACCAACGTCGAGGGCAAACAGACCCGCATTGTCGCGCGCTATAGCGGCAGCGCTCCGGCCTATCGCGAACGATGCGACGAGGTGGCCTCGAAGCGATACCGGGAGCTCGCGCTGGCATAGACCGTCCGCGTTACCATCGCACGCGAGCGTACCACGACGAGACCGGCCGGACAGAATTTCAGCAAGGCGAGCGGCCGGACAAGCGGTCGACGAGCTCGGCGTGGCTAGAGCGGGATGGGATCAGGCTGGGGTGCGAGACGGGCCATTTTCTCATGCCCGGACGCGAGACAACACCAGGTTTGCAAGTCGAGGTCTTCTACTTTGCATGGGGTTGTTTTGCGATTTTTTGGTAACGCCCTGCGGCGCTGCACCGGAGCACCGGATCGCTGGTGCGTCGCGCTCACGGCGAAGCAATTCAGCTCCATCCCATCATGCTCTGGAGTATCGACTTGCCCAGCTCAGCATTGGTCAGGCGATTTCCTCAACTTCGTTCGCGTGAGCTTCGAGTTCCGCCTGCATTCTGGGACCGATACGCATCGTCGACCGGTTGAAATGCTCCAGCAACGGCACGAGCAGGCGTACGACATGGAGTGGCCCTTCGGGTGGCGTGTAGATGACCCGATAGATCGGCCGGTCAATGACGCGTCGTAGACAGTCCACCGCTGCGGCCCACTGAGCGGCCAATGGGGCGGCCGCTACGGGGCGTTCCGGAATGTCCTCGAACCGGATCGACGGCGTCTTGCTCGAAACGATCCCGATTTGCCGCTTCACGCGGTCGGCTTCCGCGAGGCGATCGTCCGATCTTTCCGGTTTGCGTCCGCCATGCAGGAAGGCCACGCGGCTTTGCGCGACTTCCGTGACGGCGCGCGTCAGCGCTATCCGGCGGTCGTGATGGCATCCCCAACCGCCATTGAAAAAGCGGCTTTCGAGGTTGCTCGGGTCGAACAGGAATGCCGCGAAAAACGGGATGCCATAGTCATTGGGGACGTAGCGAATCACCAGCCGCAACCCGTTGCGGGCGGCGGTCTCGGCGATTTTGTGGACCTCGCCAGGCAGGCCTTCACCCGCAACCCGGGCCGAGCGGTTGCGGACGAACTCGATCGACCAGATGTCGCGCTCGATCAATTCGTAGAGCGCGTGAATGCTGGCTTCCAGCACGCTGTTGCCAGACGCCAGGCCATTGCTCGACGAACCATAAAGCGGAGTGCCGACATCGGGTGCCGGATTGAACGCCAGTTCGGCGGGGATCCAGCCCTCCGCGCCGCTTTCCACATCCTGGGCGCGCGCGAGCAACAAGACCTGATCGCGAGCGGCGCGACGGCCGAACTTCGGCGCGAATCCGAAGATCGGGTCGCACCCCTCGCCAACGCCTGACAGCTCGGACGGCCAACCCCACCTGGTCTCTATTTGTGCGACGCCTGGCTCCGAGAAGTAGGACTCGATCGCTTCCATATAGGCGCCGACCTCCGATTCGATCGGAAGGCAGCCCTTGCCAAAAGCGTAGGCGGCGGGCGCCGACCGCCGCCGTTCACTGACGAAAACCGGAACGCCAAGGCGATCCATCGCCGTGATATCGCTGACCGCGTGGATCCCGGCCAATTTCGCCCAGGCCTTGGCGTGGCGCAGGGTTGTCTGCGGCGGAACGATACGGGTACTGGTGTGCAACCTTTCCACGCCATCCAACCCCGAAAGTGAAATTTCCGCGCTCGGGCCAAGCCATCGCTGCGCCGAACCCAACCACAGCAGGCCGATCGCCGCGCGATCGGCCTTCAGATGCGCACTTGGTCCTTCTCGGAGAAAGCGCACCCCAAGCCGGCATCCTGGACGGTTTTCGTGCAAGCATCCCCTGCCTTACCGGCCGCCCAATCTCAAACCCGCTCCCGCCGGCCAAAAAGCCAGCCTGGACCGAGTCCACAGTCAAATCCGCCGGCGCCGTTTTCTCAGGCGTAGCATCTGGCGCGAATGGCGGGATCGGGCTTGTTGGGATCGTCAGGTTCGCACGGAGGCTCATCCCCGTCGCCGTCGCCATCGTCCGGATCGCCCTCACCGGGCGGCGGTGCAAAGGCACAGTGAACGCCGGCCGCGTCGATGCGGGAGGCGAGGAGTTCTTCCAGTAGCGCGCTTGCCTTCTTCGACATTGTATTCTCCATCATGGACCAAGATGCACGATTAGACTTCGCAGCGAAGCAATGCTCATATCAATCCGTCGGTGTTCACCTCTATGGCTGAAGTAAAATCGGTGCCTTTGAAGATCAGGTGCATCTGACAGGGCATGCAGGGATCGAAGCTCTGGATTGCCCGCACGAGATCAATTCCGTGAAAACTGGCCGGACCGGTCCAGTTGGATTCGATGATCGGTGTATTCAGCACGGCCCGCTCGCACGGGCCCAATTCTCCCCAGGGCGTTCGCGGACCGCCGTTGATGCGCGATGGCACCGATACCTGATAGTTGCTGATCTCCGCGCCGGTGAGAACCGCCCAATGGGCCAGGAAGCCGCGGCCCGCTCCCCCGAAGCCGACGCCGAAGCGCTTTCCGGTTGCCGGGATATCAAAGGGAGTCGCCATGTCGTGTTCGCCGCGCGACAGCAGGTTCCTGGCGCGGTGGTAGTTTTCCAGCGTCACCATCAGGTTGAATGCGACCGCGTAGGCGCGGGCGCGGTTGCGCTCGAAGGCATTCCATATCAGCGGAACCTGCCATTCCAGGCGTTCGCTGGGGAGCTCGCCTGCGGGAACGTGGAGCACCACGCTGCGGCCGGTGGACATCACGAATTCGCTGAACGGGATCTTTTGCGCCAGTGCGCTGATATAGAGCCGAGCATAGGCGCCGACCTCGAAGGTGTTGCGGTTCCATACCGTGGCCGTGGCCCAGCTATACGGCCGCGAACCTGAATTCTTGGCGGGGTTGCGGTTGATCGCCTTGTTCCAGGGGTGATGTTGGCTCAGCGGGTTGCCCGCCGGATCCTCACGGTGCGGGTGGCCCTGCCAGGCATCATAGAAAGAGCGATCGACGAACTCCTCGACGCCGCTGTTGAGCCGGGTCAGATCGGTGGTGATAAGCCTGCCGTCGATGACCGCGCCCGGTGTCGACCAGCGCTTCTCGCCCCAGCGATCGCAATTTTCGTAGGTCGCGTCGTAATATTCCTCGTGATCCCACTGACCGAAGTCGATCATGTTCGCGGGGGCGCGGCCAAGCTCTCGAAAGGCCGGGTCGCACGCATAGAAGAAGTCGAAAACGTCGTCCCATATCCGCGCGCAGCGCTTGGCGTAATCGATGAAGAGCCCGAGCTTTCGTACGAAGGCGTCGAGTTGTTCCATGCAAAGCGTGAGCGAGACGCCGCCTGGGCAGATCGATTCGGAATGCGGGTATTTTCCGCCGAGCAGGACATAGGCCCCGCGCGCCGTCCGCATCATATCGAGCGCCTCGACGAAGAGCTTGCCGGAACCCCGGTTCAGGTCCGTCATGATGGCGCCGACGGTCGGGTAGCCGTGAATCGCGGCATAAGCGGCGGGGGTGCGTTGCGCCCTGGCCCAGATCTCGGGGTTGGTGGCCTTCACCGTCTCCTCGGAATAATCCGGTCCGCACAGGACAAACAGGTGCATCGGGTTGTCGTTCAGGTACTGGCAACTCAGGAGCAGGTTGCGCGCGACGATTGCCAGCGGCGGCGGTCGGATTCCGAGCGCCATCTCCAGGCACTGCGCGGAGGTCGCCGCATGAACGCCGCCACAAATCCCCGATGCCGTCGAACTGATGAGGCCGGCATCCTGCAGGTCGCGGTTGCGCAGCAACAATTCATAGCCGCGATAGGTCGTGGCCACGGACGCGACATCCGAAACCTTGCGCCCGGCAAGATCGATGCTGCAATGGAGGGCAAGGCCGCCGCCGATCCGCCGGAACGGATCCGAACTGGCCGAGGCCTGCACCGTGTTCATGTGCTCGATTTTGGCGAGCAGAGCCTCGCCCGGGCCATCGCGGCCAATCGGATAAGCGGTCGTCGCCGGGGCGACGGGCCATTCGCGCTCCGGCAGGAGGCCATCCGTCTTGCGGGATGTCGGGAGCGTCAGGCTTGTCATTCTCGGCGTTCTCCCAGAATCGCAAAGTGAAAGTGGATGTCTCGCCTTCAAAGCGTTCGCAGGAAAACGGCGGGAACACGCCGCTGGAGCACGCCAAGCCGAAAGAGTGCGCGGAACTCTTGCAACCAGTACGATAATCATCCTAACATTGTGCTGGATCATGCGCAACAACTCGTGATAACGAATGATGGAGGGTGCGATAAATTCGTTTAGGTCGCTAACTTTCTTGACGCCGGTGAAGCAATTTGTTCGGCGTTTGAATATGGGAAATTGGGGACTATGTACCAAAGCGCGGCCGGCACTGGAGCGATGGGGCTGCGGCACGGCGTCGAGACGGTTGAGATTCGCGTCCGCGGCACCGTGCAGGGCGTCGGCTTCAGACCCACCGTGTGGCGTTTGGCGAGAGAAAACCAACTTGTCGGGCACGTCCTGAACGACAATCGCGGCATCCTCATCAGGGCGACCGGCGAACAGGCGCGCATTGCCCGCTTCTTGAGCTGCCTGGAATCGAATCCGCCGCCGCTGGCGCGGATCGAAAGTCTCGATATCCATCGCCTCGATGAGATCGTGACATTCGAAGGCTTTTCCATTGCCGGCAGCATCGGCGGCGAAACCCGCACCCAAGTCACCGCCGATGCCGCTACCTGCCCGGCCTGCTGGGCCGAGGTGCTCGATCCCCGTGAGCGGCGTCACGGCTACCCGTTCACGAATTGCACCCATTGCGGACCGCGCATTTCGATCGTGACCGGCGTGCCCTATGACAGGGCGCGCACGACCATGGCCGCGTTTGAGATGTGCCATGCGTGCGCAGCCGAGTATCGCGATCCATCGGACCGGCGGTTCCACGCCCAACCGATCGCTTGTCCGGAGTGCGGGCCGAGGCTGTGGCTCGAATCGCTCGACCGCACGATGCCGGCCGATGAGCTGTCGCTCGCGCCGCTCGATGCGGCTGTGCGTCAGATCGGGGAAGGCAAGATCGTCGCCATCCGCGGTCTCGGCGGATTTCATCTTGCCTGCGATGCAACCAACGCTAGCGCCGTGGAACGGCTTCGCGCACGCAAGCGGCGATTCGGCAAGCCGTTTGCGCTGATGGCGCGGGACCAAACCGTGATCCGGCGCTTCGCGGGGATTTCGCCGCGGGAACTGGGACTTTTGCAAAGCCCGGCCGCGCCAATCGTCCTGCTGCGCGCCAATCGGCCTCAGCGTCTTCCCGAGAACGTCGCGCCAGGGCTCCGTACGCTGGGCTTCATGCTGGCCTATACGCCGCTGCACAAGCTGATCCTGGAGAAATTCGATGTTCCTCTGGTCATGACGAGCGGAAATATCTCCGATGAACCCCAGGTCACCGACAACAAGGAGGTTCGCGCCAAGCTCGGCGGTATTGCCGATAGCGCGCTGCTTCATGACCGCGACATCGCCAACCGGATCGATGATTCCGTCGTTCGCGTCATGAGCGGGCGGGCGAGGACTCTTCGACGTGCGCGCGGCTTCGCGCCAACTCCGATCGCGCTCCCCAAAAGCTTCGCAGACGCGCCGGAAATCCTGGCCTTCGGCGGCGAGTTGAAGTCCACCTTCTGTTTGATCAGGGACGGCGTGGCCATCCCCTCCCAGCATCAGGGGGATATGGAGGACGTCGCGACATTCGACGACTACCAGAAGAACCTCGAGCTCTACTGCGAACTCTACGGCCATCGGGCGCGTGTCCTGGCGGCCGATATGCATCCCGAATATCTGTCGAGCAAACTGGCCAGGGAGCGCGCTTCGGGCGGCGCCGCCGTGCTGCACGACATTCAGCATCATCATGCCCATATTGCCAGCGCGCTGGCCGAGAACGGCCGAGAGCTGGAGGCTGCGCCGGTGCTCGGCGTGGTGCTGGACGGATTGGGATTCGGCACCGACGCCACCCTCTGGGGTGGAGAGTTCCTTCGCGCCGATTATCGCGGGTTCCAGCGCCTCGCGGCGTTCAAGCCGGTCGCGATGATCGGCGGTGCGCAGGCCATTCGCGAACCCTGGCGCAACACCTACGCTCATCTTGTCGCGGCGTTCGGCTGGGACGAATTCCAGCGCGAATTCGGCGGCCTGGAATTGGCGCGCTTTCTCGTCGGCAAGCCGCGCGCAATCATCGATCGTATGCTGGCCAGCGCCATCAATGTACCCATCGCCAGTTCCTGCGGCCGGCTGTTCGACGCCGCGGCGGCGGCAGTGGGGCTTTGCCCGGAGACCGCGCTGTTCGAAGGCCAGGCCGCGATGTTATTCGAAGACCTGATCGATGATCAGGCACGCGCCGCCGCCAGGTCGAGCGGCTTTTACTCATTCGGCTGCGAGACGTTGCCAGAGACCGGTCTGGAAATCCTCGAGCCGCGCCCAATGTGGCGCGCCTTGCTGGAAGACCTGCGGTCGGCGACGCCGGTGTCCGTCATTTCCGCGCGGTTTCATCTCGGCCTTGCGATGTCGGTCGCGGATATGGCGGTACGGCTTGCAAGACAATCCGGCGCCGAGCCGATCGATACCGTCGTGCTCACGGGCGGATGCTTCCAGAACAAGACGCTGTTCGAAGCATGCGTAAGCCGCATCGAACAATGCGGGCTGGCCTGTCTTACCCAGTCGCAAGTCCCCATGAATGACGGCGGGCTGGCGCTGGGACAGGCGGCTATCGCAGCAGCCCGCGAGATCGCCGCACGAGCCGCCTGAAGCCACAAGCCAGGGGAATGGAGCAACGCCATGTGTTTGGGAATTCCGGGCCGGATCGCCAGAATTACGGACGCCGAGCGCAAGCTCGCGATCGTCGATGTGAGCGGCGTGCAGCGCGAGGTGAATGTCGCCTGCGTCGTCGAGGATGGACGGCCGGTCGCGGACTGCGTCGGCTATTGGGTTCTGGTTCATGTCGGCTTCGCGATGAGCCGGATCGATGAAGAAGAGGCCGCCGCGACGCTGCGCGTGCTCAACGAACTCGGCGAGGTGCAGCAGGAGCTGGCGGCAATGGCCGGCACGGCGTGAAGTGGATCGCATCATGGCAAGCGACGACAACAATACGCTGAAGTCCCTTTATCCGTTTCTGCACGGCAGGAAGCAGGAGCCGCTTTCGATGAATGCGGCGCTGATGGAAGCGGTTGACGAGAAGGTCGGCCGTCATCGCGACGTCATTGGCGCGTTCTTCGCGAAGAATGGCCAGGCGGTCATCGATACCGCCGGTGCGATTGCCCGCATGTATCAGCGTAACGGCAGGCTCTTTTCGATGGGCAATGGCGGATCGAGCTGCGACGCGTCGCATGTCGCCGTCGAGTTCCAGCACCCCGTGACCGCCGGTCGCCCGGCTCTGACCGCAATCGATCTGAGCGCCGACCGTACAATGCTGACGGCGGTCGGCAACGACGTCGGCTTCGAACACATATTCGTCCGCCAGATCATCGCTCAAGGCAGGGCGGGCGACGGGCTGATCGGTCTATCGACCAGTGGCAATTCGAAGAACCTGGTGAAAGCCTTCGTCAAGGCTAGGGAGATGGGGCTGACAACGATCGGGCTCGCCGGAATGAGCGGCGGCGCAATGGCCACGATCGGGCTCGACCACTGCCTGATCGTGGAAGCGGACAGCATCCACCGCATCCAGGAATGCCACGTGACGATCTATCACATCCTTTGGGATCTGGTGCACTCGCTGCTGGCCGATGACCGCGGCTCGCTGTCGTTCGCGGCGCACGAATGAGAGAAGGGGAATAGCGTGAAATATGTCGACGAATTCCGGGATCCGGAAAAAGCGCGGACCCTGCTGAAGGAAATCACCGGCCTTTCCGCCAGGCTGCAACGCGGCAAGGCACGCCCCTTGCAGATCATGGAAGTGTGCGGCGGACATACCCATGCGATCTTCCGCTACGGCATCGAGACCATGCTGCCCGACGAGATCGAGCTCGTCCACGGACCGGGCTGCCCGGTCTGCGTGCTGCCGATGGGACGGGTCGATGATTGCGTCAAACTGACGGAAATCCCCGGCCTCATCTTCACCACCTTCGGCGATGCCATGCGCGTTCCCGGATCGAAGAAGAGTCTCCTGCAGGCGAGGAGCGAGGGCGCCGATGTGCGCATGGTCTATTCGCCGCTCGATTCGCTACGCATCGCGCAAGAGAATCCGGACAAGGAAGTCGTGTTCTTCGCGCTGGGGTTCGAGACGACCATGCCAAGCACAGCCATGACGGTGCTGCGCGCCGAGGCCGAGGGCACTACGAACTTCTCCCTGTTCTGCAACCACATCACCATCATTCCGACGGTCAAGGCGATCCTCGATTCCCCCGAACTCGAGCTCGACGGTTTCCTGGGGCCTGGCCATGTCAGCATGGTGATCGGTAACGCGCCTTACGAATTCATCGCCGAACAATATGGCAAGCCGATCGTCGTCGCCGGCTTCGAGCCGCTCGATATACTGCATGCCCTCTGGATGGTCCTGAAACAGCTTGATGAAGGACGATCCGAGGTCGAGAACCAGTACGCCCGTGTCGTTCCCAGGGGCGGCAACCCTGTCGCGCTCGATGCCATCGGCAAGGTCTTCGAGCTGCGTGAGTTCTTCGAATGGCGCGGTCTCGGTTCGATCGATCATTCCGGCGTGCGGATGCGCAAACCCTACGAGATCTACGACGCCGAGAAGAGGTTCGCCATCCGCTCCATCAGGATTGCCGACCCGAAATCATGCCAATGCGGCGAAGTCCTCAAGGGAGTGATCAAGCCCTGGGAATGCAAGGTGTTCGGCACCGCCTGCACGCCGGAAACGCCGCTGGGCGCCCTGATGGTGTCTTCCGAAGGCGCCTGCGCCGCCTACTACCAGTTCGGCGACGTGGAGAAAATCCATGCCAAGCGCGCCGAGATCAAGAACGCCGAACCCCTAGTGGCGGGGACAAGGTCATGAATGTCGTCCAGCTAGCGCCCGCCTCGTCCACGACCCGGCGTCCATTGGGCCGCATTCACGTCCCCAAGGTCACGATGGCGCACGGCGGCGGCGGCAAGGCCATGCGAGACCTCATCGACGACGTCTTCGTCGCCGCATTCGATAACCCCACACTTTCAACGATGGAGGACCAGGCACGCTTCCGGCTGACCGATCTGGCGGCGCATGGTGACCGTCTGGCGATGACGACCGACTCCTATGTGATCCATCCAATACGCTTCCCGGGCGGCGATATCGGCAAGCTTGCGGTTTGCGGCACGATCAACGATCTCGCGGTCGGGGGGGCCAAGCCGCTTTATCTCAGCTGTGCGGTTATCATCGAGGAGGGGCTGGACGTCGATACGCTGCGCGAGATCGCGGGCTCGATGGCCCGCACCGCGGCCGCGGCGGGGGTCTCGATCGTCACCGGCGACACCAAGGTCGTCGACCGGGGGGCCTGCGACAAGCTCTTCATCAACACCACGGGGATCGGCGTCATTCGCGAAGGCGTCGAGCTTGGTGTCGGACGCGTGCGGCCGGGAGACGCCATCCTGGTGAACGGTCTTTTGGGCGATCATGGCGCGGCCATCCTGAACGCACGCGGCGACATGGCGCTGTCGACGCCGCTGGAGAGCGATTGTGCCGCCTTGCACGGACTGATCGACACCTTGCTGGCCGCGGCTCCGGGCACACGGTTTCTGCGTGACGCGACGCGCGGCGGCATCGCAACCGTGCTCAACGAAGTCGCCGAAGCGTCGCAGATCGGCATCCTGATTCACGAAGAGCGCACGCCGCTGCGCGACGAGGTGCGTGGTTTCTGCGAGATCCTGGGGCTGGATCCACTCTATCTCGCCAATGAGGGCAAGATCGTCTGCGCGGTGCCGCCGGATCAGGCCGAAGCGGCGCTTGCCGCCATGCGCCACCATCCGCTCGGCCGCGACAGCGCCATCATCGGTCATGCGACCGACGGACGGCCGGGACGTGTGGTCATGCATACCGTGTTCGGCGGCCGCCGCATCGTCGACATGCTGGTCGGCGAGCAGCTGCCGCGGATTTGCTAACGCCGCCGCGGGAAGCAGCGACCTAAGGACTGGAACAATGCAGAAAGGGTCTCCCATGCAGAGCAATGACGCCGATGCCATCACGCCCGTCGATGCGACGGTCGTCCGCATCAAGGACCGCGGCGAGATCAAGGAGATCGATTACGACGGCGCGATGACCAGGCATATCGGGTCCTTGTGGTGGGGCACGGCGGTCGGCTACCGCGCCATGCAAGCCGCGGCCGAAGCCTTGTCCAGGGACGGACTGTGGAGTCGTGACGATCTCTACGTCGTCGGCGCTCATCCCGGGCCGGGTGTGCGCGATGCGATCGACTATGTCACCGGCGTCGTCGGACGCGACCGCTACAAAGTGGTTCTCGAACCGGACTGCGGCATGAAATGCAACAGTTCGATGAAGTTCGAATGGTGGGTGAGCGACGGCCGCAGGACGGCGTTCGTCAAGCTCCGCGAGGATTTCGTGCCGCGTGCGTTCTACGAGCTTTCCGACCGGCTCGGCACTTCCGCAGAGACCAAACAAGACAGGCGGCAGTTCGAGATTTCCAAGGTCACGCTGTCGACACGGATCTGGGCCGCGCCGCTTGGCCGCAACTTCAGCGTCGAGGTGATCGACCGGCCGTTGGCGCCCGGTGAGCTGCCTGCGGAGGTGCTGCGCGACGATTATTGGAGCGACCTCAAGACCAAACAGCCCGAAGGCGTCGGCGCCTAGATTCTACGAGTGACAAAGGAGCGAATGATGAAGATCGATAAGAAATCCCGCAAGTTCGTCCTTGCACCGCTGCTGGCGGCGGCCGGTATCGGCGCGGTCGTGTCGTTGGCGCTCTATTCCGACGCCGCGACCAGCAACGCCGCGGCGGCGCAAACGCGGGGCAAGGCGAAGATGTCGAAGCATCGCGAGACGGAAGCGCCCGGCGCATCCGCGGTCAACTTTCCCGCGCTAAGCTCGAAACTGCCGTCCAATCTCCCGCGCGACGCGAACATCACCGACGCCGCGGTCTTCGCATGGCAGGAGTTCATCGCGCTCAATTGGCCAGCCGCCAAGCAGACCGGCGTATCGGGTTCCAACACGCGCGGCGTGCCGGACAACAGCAAGAGATTCGGCGAGGACAGCAGCGGCACCGACCAAGCCAACCAGCCCGTCGTCTGGGAAACCTACCGCGGCAAGGTCGAGACTTTCCCGGGCGTCGGTAACCCTCCGGGCTACAGCAACGGTTCGTCGCAGGACTATGGCTTCGACGTCGGACCGACATATGTCTATGGGACCAGGTCGACGACGCCCCAGCCCTCCGGAAATCCTCCGCCGCTGCAGAATAATAATACCACCGACCCACAGCTGGACGTGCCGCCCTGCCAGAACCCCGCGCAACCCGCCGTAGCGAAGCCGTCCTATATAAATCTGGATGAGATCAACGAGATCGGCTTGAACTCGATGTTCGCGGGCAAATTGCCGGCTTCGATCCAGAATCCGACGGCCCAGAACGCCAATGACGAGCCGCAATTGATCCGGTTCCTGGCCAAGGGCAATCGGACCTTCTACGATTATGTGGCGGCCAACCAGTTCTGGTATCAGGGCGCGGCGTTTCTTGCGGCGAAATCGAATTTCAACACCGCCGCCGTCAACAACACATATCCGGCGCCGACGCCCAACATCCAGTTGCCGCCCGGCACCGTCCTGGTGAAGGCGGCTTGGCGGCCGCTCGCGCGGGGCGAAAACGCCTCCGACTTCCATACCAAGACCGTCCGTTTCTATGACCAAAACGGGACCGCCACGACGGCCTGTTATCGCGAGCAGACCTGGGCGCTGATCGCGCTTCACATCATTCAAAAGACGCCGAACCAACCCGATTTCATCTTCGCCACGTTCGAATATACCGGCAATATCCTGACCGCGAACGGCAAGCCGGTCGAGGACAACAACGGCGCGGAAATCAACGCGCCGCGTGGCGATGCCATGGATCCGCGGCTGAACTACTTCGACGTCAACAGCAAGTATTACAGCCCGGACTATCCCAAGGGCATCATCGTGCCGCCGCAGCCACCGGTGCCGACGCCTCCGCCGCCGTCACCGCCGTCCGGTGCGACGCTGCCGCTGGTTCAGGTAACCGCTCCTTATTGCAAGGTAACACCGATCAATCACAGGCTCTACTTTCAGGATCTCGACCTCGCTGCCAATCCCATTCCGCCGGCGAATAGCGGGGTCTGCGTGAACAAGCGCTACTTCCCGATCCCGCGGCAAATCCAGCAGGCGAATGCAGCGGCGCATGCCGCGCTCAAGAGCTATGGCGCGCCGGCGCTATGGCAGAATTACAAGCTGCTCAATGTCCAGTGGGAGCCGTTCGACATCAGCGACATCGATACCAGCGGAGCCAATACCAGCCGGCTGGTATCGACCTTCAGCCTCGCCAACAGCGTGGTTGAGACCGACAACACGCTGCAGCAGTTCTTCGGCGGGTTGTTCTTTTATCCGCTTGCCAACAACGGCGTATTCTTCAAGTCGGCGTTCGAGATCGATCCGAACACCAGCAAGTCGACCGGTCCAGCCTTCAATATCTATGGACCGCCCAGCGGCAGCGTTCCGTCGAACCAGTTCACGCGGACCAATATGGGCGGGTGCATGGGCTGCCATGGCCGAGCCCAGCGCGCCGGCACCGATTTTAGCTTCACCCTAGCGGGAGGCCCGGTGAAGGAGCCCGAATTTGCAGTCCCTGCCGCCCCCGCTACCCCGACCGCCGCTGCTGTGCGCGACGTCGCGGTGGGCTTCGACAAGAGCCGCCTGGAAAAGCTGCACGAGGCTCTTTCCGGACACTGACATACCGACAAGCGTGTTCCGCGCCGGCCGCGCGCGGAGCACGCAGCACTCCATCCTGTTCCTGGCCGCGGCTGCCTGGAGAGGCGGCGCTTGAGGACGAAGTGGCGACCCGCGTGCTCTCAGCCCTGCACACCATCAGCACTTATCCATTTGATCCGGGTGTCCCGGTCTTCGCGCATTACCCGGCCATGAAGCTCGGCCACCGCCGCAGCGTGGACTACTTCGCCGCATTGCTGGCCCCCATGGCTCGCAAGGCGATCGTCGACGCGCCGCCAAATGAGCCGGGCTGGGTGCTGACATCGCCGCCGCTGCAGGGCTTGCCCTGCGGCGCGAATCTGGTGTGCCGCGCGATCAGCGGCATGCTCGCCAAATCACTGCCGGATGGGCTGGTCCTGCGCCTCGACACGATGGAGGTCCGGGGACCCAGGCCGCCGATCGACAGCGAGGCTGATTTCAAGGGCTACAACGAATACAGCAAGCACGACCTGAAGACGCGGCAGCAATTCTATCTGGCGCGCGATGAGAGAGCGACCTACGATCTGGCCAATTTCGCAGGCCGCCGCGCGATCTTCGTGAACGACATCAACGTCACCGGCACCCAGCTCGCCTCAATCACGAAGCTTCTGCTTGGGGCGGGCGTCGAGAGCCTCGACGTTCTGCTGATTGTGAATGTCGACCGCGGAATCGGATGTGCGTTTCCCCAGCTCGAGGGCGAGATCAACGCTTCAGGAATCGCCGATCTTGCGGAATACACGGCCTTCCTGCGCGATAGCGAATTCGAAGCCACGGGAAAATTGATCTCGCGGCTGTTGTCCCACGATCCGGATGAGCTCGCAGCGATCTTCGAAGCGCTTCCGCCTTCAAGGCGGCAGATGCTTCATCGCGCGATCCTCCAGGAGGGCCTCTATGGAGGCGCGCTTTTCAAGGAAAAGATGCAGGTGGTGGAACGTGCTCTTCTCGATGGATGAGCGGTCCGACGATCTTTTGCAGCCCGAGGGAGGTTGGCGATGACGATGTCTGTTTTCGATCTTGCGTATGAAGTGCCGATCATAGAGCGGAAGGTCTATGCCGGGCGTTATAGCCGGATGCCCTTCGACACGGCCGACCCGCGCCGGAACGAGCCCTTGGTGAGGCTGGAAACCGTCGGTGTCGCCTATGAGGCCCATCACGCCCGGACCGACGGCGGCAACTGGCCCTACTTCGGAGCGGTGCCTGGCGCACGCAAGGATGTTTGGCTGCGCAAGACCGTTGCCGGGATGCTGGCCGAGGTCAACGACCGGCTCAAGCCCTATTGCGTCGAGTTGATCGTCTGGGACGGATATCGCACGCTCGCCTGCCAGCACGGGATGTGGGACTTCTTCTATCGCGAGGCGGTACGGACGATACCTGATGGAACGCCGGCGATGTGGCGCGCGCAGGCGCTCAGGCATGCCGTCGATCCCAGCGATTTCAGGGAGGATGATCCGGCGACCTGGCCGACCCATGCCACGGGCGCGGCCGTCGACCTATCGCTGCGCGACCTCCAGTCGGGGGACTACTGCGAACTGGGCGGCCGTTTCGAAGACATCAACGACATCGCCGCCACGGATTATTTCGAACGAAAACTCGCGAGCGGCGAGATCGCCAGAGACGACACGCGGCTGAAGTATCGGCGCCTGCTGCATTGGGCAATGAGCAGCGCAGGCTTCGAGAACGATCCGTTCACGTTCTGGCACTATGACTGGGGCAGCCAACTCTATGTGAAGATGACGCGCGCACTGCGTGCCGATCCGGTAAAAGCCGCCTGGTACGGCTATATCGCACCCCCTTGAGCGTGGTCCTGTTAAACCATCGTATCAGCGGCCGTTCGAACGACAGGACTGTGCGGCAGATCGCGACCTTTAAACAGCCTGCAAAAGCGCGCCCCCCGTTCTCGGAGGCGCCCCGCGCAAGCTAACCTTGCTCCAGAAAGCTCGGGGAGCAGCATGGGAGCGACTTTGCCGCGGTAACGCATCCTTCAGCTTTGAACGGGAAGCTGACTCCCCAAACCGCGCAATGCTCTGACTGTAAGTCAATCTGCCGGGTGCGCCGCCGCGAAAATACCCTAAAGCAAGCATTCATCGGCCGCTGCGAGATAACTGAAGTGCAGGCGCTCTTTGAGGCTGCGGTGGCCGCAATATCCTCAAACGACTGTGGTGCTCTGCTCGCGGGATCCGTACGGTCGATCATGCGAAAAAGCGAGTCAGCGATAGGCGACCTGGATCTCGCGCATATCTCCCGTGCGCTGCGGCCGGCCGCGCGTCTTATCCTGATCGGCTCGTCGATCCTGTTTACAGCAGGATGCGCGACGATCTCCCCGCGCAACGTATTGCCGCAAGCGAGCGCCAGCCAGATCGAGGTCGAAGGCTTTCATAACATCCGCTTCTGGGGCGATGCCTCGGCCAAGGAAATCCAGGCGGTCATGATGGCCGATGCGCCGCAACCGGATACACGAAGGTCATTGGGGCGTGAGCGACATCCCCCGGTATCGAACCTTCTGGCAATTTCCGGCGGTGCGGAAGACGGTGCCTTCGGCGCTGGTCTCTTGGTCGGCTGGAGCGATGCCGGCACGCGGCCGACGTTCGATCTGGTAACCGGCGTCAGCTCCGGCGCGCTGATTGCCCCCTTCGCGTTCCTGGGACGAGAGCATGACAATCAACTGCGTGAGATTTTTACTAAATACGGGAGAAAGGACGTCTTTAGCTATAACGTCCACGGGTTAATCGAAGGTTCGTCGCTGACCGACGACACGCCGTTGGCGAAATTGATAGCGACATACGTAGACGATGGGTTCATTCAGGAGGTCGCCAGAGAGCGGATTAAAGGTCGTATTCTGCTGATCGGAACCACCAATCTCGATACGCAAAGGCCCGTATTGTGGGATATGGGGCGGATCGCGATGAGCAACAATCGCGACGCGGCGGCGCTCTTCCGCAAGATATTATTGGCATCGGCAACGCTCCCGGGGGTGTTTCCGCCGGTCCGTATTCAGGTGCGAGTTGGCGGACAGAATTATGACGAGCTTCACGTCGATGGGGGTGTCACCCGCCAAGTGTTCATTGCTCCGTCGGTGTTTTCGTCTGCGTCCCACGATCAAAAAGCGGCAAGACCCGCACCCAGACCGCGACTTTACGTTATCCGAAATGGGAAAATCGATCCGGAATGGCAATCCGTTGGCGAGAATGTGTTATCGATTACGCAGCGTTCGATCTCGACGCTGATCAAGAATCAGGGGATCGGCGATCTCTATCGGATCTATTCGGTGACGAAGCGCGACGGAATAGACTTCAATCTTGCGAGCATTCCGGCCGATTTTACTGAGACCAGCGATGAGCCGTTCGACCAGAAGTATATGGTGGCACTTTTCGATCGTGGTTATGATCTCGGCAGCCATAACTACGCCTGGGCGAAAGCCCCGCCGGGCATGGAAGTGACAACTCAGGCGCACAACTGAGTCTTTTGCGTCCGGCATCGGTGCCCAATCTTGCCTATGCAGGATGCCGACAAAGGCAACGGATCGAACGGAACAAGCCGCCTATCAACCGAGCGAAGATAGAGCTTCAAGTGCGGAAGCGAACGTATCAAGAGAAATTGGTTCGGCACGCGCATCTCAGGGTTTCCGTCCGAGACTAAGGCGGTTAGCATTCTCATTGGCGAGGTTGGTCGAAGCCAGAGAACCGCTGCTTGGTCCCGGGTTCGGAGCGATCGGGAAGTCGTGGCGGCTGTCGGTGCTCCGCACCCGGTAGGGCCGCGCCATGATGGCCCTGATGCCGTGATGGCGCATCAATCGCTCGATGCGGTCACGGCTTGCCCCGCGGCCCTCAGTCTTCAGCTCGATATGGATGCGCGGACTACCATAGCGTCCGTTCTTGTCACGGTGGACCCGCTTGATGTCATCGACGAGCTCACGGTTGGTGGCGGATCGCCGGCTCTCCGGGCGCGAGCGCCAGGCATAATAGCCAGCCGGCGAGACCTCGAGCGCGTCGCACAGGACCCTCACCGGGTAGTCGGCGCGGCGATCTTCGATGAAGCGAAACCTCATTTCGGCACTCCAGCAAAGATCGCGATCGACTTTTTTAAAATGTCGCGCTCCATGCGCAGCCGCTCGTTCTCCCGCTGCAGCCGGGCGATCTCCGCCGCGTGGTCCACCGACGGCAGCGTCGCCTGCGTTGTGGGGCGCCGCAACGCCGCCGTCGGCTCTCGCCCAGCCCCACGAAGCTCAACCCAGCGCCGCAAAACCAAGTCGCGCAGGCCAAGTTCCTTGGCTACCGACCCGATCGAGCGGCCACTTGATGCGACCAGATCGACTGCTTGCCGCTTGTAGTCGTCCGTAAACGACCGACGTTGACGTCCTTCCATCTGACACCTCCTGGCTCTCCGAGCCTACTACAGGTGTCCATCAAACCGGCAGCAGCTCAAGGACAGGCAGTTATCCATAGGCGCGGTCTTATCTCCACGCCCTATTCTTGCGCAGCGCAGGCTCACTTCGACACCTACGTCGGTCAACGGATACACTTGCTCATTCGTGATTTTGAAATACCCGGAGATCGGGTTCGAACGCTCTGCCGCTGCTGTGGGTTCGATAATCAGTTGAGGCCAGAAGCGGAGGGCCGTCAGAAGCAGTCCCGACGCAGCTCCAATGTAGCCTAGCTTTTTCATCCATCCCCAGACTGGAGCTTCTGAGTGCTTGGAAATAGCGACGGCCTGAGGTCGTTTTACGGGAGCCTTCGGGGGTCTTCGGCTGTTTTGGCTTTTTCATAGGGAGGGAATTCTATTCTCTCCCATCGACACTACTTTTCCGGAGCAAATTCGGAGCAAAAAATTTTGCGCGCCCGCTCTAAACCATCGCTAAGTGCTTGAAAAGCTTGGTGGGCGCACCAGGGCTCGAACCTGGGACCCGATGATTAAGAGTTCATCTGCTCTACCAACTGAGCTATGCGCCCGGATACCAGGGCCGGGAAAGCCTTCGCAAGAGGGCGTCGTTTAGCAAAGCACCCCGGCGATGTCCAGCAAACCGGCGGAGTTTCCCCGGGCGATGTCGGGGGATGGCCGAGCCGCAAAAGCCGCCGGAATCCGGCGGCTTTTCCTTGAGGCCATGGCGATACGACGCCGTCGCGGTCAGAGCCGCCCGGAGCCGTCCCCGCCGCCATCCCTGTCGTTGTCACGGTCGCGGTCGCCGCCCCTCATGCCGCGCTCGAAGCCGCGGTGCATCATCCAGCCGCCTTCGCGGCGGCCCTCGCCATGATGGGTCAGCAAAGCGAGCCGGCGCTTCTGGCCGTCGTCCAGCGTCTTGTAGAGCGGATCGGCCGCATCCGCGATCTTCTTCAGCGCCGCGGAAGACGCCGCCATGTTGTCGGCGCGCTGGCGCAACCGCGCCACCGGATCGTCAGGCTGCTGCTCGTCCGGCCTTGCGTTCATCCGCGCATTGGCGCGATCGATCCGCAGCTTGGCGAAATCCCGCACCGCGGTCTCGACCGGCGGCCACAGCTTTTCTTGATCGGCATTCAGCTTGAGCCCGGCATGCACCGCGGCGATGCGCGCGTCGGCCATGGCCGCCCGGTCCTCGGGGCTCATTCGCATATGGCGCATGTGCTCCTGGAACCACGGACGGTGCTGGGCATAGACGGCGGTCGAGCCGGCGATGGCAAGCGCGGCGATACCGGCGATGGCGAACCTGTTCATGTAAACCTCCTCTAAAAGTTGCCCGAGGATGGGCGCACTGCGACCTTCAATCAACTTACAGATTGGCAAGGCTATCCTGTCTTACCAAGATGTAATCTGCGCCGTTAAGCAAACGTTCAGATCATCCCGAGCAGCCGCGGCAGCCACAGCGATATCTCCGGGATGTAGGTGATCAGCCCGAGGAACACCAGCATCGCGCACAGCCACGGCAGCACCGCCACCGTGATTTCGCTGATGCCCATTTTTGCGATGCCGCTGGCGATATAAAGATTCAGCCCGACCGGCGGATGGCACAGCCCGACCTCGGTGTTGACGATCATCAGCACGCCGAGATGCACCGGATGGATGCCGATCTTGGTGGCGAGCGGAAACAGGATCGGCGCCATGATCAGCAGGATCGACGACGGATCCATCACGTTGCCGGCGGCCAACAGCAGGACGTTGACCACGAGCAGGAAGGTCCAGACGCCGAAATTCTTGTCGATGATCCAGGCCGCCATCTCCTGCGGGATCTGCTCATGCGTCATCAGGAACGAGAACAGCACGGCGTTGGTGATGATGTAGAGCAGCATCGAGCTCATGCTCGCCGCCTGCAGCAGCACCTTGCCGACTTCGACGAGCTTCAATTCCTTGTAGACGAACACGGTGATGAAAAAGGCATAGACCGCGGCGACCGCCGCGGCTTCCGTCGGCGTGAAGACGCCGCCATAGATGCCGCCGAGCACGATGCCGATCAACAGCAGCCCCCAGACGCTCTCGCGGAACGCGGTCCATTGCTGGCGCAGCGTCGCCCTTGGCATGCGCGGATAATCGTTGCGCCAGGCGATGAACCAGGTCACGGCGGCCAGCATCAAGGCCAGCATGATGCCCGGCACGATGCCGGCCATGAACAGCGCCCCGATCGAAGTGTTGGTGGAGACGCCATACAGCACCAGGATGATCGAGGGCGGCACCAGGATGCCGAGCGCGCCGGAGGTCGAAATCACGCCGACGCCGAAGCGCCGGGGATAGCCGTGCTCCACCATGGCCGGCATCATGATCGAGCCGATCGCCACCACGGTTGCGACGCTCGATCCCGAGATCGCCGCGAACATCGCACACGCCGCGACGCCGGCAAGCCCGAGTCCCCCGGGCAGATGGCCGACCAGCGACACGGTAAAGGCGATCATCCGCCGCGCCACCCCGCCGCGGGTCAGGAAGGTGCCGGCCAGGATGAAGAACGGGATCGCCATGATGCCGAAATTGTCGAGGCCGGAAAACAGTTTCAGCCCGACGCTCTCGATCGGCACTTCGGTCATCGTGAACAGGAAGGTCAACACCGTCAGGCCGAGCGAAATCGAGATCGGCATGCCCGTCAGCATCAGCGCGAACAGCAGTCCGAAAATCAGCGCCGCGCTCATCAGGCTTCTCCGAGCGCAATCGGCGCCTCGGCACTGACCTCGATGCCGTCGACATTGGTGGCGTCATGATGCGGCAGTTCGTCGGTCCACCAGTAGTTCCAGGACACCTGCAGGAAGCGGAAGCACATCAAATAGGAGCCGAGCGGAATGCAGGCATAGACCAGCCAGCTCGGCAGTTCGAGATCGGGCGAGACCTGGTCGGTCGACATCAGTTCGACCACGAATTTCAGGCCCATGCTGCCGACGATGAAAGTGAACAGCGCGCCGCCGAACAGGCCGAACAGGATGACGCCCTTCTGCCAGCGCGGATTGAGCCGCTTGATCAGCACGTCGACGCCGACATGGATGCCGGTCCGCACGCCATAGGCGGCGCCGAACTTCGCCATCCAGATGAACATGTAGATGCACAGCTCCTGCGACCAGGCAAGCCGGATCGGGAACAGGATCGGATAGAGCAAGGGAACGTCCACGAGATAGCGATGGACGACGGTGATGAAGGTGATCACGGTCGCGGCGCCCATCAGGCTCGCGATGATGATTTCCTCCAGCCGGTCGAGAATGCGTAACAGCATGAATTTCCCCCGCGACGACCGGGCGTCTCATGACGCCGCCCGATCATCCACCGCGGCCCGCGACCCTTCCGGCCGCGGACCCCGCGCATGACTGCTCTCTAAGGACAGCTCAGTTCATCGGGCCGCGGCCCGTCTCTTTCAGGAATTCGTCGATCAGCGGCTGGCCGACCCGCGACGCCACGTCCTTGTAGACCGGCATCATCGCCTTGCGCATCGCTTCGTCCTGCTCCGGCGTCAGGTTGATGATTTCGGTCTTGCCGGATTTCCTGATCTCCTCCAGCGCGTCGTCGTTTTCCTTGGCCGACTGGCCGTTGCCGAACTCGGTGGCTTCCTTCATCGCCTTGCGTCAGCTGGCCGCGAATGTCGGCCGGCAACCCGTCCCAGAACTTCTTGTTTACGACCACGACATAGCCGATGTAGCCGTGGTTGGTGACGGTGGCGTATTTCTGCACCTCATGCATTTTCTGGGTGTAGATGTTCGACCAGGTGTTTTCCTGGCCATCGACGACGCCGGTCTGCAGCGCCTGATAGACGTCCGAGAACGCCATCACCTGCGGAATCGCGCCGAGCGTGCGGAATTGCGCCTCCAGCACCTTCGACGACTGAATCCGGAACTTCAGTCCCTTGTAGTCGTCAGGCGTAATCAGCTTCTTGTTGGCGGTCATCTGCTTGAAGCCGTTGTCCCAATAGGCAAGACCGGTCATGCCCTTGGAATCCAGCAGCTTCAGCAGTCTGGCGCCGAGCGGGCCATCGGTGACCTTGCGCAGCGTCTTCAGGTCCGGAAGGATGTAGGGCAGGTCGAACACCTCGAATTCGCGGATGCCGATCGGTCCGAACTTGGAGTTGGACGGCGCCAGCATCTGCACCGCGCCGAGCTGCAAGCGCTTCGAGCTCTTCCTTGTCCTTGTAGAGCGTCGAGTTCGGATAGACTTCGACCTTGACCTTGCCGCCCGTATATTTTTCCGCCAGTTCCTTGAATTTCTCGGCGGCCTTGCCCTTGGGCGTATCGGCAGCCACGACATGGCTGAATTTGAGAATGATCGGCGCCTGAGCCGAGGCCGGGCCAATCAGTGCCAGTGCCGCGACCGACGCCGCTGCCAGGATCAATTTACGCATATTTCCTCCCGCTTATTCGTGGAGCGCGGAGCCCCCGCCCCGACACTCGAATCCAGCGGCACCAATACAGAGAAGCGGTGCGAATTGCCATCGCCCTTTTAGACCAGCCTGGAACAGGCTTTACGGGCTTGTTGCAGTGCAAAACGCGGCGCCGAGAGCGCCGCGTTTTACCTGTCATTCCGGGGCGCGCGCAGCGCGAACCCGGAATCTCGAGATTCCGGGTTCGATGCTTCGCATCGCCCCCGGAATGACGGGCCCGAGCACTCACCCTGCCGCCGCCGCGGGCACGTCGCGCTGGCGCTTCATGACGATCTTGTTGAGCGCACCGAGATAGGCTTTGGCCGAGGCCACCAGCGTGTCGGGATCGGCGGCGCGCGCGGTCATCGAACGGCCCTCATGGGCAAGCCGCACCGACACTTCCGCCTGCGCGTCGGTGCCTTCGGTGACCGCATGGACCTGATAGAGTTCCAGCTTCGCCTCATGCGGCACCAGCAATTTGATGCAGTTGAACACGGCATCGACCGGCCCGTTGCCCTCGGCTTCCTCGATTTTGATCTGGCCGTCGATATTGAGCTTCATGGTGGCGCGTTGCGGACCATGGGTGCCCGCGATCACCGTCAGCGAAGCGAGCTTGATGCGATCATGCGCATTGGCGATCTCCTGATCGACCAGCGCCTCGATGTCCTCGTCGTAGATGTCCTTCTTGCGGTCGGCGAGCGCCTTCATCCGCACGAAGGCGTCTTCCAGCTGGTTGGCGCCGAGCTTGTAGCCCATCTCCTCCAGCTTGTGCACGAAGGCGTGCCGACCCGAATGCTTGCCCAGCACCAGCGACGACTGTTTCAGGCCGACCATTTCCGGCTTCATGATCTCGTAGGTCGATGCATCCTTCAGCACGCCGTCCTGGTGGATGCCGCTCTCATGGGCGAACGCATTGCGGCCGACGATCGCCTTGTTGTACTGCACCGGGAACGAGGTCGCCGCGGACACCAGCTTCGAGGCCCGGGTCAGTTGCGTGGTGTCGATCTTGTTCCACCACGGGAACACGTCGTTGCGGACATTCATCGCCATCACGACTTCTTCCAGCGCGGCATTGCCCGCCCGCTCGCCGATGCCGTTGACGGTGCATTCGATCTGCCGCGCGCCGCCGGCGATGCCGGCCAGCGAATTCGCCACCGCCATGCCGAGATCGTTGTGGCAATGCACGGAAAATACCGCCTTGTCGGAATTCGGCACCCGCTCGATCAGGGTGCGCATGAAGGCGGTGTATTCCTCCGGCATGGTATAGCCGACGGTGTCGGGAATATTGACCGTGGTGGCGCCGGCCTTGATCACGGCCTCGACGATGCGGCAGAGGTAATCCATCTCGCTGCGGGTGGCGTCCTCGGCCGACCATTCGACGTCGTCGATCTGGTTGCGGGCGCGGGTGACGTTGGCGATGGAGAGATCCATCACCTGCTCCGGCGTCATGTTCAACTTCACCCGCATGTGCAGCGGCGAGGTCGCGATCACGGTGTGGACGCGGCCGCGCCTGGCGAATTTCACGGCTTCGGCGCAGCGGTCGATGTCCTTCGGATTCGCCCGCGACAGGCCCGCAATGACCGAATTCTTGGAGCGGCGGGCGATCTCGCTGACGGCCTGGAAATCGCCTTCCGAGGTGATGGGGAAGCCGGCCTCGATGACGTCGACGCCCATGTCGTCGAGCATCTCGGCGACCTCGAGCTTCTCCTCGAAGGTCATGGTGGCGCCGGGGCACTGTTCGCCGTCGCGCAGGGTGGTGTCGAATATGATGACGCGGTCCTTTTCGGACTTGTTGACGGTGGTCATTTCGAAAATTCCTTATCGATGATGCGCTGCTGTCTGCGCGCTGATGGGGTCTGGTGATCTCGCGCAACCCCTGAGTGCCCAGGCTCAAAAGCCCAGACGGCCCTCAGGGGCAGATAAGAAGCAGCAGCCCGCCGAGGCGCCGGGTGGGCAAGGACGCAGCCGGAATCGCGCGGGGACGCAGCGGCTATGGCCGCTTTCCCCTGAACTCCGAACATTTGGCTGCGAATCAGCATTGCCAGACCCTATGGAAGCCCGATTCTCGGCCAAAACCATTGACGGTTCGTTGCCAGAGAGCGCTTCCGTGTTCGTTCTAGACGAGAAATGCGGGCCGCCGCAATGCCAAAAGATAGTCAGTTTGGCTGACGTAGTGTACCCTCCGCTGCGGGGAGAGGTCGCGAGCTTCACGCACGCTTTGCGCTGTCCGTCCTGAAGGGGCACTCGCGAGAACGCGGTACGCCCGGACGCGCTCCGCCATCTCGGACCTCAAATTGCAAGGGGGCGAGACGACAGACTCGCGATTCTCGCCGCATGCGCATGCGCGAGGTATTGGTTTATCTCCCGCCCTCTCAAACAGAGGGCGCAGGGAATGCCGGGCGGCCGATGCGCCCGCGGCCTCGTGTGCAAATGGTAGTAATAGAGCGCACACGAGTCATACAGGTCACACCGGAATCACCCGGCATTCCCCACGCAATGGTTTTAACGGCTGCTACGTGCTCGCCCCGGTGCTCCGGGCTTGTTGGCCACCGTCATCAGCGTGCCTTACCGCGAACTTGACACCAGCGTCGGGGTGCCAGGCCCACACGTCTTTGCCGTCCGCCTCGGATGCCCTCGTCTTCAAGCACCTTCAGCGTCCACCGCATCCCGCCCCGCGTTCGCGACGATCATGATACGCCCCTTTTGGTGGGACGGGACGGGAAGCAATATAGGATAATCCGAATATTCTGAAAAGAAGAATATTTTTGCGGGATGGTCTTGACAAGCGGATCAGCCAGGGACCTTGCGGCGCAGGTGATTTGCCCGACGGCGCGGGTACTGCAGGCAAAAAGCAATTGCTATTCGATCACCTCATCGGCAATCCCAGTTATAGCCCCGTTTGGAACCCCTTGGACTGGAAGTGCGGCGCCGCTTCAGGCCCGGACAGAAACTCGATGAGTGCCTTCGCCGCGCCGGCTGATTGCGTTTCAGCGCCGACGGCGCCGGTGAACAAGGTCATGCTGCCAAGCTCGCCCGGCAACGGACCAACCAATTGTGCGCCGGCAATCGGCACGATCTCGGAGGCCTGCGCGATGCCGAGTTCCACCTCGCCCTTCGCCACCAGTTCCGGCGCCTCCGCGCCGGGCACAAGCGTAGTCTTCGCCTTCATCTGCTCGGCGATGCCGAGACGTTCGATTGCTTTGCCCGCAACGACGCCGCTGAGGCCGCCCTTGGCCGGATCGGCGTAGGAGATCGAATGGGCTGAAAGCAGCGTTTGCTTGAACGCTTCGACCGTCGAGATATCCGGCTTCGGCACACCGGCACGGGCCGCAAGCGCGACCGGCGTGCCGGCAATATTCACGAGGTTACCGGGGGCCAGCTTGTTCTGCTTCGCAAGGTCCTCCATCATCGACCGCGTCAGGATGATCACATCGGCGCGGTCGCCATCGAGGAGGCGTTTCTTCTGGACCGCCGCCAGGTTGAAATCGATGACCAGCTTGTGGCCCGTCTTCTGCTCGAAAATCGGGGAAAGCTCGTTGAACGCGGTTGTTAGCGCGACCGACGTAAATACCTTGACCTCAGCCGCTTGACCAACCGTCGCGGACAGGATCAAACCAGCCACTGCCGCAGCAACCCGCATTAGAACTCGCGCGTTCATTTTTACCTCCCTGTACAATTGTTTGCGCGATTAGAGGCCATAAAGTTCCCCGCGACAAGGCGGATTCAGCCCTGGGAGCGGTGAGACCGTCCAGCCCCGTCGCCATCGGGCCGCCATGCTCCGAGGCGCTCCTGCCTTTTGCGGCGAGCTTGCGATAAGCGTGCGCGCGCAGCGGCTAGACGCCGCCGATAAGTTTGATGAAATCGCCAAACCGCAACGATGGCTGATGTCCGGGTTCGGTCATTCTCGACCGAAATGGGCCGCCTGTCGTTTTGACGCTGGGTGTCGTCGACAATATGATGGAACAGGAAGGTCCGCGCAGCAGAGAAACCGAGACAACCAGATGGCCAAAAGACACCCGACGATCAGGATGTCGTCATGCGCTTGCGGTCGCGTTCGGTGCCAAGCCGTTGGCGCGCCCATCCTGAGCGTGGTGTGCTATTGCGACGATTGTCAGAGGGGTGGTCAGGAGATCGAAAGGCTGCCGAATGCTGCGCGTGTCCTCGACGATGACGGCGGGACACCTTATTTGAGCTACCGTAACGACCGGTTTGGTTGCGTGTCGGGCGCAGACCTGTTGGTGGGCTACAAGATCAAAGACAGTGCGCCTACCCAACGGTTCGTGGCGTCGTGCTGCAACTCGGGCATGTTCCTGAAGTTCGGCCGCGGCCATTGGGTGTCGATGTATCGCGCCCGTTTTGAAGGCGACCTCCCGCCCATCGAGATGCGGACCCAAACAAAGTACCGTCTCGTCAACACGGAAATTCCGCAGGATGCGCCGAGCTATCGAACCTACCCGATGAAACTCATCGGGAAACTGCTGGCATCGCGTCTCTCGATGCTCATCGCACGATAAGCCAGCCAATCGGCCTCGTGCCAGTGGATGGCTGTCGGCTGAGCCACCAGCACCGTGGGTTGGAAGACCACGCCAGGAACGGTGCTGCCCAGGGTCCGGGCCGTGCCAATACGGAACGCATCTCATTCGATCACGGCCCTGCGGCGGCTACGCCCTCGCGCGCAAGCCGGCGCTCCATCATTTCTGGAAACAGGCTCCGTATCGCCACGCATAATCGCGCGGGCACGGGCGCCGGGGGCGGTTGCCGGCGGGGCATTCGTTGGGCGCCGCACCTGTGGTCCAGCCATCGATGACGCAGGCGCCCTGCGACGTTCCATGGCAACCGGGGCCGCATCCGTCCGCGGCGCGCGCCGCGCCGACGGTTGCGAGGCTGCCGGCGAACACAATTACAAAGAACAAATTCCTCACGATGATCTCCATGATTGGAGGAGCTGGACGCCGGGAGGCCCTGCAATCCGGTCTCCGACTGACGAACCTTGCAAGCTCGATGTCAATGCGTTGGCTGTCCCGGCGTTCCGCCGGGCGAAGCCCAAAAATAGCACGCCTTTCGCCGCTTGCAATGACGAGCAAAATACCCAGCGCGAGATTGATCGCTCCTCCCTCTCCCCGCTCTTTCGCGGGGAGAGGGGCTCTCTCAACGAGTGCGACTTGCGGAGAGTCCCCCTCACCCGAAATTCGCTGTTGGCAAATCTCGACCTCTCCCCGCAAGCGGGTCACACCGCGGCGATGGTCTGCACCTCGACCAGGAAGGCTTCCTTGACCAGCCGGTCGACCATCAGGAGAGTGTTCGGCGGATATTTGCCGTCCGGAAACATTTTTGGGAATTCGCGCAACCGAAACGCCATGAATTTCGGGATGTCCTGCGAATGCACGAGGTAGGTCGTGAACTGAACGACGTTGGCCCAGGAGGCGCCGGCCGACCGCAGCGCGGCCTCGATATTGCGAAACACCTGCGCGGTCTGGACGTCGAAATCGCCCTCGCCGATGACGTTGCCGGCGGCATCGCCCGACAGCATGCCGGCGATGAACAGGAATTCGTTGGCTCTTACCCGCGTCACATGGGTGTATTGCCCCATCGGAGGGCCGAGTTCCGCCGGGTTGTAGATGTTGATTTCCGCTGCCATCGCCTTTCCTTTCCGTGCCGCCTTGCTCTGCGACGGCAAGGGTAACAGTGCTCGCGGGAGTTGGTAAGGGTCGCATACTTTCTAATCGGCAAACAGCTCCGGCGCCCGGCGCAAGACGTCCTCGCGGGCTGTTCTGTTGGCCTCGACCGACTGACGCTTCTTGCCGGGCCAATCGAAATCATGCGTGGCGCCGGGATACTCGATCACCTTGATTGGGCTGCCATTGCTTGCGGCGGCGTCGAGCACCCGGTGGCAAATCGCGGGCGAAACCTCTTCGTCATCGGAGGCGAGAAAGACCGTCACCGGCGAAGCTGTCCTGTAGTGCTGCGAGATCAGGGCGCGGGGACCGCATCCCGGATAAAGCGCCATCGCGGCACGAAAGCCCGGGGATGGCGGTGAGGTCTGTCGATACATGACATTCAGCGTCGTGCTCGCGCCGTTTGACCAGCCCTGCAAAAAGATTCGATCGGAGACGACATCGCCGCGCGATCGCAGATATCGCAAGGCACCCTCCGCGTCGAGGGGCCGAACGGTCCGCTCGTTGACGTCGTCGCGGCCCGGATCGTCGTGCGTGAACCTGCCAAAACCGTGCGCCTTGTTTCGAGGCCCAAAGCTGTCGGTAAGCAAGGCAAGATAGCCGCGATCGGCCCAATATTCGCCCCACGCGACGTGCCGCCTGGAAAGCGATGAGGCATTGCAGGGCGAGCCAATGTCCTTGGCGACGAGCGAGCATCCCTTGCTGACCTTGGACGAATAGGGACCCCCTCGGCCGTGCAACATCACGACCGCGGGATGCGGGCCCTCGGTCTTCGGCGCAAACAAATAGCCCACGAGTTCCGTCCGGCCGTCAGCGCTGGCAAAGTAGACCGTCGATGGCTCGGCGCGCGCATCGGCAACGACAAAGGAGCCGACACAGGCAATGAGGATGGGCGCGCCCCTGACAAGCGCGAGGTATTGTCGTCGCCTCATGCGGCCTCGATTGTTAGATCGCGGCCTGCCGGATGCGGGCAGACCTTACTCCGCCGCGCGCAGCGGGACCTGCGATGGGTGCACCGCAGCCGCCAGTTGCCTGGCGTAGAGCTCCTGCCAGGGGCTGTTGTCGTCGCTGACGAAATAGCCGCTGCGCGCGCCGCGATAGACCTCGGCGTGTTCGGCGCCGGGCGGGGCGACGCGCTTGTCGCGCAGCGCGCGCGCCGCCATCAACAGCCGCCGGCGCGTGCGGGTGATCATCTGGTCCGACGGCGCCAGATGCTCGAAGGCGTGGTCGACGACCGGGCCCATGCTCTCGGTGATGGCCTGATCCTGCAAATGGATGCCGTCGATGCCGCTGTAGATCGCGTTGCTCTGCTGGGCGGCGCGGTCGAGCCCCCAGTCGTTCTCCGGATTGGCGGCGAGCCGCCAGCGGCCGAGCCAGTCGGTGGTGTTCGGCAGGAACTTGTTGGCACGCCCGGTGCCGCCGATCGGCCGGCCATCCTTGAAGGCGGGCTGCGGCTGCGTCAACGCCGATATGCCGCGCTTCCAGCGCAGGAAGCAGAACATGGTGTGGCCGTCGTCGAGCGGCACCCAGGCGCGCGCATGGACGTGGCTGCCGAACTCGCCGTTCGGCGCCTGGGTCCAGAACGGAAACAGGAAATTGGCGAAGCGCCAATAGGTGTTTCCGGGGCCGGCCGGGCGGTAGCCCGCATATTGCGTGCCCCAGGGGCTATCCGCGATATGGTACTCGGGCGCACGGTCGATGATCGTGTTGTAGACCGGATCATCCTCGGATACGTCGTCCGGGTCGACATGGCCGGCGTGCAGGAAACCGAAATGCGCGGTGTCGATCTCGCCTTCGATCGCCTGCAGGTAGTTGCATTCGCGCATGATGAAGGTGACGCTGATCTCGTCGTCGGGAACGTCGAGAATTTCCAGCGCCGGCAGCGGCGGCGCCACCGCGCTCGATCCCATATAGGCCCAGACCACCCCGGCACGCTCGACCGTGGGGTACGCCTTGGCCCTCACCTTGTGCTTGAAATCCTGGTGCGGCGGCACGCTCGCCATGTCGACGCAGGCGCCGGTGACGTCGTATTTCCAGCCGTGATAGATGCAGCGGATGCCGCCCTGCTCGTTGCGTCCGAGGAACAATGAGGCGCAGCGGTGCGGGCAGCGATGGTCCATCACGCCGACCCGGCCGGCGCTGTCGCGAAACGCGATCAGCTTTTCGCCGAGCAGCATCAACCGGATCGGCGCGCCATCGGCGACGAGTTCGGAGGATTGCACCGCCGGAATCCAGTACTGCCGCATCAACTCGCCGATCACGGTGCCGGCGCCGACTTGCGTGAGTTCCATCCCTTCCGCCGCTGACGTCATGGTACCCTCCCGATGCGGCCGTGCGCCGCCTGGACATCATGCTATCACGGATTGGGTTCGGCTGGAGCCCCGGTCCGCCGCAACCCCATGCCGACACCGCAACCTTCAGTCGGCCCTGATGTTGGCGGTCCGTACCACCTTGCTCCATTTCTCGGTTTCGGCGGCGATGTGGCTTGCGAAGTCTGCGGGGGAGCCGGCAAACGGCGTGGCGCCAAGATCGGCAAAGCGGGCCAGCAATTTCGGATCGGCAAGGCCGGCATTGATCTCGGCATTGAGCTTGTCGATGATGCCTGCGGGCGTCTTCGCCGGCGCGCATATGCCGAACCAGCCGCTGGCCTGGTAACCGGGCACGGTCTCCGCCACCGCCGGAACATCAGGCAACGCCCCCGAACGGGCCGCCGAGGTCACGGCCAGCCCACGAAGCTTGCCGGCTCTGACATATTCGATCGAGGAGGACATCGGGCTGAACATCATCTGCACCTGGCCGGCGAGCAGATCGGTCAGCGCGGGCGGCGAACCGCGATAGGGCACGTGCACCATGTCGACGCCGGCCATGATCTTGAACAGTTCGCCGGCCATGTGCGGCCCGGTGCCGTTGCCGGGCGAGGCCATGTTGAGCTTGCCCGGATTGGCCCTGGCGTAGGCGATGAATTCGGCAACGGTCTTGGCCGGAAACGACGGCGAGACCTCCATGCAATAATTCTCGTGGTTGATGCTCGCGACCGGCGCCATGTCGCGGATGAAATTGTATTTGAGCCTGGTGTAGAGCGTCGCGTTGACCGCGTTCATCAGCCCCGCCTGCAATAACGTATAACCGTCGGCCGGTGCCTCGATCACGGCCTCGGTGGCGATGTTGCCGCCGGCGCCGGGCCGGTTCTCGATGATGAATTGCTGGCCGAGCCGCTCCGACAGAAATTGCCCGATCAGGCGCCCGGCGATGTCGGGCGCGCCGCCGGCGGCGAAGCCGACCAGGATGCGAACCGGCCGGGCCGGATAGGTTTCCGCGCGGGCGATGCGCGGGATCGCGGGAACACCGATGGCGAGCCCGGCGAGACGCAGGAATTGGCGACGCGGAAGCTTCATCGCAGTCCCCCTCGCAAAATGCCGGCAGCGATGCCCTCACTGCGGCGCGAAAAATCCCGACCGATCCAGCTCGATGGCAGTCCGGTTGTAACACGGAAGTCTGCTTTCGCATATGAAGGGGTTCACACGATCTCTGCGAGAACCGGCCGCGCAGGCGCCCGGCGCGGCTATTTCTTCGCCACTTTCGCCGCGGCCGTCCGCCTCGCGCTGCGCTTCTTTTTGCCCTTGCCTTCGTCTTCCAGCGCCTTGCGAATCGGCTTGAACTCCCGCAGCGAGGCCGGGTCGGCGCGCGGAAAGCGCAGATTGAGTGTTTCCAGCGCCGAGACGATCGCCGACCCGATCACCACGCGCGCGAACCATTTGTGATCGGCCGGCACCACATGCCACGGCGCCGCCGCGCTCGAGGTATGGCGGACGATGTCCTGGTACACGGCCATGTAGCGCGGCCAAAACGCGCGCTCGCTGATGTCGGCCATCGAGAATTTCCAGTTCTTGGCGGGCTCGTCGAGCCGATCGAGGAAGCGCTTGCGCTGCTCTTCCCTTGAAATGTTGAGGAAGAATTTCAGGATCACGGTGCCGTTGCGCGCCAGATAGCGCTCGATCGCCGAAATATCCTCGAACCGCTCGCGCCAGATTTTCTCCGCGACCAGTTTTGGCGGGATCTTCTCCTGCCTGAGCAGTTCCGGGTGCACCCGCGTCACCAGGCATTCCTCGTAATAGGAGCGGTTGAAGATGCCGATGCGGCCGCGCTGCGGCAGCGCGATCATGCAGCGCCACATGAAATCATGGTTGAGCTCAAGCGTGGAAGGCTGCTTGAACGAATGGACCTCGCAGCCCTGCGGATTGACGCCGTCGAAGATGTTCTTGATGATGCTGTCCTTGCCGGCGGCGTCCATGCCCTGGAAGATCAGCAACAGCGACCAGCGGTCCTGCGCGTAAAGTTTTTCCTGGAAATCCTTCAGCCGGCTCCGGTTGGCGTCCAGGATTTTTTCCGCCTTGTCCTTGTCGAGACCGCCCTTCTCGCTGGTCTTGACCGACCTGAGATGGAATGTGCCCGAGCCGTCGAAGCGGAACGGGGTCACGAAACGCTTCAGATCGGCAGCGAGTGATGGCGCGGACTTCCTGCTCATGACGGCTCACACTTTTTACTTCTGCTCGGCGAAAGTCGCCTCGATGAACGCGGTGACGAGGCGCGGCATCGCGGCGGTGAAATTGCCCGTCGCGCGCACCAGATGAATGGCGGACAGCTCGGGCTGCGACTGCAGCGCGAGATTGGCTTCGATCCGCTCGCGCAGCACCTCGCCTGTTACATCGACGTCCAATATCCTGATCATCGCAATCGCGCTGCCCGCGACGACGCAATCCCAATGCGCGGCCGCGCGATAGTCCGCGGGCCGCAGTCCGGTTTCCTCCTCGACCTCGCGGGCGACGCTGCCGGCGATGTCGACCATACCATGGCTGATATCGTCGAGGTCGGGCGTTCCCGACGGAAAATAGACGCGGCCCGCATTCGAGGTGTGCCGGCCCATTTCACCGAGGATGAAGGCGCCGTCGCAGGCGCGCAGCGCGCCCATCCCGAATCCGTTGAACACGCTTTTGTCGGGAAAGCCCCAGTCGCGCCAGGCCAAAAAGCTTGCGAAATCGGCTTCGAAATACGACGCCGCGAACCGCGCCCCGTTGAAAACGGGATCGCGCGCCAACAGGATGCGGCCGTTCCAGATCGGCTTTTCGCGCGCCTTGACGGCAAAGTGCGCCTCGATCTCGGCGTGCCGCGCTTGCGCGAACGGCCACGGTTTTGGCTCCAAAACCAGATCGAGCGTGGTGACGCGATGGATGACCGGACGCGTCATGCCGCTCGATCGGGCCTATTTCGCATTCATCCCCGTCGTCTTTTTGGCCTGCTCGACGAACCTGTTGGTGAAGGTTTTTGCGACGTCGACATGGGCCTTGGCGACCTCAGGCGAACTCTCGCTGAACACCGCGAGCACGGCATCGGCGCCCCTGGGGTCCATCTTGCCGGTCTCCGAATACATCGGGATCGTGTTCTTCAGCGCGGCGAGATATTGCTCCTTGTTCTTGCCGACCATCTCCGGCGGCATCTTGGCCATGATGTCCTCGGCCGAATGCGAATGGATCCAGCCGAGCGTGTTGACGATCGCATTGGTCAGCGCCTGCGTTTCCTTCTCGTGGGTGGCGACCCAGGCCGCGGTGGCGTAAAGCGCGCCGCCGGGATATTCGCCGCCGAATACGGCGAGCGTATCCTTCTGCGTGCGGGTATCACTGAGAATCTGCAGGTCCGGATGGCTGGCCTGCAGCACCGTGACGGAAGGGTCGAGCATCACGGCGGCGTCGATCTGGCCCTGCTCCATCGCGGCCACGGCCGTCGCACCCAGGCCGACGCCGATCACCGAGGCGCTGGTGGGATCGAGGCCGTTCTTCTTCAACAGATACTTCAGGAAGAAATCGGTCGAGGAACCCGGCGCGCTGACGCCGACCTTCTTTCCGGCCAGATCCTTGATCGATTTGATCTCGCCATTGTGCGAGGGCGAGACCACCAGTACCAGGCCCGGATAGCGGTCATAGACCACGAACGCCACCAGCTCCTGCTTCTTGGCGGCGAGATTGACGCAGTGGTCGAAATAGCCCGACACCACGTCGGCGCTGCCGCCGAGTACGGCCTTGAGCGCGTCCGAGCCGCCCTTGAGGTCGACGAGCTCGACGGCAAGCCCGGCCTTGTCGAATTCGCCGAGCTGTTTGGCGAGCACCGTCGGCAGATAGCACAGGCAGGCGCCGCCGCCGATCGCCACCGTGATCCTGGTTTGCGCTGCGGCAAATCCTGACGTCAGCAGCAGCGCCAGCAGCGTACCGGCCAGCCGGCCCAACAATTGTCTCATGATTTCCTCCATCCGGTTGGCGGCACGATAGAGCAGCGCGCAAGGCTTGAGAAGGCGACTTTGGTGCCAAGCAGCATCGGCAAGGCCGGTTTCGGTTTGACGGCAAGCCCCGCGATTATTCCATCGGGGCCTATAGATCTTTTCGTCGTATCGAGCCCGCTTTGCCGGGTCGTCTGCTGGTCAAGCCCGGCCCGGCGGCATAACATCGGCGCACAAAAAACACCACGAGGGAGGCCTGACCATGAATCGCATCGCTACCACGCTATCGATCGCCGCCGCGTTCGCCGCCGGCTGCGGCATTACGCATTTGATGCAACCCGCCCACGCCGCCGCCGAGAACATCACGGCGCAGGTCATTCACACCGGCGAACTGGAAGGCGACGCGCTGAGCCCGGCCAATGCATCGGGCATGCGCAACAAGCTGTTCGTCGCCGTCGACGGCGCCACCATCTCGATCCAGGACGGCAACACGCCGAAACACATGCATCCCAACACCAACGAGATCCAGTACATCCTCGACGGCACCGGAACCATGTGGCTCGGCGACAAGGAAGTGCCGGTGAAGGCCGGCGACCTCGTCATCATCCCCAAGGGCACGCCCCATGGCGGCACCAAGGTCACGGGGCGGACGCTCAAGGCAATCGCGATCAAGACGCCGCCGCAGGCACCGGATGACATGAAGATGCTGAACTGACGACGGCGGCCTTCCCGTCGTCATTCCGGGGCGCGCACAGCGCGAACCCGGAATCTCGAGATTCCCCGATGCGCAATTGCGCATCTGGGATTCGATGCTTCGCATCGCCCCGGAATGACGGTCTACTATCCCCGCCCCTCCACCGCATCCGGCCGCCACACCAATAGCCGGCGCTCGACCATCGTCACGCCGAGATCGATCAGGATGACGAAGGCCGACAGCACAAACATGCCGGCGAACACCCCGGCGACGTCGAACACGCCTTCGGCCTGCTGGATCAGGTAGCCGAGGCCTGCCGCCGAGCCCAGATACTCGCCGACCACGGCACCGACCACCGCAAAGCCGACCGAGGTGTGCAGGGAAGAGAACATCCAGGACAGCGCCGAGGGCCAGTAGACATGCCGCATCAGCTGGCGTTCGCTCATGCCGAGCATGCGGCCGTTGGCAAGCACGGTGCCGGAGACCTCGCGGACGCCCTGATAGACGTTGAAGAACACGATGAAGAACACCAGCGTGACGCCGAGCGCCACCTTCGACCAGATGCCCAAACCCAGCCACAACGTGAAGATCGGCGCCAGCACCACGCGCGGCAGCGCGTTGGCCATCTTGACATAGGGATCGAACACCGCGGCGACGAGCGGCTGGCGCGCGAACCAGAAGCCGACGGCGACGCCTGACAGCGAGCCGATCGCAAAGGCCAGGATCGATTCCCACAGCGTGATTGCAAGATGCTTCCAGATCACGCCGGTCGAGAACCAGTCGACGATCTGGCTGCCGACGTCGACCGGATTGGAGAAGAAAAACGGCGGCAGCCACAGCCGGCCGAACAGCGGCTCGGTGGCGAGCAATTGCCACAGGCCGAGCGCCACGACGGCGACCAGCAATTGCAATGAGAGGAGCCCGATCCTCGACACGTTCAAGCTCCTCTCATTTCCATCTCACCCGTCAATGGCAAGCCTCGCCAGCGCGCCGGCCAGAATTGAACCGCGTCGAAGCATGAATGCGTCTCCCATTTTTGATTTTTTGTTGATCCGTCCGAGTGTAACGCCGGCTACCCCGATATCAAGGCAGCCGGTCAGCCAGTCTCCGCCGCTTGCGAGGACTGCGCATAGCCCTTCAACACCTCATCCCGCAAAACACTCCATATTTCCTGGTGCAGCGAATGAAATTCCTTGTCCAGCCGGACCTCGAAAATGTCGCGCGGGCGCGGAATCTGGACCCGCCAGTCGCCGATGATGCGCGCCGACGGTCCCGCCGACATGATCACGACGCGGTCGGCGAGCGCGATCGCCTCTTCGAGATCGTGGGTCACGAACAGCACCGCCTTGCGGTCGGCGTTCCACAGTTCCAGCAGCAGGTTGCCCATGATCTGGCGCGTCTGGGCATCGAGCGGGCCGAACGGCTCGTCCATCAGGAGGATCTTTGGATCGCGGATCAACACCTGCGCCAGCCCTATACGCTTGCGCTGGCCGCCCGAGAGCATGTGCGGATAGCGGTTGCCGAAGGCGCCGAGCCCCACCGCGGTGAGCCAGCCCTGCGCGCGCTGCAGTGCGAGGCCGCGCGGCGCGCCCGCGATTTCGAGACCAATCGCGACATTGTCGATCGCGGTCTTCCAGGGAAACAGCGCATCCGCCTGAAACAGGTAGCCGGCCTCGCGGTTGAGGCCAGAGAGCGGCCGGTCGAAAATCCGCACCCTGCCCGATGCCGGCTTGAGCAGGCCGGCGGCGACGTTGAGCAGGGTCGATTTCCCGCATCCGGTGGGCCCGACGATGGCGACGAATTCGCCATGCGCGACATTAAGCCTTGCCTGTTCGACCGCGGTATAGACACGCCCATCGGCCAGGCGGAACGCCACCGTCGCGTCGTCAAGCCCGACCGCCGTCGGCTGTGTCGTGTCCACCCTCATCCCCCTCCAGGTTTGGAGGATGCCTTAGCGTCTTGCGCGGCTAAGTTCAATGAAGCGCTGCGACGTGCCGGAAGCCGAAGCGGTGATCGGATTGAGATACTGTCTGTCGCAGTGCATCTGGCTATACTGAGGCCGGAGATTGCGGTGACCCGGGCAAGGTGGAGACCGATGGCGACGGAATTGGAAGGCAAGGTTGCCGCCGTGACCGGGGCGGCGTCGGGCATCGGCTTGGCCAGTACCGAGGCCATGCTGGCGGCGGGCGCTCGGGTGGTGATGGTCGATCGCGACGAGGCGGCGCTGAAGACGCTCGGCAACAAGTACGGCGACGCGGTGATCCCGTTGGTAATCGACCTGCTCGATCCCGGCGACTGTGCCAGCTTGATGCCCAGAATCCTGGAACAGGCCGGCCAACTCGACATCCTGCATGCCAATGCGGGTATGTATGTCGGCGGCGACCTGGTCGATGTCGATACAGGCGCTATCGACCGGATGCTGAATCTGAATGTCAACGTCGTGATGAAGAATGTTCACGACGCGCTGCCTCACATGATCGGCCGTCGAACCGGCGACATCATCATCACCAGTTCCCTGGCGGCTCACTTTCCGACGCCATGGGAGCCGGTCTATGCGTCGTCCAAGTGGGCGATCAACTGCTTTGTCCAGACGGTGCGACGCCAAGTCTTCAAGCATGGCATCCGCGTCGGCTCGATCTCGCCCGGCCCCGTCATCACAGCTTTGCTGGCGGACTGGCCGCCCGAGAAGCTGAAGCAAGCCAGGGAGTCGGGAAGCCTTCTGGAGGCCAGCGAGGTAGCAAACGTGGCAATCTTCATGCTGACGCGGCCACGCGGCATGACCATTCGCGACGTCGTCATGCTGCCCACGAATTTCGATCTTTAGGATGCATCCTCATTCGAAAGGCGTGAGCAAAATCCGCTGGCAGTCACCTCACAGGACGCGGGCAGCCGGTTCAAAGCGGACATCGCCTTCGCTTCGGTGATGTCCGCTGCCGGCAACTGATCGTTCAGTTCGTCTTGTATTCGTCCGTCAGGATCGGCCCGAACAAAACCCAGCGCTGGCCGTCGAACTTCATCATCTGGAATTGCTTGTTGATGCGCCAGTCATCCGGCGTGGTCGAGGTCGTCATACCCGGCAGTGCCAGGTCGGCGACGAAGCCCTTGATGTTCGTTGCCTGCTTCATGATATTTGCGCGCGTGAGATCGTCGCCGCACTGCTTGATGATCTGCACGAACAGCGCCGCGGTCGAGTAGCCGTAGGTCGCAATCCCGCTGTTGGCGTCCTCGCCCGGAGCCCATTTCTCCATGAACGCCTTGTAGCGCTTCATGCCCTCATCGTTGGCCCACTGCGGGTCGAGCGGGTCCTTGCCGTAATTGACCGAAATGATGCCTTTGGCATTCTCGAGGCCGGCCGGAACCAGGGTCTGGCTCACGGGCGTCGCGTTGATGTCGAGAATCTGGACCGGCTTCCAGCCGAGCTCGGCGGCTTTCTTGATCGCCTGGGCGCCGAATTTGGGCGTGGTGATGTTGTAGAACAGATCGGCGCCGGAGGATTTCAGCGTCACCATCTGCAAATCCACGGTCGGATCGGACAATTCGTAGGACGCTTCGGCCACGATCATCGAGGCCTTCGCGCCCAGCGCGTCCTTCAGCCCCTTGACGTAGTCTTTTCCAAGATCGTCGTTCTGATAGAGGATGGCAATCTTGGCGTTCGGATAGTTGGCGAGAATGTATTTCGCGTAGATATGCCCCTCTGACTGGTAGTTGGGATTGAAGGCAATCGTCCATGGGAAATTCCTGGGATCGGTGAAGCGCGTGGCACCCGTCGAGGCCAGAAGTTGCGGTACCTTCCTGTCGTTCAGATATTTCTGTACCGCGGCATTCGGCGGCGTGCCGATGATCTGGAAGGTGGTGAGAACCTCGTCGCTCTCGACCAGCTTGCGCACCTGCTCGACGGTCTTCGGCGGGCTGTAGGCATCGTCGTATTGAATGAGATTGATCTTGCGTCCGTTGACGCCGCCCTGCTCGTTGATCATGCGGATATAGGCGGCCTGCACCTTGCCGATGCCGCCGTAGGCGGAGGCCGGTCCGCTGAGCGGAATGGTCTGGCCGACCTTGATCTCGGTATCGCTGGCGCCGGTGTCATATTTCTTCTGTGCGAGCGCGGGCGTCACCAACGCCGCGCAGAGCGCCAAAACGATAACGGACGTCGACCTGGACAGGCTCATGCTTTCCTCCCAAAAGGCAGGCGCGATGCTTCGTCGAGCCATTGTCCAAAGAGCTTACACGCTGTGAAACGTCCAGGGCAACGGTTTCGCGCGAGTGCGGCGACCGTGAACAGCGTCGATTTACCGCAACCGGCGGCTCCAACGCCGGCAGCGAACTCGCCATGGCAACAATGGGTGTGGCCTCTTGTCCGGATCGGTTCAACGGTTCAATGAAGTGTCACGACGTGGTACTGGAGGCCACGTTCCTTCTTCACCCTCCCCCTCCAGGGCCCCTCGAGGGGAGGCCAAGAGTCGCAGGCACGAGAAAATGTCGACGCCGCCCCTGATCGCCTTCGCGCATGTCGGCAAGAGCTTCGACGGCGGCCGCGTTCGCGCGGTGGACGGCGTCTCGCTCGAGGTCGCAGACGGCGAATTCCTCGCCATCGTCGGCGGCTCAGGCTCCGGCAAGACCACGCTGCTGCGGCTGGCGAACCGGCTGATCGATGCGGACAGCGGCACCATCACGGTCGAGGGTGAGGACGTGCGCGCGGCCGATCCGGTCGCGCTGCGCCGCCGCATCGGCTATGTGTTCCAGAGCGGCGGGCTGTTTCCGCATCTGAGCGTCGCCGCCAATATCGGGATCACGCCGAAATTGTCGGGGACGCCTGCGCCAAAAATTTCCGCGCGGGTGGACGAACTGCTCGATCTGGTGCGGCTCGACCGTACCGAGTATCGCGAGCGCTTTCCGCATGAATTGTCAGGCGGCCAGCGTCAGCGCGTCGGCGTCGCGCGGGCGCTCGCGGCAGCGCCGAAGATCGTGCTGATGGACGAGCCGTTCGGCGCGCTCGATCCGCTGACCCGCGACGCGCTCGGCGACGATTTTCGCGCGCTGCATACAAAACTCGGGCTGACCACGGTCATGATCACCCATGACATGGGGGAAGCCATCCTGCTCGCCGACCGCATCGCGGTGATGCGCGCCGGACGGCTGGTGGCGCAGGGCACCGCAGTGGAGCTTTCGCGCAATGCCGATCCTTACGTCGCCGAGCTCTTGAGCACGCCTCGCCGGCAGGCCGAGCGGCTGAAAATCCTGCTGCCGGGGGATGGCGCGGCATGAATCTTTTCACCGATCCGCGCTGGGGCGAGGCGCTGGCGCATTTGCCGGACTATCTCGGCAATCATGTGCGCGTCAGCGTCACGGCGCTGGCGCTCGGGCTCGCGGTGAGCCTGCCGCTGGCGATTGCGGCACGCAACCGTCGAGCAATGCGCGGCGTGCTGCTCGGGCTCGCCTCGATCGTGCAGACGGTGCCGGGACTGGCGCTGCTGGCGCTGTTCTATCCGCTGCTGCTGGCCCTGGCGTCAGTGTCGCTCGCCTGGTTCGGATTCAGTTTTTCAGCGTTCGGCTTTTTGCCGGCAGTGCTGGCGCTGGCGCTGTATTCGATGCTGCCGGTGCTGCGCAACACCATCACCGGCTTGCACGGCGTCGATGCGGCGATCCTCGAAGCAGCCCAAGGCGTCGGTATGACGCCGCGTCAGTCGCTGTTCATGGTCGAACTGCCGCTGGCGCTGCCGGTGATGATGGCGGGCATCCGCACCGCCGCGGTCTGGGTGATCGGCACCGCCACGCTGTCCACCCCGATCGGGCAGACCAGCCTCGGCAATTACATCTTTGCGGGGCTGCAGACCCAGAACTGGGTGTTCGTGCTGTTCGGCTGCCTTGCCGCGGCGGTGCTGGCGCTCGCGGTCGATCAATTGCTGGCCCTGATCGAAAAGGGCTTGCGCTTGCGCAGCCGGCTGCGCACCGCGCTCGGCGGCATCGGCATCGCGGCGCTGGTGGCGGCGACGCTGGTGCCGTCGCTGGCGCGTCCGCCGTCGAGTTACATCGTCGGCGCCAAAACCTTTGCCGAACAATATGTGCTGTCCGCGCTGATCGCGCAGCGGCTGCGGGCTGTGGGGCTTTCGGCGACCACGCGCGAGGGTCTTGGCTCCAACGTGATCTTTGATGCGCTGGTGACGGGCGATATCGACGTCTATGTCGATTATTCCGGCACGCTGTGGGCCAACCAGTTTCACCACGGCGATGTCTTGCCGCGCGAAAAACTGCTGGGGGAGCTGAAGACGATTTTGGCGCGACAGAAGATCACGCTGCTGGGCGAGCTCGGCTTCGAAAACGCCTATGCGCTGGTGATGCCGCGCCAGCGCGCCGAGGCGCTCGGTATCCATTCGATCGCCGATCTCGCTTCCCATGCGCCCACGATGTCGATCGCGGGCGATTACGAATTCTTCTCGCGGCCGGAATGGGCCGGGCTGCAAAAGGCCTACGGATTGACCTTCCGCGCGCAGCGGCAGATGCAGCCGGACTTCATGTATGCCGCGGTCGCTTCCGGCGAGGTCGACGTGATCGCGGGCTATACCAGCGACGGCCTGATCGCGAAATACGATCTCGTCGCACTCGACGATATCAGGCACGCAATTCCGCCCTATGACGCCATCGTGCTGCTGGCGCCGAAGCGCTCCGGCGACGATGCATTGCGCGCCGCACTGCAGCCGCTGCTCGGCAAGATCGACATCGCCGACATGCGCGAGGCCAATCTGCGCGCCGCCGGCGGCGACGGCGCGTCATCGCCGGACGCGGTGGCGCGATGGCTGTGGGAGAAGATCAGGCGGTAGCGCTTCTCCCTCTCCCGGCTCTTCGCGGGGAGAGGGCTGGGGTGAGGGGCTGTCTCGGCATCGGGACTCGCGGAGAGTCCCCCTCACCCGAAATTCGCTTTCGCGAATTTCGACCTCTCCCCGCAAGCGGGGCGAGGTGGAGCTAAACCGGCTTGCGATAGACGTCCTTGGTCGCGAGCTTGCCGCCGCTGAAGGTATAGCGCTCGATGCCGCGCTGCTCCCGCTGCTCGCCGGTGTCGCGCAACGTTTCGCTGACGCGGAAGGTCATGAAGGTCACATCGCCGGCGTGATGGTACGCCACCTCGTGAAACCGCTGCGCCGAGAATTTTGCTTTCTGCTCGGCGAGATGCGCGCGGATGGCGGCGGGATCGGCCAGTGTTTTCGCAACGGTGAGGCCGTCATGGAAACTCCAGACGAAGTCCGGCGCAACGGCCCGATAGAGCGCCTCCATGTCGTTCTTGAACAGGGCGCGCGCAAAATCCCTGAGCAGTTCGTCGCGCTCGGCTGGGGGAAGATCCGCGGTCACTTCCAGGTTAAGACCTGTCACTTGCCTGGCTCCTTGGGTAAACCTCGACGCCGTTGCAAGATCTGTAGGGTGAGTTACGCCCATCGGGCCGCGCCTTGCGCGGACCCGTCGGGCTCCAACCCTACAAACTAATGCCTGGCCTTGTGGGTCCCTTTTTTCGCGGGAGCGGCTGCGGGGACGACGGGGGGTGGGCTTACCTCGAGCATGCTTCCGATGGTCGCGATCTGCACCTGCTGATTGACCGGCGCCGTCGGATGGGCGCTGTCCAGCATCTGTTCCTCGCCGAGACCGATCGACTGCAGGCGCTTGGGCGAGATCTTGAACGTGTTTATCAGGGTGTCGCGGATCACGTCGGCCCTGCGCTGGCTGAGCGTGAGATTGTTCTCGCGCTTACCCGTCGACACGGTATGGCCGATGATCAGGAATCTGTATCCGAGCAGCGAGGGATTGGTGAGCGTATCGGCGATGCGGCCGAGCGTGCGGTAGGACTCGGGTCGAACCACGGCTGCGTCCTCGTCGAACTGGATGTCGGCATTGATCTGCGGCAGTTTTGACAATTCGGGCGCGACCAGCGGGCGCTTCAGCGGCGCGGCGTCCGCCTTCGACCTCGCCTTGATCCGGTCGACCGCCTGTTGCCGCAGCGCCGCGACGTCGAGATCGGAGGCCACAGCCGAGACGGCGAGTTTGCCGACCCAGTCATCCGGCGCCTCCGCCGCCTGGGTCTGCGCCCGGCACGGCAGCGCCGCAAAACCGGTCAGCGCGGCGAGCAGCAGGGCCACACGCAATCGGATTTTCGCGTTCGCCGGCATCAGCGATACCCCGCTTCGCTGACGGCCTTGTTGCAATTGATGCCGATCCCGTGCGGTACCGCCGCAAGACAGGCGATGGCCTCGCCGCTGCCCTTTTGCGTGCCGGGACAGAGTTTGGCGACGTCGCGTTCGCATAATTTGGTGACGGCGGCACGCGCCGCGATCCGCTTGGCGATCGCCTCAAAGGCCCGGCCGTAGTCGTTCTTGCACTGCGGCGACAGCACATCCTGATTGCGGTAAAGGCAGTCCTTCATCCTCACGGCATCGAGATTGACGCCGCGGCAATTCGCATCGATGTCCTTGGCGCAGCTGGCGCCCAGCAATGCGGCCGAGTCCTCGAACTTGACCGTCTGCGCCGACGCGGACGACCAGGCGGCGATGGCGAGAACGACCGATATCGCGCGAATTGGGTTCATGGCTTCATATCGCATGAAGTGGGTGCGCCGGGTCAAGCTTTTGGGTGAGGAAAAAGTCAGGATTTTGCGGCGCACCGCACGGAGATTGCGAATTCGCCGGCCGGCCTCTCAGCTAAACGCGGTGGCGAGGAAAGCCGCGATGATGCCGCCGATCACCAGATATTTGACCGCGTAATAGACGCGCTTGTTCCAGGCCTTCATCCGCTTGCCCAACAGCCGCACCTGATAAACCGAGCCGAAGACGCGGTTGATCCAGCCGACATGCTCGCCCTCTTCGTTCTGGGTCGCGCTCTCGTTGATGATATGCGTCGAGACCCAGCGGTTGACCGCGGTCATGGCACGGGTGCGCAGCGGACGCTCGACGTCGCAGAACAGGATGATGCGGTCGTCGGAGGTGGTATTCTCCGCGTAATGCAGATAGGTCTCGTCGAACAGGATGTCGTCGCCCTCGCGCCAGTAATAAGGCTGGCCGTCGATGAAGATCCGGCATTCGCCCGCCGTCTTCGGCACCAGCAATCCCAGGTGATAGCGCAGCGAGCCGGCATAGGGATCGCGGTGCTGCACCAGTTTGCCGCCGGGCGGCAGGCTCGCGAACATCGCGCCCTTGACGTTGGGGATCGAATTCAGGAGTTCGACCGTCTTCGGGCAATTGGCGAGTGCCGACGGCAAGGCCGCCCCATACCATTTCAGATAGAACCGCTTCCACCCGGTGCGGAAGAACGAGTTGAAACCCCAGTCATTGTATTTGTCGGCGGCCTTGATTTGCCCCTGCGCGAACAATGTCAGCGCCTCTTCACGCATGGTCTGCCAGTTGTCGCGAAGCAGATTGAGTTCGGGGACCATTCCGACCTGCAGGATCGGACGGTTCGGCACCGCCGAAAACAGGTACATCAGGACGTTGTAGGGCGCCATGATGGTGGAATGGTCGGAAAACTGCCGCCAGAATCCGAGCCGCACCTTGCCGCGGAAATGCACAGCGATCGCCGAGCCCAGGAAAGCCCAGACCACAAGAAATTGCGGTGCGAACAGACGCATGACCATCGCGAGAAAACCCCGAAAAACCCGCTGCGGCGCCATAGTAGCAGGTCTGCAGGGCCACACTCAAGGCTGCCGCATGCGTCCCTTCACAGGGAACCTGTGTCGGCCAGCCTACAATCCCTGGATCAGCCCGGCGTCGATCAGCAGCCGGTTGAAGCGGCGCGCCTCGCTGCCGTCCTTGCAGGCATAGAACATCCCCTTGCAGCGCAGCATGATGTTCTTCTGCTCGGCGAAGGAGGGATCGAGCGGGATGCCGGCGGCTTCCTGGATCACCAGCGGCAGATAGGGCCCGTCGATGGTGTCCATGACGACAGGACTTTCGACCGGCGCGAAGTTGATGGCGTCGATGGCGTAGTAGGTTGCGAAATAGCGCGGATCGTAATTCTCCAGCTTCTTGCCGACACCCGCTTCGTCGAGTTCCGGATCGAGCAGGTGCGGCGAGAATTCCGGCTGGTGATCGCCATAGCGCACGATCAGGAACGGTTCCGCCGGAAACCGCCGTTTCAGCCCCGCGATGAAGGCGCGGTAGTCTTCGGCCGAGATCGCCTGCCGGCGCAGATATTCGTCGACCAGCGGCTCGTTGCCGGGCCCGCGCCAGGATGGCATCAGGTCGGGGCGAAACTTCGTCTCCCAGGGAAAATGATTGGCGGCGAGATAGACGAACATGAACCATGGGGTATGCGGCGGCTCCTGCGCCATCAGTCCGACGGCCTTGTCGTAGAAGAAACTGTCGGGCTCGACGTCGCGGGCGCCCAGATCATGGGCATCGTAGAAATGCTGGATGCCGGTGGTCACCTGAAAGCTGCGCGCGCTCATGAATGCGCCGAACGCCGGGTAGAGCGAGATGGTGTCGTAGCCGCAGCGGCGGAGCGAAAGCGGCAGTCCGCGCTCGACGCGGCCCGAGGCGATGCGGGTGACGAAATAGGCGAAGCGGCCGAACGAGCGCGACGACAGGCCCGCAAGCACGTTGTATTCGGTGAACCAGCTCGGGCCGCCATTGCTTTCGGCGAGGAAGCTGCGCTCGCGGCCGTCGAATGATTTGAAGTGGCCGCCATAACCCTGCGGCAGCTTGATGCCGCCGGCCGCGCGGATGTCGAAACTCAACTCGTCGTGGATCATGATGATGTTGGGCCGCACGCCCCTCGGATGACAGGAATCCAGGAGCGGCACCTTGAGATGCGCGTCGGCTGTCGCGTCCAATTCCATGAAGCCGTAATTGATGAAATCCGACACCGCGGTCACGCCGGAGCGGGCGAATTTCGACAGATAGTCGTCATCGTAATAGCCGCGCCAGGCCTCATCCGGCCATGCCAGGGAATAGCCGGCAAGTGCCGCTAAACAGGCGAGCAGACAGGCCAGCGCCGGCAGGCGGCGGATCCGGAACGGATCGAGCCACCACAGCGCATACATCAGCGGGATGGTGACGAGCCCCGCCGATATCACCGACCAGCGCAGATTGGGGAAGATGGTGAAGAGAAATGCCGCGGTATCGCGGTCGATCACCATCAGGTCGACGAAGTTCGCGGTCATCTGCACGATGTCGTGCTTGAGCCGCGACAGCAGGATCAGCAGCACCACCAGCGTCAGCGACAGCGCCCCCGACAGAGCGGGACGCCGCAGCAGCACGATGAAGAAGCCGTTCAGGATTCCCCACGACAGCAGAAAACAGCTGCGCGAGCCGAAATCGGTTTCGGTTTGCAGCATGAGCGCGAGCGCGGCCAGCTGCGGCGTCGCCACCGCCAACAGCCGCCAGATGCCGACCGAGCCAGGGCCGGCGGCGGCGATCGTGGGGACTGGACCTGGATTTGGCGCCGGCGCCATGGCCTTGGGACGCTAACTCGAACCGGCGCTGGCATCTCTCCTTGGCCGGCGGTGGCCAGGAGACAGACGGCGCAGCCGGAGCCTGCGCGACGTGTCATAAAAGCGTAATGGAACCGTCATGTCGGCGCAACGACATAGGGCTGGCCGGCCGCTACTTGCGGCAATTTGCACGCAGCAACCTTAATCGAGCCGGTTGCCGCAGGCGTTTATGACTGGCTACCCTCGAGCAGCTCGACATAGCGGGCCGCCGAGCGTTCCACGGCGCGGCTGCCACCCGCCATCACCTGCCGCCCCGGGAAGGCGCCATAGATCCGCTCGAACCGCCAGGGCACCAGTGTTCCCGCGATCCGGCGGACCGTCGCCGCGGCGAGCGGCATCATGTTGGGATAGCTCCAGAGAAAGCTGACCCGGCTGAGGTCCGCCGCCACCTGAAGAATATCCCCGCTGAGGATCGCGCCCCGTCCCTCGGCGCCTTCGGCCCAATGCAGTACCGTCCCGCCGGGAAAGTGGCCGCCAAGCCGGAGCAGCGTCACGCCTTCGGCGATTTCCAGCGTCTCGCCGTCCCAGTGGCGGATGGCGGGATCGGCGCGCATCACCCATTGTGCGTCGGCTTGGTGCAGATGGACAGCACATCCAAAGGCGCGCGCCCAATCCTGCATGGACGTATAATAATGCGGATGCGAGATCGCGATCGCACGCAAGCCGCCCAATGCGCGAACCAGCGCCTCGGTCGCCTCATCCAGTAGCGCAATGCAATCCCACAGGATGTTGCCGCGCGGGGTCCGCAACAGCAGGGCGCGCTGGCCGATGCCAAAGTGCGGATGGGTGTGGATTTCGAACAGGTCGCCCTCCAGCCGGCGCCAGGCGTTGACATGGCCGCCGGCGAGCTTTTCCGGCGTCGTCCAGGACTGTCCCGTTCGCGGCACATATTGCCGTTCGTCCTGGCAGATCGGGCAGCGCGACGGCGGCGCATCGGTGTCCGGATACGAGGTCCCGCAGGTGCTGCAGATGTGGATCGGCATCAAACTGTCTTCATCGCTGGGGCTGACGGCTCCATCTTCGGCGCCATCGGTCGCGCCGAGACGCCCAGGTCGGGCAGAATCGGCTCATGGCGCGATGCCAAGCGCCTTGAGTTCATCATTGGCGGCATCCCATTCGAGGAAAGTGCGGGGGCAGTTGCCGACGGCGAACAGGAACAGGCGGCCCGCATCATCCTTCGTCCCCTTCAACAACGACAGCTCCCCCGAATAAAAATTCGCTTCGCAGACCTGGCCCTTCTTCTTGACGGGGTCCGGATCATCGGCCGAGGCGAGCACGGCGGCAGGCGTCATCTGGCCCAGGAACAAGCCAATGATCGGCGCCGGCCATTTGGTCATGTCGACCTGCGAACTCGCCTGCGCCAGACGGCTTGCGACATTGTTGCGCCGGCCGACGATATCCAGCCACAGCGCGGTATAAGCATCCTTGGGGTCGAGGGCATTCGCCTGGTTGAAATCGGCAAGCGCTTTCGGCAGCGCACCGGCATAAAGATTGACGCGGCCGCGACTGGCGTAGGTACGGGAGTTCTTCGGGTCGAGGCTGATCGCCTGGCTGTAGTCGGCGACGGCGCGGTCGTAGTCGCGTTTGCGGCTGTAGGCGAAGCCCCGATTCCTGTAGGCACTGGCGAGTTTGGGATCGAGGCTGATCGCCTGGTTGTAGTCGGCGATGGCGCGATCGTAATCGCCCTGGTGCCGGGCGTATGCGAAACCCCGATTGTTGTAGGCCTTGGCGTATTTCGGATCGAGGCTGATCGCCTCGTTGAAGTCGGCAATGGCGTGGTCGTAGTCGCCCTTGCGGCCATAGGTGTTGCCCCGATTACTGTAGGCCAGCGCATCCTTGGGATCGAGGCTGATGGCCTGATTGTAGTCGGCAATGGCCAGGTCGTAGTCGCCCTTGTCGTCGTATACGTTGCCCCGATTGACATAGGCGCTGGCGTTTTTGGGATCGAGGCTGATGGCCTGGTTGTAATCGGCGATGGCGCGGTCCTTGTCGCCCTTGTCGCGATACGCGCTACCCCGGCTGTTGTAGCCGCCGGCGCCTGCCGGATCGAGACTGATCGCCTGGCTGTAGTCGCCAATGGCGCGGTCGTAGTCCCCCTTTTCCCTGTAGGCGAGGCCGCGGTTTTTATAGGCCTTGACGTGTTTCGGGTCGAGGCTGATCGCCTGGCTGTAGTCGGCGATGGCGCGATCATTGTCGCCCTTGTTGCGGTAGGCGAGGCCCCGGCCGTTATAGTAGTCGGCGTCCTTGGGATTGAGGCTGATCGCCTGGTTGCAGTCGGCGATGGCGCGGTCGTAATCGCCCTTGTTGCGATATGCCGTGCCGCGATTGTAATAGGCGTTCGGATATTTGGGGTCGATGCCGATCGCCCGGTCGTAGTCGGCGATGGCGCGGTCGTAGTCGCCCTTGTCGTCATAGGTGGCGCCCCGACCGTTGTAGGCATAGGCGAATTTGGGATTGAGGCTGATCGCGTGGTTGAAGTCGGCGATGGCGCGGTCGTATTCGCCCTTGTCGTCGTAAGCGTTGCCCCGGCCGTTATAGTAGTCGGCGTCCTTGGGATCGAGGCTGATCGCCTGAGTGTAGTCGGCGATGGCGCGGTCGTTGTCGCCCTTGAGTCGATAGGCATTGCCCCGATTGTTGTAGTTGACGGCCTGGTTGTGTCCCTTCCATTTCCCTGAATTGATGCTTTGGGTGCAGGCGACAATTCGAGGCTCGGCGTCGCGCAAAGTGTCACACAAGTCGGCCGCGGCCGGGCCGCTCAGGAAAATCACCGTTGCAAAAAGTGCGCTCGAAAATCCCCATTCGGTGCGGCTCATGTCGGCTCCCATGCAAAATCGATGGCGTCGAAATATCCCGGCATTACGCGAAGGTTCTTGCTCGCTCGTCAAGTGCGCAGATTGCGAGGGACTAGCGCGCAGCGATGCCTTCGATGAAAAGATCGAGGATTGCTACCGCAGTGCGCTCGACCTCGCCCTCCGCCACGCCCCAGCGCGGCAAATGGCGATCGATATTCATGCGGGCAAAGCCGTAGACCAGCGCCCGGCCGGCGATCTGCAAGGTCTTGAGGTCCGCCGAACGAAGCTGTCCTTGCGCGAAAGCCTCCGCCGCCAGCAGGCGCTCGGTCATGCCGATCAATTCGGCATTGTCGCGCGACAGCTCGCTTCCGCCGTCGTGGTTTAAAAAGCGTCCGCTCGAGATGATTTCGAATGGGCCGGGTTGCGCATCGCCCAGCGCAGATAGGCCATGCCGAAGACACGAAACGGCTGATCGCGATGGCTTTGGCGCGAACGCCGCGCACGGCGCGAGCGGGATAAATCAGGCGGGTGGCATCAGCCCGAGCCGCTTGGCGATGATCCGGTCGACCATGCGTTTCGGCAGGATCGCCGTGATCAGGTGCCGCATCGGATCCGGCGTCAACTGATAGCGCACCTTGGGGTGAGCCGAGGTCAGGGCGTTCGCGATCGCGTCGGCGATCTTCTCCGGCGGCAGGGCTATTTCGCTGAGGTGTTTTGTGAAGGCGCGGACCTTTTCCAGCGCCGGAGCATATGGCGAGTTGGTGTAGGCGGAAACATCGATGTCGCCGGTCTTGCTCCAGATCGGCGTCTTCACCGCGCCCGGCGCGATGATGATGACATCGATTCCAAACAGCATCATCTCCCGGCGCAAACTTTCCGACAGCCCCTCGATCGCGTGCTTGGAGGCCGCGTAGGGCGACGCCAGCGGATTGCCGGTTTTTCCGGCCACCGAGGAGATCATCACGATCCGCCCCTTGGGCCCCCGCAGCGACGGATCCGAACCGAGCAGCGGAGCGAAGGCCTGGGTCGCGATCACCGGCCCGACCACGTTCACTTCCAGCTGGCGGCGAAAATCGTCGACCGCAAGTTCGAGTAGCGGTCCCCCCAGCGCGATGCCGGCATTGTTGACGAGCCCACTGAGCGTCTCGCCATTGAGCGCGGCGCGGACCTCGCGGGCGGCCGCCAGCACCGCGGCTTCGTCGGTGACATCGAACAACAGCGGGGTGAAATTCGCACCCAACTCACTCCGGAGGCGGCCGGCGTCGGCCGGCTTGCGCACGCTGCCGAACACGCGAAATCCGCGGTCGAGCAATAATTTCGCGGTGGCCCAGCCGATTCCGGTGGATGCGCCGGTAATGACGACAGACTGCATGATGTGGACCCGCCCGCTTGATGTTGGTCGCACTCATGTAGGCTGGATCGAACCAGGCGCAATCCGGGCCGTCTCGCTCACGCCTGAACCCTGGCGTCACTCCGCCGGCGCACCGACCGCCGAGGCGGGCAGCCGGTTGGGGATGTGCAGGAACAGCGCGCAAACAATCGCGGCGGCCAGGCAGAGCAAGGCGAGCCCGTAAAGTCCACCCGAATAGCTACCGGTCAGATCCTTCATGACGCCGACATACCAGGGTCCGAAGAAGCCGCCGAGATTGCCGAGCGAGTTGATCCAGGCAATACCTGCCGCCAGGCCGGCGCCACTGAGAAACATCGGCGGCATGGCGAAGAACGGGCCCTTGGAGCCGTAAAAGCCCATGCTAGCCATCGACATTCCCACCAGCGCCCACCAGGTCCCCATCGTCATGCCGGCAATCACAAGGCCGACCGCCGACAACGCGCAGGCGATGAACAGATTCCAGCGCCGCTCGTTCATGCGGTCGGAGATGCGCCCCCACGCCACCATGGCGATGGCGCCGCAAATATAGGGGATCATGGTGAGCCAGCCGACCGTCATGTTGCTGTAACTGCCGAGCGACTTGATCATTTGCGGAATGAAAATCAGCATGCCGAGGCTCGCGGTCACGATGCCGATATAGTTCAGCGCCAGCAGCAGCACCTTGGGATTGTAAAGCGCCTGCCACAGCGAGAATTTGCGCACCGCCTCGGTGGCGCGGCGCTCGGCGGCGATCTTGTTGACAAGCCAGTCGCGTTCTTCCGCGGTCAGGAATTTTGCCTGCTCGGGCCGGTCGGTCAGCACGAAAAACGTGATCACGCCGATCACCACCGTCGGGATCGCCTCGGCAATGTACATGACCTGCCAACCCTTCAGGCCGAACAGGCCGTCGAGGCCGAGAAGCCCCGTCGAGATCGGCGCGCCGAGGGCCACCGCAACCGGCAGGCCGACCAGGAATCCCGACACGATGCGGGCATGGTGATGGCTCGGGAACCAGTAGGTGAAGTAGAGGATGATGCCGGGGAAGAAGCCGGCTTCGGCGACGCCCAGCAACAAGCGCACGATCGCGAAACTCGTCGAACCCGTCACCATGGCAGTCACGCCGGCCAGTATCCCCCAGGTGATCATGATCCGGGCGATCCAGATCCTGGCGCCGACCTTTTCCAGGATCACATTGCTGGGAACCTCGAAAATGAAATAGCCCCAGTAAAACATGCCGACGGCAAAGCCAAAGGTGCCGGCCGACATGCCGAGGTCGCCGCGCATCGTGAGGCCTGCGAAGCTCACATTGATCCGGTCGATATAGGCGAGCACGTAAGACAGGACCGCAAATGGCAGCAGGCGCAGATAGACCTTGCGCATGGTCGAGCGTTCGAGCGAGTCCATTATTCCCCTCCCAAGGATTTTATTGGCCAGCCCGGCTTCTGCCGATGTTCTTGATGCTGTTGTCGCCTATGCGGCGCACCGCCGGCGCGTCAGTTTTAAATCTCCGAATGGCTATCGATGACCGGTCGCCCGTTTCTCGAATTTTTTGACGACGCTACGACGATAGCAGGGCGGCGGGCGCGCCGGAAGCAGACTCTGGACGGAGGACCATTTGTCACGCAACCATGGTGCGGCGCGATAGCGCCCCGCAGTTGACCGACCGATCTCGGCGATTTCGAGCCGCGCCTGCGGGTTCCGGCCGATTGCCGCCCCCCGGCCTAACTTTGGACGCCGGGCCTGTATTTCTACGGGGTGCTATCTTAACGGGAACGTAGGAGTGCGCATACCATCCTTGGCTTTTCTATCACCGAGATCTGGCCGACGCGGCGGAATCGGGCGCCTCGCGCCGGCGGATGTCCAAAAGCGATTTGGGGCGTATCATGCAGCAGCTTGAGCATTCCATCATCGCCGAACTCGAAGACGCAGTGAAGAGCGGCTCGCCCGAAAGGCGGGTCGACACCCTTCGCCAGGTGACCAACCTGTTCCTGCACGACGCCGAGCGGCTGAGCGAGGATCAGGTCAAGGTCTTCGACGACGTGCTGTGCCTTCTGGTCGCGCGGGTCGAAACCCGCGCCAGGGCCGAACTCGGCACCCGGCTGGCGCCGATCGACTACGCGCCATTCGAAGTCATCCAGCATCTCGCGCGGGACCAGGAGATCGGGGTCGCCGGCAATGTGCTGGCCCAGTCCAGCCGGCTGCGGACCAGCGACCTCGTCGAGATCGCCTCGACCCGGGGGCAGGATCACCTGCTCGCCATTTCCGGCCGGGCGAACCTGCCGGAAGCCGTCACCGACGTCATCGTCGATCGCGGCGAAGGCAAGGTGATCCGAAAGCTGGCGAACAACGCCACCGCGCGCTTCTCCGAAGCCGGCTATTCCGGCATCGTCGCGCGCGCCGATGCCGACGACGAATTGACCGAGATCCTCGGGCTTCGGGTTGACCTGCCGTCAAAATTGCTGCGCGACCTGCTGCGGCGCGCCAGCGACGCCGTTCGCGCCCGCCTGATGGCGATCGCGCCTCCCGGAACTCCAGGAAGAGATCAAGCGTGTCCTGAGGTCGATCGTCAGCGCGGCGGCGGGCGACGCCGTCACCGCCCGTGACTTCAGCCGCGCCGAAGCGCTGGTCAAGCTGATGCACGACCTGTACGAACTCGATGACGCCGCCGTCACCAAATTTGCCAGCGCCAGGAAGTTCGAGGAAGTCGCGGCATCGCTCGCCGCTCTCAACAAGGGGCCGACGGACCTGATGGCCCGGTTGCTGGAGGGCCCCCGCTCCGATCTCATCCTGATTCCCTGCAAATCCGCCGGGCTGGAATGGGCGACGGTGGAAGCGATCCTGTGCAACCGGCCGCTGAAGCAGGCCATGGCGGAGAAGACGCTGAAGCTCGCCTGCAAGGACTACGGCAAATTGTCTGCCGAGACCGCCCAGCGCACCCTGCGCTTCTGGCAGGTCCACAACAAGATCGACAAATAGGCGCGGCTCACGCGCAGGGATCAGTATGGGCAAAGGCGCACTTCGCGCGGTGCCACCGTCTTGGTGTTGTTCAAGAATGGTGGGCACGCCAGCGGCGCGCGCATTCGCGCGATCCGTTGGCTTTGCGCGCCCCGGGGTGCTTCGCGCGGTCCTGTCGCGTACGTCACCCTGAGGTGCGAGCCTCGTCGGCGAGCCTCGAAGGATGACGGCGCGTGGTCCATCCTTCGAGGTGAGTCGGACGACGCCAGCGCGTCGCCCGACTCACACCTCAGGATGACGGCAGTGCTCGGGTCGGTAGAGCATAAGGTAGGCAAAGACAGGCCTTTACGGCGGTTTGAGATCAATTCTTCGTCTTGTCGACCAGCGCGCCCTTCTTGATCCAGGGCATCATGTCGCGGAGCTTGGCGCCGACTTCCTCGATCGGGTGCGTGGCGAGCTTGGCGCGGGTGGCCTTGAACGAGGTCTGGTTGACCTTGTTCTCGAGCATCCAGTCGCGGGCGAAGCGGCCGGACTGGATGTCGGCGAGCACGCGCTTCATCTCCGCCCTGGTCTCCGCGTTGACGATGCGGGGACCTGAGACATATTCGCCGTATTCGGCGGTGTTGGAGATCGAGTAGTTCATGTTGGCGATGCCGCCTTCATAGATCAGGTCGACGATCAGCTTCACTTCGTGCAGGCACTCGAAATAGGCCATCTCGGGCGCGTAGCCGGCTTCCACCAGCGTCTCGTAGCCGCCCTTGATCAGTTCGACCAGGCCGCCGCACAGCACCACCTGCTCGCCGAACAGATCGGTTTCGCATTCTTCCTTGAACGAGGTCTCGATGATGCCGGCGCGGCCGCCGCCGATCGCCGACGCATAGCTCAAGCCCAGATCGTGGGCGTTGCCGGAAGGGTCCTTGTGAATCGCGATCAGGCAGGGCACGCCGCCGCCGCGCTGGTATTCCGACCGCACGGTATGGCCGGGACCTTTCGGCGCGATCATCAGCACGTCGAGATCGGCGCGCGGATCGAGCAGGTTGAAGTGCACGTTCAGCCCGTGGGCGAACACCAGGGCGGCGCCCTTCTTCATGTTGTCGTGCAGGTGATCGCGGTAGATGTCGCCCTGCAATTCGTCGGGGGTCAGCATCATCACGAGATCGGCCCATTTGGCGGCTTCGGCGACTTCCATCACCTTGAAGCCGGCGGCCTCCGCCTTCTTGGCCGAGGCCGATCCCTTGCGCAGCGCGATGGCGACGTCCTTGACGCCGGAATCCTTCAGGTTCAGCGCATGGGCATGGCCCTGGCTGCCATAGCCGACGATGACGACCTTCTTGCCCTTGATCAGGTTCAGGTCGGCGTCGCGATCATAATAAACACGCATGGTCGTTCCTCTTGGCTGGCCGAGCGGAGTGCCCGGATCATCGTGTATTTCTTGGGGTGGGCGGGTGATTTCGGAGCGTTGTCTAGTCCATTTTCATCAGCGGTGGAAAGTCCGTTTCTGCATGGCTTGGCCTTCTCATGCGCCTGCAAAGACCGGGTAGAGCGAGGCCAGCAGCAATGCGGCCATGACGATGTTGAAAGCCCGCACGGCCTTGCGCGAGGTCAGGAGCGAGCGCAGCGAACTGCCGGACAGCGTCCAGACCGAGGTCGCGGCGACGCCGAGCAGGAGGCAAATCACCACCTGGGTGGCGATGTTCCAGGGGAAGCTTGCAATGCCCGCATAGGCGGTAATGGTGCCGATCACCATGACCCAGCCCTTGACGTTCACCCACTGGAACAACACCGCGCCCCAGAAGGTCATCGGGCGCCGCCCGGTGTCCTGCCCCGGTGTGACCGGCTCGGAGATCGCGATCATGGCGGCAAGATAAACCAGATAGGCCGCGCCAGCATATTTGAGGATCGTCTGCAGGATGGGATAGGCGACGAAGATGGCCCCGAAGCCGATGCCCACCGCTGCGACCATGAACGCGCAACCAAACGTAATCCCCGCAATCGCCGGGATGGTCGGGCGGAATCCGTAGGTCAGTCCCGACGACAGCACGATGATGTTGTTCGGCCCGGGCGTGAAATACATCACCGCGGCGAAAATCACGAAGGCGACGAGAAGCGGCTGCGACATGGCGGCGCTCACGCGATCTTCGGCAGGATTTGAGGCCGCTTCGCCAGCAGCATCACCGCGATGCCGCCGACCACCGTGACCATGCCAGCAAGCCGCAACGGCCCGAATGTCTCGTGGAACACGATACTCGAAGCCGCGGCGCCGACGAACGGCACCAGCAGCGCGAACGGCACCACCTGCGCCGCGGGATAATCCCGCAACAGTCGGCCCCACAGCCAGTAGGCGATCGAGGTGGAGACGCCGCCGAGCAGGAGCATGCAGATCAGCCCGGTCAGCGACATGTGCGACAGCGCATGCCATGTCGGCTGCAGGCCATCGGTCGCCAGCGTCAGCGCCAGCAGCGGCAGGGCCGCAACCAGGCATAGCCACGCAAACAGATCGAACATCCGCACGTCCTGCGCCCGCCGCAGCAAGAGATTGCCGATCGCAAAGCTGATCGGGCAGATCATGATGATGGCAAAGGCACCGAGGCTGAAATCGTAGCCGACGGTGCCGCAGATCATCAGCAATCCGGCGGTGGCAATGCCGATGCCGGCGGTCTGCATCGGCGTCGGCCGCTCGCCGAACAGCGCGGCGGCAAAGCCGATCGTGAACAGCGCCTGGCTCTGGACGATCACGCTGGTGAGGCCGACGGGAACGCCCCGGGCGATGCCATAGGCCTGCGCCAGAAATTGTCCGAGAAACAGCGTGAAGCTGATCGCGATCAGCAGCGGCCAGGAGACATCCGGCTTGCGCACGAACAGGCACGGCACCGCGGCGATGGCAAAACGCAATGTCGTCATCAGCGTCGGCGAAAATTCGTCAAGCGCGATCCGGCTCGCCACGAAGGCAAGGCCCCAGATCACCGCCACCAGGACGGCAAGACCGACGTCGGCTGGCTTCATTCGACGTTCCTAGCCCTGCTCGCCATGTTTCGGTTTGCGCAGCAGATAGGTGCCGTGCAGCGGGGCGTGGTAGTCGGCCGCGACCAATGTGAAGCCGGTGTCGGTCAGCATGCGCTCGATCACCCAGCCGAAGGTCGAATATTCGTCGCGCATGTGGGTCACCACGCTGTCGCGGTCGAAATCGTGGTTCTTGATCGAGAAATCCGCCCAGGCCTCGACGTCGCGCTCGGCGCCATCGGGCATAGAGACGAACACGATGTCGCGCAGATAGAAATTCGCGCCGGGTTTCAGCGCGGCATAAATCCGCGACAACGCCACCGCCTTCCAGAAATCCGGCAGATGATGCAGCGTGAATTCGCTGACGATCAGGTCGTAGGAATTGGGCTGATAGGCGAAGCTCAACAGTCCCGCCGGCTGGGTGCGGATCGCGACCCGGCGATCCCTGGCCTGGAGATTGGCGAGCGCCAGCATCGCCGGCGAGATATCGATCGCGTCGACCTCGGCGCCCATCAGCGCCGCCTCGCAGGCGAGCACGCCGTTGCCGCAGCCGATATCGGCGACCCGCCAGCCCGGCTTCACGCCCAGCATGGTCAACGCGGCACGGGCGCGAAGGTCGCTGTCGTCATGGCGGTCGTAGATCGCGGCGACCGCGGAATCCAGCCCCAGCCGCCGCCGCTCATTATAGTACCAGTCGCGCGCCAGCATGGCTCACATCCCCTCGGCCCCGCGCCCGATCGCGGCGACGCCGGTGCGCGACACCTCGACCAGGCCGAGCGGACGCATCAGGTCGATGAACTGGTTGATCTTGCCGGAGTTGCCGGTGATCTCGAACACAAAACTCTCGGTGGTGGCGTCGATCACTCGCGCCCGGAACGCTTCCGCCAGCCGCAGCGCCTCGACGCGGTGCTCGCCGGTGCCGCGCAGCTTCACCATCGCCAGCTCCCGCTCGATCGAGCGGCCTGAAAGCGTCATGTCGACGACACGGTACACCGGGACCATGCGGTCGAGCTGGTGTTTTATCTGCTCGATCACCATCGGCGTTCCCGTGGTGACGATGGTGATGCGGGAGACGTGCTTCTGGTTCTCGGTCTCCGAGACGGTGAGGCTTTCGATGTTGTAGCCGCGCCCCGAAAACAGCCCGATCACGCGCGCCAGCACGCCCGGCTCGTTCTGCACCAGCACCGAGAGCGTGTGCAACTCGGTCGGATCATGGCGCTCTTCCATGAAATAGGCGGATGCGGGCTGGTTCATCTTAAGTCCCCTGTCATCTCTCATTCGTCATGCCCGGGCTTGTCCCGGCCATCCACGTCTTGAAGTCCAAGAGAAGGAAGACGTGGATGGCCGGGACGAGCCCGGCCATGACGGCCTCCATCTCGCCATTTCACACCAGCACCTTGCCGCCGGCGACGGTCTCGCCGACGACCCATCGCCGGAACAGATCGAAATCGATATTGCCGCCGCTCAGGATCAAACCCACGCGCCTGCCACGGAGGCTTGCCTTCTCCTGCAGCGCTGCTGCAAGCGGCGCGGCACCGGCGCCCTCGGCCAGATTATGCGTGTCGGTCCAGTAGGCGCGGATCGCCGCGCCTACTTCGTCGTCGGTGACCTGCACGATGCGCGAGGCGCCCTTGCGGATGATCGCCAGCGCGTCGGCGTCGGGCACCCGCGTCGCCATGCCGTCGGCAAGCGTATTGCTGCTGTTGGTGCTCACCACCGTGCCGGCCGAGAACGACAGCGCATAGGACGGCGCCTCCGTCGATTGCACGCCGACGATCTCCGTCTTCAGCCCGAGCAGGTCGCGGGCGAGGATGCAGCCGCAGATGCCCGAGCCCTGTCCGATCGGCACGTAGAGCACGTCGAGGTCGGCGGCTGCGCGAAACAGTTCGAGCGCATAGGTTGCCACCCCCATCACCAGATCGGGATGGAAGGAGCGCACGAATTCCAGTCCGTCACGCCTGGCGTGGCGCGCGGCCTCCTCGGCGGCGGCCTGGAAATCGTCGCCGTGTTCGACCAGCTTCGCGCCGAACGCCCGCATCGCCCGGTTTTTCTCGGTCGAATTGCCCGATGGAACATAGATCGTGACCGGCACGCGGTAACGGCGCGCCGCGAAGGCGAGACTCTGGCCGTGATTGCCGCGGGTGGCCGAGATCAGCCCGGCGACATCAGGCCGCTCGCGCTTCAGCCGGTCGACATAGACGAGCCCGCCGCGCACCTTGAAGGCGCCGATCGGGGTATGGTTCTCGTGCTTGACGATGACCTCGGCGCCGAGCCGCTCCGCCAAGAGCGGCCACGCATGCGCCGGCGTCGGCGGCATCGCCGCGCCGACGATGGCGTGGGCGCGTTCCAGTTGGGAGAGGTCAAACATCAGTGCACCTCCGCAACGGCGGTGATCCCCCTCGCCCCGCTCTTCGCGGGGAGAGGGTCGGGGTGAGGGGCTCTCTCAGCGAGCGCGAACTCGTTGAGAGTCCCCCTCACCCGAAATTCGCTACCGCGAATTTCGACCTCTCCCCGCAAGCGGGGCGAGGTAAAGAGCGCGCGTGCAGCTGTCATCATCACCCTATCCTCACACCAGCGCCTTGCCGCCGGCGAAGGCCGTCGCGGTGGCCTCGTCGGTGGCTTCCGCCGGCAGCAGCATTTCGTTGTGCGCCTTGCCGGAGGGGATCATCGGGAAACAGTTTTCCAGCGCCGCCACCCGGCAGTCGAATAGCACCGGGCGCCTGACGTTGATCATCTCCTTGATCGCGCCGTCGAGATCGCCGGGTTTAATGGCCTGGAGGCCGACGCAGCCGTAGGCGTCCGCCAGCTTGACGAAGTCCGGCAGCGCTTCGGAATAGGAATGCGACAGCCGGTTGCCGTGCAACAGCTGCTGCCACTGCCGCACCATGCCCATATACTGGTTGTTGAGGATGAAGATCTTGATCGGCAATTCGTGCTGAACCGCCGTCGACATCTCCTGCATGGTCATCAGCACCGAGGCATCGCCGGCGATGTCGATCACGAGGCTGTCGCGATGCGCGACCTGGACGCCGACCGCCGCCGGCAGGCCGTAGCCCATGGTGCCGAGCCCGCCCGATGTCATCCAGCGGTGCGGCTCCTCGAAGCCGAAGAACTGTGCCGCCCACATCTGGTGCTGGCCGACCTCGGTGGTAATGTAGACGTCGCGGCCGCGCGTGGCTTCGAACAGCCGCTGGATCGCGTATTGCGGCATGATGATGTCGTTGCTCTTCCTGTAGGACAGCGAATGGCGCGCCCGCCATTTCGCGATTTCCTGCCACCACGCCTTGATGTCGGGCTTCTTCGACTCCGCCTTGAACACCTGCAAGAGATCGCCCAGCACATTGCCGGCGTCGCCGATGATCGGCACGTCGACGCGGATGTTCTTGTTGATCGAGGAGGGATCGATGTCGATGTGGATCTTCTTCGAGCCCGGCGAGAACGCGTCGATCCGGCCGGTGATGCGGTCGTCGAAGCGCGCACCGACGCACAGCATGACGTCGCAGCCGTGCATCGCCATGTTGGCCTCGTAGGTGCCGTGCATGCCGAGCATGCCGAGCCAGTTCTTGCCGGTCGCCGGATAGGCGCCGAGCCCCATCAGGGTCGAAGTGATCGGAAAACCCGTCGCCTCGACCAGTTCGCGCAGCAATTTCGAGGCTTCGGGTCCGGAATTGATGACGCCGCCGCCGGAGTAGATCACCGGACGTTTCGCGGAGGCGAGCAGCGCCACCGCTTTGCGGATCTGCGCGGCGTCGCCCTTGACCCGCGGCGTGTAGGAGACGTGCACGTCGGACTTGCGCGGCGGGTGATAGCGCCCCATCGCGAACTGCACGTCCTTCGGCACGTCGACCACCACCGGCCCGGGCCGGCCGGTGCTCGCGACATAGAACGCCTCGTGCAGCACTTTTGCGAGATCATTGACGTCGCGCACCAGCCAGTTGTGCTTGGTGCAGGGCCTGGTGATGCCGACGGTGTCGCATTCCTGGAACGCATCGTTGCCGATCAGATGCGTGGGAACCTGTCCGGTGATGCAGACCAGCGGAATCGAATCCATCAGCGCGTCCGTCAGCGGCGTCACCATGTTGGTGGCCCCGGGGCCTGACGTCACCAGCACCACGCCGGGCTTGCCGGTCGAGCGCGCATAGCCCTCGGCGGCGTGGCCGGCGCCCTGCTCGTGCCGCACCAGGATGTGCTCGACCTCGCTTTGCTGGAAAATCTCGTCATAGATCGGAAGCACCGCGCCGCCGGGATAGCCGAAGAGGTGCTTGACGCCATGATCGATCAGGGCGCGGACGATCATCGCAGCGCCGGTCATCTGGTTCGGATCGTGGCTTAAGTCACTCATGGCTTGCTCCGGATGCGCCGTTGCCGGCGCGGCTTCTTCAGTTGGATTTTGGAAAATAAAAAGGGGCCCAAAAGGCCCCATGCACACCGCCCGATTTTGGATGGCCTCAGCCATCCCCGGCGGTGCGCCTGGGTACGACGACGATAAGGAGTTTGGTAATAATATTACGCATTTTGCCAGTCACACTTCCCAAAGGTTGCGCGGAACATACTGCCCAAGCCGCGAAAGTCAAGCGGCAGGCAGCCTCAGCGCTTCAATTCACAGCTTAGCGGGCTTTTTGGCGCCGGGCGAGTGGGAAATTTGCAGTTCCAGCCATGCGCGAAGCCGGACCCAGCAGTCATTCCGGGGCGCGAGTGAAACGAGCGAACCCGGAATCTCGAGGTTCCGGGTCCGGTCCTTCGGACCGTCCCGGAATGACGGCGTTGAGCCATCCTTCCGCCTCCGCCGGCTTCATCCAATGAAATTCCGGCAGCTGATGCCGGAACCACGTGAACTGCCGTTTGGCGTAATGGCGGGTGTCGGCGCGGCCGATGGTGGCCGCCTCTTGCAGCGTGATTTCGCCCGCGAGATGCCGGATCAGCGCCGGCACGCCATGGGCCTTCATGGCCGGCAGCAAGGAATCGAGTTTTCGCGCCGCAAGCCGCGCGACCTCCTCCAGCGCGCCGGCTTTCAGCATCGCCTCGAACCGGGCGTCGATACGGGCGTAAAGCTCGTCGCGCTCCGGCGCGAGAAACAGCGCGCGAAACGTGCCCGGCGGCAACAGCGGCGGCAGGCCGTCGCGATGCCAGTCGGTGAGCGATCGCCCGGTGGCTTCGACCACTTCCAGCGCGCGAGCGATGCGGGTGCGGTCGCGCGGTTTCAGACGCTCGGCGGAGGCCGGATCGCGCTGCATGAGTTCGGCATGCAGCGCCTCGACGCCGTCGCGTTCCAGCCGGCCGCGCACGGCTTCGCGGATCTCGGGCGGAATCGGCGGCACCGCCGACAGGCCTTGCGTCAATGCCTTGAAATAAAGACCGGTGCCGCCGACGAAAATCGCCAGGCGCTGTTGCGCACGCGCCTCCGCCAGCACCTTCGCCGCATCCGCCACCCAGGCACCGGCCGAAAAATTCACGGCGGCATCGACATGGCCGTAGAGCCGGTGCGGAAGCCGCGCCTCCTCTTCCGGCGTCGGCCGCGCCGTGATGATGCGGAGATCGCGATAGCCCTGCATGAAATCGGCATTGACGATGACGCCGCCGGCTTTTTGCGCAAGCGCCGCGGCCAGCGCCGACTTGCCGCTGGCGGTCGGCCCTGCGATAAGCACGGCGTTGCTGTCCCCTTGCGAACTCACCAGATGTCTCTCGTCGCCACCTTGATCTGCAATCCCGCCTCTCCCGCGCTCGATAGCACGGTGGTGGACGGCGCGCGCGCGATTTTGCCGCAGGCGGGGCCGGCGCAATGGCTGTTCGACGAGGTCGCGGTCGACATTCCGTTCGCGGACCTCACGCCCGAAAACCCCGGCCTCCGCGCCATCGAAAACCGGCTGCGCGCGGCCCGCGGCGATTTGCCGATCGATATCGTGGTGCAGCCGCAGGCCGCGAGGCGCAAGAAGCTTCTGCTGGCCGACATGGACTCCACCATGATCGGCCAGGAATGCATCGACGAACTCGCCGACTTCGCCGGCCTGAAGGCGCATGTCGCCAAAATTACCGAGCGCGCGATGCGCGGCGAGATCGAGTTCGAGCCGGCGCTGCGCGAGCGCGTCGCGCTGCTCAAGGGCATGCCGGTCAGCGTGATCGACGAGGTGCTGAAGACCCGCATCACACCAACGCCGGGCGGTCGCGAACTGGTCACGACCATGCGCGCCCACGGCGCCTACACCTGCCTGATCTCCGGCGGCTTTACCGTGTTCACGGGCGCGGTCGCCGCGATGCTCGGCTTCCAGGAAAACCGCGCCAATCGATTGAAGGTCGAGGACGGCAAGCTGACCGGCGAGGTCGAGGAGCCGATCCTCGGCCGCGCCGCCAAACTCGCCACCCTGATCGAGCTCACCGAATCCTTCGATCTCGACGACATCGACACGCTCGCGATCGGCGACGGCGCCAACGATCTCGGCATGATCCAGCACGCCGGTTTTGGCGTCGCCTACCACGCCAAGCCGACCGTGGCGGCCGCAGCGGCGGCAAGGATCGACCACGGCGACCTCACGGCGTTGCTGTACGCGCAGGGGTATCGGCGGGACGAGTTCGTCGGGGGATAGGCCCAATGCCGACCGTCCTGCGCTGGGGACCGTATCGCGCCTTCTTCTATTCGAACGAGCGCGGCGAGCCGCCGCATATTCATGTCCGGGCCGGAGATTTCGAAGCCAAATTTTGGCTGCACGACCTCTCGGTCGCGGTCAATGCGGGATTTCCCGCCCATGAAATCGGCGCTATTATCCGCCACCTGAGATCGCAACGCGATGTCCTCGAAGGCAAGTGGCATGAGCACTTTGGAAATTGATGTCGGCGATATCAGGCCGGTCTCGGTTGCCTTCACCGTCGATGAACTCGTGGTGACATTGGCGGATGGCCGCCGGATCGCGACCCCGCTTAAGTGGTATCCGCGGCTGCGGGAGGCCAGCGTCGCAGCACGTGGACGCTTTGAGCTGATGCCGATGGGCATTCACTGGCCCGAACTCGACGAGGATCTCGGCATCGCCGGAATGTTGCAGGGCCGGCCGGGTGCTTGATTGCGCGGCACTCGACCGGACAACATTCAGTCGTCATGCCCGGACTTGATCCGGGCATCCATCAAACTTAAAAAGGTCTTGCGAAGAGGATGCATTGCCGGGTCAAGCCCGGCAATGACAAGTAAGCGCTACTGCACGCTCAGCGCGACAAACCGCAATTCGCCGTCGGCGTTGGACACCAGCAGCAGCACGGATTTCTTGCCGTCCTTTTTCAGCTGATCGACGCGCTTCTTGACGTCGGCGGCGTTGCTGACCGCCTCCTGCGCCACCTCGACGATCACCTCGCCCGGACTCAGGCGTTTGTCGGCGGCGTCGGACGCGCCGTCGACATTGGTGATGATGACGCCCTTGACCGTGTCCTTGATCTTGTAGCGGCTGCGCAGGTCCTTGCTCAGCGTGGCGAGATCGAGGCCGAGCGCCTTTTGCGTCACCGGCTTCTCGGGATCGGGCTGCGACTTGACCGAGGCCGGCACCGCCTTGTCGGTATCTTCCAGCCGGCCGAGCGTGACCTTGTGGGTCTCCTCCTGCCCCTTGCGTATGACGACAACGTCGACCTCCTTGCCGACCGCGGTATCGGCCACCACGCGCGAAAGATCCTTCGGCTCCTTGATGTCCTTGCCGTCGAAGGTGATGACGACGTCGCCGGGCTCGATGCCGGCCGGTTTGGCCGGACCCTTGTCGTCGACGCCGGCGATCAGGGCGCCGCGCGCGGGCTTGATGTTGAGGCTCTCGGCGATTTCGTCGGTGACGGTCTGAATGCGCACCCCGAGCCAGCCGCGGCGCAGCTCGCCGAACTGCCGCAGCTGATCGACCACGCCGGCCACCGTCTTCGACGGCACCGCAAAGCCGATGCCGATCGAGCCGCCGGTCGGCGAGATGATCAGCGTGTTGACGCCGATCACCTCGCCATCGAGGTTGAACAGCGGCCCGCCGGAATTGCCGCGGTTGATCGCGGCGTCGGTCTGGATGTAATTGTCGTATGGCCCTGACGCGATATCGCGGTTGCGCGCCGAGACGATGCCGGCGGTCACCGTGCCGCCGAGGCTGAACGGATTGCCGATCGCGATCACCCATTCGCCGAGCCGCAGCTTGTCCGAATCGCCGAACTTGACCGCGATCAGCGGCTTGCTCGGCTTGAATTTCAGCACCGCCAGATCGGTCTTCTTGTCGACGCCGACCAGCTCGGCCTTGAACTTGTGCCGTCGTTCATGATGATGTTGATCTCGTCGGCATCCGCAATGACGTGATTGTTGGTCACGACGATGCCCGAGGTATCGACGATAAAGCCTGAGCCGAGCGAATTGGTCTTGTGCGGCTGCAGGTCGCCGCCCTTGCCGCCGGGGCCGCGGCGATTCTTGAAGAAATCGTCGAAGAACTCCTCGAACGGCGAGCCCGGCGGCAGTTGCGGCATCGCGCCCCTGCCCTCCGACCCACCGGCCTTGGCCTCGACGGTCTGCGAGGTCGAGATGTTGACCACCGCGTCGATCACCTTTTCGGCGACGTCGGCGATGCCGTCGGGGCCGCGCGCGAGTGCCGGCACCGGCATCAGCGCGGCCGACAGCAGAGTAGTTGTGGCGCCGAGACAGATCGCCGCCAGCACGGGGCGCAGGCGATGGCTCAGGGCTGGAATAGCACCGGTCATGGCAGCTCAATCTCCTCAAGAAATCGGGAACGGAATTTGACGTCCACAGTGCGCCCGAACCGGGCGACGGCGCAAGCATTTGAGCGGGACATTCCGTTCAAATAAGCATCGCTGAATACGGCGAAAAGCGGGATGCCGCCACTCACGATGGCGTTGATAATAATCGTCATTCCGGGGCGCGCGAAGCGCGAACCCGGAATCTCGAGGTTCCCCGATGTGCAAATTGCACATCTGAGGTTCGCGCGTGAAAAACGCGCGCCCCGAAATGACGGGGTGGCTAGCGGCGCACCGCCCAGATCAGGATCAATCCGGCGACCGCCGATCCGATGCCGACCGCGCGCAGGATGTTGTCGGGCATCGCCAGCGCGCTCTTCATCGCCCGGCGCATCCAGGCGGGGCTTGCCGCGAACATCAGGCCTTCAAGCACGAACAGGATGCCCAAACCGATGAGGAAGTCGGCGAACGCAATGGACCTCATCGGACTGCAACCTCCCGCTTGATGTTGTTTCTTGCTCTTTGAAAAAGGGCGGCGCGAGATTTCGCGTCGCCCTCGGGTGTTTACGGTTTCGGCGCCGCAGGTTGCGCGGGCGCCGCAGCAGCTTCCGCTGCCGGTTTGCCCGCGGGACCGGTGAAGAACCTGAAGAAGTTGGAGTTGGGCTTCAGCAGGAAGCGGGTGTCGTTGCTCTTCAACCCGTTTTCATAGGCGGTCATCGAGCGGTAGAAGGCGAAGAAATCCGGATCCTTGCCATAGGCTTCGGCAAACAGCCGGTTGCGCTCGCCGTCGCCCTCGCCGCGCACCCGTTCGCCGGTGGAATTGGCTTCGGCGACGATGATGGTGGCCTCGCGATCGGCGTTGGACTTGATCTCCTGCGCCTTCTGGCCGCCCTGGGCGCGGAATTCGGCGGCCTCGCGCTGCCGCTCGGTCTGCATGCGCTGATAGACCGCCTGGCTGTTCTGCTCCGGCAGGTCGGCGCGCCGGATCCGCACGTCGACCACCTGGATGCCATAATTGCCGGCTTCGTGATCGAGCTGGTCGCGGATCCGCGCCATCAGGGCTTCGCGCTCGTCGCGCACCACCTGGATGAAGGTGACCTCGCCGAGTACGCGGCGCAGCGAGGCGTTCAACAGCGTCGTCAGCTGCAGGTTGGCGGCCTGGATGTTGCCGACGCTCTGATAGAACTGCAGCGCATCCTTGATGCGATAGCGGGCGAAGGCGTCGACCACCAGCCGCTTCTGGTCCGAGGCGATCACCTCCTGCGACGGGTTTTCCAGATCGAGAATGCGCTTGTCGACGTCGATCACGGCGTCGAAGAAGAAGAGCTTGAAGTGGAGGCCCGGGTCGGTCACCACATCGACCGGACGACCGAACCGGAGCACCAGCGCCTGTTCGGTCATGTCCACGGTGAAGATCGCGCTGTAGCCGACGATCAGGACGATCAGCAGCAAGAGCAGCGCACCAATGCCTGCGACGGGGGACCTCATCGTGTAACTCCGGCTGGCGGTTGCGGCTGGCCCGTCGTGGCCGCCGGCGCACGCCGCGGCGTCAGCTCATTCAACGGCAGATAGGGCACGACGCCCTGCGAGGAGGACGAACCGCCTCCGTCATAGATCAGCTTCTCGGAGCCGCCGAGCACGCGCTCCATCGTCTCCAGATAGATGCGCTCCCGGGTGACGTCGGGCGCCTTCTTGTATTCGTCGTAGACCTTTAGGAAGCGCGCGCTCTGGCCCTTGGCCTCGGCGATCGCCTGCTGCTTGTAGCCTTCGGCGACCTGCAGGATCTGCGCGGCGCGTCCCTTGGCGTCGGGAACGACGCGGTTGGCATAGGTCTGGGCTTCGTTCTGCAGGCGCTCGAGATCGGCGCGGGCGGCCTGCACGTCGCGGAACGAGTTCGATCACCTGCGCCGGCGGATCGACCTTCTGCATCTGCACCTGCTGCACCAGGATGCCCGAGCCGTAATTGTCGAGCGTCTTCTGCATCAGTTCCTGCACGCTCAGTTCGGTCGAGGTGCGGGCGCCGGTCAGGATCGGCTGGATGTTGGATTTGCCGACCGCCTCGCGCATCGCGCTTTCGGCCACCGCCTTCACGGTGCCTTCGGGGTTCTGGATGTTGAACAGATAATCGGCGGCGCCCTTCGGCTTGATCCGCCACAGCACGGTGAAATCGACGTCGACGATGTTCTCGTCGCCGGTCAGCATCAGGCTTTCCTCCGGCACGTCGCGCATGGTGCGGCCGCGCCGCGCCGGATCGTCGATCAGCGTCATGCCGATCGAGATGGTGGAAACCCGCAGCGCCTTCGGCAGCAGCACGGTCTCGATCGGATACGGCAGATGGTAGTTCAGGCCGGGCTGGGCGTCGCGCACGTACTTGCCGAAACGCAGCACGATGCCGAGTTCTTCGGACTGCACGCGATAGAAGCCGGACATTGCCCAGATCGCCAGCGCGCCGACCAATATCACCGCCACGCCGAGACCGCTGAAATAGCCGCCGGGCAATAATTGCTGAAGCTTGTCCTGGGCGCGGCGCAGAAGATCCTCGAGATCGGGCGGCCGCGGGCCGACCGGTTGCGGGCCGGAGCCCCACGGCCCTTTCGGACCCGAGCCCCACGGTCCCCCGCCTTGATTCTTCCACGGCATCGACAGTCTCCTCCGCGAGGGCCCGGGGGCAAATGCCCGGCCTCGCCATGTCTGCCCGGCTTTATAGGGGACGCGTCCGACCCTTACAACGCAAGCTTCCGGCCCCGGAGCAGCTATGCCTCACGCCGCAATTGTCAATGTAAAGATTGGCTGATGGGGTTAATGCGACTTTCGTCGGCGGTATGTGACATAGGAAAAGCCGGCGCTGTCGTCCGGACCCGGCGGATTCCGCACCCGCGCGACCTCCTCCCAGCAAGACGCATCAAGGGCTGCGAAATGCGTGTCGCCCTCGGGGCGGACATGAACTTCGGTGATTTCCAGACGATCGGCGCACGGCATCCACCGGGCGTAGATTTCGGCGCCGCCGATCACGGCAATTTCGTCCACCGAGCGCCGCAGCGCGTCGCCACGCGCGACGGCGCGGGCTTCCTCGAACGACGTCGTCACCACGGCACCGGCTGCGCGAAAAGCAGGATCGCGCGTGATCACGATATTGGTGCGGCCGGACAGCGGCCGGCGCAGCGAAAGGAAGGTCTTGCGCCCCATCACCACGGGCTTGCCAAAGGTCATCGCCTTGAAGCGGGCCTGATCGGTTTTCAGCCGCCAGGGAATGGCGCCATGCGCGCCGATCACGCCGTTGTCGGCAACCGCGACGATCAGGACGATTTCCATCAGCGCGCTCCTTTCGCCAGCGCTGTCAGCGCCGGGCCGCTGACCTTGCAGATCGTCCATTCGTCCATCATCACCGCGCCAAGCGATTTGTAGAAGTCGATCGACGGCGTGTTCCAGTCCAGTACCGACCACTGCAATCGCGACCATCCGTTGGCGATACATTGTTTGGCGAGATGCGCCAGCAGCGCCTTGCCGATGCCCTTGCCGCGTTGCGGCGGCCGCACGAACAGGTCTTCCAGATAGATCCCGGGCCGGCCCGCGAAGGTCGAGTAATTGAGGAACCAGACGGCAAAACCGGCCGGCTCGCCGGCCCACTCCGCGATTTCGCAGAACAGGACAGGATTTTCGCCAAACAGCGCCGCGGCAATGTCGACCTCGGTGGCCTCGACCTCGTGGGAGAGCTTTTCGTATTCGGCGAGTTCGCGAACCAGCGACAGCACGAGCCCCGCTTCATCGGAACGGGCGCGGCGGAGATGTAAGGACATTCAATCGCTCACACCGCGACCTCGGCCTTGATGTGCGGATGCGGGTCGTAGCCTTCGAGCACGAAGTCCTCGTAGCGGAAGGCGAAGATGTCCTTGACCGCCGGATTGATCTTCATGGTCGGCAGCGGCCGCGTCGGCCGCGTCAGTTGCAGCCGGGCCTGCTCGATATGGTTCGAATAAAGATGCACATCGCCGAAGGAGTGAACGAAGTCGCCGGCCTTCAGGCCGGTGACTTGCGCCACCATCATGGTCAACAGCGCATAGGAGGCGATGTTGAAGGGGACGCCGAGAAACACATCCGCCGAGCGCTGGTAGAGCTGGCATGACAGCTTGCCGCCGGCGACATAGAACTGGAACAGGCAATGACACGGCGGCAGCGCCATCTTGTCGACGTCGGCCGGATTCCAGGCCGACACGATCAGGCGGCGCGAATCCGGATTACGCCGGATCATGTCGATGACGTTGGAAATCTGGTCGATGTGGCGCCCGTCGGGCGCCGGCCAGGAGCGCCATTGCGAGCCGTAGACCGGGCCGAGATCGCCATTGGCGTCGGCCCATTCGTCCCAGATCGAAACGCCGTTATCCTTGAGATATTTGATGTTGGTATCGCCTTTGAGGAACCACAATAGTTCGTGCACGATCGCTTTCAGCGGCAGCTTCTTGGTGGTCAGCATTGGAAAGCCGCTCGCCAGATTGAAGCGCATCTGGTGGCCGAAGATCGACAGCGTGCCGGTGCCGGTGCGGTCAGCCTTCTCCGCACCGTCAGAAAGAATCCGTTCGAGCAGATCGTGATACTGATTCATGGCGTTGCGTCAGGTGCCTTTGCAGGGGTCGGATTTTAACGGCCGGACCGGGTCGTCGACAGCCGATTCGGCCGGCCGCCCCGATTATACCGGAAAAATGAACATCCGGCGGCCCTGCGACAAGGGGACGGCCGCTCAACCGTGCCCTCATCCGACCACGCCGGCAAAGCCCAAAATGCCCCCGGCCAACAGCAGCCAGAGCGGATTGAGCCGTGTGGCAACGGCCAGCACGGCGGCGCCCGCGGTCACCAGACCGGCAGCAAGGCTCCGGTCGGAACTCACCGCCAGCACGCAAGCGCTGGCGGCCATCAGCCCGATCGAAAGCGGCACCAGGGCGGCCTGAATGATCCCGGGCCAGCGCGAATGGCGCATGCGCGTCAACAGGCGGCTGACGAAATAGGCCAGCACGGCGGTCGGGCCGCACATTGCAAGCGTAGCGGCCAGCCCGCCGGCAAGGCCCGCCACCGAATAGCCGATCAGGGTGACGATCAGCACGTTCGGTCCGGGCGAGAGCTGCGAGATCGCATAGATGTCGGCGAATTGCTTGTCGGTCATCCAGTGCCGGACGTCGACCGCGACCCGATGCATCTCGGGAATGGCTGAATTGCCGCCGCCGACCGCAAACAACGACATCACGGCGAAGGTCCAGACCAGCGTCGAAATCGGGTTGCCGCCCGGATTCATGGCTTGGCCCGCCGGCGGATGGCAAAGCTGATCGCGATGCTGATCGGGATCGCCACCAGCAACACCGCCGCCAGCGGCAACCGGAGAAGCCCGATCGCTGCGAATACCGCGGCCATCAGCGCCAGCCCGACATAATCGCGCTTCTTCAACAGCGGCATCATCATCCGCAAGACGACTGCCATCAGAAGCCCGACCGCGGCGCAGGCCACGCCCGCCAGAATCCGCCTGAGCGCTTCGACGTCGCCGAAATGCGCGTAGAGCGCGGCCAAAATCGTGACGATGACCACGGGCGGGCCGATCAATCCGGCGAAGGCCGCGAGCCCGCCGGCAATCCCGCGAAAGCGCGATCCGAACACCACCGAAAGGTTGACGATGTTCGGGCCGGGCAGGAAATGGCACAGCGCAAAGGTCTCGTTGAACTCTTCCGCGCTCATCCAGCGGTGCTGTTCGACGATGGCGCGCCGGGCAAAGGCCAGCACGCCGCCAAAGCCCGAGAGCGACATTTTGGCGAACGCCACGAACAGCGCGATCAGGCCGGGCGGAGGCGATGTCGGGAGGTTCGGCGCCAAGGCGGCGGCCGGCGGCGAATCCAGAGGCATGGGCTGAGACTTAGAACGGCCGACGCGGCGAGGCCAACCCAATTCGGCAGGTTCACCCATGTCTTCCACCTGTCTTCCCCTTGCGCCCGAAGGGCGCATTTTCCCGACCCGAAACTGGGGCCTAAGCCTCTGTTTTTCTCAACTTTTACCCCCTATATTGGGGATGCCGGTTCGCCGGCTATGGAAATAAATTGCCGTCGCAATAAACCATTCGGACCCGGGGGCAGCACCCGGCGCCTCCACCCAAGCCCGCCGTAGAAAATGCGGGTTTCGGCGGGGGCGAAACAGGATCGACGAGGGCGTAAAGGGCGTGTTTTTTCCCGGTATGGTTCCGCCGTTATCGGGCTATGCAATAGTTGCAAATGACAACTATGCTCCGGTTGCTCAGGCCGCGTAAGCGGTTTGAAAAACCAAGTCTGAAGTCCTGACGGGTTAAGCTCCGCCAGGCGGGGTTCGGAGGCACCTGGCAACAGAAGCCTCCACTTCATTTTGCCTCCCGGTTTCGCCTCCCGATCGGGCCTGCTGCCGGAATTTGCGCCGGCGGCAGCAAGCCTGCTGATTTCGGTCCGCCGCCGGGGTAGCATGCCCAAAATGGGCGAGTCGACGACCGGCGTTGCCGGTCCGGCGGCATGAGACAGGACTGTTAGATGGCAACCGACCATATCCGATACGACGTGCTGGCGCGCGACGCGCTGCGCGGGGTGCTGCGCCGCGTATTGGCCGACGCCGCCGAACACGGCCTGCCCGGAGAGCATCATTTTTTCATCACCTTTCTGTCGACCGCCGAGGGCGTCAAGCTGCCGCCACGGCTATTGGCACAGCATCCGGAAGAAATGACGATCATTCTCCAGCACCAGTTCTGGGACCTGGTGGTTTCCGAGGATCGCTTCGAAGTCGGGCTGTCATTCGGCGGAATCCCCGAGCGCCTGGTGGTGCCCTTCAATTCGATCAAGAGCTTCCTCGACCCGTCGGTGCAGTTCGGCATGCAGTTCGAGACGTCGGACGCGCCAAGCGAGGTTCCGGCGAAAAACCTTCCGGCCGTCCCTCCCTCGCCGGCGCTGCCGGCCGCCGCATCATCGCCAGAGCCCCAGAACGAGCCGGCGAAACCCGGCGAAGGCGCCGAAGTGGTGCGGCTGGATCGCTTCCGCAAGAAATAATCCGCGCCGGCCATCCCGCGCGACCTATAGACTGAAGGTGACGCGCGGAGCCTCCGGTAGGTCGGCTCCGAACCGCCGGCCTCGCGCAACGGACCCTTGCCATGGCTCGATCGACAACTGCATCCCGATCCGGATCGACGCGCACCGAGACCGACAGTTTCGGTCCGATCGAGGTCGCCGCCGACCGCTACTGGGGCGCGCAGACCGAACGGTCGCGGCGGAATTTCCGCATCGGGCACGACCGGATGCCGGTCGAAATCATCCACGCGCTCGGCATCGTCAAACTGGCGGCGGCGGAAACCAACCGCGAACTCGGGCTGATCGACAAGCGCCGCGCCGGCGCCATCATTCGCGCCGCGCGCGAGGTGATCGACGGCAAGCTCGACGATCATTTTCCGCTTGTGGTCTGGCAGACCGGCTCCGGCACCCAGACCAACATGAACCTCAACGAGGTGATCGCCAACCGCGCCACCGAAATGCTGGGCGGCAAGCGCGGCGCCAAGGCGCCGGTGCATCCCAACGATCATGTCAATATGAGCCAGTCGTCGAACGATTCATTCCCGACCGCGATGCACGTCGCGGCGGCAATGGCCGTCACCGCCGACCTGATTCCGGCGCTCGGCGAGCTGCTGGCGGCGCTGCGCAAGAAACAGAAAGAGTTCGCCCACATCGTCAAGATCGGCCGCACCCACACCCAGGACGCGACGCCGCTAACGCTCGGCCAGGAATTTTCCGGCTACGCCGCGCAGGTCGAGAGTGGCATCAAGCGGCTAGGGGTGGCGGTAAACGAGCTTTATCCGCTGGCGCAGGGCGGCACCGCGGTCGGCACCGGCCTCAATTCGAAGCCGAAATTCGCCGGATTGTTCGCCCGGCACGTTGCGAAAATCACCAAACTGCCCTTCACCAGCGCCGCCAACAAGTTCGAGGCGCTGGCCTCCAACGACGCCTATGTGTTCGTGCACGGCGCCGTCAATTCGGCGGCGACCGGGCTATTCAAGATCGCCAACGACATCCGCCTGCTCGGCTCGGGTCCACGCTCCGGCCTCGGCGAGCTGATCCTGCCGGAGAACGAGCCGGGCTCCTCGATCATGCCGGGCAAGGTCAATCCGACGCAGAGCGAGGCGATGACCATGGTCTGCTGCCAGGTGTTCGGGAACCAGACCACCATCACGGTGGCCGGCAGCCAGGGACATTTCGAGCTGAACGTCTACAAACCGGTGCTGGCATATTGTATGATGAATTCCATTCAATTGCTGGCCGATGTCGCGCGCTCCTTCACCGAACACTGCGTCGTGGGCATCCGCGCCGACGAAAAACGCATCAAGGAGTTGATGGAGCGTTCGCTGATGCTGGTGACGGCGCTGGCGCCGAAGATCGGCTACGACAACGCCGCCAAGGTCGCCAAGTCGGCGCACGCCCGCGGTACCACATTGAAGGAAGAGGCGGTAAGGCTGGGGTTTGTTTCGGCAGCCGAATTCGACCGGCTGGTGCAGCCGGCCAAAATGACGCATCCGGGCTGATCGCCGAAGTGAAACTCCGGGAGAGTTCGGCCGTATAAGGACCGCAAGAAATAGTTATGAGACATAACGCTTAAAGACTGAGAGTTGATTAGCTATCGTCGATGCGTTCGTCCATGATAAAGCCAAACGTTGCGCTTTCTCCGGCCGAGGCATATTTTTTTGATACGATAAGGGACGATTGGCAGGGATTGCTGAATGACAAGCGAGCCGGCTGGCGCCAAACGCAGATACTCACGCCTTTGTGAAAATTTCGAACGGCCCAAATTGGTTCATTGATGGAGGCTGACATGGGGGACATCGTCAACCTGAAACGATTTAGGAAGCGCGCCGAGCGCGAGCAGTCGGCGAAACAGGCGGAAGCCAACCGGACGCGATTCGGCCGGACCAAGTCACAGCGCGTGCTCGAGGAATGGCGCGCCGAGCGCGCCAGCGACCTGCTGGACCAGCACCGCATCGACGGCGAGGACACGCCATGAAATCGCCGGTGGTGAAGCGATCGATCGTCGTCGCCGGTCACAAGACCAGCGTCAGCCTCGAAGAGGCGTTCTGGAACGGCATGAAGGAGATCTCCGGACTGCGCGACATGACGCTGTCCGAACTGGTGGGCGAGATCGACAGCAATCGCCAACAGGGCAACCTGTCGTCCGCCATTCGCCTGTTCGTGCTGGACTATTTCCGGACCCGCGCCACGGCCGCCGCGGCGCCGGATGCGAAGCCGCAGGCCTAGCAGCGGCGCGGGTTCGCTGACGCCGACTTCGCGATCTCGGCCATGCCGCGGGCACGCGTGACGATGCCGAGCGCATCACGCACAAAATTCGCATCGCCGGTTTCCAGCGCCGCCGCAATGTAAGCCACCTGCCGTTCCTCGCTGGCGAGATAGTCGGCGGCATCAAATCGTGTTGTCTTGCGCATCACCATCCCCCGGATAAGGCCTGAGCCTGGATGCTAACCCCGCTTCGTCCCCAACACCGGACCACCTGTTCGGCGTTTAACAATTCGAAAGAAATTGGGCTGAATGATTGTTCCCGCCGCCGCATCGGCCGGCAGGCGTACGCCTGTTTATAATCCCTCTAAGGAACCGCCGCATTTCGATCGGCGCGCTTGACCTTGTGGCCGCCGGTTGGAAATACAAACCATGAGCAAACAAAACGGCAATGGCCAACATCTGCCGCTGGGAACCGCCAAGCGCGGTTATTCCGGCGTGATTCAGCGCCTCGCCACTGTTGACGCGGGATCGGCGCTGTCGGCCAATGAACTGGAAAGCCGGCTGATCGAACTCGGCTTCGTCGAGGGCGCGAGAGTCGAGGTGCTGCATGAGGGCATCGTCGGGCGCGATCCGATCGCGGTTCGGGTCGAGAACGTCACCATCGCGGTGCGCCGGCGCGAGGCCATGGCCATCATTGTCGCCTAGCGGCGAAGCGGACCTTACACCATGGAAGCTCCGTTGCTGCATCTGGCGCTGGTAGGCACGCCGAACAGCGGCAAGACATCGCTGTTCAATGCGCTGACCGGCAGCCGCCAGAAGGTCGCCAACTACCCGGGCGTCACGGTGGAGCGCAAGGAAGGCTCCTTCGTCACGCCCTCTGGCCGCCAGGTGTCGGTGGTTGACCTGCCCGGCACCTACTCGCTGCGCGGCCGCAGCCCGGACGAGGAGATCACCCGCGACATGGTGCTCGGCCGCACGCCCGGCGAGGCGGTGCCCGATCTCGTGCTGTGCGTCGCCGATTCCACCAATCTGCGCCTGACCATCCGCCTGCTGCTCGAACTCAAGAACACCGGCCGGCCGCTGATGCTGGTGCTCAACATGTTCGACATCGCCACCCGCCGCGGTGTCACCGTGGACGTTGCGAAACTGTCCGAGGCGCTCGGCGTGCCCGTGGTGACCTCGATCGCGGTCCGCAAGGGCGGCACCGCCGAACTGTTGCGGCGGACCGACGAGATCGCCGCAGAAGCGCAGACCCAGCCGACGCAAAATCTCTGGCAGCCGCTGACGGTCGCGCAATTGCGCGCCACCCAGCGCGAGGCCGATCGCATCATCGCCTCAAGCGTCAGCCTGCCGGCCAGGCCCGACACCTGGACGGCGCGGATCGACGCCGTGGTGCTGCACCCGGTGGCGGGGCTTGCGATCCTGGCGCTGATCCTGTTCGTGATGTTCCAGGCGGTGTTCGCCTGGGCGCAGCCCCTGATGGAAGTGTTATCGGATGCCTTCGCCGCATTGGGGCAGTTGGTGCACGACACGCTGCCGGCGGGCCTCGTGCAGAGTTTCCTGCAGAACGGGGTAATCTCCGGCGTCGGCAGCGTCATCGTGTTCCTGCCGCAGATCATCATCATCTTCCTGTTCATCCTGCTGTTGGAAGATTTCGGCTACATGGCGCGCGCGGCGTTCCTGATGGACCGCATCATGGGCGGCGCCGGGCTGCATGGCCGCGCCTTCATTCCGCTGCTGTCGAGTTTCGCCTGCGCGATTCCCGGCATCATGGCGACGCGCGTGATCGACAACCGCCGCGACCGGCTCACCACCATCCTGATCGCGCCGCTGATGACCTGCTCGGCGCGGATCCCGGTCTATACGCTGATCATCTCCGCCTTCATCCCCGACAGCCAGGTCTGGGGGTGGATCAATCTGCGCGGTCTGGTGATGTTCGGCCTCTATGCCGCCGGCATCACCAGCGCGCTCGGCGTCTCGTTCCTGATCAAATTCCTGATGTGGCGCGACTATGCGCCGGCGCCGTTCATGCTGGAATTGCCCGACTACAAGATGCCGCGCCTGAAAAGCATCGCGATCGGCGTCTACACGCGGGCAAAAATGTTCCTGCAGCGCGCCGGCACCACGATCTTCTCGATGATGGTGCTGATCTGGTTTTTGGCCTCATTTCCGACGCCGCCCGCCGGCGCCGAAGGCCCCGCGATCAACTACAGCCTCGCCGCCATGATCGGCAAGGCGCTGGAGCCGCTGCTCGCCCCGCTCGGCTTCAACTGGCAGATCGCGGTAGCGCTGATTCCCGGCATGGCCGCGCGCGAAGTCGCCGTAGCTGCGCTCGGCACCGTCTACGCCATCGAGGGCGGCAAGGAAGCCGCCGAGCAGATCGGTCAGGTGCTCGCCACCAAATGGAGTCTGGCGACCGCGCTGTCGCTGCTCGCCTGGTACATCTTCGCGCCGCAATGCGCCTCGACGCTGGCCGTGATCCGGCGCGAGACCGGCAGCTGGAAATGGATGGCGGTCACCTTCGGCTACATGCTGGCGCTCGCCTATGTCGCGAGCCTTGCGACCTACAACATCACGGTCGCGCTCGGGGCAGGCTGAAATCGCCGCGAATAGCGCTATTCGCTTGCCGTTGACATCAGAGATGTCAGCGGAACATCGAACGCGTAGGCGAAGCCGCCGGGCTCATACGTCAACTGGACATCGCCCTTCAGTTGCTTGCCAAGCGTCTCGATCAGCCGCGTGCCGAAACTGCGCTTGTCCGGAGCCAGAACCGCAGGGCCGTTTTTTTCCGTCCATTTCAGATGCAGACGCTGTTTCCTCGGATCGAGCGTCCACTCGATATCGACGCGCCCGGTCGGCACCGACAATGCGCCGAATTTCGTGGCGTTGGTGCAGAGCTCGTTCAGCGTCATCGCAATCGCGATCACGGCTCCCGACGTCATCCGGACGTCGGGACCTGAAATCCTGAATTTCGGCGCATCGGGATTGTCGAAAGCTTCGGTGGCGCCGCGAATGATCTTGCCGAGGTCTGCACTGGTCCATCGGGCCTGCAAAAGCAGGTCGTGGGCCCGCCCCAGCGCCAGCAGCCGTCCCTCGATGGCGTGCTGCGCATGTTCGGCGCCCGCCACGTTGCGCAAGCTCTGGGAGGCGATGGCGCTGACCGTCGCCAGCGTATTCTTGATGCGATGATGCAGCTCTTCGAGGATCAGCTTCTGAAGCTTGTCGGCCGCCTCGCGCTCCCTGGCGTCGATGCCGGCCTGCGCGAGCAGGTCCTGGGCATCGATTTCCGCCTGCGCCAGCAGCAGCCGAAGGCTGACATTCTCCGCCGCCAGAAACTCCTGAGGAGGCGCTGCGGAGCTCAAATCACGATTATCTTGGCGGAGATCGATTTCGAACATCGCCGACTGTATCACCATAAGTCGGGTTACGCTCATATCTTTAGGTCGGGTTACGTTCACATCTTTGGTCGATGCGTTTTCGGCCGCAATCGAGCAAATACTGCTATTTCCAGCCTTAAAACACCGGTTTCAGGCCTGCCCGATCATATTCTGCATCTCGACGATCATTTCCCTGCCCTCAAGCGGCTTTCCGAAAAAGCGGCTGTCGGCAGGAATAGCGATCGTTGCCAGCTCCGACTGGCCCGATGCCAGAATGATCTTGATCGACGGCCAGCGCTCATGCACCGCGTGCGCGAGCCTGATGCCGTCCATGCTGCCCGGCATCTGGATATCGGTGAAAAGCAGCGCAATATCGGACCTCAATTCGAGGATAGCGACGGCCGCGTCGGCGTCGACGGCCTCGACCGATGTAAAGCCGGCGTCCTCCACCATATCGACCGCGCGGATGCGCAGCAGCATCTCGTCCTCGACGATGAGAACGATTGCGGGGACAGCGGAACGATCCGGGACCATCATGACGGCATTTCCAATGTGAGCGGAGAGGAAGCAGGCCGTGCCATGGCTCAGAGAATGACTGCGGACGCTAAGGCAAGCATCTCATGGCCCAATTGATCCCCGTCGCCTTGATATTGGTGGTACATCGGAGCGGAACGCTGCGAAAACAGCGAAATCGATGCATTTGAGGGAGCGAGGCTCTCCCGAAGAGCAGGCTCTGTCTTAACGGGATAGCGATAGGAGCGAAGAAGCCGCCCAATCAGGCGGCTTCCAGGAACGCTGGTTCGGCCCGTCGGCTATCACCAACCGTGATGATGGCCTCTGCCCCAGCCGTGATGGCGGCCATGACCCATGTGGCCGTGGTGAGCAAGAATGACCGGGCTGTCGGTATCGCTGACCAGTCGGTCTGCTGAAGCCCGCGGCATCGCCGAGGCGGATAGCATCGGCAATGCCGCGAATGCGCACACCGCAACGCCGATCAGCAATAAACGTTTCATTTCAGAATCTCCCTGACGCCGCGTTATCGCGGCAAGGAGGTAATGTTCCGGCAAGCGATCGGTTCCACCTTCAAATAAGGCACCGCCGATGCCATGCGGCGATAAAGCGATAATACGTCTGTCACCGCTCGTAAAAATGAAATGAATGCCCATATAGCTGGTGAAATACGAAGCGCGCGAGAGCGCGTCAGCGAGGTTGACACAATGAGTGGCAAATATCCGTTGAGCTTCGCCGCGTTGAAGGGGTTGACCGCATCAATCGCCAGGACCGCGCTTGGGCCAATCGTCGCGACGATCGAGCGGACGTTGCGAAGCCTGTTCAAAGACGAGGGCTCGCTGATTCCAGTCCCGGTCACCGCGGACCGGCGACGGCTTGACCGGCGTCGATCACGTGATTGATTTTCCAAATCACAGTCGATCGTATGACCCGACGCGGCGCGCCGTGCGATTTTGGGGGCACGACAGCGCGATTGAGGCGTCGTTCTTCATAGGCGAAGACGCATTGAAGCGCATTCAACCGGATGCCCGCCCCGATGCCTCGGGCTTCCTGAACGCATTCGATTGCAATCGTGATTTGATATGCGCCGCCGCGGCCAAAATCTACGTTCGCGGAAGCCGAGGATCCTATGATCTGGTTGCGGCTCATTTTTGACCCGCCCTCCAAGCCTGTCGGTGGTCCCATCCCCCACAGCCCAGCGTCACCAATCCCCATCGAGGAACAGCGTATGCGGAAACTTGCCAAGCCTACCCAGCAGGAGATCAGCGAGGGACCGCAATCGGTATCTTTTCAGATAGCAAACGGGAATTCGCGGCAGCGCTGCACCCTGCAAACCGGCCTGCCGACCAGGCAACAGGCGCAGAAGTATTTTCTCACAAATTGGCCGATGATCGAAAAGATGGCGCGCGACGCCCTTGCGGCGGGGACCATCGAAGACGGCGAGATCAAACTCGTGATGGTCTGAGCGGCTCATTCAAGAGCGGACATGGAGGGCAGTAATGCTGAACGATCGAGAGAACATCCTGAACGCGCTGCGTGCAAAGGCGCTCAAGGTTCGCGAGATCATGAAACACGCCAATGTCGCGAATGAGGAAGTGTGCCAATCCCTCTTGTTGAAAATGCGCAACGAAGGTGCCGTGAAATTCGATATTCACACCGGGCGATGGCTCATCGGATAAATTGCTGCTGCGGTCGGCCTGTTTGAAATGGCAGAGCCCTGACCCGCACACCTGCGAGGCTTGTCAGGTCAACAAGGTGCGGAGCTTGGTTGCGGCATCGTAGATTTCGACCTGGAGCATCGGATAAGTCGACTTCAGTCCCCGGCCCGAAACTTCCGCGGTATCGGCCGTGTCGAACTCCGACTTGAAGTGGCCGTCGACAACCACCACGAACCCTTCGGCGGGAGGCCGGTCGGCTCGCGTTGCTTTCTTCGGCTCGGGTTCGTCAATCACGCTAATTGGCTTTTTCATCGGACGCTCCATCGGATGGCTCGCAATCTGTCGCCAAGGGTTTCTACGACAGCTGCGATAGCGTTTGCATTGATCGGATCACGCTCTCGGCAAAGGCCGCCCTGTCCCGGGATCTGGACAGGCTAATCAGCCGAGGCCCGAACACGTGTCGATTTTTTGGCCTTCGGCGCCTGCTTCGCTGCCTCGACCGTGCCGGGCTGCGTGTTGCGAACGGCTTCCGCCAGCATCTGCCGCAGCTCAGCCTTGGTCTGCGTCGGTGCCCGCGTGAAAGATGCTTGCCAATGAGCCATGATCGCTATGTGGGGATGCCCGAGGCAGAATTAAACCCCACTGGAGAAGGTTTCCGTCGGCATCCCTGAACGATCCGGCGTGGTTGCCCCCGCCGCCGGCTGAAGCGAACTTGATCTTCGCCACGCCATCGGCGAGCGTTCGTCACCGACGGCACCGGTCGACCCCCACCTTCCTGCGCATGGAGGAACCACGATGTTTTCTCATGTCAATGTCGGCATTACGGACTTCGAGCGGTCGTATACCTTCTACTCGGCCGTGATGACGGCCCTGGGTTTCGAGCTCAGGGTCCGCGAGCCAAGGGAGCAATGGGCGGGATGGGCGGCTCCCGGCAGCAGGCGGCCACTGTTCTTCATTGGGCTCCCCTACGATCGCCAGCCGGCCAGTCCGGGCAATGGCGGCATGACCGCCTTCCTCGCCGCCACGCGCGAGGCCGTCGACCGTTGCCATGCCGCTGCGCTCCAAATGGGCGGCCGATCCGAAGGCATGCCGGGCTTGCGGCCGCACTATCACCCCGACTATTACGGCGCATATTTTCGCGATCCGGACGGCAACAAGATTTGCGTCTGCTGCCATGAGCCGGCGCCCTTGCGCTGACGCCGGCAAATTTCTAAGAATACATCCGCAAGCCTGACCACCCATGGAGCCTGAAATGGACATCGCAAAGCACGTCGCTACGCGCCCCCTGTCCATGTCGGAAACTCTCCATGACCGCGCTGCTCACGCTGGATTCGATCTCCCTCACCACCCCTGACGGCCGTCTTCTGTTCAGTGGACTGACGCTCGCGCTCGGAGCCGAACGGACCGGCCTCGTCGGCCGCAACGGCTGCGGCAAGTCCACGCTGCTGCGTGTGATCGCCGGCGAATGCGACCCGGCCGCCGGTTCGGTACAGCGGGCGTGCTCGATCGGCATGCTCGCCCAGCTCGCCGATGACAGAATGACGGTCGCGGAGGCTCTGGGTGTCGCCGCTGGGCTTGCCCGCCTGCGCCGCGTCGAAGCCGGCCAAGGCTCGCTCGAGGACGCCGCCGAGGCCGACTGGACATTGCCGGCCCGGCTCGGTCAGGCGCTGGGCGAGACCGGACTGCCCGCTCTGGCCACCGATCGCCGGCTCGCTTCGCTGAGCGGCGGCGAGCGAACCCGCGTGGCGCTGGCGCGGTTGTCGATCGAGGCACCGGACCTGCTTGTGCTGGACGAGCCGACCAACAACCTCGATGCTGACGGCCGCGAGGCGGTCGCGGGACTGCTCGCGCGCTGGCGCGGCGGGGTCATCGTCGCCAGCCACGACCGCGCACTGCTGGAGCGCGTCGACCGCATCGTGGAACTGACCGCCATCGGCGTCACCGTGTTCGGCGGCGCGTGGTCCGAGTTTGCGCAGGCGCGCGAGGCCGCGCGCGCCCGCGCCGAGGCTGAACTCGGCCGGGCTGCGGACGCCTTGCGTCAGGCCGAACGCGCCGTTCAGAAGGAGAAGGAAAAGAAGGCCCGCCGCGACAAGGCCGGCCGCGCCCGGCGCGACAAAGGCGGCGACAGCAGGATGTTCCTCGATGCCGAGAAACAGCGTGCGGAAAACAGCGCCTCGCGCGAAGGCCGCATCGCCGACCGCCAGATCGAGACCCGCGCAGAAGCCCTCGCGGAAGTCCGCGCGCGCGTCGAAGTGCTGACGCCGATCACGATCGTGCTGCCAAAGACCGACCTTCCCGCCAGCCGCGGCCTTATTACCTTCCGGGAGGTGACGATGGCCCATGGCGCGCGCCGCCTGTTCGGCCCGCTGTCTTTCGAGACACGCGGTCCCGAACGCATCGTCATCCGTGGCGCCAACGGCTCCGGCAAGACCACGCTGCTCGGCCTGATCACCGGACAACTGACACCCACCGCCGGCGATATCAGCCGCATGACCGATCGCATCGCCCTGCTCGACCAGCATGTCGGCCTGCTCGATCCCGCCAAGACCATCCTCGACAATCTGCGCCGGCTCAATCCCGATCTGGCCGACAACGAGGCGCACGCGGTGCTGGCCCGCTTTGCGTTCCGCAACAAGGCGGCGCTGCAACGCGCCGGCACGCTCAGCGGCGGCGAGCGCCTGCGCGCGGGGCTCGCCTGCGTGTTCGCACGCCGGCAGCCGCCGCTGCTGCTGCTCCTGGACGAGCCGACCAATCATCTCGACCTGGCGTCGATCGAGGAACTGGAGAGCGCGCTGTCGGCCTTCGACGGCGCGTTGATCGTGGTCAGCCACGACCGGGGATTCCTGCAAGCGATAGGCGTGAAGCGGGAGATCGGGCTCTGAGCGGAGCGTCCACATCGCCCGGAGCGTAGGGGAGCCGCTATCCACTTCCCTCGAAAGCGCTCTAAATCGCCGGATGCGAACGCGCCGCTTCAACGTAGGGACGGAAGGTCGATTTGTCGGTGCCGCAATCCGGGCATCGCCAGTTGACCGGTATCGCCGCGAACGGCGTCCCGGCCGGGACCAACTGGTCAGGCGCGCCTGCGGCAGGCTCATAGATATAATAGCATCCGCCACACATGAACATCTGCCGGCTCAGCTGCCGGATCGCGGCCGGCGATCGCGCGACATCGGTCGTACCGACGGTGGCGGGTGTGACCACCCGATCGCCCACGCTGACGCGGCCGCCTTCCCTCGCCACCAGGTAGACCCCAAGTTCCTTGTGGCCGAACGCCGCGCGCAATGAACCCGGGATATCGAGGTCGCGGCGGCCGGTTTCGGGATCGACATTGGTGGCGCCGCAGCGGCCGTTGCGGCGATCGACGCGAAACAGCGCTTCGCCGATCCTGATGTCGCTGCCGACCCAGTCGAATTCCTCCCACGGATTTGCGCCGTCGAGGTAGAGATTGGCGCGAAATCGCAGGGGATCGATCGTGATGCCCCATTGCGCTTCGAGGCTGCGCACCGTCGCCAGATTGATCAGCGAAATGACGTTGTCCGGCTTGTCCATGAAATGGCCTTCGCGCGAGCGGACCAGCGTCGGCGCGCTGCGCAAAGCGGGCACGAGCTGCCAGAAAATTTCCTCCACCTCCGCCCGCGACGTCTCATCTTCGAGGTCGGCGACGACGAGTTGCCGATTGCCCTGCGTAATCGTCAGTTTCAGCGTCTCGACATCCAGCGTGGTCGTGACCCGCGCCAACGCCTCCTCAAGCATCAGCATCACGAAAAGCCCCTTCTTTCCCCATCTCGGCTGGCTGGTATCGAACGGGGCACCGGGGCGCACCAGGGCGAACACCCGGTCGTGCGGGAACGGCTTCCTGGCCTGCAATTCGACGCTTGCGAGCGCCTGCGCGCTCAATCCCTTGATCGGATAGCGATAGATATTCTTCAGGATCGGCATCGGCGCGCCACCTTGTCGTACGATGATCTTGCCGGAAAGTGCACGATTTGACCGTGATCTGCGTAGAGCCGGTTGCTGACGAGTTCGTGGGGCCAGATCGCGCCTGACGGAAACCGGCGGCGGCTGTGGCGCGAACTGGTCCGAGAATAGCGCCACCATGTCGGTCGCGGGATCATCGATGGCGTCGTCGATCGCATCCGACAGCCGCGCGATGCCCTTCTCGATCTGCCTGGCGGACAGCGCGGCGTAACCGAGGATGACGGCGCGGCGGGTCAGCGTGGTTCGTCGCTCGAAATGGACCCGTGCCGAAGCCAGAGAATAGACGCCGACCCGCGCGCGCTGGGCCAGCGCCTCGACCGTCACGGCGTCCGGAATGCCCGGCGGCAGATGCCAGAGCACGTGCAGCCCTCCGGCGTCGCCGTCGACCTGAACGTCGCCGAAATTGCGGTGCAGCGCGGCGACGAGGCAATCGCGGTTATCCTTGTAGTGCGAGCGGACCCGAAGCAGGTGTGCCGCATAGCTGCCATTGTGCATGAAGTCGGCGAGCGTCGCCTGCTCCAGCCAGGGATTGCCGTTGTTGAGCAGGGATTTCTCGATGCAAACCGCGTCCGCGATATGCTCGGGCACGACCATGTATCCGAGACGCAATCCGGCGCCGAGAGATTTCGAGAAGGTGCCGATGTAGATCGTGCAGTCGGGCGCGAGCGCGGCCAGCGGCGCAAGATGCGAACCCTGGTAGCGGATGTCGCAATCATAGTCGTCCTCTATCACATAGCAGCCGTAGCGCCGCGCCCAGTCGATCACCTCGCTGCGCCGCTCCGCCGACAGCGTCGCGCCGGTCGGATATTGATGCGAGGGCGTCGTATAAAGCAGCGAGGCGGTACGCCGCGGCAGGTCGTCAGGGATCAGTCCATCGCGGTCGACCGCAACGCTCGCAACCTCGGCGCCGGCGGCTTCGAAGGCGAGCGCCGCGCCCTGATAGCAGGGATCCTCGACCACGCTGAGCGCGCCGCGCGCGAGGTAAAGTCGCGCCGCAAGATTAAGGCCTTCCTGGACGCCGGACACGATGACGATACGGCTCGGATCGGCCACGATGCCGCGCGCGACCGCGAGGTGGTTGGCGATGGCGGTGCGCAGCCCCGCCAATCCCGCCGGTTCGCCATATTGCGTGAGCCCGGCCCCGCCGCCGTGAGACAGATTGTTCTGCAACAGGCGGCGCCAGGTCTTCAGCGGAAACAGATCCGGGCTGGGACGGCCGGGAAAGAAATCATAGAGTAGTCGGTTGCGGACGGGATGGGACACTCCCGGCGCGCGAGCGTGACGCAACGGCATCGGCATCCGCGTGCTCACGGCATCGCGAAATTCGGAGACCGGCTGAACCGGCGCGGCATCGCGCGGCAACGCGTCGGCGACATAGATGCCCGAGGCCGGTCGCGATTCGACGATCCCCTCCATCAGCAACAGATCGTAGGCGCGCACCACGGTGTTGCGGGAGATCGCGAGCTGTTCGGACAACCGGCGCGACGACGGCAAGCGCGTTCCCGGTCCGATGCGCGCGCAGCGGATGGCTTCACGGATCTGGTCAACCATCTGCGTCGTCAGCGATTCCGGGCGGGACCGGTCGAGGAGAACGGAAATCTGCATGTTCGCTGCGCCGGTTGAAAGCTCCCCCGATTGATCACTGGAGACGGAGCAAGGGTTGGGCCAGTTGTGGGTCCAGCCCATCGATTCTGGCCCGGATTCCCGCGATATCAGTCGATTTTTCACTGTTTTCGAACTGGCTCCCTCGCTTTGCCAGCAACTGGACCCATCGTCGCCGGTCCGGGCAAGCGATTGCCCAGCGTCGATGCAGGTTCTGCCCGAAACCTCTCCTTGCCGTCCATCTCCTGGGCAACCTGAGAAATTGCGCGCCGGTCGCCGACCCCGCCGATGGAGCCATCGCATTTTACACCGGCGGCTCTCATGGCCGGCGCCGGCTTCATGCGAGCGTTGCGCTACTGACGAACTTTGCGGGAGCCGCGTCGCGATGCTCCCGGACTTCGAACCCAAAGGAGCACTTATGAGCACCGCACTTTCCCGCTGGCTATCTGCCGCGGCTGCCGTTCTGGCGATCTTCGGATCCGGTATCAACGGCGCAAAGGCCGAAGACACCATCAAGATCGGAGTCCTTCACTCGCTGTCCGGCACGATGGCGATCAGCGAGACGATCCTCAAGGATTTGATTCTGATGGAGGTCGCCGACGTCAACGCCAAGGGCGGGCTGCTCGGCAAGCAGATCGAGCCCATCGTCGTCGACCCCGCCTCGAACTGGCCGCTGTTTGCCGAAAAGGCGCGCGAGCTTCTGACCAAGGACAAGGTGGCCGCCGTGTTCGGCTGCTGGACATCGGTGTCCCGCAAGTCGGTGCTTCCGGTGTTCGAGGAATTGAACGGGCTGTTGTTCTATCCGCTCGAATATGAGGGCGAAGAGGCCTCCTACAACATTTTCTATGGCAGCTCGGTGCCCGACAACAAGGCGGTGCCCGCGGTCGAATATCTCATGAGCAAGGACGGCGGCGAGGCCAAGCGCTTCGTTCTGGAAGGCACCGACTACGTCTATCCCCGAACCAGCAACAAGATCATCCGCGCCTTCCTGAAGACCAAGGGCGTCAAGGACGAGGACATCCGGGAGAACTACACGCCGTTCGGTTTCTCCGACTGGCAGACCGAGGTGGCCGCGATCAAGAAGTTCGGCTCCTCCGGCAAGAAGACGGCCGTAATCTCGACGATCAACGGCGACGCCAATGTGCCGTTCTACAAGGAGCTCGGCAATCAGGGCGTCAAGGCCACCGACATCCCGGTGATCGCCTTCTCGGTCGGCGAGGAAGAACTCGCCGGCATCGACACCAAACCGCTGGTCGGCCATCTCGCGGCCTGGAGCTACTTCCAATCGGTCAACACACCGGAGAACAAGGCCTTCATCGCCAAGTGGCGCGCCTACACCAAGAACCCCAAGCGCGTCACCAACGATCCGATGGAGTTGGCTTACATCCTGTTCCACATGTGGCTACAGGCCGTGCAGCAGGCCGGCACCACCGACGTCGAGGCGGTTCGTCAGGCGATGATCGGCCAGAAGGTGAAGTCGCCGTCGGGCTTCGAGGTCGTGATGGGCAGCAATCACCACATGGCCAAGCCCGTCATGATCGGCGAGGTGCAGGCCGACGGCCAGTTCAGCATCGTCTACAAGAGCAAGGCGTTGCCGCCGAGAGCATGGAGCCCCTATGTCGAGGCCAACAAGGGCAAGGTCGCCGATTGGTCATGGCCATGGGTCTGCGGCGGCTGCACCTCACCGCGGTTCGCTGCGAACTGATCTCATCTCCCTCGCTGACGGAACCTGCGGGTGCGATCCGGTTGCGCCGACCTTGTCGGCGTAACCGGAATTGCGTTGATGAGACCGTGCTTTGATATCTCCTTGATATCTATCGCGGCGGCGGTGCCACCGGAGGGTCAGCACCGGCGGCGGCTTCGGCGGCGCGCCCGCAGCGCACCTCGCCCAGCTATGTGTTTGCCTTACCTCGCGGATTCTGAACGAGCCAAAAAATGACAGGTGTTGGGGAACTTTGGCGTTGCATGCGCATTCTTTGGCCGGCTGGCAGCAGGTTGGCTGATCATGACTATGAGGCGGCGCGACTTTTTGGCGGGCACCGCGGTGCTCGTGATCGGCACCATCAAGAGCCGGGCCACTGTGATTTCCGGCAGCCTGCCGTGGACACCGAACGCGGGCAGTCCGCCGGTGCCGGCAAGGCCGGGCCCCTGGCATTACTTCACCTCGGATGAAGGCCGCGCGGTCGAGGCGCTGGCCGACCGCATCATCCCGCCCGATCCGCAAACCCCCGGCGGCAAGGATTCCGGCTGCGCCGTCTTCATCGACCGCCAGCTTGCCGGGCCGTACGGCCGCGCCGAGGGCCATTACAACCAGCCGCCCTTCATGGCCGGCACCCCGCAGCAGGGCGCGCAATCGGCCGACGGGCCGGCGGCGACCTACCGCAAGGCGCTCGCGGCGCTCGATCAATACTGCCAGTCCAGTTTTCAGGGGAAGCGTTTTGCCGATCTGTCCGATGAGCAGAAGGACGACCTTCTCAAGAGCATCGAGGACGGCAAGACAAAACTCGAAGGCGCCGACGGCAAATCCTTCTTCGCGCACGTCATCAAGGACATGCAGATGGGCTTCTTCGCCGACCCGCTCTATGGCGGCAACCGCGACATGGCGGGGTGGAAAATGATCGGCTACCCCGGCGCGCGCTACAATTACCTCGATTGGGTCGAGCGCCACAACGAGCGCTTTCCACTGCCGCCGGTCAGCATCATCGGCCGCGCCGACTGGTCGCCGAGAAAGTAGGGACGATGCCGCGGAGATTGCCGAAGAAGGACGTCGTCATCGTGGGCCTAGGCTGGACCGGATCGATCATGGCCCACGAGCTGACCGACGAGGGACTCGACGTGATCGCGATCGAACGCGGGCCCTGGCGCGACGCGCCGACCGAATTTCCGCCCAACTACGCCCAGGACGAATTGCGCTACCGCATCCGCCACGAACTGTTCCTGCGCCCCGAGCAGAACACCTTCACTTTCCGCAACAAGATGAACCAGACCGCGCTGCCGATCCGCGACTGGGGCTCGTTCATGCCGCCGAACGGCGTCGGCGGCGGCGGCGTGCACTGGAATTCGGAAACCTGGCGCTTCCTGCCCTCCGACTTCGTGCTGCGAACCCATCTGACCGAGCGCTACGGCGCTTCGTTCCTGCCCGAGGACATGACGATCCAGGACTGGGGCGTGACCTACGACGACCTCGAGCCGCATTACGACGCGTTCGAGTATCTGTGCGGCACCTCGGGTACCGCCGGCAATCTGCGCGGCCGGATCCAGGAAGGCGGCAATCCCTTCGAGGGACCGCGCTCGCGGCCCTACCCGAACCCGGCGCAGAAACAACCGTTCGGCCACACGCTGTTCGCCAAGGCGGCGCGCGACCTCGGCTACAAGCCATTTCCGCAGCCTTCTGGAAACATGTCGCAAGCTTACACCAATCCGCTCGGGCTGCATCTCGGCCCGTGCACCTATTGCGGTTTCTGCGAGTGGTTCGGCTGCGGCAATTATTCCAAGGCGAGTCCGCAGACCACCATCCTGCCGCTCTTGATTCGAAAATCGAACTTTGCGCTTCGCGATAATTCGGAAGTGCTTCGCATCAACGTCGACAAGTCGGGCAAGCATGCTACCGGCGTCACCTTCGTCGATACCGGCGGGGTCGAATGGGAGCAGCCGGCCGACCTCGTCATCCTCTCCGCCTTCACCGTCTTCAATGTGCAGCTGCTGCTTCATTCGAAGATCGGTACGCCGTACGATCCGGTCGCCAATAAGGGCGTGATCGGCCGCAACTTCACGCACCAGACGATTTCCAGCGTCAACGGTTTCTTCGACAACAGGAAGTTCAACTTCAACCCGTTCATCGCGTCGGGTTCGATCGGCATGTGCGTCGACGAATTCAACGGCGACAATTTCGATCACGGCCCCCACGGTTTCGTCGGCGGCGGCTATATCGGCCAGGTCCAGACCGGCGGCCGGCCGATTCAGACCACCCATGTGCCGCCCGGCACGCCGAAATGGGGCGCGGCGTGGAAGAGCGCGGTGCGCGACAACTATCTCTCGACCATCACGCCGGGTACCGGCGTGCATGGCAGCTTCTACAGCTATCGCGACGTCTATCTCGATCTCGATCCGACCTACAGGGATCGCTTCGGCCGTCCCCTGATGCGGATGACGATCGATTTCCACGACAACGAGCTGAAGCAGAACGCCTTCCTGACCGACAAGTTCGCCGAGATCATCCGCGCGATGGGCGCGCATACGCTCGACAAGCAATATCGCAAGGGTCCCTATGACGCGACCGACTACCAGACCACGCATCTGAACGGCGGCGCGATCATGGGCAGCGATCCTTCGACCAGCGCGCTGAACCGCTACTTGCAAAGCTGGGACGTGCCGAACCTGTTTGTTACGGGCGCCAGCGCCTTTCCGCAGAACGCCGGCTACAACCCCACCGGCACCGTGGCGGCGCTGGCGTTCTGGGCGGCATCCGCGATCCGCGGCCAATATCTGAAAAATCCGGGGCCGCTGGTCCATGCGTAGCGCCGTCAAATTTTCGATGCTGATCGGCGCGGCCGCGGCGTGGCTCGGCGGACTGGCGATGAGCCACGCGGATCCGGACAGCCAGGCCTTCGATCAGATCGAGAAGGGCCGTTACCTCACGACGGTCGCGGACTGCTTCGCTTGCCACACCGTGCCCAATGTCGGCAAACCCTTTGCCGGCGCGCGTCCGATCGAAACGCCGTTCGGCGCGATCACCTCGCCGAACATCACGCCGGACGACGACACCGGCATCGGCGCCTGGACCGACGAGCAGTTCGACAACGCGGTACGCAAGGGCGTTTCGCCGGACGGCAGCCGGCTCTACCCGGCAATGCCGTATCCGTCCTACACAAGGATGTCGCGTGACGACGTGCTGGCGATCCGCGCCTATCTGAAAACGGTCGAACCGGTGCATCAGCCGGTCAAATCCAACACGCTGCCGTTCCCGTTCAACATTCGCCTCGCGATGCGGGCCTGGGACGCGCTGTATTTCACCGAAGGCGAATTCCAGCCCGACAGCCGCCAGTCCGCAGCCTGGAATCGCGGCGCCTATCTGGTGCAGGGTCCCGGACATTGCACCGCCTGCCATACCCCGAAATCCCTGCTCGGCGGCGACAAGACCAGTGACAATCTTCGCGGCTTCAACGTTCAGGACTGGTTCGCGCCCGACATCACCGGCAACGGAGCGCATGGCCTTGGCCAATGGACCGAGGCGGATATCAGCACCTATCTCAAGACCGGGCACAACCGGATAACCGCCGCGATCGGTCCGATGGCGGAGGAAGTCGCCAATTCCACCTCGCACTACAAGGACAGCGATCTCGATGCGATCGCGACCTATCTGAAATCGCTGCCCGAGCGGCAGGATGCGGTGCCGGCGCCGGCGGCGTCGGTCATGACCGCGGGCGAGGCGATCTATCGCGATCAATGCTCGGCCTGTCACGGCATCGATGGACGCGGGGTGGCGATGCTGTTTCCGTCGCTGGCGCAGTCTTCGCTGGCGCGTGCCAGCGACCCCAGCAGCGCAATCCGGCTGGTGCTGCGCGGCGGACGAAGCGTGGCCACCGATGCCGAGCCGACGGCGCCCGGCATGCCGGCCTTCGGCTGGCAATTGGACGACGATCAGGTGGCGGCGGTCGTGACCTACATTCGCAATGCCTGGCAAGGATCGGCTGCGCCGGTCTCCGCGGAAACGGTCGGCAAGGCACGCGACCGGTTGCGGACGCGATCCGACTGAAGCGACTTTCGATCATCGTCAATTCAGGCAAGGCGACGCGCCTGCGCCGGCGGCAGCAAGGCCTCGATTTCATCGGCGGCGTTCGACGCGCCGTCGACGCCGGCGAGAGCCTTGGCGCGCCTCGCGGCATTGAGCCGGAAGGATGAGCCGGCCAGTACCTCCTGCGCGGCCGATCGCATCGCCGCGGCATCGGCGTCGCCAGGCAAGGCGCGGCCGGCGCCCCACTCCTGGACGGCGGCGGCGACAAAGGGCTGATCGCCGGCCAGGCCGGGAATAACGACCATCGGAACGCCGTTTCGCAACGCCCGCATGGCCGTGCCGTGGCCGCCATGCGTCATGACCATTGCTGCCCGTTTCATGATGGGATCATGCGCCGCATAGTTCAGCACCACCGCATTGGCGGGCACCGCCAGTTCACCGGGATCGACAATGCCGCCGGTGGTCGCCACGACATGAACCGGCAACTCGGCCAGCGCATCGAGCGCGCGCTGCAGCTTGTCGACCATGCGCTGTTCGAAGCCGGTGCTGAAACTGACCAGCACCAGCGGCGTCGCATCGCTCTCCGCCCAGGGCAAATCGGCGGGAATGGCCACCTTCTCGTCCTCGAGGACGGGCCCGGCATGGCGCACCATCTCCCAGCCGGGGCTGCGCGCCGTATCGAATTCGGCCAGCGTGGTGACGACGATGCGGTCTCGGGATTGCCACAACTCATCAGCTGCGGGCAGCCCTTCGAAGCCAGCCTGCCGACGCATCCCGTCGAGACGGGCGATCATGCCGCGCCACATCTCGAGCTGGCGAAAGATGAAGGTGTGACAGACCATGACGGTCGGACAGGCAAAGCCGCTCGCCTCCGCGAGCGCGGCCGGAAACATGGCGTCGATCAGGACGAGATCGGGCCGTTCGGAGGCAACAACCGAGCTGACTTGAACGGCCACCGCAGGCGACGTCAGGTAGCAGGCCGCCCGCGTCATGAAATTGCCTTGCGGGTAGCAATCGACCTGGGCGTAGGCGTCGGTCAGTTCGATCGCGCGAAAGCCTGCGGCCTCCACGCGCGGAACCATCTCGGGGCGTCCGGCGAACGCAATCCTGTGTCCACGTTCGGTCAGGACGCGTGCGATGCCCAGACTAGGCGGCAGGTTGCCCCCGCCCGACCAATTGAGCCAAAGGATATTCGCCATCTGCCCTCTCCATTGCCGCATCATTGATCATCCGGCACGCGATCGCCTCCGCGGCCGACCGGCCTAACGCCTGGTCGCGCCGCAACAGCTTCCAGACATAGACGTCGGTCGCCACGACCAGAATGTTGAAGAGCTGCGTGCGCGCGCCGCCGCCCTGCCGCTTGAGCAGCGGCGCAAAGGTCGACTTCACCCAGTCGCGGTGATTTTCGCGACCCTGCGCCAGCATCGGTCGCAGCGCCGGACGGCGGCGCTCGTCGTTCAAGTACCGGATGACGAGGTCGCCCATGGTCTCGTAGACGTCGAAGATCGCGGCTACCGCTGCCGCCACGTCGCCCGGCGGCGTCGGCTTCAGCGACATTCCGCCGGCCGCCAGTTCTGCCAGGGCCGCGAAAATCAGTTTGTCCTTGCTGCCGAAGGCGCGCAGCACGGTTTGCACCGTGGTGCCTGAGCCCAGCGCCACTTCATCAAGGGTGAAATCCTCGATCGGGCGCTCGCCATAGAGCCGCATTGCGCTCGCCAGGATGCGCGCCCGCGTCGCCTCGGCCTGCGCCGCACGCGCCGTCATGACATAAGGCCGCCGCCTGATCTTCTTCATGTTAGTTAAACTAACACCAAATATATTTGGTGTCAATTCAAATAACATCAAAATGAGAAGGGCGCCGCGGGCTACGCGCGTCGGCATGATCGCTCGCGGGAAAGTTCTGTTGTGCGGAATGACCTATCGCGGCGGTGGTGCCGCCGGCGGGATCAGCACCAGCGGCGGTTTCGGCTTCGGCCGCGCGACGACGGCGCTGCCGGGCGCCGGGCGAACCTCGATCGGCGGCGGCAGCGGCGCGACCTGCTGGCTGACGACCGGCGCGTTCGGAGCCAGATTTGGATTAGGCGCCGCCGCGGCAGCAGGCGGACGCGGCGGGCTCGCCTTGGGCTTGAGCGGCAGGCGGCGTGGACCGGGGCCGGGGATCGAAACATCGGAAGTCGGCTGGTTCGGCAGCGTAGCGTCAGGGGCCGCGAGCGAAGGCGCTGCGCCTGCCGGCGGTGGAATCGAGGCTGGCGTCAACGCCGGCAGCGGCTCGCCGCGCTCGATCGAATCGAGCCGGCGCGTTTCGCGATCGATCGCCCGCACCGCAAGCCACGACGACAGTGACGCCACGTCGACGGTGCGCACGAGCGCATCAGGTGAACCCGCCGCGAACAGCTGGATTTCCGGATGGCTGGCCGCTTGTCCTGCCGCGGTCGACGAAAGCGTGGCGCGAACATCGGCCTGGTCGGCTGGAATATCATAGCCGCCGGAGATGATGGCGCGGGCGCCGTCGGCCTCCAGCGCGGTAGCGCCGACGCGCAGCCGGCCGTCGCCGATGCTGAACGGAATTTGCGCCGACTTGACCGACAGCACGCCGTTCGACAGCACCGGCTCGACGATCTGCCGCAGTCTTGCATCGTCGGTGGCCTGGCCGCTGTCGCTGGCGCGGATCGCGGTGTCGAAGGCGCGCGGATCGAGGCCCTTGAGGCGCGCGGATTCCAGCGTCACGGTGCCGCTGCCGGACAAGGCGCCGGTCAGCGCCGAGGCGCTGCGGCCCTGGCTCGTCAGCGTCATCTGCATCGCGACGCGACCGGCGGGCATGGCCAGCCCGCGATAATGCAGCGCCGCGCCGTCGACGCCCGAAAGCTGCAACCGCGCATTCAACGCGATGCCATTGGGGCTCTGCCTGGCGTCGATATTGGCGGTCACCTCGCCGCCGCCGAGCCCGGCCTTGAGGCCGTCGAGGGTCAGCGACTGGCCGTCGCTGGTGACGATGCCGCTGATCGGGCGCAACTCGATGCCGTCGGGCAGCACGCCGCGCAACGCCTGAAACGCGATGCGGCCGCGCCAGCCTTTTGTCAGTCCAATACCGAGCGGCTCGGTCGCATCGCGCCCGGCCGCGCCGATCGCCAGCGAAAATGCCGGCTTCAGATCGAGCGCGTCGAGTCCCAACTCGCCCTCGACATTGCTTTCGTCGCCAAGCGTCACCGCAAGCCGCCCGCGCAGCCGCGAGCCGGCGATCGTGCTGTCGAGATCGTCGAAGGCGAGCCTGTTGCCATCGAGCGATACCCGCGATGACAGGCTGATGTTTTGCGCCAGTGGGTCGCTGGCCTTGAGGTCGAACAGCGGCGCGAGGCTGGCGCGGCGGACGTTCAGGCTGACGCTGGCCTTGGTGTCCTGCGCCCACGGTTCGGCGGTCCCCTGGGCGTCGGCGTCGAGCCCGGCGCCCGATAGCTTCGCCTTCAGCCGCAACGGCGCGCGCCAGACACCCGTCGCCGATCCCTCGAATTGCGCCACGCCGTCGCCGGCAGCAATCGCGCGGTCGAGCCCGAACAGCGCCAGCAGGGTGCGGCCCCGCTCCGCCCACAGCTTCGATTCGATGCTAAATTCGCTGCGCCGGAGTTTTTCGAGATCGAGGCCGCGCAGCACCGCCTTGTCGGGCGTCGCCGCAAGCGTCACCGAGCCCTTGAGCTGCGGCGTATCGAGGTCGAGAACGGCGCGCGCGCTGGCGCGATCGGAGTGCTGCGCGTCGTTGTCGACGCCCAACGCCAGCTTCAGCCGCACCGGACCGGGATCGAGCCCGGCCGAATCCAGCCGCGACGCCAGCGCCGGCGAAAGCGGCGCGATCAGCGCGGTGATCGGCTGGAGCGAGGCGGCGCTGGAAGCGAGCGCCAGCTTGCCGGTCGCGTTGACGCGGTCGAAATCGCCGGCGCCTTCCAGCGTCACGCCGCCGGCTTCGCCGACCTTGAGCTGGTCGAGCGTGACAGTCTTCGGACCGTAGCCGAGTTTGACCATGAACGGCTTTAACTCCTGGCCGGCGAAGGTGGCGTGACCGATCTCCAGCGACAGTTTTCCTTCGTCGGGCCACTCGCCTTGCGGACCGGCCAGCGAGCGTGCAAAGGCAACCGCGGCATCAAGATCGAGCCGTTCGCCTTTCAGCCCTGCTTCGAGGCGGGAGCCGCCGGCGGCCGGATTGGAGAGCGAGACCCGCCCCTCGACGACGCCGCCGTCGAACTCGGCCTTCAAGGCATCGATGGCGATGCGATCCGGGACGACGCTGACATCGCCGTGCAGTCGCAGCGGTTTCTGGCTGCGCCAGGCGACCTCGCTGCGGCCCTGCAGCCAGGCGGTGAGCGCATCCGGGTCCGAGGATTCGACCGTGAGCGCGCCGCTGAAGCCGCCGGCTACGGTCTGCAAATTGCTGCCGGTCAGCGACACCAGCGTTGAGCCGGGAGCGCGAAAATCCAGTCGGTCGATGCTCCAGGACTTGCCGTCGCTGCCGAACTCGGCGGCCAGATTCTGCACCGGACGCCCGCCCAGCATGATCTGTTCGGAGCTGACCTCGATCTGCGTCGGTATCGGCACCCGCGGAATGTCCGCCATCAGCGCACGCAAAGCCGGCAAAAATCGCAGCGGCTCGGCGCCGTTATCCCGAGCGATGAACTTGTCGGCATCGAGCTGCCGCGCCGACAGCGCCGCATGAAATTGCGGCGCGGCGCCGAAGCTGATGTCGCCAAGTCCCGAAAGCCGCAGCGCGTTCTCTTCGGGCCCGTAACTCGCGTCGAGCTGATCGAGCCGGGCGGTGGCCGGATTGGCCTTGACCTTGGCCGAGATCTTCCAGGGCGTGATCGGGACGTCGCCCTTGGCCTTGAGGCCGGCGGGTACGGCGAGAGAAAGCGTGCCGTCGAAGCGCGGCGCGCGCGCCTCGAAGCTCAGCATGCCCTCGAGATCGGCGGAGAATGCGCGGGCGCCGGGATCGATGTTGAGGTGAATGCGGGTGGCGTTGCCGTCGACGCTCTGGCCGGACGAGACGCGAAACGGATAGCGCACGCCCGACACCGTGAAGTTACCGTCGCCGCGCACCGCGCCGGCCAGCGAACGCACATCGCCGGAGAAGGCGATATCGTTCAGCTCCAGCGTGCCGTGGCTTGCGGCGTCATGCAGCGCGATGCGGCCGGTCAGGTTCAACCTGTCGATCGAGAGCGTCCCCAGGTTGAACTTGCCGGTCGAGGCCGGCCAGTCGATCCGCCCCTGCGAATCGAGGCCGAGATCGAGCGATAGTCCGTTGATCGTGAGCTGGTCGGCGCGCCATTCGCCGCGCATCAGCGAACCCAGGCTGAACTCCACGTCGAGCTTGTCGGCCCGAACCCTGCCGAGATCGTTGGGGCCGCCGACCACGACCGAGCGCAATCGCAGCGACGGCGTCGGCAGCAGCCGCGCATCGAGCTCGCCGGCGACCCGCACCGGCGCGCCGATCACCTGCGTCGCCTCGGCCTCGAATTGCGGCCGAAACTGGTTCCAGTCGATGAAATACGGCCCGATCAACGCGGCCATCAGCGCGATGATAAAGGCAATCGCCAGTCCGAGCAGCGTCGTCTGCACGGTGTCTCCCGAAGATGTGTCGGCGGCGCACCGCTCCCGTGGAACATGAGCAGGGCTTCAGCCGCGCTTCGCTCCTTATACTCGCGAACGATGGCAAAATCGTATTTGTCCAGGCAATTTTACATATTTGAGCCGACCGCCGCTCGATTGATGCCTGGATTGCCGCCTTCGAGCCGCATCGACCGGTAAACTGTGCTACGGTTGCGATGGCGTTTCAATCCAGTTCCCCCGATTGGCCGGGATTCATGAACCAGGACATCCGATTTTGCAGGTCGACCGACGGTGTCCGGCTGGCCTACGCCGTGAGCGGCGAAGGTCCGCCGCTGGTGATGTCGGCAACCTGGCTCACCCATCTCGAGCATCAATGGAGGAGCCTTGCCTGGCAGCCCTGGCTTGACGCCTTTGCCAGGGACCGCAAGCTCCTGCGCTACGACACGCGGGGCTGCGGCCTCTCCGATCGGGATGTTTCCGATCTTTCTTTTGAAAACTGGATTCGCGATTTCGAATGCGTCGTCGATGCTGCCTCGCTCAAGCGATTTGCTCTGCTGGCGACCTGTCAGGGCGGCCCGATCGCGATCGAATACGCCGCACGGCATCCGGAGCGCGTCAGCCATCTCATCCTTTACGGCACCTATGCCCTCGGTCGCCTGCGCTGGTCGCATCGGCCGAAAGAAGTCGAGAAAGGACGATTGTTTCTCGATCTCACCCAGCTCGGCTGGGGACAGGAGAATCACGCGCTGCTGCAGGTGTGGGCGTCCGCGTTCCAGCCGGGCGGCACGCTCGAGCATTTGCGTTCGTGGTGCGACCAGATGCGTGCGGCAACCTCCGCCGAAACCGCGGTGCGCCTGCTTCGGATCGGCTGGAATGCCGACGTCAGGGAGGCCGCCCGCAACATCAAATGTCCGGTTCTCGTCGTCCATCCGGAGCGGGATTCGGTGGTTCCGATTGACGAGGGTCGTCTGCTGGCAAGCCTTATTCCGGACTGTCGCTTTATCCAGCTCGACAGCGAAAATCACATGCCGCTCCCCGACGAGCCGGCGTGGCCGCGATTGCTTGGGGAACTGCACAAATTTCTTGCCGAACCCGACGCAGGCGCCGTCGTCAACCGCAACCCCTCTCCGCTAGAAGGATTGACGCCGCGCGAGCGTGCGGTGCTCGAAGGGATTGCGAGAGGGCTGGGCAATTTGGAGATTGCCGTGTCGCTCGGACTTGCCGAGAAAACGGTCCGAAACCACATCACGCGAGTCTTCGACAAGATTCGCGTCGAACATCGCCACCAGGCCATCGTCCTCGCCCGCGACGCCGGACTCGGAATCAACAGCCCGCTTCTCTGAGGCGGGGCGTCTGTCCCTGTTTTCGGCGCGCGCCAACTGTCGCACCCCGGACCTGGGCCCCAAGACATCCGTCGATCCTGAACCTAGTCTCGTTTGACGGATGCGCACTCAGCGTGACCGCAAAACGAGGAGAGAACCGTGCCCAAATTCGTCATCGAACGGGAGATCGCCGCGGCAGGAAAACTGCCGCCGCAGGAATTGCAAGCCATCTCGCAGAAGTCATGCAATGTCCTGCATGCCATGGGCCCGCAAATTCAGTGGGTCCAGAGCTATGTGACCGACGACAAGATCTATTGCGTGTACAACGCGCCTGACGAGGCGGCCGTCAGGACGCATGCGCAGAAGGGCGGGTTTCCGGCCAACGTGGTCGCGCGCGTTCGCTCGATCATCGATCCGACCACGGCGGAATAGCGCCGATCAAGGGCTTCGCCGACAAAATCGACGCTCGAAAACAAATCCGCATGCATCGCAGCGAAATGCATGCGGGGTTTTTGCCGGAGCCCGAATTCTGACGCGCAATTGCAGAGCGATCACCAGCTGGCGGGGAGCCTCTTGAGACCGCGCAGCACGAAGGTCGGCCGCCATTCCGGGTTTTCGGCGTTGTCGAGCCGAAGTTCCGGCAACCGGCGCAGCAGGGTCGCGATTGCGACCTCGGCCTCGATCCGCGCCAGCTGGGCGCCGAGACAGAAGTGGATGCCGCCGCCAAAGGACAGCGGCTTCACATTTGGTCTGGTGATGTCGAGCTGGTCCGGCCGGTCGGGATAGACCGCCGGATCGCGGTTGGCCGAACCCAACAGGCACAGCACGCTGTCGCCCTTCGGGATCCGCTTGCCGCCGAGGTCCTCGATGTCCTCCAGCGCCACCCGCCCGCTCATCTGCACCGAGGAGTCGTAGCGCAGAAATTCCTCGATGGCGTTGGTGATCAGCGAGGGATTGGCCTTGAGCAGCGCCAGTTGATCGGGATTGCGATGCAGCGCCAACAGCCCGTTGCCGATCAAATTGACGGTGGTCTCGTGGCCGGCGCCGAACAGGAGGATGATGTTGGCGGTCAGTTCCTCGTTGGAGAGCTTGCTGCCGTCCTCCTCGGCCTGCACCAGCTGCGTGGTCAGATCGTCGCCGGGATTCTTCCGCCGCAACTCGAACAGCTGCTGGAAATACATCTGCGCCATCGCATTGCTGGCGTTGCCCTTCGCGATTTCCTCCGGCGACATCGGCACCGGATCGAGAATCCGGCCGCCATCGCGCGAACTGCTATAGAATATCTCGCGATGCTCCTCGGGGATGCCGAGCATGTCGCAGATGATGGTGACCGGTAGCCGGAACGCGAAATCCTCGATCAGGTCCATCCGGCCCTGCGGCACAATGCGATCGAGCGTCTGATCGACGATCTCTTGAATGCGCGGACGCATGTCCTCGACCCGGCGCGCGGTGAACGCCTTCACCACCAGGCCGCGCAAGCGGGTATGGTCCGGCGGGTCCTGCTGCAGCATCCAGTGGCTCATGCTGCGGAAGATCGGCTCCTCCATGATTTCCGGCCGATAGCGCCGCTTGGTGCGCTCGACGTAATCCTTGCCGAAGCGCTTGTCGCGCAGCACCAGGCTCGCCTCGGCGTGCCGGCTGGCGACGAAGGCGCCAAGCGGCGTGACATGCATCGGATCGGTGGTGCGCAGCCGTTCGTAATGCGGATAGGGATCCCGGATGAACTCCGGCGACATCGGGTTGAACAGCGGCTCGGTCGCCGCGGTCTGAACATGCTCGTTCATCGTGACCTCAATCGGTTGCCGCGCTAAAGCACATTGGCGCCTTCAAGGGTCGAACGCCATGCGGCCGGCCGGAGCCTGAAAGTCGATACACTATTGTATCGAGTTGCATTCTGACCTAAAATCGGCGGATGTCAAGAGTTCGAACCAGACCGACCCGGGACAATACCTGCGAAAAGCTGTTCGAGGCGGCGGCGCGCGTCTTCGAAGAGCAGGGAATCGGCGGCGCCAGCATCGAGGCGATCGCAGCCGCGGCCGGCTTCACCCGCGGGGCGTTCTATTCGAATTTCAAGAGCAAGGAGGAGCTGATCATCGCCATGCTGGAGGATCACGTCGAGCAATCTATACGACGCAATCTCGATCTTCTCGCCCGGCACAAGAACATCGCGGATTTCATCGATGCGCTGAAGACCATGGACCGCAGCCGGCAGGATCCGCTCGCCCGTTCTCCCCTGCTGCACATGGAGATGATCCTGTTCGTGGCGCGCGCCGAAAAGCGCAGACCCGACCTCGCCAAGCGCCTGCGCGCCAGGCGAAAACTGATCGCGGATATCGTCGAGACCGCCTTGAAGAACAGCGGCAAGGACGGGTCGCTGAACCCGACATGGACCGGCGCCGTCCTGCTCGCGCTCGAGGACGGCTTTCGCCTGCACCGCCTGATCGATCCGGAGACCACGCCGGCCGACAGCTTTCTGCGCGCCATCGGCGATCTGCAGCGGGCGATCGGAAATTCATCGGCCTGAAGGCGCAGCTGGCGCGCCTCTGCGATAGGCATTCGGCGCCAGCCCAACCAGCTGCTTGAACATCACGGTGAAGGCGGCCGGGCTGGAATAGCCGAGGTCATAGGCAATCGTCGTCACCCGTTCGCCGCCGAGCAGCCGCGGCATGGCCTGCAGCAGGCAGGCGCGGCGCTGCCAGGCGGAGAAACCAAGGCCGGTCTCCCGCCTGAACAGGCGCGTGAACGTCCGCCGGCTCATGGCCAGTTCGCGGGCCCAAAGCGCGAGCGTGTCCTGCACGGTCGGATGCGCGAGAAACCGCTGGCACCGTTGCGCCAGCCGCGTATGGGTCGGAAGCGGCAGACTGAGCGGAAGCACCGGCGCGGCGTGGATTTCGTCGACCAGCAACGACATGATCTTGCCGGCCCGGCCGAGCGGATCGTACTCCGAGGGAAGGTCGACCGCCTCGATCAACAGCTGGCGCAGCAGCGGCGAAATACCGACGACCTGACACCGCTTTGCCATTCCATTCGCCGCGCCGCGTTCCAGATAGACGCTCCTTGTCGCCACCCGCGACAGCATGGTGATGCTGTGGCTGACGTTTGAGGGAATCCAGATGCCCTGATGGGTCGGCACCATCCAGGCGCCGTCGGCGGTCTGCACCAGCATGGTTCCCCATTCGGCGAACAACAGCTGCGAGCGCCGATGCCGGTGCGCGGGATGGATGTGGCCGACCGGATAATCATTGCCGACTGATGTCACCGGCCGCGGCACGGCCTCGATCTCCTGGGCGCGGATGTATCTGGCCATGGCCCAATTCAAGCATGTTTCGGCCCATGTTTCAAAGCGGGCCATTTCGCGGCTCCCTATGATGCGGCAGGTCAATTCGCGATCGACAGGGCCATTCACATCGAGGCGGCACATGAACAGCGATTTGCAGGGAAATCAGGCAGACGAACCGCGGCGCAGCGTCGGCAAGCGCGAACTGTTCCTTGGATTCCTGAAAATCGGCCTGCTCGGCTTCGGCGGCATCGCGCCATGGGCACGGCACGTCATCATCGAGGAACGGCGCTGGCTGACCGAAAAGGAATTCGCCGCGATCCTCGGCATCGGGCAGATCCTGCCCGGCCCCAACACCATGAACGCCTCGGTCATGATCGGCGACCGCTTTCAGGGCGTCGGCGGGGTATTGGCGTGCCTGCTCGGCCAGATGGCGATGCCGCTGGTGATCGTGACGTCGCTGGCGGTGGTCTATCAGCGCTTCGCTGCCGTCCCCGAAGTGAAGGCCGCTTTGATCGGCGCCGCGGCCGGCGCCTCCGGCCTGGTGCTGGGAACCGCATTGAAGATGGCGCAGAAGATAAAGCCATCGCCGCTGGCGCTAGCGGTCGGCTTTCTGGCGTTCGCAGCCATCGGCATTCTGCAATGGCCGCTCGTTCCCGTGGTTTGCGTGGTGGTGCCGCTCGGCGTCATCGCCGCGGCATTGGAGCGGCGCGCATGACCGCCGGCATCCTGATCCAGATCGCGCGCGTCTTTGCCGTCCTCTCGCTGGTTTCGATCGGCGGCGCCAACGCCGTGCTGCCCGAAATCCGGCGCCAGATCGTCGACGTCCAGGGCTGGATGAACGACGGCGTGTTCGCCAATCTGTTCGCGATTTCGAATGCGGCGCCCGGCCCCAACATCATCCTGGTGAGCCTGATCGGCTGGCAACTCGCCGGGTTCGCCGGGCTTCTGGTCGCGACGCTTGCGATCATGATCCCGTCCTGTTCGCTCGCCTTCTTCGTGGGCCGCGCGGTGAACCGCTGGTCGGAGACACGCTGGATCACGCTATCGAAGGAGGGACTGATTCCAGTGACGCTCGGGCTCATCCTGGCGAGCGGCATCTCGATGATGCGGACCGCCGATCATGACGCGCTGACAATCGTAATCAGTCTTGCGACCGCGGTCTTCGTCGTGTTCAGCCGGCGCAATCCGCTGTGGGCGATCGCCACGGGCACCGCTGTGAGCATCGCCGCGCTGCATTTTGGACTGATGGCCTAGCCGGCGGGCACGCGGTGCAATTGCCCCGCGACCGCGCGGATTTTGCGGGGCGACGCCATCCAGATCGCGACAGATGACAGCCCGCAGACGCCAATGCCGATGACGAAGGCCGAATTATAGCTCCCCGAGAGATCGTGCAGAAAACCGGTGACCCAGGGACCGGCGGCGCCGCCCGCAAGTGCGGCGAGCATCACGCAGCCGAAAATGCTGCCGAACTGCTTGCCCTGGAAGATTTCCAGCACCACCGCGCCCATGATGGAGGTGAGGCCATAGCCGAGCGCGCCCTGCGCCAACACCATGAGATAGACCAGCATCAGGCTCGGAAACGACGCCAGCGCCACCAGCGCCGCAAAGCAGATTGCAAAGCCGAGACAGCTCGCGGTCCAGATCCATTCGCGCCCGATCCTATCAGACAAATGTCCGAGCGCGATCTGGCCGGGAATGCCGAGCAGGCTGACGGCGCCGAGCGCCCAGACCGCGACGCTCGGGCTGAAGCCGATGTCGAGCAGGTATTTGGTCTGGTGCACCTGCACCGCGTACCAGATGTACAGGCCGCCGAAATAGCCGATCGCAAGCCACCAGAACCGCGCGGTGCGCAGCGCGCGGCCGAGCGTCCAGTCGATGCCGGCCCAATCGGGATCGACGACATAGGACACCGGCTTGCTCGCGGCCGACGGCGCGGCGTCGCCGTCCGGCTGCAGCCCGATGTCCTCGGGGCGCTTTCGCAACAGCAGGTTGATCGGGGCCAGCACGACCAGAACCACGATGCCCATCGCGGTGCAGGCGGTTCGCCATCCGGTCTGCTCGATCATGTGCTGCACCCAGGGCAGCAAGGTCATGGAGCCGATGCCGACGCCGGCGAAGGCCAGCCCCATCGCGAGGCCGCGACGGCGGTTGAACCAGTTCGGCAGAAACAGCGATTGGCCGGAATAGCCGAGGCAGATGCTGCCGGCGCCGACCATGACGCCGATGGTCACGTAGAGATGCCAGGGCTGTGTCGTCAGCGGCGCCAGCAGCAGCCCGCCCGCCATCAGCGCGACGCCGAGTTCCATCACCGCGCGCGGGCCGGCGCGATCCATCAGCCGGCCGATCAGCGGGCTGACGGCGCCGGAAACCACGAAGCCGAACGAGAAGGCGCCGGCCGTGACCCCGCGCTCCCAGCCGAACTCGTCGATGATCGGCGGAAAGAACAGCGAAAAGGCGGTGCGCGCGTTGACCCCGATCGCCATGGTGACGAACGTCACCGCGACGATGATCCAGCCGTAGAAGAAGGGAAGCCGCGCTTGATTCTGCATCGTCATTCCGGGGCGCGAGTGAAACGAGCGAACCCGAAATATCGAGATTCCGGGTCTGGTCCTTCGGACCATCCCGGAATGACGGGGTCAAGATCTTTCCACGTGGTCATCAAGTCTCAAGTCTCCGCGTCCAGCGATCGGCGTTGACGGCGCCCACCGGCACCCTGCCGCCGATGATCGCCTCGACCTGGCGAACCGTTTCCAACGACTGGCTTTCGATCGCGGGCGGAGTCAGGCCGCCGATATGCGGCGTGGCGATGACATTGGGAAGTCTTGCGAGCTCGAGTGTCGGCATCTGGTCGCGGGCGCGGCCGACGTCCATCGCCGCGCCGGCAATGCGGTTTTCGCGCAATGCCGCTGATAATGCGGCCTCGTCGACGAGATTGCCGCGCGACAGGTTGATGAAGCAGGCGTGGCTGCGCATCCGCGCCAGCGCCGCCTGCCCGATCAGGTTCTCGGTGGCGTCATTGGCGAGCGCCATGCAAACGACATAGTCGGACCGTTCCAGCAGCTGCTCCAGCGGCAGATGCCCGATCGCGGCAGTCGCTTACGGTCGCAAAGGGATCGGCCACCAGAACTTTCATGCCGAGCGCTCTGGCAATCTCGGCAAGGTATCGGCCGATGCTGCCGTAACCGATGATGCCGAGAGTACTGCCGGCGAGCTGCCGTCCCATGATCACCTCGGGCATCCGCCCCGAATGGTAGTCCGCGCTTGCCCGCGAAACGCCGCGCGACAGGTCAACCAGGAAGCCGAGCGCCAGTTCGGCCACCGACGCCACGAAGCCCGGCCCGGCACGCGTCACCAGCACCCCCGCAGCACTTGCCGCCTCGACGTCGATGTTGCGGATATCGACCGCGGAGCGCACCAAGGCGCGCAGCTTTGGCAGTTGCGCAAAAATCCCGGCCGGTCCCTCGGTCAGGCGATCGGCCACGATGATGTCGACGTCACGGGCGGCATCGATCAAGCCGGCCGCGTCCAGCGCGTCGTCGGCGTCATGCAGCACGACCTGCGCGATCGCCTGCAGGCCCCGCAGGCTGCGCTCGCCGTAATATTGGCTCCTCGCCTGGGGCGTATGGGTCAGCAGGACTTTCAAGGTGAATGGTTCTCCCCGTCAGTAGCCGAGCGCGCGCGGCAGCGCGGTCGAGATCCCGGGCACAAAGGCGATCACCAGCAGGCACATCAGCAGGAGTCCGAGATAGCCCAGGATCGGCTTGACGGTCTGCTCGATCGGCACGTTGCCGATCATGCAGGCCCCGTAAAGGCCGAGCCCGAGCGGCGGCGCGAACAGGCCGATCCCCATCGCGATCACCAGCACCACGCCGAAATGCAAGGGATCGACGCCGAGTTTGATCGCCACCGGCAACAGCAGCGGCCCGAAGATGATCAGCGCGGCGGCGCCTTCGAGTACGGAGCCCATCACGATCAGGACCGCGATCGACAGCAGCATGAACAGCCAGGTGCCGTGAGCGCCCGACAGCGACAGCATCATCTCGCCGACCGCGTGCGGCACCTGCTGCAGCGTGAGGATGAACGCCAGCGATTGCGCCGCCGCGACGATGAACAGGACCAGCCCGGAACGGGTCGCCGCCTGCACGAAACTGTGGGCCGCGGTCTTGAGACCAAGTTCGCGGAATACCAGGCTGCCGATGACCAGCGCATAGACCACGGCAAACGCCGAGATTTCGGTCGCGGTTGCGAACCCGCTCTTGAAACCTGCGAAGATCATGAAGATCAATCCGAACGACGCGATCGCCCCGCTCCAGAGGCCCGCCACCGAAGGCCGGGATTCCACCTCGGCAAACGACGCCCGGCTCTTGCCGAAGAGGATCGACACTGCGATCAGCGCCAAGGCCATCAGGCCCGCCGGCAACAGGCCGGCGACGAACAATCCGCCGATCGACAAGTTGGCGACGAAACCCAGGATGATCAGGTTGATGCAGGGCGGAATGGTTTCCGCCATCACCGCGGAGGCCGCCAGCAGCGCCACCGCGCCGCCCGGATTTTGTCGGGAGCGGCGCGCGGCGGGGATCAGCACGGAGCCGACCGCTGCGACATCGGCCATCTTGGAGCCGGAGATGCCGGAAAACAGCACCATCGACGTCACCATCACGACGTTGAGGCCGCCGCGCATGCGGCCCACGCCCCGCTGCAACAGTTCGATGAGGCGAACCGACATGCCGTTCGCTTCCATCAGATAGCCGACCAGAATGAAGAACGGGATCGCCAGCAGCACGAAATTGTCGATGCCGCGCGCCATCTGCTGCGCGAAGATCACGCCGGGCAGCGTGCCTTCGACCCAGATGAAGATCAGCGCCGCCAGCGCCAGCGCAAACCCGATCGGCAAGCCGCCGAACAGGGTGATGAAGAAGCCCACCAGCATCAGCGTTCCCGATGACGGTACTGACGCGGGAGCTGCAAAATCCCACGCCAGATAGAGGCCTGCGATCAGACCCGTTGCAACCACGGCCGAGATCATGTCGCGCAGGGGACGCAGCCGAAAGATGTCGGCCGCGAAAATCGTCATGAACAGCGCGCCGACGCCCATCGGATAGAACGTCCATTCCAGCGGCAAGCCGGAGCCCGAGGTCTGCCCGGTGGTGAGCCAGCCGAGTTTCACGGCGTTGAACCCCACATAGCCCGCAATCACGGTCACCAGCAGCGCAGCCGTGGCGTCGACCACGCGCCGGATCGCCCCCGGCAGCCTTTCGATGAAGAACGCCACGCCGAAATTCTCGGCCCGCGTCAGCGCGCTGGCCGCGCCGAAGAAGCTCGATCCGACCATCAGGCCGCGCGCGACGTCGTCGGACCACTCGACCGGGGCATTGAACAGAAAGCGCAGCAACACCGAGCCGCAGACCACCAAGAGATCGGCCGCGAGCAGGATCGCCGCGGTTGCGTCGCTCAAAGCCAGCAGCAATACGATGATCCGGTGGCCGCCGCTCTTCGAGGGCGCGGCGCCTGACATGGTCTCTACCTCAAGCCTGCGTCGCGCGGATCATGTCCACCACGGGTTTTGCTTCGGGGCGCGCCTTCACGAAATTCTCGGTTTGCGGCAGCACGCGCTTGCGAAACGCCTCCTTGTCGCATTCGACGACGGTAACGCCCTTGTCCGCCAGAAGCCCGAGCGCCTCCTTCTCGACCGCAAGGCCATGGGCGCGGGTGTCGGCGGCGGCCTTCTGCGCGGCATCGAGAAAACCCTCGCGCAATTTCGGGTCCATGCGATTGAAGGTGGCATCGCTGAAATAGATCGCCAGCGGCGAGAATATGTGCTGCGTCAGCGCGTAATTTTTCGACGTCTCGTAGAACTTGCTGGCAAGGATGGTCGGCGGATCGTGTTCGAGCCCGTCGAGCACGCCGGCCTGCAGCGCCGTATAGATTTCGCCGAACGCCAGCGGCGTCGCGGCAGCCCCCATCAGGCGCAGGCACTCGGTGATGACCGGATTGGGCAGCGTCCGGATCTTCAGCCCGGCGAGATCTTCCGGGGTCTTCACCGGCTTCTTCGCCAGCACGCTGCGGGCGCCGAAATTATAGGCCCAGGCGATGATCCGGATATTGGCGCCCTTGAGCAGCGCATCCTCGATCGGCTTGGCGGCGCCGGCGTCGAAGGCCTTGGTCTGCTGCGGGAAGCTGGTGAAGAGATAGCCGAGGTCGAAGGTGCCGACCAGGGGCACGAGATTGGCCGAGATCGACGAGCCCGACACCATCAGGTCGATCACCCCGAGCTTGACCGAATTGATGACGTCGATTTCCTGGCCGAGCTGGTTGTCGGGGAAGAAGGTGACGTCGACCTGCTCGCCGAGCCCGCCCGCCTTCAGATTTTTCACCAGGTTGTCGTAATAGACGCGGCCGTTGGCGTATTTGGGATCGTTCGGCAGCGAAGACGAGCATTTGAGTTTCACCGTCGCGGCCTGCGCCCGCCCGATGATCGCTGGCGACACGGCAAGCCACGCGGCGGCCCATTTCGACGACTTCAGAACCGCGCGACGGCTGACACGCACTGTCTTCATGTGGCTTCCTCCCGGGCGTATTTTCTTGTGCCGCGATCGATCGCTGCGACCGCAGCACTTGCCCTTGGGCGCAAAGGTTGGACCAAACGGAAGTCTCACGCAAGGGCGGCAAACCCGTCACACCATCCGCCCCCGCGAGGACTTCCGTGCATCACCTTGTGAGAAAGAATTGGCTGGTCCAGTCGTTGTGATGCCGGGTGACGCCGGCCATGGTGCGGTGGGTATCCCCGACAACCAGACGATATTTGTCCAAGCCCAGAATGCCATTCGGATCGTTCTTTTCGTAGCCCTCAAGGATCAAGGTACCGCTATTGGCAAAATAGTTTCCCCTGATGGACTCGACCCCCGTCATTCCCAACTTGCCCTGCTCCTCGGGGCGCGGCGATTTGCGCAGCGTCCAGTTGATCTGTCCAGTGGTTGCTCCCGAACCGCTCACCTGAAGCGACATATTGGCCTCATAGAGCCAGCCCCCCGGAGCGGTCCAGCGCCCGTGCCACGGGCCGGCGATCTCGGCCGCCTCGGTGGCCGACACGCTTTGGGCCGCGACGGTTGCAGGGAAAATTCCCACGCCGAGCAGAAAGATCGATCCGAACAATATCCCGAAAAACCGCATCGGCGTGCCCCCCGCCCAGGATGCCGCGGAGTCTCAGCCTATAATGACAGGGCAATCTTCGGCAATGCCGGTCGCCCGCCGGGCGCACGAAAATGCTGCGCCGCCGGCGGCAGGGCGCCTCTCGCGGCGGGTCAGCTGGCGTGGACGACCAGTTTTTCCTCAACGAAGAACTGCAGCGCGCCGTAGCCTTCCATGTCGACCGCGTACATGAAATTGCCTTCCACCGTCGGAAACACGGCGATTACCGTGCCGGCGTCGTGATCGTCGGCGGCGTTATCGACCATTTCGCCAATCGCAAATTTTGCCATCGAGAATTCCTCCTGGAATCATCGATGCGATTTTTCTACAAATCAGTTAATGTTTCTTAAGCATTTGCCGCGGCTGCGGCAGGAATGCCCGGCGAGGCAAAGAGTCTTGCCAATTTGGCCAGGTTTCGACGGGAACCGGACGGACGGAACCGGCGTTTTGGTGATAAACGGGATCTCTGGTCCCTTTAGGTAGGTGGGCGACAGGCAGGGATCGTCCGTATGCTGCAGGCCCCAGAACCGAGCGGCTGGTCAACCCCGGGTTGCGCGTATTGTCCGCCGGCGCCGAAGCCGCATGCGCGCCCGCTCAAGCCGCTGGCCCTTCTTGGCGCGCTGAAGCGCAACCCGCTGGAATGCTGGGCGGCGCCGCATTTCGAGCGTCCGATCGTGGCCGGCGGCTTGCCGATCGGGCATGTGCTGCTGGTTCACGAGCCTGGCGCGATCCGTCGCGTCCTGCTCGACAACGCCGCCAACTACCGCAAGGACCGCCTGCAACGCCGCGTGCTGTCGGCCGGACTGAGCGACGGCCTGCTCAGCGCCGAGGGCGAGCAATGGCGCCTGCAACGACGGGTGATCGCGCCGATGTTTGCGCGCCGGACCGTGATGGATTTCGCGCCGGCGATGCTGGCCGCCGCCGAAGCCCTGGTCGAGAGGTGGTCCGCGCTCGAGGACGGCGCAGCCATCGACGTCGCCCCCGAGATGGCCAAGGTCACGCTCGATGTCGTGGAGCGCACCATCTTCTCGGATGGCTTCGGATCGGACGCCGAGGACATCCGCAAGGCCATGACGACCTATTTCAATACGATCGGCAGGATCAGTCCGCTCGACATTCTCGGCGTGCCCGACTTCGTGCCGCGGCTCAGCCGGCTCCGGGTCCAGGCAACACTGAAGTTTTTCGAGGCGGAGGTCGACAGGGTGATCTCGGTCCGGCGCCGGATTCTCGCCGAGCGACCGGACCAGGCGCCACGCGATCTCCTGACCCATCTGCTGGAAGCGCTCGACACCGGCGGCAGAAATGGACTGACCGAAGCCGAGGTGCGATCGAACATTCTGACCTTCATCGCGGCCGGCCACGAAACCACCGCCAACACCCTGAGCTGGGCGCTGTTCCTGCTGTCCCAGTCGCGGGAATGGCGCGAGCGGGTGGAAGCGGAGGTCGACCGCGAACTGACCGGAGCGGTCGACGGCATGGCTGACCGGCTGGTCGAGACCCGCGCGGTGATCGAAGAGACCGTCCGCCTCTATCCACCGATCGCGGCGATCAGCCGCGTCGCGCTCGATCGCGATGAACTGAATGGCGAACGCGTTCGAGCCGGATCGCTGATCGTGATCTCGCCCTACGTGCTGCACCGCCATCGCTTGCTGTGGGACCGCCCCGATACCTTCGACCCGCGGCGCTTTCTGGGCGATGCGCAGGCGGCGATCGATCGCTTCAGCTATCTTCCGTTCGGAACCGGGCCGCGCAAATGCATCGGCTCCAGCTTCGCCTTGCAGGAGGCGACGCTCGTGCTTGCCACGATCGTGAAGCATTTCGCATTTCGCTTGCGGCCGGGACACGCAGTATGGCCCATGCTGCGGGTGACCCTGCGGCCGGCGAACGGCTTGCCGATGGTCATCGCAATGAGATCACCGCGCGACCTGGACCGCTGTCGACCGGCGGAACGCGGCCTGCCGAACTCATAAAGCCGGCGCTATCGGTGACAGGGCCGCTATATCGGCATGGCGGTTCCAGAGATTCGAGCGCGTGATGCACTTTCCGCAATGGAAGAACGCCCGCGCGACGACGACGATCATCGCAAGCTCGGGTATCCGGCCGCCCTCCGCCATGGCGCTGCGGACAGAATGGTCCCGAACGATGCTGGCGCGGCCCGCGACCCGCAACGTCTCGCGCTGACCGGGCACGAAGAAGATCAAGCCGATGCCCGGATTCTGCAGCACGTTGTGGAACGTGTCGACGCGACCGTTGCCGCGGCGATCCGGGATCGCCAGCGTCGCATCGTCGAGGCATCGCACGAATCCCGCGTGGTCTCCCTTCGGCGACAGGTCGACCATGCCGAACGGATCGGTCGAGCCGATCACGACAAAGGGTGAAGCCGCGATGAATTTGCGGCAGCGGCGATCAAGCTTGTGCTGGATTTTGCTGGTAAACCATTTGTTGGCAGGCCCGACAATGCTTCTTAATTCCGACTCCAACTCGATCACCTCGTCAAACCGCGCGTCGGCCGTCACCGCTGTCCTTGCGTCCACATTCATGCCCTCTGAGCTGACGGGATCTTGATGCCGATAGGCCGATCCCGAAGGCGACACTAACGCGGCGATGCGGCGGGAGTGCGCCCGGAACTTGGCTTCTTTTCCGCGCGGGAACCCTTAATACGCACGTCACCATGCATATGTTCCATCGCAATGGAAAGCGGATGCTGCTCTCGGTCCCCGACGGGAATGAACCGCTCAGCCTTTTGGGCGGGTGCGGATCATGAAGGTTTCGTAGGAATATTCCGCGACCTGCCACCACAGATTCAGGTCATCGCGGAACGCCATCTGCGAATTGTAGATCTTCTTGAAGTCCGGATTGGTCGCCGAGGTCTCGGCATTGACCTCGTTGGAGGCCTTCAGACAGGCTTCCATGATGGTCTGGCTGAACGGGCGCAGGATGGTGCCGTTCGCGACCAGTCGCTTGATCGCCTGCGGATTGCGCGCGTCGTATCGCGCCTGGACATCCAGGTTGGCGTAGCCGGCCGCGATCGTGAGCAGCGACTGATAGGCCTTCGGCAGCGAGTCCCACTTGTCCTGATTGATGAAGAAGTGCAGCGCCGTGCCGCCCTCCCACCAGCCCGGATAATAATAATACTTGGCGATCTTGTAGAAGCCGAGCTTCTCGTCGTCGTAGGGGCCGACCCACTCGGTGGCGTCGATGGTGCCCTTTTCCAGGGCCGGATAGATGTCGCCGCCGGCGATCTGTTGCGGAATGGTGCCGAGCTTGGACAGGGTTTTGCCGGCCCATCCGCCGATCCGCATCTTCAGGCCCTTGAGATCCTCGACGGTATTGATCTCCTTTCGGAACCAGCCGCCCATCTGGGTGCCGGTGTTGCCGCCGGCGATGCCGTACAGTTTGAACTTCTTGCCGAACTCGTTCAGCATCTCCTGGCCACCGTGATCCTGGAACCAGGCGTTCTGCTGACGCGAGTTCAGCCCGAACGGAACGGAGCAATAGAGAGCGAAGGTCGGGTCCTTGCCGATGAAGTAATAGGCGGCAGTGTGACACATCTCGACGGTGGCGTTGGTTACCGCGTCGAGCGCCTGAAAGGCAGGAACGATCTCGCCCGCGGCGAACGGCTGAATCTGGAATTTATTGTCGGTGGCTTCAGCGACGTATTTCGAAATCGTCTCCGATGCGCTGAAGGGAACGTCGAGCGACTTCGGCCAGCTCGTGGTGCAGCGCCATTTCAGCTCGGGCATCGACTGCGCGATAGCGGGCGCTGCGACCGTGGTCGACGCGGCAAGCCCGACGCCTGCGGTTTTCAGGAATTCACGGCGTTTCATGACCTTACCCCCATTTGAATTTGCTCCGGAATCGCCAACCCCTTGACAATTCGCGCGGCGCCGCCTTGTCGGCGGTCAATTTTTGATGTCCCTGACGATATCAGAGGTTCAGGCGCCCGGGTAGCGCCGGCGGCCCCGGCAACGGGCAGCCTGGGTGAGGCACAGCGGCGCACCCCTCACCCGGCGATCCCGCCGATCCAGGCCGCCAGCGTTTCCAGCACCTCGCTCATGGCCTCGCGGTCATTCCGCCCCGAACGCGCCAGCACGTGGAAGGAATGATCGGCTTCCGCAACCCGATGCAGCGTGGCCCGCTTGCCCAGCCGCTCGACCACGGGCTCGAGCAGCGACAACTCGGCCAGCGCATCGCGGGTACCCTGGATGAAGAGCATGGGGATATCGATGTCGCCGAGATGCGTGGCCCGCGTTTCGGAGGGTTTGCCGGCCGGATGCAGGGGAAAACCCAGGAAGGCCAGTCCGCGGACACCGGGCAGTGGCGCGATCGCCTGCGCCTGCGACGTCATGCGGCCGCCGAACGATTTTCCGCCGACGACAAGCGCGAGGTCAGGGCAGCATCGTGCCGCCTCATCGACGGCGGCCCGAACCGTAGCGTGCGCGAGCGGCGGCGCATCCGGGCGCCGGCTGCCCTTTTCCATATAGGGAAACTGATAACGCAAGGTCGCAATGCCGCGGTCGCAAAGTCCGCGCGCGACCTGCTCCATGGAGGCGTGCGTCATCCCGGCGCCCGCGCCATGGGCAAAGACAAAACAGGCGCGCGCCGATGGCGGCCGAAGCAGCAGCGCCGAGACGGCGTTCGCACCGTCGACCTCGATTTTCAACTGCCGCGGGCTGACGACGTTCATTTCCGGATCGTAGCGCGTCTATTTGCCGGTGTACCTCAAAATCCAGCGCATGGTTTTCGGCATTCGGCGGCCCAAACCGTTGTTGTCCGGGCGGAATTCCTCCGCTACCCTCTCTTTCAACACATAGCGACAAAGTCTGCTCAGGGGGAACGAATGACCGTGTTCGGGAGGATATCTGCGTCAGGGCTTGCGGCTGCGGCAGGATTGCTGTTCGCAGCGATCGGAACGGCCGCTGCGGATCGCGCCGAAATCAAGGTATTGACTTCGGTGGCACTGACCTCGGCGCTCGACGAACTCGCTCCACAATACGAGCGCGCGACGGGAAACAAACTCGTCATCGGCTACAGCCTGATCGCCGATATCAGGAAGCGTATTCTCGCGGGCGAAACCGCCGACGTCGTCATCCTGTCGCGCCCGGTGATGGACGAACTGCAGAAGCAGGACAAGTTCGCGGCCGCCGGCATCGCAAATATCGCGGGCACGGCGGTGGCGGTGACGGTGCGCGTGGGCGCGCCGAAACCGGACATCGGTTCGGCCGATGCGCTGAAGCGTTCGTTGCTCGCGGCGAAATCCATCGTCTATGCCGATCCGGCGAAGGGCGGCGCCAGCGGGGTCCATTTCGCGAAGGTCGTGGAACGGCTTGGAATCGCCGATGAGATCAAGTCCAGGACCATTCTCGTGCCGGGAGCCCAGGCGGCCGACCTCGTCGCCAAGGGCGAAGCCGAGATCGGCGTCGGACAGACCTCCGAAATCGTGCCCGTGGCCGGTGCGCAACTGGTGGGACCGCTGCCGGGAGACCTCGGCAGCGTCACGCTGTTCGCCGCCGCCATCGGCGCCGGCAGCAAGGTGCCGGAGGCGGCGAAGTCGCTGATCCAGTTTCTGACAGGGCCGACCGCTGCCCCCGTATTCAAGTCGAAAGGCCTCGATCCGGGATAGCATCAACGGCGCGAATTTGAGCTATCGCTCCCTGCCCGAATTCCTCGTCGGGCGGGTCTGCTCGCGGTCCCTTTTGCGGTCGGCGAGATATCGAAGCTGGCCGGCCTTTCTCAAAGCTTCGATCCGCTCGGCGCCGGGCGGCATTTGGCGCGCGGCTTCGAGAGCGGCCTGGGCAGTCCCCCACTCTTCATCTGCCGTACTGGACTTCCTGGCGGACATGCATGTTCGATCCGGCGTTCGCAAAACGTCACCGAGCCGCGATGTCCGTTCAAGTTAAATCGGGCTTCCGAAATATCGGGAAACAAAAAGCGACCGATGATGCCGTGGCGTTGCTATGCCGGGCGGCCGGAAACTCGCTTCAGCACCGATGACGCGCGCCGTCATGGCCGAGATAGGTGCCGGACACCGGGTCATAGGAACGATAGCGTTGGGCGCAATAGGCCTGATCGCGCCCCGGTCCAAACACGACTTGCGAAGGATAGGGCCTCGGAGAATGCCAGGGCGTGCTGCCGAACAGCCCGGCCGCCCCGATCCACGCGCTTGGCGGATCGGCGGCGAAATTCCCCGGAAAGAATCCGTTGCTCGGAAAGTCACGGTTATCGTCGCGGCCATCGAAATACCAGCCACTGGTGTAGCCGAAGCGCAGCGGCCGGCCTGCGTAATCCTGCGCAAGGGCCGTCGTTGCGACGGCGCACGTCAACGCGGTCACGGCCGTCAGCAGCATTTTCGATCCGATCATGGCACATCACCCATCGCGTTACGGCCGAATCGTTCCCCAATCGCCTTTCCAGCCCTCGAGCTTACCGCGCCGGAACTGTAGATAGAGTCCGTCGCTGCGGCTGGACAAGGTCGCGCCCTTGACGTTGGGTAACGCCAGATAGAGTTCGTCGCCGGGACGGCCGCGGACATAATTCAGCGGCGTGCCCAGGGCCCGCGACACCTGTTCCGCGTTCATGCCGAAGACCAGCGGCGTGTTGTTCGGCGTAACCCATTGCGCATGCGCCGGCGAAAGTGCCGCGCCCGCAAGCGCCATCACCAGTGCCGCCGTCTCGAACGTCGCTTTTCCCATCACCCGTTTCCCGGCGTGCCTTTTCATCAATTCTGTTCCGGCAGTTGCAGCGAGGCCAGCGTTCCCTGCGGCGTCCATCCGCCGCCCAGCGCCTGGAACAGGCTGCTGGCGGCCAGCAATTTCGACAGCCGCACCTGCACCAGCGTATTCTCGTTCGTGAACAGCGTCTGTTCGGTCTGCAACACCGTGAGCAGGTTGACGGTGCCGCCGCGGAATTGGGCTTCCGATACGTCGAAGGCTTTCTGGGAAGCGGCTACGGCCTCGGCCTGCAACCGCTCCTGCAGGGTGAATTTTGCCAGCGCCACCAGCGCCTTTTCGACATCGGCGAAGGCCGACAACACCGCCTTGCGGTAGGCCTGCAGGTTTTGCAGCTGCACGCCTTTCGCCTGCTTCAGCTGGCTCTCCAGCAGGAAGCCGTCGAACAGCGGCTGGGTCAGTCCCGCGGACAGCGTGTAAAACCAGGCGCCGGGGCCGAACAGCGAGGAGAGCGCCGCGCTCTGCACCCCGGTCTGGGCGGTCAACTGGATCTGCGGAAAGAACGCCGCGCGAGCGGCTTCGACACTGAAGTTGGAGGAGGCGAGTTGCGCTTCCGCCTGGCGAACGTCCGGCCGCTGGTAGAGCAACTCCGATGGCATGCCCGGCGTTACCCGTGGCACCGCGATCGCCGACGTCGTGCCGCCGGCCACGTTGAAGTTCGCCGGCGCACGCGCCACCAGCAGGGCAAGCGCTGCGATATTCTGCTCCAGCGTCACCTGCAGCGGCGGAATCGAGGCGCGCACCGTCGCCACCAGCGCCTGCTGCTGTGACAGGTCGAGCTGCGACGCCGTCCCGCCCGCGAATTGCTTCTTGATCAGCTCCAAAATTCGCTCGGCGGCGGTGAGGTTGCGGTGGGCGACGCGCAACTCGTCCTGCGCGGCCAATACCTGGAAATAGGTGTTGGCCACCGTCACGATCGTCGTCAGCGTCACCACTTCGCGGTTGTAGCGGGCAACGCTGGCGCTCTCTTCCGCCGCATACAGCGTCGCGCGGTTCTTGCCCCAGAAATCCACCATGTAGCTCGCGGTGAGTCCGAGGTTGAATTGAGAGAACGTGGTCGGGCCGACCGCGCCGAGGCCGCCGCCGGCTGACGAGGCCGCATCGCGTATGCGCTCGGCCGTCGCGGTGCCGGTGAGCGACGGCAGCAGCGGCGCACCCGATACCCCAACCTGGGCGTCGGCCTGGATGATCTGGGCAATCGCCACCGCGATGTCGAGATTGTAGATCTGGGCGGCCTGCATCAGCGCGGTGAGTTCCCTGGAGCGGAAGCCACGCCACCAGTCCACCGCCGGAACGGCGGCGTCGGGCTGTTGGCTCCGCGGGGCCTCGCGATAGGTCGCCGGCATATCGAGATTGAGATCGGGCCGTTCGGATCCGAGGATGCAGCCCGACAAGCCGAGGCCAATTGCGAGCGCCAGGGAGACGCGGATGCTGCGCGCCAACCCTGCCCGCGCCGCTTTGATCCCGGGATCGCGCGGGACAGTTCGGAAGACTCGGCCGCTGGCGGGAACGGTTGCTGGCATTTATTCGCCCGGTTGCAGGCTGGCATCGGGCGCAAGCGGTGCCGCGCCGCCGATGCGGCGGCGCCGGTTCCAGGAGCTGAAGCGATCCATGTAGAGATAGATCACCGGCGTCGAATAAAGCGTCAGCATCTGACTGAGCATCAGGCCTCCGACGATGGCGATGCCGAGCGGCTGCCGAAGCTCGCCGCCCTCGCCCATGCCGATTGCCAGCGGGAGCGCGCCGAACATGGCGGCCATGGTCGTCATCATGATCGGCCTGAAGCGCAGCAGGCAGGCTTCACGGATCGCGTCCAGCGGACTAAGTCCCCGCCTCCGTTCTGCATCAAGCGCGAAATCGATCATCATGATCGCGTTCTTCTTCACGATGCCGATCAGCAGGATGACGCCGATGAGCGCCATGATGCTGAAGTCGGTCCGGAACACCATCAGCGCCAGGAGGGCGCCGACGCCGGCGGACGGCAGTGTAGACAGAATTGTCAGGGGATGAACGTAGCTTTCATACAACACTCCCAGAACAATATAAATCGTGACCAGAGCTGCCAGAATGAGAAACGGCTGGTTGCTGAGCGAATCCTGAAACGCCTTCGCGGTGCCCTGGAAGGTGCCGCGAATGGTCGCCGGCACGCCGATCCGGTTCATGGTGGCCTCGATGCTGGCCACGGCCGTGCTCAACGACGCGTTCGGCGGCAGATTGAAGGAGATGGTGTTGGCGACCAGCAGGCCCTGGTGGTTGACCGCTAGCGGGGTCGCGCCCTGGGTGAAATGCGCGACCGCGGCGAGCGGGATCATCGTCTCCTGGCTGGTCGAGACCGCCGAGCCGGTCGAAGCCACCCCCTTGCCGGTGGCGCCGATCGAGTTGGTGGCGAGATTTCGGGCGGCCTGCGCGTTGGCGGAGTTGGCCGAGGCGGCGCTTTTGGCTGACGTGACCGTGCCCGCGACCGCATTGGTCGCCTGCGAGCCGCCGACGGAGCCGCCCGAGGTGCTGACATAGACATCCTTCAGCGTCTGCGGATTCTGCCAGTAGCGCGGCGCCACTTCCATGATCACGTGATACTGGTTGCGGGCGACATAGATGGTCGAAACCTGGCGCTGGCCGAACGCGTCGTACAGCGTGTTGTCGATCTGGCTCACGGTTACGCCGAGCTGGGCGGCGGCGTCGCGGTCGATCACCAGATCGGATTCGAGCCCCTTGTTTTGCTGGTCGCTGTTGACATCGGCAAGGTTATGGTCGGCCTGCAGCGCCGCCGCGATCTTCGGCGTCCATTCGTTGAGTTCCTCCAGGGTCGAGCCCTGCAGCGTGAATTGATACTGCGCGTTGCTGGCCCGGCCGCCGACGCGGATGTCCTGCACGGCTTGCAGGAACAGGGTCGCCCCGGGAACCACCGCCATTTTACCCCGCAGCCGCGCGATCACGCCATCCACCGGGATGCGCTGGTTGGGCGGAAGCAGCGAGACGAACATGAAGCCGGAATTGGTCTGGCCGCCGCCGGTGAACCCGACGGCGGTTTCGACCGCGGGATCGCTCTTGAGGATGGTGACGAACTGCGTCAGCTTTTGCTGCATCAACTGAAACGAAATGCTCTGATCGGCCTGGATGATGCCGATGATCCGCCCGGTATCCTGCTGCGGGAAAAAGCCCTTCGGAATGATGTCGTAGAGATAGAAATTGAGCCCCAGCACCGCCGCAAGGATCAGCATCACCGACCGCGGATGCTCCAGCGCGGCGGTCAGGGTGCGCCGGTAGAAGTTCAGCATCGCCTCGAAAAAGCGCTCGCTGGTCCAATACAGCCTGCCATGCTGTTGGCCGGCGTCGCCGCGCAGCAACATGGCGCACATCATCGGCGTGGTCGACAGCGAGATCGCCAGCGAGATCAGGATCGAAATCGAGATCGTCACGGCGAATTCGCGGAACAGGCGGCCGACGATGCCGCCCATCAGCAGGATCGGAATGAAGACCGCGATCAGCGAGATGCTCATCGACAGCACGGTGAAACCGACCTCGTTGGCTCCCTTCAGCGCGGCCTGCAACGGCGTCATCCCGCTCTCGATGTAGCGGGTGATGTTCTCGAGCACGACGATGGCGTCGTCGACGACAAAGCCGGTCGCGACCGTCAGCGCCATCAGCGAGAGATTGTCGAGGCTGTAGCCCATCAGATACATGACGGCGAAGGTCGCGATCAGCGACACCGAGACCGCCACCACCGGCACCAGCGTCGCGCGCAGGTTTCGCAGGAACGCGAACACCACGATGATCACCAGCATCACCGCAAGGATCAGGGACCGCTCGACGTCGCGCAACGAGGTACGGATGGTGGTGGAACGGTCGACCGCCAGTCCGAGATCGATCGCCGGCGAAATCGATGCCTTCAACTGCGGCAGCAGCCCCTTCACCAGATCGACGGTCGAGATGATGTTGGCGCCCGGCTGCCGGTAGAGGATGATCAGCACCGCCGGCTTGCCGTTGGCAAGGCCGGCGTTGCGGAGATTTTCGACCCCGTCGGTCACTTCGCCGACATCCGACAGATGTACCGCGGCGCCGTTCCGGTAGGCGACGATCAGCGACTTGTAGTCATTGGCCTTGTTGGCCTGGTCATTGGCGTAGATCTGGAAGCGCTGGTCGCCGACGTCGATGCCGCCTTTCGGGCTGTGGGCGTTGGCGCTGGCGAGCGCCGCGCGCACGTCCTCCAGCCCAATGCCGTATTTGTAGATCGCCTGCGGAATCAGATCGACGCGGACCGCCGGCAGCGAGCTGCCGCCGACCACGACTTCGCCGATGCCCTCGACCTGCGACAGCTTTTGCGCCAGCACCGTCGAGGCCGCGTCGTAGAGGTCGCCGCGCGTCAGCGTATCCGAAGTCAGGGTCAGGATGAGAATGGGAGCGTCGGCCGGATTGACCTTGCGGTAGGTCGGATTGCTTCGCAGGCTGGTCGGAAGGTCGGCGCGGGCGGCGTTGATCGCGGCCTGCACGTCGCGCGCCGCGCCGTTGATGTCGCGGTTGAGACCGAATTGCAGGGTGATGCGGGTGCCGCCGACCGTGCTCGATGAGGTCATCTCGGTGACATCGGCGATTTGGCCCAGATGGCGCTCGAGCGGGCTTGCGACCGTGGTGGCGACATCCTGGGGGCTTGCGCCCGGCAAGACCGCCTGTACCGAAATGGTCGGAAAATCCACCTGCGGCAGCGGCGACACCGGCAGCTTGAAAAACGCCACCGCGCCCGCCGCCGCCAGGCCGAAGGTCAGCAACGTGGTTGCGACCGGCCTGCGGATGAAGGGGGTTGACGGTTCCATGGCTCAGCTCAGCTCACTTCGCTCGCCGGGCCAGCCTCGCGCGAACGCCCGGAAAACCGCAGCGCCAGGCGGTCGAACCAGAGATAGATCACCGGCGTCGTGAACAGCGTCAGCAACTGGCTGACCAACAGGCCTCCGACGATGGAAATGCCGAGCGGGTGCCGCAATTCGGAGCCGGCGCCGGTGCCGACCATCAGCGGCAAGGCGCCGAGCACCGCGGCCATGGTCGTCATCAGGATCGGCCGGAACCGCAGCAGGCAGGCCTGATAGATCGCCTCGCGCGGCGGCTTGCCCTCGTTGCGTTCGGCGTCGAGCGCGAAATCGATCATCATGATCGCGTTCTTCTTGACGATGCCGATCAACAGGATGATGCCGATGATGGCGACGATGGTGAGGTCGTCGCGGGCGATCATCAGCGCCAGCAGCGCGCCGATGCCGGCCGAGGGCAGGGTCGACAAGATCGTGAGCGGGTGGATGAAACTCTCATAGAGCACGCCCAGCACGATGTAGACGGTGACGATCGCCGCCAGAATCAGGAACAGCTGGTTGGAAAGCGAGGACTGGAAGGCCAATGCGGCGCCCTGAAAACTGGTGATCACCCCGAGCGGCTGGCCGAGCTCGATTTGCGCCTGCTTGATCGCATCCACCGCATCGCCGAGAGCGGCACCTGGCGCCAGGTTGAAGGACACGGTGGCCGAGGGGAATTGCCCGAGATGCGAGATCTGCAGCGGCGCGATATCCTCGTGCATCTTGGCCATCACCGCCAGCGGCACCGGTGCGCCGCCCACCGAAGACGGCAGGTAAATCGCCGACAACGCCTGCAGCGAGGTCTGCAGCGACGGATCGGCTTCGAGGATGACGCGGTACTGGTTCGAATTGGTGAAGACGGTGGAGACGATGCGCTGTCCGTAGCTGTCGTACAGCGCATTGTCGATCGTCGCCGGCGTGATCCCGAAACGGGCGGCCTGGTCGCGGTCGATCTCGACATACACCGAAAGGCCTTGTTGCGAAATGTCGCTGGCGACGTCGGCCAGTTGCGGAAGCGTGTTCAATTTATCGACCAGCCTGGGGGTCCATGCGGCGAGCTGCACCGGGTCGGCATCCTGCAGGATGAACTGGTATTGCGTCCGGCTGACGGTCCCCTCGATCGTCAGGTCCTGCACCGGCTGCATGTAAAGGGTAATGCCCGGCAGCGATGCGGTATTGTCCTTGATGCGCTGCATCACCGTGGTGACGTCGGCCTTGCGCTGATCGCGCGGCTTGAGATTGATCAGGATGCGGCCGCTGTTCAGCGTGGTATTGGTGCCGTCGACCCCGATGAATGACGACAGGCTTTCGACGTCGGGATCCCTGAGGATGACGCTGGCGAGCTGCTGCTGCCGCTCCGCCATGGCGGCGTAGGAAATCGACTGCGGCGCTTCCGAGATCGCCTGAATGACGCCGGTGTCCTGCAGCGGAAAGAAGCCTTTTGGTATCACGACGTAGAGAAAAGCGGTGAGGCCGAACGTCCCCAGCGCAATCAGCAAGACGAACGTCTGGCGGTCGAGCACCCAATTGAGCGCGTGGCCGTAAACGGCGATGATCCGGTCGAAGGCTTCCCGGCTGCGGCGCTGGAATGCGTTCTCGTGCGATTCGGTTTCAGGCTTGAGCAGCTTGGCGCAGGCCATCGGCACCAGGGTCAGCGACACCACGGCGGAAATCAGGATCGTGACCGACAGCGTGATGGCGAATTCGCGGAACAGGCGGCCGACCACGTCGCCCATGAACAACAGCGGAATCAGCACAGCGATCAGCGACACCGTCAGCGAGATGATGGTGAACCCGATCTGCGCCGAGCCGCGAAGCGCGGCCTGCAGCGGCGAATCGCCCTCCTCGATGTAACGCGAGATGTTCTCGATCACGACGATCGCGTCGTCGACCACGAAGCCGGTGGCGACGGTCAGCGCCATCAGCGAAAGATTGTTGAGGCTGAAGCCGAACAGATACATCGCGCCAAGCGTGCCGACCAGCGACAGCGGAACCGACAGGCTCGGGATCAGGGTCGCCCGCGCGTTGCGCAGGAACACGAAGATCACCATCACGACCAGCACGACCGCCAGCGAAAGCTCGAATTCGACATCGTGCACCGAGGCGCGGATGGTGACGGTGCGGTCGGTCAGGATGTTGAGGTCGATCGCGGCGGGCAAGGTGGCCTGCAGCTGCGGCAGCAGCGCCTTGATGCCATCGACCACCGCAATGACGTTGGCGCCGGGCTGCCGCTGAATATTCAGGATGACCGCCGGCACGTCGTTCATCCAGGCGCCGAGCTTGTCGTTCTGGGCGCCGTCGACGACGTCGCCGACATCGCTGAGCCGCACCGGCGAGCCGTTCTTGTAGGCGACGATTAGCGCCCTGTAGTCGCTGGCATTGCGGATCTGGTCGTTGGCATTGATGGTATAGGCGCGCATCGGCCCGTCAAAATTGCCCTTCGGCGTATTGACGTTGGCGTTGCCGAGCGTGGTGCGCAGATCGTCGATGTTCAATCCGTAGGCCGCGAGCTTGCGGATATCGGCGCGAATCCGCACCGCCGGCTTCTGGCCGCCCGAGATGCTGACCAGGCCGACGCCGGGAAGCTGCGAGATTTTCTGCGCCAGCCTTGTGTCGACGAAATCCTCCACCTGGGTCAGCGGCATCGTCTTCGACGTCAGCCCCAGCGTCAGGATCGGCGCGTCGGCCGGGTTGACCTTGGCGTAGATCGGCGGCGCCGGAAGATCGGAGGGCAACAGATTGCCCGCGGCGTTGATGGCGGCCTGCACCTCCTGTTCGGCGACGTCGAGCGAGATGGCCAGACCGAACTGCAGCGTGATGACGGAGGCGCCCGCCGAACTCACCGAGCTCATCTGGTTGAGGTTCGGCATCTGGCCGAACTGCACCTCCAGCGGCGCGGTCACCGACGAGGTCATGACGTCGGGACTGGCGCCGGGGTAGAACGTCTGCACCTGGATGGTCGGATAGTCCACTTCGGGCAGGGCCGCGACCGGCAGGAATCGGAACGCCAGCATGCCGGACAGCATGATGGCGATCATCAGCAAGGTGGTCGCCACCGGCCGCAGAATGAACGGCTGTGACGGATTCATTGCTTCTGTCCGCCTTCCGGGCGCTGCTTCTTGCCGCCTGCCTTGTCCGGACCGGGGCCCGGGCCGGCGGCTGGGTTGGCCGGTGGGGTTGCTGCCTCCGTCCGCACGATGATCTTGGCGCCATCACGCAGCTTGTCGGCGCCGTCGATCACGACGCGATCGCCCGGCGCGAGGCCGGATTTGACCTCGACACGGTCGCCATCGGTGACGCCGAGCTGGACCGCGCGGACCGAGACGGTGCTGTCGGCACCGACGAGATAGACGAAGGTGCCCGGCACGCCGCGCTGGATGGCGGCCGTCGACATCGTCGTGACGTCCTTGTGGGTGTCGAGCAGCAAGCGGATATTGACGAACTGGTTTGGATAGAGCGTCTTGGCCTCGTTGGGAAACTGCGCCCGCAGCTTGATCGTGCCGGTGGTGGGATCGATCTGGCTGTCGAAGGTCTGCAGCGACCCATCGGCGATCTTGTTGGCGCCGCTGCGGTCATAGGCGGTGGCGGGCAGCACGGCTCCGGCCTGAAGCCGCTTCGCGATGGCCTGCAGGTTGTCCTCGGGCACCGTGAACAGCACGCTGATCGGCTGGATCTGCGTGATGACGACGAGCCCGTTGGCGTCGCCCGGCGTCACGTAGTTGCCCTGGTCGACCTGACGCAGCCCGACGCGGCCGTCCAGCGGCGACAGGATGCGGCAATATTGCAGGTTCACCTCGGCGGATTTGACCATGCCGCGGTCGGCCTCGACCGTGCCCTGGTCCTGGGCGACCAGCGCGACCTGCGTATCGAGTGTCTGGCGCGGCACCGCGTTCTGCGCCGCCAGGCCCTGATAGCGGGCAAGATCGACCTGGGCGCCCTTCAGCAGCGCTTCGTCGCGCGCAAGCTGCCCCTTCACCTGGGCCAGGGTCGCTTCGTACGGCCGCGAATCGATTTCAGCGAGCAGGTCGCCCTTCTTGACCTCGTCGCCTTCCTTGAAGTCGACCTTGATCAGGTAGCCGCTGATCTGGGTCCTGATGGTGACGGTCGCCAGCGACGTCACCGTGCCCAGCGCATTGAGGTTGACCGCGATGTCACCCTTGCTGACGGTTTCGGGCACGATCGACATCGGCGCCGCGGTGCGCGCGTTGCCGCCTGGCTGCGGGGCGCTCCCATGCCTCGTCCACCAGACGACGCCGGCAACGACCAGAAGGGCCAGGACGAACGGCAGAAACAAGCGTCGGCGCCGCCGAGGCTTGGTGCTCTGCGAATCTCCATACAAAGGAGTTTCCTTGAGATGCTTTATCGGCTGATCCATGAAAACGTCGTCGGCTCCGCGCTGTGGGTGGCTTCGACAATTCTAGCATAACTTGCCCGCCTGGCTGTCTTTTTGACATCACGGGCCATCCCATTTGAGTGGTTCGGCCGGGGTTGTCGCATTAACAATCCGAAACGTTTCCCGAGGCGAACAGGCCCGGCGACCGATTTTGACCACCGATCCGCCGCCATCCCGGATTTGGTCGCGCCCGAACCGCGATTGGTTCTGGCTTGCCCGAGGAATCCCCCTGCCTTCAACTTGAACCGCCCGGGGGCGCCGGTTACGCTTCGCACGGGTCGGGGGAAACACCAAATGAAACAAATCAGGATCGGCGACATCACTATCGACGCGGTGATCGAGCGCGAGGGCCCGTGGCGGCGGCCGCAGGACTTCTTCCCGGCCTATGACGAAGCCACCTTCAAACGCCATCTGCCCTCGATGGAGCCGGAGGTGTTCGATTCGGCATTGGGCATGATCGTCATCACCTACCAGACCTTCGTGGTGCGGACGGAGCGCTACACCATCCTGGTCGACACCTGCACCGGCGAACACAAGGGCCATCCGCCGCCGTTCGATTTTCCCGGCAAGGAGCGCTGGCGCAACGAGCTATTCGCGCTCGGCATCTCCTACGACAAGATCGACTACGTGTTCTGCACCCATCTGCATATCGACCATACCGGCTGGAACACAACGCTGCGCGACGGCCGCTGGGTGCCGACCTTCCCCAACGCGACATACATTTTTCACAAGGGCGAATATGCGGCCTGGGAAGCGGAGAACGCCAAGGGCGCCAATCCGCCCGGCACGGTGTTCCGCGACAATTGCCTGCCCATCGTGGAAGCCGGACAGGCGCTCCTGGTCGACGACGACTACGCGCTCGACGATACCATCACGCTGACGCCGACGCCCGGGCACTCGCCCTGCCATTGCTGCGTCAACATCTTCTCCCGCGGGCAACGCGCGGTCGTGACCGGCGACATAATGCACCACGTGATCCAGTGCCGCGAGCCCGACTGGTCGGCAAGGCCGGACTGGGATCCGAAGCAATCGGCGCTGTCGCGCCGGAAGTTTCTCGCCTCGGTCGCGGAGACCGATACGCTGATCTTGCCGATCCATTTCCCGACCCCGACGGTCGGATCGGTGACGGCGGATGGCGATCGATTCAACTACCGCTTCAAGCGCGATTGAGCCGCAGTTGCCTCAACGCACCTCGTGAATGATGGCTGACCGCCGGCAACCAAGCTGCTATGATCGCTGAAAATCACTGCAGGGAGCCTCGCCATGGACGCCGTCACGCCGAAGGGCCATCAGACCGCCGACACGCATTCCCACCTCGTGCGCCCCGAGAGCATGGAGTGGCAGAAGACCCGCTTCCCCGGCTGCGAGGCCAAGACGCTGCTGTTTGACCGCACGACCGGACTGATGACCGCGCTGATGCGGTTTGCGCCGGGTGCGGTGCTGCCCGACCACGAGCATGCCAACATCGAGCAGACTTATGTGCTCGAGGGCAGCCTGGTCGACAAGGATGGGCCGGCCAAGGGCATCGAGGCCAAAGCCGGCGAGTTCGTCTGGCGTGAGGCCGGCAGCCGCCATGTTGCATGGTGTCCCGAGGGCGGGCTGATGCTGGCGATCTTCCAGGTCCCCAACAAGTTCTTCGAGGCCGACGGCCGCGTCGTCGATGCCAACGGCGAGGACTGGGACGAAACCTGGGGTCACACCGCCAAGGCGTGAGGACCTTCTCGGCAAAAAGGGCGCTCGTTGCCGAGCGCCCTTGCAGACGGCAGCGCTTTTCTTACGCGCCCTTTTCGCACTTCTTCATGAAGCTGGTCTTTGCCGCGCCGGCCAGCGGCTTGCCATCCGAGCCGACGGCCTTGGCGGAGCAGTCGTCCGCCATGCACTTCTTCATGAACGAGGTCTTCGCAGCGCCGGCGAGCGGCTTGCCGTCCTTGCCGACGGCCTTGCTGTCACAGGATTGCTGGGCGAAGGCGGGGCCCATCGCAAAGGCGGTAATGATGGCAGCCAAAAAAATCCGTTTCATGGTGGGGATCCTCCCTTGAGCCAGAATGGCGCCTGGATTGGACCTTGGAATCCGGCCGCAATCAAGTTCGCAACGCCGGACGCCGTCAATAAAGTCACCGGAGGTCGGTGAGCGTTTCGCCGCTGCCTCGTCTTCAAGCACCCCGTTCGAGCATCGATCTGAAATCGGCGCGTGCGCGTTGCGCCTCGGCCCTGGCGGTTTCCGAAGCGTCGCCGAGGCCGAAATAGCCATGGATCAGGCCGAAGCCGGGATGGTATCTCGTCGCGACACCGGCGGCGGCCAGCGCATCGGCGTAAGCCTTGCCTTCGTCGCGCAAGGGATCGAACCACGCCGTGCAAACGACCGCGGGCGCGAGACCCGCCAGACTCCTGGCGCGCAGCGGCGAAACCCGCCAGTCCAGGCCGTGGCTGGCTTCGGCGAGATAGTGGCCGGAAAACCATTCCATCACCGCGCGCGACAGGAAATAGCCTTCGGCGTTCTCGCGGCGCGAGGGAAAGCGCGCATTCTCGGTTTCGTCCGCGTAGTTTCCGGCGACGTCGGTGACGGGATAGACCAGCAACTGCGCGGCGAGATCGATGCCGGCATCGCGGCAGGCGAGCGCCACCGTCGCCGCCAGATTGCCGCCGGCGCTGTCCCCGGCCACGCCGACGCGCTTCTCGTCCCCGCCGAACTCGGCCAGCCGCGCGCAAACGTCGCGCAACGCGGCGAAACCGTCCTCGAAGGCGCCGGGAAAGCGGGTTTCGGGCGGACGCCGATAATCGACGGAAACCACGACCGCGCCGGTCTCGATCGCCAGCAACCGCGCCTGCCGGTCATGGGTTTCGAGATCGCCGGCAACCCAGCCGCCGCCGTGGAAAAACACCACCGTCGGCGATTTTTCGCGGCCGAGGCGATAGACGCGGGCCGCAAGCGGTCCGGCCGCGCCGTTCACCTTGATGTCCTCTGCGCTTGCAACCGGCGGCGGCGGGATGGCGGCGCGCGCCGCCGCGAGCGCGCGGAGCGAATCCCGCGCGCTCTGCGGGGTCATGATCGCAGGATCGCGCAACGGCAGCAGCGGAATGATCTGGGCGACGATGGGATCGAGCGGTGTAGGCATGAAGCCCCCTGGGCGGTGAAAACCGCGGCAGCATATGGTCCGGCCGCGGCTCCGGCAACAACCGAGGGAACGCCCTTCCGCGCGAGCGCCACATGGCTTAAGAGCGGCGCAACCCGTCGCAGAACGCGTGTGAATATGATTCGACTCGACAACATCTCCAAGCAGATCGGTCACCAGATTCTCTTCATCGAGGCCTCCGCGGCGCTCGAAAAGGGCGAGAAGGTCGGCCTGGTCGGCCCGAACGGCGCCGGCAAGACCACGCTGTTCCGGATGATCACCGGCGAGCAGCAGCCCGACGAGGGGCAAGTGGCGGTCGATCGCGGCATTACCATCGGCTATTTCAGCCAGGACGTCGGCGAGATGAGCGGCCGCAGCGCGGTGGCGGAGGTGATGGATGGCGCCGGTCCGGTCAGCACCGTGGCCGGCGAGTTGAAGGAACTCGAGGCCGCCATGGCCGACCCTGACCGGGCCGATCAGATGGACGACATCATCGCGCGTTACGGCGAGGTGCAGGCGCGCTTCGAGGAACTCGACGGCTACGCGCTGGAAGGGCGCGCGCGCGAAGTGCTCGCCGGGCTTTCCTTCAGCCAGGAGATGATGGAAGGCGACGTCGGCGCGCTGTCGGGCGGCTGGAAGATGCGGGTTGCGCTGGCGCGCATCCTCTTGATGCGGCCCGACGCCATGCTGCTGGACGAGCCGAGCAACCATCTGGATCTGGAAAGCCTGATCTGGCTGGAGCAGTTCCTCAGGGGGTACGAGGGTGTGCTGATGATGACCTCGCACGACCGCGAGTTCTTGAACCGCATCATCGGCAAGGTGGTGGAGATCGATGGCGGTCAGCTCACGACCTATTCGGGCAATTACGAATTCTACGAGGCGCAGCGCGCGCTCGGCGAGAAGCAGCAGCAGGCCCAGTTCGAGCGGCAGCAGGCGATGCTCGCCAAGGAAATCAAGTTCATCGAGCGGTTCAAGGCGCGCGCCTCGCACGCGGCGCAAGTGCAGAGCCGGGTCAAGAAGCTGGAGAAGATCGAACGGGTCGAGCCGCCGCGGCGGCGCCAGACCGTGGCGTTCGATTTCCTCCCCGCGCCGCGCTCGGGCGAGGACGTGGTGAGCCTGAAGAAGGTGCGAAAGGGTTATGGCGCGCGAAGCATTTACGACGGGCTCGACTTCATGGTTCGGCGCCGGGAGCGCTGGTGCGTGATGGGCGTCAACGGCGCCGGCAAATCCACGCTGTTGAAGCTGGTGGCGGGCTCGACCGAACCCGACGACGGCATAGTCGCGCTCGGCGGCAGCGTGAAGATGGGCTATTTCGCCCAGCACGCCATGGATCTGCTGGACGGCGAGCGCACGGTGTTCCAGTCGCTGCAGGACGCCTTCCCGCAGGCCGGCCAGGGCTCGCTGCGCGCGCTCGCCGGCTGTTTCGGCTTCTCCGGCGACGACGTCGAGAAGCGATGCCGGGTGCTGTCGGGCGGCGAGAAGGCGCGGCTGGTGATGGCGCTGATGCTGTTCGACCCGCCGAATTTCCTGGTGCTGGACGAGCCGACCAATCACCTCGACATCGCGACCAAGCAGATGCTGATCGCGGCGCTATCGCAATATGAAGGCACCATGCTGTTCGTGTCGCACGATCGCCATTTCCTGGCGGCGCTGTCGAATCGGGTGCTGGAGTTGACGCCCGAGGGCATCCACCAGTATGGCGGCGGCTACACCGAATATGTGGCGCGCACCGGCCACGAGGCGCCGGGCCTGCGCAGCTGAGCGGCGGCCTGAGATCGTGACATCGCCCCGTGCGCGCCGGTCGTCGCGTCGGCGACATACGCCTGACATGCATCCGCTCCCGATGATGCGGTTCGCTCTGCTACAATCCTGCCGGGATTTGAACATTACGACTTGCCTGCACCACGGTCATAGTTGCGCCAGGGGTCGCGCAATCCTATTTCGACGATGCGCGATTTGGATGTCTGCGATGAGGCGACATCGAGAACTAAGGGAGGCGTCATATGCCCACGGTTACCACCAAGGACGGCGTTGAAATCTTCTACAAGGACTGGGGCAAGGGTCAGCCCATCGTGTTCAGCCATGGCTGGCCGCTGTCGGCCGACGACTGGGATGCGCAAATGCTGTTCTTCCTCGGTCACGGCTATCGCGTCATCGCCCACGATCGTCGCGGCCACGGCCGGTCCACCCAGGTGGGCGACGGTCACGACATGGATCACTATGCCGACGACCTCGCGGCGGTAACGACGCATCTCGATTTGAAGGACGTTATTCACGTCGGCCATTCGACCGGCGGCGGCGAGGTGACGCATTATCTGGCGCGGCACGGTCAAAGCCGGGTGACGAAGGCGGCGCTGATCTCCGCGGTGCCGCCGCTGATGGTGAAGACGGCGGCCAATCCGAACGGCCTCCCCAAGTCCGTCTTCGACGACCTGCAGGCCCAGCTTGCGGCCAGCCGTTCGAAGTTCTATCGCGACCTTCCGGAGGGTCCGTTCTACGGCTACAACCGTCCGGGCCGGAAAGCCTCGGAGGCCGTCATCGCCAACTGGTGGCGCCAGGGCATGATGGGCGGCGCCAAGGCGCATTACGACGGCATCGTCGCTTTCTCGCAGACCGACTTCACCGAGGATCTCAAGAAAATCACCGTGCCGGTGCTGGTGATGCACAGCGAGGACGACCAGATCGTGCCCTATGTCGCCGCCGGACCCTTGTCGGCAAAGCTGCTGAAACACGGAACGCTGAAGACTTACAAGGATTTTCCGCACGGCATGCCCACCACGGAAGCAGCCACCATCAACGCCGACCTGCTGGCCTTCCTGAAGGCGTAGCGTTCGGGGGTCAATACCGTGGCAGGCACAGCGAGCGGTGGCTGTCGGCGCCGATGAAGGCCAGGATTTCCGTGATCGCGGGATCCGCGGCCATGCGCTGTCTTGCCTCGTACAGACGCTCGGCAAAGACCCCGGCGCCGTGGAACAGCTTTTGATAAAACGCACCGATCACCGCGAGGCGTTCGCGTGCAAAATTGTGGCGCTCCATGGCGACGGTGTTGAGGCCTTCCAAATTGGCGTATTGGCCGCTCGCGAGTCCGAACGGAATGACGTCGCCGCGAACGCAGCTGGTCGCGGCGACCATCGCCTGCGACCCGATCCTGACGAATTGATGGACGGCGGCGAGACTTCCCATGAAAACGAAATCGCCGACCTCGCAGTGGCCGCCGAGCGTCGCCGAGGGGGCGAAGATCACGTCGCTGCCGACCCGGCAATCATGACCGACATGGCTGCAGTTCATGAAGGTGCCGCGATCTCCGACGCTGGTAATGCCGCCGCCGGCCACGGTGCCGGCATTCATTGTGACCTGCTCGCGGATGGTGCAGCCGCGGCCGATCTGGAGGCGGGTGAGTTCGCCGCTGTGCTTGAGGGATTGCGGCGCGGTGCCGAGCGAAACGAACGGATAGATCGTGCAACCGTCCCCGATCGTGGTCCGCGCGGTCACGTTCACATGCGCCATCAGCCGGCAGTCGGCGCCGATGACGACATCGGGACCGATCTGGCAGAACGGGCCGATCGACGTGCCTTGGCCGACGACCGCGCCGTCCTCAATCCGCGCGGTCGGATCGATCGTCATTCAAAATCTCCCAAAGCGTGAACTGTCACCGGCTCCCCGGACGAGCGCAAGCCCGAAAGCCTGCGTACAATTGAAGCAGGGGCGCTGGTTGCCGCGGGCAGGTTCCGAGGCCTTGGCCGGCGTCAGGCGCGCCCGGGTCGGCCGGCAGGTTCACTGCCGCAGCATCGGATGGTCGTCCAGCACGTCTTCCCGGATCGAGGACGTCTGGATGGCGCGAAGCAGGATCCGCGCCGTCCTGAAATTGTTCGCCTTCACACAAAGGCCGACGATCTGGCGCACCGAGGAATCGCGCAACAGGTCATCGGATATCTTCATGGCGATTTCCATCGCGGCCTTGGCGGCGCGTTCGTAGCGTTCGGCCTGGCGCTTCTTGTTCTTGTCATCCGGTTTCCGCTTCCTGCTGTCCGGCCGCTCGACGCCACCTGCCTGTTCCGCGCTATCGGCCGCCGATCGGCAAATCTCGCGGATAAGGTGCGCCGCCTCGATATCGTCGATCGGCCACTGGATTTCCTCATCCCAGATGTCCTTGGGCTTTTGCCTGTCGAACCACCACATCGCCCATGCCCCAAATATCCGCAAAGCATAGATCAGGCCGCGGCCGGCGGGCAGGGAGGTTCGATGGGAAGCTGCGAGATTTCCGGCAAACGTCTTCCGCGGATCGGGCGCCCTCGGCGCCTGTCCTTCTTGCACGCTAGCCCGTGGCGGAGCCGTTCCCTATACCGCCGGCAATATCTTTCCGGGATTGAAGATATTCTGCGGATCGAGCGCCTGCTTGATGGCGCGCATCGCATCGAGGGCCTCCGGGCCGAGTTCGGCCTTGAGGTATTTCTGCTTGCCCTGGCCGATGCCGTGCTCGCCGGTGCAGCTACCGCCCATCGCCTGCGCGCGTTCCACCAGGCGATGCATGAACTCCTCGCCGCGCGCCATCTCGTCGCGGTCGTCGACGTCGCACGCCAGTGAGCAGTGGAAATTGCCGTCGCCGACATGGCCGACGATCGGCGACAGCAGATTGAAGCGCTTCAGATCCGCCTCGGTTTCGGTCACGCAATCGGCCAGCCGCGAAATCGGCACGCAGACGTCGGTCGCCACCACGCCGGCGCCGGGCCGCAGGGCTTTCACCGCCCAATAGGCGTCGTGCCGCGCCTGCCATAGCTTGGTGCGATCCTCCGGACGCGTGGTCCAGCTGAAATCGCCGCCGCCGCATTCCCTGGCGATCTCGCCGAAATTTTTGGATTGCTCGGCGACCTCGTTCTCGCTGCCGTGGAATTCGAGCAGCAATAGCGGCGTCTCCGGCAGCGACAGTTTCGAATAGGCATTGCAGGCGCGCACCTGCTCGGCGTTGAGCAGTTCGATCCGTGCCACCGGAATGCCGGTCTGGATCGCCATGATCGTCGCCTGGCAGGCGCCGCGCACGGTTTCGAACGAGCAGGCCGCCGCCGCGATGGTCTCGGGAATGCCGCGCAGTTTTATGGTCAGTTCGCAGATGATGCCGAGCGTGCCCTCGGCGCCGACGAACAGATGCGTCAGGTCGTAGCCGGCCGAGGATTTCTTCGCCCGCGTGCCCGTGGTGATGATCTCGCCGTCACCGCGCACGACCTTCAGCGCCAGCACGTTGTCGCGCATGGTACCGTAGCGTACCGCATTGGTGCCGGAGGCCCGCGTCGACGCCATGCCGCCCAGCGAAGCATCGGCGCCGGGATCGATCGGAAAGAACACGCCCTGGTCGCGCAGATGCTCGTTCAGCGCCTTGCGGGTGACGCCGGGCTGGATCACGCAGTCGAGATCGTCGGCGTGGACTTCCAGCACCCGGTTCATGTCGCGAAGATCGATGCAGATGCCGCCCGCCGGCGCGTTGACCTGTCCCTCCAGCGAGGTGCCGGTGCCGAACGCGATCACGGGAACGCCAAAATGAGCGCAGATCCGCACCACGTCCTGGATGTCGGCGGTCTCCTGCGCCATCACCACCGCATCGGGCGGCTGCGGCGCCAGCCAGGTCGTGGTATGGGCGTGCTGGTCGCGGACCGCCTGCGACGTGACGAGCCGGTTGCCGAAGCGGGCGGCGAGCGCCTCCAGCGTGCGCGCCAGTGCCTGCGGCTCCGGACGTTTCAGGCGATCGGCAACGGTGATGTCCAACGGTTTCCTCCCGGCTTTGAGACCGACCCTTGCAAAGGATATATAGGGGGTCAAGGGACCCCCGGGGTCGAACGAACGGAGACGCACGATGACGATGGCCGCCGGCGACGATGTGCTGCACCGCCCCGCGCCGTTCCTCGCCTCGGTGATGCAGATCGAGCCGCAATGGATCGACTACAACGGCCATCTCAACATGGCCTATTACAACGTGATGTTCGACCGCGCCATCGATGAATTATGGCTCGAACTCGGGATCGGGCCCGCCTACAGGACGGCGCGGAACGGATCGACCTTCACCGCCGAATGCCATGTGCGGTATTTGCGCGAGATCCACCTCGGCGATCCCGTGCAGGTCTCGGTCCTGCTGGTCGGCACCGACGAAAAGCGACTGCACACGTTCGAGGAATTGCGCCATGCCGGCGAGGGCTGGCTGTCCGCCACGTCGGAAAACATGACCATTCACATCGACATGAATGCGCGGAAAACCGCGCCATTTCCGCCTGATATCCGCGCCCGCACCGAAGCCCTGGTGAATGCGCATTCAAGGCTTCCGCGTCCGGAGGGCATCGGCCGCAGGATCGCGATGCCCTCGAAATAGGATCAGGCGTCAGACGCGCCTTCGCCCGCGCGCCAGCCCGACCACGGCGGACACCAGAAACAGCACCACCGCGATGAAGAAGATCGTCTTGGCGATTTCGATGGAGACGCCGGCGATGCCGCCAAAGCCCAGAATGCCGGCGATCAGCGCAATGACCAGAAAGGTAACGACCCAGCTCAACATGACACTCACCTTCGTCTTTGTTTCGAGATCAGCGCGGCGCAGCGCGCCGCGCATCGGTTGCAGGATTAATCGGGCGTGGGAACGAAAGTTCCCCGCGGTTCCCCTCCCCGAAACCGGGAAAATTTCAGCCTGACGGAGGAACAAATTCCGCGTGTGCAGGCCGCGCCACCACAGAACCGCCTCGCGCCTGGAGCGGGATGGGATCAGGCTGGGGCGCGACGACGGGCCATTTTCTCATGCCCGGACGCGAGACAACACCAGGTTTGCAAGGGGTCTTCTACTTTGCATGGGGTTGTTTTGCGATTTTTTGGTAACGCCCTGCGGCGCCGCACCGGAGCACCGGATCGCTGGTGCTTCGCGCTCACGGCGAATCAATTCAACTCCATCCCATCATGCTCTAGGCTTCCGTCACCCACGCCGGCAGCCTGTCGAACCAGGGCCGCGCCTGTTCGAGCTGCCGGGCGAGTTGCAGCAACCGATCCTCTGCGCCGATGCGCGCCACGAATTGCACGCCGAGCGGCAGGCCGTCCGCGGTCCAGTGCAACGGCACGCTCATCGCGGGCGTGCCGGTGAGGTTGGCGAGCTGGGTGAACGGCACGTATTGCAGGCTGTCGCGCGCGATCTTGTCGACGGTGCCGTCGAGCAGGCCGATGCGCGCGAGAAGCCCGAGCAGGCGTGTGCGGTCGAGCAGGTCCAGCATCGTCTGCTCGGGAGCCGTCGGATCGCCCTGTCCATGCCGGATCGGCGGATGCGCGAGCGTCGGCGTCAACAGCATGTCGTAACGCTGGTGGAAGCGTGCGAGCCGGCGTGCGAATTCGTTCCACTTCAGCAGTTGCGCCGTCAGCGCACCGGAGGAGATCGCTCCGCCAAGCGTCGCCAGCACGCGCGTCAGCAGTTCGAAGTCCGAACGCCCTGCGCCACGCGCGCGCGCCTGCGCCACCATGGCGGCGACCTGGCCGAAATAGATGTACAGGAAGGCCTTCGCGAGCGCCGCTCCATCGATGTCGGGCGCGGCTTCCTCGACCTCGTGGCCGAGGCTGCGCAACAGGTTCACCGCCTCGTCGATCGCGGCTTTCGCCTCCGGGTGAACCTCGGTCCCGATCGGCGAGGCCGACGTGAAGCCGATGCGCAGGCGGCCTGGATCGCGCTGCATGGCCTGCGCGAAAGATTCGGCCGGCCTTGCGACCACGAAGGGATCGCCGGGCTCAGTGCCCGACAGGACATCGAGCGCGACGGCGGTATCGCGCACGCTGCGCGAGATCACGCCTTCGCTCGACGCCCCATACCAGTACTCGCCATAGCCCGGCCCCGAGGAAATCAGCCCGCGCGACGGCTTCAGGCCGAACAGCCCGCAGCATGCGGCGGGAATGCGGATCGAGCCGCCGCCGTCATTGCCGGCCGCCATCGGCACGACGCCCGATGCGACGGCGGCGGCGGCGCCGCCGCTCGAACCGCCGGGTGTGCACGCGACATTCCAGGGATTCGAGGCGCGGCCGAACAACTGCGAGTCGGTGACGCCCTTGAGCGCCAGTTCCGGGAGGTTGGTCTTGCCGAAAATCACCAGCCCGGCTTCGAGGTAACGCCGCACGACATGGGCATGTTCGGATGCGGCGGCCTCGGCCAGGGACCTGCTGGCGTAGCTCGTCGGCAGGCCGGCGTAGTCCTGCGCGCAATCCTTGATCAGGAAGGGAACACCGGCGAACGGACCCTGAAGCGGTTTCGTCAGTTGCGCGCGGGCTTCGCCGTCCATCAAGCGACAGACCGCATTCGTCTTCGGTTGCGCCAGCTCGCTCTGGCGCAGCGCCAGTTCAAGCAATTCTTCCGCGGTCGTCTCCCTGCGTGCGACGCATTCGGCAAGTGCGACGGCGTCGCGCTTCAGGTATTCGGTGAAATTCACGAGGCCCCCCGGATCGCTCCTCGGCTCGGCCGGATCGTACCGCCTTTGCCGGCGCAAGCCAGTCCTTGTTCTCTACCCGATACCGGCCGGTCGGAAGTCATCAAGCGCGGGGCCGCAATGAAGCTCGACCGGCTATCCGCGTTTTCGAACCAAACGGGTTCCGGTTCGCGTCAACGGCTCCCGTGAGAGGTGCCGGATAAGTCTGTAAAACGTCCGGGTCAGGCCCCATATAGCCCTTGATCCCTGCTATGAAGGCTCCCCTTCACGGCCCCGCGGTGCCATCGTGGGCGGAAGACGATTCGTAAGATGACCGAGCCGAACCGACTGAGCCCTCACGGCGTTCCCGACCACCAGCCCGCCGCTGGCGGCATTGCCGCGCGCGCACGCGCGACCGCGACCCCGCAATATCTCGCAGGCCTCAATCCGGAGCAGCGCGAGGCGGTGGAGACGCTGGACGGGCCGGTTCTGGTGCTGGCCGGTGCCGGCACCGGCAAGACGCGGGTGCTGACCTGCCGCATCGCCCATATCCTGAGCCAGGGCCGCGCCCGGCCCGGCGAAATCCTCTCGGTCACCTTCACCAACAAGGCCGCGCGCGAGATGAAGCTGCGGCTCGGCCAGATGCTGGGCCAGGCGGTCGAGGGCATGCCGTGGCTCGGCACCTTTCATTCCATCGGCGGACGCATCCTGCGCACCCATGCCGAGCTGGTGCAGTTGAAGTCCAATTTCACCGTGCTCGACGTCGACGATCAGGTCAGGCTGCTGAAGCAGCTGCTCGCCGCCGAGAACATCGACGACAAGCGCTGGCCGGCGCGGATGCTGGCCGGCCTGATCGACGGCTGGAAGAACCGCGGCCTGACGCCCTCGCAGGTGCCGCCGGGCGAAGCCGCCATCTTCGGCAACGGCAAGGGCGGCAAGCTCTATGCGGCCTATCAGGAGCGGCTGAAAATCCTCAACGCCGCCGATTTCGGCGATCTATTATTGGAGAACATCCGGCTGTTCCGCGAGCACGCCGACGTGCTGCGGAATTACCAGGGCCGATTCAAGTTCATCCTGGTCGACGAATATCAGGACACCAACGTCGCGCAGTATCTCTGGCTGCGGTTATTGGCGCAGGCGCCTTCTTCTTCCACCTCTCCCCGCGTGCGGGGAGAGGTCGGATCGCGAAGCGATCCGGGTGAGGGGGAGCCTCCGGGAGTCGCGCTTGCTGAGACAGCCCCTCACCCCAGCCCTCTCCCCGTGAAGGACGGGGAGAGGGAGCAGACCGCGCATGCCGCAACAACACCGCCCTCCCCGCCCCCGAAAAACATCTGCTGTGTCGGCGACGACGACCAGTCGATCTATGGCTGGCGCGGTGCGGAAGTCGACAACATCCTGCGCTTCGAGCATGATTTTCCCGGCGCCAAGGTTATCAGAACTCGAGCGCAACTACCGCTCCACCGGCCATATCCTCGCCGCCGCCTCGCATCTGATCGCGCATAATGAGGGCCGTCTCGGCAAGACGCTACGCACCGAAGACGTCGACGGCGAGAAGGTCACCGTCACCGGCTCCTGGGATTCGGAGGAGGAGGCCCGCGCCATCGGCGAGGAGATCGAGGAACTGCAGCGCGCCGGCCACAAGCTCAACGACGTCGCGATCCTGGTGCGGGCCTCGTTCCAGATGCGCGAATTCGAGGATCGTTTTGTCACGCTCGGCCTGCCCTATCGCGTTATCGGCGGTCCCAGGTTCTACGAACGCGCCGAAATCCGCGACGCACTGGCCTATCTGCGGGTGATCAACTCGGCCGCCGACGACCTCGCCTTCGAGCGCATCGTCAATGTGCCGAAGCGCGGGCTCGGCGACGCCACCGTGCAGATGCTGCATGACCACGGCCGCAAGCGCCGGATTCCGCTGTTCGAGGCCGCGCGTGCCGTGGTCGAGACCGACGAGTTGAAGCCGAAAGCGCGCGGAAGCCTGCGCGACCTGCTCGCCAGTTTCGACCGCTGGCGTGCGCAGCGCGAGGTGACCTCGCATACCGAATTGGCCGAAATCGTACTCGACGAGAGCGGCTACACCGAGATGTGGCAGAAGGACCGTTCCGCCGACGCCGCCGGCCGGCTCGACAACCTCAAGGAATTGGTGCGCTCGATGGAGGAGTTCGAGAACCTGCAGGGGTTCCTCGAGCACATCTCGCTGGTGATGGACCGCGACGGCGCCGCCGATGACGACGCGGTGTCGCTGATGACCTTGCATTCGGCCAAGGGGCTCGAATTCGACAATGTGTTCCTGCCGGGCTGGGAAGAAGGCCTGTTCCCGAGCCAGCGCACCCTCGACGAACAGGGCCGCGCCGGGCTCGAGGAAGAGAGGCGTCTCGCCCATGTCGGGCTGACCCGCGCCCGCCGCCGCGCAAAACTCTATTTCGCCACCAACCGGCGGATTCACGGCACCTGGTCGACCACGATCCCCTCGCGCTTTCTCGACGAGCTGCCGGCGCACAATGTCGAGATCACGGAATCCAAGGGCGGCTCGGGCTGGGGCGGCTCCGGTGGCTACGGCCCCTCGCGCTTCGACAATGTGGAATCCTTCGGCTCCAGCTACACGACGCCGGGCTGGCAGCGCGCGCAGGCCAACCGCGCCCGCGGCCAGGGCGGCCGCAATGGGCAAGCGGGTGGCGGTTTCAACGAGAGCCAGTCGCCTTTCTCAGGCTCGCGCAGCGATGGCTCGTCGCGCGGCAAGCGGGCGCCGATGACCATCGAAGGCGAGCTGGTAGCAAAGTCCACGGGAACGACCTCGGAATTCACGCTGGACGACCGCGTCTTCCACCAGAAATTCGGCTACGGCAACGTGGTAAAGATCGACGGCAACAAGCTCACCATCGCGTTCGAAAAAGCCGGCGAGAAGAAGGTGGTCGATAGTTTCGTGGAGCGGGTGTAGAATCCGCATTGACCCGTCATTGGGACAGCGGACTTGTTTGATTGGTTGCATTCAAGGAGGCAGCTGTACAAAAGCCCCGAAGCGAAAGGACCGCTGCGGGGGTTCGTCACCCCCGATGTGCTCTGGCAGGACCTTTCGAGGCGCGTCCCGCAATATCTCGCCGATGTCGATCAGGGCAAACTGATCCATCCGGCCTGCAAGCGCACGCTGTCGGACGCCGGCGGCGATCTGGCTTCGGTATGGGATCACACCCGGCTGGAGGCGATGCAATACATCATCGCGGTGCCCGGGCACAACTTCGGGCTGCTGGGCGAAGCCGGTCGTCAGATCGAAATGATCGACGCCTATCTTTTTCAGCGCCCGCATGCGGACACCGTGATCGATTTCACCGGAAACACAGCCGCCGATCTTTCCATCGCGGTGGTGGCCGGCCTCAACTGGCTGACCCATTGCGCCCAGCTGGCGGACGTCGATCGGGCTCAGCAATCCGGCACCATCCGCCATTTCAGAAAACTGGTTACACTCGCGCAACGATGGTGGCTCACGGAAGGCGCCATCGAACGCTGCGCGCAGATGCTGTCCAGCGGGGAGCCGCCGCCCCTGATGCTCTATTTGATCTGGTCCGACTACACGCGGCTGGCAAAGCAGATCGCCGCCGCCGCCATTTTTGGCGCCTCAGCCGACCGTTCGGCGAAATTGGTGACGCTGGCCGCCGATCTCATCTCTCACTTCGAGACCGCGAGGGATCCAGGCGATTTCCCGGACATGTGAGCCGACGGGCTTTTGCAGCGCCGGAAGGTCCGACTTATCGCAGGACCTAACAAACTCCGTCGCATTTGAGCGAATTTTTACAAGCAATACTTATCCGCCGCCTTTACCGAAAACTCGCGGATTCTGCGTATCCTTTGATCTAAAGATCGCGGGAGCACAACTTGCTGCAATTCAAGACTACCAAGAAGATGAGTGAGGCGAGTTCGTTTCTGCGGGATCTCGACGAGGCGGTCTCGCGCGGGACGCCGGAGAGCCGCAAGCGCGCCTTGTGGCATACCACCGACCTGATGATCACCGGCGGCTACAGCGACGACGAGATCTGGACTTTTGGCGAGGTGATCGGGCGGCTGGCGGACGAGATCGAGGTCGCAGCGCGCGTCCAGCTTTCCAGGCAGTTGGCACGCTTCGACCAGGCCCCGGTCAATATCATCCACAAGCTCGCCTTCGACGACGAGATCGAGGTCGCCGGTCCGATTCTGCGGGAGTCCGAACGGCTCGAGCCCTACGCGCTGGTCGCCAACGCCTGCACCAAGGGCCAGACCCACATGCTGGCGATCGCGCAACGGAAATCGATCGATGAAGAGGTCACCGACGTGCTGGTGACGCGCGGCAACCAGGACGTGGTCAAGTCGGTCGCAACCAACAACGGCGCGCGGTTTTCCGATTTCGGCTTCCTGCACATGATCCAGCGCGCCGAAGGCGATTCCATCCTCGCCGAGCAGCTCGGCCTGCGCCAGGACATCCCCCGCCACATCTTCCAGCAACTGATCGCCAAGGCATCCGACGACGTGAAGAAGCGGCTCGCCGACGAGCGGCCGGACATGACCGATCAGATACAGTCCTCGGTGAGCGATGTCGCGGGCGAGCTGCAGTCGAAATTCGGTCCGGTGTCGCGCAGCCACTTCGTCGCCAAACGGGTGGTGGCGACCCAGCATCGGCTGGGCAATCTGAACGAGAAGAGCATCGCCTTGTATGCCACATCGCACAAGCTCGAGGAGGTCACCATCGGACTGTCGCTGTTGTGCGCGCTGCCGGGCGACGTCATCGAACGCGCGCTGTTCGACAAGAACCGGGAAATGCTGCTCATCCTCGCCAAGGCGCTGGACTTTTCATGGCCGACGATCATGGCGCTGTTGTTCCTCGGCGCCAAGGATCATCGCATCACCGCGAAGGATTTGAAGGACCTCGAAAGCGAGTTCGGCCGCCTCAACGTCGCGACTTCGCGGAGCGTCCTGCAATTCTATCAGTCGCGCAAGAATGACGCGGCGGCAGGTGCCAGCGCCAAGCGGCATCCCGCGCTGGCGATGCAGTGAGACGAGCTGAACAGGGAGAGAGAATATTGGCCATGAACGCAACGTCATTCGGTGCACGCAGGCTCCCCGGCTCCGCCTCCGATGAGCCGAGGTCGGAAAAGCCAGTGGATGCGGCCTGGATCGTCCTCGAAGCCGCCAACGATCTCGGCGACCACGCCACCGTCGAAATCTGCCGGCGGGTGATCGATGCCAACCTGAACGGGATGCCGGCCTCGCCATATGACATCCACGTCGTGCTCGAATATTTCAGGTGATCGCAGGACGGCCGCGCCGGTCGAGCGGCCTCCGATCGGGGCAAACCGGTCGCCTCGCCGAGTAGCACCATTTGCGAATCCCAGGGGCCCGGCTTCGCCGGCGCTTGCGCTGACGCGGCGAGGTTCCTATCTGTCTGACCTCGCCCCGTGCGGGCCGAAGTGCCGCATTGTCGCTTCCCGCATTTCCGATTCAGGCCGACAAATCCCCGCATGCCCCCGATCATATCCGTCACCCATCTGTCGAAGACCTATGGCTCCGGTTTCAAGGCGCTGAAGGATATCAATCTGGAAATCGGCCGCGGCGAGATTTTTGCGCTGCTGGGGCCGAACGGCGCCGGCAAGACCACGCTGATCAGCATCATCTGCGGCATCGCCAATCTGAGCGAAGGCCGCGTGCTGGTCGGCGGCCATGACATCAACCGGGAATATCGCGCCGCGCGTTCGCTGATCGGCCTGGTGCCGCAGGAACTGCACACCGACGCTTTCGAATCGGTGTGGGCAACCGTGAGCTTCAGCCGCGGGCTGTTCGGCAAGCCGAAAAATCCTGCCCACATCGAAAAGGTGCTGAAGGACCTGTCACTGTGGGACAAGAAGGATTCCAAGATCGTCACTTTGTCCGGCGGCATGAAGCGCCGGGTGATGATCGCAAAGGCGCTGTCGCACGAGCCGCAGATCCTGTTTCTCGACGAGCCGACCGCGGGCGTCGACGTCGAACTGCGCAAGGGCATGTGGGAGGTGGTGCGGACGCTGCAACAAGGCGGCGTCACCATCATCCTCACCACGCACTACATCGAAGAGGCCGAGCAGATGGCCGACCGGATCGGCGTCATCAACAAGGGCGAGATCGTCCTGGTCGAGGACAAGGCCGGGTTGATGCAGAAGCTCGGCAAGAAGCGGCTGAAGCTGCATTTGCAAGCCAGGATCGAGGCGATTCCGCCGGCGCTCTCGCCCTACAATCTCGAACTGTCCGGCGAAGGTTGCGAGCTGACCTATCATTACGACACCAAGGGCGAACGCACCGGCATCACCAGCCTGCTCGGCGACCTGCGCGCAGCCGGCATCCGCTTCTCCGATCTCGACACCACGCAATCGTCGCTGGAAGACATCTTCGTCAGCCTGGTGAGGGCGCCATGAATTTCCGGGCGGTCCGCGCGATCTATCTGTTCGAAATGTCGCGCACCTGGCGCACCCTGCTGCAGAGCATCGTCTCGCCGGTGGTTTCGACCTCGCTGTATTTCGTGGTGTTCGGGGCGGCGATCGGCTCGCGCATCACCTCGATCGAAGGCGTCAGCTACGGCACCTTCATCGTCCCGGGACTGGTGATGCTGCAGGTCCTGACCCAGAGCATCGCCAACGCCTCATTCGGGATCTACTTTCCGAAATTCGTCGGCACCATCTATGAATTGTTGTCGGCGCCGATCTCCTATTTCGAGATCGTGCTCGGCTATGTCGGCGCCGCCGCCACCAAGTCGATCATCCTTGGCCTGATCATCCTGGCCACCGCCGGCCTGTTCGTGCCGCTGCACATCCACCATCCGTTCTGGATGCTGACCTTCCTAGTGCTGACCGCGGTGACCTTCAGCCTGTTCGGCTTCATCATCGGCATCTGGGCCGACGGCTTCGAGAAGCTGCAGATGATCCCGATGCTGGTGGTGACGCCGCTGACTTTCCTCGGCGGCAGCTTCTACTCGGTCAACATGCTGCCGTCGGGTTGGCGCACCATCACGCTGCTCAACCCGGTGGTCTACCTGATATCCGGTTTCCGCTGGAGCTTTTACGAGATCGCCGACGTCAGCGTCGGCGTCAGCATCGGCATGACGCTGACGTTCCTCGCGATCTGCATGATCGTGGTGTGGTGGATCTTCAAGACTGGCTATCGGCTGAAGAATTGAGGACCCGTCATTCCGGGATGGTCCGAAGGATCAGACCTCAGATGCGCAATTGCGCATCGGGGAATCTCGAGATTCCGGGTTCGATGCTGACGCATCGCCCCGGAATGACGAACCGCTACCGATAGCAATGGAAACGATCATAGCGGTCGTAGAACCCCCGGCAGTGGTGCCGATACCGCGGGCCCGGAATCCCGAGTACGCCGTCGACCGCGCCCATCGCTCCGCCGACGCCGGCGCCGACTGCGCCACCGACCACGCCGCCTACCGGGCCGGCGGCCCGATTGCCTTCATACGCGCCCTCCTGCGCACCGCGCACGATGCCCTGGGCGTGCCCGATATGGGGCATGGCGAGCAATGCGAGCGCGAGCGCCGCGCCCGCCAGATAGAACCTCGTGGGCGAGCCGGTCGACAGCGCCGACGTCGCGATCTTCGTCTTGTTCATCTTGTTCTCTCAATTGCTGTTGCCGGCTGCGAATGCGCCGGTGGTCATGTGTAACGGCGATGTGACCGAAAGGTTGCGTGGCCGCGGCGGCCGTTCACGAAAAACTGCGCGACGGCTAGATTGCGCCCCGTCGCCGCCTTAGTTTGCGCCCGCCTGGGCGTTAACGATCGGCAGAACACCGCGCTGGAACAAATGCCGATCTTCGGGCATATTGAGGCGGGGGACGATGAGAGCGGGCGCGGCAATCAGTCAAGGCCCGGAGGCCAGGTTAACATGCGTTGCTTCTTCGTTGCTCTCGCCGGTCTGGCGCTGTTCGCCGCCACCGGCGCCGCCCAGGCCAACGTCGCCATCACCGTCGACAAGAACAATCAGATGATGACCGTCGCGGTCGACGGCGTCGCGCGCTATCACTGGCCGGTCTCGACCGGCAATCCGTCGCATGAGACGCCGAACGGCACCTTCCGCACCTTCCGCATGGAAGCGAGCCACTTCTCGAAGGAATTCGACGACGCGCCGATGCCGCACTCGATCTTCTTCACCAAGGTCGGTCATGCCATTCACGGCACCGAGTCCGAAGGCCATCTCGGCGTGCCGGTTTCCCACGGCTGCGTGCGGCTGTCGCGTGCCAATGCCGCGACGCTTTACGCGCTGGTGGAACGGCAGGGTGTGCTCAACACCACGGTGACGCTGACCGGTTCTTCGCAGATCGCGCTCGCGCGCAATCCGCGCGCCAACACCGCGGTCGCGCGCCGCGATCCCGATCAGCAATATGCGCCGCAATACAATGGCGCCGGCGAACCCGTCGTCCTGACCCCACAGCAGCCGGCGCCCGGCCAGTACCAGTATCCGCAGGAGCGGCCCGATGACGGCTACATCTATCCGGCCGACGGCAATCCGGACATGGCGCGCTATCCGGCGCCGCGCTCCAGCCGGCGGGTCTATGACGCGCAGGCCTATCCGCAGCCGCAAACTCAATATTACGACAATCGCGGCTACGCGCCGCAATATCAGCAGCCGCAGGTCTACGCGCCGCGACCCTATTATCAGCCGCGCGGGCTGTTCGATCAGGACTAGCGCGCGGGCTCTATTCGAACGCGCGCTTCCACTTTGTGATCGGACATGCCCGGCATGGCTCCGGGCCGACATTTCAACGAAACTCTTCAACGCCGCCTGATCGAAGGATTACGGCACGCCGGCGGTCCGGTTCGCGTATTTTCGGCAGTGTTCGAGATAGGCGACCTCATGGCTTCCGATCAATGCAACGACACTCGACCACAGACGATGTCGTGCGCGGGGTTGCCGATCACGGTTTGATCGAGATCGCGAACTTGAATTGCGACGCGGCCGTTGACGCCGGCGACCGGCCCGAGATTGCCGGCGTGGCAATCCCCGCAGATCCAGACCGCCGCCCCTCAGGCAAGGTGCCGCGTTTTTGCGCTTCCAGCCATTGGTAGAACTGGACCGTACTGCCGCGCACATAGGCGTGTGCGGAGCGGGCCATCTTCAGGGTTTGACGGAGCGTCAGCGCCGATACCCGATCGCGAGGCCGCAATGCTTTCTTCGTGGGCATCCCGATCCGATCGATTTGAAACCGCCGAAAACAGACCCTTCAGCGAGGCAATGGTCTGCGAGGACTCGCCGTCAATTGGAGCCGTTCGAAAACTGTGCTCATTGAGGCGACCCCGCCTGGAGACCCATTTGCTTCCGGACGGCGACAACGGAATTGCCGACCTTGTCGACAGCGCGCTGCAGCTCGCTTCTCGTCACGCCAAGACGTTTGAGCCAGCGACGAACTTCGGCTTCGTCCTGCATGGCGATATGGCTGCGGTCGCGCTCGCCCTTGCTGGCTAGAACATCGCCCATCGATCATCCCATCCCGGTTTGAAGCAACAATTCGGCGCTATGGGCGAGAGCCTCGCACGCCAGCGCCCGTTCGATTTCAGCGTCTCGTTTTGGGCCCGGGACGCCTTTTCCGAACGACATGACAGCCTCCATTCCATCGTCAGCTGCATAACAAACGTGCAGGCGTCCCCTTGGTTCCAATGCAGGCCTCCCTCGCCGCGCGACAATCGCGGGCCGTCGCCCGTCGTCACTCAACACGGTAAACGACCCCATTGATGGTGCGCCGGTTCGAAAGGAAGTCGTAAAAAAAAGGCGCCGGGACGCTACGGCGTCCCGGCGTTCAGTTGGGGAAGATGGTCAGATAGCTTGTTCGGCCTCGACGTTGACGACCGATTTCGCCAGAGTTGTCAGAGCGGCATCGGTGGCCTTTTCTTCCTTCAGCGTCGCGTCCAGGAGCGCCACGGCGTCAGGCATTCCCAGCTCTTCGGCCCATGTGCGTAACGTGCCGTAGCGAGACATCTCGTAGTGCTCGACGGCCTGAGCGGCCGCGAGAAGGCCGGCGTCAAGGGCGGGCATTCCCTTGTAGTCCTGCATGATCTCGGCGCCTTCGTCGGTGATCCCGAGAATGGCATCACATGTCTTGGCGCGGGCGGGCTTGCCCAGGATACTGAATACCTGTTGAAGCCGTTTGACCTGGCCGCGGGTTTCCTTCTCGTGTTTGACGAAGGCCGCCTTTAAATCCTTCGACTGCGCGGCCTTGGCCATTTTCGGCAGCGTCTTGAGAATCTTGTTCTCGGCGAAGTAAACGTCCTTGAGCGTGTCGTGGAATAGATCGCTCAGTAGTTTTGGTTTTTTAGCCACGGAAGCCTCCAGAGCAAGAAATGAACATGTAAACGCGTTGGCGGTCCGTGCCGGTATCGCGTGGGGTGGATTTCCCCGCCCTCCTGGGCGGGGAATTGTTTCGGCCGCGCGTTTAACGCAGCAGCAGGATCAGGATGATCAGGGGAATCGGAATGCCGACCAACCAGAGAAGAATGGGCATGTGGTTTTCCTTTCACGATCGAGGGGATTATCGGATAGTTCTGCGGCGCCAGGTGCCGTCGCGGAGGCCGCCGCCTTCGGTCGCGGCGAGGCTGGCGCAAAACGCGCCGATGAGAAGCGATGCCGTCAGCCAGAACGCCAGCTGCTCAGCTGCTTTCCGGGCCGCGTCCGCGTCGGCCTGCGCCTGTGTCACGACGTCATTGACGCGCTTTTCGGCGTCGGCCTGGCTAAGGCCGGTTCGCGCAGCGACCACCTTGGCAACATATTCCCGGTCGGCTGACTTCAGATCGCCGCCATTGCGGAAGCTGCTGGTAAAAAGCCGAACCATTTCGCCGCGCGAGTCGGCCGCATTTCCGGAATTCTGACCGGAATTTGGGGCGGCGGCCGGATCGGGCCGCAGCAGCGTGTCGACGTAACCGTCCATCGGACCCGCCCGGCCCGCGGATGCGACCCCACCCCGGGTGACGCCGGCGACCGTCCCGCCCAGCAGGTGGGCTGCGGGTGACGCCAGCAAAACGGCCCCCAGCACGGTGGCAAGCGCCCAGGCGATGAAACCGTGCGCCGTATCGCGCAAATACACTTCGTCGCCCTGGACCCCGATCCATCGCGAGCGCAGACGGCCGGCGATATAACCGCCGACCGACGACGACAGCATCGCGATGACGACAAGATAGAGCCCGGTACCGATCTTGAAGGTGGTGGCCGAAACGCCCGAGCCGCTCCACGGCGACACAACGGAGAGACCGAGTCCGATGCCAAAGGCAAGAACCACAAGTGTCAGCGCGCAGCTGACGACCGCGCCAGCGGTGACGGCAGCCCAGGAAACGCCTGCGACAGAGGGTTCTCCTGTGTCTACCCCGGGTTGAATGACGACGGTATCGATCATGGAGTGCTCCCGGCATTGTCGCGGATGTTCGAGCCGCGTGCCGAATTAATAAGCACAGGCAACAAAGGTTCCGACCGATCGGCTTTTGCTTCGGGAGCGAAACGACGGCGCGCTTTTCCAGATGCCGGATGGGGTCTACTCGAACGCGCGCGGCCCGCGCTCCGCGACCTTCCGCACGGCGTCGGCGAAGGCGCGGGCGACCGGCTCGAGAATCTCCGGACCCGTGGTGCGGAGATCGTCGGCCGGGGTGTGGAAGAAACGGTGCAGGCCGGCCATGCCTAGGAAATTCCGGTAACCTGCCGCCTGCACGTCGCGCAGCTCACCGACCGCCTGCTTCTCCGCGACCAGACGCGTCGCCTTGATCGCAGCGAAGGATTCCGCAACCAACGGCACGGCCGACGGGCTCAGCACCATGAAGCGAAGCGCATCGTCGACCCGGTCTTCACGCGCAAAACCCTGCGGCCCGGCGCTCCATGCGTAACACGCATTGGAGGCCCCGAAATGCACCCAGGCCAGGGTGTCCTGCGGCGATGGCGCGCCCTGCTTCAGAAACAGTTCCATGCCGCCATGGCCGATCTCATGGCCGGCGGTGGCGATGAAGATGAAATTGCCCGGCAGTTGCTCGGCCGCGACCGTGCGGGCCAACGCCAGAAAATTGGCGATACCCGGCCCGCGCTCGCAGACGCAACTGTACCAGCCCGTCATCGGGGTCGACACCACAATGACCGGTCCCTTGCCGGCGCCGATCCGGCCGATGACATTGCGACCGGCGACATTCCGCTCGTAGTGGCCGGTGGCATCCAGCGTGACCGCCGCGCCCGAGGCGACCGCGCGCTCGAGCAGGCCACGGTCCTTGCCCGCGACGACCATCACCGGCACCGGCCATGGCGCATCCTCTTGCGTCACGTTATAGGCAAAACGGTCGTCGCCGGGATTGCCGATCACCAGCAGGATCGCGGCGGGGCCGCGCGCCGCCGCTTGCGCGATCGCCGCGCGGTGCGCCGGGCCGAGATAGGCGCCGCGGTCATAGGGCAGTTCGATCCACACGATCTTGCCCGCGGCCTCGCCGTCGCGCACCACCGGCGCGCTCAGGCGGAACGAGCTCTTGTCTTCGGGCGGCCACCAGAACGGCGTCGCCTCGATCGTCGTCCCCTCGACCTCGACGCTGGCGCGATCGACTAAATACTGCCGGCCGAGCATCACGGGCTGGAACTCGACCCCAAATCCCGTCGCCTGCAATTCGCCGGCGATCCAGTCGGTGGTGGCGCGGTCGCCGGGCGAGCCGAACCGGTGCGAACCGAACGAGGCATAGCGAGCCACATCGTTGTAGAGATTGCCGCCAGCGAAAAAATCCTGCGCAGCGGCGGCTCGTTCGAACGCCAAGGCCATCACCATCCCGATCAGAACGCGCCATCCCGGCATTCCGCCGTCCCCTCATCGTCCGCGTCTGCAGCGTCGGCCGGCGAAACGGACTTTGCAATCGCAAAACGCGATCCCCTGCCGCCGGATAGCGATCTGACCCGGGCCGGGAAGCGTGCTATGCTGCCATCCATAACCGCTTGGATCCCTTGGCAGCCCGGCAGCGACATGTCCCAAACAGACGGCTTGACCCTTGAGCTGCCGGCCCGCGGCCGGAAAAAGAACAGCAACCTGTTCCTGATCCTGGCGGTGGTGCTGTTCATCTTCGCGGGCGTTGCCGGCGCATCCTATCTCCTGTGGCGGCCCACCACCCTGCGGATTGCGGTCGGACCGTCGGGAAGCGACGACCAGCAGCTGATCCAGGCCCTGGCGCAGGCCTTTGTCCGGGAAGGAAGTCCGGTCCGGCTCTCATTGATCACGACGGCCGGCCCGGTCGACAGCATTGCCCTTCTCAGAACCGGCAAGACCGATCTCGCCGTGGCGCGTGCCGATGAGGAGATGCCCGACGGCACCGAGTCGGTTGCCATCATGCGCAAGAACGTCGTGGTGCTCTGGGCGCCTTCCGGTTCTCCGCGCAAGGGAACGGCCAAGGGTCCAAAAGCGAAAATCAAGACGCTCGACGATCTCGCGGGCCATCGCGTCGGTGTCGTCGGCCGCACGCAAGTGAACGCCACGCTGCTTCGCGTCATCCTGACGGAATCCGGCGTCAATCCCGACAAGGTCGCGATCGCGCCATTCAACACCGACCAGATCAATGAGATGGTGCGCGATCCCTCGATCGATGCGTTCATGACGGTCGGCCCGCTCGAAAGCAAGATCACGATCGATGCGATCGCCGCGACCGCGCACGTCAGAGGCGAGCCGAAGTTTCTGCCGATCGATGTTTCCGAAACCATCGCCCGCAAGCATCCGCTTTACGAATCCGAGGAAATTCCCGGCAGCTCCTTCAGCTCATCGCCGGCCAGACCCGACGATACCGTCGAGACGATCGAGGTCAATCACCTGATCGTCGCGCCGAAATCGCTGTCCGACAACGCGGTCGGAGCCTTTATAAGGCAGCTGTTTGCGGTTCGGCCTAAGCTTGCGCGGGAACTGCCCACCGCGGCCAAGATCGAGAAGCCGGACACCGACAAGGATGCGGCGCTGCCCGCCCACCCCGGCGCCGCCGCCTTCATCGACGGCACCGAGCGGACCTTCATGGACCAGTACAGCGACTACATCTGGGGCGCCGTGCTGCTGCTTTCCGTGATCGGGTCGGGCAGCGCGGCGTTGCGCCATTATATCAAGCGCGACGAACGGCGGCTGAACACCCTGCACCGGGAGAAATTGCTGGCGGCGATTTCCCTGGTACGGAAAATCAGATTCGATCGAGGAGCTGGATGCGCTGCAAAGCGAGGCGGACGACATCCTTCGTGAAACGCTCGACTGCTTCGATGATGGCGCCATCGAGGAAGGCGATCTGACCGCCTATGCGCTGGTGCTCGAGCAGTTTCATCATGCGGTGGTCGATCGACGAACGGCGATCGCCGGCTCCGCGGTCAATTTGCCGCGGATGCGCGCCTGACGGCGCGCCGCGGCGACGCTACGCCAGGGTGACCATGCCGGCCCAGAATTGCTGCCTCTCGGCGCTCGCCTCGACATCGTATTTGCGCACGAATACCAGTTTGCCGTCGCCGCCGATGCGGAACATGCTGATGGCGGCGGGGACTATTGCGATATCGGTCCCCTCGCGCACCGGCATCGGCCAGACCGACGCGGTGACGAGCACCTTTCCCTTCGAATCGATCCCGAATGTGCGAAGGTAATTGGCGCGACCGTCGGCGTTCTGGATCGGGGTCGGCTCGCCGGTGGCCTGGTCGATGGCGAAGACCGCGACCGAGTTCTCGCCGCCGGCGAACACCTTCTTGCCCTCGACCTCGGTCGTCCAGAACGCGCGGTTGGTGAGATAGACAAAGCGCCCGTCGGGATGGACGTGGATCGGGCCCGCGGCCTGCCGCAGCTTAGAACACGTCTATCGCCTTTGGTGTCCCCGGCGAGCGACGGTGTGGGCGCGGCGATGCCGCCGACCAGAAGCGCGGTGAAGGTGCGACGGTCGATCATGGCTTCCTCCGTTTTTTTGTTTCTTGACGGCGACTGGTTGGTTCAGTCGACCGGCCGGTACAGCCGCGGCCGCTTGCGGACGGGATCGAGCAGCGACCAGTCGCCCTGTTCGACCACGTGCCCCTTTGGGAATGGCGGCCGCGGCTCCTGGCCGAGCGAGCGCATCACCCGATCGTCGCGATAATAGCAAAGCAGCACCACGCGGACCAACGCGACCAGCGGCGCGCCGCCGGTCTGGCGAAACGTTGTGGCGACCTCGGCGCGGCGCGCCGGTTCGAGATCGGCGAAGGCGCCGCCCGCAAGACCGGCGAGCTGGACCAGCGCGCGGCAGACATCGTCGCGGTCGCGCTCCAGGCTTTTCAGAATATCGTTGAAGATGCGTTCGTCGTCGGCGCCCGGCACGTCATAGGTTGCGCTCGCCGGGATGATCATGCCGGCGAGCGCGCGGAAATCGCGGACCTGTTCGGCGGTGAGTTCGGCGTTTTTCATGTCGATCTCTCAGTCGAACAAATCGGCGAGGCGCTGCTTGATGCTGTCGGCGATGTAGAGCGCCAGCGCCTGGATGGTCGAGGTCGGGTTGACCCCGCCCGAGGTCACCCAGATGCTGCCGTCGACGATGAACAGGTTCTTGACGTCGTGGCAGCGGCCCCATTCGTTCACCACCGAGCGTTCGGGGTCGGTGCCCATCCGCGCGGTGCCGAGCAGATGCCAGCCGCCGTTGAGGATCGGGCTCTCGACGCAGATGTTGCTGGCGCCGGCCGCGGTCAGCACCTCTCTCGCCCGCGCGATGCCGTGCTGCATCATCCTGTGGCTGTTTTCGCTGATGGTGTAATTGATCTTCGGCGCCGGGATGCCGCTGGAATCCTTCAACACCGGATCGAGCGTGACGCGGTTGTGCTCTTCGGGCAGATCCTCGCAGATCGCCGACAGGCCGATGCGGCGGTTGACGAGCTTGCGGTAGGCCGAATGATGCTCCTCGCCCCAAGGCAGCCTTCCCGCGGCTGCACTCACAATCGCCTCGAAGATCGAGCCGACGCCACGGCCGAACTGAAAGGTGTAGCCGCGGACGAAATCGCGTTTCGGATCGGTCTCGTAGAATTCCTGGCTCCAGAGACAGAGCGGCGGACCGTGATTGCCGTCGAGCGGCTCGTCGACATAGCCGTAGTTCAGGGCGTAGGGGTGGAACATCAGGTTCTTGCCGACCAGCCCGCTCGAATTGGCGATACCGTTGGGGAATTTCCCGGAGACCGAATTGAGCATCAGCCGTGGCGTGCCGACGCCGTTGCAGGCGAGGATCACGACTTCGGCCGGCTGAAAATGCTCCTTGCCCTCGGCGTCGTAGTAGATCGCGCCGGACGCCATGCCCTGTTCGTCGACCGTGATCTCCCGCACCCGGCACATCGTGCGCAGCTCCACGCCGGCGCGGATCGCCAGCGGCCAATAGGTGATGTCGGTCGAGGCTTTCGCGCCCTGCGCGCAGCCCGGCGTGCAATGGCCGAGATTGATGCAGCGCCCGCGGCCCTCATAGTCTGTCGTGGCGATGGTGGAGTTGGACGGCCACCAGTGCCAGCCCAATTGGTTCATCGCCTTGCCGAACCGCGTGCCCGACTTGCCCAACGGCAGTGGCGGCATCGGCGGCTGTTTCGGCGGATAGGCGGGATCGCCTGATAGCCCCGAGACCCCCATCATGCGGTCGTTCTCGGCGAAGTAAGGCTCCAGCGTCGCGTAATCGATCGGCCAGTCGTCGGCGACGCCGTCGAGCGTCCGCACCTTGAAGTCGGACGGATGCAGCCGCGGAAAATGCGCGGTGTACATGATGGTCGAGCCGCCGACGCCGTTGAAGTTCACCACCTTGATCGGCGAATTGGCGTCGTTGATCGGGTAGTCGGTCGGCCGCGCGCGGCGGTTGGGGTTGACGGCAAAATCGGAAAACAGCCGCGCCTCCCAGTCCCGGCCGTTGCTCGGATAGTCCGTCGGCTTCACCCAGTCGCCCTGCTCGAGGCAGAGAATGCGCATTTTCGTATCGGCCAGGCTCCAGGCCACCGCGGCGCCCGATGCCCCGGAGCCGACGATCAGGACATCGACCTTGTCGTGCATTGTATTCTCTCCCCCGCCTCCGCTGGACAATAGCCCTACGCTTCCGGAAATGCCCAGCGGGATTGCCGCGTGCGATCTACTGCTCGCCGTCGCGCAGCCGCCGGTAGACCGCACCCAATACGTTGGAATAGTCGTCGGTCCAGACCCGCTGGCTTTTGTCGGCCTCCGTCAGTTCCCACACATCCGACGACGCCAGCTTGCCGACGTCTGCTTCGGCGCGGGCGCAGACCACCACCGAGGTCGCGAAAATGTATTCGCTGTCGCGGTTGGAATCCTCGCTGTAGACCCAGCTCTGGAGGTCGTTGGCTTTCGCGATGCCGACGATGACGCTCGACAATTCCAGATGCCGGTTGGAGACGTGCATCACTACCGCGCCCTGCGGCGCCAGCTTCTGCTTGTAGATCGCCATCGCCTCCTGGGTGGCGAGATGGATCGGGATCGCATCCGACGAATAGGCATCGACGATGACCAGGTCGTAGACGCCGTCCGGCTCTCTCGCGAAAGTCAGCCGCGCATCGCCGATCACCGGCTTCAGATCCGGTTCGCAATTCTGGATGTAGGTGAAATATTTCGGGTCGCGCGCGGTATCGACCATGGATTGATCGATCTCGAAGAACTTCCAGCTTTCGCCCGGCTCCGAAGCGCAGGTCAGCGTGCCCGAGCCGAGCCCTATCACCGCGACCCGCAATGGCGCCCCCTTGCGCTCGCGCACCGCCGTGATCGCCTGCCCGATGCCGCCATCCTGGTGGTAGTAGGTGATCGGCTCGGGCCGGCCGGTGACCGGCGTGCCGTCGTCGTTCTGGAATTTTTGCGCGCCGTGAATGGTGGTGCCGTGCATCAGCACGTGATACTGGCCGTGTGGCGTCACCACGATCTTGTGGACGCCGAAGAAGCTGCGCACGGTTTCCACCCGCCCGTCGTCGGCCGGATAGGCCCGGATCAGCACCAGCGCCACGGCAACGGTTGCAAAAATCTTCCAGCGGTTGGCGTTCAGCCCGAGCGCCAGCAAGGCCGAGAGCACGCCGACCGCGCCGATCACATAGACCCGGTTGTCGTCGAGAAAGCTCATGATCCTGCCCTCCGAATGGGAGGGTGCGATCAGGGCGACCGCGAGCACCGCGAGAAACGGCCAGTACCAGGCGCTCCAGCGCGGCAGGCGCTCGGCGCCGCCGGGCGGCCGGCACAGCGCCGCCAGCGCCAGCAGGATCGGATATTCCGCGACCCATGAAAACGCATAGGGCGCGATCAGGCCTGCGAACAGGCCGCCGACCATGCCGCCGAACGACAGCGCGACATAGAAGCCGGTGAGGTATTTCGCCGCCGGGCGGGTGCGCGCCAGTTCGCCGTGGCAGGCCATCGCGATCACGAGGAAGCAAAGCAGGTGGCCGCCGAGCGTCAGCAGCAGGTTCTGCTCGCCGCCGACCGCGAGCAGCACGATGACGCCCGCGATCGCCAAAGGCTGCGCCATCAGCATCCATCTGTGCGGCAGCAGCGGGCGCGACTGGAACACCAGCACCCAGGTCAAGAGATACAGCGACAGCGGCAGCACCCACAACAGCGGCGCCGCGGCGACGTCGGTGGAAATATGCGCGGTGACCGCGATCAGCAGGCCCGAGGGCACCGCAGCCAGGAAAACCCAGCGCAATCGCAGGATCCACGGCGGCGCCGGCGCGTCGGTATCCTCGGCCAATATGTCGACGGCCGATGTCAGCGGCGAGCGCAGCAGCAATACGCCGCAGGCGGCGATCAGAACGATCAGCAAGGCATAGGTGCCGGTCCAGATCAGGTTCTGGGTCCGCAGCGTGAACATCGGCTCCAGCAGCACCGGATAGGACAACAGCGCCAGGAAGCTGCCGATATTCGAGGAGGCATAGAGGAAATACGGGTCGGACCCGTCGGGATGGCCTGACCGAACGAACCAGGCCTGCAGCAGCGGGTTGTTGGCGGCGAGCGCGAAGAACGGCAGCCCGATCGAGACCGCAAACAGGCCCAATAGCCAGAACGCATAGCCCGAGGTCGGCGGCTCGCCCCAGCCGCTTGCGATCGACAGCGGCAGCGACAACAGCGCGACCACGAGCAGCGCGAGGTGGGTCACCACCGGCAGAATGCGGCTGCTCAGCCGCATCAGGTAATGCGCATAGGCGTAGCCCGCGAGCAGCAGCGACTGGAAAAACACCATCGCCACCGACCACACCGCCGGCGAGCCGCCGAGCCGCGGAAGCACCATCTTGGTGAACAGCGGTTGCACCGAGAACAATAGCAGCGCACTGACGAAAATGGCGGCAGTGTAGACGGTCAGCACCAGCCGGTTGCGGCTCGCGGAGGGTTGTTCCGCGGCAGCGGACGGATCGGATGAACTCATGCAAGCTCCGGCGTGAACCCGGCCGACGCCGGAGCCGGCAATGGAGCATATGCAAGCGCGGCGGGCAATGCGGGGAGGCGGAACTGGATTTCACTTGGCGCTGGGCTGACCATCACATCTTCGCTAATGATCGTCATTCCGGGGCGCGTGCAGCGCGAACCCGGAATCTCGAGATTCCTGGTTCGATGCTCCGCATCGCCCCGGAATGACGGGAGCTCGATAATATTTTGAAACAAACATGACAGAGACGGACGTTGTCATCATCGGCGCCGGGCATAACGGCCTCACCTGCGCGGCCTATCTGGCGATGGCCGGCCTGCGCGTGAGAGTGGTCGAGCGCCGCACGGCGGTCGGCGGCGCGGCGGTGACCGAGGAATTCCATCCGGGTTTCCGCAACTCGGTCGCGGCCTACACCGTCAGCCTGCTCAACCCGCAGATCATATCCGACCTGAAATTGGGCGAACGGGGCCTCCGCATCGTCGAGCGCCGCGCGCAGAATTTCCTCCCCGCCCCCGATGGCAGCTTTCTGCTTACCGGCGAAGGCCGCACCCATGCCTCTGTCGCCAAACTCAGCGAACGCGACGCCGACAGGATCGACGCCTTCAGCCGCCAACTCGAGGAGATCGCCGACGTGCTGCGCGCTTTCGTGCTGCGCGCGCCGCCCAATATCGTCGAGGGTTTTGGCGCGGGCGCGATCCGCGAGGCTTTCAATGCATGGGGCAGCGCCAATATCCTGCGCGGGCTATCGCTTCCGCAGCAGCGTTCGCTGCTCGACCTGTTCACGCGCTCGGCCGGCGAGATGCTCGACGACGTCTTCGAAAGCGACCTGGTCAAGGCCTTGTTCGGGTTCGACGCCATCGTCGGCAATTACGCCAGCCCCTACGCGGCGGGTTCGGCCTATGTGATGCTGCACCACGCCTTCGGCGAGGTGAACGGCAAGAAGGGCGTCTGGGGCCACGCCATCGGCGGCATGGGCGCCATCACGCAGGCGATGGCGCGCGCCGCCCGCGAGCATGGCGCGGGAATCGAAACCGAGGCGAGCGTGCGCGAGGTGATCGTCGAGCGCGATCGCGCCGTCGGCGTCATCCTCGACAATGGCGAGACCGTCCGCGCGCGATATGTCGCCTCCAGTATCAATCCGAAACTGCTCTATACGCGGCTGATGCCGGCGGGCGCGCTGCCGCCGGACTTTCTCGATCGCATCCGGAACTGGCGCAACGGCTCCGGCACATTCCGGATGAATGTGGCGCTGAGCGCCCTGCCCTCGTTCACCGCGCTGCCCGGCGACGGCGATCACCTGACCTCAGGCATCATCCTGGCGCCGAGCCTGCCCTATATGGATCGCGCCTGGCTGGATGCGCGCGCGCGGGGCTGGAGCCGCGAGCCCGTGGTCGAAGTTCTGATCCCCTCGACCCTCGACGACACGCTGGCCCCGCCGGGCCGGCATGTCGCGAGCCTGTTCTGCCAGCATGTCGCGCCGCAACTGCCCGACGGCAAATCATGGGACGACCATCGCGAGGAGGTCGCCGATCTCATGATCGCGACCGTGGACAAATACGCGCCCGGCTTTGGATCGAGCGTGATCGGCCGGCAGATGCTGTCGCCGCTCGATCTGGAACGGCAGTTCGGCCTGCTCGGCGGCGACATCTTTCACGGCGCGCTGACGCTGAACCAGTTGTTTTCCGCGCGTCCGATGCTCGGCCACGCCGATTATCGCGGGCCCCTGAAGGGCCTCTATCATTGCGGCAGCGGCGCCCATCCCGGCGGCGGCGTCACCGGCGCCCCCGGCCACAACGCCGCGCGCGTGATCCTCAGGGATCATCGGGCGGTGTTCGTATGAAGGAGGCTGCCATGGAGCTGGTCATTTTTGCGCGCTTCCATGCGCTCGAGGGGCAGGAAGAAGCGGTCGCCGAAGCGCTGCGCGAGGTCAGCGGCCCGACCCAGGCCGAGCAAGGCTGTCTGTTCCAGAACGCCTATCGCTCGATCCGCGATGTCAGGCTGTTCTTCGTCCATTCCCGCTGGAAGGACGAAGCGGCGTTCGACCTCCATGCCAACCTGCCCCACACCGTCCGCTTCGTCGCCAGGGTACACGCGCTGATCGACCATCCGATGGATGTCAATCGCACCCATGCGCTGGATGCCGCGCTGCCTTGAGTCGCCCCTCCGGATTGTTGATAAGCCGGTGGGCAGTCTGTGGAAAACCGGTGGATGACGGAGTGGAGAAGCCGGCTACTTGGCCGACCCGTCGCACCAGAGGTCGCGGGGTCCGATCACGCATTTGTCCTGGCGCGTCGGACCGGCGGTGTCGCGGCAGTTGGACAAGGCCTGCTCCTTGGCCATCCTCGAATTGCGGGCCATGGCCCAGCCGAAGCCCGGCGTCCCGTTTTCCGGATCGAGCGATTGCGCCACGCACTGATTCTCGAAGGTGGCGACAACCTTGCAGAGGGCTTTCGATGTCGACGAGGCGTTCGGCAGACCCTTGCAGCCTTCCAGCGCTTTCTGCTTGGCAGCCGCCGCGCTGCTGGCGTTGACATAGGTGAAAATCGCAACGCCGTCCTTGGCTATTTCCGCCGGTTCGCCGACCGCGACGGCACCTGCGGCCATGCAACGGCCACTTCCCGCCAGACCTATTGCAAGCGCGGTTACACCGACCGCCGTCCAATAACGCATGTGCTTCCCCCCTCATCAGCTCAAGGATATGCCGGCTTACCCGCCGCCAGCAATACCACCGATGCCCCGAGGTCCCAAGGGCGGGAAGCTTCTGCCGGCGCAAATGGAGCTGCAGGGATGGTCGTTTCGGGATCGCAATGTAGTCCGGGCTGAGAACCCCTCGGATAGACACCGTATGTTTCGGTGTATAAGCCTGTGAACAACCGTTGCGCCTGATGTCGACAGCTTGTGGAACACCCACCCCGCGCACGCCATTTCCCTGAACCTTCCGATGAGCCCCAACCTTACCCCGGCCACCCACCGCGCGCATCTTGCGATCGGCAGCGAACGAACCGCCAGGCGCGTGGTCGATCTCCTGACCGAGAGCTTTTTCGAGGGGCACGCGGCGATCGCAGCATACGAAGGGCCCGGCGAGCGCTGGCACATCACCCTGCATTTCGCCGAGCCGCCGGATCAAACCTCGATCCGCGAACTGGTCGCCATCGCCGCCGGCGATGAGGCCGCGCAGGGCATCGCCTTCGACACGGTCGAGGCCAGGGATTGGGTCAGGGCGACGCTGGACCAACTGGTCCCGGTCCGTGCCGGGCGCTTCATGGTGCACGGCCGGCATGACCGCTCACGAGTGGCGCCCAACCGGCTTGGCATCGAGATCGAGGCGGCGCTGGCGTTCGGCACCGGCCACCACGGCACGACGCGGGGCTGCCTCGAGCTGCTCGATGACGTGCTGAAAGCCTATCGGCCGCGCCGGGTGCTCGATCTCGGCACCGGCACCGGCGTGCTCGCCATCGCGGCCGCCAAGGCGCTGCGGATCGGGCTGTTGGCGAGCGATATCGATCCGCTCTCGGTCAGGGTGGCCCGCGACAATGCGCGGCTCAACGGGGTGGGAGATCGGGTCACGACCATCCGCGCCACCGGATTCTCGGCGCCGCAATTTTCGGCGAGCGGCCCGTTCGATCTGGTGTTGGCCAACATCCTCGCCAATCCGCTGCGGCAAATGGCAACGCCGATGGCGAGGCATCTGGCGCCGTCGGCGCTGGTCATTCTATCGGGGCTTTTGCCGCCGCAGGCTCAGGGCGTGATCGCCGCCTACCGCAGCCGCGGACTCGTCTTGAAACGGCACCTTCAGGTCGAAGGCTGGAGCAGCCTGTTGATGCGCCGCGTGGATTGAATGCTATTTCGCAGGCTTCGTCTCGCGCCGGGCGATGACGCTTTTTTCCTTGCGCGACGTGCGCCTGACGCGCGCCTCGACGAAACGGTCCAGAATTTGAACGATCACGCCGCGTTGCTTTTTTACGATCGGAGGAAGCGGGCCGCGGCGCACCGGCGGCGAAATCTTCTCAAACGTAAATGCAGGCATCGTGGGTTTCCCTCGTCATTGAGTTGAAACACCCCTGGATCTCCTCCGGATTCAAGACAACGATCCGCGATGGCAAACCGTTCCAGCCCGTCTTACGCAGGTGCAGCAATTCAAGCACAGCTTTGGCCGGATGGGAAGGATTTATGACGCATTGCGGAATTTTCCACGCAATTCTAGGATGTTTACGCGATGTTCGAAGCCCTTTTCCAGACATTCGAGGAACCGGAAACCGGCGTGGCGCTGACCGCCCGGCTGTCGGCCTTCCGCGAGGAGCTGGCGCGGCGGAATCTGACCGGATTCGTGGTGCCCCGCGCCGACCAGCAGCAGAACGAATATGTCCCGCCCTCCGACGAGCGGCTGGCCTGGCTGACAGGTTTTACCGGCTCCGCCGGCCAGGCGATCGTGCTGATGCAGGCGGCCGCCGTTTTCGTCGATGGCCGCTACACGCTGCAGGCGGCCAAGCAGGTCGACACCAAGGCCTGGAGCGTCGAGCCGCTGGCCGATCCGCCGCCGGAAAGCTGGCTGGCGAAGCATCTCGCCGCCGGCGACCGCCTCGGCTTCGATCCCTGGCTGCATACTTCGGCCTCCGCCGAACGGCTGACTGCTGCCTGCGCCAAGGCCGGCGCGGAACTGGTCGCGGTCGATGGCAACCCGCTGGACTCGGTATGGACCGAGCGCCCGCCGCCACCGCTTGGCCCGGTGTCGGTGCACGGCCCGCAATTTGCGGGCGAAGCGGAGGCGCAGAAGATCCAGCAAATTCGCGCCGAGGTGACAAAACTCGGCGCCGAGGCGCTGGTGCTGTCGGATTCGCATGCGGTGGCCTGGACCTTCAACATCCGCGGCGCCGACGTTGCCCATACGCCCTTGCCGTTGTCCTATGCGCTGGTGCCGAAGGACGGCCGGCCGACCGTGTTCATCGACCACCGCAAGCTCTCCAACAGCGCCCGCGACCATCTCGAACAATCGGCCGATGTCGCCGAGCCGGACGCGCTGGCGCCAAAACTCACCGAGCTTGCGCAGCGCGGCGCAACGATCGCGCTCGATGCCGCCACCGCCGCCGACGCCTTGAGCCGGATGATTTCGACCGCCGGCGGCAAGCCGCTGCGCGGCAGCGATCCGGTCACCCTGCTCAAGGCGGTCAAGAACGCAACCGAAATCGAGGGCGCGCGGAGCGCGCATCGGCGCGACGCTGCCGCGCTGGCGCGCTTCCTCGCCTGGATCGACCGCGAAGCGCCCACGGGCCGGCTGACCGAGATCGACGCCGTCGAGGCGCTGGAGACGTTCCGGCGCGACACCGGCGCGCTGAAGGACGTCTCGTTCCCGACCATTTCCGGCACCGGTCCGAACGGCGCCATCGTGCATTACCGCGTCACCCGCAAGAGCAACCGGCGGATTGCGCCCGGCGATCTCCTGCTGATCGATTCCGGCGCGCAATATGAGGACGGCACCACCGACGTCACGCGCACCATCGCGATCGGGCGGCCGACCCTGGAGATGCAGGACCGTTTCACCCGCGTGCTGCGCGGCCATATCGCGATCGCGCGAGCGCTGTTCCCCGACGGCGCCACGGGCGCGCAGCTCGATACCCTGGCGCGGCAATATCTGTGGCAGGCCGGCATCGATTTCGAGCACGGCACCGGCCATGGCGTCGGCAGCTATCTCAGCGTGCATGAGGGCCCGGCGCGGATCTCAAAGCTCGGCGCCACGCCGCTCCGGCGCGGCATGATCCTGTCCAACGAGCCCGGCTACTACAAGACCGACGCCTTCGGCATCCGGATCGAGAATCTGGAGCTGGTGGTCGGCGCCGAGATTCCAGGCGCGGAAAAACCCGTCAACGCCTTCGAGACGCTGACCTTGGCGCCGATCGACCGCAGGCTGGTCGATCTCAGCATGCTGAGCGGCGATGAACTCGCCTGGCTCAACGACTATCACGAGCGCGTCCGCCACACGGTGCGCGTCCATGTCGACGAGGCGACGAAGGTGTGGCTCGACGCCGCAACGGCGCCGCTGTCGCTTTAGCAGTACTCCGTCATTCCGGGGCACGCGACTTCGCGTGAACCCGGAATCTCGAGATTCCGCCTTCGCGTCTGCGACGCGCCCCGGAATGACAGAACGGTTAGCGCCTCCCGGAAACGGAATGGCCGCATTCCGAAACGCTCGTATTCGCGCCGCCGGACGACGCTGGAAACGCTGTAGCGGGCCGGGAATTGCACAGCTGTTGCAGCGTCATTGCGAGCGCAGCGAAGCAATTTATCGCGCAACAACAAGAAAGAATGGATTGCTTCGCTGCGCTCGCAATGACGGGAGACATACGTTCGCATTCTCGCCGCACGCACTTGCGCGAGCTATTCATGTATTTCCCGCCCTTTCCAATCAAAGGGCGCAGGGAATGCCGGGCGGCCGATGCGCCCGATAGCCGCGTGTGCAATGAGTAGAGGTAGAGCGCACACGCGTTAGCAGGTCACACCGGAATCACCCGGCATTCCCCACGCAATGGTTTTACGGATTATAACGTGCTCTTCCCGGTGCTCCGGGCTTGTTGGCCACCGTCGCCCGCGCTCCTTATCGCAGACTTGACACCAGCGTCGGGGTGCCAGAACCACACGTCTTGTCCGTCCGCCTCAAATGCCTTCGTCAAGAGCACCGTCGGCGTCCACCGCATCCCGCCCCGCGTTGTTGACGTTGCGCAACGCCCCTTTGGTGGGGCGGGATGGGAGCAATATAGGATATTGCGAATATTCGGCAAAGCAGAATATTTTTTCTTGGAGGGCTTGACGAACCGACGGCCGCCACGTTGGCGTTGGGGTGATTTGCCCGTCGGGCGGCGTCTCTGGAATACTGGGTCACCCGCTTTCGCGGGCGACGACGTGAGCGTGCATTGGTTCGCCAAGCATCCGCACATCTGCGATGAGCCCCCGGCCACCTCATCAGGCGGACCATCAACTCACTGGTTCGTCACCACCACTTTCCCCTTGGCGCGTCCGCTTTCGACGTAGTCGAGAGCCTCAGTGATTTCCGCCAACGGATAGGTCCTGTCGACGATGGCCTTCAGCTTTCCCTGCTCGATGAGTTCGGCAAGCACTGCGAGGTCGCTGCCGCTTGGATGCATGAAGAGAAAGCGATAACCGACGCCGGCGCGTCGGGCGCGGGATCGGATGCCGTAGCTGATGAGCCAGAAGATGACGGAAAGAGCGCGGCGGCCGCCGAGATCCCTGATCGCGGTTTGCGGTTCTGGAACAGCGGCGACCGAAACGATGCTGGCTCCAGGCTTCATGATGTCGAACATTTGCTCAAGGGTCCTGCCGCCAATCAGGTCAAATCCCGCGTCAAACCTGGCTTTCACGCTGGATATATCCTGGACCGTATAGTCGATCACCTCATCAGCGCCGAGCGAGCGCACCAGAGCTTCGCCTCGCTTCGAAGCCGTTGTCGTCACATGGGCGCCCAGCCATTTGGCGATCTGAATGGCGAAGGTGCCGACCCCTCCGGCGCCGCCCGAAATGAACAGTTTCTGTCCCGGTCTGACATGGAGTTCGTCCCTCAATGCCTGCAGCGCCGTCAGCCCCGCCAGCGGTACGGCGGCCGCTGCCGTGAAATCCAGATTGCGGGGCATGTGCGCCGCGTCATCCTCGTCGACGCAGGCCTGCTCGGCGAATGCGCCGGCACGTTCCTTTGCGACCCGGGCGAACACCCGGTCACCTGTGCGGAACCGTTTGACGTCGCGACCTGCGGCAATGACTTCGCCTGCGAGTTCGTTGCCGAGCGCCAGCGGAAGCTTTGGCCGCAGGATCGCGCGCAGCTTCCCCTGCCGGAACTTGAAATCCACCGGGTTCAGGCCCGCGGCCCGTACCTGGACCAGAATATCGCGCGGCCCCGGCACAGGCGCAGGCGCTGCACAAAACCTTCGGGCACGCTCGGTCGCGATCCCCGGCGCGGCCTACGCGTCGTGCCGAGGAGAGCGTCGATCGTTCAAATCCCGGAAACCGGGCAGGAGGTCACAATGACCGCTATCGCGCACGCATTGTCCCGCGCCATTCAATCGGCCGGCGAATTCGAAACCCTGATACTTATCGCCATATTTTGCGGAGTTGGCCTTCTGCTGTCGCTGGTCGGCCTGAGCCATGGCCTGGACTTCAGCATGCTGCAGGAAGCCGGCGTGTCGCCCTGATTGCCGGGCCTCAGCCTCCAACCAGCTTCAGCCACTCGTCTTCGGTCAGCACCTCGACGCCGTGCTTCCTGGCTTCCGCGAGCTTGGAGCCGGCGCCGGGGCCGGCGACGACATAATCGGTCTTCTTCGACACCGAGCCCGCGGCCTTGGCGCCGAGACGCTCGGCCATCGCCTTGGCCTCGTCGCGCGTCATTTTTTCCAGCGCGCCGGTGAACACCACGGTCTTGCCCGCGATCGCCGAATTGCTCTTCGGCTTCTCGGCATCGAGGATGGTGACTTCCTTGGTCAGCCGCTCGACGATGCCGCGGTTGTGGCTCTCGCCGAAATAGGCCTTGATGCTGGCGATCACGGTCTCGCCGATCTGGTCGATCGCATCCATCTCGGCCATCGCTTCCTCGTCGCCGTCGGCGACCCTGAGGCAGGCGTCGTGGAACGCCTGCCATGAGCCGTAGCCGCGCGCCAGCGCCAGCGCCGTGGTCTCGCCGACATGGCGCATGCCGAGCGCATAGATAAATCGCTCCAGCGCAATCCGTCGCCGCTCCTCGATCGCGGCAAACAGATTGCGCACCGAGGTCTCGCCGTAGCCTTCGATCTCCTCCAGCTTCAGCTTGGCGTTGCGCGCCTGCAGCGTGAAGATATCGGCCGGCTCCTTGACCCAGCCCTCGTCGAAGAAATATTGCAGCTGCTTCTCGCCAAGGCCGTCGATGTCGAAGGCGCGGCGTGACACGAACAATATCAAGTGTTCTATCTTCTGATAGGGACAGGCGAACTCGCCGGTACAGCGGGCGCGCGAGCCCTCGTCGCCGGTGGCGGTTTCCTCGCGCACCACGTCGGTATGCAGCGGACAGGGGCACTTCTTCGGAAAATGATACGGTTTTGCGTTGGGCGGCCGCTTGTCGAGCACGACGTCGACGACCTGCGGGATCACGTCGCCGGCGCGCTGGATGATGACGGTGTCGCCGATCCGGATATCGCGGCCGTCACGCAGCGGCTCGCCGTCGCCGCCGATGCCGCTTATGTAATCCTCGTTGTGCAGCGTGACGTTCTGCACGATGACGCCGCCCACCCCGATCGGCTCCAGCTTGCCGACCGGCGTGAACGAGCCGGTGCGGCCGACCTGGATCTCGATGTCGCGCAGCACGGTCATGGCGCGTTCGGCCGGGAATTTGTGCGCGATGGCCCAACGGGGCGTGCGCGACACAAAACCGAGCCGCTCCTGCCAGTCGAGCCGGTCGACCTTGTAGACCACGCCGTCGATGTCGTAATCGAGATGCGAGCGCTGGTCTTCGATCTTGCGGTGGAACGCGATCAGTTGTTCGACCGAGTGGCAGATTTTCGTCAGCGGATTGGTCTTGAAGCCGCAGCGCTCGAACCAGTAAATCATGCCGGACTGGGTATCTTCCGGCATCGCGCTCATCTGGCCCCAGGCATAGGCGAAGAAACCCAGGGGACGCGAGGCGGTAATAGCGGGATCCTTCTGGCGCAGCGAGCCGGCGGCCGAATTGCGCGGATTGGCGAAGACGGTATCGCCCGCCGCCTTCTGCCGCTCGTTGAGCTTAAGGAACGCCTGCTTGGTCATGTAGACTTCGCCGCGCACCTCGCAGATTTCGGGAATGTTGCGGCCTTTCAGTTTCTTCGGCACGTCTTCCAGCGTGCGGATATTGGCGGTGACGTCCTCGCCCTCGGCGCCGTCGCCGCGGGTCGCGGCGGTGACGAGTTCGCCCGCCTCGTAACGCAGCGACATCGACAGGCCGTCGATCTTCGGCTCGGCGGAGAAGTCGATGCGCTCGTCGTCAGATAGCTTCAGGAAGCGGCGGATGCGGCCGACGAAATCGACGACGTCCGCTTCGGCGAACGCGTTGTCCAGCGACAGCATCGGCACCGCGTGCCGGACCTTCCTGAATCGCCCCGATGGCGCCGCGCCGACCTTTTGCGACGGCGACTCACTGGAAACGAATTCCGGAAACCGCGCCTCGATCGCGTTGAAGCGCTGCCGCAGCGCGTCATATTCGCCATCCGAAATTTTGGGCGCGTCGTCCTGGTAGTAGGCCTTGTCGTGCCGCTCGATCTCGAGCGTCAGCCGCTTGTGCTCGACCCTGGCCTGCGCCTTGGTGAGGGTAGAGACGTCGGGGGGAGATTTTGGTTTGGGTTTTGTTATCATGGCGATTAAATTCTAGCTCGTCATTCCGGGATGGTCCCATCAGGTCTGCGAAGCGGGCCTGATGGGACCAGACCCGGAATCTCGAGATTCCGGGTTCGATGCTTCGCATCGCCCTGGAATGACAAGGATCAGGCCCATGGCTTACTATGTCTATTTCCTCGCGAGTAGGAAAGATGGGGCCATCTACGTGGGTATCACCAACGATCTCGTACGCAGGACTTATGAACACCGAACCAAGGCGGTCCCTGGATTCACTTACAAATATAATGTCACCCGGTTGGTTTGGTTCGAAATTTATGAGGATCCGATATCCGCCATTTCACGCGAGAAGGAATTGAAGAAATGGAAACGGAGTTGGAAGATTCAATTGATCGAGGCCCAGAACCCGCAGTGGAACGATTTGTACGAATCGATCTGTAGTTAAGTGACGCTGCCTGCAATTAGGTTCGTCATTCCGGGATGGTCCGAAGGACCAGACCCGGAATCTCGAGATTGGGTTCGATGCTTCGCATCGCCCCGGAATGACGACTAACTCGCCGCCTTCAGCAGCCGTTCCGCCGCCGCCCTCGCCTCCGCGGTGATTTCGGCGCCGGCCAGCATGCGGGCGATTTCCTCGCGGCGGTGGTCGGCGGCGAGGGCGTTGACGCGGGTGGCGACGCGCTTGCCCTTGTCGAGGGCGTCCTTGGAGATCAAGAGATGCTGGCTGGCGCGGGCGGCGACCTGCGGCGCATGTGTCACCGCCATCACCTGCACCTTGGAAGCGAGCCGCGACAGCCGCGCGCCGATGGCGTCCGCCACCGCGCCGCCGACGCCGGTGTCGATTTCGTCGAACACCAAGGTCGGCGCCGAGCCGCGATCGGACAGCACCACCTTGAGCGCCAGCAGGAAGCGCGACAGCTCGCCGCCGGAGGCGACTTTCATCAGCGGCCCCGGCCGGGTGCCGGGATTGGTCTGGACCCAGAACTCGATGCGGTCGAAACCCTGCGGGCCCGGCGATTGCGGGTCCGACTCGATCTGCGTCGTGAAGGTGGCGCGTTCCAGTTTCAGCGGCGTCAGTTCGGCATTGACCGCCTTGTCGAGTTTTGCCGCCGATTTTGCCCGCGCCGCCGACAGCTTTGCCGCAGCCGCGATGTAGCGCTTGTCGGCCTCGGCGGACCCGGCCTCCAGCTTCTTTAATTGCTCGGCGCCGGCATCGATCAGCGCCACGTCGGCGGCGTATTTTATAGCGAGTGCCGCGAGAGCGTCGACCGGTGTCGAATATTTGCGCGCGGCGGCGCGCAAGGCGAACAGTCGTTCCTCGATGCGTTCGAGCTCGGCCGGGTCGAAGTCGGCCGCGACCAGCGCGGCGTTGAGATGCTGGTCGGCCTCCTCCAGCGCGTTGATCGCCGCATCGATCGCCTTCACCGCGGGCTCGACCAGCGCAGGCGAATTGCCGGCGCGGCGTTCCAGCCGGCGCACGGCCGCGGACAACGCCGGAACCGGCGAATGCGCGCCGCCGACCGCCTCCTGCGCCTCGCGCAGGTCGGCTGCGATCTTCTCGCCCTGCATCATCGTGGTGCGGCGTCCGGCAAGCGCGGCCTCCTCGCCATCAACAGGCGCAAGCTTCTTCAATTCGTCGGCGGCATGGCGCAGATAGTCGGCCTCGCGCGCGGCGCGCTCCATGCCGGCGCGATGTTCTCCGAGCACGGCATTGGCGGCGCGCCGTGCGTCCCACAGCGCCTCCAGCGCGGCGACGTCCTTCTCGAGCCCTGCAAAGGCGTCGAGCAGGCGGCGATGGGTGGAAGCGTCCACCAAGGCGCGCTCGTCATGCTGGCCGTGGATCTCGACCAGCGCCGAGCCGACCGCCTTCAGGGTCTGCACGCTGATCGCCTGGTCGTTGATGAAGGCGCGGGTGCGGCCGTCGGCCAATTGCACGCGGCGCAGGATCATCTCGCCGTCATCGTCCAGCCCGTTATCGCTGAGGATTTTAGCGGCCGGATGGTTCTTCGGCACGTCGAATACCGCGGTGACCTGGCCCTGCTCCACGCCGTGACGGACGAGGCCCTGGTCGCCGCGGCCGCCGAGCGCGAGCGCAAAGGCATCGAGCAGGATGGATTTGCCCGCGCCGGTTTCCCCGGTCAGCACCGCGAGCCCGCGCGAAAACTCGATATCGAGCCGTTCGATCAGGACGATGTCACGGATCGAAAGACGCGCCAGCATGGGGAAGACCTTACCCGAGACCGAGTTTCTTGAAGGCTTTGGAGATGTAGGAGCCGGTGTTCTCGCTCGGCTCTACACCGCCCGACCTTACAAGATTATAGGCGTCCTTGTACCAGCGGCTGTCGGGAAAATTGTGCCCGAGCACGGCAGCCGCGGTCTGCGCCTCGTCGATGATGCCGATCGCCATATAGGCCTCGGTCAGCCGGGCCAGCGCTTCCTCGACGTGGCGGGTGGTCTGATACTGGGTCACCACGGTCTTGAAGCGGTTGATGGCGCCGATGTAGTTGCGTTTCCGCAGATTTTCGCGGCCGATCTCCATCTCCTTGCCCGCCAGCTGGTCGCGCGCGCCTTCCAGCTTGGCCTTGGCGCTGACGGCATATTCCGAGGTCGGGTATTTGCGAACCACCTCGTTCAGCGCCGAGATCGCCTTCTCGGTGCGGCCCTGATCGCGGCTGATATCCGGAATCTGGTCGTAATGCGAGGCCGCAATCAGATATTGCGCGTAGGCGGCATCCGGGCTTCCCGGATGCAGGGTGACGTAGCGGGTCGCCGCGCCGATGCAGCTGTCGTAGTCACCGGCTTGATAGAAGGCGTAGGCCGACATC
>CAVPFQ010000013.1:0-23803 GCA_963703845.1 uncultured Alphaproteobacteria bacterium
GAAATTCTGCAGCGTGACGTGACGCGCCTTGTCGGTAAAGGCATAGACCGCCAGCCAGCCCAGCGGCAGCAGGATCAGCACCATCAGGCCAGCGGCGAACACCAGCAGCACCGGTTTGGTCCAGTCGAATTTGCCGCGCGTGCCGTCGACGGCGGGAGTGAGGGTCGTGACGGTCATGATGGTTTCATTTCTCGGTTCTTACTCATTCCGGCAAGGTGCTCGCGCTCCCTCTCCCGCACTTCGCGGGGGAGGGCCGGGGTGGGGTGCCTCCGCATCGGCACTGCCCGAGCAATTGCCCCCACCCGCCGCGCTCCGGCGCGCAATTGCGCTGCCGAGCGCGTCGACCTCCTCCGCAAGCGGGAGAGGTGAGGAGAGCCCGTCATTCCGGGGCGATGCGAAGCATCGAACCCGGAATCTCGAGATTCCGGGTTCGCCCTTTGGGCGCCCCGGAATGACGACCGGGAGAATGAGGGCATCGTGCTGCTCATCTAAACCCGAAACAGCTTCGCATAGCGCGTCTTGATCTCCTCGGCCATCTTCTCGACGCCGGCGGCGTCTTCCTTCATCCGCTTGATGTCGGAAATCTTGCGCCGGCCCGGCTTCGAGGTGACCTGCGCATGCGCCGAATATTGCGCGGTGAAGTCGACGAAGAATTGCTGCGTCTCCCGCGTGTGCAGCCAGGCCTGGAACAGCCGCGCGGCATTGGGATGCGGCGCGGTGGCGAAGATGCCGGTCGGACCCGAGACCGTCGGCGCGCCTTCGGTCGGATAGACCGGCTCGACCGGCTGGCCGGCTTCCTTCAGCAGCACCACATTGTATTCGTTGCCGTCGGCCATCACCGCGCGCTCGCCGAGCGCCAGCTTCTTCGGCGGATCGGTCGCGGACTGCACCTGCATGACGCGCTGCTTCGACAGCTTTTCATAATATTCCCAGCCGAGCTCGCGCACGACCTGGAAGGTCGCGGTCATGATGGTGCCGCTATAGGCGGGATGGGCCTTCACCATCTTGCCGGCCCATTTCGGATCGAGCAGATCGGCAAAGCTTTTTGGCGCGTCTTCCGGCTTCACCAGATTGGTGTTGTAGGCGATCGACGACAGATCAGATTCGCGAGGTCGCCGACATGCCGTCCGGATCGCGGAATTCGGGCAGGAAATGCCGGGCGATATCCTCTGACACGAACGGCGCCAGCCAGCCGTTGCTTTTCCATCGGATGAAATGTGACGCGTCCGAACTGTTGATCACGTCGCAGGCGTGGATGCCGGAGGCAAATTCCTGGTCGAGCCGCTGGAACAGCCGCTCGGCGCCGGAGCGCTCGATCTGCACCGCAATGCCGGGATATTTCGCCTCGAACGCCTTGCCGAGTTTTTCGCCGACCGGGAGATCCATCGCGGAATACAGGATGACCTTGCCTTCCTTGTTGGCCGCCTCGACCAGCTCGGGCGTGATCGCCACCGGCGGCGGCGCTTCCGCGCGCGCCGGGGCTGCGAACATGGTGCCCAGTGCCAGCGCGGTCGAGCCCTTCAGCAAGCCACGCCTTGAAAGTCCTTGTCCGTTCATCGTGTTCTCCCGCTACCGGCTCAGCGCGCGGCAGCGTTCCGCCGGAAGCGTCAGCCAGACCTCGGTGCCCCTGACAACGGCGTTGCCGGTCGAAGTGACGACGCGCAGGTTCGTGCCGTCAGAGGTCTCGACCATGTAGTCGCGGCTGGCGCCGAGGAACACCTGCCGCGTCACGGTGGCCTTCACCGAATTTTCCGGCGTGGGCGGCGCCTGCGTCGAAAGCTGGATGTCGTGCTGGCGGATCGCGACCACGGCCTTTTGGCCGGAGTTGAGTTTCTCGCCCACCACCTTCAGCGTCGCGCCTGAAAATTCGATGTGGCCGGCATCGCGCGCGACGCCGTTGATCACATTGCTGGCGCCGATGAAGCGGGCGACGAATTCCGATTGCGGCCGGTCGTAGATATCTTCCGGCGTACCGAGCTGGTCGATCTTGCCGGCGTTCATCACCGCGATCAGGTCGGCGGTGGTCATCGCCTCAGACTGGTCGTGGGTGACGTAGACCGTGGTATAGCGATATTCGTCGTGCAGTCGGCGGATTTCGAACCGCATTTCCTCGCGCAGGTTGGCGTCGAGGTTGGAGAGCGGCTCGTCGAGCAGCAGCGTCTCCGGCTCGACGATCAGCGCGCGCGCCAGCGCCACACGCTGCTGCTGGCCGCCGGACAGTTCGCCGGGATAACGCTGCGCCAGCAGTTCGAGCTTGGTCGCCTTGAGGATGATTTCGAGTTTTTTGGCGATCGTCGCGCGGTCGAGTTTTCGCAGGCGCAGCCCATAGACGATGTTTTCCGCAACCGTCATGTGCGGCCACAGCGCATAGCTCTGGAAGATCATCGACATCTTGCGCTGCTCGGGCGGCAAGGTGCGCACGCTCGACGACACCATGCGGTCGCCGACATGGATTTCGCCCAGCGTCGGTTCCAGGAAGCCCGCGATCAACCGCAAGGTCGTGGTCTTGCCGCAGCCGGACGGGCCGAGCAGGCAGACCAGTTGCCCATGGTCGATCCGCAAGCTGACGTCATCGACCACCGCCAGCGATCCAAACCGCTTGGTCAGGCCGCGCAATTCAACGGACGCCAATCACATCACTCCCTGTGTTCCCCGGCGCGGTTCGCGCCTGCGCCGTTGTCGGCCGTTATTTATCGCTGGGTCAATCTAAGCACGAAAGATGACGCGCCGAAAAGGCTTGGCACCGTCATTCCGGGGCGATGCGCAGCATCGAACCCGGAATCTCGAGATTCCGGGTCTGGTGCTTGCGCACCATCCCGGAATGACGGTCACTACGGAGCAACGCTTTCCCCGAGCCAGTCGATCGCGGCTTCCACGCCGCCTTTGCCATGCGGGATGTCGAGCGCCTGCAGGCCGACTTCGATGACGCCGAGCGTGCCGAGAATCATCGGCGCGTTGATGTGGCCCATATGGGCGATGCGGAACGCCTGGCCCTCCAGTTCGCCGATGCCGATGCCGAGCACCACGCCGCATTTCTGCTTGCAATATTGATGCAGCGCATCGGGATCGTGGCTGTCCGCCATCATCACGGTCGTGACCGTGTTGGAGCGCTCGCTGGCTTCCGCGATGTTGAAGCCGAGCACCTGGCCCTCGGCCCAGACCGCAACCGCGCGCCGCACCGCCTCGGCCAGCAACCGATGGCGCAGGAACACGTTGTCGAGTTTTTCCTCGAACAGCATGTCGATCGACTGGCGCAGCGCGAACAACAGATGGATCGGCGCGGTGCCGGCATATTTGCGGTAATGCTCGGCTCCGTCGCGCTCGGTCCAGTCCCAATAGGGCGTGCGCAGGCCGGCCGTTTTGTGCACTTCGCGGGCGCGGTCGTTGACGGCGACGAAGCCCAATCCCGGAGGCGCCATCAGGCCCTTCTGCGAGCCGGACATCGCGACATCGATGCCCCAGGCGTCCATCTCGAACGGCATGCAGCCAAGCGACGCCACCGCATCGACCATGAACAGCGCCGGATGGCCCGCGGCCCTGATCGCCTTGCCGATCGCCTCGATGTCGTTATAGGCGCTGGAAGCGGTATCGACCTGCACTGCGAGGATCGCCTTGATCCTGTGATCCTTGTCGGCGCGCAGGCGGGCTTCGACTTCGCCCGCGCGGATGGCGCGGCGCCAATCGCCCTTCAGCACCTCGACCTCGGCGCCCATGGCTTTGGCGGCATTGCCCCAGCCGATGGCAAAGCGGCCGCTTTCAAGCACCAGAATCTTGTCGCCGCGCGACAGCACGTTGGACAGTACCGCCTCCCACGCGCCATGGCCGTTGGCGATGTAGATGTAGGACTTGCCCTTGGTGGCGAACAGTTTCGACAGATCGGAGAGCAGCCCCTCGGTCAGGTTGATCATCTGGTCGGAATAGATGTCGAGCGCCGGACGATGCATCGCCCGCAGCACTTCGTCGGGCATGGTGGTGGGCCCGGGGATTGCCAGGAATTCCCGGCCGGCGCGAACGGTCATTGTTGTTGTTCCTTGGAATGCGGGTTGCTGGAGGCAGGGATGCCGGGAAATGGCCGGAAATTCAAGCGGGCATCTGATTATAGCTGTCATTCCGGGCCGATGCGAAGCGCCCCATTGCCCCGTCATTCCGGGATGGTGCGTCAGCACCAGACCCGGAATCTCGAGATGCCGGGTTCGGTCGCTTCGCGCCCGCCCCGGAATGACGAGTACCTATTTCCTCAGCGCATCGGCGATGTCGTGCCAGATCTGGTCCTTCAATTCGGTCGCCGGCGGGCTCGGAATGACCGTCGCCGGATCGGTGCGTTTCGCGCAGGCCACCACCAGGCGCAGGATCCAGACCTCGCCGTCGGTGTAATAGGGATCGCCGCCGCCGTTGCGCCCGGTCAGCGTCGGTCCGATGCCGGTGACCTGATATTTCGCATCCACCATGCGAGCGGCTTCCAGGTCGGTGGCGAGCAGTGCGCGCTCGGCGTCGATGTCGGCGGCGATATGATGGGTGATGGCGCCGGTATAGTGGCTGACGCCGACGCTGCGGTCGTAGGTCACGGCGCCGAGCCAGACCGGCCGCTTTTCCTCGCCCTGGTCGAACACTTTCCAGAACCGCACATGGTGGCGGTGATCGGCGCTCTTGCCGTCGGGCTTTTCGAAGGCGAGGTCTTCGTGGCGGCCGAGATAGAACAGGTTGCTGACCGGCGCGTCGCGATAGGGCCGGTCGAGCAGCACGCTGCCGACGATCTCGATCGAGGATTTGAAGGTCACGGGATCGGCGGGATACCAGGCGGCGGCCTGCATGGCGCACAGCACGTCGCGTTCGTCGCCGATCAGCCCGGCATTGATGGGATCGCCGGGAATGCCCTGCGCGGTGACCGTCACCATCGGCAGGCCGGCGAGCTTCTTCTGGTGCTCGTAATGGCTCCACAGCGCCGGCAGCGCCAGATAGGCCAGCGCGGTATAGGCGAACACGGTCACCAGCGCCCACGCCAGGAACCGCTCCAGCCGCGAGCGGTCCGGCAACGGCTGCGCTTCGATGTCGTCGTAGAGTTCAGCCACGGGCGCGGGCTTTCGTGATTCGTGGGAGAAGATTCGGGCATTTTCTGCATAACTCGTCATGCCCGGGCTTGTCCCGGGCATCCACGTCTTGACGGGCTATCAGCAAGAAAGACGTAGATGGCCGGGACGAGCCCGGCCATGACGAAAAGTGAGTGGCTGCTACCGCTTCGTCTCGCGGCAGCCGGCGGCTTCGGCTTCCTCGGTGGAGCAGAACCAGCGCGTGCCCTTTGCGATGTTCATCTTGATCTGCGCGTACCAGCGGCTCTTCGGGGTGTGATAGATGCATTCGCCTGACGAGTTGACGTTGCCCTTGATGGTGCATTCGGGCGAGGGCGCGACCGAGCCGGACGCCGACGCCAGCAGGATGGCACGCGCGGTCGGCGGCGGTTTCACGGCGCCGAGGATGACGGTCTTCTTGTTGCGGACGCGCCAGTCCCATGGCGCGATGAAGGCGCCCTGCCACATCCCGGCCTTGGCCTCGCGCGCCGCCTTCTCGTCCGCATCGTAGTCGTGGGAGACGCGGACATAGGACAGCGCCCAGCCGTTCTTCACCATCCATTGCTGGATGTCCTCGCCATCGACCTCGCAGCGCGCCACCTGTCGGCCGCGGCGGTCGGTCTGGCGGATGTGACAGGTCCAGCTCTTGCCGTCGGTGTGTTTTGCCAGTTCGTCGCGCGCGGCAACCCCGCAGGTCCAGCGTTCGCCGGTGTTGTTGAGACAAAGCTGATCGACGGAGGGCGCGTCGATGCCGCCGAGGCGGATGCGGCTGCTGCCGATCACGACGGTATCGCCCTCGCGGATCTTTGCCGGGCCGGTGATATCGGCGGCATCGGCTGCCGCCGGCAGCAACGATAGCACGATCGCCGAAAAGAATATGCTGGAAACAGGAAAGCGCCTGGGCATGAAAAAGAGCCGGGTTTCAATGGGGCAGCTGTCGCTATGCCGCCGGATTGTGGTGCGGATGGGGCCACAAGGCCAGCGGCGCTGTCGGTTGTCCGCTGTCAATTTTGTGCGATCAGTCCATACACCCTCTCCCCGCAAGTGCGGGGCGAGGGAGAAGAGAGGTCGTGCCTCGCTATCCCGCCCCCATCGCCCGCCGCGCCAGCGCCAGTCCCATCAGCACGAAGGCGGAGGTGACCTCGGGACCGCCGACCAGGATCCGCGTCGGGGTCTTCATCTTGTTCCATTCATAGGCCTTGAACGGGCCGCGCCTGCCGCCTTCGCCGATGCTGGCAACGATGCAATGCAGCGCCGGCGCAAAGGTCGCGGGCTCGGCGCCGAGATGGCCGAGCGCGATCAGCGCCAGCGCCGCGTCGAACGCGTTCATCTCGCGGGCGATCAGCTCGGTCTGCACATAGCCCAGCACGCGGGCGCGGATGAAATCGAACGCGCCGTCGGGATCGACAGCGGCCTGCGCCGACAGCGGCAGCGCGAGGAACGCCGCGTAGCAGCGGCCGAAATAGGCGCAATAGAGTTCCGGCAGATAGTAGATGTGCGAGCGCGGGTCGGCGAACGCGCCCGAGGCGGCGAGCCGCTTCTGGAAGCCGATGATACGGCGCAGCGTATCGAGCCGCTGCGGCGTCTCGATGATTTTCCAGCGCGCAAGATTGCGGAATGAAACCTCGAGGATGTCGAGATTGAGCGTGGGATCGAGGTCGTTGCCGAACGGACGCTCGCCCGCAAGGCTGTCGATCCAGGTGACGACGCCGCCTTCGTATTCGATGTTGTCGTTGATCGGCACCGTCACCAAGGGCTCGTTGACGCCGCCGCGCACCTGATAGCCGGCGTAGAAATCCAGGAGCGGCTGGTCCAGGATCGGATCGTCGGAGCCGGCCTGGGTGGCGGCCGAGAACGAGCAGGCCGTGGTGTCGCAATCCGGCACGTAGACGCCAAAACCCAGATCCTGCTTGATGTGGGCGAAGAAGCGCGAGAAGCGCGGATGCGGCAGCGGCGCCAAGGCCGTGATGACGTCGAACGGCGACCCGTCGGCGCCGCGCACTTGTTCGCGGCTGGTGACGAGGCAGAATTTTATCATTTCCGCAATCGCGCCGCGCGCCGCCACCGCCTGCTCCGGCGAGGCCAGCCCGGTCTCTATGAAGCTCAAGAGCGACTCGGTGAAGAACGCGTCGTAATAGGCCGAGCGGTGGCGGATCTGCATCGGCTCCCACATCGGCTCGGCGATGCCGCGCCAGGGCGGATTGATCAGCTCGCGCGCCGGCGAGCGCGCGATGAAGATCCGCGCCAGGTTGAACAGCAGCGTCGAATTCTTGTAGCCGCGCGAATTCAGTCCCGTGAGCGCCATCGACATTTCGCGGCCGCGCAAATCGGGATCGCCGATCAGGTTGAACGCGGCATAGGTCGGGATGAAGCCGTTGTTGGCAAACGAGCGCAAGAGATGGGCGCCGCAGGCGCGGATCACCGGCTCGATCTCGGCTAGCGTTGGCGCGCGCGCCGGCCGCTCGGCCGGCTGAGGTTTTGGGTGCGACAGCTCGATGGTGTCGAGCAGCGCCGCCACCGGCGCGCCGATTGAGGCCCAATCCGGCGAGGTCTCGTCGCGGGCCTGCCTCAAGGCCGCGCGCAGGAAACCCAGCCGGGCCTCGTCGCGCAGCTCGGAAAGCCCGGTGCGGCACAACAGCGGCCGCAGCGCCGGATTGCCGAGCGCGGTCCGGTAGAATTTCGACAGATGCGGGTCGCCGCCATTGGGCTTCCTCAAGAGCGGGTCGCAGACGTCGTACAGCGACGGGCCGTCCTTCGACGCCGTCAGTGCGCGGTAGGCGGCGCCGGCAACATGCGCAAAGGCCATGAAGTTTCTTTCCGCGCCGGCTGTCAGGCGCGTCCCCCCGGAAAGCAGCGTCCCATCCCTGGCCCGGCTGCCGCCTGCCTTCCAGGCGACCTCCGCAAAAAACCTATACGAAGGCCCGGGAAACACAAAATGTGACCGCAATCACGGAATTCCCCCCAATTCCGGCGCAATCTGGCTTGCGAAGCGGGAACCCGAGGGGGTGGCAAATGCCCGTCATTCCCCAAGGAAATCGCTGGAAACGCCCTGTTCACCAGGTCGGGCGTACCGATACGTCAATATGGTTGCCGGACCTGTCCCGGCAGGGTAAAAACTTTCCTTGCTGCGGTGCCGCAAATTGAGCGCAATTGGACGTCACTCCGTCCGGCACCCCCTAAAACCTGAACGGCGCTGGCGCGACTAATCTCGCGGCGTTGCCGGTGACCAGGCAAGCGACTTAGGCACACGTGATTTGAGGGATGAGAAGTCCGATGAAGATCAGCGAGATTCGCCTCTCCCGCCGCTCCGTCGCCATGTCGGTGGCGTTTGCCGGCATGGTGTCGCTGGCGATCGGCGCCCATGCCGCGCTGAACATGCGCGCGCTGGATGCGGCGAAGGCGATCTCGGCCGAGCAGAGCACGGATGCCGCCCATCGCCCGTCCCGCATCGCGCTCGTGATCGGCAACGGCCATTATCCCGACGCCAATGCGCCGCTCGCCCAGCCGATCAACGACGCCCGCGGGCTGACGGCCGCCTTGCGCAAGAACGGTTTCGACGTCGACGTCATCGAGGACGCCACCAAGGACGACATGACCCGCGCGGTGGCACGGCTGAAATCCCGGGTCAGGCCGGATTCGGTGGTGATGCTGTTCTTCGGCGGTTTCGGTATCGAGGCCGGCGGCGAGAGCTACATGATCCCGGTCGACGCCGCGATCTGGAAGGAGCGCGACGTCAGGAAGAACGGCGTCTCGGTCGAATCCGTGCTGGAGGCGATGAAGGAGCAGGGCGCCTGCGCCAAGCTGGTGGTGCTCGATGCCTCCAGGCGCAATCCCTATGAGCGCCGCTTCCGCACCTATTCGCATGGGCTCGCCCCCATCGCCGCCCCCGACAACGCGCTGATCCTGACCTCGGCGACGCCCGGCAAGGTCGCCGACGACGGCCGCGGCGAGCACAGCGTGCTGGTGGGCGAACTGCTCGACAATCTCAGGGTACAGCAGGCGCTGGCCGAGACCATATTCAACAAGACCCGCATCGCCATCTCGCGGGCCTCCGACGGTGCGCAGGTGCCCTCGGTCTCCTCCTCCCTGATGGAAGACGTCCGCCTCGGCTCCGCCGAGGAAAAGGCCGGCAGCTAGGCTGCCGGGCACACTCCATCCCCGTCATCCTGAGGTGCGAGCCTCTTCGGCGAGCCTCGAAGGATGACAGCCCGGGTCCCGCAGCCGGGCCGCTCATCCTTCGAGGCTCGCCCGGCGGTGCAAGTGCACCGCCAGGCTCGCACCTCAGGATGACGGTCGCGCGCGCCCCCTACTTCACCTCCGCCGCCGCGGTCTCCGCGCGCACCGGGTCGCCCTCGCGCAGCAGCGCGCCGGCGCGGGCGACGACGACGTCGCCTTCCTGCAGGCCCTTGGTGATTTCGACCCAGCCGCCGGACATCAGCCCGACCTCGACGCTGTTGGTCTCGACCCGCCCGCGCCGCACCATCTGCACCACGGTGCCGGCCGGCCCGTAGAGCACGGCGGTGAGCGGCACGGCGATGTTGCAGGTCTGCCCGACATTGGTCTTGATCAGCGCGCGGCCGGAGGAATTCACCAATAGCCGCCGCATCCCGTCGATGCCGATGAAGACCTGCCCGAGCTGGACGTCGGGCACCACCGTCGGCCCGATCCGCCGTATCCGTCCCGTGACGTCGCCGGCGCCGATGATCTTGATCTGCGCGGTCTGGCCGACCTTGAGCTTGCCGATGCTCTGGGTCGGCACCAGGCCGACCAGGTCGAATTCGTTGCGCGCGATGATCGAGAACAGCGCCTCGCCCTTGCCCGAGGCCATCGCCCCGATCACCGCCGAGGAGGCGGCGATGGTGCCGGCCACCGGCGCCTGCACCGACACCGTGCCGCCTTCGGGCAGATTGAGCCGGGCCAGCAGCTGCCCGGCGGTGACGATGTCGCCGGCCTCCGCCATGATTTCCGCGACCTTCAGCCCCTGCCGCTCCGGGCGCACCGCGGTCTCGTCGCGGGCGATGATGGTCCCCGACACCTCGACGATATCGTCGAAGCAGGCTTTGGCGGCCTTCAGCACGGTGACCGCGGCGCCGCGGGGGGCGTCGGTGTCGTCGGCGGCGAGGGCGGGGGTGGAGAGGAGGGCGCAGAGGAGGGCGGCGAGAGGGGCGAGGGGGAGCCAGGTTCGGAGAGGGGAAGGTGAGGGGAAAAGGTTCATCGGTGTTCCTGTCAAATTCCTGTATCAGAAAGGTAGCGATAGAGCCAAGCTGGAAAGGCCTTTTGCGAATTGACCAATGCCCCTAAGCCTGTTTCTCTATTTTATTCTCCTTCGATGTCTTCAGCCCGCCCTAGCAAACTTTGATGATATTTTTGAAGTCGATCAAAGTGAGCTTGGATCGCGCCGGCGATTTCCTTGGAGTTCTTTACCGCAAGAAAGTGTCCGACGATCTGCGAATAGTGCTCAGCCTGACGGGGAAGTCGCAGCGCGGGGTCTTTCTTTTCGGCAATCTCCGAGTCTGCCATCACTTGCACACGTTGAAAGGGCTTCGGTACAGCGTAACCTGAGGCGGGCTTCGGAGGAACTTTGCCATTCATGAGCGCCGAACGCCGATGAAATTTATGAAAAAGCGCGTTCTCGAGTGGGTTGATCAGATTTCGATCGGCGACCGGAAATGTCCAGACGAAGGCTATCTCCCAAACGTCGATCTGTCGGTTGGCAATGATATCAGAGCGGGCGGAGGTGAGGTGCCGGTTTACCCGCGATCGTATGCCGTCGACTGACTGGCCGACATAGATCGGCACCTCATCAAGATCGCACAATATGTAGCATCCGATTTCGTTTGTCAGGGTACGGACCGCTCTGCGACGAAATGGCAGGTCGATAGCCAAGGTACTCGCTCCGCTGTGATGGGGCGCGATTACCGTATAAATTTCGCCATTAATCAACAGTTCTCAGAGAAGGGTGGTCCAGAAAGCGCCTCATGCGCTTGACGATCCCTGGTTTTCTGACCTGACACTCCCAGACTATTAGAACTCCCCATCCATGTCGGCGCAGCATCGCCGCATGTCGCAGGTCTCGGTCCCTGTTACGTTTGATCTTCGCAGTCCAATAGGCGGTGTTGGTCCGCGGTAGCCTATCGCCGCGTTTGCAATGGTGACCATGCCAAAAGCAGCCATGGACGAAGATCAACTTGGAGCGTCCTGGGAAGACCAAGTCTGGCTTGCCAGGAAGTTCATCGACGTGAAGTCTGTAGCGATAGCCGGCCGCGTGAAGCTGCCTCCGGACAATCCATTCCGGTTGAGTGTCTTTGCTCCTCACTGCTCGCATCGTCCGCGAGCGTAGCGCTTCTGGCGTCTCCCTCATTTTCGTCGAATGGGCGTTGGTCGAGACATGTGCTGTACGACACCGCCACGCTCGATGGATGTCGTTCGAACGACCTCGTTGCCCCGATTTGCTACAAGGAACCTCGCCTTGTTGAGTTCATCGTCATAGCCACCGAAAACCTTATTCAAAGCGCTTAGAAATCCGACTTGATCAAGGGTGTGGGGCTCTGGGTCTGGATTATTACGCACGGTCGGCACCGTTCGCGGGAAGAGATAGATGCATGGAGGCGTTAGGTGGTACTGGCCGACGGCGACGGTGCGGCCCTCCGCGCGCTTTAGCTTTGGACAGGGTCGACCAATCGTCCCGCAGATCCAATCCCAGACGATCAAGCCGTCGACCTGCTTCTGGTGCTCGATGATCTCAGCCGAGAGCCGAGTATGGATTCCGGACCAGACGTTGTGGCGGGGGTCTGCGGCTGCGTTCGAGCAAACAGACCACATTACGAATTCTTGAACGTGTGTCGGCCGCTCAAAAATGTTCGTATTGTTGCCGTCTAGACAGCCTTTGAGTTCTATCGCGCAGATGCGGTCGTCGAGCAGTGTTACCGAGTAGTCGAAGCGATTGGATCCGCCGGCCGATTGCCAATCCTTTATTGCGCCAGCATCTTGCATATGGTTGAGGACGAGGGAAACAAATTGCTTTTTGGTAGACATGGCGGCGGAATACTGGCCTCGGATGCGCTGGATTGCGCCTTCCAAGATGCCGCTTTCATAGAAATCCTTCTCCGATAATCCGTGACCTGCAAGCTGGTGCGCTTGCGTCCGGATGACCTCAGCGAACATCTCGATCTTCGTCTCGAGATCAGGATCTTCTCGCACGGAATTATTGCTGCGCTCATGCCGACCCAGACTGTCAGGCTGCGGCGCGCGCTCCGATAGGAGCCAAGATCGGCTCAAAGATATTCTCTGTCAGATGGCGCACCACGGGGACGACGACGCCGTCCCCGGTCAAATGGTACGCCTCATTGTAGTTCCTCGGCAACTCATAGGTGTCTGGAAGTCCCATTAGACGGGCGGTTTCCCGACCCGAGATAAGGCGGGAACGAATTTTCATGCTCTCAATGACCATGATCGACTGTCGACTCGAGCCGCCTGCCGGCGTGCGGAGGCAACCGGCCACGTCGTCGAACCGGATTTCGGCACGCTGAACCTTGTATCCATTCTCATCGAGTTCGAGTTCGCTTGTAGATTCCGCCAACCATTCGCGTCTTCGATAGGCTTGCCGCCTCAACCTTCTTAGCGTTGATCGGAGACATCATCGCCAGCAGCGCCTGGGTTTCGATCTCTGAGTGCCATTCGACATCGGAGGGATTCTCCTCGATTAGGTCAGCGAACGAAGCGTTACGCTGGACCACCTGCGGAAGAGACCACCAGACCCAGTTATTCTTCATTGTGGCCGGTACGCTCTCGTAAGCGGCCATTAAGCCGCGCGTATGCCATATCTGCGACGGCCCCATTACGGTCAGGCCAGTTGGAATTTCGATATCACTGCGCAACCCGATGATGAACAGGCGCGCGCGGGAGTGAGGGACGAACAGCGAGGCATCGATAACCAGCGCTCCAAATTTGTAGTCGGCCGACTGGAAGGTATTGCAGATCGCCGCGAAATCCTTGCCGCCGTGCGAGGTCAATGTGCCGCACACGTTCTCTAGAGCGATGATCCGCGGGGCTCTTCCCTCGGCAATCATCTCCTTCATTAAGGACCAGAATGGCCAGAAAGTACCCGAGCGGTCGCCCTTCAGCCCAGCTCCGCCGCCTGCCAGCGACAAATCCTGACAGGGAAATGAAGCCCAGGCCAGATCCACCGTTCCTGGCAGATCTGCGGTCGTGACGGTGCGGATATCTGCGATATTCAGAACCCTTGCGGCTCCTTCGCGCTCCCAGTTGGTGCGATATGAGGAGCCTTTCTTATGATCAAAATCGTTTGCGAACCGGCAGGTCCAACCCTCACCAAGGCCGGCACGCGCCATCCCGCCGCCAGCGAAGAATTCGTAGAAATCAAACATCCGACGCCTCCACCCGATCGAGCGCCGCTTGGCTTTCAGCCTGAAGCTTCTCGATGATTGCTTCCGTGATCCAGGTGGTCCGAGTGATGTTCCCTGGCCGCCGGCCGCGGGCTAGGTCGATAGCCGCCCAAATTCCAGTTTCAAGCCTCAAGCTCTGACGCCCCCGATCGTCGATCTTCTTTGTCGCGAATCTCTCCCATTTAACCCCATTAGGCGCCACCAAGGCGCCAAAATCAAGAACATTTGTAGAACAAATGGCTTGATGACTGATGAAACTGCCGCATTTGCCGGTAGGCGGAACAAGAGGCAGCGCCCGTCTCGATCAACGTAGTTCGCTTTGCGTAATAAGATACCGTCGGAGCGTTAACCAATAGGCGTTGGTACCTTCAAATTATGCCGAAGGTGAAACGGACTAACGCAAACGTCTCTATTGTCGCCAAATGAATTGTCCTGTCATGAAAAAGCCGCCCTTAGCTCAGCCAGCCAAAAAGAGACTTACTTCTTATCTGCGGGACGTAACTCCCAAGCAGACCGACCGCGAACTGCGTTCGTTTTCTCGGGTTGCGCGGATTCTTTCATCCGATCACCCGCGGTTGATTGATAGGCATCCAAGGGAATGGGTCGGTATTCACAATTGCGGTGATCGCGCGACCGAAAAATCATATAACGCGCTCATCTCGCGCCTAAAGAAGATGGGATTGTCCCCGAGCGATACGATCATTCGGTATGTCGATACGAGCGGCAGAAAACTGATTCTTTGATCCCATATTCTCAGGCCATGCACGACGCGGCAGCGCTCATGCTGCGTCCGTCAGAGGCCGCGCGCGTTCGATCCGTTTGCGGTCGCGCGGCGAATGCATCGCTGCCCACAGATCGCTTCGCCGCTGGATATTGAGCCAGAAATCCGGACTGTTGCCGAACACGCGGGCGAGAATGAGAGCCGTCGCCGCGGTCACGTTGCGGCGATCGTTGCACAGCTCATTGACGTGCTTGCGCTGCATCCCCATGGCCTCGGCCAAGGCGCCTTGCGTCAGGCCGATCGGCTTCATGAACTCCTCGACCAGGATTTCGCCAATCGTCGCCGGCTTGCGTTTCGTCATCAACATGGCTTGGCTTACACGTAGCTGGGGTCGTCCAGATATACATCTATCGCTTCGCCACGGCCGCTATGCCATCGAAATGCAAGCCGCGATCGGAAGCGGAACCACCCGTTCGTCCCAGTGATCTCGTCCAACCCAAAAGGGGCGTATCATGATACCAGCAAAGCGCGGAGCAATTGGCGTTGGCACTCCTTTGCATGGGGTTGTTTTCGCATTTTTTGTCTAGGCGCCAGAGCGCGACGGGTGGGGGCTCTCTCCGCTTGCTCCGGAGTTCGCGTTGGGCACCCCCACCCCAACCCTCCCCCGCAAGAGAGCGGGAGAGGGGCTCACTGCCGTTGCGGCGCGCACTGTCGGATAGTCCCGCGCTACTGCTTCCTTCGCCGCGGCTCGGCCACCGCGGGCTCCGCCACCGCCGCTGCGCCCGTCCTCGCGCCAGCGCAGGATCTCCACCGCCAGCACGGGATGATTGAATCCCTTCAGCTGCAGATCGTCCAGCGGCCTGGCGTCGACATTGGCTTCCACCATGCCGAAGACGCGGCGGGCGACGACGACCTGGCCGGCCTTGGCTTCGTCGCACAGCCGCGAGGCGAGGTTGGTGACGCTGCCGATGGCCGCGTATTCGAGGCGCTGCTCGAAGCCGATCTGGCCGAGCGTCGCATAGCCCAGCGCCACGCCGACGCCGAAACCGAGGCTGTGCCCGCGGTTGCGCCAGCGCTCGGTCAAAAGCCCGATGGTGTCGCGCATCTCGACCGCCATCTTCACCGCGCGGGCCACGTGATCCTCGAGCTGGATCGGCGCGTTGAACAGGATCATCACGCCGTCGCCGGCATAGCGGTCGAGCGTGCCCTCGTAGCGGAAGATCAGCTCGCCCAACGCGGCGTGATATTCGCGCAGCACGTTCATCGCCTCTTCCGGCTCGGTCGATTCGGTGAAGGCGGTAAAGCCGCGCAGATCGCAGAACACCACGGTGACCTCGCGGCGGTGGCTGTCGAGCAGCGCGTCGTGGCCGTCGGAGGAGGCGATCAGCTGCGCCACCTGCGGCGCCAGGAAACGCTCGAGCTTGCGGATGCGCTCGATCTCGGCGAGCTGTTTCTCGACGCGCTCCTCCAGCGACTTATTCCAGTCCATCAGCTGGTCGGTCTGCTCCCGCAGTTTTGTGGCCTGCTCCTGCACCGTGGAATGCGCCGACGACAATTCGCGGCCCTTCTGGTCGACTTCGGAGAACAGCCGCGCATTGCGCATCGCCAGCACCGATTGATGCGCAAACGTGCGCATCAGCCCGATCAGATTGTCGGAAAATTCGCCGGCATTTTTGCGCAACACCACCAGCGCGCCGAGCACGCCCTGCTGGTCCACCAGCGGCACCACCAGCACCGAATGAAAGCCGGCCGCGACCGCGACGTCGCGCAGCAGATGATCTTTTGCCGCAGCGAGATCCGGGATCGCGATCGGCTCGCCGCGGCTGGCGGCCTCGCCGAGCGCGCTGCCGCTCTCGTCGATCACGAGATGCGCGCCCTCGGCCGCGCGGTCGATGCCGATCGCCTCGGTCAGATGGTACTGGTGATTGGTGACGTGATAGCCGTAAATGAGCACCGAATCGGCATGCGTGATTTCCAGCGCGCGGGCGGCCACCGTCGGCAGCACGGCGTTGAGATCGAGCGAGGAGGCGACCGCGCGGCCGACTTCCTCCAGCACCTTCAGCTCATTGATCGAGCGGGCGAGATCGCGGGTGCGCTCCTCGACCTTGGTCTCCAGCCCCGAATAGGTCTCGGCGAGCTGGCCGGCCATGCTGTTGAACTGGTTGGCGAGCTCTTCGAGTTCGTCGGAGGTGTGGACATCGATGCGGTGGCTGAAATCGCCGGCGCCGAGCCGCCTTGCGCCACGGCGGAGCGCGGTGATCGGGATCAACATGCGCCGCGCCAGCACCGTGCCGGCCATGATCGCGACCACCAGGCCCAGCCCGATCAGCAGCGCGATCCGCAACAGCTGGTCGCGGATCGGCGCCAGCGCCTGCAGCGTCGGCTGCTCGAAGAAAACGGTCCAGCCGAGTTTCGGGATCGCGCTCGACGCCGTCAGCACCGAATGTCCCGTGATGTCGGTGCCCGAGCCCAGCGGCTCGCCGTTGGCGGTCAGGAGCGCTGCGACCTGCGGCAGGGCGGAGACGTCGGCGGCGAGCTCCGGACCCTTGGAGGACGCTGCCAGCACGCGGCCCTTGGCGTCGACCACATAGGCGAAGGCGTTCTTGCCGACCTGGGCGTCGCCGAGGAAGTCGGTGAGGAAGGAGAGATCGACCTCGGCCAGCGTCACGCCGGCGTTGAGGCCGGAATGCGACATCCCGATCGACATATACGGCTGCGATCCGCGGAATTCGGCCGGCGCGCGGCTACTGCCGCGGGCGACCGCTTCGGTGAAACGCAGGTCGCGCGAGTAATCGGCCCTGCTGCCGGCGACCGCCGAGGTGCGCGTCTGCCGCAGCAATTCGCGGCCGCTGCCGTCGAGCAGCTGGAGCTGGACCACCGGCGCCACCTGGTTCAACAGCTTGGCGTAGTCGGCGCTGCGCTGTTGCAGGCTGTCGCGCGCGCCGCTGGTCACCCAGCTGATCTGGCGCTCGAGTTCGGACACCGACTGCTCGATCCGCCGGGCGGTAGCGTCCGCCCGCTCGCTCAAGGCGTCCGTCAGCGTAGCCTTGGTGGCGCGGTAGCTGATGAAGGTTTCGATCGCACCATTGACGGCCAGCACGAAGATCACGAGCCCGACGAGTGCGAACACGTATTTGGCGAACAGGCCCTGGCGGAGCGACCCGATCTTGTCCCAAACCCCGTTCATCCAGACCTCGGAAAGCAGCCCGTCCCGGCCACGGCTTCACGGCCCCTTCCGGCCGCAACCCCTGTCTATCACAGATTTCCACCCCCCGGCCGGCCCGTTGCCAGCGTGGTTAGCCCCGATTTTGGGCAGGGCCACTTCCCCCCCTCCCCCCGCGAGCGTAGCGAGTGGCGGGGAGGGGTTTGGGGGTGGGGGGCGCAACAACGGCGGTGTCGGCGGTTCACGAACAACCAGATGCGAGCGATCTCACCGATTGAACAGCTGCTTCAGCACATCCTTCATCGCCTGGCTGTCCTCGGTCGGCTGCGGGATCGCCGAATCGCTGGTCTGCGGCGGCCCTGTCGGCGGCGGGGGCGGCGTGGTGGCCTGCGCGGGCGGCGGGATCGAGGACGGCGGCGGGATGTTGCGGCCTTGGCCCAGCCGTTGCCCCGTCCCTTGTCCCGTCCCTTGGCCGAGCCCCTGCTGCAGCAGGTTGCCGATCGTCGAGCCAAGCTGTGGGGAGCCGGCTGGCCGCCGAGCGCATCGCCCGGCTGGCCGCCGGCGCTATTGCCAGCGTCCGGCGTGCCTTTCATCAATCCGCCGAGCCCGCCAAGTGCATTGCCGAGTCCGCCATTGCCAAGACCGTTACCGAGTCCATTGGCAAGGCCGCCTATTCCGGCGCCGCCCGGCCCGAACAGGCCCTGGCCCATCTGCTTGAGTTTGGCATAGGCCGCATCGGGATTGTCGAGGATGCCCTGCATGTCCGGATAGATCCGCGGCTGGGACCAGGAACCGTCGATCACGACGGGAATGCCGAACCCGACCGGATCGGCTGCGCGGCCCTGGCCTTCGGTCGTCATCACCAGTTTCGGCTCGACCCGGAACGCCAGCATCTGCGTGCCGAGATCGATGGTGCCGGCGCCGGTCATCCGCACCAGCGGTCCGACCAGATTCAAATCGGTGGTGGTGGCCTGGCCCTTCTCGATCTTGAACGAGGCGCCGAACTGGGTCAGGTCGGTGTTCTGGTCCTGGCCCTCCTGCCAGCCCGACAGCGGGCTGGCGGTTAGCGACCGGATCATCTGCGCGACGTTGAGGCCCTTGATGGCGCCGTCCTGGAATACCGCGAACACGGTACCGTCGAGATTGCCCATGATGGCGCGCTGGGAGAGGCCCATCGAGCGCACCGCGAGCTTGGCCTGCAGCTTGCCGTCGAGCTTCTCGAAACCGGCGAGGCTTCGCAGCAGCGGCAGCGCGCGCACGCCGGTGAGGTCGCAGCGCAGCGTATAGGCCGGGTTTGCCGCCGAGGCATCGACGATCACGTCGCCACTGGCCAGCCCGTCATAGGCGCCGAGATTGGCAAACCGCGCCCTCAACACGCCGCCGGCGAGCGTGGCGTCGATCGAGACCGGGGCGAACCGCGCCTGTCCGATGTCGAGTTCGGCCGCGGAAATGCGCGCCTGGGCGTCGACATAGTTCAGTCCGTTGAGGTCGAACGGGGCCTCGCTCCAGGCCTGCTGCAGGCCCTGCACGGGCTGCGAGGCGTCGGACGCTCTGGCTGCCGCAAGCTCGAGCCGCTGGAAGTCGAGATCGAGCTTCACCAGCGGCTTGCTCGCGGTATCGACCGAGGCCCAGCCGTTGAACTCGCTGTCGCCGAGCGCGCCGGACAGCCCGTTGATCATGATCATCGCGCCATTGAGCCGGACTTCGGCCTTGGCCGACAGCTGTGCCTGCAAGAGCCCCGGCGCATCGAGCACGAGCGCGACCGGAATGTTCTGCCGCTCGCCGGGATGCGCCGGCGCGGTGGCGCCGATCTCGAATTTGAGCAAATGTCCGCCGGCATGCGCGCTGCCGGTGACCTTGACCTTGCGATCGGCACCGATCGTGGCGTCGACATTGAAGGCGTCGATGCGGTTGTCGACGCGGTCGCGCGGATTGGAGAATTCGACCACCCCGTCGGTCACTGTCACGCGGTCGATCGACGGTGCGCTGTCATCGGCCTCGCCCGGCGACGAGGCGGCCGGTTTCGAGGGCGGATTGAGCGGCCCGGTGCGCTCGCGCAGCAGCGGCACGTGCAGCACCGGCCGCACGATGTTGAGTTCGGTGACCCGCGGATGGCCCGACCACAGGCTCGCCAGCGTAATGTCGGCCTGCACGCTGCCCACCGTCAGGCGGTTGGCGCCGTCGCGGTCCTTGGGCGCCTCCAGCGTGACGTCGTTCATCGTCACGTTGAGCGACGGCCACAGCCCGATGCCGGTGCGGCCGGCGATGATCAGCCGGTAGCCGGTTTCACGCTCCACGCGCGCCTGGATCGCCGAGGTCAGGAAGCCGAACGGCACCCCCACGACCAGCAGCAGCACGGCGACGATGACGACGGCAGCGATGGCGCTGCCCGCGATTTTCAAGGCTCTCATGGCGACATTCCGTACCCGGCAGACGGCATCGATCTCGGCCTCAAGTCTATCCCGGAAACGGGAGGCGGCTCAAAGCCGCTAAAAATAATCCAGGGTGGTCGCAAAGTTATGTGACTTATGGCACACTTCCGAATGAGGCTGATTTTTTCAACCGGAAAGCATTGCAATGAGCAAAGCCGCCGAATTTGCGGTCATTCTGAAGATGAATCCGATGTTTGCGGATCTAGGCGCCGACGAACTGGCGCGTATTTCAAACCTCTGCCACACCCAGAACCTCAAAACCGGCGAAGTGCTGTTCCAGAAGGGCGATCCCGGCAATGCCCTGTTCGGGGTCCGCCGCGGCCAGATCCGGATCGAGACCGGGGCCTCCGACGGCACCCGCTTGACCCTGAATTTCATGGGCCCCGGCGATCTGTTCGGCGAGGTCGCAGTGCTGGACGGCTTTCCCCGCACCGCGGACGCGGCCGCCGGCGAGGCAAGCGAATTATTCGTGCTGCGGCGCGAGGATTTTCTCTCCCATCTCGAACGCGAGCCGAAAGTGGCGATCAAGATCATCCAGCTGTTGTGCCAGCGCATCCGCTGGCAGAGCGAGCGGATGGAGGAATCGATGCTGCAGCCGCTGCCGGTGCGGCTCGCGCGCAGGCTGTGCGCGCTGGCGGCCGATTTCGGCTCCGAGGTGCACATCTCGCAGGAGCAGCTCGGCATCTTCGTCGGCGCCGCGCGCGAAAGCGTCAACCGCCAGCTCCAGCTCTGGCGCAAGGACGGCATCCTGGATTTGCAGCGCGGCCGGATCCTGCTGCAGAACCTGACCAAGCTGACGGCGGTGGCACGGAACGAGTAGGGAGTGTGCTCGCTCGGGCGACGGCACCGCGCCGGTATTTGAGCATCCTCCGCTGAAGGTGTAATCTGCCGAAATGAAACAGCCAATCATCTCGATCAGCCCTGAGGTCATGGGGGGCTCCGCCTTGTTCCACGGGACACGAGTCCCTGTGCAGACGCTGCTCGACTATCTCGAGGCCGGCGAATTGATCGACGACTTCCTCGCCGGGTTCCCATCCGTCACGCGCGATCAGGTCATCGCCTTCCTGGAAGAGGCCAGGACGCGAATGGTCGAAGCGGCTTCGTGAAGGTTCTGCTCGACGAGTGCGTCGACTGGCGCTTGGCCCGCGAAATCGCCGGTGCGTCCTGCCGTCCGGAGAAACTCTACCCGCCTTACTCCGCCGCCGGCGAATGCACGATGGTCGGCGCGGCCGGCGGTTGGCGGTGATCGGTGGCGTGGCCGGCGCCATGATCGGTCGGCTTCGCGACCTCGCTCTCCCCATGCGAGACGAGCAGTTTCTTGCCGAAATGCCAGAACAGCGAGCCGATGTCGTCCATCATCATGAACATCGCCGGCACGAACACCAGCGACAGCACGGTGGAGAACACCAGGCCGCCGATCACGGCGAGCGCCATCGGCGAGCGGAATTCGCCGCCGGCGCCGAACGCCAGCGCCGACGGCATCATGCCGGCGGCCATCGCGATCGTGGTCATGACGATGGGGCGGGCGCGCTTCATGCCGGCGTCGATGATCGCCTCGTGGCGCGGCTTGCCCTCGTGGATCGATTCGACCGCGAACTCCACCAGCATGATGGCGTTCTTGGTGACGATGCCCATCAGCATCAATATGCCGATCCACACCGGCGTCGTCAGCTGCTTGCCGGTCACCAGCAGCGCCGCGATGGCGCCGCCGATCGAGAGCGGCAGCGAGAAAAGAATCGTGATCGGCTGCAGGAAGGTGCCGAACAACAGCACCAGCACCGCATAGACCATCATCAGGCCGGCGGTGATCGCGGTGGCAAAGCCTTCCGACAGTTCGTTGAGGCTTTCGGCGTCGCCCGAGGGGCTGACCTTGACGCCTTTCGGCAGCGTCTTCATCACCGGCAGGTCGTAGATCTTCTTGGTGGCGTCGCCGAGCGCCGCCGTGCCCACGAGGTCGGCGGCCACCGTGGCCTGGCGTTCCCGGTCGTAGCGGTTGATGCTGGTCGGGCCCTGGTCGAGCTTGATGTCGGCAACCACCGACAGCGGCACGCCGCCCTTTTCGCCGTGCTCGCCGAGCGGCACCCGCAGCTGGTCGAGCAGCGCGATATCGCCGCGCGCGGTATCCTCGAGCTGGACGCGGATCGGCACCAGCCGGTCGCCGGCGTCGAATTTGGCGAGCGCCGGACCGACGTCGCCGATGGTGGCGACGCGGATGGTCTGCGACAGGCTTTCGGTGGAGACGCCGAGCCGGGCGGCGAGATCGGCGCGCGGCTGGATGCGCAGCTCGGGCCGGTCCAGCGAGGTTTCGGAGATGACATTGGCGATCAGCGGAATCCGCTTCATCTGGGTCGCGAGTTCGCTGGCGACGTTGTTGACGATGTTGCTGTCGACGCCGGTGACCACCAGCGAGATCGCGCGCAGGCCGTTTTCGTCGAGGAACCAGAACCGGATATCGGGGACGTTTTCGAGGTCCTTGGAGATCGCAAGCTCAAGCTCGCGCTGCGTGATGCTGCGCTTGGTCTTCGGCGTGTAGTTGATGATCAGCGCGGCGCGGCGCACCTCCAGCGTCCCCGGGGGCACCCGACCGCCATCGACGAACACGCTCTTGACCTCGGGCCGCTTGCGCAGCCGGGCGACGATTTCCTCGGTGACCTTCTCGGTGAAGGCGAGCTGCGTGCCCGGCGGCAGTTCCATCGCCAGCAGCGAGCGCGCGGTGTCCTGCGCCGGCAGGAAGCCCTGCGGCAGCAGCGTGATGCTCCAGATCGAGGCGGCAAAGATGCCGAAGCCGATCAGCACGGTGATGAAATAATGCTTGACCGACCAGGTGACGAGCTTGGTGTAGCCTTTCAGCGCCCGTCCCGGCGGCGGATCGTCATGGGCATGGTCTTTCAGGAAATAGGCGGCCAGCACCGGCGTGACGAAGCGGGCGGCGAGCAGCGAGAAGAACACCTGCACCGACACCGTGATGCCGAACTGCTTGAAAAATTGCCCGGCGATGCCGGACATGAAGCTCGCGGGCGCGAAGATCGCGATGATGGTCAGCGAGATCGCGATCACCGCCAGCCCGATTTCGTCGGCGGCCTCCAGCGCCGCGCGATAGGGCGATTTGCCCATCCGCATGTGGCGGACGATGTTCTCGATCTCGACGATGGCGTCGTCGACCAGGATACCCGTTGAAAGCGTAATCGCGAGGAAGCTGACCAGGTTCAGCGAGAATCCCAGAATATCCATCGCCCAGAACGCCGGGAAGATCGACAGCGGCAGCGAGATCGCAGCGATGATGGTGGCCCTGATATCGCGCAGGAACAGCAGCACGATGACGACGGCGAGGATCGCGCCTTCGAACAGGGTCGAGATCGCCGCCTCGTAATTGCCCTTGGTGAATTCCACCGAGGTGTCGATCAGCTTCAGGTCGACGTCGGGATAGGCCACCTTTAGCGCGTCGATGCGCTTCTGCACGGCGGCCGCGACCACCACGTCGCTGGCGCCCTTGGAGCGCTTGATGCCGAGCGCCACCACCGGCTCGCCGTTGAAGCGCGCGAAGGTGCGGCGGTCGGCGATGGTGTCGGTGACGGTGCCGAGATCGTCGAGCCGGACCTCGCCGCCGCCGAACAGCGGAATGATGGTTCCGGCGAGTTCGCTCAGCGTCTTGGCGCCGGCGAGCGTGCGGATCGCCTGGTCGTTCTTGCCGATCTCGGCCCGGCCGCCGGCGAGGTCGACATTGGTGCCGCGCAGGCTCTGGCTGACATTGACCGCGGTGAGGCCCGCGGCCTGCAGCCGGTCGGGATCGAGCGAGACCAGGATCTCGCGCTCGACGCCGCCGATGCGCTCGACCTGGGCGACGCCGCGCACGCCCTGCAGCGCGCGTTTGACGACGTCGTCGACGAAATAGGACAATTGCTCCGGTGTCTTGCCGGGAGAGATCGCGGCATAGGTGACGATCGGCAGGCCGATGACGTCGACCCGCTGGATCAGCGGTTCATTGACGTTTTGCGGCAGGTTGGAGCGCACCCGCG
>CAVPFQ010000014.1:0-30029 GCA_963703845.1 uncultured Alphaproteobacteria bacterium
CCGAAGGCGAGCCCTACGCCCACGACCTCGCCGAGCCGCTCGCCGCCCTGATCGTGGCGCTGGCGCCCTCCTATGACGCCTTCGTCGCGCCGGCGACCTCGCGCTTCAAGAATGTGATGCCGCGTGTCGCGGCGCTGCTCGACGTCATGCAGGTCTCCGAAATCATCAAGGTGATTTCGCCCGACACCTTCGAGCGGCCGAATCCACGCCGGCAACGCAATCCAGACCGTGAAATCCAAGGATGCCAAGAAGGTGATCACGGTCCGGACCTCGACCTTCCAGGCAACCGGCGCCGGCGGCAGCGCGCCGATCGAGAATGCCGCGTCCGCAGCCGACCCCGGCCTTTCCAGCTTCGTCGGCGAGGAAGTCGCCAAAAGCGACCGCCCCGAATTGACCTCGGCGAAGATCATCGTCTCCGGCGGCCGCGCCATGCAGAGCCGCGAGAATTTCGCCAAATATATCGAGCCGCTGGCCGACAAATTAGGCGCCGGCGTCGGCGCCTCGCGAGCCGCGGTCGACGCCGGCTATGCGCCGAACGACTGGCAGGTCGGACAACGGCAAGGTGGTGGCGCCGGAACTATATATTGCGATCGGCATTTCCGGCGCGATCCAGCATCTCGCCGGCATGAAAGATTTCAAGGTGATCGTCGCGATCAACAAGGATGAGGACGCGCCGATCTTCCAGGTTGCGGATTACGGCCTGGTCGCGGATCTCTATCAGGCGGTTCCGGAACTGACCGAGGAACTCGGCAAGCTCGGCAAGTAACAAGAGACGACCGGCCGGATGAAGCCTCATTCGGCCGGTGTATATGCAAAAAGGGCGGGCAGGCGCGGGACGCGCGTCGCCCCGGGTGAGATGGCAACATGGCGGCGATGATCAAGAAGGTCGGCGTGATCGGCTCGGGCCAGATGGGCAACGGGATCGCGCATGTGGCGGCGCTGGCCGGGCTCGATGTGGTGCTCAATGACGTCTCCGCCGATCGGCTGAAATCGGCGATGGCGACCATCAACGGCAACCTGTCGCGCCAGGTCGCCAAGAAGATCATCACCGAGGACGCCCGCAAGCAGGCGCTTTCGCGGATCGTCGCCACCGAGACCATGGACGGGCTTGCCGACTGCGACCTCGTGATCGAGAGCGCGGTGGAAAAGGAAGAGGTCAAGCGCAAGATTTTTCACGATCTCTGCGCGGTGCTGAAGCCCGACGCCATCGTCGCCTCCAACACCTCCTCGATCTCGATCACGCGGTTGGCCGCCTCCACCGACCGGCCCGAGCGCTTCATCGGCATTCACTTCATGAATCCGGTGCCGCTGATGGAACTGGTCGAACTGATCCGCGGCATCGCCACCGACGATTCGACCTTCGACGCCGCCAAGGAGTTCGTCACCAAACTCGGCAAGCACATCGCGGTGTCGGAGGACTTCCCGGCCTTCATCGTCAACCGCATCCTGTTGCCGATGATCAACGAGGCGATCTACACGCTGTACGAGGGCGTCGGCAATGTCGAGGCGATCGACGCCGCGATGAAACTCGGCGCGCACCATCCGATGGGGCCGCTGGAGCTTGCCGATTTCATCGGGCTCGACACCTGTCTGTCGATCATGCAGGTGCTGCATGAGGGGCTTGCGGACTCCAAATACCGGCCGTGCCCGCTGCTGGTAAAATACGTCGAGGCCGGCTGGCTCGGCCGCAAGACCCAGCGCGGTTTCTACGACTACCGCGGTGACAAGCCGATCCCGACGCGGTAGCTAGCTTGTCGTTGCCGGGCTGGACCCGGCAACCCATCCGCTTCGAAAAAAGGGTTTTGCGAAGATTGGAAGATTGATGGATACGCGGGTCAAGCCCGCGTATGACGATTGGAACGCGTTGCCACCGTTACGCGGCTGACCCCGCCGTAAAGTTGCGATTAACGGCTTTGCCGTAGCGTCCCCGGTGGCCGTAGGGGTGTTGCGTTATGGATTTGATGGCGATGGTCAGCGGCATATTGGCCATGCAGGCGGGCAATATGCAGACGCAGGTCGCCACCGCCATCATGAAATCGAACATGGATGCGGAAAAATCCGCGGTTCAGACGCTGCTCGGCGCGGCTCAGCAGAACATCGCCTCGCTGGCCAATGTCGGTGGCGGCATCGGCGGCAACGTCAACATCACAGCTTGATTTTCTTTCCCCCGTCATTCCGGGGCGCGCGTAGCGCGAACCCGGAATCTGAGATTCCGGGTTCGCTGGCGCGCCCCGGAATGACGGCCTGTATCAGCCGCCCGGATGATGCAGTCTAGCTCGCCGGCTGCTCCGCCGCCTCGATCAGCTTGACCGCATCCTCGCTGTCCCATTGCGCCGGTCCCTCGATGGTGGCGATTTCGCAGCCCTGGCCGTCGACCAGCACCGAGGTCGGCATCCCCAGCGCCCGACCCACGCTTTTAAGATCCTGAAAAACCTTGGCTTTTTCGTCGCTGAAATAGCCGAGCCGGGTCAGATGGGCGTTTTGCAGGAAAGCCCTCGGCTTTTCGGGGTCGCGGGTGTCGATATTGATCGCGACCACCTCGAAATTGGGCCCGCCCAGCTTGGTCTGCAGGCCCTCCAGCGCCGGCATTTCCTTGCGGCAGGGCACGCACCAGGTCGCCCACAGGTTCACCAGCACCGTGCGCCCGCGCCAGTCCGAGAGCTTTTTTGGCTTTCCGTCAGCGTCCGAAAAAACGAGGTCGGGCAGCCGCAGCGGCTCGGCCGCCATGGTCAGCGCCGCCACCTCGCCATGCGCCAGGGGTGCGATCTTGCTCGCCAGATTGACCGCGGCGCGGCAGGCCGGATCGCCCGCGGCGTTGCGCCTGAGCCCGCCGATCCCCAAAACCCCGGCAAATCCGATCACCGCCCCGATCACGACCGCGCCGATGGCGATCGGAATCCGGCGCGTGGCTTGGGGGCGGGACAAGGGCAGATCGGGCATATCGTTTGTCATCCTGTATCAGATACGGCTATGCAGAGCCTATACAACGGCAGGTCAGGGACGGGTACCTCGGAACGCATTCCCTGCGCGGCGCGATGACGGGCGGCAAATCATGAGCGACAAGTCATGAGCAACAAGATGTGGGGCGGCCGGTTCACCGAGCGTCCCGATGCGATCATGGAGGAAATCAACGTCTCCATCGACGTCGATCGGCACCTGTACGCCCAGGACATTGCCGCGTCCAAGGCGCACGCCGCGATGCTCGCGGCGCAAGGCATCATCTCCAAAAACGATGCGAAAAATATCGCAGGCGGTCTAGACACGATTTTGTCAGAGATCGGCAAGGGATCGTTCGACTTCAAGCGCGCGCTCGAGGACATTCACATGAATGTCGAGAGCAGGCTCGGCGAGTTGATCGGCCCCGCCGCCGGACGGTTGCATACCGCGCGTTCGCGCAACGACCAGGTGGCGACCGATTTCCGGCTCTATGTCCGCGACACGATCGATGCAACGGACGCGGCACTGGCCGCGTTCCAGCAGGCGCTGGCGGAACGGGCGGTCGAACATGCCGCAACCGTGATGCCGGGCTTCACCCATCTGCAAACCGCCCAGCCCGTGACCTTCGGCCATCATCTGCTCGCCTATGTCGAGATGGCCTCGCGCGACCGCGGCCGGTTTGCGGATGCGCGCAGGCGGCTCAACGAATCGCCGCTGGGTGCTGCGGCGCTCGCCGGCACTTCCTTCCCGATCGATCGCGACGCCACCGCAAAGGCGCTTCGTTTCGACCGGCCGATGGCCAATTCGCTCGATGCGGTCTCGGACCGCGACTTCGTGCTGGAAACGCTGTCGGCAGCGGCCATCGCCGCCGTGCATTTGTCGCGCTTTGCCGAGGAGATCGTGATCTGGACCTCGCCGCTGGTAGGCCTGGTGCGGCTCTCCGACAAGTTCACCAGCGGCTCCTCGATCATGCCGCAGAAGCGCAATCCCGACGCGGCCGAACTGGTGCGCGCCAAGACCGGTCGCGTGATCGGCGCGCTGACCGGGCTCCTGATCGTGATGAAGGGCCTGCCGCTCGCCTATCAAAAGGACATGCAGGAGGACAAGCAGGGCGCGATGGAAGCGTTCGGCGCGCTGTCGCTGGCGGTGCGGGCGATGACCGGCATGGTCAGCGATATCGTGCCGGACGAGACGCGGATGAGGGAGGCTGCCGGCGAGGGCTATGCCACCGCGACCGACCTCGCCGACTGGTTGGTGCGGACCTTGAAGATGCCGTTCCGCGATGCCCATCACGTCACCGGGCGCATCGTTGCCGCGGCCTCGAAAGCGGGCGTGCCGCTGCACGAATTGCCGCTCAAGGAGATGCAGGCGATCGAGCCCGGGATCAGCAAAGAGGTTCTGGGTGTGCTTTCGGTCGAGGCCTCGGTGAAAAGCCGCTCCAGCTATGGCGGGACCGCGCCGAAGAACGTGCTGGCGCAGGCCAAGGCCTGGCTGAGACGGCTGGAAAAGCAGCGAAAATTGGGCTGAGCACTGGAATTTCGCTGCAATTTCATGGTCTCGCTGCTCTCGCCAGACAGAGGCAATCTTTGTATGGTGCCGCGCGCATTGGGGATTTGTCGTGATTAGCAAGTACAGCCCGAAATCGTCGGGATGGGCCATCGTCGTCTTGAGCGCCGCCGTGCTCGCGCTCGGAGGCTGCGGGCGCAAAAGCGGGCTCGACCTGCCGCCGCACGACACCACGCGGCAGCCGACAGCCTCGGCGCCGGCCGACAGCGACGCGGAAGCCGCCGCCAAGCCGACCGTATTCAATCCGACCTACGGCGCCGACGTGCCCCCGACCGCCTCCAAGGGCACCAAGAGATCCATGCCCCTCGACCCGCTCCTGAACAGCAACTGACCGAGTTACCATGCACCATTTCGACTATCGCAACGGCGTGCTGCACGCCGAGGCGGTGAATTTGATCGAGCTGGCGGACAAGGTCGGCACGCCGTTCTATTGCTACTCCACCGCGACGCTGGAGCGGCATTACCGGGTGTTCGCCGACGCCTTCGCCGGCGAGAAGGCGCTGGTCTGCTACGCCATGAAGGCGAACTCCAATCAGTCGGTACTGCGTACCTTGGCAAAGCTCGGCGCCGGCGCCGATGTGGTGTCGGGCGGCGAGTTGAAGCGCGCGCTGGCCGCCGGCATTCCGCCGCAAAAGATATTGTTTTCCGGCGTCGGCAAGACCGAGGCCGAATTGCGCGCGGCGCTTGCAGCCGACGTCCTCTGCATCAACGTCGAATCCGAGCCGGAACTGGAATTGCTGTCGCGGTTCGCGGTCGAGGCCGGCAAGACCGCGCGGATCTCGGTGCGCGTCAATCCCGACGTCGACGCCGGGACGCACGCCAAGATTTCCACCGGCAAGTCCGAGAACAAGTTTGGCGTTCCGATCGCCCGCGCCCGCGGCGTCTACGCCCATGCCGCGAAACTGCCGGGCATAGAGATCACCGGGGTTGACGTTCATATCGGCAGCCAGATCACCGATCTGGCGCCGCTGGAGCAGGCTTTCCGGATTCTCGCCGAACTCGTGCAGGTGCTGCGCGCCGACGGCCACACCATCTCGCATGTCGATTTCGGCGGCGGACTCGGCATTCCCTATTACATGGATCGCGCCGCGCCGCCCGAGCCGCTGGCTTATGCGGCGATGGTCAAGCGGGTGGCCCATAATCTCGGCTGCACGCTGATGTTCGAGCCGGGCCGGATGATCGTCGGCAACGCCGGCATCCTCGTCACCCGCGTGATCTATGTAAAACCCGGCGCCGCGAAGAATTTCGTCGTCATCGACGCCGCGATGAACGACCTGATCCGCCCGACGTTGTACGAGGCGCATCACGATATCCTGCCGGTGCGTGAAGCCGCGAAGAACGCGCCGACCATCGTGGCCGACGTGGTCGGCCCGGTCTGCGAAAGCGGCGACTACCTCGCGCTCGACCGCAAGCTGCCTGAGCCGAAGGCCGGCGATCTCCTGGCCATCATGACCGCCGGCGCCTACGGCGCGGTGCAGTCCGGCACCTACAACACCCGTGCGCTGATTCCGGAAGTGCTGGTCAAGGGCGATCAATACGCCGTGGTGCGCCCGCGCGTCGAGGTCGAGGAGCTGATCGCGATGGACAAGCCCGCGCCGTGGCTGTGAGGCGAGCTAGTTAACGTAGTCCCCATCTTTCCGCTTGCTGCGCCATGGATTGCTTCGCGGTCGGGCGGCGCTTCGCGCCGACCCTCGGCTCGCAATGACGGATCAAATCTCGGCGGCTTGCCCGACGAGCCTCAGCCCTTGTCCAGTTCGGAAAACACTTCACGCGCGATTTTAAAGCTGTCGACGCCCGCCGGCACGCCGGCATAGATCGCGACCTGCATGAAGATTTCGCGGATCTCGTCCTTGGTGACGCCGTTGGTGAGCGCGCCCTTGATGTGGACGCGCAATTCATGCGGCCGGTTGAGGATCGAGATCATGGCGAGGTTGAGCATGCTGCGGGTCTTCTTCGGCAGCTGCTCGCGGCCCCACACCGCGCCCCAGCAATATTCGGTGACCAGCTCCTGGAACGGCTTGTTGAACTCGTCGGCGTTCTTCAGGGCGTTGGCGACATAGGCTTCTCCCAGCACCGCCTTGCGGATTTCCAGCCCCTTGTCGTGCGTCTTCTGGTCCATGGTGTTTCCTCTGACGTTTTTCGGATGGTTCGACCCTACGAGGTCGGCGCCGCGCAGTCACGCCTTCGTGTTATGCGCGTTTTGCGGTGTGGGTTACCGCAGCCGACCGGGTGCCCCACTGCTGCCGTTGTGTTATTGTGCACTGCTTCGACAAACCGGAGAGTTGATTGAGCGGCGCCACCCCCGACCCCTCAGAGCCCCTGCGCGATCCTGATGCCGTCTCGCGGCTCAAGCTGACGCAGGCCTTGCAGCGGGCGAAATATGCCATCGCCTGGGAGCGAAGCTGGCCGCATTTGGCGCGGCTATTGACGGTCATCGGGCTGTTTCTGGTGGTGTCCTGGGCCGGATTGTGGCTGGCGCTGCCGTTTTTGGCCCGCGCGGCCGGCCTTTTCCTGTTCGTCGTGCTGGCGCTGGGCGCGGCCTTTCCGCTAATAAAATTCCGCTGGCCGAGCCGCGAGGATGGCTTGAGCCGCCTCGACCGCGGCTCCGGCATCCGCCATCGCCCGGCGACCGCGCTGACCGATACGCTGAAAACGCAGGACCCGGTGGCGCAGGCGTTGTGGCAGGCGCAGCGCGAGCGCACGCTGGCCTCGATCAAGCGCATCCGCGCCGGCCTGCCGTCGCCGCGGCTGGCGATCCACGATCCCTGGGCGCTGCGGGCGCTGGTCGTGGTGCTGCTGGTGGCGACCTATGTCGCCGCCGGCGACGAGCGCGGTTTGCGCACGGAAGCGGCGTTCGACTGGAACGGGGTGCTGTCGCCGGCCAACATCCGCGTCGATGCCTGGGTGACGCCGCCGGTCTATACCGGCAAGCCGCCGGTCATCCTGTCGGCGGCGAACAAGGAAGCCGCGGTTCCCGCCAGCGGTCCGTTGCCGGTGCCTTCGGGCTCGACCCTGATCGTCCGCTCCAGCGGCGGCAGCCTCGATGTGGTGGCAGGCGGCGGCGTGAGCGAAACCCAGGCCAAGGAGCAGGCGCCGCAGGGCACCAACGAACGGCGTTTTACCATTACCGGCGACGGCACCGCGCATGTGCGTGCGCCCTCCGGCCAGCCGCAATGGCAGTTCACCGCGATTCCCGACCGCGCCCCGACCATTTCGCTCGCCAAGGACCCGGAGCGGCAGGCCCGCGGCTCGCTGCAGATGTCCTACAAGCTGGAGGATGACTACGGCGTCGCCGAAGCAAGGGCGCATTTCGTGGCCCGGCCAGGCGACGCGACCAAGGCCGCCGCAGCGCCGCGGCCGCTGTTCGACCCGCCGCAATTTCCGCTGGTGCTGCCCAATGCGCGGACCCGCAACGGCGTCGGCCAGACCGTGAAGGATCTCAGCGAAGACCCCTATGCGGGGGCCGACGTCACCTTGACCCTGACCGCCAGGGACGAGGCCGGCAACGAGGGCAAGAGCGAGCCGTTCGACATGCGGCTGCCGGAGCGGCTGTTCACCAAACCGCTGGCGCGGGCGCTGATCGAGCAGCGGCGGATTCTCGCGCTCGACGCCAACCAGGACTCGAAAGTCCATGACGCGCTCGACGCGCTGATGATCGCCCCCGAATTGTTCATGCCCGAGACCGGCCAGTATCTCGGCGTCTACAGCGTCACCAGGCAGCTCGATGCCGCCCACACCGACGATGCGCTGCGCGAGGTGGTCGCGAGCCTCTGGGCGCTTGCGGTGACAATCGAGGACGGCGACATCACCGATGTCGACAAGGCGCTGCGGGCGGCCCAGGACGCGCTCAAGCAGGCGCTGGAGCGCGGCGCCAGCGACGAAGAGATCAAGAAGCTGACCGAGAATTTGCGCGCGGCGCTCGACAATTTCATGCGCCAGCTCGCCGAACAATTCCGCAACAATCCCCAGGCGCTGGCGCGACCGCTCGATCCCAACACGCGGGTGATGCGCCAGCAGGATCTCAACAACATGATCGAGCGCATGGAGCGGCTGTCGCGCTCCGGCGACAAGGAAGGCGCCAGGCAATTGCTCGAGCAGCTGCAGGAGATGCTGGAAAACCTGCAGATGGCGCAGCCCGGCCAGTCCGGCGACAGCGACATGGAGCAGGCGCTGAACGAACTCCAGGATATGATCCGCAAGCAGCAGCAGCTGCGCGACAAGACCTACAAGCAGGGCCAGGAACTCGCGGCGCGACCGCGCCCGCGGCAAGCAGCAGGGCGACCAGGGCATGGGCGACCTGCAGCAGGACCAGCAGGGCCTGCGCGACCGGCTGAAGAAATTGCAGCAGGAACTCGCCAAGCGCGGCATGGGTCCGGGTCAGAAAGGCCAGAAGGGCGAGCAGGGTCAGCAGAGCGACCAGGATGGCGACCAGGCTGAACAGGGCGACCAGGATGGCGATGAGGACGGTCTCGGTCAGGCCGACAGCGCGATGGGCGACGCCGGCTCCAAATTGGGCGAAGGCAATGCCGACGGCGCGGTGGATTCGCAGGGCAAGGCGCTGGACGCGCTGCGCAAGGGCGCCCAAAGCCTCGCCGATTCGATGCAGGGCGATGGCGAAGGCCAGGGCGACGGCCCGGGCACGCGCATGGGCCGCCAGCAGAGCGGAGGCAAGCAGACCGATCCGCTGGGACGTCCGCTGCACGGCCGCGAATTCGGCGACGACTACACCGTCAAGATCCCCGGCGAGATCGATGTGCAGCGGGTGCGCCGGATCCTGGAAGAACTGCGCCGCCGCCTCTCCGATCCGTCGCGCCCGCAGATCGAACTCGATTACCTCGAGCGGCTGTTGAAGGATTATTGAATGCCTCCACTCCCTCTCCCGCTTGCGGGGGAGGGTTGGGGTGGGGGCGCCTCCGCAACCACGGCGCCAGTGGAGAGAGAGTTCCCCCACCCGCCGCGCTTCGCGCGTCGACCTCCCCCGCAAGCGGGAGAGGTGAAGCCGGGCTCGAAATTTCTATACGCGGCCTGTCTTCCGCTACTGCTTTGCTGACGGCAATGCCGAGTTGAGCGAACGCGTAGCCCGGATGGGGCCACGAGCAAGGAATCCCGGAGCACACTTCGCTTCGGGCTACGAACCGCCTACCGCTTCCTCGCCGACAGCGCTTCCGCCACGGCGGTGCGGATATCGGCCACCGAAAACGGCTTGGTCACGACGTCATGGACGATCGCGTTCAGCCCGGAAGCGCGTTCGCGCTGGTCGGCAAAGCCGGTCATCAGCAGGATCGTCAGTTGCGGAAAATCGCGCGCCGCCATCAGCGCCAGCGCGATGCCGTCCATCACGGGCATCTGGATGTCGGTGAGCAGCAGGTCGAAGGCGCCTTGTTCGCGGAACAGGATTTCCAGCGCCTCGGCGCCGTCTTCGGCGGTGACGGTGTCGTGGCCGTCCAAGGCGATGGCGCGGGCCACCAGGGAGCGCATGGAGTCTTCGTCGTCGGCGATCAGGACGCGCGCCATCGGGCACCGATCTTGTTCGAGCAGAACCGGACCGGGCGGTTCATGCGCTGCCGGCGGCGAGATCGCGCTTGGTGAAGAAGCGTATGTCGATCTTGCGCCCTTCGGGCGGCGGCGAGGCGAGCTTCGACTTGAAGAAGGCCCGTTCGCCCGGCTTCAGCACGGATTGCTCCAGCACCGCGTTCCAGGCGTAGATCTCGGTGCCCCCGGCGTCGCGCACGGAAAACCGCAGCCGCGGCAATTCGACCGGCTTTCTGGTTTCGCCCGTGATCACGCCCTCGATCACCAGTACCGGCTTGCCTTCCACGGTCTCGGTGGAGACCTTGACGTCCTTGAACATCAGTCCGCGCAGGTTCACGTCGAGCCCGACCAGTCCGTAGAACGACGCCGTCTGCGGCAACAGCCGCACCACGTCGGCCCGCCAGATCACCAGCGCCAGCACCAGCGCGCCCATGGCGGCGCAGGCGATCGGCGCGTTGACGAACGGTATGCCGGGCAGTCTGAAGACCCTGCGCAGCCGCGACGGCCGCCGTTCGTCCTCGGCATCGTCCTGGGCGCGCGAATTCCAATCGATTTCGCCCTCGTCCGGCCAGTCGCTGGAAATCGAGGGGCTGTCGACGACGGGGGTATCCTGGCCGGCGCCCTCGCCCTCGCTGGCGAGCGTGTTCCATTCCGCGGCGACGTCGGCCTGCCCGCTTTGCTGGCTGGCCGCCGCCATCACAGGCACGGCGGCCACGATCTCGACGGCATCCTCGGGGCGCGCCAGCCAAACTTCCTTGCAGCGGGAACAGCGCACGGTGCGGCCGGCCGCGCCCAAGGTGCCCAGATTGATGGCATAGGACGTCGAACAATGCGGGCAAACGATATGCATGGAGCCCAATCTCCACAAATGACCTGGACCAGATGCTACAAGGCGACCGTTAACGAATCGGAAACCATAACCGAAGCAAAACGAATTTGTCGGGTTCGCAGTAAGGCCGAACCGGCGAGTTACCGGGGTTTCGGCCGGTTTGCCGGATCCCCCACCATGAGCCGGAGCTGAGCTTGGTTCGGTTCGAAAATGTCGGATTGCGTTACGGATTGGGTCCGGAGATTCTGCGCGACCTCAGTTTCCAGATTCCGGCCCACTCCTTCCAGTTCCTGACCGGCCCTTCCGGCGCCGGCAAGACCTCGCTGTTGAAACTGTTGTTCCTGTCGCTGCGGCCGACGCGCGGGCTGGTCAATTTGTTCGGCCATGACGTCTCGCTGCTGGCCAAGGACGAAATCGCGGATTTGCGCAAGCGGATCGGGATCGTGCTGCAGGACTTTCGCCTGCTCGACCACATGACCACCTACGAGAACGTGGCGCTGCCGTTCCGGGTGATGGGCCGCGAGGAGGCGAGCTACCGCAAGGAAGTCATCGACCTCCTGAAATGGGTCGGGCTCGGCGAGCGCATGGACGCGCTGCCGCCGATTTTGTCCGGCGGCGAGAAGCAGCGCGCGGCGATCGCGCGCGCCGTGATCTCGCGGCCGCTGCTGCTGCTGGCCGACGAGCCGACCGGCAACGTCGATCCGACGCTCGGCCGGCGGCTGTTGCGGCTGTTCATCGAGTTGAACAAGTCCGGCACCGCGGTCATTATCGCCACCCACGACATCGCGCTGATGGACCAGTACGAGGCGCGGCGGCTGGTGCTGCATCAGGGACGGTTGCATGTCTACGAGTAGAACATGTCGATGAACAGGATGGACGACCCGCACGGCCCGCTGGTGGACCTCGGCAACGAGCGTCCGCAGCTGCCGGCGCGGGCGCGCAATCTGTCGCCGATCGTGCCGCGCGCCTCGATCGCCGGCCGCGCGCTGGTCGCCGTCGTCGCCATTATGACCTTCCTGGCCTCGATTACGACCGGCGCGGTGCTGCTGGTGAGCGCCTCGGCGGCGGAGTGGCAGTCGGAGGTCGCAAGCGAAATCACCATCCAGGTGCGCCCCACCGCCGGGCGCGATCTGGATCGCGACGCCGCGGCTGTGACGGAGGCGATCCGCGCCCAGCCCGGCATCCTCGAGGCGAGGCCCTTCACCAAGGACGAATCCGCAAAATTGCTGGAGCCCTGGCTCGGCAGCGGGCTGTCGCTCGACGACCTGCCGGTGCCGCGCGTGATCGTCGCCCGCGCCCAGCCGGGGACCGCGCTCGACCTTGTCGGCTTGCGCAAGGCGGTGACGCAGGCGGCGCCATCGGCCACCGTCGACGACCACCGCGCCTGGATCGAGCGGATGCGCTCGATGACCGGGGCGACCGTGTTCGCTGGCATCGGCATCCTGGTGCTGGTGATCATCGCCACCATCATCTCGGTCTCGTTCGCCACCCGCGGCGCGATGGCGGCCAACCGGCCGATCGTCGAAGTGCTGCACTTCGTCGGCGCCGGCGACCGCTACATCGCCGCGCGCTTCCAGCGGCATTTCCTGCGGCTCGGGCTGGAGGGCGGCCTGATCGGCGGCGGCGTGGCGATGCTCGGCTTTGGCTTTTCCGAATCGATCGCCGGCTGGTTTTCGGGCACCCCGGTCGGCGACCAGTTCGCCGCGCTGTTGGGGACGTTTTCGCTGCGCCCGTCGGGCTATCTGGCGCTCGCCGCGCAGGCCGTCCTGATCGCCGCGATCACCGCCTGGGCCTCGCGACGAACGCTGTTCGCAACGCTCGACGACATCGACTGAGGCGGACAGCCAAATAGCCTCTGGAACCGGACTCCCTTTGGTCCGAAAACGTTCTACACTCGCACCGGGGAAGGGGCACTGTTACAGCATGAGTTCGCCACCCGACGATAGCTCGCCGACCGCGCACGCTGCCGCGCCACGCGGCCGGCTCCGCGCCGCATTGGTCGCAGCCGTCGCGGTGGTGTTCGTCGCCGCAGCGCTCGGCTTTGTCGGCTTCCTGTCGCAGCTGCGCGGCGCCGAGGCCGAACCGGCGAGCCACGCCGACGGCATCGTGGTGCTGACCGGCGGCTCCTCGCGGGTCTCGGACGCGATGGAGCTCCTGGCCGGTGGCTATGGCAAGCGGCTATTGATTTCCGGCGTGCATCCGACCAATGCGGCGAGCGATATTTCCCGCTCGCTGCCGGACAACCAGTCGCTGCTCGGCTGCTGCGTCGATCTCGACCGCTCCGCCGTCAACACCCGCTCCAACGCGGCGGAGACGCGGCGCTGGGTTCATGAGCGCGGCTTCAAGTCGCTGATCGTGGTGACCTCGAATTACCACATGCCGCGCGCCATCGTCGAATTGTCGCACGCGATGCCCGACATCAAGCTGGTTCCGTTCGCGGTGGTCGGCGAGAAATGGCGCGACGAGCCGTGGTGGACCAACGGCGCAACGTTCCGGCTGTTGCTATCGGAATATGTCAAATACGTCGCCGCCGAGCTGCGGGTGCGGCTGGCGGATTTGGGCCTCGATCCGATGCCCGAGGCGGCGGACCAGCCGACCGGATCGCTGCGGCAGCGGCCGGCGACGGCGCAAGCCAATTGATCGGATTGCAGATGGTTTCGATCTTCCTGCGTTCGCTGGTCTATCAAGTGCTGTTCTATCTCTTGCTGGTATTCTGGATGCTCGTCGCGATCCCGACTTTCGTGATGCCGCGCCGGGCCATCATCAACATCGCCAGCCTGTGGGCGCGCAGCAGCATCTGGCTGTTGGGCGTCGTCTGCAACGTCAGGGTCGACTATCGCGGGCTCGAAAAGATTCCGAAGGGGCCCCTGATCGTCGCCTCCAAGCACCAGTCGATGTGGGAAACCTTTGCGCTGCTGCAGTTCTTCGACCAGCCGCTGTTCATTCTCAAGCGCGAGCTGACCTGGATTCCGCTGTTCGGCTGGTACCTCGTCAAATGCGGCATGATCGCCATCGACCGCGCCGCCGGCGGCCGCTCGTTGCTGGCGATGGCGCGGCGCGCCGGCGAGGCGGTGCGGCGCGGCCGCCAGCTGATCATTTTCCCCGAGGGCACGCGAAGGCCTGTCGACGCCAAGCCGGACTACAAGACCGGCATCGCCCAGATCTATGTCGATTGCGGCGTCAGCTGCCTGCCGGTGGCGCTGAATTCCGGCCTGTTCTGGCCGCGCCGCACCTTCATGCGCTATCCCGGCACGCTGGTGGTCGAATTCCTCGATCCGCTGCCGCCCGGCCTGTCGCGCCGCGAATTCATCACCCACATCTCGACCGTGATCGAGGATGCCACGCGACCGCTGGTCGAAGCGGCGCGGGCCGAGCAGGCGCAGCTGTTCGGCGGCGTGCCGGTGAAGATGGCGAAGAGTTAAGGTGAGAACCGCTGCTGGAACAGGACAAGCCGGTACGAACGTGCTAGGTCTGAACGCCAGAGCATGATCCGGAAAGGTCATGCTCAATGAAAAACATAGAGCGCGCGTAAGAAAGCGAGCCAACCAAGAACAAGAACCGTGACTGACGAACCGTTAGCGCTCAAATTCCGCTGCCCCCCAGGGCTGGAAGGAATACTGCCGCCGCCTGTGCAGGCCGGCCTGGGACTGCCCGGCTGGCTCAAGGCCATGCCGACGCGGGCATTCAACGCCCTCAACATGCGCGAAGAGGATACGGTCAAGCGCTGTCCCCCCTTCGTCGACGCCATGACGAGCGGGTTCCTGCTGCCCTTGATCTGCGATCTCAGGATCGAGAACGGAGCGATCGCCTGGGACAACGATATCCCACCCGGCGGCACGCTTGAGTTCCCGCGCTCGCCGATCGGATTTCACGACGTGAGCCAGGTCGTCGGCTCGCCGCTGTTCGAGCCCGACCGCTTCCTGATCAAGTTTCACAATTTGTGGAGCATCGAGGCGCCGGAGGGCTATGCGCTCTTGTTCACCCATCCCCTCAATCGCTTCGATCTGCCATTCACCACGCTGAGCGGCATGGTCGATTGCGACCGCTATAGCGACAGCTGGATTCACTTCCCGGCGCACTGGAACGATATGAATTTCACCGGCGTGCTGCCGAAAGGCACGCCGGTCGCGCAGTGTCTGCCGGTGAAACGCGAAGGCTTTATCGCGCACACCGCGCCGTTCACTGCCGAGGAAGCGGAACGGGTCCATGGCCTGACGAAGGCGATCAACCGCGAGCCTGGTCTCTATCGCCGCAACTTCCGGGCGTAGCCGGCCCGGACAGTTCAGCCCTGCAGGAATTTCACAGCCGCGCTCGGGCGGAAGAACAAGCGGCCGTGCGACGAGGCGGCGAGCGCGTGAACGGCTCGACCGAGCATCTGCTGGGGCCCGCTGCGGAATGCCGAGCGCAGATTGGCCTCGCCGGCATCGCGTTCCCCCATCTCCAGAAGGCAAGTGGCGAGATCCGCGCGCGTCATCGGATCATCCGGACGATGCCCCAGCGCGTGCCGGTAGGCATCGGCGGCAGCGGCATAGTCGCCGTCCAGCAGCAGCACCCGAGCAAGCTCGATCAGTGTTTCGAGGTGGCCCGGCGCATCTTCGCGCGCTTGCAGGAGGATTGCGCGCCCCTCGCCGCGTTGGTTTTGCTGGATGTGCAGGCGAGCAAGGTCGAGCCGCAATTCGATCGCGCCAGGTGCCAATGCCAGGGCGCTTTCGATCGCCGCGATGGCCTCGTTGGCGCGTCCGGCCTTGGCAAGCTGGCCGGCGAGTTCCTGGAAGGCCGGCAAGAAGGGCGGTCGCCGCGCCGCGGTGCGGCGCAATTGCTCGATCGCTTGTTCGCGGCGTCCGGCGCTGCCCAGCGCTGCCCCAAGCAGGGTTTCGATGCCCGGATCGCTCGCGCGGCGAGCCGCCTTTTCGAGCGGCTCGATCGCTTCCGCTCCGCGGTTTTGAGCGAGCAGGGCGTGAGCCAGGATCGAGACGGCGGCGTTGTCGGTCCGGCGTGCCTCCAGGACGTCAGCGGCGAGTCGCTCGGCCTCGGCGAACCGCCGCGAGCGTAGCGCAAGTGCGGCGCGTTCGAGCATCGGGTTGAGGGCCTGGCGTTGGCCGCGGCTTATGGATGTGGAAAAAGGAGGTTTTGGCACGGGGCTTGGTGTGGCGATTTTCGCGACCGCTACCACGGCAGCGAAGAAGCGTCCAGAAACGGTGTCGTGAGGTGATTGCTGCCGCTAATGCGCCGCGGCACCCTGGGTGGCAGTTCTCGAACCGATTGTTCCCGTTATGATGCCGGCATAAAACCATGATGTTGTCGCGGAGGAGGTGACTGATGGAAATCAATGGTGTCGCTCATACCTTCATCACGGTTGGAAATTTCGCGGCCGCGCGCGCCTTTTATTCACAATTGTTGCCGTTCCTCGGTCTTGCCATCGTTGCCGACAGCGAAAACACCTTCTATTGCGTCGGTGGCCGTACCGGCTTTGGTATCCATGCCGCAGCCCCCGAACATGCCGGCCAGCGGTTTCGCCAGGGGTCAGTCGGGCTGCATCATCACTGTTTTCGCGCGCGCGAGCGCGGTGATGTCGACGAGGCTCATGCCTTCCTCGTCAGGATCGGCGCAAAAATCGTTCATGAGCCGCGCGAGGACAGTTTCGCCCCCGGCTATTATTCCGTGCTGTTCGAGGATCCCGACGGCACCAGGCTCGAGATCAATCACGTGCCGGGCAAAGGCCTGTTCGCACCCGGCACGCAGATTGGCGGCGGCTACGCCGATGGGACCCAGAACGGGTGAGAAAGACGCTTCCCTTCTCCCACGAGAAGGAAAGAAGTCATCGATGAAGCGGCGCGTCGTCGTGCAGCATCAGCGCCAGCCGGTGCAGCTGCGCATCGCGGAATCCCTGGGCCTCGATCGACTTCACCGTGGACAGCACATAGTCGCGGTTGTTGCCGGAGCGGCCGTGGCCCTGCTGGACGTAGCGCAGCTGCTCGGAGAGCGTGAGCCTGCCGGCATATTGCACATGGCCGCGGTCGACCACATAGGCCAGCGCGCTGACGCGCTCGCGCGCCTCGTTCTCCAGCCAGACCGAGCGCATCACCTCGCGATAGACATGGGTGGTCTGCTCGCGGCCGCGCAGATAGTCGATGGTGGCGCCGCGCAGTCGGCTAGCGACGCGGAACGCGATGCCGCGGCAGGCGCCGCCGCGATCGAGCCCAAGCACGAGGCCGGGTTTTTCCGGCGTGCCGCGATGGTCGAAGGAATAGACGCACAGTGCCCGGTGCTCGCCGATCAGCCGCGCCGGAACCTGCTCGATGAACGCAAATCCCGGGCGCCACATCAGCGAGCCATAGCCGAACACCCACAGGTCGGCTGGTTCCCCTTCGCTCTGGCGGGTCGCTGGCATCGCGCGCACGGCTATCAGAAGATGGTTTTGTTGCGAAGTGGAAAATCCGCTGTCCGCTTGCATCCATTGACCGCAGCCTTCGACGCGCAGCCGTTAACCGGCACGCGTCAACTTGCCACCGTTAACTTGATTGTGGCGGCCCGCATCGCTTAATTGACAAAATCATTGGCCAAAGGTCGCCGCATGTCCGAACTGACCCTCGCGCCGCGCCGGCGCCCGCTTTGGCGCCTTTTCTTCATGCCCGTGCTGGTTCTGATCGCCGCGATCGCCTGGAGCGCGTTCTGGTTCTATGCGGCCTCGGAAGTCGACGCCAAGGCCGACGCATGGCGCGCGCAGGAGGCCAAGTCCGGGCGGGTCTATGATTGCGCGCGGCGAACGGTGGCGGGCTTCCCGTTCCGGCTCGAAGTGCGCTGCGACGGCGCCAGCGTGTCGCTGGTCTCGCAGACCGCGGGGACGCAGCCGCCGCTGACGGCAACGCTCGGGCAGATCCTGGTGGTGGCGCAGGTCTACGATCCGAAATTGCTGATCGCCGAATTCACCGCGCCCGCAACGATCTCCGATTCGCAAGGGCTGCCCGCGATGTCGGTGAACTGGAAGACCGCCCGCGCCAGCGTGGTGGGATTGCCCGCCGTGCCGCAGCGGGCCTCGATCGTGTTCGACGATCCCGAAATCGATCGCCTCAACGGATCGGTGGCAACGCCGCTGGCGCAGGCCCGGCATATCGAGCTGCATGGCCGTCTTGCCGAAGGATCAAGCGCCGATCATCCCGTGATCGAAAGCGTCTTGAGAGTAGAAGGCGGCAGCGTGCAGGAGGTGCATCCGTTGCTCGCCCAGCCGTTCGATGCCGACGCTCGTGTGATGCTGAGCGGCCTGAAGGATTTTTCGCCAAAGCCGTGGCCGCAGCGGTTTCGCGAGCTCGCGGCCGCCGGCGGCCATGCCGAGATCGTGCAATCGCGAATCCAGCAGGGCGAGATGATCGCGGTCGCCGCCGGCACGCTTGGGCTCACCGCCAATGGCCGCCTCGACGGCGAATTGCAGATGACGGTGGCCGGCCTCGAAAAGATCATTCCGGCGCTCGGCATCGAGCAGATGCTGGAGCAGGGCGTGCCGCAGGAAACGCTCGATCGCGTCGCGCCGGGCGTCAAGACCCAGGATCTCAACAATCTGTTCGGCGCGCTGGATCGCGCCATCCCGGGGCTCGGCAAGGCGATCAAGCAGAACGCCAATGCCGGCGTCGCCGCCGGCATCAACGCGCTCGGCAAGGAAGCGGTGCTGGAGGGGCGAAAGGCGCGCGCCTTTCCGCTGCGCTTTGTCGACGGCACCGTATATCTCGGCCCGCTGAAAGTTGGCCAGGCGCCGCCGCTGTTTTAGCCAAGCAACTGCTGTCGTCCCGGCCTCCGAGCCGGGACCATAACCACAGAAAGCACTTGTTGAGCGAAAGCCGTCGAACAGCATCCTTCAACCCGAAGGCCGCGGCGTATCTGTTCCGGCCTTCGCCGGGACGACGAAAGTGTCACTCCGTCTTCTTCCCCAATTGCGCATGCGGGCGGCCGAAGTCGGGGGCAGCCGAATCCTGGCCGGTCTCGACGATGCCGCGGCGGATGGCGCGGGTGCGGGTGAAATGGTCGAACAGCGCCTCGCCGTCGCCGCGGCGGATGGCGCGGGTCAGTTTGGAGAGGTCCTCGTTGAAGGTGCCGAGCATTTCCAGCACCGCCTCCTTGTTGGCGAGGAAGACGTCGCGCCACATGATCGGGTCGGAGGCGGCGATGCGGGTGAAATCGCGAAAGCCGCCGGCGGAAAACTTGATGACTTCCGACGAGGTCACTTGCGCGAGTTCGTCGGCGGTGCCGACGATGGTGTAGGCGATCAGATGCGGCAGGTGGCTGGTGATCGCGAGCACCAGATCATGATGGTCCGGCGTCATGATCTCGACCTTGGCGCCGAGCGCCGCCCAGAACGCGCGCAGCTTCTCCACCGCATCCGGATCGACGCCCTCGGGCGGGGTCAAAATGCACCAGCGGTTGATGAAGAGCTCCGGAAAACCGGAATCGGGGCCGGAATGCTCGGTGCCCGCCACCGGATGGGCCGGCACGAAATGGACGCCCCCCGGCAGATGCGGCGCCATCTCGCGCACCACCGCGGCCTTGACCGAGCCGACATCGGAGACGATGGCGCCGGGCTTGAGATGGCCAGCGACTTCTTCCGCGACCGCGCCGCAGGCGCCGACGGGGATGCAGAGGATCACGAGATCGGCATCCTTGACCGCCTCCGCATTGCTCTCGACCACGGCATCGACGATGCCGAGCTCCCTGACCCGCGCCCGCGTCTTCTCCGAGCGGGCCGTGGTGACGATCTCGCCTGCGAGCCCCTGCGCGCGGGCGGCGCGCGCGATCGAGCCGCCGATCAGCCCGAAGCCGATCAGGGCGATCTTCTCGAATGACGGCGCGCCGTTCACGTCTCGGCCATGAAGTCGCGCAGGCCCTCGACCACCAGTCGATTGGCCTCCTCGGTGCCGATGGTCATGCGCAGGCTGTGCGGCAAACCGTAATTGTTGAGCCCGCGCAGCACCAGACCGCGCCGGGTCAGGAACGCATCGGCTTCCGCCGAGGTCTTGCCCTTCGCTTGCGGGAAATGGATCAGCACGAAATTGGCCACGCTCGGCGTCACCTTCAGCCCGAGTTTCGTCACCTCGTCGGTCAGCCAGTTGCGCCACTTCTCGGTATGCGCCTTCGACATCTGCTGGTGGCCGGTATCCTCGATCGCGGCCACCGCCGCCAGCATCGCCGGCGTCGAGACGTTGAAGGGTCCGCGGATCCGGTTCACCGCTTCGACGATATGGGCCGGGCCGAACATCCAGCCGATCCGAAGCGCGGCCAGCCCGTGGATCTTGGAGAAGGTGTGCGTCATCACGGTATTGTCCGTGGTCGCCACCAGTTCGATGCCGAGTTCGTAATCGTTGCGCGAGACATAGTCCGAATAGGCGGCATCGAGCACCAGCAGTACATGCGCGGGCAGGCCCGCGCGCAGCCGCTTGACCTCGTCGAACGGCAAATAGGTTCCGGTCGGGTTGTTCGGGTTGGCGAGCCACACCAGCTTGGTGCGCGGCGATACCCCTTTCAGGATCGCATCGACGTCGGCGGTGAAGTTGGTCTCGGGCGCCACCACGTTGATGCCGCCGTTCGCCTTGGTGGCGATCGGATACACCAGAAAACCATGGGCGGTGGAGATCGCCTCGTCGCCATGGCTGAGATAGGTGTGCGCCAGCAGATTGAGGATCTCGTCGGAGCCGGCGCCGCAGATGATGCGGTCGGGATCGAGCCCGAAGGTGCGGCCGATCGCTTCGCGCAGCACCCGCGAAGTGCCTTCCGGATAATCTTCCAGATGCGAAGCCGCTTCCCTGTAGGCCGCGATCGCCTTCGGCGAGGGGCCGAACGGCGTTTCGTTGGCCGACAGCTTGAACACCTTGCGGCCCGGCTCCGGCACCGGACTCTTGCCGGGCGTGTAGGGCGCAATCTCGAGAATGCCGGGATTCGGCACGGGGCGGGACATCTTCAACTCCGAAAAGTCAGGGAATGCGAGAGCCGGGCACTAGCGGGGCACCGTATAGCGCGTTGCATGGCTGCCGACGAGGGCCGCGGAGCGTACCGAGGCGCCGGCCTCGATCAGGGCCGACCTGATCTTGTCCAGGCTGTTGGGGCGCGCGACCGACACCAGCAGCGCCGCGCCGTCGAAGGCGGTGTCGGGGACCGCGACGATGTCGGCCAGCGGCGACAGCGCGCGCGCGGTTTCGGCGTTCCAGCCCGATACCCGCACGCTCCAGGTCTCGACCTCGGTGACCATCGCGCTGTCGGAGACGCGCGAGACCACGAACACCGGCAGCGCCGCCGGATGATCGGCGCGTTCGAGGAACGGCAGCCGCGCGATGATTTTCGGGCTGCCGGCTGTCTCCAGCGCAATCCACCATGGCGTGCGGCTGGAGGCGGCCGAGACCAGCGCCAGGTCGCCCTTCGATTTGGCCACCGCCTCGACGGCGGCCTGGGCGCTGAAATGCGAGACATAGGGCACGACGAAGCCGAAATGAAACCGCGCCGAATCCCGCATCGCGGATTCGCCGACCGAGACATCGGCATGCACGGAGAACGGCGCCTGCACATAGGTGAAGGTCGAGATGATGACGCGCCAGATGCTCTCGATGGTGTCGATCGGCAGGATGCCGCGATGGCGTTCGACCAGCCGCCGCATCATCGCGGCCTCGCGCGCCGGGCGGAACGCCGAGCCGACCTCCTGGGTCTGCTTGACCTGGATCAGCCGGTCGATGATGTCGCCGCGCGCCATCAACAGGCGGTGGACCTGCTCGTCGATCGCGTCGATCTCCTGGCGCAGCACGTCGAGCGAGGGCGGAGCGGGGGGCTGTTGGGACATGTGCGAACCTGGCGAAAACTCTCTCTCCTCATCCTGAGGAGCGGCGCTTGCGCCGCGTCTCGAAGGACGAGAGCCCCGTTCTCTCCCATGGTTCGAGACGGCGCAAGGGCACAGCCTCGTCATGAGGGCATCGATGGCCTGGTTAACCATGCGCTTAGCTTGACGAAAAGCCGGCGGGGGACTAGCTTGCCTGCATTCCGTGGTCATTTGAGCCGGCCGGCTTGCAGCCACGTTAAACAACTCGCTAAACAGGCCGGGGACAGAAGTGATCCCGGTCGAACTTACGTTCAGGCCGGGTTTTTTATGGCCTGATTTCCGTGGCGGTTTTTGAAAAAAACCTCCATATGGAGGTCGGTAACAAGATGGTAAACGTACAGTCGATCCCAAGTCCCGCGATCCATGCCGAGGAGCGGTCGCACGAGGCGGATCATCCGAGTTCGCTTGTCGCAGCGTTCGGCACCGACCAGCCATTGCCGCTCGATTGCGGCATCGATCTCTCGCCCTTCCAGATCGCCTACCAGACCTATGGCGAACTCAACGCCGACAGGTCCAACGCGGTTCTGATCTGCCATGCACTGACGCTGGATCAGCATGTCGCCAATGTGCACCCGCTGACCGGCAAGTCGGGCTGGTGGGACATCATGGTCGGTCCCGGCCGGCCCCTCGACACCGACAGCTATTTCATCATCTGTTCGAATGTGATCGGCGGCTGCATGGGTTCGACCGGGCCGGCCTCGACCAATCCTGCAACGGGAAAAGCATGGGGGCTTGATTTTCCGATCATCACGATACCGGACATGGTGCGGGCGCAGGCCATGCTGCTCGACCGGCTCGGCATCGAAACGCTGCTGTGCGTCACCGGTGGCTCGATGGGTGGCATGCAGGCATTGCAGTGGACCGCGGCTTATCCCAATCGGGTATTCTCGGCGCTGGCCGTCGCCTGCAGCACGCGCCACTCGGCGCAGAATATCGCCTTCCACGAACTTGGCCGCCAGGCCGTGATGGCCGATCCCGATTGGCGCGGCGGGCGCTACTTCGAAGAAGGCACGCATCCGCATCGCGGGCTCGGGGTGGCGCGGATGGCGGGGCACATCACCTATCTGTCCGACGCCGCGCTCCATCGCAAGTTCGGCCGGCGGATGCAGGACCGCGAGCTGCCGACATTCTCGTTCGATGCGGATTTCCAGGTCGAGAGCTATCTGCGCTATCAGGGCTCGTCATTCGTCGAACGCTTCGACGCCAACAGCTATCTCTATTTGACCCGGGCGATGGACTATTTCGACATCGCCGCCGACCATCACGGTGTGCTGGCGCAGGCGTTTCGCGGCATCCAGACGCAATTCTGCGTGGTGTCGTTCACCAGCGACTGGCTGTTTCCGACCGCCGAATCGCGGGCGCTGGTGCATGCGCTCAACGCCTCCAGCGCGCGGGTATCGTTTGCCGAGATCGAGACCGACCGCGGGCATGACGCCTTCCTGCTGGATGTGCCCGAATTCTTCGACATCTCCCGTGCCTTCCTGCAATCGGCGGGCAAGGCGCGCGGCCTGAGGCAGCCGACATGACCATGCAGCAACAGGCGTTGCCGCTGAACGGCATGGCGCGGCCGGACACCGGGCACTACCGCGGCGATCATCTCTTGCTCGCCGAGATGGTGGAGCGCGGCTCAAAGGTGCTCGACGTCGGTTGCGGCGACGGCGATCTGCTGCAATTGCTGGAAAGCCGCGGCATCGACGGCCGCGGCATCGAACTGTCGCGCGAGGGCGTCAACCGCTGCGTCGCCAAGGGGCTCGCGGTGGTGCAGGGCGACGCCGATACCGATCTGGTCAACTATCCCGACGATGCCTTCGACTATGTGATCCTGTCGCAGACGCTGCAGGCGACGAGGCAGCCGAAAGTGGTGCTGGAGAACCTGCTGCGGATCGGGCGCCGCGCCATCGTCTCGTTCCCGAATTTCGGCTTCTGGCGGATGCGGCTGCAGCTATTGGTCGGCGGCCACATGCCGCGCACCGAAAACCTGCCCGCGACCTGGTACGACACGCCGAACATCCATTTCTGCACCATCAAGGATTTCGTGCAGCTCTGCGACGAGATCAACGTCAAGATGGAGCGCGCGGTAGCCCTCGATCTCTACGGCCGCCCGTTGCGGGTCAATCTGCCGTGGTGGTTCTGGAACATGTTCGGCGAGCAGGGCGTGTTTTTGCTCAGCCGCGCGGAAAAGGCGAGGTAGGGCTTCCTTCACCTCTCCCGTAGGGAGAGGTCGCGAGCTTGCGAGCGGGTGAGGGGTTGCAGCCTATCGATGGACCGTAATCCCTCACCCGACGCTTCGCGCCGACCTCTCCCAATGGGAGAGGTAAGAAAGGTCATCTGGCGTATCGCCCCGGAATGACGGTCAATTCTGATGCGCCATCGATCTCGGATCGCGCACCGGCCAGCGGCCGGCCTCGACCAGCGTGATGAAACCCTCGACCATTTCGTTGAACAGCGCCGGCTCCTCGAGATTGAGCACGTGGCCGGTCTTCGGGAAAAACGCCAGTCCCGCCGCCGGCAGGTGCTTCTTCAAAAACAGGCTGGGCTCGATGCAGCCGTCGTCCTCGTCGCCGCAGATGATCAGCGCGGGCGTCGGGACCTTCCTGATGGCGTCGGTCAGGGTGTAGATCGAGGGACGGCCGCCCTGGAAACTGCGCATGGTATTGGCCGAGCCCTTCGCATCGTGCCGCGCCAAGCCTGCGTAAAAGTCCGCATGCCCGCGCGGGTCCTTCAGCAGGAAGGGGATCCGGCTCGGCGCCTCGCGCGTCGCCTTCGCGACCTCGCCCGAGCCGATCGCCTCGTACTGTTCGGCATTGGCCTTGCAATGCGTACGGAAGGCCTCGAGATTTTCCAGATTCGAACCCGAGCCGACGGCGGCCAGCGTCATCGACAGCGCGCGCTCCGGCGCGTTGAGACCGATCTGCAGCGAGGAATAGGACCCCATCGACAGGCCGACGAAATGCGCTTTCGCGATTTCGAGATGATCGAGCACGGCAAGCGCGTCGGTGTAGAAATGCCTGTAGGTGTAGACATCGGCCGAGGCCGGCACGTCCGAGGGTGTATAGCCGCGCGCGGAATAGGCGATGCAGCGGTGGCCGCGCGAGAAGTATCGCATCTGCGGCTCCCAATTGGTGTGGTCGGCCGCGAATTCGTGCAGGAAGATGATCGGCGTTCCCTCGCCCGCCTCCTCGAAATAGAGACGGACATTGTCGCTCGTCGCGGCGTGAGGCATTTGAGTCTCCTTCTCGTTGGTCGCTTGCCGAAAATCGCAGTTGTTAATGCTCGCGGCTGCAATGAGGCGGGAAGGCGGTTCCCTCGTCAAGGAATCATCGCGGAATCACCTCGAAACCGTTTCCGCAGCGCCGCATCGCGTCTTGCTCTCGCCATAACGGGAATTGCATACGGGCCGCGGATGTCGGCTTCCGGCGCGCCTTTCAAATGAAGGCGCACCCGGCCGATGGGAATGGGGGTGTGTCACAGAGGATTGAGTATGATTCAGTTGGTTGCGTTCTGCCGGTCACTTCGCAGGGTCTCGCCCCTTGTCGTCGCGCTGGCATTGGGTTCGGTGGCAATCGTCGCCTCGGCCTCCCCGGCTTCAGCAAGGTCTCACCACGGCGCAGCGCGGCACGCCTTCCCGCGTCATGTGAGCCGTTATCCCAAACCGCACTACGCGTATCGCCACATCCGTCATTACCGGCACCTCGCATATCGGCACCTCGCGCGTGTGTCGCGCTGGGATGCCGGCGTCGCGCAGATGCGGGCGCGGGGATTGGCCGACGCCAATGCCAGTATTCCGTCGGGCACCTATTCCAGTTCCAGCGGCATCGCGACCTCAGGCGGCTTCGGTTCGTCGAACATCGTTGCTGCGGCCCGCCGCTACATCGGCGGCAACCCGACCGGCCGCGGCAGCCTGTGGTGCGCGCGATTCATGAACATGGTGCTGCAGCAATCAGGCTATCGCGGCACAGGCTCCGACATGGCAAGTTCGTTCGCGCGTTATGGCCAGCGTGTCTCCGGTCCGCAGGTTGGCGCCATCGCCGTGATGGGGCGGCGCGGCGGCGGACATGTCGGGATCATTACCGGCATCGACGCCCAAGGTAATCCGATCATGATCTCCGGCAACAACGGCAACCGGGTCCGGGAAGCGCCGGTGTCGCGCGGCCGGATCTACGCCTACGTCATGCCGACGGGCTGACGGTCACGTCATCGCCGGTGGCAATGGCGCCGCCGGCGATCACCTCGGCATAGACCCCGCAGTCGGCGTGGCCGAGGCGGCGCATCAGCGCCGGCGGGATCTCGAGATCGCGCGCTGCGGTGTCGGGATTGACGTTCACGGCGGCGCAGCGGACGATCCGCTTCACGACTTTGAGCCGCGCCGCGCCGATCGCGAGCGTCTGGCCCAGCAGTTCGAGCTCATGCCAGGCCGGCCATCCCTCGAGATAGAGGTTGGCGCGGAAGCGCAGCGGGTGAACGGGCGCATCGACGATGGCCTCGATGGCCCTGAGGCTGCCGAGATTGATGACGGAGACGACCTTCCTGGCGACGTCCGAAAAGCTGTGGTTCCCGCCCGACAGCACCTTTGGGGGCCCCTTGAGTTCAGAGGAGAAATTCGCCGCAAAGAACGCTTCGATCGCGGCGCGGCCTTCCGTGGTCTCGAGGTCGCCGCAGGCAGCCGCCCGATCGCCCTCGCGAATGGTGAGCAGATGGGTGCGATCCTGGTAATGCGTTTGCAACCCGGCCAGCCGCTCGTTGCGCATCAGCATCAAATAGTGCGCCTTTGACAGCCACGCCGGAGCGGCCGGGTCGAAGCCGCTGGGGCCGTTCTCGATGGCGTAGCGGCGATCGGCCGGAAAGGTCTGGCCGGGCGCCAGCGGGACCGAGGGCAGGGGTTCAGGGGAGAGGCCCTTGACGGGATAGCGATAGAGGCCGGCGATCCTGGCGGGCTGGGCGAGGGACATCCGGCTTATTAGGGGATTTCCCGCCCCGAGGCCACCGCACACGAATTTGTGAAGCCGCCTCTTCCGTTTCGCCGGGCTCCTTCCCACATCTGCCCCAAGCCGGCGCAAGTGTCGGCGACAACGACCGCGGCCGGTTGAGGAATGTCAATGCGGCGCCCCGCGGATCCCCAATGAAGATGCCGTATCCGTGCCTGATGGGCGGAGCGGCAGGCTGAGGGAAGACGATGAATATTGAAAAATACACCGAGCGTGCGCGCGGTTTCATCCAGTCGGCGCAGTTGCTGGCGACGCGCGAAGGCCACCAGCAGTTTTCGACGCTACATATGCTGAAGGTGCTGCTGGACGACAATGAAGGCCTGGCAAGCGGCCTGATCGACCGTGCCGGGGGCAACTCGCGCGCCATCCTCAAGGCAACCGAGGAGGCGCTCAACAAGCTGCCAAAGGTTTCCGGAAGCGGCGCCGGCCAGGTCTATCTTGCCTCCGAGCTCGCGCGCGCCTTCGATGCCGCGGAAAAGGCGGCCGAAAAGGCCGGCGACAGTTTTGTCACCGTCGAACGGATGCTGCTCGGGCTGGCGCTCGACAAGCAGAGCGACGCCGGCAAGATCCTGAGCAAGGGCGGCGTCTCGCCGCAAAACCTCAATGCGGCGATCGAGGCGCTGCGCAAGGGCCGCACCGCCGACAGCGCGACCGCCGAAAACGCCTATGACGCGCTGAAGAAATACTCCCGCGACCTGACCCAGGCGGCGCATGACGGCAAGCTCGATCCCGTGATCGGCCGCGACGAGGAAATCCGCCGCACCATCCAGGTGCTGTCCCGCCGCACCAAGAACAATCCCGTCCTGATCGGCGAGCCCGGCGTCGGCAAGACCGCGATCGTCGAGGGTCTGGCGCTGCAAATCGTCAATGGCGACGTGCCGGAGAGCCTGAAGGACAAGAAGCTGTTGTCGCTCGACCTGGGCGCGCTGATCGCCGGCGCCAAATACCGCGGCGAGTTCGAGGAGCGGCTGAAGGCCGTGCTGCAGGAAGTCACCGGGGCGGAAGGAAGCATCATCCTGTTCATCGACGAGATGCACACGCTGATCGGCGCCGGCAAGGCCGACGGCGCGATGGATGCGTCCAACCTGCTGAAGCCGGCGCTGGCGCGCGGCGAATTGCACTGCATCGGCGCGACCACGCTGGATGAGTATCGCAAACATGTCGAAAAGGATGCCGCGCTGGCGCGCCGGTTCCAGCCGATCTTCGTCTCCGAGCCGACCGTCGAGGATACCATCTCGATCCTGCGCGGGCTGAAGGACAAATACGAGCAGCACCACGGCGTGCGCATCACCAATTCGGCGATTGTGGCGGCGGCGACGCTGTCGAACCGCTACATCACCGACCGCTTCCTCCCCGACAAGGCGATCGACCTGGTGGATGAGGCCGCGGCGCGGTTGAAGATGCAGGTCGATTCCAAGCCGGAGGAACTCAATTCGATGGACCGGGAGATCGTCCGGCTCAAGATCGAACAGGAAGCGCTGAAGAAGGAAAGCGACCTCGGCTCCAAAACCCGCCTGCAGACGCTGGACAAGGAACTCGCCGATCTCGAGGAGAAGTCGGTGGCCCTGACCGCGCGCTGGAGCGCGGAAAAGAACAAGCTGTCGAACGCCCAGAAACTGAAGGCCGAGCTCGATGCGCTCCGCGTCGAACTCGCCAATGCCCAGCGCCGCGGTGAGTATCAGCGCGCCGGCGAACTGGCCTATGGCCGGATCCCCGAACTCGAGAAGAAGCTTGCCGACATCGAGGCCAAAGAGAACGCCGGCGAAATGATGGAAGAGGCGGTCACCGCCAACCACATCGCGCAGGTGGTGTCGCGCTGGACCGGCGTGCCCGTCGACAAGATGCTGGAGGGCGAAAAGGAGAAGCTGCTGAGGATGGAAGACATGCTCGGCAAGCGCGTGGTCGGCCAGGCCGAAGCCGTGCGTGCGGTGGCGACCGCGGTGCGCCGCTCGCGCGCCGGCCTGCAGGATCCGAACCGGCCGATGGGCTCGTTCATGTTCCTGGGGCCCACCGGGGTCGGCAAGACCGAGCTGACGAAAGCGCTCGCCGAATATCTGTTCGACGACGAGACCGCGATGGTCCGGCTCGACATGTCCGAATACATGGAGAAGCATTCGGTGTCGCGGCTGATCGGCGCGCCTCCGGGCTATGTCGGCTATGACGAGGGCGGCGCGCTGACCGAAGCGGTGCGGCGGCGGCCCTACCAGGTGGTGCTGTTCGACGAGATCGAGAAGGCGCATCCCGACGTCTTCAACGTTCTGCTGCAGGTGCTCGACGACGGCCGGCTGACCGATGGCCAGGGCCGCACCGTCGACTTCCGCAACACGCTGATCATCATGACCTCGAATCTGGGATCGGAATATCTGGTCAACCAGCCGGAGGGCGAGGATACCTCCGCGGTGCGCGAGCAGGTGATGGGAATGGTGCGGGCGCATTTCCCCCCGAATTCCTCAACCGCGTCGACGAGATCATCCTGTTCCACCGCCTGCAGAAGAGCGAGATGGGCCGGACTCGAGTACCAGTTCGGCCGGCTGCAAAAGCTGCTGGAGGATCGCAAGATCACGCTGACGCTGGATGCGGCGGCCGCGACTGGCTCGCCGCCAAGGGCGGGATGCCGCCTATCCGGCGTCCCCTGAAGCGGGTGATCCAGCGCAGCCTGCAGGATCCGCTTGCCGAGATGATCCTCGAAGACTTCGTCAAGGACGGCGATCGCGTCGCGATTTCGGCCCAAGGCAACGTGCTGACCTTCAAGGGCAGCGCGCCAAAGACCGCCGAGATCGCGCAATTCGAGGCGCCGGTGCCGAAGCGGAAGCTGAACTGATTCCTCTCACCCCTTCGCCCGCCGGCGGAGTGCGGGCAGGCGGGGTGAGCCTCGCGGCTCAGCGGTTCGCGGTGAGCCGCGGTGGATTGTGCGACAGCATCCAGAGTTCGATCGCAGCAAGGATCGCGACCACCGCGCCGATGATGACGTGCACCGTCATCGCGTGGGTTCCCTGGAAGCCCAATACCCACGGCGACACCAGTACCCACAGTCCGACGATGAGGTTCAGCCACTCCTCCCAGACTGCAAATGCCGCGAGCGCCGCCAGCGCGAGCACCACGATGACGATACCGGCGATATTGGCATTCTCGGACACCTTTCCGGCTCCGAAGCTAATATCCATGGCGAGAAGAACAGGATCGCGCCGAGGATCAGGTTCGCGACGTCACACCATTTTGCATTTGACCAATTGTCCATGACAGCCTCCTTCGAAGCTTTGCTTTGGAAATCAACGGAGCAGTTCCGGACGGGTTCCGTGGCGGCTTGATGAAATTTGGCTTAATGAAATTT
>CAVPFQ010000015.1:0-96477 GCA_963703845.1 uncultured Alphaproteobacteria bacterium
AACTAGCGCGCGGACTTCGAAGTTACCGAACCGGGGCCTGCTCACGCACCCCTGAGAAACTTGACCAGGGCCCGATGCTCGCGGCATCCGGCGAGGCCCGGCAATGTCACGAGCGTGGTCTCTCGCGGCTTGCCCTTCTCGGCCCGCAGCTCGATGCGGTCGACGTGCAGGCCGGGGGGCGAAGCCAGAGACGTGCGGAGCAAGGCATCGAGCTTTCCATCGATCAATTTGCTCAAATCGTCGGTCGCGGCCTGCTTGGCGCGGAGCCATCCGCCTGATCGCAGCAAATTCTCGATCGCCGGCGACAGCGTGGGCGAGACGCCGACACGCAGTTTGCGGCCCTTGATCGTGGGTGCGACTTCGTCGGTCGCAATGGAGATGGCGCGGAACGCGCTGCTGATCGATGGCAAGTAGTTCTCACCCTTCGCCGTTAACAGCAGGCCCCGAGGCAATCGCCGAAACAGCTGCACGTCCAGGCTCGCTTCCAGCGCCTTGACCTGCTGGCTGACGGCGCCAGGGGTCACGCAGAGTTCGTCGGCGGCGCGTTTGAAACTCAAATGCCGTGCCGACGCCTCGAATGCCCGCAGCCCATTGAGTGGAGGAAGCCGATAGCTCATGGCACGGGATGACCTTCTGCGGCGGGCACAAGCAGCATGATGACCTAGAAAAACTAAGTCAAGCGGCGAGAATATCTGGTTTGCTTTGCGATCGCCCTGGTCGCATGGATGGCGACCGAACCACACCAACAGGTGACCCCCATGGCTGAAACCAGCGAACTCGATATCACGCATCTGCAGCGCCGCAAGATCGAGGGGCGCGTGCTGATCCCCTTCATTCAGGCGTTGCGGGACAAGATCGGCGAGACCGCAGCGGCCGAAATCGTCGAGGAGACCATTCGCAGGCTCGCCGCCGTCGACGGCGCAGGATGGGCTGCGCGCTACGGAACAACGACGGCGTCGATGCGCAAGGTGGCAGAGGAAGTTTGGGCAGGCGGCGGAGCCATGGATGTCCAGATGCTGGCTGAGTTCGATGGTCATCTCGATTTCAATGTCACGCGTTGTGGATACGCCGAGTTCTACAGGGAACTCGGACTCGCCGAACTCGGCTCTCGCATCCACTGCCAGCGGGATCACACCATGTTGGCGGGCTTCAACGGCGAACTGGAATTGTCGCGAAGCCAGACGATCATGGAAGGCGCGAGCTGCTGCGATTTCCGGTTCCGCCGGAAGTCGCAGGCTGGCGGCGAGACCACGGGATGACGGGCCATGCGCCGAGCCTTCAGGCGATGCGGTTCACGCAAAATCGTGAGGTCGACCGCCGCGTGACTCCCATCACATTCTTCGGCCCGTGACTATGTGAGCCTGCCGGCGTCCAATCAAAGGGGGTCGCCATGAACCGTCTTCGCAAAGCCATCATCGCCATCCGCGTGCTGTCCCTGATCACCCTCCCGGTCGCGACACCGGCCGCGGCCGCCACCTTTGACGGCGAGTGGAATGTCCAGATCGCCTCTTCCAGCAGCGCTTGCGGCGGCGGCGCCAGCGTCTCGATCGGGATCAACAACGGCCAGGTCGCTTCCACCAATGCGATGCTGACGGCCTCGGGCCGGGTCGCCGAAGCCGGCAACGTCGTGGTGACGCTGGTCAGCGGCATCAAGCGCGCGACCGGATTTGGTCACCTCAGCGCCACGTCGGGATCGGGCACCTGGCGCGGCGCGCTCTGCTCCGGCACCTGGACCGCGCAGCGGATTTAGAACGATATTCGTGTCCCGGACGCGGTGCGGCGTCCTTTACGGCGCGCCGCAGAGCCGGGACCCGCTCGGCCGTCGAAATGATCTGGACCCCGGATCAGCAGCGCACCACGCCGGAAGGCGGCGCGCTGCGCAGCATCCGGGGAACGCGGGACTAGCCCACCGCCACGGCGTATTCGGCGTCGGTCACATATTCCATCCAGGTCACCGCGCTTCCATCCAACGCTTCCTGCATGGCGACGTGAACCATGCGCGGTGGTCGGTCCCGCACCGTGCCAGTGCTTTTCGCCGGGCGGAATCCAGACGACGTCGCCGGACTTGATTTCGCGCACCGGTCCGCCCTTGGCCTGGACGCGGCCCACCCCGAACACGACGTAGAGTGTCTGGCCCAGCGGATGGGTGTGCCAGGCGGTTCGCGCGCCGGGCTCAAACGCCACCCGGTTGGCGACGACGCGGGCTGGAGCCGCCGCCGTGATGATCGGATCCTGCCAGACCGTGCCGGTGAAATATTCCTTCGGCGCCCGGCGGGTCGGCCGTGAGCCAGCGAGATGGATCTCCATGGCGTGCTACTCCCTTTGTTATTGACGCAAAGCTATTTCTTCGACGCCGCGTAGCGTGCCTTGGTCTCGGCGTTCATGGGATAGAGGCCCGGCAGAACCGCGCCGGAATTCACCTGCTCGACGATCCAGGCTTCCATGCGTTCCTGCTCGGCGCCTTCGGCGAGAATCAGATCGAGGAACGCCTGCGGAATCACCACCGCGCCATCCTGGTCGGCGACGATGACGTCGTTTGGAAAGATCGCGACGCCGCCGCAGCCGATCGGTTCGCCCCAGCCGACGAACGTCAGCCCGGCAACCGAAGGCGGCGCGGCATAGCCGTCGCACCACACCGGCAAGCCGGTGCCGAGCACGCCCTCCAGATCGCGCACCACGCCGTCGGTGACGAGCGCCGTCACCCCGCGCTTGACCATGCGGGCGCACAGGATATCGCCAAAGATGCCGGCATCAGTGATGCCCATGGCGTCGACCACGGCGATGCAGCCCTCCGGCATCGCCTCGATCGCGGTGCGGGTGGAAATCGGCGACGACCAGGATTCCGGCGTCGCCAGATCCTCCCGCGCCGGCACGAAGCGCAGCGTGAAGGCTGATCCTACCAGCCGCTTCTGCCCCGGCCGCAACGGCCGCGAGCCCCGCATCCAGACGTTCCGCAGCCCTTTTTTGAGCAGGACCGTGGTGATGGTGGCCGTGGAGACGTGGGAAAGGGTCTTGATCGCTTCGGGGGTCAAGGGCATCGAAACTGCAACTCCGGCAGGGGGTGGATAGGGCGGGCGCATCTTGCGGGGCCCGGCCATCCCGTCAAGGGCGGGGAACCGATGACGGCGTGACAAGCACGAGATATTGAGCCAAAAACAGCATGCGACAAGTTTGTGAGGCCCATGGCCGCGACGCTCTCCCCGCCCCGCATTCTGCCCAGTGGCGACGCCGCCATCACGGTCGAATTCAGCCGCAATATCGACGATGCCGCCAACCAGCGGGTGCTGGCGCTCGATCGCGTGCTGGCCGATGAGCAGGTCGCCGGCGTGACCGAGACGGTCCCGACCTATCGGTCGCTGCTGGTGCATTACGATCCCGTCGCGATCGATTTCGATACGCTCGGCGCGAAGCTTGCCGCCATGGCGCAACGGCCGGTTCCAGCCTTGGCGAAAACGCGCCGCTGGCGCATTCCCGTGAGCTATGGCGGCGAACATGGCATCGATCTCGAGGATGTCGCCAGGACGCTGAAAGCCACGCCGGACGAGATCGTGGCCCGCCATGCCGCCGGCGACTATCGCGTCGCCATGATCGGTTTTACGCCGGGCTGGTCCTATCTGAGCGGGCTCGAAAAATTTTTGCACATGCCGCGGCGGCAAAATCCGCGGCTGTTGACCCCAGCCGGCACGATCTCGGTCGGCGGCGTGCAAGCCGGCATCCAGTGCCTGGCCGGCCCCAGCGGCTGGCATCTGTTGGGACGCACCCCGGTTAGGACCTATCAGTTACATCGCAATCCCATCTTTTTGCTCGAACCCGGTGATCGCATTACGTTTTCTGCCATCGACGCCAAGATGTTTGCGGAGCAGGACCGCGCCGCCGAAGCGGGCGAGATCATCGCCGAGCAGATCGCCCCATGAGCAAACTGGTCATTTCAGCCATTGGGCCTGCGAGTTCGGTGCAGGATGGCGGCCGGCCCGGCGCCCAGCGCTACGGCCTGACGCCAAGCGGCGCGATGGACCGGCTGGCGCTGGCGGCAGCCAATGTCCTGGTTGGAAACGCGCTGTTTGCGGCCGCGATCGAAATCGGCCCGTTCAGCGCAGCTTTCACCGCGCGCGACGGCGCGGTGCGCGTCGCGCTGTCGGGAGCGCCGCGCAGCGCCGATATCGCCGAGCGAACGGTTGCGTTGGATAGCTCGATGACGCTCGCCGACGGCGAAGCCCTCAACCTCGGCTTCGCGCGCGGCGGCGCATTCAGCTACCTCGCGATCGAGGGCGGAATTGCAGGCGAGCCTGAGTTCGGCAGCCTCGCGGTGAATGCGCGGGCCGGCCTCGGCAGCCCCTTTCCGCGTCCGCTGCAGGCCGGCGATGAGCTGCCGGCCAAAGCCGCAAGTGCTGCCACCGAACGCCGGATCGAGCTTCCGCCTGCTCTCGACGGCCCGATCCGCGTCGTGCTGGGCCCGCAGGACGACGAATTCGACGATGACGCCAAGGCGCTGTTTCTCGCCAGCGAGTGGAAGGTCTCGGCCACCAGCGATCGCATGGGATACCGGCTCGAGGGCCCCGTGATCAAGCACCAGCACGGCCACAACATCGTCTCCGACGGCACCGTCGACGGCAGCATCCAGGTGCCCGGCAATGGCGCGCCGATCGTGCTGATGCCGGATCGCGGCACCAGCGGCGGCTATCCCAAGATCGCGACCGTGATTTCCGCCGATATCGGCCGGTTCGCGCAAATGCCGGCAGGCAGGGCGTTTCGCTTCAAGGCCGTCAGCATGAAGCAAGCGCAGGCCGAAGCGCGCAAGTTCGCGAGCCTTTTGCAGAGCCTGCCCGGCCGCGTCGGTGGAATTGACAGGTTTGATCTCAACATCGAGGCGCTGAGAAATGCTAACGTCGCCGGAAGCGCCGTCAGCGCCGTCGACATCGAAACCTGGCAAACGCCTTCCGCCGACGCACTGGCGCAAGACTGACTGAAGCGACGAAGATCCACTCGCTTAAAGGGGACGGACATGACGACCATCGACCTGAATTGCGATCTCGGCGAGAGCTTTGGGCCCTGGGAGATGGGCCATGACGCCGCCATGATCGAGCTTGCCACTTCCGTCAACGTCGCCTGCGGCTATCACGCCGGCGACGCCGACATCATGCGCGAGACCTGTGAGTTGGCGAAAGCCCGCGGCGTCAGCGTCGGCGCCCATCCCGGCTACCGCGACCTGCACGGCTTTGGCCGCCGGCCGTTTCCCGGCATGAAGGCTTCCGAAATCGAAAATCTCGTCGCCTACCAGATCGGCGCCTTGCAGGCGATCGCGACCGCGGCCGGCCATAAGGTGACCCATGTGAAAGCGCATGGGGCGCTATCGAATGTCGCCTGCGAGGACCCGGCGACCGCGAAGGCGATTGCTTCCGCCATCAAGGCGGTCGACCCCAGTCTGGTGTTCGTGGTGCTGGCCAATTCGGCCCTGGTGCAGGCGGGCGAAGCCGCCAACCTGCCGATGGTGCACGAGATATTCGCCGACCGCGCCTATGAGGACGATGGCTCGCTGGTATCGCGCAAAAAGCCCGGTTCGGTGCTGCACGATGCCAAGGCGATCGCCGACCGCGTCGTGCGCATGGTGCAGGATGGCGCCGTGGTCTCCGTCACCGGCAAGGTGATCAAGATGCGCACCGACACCGTCTGCATTCACGGCGACACGCCCGGCGCCGTCGACATCGCCCGCGGCGTGCGGCAGGCGCTGAAGGATGCCGGCATCAACGTGGCGCCGTTCAGGGTGAGCTGAAGGCGGCTCAGAACGGATGCACCGACAGCGTGCCGAACACGATGGCCGCGATGACGGCGAACGCCCCGTACAGCGCGGCGCCGTGGAGTCCGGTTCCGGTTCGCCGCGAGAGGGAGCGCGCATAAAGGTGCAGGCGGGCTTCCGCCGAAAATTCGCGTATGGTCGATCTCCAACGCCCCATTTGCGCGGAATCAACTACCATTCGCGCGCGGATTCAAGCCGCAGCGCGAAATAGCGATATGAAAGCTTCGTGAGAGTCGACGCCGAGTCAAAAATTCTCCAGACCGGATTCGCGCGAGAATTTTATTCGGCAGGATTTGATGCAGATGGAACCCAACGTATCGATTGGTATTTGGTTGCGTCAACGTCGGGCCACCGGTTTTCAGACAGCGAACATGGCCATTTACTGAAACGCGACCTCCGCAAAACTCCTCAGCTTGCGCGAATGCAGCCGTTCTCCTTCCTGCGACTGGAGCTTTTCCAGCGCCCGAAGACCGATCTCGAGATGCTGGCGGACGCGCTGGCGGTAGAAATCGTCGGCCATGCCGGCCAATTTGATCTCGCCATGCAGCGGCTTGTCCGACACGCACAACAACGTTCCGTACGGCACACGGAAGCGGAATCCGTTGGCGGCCACGGTGGCAGATTCCATGTCGAGGGCGATCGCGCGCGATTGCGACAGGCGGCGAATGGTGGCCACGTGATCGCCAAGTTCCCAATTCCGGTTGTCGACGCTGGCCACCGTTCCGGTACGCATGACGCGCTTCAGCTCAAATCCGGTCAGTTGCGTCACTTCGCTGACGGCTTGCTCGAGCGCTACTTGCATCTCGGCCAGCGCCGGAACCGGTACCCACAGCGGCAGTTCCTCGTCCAGCACGTGATCCTCGCGGACGTATCCGTGCGCAAGCACGTAGTCGCCGAGCTTCTGCGTGTTCCGCAACCCGGCGCAGTGGCCCAGCATCAACCAGGCATGGGGCCGAAGCACCGCGACGTGATCGCTGATATTGCGCGCATTTGACGGCCCGGTGCCTATGTTGATCATGCTGATGCCGCGGGAGTCCGGTTGAACCAGATGAAAGGCGGGCATCTGCGGCAGGCGCGCCGGGGCAGCGTGCGCTGGACCTTGCTCGGCTGGAGCCGCTCTGGTCGTGATGACGTTGCCGGGCTCGACAAAGGCATCCGCCAATGGATCGCCGGCCGCCATTCGCTCGCGGCAGATGCGCGCGAAGGCGTCGACGTAGAACTGGTAGTTGGTAAAGATCACAAAATTCTGGAAGTGCTCCGGATCGGTTCCCGTGTAGTGGTATAGCCGGTGCAGCGAATAATCGACGCGGGCGGCACGAAACATCGCGAGCGGTTGTCGCGCAGCGGCGGCCAGCGTGCCATCGACGATCGCATCATCGATGGTGCCGAGATCGGGCGTGTCGAAAAGGTCGCGCAGCGGCCGGTCGTGCGTTGGCAGACTGGCTGAAACGTTGATGTCGCGTCGATACGCAAAGTGAATCGGGATCGGTTCTTCCGATTCGCCGATCTCCACCGGCACGCCATGGTTCTGGATGAGAAGGCCGATCTGCTCGGTGAAATAGCCACGAAAAAGGTCAGGCCGCGTCACCGAGCTCTCGTAGATGCCGGGACCGGAGACAAAGCCATAAGAGAGGCGCGAGTCGAGGCGAGCGTGAGTGCCCGTGGTGATCCTGACAACCGGATAGGTGGCACGCACGCGCCCGTCGAGCGGTTCACCCGCGATATAAGATTCAAGGGTGCCGCGCAAAAAGCCGACGTTGCGTTCGTAGATTTCGGCGATACGGTCGACCGCCGCGGCTGCATCGGTGAAGGCCTCGGCGGCGATCCGCTTCGGCGACAGCATTTGGTCCGGCATCGGCGTGACCTCTGGGTTGCCAACCCATATAATCCAGACAGGCACACGCGGTCGAGACCGCGGCCATGTTCACGCCCTAATACACGTCCTGCTGGAACCGGCCTTTCTTCTTGAGGTCGCCGACAAAGGCGACCGCCTCGTCGATGGAGCGCGCGCCGAACTGCGCGACAATGTCGACCAGTGCGCGCTCGACGTCCTTCGCCATCCGCTTGGCGTCGCCGCAGATGTAGACGTTGGCGCCCTCGGCAAGCCAGGTCCACACCTCGCGTCCGACCTCGCGCATGCGGTCCTGCACGTAGAATTTCTTGTCGCCGTCGCGCGACCACGCCAGCGATAGCCGCGTCAGCAGCCCTTGCGTCTTCATGGCGTTCAGCTCGTCGGCATAGAAGAAATCGCAGCCGCTGCGCTGATGGCCGAAGAACAGCCAGTTCTTGCCCTGCGCGCCGGTCGCCTTGCGGTCGAGCAGGAAGGCGCGGAACGGGGCGATGCCGGTGCCCGGCCCGATCATGATGATCGGTAGCTTCGGGTCCTGCGGCAGCGCGAAGCCGTGCGCCTTCTGCACATAGACCATGACCTCGTCGCCGGGCTTGATGCGCTCGGCGAGAAAGGTCGAGGCCAGCCCCAGGCGCCTGCGTTTTCCGACCACGTAGCGCACGCAATCGACCGTCAGCGACAACTTTCCCGGCGTTGCGTTATGCGACGAGGAGATCGAATAAAGCCGCGGCTGCAGCGGCTCCAGCGCCTCGACGAAAGCTTCGGGATGCGGGCGGATATTGGAAAATTTCTGCAGCGCCGCCATGACATCGAGGGTTGCCGCGTCGCCGTCGGGATCTTCGCCGCGACCCAGCGCGCGGGCCTTCTCGCGTTGCGCGCCGCCGGTGATGAACGAGAACAGTTCGAACAGCGTATCCGGCGCCGGCGACAGCGACACGTCCGAGGTCAAGACCTCGCGCAGCGTCTTGCCCCTGACTTGCGTGGTATGGGAAGCACCGAGCATGGCGATGATCTGGTCGACCAGACCGAGATCGTTGCGCGCAAAAACGCCGAAGGAGTCGCCGACGACATAATCGAGGCCGCAACCCGAGAGATCGAAATCGAAATGCCAGGTTTCCTTTTCCGAGCCGGGCTTATTCAGCAGGCGGCGCGATACGAAGGTTGCCAGCACGGGATTGTCCCGCGATCGCCCAGGCTCGGCGGTAACCGCCGGCGGCGCCGGCGCCGGGCTCATCGCCGAGGCGGCCGGCGCCTTCTCCAGCTCCTCGTGCAGCGCCTTCAGCATGCGGGCGGTTTCCTTGCCGCCGGGGACGCAGAGGTTGAGCCGAGCCTCGGCTCGGCCGGCGAGCGCCTCGGAATAGTCGTTGCAGTTATAGCCGCACTGGCCGCAATCCTGCTGCGCCATCGCCGCCATCATCCGCCGCCGCAGGGGGCGGCCTTCCGCGAGTTTCATGCGGTCCGCTATCGGCATGGTCTGATCGTGCCAGGGCGCCTCGCCGTCGTCGGCATCGCCGGCCGGGCCTTGCAGGACGGCCGCGCCCTGCTCGGCCGACAACGGCGCAGGCCCATCCGACAACAGCCCGACGAAGAAGCCGTTCAGCCAGGAGCGCTGCGCTTCCGAGAACGGCGCGCTCGCGGGAATGATTTCGATTTTCGGCGGCGGCGTCATCTGGTTCATGTGGACGTCTCCGCCTCGGCAAGCCTGCGCAGCGTTTCGCCATCGTGACGGCGGGCGAAGCTGAGGAAGGTTTCGTCAGGCGAGGCGCGATGCGCGAGATAGGCCTTCAAGAGTTTTTCGACCGTCCTCGGCGTGTCCTCTGCCTTGAGGTCGTGAAACACCTCCTGCCCGAGATCGGCGTCCGGACCGAATCCGCCGCCGGCAAACAGATGATAGCCCTCGACCGTGTCGTCGCTCTCGCCGAACGGGACCTTGGCGGCGATCAGGCCGATATCGCTGATGTAGTGCTGCGCGCAGGAATGGTGGCAGCCGGTCAGATGGATGTTCAGCGGCGTCTCGATTTCCACCCGGCCCTCGCACCAGTCGCCGATCTCGGCGGCATGGCGCTTGGTGTCGGAGGCGGCGAATTTGCAGCCGGCATTTCCCGTGCAGGCGATCAGGCCCGCGCGGATCTGCGAGGCCTTGACGGCAAGCCCGATAGCTTCGATGGCGACAACCGCCAGCGCGACATTTTCGTCGCGCACGCCCGGTATCAAAAGGTTCTGCCAGACCGTGAGGCGGAGTTCGCCATCGCCAAGATCGCGGGCGATTTTGGCCAGTCCCCGCATCTGCTCGGACGTCACCTTGCCGACAGGAAGCACGACGCCGATCCAGTTGAGACCTTCCTGTTTCTGCCTGTGCACCCCGATATGTGCCATGCGGTCGAACGCCGGCCGGGGGCCAAGCGCCTCCGCTGGCACGCGGGTGAAGGCGTGGCCGAGCTTTTCCTCGACCAGCACCAACAATTTCTCCATGCCCATGCCGTCGATGACGTATTTCAGGCGCGCCTTGAGTCGGTTGGTGCGGTCGCCGAGGTCGATGAACACACGCACGATGGCGTCGGCGACCTTGGTCGCGTCCTCGGGCTTGACCACCACGCCGGTCTGTTTCGCAAAATCCCTGTGGCCGGTGATGCCGCCGATGCCGAGCCGAAACCAGACGCCCGGCTCGACGCCGAAACCGTCCTTCACCTCGACCGCCGCAAAGGCAATGTCATTGGTTTCTTCGAGCACCGCGATTGTGCCGGCGCCGTCGAAGGCGACGTTGAATTTGCGCGGCAGTCCGGTCAGCGAGCGGTCGTTGAGAATGTGGTAGTGCCATTGCCGGGCATATGGCCTTGTATCGATCAATTCCTGCGGATCGATACCGGCGGTCGGCGTACCCGTGACGTTGCGGATGTTGTCGGCGCCGGAGCCGCGCGAGCACAGGCCGAGGTCCTGGATGCCCTCGATCAGCGCGACCGTGTTTTTCGGCGGAACCTCGCGAACCTGCAGATTGGCGCGCGTTGTCACATGGGCAAACGGCCCGCAGCAGCGTTCCGCGAGGTCGGCGAGCCCTGCGAACTGCCAGTGTTTCAGGATGCCGTTCGGAATCCGCAGGCGGCACATGTAGGAATCCTGCGCCGGCGCGACATAGAACAGGCCAAAATAGCGCCAGCGGAAATTGTCCGCCGGAGTCGGCGCCGCGTTGTCCAGCGCCTGCTGCTTCAGCCGCGGATAGGCGTCGAACGGATGCTGTTCGCGCTTGAATTTCTCCTGATCGACGAGCTTTCTGCCTGAAGCGAGGACCTTGTCCTGCGCCTTGATGTGCGCGGCATCCGGTCCGCTCGGTTCGGCATTCGCCTTACCGGCGCCGCCGAGACCGCGGCCGACCTTGCTGATCTGCAAGCCGGTGGCAAAGCCTTCGAGGTAGCGCTTCTGCTCGTCGGTGAAATCGACAGAGAGGGTCTCGATTTTCATGTTGGGCGACGAAGCTCCTGCGGCCACGACGGGCGGCTTCAACGGGATTCAGGGAACATGACGCGCTCAAACCCAAGAGCGGTCCGACCAGCCTCGTTGCTGCGGAATTCCATCTTTGACGGTGACCAGCGGACATCGATGGCGGCTGGCTGCACTGCAACATACAAGTTGCGTGCCACCCGGATGTCCAGGAAATATATAGATAATTCATATGCTTGTAGTTTGACGACGGGAACCTTCCAAGGCCACTTGCCACAAATTTCGACCAGTAAGCCTAAAGATTAGCCTATCGAACCGACTGCCCAATATTGTTCCAAAAGCTTGTCAGTCAGATCCTGCGTCCGATCTTGAACGCCGCGAGATGCCCGGCAACGTCATCGGCAGCGAAGGCAGGCCCGGCGAACGCGCCTATCCGGCCGGGTGCACCGGCGGCCTTCTCCACGCTTCCCAGCGCCGCGTCGTAAAGCTCCGGCCGGAACACCGCCATCGCGGTTCTGAGCGCCTCAGGGGTGTAGGCGGCCTGCCCCCAGCGCACCATTTGCGCATAGAGCCAGGCGGCCTGCACCGGATCGGGCCGCCCGGCGCCTTCCCGGCCGACCAGCAGATAGCGGCTGCTCTCGCGCATGGTTCCGTCGGGCGAAATCTTGAGGCGCCCGTCGAGCGTTCGCTGGATTATTTCGGCATCGACGCCGATGCGGTCCGGCGCGCTGAGGATGCGCGCGGCCTCGGATCGGTTCTGCGGCTGCTCGATGAATTCGGCAGCCCGTGAAGCGGCCCGTATCAGGGCGGCGACGACTTGCGGATTCCTGTCAGACCAACTCTGACGGACAGCAAGCACCTTCTCCGCGGCGCGCACGAGGATGTCCGAGACGAAATGCAGGATGAAGCCAACGCCTCGATCGACAGCGATGGAATTCCAGGGCGCGCCGACGCAGAAGGCATCGATATGGCCGCCGGCGAGACTGTCGACCATGTAGGGCGGCGGCAGCACCACCAAACGAATGTCCTCGTCGGGATCGACACCGCCAGCCGCCATCCAGAACCGCAGCTGGTAATTGTGGGTCGAGAACGGAAAGGTCATGCCGAAGGTCAGAGGTTCGGCGCCGGCTTTCCGCCGCGCCGCCACCACGCGCGCCAGCCCCAGCGCGGTCGCCATCGGATCGAAGCGGTCGCCGTCGATCTCGGCCATGATCGCCGCATGCAGCGCCGGCGATACCGTGATCCCGTTGCCGTTGAGCCCGAGGTTGAAGGGCGCTGCGATCGGCACCTTAACGTGGCCGAGGCCGAGGCTCGAGGCGATCGCGACCGGCGCCAACAGATGCGCGGCGTCGAACAGTCCGATATTGAGTTTGTCGCGGACGTTCGACCACGACACTTCCCGTACCAGCGTGACGTCGAGCCCTTCGGCCGCGAAATATCCCTTGTCGACGGCGACGACCAGGGCGGCGGCATCGACCAGCGGAATGAAGCCGATGTGAAGCGGTCCGGTCATTTCAACAGCTCCGAGGCGGTCAGGATCGACTGCGCGATCTCGCCGATTTTCTTTTTCTCGCGCATCGCGGTGGATCGCAGCAGCACATAGGCCTCGTCTTCGGTCAGCCCCTTCAGCTTCATCAGGATTCCCTTGGCGCGATCGATCACCTTGCGGTCTTCCAGCGCGGACCTGGCGCGCTCGAGTTCGTCCTGCAGCTTTGCGAACGCGTTGAAGCGGGAGATGCAGAGATCGAGGATCGGCTTGATGCGCTCCTTCTTCAGCCCGTCGACGATATAGGCGGAGACGCCGGCATCGACTGAGGCCTGGATCGAGGCCGCGTCGCTCTGGTCGACGAACATCGCGATCGGGCGGCGAACCGCGCGGCTGACCTGGAACATCTGTTCCAGCACGTCGCGGCTGGGATTTTCCAGGTCGATCAGGATGACGTCGGGATCGAGCGCATAGATCCGCGCCAGCAGGCTCTGCATTTCGCTGATGTGGACGACGCCGGTAAAACCCGCCTCCCGCAACCCCTCCTCCAGGATCGCGGCGCGGATCGGGCTTTCGTCGACAATCACGATTTTGGGGGACAACTCGCCCATCGGTCACTCGCATTCCCTTAGATCATTCATAGCACGCCGCAAGCCCGCTCAAAGCCTTGTAATTATGAGCAATTGGGACTAGCTCCTGCCCATCACCAGGACAAACCAGAAATGCAACAGGCCGCCGCGCCCAAAGTCAGTTTTGTTTCGCTGGGATGCCCCAAGGCGCTGGTGGATTCCGAACGCATCATCACACGGCTGCGCGCGGAGGGCTACGAGCTGGCGCGCAAGCATGACGGCGCCGATCTCGTCATCGTCAACACCTGCGGCTTTCTCGACAGCGCCAAGAAGGAATCGCTTGGCGCGATCGGCGAGGCCATGGCCGAGAACGGCAAGGTCATCGTCACCGGCTGCATGGGCGCGGAGCCGGAAGCGATCGCATCAGCCTATCCCGGCGTGCTGTCGATCACGGGCCCGCAGCAGTATGAGAGCGTGCTCGATGCCGTGCATCGGGCGCTGCCGCCGCTGCACAATCCGCACCTCCACCTGGTGCCGCCGCAAGGCATCAAGCTGACGCCGCGGCACTACGCTTACCTGAAGATTTCCGAAGGCTGCAACAACCGCTGCAGTTTTTGCATCATCCCGAAACTGCGCGGCGATCTGGTGTCGCGGGAGGCCGGCGACGTGCTGCGCGAGGCGGAAAAGCTGGTCACCGCCGGCGTCAGGGAACTCCTGGTCATCTCCCAGGATACTTCGGCCTACGGCGTCGACATCCGATATGCCGCCAGCCCGTGGAAGGACCGCGCAGTCCGCGCCAAATTCTTTGATCTGGCGAAAGAGCTCGGAGAACTCGGCGCATGGGTGCGGCTGCAATATGTCTACCCCTACCCGCACGTCGACGAAGTCATCGGATTAATGACGGAGGGCAAAGTATTGCCCTACCTCGATATTCCCTTTCAGCACGCGAGCCCGGAAATCCTCAGGGCCATGAAGCGCCCGGCGGCGCAGGAAAAGACGCTGGCTCGGATCAAGGCGTGGCGCGAGCAATGTCCCGAGCTAACCTTGCGCTCCACCTTCATCGTCGGTTTTCCGGGCGAGACCGATTCCGATTTTGCCTATCTGCTCGACTGGCTCGATGAGGCCGAGATCGACCGCGTCGGCTGCTTCAAATACGAACCAGTCGCGGGCGCCGCGTCGAATGCGCTTGGTCACGCCGTCCCCGAGGAAACGAAACAGGAGCGCTGGAACGCGCTGATGGCGCGGCAGCAGAAGATCTCCGCCCGCAGGCTGAAACGCAAGGTCGGCACGCGGCAGCAGATCATCATCGACGAAGTCGGCCCGACCGTCTCGAAGGGGCGCTCGAAGGCAGATGCGCCCGAGATCGATGGTTCAGTCTATCTATCGAGCCGTCGGCCGCTCCGGGTCGGGGAAATCGTCACTGCGAAGATCGAGCGCGCGGACGAATACGATCTGCACGGCAGCGTCGCGGGGTTCTAACTCGCTTGACAGCGCCCGCCCTTCGGCTGTATGGCCCTGCTCCATGATTTTCACCCGGACCCAACTCCGCGCCACTTTCCGTCGTCGCTCTGACGATGATGGGTCGCGCCGTGTCCGACGACAACGCTGAACAACCAGATCAGCAACGTTTTCGAGAAGGCCGCACCCGAAAAAGTGCGGCCTTCTCGCGTTTTGGCGCGCTTTTTCATTCAACCTCCAGGGAGTTTCGACATGAACATCGCCACCCATCCGTTTGACGCCTTGATGGAAATTACCTCGCGCCCGCCGGCGGTCTTCGTCCGCGGCGAAGGTTCGTACCTGTGGGACGATTCCGGCAGGCGCTATCTCGATTTCATCCAGGGCTGGGCGGTCAATTGCCTCGGCCATTCTCCGCCGGCCGTGGCGGAAGCGCTTGCGGCGCAGGCAAAACTACTGCTGACGCCGAGCCCCGCGTTTTACAACGGCCCCAGCCTGAAGCTGGCGAAGGCGCTGGTCGATCACAGCTGCTTCGACCGGGTGTTCTTCGCCAATTCCGGCGGCGAGGCCAACGAAGGCGCGATCAAACTGGCGCGCAAATACGGCGCGCTGCACCGGAGCGGCGCCCACGAGATCATCACCTTCGAAGGCGGCTTTCACGGCCGGACGCTGGCAACGATGTCGGCCTCCGGCAAGAAGGCGTTCGAGCCGCTGTTCGAGCCGAAGGTGCCGGGCTTCCGCAAGGCGCAGTTGAACGATCTTGCTTCCATCGAGCGGCTGATATCGGACAAAACCATAGCCGTGATGCTGGAGCCGATCCAGGGCGAGGCCGGCGTCTGGCCCGCGACGCCAAAATTCCTGCGCGAACTGCGTGATCTCACCCAGGCGCACGGGTTGTTACTCATCGTCGACGAGATTCAGACCGGCATGGGCCGCACCGGAAAGCTGTTCGACTATGAAAACGCCGGGATCGAGCCCGACATCATGACGCTCGGCAAAGGCATCGGCGGCGGCGTGCCGCTGGCCGCCTTGCTCGCTACCGAGGCCGCCTCCTGCTTCGAACACGGCGATCAGGGCGGCACCTTCAACGGCAATCCCTTGATGTGCGCGGCGGGATCGGCGGTCTTGCAGGCGGTCGCCGCGCCGGATTTCCTGAAGTCGGTTACCGATACCGGCCTTTATCTCGAAAGCGAATTGCAGCGGATGTCGGCGCGCCACGGCCTCGGCGAAGTCCGTGGCCGGGGCCTCTTGCTGGCGCTCGACCTGCGGATGCCAATCGCCGCATCGATCGTCGCGCAGGCGTTCGAGGACGGTGTGTTGCTCAATGCGCCGCGCCCCGACACGCTGCGCTTGATGCCCGCGCTCAACGTCACGCGCGAGGAAATCGCTGCCCTGATCGATGCGCTGGATGCGATCCTGACGCGGATGGGTGCGGCAAGGCGTGTGGCGTAGCGGAGCAGGTGGCAGATATGGGAGGTCACATAAGCTCAACGAGCGCGGCGAACGAGCCCCGGGACCGGCATGGCAATCAAACGTAGTCGACCGGCCTGAAGGACTACGTAAGATTGTGCCCAAGCCAAACGCACCCTAATAATTGCCGCCGATCAACGCATCGCTTGAAACGGAGATGACCCGATGTCTTTCATCACACTTACTCACAAATTTGGGAATGCGCCGGAGAGCATCTACGTCAATATCGATCAAATCTGCTGGGTTGGGCGTGACGGTGGTACACCGCAAGGTTACGCCGCCACACTCAGGTTGACGAACGGTAGTTTGGCCGTGCTCGAATCCGTCGCGGGGGTCATGCAGTTAATTGAGAAATTGGATAAAGCGAAAGCCGTATCGTAGTGCGAAACGACGGACGGCTTACGGCTTCAAAATCGACGCCCCTGTCGTGGCGCGGCTTTCCAGATCGATATGCGCCTTCGCCGCATCCTTCAGCGCATAGGCGTGGTTGATCGGCACGTGCAGCTTGCCGTTGATGACGGCGGCAAACAGCGTGTCGGCGCCTTCCAGCAATTCCGAGCGCTTGCCGATGTAGTCGTTGAGTTTTGGGCGGGTGGCGAACAGCGAGCCGTGATTGTTGAGTTCGGCGATCGCGAACGGCGGCACCGGACCCGAGGCATTGCCGAAGCTCACGAACAGGCCGCGCGGCTTGATGCAGGACAGCGAGCCCGGAAAGGTGGTCTTGCCGACGCCGTCATAGACCACGTCGCAGAGCTCGTTGCGGCTGATCTGCTTCACCCGCGCGACGAAATCCTCCTCGTTATAGAGGATGACGTGATCGCAGCCATTGGCAAGCGCGAGATCGGCCTTGGCCCTGGAGCCGACGGTGCCGATGACATGGGCGCCGAGCGCCCTCGCCCACTGGCAGGCCAACAGCCCGATGCCGCCGGCGGCGGCATGGATCAGCACCCGGTGGTGCGGCTCGACCTTGAAGGTCTTGTGCAGCAGGTACCAGACCGTCAGCCCCTTCAGCATCAGGACCGCGCCCTGCTCGTAGGTGATGTGGTCGGGCAGTTTGACGAGCTTGTCGGCGGGAATGTTGCGCTCGGTGGCATAGCCGCCGAGATTGAAATAATAGGCGACGCGGTCGCCGGGATGAAAATTGGTCACGCCGGGGCCAACCGACAAAACTTCGCCGGCGGCTTCGTTGCCGGCAATGAACGGCAGTCCCGGTGCCTTGTAGAGGCCGTTGCGGTAGTAGACGTCGATGAAATTCAGGCCGACGGCATGCTGGCGGATACGAACCTCGCCGGCAGCCGGCGCGGGCACGTCGACGGCTTCGTACACCAGGGCTTCCGGACCCCCCACCTTGTGTACCCGTACGGCCTTGGTCATATCGGCTTCTCCCTTGGCATTTCCGTCGGGTGAATCGGAAGCCATCATGGCGGCATTGTCAACTCAACCCCGAAGGCGCGTCAGCGTTGGAAAAGTTAACGGGCCTGCTTCCGGTTGCGCCCGGCCAGCACGTTGAAGAACTCGACTCCCGCGGAAAACGCGATGGCGAAATAGATGTAGCCGCGCGGGATATGGAACTGGAATCCGTCGGCGACCAGCGCAACCCCGATCAGCACCAGGAATGCCAGCGCCAGCATTTTGGTGGTGGGATGCGCCGCCACGAATTGCGCGACCGGACCCGACGACAGATACATGATCAGACAGGCGATGACGACGGCCGCGATCATGATGGCGAGATCCTGCGCCATGCCGATCGCGGTGATGATGGAGTCCAGCGAGAACACGATATCGATGACGATGATCTGGGCGATTACCCAGAGAAACGCGCGGCCGGCGCGTGCATTTGCGCTCGCCTGGTCGCGCGCCTCCACCTCGGTGTGGATTTCGTGGGTCGCCTTGGTGATCAGGAACAGTCCGCCGCCGATCAGGATGAGGTCGCGCCACGAAAACCCCATGCCGCCCAGGCGGAGGATGGTCTGCGTCAGTCCGATCAGCCACACCAAGAGGCAAAGCAACAGGATGCGGAACACCAGCGCCAGCGCCAATCCGATCTGCCTTGCGCGCGTCGCCTGCGCTTCCGGGATGCGCGAGACGATCACCGACAGGAAGATCACATTGTCGATGCCGAGCACGATTTCCAGCGCCGTCAGGGTCAGCAAGGCCGCCCAGGCTTCCGGACTCGTCAGCAGCGCCATCATGCCTTGAAGGATCGCAACAGCCGGACCGCCGCGTCGCTCGCCACCACATAGACGGCGATGGCGCAGAGCGCGATCTTGACCGCAGCGCCCACGTCAAAATCGTTCGCCAGCGCCACCGCGCTCAGCACGCCCCAAATGGCGATCAACGACAATGTCAGCCAGCGCAGCCGCACCACGCGGACCGGATGCACAACATGGAACGGCGCAAAGGTGGCCACGATCAGGACGATCACCGCAGAGACTCGAGATCGCCGGCGGGGGATGCAGCAGGAACAGATAGAACGCCGCGACATTCCACAGTCCCGGAAAACCGCGAAAATGATTGTCGGCGCTTTTCATGCGGCGATCGGCGAAATACAGCGCGCCGGAGACCGCGACGCCGATGCCGAGCAGCGGCGCCGCCAACGGCAGCACCAGCCCGCTGGCGGTGATCGCATAGGCCGGCACGAACACATAGGTGACGAAATCGACCACGAGATCGAGCACCTCGCCCGACCAGTTCGGCTGCAGGCGCACGACATCCAGCCGTCGCGCGATCGGACCATCGAGCGCATCGATCAGCAGTGCCGCCCAAAGCCACCAGAACATCGCCGCCCAGTGCTCGCGCACGGCCTCGAGCAGCGCCAGTAGCGCGATGCCCGCACCCAGCGCCGTGAAGACATGCACGGAAAAGGCGGCCGCCCGCTTCGCCGGCGATGCGGTCGAGGAAATTCGCTGGTTGATCTGGTCCATTGGCCCGGCAGGACTATCAGGAATCCTCTCGTCTTGCACATCTGCCGTTGCGGCGTTCGGCCGCGCAAACTGGCCATGGCGGGGACACGGATGGCGGCTTGAAAATGCCCCGGGGAAAGTCAATTGTCCTGACATGAAGGGAGCATCGGAGAGCTGCGACGTCGCCGTGATCGGCGGTGGTCCCGCCGGACTGGCAGCGGCGATCGCGGTCGCGCAGGCCGGCGCGCGGACGGCGCTGATCGCCCGCCGCGTGCCCTATGCCGACAATCGCACCACCGCATTGCTGGGCGGCTCCGTCGACTTCCTGCAGGCACTGGATGTCTGGCCGCGCTGCCGAGACGACGCGGCGCCATTGCGGGCGATGCGCCTCGTCGACGACACCGGCCGCCTGATCCGCGCGCCCGAGGTGCGGTTTTCGGCCGATGAAATCGGCCTCGACGAATTCGGCTACAACATCGAAAACCGCCTTTTGATAGCGGCGCTGGAACAACGGGCAAACGAGCTTGCGGCGCTGATCCGGTTCGACGACGAGGCCGATCTGGTCAGCCCGGAAGATGATCGTGTCGCCATTCATACCGCCCAGGGAAAATCGCTTTCCGCACGCCTCGTCGCCGGCGCCGACGGGCGGCATTCGCTGTGCCGCCAGGCTGCCGGCATCGAGGTCGCGCACCGCGACCTCGATCAGTCGGCGCTGACCTTCAACGTCGGCCATTCCCGGCCGCACCGGAATGTCTCGACCGAGTTTCACACCCCGCAGGGCCCCTGCGTCTTCGTGCCGCTGCCGGGCGAGCGCTGTAGCGTAGTGTGGGTGCTGGCGCCGAGAGAGGCCGAACGGCTGATCGCGCTTTCCGATGATGAATTGTCTGACGCGGCCGAAAGGCAGTCGCATTCCATTCTCGGCCGTCTTCGCGTCGAACCCGGACGCCATCTGTTTCCGCTGGCGATCGAGCGTCCCAGGCATTTCGCGAAATCCCGCATCGCGCTGGTCGGCGAGGCCGCGCATGTGATCCCGCCGATCGGTGCGCAGGGTCTCAACATGGGCCTGCGCGACGCCGCCGATCTCGCTGGCATCGTCGGCCGCGCCATCGCGTCGGGCGAAGACCCCGGCTCGCCGCAGCTGTTGAAGCGCTACGACATGGCGCGCCGCCCCGATATCCTCAGCCGTACGCTTGCGATCGATCTCGCCAACCGCTCGCTGCTCAGCGATTTCCTGCCCGCGCAAAGTTTGCGCGCGGCAGGCCTGCATTTGCTCGGCTCATTCGGTCCGCTCCGCCGGCTCGCCATGCGCGAAGGCCTGGCGCCCTCGTGGCGGTCGACGCGGCGGACCGGCTAGATTTCATGGAAATATCAGCTGGCCGGTCTGCGGCACGGCGCCCTGGCAGACCTGTCATGGCAAAGGTTAAATCGCCGCTTTGCCTCTAGCATCGGCCACAATCATGGTCTATTCGACGAGATATGATAAAAACGCGGACCGCCAAGTTTCAGATCGGACAGATCGTCCGGCACCGGATCTTTTCGTTCCGGGGCGTGATCTTCGATATCGATCCGGAATTCAACAATACCGAGGAATGGTGGCTGTCGATCCCCGAGGAGGTTCGCCCCCACAAGGATCAGCCGTTCTATCACCTGCTCGCCGAGAATTCGGAATCGGAATACGTCGCCTACGTCTCCGAGCAGAACCTGTTGCCCGACGATTCCGGCGAGCCGATCCGGCATTCCCAGGTCGCCGAGATTTTCGTGAAGGACAAATCGGGCGGCTATCGCCCGCGCAATCCCTCGTTGAACTGAGCTCACCGGGAGGAGCCGCGCATCTTGCGCGGCGTCTCGAAGGATGGGGCTCGGGCACCGAGCTAGTCATCCTTCGAGACTCGCCGAAGGGGCTCGCACCTCAGGACGACGTATCCGGAAAAAAGGCGCCCTGTCCGGGCGCCTTTTGATTTGTCGCTGAAGCGGCGCGGCCTACTTCGCCGCCGGATTGGCGGCCGCGGCGCCGGGCTGGGCGGCCTCCAGCTTCTTGCGCGCTTCATCGGCGCGTTTCTGCAACTCTTCCTGCAGCTTCTTCTGGTTCTCTTCGAAAACCTTCGGGTCGGTCGGCGGACCGTCATAGGCCTTGGCGAAACTGTTGGTACCTTCTTGCAGCGGCAATGGAAGGGTCAGCGCGTCGTTGTTGGCGGGGATCGCCTGAACGTACAACGTCTGCCCCTTCTTCAGGTTGGCAAGCAGTTCCGGCGTCAATTCGTAATCGGCGACACATCCATTGGGGTAACAGAACGAGAATGGACTCTGCGCCGGCGGGTTGTTGTCGACGACAATGCGGGTTCCGTGAGCCAATTGCATGCCGAGCGGCAGCGTGACACGCAGCACCTTCTTCGGCTCGCCCTCGGGCTCGATGACGACGGCGGCGACCACCGCCTGGCCGGACTCGATCCGGCCATCCTTGCCGATGAAACAAATCTGCTTGGCGTTGGGATCCGGGGGTGCTCCCTGCTGACCCTGGCCCTTGATGCAGAATTTCGTCCAGGGCGCATAGATCAGCTGAGGAATCTGCTGCTCCGCGGGCTGCTGCTGGGCCGCCGCGGCCGGAGGTGGTGCACCCGCCGCCGGCGGTGCCTGAGCGGCCGGGGCAGGCGCGGGGGGAGCCTTCGGGGCGGCCCTCGGCTTGGCTTTCGGCGCGCCGGGCGCTGGAGCAGGCTGCTGCGCATGGACCACGGGCGCCAGCAGACTGGCGGTCAGCGCGGTCGCCGCCAGCACGGCGAAAACCCGCCCACGCGGCCAGACCGACGCGGCCAAGATACGGAAATTCATTGCGGAAAGCCCTTTCTGAACGGGAGCGCCCAAAACCGCCGCAGGCGCCCGACACCTGGCCGTTTGGGCGGCTGTCTCCCCGCCAAATGAGGCGGTTAAGTGACAGGCCCTGCCGTCTAGGTCGATTGCAAGCCTTCATACAGTGGCCGATGAAAAGATCAATGGCGACAAGCATCCCCGGCGCCAGTCGTGGTCCACCGCCGGGGTCATGCTAGAATCCTTCGGTGAGCAAATCCGAATCAAATCGGCGTGGCGCGTCGCTGATATCGCTGCGACACTGCGTTCAAGCGTTGGCAGGTGGTGTCATCGCTTTCGGCCTCTGGTCGGCGATCGACTGCGGCGAGGCATTGGCGAAAGAGAGCTACGCCATCGCCATGCAGGGTGAGCCTGCGTTGCCGCAGGATTTCAGCCACCTGCCCTATGCCAACCCCGATGCACCCAAGGGCGGCCGCTTGACATGGGGCGTTCTTGGCACCTTCGACAGCCTCAATCCCCTGATCGTCAAGGGCGCGGTCGCGGCCCAGCAGATCAGGGCTTACAACTTCGAGCGGGGCTATACCGTCGAAAGTCTGATGGCGCGCGGCGACGACGAGCCGTTCACGCTCTACGGTCTGCTAGCCAAAAGCGTCGAGACCGACGACGCCAGAAGCTTCATCACCTTTCATCTCGATCCGCGGGCGCGTTTCTCGGACGGACAACCCGTCACGGCCGACGACGTGCTGTTTTCCTGGGCGCTGTTGCGGGACCACGGCCGTCCCAATTCCCGCCAGGCCTATTCCAAGGTCACCAAAGCCGAAGCGCTCGACCCGCTGTCGGTACGGTTCGATCTTGCCGGCGCCAATGATCGCGAGCTGCCGCTGATCCTCGGCCTGCTGCCGGTGTTGCCGCGGCATGCGACCGATGTTGCGACCTTCGAGGAGACGTCGATGTTGCCGCCGATCGGTTCCGGCCCCTATCGCGTCACGGCGGTCAATCCGGGCGTGAGCGTCACATTCACGCGCAATCCCGACTATTGGGGCCGCGACCTGCCGATCAATCGGGGATTTTGGAATTTCGACGAGATCAAATTCGATTTCTACCGCGAATTGAACGGATTGTTCGAAGCCTTCAGGCGCGGTCTCTACGACTTCCGCGTCGAGACCGAGCCGCTGTATTGGCATGACGGCTACGATTTCCCCGCGGCCAGGGACGGCCAGGTGATCCGCGACGCCATCAAGACCGGGATGCCGCAGCCCTCGGAGTTTCTGGTGTTCAATACACGGCGTCCGTTGTTCTCCGATGTGAGGGTCCGCGAGGCCCTGACGCTGCTGTTCGATTTCGAATGGGTCAACCGCAATTACTTCTTCGGACTGTATGGCCGCTCGGCGGGCTTCTTCGCCGGGTCCGAATTGTCGGCCTATGGCCGGCCCGCCGACGCCCGCGAGCTGGCGTTGCTGAAGCCGTTCGCGTCTCGGATCCCGGCTGATATTCTCGACGGCAGCTACCGCTTTCCCGTTACCGACGGCTCGGGGCGCGACCGCGCCACGCTGCGCGCCGCGCTGACATTGCTGTCCCAGGCCGGTTACGATCTCGACGGCACGATGCTTCGGCAGCGATCGACCAAAGCCCCCCTCTCCTTCGAGATTTTGGTGTCGACGCGCGACCAGGAGCGGATCGCGCTGGCCTATCTCCGCGATCTGAAGCGCGCGGGGATCGAGGCCACCGTGCGGTCGGTCGACGCGGTGCAGTTCGAGCAACGCCGGCTCGGTTATGATTTCGACATGATCTGGAATCGCTGGGATCAGTCGCTGTCGCCCGGCAACGAGCAGTATTTCTATTGGGGCAGCAAGGCAGCCGACATCCAGGGCACGCGCAACTATATGGGCGCCAAGGATCCGGCGATCGACGCCATGATCGCGGCGTTGCTGGAGGCGCGCGAACGTCCCGCGTTCGTCTCGGCGGTTCGCGCGCTGGACCGTGCCCTGATCTCAGGCTTCTACGCTATCCCGTTGTTTAATGCGCAAGAGCAATGGATCGCCCGCTGGAATCGGATAGAACGGCCACAGGCCACCGCGCTGACGGGATATCTCCCGGAAACCTGGTGGCAGCGGCCGGACCCGCGCGCGAAGTGACGACAACCGAAGTGATCCCGTGATCCAGACCAACACATCGCCGACGCTCGACGTCCTGTTCAAGCGGATTCTGGCGCGAAGGCCGGATACGCTGGCGCTGGTCGATCCGCTCGACAAGCCGCGCGTCACCGGCCAGCCGGCGAAGCGCCTGAGCTTCGCCGAGGCCGACCGGGCGATCACGGCACTTGCGGCGCATTTCATCGAAGCCGGCCTGCCCAACAATTCCGTCATCGCGGTGCAATTGCCTAACACCATCGAGTTCATCCTGACCGTGCTTGCGGCGCACCGGGCGGGCCTCGTGGTTGCGCTGTTTCCGCTGCTCTGGCGGCAAGCGGAACTGACGGTCGCGCTCAATCGCACCGGCGCGCGCGCGATCGTGACCGCGGGCAAGGTCGACGGCGTCAACCACGCCGACCTTGCGATGAACGCGGCTGCCGAAGCGTTTTCGATCCGCCATGTCTGCGGCTTCGGCAATCATCTGCCGGAAGGCATGGCCTCGCTCGACGCAGCACTTGCCGGCGATGCGACGACCGGGCGGGCGGTGGTGGAGGACGGCCGCAAGGCGGCGATCATCTCGTTCGACGTCACGGCCGAAGGTTTTCGCCCCGTACCGCGCACCCATTTGCATCTGATCGCCGGCGGCCTGGCGCTGTCGCTGGAAGCCGACCTCCCGCAGGGTTCGGTCTTCATGTCGGCATTCGCGCCCTCCTCGTTCGCGGGCGTGATCTCGTCGCTGGTGGTCTGGCTGCTATCGGGCGGGACGCTGGCGCTGCATCATCCCTTCGACGGCAACGTGCTGGAGCAGCAGATCAGCGAGCAGTGCTGCGATACGCTGATCGCGCCGGCGCAGCTGGCGATGCGGTTGAATGAAATCGAATTGTCCTCGCGGCTGCCGACCTTGCGCAATGTGATCGCGTTGTGGCGCGCCCCGGAACAGGTCGTCTCCAGCCCGGTCTGGAGGGATCGAGAGGCGGTGCTGACCGACGTCTATCTGTTCGGCGAAGCCGGCCTGTTCGCGGTCTGCCGCAACGCCGAGGGCGCACCGGCGCCGGTGCTGCCGGGCCTGCACGGCGCCCCACGCGAAGTCCCGGGCTCCTCGATATCGGGCGAGGTATTCCTGACGCCCAAGGGAACGTTGGCCTTGCGCGGACCGATGGTGACGCCGGCGGCCTATGCCCCGCCGCTGCCGCCTGGCGACTCGCTGGTGGCGCAGCCGCCGCGTGATTTCGTCGATACCGATTATGCGGCGCGGCTCGACCGTTCGACCGGGGCGATCTGCATCACTGCGCCGCCGTCGGGCATCATGGCGGTCGGCGGTTACCGGTTCCTGGCCACGGATTTGCTGGAATGGGCACGGCGCCTCGGACAGGGCGCGCTGCTGACCGCGCTGCCCGACCGGCTGAGCGGGCACAGGCTGGCCGGACGCGCCCACGACAATGCCCGCGCCCGCGAGGCGCTCGCCGAACTCGGGCTTAACCCGCTGATGGTGGAAGCGTTTCGCGACCGGACCAGTTCCACCTAGGTGAGGTCGAGCGGTTGCGTTGACGGGCCATTAAGACCGCCAAACTAGGATCGCGCGCGCAACGTCGAAGCGTCGATGGCGGGTTTGTCAGATGTCCCAGCAAGGTCCGATCATCGTCGTATCGCCGGAAGGGCGGCCGGCGTTCGCCTCCGCACTCGACGAAGCGAAACTGTTTCCGGTGATCGACGCCGGCTGGGCCGACGTTTCGCGCGCGATCAGAGAGCTCGCGCCTGCTGCCGTCCTGGTCGCCCATGCGAACACGGCCCAATCCGGCCTCACGGCGCTGGCGAGACAGATCGCCGCGGTCACGCCATATCTGCCGTTGATCGCGGTCGATCCCACGACCTGGCTTCCCGACAACGTCATTCCCTTCGCGCAGAGCGCCGGCAATTTCGATCGCCTGATGGCGCGGCTGCGCGCCGCCCTTCGCGTCAGGACGCTGCATTCGACCGTCATGCGAAGGCTCGGTAGTGACAGGGACGCCTGCCCCACGCTCGACGACAGCGATCCCGCGCGCGACGCCACCGTGCTGTTGATCGGCCGCGGCGCCTCCTATCCCGCGCTGTCGGTGGCGCTCGGCGCGCGGATGGGCGTGGTCGGCGCGTTCTCGATGGAGGCCGCGGCGAAACACCTGAACACCCGCGACATCGACGGCATCGTGCTCGGCGAGGGATTTTCCGCGCGCGTCGAGGATGCGTTCCTCACCGTGCTGGCCGAGGATGCGCGGTTTCGCAATTTGCCTGTCGTCCTGACCTCGGACGTACTGGCACCGAGCTACGACCTGCCCAATCTCGAGATCATCCTGGGCGAGCCGGCCCGCGTCGCCGCCAACGCGCGGCCGCTGATCCGCCAGCACGCCTTCGAAGCCCATCTCGGCCGTGTTCTCAAGTCGATCGACGCCGGCGGCCTGCTCGATGCCAAAACCGGCCTGCTGGTTTCAGCCGCGTTCGACCCCGATTTCGCAACCGCCGTCTATCAGACGCTGTCGCACGGCGGCGGATTGTCGGTGGCGCGCTTTGCCTTCGATGCCGATCATCCGCGCGCGCAACAGGACGGCGCGCGGATCGTCAGCCGCCTGATGCGGCAAATCGATTTTGGTACGGCTCGGAAGGATGGCTCGGTCATCGTGGCTTTCCCCGAGACCGATCTGCGCAACGCGCACGGGATCGCCCGGCGGCTTGCCAGCGTGATGCGCCAAACCAGCCACGGCAAGCGCGACACCCGCTCGGAGCCGGCTGTGACGGTTGCGACGCTGATGCCCGGGGACAGCGCGAAGTCGTTGCTGGCCCGGCTGCACGACGAAGCGCAACGCGCCGCGTCGTGAGTTTCAAACGCACGCGTCATGAACACGAACGATTAGGAGATTACCAGAGCTCATGCAGCATTTCCCCGTCTGGCGGATTGAGCAAGACAGAGCCATCATTTACATAACGCAGTTCAAGAGCCCCCTTCTTCTCGCTATCTTCAATAGCGCGAACACCGTCGATGACGCACAAAAATCCAAAGACGGCACGATTCACAGCGTCTAAAATTACCGACGAAACCATTTTCTTCTGGTTGTCATCCAATGCATTATACCAATCTGAGCGCTCGCGAAGTTCCTCCGGCGGGAGTTTGCCGGGCGGGGTCTTCAAAACACCGAGGACATCAGAAGCAGCCCCATCACGTACGACAATTCGAATTGTTCGACGAATTCTTCGCTATTCATTTCGACTCTCACTTCTCGAACATCGGGATATGAGCGTGTCACGCCGCCTTGCGATCCTCGGCGAGGCTTGCGAGCTGCTGCAGGATTTGCGTCGTGCCGGCCAAGCGCTCCTCCGGCGTCTCCCATTCCTGGAAGAACACCACCTTCATGTCCGGCCGCACCCGCGCCGCCTTGCCGTGCTGACGGATGAAATAGACCAGGCGATCCGGCTCGGCGAATTTGTTGTCGCGGAAGGCGATGACCGCGCCCTTCGGCCCGGCGTCGACCTTCTCGACATTGGCCCTGCGGCAATAGTTCTTGATCGCGGCGATCTTGAAGAGATAGCGCACCTCGTCGGGCAGCACCCCGAAACGGTCGCGCATTTCGGCGGCGAAATTCGCGATCTCGTCGTCGGTGTCGAGATCGGCCAGCCGACGATATAGCGACAGCCGCACCGCGAGGTCGGCGACGTAATCGTCCGGGATCAAGACGGGCATGCCGACGGTGATCTGCGGCGACCAGCGATCGGCCGCAGGCTCGGCGACGCCGGCCTTGAGGTTGAGGATCGCCTCCTCCAGCATCGACTGGTACAGCTCGAAGCCGACTTCCTTGATGTGCCCGGATTGTTCCTCGCCCAAGAGATTGCCGGCACCGCGAATATCCAGATCGTGCGAGGCGAGCTGGAATCCGGCGCCCAGATTTTCCAGCGACTGCAGCACCTTCAGACGGCGCTCGGCCTGCACCGTGATCTTCTGCTGCGCCGGCAGCGTGAACAGCGAATAGGCCCGCAGCTTCGAGCGTCCCACCCGGCCGCGCAGCTGATAGAGCTGCGCCAGCCCGAACATGTCGGCGCGGTGCACGATCAGGGTATTGGCGTTCGGGATATCGAGGCCGGACTCGATGATGGTGGTGGAGAGCAGGATGTCGTATTTGCCGTCGTAGAACGCCGACATGATGTCCTCGATGACCGTCGGTGCCTTCTGGCCATGGGCGACGGCGACCTTCATCTCCGGCACGTTCTTGTCGAGGAAATCCTTGACGCCGGCGAGATCCTCGATCCGCGGCACCACGTAAAACGCCTGCCCGCCGCGATAGCGCTCGCGCAACAGCGCCTCGCGGATCATCAGGGGATCGTGCGGCGCCACGAAGGTGCGGACCGCGAGGCGATCGACCGGGGGCGAGGCGATGATCGAGAGATCGCGCACGCCGGTCAGCGCCAGCTGCAGCGTGCGCGGGATCGGCGTGGCGGAAAGCGTCAGCACATGCACCTCGGCGCGCAATTGTTTCAGGCGCTCCTTGTGGCCGACGCCGAAATGCTGCTCCTCGTCGACGATCAAGAGGCCGAGATCCCTGAACTTGATGGATTTGCCGAGCAGCGCATGGGTGCCGACCACGATATCGATGCCGCCCTCGGCGAGGCCTTTCCTCACCTCCGCCATTTGCTTCGGCGCGATCAGGCGGGAAGCCTGCGCGACGTTGACCGGAAAACCGCGGAACCGGTCCGTGAAGGTCTTGGTGTGCTGGCGCGCCAACAGCGTCGTCGGCACCACCACGGCGACCTGCTTGCCGTCAAGCGATGCCGCAAAGGCCGCGCGCAGCGCCACCTCGGTCTTCCCAAAACCGACGTCGCCGCAGATCAGCCGGTCCATCGGCCGGCCGCTTTCGAGGTCCTTCAGCGTCGCGTTGATGGCGCCCAGTTGGTCCTCGGTCTCCTCGTAGGGAAAGCGCGCGCAGAATTCGTCATAGGCATGCGGCTGCACCGGCAATTTCGGCGCCTCGTGCAAATGGCGCTCGGCGGCGATTTTTATCAGTTCGCCTGCAATTTCGCGGATACGATTTTTCAGCTTGGCCTTGCGCGCCTGCCAGCCGCTTCCGCCCAGCCGGTCGAGGTCGACATGGGCGTGGTCGGAGCCGTAGCGCGACAACAGCTCGATGTTCTCGACCGGCAGGAACAGTTTGGTATCGGCGGCATAATGCAGTTCCAGGCAGTCATGCGGCGCGCCGGCGACATCAAGCGTCTGCAGGCCGACGAAGCGGCCGATGCCGTGCTCGACATGAACCACGAGGTCGCCGCTGGCGAAACTCGTGACCTCGGAGATGAAATTGTCGAGCTTGCGGGCCGCCTTGCGCGGCCGCACCAGGCGGTCGCCCAGAATATCCTGCTCGCTGATGACCGCGATCTGATCGGTCTCGAAGCCGGATTCCATGCCGACCACCGCCAGCATGGTCTCGTTGCGCGGTGTCGCCAGCACCGTGCGCCAGGTGTTGACGGAGGTGAGATGGTCGAGCTTGTGATCCCGCAGCATGCTGCCCATGCGGTCGCGCGAACCCTCGCTCCACAGCGCCACCACGACTTTCTTGCGCTGGGCCTGCAACGCCCTGACATGGGCGACCACGGCTTCGAACACGTTGATCGAAGTGTCGGCGCGTTCCGGCGCAAAGTTTCGTCCCTGCCGCGCGCCGGCGTCGACGGCTAGCGTGCTGCCCCCGGGCAGTGCGAACGGCGTCAACCGTGCCAGCGCGGCTTGCTCCAGTCGTTTATTCCACTCGTCGTCGGTCAGATAGAGCCGGTCGGGCGGTAATGGCTTGTAGACCGCGCCGGCGCCGGGATGGCCGAGCGCCTCGCGCCGCGCCTCGTAATAGTCTTCGATCTGCTTGAAGCGCTCGCGGGCGGCGTCCTCGCTTTGCGGCTCGATCGCAATCGTCGTGCCGTCGAGATAGTCGAACAGCGTGTCCATCCGCTCGGCGAATAGCGGCAGCCAGTGTTCCATGCCGGGATGGCGGCGGCCTTCGCTGACCGCTTCATAGAGCGCATCGTCGCGGTCCGGCGCGCCAAAGGCCGCGACATAGCCCATACGGAAGCGGCGGATGGTTTCGGTGACGAGCTGGAATTCCGAGATCGGGACCAGGTCGAGCGAGCGCATGTCCAAGAGCGTGCGCTGGGTTTCGGCGTCGAAGGAGCGGATCGATTCCAGGCTGTCGCCGAAGAAATCGAAGCGGACGGGCTGGTCGAGCCCGGCCGGAAACAGATCGAGAATGCCGCCGCGCACGGCGTATTCGCCGGCCTCGCGCACGGTCGAGGCGCGCTCGTAGCCGTTGTGTTCGAGCCAGGAGACGATGGAATCCATCGGTACCACCTGGCCGGGCGCCACCGAGAGCGCCTGGGCTGCGACCTTCTCGCGCGCCGGCAGCCGCTGCACGATGGCGTTGACGGTGGTCAGCACGATCAGCGGCTTGTCGCTGCCGGCGAGCCGGGAAAGCCGCGCCAGCGTGGTCATCCGTTGCGCCAGGATACCGCCATGCGGCGACACCCGGTCGTAAGGCTGGCAGTCCCAGGCCGGAAACAGCAGTACCGGCAAATCGGGTGCGAAGAACTCGAGCGCGCGGGCGAACTGCTGCATCCGCGGACCATCGCGGCAGACCACGGCAAGGCTGACCGGTGGTGGAGTGGGCCGGCCTGCGAGCGCGCGCGCCAGATCCGAGATGACAAGGCCTTCGGCGCCCTCCGCGACATTGGCAAAGGTCAGGGGACGGCCGGGGACCAGCAATTCGGCGGGCGATCGTGCGGGCGCTTTCATGCCTCGGAGCTCGCGCGAAACGATTTGATGCGGTCGAACAGTTCGCCGGCGTGATCCGGCGGCAGCGCGGCATCGCCGGTCAGCGCCGCATAAAGATCGGGATCCGGCACCTCGATCAGGCGCTCCAGTTGCGCCAGTTCGTGCTCGGGCAGCGTTCCGATCTCGGCATCGGCAAAACGGCCGAGAATGAGGTCCATCTCGCGCGTGCCGCGATGCCAGCAGCGGAACAACAGCCGCTTGCGGCGGTCATCCAGCCCCCCGCTCGATCGTGTCGATCCCGTCATGTCGGATTCCAGTGCAAACGCAGAAAGCCCGGACGTGGTGCCGGGCGAGGTTGATATAGCGATGGGGATGGGGAATGTCAGCCCTGTTATCCCGGGAATTATCGGCCGTACTCGTCATTGCCGGGCTTGACCCGGCAATCCATCTTCTTCGAGAAAACTTCTTGCGAAGATCGATGGATGCCCGGATCAAGTCCGGGCATGACAGGTGTGGCGTGTTGCGTCATCATCGGACACACTTTCGCGATCTCGCCGCGCCATGCGCCCGAGGTTTGCCAAGAATTTCCCGCCCTTCAATCAAAGGGCGCAGGGAATGCCGGGCGCCCGATGCGCCCAATAGCCACGTGTGCAACGGGTAGTGGTAAAACGCACACGTGTTGTCAGGTCACACCGGAATCACCCGGCATTCCCCACGCAATGGTTTACGGCTTATTCCGTGATCTCCCCGGTGCTCGGGCTCTTTGGCCACCGTCGCCCCTGAGAAGCTTGCTTCTCAAGGACTTGACACCAGCGTCGAGGTGCCAGGACCACACGGCTTCGCCGTCCGCCTCAAATGCCTTCGTCAAGAGCACCATCGGCGTCCACCGCATCCCGCCCCGCGTTTAGTGACGACCGCGAAACGCCCCTTTGGTGGGGCGGGATAAGGAGTAATATAGGATAATCAGAATATTCGGTAAAGAAGAATATTTTTTCGTGAACGGCTTGACACGCAGGTCGAATAGGGACGTTGGAAGGTTGGTGATTTGCCCGACGCCCGGCAGATCAGCCGATCTTCCGCGATCGGGCGAGCGGCAGGTCGAGTTCGACCCGATCATGCGTGACCCGCGGCATAATCCGCCCCCGCTCGCCACGTTCCAGTCGCACCAGGCCGTAACCGGACATCGTTTTCAATGTGCGCGACAGGTTCGACTTTGCCTTGCCGGTCATCTGCGATAGTTCATCAAGCGAGGCCGGCGCCCGTTCCGCGATTACCCTGAGCAGGTCGCGGTTGCCCGCCGACAGGATCTTGGCAAAGGATTCGGTCGAGGTGAACCACACCTTTGGTTCGCTCGCCGAAATGCGCCGCTCGCCGCGCGCGACCGCCAGCGTGCGAGCCTTCATCTCCGCGTAGGTGGCGATGCCCACTTTCAGAGTTGTCATGGCAATACCCCTCTCTCCCGTAACACCGTGTCCACCAGCGTCCAGAAGTCACGCAGCAGTGTCGCCGCATCTGGGTAACCGTAAGCCCTGATCGTTCGCAGACGGTGGCGGTGGTCTTGTGCCTGTCCGCGTTTCTGCCGCGCCACCGGGTGGGCGTTGTCGAAGCCGACGAGCCGTTCGCCACCTGGCCCGTGCAGCGTCAGCGAATAGTCGAGGCCATGCGGTTTCTCCGTCGATACCGGCACCTGTGTCACGGCACCCAATGGCCGCCTTGGGGATCGACGACGAGTACCTGCCCGTCGAGTCCCAGCAGTACATCAAGGGACGGATCGCGCGGCTCCTTCACACAAGAGGGTTATCAGATTGAAGCAACTAAATCAAGAAAAAATCAGGTCGATCGACGATAATGGCCTGTCGACGCTACGGGAAAGGCTTTAGGTTTTCGCGATGCGCCCCACCCTGCTCAATCCCTTGTTCGCCCCGATCACCACGCTTTCCGGCGTCGGGCCGAAGCAGGACAAGCTGTTCCGCTATCTGCTCGGCCGCGACGACACGCCGCGCATCGTCGATCTCCTGCTGCATCTGCCGACGAGCGTGATCGACCGCCGGGCGCGGCCGAAGGTGCGCGACGCCGTGCCGGGCACCGTGGCCACGCTGGAGGTGACGGTCGAGCGGCATCGGCCGCCGCCGCCGCGCAATCCGCGCGCGCCGCATCTGGTCTATGCCAGCGACGACACCGGCGACGTCGTGCTGACCTATTTCCGCAGCCCACAGGGTTTTGTGGAAAAACTGCTGCCGGTTGGCAGCAAGCGCTACGTCTCCGGCCATGTGCAGATGTATGACGGCATGCTGCAGATCACCCATCCCGACCGCGTCGTCGATGAGGCGGGCTTTGCAAAATTGTCGGGCATCGATCCGGTCTATCCGCTCACGGAGGGACTGGCGCTGGGCTCGCTCCGCCGCGCGGTGGCGCAGGCGCTGCAAAAACTGCCGAAACTGCCGGAGTGGATCAGCGCGGAAGTCATGCGCCGCTGCAAGTTTCCCGACATTGCGGAGGCGCTGAACCGCGTCCATGTACCGCTCGAGCTCATGGACATCCTGCCCGAGGGTCCGTTCTGGTCGCGGCTTGCCTTCGACGAATTGTTGGCCGGCCAACTGGCGCTGGCGCTGGTACGCGCGCAGTTGCGCCGGCCGGCCGGCGATCGCCATGCCGGCGACGGCCATCTGCGCAACAGGATCATCGACGCCCTGCCCTATGCGCTGACGGCCTCGCAGCGGCAGGCGGCGGCGGCAATCACCGAGGATCTGCGCCAGCCGGTGCGCATGCTGCGGCTGCTGCAGGGCGATGTCGGGTCGGGCAAGACCGTGGTGGCGCTGCTGGCGGCGGCCGCCGTCGCGGAAGTCGGCAAGCAGGCCGCCTTGATGGCGCCGACCGAAATTTTGGCGCGCCAGCACATCAAGACCATCACGCCACTTGCGGAACGCGCGGGCTTGCGGGTGGCGATCCTCACCGGCCGCGAAAAGGGCAAGGAGCGGCGCGAATTGCTGATGCGGCTCGAACAAGGCGAGATCGATTTCCTGATCGGCACCCACGCGCTGATCCAGGATGACGTGATCTTCAAGGCCTTGGCGCTGGCAGTGGTCGACGAGCAGCATCGCTTCGGCGTGCGCGAGCGGCTCGCGCTGACCGCCAAGGGGGAAGCCGTGGATGTGCTGGTGCTGAGCGCCACGCCGATCCCGCGCACGCTGGTGCTGACTTACTTCGGCGACATGGACGTCTCGGAATTGCGCGAGAAGCCGGCAGGCCGACAGCCGATCGATACCCGCGCGGTGCCGAACAGCCGGCTCGGCGAGGTGGTCGACGCCGTCGGCCGCGCGCTGTCGGCGGGAAAGCGCGTGTACTGGATCTGCCCGCTGGTCGAGGAATCCGAGGCCGAGGGAATCGAACACCTCACCAACGCGACCAAGCGGTTCGAGAGCCTGCGAAAACATTTTGGCGACCGGGTCGGTCTCGTCCACGGCCAGATGAAGGGCGCGGAGAAGGACCGCGTGATGGCGCAGTTCGCCACCGGCGAGATCGGGCTTCTGGTGGCAACGACCGTGGTCGAGGTTGGCGTCGACGTTCCCGCCGCCACCATCATGGTGATCGAGAACGCCGAGCGCTTCGGGCTCGCGCAACTGCACCAGCTGCGCGGCCGGATCGGCCGCGGCTCGGAGGCCTCGACCTGCCTGCTATTGTACCAGGAACCGCTCGGCGAAATGTCGAAGGCGCGGCTGAAGGTGATCCGGGAGACCACCGACGGCTTTCGCATTGCCGAGGAGGACCTGAAACTGCGCGGCGAAGGCGACGTGCTCGGCATCCGCCAAAGCGGCCTGCCCGGCTACCGCATCGCCCGAAGTGACGTCCACGCCCAGCTGATCACGCAGGCCCGCGACGAGGCGCTGCGCATCATGAAGGACAATCCGAAGCTAAAGGGCGACCGCGGCGAGGCCTTGCGCTGTCTGCTCTATCTGTTCGAGCGGGACGAGGCGATCCCGCTGATCGGCGCGGGGTGAACCGACCGCGTCATTCCGGGGCGATGCGCAAGCATCGAACCCGGAATCTCGAGATTCCGGGTTCGCTCGCTACGCTCGCGCCCCGGAATGACGATGCTGGCGACTGTGCAAGCGATAAAATTCGTCCATTTCCTCATCAGACGCGGAATTGCCACGGCGCGCGGCATCCATGCCCGCGCGTACTGAGGCACGCTCTTCGTCGGACAGTGGATAGACGCTGTCGCTCTTTACGCTTTCGCGCGACATCTCACTCCACCTTCGCCGCTTCCGGCTGCAGCGTGCCGGAATTCGCCACCCGCGCGGCTTCGGCCATGCCGGCCAGCGCGGCAACCTTCTTCTGGCCGTCTGAGCCGGGCTGCACCACGCCGCAGGACATGATCAGCGTGGCGGCGTCCTCGGCGCTCATGTCAACTTCGATGATCTTGCTTCTGGGCACATAGAAGAAGAAGCCCGTGGTCGGGTTCGGCGCACACGGCAGGAACACCGAGATGTGCTCCTCCTTGCCCGGAAGGTTGCTGGCGACCTCCTCGCTCGGCGCCTGCGAGATCAGCACGATCGACCACATGCCGGGCGAGGGAAATTCGACCAGGCCGACCCGGCGAAAACTCGAGCCCTGCCCCGAGAACAGCGTCTCGAACACCTGCTTCAGGCCGCGATAGATCGCGCGCACCGCCGGAATGCGCCCCAGCAGCTTCTCGCCGAGATCGACCAGCGTGCGCCCGATCAGATTGGCGGTGAGGAAGCCCAACAGCGTCAGCGCGATCACCGCGACGATCAGACCGGAGCCCGGCAGCCCGAACGGCAGGTAGGTCTCCGGCCGATAGGCGATCGGCACGAACGGCCGCACCAGGCCATCGACCCACGTCACGAACCACCAGGTCAGATAGAAGGTGATGGCGATCGGGCCGGCGACGACGAGACCAGTCAGGAAATAGTTCCGGAAGCGGGCCATGAAGCCGCGCGGGGCATCCGGCGGGAGTTCGGCCGGGAGCACGGGCGGAGGCGTATTGTCGCGGTTCATGGGGTTTCCAGGTCGGTCCGGCGGGTTTCTCATTAGCCAGCTAGGGTCTTTTAGCAGGTTTTTGAAGACCTGAAGCGACCATGCGGCGGTTTGCCCGGCCTATTCGACGGTCACCGATTTCGCCAGATTGCGCGGCTGGTCCACGTCGGTGCCCATCACCACGGCGGTGTGATAGGCCAGAAGCTGCACGGGGATGGCGTAAACCATGGGCGTGAAGGTCGACCCCATGTCGGGCAGCACGATCGTCACCAGCGAAGAGATGGTTGCCTCGGCTGCGCCCTTGGCATCCGTCATCAGGATGATGTTGCCGCCGCGGGCGGCGACTTCCTGCATGTTGGAGACGGTCTTTTCGAACACCCGGTCATAGGGCGCGATCACCACCACCGGCATGTTCTCGTCGATCAGCGCGATCGGCCCGTGCTTGAGCTCGCCGGCGGCATAGCCTTCGGCGTGGATGTAGGAGATTTCCTTCAGCTTCAGCGCGCCTTCCAGCGCCAGCGGATAGCTGGTGCCGCGGCCGAGATAGAGCACGTCCCTGGATTTGGCGATCTCGCGGGCGAGCTTTTCGATCTGCGGTTCGGTCGCCAGCGCCGCCGACATCAAACGCGGAATTTCGACCAGGCCATGCACGAGTTTTGCCTCGTCGGCGTCCGACAACTCGCCGCGCGCCTTGCCCGCGGCGACCGCCAGCGCAGCCAGAACCATCAACTGGCAGGTGAAGGCTTTGGTGGAGGCAACCCCGATTTCCGGGCCGGCCAGCGTCGGCAGCACGGTCTCGCTTTCGCGCGCAATCGTCGAACTCGGCACATTGACCACCGACACCGTGTGCACGCCCTGCGCCTTGGCATAGCGCAGCGCGGCCAGCGTGTCGGCGGTCTCGCCGGACTGCGACACGAAGATCGCAAGGTCGCCCTTGCGCAGGGGCGCCTCGCGATAGCGGAACTCCGAGGCCACATCGAGTTCGACCGGCACGCGGGAGAGCCGCTCGAACCAGTATTTGGCGACGAAGCCGGCATAGCTCGCGGTGCCGCAGGCCACGATCGAGATGCGCTGGATATCCTTGAAGTCGAACGGCAGTTTGAGCGGCAGCGCCACGCGCTCGCTCGCCATGTCGACATAGCGCGCCAGCGTGTGGCCGACCACTTCGGGCTGCTCGTGGATTTCCTTGGCCATGAAGTGGCGATAATTGGCCTTGTCGGCCAGCAGCGTCGCGGCGCTGTGCTTGAGGGTGTCGCGATGCACCACCGCATTGTTCTTGTCGTGGATCACGGCGCCGCTGCGCGTCAGCACGGCCCAGTCGCCGTCCTCGAGATAGCTGACGGTATCGGTGAAGGGGCCGAGCGCGATGGCGTCGGAGCCGAGATACATCTCGCCCTCGCCATAGCCGATCGCCAGCGGCGGGCCGTTGCGGGCGCCGATCATCAGATCATTGTCGCCGGCGAAGATGAAACCGAGCGCGAACGCGCCGCGAAGTTTTGTCAATGCCGCCTTGACGGCGTCGGCCGGTTTGAGGCCTTGAACCAGATAGTCGTCGACCAGATGCAGCACGATCTCGGTGTCGGTCTCGGTCTTGAAGACCGTGCCCTTTTTCTGCAGCGCTTCGCGCAATTCGCGGAAATTCTCGATAATGCCGTTATGGACGACGGCGACGCGCGGGGTCGCATGCGGATGCGCGTTGCTCTCGGTCGGCTTGCCGTGGGTGGCCCAGCGGGTGTGTCCGATGCCGGTATGGCCGGCCAGCGGCTCGGCCTTCAGGCGAATTTCGAGATTTTTCAGCTTGCCTTCGGCGCGGCGGCGCTCGAGATGGTCGCCTTCCAGCGTGGCGACGCCGGCGGAATCATAGCCGCGATATTCCAGCCGTTTCAGCGAGTCCACGATCTGATCGGCGACCGGTCCGCGCCCCAAAATGCCGACAATGCCGCACATGCGGATCAATATCCCCAAATCGTCGAAAGATCGTCCAAATTGCGCCGGTTCCACTTAACGAGAATCGCAGCTGCCCAGATACTCAATAATTATTGCGGATTGAAACAGCGTTAAACGAAAGGCTTAACGCTTGCGGCAAGCCCCTCGAGGCGCGGTCAGGATGAAGGATTTGACTGAGTTCAGCCAATTTTCCCCGCGTATTCGCCTGGATCGCGCAACTTTTCGGGGGCGCCGCGTTGCGTTCGGGCGACAATCCCCTTAAAAATCCAGTGCTTGGGGTTTTTGCCTTTGCGCGTTGACAGCGTGACGCCACGCCCGTCGTGGTTAAGCGCGCGATCGTGCAAGGCGTCTCGATCGGGGACGATGATCCATGAACCCGCGACTGGCGACGATGGCCGCCTGGTGCCGAGAACTCGCAGTACCGGTTTTGGTTCTGGCGCCGCTCGCTGCGTTCGGTTCTGCCGGAAGCGGGAACACCGGCAAAGCGCCAATCGTCAGCCGCCTCGCCCCGGCTCTGACTGCCGATGTCAATTCCGCGAAGACGCAGCCGGTCGCCGTTAGCAAGACCGATGTCGTGGCAGTCAGCCCGCCGGTGACACAGGCGCCCGCCGAGCCGACGGCCGCGCAGCAGCCGGAACCGCAGCCCAAGCCGATCGTGACAGCCGCGTTGACGGACACATCGGAAGAACTGCCGTCCGAAACCTCCCCCGCAGAACTCGCCAGCGTGAGCCCGGCGGATGTGCAACCGGCTGACGCCAAGCCCGCCGACGCCGAGCCTGCCGACACCAAGCCTGCCCACACCAGACCTTCCATCGGCTCAACCGAAATCCTCGACGAGTGCTTCGTCGTCGACGCCTGCGTCGACCGCTATTTGTGGGCGCTCTACCAGCGCACGCCCAAGGAAGACACCGTCAAGGAACAGACGCAGCGCGAGGTGACCGTCAAGCGCAAGGGCAAGATGGTGACGGTCACGCGGACCGTTTCCCAGGTGGTCGATGAGGACTTCGCGTGGAAGGACCCGAAGGCCGCCGAACACATGGGCATGTCGATGCCGGACTACGTAATCGGCGGCGTGGACCGCGATTTCAAGCTGAGACTTTTTCATCTGCTTTACGCGGCCGAGCAGGCCGGCCTGTCGCCCGGGATCACCAGTGCCTTCCGCGACGACTATCGCCAATCGATCGCAAGCGGCCTCAAGGCGGCCAACAACCGCTCCTATCATGGCGGCAGTTTTCGTGGAGGCTATGGCCATGGGCTGGCGGCTGACATCGTCAGCGTCAACGGCGCGACGCGCGACGAGCGGCACGCGTCCAGCGAAACGCTATGGAGTTGGGTCGACAAACACAAGGAGTTCGGGATCGGACGGCCGTATCACGATTTCGATCCTGCGCATATGGGACCGATCGATGGCTCGGAATATGTCAGTCGCCATGGTGCAAGGACTGCCCGGCAGGCTGCCGCGAAGCCACGCCACGCGAGCCTCGCTCAGGCTCACGCCGATCAGAGCGCGGCGAAACGCGTGATAACAGCGAACGCGGTGCGCTGAAATCAACGCTTCGGCGTCTTTTCGCGCGTCTTCATCTCGCGGATTCGCTTCGCGCCGCCCTCGCGGTTGGTCTGCGGGCTGCGTTCGACCGCCAACGCGTCCGGCGGCACATCCTTGGTGATGACGGAGCCCGAGCCGACATAGGCGCCTGCGCCGATCTTCACCGGCGCCACCAGCGAGGAATTGGTGCCGACGAAGGCGCCCTCGCCGATCTCGGTCCGGTGCTTGGCAAAGCCATCGTAGTTGCAGGTGATGGTGCCGGCGCCGATATTGGCATTGGCCCCGATATGGGCGTCGCCGATGTAGGAGAGATGATTGACCTTGACGCCCGCCTCGAGCGTCGCCGCCTTGATCTCCACGAAATTGCCGATGCGCGCGCCGTCGCCGAGCGAGGTGCCGGGCCGCAACCGCGCATAGGGTCCGACGGACGCATTCCTGCCGATCCTGGCCTGCACGAGATGCGAGAAGGAATGGATCACCGCGCCGTCCGATATGGTGACGCCGGGACCGATCACCACGAACGGCTCGATGGTGACGTCGCTGCCGAATGTGGTGTCGGCGGCAAGGAAGATCGTCTCCGGCGCGATCAGGGTGACGCCGGCATCCATCGCGGCCTTGCGCAGCCGCGCCTGCATCACGCTTTCGGCTTCGGCAAGCTGCGCCTTGGTGTTGATGCCGCGCACTTCATCCTCGCTGGTTTCGATCACGACCGCCTCCCCTCCAAGCTCGCGGACGACGGCCACTGCATCGACCAGATAATACTCGCCCTTGCTGTTGGCACATCCGATTTTTTCGATGATTTCCAGCGCCCTGCGGCCGTCGAACGCCATCACGCCGGCATTGCACAGGTTAATCGCGCGCTCAGCCTCGCTGGCGTCGGCGTGCTCGCGGATCGCGATCAGCCGGTTACCTTCGAGCAGCAGCCGGCCATAGCCGGCAGGATCTTCGGCGCGAAAGCCCAGCACCGCCAGCGCCGCGCCGTCTTTCAACGCGGCGCGCAGCCGCTCGAACGTCGCGGCCGAAATCAGCGGCGTATCGCCGAATGCGACCAGGAGATCGTCGGCGCCGACGACCATCGCCTCGCGCGCCGCCAGCACCGCATGCGCGGTGCCGAGCCGTTCGCGCTGGATGAATATGCGCGCATCGGGACGCAGGCGCTTGATCTCGTCGGCGACCGCTGTGTGGTCCGGCCCGATCACCATCGCGAGCGCATCGTTCTTGCCCTTTGGAGCGGCGGCGAGCACATGCGCCAGCAGCGACTGGCCAGCCACCGGATGCAGCACCTTCGGCAATTTCGAGCGCATGCGCGTGCCCTCGCCGGCCGCGAGCACGATCGTGAGGCTGGATCGAGCGGTCATCCGAATCCCCGGGGCGTTGCGGGCGGAAGCACCGCCGCCGCCGTCATAAAGCGTTTTCGCCGTGCATGGAAACCCCGTTTGGCGGGCTTTGCGGCCCCGGATTCAGGATGACGACGCATTTCCTGTTAATGTTTGCCACATGATTCGGGCGGGCCGCAGGGGGCCGAAGGCGTTCGTATGGCAAGGAATAGCGACCAGCTCGCAGGCCACTTCGAGACCGAGAATACCGGCGGGGTGATGTCCGGGCTGTTGGCCGAAGAGGATGTCTTCGACCGCCGCGCGCTGTGGCGGATCGGCTCGTGGGGCGTGGGCGCGGTCGGCGCCGTGGTGCTTGCCGTGCTCGCAAACCAGTCGCAGCTGTCGTTGCGGCGCGAGCAGGTCGCCGCCGCCGACCTGACGCGCCAGGCCGAGCGGCTGCAATCCTTCGCCAAGGAAACCACCAACGAGACCCGCAGGCTGGCTTCCGCCGTCGATACGCTGAACGGCGATCGCGACCGGCTGTATTCGCGCGTCACCGTGCTGGAACAGGGACTCAATTCCGTGACCGGTGCGATTGCCCGGCAAAAGCCCCCCGCGGCCCAACCTCAGCCGCAAGCCGCCGCGACGCCGTCTCCGGCCGCGTCGCCTGTGGCGGTCGAGCCGAAGGTGGCGGCGCAAAATCCCGCCCCCGTGCCTTCTGCTTCGCCTGCTGCTTCCCCGCCGGTGGCGGCGCCGGTCGTGACGACTATGGCCATGCTGCCCGCCAAACCGGTCGACAAGCCGCAGCCCGCGGCCGCACCCGAGCAGGCTCCGGCGGCGGTCGCGGCCGTCGCGCCGAAAGTGGCCGGCCCACCGCAACCGGCGCCGTCGCCGCCCGCTCCGCTGGTATCGGCGAAATCCATGATGGCCCCGCCCGATCCGGCCGCGGCCAAACTGATCGAGCCCGAAACGCCCGCAAAGGCCGTCACCGCCGCACCGATGGCGGACGTGGTGGCGTCGGCGCCGCCCGCTGAGAAACCGGACGAGGACAACTTGCCGGCCGCGGCACCCGAGGCGCCCGCCGCCGACGTCGCGGTGCAGAAGACCGAGTTCGGCGTCGATATCGGCAGCGCCAATTCGGTTCCCGGCCTGCGCGCGCTGTGGCGTGGTCTCCTGAAGTCAAGGTCGAACGCGGCGCTGACGACGCTGCGTCCGATCATCGTGATCCGCGAAGGCAATAACGGGCTCGGCATGCAGCTGCGGCTGGTCGCAGGTCCGCTCAGCGATGCCGCAGCGGCGGCCAAAATCTGTGCCGGCCTGATGGAAAACAAGCGTCCCTGCGAAACCGCCGTGTTCGACGGCCAGCGCCTGGCGATGAGACCCGGCGAACATCAGACGGGCGAACCCGGGGCCGCCGCGGCCAAGCCTGCCGCGGAGGCTAAACCCATTCTGCACCGGCGGGTCAGCGCCAAGCGGGCGTCCAATGATGACGCGGCCAGGAAACCCGATACCGTTTCCACGCTGTCGTCGTTCTTCGGCGGCGGGAAGCATTAGAAAGACCAGCGATCACAACGTCTTGAATTCGGACTCTGATGTCGTTTGGGCGCGGCCGCGGTTTCATTTGAATGCGCCGGGTTGTCCCGGTCGTCGTTCCCGATCATATTGGCTCCGGGCTAGACGCATTTTCTTGCGGCTAACCGGGGTCCACTTAGCCGGAAAATGCTGTTGTGAAAAAGAACCCGTTTCGGCTGTCGCCCTATCAAGTGCAGTGGCTGCTGGTGGTCGGCTTCGTGACCGTCGGCTACGCGCTCTATCTGCGCTATCTCGCGATCGAATTTTCCCCGGTGGCGCTGGCCTGCGATGCCGGCCTGCCGACCATACTGTGCAAGACGCGGGCGCTCGCGACCTCACTGTTTCGCAATTCGGTATTCGGCGCGGTCGCGCTGGTCATTGCGGCGCTTCACGTCATCCGGCCATCGATCGTGCTGCTGACGCTCGGGCTGATCGCCGCCGGCCTCGGCATCGTGCTCTACAATGTCGTGCTGTCGGGGATCGCGATCGGCCTGCTCATTTTGGGATTTGCGCGACCCGCGCCTGCCACAGCGTGACCGCGAGCAGCAAGTACATCGCGCAGGTCCACATCGCCTGCCAGTTGTCGGAACCTTCGTTGAAGCCGGTATAGATCGCCGACACCGCAAGCAGCCCCGCAAATACCGCCTCGGCGAGCGGCCGCGCACCCGCCTGCGGGCGGTTGAGCAGCATCAGGGCCGCAAACGGCACCGCCGCCATGGTCAATGCGGCAAACGGGAAATCCTTGTAGCGTGGGTCGAACACGAAGCCGAGCGCGGTCTCCGATCCGATCAGGGTGGTTACGGCCAGCGCCGCACCAAGGCCGATGGCAATGGCGGAGCGGGTCCTTCCCTCGCGCGGACCGAGCAATTCCAGGAAAGTCGGCAGTGGCCGTCCCGAGACCAGGGCGTTGGCCGCGAGCAACGGCGAGGCGATCCCGGCCGCCAGCAGCGCCCCCCACATCAGCCAGCCGCCGAAACCGTAGCTTTCATAGTACAGCTTGTCGGCGGCGACCCCGAACAGGATTCCGGCCGTGGTCGCGCAGAGTGCGACCGCAATCCACGCGGCCGACCGCGGCGTCCAGGGCCGCCGCCGCAGCGACAGGAACGCGACGGCGAACACCACAAAGCTCAAGCCCATGCCGCCGCCCATCTGCAGCTTCCACAGCGGATAGTTGCTGATGGGCTCGCCGGGCGGATATTTCAGCATGCGGTGGACGGAATTGAACAGGCCCCAATAGCCGCCGACAGTGCCCTCGAGCTCGCGCTTCCAGGGCTGGTCGTAGGCCTCGATCAAATTGACCCGAAAGCCCTCCCGCTTCGCCAGAGCGAGGATTTCGGAGACGACGCGGGCCTGGTTGGTCCGCGACGGCAGTGCCCCATCGCGCATACGGCCCTCGCTGGGCCAGCCGGTTTCGCCAATCAGGATCTCCTTGCCCGGAAACGCCACCGCCATCCGCTTCCGAATGAAGTCGACATGGTCTGCGGCGAATTTGGCGCGGATCGGAAAATCCTCCCAATAGGGCAGGATATGGATGGTGACGAAGTCGACGGCGTCATAGACGTCGCGGCTGCGCAGCCAGTATTCCCAGACATCGGCGTAGGTGACGGGAACGGTGACCTGCGCCTTGACCGAACGGATGGTGGCGACGAGGTCGGCGGTGGTCATCTCGCCGCGCAGCAGCACCTCGTTGCCGACGACGACGGCGGTGATGACCGCGGGGAATTGTTTGGTGAGACGGACCACGGTCGAAATCTGCGCGAGGTTCTTCAGCCGGTCGCTGCCGAGCCAGATGCCCTGGATCACCTTCAACCCGACCTTGGCCGCCTGTTCCGGCACCTGATCGAGGCCATGCTCGATCGAATAGGTGCGCACGCAATCGGTTATTTTTGCCAGCTGCGCCAGGTCCTGGGCGATCTGTTCCGCAGGAATATGCGTGGTCAAAAGCAGCGGCGTCTGGGCGCCGCGGAACGGCGCGTAGGAGACGCATTGCAGCTTGTCGTTCGGATCGATCGGCGCGCGCAACAGCGTGATCGGCGTGGCCAGCCACCACCAGACCGCGGCAATCGCACCAAGGGACAACAGGAGAAGCGCCAGCGGCGTACGAAGCGAAATCGGTTCCATCCTTGAAACGGCCGGGATCGTCGATTAGCCGGTCAGTGCCCGTCTGCCAAGAGCAGGCTGGGCAGCAATTCGGGGGCGGTCGGGCACAGGCTTTACCACAACACGATAAAGTTGTGAGTTTGCTGGACAAAATTCGAAATGTCCGCCATGGGAATCCGCTGGAAGTCTCCGCCGCATTGGGGACCCATTTGAACGGCAATCAAACCGGCGCGTCCGTGGCTGGACACGGGCGGGAACAAAATCGGGGAATTCATGCGTCGACGGGTGCTTGAGCTTCAAAACAAGGTTTTGCGCCACCTCGCCGTCCCCGGGCTCATCCTGCTGATCGGTGTTGGAAGCGCCTTCGCCCAGAGCGGCGGCGATACCAAGGCTCAGGACAAGCCGGCCGCCAACGGCACCCAGCCGGCCGATGCCGCCAAGGACAATCAGCGCAAGACCGACGAGTTCGCCGAAGCAGCCCAGGCCATCAACGGCCCGGCCGGCAACCCCGAATGCGTCTGGTTCGGCCGCCGGGTGGTGCGTCTGATGTTTCTCGACGACATCGACACCGCGCTTCGCCATCTCGATCTCTACGACCGCTTTGGCTGCCCCGGCGGTCACGTCCAGGCGACCTTCCGGTGCCTGACCCGGTTTGGCGCCCAGATCGATCCGAAGGTGGCCTCCACCCTCGACAGCCGTGTCCATGCCTGCTGGATCAATCCGGCCGCGCAACCGCAGGCGGCCGCGGCCGCCACGCCGGCGGCTCCAGCGCCAACCACCGCAGGCAGCGCCGCACCGGCGCCGGCGCCTTCGCCGGCTCCCTCCGCCGCGGCCGCGCCGCCCCCACCTGCACCCGCCAAATAATCAGTGCCGGCGAAATGATCCCGGATTGCTGCGGTTGGGCGCCGCTTGCGCCTTTAAGACACCATCGCGTCATAACAGTTGTTAAATCGCGTGGCAGAGTTATGTAATAGCTTGCCGCTGATTTGGTCGGATCTCGGGGACGGGTCCGCTTCCCTGCCACTCTTGCCCCTCATGGTTCCGTCGCGATGCGTGCCGTCGTCGCTGTTGTCTTGTTGGTGACCGCGGTTCACGCTGCGATGTGGGGCGTGTTGCGGGATCGCGAGCAGGCCCCCGACTTCACCGGCATTTTGCCCAGCACCTCCTATGCGCCCTTCGAACCCGGGCACACCGTCGACATCGCCGTCGACAGCGAAAAGGTGCGCGCCGACCTGAAGAAGCTGTCGTCGCTGACCCGGGCGGTCAGGCTCTATTCCTCGACCGAAGGCGCCGAACTGGTGCCGCCGATCGCCGCCGAATTCGGCCTCAAGGTCACCGTCGGCGCCTGGATCGACAAGAACACCGAGCGCAACGATCGCGAGATCGCAGCCGCAATAGACCTCGCCCGGCACAACAGCAACGTGATCGGGGTCGTCGTCGGCAACGAAACCGTCTACCGCGGCGAGCAAAAGGTCGACGACCTCATCGAGCTGATCAAGCGCGTCAAGAAGTCAGTCAATGTCCCTGTAACCACTGGCGAAATCTGGAATATCTGGCGCGACAATCCGCAGCTCGGCTATTCCGTCGATTTCATCGCCGCCCACGTCCTGCCGTACTGGGAGAACTTCACCTCCGATCAGGCGGTGGACCAGGCGGTCTCGATGTACCAGCTGTTGCGCAACCAGTTCCCCGGCAAGCGGATCGTGATCGCGGAGTTCGGCTGGCCGAGCGCGGGCTACAATCTGCGCAACGCCGAGCCCGGCCCGTTCCAGCAGGCGAAGGTGCTGCGCAACTTCGTCACCCGCGCCGAGGCCATCGGGATGGAATACAACATCGTCGAGGCGATCGATCAGCCCTGGAAATTCTTCGAAGGCGGCGTCGGCCCCTATTGGGGCATCCTGAATGCCGCGCGCGAACCGAAATTCTCCTGGACCGGACCGATCGTCAATCCGGACTACTGGAAGCTCGCGACCATCGCCGTCCTCGTCGGCATCCTGATGTCGCTGCCGATCCTGCGGCTGGCGCAGCCCACGGTGATGCAGGCGCTGATGCTGTCGGTGGCGGCGAACGGCGTCGGCGCCTGGGCCGCCACCGTGTTTGCCTATTGGGCCGGGCATTACTTCGTATTCGGCTCGGCGTTTGCGCTGACCCTGGGATTGATCCTGCTGGTGCCGCTGATCCTGATCGCGATGGCGCGGATCGAGGAAATGGCGGCGATCGCCTTCGGCCAGAAGCCGCGCCGCCTGATCGCCAAAACCGCGCCGCTGGCGCCTGCCACCATCGGCGAGGACATCGCGTTCCCAAAGGTCTCGATCCATGTGCCGGCCTATTTCGAGCCGGTGGACATGCTCAAGCAGACGCTCGATGCGGTCGCGCGGCTCGACTATCCCAATTTCGAATGCGTGGTCATCATCAACAACACGCCGGACCCGGCGTTCTGGCAACCGATCCAGGATCATTGCCGCGCGCTAGGCGAGCGCTTCAAATTCGTCAACGCCGAAAAGGTCGAGGGCTTCAAGGCCGGCGCGCTGCGCATCGCCATGGAGCGCACCGCAGTCGACGCCGAGATCATCGGCATCATCGACGCCGATTATGCGGTCGAGCCGGACTGGCTGAAAGACCTGGTGCCGGTATTCGCCGATCCCCGCGTTGGCCTGGTGCAGGCGCCGCAGGACCATCGCGACGGCGACCGCTCGCTCATGCATTACATCATGAACGGTGAATATGCCGGGTTCTTCGATATCGGCATGGTCCAGCGCAACGAGGAAAACGCCATCATCGTCCACGGCACCATGTGCCTGTTGCGCCGCGCGGCGATGGACATGGCCGGCGGCTGGTCCAGCGACACCATCTGCGAGGATTCCGATCTCGGGCTGGCCATCATCGAGCACGGCTGGCTGACGCATTACACCAACCACCGCTACGGCCGCGGCTTGCTGCCCGACACCTTCGAGGCCTTCAAGAAGCAGCGCCACCGCTGGGCCTATGGCGGCTTCCAGATCGTCAAGAAGCATTGGCGGCGCTTCCTGCCGCAAGGCAGCCGGCTGTCGCCGGACCAGCGGCGCGAATTCGCGCTGGGCTGGCTGAACTGGTTAGGGGCCGAAAGCCTCGGCGTGCTGGTCGCCATCCTCAACCTGATCTGGGTGCCGATCGTGGCCTTTGCCGACATCGCCATTCCCGACAAGATCCTCACTTTGCCGATCATGGCCGCCTTCATTGTCTCGCTCACGCATTTCGTGGTGCTGTATCGCCTGCGCGTGCCGGTGAAATGGGGCCAGACGCTGGGCGCGATGGTGGCGGCGATGTCGGTGCAATGGACGGTGTCGCGCGCGGTCGCCAACGGGCTGATCACCGAGCACCTGGCGTTCTCGCGAACGTCGAAGGGCGGCTTCTCGCTGGTCTCGGTCGAGTTCCAGGCGTTCTGGGAAGCCGTGATCGGCGTGCTGCTCCTGGTCGGCGCGGCCGTGCTGGTGGCCACCAACAGTTTCAAGCAGGTGCGCGAAATCTATGTGTTCGCGGCCGTCCTGGTGCTGCAGAGCCTGCCGTTCTTGTCCGCGGTCGCGATCGCCATCCTGGAGAACTCCCGGATGAACGCGTTTGCCTTCTGGCGCAATACCGCCATCCGCACCGCGGAACTGATCGGCCTGCGCCCGGTCGCGATACCGACCGTGATCGGCACCTCCCAGCCGGTGGCGTCAGAGATTCACCGCGAAACCCGTTGACCGCGACCCGCGTTGTCGTAGCCTTACGGGCATGAAGAATCCGCGCTAACGGACGGCGGCATCTCGCAAATCCGGGTTTTCCCGACGGCTTCGTGGCTTGTGGCCGGCTATTGACCCACACCAAGCCGCCCCCTACACAGCGCCTCACGTGAGCGCGTAGCTCAGGCGGTAGAGCACGTGACTTTTAATCATGGGGTCGAGGGTTCGAGTCCCTCCGCGCTCACCAAACAAAATCAAGCACTTCTGGCATTTCAGAGGATCCAACAAAAAGCCTTGTGTGGGCAAAACAGTTGCCGCGACGGTACGTCGTAGGAATTCGCGAATGGTGCTTTGCTGTCTTCACCGCAGGAGCGGGAAAGATAGGAGCAGAACATGCTATTACTGGATCAGCCGGCCGAGGTGGAATGGTTTCCGATGGTGATGAGAGCAGTCGGGCTCGGTCAGCCAAACTACCCTACGCGCCGACGGATGAAGTTTGAGACCGGCGACGCTGCGGTCGAATACGTCACCACGACGCTCCCCGAGGCGTGCAGGGCCAACGCAACCATTCAACTCGAAGGCGGCGTTAGATTTTGCTGGGACGATATCGAGGCAATGAACAAACCCCGGCCGACGAGCTGAGAAGGGGATCGGCTGCGCCGGCCCGTCATTCGTGCTCGATCGCTGGCGCGGTGTTGCTGGTGGGCGAGACAATCCGCATGCCCTCGCCCATGGCGCCCGGCCTTGGAAAGTCGAGAATCTCGGCGCGCAACAGAACGACGGCGGTCCGACTTGTCCACATCCGCGATCAGCGGTGCCAGGATGGACAACGAGCCCAACCCGTAGCGGCTTGCCGATATCGGCCGGGCGGGCGCATTATTTCCGCATGGGGACCAAGTCACGCGAGACGCTTTACGGCAGTTCGATCCGGATGTCGGCGGAGCGCGCGGCCGAAGCTCGCAAGGTGGCCGACCGCCTCGCCTGCGAAGCCTGGAACATGCGCATGCTTGGCTTTCAGGGGCCGGCACAGCCCTCGCCCACGCTGGGCGACGCGCTCAATGCCGGTTACCGCTTTCTCGAGGTTCGCTGCCTCGGCTGCGACACGCATCAAACTGTTGCGCTCGACATCGTTCGGCGACCGAAGACTGTGCCCATCCATGAGCTGGAGCGCTACATGCGCTGCAAGGATTGCTCGGAGGTCCGTGGCTATCCGTACAAGCGCAGTCATATCGTGGCGCTGCGGCCGACCAGGATTTCGGCCCATGACCCACCCGCAACATGGTGGCCGGGCGAGCGATGAATCTTTCTTCGCTTTCGGCCCGCAGGGCGGATTGGCGAAGGCGTAATTCGCCATTCACCGCCGATGAACAGGCGGGTTACGCCTTCGACCAACCCATCCCATGAGCTAGGGCTTCACGGGTTCAGCGGGCGCAGCGCCTTGGGCTTTGGCGGCCGCCTCCTGGCGGTCGCGCGCGGCGATCAATTCCTTCTGGAGCTTCGATCGTTCGTCCGGTGTCATCGCGGGCATTTCGCGCTTCGGCGGCAGATCTTCCACCGGGAGATAAGCGCTTGCTTTCGGAGGCGCCGGTGCCTGAGCCCGCGCGTCCATCAGCGATGATCCGGCCGTAGAAGTCGCGCAGCCGCCGAGCGAGAGGCTCAACAACAGCGGCGTTCCAGCAGCGAGTGCCGCGATCTGCCTATAGAGATGCGCAATGCCCATGCATGATCGTTCAACGAGCATTGCGGGCCAATTATGTTCGTCCGCGGTTCCTCATGACGCCAGCGCAGGGCTTTGCGCCGGCAAGGTTAATCGAGAGCTACCAAGGGCGCGGACCGGAACCCCCGACCCCGTTTGGAAAAACCTTTCCCGTGAAGGGAGCCCCGGGCTATGCTTTGGTGTGACGGAGTGCGCTATCACGGCAAAGGGGGTGCGCGATGCTTTCGGCTTTGATCGGTGTTTTGATTATCGTTGTCATCGGCGCCATCTGTTTTTGGGCGATCGACAAGTTTGCCGCTGATCGTCGCCTGGCGCAGCTGCTCAAGCTGCTGGTGGTGCTGATCTGCATCGCCGCGATCCTGCAGAGAGTTCTGCCGCTGCTCGGCGTTTATATATAGTATTGCGGCGACAGCAACGCAGCAGCACGACAGTTGAGTGCACTCACCTTAATTCCCGTGAATTTTTCTCGCCTTGCCTCGCCAACCGCGGGCAGTTTCTCTATATCGGAGCCGCCGCCCCCGCCTCGTCAGCGTCTCACAACTTCGGTGAGCGTGACCCGGCAGTGATGTCGGGTTATCGCGGGGGCGGTTCCATATTCAGGGGGCGCGATTGCGGCGGAGAGGTCTCACCATCCCGACAGGGCATCGATCGAATATTTTCCCGCGCCCGTGATGCAAAGCAGCAGAAAGCCTCCGACAATACCGAGGTTCTTGTAGAAGCTTTCCAGGCTGTCGACTTTTTTCGTACCTCGCATTGTCCAATAGCGATGCGCAATGAGCGCCGTTCCCAGCGTGTATAAAGCCATCAGCGCGCTTGCGCCGCAAAAATGACTCCATCGCTAATGCCGTTTTCCCTGACGCTCACCCCGCGCCTTCCCGAAAGCGACCTTGCCGTGACGAGAGGGTCTCCTGGCCCATTTGATTTGCGTGCCGCGCTCACGCAGATGTTAATGGCGATGGCGGATCGCAAACTTACATCAAAATCATGCCGGGCCGCCCCCGGCATAAGTCCCCGACTGAGACGGCCCCGGCGTCCCCCGGCTGGGGCCGTTTCTTTGCCGCTGACGGAGTGCTCGGGTCTCGCGAGCGGGCGGCACGGTTGCCTGCTACCGCCGATCAAAGAGCAAGGCTTCGTGGCGCTGCGCTCACGCGCGCAGCGGGGATCACTGGAGGGTTTCGTGAACGTCAAAAATGGGCGTTTCCGGAGTGTCCATGATTTCCGCGACAACGCTATACGACACGTCGATTGCACCCGGCTTTTCCGGATCGGCCTTGACGGACTTCACGTGCAACGTCGCGCGCACCAGCCGACCATCGCTCAACGAGATCTCGGTGACGCCGTGACGGATCCCGGAAACCTTCATTTCGGGACGGCGCCCGATCTGAAACGAAAACGGCCGGACATATCCCAGGTGCATGACATCTGTTCTTTTCTTGCGCCCACGCTTTTTCAATGCCGGCGCGTGCCGGTTGGTTCCATTGACGGGGGCTAGTCAGACGCGAGCGCGAAAACCCACGCTCATCTTTCACGAGACCGTGCCCTGTCAGATAAGCGCGAGAACGACGACCCCCATCGCTACCAGGGCGGACATGCCGGAGACGGTCACGCCGAGGTAAATACCGCCGATAGCGGGACTCTCCGATTGGAACTTGATTTGACTGCCGCGCATTGCACATCCCTTGCAGTTACCCTGTTCCCGGATACGTGACGCAGGGAAGGCGATTCCGTTCCACGGAAATGTACGAAAAGCCCTGAGCCGAAGGCGCACCCGCCCGCAAGGCGGATTCCCAACGGTTCGCGCAAGGCGCGGTCCGCGCGCGCTCGGCGCCCCCGGCGGCTCGCGGATGCTACAGCCGCCGGATGGTCCGATGTCACCAGCGGACCGCCCTCAGCGTAGTTCTGAGCGGTAAAGCCCCCGGCGGCTGCAGCAAAAAAAACTATAAGCCGATTCCTGGCGGCCGTCTTGGGCCGCCGGTTAAGCGGTTCACCGCTGCGGGCCGTTCGTGCGCGCCGTGCCACATCAATCTGCGGAATGCGCGTCATGGTGCGCGGCGGCCGGTGGGCTGCCGGCAGGCAATGCGGCCGGCTCGCCGAAGATGTCGTGGATTTCGAGCGGCTTGTCGACCTGTCTGGACCATTCGGCCCGGTTGGCGGCGCGCCGGCGACCGCGTTCATCGACCGGCAGCTTCAGCTGGTGCAACAGGCTCATCACTTCCCTGCGGGCGGTCACCTGGTCCGGGCTCGGACGGCTGCCGATCCCTGTGGCGTCGAGATTGTCGAGCGCGGTCAGCCCGCGCGGAAAGAACTCGCGGTAGACTTCGCGTTCGGCCAGGCCATCGACCGGACGAAAGCCGAGCCGGAACGACAGCGCATTGAGGCCCTCGGCGACCAGCTGCTTGTTGCGCGAAGCGAACGTCGAAAGCCGGTTGCGAACCACGATCCAGTCGGTGGTGGCGCCGTCGAACCGGCGGCGCTGACGCCTGGTATCGCGTACCATGCCGGCATACTGGCTGTCGCCGGTCACCGAATAGGTCGCCGCGTCCACGGTGCCGAGCACGTCGAAATCGAGGAAAGAGTCGTTGATCGGCGTCACCAGCGTATCGGCCATCGCGTGCGCCAGCCGCATCAGATAGCTGTCCGATCCGGGGGTATCGATGACGATGAAATCGAAGGTGCGCTCGACCGCGCCGACGGCGTCCATGAATTGCCGCAACTCGGAATCCTCGTTGTGGGCGATCTGCATGGTCTTCCCGTAGGCGATGCGGGAGTGCGCGGGGATCTCGAGATCGAGGCCCGTGCGGCGCGCCCAGGCACGCCGGTTGTTGATGTAACGGGTGAAGGTTTGCTGGCGGCAATCCAGATCGATGGTGGCGACGCGCTGGCCGGATTTCATCAAGGCAAGGGCGATATGCATGGCGGCGGTGGATTTTCCCGATCCGCCCTTCTCGTCGCCGAGCACGACGACATGCGCCGAGCCGGATTGATTGGAATGCATCAACATCTTTTGCCGTTCCAGAACTTGCTGCCGCAATGCTCCGCTGTCAGACCGTCAGAGGCGCCGGCCAGCTATCGGGTGGGGCGCGCCGTGTCGCAACGGCTACGCGCACCGGCGAGAGCCCGGCTTCGGAATCGAGCCATGACCGGGCCTGATGCCTGGCACGCCATTGCGGGCCGGGCCCGCGCATGTCGTGAACTCCGGGCCGGTAGCTGTCGCGTACGTCCAGGATCAGGTTCCGAACGACGCCGGCGAAGTCTGAGGCCTGCTCAGCCGTCCTGCGGGCAAAGCCCGAGAATACGGTCGCATCTGCGGTTCTCATCGGGGACTCCTCGGATTATCTCCCCCGCCCGACAGATCGGGCCGGTACACCCTGAGCATAATCAAGGAAAAATGCAGCGCTATTGCACGGAGGTTGATCCGTACGTTACGTTTGGTTGCGCAGAGCATACCTAGGTTTAGGATCCGTCGTGGCCGGCGCCGATCCTGATAGGAGTTATGGATCGATCAGCGCCAGGCCGAGTTCGGGCCGCTTCCTGCGGCGCAAATGTGCCGCGGTCTCGACAATGGTGACTTCAAGCGTCGGACGCACAGTTCCTTCCAGCAGGTGCCCACCTCGCACCGAACCGTCGCTGAGGCCGAGCACGGCGTGGAGGTGAAGGCTGGCCTTGCCATCGTCGCCTTGCGCAAGGTCGCCGATCAGGCTCAGAACCTCGCACTGCTCGCTGACCGGAATCGGCTTATAGCGTTTTGCTTCGAGGTCGAACCAGCCGACCTTGGCGTGTTCGAAGGCGCCGATCGCGGTGACCGAGGCGCCGGTTATGCTTTCCCGGTCCGCAAACCTGGTGATGCTTCGGAAGGCTTCTTCTCCCGGGTCGAGGATCAGCACGAAGCTCCGTTCCTGGCCTTCGACGACGACTTTGGATTTCATTCGATTTGTCCCTGTGACGGCCACGCCGGCAATTCATGCGCGCTGGAAAACTGCCGAGCGGGCGGTCGGGTTCCACTGCCAGTTCTCCATTGGTTGGAACGATCGCTCCCGCTGCGCTTTGATTGCTATCGGAGAGGTGTTCCATGGCTAGAGAAACCCCCACCGGGCGCGCGCCGTCGCCCGACGTCCCTTATCCCGCCGAAAAGGCTCGAGGCGGTGCGATCATCCTGAACACGCCTGGCCGCCGGGCCGTCTTCATCGCCGGGCTCGCGGGCGCGGTTCTGCTGGTGATCGTCTTGGGCTTGCTGGCGGGAAGGTAACGACTTCGCGGCGACGGGGATGTTTTGACATGGCGCCGATCAAGGTTCGTCCGACCGCCGCCGACGTGTCGATCGCCAATGCCATTGCCGCGCATACCGGGCGCCAACCCGAGCGGGCCGCGGAAGTGCTCACCTGGGGCGCGGACGAACATTTGCTGGGCGCCCTGGCCGGCGCATGGTGGATTTATTGCCGCAACAAAGACCCCGGCCGGCGCCTCGCAAGCGACCATGTCCTCCCGACGACGATTATTGCATCTGCGTTGCCCCATCTGTTGAAAATGCTGTTCGATCAGGAGCGGCCGGACAGAACCACCGTACGCGGTCATTGGCGGGGCATCCCGTTCTCGGGAAAACGGCTCAATTCATTCCCCTCCGGGCACGCCGTGCACATCGGGGCATTGGCCTCAGTCGCCAGCGTGCTTCCGGCGAAACAGCGGGGTGTCGTATGGGGCGTCGGCGCGGCATTGATGCTGACCCGCATCGTGCTGCTGGCGCATTGGGCAAGCGACGTCGCCGCCGGCCTCGCTGTTGGCGCCGTCACCGAGCGATTGTCGAGACATCTGACCGGTATCCGTTCGAAACGGATGGCGCGAAAACGCATCAACTCTTGCGCAAGAGGATTCGGCACTGGCGAATGCCGAACCCGGACTTACATTCGTATCGAGGGGCATCAGGAGACTCGGCATGAAAAGGCTTTCCGTTGTTTGCATCGTGCTTTGCGTTGGCGTTTGCGCCCCGGCGGCATGTGCCCGGGGCGGCGGCACGGGATCGCATCACGCGGCCGTCACCGGCGGCGCCTCCGGGACCAGCCCTGCGACGCCCGGCACCAACTCGCTCGGCACGGCGCTTTCGTCATCCGGCACCGGCGCCCCCACCAAAGGACCGCCGCTTGGCACCAATCCTGCCATCGACCACGAGCAAGCACAGGTCGACAGGTCGATACGCTCGATCTGCCGGGGATGCTGAAGAGGCTGCGCGAGGGCGGTAAACGATCCCTTGATTGCGCTGCCACGTGGTCGCGCGCTCGCATCGCCGGCCGCCGCGCGATGGCGATACGCCGACCGGCGCCCGAGCTATTTCGACGTCGTCGATGCGTGGTCCGGCTTGATGTAAGGACCGGTCTGAATTCGGCGAATCACAGTCGCAAAATCCTCTTCGAAACTGACGAGATGTTCCCGGCCAAATAGAATGGCCGAGCCGGTGCCCTGCCCCGGTTGGACCATCAGGATTTCGTCGAGGTTCACCAGGACCTCGCGTGTGGGCGGACCGGGTCTTTTCAAGACGATAAAGACGGCCATTCTGGCCTCCCGTTGAAGCGAAGACGGCACTTTAGCTCGAAGGGCGTATTAGCGAAACGCAATCCGTCCTTCAACCAGCTGTTGCATCGATTGCACCATGCCGGATGCCCTCCCGATTAACACTGAATTTAGTGGTGTCGGCGGCTTGCGAACCTACCTCAGCTTCATGCCCAGCTGAGGTAGCCGTCACGCCGATAAGCCGTTCGAGGAGTTTCGCATGAAAGCGCTTTCCGCACTATGCGTCGTGCTTTGCGTTGGTCTTTCGACCGGCGGCGTGTTGGCCCGGGGCGGCGGCATGGGATCGTCTCATATGTCCATCACCGGCGGCGCGTTTGGCACCAGCGCCGCGGCGCCAGGCACCAACGCGTTGGGCACGGCACTTTCGTCGTCCGGCGTCGGCAATGGCCCCATCAAAGGGCCGCTGCTCGGCACCAGCCCTGCGATCGACCGTGAAGAGGCGAAGGTCGACAAGGCAATGGGATCGATTTGCCGGGGCTGTTGACGCAACGGCAGCCGTCTTCGGCGACCTTTGCCTGCCGAGGGTAAAGCCAATATAACTTTCCCCACCCAGACGGCATCAAGGGACCATTCGCATGAGAGTTATCCGCGCCGCGGCTTTCATCGCGACATTGGCCGGACCGGCCCATGGCCAAAGCAAGGTGCCCACAACCCTGGAAGAAATGATGGGCTCGCGAAAGACGCCCGATCAGATCGAGAAGGAAGAAGCTGCCGACAAGGCCTAACAAGGAATCGCTCAAGAAGATAACGGGCGCCAAAGGCTCCGCCGATCCCTGGGGCAACGCGCGCGGTGCGGAGGCGCCGAAGACCGTGGCAAAGGCGCCTGCGGCGAAGAAGCCAGCGGCGAAAACCGGCAGCACGGCGCCGCAACGGTAGCACACGCGCCCTGCCCGCGTCAGAGATAGCCGAGAAGCGGGTCTGACGTATCGCGCGCTTGCCAGCGATCGATCCACACCACCTCGGACAATGGCATCCGCGGCAGCCAGCCCGCGGTTTCCAGCTCCGGCTTCTGGTAAAAATGCGCGACATAGCCGACGCAGAGATAGGCGATGACCTGGATCGACGGCGGGATGCCCAGCGCGCCGCGCAAATCGTCCGGCCTGATGATGCTGACCCAGCCGACGCCGACATTTTCCACCCGCGCCGCGAGCCAGAGGTTTTGCACCGCGCAAACCGCGCTGTAGAGATCCATCTCGGCCTGATGGGTTCGCCCGAGCACGACGGGGCCGGTGCGGCCGCGGTCGCAGGTGATGCAGATTCCGATCGGCGCCTCGACGATGCCTTCCAGCTTGAGCCGCCGGTAGGTCTTTTGCTTCTCGTCCTCGAACATGCCGGCGGCCTCCCCGTTCGCCGTCTCAAAGGCATCCCGCACCCTCTGCTTCACGGCGGCGTCTCTCACGACGATGAAATCCCAGGGCTGCATGAAGCCGACCGAGGGTGCGTGGTGAGCGGCGTTGAGAATGCGCGCCAGGACGGCATCGGGAATCGGAGCCGGCAGAAACTGTCCGCGCACGTCGCGGCGGTTGAAGATGCATTTGTAGACCGCGTCGCGCTCGCCCGCGGAAAACCCGGAATCGGTCTGAATGGTGTTGGGTTCCATCATCTTCACTTTCGTAGGCCCCGCGGGTTCAAGATCGCCCGGACTTGCGCAGCAAATAGGTATCCATGATCCAGCCGTGCTTTTCGCGCGCGCGCCGGCGCACGGTCGCGATCTCGTCGCTGACATCGGCAAGCTTGCCCGACAGCAGGATTTCGTCTTCGGTGCCGAGATAAGCGCCCCAGAAAATCTCCAGATCCGGTTCGCTCAGGCTTGCAAAGGCCTGCGCGCCGTCGAGCAATACCACCACGCTGCCCGGTCCGCCGGGAAAACCATCGGCGAGCTTGCGCCCGGTGGTCAACAGCACGCTTTCGCCGATCTCGATTGAGGGCGATGCGGTGCCTTGCCGCCAGCACCTGCACGCTGCTGATTCCAGGAATCACCTCGATCTCCAGCGCCAGCCCCTTGGCGCGCACCCGCTCGATGATCCGCAGTGTGCTGTCGTAGATCGCAGGATCGCCCCACACCAGAATGCCGCCGATTTCGTCGTCCGCAAGCTCCTGCTCGAACAGCCGGCCATAGATGTCGGCGAGACGGCCATGCCATTCGTCGACGCCGGCGAGGTAGTCGCCTCCGGCCGCTCGCTGCGGGATATCGAGGTCGATCATGCGATAACCGGCATTTTCGATAAAGCGCCGGCAAATCCCGGTGCGCAAATCGCGCAACGCAGCCTTCTCGCTCCCCTTGTCGGGAATGAAGAACACATCGACCTGGTTCAGCGCCCCGATCGCCTGGATCGTCATCTGATCGGGATCGCCGACACCGATGCCGATCACGAATATCTTTCGCATCCGTCCCTCCGGACCCTGTCCCATCCGCGCAGCGTTTCAAGCAGTTGACGCAGACGACGCGCCAGCCGTCCGCCAGCCGGTCGATCCGGGTCAACGATAGCGGATCGATCGACGAAACGCAGCGCCTGTTCCGGCGCCATTTCCAGCGCAATCGCAAGGGCGGCCCGCACGGTTCCGGAATGCACGACCAGCACGACGTCGCCCGGAGGCAGCATCGAAACCCCCTCGCGGACGCGGACGATCTGGTCCGCAAAACTTTCGCCGCCGGGCGGCCTGCCGGTCGCCGGCGCGCGCCAGAAATCATGATAGGCCGCGCCGCCTTCACGCGCGAGATCGTCATGACGGCGTCCGGTCCACTCGCCAAAATCCTGCTCGCGGAAATTTGGCTCGGGTTTTGGCCGCAGGCCCAGCGCGGCCGCCGTCTCCAGGGTCCGCCGGCAGGGACTGGCGAAGTGGGCTGCTTCCGCCGGCAATTTCGCCCGCAAGGCGGCAAGTGCCGTGACATCGCTGGTGTCGGCGGGCGCATCGTTACAGTGGATCACGCCTGGGGGGCCCGCGACCGGCGCGTGCCGGATCAGCCAGAGTCGATTGACCTCGCTCATGGCGACGCCCTCACGACAGCCGGGCGGCGAGCATGACGATTACAGCGGTTTCCGCGACCTGCTCGGCCGCGCCGAACACGTCGCCGGTCACGCCGCCGATCTGCCGCCACGCCAGCACGGCGATGGCCGCCGTCCCCGCAGCCGTCACCGCGATCGCCAGCAACGCCGCCTTCGCCGGCAGACACAGCAATGCGATCGCGCCGGCGACGATGACCGCCGCGACGACGCTCGCCGTCTCGGGCCGTCCCGCCGCTGCGCCGAGGCCGTCGTCCCGGGCAAACGGCATGTTGGCCGCGAGCACGGGAATCGCCGCGCGCGCTAGCGCGTGCGCCAACACGAGGCTGGGAACGATCGCAGCCAGGGGCAAGCTCGCCAGCGCCGACAATTTTGCGGCGAAGCTGACCAGCAACACGAGCGCGCCATAGGTGCCGAGCCGGCTGTCGCGCATGATCGCAAGCTTAGCAGCCCGATCGCGGCCACCGCCGAACCCGTCGCCGACGTCGGCGAGGCCATCCTCATGCATTGCGCCGGTCAACGCTGCGCCAGCGCCAAGCGAAAGCGCCGCCGCCGCCAGCGCTGGAATACCGATCCCGAGCATGGCGCGATCGACGAGCCCGACGCAGAGGCCGATCAGCGCGCCAACCAGCGGGAACGCGCGTTGGGCGCGCGCCAGGCCCTGCGGCAGCGCGCCGTCCGGTTGCGGTACCGGCAGGCGCGTCAACAGGCCGATGGCGAGGCAAAGATCGTCGAGCCAGCCCTTGAAATACTCGACCATCGCCAATTGAGTTTCGCGCTCCATCATGTCGTCCCGATCATTTCAGCCGAACGCCGCAGCCCGCGACCATCAGCCAGGCTTGCGAGGCGCGCGCGGCGGTGCGCTGGCCGAGCAGGCCGAGCAGATCGCGAAACCGGCGCAGCTCGCGGTCCATCGGTACATCGCCCCAGCCAATCTCGTCGCCGACGACGATGACGGGATATGCCGCCGCGCAAAACCCGTCGAGTTGGCGCTCCCACGCGGCCATCAGCGTCGCATCGTCCTGATCGAGGCGATCGGACAGCCACAGCACGAGGCTGTCGATGACAGCGCCGGATGGTGCCGGCCGCAAATCGGCGAGTCCCTGCACGATATCGGCGGGCGCTTCCAGCGTTCGCCACATCGCCGGGCGCTCGGCGCGATGGCGCCGCAGCCGCTCGACCATCTCGGCATCGCTTGCGTCAGCCCGATAGGTCGCGACGAACACCACGCCCTCGCCCCAGCCGCGCGCAATCTCGACCGCGCGGCGGCTCTTGCCGCTGCGGGTCGGCCCGGTAAGGAAGATCAGCTCAGCCATGCCCGCGATCCGCTGGCTGCAACGTTCCGGCCAGCACGTCCGAAAGGTCGGACATCTCGGTCAGGATTCCAGCCGCCGCCCGCAGCAGCGGCACCGCCATCACGGCGCCGGTACCCTCGCCAAGCCGCAGCCCAAGGTCGAGATAGGGCTTTGCGTCCAGCGCCTCCAGCAACAAGGTATGACCGCGCTCGGCGGACCGATGCGAAAACACGCAATAGCCGCGCGCCGCGGGTTCCAGCCGCACCGCGACCAGCGCCGCCGCAGTCGCGATAAAACCGTCGATGATCACGGGCCGGCGACGACGCGCACTGCCGAGCATTGCGCCCGCCATCATCGCGATTTCGTAGCCGCCGAATTCGGCCAGCACGTCCAGCGGCGCTGTCGCGGCGCTGCGCGCAGCGGTTTTTTCCGCCACCACGAGCTTGCGCGCGACGCCTGCCGCATCGAGACCAGCGCCGGCGCCAATGCAATCGGCGAGCGGCGCCGGTGCCAGCCGGTGCATCAGCAGGGCCGCCGAGGTGGTGTTGCCGATGCCCATTTCGCCGATCGCGACCATGTCGGTGCCGGCGTCGATCGCGGCCTCGATGATTTCGGCGCCGCGCGCCAGGCATTTGCCGACCTCCTCAGCAGTGAGCGCCGGTTCGCGCATGGCGTTGCGGCTGCCGCGCCGTATCTTGGCGTCGATCAATTCGGGATGCGGCGGAATCACTGCGTCGACCCCGGCATCGACCACGCGCACGTCAACGCCACAGGCTTTCGCGAGCGCGTTGACGCCGGCGCGTCCTGCGAGATAGGTCGCGACCATGGCGCGGGTGACGCTTGACGGATACGCCGAAACGCCCTCGGCGGTGAGACCATGGTCGGCGGCGAAGACGAAAACGGTGGCGCGCCGGGTGCGGGGCGGCAGCGGGTGCCAGATCAGGGCGAGCTCGACCGCGAGATCTTCGAGGCGACCGAGCGAGCCGAGCGGCTTGGCCTTGCCGTCGATGCGGGCGCGCAATTGCGGTTCGAGCGATCGATCGAGCGGTTCGATCCGCCTGGCAGTCAATCCCGCTGATGTTTTGGCTTGCATTTGGCTCTGCTCAACAAAGTAGGACGAAACGGCGGGCGACGACGCCGGCGCGGCGGTGTTACTCGTTGCGGACGACGCTATGGTGATGCACGCTTTCGCGCAAGCGCAGACGGGATGGCTGATCGCAGGCGGCGCGCGCCCGGCCGGGCTTGTGCGGTTGACAATGCACCAATCCCGTTCCTAAGAGTCCGTCGCTTTCACTCCAGTGAAAAGGGAACGCCGGTTGCGGAACAGGATCGAACGAACGCGATCATGAGCGAAGCGCTCCTCCCGCCGACGGTCGACGTGCTGGTGGTCGGCGGCGGCAGCGCCGCGCTGTGTGCCGCGATCGCCGCGCGCCGCAACGGCACCTCGGTGCGGATGATCGAAGCGGCGCCGGCCGCGCTGCGCGGAGGCAACAGCCGTCATGCGCGGAATTTCCGCCTGATGCACGACCGACCCGAATGGTACGTGCCCGACAGCTATGCTGAGGACGCCTTCTTCAGGGATCTGCTGCGGGTGACCCACGGCGCGACCGACGAGCGGCTGGCGCGCATGCTGATCCGCGGCTCCGCCACGATTGCAAATTGGCTCGGCGACAACGGCGTGCGCCTGCAGGACCCGACCAGCGGCCTGATGAGCTACTCGCGGCGCACGGCGTTCTTCCTCGGCGGCGGCAAGGCCATGATCAACGCGCTCTACACAACCGCGGCGAAGCTCGGCGTGACGATCGGCTATGACAGCGAACTGACAAGACTTGCTTTCGGCGATGGCCGGAGTTGCGACGTCGAGATCGCGCATGGCGGCGGCATCGAACATGTCGTGGCGAAGACGATGGTGCTGTGCGCGGGCGGCCACCAGGCCAATCTCGACTGGCTGCGCGAAAGTTTTGGCGCCGCCGCCGACGGGTTTATGGTTCGCGGGACGCCTTACGACACGGGTTCGGTGTTGCGCCTGCTGCTCGATGCCGGCGCAAGGCCAGTCGGCGACCCCGCGCGCTGTCACATGGTGGCGGTCGACGCGAGGGGGCCGAAATTCGACGGTGGCATCGTCACCCGCATCACCGCGATCCCCCACGGCATCGTCGTCGACCGCGATGGCAGGCGTTTTCACGACGAGGGCGAGGATTCGCGCAAGACGCATTTTGCCCGATGGGGCGCGCGCATCGCCGGCTGCCCAGGGCAAACAGCCTATCTGATCCTGGATGCCAGAGGTTTTGGCCGCGCGTTGCCGACGGCCTTGCCGCCGATCCGGGCCGACACTGTCGCTGCGCTTGCAATTGAGCTAGGGCTCGATCCGGCGGCGCTGGAAACGACAATCCGGGATTTTAACGCCGCGACCGTCGCGACCGATCTGCCGCCGAACGAGCATCGTACCACCGGGCTAAATCCGCCAAAATCGCGCGGCGCGGTCGCGCTCAGCGAGCCGCCGTTCGCCGCCTATCCGTTGCGGCCGGGCATCACCTTCACGCACTTTGGAGTCGCGGTCGACGAGCATCTGCGCGTGGTCGACAACGACGGCAGGCCCGCGCCAAACGTGTTCGCGGCAGGCATGATCATGGCGGCAAATGTACTTGGAGAGGGCTATCTCGCCGGCCTCGGCGTCACGCTTTCGTCCGTGTTCGGGCGCATCGCCGGCGACGAGGCCGCGCGGCAGGCTGCCTCAAACCGCAGCCAGGCGGCTTCATCCGCCGGCAATCCGAACCGGTAGTGCCGCGGTGCCGTGGCAAAGCCCCGGATCAAAATGCCGGCGCGGGCGAAATGGTCGAGCAGATCGATGCCGTCGGGACCCTCGAACAGGCCGAACAAATCGGTGCCCCCGAGCAGCCGCAATCCAGCATCCATGAGGATGCCGTCGAGCCGCCTTCGATCGGCCGCCAGACGCGCCCGCGTCGCGGCGATCCATGCCGCGTCGCGCAGCGCCAATGTGGCGATCTCGCAAGCCGGACCTGAGACGGGCCAGTCGCCGAGCAGCCGACGCCAGGCCGACGCCTCTCGCTCGCTGCTGACAATGAAGCCGACGCGCAAGCCAGCAAGACCGAAAAACTTGCCGAGCGAGCGCAGCACCACGACGCCGACAGGCAGTTCCGGCAGCGCCAGCAGCGACAGGTCGGGCCGCAGGTCGGCAAAGGCTTCATCGACAATCAACCGCCGTCCGCTTGCCGTCCAGGCTCGTGCGAAAGCCGCGAGATCGGTGCGCGCAATCGCGCGGCCATCCGGGTTGTTGGGATTGACCACGACGAGGGCCTGAAGTCCCCTGATGTTAGGGTCCGGCAGCGCGGCAAGCTCATTCACCTCGGCGCCCGCATCGTGCCAGGCCGCCGCGTGCGAACCGTAAGTCGGCGCCAGGATGCCGACGCGGCTCGCGTCAAACACCTGTGGCATCAGGCGGATCGCAAGTTCGGTTCCGGACAGCGGCACGATAGCCGCATTCGAGGGGCACCCATAGGCATCGGCGGCCGCGGCCGTCATGGCCGCTATTTCGCTCGCCAGCGGCAAGCGCTGATAGCGGGCGAGCGGGATCTGCGGCACCGGCCAGGCGATGGGATTGATCCCGGTCGACAGGTCGATCCATGGCCGGGGCGCCGACGGATAGAGTTGTGCCGCGGTATCAATTCGGCCGCCATGAATGCGCAAGCCCGCTGCCATCTTCCCGATCTGGTCCTGCGAGTGCATGCTGCCATCCATGTTCGATCCGTCCGGCCGCGTCCTGATCCTGATCCTTGCCTTCGGCATCGAAGCCGTGCTGGCCTATCCCGAGGCGGCATTTCGCGCAATCGGTCATCCGGTGTCGTGGATCGGCGCGCTGATCGCCGCGCTCAATTCAGGGCTCAACAAGCCGGGTTATTCCCCCGCCCTGCGGCGCGCCGGCGGCGGGGCGACGGCGATGCTGCTGCTCGCCGGCAGCGTCGCGGCAGGCGTTGCGCTCGAAAAGGTCGCGCGTGCCATTCCGTATCTCGGATTTGCAATTCCCCTTCTGGTCGCAGCCGCTCTGATCGCCTTCGGTAATCTCGACCGCCATGTGCGTGCGGTCGCAACCGCCCTCCGAACGGACGGTTTGGACGGCGGACGGCGCAACGTCGCCAAGATCGTCGGCCGCGATCCGGACACCCTTGATGAGCCCGCGATCTGCCGCGCCGCGATCGAGAGCCTTGCCGAAAACGCCTCCGACGGCGTGACGGCGCCGGCGCTGTGGTTTTTGGTCGGCGGTTTGCCCGGCATGATCGCCTACAAGGCGATCAACACCGCCGACAGCATGATCGGCCATCTCTCCGAGCGCCACCGCGCCTTCGGCTGGGCCGCGGCAAGGCTAGACGACCTCGTCAACCTTCCGGCGTCGCGGCTGACCGGGCTGATGTTCATCGCCGCCGCGGCGATCGTGCCGGGCGCCTCGGCATCGTCGGCCTGGCGGGCCTATCGGCGCGACGCGCGGCAGCATCGCTCGCCCAACGCGGGCTGGCCGGAAGCCGCGATGGCCGGCGCGCTCGGCCTGCGGTTGGCGGGGCCGCGCGTCTATGATGGCGTTGTAGTGGACGATTACTGGATGGGGGACGGCCGAGCGGAGGCGACCGCTGGCGATATCGATCGGGCGCTCGCGATCTACCGCACAGCCTTCGCCGCGACACTATTGGTCGTCGCCGCGATCGGCCTGCTGATCGCCGCCTGAGCGGAGCTACGTCAGCGCGCGAGGCTGAGCAGTTTGTCGATATCGAGATGTGCGCCGAGATGGGCGGCCAGCGCATCGAGGGTTTGCTCGACGAGTTCCTCATAGGCGAGCGAACTTTTGGGCGCGCCAAGCCGGGCGAGCCAGGCTGCGCGCTGCGCATCGCCGGCGAAAAACCCATGCAGATAGGCCCCGGCGATGCGGCCATCGGCCGAGACCGCGCCGTCAGTGCGGCCGTCCTCGAGCCGCAGCAGCGGGCGCTCCGTGCCGGCGCCGGTGGTCCGGCCCATATGCATTTCATAACCGGTCACCGCGACATCATCGGTGACGGTGTGGCCCTTGACCGCGACCAGCGACTTGTCGCCGGTGAGTTCAGTGCTGACATCGAGCAGGCCCAATCCATTGGCCGACCTCGGCGGTCCCTCAATACCCTCGGGGTCAGCGATACCGCGGCCGAGCATCTGATAACCGCCGCACAATCCCAGCACGCGCCCGCCGCGGCGGGCATATGCGATGATGTCCGCGTCCCAGCCGCAGGCGCGCAGCGCCGCCAGATCCGCAATCGTCGCCTTCGAGCCGGGCAGGATGACGAGATCGGTATCGACGGGAAGCGGCGCGCCGTTGCGCAACAGCACCAGCTCGACGCCCGGCTCCAGCCGCAGCGGATCGAGATCGTCGAAATTGGCGATGTGCGGCAGCACCGGCACGACGATGCGAACGCGACGGCCGGCCGCCTCATGCAAGTCCGCCGGACCGGCTCCAAGCCCAACAATATCTTCCGCCGGCAGCCGATGGGCGTCGCGAAAATGCGGCACCAGGCCGAGCGGTGCCCAGCCCGTGCGCTCGGCCACGAACGTCATGCCCGTGGCAAACAGGGTCGGATCGCCGCGCATCTTGTTGACGATGAAACCCACGATCAGCCTCGCGTCGTCGGGATCGATCACCGCCTGGGTGCCGCACAGGCTGGCGATCACCCCGCCGCGATCGATATCCCCGATCAGCACTACCGGTGCATCGGCGGCGCGGGCAAATCCCATATTGGCGATGTCGTTGGCGCGCAGATTGATCTCCGACGCCGAGCCGGCGCCCTCCACCAGCACGATGTCGCATTGCGCGCGCATCTTTCCAAAACTGTCGAGCACATAGGGCATCAGTTCCGCCTTGCGGGACTGATATTCGCGCGCGCGGGCGTTGCCGAAGACCCGCCCCTGCACAACGATCTGCGATCCCGTTTCGCTTTGCGGCTTGAGCAGTACCGGATTCATGTCGACCGACGGCACAACCCGCGCGGCGCGCGCCTGCAAGGCCTGGGCGCGGCCGATCTCGCCGCCGTCTTCGGTGACGGCTGCGTTGTTCGACATGTTCTGCGGCTTGAACGGGCGCACGGAGAGGCCGCGGCTGGTCAGCAAGCGGCAGAGGCCGGCGACGATCAGCGACTTGCCGACGTCGGAGCCGGTGCCCTGGAACATGAGCGTCCGCGCGGTCATCAGAATTCGATGCCGGCCTGGGTCTTCACGCCGGCTGCAAAATGATGTTTCACCGCGCCCATCTCGGTGACGAGATCGGCGGCCTCGATCAGCGCCGGTTTTGCGTTGCGGCCGGTGACGATCACGTGCAGGCCCTCGCGCCGCGAGGCGAGCCGCGCCACCACTTCGTCGAGCGGCAGATAGTCGTAGCGAAGCGCGATGTTGAGTTCGTCGAGCACGACAAGGCGGATGGTGGGATCGTCCATCAGGCCCTGCGCGATGCCCCAGGCGCGCTGGCAGGCGGCGATGTCGCGCGCCTTGTCCTGAGTCTCCCACGTAAACCCCTCGCCGGCGGTGTGCCAGACCACGCGGTCGCCGAACGATTCGAGCGCGGCCTGCTCGCCGGTGGCCCTGCCCTTGATGAACTGCACCACGCCGACCCGCCAGCCATGGCCGAGCGCCCGAAGCGCAAGGCCGAAGGCCGCCGTCGACTTGCCCTTGCCGGGGCCGGTGTTGACCATCAGCAGGCCCTTTTCGATCGACTTCGACGCCTCTTCGGCGTCCTGCACCTGCTTGCGCTTGACCATCTTGGCGCGATGGCGCTCGGCGTCGTCGGAATGGATCGGGCTCATGATGTCCTGCAATATGGTTCCACGCTGGCGCCGACAGGACCACACGGAGACTGTCCCGGCAACCTGCCCGCGGGCTGCCCGCCGCAAGGGTTGACTCTACCGCCTTTCCGGCTGATTGAATCGGATAGCCGATGGTGTCCAGTCTTCGGACCGGACTAAGAGGGAATACCGGGCGCGTTAGATCTGGGGAGGTTCTCCGGGCTTGCGCGAAGCCGGAGCTGCCCCCGCAACTGTGAGCGGAAAGCCTGCACCTGATGCCACTGGGTCGTTTGCCCGGGAAGGTGGTGCCGGCGATGACCCGTGAGCCAGGAAACCTGCCGTCGCCTGCCCTATTCGCCATTCCGGACGGGGCGTCCCGGAGTGAGGAGGTTGGTCGAACGGAGTGCAGGTCCGTTCGCCGCTTGTCCAGCTGCCGCCTGTCGGCGGCTTCTATCCATTGACGGGCTTCAAAGTGGACCAATCTGCGCTCGACCCGCCTCGCGACGAGGCAATCGCATCCGAATCTCCATCCGACATCGCGGTCACCATGCATGTCTGCGTCACCTGTCGCGGCCAAGAGCTTGGCGGCCAGGATCCTGGCGGCGAAGACCGCGAAGCCGAGGCGCGCGCCGGCCGCCGGCTGCATGATGCGCTGGCTGACGCGCAACGTCGCGAGGGCGGCCCACCCCGCTTTCGCATCATCGAGGTCGAGTGCCTCTCCAACTGCAATCGTGGTTGCAGCGTGGCCCTCAGCGGACCGGGGCGCTGGAGCTACATCTATGGCGATCTCACCCCGAACTCGGTCGACGATCTGCTCGCCGGCGCCGCGCGTTATGCGGCCACCGCCGATGGCCTGGTGCCGTGGCGGGAGCGCCCGACAATCTTCCGCAAGGGCGTGATCGCGCGCATCCCTCCAGCGCCGAAACCGGTTTAGGAAAACGCTCATGTCGATCGAAAAAGTCCCCGTCACCATCATCACCGGCTTCCTCGGCGCGGGAAAGACCACGCTGGTGCGCCATCTGATGCAGAATCCGCAGGGACAGCGCCTTGCCATCCTGGTCAACGAGTTCGGCGACCTCGGCATCGACGGCGAAATCCTCAAAGGTTGCGCCGACGCCAATTGCCCGGAAGACGCCATCGTCGAGCTCACCAATGGTTGCCTGTGCTGCACGGTCGCCGACGATTTCATTCCGACCATCGCGGCGCTGCTGGCGAGAGCACAGCCGCCCGAGCACATCCTGATCGAAACCTCGGGGCTGGCGCTGCCAAAACCGCTGCTGAAGGCCTTCGAATGGCCGGACCTGCGATCCCGCATCACGGTCGATGGCGTGATCGCGGTGGCCGACGCCGAAGCGGTCGCCGACGGGCGGTTCGCGCCTGATCTCGCGGCAATCGCGCGGCAGCGGCTTGCCGACAGCAGTATCGATCACGACACCCCGCTCGGCGAAGTGTTCGAGGATCAGGTCGCCTGTGCCGATATCGTCATCCTCAACAAGGCCGACCTGGTCGATCCCGATCGTCTCGCTTTGGCGCGGAAAACCGTGCTGGCCGAGGCGCCGCGCAACATTCCGGTGCTCGAAGTTGTCGAGGGCCGGGTCGATCCGCGCGTCGTACTAGGCCTTGGTGCGGCGGCGGAAAACGATCTCGAGGCGCGGCCGAGCCATCACGAGGATCACGACAGCCATGACCACGACGATTTCGAGACCATCGTGGTGACGCTGCCATCAGATGCCAATGCCGAGACGATCGTGTCCCGCATGGAGACGATCGCGCGGGACCACAGCGTCTTGCGCGCGAAGGGCTATGTCGCCATCGCGGGAAAACCGATGCGGCTTCTGGTACAGGGCGTCGGCACCCGCGTGCGCGCGCAGTTCGACCGTCCCTGGCGCGCCTACGAGCAACGCATCTCGCGGATCGTCGTGATCGGCGAACGCGGCATCGATCATGGCGCGATCACCGCCGTGCTGACGGGGTGAAGCATGCACATCCTGCTGCGGGAACGGCATGGATTCGAGGAGACCGCCGCCGCCGAGGATCTCGGCCAGGCGCCGGCTGATCTCGTCGTGCTGTCCTTCGCAGACAGCGATCTCGGCGCCTTTGCGGCGGCGTGGCGTGGCGCACGCGATACGCTGCCCGGGCTGCGGCTGGCCAATTTGCGCCGCCTGACCCATCCGCTTTCGGTCGATCTCTACATCGAGAAGACGCTGTCGGGCGCCCGCGGCATCCTCATCCGCCTGCTCGGCGGCGTCGATTACTGGCGTTACGGCATCGAACAGGTCAGCGCGCTGGCGGCGGCCAGGGGCATAGCACTGGCTGTCGTTCCCGGCGATGGCAGGCCCGATCCGCGGCTGGATGCGGCCTCGAACCTGCCGCCGTCGACGCTGCGCCGGCTGAAATCGCTCTGCGACGGCGGCGGTGCGGACTCCGCGCGCGCCGCGCTGGCGCAACTCGCACTCGCCGCCGGACTGCCCGCGGTGCCGCCGGTCGCGCGCGCCGCCCTGCCGCGCTACGGCTTCTATGCTCCGGGCAAGGGTGTAATGGAACCAGCCGATCTCGACATGGCAGCCGGCGGCGCGCCGATCGTGCTGGTGGTGTTCTATCGCGCCATTCTCGCGGCCTCCGACACCGATCCGGTCGACCGGCTGATCGGTGAGCTCGAGCGCCGCGGCGTCAGGCCGATCGGACTGTTCGCGACAAGCCTGAAGGACCCCGAAAGCGACGGCTGGCTGCGGCAATGGATCGGGAAAATCGCGCCCGATGCGATCATCAACGCGACGGCGTTTTCGGCGCGCGGCGATAGCGACACGGGCTCACCGTTCGATGTCGTCGATGCGCCCGTGTTGCAGGTGGCGCTGGCGGGCTCGAGCCGCGAGTTGTGGGCGGAGTCCGATCGCGGTCTCTCGCCAGCCGACCTCGCCATCCACGTCGTGCTGCCGGAACTGGACGGCCGCCTCTTCGCCGGCGTCGCCTCGTTCAAGCAGGTCGAAACCACCGATCCCGAACTGGGCTACGCCCGCACGATTCATTGCGGCGACGACGACCGCATCGCGGCCATCGTCGGGCGCGCGCTGGCCTGGATTTCGCTGCGGCGAACCGCGCACGCCGACAAGCGCGTTGCCGTCGTGCTGTCGGCCTATCCGGGACGCGACGACCAGATGGCGCACGCCGTCGGCCTCGACGCACCGGAAAGCACCGTCGAGGTGTTGAATTTCCTGCGCAATGAAGGTTACGCCATCGCCGACACGCCGGCCGACGGCACGGCGCTGATCGACCGCCTGAAAACCGAGACCATTCGCTGGCCGCTGCAAAGCTACCGCGCCGCCCTCGGCGGCCTCGACCCGGCGCTGGTCGCCGATCTCGCCTCGCAATGGGGAACACCGGAAAGCGACCCGGCACTCGACAACGGTGATTTCATCTTCAAGGCGATCCATTGCGGGCATGCGCTGATTGCCGTGCAGCCGGAGCGCGGCCAGCGCGTCGATCGCGCCGTCGAGTATCACGATCCCAGGCGATCGCCGCGGCACAGCTACGTCGCGTTCTATCTGTGGCTCCGTCACGTCGCCAGATGCGACGCGCTGATCCACATGGGCGCCCATGGCACGCTGGAATGGCTGCCGGGAAAATCGGTGGCGCTGTCGGCGGCGTGCTGGCCCGACGCGTTGCTCGGCGCAACTCCCGTGATCTATCCCTTCATCGTCAACAACCCCGGCGAAGCCGCCGCCGCGAAACGCCGGCTCGGCGCCGTCACCATCGGGCATATGACGCCGCCGATCAGCGTCGGCAAACTGCCCTCGGGACTGCATGCGATCGAGCGGCTGCTCGACGAATATTCGGTCGCCGAGGGCCTCGATCCCCGCCGGCGCGAGCGGCTGGCGCGCGCCATCATCGACACCGCAGCCGAAACCGGCCTCGATCGCGATAGCGGCCTTTCCGACACGATGACACCGCGCGAGGCCTTGGTGCGGCTCGATAGCTTTGTTTGCGACGTCAAGACAACGCTGGTCGCCGACGGTCTCCACGTCTTCGGCCGCTCGACGCGCGTCCAAGGTCAAGCCGAGATGCCTTACGAAGCCTGCGCCACGGGCGAACGCACCGCCCTGCTCGCCGCGCTCGACGGCAAGCATGTCGCGCCGGGGCCTGCGGGGTCACCATGGCGCGGGCGGCGCGACGTGCTCCCTACGGGGCGCAATCTCTTCACCGTCGACACCCGCGCGGTGCCGAGTCGCAGCGCCACTGAGCAGGGCGAGCGTCTCGCCGACGCCTTGCTGACCCGCCATTTGCAGGATCACGGCGACTATCCGCGCCACGTCATGCTGGATCTCTGGGGCTCGGCGACCATGCGTACCGCCGGCGAGGAATTTTCTATGGCGCTGCGCCTGATGGGCGTCGCCCCCGTGTGGGACACGACCTCCGACCGCGTCACCGGTTTCGACGTGATCACGCTGGCCATGCTCGGGCGGCCGCGGATCGATGTGAGCTTGCGGATTTCCGGCCTGTTCAGGGATGTGTTTTCGACCCTGCCAGCGATATTCGAGCAAGCTGCGACGGCCTTGGCCGTGCGCGACGAGCCCGACGAGGAAAACCCCTATCGTGCCGCCGCCGTCCCGCGTGTGTTCGGACCCGCGCCCGGCGACTATGGTGTCGGCGTCGTCGAGGCAGTGACGGAGTTTACGTCCGCAACGGCCGAGGACGCCGGCGAAGCCTGGCTTGCGGCTAGCGCCTTTGCCTATGGCGGCGCCCGGGACGGCATCGCCGCGCGTGCGGCGCTGGAAAAACGCACCGCCCTCATCGACGCATTCGTCCATCCGCAGGACCTGCCCGAGACCGACCTCCTGACCGCGCCGGATTTCGCCGCGCACGAGGCCGGCTTCGCCGCCGCGGCGCGCAAGCTTGGCGGCGCTGCGCCTGCGCTCTACCACGCCGATACATCCAATCCCGACGCGCCACGCATGCGGACGCTGCCGGAGGAGATCGCGCGCGTGGTCCGCGGGCGCGCCGCTAATCGGCGCTGGCTCGAAGGCCAGATGCGGCACGGCTTTCGTGGCGCCGCAGAGATCGCCGCCACGCTCGACCAGATGGCGCTGTTCGCGCATCTGGCCGGCGCGGTGGAAAGCCATCACTTCGATCTCTATTACGGCGCAACGCTTGGCGACGACGAGGTACGGCAATTCATCGAACAGGCAAATCCGGAAGCAGCTGTGGTGATGCGGCAGCGTTTCCAGCAGATGCGCGACGCCGGCTATTGGACGACGCGGCGCAACAGCGCGGTCGAGACGATCGCCGTAGCATCGACCGGCCCGGGGGCTCGGCCATGAGTTACGCCTATGAAAAAGACGGCGCCGCGATCTACCGCCGCTCGTTTGCGATCATCCGCGCCGAGGCGAAGCTCGACCACCTCGATGCCGCCGATGAAAGGGTCGCCGTGCGCATCATCCATGCCAGCGGCATGGTCGATATTGTCGACGACATCGTGTTTTCGGGAGGATACAGTGCCGCTGCCGCGGCGGCGTTGCGCGCCGGCGCGCCGATTTTTTGCGATGCCCAGATGGTGGCCCATGGCATTACGCGAACGCGGATGCCGGCCGACAATGCCGTGATCTGCACGCTGTCCGATCCGCGCGTGCCGTCGCTTGCCGCAGCCGGCGGCACCACGCGGAGCGCGGCGGCAGTGGAGTTGTGGCGGGAGCAACTGGCTGGATCGGTCGTGGTGATCGGCAACGCACCGACCGCACTGTTTCGCCTGCTCGAAATCCTTCAAGAGCCCGGCGTCGCGCCGCCCGCCGCGGTGATCGGCATGCCCGTGGGATTCGTCGGGCGCTGCCGAATCCAAGGAGGCGTTGCGCGCCTGTGAACGCGTGCCAAGCGTCACCGTGCGCGGTCGGCGCGGCGGCAGCGCGATGGCGGCTGCGGCGCTGAATGCGGTTGCGAGCGAAACCGAATGAGTGCCGCAGCCACCATCTACGGCGTCGGCCTCGGCCCCGGCGATCCGGAGCTGATCAGCGTCAAAGCGGCGCGGCTGGTCGCCAGCACGGGCGTGATCGCGCATTTCCGAAAGCCCGGACGGCCCGGCAACGCCCGCACCCTAGTCGAGGGCATGCTGGCCCCCGGCGTGATCGAGGAAGCCCTGGAATATCCCGTCACCACCGAAATCGCGCTGGAAGACCCGGCCTACGCCGATACGCTGCGAATTTTCTACGACGATTGCGTGCGGCGGCTGCTGGCCCATGTCACCGAAGGCCGCGACGTCGCCGTGCTCTGCGAAGGCGATCCATTCCTCTATGGCTCCTTCATGCATCTGCACAGCCGCCTCACCGGCCGGGCGCCGATCGTGGTGGTGCCCGGCATTTCCGGCATGTCCGGCTGCTGGACCGCAAGCGGCGTGCCCATCACCTTTGGCGACGACGTCCTGACCGTGGTGCCGGCGACGCTGGACGAGATGACCTTGCGCGAAAAGCTGCAGTCGATCGATGCGCTCGTCGTGATGAAGCTCGGCCGCAATCTGCCGAAGGTGCGGCGCGCGCTGTGCGCCGCAGGCCTTGCCGAGCGGGCCGTCTATGTCGAGCGAGGCACCATGGCCGGCGAAAAGGTGATGCGGCTCGCCGACAAGACCGATGACGAGGCGCCCTATTTCTCCATGATCCTGGTCCACGGCCGCGGGCGGCGGCCATGAGCGGCTGGCTCGCCATCGCCGGCCTCGGGCCGGGAGCTGCGCAGCTGATCACGCCGGAGGTGACGCAGGCGCTCTCCGAGGCCACCGATCTCGTCGGCTATGGACCCTACGTCGCGCGCGTGCCGGCGCGCGCCGGTTTGACTTGCCACGGCTCCGACAATCGCGAGGAACTCGATCGCGCGCATCTGGCGCTGCGGCTCGCGGCCCAGGGCAAGCGCGTCGTCGTGGTCTCCTCGGGCGACCCCGGCGTGTTCGCGATGGCGGCCGCCGTGTTCGAGGCGATCGATGCCGGCGATCCCTCATGGCGCGATCTCGACATCCGGGTTCTGCCCGGCATCAGCGCCATGTTCGCCGCCGCAGCGAGGATTGGCGCGCCGCTCGGACATGATTTCTGCGCCATCAACCTGTCGGACAATCTGAAGCCATGGGAGCTGATCGAGCGCCGGCTGCGGCTGGCGGCGCAGGCCGGTTTCGTGATTGCGCTCTACAATCCGCTGTCCAAGGCGCGGCCCTGGCAGCTCGGCCGTGCCTTCGAGCTGTTGCGCGAGGAATTGCCTGATAGCGTTCCCGTGGTATTCGCAAGCGCTGTCAGCGATGCGAGGGAGGCAATCGATACGACGACGTTGCGTGATGCGGTGGCGGATCGAGCCGACATGCGCACGCTGGTGCTGATCGGCTCGTCGCAGACGCGGCTGATCGCGCGCGCCGGCGGCCCCGCTTTCGTTTACACGCCGCGCTCGGCCGGAGCCGCATCATGACCGAGCCAATGCAGCGCCTCGGCGACGGTCTCGACTTTGTGCCGCGCCGGCACAAAAGGCCGGCGGATCATTATCACCGGCAGCGCCAGCTCGCGCGCGACGTCGATCTTTGCCGAAACCTGATTGCCGCCGGCGTTCTTCGCCACGATGATGTCGGCGCAAAATTTCGTCAGCATGGCGCGCTCACCGTTGCGGTCGAACGGCCCGCGCGCCACGACCATTTCGGCATCGCGCAACGGCAATGGCGCGCGCGCCGGATCGACCAGCCGGACCAGATAGGCGTGCTGCGGATGCGCGGCGAATGCCGCAAGATGCTGCCGCCCGATTCCGAGAAACACCCGGCGCGGCGCGGCGCCGAGCGCTGCGGCCGCAGCCCCGATATCGTCGACCTCGATCCAGCGGTCGCCGGCGACCGCGTGCCAGGGCGGTCGCTCCAGCGCCAGCAGCGGCACATTCGCGGCGGCACAGGCGGCAATCGCATGGGCGCTCATTTGGGCGGCGAAGGGATGCGTGGCGTCGATGACGCGCTTGATGTTTTCGGCAACGAGGTAATGTTTCAGTCCGTCGATGCCGCCGAAACCGCCGACGCGCCAGGCAATCGCCGGCGTCGCCGGATTTTCGGTGCGGCCGGCATAGGACAGGACAGCATCGATGCGGGGATCGCTCGCAATCGCTTTCGCGAGCCGGTTGGCCTCGGCCGTGCCGCCGAGGATCAGCACGCGCAATCGTGTCGCCGGGGAGGATGTCATGGCGGGCAGCGATGACATGCCGGCGCCCTGGTTGTCCATTGTCGGGATCGGCGAGGATGGGCTCGACGGGCTGTCGGCGGCGGCGCGCGAACGGCTCGCGGCCGCGGAACTGGTCGCCGGCGGCGCACGGCATCTGGCTCTGGTTGCTTCACTCGGCAAGCCGACGCTCGCCTGGGAGACGCCGTTCGCCGCTTCGATCCCAATGCTGCTCAGGCATCGCGGCAAACCCGTGGTGGCACTGTGCTCGGGCGACCCGTTCTGGTTCGGCGCGGGTTCGGTGATCGCCGACGCGATCCCGGCGGCGGAGATGACTGTGGTGCCGGCGCCATCGAGTTTCGCGTGGGCGGCTTCGCGGCTGCGCTGGCGGCTGGAAGAAACCGTCACGCTCGGCCTGCACGCACGACCGCTGGCATTGCTGCGCCCGCATTTGCGGACCGGTGCGCGCCTGATTGTGCTGCTGCGCGATGGCGCGGCGGTTGCGCAGGTCGCGGTCTATCTCACCGGATTGGGCTTTGGGCCGTCGCGCCTCACCATTCTCGAAGCCCTCGGCGGTCCGCGCGAGCGCATGCGCGCAGCAACGGCCGCGGCGTTCGCCTTGGATGATGTCAAATCCCCGGTGGCAGTCGCGATCGAAGCCGTGGGCAAGCCCGGCGCGACCGTGATCCCGCGCGTGGTTGGATTGCCGGATGAATTATTCGCCCATGACGGTCAACTGACCAAGCGCGAAATCCGCGCGATCAGCCTGTCAACGCTGGCGCCGCGCGGCGGCGAGCTGTTGTGGGATGTCGGCGCGGGCGCGGGCTCCATCGGCATCGAATGGCTGCTCGCCCATCCGGCCAATCGCGCCATCGGCATCGAGGCGCGCGAGGACCGGCTGCAAAATGCCCGCGCCAATGCGGATTCGCTCGGCGTGCCGCATTTCGATCTCCGGCTTGGCACCGCGCCCGATGCGCTGAAAGGGCTGCCGACGCCGGACGCCGTGTTTATCGGCGGCGGCGCCGGCCGCGACGGCGTCCTCGACGCGGTATGGCAGGCGTTGCCGCCGGGCGGACGGCTGGTGGTCAATTCCGTGACGCTGGAAACCGAAGCGATATTGATCGCGCGGCAGGCCCGCCATGGCGGCGCCTTGCTGCGGCTGTCGGCCGAGCGCGCCGGCCCGGTCGGCGGCCTTACCGGCTGGCGGCCGGCGATGCCGGTGGTGCAATGGAGCGTGACCAAATGAGCCGGCTCGTCATTGGCGTGGGTTTTCGCGACGAGGCCAGCGCCCGATCGATTGGCGAAGTGGTGACCGGCGCCAGCGCCCAGGCCGCGACGCCGGGCGTGGCAAGCGTACTCGCCGTGCCCGAAGACAAGGCCGCTCACCCCGGCCTGATTGCGGCGGCGAGAACCGCGCAGCTTGCGATCGAGACGGTCGCACCCGACGCGATCGGCGCGGCCGATGCGCGCGTCGCCACGCGATCGGAGCAGGCAAGGAAATACCGCGGCGTCGGCAGCGTTTGCGAGGCAACGGCGCTCGCCGCTGCCGGCGAAGGCGCGCGCCTCGTCGTCACCCGCATCATATCGGCCGATCGAACGGCCACCGCCGCCGTCGCCCTTGTCGAGGATAACGCCTCATGACCGTGCATTTCATCGGCGCCGGCCCCGGCGCGCCCGATCTGATCACCGTGCGCGGTCAAAACCTGGTGGCGCGCTGTCCGGTATGCCTGTTTGCGGGATCGCTGGTGCCGCGCGAAATCATCGCGCTCTGTCCGCCCGGCGCGCGGGTGGTCGACACAGCGCCGCTCGATCTCGGAGCCATCGCGGGCGAATTCATCGCGGCCCATGAGGCCGGCTTGGACGTGGCGCGGCTGCATTCCGGCGATCTCTCGGTGTGGAGCGCCATGGGCGAACAAATCCGCAGGCTGGAAAGCCATGGCATTCCCTACACCGTAACGCCGGGGGTGCCCTCTTTCGCCGCCGCCGCCGCCGTGCTCGGACGCGAATTGACGCTGCCTGGGGTGGCGCAGACCGTGGTGCTGACCCGCACCTCCGGCCGCGCCTCGGCAATGCCGGCGGGCGAAAGCCTTGCCGTCTATGCCTCAACCAGCGCGACGCTGGCGATCCATCTGTCGATCCATGTGCTCGACGACGTCGTCGCGACGCTCGTGCCCCATTACGGCGCCGACGGCGCCGCAGCCGTAGTGGTGCGCGCGAGCTGGCCCGAGCAGTTGGTCATTCGAGGCACGCTGTCGACCATCGCCGCCAAGGTGCGCGCCGAAAACATCGAGCGCACCGCGCTGATCCTGGTCGGGCCGGCGCTCGCGGCGCAGGATTTCGCCGATAGCGCGCTGTATGATGCGAATTACGATCGCCGGTTCCGGCCGTCAACGGAGGACAGGCGTGGCGGGCAATAGCGCACCGGGACTCATCATCGCCGCGCCCGCCTCCCACAGCGGCAAGACCACGCTGACGCTGGCGCTGCTCGCCGCACTGCGCCGCCGCGGCCGCATCGTGCAGCCCTATAAATGCGGTCCCGACTATATCGATCCGGCTTTCCACACGCTGGCCGCCGGCCGCGTCTCGTTCAACCTGGATTCCTGGGCGCAGGGACGCGACCGGTTCGAGGCGTTGCTGCAGGCCGGCGACGATGCAGACATTTGCATCGCCGAGGGCGTGATGGGGCTGTTCGACGGCGTCGCCACGCCGGGCGCCTGGGGCAACGGCTCGACCGCCGATATCGCGGCTACGACCGGTTGGCCGGTGGTGCTGGTGCTCGATGTCTCCGGTCAGGCGCAATCCGCAGCCGCCGTCGCACTCGGCTTTGCGCGCTATCGCGAGGACGTCACGATCGCCGGCGTGATCCTCAACAAGGTCGCGAGCGCGCGCCATGCCGCGCTGGTTCGCGACGGGTTTGCGCGAAGCGGGACGCCGGTATTCGGCGCGATCGGTCGCGACGACGGGCTGACCCTCCCGGAGCGCCATCTCGGACTGGTCCAGGCCGAGGAAGACTCTTCGCTGGCTGGAAAGCTCGCGGCGCTCGCCGATATGGTCGAGCGCCACCTCGATCTGGCGGCGCTTGAAGCGGCGGCTCGTCCGACACGGCGCCAGCCGCGCGCAGCAACACCTCGCCTGGTGCCACCCGGGCAACGCATTGCGCTGGCGCGCGACACGGCGTTTTCCTTCGTGTATCCGCACCTGGTGGCAGGCTGGCGCGCGGCGGGCGCCGAGATCGTCCCCTTCTCGCCGCTCGCCGACGAGCCGCCCGACCCCTCCTGCGATGTCGCCTGGCTTCCCGGCGGCTATCCGGAATTGCACGCCGGCCGGCTGGCCGCCGCCTCACGCTTCGCCGACGGCATCCGCGCTTTCGCCCAGAACCATCCGGTGCATGGCGAGTGCGGTGGCTACATGGCGCTCGGCGCAGGATTGATCGACGCCGCGGGTACGCGCCACGTGATGCTGGGGCTGCTCGGACTGGAAACCGATTTCGCGCAGGGCCGCCTGCATCTCGGCTACCGCACAGCGACGCTACTTTCCGCCATTCCGGGGCAGGCCGCGGGAAGCGTGCTGCGCGGCCATGAATTCCATTACGCGCGCGTGGTGGCGCAGCCCGACCAGCCGCTGGCCGAGATCCGCGACGCCACGGGCGCGCCGACGGCGGAAACCGGCGGCCGGCGCGGCCATGTCACCGGAAGTTTTTTCCACATGGTCGACGTGGCGGAAGAGGCCCACGCATGACGGCGACCGCCTCGACTTCGTCCGGCAGCATCGCCCTGGTCGGCGGCGGTCCTGGAGACGTCGACCTGCTGACGCTGCGCGCGGTGGAGCGGCTGCGCGCAGCCGACGTCATCCTCTACGACGACCTCGCCGGCGACGAAATTCTGTCGTTTGCGCGAGCTGACGCCGAACTGGTCGCGGTCGGCAAGCGGGCCGGCCATCCCTCGCCGAAGCAGCACGAGGTCAACCGGCTGATGATCGGCTACGCCAAACTCGGCAAGCGCGTGGTCCGGATCAAGTCCGGCGATCCCTCGATCTTCGGTCGCGCCGACGAAGAAATCGTTGCCGCGCGCTCAGCCGGCGTGCCGATCGAGATCGTGCCCGGCGTCACCACGGCGACCGCGGCGGCGGCCTATTTGTGCGCCCCGCTCACCAAACGAGGCGTGGCGCGCCGGCTCCAGATGGTCACCGGCCACGACGCCACCGGCCAACTGCCGGCCGACCTCGATATCGCAGCACTGGCCGATCCCGGTGCGACGACCTGCGTGTTCATGGGCAAGGCGACCTTCGCTGGCCTCGCCGAGCGGTTGATCGCCCATGGGCTGTCGCGGGAGACGCCGACGGTGGTACTCGAAAACCTGGGCTCGCCGCTCACGGAGGTGATGGCGGGAACGCTGGGGGAAATCGCGGGCCGCCTCGCCGCAGCGAAACCGCGTGGCCCGTGCATGATCCTTTACGGCACGGCGTTTGCCGGGGTTGGCAATGGCCCAACCGGAACGGCGCCTAATGCCGCGCGACCACCGGCCTGCCCCAGTTGAACTCCATATTCATGCGGTGATCAGGCTACGTAAAACTCGACGCTTTTCGCCAGAGAGGTGCCGGACTGGTCCTGGGCCTGCAGAAAATAGGCGCCCCCCGGAAACGTGTTCGGAAGCTGAATGGAAAGCGGGCCGCTTCCGGAGGCTGATATAACCGGGTTCGGCACCGTCTTGCCGCTGGTGTTGTCCACCAGCACCACCTGCGAACCCGCAGGCAGGTTTTCGTATTGCGCGGAGATCGAATGTCCCTGGATGGATTGGAAATTAATGATCGGTGAGGCCATTGCAAAACCTTACATCCAAAGATTGATCTTACCCGGCAACGTCATCGGGACTTGCCGGTTCCACGACAGGACAAGAAAACGCGGCGCCGATTGTCCCAAGCTGACGCAACCGTGTTGCATAAAATCATCATCCAATTTTCAAATTTCGACTTCTACCGGAATTCTTTTGACTGTGTAACGACCTGTGCCGTTAGGTGGATGCGCTGGGCTATAGGAATCGTTGCCATGCTGGACGCAGTCACCGCATTGTTTGGCGTCATAAGCGCCGGGATATTCATCGCCCACGCCGTCGACGGCTATTGGTCGCGCTGACAGGCGGCTGTTCCGTTTCGCGCCCTGCTCCTCCCCCTCACGATTGATTTTCGGCCCTCACTGGCTTTCGCCCGGCCGCTTCCTGGCGCGCCTCGCCGCCCCCTGTTGATAACCCGCTTCTCCGGTTTGCGGCCGGCGTGACAGGGCCTTCCCGCGTGTTATCGACGGGCAGATTAGCCCGGCCCAACACGGAACAACCACCATGCGGATCACCCTGGTCGGCTCCCGCCATTTCGGCGTGACCACCCTGAACATGCTGCGCCAGCATGGCGTCGACATCGTAAGGGTCGTGGTGGCCGATGCCGAGGACCGCCTTGCGGCTGCGGCTCGCGCCGCCGGCATCGAGGTCGTGGTGCAGGCCAATCCCAGGCTCGTGGTCGCCTCCGAAATCGCCGATAGGACCGACCTGATCGTAACCGCGCACAGCCACGCCCGCATCGGCTCCGACGCGCTGGCGGCCGCGAGACTGGGCGGTATCGGCTATCATCCCTCGCTGCTGCCGCGCCACCGCGGCATCGCGGCGGTGGAATGGACCATCCGGGAAGGCGATCCGATCGCCGGCGGCACCGTGTATCATCTCGCCAATCGCATGGATGCCGGCGCCATCGCAGCCCAGGAATGGTGTTTTGTGAAAAAGGGCGAGACCGCCCGCGAATTATGGGAGCGCGCACTGGCGCCGCTCGGCCAAAAATTGCTCGGCGAAGTCATCGACTACGCGAAAACCCACGACAGCCTGCCCGCCAAGCCGCAGGACGAACAATTCGCGACCATGGCGCCTGCGCTTTTGGAGTAGAAAAATACCATACCCTGTGCCGGCCGATTTTGGCCCAAGCCGCCGAATTTTTGTTCCCCCTGCGGGAACCTTTACGGGCATCAAAATATTGATTTGGTTGGAACTTCCTGCGTTGTTGCAGCGCGGCAAATTTTGGACACAATGTGCCCGGATAAGCCCTTTCATCACGCAAAATCGGGGATTTGATTCATGCGCCACAATCGCATTACTACCGTATTTCTTGCTTCTGCTCTTGTCGCCCTCACCGCTCCCGCGCTGGCCCAGTCGCCCTATGATGGGGTCTGGAGCGTGACGGTCGTGACAAAAAGCGGCAGCTGCGAGCCGCAGACACGCTCGACGCTGATGGTCTCGGACGGTAAGGTTTCCGCCTCCGGTGCCGACGTCACCGGTAGCATCGGACGGGAAGGTCTCGTCCGGGTTTCAATCGGTGGTGCATATGCGAATGGCCAGCTCAGCGGCAATGGTGGATCGGGGAAATGGAACGGAGCCTCTGCGGGCATCCCATGCAGCGGCCGTTGGGAAGCCTCCCGCCAGTAGATTGGGCGGAACCGCCCCCGCCATTCTGCGACGGCTGATCTTCGCCGCCGTCACGCTGCTGCTGGCGATGGTATCCGGCTCAGCGAGCTACGCCCAATCCGGTCCGTTCGCCGGCATGGCCGGCAACTGGTCCGGCGGCGGCGCTGTCACCCTTGACGACGGATCCTCCGAGCGGCTTCGATGCCGCGCGACCTATGCCGTCGGCGCCGGCGGGACCGGCCTCAACCTGTCGCTGGTCTGCGCCAGCGACAGCTACAAATTCGATCTCAGGGCCGATGTCATCTCCGATCGCGGCAGGCTGTCCGGCTCCTGGAGCGAGACTAGCCGCGGCGTCAATGGCATGCTGGAAGGCCAAGGCGCCAACGGCAATTTTCAGGTGCTCGCCAACGCGCCCGGATTTGTCGCCAACATCTCGCTTTCGACCCGCGGCAACCGGCAATCGATTGGCATCCGCTCCGAGGGCTCGTTCAGGGGAGCCAATATTACGCTGTCCCGCCATTAGCCTCCGCTCGGCCCTTCCCTGCCGCCCGCTAGCTCTCCTGTTTCGGCCGCGCCAGGCGGGCCGCGGTTTCCTTCATGGTCTTGGCGACCAGCAGCGCCTGCTCCTTGGTCAGCGCAAAATCCTGCACGCCCTTGTCCGTGGTTAGCGACAGCACCATGATGTGGGGCTCCTGCGCGGGCCAACCGGTGGCAAATGACCGGACGAAATCGGCTGATGTCGATCGCTTGGGGGTGTTCATCTCGATAACTTCCTATGCACCCGGCACGAAGGCCGTGACTTCGATTTCGACCTTGGCGCGTTCATCGACCAGGCCTGCGATATAGAGCAGTGTCGAGGGCGGAAAATTCTTTCCGAGCGTCTCGCGCCAGGCCGCGCCGATGCCGGGGCCGGCGGCCTCATATTCGGCGCGGCTGGTCAAATACCAGGTCAGCCGGACGATGTGCTGGGGACCCGCGCCGGCCTCCGCCAACAGCTTGATGATGCGACGCAAGGCGCCGGCAACCTGGGCGGCCATGTCGGTGGGATAGTCGCCCTTCTCGTCGCCGCCGGTCTGGCCGGCCAGCACGATCCAGCGGCCGGGGACGGCAATTTCGACGCCGTGCGAGAAGCCGCGCGGCTTCGACCATTCAGCAGGCTGCAGGGTACGCATGGGCGAATCTCCAGACTTCTTCCGTCATTCCGGGGCGCGAGTGAAAACGAGCGAACCCGGAATCTCGAGATTCCGGGTCTGGTCCTTCGGACCATCCCGGAAGGACGGACACGATCCTTAGCACCGATCACCGGGCCGACGCATCCCTGCGACAGCCGATTTGCACGTTGCAAATCCTTACCCAGTCGCCGATACCGGCGCACCCACCCCCAACCGCCGGCCGTTGGCACGCCTGACATTTCCGATGATGGACCGAACACCTTCCAAACCGAGGGCCGCGCTGTGGATGGCGGGCTGGCTGGCCCTGATGCTACTGGTCGCGGTCGCCGGCCGCGAGGCGTTGCGCGACCTGAACGTGTTCCAGGTCATGGAACTGCGCACCATCATCGGCTTTTGCATGCTCTACCCGCTGGTCCGCATCAGCGGCGGCTTTTCGGCGATGCGGACCTCGCGGCCGCTGCAGCATATCGGACGCAATCTCATCCACTATGCCGCCCAACTCGGCTGGTTCTTCGCGCTGACCCTGATTCCGCTGGGCCAGGTGGTCGCGATCGAATTCACCATGCCGATCTGGACCGCGATCCTGGCCGCGAGTTTTCTCGGCGAGCGCATGACGGTCTGGAAGATCCTGGCGATCGTGCTCGGCGTGGTCGGGGTCATCATCATCGTCCGGCCCGAAACCGGCGTCGTCAATCCCGGCCAATTGATCGCGCTGGCCGCCGCCGTCGGCTTCGGCATCTCGGTTGCCATGATGAAGTCGCTGACCCGCACCGAAAGGACGATTTCGATCATTTTCTGGATGCTGGTGATCCAGTCCGCGGCTGGATTGTTGCCAACTCTTTACGTCTGGAGCTGGCCCGGCGCTGTCACCTGGGGCTGGATCGCCGTGATCGGCTTCTGCGGCACCTTCTCCCACTACTGCATGGCGCGCGCGATGCTGCATGCCGACGCCACCATCGTGCTGCCGATGGATTTCCTGCGGGTTCCACTGACGGCGACGCTCGGCTGGTTGGTCTACTCGGAACGGCTGGACGCTTTCACGGTACTGGGCGCGGTGCTGATCCTGACCGGCAACCTCCTGAACCTGCGATCGGCCGATCCAGTTCCGGCGCGCGCGGTGCCCTGACCCATCCGCCAATTTTTCCCGGTAGCACCGGCGAAATTGTGATCCAGATCACGCTCGCCTCGGCGAGGATTCAATAGCCTCGTCCCTACGGATGGCCGTCACCAAGAATCGGGCAAACGCCTTATTTTTTGTGGCGCGAGTTGTGGCTTTTTCGTGTATTCTGCGGCCAACCGATTGAGGGCCGCGTTGCCCGATTCCACCGGGGGATTTCAGATGCGCTACCTTACCGTCATTCTTTGCCTGATTTGCATGATTTTCACCGCCAGCGCGGCCAAGGCCGACCGCCGCGTCGCCTTTGTCGTCGGCAACGGCGCCTACAAGAACGTGGCGCAGCTTCCCAACCCGCCGGTCGACGCCAAGGCGATGGCCTCGACGCTTCGCAATGTCGGCTTCGAGGTGGTCGAGGGCACCAACCTCACCCGCGACAAGATGACGGAGAAGCTGCTCGACTTCGGCAAGAAGGCGCAAGGCGCCGACATCGCGGTGTTCTTCTATGCCGGTCACGGCATCGCCATCGCCGGCACCAATTATCTGTTGCCGATCGATGCCGACATCAAATCGGAAATGGACGTCAAACTCGGCGCGGCGATCAATATCGATCTCACGCTGGACCAGACCATGAGCGATGCCAAGGTCAAGCTGGTGTTCCTCGATGCCTGCCGCGACAATCCCTTTGCCGCCAAGATCAAATCGAACTCCGCGACCCGCAGCGTCTCGGTGCAGTCCGGCCTGGCCGAAATGAAGTCGGGTGAAGGCACCTTGATCGCGTTCGCCACCGGTCCGGGACAGACCGCACTCGACGGCCAGGAAGGCACCAACAGCCCCTTCACCCGCGCCCTGATCGCCCACATCACGACGCCCGGGGTCGAGATCCAGCAGGCCATGACCGAGGTCCGCGCCCAGGTCAATGAAGAGACCAACAAGGGTCAATTGCCCTGGGGACACACCAACCTGATCGGCTCGGTCTACCTCAATCCGGCCGCGCCACCGGCCGCCGCCGCCAATACGGCGGCCGGCACGCCGGCGGCGGCTCCGGCCGCGGTTGCCTCTGCTTCCGGCGGTTCGGACGTCGAACTCGAATTCTGGCGCTCGGTCAAGGAATCCAACAAGCCGGAAGAACTCAACGCGTACCTGACGACCTATCCCAACGGCCAGTTCAAGTCGCTGGCGCTGGCCCGGATCGCCTCGCTGGAGAACGGTCCATCGACCACGACCCGTAACCTGACCACCGGCGTCGATCCGGCCACCTTCACCGATGCTTCCGACCAGACCACCGAGGACCAAATCGGCCTCGACAAGGGCCAGCGCCGCGACGTGCAGCGCCGGCTCACCGGGCTCGGCTTCGACACCAAGGTCAACGGCAAGTTCGACGAGGACACCCGCTCGGTGATCAGCCGCTGGCAGGCCGCACGCGGCTATCCCAAGACCGGCTATCTCAACAAGCTGCAGCACAAGGCGTTGCTGGCCGAGATCGTGGCGACCACGCAAACCAGTTCCAGCGACGATTCCGACGATCACTCGTCCCACCACCATCATAGCGGCGGCGGCGGAGGCGGTGGCGGCGGCCGTCATTATCGCGGTCCCTCCGGGCCCGGCGGCCTGATCGGCGGCATGATGGGCGGCCTGTTCCACTGAGGTCAGCGAAGTGTGAAATGAAAAGGCCCGGGCCCGTCCCGGGCTTTTTTGTCATAGCGTTTTCGAAGCGAAAGCCTGTCCCGCACTTGATGCGGGATGGTCGCCGGTTCGCGTTAAGAAAACGCGTCAAGCAAGAATCTATCGTCTCGGCCGCTGCCGGATCCTACTTCCCGGCCGCCTTGCGCAGCGCCTCGTTGATGCGGTCCTGCCAGCCCGGACCGCCCTCCTGGAAAAACTCCAGAACGTCCTGATCGATCCGCAGCGAAACCAGTTCCTTCACGCCGGGAAGCGCGGTCGGTTTCGGCGGCGCTTCCGCGACCTTGGTCGTTGTCTTCCGAAACGCCGCCTCGGCCTCGGTGCGGGCATCGTTCAGCGTTCTCGGTCGCCTCGGTTGATCTGCCATCGTCAAATTCCTTCGAACAGCGCCGTCGACAGATAACGCTCGGCGAAGTCGGGCACGATCGCCAAGATGGTCTTGCCTGCGGCTTCCGGCCGCTTGCCGATCTGCAGCGCGGCGGCGATCGCAGCACCCGCGGAAATACCGCCGGCAATGCCCTCGTGGCGCGCCAGCGCGCGGGAGGTGTCGATCGCGGTGGCGCTGTTGATCTTGACGATCTCATCGATCACCGAGCGGTCGAGGATGTCGGGAACGAAGCCGGCGCCGATGCCCTGGATCTTGTGCGGCGAATGTTGGCCGCCCGACAGCACCGGACTTTCCTCCGGCTCGACGGCGACCACGCGCAGCAAAGGTTTGCGCGGTTTGAGCATCTGGCCGACGCCGGTGATGGTACCCCCGGTGCCGACGCCGGCGACGAAGTAATCGATGTTGCCGCCGGTATCGTTCCAGATTTCCTCCGCCGTGGTGCGGCGGTGGATTTCGGGATTGGCGAGGTTCTTGAACTGCTGCGGCATCACCGAATTCGGCGTCGTCCGCACCATCTCCTCGGCGGTCGCGATCGCGCCCTTCATGCCTTGGGCCGCCGGCGTCAGCACGAGTTCGGCGCCGAGAAACGCCAGCATCTTGCGCCGCTCGATCGACATCAAGTCCGGCATGACGAGCTTGAGCCGATAGCCGCGCGAGGCCGCGACGAAAGCCAGCGCGATGCCGGTATTGCCCGAGGTCGGTTCGATCAGCACGGTGTCGGCGTTGATATGTCCCGCCTTCTCCATCGCGATCACCATCGCAGCGCCAATGCGGTCCTTCACGCTGGCCGCCGGATTGAAATATTCCAGCTTGGCGAGAATGGTCGCGTGCGCGCCATGCGCCTGCGGCAATTTGCGCAGGCGGACGATCGGCGTATCGCCGACCGCATCGACGATGAACTCGAATATGCGGCCCCGGCCGGGACGGTGCACTGCACTCGTGGGTGATGGCGCGTCCATGACGAACTCCTTGTGGCGACATTGTGCGCGGATGGGAGGCTGTTCTCTCATTAGGGGCAGAGAGTGGCGATGTGCAAGCCAGAATCCGGGAAAACGAAAATCGCTGCGATGCAAAATGTTTAAGCTGCCAAATAACTTAAAACCAACGCATTTGTGTTGCCACATCGTCAAGGAAAATAGTGTATGGTGAACACAGGTTCAGATCGGAAGGAGGTCACGATGTCAGCATTTGCTGAAGTCCTGTCGACCGATACGCGTGCGCCAGACCCGCGTGGCTGTGATTTGCCGACCTGTCCGGTTTGTGCTGACTCCATGGTGGCGGCGGAAGCCTCTGCCTATCTTTCCGACAACGTCATCAGCTATCTCTGGACCTGCGACACCTGCGGTTACGGCTTTGTGACCAAGCACGCGCTCCGGCGGTTCGCCTGTAACTGAATTTTGACGCGCCTCACATCTGATTTTGTTTTACCTCGCTGGCAATCGTCAGCGAGCCGCGATGTCGCCTTTCGCCCATCCGGCGCGGGTGCGCTCGTAAAAATCCGAAAAGGTTCCTTGTGCGACCGCGTCCCTGATGTCGGCCATCAAGCGCTGGTAATAGGCGATGTTGATTTCCGACAGTAGCATCGCGCCCAGCGTCTCGCCGGACCGCACGAGATGATGCAGATAGGCGCGCGAGATGCCGCGCGTCGACGGCCAGGCGCTCTCCTCGTCCAGCGGCCTGATATCGTCGGCATGGCGGGCGTTGCGCAGGTTGATCTGGCCGAAACGCGTGAACGCCATTCCGTGACGGCCGTTCCGCGTCGGCATCACGCAGTCGAACATGTCCATCCCGCGCGCGACGGCCTCCAGCAGGTCCTCGGGCGTTCCGACGCCCATCAGATAGCGCGGGCGATCGCCGGGCAGTTCCGCCGCGACCTCTTCGACCATGGCGAGCATGACGTCCTGGGGTTCGCCGACCGCAAGGCCGCCGATCGCATAGCCGTGAAAGCCGATCTCGACCAGGCCCCGCGCGCTGGCCCGCCGCAGTTGCGACAGGTCGCCGCCTTGCGCGATGCCGAACAGCATATACCCCGCCGGCGCCCTCTCGAAGGCGCGCTTGCTGCGCTCGGCCCAGCGCAACGAGAGCAGCATCGCCCGCTCGACATCATCCGGTTCCGCCGGCAGCCGCACGCATTCGTCGAGCTGCATGGCGATGTCGGAGCCGAGCAGACGCTGCACCTCGATCGAGCGTTCCGGCGACAATTCTATTTTGTCGCCGTCGATATGCGAGCGGAAGGTCACCGCTTTCTCGCTCACCTTGCGCAACTCCGACAGCGACATCACCTGGAAGCCGCCGGAGTCCGTCAGCATCGGCCCGTTCCAGCCGGTGAAGCGTTGCAGGCCGCCCAGCGCTGCGATCCGCTCCGCCCCCGGCCGAAGCATCAGATGGTAGGTGTTGCCGAGCACGATATCGCTGCCGGCCTCGCGCACCTCGCGCCAATGCACACCCTTCATGGCGCCCGCGGTGCCGACCGGCATGAAGGCCGGCGTGCGCACCACACCGTGCGGCGTGGTCAGAAGGCCGGTACGCGCCAGTCCATCGGTCGCCAGCAATTCGAAATGATTGGGAAGGCTCATCGCTACGACTTATCACGAAACAACAGGCAGGCGTCGCCATAGGAGTAGAAGCGGTAGCCGCTTTGAATTGCGTGGGCATAGGCCTGTTGCATTGTCGCGAGCCCGCTGAACGCCGACACCAGCATGAACAGGGTCGAGCGCGGCAGGTGGAAATTGGTCAGGAGAATATCGACCGCGCGAAAGCGGTAACCGGGCGTGATGAAGATCGCGGTTTGGCCGGAAAACGGCTCGATGGCGCCGTCCTCAGTGGCGGCGCTTTCCAGAAGCCGCAGCGAGGTGGTGCCGACCGCAACGATGCGGCCGCCCGCGGCGCGCGCCGCGTTCAGCGCGCCCGCCGTCTCGGCCGACAGGCTGCCCCATTCCGAATGCATGCGGTGCCGCTCGGTGTCCTCCACCTTGACGGGCAGGAAGGTCCCGGCGCCGACATGCAGCGTCACCCTGACGATCCCGATGCCGCGCGCCCGCAAGGCGATTTCCAGATCAGGGGTAAAATGCAAGCCCGCGGTCGGCGCGGCGACCGCGCCCTCCTCGGCCGCGAACATGGTCTGGTAATCGGCCGCGTCGCGCTCGTCGGGCGCGCGCCTGGAGGCGATGTAGGGCGGCAATGGCGGGCTGCCCAGGTCGGCGATGGCCTGGTCGAGCGCGGGGCCGTGAAACGAAAACGACAGCGTGACCTCGCCGTCACTGCCCTTGTGCTCGACCTCGGCGTCGAGATGGCCGAGCAGGCACACCCTGCCCTCGTTGCCGAAACGAACCACGTCGCCCGGCGAAAGCTTTTTGGCCGGCTTGACCAGCGCCTGCCAGCGCGAGCCATCGAGCCGTTTGATCAGGGTCGCCTCGATCTTCGGTTCGGCCTCGCGGCCGATGCGGCGACCTCTGAGCTGCGCTGATATCACCTTGGTGTCGTTGACCACCAATTGGTCGCCGGGCTCGAGCCATCGCGGAAGGTCGGTGATACCTTGGTCGCGCAAGGTGCCATCGGGCTGCACGACCAGCATCCGAGCGGAATCGCGCGGGCTGGCCGGACGCAGCGCGATACTGGCGGCTGGGAGTTCGAAGTCGAAGAGGTCGGTGCGCATGGCGCCAATGCGCTCCAGCATGGTCTCACAACGTCATTCCGGGCACGCGAAGCGTGAACCGCAGATGTGCAATTGCACATCGGCAAATCTCCAGATTCCGGGTTCAGCCCTGCGCGCTGCCCCGGAACGACGGAAGATCAATTCACGCCACCTCATCCAGCGCCATCCGCGCCTTGACGATCTTGTCGGGGTTTTTCACCGGCTCGCCGCGCTTGATCTTGTCGACGTTCTCCATGCCCGAGGTGACCTTGCCCCAGACCGTGTACTGCTTGTTCAGGAAGGATGCGTCGTCGAAGCAGATGAAGAACTGGCTGTCGCCGGAATCCGGGCTCGCCGCGCGCGCCATCGAGGTGGTGCCGCGGACATGCGGCTCGTTGTTGAATTCGGCCTTCAGCTTCTTGCCGGAGCCGCCGGTGCCGGTGCCCTGCGGACAGCCGGTCTGCGCCATGAAGCCGTCGATGACGCGGTGGAACACGATGCCGTCGTAAAAACCCTCGCGCACCAGTTCCTTGATCCGCGCGACGTGGCCAGGGGCAAGATCGGGCCGCATCTCGATCGTGACCGGTCCCTGCGTGGTTTCCAGGATCAAGGTATTTTCGGTGTCAGCCATGCTCTCTTCTCTGCGGGTTGGGGTGGTGGTTTCGGTTTGTGGAACTGGATCGCGAAGGGGTGGCCGGCGACCGCGCCGGCCATATCATCGGTAAATGGTATCGGCGTGCAGCGTTGCAACGCCTGCATCACGGCGATGCGGTACTGCACGCGGTCGTTGTCGGTGGCCGCTTGCAATTCATAGGTGATCCGGGGATGGCCCAGGATCTCGCCAGCGCGGTTAAAGCTCACGATCACGGTGATGTCGATAGGGTTGGCGAGCGAGGCCGGCGGCGGCCGCCAGCACCTCGAAAACCTCTCGATGGCCTCGCGGATGGTATTGACCTGCCCTCCTTCGGCCCGCGCGAAGGCCGATGACGATGACCCAAGCGTCAGCGCCGCGGCGATCCAAATCAGCTTGCTGCGACGTCGCGTCACCGCCGGTCACTTGATGTCGGAAGCGACCTGGACCTTCACCATCTTGTCGGGATCGGCGACCGGCTCGCCGCGCTTGAGCTTGTCGACCACATCCATGCCGGAGACGACGTCGCCGACCACCGTGTATTTGCCATTCAGGAACGAGCCTTCGGCATACATGATGAAGAACTGCGAGTTGGCCGAATCCGGCGAGCCGGCGCGCGCCATGCCGACGGTGCCGCGCTTGAACGGCACGTTGGAGAACTCGGCCTTGAGGTTCGGGTATTTCGATCCGCCGGTGCCGTCGAAATTCTTGCCGTCGCCGGTCTGCGCCATGAAGCCGTCGATCACGCGGTGGAACGGCACGTTGTTGTAATAGCCCTCGCGCGCCAACTGCTTGATGCGGTCGGCGTGCATCGGCGCGATGTCGGTCCGGAGCTGGATCACGATCCGGCCCTTGGTGGTGTCGATGACGATCGCATTCTGCTTGTCGAGCTTGGCAGGCAGCGGCTGGGCGAGCGCGGGCGCGGCACAGACCAGCGCTGCGATAAGTGCGAGAATTCGGATCATGGAAACTCCGGAAGTCGAAGGGTTGGCGTTTGAAGGGTCGCGCGTTCTCACCGCGCGAATTTGGTCTTGAGGCGGGCCGCGACCGCCGGCGGCACGAAGGCCGACACGTCGCCGCCCATTCCGGCGATTTGCCGCACCAGTGTGGCAGTGATCGGGCGAACGGGCGCCGAGGCCGGAATGAACACGGTGTGCACGTCAGGCGCCATGGTCTCGTTCATGCCGGATATCTGCATCTCGTAATCGAGGTCGGTGCCGTCGCGCAGGCCGCGGACCATGATGGTTGCCCCCGCCTTCTGCGCCGCCGTGACCGTGAGGTTGTCATACGTGGTGCAGTCGAAGGCGCAGTTGGCGCCGGCGGCGACGGGCCCAAACACCTCGCGGACCATCGCCAGGCGCTCATCGACCGAAAACAGCGGCTTCTTGCCGGGATGTACCCCGACGGCGACGATCAGCCTGTCGCACAGCCTCACGGCGTGCCGGACCACGTCGAGATGGCCATTGGTGACGGGGTCGAAAGAGCCGGGGTACAGCGCGATACGGGGCATAAGCCCGTCTACCCCGCCCCGGCCGGCCCCGCAAGCCGGACTGGTTCCCTCCCCTCCCGCCGATCTATTTCAAGCCCCGCGCTGAACCATTTTGGGGCTTGCGGCGTCTGCTTGGCAGGCCGGGCGTGTTTCGTCCCGAAGACGGCGATGAAACAAAAGTCCGGCCGGATGAAACCATTTTTCTGCTGGGCGAAGACATCCGGAAACCGGTGCTTTGTATCGGTTAACCAACGAAACGACGGGCCAAAAGGCCCAATGACAGGGGACCGTCATGATCAAGGCACTTTCCGCCATTGCTGTTGCTGCGCTCGTCGCCGCAGCCCTCACCATTCTTCCCGGTTTTGCCCCCCAAGTTGAGGCCAGTGTTCCGCAGGCGCTCGCCAAGGGCGACCGGCTCGATATCCACGCCGTCGGACCCGGCTGCTCGCAAAAGGCCTGGCCGAATTTCGAAGCTTCCTGCCTGCGCGTTGCCGGCACCAAGACCATGATCCGGGAAGCCCGGCTGGTCACCGCCGACCGCACGCCGTAGAGGCTGCGGCCGGGATCAACGACAGTTTTGAACCACCAGACTGGAGGCCAGGCGGGCGCGCTGGCCTCCATTTTCGTTTGCGGCGGGAATGAAGCGTCGCGCGGGTATCCCTGAAGCGGACCTGGGGCTGCGAGCGCCGATGTCCGAACTTTGGCTCAACCTGCGACATCGCGCGAGGGCAAATGGCCGGACTCGCCGCGATCCCGACCCGGCTGTATGATCGCCTCCAAACTTTCTTGAATTTTGGGGGAGCGGTTCGATGCGGCCAATTCTTGTCTTGGCGCCAGTATGCACGATGGCGGCACTCTTGTTACCTGCTCCGTCGTTCAGCGGCGATCTGCATGAATTTGACGATCAGGCGAATTTCAAAACCTCAGAAGACTATGTGCGCGGCTGCGCCGGCCCCAAGGCTTCCGTCAATTGCATGACGGACTTCGTGATGACGGATATTGCGGAGGGAAAATCGGGGCAGCATTGTTTGCCCGACACTTCTGCTGCGAATTTGGAACAGGGAAATGCAAAAAGAACGGCGATAGTCGTCAGCCTTGTCGCATGGCTCAAGATACACCCCGAATATTCGAAGAAGCGCGCATCCGAGGGCTTGTCCGCCGCAATGCATTCAGTGTATCCGTGCCATTGAGTCCGATGCGCATCGGGGCGGCAATGAGCATGCGAATCATCCGGGCGATTGCGACTGTCGCCACGCTCTGTGCTGCGACCGCACCTGCGCCCGCGCAGGACTGGCCGAACCATGCGATGACGTTCGTGGTGCCGTTTGCGGCCGGCGGTTCGAGCGACGCCATCGCGCGCATCGTCGCGGATGGAATCAGCAAAAATCTTCAACGGTCGGTTGTGATCGAGAACGTCACCGGCACCGGCGGCCTGCTGGGCGGACGCCGCGTGGCGAAAGCCGCGCCCGACGGTTATCAATTCGTGATCGGCAATGTCGGGACCTTCGCGCAGAGCCCATGGCTCTACAAGACATCGCCCTACGATCCGGTTGCGGATTTCGCTCCGGTGGCGTTGCTGACCGACGAATCCCTGGTGTTGGTCGCCCGCAAGGACTTCCCCGCCGACGATTTGCAGCAGTTCATCGCCTACGCGAAGGCCAACCAGGAAAAGATGCACTACGCCTCATCGGGCGTCGGCGGCTCCAATCATCTCGCCTGCATGCTGTTCAATATCGCGGCCGGTATCGAAGTCACGCACGTCCCCTATCGCAGCGTCGTGCAGGGCATGCAGGACGTCATGGCCGGCCGGGTGGATTACGACTGCCTCAGCCTGCCCCTGGCGTTGCCGCAGATCGCCGCCAAGGCGATCAAACCCATCGCGATCCTGAGCAAGGAGCGGTCCTCGAGCCTGCCGGATCTGCCGTCCGCCCATGAGCAGGGCTTGACCGAGTTCGACGCCGCGAGCTGGTATGCGCTGTTTCTACCCGCCGGCACGCCGCCGGCGATTGTCCAGAAACTCAATCGCGCGACGATGGCTGCGCTCGACACGCCTGCCGTGCAGCAGCGTCTCCAGCAGATCGGGGGGGACGTAATTGCGCCGGAACGCCGCTCGCCGGAATATCTGGCGAAATTCCTTGCCGCCCAGATCAGGAAATGGGAGGCACCGATCAGGGCGAGCGGCATTCAACTGGAGTGAACCAGCACGGCGCTTCGAAAAACAACAAGGCCCGGAAGGCCAGCCAAATCATTGTGAGGGAATACCATGGCGATAAAGATCAGGAATTTGAACGCGGCGCTCGGCGCGGAAGTCGACGGCATCGATCTGTCCGGCGCAATCCCGCCTGCAGACATCGACGCGATCGAAACCGCATGGCGCGAGCGGCTTGTCGTCGTCTTCCACGACCAAAGCCTCTCGGATCCGCAACTCATCGCCTTCAGCCAAAATTTTGGCGAGCTCGATCCACCGGGACCGAACCCCTATGGCGAGCCGTTCAACAAGCAACATCCCGAACTCAACGTCATTTCCAACGTGGTCGAGAACGGCAAGCCGATGGGCAATCTCGGCGACGGCGAAGCCGTGTGGCATGCCGACATGACCTATGTCGAGGTGCCGCCCAAGGCTGCGATGCTGCATGCCCTGGAAGTTCCGCCGCCGGAAGCGGGCGGCAACACCTATTTCGCGAACATGTTTGCCGCCTACGAGACCTTGCCCGCGGAGCTGAAGAAGGCGGTCGAGGGCAAGACCGCGGTGCACGACGCCTCGCGCAACAGCGCAGGGCTGCTGCGCAAGGGTTTTAAGGAGGTCAGCGACGTTCGCGAGACCGTGGGCGCGCATCATCCGCTGGTCCGCACCGATCCGAACACCGGCCGAAAGGCGCTGTTCCTCGGCCGCCGGCCCAACGCCTATGTGCTTGGCCTCGGCGTGGCCCAGAGCGAAGCGTTGCTCGACGCGCTGTGGGCGCATGCGACAGAGCCGCGCTTTGCGATGTGCCATGAATGGAAGGTCGGCGATGTCCTGATGTGGAATAACCTCTCCGTGCTGCACCGGCGCGCGCCGTTCGATCCGAAGACGCGGCGCGTGATGCATCGCAGCCAGATCAAGGGCAACGAGCGGATCGCCTGATCTGTCTCGCACACCGGGATGACCATGAAGCTGGCAGAACTCACGCTGCGGATGGTGCGGGTTCCGCTGATCCGGCCCTATGTGCTGTCGTATCGCACCTTCAGCGAATTCGAGCCTGTTATCGTCGAGGTGCGCGATGCCGACGGCCGCATCGGCTGGGGCGAAGGACACATCTCACCCGGTTCAAGCAGCGAGACTCGCGAAGGCGGCTGGGCATTCTGCCGGGAGCACGCCGCTGAAATCGTCGGCAAGGACACGACGCAGGCCAAGGCCGTCATCGCCGCCAACCTTGACGCCAGCAAGGTTGCCGCAACGGCCATGCTGACGGCAATCGAGATGCTGGAGGATCATCCGCTGCTGCGGCTCGATCGCGAGCTGCGCCTGCCGCTGCTGACGCCCTTCAACAGCACTGCTCCAAATGAAATCGCCGAAGAGGTCGAGCGCCGTCTCGCCGACGGCTTTCGCACCTTCAAGATCAAGGTCGGCAAGGACGCCGCTGACGACAGCAAGCGCGTCAGGGCGATCCAGCAGGCCATCGCCGGCCGCGCCACGATGCGGCTCGACGCCAACAGGGCCTACAGCGAAGCCGAGGCCTGCCGCTTTGCCGAATCCCTCGATCCCAGCGGGATCGAGCTGTTCGAGCAGCCTTGCGCGGCTGAGGATTGGGACGCCAATGCCAGGGTCGCCGGCGTCTCGACCGTTCCGATCATGCTGGATGAGCCGATCTGCACCATCGATGACGTGCGACGGGCGGGCGGCATCGACAATGTCGGTTTCTGCAAGCTCAAGCTGAAACGGTTCGGCGGCCTCGACCTCCTCCACGCGGCGCTCGAGGGGGTGCGCGCGCACGGCATGGAACCGGTGCTCGGCGATGGACTCGGGATGGAACTCGGATGCTGGATGGAGGCTTGCGTCGCGCGCCTCACCATCCGCAACGCCGGCGAGTTCAACGGATTCCTGAAGCCAAAGGTGCGACTGTTGGCGGAGCCGCTGCAGTTCGATGCCGGCGCGCTGGTGATGCCGCCGGGATTTCGCCCACGCATCGACCGCGGCGTGCTCGCGGCTCACCAGACCGCATGCGAGCGGTTTGCTCCCGCAGTCGCGTTGCCGGCCGGCAAGTGAGCGGTTCGGCGTGAACTCTATGATTGCCGATGCTCGCTGCGGCGAATCAGGAACGGCTTGGCTGCCGCCAGATCGGGCTTGACGCCAAGTCCCGGCGCGCTGGTCAGCGCGAAGCGACCGTCGATGAGGGGCGGGAAAGGTTGGGCGAGCACCGCCTGCAGCGGGTTCTCCATCGCATCATGCTCGAGCAGCCCGTCACCACCGACGGCGGCCAGCACATGCGCGGCGGCGTGCAGGCCGAGGCCCGAGTTGAGCCAGTGCGGACAATAGCGACGGCCCGCGGCGACCGCTCGACGCGCGACAGCTGCGCAGCCCGTGATTCCGCCCCACTTGCAGAGGTCCGGCTGGATCACGCCGAGGTAACCGGCATTGATCGCCGCATCGAACTGCGGAAAGCCAATGAGATTCTCGCCGCCCGCGAGCGGAATGCGAGAGAGAATCGCAAGCTCCGCCCAGTGCTCCGGCGGGTCGCTGGCCAAAATCGGCTCTTCGATCCAATCCAGCGGGAACGCGCCGAACGCCACGACCGCAGGTCGCGCGGTCGAAAGCTCCCAGCCCTGGTTGGCGTCGATCATGAATTGCTCGCCGGGCCTGAGGGCCGAAGCTATTTCGCGCACGTTTGCCAGATCGCTCTTCATGTCGAAGGCGACCTTCAGCTTGAAGGCGCGGTAGCCGCGCTCGCGACACATGGCGACATATTCAGGCGCGCCATCGGGGTTGAGGTTGCTGGCGTAGGCCATCACCGGTTCGGGCTTGGTCGATCGGCCCAGCGCTTTCCAGAGCGGCAGCCCGGCCTTGCGCGCCGCGAGATCTGAAAGCGCAACTTCGATGCCGGCTATGCAGGACGCGAATGGACCGGGCTCGCCGCTCTGAATGGCGTTGCGCCGCATGCGCTGCGTGAGGTCGATCCAGGCGGCGGCCGGACTGGACCAGGTTCGCCCCGGCAACGTCGGCAGGATGACCGTCTCCAGCAACCGCAATTTGCTCTCGGCTCCGGAAGGCGGAAAGTTTGCCCACACCTCGCCCCACCCAAAAGCGCCGTCGCGATCCTCTACCCTGATCAGCAGCGCATTGCGCGCCGGGATCGAGCCGAAGGAGGTGACGATCGGTTGTCTGATGGCGGCTCTGTAATGAAAAAGTTCGATCCGGGTAGGAGCGACGCTGTCGGTCGAGGGCGTTTGCACGAAACCTCCGAAGGGTTGGGCGATGCAGCCAGGATTAGGATAGCCGCAACGGCATATGAAGACCTAGTTTTACGCCGCCGACCGGCAATTGAATTGTTCGGCATCTGA
>CAVPFQ010000016.1:0-793082 GCA_963703845.1 uncultured Alphaproteobacteria bacterium
AGCGCCGAGAGATACGAGACCAAATGCAAGTCGCGACGCTTGACCTGCGCTGCGTAGGAATTTTCAAAAGGAACACGACCGCCGCCGGAACTTGGCTGTGGAGAACAGCGAGAAGAAAACCTTACGCAGCGTGCAATTTCGAACGCTCAATCAAGTCGCGATATCTCCTCAACAACGGAGCCTCAACCCGTGACACTTAAAGATGAAGTGCCGGCGCGCCAATCGAGCTAAAATCGGCTCGCTGAGCGCCGTTGGGCGCGCCATCTAAGGGCCACAGGCAGGCTCGCGCTACCATGACGATACCGCTACAATTCAGCCATTCGAATCGGAACTGAATGGCACCGCTCTACGGGCGTTCGGCGAGGAAGGGGAGCGGCAGCATGAACTACAAGAATATAAGATTAACACGATTGAGCGGGGCATATGGAAATAGAGGTTTCAGATCGGCCAGGCTGTCAAGCTTGGCACGACGAAAGTGAAGCTTGAACCCGAAGCAATCCATCGGGTCCAGAAGCGAATGGACCGCGACTTTAAGATCGCCGGACATTACGAGACTGCGTGAGAAACCATCGTCGATTTTCTCAGAACCGGCGGGCCCTTTCTCAATCCCTACGGCTACGAAGTTGGGCAAGCCTGATGCCACTTTTTCATACAGGACATTAGGACACTGTTTCCGATATCTCGAAAAGCTTCACGTCCAGCGGCAGGGAAGTTTATATTGAACTCCTTCGACAATGCAGACTAGGAGCACTAGCGCCATGATCACCGTGCGAGTATCGACCCCGACGCCTGATGGAAAACCAAACGTTTTGATTTTCCGAGCCCTGACCCGAAGCCGAAGAAAAGCCCTGCGGTGGATTTGCGCGAACCCTCAGGTTCTGCCACAAGCTTCGGTGGAAATAGTGCCGAACTTCTACAGCATTTCGGTCCGCCAAATTCATTAATCACGCACCGAGCATCAAGAAGGAATGGCGGGCGGCGGGGTGCAAGGCCCTTGATCCTGCTCGCAACCTTGAGAGCGCCTACCGAAACCATCAATGTTGACCTGCTTCGTTCCGAAAAGGATTACCCGCACCAAAGGGCGCAGTATTCTATGCATTTGTTACGGTGAGCAATCCAAGCCCTAGCGTTCATCGGAGCATCTGCCGAGCGGCCCGGGCGCTGTCCCAGTGTTTGTCAGAGGCCCGGCTACCCTCATCCGGGCCTCGCTCTTTGTTTGACCGCAGGCCGCGGGGTCGAGCCGCCAATGTCCGGTTCGGGTCCAAAAACAGTACTGATGGATCCTCCCCGTCCGGGGTTTTCCCCGAGGAAGGGATATCGTTAGACGCGCCCGACTCGTCCGGTTGGTGCCAACAACGGAAGATAGCGCTTGACGCAATGCCGCATGGGCGCGAGCAATCAGCGTGCCGATTTGCCTCAGAGCTTCGAACCCGTCCTGTTCCACGGCGATATGATCGATGGGTGTCAAGACAAGATGCCGGCTGATCAGCGTCAACATGTGGCGGCGCGAAACGGCATTCGCAGTTAGAATGCGACACCAATACGGATTCCGCGGCGCCAGACTATGCGGCACTTCTTTCTGACACTGCCATAAAGTAGTTCGAAGCGATCCGGCAGCGCCAGCATTGGGAATAGCTGAAGGCATGCGCCTCCTGCGGAATAGTCGACAAGCGTGCAGGCAATCGCGGGTATTTTCGGTGCGACGATGATCTTGGCGTCGCCAGTCATCTTACTTGTTGGTCGGACTCTCTGGTACAAGCGTGGTTGTGACATCGAATTCTACTTCTCGATTTTATTATGGAGTTGCCAGAAACGCAGGGTGCGCTCGGCGGTTTCCACAGACAACTTGCCATAGTCCTTCAATGCGAGCCTCAGCGTCGCTTCGTCGATGCGGTGTTTGACCGGCCGATGACAAAGGATCGCTTCGACGGCCGCCCAGCCCAATCCGGCTGATCTGCAGGGAACCAGAATAAGATCGGTGCGGAGCCCTTCTAATAGCCGCGCCATCATGTCGGTCGGCGCGCTGTTGTTGAGAATGGCAAGCGATGCTGCCACTTCTTCGAACCTTTTGGCTTCGGCAAACCTCATGACGGCAGTGTCGTTCAGTTCGAACAGGCCCTTCATTCGCCTCACCACCCCTTCAGCGCGGCTGAAATCCCGCATCGGCGCTTGTTCCCCTCGCGCTTCGTTCGAAATGGTCTTCAGAACACGCCTGATTTCCTCCTGGAGCTCGGGGGGCGCGACCATCGCCAGACGGGTCCGCACCGCTTCGGTAGCGCGCCACAACAAATCTTGTAGGAATTTGACCGGAAGATCGACCCTAAGCCCAAGTATTTCGGTAAGTTTGTCGTCGGCTTCTGCGTGCGCGACCATGCCGTTATAGCCGGTAGCGGAAAAGCGCGCGCTTGCGTTATTGGCAAGCTTGCAAATGACCTCGCTCTGCCCGCGGTCGACGATCACGTCAGTGACGGCCTCAGGCAGGTTCGACCGTCCGGAAATCGCGAGCAGATGGTCCTGCCCCCTGGTTTTTGCGATCTCGATGAGGGTGCTGGTCTTCAGCCCTCTTGAGCTGGCCAACACGGGGCCAGCGACCGCAATTTGGTCGTCCCAAGCGAGGCGCTCAATCACAGCCGACGGAGCACATTCCACCGCCGCCAGGCGTGCGCTGAGTTCGGTTTTTACCCGGGTTTCAACACGGGCGACAAGATGACATAGGACATCGTCGAATACCTTGATCTGGTCCTCGCTCAGGCGTTCTGCGTCATGCAAGAAAAGATCTGTAACCTGCCGAAGGGTGCTAACGCGCTTGGCTGACGAGCCGCTTCTTACGGCTTCCTCCAGTTCGGCGATAATGGAAACTTGTTGAGTCAAAATATTCCTCCAGCTTCATTGCTGGCTCCGTTCAAAACTGATTTGCGGCTAATCGAATGCAACACCGACCCGAAAGCCTGAACGCCGAACCATCCGACAAGAGAGTTTCAAGCCATCTTCCGGTACGACCAGCGTGAAGTTTGTGGGGATTCTCGCCGGGTCATCCACCTCCAGCGACGCTCCCGTAAGCGAAAGATCGCGAAGCATGCACAATACCCTTTCGCCGCCATGCTCGATCCTGGCAGGCTTACTGACACGATAGCGAGGAGCTGTGCGGGTCTCGACCATATACACTGTATCGTGCATAACGGTTTAAAATCCGTATATATACGGAGCTGGTTCGTATTTTTACTGAATCGAATGACAATCGCCAGGGTCCGTTCAGGATCAATCGCGTCATTTGAGCCATCGGCCGGCTATTTCCGGTCTTTCCCCCCGAAACGGACAGCGTCCGAGCGGATACATCCCTCAAACGTGTGCCGGAATCGGAGGTCGCTATAACAACGGCTTGCGATGTAAAGGTCGATCAATTTATTAAGATGACGACCGAACTTGCCAAAATCTCAGCAATCGCCGCGCATTCTCGGTTTTTAGCTTGGCGAATTGAGCTTTGGCCTTGGCCAATTCATGCTGCGCCATTCGACCCGTCGCGAAGCGGCTGTCGAGGACCGCGTGCACGGTCTCCCAGTTAAGCCCCGCTGCTTTACAGGGGACGAGGACGCCGTCGTCACGAAGGCTCTGCATTAGCGGCCGAATGACCTCGATGGTGGATCGCGATAGCTCTGCAAGTGCAACGACGGTCTCCTCATATTTGCGTTGATTGGCAAATCGCAACAACGTCGCTTCGTTTAGCTCGCCCTTGTCGTTTAGCAGCTCCACGAAGCGCCTCGCCGTCGCAAAATCGCCGACCTTGGACATCTCGCGGTTTACTCCCGCCGAGACGGCTGCAATTGCGCTGCGGATTTCCTCAAAAAGGTGTGGCGGCGCCCGTGACAGCAGCCGCGACCGGACAGCTTCGGTCGCGTTGCGCAAAAGTTGCTGACGGAGCTCCGAAGGCAAATCAACCCGTACGCCGGTCTCGACAGCCAGCTCAGGATCGGATTCTGCCTGTGCCAAAACAATCGCAAATCCAGATGCGGAAACGCGCGCGCCTGGATTATTGATGAGCCGGTGGCTAACGCTCTTGAATCGGCGGGCCAATAGTGCGTCTGTGACCACTTCCTTCAACCACCAACGGCCCGAGATGGCCAACAGATGCTGCTCGCCTTTAGTCTCCGCGATTTCGACGAAATCTTCCGCGCTCAGTCGCGCAGATTCGGCCAAGACCGGCCCCGCGACAACAATCTCATCATTCCTTGCGAGCCGGCGGACAACAGCGCGCGGCGCCTGAGCAACGGGAGCAAGTTGACTACTCATCTCGGCAAGCGCAACGCGGGCACTGATATCCGCAATCGCCCGTATCTCTATCGTCTTTATGAGACGTTCAAGCACATCGTCAAATAGCTCGATCTGTTCGTCATTAAAAGTCCCAGCGGATAACAGAAAAAGGTCTGTCACACGCTTCATTGTTTCCAGGCGCTTTTCTGCAGAGCCCGTACTTATGGCTGTTTGAACTTCATCGACAATTGAGAAATCCGCAGCTGGCATTGCTCGTCCTGAGCGTTTTGGAGCGCTATTTTAAGCGAATACTGATCTAGGGTCTGTACCTAATTAGCGATCTCTGATTCTCTGGCAAGGAGCTGATTTGGGCCGGGGGAGACTTCGATGCGCAAAGGACTGTTCTGGCTCAACGACAAGCAGTGGGCTCGGATAGAACCACATCTGCCAACGAACCAGACCGGACCGGCGCGCGATGACGATCGACGCATTATCAGCGGTATCATTCACATGCTTCAGTGCGGCGCGCGCTGGCGCGATTGCCCGCCTGACTACGGTCCTTACACGACGGTCTATAATCGGTTCAATCGCTGGGCCAAGCGCGGACATTGGCAAGCGATCTTTGAGGCGCTCGCCCGCTGCGGCAAGGATAGCGTGACTTTGTCCATCGACTCCACCTCGATCAAGGCGCATCGCTCGGCGAGCGGCGGAAAAGGGGGGAGCATGAACAGGCGATCGGCCGCTCGCGCGGCGGGCGGACCACGAAAATCCACGCACTGAGCGACCCTGACTGCAGACCTTGCGCATTTCATCTCACTCCAGGCCAGGACGCAGATATTGCCGCAGCGCCAACCCTTCTGGAACTTGCGCCGCCCATGTCTGCCCTCATTGGCGACAAAGGATACGACGGCGATGGCTTTCGCGCCGAAATCGTCGATCGCGGCGCCAAGCCCGTCATTCCAAACAAATCCAACAGGGTCACCCTCCACAGCTTCAGCAAGCGCGCCTATAAGGGGCGCAACGTCATCGAGCGCTGTTTCTGCCGCCTCAAGGATTTCAGGCGTGTCGCAACTCGTTACGACAAACTTGCCAGAAACTTCTTGGCTGCCGTCTACCTCGCCGCCATCGTCGCCTATTGGATTAATTAAGTCTGGACCCTAGTACGAAATACCTAAATGTTCCGTAAAATTTTAGCGTTACGCCTAAATCGATGCTGCAATCTAGCAGGCTGTTGAAAAAGGCCTCGCCGTAGACCGAAGTCGATGATTTACTTGCTCCGACGGAGATTCGGAGATGGCTCGTGCGCGGCGACGACAATAGAACGGGCAAGTTATTCAGCTACGTTGATCTGGAGGCGCGGGTGCGGCGGGATCATCCGCTGCGAGCGATCCGGACGATCGTGAACGAGGCGCTTTCGGCACTGGAGGGCGAGTTTGCCGGGCTCTATGCGCCGATCGGGCGACCCTCGATCCCGCCCGAGAAGCTGCTGCGGGCAATGTTGTTGCAGGCGTTTTATTCGATCCGCTCGGAGCGGCTTCTAATGGAGCGGCTGGAATACGACCTGCTGTTCCGCTGGTTCGTCGGAATCGGCGTCGACGATGCGGTCTGGGACCATTCAGTGTTCTCGAAGAACCGCGACCGACTGCTGGAAGGCGACATCGCGGCCAAGTTCCTCGCGGCGGTGCTGGCGCAGCCCAAGGTGAATAAGCTTCTGTCAAGCGATCACTTCTCGGTTGATGGCACGCTGATCGAAGCCTGGGCCTCGATGAAGAGCATCAAGCCGAAGGACGGCTCTGGCGAGCCGCCGGCGCAAGGCGGCGGACGCAATGCCGAAGCGGACTTCCATGGCCAGAGGCGCTCGAACGATAGCCATGCTTCGACCACTGATCCCGATGCCAGGCTCTACCGCAAGGGTAAAGGCAAGGAGACCAAGCTGTGCTTCATCGGGCATGGACTGATGGAGAACCGTCATGGCCTGCTGGTCGACGCCTGCCTGACACTGGCCGATGGGCATGCCGAGCGGGTGGCTGCGCTGCATATGATCGAGCCTCGTGCCGACCGGCCGACAGCGGTCACGCTTGGCGCCGACAAAGCCTACGATGCAGAAGACTTCGTCAACGAACTGCGCTCGATGAACGTGACACCGCATCAAGATATGTTCTCTCGCTAACGGTACGCTATAGCAGGCAATTGCTGGAATTCAAGTTCGATAGTCGAAATGGTGACGAGGCAAATGGCACAGAATATTACGACCGTTCGGGACCGTTCGTGAACGTTCGTAATCGTTCTCCCCCCCCGAATGCCAGGAGACACGCACGGGCTATCTCCGGGACCCGCTTGTCGTTTAGGTCGGCCACGGCATTGAGCAACTCCTCGACACCTTCGCGTCCGATCGGTGCAACGATCCCGCACTCGGCGAGATGCGCCCGGATTGCATTGATCACTGCGGTCTGCTGACGGATGAACAAATGGCGCGTGCGATGAAGCACCAGACCGCTTTGCTGCTCGGGTGTTTTGGTCGGCACGAACCGCATGTTGGCTCTGGTGACCGCCTCGCAAATGGCCTCCGCGTCAGTCGCGTCATTCTTCTGCCGCGCTTGACGTAGGGCTTCACGTAAGCCAGCGGCATCAGCCGGAGTTTCCCGACAGAACTGTGTTGAAGAAAAATTGAAGAAGCCAATCAATGCGCTGACTGACAATCTCGTAAAGCATTGAAATCATTGGCGCTCCCTAGGGGAATCGAACCCCTGTTTCAGCCTTGAGAGGGCCGCGTCCTAACCGCTAGACGAAGGGAGCGTGCAGGCTGAAGGGAATAGCCTCGAAATCGGCTGGCTGCAAGGCGGGTTTGGGGGACCGAGAATCCAGTCAGTCGGTTGGACCTCGTCATGCCCGGGCTTGTCCCGGGCATCCACGTCTTCGCGCATCAAAGCAAGAAAGTCGTGGATGGCCGGGTCAAGCCCGGCCATGACGAACCAAATTAGGGCTCGTTGGCAAATTTCAGCCGGCCGGCGGGTTTGAGCGTATGTGCATCAAAGGTGCGGATTTCGGTGGCGCCGCCTATATCCAGCGTCACCACCAGCCGGTCGCCGGCCACTGCCGTGGCGACGATGCGGGCGCCTTTCGGCAGCACCGCCGTGGTGTCGGTGGCGACAGTGCTTCCCTCGGCGTGGAAAAGGCGGTAGCCGATGGCGATCAGCACGGCGGCTACCGCGAGCGCCGTGGTCAGGCCCGCAATCAGCATCATCCGCCGCACCCGCGCGAACAGCGCGGCCTGTTCGGGGGTCGGTTCGGGCAGAGCGGTCTCGGTCATAAGGCTCATCTTTGGAACAAGGCACGTTAGCGAATAGCGGTCAAAGGCTTGAAGTCACCGTCACCGGCGACGAGGGTTCGACCCGGCTCGACCGCGTGCTGGCAAAGCTCCTGCCGGAATTGTCGCGCTCGCGGCTGAAAGCGCTGATCCTGGCCGGCCAGGTCGCGGTCAAGGGCGTGGCGATCCGCGACCCCGCTTATCACGCCGTGACAGGCGATACGATCACAATCGACGTGCCGCCGGCGGCCCCGGCCGAGCCCGCGGGCGAGGCTATCGCGCTCGACATCGTCTACGAGGACGACGACATCGTCGTCATCGACAAGCCGAAAGGGCTCGTCGTGCATCCCGCCGCCGGCCACGAGACCGGCACGCTGGTCAACGCGCTGATCGCCCATTGCGGGGCGAGCCTGTCCGGGATCGGCGGCGTGCGGCGGCCGGGCATCGTGCACCGGCTCGACAAGGACACCACCGGGCTGATGGTGGTGGCCAAGAACGACCGCGCGCACGCTTCGCTCACGGCGCAATTCGCCGATCACGGCCGCACCGGGGAGATGCGGCGCGGCTATCTGGCTTTCGTCTGGGGCGTGCCGAACCGGGTGCGCGGCACCGTCGAGGCGCCGATCGACCGCCATCCCCATGCGCGGGAGAAAATGGCGGTGCGCGAGGGCGGCCGCGAGGCGGTCACCCATTGGGAGGTGCAGGAGACCTTTGTGGGCCGCGACGGCAAGCCGGTGGCGGCGTTGCTCGCCTGCCGGCTCGAGACCGGGCGCACCCATCAGATCCGGGTCCATCTCGCCCATATCGGCCACCCCCTGATGGGCGACGCCGTCTACGGCCCGCACTTCAAGACCAAGGCGAGCCACCTCGGGCCCCGCAGCCGGGCGGCCTTGGCGGCCCTCGATCGCCAAGCGCTGCACGCATACCTTCTGGCCCTGGAACACCCCCAAACCGGGGCGATTTTGGAGTGGATTTCGGATTTGCCGGACGACCTGATCATACTTAGGGATAGCCTGCGAGCGGCGCTATGACGCAGGCCGATCAGAAAACCCGTGCCATGCCAACAGGTTATGGCAGCCACACGGGGACGTGACGGCCGTTATCCTTCCAAAAGCCCCCCGAAATAGTGTATGTTGCACCTGCGTTGAATATCCAACGCGGAACATCGCAGCGCGACTGGCTTTAACTAAGCGGCCGCCTGCCGGGCCCGCCGATGTCGGGGGCCTGAACCACTGGAGGGCGCTAAATGGCCCGTACAGCTACGTTACCGGTTCTCAACGGAGAATCCGGTCTATCCCGATACCTCGCCGAGATCCGCAAATTTCCCATGCTGGAACCCCAGCAGGAATACATGTTCGCCAAGCGCTGGCGCGAGCATGACGATCGCGACGCGGCACATCACCTCGTCACCAGCCATCTCCGGCTCGTGGCCAAGATCGCCATGGGCTATCGCGGCTACGGATTGCCGATCTCCGAGGTCGTCTCGGAAGGCAATGTCGGCCTGATGCAGGCGGTGAAGCGGTTCGAACCCGACAAGGGGTTCCGGCTCGCCACCTACGCCATGTGGTGGATCAAGGCCTCGATACAAGAGTACATCCTGCGTTCCTGGTCGCTCGTGAAGATGGGCACGACCGCGAACCAGAAGAAGCTGTTCTTCAACCTGCGCAAGGCGAAGAGCAAGATCTCGGCGCTGGACGAGGGCGATCTGCGCCCCGACCAGGTTGCGCTGATCGCCAAGCGGCTCGGCGTCACGAACCAGGACGTGATCGACATGAACCGCCGGCTCGGCGGCGATGCCTCGCTCAACGCGCCGATCCGCGACGACGGCGAGGCCGGCGAATGGCAGGACTGGCTGGTCGATACCTCGCCCAACCAGGAAGCCATCATGGCCGAGCACGAGGAGTTCGATCATCGCCGCGAGGCGCTGAACGGCGCCATCGGCGTGCTCAATCCGAGGGAAAAGCGCATCTTCGAGGCGCGGCGGCTCGCCGAGGAGCCGATGACCTTGGAGGACCTCGCCGCCGAATTCGGCGTTTCCCGCGAGCGCGTCCGGCAGATCGAGGTCCGCGCCTTCGAGAAGGTGCAGTCCGCGGTGAAAGGCACGATCGCCAGGCAGGAAGCGGCCGCGCTGGAAGCCGCGCATTGATCGCGGCGGATTGAGGCGAGATGCGAAAAGCCGGCGGCAACGCCGGCTTTTTTGTTGGCAACGGCCGCTGCCGCCGCGAGAGCGGGACCAGGGGCCGGTTCGGTGAACCCGCCGGCCGGGTCGGCCGACCAAGACCAAAGGGCTTTCGAGGGGATCGTCGTGCCGATCACGCTGCAATCGACCGTCGGCGGGTTTTCCGCCGAATTCATGCGCAAGCTGCCCAGGGTCGAGCAGGCCATGATCGCGCATGGGCTCGAACCGTCGGAGTTCGTGATCTCGAAGGATCGCGCCACGCCGGCGGCGATGGTCCCGTTCGTCGCGCCGTTCTTCTACGACTACACGGTGTTCATCGGCGAGGAGAGCTTTACCGTCACCGAGCCGAACGACATGGTGTTTATGGATTATTTCTACCAGCGCTGCATCGCCGAGGACGAGCCGGCGCAGCCACCCGCCGTCCGCCGCCCCGGCCTGATCAACCGCCTGTTCCGCTGGATGGCGCAGCCGATCTGAGGAGCGCCGTCATTCCGGGGCGCGCCAGCGAACCCGGAATATTCGAGATTCCGGGTTCGCTCGTTTCACTCGCGCCCCGGAATGACGATTTCCTCTACTCCCCCCACTGCCTCGCCAGTGTCGCCAACGCGCAGCCTTCGCAATAGCGGGCGTCCTTGAAGTCGATCCAGTTGTGGGCATAGACGCGATCGAGCGGAATGCCGTAGCGCGCGCGCAGCACTTTCACCAGCACACGCCACGCCGCGACCTGCGCCTCGGTGGCGGGCCGCGTCACGTCGGGATAGTTGCCGGCGAATTCGACGCCGATCGAGGTGTCCTTGTTGACCCGGTGATAGGTCATGCGGTTGTCGATATATTTGTTGTCGTTGCGATCGGCGCCGTCGGTATGGGTCGGAACCAGGTTCTCCGCCACCGCCCAGTACACCGTGCCGTCGGTTTCCACCCAGACCATGACGCCGCGCCGGGTCGGGTTCTTCGACTGCGCCTCGGCGCCGCCGCGCGCGGAGCCGGCCGGCCCCTCGGTCCGGTGCACGATGATGTTCTTCCAGGGATGGGCCTTTGCGACGTCGCCCCATGGCGCGAGCCAGACCATCTTCAGCCCGGGAATTTCGGGCGTGCCCGAGCCGCGCGCGATGGCGGCGAGATCCGGCGTCTGCGCGGATGCGGGGATCGAGAACAGGATGGCGCAGAGCGCCGTCACCAGCGGGCGGAGGGTCATGGCAACCCGATAGCACACCTCAGGCGTGTTTGCGCAGCGCCGGTTGCGGCATCGCCGGAAGCGCCGGCGCCAGCGGCGGCGCCGGATCATAGATCGCGCAGCGGTTCTTGCCGTCCCGCTTGGCGGCATAGAGCGCGTGGTCGGCGGCGGCCATCAGGCGGTCCGGGAACGCGCCGGTCTCGCGGGTCCATTGCGCGACCCCGATCGACAGCGAGATCGGGATATCGGCGCCGACGCAGGTCTCGGCGTCGAGGCGACAGACATCGAGGATGCGGCGGGCGATCATCGCGCCCTCGCGCAAGGTGGAGGCGGGCAGCACCACGCAGAACTCGTCGCCGCCGGTGCGCGCCAGCATGTCGCCGGGCCGCAAGCTCGTCTGCGCCATCAGCGTGAAGTGCTGCAGGCAGGCGTCGCCCGCGGCGTGGCCGTGGGTGTCGTTGATCGCCTTGAAGCCGTCGAGATCGATCACCAGCAGCGCGAACGGCTCGCCGCTGCGTTCCGATTTCGCGCATTCCTCGCTCAGGCGCTGCAGCAGATACCGCCGGTTGCCGACACCGGTGAGATCGTCGAGCAGCGCCAGGTCGGCGACCTCGTTGCGCAGCCGGTCGATCGCCATCAGCAGGAAGCCGAAATTCATCGACATCGACAGGAACATCAGGATCAGCACCAGCACCGACTGCGCCGGATTGGCCTGGGTTATGGTAAAATCGCCGCCGACATGCATCAGGGCGCCCACCGCGCGGACGGCGTACATGGCCACAATCAGTGCGCAGATCACGCCGGCGAGCCGGGCGCCGGGATTGACGCGGCCGTCCCGCCGCCTAAGCAATGGCTTCATCGCCAGGATCATCGGCACCGACTGGCAGACCGAGTAGAAGAATATCCGCAACGGTGAGCTGTCATAGCCGGCGACGAAGAACGTCAGGACGGCGCAGCTCAGCCCGACGATCAGCGCGGTGCCGCGCCAGGAGACCGCCTGGCCGTAAAACCGCCGGATGCCCATGTTGGCCAGGCAGGCGGCGAGGATCAGGGTGGTGCCGCCGGCCACCAGCGGCACCAGCGAGTCGATATCGAAGCGCAGCATCGCCATCGACGCGCCGCCGGCCGCGGCGAACGCCGATGCGGTCCAGAATTGCGCCGCCTCGAATTTCGGATAGCTGCGCGCGACATAGGCCCAGATCAGCCCGAGCGCGAGGAAATTGACGATGAACGCCGTCCACATGGTGGGAACGCTCAGCATGGCGAACGCAGGACGGCCACCGCCGCCTCTCCCCTGATCTCGAACAGCCCACCCATCATGACGATCCCCGTTGTCTTACGGACAAAATGGCCCGCGCGGCTTAACGGACTCTCACCGCGCCGGGCCAATCGGTGGAGTGGTTTTGAAATCGTGAAGAGCGCGGGAACCGATCCGCAGGATGCGCGATCCACCGGGCGCGTTGCCGCGTCGTTAACCCTGACGAGGCGTGCGCGGTGGCGCCGATCGGCCGCGACGCGCGGTTTGGCGGCCAAAAATCCATCGAAAACGCATAACAGCTGTGGATAACGCAATGACAGTGCCGTGACAGCGCGGGGCAGAGCCTCGCGAATTTGTTGGATTACATTTCGAGGATGTTGCGAGGCTGGCCCTCCGCCGAGCATGCCTCTCGTGTCGCGTTTCCATCCATTAAACCCTGAGAGGATACTATGGCTAAGAAAGCGAAGAAGGCGAAGAAGGCGAAGAAGGCCAAGAAAGCCAAGAAGAAGTAACTTTTCAAAGCCCGGGTGGAGCCCAGCTCCGCCCGGGCATCCGGCACAAGGCGGAAGCATTGAGAGCGACGGCGGGCCTCGGGCCCGCTTTTTGATTCCGCCCTCCCTTGTCATCGCTCCGCAAGCGCCAGCCTCGCGCCGAGCGCGGCGAAGGCGCCGGCGAAGCCGCGGCGGAGCCATCGCATCACCTTCGGCCGGCTGACGACGCGGTCGCGGACGGCTGATGCGAACAGGCCGTAGACCACGAATACCGCAAACGTCATCGCCATGAACACCGCGCTCAACTCCCCCATCCGCAGCAGCGGGTGGGCTTCGCCCGCGGCGATGAACTGCGGCAGGAACGCCAGGAAGAAGATCGACAGCTTTGGATTGAGGATGTTGATCAGGAAGCCGGTGACGATCACCCGCCCCGCCGACCGCGCGTCGACATCCGTCTCGACCGCGAGCGCGCCCTGCTCGCGCAGCGTCTGCCAGGCCATGTACAGGAGATAGCCCACCCCGCACCATTTCAATGCCGCAAACGCCAGCGCGCTGGTGTGCAGCACCGCCGCGAGCCCGAGCATGGCGGCGGACATCGCAGGCACGATCCCGAGCGTACAGCCGAACGCCGCGGCGACGCTGGCGCGCGAGCCCCGGGTCAGCGCCGCCGCCAGCGTGTAGAGCACGCCGGTGCCGGGGGAAGCGACCACGATCAGCGAGGTGAGCAGGAAGGCGAGCGACATCGGCGCGACCCTTTCAATTGCTTTCCAGGCGGGATTTCAGGAATTCCAGCACGCGGACGAAGGCGTCGAATCGGGCGTCGCGGTCGGTGGCGATCACCGGGATCGGGCCGTCGCCGCTGCGGTATTGCGGCAATTCGCGGCGCGAAATGTTGGGCGCGTCGGCGGCCACGGACGCGAGCGCCGACAGGGCAAGGGCAATGATCGTAGCGCGCAGGAATGTTGCGGACATTGCCCGCCATATCACGGCGGGTGCTGTGGCGGAAGCGGCGCAGGCTTGTCCTTCGCGCGGGCGTGATGGCCGAACCCTCATGGTGAGGAGCGCGTTGCTTTTTTTCGTCATGGCCGGGCCTGTCCCGGCCATCCACGTCTTTCTTGCTGGTGCGTCCATTAAGACGTGGATGCCCGGGACAAGCCCGGGCATGACGAGTTCTATTGGCGGCCCCGCCCCGGTTGCCAACGGCGGCGGGCCGTATAAGGGTTTGCCCGCACAAAAGCTTCTGCCGACATGGAGCCGAGAACAGGATGACCGCGATTCGAGGAGCCGCCGCCGTGACCGGGGCCGCCAGCGGCATCGGCCGGGCGCTGGCGCTGGAGTTGGCCGCGCGCGGCTGCGATCTCGCGCTGGCCGATCGCGACGAGGCCGGACTGCAGGCGGTCGCAGCCGAAATCGCCAGGGCAAGCCTTCGAAAAGTCAGCCTGCACCGCCTCGATGTCGGCGAGCCGGCGCAGATCGCCGATTTCGCGCAAGCCGCGACCAGCGCCCATCCGGCGCTGAACATCCTGATCAACAATGCCGGCGTGGCGCTGCTCGGCCAGTTCGGCGAGGTCGAGCAGGCGCAGATGGAATGGCTGTTCAACATCAATTTCTGGGGCGTGGTGCATTCCACCCGCGCCTTCCTGCCGCATCTTTCCCGCCAGAGCGAGGCCCACATCGTCAACCTCTCCTCGATCTTCGGCATCATCGCACCGCCCGGACAGAGCGCGTATGCGGCGGCGAAATTCGCGGTGCGCGGCTTTTCGGAAAGCCTGCGCCATGAATTGCAAATCGCGAACAGCCCCGTGAAACTTTCCGTCGTGCATCCCGGCGGCATCGCCACCAACATCGCGCGCAACGCGAGGAGCGGCGCCGGCGTCACCGACAATGCCGGCCGCGCGCAAGCCATCGAGCGCTTCGACAAGATGGCGCGGACCACGCCGCAGGCCGCCGCGCTGACCATCATCGCCGGGATCGAAAAGAACGCCCCGCGCATATTGATCGGCAACGACGCCCGCTTCATGGACCTGCTGCAGCGCTTTCGTCCCGGCACCTACTGGCGCGTGCTGGCGCGGCGGATCGAGAAGGCGGCGGCGGGGAAGTAGCAATCTCACAGCGTCGCCCCGGCGAAGGCCGGGCCCATACGCCGCGGCGCTTGCGCTGAGAGCCGCTGTTGGACGGCTTTCGCGCAACATCTTGCACCCGGGGTTATGGATCCCGGCCTTCGCCGGGATGACGGCACTGTCATTGCGCGGAGCGCCAGCGACGAGCAATCCAGCTTGCGTCACAAAGAAAGAATGGATTGCTTCGCTTCGCTCGCAATGACAGGTCGTCATGGCCGGACTTGATCCGGGCATCCATCCATCTTCGAAGAGTCTAGCGAAGGCGATGGATCGCCGGGTCAAGCCCGGCAATGACGGTGGTAATAATTCGTCATTCCGGGGCGCCGCAGGCGAACCCGGAATCTGAAATTCCGGGTTCAGCCCTGCGGGCTGCCCCGGAATGACGGTCGTTAAATCACCGCCCCACCAGCCGGTCCGCGAAATACGCAATCGTCTTGCGGTAGATCGTGGCGTGGTTCCATTCGCGCATGGCGTCGAAATTGGCGCTGCCCTCGTCGTAGGGCGCGCCCATCTTGAAACCGTTGGTGTGCAGCAGATTGGCGGTGGAGGCGAGCACGTCGGCGACCGAATGGCGCAAATCGACGCGGCCGTCGCCGTCGAAATCGACGCCGTATTTGATGTAGGACGACGGCAAAAACTGCGTCTGCCCGATCTCGCCGGCAAAGGCGCCGATCAGGTCGTGCAGCGGCAGGTCGCCGCGCTGCACGATCTGCAGCGCCGCCAGCAATTCGCTTTGGAACAGTTCGGTGCGGCGGCAATCATGCGCCAGCGTCGCCAGCGTGCGGATCACCGGCAATTTGCCCATGTCGCCCTTGCCGAAATCGGTCTCCAGCCCCCAGATCGCGACCAGTATCTGCCGCGGCACCCCGAAGCGCTGCTCGATCCGCGCCAGCAGCGCCGCGTGACGCTGTAGCATCGCCCGCCCGCCATTGATGCGCACCGCCCCGACGCGGGTCGAGACATATTGCTCGAAGGTCTTGTTGAAGGTGTAGCGCTGGCGGCGGTCGAAATTCAGCACTGCCGCATCCTCGGTGACACCAGCGAAGGCGGAACTGGTGACGCTTGACGAGATACCGGCGCCTTGCGCTTCCGCCGCCATGCTCGAAAGGAAGGAATTGAAATCGCCGCCACAGCGGGCGGCAAGTGCGGGGGTGGCAAGAAGGAGGGTCGCAAGCACGGGCGCGCAGAAGACAAATGCGGGGCGGAACAAATGCATGGGGTGTGAGCCATTTTTGAGGAAGCGCTGATGTCGTGGACTCGCTTGTAGCACGCAGGGCGGGCTGAGCGAAACGAGCCCACCGCAAGCTACATTGAACGATCAAGATGGCCATGCGCACGCAGGCCCGCGCATTGATCGTTCTGAGAGCGTGACTCGATCTGGAGCCAATGGAATAGCCGGGCATGCAAAACTCGTCATGCCCGGGCTTGTCCCGGGCATCCACGTCTTACGAGCGCAGCGGCAAGAAAGACGTGGATGGCCGGGACAAGCCCAGCCATGACGAGAAAAAGGAAAGGCCCCCGCCCGCCGCTCACTCCGCCGGCACCAGCTTCTCCAGTTCCGCGATCCCTTCCTTCAAGCCCGGCAATTCGTCGGCCGCAGGCAGCAGCAGCTTCAGGCTGTCGACGAAGGTTTTGGGTTGCCAGTTCGCGTCGGCCGCTAAAAATCCATCCGTGGCGATCTTGACGAAGGTGTCCTTGTCGGCGCCCAGATAGAGCTTGATCTCGGCGAGATCGAAGAAGCACCAGGGCTTGTCGAACGGCGGGTTCTGCTTCGATTGGCCCTCGCGGACCAGGGCGGCGCGCATCAGGGCGATCTTGTCGGCGCCGGTCAGCGCGAGATGGCCGTTGACCGGCACGCGCAGCTTCAGCGCATTGAGCAAGGGATAGGGATGGCCGCCCGAAACCTTTTCCGAATGCGTGTAGGCATCGAGCGCCTCGTCAAAGCGCCTGGCGCGCTTGAGCACGCCGCCGAGCGAAGCGAAGGCGTCGAAATCGCGGGGATTGATTTCGATGGCGCGCCGCAACGAGGTCTCGCCCGGAGCCGGATTGGTGAGCTGCGCGATCTTGTTTTCCACGATGCCCTTCTCGCGCCAGGCCTCTCCATACTTTGGCGAGATCGTCGTGATCTGCGTCAACTGTTCCAGGGCCTCGTCCCAGATGCCGCGATCCCGGCACAGCAGCCCGAGCTTCATCCGCGGCAGCGGGTTGCCGGGATCCGTCGCGATGGCCTGGCGATAGATATCCATCGCGCCGGGGAAATCCGGTTTGCGGATTGCGTCTTCGGCCTGCTTCAGCAAACCGTCGATCTGGCCGGACTCGCGTTGGGCTGACAGCGCCAGCCGCACCGGGCTGTCCAGCCGGTTCCGCACCAGCAATTCCGTCAGCACGCGGGCAATCAGGGCGCGCGCCTTGGCCGCCTCTTCGGCCGGCGTGTATTCGTAAGGGAACGCCTTGATCGAAGAGATGTCGAAGGGCGGCGCGAACTGGGTCTGGCGAAAGATCGCAGTCCCCGCCTCGCGCGCGCGGTGCCGCACCCCGAGTTCATAGGCGACGTTGAAGTTCAGCCCTGAGATGTCGGCCATCGCGAAGCGCGAATATTCCAGGTACTGGAACATCTCCTGCTTGATGTCGCCGGCGAAGAAATCCTGGTCGGTGCGCCGCGGCTCGAGCTTGCCACCTTCCGGCAGCGGAACCGCGGCAATGGCGGGAACGAAGATGTCGGCATAGAGCGGATCGAAATCCACCATCTTGCCGCCGCCGACGTCCTTCTTGCCGAACGGCATGATGACAAAACAGACTTTGTTGTAATCGATATCCATGGACATGGAACGCTCCAAATATCATGAGCAATCGTAGCGTTCAAAATCGTGCATTATCAATCTTCGGTCAAGCGACAAGGGAGCGCTTGAACGTTTTGAAAGGCGGCCGTTTGGCGCGTCGTTTTCATTTCCGTCATGGCCGGGCTTCGTCCCGGCCATCCACGTCTTTCCTGACGCGACAAAGGCGTGGATGCCCGGGTCAAGCCCGGGCATGACGGTGAGTGGTGGCCCTCACTCGCCGCCGTCGATCTGACGGCCCATCAGCGCGATGGCCTTCTGATAGACGCCGGCCGCATTCCAGGCCTCGATCGCCGCGAAATTTGGCTCGCCCGGCTGATAGCCGGCGCCGGCGCGCCAGCCATGGGCCTTCAGGAAATTCGCGGTCGAGTTCAGTGCGCCGGAAGCGCTTTCGAGGTTGCCGACGCCATATTCCAGCATGGTCTTGGGCAGAAACTGCGTCTGGCCGATCTCGCCATGCATCGAGCCGCGCTGGCTTGCGGACAGCGTGCCGCGATCGACCAGCTTCAGCGCGGCGTAAAGCTGGTCCGTGAAGTATTCCGGTCGACGGCAATCGTAGGCCAGCGTCGCGATCGAGGAGAGCATGTTCTGGTTGCCGCGCTGGCTGCCAAAGGCGCTCTCCATGCCCCAGATCGCAATCAGCGGCCCTGCCGGCACGCCGTAGCGCTGCGCGATCGAAGCGAACAACGCTGCGTTCCTCTGCTTCATGCCACGGCCGCGCGCCACGATCGCAGCCGAGCCACGCTTGACCATGAACTGGTCGAGCGAGAGCTTGAAACTGTGCAGGCTGCGATCGGCATTGATGGTGGCTTGCGCGTAGTTCGTCGTCATCAGGGCCGAGAGCCCGTTCGCACCGACGCCCTTGGCGCGGGCTTCGCCGGCGAATTGCTGCTTCCAGGTCTCAAAGCCGGCCGGGCCGTTGCCGCATTGGGCGGCGTGGGCTCGTGGGATCAGGCATGCGAGGATGGCGAGGGTCAGGAGGGCGGCCGTCGTGATTTGCTTACTTCTAGTCATGAGAAAGAAGTTTCCCTGGCTTACGAGCGTTAGCAGCTAAGCCGCAACTTCTCGAGATAGGCAAAGTCGAGCTCGCCGGCCATGCCGTCGCTGAATGTCGCGCGCAGGCGGTGCCCGCCGAGATACTTTAATTTCACAACCTTAATCATCGTCGAGACCCGCAATTCTGACGAGCGGCACACCGGCGCGCGCCCGCCGCCAATTATCCTCCAGTTCGGCCGGATGCGCCAGAGCCCACTGTTTCACGATACGCGCGGCGTTGGCGGGTAATGGCTTTCAACGACTTCGCCGGTCTCGATCGAGACGTTGCCTTGATGCCCGCTATACGTAGCGAAGAAATGCGGCGGCGGATGGTCGTTGAAAAACATCCGGATGGCAATGCCGTAGAACAAGCGATGGTCGGCATGAACTACCGCGCCAGCAGCGAGGCGAATCCCGCAGGTTCATACATCACCTTGCGGGCGTCGGACGACATCGGCTGGTAGCGCCGGCCGTCGAAGATGCTCAGATGCGCCTCGATACCGTTCGATCCGCTGAAGCAGCCTTCCGGCGTGAACGTGACAAAACCCTGGTCGCCGAAACCGATCGCTGTGAGGAGCTGGCGGCGTTCGCCGATGTCCCAGACGCGGATGGTGTCGTCCTCGCTGACCGAGATGAGTTTGTTGCCGCCGGGATAGAACGCCACCGCCTCCACGTCCTCCTGATGACCCGCGAAACTCGCGAGCAGGCGGCCACTGTCGGCATCCCAGAGATTGACGGATTTGTCGCGGCCGCCGCCGCCGGTAACGATGCGGCGGCCGTCGGCGGACCAGGCGGCGGAAACCGCGTAGTCCTTGTGGCCGACCAGGGAGCGCGCGTTTCCGGTCCGCGCGTCCCACAGTTTTACCGGATCGGCGCCCGAGCCCGCGGAGACGATGCGGGCGCCGTCGGGCGACCAGGCGACGCGGAGGGCTTTTCGCGCGTAAGCCTCCCTGGCGTCGATGGCGCCGGTCAGCCGATAGAACCTGACCCTGCCGTCGAAGCCCGCGGTGACGAACTCGCCCGAACCGCTCGGCGCGAAACTCAGCGAGCGCACCGTCACCTTGTCGGCGTCGGAAGCGGCATGATCGAGCCGGGCCCTTGCCAATTCGCGGGTCTGCAGATTCCAGATGCGGACGTAGCCATCCTCGCCGGCGGAGGCGAGATATTTCAGCGATGCCTCCGGCGCAAACGCAACACCAAACTGCCTCACACCGGCATCGAAGGAAAAATTCTCGATGCCAGTGGCCGCATCCCACACCTTCACCTTGCCGTCCCACCCGGCGGAGGCGAGCAACGTGCCGTCCTTCCAGTAGTCAAGCGAATAAACCGGCCCCGAGTGTCCCCTCAGCACGCGGGCCAGCCGGAACGAGGACGCATCCCAGATCCGGATCAGGCCATCGTCGCCGGCGGTTGCGACTTGGCGCCCCGTCGGCGACACCGCGACGGTGCGAACCTTGGCACCCTCGACATCGGGGCGAATGCTGACGGGAATGAAGGGGCCGCCGAACTGGTTGCCGGGAGCGCCGCCGGCCGCGATTCGCGCCATGCAGCTCGACGGGGCGGCGACGGCTGCGGGGGTTGATCTCACCGTCTCCAACGCCGGCGTCACCGGTCCCGCCGCCGCCAGTTTCGGCGGGGCCTCCGGTTTCGGCACGATGTCGGACCTGGCGATGTCCTGGCGCGCCGCGGGCGGGGTCAGCACCGATACCGCCGGTTTCCTTGCCTCAGGCGGTGCGGCCTGCGGCTCCGCGCTCGCGGCAAGGCGCGGGGCTGCGGCCGCCGCGAGCTTGTTGCGCTGGGCCTTGGCCAGCTCGGTATAAAAACCTTCCTTGTGGGTCGCGATGAAGAGGTCCCATGCCTCTTTCGTCCCGACGCGCTCGGCGAATTCGTAGTCGCGCGCGATCGCCGCGCTGGAATCGGCCGGCGCGGGCGCGGGTGCAGGCGGAGCCGTGGCGACAGGCGCGAGCGGCGCCAGCATGACGTCGTCGCCACCGAGCGAGCCATAGATGAACGGCTCCTGCTTGTTGCCGGTGGCCCGCAGCACCTCGTCGCGCACATAGCCGAAGGCTTTGCGCAGGTCGAGGCCGGGGGTGGCCAGATGATTCGACAGCGCGATCGCGAACGGGCTGTTCCTGCCGTCGCCGTCGAGCGCGGTGAAGCCGGCCTTGGCGGCAAACGCCACCAGCGTGTTCGGGCTCGTGGGCTCGACTTTCGCAAGCCCCCGCCCGACCGAGCGCGAGGCCAGCGAGCGCTTCATATTGCGGGCAAAGGGATTGTCGCGGCAGGCATCAAGGATGACGAGGCGCAGCCGTTTGGCGGGCTCGATCGCGACCAGCACGCGGTCCAGCCCAACCGCCTCGTCATAGATGTCGGTGTCGGTCTCGAGCCGCGCGTCGGTCGGGATCAGGTAGTCGTTGCCGTCGACCTCCATGCCGTGGCCGGCATAATAGATCACCGCGATGTCGGCATCGCGTGCCTTCAGCGCGAAGTCACGTAGCGCCCGGCGCATGTCGGTGGCGGTGAGATCATTGCGCGCCTCCACCACCGCAAAGCCGGATTTGCGGAAGGTGTCGGCGAGCACGGCGGCGTCGTTGACGGAATTGCCGAGCGCGGGCACGTGCTGATAGGCGGCGTTGCCCATGACCAGCGCCACCCGCTGATCGGCGGACGCCTCACCCTGACAGAACAGCAGGGCCAGGATACCGAAAACAAAGGAAAAAATCGTTCGCATCACGGTCCCCAGCCGGGATTGGAACTGAAAGGGCGACAATAGCCGAGCGGGCCGCCAATACAATTCGCAATTTCGCCGCAATGCGGATTGCGGGTGCCGATGTGCCCGGTCGGCAACAGAGGCGGAAACGGCGGGCTTGCGCCCGCCGGCCTGCTTCGCTTTTCGTCATGGCCGGGCTTCGTCCCGGCCATCCACGTCTTTTCTTTGCTTTCTTTGCGGAGTGGGCCAAAGACGGGGGATGCCCGGCACGAGGCCGGGAATAACGATCTGTGAAGCGTGGAGCGCATGTCATCCCCGCGCAACGGCTTCGCCGTTGTCGCTGGAGGTGCGAGCCCTGCGGTGCATTGCACCGCTGGGCGAGCCTCGAAGGATGGCAGCAGCCGGGCTCGTCGCCCTTCGAGGGCCGCTGAAGAAGCGGCCGCCTCAGGGTGACGGGATCAGTTGTCGAGGAACGACCGCAGCTTCCTCGACCTCGACGGATGCTTCAGCTTCCGCAGCGCCTTGGCCTCGATCTGCCGGATGCGCTCTCGGGTCACCGAGAACTGCTGGCCGACTTCTTCCAGCGTGTGGTCGGTGTTCATGCCGATGCCGAAGCGCATGCGAAGCACGCGCTCTTCGCGCGGGGTCAGCGAGGCCAGCACGCGGGTGGTGGTCTCGCGCAGGTTGGACTGGATCGCGGCGTCGATGGGCAGGATCGCGTTCTTGTCCTCGATGAAATCGCCGAGGTGCGAATCTTCCTCGTCGCCCACCGGAGTTTCCAGCGACAGCGGCTCTTTCGCGATCTTCAGGACCTTGCGCACCTTCTCCAGGGGCATGCCGAGCTTTTCGGCGAGCTCTTCCGGGGTCGGTTCGCGGCCGATCTCGTTGAGCATCTGGCGCGAGGTGCGCACGATCTTGTTGATGGTCTCGATCATGTGCACGGGAATGCGGATGGTGCGGGCCTGGTCGGCGATCGAGCGGGTGATCGCCTGGCGGATCCACCAGGTTGCATAGGTCGAGAACTTGTAGCCGCGGCGGTACTCGAACTTGTCGACCGCCTTCATCAGGCCGATGTTGCCTTCCTGGATCAGGTCGAGGAACTGCAGGCCGCGGTTGGTGTATTTCTTGGCGATCGAGATCACGAGACGCAGATTGGCCTCGACCATTTCCTTCTTGGCCTGGCGCGCCTCGCGCTCGCCTTTCTGCACGCCGTGCACGATCTTGCGGAATTCGCCGATCTCGAGCCCGGTCAGCGCCGCCAGCGACTGAATTTCGTGGCGCAGCTCCTTGATGCGGTCCTTTTCGTGATGGACGAAATTCTTCCAGCCCTTGGCGGAGAGTTTCGAGACCCGGTTGAGCCAGCGCGGATCGAGCTCGGAGCCCTGGTAGTTGCGCAGGAAATCCTCGCGGGCGACGCCGTGGCTGTCGCCGAGGCGCAACAGGCGGCCCTCGAACGAGACCAGCTTCTTGTTGATGTCGTAGAGCTGTTCGACGAGGCTATCGATGCGCGCCTGGTTGAGCCGCAGCGACTTCACCTCGACGATGATCTCGTCCTTCAGCTTCTTGTATTTGCGCTCCTGGGCCGGCGACAGCGTCTCGTTCTGCAGCTGGTTGGAGATGTCCTGCTCCTGCAGGCGGCGCAGCTTCTTGTAGTTGTCGGCGATCTTGTCGAAGGTCTCCACCACCTTCGGCTTCAGCTCGGCCTCGATCGCCGCAAGCGACATCTGGTTTTCGAACTCGTCGTCGTCGAGATCGGAATCGGCTGCGGCCTCGGACGGATCCTTCTCGGCCTCGGGCTCGGCACCGGCGGGAGCCGCGCGGAACGGGGTCGGCGACGGCGGCGCGGCCGGAGGTGCGGCGGCGGCCGGCATCGCGGCCTCGCCATTGCCGTTGGCAGCCGCCAGCGGCTGGCCGTCGGGGCCGAGGGGAGCAGCAAGCAGCGGGTTCATGTTGTTCTTGGCGTCGGGGCCGGCGTAGGTCGCTTCCAGGTCGATGATGTCGCGCAGGAAGATCTTTCCTTCGTTCAACTCATCGCGCCAGATGATGATGGCCTGGAAGGTCAGCGGGCTTTCGCACAGCCCCGCGATCATCGCCTCGCGGCCGGCCTCGATGCGCTTGGCAATGGCGATTTCGCCCTCGCGCGACAGCAATTCCACCGTGCCCATCTCGCGCAGATACATGCGGACGGGATCGTCGGTGCGCTCGCCGGGCTCGGATTTCTTGACCTCGGTGACGGCCTTCTGGGTGACCTCGACCAGTTCGTTGTCGGTCTCGTCCTCGGCCTCTTCCTTGGTTTCTTCCTCGCTGTCGGCGTCTTCGGCTTCGGAGACGTTGATGCCCATGTCGGACAGCATCGACATGATGTCCTCGATCTGCTCGGGCGAGGTGGTGTCCGACGGCAGCACTTCGTTGAGCTGATCGAAGGTCACGAAGCCGCGCTTCTTGGCCTGCTTGATCATCTTCTTGACGGCGGCATCGGACAGGTCGAGCAACGGCGAGGGCGCGTCAGGAGAATCCTTCTCGGGCGCGTCCGCTGCCTTGTCGTCTTTTTCCTTGTCCTTAACCTGCAGCGTCTTTGCCTTGCTGGCCATTCATTGCTCCCAACACGCGCTTCAAGGCGTTGCGTCGCCGCACCCGCCTGAAATTCCTAAAGTCGCTACTGACGCGGAAAGGGCGGCGCAAACCTCGCCACCCCCGAATCTGCTCACCTGATTGTTCAAGCTCTCGTACCCCGCCGGCACTTAAGCTTCGCTTAACCCTGTTTCTGCCGCCAAACCATGGATTTGGCGAGTTCTTTCGCGGTTCCCGCGACCGCCTTCCGCAGCATTTTTTAGTCAGACGCTACGCTGGAACCGGCCCGAGGACTCGCCAAAACCCTCGATCAGGGCCTCGGTGCCATCGACTTCCGCCATCCGGGCCTTGACGTCCCGCAGCCACGCCAAATTCGCCTCGCTGGCCTCATCTCCGAGGGCTGCTTCGGCATCCTTCAATTCCCTAAGTAAGGAGTGCCACTGGCGATGCAAGGCAACCAGTTGATGCCATGTCGAAAGAACGTCCTCGCGCGCGGCTTCGGGCTTCACGCCCCACACCGCCGAAGTCGTGATCGCCCGCTCAACCCTTTGAAGAATCTGGGATAATCCGCGTGCTTCGAGATCGACCCGCATCTTCTCGGCCTGCTCCGATGGTTCGCCCGACTGGTGGTGGTCGCCGGCGAAGGCCGCGATGATGCCGGCGCGCAGCTTGTTGGCCTCGGGATGGGCCATTTCCAGCGCCGCCACCTCTTCCAGATGGTCGTGCAACAGCCAGGGGTGGTTGATCAGGGTCTGCAGGATCAGCGCCTCGCGGCGGGACAGCGTTGAGCGCTGGCCGCGCATGATCGGGCTCAACGCCAGCTGGGCGCTCGCCGCCTGGTAGGGTCCGCGGTTGATGGTCTGGCTGCCGGGCGAGGCTTGCCCCCGGCCGCGGGACTCTATCCGGCCCGCAGCGCCCGGGGTGAACGATCCGCGCGGGGCAAAACGCCGGCCTGATTCGCCGCCGTAGTTTCCCGCTCCGGCGCGATAATTGCCCTTGCCGTAGCCGCCGCGCGAAATTTCCGGCGCAAAGCTTTGCCGCAGCCGTTCGCCGAGATCCTGCCGGTAATAGCGCCGCACCACGTCGTCGCGGATGCCGTTGGACAATTCGCCGATCCGCGCCTCCAGCGCCGCGCGGCGCTCGGGGGTCGCAAACGTGCCGCCTTCGATCTCGCGCGACCAGATCAGGTCGGCGAGCCCTCGCGCGGCGGATATCACTTCCTCGATCGCAAGGCGTCCGCCGCTTCGCGCGAGATCGTCGGGGTCCTGCCCCTCGGGCAACAGCGCGAAGCGAAGGCTTTTTCCCGGTTTGAGCAGCGGCAGCGCGAGATCGGCGGCGCGCCAGGCCGCCTTCTGTCCCGCGTTATCGCCGTCGAAGCAGAGGATCGGTTCGTCCGCCATCTTCCACAACAGCGCCAGTTGATTCTCGGTCAGCGCCGTGCCGAGTGGGGCGACGCTGGCCGCAAATCCCGCACCGACCATGGCGATGACGTCGACATAGCCTTCCACCACCACCAGGCTGCTGCCGTTATGCGCCGCCTGCCGCGCGGCGCTGAAGTTGTAGAGATTGTCGCCCTTGTGAAACAACGGCGTCTCCGGCGAGTTCAGATATTTTGCCGCGACGTCCTTTTCCAGCGCGCGGCCGCCGAAGGCGATGACGCGGCCGCGGATGTCGGTGATCGGAAACATCACGCGATCGCGGAAGCGGTCATACGGCACCGGGATGTCGTCGCCGTGGACCAGGAGTCCGGCTTCCACCATGTCCTCGACCGGGATGCCCTGCGCGCCCAGATATTCCTTCAGCGCAAAGCGTTCGCCCGGCGCATAGCCGATCCGGAACTGCACTTGCACAGCCGGCGAGATCGCGCGGTCGGCGAGATAGCCGCGCGCTTTGGCACCAACGCGCGAGGCGAGCGTATCGGCGAAGAATTTCGCCGACAGTTCCATCACGTCGTAGAGCGTCTTGCGGCGCTGCTCGTGGCGCGCGGCATCGGGCGTCACCGCCGGCAGCGGCACGCCCGCCATCGACGCCAGCCGCTCCACCGCTTCGGGAAACGAGACGCCCTCGGTCTCCATCACGAAATCGAAGATGTTGCCGTTCTTGTGGGAAGAAAAATCGAACCACGCCTGCTTCTGGTCGTTGACGAAGAACGAGGGCGTCTTTTCCTGCTGGAACGGCGACAGCCCCTTCCACTCCCGCCCGGACTTCTTCAGCTTCACGCGCCGCCCCACGACTTCCGAAACCGGAAGCCGGGCGCGCAGCTCGTCGAGGAATTCGGGGGTGAAGCGCATGGGCCGATTGTCGGTGAGTCGGGCGGTGGTGCCAACCGATCACGGATATAGGGTGAGCGGGACGAAATACGAAGATTGTCGGGTTTCTTGCCGCTATTCACAGCCTCCACCACCGTCATTCCGGGGCGGGTCGAAGACGCGAACCCGGAACCTCGAGATTCCGGGTTCGATGCTTCGCATCGCCCCGGAATGACGGATCATAATTGACTTGCGGATTACAATTGTATATACAACAATTATCGAGGTACGGCGAAGCTTAAGAGGATAGTCCTTCAGAACCGTCATAGCGAACCTCGAACGGTGGGAACCGTGTCGAAACTCCGAATTCGGGGGACAATTCGCTATGACGGAAGACATACAGCGGCTGTTCGCAGGCGTTCGCGACTTCGGATGGAATCCGAAAAAACGCGAAAGCAACTTGCGCGATCACAAGATCGACTTCGAGGACGTGCGCGGAATTCTCGACGGCTACACCTTCATCCGCCGATCGGATCGTCATGGCGAAGTCAGGTACCAAATCTTCGGATATCTCCAAGGCAGGGAAGTCGCGGTCGCCTGCACGTTCCGCGGGGCGCTCTGCTGGCTCATCTCGGCACGGCGCGCGCGCCGCGACGAGCGACGAAAATATTGCGATCGTTTCAAGGGACTCCCCGAGGAAGGGCAGGACTGACTGGGCTCGCGTCGACGCGTTGACGGACGAGGACATTGCCAGGGCCGTTGCGAACGATCCCGATGCGGTGCCGATCGATGTCGACTGGTCGGACGCGGTTCTGGTGATACCGCCGAAGAAAAAGGCGATCTCCATCCGCGTCGACGAGGACGTGCTCGACTATTTCAAGAGCCAGGGCGACGGCTACCAGCGCCGCATCAACGCGGTGCTGCGTTCCTACGTGCAGCAGAAGGCCAAGCCGAAGAAGCGGGCGTGATGGCCGCTCGGTCATTCCGGGATGGTCCGAAGGACCAGACCCGGAATCTCGAGATTCCGGGTTCGATGCTTCGCATCGCCCCGGAATAACTGCGCATAGAGCTACCGCTCCAGAAACCGTCCCGAGGCGATGCGCGGGAGGGCGTCGACCGGCCAATTGTAGACGTAGGTCCAGGCCTCGCTCGCCGCGCCGCCGTCGAGCGTCAGCGGGAGCATCCGGCGGACATATTGGGTCGGCTCCGCAAAACCCTCGCCGCAGGCCTCATACATGTCGAATTCGCGCAGCATTTCGGCGGGCTGGCGCAGACGGAACACTTCGCCGAACACGGTGTCGGCAGAATCATCCGACAGCACCAGCCCGGGATAATGTTTCACCAGATAAAGCCGGCCGCGGCAGCGCGCCTCGCCGACGAAGTCGGCGTTGGCGGACAGCATCCTTGCCATCGGATGTTCGTAGCCGCGCATCAGCGTGCCGTAGACGAAGAGGAGGTCGGAGGTCATGGACTATTCCGTCATTCCGGGGCACGCGCAGCGTGAACCCGGAATCTCGAGATTCCCCGATGCGCAATTGCGCATCTTAGGTCTGGTCCTTCGGACCATCCCGGAATGACAGAGACCACATCACGCCGCCACCACTTCATCGCTGATGACGACGAATTTTTTCAGGTCCATCCGCCCGAAACTCGTGGTCAGTGCGACGTCGGCGGCGTCGCGGCCGGTGCCCATCAGGATGCGGCCGATGCGCGGGATGACATGGCGGGCGTCGAAGGTGTACCACCGGCCGGCGAGATACGCCTCGAACCAGCCCGAAAAATCCATCGGCTCCGGCTCGGGCGGAATGCCGATATCGCCCATGTAGCCGGTGCAATAGCGCGCCGGGATATTCATGCAGCGGCAGAAGGTTAGCGCCAGGTGCGCAAAATCGCGGCAGACGCCGGTGCGCTGCTCGTAGACGTCGTGCGCCGACTTCATGTGATGGGCGTGCTCGTAGCCGAAGGTGACGTGGTCGTGCACGAAATCGCAGATCGCGGCCACCCGCGCCCACCCCGGTTGCGTCTTGCCGAACAGCGACCAGGCGATGTCGGTCAGCTTGTCGGTCTCGCAATAGCGGCTTGCCATCAGGTACAGCAGCAGATCGTCGGGCAATTGGTCGATCGGCAGCTGCTGCGCTTCCGGCGCGACCATGTCCGGCAATCCGGAATCGCGCACCAGCGCATGGCCGCGCAGGGTGACGCCGCCGGCGGGCGCCACCAGCCGGCCGCAGATATTGCCAAAGCTGTCGCGGTAAAATCCTATTTTGACATCCGGCTCGGCGGCGATGGTCTCGTGGCCAATGATGTCGGCGCGGCGCGAGGGATGGATCGAGAGCATGATCACCATCGGCGTCGGCTGAGCCGCGGCGTAGGTGATGTCGAAACCCACCTTGATCTGCATGGTCAGACGCCTGCCTCCACGCTTGCCCCCGCCCTTGCGCCCGCGCCGGCCGAAACCACGCTGATGCTGACGTCCATGCCGACAAAGGCGTCGGCCGGACCCAGATACGTCCCGTGCAGCGGGATCGCCTGGGAGGGATCGCGCGCCACCGCGACACGCACGAGGTCGCGGGTGCCGACGATGCCGTTGGTCGGATCGAACTCGATCCAGCCGGCGCTCGGCAGATAGACCTGCACCCAGGCATGGGTGTTGCCGCCGCCGACATAGCCGTGGGCACGATCGCCGGGAATGGCGATGTAGCCCGACACGAAACGCGCGGCGATGCCGAGCCGGCGCAGCGCCTCGATCATGAACAGCGCGTAGTCGCGGCAGCTGCCGGACCGCGTCTGCAGCGTGTCGAGCGGATGCTGGGTGCCGTGCTCGTGCCGCTTTCTATAGCTGAACGCCTCGCGGATGCCGTGGGTCATGTTGCTGAGTATCTTGAAGGTCGGCGTCGGTCCTTCCGCGTCGAGGAAATCCAGCGCCCATGCCGTCAGCTCGCCGTCGGGATCGCCATATTGCGGGTTGATGAACTGCAGCAGGTCGGGGAATTCCTCGTCGCTGTAGAGGAATGGATAGAAATAGGCCGGGTCGTCCGGGGTCAGCACGTATTCCTCGGCCGGATTGTGCTCGATGGTCGCGGTCGAGACGAAGGACAGGGTTTCGGCGCGCTCGTCGAAGGTCGCGATCGCGACCGAGTTGCCGAACACGTCGTGGATCCAGCGCAGCGACATCGGCTGCGGCTCGATCGCGAGGCTGCCCTCGAGCACCCGCAAATCATGGCCGTCGCGCGGGCGCAGCATGATACGGTGCTCGCCGAACGCCACCGGGTGTGCGTAGCGGTATTCGGTCTTGTGATGAATCGTCAGCAGCGGCATCGTTGATGTAATAATTATGACTTTGGGACAGGTAATCCATAGCGATCCCTGCCTATTTCTGGATCGGCATGCTGCTTCGACAGGCAAAGGTTAAGGAAAAGTGGTTTTGCAAGGCCCCGGAGACCCATCATTACTTGTGGATAGCGACGATGCTCCGCCGGTTCTGGAACATAATGCGGCCGGCCGTTCCCCGTTCCTGCTGACTTCGGACCATTACGGCCGAATCATCCCCCACCGGCTCGGCGATCTCGGGCTGCCGGCGGGCGAGCTTGCGCGCCATATCGCCTGGGATATCGGCATATCGGGCGTCGCCGAGGCGCTGTCGAACCATCTCGGCGCGCACCTGATCGCGCAGCGCTATTCGCGGCTGGTGATCGACTGCAACCGCCCGCCGGGCGCGGCAAGTTCGATCCCGCGCATCAGCGAGGCGACCGTCATTCCCGGCAATGACGGCATGACGCGCGAGGCTGCGGAAATGCGGCGACGGGAAGTGTTCGATCCCTATCATCTCCGCATCGACGAGGCGATCGATGCGCGCCGGCGCGATGGATTGCCCACCGTACTGGTGTCGCTGCACAGCTTTACGCCCGTCTATGCCGGAGTGGCGCGGCCATGGCACATCGGCACGCTCTATCAGCGTGATACGCGATTGCCGCCGCTATTGCTGAAATTGTTGCGCGCGGAGCCCAACCTCGTCGTCGGCGACAACGAGCCCTATGCGGTCAGCGAGGAGACCGACTACACGATTCCGGTGCACGGCGAGAAGCGCGGGTTGATGAACACCGGAATCGAAATCCGTCAGGATCTGATTGCGGAACCGGCCGGGCAGCGGGAGTGGGCCGAGCGGCTGGCGCGGATTTTTGGCGAGATCGAAACGGCGTTGCGCGCGCAAGGGCTGATTTGATCCGGGACGCGAACCCGTGAATGCAGACTGGTCGGCCGATGTCCGCTTTGAAGCGCATTTCGAACTCAAGCCGGTTGGCGAATCGCCGCTTGCCCGACAAACAAAAATGCCCTCAGCGCGTCGTTACCTTTGCGCGATCGGTCTCCGGCTCCCGTCCGAACATGGTCTCGTCGACCAGACGCCAATACGCCTCGACCACCTTCGTATCCCCGGATGACAATCCGCCCGTGACTTGCATTTCAGGGCCGAATTCCGAAAGCGCGGCGGTCAGGCTGACCATCATATAGTGGAAAAGAATAGGATCGACTGCCGGAAGCAGACCCCGTTTCTGGGCCTCGATGATCTGGGGCAGCAATCGCGCCAGCAGTGGAGCCAGCACCGTTTCCGCCACCCATTTCAGCCGCGGATTATTCGTCGAGGCTTCCTGGCGCATGAATCGGTGAAATTCGGGAAACGCGACGGTATACCGGAAAAGCGTTGTGTACTCCTGGCGCAGCCGCGCCAGCGGCGACAAATCGGATCCTTCGGGCGCCAGGATATCCCACTCGGTCCGTATCTGTGCGAAGGCATGCTCCGCCGCGGCCCGCCAGAGAATGTCCTTGCTACGATAATGATAGGTGATCAGCGGATGTTGCAGGCCGAGCCGATCGGCGATAGCGCGAATGCTCGCTGCTTGGAATCCCCGCTCGGCGAACTCCGCGATCGCGGCATTGAGGATCGCGGCGCGCGTCTCGATCGAACGCTGTTGTTCGGCTCTCTTGCGCGGGCGCTCTCGGCGGGCAGTTTTCTTCGCCATTTGGCCTTCAATTAACATGGCTCCCGACCGACCGCCAAGCCAAGTGTTGAACCTTCGCGACCGCTTCATTTTCCCTCGAAGACGAGCGTTGGCGGTTCGATGTCCTTGTTGAAGGCCTCCGCCGTATTCGCAAAGCCGCGCTGCGCATCGGCACCGTCGTAGAGCTCCATCGCGACGTCGAGCATCACGAGGTCCGCGGCGGCGACGCCTCCGCTCGACCAGGCCTTGAGCAGGGTGCGCGTCGCGGCGTACGACCTGGTCGGCCCGGTCGCGAGTTGCCGGGCCAGTGCGAGCGCAGTTGCCGAAAGCTCGTTCTCGGGCGCCACATGCGTCGCAATGCCGAGCGCGCCTGCTTCGCGTCCGGAAATCGGTTCGCCGAGCATGGCAAACCGCGATGCGCGAGCGCGCCCGGCGCGCTCGGCGATCCGCTGCAGGGCGCCCGCGATCGGCAGCATCGCCGTCGTGACTTCGACACAGCGGAGGATCGCATTGTCGGCCGCGACCAGAAAATCGCAGGCCAGCGCCAGTTCGAAACCGCCGCCGAAGGCGATCCCCTGCACTACAGCTACTGTCGGAACCTTCAACATTTCGATGGCGCGACAGGAGACGTTGATGTCAGCGACGAATGTCCTGAACCAGTTGACGTCCTTGCCCGGCCATTCACGCACCTCGCCGCCGAAGCTGAAATGCGGTCCCTCCGAGCGAACGACGAGCACGCGAATGTCGCTTTCGCTGGCCTGGCGCACGGCGGCCCGCAAGGCTTCCGCGAAACGCAGGTCGAGCCGGTTGAAGGGGGGATTGGCCAACACGATATTTCCGATGGCGCCGTCTCGTTCAAATCGGATCGTTGTCATTGCAACACGTGCTCCTTGATGCAGAAGTCAGGCTGGACGCCGGTTGGCGGGCTCGGGGATGATCGGCAGCAGCAAATGTGACGGCCGTTCCGCGTCACGGTAGATGCTGTGGGTGACGGTCTTGCTGCTGCAGACGTGGTACGGGATGTACTCGACATTGGTCATCGCGCCGGTGCCCGTGGGTACGTCCAGGGATGTGATGTCGACGCAGATCCGGTGACCTGCCTTGAACTGGTTTGCGGTAGCGAGGATCTGTATCCGGTACTCGACCACTTCGCCCGGCTTGACCGAAGCGATGGCGTCCTGCGTCAGCTTGTGGAACGGCTCCCAGGGTTTTGAGCGCTCCTCGTCGAGTGCCCGATAGGATGCCTTCAACCAGCCTCGCGTCAGCTCGCGTTCGGGCAGTGTCGAGGGAACGTCGCGCTCACCCTCGCGTGCGGTCCGAACCGAGACGTCCGGCCCCACGTCCTTGAGCACGATGATCCAGTTGGTGTCGTCCTGATCGATCGCCGCGTGGAGCGTCAGCGCGATCGGGCCGGCGACGGTGACGTCGTGCGGCAACGGATCGGTCATGTAGCGCAGCCGCTCGACCTTCGTCGTCCGCGTCAGCGGCATCTGTGTGAAGACATCGGGCTCGCGCGCCGCGGCGCCGAGCTCCGAGGCCGGTCGCGGCGGCTCGGTCGACAGCGTCTCCCAATGGGAGAGATAGTATTTGGTCCACTGCGTCTCCGGCAGCGGCCAATCCGCTCCGGTCCGCCACTCGTTGGCGCCCATCAGCCAGTAGCGCACCGGCGGCTCCTCCATGATGCCGGTGCCCTGTCCCTTCAGCCAATGGTCGTACCAGCGGATGATCTCGTCGTGGTATTGATGGAATGGCCGCTCCAGGTGAGCCGGCCCGGTAAACAGCAGCTTCCTCGGCGCATCGACATTCCCGAAATAGTGCTGAGCGCCGAGCCAATGGAGCTTGTAGGTGTAGGCGTAGGCTCCCGAGCCGGTATAGAACGGTATCTTGATTTTCCCGAAAGTCTGCTCCGCGCGCTCAACGGTGCCGTCGAACTCCCAGGGATGCGTCATCATGAGATACATGATGAACGTCCGCTGCCCCTTCTGGGTGAGAATATTGTAAAGGTTGATGTACTGCTTGTAGTCCGGATTGCGCATGGCGCGGCGCCAGAGTTCTTGCTCCGCGGCGGGAAGTTCCGCGGGCCGGTCGCGCAACTCATGAACCGTGCTGAAGACGTCGAGCAAATAGGGAAAGCTGTGCAGGACGCCGCCGGGATTGAAATCCCGGAATCCGAACATGCCGCCATACGCGCTGCAGGCGTCGTAGGGAAAGATGGCCTTAAGCGCCGGATGTCCCTGCGCCGCGGCGCGCCATTGCTCGCCGGCATAACCGGAGATGCCGACCATTCCGACCTTGCCGTCTGACCAGGGTTGCTGCGTGATCCATTCGATCAGATCGTAGTGGTCTGTATCCTCGTGGCCGTAGTGACCTTCCGATTTGGCGGAGCCCCTCGGCTGCGCGATCACATGGACATAGCCGTTGGCGATGAAGCGTCGGGTGTCGCCCGCCTCGATGGGGCCGAACCAGAGCGGCGCGTGCGCCGGTTGCGGCGGCAGGATATCCGCGATGTCGGGACCCTGGATGTCCTTGTTGTGCAGCGCTGACGCGTACAGCACGGGGTATTTGCCTGGCGCATCGGGGCGGTAAACGTCGACGGCAAGCCGCGTGCCGTCCCTCATGGCGACGCTGATGTCCCTCTCCTCGATCATCATTCCATCCCGGCTTTTTGCGACGTTTTCGCATCGACGTTTGACGATGTCGGGAAGCTGACAAGCAACGGCATCTTCCGTCCGACTGTACGGAGTATGCCATATTACTTTACGTTCGTAAAGTTTAATTTTTGTCCTTTTTGAACCGCACATGGGACGGCATGTTGCGCGAGGCCCTCCCGGACGTCCGCTTCGCGCCAATGCCGGACGTCCCCACAACCACGCGAATCACCCGGAGCGGACTATTGAGGCTGACAAGCGCCATCGCGGCCGATAAGTTCTCTAGGGGTATTGTGGCCGGCGCCCCGAGAACGAATTGTCGGCACACCTCATTCTGCAGCCAAGCGGATCGGGGCCATCAAGAAGAATTTGAGGGACGGTGACATGGATATCCAAGTTCCTGACCAGCAGACCTGATAGCCTTCGCGAACAGCTGACTCCCTCAGTCGCACATGCTCAAGCCCAATCGGTGGTCATCGACCGCCGGCAAAACCCATCAGGAGGACTGATGAATACGCCTCTCCGCAGCGGTATTTTCCTCGCTCCGTTTCATGCCAAAGCCGACAATCCAACGCTGGCGATGGAACGTGATTTCGAACTGCTGCAGCACCTCGACCGGCTGAACTACAGCGAGGCGTGGATCGGCGAGCATCACTCCGGCGGTGTCGAGATCATCGCAGCTCCCGACATGTTCATTGCCGCGGCGGCCGAACGTACCAAGCACATTCGGCTTGGCACCGGCGTGTCGTCGCTGCCGTATCATAACCCCTTCATGCTCGCGAGCCGCATCGTCCAGCTCGATCACATGACGCGCGGGCGCGCGATGTTCGGCGTCGGTCCGGGTGCGCTGGTATACGACGCCCACAAGATCGGGATCGACGCCGGCGATCAGCGGCGCATGATGGATGAGGCGCTCGACGTCATCGTCGCGCTGTTCAAAGGCGAGACGGTCAACAAACAGACCGACTGGTTCAAGCTCTGCAACGCCAGCCTGCAGCTTGCGCCCTACAGCAAGCCGATGATCGAGATGGCGGTCGCCAGCGCGCGCTCGCCGGTCGGCGCAATGGCGGCGGCGCGCCACGGCATCGGCATGCTGGCCATCGGCGGCGCGACGCCGACTTCGATCGCCCATCACACCGCGAACTGGAATCTCTACGAGACCGAGGCGCGCAAGGCCGGCCACGTGCCCGATCGCGCCAAGTGGCGCGTCGTGACCTTGATGCATATCGCCGAGACCCGTGAACAGGCGAAGCAGAACGTCAAGTTCGAACTCAAGGCGTTCGCCGACTACTTCCGCGAGATCGCGACCTTCCCGATCATCCCGCCCGATGTGGCCGACGACTACGACTGGCTGGTCGAGACCGGCACCGCATGCATCGGCACGCCCGATGACGCGATTGCCTACATCGACAAGCTGCTCAAGGGCTCGGGCGGCTTCGGCGTGATCATGGAGCTCGCCCATAACTGGGCCGATTGGGACGCCACCCGCCGCCACTACGAGCTGATGGCACGCTACGTTCACGCCCATTTCCAAAAGAGCTTTGCGCCGCGCGTCGAAGCTTACGCCGCGGCCGCGACCCAGCAGAAGGCGTTCGCCGCCCAGGCGGCGCAGGCGGTGCAGTCCGAGATCGACAAGCTGGCGGCCCGGCAGGCGAAGACCGGGACCTGAAACCGAGGTCAGCCCAGGCCGGGCGAGCCGCGAGGCGCCGGCACTTCCGGTACGCGAGGGTGATGATGTGAAAATCCTCGAAGAGACAACAACGTAGCTGTCCCATAAACTCGGATTCCGTAAAGAATTTTCACACAGCCCGGGCTACCGAGTTCAACTCGTCGACAAGCACGCGCATGTTTTCGCTGTAGTCGACGGGCGCCACAACGAGTTGCACGCCGCCTTCCCGGAAAGCAGCTTCCAGCATCGTCGAGAACTCCGAGACGCTGCCGACACGGGAGCCCTTGGCGCCGTATGACCTCGCATAGGCGACGAAGTCAGGGTTCCCGAAGTCGAGGCCGAAATCGGAAAAGCCGTCGACCTCCTGTTTCCACCGGATCATCCCGTAGGCGTGATCCTCGAGCACGAGCACGACGAGGTTCAGCTTGAGCCGCACGGCCGTCTCGAGCTCCTGGGAATTCATCATGAAGCCGCCGTCGCCACAGACGGCGAGCACGCGTTTGTCCGGATGGATCAGCGACGCCGCGATGGCCGAAGGCAAACCCGCGCCCATGGTCGCAAGCGCGTTGTCGAGCAACAGCGTGTTGGCAACGCTGGTGCGATAGTTGCGGGCAAACCAGATCTTGTACATGCCGTTGTCGAGCGCAACGATGCCGTCCGGCGGGATGACCTGACGGACGTCGTGCACGATGCGCTGAGGCGTCAGCGGAAACCGATCCTCCGTCGAACGCTCGGCGAGGTGGGCGAGAATCCCCTCCCGCAAACCCAGCAATGCCGAGGCGTTGGGTAGCTTGCCCTCAAGGCGATCGGCGATGGCCGCAAGGCTGGCGCCGACGTCTCCGACGATCTCGGCCTGCGGGAAGTAGACTTGTTCCACCGTCGCCGGAGTGGCGCCGACATGGATGACCTGCGGTCCATTTTGACCCATCAGGAACGGCGGCTTCTCCACCGTGTCATGGCCGATCGAAATGATCAGGTCGGCCCGATCGATCGCCTCGTGAACCCAATCCCGCTCCGACAGTGCGGCCGTGCCCATATAGAGATTGGAGCCCGCATTGACGGCGCCCTTCCCCATCTGGGTGTTGAAGAACGGAATCTTGCATCGTCGCACGAACGCCGACAACGGTTCGGCGAGCTGCGGACGGCTCGCCGCGGCGCCCAGCATGACGAGAGGCCGGCTGGCGCCCATGATCATGGCCGCGGCGCGCTTGATGGCTGCCGCCGGCGCCACCGGAAGCTCGACGACATGCGAGGGAATGATGTCGGCGACGGCCTCGTCGGCCGCGATATCCTCGGGCAATTCGAGATGCACCGGGCCCGGCCTCTCCTGCTGCGCGACCCGGAAGGCGTCGCGAACCAAAGTCGGAATGCTCTGCGCGGAGACGATCTGCGTCGCCATCTTGGTGAGCGGTCGCATGGTTGCGACAATGTCGACGATCTGGAAGCGCGCCTGACGGCTGCTCCGGATCGCCTTCTGCCCGGTGATCATGACCATCGGCATCGCGCCCAAATGCGCATAGGCCGCAGCCGTCGTCAGATTGAGCGCACCGGGACCCAGCGTCGTCAGGCAGACGCCGGCGCGTCCGGTGAGACGCCCGTAGGTGGCCGCCATGAAGCCGGCGGCCTGCTCGTGTCGCGTCAGCACAAGCTTGATCTTCGAGCGTCGCAGCGAATCCAGCACGTCGAGATTCTCCTCGCCCGGAATGGCGAAGATGTACGCGACGCCCTCGTTCTCAAGGGCGGCCACCAGAAGATCGGAGCCTTTGGTCACGCTATTGGTCCGCGCCGGCCACAGCGTGACGTGTTGCCGAAACTGTCATGTCGGTCCTCCTTCGGTTCGCTGCGGGCCTCGTTCTCGAAGCTCCATCAAGACGCATAATGCCGCCGAACGACGCAGGAGTCCAACTATCCACGAACGCCCGCTTCGCGCCAATTTCGAACTCATGCACCGCAACAAATTCGTCCTATTCGCCACCTCGTTGCCGCGGCTGAGCATCGAATGCGCTATCACCGGATTGGTCGCGACCGCGGCTTCGATCACGCCGGCAGGCCAGCCGACGTCTGGTCGAGCGCCAATTCTCGGGTGGCGAAGCTGAGCCAAGCCGTGCAGTATCGGCGCGATTGACAATCATCGCGCGGCGGACCGTCACGTGCTATCAGACCACGAACGCAGGTTCCTGTCGACGCGACGGGTCGGGCATCTTGCCACGGCCGATAGTCGGGCCATTCCGCACGTCGTGCCGGTGTGCTTTGCGATTTCGCAAGGCACCCTTTACATCACCATCGACGAGAAGCCGAAGCGCGTGGCTGGACCAGCACTCAAGCGCGTCCGCAACATCGAGCGCAATCCGATGGTCGCTATCGTGGTTGATCGGTACGACGAAGACTGGACCCAGCTTGGCTGGGTGATGTTGCGTGGACGGGCTGAGATCTTGCGCGCCGGGACGGAGCACGATCGCGCGCAGGAGCTGCTACGCTCTCGATACCGCCAGTTGGCGGCGATGCAGATCGCCGAACGGCCCGTCATCGCGGTCCGCCTGGAGCGGGTGACGAGCTGGGGCAACCTGTCCGTGGGCGCGGACGAGGCCGACTATGATGATCAAGCCTAGAGGCAGTTGCGACCGTCATGGCATCAGTCCCGGTCGTCGCACTCCGAGATCCCGCCATCCCGCCCGATACGCGAAGCTCGACATGCCGTCGCTGCGATGAGGGCCGGCATTGCGACAAACGGCGGTACGTCTGCTCATTTCTCTGATAGAGTTGAGAAGGATATTAGTTCGCGCCCCTGATGTGGGCGACCATCACGTGCGGTCGCGTTTGATGGAGAGCCTGGCCGCAACCGAGGAGCACTGAACATGCATGTCGGGCTAACGATGTTTCCGACGGATTACTCAATTCCACCGCACGTCCTTGCCGTGGCGGCGGAGGCGCGAGGTTACGAGTCATTGTGGTTGCCGGAGCACAGCCACATTCCCACCAGTCGCAAATCGCCGTGGCCCGGCGGCGCTGAGCTGCCGAAGTACTATTACGACAGCTACGATCCGTTCCTCTCGCTCGCCGCTGCCGCCGCGGTGACGAAAACCATCAAGCTTGCGACGGGGATATGTCTTGTCGTCGAGCGGGATCCAATCCACACCGCCAAGGAGGTATCGACCGTCGACCGGCTTTCCTCGGGCCGGTTCATTTTCGGCATTGGCGGGGGGTGGAACGAGGAGGAGATGGCCAATCACGGCACTGCGTTTGCGACCCGCTTCAAGCTGATGCGTGAGCGGATCCAGGCGATGAAGCAAATCTGGACGGAGTCGACGGCGGCATTCGACGGCGAATTCGTCAAGTTCGAACCCATGATGCAGTGGCCCAAACCAGTTCAAAAACCTTACCCGCCCATCGTTGTCGGGGGCGCATTCCCCCACGCGGCAAGACGGGCGATCGCCTACGGCGACGGTTGGATTCCGATCGGCGGGCGCGCGCTGGATCCGCTCGAGGTGCTGCCGCAATTCCGTCAAATGGCAAAGGACGCTGGCCGCGATCCCGCGTCGCTCTCCTTCAACGTCTTCGGGGCGCCCCGAGACCTGGAGGTGCTAAAACGCTACCGTGATGCCGGCGTTGATCGGGTGGTCCTGATGCTTCCGCCCAAGCCCCGAGACGTGATTTTGCCCATGCTGGATGAAAGCGCGGCCCTCGTGACGTCGATCTAGAGTGTCTGTGAGTCAATCACCCGACGGAACCAAAGCTCAGGACTGCAGTGGCCATCGTCCCCGCAACGTATGTGTCTCCCCTGCACGGCGCGGCGATTCCGGTCCCCGGAGGCCCCGGCGAGCCTAATAGCCCCGTTCCCAGTCGATGACGTTCCGGAGCGACCGGCCCTCGAGATAGGCGCGCAGATTGTCGCAGAAGAGATCTATCGCGCCATGACGGTCCTGATCGCTGGCAGCGGAGATATGCGGCGTGATCAGTACCCTGGGATCGGACCAGAGCCTTGAGGCTGGCGTGTGTTCGAATTCGCCGACATAAACGTCGAGCGCTGCGCCGCGCAAATGATTGCGCTGGAGCGCGTCGGCGAGGGCCTCCTCGTCGACGATCTCACCCCGGGCGACGTTGACGAGCACGCCCCCCGGCTTCATCACATCAAAGCGGTCCTTGTCGAAGAGACGGGTCGTCTCCGGTGTCCATTGGCAGCAGATCACCACGAAATCGCTCTCCGGCAAGAACCGATCGAGATCGCCGGCGCCGCCAAGCTCGCTGAATCCCGGAGACAGGGGCCGGTCCGGGTGCGGGTGGCGGCGGGTGCCGACGACCCGCATGCCGAGGGCGGCGCAGAGTTTACCGACATCGAGCCCGAATTCCGCCGGCGCCCACGACGCACACAGTCTTGCCTTGCAATAGCAGCGGTCGATATGCGCGATGGTCGAACACGCCCGCATCCCGATCGACCGCGGCGCGGTGCAAGCCCTTGGCAAAGTGCAAAATACCGGCCAGCGCGTATTCAGCCATCGCCAGCGTATTGCCCGAACCTCGCGAGGTTGTCACGACCACGCGGCTGCCCCACAGATCGCCCATGAGCAGATTGCTGGCGCCCGCAGGGCGTTGGTGAAACCATTTCAACCTCGGTGCCCTCGCGCGCAGATCGAGCGGAAATGGCCAGCCGCCAAGAATAACTTCAGCTTCGGCAAGGAGGCGATCGCGTTCCTCGCGCGTCCCCGAGCCGGTGGCGCCTGGTGCCAGGTAGCGCGCCGAGGTGAAGACAGGCCACGTTTCGCGAATTTCCCCGTCATACCAGCCCCCGGCGTCGGTCAATTCGATCGCCGGATCGACTGCCTCTATCTTCGCTCGATCTTCAGCGCCGATGCGCTGAATATTCAGGACGTTGATCCTCGGCATGGACACCTTCCCAAACCGCTCACGCGGAGCATGCGAATGATACTGTATCGCCGCAAGATTTGTAACTGCAGGCCTGAGGCTTGCTTGGATCCGGCGAACGGCCTCGGCTGAGACTCATCCAGGACCTGATCGAGGCAAGGCTGGATGCGAAGCTCACGGTTCAGGAACTGGCCGGCGCGTTGCGGCTTCCCGCCGGCTTCTTCTGCCGCGCCTTCCATGCGGCCGTCGGCCAGGCGCCGCATGACTACATCATCGGTCGCCGGGTTTCACGCGCGCGAACGCTGCTGCGGAATGCTGCGCTCGACCTGGGCGGGATCGCGCACGCATCGGGTTTTGCCTCCCACGCCCACGACGGCTGCCTTCCGCAACCGGCTCGGCGTCGCTCCCGGCGGGTTCCGAAGGCATCTGGACTAATGTGCCGATGCGCCGTCGATCATGATCGGAGAGAAGGCTTCGGCGCAATGGCCGCTACTGATGGTCTGACCCAACCGGCGCCATTACCCATTCGGTCAGCGCATCCGTGCGTGCTTGGTAGCTTTCCGGCCGGGCGAGGAGCTTCAACATCGGGAACCGCCACAAACCTGCCAACCGGTCGACTAACTCCGCATACGCGACAATCATCCGATCGGCGCCTTCGACGCCGGAAAGGGCGCGCGCCTGCATCCATGGTGTTTGCTTGAATGATTCAATCAGGTAGCTCTCCCAGGCCGGCCCGCGCACGCGAGTGATCTCCTTGATCGCTTGCAGGGGATTACTCTCCTGGAAGTAGATCAACCGCGGTTGCACCAAAGCCAGCCGATCCTGCAAATCCGACCAAAACTGCAATATCGCAGCCTGAGGCGCGTCCAGCTGAAAAAGCACCCGAACCGTGCTCTGTAGGGGATGGCTCTCAAAGACGTACAACACATCACCTCCGGCGCTCTCCAGGAAAGATTCCAGCCGGCCAAACGCTGCGGCGGCAAACAAATCCGCCGAGTGTATCTCGTGAATGTCCGCGAACGCTGCTCCCATCCGGTCGGGCGCACCCACCAGCAAGGGATGATCTTGCGCGGTCTCGGCGAACACCCGGCTATTGGCAAGAAAGGCGCCGACAGCCTTCGCCGCCGTGCTCTTGCCGGAACCCGGAAGGCCATCGATGAACAGGATATTCGGGCGCGGGACCAACGTCTGCATCGAGGTGCTCGAGATCATGCCATCCCCCAACATCCCCCGGCACGGGGGCAGCCCTCCATGGAGCTTCTGCTATCGCCCGATTGCGGCAGGACCGCAAGCCGCTGGCGGTTACCCCAGGAGGCAACCATGAACCCATGAGGTGCAGTTTTTCAGTCCGAGCTGATCGAATTATTGAAGTCCGTGCTCGACGATGTCACGGCAATGCTGCCCGAAGCGAAGTGCACGTCGTCGATGAAAGCCGGGATCGCTTCCCAGATGCCAGGGTGTGTCGCGAAGGGCGAGCGCGACCCGATCGCGTTCAAATTGCGCGGTCTGCAGGCCGTCGTGGAATGTACCCACTAGTCGCACGATATTTCGCCGGAGCGTCGCGCCGTCCGAGCGCGCCCCATCTCGGGGAGCCTTTATCGGTTGGCGTGCGACACCCACGCGCCCCTGTCCTGGGAAAGTGGGCCGCCGCTGACATTCGCCCATATGCCGCCGCCAAAGAGCAACAAAGCGAGACTGAGTCCGAGGATTTGCGACATGTCCAAACTCCGTGGTGGACCCATAATCCCCATGGACCCAAAATGTTCCGGGCGGCTCGCACAAATAGGGACGTTCCCGGACACGAAGACGGTTGATGCGCTACCCGATCGGGCACCTCGACGTGAAAGCGGCCGCCAAACGAGACAGCCTTGTTGGCCAATTCATGGAACCGGAGAGCGGCCTCACGATCGGTTTGCGCTTCACCGCGCCCGGGTCAGCGCCAGCCAGACGCCGCCGCCGATCATGACGCCGCCGGACAGCCGCGACAGCGCCTTCGTCCGTCGCGCGGAAAAGAAGCGGCGCGCGCGGCCCGCGAGCAGTGCGTAGACGGCGTCCGTCATGCCGGCGATCACCATGAAGGTGACGCCGAGCAGCGTCACCTGCGAGACGTGATCCCGGCTCATGTCCATGAACTGCGGAATGAAGGCGCCGAAGAATATCATCACCTTCGGATTGGAAAGCAGCACCACAAACCCCTGCAGGAAAAATCCGCCGCGCGGCGGCGGCGGCGGTTCGTCGGCCTTGACGGCTTCGGCCGGAAAACGGATCAGCCTGATGCCGAGCCAGACCAGATAGGCGGCACCGGCAAAGCGCACCCAGTCGAACCAGTAGCCCATGGTCGCCATCAGCGAGGTCAGCCCGATCGCGACGATGCCGATCACGATGGCGAGCCCCGCCTGGACGCCGGCGATATTGGTCAGCGCCGCGCGGGTGCCATAGCGCAGCCCGTTGGCGATCATCAGCGTCACCACCGGGCCCGGCAACAGCGCAAGGCCGATGCAGGCGGCGACGAAGGCGAGGTAGAGGTGGAAGGGCATGGGGGACTCGCGGGTAAGATCGAAGCGACCAAACGATTATGCACGATGATGAAGGCGGTGGAAATCACAGTTCACAAGGAGGGATATGACGTTCCAACCTATCCGGTCGTCATACGCGGGCTTGACCCGCGTATCCATCCTTCTTCGAAGAAGTCTTGCGAAGTCAGAGGGATTGCCGGGTCATCCCCGATCGAGTCGGGGACAGGCGCCCGGCAATGACAGACCCGCTGCCCTCTTCCCTTCTCCCACAAGGGAAGAGAAGGTGCCTCACCGTCCGCCATTCATCGCCGCCGTCATCCACTGCGTCATCTCGCCGGTGCCGAGAAAATCCAGCGCCGCGCGCTCGACGCCGGCAGCATTGCCCTCGCCCTGCGCGACCGCCACCAGGAGGTCGCAGCGGTGCGACACCGCGATGCCGACGGCGGTGTGGCGCGAGCCATCGGCCATGGTGAGATCATAGGCGCGGATGCGGCCGGACATATCGGCGACGCGGATCACCTTGCCGGCCTCGAGCGGCACAAACCGTTCGCTCATCAGATCGAGATCGGCGACGCGGTCGACCTCGTCGTCATCGGCGACGCCGGAATCGCAATTGCAGAAGCCGATCTTCGGCCGCACATAGACCTCGATTTCGTCGCCGCACGCCTCCGTGGCGCAGCGGAAGGCGCGCCCCGCCGGCCAGCCGTCGCGCGGGAACGGCCAGGCGATTTCGAGCCAGCCATCGATGGCCGAGCGCGCGGGCACGCTGCCGGCGATCGCCGCCAGCAGGCACATCGCAATAGCAAACGCGATCGGCGCTGTTCGCATCTCGCCTCGCTCGCCTTACGGCAGCCCGGCCACCTTGCGCGCGTCGCCGGTCAATTCGAGGATGTGCAGGCCGGTATTGGCGCGATCGACGATGTAGATATAGCCGCGATCGTCGGTTTCGACATTGTTGGTCTGGATCGCCACCTTGCAGCGATCCTTGCCCTCGATCGTGACGCAGCGCTTGTCGGTCGCAGCCGTGATCGAGGGAATGAAATAGCCGACCTCGGTCGGATGATAGGGATCGCGGATATCGAGCGCACGGACGCCGGCATTGAAGAAGGCGATGAAGGCCATCTTCTTGTAAAACACCGGCGCCATGCTCTCGTTGGAGGAATGCGAGCCGAACCGGCCGCCCCGTTCGCAGAACGAGCCCGAGGCTTCCGGCACCGTATAGCTCGAGATCATCATCGGGCGGTTTTCGACGGTGACGTCGGCGAACCACACCATCTGCCGCGGCTCGTTGCATTCGTTGAGGATCGCCTCGTCGACGATCATGACGATGTCGCGGCTCTTGCCGTCCTTGTCCTTGGCAAATTCGGCGATCGGCATGCCCTTCATCGGAAAGGTGGTGTGGGCGCCGTTGAAGGCGGACATCGCGAGCCGCGAGATTTCCGGATAGCGCAGATTGTCCGGCGTCGGCTCCTTCGGGCCGTTGATGAGCTTGTCGCGGTCGACGATCTGCAGAAAACCGCCCTTGTCGGTGCCGTAGCCGAAATAGATGCGGTTCGCCTGCGGGCCGAGCGAGATCATGCCGTGCAATTCGGTCGGCACCGCGCCGGTCGCGCCCGGCTCCTGGCCGGGAAGGCCGAAGTCGCGGATTTTCACCGGATGGGCGGGATCGCTGAGGTCGTAGACCTGCGTCATGCGGCGCGTGCGCCAGCTCGGCTCGCCCGACACCAGAAAGGCAATGCCGGTGTCGCATTCCCACCAGCTCTTGTGCGTGTCCTTCAACCCTCCGAGCCGGGTGATCAGCACCGGATTGGCGGGGTCGGCGACGTTCCAGATCTCGTGCGCTTCGCCGCCAAAGGTGCGCAGCATGTAGACCGCGTTGGGATCGCCCTTGGGCAACGACTTGCCGTCGCAGACCCGCACCATCTGCGCGCCCCCGGCCTCATAGGTGCCCGGCTGCCCGGGGATATGGCGCAGATATTTCGGATGCGCGGGATCGGTGACGTCGACGACCGAGGTGCCGTTCGGCTCGGCCTTGCCGGTCAACGGATTGATCGGATCGGGAACGGCGTCGGTGCCGCCGTGATGGCCGATATAGGCGATCCAGCGGTCGCCCTGGTGATGGATGGTCGGCTGATAGGCGCTGCGCGCCTGCAGGTCGTTGTACCCGACCAGTTTCATGTTGGAGGCTTCGGGCGGAGCCCCGATCACCTGGCTCTGGGCGCAGGCGCCGCTGGAGGCAACGAATGTGGCGCAGAGAATTGTAGCGAGTTTGACGCGCATGCTTTCCACCCGGATGTTAAAACCAATCTTCGCTGGCTGACTTGGCGAGGGTATCATAGCCGAGCGCGGCCGGATTGCACCAAGGCCGCTCGACCGAAATTCGACACGGTTGCCTTCCCAAAAGAAAACTTCGCTGGTTCAAGCGTCACCCCGAGTTCCGCGGCGGCTCTCCGGAAACTGCGACGCTGGGCAACGCCGGGAACGCCGCCACGCCGTCGAGCGCGCCCATTCTTACTGTGAAGTTCTGCTTCATGGCCCATCAGCATTATCGCGAATAGTCAGTCGCGGAAAGGTGCCTTACATCCGGATTCCAGGTCGGGAGCACGCGGCGCCGGACGCGGCATCATTGCAACCTTGAACAACACGGATGACTGCCATGATCACGAGACCGATGAAAGCAATCCGAAAACGTCGTCTTCGCCCTCACCCTAACTCTGACAGGCGCCGCTCATGACCCATCCATCAATTGCCCAGGCACAAGCCACCTCGCCCGTAACCACCGCCGTGATGGTCATCCTTACCGTGAAAGCGGGCGTTACGCGCGAACAAGTCATGGCCGTCATGCCGGACGAAATCCGGCAGACCCTGCAGCTCTATCTCAATGGAAAAATTCGTGAATGGTATTCGCGTGGCGATGGGCGCGGAGTCGTCTTCCTGCTGGATACGAGGGATGTGGCCGACGCGCACGACATCATGGAAGGCCTGCCTCTGGCCAGGCAAAATCTGATGGACCACGAGTACATCGCAGTCGGTCCACTTTTGCCGCTCCGCCTGCTCATCGCCAATCCCTGAGCTCCGCAACGCGCGGATCGGCAACGCTTGCTGTCGATCGACGACCCATCAAGGGGAGAAACGGATGACCATCGAACTCAAGATGCTTGTCTGGTCGACGGCGCTGGCCTTGATTCAAATGCTCATCGCCTTGCTGACCGCGATAGCGCAAATTGGCCTTGTGCCGCTCGTCGGCAATCGCGAAAATCTGCCGGCTTTTCAGGGATGGGCGGATCGCGCGCAGCGGGCGCACCGCAATATGTTGGAAAGCCTGACCATCTTCGCGGCACTCGTGCTGGTGGCGCAGGTTGCCGGCAAATCCAACGTTACGACGGCGCTCGGTGCGCAACTGTTCTTCTGGAGCCGGCTTGCCTATGCGCCGGTCTATGTCATCGGCATTCCCTGGCTGCGCACGAGCGTGTGGACCGTTTCCTTTGTCGGGTTGTTGCAAATCCTCTCGCAAATTCTGTAGGGCATCGAAGCGCCCTGGCGAGCAGAGCGCAGACCGTCGACGGGTGGTGTTGCACTGCTCCCTCGTCAGCGAAATATCGCGGCAAGTCCGGGACAGGACTCTCGCCTTGACATGCAACTGTTTGGTTGCCAATGATGGCCATCATGGATGAGGTGTTCAAGGCGCTGGCCGATGCTTCCCGACGGTCGCTGCTGGACCGGCTTCACGCCAGGAACGGACAGACCCTGAACGAACTCTGCGACGGCCTCGCCATGACGCGGCAGGCGGTCACAAAACACCTTGCGATCCTGGAAGCGGCCAACCTCGTCACCGCGATCAGGCACGGCCGCGAGAAGCTGCACTATCTCAACCCGGTGCCGATCCACCAGATCGGCGAGCGGTGGATCAGGAAATTCGAGCGCGGCAAGCTGACTGCGCTGAGCGCATTGAAACGGCAACTGGAGAAGCGCGATGAGTAAGCCGGAGTTCGTCTATGTCACCTATATCCAGACCACGCCGGAACAATTGTGGCGGGCGCTGACATCGAGCGAATTCTCGCGACGCTACTGGTTCAACACCGAGCTGCAATCCGACTTCAAGGTGGGCTCGCCATTCGCGCTGGTCATGAACGGCACCACCACCGATGTCGGCGAAATCCTGGAAGCCGATCCGCCGCGGCGGCTGTCCTACACCTTTCACCATGTGCTCGATGATGGAATGCGCAAGGAGCCGCCGACCAAGGTAGTGTTCACGCTCGAACCATACGGCCCGCTGGTGAAGCTGACGCTCACCCATGAGAGTTTCGCGGCCGGCAGCAAGCTGCTGGACGGCATTTCCAGGGGATGGCCGGCGATCCTGGCCAGCCTCAAGAGCCTGCTGGAAACAGGCACTGCGCTGGCGATCCCGATCGCCGCGCTCGGCATCGAGGGAATGCAATGAACATCGATCACTTCAAGCCGGCCATCGTCTACACCATCTACATCGCGTCCACGCCGGAAAAGGTGTGGGAAGCGCTGACCTCGGCCGAGTTTTCGCGAAAATATTTTTTCGGCAATACGGTCGAGGTCGAGTTGAAAGTCGGCGGCGCATACATCGTCCGTCAGCCTGACGGCGCGCTGCATATCAGCGGCGAGGTGATCGAATGCGATCCGCCGCGCAAGCTCGCGTTCACCTTCAACGTCAACTGGCCGGCGCTGACCGAGAAGCTCGGCGCAACGCTCGTGACTTACGAGATCGAGCCTGCCGGCGATGCGGTCCGGCTGACCATGACGGAAGCGCACGACCGGCCGCTCAGCGACGACATTCTCTCCGGCGGCCGCGCCGGCTGGCCGGCGATCCTGTCGAGCCTGAAGAGCCTGCTGGAGACCGGCGAAGCGCTGGCAATCAAGATGGCGCCGCCGCAGAAGATGCTGGCGGCGCTGAAGGAGTTGGGGATCGGGGCGCCATGAGCGTGAGACAAGTGGAAAGGCGCACCCTGCGAGCGCTCCCTCGCCCCGCTCTTCGCGGGGAGAGGGCTGGGGTGAGGGGCTCTCTCAGCATCGGGACTCGCGGAGGGTCCCCCTCACCCGAAATACGCTATCGCGAATTTCGACCTCTCCCCGCAAGCGGGGCGAGGTAAGAGCCGCCTACCCCAGCATTCGCGTCAGCCGCTCACCGCGTCGCGCGCTCCATCGCAAGCTCCGCCTCGAGGCTTGCGAGATCGCGATAGATCGAGGCGACCGCGAGCACGCGTCCGCCGCCCTTGTATTGCAGCAGGCAATCCTTGGCCGCGATATCGCCGTCGATGGCGATCTCGTCCCACTTCTCGGCGTGGCCGACATAATTGATCGGCACGTCGTAATGCTGGCTCCAGAAGAACGGCACCGCGTCGAAGGTTTCGCGCTGCCCCAGGATGTTGCGCGCGGCGGTCTGGCCCTGGCGTTCCGCCACCACCCAGTGTTCGACGCGGATGTTCTCGCGGGAATGGGAATCGGGCCAGCGCGCGATATCGCCGGCCGCAAAGATGCCGGGCACGCTGGTCTCGAGATAGGGGTTGACGCTGACGCCGCGATCGATCGCCAGCCCGGCCTTTTCGGCCAATGCGAGGCGCGGCCGCACGCCGACGCCGATGACCACGAAATCCGCCTCGATCACCCCGCCGCTCCTGAGCGTGGCGCGCTTGCCCTCCATCCCGGTCACGGTATCGCCGAGATGAAAGACGACGCCGTGCTCCTCGTGCAGCGCGCGGACGAAATCGCCCATCGCGCGGCCGAGCACGCGTTCCATCGGGCGTTCCTCCAGCCCGACCACGTGGACCTCGATATCCCTGGCGCGCAAGGCGGCCGCGGCCTCGAGCCCGATAAAACTCGCGCCGATCACGATCGCACGGTGGGCGCAGCTGGCGGCTGCGATGATCGCGCGGCAATCGGCCAGCGAGCGCAAAACATGGAGGCGCGCCTGATCTGCGCCCGGGATCGGCAGACGCACCGGCTCCGCGCCGGTCGCAAGCAACAGGCGGTCATAGCCGACGGCTTCGCCGCCGGCGAGGATCACGTTCTTGGCCTTGACGTCGATCGAGGCGACTTCGGTCTTGAGCCGCAGGTCGATATGGGCGTCAGTGTAAAAATCATCCGGCCTTAGCGGCAGCCAGTCCTCCGGCGCGCTGCCGGCGAGATAGTCCTTCGACAGGTTCGGCCGGTCCACGGGAGCGGCCGCCTCGCTGCTCAGCATCACGATGTCGCCTTGAAAATCCTGCCGCCGCAGCATCTCGGCGGCGGCGAATCCCGCAGCACCTCCGCCGACGATCACGATCCGGCCGGGCGCATCGATCACGCCCTTGACGCGCGGCTTCGGCTGCTCGAGCTTTTGCCGCACCACGATGCGGTCGCCTTCCCGCTCGACCCTCCAGACCGAAAGCGCTGTGAGCGCCGGCGCGCGGGCAGCCTCGCCGGTGCGCAAGTCGAAACAGGCGTGGTGCCAGGGACAGCGGATGTTCTCGCCGTCGACCAGGCCATCGGCGAGCGGACCGTGGTAATGGCTGCAATGGGCGTCGATCGCAAAAATCTCCGATCCCGAACGCACCAGCAGGATTTCGTTGTCGCCGACATGGCCGAGCAGCATCGCGCCGGAGAATTCGGAGAGCGCAACACCCTGGGCGAGATCAGGACCTGCGGGTGGCGACTGTTGATCGGCCATAATTTCCTCCGCTTGAAATCACCCCGTCAGCGCCGCCTTCACCAGCCCGCTGGCTTTGCCGAAATCCATCTGCCCGGCATATTTCGCCCGCAACACGCCGATCACCTTGCCCATGTCCTTCATGCCGGCGGCGCCGGTCTCCGATATCGCGGCCGATATCGCGGCCTTGACGTCGTCTTCCGACATCTGCTTCGGCAGATAGGCCTGGATGATCGCGATCTCCTCGCGCTCCCCTGCCGCGAGTTCGGCGCGACCGCCCTTGTCGTAGAGCTCGACGGATTCCTGGCGCTGTTTTATCATTTTCTGGAACACGCCAAGGAGATCGGCATCGCTCAGCGGCGGCTTGCCCTCCCCGCGCGCAGCGATATCGGCGTTCTTGATGGTCGAATTGACCATGCGCAGCGTGGAGAGCTTGCGCTCGTCCTTGGCCCGCATCGCGTCCTTGACCGCATTGTTGATGTCCTCGCGCAGCATCGTCCCAAAGTCCCCTCGCGAACGTCACGGAAGCCCCTGATCTAGGCCGTTCGCGGCCATCAGACAACTCGGTTCCGCGCGACTTGCGGCCCGCAGCATAAGGCCGGCCCGAAATATGCGTATTTTGCATGTGAATCCGCGACTTGCGGCTTTGACTGCGCCCCCTTGCGCGACTATTTAGAGGCCTCATGACACACATCGAAAACGCCTCAGCCTGGCCGGAACACATTCCGACCGCGCTCCTCGTGCTGGCCGACGGCACCGTGCTGGAAGGCTTTGGCCTCGGCGCCGAGGGCCATGCGGTCGGCGAAGTCTGCTTCAACACCGCGATGACCGGCTATGAGGAGATCCTCACCGATCCCTCCTATGCCGGCCAGCTCATCACCTTCACCTTCCCGCATATCGGCAATGTCGGCACCAACGACGAGGACATCGAGACGGTGAACATGGCGGCGACGCCGGGCGCGCGCGGCGTGATCCTGCGCGCCGCCATCAGCGATCCCTCCAACTATCGCGCCACGCGGCATCTCGACCAGTGGCTGAAGGCGCGCGGCATCATCGGGCTGTCCGGCATCGACACCCGCGCGCTGACCGCCTTGATCCGGCAGAAGGGCATGCCGAACGCCGTGATCGCTCACGCCAAGGACGGCCAGTTCGACCTGCACGGGTTGAAGGAAGAGGCGCGCGAATGGCCAGGGCTGGAAGGCATGGACCTGGTGCCGATGGTCACCTCGGCCCAGCGCTTTGACTGGGATGAGACGCCATGGGTCTGGGAAAAAGGTTTCGGACGGCAAACCGCGCCTGAGTTCAACGTCGTCGCCATCGACTACGGCATCAAGCGCAACATCCTGCGGCTGCTCGCCGGCGTCGGCTGCAAGGTCACGGTAGTGCCGGCGACCACCTCGGCCGAAGCTATTCTCGCGATGAAGCCCGACGGGGTGTTCCTGTCGAACGGCCCCGGCGATCCGGCCGAGACCGGCAAATATGCGGTGCCCGTGATCCAGCAGGTGATCTCGTCCGGCATGCCGACATTTGGAATCTGCCTCGGCCACCAGATGCTGGGCCTGGCCGTCGGCGCGAAAACCAAAAAGATGCATCAGGGCCATCACGGCGCCAATCATCCGGTCAAGGACGAGACCACCGGCAAGGTCGAGATCACCTCGATGAACCACGGTTTTGCCGTGGACCAGGCGACCCTGCCCAAGGGCGCCACCCAAACCCACATCTCGCTGTTCGACGGCTCCAATTGCGGCATCCAGCTCGACGGCAGGCCGGTATTCTCGGTGCAGTACCACCCGGAAGCTTCTCCGGGTCCGCGCGATTCGCATTATCTGTTCACGCGGTTCGCCGATTTGATGCGGGCGAACAAGCGCGGGTAAGCCGGTAGCAACATCCGGCGTCATCCTGAGGTGCTCGCCGCCTTCGGCGAGCCTCGAAGGATGAGAGGTTTGCACCCTTGTCGCATCCTTCGAGGCGCGCTAGCCAGCGGCGCAATTGCGCCGCCGAGCGCACCTCAGGATGACGGCGGAGCGCGCAACTCGCATTGCCATCGCTGCCTCCACCGTCATGCCCGGATCAAGTCCGGGCAGGACGGCAACGCGAAAATCTGGAGGGAACACCAGCCGCCGACATCGGTTGAATCCGCGTCTATCCTGTGAGCGGAGCATTTGCCATGTCGGTCGTCAGCGCTGATATCGAACCCCTCGCCTTCGTCTTCAAAGACGACGGGCTCGTGCCCAACAATGCCCTGCCCTTCCTGGTCTACAAGCGCGCGGTCGACGTCGGCAACGGCCACCCCGAGAAAACCATCGAGGGCCTGTTCGGCGCCAATGGCTGGGGCGACATGTGGCGCAACGGGGTCTACGATTTCCTGCATTATCACGCCACCGTGCACGAGGCGCTCGGTATTGCCCGTGGCCGTGCGCGGGTGCGCTTCGGCGGCGACCATGGCCGTGAATTCGAGGTCGAGGTTGGCGACGTCGCCATCCTGCCCGCCGGCACCGGGCATCAATGCATCTCGGCGAGTGCGGATTTCTCCGTGGTCGGGGCCTATCCGCCCGGAGCCAAAATGCAGGTGACGCGGCCGACGCCGGAAAATCACGCCAAGGCGTTGAAGACGATCCCGCAGGTCAGGCTGCCGAAATCCGACCCGCTGTTGGGAGAGGATGGCCCGCTGGTCAGGCTGTGGAGGCCCAAACCGTAGATTCCATGGGTGATGAGCGTTCACCCGTGAGGGTGGGTATTCTTCATGCCCGCCCTCAAACCCGGGAAATGCCGACGGTGGGCATGAAGAGTTCCCACCCTATCTGATTTGAAGCCGGTCTATTCCGCCGCGATTTTCTGCGAGGCATCCTCCCTGGCGGCGCCGGCGTCCTCGCGCTTGCCGGTCTGCATCCAGCGCGTCAGCGTATTGGAGAGATTGTCGAGATAGAGATAGACCACCGGCGTCGTGAACAGCGTCAGCGCCTGGCTGACCAGGAGGCCGCCGACCATCGCATAGCCGAGCGGCTGGCGGATTTCCGATCCGGTGCCGGTGCCGAGCATCAAGGGCACGCCGCCGAGCATCGCCGCCATCGTCGTCATCATGATCGGGCGAAACCGCAGCAGCGCCGCCTTGCGGATCGATTGCTCCGGCGACAGGTGCTCTTCGCGCTCGGCGGCGATCGCGAAATCGACCATCATGATGCCGTTCTTCTTGACGATGCCGATCAACAGGATGATGCCGATCAGCGCGATCAGGCTGAAATCGAATTTGAACAGCATCAGGATCGCCAGCGCGCCGACGCCAGCCGACGGCAGCGTCGAGAGGATGGTGAGCGGGTGGATGTAGCTCTCATAGAGCACGCCGAGGATCAAATAGACCACCACCAGCGCCGCCAGGATCAACAGCGGCACGGTGCCGAGCGATTGCTGGAACGCCTGCGCGGTGCCCTGGAAGCTCGAACTGAGCGTAGCCGGCGCACCGAGATCGTAAACCGTCTTCTGCACCGCATCGGTGGCCTGACCCAGCGCGACGTTCTCGCCGAGATTGAAGCTGATCGTGGTCGCCGGAAACTGGCCCTGGTGGGCGATCGAAAGCGGCCGCACCGGTATCGTCGTCCACTTGCAGAACACCGACAGCGGCACCTCGTCGCCGGTCAGCGGCGATTTGATGTAGAGCTTGTTGAGTGTGTCGAGATTGCCCTGCAGCTCCGGCAGGATCTCCTCGATCACGTGATAGCTGTTGAGCTGGGTGAAATATTGCGTGACCTGGCGCTGGCCGAACGCGTCATACAGCGTGTCGTCGATCAATTGCGGCTGGATGCCGTAGCGCGAGGCGGTATCGCGATCGATCGTCAGCGTCAGCGTGGTGCCCTGCGTCTGCTGGTCGGTGGCGACGTCGCGCAATTGCGGCAGCTTCTGCATCGCGGCCAGGATTTTCGGCGCCCATTCGTTCAGTTCGTCGAGATTGGCATCCTGCAGCGTGAATTCGAACTGGGTACGCGTGGCGCGGCCGCCGAGCCGCACGTCCTGCGAAGCCTGCATGTAGAGCCTTGCGCCCTCGACCTTTTCCAGCTTCGGGCGCAGCCGCGAGATGATCTTCTGCGCGTTGGCGGTCCGTTCCTCGTTCGGCTTCAGCGTCACATACATGCGCCCCGAGTTGAGCGCGGTGCCGCCGCCGCCAATGAACATCGCAATGCTGTCGACATCGGGATCGGCCTGCACGATATCGCTCAGTTCCTCCTGATGCCGCTTCATGTCGGCAAAGGAGATATCCTGCCCCGCCTCCGATGTGCCGGTGAGGAAACCGTTGTCCTGCTGCGGGAAGAACCCCTTGGGAATGATGACGAACAGATAGACCGATAGCACGAGCGTCGCGAAGAAGATGAAGAGCGTCGTCCGTTTCCAGAGCAGCGCCCTGTCGAGGCCGCGCTCATAGGCGTGCAGCATTCTGTCAAAGGCGCGTTCGCTCCATTGATAGAATTTGCCATGTCGGGTCTCGCCGTGCGCGCGCAGGAAGCGCGAGGCCATCATCGGCGTCAGCGTCAGCGACACCACCAGCGAGACGAAAATCGCCATCGCCAGCGTCACCGCGAATTCGCGGAACAGCCGGCCGATGATGCCGCCCATCAACAGCAGCGGGATCAGCACCGCCACCAGCGAAACGCTGATCGAGACGATGGTGAAGCCGATTTCGCTGGCGCCCTTGAAGGCCGCGGCGAGCGGCCGTTCGCCTGCCTCGACATAGCGGGTGATGTTCTCCAGCATCACGATGGCGTCGTCGACCACGAAGCCGACGGCGATCGTGAGCGACATCAGCGACAGGTTGTCGAGGGTGTAGCCGAACGCCCACATCAGCGCGCAGGCGCCGAGCAGCGCCAGCGGCACCGTCACCGCCGGAATCACCGTGGCCCAGAAGCTGCGCAGGAAGACGAAGATCACCATGACGACCAGCGCGATGGTGATCAGAAGCGTGATCTGGACGTCCTCGACGGCGGCGCGGATGGTCAGCGTGCGGTCGCTGATGATCTTGATCTTGATCGCCGGCGGGATCGCCGCGATCAGCCGCGGCAGCTGCGCCTTGATCCGGTCGACGGTATCGATGACGTTGGCGCCGGGCTGCTTGAAGATCACGAGGAACACGCCGCGCTTGCCGTCGGCCCAGGCCGCCTGCTTCATGTCCTCGGGGCCCGCGACGGCCCGGCCGATGTCGCGGATCCGCAGCGGGCCGCCATTGCGGTAGGCGATGACGACGTCGTTCCAGGCGCCGGGATCGAGCAGCTGGTCATTGGCGTAGATCGTGTAGGCGCGCTTGTCGCCGTCGATGTTGCCCTTCGGGCTGTCGACGGTGGTGACCGCGATCTGGCTGCGGACGTCTTCCAGCGACAGGCCCTTGGCGACCAGTTTCGCAGGGTCGACCTGGACCCTTATCGCGGGCTTCTGCTGGCCGCCGATGAAGACCTGGGCCACGCCGGAAATCTGGCTGATCTGCTGGCCGAGCTGGGCGTCGACCGCGTCGCTCACCCGGATCAGCGGCAGCGAATCCGAGGTCGCTCCCAACAGCAGGATCGGCGAGTCGGCCGGATTGACCTTGCGATAGGTCGGCGGCGACGGCAGGTTCTTCGGCAATTGCCCGCTGGCGGCGTTGATGGCCGCCTGGATGTCGTTGGCCGCACCGTCGATGCTGCGGTTGAGATCGAACTGGATCGTCACCGCGGTCGAGCCCAGCGAACTCGTCGAGGTCATCTGCGCAATGCCGGGAATCTGCGCGAGCTGGCGCTCCAGCGGCTGCGCCACCGAGGACGCCATGGTCTCGGGGCTGCCGCCCGGCAGGCTCGCCGAGACCTGGATGGTCGGGAAATCGACCTGCGGCAGCGGCGCCACGGGAAGCAGGGGGTAGGCGACGAGGCCGACGAACAGGATGCCGGCCATCAGCAACGACGTGCCGATCGGGTACCTGATGAAAGGCGAGGAGATGCTCTCGTTCATGCCATCAACCCGATGAACGGCGGGCGCATCTTCTCCCGAAGATCGGGAATCGTCCCCGGAGCGAGCCCGGGCACGAATGTGCGGTTCCCTCGCCTGTTGTCAGGCGGTTCGCGGAGTCGGAATCCGGCGACCGCCTGTTGACGGGCAGCATAGTCGCTCCCGGAGTCGTTGCGAACGGAAACCTCGACAGGCCTATTCGACCTTCGTCCTATCGGTCGATTTCCGTGCTCCCCGCGCCGGGGAGCCGGCCCCCTGCCGGTCCACATTGCGCAACATGGATTCCGCCGGCCTCGCCGGACCGGGCGTCATACGCCGAGGTAGCGCTGCAGGACCTCCGGCTGTGCCTTGATTTCGCCGGCCGGGCCCTCGTGGACGATATGGCCGTTGTTGATGATGTAGACCCGCTGCGCCAGCGACAGCATCGCCGCCAGGTTCTGTTCCACCAGCACGATGGTCTGGCCGGCGGCGGCGAGATTGCGGCACGCCGCCATCAGGTCGCGGACGATGACCGGCGCGAGTCCCTCGAACGGCTCGTCCAACAGCAGGATCTTGGGGTCGCGCACCAGCGCGCGCGCGATCGCCAGCATCTGCTGCTCGCCGCCGGACAAATCCGTGCCGCGGCTGCCGCGCCGCTCCTTCAGCCGCGGAAACATCTCGTAGATGCGCTCGAGTGGCCAGCGCTTCGATGCAGTCAGCCCGGCGAGCACGAGGTTTTCCTCGACGCTCAGGCTGCCGAAGATGCGGCGGTCTTCCGGCACGAGCTGCATGCCGGCCTTCGCGATGACGTGGCTCTTGCGTCCGGCGAGATCGACGCCGTCGAGCACCACGCGGCCGCTGTTCGGCGTCACCATCCCCATCAGGCTCTTGAGCGTCGTCGACTTGCCGGCCCCGTTGCGCCCGAGCAGGGCCACGACCTCGTTGCGCTCGACGCGCATCGCGACGTCGAACAGGATGTGACTGTCGGCGTAATAAGCGTTCAGGCCGGAGACCTCGAGCAGGCTCATTCGAGCACCCCTCCAAGATAGGCTTCCTGCACCGCCGGATTGGCCTTGATTTCGTCCGGCGTTCCCTCCACCAGCACGCGGCCTTCCTGCAGCACCGTGACGCGTTCGGCCAGTTCGAACAGCGCGTCCATGTCGTGATCGATCACGATCATGGTGCGGCCCTGGCTGATCGACTTCAACAGTTTCACGGTCTCGGCGCGTTCCTGCGGGCTCATGCCGGCGAGCGGCTCGTCGAGCAGCAACAGGCTCGGCGTCGTCGCCAACGCCAGGCCGATTTCCAGACGCCGCTTCTCACCATAGGCGAGATCGGAAACCCTGGTCTCGCTGCGGCGGTTCAGTCGCACCAGTTGCAGCTTATGTTCGACCTGTTCCTTCAAACCCGGGATCGAGTCCGGGTCGCGGAACAGATCGAGCCTGAACTTGCCGCGGATGTCGGCGAGCACCGCGACCGTCATGTTCTGGCGCACCGTCAACTGGGTGAAAAGCTGGTTGACCTGATAGCTCTTGGTCAGGCCGAGCTGGCAGACCTCGGTAACGCTCTTGCCGGTGATGTCGCGGCCCTCGAACAGGATCTGGCCGGAGGTCGGCGGGATTTCGCAGGTCAGCATCTTGAAAAAGGTCGACTTGCCGGCGCCATTCGGCCCGATCACGCCGCGCAGTTCGCCGTGATTGACGGTGAAGTCGATGTCGCTGTTGGCGGCAAGGCCGCCGTAACGCTTGCTCAGCCCCTTGGCCTGCAGGATCGGTCCGCTCGTGCGATCACCGGCGCGCTTGTGCCGCACCGTCGCCACGGCGCCCACGGCGCCGTTGTCCGGCGCCGCGGTGAAGTCGGCGAGCGATTCGGCCTCGGTCGCCTCTGTTGGCTTCTTGCGGTTGGTCGCCAGTCCGTACAGATCCTTGAGGCCGCCGATGATGCCGCGCCGCAGGAAGGTGACCAGCAGCACGAACACGGTGCCGAGCACCAGTTTCCAGGCGGCGCCGAGCCCGAGCGCGGATTGCAGAAAATCCTGAAGGAACAGCCAGACCGCGGCGCCGAGCAGCGGTCCGAACAGCGTGCCGATGCCGCCGATCGCGGTTTGCATCACGAGCTGGCCCGAGGTCTCGAAGGTGAAGGCATCCGGCGGCATGAAAGCCTGCAACACGCCGAGCAGCCCGCCGGCAAAACCGGCATAGGCGGCGGCGATCACGAACGCGGTCAGCTTGTAGCTGTGGATGTCGTGGCCGACCGCCTGCGCCCGCAGCGGGTTTTCGCGAATCGCGCTCAGGATCGCGCCGACCGGCGAGCGCACGATGCGCAGCGCGATCGCGATGCCGACGAAATAGCAGACCGCCAGGAACTGGTAGAGCGACCAGCCGTCGGTAAAGTGCAGCGTGGTGAAGCCGAGGTTGAAACTGGGCGACGGCACGCCCGGCAGGCCGTTCTCGCCGCCGGTGAAGTCCGACAGCGGATTGAACTCGACAAAGAAGAACACCTCCGCGATCGCCACCGTGATCATGGCAAAATAGATGCCGGTGCGCCGCAGCGCGATCAGTCCGACCACGTAGCCGACCGCGGCGGCGGCGATCATGCCGATGACGAGCGCCAGCAGCACGTTCGGAAAACCGGCGCGCGTCAACAGCCAGGCGGCGACGAAACCGCCGGTGCCGTAGAACGCGGACTGGCCGAACGACAGCAGGCCGGTATAGCCGAACAGAATGTCGAAGCCGATACCGAACAGGCCCCAGACCAGGATGCGGTTGACGGTATTGGGCGCGAAACCGAGATAGGGCAGGATGAACGGCGCCACGATCAGTCCGACCGCCGTCAGCAGTTCGATGAGATAGCGCGATTGCTTGGGCATCAGGCTACTACCTTCACTCGCGACCCCTGGTGCCGAGCAGCCCATAAGGCCGCAGCACCAGAACGAGCGCCATCGCCGCAAACAGCATCACATAAGCGTAGCCGGGATTGAACATCGAGGTGATGCTGATGATCTCGCCCGCGATCAGGCCGCCGAGAATAGCGCCCGGGAACGAGCCGACGCCGCCGATCACCACCACCACGAAGGTCTGGACCAGGATGTCGTCGCCGATGCCCGGCGTCAGCGACACCACCGGCGCATTGACGATGCCGGCAAAGCCCGCCGCCATCGCGCCGATGCCGAACACGATCATGAAGACGCGGTAAACGTTGATGCCGAGCGCGTCGACCATGGTCGAATCCTCGATACCGGCGCGCACGATCATGCCGATCCGCGTCCGGTAGAGGACGACGAACAGCGCCGTCAGCGCGACTGCGATGATGCCGACCACGGCGAGCCGGTAGGTCGGATAGAACATGAAGCCGAGCGAGGTGATGCCGGCAAACAGCGGCGGCGGCGGCACCTGTTGCGACTGGCTGCCGAAGACCAGGCGCACGAGTTCGACGAAAACGATGCTGAGGCCGAACGTCACGAGAAGCTGATCTTCGTGCGGCCGGCTGTAGAAATGCCGGATGATGACGCGCTCCATCAGGATGCCGACCACCGCCACGAACAGCGATCCGGCAATGACGGCGACGATGAACGAGCCGGTATAGCCGAAGGCGACGTAGCCGGCGTAGCCGCCGAGCATGAACATCGCGCCATGCGCAAGGTTCAGGACACCGAGCGTGCCGTAGATGATGGTCAGCCCCGACGAGATCAGGGCCAGCAGGGCGCCGAGCGCCAGCCCGTTGAACAGCTGCGATACGAAATTGGCCCAGTTGATCATGTCAATTTGTCGGGCAAAGCCGCCGCCTTCGGGAAGTTTTGAAAGATGCCGATCATAACAAGGATACCAAACATGACAAAGGCGCCGCGGGCGAAAATCCGCCCGCGGCGCCGCAATGCCGCCAGTCTCAGGTGTAGTCGCCGAGCTTGCAGCCGAACGCGTCCGGCTTCTGCATCAGGCCCTTGCCGGGGACGATTTCGACAATGTCGTAGTAATCTTCCTTGCCCTTCATGTCCTTCTCGAGCTTGCCCTTGACGATGATGACCGGGCGGACGCACTGGTGGTCTTCCTTGCGGTAGTACACATCGCCGACCAGGGAGGGAATCATTTCTTCCTTCTCATAGACCTTGATGACGTCGGGCGGATAGAAGCTGCCGGCTTCCTCGACCATTCGCGCCCAGTGCACGAAACTGATATAGGCGTTCTCCGCGCCCCACTCCGGCTTATAGTTGTATTTCTTCTCGAAGGCCGCGTTAAACATCTTGGCGAGCGGGTATTTGTCCTCGACCGTCCACCAGTAATCCGTGGCGGCAAACACGCCCTGCATCAGGCCGCCGGTTTCACGCGCCAGGAACGGCACCTGGTAGGGCACCACGAGTTTCATCTTGTCGAGCACGCCGAATTGCTTGGCCTGCTGGATCGACAGAACCGCGTCATGACCCCAGTTGACGTTGACGAGAATGTCGGCGCCGGAGTTGGCGACGTTGAGCAGATAGGACGAGAAATCCGGCGCGCCCAGCGGCGAAACCTGGTCGGTCACCGTGGTCCAGCCGTCGGCTGCGGTGTTGTCCTGCATCGACTTGGTGACGGTATGACCGTAGGTATAGTCCGGCGTCATGTACGCCACCTTCTTGTTCTTGCCGAACGCCTTGACAAGAACCGGCGCAATCGCCGCCGAAGCGGTCTGGCCGAAGAAATTCTGGCGGACGCCGTAACGCACGCAGTCCTTGCCGGTGGTGTCGTTCGAACCGGAGATACCGCAGACGAACAGCACCTTTTCGCGCTGCGCCAGCTTGTTGAGCGCGACCGCGACCGCGCTCGACGTGCCGCCGGTGATCATGACCGCCTTGTTTTCGGAGATAAAGCGCTGCTGCGCCTGCACCGCGTCATTCGGCTTGGCCCCGAGTCGGCGACGCCGAGTGTCAGCTGCTTGCCAAGCACGCCCTTCTTGGTCTTGGGCGAGATCTTCCGGACCAGCTCGTTGCCTTCGTTGATGTGCTCGACCGCGAGCTGATAGCCCTTGAGTTCGTCCTCGCCCTGTACCGCATAGGTGCCCGTGCGCGGCACCGAGGCGCCGATGAACACCGTGTTGCCCTGCGAGCCGGCCGGCCAGGTGCCGATCGCCGGCTTGTCCTCGGCGAACGCCGGTCCGGTTACGCTTGCGGGCAGCATTGCGCCGCCGACGAGACCCGCGCCGGCCTGCAACAGCGTGCGGCGCGACACGCTTGCGTTCGCATCTCGTTCAAAGAATTTTCTGCTCATGACACCTGATCCTCCCAAAGATTTTTGTAGCGCACGGCTGGGCTTGCCGGCCGGATCTGGAAGATCAGCCGGCAACGCACCGCCAAGTACGAACTGGGTCGTGCGGTCTTGCGGGCTAGCAATTCCTTTCGCAACCGCTCTGTCAATGTCACTTTCGTCGAAGTGGAGCGACATTGGCGCGCGGATTCATACCGTATGTCGATTTATTTCGACAACTTCATGGTATGCCACGGCTGCGGCGCGAAAGTGGGCATCTTGCCACGGGCGCGCGGCGCGTCCGAACTCCCCGACCGGACACGAAAATGCCGGGGAGATCGAAAGCCGCGAACGCCATCCCGGAATGGCGGAGACCTCCTTACGCCGCGTTGCTGCCTTCCTGGCGGCTCGCCTCGAACAGGAACCAGGTGCGGCGCTCGGTCTCGTCGATGAAGGTTTCCAGCAAGCCTGCGGAGCCGGAATCCTGGTGATCGTCGCAGAGCTTGTGCGCCTTGCGCATCGCGGCGGCCATGTGCTTGTTGTCTTCCATCAACTCGCGCAGCATCTCGCGCGGCGGCACATAGTCTTCGTTGTTGTCCTGGATGGTCTGCAGCTTGCCGATCTGCCCGATCGAACGCAGCGTGACGCCGCCGAGCTTGCGGACGCGTTCGGCCAATTGGTCGGTGGTGGCGAAGATCGCGTCCGACTGCTCGTCGAGCATCAGATGATAGTCGTGGAAATGCCGGCCGCTGACGTGCCAGTGGAAATTCTTGGTCTTCACATACAGCGCGAAGGCGTCGGCCAAGAGCGTGTTGAGCGCCGCCGAGATCTTGTCGACCGCGGCTTGCGGCATATCGGTGGGCGTATCGAGATCGAGGGATACCTTGTCGGACTTGTTGTCCGCCTTGTTGACAGCCTTGGCTTTGCTCACGATGCACCTTCCTGTTAGGAGACCCGACGGTTGACGGCATGGACAGGGGTCGTCGGACCATTTAACGCATCACGTAACCGCCGGTTCCCGGCAGGAACCCGGTTTTACCGGACCGCTCACGCCATGGACGACTGGATCGACTATTACAATTCGACGCATACGATCTATGCGAGCCGGCACCACCGCGACCTGCATTTCGAGCTGATCGCGCGGGATATCATCGGCTACATTTCCTCGCCCGAGGCGGTCGTACTGGATTACTCCTGCGGCGAAGCGCTGTCGGCGGCCAAGGTCGCGGAGGCCTGCGGCCAGCTGATCCTGGCCGAGCCTGCGCCCGGCGTGCGTGGCCGGCTGATCGCCCGCTTTGCCCCGAACACGAAAATCCGGGTGCGCTCGCTCGACGATGTCAGGAAAATGGCGGAGAAGACAGTCGACCTGGTGGTAATGAATTCGGTCGCCCAATACATGACCGCGGCCGAACTCGACGCAGCCTTCGCGGTCATCAAGCGGCTGCTGAAGCCGGGCGGCCGGCTGATCCTGGGCGATATCCTGCGCCCGGAGGTCGGCATGCCTAGGGATGTGTTCGCGCTGTTGCGCTTCGCGGCCAAACACGGCTTTCTGAAGGATGCCCTGATCGGGCTGGTTTCCACCGCGCTGTCGGATTACCGGCAATTGCGCGCCAAGGTCGGACTGCAGCGTTATTCCGAAGCCCAGATGATCGCGAAGCTTTCGGCCGCCGGATTCAGCGCATCTCGTGCGCATTTCAACATCGGGCACAACCCGTGGCGGATGACGTTCGTCGCCCGGCTCGCGTTTGCGTCTTGATGTTGCAGGCGTGGCTGCCGGTTAGGGTTAACCCGCGTCAGGCGTGGCCCCGCAGGGCGGGATCGGCGATGGTCGGCACGGCCCGGTGGCGGAAAGCGTCGACGCGGGAGCAGTGCATCGCTCCTTATCCTGGTTCAAATCCAGGCCGGGCCTCCAACCTTCGCTCGCTTCGCGAGCTTCGGTTGGCCGGCCAACTCAGCCGCGCCGACCTGTCCGCCGTAGCTCGAAGACCGTAAGCGGACCCTGCAATACCGCGATAGCGGCACTATATACTGTCGAACAGCCAAAATGCCGGTTGACGAGTGCCTTAAGACCCTTTCGCGGCTGCGGAATCTGGTCTAAAGACCACCCGCGCGCGAGGGCAACCTGGCGCTGTGGCTGGAGGGACGCGCGGCAGGCGCGCCCTTTTTTTGTGCCCAATTCACTGTTCCCCGTGAGACTTGATGCCCAAACGAACCGACATCTCGACCATCCTGATCATCGGTGCCGGCCCGATCGTGATCGGCCAGGCCTGCGAATTCGACTATTCCGGAACCCAGGCGGTGAAAACCCTGAAGGAAGAGGGTTACCGGATCGTGCTGGTCAATTCCAATCCGGCCACCATCATGACCGATCCGGAACTGGCCGATGCCACCTATATCGAGCCGATCACCCCGGAAATCGTCGCCAAGATCATCGAGAAGGAACGCTACGTCATCCCGGGCGGCTTTGCCCTGCTGCCGACCATGGGCGGCCAGACCGCGCTGAACTGCGCGCTGTCCTTGCGCAAACAAGGCACGCTGGCCAAATTCGACGTCGAGATGATCGGCGCCACCGCTGACGCCATCGACAAGGCCGAGGACCGCGGCCGTTTCCGGCAGGCCATGACGCGGATCGGACTGGAAACCCCGCGCTCGATCCAGACCAAGAACCTGCCCGACGCGCTGCGCGCGCTCGACGACATCGGGCTGCCCGCGATCATCCGCCCCTCCTTCACCATGGGCGGCACCGGCGGCGGCATCGCCTATACCAAGACCGAGTTCATCGAGATCGTCGAGCGCGGCATCGACGCTTCCCCCACCGACGAGGTCCTGATCGAGGAAAGCGTGCTGGGCTGGAAAGAGTTCGAGATGGAGGTGGTGCGCGACAAGAAGGATAACTGCATCATCATCTGCTCGATCGAGAATCTCGACCCGATGGGCGTGCACACCGGCGATTCCATCACCGTGGCGCCGGCGCTGACGCTCACCGATAAAGAGTACCAGATCATGCGCGACGCATCGCTGGCGGTGCTGCGCGAGATCGGGGTGGAGACCGGCGGCTCCAACGTGCAGTTCGGCGTCAATCCGACCGACGGCCGCATGGTCGTGATCGAGATGAACCCGCGGGTGTCGCGCTCGTCGGCTCTCGCCTCCAAGGCCACGGGATTTCCGATCGCGAAAGTCGCGGCCAAGCTTGCGGTCGGCTACACGCTGGACGAGATCGCCAACGACATCACCGGCGGCGCGACGCCGGCCTCGTTCGAGCCGACCATCGATTACGTCGTCGTCAAGATACCCCGTTTTGCGTTCGAAAAATTTCCCGGCGCCTCGACCACGCTGACCACCTCGATGAAGTCGGTCGGCGAAGTGATGGCGATCGGCCGCACCTTTCAGGAGAGCCTGCAAAAGGCGCTGCGCGGGCTGGAGACCGGGCTGACCGGCCTCGACGAGATCGAGATCGAGGGGCTCGGCCGCAGCGACGACAAGAACGCGATCCGCGCCGCTTTGGGCACGCCGACGCCGGATCGTTTGCTGCAGGTGGCGCAAGCGATGCGGCTGGGCTGGACCGACGAGGAGATCTTCACCTCCTGCAAGATCGATCCCTGGTTCCTCGCCGAGATGCGCGGCATCGTCGAGATGGAGAGCAAGATCAAGCAGCACGGCCTGCCGGGCAACGCCTTCGGGATGCGGGCCTTGAAGGCGATGGGCTTTTCCGACGCGCGGCTGGCGGTGCTGTCGCAGACCACCGAGGCCGAAATCACCGCCAAGCGCCACGCGCTCGGGGTTCGCCCGGCGTTCAAGCGCATCGACACCTGTGCTGCCGAGTTCGCTTCGCCCACCGCCTACATGTATTCGACCTATGAGACGCCGTTCGCAGGAACGCTCGCCGACGAGAGCGCGCCGTCGGACAAGCACAAGGTCATCATTCTCGGCGGCGGACCGAACCGGATCGGCCAGGGCATCGAGTTCGACTATTGCTGCTGCCATGCCTGCTTCGCGCTGCACGATGCCGGCTATGAAACCATCATGATCAACTGCAATCCGGAAACGGTGTCGACCGACTACGACACCGCCGACCGGCTGTATTTCGAGCCACTGACGGCGGAGGACGTGCTCGAGATCATCGCGACCGAGCGGAAGAACGGCACGCTGCACGGCGTGATCGTGCAGTTCGGCGGCCAGACGCCGCTGAAGCTTGCGCGCGCGCTGGAGGCGGCCAATGTGCCGATCCTCGGCACCTCGCCCGACGCCATCGACCTCGCCGAAGACCGTGACCGCTTCAAGCGCGTGCTCGACAAATTGCGGCTGAAGCAACCCAAGAACGGCATCGCCTATTCGGTCGAGCAGGCGCGCCTGGTGGCGGCCGATCTCGGCCTGCCGCTGGTGGTGCGCCCGTCCTATGTGCTCGGCGGCCGCGCCATGCAGATCATCCGCGAGGAGAACCAGCTTTCGGATTACCTGCTCGGCACGTTGCCCGAGCTGGTGCCCGGCGACGTCAAGGCGCGCTATCCGAACGACAAGACCGGCCAGATCAATACCGTGCTCGGCACCAATCCGCTGCTGTTCGACCGTTATCTGTCGGACGCCACCGAGATCGACGTCGACTGCCTGTGCGACGGCAAGGACACTTTCATTGTCGGCATCATGGAGCATATCGAGGAAGCCGGCATCCACTCCGGCGACAGCGCCTGCTCGCTGCCGCCGCATTCGCTCGATGCCGCGATGATATCGGAGCTGGAGCGGCAGACCCGGGAGCTCGCGCTCGGGCTCGACGTGGTCGGGCTGATGAACGTGCAATACGCCATCAAGGACGGCGACATCTATGTGCTCGAGGTCAATCCGCGGGCGTCGCGCACGGTGCCGTTCGTCGCCAAGGTGATGGGCATCCCGGTGGCGAAGATCGCGGCAAGGCTGATGGCCGGCGAGAAGCTGGCCGATTTTGGTCTGAAGAAGAAGAAGCTCGGCCATGTCGGGGTCAAGGAATCGGTGTTTCCATTCGCGCGCTTCCCCGGGGTCGATACCGTGCTCGGACCGGAGATGCGCTCGACCGGCGAGGTGATGGGCATCGACCGCTCGTTCGAGATCGCCTTCGCCAAGAGCCAGCTCGGCGGCGGCACCCGCGTGCCGCGCAAGGGCACGGTGTTCGTCTCGGTCCGCGACATCGACAAGGTCAGGATCGCGGAGGCGGTGCGGCTGCTCGCCTCGGTCGGCTTCAAGGTGATGGCGACCTCCGGGACCCAGCGTTTCCTGGCCGATTTCGGGGTGCCGACCGAAAAGGTAAACAAGGTGCTGGAGGGCCGGCCGCATATCGTCGACGCCATCATGAACGGCGACATCCAGCTGGTCTTCAATACCACCGAGGGGCCGCAGGCGCTGGCCGACAGCCGCTCATTGCGGCGAGCTGCCCTCTTGCATAAAGTCCCATATTACACCACTCTTTCAGGTGCCGTGGCGGCTGCCCAAGGCATCCGCGCCTATCTGGGCGGGGACCTTGAGGTCCGCACGCTGCAGAGTTACTTTTCCGAAACCTGATCCCTTCGCCGGCCTGTCCGGCAATCGATCGGCAATGAAGCCCTCGTGACTGGGAACACGCCAGCCATGAGGGTGTTCTGTTTCGGCGTTTATGCGTATCCCGTATGGGTCCGCATGAGGTTGAAGGACGACATAAGATGATGGAAAAGGTTCCGATGACCGCCGGCGGCTATGCCGCCCTCGAGGTCGAATTGAAGCAGCGCCAGTCGGTGGAGCGTCCGCGCATCATCGAGCATATCGCCGAGGCGCGCTCGCATGGCGACCTTTCGGAGAACGCGGAATATCACGCCGCCAAGGAAGAGCAGTCGCACAACGAAGGCCGCATCGCCGAGCTCGAGGACAAGCTGGCGCGCGCCGACATCATCGACATCTCGAAACTGTCCGGCGACACCATCAAGTTCGGCGCCACCGTGACGCTGGTCGACGAGGACACCGACAAGAAGGCGGTGTGGCAGATCGTCGGCGAGCCGGAAGCCGACGCCAAGAAGGGCCGCATCTCCATCACCTCGCCGCTGGCGCGCGCGCTGATCGGCAAGAAGAAGGGCGCCTCGGTGGAAGTGGTAGCGCCCGGCGGGCCGAAGGCCTACGAGATCACCAAGGTCGAGTGGCGCTAGCCGACGCGTCGTTTCGGATTCCTGCAAGCATGACCAGGGCCGGGATTTTCCCCGGCCTTTTCATTGGCTGTATTTCTTGCGAGGCGGCTCAGGCCGAAGGCGGTGCCGCAGGTCGACCATGCCTTAATCGAGCGCAAATGCTCGCTCGAAAAGACTCCGGCACGTTTTGGGCATCACGCGACCCTGACAGGATCGTGAGTGGGCGTCCCACCGTCTCCGGTGGTAGCGAGGGGACAAGATGATTATATCTTGTAACTAATCAGCTCAGTGGAACTTTCCGTCATGGCTTCGGACAAAATCTCCACCGTTTGGGCGTCCCGCACGCTCAGCGTGCTCAGTGTTCTTCGCATCTTCACCGGACTTGCCCTGCTGCAGCATGGCACCGCCAAGATACTCGGCTTTCCCTTCATGCCGCACTTCGCCAACCTCCATCTCCTGTCGCTGACCGGCGTGAGCGGTTTGATCGAATTGATCGGGGGCGTGCTGTTCACGATCGGCCTGTTCACGCGGCCGGTCGCCTTCATCCTGTCCGGCTTCACGGCGGCCGCCTATTTCATCGCCCATGCCGGCCGGGGATTCTATCCGGCACTGAATGGCGGCGAACTCGCAGCCCTCTATTGCTTTGTCTTCCTCTATTTCGTCTTCGCGGGCGGCGGCTCATGGAGCCTGGACGCGATCAGGGAACGCAATTGACCTCAAAGGGCCGGTAACGACGCGCGTCGCGCCAAACACTCTGACGGCGGGATTATTCCGATGCTGCTCTGCAAAACCCGCTACTCATTTTTGTAGTTGTCTCCTTTCCCTTGCCATCTCGACGCGATACGAATTGAGCGTTGACAAGGGTCTCCCGGGGGAAACGATCATGAATGAAACATTGCAAGCATGGGCGCCGCGCGTCCTGAGTGTGCTGCGCATTTACACCGGCCTGTTGTTGCTCGAACATGGAACGGCGAAAATTCTCGGCTTTCCGGCGGTTCCGGTTTTCGCCAATGTCCATATCAACACGCTCACCGGAGCGAGCGGGGTGATCGAGCTGATCGGCGGCATATTTTTCACGATCGGCTTGCTGACGCGGCCGATCGCCTTCATCCTTTCGGGCTTTGCGGCAGTCGCCTACTTCCTGGTCAGCGAGCCGAAGGGATTCTATCCGATCCTGAACAACGGCGAGCTAGCCTCGCTGTTCAGCTTCGTGTTCATCTATTTCGTCTTCGCGGGTCCCGGTCCGTGGAGCGTGGATGCGATGATGGGACGCAAATAGTCGGCAAATAGTCGTTTGACGACGCGTCGAGGACGGTCACATTTGCGGGCCGGTGGCCGCCGTCGTGGCTGATACAACGAGGTTTTCCACCGGAGGAGACCATGAACCTGGATCGCATTTGCGCTGCCTGCCAACCCTATCTCCTGAGCCTGTTCAGGTTCGTTACCGGCCTGTTGTTCCTGCATTACGGCGTCGCCAAAATCTTCAAGTTTCCGCCTTTGCATGTGTTCGAGGACGTCACGCCGTTTTCGCTGTGGGGCGCAGCCGGCATGCTGGAGATCCTGCTCGGGACGCTGCTGATGCTGGGTCTCTTCACGCGAGTGGCCGCCTTCATCCTGTCGGGCGAAATGGCTTTCGCCTATTTCATCGAGCACTTTCCGCACAGCGTCTATCCGCTGGTCAATGACGGCGCGCTCGCCATCATGTTCTGTTTCGGATGTCTCTACCTGGCGGCCGCCGGCGGCGGACCGCTCAGCCTGGACACCTTGCTGTGGGGCAAACCGGGCATGTCGCGAACGTAAGGCAGGACCCGCGCCTTCAACTTTGCCCGCTTGCCGTCGAGGTCAGAATTCCTTGCCGATCAATCGATCGACCGAATAGCGGCCGCCGCCCTTGAAAAAGATGGCGACGCAGAGCAGCGCCCAAAGCAACGCGTATTCATATCCGCGAGCAGTCCAGAAATACCCGAACTGCCATTGGAAAACGAAGACAATGACCAGCATTTCGATGCCGATCATGGCCGCCGCGATCCGGGTCAGAAGCCCGATGGCCAAACAGACCGCCGCGGCCGATTCCGCAAAATACGTCAGATAGGCCAGCGCGTCTGCGAACGGCAATCCCTTGGCCGCGATGTTCGGGGCAAATCTCGAAATCGGAACGTTGAGTATTTTCTGTATGCCATGCGGCACCAGCACCGCACCGGTAGCGAAGCGCATGAACGCATAGGAATAGGGAGAAAAGCGCTGGTAGAGGCCTTCCAGAGCCGGAAAGACGAGTTTTGGTTCCCGGGCTGCGCTCATCGCATCCTCCTTCTTCTTTTTCTTCGCCCGGACACGCCAGGATCGCTTCTCCTGCGCAAGAACCCCGTCGAGAACTTTCTATTCCGCATGCCGCGGTTTTCCGCGTGGCGCGAAGCAGAACGGCCTCACCCCGCCATCTTCACTTCCAGCGGCACCGCGGCCTCGTATTTGGAATTGTGCAGCACCAGCGAGGTCCGGACATTGCGGACATGCGGCGCCGCCGTCAGGTGCGTGACGAAATCCTGGAACGTCGCCATGTCAGGCGCCACGCATTTCAGGATGAAGTCGACGTCGCCGGACAGCATCCAGCATTCCCGCACCAGAGGCTCGGCGCGCACGAATTCCTCGAACGCGCGCAGATCCGCATCCGCCTGGCTCGCCAGATGCACGGAAGCGAACACCGTGACGTCGAAGCCGAGCCGGCGCGGATCGAGCAACCCGCGATAGCCCTGGATGTAACCTTGCTCCTCCAGCGTCCGCACCCGGCGCAGGCAGGGCGGCGGCGAAATGCCGACGCGCCTGGCCAGTTCCACATTGGTGATTCGGCCGTCGGCCTGGATTTCCGAGAGGATTTTGAGGTCGATTTCGTCAAGATTCTTCGACACGCGGTTCCGTATCCTGGGCTGGCAAAGCGGGTGATCGTGATTGGCAATAGTCTTAGCGCAGCCGAGGCGATCAGCGCAATTTTATTGCGCGTGCGCTGCGCCATTTAACCGGTTCAGTGGGAAATTTCGCCGATATGGATTGCAATTCTTGCATAGCTTGCCAGATGTCCTAGACTTGGATTTGACACTTTAGGCGCCGCCGCGATGCCTTTCCGGGCTCATTGCGCCCAAGCGCTGATCCAAATCCCCTGAAGAGACGGATTGTCCCATGCCTGCGCCCATCCACGCCAAGGTGGTCATCATCGGTTCCGGCCCGGCCGGTTACACCGCTGCCATCTATGCCGCGCGGGCGATGCTGGAGCCGGTTCTGATCCAGGGCATCCAGCCCGGCGGCCAGCTCACCATCACCACCGACGTGGAAAACTATCCCGGCTTCGCCGATGTCATTCAGGGCCCGTGGCTGATGGAGCAGATGGAGAAGCAGGCCGCCCATGTCGGTACCAGGATCGTCACCGATCTCGTCACCAAACTCGAGCTCGGGCAGCGGCCGTTTCGGCTCTCCTGCGATTCGGGCGACGTCTATCTCGCCGAGACCGTAATCCTCGCCACCGGCGCACAGGCGCGCTGGCTCGGCATGCCGTCGGAAGAGAAGTTCAAGGGCTTTGGCGTCTCGGCCTGCGCCACCTGCGACGGGTTCTTCTATCGCGGCAAGGAAGTGATCGTGGTCGGCGGCGGCAATACCGCGGTCGAGGAAGCGATGTTCCTGACCAACTTTGCCTCCCGTGTGACGGTCGTGCATCGCCGCGACCATTTCCGCGCCGAGCGCATCCTGCAGGAGCGGCTGTTCAGGAATCCCAAGATCCGGGTGGTATGGGACTCGGCCATCGACGAGATCGGCGGCACCGAAAATCCCGGCAAGGTGACCCATGTCAGGCTGAGGAACGTCAAGACCGGCGGTTTGACCGAGCTGCCGGCGGACGGCGTCTTCATCGCGATCGGCCATGCGCCGGCCACAGACCTCGTGGTCGGCCAGGTCAAGCTGAAACCGTCAGGCTATGTCGAGGTGGCGCCGAACTCGACTGCGACTTCCGTGCCCGGCGTGTTCGCCGCCGGCGACGTCGCCGATGAAATCTACCGGCAGGCGGTGACGGCCGCGGGCCTTGGCTGCATGGCAGCCCTTGAAGCCGAACGTTTCCTGGCCTTGCGCGCCAGCGAGCGCGCGGCGGCGGAATAATCATGGCAAGAAGCAGGGACGGATTTACCGACATGGACTGGGACAAGCTGAAGGTGTTTCACGCCGCGGCGGAAGCGGGCAGCTTCACGCATGCCGGCGAGCAGCTCGGCCTGTCGCAATCGGCGGTGTCGCGGCAGGTCAGCGCGCTGGAGCAGGAATTGTCGGTGTCGCTGTTTCACCGCCATGCCCGCGGCCTGATCCTGACCGAACAAGGCGACCTCTTGTTCCGCACCGCGCATGACGTGTTCATGCAGCTGCAGGCGGCGCGCGCCAAACTGACCGACAGCCGCGAGCGGCCGAGCGGCGACCTCAAGATCACGACGCCGCCGGCGCTCGGCATCAACTGGCTGATTCCGCGGCTGCACGAATTCACCGCGCTCTATCCGGAAATCCGGATTTCGATGATCGTCACCGACGAGGACCTCGATCTCTCGATGCGCGAGGCCGACGTCGCGATCCGCACCCGCAAGCCGACCCAGCCCGACCTGATCCAGCGCAAGCTGTTCTCGATCGGCTTCCACGCCTATTGCTCGCCGGAATACATCAAGCGCTTCGGCACGCCGCGCACGCTGGATGACCTCGATGCGCACCGCATCATCACGCTGAGCGACATGCAGGTTCAACCGCATTTGCAGAACCGCAACTGGCTGATCGAGGCCGGCCGCAACGGAAGCGGCCCGCGCGAGGCCTTTTTCAAGGTCAACAACATCCTGGGGTTGGTGCGCGCCTGCCAGCAGGGACTCGGCATCGCCGCGCTGCCGGACTACCTGGTAGAAGAAAACAATCGCCTGGTGCAGTTGTTTGGAGAATCTGATTCTATCCAGCTCGACACCTACTTCGTCTATCCGGAAGAATTGAAGACGGTGGCGCGGGTGCAGGTGTTCCGCGACTTCGTGGTGAGCAAGGCGCAACGCTGGCCATCGTGATTATCGGTCGATAACCCCCCGGTCCCCGCATGACTGACATGCGGCCCGGACGGTTGCTGCAGGGTGCTGACGGGGATCATAATGCTTGTACGCTGAGTTTTCGCGTTGCGCATATGTCCCCCTCCTCCAGTGGCGCGAGCGCTCAGTAATCCCTCTTGGAAGGTGATTGTGTCGGCCTCACGTGGCCAATACCTTGAAGCCGGGCTCGATAGAGCCCGGCTTTTTTTTGGCGCCTGCGAACCGTCATCCTGAGGAGCCGCGCTGGCGCGGCGTCTCGAAGGATGGGCCACGGGCTGTCATCCTTCGAGGCTCGCAAGAGCTCGCGCCTCAGGATGACGGTTGGTAGTGCGGCAATCTCACCACGCGGCTGCACGCATCCGGCTGCATCCGTGCCCTCCGTTGACAACCCCGCGGCCGCCGATCATCATGCACTTATGCCGATTGGTATTTGCATGGCAGCGTTGTCGAAAAAAGCTCCCGTTCCGGGGGCTGCAGATCGACGCGCGCGATAGACTTCTCGCTTACACCGATCCGCCAAAACCCCGCCGCGAGGTCGGGGTTTTTTATTGCTCCGTCTCCGGCTCAATCCAGGAGATGGACCCCATGACTGAACTTCAAACTTCCGACCCTCGAACTTCCGATCTTCGAACTCATTTGCACGGCCTGTGGCTTCCGCTGGTGACGCCGTTTCGCGACGGCGCGCTCGACGAAACCTCGCTGCGAAGGCTGGTGCGGCACTACGCCGCCCTGCCGCTCGATGGATTGATTCTCGCGGCGACCACGGGCGAAAGCCTCACGCTCGAGCCGGCCGAAACCGAACGGCTGGTGTTTACGGTGCGGGACGAAGCCGCGAAGACGAAAGATCTTCCGATTCTGCTCGGCCTGTCCGGCAGCAACACCGCGGCGCTCTCGGACACGCTCGACAGCACGGCGAGGTGGCCGATCGACGGCTACCTGATCTCGTGCCCGTATTATTCGCGGCCCTCGCAGCGAGGACTCACGCTTCACTTCACCGCGCTTGCCGATCGCGCCCGCCATCCGGTGCTGCTCTACAACATTCCCTACCGCACCGGCGTCAATCTCGGCAACGAAGCGATGCTGCGCCTCGCCGAACATCCGAACATCGCAGGGCTGAAGGATTGCGGCGCCGACCGCAACCAGTCGCTCGAGCTGTTGCGCCGACGCTCCGACGATTTTGCCGTGCTGACCGGCGAGGACGCGCAGTATCACGAGGCGCTGAGCGACGGCGCCGACGGCGGCATCCTGGCCTCCGCCCATGTCGAGACCAAAATTTTCGCCGAGATTTACAATCTGGTGGCAACAGGAAAGCACGACGCCGCGCGGACGCGCTGGCAGTCGGTCGAGGATCTCGCGCGGCTGTTGTTTTCCGAGCCGAGCCCGGCGCCGATCAAGTATTGGCTGTGGCGCGCAGGGCTGATCGACAGCGCCGAGGTGCGGCTGCCGATGGTGGAAGTAAGCGCGGAGCTGGCCGCGCGGATCGATCGGGAGATCGAGCGGCGCTCTGGCGAACAAACGTCAGCCCTTCACATCTCCCGATGGGAGAGGTGAAGAAACTAATCCAGCCGCGTCCTTGCCAGCCGCAGCGCGTTGCCGATCACGCTGACCGAGGACAACGCCATCGCGGCGGCGCCGACCATCGGCGACAGCAGGATGCCGAAGGCGGGATAGAGCAGGCCGGCGGCGATCGGCACGCCGGCGGCATTGTACAGGAACGCGAACGCCAGATTCTGGCGGATGTTGCGCATGGTCGCAACCGACAGCCGCCGCGCCCGCACCAGGCCCATGAGGTCGCCGGTCAGGAGCGTGACGCCGGCGCTCTCGATCGCGACATCCGTCCCGCCGCCCATGGCGATGCCGACATCGGCGGCGGCCAGCGCCGGCGCGTCGTTGACGCCGTCGCCGATCATGGCGACGCGGCGGCCTTCGCGCCGCAGCCGCTCCACCACCTCGCTCTTGCGCTCCGGCAGGACGCCGGCCTCGATCTCGTCGATGCCGAGCGCTACGGCTACCGCGCGGGCGGTGGTGGGATTGTCACCGGTCAGCATCACGATGCGCAGGCCGTCGTCGCGCAGCGCCCGCAGCGCCGCCGGTGCAGAAACCTTGATCGGATCGGCGATGGCGATGATGCCGGCGGCGCGGCCGTCGATCGCGGCATAGATCGCGGTTGCGCCATTTTTTCGCGCGGCCTCCGCGGCGGCGTCCAGGTCATGCGTGACGATGTTCAACTCACCCATCAGCATCGCATTGCCGAGCGCGATCTTCCGGCCGTCGACGGTCCCGCTCGCACCCTTGCCCGCAGGCGAGACAAAATCACTGACCTCGCCGAGGCTCAGCCCGCGAGCGGCGGCGGCCTTCAGGATCGCCAGCGCCAGCGGATGTTCGCTGCCGCGCTCGACCGAGGCAGCCCACCGCAGCACATCGCTTTCCTCGAACCCCTCAGCGGCAACGATCGACACCACTTTTGGTTTGCCTTCGGTCAAGGTGCCGGTCTTGTCGAGTACGATGGTGTCGATGCGCTCGAACCGCTCCAGCGCGTCGGCGTCGCGGATCAGAATGCCGGATCGCGCGCCGCGGCCGACCCCGACCATGATCGCCATCGGGGTGGCCAGGCCGAGCGCGCAGGGACAGGCGATGATCAGCACCGTCACCGCCGCGACCAGGGCGAAGCTGAAGCGCGGCTCGGGACCGAAAATCATCCACGCCGCGAACGCTGCGACCGCAGCCGCCATCACCGCCGGCACGAACCACCCCGCCACGCGGTCGGCGAGGCGCTGGATCGGCGCCCGCGAGCGCTGGGCGCGGGCCACCATGTCGACGATCCGCGCCAGCATGGTGTCGCGGCCGACTTTTTCGGCCGACAATACCAGCCCGCCGGCCTGGTTGACGGTGCCGCCGATGACGCGCGCGCCTTCCGTCTTCGCCACCGGCATGGATTCACCGGTCACCATGGATTCGTCGACGAAGGAACTGCCTTCGGTGACGACGCCGTCGACCGGGATTTTTTCGCCGGGGCGCACCCGCAAGCGGTCACCGACCGCGATCAGGTCGATCGCGACATCCTCGTCGCCATGACGCGTGATGCGGCGCGCGGTCTTTGGCGCCAGGCCGAGCAGCGCACGGATCGCGCCCGAGGTGCGGGCGCGGGCCTGCAATTCCAGCACCTGGCCGAGCAGCACCAGGACCGTGATGACGGCAGCCGCCTCGAAATACACCGCGACCATGCCGTGCATGTCGCGCAACGCAGGCGGAAACAGTTTTGGCGCCAGCGTGCCGACCACGCTGTAGAGGAAGGCTGTGCCCGTGCCCATCGCGATCAGCGTGAACATGTTGAGATTGCGTGTGAGCAGCGACTGCCAGCCACGGGCGAAGAACGGCGCGCCCGCCCACAGCACCACCGGCGTCGACAACGCCAGCGAAACCCAGTTCGACCAGACAGGCGGTTGCATCAGGGCGAAATGGCTGCCCATCTCGAGCGCGAATACCGGAAGCGTCAACACCAGCGCGATCCAGAACCTTCTGGTCATGTCGGCGAGCTCGCCGTCCGGCGCATCGTCGAGCGAGACCTGCTCGGGCTCCAGCGCCATGCCGCAGATCGGACAGCTGCCCGGCCCGATCTGCCTGATTTCGGGATGCATCGGGCAGGTGTAGATCGTGCCGGGGCGCGCCGCCGGCTCCGCGGTTTTCGGCCCGAGGTATTTTTCCGGCTCGGCCGCAAATCGCTCGCGGCAACGCGCGCTGCAGAAAAAATACTCCTGTCCTTCATGGGCGAAGCGATGCTTGGCAGTGGCGCGCTCGACGCGCATGCCGCAGACCGGATCGATGGCTGTGTCGCCGCAGCAGGTGTGAGCATGGGCGCCGGTGCCATGAAGGTGGCCGGCGTGCGCCGCGCTTGTGCCATCCGCTTGATCGAGCTGCGCCACGAAATCTCTCCAAACCTCTTGAACTATATACCCTAGGGGGGTATATGAACGTTATGCGAGACGAGATCAAGACCTCCTGCCTGAAAAGGCTGAAACGGATCGAAGGCCAGATCCGCGGCCTCGCCGGAATGGTCGAGGACGACCGCTATTGCATCGACGTGGTGACGCAGATTTCAGCCGCGAAGGCGGCGCTGCGCCGGGTCGAGGAGGAAATCCTGCGCGACCACGTCGCCCATTGCGTCGAGCACGCCATCACTTCCGGCGACAAGGCCGATCAGCGCCGGAAGATCGCCGAATTGATGGACGTGGTCGGCCGCGCCGAGCGGTAGGCATGCGGAAAGCGAATGGTTCGTCATGTGGCGTCGCTGCGCCATCAAAACTCGCCGTGCCCGGGCTTGTCCCGGGCATGACGAAAAATTTTCCAAGGCGCGCTTGTTGGTTAACGCACGGTTTCATTGCCGGCTAAAATCCAAATCACGCCGCGCGTCCGAATTTAAGTCTTGAGGCGTATGGAATTCCCAAGAACCACAAAACAAACGGGGGGAAACCATGACTGCTCGAACCATTCGAAATGCCGCGAACGCCGAAGCCGTGCGGGATCTGCTGCTGGTGTCGTCGTTCGGCCTGTGGGCGATGCTGCTCGGCTTCGCGCCGGTCGTCGCCTTCCATCTGGCGATGGGGAGCTGACCAGGCCGCGAGCTGCCGGCGTGGTTAATCCGCGCTAGCACCTGTGGTCAAATGCGAGCGAAATCGCGACCGGCTTTTTAAAGGCGATCGCGTATCAAGGTCTCCACAAGAACAAAAACAACGCGGGGGCGTCGTGAGTACTCAGGATAATCATTTCCCTGAACAACAGGGCTGTGCCGCTGAACAACAGGGCTTTACCACCGAAGACATTCTCTGGGGGCTCGGCATCTGGTCGGTGATCCTCGGCCTGTCGCCGGTGATCGTGTTCTACATGCTGATGGTCGCTTGAGAAAAATTCCAGGCGGCGCCTCGCCGCGAACGCAAGACAGCGTCATCCCCGCGTAACGCCGCAACCGTTACGCGGGGATGACGATTTGACGCAACTGAAAAACGCGCGGAAAGCTGCGCGTGTTCCCTTGAGTTTCCTCGCAAGCCGACGCGGTCTACGCCGCCTGCTTGTGCATCGCGCCGCTGGCCGGCGCCGATCCGCGGATCGCCTTCACCGAACGTTCGATCGCCGCCCACAGCCGGCCGATCTCGGCCGCCGCGCGGCCCTCGGCGGAATATTCGCGGGCGCCTTCGCCATGGCTGAGCGCCATCAGCAGGTCGGCACGGTTGGTGATCTGGCCGCCCCATACCGGTGCACGGAATTTTGCCAGCGATTCACGGGCAATGGCGACGATCGGACTCTCGGCGTCGTCGCGGCGCGCGGGCGCCCCGTTGAGCACCACGGCATAGGGCTTGCGCGCGGCGCGGCAGGTCAGAATGGTTTCCTGCACCGCGTTGACGTCGAACACCCCCGGCCGCGCCGGAATGATCGCCATGGTGGCGTTCTTGATGGAATCCTCGACCACGGCCGACACATTCGGCGGCGTATCGATGAAGACCCACTCGAACCCCTCGCGCTTGGCGGCGGCGATCAGCCCGCTGACCGAATTGACCGCGGTCTTGATCGGCGGCTCGTTGGTGCCGCGCAATTTGTGCCACAGCGTCAACGACCCCTGCGGATCAGCATCGATCAAGAGACAAGGCTTCGTGACCTTGTGGACGTGCGCAGCGAGATGGGCGGCCAGGGTGCTTTTCCCCGAACCTCCTTTACGCGATGCAAAAACAATGACGTTCATACTTCCGCCTCCAGATTGACCCCAGAAAGTTAAAATGAATCAGCGCGCTGATTCGTGAAAGAAATATTTTCGCGCAATTGTGGCGAAGCCACTGATTAGTCGGGGAAGCGGGCTTTTGAGTCACACCCGACATGCGGCGGCGGAAAAACGCAAATTTCGAATCGAAACAATGTTTTGCGGGAGCCATGGCCGGCGATTTCGGGAGCGCTGACGGCGGATTCCGGCTCTCAACCTGTCCGTGCATGCGCGCCGCTAACTCTTTTCGAGGCAGTGGCGGCGTTTGCCTGACAGAGCGAGTTGGGCCACCACGCAAGCCTGACTTCGCGGCAAGCCATTGTCACGGGCGAACCATCGACGTCACGCGCGGGCGTGCAGACGAGCAGCCGCCGGTCATCTTGCAGCCGGCTTTGCGGGCTTTCTGGCCTTGCGCGATTTGGCGCTGACCGGCTTTTTCGAAGATGCCGGCCTGATGCTGAGCGGCCTGCCGGCTGCGACCGGCCTCACCGCGGCCTCGGGGTCGGGCCGGAAGAACACCCGGCAGGGCGGGCTGAGCTGCGACTTGTTCTCGATCATGCAGGTGGTGATGCGGTCGACATCCGGAATGAACGCGCTGCAAAGCCGCATCGCATCGCCGCTGCAGGCCTGCTGCTGCTCGGGCGTATAGGCGCGGCTGGCTGTGGGCCACATTGAAATCGAGAAGGCAGTGGCCAGCATCAAGCCGGCCTTGAATTTCGTCAGTCGAACCGCGAGCATGAATCCCCCCAATCGCGTGCGGCGAATTGTGAGTGAAGGGCGGCGGAATGGCAAGGACGACGGTAGCAAGGGAACCGGATCGCTGAAATATGTCTCATGGCTTTATGTAGTTACATAATGCTTGCACGGACAGGATTATGTAGTTACATAAAGGTCGATGAAAACGACCTTCGACCCAGCCAAGCGCGATTGGACCTGGCGCATCGGAGTCTCGATTTCGCGGTTGACTCCGAGAGGGTGTTTTCCGGCGACCCGGTGACGATGATCGACGATCGGTTCGACTACGACGAGGTCCGCCGGATCAGCGCCGGTTTCCTCGACAGCCGAATGGTCGTCATCGTATGGACCCAACGCGGCGCGAGCCGCCACATCATCTCGATGAGGTACTGTCACGCCAAAGAAGAACAACGCTGGCGCAAAATATTTCGGCAAGCCCCTGACCGATGATCCCGACGACGCACCCGAATTGCTGAACGATTTCTTTCGGCACGGCGAGTTGCGCCATGGCGACAAGGTGATCCGCCGCGGCCGGCCGCCATTGTCCGGCAAGCCGAAAACGGCGATCACGCTTCGGCTCGACGAGGATGTGGTGAAAGCTTATCGCGAAACCGGCGAGGGCCGGCAGACGCGGATCAACGCGGATTTGAGGCGGGCACGCAAGCTCAGGAGTGCCACCGCAACCTCCGGAGCCAAGCCCGTAGCCGGAGCCGCTCGACGCAAGGCCCGCCAGGCGAAGACATAGGGCCAATGTCGCAGCCTTTACCGCGCTACCGAAAACGTTTCAGCCTGCCCCACAACCGCGCAAGCGGCATTCGCAAGTTTCGGCAGATGAAGATCGAACGACCGTTCTCGTAGGGCATGGCATAGGGATCGCCGGTGTTGTCGACGATATCGACCGAGCCGCATAGCGACCGCCAGCGCTCCGGGTTGCCGCCGACATTCAGGATCAGCGAGCCGTCATGGCCACGAGGACCCCAGAGCCAGTATTGATTGTGGCCGCTCAGGGCCGGTGGAAGATTGTCTTGGCGGCCATAGACATCGAGCGCGGCTGCTTGTCCATAATTCGAAGCCAGGATCGCGACCCGCGCCTGATCGTCGGCGGAGAGTTGATGGAATACGGCCGCCACCTTCGTTTCCAGCTCCCGCCAGCCGAACTCATCCGACAGGCTTTGGGTCAACGGCGCGCCGACGCCGGCGGCCTCGATCGGGGCGGGCCTGGTGTGGGTAAGCTCCATGTAGCGAGCCAGTTGAGAGGGATCGAGGATCGGCAGCGCCACCGGCGCGAACAAAGCGCTCACGCCAAGGGCTGTCGCAACCCAGCCGCGCGTCACCCAGACATTGAGGCGTTCACACCAGACCGCGCCGACCGCGACCATCGTGGGATAGACCGGAAACAGATAGTAGTTGGTGCCGCGCTCCAGGAAATAGAACGCAGTCGTGAGCACAAAGCCAATCGACAGAAAGCGCGCATCCGAAAGGCGCCGATCGAGGAACGGTCCAACTGCGCCGGCCAGCCACAACGGGGCGAGCGCCTGGTTCATCGACAGGGCTTGCCGCCATTCGAATTCCCAGAGCGGGCCGGTAAAATTCTTCTGGCTGTCGAGATGCGGCAGGATCACCTCGAAAAACGGCCAGCCGTGCGACGATTGCCAGATCAGATTGGGCACGAACAGAGCGGCAGCTATCGCGATGCCAAGCCAGAGTTGCCACCAGAACAGAATACGGCGTGCCGGGGTGACGATCACGCCAACCGCAAGGGCGACCAGCCAGACCGCGATCCCCCATTTTGCTTCCATCGCCGCGCCAGCGAGCAAGCCGATCCAGATCAGATCTGGTCGCCTGCCCGTCCGGATTGCACGCGTGATCAGGAAGGCGGCGGCGGTCCAAGCGATCGGTTCGAACGTTGAAGTTGTCAGATGCGAGGTCAACCCGGCAAGACCGGGTGCAATGCCGGCGGCAATCGCGGCAAGCGAAGCCGCCCTGCTTCCGCCGCCGAGCAATCTTGAAAAGGCCGCGGCGAGAAACACGAGTCCGACCGACGCCACGGTCGCCGGCAGCCGCAACAGCCAGATATTGACGCCAAAGATCTGCGTCGCAGCCGCGATCAGCGGCACCAGGGGCGGCTGATCGACATATCCGAAGTCGGGATGCCAGCCGCAGGCCAGGAAATAGAGTTCATTGCGCTGCGCGTCGTAGCGACCGGCGGTCGCCGCATGCACGATGCCGACCAGCACCGCAACCACCCAGACCACGGGCTGGCGCAGAAATGCGGCCCTCACGGAATCCAGAGTGCCGGATTTTGGCGATTCGACCATCGCGCCGGGTTGCCGGACCGGAAGTGACATCGTCGGATTCCCGCTGCGCCTGGACCCCAGAATATCGAGCGCCGGAAAACCTCCTACTGAATTCCCGGCAATGTTGGTTTAATGCTTTGGTGGGGCAATACATCACAGCACATGTTTCCGTCCCGATGTTATCTACCACAGACTCGCGTCATCCTTGTTTCCTCTTGATTTCCTGATCCTGAAGCCGCTTGCATGAATTGTTTCGCGGGTTGCATATGTCGCCAACGCAAGCCGCGTTGCCGCCTGCCTTTGTCTCACAGCTGTTCGGACCGACAAGACAGTCCTGCGCCCCGGGGCGATATTTCGCACACCATGCGGCACAACTGATTTTCCCTGCCGGGCAAGCCGCCATCGCCCCACTGGCCATCCCGCACGTCATCACCGACAATATCGCGAAAGCCATCCAAATCCTCTTCTGCATGACATCCCCTCCCAGGCGGGCGCGCACCGCTGCGCGGCCTCATGAAACTGGCATAGCCTGAGCGCTGCCGGTTGGGTAGGCTCGCACCACCGGCCTCCCGTTCCACAGACAGGTGCTCTGACCAACCGAGCTGCAATTGCATCCGCCGGCACCGCCCGAAAAGGGGCGGCGAACGGGGCGAATGCCGGCAGACGGAGACGAACCATGGCCCGACAGAAGCGGCCTATCCAATCGCGCGCTCGGAAATTTGCGGAGATTCTGGCGAGAGCGTCATCGGTTTTCGGTTCAAGAACCGCCGCTGAACAATGGCTCGCCCAGCCCGCGACCGCACCGTCGACCGATCGCCGCCGTGCACGCTTCGGCCTGGGCCAGCGGCGAGGGAGCGTTTCGGTTCGGCGGGCGCTGGAACAGCAAAGGCGTCCGCGCGGTGTACTGCGCGATTGATCCGGCGACCGCGATTTTTGAAGTTGCCGTTCACAAGGGCTTTCGGGCGCTCGACACGGTCCCTCACGTGCTGACGGCTTTGACCATTCCCGACCCCATTCCCGGCGCCGGACAGCAAAGCCACGGCAACCGGCTGTTGAGCGAGCACCGCTTCATCGCGATTCCAAGCGCGGTGTCGGTGCATAGCTGGAACTTGATATTCGTCGCCGAAATCGCAGCCGGAGCTTATGATGTGAGGCTACAGGAGGCCTTTGCGCTGGACACGCGGCTGCACCCACCGACTCCGTAATCGCAAGGCACTGCGCGCTGGTACAGTTGGGTGGGCTCGAACCACCGACCTCCTGTTCCACAGACAGGCGCTCTAACCAACTGAGCTACAACTGCATCCGCAGGCACCCTCGAAAAAGGGTCGCCGAACGGGCCGGAAACTAGGTGCAACGCCGGTCTTTGGCAAGGCCAAGCCGGGCAGCAATTCCAGCGTCGTCCCTGCGAACGCAGGGACCCATAAGCACGGGCTGGTGTTGCTGAAGCGAAGTTGGGCAACAGCCACTTGCGTCCACTCGGGCGGTCACGGTGTATGGGTCCCTTGCGTTCGCAGGGACGACATCGGCATTTTGCAACCTGCCAAACAGCAAAAAGCCCGGGCTGTCCCGCCCGGGCTTTTTGGCAACGCCGATCGACGATCAGGCGGCCGGCTTGAACAGCTTCGAGGCGCTGGTCTTGATCGGCTCGACGGTTTCGGTCGTGACCTTCTGGCTCAATTCGGCGAGCGCCTTGGCTTGTGCGGTGAGGGTCTCGTACTGCTTCTTGGCATGCGAGGTCCACAGTTCGATCGCTTCCGACGGCGATTTGACGCCCAGCAGTTCCTGCGCGAAGTCGAGCGAGGCAGTGGTGTTGGCCTTCATCATTTCCATCAGCTTGGCGGAGTATTCGCTGTAGCCCTTGCTGGCGGAGGTGAAGACCGCCTCGATGGTGCCGTTATGGGTCTCGGCGGCGTCCTTGAACTTGGCGTAGCTGTCGCGTGCCTGCGAGACGCCCTTTTCGGCGAAGGCGCGCATCTGCTCGGGAACCTCGAAGGGAATGATCGAGGCGGAAAAGGGATCGGTGGGATTGGCCATGGCATGGATCCTTCGAAAACGGGGATTGGATGAATGTGACCCCTTGCGCGCCCAGCGAAGGCCGGGAACGTCGACTTGGATCACGCAGCGGGAATGTCCTTCGTCGGACACCCGACACATACGCCTATATAATGTCAATTTTGTGCAACGCAACGTAATTGCGTACAATTTTTGGGTGCATTGCCGTATGGCTGGCCCGCATGCGTGACCTGCCCGGCTCCTTGCTTCTCGCCGCCGCCCGCCCCCCGCGCCCGGGAGAGCCGGATGCCCGCATCAAACCTCGATTACACCTGATTAGCTGTTGGGCCTGGCGGCATCCATCGCCGCCTTACTGACGATCTGGCCCATTTCGCTGGCCTGCTCGGCCAGCGAGCGCATCTGAGACTGCACATATTCGCTGTGCAGCTTGATGATTTCGGCGAGGTCCTTGGCGTGCAGCAGCGACTGGGCGTAATCCAGCGAGGCCTGCACGTTCTTTTCGGCATAGCCGATCGCCTTGGCGCCGACATCCTTGGCGCCGGCCTGAACGGTGGCGCGCCGCTCCTCGATCGTGCCGGCGGTCGCCTGCGCCGAACTCAGGAATTTCTCAAAAGCCTTGCGGGCCTGATCGAAACTGGCTTCCGCCATCGATCGCATTTCTTTCGGAATTCTCGAATCCCTCACGCGCTTCTTCGCTCATGGTCCCACTCCCTGTTGTGCCATCGAAAGGGCCGCCGCGCCCGGTTCCCCATCGTGAACCTTCGATCGCGGTTTGCAACATCCCAACGCGGCAGCCGAAAGACGGTTCGGCCGGGTTAAGGTTAGCGCGGCTTTGCATGGTTCCCGATGGCCCAGGGCCGTGGACCTGCCGTCGCCCGCGGGCGATACTAACGGTTCGTTAAGGCTGTCATCGTTCGGCCGCCGCCTCACCACCAAGCCGGTCATCCCGCTGCAATGAATACGACGGAATTCCAGTTGCGATGCGTCGGCGATCCGCGGCTCGCGCTGCATGCGACGAGCGCTCACCCGGCATGGCTGTGGTCGGTCGACGGCACGCGGATGCTGTGGGCCAATCCGGTCGGCGCAAAATTGTTCGGCGTGGCCAACGGCGCGGCGCTGGCCCGCAAGACCTTCGGTCCGGCCGATCCGCGCCGGCGCCAGGTGGCGCAGCTCGCAGGGAGATTGCCGGGAGCCGAGGCGGTGCGGCTGGAGCGGCTGCGCGGTTTTGGCGCACCGCTGGGTGCGCTTGCGACCTGCGGCTGCGCGCGGCTGGAATTTTCCGACGGCAGCCATGGCGTCCTGGTCGTGGGCGTCGAAGCCAGCGGCCGTGCGATGCCTCTGGTCGAACGGCTGCAGCGCCTGGTCGAAGGCATCGACCATCCGATCGCAGCCTTTGCCCGCGACGGCGTGTTCATCGGCGCCAGCGATGCCGCCCGTCCGCTGCTCGGCTTTCGCAATCTCTCCGAGGCCGGCCTCGACGTGGCGCGCAGCAAGGCGCTGGAGCAGGGCCGCGTCGAGACGCCTGTCGGCATCGTCGGCCAGATGGTGCTGCAGCGCGTCGGCAGCGGCGCCGATGTCGGCCTCATCGCCCTGATCGCGCCGGTCGCCACGGTCGCCGCGCCTGCACAAGAGAACGCAGCGGTCGGGGGGCAACCGACGCCCGACTACGAGCAAGCCGTGAACACGGGCGAGGCGCCGGCCGAATTCGCGCTGATCGACGAGTTGGGGCCGCAGCTCGACACGCCCGATGTCGAAGCCGCGCAACCTCCAGCGGAAACGACGGCATCGGAAACCGAAGCACCGTCGCACGAACCGTCGCCCTATGTCGAAGCCGTCGCCGACGAGCCGGCGCCAGCGGACACCGCGCCACCTACCGTGGTGGCCGGGCCTCCCGTCCCGGCCGCGGTCCCGGCGCCGTCATGGTTCGACGAACCGGCGCCGGCGACACGGCGCAACCCGCTGCGCTTCATGTGGCAGATGGATGCCGAAGGGCGCTTTTCGCTCGGCTCCGATGAATTCACCCGCCTGATCGGCGCGCGTACTGCCGCGGGCTTCGGCCGGCTGTGGAGCGAAATCGCCGACACCTTCGCCCTCGATCCCGACGGCCGCGTCCTCAAGGCGATCGCCACCCGCGATACCTGGAGCGGCATCACGCTGAACTGGCCGGTCGACGGCGGCGGCCGGTTGCCGGTCGAATTGTCGGGCCTGCCGCTCTTCGACCGGATGCGGAATTTCGCCGGCTACCGCGGCTTCGGCGTTTGCCGCGACCTCGACGGCCTCTCCCGCCTGGCCGCGATGCGCCGCTTCGAAATGTTCAGCGATCCACCGTCACCGCCGCCTTCGTCCGACATCGTTCCGACAAATCTTGCGAACCAAACCGCCGTAAATCCGCCCCCGGTTCCCGATATGGCATCGCCCAGCGCTCCCGGATCGTCCGGCCCGATTGCTGTTGAGACTTCACCACCAACCGATTTGGAAACACCCGTGGAAACGCCCAACGAAATGCTCAAGAACGTGCTGCCGTTTCGCCCGCTTGGCGAACCGAAATCGCCGGCGTTGACGCCGGTGGAAAACAGCGCCTTCAACGAACTCGCCCGGCAATTGTCGGCGCGGCTCGAAGGCGAAAACATCACCGCCTCCGCCATGCCGCCCGCAACGTCAGAGGCACCCGAGCCCGCAATCGAACAGCCCGCAACAGCGGAGGCGGCCGCGGCCGACGAGCGGCCCGGCTGGCTGGCGCAACCCGAGCCGCCCGCGCGCGGCGAAAGCCGGCGCGACCGGACATTGCTCGATTTGCTCCCCGTCGGCATCCTGATCTACCGGCTCGACCGGCTGGTCTATGCCAATGCGGCGTTTCTCACGCGGATGGGCTATCCGAGCCTGCACGCGCTGGAAGACGCCGGCGGCTTGGATGCGCTCTATGTCGAGCCCGGCGTCTCCAGCGCCAGCAGCACTTCCGACACCGGCACGCCGGTGATGATTTCGGCCAGTGCCGCCGCCGGCGAACAGGCTCCGCCGCCCGCGATCGAGGCGCGGCTCTACACCATCAGTTGGGACGAGGATTCCGCGCTGGCGCTGATCTTCTCCGGCACGGCCATCGAAGGCGCCGCCGTCGCGCAGGCGATCGGACAGCCGGCGCCGCTTCCCGAAACCTCGGAGGTCGGCCACGCCAATGCCGAAGAACTCGGCGCCATCCTCGACACCACCGCCGACGGCATCGTGATGTTCGACGCCGAGGGCCGTCTCAACGCCTGCAACCGCAGCGCCGAGGCGCTGTTCGGCTATGACGGCGAGGAATTCGTGCAGCGCAATCTCGCCGAGCTGTTCGCGCCGGAAAGCCAGCGCAAGGTCCGCGACTATCTGGAAAGCATCAAGGGCGAAGGCGTCGCCAGCCTGCTCGATCACGGCCGAGACGTGCTGGGCCGCACCGGCCGCGGCGGCATCATCCCGCTGTCGATGACCATGGGACGGACCCGCCCCATGGGTCCGAATTTCTTCGCGGTGTTTCGCGACCTGTCGCAGGTCAAAAAGAGCGAGAGCGAATTGCAACAGGCCCGCCGGCTGACCGATCGCGCCGCCAGTGCCAAAGCCGACCTGTTGGCGCGGATCAGCCACGAGGTCCGCGCGCCGCTCAATGCCATCATCGGCTTTGCCGAAGTCATGGTCGGCGAGCGCTTCGGCGCGCTCGGCAACGAGCGCTACCTCGAATACATGAAGGACATCCGCGCCTCCGGCGAACGGGTGATCGCCATCATCAACGACCTCACCGATCTCTCGCGGATCGAGACCGGCATGCTCGACCTCACCTTCGCCAGCCAGAACCTCAATGACCTGGTCGAGCAATGCGTGGCGGGGATGCAGTCGCAGGCCAACCGCGAGCGCATCATCATCCGCACCTCGCTGGCGCATGCGCTGCCGCCTGTCGTGGCGGATGCCCGCGCGCTGCGCCAGATCACGCTGAACCTGATCGGCAATTCGATCCATCTCGCCAATGCCGGCGGCCAGGTGATCGTCTCCACCGCGCTGTCGGATTCCGGCGAAGTGGTGTTGCGAGTACGCGATACCGGCCACGGCCTCAACGACAACGAGGTCGCCGCCGCCATGGAGCCGTTCCGGACACAGGCTCCTTCCGACCGGGTCTCCGACGGTCCCGGCGTCAGCCTGTCCTTGACCAAAGCGCTGGTCGAAGCCAACCGCGCCAAATTCCACATCAAGACCGGTGCGCATTCGGGTACGCTGATCGAGGTGGTGTTTTCCCAGGAGATGATGGCGCGGGCTTGAACGGGTCGCAAGGCTCCGGCATAGGTTGGAGTTGCACGACCGGAACCAAAGCGGAATTACCGACCATGGCCTCACGACAGCGGATCGGCGCCGGATTGGTCGCGGCGCTCGGCGGCGCGTGGTTGCTCCTGCCCGGCGCGGCCTGCGCCGAGGACGCCGGCCGCTATCCCGAGCGGCCGATCATCATGATCGTGCCGTTCGCGCCCGGCGGCGCGTCCGATTTCGTCGCCCGCATGATCCAGCCCGGCGTCAGCCAGATCCTCGGCCAGCAGATCGTGGTCGACAACCGCATCGGCGCCGCCGGGATCGTCGGCACCGAGGCCGCCGCGCGCGCGACGGCTGACGGCTACACGGCGTTTCTCGGCAATGTCGGCACCATTTCGATCAACCCGGGCGTTTATCACAACATGCACATCAAGCCGGACAAGGATCTCGCCCCGGTTTCGATGTGCGCGGATACGCCGAGCATCCTGATCACCCGGCGGGATTTCCCGGCCGACAGCGTCGGCGAGATGATCGCCTATGTGAAGGCGAACCAGGGCAAGGTCACCTTCGCTTCCCCCGGCAGCAGCACGCTGAACCGGCTGGAGATGGAAGTCTTCAAGAAGGACGCAGGCCTCGACATGGTGCATGTGCCCTACAAGGGCGGCGCCGCGCCCGCGGTGACCGATGTTCTCGCCGGCCATGTCGACATGATGTTCACCACGATCTCCTCGGCGATGGAGCAGGTGAGGCAGAAGACGGTCAAGGCGCTTGCCGTTACCACCCGGGAGCGAATGACCGAACTTCCCGACGTCCCGACCATGTATGAGCTCGGATGGAAAAACCTCGTGACCTCGTCGTGGCAGGGCGTGCTGGTGCCCGCGGGCACGCCGCGGCCGATCGTCGAGAAGCTGCGCGCCGCGATCGTCAAGGTGCTCGCCGATCCTGCGATCCAGGCGCGGATGCGCACCAGCGGCGTGCTCGCCATCGGCAGCCCATCCCCGGAGGATTTCCAGGCCTATATGGAGGCCGAGACCGCCAAGTGGACCAGGGTGATCGACGAGAGCGGCGTGCGCGCGGATTGAGTTCCGTCAGTCAAGCTGCCACTCCACCTCCAGCAGCGGTTGTTGCGGCGCACCCACGCGATGACATGCTTCTGCGACCCCGGACGAATACGGTACCGTGCGAAATTATTTGTACTCGCGCAAAGAAAAGTTTCATTTCTGGGCAATGATAGCGAATCAGATGCCACATCGGAGCTTCCGCCCATGAGCCTGTTCGTCCTGGACCTCGTTCTCTGGATTCTTGGAGTCCGCGGTCATATTCCCCAGAATGACGGTTTTCGCACCGGACGCGCTCAGGCGTCCCTGGCCGACAATGGCGCTGTCGCGATCAGGGTTCTGGCGGCCGCCGTACTGTGCGTCGGTTTCCTGTCGCTCTCGCTCTGGGCTGCGGTCTGGCTCGCGATCAAGGTGCTGTAGACCTTAAGTCCGCGGCAGAAATCTCCGGCAGGAAATCGAGGATCGCATCCGGAAATATTTCCGGCGCCTGCAGCTGCGGGACGTGGGCGCAGCCCGCGATGATCTTCAACCGCGCGTTCGCAGCGGATGAAACAGAAAGGGCGCCACTTCCCGGCGCCGCAAGTCAAACCGTGACGTTTTCCGGCCGAACGCCGCGTGAACTATCGTTGCGCCGTCTTTCAAAGTTCCGGGCCGCCCAGTCGATATTGATGCTAAGGCTTCGGCATTGAACGCGGGAGATGGTATGCCGGATTCAGCCGATCTGTTCGAGATGCGCCGGCTCGAGGCTTTGAGCAACACCATCTTCGGCGTCGCGATGACCTTGCTGGCCTATAATTTTCCCAAGGGGCAGGCTCTCAACGGCACGCCGGTCTGGTCCAATATCTGGGCCACCTACCAGTCGCAAGTCATCGCGCTCCTGATCAGCTTCTTGGTTGCCGGCATGTTCTGGATTTCGCACCAGCGCAGGCTGGCCTACCAGCCGCACGCGACCCGCATCGTGCTCTATCTCAACCTGTTCTTTCTGCTGGCGATCGTCCTGCTGCCCGTCACCACCGGCCTCTACGGCACCTATGGCAACACCCGCGACATCGTCGTGCTGTATAGTTGCCATCTGGCCGTATTGGCCGGGTTGAACAGCATCATGTGGCTTGTTGCAGCACTGCCGCGCGGCCAGGCCAGCGTCGCCGCCGGAATCGGCTTCGCGTTTGCGGTTTTTGTCGTGGCGACCTTCTTCGCACTGGTCGTCCCGCAAACCTATATCGCGCAATTCCTGTGGTGCTTCGCCTTTGCGGCGCCGGTGATCGACGGCATCTTTGAAAAGCGCCGGCGAAAGCAGGCAACATGACTTCGCTCGACGATCAGCCGCGCAGTCCGCTCATCCGGGCAATCTCCAGGGGTCAATGCTCGGGCGAACGGTAGTCCGCGAAATTCCGGATCACCTGCCTACCGGCATGCCGGGTAGCCGAAGCGCTTGATGATCTGGCTGCCGGGAATCGGATGAAAGGCGAACGTATCCATGAAATGGTTCGCTGTGACATACTGTTGCAAGGCGGCGTTATAGCTGCTGAGCATTTGCTGCGTGCTGGAGGGGTTGATGATGCCCTTTTGCATGGAGCCGCCGGCGTGAAACAACAGCGTCGCGCCTGGCGTGACGCAGACATTGCGGATCGAAAGAAACATCGTGCAGGCGGATTGACAATGGCTATCGATGCGGAAGCGCTCGCCCGACGCATTGTACTGCTGGATCACGGCCAGGAATCGCCCAAACGCCGCTTGATCGCGCGCGCCGTAGCCCATGCCCAGGGATGATACGGAGCCGTCGGCGTAAGCCGGCTTTCCCGCGAAGCCGCAGAAAGCCAGAAACAATGCAAGCGCGCCCAAGGCGCGGACCCATCGCTGCCATCTATGCAAGACGCTCTCCTGGATCGTTGGATGTTGTTCGTCACTTTCGGCCCGACGCGCAGGCGAGGATCGGATTTCGCAGGAGGGCGCAATTTGGCTGCCGACTTGCAGAAGTCAAGCGGCCCCGTGCGGCGACCATGCGATATGTTTTTGGCGAGACATCGGACCAATCGCGATGGCCACAAACTATCGCGCCGGACGGGCCGATGCTTTATCTTGACGCTGCCGCCGGTCTCAGCATGGAGAAACCGCCCAGATGATTGTCGATGTCCGGACCTACACCCTGATCCCACGCAAGCAGGCAAAATACCTGGAGCTTTTCGAGAAGCATGCGCTACCGGTGACGAAGCGGCACGGTCTTGAACTGATGAGTTACTATGTAAGTTATATCGGCGCGCTCAATCAGGTCGTGCACCTCTGGCGCTACGAAAACCTTGCCGACATGGAAAAGAAGCGTGCGGCGCGTGACGCCGACCCCGCCTGGGGCGAATTCCTGTCACTCACTGAAGGAATGCTTCTGCTACAGGAAGACAAGGTTATGCGCCCGGCTTCGTTCTCGCCAACCCGTTAGAGCGTTTTCGAGCGAAGTGGTCACCGGTTCGCGTCAAGAAAACGCGTCAGATCAAGAATTTAGAGCCCCGTTTCGATTCCATCGAAACGGAAAAGGCTCTAGTAGCACCGCATGACGTTGACGGTCTGGTCTTCGCCGCCACGCCCGCGGACGGTCACGGCCTCGGTGGGGCAGCTCGACACATAGGGCCGATCGGACGGTGCGACCGCGGGCGGATAGCGATGGGCCCAATCCCAGGGAACGTCATATGTATAGGTGTAATGGGTATCGCCGGATCCCGGCTGCGCCGCATCCAGCAGGGGTTCGCCCTCCGATGGGCCGTAGAAGTAGTCCCCTGTGCCGGGCCAGAATGCGCCGAGATGGTTTCTGCGGTGATGCCGGAACGACGGGCCGACGAGCCCATGGGGATGCGTCGAAGCAAATCCCGCGTGAGCCGCGCCCGACCTGGCGAAGGCGTCGCCGGCCCCAAGCGTGAGCGCGATGACGCCGAGGGAGGCGATCGACATCAGGTACATTCTGTTCGTCATGGCACACACCAATCGCTGGTTGCTGAGCAGCCCTGCGACGACGCTAGGCCGGGCCACCGGTGCCCGCAAACGCATAATTAATGTTTAGTTAAGGCGTAATCTTAACAGGGCCGGCATCCGGCCGTGGCGCCGGAACACGAAGGCGGCTGAAATCAGGATGAATTGAGATCGTCGCGCCAGGCGAAACTGATCTGCCGAAAGACGCAGCAAGTCGACGCAAGGCAAAGCCCCCGCGAACGATTGCGGGGGCCTTGGGCTTCCTGGGGTTATTTATACTTGAACTGCGGCATCGCCTTCAGCTGATCCTTGGTCGCGTTGAAGACCGCGTGATCGGGATACCATTTTTCGTCCGCGGCGCGCTCCGGCCGGTTGGCGCGGTTGGCTTCGCCGGTCGTCGTTCCGGCATTGCCGGCGTTCGGAGACTTCTCCTTGGGCGTGTTTGCGGTCGACGAGGTCTGCACGGGCGTATTGACCCATTTCAGCTTCTCCATGGGCACCGCGACATAGTGCTCACCCATGCCGAGGAAGCCGCCGACGCCGAGCACGACGTTGTCGACCTTGCCCGACTTGTCGACGATCAGTTCCTGGATGTCGCCGATCTTCTCGTTATTGTCGTTGTAGACGTCGACGCCGATCAGTTTCGACGACCGCCACTCGCCGTCCCTGTGGACGGCCGTATTGATGTTCGAGCGGTCGGGCGCGGCAGTTTGCGCGTATGCCGCTCCGGTCAGTAACGTGGTGCCGAGCAGGGCTGCGGCCAGATATTTCGATGTCATTTCAGTCTCCAGTGTGTGGTGTGAAGGTGATTGTTGTTGGCCGTAACGGCGGGTCAGTGGTGCAGCAGCATGATCAGGATGATCAGCGGGATTGGTATTCCCAACAGCCACAGCAGAATCGGCATGGTTCTCTCCTTTCTTTATTCGGGTGGACCGGGATTAACGGCGCAGCGTTCTGTTGCCCCATGTTCCGTCGCGCAGGCCGCCGCCTTCGGTTGCCGCCAGCGCGGCCGAGAAAGCACCGATGAACAGCGACAGCGTCAGCCAGATCGCCAGGTGCTCGGCGGCCTTGCGGGCGTTCTCGAGATCCTGCTTGGCCTGCGCGATGACGTCATTGACGCGCTTGTCGGCGTCGGCCGGGGCGAGACCGGTGCGGGCGGCAACGACCTTGGCAAGATAGCTGCGGTCGGCCGCGGACGGTTCGCCGCCGTTGCGGAAGTCCGATGTCAACAGCCGCGTCAGTTCCGGGCGCATCGCGCCGCCATTGGCATTGGCGGTGTTTTCCGCGCTCGGATTTTCCGGCCGCAGCAAGGTATCGACATAGCCGGTCATTCGGCCAGAGGCCTGCTGGCCGGCGACCTGCGCCGCGCCGGATGTTGCACCGCCGAGCAGCGATGTGGCGGGAGAAGCGAGCAGGATCGCGCCGAGCACGGAGGCCAGTGCCCAAGCCAGGAAACCGTGCGCGGTATCGCGGAAATGCACTTCAGGCGATTGCACGCCGATCCAGCGGTTGCGCAGCCGTCCCGCCAGGTAGCCGCCGACCGCGGACGAGATCATGGCCATCACGATGAAATAGAGCCCGGTGCCGATCTCAAAACTGGTGGCTGAGACTCCCGAACCGGCCCACGGCGACACCACGGCAAACCCGACGCCCGCGCCGAACGACAACAACACCAAGGTCAGCGCCAGCGAAGCGACGGCGCCTGCCAGCACTGCCGCCCATGATACGCCCGCCACCTGCGGCTCAACGGCTTCGTCAACCACCCCGGCGGGGCTCAACACCTGTTCCATGATTCCTCCCAGCATTTTGAATTCGATGGGAAAGGAATGTTGCAGCGGGACGAAAGTTCCGGTCCGGCACCAGACACAACGATAGGAATTTTTCGAACGCCTCGTGAGCGCGCCGATGATGGAGGACGAGACGCGGTGGCGCCTCATCGTGCCGCCCCCCGACGCCGGGTTCGCGCCATCGCCAGCGGTCACCGCACGCGCATCGCCCACGGATGGACAACCTCCCGGGATGGTCGATTGTGTTTTCGATGGCCGGTGATAGCTTTACCGCGATCGTCTCGGCATTCTTCAACCGCTGCGCAGGATGGCGGGCAGCCGGGCGTTTGGGGGAGAGAAATGGCCGATGTTTCGCTCGGCGTCCAGGGCGCCGTTCAAGGCAGCATTCCCGACACACTCAAGGGCGTTGGTCCGGATTATCCGCAAGCCCAGGCCGGGGCGCAGGACTGGCTGTCATCGGTCGAGAAATCCAGGCTCACGCCGCGCTATTACCTGACCATCGGCCTCCTCGTCTTGCAGGAGATGTTCGAATTTTACGACTTCTTCCTGGTCGGATATCTCGTCTCGGTGCTGGCGCCGGGCTGGCATCTGACCTACGGCCAGGGCGCTGTCATGCTGCTGTCGTCGGGCGTCGGCGCCATCTTCGGCTCGCTGGCCGGCGGCCGGATCGCCGACACCATCGGGCGCAAGAAACTGATCTGGGGCGGCGGCCTGTTGTTCTCGTTGGGCGCCGCCGGATGCGCGCTGATCCCCGACGGCGCCTGGATCCTGTTTTCCATGTTGCGCTTCGTCGTCGGCTTCGGATCGATCGCGGCGGTGAGCGCGCAGAATCCGCTGGTCGTCGAAATCACGCCGACGAGATACCGCACCTTCGTTTCCAGCATGATGGTGGTGCCGGTCGCGCTCGGCACGATGTTCGCCGCCGTGATTTCATCAAGCCTGTTGCCGGTGATCGGCTGGCGCGGGGTCGCCGCCACCGGCGCGATGCCGATCATCACCTCGCTGCTGCTCGCCTGGATCGCGCCGGAATCGGTGCGCTGGCTGCTGTCGCGCGGCCGCAATGCCGACGCGCGGCGCGAGGCCGCGAAGCTGACGGGCGTGCCCGAGGACAGCATCACCCTGCCGACCGCGCTTCCGCCGGAGAGGAAGCCGGTGGCGCTGTCGGAACTGTTCAAGGACCAGAAGCGGTTCTGGTGGGTCGTCGTGATCTGGACCGGGATATCGACCGGCACCTATGGCGTGCAGCTATGGGGCCCGACCATCCTGTCGCAGCTTCTCAAGATCACCGCGCACGAGGCCGCGAAATATTTCATCTTTGTCAGTATCGCCTCATTCCTCGGCCGCGTGCTGTTTTCGGTGCTGCCACTCTATTTCGGGCGCCGCCGCTCGGCACTGTTCGGAACATCCGTCTCGTTCCTGGTCATGATCGCGATCTTCGCCTTCTATCAGGACTTCATCGCAGGCTGGTCGGTGTTTGCGCTGCTGGTGATTTTCGGCGCAGCCTTCTATAGCGGCTCGTTCTCCAACATGACGCCCTATGTGGTCGAGGTATTTCCGGTGTCGCTCGGCGCTCGCGCCTTTGGCCTGGCGCAGGCCGCCAACGGCGTCGGCAAGATCCTGGGACCGGTGTGCCTGGCGCTGATTGCCGGAAGCAGCGATGTGGTTTCGCCGAAGGCCACCGCCGACGCGGTGGCGCCGGCCTTCCTGTTCCTGGCGGCCTGCGAATTGGCCGCCCTGATCGCAATCTACGCCTATCGCCGCGAAACCCATGGCAAGCCCATGGATCTCGGATAAATCGCATCTCGGATAAACCGTATCTTGGATAACTCGCATCTCGGATCATTCACGCCACGCCGATCCAACAAGGTTTTCAAAAAATGCCCGAACTCCCCGTTCTGATTTCCGGCGGCGGTCCGGTCGGCCTCACCGCCTCGCTGCTGCTGTCCCGGCACGGCGTGCGCTCGCTATTGGTCGAACGTCACCCCAGCACGGCGCTGACGCCGAAGGCGCGCGGCATCAATGCCCGCACCATGGAGGTGTTCCGGCAGTGCGGCATCGATACCGCGGTCCGGGCTGCGGGACTCCAGGAAGGCCGGCTCGGGCTGATCGTCTGGACCGAATCGCTCGCCGGCGAGGAGATCGAGCGCCGCGTGCCCGGCCGCGCGACGCCGAAGAACATGGCGGCGACACCGGTCCGCAATTGCCTCTGTGCCCAGGATGACCTCGAACCGGTGATTCGCCGATTTGCCGAGGAGGCGGGCGGGCCAGAAGCGCTGCGCTTCAACACCGAATTGACCTCGTTCAGCCAGGGACCGGACGGTGTCACCGGCATGCTGACCAATCGAACGAGTGGCGCGGAGACGCCCTTCAGGGCGCGCTATCTGATCGCCGCCGAGGGCGCGCAGAGCCGCGTGCGCCGCGCGCTCGGCGTCAAGATGATCGGCGAGGAGAAAGTCTACGACAGCGTCAACATCCTGTTCCACGCCGAACTCACCCAGTTTGTCGAACACCGCCCCGCGGCGCTGTACTTTGTCGAGCAGGACGATCTGCGCGCCACTTTCCTCACCATCAACGGCACCGACCGCTGGGGCTTTCTGATCCACAGCCCCAAAAATTTTGGCTGGAAGCCTGAGGATTTCACGCCGGAATTTTGTGCGGAGCTGATCCGCAAGGGCGTCGGCTTGCCGGATATCGACGTGAAGGTGCTGGGCATCGGCCCGTGGGAGGCTTCCGCGATCGTGGCCGACCGCTATCGCATAGGCGACGTGTTCCTCGCCGGCGATGCGGCGCACGAGATGCCGCCGACCGGCGGCTTTGGCCTGAACACCGGCGTTCAGGACGTCCACAACCTCGCCTGGAAGATCGCCGCTGTTATCAACGGCAAGGCCGACGACAGCCTGCTCGACAGCTACCACGCCGAACGCCAGCCGTTCGGCATGGTCGTGACCCAGAACGCGCTGGCGAACGCGCTGTCGATGGGGCGCACCGCGCGGCAAAGCAAGGTGCTGCCGCGGCGCGAATTCCTGAACGAACAGGGACTGATCTTCGGCGCCTCCTATGAATCGAACGCGGTAGTGCCGGACGGCACACCGCGCACAGCCGTCGACGATCCCGTCACCGACTACGTGCCCTCGGCCCGCCCCGGCGGCCGCGCGCCGCATGTCTTGCTCACCCGCGGCGATCAGCAAATCTCGACCGTCGACCTGTTCGGCCCGCATTTCGTGCTGCTGACGGGAGCTGACGGCGCCGCATGGCGGCGGGCCGCGCAGGCGATCGGCCCAATGGTGCCGCCGCTTCAGGCCCATACGATCGGAACAGGCGGCGATCTCGGCGATCCCGACGGCAACTGGCACGCGGCCTACGGCATCGACAAAGATGGCGCGGTGCTGGTGCGGCCCGACGGCCATGTCGCCTGGCGCAGCCGTTCGGGCGCTTCGAATCCACTTGAGGTGTTGCGCGCGGCGCTGGATCGCGTGTTCGGCAGGATGCCCGCCATCGCGTAACTCTCGTTCGATCGCCTGGTCGGCGCGGAACGGGAACGCCCCGGCGACGGCTCATTCGCGAACCCCGACGCGGGACGGCTACTCGCCGTTGGAACCGCTGTCCAGATGACCGGTAGGTCCTCGACTGAACACCCCATAATTGCTGGATTTCATCCCATTGCCGGCGTTGGCCCCGTTCGCCGCGAGGCCGAGCTTGAGCAGCTCGCGAACGGCGGCGGCCCGGGTCGGCATCCGATGCTGAAATCTGAAGTCGTCAATCACCGACAGTTCTTCCGGCGAAAGCATGATCTGCAGTCGCTCACCACGGCGATCGTTCATGGCGTCCTCCAAGATAGAGTATTCTCAGCGTCTAGCGCGGAATTAGTAAATCACTCAATTCACTCAATCAATCCCAGTTCCGCCGAGTACCAAGAAATCTAAAAGTTAGCAAAAGTCACAATAATATCAATTACTTAACGGTTTACAGATCGCATTTTGAGGAATTACACTCCGTGCCATGAATACCTCGAGGCCACCGATCTGCCCAAAATGTCACCAGCCCATGAAGCTCGCGCTCGTGCGGGGAATGCAGGCCCGGGAATATCGCTGCATCGATTGTGACGGTGAGGACCCCTTGCACTCGCCCGACATCGGCAAGCTGCTGGATCACCTGCGGCCACCCAAATAGCCGACGATCCGCTGTTCCAGAATGCGCGAGCGGCCATCATGCAATACAGGGGCATTGAGTATCGGGTCGTCCGGACTGCCAATCCAACCGGGTGGAAATGGACCGTGCAACTTGACGCGACAAGAACCAGGAGCGGCACATCCTATTCGATGAAAGCCGCCGTTCTGGACGCGCAACGAAAGATCGACAAAGAGCTGATGCCGGCGAGAGCAAAATAGGCTCCGCTGTTCCGGCTGCACTCCGACGCGGCCCATTCGGTGGCAGCGTCCGCGACGGACAGCAGCCGGTTGTCAGCCGATCGCGTCCGCCAGATCCGCCATCGTGGGAACCAGGATGTCCGGCTGATGCGGCGTCTCGCCGAACGGCCGGCTGCGGCGATCGATGAACGCGGTTCGCATGCCGGCCGATTTCGCGCCGATACAATCGAAGGCGTGGTTTGCGACAAAGAGAATCTGATCCGGCTTCAGGCCCAGCAGTTCGGCTGCCTTGGTGTAGGTCGCAACATGGGGCTTGAATGAATTCGCCTCGGCTACCGAGATGACGCGATCGAAAGGCACCTTGTGATACTGGTTCGCTGTTTCCAGCATATCGGGATCGCCATTCGACAACACCACAAGCCGATATTTCGCGCGAAGCCTGTCGAGCGCCGCCGGCACCTCCGGAAACGGTTTCAGCTTCTCGATTTCACCGACGAGATATTCGACGTCTTCTCGCGTGTAGCCGATGCCGGCCCGGTCCATCACATGGGCGACGGAGCGATGCCCGATCTCGCGGTACGGCGTGTGCTCGCGCTGCAGCAGCGCGTCGATCATGGAATTCTCGAAATGCGTGCGCCGCCACCAGGTGACGAAGGAGTTCGGATCGCCGCCCCAGCCCTTTTGCTTCAGGAACGGCGTGGCGATCGCGGTCAGGCCTCCCTGCATGTCGACCACCGTCCCGTACTGGTCGAACATGCAGGCCGCGACGTTGTTCTTGATGTCCTCGTAGCTTCTCACGCCGCCCGAACGAGGCTTGGCACCGCGCCCTTGCCCCTGACTTCCGCCTCCTCGAAATCGGCGGCGGCAATGGCGCGGTCGAGCGCGGCGCGCAGTTCCCTGGCGGTCTCCAGCGTCAGCTCGATGCCGGCGCGTGCGCCGGGGTCGAGATCGGCGTTGATGAAGTCGAGCGTGATGACGTCGCCGAGCGGCGCATGGCGCGCGTGGTCATAGGCGACCACGGCTTGCGAGAGCGGGAACCAGTGGTCGCCGCGCTTGGCCATTCCTTCCGCGTGTACGACCTCGATGATCGATGTGCACATCGGCTTCCTCCTATTTCGAGAGATGCTTGCCGAAGAAGGCAAACACCTTGCTCCAGCCGTCCATGCACTGCTCGGGCCGATACAGCGGCCGGTGCCAGTAGAAGAAGCCGTGGCCGGCGCCGTCGTAGCGGTGGAACTCATGTTCCTTGCCGTGCTTCTTGAGTTCGGCCTCGTGCTGGTTGACCTGCTCCGGGCTGGGGGCGCGGTCGTCGTTGCCGAACAGGCCGAGCAGCGGGCACGAGAGGTCCTTCGTCATGTCGATCGGCGCCACCGGCGTCTTGGCGTTGAGTTCTTCCTTGCCCATCACCACGCGACCACCCCAGAGCTCGACGCAGGCGTCGACGTCCTTTTTCTGGCAGGCATAGATGAAGGCATGGCGGCCGCCGGAGCAGGATCCGAACACGCCGACCTTGCCGTTGTGATTGGGTTGCGCGCGCATCCACTTCACCGCAGCCTCGGTATCACCGACCATCTGGGCGTCGGGAATGCCGCCGTCGGCGCGCACCTTGGCGGCGACGTCGTCCGGATTGCCCTCGCCTGCGCGCTCATAGAGATTGGCGCAGATCGCCATATAGCCGTGATGGGCGAAGCGACGCGTTGTCTCGATGTAGAGTTCGCTCCAGCCCGGCAGATGATGGATCAGCACCACGCCCGGAAACGGACCCGGCCCGGACGGCTTTGCGACATAGGCCGTGATCGGCGTCCCCTTGTCGCCGTTGATGGTGACGTTCTCGCAGGTCATGCCTCGGTAAAATGACATCCGTTTTCCTCCATGGGCTCCAGGCGTATTGGCTAGGTCGGTCCAGTATTCGACAATCGCGCAAGCGGCGCAACAAAAGCCGCCGTGAGCGATGCCGCGGATGCGCGCCGCGATCAGGCCTTCGCGGCGGCGACCTCCTCCAGCCCGCGGTTGCGCGGCTCGACGCCCCAGGCCCATACCACCACGATCTGGATCACGACGAGGCCGATCATCAGCCAGACCACGCCGGGCAGCTTGTAGTTGGCCATCAGGCTGCCGACGATGAAAGGCGAGACCACGGTGGCGCCGCGGCCGAGCGTGTTGCAGATGCCGTTGGCGCGCAAGCGGATCTCGGTCGGGAACAGTTCCGGGGTATAGACCCCGAACAGGATCGCGGTCTGCACATAGATCGCGACGATCAGCACGAAGCCGACCGAGAGCACGACCTCCGGGTCGGAGGCGGCGTTGAAGCGGGCATAGATGTAGCCGGCGACGATGGTGACCAGCGACGCGCCGATGATGCTGATGCGCCGCCCGATGGCGTCCGACAGCCAGGCGCCGAGGGCGCAGCCGACCAGCGACGCCGCCGACAGCACCAGCGTATAGGCCAGCGAATTGGCGATCGTCAGCCCCTGGCCGAGGAAGAACTGCGGCAGGAAGATCACGAAGCCGAAGATCAGGGTGTTGATCGTGATCAGCACCCAGCAACCGACCAGGAGCCGCTGCAACAGCGGCGGCCTCAGCATATCGGCGGCCGTGACCTGCGCGATCGGCGTCGGCACCACCACCGGCGGCAGCGGCTTGCCGGCGGCGGATTCGGTTTCGATTTTTTGCATCAGCGTTTCGGCTTCCGCAGTCCGCCCCTGCGATTCCAGCCAGCGCGGCGATTCCGGCAGGTTCTTGCGCAGGTACCAGACGATCAGCGAGCCGAGGCCGGCGATGACGAACATCGGCCGCCAGCCGAACCCGGGAATGATCAGATAGCCGAGCAGCGCGGTCACCGGGAATCCGGCGACCACCAGGAACGCCATCATCGACAGCCAGCGGCCGCGCGTCCTGGGCGGCACGAATTCGGTCAGCGTCGAATAGCCGACCACGATTTCGGCGCCGAGACCCAGCCCCTGTACGAACCGGCAGGCGATCAATTGCGTCATGTCCTGCGAGAAGGCGGCCGCCAGCGAGGCCAGCCCGAAGATCAACAGATTGACCTGATAGGTGAAGCGGCGCCCCATCCTGTCGCCGACGAAGCCGGTGATCAGCGCGCCCAGCGTCATGCCGACGAAAGTCAACGAGATGAATTGCAGGTTTTGCGGCACGGTGGAGAATTTGGTCTGCACCGCCGAGGCCAGCACACCGCCGGCGATATAGAGGTCGTAGCCGTCGAAGAACATGCCGGCGCCGACCAGCCAGAAGATCCGGTAGTGAAACGACGAGATCGGCAGCCGGTCGAGCCGCGCGCCGGCGTTGACTGCGTGAGCCATGGAAATTTCCCCCTGCGTGGCCGGTCTTGAAACGCCGGCTGATTGGGGATGTTAGTCAAGGCGGCGGAGGAAAGCTACCGCGCCGGCGCACCGGCGAAATGCCGTAGCCCGGATGGAGCGAAGCGCAATCCGGGAGCGGTGCGAGACAACCGGATTTCGCAAGCGCTCCATCCGGGCTACGGGCTAACTGATCGTCATGTCCGGGCTTGTCCCGGGCATCCACGTCTTGGCTGCGACGAAGAAAGAAAGACGTGGATGGCCGGGACAAGCCCGGCCATGACGAATAGTTGCGTAGGGTTGGCAAAGCGAAGCGTGTCCACCATCTTGCGTGTGTCGAAAAATGGTGGGCACGGCGCAAAGAGCGCGCCTTTGCCCACCCTACGGATTCCGGATCACACGTTCTTCAGCGCCACGCGGAATTCGGCTTCGGTCTTCGACTTCACCTCGTCGAGCGTGACGCCGTCGGCGAGTTCGACGAGCGCCATGCCGTCGCCGCCGTGCTTGTCGATGGTGAAGACGGCCAAGTCCGTCACCACCATGTCGACCACCTTCTCGCCGGTCAGCGGCAGGTTGCATTTCTTCAGCAGTTTGGCGCCGTCCTTGGCGGAATGCTCCATCACCACGACGACGCGCTTGACGCCGGCGACGAGGTCCATCGCGCCGCCCATGCCCTTGACCATCTTGCCCGGGATCATCCAGTTGGCGAGGTCGCCGTTCTGCGCCACCTGCATCGCGCCCAATATCGAGAGGTCGATATGCCCGCCGCGCACCATGGCAAAGGAATCGGCCGAGGAGAAATAGCTGGTCGAGGCGAGCTCCGTCACGGTCTGTTTGCCGGCGTTGATCAAATCCGGATCTTCCTCGCCCTCATAGGGAAACGGCCCCATGCCGAGCATGCCGTTCTCGCTCTGGAGCACGACGTCGACGCCCTCGGGGATGTAGTTCGACACCAGGGTGGGGATGCCGATGCCGAGGTTGACGTAGAATCCGTCGCGCAGTTCCTTGGCGGCGCGCGCCGCCATTTGATCGCGGGTCCAGGCCATCAGACTTCCTCTCCGGCGGCGGCCGCCGCCTGGCGTTTGCGGGTGGTGCGCTGCTCGATGCGCTTCAGCGCGGTGCCGACCTCGACGATCCGCTGCACGAAGATGCCGGGCGTGTGGATCTGGTCGGGCTCGATCTGGCCCACGGGCAGCAGATGCTCGACTTCGGCGACGGTGATCTTCGCAGCCGTCGCCATCATCGGATTGAAGTTGCGCGCGGTCTTGCGGTAGACGAGATTGCCTGCGGTATCACCCTTCCAGGCGTGGACGATGGCGAGATCGCCGAACAGCCCGCGCTCCATCAGATATTTCTCGCCGTCGAACTCCTTCACTTCCTTGCCCTCGGCGATCAGCGTGCCGACGCCGGTCTTGGTGTAGAACGCCGGAATCCCGGCGCCGCCGGCGCGGATGCGTTCGGCCAGCGTGCCTTGCGGGGCGAATTCCAGTTCGAGTTCGCCGGCCAGGAATTGCTGGGCGAACAGCTTGTTCTCGCCGACATAGGACGAGATCATCTTCCTGATCTGGCGCGTCTCCAAAAGGCGGCTGAGCCCGATGCCGTCCACGCCGGCATTGTTGGAAACCACGGTGAGGTTCTTCACTCCGGAGTTGCGGATCGCATCCGACAAGGTCTCGGCGATGCCGCAAAGGCCAAAACCGCCGGACATGATCATCATGCCGTCCTTCAGGATGCCCTCAAGGGCCGATTTGGCGTCGGGGTAGACCTTGTTCATGGAAATGCGAGCCTCGATGGAGGAAACAGTCAGACATAAACCTGATCCCGCGATTATTAGGCGAATTCTTCGCAATGCGTCAATGACGGGGGGCTCGCGAAGCCTGTCTGAGATAGGCGGCGGTAGGGCAACTACGGCAGTGCGTCCCCTCTCCCATCGGGAGAGGGTTGGGGTGAGGGGTTACGGTCTATCGTTAGGCCGTAACCCCTCACCCGGCGCTGCGCGCCGACCTCTCCCGATGGGAGAGGTGAAGTGAGCGTCCCATCGGCCTTGAAAGCGTCAAGAAAAACCATCAAGTTGCGCGGCGCTGGCGTGGGTGGGGGACCCGGCCTGCTCCTGACAACCACAGCGACCCGGCGAGGGCTGCCCGCGTTCGGTTCCAACCAGACTTGGATATGTCCTTGACGATGGCCCAGGCAATGAAGCGGCTGGGGACGCCGATTGCGGCGCTGCTTGGCGTGGTGCTGATCGCCCTGGTCGCGACCTCCTGGCTGATCAACCGCGACAGCTTGCGCGGCGCGGTGGAAGCGCAGATCCGCGCCGTGACCGGGCTCGACCTCGTCATCAAGGGCGACATCGAGGTCTCGGTTTTTCCCGGCAGTTACGTGTCTTTTCACAATGTCGGGCTGAAGGGCGGCGCGGCCGCCGACCCCGCGCTGTCGGTCGACGTGCTGACCGCGAACTTGCGGCTGTTGCCGCTGCTGTTGCAGCGTTTCGAGATCGCCGACGTCATGATGCTGCGCCCGCATATCCACATCGTGCGCGACGGCGATGGCGGCAGCAACTGGACGCCGTTCATCGACACCATCGTCCGCACCATGAAGCCCGACGCCGACAACCAGCTGTCTTTCTCCGAGATCCGGATCGAGGACGGCGAGCTCGACTACACCGGCACCGGGGCCGGCGGCGCGGAAACATTGGGAAATATCGACCTGTCGCTGGCGTGGCCCTCGATCTCGCGCTCCTTTGCCGCCACCGGCCAGTTCGACTGGCGCGGGGAGCGGGTCGACGGCTCGATTTCGGCGAGCGATTTCGTCGCAGCCTTGTCGGGCGAGCGCTCCGGCCTGAAGGCGAGGCTGTCGTCTGCGCCCCTAAAACTCGCCTTCGACGGCACGGTCGCCGACCGCACCAGCATGATGATGGAGGGTACGCTCACCATCGACAGCCCGTCGCTGCGCTCGGCGCTGAACTGGGCTGGCCAGGCCCCGCCCGGCGCCGGCGGTTTTGGCCGCTTCGCGCTGAAGGCGCGCGCCAATGTGGTCGGGCCGTCGGTCGCGCTGACCAATGTCAATGTCGAACTCGACGGCAATGTCGCCGAGGGCGTCATGACCTGGTCCAACAACGGCCGCCAGACGCTGCAGGCGACGCTCGCCGCCGGCAATCTCGACTTCACGCCGTACATTTCGACCTTCCGCCTGCTCGCGAGCGGCGCGCACGACTGGAACCGGCAGGTGTTCGACCTCAACGCGCTGTCGTCCACCGACCTCGACATGCGCCTGTCGGCTGCGCGCGTCACCGTCGGCAATACGAAACTCGGCCGCACCGCGTTCGGCGCCAATTTGCGCGGCGGCGCGCTCGCGCTCTCGGTCGGCGAAGCGCAGATGTATGGCGGCGAGGCCAGGGGTTCGTTCGGCATCGCGCGCTCGGACACGGTCGCCGACGTGAAAGCCCAGTTCCAGTTCACCGACGTCGATTTGCAGGCTTGCACATCCGAATTGTTCGGCATCACAAAACTGACCGGCCGCGGCAATCTCAACGTCTCGCTGGTGGCCTCCGGCTCGAGCCCGTTTGGCCTCGTGTCCTCGCTCGACGGCACCGCGAGCCTGATCGGCCATGACGGCGCGATCAACGGTTTCAACGCCGAGCAGCTGTTGAAGCGGCTGGAGCGGAGGCCGCTCTCCGGCGGCGGCAATTTCCGGCAAGGTGCTACGCCCTACGACACGCTGACGGTCGCGGTGAAATTTTCCGACGGCATTGCGACTGCCGAAGACGTCCGCCTCGAAGGCCCCGCCGCGCACCTGACCATGACCGGCACCGCCTCGGTGCCGCAGCGCGAATACGACTTGCGGGGCGTCGCCAGCCTGAACACGCCCGCCGGCGGCGCGCCCGGCTTCGAACTGCCCTTCGTGGTGCAGGGCCCGTGGGACGACCCGCTGATCTTTCCCGACCCGGACATCCTGATCCGCCGCTCGCCGGCCTCGGCGCCGCTGCTCGATGCGCTGAAGGACCGCAAGACAAGGGATCAGGTGAAGTCGGCGCTGGAGCGATTCACGGGCGGCGGGTTGAAGCCGGCGGCGGCGCCGGACGGTGCTGCCGCGGCGCCGGCGGGTGGGGCAGCAGTGGGGAAGTAGGGTGGCGGTGCTGGAGCCGCACTCTAATAAAAGCCGCGATTTTGTGCTGTTTGCCTCAAACGCCAAGTCACGGACAACGGCCATGAGCTTTGAACGAGTTTATCAGCGTATGACGTTTCATTGCGACGTATGCGGTCCTTGACGCGACGTTGACGCTGGCGCCAACTATGACGAAAATCGCGTCGCCTTCACTCCAGCTAAGGAGGACGGCTGGTCCTTTGATAAATTGCGTGATGAGTGGGTTGCACTGTGTCCTGAGCATGCGCCGGTCAGTAACTATTAAGAGGCATGGAAGCCGGGTTCAGCCATCGCAAGTCCAAACGATGCTTCGCCAGTTGCTTGCGTATTGGTCATTTTGATCAGGGGCTTCCTCGATGAATGACATTCCTCATTCGGTGACTATCAGTTTGCACGCCAATCCTGACTCGAAGGAGGCAATTGAATTTTATCGCAGGCTTGGAATGTGCATCGGAAGCTGGGCCTTCGTGGATCGCCGACTATATCAAGTCTTTCATCACGCGACGGGCTTCGAACAAAAGCAATCAGCGTTCGTCTACTATCGAAATCGCGCGTTTAATCAAAGATTGCGCATGGTTGATGATGCTGTGAAACTGGAATTGCCAAAGGAAGAATTCGTCAACGAATGGAGACCGCTGCATGCTGAAGCAGTGAACTTGTCTCACACTAGAAATATCTTTGCACACCACCCTACGCTGAGAATAGGAACCGCACGAGACGGCGACGCGGTTGATGTTTATTCGATCTATGTAGAGCCCTACGAGCGCGTTTTGAATAACGACTATCCAGGCTTACTTGGCAAGGACCGGTTAGAGACAGAAGACCTGGTGACGCACGAGTCAGAAGTCGCTCAGCTCGAGTCCAAGCTATGCGATTTTGCGTGGCGAATGGGTGGCCGAAGAGCCAGCCAAAAGGGCGGCACCTAAATCTTCTCTGTGAACGTTTCGATTTCGCCGCAAGCAAGAGTAGCCTGGATGAGCGAAGCGACATCCCGGTTTGTTTATCACTACTCCTTGAACGAACCCTGCATTTCGCTTCGCTCATGCGGGCTACTCACTAATTGCGCCTACGACAGTGCGCTTTAATTTTCGTAGTCGCGATCCCTGTCGGTATCATCCGAGGGGACTTCAATAAAGCGGTCGAGACGGGGATTGTAGCATCGAGCAAAACTTGTAGTTCGCATGGTTCCATTTTCATCTCTGTAGTTGGTGATTCCAAGCATGCGCGGGATTTCTGGCTGCAGCTGTGGAATTCGATCGTGATCGCGGCCGCGACCGGCGCGCTGACGCTGTTCATCGCAACCGCTCCGGCGTTTGCGATCTCGCGGCTGAAAGTGCCGGGCGCCCGCACCGTGATGAATCTGGCGCTGTTCACCTATTTCATCCCGGCGGCGTTCCTCGCCGTGCCGATGTACCGCACCATGGGCAATTACGGCCTCTTGAACAATCACTGGGCGCTGATTCTCGCGATGGTGACGATCGCTTCGCCTTACGCGATCTGGGTTTTGAAGCAGGCCTCCGACAAGCTGCCGGTCGAGCTCGACGATGCCGCCACCATGGACGGCGCCACCACGCTGCAATTGTTTCGCCTGGTCTACATCCCCCTGATGATGCCCTCGCTGGTCGCGATCGGCACCTATGCCGTGCGGCTGGCCTGGAACGAATATCTCTACGCCTTCCTGCTGCTCTGCAACGACAAGGACATCACGCTTCCCATAGCCCTCGGCAATTTCCTCTCCGCCGACGATTCGCTTTGGGAATTGCTGATGACCACCGGCTTCATCTACGCCCTGCCGCCGGCCGCGATCTACTACGCCTTCCGGCGCTACATGGTCGGCGGGCTCACGGCGGGCGCGGTGAAGTCGTGAGTTGAGATGAACAGCCGCAGCAAACTCCGCCGTCATCCTGAGGTGCGCGCTCTTTCTTGCCCGCCTCGAAGGATGGGCCACCGGGGCTTGTGGCCGCATCCTTCGAGGCTCGCCGAAGAGGCTCGCACCTCCAGCGACAACGGCGCAGCCGTTGCGCGAGGATGACGACGGTATGTGCTGAGAAAAGACGATTGTCAGAGCGGCGCCGCGCTCTCGGCCTTCGCGCTCGACAGCTTCGACACCAGCGAGGCCACCACAATCAGCACCGCGATCAATGCGACGATCAGGGTGCAGATCGCGTTGATCTCAGGCTTGACGCCGAGCCGAACCTCCGAATAGATCCGGATCGGCAGCGTCGCCGAGCCGGGGCCGGTAGTGAAGCTCGCGATCACGAGATCGTCGAGCGACAGCGTGAACGCCAGCATCCAGCCCGCGGCGATCGCGGGCGCGATCAGCGGCAAGGTCACCGCGACGAAGGCGCGCAGCGGATCGCAGCCGAGGTCCATCGCGGCCTCCTCGAGGCTGCGGTCGAGCGCGCCGAGACGCGACTGCACCACCACGGCGACGAAACACATGGTCAGCGTGGTGTGGGCGATGGTGACGGTCCAGAATCCGCGCTCGGCATTGAGGGCGACGAACAGCAGCAGCAGCGACAGCCCGGTGATGACTTCGGGCATCACCAGCGGCGCATAGAGCATGCCGGAAAACAGCGTGCGGCCTCTGAACCGCTCGCCGCGCGACAGCGCTATCGCCGCGAGCGTGCCGAGCAGGGTCGCGATGGTGGCCGAGGTCGCGCCCACCCGAAAGCTCATCGAGGCGGCTTCCAGCATCGCGCTGTCGTGGAAGAATTCGCCGTACCATTGCAGCGACCAGCCGGCCCATACCGTCACCAGCCGCGAGGCGTTGAACGAATAGATCACGAGGATCACGATCGGCAGGTACAGAAACGCCAACCCCAGGGCCAGCGAGGCCACGTTGAAGCGCGACAATCGATTCACCGGATGCATGGGCGAACCTCGTGCGACGGGAGGGCTCGTTGAGGGTAGGCGATGACGATAACGGCGAACTCGATCTGCCCCCTCTCCCATGGGGAGAGGGCTGGGGTGAGGGGGTACGGTCTATCGATGGACCAAGTCCCCTCACCCGGATCGCTGGCGAGATCCGACCTCTCCCGTTGGGAGAGGTGAAGGACGGATCGCGATCCCGTCTCCATCACGCGCGCTCCAGCTGGCGGCGCTGCATGCGGTCGTACAGGATCAGCGGCAGCACCAGCAGCAACAGCAACACGACTGCGGCGGCGGAGGCCACCGGCCAGTCCTTGTTGGTGAAGAATTCGAGCCACAGCGTCTGGCCGATCATCAGCGAGTTGGAGCCGGCCAAAAGATCCGGGATCACGAATTCGCCTGTTATCGGGATGAAGCACAACAGCACGCCGGCGGCGACGCCCGGCAGCGACAGCGGAAAGGTCACGAGCCAGAACGCCTGGCGCGGCGAACTGCCGAGGTCGCTCGCGGCTTCCAGCAGCGCCGGATCCATCTTGGCGAGCGTCGCATAGAGCGGCAGGATCATGAACGGCAGATAGGAATAGACGATGCCGAGATACATCGCGCCATCGGTGGAGAGCCAGACCACCGGCGCGGACACCAGATGCAGCGCCAGCAGGATTTTGTTGAGCAGACCGTCATGCTGCAGGATGTTGATCCAGGCATAGATGCGGATCAGGAACGAGGTCCAGAACGGAATGATGACCAGCATCATCGCCACGCTCTGCCATCGTTTCGGCAGACGCGCCATGCCGTAGGCGATGGGATAGCCGATCAGAAGCAGGATCGACGTCGAGACCGCTGACACGACGAGGCTGCGCAGATAGGAAAGGATATAGAGATCGTCGGAGACGAGCAGCCTGAAATTATCCAGCGACAGCGCGGCGAATGCCGCCTTGAGCGCGGCAATCCCTTGCGTTACGTCGAACACCGGCAGATAGGGCGGCTGGGCGATTGCGGTCTGCGACAGGCTGATCTTGAGCACGAAGCCAAACGGCACCAGGAAGAACAGCACCATCCAGACATAGGGCGCGATCGCGGCCAGCCGCGCCGGGCGGGTGAAGATGCGGCGGTTGCTCATTGCTCCAGCACCACGCAATCGTCGGGCGTGAACCAGGCCACCACGCGCTGGCTCGGGCTGTAGGCATCGATGTCGATCCGCGCGGTGTTCGCCATCGACGAGCGCAGCGTGGCGCCCGAGTCGAGCTTGACCTTGTAGCAGGTGACGCCGCCGAGATAGCTGACGTCGGTGACGATGCCCTCCAGCCGGTTGATGGCATGCGCGCTGCTGGCGTCCGACACCGGCCCGCGGCGCGAGAGCTTGACCTTCTCGGGGCGGATCGCGACGCAGACCAGCGATTTGGTGACCGGCTGCCGCGGCTCGGCGACCGAGATGGCGCCGGCGTCCCTGGTCGCGATCATCATGCGGCCGGCCTCGCGCGAATCGAGCTGGCCCTCCAAGATGTTGATGTCGCCGACGAACTCGGCGATCCAGCGCGAGGCGGGCGCCTCGTACAGTTCGCGCGGGGTCGCGACCTGTTCGAGGCGGCCCTGGTCCATCACCCCGATCCGGTCGGCGACCGTCATCGCCTCCTCCTGGTCGTGGGTGACGATGACGAAGGTCATGCCGAGGCGGCGCTGCAATTCCATCAGCTCGAACTGCGTGCTCTCGCGCAGCTTCTTGTCGAGCGCCGCCAGGGGCTCGTCGAGCAGCAGCACCTGCGGCCGGCGCGCCAGCGAGCGCGCCAGCGCCACGCGCTGCTTCTGGCCGCCGGAGAGCTGGTCGGGCTTGCGCCTCTCCAGCCCGTCGAGCTTGACCAGCGCCACCATCTCGGCGACCCGGGCATCGATCTGCGCGCGCTCCATGCCGGCGCGCTTCAGCCCGAAGGCGATGTTGTCGCGCACCGACAGATGGGGAAACAGCGCATAGCTCTGGAACATCATGTTGACCGGGCGCTGATGCGGCAAAACCTGTGCGATATCCCTGCCCTCCAGCAGGATGCGACCCTCGTCCGGCGTTTCGAATCCGGCAAGCATGCGCAGCAGCGTGGTCTTGCCGCAACCGCTCGGGCCGAGCAGCGCGAAGAACTCGCCGGCGCGGATGTCGAGCGACAGCCGATCCACCGCGCGAAAGGCACCGAACTTCTTCACCACCGCATCGATGCGCAGCAGCGGGATGTCCGGCGCGGGCGCAGGCGGCGGCGCGGGCTTCACGGCCAGCGGCGGCGCTTCCGCCTGCGGTTCGGGTTCTGTAGGTTCGTCGGCCATCTGCCTCGCCAGCGCAATGCTGGCCGCACGCTAGCGGCGGAAATCGATGATGCGCAATGGCAAATTCAATCGCCGCAACCATCTTCGGACTCCCATTGCCGGAAGGCAGCCGCTAGCATCGCCGGCAAGCCGGAGCGATTTCGGCGGATTGGGACGGGAAATTGATGCGCCGCCGACAATTCCTGCGAATAGCCTCGGCTGCGGCAGCGACCGGATTGCTGGCCAGGGCGCGGCCAGGGCGCGCCCAATCGCTGGCCGGCAAGCAGATTCGGCTGATCGTTCCCTTTCCGGCCGGCGGCCCGACCGACATCGTGGCGCGACCGCTCGCGCAAATGCTGGGAGAAGCGCTCAAGGCGACCTTCGTGATCGACAATCGCGCCGGCGCGGGCGGCTCAATCGGGGCCGAAGCGGTGGCGAGGTCGGCGCCCGATGGCCAGACCCTGCTGATGGGAACGGTGGGGACGCAAGCCATCAATCCCGCGCTCTACAAGAACCTGCCTTACGACGCCGTCCGCGATTTCACCCCCGTTGCGCTGGTGGTGCTGGCGCCGGTCGCGGTCGTCGTGCACCCCGCGCAGCCGGTGCGCAACCTTGCCGAGCTGGTCGCGCTCGCCAGGCAAATGCCCGGAAAACTCAATTACGGCTCCGCGGGCGCCGGCACGCCGGGGCACTTGACCGCCGAAATGTTCAAGAGGGCGGCCGGCATCGAGATCCAGCACGTGCCCTACAAGGGTAGTGCGCCGGCGATCATCGACCTGATCGGCGGGCAGATCCAGATCATGTTCGATCCGCTTCAGTCGGTGCTGTCGAATGTGCAGGCCGGCAAGCTGCGGGCGCTGGCGATCTCGAGCAAGACACGCTCTTTGGTGCTGCCCGATGTGCCGACCATTGCCGAGTCCGGCTACGACGGATTTGAGACCACCGCATGGTGGGGCGTGTTCGGGCCTCGCGGACTGTCCGAAACTGTCACAGTGACCCTGGCTGGTGAAATCGAACGCATCGTGCACAGCGATGCTTTCCGAAACAAGCTCGAGCCGTTAGGTGTGATCCCCACCGCCATGACCGGTGACGCCTTGGCCAATTTTCAGCAGAGCGAACTGGCCAAATGGGGTAAAGCGGTGCGCGAGGCGGGCGTCAGGATCGATTGAATGAAACTCAACGACGAAGAAAAACATATCCTCGCAGGCCAGGCCGGCTCCGTGCCACAGCAAGCCTTGCAGCACCAGATCAAGGTCGGCGAATTCTTCGGCGCCGAGGATCTGGTGCCGGTGACGCAAGCCCATTTGATGGCAGATACCGAAAGCCTCGGCGAAGCCGGCGTGCGCTGGCTCGAGGGCCTCGCCGCGACCACGGCCGGGCAGCGACGCGTGCGGATCTCCACCATCACCGATCCGCGCGGCACCGATTTCGCCAAGGCAGACCTGCTGGGCCAGACCTCGGCGATGCTCGATCTCGAGCGGCGGGCGATTGTCGCCTTCGAGGCGCTCGGCGTCGCCATGACCAACACCTGCATCAACTATCAGACCGTCCAGGCGCCGACCCGCAACGAGCATGTCGCTTTCGGCGATACCGGCGTCGTGATCTATTCCAACTCGGTCTGCGGCGCGCGGACCAATTTCGAGGGCGGCCCCTCGGCGCTGGCGGCGGGCCTCACCGGACGAACGCCGCGCTATGGTTTTCACTTGCCGGAAAAACGGCGAGCCACGTTGCACATTCAGCTCGAGTACACGCCGACCTCGCTCAACGAGTGGGGCGCGCTCGGCGGCGTGATCGGGCGCATCGCCGGCAACTACTGGTCCGTTCCCGTTATCGAAGGCATCGAGGGCGCGCCAAAGTCCGACCAGCTCAAGCATTTCGGCGCCTCGATGGCGAGTTTCGGCTCGATCGCCCTGTATCATCTGGTGGGGCTGACGCCGGAAGCCGGCCAGTTGAGCGACGTGGCCTCACCCGATTTGCCGTGCCATCGAATCACCCGGGCCGAGGTCGACGAATTGCAGAGATCCTATTACACCGACGATGCCGTAGATGTCGTGGTGTTCTCGGCACCGCAGCTCAGTCTCTATGAGCTGTCGGACCTGGCCGAACTCTGCGACGGCCGGCGCTTCAAGGTGCCGATGCTCGCGGTGACCAGTCCGCAGGTCAAGCCGGACGCCGATCGCATGGGCTATACGGCGCGCATCGAGGCGGCAGGCGGCAACGTGCTGTCCGGCATGTGCTTCTATCAATCCTATGCGCGCGAAATTTCGGAGGCCCGCGGCTGGAAGCGGCTCGCCACCAACAGCGCAAAACTCGTCAACATCCTCGGCGGCTACGGCTACCGGCCGATGCTGGCGTCGATGGAGGCCTGCGTCGACGCGGCCGCAAGCGGAAAACTGGCACGGCCATGAGCAGCAGAATTTTTCGCGCGCGGCATGCGATGGGAACGGTTGTGCGCGGCCCCGCGCTGGTGGCCAATGACGGCTTTTCCGCCCGCTACGATCTCGACCGCATCAACGGCGTCTTCAGCCGTCCTTCGCACAGACTGGCCGGCCAATCCTATGTCGGCAAGATCCTGGTGCTGGACACGGCCAAGGGCGGCGTCGCCACGGCCTGGATGCTGCACGAGATGAAATCGCGCGGCATCGTGCCGCTGGCGCTGGTGTTCAATTCGGTGAATCCCATTCTCGCGCAGGGCGCGGCCCTCGGCGATGTGTCGATGCTCGCGGGATTCGACGAAGACATCACCGCCGCGATTCCCAATGGGGCCGAGGTGGAAGTGAATCCGCAAATGGGCGTGATTGCGATCGTGGGATAGCGAACCGCGAAATCACGACACCGCTGTCGCCATGAACGCCGCCAGCGCCTCGCGATCCGCAGGCGGCATGGTCAGGCCGAGTTTGGAACGCCGCCAGAGGATGTCGTCGGGAAACCGCGCCCATTCCTTCTGCATGAGATGGCGCACCTCCGCGCCCGTCAGGTGCGGGCCGAAGGCCGGCCCGAGATCGGCGCGGCTCCTGGCCTCGCCGAGCACGGCCGCGATACGTGTGCCGTAGGCCGAAACCAGGCGCTGGGCCTCAGCCTCATCGAGGAACCGCCAGCGTGCGCGGGCACGGTCGACTTCGTCATCGAATTGGGCCCACGCAAAGTCGCCGCCCGGTAGCGGCGTGCTGGCGGTCCAGCGCGGCGACATCGGATAGAATGGCGTGAGATTCGATACCGCCCGCTCCGCGCGCAGCCGCGCGGTGGTGACGTCGCCGCCGAAGATCGTCAGCAGCGGCGCCTTGCCGCGCCGCGCATCGAACATCATCGCGCCATCCCGCGCGCGGGCCCTGTCCGATCGATCCCAGACCATATTGGCGCCGGCGACCGTCCTGATCACGTCGGAGGGTTCGACCCGCTCGCGAAAATAGCGGTTGGCCGCATCGCAGAGGTAGGCGACGTCGGCGGCCGCCATCGCTACCGCAGCGGGATCGCCCTTGAAGGCATGCCCAACGGTGCCCAGCAGGGTGAAATCGCGCTCATAGGGGCTGGCGAAAATAAGCTGCCGGTCGGCGTGCTGGAAGACGTAGACGTTGTCGGTATCGAACAGCCGTCTGACGACGATCTGGCCGATCTGGATCGTCGAAGTCTCGGGCGGCGGCATCCGCAATATTGTTTCGGCGACCGAGGCGGTCCAGGCGCCCGACGCATTGGCGAGCGCGCGCGCCGTGATCACCCGGCGATGGCCGCGGTCGATCACGGCCAGCCGCCAGACCTCGAGCCGGTCGGCGCGCACGCATCGCGCGCCGGTGCGGATGTCGGCGCCGCGTTCAGCGGCGTCGACCGCATTGGCGACCACCAGCCGCGAATCGTCGACGACGCAATCGGAATATTCGAAGGCGGTGCCGAACGGCCGCTTCAGCGCGTTGCCGATCGGGTGGTGGGTGACGTCGACCGTCACCGACGCCGGGAGCCGCGAGCCGGAGGCCAGCCGGTCGTAGAGCAACAGGGCGAAGCGCAACAGCCACGGCGGACGCTCGGCGGAATGGGCTGGGATCGCAAAGCGCATCGGCCGCACCAGATGCGGCGCGATCCGCAACCAAATGTCTCGCTCGGCGAGCGCGGTACGCACCCGCAGGAACGCCCGGCGCTCCAGCACCGCGAGGTCGCCATGGATCAGCCGCGGCGAGGCCGAGGAGGCGGCGGAGCCGAGGTCGCCCTGCTCCAGCAGGATCACCCGCAAGCCGCGCCCCGCGGCGTCGCGCGCCACGCTAACACCGTTCAGGCCGCCGCCGATGATCGCAAGATCGTAGTCCGCCATGGGCAGACATCTAGAGCATGAACCGGAAAAGTGGAAACCGTCAGCCGGTCTTGCGCTCGGGCGCCATCATATTGCCGCCCCCGCGGCCGACCAGCGCGGCGTACTGCCCGATCGGCAGCGGTTTGCCGAGGAAATAGCCCTGCACCGCATCGCAGCCTTCTTCGGCGAGGAAACCGAGCTGCTCCTGGGTCTCCACGCCCTCGGCCACGATCGACATTTCGAGGCCATGGCCAAGGCCGATCACCGCCCGGACGATCGCCGCCGATTGCGGATTGCGTCCAAGATTCATGACGAAAGCGCGGTCGATCTTGATCTTGTCGAACGGGAACGCCTGCAGATAGGAGAGCGAGGAATAGCCGCTTCCGAAATCGTCCATCGAAATGCGCACGCCGAGCGCCTTCAGCCGCCGCAGCAGCGCCAGGCCGCGGTCGAAATCCTCGATCAGCACGCCCTCGGTGATCTCCAGTTCGAGCCGGCCCGGCGACAGCCCGGTCTCGAGCAGGATCGAATGCACGAGATTGACGACGTCGCCGTGCATGAACTGCGCCGGCGACAGGTTGACCGCGATCTGCAGCGGCATCGCCCAGGAGGCGGCCTCGCGGCAGGCTTCGCGCAGGATCCATTCGCCCATCACGACGATCAGGCCGCTCTCTTCCGCAAGCGGGATGAAATCGGAGGGCGGCACGAAGCCGCGCACCGGATGCAGCCAGCGCGCCAGCGCCTCGAAACCGATGACTTCGCTCGCGGCAACCGTCTGCCGCGCCATCGCCTGCGGCTGGTAATAGAGCGACAGCTCGCCGTTCTTGATCGCGACCGAGAGGTCCTGGTGCAGCACGCGGCGGTCGCGGATCTGCTGGTCCATCTCGGGCTCATAGATGCTGATGGTGCCGCGCGATTTCGCCTTGGCGCGGAACAGCGCCGCGCCGGCATTGGCGAGCAGCGAGGCGGCGTCGGCACCATTGTGCGGGAACACCGAGATGCCGGTGGTGACGCCGGTGCGGACCGACTTTCCGTCGATCACGAATTCGTTCGAAAGCGCTTCGGCGAGTTGCTCGGCCAGCAGCATGCCGGCGACCGGCTGCTTGCCGTCGATGATCAATCCGAACTCGTCGCCCGAGAGCCGCGCCACCACGCCGCCGCGCGACGACATCTGCAGGCGGCGCGCCACCTCGATCAGAAGCTTGTCGCCGGTGGCATGGCCGAACACATCGTTGATTTCCTTCAAGCCGTCAAGGTCGAGGGAGAGCACGGCGAATTCCTCGTCGGTACCCTCGCAGGCCTCGATCATCTGCGTCAGGGCCTGCAGGAACGCCGCGCGGTTCGGCAGGTCGGTGAGGCCGTCATGATAGGCCATATGCGCCATCCGCGACTCGGTCTGGCGCCGATCGGTGACGTCCTCGTGGGTCTTGATCAGATATTGCGGCTCGCCGGCCTCATCGAGCACCGTCATGCGGCGTGTCAGGAACAACCGCAACCCGTCCTTGGTGCTGATCGGGTGTTCCTCGGTGAGCAGCCCGCGTTTCTTGATCGCCGCCTCGTCGCGCGCGATGATCAGCTTGGCTTCCCGCGGATGGAAGATGTCGGCGGCGGTCAGCCCGGCGGCGTCTTCGCGCCGCCGGTTGAGAATGGTTTCGGCGCTGCGGTTGGCAAGCAGATAGCGTCCGTCGCTGACGCGCTCGACGATCAGCGAGACCGGAATGTTGTCGACGATCAGCTCGAGGAACTTCTTGGTGTTTTCGAGCTCCTGGGACAGCGATTTGCGTTCGGTGACGTCGTCGAACAGCGCAATCAGGAATTCCGGCTCGTTCCTGTCGTTGCGCGCGATCACCCGGTTGCTGGCGAGGACCCGCTTCTCCGGGCCGCGCTCGACCACGAATTCGTTGCGGAACTGGCCCTCCGGCGCGTCGATCGCTGCCTGGTCCGCGGCTTCGATGCCCGCCGTGGTCTCGGGGCGGAAAATCTCGTCGGCGCGCTTGCCGACGATGGTGTCGCGCGAGAAGCGCGAGAAGCGCTCGAACGCGCGATTGGCGAAAATATAGCGGCGGTCATCGATGCTCTTGGCGGCCACGCAGACCGGCACGTTGTCGAGCACCGATTCCAGGAACTGCTTGGTGGAGGCAAGCTGCTTTGAAAGCTTGCGTTGCTCGCTGTAGTCCTCATGCGTCGCCACCGACCCGCCGTTCGGCAGCCCGAAATATCTGACCAGTACAGACTGGCCGTTGGCCAGTTCGGTGATCAGCCCCTCCGGCCGCTCGGCATATTTGTAGAAATCCTCGGTGCTGACGTCGAGCACGCCGCGCGCGCGCCGCAACTCCAGCAGTTCCGACCCGGTCATGTGCCGCGGAATATCCGAACGGGTGAGGCCGTAGATCTCGAGATAACGGTCGTTGCAGAACACGATCCGCTTCCGCGGATCGGTCATGACGACGCCGTGGCTGAGGTGGTTGAGGGCGGAACTGATGAACGCATTGCGGCGCAATTGCGAACGCTTGACCTTGCGCAACGCGGTGTGAATCCAGAGTGCGAGGGCGGCGAGAAAGGAGCACACGACGATGCCGCCGATCAACGCTTCCCAGACCATGTTGGGATCGACGGTGCCGAGATAGCTGGCCGGCGCGAAGTTGCCGGACAATCCATAGGCCGATCGAACCGGCAAAATGGTGACGACCAGGCATGCGAAGGCCTGCGCAGGAATCAGATTCTTGCCGCCTGCCTGCCAATTCTTGCCAGCCATCAGTCACCCGCGGATTTCAGAGGCGGAGTGTCTGGCTTCACGGGTTTTGATCGGGTAAACACGTACCCCTGCAACGCGATAATGTGACTTAAATTACGGCAATTGCCCTGACATGATTAATGCTTCACTAACGGGGCGTCGGTTCGAAAGCGTACGAATTCAACGGGTTGTTCGAGAAGACCCTTCCAGGCTGAGCCATGGTGCGCCAGCGATCCCGGTTGCGTGCCATATCGAGGCGCCGCCGGACCAGAACACGAACCCGGAACAACACCGCTAATGGAAAAGGTTGATTGCGTCGTTGTCGGAGCAGGCGTGATCGGACTTGCCGTCGCGCGGCGGCTGGCGCAGGCCGGCCGCGAGGTGATCGTGCTGGAGGCGGCCGAGGGGATAGGCACCGTCACCTCGTCGCGCAATAGCGAGGTGATCCACGCGGGAATTTACTACAAAGCCGATAGCCTGATGGCGCGGATGTGCGTCAGCGGCAAGCAGGCGCTTTATCGGTATTGCCGGGATCACGGCATCCCGCATCGCAATTGCGGCAAGCTGATCGTCGCGACGACGGCAGCGGAAACCGAGAAACTGCAATCGATCAGGGCGCATGCGCAAGCCAATGGCGTCGGTGACCTGAAAACCCTCACGGGCGCCGAGGCGCGCGCGCTGGAGCCGGCGCTGAATTGCGACGCCGCGCTGTTGTCGCCCTCCACCGGCATCATCGACAGTCATGCCTACATGCTGGCGCTGCGCGGCGACGCCGAGGATTCCGGCGCGGCCTGCGCCTTCCATACGCCGCTGCTGCGCGCCAGATTTGTCGGGAACGGAATTGAGCTCGATACCGGCGGCGAGGCGCCGATGTCGCTTCAATGCCGGCTCCTGGTCAACGCCGCCGGGCTCAATGCGCCGCTGCTCGCGCGCGGCATCGACGGCATGCCGATCGAATTGATACCGCCGGCCTATCTGGCGAAGGGAAACTATTTCAGCTGCAGCGCGCGGGCGCCGTTTTCGCACCTGATCTATCCGGTGCCCGAGCCCGGCGGGCTCGGCGTCCACCTCACCCTCGACATGGCGGGACAGGCCCGATTCGGTCCCGACGTGGAATGGGTCGATCACATCGATTACGCCGTCGATCCCGCGCGCGCCGAACGATTTTATCCGGCGATCCGGCGCTATTGGCCGACGCTGCCGGACGGCGCCCTGATGCCGAGCTATTCGGGAATACGTCCGAAGATCGTGCCGCCGGCGGTGGCCGCGCAGGATTTCCTGATCCAGGGACCGGCCGACCATGGCGTCGACGGGCTGATCAATCTGTTCGGAATCGAATCGCCGGGGCTGACGTCTTCGCTCGCAATCGCGGACTATGTCGGCGAGCTGGCAGAGGCGTCAACCACGGCCGCCAAGTAGCCGCCTCGGCGCTCACCCCTGGATGAACCGCCGCTTCCGTGACCCGTCCAGCGCAGAATTTTCTAGTGGATGGTTTCCTCGGCGGTATGCCTCAACCGCTCGATCGCGTCCTTGACCATCAATTTCCGGCGCTTCAGTTCGACAATTTGCAGGTCGTCCGTTGAAAGGTGAACGAGAGCTTCGTGCAGTTCGTTCTCGAGCGTCTTGTGTTTGCGTTCCAGTTCAACGAGATGCGCCTGAATTGCCATACGAAACCTCCTCGGTTGGATTAAGACCTCAGATTCGATCCGGACGAGCAATTGTACACGAGCCGGCGAATCTGTCGATGGGTATCGAAAAGTGCAGGGTCATTTTTCTGCGCCCATCTGTAACGAATCGTGAGCAGGGAACCCGCCTTGGCTTGCACGGGGGCCCGGCAGGGACGATATTCTACGGCGGTTTCCGGACAACCATCGCAACTCATCCGCGTTTTTCAGCTAACGTACACCATGACCAACGAAGATGAGCGCGAACTCGAAAACGAGCTCGCACGGCTGCAGCAGGAACACCGCGATCTGGACGCGGCGATCGACGCGCTGCATCAATCTCCGGCGCCCGATTTGTTGCGGCTGCAACGGCTGAAAAAGCGCAAGCTGCAGCTGCGCGACCGCATCGCCTTCATCGAAGACCAGATCACCCCCGACATCATCGCCTAGCGTTCGTCCTTCCAGGGCAATGCCATTGCGCCAAAGCCAATGACGGGCTCTCGATTTCACGCCCCTCCGGTCAGTTCCCGCAGCACGCCCATCACCTCGGCCGGGCTGTAGGGTTTTGCCACGAACCGGCCGCCTTCGGGCAAGTCGGCTGCCCTGACCTCGAGGCCGGAGGTCGCGATGATCTTGATAGGCGGCCAGCGGCCGCGAACCGCGCGCGCGAGCTTCAACCCGTCCATCGAGCCCGGCATCTGGATATCGGTGAAAACCACGGTGATGTCGCGCCGGGCCTCCAGAATTTCGATGGCCTCATCGGCATTCGAAGCCTGCACCGCCTCGAAGCCGGCGGCGGCGATCATGTCGACCGCATCCATGCGAAGCAGAAATTCGTCCTCGACGATCAGCACCACGGGTCTTCTGGACTCGACGAGACCCATCGTCCCACTCCCAGCGAATTGGCTATAAGCCCCGGATATTGTTTTGGTTCCGGCCTTGCGGGTTAGAACCGTTCGCAGTCGCCGCGGCGGGCGGCCTGCGATCCCCTTCCCTTTGAGCCGGGGCCGAAGCTGTTTTTGGCCCCCTTCGCCCTCTTGACTTCCATAAGAACAAAATAGGAACATCCGTCACCGCCTCCAACCATCCAGGGGTTCTCGCCATGTCTGACGCTTCTTCACCCTCCGACAGCAGCCGGTACGAGCAGGCTTGTGACCAGGCGATCGCGATGTGCGACGGCAACCTGCGCAGCACGATCAAGGCGCTGATCATGGCCAACGAATATCTGGAAAATGAATTGATGGAATTGCAGGCGGCGGTCGCATGCGGCTGCGCGCCCGCCGAATTGTCGGCCAGCGATGCTGCCTAGAACCGCTCGAAGAAGCTCTGACCGGTCGAACCGGAGTGAGTACGATGGCCGATGTCACCTATTACGTCGCAATGCCATTCCTGCAGGATGAGACCGGCTCGCCGGTCGCGGGCGCGGCCGAGGAATGCCAGAGTTCGGCGGCGGCGCTCCGCCGCGCCGAAGTTTTATCGAGAGCCCCCGGCAGCATCGGCGCGGTCGCCTTCAGCCGTACCGGCGATCCCATGATCGGCGAATTCGGCGATGCCAAACTGCTCAGGAAATTCGGCGCCGTGCCGGACGACCTCGGCGCGTTGTAGAGCGTTTTCGAGCGAAGTGGACAACCGGTTCGCGTGAAGAAAACGCGTCAAAACAATAGTCTAGAGTTTCGGTTCTGATTCAATCAGAACCGAAGCTCTAGGCATTATCGCAATTCCCGGAAGAACGCGCGCACCTCGCTGGCCAGCAGTTCCGGCTGTTCGAGCGCGGCGAAATGCCCGCCTTTCTCCATCACGCTCCAGCGGCGAATGTCGGTGAACACGCGCCCCGCGACGCTGCGCGGCGGCCTGAGAATTTCGCGCGGGAATTCGGCATAGCCGGTCGGAACCGAGATCAGGCCGCCGGCGGGAAATATCGCCGAGCCGTGCAGGCGGGCATAATAGGGCCAGAACGATGAGCCGATCGCCCCGGTAAACCAGTAGAGCGAGATATCGGCCAGCATGCGGTCGCGGCTGATCGCGCTCTCGACGTTGCCGCCGCAGTCGGACCAGGCGCGGAATTTCTCCACGATCCAGGCGGCAAGGCCGGCCGGCAAATCCGTCAGCGCGAAGGCGAGCGTTTGCGGGCGGGTGCCCTGGATCGCCTGATAGCCGGCCTCCTCGCGAAACCAGTGCGCCAATTCGGCGAGGTAGCGCTTCTCCTCCTCGCTCGGATTGGGAAAGGGGGAAGGATCGCGGCCCGCGGCCATCATCAGATTGATGTGGATGCCGATCATGCGATCCGCATGCGCATAGCCGAGCCGGCTGGTGATCGCGGCGCCCCAGTCGCCGCCTTGCGCGCCGAACCGGGCAAAGCTCAGCACGTCATGCATGAGGGCGGCAAAACAGTCCGCCATCTCCGGAACGCCAAAGCGCTTCTGGCCGGGCTGGAACGACAGGCCATATCCCGGCAGCGAAGGCGCCACCACGGTGAAGGCATCGCGCGCGTCGCCGCCGAAGCGGGCCGGATCGGCAAGGCGCGGGATGACCTCGAGAAACTCGAACACCGAGCCCGGCCAGCCGTGCGACAACAATAGCGGCATCGGATCGGGGCCGACGCCTGCTACATGCAGGTAGTGCAGGTCGATACCGTCGAGCTTGACCTTGAATTGCGGAAAGGCGTTCAGCGCTGCTTCTTCCGCTCGCCAGTCGAACTCCTTGCGCCAGTATTCGGTGAGATTGCGAAGATAAGCGACGTCGGTGCCATAGGCCCACGGCTCACCAGGCGCCTGATCCGGGAAACGTGCACGGGACAGACGATCGCGAAGGTCGGCGATATCGGTATCCGGGACATGGAGCGTGAATGGGACGGGCTTGATGGTCATGATCCTGCTCGCTGCAGCGGCCGTTCAATTCGGCAACCATTAGCAGCCCGGCCGGCAGCACCGTCAAGCCATCGAGAGGTGTCACACTTCATGCCGGCGTTGCGCCTTGCGCACATACATCGCGCGGTCGGCTTCTTCCAGCGCGCGCCCTGCTTCCACGTGCGGCCCGAGAAGGGCGACACCGGCGGATACGCCCGCGGTGACGTTGCGGCCGCGAAACCTGAAACTGAGCGCGTCGATGGCTTGTTCCAGCGCGGCCGCCTTTGCATGCGCGTCGGTCTCGCTGAGATTCCACAGCACCAGCGCGAATTCGTCGCCGCCGAGCCGGCCGATTACGTCGGAGGCGCGCACCTCGCGCAACAAGGTGGCAACGATCGCCTTCAATACCTGATCGCCCGCGGCATGCCCGAAGGCGTCGTTGATCGGCTTCAGGCGATCGACGTCGAGCACGATCAAGGCGCCGTTTGCATGGTAGCGCTTGATGTAGGAGATCGAACGCTGCAGCTCGCGCTCAAAGCCGCGCCGGTTCGGAATATTCAGCAGGAAATCGGTATCGGCCGACGCTTGCAGTTCCTCGACGCGCTCCAGCGCCCGCGCCAATTGCGCCCTGAGCCGGCGTATCGCCGGCTTGGCGTCATCGGGCGCGCCCGGCGGCCGAGGCGCCGAGGCCGCCTGTTTGAGCGGTCGCGCGCGCGGCCGCCTGGGCTTGACGCTTTTGCGGCGTTTCGAAGCCTTGTTCGAAGCCTTTTTCGAACCCTTGGGGGCGACCCCTCCGATTTTCTTCTTCATGGGCCTCTTTAAGAAGACTTGCCGTGATTCACCAAGACAGGATAGTCCATTCCGGACCCCTTGCCACGCCTTGCCGAACCTTGGGCCGATCCTATAATCCGGCCTATGTTTTTGGATTCCCGAAAGAATTGACCGAATGCCCGCTCTTGTCGCCATCATCATGGGAAGCCAGTCGGACTGGGAGACCATGCGCCATGCGGCCGAGACCTTGAGCGCGCTCGGTATCACAAGCGAGAATCACATCGTCTCGGCGCATCGGACCCCGGACCGGATGTTCGCCTTTGCCCGCGGCGCCAAGGCGGCCGGATTTAAGATCATCATCGCCGGGGCCGGCGGGGCGGCGCATCTGCCGGGCATGACGGCCTCACTGACGGAACTTCCGGTGTTCGGCGTGCCGATCGAGTCCAGGGCGCTGTCGGGCGTGGATTCGCTCTATTCGATCGTCCAGATGCCCGCCGGCGTCCCGGTCGGAACGCTGGCGATCGGCAAGCCAGGCGCCATCAACGCCGCGCTGCTGGCGGCAAGCGTACTCGCATTGAACGACCCGGCGCTGTCCGGCAGGCTTGCGGCCTGGCGCAAGGCGCAGACCGGGGCGATAGCCGAGCGCCCGGAGGGATCTGCGTGAGCGCCTCGCATCAGGTAAAGCTCAAGCCCGGCGACACCATCGGAATTCTCGGCGGCGGCCAATTGGGCCGGATGCTGGCGATGGCGGCAGTGCGGCTCGGCCTGCGCTGCCAGGTGTTTTCGCCGGACCCGGATTCGCCGGCGTTCGACGTGGTGCCGAACGCGACCTGCGCGGAATATGCCGATGTCGAGGCGCTGGAATTGTTTGCCAACGACGTCGACGTCATCACCTATGAATTCGAGAACGTACCCTCGGCGGCCGCGATGGTTCTCGCGGCGCGGCGCCCGGTGCTGCCGGAGCGGAAGATCCTGGAAACCACCCAGGATCGCCTTGCCGAGAAGGACTTCGTACAGCGGCTGGGCATCGGCACCGCCGATTATGTCGACGTGTCCTCGGCGGCCGAATTGCGGGCGGCGATCGGGCGCATCGGGCTGCCGGCCGTGCTGAAGACGCGCCGCTTCGGCTATGACGGCAAGGGTCAGGCGATCATTCGCGAGGACAACGATCCGGACCTGGTGTGGGCGGATCTCGGCACCAAATCCGCCATCCTCGAGGCCTTTATTCCGTTCGAGCGCGAGATCTCGGTGATCGCGGCGCGTTCGGCCGACGGCCATGTCGAATGTTTCGACGTCACCGAAAACGAGCATCGCGACCACATCCTGAAGATCTCGCGCGCGCCGGCCGGCATCTCCGCCGAGCTGGCGGCTCGCGCGATCGCGATCGCGGAGAAAATCGCCAACGCGCTGAATTATGTCGGCGTGCTCGCGGTCGAAATGTTCGTGGTGCCGGAGGTGACCGGGTCCAAGGTGCTGGTCAACGAGATCGCGCCCAGGGTGCACAATTCCGGACACTGGACGCTCGACGGCGCATCGATCTCGCAGTTCGAGCAGCACGTCCGCGCCATCGCCGGCTGGCCGCTGGGCAAGCCGGTCCGTCACGGACCCGTCACCATGACCAACCTGATCGGGGACGACATCCTGGGCTACGAACGATGGCTGACCGTCCCCGGCGCCACCGTGCATCTCTACGGCAAGGGGGCGCCGCGCCCCGGCCGCAAGATGGGGCATGTGACGCAGGTCGGCATAATTCCATCGAAAACCGCCTGATCGACGGCAAATAGCCCGCTTCGGCCGAACCAAATCGCGGTGATTGGCCTCGTTGCGGTGGACATCGGCGCCTTTGTCTGATACATCCGCGCGCTCAAGGTTAAGGGCCAGGCCTTTCGCCAGCCTTTCGCTTTACAGAATTCCAAACCGATCAATGGAAAGAGGATGCCGCGTGCAGGTTCTCGTTCGCGATAACAATGTCGATCAAGCCCTCAAGGCGCTGAAGAAGAAGATGCAGCGCGAGGGAATCTTCCGCGAGATGAAGCTCCGCGGCCACTATGAAAAACCCTCGGAGAAGAAGGCCCGTGAAAAGGCCGAAGCCGTGCGCCGTGCACGCAAGCTGGCGCGTAAGAAGCTGCAGCGCGAAGGCCTGCTGCCGATGAAGCCGAAGCCGGTGTTCGGCGCCGGTCCCGGAGCCGAGCGCGGTGGCCCCGGCGGCGGTCGTGGCGGCCCGGGCGCGGGTCCGCGCGGATCGCGCTGATCCGATATTTTTGCAGTTTACGTTCGATAACGCGGGCCTTGGTGCCCGCGTTATTAATTTTGAACGATGCATTTTATGGCGCGGCGGGCTAGCATGCCGAGTTAGCCGCGCGAGCATTCCGCATAGATGGCAATTCCGGTTCCCCATCGTTTTTCCGGAGCTTCGCGGCTCGGTTGGCGTGCATCCTTGCCGATCGCCGCGATCGCAATCGCGCTCTGCGGCTGCTCGATCAATCTGGGATCATTGACGCCGGGGTCCGATAGCGAGGCGCCGAAGGCGGCTCCGGGCGGATCCATGGTGGCCGATGCGCAGGCCCACAACATCCACGGCCAGTCGCTGGCACGGTCCGGAAAGACCGAGGAAGCGCTTGCCGAGTTCAATTCAGCGATCGAGCTCGATCCTCACAACGCCGACGCGCTGTACAATCGCGGCCTCCTCTATCAGGCCCAACAGCAGCAACCGCTTGCGATCGACGATTTCAGCGCCGCGAACGGCCTGACGCCGCAGCGGTCCGAGCCTCTGTTGGGCCGCGCCATCTCTTATCTCGCCATCGACAAGGTCAAGGAGGCAGCCGCCGACCTCGACGAGGCCGCGGCGGCCGATCCGCAGAACGCCCAGATCTGGACCACCCGCGGGATCGCCTATGAACGTCTCGGCGACAAGAACAAGGCCGCGGGCTCCTACGCCCGGGCCATCAACCTTCGTCCCAAGGACGAGGCGGCGCGAAGCGGCTTTGCCCGCGTCGGCGGCAAGCCCGGCCAACTCTACGAGTAGGGTGCTTCGAGCCGGGTGCTGTCGGGCCAAAGCCCCCCGCCGCGGGCCGGCTATTTCGGCAAGACCGCGTGGAACACCGACTTCGCTGCCAGCAGCATGTCTTGGGCGACATTGGTGTGTTCGCGTCGCGGCGGGTCCACGACCACGACCTCGGCGCGCAGATCGAGCGGCGGCGATGCCTCGGGAATATCGGCCGGCGGTATCGGGCGGGACGGATCGTCGATTCCGCTGTCCGTGGGGTAAGCAGGGGTGGCCGCCGGCGCACCCGGCCGGCCGGTGTAGGTTCCCGCGGCTGGCGTGGAGACCATGATCGGCGGCGGAAGCGGCCGGACCGGCTGCACCGAGGCGACCGGTGCGATCCGGGGCGCATCGGAAACGCGTGCGGCTTCCTGCGGACGCGGCGAAGCTTCGGCAGTGCCGCGCAGGCGTTCGATCGCGGCGCGCGCCAGATCATTGGCGTCAGGGCGATCGTCGGGGGCTGTGGACGCTTCGGCCGATGGGGCGGTATTTGGCGGGGCAATGACGGGGGCGACGGCCGACGGCGCAGGCGCGACTTGCGCCGGAACAGCCTTGGCGACAGCCTTTTCACGCGGGGCCAGCGGATGCCGACGCGCATCCGCGGGGATGCTCGCGGTCTCCGCCGGCAGGTCAGGGGATTTTTCCAAGGGCTTCTCGGCGGGCTTTTCGGCCATTGCCGGCCTTTCGGCGGCGGTTTGCTCGAGAATGGCCCGCTCCGAAACGCCCTTCGCCTTGACCCCCGGCTGAGGAAGATTGCCGGCGTTCGCAGGCGTCGCAGCTACCTTGGCGTCGGCCTTCTTCGGGCTGGCCGGGGACGCCACGGTGGCTGAGGGTGCGACCGCGGCGGGCCTGGCAATGTAGTGATTGACAACCCAGGCCCCGATGATGGTCGCAGCGACCGAGGGCAAGATGTCCATCGCAATTTTCGTCAGGTATTTCAGCATGCCAGCCTCTCTCCGCAGCGGTTAGATGCGGAAACTTTGAGGCACATTGAGGGATCAACTGCGACCGATCGGTGGCAATTGGGCAAATGACGTTGCTTATGGTTTCAGTTCGACTTCCAGGAACACGATCTCCTGGGCGGTCTCGTTGAGAACGTCATGCTCGACGCCGGCTTTACGGAAGTAGGATTTGCCGACCGAAAGCTGCGCCTTGGAACGTTCCCCGCCCGGTGCCACGATGGTCATCTCGCCGGAGGTCACGGGAACAATCACGTAATCCATCCCATGTATGTGATGGCCGGTGGCGCTGCCCGGCAAGAGCCGCCACTCGGTGACGCGGACCTCCGGGGTGTCGACCTGAACATCGGATTTGGCGCTGATCATCTTGGGTCTCCCCTCAGGGCACGAACACCAGGAATACGAATACGGCAAATACCACCATGTGGATCAGCCCGAACAGGATGTTAGTGCGGCCGGTGGCGAAGGTCAGCATGCTGAGCAGGAAGGTCATCACCAGAAGCACCATGTCCTGCTCCCTCAGCCCAAGCACCAACTGCTTGTCAAGCGCATGGGCCGCCACCGCGACCGCGGGTATCGTAAGCCCGATGGTCGCAAGCGAGGAGCCGAGCGCGAGGTTGATGCTCTTTTGCAGGTCGTTCTTGCGCGCGGCGGCGACCGCGGCGACGCTCTCCGGCAAGAGGATGAGGAGCGCGACCAGCACGCCGGCAAAGGCCGGCGGCGCACCGATCCGCAGCGTCGCAAAATCGACCACCAGCGAGAATTTCTTGGCCAACAGCACGACCGCCAGCAGCGAAACGAGCAGCAGCGCGATGCTCAGGCCGAGCATCCGGTTCGGGGCGTGCGTCCCGTCGGCGGCGCCGGCAGCCTCGCCTACGAAATAGCTCCGATGCCGGACGGTCTGGGTGTAAAGAAACACGCCGTAGAGCAGGACGGTCACGACGCTGACAAAACCCAGCTGGCCCGCCGAATAGACCGGCCCCGGCGTGGTCAAGGTGTAATTCGGCATGATCAGCGTGATGGTCGCCATCACGATCAGTACGCTCAGATAAAGGCCTGACCCCGAGACCTGGACGTCCTGCTCGCGGTAGCGCAGCCCGCCGGCCAGGATGCAGAGGCCGACCAGGCCGTTGCAGACGATCATCACCACCGCGAACACGGTGTCGCGCGCCAGCGTCGGGACCGGCTTTTCGCCGAGCATGATGGTCGCGATCAGCGCGACCTCGATCACGGTGACCGCAAGCGTCAGCAGCAGCGTGCCAAAGGGCTCGCCGATCCGCTCGGCGATCACCTCGGCATGATGCACGGCCGCAAATACCGTGCCGAACAGGATCACCAGCAGCACGGCGGCGAACAAAAGGCCCGCCGCCGATGGCATGAAGGTGAAGCCAAGCGCGGTGGCGCCTGCGAACAGCAGGACGGCCAATGCCGGGAAAATCCATGCCGATCGCGGCATCGGGCCGTGTGCGCTCATCCATCGATCCCCAATTCCAGAACGGCGTTATGCGCCAATTCGCCGCGCGGGTCAGCCCCCTGTCGCGCCGATGAATTGTCGTGCCGCATCCATCGCGCCAAAATTGTCCAGGTCATTGTGTCCGCCGGCGTCGAAGCGAACGAACTTCTTGGGTTCGTTGGCGAGCGCGAACAGGCGCCCGCCAACGGCAATTGGAATCGCGGGGTCGCGCGCACCGTGCATGACCAGCAACGGCACCTTGACCCGCGCGATACGTCGGTCGGAATGAAACGGATCTTTCATGACCAGACGGACGGGAAAGATCGGAAACGCGGCAGCCGCGAGATCGGCGATCGACGTATACGGCGCCTCCAGAATCATTCTGCCCACGGGCTGCTCGGCCGCCAGCGCCACCGCGACGCCGGTCCCGAGCGAAAAGCCCCAGACGACGATCCTGTCCGGGCTGTAGCGCGCGGTCGTGAAAGCATAGGCAGCCGCCGCGTCCTGCAACAGGCCCTGCTCGCTCGGCTGCCCGCTTGAACCGGCATAGCCGCGATATGACAAGGCGACGACACCCGTTCCGTCAGCGATCAGGTCGTGAAAGCGGCCAAAGAAACCGGCGAGAAAATCGCCGTTGCCGTGGAAATAGAGCACCACGGGATGGCCGGGCTTGGCCGGAACGTGCCAGACGATGACTTTTTCGCCGTCCGCGGTAGTCAATATATGCTCCTCGGCCTCGGGAAAGCCGGCGGCGGCTGGCGTCGTTCGTCCGGTTTGCGGGATCGGAAACAGGAACGAACGCTGCAGCAGAAAGAGCGCGGCAAAGCCGCCGACGTAGCCGAGCAAAGCGACGATCACGAGCCATTTCAGGATGGTCATCGTCCTGCCCTCCGCTCGTCGGATGAAACGAGCGCTTTGCTTGCTCCGATGCTCACATGCCCTTGACGATGTTCTCGGTCATCTTCTTGGCGTCGCCAAGCAGCATCATGGTGTTGTCGCGGTAGAACAGGGGATTGTCGATGCCGGCATAGCCGGAGGCGAGCGAGCGCTTGATGAACATCACGGTGCCGGCCTTCCAGACCTGCAGCACCGGCATGCCGTAGATCGGCGACTTCGGATCGTCCTCGGCCGCCGGATTGGTGACGTCGTTGGCGCCGATCACGAAGGCGACGTCGGCCTGGGCGAATTCGGAGTTGATGTCCTCGAGTTCGAACACCTCGTCATAGGGCACGTTGGCTTCAGCCAGCAGCACGTTCATATGGCCGGGCATGCGGCCCGCGACGGGATGAATCGCGTACTTCACCTCGACGCCCTCCTTCTTGAGAACGTCCGCCATTTCCCTCAAGGCATGCTGCGCCTGCGCCACCGCCATGCCGTAGCCGGGCACGATGATGACCTTCTGTGCGTTCTTCATGATGAAGGCGGCGTCGTCGGCCGAGCCGAGCTTGACCGGACGCACCTCGCCACCGGCGCCCGCGCCGGCGGCGGCGGTCTCGCCGCCGAAGCCGCCGAGGATCACCGAGATGAAGGAGCGGTTCATCGCGTGGCACATGATGTAGGACAGGATCGCGCCGGACGAGCCGACCAGCGCGCCGGTGATGATCAGCGCCGAGTTGCCGAGCGTAAATCCGATGCCGGCGGCGGCCCAGCCGGAATAGGAGTTCAGCATCGAGATCACGACCGGCATGTCGGCGCCGCCGATCGGGACGATCATCAGTACGCCCAGCGCCAGCGCGATGATGGTGATCAGCCAGAAGGCGAGCGCACTGCCCGTCGTCACCAGGCCGATGATGAACACCACCAGCGCCAGGCCGAGCACGATGTTGATGACATGGCGCGCCGGCAGGATGATCGGCGCGCCGCTCATCCGCGCCGACAGCTTCAGAAACGCGATCACCGAGCCCGTGAACGTCAGCGCGCCGATGGCAACCCCGAGCGACATTTCGACGAGGCTCTGCGGATGGATGTGACCGGGCGTGCCGATGTCGAAGGCTTCCGGCGCATAGAACGCACCGGCCGCGACCAGCACCGCGGCCATGCCGACCAGCGAGTGGAACGCCGCGACCAGTTCCGGCATCGACGTCATCGGCACGCGGCGCGCAATCACCGCGCCGATCGAGCCGCCGATCGCGACACCGAGCACCACCAGCAGCCAGGCTACGCCGTCCGCCGGCGGATGCGAGGCGAGCGTGGTCGCGACCGCGATCGCCATGCCTGCCATGCCGAAGAAATTGCCCTGGCGCGACGATGCGGGGCTCGACAACCCGCGCAACGCCAGGATGAACAGCACGCCTGCGACGAGATAAAAGACTGCGGCGAGATTGGCGTTCATCTGGAGGCCCCCATTGTCATCGTCACCCCGAGGTGCACGCCGCTCACTTGGTTTTCTTCTTGTACATCGCGAGCATGCGCTGGGTGACCAGGAAGCCGCCGAAGATGTTGACGCTGGCAAAGACCAGCGCGACGAAACCGAAGCCGCGCGCCCATGCCCCGCCATTGCCGACCATCTCGACACCGACCGCAAGCAGCGCGCCGACCACGATCACCGAGGAGATCGCGTTCGTCACCGACATCAGCGGCGTATGCAGCGCTGGCGTCACCGACCACACCACGAAATAGCCGACGAACACGGCCAGCACGAAAATCGACAGCCGGAACACGAAGGGATCGACGGCTTGGGCGAGATGATCCATGGCGGCTTTCCTTTAAGTCTTCGGCTGGAAGTTCGGATGAATGACGGCGCCGTCTTTGGTCAGGACGGTGGCCTTGACCAGTTCGTCGTCCCACTTCACCGCGAGCGCCTTGGTCGATTTGTCGACCAGCGTCTCGATGAAGGAAAACAGGTTGCGCGCATAAAGGCTCGAGGCCGAGGTCGCGACGCGGCCGGCGAGATTCGGGATGCCGACGATCCTGACACCGTCGAGATCCACGGTTTCGCCGCTCTTGACGCCCTCGACATTGCCGCCGCGCTCGACCGCGAGATCGACCAGCACCGAGCCCGGCTTCATCGACTTCACCATGTCCGCGGTGACGAGCCGGGGCGCCGGGCGGCCTGGAATCAGCGCTGTCGTGATGATGATGTCCTGCTTCTTGATATGCTCGGCGGTCAGCGCCGCCTGCTTGGCCTGATACTCCTTCGACATTTCCTTGGCGTAGCCGCCGGCGGTTTCCGCCTGCTTGAATTCCTCGTCCTCGACCGCGAGGAATTTGGCGCCAAGGCTCTCGACCTGTTCTTTCACCGCCGGACGCACGTCGGTTGCGGTGACCACGGCGCCTAGCCGTCGCGCGGTCGCGATCGCCTGCAGGCCGGCGACGCCGACACCCATCACGAACACCTTCGCCGCCGGAACGGTGCCGGCCGCCGTCATCATCATCGGGAAGGCGCGGCCGAAGGCTTCGGCGGCCTCGATCACCGCGCGATAGCCGGCGAGATTGGCCTGACTCGACAGCACGTCCATCGACTGCGCGCGGGTGATACGCGGCATCAATTCCATCGCGAACGCCGAGACGCCGGCATCCGCCATCGCCTTCAGCGCAGCGTCGTTGCCGTAAGGGTCCATGATGGCGATCACCAGCGCACCGCGCTTGTAGCTGGCAAGCTCGGACGCCTCCGGCCGCTTCACCTTGATGACGATATCGGCGTCCTTGACCGCGTCCGCGCTGACGGTGGCGCCGGCGGTGGTGAATTCCGAATCGGGCAGGCCCGACTTGACGCCCGCGCCGGGCTCGATGGCGATGTCGACGCCGAGCGCCTTGTATTTTTTCACGGTGTCGGGGGAAGCCGCGACCCTTGGCTCGGACGAATTGATTTCCTTGGCAACGGCAATCTTCATGAGGCCTCCGGCAGCGCGAGATGCACGCGCACGAGCAAACTAGCGCCTGTTTCGCAACGATGGATACCGGTTTTGCGACCGGAAGGCGTGCATTTTTGTAGAATTGCGCCGGCGGGCGGCGGCGCGATCCCGGGAAGCGATCAGGTCAGGAAAAACGCCATCATGGCGAGGATGAAGACGACTGCGCCGGTGCCGTATTTCACCAGCTTGATAAAGCCCTCATAGGTCTGCTCGTGGGCGATATAGTCGTTGCCGTCAGCGGTCGTGTAGGCCACTTCGTTATGCTCTGCCATCGGTCTCCCCGGTCCATGTTCGCGCTCGCCGTGGAATTACCGCAAACCCGGCGAGAGGGCAACGGCGACGGGCATTTTGTACACCAGCGCAGTTGCGAGTTACTTGCCGGCCTCGGGCGGCCAATTGTCCCTGATCCAGCGGGTCATGCTTTCCTCGCTGACCTCACCGGCCGCCAGGGAGAGGATCATGGCAGCTGCCTCCGCTTCGGGCACGACGAAATCGACACCGTTCACGCCAAGGAAGGTGTACAGCGCAAGCAGCGACATCCGCTTGTTGCCGTCAACAAACGGATGATTGCGCGCGATGCCGAAGGCATGGGCCGCAGCCAATTCAGTCAGTTCCGCCTGCTCATATGACCAACGGTTTTTCGGTCGATCGAGCGCGGATTTCGAGCATGCCGTCGTCGCGCAAACCGCTCGCGCCGCCGTGGATCGTAAGTTGCTCGTCATGAATTGCAACGACCATTTGGCGAGTGAGCCAAAACGGCTCGGTCATTTTGCAAGCTCAGCCAGCGCATTATGATAGCGCTTCATGCCGCGCCGCGCGACTTCCATCGCCTTCTCGAAATCAGGATCGTAGGGAGTTAGCCGGAAACCGCCATCGGGCGTCAGCGTCGCATAAAGCGTGTCGCCAACGCTGACGTGCATCCGCGCCAATATATCCTTCGAGAGGATGATTCCCGACGAATTGCCGATCTTCTTGATTTCGACTGTTCCGATCACCTGGCCGCCGGCATCGGGACGGATTTTCGACTGTTCGCTCATGGCTTAAGCTCCGTTCTACAAATCGTATAACAGAACCATTAATCCCGTTCAACAGATGTTTTACGCGCCCCAGCCTCGCTCAGCCCATCCGCTCCAATTCGTCGATCATCCCTGAAATCACCGACAGCCCGCCCTCCCAGAATTTGGGGTCCCTGGCGTCCAGCCCGAACGGCTTCAGCAGTTCGGAATAATGCTTGGTGCCGCCGGCTGAAAGCATCGCCAGATAGCGCTCGGCAAAACCTTCCTGCGCGTGTTCGTAGACCGCATAGAGCGAGTTCACCAGGCAATCGCCGAACGCATAGGCATAGACGTAGAACGGCGAATGGATGAAGTGCGGGATGTACATCCAGAAATTCTCGTAGCCCGGACGGATGTCGATCGCGGGCCCCAGGCTCTCGCCTTGCACGCTGAGCCAGATTTCGCCGATCCGCTCGGCGGTCAGTTCTCCGTTCTTGCGCTCGGTGTGGATGGCGCGCTCGAAGCTGTAGAACGCGATCTGCCGGACCACCGTGTTGATCATGTCCTCGACCTTGCCGGCGAGCAGCGCCTGACGCTGCCTGGCGCTCCTGGTTTGCGCCAACAGCCGCTTGAAGGTCAGCATCTCGCCGAACACGCTCGCGGTCTCCGCTAATGTCAGCGGCGTCGGCGCCATCAGCGCTCCATTCCTGGCCGCCAGCACCTGGTGCACGCCGTGGCCGAGCTCATGGGCGAGCGTCATCACGTCGCGCGGCTTGCCCTGATAATTCATCAGCACGTAAGGATGTGCCGATGGCGTGGTCGGATGCGAGAACGCGCCCGGCGCCTTGCCCGGCCGCACCGGCGCATCGATCCAGCGATCGGTGAAAAACCGCTCCGCGATGCGCGCCATTTCCGGCGAGAACCCGCGATAGGCCGTCAGCACCATGTTCTTCGCCTCCGGCCAGGCGATGCTCGCGGTCACGGCGAACGGCAGCGGGGCGTTACGGTCCCAATGGGCGAGTTTCTTCTTCTTGAACCAGCCGGCCTTGAGCCGATAGTAGCGGTGCGACAGCTTAGGATAGGCCGCGCGAACCGAGCCGACCAGCGCATCGACCACCTCGGGTTCGACGCGATTGTTCAGATGGCGGGAATCCGCCACATCCTGGAAGCCGCGCCAGCGGTCGGAAATCTCCTTGTCCTTGGCGAGCGTATTGGTGATCAGCGCAAAGGTCCGCTCGTTGCCCTTGAAGGTTTTTGCCAGCGCCTGCGCCGCCGCCTTGCGCTTGGCACCTTCGCGACCCTGCAACAGGCTCAGCACCGGCTCGATCGCCAATTCCTTGGCGCCGACCTTGAAGCGCAGGCCCGAGATGGTCTGGTCGAACAGCCGGTTCCAGGCGGAATAGCCGCTCTGGGATTTTTCATGAAACAACTGCTCGACGCGATCTTCGAGCTGATAGGGCTTTTCCTTGCGCAGATCCTCGACCCACGGCCGATAATGCGCCAGTTCCGGCGCCTGCATCGCCCGATCGATCACGGCATCGTCGATCCGGTTGAGTTCGAGCGCGAAGAACAACAGGTGCACCGACGCATTGGTCAGCCGCTCGGAGACGTCGCCATAGAATTTGGAAATCCTGGGGTCGACGCTGTCGCCGGCGTGGATCAGGCCGGCATAGGAGCCGAGTTCGGCCGGCGAGATCGTCGATCGCCTCATAGCGCCTGACCGCGCCGGCGAGCCACTCGCCGCCGCCCTGCCCGGCCGTCCCTTCCGCGAGCTTGCCCTTGTAGTCGGTCTCAAACGCGACGCATTCGGCGTCCATCCTGTCGAGGTCGCGGGTGATTTCCGGCGCGTCGATCCCGGAATAGAGATCGGTCAGGTTCCATTCCGGCAGCTTGCCGATCCCGGATTTGGTCGCGGCTTTCTTGCCGTTGGGCTTGTGGGTTACGGGCTTGCGGAGAGCGGATGTGGAGCGCGAGGTCATCTGGCTGGAAACCTGGGTTCGATCGGAACGGCTGTGGGTGCGAAGCGTGAACGGGATCGCAAGGTTTAAGAGTGCGTTAATCGGCATCGGCGAGAGTGCCCCGATTCGAGACAGATAGTTGTAGCGCGCGGGGAAAACCATGGCTGCCAGCATTTTGATCGCCGACGACGATGCCGTCGCACGCCGCCTGGTCGAAAACATGGTGCAGAAATGCGGCTATGAGACCGTCGTCGTCGAGAGCGGCGACGCCGCGATCGCGGCGCTGACCGCCCCGGACGCGCCCGCGATCGATGCCGTGGTGCTCGATCTCGTGATGCCGGGCCTCGACGGAATGGGGGTGCTGGCCAAAATCCGCGAAGCCGGTCTCAACGTTCCCGTGATCGTCCAGACCGCCCATGGCGGCATCGACAATGTGGTGTCGGCGATGCGCGCAGGCGCCCAGGATTTCGTGGTCAAGCCGGTCGGCATCGAGCGATTGCAGGTCAGCCTGCGCAATGCGCTCAACGCCAGCGCGCTGAAGGGGGAATTGCAGCGCATCCGCCACAGCCGCGAAGGCCGGCTGACCTTCGCCGATATCATCACCCGCAGCGAGACCATGGCGAGCGTCTTGCGTATCGCGCAAAAGGCGGCCAGTTCCACGATCCCGGTGCTGATCGAGGGCGAATCCGGCGTCGGCAAGGAGTTGTTCGCCCGCGCCATCCACGGCTCAGGCGAGCGCAAGGCGAAACCGTTCGTCGCCGTCAATTGCGGCGCGATCCCCGACAATCTGGTGGAGTCGATCCTGTTCGGCCACGAGAAGGGCGCCTTCACCGGCGCCACCGAACGCCACATGGGCAAATTCGTCGAAGCCCATGGCGGCACGCTGTTCCTCGACGAGGTCTCGGAATTGCCGCTGGCCGCCCAGGTGAAATTGCTGCGCGCACTGCAGGAAGGCGCGGTGGAAGCGGTCGGCGGCCGCAAGCCGGTGAAGGTCGACGTCCGCATCATCTCGGCGACCAATCGTAAGTTGCTCGACCGCGTCAAAAGCGGACAATTCCGCGAAGATCTCTTCTATCGCCTGCACGTGCTGCCGCTGACGATCCCGCCGTTGCGGATGCGCCGCGAGGACATCCCGCATCTGTTGCGGCATTTCCTGGCGCGGTTCTGCGCCGAGGAAAACCGTCCCGTCACCGGCATCAGCGGCGAGGCGATGGCGCAGCTGTCGCAATTGGAGTGGCCCGGCAATATCCGGCAGCTCGAAAACGCGGTCTATCGCGCCGTGGTCATGAGCGAGCATGAGCAGCTTGCACTGGCGGATTTTCCGCAAGCCGCCGCGCAATCGCCGGCGATCTCGGACGAGGCGCAGCGGCACGCCGAGCCGCTGGTCGTTGGCCAAGGGGACAAAGGGTTTCACTCCACCGCGCCGACGATGATCTCAGGTAATGAGATACCCATTGCGCCGCTGTCGACGGCGGGGATGCTGACCATGCTGACCAATGACGGCGAAGTGCGGCCACTCGAAGAACTGGAGAGCGAAATCATCCGGTTTGCGATTTCGCATTACCGCGGGCAGATGTCCGAGGTCGCGCGCCGATTGAAAATCGGCCGCTCGACCCTCTACCGCAAACTCGATGAGGCGACCGACAATCACGGGGCCGGCGGCGCCGATCAGGCGAACTAGGGCGAAGCGAAAGATTGTGGCGCTCCGGTGTCAGGCAAGCCGAAGCCAAAGAAAGATCAAGAAAATCAATAAAGATGAAGAAGCCCGGGAAATAGGCGAATTGAGAACTATTGAACCGTTGCTTGCCGGTGACAGACAAACGCAAAAGCGCGTGGCAAGAGCGCACAATCCGTTGCAAAGGAGCGCCTTTGAAGTCAGTTTGTCGTGAGTTGCCCCGCGCGGCGCTGGTTGCACATGGGGCTCGCGTGTATCGTCTGCGTATGAATCGTGGCGTGCAGGCGTACCGATATTAGAGATTTGGAGCACATTCAGAGCAAGAACCAAACGTTGAGTGCAAACGTTGGCTGCAAGAACGTTGACTGAATGGCGTTTCGAAATCGATCAGGCCGGCGCTTTTGGCAAGGCTGTACGGACGATGCCAGGAACTGTTCCATGCCGGGGCAGGTTCGCCCAGGGGGTTTTATGATGCGAGACTGTTTGAAGAACCGCGCCGGATTCGACCGCGTGCTGATGGCGGTCGCAGCGACCTTCCTCACGGTGTCCGCAACCTCGGCGTTGGCGCAGGCCGATCCGCCTCGCAAGAGCGCCGCCGAACTCGCGATCGATGCCGCGATCCCGCGTCCGGACCCCGCCAACATCCCGCCGCCCACGATCAACGATTTCAAGCTGGACACCAGCGCGCCGGCCCCGGATACGGCGAAGATGGACGCGCCGAAGGCTGCCGAGCAGGCGCCGGACACGAAACCCGCCGCCGTCGTTGCCGCACCTGCCGCCGAACCGAACAAGGCCGATACCGCCGCGAAGGATATGGCGACCACGCCGACCGCATCGCCACCGGCTGCCACGGCCACCACGACCGCGTCGCCGGCGCCAGCCGCTCCTGCGACCGCGACCGCAACGCCCGCGGCCGAACCGGTCAAGACCGCCAGCAATGTCGCGCCGGAGGATCAGCCGGTCGCCGACAAACTGCGCGAGATGCTCGGCGGCAAATCGCTGCGCTATTTCGACCGCAAGGCGGAGCGCACGGCGGTCGAGAAGTTTTACATCGCGCGCGACTTCGCGCCCGTGTGGACGCAGGCCGGTGCGCTGACCGCGGCCGGCAAGGGCGTCATCGCGCGGCTGAAGGATGCGGCCTCCGACGGCCTGAATGTCGCGGACTATCCGGTGCCCGATTTCGCCGCGGCCACAGGTCCCGACGCGCTCGCGGAAGCCGAGCTGAAGCTCACCGCCAGCATGCTGGACTATGCGCGCCAGGCGCAGAGCGGCCGGATGCACTGGTCGCAGGTCTCGGGTGACATCTCCTATCCGGAGCATCCGACCGATCCGACCGAGGTGCTGACCAACGTCACGAGCGCCAGCGACGCCTCGGTCGCGCTCGACAGCTACAACCCGCCGCAGAAGCTCTACCAGGCGCTGAAGGCCAAGCTCGCCGAATTGCGCGGCCAGGGCGACGGACCGGTCGTCCAGATCGCGGATGGCCCGGTGCTCAAATACGTCCCGGCGCGCGGCAAGAAGCAGCCCGAAATCGTGATGCAAGACGACCGCGTGCCGCAGCTGCGCGCCAAGCTCGGCCTATCGGAGAACGCCGACGATACCCATTACGACGCCAAGGTCGCCGAGGCCGTCCGCAAATTCCAGGAAACCGCCGAGCTCAAAGCCACCGGCATCCTCGACGACAAGACCGTCAAGGCGATCAACAGCCCGAAGCGCGACAAGCAGATCGACACCGTGCTCGTCAACATGGAGCGCTGGCGCTGGCTGCCGCGCGACCTCGGCGCACCGGCGATCGGTGACGCCTATGTCATTCTCAACATCCCGGACTACACGCTCAAGGTGATGCAGCATGGCGCGCAGGTCTGGACCACCAAGGTGGTCACCGGACAGCCCGGCGTTCACGCCACGCCGCTGCTGACCGAGACCATGAAGTTCATCACGGTCAATCCGACCTGGAACGTGCCGCCCTCGATCATCTACAACGAGTACCTGCCGGCACTGCAGCAGGATCCCACCGTGCTGACGCGCATGGGGCTGAGGCTCGATCGCGCCCGCGACGGCTCCATTCACATTTCGCAGCCGCCGGGCGAAGCCAACGCGCTCGGCCGCATCCGTTTCAACTTCCCGAACAAGTTCCTGGTCTATCAGCACGACACCCCGAACAAGGAGCTGTTCGCCAAGGAAGATCGCGCGTTCAGCCATGGCTGCATGCGGGTGCAGAATCCCGATCAATATGCGGCGACGCTACTCAACATCACCGAGCCGAACGAGCACTACACGCCCGAAAAGATCCGCAGCATGTACGGCAAGAGCGAGATCGACCTGAAATTCCCCACGCCGATCCCGGTCAACATCACCTACCAGACCGCCTTTGTGGATGACGCGGGCAAGCTGCAATTCCGCAAGGACGTCTACGGCCGTGACGCGACCATGCTGGCGCTGCTCAAGGGCGCCAGAAGCAAGGATCTGGAAAACGTCGTGGCGCATTCGCAACCGAGTTATTCGCACCCGGTCGGCACCCTTCCTCCCGGCGTCAGCTTCGCCAGCGACAATTCCAGCTTCTCCTCGGGGCCGTCATTCTTCGAGCGGCTGTTCGGACCGCCGACGCCGCCCGCTCCGGTGGGCCGCCGGCAGCCGCCGCCACGGCGGGTGATTACCCGCTGATCGTTCACCATCTTCAAGCGGCCTGACTGAATCTCTTAGCGAAATCAATGGGCCCCGCCATCCGGCGGGGCCATTCGCATTAACCATTGTCCACCTGGCCTTAACCAGCGGGCACTTTTTCGCCACACTCGGCGGGTTAGGTTAAGGCGACTTGGGGGTGGGCTTAATTCTCGATTAACCCACCCAGCGTTAAGACTGCGTTAACCCTCTTTCGCCACACGGGGTAGCGGAAGAGTTCATTGATCGGTCGTCCTCTGGGTGGGCTCAATCCGTGCTGACTGGTTTCGCACGCCAATTCAACTCGCTATCGTTGCCGAAGGCCGGGGTTCATCTCGGCCTCGCTTCCTTGTTGCTCCTGATGGGAGCCGGATCGGTCCACGACGCGACGGCGCTGAACGAAACCCGCACGCTTTCGTTCCATCACACCCATTCCGACGAAGACCTCACCGTCACCTTCAAGCGCGACGGGCGCTATGACGAGGAGGCGCTGAAGCAGCTCAATCACTATCTGCGCGACTGGCGTAGCCAGGACCAGACCGTGATGGATCGACATTTGTTCGACATCCTCTGGGAAGTCTATCGCGACGTCGACGGCAAGAAGCCGATCCAGATCATCTCCGCCTACCGCTCCCCCGCCACCAACGCCATGCTCCGCCGCCGTTCGTCGGGGGTGGCGCGCTTCAGCCAGCATATGCTCGGCCACGCCATGGACTTCTTCATTCCGGACGTGCCGCTCGAGCAAATTCGCTTCGCCGGCTTGCGGCTGCAGCGCGGCGGCGTCGGCTTCTACCCGACCTCGGGCTCGCCCTTCGTCCATCTCGACACCGGCAGCATCCGCCACTGGCCGCGCATGACGCACGACCAACTCGCCCGCGTCTTCCCCGACGGCCGTACCGTGCATATCCCCTCCGACGGCACGCCGCTGAAGGGATATGAACTGGCCCGTGCCGACATCGAAAAACGCGACAATGGCGACGAGGCCTTGACGAAGACCAAGCCGGGCCTGTTCGCGGCTTTGTTCAAGAGTAAGTCGAGTGACGATGAGGATGAAGGCGCAAGCGCTGCTCCCGTCGTCGAAAAGCCGGCCCCCGCGGACGTGACGGCATCGGCCGTTCCCGCCAGGTCGGCCGATGCCGTGCCGATGCCGCGCGCGAAACCTCGGATCGCCGCGGCCCTGCAGCTGGCTTCGGCCGACGTGCAGGTCGTCCAGCCCGCAAAACCCAAGCCGGCTGCGAGTCCGAAGGCGGAAGCCGGACCGCAGACCGCAGCCGACATCATCAATGCCCGCGGCTTCTGGGACGACGTCCCGGCAACGCCGAAACAGGCAACGCCGGCGCAGGTCGCCGCCATCAACGCCCGCCAGGCGCTGGCGGCCGCGGACCCGCAGCCGACATCGAGCGTTTCCGCCGCATTCCAGGCGCTGGCCTATGCGCCACCGGCCAATTCGCCGGTGGACCGCGCCAATATCGTCGCGGCCAGCGCGCCGATCCCCCGCAGCATCCACCCCGCTAATGCCCCCCGCAACCCAGCGGTTGCCACCGGAATCGACACTGTCATTGCCAAGGGACCGCAGGGTCAGGGCGGCGTGGTTGCGACCTCGACGCGGCTTACCGCCTCGGCGGGCAACGAAGCGTGGATGCGGGTCATGATGCTGGCGCCAAGTGCCTCCAGCTCGATGAACGTCACCCTGCTCGGCGACGCCGACATGACCGCAATGCGGGTCTATTTCGTCAAGCCGCAGGCCGCGATCGCCATGGCGTTCTCGGACGATCCGATGATGGGGCTGAGCTGCGACCGCTTCACCGGATCGTCGACCGCGATGCTCTCGACGCAATCCCTCGTGCTGCGCACCGCCTCGCTGCGCTGACGCGAGCTGGTCACAGCATCCCCAGCGCCTGCATGTAGGTCTCGAGAATGGTTTCCGCTTCGGCGCGCTCGTTGGCATCCTGCTTGCGCAGGCGGACGATGGTGCGCAACGCCTTGACGTCGAAGCCGTTGCCCTTGGCTTCGGCGTAGACGTCGCGGATGTCGTCGGAGATCGTCTTCTTTTCTTCTTCCAGCCGCTCGATACGCTCGATGATGGCCTTGAGCTGGTCCTTGGCGAATTTCGTCGCCGGCGCTTCCTTGACGGCGGCAGCAGTGGTGGCCATCGGGTACTCCTGAATGAACTGACGGTTGAGGTTGAGAGAAGAAGCGCCGCGCGCTTTCTCTGGCGCACCGCATCCCGAAACGACCCTCAAGAGTGGCGCGCTTTCCGTCAAGACACCATCGCGCTCATCCACAGCGCACCCACAGGAGAGTGCCGTCATTCCGGGATGTGCGTTAGCACCAGACCTCAGATGCGCAATTGCGCATCGGGGAATCTCGAGATTCCGGGTTCGATGCTTGGCATCGCCCCGGAATGACGACAATGACGATCAATGCCCGCTCTGGGCCTTCTTCATGGTCGCGAGTTGCTCGGCGCTGGCCGAGCCCTGATGGGTCGACTTCCAGGTCTCGTAGGGCATGCCGTAGACGGCCTCGCGGCTCTCGTCCTTGGTCATCGCAGCCCCCTTGGCGTCGGCCGCTTCCTTGAGCCAGTTGGACAGGCAGTTGCGGCAGAAGCCTGCGAGATTCATCAGGTCGATATTCTGCACATCGGTGCGCGCGCGAAGGTGTTCCACCAGGCGCCGGAACGCTGCGGCCTCGAGTTCCGTTCTGGTTTTGTCGTCGATGGTCATGGCCGTGATCCCCGCGGTTTTACCCCAAACCCATGGTGATAAGGTGGGAGTTGTCACAGATTTTGCCATATCGCGGCGCAAATAGCAGCCCACGCGGGATTTCGGCAGCCGATTGCCCGAAAATACCCTCCTGGCCCGTTGACAGTTCCCGTCGGGTCACGCGAAATCGTCAATGATATGAGATATAGCTTCACGGAATGATCCCGACCAATCCCCAGCGCCGCAACCCCTGCTCTGCACGCCTGGCCGCCGGTTTGATGCCGGTAGCGGCGTTCGTTTTGCTGTTCCTCTGGAACGGTTCGGCGGCGGCGGACTTTCGTCTCTGCAACAACACCTCGAGCCGGGTCGGCATCGCGCTCGGCTACAAGGATGCCGAGGGCTGGACCACCGAGGGCTGGTGGAACGTGTCCTCGCGCAGCTGTGAGACGCTGCTGAAGGGAACGCTGGTCGCGCGGTACTATTATATCTATGCGCTCGATTACGACCGCGGCGGCGAGTGGTCGGGACAGGCTTTCATGTGCTCGCGCGACAAGGAATTTACCATCAAGGGCACCGAGAATTGCCTGGCGCGCGGCTTCGACCGCACCGGCTTCTTCGAGGTCGACACCGGCGAGCAGCGTGCCTGGACCGTGCAGCTGACCGAATCCAACGAGCAGCCGGCCGCGCAGCGGGTGCCGGGCATGCCGGGGACGGTCGGCCCCGGGGGAAACGTTCCGGGCCTCTCCAATCCGCCGGGCTCCCCGCCCGGCCTGCCCAATCCGCCGGGCGGGACGGCTCCGGGTGCGACTGGTCTGCCGCCAGCAGCGCCCGGGACCAAGCCATGAGACGCCTGCGCCGCATCAAGATCCTCGCTACCCTTGGCCCCGCCTCCTCCGACAGCGCGATGATCCGCCGGCTGTTCGAGGCCGGCGCCGACGTGTTCCGCATCAATATGAGCCACACCTCGCACGACAAGATGCGCGAGCTGGTGAAAACCATCCGCAATGTCGAGAGTAGCTACGGCCGGCCGATCGGCATTCTGGTCGATCTGCAGGGGCCGAAACTGCGGCTGGGCGCGTTCGCCGACGGCGCGATCCAGCTCAACAATGGTGAGAGTTTCGTGCTCGATTCCGACAAGACGCCGGGCGACAGGACCCGCGTCCAGCTGCCGCATCCGGAAATTCTCGCCGCGCTGAAGCCCGGTCATGCGCTGCTGCTCGACGACGGCAAGGTGCGCCTGATCGTCGAGGAAGCCTCGCCCGATCGCGCCGTTACCCGGGTGGTGATCGGCGGCAAGATGTCGGACCGCAAGGGTGTCAGCCTGCCCGACACCGATTTGCCGGTGTCCGCGATGACGCCGAAGGACCGCGCCGACCTCGAAGCAGCGCTGGTGACAGGCGTGGACTGGATCGCGCTGTCGTTCGTGCAGCGCGCCGAGGACGTCGTCGAGGCCAAGAAACTGATCCGCGGGCGCGCCGCGGTGATGTCCAAGATCGAGAAGCCGCAGGCGATCGATCGGCTTCCGGAAATCCTGGAGGCGTCCGACGCGCTGATGGTGGCGCGCGGCGATCTCGGCGTCGAACTGCCACTGGAGCGAGTGCCGAGCCTGCAGAAGCAGATGACGCGGCTGGCGCGCCGCGCCGGCAAGCCGGTGGTGGTGGCGACCCAAATGCTGGAATCGATGATCCAGTCGCCGGTGCCGACCCGCGCCGAAGTCTCCGACGTCGCGACCGCCGTCTACGAGGGCGCCGACGCCATCATGCTGTCGGCCGAATTCGGCCGCCGGAAAATTTCCGGTGGAAGCGGTCTCGACCATGAACCGGATCGGCGAGGAAGTGGAGCGCGACCCGACCTATCGCGGCGTACTCAACGCGCAGCGCGCGGAGCCGGAGCCGACCGTCGGCGATGCCATCGCGGACGCCGCGCGGCAGATTGCCGAGACGCTCGATCTGTCGGCGATCATCTGCTGGACCAGTTCGGGATCGACCGCGCTGCGGGTCGCCCGTGAACGGCCGAAGCCGCCGGTGGTCGCGATCACGCCCAACCTCGCCACCGGACGCAAGCTCTCGGCGGTCTGGGGCGTACACTGCGTGGTCGCGGAAGACGCCAAGGACCTCGACGACATGGTCAGCCGCGCCGGCTCAATCGCCTTCAGGGATGGTTTTGCCCGCGCCGGCCAGCGCGTCATCATCGTCGCCGGCGTGCCGTTGCGTGCGCCCGGCACCACCAACATGCTGCGCATCGCCTCCGTCGGCCCGGACGGCGACGCGGAGATGTGAGGCGCGCCGTCATTCCGGGACGCGAAGCGAACCCGGAATCTGGAGCGACAACTTCTGGATTCCGGGTTCGCTCGTTTCACTCGCGCCCCGGAACGACAATCAAGCCTGCAACGTCGCGTCCAGCGTGATCCTGGTGTTGAGCAGCTTCGACACCGGACAGCCGGCCTTGGCCATCCCCGCCAGCTCCTGGAATTTTGCTTTATCCGCGCCGGGGACTTTCGCGGTCAGCGTCAGATGCACCGAGGTGATGGCAAAACCGTCGCCCACCTTTTCCAGCGTGACGTCGGCTTTGGTTTCCATGTGCTCGGCGGTGAGCTTGGCCTCGCCCAATATCAGCGACAGCGCCATGGTGAAGCAGGCGGAGTGCGCGGCACCGATCAGTTCTTCCGGGTTGGAGCCCGGCTTGCCCTCGAAGCGGCTGGCGAAGCCGTAGGGGTAATCGCTCAGCGCGCCGCTCTTGGTCGAGATCGCGCCCTTGCCATCCTTGATGCCGCCCTGCCATTTGGCCGATCCGAATGTCGTGGTCATGCGAAAGCTCCCTGAAGGATGATTGCGATACTGAAATATTCCTATTCCGCCAATGCGGCAGAATATGTCCGGCCGGATACCGGCAAAGGCGTTGGCGGGACTACGCGCCGACCAGCGTCTTCGCCGGCACGACCGCCTGCACCACGAGGCCGCGGGCGCGCGCGTCCATCACGCCGACGGCGCGCAGCGCCAATAACGTGACGGTTTGCACGGCGTCGCGCGTCTTGGCGGGATCGTCGAGATGGTCCGGCGCCAAGGGCCCGACCAGCGATTCATGCAGCGCGCCGAGCAGCGCGGTTGCGGCGAGTGAAGTGTCCTGCGCGGGCAGATGTCCGGCGCGCACCGCCGCGTCGATCCTTGAGGCGATTTCGCCCGCAATCTCGCGGCGGCTCGCCAGCCGCGACGCCGTGACATCGACATCGACCGGCTCGGCCAGGATGCCCCAGGCGAGCTTGCGCTGCGACAGCACATGCACCGCAACCGTCGTGACGGCGGCGGCCAGCGCCGAGGACGGACCGGGCGCCGCATCCGCCGCACGGCGAATCGCGGCCAGTTCGTCGCGCGAGACATCGGCGATCAGTTCGGAAATCAGGTCGGCCTTGGAAGGGAAGTAACGGTAGACGGTGCCGGCGGCGACGTTGGCGCGAATCGCGACCGGGGCGATCTGCACCGCGGCCATGCCGCCGTCGGCGGCGGCATCGCGCGCCGCCGCCAGGATGGCGCTGCGCCGCGCCGCGAGGCGTTTTACGACTTGATGGGTCCGCCGATAGACCATGGCGCGTTTCTCGTCCCTGACGCGCCCACGGGAATCTCTCGGCGCGGTCGTTCAGTCTTTCGCTTGCGATTTGTTGCCAATCGCTCTGAAGAACTGAACACCTATTCAGACGGTCTGACAAGTCGCCATTTAGGATGATTTGGAGGACGCTTATGCGCTGGCCGCGGCCATCGCAGACGTTGCCGGCTCACGCCGCCACCACGGGCCGGCGCGGCGCAAGACGAGGGCTGCCACGATCAGGATGATGCCGAGGCCGACCGGTTCGCCTGTGAACGTAAATGTCAGAAATAGTGCCACCGCGCACCCCAGCGCCGGAAGCTCTGAGGGGCGAAAGCCGCTTCTGAGCCCGATGCGAACCAGGAAGGCGACCGGCACCGCCAGCACCATCATGTCGTACATGAACAGATAGGGCGTGGTCAGCAAGGTGCCGACCGCGAGCGCCGAAGCCTTCAACGAATAGGGAATGCGGCTGCGCCACATCAGCACCAGCACCACGGCCACCGTCGCCGTCAGCACCCACTGGAACGACCAGGCGAGAGCTTCGGTGCCGCCGAGATAACGGACCAGCGAGAACAGGCTCTGCAGCTTCCACCAGGTCGCCTTGCCCTCGGTCAGGAACGCCTGCGAGAACATCGGCATCCAGTGGAAGAAGGCCTGCCAGCTCTCGGTGCCGAAGGCGAGCCAGGATGCGAAGGCCATCAAGACCGCGGTGACGCCGGCCGAGACGAACACGGTCCACTGCGAGGCTGCGATCAGCACCAGCGGAAACAGCAGGCCGTATTGCGGCTTGTAGCTCAACAGCCCGAGGCAGATGCCCGCAAGGATCGGCCGTACCGGTATCAGATAAAGCGTGCCGCCGATCAGGGCTGCGGTGAGAAACCCGTTTTGTCCGACGAGGGTGTTGTTGAACACCATCGGAAACGCAATCGCGAGCAGCAGCCCAAAACTGCGGCCGACGATCGCGCGCATCATCACGAGATAGGGCACAAAACTCGCCGAGACCCAGCCGATGAAGGCTACGCTGTAGGGAAACTGCGCGAGCAGCGAGGCGACGAACAGGAACGGCGGCGGATAGTGCCAGGCGAAATAGCCGGGGAACTCCTGACGCAGCAGCGCGAGTTCAACCTGCCGCTGGATATCCCAATCCCAGGCCTGCGCGGGATGGCCCTCGATCGCCAGCCGGCCTGCGGCCCAGACGTTGACGAAATCGGTCGGGATGCCCAGGCCATCCGGATCGTAGATCCACCAATGCGAGAGATAGGCGATCGGGAAATAGACGATGTTGATGACGGCCAGCACGAAGCAGACATTCAACAGCGCCGCGGGGATCGCGCTTGCTTTCGGATCGAACGTCGGGACTCGGTCGGATGCGGCCATGCAAAATCCATTGCGCGCGGGGCCACGCCTTGGCGGGACGCGCCTCCTCCACCAATAGGGCCAATAGCCCTTAAGAAATCTTAAGCTTTGCGCGGCGGGAGCCCCGATTTTCATGGCGTCTCCCCAACTCACCTCGTCATTGCCGGGCTTGACCCGGCAATCCATCCGCTTCGAAGGACGCTTCCGCGAAGATCGATGGATGCCCGGGGTCAAGCCCGGGCATGACAAGTGTATGTGTTTCGGCGTCTTCTGTGCAGCCATGACTCCGCGATCTCGCCGCGGGCCTCGCGCGAGGTATTCGTATATTTCCCGCCCTTTCAAACAAAGGGCGCAGGGAATGCCGGGCGGCCGATGCGCCCGATAGCCGCGTGTGCAATGGTAGTGGTAGAGCGCACACGCGTTGGCAGGTCACACCGGAATCACCCGGCATTCCCCACGCAATGGTTTACGGCTTACTCCGTGATCTCCCCGGTGCTCGGGCTCTTTGGCCACCGTCACCAGCGCGACTTCACGCCAACTTGACACCAGCGTCGAGGTGCCAGGACCACACGGCTTCGCCGTCCGCGGTCTGCGCCATTCGTCAAAGGCACATCCGCGTCCACCGCATCCCGCCCCGCGTTGTTGACGTTGCGCAACGCCCCTTTGGTGGGGCGGGACGGATGCAATATAGGATAATCAGAATATTCGGTAAAGCAGAATATTTTTTCTTGGAGGGCTTGACAAGCAGAGCGGACAAGGGCGTTGGAACGTGGTGATTTGCCCGCCGGGCAATCGGGCGGCCCGCGAAACGCGATGCGGCTTGGCCGGCCTCGTCCGACCACCGCGCGAACCTGAAGGAAGCGCACTTTTGCCCCGTCTCTTACAGTATCGCCGCATCACGCCGTACCAGACGATGCGGGCAAGTCGGACATTGGCAGCGCCAAAATGACGCCGCCTGGCTGCCGCCGGCTCGTTGAACGCCGCAGGCGATGAGCACGACAAAGGCATGCAACAGTCCGGGTTTTCCGGAAATGAGGTGCCGTTGGCAGATCATGATGCCGGTCAGGCGGGTATCGGATGCCTAAGCGGCCATGATTTCTGCGGGCTGCATCGATCCGACATGCTGCGGAGGGGGGCCATGCGCTTCAGTTGGACCGGTCTCGTCTTGGCACCCTTGCCGGTGCCGCTGCTGTTTTCTGCCCTGATGCTGGATTCTCCCAACGGCTCGGTACTGCCGTTCCTGATTCTGCTGATCCCCGGGTGTATCGTCTCCTATGGCACGACGATATTCCTGTTCCTGCCCTCCCTGTTTCTGCTTTCCTTGTGGCGGCCGATGACGGGCCTGAAGGCCTGCCTGCTGGGCGCGGTGCTCGGCGCGGCGGTTTTCCTGCCGCTGACATTGATGATGTGGAAGGGCAGCGGCCCGGATTCGGGACCGCCAACCGAAAGCTTCCCTGTATTCTTCCTGCGCTGGGTGGCCAATCCGACGACGGTCATATTTCCCGTGGCTGGACTGGTGACGGCGGGACTTTACTGGTGGCTGGGGACATGGCGCAGCGATTCACAATCAGGCAATTTCACTTCGCCATGAGAAGCACGGCGATGTCGCTGCCCATGACATGCGGAATTTGTGTCACGACAGCCGCGATTGCGACGCTACCATCGCTGACCTATGATCCGGATTTGCGGGCGGATTCATCATGAAGCGCGCGACCGACGCCATCCACATGGGATTGATGTTCGCGGCGCTCGGAATCACCTACCTTGTGCCGTTCGAACTCTTGTTGCTGTCATATGTCGCGCTCGGCCCGGCACATTATTTCACCGAAATCTCGTGGCTGCACGACCGCAAATATTTTCTGCCCCATCGCAGCATCCCGATCGCGCTCGCCGTCATTGCCGTCATCGCGGCCCTGATCGAAAACGCATCATGGTTCGGCTTCGTGATGTGGATGGCGTTCGTGGTGTGCGCACTGCTTGCGGCGGCAACGACACCCCTGCAAAGTACCGCGCTGGTGATGATCGCGATCGGGTTAACCGTTGCGATGGCGATGAACGGATCGTCGCTTGCGGTGCTCGGAATATTGCTTCCGACCCTGATTCACGTGTCGCTGTTTACACTGGTCTTCATGGTGCTGGGCGCGGTGCGGTCGGGCAGCAGGATGCAGGCGCTGCTGGTCGTGCTCTATCTGGCGGCGATCCTGATCCTGCTGGTGGCGCCGCCATCGGCGGAGACGCAGATTCCGGCTTTCGCCGGGGTGACGCAGGAATATTTCGGAAACGTGGCGCCGGCGCTCGGCAGGCTGCTCGGGATCCCAGGCGTGAAGCTCGATATCAGGCTGACGAGCCTGCTCGCCTTCGTCTACACCTATCACTATCTGAACTGGTTCATCAAAGCGGAGGTGATCCGCTGGGCCGACATCTCAAGGACGCGACTGGCGCTGATTGCCGCCGCGAGCGCGGCATCCACCGCGCTGTATTTTTACGATTACACCTTCGGCTTCACCGTGCTGCTTGCCCTGAGCCTGGTGCATGTGGTGCTGGAATTCCCGCTCAACAGCGTGGCCCTGCGGCAGCTCGGCACCGCGATTGGCCAGGGCGTCCGGCAGCGGAGGCACGGGCGCGCGTGAAGTACGCTCGACTTGCCTGGGTCGATCCGACGTCCGAGGTGGGTCCAAAGCGCGGCTTTGACGCTTGACCAGCCACTTCCGGTCTACCCCGATCAACGGACATCGTCAGGCCGCGCCGGCATGTCCGCTTTGGGGCCAATACGCGACATTGGAAATGCAACGGCCATAAAACCACGGGACGCCTTATTCGTCTGTACGCCAAGCTCCGAGCAGAAATCTGCGCCTCTGCTTCGAGCCCGCATTCTTTTGGACATCGGGCAGGTCGACGGCGTAACGTTTCATGAACAGCTTGATTGCCGCCCCCATGATCAAGAACGGCCCAACGTAGATTGCGAATACTTCGAAAGCCTTCATGGTGCTCCTCCGCGATTGCAGGACACTAGCACAAACGTACAGGCAGCGCAGGGTTAAGCGCGGCTCTGCTGCCGACTTGAGTTCCGCTTCGGGTCAAAAGCGCCGCTTCAACAGTTGGCCGGTCACTTCCGCTCTACCCCGAGGAACGGGTATCGTCACACCGTGCCGGCATTTCCGTTTGGGGCCAACAAGAGACTCATGCGCCGCAGCAAATATGATGCTGTGAGCCGATGAAACAGGCGGGGCAAATCAAATCTGGCTCGCGCGCGGCAAGACGATCTTGAATTCCGTGAACACTCCGGGCTCCGTCTCGACATCGATGCTACCGCCGTGTTGTTTCACGATGATGTCGTGGCTGATCGACAGGCCAAGCCCGGTACCTTCGCCGGAAGGCTTGGTCGTGAAGAACGGGTCGAAAATTTTCTCCCTGACCCCTTCCGGGATACCGGTCCCGTTGTCGCGAATGCGGATTTCAACCTTGTCTCCCAGGTTCTTGGTCGCAGCGGAAAGCATTGGCTCGAAGCCGTCACCGACTTCCGCTCTACGTTTCGTGGTGGCGTAGAATCCGTTCGATATCAGATTGAGCAGTACTCGCGTGATCTCCTGCGGATAGATGTCAGCCATGCCGACAGACGGATCAAGATCGCGCTGGAAGGCGATACTGAAGCCTGCCTTCTCCGCTCGCGCGCCGTGATAGGCCAGGTTCAGGCTGTCATCGACGATCGCGTTGATGTCGGTAGGACGATGCTCGCCGGAACCTTCACGGGAATGCTGCAGCATGCTTTTCACAATGGAGTCGGCGCGCTTGCCGTGCTGAACAATCCTTTCGAGGTTGTTCTTCAGCGTATCCGCCAACTCGTCGAGTTCAGCGCGTGTTTTCCTGTCGAGGGTAGCTCCCGCGAGCACGTCGTTCATTTCTCCGACCAATTCCGCCGATAGCGCCGAGAAATTGTTGACAAAATTAAGCGGGTTCTTGATTTCGTGGGCAATCCCCGCGGTAACCTGGCCAAGCGATGCTAGTTTCTCGGTCTGCACCAGACGATCCTGCGCCCTGCGCAGGTCAACCAGCGCAGCTTCGGCAGCAAGCCGAGCCACCTGCAGTTCGTGTTCTCGACGCTTCACATCGGTGATATCGGTATAGATCGCAACCAATCCCTCATCGTGGGTCGGTTCTTCGGTTACGTAGAGCCATGTGCCATCGCGCAGCTGCAATTCGAAACCGCCTCCCGGCGTGCGGCGCCGCGCCAATCGAACCCGCATGTATGCTTCGATATCGGAGCCGGCGTCAGGGTACATTCCGCTTTCAAAGGCCTTGCGAGCGTAATCCTCAAAACGCATGCCGGGTACCACCATGGCGGCGACCGCGGGATCGGCGCCTTCCGTGAAGAAACGGCGATAGGGACTATTGCACATCACGAGCCGATCTTCGGCGTCAAACAAAGCGAAACCCTGCGACATGGATTCCAGCGCCACGGACAAGCGAGTTCGAGCTTCATCGCGCTCACGTTCGAGGGTCTTTTCGGCGCTGATATCGCCGGTCGAGCCGACCACGCGAACGACGCGGCCATTGCCATCCCGAATTCCGGTGCCATGCTGGCGCGCCCAGTGAATTGAGCCATCTACATGGCGGTACCGCATTTCGCAGAGAAACCGTCGCGTTTCGCCGCGGAAATGCGCCGCCCATGCGGCCCGATAGGCCGGCAGGTCGTCCGGATGGATACGCTGGATCCAGTCCTTCGGCGTCCTCAACTCCTCCTCGGTGAACCCCATCACCTCCCTCACATTGGGCGAGTAGAAAATCTCGTCGCGAGCTACATCCCAGTCGTACACACCTTCATTGATTGCACTCATGGCAAGCGAATAGCGCTCTTCGCTATTCCTCAAGGCTCGCTCGGCATTCTTCCGGATCGCAATATCACTGACCGCACCGACCAACCGGACGGCACGTCCAGCGAGGTTACGCGTGGCTATGCCGCGATCCTGGACCCAGCGATAGACATCGGCTTTGTCGCGAATCCGATATTCGGTATCGAGTACCGACGTTGCGCCCGTCAGGTGCGCACGCAGCGCGGCGCGGTATGATGCGAAATCGTCCGGGTGCAGCCGGGCGACCCAATCCGAGGCGTTCAGTTCGCCTTCTGCGAAATCAAACAAGGCATTCAAATGCTCGGAGACCTGGAGGTCATTCGATTCGATGTTCCAGTCGTAGAGTCCCTCGCTAATTGCCTTGGTGACTTGCTCGTAGCGGGCCTGGTCGCGCCGCAGCGTCAGTTCAGCGCGGCGCATCTCCGTGACATCTTCATACGTCGTCATCAGGCCACCCGCGGCCAGGGGGCGGTAGCTTGCCGCAAGGATGCGGCCATCGCTCAACGCCTGATCGACCGTGACATCTTCATTGCGCCGGATTTGAGCGATGCGTTCTGCAACCTGCAGCTCGGCGTCGCCACTTCCGTAATCTCCGCGCGCTGCGTTGTACCGGAACAGCTCCGCCAGCGTGACGCCCGGCGTGCAAAGTTCGATCGGATAGCCGCGTATTAGCGGGTAACGCGAGTTGCAAAGAACAAGCCGCAGGTTTTCGTCGAAGACCGCAAATCCGGCGTTGATTTTATCCAGTCCGGCAGAAAGTCTCGCGTCTACAACCATCGTGTGGCCCCGGATCCCGGCAACTTTCGAAGGAGCATGACAGTAAATCATACCGAAGTGGCAGATTTATCGAGGTGCACGCTCGGCGGACCGCCACGCGGCGGCCTTGCTGATCCCTCTTGCACAACTTATGACCCGACTCCGAGGAATCCATCTTTTTGTGCAGTGCATGAACGGTAGGGAGGCGTTCCGGTGTAACCGCTGCGACAACGTCCATTTTGGGTCAAAAGCGCTCCTGACAACCCTGAAGTCTACCCCCGATCAACGGACGTCGTCAGGCCGCGCCGGCATGTCCGTCTGGGGCCATAAGCGGAAGATCGTGCAGGCGTCAAATTCGTTTCCTGCCCGCAATTTCGCAAATACAAATAAACGTCGCCGATATTCGAGGTGTGACTTGATCAAGGCTGAACCTCGGACCGGGCCGGAGCAAGCATGCCTTTGACCTGTGGAGCGTAAATACAGCTTATGGAAATCTGGATTGGAAGTCTTTTGGATGGAGCCGCCCAAGCGACAGGAGCGGTGGCCATCATCGATGTTTTCCGCGCCTTCACAACCGCTGCCGTCGCATTGGCTAATGGCGCTTCGCAAATCACCATGGTCGGTGCCGTGGAGGAGGCCTTGGCGCTCAGGGAAAGCGGTTTTGCCGACATCTGCATGGGAGAGGTTGGCGGCCGGGCGCCAGCCGGGTTCGATTTCGGAAATTCGCCTTTCGAGATTTCCAACGTCGATTTTACCGGAAAGTCCATTGTCCAAAGAACAAGCGCCGGCACTCAGGGCATCGTCGCTGCGCGACACGCCGAGCGGCTTTACGCGGCCTCACTGGTGACGGCCAGCGCAACGGCACGTGCGCTGTTGTCGTCCGCCTCGGGCCGCATCTCGTTGGTGGCCATGGGCAACGATGCAACGGTCAGAACGGACGAAGATGAGTTGTGCGCTCTTCATCTACGTAATCTTCTTGAAGATCGCCGCGGCGATGCACATGCCGTGCGTCAGGTTATCCTGGCTGGCGGCGATGCTCTACGGTTTCACGATCCGAGCCGGCCACATTTGGATCGACGTGATCTGGACATCGCGCTCGACGTCGACCGTTATGATTTCGCTATTCGGACGGTGTTGGAGGGCGGACGACCGGTCGCCCGAGCAGAAATCATGAAATTATAGTGTGAGACCGGGACCGGGCCCGGTAGGATGGCCTGTGCCCTATCGATGTCGGGTTCGTCTTGGCGTCAGGGCAGTGGAAGCACAGGGCTCGTTCGTGTGGACAGTCGATGCGCTGAAGGAATGGCACGACTTCTACGTGCTGGTAGGAACGGCAGGCGCGACTTTACTCGCCTTGCTGTTCGTTGCCGTCTCGCTCGGCGTCGGTTTTTTGACCGATGAGCGCCAGTCAGCGACGCACACATTCATGAGCCCGGTCGTCGTCCATTTCACGACGGTGTTCTTCCTGTCTGCCGTCGCTTTATGCCCCTGGCATCAGGCCAAATACTTCGCCGCGCTGATTGGCGTCACCGCTTTGATCGGCGCCATCCTTTCGACGTACATCACGGTCCGGGTCGTGCGTACCGACATGACCAACTATCTGGAGGACTATCTGGCCTACGGCTTGTTGCCCGGCCTCGGTTACTTCGCGCTGCTGGCGGCGGCCGTGTCGATCTATCTGGAGAGCGATTTTGGGCTGGATGCATTGGCAGGAGCTCTCTTGTTGTTGGCGATCGTCAACATCCGCAACGCCTGGGACCTCACGCTCACGATGGTCCGCCGGCACCGCCGGGTGGAATAGCCGAGCGGACTATCGTTGTCATTCCGGATTCGCCGCTTCGCGTTGCCCCGAAATGACGGGACCTAATTCCCCGTCTCCAGCTCGCCGAACCGCTCCCAGCTCTTGCCGTTGAAGCGCATGAACTGCATCTGGTCGACCGGGACGTGATCGGTCGCGGACGTATTGACCTTGATGCCCGGCAGCAGCATCGGCAGTTCGAGGTTCTTGATCGAATAGGCCTGCTTCAGGATGTTCTCGGTCGACAGATCGTCGCCGCAGGCTTTCAGCACGTATTCCAGCGTCATCGCGCTGTTGTAGGCGTTGACGTAGTTGGCGTCGTGCAGGTCGCCATCGGGGGCGTATCTGACCATGAATTCGCGCCAGGCCTTGACGCCGGCATCGTCCTTCCAGGCGGGATCGTCGGGGTCCTTGATATAGGCGGTGGATAGAATGCCGATCCCGGCTTCGAGCCCCGCGGGCTGCATCACGGTGTTGATCCAGACCGCGACGTTGGACAGGAAGGTCATCGGCCGCCAGCCGATCTCGAAGGCTTTGCGGATCGACTGCGCGGCGAATTTCGGCGTCGCCGCAATCACCAGCACGTCGGCGCCGGAGGCTTTCAGCTTGACGATCTGGCTGTCGATGGTCGGATCCTGGACCTCATAGGTCGCCGCCGTGACGAGGGAATCATATTTGTCGCCGAGCACGTCCTTCAGACCCAGCAGATAGTCGCGCCCGAAATCGTCGTTCTGCGAAATCACCGCGAATTTGGCGTTCGGATTTTTGGCCAGCGCATAGCGCGCGTAAAGCCGTGCCTCGTAGCGGAACGGTCCCTGCACCCCGAGCGTCGCCTGCGGATATTGCGCGATGTCGGCGAATTTCGAGGCGCCGGAGCCGACGAACAATTGCGGGATGTCCTTGCCCTGCAAATATTTGGCGATCGCGGTGTTGTGGGCGGTGCCGATCGGGGAAAAGATCAGCGCGACCTCGTCGCTCTCCACCAGCCGCCGGGTCTGCTCGACGGTTTTCGGCGGCGCGTAGCCGTCGTCCAGCGAGATCAGGTTGACCATGCGGCCGTTGATGCCGCCGTGCTCGTTGAGCATCTTGAAATAGGCGACCTCGCCCTTGCCGAGCGCGCCGAACGCCGAAACCGGGCCGCTGTAGGGCATGGTCTGGCCGATCTTGATCTCGGTCGGCGTGACCCCGCGCATCTCGGCCGCCGGCACGGCCACCGGACAAGCCAGCGCAATCAGCGCGCCCACGCGGCAAATCCTGGAAACAACGCGCATCGATCCCCTCCCCGGCTTGTTCTTGATGTTCGATGGCCGCTGCGCGACCGGCCGCGATCTCATTGTCATCAAAACATGTCATGTTGGCGGAATTGACGCCATTCATAATTGCGGGCCGGCCCCTCGCAGGCGATGGCTGTGGCGCGTTACTCCGGCGGGCAAATGGCCAACGACGTCGCTGTAAGCCGCTGATACGCCGGTCGCAAAAATGCGAAAGCCCGGCTTGATGCCGGGCTTTTGCACAATTGGTTTGCCGGAATGACCGGCCGTGGATGCTGCGCCTTACGCCTGCGGTTGCGGCTCCAGCCCCGGATCGGGGTCGGGACGCGGGCGCGGCTTGCCGGCGGGCGGCACCGCCGAGGTGCGCGGGCCGATCGGCTCCAGAATGGACTCGCGGTTCGGCCGCTTGCCGACCAGCAGATCCTTGATTTCGTCGCCGGACAGGGTTTCGAACTCGAGCAGCGCTTTCGCCAGCGTTTCGAAATCGTTCTTCTTCTCGGTCAGGATGCGGCGCGCGGTCTCATAGCCTTCGTCGACCAGCCGCCGCACTTCCATGTCGATCTTCTGGGCGGTGGATTCCGACAGGTTCTGGGTGCGGCCCATCGACATGCCCAGAAACACCTCTTCCTGGTTGTCGCCATAGGCGACCGTGCCGAGCTGATCGGAGTAGCCGAACTGCGTCACCATGGCCTTGGCCATCTTGGTCGCCTGCCGGATGTCCTGCGAGGCGCCGGAGGTGATGTTCTCCTTGCCGAAGGTGATCTCCTCCGCCACGCGTCCGCCCATCGCGACCGCGAGCTGCGAGGTGAATTCCTTGTACTTCATCGAATAGCGGTCGCCCTCGGGCAGGAAGTTCACCATGCCCATGGCGCGGCCGCGCGGGATGATGGTGGCCTTGTGGATCGGAATCCCGGCGGTGACGTTGAGGCCGACGATGGCGTGGCCCGCCTCATGATAGGCGGTCAGCATCTTCTCCTCTTCGCTCATCACCAGCGACTTGCGCTCGGCGCCCATCATCACCTTGTCCTTGGCTTCCTCGAACTCGGCCTGCGTCACCATGCGCTTGTTGCGGCGCGCGGCGGTCAGCGCGGCCTCGTTGACGAGGTTCATCAGGTCGGCACCCGAAAACCCAGGAGTGCCGCGGGCGATGGTCTTCAGATTGATGTCCGGCGCCAGCGGCACCTTGCGGACGTGAACCTTCAGGATCTGTTCGCGGCCGACGACGTCGGGGTTCGGGACCACCACCTGGCGGTCGAAACGGCCCGGGCGCAACAGCGCCGGATCGAGCACGTCAGGCCGGTTGGTGGCGGCGACCAGGATCACGCCTTCATTGGCCTCAAAACCGTCCATCTCGACCAGCAACTGGTTCAGCGTCTGCTCGCGTTCGTCATTGCCGCCACCGAGACCGGCGCCGCGATGGCGACCGACCGCGTCGATCTCGTCGATGAAGATGATGCAGGGCGCGTTCTTCTTGGCCTGCTCGAACATGTCGCGGACGCGGCTGGCGCCGACGCCAACGAACATCTCGACGAAGTCCGAGCCCGAAATCGTGAAGAACGGCACATTGGCCTCGCCGGCGACCGCGCGCGCGATCAGCGTCTTGCCGGTGCCGGGCGGACCGATCAAGAGCACGCCGCGAGGGATGCGGCCGCCGAGCCTTTGATATTTTCCGGGATCGCGCAGGAATTCGACAATCTCCTGCAAATCCTGCTTGGCCTCGTCGACGCCGGCGACGTCCTCGAAGGTAACGCGGCCATGTGCTTCCGTCAGCATCTTGGCGCGCGACTTGCCAAAGCCCATCGCCTTGCCGGCGCCGCCCTGCATCTGCCGCGACAGGAAAATCCAGACCCCGATCAGCGCGATGAACGGCAGCCATGAGACGAGCAGCGACACGAACCACGGCACGTTATCGCCGGGCGGCTTCGCGGTGATCTGAACCTTGCCGTTATACAACCGCGAGACCAGGGTCGGGTCGTTCGGGGCATAGGTCTGGAAGCTCGAGCCGTTGTTGAAGGTGCCGTGGATTTCCGGCCCCTGGATCACGACGTCGCGCACGTGGCCCTGATCGACCTCGGTCAACAGCTGCGAGAAGGAGATGTCCTGGGAGGAGGCGCGCTGACCCGGGTTCTGGAAGAGCGTGAACAATGCCAACAGCAATAGAACAATGATGACCCAGAGGGCGAAATTGCGCAGATTGGCGTTCATCGAACTTCCTTCGTGGTCGCGCGGATCGCGGCCTTATGTCCTTGGGCAGGCACGAGGGAATCCCTCGCCGGACTGCAATACAATCTAGGTGCCGCCCCGGTCGCTGCCAAGGGAACCAGGCAGGACTATTTAGCCCATCCTAGCGTGATTCCCGTTCAAATAATGGCGGCAAAAGCCGCCGTATTTCGGGGGTGGTTAAGACTCTCGCAGTGAACAGGCCAGATGACGCCGGCAATTCGGCCCCATCGCCGGCTTGCGCGGCTACCCCCGCCGGCCGCGGGGCGGCGCCGCCTCGACACGGATTCGGCCGTCGGTCAGGCTGACCAGCGCACCGGCCAGCGTCTGTTTCAGCCGCGGCCGGGCTCCTTTCGCAAAAGCCCGGTCCAGCGCCGCCAGCAAGGCTTCGACCTTGCCGAGTTCCGCCGGCCCTTCATGCCCGAACCGGCCGATCGCGCGCAGCAGCAGCCGCAGCCGGATTTCCTCCGGCATCGCGGCAAAGGTGGCGGCGTCGTATCCGCCTCGCGGCGTCTCGCCTCCCCGGAGCGCGAGGTAGCGCTCGGCGCCATCGACCAGCACTTCCACCGCCGCGTTGGCCCGGGCCAGCCGCGAGGCCAGCCGCGCCAGATTGCGCGCATCGCCCCCTTCGGCCGCGAGCGCCGGCATCAGCGCGCGCAGCCGCGGACGCGTGAAACTCGCGTCGCGATTGGTCGGATCGTCGGCGAAGGCGATTTTGGCCCTTTCGAGCGTCGCGATCAGCTGCGCTTTCGAAACGTTCAGGAACGGGCGGGCCAACCGCACGCCGTCGCGCTCGCTCTGCCGCGCCATGGCCGCCAGACCGGCGATGCCGCTGCCGCGCAACAGCCGCATCAACACCGTCTCGGCCTGATCGTCGCGGGTATGCGCGGTGAGGATATGCGTCGCGCCGCTCTGCCGCGCCGTTTGCGCCAAAAGCCGGTATCGCACCTCGCGCGCCGCGGCCGGCAATCCGGCTTTCGGTTTTGTGCCATGCCAGCGCAGCGTGCGGTGCGGCAGATCAAGGGTACGCGCCAGCCGCTTGACGTCGCGGGCTTCGCGCGCGGCCTCCGCGCGCAGGCCGTGGTCGACGGTGACGGCGATCAGCCGCGGGCCGCGCACGAGGCTCTCGCGCCAGCGCGCCGCCAGCCACATCAGCGCGATCGAATCCGGGCCGCCGGACACTGCCAGCACGATCGCGGGCGCGGCCTTCCATTCCGCGAACAGGCGTTTCGCCTCGCTTGCCGAAATCGGGGATTGATCGTCGTCGGGCATGGCGCTGCCGGCTGATATGCGAGCCCGTTTAATATGCGCGCGCGGCGATCCGGCCACAACGGCAACTTCGCTTGATCGCGACGGGCCAATCAAGCAAGCCTTAGCACTTGACCCGCTTCTGCTCGCGATCAACGGTCGCCTTGACGCCGCTGGAGGCGCGCGGATATTTCCGCAGCACCTCGCCGAACGCGGCGCAGGCGGCCTCCTTCTCCTTCAGCGCCGCCAGCGACTGACCGAGCCGCAGCAGCGCGTCGGGGGCCTTCGCCGATTTGTCGAATTTGGTGGTCACCCCGAGGAAGGTTTCGGCGGCGTCGCGATATTGCTGACGCTGGAAGAAACTCTCGCCGAGCCAGTATTGCAAATCCGCGATCAGGGGGTCGGTCGGGTATTTTTGCGCGAAGTTGCGCATGGTCTTTTCGGCCAGCTCATAGTCCCTGTGCTGCATGTAGCCGATGCCGAGATCGAACTCGTCCCGCGGGGTTGCCGACGGCGGCAGGGTGACCAGCTCAGTGCCCGTGCCGGGGCCCCGCGGCGCCGCGGGCTGTGGATAACCCGCGCCTCCGCTATTGGAAAGGTCGAGCGGTTCGCCCGGGCCACGCCCGCCCGGCGCGCCGACGGCCGTCTCGGCCGGAACCGGAAGCTGGCCACCGCCGAGCGCGTGCGGCGCGCCCGGCGCGTTCGGATTCTGGCTTGGATCGAACGCATCGCCCCGTCGCCGGCCCGCCGCCGGCGGCACGGCGGCCTCCTCCTGGACGATCGGGGGCGGAGCGGCAATCTGCGGGTCATAGCCGGGCTGCCGCATCGGCTGGCCGAGCTGCGCCGGAGGCACCGCGGCGACACTGGGCTGGGCGGCGGGAGGCGGGCCGCCTGGGGCGACCTGCGCGCCGCCCTGAAGCTGCCTCAGGCGATCCTCGAGCTGCCGGTTGCGATATTGCAGCTCCTCGTTCTGGCCGGTGAGCTGGCGCAGCTGGTTCTCGAGCTGCTGAACCCGCATTTCAGGGTCGGTATCGTCGGATTGCGCGATGGCGCGAGAAGACAGGCCCGGCGATACCAGCATCAGCATCGTGATGGCAGCCGCGGCGCGCGCAAGTTGAGAAAATCTGGATGACATCTGGGCCTGACGACGAAATCGAACGTGACCTCGAAAGCGGGAACACATTGAGAGAGGGAGTACGCCAAAAATGTGACTGCGGTCCCAAATCGGAGCGCTGGTCTGAAGGTATGGTTTAGTGTCAGCTTCAGAACAAGCAAGCGGCTTGAGCCGACCAAACGATCCACCAACCAGAGCGGACGCCGGGCCATGTACATCCTCGTCAACGGCGTGCGGCTGTTCTTCGACGTCGAGGGCGCCAGGCTGGTCCCGGACGGCCCCATCATGCGGGAGAAGCCGACCCTGGTGATGCTGCACGGCGGCCCCGGCTTCGACCATTCGATTTACAAGCCCGCCTATTCGGCGCTCGCCGATGTCGCCCAGATCGTCTATCTCGACCATCGCGGCAACGGCCGAAGCGAGGACGGGCCCTGCACGGGCTGGAATCTGGCGCAATGGGGTGACGACGTGCGCGCGTTTTGCGACGCGCTCGGCATCGTCAGCCCGATCGTGCTGGGCGCGTCATTCGGCGGCATGGTGGCGCTGGCTTACGCCACCCGCCATCCGGCCCATCCGTCGAAACTGGTGCTGATCTCAACCGAGGCGGCAGGCGACACCCACCTTGACCGGCGCGTGGCGCTGTTCGAGCGCTTTGGCGGCCCCGAGGTGGGCGAGCTCGCGCGCCGCAGGTTCCTGGACGCCGACAGCCCGCGGGATCAGGCGTCAGTCGACGCCTGGCGAAGGCTCGCCTTCCCCGTCTATACGCGAACGCCGCGCGACCCGCATATCGGAAGCCGGACCGTCGGAAGACCTGCAGTCGGGCTGCACTTCTTCGCGAACCCAGGCGGCGAGAGCCACAGCTTCAACATGTTCCCCGATCTGCATCGCATCCAGTGCCCGACGCTCGTGCTCGGCGGTGAAGACGATCCGATGCATCCGATCGAGAGTCAGGCGGACATCGCGGCCGCGCTGCCTTCGCATCTGGTGCGGTTCGAACGCTTTCCGGGCTGCGGCCACGCCGTGGTCCCGGATGCGCCCGAACGCGCCATGGCGGTGATGCGGGATTTTATCGCGGGGCGTTGACGAACAGCCCTCGCCCAAAACAAAACCGGCGCCCGAAGGCGCCGGCAAAAAATCTGTATGCCAACAACTCAGGAGCTGGCGTTCAGCACCGTGACCGCACGGCGGTTCTGCGACCAGCAGGAGATGTCGTTGCAGACCGCGACCGGGCGCTCCTTGCCGTAGGAGATGGTCCGCATCCGCGAGGCGTCGATGCCGCGCGAGGCGAGGAAGGTGCGCACCGACTGGGCGCGCCGCGCGCCGAGTGCGATGTTGTATTCGCGGGTGCCGCGCTCGTCGGCATGGCCTTCGATGGTGAAGGCGTAGCGGGGATAGGTCTGCAGCCAGCGCACCTGCTTTTCCAGCGTGGCGATCGCCTGCGGCGACAGATCGGTCTGGTCGCTTTCGAAGAACACGCGGTCGCCGACATTGACCACGAAATCCTGCTGGCTGCCCGGGGCCGCCATATTGGCCATCGCGCCGTCGGCGCCGAGGTTCTTGTTGGCGCAGGCACCCATCGACAGCGCGACCGCGAGTACCGCGGCCAGCTTGAATCCCTGGAGGATACGCATTTGATATTTCATTCCGGAGCCTCCACGCTCACGTAGTTCGACCCTGTCCGGTCTACAGGTCGATGGTTAAGCGAACGTTCCGTCAACCTTGATGGGATGTTGCCGGACCCGATCAAATGCCCCCAATCCGCGAAAAGCAACCGCGATGGTTAATGGGTTGTAAATGTGGCGCGAGGGTGAAGGCAAGCAGGGATACGGCGGGGATGGCCCATTTCAGGGTCGATCCGATGCCGATGCGCAACAGCTGTCCGCAAAATGGGCACCCAGGGCGGGAACCCGAAGCTTGATCCCTAGGACTGCGGAACGATGGATGGCTGTTCGAACGCAGGGACGGCCGGGTTCGCCGCTGCGGCGGACTCAGTCGGCCGGTCGAACAACATCCGCCGTTCAAACGCGCTCGAACGCAGGAACGGATAGCGGGCCAGCACCCGCTCGCGCACCGTCGGCAGATGCGAGGCCATCAACCCGACCGGCTTGACCAGACCCGGATACAACCGCGGCTCGCACCAGGTTTCGTGCAGGAACACCCGGCGGTAGAACGCCTGATGCTCGGGACGAACGATGGCCAGTCCGAAGTCGGCATTGAAATGAACGCCAGCCATCGAGCCGAGCCTCACCGTCACATAGGGCAGCTCCGGAAAATTGCGCGCCTTCTCGGGATCGGCGACAAAGCGGGTGGAAATCGATGATGATTTGCCCTTGATCGAGCCTCGGATGCAGGACCTCGCCGAACAGTTCGACCGACGGCGACAACCGCCATTCCGACGTCAGCACGCTCACGCAAATCGAGCTGTAGAGCTCGCCGTGAAAATAGACGCCAAAGGTCCAGGCGTTGGGGGCATCCTCGAATTGATCGACCACGCGCTGGTCGGCCGATGGACGGATTGCGCCCTCGCGCAGATAGGCGCGATAGCGCAGATTGTAGATGGCTTCTTTTTCTTGCGGGGTTTGCGCCAGTCGATAATCGACTTGATCCAGCGGGTCCACACTTCGTCCAAAAGCCGCGCTGGTCAATTCGGCCGCGGACCTCATTAGATACTCCTTACGACTTCCCAACAACTTATGCGCGCGGATCAAAAGATTAACATCTTCTTAACGAAAATGCAAAGAGATCGCTGGGTTAGGGTTAACCGCCCGCTACAGTGCATACGCCGTGCCGTAGCGTCGATTGAGGGAAGAAAATTTCCCGGCCGGCTCCATCAGACTGATTATGCAATCGATCGCGAGACCAGGGTCAGCACCGGCTCGTCCGGCATCCGGCGGCCGTGCGAGGCGTTCAGCAACTGGCGGATCCGTACCGCCGGCACCGGCCGGCTGAACAGATAGCCCTGCGCCTCGGATACCGTGCCGTCGGCGCTGATCAGTTCCAGTTGCTCGTTGGTTTCGATGCCCTCGACCACGACAGACATCCCGAGATCGGCCGACAGCCGCGCCACGCCGCGCAGCAGCGTCAGCGGGCGATCGGTGTCGATGCCTTCCAGGAACGAGCGGTCGATCTTCACCTTCTGCAGCGGGAAATTGTGCAGATAGCTCAGGCTGGAATAGCCGGTGCCGAAATCGTCGAGCGAAATCCGCACGCCGATGGCGCGCAGCTGCGACAGCACGTCGTGGGTCAGCTGGGTGTTGCGCAACAGCGAGGATTCGGTGATCTCGATCTCGAGACGGTTGGCGGGCAGGCCGGAGACCTCGAGCGCGTAGCGAACCTCGCTCAGGACGTCGCGCTGGTGGAACTGCTGCGGCGAAAAATTGACGGCGACGCTGACGCCTTCGGGCCACTTCATGCATTCCATGCAGGCCTTGCGCAGGATCCAGCGGCCGAGGTCGACGATCAGGCCCATGTCTTCGGCGACCGGAATGATATCGACCGGCGAAACCGTGCCGCGCATCGGGTGATTCCAGCGCAGCAGCGCTTCGCAGGTCGCGATCCGCCCCGATTTGAGGTTGACCAGCGGCTGATAGAACAGCTCGAATTCCTCGTTGGCCAGCGCCTTGCGCAGGTCGAGCTCCAGGATGCGGCGCGCCTCGACGATCTGCGCCAGCTCGTCGCGGAAGAAGCAGAAGGTGCCGCGGCCGTCCGCCTTGGCGCGATAGAGCGCCATGTCCGCGTTCTTCAACAAGGTGTCGGCGCTGATGCCCGCCGAGGCCATCGCGATGCCGACGCTGGCGCCGATTTCGACCAGATGATTGTCGATCTTGTAGCGCTCGCTCAGGTGATCGACAATTCGCCGGGCCAGCGTGGCGGCCTGTTCGGCGGATTCGATATTCTGCTGGAACACCACGAATTCGTCGCCGCCGAAGCGCGCCACGAAGTCCTCCGGGCGCAGCATCGCGCGCAGGCGGTCGGCGACGGCGCACAGCAACTGGTCGCCGCAGGGATGGCCGAGGGTATCGTTGACCTGCTTGAATTGATCGAGATCGACGAACAATAGCGCCGACAATTGCGCGGCATCGTGCGGAACCGCCAGCAGGCGCTCGATCTCGTCGCGGAAATTGACGCGGTTGGGAAGCGCCGTCAGTTCGTCATAGCGCGCCAGATGGGCAATCCTGGCTTCGGCGTTGCGCCGTTCGGTGACGTCTTCCAGCAACACGACGGCGCCGCCGCCGGCCATCGGCTGGAATGTCCATGACAGCGATCGGCCTCTGACGATGTCGGGATCCGTGGTGGTGATGTCGCGGGCCTGCGAATTCTCGATCTCGGACAGGATCATCCTTCCGCTTGCCGCCGAGATCGACCCGGCATTGACGCAGGCGTCGACGATCTCCGGCGCGTTGGCACCGCGATGCACGACATCGTCCGACAGGTTCATGAGCTCGCTGAAACGATGGTTCATGACCGCGAGATGGCCGTCGGCGGCGAACATGCACAACCCGTGCGGCATGTTGTTCAGCGCGGTATCGAACTGGCTCGCCAGCGCCGCCTCGCGCTCGCTCCCCACCAGCGCCTGAACGAAGATCCGCTGCAGGTTGGTCGAGATCTGCTTCAGCGCCAGGAAGAAAACGGCGCTGACGACCCCCATTGCGATATAATAAGGCGTGCCATGCAGCATCAGCGCGACCGCGCACGGGCCGCAGGCGAGCGCGATCTGGACATGGAAGATCCACGGCCTGCCATAGGTGCGGCCCGCGCCTGCCGCCACGTAGCCGGTGGTGACGGAAACGCAGATCATGTGAACCACGGCATCGTCGCTGCACAATAGCGCGACCGCGCACCAGGTCCCCAGCGCGAGGGCATAGACCATCGCCCCGATCTGATAGCGGACTTCCCAGCGCGCGGCTTCGCTGGCCGTCAGGGCGGATTTTCGCGCCTTGTACCAATGCATGTCGAACGCGCGGGCGGCGCCGCTCACGGCGAGAAACAGCGCGCACGGCCACAGCAAAACGAGTCCGGTCTTGATGGCCGTCATCGCCGCCGCGATGGCCACCATGGCGGCGCCTGCCAGCAGCGGCGCCGGGGTTTGAAATAGCGAATCGACCAGTGCCGCGTAAATCGACGGCGATATTTTCTGACCGGTCTCGTCGCTCTGACCTGCGAGCTGCATTTGGGAGGTACGCGTCCTGTTCGGTCCGTACTTCTACCCGTCGCAGATGAAGTCTTTCTGAGGGAACATCGTTACCGAGACGTTGTTTTCCGCCACCGCTAGCAAAAATCTGCCCAACAAATCAGCGGGGTAGGCAAGGCTTGCCGGCCGCGGCGGAAAGCTTGACAGAACGGCGAACGTTGCGGACCGGCAGACGACGCCGGACCGCCCGCCCTTCGCAGGCCGCCCGACCTTTAGGATAACAGCGGCGACCATGCCGGGTCGGACGCAAAGCCCGGGGTCGGCACCTTCTGTTCGTTGCGGCCCGAAATGTCCACGGTGAACAGCGAGGGTCCGCCGGTGCCGCCGGGGTCACGGAAGAACATGATGACGCGGCCGTTCGGCGCAAAGGTCGGGCCCTCGTTATGGAACCCGCTCGTCAGAATCCGTTCACCCGTGCCATCCGGCTTGATGATGCCGATCGAAAACTGCCCGCCGCCCTGCTTGGTGAAGGCGATGTAGTCGCCGCGCGGCGACCATACCGGGGTCGAATAGCTGGCGCTGGTGTCGTCCTTGCTGAACGAGATGCGCTGCGCGGCTCCGCCGGTGGCCGCCATCACATAGATTTGCGGCTTGCCGCCGCGATCGGATTCGAAGCAGATGCGGCTGCCGTCGGGCGCATAGGAGGGCGAAGTATCGATCGCCGGCGTGTCGGTCAGCCGCGTGGTCGATCTCGAGCGCAGGTCCATCACGAACAGATTGGAATTGCCGCCCTGCTGCAGGCTCATGATCACGCGCTGGCCGTCCGGCGAGAAACGCGGCGAGAACGACATGCCGGGGAAATTGCCGACGATCTCGCGCTGCCCGCTCTCGATATTGAGCAGATAGACCCTCGGGTCGCCCTGGCCGAATTCCATGTAGGTGATTTCCTGGGTCGACGGCGAGAACCGCGGCGTCAGCACCAGGTCGGTGCCGCGCGTCAGATAGCGGACATTGGCGCCGTCCTGGTCCATCAGCGCCAGCCGCTTGATGCGCCGCTCGGCGGCGCCCTGTTCGTCGACGAACACCACGCGGCTGTCGAAATAACCCTTCTCTCCGGTCAGCTTCTCATAGATCCGGTCGGAAATGATGTGCGCGATCCTGCGCCAGTATTCCGGCGAGGTGAAATATTGCTGGCCGTCGAGCGGCTGACCGGTGGTCACGTCCCACAGCCGGAATTCAGCCTTCAGACGCCCGTCACCCTGTCGGGTCATGCGGCCGATGACGAGGGCCTGGGCGTTGATGGTCTTCCAGTTCTGGAATTGCGGCGCGGCGTCGACATTGACCGTCTTGTCGATGAAGGCGGCCGGATCGATCGGCGCGAACAAGCCGCTGCGCCTGAGGTTGTTGGTGATGACCCCCGCGACGCCGGCGCCGACCTCCGCGTCCGCCGGCGTGCCGGCGACGAAATCCGGGATCGCGATCGGCAGCGGCGCGACGGTGCCCTCGGTAATTTGCAGATGGGTTTGAGCCCCGGCCCGCTTCGGCAACAGCAAGCCGGCGGCGGCTCCTGCGCCGCCGATCAAGGCGGCGCGTCGGGTCAGCGGCAGCGGCGCAGGCGAAAACGATGTCACGGACATTGCTGGCTCAATTCCAAAATCATCCATTGCCGAACATTTCTTTGGGATCAAAATCGATATCCATGTATTTCCACTGCTCGTAGGTCTCGTCTCGCAGCATCGTGAACGGCTGACCTCGCAGCACGGCCCGGACCGCGGCATCCGCCGCCGCTTGATAGCGCGGCGAGGTTCCGGTGGAGACCACCTCGGGGGGCGCCGCGAGGCGGCGATCCGGAGTCAGCCGGATTCGGACCGTGACGAATAATTCCTCCGGATGATCGATACCCGGCTGGACATTCCACAGGCTCGCCAGACGCGCCCTCAAGGCGTCAAGTTCGGACTGCGAAATGCTTGCCGCAGTACCGCGCGTGGTCCCGAGCGAGGCCGATGAGTTCAGCGCCGCGCCGGTGATGGACTGCCGGGTCGGATCGCGCTTGTCGATCTGGGCCGCGATGGTTTCGGCGTCGAATTTATATTCGCGCTTTTTGACCGGCGGAGGCGGCGAGGCCTTGGCTTGCGGCTTTGGCGGCGGCTTCTTGGCGTCGTCTTTCTTCAAGGCCTCGGCGATCGGATCGACCTTGGCCGGATCGGGCTTCTTCTCGACCGGCTTCGGCTCTTCCTTCGGCTTGCTTTCGGCGACCGGCTTCGGCGTCTCGGGTTTCTTCTCGACCGGCTTTTCCACCGGCGGCGTCGGATCGGGCGCCGCGTTGGTCTTGATGGCTTCCTTCTTGGTGATCTTGCCGACATTGTCGTCGACCGGCGTGGCGTCGGCGACCTTTTCAACCAGCGGCTTCGGCTTGTCCTTTTCCCCGGTCTTGATGCCGGCGGTGATCTTCGAAAGCTGATCGGCCGAAATGATGTCGACCGGCATCGATTCCGGCGGCGGCGCCTCCAGCGAACGCGCCGAAAAGGACACCAGTCCCCATCCGATCACGAGGACGTGGAGCGCGACGGACGCAATGAATGTCTTGTCGACCTTCACATTCACCCTCTAGTGCCCCTGGTCGACTTCGGTGACCAGTGCCAGCCGCTTGAAGCCTGCGCCGGACAATTGTCCCATCACCCTCGCCACGGTTCCATAGTCCGCCTTCTTGTCCGCCCGCATGTAGATACGCTCGTCCAGGCCACCGCGGGCGTCGGTGATCGCCTTCAATTTGGGGATCAACTCATTCATGGGAACTTCGGTATCGTTGATGAATACCTTGCCACTGACATCGACCGAAAGCTGCAGCGGCGTCTTGTCCTGCTCCAGGCTCTTGGCCTGGGTCTGCGGCAGGTCGAGCGGCACGCCGACCGTCAACAGCGGCGCCGACACCATGAAGATGATCAGAAGCACCAGCATGACGTCCACCATCGGGGTGACGTTGATCTCCGACATCACGGCGCGACGCCGGCCGCGGCGTCCGCCACCGGACGAACCTGCCATGTTCATCGCCATGATCGGGTGCTCATGCTGCGCTCACACTATACCGTTCCTCACGCCCGTTCGTCGATCTGGCGCGACAAAATGGCCGAGAATTCATCGGCGAACCCCTCCAGGCGCTGGGCCTGCCGGTTCACCTCGGAAGTGAACTTATTGTAGAAAATTGTCGCCGGAATTGCGGCAATGAGGCCGATCGCGGTGGCAAACAGCGCTTCCGCGATGCCGGGGGCCACCACCGCCAGCGAGGTATTTTTGGAAGCCGCGATCGACTGGAAGCTCGACATGATGCCCCAGACGGTCCCGAACAGGCCGACGAAGGGGCCGGCCGAGCCGACGGTAGCCAGCACCAGCAGGCGCCGCTCCAGCCGCTCGATTTCCCGGGCAATGGAGACGTTCATGACCTTCTCGATCCGCATCTGCAGGCCGGCGAAGGATCGCGCCTGGCTCTCGAACGAGCGTTTCCACTCGCGCATCGCCGCCACGAAACAGGCCGCCATCGACTGCGTCGGCTTGGCCGACAGCGCGCGGTAGAGTTCCTCGATCGACTGGCCCGACCAGAACGCCTGCTCGAAGCGGTCCATGGCCCGTTTGGTGCGCGAATACAGGATCATCTTGTCGATCGCGATCGCCCAGACCCAGACCGAGCAGGCGAGCAAGCCCAGCATGACGCCTTTCACGATCCAGGCGGCCTGCAGGAACAGGGTGATCAGCGAGACGTCGGCGGATGCAATCGGCAGAGCTGCCTGCGTCACCTCGGGCATTGGCAATATCCTCTCAACGCAAGTGTCCCATCCCCGGAGCGCAGATGGCTGCCGGTTCCACGACCCGCACGCCCGGCGTGGCGGCAAGCCGCCCGCGCCGGAGCCTGTTCAGTGTCAGATGGGGGGCCCGTCCAAAGCCGCGGCCTGCATCCCCTGCCAACATGTCGAAACGAGGGCTTTTCGCGCGTCATTACGCCCCTAACCAGACGCTAATCATGGTTAATAGGCCGTTACCAAAGGGGATTTTGACTGCGGCAAATTGGGGTGGCAGCCACTGGATCGAGCCCCGTAGCCGCGGCCGACCAAAAAACGCGAAAACAACCCCATGCAAAGTAAGAATGCCAGCAATCGCGGCACTCGTGCCGGACGCTTCTGGCAACAAGAGGGCCCGTAGCACACCCTACCTAAATACCACCAAGCCAGGCGCGCCGAGCGCGACAAGGCCGCGCCTGCACGCTGGCCAGAAAGCACCCGCGCGCGTGTGCCGGACGGCATAAGATTGCAAGCATCGATGGCGACCTGCTGCAGGTCAGTCGCGCGATACAGACTGCCCCGCGAGAAGCGGAGCGTACGCGGCGAGTTTGCGGGATACGAAGTCCGTGAAGAGCCGCACGCGCTTCGTCTTGCGTGTCTCCCCCTGTGTGAGAAGCCAGAGCGTTCCGTACATGTGCAGTTCGGTGCCCGGCACCCTCACCAGCAGCGGGTCGGCATCTCCGATAAAGCACGGCAGCGTCGTGATCCCGAGCCCTTGCCGTACAGCAACTAACTGCGTCTCGGCGTCCGTGGTCCTGAATGGAACCCCCGTGGCGCGTACCTCACCCTCCCCGGCCCAATCCGGAATTCCATGAATGCTTATGACTATCCACCGGATCGGATCAGGGCCGCCCGCACGCCATGCGGCCAGTCGATCGCGAGACATGTAGACGCCGCCGAACACTTCCGGTCCTTTCAGTCCGTGAAGATTGAGCGGCAGGGTCTTGCGGTCGTAGACGACGCGGATCGCGACGTCGGCCTCTCGGTTGGTCAAATTCGCCAGTTCGCCGAACGACAGGATTTCCATCTCGATGTCCGGATGCAGGCGCGCGAAAGCGGCGAGGTCCGGCATGAGCAGGTGAGTCGCGAGGGGCGGCGCCAACGTCACCCGTAGGAGCCCGCGCACGCTCTGGTCGCGACCCAAAACGCGCGTCTCCAGTTTGAGCGACGACGCTTCCATCTGCTTCGCGAGCTCGAGGACCTCCTCGCCCGCAGCCGTCAGGCGGTAACCCGCAGGCAGCTTTTCGAACATCAGCGCCCCGAGACGTTCCTCGAGCTGGGCGATGCGTCGCAGCACGGTCGCGTGGTTCACACCAAGGCTCTTGGCGGCTGCCCGCACCGAGCCGCCGCGCGCCACGGCAAGAAAGTGACGAATGTCATCCCAGTCGATCATGGTGCAATCGAGCACCACTCGGTGCGCCTTTCAAGGCCCGTATAGCACATCAAACAGCAGTTACCGGCGATAATAACAGCCTATGGAGAGGAGGGCGGCCAAATTACGAACGGCGGACAGTTGTCCAACCGGATCGTTTTCGCACCACCGATGTGCGTGCTTGCGCACTCAACCCATGACGCTGGCGGGCCTATGTCGAGGTTCTCGGGGGCGTCCTCGAACGACCAGAGGCGGAAGCCTGGAAGGATGAAGTCATGGGAAAGCTTGAAGGTAAGGTTGCAGTCATCACGGGCGGATCCAGCGGCATGGCGCTGGCGAGCGCCCAGCGGTTCGTTGAAGAAGGCGCCTATGTGTTCATCACGGGCCGGAGACAGGAGGCGCTGGACGAGGCTGTCAAGCTGATCGGCCGGAACGTGACCGGCGTGCGCGGCGACGCGGCCAATCTCGACGACCTCGACCGTCTGTTCGACACTGTCAGGCGGGAAAAGGGCAGGATCGACATCCTGTACGCGAGCGCTGGCACGGGCGAAGCCGTCCCACTGGGCGAGATTACCGAGCAGCATTTCGATGCGACCTTCGGCCTGAATACCCGCGGCACGCTGTTTACGGTCCAGAAGGCGCTGCCGTTGTTCAACGACGGCGGATCGATCTTCATGACCGGGTCAGTTGCTTCGATCAAAGGTTTTCCTGGTTACAGCGTTTATGCGGCGAGCAAGGCGGCGCTGCACGCATTTGCACGCGGGTGGCTCAACGAACTCAAGGGCAGGAATATCCGGGTGAACGTGCTGCACCCGGGGCCGATAGCCACACCGATGCAGGACCAGGTTCTCACCGAGGAAGCGAAGCAGATGTTCGAATCCCTGATCCCGCGGGGAAAGATGGGGCGTCCCGAGGAAATTGCGGCAGCCGCGCTGTTTCTGGCTTCAGACGATTCGAGCTTCGTGAATGGGGTGGAATTGTCCGTCGACGGCGGCTTCTCGGCCATCTGAATTCGCGCCGAGCGAAAACGGAGAGATGCGATGAGCACCGAAGAGAATGTCCGGATTGTGAAGGATTTCTTTGCAGCGATGGGCAGCCACAGCAAGCAAGATCTGCTGACGTTGGCTGCCGAAGATATCGAGTGGATCATTCCGGGCGAAGGCTGGCCGCTGGCAGGCACGTACCGCGGGCACGCGGAGTTGGCGGCTGTCCTCAAGAAGGCGTCCGACGAGGTGGAAACGCAATACCCGAAGCCCCCCGGATTCGTGGCGCAGGGAGACCGGGTTATGGTCGTCGGCGTCGCAACGGGAAAAATCAAAGCCACGAATAGGCCATTCAAGGACGAGTGGGTCTTCGACATTACCATTCGAGACGGCAAAGTCGCCCGCATCCAGGAATATATCGACACGCAAGCACTGGCGCGGGCCTCGCAGACCGACGCAAGGACCTAGTCAAGTTCGACGTGCGTCGTGATGGCATGACACGACGTTGTGCCGACCATCATCCATTTCCTGCATGGCCGCAATCCGGAGCGCGCCAAGGCGGCTTTGGCCGCGGCTAAAGGCGCCGAGCACGCGGTCATCGGCGACCTGTCCGACGTGGAAGCGACCAAACGGTTCGCCGGACAGGTCAATGCGCTGGGGCGCTTCGATGCGGTGATCCACAACGCCGGCGTCGGCTATCGCGAGCCCCGGCGGATCGACACCCAAAGCGGCGCATCGCACGTGTTCGCCATCAATGTGCTCGCGCCCTATATCCTCACGGCCCTGATCGAGCGGCCGCACCGGCTCGTCTATCTCAGTTCAGGCATGCATCACGGGATAAGCCCGCGCCTCGACGACGTGCTCTGGACCGAGCGGCGGTGGGAAGGCGCATCGGCCTACGCCGAGAGCAAGTTCTACGATGTGGCGCTCGCCTTCGCCGTCGCCAGGCGTTGGCCGGAGGTCCTGTCCAATGCGCTGGAGCCCGGATGGGTACCGACCAGGATGGGCGGGCCGGGCGCTCCGGACGACATGCGCAAGGCCCCGGTCACCCAAGCCTGGCTCGCGGTCAGCGACGACAAGCTCGCGCTGTCGACAGGAGCGTATTTCCATCACCAGAAACTCCGCGAGCCGAATGCGGCCGCCCGCGATGCGAAGGTTCAGAATGCCCTGCTCGAAACCTGCGGCCGACTCTCGGGAGTGCAGCTGAGCTAGTTGGCGCGCCGCGAACGCCATCGGCTTTTGATCAGCTGCCGGTGTCGCCCGACAGGTTAAGTGGAATTTAGCCCGTCGGGTTAATTTTTGTCGCAGGCACGAGGCGCCGGAGGGTGGCTTACGCGGCCGGGCCGCGCGAACGCGCCTCCAATGCGAGACTTAGCGTGCGCAACATTTAATAAAGCTTGCAATGAGTGGCGGGAAAGTTGCACGAGCGCCTTTGCCACATTCGGTTTCGGCTCATGTCCGCTTTCGGAGGCAAAGCGGAAGGGCGGGGTTCGAGACACTCAGGTCAGCTTTTAACCCGAAGCAGACGAGAGAGGGGATTGATCCGAACAACGCTGGCGGCGACAATAGGCGCTGGCGGGTCCGATGCGCCGAGTACTGTTTGGCATTTGCTCGAACAACGGAGATTGCAGATGTGCCTGGACAAAAGGCTGTTGTCACTTCTGGTCTTTTTGAGCACCAGCGTCATCGCTCTACCGGCTTCGGCGGATGCCATCGCCGATTGCAATCAACAAAAAGATCTTGAGCGCGTTATCCGGGGGTGCACCGCAGTCATAAAGCAAGGCCCCCGCAATGCCGCCGTCGCGTACCTCAATCGTGGCGGTGCCTATGCTGGCAAGGGCGACCACGACCAAGCCATCGCCGACTTCACCAAGGCGATCGAGATCAATCCAAATTATGCCGAGGCCTACACCAATCGCGGCGTTGGCTACAAGGCGAAAGGCGACAACGAACGTGCCATCGCCGACTTCACCAAGGCGATCGCTCTCGATCCGAAGCTGGTCCGCCCTTACTTCCACCGCGGCGATGCCTATGATGACAAAGGCGACTACGACCGTGCCATCGCCGACTTCACCAAGGCGATCGGAGTCGATCCGAACTATCACGATGTCTATGACTACCGCGGCATAGCCTACCAGCATAAACGCGACTACGACCAGGCCATCGCCGACTTCACCAAGGCGATCGCTCTCGATCCGAAGTGGGCCCCCTTCTACTTCCACCGCGGCGATGCCTATGATCGGAAAAGGGACTACGACCTGGCAATCGCCGACTACACCAATGCGATCGCTCTCGATTTGAACCATGCCGAGTCCTATGTCTTCCGCGGCATAGCCTACCAGCATAAACGCGACTACGACCGTGCCATCGCCGACTTCACCAAGGCAATCGCTCTCGATCCGAGGGAAGCCCCGATCTACTTCCACCGCGGCGACGCCTATGATGACAAAGGCGACCCCGACCAGGCCATCGCCGACTTCACCAAGGCGATCGCAATCGATCCAAACTATGCCAACGGTTACAGATATCGAGGCATTTCCTACGCTAAGAAGCAGGACTACGACCGTGCCATCGCCGATTACACCAAGGCGATCGAGCTCAGTCCGAGCGATGCCTGGGCCTACAAGAGCCGGGCCAGGGCGTACTTCAAATCCGGGCATGCAGCGCAAGGACTACCGGACATCGAACGTTCGCTCGAACTTAGTCCCAACGAACCAGATGCATTGGACACACGCGGGAACATCTTCGAGGCTTTGGGTCGAAAGGAAGAGGCCATCGCCGATTACCGCAGAGCTCTATCTTTCAAGCCCGGTCTAGAGGGAAGTGCAGAGGGTCTGAAACGGCTTGGTGCTTCTCGCTGAAAAAAGACTGTCCGATCCGTTGCCGATGGTCAAGAATTTCGATGGGAACGGAATGGTTGCCGATGTTCTGTGTCCGGGCCAACTTCCGACGAGGTGATCGAATTGCCGACGACTTCCGTTGTTGGCATAAAACAGACATAGGCTCTGCCCTTGGTTGACGTCCGCTATTGGGGCAAGAGCGGATATCAATATTCCCAGCATCGCGAATGGCTGCTGTGGCGCAAAGCGGAAATTCGCTGAAAGGTTTCGGCCAATGCCGGGATGAGCGCCGATTGCGTGGGCTGCGGCGTTCACGACGAAGCTCCCCCGCTGCACCCGGAACGTGGCGCCGAAGTACGGCGGCCCATGAGCGTCTGCGCTTCGCCCAAAACAAACCGCCCACCTGCTTTCGCGGGTGGGCGGCTTTTTCGCCGTCAGGCTGGCGGGGGGCACTATGCCTGAGGCTTTCGCTCTTGCGAACTCAGGCCTGCGGCTGACCGTCCTGGGGCGGCGGGCTCGGACGGGTGCGGTGCTGGGCCATGAACTGGTCGAACTCTTCCTTGTCCTTGGCGTGGCGCAGGCGATCGAGGAATTCCCTGAAATCGCTCTGCTCCTCTTCGAGGCGCCGCAGCGTTTCGACGCGGTATTCGTCGAAGGCGCGGTTGCCGCTCGAGGGCGGACCGCCGAAGCCGAAGCCGCGGCGCTCCATCCGGTTCTTCATCCGCTCCATCTTGTACTGCATCCGCTCCATCTTGTTCGACCAGCGGTCCTGACTCCAGCAACCCATTTTTCTGCTCCCGAGTGTGAATAAGAGAAGGGCGAGCCCAATCGGCCACCAGATGATGAAACCGAGCACGGTCACGGCGATCCAGCCGGGGTGCCAGGGAGAATCGAGCATATGCGGGCGGTAGTAGGGCTCTTCAGCGGGACCGCGCCAGCGATTGACATCTGCGGTGTAGGCCATTTCCCTCTCCATGACGGCATCACGCCGTTGTGAATGTAAATAACATTTACATACTTGGCCCATCCCGGATTTTTGTCAATACGACGCAAGCGGCGCCCGCAAATTTATTTTGGGGTGCCCCAAGGACCTGAAGGAGAACCTGCGGGCGGCACGGGCGGCGGTCCGGCCGGTTTTGGCGCCGCCTGCCCGGCTTGCGCAGGCGCGCGGCGGTCGGTGACGAAGCCGAGGCCGCGCAGATAGATCAGCACTTCGGCTTCCAGCAGATCCTCCGCCGACATCGGCAGCTTGCGGCGCGCCGCGTCGCCGCGCGCAAACAGCGAAGCCACCCCGTGCGACATCGACCAGATGTGCAGCGCCATCATCAGCGCCGGCGGACGCGGCGTGCCGGGCGGCGCCAGCGCGGCGAGCCGCTCGGCGGCCGCGCGAATCACCGCAAAGGCGCGCTCGCTCGCCGCCATCAATGCGGGACTGACGTCGACCGGGAGCCCGGATTCGAACATCGCCGAATAGTACGCCGGCTCCTCGCGGGCAAAGGCCAGATAGGCCTTGCCGACCCGCTCGAACGCCGTGACGGTGTCGGGCCGGCCATCGTCCCAGGCCGCCGTCAGCCTCGCCTCGAATTGCTCGAAGCCGCGTTGCGCGATCGAGGAAAGCAACTCGTCGCGATCGCGGAAATGCCGGTAGGGCGCCGCCGGACTGACGCCCGCCATCCGCGCCGCGTCGGCGAAGGTGAAGCCGGCCGCGCCCTTTTGCGCGATCAGATCGAGCGCCGCCTTCAGCAGCGCCTCTTTCAGATTGCCGTGGTGGTAGCCGCGCTCGGCGCGGCGCTCTTCCTTGCGCCAGCTCATGTGAAAGGCTTTTACATGAACGGAGCGCAAAGGTCACTAGGGCATGGGTTTTGATTGAATCGGCGCTTCCGCGATTCGGTCCACCTCTCCCCAGCGGGGAGAGGTCGATTTGCGCAGCAAATCGGGTGAGGGGGCGGAACTCTGACGAGAGACCGTAACCGCTCGCCCGGCGCTACGCGCCGATTTCACCCAAAGGGAGAGGTGAAGTCGAGCTCAAGCTAACTTCATCTCATCGCGCGTTAACCACCCGGGATCGGCAGCACTGGCATGATCTCCACGGCCTCGCCGGGAAAGATCGCAAAATGCGGATGGTTCTCGAACATTTTTGCGGCGGCCTCGTGCGAGGCGGCGCGAACGACGGTGAAGGCGCCCATCTCGTTGCCGACGTCGGCAATGCCATCAGCGCCGACCCGCTTGGTCTTGCCAAGCGGTCCGCCCATCTCGGCGAGCGCAGCCTGGTGCTTCTCCACCCACGCCTTCCAGGCCGCAATGCCCGCTTTCTCCTTGGCCTTGCGCTCGGCCTCGGACAGCGCGTTCCATGCGGCGAACTTCGCGCTGGTCTTGCTGCCGACGAAAACGGCCAGATAGGTATCGCTCATCGTATATCTCCCTTGGTTGACGGTTCGATCAGTTCTTGCGGCCCTGCAATTCGGCAAATCCCGCCGCCGCTTCCTGAATGTCGGCGGGAAAATCCGCCATTTCCTGCACCTGGCGGATTTCGATGGTTTCGTTGCTGGAAGCCGGGCAGCGCCTGGCCCATTCGATCGCCTCCTCGCGCGACTTTACCTCGATCATCCAGTAGCCGCCGATCACTTCCTTGGATTCGGTGAACGGACCGTCGGTGACGACAGGCTTGCCGGTCGCGAATGAAACCCGCGCGCCGGTCGAGGGCGGATGCAGCCCGTCGAGCGTGATCAGCACGCCGGCGTTCTTCAGCGCCTCGTTGTATTTCATCATCGCGGAGACCGCCTCCGCCGGCGGCATGGTTCCCGGCGCTGCCGTCTCGTAACCACCGGGGATCATCAGCATCATGAATCGCATCATCGCTCTCCGTTTCGATTCTGGTTCGGCCGGCCTGTCGCTGGTGGCCGCTCGTTGAATAGACGAATCGGATGCTGGCCTGCCGACACGCCGCGCGGAATTATTTCGCTTCAACCCTCCTCCCCGCGAGCGCTTGCGAGCGGTGGGGAGGGGAGAAAAAGTCAGCCCGGGAACATCGCGAAATACGGCTCGGCCTCCTTCAGCACGCGCGCGAAGGAGGGCCGCGCCTTCAGGCGATCGAGATAGGCGGTCACATTTTTGTTGATATCGCCGACCGGCACCACCCTGTTGGCGTAGAACAGCGCCGGCGCCGCGGCGCAATCGGCGAGCGTGAAGGCCTCACCCATCGCCCAGTGCCTGTCCGCCATTTCCTTGTCGATCATGCCGTAGCATGACTGTATCCGCGCCTTTGCTTCGTCGACGCCAAACGGGTCCCGGTTTCCCGGCGGCCGCAGCCGGTCGCCGACCACCTTCTGCATCGGCAGATGCACATAGAGATCGTAGAAGCGGTCGCGCAGCCGCGTCTGCCGGGCGCGATCGGCGTCCGCCGGAATGAACCGGGTCGCCCCGGGATAGTGATCATCGAGATATTCGATGATGATGCTCGTTTCCGGGATGACGCGATCCCTGGCCTCGTCGCGCAGCACCGGAAACTTGCCGATCGGCCACAATTTCAGGAGCGCCGCGCGCTCCTCCGCGTTGCCGAGATCGACCATCACAGGCGTGAACGGCGTACCGTTCTCATACAAGGCGATCAGCGTCTTCCAGCAGAACGACGACAGCGGATGGTAGTAGAGCTTGAGAGACATGAAGAAACTCCGGATCAGTTCTCGTTTTGCCTGATAAAGACGCCATTCTCATAACTGGCGCCGAAATAAACGTCGATACGCTTGACCTTGTTGCCATCGAACACAAAGAACTCGGTGTTGCGAAAGCTTTTGCCGCCTTTGGCCACGCATCTATAAGTGACAAACGCCTCATCGCCCTCCGCGAAGACTTTTTCCAGTTCGTGCTGCTCGATCCAGCTGGTGTCGCGCCAGCAACGGGCGAAATAGGTCGCCTTGTCGATGCCGTCGTCGAACGGACTGGTAAAGCGGAAATCCTCCGTCAGCGCGTCCTCGACCGTCTGGCGGTCGTTGGCCAGATAGGCGGCAAAGATGGCGCGGATGACCTTATCTCTGCTTTTGGCTTTCATATCGGCTTTCTCTCGCGAACCGTGTACCGGTGAGAAGACGAACGAACAGACGCCAGGCCGACATTCGGGCTCGCGAAATTCACGCCGCCTCCCACCTTCGCACCGGCTCTGCCGCTCCTTCCGGCGTGGCTTCGAAAATCGGCGACGCCAGCACTGCGTGAAGATGCAGCGTGACGCTGCCGGAATTGCGAAAGCCGTGCTTGCGCCCGGCCGGCACGACCAGCGACTGGCCGGCGGACACGGTGACGCGCTGCTCGTCCATCCACATCTCGGCCTCGCCCTGGCGCACGGTCAGCACCTCCTCGACCGGATGCGAATGGGTCGGCGCCCCGGTGCCGGGCGCGACCCATTGCTCGAAGATGCATAGTTGCGTCGCGCCATTGCGGGCGGAGACCAGCATGCGGGTTTCCACGCCCGGCCGCCACGCCTCAGCCGGTGCGGCGCTGATGTCGCTGACCTTCATGTTTTCAGGTCCTTTGTCTTGCTGGCATTGTGCGGTTAAGAAAGCAGACCCTTGGCTTCCGTGCTAGGGACAAACGCGATCATCACGGCGAGGAATGACCCGATGCCCCCTGCCCCGCAGAAAGTCGCGCTGGTGACCGGCGCCGCGCGCGGCATTGGGCTGGCGGTGGCGAAAAAATTTCTTGGCCAGGGCTGGCGCGTGGCGCTGCTGGACATCGAGGGCGAACTGCTCTGGAGCAGCGTCGAGGGGCTGGGCTCTGCCGGCAACACGCTGGGGCTGCATTGCGACGTTTCCGATGCTGGCGCCGTCGGCAGCGCATTCGCCGAAATCGAACGGCGGTTCGGCCGGCTCGATGCGCTGGTCAACAATGCCGGCATCGCCGTGTTCGCGCCGCTCCTGGAAACCTCCGACGACGACTGGCGGCGCGTACTCGAAGTCAACCTCACCGGGCCGTTCCTCTGCACCAAGGCGGCGGTGCCGCTGCTGCGCGAGCATGGCGGCGGCGCGATCGTCAACATCACCTCGATCTCGGCGGTGCGCGCCTCGACGCTGCGCTCGGCCTACGGCACCAGCAAGGCGGGCTTGGCGCATCTGACAAACAGCTCGCGGTCGAACTGGCTTCGCTCGGCATCCGCGTCAACGGCGTCGCGCCGGGGCCGGTCGAGACCGCGATGGCGAAGGCGGTCCACACGCCGGAAATCCGCGCCGACTATCACGACGCCATTCCGCTCAATCGCTACGGCCTCGAGGAGGAGCTGGCGGAAGCCGTGTTCTTCCTGTGCAGCGACCGCGCGAGCTACATCACCGGGCAGATTCTCGCCGTCGACGGCGGTTTCGATGCCGCCGGAATCGGCCTGCCGACGCTGCGCGGCGAGCGAAGGAACGGGTAGCGGGAAAGGGGTAGCGACATCTTCTCCCTCTCCCGCGCTTGCGGGGGAGGGCCGAGGTGGGGGTGCCGCAGCGGGCGCCGGCGTCCGCGGAGGCATTCCCCCACCCGGATCGCATCTTCGATGCGATCCGACCTCCCCCGCAAGCGGGGGAGGTGGACCGCGGTTGATCAACAGCCGGCGATCCAAACCTTGCTGCTTGTTTCTCGATGACCTAGCTTTTCTCGAGAGCGACCGAAGGAATGTTCCGATGACGAAAGCTCTCGTCCGAAACGCCCTGCTCGCGGCCGTGCTGGGCGCCCTCGCCTCGCCGCCGGCGCAGGCCGAGGTCCGCATCCTCGCCAGCCCCGGCGGGCAGGTCGGCCCGTTCCTCGACCTGTTCGAGCGGGTGCGCGAGTCCGGCGAGCGCGTGGTGATCGACGGTCCCTGCCTGTCGGCCTGCACGCTGGTGCTGAGCATGGTGCCGGCGGAGCGCATCTGCGTGACGCGGCGGGCGATCCTCGGATTTCATGCCGCGCGCTCGATCGACCGCCGCGGACGGCTGTACGCCGAGCCGGAAGCCTCGCAAGCCGTGCTTGCGGCCTATCCCGCCGGGGTGCGCGGCTGGATCCGCAGCCGCGGCGGATTGACCTCGCGCCTCTTGCTGTTGCGCGGGCGCGAGCTCGCGGCATTCTATCCGTCGTGTCGATAGAGGCTCATTGGCCCTCGAGCGGGCAGTTGACCATCCAGGGAATGCCGAACTGATCGGCGCCCATGCCGAATCCCTTGGAGAAGAAGGTCTTGCCGAAGGGCATATGTACGCTGCCGCCTTCGCACAGCGCCTTGAACTTGCGCTCGGCTTCGGCCGGGTCGGCCACCGACAGCGAGACCGAAAAGCCCTGCGGCTTGTGGAAATGCGCAGGCGGCGCGTCGGACCCCATGATGATCTCGCCATCGATCGAAATCCTGGCGTGCATGATCTTCTTCTTCCATTCCGGCGGCGTCGGCATGTCGGCCGGCGCGCCCTCATGGGTCAGCATCATCACGATTTTGGCGCCGAGCACCTTCTCGTAATACTTGAACGCGGCTTCGCAATTGCCGTTGAAGTGTAGATAGGGACTGATCTGCATCGCTTGCTCCTCTGGGTGACAAAACTTCCGATGATGGTGGTTGGGATGCCCGGTTACTTCTCGGTGAGCCGCTTCAGATTGGCAAGGCCGGTTTCAAAATCCTTGCCGACCATCTTGTCCATGCTGAAGAACACATGGATCACCTTCCCCATGAAGACCAAGGGACCATGCATCGCCCATGTCAGGTTGGTGGCATCGCCCTGCGGCAGCATTGTGAACTCGGCGGTGTTGTGGGCCTCGAACGGTTTCAGGAAATCGAGTTTTATAACGACCTTCGACGGAACCGACACGTCGAGGATTTCCATGCGGCCGGAACCAACATTCTTGTTGCCGTCCCAGGCATAGACCGCGCCCTTGCCGCTCGCCGCGCCGCTGAAGCTGCGCTGCATCGCGGGGTCCCGGTTTTCCCATGGCGACCACGATCCCCATTGATGGAAGTCGGAGATCAGGGCGAAGAGTTTATCCGGCGGCGCCTTGATGGTCGCCGCGCGCTGGACTCTGAACGTATCCGGCCTGGTCGCGGCGAGGATCAGGACGATCGCGATCGCGACCGCAAGCACGACGGCGATGATGGCAATGATCTCAGGCATGGCAGGCTCCGTATCGATGAAATGATCGGCAAGGCAAATCAGCGGCGGAAGGGCAGCAACGTCCGCAGGCTCCCGTCACGCAACCACAACCCGCCCCACACCATCAACCCGAGATAAAAGCCGAACAGGACATGGGTGAACAGCGGGCTGCCGATGCGCAGGTGTGAGGCCATCGCGCCGCCGAGATAGCCGGTCAACAGGATCGCGCCGACGAACGAGGTCGGCGGGATCGCATAGAGAATGGTGCAGACGAGGCTGATGACGCCAAGCGACCGCGCCAGTGTCTCGCTCGAACCGTAGCCGATCTTCTCCATCGATTCCGTGACCACCGGCCACGGCACCAGCTTGACGGCGCCGTCGAACAGCATGAACACAATGACGAGGCCGCTGAGAACGCGGCCCAGCATGCGCGCGGGTTTTGAAACCGGCATTTCCGCCGCAATCGTCGACATGGCTCTCTCCCTGGAGATCGGTGATGCATGCCTTCAAGACGAGCGGGGTCGGCGCGGGACGACAGGGGGGTGAAAAAAATTTGACTCGTCATGCCCGGGCTTGTCCCGGGCATCCACGTCTTTCTTTCAACAGCGAGACGAAGACGTGGATGGCCGGGACAAGCCCGGCCATGACGAAGAAATCTTTCCCTTCCCCCCTTGTGGGAGAAGGAAAAAACTACTTCGCCTTGGCGCCGTGCGGGGCGCTGTCGCGGATCAGGCGGTCGAGATGCATGCGGATGTGGGCGGCTTCGGCCGAGGTGTTGGCGAGCGCGATGGCGCGGTCGAAGGCGATCCGGGCCTCGTCATTGCGGCCAAGCTGCATCAGGAAGGCGCCGCGCACGCCGAAAAAATGGAAATAATTCGACAGCCGCTCGCCCAGCGGCTCGATCATGTCGAGCGCGGCCTCGGGCCCCCTCACCTTGGACACCGCGACCGCGCGGTTGAGCGTCACCACCGGCGACGGCTGCATGATTTCGAGCGCCCCATAAAGCAGGTCGATCTGCGCCCAGTCGGTGTCTTCGGGTTTTTCCGCGCGCGCATGCAGCGCCGCGATCGCCGCCTGCACCTGATAGGGGCCGCTGCGGCGGTGGCGCATCGCCTTGTCGATCAGCGCCAGCCCCTCCGCGATCATCTTGCCGTTCCAAAGCGATCGATCCTGGTCGTCGAGCAGGATCAGCGCACCATCGGCGTCGAAGCGCGCCGCGCTGCGCGCATGCTGCAGCAGCAACAGCGCGGTCAGCCCCATGGTCTCCGGTTCGCCCTGGAACAGCCGCAGCAACAGCCGCGCCAGCCGGATCGCCTCCTCGCACAGCGGCGCGCGGATCTCGGCGGTGTCGCCGCCGGCCGAATAGCCCTCGTTGAAGATCAAATAGATCATCGCGGCGACCGCTGACAGCCGCTCAGAGCGCTCGACCGCCCCGGGGGTCTCGAAGGGAACGCCGGCGTCCGCGACCCGCGCCTTGGCCCGCGTGATGCGCTGCTCCATCGCGGCCTCACTGATGAGGAAGGCGCGCGCGATCTGCTTGACCGTCAATCCGGAGACGATGCGCAGGGCCAGCGCGATCTGCTGCGTCGCCGGCAGCTCGGGATGGCAGCAGATGAACAACAGCCGCAAAATGTCGTCGCGGTAGTGCGAGCCGTCGAGCCGCTCGGCGATCTGCTCCTCGGCATCGTCGAGATCGGAGATCGCCTCGTCCTCGGGCAGCGGCTTAAGCTTGCGGCTGCGCCTGATGTCGTCGATCGCGACATTGCGCCCGACCATGATCAGCCACGCCGCCGGATCGCGCGGCGGCCCGTTCTGCGGCCAGCTTTTGAGCGCGCGCAGGGAGGCGTTCTGGAACGCCTCCTCGGCGGTGTCGAGATCGCGGAAATAGCGTAATAGCGCGCCGACCGCCTGGGGACGCGCCGAGGTCAGCGCGGTATCGATCCAGGCGGTGTCGGTCATGCCGGGATGCTCCCGGGATTGAGCAGCCCCACGGGGCGGATTTCATAGGCGCCGCCGGGATTGGCCGCGCCCAGATCGCGCGCGACCTCGAGCGCCGCGTCGAGATCCTTGCAGTCGACGATGTAGAAGCCGAGCAGCTGTTCCTTGGTCTCGGCATAGGGGCCGTCGAGCACCACCGGCGGACTGTCCTTGCGCAAGGTCGTCGCCGAGGTCGTCGGCAACAGCCGCGCTACCGGGCCGAGCCGGCCCTGTTTTGCGAGTTTGTCCTGGACCACGGTGAGCTTCTGCATCACCGCGGCGTCCTGTTCCTTGCTCCAGGAACCGACGAAGTCTTCATCGTTGTAGCAAAGGATGGCGTACAGCATGCTCAAAAGTCTCCATTAGGCCGAGGACGAACGAGTATGCCCGCAGCCGACAGCGGTGAGGAGTAATTTGTGCGGCTCCCGGTTACCGTTGGGCGAGGCGATGGATCCCCGGGGTTCAAGGCACCCGTAAAGGTTCACGGAAATAAGCGGTTGCGAAATTCGACTGGCGGTTGAATATTGTCGATTGACCACTGACCCGGGACAAGCGCCGAGCAAATATGGCCAGCAAGGTTTTCATCAGTTATCGCCGCGAAGATAGCCGATATCAGGCGCGCCGCGTCTACGACGCCTTCAAGCGGGCATTTCCTCCGGATTCGATCTTCATGGATGTGGCGTCGATCCCGCCGGGCGCCGATTTTGTCGCGATCCTTGAAGGCTGGGTCGACCAATGCGAGGTCATGCTCGCCCTGATCGGTCCCGGCTGGATCGATTCGATCGACCCCAGGACCAAGGCGCGACGGCTGGATAACCCTGAAGATTTCGTGCGCATCGAAATTGGTGGCGGACTCAAGCGAGGGATCACGATTATCCCCGTGCTGCTCGATGCCGCCAGGATGCCGGATGCGGCTGAGTTGCCGGACGACATCAAGGCCCTGCGGCGCCTGAATGCCGAGTTTGTGGACTTTCGGACGTTCGATGCCGACGTCGAACGCCTGATCGCCACATTGGGCGCGATCAAAAGCGCCGGAAAATCCGACGGCGCCGCGGCGGCAGAGGCCGTCCGCGATCCCCCGAAAGACCTGCCGAAGCCCGATATCCCTCCGGAACCGGCCAAGCAAACGTCAGACAACGTAAACCTGAAACGGATGGCAATGGCGTTAGCTGCCGTTGTCGGTGCCGGGTTAATTTACGCAATGGTGCCACGCAATGATAGCGCGACCGTCAGGGCCGATTCGCCGGCACACGATATCGCTATGGCGTCGGCCCCGCGGGAGCCGGAAGCCAGGGCCGACGCCTCGCCGCCGCCGCAGGTTTCGCGGCCGTCGCCGTCACGGACGCCGCTCGGCACTGTGGGCTCAAGCAGCCGATGGGCGATCGGCGGCGCGGCGAACTGCGGGGTCACGAAAAAAGCATATGAGCTGGAGCTTGGCTCAGGCACTATGACGTGGACCAAGGGCGACGGAAGCAAGGACATCGAAGCGATCAATTCGAGCAGCGAGGATGAAGTGCGCACCACGACGCGATCATCGGACCATGTCGACGGGAACAACGAAAGGCCCGGACAGCCGTGGACCTATTCGCGCGAAGGCGATCGCGTTCGCGTCCAGCCCGGGGGGCGGGGCGCCTTCACGCTCTCGCGATGCTCATGAACCAACCGCCAGGCGGTCGCTGGACGCGTCGGGAGATTGCCAAAAAATTGATTTTCCTAAGCGCTTCGGCTGTAGGGTTTCGAGCCGATGCCGAGGCTGCGGCCGCGACCTCGGGGGCTGCCTCGACCCCTCACAAGACCACCCCGCCTGGCGATGCCGCCAAGATTTGGTTGACGCTCCCCTCGACACCGGCCCTGCCGACCCCGAAGCGAAGCGACGTCGTCACGGTCAACGGAGTGCCGATTTTCTTTGCCCGGTTCGGCGATGGACCGGAGGTGCTGCTGCTGCATGGAGGGCTCGGGAACTCCAACTATTGGGGCAACCAGATTCAAGCGCTGGCGGCGAACTTCACGGTCACCGTCATGGACACCAGGGGACACGGGCGCAGCTCTCTGACCTCGCCCAAATTCGGCTTCGACCTGTTCGCCGACGATGTCGCGGCCCTTCTCGGCGTTCTGGGCGTTCCTTCCGTCTCGCTCGTCGGGTGGAGCGACGGCGCGATCACCGGGCTTCAACTCGCCATGACACGGCCAAATCTCGTCACCAGGCTGTTTGCCTTCGGCGCCAACAGCACACTGGGCGGACTGAAGCCGGGAGGGTCAAAAAGTCCGGTGTTCGCTTCGTACGCCGCGCGCTGCGCGATCGAATACAGGCACCTCTCGCCGCATCCAGAGCGCTGGGCGCAGCTCACGAGCGGTTTGGGCGCGATGTGGCGCAGCCAGCCAAACTTCTCGGCGCAACAACTCGGGGCGATCAAATCGCCGACCGTGATTTCCGACGGTGAGTATGACGAAATCATCAAGCGCGAACACACCGAGCAGATTGCGCGGCAAATTCCGAATGCGAAATTGATGATACAGCCTTCGGTCAGCCACTTTGCGATGCTTCAGAATCCGCCCCAGTTCAACCGTGCAGTAGCGGAATTCCTCACCGCCGCGAAATGACTTGCGTTGCACCAGGCATCCGAGAGCGAAAATCCGATGAACAAAGGCGCGCTCGCGCTGCTCATTCACGGCGGGACCGACAACTGGTCGCCGCAACGCTGGAAGCAGCGTTTCGACGAGGTGTGCCCTGACCGGCGCGTGGTGCTGTTGCCCAATGCCGCGTTCGATGCTGCGGCAATCCACTACGCCGCGGTCTGGAAGCCGGCTCCAGGCGAGCTCGCCGCGTTCCCGAACCTGCGGGTGATTTTCAACCTCGGCGCCGGCGTCGACGCGCTGATGGCGGATGCGAGCCTGCCGAAAGTGCCGCTGGTCCGGGTTTCGGTCTCCGATCTCACTTCCCGGATGACCGAATATGTCGTCCTCCACGTGCTGATGCATCACCGGCAAGAATCCTATTTGCGGGCCAATCAACGCGAGAAACGGTGGGCGCCGAAAGCGCAATGGCCGGCATCGGCGATTTCGGTCGGCATCATGGGACTGGGCACGCTGGGCGCGAACGCGGCGGGCGCGCTGAAATATCTCGGCTTTCGCGTGGCGGGCTGGAGCCGAAGCGTGAGGCAGACCGACGGCATCGAATGCTTTTGCGGCAAGGAACAACTGGATGCGTTCCTGCGGCGGACCGATATCCTGGTCTGCCTGCTGCCGCTGACGCCGGACACAAGGCATATTCTCAATCGAGGCGTGTTCGCAAAGCTCAACCGCGACAGCCCGCTTCAAGCCCCCGTCCTGATCAATGCCGGCCGCGGCGGGCTGCAGAACGAGGCGGATATCCTGCAATGCCTCGACGACGGCACGCTCGGCGCCGCGTCGCTGGACGTCTTCGCCGAAGAACCGCTGCCGGCCGACAGCCCTTTCTGGACCCACCCAAAAATCGTGCTGACGCCGCACAACGCCGCCGACACCGATCCCGACGAGATTTCGAAATACGTCGCGCGCCAGATCGAGCGCTTCGAGGCCGGCGGGGATTTGGAGAATGTGGTCGATCCGAAGCGAGGGTATTAGCAATAAACATCGTCGTCCCTGCGAAAGCAGGACCCATAAGCACCAGCGTTTGTTGTTGCGCGAAAGCCCTCGAACAGCATCTCTCAACACAAAGGCCGCAGCGTATGGGTCCCTGCGTTCGCAGGGACGACACGCGGCTCGCGCGTCGCCGGCCCGCACACACTAGATCACATCGGCCCTCAGCAGCGTCCGCAGCGCTTTCGGGATCGGTTGCGCCCGGCCCTCGCTGATGAAGGCGACGCGCACCTCCGCCTTCACCAGAAGGTCCGCCCCGCGCCGCACCTCCTGCGCCAGCGTGATCGAGGCGCCCTTCACCTGTAACGGCCAGGTCACGACGTCGAGCACATCGTCCATCCGCGCGGGCTTCAGGAAATCGAGCCGCATCGAGCGCACCACGAAGGCAAAGCCCGGGGTTTCGGCCTGCGCCTCGGCGAACAGCGCGTGCTGCTCGGCGCCCGTCAGCCGCAAATGATTGGTGCGGCCGCGCTCCATGAAGCGCAAATAATTGGCGTGATAGACGATGCCGGAAAAATCCGTATCCTCGTAATAGACCCGGATACGCATGGTATGGCGCCCGTCACGGATTTCGCCGTCGATATGGGCGGTCATTTCGATATCTCCTGTTCGATATCCCGCCGGCTGTCAATAACTCGAACGATGACTATTTGGTTTTCATCGACGACGTAGAAGGCAACATAGCCATCAATCAAAAGCCCTCGCAGCGACGCACCCAGTTCGCTTCGATCCCGACCGAGGAAGGGGAATTCCTGCAGTTCATCGAACCGTTGTGAAAATCGAAACAACATTCGATCGGCTACGAGGATGCTGCGCTCCGCGAGGTAGGAATGGATGTCGAGAATATCGGAGCGGGCGCGCAAGGAAACAACGACGCGCACGACAGCTCCTATCGCTGCGCCTGTGCACGGGCCTGCTTGAGAAAGTCTTCCAAATCCCAGGGCACAACGCGTCCTGCTTCCACGTCAGCCATTCCTTCGTCAATAGCATCCCTGAGCGCGCGAAATTTCCGGGCTTGTAACAATAAATAAGCCGCCGCCGGCTCCCGCATTTCCTCGGGCAGCAGTTCAAGGGCTTCGACAGCTTTTTCGACGGCTGAACTCATGATGATACGTTAGCAGATTTGAGGCTGGATGGACAGGGCACGTGCGAGAACCGAGTTCGATGGTCGGATCGACGGATTAAGCGCCGGCCGGCCCGCCCAGCGTCACCAGCACGATTTCCGGCGGCATGCCCAGACGAAACGGCATGATGCTGCAGCCCAACCCGCCGGAGACGATGACGTCGCAATTGGTCCGCGTATGGCCATAGACGAACCGCTCGCCATAGCGCGACGGCACCACCGGCGACCAGCCGAACAGCCGGACCTGGCCGCCATGGGTATGCCCGGAAAGCTGCAGCGCGACCCGCGACGGCACGCGCATGGCGACGTCGGGCTCGTGCGCCAGCAGAATAACCGGCGCGTCGTCGGTCACTTTCGCAAGCGTCGCCGTGAGGTCATCGACGCCGAGGCGCTTGACCGGCCGGAACCGCCGCGCCGGGTACCAGGCCAGCTGATCGCCGAGCCCGGCGAGCCAGAACGGCTTGCCTGCCTTGTTCAGCCGCACCGCGTCGTTTTCGTAAACCGGAATGCCGGCGGCTTCGAGCCCTTGCCGCGCCCGCGTCGGCCCTTGCCCGGCATGCTGCACCGCGCTGTCTTCCCACCAGTCGTGATTGCCGAGGATCGCATGCACGCCGAGCGGCGCTTTCAATCCGGCGAGCACCGGCGCCCATTCGCTCGGCGGAATGAAACGCGTCACGTGGCGGTGACCCGCCACATAGTCGCCGAGCATGACGATGATATCGGCATTGAGCGCATTGGTGCGGTCGACGATCGCCTCGATGTGTTGCAGCGACATCCAGGGGTCGCAGGCGTGAATGTCGGCGACGACGGCGATCTTGAGATGGAGGTCGGCGGGCCATTGCGGCGGCAACAGATCGTACCGCGTCAGGCGAAGCCGCAGCACCGGCTCGCCGAACCCGTACGCCGCCGTTGACGCGCCGAGGGCACCGAGACCGGCGACGAAACGCAGAAAATGGCGGCGTGAGATCATGAATGGTTAATCGTGATGCCCTTCATCTCTGAGCGAAAATTGCAGCGGAATTGGGTTGGGTTTGTGCAGAAAGCCTGCAGCACCGGCGCTGGTCATTGCTGCGGGACGACCTGGACCGCACCCGTTTGCCGGGAGGCCAGCGGCAGGGCATGGTCGCGCGTCAGCGGCGCGAGAGCGATGTCGGGCGGCGATGACGGATCGATCCAGATCGTCGCATCGATCTCGGCTCTCGGCGCGATGTCGCCGGTCACGTCGATCTCATACAGGGATGCGCGCACCTTCCAGCCGGGCTCATTCGCCGAGGTGGCATCGAATTCGCCGAGAGGCTGGATCGAGCCATGGACCAGCCGGCACCCCAGTTCCTCGCCGATCTCGCGCGCCAGCGCCGCGATGTCGTCTTCGCCGGGGTGGCGCTTGCCGCCCGGCTGCATGAACGCCGTGGTCCCGCGCTTGCGGACCAGCAATACGCGGCCCGCTCCATCGCGTATCAGGGCCGCGACGATCTCGATCGTTCCCGACACCGTCACTCCTCCTCGCTCTGCCCGAACAAGCCGAACTGCGCCGGATCGCGCGCCGGCTCGGCAAGGCCGAGATGGCGGAAGGCATGCGCGGTCAGCAGCCGACCGCGCGGGGTGCGCTGCAGATAGCCGCACTGAATCAGGAACGGCTCGATGATGTCCTCGATCGCATCGCGCGGCTCGGACAATGCCGCTGCCATGGTTTCGACGCCGACCGGGCCGCCGCCGTAATTCATCGCAATGGTCGAGAGATAGCGCCGGTCCATGGCATCGAGGCCGGCGGCGTCGACCTCGAGCGCGATCAGCGCATGATCGGCGATCGCCCGATCGATCGAGACGGCGTCCGCGGCCGAAGCAAAATCCCGCACCCGCCGCAGCAGCCGTCCGGCGATGCGCGGCGTGCCGCGGGCGCGGCGCGCGATCTCGTTGGCGCCGTCGGGCGTCATGCCGATTTTCAACACGCGGGCGCCTCGGGTGACGATCTTCTCCAGCTCTTCCTCGGTGTAGAAATTCAGCCGCACCGGAATCCCAAAACGATCGCGCAGCGGATTGGTCAGGAGTCCCGCGCGTGTCGTCGCGCCCACCAGGGTGAATTTCGCCAGCTCGATCTTGACCGAACGCGCCGCCGGTCCCTCGCCGATGATGAGGTCGAGCTGGAAATCCTCCATCGCCGGATACAGCACCTCCTCGACCGCGGGGCTGAGACGATGGATTTCGTCGATGAACAGCACATCGCGCTCTTCGAGATTGGTGAGCAGCGCCGCCAAATCGCCTGCCTTGGCGATCACCGGGCCGGAGGTGGCGCGAAAGCCGACGCCGAGTTCGCGCGCCACGATCTGCGCCAGCGTGGTCTTGCCGAGTCCGGGGGGGCCGACGAACAGCACATGGTCGAGCGCCTCGTTACGCTTGCGCGCGGCCTCGATGAAGATCGAGAGATTGGCGCGCGCCTGCTGCTGGCCGACGAATTCGGACAACAGCTGCGGGCGCAGCGCGGTGTCGGGCGCGTCATCGCCGCGGCGCTCGGGCGTGACGATGCGGGAGGGCGTGGTCATGCCGGCACGATAGCACGAGACGGAGGCATCTCCCTCTCCCCGCCCTTCCGCGGGGAGAGGGTTGGGGTGAGGGGCTCTCGCGACAAGTTCAACTCGTGGAGAGTCCCCCTCACCCGAAATTCGCTATCGCGAATTTCGACCTCTCCCCGCAAGCGGGGCGAGGTAAGGAAGCTTGCAGCGGGTGCCCGACCTGTCACTTCGCCAGCTCCTTCAGCCCCAATCGAATGAGCTGCGCGGTCTCGGCATGTTCGCCGGCGCTGCGCGACGCCGACGCAATCGCGGCGGCGGCCTGCGGCTGGCCGTAGCCGAGATTGACCAAGGCCGAGATCGCGTCCGTCACCGGACGCGGCGCGCGAGAATCGTCGAGCGCACCTGACAGATGCACCAGCGCCGGATCGACATTGGCAAAGGCCGGCGCCTTGTCCTTCAATTCGGTGACGATGCGTTCGGCGACTTTCGGGCCCACGCCCGGCGTGCGCTGTACGGTAGCCTTGTCGCGCAGCGCGATGGCGTTGGCGAGATCCGATGGCGGCAATGCGCCCAGCACGGCCAACGCCACCTTGGCGCCGACGCCCTGCACCGTCTGCAGCAGCCGGAACCATTCGCGCTCGACGTCGCTCCTGAAGCCGAACAGTTTTATTTGGTCCTCGCGAACATAGGTCTCGATCGACAGCACGGCGGCTTCTCCGGGCGCCGGCAACGCCTGCAGCGTACGGCCGGAGCAATGCACCTGATAGCCGACACCGCCGACGTCGAGAATAACGAAATCCTCGCCGTAGGAGTCGATCAGACCTTTCAGCTTGCCGATCATGGTTGCGATCCGAATGCGGCATCTCGATCGTCATGGCCGGGCAAAAGCGCGAAGCGCGTCTTCGCGCAGACGTCCCGGCCATCCACGTCTTGCGCTCTGACAGGAAGAAAGACGTGGATGGCCGGGACGAAGCCCGGCCATGACGGCTGAGATTGATGAGCGCCCATCATGCCTCGACCACCCTCAGCCGCAGGGTGGCGCTCTGGCGATGATGGGCGTGGGTGATGGCGATGGCGAGCGCATCGGCGGCATCGGGAGACTTCGGCTCGGCCTTCGGCAGCAGAATTTTCAACATCACCACGATCTGGTTCTTGTCGGCGTGGCCGGCGCCGACCACGGTCTTCTTGACCTGGTTCGGCGCGTATTCGGCGACCGAAATCCCGAACATCGCCGGCGCCAGCATCGCGACCCCACGCGCCTGGCCAAGTTTCAAGGTGGCGACGCCGTCCTTGTTGACAAAGGTCTGTTCGACCGCGGCTTCCGCCGGCTTGAAATCGCCGAGCACGGCGGCAAGCCCCTCGTGGATGGCGAGCAGCCGGTTCGCCAGCGGCAGGCCGTCCGGCGGTTCCACCGAGCCGCAGCCGATGAACGACAGCCGGTTACCGTCGACCTCGATCACGCCCCAGCCGGTGCGGCGCAGGCCCGGATCGATGCCAAGGATACGGACGGGGTGGCGAATCGGGGGCGGTGTCATGCGCATTGATAACATCGCAACCGCCTCTGGAATACTGGATCGCTCGGTCAAAGCCGGGCGACGACAGCCAACAATGGCGTGACACCGTGGGGGAGCCCTACCCGCCCATCTTCGCCATCAGCGCGTCCGACACCTCGAAATTGGCGTAGACGTTTTGGACGTCGTCATGCTCGTTCAACAGGTCCATCAGCTTGAACAGTTTTTCGCCGCTCTCGTCGTCGACCGGCACCGTGTTCTTCGGCTTCCAGGTCAGCGCCGCCTTGCGGGCCTCGCCGAATTTCGCCTCCAGCGCTTTGGCCACCTCGCGAAACGTCTCCGGCGAGGCGTAGACCTCGTGGCCGCTCTCGCTCGAGGCCACGTCGTCGGCGCCGGCCTCGATGGCGGCATCCAGCATGGCATCGTCGGAGGCGACCTTGGCGTCGTATTCGATGATGCCGGTGCGATCGAACATGAAGGCGACCGAATTGGTTTCGCCGAGATTGCCGCCGGACTTGGTGAAATAGGAGCGGATGTCGGAGGCGGCGCGGTTGCGGTTGTCGGTCAGCGCCTCGACGATCACGGCGACGCCGCCCGGGCCGTAGCCCTCATAGCGGATCTCGTCGTAGTTCTCGCCGTCGCTGCCGCTCGCCTTCTTCACCGCGCGCTCGATCGAATCCTTCGACATGTTCTCCTGGCGGGCGGCGATGATGGCCGCGCGCAGCCGGGCGTTCATGGTGGGATCGGGCAGGCCCATCTTGGCCGCAACCGTGATTTCGCGCGCCAGCTTGCCGAACAGTTTCGACTTCTGCGCATCCTGCCGGCCCTTGCGGTGCATGATGTTCTTGAACTGGGAATGTCCGGCCATGCGGTCTCTCTTAAGGATTCGCCAGGGAATTTGGGGGAGTGGAAAGCGCGGCGTTATAGGCCGTTGACCCGGCAAAATCAAAGATTTGCAGCTGTTTTCGGTATAAAGGTAGTGCCAGCTGCCTCCGTTGGAGGCAGTTGTTAACCATGACTTCACGTCGAAATGCGACCATGAGGGCCTTACGACAAGCCCGCGAGAGAGGCCCATGGCGCTCGGTTGGAATCGAAAGCGTCCGCCGGAACCGGCCGCGCCGGCCATTGATCGGCCACCGGTCGCACCGGCGTTGACGGCCGATGTTCCAGCCGCTTCCGATAGCGATCCGGCCCGCGAAATCCTCGAATTGCTCGAACTCGAACTGGGCGCGATGACCCGCCAGCTCGAGCGCGCGGCCCATTCGGTCGCCGGCGGCGCCGACGCCACGGCCGCCACGCTCGCCACCATTCGCCAGCGCACCGACACGCTGACCGGACATACCAGCGCCGCGCAGTCGACCGCGGCGGTTTTCTCGCTGGCCACCGAGAAGTTCACCCATTCCGCCGAGGGCATCGGCTCGCAGGTGCGCGACGCCGGCAATCTTGCCGACCAGGCCGGCGCCGCCGCCCGTGAAGCCAGCGCCAATGTCGATCGCTTGCGGGAATCCTCGGCCGCGATCGGCAACGTCGTCGCCCTGATCGCGCAGATCGCGCAGCAAACCACGCTGCTGGCGCTCAACTCCACCATCGAGGCGGCGCGCGCCGGCGCCGCCGGGCGCGGTTTCGCGGTGGTCGCGACCGAGGTCAAGGCGCTGGCGGTGCAGACCCAGCACGCCACCGAGGAGATCACCAGGAAGATCGAGGCGCTGCAGAGAGATGCCGCGGGCTCGGTCGACGCGGTGCACCGCATCGCGCAGGCGATCGAGGCGATCCACCCGGTGTTCGAGAACGTCAACGGCGCGGTGGCGGAGCAGAACCAAACCACCGGCACGATGTCCGACAACGCCGCCGCCACATCGCGTTTCATCGTCGCCGTCGGCGACAGCGCCGCCGAGATCGACGGCGCGGCCAGGCAGGCCGAGGCCCATGGCGAGCGCGTCGCCAGCGCCGGCAAGGCGGTCTCGATGTTCGCCCAGAAGCTGAAATCGCGCTGCGCGGTGCTGCTGGGCCAGGACGCAAGCGACGAGCGCCGCGGCCGCGAGAAGCTGCCATGCAACATCGGAATCGAAATTGCGACCGCGCGCGGCCCGATCACGGCTGCGGTCTACGAGATTTGCATGGCGGGCATCCTGATCGGCGGACCGGACGCCGAGCGGCTGCCGCCAAACGAAAGCCTCAACGCCACGCTGGAGAACGTCGGCGCCTGCAGGATTCGGATCACCGAGCGGTCGAAGGCCGGGGCGCAGGCCCGCTTCGAGGCGCCGGATGCCGCATGGCGCGAGAAGATCGACGACAGGATGTGGGCGATCCGCGACGAGAACACCGAATTCGTCACCCGCGCCATGGAAGCCGGCAAGGCGCTGACGAAAATTTTCGAGGACGGCGTGCGGGGCGGCGCCATCGGCATCGCCGACATGTTCGACGAGAACTATGTCGAAATCCCCGGAACAAATCCGCTGCAGCACCGGACCCGGATTCTCGACTGGGCGGATCGCGCGCTGCCGCCTTTCCAGGAGGCTTTCCTGCTCAAGGACCCGCGCATGGTGTTCTGCGTTATGATCGACCGCAACGGCTACCTGCCGGTGCACAACAAGGTCTATTCGCATCCGCAGCGCCCCGGCGATGTCGCCTGGAATACCGCCAACAGCCGCACCCGCCGCATCTTCAACGATTCCGCCGGCCTCGCCGCAGGGCGCAATGTGCGCTCCTACCTGATCCAGAGCTACGCCCGCGACATGGGCAACGGCAAAACCGTGATGATGCGCGAGATCGACGTGCCGATCCGCGTCCAGGGGCGGCATTGGGGCGGATTCCGCACCGCGTACAAGCTTTGAACGAGAAAGTTCCTGATCGATATGAACCAACAAGTTAGCCGGAGAAACCCAGAGATGCCCGTTGCGCAGCCCATCGAACTGGAACGCGCCGCGGCCGCGCCCTCGGAGGCCGAACGTCTGGTCGATCAATTGTCCAACCGGATCGGCGGCCTCGGGGTCGAGCTTGCGGACGTGGCCGGAAACCTGCAGGAAGTCGCCGGCCGTGTATCCAGCCAGTCCGAGCGGTTCGGACATCTGCAGAAGACCGCCGAGACCATGGTCTCGGCCAATCACAACATCGCCGCCGCCTCGCAGGCGGTGCAAACGGCTACCACCGCGGCGGTCGGCGAAATCACGCAATCGGGCGCCGCGGTCGAGACCGCAGTGACCCACATCGCCGAATTGATCGACGCCGTCGGCCGCATCGAGCAGCGGCTCGGCGCGGTGGGCGCAGCGCTCGCGCAGGTCGCCAAGGTATCCGGCTCGATCGAGGCGATTGCGAAGCAGACCAACCTGCTGGCGCTCAATGCGACCATCGAGGCCGCGCGCGCCGGCGCCGCCGGCAGGGGCTTTGCGGTGGTTGCAAGCGAGGTGAAGAACCTGGCGGAGGCGACGCGCCAGGCCACCCAGCTGATCGGCGAAACCGTTCGCGATCTCGACGGCCAGGTCGGCAGCCTGATCGGCGCCAGCGGGGATGCCTCGCTGCGGGCCAAGAACGCGGGCGACGGCGCCCGCCAGATCCAGGGCATCATCGCGCGCGTAAGGGACGGATTCACCTCCGTCGGCCGCGAGATCGACGGCGTCGCGAAGGCGGCCACCTCCAATCTCGCCCATTGCGACATGGTGATCGACGAACTCGGCGGCCTCGCCAAGGGCGTGGTGCTGTCGTCGACCGACCTGAAGGACGCCGACCAGCGGGTGGCCAAGCTGCTCGACACCTCCGAGGGGCTGATCGAGCTGATCGCCACCAGCGGCGTCGAGACTCCCGACAGCCCGCTGATCCGCGTCGTGATCGACACCGCAAAACGCATCTCGGCGGCATTCGAGGCCGCGATCGAGCGCGGCGAAATCCGTCTCGATCAATTGATGGACGAGAATTATCGGGAAATCCCCGGCACCGACCCCAAGCAATATCTCACCGACTATGTCGGCTTGACCGACCGCATCCTCCCCGCGATCCAGGACCCGATCCAGAAGAGCGACCCCCGGATCGTGTTCTGCGTCGCATGGGCGAGAGGCGGCTACCTTCCGACCCACAATCCGAACTATCGCCTGCCGCAGGGGCCCGATCCGGTCTGGAACAACGCCAATTGCCGCAACAAGCGGCTGTTCAACGACCGTGCGGTGAAGAAGGTCGCGGCCAACACAAAGCCGTTTTTGCTGCAGACCTACCGGCGCGACATGGGCGGCGGCAATTTCGTGCTGATGAAGGACCTGTCCTCGCCGATCCACGTTCGCGGCCGCCACTGGGGCGCCTTCCGCATGGGCTTTCGGCAATCGTAAGACGCCAGGGCTGAAACGTGACTCTCGCCGAGGCGCGATCCCTGGTGTAACAGGGGCCGGTCTTCGAGGAGTTGAGCCTTTCATGAAGAACCTGTTCGAAGCGGGCAAGTTGTTGCTGCTCGACATGGCGTCGACGTTCTTTTTCCTTGTGCTCTATCTCCTGACGCACAACATCACTCTGTCTGTCGTGCTCGGCATGGCGCTGGGGGTGACCCAGATCGGCTGGCAGTTCGCGCGCAAAAAGCCGATCGACACCATGCAGTGGATGAGCCTGTTCCTGGTGCTGGGCGCGGGCACGGCGACGCTTTTGACCAACGACCCGCGGTTCGTGATGATCAAGCCGAGCGTGATCTACACCATCGTCGGCATCGTGATGCTGAAGCCCGGCTGGATGAACCGCTATCTGCCCCCCGTCGCCATCGAGATCGTGCCGGATATCGCCTTCATCTTCGGCTACGTCTGGGCCGGGCTGATGTTCTTTTCGGCTGTGCTCAACCTGGTCGTGGCGCTGAACTACAGCGTGGTGACCTGGTCGGCGGTGATGTCGGTCTATGCGATCGTCAGCAAGGCCGTGCTGTTCCTGATCGCCTACGCCACCATGCGCACGATCGGGGTGCGTCGCCGCCGGGCCAGGATGGCTACGGCCGTTTCCTGACGCGCGGACGCAAAACCGCATCTCGGCCGGAAGTGGGCCTCCCCGCGCTGTCCGCCGCAACCGCCGCATCGCGCGCGCAATATCGTGCGCTGCGGCGGCAATACAAGTCAGCATTGAAAAAAATAGTTCCGTTTTCTTGACGGATCATACGGGCGTATAATTGCGCCATCGCCTCAATCAGCCCTTTCTCAAACGTCGCGCGGACATTAGGTCCGGTGAATGCCGGATTGGAGGTTCTGATGGCCACCACGCTCACGATCAACGGCCAGCCGAAGTCGTTCGATGCGCCGGCGGACATGCCGCTGCTGTGGGTCCTGCGCGACATTCTCGGCATGACCGGAACCAAGTTCGGCTGCGGCATCGCCCAGTGCGGCGCCTGCACGGTGCATATCGACGGCAAACCGGTGCGCTCCTGCATGCTGCCGGTGGGCCTGGTGCACAATCGCACCGTCACCACCATCGAAGGCGTCGGTGCCACGCCTGTCGGCGCCAAGGTGCAGCAGGCCTGGCTCGATCTCGAAGTGATCCAGTGCGGCTATTGCCAGTCCGGCCAGATCATGTCGGCGGCGGCGCTGCTGGCGGCCACGCCGAACCCCGATGATTCCGACATCGACGCCGCGATGGCGGGAAACATCTGCCGCTGCGGCACGTATGTGCGCATTCGCTCGGCCATCAAGAAGGCTGCCTCGCAACGTCAGTCGTAGGAGCTTGTCATGGCGGTTGCCCAGAAGATTTCCAGTGGCGTTTCGCGCCGCGCGCTGCTGACCGGCGGCCTGGCGGGCGGTTTTCTGATCGCATTTCATCTGCCCGTTGGCGCGGCGCCGGTGAACGAACCGGTACAGCCGCCCGACGACACCAGCGGCAAGTTCGCGCCGAACGCCTTGATCCGCATCGATCCCGCCGGGACGACCACGCTGGTGATGCCGCAGGTCGAGATGGGACAAGGCGTCTACACCTCGATATCCATGATTCTGGCTGAAGAGCTCGACGCCGATTTCTCGCGCGTGGCGCTGGAGCACGCCCCGCCGAGCGACAAGCTCTACGGCAACCCGATGTTCGGCATCCAGGCCACCGGCAATTCCAATTCGATCCGGGCGTGGTGGCCGCATCTGCGCAAGGCCGGCGCCACCGCGCGCGCGATGCTGGTGCAGGCCGCCGCGAAGCAATGGCAGGTCGATCCGGCGAGCTGCACGACGGCCAATAGCGAGGTCATGCACAAGGAAAGCGGCCGCACGCTTTCCTACGGCGCGCTGGCGCTTGCCGCGGGCAGCGAGGCGCCGCCAACGGACGTTCCGCTCAAGGACCCGAAGGACTTCGTCCTGATCGGCAAGCCGCTGAAGCGGCTCGACACCCCCGACAAGACGAACGGCAAGGCGGTCTACGGCATCGACGCGATGCTGCCCAACATGAAGTTCGCGACGCTGAAAACCTGTCCGGTGTTCGGCGGCAAGGTCGCCAGGGTCGACGACACCGCCGCCAAAAAAATCCCGGGCGTGCGGAAGATCGTGGTGCTCGACGATTTCGTAGCCGTCGTCGGCGATCACATGTGGGCGGCCAAGAAAGGCCTCGATGCGCTCGACATCGACTGGGACGAAGGCCCGAACGCGCGCCTCACCTCGAACGACATCTGGCAGGATCTGCGCGCCGCCAGCGAAAAGGACGGCGCGGTTGCCAAATCGGTCGGCGATATCGGCAAGGGCCTCGCCAGCGGCGACCGGCTGGATGCCGCCTACGAGCTGCCGTTTCTGGCGCATGCGACCATGGAGCCGATCAACGCCACGGTTCATGTCACGCCCGATTCCTGCGAAATCTGGACCGGCACGCAGGTCATGACGCGGGTGCAGTCGGAGGCGGCGAAGGCGGCCGGCCTTCCGGTCGAGAAGGTGATCGTCAACAACCACCTGCTCGGCGGCGGATTTGGCCGCAAGCTCGAGGCCGACATGGTGGTCAAGGCCGTGCTCATCGCCAAGCAGGTCGACGGGCCCGTCAAAGTGGTGTGGACCCGCGAGGAGGACATCCAGCACGACGTCTATCGTCCGGTCTATCGCGACACCATCGCGGCGACCTTGTCCGACGGCAAGATTGTCGGCTGGAAGTATCGCGTCAGCGGTTCGTCCATCATGGCGCGCTGGTTTCCGGCGGGCTTCCAGAAAGGCGTCGACATCGACGGCGTCGATAGCGCCATCGACATTCCCTACGACATCCCGAACTTGCATGTCGAATTTGTCCGCGCGGAACCCAAGGCGGTGCCGACCGGGTTCTGGCGCGGCGTCGGCCCCAACAACAATGTGTTCGCCATCGAATGTTTCATGGACGAGCTGGCGAAGAAGGCCGGCAAGGACCCAGTGGATTTCCGCCGCGGCATGCTGGCCAAAACTCCGCGCTTCCTCGCCGCGCTGAATCTGGCGGCGGAGAAATCCGGCTGGGGCGAGAAGCTGCCGCCGCGCGTCGGGCGCGGCGTCAGCGTGCAGCCGTCGTTCGCGAGCTTCATCGCCACCGTGGTGGAAGCGGAAATCGACGAGCAAGGCGAGGTGAAGTTGCGCCGGGTCACCTGCGCGGTCGATACCGGCATTGCCGTCAATCCCGATACCGTCATGGCGCAGCTCGAAGGCGGGCTGATCTTTGGTCTCACCGCTGCGCTCTATGGCGAGGTCACCATCGACAAGGGCCGCGTCCAGCAATCCAATTTCAACGACTACCGCATGCTGCGCATCGACCAGGCGCCGAAAATCGAGGTTCATGTCATCAAGAGCGGCGAGGCGCCCGGCGGCATCGGGGAGACCGGCGTCACCGCGGGGCCGCCGGCGTTGCGCAACGCGATTTATGCCGCGACCGGCGTCGCCTTGCGGCGGCTGCCGATCGACCGCGCGCTGATCGCGGCGGGGAGGAAGTCATGAGCCCCGCCGCGCGCCGCATTCTCCTCGGTGTGGCCGTCATCGCCGTGATTGTGGTCGCCGCCGCCGTCTGGTTCATCCGCGGTCCCGGTCCGATGGCCTTCGCAAGCGGCGCCAAAGTGGCGCTGGCCGATTATCACGGCGCCGATCCGACCGGCGTTCCGCCTGCGCTGGCGAAAGCCAGTCTGGTCGAGCGCGGCGCCTATCTGGCGCACGCCGCGGATTGCGAGGCCTGCCACACCACCGGCGGCGGCAAACCCTATGCCGGCGGCGTCGGCTTCAAGCTGCCGTTCGGCGCGCTGTACTCGACCAACATCACGCCCGACAAGGAAACCGGCATCGGCAATTACAGCGACCAGGATTTTCTCAATGCGGTTCATCGCGGCATCCGGCGCGACGGCGCGCGGCTTTATCCGGCGATGCCGTACCCGTCCTACACCACCATGACCGACGCCGACGCGCTGGCGATCAAGGCCTTTCTGTTCAGCCTGCCGCCGGTGCATGCGCCGGCGCCGGAAAATACGCTCGCCTTTCCGTTCAACCAGCGCTGGGCGATGATGTTCTGGTCGGCGGTCTTCAATGCGGACGCCCGCTTCGAGCCTGATCCTGCGAAGAGCCCGGAATGGAATCGCGGCGCCTATCTCAGCGAGGCGCTGGCGCATTGCGGCGAATGCCACACGCCGCGCAATCTCGCCTTCGCGCTCGACAACCGCAAGAAATTCGCAGGCGCCGTCACCGCGGGCTGGCGCGCCTTCAACATCACCTCCGACAAGGCCACCGGCATCGGCGGCTGGCGCGACGAGGATCTCGTGTCCTATCTCGCCATCGGACACGCCGACGGCCACGGCACCGCCTCGGGACCGATGGGCGAAGCGGTCGACCGCAGTTTCAGCCAGTTCGCTCCGGAGGACGTCCGCGCCGTGGTGGCGTATTTGAGGACCGTGCCCGCGATCGCCTCGCCCGACCTGCCGGCGAGCGTGGCGCCGCCGGCGCCGGCCTCGCACAGACAGGGCGGCACGGCGGATGCGCGCGGAAAAATGGTGTTCGAAGGCGCCTGCGTCAGTTGTCACGGCTGGACCGGCGAGAGCCCGATCTCGCCCTTTGCCACCATCGCCGGGGCCTGGGCGGTCAACGATCCCTCCGGGGTCAATGTGGTGCAGGTGGTGATCTCCGGGACCGCGCGCAAAAACCCGCCCGACGCGATCTCGATGCCGGCGTTCGGCAATGCCTATTCCGACGCCGAGATCGCCTCGCTGGCCAACTACGTCACCGCCCGCTTCGGCGCCAGGGGCTCGCAGCTGACGGCCAGCGACGTGGCCGAGTTGCGCAAGCAGTCGGCGGAGGAGTGATCGAGGTTGAAGCGATTACATCTCGCGTGGATTGCTCGCTGCGATATTTTCGTCATGGCCGGGCTTGACCCGGCCATCCACGTCTTTCTTGCTTGAGCGAGGCGAAGACGTGGATGCCCGGCACGGAGGCCGGGCATGACGAGGTTGATTTGATAGCGCGATGCGCCCGGCCACGATACTCACGCGGCCGCCATGACCGAGCCGAGCGGCACATCCAGCGCGTAGACAAACCCGGATGGTTCGTAGGCGAGTTGCACCTGGCCGTTCAATTGCTGGCCGAGCGACTCCATCATGCGGGTGCCGAAACTTCGCCGCGTCGGAGGCTGGACAACGGGACCTCCTCGCTCGGTCCAGAACAGGCGCAGCCGCTGCTTCGGCTCGTCCACCGTCCACGCGATCTCGACGCGGCCGGCGGGGACGGAGAGTGCGCCGAATTTGGTGGTGTTGGTGCATAGTTCGTTGAACGTCATCGCCAGCGCAATCACGGCGCTGGAGGTAATCTGGATATCCGGCCCGTTGAAATGGAAGCGCCGGGCGCCCTGGCTTTCATAGGGCTCGGTGGCGCTGCCGAAGGTATGGGTCAGACTTGCGCTTGCCCAGCTCACCTGCATCAGCACGTCGTGGGCCCGTGCCAATGCGGTCAGCCGGCCCTCCATGGCCTTCTGTCCGTGCTCGATACTCGGCGCCGCCCGAAAGCTCTGCGACGCAATCGCGCTCACGGTGGAGAGCGTATTCTTGATGCGGTGATGCAGTTCGCCGAGGATCAGCTTCTGCAGCTTGTCGGCGGCCTCCCGCTGCTTGGCGTCAATGCCGGCCTGGACCAGCAGGGTATCGGCGTCGATGCCGGCCTGCTCCAGCAACAGACGCAGACTGTCGTTCTCCGCCGACAGGACGACTTCCTGCGCGGAGCGGGGCGACGCGTCGATGGGCGCGGTGGTGATGGGCGCCGTGGTGTGAGACGCCTCGTCCTGCGGCAGCTCGGTCGCGCTCGGCACGATCCTCAGCGCGCCCTCGCCCACCATGGCCTGCACTTCGGCGATCATGTGCTGGACGTCCAGCGGCTTGCCGAAGAAGCGGCTATCCGCCGGCCGTTCCGCATCGGTGGGCTTCACCTGACCGGAAACCAGGATGATCTTGATGGAAGGCCAACGGTCGTGCACGGCGTGCGCCAGCTTCAGCCCGTCGATGCTGCCGGGCATCTGAATATCGGTGAACAGCAGCGATATGTCCGAGCGCGACTCGAGAATCGAGATGGCCTCGTCGGCGTTGACGGCCTCGACCGGGTGGAAGCCGGCATCTTCCACGATGTCGACGGCACGCATCCGCAGGATCATCTCGTCTTCGACGACGAGAACCTTCGGTATCGCGATCGAATTGGTTGACATAAGCGGGCTCATTCTTTCGCGATGGGTCCGACAGCGCGCAGCGGCGCTGAGCGAGATGGCCCGAACAGTGCTGCGCTTATCCCGGACAAATAGCGAGCCAATTCGCGTCACCCGACCCTTTTGGCGGGAACCCGGACCTGCTCTGGAAACCGCCATCCCGGCGCGAGACGGCGATTCAGTCCCGCGGCGAGATCGAAAGCTCGAGCAAGGCCATTCGCGCGAGCACCGCGGGATCGCTTTCGCCTTCCTTGGCTGAACGCAGGATGGTTTCGGCCAGCGACTGGATCCGAGCCGAGCCGACCGGATGAGGAAGTGCGGCGAGCGCGCTTTCCATGGCCAGCGTCATGATGCCGATCGTGTCGGGCGGGAAAGACGCATATGCGAAGTCTTTCATGGATTTGGATCCGGTCTGATTCCAGCGGGCTCATCGCGCAGTCGTCCGACGAGCATCGCCAGATGCGGCGGCGTGCGAGCAGGCTTCAAGTCCAGGAAAACACCAAGCCGTTCGCCGATTTCCTTGCAGATCGCCGCGCTATGGACGCGGCTGATCTGGCCGTCACCTTCGGGTGCGGGATAAGTCATGAGGCATCCAGTTTGTTGGCGGGATAAACGGGAGCAGTTGCGCGATGCTCAGCGTTGCACGGTGACAAGGCGCACTTGCAGGATTTTCGCCCCTGAATCCGCGTTTCGCAGACAGGAGGCGGCGATATCCGGCCAGACCTGGGTCGCGCAATTCGAGGCCGCCACGTGGAGTTCCAGCCGGTCTGCCTTGGCCAGCGCCGCCGGCTCGCCGGCTTCCACCTTGGGGGCGAAGCCCGGCAGGGCGATCACCGCCGCTCCGAGGATGAAGAAGATCGCCAGGGCTGAGTTAGATTTGACCATTTCGGGCTGCTGACTGTTTCATCTCGATCCCTGTGCGCTCAGGACCGGACGAACAACAACCATAGTGAGAAACCGTTCCATCGCTTCAACTTATATTTGTAGGGCGAGGTCTCGGCCCCAGCACCGTCGTTGCGAGCCAACGGGTCGCGCGAATACCATCAACTGTCATTGCCGGGCTTGACCCGGCAATCCATCTTCTTCGGAAGATGCTCTTGCTCTTCGGAAGATACTTTTTACGAAGATTGATGGATGCCCGGATCAAGTCCGGGCATGACGACTGAGTTTGCGCCCGATAGCCGCGTGTGCAACGCGCCATTCGTCAAAGGCGCATCCGCGTCCACCGCATCCCGCCCCGCGCTTAGTGACGACCGCGAAACGCGCCTTTGGTGGGGCGGGACGGGAGTGATATTGGATAATCCGAATATTCGGCAAAGCCGAATCTTACTCGAGAAGCCCGGCAACCCTGCGACAAAACGACCCGTCGGGCAAATCGATTCCACAGCGGTACCGCGACTGGACTCCGGTCGGGTCGGATAAAACAGCAATATTTTTGCGAAAGCGGCGCAACATTGCCTAGTGCGCGCGCCGATGGCGTGGCAACACCTCGGCGCGATCCTCCGCTGCAATCAAGCGCGAAGGTCAAAAAGGAAGAACGCCCATGGACGACATCGCGGCGCGACGTGCGGCCGAGCATCTGCTCAGGGAGCACAAGGCCAATGCGCGTTTCGCGGCGCTGGGGCCGCCTGACGGGCCCGCCACGATCTCGGACGCCTACGACATACAGGAGCGCTACGTCGCCCTGCTCCGCGGCCGGCACGGCGAACCGGTGGGCTACAAGGTCGGGCTGACGTCGGCGGCGATGCAGGCATTTTGCGGGATCGACCATCCGATCGCCGGCGTCGTGCTGGCAAGCCGCGTGTTGCAATCGGGCGCGCGCGTCCGGCGCGCGGATTTCGGGCGGCTGGGGCTGGAATTCGAAATCGCCGTGCGCCTGAAATCGGACGTCGCGCTCGCCGGCGCGCCGCTGACCGCGGAGACGATCCAGCCGCACATCGGCGGCGTCTGCGCCGCGATCGAAATCGTGGACGATCGTGCCGCGGACTATGCCAACCTCGACGTGCTGTCGCTGGTTGCCGACAATTCCTGGAACGGCGGCATCGTGCTGTCGGAATTTTCGATCGCCTGGCCGGATCTCGAGGGTGTGCTCGGGCGCGCAACGAAGGACGGCGCGGCGATCGGCGAAGGGCACGGACGCGACATCCTCGGCCATCCCTTCAACTCCGTCGCCTGGCTCGCCACGCAGCTGCATTCGCGCGGCCTGCGGCTTAAGGCGGGTGAAGTGGTGATGACGGGAAGCGTGATGAAGACGGTGTTTCCGGAGCGAGATGCGAGCTATCGGTTCGAACTTGAGGGCATCGGCGCCGTCGACGTGCAGGTAGCGTAAGGAAACGGCGGCCGCTGAACTATTCGGCGAAGCGCGCCTTCACGACCTCGAGGGAGGCGTGTTGCAGTTCGCGAACCGAATTTGCCGGAATGAGCTTGATCGTTATCTCGATGTTCTGGCTGGCGGTCGACGGAAATCCCTGTGCCGGGGCGGGCAATACGAATTCCTGGCTTTTGCCGATCGTTGCCGGAAAGAACGACACCACTCCCAATAGCTGCCCCGGCCCACTTTCGCTGTTGCCGCAGAGGTCCTTGGTGAAGACCTGGACAAGGAAAGGTATGTCGGCATCCGTTGCCGTCGGACGCAAGGTAAGCCGCAGGGCCGGCGATTCCGAAATCAGGGGCGGGCCGTCCTGGGGCACGATGCGGGCCGGCTGTTGCGGCGTAGCTGTCGCTGACTGCGCATTCACGCTCAAACCCTCTCGCGGTTCAGCGCCGCATGTGCTGCCGCCCTGGGCGCGCCCCTCATCCCCTGCAACCGCGGCAGCCGATATGGCCAGGCCAAGCAACAGAACCTGAACGGCGCGAGACATGCGTTAGAACCTCTGCCCTCCCAGATAGGTCGCCCGGAATGCTTCTCAAGATCGCGAGTACCCGGATTCACAAATCGGTGTTGCCGCCCATCCTTCGAGACGGCCACTTCGCGGCCTCCTCACGATGAGGTTTAACTTGTTGAAACGCAACAACCTCATGCCGAGCAACGCGAGCGTCTCGAAGCATGGGCAGCAAGCGACTCACCGATCTCACACGGTCAGTACTAGACGCTGACGATCTCCACTTTGCCGACCTTGAACGTCGAGCCCGATTCAGCCCCGGCGGCGGCCGTCAACGGCATCAGCTGAACCTTGACCTTGTCGTCGGCCAAACCGGCCTGACGGACGGCCTCGGTGATATCAACGACATAGGTTGCCGAATGCATTCCGCTCATCCCCTGCATGGTCTTCGAAACGCCAAAGAAGCTGAACGTCCCGGCATAATGCGGATCGCTCGCGGGCGTGGAAGGCGACAAATAGGGACACTCGACGAATACGTTGACCACCAGGTCGGCCTTTTCAGGCGGCACGATGTCGCTCAGCCGGGCCAAAACGCGCCGCCCGCCGGTCGTCCCCGTGGCCGCCTCCAGTGCCCGAAGCTGCGTGACCTGCGAGGCGATCGAAGGCGCCGCGACGTCGATTGAGGTGGCCAAATTCACCCGCGAAACGCCGGTATACGCGGCAGAACCGATCGACTGGGCGGCACCGGGCTGCAGCAATTGTTTCAGGTCATCGATCTTCTTGGCATCCACTTGCAGCGATTCGAATCCGGCTACCGACCGCTGAAAGATGTCGTAGGTATAACCGAGGTTTGCGATATTCATGACGTCGGTGCTGTTGGCCTTCGCCGGCGAGCCATCCGCTTCAAAGAATTGCCCTGAATAGTCGCTTTTCGGGTCCGGCGTGACGTGCCCCGACTTTTGCCACTCCGCCCATACCCGATCGACCATGCAATGATGCAGCCAGAATATCGGGTCGAGCGGCGACAGCCCGCTTCCGATATGACCGCCCTTGCCCGACCTGGTCGCGCCGGCGATGACGTGACCGGTGTTGTGCGGCTGGCCCTCCAGCGCGGGCCAGAACTCGTCAATCCCGCCCATTCTCTTGATTGCGTTGATGTTGGCCAATGTAAACGGGCCGGCTCGTGCCGGATCGGACATCAGCCCATGCGTCTTGTCCAATCCCCGGCGCCCAACGGTGTCGATCCGGCCCCACGCCTTGCCGACATATTGTCCCGGATCATTCCAGTGTTCGACGTTCAGCTCCGGCAGGTCGAAGAACGGGGCCGGAATCCGCCCCGAGTTCTTGGACCAGTTCCAGTACGGCAGCGCGAAGTCCGGATTTCCACACATCTTGGCGCATATCTTTTCAAAGAACCGGATATAATTGCGGTGCCAGTGCAGGAATTCCACCTCGCCATGGTGACAATGGTCCGCATGGATATCGGCTTGAGCGGACCAGTTACGGCCGTCCTTCAGCTTGTGCATTTCCGCTACCGCCTTGGCGTAGTCCGAGAAGAAGCGATCGGACGCGGCCATATCCATGACATCGCGCCGCACGATCGGATTAGCTGCGGTCGCCGGGCTGCGGATGATGTGCGGTGCGGCCAGCGCGACGGAGGCGCCCAGCATTAAATGACGACGGGACAGCATTGTTCTCTCCTGTCAGCTCGCGCAATAAATTTGCAGAGTATGAAAAGACTTTTCATTCCTAAGTTGTATCAACAATAACGTCTGATGTCATCGACAATAGCGGGGTTCCGGAAAGGCCATTGTATTGGAACAGGCCAGCGCTGTTGCGCGCGACGGGCTCAAAAGATTACGAAAATTTTAGCCCGCCGGCCGTTGGCGATGGCGGCACTGGAATCGGTTTTGTCTACCATGGGCGTCACCGATTCTCGCCCGGGGTACGACCGTGACCGCAACCGCCTTCGCCGCCGAGCCCTCTGATTCGACGGCGGCCCGGCTTCTGCAGCGCGGACAGGAGCATTACGCGGCCGGCAGGATCGACGAAGCCATTGCCGCCCTTCAGGCCGGGCTCGACGCGGCGGCCAGGGCTTCGGTCGATTCCGAGACGATAGCCAGCCTGCACGCCGAACTCGGCAATGCCCACAAGCGCTGCGGCCGTCTCACGCTGGCGTCCGCCAACTACACGGCCGCGCTGCAGCTCATGCCTCAGCCTGCGTCCTGCTGGTGCGATCTCGCCGACATGCAGCTCCGGACCGGCAGGGCCCACAAGGCCATTCCGCTCTACCTCGAGGCGCTGAAGCTGACGCCGACGCATTGGGAAGCGCGGACCCATCTGGTCGAGGCCATGATGGCGACCAGGCAATATCCGATGGCCAGGGCGCTGCTAAGGGAATTGCAGGCGGAACGGCCGCAGGCCGGCCAGATCCACTACCTGCTCGGCAAGGTCTGCTTCGATCTGAACGAGATGGAATCGGCGATCCGGCATTTCGAGCAGGCGATCGCGCTGGACCCGGACGATGCCGACAGCCGCTACTGGATCGGCGGCGTCAGGCACAAGACCGGCGACCTCGATGCCGCCGCGGCCGCCTACGCCGCGGCCACGCAAATCCGGCCGCTGGTCCGGCGACGGGCGATCAAGACACCGCCGGATTTTCGCCTGTTGGCGATCTACGCTCCGTTCAGCGGCAACACGCCGATCCTGTACCTCTTCAAGGATGCGACCTACGACATCGATACGGTGGCGTTGTTCGGTCCCGGCGAGCCCGATAGCCCTCCGCCCGGCGACATCGATGTCGTCATCAACCTGATTTCCGATGCCGACCAGGCCGCGGCGATGCTGCCCGTCGCCGCGCGTCTCGCCGACCGGCTCGGCAAGCCCGTCGTCAACGCGCCGGGCAAGATCATGCGCACGTCGCGCGATGCGGTGGCCGATCTGCTTTCGGGTATCCCCGCCTGCCGCGTTCCCGGCATCCTGCGCCTCGATGCCGGCACCGACGTTTGCGTCACAGCGCTTGCGGCGCGGCTGCCGTTCGCGTTCCCGATTCTCGCCCGGCCGGCCGGCACCCATGGCGGCGACGACTTCGAGAAAGTCGAGAGCCTCGATGAGCTGGCGCAATTTCTCGCGCGGCGTCCAAACGATCACCACTACGTCATCGAATTCGTCGACTACGCGTCCAGCGACGGCCATTTCCGGAAATACCGCTTCATCTTCGTCGGCGACGAGGTCCTGCCCTACCATCTGGCGATCGGAAACGACTGGAAGGTGCACCATATCTCGACGGACATGGCCAGCCAGCCCTGGATGCAGCAGGAGGAAGCGGCATTCCTGGCCAATCCCGCCGCGGTGTTCAGCGCCGCGAATTTTCAGGCGTTGCGCATGGTGCGCGAACGATTCGGGCTGGATTATTTCGGCATCGACTGCGGGCTCGATCCGCAAGGCAATCTCGTTGTGTTCGAGGTCAATGCCTCGATGCTGGTCCACGACGACAATGCGGAATTTCCCTACAAGGACCCCTTCGTCCGCGTCATCAAGACCGCCTTCGAGGCCATGTTGCGAGACCGCGCCGGCCGCAGCGCTACTCCAGCCAAAATCCCGGCAGCGCAGGCTCCAGCCTGCCCCCGATCCGCACCGGAGCAATCCTGAGCGCCAGTCCCGTCGCATCGTCGGTCTCGACCGCGACGCCGCTCAGTGTCGCCGTGCCAGCGGCCGGCTCGAATCGCCCCGAGGGAATGCCGGTGGTAAAGCGCCGCAGCGGTTCTTCCTTCAGCATGCCGATGATTGAATCATAATCGCCGGTCATGCCGGCGTCGGTCATGTAGGCGGTGCCGCCTGCGAGGATCTGGTGGTCGGCGGTCGGCACATGGGTATGGGTGCCGACGACGAGAGAGGCGCGGCCGTCGCAGAAGAAGCCGATGCCTTGCTTCTCGCTGGACGCCTCGCCATGGAAATCGACCACGATGGCGTCGGCGGCTTGCCGCAGCGGGCAGGCTTCGAGTTCGCGGTTGAGCACCGCGAAGGGATCGTCGAACGGCGTCATGAAGACGCGGCCGATGGCGTTGACGACCAGCGCGCGCTGGCCACCTTTGGTGTCGAGCAGCGCCGAGCCGCGGCCGGGCGTGCCCCTCGGAAAATTCGCCGGGCGGATCAGCCGCGGCGCGCGCTCGATGAACACCAGCGCCTCGCGCTGGTCCCATGAATGGTTGCCGAGCGTGATCGCGTCGGCGCCGGCGTCGAGGAACTCCTGGTAGATGGCTTCGGTGATGCCAAAACCGCCGGCCGAATTCTCGCCATTGACGACGACGAGATCGAGACGGAAGTCGCGGATCAGGCCAGGCAGATGTTCGGAAACAGCGGTGCGTCCGGTCCTGCCGACCACGTCACCGACGAAGAGAATGCGCAAATCACCGACTCCGGAAATCGAACGCCTTCGTTTCCGTTAGCACATAATCCAGGGGCACGTCGTGCTGCAGCGCCGGCACGGCACCGACTTGCTGGCCCGAAAAGGCCAACCCGATCGCCACAAAGCCTTTCGATTTGTGCAGCTGCGCCAGCGTGCGGTCGTAATGACCGGCGCCATAGCCGATGCGGTGGCCGGTGCGGTCGAAGGCCGCCAAGGGCACCAGCACGATGTCAGGATGGATTTCGGCCGCCGCCGGCGACGGCTCGAGGATGCCGAGCGGCCCCGGCAGCAGCCGGTCGCCGGGATGAAAGCGGCGGAAGATCAGGGATTGGCCGCGCGCGGTGATCACCGGCAGCGCCAGCCTTGCGCCTTGCGCGGCGAGCGCCTGCATCAGGGGGGTCGGGTCGAGTTCGCTGCGGATTGGCGAATAGCCGGCGACGACGGCGCCGGCTTTGATCTCGAACGGCAGCCCGCGCGCGGCCAGCGCCTGCGCCGCGGCCGTGCGCTCTTCCTCGCTCAACGCATCGCGCGCCGCGATCACCGCGGAGCGCAAGCTTGATTTCGACGTGGCCGGGGAATCCAAGGGATCGACACTCACCGTCATGGCCGGGCTGGTCCCGGCCATCCACGACTTGCTTGGCTGCGCAAATCAAAGACGTGGATGCCCGGGACAAGCCCGGGCATGACGACAACTAACGAGCCCGGCCAAGAACAATGTCTGCAACAAAACAAGAAACAAAAGTGCGAAGCCGCGATGGCCGTTGGAGCGCTCGATCCCGGAGTTCCCTACGAAAGTAGGTGGGCACCATGTGACCAAGTCCACGGACCTGGCCAGGGACAGTTCCCTGAAGGATCGATAAGGCCCCGGGGATATATGGCTCCTGACGCGCGACACAGCTTCGCAGAGGCAATGTAACCACGAAGCCGCCAAACCGCCAGCATTAAGGCACCTCTCCCGCTTGCGGGAGGCATAGGCCGCCCTGAAAGAACGCCGAAGCAAGGCTTCGGCTATGTCGCATCGAAGATGCGATCCGGCTGGGGGAATTCTCTCCGCTTGCGCCGGCGTTCGTTGCAACACCCCCACCCAAAGCCGATGCTTCGCATCGACTTTCTTCTATCAAGAACGGCGGCCATGGGCCGCCTATGCCTCCCCCGGAAGCGCGGGAGAGGAAGCGCACCGGCTCGACCGACTAACCAAACTCACCCGATCGCGACGCCACCGCCGATGGTGCGGTTGAGGATCTGCGTGGTGCGCTCGATGCGATCGGCGGCGGAGTTCAGCGCGTTGGCGACCGCGGTCTGCGTCGCCCGCGCGCGGTCCGCGGACACGGCGCGGACGCTGCGCAACTCCCTGACTTCCTCCTCGAGCTGGCGGAGCCGCTGGCCGGCGTCGAGCAATTCGTCGCACACCGTCAGCGCCGCCATCACGGTCAGCCGCGCATCGCCGATCTCGCCGAATTTGCCGCGCAACTGTCCGATCCGCGATTCGAGGTTGTCGGCGAGCGTCAACAGCCGCGCCTCCTGCCCGTCCTCGCAGGCCATCCGGTATTGCCGGCCGTTGATGGTGACGTTGATGTGGTTCATGTCTCCTCTCCGGTCGACAGCACTTCGCGGATGGTGCCGATCGCGGCATCGAGCCGCTCGGCGATCTCGCGATTGACGCGCTCGAGCCGGCGCGATTTTACCAGCGAGCCGTCGAGTTCGTCGGCGAGCCGCGAGCGATCGGCGCCGAGCGCCTGGATCCGGCTCGCCAGCTCGTTCTCGTCGCGGTCGGCCTCGCGCCGCCGCTCGACCGCGCTTTCCAGCGCTTCCAGCGCCGTCATCAGCCGTCGTGTCGCGGCATCGATATCGGCCGATGAGAGCTCTGAATTGCCCGAACCGTTGGCGGGGCGATCGTTCATTCGAAGGTGCTGACCCTGTACTGGCTGGTCGGCCGGCCAAGGAATCTCCCGGCCCGGCAATCGCTTACGCGGGGAAATTTACGTGGCCGGCGGGGCCAGCGCAACGCCGCTTGCAAGCTATGCACCGCAAAGCAACTTTTCCCACCCCTGGCGCGTTTCACTGCTTGGACTCAATGGAACCGGGATGCTATCCAGCCCTCGCTTCCCGTTGCCAACAGGCTCGTGCCGAGGCTGTCCGCTTCATCCGGCGGATCGCTGCCAGGCCTCTCATTTCAGGCGGATTTCATCATGACGCGCGTCGATCACTCCCGTATGGCCAACGCAATCCGGGCCCTTGCGATGGATGCCGTGCAAAAGGCCAATTCCGGCCATCCCGGCCTGCCGATGGGCGCTGCCGACATCGCCACCGTGCTGTTCACGCAGTTTTTGAAATTCGACGCCGCCGACCCGAAATGGCCGGACCGCGACCGCTTCATCCTCTCGGCCGGGCACGGCTCGATGCTGCTCTATGCGGTGTTGTATCTCACCGGCAACGCGGAAATGACGCTCGACCAGATCAAGCATTTCCGCCAGCTCGATTCCATAACTCCCGGGCATCCCGAGAACGTCCTCACCTCCGGCGTCGAGACCACCACCGGCCCGCTCGGCCAGGGCGTCGCCTTTTCGGTCGGCTCGGCTTTGGCCGAGCGGCTGCTGGCGGCGGAGTTCGGCGAGGATATCGTCGATCATTACACCTACGTGCTGTGCTCCGACGGCGATCTGATGGAAGGCGTCAGCCATGAGGCGCTGTCGCTCGCCGGACATCTCAGGCTCAAGAAGCTGATCTTCCTGTACGACGACAACGGCATCACCATCGACGGCCCGATCACGCTGGCCGACAATGTCGACCAGGTCGCCCGCTTCAAGGCGCATGGCTGGAACGCGGTCCGGATCGACGGCCACGACCAGAAGGCCATCGCCGATGCCATCACCAAGGCGCAGAGCTCCGACCGTCCCTCGCTGATCGCCTGCAAGACCACCATCGGCTTCGGCGCGCCGCATAAGGCCGGCACCAACAAGGCCCATGGCGAACCGCTCGGCGCCGAGGAACTGCTGGAGGCCAAGAAGGCGCTGGGCTGGAATTACGGCCCGTTCGAAATTCCCGACGACGTGCTGGCGGCCTGGCGCAATGTCGGCAAGCAGGGCCAAAGCGCCCACGCCGACTGGAACAGCCGCTTCGAGGCCAAGCCCGATGGCTTGCGGGCCGAATTCACCCGCCGGGTGATCGAGCGCAGGCGCCCGGAAGGTCTTGCCGAAACCATTCGCAAGCTGAAGGAGAAACTCATAGCCGAGCCGCCGACGGTTGCCACCCGCAAGGCGAGCGAACTGGCGCTCGACGTGCTGGTGCCTTTGATGCCGGAGCTCGTGCTGGGCTCGGCGGATCTCACGCCCTCCAACAACACCCGCACCAAGGGCCTGAAGGAAGTGACGCCGGACGATTTTTCCGGCCGCTACATGCATTACGGCATCCGCGAGATGGGGATGGCCGGGGCGATGAACGGCCTCGCGACCCATGGCGGTTTTGCGCCGGCCGGCGGCACCTTCCTGTGCTTCACCGACTATGCGCGCGGCGCGATGCGGATTTCGGCGCTGTCGCATGCGCCGGTGGTCTACATCATGACCCATGATTCGATCGGGCTCGGCGAGGACGGCCCGACGCACCAGCCGGTCGAGCACCTGGCGGCACTGCGCGCGATGCCGAACATGCGCCTGTTCCGCCCGGCGGACGCGGTCGAGACCGCCGAATGCTGGCAACTGGCGCTGGAAAAGCTCACCGGTCCGACCGTGCTGGCGCTGTCGCGCCAAAACCTCACCCCGGTGCGCACCATCGCGAGCGCCGAGAATTTGTGCAGCCACGGCGCCTATGAACTGGTCGCCGCCCAGGGCGAGGCCAAGGTTTCGATCTATGCCTCGGGCTCCGAGGTTGAAATCGCCGTCGCCGCCCAAAAAACGCTAGCCGGAGTCGGCATCGCCACCCGGGTAGTGTCGGTGCCCTCGCTGGATTTGCTGCTGGAGCAGCCGGCAGACCGCCGCAGGGCAATTATCGGAAATGCCCCGGTCAAGCTCGCGATCGAAGCCGCTGTCCGCTTCGGCTGGGACGCGGTGATCGGGCCGGATGGCATCTTTATCGGCATGCACGGCTTTGGTGCCAGTGCGCCGGCCAAGGACCTCTACCCGCACTTCGGCATCACGGCCGACGCCGTGGTGGCGGCTGTGTCAAAGGCCCTGAATGGGAAGTAGCGTTTTCGGAACATTCGGGATTATGATGCATTGCAGCGTCAACGGCATCGGGCCGATATTGCCCAGGAAACGAGCCCGCGGATCGCAAAGCACGGGATTTTGGAACCTTTGAGGAGAAGTTGAATGGCAATCCGGGTCGGAATCAACGGATTTGGCCGCATCGGCCGCAATGTGTTGCGGGCGATCGCCGAGTGCGGTCGCAAAGATATCGAAATCGTCGGGATCAACGATCTCGGCCCGGTCGAGACCAACGCGCACCTGCTGCGCTTCGATTCCGTGCATGGCCGCTTCCCCGGCACCGTCACCGTCGAAGGCGATTCGATCAGCGTCGGCAACGGCAAGATCAAGGTTTCGGCCGAGCGTGATCCCTCAAAGCTGCCGTGGAAGGAACTCGGGGTCGACATCGGGATGGAATGCACCGGCATCTTCACCGCCAAGGACAAGGCTTCCGCGCATCTGACCGCCGGCGCCAAGCGCGTGCTGATTTCGGCGCCGGGCGAGAACGCCGACGCCACCATCGTCTACGGCGTCAACCACGACACGCTGACCAGGGATCAGCTCGTGGTCTCGAATGGGTCCTGCACCACCAACTGCCTCGCGCCGGTGGCGAAAGTGCTGAACGATAGCGTCGGCATCGAAACCGGCTTCATGACCACGATCCACGCCTATACCGGCGACCAGCCGACCCTCGACACCCTGCACAAGGATCTCTATCGTGGCCGCGCCGCGGCGATGTCGATGATCCCGACCTCGACGGGTGCGGCGAAAGCCATCGGCCTGGTGCTGCCCGAGTTGAAAGGCAAGCTCGACGGCGTCTCGATCCGCGTGCCGGTGCCGAACGTCTCGGTGATCGACCTGAAGATCGTCGCCAAGCGCCCAACCGACGCCAAGGAAATCAACGAGGCGATGAAGCGCGCGAGCGAACAGCAGCTCAAGGGCATCCTCGCCTACACCAATTTTCCCAATGTCTCGATCGACTTCAACCACGATCCGCATTCCGCCACCTTCCACATGGACCAGACCAAGGTGCAGAACGGCACGCTGGTGCGGGTGATGGCCTGGTACGACAATGAATGGGGCTTTTCCAACCGCATGTCCGACACCGCCGTGGCGATGGGGAAGCTGTTGTAAAATCTGAACACCGTCATGCCCGGCCTTGTTCCGGGCATCCACGTCTTCGTTCTTGGCATTAAAGACGTGGATGGCCGGGACGAGCCCGGCCATGACGTGGAAAGCGTGGCATGACCAAACCATTCCGCACCCTCGATGACGTCGACGTGAAGGGCAAGCGCGTGCTGCTGCGCGTCGACCTCAACGTGCCCATGGAAGGCGGCCGCGTCACCGATACGACAAGGCTTGAACGCGTCGCGCCCACCATCACCGAGATTTCGGGCAAGGGCGGCAAGGTCATCCTGCTCGCGCATTTCGGCCGCCCGAAGGGACGCGATCCCAGGGAATTCGCTGAAGCCGGTCGCCGCCGAACTGTCGAAGGTGATCGGCAAGCCGATCGCCTTCGCCGATGACTGCATCGGCGTGTCAGCGCAAAAGGCTGTCGCCGCGATGAAGGATGGCGACATCCTTTGTCTCGAAAATACCCGCTTCCACAAGGAGGAAGAAAAGAACGATCCGGCCTTTGTCGCGGAGCTGGCGAAGCTCGGCGACATCTGGGTCAACGACGCCTTCTCGGCGGCGCACCGCGCGCACGCCTCGACCGAAGGCCTCGGCCACGTCTTGCCGGCCTATGCCGGGCGCACCATGCAGGCCGAACTGGACGCGCTGGGCAAGGCGCTGGACCATCCGGCCAAGCCTGTCATCGCCATCATCGGCGGCGCCAAGGTTTCGACCAAGATCGACCTTTTGGAAAATCTCGTCCGCAAGGTCGACGCGCTGGTGATCGGCGGCGGCATGGCCAACACCTTCCTGCACGCGCAAGGCGTCCCCATCGGCAAGTCGCTGGCGGAGAAGGATCTGGCGGCGACCGCGCTGCGCATCATGGAGAAGGCGGAAGCCGCCCATTGCGCCATCATCCTGCCGGTCGACGCCGTGGTGGCGTCCCAATTCGCGGCGCATGCGCCGTCCCACGCCTACGGCCTCGACGCGATCCCCCCCGAGGGCATGATCCTCGATGTCGGCCCGCAATCGATCAAGCGCATTGTGGCTGCAATCGACGACGCCGCGACGCTGGTCTGGAACGGCCCGCTGGGCGCCTTCGAGCTGGCGCCGTTCGACCATGGCACCGTGGTGGCGGCAAAGCATGCGGCGGAGCGGACGAAAACCGGGAAGCTGATCTCGGTCGCCGGCGGCGGCGACACGGTGGCGGCGCTGAACCAGGCCGGCGTTGCCCAGGATTTCAGCTACGTCTCGACCGCGGGCGGCGCGTTTCTTGAATGGATGGAAGGGAAACCTCTGCCGGGCGTTGAGGTTCTCAAGGCAAAATGACGCAACTTGTAGCCATGCCGCCTCGGACCTATGTTACATGTAACGTTTCAATTCAGGATAAATGCCATGGCTGACGGAGCAAAGCGGGTCCAGAAGCACCGGGACAAGATGAAGGCCGCCGGGCTCAAGCCGGTGACCATCTGGGTTCCGGATGTGAACACCCCGGAGTATGCGCAGCAGGTTGCCGACGCAATTGCGATCATCAACGCCAGCGCAGATGAAAAGGTAATCCTCGAAGAGCTTTCGAATATTGAGATCGAAGGCTGGAAATGAAACGCGGTGACCTTGTCACCGTAATGCTTCCCGGCGCCTACGTGAAACCTCGCCCTGCGGTAATCGTTCAGTCCGACAGGTACGAGGCGATGGAATCCGTTACGTTCCTGCCCATGACGAGCGAAGTTCTTCGAAAACAGGTGTTTCGAATCACTGTCACGCCGACGCCGGAGAACGGCTTGCAGACGCCGTCCCAGATCATGGCTGACAAATGCAGCACATTGCCGCTGGCAAAAGTAGGTAAGGTGTTCGGACGGCTCGCCGCCGCCGATCTCGGAAGAGTGGACCGGGCACTCGCGGCGTTCTTGGGATTCACGTGAGAACGGCTAATTGAATCTAAAACGGTGACAATCTGCTGTCACCATAGCGCGGAGAACAGGACAGATGGCTCGCATCACGTTGCGTCAATTGCTCGACCACGCCGCGGAGCACGACTATGGCGTGCCGGCCTTTAACATCAACAACATGGAGCAGGCGCTGGCGATCATGGAGGCCGCCTCCTCGCTCGATGCGCCGGTCATCATCCAGGCCTCGCGCGGCGCGCGGTCCTATGCCAACGACATCATGTTGAAACACATGATGGACGCGGTGACCGAAATCCATCCGCAGATTCCGGTCTGCGTGCATCTCGACCACGGCAACGGCCCCGACACCTGCATGACCGCGATCCAGGCCGGCTTCACCTCGGTCATGATGGACGGCTCGTTGAAGACCGACGGCAAGACGCCGGCCGACTGGGACTACAATGTCGGCGTCACCAGGACCGTGACCAGCATGGCCCATCTCGGCGGCATTTCGGTCGAAGGCGAACTCGGCGTATTGGGCTCGCTCGAGACCGGCATGGGCGACAAGGAAGACGGCCACGGCGCAGAGGGAAAACTCTCCCACGACCAGCTGCTGACCAATCCGGACGAGGCCGTGAAATTCGTCAAGGAGACGAAAGTCGACGCGCTGGCGATCGCGATGGGCACCTCGCACGGCGCCTACAAGTTCACCCGCAAGCCCGACGGCGACATCCTCGCCATGAACGTGATCGAGGAAATCCACCGCAAGCTGCCGAACATGCATCTGGTGATGCACGGTTCCTCATCGGTTCCGCAGGACCTGCAGGAGATCATCAACGCCAATGGCGGCAAGATGAAAGAGACCTGGGGCGTGCCGGTGTCCGAGATCCAGCGCGGCATCAAGAACGGGGTGCGCAAGATCAACATCGACACCGACAACCGCATGGCCATGACCGGCCAAATCAGGAAAGTGCTGCACGAGAACCCGGAAGAGTTCGATCCGCGCAAATATCTGAAACCCGCGATGGAGGCGATGGCAAAACTCTGCAAACAGCGGCTGCAGGAATTCAATACCGCGGGCCAGGCCAGCAAGATCAAGAAAGTCCTGACCACCGCCGAGATGGCCAAGCGCTACGTCAAGGGCGAGCTTGATCCGAAAGTCGCATAACCGGCGGCGCCTCCCGGGCGGGCCGGTGTTCCGCTTCGCGCCCGCGCAAGTTTTGCCTCGCAAAGTAATCTTGGGGTTTGCCCGAGAACGGTCTAGTTTGACTTGCAAATCAAACGTGCTTGCGGAGGAAGCATCGATGAATCTCGCCGATCTCAACAAGGTCGCTCGCGCCATGGTCGCGCCGGGCAAGGGCCTGCTTGCCGCCGACGAATCCACCGGCACCATCAAGAAGCGTTTCGACGCCATCAACGTCGCCTCGACCGAGGACAGCCGCCGCGACTATCGTGAAATGCTGTTCCGCTCGTCCGAGGCGATGAGCCGGTATATTTCCGGCGTCATCCTCTATGACGAGACCATCTGGCAGAAGGCCAAGGACGGCACCCCGCTGGTCAAGCTGATCGAACAGGCCGGCGCGATCCCCGGCATCAAGGTAGACGAGGGAACGCAAGCCTTGCCGAACTGCCCGGGCGAGTTGGTCACCGTCGGGCTCGACCGGCTCGCCGAGCGGTTGAAGAAATATTACGAGGCCGGCGCACGCTTTGCGAAATGGCGCGCGGTGATCGATATCGGCCAGAATATCCCCACCATGACCGCGATCGACGTCAACGCCCATGCGCTGGCGCGTTACGCCGCGCTGTGCCAGGCCGCGCAGATCGTGCCCATTGTGGAACCGGAAGTGCTGATGGACGGCGATCACGACATCGAGCGCTGTTACGAGGTCACCAAACGCGTTCTCAACAAGACGTTCCAGGAATTGCGGGTCCAGCGCGTCGCGCTGGAAGGCATGGTGCTGAAGCCCAACATGGTCGTATCCGGCAAGAAAAGCGCAAAGCAGGCGTCCGTCGAGGAGGTCGCGGAGAAGACCGTCCGGCTGTTGAAGAACTGCGTGCCAGCGGCCGTTCCCGGCATCGCCTTCCTCTCGGGCGGGCAGTCCGACGAGGAGGCGACCGCGCATCTCAACGCCATGAACGCCATCGGCGGCCTGCCCTGGCCGCTGACCTTTTCCTACGGCCGCGCGCTGCAGGCCGCGCCGCAAAAGGCGTGGTCGGGCAAATCCGAAAATGTCGCCGCCGGCCAGCGCGCTTTCAGCCATCGGGCGATGATGAATTCGCTCGCGAGCAAGGGCGAATGGCAGGCCGAGCTGGAAAAGAAGGCGGCATAGATTGGCCACCAAGCCCGCTTCCCCGCGCCCGGTGCCGCGACTCTATCTCGCGACGCCGGAGGTGGACGATCCGCAAGCCTTGATCGCAAGCCTGCCCGGGCTGCTTGCCACGGCCGATGTCGCGGCGGTGCTGGTCCGCCTGAAACCTGTCGACCAGCGCAGCATGATCTTGCGGGTGAAGGCGCTGGCGTCGGCGGTGCAGGACAGCGGCGCGGCGTTGCTGCTCGACGGGCGTGTCGAACTGGTCGCGCGCGCCGGCGCCGACGGAGCGCATCTGACCGGAATCGCGGCGCTGCAGGAGGCGCTGCCGTCGCTGAAGCCCGACCGCATCGCCGGCGTCGGCGGGCTCGCGACCCGGCACGATTCGATGGCCGCAGGCGAGATAGGAGCGGATTACGTGCTGTTCGGCGAACCCGATGCGCTGGGACAGCGGCCCTCGATGGAGGCGGTCGCCGAGCGCCTGCAATGGTGGGCCGAGCTGTTCGAGCCGCCCTGCGTCGGCTTTGCCGCCTCACGCGAGGAGGCTTACGAGTTCGCCACAGCGGGCGCGGATTTCATCCTGGCCGGCGATTTGATCTGGAACGATCCGCGCGGGCCCGCGGCGGCGCTTGCCGGGATCGGGCAGGCGATCCGGCAGGCGTATCGCGCGGCTGCCGGCAACGCCGGCGCCGAGCAGGGATAGCGGGCGGAAATGAAGATCCTGCGTCCGATATCGGTTCTCGCGATCGCCCTGCTCTGGACGGCAAGCGCGGTGGCGCAAATCTCGCTGACGCCTCCGGCTGCCGAGGCGCCCAAACCGGCGGCGAAGCCGAAAGCGAAACCGCACACGATCGCCAAAAAGCCCGCGGAGACCGCCGCGCCGAAACCTGCGGCCACGCCGGTCGCGCCAACCGCGACCGTCGTGCCTGCGCCCGCGCCCGACGATCCCAATGTCGATCTGGTCTATGGCGCCTATCAGCGCGGCTACTACAAGACCTCGTTCGACCTGGCGACCAAGCGTGCGGCGACCGGCGATGTCAAGGCGATGACCATGCTGGGCGAACTCTATGCCAATGCGCTGGGCGTCAAGCGCGACTATGTCAAGGCGCTCGACTGGTACAAGCGCGCTTCCGATGGCGGCGACCGGGAGGCGATGTTCGCGCTGGCGATGATGCGTCTGGAGGGCCGCGGCGCGCCTGCCAACCGCGAGGACGCCGTAAAGCTGTTGGCATCCTCGGCGAAACTCGGCAACGCGAAGGCCGCCTATAATCTGGCGCTGCTCTATCTCGACGGCCAGACCCTGCCGCAGGATGTCAAGCGCGCCGCCGAACTGTTCCGGCAGGCCGCCGACGCCGGCAATCCGGAAGCGCAATACGCGCTCGCGACCTTCTACAAGGAGGGCACCGGCGTGCCGAAGGACCCTGAAAAGGCGGTCCAGCTGCTGCAGGCGGCCGCGCTTGCCGACAATGTCGACGCCGAGGTCGAATACGCCATCGCGCTGTTCAACGGCACCGGCACGCCGAAGAACGAAGCCGCCGCGGTGGCGATGCTGCGGAAGGCGGCCAGGGCGAACAATCCGATCGCGCAGAATCGCCTCGCCTATGTGCTGGTCAATGGGTTAGGCGTGCCGATGGACAAGATCGAGGGCTTCAAATGGCACCTGATCGCGAAAACCGCGGGCAAGGGCGACCCCGATCTCGACGCGGAACTGGCCAAGCTGAGCCCGGAGGATCACGCCAAGGCGGAAGCCGCCGCGCGCCTATGGTTGGGTGTCAAATGATCCGCCTTGACGCGACGGCAACCGCAGGGCACCCCACTGCTGTCTTAACCTCTGCCCGGCGGGGAGAGGTCGGCGCAAACGGCGACGCGAAGCGTCGCTCGGGCAGCGCCGGGTGAGGGGGTTTCGCTCCTCATTGAGACCGTACCCTCTCGCCCCGGCCCTCTCCCCGTGGGAGAGGGAGCGCACTTCCGCCTTCGAAGCATCAACGACAAGCCGAGATCATGCTGCATTCAGCCGTCATCAACGTCATGGTCAAGGCCGCGCGCCGCGCCGGCCGCAGCCTCAAGCGCGACCTCGGCGAGATCGAGAACCTCCAGGTCTCGCTGAAGGGGCCGGCCAATTTCGTCAGCCTCGCCGACAAGCGCGCCGAGCAGATGCTGCTCGAGGACCTCACCAAGGCGCGGCCGGGCTACGGCTTTGTCGGCGAGGAAGGGGGGCAGCGCGAAGGCCAGGACAAGAGCCACACCTGGATTGTCGATCCCTTGGACGGCACCACCAATTTCCTGCACGGCATCCCGCAATTTGCGATCTCGATCGGGCTGCAGCGCGAGGGCACCATGATCGCGGGCGTGATCTACAATCCCGCCAATGACGAGCTCTATCTCGCCGAGCGCGGCAAGGGCGCCTTCCTCAACGACCAGCGGCTGCGGGTGGCCGGCCGCCGCAACCTTTCCGACAGCGTGATCGCCTGCGGCCTGCCGCATATCGGCCGCGGCGACTTCAAACTGTCGCTCGCCGAGCTCGCCGAAATCCAGCCCAGGGTCGCAGGCCTGCGCCGCTTCGGCGCTGCCGCGCTCGACATGGCCTTCATCGCCGCCGGCCGCCTCGACGGCTATTGGGAACGCAACCTGCAGGCCTGGGACATGGCGGCGGGGCAGATCATCGTCCGCGAGGCCGGCGGCATCGTCAGTGGCATCGAGGGCGACGACGATCCCTTGAAGACCGGCGACGTCATCTGCGGCAATGAATTCATCCACGCCGAGCTGGTGAAGATTTTGAAGCCGCTGGGGAAGTAGGTCGGCAAGCCGGCGGAAATCGCCAGTCATTTCTCACCCGTTACGTCTTAGGAAAGTGATAGGCTTGTGGGATCGTAAAAGACTGATCCCCATGGTGAAGATGAAACGGCGCGCGTTCATTGCGCTTCTCGGTATTGCCGCTGCGTCATCGCGCGCGGCGCGGGCGCAGCAACCCAGGCTTCCGGTGATTGGCTTGCTCGGCGCAGGCTCGCCGCAGTCTGATGCCTTTCGTGTCGCCGCCGTTCGACAGGGCCTGATGGAAGCTGGTTACGTCGAGGGACGGAACGTCGCGTTCGAGTATCGCTGGGCAGAGAATCACTACGACCGGCTTCCGGTGCTCGCTGCCGAATTGGTTCGTCACGAGGTTGCTGTGATCGTCGCGGTGGGCGGCATCACTTCGGCGCTGGCGGCAAGGTCCGCCACCGCAACCATCCCGATCGTCTTCGAAATGGGCGGCGATCCGATCAAAGCCGGACTTGTCGCCAGTCTCAGCCGGCCTGGCGGCAACCTCACCGGCGTGACCTTCCTGATCAGTACCCTGGTCGCGAAGCAGTTTGAGATATTGCACGAGATGGTTCCGACCGCAGAATTGGTTGGCTTCCTTGCAAACCCGACGATAGCGGATGCGGAAACCAACAAGAAAAACGCGCTGGCAGCCGCGGAATCCATTGGACGGAAACTGCTGGTCGTGGAGGCCGGCACGGACAGTGAACTGGAGGCCGCCTTTGCCACACTGGCTCAACAGCGTGCGGGCGCCCTCGTCGTGCTCGTCGAGCCGTTCTTCATCAGCCGTCGCACCAGGCTCGTTGAACTGGCGGCACTTCAAAAGTTGCCGACGATCTATAGTCTTCGCGAGTTTGCGGATGCCGGCGGCCTGATGAGCTATGGCACCAGCGTCACTGAAGCGCTTCGTTTGAGCGGCCGCTACGCGGGCCGGATTCTGAAGGGCGAAAAACCTGCCGATCTGCCGGTCCAGCAGTCCACGAAAGTCGAGTTTGTTCTCAATCTCAAGACCGCCCGGAGACTTGACCTTGCGATTCCATTGCCGTTGCTTGGACGCGCCGACGAGGTGATCGAGTGACGAGACGCTGGATGGATTTCAGGCTCGCGATCGTCGACCGACCTTAGATCGAAGACCTCGAGCTGGCCGGCCTTGTCGCGGCGCAACACGGGCCGTCCCCTCCCAAAGTTAGTGGAATGCTCCCTTGTCATGCCGTGGACGCATGGACATACTGCGCGGAGCGAATGACTGAGATCGTGCAGCGTCTGGGAGCCGCCATTGAGTGCGGCGCGGGATTCTGAGCTGGCTCGGAATTCTCGCCGCCATCAAGGCGGAGTGAATGCGTCATTGCTTGTCCTGAAATTGCGGCTGGCGGCTTCGCTTCCTCCCGATGTTTGTGCCCAGGCCGCGTAGACGGCCGCCTGCAGAAAAGGAGTCTGCTCAAGCACATCTGGAGGAGCCGCTATGACAATGACAGCTGAATTGCCCGGTCAGGTCCCGTGGTGGAAAGAACCCACCAAGGATCAATGGATGGCATGGATCGCCGCGTGGCTCGGTTGGACCCTCGACGCGTTCGACTTCACCATCTTCCTTCTCATCATGGTGCCGATCTCGGAAACGTTCCACGTGCCGCTGATCGAGGTGACGGCCGTATTCACCATCACGCTGTGGCTGCGGCTGGTAGGCGCCGTCGGCTCCGGCTGGCTCGCCGATCGAGTCGGGCGCAAGACGCCATTGATGATCTCGATCCTGTGGTACTCGGTGGCCAACCTGTGCGCCGGCCTGTCGCCGAGCTTCGCATTCCTGTTCCTGTTCCGCGCGCTGCTCGGCATCGGCATGGGCGCGGAATGGCCCGCCGGTGCAGCGCTTGCCATGGAATCGTGGCCGGCGCGCTCGCGCGGCCTGATGAGCGGCCTGCTGCAGGGGTCGTGGAGTATCGGCTTCCTGCTGTCGAGCGCCGCCTACGGATTGCTCTACGACAAGATCGGCTGGCGTGGCCTGCTGATCCTCGGCGTGCTGCCGGCACTCGCGGTGGTGTGGATTCGCATCTACGTCAAGGAACCGAAGGTGTGGGTGGAGAACCGCCGCATTCAGCGCGAACAGAAGCAGGAATTTCGGGCGCCGCTGTTCGACATCTTCCGCAAGCGCGTGCTCGGCAACACCATCATGGCGTGCCTGTGGATGGCGAGCGGCTTCGTGATCTACTACTCGGTCTACGGCATGTTCGCCACGCATCTGCAAAAGGACCTGCATCTGGCCGCCGGCATGGTGGCGATGCCGATCGCGTTGGCCAACCTGGTGGCGTTCCTGGCGAGCGGTGCCTGGGGCTATGTCGCCGACGTGTTCGGCCGCAGATGGGCGATGATCATCCCGGCGGCGATCGGCGCCTGCATCACGCCGCTCTATCTGTTCTCCGATTCCTACCCGATGGTGGCCGGCGCCTTCATCGTGCAGGGCGCGTTCCTGGGTGCGATCTATGGACAGAATCCGTCGTATCTGACCGAACGTTTCCCGACCGAAGTGCGGGCGACCGCGTCGGGCTTCTGCTACCACCAGGGGGCGATCTGGGCCGGTTTCACCGGGCCGATACTGACCTACTTCGCCGTCAGTCAACCGCTCGGCTTCGCCGTTCCGATGCTGATCGCCACGACCGGCGCCGCGATCCTGTTCGTCATCACGCTCTTGTACAGCCCGGAGACCAAGGGCAAGGTGCTGGTTTCGGAAATCACCTTGCTGCAACCTGCCGAGTAAGCGCGACCGCGCGGCCGTCCTCGAACCGGCCGCGCGGTTCACGCCAGGCATGGTCGGCGGCGGGTAGTAGCCCCTTCCAACGGCTCGCACAACTGATGTAGCATTTTCCCGGGCTGCATCAGATCGAGTGTCCGCGCGTGCATGCGCGACGACGCAGGGAGACTTCATGAAACTTGACCGTCGCAGATTCCTGCCTCTCGTCGCGGGCGCCGCCGCGCTGCCGGCCTTTTCGCGCATCGCGTGCGCCGAACCCTATCCGACGCACCCGGTGACGCTGGTCGCGCCGTTTCCCGCGGGCGGGCCGGTCGACACGATCGCTCGCATCCTGGGCGAGCACATGCAGGGCTTGTTGGGACAACCCTTCATTATCGAGGACATCGCAGGCGCGGCCGGCAGCATCGGCGTCGGCCGGGTCGCCCGCGCCGCGCCCGACGGCTATACGCTCAGCGTCGGCCAATGGAGCACCCATGTGGCCAATGCGGCGATCTACAAGCTGCCTTACGATACGCTCACCGACTTTGCGCCGGTCGCCCTGTTGTCCAGCAATCCCGGGCTGATCGTCGGACGCAAGGATCTGCCGGCAAACAACTTGCAGGAACTGATTGCGTGGCTGAAGGCCAATCCGGCAAAGGCCACGCAGGGCACGCCGGGCGTCGGCGGGTTCGGCCACATCGGCGGGGTATTCTTTCAACACGTCACCGGCGTGAAATGCCAGTACGTCCCGTATCGCGGCGCCGCACCGATGATGCAGGCGCTGCTGGCCGGCCAGGTCGACTTCATCGTCGATACGCCGACCACGTCGATACCGCAGATCCGCAGCGGCAACATCAAGGGCTTTGCCGTGATGTCCAGGACGCGATTGGCCGCGATACCGGATGTTCCAACCGTGGATGAGGCGGGCACGCCAAAACTTTATCTCCTGCAGTGGAATGGCGTTTGGGCGCCGAAGGGCACACCCGATGACATCGTGCGGACGCTCAACAAGGCGATCGTGCACGCCATGGCCGATCCGTCCGTGCGCCAAAAGCTTGCGGATCTGGGGCAGGAAATCTATCCGCCCGAACAGCAAACGCCCGAGGCGCTCGGCGCCTTTCAGAAGGCCGAGCTCGAAAAATGGGGGCCGATCATCACGGCGGCAAACATCAAGGTCGAGTAGAGAACCCGGCGCGGCGGCAGGGCTTGCCTGGGGCCATCACTCGATCCTCAAATTCGCGGCGCGCACCACCTTGCCCCACTTCTCCAATTCCAGCTTGATGCGCGCGGCGAACTCGTCTGGCGTATTGGCGACGGGCGTGAAGCCGAGCTTCGCCAGCTTTTCCCTGAAGTCGGGCCGTGCAACGGCCTTGGCGGTCTCGCGAGCCAGCAGGTCGACGATCTCTTTCGGCGTCCCCGCCGGCGCAACGATGCCGGTCAGCGTATCGGCTTCCTGATCTTTCACGCCCTGTTCGGCGAAGGTCGGCACGTCGGGTATTTCCGGCGAGCGCTGCGTCGAGGCAATGCCGATCGCACGCACCTGACCGGCCTGGATCGCCGCCAGCGAGGACGGCAACGCGGTGAAGGCGATCGGCGTGTGGCCACCGATGGTTGCCTGCACGGCCGGCGTCGCGCCAGTGAAGGGGACGTGGACCAGGTCGAGTTTGTAGGTCAGGCGAAACAGCTCGCCGCCGAGATGCGGCGTCGAACCCACGCCGGGGCCGGCATAGCTGTATTTGCCGGGATTATCCCGGATCAGCTGCACCAGCTCCGGCAGCGTTTTGGCCGGAACAGACGGGTTGACCACCACGACGTTCGGCGAAACCGCGACCAGGGTCACGGGAGAGAAATCCTTGATCGGATCGTACGGCACCTTGGCGTAGAGGCTCGGGTTCACCATGAAGCCCGTGCTGATCGCCATGATGGTGTAGCCGTCGGGGGTCGCCCGCGCGACCTGGCCAGACGCGATGTTGCCGCCGGCGCCACCGAGGTTCTCGATATAGAACTGCTGCCCGAGACTTTCGGAGAGGGATTGGGAGACAAGGCGCGCGATGACGTCGGTCGGACCGCCGGCCGGAAAGCCGACGACCACGCGCACGGACCGGTTCGGATACCCCTGCGCCAGGGATGGCGCCACGCCGCTCCACAGCAGTACGGCGGCGAGAATCCAACGCAAAACAGGCATCATGGCGCTTCCCCTGGAGAACCTTCTTGTTGACGCCATCATCGGCGAGCGGGTCGTTCCGAACAAGGGCAAAACGTCGCCGGGACAGATTAGCCGGGACAGCAATTTGGAGTATTGTGCGGTCAATCGGAGGAACAAGGATGCAATTGCGGACTTTTGGGCGCAGCGGAATGCAGCTCTCGGTGCTGGGCTTCGGCTGCGGCGCGGTCGGCGGTTTCATGGTGCGCGGCGATCCAGCCGAGCAGGAGCGGACTGTTGCGCGTGCGCTCGCCGCCGGCGTGAACTATTTCGACACCGCCGTGCAATACGGCGATGGCGAATCGGAAAAGAACCTCGGCCGGGTCCTGCGGAGGCTGAAACCGGCCCATTTTTTCGTCGGCACCAAGGTCCGCTTGCCGGCGAGCGACTACGGCCGCATTGCCGACGCCATCACGGCATCGCTCGAAGGCAGTCTGGCGCGGCTGCATCTGGAGCGGATCGACATCTTTCATTTGCACAATTCGATCACCGAGAGCGGCGGCGGACCGGCGCTGAGCGTCCGCCAAGTGCTCGACGAGGTGGTGCCGGCGTTCGAGCGGCTGCGGCAGCAGGGCAAGATCCGTTTCCTCGGGTTGACGGCCGTGGGCGAGACGCCGGCCCTCAATCAGGTCATCGATTCCCGCGCCTTCGACAGCGCGCAAGTGGTCTACAACATGCTCAATCCATCCGCCGCGGAAGGCTTGCCGCAAAACTATCCGGCGCAGGATTACGGACGAATGTTCGATCACACCAAGGCCGCAGGCACAGGCGTCGTCGGCATCCGCGTGCTGGCCGGCGGCGCCCTGTCGGGCTCGACCGAGCGCCACCCGATCGCCGGCCCCGCCCCCGAGCCGATCGGGTCGGCCATGAGCTACGATGCCGATGTCGCTCGCGCCCGCCGCCTGATGCCGCTGGTCAAGGAGGGTTTTGCCGCAAGCCTGACCGAAGCCGCCACGCGGTTTGCGCTATCGCACCCGGCGATGGGCACCATCCTGGTCGGCCTGGCGACGCCGCAACAATTCGAGGACTCGCTTGCAGCGGTCCAGAAAGGCCCGCTGCCGCAAGCCGCGCTCGACCGACTATCCGCATTGCGGCAAGCGTTTTCGGGCGAAGCACGGTGATCGATCGATCATCTCCCTCTCCCCGCTCTTTCGCTGGGAGAGGGTTGGGGTGAGGGGCTCTCTCAACCAGTTCGACTCGCGGAGAGTCCCCTCACCCGAAATTCGCGCGTGGCCGCCTCAATTCAAAGCCATCATGCGCTAGGCTTTACTTCTTCCGCGGCCGATGGATTGCCCGGCGCGCGTCGTCCCACAACCGGAAACCGCCGATGAAGGCGTGGGTATTGTTGCCGGCCCGACATCCCTTCGGCAGCGTCTTCATGTGAGTGACGTTGCCACCCCCTATGACGACGTCTTCAGGCTCCAGCGCCGCGACCAGCCGTTCGACCACGTCTGCCACGAGCTTGCGCCAGCGTTTCTTGCCGAAGCGGAGAAGGCCCCCGTTGCCCACATAATCTTCGTAGGTACCCTTCTTGTAAGGCAGGTGCCCCAGTTCCATTGGTTCGATAATGCCGTCGACGATCATCGCAGAACCGAGTCCGGTCCCCAGTCCCAGGAACAACATCTTTCCACCCCGGTAACTGCCGAGCGCCTGCATCGCCGCATCATTGACAACCCTTACCGGCAAGCCGAAGGCCGCCGCAAAATCGAATCCCAGCCAGCCCGATCCCAGATTGTAAGGTTCGGCAACCGGACGATTGTGCAGAACCGGCCCCGGAAATCCGACGGATACGACGTCGTAGGCCCAACCCTGCGCCAGTTTCTTTACGCGGGAGACCATCTGTCGCGCGGTCATTTTGGGGCCGGAGACGATTTCCCGTTCCTGCTTCTCACTCGTGGCAAGAATTTTGACATGACTGCCACCGACGTCGACGGCCAGGATTTTCATTTGCGCAAGTCTTTCGTTGAGCGCGGACATCAGGGGTTCGACGGCTGGACTTTCCGCATCCGGTAGTGGCTGACTCCCCATTCGCTGCCACCGGCGTAGCCGAACAGGCCCGAGGTGGCGAGGAAGAACCAGCGCCAGCGCCGCATCCACAACGCGGCGTCATGGCCGTAGACGTCGCGGAAAATTTGTTCGATCTCGTCGTGGCGGGCATCGAAATTCGTGAGCCAGTCGAGCGCGGTGCGCTGATACTGCGCGCCGCTCCAGCGCCATTCCTTTTCGACCTCGAAGAGGTCGGGAAATTGCCGGATCAGGTGATGGCTCGGCATCACCCCGCCGGTGAAGAAATGCTGCGCGATCCAGTCCTCGCTATCCATGCGGTCGAACCGGTAGCTGCCCGTGCGGTGGGTGAAGACGTGCATGAAGAAGCGGCCGTCCGGCGCAAGCCACGACCGTACCCGGCTCAGCAGTTCGCGCCAGTTCATCATGTGCTCGAACATCTCGACCGACACGATGCGATCGAACTGGCGGCCGGGGTCGAACTCGTTCATGTCTGCCGTGATGACGCGGAGATTGGACAACCCGCGTACGGCGGCCTCGTTCTCGATATGCATCCGCTGCGACTGCGAATTCGACACTGCGGTGACCTGCGATTTCGAGAATTGCCGCGCCATCCACAGCGACAGCGAGCCCCAGCCGCAGCCGAGTTCGAGGATGGATTGACCGTCGGCGAGATCGGCGTGGTCGACGGTCTGGCGCAGCGCTTCCTCCTCGGCCTCCCGCAGCGTCGATTGTGGCTCCTTGTAGAAGCAGGCGGAATATTTCCGGTTGGGGCCGAGCACGCGGGCAAAGAATTCCGCCGGCACCTCGTAGTGCTGGGCGTTGGCCTCGGCCGTGTGTTCGGCGATGGGTCGATCAGCCATTTCCGCGGCGAAGGCGGCATCGCTCGCCGCATCGCCCAAAGCCAGCCGCGCCGAGGTGCGCGAGCAAAGCCGCTGGATCGCCGCGCGGATGACGAGATCGGGTAGCGGCACCCGTTCGGCGGTGCCGATGATTTTGGATACGACGCTCATGTCATCACTCCCATTTTCATCTTGAGCATGATCCTTTCCGAAACCCGGTCCCCACCCCGCATCAAGTGCGGGGCAGGCTTGTTCGGGATCATGCTTGCGGCGGCAGCGGAAAGAACGCGCTCGTGCGCGACTGGTAGTCGCGGTAGAGATCGCCGCGCGAGCGCAGCATCTCGGCTTCCAGCGGCGGAATGCCGGTGACGTGGACCAGGATCCAGTACATGAAGAGCGGCGCCAGCAGGCTGGCAAAGCCCCATCCGTAATCCGGCGCGATCGCGATCACGGGATAGGCGAGCCAGCTCAGCCATTCGAAGAAATAATTGGGGTGGCGCGACCAGCGCCACAGGCCTGCATCGCAGACCCGGCCCTTGTTGGCCGGACGCTCGCGAAAATGCTTCAGCTGCGCATCGGCCAGCGCTTCGCCGGCGATGCCTGTGAACAGGATCACCACGCCGAAATAATCCTGCAGGCGCAAGGCGGGGTCGGGAAACCGCGCCGCGAGAAAGATCGCAAACACCAGCGGGATCGACCCAAAACCCTGGTTTTGCAGGAACAGGAACATTTTCCGCGGCGCATCGCGGCCCCAATCCGCCGCGAAGGCCGCATAGCGCGGATCGTCCTCGATTTTGGCGCTGCGCAGCGCGATGTGCAGGCCGAGCCGGAGCGACCAGATCGCGACCAGGACCGGCGACCAGCCATTGCCGCGCGTTGGGTGAGGCCCCCGCCACCGGCCACAGCGCGCCGGCGGCGCCGACAGCACCGACCGAAAACGTCCAGATGGTATCGACCCAGCCGGAATTGCCGGTGCGCTGCTGCACCAGCCACGCCACCGCCATCAGAATCGAGAGCGATGCCGCGATTGCGGCCAGCGCTTCGAGATACAGAACGGTCATGGGAAATCCCGCCAAAAGCCGCCCGCGCCAAAAGATTAATGAAATACGCAGGGGTCTAAGCCCGGTTTCAAGCCTAAGTTCCATGTTCCCGCCGCAAACCGCCTGCAACTGGCTTTTTTATCCCCTCCGCTGTGCCATATTGGTGCCCGAAAAGCGGTCTCTCGCAACGGATGACACGGCAATGCCCCCGAGCCCCTCTCCCCGCTCCGCGATGGAGATCGAACTGACCAAGCTGTCCTCGCCGCGGATTTTCCTGGTGCGGATGCTGGTATTTCTGGTGCTGTGCGCGCTGGTCGCCGTCGTGCTCTACAAGCAGATCGTCACGGCCTTCTTCGCCAATCCCGGCCTCAACGCGCTGATCGGGCTGGTGCTGCTGGTCGGCACCATCCTGGCGTTCCGCCAGGTGATCCGGCTCTATCCCGAAGTGGCCTGGGTCAACAATTTCCGCATCGCCGATCCCGGGCTTGCGGTCGATCGGCACCCGACGCTGCTGGCGCCGATGGCGGCGATCCTCGGTGGCGAGCGCACCGGGCGGATGTCGATCTCGCAGCAGACCATGCGGCATCTCCTGGATTCCATTGCGACCCGGCTCGACGAGGCGCGCGACATCTCGCGCTACATGACCGGCTTGCTGGTGTTTCTCGGGCTGCTCGGCACCTTCTGGGGCCTGATCGAAACCGTCGGCTCGGTCGGCAAGGTGATCGACGGCCTGAAGGTCGGGGGCGACGCCGGCGCGCTGTTCGATACGCTGAAGGAGGGGCTGGCGGCGCCGCTCGGCGGCATGGGCATTTCGTTTTCGTCGTCGCTGTTCGGTCTTGCCGGCTCACTGATCCTGGGCTTCCTCGACCTGCAATCGAGCCAGGCGCAAAACCGCTTCTATACCGACCTCGAAGACTGGCTCGCCTCCACCGTGCGCGAATATTCCGGTGAGGGCGGCCCCGCCGGCGATCTTCAGAGCGCGGTCGAGCGGCTGCGGGCGACGCTGGAAGACGGCGGCGGCAGCCGCGGCACCACCACCGCGATGGCCAATCTCGCCGAAGCCATTCAGGGCCTGGTCGCGCATATGCGCACCGAGCAGCAGATGATCCGCGAATGGGCCGACGGCCAGGGCGAACAGAACCGCGAGATCAAGAAACTGCTCGAGCGGCTCGCCCGCCAGCCCGAGAAGAGTTAGGGCAGGATTACTGATGGTGATTTCGAAAACAATCGGTGGATGCGGCATCACCTCTCCCATCGGGAGAGGTGGGATCGCGCCAGCGATCCGGGTGAGGGGTTACACGCTATCGATGGGCCTTAACCCCTCACCCGGCGCTGCGCCACAGCCGAAGCTTTGCTCCGGCGTCCTTTTTAAGGACGGCCGCCAAAGGCGGCCTCTGCCTCTCCCGATGGGAGAGGTAAGGAAAGAAGTGGAGACAACATAAAATGGCCCTTGCCCGTGCACGCCGCAGCGAATCCGGCTTCAACTACTGGCCGGGATTCGTCGATGCGTTGTCGACGCTGGTGCTCTCGATCGTGTTCCTGCTGTCGGTGTTTCTGGTGGTGCAGTTCTTCCTGTCGCAGGAGGTCACCGGCAAGGACAAGGCGCTGGAACAGCTCAATGCCAGGATCGCGCAGCTCAACGACCTCTTGTCGCTGGAAAAGCTCGGCAAGCTCAATCTCGACGACCAGGTCTCGCAGTTGCGCGCCGGCCTGGCGTCGGCCGAGGGCGAGCGCGATCGCATCAAGGGGCTCTATGAGGGGCTTGCCGGCGCCGGCAACGACGCCGCCGGCCGCGCCGACCAACTCAACAAGGCACTGGATTCCGAAAAAGCAGTATCCTCGCGGGCGCTCGCCCAGATCGAGGTTCTGAACCAGCAGATCAGCGCGCTGCGCCGTCAGCTCGCCGCGCTCGAGGAGGCGCTCGACGCCTCGGAGAAGCGCGACAAGGAATCGCAGGGCAAGATCGCTGATCTCGGCCAGCGTCTCAACGTCGCGCTGGCGCAGCGGGTGCAGGAATTGTCGCGCTACCGTTCGGAATTCTTCGGACGGCTGCGCGCCATCCTCGGCAACCGGCCCGACATCCGCATCGTCGGCGACCGTTTTGTGTTCCAGTCCGAAGTGTTTTTCGACACCGGACAGGCGGTGCTGCTGCCCGAAGGCAAGTCCGAGCTCGACAAGGTGGCGAATGCGCTGATCGATCTCGACAAGCAGATCCCGGCCGAAATCGCCTGGGTGCTGCGGGTCGACGGCCACACCGACACACGGCCGATCAACAGTCCGCTGTTCAAGTCGAACTGGGAATTGTCGTCGGCGCGCGCGATCTCGGTGGTGCAATATCTGGTCTCGCTCGGCGTGCCGCCGCAGCGACTGGTCGCCGCCGGCTTTGCCGAATTCCAGCCGATCGACACGGCGGCCACCGAAGACGCCTACAAGCGCAACCGCCGCATCGAGCTGAAGCTGACGGAACGGTGAGCGGTGGGGTCGCGCGCTCCAGTTCCTCGTCATGGCCGGGCTTGTCATCCCAAGCCGGATGTTTCCGGCTTGGGTCTTCAAAAGAACGCAACTCGGCATCGCCAAGTCGCTATGCATCCACGTCTTAAGGCATCACCGAAAAGAAAGACGTGGATGCCCGGGACAAGTCCAGGCATGACGGCCTTCCCTGGATGAGCGCCCCGTTTCATTTGCGCCCCTACCGCGCCGAAGACGAAGACGCCGCCATCGCGCTGTGGCTCGAGACCTGGCAGCGCGCCTACCCGAAAATCGACTTCGCGGCGCGTGTCGCCTGGTGGCGCAAGCGCTGGCGTGGCGAGCTGGTGCCTGACGCTGCGATCATCGTCGCGGAAGACAAAGGCGCGCTGGTCGGGTTCGTCACCATCGACGCGACAGGTTATCTCGATCAACTCGTGGTCGCGCCGGATCGCTGGGGCTCAGAGTTGGCCGATGCGCTGGTCGACGACGCGAAGCGCCTGTCGCCGGATGGCATCACGCTGCTGGTCAACAAGGACAATGCCCGCGCCATCCGCTTCTATGAGCGCAACGGCTTTGTGGATGCCGGCGAGGGCGTGAATCCGACGTCGGGAAGGCCAGTCAAGAAGATGGCGTGGAAGAAGTAGCGAGGCCTTCTTCCCTTCTCCCACAAGGGAAGAAAGGGAAGAGCTAAACCCCCTCGAACTGCAGCCTCGCCAGCCTCGCATAGAGGCCGTTGTCGGCGACCAGCGACGCATGCGTGCCCTGTTCGACGATGCGGCCCGCCTCCAGCACCAGGATGCGGTCGCAGGACAGGACGGTGGCGAGCCGATGGGCGATCACCAGCGTGGTGCGGTGGCGCATCAGTTCTTCCAGCGCGGTCTGCACCAGCGTCTCGCTCTCCGCATCGAGCGACGAGGTGGCCTCGTCGAGCAAGAGCAAGGGCGCGTCGCGCAGGATGGCGCGGGCGATCGCGATGCGCTGGCGCTGGCCGCCGGACAGCGTCACGCCGCGCTCGCCGAGCTGCAATTCGAAGCCGCCGGGCAAGCGCCGGATGAATTCGCTGGCGTGCGCCAGATCGGCGGCGCGCTCGACTTCGGCATCGGTCGCATCGGGCCGACCGAAGCGGATGTTGTCGCGCGCGCTGGCGGCGAACACCACCAATTCCTGCGGCACCAGCGCGATGCGGGAACGCAGTTCGTGCGGATCGGCGGCCCTGACCGGCACGCCGTCGAACGAGATCGCACCCGAGGAGGGATCGTAGAACCGCAGCAGCAGATGAAACAGCGTGCTCTTGCCGGCGCCCGAGGGCCCCACGATCGCGACCTTCTCGCCGGCGCGCACCGCAAACGACACGCCGTCGATCGCCGCGGTGTCCGGCCGGGTCGGATAGGCGAAACCGACATGGTCGAAACCGACGTCGCCGCGCGCCGGCGACGGCAGCGCGCGCGGCGACGCGGGTGCTTTGACCTGCGACTTGACGCGCAGGATTTCGAACAGCCGCTCGGCGGCGCCGGAAGCCGCCGACACCTCGCCCCAGACCTCGCTGAGCTGGCCGAGGCCCGCGGCGGCGAACGCCGTGTACAGGATGAACTGGCCGAGCCGGCCGGGACTGATGACACCGGTCAGGACGTCATGCGAACCGACCCAGAGGATCGCCACGACGCTGGCAAACACGATGAAGATGATGATCGCGGTCAGCACCGCGCGCGCCCGGGTCGAGGTGCGCGCCGCCTCATAGGCTTGCTCGACCTCGCCGCCGAAGCGCGCGCCGGCCAGCTTCTCGCTGGTATAGGCCTGCACGGTGCGGATGGCGCCGACCAGTTCGGAGGCATAGGCGGTAGCCTCCGCCAGTGTATCCTGGGCGTTGCGCGACAGCCGCCGCACCCAGCGCCCGAACGCCACCAGCGGAATCACGATCAGCGGGATCGCCAGCAGCACGAAACCGGAGAGCCTCGGGCTGGTCACCACCATCATCGCGGTGGCGCCGATAAACAGCATCAGGTTGCGCAGCGCGATCGAGACCGAGGCGCCGACCGCGGATTTGAGCTGCGTGGTGTCGGCGGTCAGCCGCGAGATCAATTCGCCGGAACGCGCGGAATCGAAGAACGCCGGCGACAGCGACATCAGATGCGCGAACACGTCGCGCCTGAGATCCGCGACGATGCGCTCGCCGATCGTCATCACCAGATAGAACCGCGACGCGCTGGCGCAGGCCAGCACCGCGACCACCGCGATCATGACGCTGAAATATTTGTTGATCATGGCGATGCCTTCGGGCGAGAACCCGAAGTCGATCATCCGCCGCACCGCGACCGGCACGATCAGGGTCGTGATCGCGGCAACCGTCAGCGCAACGAGTGCGAGAAGCGCCCGCCCGCGATAGCGCGCCACATAGGGCGCCAGTGCCAGGAGCGGGCGCAGCCGGGCGCTGCGCTTGGCTTCCGGTGTCACCAATGGCGCCTCGACGGCGGAGGTTTCCGCCGGCGGGTCGCGTCGCGCCAACGCTTCGCCTTCAAGCCGTTCCACTGCGCTCATGATATTTGGACCAATCGCTTCATCGCCTTCCAGATAGGCGCCGCGGCCAGCAGAGGCAAATCCGGGAGATTACGAATCCGGCAACGACGCGGCTTGTTTTGGCGGACCCAAGGCGCTATAGAGCGGCCCAAATTCATCCCCGACACAGTTGCAGGACCGGCGCCGGCGCGCCAGAGGATATGCCATGAAAGCCGAAATTCACCCGGATTATCATATGATTACGGTCGTGATGACCGACGGGACCGAGTACCAGACGCGCTCCACCTGGGGCAAGGCCGGCGACAAGCTGAACCTCGACATCGACTCCAAGTCGCACCCGGCCTGGATCGGCGGCGCCCAGCAGCTGCTCGACCGTGGCGGCCGCGTGTCGCGGTTCCAGAAGAAGTTTTCAGGCTTCCTCAAGAAAGAGTGAAGCGCGCGAGCGTTCGAGGCCAAATGCAAAACGCCCCGGCTCAAACCGGGGCGTTTTTGTTTCAGCCGTCATTCCGGAGCGTGCGTCAGCACGGACCCGGAATCTCGAGATTCCGGGTTCGATGCTTCGTATCGCCCCGGAATGACGTGATTGGCTTACTGCTCGAATGCGGCCTTCAGGCGGTTGAGCTGCGGCACCAGCGGATTGCCGATCGCGGCGCGCTCGGCGGCGGGCGCGTGGATGGTGACGTCGAGGCGGCGGACTTTCGACTGCAGCGTCATTGAGCGGGCGATCAGGTCCTGCAATGCTTGCGGCAGCTTTTCGACCATGTCGTCGGGGCCGGGATCGGCGGCGGAGAGCTTGACCTTGGTCTTTTCGCGATTGGCCTGGGTCAGCGTCATCTCGCCTTCCTTGACCGCGCGATGCAGCAGCAGCCATGAGGCGAGCTGCATCAGGCGGGTGGTCAGCCGCATGCTTTCGGTCGCATAGGTCAGGCTGACGGAACGGTCGAGCGCCTTGGCCTCGGTGCGGCCGGCGCCGTCGAGATAGGCGGCGGTCTCCTCGACCAGGTCCATGCCTTCCCGGAACAAGGTGCCGAACGCCGCCGAGTTGGTCAGCCGCTCGCTGAATTGCACGAGCGCGGTTTCGCCTTGCGAACGGTCGGACATGGTTAACGCCCTCACACCACTGGTTACGCCACCGGCTTTTAAGCCCCCGCCGGCTTATAATGAACAAATCATTACGCAGGCAGGCAGCAGAGTCCAGCCGCAAGACGTTTTATGGTTTCCAGCGAGGTACCGCAGACGCCCAAAAAAAGAGCCGCCGTTTCCGGCGGCTTTGAAGTTGATAACAGGGAGGCGTCAAACAGAGTGGACAGGAGCCACTCGGTGTCCAAACGAGGACAGGCGCAGTCATAGACGAGAAAGCTTAATCAATCGTAAACGAGCGATTGTTTTCAGCTTTCGTTTGCCATGTCGCCCATTGGCCGAGGGGGTGCGCGCCTCTCACAACGTCGTCCCGGCGAACGCCAGGACGACAAAATTTCACGTCTTGAAGAAACTGTTCGCCGCGTCCTTCGAGGCGCGCTTCTTCGCCTGGGCCACCTGCAGCCGCTCGATTTCGGAATTCATCAGCGCGATGCGCTCGGCCAGTTCCTCGACCGACAACAGCGACAGGTCCTGCCCGATCTCGTGGGTGATTTTCTTCCTCGGCTTGTCGTCGTCCTCGGTCGCCATCGGTTCTCTCCGCGCCTTGAAGCCCTGAAGCGGTTGCCAGCCGGGGCGCGGCTGGCTAATCAGAGGCCGCTCACCGAAATCCTAGCGTCTGGACACATCATGGAAAAGCCGCCCGCGCAAATGACCGTCATCGGCATCAGCAAGCCCGGCGGCCCCGAGGTGCTGTTGCCCGAAACGCGCCCGGTGCCGGTGCCCGCACCCGGCGAACTCCTGGTCAAGGTCGAGGCCGCCGGCGTCAACCGGCCCGACGTCGCGCAGCGCTCGGGTTCCTATCCGCCGCCGCCCGGCGCCAGTGACCTGCCCGGCCTTGAAATCGCCGGCGAAGTGGTCGCGCTCGGTGCCGGCGCCAACAGGCGCAAGCTCGGCGACAAGGTGATGTCGCTGGTGGCCGGCGGCGGCTACGCGCCCTATTGCATCGCCCAGGACGCCCAGGCGATTGCGGTGCCGCCGCAGCTGACGATGCTGGAGGCCGGCGCTGTCCCCGAAACGCTGATGACGGTCTGGCACAATGTGTTCGAGCGCGGGCGGCTCGCACCGGGCGAGACACTGTTGGTCCACGGCGGCTCGTCCGGCATCGGCACCATGGCGATCCAGCTTGCGAAAGCGCTCGGCTCGAAGGTGATCGTCACCGTGGGATCGAAGGAAAAGGCCGACGCCTGTCTGAAACTCGGCGCCGACCACGCCATCAACTACAGGAACGAAGACTTTGTCGCTGCGGTGAAGCAGGCGACCGGCGGCGCTGGCGTCAACGTCATTCTCGACATGGTCGGCGGCGACTATGTCGAACGCAATTACGACGCCGCCGCGGTCGACGGCCGCATCGTCCAGATCGCCGTTCTCGGCGGAGCCAAGGCAACGATTAACGTCACCAGGATCATGGTGAAGCGGCTGATCCATACCGGTTCGACGCTGCGGCCCCGTAGCAATGCGGACAAGGCGGCGATGGTCGCCGCCATCGAGGCCAAGGTGATGCCGCTGTTCCGCGAAGGGCGGATCAAACCGCTGATCGACAGCACATTCCCGCTGCAAAAGGCCGCCGACGCGCACCGGCGGATGGAGAGCAGCGAACATATTGGCAAAATTGTGTTGTCGCTTTAACGCTCGCAACCGATCGCCGGGCGGAAACCCTTTGATTTTCCTCGCTTTCATGTCATTTAATCGCGCTGGCCGGGCGGTTCGCTTTGCCGGGAAACGTTTATTCATCGCGGAGAACTGACATTGCGTCTAATCAGGTGCCTCGCGCTATCGGCGCTGGGCCTCATGATTCTTGCCGCCGCGCAACCGGCGCGAGCGCTTGACGCCGTCAGCGTCCGCGGTGACGCGCCTGCGATCGACCTCACCGCGATACTCGATCATCAGCACTCCGACAGCGACCGCATCCAGGTTTCCACCGCCCCCGGGACCGACGGCATCGTCCGCCGCATCGAAGTGCGCGCCCGCGAGGGCGGCCAGAACTGGGTGGTGTTCGCGCTGGCCAACAACACCGACGACCAGCTCGACCGCCTGATCGTCGCACCTCACTACCGCATCGTGGCGTCGGGACTGCTTTGGCCCGATCTCGGCCTGTCGCGGATCGCCACCATCACGCCGTCGACCGGCGATCGCCCGGAGCGGCAGGAGAGTCCGACCGCGGACATCTTCCGCATCACGCTCGATCCCGGCGCCGTCATCACCTTCGTCGCCGAATTGCGCACCGATAAACTGCCGCAGCTCTATCTGTGGGAACCCGACGCCTACAAGGACAAGGTCAACTCGTTCACGCTGTACCAGGGCATCGTGATCGGCATTACCGGCCTGCTGGCGCTGGTCCTGACCATCCTGTTCGTGGTCAAGGGCAGCATCATGTTCCCGGCGGCAGCGGCACTGGCCTGGGCGGTCTTGATCTATATCGGCGTCGATTTCGGCTTCTGGGGCAAGGTGCTCGACATGTCGAACAACGCCGAGCGGGTGTGGCGCGCGGCGGGCGAGGCGATCCTCGCGGCGACGCTATTGGTATTTTTGTTCGCCTATCTCAATCTCAGCCGCTGGCATGTGCGCTATTCGCACATCACCATGGGCTGGCTGATCTTCCTGGGCTCGCTGGTGGCGCTGGCGCTGTTCGATCCGGCGGTCGCCTCCGGCATCGCGCGGATGTCGCTGGTGCTGATCGCGTTCGCCGGCTTTGCGCTGATCATCTATCTGTCGACCCATGGTTTCGACCGCGCGGTGCTGTTGATTCCGACCTGGTTCCTGCTGGTGGTCTGGGTGATCGCGGCCGGCATGACGGTGGCCGGCAGCGTCACCAACGACATCGTCGGCCCGGCGCTGCTCGGCGGCCTGGTCCTGATCGTGATGCTGATCGGGTTCACGGTGATGCAGCACGCCTTCGCGGGCGGCGGCGCCACCACCGGCGTGGTCTCCGACGTCGAGCGGCGCGCGCTGGCGCTGACCGGCTCGGGCGATCTGATCTGGGACTGGGACGTCTCCGCCGACAAGGTTTTCACCAGCCCCGAGACCGAAGCCCTGCTCGGCCTCAAGCGCGGCACGCTGGAAGGCCCTGCCGCGAAATGGCTCGAGGTGCTGCATCCGCTCGACCAGGACCGGTTCCGCGCCGCCCTCGACAGCGTGCTCGATCAGCGCCGCGGCCGCCTGGTGCAGGATTTCCGGCTGCGCACGCCCGACGGCCATTTCATGTGGTTCGCGCTGAAAGCGCGCCCCGTGGTCGGCTCCGACGGCGAGGTGTCGCGCGTGGTCGGCACCCTGACCGACGTCACCGAGAGCAAGAACGCCGAGGAGCGGCTGCTGCACGACAGCGTGCATGACAATCTCACCGGCCTGCCGAACCGGCAATTGTTCATCGACCGGCTGGGCGCGGTCGCCAATTTCGCCAAGACCATGCCGAACCTGCGGCCGACCCTGATGGTGATCGACCTCGACCGCTTCAAGCAGGTCAACAATTCCGTCGGCATCGCCGTCGGCGATTCGATCCTGCTGACGCTGGCGCGGCGGTTGACCCGCATCCTCAAGCCGCAGGACACCCTTGCCCGGCTCGCCGGCGACCAGTTCGGCCTGATCCTGATGTCGGAACAGGACCCGGCGCGTATCACCGCGTTTGCGGAAACCATCCGCAAGACCATCCGGGCGCCAATCGCCTTCAACGACCGCGAGATTTTTCTGACCGCCTCGATTGGGCTGGCGCTCTCCGACCCGCAGACGCAATTGTCCGACGAGATCATCAAGGACGCCGAGTTGGCGATGTATCATTCCAAGCGGATCGGCGGCGATCGCATCGACGTCTACAAGCCGGCGATGCGCGCGCGCAAGAGCGACCGGCTGACCTTGGAAAGCGAACTCCGCCGCGCCATCGAGCGCGAGGAGATTGCGATCCTGTACCAGCCGATCGTGCGGCTTGAAGACCGCTCGATTGCGGGGTTCGAGGCACTGGCGCGCTGGGATCACCCGAAACTCGGGCGGATGTCGCCGGTCGAATTCATCTCGATCGCGGAAGAAATCGGCCTGATCGTCGATCTCGGCATGTTCGTGATGGACCAGACCGCAAAACAGCTTGCGATCTGGCAGCGCGCGATGCGCTCGCGCGAGCCGATTTTCGCCAGCGTCAACGTCTCCTCGCGGCAATTGCTGCGCCACGATCTGATCCACGACATCCGCACCGTGCTGTCGCGCTCCTCGGTGGCGCGCGGCACGCTGAAGCTCGAGCTGACGGAATCGCTGGTGATGGAGAACCCTGAACACGCAGCCCAAATGCTGACGCGGATCCGCGAACTCGGCGTCGGCCTGTCGCTGGACGATTTCGGCACCGGCCATTCCTCGCTGGCCTATCTGCAGCGTTTTCCATTCGACACCATCAAGATCGACCAGTCCTTCGTCCGCACCACCAGCCGCGGCACGCGGCCGGTGATCCTGAAATCGATCATTGCGCTTTCCCACGATCTCGGCATGGACGTGGTCGCCGAGGGCGCGGAGACCGATTCGGACGCCGTCGAGCTCTATCAACTCGGCTGCGAATACGCCCAAGGCTTTGCCTTCGGCGAGCCGATGGACGCCGACGCCGCGATGCGGCTGCTCACGGAAGAGCGGCTGGAAGCGGCGAGCTAACTCGTCGCCCCGGCGAAGGCGGGGCCCATACGCCGCGGCCTATCGGCAAAGCGTTGGTGCAAGTTGCCTCTGCTACAATGACGCCCTGTGGTTATGGGCCCCGGCCTTCGCCGGGGCGACGAGTGGGCACCCGCTTGAACTTCACGCTCTTGCCGTCGGCCTGCCGCGTCGCGATGTAGCCGCCGGCCAGACAGGCCTCGCGCTGCGGCATCTTCTCCTGCGGGCTGCGCAGCGTCTCCCACCACGACGCCCGATGCGCCGCGCGCGGCAGGGCCGCGTCGATGATCTCCTCGATCTGCTCGAAGGTCAGAACGAATTCCGGCAGCCTCTGCTGCCTCAGATAATAGCGCAGCGCGTCGTAGCCGCGCTTGCTTCCGAGCTCATCCAGATACGCCTTGGCGTCTTCCAGCCCAGCCTTGATCTTGTCGAATGCTTTCTTCGTCATTCTTGCCTCCGAACGGGGGACGATCTCTCATCCTTCGAGGCTCGCCGAAGAGGCGAGCACCTCAGTATGACGATGCCCTTGCGAACGCCGCCGCGCCGGCCGCCGTCATTCCGGGATGGTCCGAAGGACCAGACCCGGAATCTCGAGATTCCCCGATGCGCAATTGCGCATCTGAGGTTCGATGCTTACGCATCGCCCCGGAATGACAGCGCCGCCGCTTTTGCCCTCACCTCTCCAGATACTTCTTCATCTCGGCGCGCAGATCGTCGCGCAAGTCGGCGCGCGCAAGGCCGAAGGCGATGTTGGCGCGCAGGAAGCCGGCCTTGGAGCCGCAATCGTGCCGCTCGCCCTCGAATTCGACGCCGTAGAATTTTTGCGTCTTGGCGAGCCCGATCATGGCGTCGGTGAGCTGGATCTCGCCGCCGGCGCCGCGATCCTGGGTTTCCAGGATCTTGAAGATCTCCGGCTGCAGGATGTAGCGCCCGGTGATCGAGAAATTCGACGGCGCCGTGCCCTTGGCCGGCTTCTCCACCATGCCGTCGACCTCGAACATCCTGCCGCCCTTGTGGCGCTTGCCGACGCCGCAGATGCCGTATTGATGCGTCAGGTGCGCGGGCACTTCCTCCACCGCGATCAGGTTGGATTTGTTGCCGAGCTGGCTTGCCGCCTCGATCATCTGCGCAAGGCAGCCCGGCGTGTTGAGCACCAGCTCATCCGGCAGCAACACCGCGAACGGCTCACTGCCTATGATGTCGCGGGCACACCATACCGCGTGGCCGAGACCGAGCGGAGCCTGCTGGCGGGTAAAACTCATGGCGCCGGCCTCCGGCTGGTCGCGCGCCAGGATTTCCATCTCGGCCTTCTTGCCGCGTGCGGCCAGCGTGGCATCGAGTTCGAACATGCGGTCGAAATGGTCCTCGATGACAGCCTTGTTGCGGCCGGTGACGAAGACGAAATGTTCGATGCCGGCCTCCCTCGCCTCGTCGACCACATACTGGATCAGCGGCTTGTCGACGATGGTCAGCATTTCCTTCGGCATCGCCTTGGTGGCGGGCAGGACACGGGTGCCGAGGCCGGCGACCGGAAAGACGGCTTTGCGGATTTTCATGTCGTGCCGGAATATCCTGGAGGGCGCGAAGGGAAGAGTTTGATTTCATTAGAGCATGATCCGGAAAAGTGGACACCGGTTTTCCGAAAAGATCATGCTCGATCAAGAAGCTAGAGCGGGATGACGATTCGAAGAAATGTCATCCCGCTCTAGGTAGCCGGTTTGCCGCCGGGAACAAAGAGAGATCACACCCCTAACGTTAATTCTTCGCCTTTGTTAAACTCCTGGAAACCGTGACGGGGCCCTCTGAAAGCCGAAAATTCGGGGCAACGGTTGGGACATGAAGATGGAACCATTGATGCGGACGCTGACGGCCATGGTCGTGATCGGGACGGCGCTGCTATGCGCCGGCGAGGCCCGCGCGCAATCGTCCGGTGGCGGGCTTTCCAACCTGTTCGGCAATATCTTCTCCGGACCGAACGCCACCGCACCCGCGCAGGCGCAGGCGACGCCGGGTAATGGCGCAGCGTTGCCCTGGAGCGGCGAGGACGGCGCCTCCGGCCATCCGCTGATGACGGCTGCCGCGATCCGGGAGGCGGCGGCGAATTTCGACAATTGCGTCGCCTCGATGTGGCCTGACGCCGCCCGCCGCAACATTTCGCGGGAAAGTTTTGAGCGTTTCACCGCGGGGCTGACGCCGGATCTGCGCATCATGGACCTGATGGATTCGCAGCCGGAATTCTCCAAATCGATCTGGGACTATCTCGACATCCTGGTGAACGACGCCAGGCTCGCCAGGGGCAAGGAAATCCTCGCCAAATACAAGCCGCAATTCGACGCGGCGGAAAAGGCCTATGGCGTCGACCGTTATACGATCGCCGCGATCTGGGGCATCGAATCGAACTACTCCACCCAGATGGGCGACCGCAGCGTGCTGCAATCCACCGCAACCCTGTCCTGCATCGGCCGGCGCCAGAGTTACTTCCGCGACGAGTTCCTTTCGGCGCTGGAGATCCTGCATCACGGCGATTTGCGCCCCGAGCAGATGCACGGCTCCTGGGCCGGCGCGTTCGGTCCCACCCAGTTCATGCCGACCGCGTTCAAGCGCTATGCGGTCGACGCCGACGGCGACGGCCGCCGCGACGTGGTCGACGATCCCGCCGACCTGATCGCATCGACCGCCAACAATTTGAAGAAGGACGGCTGGCAGGCCGGCCAGACCTGGGGCTACGAGGTCGTGGTGCCGCAGGGTTTCAATTACATGCTGGCGGACCGCGCCAAGGCGATGACGATCGCGCAATGGGAGCATCTCGGCATCAAGCGCGCCGGCACGGAACCGTTCCCGCACGCTGGCGAAAAGGCCTATCTGCTGGCGCCGGCCGGTGCCGAGGGGCCCGGCTTCCTGATGCTGCAGAACTTTCGCGTCATCATGAAATACAACCCGGCGGAGGCCTATGCGCTGGCGATCGGGCATTTCGCCGACCGGCTGCGCGGCGGGGCGCCGTTCGTGCAGCCCTGGCCGCGGCAGGAACGGGAATTGTCCCGCGCCGAGCGGCTGGAACTGCAGCAGCTGTTGGCGCAGCGCGGCTTCTACAAGGGCACCCCGGATGGCCAGCTCGGCGGCCAGACCCGGGAGGCGCTGCGCGGCTTCCAGGCTTCGATCGGGGCGCCGGCGGACGGATTTGCCTCCTCCGACGTGCTGGAACGGCTGCGGGGACGATAGTTCCGGACCCATCGAGCCCGCCGGTAACCCTGAACACGACATTTCCGCAGCGCCCTTGACGGCGGCGGCCGATGCCCGGTTTATGGCGTCGGAATTTGCCCGCTTGCGGCCTGATTCCGCTATTATAGCGATTGCCCGATCAGCCATTGCGACGAAGCCGCATGTCGAAGCCAAAATCCTTTTTGCGCCTGTTCACCGAGACCGGTCCGCTGGTCGCGCTGGCGGTCGCGATTGCGCTGCTGGTCGGGATTGCCGGACCGGCGTCGGCGCAATTCTTCAATTTCGGCGGCCCGTCGCGACCGCAGCCGCGCTCCAACAGCGGCGGATTCGGCGGCGGCTGGTTCGGCGGCGACCTGTTCGCGCCGTTCCAGCAACAGGCGCCGCGGCGGCCGGTGGAGAATTATGCCAAGGCGCCGCCGCCGGAGAAGCGCGAGATCGTGCCGGAGCGCAACGTGCTGGTGCTCGGCGACGCCATGTCCGACTGGCTCGCTTACGGCCTCGAGAGCGCCTACGCCGATCAGCCCGAGATGGGCGTGATCCGCAAGTCAAAGACCTTCTCCGGCCTGATCCGATATCAGCCCAAGGGCGATCCGGCCGACTGGGCCGCCGCAGCCAAAGGCATCCTGGCGACCGAAAAGCCCGACGCCATCGTCGTCATGCTCGGCCTCGACGACCGCGTGGCGATGCACGAGCCCGCGGCCGATAAATCCGACAAGGCGGGCGACAAGAAAGGCGACAAAAAGGAGGTTCGCAAACCGGACGCGAAGCCGGAGGGTTCAACGGACACCGCCGCGAAACCCGAGGACAAGCCGGTCGATACCGAACTGTCCCCGGACGATGCCGCCGACAACGATGCGCCGATCCTGGCGCCGGAAAAAAGCATCCGCTCGCCGAACGGCGTCTATCAGTTTCGCGAGGAACGCTGGGTCGAACTCTACAACAAGAAGATCGAAGAGATGATCGCGGTCATGAAGTCGAAGGGCGTGCCGGTGTTGTGGGTAGGGCTACCAGCGGTGCGCGGCCCGAAGGCGACGGCGGACATGCTGTTCCTGGATTCGCTCTATCGTGACGCCGCCGGCAAGGCCGGCATCACCTATGTCGACGTCTGGGACGGTTTCGTCGACGAGGCCGGCCGCTACGTGCAGCAGGGCCCGGACTTCGAAGGCCAGCCGCGGCGCCTGCGCTCCTATGACGGCGTCTACTTCACCACCTACGGCGCGCGAAAGCTCGCGCATTATGTCGAGCGCGAGATCACCCGCCTGCTGGCGGCGCGCTCCGCGCCGATCGCGCTGCCGACCGAGCCGGCAACCCCCGACGCCAACGCGCTGCCCGGACAGCCGACGCCGCGCCCGCTGGCCGGACCGATCCTGCCGTTGGTGGCGTCCTCGGTCGGCACCGATCAGTTGCTCGGCGGCCCCGGCTCGCGCCCCGCCGCGGTCGATGCGCTTGCCGCGCGAACGCTGGTCAAGGGCGAACCGCTGGCAGCGCCTGCCGGCCGCGCCGATGATTTTGTCTGGCCGCGCCGCGAGGTCGGTCGCGAACAGGCCAAGGGCGAAACGCCGGTCGCCTCCGTTGCACCCGGTGGAACGGTCATCCCCGGCGCCCCGGCCGCGCCACCGAAACCGAGAAAGCCGCTTCCGGTTCAATCCAGCACGCCGTCGCTGCGGGACTTTTTCGGCTTTGGCAACGCGCCGCGCAAGCCAACGGCCCCGCCGCCGGGCGCACCGCGCCCGCCGGCCAATGTCGGCCGCTCCGCGTCGGTGCCGGGCTTCTTCGCGCGCTAGGAATCGTCATTCCGGGGGGCTCGCGTAGCGAGCGAACCCGGAATCTCAAGCTGATGTTCATTTCGACGACTTCCGGATTCCGGGTTCGCGCGTTTCACGCGCGCCCCGGAATGACGGCTTCGGGTAAATGACGTCAGCCGTAATAACGCCAGCGCGGCGTCGGCCGGCGCGGCTGGCGCGTCATCAACAGCGCCAGTGCGAAGCCGATGCCGCCTGCGACCAGCATTGCGCCGAGCGGATTGTCCTGGACTTTCCTTGCCACCGCCTGCGATCCGTCGCGCAAGGTATCGCCGCCGTTCTCATAGGCGTCCTTGGCGTAACCGACGGCGGCATCGGTGGCGTCACGCGCGACATCCTTGGCCTGGCCGTACAGATTCTGCACCGTGCCCGAAGCCTCGCGGGCGCGACCCGCGGCCTGCGTCTTCGCATCGTCGGCCATATCGCCGACGGCGCCTTCGACCTTACCGGCGAAATCCTTCGCCGAGCCGGCTATCCGATCCTTGTCCATCGCGGTCACTCCATGAGTTCATTCTCGCTGGATGTAACCGATGAGACCAGTTCCGGTTCCTCCGCCGCTTGTTTTGACGCGTTTTCTTCACGCGAACCGGTACCCACCCCGCATCAAGCGCGGGGCAGGCTTTCGCTTGAAAACGCTTCAGAGAATGAGCCCGCCATCGACCACCAGCGTCTGACCGACGATGTAGGCGGACAGCGGCGAGGCCAGGAACAGCGCGGCGCCCGCCATGTCGGCCGGCGTACCCAGCCGCTTCAGCGGAATCCGCGCGATCGCGCCTTCCAGCCGCTTCGGGTTGGATGTCGTCACCTTCGTCATCTTGGTTTCGACCAGGCCCGGCGCGATGCCGTTGACGCGGATGCCGTCCTCGGCCCAGGCCTGCGCAAGCGTCCGGGTCAGCCCGACCGCCCCGGTCTTGGAGGCGTTGTAGGCCGGATTGCCCTTGGTCGAATGATAGGCCGCCGTCGAACTGACGATGATCAGCGAGCCCTTGCTCGCACCCAACATGTCATGGAATTTGCCGGCGCAGGCCATCAGGCTCATGAGATTGACCTCCAGTACCTTGCGAAAGCCCGCCATTTCGAATTCGCCGCGCTTGTAGATCACCGCACCTTGCGCCAGCACCAGCACGTCGAGTCTTTCGAAGGCGGGTTTGAAATTCACGATCGCCGCGGGGTCACTGACATCGAGCTGCGCGTAGTCGAGACCCTCGAGATGCGATCCTTCGGCAGAGGAATAATCGGCAGGGCTCGCCCTTGTGCCGCAGACGGCGACGCGCGCGCCGCGTGCGCGGAACGCCTGCGCGATGCCGTTGCCGATGCCGCTGCTGCCGCCGACCACCAAAACCTGCTTGCCGCCAAAATCCAGTTCGTTCATCGTCAGCCCCGCATCGTGTTGGTACCAAACAGCATAGCATCTGAAAACCGCGGGAAGAAACGCATGTCCGATTTCAAGGAGCTCAGCCGCTCGGTCAGGGGTTTGACCGTTCTGGTCACCGGTGCGGCCAGCGGCATGGGCCGCGCCACCGCGCGCGTGTTCGCGGCCGAAGGCGCCAACGTCGCGGTCACCGACGTTGCGGCAGAGGGCGCGGAAACCGTCGCCGCCGAGATCACGAAAAGGGGCGAGGTCGCCAAGGCATGGAGGCTCGACGTCGCCGATCGCGACCAGATCGTCAGCGTCGTCGACGGCGTCGCGGCGCATTTCGGCGGGCTCGACATCCTCGTCAACAATGCCGGCATTTCGGTGCGCGTGGCGATCGGCGATGACGGCTATGACGACGCCTGGGCCAGGGCGCTGGCGGTGATGCTGACCGCGCATCCGCGCCTCATCCGCGCGGCGCTGCCGCATTTGCGAAAGTCCGCATCGCCCCGGATCGTCAACATCGCCTCGACCGAGGCGTTGGGCGCTACCGCGCTGCACAGCCCCTATTCGGCGGCGAAGGCGGGCGTGACGGGCTTGACGCGGTCGCTCGCCGTCGAACTCGGCCGCGACGGCATCACCGTCAACTGCATCTGCCCGGGACCGATCCGCACCGCGATCACCGACCGCATCCCGGAAGAGCACAAGACGATCTATGCCAAACGCCGCACCGCGCTCGGCCGCTACGGCGAACCCGAAGAGGTCGCGCACATGACGCTGAGCCTGTGCCTGCCCGCGGCCTCGTTCCTCACCGGCGCGGTGATTCCGGTGGATGGCGGGCTGATGGCCCGGAATGCGTAGCGGATATGCACGCGAAGCGTTGACTTGGGGGCCTTCGGGAGTAGTTTTTGGTAGAAATGAGCGGGATAGCCACCCGCCTTCGACCAGGAGAAACGCCATGACGGTCACGATCCGGCAGCTCGGCAAACATTTTTTCGGCGAGGTGTCCGGCGTCGATCTGCGCAAACCGCTGACGCCGCAGGAGGCGATCGACATCGAGGCCGGCATGGACAAATATGCCGTGCTGCTGTTTCGCAACCAGGACATTACCGACGCGCAGCAGATGGCGTTTGCGCTGAATTTCGGCGAGCGCGAAAATCCGCGGGGCGGCAATGTCGTCAAGCCGGAGGATTCGCGGCTCGCAACCACCGGTCTCAACGACGTCTCCAATCTCGATCGCGACGGCAAGCCGTTGGCGCGCGACAGCCGCGTCCATTTGTTCAACCTCGGCAACTGCCTGTGGCATTCGAACTCATCGTTCCGCCCGATCCCGGCGAAATTCTCGCTGCTGTCGGCGCGGGTGGTGAACCCGAAGGGCGGCAACACCGAATTCGCCGACATGCGCGCCGCCTATGACGCACTCGACGACGAAACCAAAGCCGAGATCGAGGATCTGATCTGCGAACACTCGCTGATGTATTCGCGCGGCTCGCTCGGCTTCCTCGATTACAGCGAGGAAGAAAAGCAGTTGTTCAAGCCGGTGCTGCAGCGGCTGGTGCGCACTCACCCCGTTCACCGCCGCAAGTCGCTATACCTGTCCTCGCACGCCGGCGCGATCCTCGGCATGAGCGTGCCGGAGGCGCGGGTGCTGTTGCGCGACCTCACCGAGCACGCCACCAGGCCTGAATTCGTCCACGTCCACAAATGGACGCTGCACGACCTCGTGATGTGGGACAACCGCCAGACCATGCACCGGGTGCGCCGCTACGACCAGTCGCAGCCCCGCGACATGCGCCGCGCCACGGTGGCCGGCACCGAACCGACGGTGCAGCAGCAGGCAGCGGAGTAGGCTCGCCGTCTCAACACCCACACCTCGTCATACGCGGGCTTGACCCGCGTATCCATCAATCTTCATGAAATGCTCTTCGTGAGTAGATGGTTGCCGGGTCAAGCCCGGCAACGACAAGAGGGCTCACGCATGCCCGGCTTCGTTCGACAGCATGCCCGGATCGATCCCGATCTTGCGCAGCGCGCGGATGTATTTCTCCTCGACGTCGCCGCCGAAGATCAGATCGGTATCGGCGTCGCAATGCAGCCAGCCATTTTCCTGGATTTCGTTTTCCAGCTGTCCCGGCGCCCAGCCGGCATAGCCGAGCGCGAGGATCGCGTGCCTGGGACCTGCGCCCCTGGCGATGGCTTTCAGGATATCGACGGTCGCGGTCAGGCAAACATCGTCGTCGATCCGCAACGTCGCATCCTTGATGAAAAAATCGCTGGAATGCAGCACGAAACCGCGGCCGGTGTCGACCGGACCGCCCTTCAGCACCTTCATGCTCTCGGCGTTTTCAGGCAGCTTGATCTGGTCGGCCTTCTTGATGATGTCGAGTTGCACCAGGAGGTCGGGGAAGTCGATGCTGCCGGCCGGGCGATTGACGATGATGCCCATGGCGCCTTCGGAGGAATGCGCGCAGAGATAGATCACCGAACGTTCGAAGCGCGGGTCGCCCATGACAGGCATCGCGATCAGCAGCTGACCGTCGAGATAGCCGCGACCCTGCGCGTTGTCGCCGATGCCGGCGGCTTCGCGGCGAACGTTCCTCGGTCTTTTGCCTTCAGGGTCCATCCGCAAAGGACTCTCGTGTATCGCACATCCTGATATCGGGTGTCGGTTCTGTCAATCAAGCTTCCCGCCGCCTTTAGTCATACATCACAAGCAATTCAATGGTTTGCGATCCGGCCTGGCTGTAAAGACGTCTCATGACCGTCACAGTTCCCGCCCCTGCCGCGCTCGGCTTTGCCGCCACCATCTTGCTGTCATCGCTGGCCATCGAGGCCCGCGCCGAGGATGCCTCGCCCTGGCTGCGGGACGGGCATTCCGCGGTCCGCCTGCTGGCGGGATCGCGCAGCGGCGCGGTATTGCTCGGCGGCATCGCCTTTCAGCTGCAGCCGGGATGGAAAACGTACTGGCGCACGCCGGGCGATTCCGGCGCGCCGCCGCGCTTCGACTTCTCCAAATCGGACAATATCGAAGCCGTGACCGTGCTGTGGCCGGCGCCGGCCAAATTCGACGACGGCGCGGGCGGCCACTCGCTGGGCTATCACGATACCATTGTGCTGCCGCTGCGGATCGTCGCGAAAAATCCCGACAAGCCGGTGACGCTGCGTGCCGACATCCAGTACGCGGTGTGCGAGAAAATCTGCATCCCGGTCGAGGCCAATGCCGAATTGCCGTTCACCAGCGTGGCCTCCACCGAAGACAGCGCGCTGTTCGCGGCGCTCGACACGGTGCCGAAGCCCGCCAATATCGGCGATCCCAATCCGCTGACCATCCGCGACGTCAAGCGCGACGGCAAGGCCACGGTGCTGGTCGACGTGGTCAGCCCCGACGACAGGGCGGTCAACCTGTTCGTCGAGGGGCCGACGCCGGACTGGGGACTGCCGGTTCCAAAGCTGCTCGAACACGGCCCGTCCGGGGTCAAGCGTTTTGCCTTCGATCTCGACGGCGTGCCGCCGGGGGTTAACCCTGACGGCGCCGCGCTGAAACTGACGCTGGTCAGCGGCGACCGCTCCTACGAGTTCAATACCAATTTGGAATAGAGATGCTTCGTCATTCCGGGGCGCATCGAAGATGCTAACCCGGAATCTCGAGATTCCGGCTTCATGCTTCGCATGCCCCGGAATGACGGCCTAAAATCTCCCGCCCAACCGAATCTTAACGAATAGTTGATAGGCCGGAATCATCGCCGCGCACCTCGCGGCGGCGTGGGAATGTTTCCGCTTGGCCGTGATGGACACTCAATCCGCGACCGTTCCGCCCACAGGCCTGCTTGGCCGGCTGCGCGCGATACTGGGCGGCTCGCACGAGGCCTCGCTGACCAGGCGGCTGGCCGGCACGATCTTCATCATCCGCGTCGTCAGCGCGGCGATGGCCTATTTGTCGCAGATCCTGCTGGCGCGCTGGATGGGCGGTTCGGATTACGGCGTCTATGTCTATGTCTGGACCTGGGTGCTGCTGCTCGGCAGCATGATGGATTTCGGCATCTCGGCCTCGGCGCAGAAAATCATTCCGGAATATCGCACAAGCGGCGAGCATGCGCTGCTGCGCGGCTTCCTGTCCGGCAGCCGCTGGCTGACCTTTGCGGTGTCGTCGATCGTCTCGCTGCTGCTCGCCGTTACAGTGAAAATGCTGTCGCCATGGATCGACGCCGGCGAGATGGTTCCGCTCTACATCGGCTGCCTGACGCTGCCGGCCTTCGTGGTCGCCAATACCCAGGACGGCATTGCGCGCTCGCACGACTGGATGCGGCTCGGCCTGATGCCGCAATTCATCGTGCGGCAGTCGCTGATCATCGGCTTTACCGCGGGCGCGGTCGCGCTCGGCTTCCACCTCGGCGCTGCGGCTGCGATGCTCGCCAGCGCGAGCGCGGTATGGATCGCCATGATCGGGCAGATGCTGGTATTGAATCGCAGGCTCGATGGCCACATCGCGCCTGGCGCAAAAGCCTATGATTTCCGCGGCTGGCTCGCAATCTCGCTGCCGATCCTGCTGGTCGAAGGCTTTTACCTGCTATTGTCCTACACCGACGTGCTGGTGCTGCAGCAGTTTCGTCCCTCCGAAGAGGTCGGCGTCTATTTCGCCGTGGTCAAGACGCTGGCGCTGGTGTCGTTCATCCACTACGCGATGTCGGCGACCACGGCGCATCGATTTGCCGAATATCACGCGCAAGGCGATAGCCGGCGGCTATCGGCCTATGTCGCGCATGCGATCAAATGGACGTTCTGGCCCTCGCTCGCCGCGACCGCGTTGCTGCTCGTATTCGGCAGGCCGATCCTGTGGCTGTTCGGACCGCAATTCGTCGGCGGCTACGACATCATGTTCGTCGCGGCGATCGGCCTCGTGGTGCGCTCGGCGATCGGCCCGGTCGAGCGGCTATTAAACATGCTCGGCCACCAGCATATCTGCGCGCTGGCCTATGCGCTGGCGTTCGTGATGAACGTGGCGCTGTGCGTGGCGCTGGTGCCGCGCTACGGCGGCCACGGCGCCGCCGCGGCGACCTCGGTCTCGCTCTCCTTCGAAACGATCCTGCTGTTCTGGATCGTGCGGCAGCGGCTCGGCCTGCACGTATTGGCGTTCGGAAAGGCCTCTTAAACCTCTCCCCCTCCTTGCGGGGAGTTCGAAGCCGAAGGCTACGGGTCAGGGGTGCGGCGCGGCGGCTGCCGCAGGGCCTTACCAAAAAAATCGCAAAACAACCCCATGCAAAGTAGAAGGCCTCGACTTGCCGCAAGATGCTCGCGATCCCTCCCCGCAAAAGGGCGGGGAGGGTAAGGAAGCGCGGGCTGCGCCGTTCCTCGCCTACTCCGCGGTCCAGCCGCCGTCGATCGAGAGGTTGGCGCCGGTGATTTGCGCTGCATCGTCGCCGCACAGGAACAGCGCCAATGCGGCGACCTGCTCGGAGGTGACGAATTCCTTGGTCGGCTGCGCCGCCAGCAGCACGTCCTTGATGACCTGCTCCTTGGTCATGTTGCGCGCCTTCATGGTGTCGGGGATCTGGTGCTCGACCAGCGGCGTCCAGACGTAGCCGGGGCTGATGCAGTTGCAGGTGATCTTGAAGGTCGCAAGCTCCAGCGCCACGGTCTTGGTGAGGCCGGCGATGCCGTGCTTGGCCGAGACATAGGCCGACTTGAACGGCGAGGCCACCAGCGAATGCGCAGAGGCCGTATTGATGATGCGGCCCCAGCCGCGCTTCTTCATGCCGGGCACCGCGGCGCGGATGCCGTAAAACGCCGACGACAGGTTGATGGCGATGATCGCCTCCCACTTCTCGGGCGGGAATTCCTCGATCGGCGAGACGAACTGGATGCCGGCATTGTTGACGAGAATGTCGACCGAACCGAAGGTGGATTCACCGAGCGCGACCATCTCGGCGATCTCGGCGGGTTTCGTCATGTCGGCCGGCGAATGTACCGCCTTGACCTTGAAATCGGTCTCGATGCCGGAGCGCTCCTTCTCGATGTCGGCCGGCACACCCATGCCGTTGAGAACGATATTGGCGCCGGCGCCCGCGAAGGCGCGTGCATATGCGAGCCCAATGCCGCTGGTCGAGCCGGTCACCAGCGCGGTCTTGCCTGTCAACGTACCCATTGCATTCACTCCTGTTTATCCGGTTTCTCCGGGGTTCCGGTGCCGTCCCCCGTGAGGTCGTAGGTCACCATGGTTTCGCCGGATTGCGGCCGCTCCAGCCAGTCCTCGTGGCGCATCGACAGGTGCACGTCGCGCTCGCCCGCGCTCCAGTGCTCGACCATGCCGACATGCGAAAAGTCGTAATCCTTGGAGGAGGATTCGTAGTTCTTGCTGCGGTAGATCAGGTGCACCACCGTGACGGTGCTTTCCTGGCTGAGCCGGATTAGCATGTCGACCGACGGATCGTTCCTGAGATAGTCCGGCAATTTGCCGATCAGCTCGCGCAGCGCCTTGCGGGCGTTGTGAATCTGCTTGGCCTTGTCGGTATTCATCCGGGTGCGGCTGGAAAAGCGGATGTCCTTTTCGCGCTCGGCGGCTTCCAGCAGCGACACCGGCAGCGGCCCGCGCGCGCTGAACAGGTCGACCTGGAAGATTAGGAGGTCGTTCTTTATCTCCTCGTCCAGAACATAATCGAGCGGCGTGTTGGAGGCGATGCCGCCGTCCCAAAAATGCTCACCCTCGATCACGATCGAGGGAAAACCCGGCGGCAGTGCGCCGGACGCCATGATGTGTTCGGGGCCGATTCTCTTGCCCGCTTTCTTCATTTCAAAATTATCGAAATATTTGAAGTTGCCGGTCGTGACGCTCACCGCGCCGACACTCAACCGGGTCTCCAGCGCGTTGATGCGGTCAAAATCGACCAGGCGCTCCAGCGTGGCGCGAAGCGGCGAGGTATCGTAATAGCTCTGCGACTGCGGGCTGCCCTGCGGCCATAGCGGCGCGGGCGGCATCCGCGGCCTGAAGAAGCCGGGAACGCCGAAGGTCGCAATCAGCGCGGCCGAGGTTTCGTTGAACAGCGAACGCACGCGGTCGCCCTTGGTGACGGGATTCCAGGGCACCGGCGCGGAGACCATCTCCCAGAATTCCTTGAGCCGGTCCACGCGTTTTTCGCGCGGATTGCCGGCGATGATCGCGGCGTTGACGGCGCCGATCGAGATGCCGGCAACCCAGTCCGGCTCGAAATCATGATGACACAGCGCCTGATAGGCGCCGGCCTGGTAGGAGCCGAGCGCGCCGCCGCCCTGCAGCACCAGCACGCGCTGCGCCTTCGCGGGCGTTGTTGCAGGCAGCGGATCGGAATATTCGGTCATGTCGGCCGATCGATTATCAAAATGAAATGACACCGTGGCGTCAGATCGCGATGGCGTCAATCAGCGAGGCGGGAAGCGGCGATCACGCCGTGTTTATCGCGGCTCCGATGCCGCCATAATCATCGTCCAGAATACCTTGTATTTGGTATTTGGAGCGTAGCTGGCGGCGATGCCCAATTTTGTGACACCGCTTTTCAGCATGTTGGCCCGGTGCGGGGGCGAGTCACGCCAGCCCGAAAACGCTTCCGCCAGCGTGTGATAGCCCGCCGACACATTCTCCACCGCCAGCGTCGCCGGATATCCTGATGCCGTGAGGCGTTGCGCCAGCGGCGCCTTGACGTCGTGGTCGAGCTTGTTGTGGCTGGCCATCGCCTGCGCCTGCGCTTCGGCGAGGTTCATCAAATCGGGATCGATCGCCACGCTGCCGAGCCCGTTGTTCTGCCGGTACAGCGAGATCATCGAAGCCGCCGCCTGCGGATCGAGCCTGGCGCCGGGAGCGGCCATGTTGACATACATGGTCGGCTCCTCGATCGGCGCCTCCGCCGCGCAGCCGCCAAGCGCCAACAATCCGAGTATGGCGATCGCCGCCCGCATGATTCGACCTGCCCCCAACGTGAAGGGCGGTTGTTGCATACCAACCGTGGCTGAATAGTGAACGGCGGGGCAAGTCGCCCGTCATTCCGGGGCGAGGCGACGCCTCGAACCCGGAATCTCGAGATTCCGGGTCTGGTCCTTCGGACCATCCCGGAATGACGGCCCAGTGCTACGCCGTCTTCACCGTATGGATGCCGCATTCGGTCTTGGGCCGGCCCCGCCAGCGACCGGCGCGGGTGTCCTCGTCGGGCGAGGTGCGGCTGGTGCAGGGCATGCATCCGACCGACAGGAAACCCTTGGCCGCGAGCGGATGCGGCGGCAGGTTGGCCGCCGCATAGATCGCCTCGATCTGCCGGCGCGAGATGTTGGCGAATGGATTGAATTTCAGCCTCTCGCCGTCCTGTTCGACGACCGGCATCGCGGCGCGCAAGCCCCCCTGGAACCGCTTGCGCCCGTTGATCCAGCCGCGGAACGGTTTTAGCGCGCGCGCCAGCGGCTCGACTTTCCTGATCCGGCAGCAGGCATCGGGATCGGAGAACCATAATTCGCGATCCGGGTCCTCGCGCGACAGCGTCTCCTCCGCAGGCTTGATCGAGCGGACGTCGCGCAGGCCGAGCGCCGCAATCAGCGTGTCGCGATAGGCCAGCGTCTCCTCGAACAGCCATCCGGTATCGAGGAAGATCACGGGGATCGCGGGATCGACGTCCGTCATCACCTTGAGCAAAGCCGCCAATTCGGTGCCGAACGAGGATACCAGCGCCAGCTGTTCGCGGCCGACGATCCGCAAGGCGGTTGCGACGATTTCCGCCGGAGCGGCGTCGCGAAGCGCGCGGTCGATCTCCTCGGCAGGCGGCAAGGCGCTTGCCGTCCGTTCGAACAACCCCTGGTGGGCGAGCGCGTTCACTGGCTGGCACTCTCCGAATGGCGCAGCATCATCCGCCGATGCAGCGCGCTCATGCGGCCGTCGCCGGTCGGCTGATAGAACACCGAGTAACGCTTGACGGTGTTGGCGAACGCCTCGGCGTCCGCCGGCTTCTTCACCTCGAACGCGTTGAAGCCTGCGCGCAGCATGAACAGGAACTGATCGCGCAGCACCTGGCCGGTGGCGCGCAACTCGCCGCGAAAATTGTAGCGTTCGCGCAATAGCCGCGCCTGGCTGTAGGCGCGGCCGTCGCGGAAGGTGGGAAACACCAGCGCGATCACGGCAAGCCGGTCCAGATACGGCACGAGGTCGTCGACGTCGCGGCTATTCGGCCAGACCACGCCGGTCCGCCCCTTGCGCTGCGACAGTGCTTCGGCGTCTTCGAGAAAGCGCGCGGATGATACCAGGATCGCGCCGTCGCCGGGGATCTCGGCGTCATCGGCGACATGGACGAACGGGTCGTCGCCGGTCGTTCCGTCCCTAACGAGTGGCATAGACCCGCTCCCTGAAAGGCTCCACGCCGAGCCGCTTCACCGTATCGACGAAAAGCTCGTCGGGGCGCGCGCGCAGCGCGAGATAGGCTTCGACGATGTCCTCGACCACGTCGGCGACTTCGGCATAGGGCACGGCGGGCCCGATCAGGGCGCCGAGTTCGGCGTTCTCGTCGGCGCGGCCGCCGATCGTGATCTGATAGAATTCCTCGCCGTTCTTCTCGACCCCCAGAATGCCGATATGGCCGACGTGATGGTGGCCGCAGGCGTTGATGCAGCCGGAGATGTTGATGTGCAGCCGCCCGATCAGTTCGGCGGTGTCGTGATTGGCAAAGCGCCGCGTCAGTTCCTGGGCGATCGGGATCGAGCGCGCGTTGGCGAGCGAGCAGTAGTCGAGCCCCGGGCAGGCGATGATGTCGGACACCAGATTGACGTTCGGCGTGGCCAGCCCGATCCTGTCGAGCGCCTTCCACAGCGCCGGCAGATCGCGCTTGGCGACGTGGGGCAGCGCCAGATTCTGCTCATGGCCGACGCGGATTTCGCCGAACGAATATTTGTCGGCGAGATCGGCGAGCGCGTCCATCTGGTCGGCGGTGGCATCGCCCGGCGGGCCGCCGACCGGCTTCAGCGACAGCGTCACGATCGCATAGCCCTGCACCTTGTGGGTGAAAGTCGAATTGCGGCGCCAGCGCTCGAACAGCGGATCCTGCGCCGCCTTCTTCAATTCTTCCGGCTGATGCGGCAGCTTTTCGTACGCCGGATAGGTGAAGCGCGAGCGGATATCCTCGATCATGGCGTCATCCAGCGTCAGCGCGGTGCCGCTGTCGCTGCATCTGCCGCCACTCATCCTCCACTTCGCCGGGCGAATTTCTCGATGCCGAGTTCGTGCACCAGGATCTTGATGCGGGCCTTGTAGATGTTGTCGCGGCGGCCGTACTGGTTGTAGACGCGCAGGATCGCCTCGGCATAGCTGAGCAGATCGCGCCCCGCCACGTACGGCTTGATGGTCTTGGCGATAAACGGCGTGCGGCCAAGCCCGCCGCCGACCAGTACCTCGAATCCGGTTTCGCCTTCGGCGTTCTTGTGCAGCCGCAGGCCGATGTCGTGGATCTTGATCGCGGCGCGATCGTGCGGCGAGGCGGTGATCGCGAATTTGAACTTGCGCGGCAGGAAAGAGAATTCCGGATGCAGCGTAGTGTACTGCCGTATCAGCTCGGACCAGATCCGCGGATCCTCGATCTCGCCCGGCGCGACGCCCGCCCATTGGTCGGAGGTGACGTTGCGCGTGTTGTTGCCCGAGGTCTGCATGGCGTGGATGCCGACTTCGGCGAGATCGGACAGCGCATCGGGCAATTCGGCGAGCTTGATCCAGTTGAACTGGATGTTCTGCCTTGTGGTGAAATGCCCGTAGCCGCGGTCGTAGCGCCGCGCCACATGCGCCAGCCGCCGCAATTGCCGCGACGACAGCGTGCCGTAGGGGATCGCGATCCGGAACATGTAGGCGTGCAGCTGCAGGTAGACGCCGTTCTGCAGCCGCAGCATCTTGAATTCGTCCTCGGTGAGCTCGCCGGAGAGGCGCCGCTTCACCTGGTCGCGGAATTCCTCGACGCGTTCATTGATCAGCGTGCGATCGAGTTCGTCATATGCGTACATGATGGCTTGGCCTTATGCCGGAACCGGGAGATCGATGGTGACGCCCTGGAGCCGGATGTGTTCGCGCAAATTGCCGGGTTTGATCCTGCCGCTTTCCTTGATCTCGACCGGCGCGATATAGGCGCCGACCGCGCCGACATCGTCGGCGGCCGATTCCGCCAGCAGCGCGCGCGCCTCATCCGAGGTACGAACGATGGCGGCGTCCGACAGTTTCGGCGACCAGTCGTGCCGGTCGGTGCGGTAGATCACGATGCCGTCCCAGGTGCGATTGGCTGTCACCACCGAGGGGCCGGCGATTCTGATTTTTTTCTGTTCGAGCGGAGAGGTCATTCGGCAGCGTCCTGAAAATACGAGACCAGTTGAGAGAGTTCGGATTGGCGCCAGGGCGCGGAATGCGCCACCACGTCGCCGATGATGAGAATGGCGGGACCGCCGTCGATCTTTTCGACCAGATCTGGTAATTGGTTCAGCGTGCCGACTTCGGCCTGTGCGTCGGGCCGGCTCACGCGCGCGAACACGCCGACGGGCGTTTCCGGCGAGCGGCCCGCAGCCAGCAGCCCGGCGCGGACCACCGTCGCGGCCGTCATGCCCATATAGACCACGACCGTCATTTTCCCGTCGGTCAGAACAGACCAGTCGACCGCTTCGGCGTCTTTCGCCTGGTGCGCCGTGAGGAAGGTGATGCGTAGCGCCTCGTTGCGGAAGGTGAGCGGCACTTCGAATTGCGCACCGGCGGCAAGCGCTGCGGTAATTCCGGGAATCACCGAATAGGCAACACCGGCCTTGCGCAGGGCTTCGACTTCCTCGCCGCCGCGGCCGAACACGAAGGGATCGCCGCCCTTCAGTCGAACCGCGCGCTGTCCCGATTTGGCCGCCTCGATCATCAGGGCGTTGATGGCGTCCTGGCCGATGCCGGGCTTGCCGACGCGGCGGCCGACCGCAATGCGCGCCGCATCGCGGCGGGCGCGATCGAGAATTTCGGGCGAGACCAGTTCATCGTGGAAAACAATGTCGGCGTCCTGCAGCGCGCGCAGCGCCTTGACGGTGAGTAGATCCGGATCGCCCGGACCGGCGCCGACCAGCGTCACCCTGCCCGCGGCCTGTCCTGACAGCAACGCGCCGGCGAAGGCCGACGGATCGCAAATGACATTCAGCGCGGCTTCGGCTTCGTTCTTGCGCCCGGCGAGAACCAGTGCGCCGATCGGGCCATCGACAACGTTCTCCCAGAAACGGCGCCGCAGCGAAAATTCGGGAATGCGGGCATGGATTGCCTTGCGCCAGCGACCGATGAAACCGGCGAGATCGCCGATACGTGCCGGCAGGACGGCCTCGATCATTTCGCGCACGCGGCGCGCCACCACAGGCGAGGCGCCGCCAGTACCGACGGCGACGACGACATCGCCGCGATCGACGATGGCAGGGAAAATGAAAGTCGAATGCGAGGGGTCGTCCATCACATTCACGGGCAGTCCTGCCGCCCTGGCCCGCGCCGACATCGTGGCTCCGACGTCATCAGCGCCCGCGCACACGATCGCAATGAGGCCCGTGAGATCGGCCGCGAGCGGATCGCCCTCGTGGCGCTCGATCCGAGCTACGTCATCGGCCGAGAACCCATCAAGATCATGATCACCATCTGTCGCGTACCATCGCACGCGCGCGCCGGCGGCCGCGAGCAGGCGCAGTTTCGCCCGCGCCGGATCGCCAGCACCCAACAGCAGGACCGGTCCGGCTTGCAGATCGAGAAATACCGGCAGAAATCGCATTCGACACTCGCTTCCCAGACATCCGGGGTTGACTGGAATTATTTTCTATATATGTCTCATTCAATGCCCGCAAAGAGAAAATTCTTTCTTCTCTATTGCACTGCGACTATAGAATTTTCACCCTTAGAGGCCAAGGGCGAGAGATGCATCTTCTCGACAACGATCAGGGAAAACAGCGGTTGCCTTGGGCTGACACGTCCGAGACAGTTTCGCTGCAGCAACTTTCAGCCGGTGGACGCCTTCCGGCGCCGTCAATGGATCACCTCGACGCGCTGGAAGCGCAGAGCATCTACATTTTCCGCGAAGCCTTCGCGCGGCTGAAGAAGCTGGCGCTGCTGTGGTCGCTGGGCAAGGATTCCAATGTGATGATCTGGCTGGCGCGCAAGGCCTTCTTCGGCCGCGTGCCATTCCCGGCGCTTCACGTCGATACCGGCAAGAAATTTCCGGAGATGTACGCGTTCCGCGATCGTTACGGCAAGGAGTGGGAGCTCGATCTCAGAATCGAACCCTGCCCGCCGCTGGAGACGATCGATCCGACGCTGCCGCCAGCGGCGCGCTCCGCCGCGCGCAAGACCGAAGGGTTAAAGCTCGCGCTTGCCAAATACGGCTTCGACGGATTGATCGCCGGCATTCGCCGCGACGAAGAAGCCACCCGCGCCAAGGAACGCGTGTTCTCGCCGCGCGGGCTGGAGGGCGGATGGGACGTGCGCGACCAGCCGCCGGAATTCTGGGACCAGTTCAACGCCTCGCCGCCGCCGGGCGCGCATTTGCGTATCCACCCGATCCTGCATTGGACCGAGGCCGACATCTGGGCCTATACCAAGCGCGAAGACATCCCGATCATTCCGCTTTATCTGGCCAAAGGCGGAAAGCGCTATCGCTCGCTCGGCGATGCCGACATCACGTTTCCGGTGAAGTCGACGGCATCGAACATCGACGAGATCCTGATTGAACTCGACGGCACCAAAGTGCCGGAACGCGCCGGCCGCGCGCTCGATCACGAAACCGAAGACGCCTTCGAGCGGCTGCGCGTCGCCGGCTATCTCTGAACTGACGTTGGTACAGCCGATGAACATGCTTGTCCCCGCCGCGACCTCCGCAACGCCTAATGGCACGACGCGGCCTCAAGTGCGCATCGTCATCGTTGGCCATGTCGATCACGGCAAGTCGACCCTGGTCGGGCGCCTGCTGCATGAAACCGGCAGTCTGCCCGAGGGCAAACTCGAAATGCTGAAAGCCGTCAGCGCCCGGCGCGGCATGCCGTTCGAATGGTCATTCCTTCTGGATGCGCTGCAGACCGAGCGCGACCAGGGCATCACCATCGACACAACACAGATCCGTTTCCGCACGGGATCGCGCGACATCGTGCTGATCGATGCACCCGGCCACGCCGAATTCCTGCGAAACATGATCACCGGGGCCTCGCAGGCCGATGGCGCCGTGTTGATCATCGACGCGCTGGAAGGCGTGCGCGACCAGACCCGGCGCCACGGCTATCTGCTGCATCTGCTCGGCATCAGGCAGGTCGCCGTGGTCGTCAACAAAATGGACCGGGTGGATTTTTCCGCCGCGCGGTTCGGCGAGATCAGCAACGAGATTTCGGCACACCTCACCGGCCTCGGGCTCACGCCCTCGGCGGTGATTCCGATTTCGGCGCGCGACGGCGACGGCGTTGCCGAGCGCACGCCGCGAAACGCCTGGTACAAGGGCCCGACCGTGGTGGAAGCGCTCGACGCTCTGGAGCCGGCGCGGCCACTGGAGCAGCTGGCGCTGCGACTGCCGGTGCAGGCGATCTACAAATTCGACGACCGCCGCATCGTTGCGGGCCGCATCGAGTCCGGCAGCCTTGCCGCCGGCGACGAGATCGTCATCCTGCCCGCCGGCAAGATCGCCAAAATCAGGAGCGTCGAGGGCTGGCCGGTGACGCCGGTCGGGGGTGCGCAGACCGCCGGCCGGTCGGTCGGTATCACGCTCGACCGCGAATTGTTCATCGAGCGCGGCGACGTCATCGCCCATGTCGGCGACAGCCCGCGCGATACGCGGCGCCTTCGTGCCCGGATTTTCTGGCTGCACGACCGGCCGCTGGCAAGGGGCGACTCCATCCTGGTCCGCCTCGGCACCAGGGAAACCCGCGCCACCGTGGTCGCGATCGAGAAGGCGGTCGACCCCGGCGAGTTGTCGAGCGTCGAGACCGCATCGATCGCGCGCAACCATGTCGGCGAGATCGACATTGCGCTGGCGCAGCCGATCGCAGCCGATCCTCAATCGGAAAATCCCCGCACCGGACGGCTGGTGATCGAGGTCAATGGCCGCATCGCCGGCGGTGGGCTCGTGCTGTCGGTCGACGCCGGGCAGCGCGCCATTCCCGTCGACATCGTGCCGGTGGAATCCGCGCTGCGTCTCGACGAACGCTCGGCGCGCTACCGTCACGCCGGCGCGGTGCTCTGGCTGACCGGCCTGCCGGCTTCCGGAAAATCGACGCTGGCGCGCGCGCTGGAGCGCCGGCTGTTCGGCAATGGCGGCTCGCCGGTATTGCTGGACGGCGACACCTTGCGCGCCGGCCTCAACAGCGACCTCGGTTTTACGGCCTTCGACCGCAGCGAGAACATCCGCAGGCTCGCCGAAGTAGCCACCCACCTCGCCCGCAACGGCCACATCGCTGTCGTCGCGGCGGTCTCGCCCGCGCGCGAGGATCGCGCCGCCGCGCGCCGCATCGCAGACCGCGCCTTCCGCGAGATTTACGTCGCAACGCCGGCCGAGGTGTGCGAGAGCCGCGACCCCAAGGGCCATTACGCCAAGGCGCGCGCGGGCTCCCTGCACGCCTACACCGGGATCGGCAACGACTACCAGCCGCCGGCGGAGGCCGAGTTGACCATCGACACCTCGATCCGTTCGGTCGCTGAAGCCATCGAGGAGATCGAGCGAATGCTGGTTCGGACCGGCATCCTGTTCGACGAACTCGTCGACCTCGCGGCCAATATTTGAGCGTTGCCGGCCTCTGTTATGGGCAGTCGAGGGCCGCCAAAGGCCTTCTCATGGCCCCGGATTTAGCGCTAAAAGGCCCCGGAACAATGCCCCTTGCCGGGGCATTTTATCGTTTGTTTCCTGAACACCGCGTATTCGCGGCAATCTCGTGAGAAAAACCTGATTATGGATCGTGTCGAAGCCCACGGATTGAAGATCGCGCCTGTTCTGTTCGATTTCATCGCCAAGGAAGCCATCCCGAATACCGGGATTTCGGCCGATGCATTCTGGGGAGGACTGGCCGCCATCCTCCGCGATCTCGCGCCCAGAAATCATGAGCTGCTCAAGGTGCGCGACGCCCTGCAGACCAGGATCGACGGCTGGCATCGCGCCAACAAGGGCAAACCGTTCGACATCAAGGCCTATACGGCCTTCCTCGAGGATATCGGCTACCTGCTGCCGGAGCCGCCGACGCACAAGGTCGAGACCGCTGATGTCGACGAGGAGATCGGCAAGATCTGCGGACCGCAACTCGTCGTTCCCCTCACCAATGCGCGCTATGCGCTGAACGCGGCGAACGCGCGCTGGGGCAGCCTCTACGATGCGTTCTACGGCACCGACGCGATCCCGCACGAGCCGAACGAAGTCAAGGGCTTCGATAAGGCCCGTGGCGCCAAGGTGGTCGCGAAGGCAAAAACCTTCCTCGATTCGGCGGTGCCGCTGGCGACCGGAAGCCACACCGATGTCACCTCCTACGCCGTCATCGCCGGCCAGCTTGCCGTCAAACTGAAGAGCGGCAACGCCACCGCGCTGAAATCCAACGCGCAGTTTGCGGGTTACCGCGGCGATCCGGCGGCGCCTTCGGCGATCCTGCTGGTCAACAACGGCATGCATATCGAAGTCAGGATCGATCGCGGCCACATGATCGGCAAGGACGATCCGGCGGGCGTCGCCGACATGATCCTGGAAGCGGCGGTCTCCACCATCCTGGACATGGAGGACTCGGTCGCTGCGGTCGATGCCGACGACAAGGTACTGATCTATCGCAATACGCTGGGTTTGATGGACGGCAGCTTGTCCGCCGACTTCGAGAAGGGCGGCAAGACACTGAAGCGCGCGCTCAATCCCGATCGTGTCTACACCTCGCCCGATGGCAAGGGAGAGGTCAGGCTGCACGGCCGCAGCCTTTTGTTGATGCGCAATGTCGGCCATCACATGTTCACCGACGCGGTGCTGGATTCCAGCGGTGCCGAAATTCCGGAAGGTTTCCTGGACGCCGCGGTCGCCGGCCTGCTCGCAATCCACGACCTCAAGGGCAACTCGAAAACGAGGAACAGCCGCACCGGCTCGGTCTATATCGTCAAGCCGAAGATGCACGGGCCCGACGAGGTGGCGCTGACCTGCGAACTGTTCGGCCGGGTCGAGAAGATGCTGTCGCTGCCGGAAAATACCATCAAGATCGGCATCATGGACGAGGAGCGCCGCACCACGGTCAACCTGAAGGCCTGCATCCAGAATGCACTCAAGCGCATCATGTTCATCAATACCGGCTTCCTCGACCGCACCGGCGACGAGATTCATACCTCGATGGAAGCCGGACCGATGATCCGCAAGAACGACATGAAGGAGCAGCCCTGGATCAAGGCCTATGAGGACTGGAACGTCGATGTCGGCCTGACCTGTGGCCTGCCCGGCCATGCCCAGATCGGCAAGGGCATGTGGGCCGCGCCCGACCAGATGGCGGACATGCTGTCGCAGAAGATCGCGCATCCGCAGGCCGGCGCCACCACCGCCTGGGTGCCGTCGCCGACCGCGGCGACGCTGCATGCGCTGCATTATCACCGGGTCAACGTGCAGGCGCGGCAGCAGGAATTGGCCAAGGCCGGCCCGCGCGCGAGACTGTCGGAGATCCTGACGATTCCGGTGTCGCAGTCGAACTGGGCGCCCGATGACGTCAAGCAGGAGATCGACAACAACTGCCAGGGCATTTTGGGTTACGTCGTGCGCTGGATCGATCAGGGCGTCGGCTGTTCCAAGGTGCCCGACATCCACGACGTCGGCCTGATGGAAGACCGCGCCACCTTGCGCATCTCGAGCCAGCATCTGGCGAACTGGCTGCATCAGGGCGTCATCACCGAAGAGCAGGTGATGGAATCGCTAAAGCGCATGGCGGCCGTGGTCGACAAGCAGAACGCCGGCGATCCCCTGTACCGGCCGATGGCGCCTTCCTTCGATGGGGTCGCCTTCAAGGCGGCCTGCGACCTGATCTTCAAGGGCCGCGAACAGCCGAACGGCTACACCGAATATATCCTGACCGCGCGCCGCCGCGAGGCCAAGGCGGCGGGCTAGCCAATCAACTCGTCATGCCCGGCCATAGCAGTCTGTTTTGCGCAGGCTGCGTAAACTTGTCTGCGATGCCGGGCATCCACGTCTTCACGGGATCGCCGCAAGGAAGACGTGGATGGCCGGGACAGGCCCGGCCATGACGCAGAAGGCAACGATGATCGCTCGATTGCAAGTCGAGGTCAGAACACCGCGATATATTTCAGCAGCGAAATCACGCCGAGGATGATCACCACGACGCGCGCGATTTGTTTGGCGCGACCGTCGAGCGGCAACAGGTTAATCAAATACAAAACCAGAATGATGACGAGAAACGTGATGAGTACGCTGATCAGCATCCGAAATTCCCCTGAACCGTTTGATGCGAATTAACGGTTCGTCAACGCAGAGCCCGGCTTCCGGTTCCGGACGGGGAACCCGGCCTCGCACGATCGCCGCTGCCGAGAACGTCAAGCCGGCCTCCGAGATGCTGGAGACCTAAGCCAGCAACTCGGCAGCCAGGTGACGGAATTCCTCGGCAAGATCGCGCGGCGTGATCCAAGCTCGCAACGGCACCAATGGATTGAGCGTCATCCTCATCAGGAGCCGGGCTCTTGCGCGGCGTCTCGAAGGACGACGGCCCGGCTGGAGCCGCGCGGCGTGATTTAGCGGGGTGATTTAATCGTCATGCCCGGCCTTGTGCCGGGCATCCACGTCTTTGTGTCGGCCCAAAGGAAGACGTGGATGACCGGGTCAAGCCCGGCCATGACGAATGCATAGATCACTCCCGCGCCACCACCGGCACGCGGCCGTAGCGCGCCAGCGCCGACTTCGGGACCGGCGAGAAATTCAGCTGGGCATGGCGCTTGTCAGCGCTGCCGCTCGCGACCATCAGGCCGTCGGCACCGGCGACGAGGTCACCCTTGCGGATCGTCGGGTCGTTCTCGATGGTGACGGGCGCGAGCCCGAACTGGTTCTTGCCGTTGCAGGTGCACCCCGCCACGATCTCGTTGCGATAGCGAAACGCATTCGGCAGTTCGGAGTAAGGTTTTCCGGTCGCGGTCGCGGCATCGTCGATATTGCCGCCATAGACCACTTCAGTCTTGCTCGCCGGACAAAAACTGTTGCATGACGCCGCCCTGCTCTCCCGGTCGCTGCCGGCGAGCGGGAAATAGCGTCCGTCGCAAGTCCGCACGCAGAACGCCGCGCCGCCGCCATAGGCGCGCAGACGCGGGGTGTCGCTTGGCGGAAAGGTGATGGGATCGCCCCGGGTGGCATCGGGCGGCGTCTCGCCGGCATAGGGCATCCGGATCATGGGCGCACGCGCGTGACCGCCGAACGCGCCGAACAGTGCGGAGAGGAAATCCTCGGCTTGTGCCGCCGGCGCAAGCGTCAGCGCGCAGATTGCGAGCGCCGCGCCGAACGCCATTCGCTTGCCCGATACCGTCAGCATGTCAGCCTCCGAAACCGAACGCTCGCCCGTCAGTACAGCGACGAGGTCGTCAGATTCACCGCCTGCCGTCCCGTCGATACCGTCGTCAGGAGCGGACGCTGGCGAGTTGCGAACGCGTCGCGTTCACCGATCTCCCTGGCTACGACATGCGGTCCGTTCTTCGGCAGCACCACGACCCGGGTGCCGACATCGACACGGCTGAACAGGTCGGCGACGTCGTCATTGGTGAGGCGGATGCAGCCCGAGGACACGAACTTGCCGATGGTGGTGGGATCGTTGGTGCCATGGATGCGGTATTCGCTGGCGCCGAGATACATCGCGCGCGCGCCGAGCGGATTGCCGGGACCGCCGGCCATGAAGCGCGGCAGATAGGGCTGGCGCGCGATCATCTCCGCCGGCGGATGCCAATCCGGCCATGCCGCCTTGTGGCTGATGGTCTGCACGCCGGCCCAGGTAAAGCCTTCGCGGCCGACGCCGACGCCGTAACGGATGGCGCGGCCCTGCCCAAGCACGTAATAGAGCACGGTGTTGCCGGTATCGATGATGACGGTGCCAGGCGCCTCCCGGCTGTCAAGCGCGACCTCGGTCCGCTGCAGCCGCGCCGGCAGCACGCTGTCTTCATCCGTCAGCGCCGGCTGGTCCGGTTGCATGACATTATCCGATGGAAACGCGCTTGGCGGCGTTGAGGCATAGCCGAGCACCTGCGCGCTTGCCTGGCTGGAGAGAAGGAAGGGCGATAGCGTCAACGCCGCGCCAACGACCAGCGCGCTCATCGCGCGCGAGGAAAGCCTGCGATTGCCTGCGAATGTCTGTTTCATGATCTGCCCCGATGCGGAAAGCGCATCCCGTTGATGCTTCTGCCAGATCAAACGTCACCGAGGCTCCACAGTTCCGTCGGGACTCAAATAGATCAGGCCGTGTCAAGAACCGCCCTGCTCACATTCCCGCGATGGAACTCCTGCCGGATCGACGGGTTGTTGCGGCCGGAGCCGGCGCCACGCACGCGTTCGCGGCTCATTCAACGATTAAGCCCGCACCCGGGGAGAGCCAGTTGCGTATCCTTCCCAATAACCGCGGGTCTGGCCGGGAAACGGCCGGTACGCCGCTGTCCGAGGGTAAGGGCGAACAGCCGCCGGTGATCCGGCGCGCGGAGCTGGTCGCCTTCGCGCTGCTCGCGCTGTTGGTGATCTCCGTCGTCGCCGTACTTTATGTGGCGAAGGCGTTCTTTCTTCCCGTCGTGGCCGCGTTCATCGTCGGGACCATGCTGTCGCCGGCCGCGGGCCTGCTCGAGCGGCACAGGATTCCCCGCGCGGTATCGGCGGTGCTGATCGTGGCCGCGGTCGGCGCCGGTGCGACCTTCATGACCGCGCTGATTTCCTCGCCGCTGATGGAATGGAGCCGGCACCTGCCGGAGCTGGGAGCGCGGCTCAAGGACAAACTTCAGGTGTTCGATCGGCCGCTGGCGCTATGGCAGGAAGTGCAGAACATGCTCGGCACATCCGGCACGCTTTCGGCCGCCCCGTTCCAGCTGCCGAAAATCGACTGGGTGCAGCCGGCGCTCGAATTCCTGTCGCCGACCTTCACCGAATTCCTGCTGTTCATCGCCACCCTGATCCTGTTCATCGCCAGCTGGCGCGACCTGCGCCGGGCGCTGATCATGACCTTCGGCGACCATGACGCGCGGCTGCGCATGCTGCGCATCCTCAACGCGATCGAGGGCCAGCTCGGCGGCTATCTGCTCACCGTGACCATGATCAATTTCGGCGTCGGCGCGGCCACCGGCCTGGTTTGCGCCATCGCCGGCATGCCGAATCCCGCCGGGCTCGGCGCGTTGGCGGCGACCCTGAATTTCTTTCCGATCATCGGCCCGGTTGCGATGTTCGTGATCCTCACCGCGGTCGGCGTGGTCGCATACCCCACGATCAGTGCCGGGCTGGTCGCGCCGCTGGCCTTTGTCGGTATCACCTTCCTGGAAGGACATTTCGTCACGCCGACCATCATCGGGCGCAGGCTTGAGCTGAACGCGCTCGCGGTCTTCATTGCGCTGGCGTTCTGGACCTGGCTGTGGGGACCGATGGGCGGCTTCCTGTCCTCACCGCTTTTGATCGTCGGCCTCATTTTGAAGGAACACCTGCTGCCGGTGGATAACCCGCAACTGCCGCAGGGGTGAGGATCCGTCGTCCCGGCGAACGCCGGAACGACGTGTGAAGTGTCGGAACCTCGATGGAACTTACCTAGCGGCGGCGCGTTTGTGGACCAGACCAATTTCGATAACCGGGAGCTTTTGATGTCGAGTACCAATGGCGAAATCGGAATGAAGGATCTGACGGATAAAGCGACCTATGAACGCCTGGAAAAGGATGTGACCGCCGTGAAGAACGATATCTCCGCTTTGACCGACCAGATCACCGACGTGCTCAACAGTTTTGCCGGCACCGCGAAGAAGCAGGCGCGCCGCGGCTACAAGCAGGCCCGCGCCAATGTCGATGCGGCGGTCGACGACATGTCGGAGCGTGGCGGCGCGATGATGGACGCGGCGCAGGACGCCGCGCATTCGATCGAGGAGACGCTGGAGGACGTGATCGTGCAGCGTCCGCTGGCGACCGTCGAACTCGCGATCGGCCTCGGCTTCCTGATCGGCGCCACCTGGCGCAGGTAGGTTTGGCGAAGGCAGGTCGGCGAAGGTAGGCCCCGTCGTCTGTGGCGCGACGGCTTGATTCCAACGGCAGCGCAAGCGCCGCCGCCAGCGTGGTTTTCCGACGTCATTTCGAGCGAGGCCATTCCGATGTTTCAGCGCATGATCGACGAGTTCAAGCAGTCGACCGGCTCCGCCCTGCAGCTGACATCGCTCGCGGTCGCGATGGCGTTCGCCTTGTTCGTCACGTTTGCGTTTCTCTGCGCCGCGGCCTTCGTCTACGTGCTGCAGAATTACGGGCTGATCGAGGCGTGCCTCACCGGCGCCGGCGTGTTCCTTGTGGCCGCCGTCATCGTCGGCATCTGCTACAGCGTGCGCCGCAGCCAGATCAAGGCGCGCGCCCGGGAGACCGCGAAATCGGCGCTGCACAGCGCGTTCGCCGATCCGATGCTGGTTGCGACGGGCATCCAGCTGGTGCGCGCCATCGGCGTCAAGCGGCTGATCCCGATTCTCGCGGTCGGCGGCCTCGCCCTCGGATTGATGGCCAGCCGCAGCACCCGGCAGGACCAGGCGCCGGCGGAGTGAGCCAACGTCGATCCCATCGAGATCACCGGGCTTGACCCGCCTGCGGGGCCGAAGCCCCTTCGGCGGGGGCGCAGGCCCGGTGATCCATCTCGTTCGGAAAGCCTTGTGACGAAGATTGATGGACTGCCGGGTCACCCGTCTACGCCAAAGCTTCGCCGGGTCCTCGGTGCCGGTCCGCCGATGCCTTGGCGAAGGCGGAAGCCCGGGCATGGCGACCTATGACCTATTATGTCAGGTCTTACGTCAGGTCACGCAGCGTCCCGCCTGCAGTCGCTTGGCGATGTCGGTCAGGACGCTGACCACGGGCTCGCAGGCCACCGGGCGGTCATTGCCGGGTTTGGTCCATTCGGGCGCGCTGCGGCCGGCCTGGGCTACGGGGATGCGGACCAGCACGGAGGTGTCGGAGAGCCCGTTCAACTGCAGCGAGATGGTCCGCGTCGGCCCGCCGGTCGATGCGACGACCGTGGCGCGGTCGGCCTTGGTCGCGCGATTGATTGCAGGCGCGATCGAGGCGGCCTGCAGGCGATGGAACACGCCACCGGTGAGGTCGCGCCCGGCGGCCAGCGGAATCACGCCAAGCGTCAGCGCGATGGCGGACGCTGCGAAAATTGCCCTGGAGATCTGCGACATGACGGTTGGTCCCTCGCCCCATGGCGATCAATAATAAGAACGGAACCGAACCCCCGAGGTTCAAGGAACCCGGCATCACTTAACCGTGTGCAAAAATTTTTTGGGAAGCGGGAACGCCGGTGGGGGCCTCGGAGTCATCCCGGCAGCCGGTCATCCCCCCTGCCCCATAGACCGGCGACGTAGGGCGCGGTTGTGGTGATGCCAACCGCGCCCTGCTTTTTTTACCACACATTTCAATCGCCATGCCCGGCTGTGCCGGGCATCCACGTCTTGCCTGCTCTCGGATGAAGCTCCGGGGTCACGCCGTCGGCGCGCGCCGGAGCGCAATCCGGGAGCGGCGCGAAACAACCCGGATTTCGCAAGCGCTTCATCCGGACTACGCGGGCGCCAATCACATGCCAAAAAAATCCGGCGCGCCTTTCAGCGCGCCGGATTCGATCAATTCAATCGACCCAATCTCACGCCACCCGTGGCGTCCGGTTGCGCGAGTTGCGCTGGAAGAACAGCGCCTGGCTCGCCACCGCCGAAACCATCGCGGGCTGGAACGGTTTTGAGATCAAAAACGCCGGCTCGGGGCGTTCGCCGGTGAGGAAGCGTTCGGGATAGGCGGTGATGAACACCACCGGCACCTCGAAGGTGCGCAGCAGTTCGTTGACGGCCTCGAGGCCCGAGGAACCGTCAGCGAGCTGGATGTCGGCGAGGATCAGGCCGGGCTTCTTGTTCTTGGCGAGAGCGACCGCATCCGAATGGGTGCGGGCGACGCCGATGACGCGGTGGCCGAGGTTGCGCACCAGGCTTTCGAGATCCATCGCGATGAAGGTCTCGTCCTCGATGATCAGCACGTCGGTGGCGATTTCGGCCGCCATCTCGCGGCCGGCGGCATCCGCCAGCCGGCGGGTTTCCCCGACATCGATGTCGAGGATGAAGGCCACTTCCTCTTCCGAAAATCCTTCCAGCGACAGCAGCAGGAAAGCCTGACGCGGCAGCGGCGTGATGTTGGACAGCCGGCGCTCGGGGAGCATCGGCAGGGTCGCCACGTCGGCATCCTCGTTGAGCGCGACCGAATTCCAGATCTGGGTGAACAGGCGGAACAGGGCGGCGCGGGCCCCGTGCTGCTCGTCGAGCAGGGAAGAGTCCTGCAGCAGGGCCTCGAGCATGGCGCCGACATAGGCATCGCCTGAAGCCTGGTTTCCTGTCAACGCACGGGCATAGCGCCGCAGCAACGGCAGATGTTCGGCAACGAGCTGTGATCGGGACATCCCCACTCCATCCATTTTGGGTCAAACTGGCTCAATTGGGGTGACCCGGTTCCCCCCTGGCGTGGCTGTATTACGCGCCTGGGCGCGGAAAGTTCCCTCAGAAAGAGGGAACTTCTGGCAGGGGAGCGAATTAGTTCCCCTCATAGGACCTCTATTTGGCGATAATTCTTGAAGCTACAGGGACTTAACCCTCGGGGAAGCGTGGAACAGGTCATGAAAGAAGTAAAGTCTCAAGCCACCAAGAATGCGGCGACGGGGAAGCAGGGTGGCCTCAATGCCGAGATTCAGTCGAGAATCGGCCACCAGCTGCGGGCGATGTACGACGACGTCGTGCGCCAGGGGGTACCCGACCGGTTCGCCGAACTGATCCGCAAGCTTGATGTTCCCAAGCCCAATGACCAATTGAGGGATGCGGGCGATCAAGCAATCAAAAATGACGGGAGAGATTAATGCCTCTCACGGATGCCCTACGCGACGATATCCTGGCCTCAGTGCCCAGTCTGCGCGCCTTCGCGATCTCGCTCTCCGGTAACGGCGACCGCGCCGACGATCTGGTGCAGGAGACGCTGTTGCGCGCGCTTGCCAACATCGACTCGTTCCAGCCCGGCTCGAACCTGCCGGCGTGGCTGTTCACGATCCTGCGCAACTTGTTCCGCTCCGACTACCGCAAGCGGCGGCGCGAGGTCGAGGACGCCGACGGCAGCTATGCCAAGACGCTGAAGACCCAGCCGGCGCAGAGCGCGCATCTGGAGTTCGAGGAGTTTCGCGCGGCACTCGACAAATTGCCGCAGGACCAGCGCGAGGCGCTGATCCTGGTCGGCGCCTCCGGCTTCTCCTATGAGGATGCAGCCGCGATCTGCGGCTGTGCGGTCGGCACCATCAAGAGCCGCGTCAACCGCGCGCGCTCAAAACTCTCGGCACTGCTCTATGTCGACGGCACCGAGGACTTCGGCCCCGACCAGACCGTGCGCGCCGTGATCGGCGGCAGCGGGTAGTATGGTTGTCGTCCCGGCCTTGAGCCGGAATCCATAACCACCGGCGGGAGTTGCCAGGCAAGCCGTCAATTGCCGTGCGCAACCGAGAGGCTGCGGCGGATGGGTCCCGGCTCAAGGCCGGGACGACGGTTGAGCTACCGCTTCCACTTCGGCGGCGTCGCGAATTGTTCGGTGCGGTCGCGCTCGGTCATGTCGATGACGGTCGCCATCGGGGCGGTGAGTTCGTAGACGTAGCTGACGTCAGTGAAATAGCGCTTGGAAGCGCCGCCCAGCGCCTCGGGCGCGACGCGGTCGAGCAGGATCACGCCGAAATCGGAGTCCTCGCGGCGGGTCGACGCACTGGTATTGAATTCCTCCCAGCGGAAGTGAAACACCTTGTCGGGCTCTTCGCCCGTCACTTCCCATTGCGCCACGATATGCGGGTGCTTGCCGACCAGCGACAGCCCCTCGTCGGAATGCGAGGCCAGTTCGAAGAACAACAGCGACAGCGATTGCGCGGCCCGCGCGCTGACCGCGATGTCGGGACCGGAGACCGCGATCCGCTCGGCATGCGGAATGGCGCGCGCCTCGAACAGGCCTTTCAGCTCGACGCCCTGCCACTGGCTTTCGCTGAGCAGCGAGACCACGTTCGACATCGCATGGATGCGGCCGATCAGGAGCTCGCGGGCGACGTCGATGTTGGAACCGTGGCGCAAGGTGCGGGTCACGATCGACTGGATCACGGCGAGGATGTTCTTGACCCGGTGATTGAGTTCGTCGATCACCGCCGTGAGCCGCCGCTCGAAGCCGATTCTGACTTCGATCTCGCGGCTGAGCCGCAGATTGTTGTAGGCGACATAGCCGAACAACCCGCAGACGATGCTGGTCAGCGCTAGGCCGATCGCCGCCACCACGGTGGCGGTCTGCTCGGCATGCCGCGCGGCGTTGGCCTTGGCGTAATAGGCGAGCGCCCAGTCGCGGCTGCCGAACGTCACGGTGCGCAGCATCGAGGGGGGCGCGGCCTGCGGCGAGGTCGCACGCGACGTGACGCTGCCCTGCTGATCGGCCACCAGTTCGCGATCGGCGTCGCGCGGGTCCTTCAGCGCCACCGAAAACAGCGACAGGTCGTCATTGGTCAGCATCAGCGGCGCGAGTTCATAGGAAAAGGTGACGAGACCGGCCGGCGCGCCGCCGCCCTCCGGCAGCACCGGCGCGGCCAGCACCAGGCCGACCGGCCCATCGTGACGCAGCAGCGGGAAGGGATCGGATGCCTCCGGCTTGCCCTCGGCCATGGCCTGCGCCAGCATCGGCCCGAGGAACGGATCGCGGTCCAGGACGCGGCCCGGGAAGGTGCTGGTTTCGGCGTTGCGCGGCTCGACATCCATCAGCACATCGACCGGCTTCGTCAGCGCGGAGGCGTCCAACGGCTGGTCGTCATAGTTGCGGATTGAGGGATTTGGAAACCCGGCGGCGGCAAGTTCCGCGCGCGCCGCGTCCAGCTCGGTCGGCTTGAGCCGGGCGATCCAGCTCGCGACCAGGAAGTCGGTCTTGAAGGCATAGATTGCCGACCGCAGCGGCTGCAGCATATTGGCCTTGATCACCGAGGGCGCGTGGAACAGTCCGGAGGCGACACGGGCCAGCAGTTCGCGCTCGGTCAGCCGGTCCTGGACCAGGCTCGCATGCACGTCGATCGCGCGCGCCAGGGCGATCCGCTCGACCGTCAATTCCTGATCGTGAACGCGATAGGCGGCGAGCCCGGAGAACAGGGCCCCGATCAGCGCGATGAAACCGATGATGAAACCGAGTCGAACCACTCGTTTTACTCGGGGAATGAGGAGCCGGCGAAGAATCGATCAAGCATCATGGGGGGGCGGCAACAAACCGAAGACAATAAGAGCCAACCGTTTTCGGATATTGGCGGAGCGATCATCGGTACGCAACTGCGGTTGGCGGACGGGAGCAAACAAGGTTGCCGGAGGTGTTGTCCTGACAACGGCCGGAGGATGCTAATCATCGTGGGGGAATTTTGTTCCGCAGGCGGGCTGCAAAAGTTTTTTTCACTCACGCGCATCAACCCCGTCATTCCGGGATAGTCCGAAGGACCAGACCCGGAATCTCGAAATTCCGGGTTCGCGCTTTGCGCGCCCCGGAATGACGGTCGCCACAAGTGTTAACGCGCCGGATCAGCCCGCCTTCGCCGCAGCCTGCGGCGTCAGCCCGCCCTTGGCTTCGATGAAGCCGATGATGCGCTCCAGGCCCTCGCTCTTGCGCAGGTTCGTCATCACGAACGGCCGTTCGCCGCGCATCCGCCTAGCGTCGGTGTCCATCTTCTCCAGCGAGGCGCCGACATGCGGCGCGAGGTCGATCTTGTTGATCACCAGGAGGTCGGAGCGGGTGATGCCGGGGCCGCCCTTGGAGGGGATCTTGTCGCCGGCGGCGACGTCGATGACGTAGATGGTGAGATCGGCGAGTTCCGGCGAGAAGGTGGCGGCGAGGTTGTCGCCGCCGGATTCGATCAGCACCAGGTCGAGGCCGGGGAATTTCGCGCGCATGTCGGCCACCGCGGCCAGATTCATCGAGGCGTCCTCGCGGATCGCGGTGTGCGGGCAGCCGCCGGTCTCGACGCCGGCGATGCGATCCGGCGTCAGCGAGCCCGAGCGCACCAGGAACTCGGCGTCCCATTTGGTGTAGATGTCATTGGTGATGGCGGCGATGTCGTAGCGGTCGCGCATCGCCTTGCAGAGCAGGTCCATCAGCGCGGTCTTTCCCGAGCCGACGGGGCCGCCGATGCCGATGCGAAGCGGGCCGTGAGGGTTAGGCATGTCGGATGCTCTCTCCACGTCGTCCCGGCGAAGGCCGGGACCCATAACCACAAATGGATGCAATGAAGGAAGGTATCTGCTGCCCTGCCCTAACGATGGGCCGCGGCGTCGCGATGAGCGCTATGGCGCTCACGCTCGGGGTCCGGGCCTTCGCCGGGACGACGGGTTGGGAAATCCTCATGACCGGAACAGCCTGGTATATTGCGTCTCGTGGCGCAGGCCGGCGAGATCGGCGCGGAAGGTGGCGCTGCCGAGATCGTCGAGGGAGGCCGTGAGCGCGCGTTGCGCTGACGCGGCGACGATGGGCTCCAGCGCCGCCAGCACGCGCTGGCTGTCGGTTTGGCCGAGCGGGATCAGCCGGGCGCCGGCGGAGATCCAGTTCGAGGTTACCGCGTGAAGGAATGCATGCATGGTGGCAGGAAGCGGAATAGCGTGCGCCGAACTGACGAGACCAACGGCGACGGGATAGACGATCGCGCCATCGCAAGCCGCAATCAGCGGCTCGAGACGATCGCAGTTCCACGCCGCGCGCGCGATGTCGATGAAGGCGCGGCCCTGCGAAATGGTTTCGAGCGCCCGTTCACGCGAGGGCACGAAGGCTGCGGCCAGTCCCGCGATCTCGCGCAGCACCGACTGGTCGCACGGCGTCGCAGCGCGGTGGGCGGCCGCCAGAAACACACCGTCGCAAAATCCGCTGCCACAGGACAACATCGCCGCGAGCCAGTCGCGCAAGCGCGCGGCATCAGTGATGTCGCCGGCCTCCACCGCCCATTCGATGCCGCTCGAATAGGAGAACGCGCCGACCGGGAAAGCCGGCGACAGCCAGGTCATCAGCCGGTACAGCGCGGCGGCCTCGGTCTCGCCCATGCCGCCGCGTTCGTCGATCGGCGGCGGCCTACTTGTGATCATGAGCATGGGAATGGCCGTGATGATGCTCGTGCTCGCGATGCTCGTCGTGGTGATGATGATCATGGTCGTGGCCATGATCAGCGCCATGATCGTGCCCGGCGTAAGCGTGGGCCTCGGCATGCGAATGCGCCTCCGCATGCGCCTCGGCATGCGCGTGCGCTGCGCCGGCATAGGCGCCGCCTTCGGGATCGAACGGCGCCTCGATCTCGATCACCCGCGCGCCCAGCCCCGTCACCATCGCCTCGATGACGTGGTCGCGCCGGATGCGCAGCCCTTTCGGCATGATCTGGGTCGGCAGATGGCGGTTGCCGAGATGCCAGGCGACCCGGATCAGATGATGCGGGTCGGCGCCCCTGATCTCGAGCAGCGGCTCGGGGGCTGAGACCACCTCGATCAGGCGACCGTCCTCGAGCACCAGCGCATCGCCGCCGCGCAGCGCCACCGCGTTTTCCAGGTCGAGCAGGAATTCCAGCCCGCGCGTACCTCGCATCGCCATCCGCCGCCGATGACGGTCGTCGAAATCGAGCACGACGGTGTCGGCCGGCGGTTCGCTCCAGCGGTGTTGGCCGTGGACCTGCGTGGCGCGGATCATCGCTAAAACTTCTCGACCTTGCCGTCGCTGATGATCTCGATCACGGTCGGCGCCGTCTTCATCTGCGAAGAATACTCCCGCCACACCTTCATATGCGGCGCCTTGCTATGTGCGGTAAGGTCGTCGCGGGTCTCCCAGCGCTCCACCACCACATACCGGTTGGGGTCGTTCACACTGACATGACCTTCATAGGAGATGCAGCCTTTCTCCTTGAGGGTTTCGGCGATGCAGGCTTTGTGCCCCTTGATGAAATCGTCCCTGTTTTCCGGCTTCATCGGTGTGGTGGCGATGACGTAGATCATGAGCTTCTTCCCTGGTTTTCCCGACTAGCGGACGTCGACTTTTTCCGGCGTGATGACCTCGATCTTTGGCGGCGCGGCAAAACATCTCACCGCCACGCGGCCAAAGGTCCTCATGTGGTCGGCCGCGCGGTGCGGCACCAGCGCGTCGGCGTCCTTCCATTGCTCGACGAACACCATCTTGGTCGGATCGGTGACGCTCTCGTGCAGGTCATAGGCGATATTGCCCGGCTCCTTCCGGGTTTCCGCGATGCAGGCGGTGGCGGCGGCGATGAATTCGGCGCGCGTTTCCGGCTTCACGGTCAGCGTGGCGACGACGTAGATCAAGAGATCCTCCCGGGCTTTTGTTAGGGCTGGCATGCCCGGGAGAAGCTTAGAACATGAAATAGCGCTGCGCCATGGGCAGCACCTCGGCGGGCGCGCAGGTCAAGAGTTCGCCGTCGGCGCGGACCTCATAGGTTTCGGGATCGACCTCGATTTTCGGCGTGGCGTCGTTGTGGATCATGCTCTTTTTCGAGATGCGCGAGCGGGTGTTTTCCACCGCATAGAGCTTTTTGTCGATGCCGAGCTTTTTGGCGAGCCCGGAGGCCACCGCCGCTTTCGAGGAAAACACCACCGAAGACGCCGTCAGCGACTTGCCGAAGGCCGCAAACATCGGTTGGTAATGCACCGGCTGCGGCGTCGGAATCGAGGCGTTGGGATCGCCCATCGGAGCGGCCACGATCGAGCCGCCCTTGATGATGCATTCCGGCTTGACGCCGAAGAACGCCGGCGACCACAGCACGAGATCGGCGAGCTTGCCCTTTTCCACCGAACCGATCAGTTTCGAGACGCCGTGGGCGATCGCGGGGTTGATGGTGTATTTGGCAATGTAGCGCTTGACGCGGAAATTGTCGTTGTTGCCCTTGTCCTGCGGCAGCGACCCGCGCTGCTTCTTCATCTTGTCGGCGGTCTGCCAGGTGCGGATGATGACCTCGCCGAGCCGGCCCATGGCCTGCGAATCCGACGACATCATCGACAGCGCGCCGAGGTCGTGCAGGATGTCCTCGGCGGCGATGGTTTCTTTCCGGATGCGGCTTTCGGCAAACGCCAGATCCTCGGCGATCGAGGGATCGAGATGGTGGCACACCATCAGCATGTCCAGATGCTCGTCGATGGTGTTGCGGGTGAAGGGGCGAGTCGGATTGGTCGAGGACGGCAGCACGTTCTTCAACCCGGCGATTTTTATGATATCCGGCGCGTGGCCGCCGCCGGCGCCTTCGGTGTGGAAGGCATGGATGGTGCGGCCCTTGAACGCCTTCACGGTGTCCTCGACAAATCCGCTCTCGTTCAGCGTATCCGAATGGATCATCACCTGGATGTCATAGTCGTCGGCCACCGAGAGACAATTGTCGATCGCGGCCGGCGTGGTGCCCCAGTCCTCGTGCAGCTTCAAGGCGCAGGCGCCGGCCTTGATCATCTCGACCAGGGCTGCCGGGCGCGAGGCGTTGCCCTTGCCGGAAATGCCAAGATTGACCGGAAAGGCGTCGAACGACTGGATCATCCGCGCCATGTGCCAGGGCCCGGGCGTGCAGGTCGTCGCATAGGTGCCGTGCGAGGGCCCGGTGCCGCCGCCGAGCATCGAGGTGACGCCGCTCATCAGCGCATGTTCGATCTGCTGCGGGCAGATGAAATGGATGTGGCTGTCGAACCCGCCGGCGGTGAGGATTTTGCCCTCACCCGCGATCACGTCGGTGCCGGGACCGATCACGATGGTCACGCCGGGCTGAATGTCGGGATTGCCCGCCTTGCCGATGGCGCTGATATATCCTTCCTTGATAGCGACGTCGGCCTTGACGATGCCCCAGTGATCGACGATCAGCGCATTGGTGATGACGGTATCGGCCGCGCCCTGCCGGTTGGTGACCTGCGACTGCCCCATGCCGTCGCGAATCACCTTGCCGCCGCCGAATTTCACCTCCTCGCCATGGACGGTGAAATCCTTCTCCACCTCGATGATGAGATCGGTGTCGGCAAGCCGCACCCGGTCGCCGGTGGTCGGGCCGAACATGTCGGCATAGACGGAACGTTTTATTTTCACGGACATGTTGCCCACTCCGAGGTCGTCATCCTGAGGTGCTCGCCCCCTTGGGCGAGCCTCGAAGGATGAAAGAGGTTGTGGCCGATCCTTCGAGGCGCGCAAGTCAGCGGCGCAAATGCGCCGCCGAGCGCGCGCACCTCAGGATGACGGCTGTGGGTGTGGCAAATGCGGATCACAGCTTCCCCATCACGTCGCCGCGAAAGCCGTAGACGGTGCGCTTGCCCGCGAGCGCCACCAGATGCACGTCGCGGGTCTGGCCGGGCTCGAAGCGCACCGCGGTCCCGGCGGCGATGTCGAGCCGCATGCCGCGGGCGCGTCTGCGCTCGAACTTCAGCGCCGGGTTGGTCTCGAAGAAATGGTAGTGCGAGCCGACCTGGATCGGACGGTCGCCGGTATTGGCGACCGACAGCGTCACCGTCTTGCGGCCGGCGTTGAGTTCGATCTCGCCGTCCTGGATGAAGAGTTCACCGGGGATCATCTTTCCTCCTCCATCATTCCGGGGCGCGCGGAGCGCGAACCCGGAATCTCGATATTACAACTTCTGGATTCCGGGTTCGGCGCTGCGCGCCGCCCCGGAATGACGATCTCATCTGATCGGCTCATGCACGGTGACGAGTTTCGTCCCATCCGGAAACGTCGCCTCCACCTGGATGTCGTGGATCATCTCGGCGATGCCCGGCATGCATTGCGCGCGGGTCAGGACCTGGGCGCCGGCCTGCATCAGCTCGGCGACGGTGCGACCATCGCGGGCGCCCTCGACGATGAAATCGGAGATGATGGCGATCGCCTCGGGGTGGTTGAGCTTGACGCCGCGTTCGAGCCGCCGGCGCGCCACCATGGCCGCCATCGAGATCAAGAGCTTGTCCTTTTCGCGGGGAGACGAATTCATGCGCGCACTCGAAATGTTTGACCTGATCTAATTGAGCCAGAGCCGCGGCAGCGCCGAGCCGGAGGCACGGCCGATCACCGCCATCATGTCGGCGCGCAGCTTTCCCGCATCTTGGGCACAGAAGCGCGCCATTGCAAACCCATTCCACGAGGAGATGCCGACCTCCCCGCCGAATGATGCCGTGACCTCGCGAATCCGCTCCACCAGCGCCTCGTCGCCGGGCACGATCAATGCGGTGCCGATCGCCGCACCGCCGTTTGCGACCGCGGGTCTTGCCAGCTTTTCGCCGATGTCGCCGTCGAGCCGGAAGTTTTCGGCAAATACCAGCCGGCCGCCGCGGGAGAGCCGCCAGCGGTCGACGAATTCGCCTGAGAGCATGCGTTCCCCCATCGCGGCGCGGCCGAACACCACGATTTCGCACAGCAGCAGCGAGGCGCTTTCCGCAAGTTCAATATCGATCCGCCGCTCGACCCGCGCCCTATCGAACAGGATGGTCTCCTGCGGCAGCCAGGCGAGGTGCGAGGAGGCCTCGGCCTTCAGCGCAATATTGAGCCGCGCGGGCGAGCCCGCGGCGCGGTAGATCTTTTCCGCCGCCGCCGTCGTCACCGCAAGCCGCGAACCCTCGCCGGCCGAAATCTCGATGTCGAAACGGTCGCCGCCGGCAATCCCGCCCGCGGTGTTGACGAACACCGCCGACAGGCCCTCCGCTTCCGGCGAGGGAAAACGGACCCGCAGCGACCCGGATTCATGAAGGTGCCGGCGGCGGGTGGCGCCTTCGATCCGATGCACGTCGAAGCTCACCGCCCCCCTCGCCCGGTTGGCCGCGAAAATCGCCGAAGCAGTGCTGGTGGTATCGGTCGGCATCCAGCCCTCAACCCCTTCGTGAAAGGCCGCGCGACCGGCGCCGGTCGCCTGATCAAGCACTTATAGCGCCATCTGGCGGCTGATTTCAGCCGGGTCCATCGCGCTGCGGTCGCAGGCGTATTTCACCGCGCCCCGGTCCATCACGGCGAAATTGTCGCCGAGCTCGCAGGCAAAGTCGAGATATTGTTCGACCAGCACGATCGCGATGTTGCCGAGGCTGCGCAGATACGAGATCGCCCGCCCGATATCCTTGATGATCGAGGGCTGGATTCCTTCGGTCGGCTCGTCGAGCAGCAGCAGTTTCGGGCGCATCACCAGCGCGCGGCCGATCGCGAGCTGCTGCTGCTGGCCGCCGGAGAGGTCGCCGCCGCGCCTGCCGAGCATGGTTTGCAGCACCGGAAACAGCGAGAACACGTCATCGGGGATGTAGCGGTCGTCGCGCTTGAGCGGCCCGAAACCGGTCTTGAGGTTTTCCTCCACCGTCAGCAGCGGAAAGATCTCGCGGCCCTGCGGCACGAAGCCGATGCCCTTGCGCGCGCGCTCATAGGGCCGCAGGCCGGTGATGTCGGCGCCGTCGAAGGTGATCGCGCCGGAGGCGATCGGATACTGTCCGACCATCGCGCGCAGCAGCGAAGTCTTGCCGACGCCGTTGCGCCCGAGCACGCAGGTCACCTTGCCCGGCTCGGCCGAGATCGAGACGCCGCGCAGCGCCTGCGCCGCGCCGTAGAAGAGGCTGATGTTGTCGACTTTCAGCACGGGCGACCTCCGGCCGCGCGAATAGCGGAATAGCGAATAGCGAATGGCGAATGGCGAACAGTTGAAATTGTGACACCCATCATTTTCTGAACGCTGAATTCTACTCGCCACTCGCCATTCGCCATTCGCTACTCGCCCTATCTTCCCAGATACACTTCAATCACACGCTCGTTCGAGGAAACCTGGTCGATCGTGCCTTCGGCGAGCACCGTGCCTTCGTGCAGGCAGGTGACCTTGACGCCGAGTTCACGCACGAAGGTCATGTCGTGTTCGACCACCATCACGGTCTTGTCCTTGTTGATTTCCTTCAAGAGTTCGGCGGTCTGGTGGGTTTCGACATCGGTCATCCCCGCCACCGGCTCGTCGACCAGCAACAGCTTCGGATCCTGCGCCAGCAACATGCCGATCTCCAGCCACTGCTTCTGGCCATGTGACAGGCTGCCCGCCAGACGGTTACGAGCATCCTTCAGGCGAATGGTTTCCAGCACCCGCTCGATGCGCTCGGTCTCGGGTTTTGTTTCCCGCCAGAACAGCGTGCCCTTGACGCTGTGATCGACATTAAGCGCGAGCAGCAGATTGTCCTCGATGGTCTGGCTCTCGAACACCGTCGGCTTCTGGAATTTGCGGCCGATCCCGAGTTCGGCAATTCTGGTCTCGTCGAGCCTTGTCAAATCGGTGATGCCGTCGAACAGCACCTCGCCCTGGTCCGGCTTGGTCTTGCCGGTGATGATGTCCATCATGGTGGTCTTGCCGGCGCCGTTGGGGCCGATGATGGCGCGCATCTCGCCGGGCGCCAGGGTCAGCGACAGGTTGTTGATGGCGTGAAAGCCGTCGAACGAGACGTGGACGCCGTCGAGATAGAGCAGCGCGGAAGTCTTCCTCTGGTCCATGACGTTCATGCGCTCATTCCGCCATGTTCGGTTCGCTGACGCCGTCTTCGCGGGCGGCGCTGGCCTTGTCCTCGGCGAGAGCCGTGCGCTGCGCCTTCCACGGCTCCCACCAGGCATTGAAGGTGCCGACGATCCCCCTCGGCAGCAATAGCGTGACCAGGATGAACAGCGCGCCCAGCATGAACAGCCAGTACGGCGCCAGCACGCCGGAGGTGAAGAAGGTTTTGGCGTAATTGACGACGATGGCCCCGAGCGCAGCTCCGATCAGCGTGCCGCGGCCGCCGACCGCGACCCAGATCACGGCCTCGATCGAATTGCCCGGCGCGAATTCGGACGGGTTGATGATGCCGACCTGCGGCACGTAGAGCGCGCCGGCGACGCCGGCCATGCAGGCCGACAGCGTGAACACGAACAGCTTGTAGGATTCGACGCGGTAGCCGAGAAACCGCGTGCGGGATTCGGCATCGCGCACCGCAATCAGGACCTTGCCGAGTTTCGAGGTCACGACCGCGCGGCAGATCAGGAAGGCGATGATCAGCGCCACGCAACTCAGCAGGAACAGCGCCGCGCGGGTGCCGTCGGCCTGGACGTTGAAGCCGAGGATGTCCTTGAAGTCGGTCAGGCCGTTATTGCCGCCGAAGCCGAAATCGTTGCGGAAGAAACCGAGCAGCAGCGCATAGGTCATCGCTTGCGTGATGATCGAGAGATAGACGCCGGTGACGCGGGAGCGAAATGCCAGCCAGCCGAAGCAGAACGCCAACAGGCCCGGCACCAGCACGACCATCAACGCCGCGAACCAGAACATGTCGAAACCGTTCCAGTACCAGGGCAGTTTCGGATAGTTCAGGAACACCATGAAATCGGGCAGGATCGGATTGCCGTAGACGCCGCGGCTGCCGATCTGGCGCATCAGGTACATGCCCATGGCGTAGCCGCCGAGCGCGAAGAACGCGCCATGGCCGAGCGAGAGAATGCCGCAATAGCCCCAGATCAGGTCGATCGCCAGCGCCAGCACGGCGTAGCAGACATATTTGCCCCACAGCGCCACCAGATAGGTCGGCACCTGGAAGAACGAGCCGGCCGGCAACAGCAGGTTGGACAGCGGGATCAGCACGCCGAGGCCAGCCACCACGATCAGGAATAAGGTCGCACTCCGATCCAGCGAACGCGTGAGCACGTGCGGCATCATTGCTCTTACCTTCCCCGCTTGCGGGGGAGGTCGACGCGCAAAGCGCGGCGGGTGGGGGAATTGCTTCCACCAGGCGCCAGCGTTCGCGGAGAGACCCCCACCCCGGCCCTCCCCCGCAAGCGGGAGAGGGAGTTGCGCGGCAGCGGAGAGCGAAATCCGGTTGCAACGAGCGGCATCATGCTTCCACCGCCCGCCCCTTCAGCGCGAACAGGCCGCGCGGGCGTTTCTGAATGAACAGGATGATCAGCACCAGGATGGCGATCTTGCCGAGCACGGCGCCGGCCACCGGCTCAAGGAACTTGTTGGCGATGCCGAGCGTGAACGCACCGACCAGCGTGCCCCAGAGATTGCCGACGCCGCCGAACACCACGACCATGAAACTGTCGATGATGTAGCTCTGGCCGAGATTGGGACTGACATTGTCGATCTGCGACAGCGCCACGCCGGCAATGCCGGCGATGCCGGAGCCCAGCCCGAAGGTCAGCGCATCGACGCGCGAGGTCGCGATCCCCATCGAGGCCGCCATGCGGCGGTTCTGCGTCACCGCGCGCATCTCGAGGCCGAGCGCCGTGAAGCGCAGCATCGCCAGCAGGATGACGAACACGGCAAGCGTGAAGACGAGAATCCACAGCCGGTTGTAGGTGATCGTGATCTGCCCGATCTGGAACGCGCCGCTCATCCAGGAGGGATTGCCGACCTCCTGGTTGGTGGGGCCGAACATGGTGCGCACCGCCTGCTGCAGCACCAGCGACAGCCCCCATGTCGCCAGCAGCGTTTCCAAGGGGCGGCCGTAGAGAAAGCGGATGATGCTGCGCTCGATCAGGACGCCGACCGCGCCGGCCACCAGGAATGCCAGCGGCACCGCGAACAGCAGCGAATAGTCGAACAGGCCGGGAAAGCTGGTGCGGATGGTCTGCTGCACCACGAAGGTGGTGTAGGCCCCGATCATCACCATCTCGCCATGAGCCATGTTGATGACGCCCATCACGCCGAAGGTGATGGCAAGCCCGATCGCCGCCAGCAACAGCACCGAGCCGAGCGACAGGCCGTACCAGGCATTCTGCACTATCGACCACAGCGCGAGGTTGCTCTGGATCGCTGCGGTGGCATTGGCGGCGGCGTGGGCGATCGCCGGCGACTGCTCGCCGCTCAATCCGGTCAACAACGCCAGGGCCTCCTGGTCGCCGCGCGCCTTGATGGTGTTGATGGCCTCGAGTTTCTCGGCATCGGTGGCGTCTTCCTTGAACAACAGGATCGCCGCGCGCGCTTCGGAAAATGCCTGCTTCGCCGCCTTGTTGGTTTCCTTCGCCAGCGCGGCGTCGATCACCGGCAGCATGCTGTCATCGTGGGTCTTGAACACCGATTGCGCGGCCTGGATGCGCACGGCCGGATCGGGCGACTGCAATGTCAGGCTGCCGAGCGCGGCCTCGACATGGCGGCGCAGCTTGTTGTTGAGGCGCACCACCGAAGCGCTGTCGGGGACGCTGTCGACGGGCGCGCCGGTCGCGGCGTCGATGATCTTGCCATCGGGCTGGGTGAGATAAACCTTCTTGCTGTCGGGATCGGCCGACAGCCGGCCGTCCTGCAGCGCGCTGACGATGGGATAGGCGAGCGGGTTGCCGCTGGTCGCGAGCGTATCGACCGCCTCCTCGGTGTCGGAAAACTCGTCGTTGGCGAATTTGCCGACCGCGTCCTCGAACGGTCCGGCGAAGGCCGGCAACGCAAAGGCGATCAGCACGATCGAAAAAGCAAGCGCGCGAAGGCAGGCAAGGACATTGGCAGGCACTGGCGACCCCGGCAGAAGGTGAAAGAAGGCGGCGACGTGCCGCCTTCTTCGTTCTCTTGAGTTAAGTCGACCAAGCGATCAGGAGCCCGAACCCAGGCACTTCTTGGTGACCGTGTTGTAGTTGCCGCATTTCAGCGTCACCCAATCGGCCTCCAGATCCTTGGAGCCCGGAAGGTAATCCGACCAGGCGTCGCCCGGAACCAGCTTGGCCTTCTTCGGATCGTCGGGCGAGACGACGTTGAACTGGCCGTCGGCGCGGATTTCGCCGATGAACACCGGCTTGGTGATGTGGTGGTTCGGAAGCAATTCCGAAATGCCGCCGGTCAGGTTGGCCTGCTTGATGCCCGGCAGCGCTTCAATCACCTTGTCAGGATCGAACGACTTGGCCTTTTCCACCGCCTTCACCCACATGTTGAAGCCGATGTAGTGCGCTTCCATCGGGTCGTTGGTGGTGCGCTTCGGGTTCTTGGTGAACTCGTGCCACTCCTTGATGAACTTCTCGTTCGCCGGCGTCTTGATCGACTCGAAGTAGTTCCAGGCTGCGAGATGGCCGACCAGCGGCTTGGTGTCGAGGCCTGCGAGTTCTTCCTCGCCGACCGAGAAGGCTACGACGGGAATGTCGGTCGCCTTGATGCCCTGGTTGCCGAGTTCCTTGTAGAAGGGAACGTTGGCGTCGCCGTTGATGGTGGAGACCACCGCGGTCTTCTTGCCGGCCGAGCCGAACTTCTTGATATCGGCGACGATGGTCTGCCAGTCAGAGTGACCGAACGGCGTGTAGTTGATCATGATGTCGTCCTGGGCGACACCCTTCGACTTCAGATAGGCTTCCAGGATCTTGTTGGTGGTGCGCGGATAGACGTAGTCGGTGCCGGCCAGCACCCAGCGCTTCACCTTTTCTTCCTTCATCAGGTAGTCGACGGCCGGGATCGCCTGCTGGTTCGGCGCCGCCCCGGTGTAGAACACGTTGCGCTCGCTCTCCTCGCCCTCATACTGGACGGGATAGAACAGGATCGAGTCCAGTTCCTTGAACACCGGCAGCACGGACTTGCGCGACACCGAGGTCCAGCAGCCGAACACCACGCTCACCTTGTCCTTGGTGATCAACTCACGGGCCTTTTCCGCAAATAGCGGCCAGTTCGACGCAGGATCGACGACCACCGCCTCGAGCTTCTTGCCGAGCACGCCGCCTTTCTTGTTCTGATCGTCGATCAGCATCAGCATGACATCCTTCAGCGTGGTTTCGCTGATCGCCATGGTGCCGGAGAGCGAATGCAGGATGCCCACCTTGATGGTGTCGTCAGCGGCCTTGGCCGAGGAAAACCCTGCCAAGCCCAAAATGAGGCCGGCGGTCGCCGCAAGCCAGCGACGGCGGCTCACAGGCGTCGCTATGTCGTGAGTTAGTTGTGTAAGCATGAGGTGTCATCTCCCTGACGCAGGCGTTGAAACGCTGCGAAACGGCCCCACGGCCGCCTGCGTTAACGGAATCGCAAGAACCATGCCACGGGGTGGAGATGGGGTAAGCGGATGGGTTCGTTGAGGAATTCGACAGTCTGCGGGAATCCAGCCGGCGCTCATGCCCAATATTTGGACCGAAAAAATGTATACTTACGCGGCAATCTGTTTATTTTATAAGCAAAAATGACGCGTTGTCTAAATTTCTGGCAGAAATTTTTTTGCAATGCAATGTACGATTGACGGCGGATTGCGCCCGAAGGACCGCCCTTTGCGGCGCTTTCTTAACCGCACCGGCACTTGCCTGGCAATTCACCTTGAAAGCGCCGCCTTCGTGTTCCATATGTCTGGTGCGACCCAGGGAATCACCGGGTCATTGCGAGCCGCGTGTTCTGAGGCCGTCCAACGGTTTCTGGCTTGCCCTCATCAAGCTAACAAAACCGATGCCCCAAACACGCGGGTGTCTTGAGACACCCTCGCGCGCACCTGGCGGATAGTCTGCCGGGCGCCTGCCTTTTATAATGGAAAGAACCCACCTTTTGACCTCCTTTCAGGATTTCGGCCTTGCCGATCCCATCTCGCGTGCGCTCAAGGAAGAGAATTATCTGACGCCCACGCCCATCCAGGCTCAAACCATCCCCCTCGCACTCGCCGGCCGTGACGTCGTCGGCATCGCCCAGACCGGCACCGGCAAGACCGCGGCGTTCGCGCTGCCGATCCTGCACCGCATTCTGGAAAACCGCCTCAGGCCGCAACCCAAGGCCTGCCGCGTGCTGGTGCTCGCGCCGACCCGTGAATTGGCGGGCCAGATACTGGACAGCTTCAACGCCTATGGCCGCCACATCCGGCTGACCTCCGCGCTGGCGATCGGCGGCGTGCCGATGGGACGCCAGGTCCGCTCCATCATGCAGGGCGTCGAAGTCATGGTCGCCACCCCCGGCCGCCTGCTCGATCTCGTGCAAAGCAACGGGTTGAAACTCGGCCAGGTCGAGTTCCTCGTGCTCGACGAGGCCGACCGCATGCTCGACATGGGCTTCATCAACGACATCAGGAAGATCGTCGCCAAAACGCCGATCAAGCGGCAGACGCTGTTCTTCTCGGCGACGATGCCGAAAGACATCGCCGAACTCGCCGAGGCGATGCTGCGCGACCCGGCGCGCGTGGCGGTGACGCCGGCCGCCACGACGGTCGAGCGCATCACCCAGCGCGTCCTCCAGGTCGATCATTCCGCCAAGCCCACGCTGCTGGCGCAGTTGCTGAAGCAGGAGGAGGTCGGCCGCGCGCTGATCTTCACCCGTACCAAGCATGGCGCGGACAAGGTGGTGAAGGGCCTCGTCAAGGCCGGCATCGCCGCCGACGCCATTCACGGCAACAAGTCGCAAAACCATCGCGAGCGGGTGCTGGCGGCGTTCCGGTCGGGCCAGATCCGCACGCTGGTCGCCACCGACATCGCCGCCCGCGGCATCGACGTCGACGGCATCTCGCATGTGGTGAATTTCGATCTGCCCAACATCCCCGAGACCTACGTCCACCGCATCGGCCGCACTGCGCGCGCCGGCGCCGAGGGCGTTGCGATCTCGCTGGTCGCAGGCGCCGAGGAAATGGGCTATTTGCGCGACATCGAAAAGCTGATCCGGATCGCTCTTCCGCGCGAGGACCGCCGCACGCCGGGTCACCGCGAGGCAGCTCCCGCGCCCGCCCAGCACCGGGGCGCGCGTTCGGCGCCGCGTGCCCACGCCCGAGGCGCAAATGAAGGCGCTCCGGGGGCGAAAGGGCCTCGCCGACACCGCCGCGGCGGTGGTAATAATGCCGCTCCGCAAACCAACCGGCATGAGGCCACCCGGCATGAGCCGCACCGTCCGTCGTCCCCGCCCCATGGCGGCGGCAAGGCTGAAGCAATGCAGGGCGTCGCCTTTTTGCATCGCGAAAGCCGACCCAATACCAAACCCAACCGCACTCAACGCCCCCGCTAGAAGTCGATCGATCTGGAGATAACCATGGCCAAGGAAGAGCTGATCCAGTTCGAAGGACTGGTGACCGAAATCCTCCCCGACGCACGCTACCGCGTGCAACTCGATGCCGGGCACGAAATCGTCGCCTACACCGCGGGCAAGATGAAGAAGAACCGGATCAAGACGCTGGCAGGCGATCGGGTGACGATCGAGATGTCGCCCTATGACCTGGAAAAGGGCCGGCTGATCTTCCGGCACAAGGACGAGCGTCCGGGCACCGGCGGCGGCGCGCCGCGTGGTGCACCGCCGCGCGGCCAATTCCGCCGCCGCTAGACCGGGACGACTTTTCTCCGAACCGTCATCCCGCTCTAAGCATGATCTTTTCGGAAGACCGGTTCCCGCGTGTGGCAGTGCGGCTTTGGCTCGAAAATGCCGCGCTCGCGCTGCCGCGAAATCGCGCATGACAAAAACATGTCGGGGCACGGTAGCCGACAAAGGGTGCAGCCCGCGAAACCTGCTGCGCCCAAAAAATCGCGCACGTCAGGATTGTTTTGGCCCCTACTTTGGAATAATATGACGCCATCGATTTTCGGCCGGACGACATTAGCTATCCACCGGTACAGCCGGTTTAGACGCTGACGACCCTTCCAAAAATTCGATCTCACCAGCCCGTCGAAAGCGGGCTTCTACTATATCTATCTTGAGAAGGGACTATCCCGTGAGCATGGGAACCGTGAAGTGGTTTAACGCAACCAAGGGCTTCGGCTTCATTCAACCGGATGACGGTGGCAACGACGTGTTCGTTCACATCAGCGCCGTAGAGCGCGCCGGCCTTGGAACGCTGCGTGAAGGCCAGAAGATCAGCTACGAGATCGTAGCCGATCGCCGTTCTGGCAAGTCTTCGGCCGACAATCTGCGCGCCGCCGGCTAAGGCAAATTTCATCCGATCCGGCTCGCAAGGGCGGGGGCGCGAAGGGATTCCGACAAACAGGAAAGGCCGTGCTGATCGCGCGGCCTTTTTTCTGCGCGGCTTTTTTTTGCGTGGCCTTTTTTCTGTCTGCGCCGCGACCGCCAACCGGCGATCAGAGCAGCGGACAGTTGGTGCCCGCGGGGTTCTGGGCGGGCAGACTGTTGTAGACCACGCAAGTGGCCTGGCGCGGCCTCGTATAGGAGACGTCGCTTATCGTCACGCCGGCCGGCGCCATCACATAGCCGATCGTGGGGGTGTAGAGATAGCTCACCTCGCTGAAGATCAGATAGGTTTGCTTGATCAGAAGCGCGGCCGGCACCAGGCCGGTAACGGTGTCGCCCGCGTTGCGGCTCGACGACGTCAGCGTCGCCTGGGTGGCGCCGCTCGAAATGGTCGCAGCCTTGCTCCATTGAATCTTCGCGACGGCGTTCTTGTCGACATAGATCTCCGAAATGGTGCTCTTCACTGGCGTCTGCAGATACGGGTTGATGATGGCGATGCTCGCGGTGAAAACGTTTTGAATGTAGGTGTCGTTTATCTGCGCATAGGTTTGCGCCTGATCCGTCGCCGGCGCTTGCCCCGTCAAATCGGACAGGGTCCTTGCGATGAAGGTTACCTTGCGGTCGACCGCCACGCCGGACGACAACTCGACGGTGCCGAAGAACATCACCAGCATGATCGGAATGATAAAGGAAAACTCGATCGCGGCCATGCCCGACGAATCCCTGCACAGGCGCGCCGCCGCCAGCCGCATCCGAAACAGAGCCTTGAAGATCGACATCGCTGGCATTGGTCCGGTCCCTTACGGCTCGTTCTGGAACGCCACGGTGGCGGCCAGCAATTTCTTGTTGCCGCTCAAATTCGAAATGTTGAAGCCGAAGCCGGTGACGTATAGCTGCCATTGATAGAACAGCCTGACGACGACGATATCGCCGGGGTTGCCGGGATTGTAATTGGTGGGGATGATGAAATTGTTGCTGGCGTCGATCTGACTGGCGATGGTGATGTTGCTGAAGGCCGGATAGCTCTGCACATCGATGTAAACGTTCGCACAAGTGAACAGCACACTGGCGAGACTGCCGGCCGGGCAAATGTACTGGGCCTTGAACTGCGACGCGTTGTAGCCCGCGGTCTGTGCCTGTCCGGTCAGGATCATGCGCGCGGAGCTCTGCGCCACGGTTTCAAGGGTCTGGTCGGCAAAGAAGTACAGCCCGGATTCGAGGATCGCAAACAACAGCCCGAAGAAGACCGGCGCGATCAGCGCGAATTCGACCGCGGTCGAACCCCGGCGGTTGCGGCGAAACCGGCGCCACAGTGTACGCATTGAGGCTCGGGAAGCGGCGGACGACGGCATCGTGGAACCCCCACAGGCGGCAGCTTTGATCTGCCCCGCGATAATTACCCGAAACTGATTGTTGAAGTGTTTCGGCAAATCCGGCCAAACCGACCCGACGCGTTAACTGCAGATTAATCTTGTTATGAACGCGGCCCGCCAAGCGGACAATTCGCTGGGGTACGGCGCCTGGTGGCTGGTTAGAGCCTTTTCGAGCGAAGTGGGGACCGGTTCGCGTGAAGAAAACGTGTCAAAACAAAAATCTGGAGCTTCGGTTCTGATTCAATCAGAACCGAAACTCTAGTTGGATTTGCCCGCGGCGGAGGCGCTGCCGACGGCCTGGCCGCTGAGCGAACCGGCCTGGTCCATCGCGGATTTGAAATAGGTCTCGCCGTCGCCAAGGGTGACCCGGCGCTGGCAGATCGGCATGCAGCTGTAGGATTCGCGGTCGATCCCGCGATACACCGTCACCAGCTGGTCGGTCGGGCCCTCGACCTGGATCACCCGGTCGACCAGGACCTCGCCGCCACGGTCCATGGCGATGAAATTGGTCGCGCCATAGCCCTTGCCGGTGACCACGATAATGCCGCCGGCCTGCAGGGTAACGTCGGCGATCAGCGGATTGCCGACCACGATGGTGGCGACACGGCCGGGGAGTCTGACGAGCTTGGCCTGATCGACATTGACCGCGATGGTGTCAGTCGTCGTCGGCTCGGCGCCAGCCGCGAGCGGCCACAGCAGCGCTATCGCCAGCAAACCGGAAACCGCGCCGAGGCGCGTACGCAGGGAACACAACGACATACTCTACCCCGGGGCGTTGACGAGCCGGCAAAAGCGATACGCAGCGGAACCGGCGCCCGACAACCGCAAATCTGACTTCAATTCGTGAAAGAACCGCAAACTTCGGCGCTACAATCCGCGGCGTCTGCGCATTATTGCCGGAACGGGTACGCCAGCTGCCCGGCGATCTCCGACGGCATCGCCGGTTCGTCCTTGCCGTAATTGTCCGGCAACTGGCCCTCCGGCATCCGGAAGGTCCCGAACATCATGTCCCAGACCGGAAAAGTGCCGGCAAAATTGGTGTTTCCGCCCTCTTCCAGCGCGGTGTGATGCCAGCGGTGGAACACCGGCGTCGCCAGCACGTATTTGAACGGGCCCAGCGTCCAGCTCAGATTGGCGTGGACGAAGGCCGAATGGAACGTCGTGAACGGCCCGACCCAGAGCATGACGTTCGGGGAGATTCCGGCCATCAACAGGATGACGTCGACCATGATGGTGCCGAGGAACAGGTTGACGGGGTGGAAGCGCGCCGCGGAAATCCAGTCGAGGTCTTCCGAGGAATGATGGATGGCGTGATACTTCCAGAAGCCGCCGCCGTGAAACAGCCGGTGCAGCCAGTACAGCATGAAGTCCGACAGCACCAGGAACAACAATCCCTGCAGCCACAGCGGCAGCTGGGACAGGGGACCATGGCCGTTGTCGTAGAACGCGATCAGTTCGTCGGCATCGTGGATGTTGAAGACCACGCCGGCGCCGAGCACCAGGAGGCCGATCCGCAACACCCGCGCGAACAACGGCACGAAGAACCAGTAGCAGATGTCGGTGACCAGTTCGCGCTTGCGCCACCAGGGGGTGCCCGGATTGCAGGCCCAGAAATGGGTCAAGACCGAGAACACCAGCGCCAGCACGATCGTGATCGGCACCACCTTGGCGATCGTCTGCCCGAGCATCTCGACGACTTCCAGCGGTAGATTGGGATTGGCCATGGGCGCCTCGTGCGGTCAGTGCCCCAAGGGGTATCCCTCCGCGCTTAAGGAGCGGTGAATCGCAAGGCGCTGCGGCAAGCTGCTCTCTATAATCGTTCGCAGGGCGCAACCGCGGCATCCACGCCGTCGAAACCCGGCCTTTGAATTGTAACGAAACCCTTAATGCCAAATTTACTCTGCCCAAGAAGTGCCGGTTCTGCTCGCATTTACGCGATCGAATTAACTGCCCTGAAATTTCCCGTCCCTAGGGTGGAACCATGGTCACGGTGCTGAGAACGCCGGGGAGACCAAACGTTAGTTCGACCAGCCACGTGTACACATGGAGCCACCTATGAAAAACCTGATTGCGCGTTTCGTGAAGGATCAGTCCGGCGCCACCGCCATCGAATACGGCCTGATTGCCGCCGGCATTTCGCTGGCCATCATTGCCGTCGTCAACGGCCTCGGCACCAACCTGAACACCAAGTTCACCTCGATCAACACCTCGCTGAAGTAAGCAGGTCGCGACCGACGAAATCCAAGGGCCTCGGCGAAGTCCGGGGCCTTTTTCTGTTTCTGCCGGACCGGAATGGCGTCCACATGCGTAAACCCGGCACCGTATTCGTACCGGCAACCAGAGCTTCGCCCGCGGCCGGCGGCGGAAGCAATGCTCCGACCGAACTGGTCTGCCTTGCGCTGGCGCTGGCGGTGATCGCGCTCGCCGCCCGGATCGTCAGCATCTGGTGAGCGCGCGTTCTCGGATTATTCACCATTCGCCGCTAGGCTGGGGCGATCGCTCCGACCTCGTCAGTCCGAACAGCACAGATCCATGATCCTCGACCTCGCGCGCCTCCTGCTGTTTCCGGCCCTGATGGCGTTCGCCGCCGCGAGCGACCTCTTCACCATGACGATCTCGAACCGGGTATCGCTGGCGCTCGTGGCGGCCTTCTTCGCGCTCGCGCTGATGAGCGGCATGAATCTTTACGACATCCTCTCGCATCTGGGCGCCGGCGCCGCCGTGCTCGTGGTGGCCTTCGGCTGCTTCGCCATGGGCTGGGTCGGCGGCGGCGACGCCAAGGTGGCGGCTTCAGCCGCGCTCTGGTTCGGCTTTGCCCATCTGATGAACTATCTGCTCTATGCCTCGCTGTTCGGCGGCGCCCTGACGCTGCTGCTGCTGCAGTTCCGGCAATGGCCGCTGCCCTATCCGTTCGCCGGCCAGGCCTGGCTCGACAGACTGCACGCCAAGGAGAGCGGCATTCCCTACGGCATCGCGCTCGCGATCGGCGCGCTGATGATCTACCCGGAGACCGAATGGATCAAGGCGGTCGACCTTGCCCGCTTCGCGCTGCCCTGAGCGGCGCGTAGGCCCCCGAGTAAACCAGCCGTTAAGTTGATTTAGATACGCCTCATTAACCATGCTTTGACGAATAGCTGGTCAACTCCCAGCACGGCGGCGGAAGCGTCGCGGCGTTATGTGGAAAGTGAAGCGTATGAATCGCGCACGCATTGTCGTTCTGGCGATCGCTGTCGGAGCCGGCGGCGTTGCGCTGTATCTTGCGAGCGGACCGGACACCACCAAGCCGGCCCCGACCGAGCCGGTCGCGCAGATGCAGACGGTGGACGTTCTCGTCGCCAAGTCCGACATCGGCCTTGGCCAGACGGTGACGCCCGAGGACATGCTGTGGCAGACCTGGCCGGCGGCGACCGCGAGCAGCACCTTCATCCGTCGCAACGAGCGCCCCGACGCCACCACCCAGATCGCCGGCTCGATCGCCCGCTCGCCGTTCATCGCCGGCGAACCGATCCGCGAGCCGAAGCTGGTCAAGGCCAATGGTTCTGGCTTCATGGCGGCGATCCTGCCGACCGGCATGCGCGCGATCTCGACCGAAATTTCGCCGGAGACCGGCGCCGGCGGCTTCATCCTGCCCAACGACCGGGTCGACGTGATCCTGACCAAGCGCGACAAGAACGCCGAACGCCCCGGCGCGCCCGATGTCGTCAACTCCGAAATCATCCTGTCGAATGTTCGCGTGCTCGCGATCGACCAGGCGCCGAAGGAAAAGGACGGCCAGAACGCCGTTGTCGGCAAGACGGTCACCCTCGAGCTGCGGCCCGAGCAGGCCGAGACGCTGTCGCGCGCGCGCCAGACCGGCACATTGTCGCTGGCGCTGCGCAGCATCGTCGACATCAACATGGTCGAGAACAAAACCGACGACAGCGCCCCCCGACGGGGCGAGACCATCAGCGTGGTGCGCTACGGCATCCCAAGCTCGACGACGACGCAGAAGTGACCGAAAGGACGCTCGATATGAAATGCAGGGTAACCCAAACGGCGATGCGGACCTTCCTGGTCCGCGCCCTGTCGTTTTCGGCGGTCGCCGCGCTGACGCTCAACCCGGCGCTGACGCCAGTGGTGGCGAGCGATTACCATGCCGCGGCACCCGCTGTGGCCGACGGCCAGATCAACGCCCGCTTCCTTTCGCTCGGCGTCGGCAAATCCATCGTCATCGACCTGCCGCGCGACATCAAGGATGTACTGGTCGCCGATCCCAAGATCGCCAACGCCGTGGTCCGCTCGGCGCAGCGCGCCTATATCATCGGTGCCGCGGTCGGCCAGACCAACATCGTGTTCTTCGATTCCGCGGGCCAGCAGATCGCGGCCTATGACATCGCCGTCAAGCGCGACCTCAACGGCGTGCGCGCCGCACTGAAGGCGACCTTGCCGAACGCCGATATCCAGATCGACGGTCTCGGCGACGGCGTGATCCTGACCGGTACGGCGGCAAGCCCGATCGAGGCCCAGCAGGCCGGCGACCTCGCAGGAAGACTGGCCGGCGGGCCCGACAAGGTGGTCAACTCGATCGTGGTCCGCGGCCGCGACCAGGTCATGCTGAAGGTCACCGTCGCCGAGGTCGCGCGCTCGATCATCAAGCAGATGGGCATCGATCTGTCCGGCAGCCTGAACTACGGCACCGCGGTGGTGAACTTCAACAACTCCAACCCCTTCACTGCCTACGGCCGCACGCTTGTGACCGGCAACGCCGCGACCGCGTCGTTCGGCTCGACCCCGTCGGTCAGCGCGACCTTGCGCGCGATGGAAAGCGCGGGCGTGGTGCGGACGCTGGCCGAGCCCAATCTCACGGCGATTTCCGGCAAGTCCGCGACCTTCATCGCCGGCGGCGAGTTTCCGATCCCGGCCGGCTATTCCTGCGACCCGACCACCCATGTCTGCACCACCCAGATCAGCTACAAGAAATTCGGCATTTCGCTCAACTTCACTCCCGTCGTGCTGACCGAGGGCCGGATCTCGCTGCGGGTGATGACCGAAGTCTCCGAATTGTCGAACGACAACTCGATCACGCTGTCGCAGGCGATCACCGCCTCGACCGTGAACTCGGTGACCATTCCCTCGATCAAGACCCGCCGCGCCGAAACCACGCTGGAAATTCCCTCCGGCGGCGCGATGGCGATGGCCGGCCTGATCCAGGAGCAGACCAAGCTGGCCGTCAATGGCTTGCCGGGGCTAGCGCAATTGCCGGTGCTGGGATCGCTGTTCCGCAGCCGCGACTACGTCAACAGCCAGACCGAACTGATGGTGCTGGTGACGCCCTACGTCGTGCGCGCGGTGGCGCAAAAGGATCTGTCGCGTCCGGATGACGGGTTTGCCGCGGCTTCCGATCCGCAGGCCGACCTGCTCGGCAGCATCAACCGCATCTATGGCGTTCCGGGCCGCGTCGAGCCGGAGCGGAATTATCGCGGCACCTACGGCTTTATCACGGACTGAGGCGGGACGAGGATAACACGATGACAGCCAGGACACCCGCCGATCGCCATCGCGCCCTCCGCACCGCCGGAGCGCTGGTCGGTCTTGCCGTCGCTCTGGGGGCCTGCACCCATACCGGCGACGAGGTGGCGTTGAGCTATCCCGACGATTACCGCCTGCGTCATCCGATCGCCATCCAGGAGGCCAACGCCTCCATCGTGGTCTTCATCGGCCATGCCCGCGGCGGTCTTTCCGCCTCGCAGCGCGCCGACGTGATGGGGCTGGGACAGACCTGGCTGCATGAAGCAACCGGCGCCATCACCGCCGACGTGCCGGTCGACACGCCGAACGCACGCGCCGCGGCCGATTCGTTCCGGGAAATCCAGGCGGTGCTCGCATCCGCCGGCGTACCGGCGCGCGGCGTGGTGCTGCACCAGTATCGTCCCGACGATCCGCGCCAGTTGCCGGCAATCCGGCTGAGCTATCCGAGAATCGCGGCGGTGGCCGGTCCCTGCGGCATCTGGCCGGAGGATCTCGGACCCTCCGTCAAGAACAAGAACTACTACGAGAACAAGTCGTATTACAATTTCGGCTGCGCCTACCAGCGCAACATGGCGGCGATGGTCGACAATCCGTCGGACCTGGTGCAGCCGCGGCCCGAGACGGCGCCCTATACGACGCGGCGCTCGGAAGCCTTCGAGAAATATCGTAAGGGCACCCCGACCGCGACCGTCTATCCCGAAGGCGAAAAAGCCAAACTCAGCGATACCGGCAAATGATCAGCTACGCCCGTCAAAATCCCGAAGCCCAGCCGGAGGCGGCATCGCCGCCGGCCGAGGATCATATTGCGCCGGCACCGCGGGTGTCGGTGCAAGCCTTTTGCGAGACCGTGGAAACCGCGGCCGCCGTGCAAGCGGCGGGCGAAGACCGCCGGCTCGGCAAGGCCCATCTCAAGATCCAGATGGGCGGCATGGCCGCCGCCATCGAGGCCTATCGCACGGCTCCGACGCCGAACGTGATCATCCTGGAAACCGAGGGCCGCAACGATATCCTGACCGGCCTCGATCAACTCGCCACCGTCTGCGACGCCGGAACCCGGGTCGTCGTGATCGGCCGCGTCAACGACGTCGGGCTCTACCGCGAACTGGTGCGCCGCGGCGTCAGCGACTATGTGCTGTCGCCGGTCAACGCGCTTGACGTGGTGCGCTCGATCTGCGGCCTGTTCTCGGCGCCGGAGGCCAAGGCGGTCGGCCGGATCATCGCCATCGTCGGCGCCAAGGGTGGCGTCGGCTCATCGACCATCGCGCACAACGTCGCCTGGGCGATCGCGCGCGACCTGGCGCTGGATTCGGTGGTCGCCGATCTCGACCTCGCCTTCGGCACCGCCGGGCTCGACTACAATCAGGATCCGCCGCAGGGCATCGCGGATGCGGTATTCTCGCCCGACCGCGTCGATACCGCCTTCGTCGACCGCCTGCTGTCGAAATGCACCGACCATCTCAGCCTGCTGGCGGCGCCGGCGACGCTGGAGCGGGTCTACGATTTCGGCGCCGACGCTTTCGACTCGATCTTCGACACGCTTCGCACCACGATGCCATGCATCGTGCTCGACGTTCCCCATATATGGTCGGGCTGGACCAAGCGGGCCTTGATCGGCGCCGACGATATCCTGATCGTGGCGGCGCCGGACCTCGCCAGCCTGCGCAACACCAAGAATATCTACGACCTCCTGAAGGCATCGCGGCCCAACGACCGGGCGCCGCTGTATTGTCTCAACCAGGTCGGCGTGCCGAAGCGCCCCGAGATCAACGCCGCTGAATTCGCCAAGGCGATCGAAAGCCAGCCGATCGCCTCCATCCCGTTCGAGCCGCAAATGTTCGGCGCCGCGGCCAACAACGGCCAGATGATCGCGGAAGTCTCCGCCAAGCATCGCACCACCGAGATGTTCCTGCAGATCGCGCAACGGCTGACAGGCCGGGGCGAGACCAAAAAGCCGCGGGGTTCGTTCCTGTCGCCCCTGATCGAAAAGCTGCGGGCAAAGTAGCCGCCTGCGTGGAGTATCGTCGTGTTTGGTAAGCGTAGCGGACCTGAAAGCGAGACCCGGCCGGCAAGGCCCGGCGGCGGCGCGCTGGAGCCAGCTCCCGCGCCTGCGGCCCCGCGCAACGCGCCGGCCGCGCCGACCGTGGCTTCGCCGCCGCTGGCGCCCGCGAGGGCGGCTGCGCCTCAGCCTGCGATGGAAACCCGGCGCTCGGACACCTATTACCAGGTCAAGGCGACCATCTTCGGCGCGCTGATCGAGGCCATCGATCTCGCCCAGCTCGCCAAACTCGACGGCGAGTCGGCGCGCGAGGAGATCCGCGACATCGTCAACGAGATCATCGCGATCAAGAACATCGTGATGTCGATCGCCGAGCAGGAAGAACTGCTCGACGACATCTGCAACGACGTGCTCGGCTACGGTCCGCTCGAGCCGCTGCTGTCGCGTGACGACATCTCCGACATCATGGTCAACGGCGCCGGCACCGTGTTCATCGAAGTTTCGGGCCGCATCCAGCGCACCGGCATCCGTTTCCGCGACAACCAGCAGCTGTTGAACATCTGCCAGCGCATCGTCAGCCAGGTCGGCCGGCGCGTCGACGAATCCTCGCCGATCTGCGACGCCCGCCTCGCCGACGGCTCGCGCGTCAACGCCATCGTGCCGCCGCTGGCGCTCGACGGCCCGGCGCTCACCATCCGCAAGTTCAAGAAGGACAAGCTGACGCTCGACCAGCTGGTCAAGTTCGGCGCGATCTCGGCGGAGGGCGCGGAAATCCTGCAGATCATCGGCCGCGTCCGCTGCAACGTGCTGATTTCCGGCGGCACCGGCTCCGGCAAGACCACGCTGCTGAACTGCCTGACGCAATTCATCGACGACGAGGAACGCGTCATCACCTGCGAAGACGCCGCCGAACTTCAGCTGCAGCAGCCGCACGTGGTGCGGCTGGAAACCCGGCCGCCCAATATCGAGGGCGAGGGCCAGATCACCATGCGCGAACTGGTCCGCAACTGCCTGCGTATGCGCCCCGAACGTATCATCGTCGGCGAAGTCCGCGGACCGGAGGCGTTCGACCTCTTGCAGGCCATGAATACCGGCCACGATGGATCGATGGGAACGCTGCACGCCAACAATCCGCGCGAAGCCCTGTCGCGCTGCAAATCGATGATCACGATGGGCGGCTTCTCGCTGCCGTCGCGAACCATTCGCGAGATGATCTGCGCCTCGATCGACGTCGTGATCCAGGCCGCGCGGCTGCGCGACGGCTCCCGGCGCATCACCCACATCACCGAGGTGATGGGCATGGAAGGCGACACCATCATCACCCAGGACCTGTTCCTCTACGACCTGCTCGGCGAGGACGCCAACGGGCACATCGTCGGCCGGCATCGCTCGACCGGCATCGGCCGGCCGCGGTTCTGGGATCGCGCAAGATATTACGGCGAAGAAAAACGGCTGGCCGCAGCGCTCGACGCCGCCGAACACAAGGGTGAGGTCTAGGAGAGCCCGCGATGAAAATGCAATCACTCGCACTGGCGTTTCTCGCCGCCACCACCATCGGCGGCGTCGCATGGGTCTTCCTCTATCCCTATTTGTCGGGAGAGAAAAAGGCCGAGAGCCGCCGCGCGTCGGTGGCGAAGCCGGAACCGGCCGCCCGCCAGGTCGACAAGACCCAGCGCTCGCGCCGCGAACAGGTCGAAACCTCGCTGAAGGATCTCGAGACCCGCCGCCAGAAGGAAAAGTCCGTTCCGCTGAGTGTCCGCCTCACCCAGGCCGGTCTGCACTGGACGACGCAGAAGTTCTGGATCTTCTCCGGCGTCCTCGGCGTCGTCGTGTTTGCGGCCGCCACCGTCCTCGGTGGCGGGCTGCTCGGGGCCGGCGGCCTTTCGTTCGCCGCCGGCTTCGGCCTGCCGCGCTGGGGCTTAAGCTTTCTCAAGAAGCGCCGGGAACAGGCTTTCCTCAAGGCGCTGCCGGACGCCGTCGACGTCATCGTCCGCGGCATCAAGGCGGGCTTGCCGCTGTTCGAATCGATCAAGGTCGTCGCCGCGGACGCGCCGGAGCCGCTCAAGGGCGAGTTCCTCGCCATCATCGAAACCCAGGCGATCGGCATGCCGCTCGGTGACGCCTGCGCGCGACTGTTCGAACGGATGCCGGTGCCGGAGGCGAACTTCTTCGGCATCGTGATCGCGATCCAGCAAAAGAGCGGCGGCAACCTGTCGGAGGCGCTGGGCAACCTGTCCAAGGTGCTGCGCGACCGCAAGAAGATGGCCGAGAAGATCCAGGCGATGTCGATGGAGGCCAAGGCGTCGGCGGCCATCATCGGCTCGTTGCCGCCGATCGTCATGCTGCTGGTCTACCTTTCGACCCCCGACTACATCTCGCTGCTGTGGACTCACCCGACCGGTCAATTGATGCTGGTCGGCTGCGTGATCTGGATGTCCATCGGCATTTTCGTGATGAAGAGAATGATCAACTTCGACTTCTGACGGTGCAGTAATGATTGATTTCCTGATCGCCAAGCTCCACGACGCGCACTTCATGACGATGCTGTTTGCGGCCATCGCCGTGAGCGCCACGGCTTACACGCTGATCATGCCGCTGTTCGCCGGCGAAGGGCTGCAAAAGCGCATGAAGGCGGTGGCGAGCGAACGCGAGCGGATCCGGCAGCGCGAGCGCGAGCGCCTCAACAAGAGCGAGAAGGTGTCGCTGCGCCAGACGCCGAAGCAGCTGGTTTCCAGGGTGGTGGAGGATTTCAACCTCGGCAAATGGCTGGCCCAGGAAGCCGCGCGCGACAAGCTCGTCATGGCCGGCTATCGCGGCCAGGCGCCCTACGTCACCTTCCTGTTCTTCCGCCTGGTGACGCCGATCGTGCTGTTCTTCGCGGCGGTGCTGTATGTGTTCGTGATCTCGCACATGGAAAAAACCGTTCCGGTCAAGATCGGCATGTGCCTCGGCGCCGCCTATCTCGGCCTGCAGGCGCCGATGCTGTTCCTGAAGAACGCGATCAAAAAGCGCCAGCTCTCGATCAAGCGCGCCTTTCCCGATGCGCTCGATCTCTTGCTGATCTGCATCGAATCCGGCATGTCGATCGAAATCGCGTTCCGCAAGGTGTCTACCGAGATCGTCACCCAGTCGATTGCGCTGTCGGAGGAATTCACGCTGACCACGGCGGAATTGTCCTACCTGCAGGATCGCAAGGTGGCCTACGAGAACCTCGCCAAGCGTACCGGGCTCGAGGGCGTCAAGTCGGTCTGCCTGGCGCTGCAGCAGTCGGAACGCTACGGCACGCCGCTCGGCCAGAGCCTGCGGGTGATGGCGCAGGAAAACCGCGACATGCGCATGAACGAGGCCGAGAAGAAGGCCGCGGCCTTGCCGCCGAAGCTGACCGTGCCGATGATCCTGTTTTTCCTGCCGGTGCTGTTCGTCGTCATCCTCGGGCCGACCGGCATCAAGGTCGCCGCGATGCAGTAGGCGCTGCTCGGCGACGGCGTTTTAAGTTCTCCCTACTGATGACGGTGCGCTCCCTCTCCCGCCCTTGCGGGGGAGGGTCGGGGTGGGGAGTGCCCCGGAACACCGGCACCTGGTGGAGGGAATTCCCCCACCCGCCGCGCTCTATCGAGCGCGTCGACTTCCCCCGCAAGCGGGAGAGGTGAAGCGGAGCATTACCTGATTTGGCCGCGCCGATCAGTCCGGATGATTGAGACCCGCCACCGGGATCGCGCTGTTGCCGGCGCGCGGGCCGTCCTTGCGGTTCAGCATCTCTTTCAGATAGGCGACGTTCGCGGCCGCCTCGGCGGGCGGCAGGTCGGCCTTGACGATGGTTTCGGCTTCCGCAAAGCGGCCTTGCAGGCCGACCACCAGGCCCAGATTTTGCCGCACCCGCGCATCGGCGTTGCCGCCGGCATAGGCGCGGCGGAGAATCTCTTCCGCCTTCGGCAGCTCCTTCGTTAGCACGTAGGACATGCCGAGGTTGGACAGCACGGACGGTTCATCGGGGACGATTTTCAACGCCGTGTCGTAATAGCGGCGGGCCTCGTCATGCCGGCCCATCTGGTCGAGCACGGTGCCCTGCACCGACAGGATGCGCCAGTCGGGATTGGACGGCGAATGGGCCTTGGTCAGGACGTCGAAGGCCTGCTGGAAATTGCCGTTGTCGGCGAGCGCCCGGCCAAAGCCGCCGAGCAGCGCCTTGTTGCCGGGATTGGCGATGGTGGCCTGTTCGAGCACCGCGACCGCCTGGGCGCGTTGCCCGGTGGCGCGGAGCGCCTGGCCATAGGCCAGCGCCGCATCGGGATCCTTGGGATTGGCGCGGTAGCGTTCGCCGTAGACGTCCACCGCGCGCCGCGGATCGGCGTCGGGGCTGGGGCTCGCCTCGGACTTCGAGGTGATCGATCCGGTGACGTCGGACATGGTCTCGCAACCGCCGAGGCCAGCGGCCAGGATCGCCGTCATGGCCACGGACGCAAGGAGCCGGGCGAGACTGCAGGGCTGACGCATGGCACTTGACTCACGATAGGCGAATGGAACCGAGCCGACCGCACCAGCAATAGGGTGTTAACCCTAACGAGCGGTTAATGGCGCGCGCGCGGGAGGGCCGGCCGGGGCCGCCGGCGGACCGTCATCGGTGGGCAATGGGCAATCGGGCCGTTGACGCCACCAGGGGTTTCAGCTCCGCCCGGTCAATATTCCGCGGCCAGACGCTTGCGGATCTCGTCGATCCGCTTGTCGATCGCATCGAAGCGGGCGTGAAGGCTCCGGTCATGCAGGTAGAAGATATAACCGAGCGCCCCGAATCCGAAAATCCAGTGGTGAGTTTCGACGTAGCCGATGGTCTGCTCGAACGCATGGCCGACCGCAACGACAATGTCCCACAACGCGTCCATCGCACTCCCCACTCAGAGAAAATGATTTTTGAAGCTGAACGACCGGCCGAGGTTGAAGACCCGCCGTCGATGCACGAGATGCACGCGCCTCCGACCATTTTGTGACCGGCGCAGCCTATCACGATCTCCGAACACGGTGTAGTGCATGGGCGGCGACGGATTCGAACGGAAGGAATGCCGTTGATGTCACGATTTCTGTTCGGTCCGATCGCGATGACGGTCCTGCTGTTGTCGGCTCCCGCAACGCTTGCCGCGCCGGTACATGGCAAGCATCTGGCCCGTCACTGGCATGGCTATGGATTTTTGCCCGGCTATCGCGCGCCGGAGCGGATCGAAGAGGAAGAGGCGCGACATCCGCAGCGGGTCTATTGGTATGGCGGCCCGGGCTTCTATCGCGGGCGCTGGAACGGCGGCGGTTTTGGCCCGTGCTGGACCCAAACCCCGATCGGCAATGTCTGGAATTGCGGCCGCTAGAACGCTTCGAGCGACCGCAAGCGGCTCACTCGCAGACCGAGACGCGGCGTATCCGCCAGCCATAGCGCGTCATGACGCGCTGCCGGACCACATAGCAAGCGCCCTCGTCGTCGTAGTACGGGTAGTAACCGCCGTAATAGGGATAGTATCCGCCGTAGTAGCCGTAGGGTAAGTAGCCCAGACCATAGCCCAGACCAAAGGCGGGCCCAAACCCGCCGCCGCGAAAGCCGCCGAAACCGTGCCCGCCGAACCCATGGAAAACCTCCGCCAAAACCGCCGTGACCGCCAAAACCGCCGTGACCGCCAAAGCCGCCGTGACCGCCAAAGCCGCCGCGTGCCTGCGCCGTCGTGCTGGTTGCGAGAGCGACCATGCAGAGCAGAGCGATCACGGCCAAACCGCGAGCCGCGAAATTGCGAAGAACCGTTCGGATAGGTGCCATTGGGTTTCTCCCGCCTCTATGGCCTGTACGAACACAGGCAAGCATCATTATCAACAGCGTAAATTTGTGTCACGCTGACGGTCAAATCACCTCGGCGTCATTGTCGGCGCCATCGACCCGACGCCCCGCTCCCGTTCCGATTCAAGACCCGAGAACATCATGCCATCCCCGTTCGAGACCGCGCCCGCGGCATCCGCCATTCCCATCACCTTCGCGACCAAGGCGACCTGGCAGGCGATCTGCGACGGTTTGCCCGGCACAGCCCGGCAATTCGCGCTGGCCAACGGATTTGCCGCCAAGCCGGGAGCGTGCCTGACGCTTCCCGCAGCCGACGGCAACATCGCACAAGTCCTGTTCGGCCTCGAGGAGGCGACCGCCAAATTCCGCGATCCATTCAGGCCAGGTGCGCTGCCCGGCCTGTTGCCGCCGGGCGTCTACCGTTTCGCCAATGCGCCGCATGATGCACGGCTTGCCGCGCTCGCCTTTGCGCTCGGTGCCTATCGCTTCGGCCGCTACCGCAAGAGCGATGCTCCCGAGGTCAAATTGGTGCCGCCCGACGGCATCGACGTGGCCGAAATCACCCGCGTGGCGGAGGCAGCGGCGCTGGCGCGCGACCTCATCAACACACCCTCGAATGACATGGGACCGGAAGAGCTGGCGCTCGCCGCGCAGCACGTCGCGGAGCGGTTCGGCGCGCAGTTCGGCTGCATCGTCGGCGAGGAGTTGGTGCGGCAGAATTTTCCGCTGATCCATGCGGTCGGGATGGCGTCCTCGCGCGCGCCGCGGCTGATCGATTTTTCATGGGGCGATCCCGGTCATCCCAGGGTCACCCTGGTCGGCAAGGGCGTCTGCTTCGATACCGGCGGGCTCGATTTAAAGCCGTCGGCCGGCATGCTGATCATGAAGAAGGACATGGGTGGCGCGGCCAATGTGCTGGCGCTGGCGCAGATGGTGATGGATGCGAAGCTCAAACTTCGCCTGCGCGTCCTGATCCCCGCGGTCGAGAACGCGGTCGCAGGCAATGCCTTCCGCCCGCTCGACATCTTCCCCTCGCGCAAGGGCTTGACGGTGGAGATCGGCAACACCGACGCCGAGGGACGGCTGGTGCTGGCCGATGCGCTGGCGCTGGCAGCTGAGGAAAAGCCCGATCTCCTGATCGACATGGGCACACTCACCGGCGCCGCCCGGGTGGCTCTGGGCCCCGATTTACCGCCCTTTTACACCGATGATGAGACACTGGCCGCGGATGTGGCGCGCTGCGCCCGAGAGGAGAACGATCCGGTGTGGCGAATGCCGCTGTGGCCGCCTTACGATAGCTGGCTCGATTCCAAGGTCGCCAACATCAACAATGCGCCCTCGGGCACCTTTGCCGGCTCGATCACCTGCGCGCTGTTCCTGCAGCGTTTCGTCGAGGGTGCGCAGCGATGGCTGCATTTCGACATCTTTGGCTGGACGCCGACTGCCAGGCCCGGCCGCCCCGAGGGCGGCGAATGCCAGGCCGCGCGTGCGGTCTACAAATTGCTGGGCCAACGCTATGGATGATCCGCGCCTGACGCCGGCGCGGCCGGACCTTGCCGCGAAATATCTCGAAGGCAAGATCGCGGCGGCGCGCTTCGTCGAAGGCGAAGTATTCGAGATTGTCGATGCACTTGCGCCGCTGCGCGAGGCTCCGTCGTCGGAAGCCGCGCTGCTGACGCAGGCGCTGCGAGGCGAGCGCGTCACCATCTATGACCGCAACAGTGAAGGTTTTGCCTGGGGGCAATTGAACGGCGACGGCTATGTCGGCTGGCTGCCCGATCGCGCGCTGGCAAAGCCATCCGATCAGCCGGCGCACAAGGTCACCGCCGTCAGAACCTTTGCCTTTCCCGGTCCCTCGATCAAATTGCCGCCGGTGGAAACGCTGGTCATGGGATCGTTGGTGACGGTGCGGCGCGAAGACGGGCCGTTCGCGGTGACGCGCGAGGGCTGGTATCTGCCGCGCACCCATGTCGGCAGCCGCGACCGCTTCGAGCCGGATTTCGTCGCGGTCGCCGAACGCTTCGTCGGCACGCCCTATCTGTGGGGTGGCAAGAGCAGTTTCGGGATCGATTGCTCCGGCCTCGTGCAGGTCGCACTGAACGCCGCGGGCACCGGCTGCCCGCGCGACAGCGACATGCAGGAGGAAGGACTCGGCCGGGCATCGAGCGGCGCGGTCAAGTTGGAGCGGGGCGACCTGATTTTCTGGAAAGGCCATGTCGCCATCGCACGCGACGCGACGACGATCGTGCACGCCAACGCGCATCACATGGCGACCGTGATCGAAGACACGGGCGAGGCAATCGCGCGCATCAAGGCAGCCGGCAGCGAGTTCACGTCGATCAGGCGATTGAAGTGATTTTGCGAGGCACCCTCTTCACCTCTCCCATCGGGAGAGGTGACGAACGCTACTCGGCCACCGCGCCGCCGGGCGCGGCCTCGATCCGGAACGCTGCCGCAAACAACGCCCTCGTGTAGTCGGTCTTCGGCGACTTGAACAATTCCGACGCCGGCCCCTCCTCCACCACCTTGCCCTCCCGCATCACGATCAGGTGGCTCGCCAGCGAGGCGACCACGCGCAGATCGTGCGAGATGAACATGTAGGTGAGGTCGCGCTTGCGCTGCAGTTCGCGCAGCAGGTCGACCATCTGCGCCTGGAACAGCATGTCGAGCGCGCTGGTCGGCTCGTCCAGCACGACGAAATTCGGCTCCAGCACCACCGCGCGCGCGATCGAGATGCGCTGGCGCTGGCCGCCGGAGAATTCATGCGGATAGCGAAACCGCGTCGCCGGATCCATGCCGACGTCGCGCAGCGCCTTGATCACCCGCGCCTCGCGCGTCTCCGCCGACAACGATTGCTGATGCACGCTCAATCCCTCGGCGACGATGTCGCCGACCGACATCCGCGGGCTCAGCGCGCCGAACGGATCCTGGAACACGATCTGCATGTCGCGGCGGAACGGCCGCATCTCCTTGAAGCGCAGGCCCTGGATATCCTTGCCTAGAAACACGATCGGGCCATCGGAGGAGATCAGCCGCAACAGCGCGAGCCCCAGCGTGGTCTTGCCGGAGCCGGATTCGCCGACCACCCCCAGTGTCTCGCCCTTGCGCACCGACAGCGTGACGCCGTCGACCGCCTTGATATGGCCAACCGTCGACCGCAGCAGGCCGCGCTTGACCGGAAACCAGACCTTCAGGTCGTCGGCGGACATCACGACCGGCGATTCCGGCCGCGGCGGCGCCGGATCGGGCTTTGGTTCGGCCGCGAGCAACGCCTTGGTGTAGGGATGCTTCGGTGCGGTAAACACCTGCTCGACCGAGCCCTGCTCGACGATCTTGCCGCCGTTCATGACGCAGACCACATCCGCAATGCGGCGCACGATGCCAAGGTCATGGGTGATGAACAGCAGGCTCATGCCGAGGCGGGCGCGAATTTCCGCGAGCAGCGCCAGGATCTGCGCCTGCACGGTGACGTCGAGCGCGGTGGTCGGCTCGTCGGCGATCAAGAGATCGGGCTCGTTGGCGAGCGCCATCGCGATCATGACGCGCTGGCGCTGGCCGCCGGACAATTGATGCGGATAGCTCTTGAGCCGGGAAGCGGGATCGGGAATGCCGACCTGCGTCAGCAGTTCGAGCGTCCGCGCCCGCGCTTTGGTGCCGTTCATCGGACTGTGCAGCTGCAGGATTTCGACAATCTGCGATTCGATCGTATGCAACGGATTGAGCGAGGTCATCGGCTCCTGGAAGATGATCGAGATGTCGTTGCCGCGGATGCCGCGGATTTCGCGCTCGGACAGCCCGAGCAGTTCCTGGCCCTTGAAGCGGATGCTCCCCGAGGGATGCGAGGCGGTCGGATAGGGCAACAGCTTCAGGATCGACAGCGCGCTGACGGATTTGCCGGAGCCGGATTCGCCGACCAGCGCCACGCAGTCGCCGCGCTTGATCTCGTAGGAGATGCGGTCGACCGCCATGGACATCCCGCTCGGCTGGTGAAACGCCACCGAGAGATCGCGGACTTCGAGCAAAGGCTGGTTGACGGCATCCATCGGCGGCCTACCTGAACGTCTTGCGCGGATCGAAGGCGTCGCGCGCGGCTTCGCCGATGAAGATCAGCAAGGACAGCATGATCGCGACCGCGAAGAAGCCGGTGAAGCCGAGCCAGGGCGCCTGCACATTGGCCTTGCCCTGCGACAGCAATTCGCCGAGCGATGGCGAGCCCGGCGGCAGCCCGAAGCCGAGGAAGTCGAGCGCCGTCAGCGTCATCACCGAGTTCGACACGATGAACGGCAGGAACGTCATGGTCGCGACCATGGCGTTCGGCAACAGGTGCCGGAACATGATCACGGCATTGGAGACGCCGAGCGCGCGCGCCGCCATGATATATTCGAAATTGCGTCCGCGCAAAAATTCCGCGCGCACCAGGCCTACCAGCGATACCCAGGAGAACAGCAGGAGAATGCCGAGCAGGATGAAAAAGCCGGGCGGCAGCACCGAGGAAATGATCAGCAGCAGGTACAGATAGGGTATCGAGGTCCAGATCTCGATGAAGCGCTGAAAGCCGAGATCGAGCCAGCCGCCGAAATAGCCCTGTACGCCGCCGGCGGCGATGCCGATGATCGAGGAGAAGAAGGTCAGCGCCAGGCCGAACAGCACCGAGATGCGGAAGCCGTAGATCAGGCGCGCGACCACGTCGCGGCCCTGGTCGTCGGTGCCGAGCCAGTTGTATTCGAGATCGCGGCAGCTGTGGAGATGCTTCTTCACCACCACGTCCCGGCATTCCGCTTCGGTCAGCATCCAGGTCGGCTTCGAGGGTGCCGGCGTCGGCAGATCGAGATTGTGGGTGTCGTAGGAATAGCGGATCAGCGGCCAGACGATGCTGCCGCCCTTTTCCCTGATCAGCTTCTGCAAGTACGGATCGCGGTAGTCGGCCGCGGTCTCGAAGTCGCCGCCGAAGGTGGTCTCGGAATAGGTGACGAACGCCGGAAAATACAGATGGCCGTCGAACCTGATCAGGAACGGGCGGTCGTTGGCGATCAGTTCGGCGAACAGCGAGACGAAGAACAGGATCAGGAAAATCCAGAACGACCAGTAGCCGCGGCGGTTCGACTTGAAATTCTGCCAGCGGCGGCGGTTGAGCGGCGACGGCTCGAAGCGGTGGCGGGCGATCGGCACGGTTTCGCCGAACGGCGACTGAACGGTGGCCTCGATCGGCGGCGGCGGCGGCGCGATGATCGTCATCAAACCTCCCGCGCCTCGAAATCGATCCTCGGATCGATCCACATATAGGTGAGGTCGGAGATCAGGTTCACCACGAGACCGATCAGCGAATAGATGAACAGGGTGCCGAACACGACGGGATAATCGCGGTTCAGGACGCTCTCGAAGCCGAGCAGGCCGAGCCCGTCCAGCGAGAAGATGGTCTCGATCAACAGCGAGCCCGAAAAGAAAGCGTGGATGAACGCGCCGGGAAAACCGGCGATCACGATCAGCATGGCGTTGCGGAACACGTGATTATAAAGCACCTGCCGTTCGCTGCAGCCCTTGGCGCGCGCGGTCATCACATATTGCTTGCGGATCTCGTCGAGGAACGAATTCTTGGTCAAAAGCGTGGTGGTGGCGAAGGCCCCCAGCGCCATCGAGATCAGGGGCAGCGTGATGTGCCAGAAATAATCGAGGATCTTCCAGTACCAGGGAAATTGCGACCAGCCTTCCGAGGTCAGCCCGCGCAGCGGAAAGATGTTCAGGAACGATCCGCCGGCGAACAGGATGATCAGAAGGATCGCAAACAGAAAGCCCGGGATCGCGAAGCCCACGATGATCACCGCCGAGGTCCAGGTGTCGAACTTCGAGCCGTCCTTCACCGCCTTGCGGATGCCGAGCGGGATCGAGATCAAATAGCTCAACAGCGTCATCCAGATGCCGAGCGACATCGAGACCGGCAACTTCTCCTTGATCAGCTGCAGTACGCTGACGTCGCGGAAATAGCTCTTGCCGAAGTCGAAGCGCACGAAATTCCATACCATCAAGAGAAAGCGTTCCGGCGCCGGCTTGTCGAAGCCGAATTGCTTCTCCAGGCTCTTGATGAAATCCGGGTCCAGCCCTTGCGCGCCGCGGTATTTCGAGTTGATGGCGCCGGAGGAGATGCCGACCGGGCCGCGCCGGCTGAAATCGCCGCTGCCGCCTGAAATCCGCGAGGTGCCGCCGGTGTCGGCGCCCGACAGCTGCGCGATCACGCGCTCCACCGGACCGCCCGGCGCGAACTGCACCACGACGAAGGATATGAACAGGATGCCCAACAAAGTCGGGAACATCAGCAGGAGCCGGCGGGCGATGTAGGCGCTCATGAATTATTTCGCCTGCTCGGCCCGGGCCGCCTTGGCAGGATCGGTCCACCAGTTCTCCGGCGCGCCGACGCCCTGGCCGTAATGCGGCAGCTTGTCCGGATGCCCGAACACGTCCCAATAGGCGACCGGATGCGTCGCGCGGTACCATTGCGGCACCCAGTAGCGTCCGGCGCGGAACACCCGGTCGAAGGCGCGGCACGCGGCCGTGAGATCCCCGCGGTTACTGGCGCCGATGATCTTCTCGATCAGCGCGTCGATGGCGGGATTGGCGATGCCCGCCATGTTGTACGATCCCTTGGTGGCGGCGGCCTGCGACGAGAAGAACGGCCGCATGCCGTCGCCCGGCGTCGCCGACATCGAGAAACGCGACATCGCCATGTCGAAATCGAAATCTTCCAGCCGGGCGCGATATTGCACGGCGTCGACCATCCGAAGGCTGGCGTCAATTCCGAGCGTGGCCAGGTTCTTGATGTAGGGCCCGTGGTGCGGTTCGATCGACGGCTCGTCGATCAGGAACTCGATCCTGAAAACCTCGCCATTCGGCAACACCCGCTTGCCGTCCTTGATCACGAGGCCGGCATCCTGCAACAGTTGCGATGCCTTGCGCAGCAGCGTCCGGTCCTGCCCCGAGCCGTCGGAGACCGGCGGCACGAAGGGGTTGCCGAACACCTCGTCCGGCACCTGGCCGCGAAACGGCTCGAGCAGCGCCAGTTCTTCCGGAGACGGCGGCCCGCTGGCCATCATGTCGGAATTCTGGAACGGCGACACGGTGCGGGCATAGGCGCCGTACATGATGGTCTTGTTGGTCCATTCGAAGTCGAACGCCTGGATCAGGGCCTCGCGGACGCGCGGATCCTTGAACCTGTCGCGGCGCATGTTGATGAACCAGCCCTGCGCACCGGACGGGGTATCGTCGGGCAATACTTCGCGCTTGACCCGGCCGTCCTTCACCGCCGGAAAGTCGTAGCGCGTCGCCCAGACCCGCGCGGTGAACTCCTCGCGGAACAGGTAGTTCTTGGCGGTAAAACCCTCGAACGCGACGTCGCGGTCACGGTAGAACTCGTAGCGCACAATGTCGAAATTGTAGAAGCCGCGCGAGACCGGGAGGTCCGCGCCCCACCAATCCCTGACGCGCTCGAACTCGATGAAGCGGTTGACCTCGAACTTGCCGACCTTGTAGGGCCCGGAGCCGAGCGGGGTATCGAGGGTGGATTCGTCGAACGGCCGCGTCGCGTAATAGGCCTGCGAGAAGATTGGCAGGCTCACGACGAACAGCGGCACGTCGCGCGCGCGGTTTTCGGCGAAGGTGACGATCAGCGTCGCCTCGTCGGGCGCTTCCGCCTTCACCATGTCGCGCAACTGCTGCAGGATCAGGGGATGGCCCTTGGTCTTCAGCATCGTCAGCGAGAAGGCGGCGTCATGCGCAGTCAGTTTCGAGCCGTCGTGAAATCCGGCTTCCGGCCGCATCGTGAAACGGTAGATCAGCTTGTCGGCCGAAATCTGCACCGATTTCGCGGCAAGGCCATACATGGCGTCGGGTTCGTCGCTGGCGCGCACCATCAGCGTCGCAAACGTCATGTCCATGCCCTGGGCGCCTTCGCCCTTCAGGATAAAGGCGTTGAGCGAGTTGAAGGTCTGGAACGACTGATTATTCGCGCGCTGCCAGGGCAGGAATGAAAACGTCCCGCCTTTCGGGGCGTCGACGTTGACGTAGTCGAAATGATGAAAGTCGGCCGGGTATTTGAGGTCGCCGAACACCGACAGCCCATGCGTCTCGGGGCCGGCGTTTGCGGCGTGAGCCGGCCGCAGCAGCGGCGCGCTCAGCGCGCCAACGCCGAGACCTAGTGCCTGCCGGCGGGAGAATCGCGCCATGCGAGTTGATCCCTTCAAGTCCGCCCGCCGATCTTGGCGGCTTTGGCGGCGTCCCACCACCACAGGGTCGGAAAGCCGGAAGCGGCATATTTCGGCAAAGGCTCGGGATGACTGAACCGATCCCAGCGCGCGTCGCGTTCAAATCCGCCGGCGAATTGCGGGACGACGTAACAATTCCAGAGCAGCACCCGATCCAGCGCCTTGCAGCTTGCGACCAGTTCGTCGCGATCCTTGGCGAAGATGATACGGTCGATCAGCGCGTCGACCGCGGGATTCTTGATGCCGGGAAGGTTGCGCGAACCGGGCCGGTCCGCCGCCTCGGAGCCGAAGAAATCGCGCTGCTCGTTGCCCGGCGAAAGCGACTGGGCCCATACAAAGGTCGTGATATCGAAGTCGAAACTGCGCAGGCGATTTTCGTACTGGACACTGTCGACGGATCGAATGTTTACGGTGATGCCGAGCCGCTCCAGATACGGCTTGTAGAAAAGGATGCTGCGTTCGTCAGCCGGGTCCTGGGTCAGGAATTCGACGCTGACAGGCCGGCCGTCGGGACCGACCAGCTTGCGGTCGCGATTTTCAAACCCTGCCTCCTTGAGCAGGCGCGCGGCTTCACGAAGATTGCTGCGAGACGCCTCCTCATTGCCTCCGACAGGATTCTTGTACGGCGTCGTGAAAAGCTCGGCAGGCACCTTGTCGCGCACCGTCTCGAGAATCTGCAACTCCTGACCTTCCGGGAGACCAGCGGCCATCAATTCGGGGATGCCATCAAAATAGCTGCTGTCACGATGATACTCCCCATTCGAGAGTAGCCGGTCTGACGTCTCCCAATCATAGGCATAATTGAAGGCGCGACGGACCCTGACATCGGCAAACAGCGGCCGGCGCAGGTTGAACGCGAACCCTTGCATCCGCCCCGAACTCTCATCGGGGAATTTTTCCTTGATGACGCGTTTTTCCCGCGCGGCCGGAAAATCGTAGGCGGTCGACCATTCCTTGCCGCTGCGCTCGGAAAACCAGTCGAGCTGATCCGCCTTGAAGGCCTCGCGCGCCACCGTATCGTCGCGAAAGAATTCGAACCGAAGCTCGTCGAAATTGTCCTGGCCGATCGAGTGCGGCAGGTTCTTGCCCCAATAATCCTTGACCCGCTCCAGCACCAGCGTGCGACCCGCGACGAACTCCCTGATGCGCCAGGCCGCGGACCCCAGCGGAATCTCCAATGTCGTCGCCGTGACGTCCCGCTTGCGCCCCTGCGCGTCGGTGCCTTCCCACCAGTGCTTCGGCAGCACCGGAACTTCGCCGGCGATCGAGGGAAGTTCGCGGTTGCCGGGCCCGTCGAAGGTAAATTTGACATCGCGCTCGCCGACCTGTTCGCAACTCACGATATGCCGGTAATAGGCGCGGTACAGCGGACTGTTCTTCTTGACCACATCGTACGAGAAGACGATGTCGTCGGGGATAACCGGCTTGCCATCGTGCCAGCGCGCCGCTGCGTCCAGTCGATAGATGACGTAGGAGAAATCATCGGGATAGAGTGCTGCTTCCGCCAGCAGTCCATAAGCGGTCGACGGTTCGTCCAGCGACCTGGTCGTCAACATCTGGTTGATCATGTTGGCGCCGCTGGCGATCGAGCCCTTCAATCCCTGGATCACGATGTTGAAGTTGTCGAACGTGCCGAGTTCGAACAGGCGCGCGACACCGCCTTTGGGAGCATTCGGATTGACGTAATCGAAATGCTTGAAGCCGGCCGGATATTTCGCGTTGCCGTACATCGACATCGCGTGCCGCCAGGCCGGTTCGCCTGAAGTCTGCGCCCGGGCGGAATTCAGTCCCGGAAGGGTGGCTCCCAGCGCCGGGGCGACCGCGGCCAAGGCTCCGCTGCGCAGAAGGTGTCGTCGGGTAATTGCCAAATGGAGAATCCTGATGCCGTCCGATACCGCCTTAGAAGCGCAATATAAGGCAAGGTTTCGACCGATTGCGTTGCTTTTTCCTCATGATACAGGGTTGTGAATGGCCCGGATGCGGCGAAACGTCCCGATTGCGTGGGCCGCGATAGCGAAACGGCCGGGCATTGGCCCGGCCGTTGGCAGCATGCGATTCGCCTGATGACGCCGGGGCGTTATTTCGACGCCGTCGGCAGCGGAACCGGATTATCCGAAAGCGTGTGCAGGTAGGCGATCACGTCGGCGCGCTCGCTGTCCTTCTGGATGCCGGCAAAGCCCATCTTGGTGCCGGGAATGAAACCCTTCGGATTGTCGATGAACTTGTTGAGATCCTCATCGGTCCAGGTGCCGCCCTTGGCCTTCATCGCTGACGAGAAGTCGAAACCGCCGCGGTCCTCGCCCCGCTTGTCGCCGACGATGCCATAGAGATTCGGGCCGACGCGGTTGGGCCCACCCTTTTCGAAGGTATGGCAGGCCTGGCATTTCTTGGCCGCGGCGGCGCCCTTCTCGGCAGATGCGGTCTGCAGCAGCTTTTCGATCGGCACCGCCGGCGCCGGTGCGGCTTCCTTGGCGCCGGCTTCCGGCGCCTCCTTGGCGACGATTTCGAAACCCGGCTTTGCAGGCATCACGGGGGAAAACAGCGCGTCCGCAGTGAAGCTCGTCACCAGCAGAACCAGGCAGGTGCCCAGGATGGCGCCGAGAATTTTATTGATTTCGAAGGAGTCCATTTCGGATCAGGCTCCAGGCCGGAAATTTCGACTTTAGGCCGGAGAGAAGCGGCCGCGGATAGATCAGGAATCAGGCTTTCGCACCGCACCCCGAGCCACGATCAGATATCGGTTTGCCCGTGCTCTGGCAACCCGTATAAATGCGCCGGCTTTCGCCCCATCCCCATCATTTCCGGCCCTCTTATCACCCCGGTCCAGACCGCTAGCTCATGCCAGACTCCCGCACCTTGGTGCTGATTTCCCGCCCGCATGGCCGCCACCCGCCTGCCCGGCAAGCCGCTATTGGATCTCGCCGGCCTGCCGATGATCGTCCATGTGCTGCGCCGCGCCGAAGCCGCCAATATCGGCCGCGTGGCGGTCGCCACCGACACGCCGGAGATCGCTTCTGTCGTGAAGTCCCATGGCGGGGAAGCCATCATGACGCGGGACGATCATCTCACCGGCTCGGACCGCATCTACGAGGCGCTCGGCACGCTCGATCCCAACGGCGATGTCGAAATCGTCGTCAACCTGCAGGGCGACTTTCCGACCATTTCGCCTGACAACATCCGCGACGTGCTGGCGCCGCTGTCCGACCCCGCGGTCGATATCGCCACCCTGGCCGCCGAAATCCATACCGAGGAAGAGAGCCTGAACCCCAACGTGGTGAAGGCGGTCGGCTCGCCGATCGGGGAGCGGCGGATGCGCGCGCTCTACTTCACCCGCGCCACCGCGCCCTACGGCAACGGGCCGCGCTATCACCATATCGGCCTCTATGCCTATCGCCGGCGGGCGCTGGAGCGCTTTGTGACGCTGCCGCCCTCGCCTCTGGAGCTGCAGGAAAAGCTCGAGCAGCTGCGGGCCATGGAGGCCGGGATGCGGATCGACATCACCATCGTCGACACCGTGCCGCGCGGCGTCGACACGCCGGCCGACCTCGAAACCACCCGCCAGATACTGGCAAAAGCCGGAACGGCTGCTACAAGGCGCCCATGACAAAGCAGAAGAAAATCGCATTCCAGGGCGAGCCGGGCGCCAATTCCCATATCGCCATCGTCGAAGCCTATCCGGATGCCGAGCCGCTGCCCTGCCCGACCTTCGAGGACGCGCTGGCGGCGATCTCCTCCGGCGAAGCCGATCTCGGCATGATTCCGATCGAGAATTCGGTGGCGGGACGCGTCGCCGACATCCATCATCTGCTGCCGCAATCCGGCCTGTTCATCGTCGGCGAATATTTTCTGCCGATCCATCATCAACTGATGGCGCCGCGCGGCGCCAGGCTCACCGACATCAGGACGGTGGAGAGCCACGTCCACGCGCTCGGCCAATGCCGCCGCATCATCCGCAAGCTCGGCATCAAGCCGATCGTGTCTGGCGATACCGCGGGCGCGGCGCGCCTGATCGCCGAACGCGGCAACAGGGCGAGCGCTGCGATTGCATCGAAACTCGCCGCCGACATCTACGGCCTCGACGTGCTGGCCGAGGACATCGAGGACGAAACCCACAACACCACCCGCTTCGTGGTGCTGGCGCGCGAGGCGAAGTGGGCCGAACAGAATTCGGGCCCGCTGGTCACCACTTTTGTATTCCGGGTGCGCAATTTGCCGGCCGCGCTCTACAAGGCGATGGGCGGCTTTGCCACCAACGGCGTCAACATGACCAAGCTGGAAAGCTACATGGTCGACGGCAATTTCTTTGCGACCCAATTCTATGCCGACGTCGACGGCCATCCCGAGGACAAGGGGCTCGCCTTCGCGCTCGAGGAACTGAAATTCTTCTCGCGCGAGTTTCGCATTGTCGGGGTCTATCCCGGGCATCCGTTCCGCGCGACGTTCAGCGAGAAGGCGGAGTGATAAGCCCGTCATTCCGGGGCAGCCCGCAGGGCTGAACCCGGAATCTCGAGATTCCGGGTTCGATGCTTCGCATCGCCCCGGAATGACGGGCTAAATCGAGCGCTACGCCGCCGCCTTCTTCCCCAGCCCGAACGCGTCCGCCAGCAGCGAATACGACTTCTTCCGCGCTTCGTGGTCATACACCGCGGTGATGATCATCAGCTCATCGGCCCCGCTCGCCGAAATCATCGGCTGCAGCTTTTGCAGCACGGTCGCGGGGCTGCCAACGAACAGCCGCGAACGGTTGCGCACGAGCGCGGCGCGTTCGCTGTCGGTGTAGGGATAGGCCAGCGCCTCCTCCACGCTCGGCAGCGGCAGGTACTGGCCGCGGTCCCGCCGCAAACGATTGAGATCCATCGAGGAAGCCAACCGCTCGGCCTCCGCGTCTGTCTCGGCTGCAATCGCGGCGACCGCCAGAATGCCCTGCGGGGTGGCGCGCCACGCGGACGGCTTGAAATGCGCCCGGTAGTTGGTCAGCGCCTCGATCGCATCATAGGAGGCAAAGTGATGCGCGAAGGCAAAGCCCATTCCGACTTGCGCGGCGAGTTCCGACGAGTAGTCGCTGGAGCCGAGCAGCCAGATCGGCGGCAGCGGCGAATCGTCGGGCATCGCCACCACCTTGTTGTAGGGGTGGTTTGGCGGAAAATCGCGGGTCTCCCACAGGATCAATTCATGCAGCCGCTCGAGGAAATCGTCGCCCTCGCGGCGATCGAGCCGGCTGCGCAGCGCATACGCCGTGGCGCCGTCGGTGCCGGGCGCGCGGCCCAGGCCCAGATCGATGCGGCCGGGAAACAGCGCCTCCAGCATCTTGAACCGCTCGGCCACCATCAGCGGCGCATGGTTGGGCAGCATCACCCCGCCGGAGCCGACCCGGATGTTCTTCGTTACCGCGGCGATCTGCCCGATCATGAGGTCGGGCGCGGGGCTCGCGACGGAGGCGAGGTTGTGATGTTCGGCCAGCCAATAGCGGACATAGCCAAGCGCATCGGCATGGCGCGCCAGATCGATGCTGTTGCGCAGCGCCGCGGCGGGCTTTGTGCCTGTGGTGACGACGGAGAGGTCGAGGATCGAGAGCGGGATCATGCGGCTTAAGCTAGTGCGCCGTTTCGGGCGGACAAAGGGCCCCGCCGCAGATCAGGCGCGCGCCGGCCCGCCTTGGTGCGAGCGGATGACCGAGATGAAGGTGGGCCGATATAGATCATCATGCTCGAAATCTTTGATTTCCCACCCTTGGATCTAGGAATGGAATGGTTCCGCGGCCTCACAATTTCACTAAATATATGAACAAATACATGAAAATGGAAAACCATATTGGACCTTATCTGCCCAACGATCGTAAATATCGATGAACATATCTGTTATTTTTCCTAGATTGGGCAATTTCCCATCAGAGATGGGCTATTTGGGTAACTCCATTTGGCCTATTTTAGCGCTCTACGGCTAGAGCTGGACATCCCCAGACCTGAACGGAGTTCGTGGTTGCCATGACCGAGGTTACGCCGCCTGCGCCTGACGGGCACCCCGGGCTGAAATCGCCCGCGATCTCGTTCGAGTTCTTTCCGCCGAAGACGGAGGAGATGGAGCGGAGCCTGTGGGAGACCATCAAGCGATTGGCGCCGCTTTCGCCCAATTTCGTCTCGGTGACCTATGGCGCCGGCGGATCGACCCGGGAGCGCACCCATTCCACCATCGCGCGTCTGCTCAGGGAGACCGATCTCGTTCCGGCGGCGCATCTGACCTGTGTCGGAGCGCTCGCGCGGCGAGATCGACGAGATCGTTGCCCGCTATCATGAGATCGGCGTCCGCCACATCGTGGCACTGCGCGGCGACCCGGCCGGCGGCATCGGCACCGCCTATGCCGCGCATCCCGACGGCTATAAAACCTCGGCCGATCTGGTCGCCGGCATCAAGCAGCACCATCCCGACATCGAGGTCTCGGTGTCCGCCTATCCGGAAAAGCATCCGGAAAGCCGCGACTTCGATGCCGACATCGACATGCTCGCGGCCAAGGTCGATGCCGGGGCGGCCCGCGCCATCACCCAGGTGTTCTTCGACAACGACCTCTACTTCCGCTACCTCGATCGCGTCCGCGCCCGCGGCATTACGATCCCGATCGTGCCCGGCATCATGCCGATGCATAATTTCAAACAGGCGCGCAATTTCGTCACCCGCGCCGGCACCAGCGTGCCGGACTGGCTCGCGCAAAAATTCGACGGGCTCGACGACGATGCCGACACCCGCAAGCTGGTGGCGGCGACCGTTGCGGCCGGCCAGGTGCAGAAACTGGCCAAGCACGGCGTCGACACCTTTCACTTCTACACCATGAACCGCGCGGACCTCGTGTTCGCGATCAGCCATCTGCTCGGTATCCGCCCCAGAGGCGCACAGAAAGCCGCCTGACCGAATGACCGTGCCCGTCTCGCCCAAGCGAACCGCCCTGCTCGCCGCCGCCCGCGAGCGCATCCTGGTGCTCGACGGCGCCATGGGCACCATGATCCAGGGCCTCGACTATGACGAGGCCGCGTTTCGCGGCGCGCGTTTCAAGGATTTTCACCGCGACTTGCGCGGCAACAACGATTTGCTGATCCTCACTCAACCGAAGGCGATCGAGGATATCCACGCCGAATATCTGCGCGCCGGCGCCGACATCGTCGCCACCAACACCTTTTCCTCGACCTCGATCGCGCAGGCCGATTACGACCTCTCGGACTTTGCCTACGAGCTCAATCTCGAAGGCGCGAAACTGGCGCGCGCCGCCGCCGAACGGGTCACGGCCGAGGACGGCAAACCGCGCTTCGTCGCCGGCGCCATTGGACCAACCAATCGCACCGCCTCGATCTCGCCCGATGTATCGAACCCCGGCTTCCGCGCCGTCACCTTCGACGATCTGCGCGCAGCCTATGGCGAACAGATCAAGGGATTGCTGGACGGCGGCGCCGATCTCTTGCTGGTCGAAACCATCTTCGACACGCTGAACGCCAAGGCGGCGCTCTATGCCATCGCCGAAATCACCGAACAACGCGGCATCGACGTGCCCGTGATGATCTCCGGCACCATCACCGACAAATCCGGCCGGCTGCTGTCGGGACAATTGCCGGAGGCGTTCTGGAATTCGGTGCGCCACGCCAGGCCCGTCACCATCGGCTTCAACTGTGCGCTCGGCGCCGAGGATTTGCGCGCCCATATCGCTGATATCGGCCGCGTCGCCGATACGCTGGTCTGCGCCTACCCGAACGCCGGACTGCCCAACGAATTCGGCGCATACGACGAGAGCCCGGAATACATGGCGCGGCTGATCGGCGAATTCGCGTCCGCCGGTCTCGTCAACATCGTTGGCGGCTGCTGCGGCACCACGCCGGACCATGTCGCCGCCATTGCCGCCGCCGTCGCGCCGCACCGGCCGCGCGTGGTGCCCGTGATCGAACCGCGGCTGCGGCTCTCGGGCCTCGAGCCGTTCGAACTCACCCCCGCGATCCCGTTCGTGAACATCGGCGAGCGCACCAACGTCACGGGCTCCGCCAAATTCAGAAAACTGATCACGGCGGGCGACTATACCGCGGCGTTGCAGGTGGCGCGCGACCAGGTCGAGAACGGCGCCCAGATCATCGACGTCAACATGGACGAGGGCCTGCTCGACTCGCAAGGAGCGATGGTGACCTTCCTCAACCTCGTCGCCGCCGAGCCCGACATCGCCCGCGTCCCCGTGATGGTGGATTCCTCGAAATTCGCGGTGATCGAGGCCGGCCTGAAATGCGTGCAGGGCAAACCGGTGGTGAACTCGATCTCGATGAAGGAGGGCGAGGAAAAATTCATCCAAGAGGCGAAGATCGCGCGGCGCCATGGCGCCGCCGTCGTGGTGATGGCGTTCGACGAGGCGGGCCAGGCGGATACCTTCGCGCGCAAGACCGAGATCTGCAAGCGCGCCTACGACATCCTGGTCGACCAGCTCGACTTCCCGCCCGAGGACATCATCTTCGATCCCAACATCTTTGCGATCGCCACCGGGCTCGAGGAGCACAACAATTACGGCGTCGACTTCATCGAGGCGACGCGCTGGATCCGGCAAAACCTGCCGCACGCGCACATCTCCGGCGGCGTGTCGAATCTTTCGTTCTCGTTCCGCGGCAACGAGCCGGTGCGCGAGGCCATGCATTCGGTGTTCCTGTATCACGCCATCAAGGCCGGCATGGACATGGGCATCGTCAATGCCGGGCAGATGATCGTCTATGACGACATCGATCCCGAGCTGCGCCGGACCTGCGAGGACGTCATCCTCAACCGCGACCCCGGCGCCTCCGAGCGGCTGCTGCAGCTTGCCGAAAAATTCCGCGGCAAGGAGAAGCAGACCAAGGAGCAGGACCTGGCCTGGCGCGAATGGCCGGTCGACAAGCGACTGTCCCACGCGCTGGTGCACGGCATCACCGAATATATCGACGTCGACACCGAGGACGCGCGCAAGCTGGCGACACGTCCGCTCGACGTCATCGAAGGCCCGCTGATGGCCGGCATGAACATCGTCGGCGACCTCTTCGGCGACGGCAAGATGTTCCTGCCGCAAGTCGTAAAATCGGCGCGGGTGATGAAGCAGGCCGTGGCCTATCTGATGCCGTTCATGGAGGAGGAGAAGGCGCGCAACCTCGCCAACGGCATCGCAAGCGACGGCCGCAGCTCCGCCGGCAAGATCGTGCTCGCCACCGTCAAGGGCGACGTCCACGACATCGGCAAGAACATCGTCGGCATCGTGCTGCAGTGTAACAATTTCGAGGTCATCGACCTTGGCGTCATGGTACCGGCCACGAAAATCATCGAGACCGCGAAAGCGGAGGGAGCCGACATCATCGGCCTGTCCGGCCTGATCACGCCCTCGCTCGACGAGATGAGCCATCTCGCCGGCGAACTCGAACGGCAGGGCATGACGGTGCCGCTGTTGATCGGCGGCGCCACCACCAGCCGCGTGCATACCGCGGTCAAGATCGACCCGAACTATCGCGGCGGGCCGGTGGTGCATGTCAATGACGCCAGCCGCGCGGTGGGGGTTGCGTCCTCGCTGCTCTCGCCGGACCGGCGCGTGGCCTATGCGGCGGAAGTGCGCGCCGACTACGCGAAAATCTCGGCTGCGCATTTCCGCGCCCAGGCCGACAAGAAGCGGCTGAAGCTCGCCGATGCCCGCGCCAATGCGGTGGTCGTCGATTTTGCAAAGACGCCGCCGAAGAAGCCCACATTCCTGGGCATCAAATCGTTCCGGGATTACGATCTCGCCGAGTTGGCAAAATACATCGACTGGACGCCGTTCTTCCAGACCTGGGAACTGACCGGGCGCTATCCGGCGATCCTCGACGACGAAAAGGTCGGCGAAGTCGCGCGCTCGCTCTATGACGACGCCCGCAGGATGCTCGACCTCATCGTCAGGGAAAACTGGTTCAAGGCGCAGGCCACCATCGGCTTCTGGCCGGCAAACGCACAAGGCGACGATATCGTCGTTTACGCCGACGACACGCGCAGCAGGCAAATTGCGACGTTCCATACGTTGCGGCAGCAGCTCGAAAAGCGCGAAGGCCGCTTCAATGCGGCGCTGTCGGATTTCATCGCGCCCGCGGCGTCCGGCGTGCCCGATTACATCGGCGCCTTCGTCGTCACCGCCGGGATCGGCGAGGACGTCATCGCCGACCGCTTCAAGAACGCCAATGACGACTACTCCTCGATCCTGTGCAAGGCGCTGGCCGATCGGCTCGCGGAGGCCTTTGCCGAGCGCATGCATGCCCGTGTGCGCCGCGAATTCTGGGGCTACGCGCCGGACGAGACGCTGTCGGCCGAAGACCTCATCCTGGAAAAATACGCGGGCATCCGCCCCGCGCCCGGCTATCCCGCGCAACCCGATCACACCGAGAAGGCGACGCTGTTTTCGCTGCTCGATGCGGAGAACAATGCGGGCGTGACGCTCACCGAGAGTTTCGCGATGTGGCCGGGCTCGTCGGTGTCGGGGCTCTATTTCAGCCATCCCGAGAGCTTCTATTTCGGCGTCGGCAAGATCGAGCGCGACCAGGTCGAGGACTATGCCGCGCGCAAGGGTTGGAGCACGGCCGAAGCCGAGCGCTGGCTGGCGCCGGTGTTGAACTACATCCCGGCGCAGGATCGGCCCGCGAAAGGGCCGATGCCACCGCTGGCGTCCGTTCCCGCCAACGACGTCGCCTCGCATCCGCCGGGCTGCACCTGCGCGGTGCATCTGGCATATCGCAAGAAGGCGGCGCGGGCGGGTTGAGGTAGAGACCGGCGCGGCTGGCCATATAACGGATTTGTAACTGGCCGGCCGCGGCGAATCACCCGCCTAATGGTCGCAAGGCCAACGGAGACAGACCGTGTCGCGCCACCACATCCTGCCGCCGATCGTGTACACGCCGGCGCCGCCGAAGCCGAGGGAAACCAAACGCCGGCGCGGCGTCGGCTATGCCGAGTTCTACTGACGAGACCGAGGAAGCCGGCGAGAGTTCACAGTCGTCTGCGGCGCACGCCGCCGCCCTGCCGCAGCATTCGCGACCGATTGAGGCCGCCGAGCGCAAGGTCCACTCGCCCAACGGCAAGCTCAGCGACGGCACGCTGAAGGAGTTGCTGCTGGCACAGGAACACGACCAGGACAGCGCGCCGGTGGTTGGCGGCGCGGCACCGAATAAGAGTGTGTGATCTGCCGCGGAGCCGATGTTGTCGCACACGCCGATCGACTCCTGGCCCGCTTGCCGCACCGAAGGCCGCGTGGTTCATTCTTCCCACGGGTTATTTTTTTTAAACCCGGTTGGAGACGGCGATGCGCTTTCGCGTGGTAACGCTCAATCTCGAGCAGGATCACAAGCGGTGGGATGAACGCCGTCGCCTTGTCGTCGAGGGCATGACGGCTCTCGAACCCGATATCATTGCGCTCAACGAAGTGAGCGTCGTCCGGCAGACCGCGCGGGAATTGCAAAAGAGCATCGGACCGGCGCGGGGTGCCGATTACAATCTGGTCCAGCAGACGCGCGTGAACGGCCTTGCCTCGGTCGAAGGCGAGGCGCTGCTGACCCGGTTTGCCGTCATCGAAACCGGGAATCTCGACTTCCAGACGCGGGATATGGTGGCGCAGGTCGCCCGCATTCTGGTAGGCGGCAAGCCGCTGGATGTCTACGTAACGCATCTCTACATGTCACGTGGCGACGACTCTCTCCGGCTGTTTCAGGTGCAACAGCTGCTGGCATGGATCGACAGGCGAGATGACGTAGCCGACTGCATTGTCTGCGGAGATTTCAACGCGACATTGGACAAGCCCTCTGCCGCCCTGATGGCAAGCCGATTTCGTCCTTCCCAGACGTCGCCGACTGCATTCACGCCGCTCACTGGGCGGGATGGCGCGATGTCGCACCCCTATTGGCCGCGGATGGACCGGTGCATCGACTATATTTGGACGACCGGCGCGATCGAGACCGTGGCGAGCGGTGTCTGCTTCGACAAGCCCGACGCTGCCGATCCGTCGCTATGGCCATCGGATCATGCCGGAGTCTGGGCGGATCTTGAGTTCTGACCGATGCGGACGGCCCCCGGTTGCCCATTCGGGAATAGCCGGATGTGGCGCCGGGGGAATCTCGACCATCCGCCTTTCGCAAGCAACCGACTGGCGCGACCCGGCGGCGTTGGCTAACCTCCCCTGACAAAAACAAAAGGGGAAACGCAGAAGTGTACGACTTCATCATCGTCGGCGGCGGCTCGGCGGGCTCGGTGCTGGCGCACCGGCTCTCCGCCAGGAGCGCCAACCAGGTCCTGCTCTGCGAGGCCGGACAGGACACCCCGCCCGGCAACGAGCCGGCCGAAATTCGCGACAGCTATTCGGGCATGGCCTATTTCGATCCGCGTTTCCACTGGACCGAGCTCAAGGTCACGACCCAGATCGTCAGCCACAACAATCCTGAGTCGGACCGCCCGCCGCTGCGCAAATACGAGCAGGCGCGCGTGTTGGGCGGCGGGTCCTCGATCAACGGCCAGATGGCCAATCGCGGCGCGCCGACCGACTACGACGAATGGGAGGCGCGGGGCGCCGCCGGCTGGAGCTGGAAGGACGTGCTGCCCTATTTCAGGAAGGTCGAGCGCGACCTCGATTTCGACGGGCCGTTCCACGGCAAGGAAGGCCGCATCCCGGTCCGGCGCATCCCGCCGGAGCATTGGACCCGGCTCGCGCAGGCCGTCGGCGAGGCCTGCAAGCTCGCCGGCTACGCCTTCGTGCCCGACCAGAACGGCGAGTTCGTCGAAGGCTATTTTCCGGTGACGCACTCCAATCAATCCGAGCAACGCGTCTCCGCGGCGATGGGCTATCTCGATCGCGATACCCGCAAGCGCGCCAATCTGACGATCTCGACCGACACCCAGGTCAAGGAACTGCTGTTCGAAGGCACGCGATGCATCGGCGTGAGGGCGCTGGTTGGCGGCCAGGAGCAGGAATTCCGCGGCCGCGAGGTCGTGCTCTCCTGCGGCGCGATCCACTCGCCGGCGCATCTGCTGCGCGCCGGCATCGGCCCCGTCGGGCACCTCAAGGACATGGGCATCCCGATTGTGATGGGGCTGGAGGGCGTCGGCCAGCGCCTGATGGATCACCCCTCGATCGCGCTGTCGTCCTTCATTCACCGGGGCGCGCGCATGAACGAGCATACGCGGCGCCACGTCCAGGTCGGGCTGCGCTATTCCTCCGGGCTTGCGGGCATTCCCATGGGCGACATGTTCATCGTGGCGCTGAGCAAGTCCGCCTGGCATGCGGTCGGCGAGCAGATCGGCTCGCTGCTCACCTTCGTCAACAAGACCTACTCCGAGACCGGCCAGGTCAAGCTCGCCTCGCGCGACCCGCGCAAGGAGCCGATCGTCGAGTTCAACCTGTTGTCGGACCGGCGCGACCTCGACCGGCTGATGAGCGGCTTTCGCAAGGCGGCGGCCTTGCAGATGAGCGCGCCGATGAAGGCGGTCACCGACAAGCCCTTCCCGGCTTCGTATTCCGACCGGGTGCGCAAGATCGGCGTCGTCAACACCAGGAACAAGGTCCTCACGAAAGTTGCCGCCACGATGATGGATGGGCCGGCGGCGCTGCGCCATTACATGATCGACAACTTCGTCGTCGAAGGGTTTACCTTCGACCAGGTCATGAACGACGACGAGGCGCTGGAAGCCTTCGTGCGCAAGGCGGCGATCGGCGTCTGGCACGCCTCGTGCTCCTGCCGGATGGGCCGGCCCGACGATCCGATGGCGGTGGTCGACACCCAGGGCCGCGTCAAGGGCGTGCAGGGCCTTCGCGTGGTCGACGCCTCGATCTTCCCGGTGGTGCCGTGCGCCAACACCAATTTTCCGACCCTGATGACGGCGGAAAAAATCGCGGAGACCATGCTGTGAACGCATTCGCACAGACCGGCGAGCCCGCGCGCCGCCGTCTTTCACGCCGCGCGCTATTGGCCGGAATAGCCGCCGCGCCTTTCCTCCGCGGCGCCAGCGCGCAAGGCTCGTGGCCGAACCGTCCGGTGCAGGTGATGGTGCCTTATCCGCCGGCCGGCGGCGCCGACACCACCGCGCGGATTCTCTACGCCAAGCTCAGTACGATTCTGGGTCAGCAGTTCGTCATCGAAAATCGCGGCGGGGCCGGCGGCACCATCGGTGAAGCCCTGGTCGCGAAGGCAAACCCCGACGGCTACAGCATCCTGCACGACGGCACCGCCTACTCGATCAACGGCGCGCTCTATTCGAACCTGCCGTTCGACTATAACAGGGATTTCGACCCGGTCGCCCTGGTGTCGCTGGTGCCCAATATCCTGGTGGTGACGCCGTCGGTGCCGGTGAAAACCCTGGCAGACGTCATTGCCTATGCCAAGGCCGCGCCCGGCGGCATCGACATGGCGTCCTCGGGCAACGGCACGCTGCAGCATCTCTCCCTCGAAGTGTTCCGCTTCATGACCGGGGTCAAGGTGAACCACGTTCCCTATCGCGGCGGCGGCCTCGCACTCAACGATGTCATCGCAGGCCAGGTCAAGTTCTTCTTCTCCAACGGATCGTCGGTGGTCGGCATGATCCAGGGCGGCCAGCTCAAGGCCATCGCCCACACCGGCAAGGGCCGGCTGAAAAGCCTGCCCGACATTCCGCCGGCCTCCGACACGTTGCCCGGTTTCGAAGCCTATGAATGGAACGGCGTGTTCGTGCCGCACGGCACGCCGTCTGAAATCGTGCGCACCCTCAACGGCGCGATCAACGAAGCGATCCGCTCGCCCGAGGTCAAGGAGCGCTTCGAGCACCTCAACATCGACAGCCGGCCGAACACGCCGGAAGAATTCCGCGCCTTCGTCAAGGACCAGATGGAGCGCTGGAGCAAGGTGGTGAAGGAAGCCAACATCAAGCTGGGTTAGGTTCGCCGGTTGAAGAACCGCCGCGCATTGCCGGGCCGGTCGCTCTATGCATCGACGAAATCGAACGAATCCTTCCAGCGCACGACGCGCGCGGTGGAGGGTGAGGGAAAATGCGCGGTGCACATCAGGGTCGACGTATCGCAGAAGCGGCCGAACAACTGGCGCCGCGATACGCCGGCGATCGCGGAGTCGTAGTCCGACATCATGCCCAGTTCAGGGTAGCGGGCCTGCAGCGGCGAGTGGATCATGTCGCCGGTGATGACGGCATCGGCGCCCTCCTTGCCGACATGCACCGAGTAATGGTCGATGGTATGGCCGGGGGTGGGGATCAGCGTCATCAGGTCGTTGAAGGCGTACGCGCTCTTGACGATGTCGACGCGGTTGGCGGCCACGATCGGCAGCACGGAATCGGTAATCCAGGGGCATGCCGCCGGGTCGTCCTTGTGCCGCGCGGTCCAGTAATCGAGTTCGCGGTCGGCGAAGACGTAGCGCGCCTTCGGGAAGGTCGGCACCCAGCGGCCGTTGTCGAGCCGCGTGTTCCAGCCGACATGGTCGGTGTGCAGATGCGTGCACATCACGAAATCGATGTCGTCGACTTTAAATCCGGCGCCCGCGAGATTCTTCTCGTAGCGGTCGGAATTCATCATGTGCCAGAACGGCCGCGTCGGCCGCGGCTTGTGGTTGCCGACGCAGCTGTCGATCATGATGGTGTGGTGCGGCGTCTTGACGATGTAGCTCTGGATGCAGAGCATCAGCTCATCCTTGGGGCCGATGAATTTTGGTTGCAGCCAGCCCCGGTTCTCGTCGAGCAGCTCCTTCGTCAGCTTCGGGAAGAAATTCAGCGCCTCGAAGAACGGACCCTCCTGCTCGACGATGCGGTGGATCGTGACGTTGCCGACTTCAAACTTCGTGCGCACGATGGGTCTCCGTGTAATTTCTCGCTATGTCCTGGCGGTCGCCATATAGGCATGTTCGAGCCGGTACGGCAGGTCGGCTTCGGAGGTCTCGGCTTCCAGCACGATCGATCCGCGCGCCAGCGCATAGACGCGGTCGGCGAGCGCCAATGCCTTCTCGATCAGCTGTTCGACCAAGAGCACCGCGGTGCCGTTCTCGCGCAGCCGCTGCATCACGACCAGCACGCGATCCACCAGCACCGGCGACAGACCGGCCGACGGCTCGTCGAGCATCAGCAGTTTCGGCCGCCGCACCAGGCCTTGGGCGACAGCGAGAATCTGCTGCTGGCCGCCGGACAGTGCCGCGGCGCGTTCGCTGCGCTTGGCGGCGATTTCGGGGAACAGCGCGAGCGCCTCCTCGACCCGCGTCGCGCGCTCCTGGCGCGGCAGGTCGTAGACCGCGAGCAGGAGATTATCGAGCACGCTGAGCTGCGTGAACACCCGATGCCCCTCGATGACATGCGACAGCCCGGCCTTGACGGTGTCGCGCGGACTTAGGCCCGCGAGATCGCGGCCGCCGAACTGCACGCGTCCCGACCACGGCAACAGTCCCGACACCGCGCGCAGCAGCGTGGTCTTGCCGGCGCCGTTGGGGCCGAGCAGCGCCACCACCTCGCCGGCGCCGACCTTGAGGTCGACGCCGCGCAGCACGCCGATCTTGCCATAGCCGCTCGAGAGGCCGACGACGTCGAGCAGCGGATCAGGCGCCGAGATAGGCATTGACCACCTCCCGATGCGCGCGGATTTCGGCCGGAGTGCCGGCCGCCAGGATCTTGCCGAGGTTGAGGACCGTGACATGGTGGCAGATGTCGAAGATCAGGTCGGGGTGGTGTTCGACCACCAGCACGCCGGTTCCGGCGCGCGCGATCGCCGCGATCAGTTCGCCGAGCCGTTCGATCTCCTCGGCCGAGAGACCGGCCGCCGGCTCGTCGAGCAGAAGGAAGGCCGGCCGCAGCATAAGAGCGCGAGCGATCTCGGTGAAGCGCAGCTCGCTGTGCTGCAGCCGGTCGGCGCGCACGGCGGCAAGCCGCTCCAGCCCGACCGTCGCCAGCGCCAGCATCGCGGTGTCGCGCAGCCTTGCTTCGTCGCGGCGGTGGCGCGGCAGCGACAGCAGCGATTCGACGAAGGTGCCCTTGCCGTCGATGGTGCCGCCGATCATGACGTTCTCCAGCACCGAGGCGGAGCCGACGATGCGCGGGGTCTGGAAGGTTCGCGCGATCCGCATCTCGGCGCGGCGGTGGCGCGCATGCTCGTGCATCGCGGCGCCGTTCAGCCGGATCGCGCCCTGCTTCGGCGCGTAGTAGCCCGAGATCACATTCAGCGTCGTGGTCTTGCCGCTGCCGTTGGGGCCGATCAGGCCGTGCACCTGGCCGGCCCGGATCTCGAGGTCGAGCCCGTCGATTGCCTGCACGCCGCCGAAGCTGAGCGCGACCTGCTCCAGCGTCAGGGCGCCTGCGTCGGGCGCGGTACCCAGCAGCGGGCCGAGCAGATCGGGCCGCGGCACGATCGCGCGGCCGCTCTCGAGCGGACGTCGGTTCTTGAAATCGAGGATTTCGGCAATGCCGCCGGGGATCGCAAGCACGATGACGAGCAGCAGTACCGCATAGAGAAAGGTCGACCACGCCACCAGCGGTGCGGCAAATTCCGGCAGCACGGTCAACAAGACAGTGCCGAGCAGCGGCCCGAGGATCGAGCCGCGGCCGCCGATCAGGATGGCGATGAAGAACAGGATCGACAGGTCGATCGTGAACGCATCAGGCGTGATGTAGGATTGCAGCGAGGCGAACAGTCCGCCGGCAACGCCGGCGACGGCGCCGCTGAACAGGAACACCATCCCCAGCAGCGCCGGCTTGGCGATGCCGCAGGCTTCGGCCGCGACCTCGGCGTCGCGGATCGCGGTCAGCGCGCGGCCGAAGCGGCTGGCCGCGATGTTCGCGGTCATCCAGGTGCAGATCGCGGCTAGCCCAAAGCAGAAATAGTAGAAGCCCCATTGCGAATCGAACGGTGGCGGGAACACCGGTCCGGCAACGCCGACGCCGCCGCCTGTGACGCTCTGCCAGGCCAGCGCCACTTGGGTGACGATGGTGGCGAAGCCGAGCGTGGTGATGGCGAAATAGAAGGTGCGCAACCGCAGCGCCGGCAGGCCGACGATCAGGCCGAACACGGCGCCGACGATGGCTGCGATCGCGAGCGCCAGATAGGGCGGCATCTCCGGCGTGGCGTTGCCGGCGACGAGCACGCTGGTGGTGTAGGCGCCGAGCGTCAGCAGCGCCACCCAGCCGATCGCGATCTGGCCGCCGAAGCCGACAACGAGATTGAGGCCCGACACCAGCACCCAGTAGACGCAGGCGCGGGTTGCGATCACGCCCCAATAGCCGCCGCCGAACAGCGGGAACGCCAGCCCTGCGACGAGCAGCGCCAGGAACGGCAGCGCCGCGCTGAACATGCTTGACGGGCCAGTCGCGCCCGCGCGGCCGTTGCGCAACCTGGTTGTCTGCATGTCCATCAAACGCGTCGCGGCAGGCTTGCGCCGGCCAGACCCTCGGGGCGCGCCAGCAGGACGATGATGAAGACCGTGAACACCGCGACCGAGGCGAAGATGCCGCCGACCAGGAAGTTGGCGGTTTGCTGGAACAAGCCGAGCAGCAGGCCGGCGACCACGGCGCCGCGGTTGTTGCCCATGCCGCCGAGCGCGACCGGAACGAACCCATAGAAAGTCAGCATCGGCGCATTGGCGAAGAACGCCAGCAGCATCTCGCCGCCGGCAAAGCCCGCCAGCGCGCCGATCGCCCCGGCCAGCGCGTAGCTCGCCATCCGCAAGGTGCGCTCCGGCAGGCCGAGCGCGCGCGCGGCAAAACTGTCCTCGGCGATGGCGAGGAAGGCGTGGCCGACCAGCGTGTGGCGATAGAGCAGCTCGAGGCCGATGGTCACCACCGCGCAGGCCAGCATCGGCAGCCAGAACAGCTGGTCGAAGCCGCCGCGGGCGACGTCGAACAGCCGGGGAAACGGCTGCGCATCCGTGCCCCATTCGATCGCGGTGAATTGCTGGACCATCAGCGCCAGCGCCAGCGTGGAAAGCACGTAGAGATGCTGGTCGAGGCTCTTGAGCACCGGCCGCACCGCGACGATCTCGGTGACGATGCCGAGAGCCGCACCGCCGGCCAGTGCAAGCAGAAGGCCTGCGGCCACCGGCATGCCCATGCGAGCGATGAACAGCGAGCCCAGCACGCCGCCGATCATCCCGAGCGTGCCCGCGGTGAAGCTGAACACGCGCGAGGCGGAGAACATCACATTATAGGTGATGGCGATCAGTGCGTAGATGCAGCCGATCGCCAGCCCCGTCAGGACGATGGATTGGACCATCGGCCTTATGCGCCGTAGCCGGGAGCCAGGTTGAACGCGCCGTCCTTCAGCGAGTTGGCTTCCACCATCACCACCTCGTTGTCGGGATAACCGTTGTGCTGCTCGGCGGTAAAGGAGATGTCGCCGTAGACCCCCGGGAAGTCCTTCAGCTTGTTGAGGTAGCCGACGATCGCTGCCGGCTCGGCGCCGGCGCTCTTGATCGCGTCGGCAACCAGCCGCGGCGTGTCATAGCCGAGCGCGATCCACCAGAGCAGCGTATCGCTCATGTCGATCTTGGCGCTCTTCAGGCGATCGACGAAGGCGCTGGTACGCTCCGTCAGCTTGCCGCCGGGGGCGTAGCAGACCGGACGGAAATTATTCGGGTACACCTTGGCCCAGTATTCCGGCTTGTCGAGTAGCGCCTTGGTCTGGCCGGAACCGAGCGTGGTCTGGCCGACGATCGGCACGTCCCATCCCATCTGGCCGCGGGTGTTGATGATGCGCGACAGGAAGCCGGCATTGACGCTCCAGGGCATGATCGCCTCCGCGCCCGCCGACTGCATCCGCAACAATTCCGGCTTGAGGTCCGGATTGGCGGCGTCGACATTGCCCTGATAGACCACCTCGGCGCCGATGCCCTTGAGCATCGGCACATAGGCGTTGACGGAGGCCGTGCCATAGCCGGTGGTGTCGCTGACGACCGCGACCTTCTTGCGCTTGAGCACGTCAACCACATAGCGGTTGGCGGCGCCGCCGATCTGCTGGTTGGTGGGCGCGTTGCGGAAGCACATCGGATATTTCTTCGGGTCGGTCAGGGTGTCGACCCAGCACGGATGGATCTGCGGGGTGTTGGCGCGTGCAAGCAGCGGCACCACCGCCAGCAACTCGCCGGAATTGACCGGGCCGATGACGACGCTGACCTTTTGTCCATGGGTGAGTTCGGCAGCCCCGTTCACCGCCTTGGTCGGATCGCTCTGGGTGTCGCGGGTGATCAGTTCGACTGGCCTGCCGTCGATGCCGCCGGCGGCGTTGATCTCCTGCAGCGCGAGCTGGACTCCGCGATTGATCCCGATACCGGTGGACGACGAGGGACCGGTGAGCGCCGGCAGGTAACCGATCAGGATCGGGTCCTTGGCCGCGATCGCGGGCCTGGAGATCATGGAGCCAGCAATGACGGCAGCACCGGACGCCAGCGCTTGACGACGAGTCAATGACATCTTGAATTCTCCTTTGGCGTGAGCCTTGTTTTACTCCCGAACCTTGTCGAGGTTTCTCGGACCTCTTCGGCTTTTGAACGGGCGGACTATAGCCTCCGCTTGAAGGTCCGCAAGGCGCGCTTCGCCATCGCGGGCCGAAAGTATTGGGGGTCGTGTGACACGTGGTGTGGGCCGCGGATGTGGGACGCAAGGGGCTTCGCAGAATTTGTGCAGTGCGTGCAGCGGCTTGTATCGCATGCCGGTTGTCAGGGTCGTCCTCCGGGCCGTCGCGCCAATCTGATGCTGCCGCCCACGCCCGGCCGACCGCTGCTGCTGATGTCGGTGTTCAACACCGCACCGCTGCTGGCGCAGGGATTTTCCGTCGGGGTGACGTATAAGTATTGAGGCAGCCGAGGACGTCATCGCCGGACTTGCCGGCAATCCAGCTTCTTCGCAAAACTCATATCAAGATGGATGGTTGCCCGGAGCGCCGTGTCTGGAACGGCAATTCGATGTTGCCTCAGGGAATGCGGAAGACCCGGTCAATCACCAATGACCGCGGCTGCGACCCCAGTATCCGCCGCCGCCAAACACCAGCACGACCAAAACGATAATCAGGATCAATTCCATCAGAATTCTCCGTGGATGCCGATGGCGTTATTTGCCGCGCATCCAGGCAGTCAACGGCGGCTTCAGAGTATTGTTCCGGAGAGAGTGTCGGCCGCCAATTTGCATTGGATCGAGCCTCGCAATTGGATCGTGCAAACGGATCGCGCCGTCGCACTGCGGTGTAACAATCGACGCGCGCCATGGAACAAGCGACCCGGATAAAGGTTGCCCAGCGACGAAACCGGAATTGACCCACGGGATTTCGGGATCGGGGGAGAACCAGGTCATGCGTGTCTCGATCCTCGTGTTGTCCGTGCTGGGAATTCTCGCCACTGCCGGCGCGGTCAAGGCCGGTCCGAGCACGACCGACCGCGAGCTGTCGGCCTCCGCGCAACCGGTGTCCCTGACCGAAGCGACCCAGCAAACCGAAGACCAGATCGGCCTCGACAAGACAGCGCGCCGCGACGTGCAGCGCCGGCTGACCCGTCTCGGCTTCGATACCAGGGTCAACGGAAAGTTCGACGACCGCACCCGCAGCGTCATCACGCGCTGGCAGGCCGCGCGCGGCTATCCCGCGACCGGCTTCCTCGACACGCCGCAGTATGATGCGCTGCTGGCCGAAAGCCTCTCGGTCGCGCACGCCGACGCCGGTAGCACCGACGATTTCAATGCCGACCATCCGGCTCATCATCACGATATTCATCATCACCGCGGCAGCAGCGGTCCAGGCGGCCTGATCGGCGGCGTGGTCGGCGGACTGTTCGGACACAGGTGAGATCGTCAGTCCCTTCTCCCTCGCCCCGCTCTTCGCGGGGTCGAGACGAGCGAAGCTCGCTCTTAGAGGGTCGGGGTGAGGGGCTGCCTCAGCGAGCACGACTCGCGGAGAGAGCCCCTCACCCGGCACTTCGCGCCGACCTCTCCCCGCGAAGAGCGGGGAGAGGTGACTCACCGTTCAATTCACCGACATATCCAGTGGCGGGGCCATGTTGCCGGGCAGCGGGCTGACATAGGGCACCCGCGCGGTGCGCTTCTTGAGATCGGCTTTCGCGGCGGCGATCAGGTCCGGCTCCAGCAGTGCCTGGACGCCCAGGCCGGCCATCGCTTTCGCCGCCTGCACCATGGCCTTGTGGGCGTGCGCGCTCTTGCCCTGCGCCACCACCTGCCAGGTGTGCAGCGGCGTGCCGATCGCGATCGTCGGCGCATGGAGCTGGACGGTCGGCACCACCCAGCTGACGTCGCCGACATCGGTCGAGCCGACCAGCGGGTTGCGCCGGGCGTCGAGCGGCACCAGGAAATCGGCGAGCGGCCGGTCGGTCGGGTCCATGCCGATGGCGTGATAGACGGATGCGATGTCCTTCTCGCTCAGCGTGGCGCGGATCTTTCCGGCGAAATCCTTGTCGGCCTCGTCGAAATGCGGCGGACCGAGCTCCTCCATGATCCGGTGCAGCATCTGCTCTAGCGGCGTGTTCGGCAGCAGGTTCGAGACGGCGGAGATGATCCGCATCTCCATCCTGGTCTCGGTCATCAGCGCCGCGCCCTGCGCGATCTTGTGGACGCGACCGACCAGCTCGTTCATGCCGGGCAGATCGCGGGCGCGGATCGAATAGCGTACCCGGGCATGGGCCTGCACCACGTTCGGCGCGATGCCGCCGGTATCGAGCAGCGCATAATGCACGCGGGCGTCGCTCGGCATGTGCTCGCGCATGTAGTTGACGCCGACATTCATCAGCTCGACGGCATCCAGCGCGCTGCGGCCGAGATGCGGCGAGGCCGCGGCATGCGAAGCGCGGCCGGTGAAGATGAAATCGGCGCGCGTATTGGCAAGCGACGGCGTCACCGACACCTCCCAGAAACTGTGCGGGTGCCAGGAGAGCGCGATGTCGGCGTCGTCGAACGCGCCGGAGCGCACCATGAAGGTTTTGGCGGCGCCGCCCTCCTCCGCCGGACAGCCGTAATAGCGCACGCGCCCGGGCACCTTTTGCGCGGCGAGCCAGTCCTTCACCGCGGTCGCGGCGAGCAGCGCGGCCGAGCCGAGCAGGTTGTGGCCGCAGCCATGGCCATGGCCGCCCGCCTCAACCGGCCGCGGCTCCGCCACATCGGCCTCCTGGCTGAGACCCGGCAGCGCGTCATATTCGCCGAGGAAGGCGATCACGGGACCGCCCTCGCCCCATTCGCCCATCAGCGCGGTCGGAATGCCGGCGACATTCTCGGTGATGCGAAAACCGTGATGGCGCAGCTCGGCCAGATGTTCGGCCGACGAACGCGCCTCGGTGTAGCAGACCTCGGGCATCGCCCAGACCCTGTCGGCGAGCTCGATGAAGCGCCCCTTGATCGTGTCGACCCCACGCCAGATGTCGCTGCGGTTGTCCATCGATAAGCTCCTGATGTTTTGTGAGGGAGGACGGTAGCAGCTTCGAAGGGTGAGCAGCCAGCGCGGGCGGAGGCAGCGGCCATGCGGGCCCCGCTGTCATTGCCCGGCTTGACCGGGCCGTGGCTTCTCGATTCATCACAAGCGCCTCTGGAATACTGGATCATCCGCTTTCGCGGGTGACGACAACGGAGGGGCAATCCAACGCCGTCATTGCGAGCGCCAGCGAAGCAATCCATCGCGCAACAGCAAGAAAGAATGGATTGCTTCGTCGCAAGCGCTCCTCGCAATGACGACAGGACATGACTTCGCGATCTCGCCGCGAGCATAGCGCGAGATATCCATCTATTTTCCCGCCCTCTCCAATAAGGGCGCAGGGAATGCCGGGCGGCCCACACGTCTTTGCCGTACGCTTCCGGCGCCATTCGTCAAAAGCACCCTCCGCGTCCACCGCATCCCGCCCCGCGTTCGCGACGATCATGATACGCCCCTTTTGGTGGGGCGGGACGGAGGGGGATATAGGATAATCAGAATATTCGCCAAACACGAATATTTTTTCGAAAAAGACTTGACAAGGAAGGCAAATCAGCCTCGTCGGGCAAATCAGTCGGTCTCGTAAGCGGGAGGCGATCAAGAACACTCCGCACCGGCTGCTGCGATCTTCCGAAAGCCGGAGCACTGAAATAATTATCTCAGCATCACCACCAGTTTATTCGGGAAAGGAGATTACTATAGGCATCTGCTACTTCCGAGAACCGCTTGCTTGAGGCGCGAAAAAAACCTGCCTTAAGCGGTTCCCAGTTCTCGCCTCGTTCTTTGGCTTCCGCCACGAACTTTGAGTAGACAGCATCCCTACTGAAGCGCCCGCGCTCTTTCCATCCGAACCGACCCGGCGGCCCCCAAACATGCACCTTCACGTCCTCATCGCGGAAATTCGCGAACGAGAGAGCCAAAAATATCTCAAAATCATCGAAGTATCTATCGTAACTCCTTCCAAGGAAGAGCTCATCTTCAAGAGCGGGCTGAAGTTTTTTGTAGATATGCTCGCTTCGAGGTACATACTTCTTTTCCATATCCGGCAACCGCTTAAATTGCTCAACAATCTCTGTGAGATTGGCAATGACCGGCAATACGGCAGGCGGATAGTCTTGATCCGAGATGCGCTGTTCGCAATAGACAGGCGCGCAAAGCGCAACCCAGAGCGCATCGTAACGCCGGGCAGCCAAAGCAGCGATTCCTGTCGCGTACATGAGAAGCAGAATTGGGTACCAGCTAAGTTTGATCCAGACGATTAGGCCCGAGTTCGCTCTGTCGATCTCCGATATGCGAGCAAAGATTTTTTCTATGAGACGGAGTTGCTCTGGTTCTCCCCAATGTGCAAGCAAGATTACTATAGTTATTATATCTTGAATTGCCTCTTCATATCGTTGAAGGCGTAACGCAAACTCATCGTTTGTGAGAGCGCCGCTGGTTGGAAACTTCTCCTGCGAAAGCTTCTCGCTAGCTCGCCTCAATAGATCATTAACGAAATCGTTTAGCTTGATCCTTTGGCTGGGGTCACCAATTAGCCTTTTTAGAATGTCCGCCACCGTGTCTTCTTTTGTCGTCTCCGGCCCAGAGAAGGAAGGAGCCTTGATGAAAATATCGATATCTGGCTGGGGCTCGGACGAGGATTTGCTCTCAACCGTTGCAAGAATGGAAGTATCAAAAATAAAATCTCCGTCGCCGTCGATGAAGCCAAAATGGGGGGTTTGGCAGGAATGCGGATCGCTCCCAACTTTCTCATACACATAGGACATCAGACCATGACCGGTGATAGGTGTCCCGGCGGAGCCTGCCGCGCCATCAAGCCCATCCAACAGATGTGATGTGAAGATTGAATGATCCGGTCGAGTTCCTCCCGCGTCGGATACTACCTCGTCAGCTTTTCCGGCAGTTAGCACTTGGCGGGCGTAACGTTGGAGCATGTCTTTCAAAAACCGCATGCTTCCCGGAGGAATCGTCTTGCGCGTAAGCGCCAACCCTCCGTAACAAGCATCCATCAGGAAAAGCATATGCTTCGCTGGGATGAGATCAGCATTGCGCGTCAACTCATCCCATCGAATAAGAGTTGAGAGTTTGTCGGCTTTACCGTCAACCGGAACTAGAAATCCCGTCTCACCGCGCCGCCCAGGAACGGTATGTCCATGTCCAGCGAAAAAGATCAGGACTTTATCATCCGGTCCGACTTTTGAGGTATCCGCTAGAAGCAGGAATTCCTTCATGATGTTCTCACGGGTTGCCAGAGAATTGAGAAGGATTTTCACGTTGTCTGTCGGGAACGCAAATTTCCTTGCAAGAATTTCGGCAACCGCGCTCGCGTCATTAGCCGCATGCATTAGCGGGCCAACGTTCTGATAGGCATCAATGCCAATTATTAGAGCATGGCTTTCGTCATATTTCGGCAAGTAGATAGGAGGATGGTGCGAGGTCATCCGCTAGACACCTTCATCCTTCGGGTGCTCCGCCTTTGCGCCAAAATAAAACCCGATAATCGTCGTCAATGAGTAGGTAAGAATCTGCGGATTCTTCTGGCCCGTGCATGAAGTACCGCGCGCAGATAGTGCCGCTTATGATTATCCCAATAACTCCCGCAATTCCACCTACTGACAATATCCGCAAGATTACTTTCTCTAGCCAAGACATCTTCGTTCCCCCATGCCGCAGAAAGCATTGACGACGATACACGGGTTTTCTGATGCAACCTATGGCTTTAGTGAGAGTCGACCGGCTTTCCCATACTCTTTGAACCTACCCCTCCCCCTCATCGCTCGCCAGCAGCCCCTTCACCGCGCGCGCCCACCCGGCCAGCTTCCGCTCCCGCGTCGCCGCAGACATCGCCGGCTTGAAGCGATGCTCCAGCCGCCAGTTGTCGGCGAATTTTGATGGCTCGGGATAGACGCCGGCCGCAAGCCCCGCGAGATAGGCGGCGCCGAGTGCGGTGGTTTCCCGGATCATCGGGCGGTCGACGGGGGCGTCCAGCAGATCGGCGAGGCGCTGCATGGTCCAGTCCGACACCGCCATGCCGCCGTCGACGCGCAGCACGACATCGGCGGCGTTGGCGTCGGGCCAGTCGGCGCGCATCGCCGCCCAGAGGTCAAAAGTCTGGTAGCAGACGCTTTCCAGCGCGGCATGCGCGAGTTCGGCGGGGCCGGTGTTGCGGGTCAGCCCGAACAGCGCGCCGCGCACGCGCGGATTCCAGTACGGCGCGCCGAGGCCGACAAAGGCCGGCACCAGGTAGACCGATTGCGTGGGATCGGATTTCTCGGTGATTTCGTCCGATTCACGGGCGGTCTTGATGATGCCGAGCCCGTCGCGCAGCCACTGCACCGCCGAGCCCGCGACGAAGATCGAACCTTCGAGCGCGTAGGTGCGCCGGCCCTTCAACTGGTAGGCGATGGTGGTCAGGAGCTTGTTGTTCGAGGCCACCGGAGTGGCGCCGGTATTGAGCAGCGCGAAGCAGCCGGTGCCGTAGGTCGACTTGATCATGCCGGGCGCAAAGCAGGCTTGTCCAATGGTGGCGGCCTGCTGGTCGCCGGCGATGCCCGAGATTGCGATGGCGCCGCCGAACAGATCAGGAAGGCTTTCCCCGAAGGCGTGCGAGGAATCCTTCACCTCGGGGAGCATCGAGCGCGGCACGCGGAGGATTTTCAGGAGATCGTCGTCCCACTCGCCGGTATGGATATTGAACAGCAGCGTGCGCGAGGCGTTGGTGGCGTCGGTCGCATGCACCTTGCCGCCGGTGAGCCGCCACAGCAGGTAGCAATCGACGGTGCCGAACAGCAGTTCGCCGCGATCGGCGCGATCGCGCGCGCCGGGGACGTGGTCGAGGATCCAGGCCACTTTCGTTCCGGAGAAATAGGGATCGATGATCAGGCCGGTCTTTTGCGATATCGCCGGCTCGTGGCCTTCGGCCTTGAGCCTGGCGCAGACCTCCGCGGTGCGGCGGTCCTGCCAGACGATGGCGCGGTGCACGGCTTGGCCGGTGGCGCGGTCCCACACCACCGTGGTCTCGCGCTGGTTGGTGATGCCGATCGCGGCGATGTCTTTTGCGGTAAGATTCGCCTGCTTCAGCGCCTCGCGGCAGGTTGCGATGGTCGAGGTCCAGATGTCCTCCGGCTCGTGCTCGACCCAGCCCGAAGCCGGGAAATGCTGCGGGAATTCAGCTTGCGCGGTCGCCGCGATCGAGATGTCGGCGCGAAACACGATGGCGCGCGAGGATGTGGTGCCCTGATCGATGGCCAGCACAAAGGACATGGCGTTGCTTCCCCCGGATGTTTGTTGTGCGGGTTTGCGCAGAGGCAAGCGGATTGGGGCGCGAAGGTCAATATGATGGCGCGCTGACCCTGCCCCGGGAGGGGGAGGGTCGGCGCGTCGACCCCCCGCAAGCGGGAGAGGTGCACCGGGCCCGAAATCCAGAATATCCCCGGCGAACAGCCGCAGTGAGAGGATGGCTTGAACTGACAGGTTTCATGGAATTGATCTACCAGCAGCCCCTGATACTCTCTGACACCGAGGAGGTTTGGATTGCCTTCAACCGGGCTCGCCACCAACAAACCAGTCGGGTCAACTGCCGGGCGTTGATGTCACTCCGTCGCTATCGCCAGGCTTCGTTTAAGGCGGCGGGTATGGCAACGGTGGGATAAGACCCTGTCGCACGAGCTGCTCCGAACTCCGGTCGGTGCGCCCGCCTCCCCCCGCGAGCAAAGCGAGTGGCGGGGAGGGAGGGGAGAAGCAAGGGCAAAGTGGACCTCAACTCGCCGCGGCTGACTCCGCGGGCTTGTCGAGCGCAGTTCCGGCAAAAACATAGGCCTTCAGATTGTCAATCGCCCTGCGCAACGTGATGGAGCTTATCCGCTCCGTTACTTTCACAAGCTCGGTAAGCGTTTCCACCCAGGCCTTGCGTACGGCATCCCTTTGACTCTTTTCGGCGGTCGAGGGGGTCTTAAGCAACGCTTGAGCCGCGACCTGGAGGGCCGCTCGGACCCTGAGCCAATCCGCCTGCATGTCGCCGACCATCTTCGCATCGTCGATCGAAGGTCCCAGATAGACCGCGATCGACTTTCGATCGTCGAGCCTGAGGACGTGGGATTCGTCTTCGATGATCAGCAATTGACGCATCGAACGCCGGACTTTCGACTTCAACTCATCGAATTCAACCTCGCGGTAATAGTCCAGGACCGAAAGCGGGCTGGAGGGATCGATGAATATCTCCCGGTATTTGACGGCAACATTGATGTATCCCAGCGTCACCGACGTATCGGAGGATTCCAGAAATGCGAGCGGAAGCGCCGGAATGAAATACATATGCACCAGCTTGCTTCCGTCAAAATATTCAAACCGCCTGGTAATGATCAGGCGATAGATCGAGCCGGTATCGGGCGCCCTGACGATCTGCTCGTCATCTCTTGCAATATCAGGCGAAATGGCGCTGATCGCGCTGCGCTCGATCGACGCGATGATCCAGTTTGCTTCCGGCGAATGCTGCAGCGCCGACTTGAAGTTTCCCCAGCTTATCGTCCTGTCCGCAGCGCCGACCTTGAACAGCGAAAAAGCTTCGCCATGTTCGACCAGCACGGTGTCATCCGGCAAGTCCGCGGTGTCGTCCGATAACTCGAAGGTTTTCGGAATTCGGAATTCGACGAGGCGCTGCTCGATGTTGGTCTTCTTCACGCGCCGGGCGAAACTCTCGTGCAATTGAGCCATCAGATCCGGCACGATCTGGTTTGCGATCGCGTCGGATCGCGTCGCTATGTAACTTTGCCACTCGGCATGGGGTACGCTGTTCTCGCCGAGTTGGGGAGGCAATCTTCGGTCCGCCTCTCCGCCGATATTCTCGAGTGTGTTGCGGAGCGCGTTATACTGGTGATCATCGGGAACGGCTCGCTTTACCTTTTGCCTGAACTCGGCACGCGAGAGCTGCAAATCGGACGACGATATTCCGAGGTTGATGCCCACGGCGCCCCAATCCACCGGCGGCTTTTCGTCAAAATAGATCGCGATGATCTTCCGCTTCGAGCTCTGGTAATCCCGCTCATCGGCGCGGATGAAACCCCAGAAGATCCCGAGCTCGGTCCCGGTCCACGAGAAACTTTTCTTTAGCGAGCCCGTGTAGAGAATGACGAGATAGTCGGACCCGAGAAGTTTGTCGGTAATGTCGCGGATGAGAGGGACCGGCGCGCCGACTTCGAGGGATTTCATGTCGTAGACGACTCTCACATATCCGTTGCTGAGTTGCCTCAGGCGGTCGAGCGCCTGGGTCACCGCGATCATGATGTCTTCGTCCTCGCTTGCGTAGGAAAGGAAGATTTTGGCCGGCTGGTTGTCGGCAATCGCTTCAGTCATGTGTCGTCCTCGCCATGGTAAGAGCCAGCGGGACCGGGGCAAGAAATGCGAGACCCCGGCATTTTGAAAAAGATGCGGCGTATCCCGAAATTCGCTTCAACAAAATTGGCGCCAATCGATCAATGCTAGTCCAAAAGAAGTTCGCTCGCATGTGAATTCAACCACAAATGGTGTAAAAAGATAGCAGCAAGAACCGAGGGTAGCTTCCTGCTAATCGATTGATTTTACGGTGGTTTGAATTATTTCGTACCTGGGCCCAGGAGCCCGCCGCCTCCTAAACGGCTATTTGGTACGAGCGGACCCGAAACCGGCTTATTGATGCTTGCCGCCGAGATGGGAGATACCGAATGCGCCCGATACCGCTGGGAACGAAAGGCACGTTCACGATGCGCGTCGAACCCGCGCATCTCGCCAATCAATTCAAGGACGCGATGCTGCCGCCGGTGCTGGCGACGCCCATGATGATCATGATGATGGAAAACGCCGCGCTGAACGCGATCCGGCCATATCTCGAGCCCGGCGAAAGCGCGGTCGGCACCGCGATCGATGTCCGGCACCTCGCCGCAACCCCGGTCGGCCACACCGTTAGCGCCGAAGCCGAGGTGATCAAGGTCGAGGGAAAGCGGATCGAGTTCAAGGTGTCAGCGAGCGACGAACTGGAAGAGATCGGCAACGGAACTCATCAGCGCGCGTTGATCAATCTGCGCTCGTTCAACGAGCGGCTGGCGGCGAAGGCCAGGCGATAGCGCCACCGACTGTCGAGGGTAATGGTGCCCGGGGGCGGAATTGAACCACCGACACAGCGATTTTCAGTCGCTTGCTCTACCAACTGAGCTACCCGGGCATTCCGGCCCGCAGGGGGCTTGGGAGCGCCGGTTTATAGTCAGGCAGGGGGGCCATGTCCACCTTACTTCGCCGGCCCTGAACCGCGAGAGCGGTGAGACCGCGACGGATCGCCCAAATAACTGAAAAATCGTGCCTATTCGGCGTCGCCCTTGACGCCGGGAATTTGTCGCGCTCAAGAATCGATGCCAGCGATACGATGCTCCTTTGCATGGGGTTGTTTTCGATATTTTGCTATTCCGCGTCTTCGTCGGCGTTGTCGCGGCCGGGGACGACATAGGAGCCGGACAGCCAGCGGTTCAGGTCGACGTCGCGGCAGCGCTCGGAACAGAACGGGCGCGAGGCCTCGGTCGCTGGCTTGCCGCAGATCGGGCACGGCTTTGCCTTGGGCGTCCGCTTGCTCCGGCCCGCGGCTTTTTTCGGTTCACGTGGCATTCAACCAGCCGAAGCGAATGGGAAAACCCTCGCCGCCGAGCAGCGTCACCGATTCGTAGAGCGGCAGGCCCACCACATTGGAGTACGAGCCGACCAGCTTGACCACGAAGGATCCGGCGATGCCCTGCACGGCGTAGCCGCCGGCTTTGCCGCGCCATTCGCCGGAGCCGATATAGGCCTGGATGTCGTCCTCGGAGAGGCGCTTGAAGCGGACGCGGGTCTCCACCAGGCGCTGGCGGAACGCCTCCTTCGGCGTCACCAGCGTAATCGCGGTGTAGACGCGGTGGTTGCGCCCCGACAACAGCCGCAGGCATTGCGCGGCCTCGTCGACCAGGTTCGCCTTGGGCAGGATGCGGCGGCCGACCGCGACGACGGTGTCGGCGGCGAGGATGAAGGCGCCGCGCAATTCGTCGTCGAGCTGCACCGATTTCAGCGCGGCGTCGGCCTTGGCCCGCGCCAGCCGGTTGGCGCAGGCGCGCGGCAACTCGCCCCGCTTCGGGGTCTCGTCGACGTCGGCCGGACGCAGCGCATCGGGCTCGATGCCGGCCTGATTGAGCAGGGAAAGGCGGCGCGGCGAGCCGGAGGCGAGAACGAATTTGGGGCGGCCTAGCATGCGGGGTTTTGACCTGAGGCGGGAATGCGCGCGGAACCTATCGGAAGGGATGGGAGGAGACAACTACGCGCTGTCGCCTCCGTGAACGGGGTGTCGCGAGGATGACATGAAGCCGGACCGATGGTCGCTGCGCTCCCTCTCCCGCTCTTCGCGGGGGAGGGTTGGGATGGGGGCTCTCTCAACGACGGAATTCGCGGAGAGAGCCCCCACCCGCCTCGCTTTGCTCGGCACCCCCCGCAAGCGGGAGAGGGAAGGCCTGCTCACCCGCTCGCCGCGCCCGCCCGCGCAAAGCGACGGCGGATGCGCATCGAGAGCGCGTCACAGACCTCGCGATAGGCGGCAAGCTTCTGCTCGCGGCTGCCTTCGGTGCCGGTGGGATCAAGGGTCGGCCAGTATTCGACCTCGGCGGCGATGGTGTGGGTGAGTTCCAGCGCCTTGTGGTGCGCCTCCGGCGACAGCGTGATGATGAGATCGAAATTGAGCCCTTCCCAGTCGTCGAGTTCCTCGAACGTCATCGGCCTGTGGCCGGAAATATCCTGGCCGAGTTCCGCCATCACGGCGACCGCGAACGGGTCGAGCTCGCCCTTGCGGGCGCCGGCGGATTTCACATAGAGGCTGCCTGGAAACATGTGCCGCAACAGGCTTTCGGCCATCGGCGAACGCACGCTGTTCAGGGCGCATGCGAACAACACGGCCTGCGGGTCGCGCGCGCGCGGCGCGTCCACGGGGTTTAGCCCTTCCAGTGCAGCACGCAGATCAGCGTGAACAGCCGGCGCGCGGTTTCGAAATCGACCCGCACCTTGCCCTTCAGGCGCTCCTGCAGCGTGCGCGAGCCTTCGTCGTGGATGCCGCGGCGGCCCATGTCGATGGCCTCGATCTTGTCCGGCGTGGCGGTGCGGATCGCCTCGTAATAGCTGTCGCAGATCATGAAATAGTCCTTCACGATCCGCCGGAACGGCGTCAGCGACAGCAGATGCGCCACCACCGGCGTAGCGTCCTCTTTCCTGATGTCGAACATCAGCCGGTTGCCGGTGATGCCGATATGCAGCGTGAACGGCCCCTCGCCCGCGCCTTCCGGCGCGAACAGGTTCTGTTCGATCAAATCGTAGATCGCGATCGCCCGCTCGTGCTCGATGTCGGGCCCGGAACGCCCGATCAATTCCTCATCGAGCGTCACCGCGACGATGCGGTTTTGCGAATCCTTCTCTGGTGGCGGACTGCTCATGTCAAATTGAGACGCATCCCGACCGAACGCGCATGTGCGTCCAGCCCCTCGGCCTTGCCCAACGTCATCGCCGCCGGTCCCAGCGCGCGCAGCTGGTCGGGGCCGCATTTCAGGATCGAGGTCCGCTTCATGAAGTCGAGCACGGAAAGGCCCGACGAGAACCGCGCCGAGCGCGCCGTCGGCAGCACGTGGTTGGAGCCGCCGACATAGTCGCCGATCGCTTCGGGCGTATGGGGCCCGATGAAGATCGCGCCGGCATTTTGAATTTTTGCCGCGAGCTGTTCCGCATCCGCGGTCATGATCTCCAGATGCTCGGCGGCGATGGCATTGGCCAATTCCACGGCCTCATCGAGTCGCCTGACCAGGATGACGGCGCCAAAATCGTTCCACGAGACGCGCGCGATTTTCGCACGCGGCAGCGTGGCAAGCTGCAATTCCACCGCGCGTTCGACCTCGGCGGCCAGCGCTGTGGAATCCGTGATCAGGATCGATTGCGCGTTGACGTCGTGCTCGGCCTGCGCCAGCAGATCCGCCGCGATCCATCCTGCATTGCCGGTGTTGTCGGCGATGACCAGCACTTCCGACGGGCCGGCGATCATATCGATGCCGACCTTGCCGAACACCAGCCGCTTGGCCGCGGCGACATAGGCGTTGCCGGGTCCGACGATTTTTGCGACCGGCGCAATGGTCGCGGTGCCGTAAGCCAGCGCCGCCACCGCCTGCGCACCGCCGACGCGATAGATCTCCGACACGCCGCCGAGATGGGCGGCCGCCAGCACCAGCGGATTGAGCGCACCGTCCGGCGAGGGCACGACCATCACCACGCGGCCGACATCCGCGACTTTGGCGGGCACCGCGTTCATCAGCACCGAGGACGGATAGGCCGCGGTGCCGCCGGGCACGTAAAGCCCGACCAATTCGATCGCGCTCCAGCGCCAGCCGAGCTCGACGCCGAGCGCATCGGTGAAGCGCTCGTCATCAGGCAATTGCCTGCGGTGAAACACCTCGATGCGGTCGCGGGCGAATTGCAGCGCCTGCAGTGTCGCGGCGTCGCAGGCCTTCACCGCGGCGTCGATTTCGGCCGGCGTGACGCGCAGGCGGCTCGCGACGAGGTCGAGCCGGTCGAATTTCAGGGTCGCCTCGAGCAGCGCCGCATCGCCGCGCGCGGCGACGTCATCGACGATGGCGCGGGCGGCAAGCTCGATATCGGCCGCCGCCTCGCGCTTCATCGCAAGGAAGGCCGCGAAGCGTGCGGTGAAATCGGCGCTGCTGCGGTCGAGGCGGACGGGCATGGTGGCTTTCCGGACCGGGATTCTCGGCCCACTGCTCAATGGCGCGGCGGGAATTGGCCGTCAACCCTTGAACTCGCTCCTGCCGTCATTCCGGGATGGTTCAACGGGTCCGCGCAAAGCGCTGCCCGATGGACCAGACCCGGAATCTCGAGATTCCGGGTTCGATGAGGAGCCTGTCATCGGGCCGCGCTTCGCGCGGACCCGTTGGCACCGCCCCTGAATGACGGCCAGGATTACATCCCCAGACCCGCCCCATCCGCGCCGTCAATGGTTCCGAGATCGTCGGCACCGAGGTCGGTCAGCTCGCATTCCAGGCATTCGACGTCGAGCCGCAGCGCGCCGCCATGGCTGAACAGCAGCAGCGCGCTGCCGCTCGGCGTGTCGGCGGGATGGAATTCGATCCCGACCAGTTCGAGCGCTGCCGCCGCGCTGGCGGAACCGATGTTGCGGGACTTGCACGACAGCACCCGGTCGAAGCGCAATGCTGCGATCAGGCGGCGCGGCGAGGTTTCGCCTGAAAGCGTCTGCTCCCAGTCCAGCCGGCTCATGCCGATCACCAGCCGCCGCTCATCCTGCCGCCACAGGATGTCGGAGGCCTGGACACGGGCATCCTGGACATGGGCCGAAATCACCGCGAGATCGTCGGCGTCGAGCGCGATCAATTTGAGCTGAGGCGCCACCTTATTACCCCGCAACCTATCCGCTGAGCCGCTCGATGGTGGCGCCGCAGGCCGACAATTTGTCCTCGAGCCGCTCAAAGCCGCGGTCGAGATGATAGACCCGGTTGACCATGGTCTCGCCTTCGGCCGCGAGCCCGGCGATCACCAGCGACACCGACGCCCGCAAATCGGTCGCCATCACCGGCGCGCCGCGCAGCTGCGCGATGCCGTCGATGGTGGCGGTCTCGCCGTCGAGACTGATCCGCGCGCCGAACCGCGCCAGCTCCTGCACATGCATGAAACGGTTTTCGAAAATCGTCTCGGTGATCTGCGAAGAGCCCTTCGCGCAGGCCATCAGCGCCATCAGCTGCGCCTGCAGGTCGGTGGGAAAGCCGGGAAACGGCGCGGTCGAAACCGTCACCGGGCGGATGCCGGCGCCGTTGCGGGCGACGCGAATGCCCTCATTGTTCGGCGTGACGACCGCGCCGGCCTCTATCAGCACGTCGAGCGCCGATTGCAGCAGTTCCGGCCGCGCGCCGCTCAACTGCACGTCGCCGCCGGTCATCGCCACCGCCATCGCATAGGTGCCGGTCTCAATTCGGTCAGGCAGCACGGTATGCCGCGCGCCGTGGAGTTTTGCCACGCCCTCGACGGTGATGCGCGGCGTGCCGGCGCCCGCGACGCGCGCGCCCATCTTGTTGAGGCATTCGGCGACATCGGCGATCTCCGGCTCGCACGCGGCGCCGGTGATGATGGTCGTGCCATTTGCCAGCGTTGCCGCCATCAGCGCGACATGGGTGCCGCTTACGGTCACCTTGGGAAAGTCGATCGCCGCGCCCTTCAACCCGCCGGGGGCCTTCGCCACCACATAGCCGCCGTCGATGGCGATTTCGGCGCCGAGTTTTTCCAACGCCATGATCAGGAGATCGACCGGCCGGGTGCCGATCGCGCAGCCGCCGGGCAGCGACACCTTTGCCTCATGCATCCGCGCGAGCAGCGGCGCGATCACCCAGAACGAGGCGCGCATCCGCGACACCAGTTCGTAGGGCGCCGTGGTGTCGATGATGTCGGCGGCCGAGATATGCAGGGTCTGGCCCTGATATTGGTGGTCGCCCGAGCGCTTGCCGACCGAGGTGATATCGACGCCGTGATTGCCGAGAATGCGCTGCAATTGCGCCACGTCGGCAAGCCGCGGCACGTTGTCGAGGATCAGCGTCTCCTCGGTCAACAGCCCTGCGATCATCAGCGGCAGCGCGGCGTTCTTCGCACCCGAAATCGGAATGGTGCCGTTGAGCTTGTTGCCGCCGACGATGCGAATGCGATCCATGCCACCCCCCGATGTTATTATTCATAAAGTATAGAGCGAATGCGCCCCGGGTGGCAAAGGCGTGAAATTTGCGGCGATTTGATGGGGTGACGACCACGTGACGTCATTCCGGGGCGGTGCGAAGCACCGAACGCGGAATCTGGAGATTCCGGGTTCGCTCGCTCGGCTGCGCCGAACGATCGCCCCGGAATGACATTTAGACCGCGTTGATATCCTCGCTCTCCAGCACCGGTGTTGGGAAACCGTCCCGCGCCACCTTGATCATGGCCCGACCGACCTGCTCGGTCGTGGTCATGTAGTTCGGCGCCACGCGGTTGAGCAGCGACAATAGTGGCGAGGTCGCAACATAGATGGCCTGCACCCAACCGGTCTTGGAGCGAATGCCATGCAGCGGCTGGATGCCGGCGGGGCGGAACATATAGGCCGCCTTGAACGGCAGCTTGAGCAGATCGTTCTCGGTCTTGCCCTTGACGCGTGCCCACGTCAGGCTGCCCTGTTCGGTGGCGTCGGTGCCGCGGCCGCTGACATAGACGAACACCATCTGCGGGTTGAGCCGTGCCAGCACCCGCGCCGCGGCCAGCGTGATGTCGTAGGTCAGGTGCCGGTAGCGCGCCTGGTCCATGCCGATCGAAGAGACGCCGAGGCAGAAGAAACAGGCATCAAAGCCCGCGAGCTGCAATTCGACGTCCGAATAGTCCGTAAAGTCATCGCGCAGGATCTCGTGCAATTTCGCGTGCCGCTGCCCGGTCGGGCTGCGCCCGACCACGAGAACGGTTTCGACATCCGGGTCGAGCAGGCATTCGCGCAACACGCCCTGCCCGACCATGCCGGTGGCGCCGAACAGGATGACTTTCATCCCGGGCAGCCCTACGCCGGCCGGAATCGCCTGACCGCGCCGATGATCATGACGACGAAGAACACCAGCACGATACCCTGGACCACCGCGAAGACCGGACCGGTCGGCGGGTTGCCGGGCGCCAGCGCCGTCAACGCCGGTATCTTCAGGAAGGACTGGATCACCAGCACAAACACGTTGAGATAAAGCGAAACCAGCGCCGTCAGTACGTAGATCCAACGCCATGCGCCGTGAAGCTTCATGCCATAGAGCGCGATGCAGGCGATCGCCAGCAGCACCAGCGAGAGCGCGCCGAAGACGTCTGCCGGCGTCACCCCTTTGAACGGAAACAGGAAGCCGGTGGCGCTGGTCAGGATCGTGAACAGCAGGAATATCGCGGTCAGGCCCGGCATCGGGTTGCTGCCGAGCATGCCGAACATGACGATGAGGCCGGCGACGATGGCAATCAAACTGATGACGACGTGCAAGGTGGTAAAGGCAGACAAACTCATACCAAGGACCATGGCGCGCTCCCCTTTTTAGGATGGCGCATGCTATGATTGACAATCGGAAATTGCTACCTGCGGATGCGACATCGGCATTTAAGGCATGCCAACGCGTCCCCCAACACGGCCGCGATGCCAGCACGCGCGCGACCACTCTCCGATGTGGTGAGGCGTCGTCGAAACCGCCCCCGCGCGTCGACGCTTCGCGTCGGCGCGGCCGACCATGCGCTCCGGCGAGAGCGAAAGCGAACGCCTGTCGCCGGGGGACTCCCTTGAAGTCGGCCATCGCTCGCCAGTTTTTTCGAGATGACTGATACCCTTGTCCGCAACTACGCCATGTAACGGTATTTTGGTAGGGCATGACCGCTGCGGGCTCGCCCAAAGCCGTACAGCCAAAGCGGTACAGCCGACGCCCATCGATGGTGCTAGCTTGCCGTGGCGCAGCCTGCGGATCGCAATCGACCGTCTGCCAGGCGCACGAACAAACAAAAACAATCAAAAACAATCAACGATGATGGAGGAACGGATGAGATCATTTTTTGTACTCCTGGCCGCCGCAACGGTGGTTGCCGCGCCAGCCTTCGCCGCCGACACCGATACGATCACCATCGGATTTACGGCCTCGCGAACCGGCCCGCTCAATGTCAATTCGACCGGCCAGGAGCGCGGCTTTGAATTCTGGCGCGACGAGGTCAATGCCAAGGGCGGCATCCAGGTCGGCAACAAACATTACCAGGTGAAGTTCGTCAGCTACGACGACCAGTCGGTCGGCGGCCGCGTGCAGCAGCTCTACACGCGCCTCGTCAACCAGGACCAGGCGCAGTTCCTGTTCAGTCCCTATTCGTCAGGTCTGACGGCGGCAGCCGCAGTCGTCAGCGAGCAGTACGGCAAGATCATGGTCGATAGCGGCGGTGCCGAGGAGAAGCCGTTCGAGCTCGGCAACAAGCACCTCTTCATGGTGATCACCTCGGCCGGCCATTATCTCTCCGGCGCGGTCGAAGCGCTGAAGGAGAAAAATCCGCACGCCAAGATCGCGATGGTCTATTCCGACGATCCGTTCTCGAAGACCGTGCTGACAGCCGCCAAGGCGCAGGCAAAGCAGGCCGGGCTCGACGTCGTGATGGATGAATCCTATGCGCCGTCCACCACGGATTTCGGGCCGATCGTCAACAAGATCATCTCCGCCAATGCCGACGCGTTCATGGGCGGCGGCCATTATTCCGACGGCGCCACGCTGGCGCGCCAGATGCACGACCAGAAAGCCAGCCTGAAGTGGATATCGATCCTGGTGGCGCCGGCCGATGACAAGTTCGGCGAGCTCGGGCCCGCCGCGCAGGGCGTCACCGTGCCGTCGCAATGGGAGCTGCAAGTCGCCTACAAGCCCGATTTCGGGCCGACCACGCCGGAATTCGCCAAGGCGTTCGAAGCCAAGTTCAACCACAAGGCGGATTATCATGTGGCTTCGGGATACACCGCTGGTGTCATCCTGCAGCACGCCATCGAGAAGGCCGGCTCGCTCGACACCGAGAAGGTCACCGAAGCGCTCAATGCAACCGATGTCACGACCTTCTTCGGTCACATCAAGTTCGACACCGACCCGGCTCATCACGGCCTGCAGGCCGCCCATGAGATGGTACTGGCGCAGTGGCAAAAGGCAAACGGCGGACTGAGCCGGCAGGTGGTCTGGCCCAAGGCGGCGGCGTCGGCGAATCTCCTCTACCCGATAACCGAAGCGACGCAGTGATGGGTTCAGGGCCCGGCCGTGCCGGGCCCACCCATCCGTAGCGCCCATGCTGGGAATCCTCGCATCGATCATCGACGGCCTGCTCGTAGGCCTCGTCTACGGACTCGCCGCCATGGGCCTCACGTTGATCTGGGGCGTCATGGACGTGATCAATCTGACGCACGGCGCGATGATCGTTGCCGGCATGTTCGCTCTCTACCTGCTTACCAATTCGCTCGGCATTTCGCCCTATGCCGCCTTGCCGCCGGTGCTGATCGGCGGCTTCTTCGTGGGCCTGTTGCTGTACTGGATTGCCGTCCATCGCATGATCGGCCGACCACCCTTGATGAGCCTGCTGTCGACGTTTTCCGTGAACCTCGTGCTGATCGGCGTCGGCACTGCCGTCTGGGGTACGGCGCTATTCAATGTCGAGGTGTCGGTGCCGGGGCTGAGCATGGGCCGCTATACCTTTCCCGGCCCCCACATCGTGGCCGCTGTATTGGCCGCGGTGATCGCCGGCGTGCTCTATCTGTTTCTGCACTACACCCGGTTGGGCAAGGCAATCCGCGCGGTCGCCAATAATCGCGAGGCAGCCGAGCTCGTCGCCATTCCGACCACGCGCGTGTTGGCGGTATCCGTCGGGGTGGGTGTGGCGCTGGCGGGCGTGTCGGGCGTGCTGATCGGCACGTTGTTCCCGTTCACCGTGCTGTCGGGGGACGGCTACCAGCTCAAGAGCTTCATCGTGACGGTGCTCGGCGGCCTCGGCAATCCTGTCGGCGCGCTGATCGGCGGGGTGGCGCTCGGCTTGCTCGAAGGACTGGTGGCGCCCTTCGTACCGGTAAGCTGGACGCTGGTGATCGAATTCACGCTGTTCGTCGTAGTGCTGATCGCGTTTCCGAGCGGAGTCTTCGCGTCAAGGCGCGGAGCGTTGTGATGGTGCGCCGGCCATTCTTCTGGATGATCCTGGCCGTGATCGCGATTTTCGCGATCGTGCCCGTGTTCGGCAACAATGTCGAGCTGCGCGAGAGCCTGATCCTGGCCGCGCTCTACATCACGCTGGCGAGCAATCTCAATTTGATGCTCGGCTATACCGGCTACATCAATTTCGGCAGCATCGTGTTCTTCGGGCTCGGCGGCTACATCTGCGTATGGCTGGTCGACGCGCATGACTGGCCGCTCGCCGCCAGCCTGCTTGCCGCCGGCATCTGCGTGAGCATTCTGGCACTGTTCTTCGGGCTCGGCATCCTGCGGCTGCGCGGCGCGTTCTTCGCGCTGGCGACGATCGGCGTCAACGAGGGGGTGCAGGCCTTCGTCGAGAATTTCGGGCCCTGGGGCGGCTCCTCGGGCATCTACCTGTCGCCGGCGATTTTCAATCAGCTGGGCGGCCCGTCGCAAGCGCTCTGGGTGATCTACTTCATGATGGTCGGCGTGATGGGGCTCTCGCTTTATCTGAGCTATGCGATCAAGACCTCGAAATTCGGCCTCGGCCTGCTCGCAATCGGGCAGAACGAGGACGCCGCCGCGATCCTGGGCGTGCCGACCCCGCTCTACAAGGCGCTGGTCTACAGCGCGTCCGCTTTTCTGCCGGCGCTCGCCGGCGGCCTTTATTTCATCAAGAGCGCCTTCATCCAGCCCGCCGACGCGTTCGATCTGACGCTGTCGACCGAAGTGATCGTGATCGCAATGCTGGGCGGACAAGGCACGGTCACCGGCGTGGCGCTCGGCGCCTACCTCTACGAGGAACTGCGCGGCTACCTGCTCACCTCGGAAACCTTCTCGCACTTCCAACTAGTGGTCGCCGGCGTGCTGCTGCTCATCATCGTCCTGTTTTTCCCGGGCGGATTGATGGGATTTATCTACAAGCAGTTCCCGCGCACCCAGAAGGTGCTCGAATGACCGTGCTGCTCGAACTCGACAAGGTGAACAAGCGCTTCGGCGGACTGCAAGCGGTCCACGATCTCAGCTTTACCATTCACAGGGGCGAAATCCTCGGGCTGATCGGCCCCAACGGGGCCGGCAAGACCACCCTCTTCAACCTGATCAACGGTGTGCACGTCCCGAACGGCGGACGGATCATTTTCGACGGCATCGATATCTCCGGCGAAAAGCCCTATCGCATCGCCCGCTGCGGTCTGGCGCGCACGCACCAGATTGTGCAGCCGCTGGCGAATATGACCGTCCTGGACAACTGTACCGTCAGCGCCTGCTTCGGCCGCGAGAACCTGCCGCTGGCGCGGGCGCGCGAGGCGGCGCACGAGGCGATCGACCTCGTCGGCCTGGACGACCGCTGGGCCACGCTCGCCATGCACCTGACGATCGCCGGCAAGAAGCGGCTGGAACTGGCGCGCGCGCTCGCCGCGCGACCGCTGCTGCTGTTGCTGGACGAGGTGCTGGCCGGCCTCAATCCGACCGAGGTCGACCACATGATCGGCATCGTCCGCCGCATCCGCGAGCGCGGCGTGACGATCCTGATGATCGAGCACCTGATGCAGGCGATCATGAGCCTGTCGGACCGCATCGTGGTCTTGAACTTCGGCGAGAAACTTGCCGAGGGCAAGCCCGCCGAAGTCGCCAACGATGCCCAGGTCATCGAGGCCTATCTCGGCGATCCCACGCTCGCAGCCGAGTTGCAGAGGAAGGATTAGCATGGCCGATGCGCTGCTCACGGTCCAAGGGCTTGAGGCGGGATATGGCGAGGTGCAGGTATTGTGGGGCGTTTCGCTGAAAGCGGGCCGCGGTCAGCTCACCGCGATCGTTGGGGCCAACGGCGCCGGCAAGACTACCATGTTGCGGGCGATTGCCGGAACGATCGCCCCGTGGCAAGGGCTGGTGACGTTCGAAGGCAAGGACGTGACGCACGTTTCCACCCATATCAAGGCCGCGCAGGGGTTCGCGTTGGTGCCGGAAGGGCGGCAGCTGTTCAGCGCCATGAGCGTCGACGAGAATCTCGAACTCGGCGCCTTTTCCAGGCGGCCGGCGCGCAGCTATGCCGAGCGTCTCGATTCAGTTTTCAGCATGTTCCCGCGCCTGGCCGAGCGGCGGCGTCAGATTGCCGGCACGCTGTCCGGCGGCGAGCAGCAGATGCTGGCGATCGCCCGCGGCCTGATGTCGGACCCGATTATCCTCATCATCGACGAAATGTCGCTCGGCCTGTCGCCGGTACTGACCTATCAGCTGTTCAAGACGCTCAAAGCCCTGCGGGAGGCGGGGCTGACGATCGTTCTGGTCGAGCAGAACGTCCATCTCGCGCTGGCCGTCAGCGACTACGCCTATGTCATCGCCGAGGGCCGGGTCTTCACCGAGGGTCCACCGTCCGCCCTTGGCGCCATGCCGGAAATCCGGCGCGCCTATCTCGGGCTGTGACCGCGCCGGGATCCGAGTGCGCTTCACCCAAATTCAGGTGGTCGTGAAGCGCAGCACGCCGTCGACTTCCTCGGATGTCAGGCGGCCCTCCACCAGCATGTAGTTGACATGGGCGATCAACTCGCCGGCGGCAAAACCCATCTGGTGCACGTCGAGCACGTGCTTGTGGAACACCACCGGCACCAGCTCCTTGGACGTTTTCGAGCTCTCCCGGCAGGCTTCGGCGATCAGCCGGCAGCGGTCCTCGTGATGGTCGGCGAGCTGCTTGATGCGCGTCTTCAGGCCGTAGAACGGTACGCCGTGTCCGGGCAGCACGATGACATCGTAGGGTAGCGTCGTGGTCAGGCTTGCCAGCGAGGCCAGGTATTCGCCGAGCGAGTTCTGGTCGGGCTCCACCGCCCAGACGCTGACATTGGGCGAGATCTTGCTCAGCACCTGGTCGGCGGAGATGAACAATTTGTCGGCGGCGCAATACAGCATCACCTGGTCCAGCGCGTGGCCGCCGCCGGTGATGACCTTGAAGCGCCGCGTGCCGATCGAAATCTCGTCGCCGTGGCTGATGCGGCGATAGGCCGGCGGCAGGATCGACACCCGCTTCAGGTAATCCTGGCCGCGGCCGAGCAGCTTGTCGGTCAGGTTCTCGTCCATGCCGTGGCGGCGGAAGAACAGCCGCTGCGCCATCTTGCGTTCTTCGGTGCCGCGATTCTGATGGTAAACCGATTGCAGGTATTCGACCTGCGACATCTGCAGCGGGCAGTTGAAGCGCTCGACGATCCATCCCGCGAGCCCGACATGGTCGGGATGCGAATGGGTCACGATCAGGCGGGTGATGTTCACATGCCTGAGCGGGCCCTCGAACAACGCGGTCCAGGCCGCGATCGATTCCTCGTTGCCGAAGCCGGAATCCACCATCGCAAAACCGTCGCCGTCGGCGAGCAGATAGATGTTCACATGGTTGAGGCGGAACGGCAGCTTCAGCCGCACCCACAACACGCCCGGCATCACCTCGACGACCTGATCGGGCCCCGGGTGATTTTCCCAGGGGTAGCGGAGCGCCTCGGCCGAGGACTGTATCGTGTCTGTTTTCGAATCCATCGCTTGAATCGCGGTTGTTCGGTACCGGCTTAGCCGCACATTCGGCGCGGCGCCAGCCGAAAAAGCAGATGCGGGTTTGGGTAAAAGACATGGGTGCTTAATTTCACCCGTCATTCCGGGGCGATGCGAAGCATCGAACCCGGAATCTCGAGATTCCGGGTCTGGTCCTTCGGACCATCCCGGAATGACGGCGTTCTACGCCGCCCGGATGTTTTCCAGGAACGCGTCGATTTCCGAGCGCAGCACATCGGCCTCGCGGCGCAGCGCGCCGGAGGCGCTCAGCACGGCGCTGGCGGCCGAGCCGGCCTCGCTGGAGGCGGTGGAGACGCCGATGATGTTGCTGGACACCTCCGAGGTGCCGCCGGCGGCGTGCTGGATGTTGCGGGCGATCTCGCGGGTCGCCGCGCCCTGCTGTTCGACCGCGGCGGCGATCGCCGTGGTCACCTCGTTGATTTCGCTGATGGTATTGCTGATGTTGCGGATGGCCCCGACCGCGGATGAAGTCACTTGCTGCATGCTGGCGATCTGCGCGCGGATTTCGTCGGTCGCCTTCGCGGTCTGGTTGGCAAGGCTCTTCACTTCGGAGGCGACCACGGCAAAGCCGCGACCGGCTTCGCCGGCGCGCGCGGCTTCGATGGTGGCGTTGAGCGCGAGCAGGTTGGTCTGCGAGGCAATGGTCTGGATCAGGTCCACCACGACGCTGATGCGGCCGGCGTTTTCGGCAAGCCCCTGCATGGTGGCGTCGGTGGCGCCTGCCTCATCGACGGCCTTGTGCGCGATCTGCGACGAACTGACGACCTGGCGGCCGATTTCCGCGATCGACGAGGACAGTTCCTCGGTCCCGGAGGACACCGTCTGCACATTGACCGAGGTTTCCTCGGCGGCGGAGGCCACCGCGCTCACCAGCGCGCTGGATTGATCGGCGGTCGCCGCCATGCTCTGCGCGGTGTCCTGCATGGAGCTGGCGGATTTCTGCAACGCGTCCAGCGCGCCGCGGACGGTGGTCTCGAATTCGACGATCCGCGCCTCCATCCGCGTGGCGCGCTCGGCCTTGGCGATGCGATCCCGGTCCTGGTCGGAGGAGAGCGCACGGGCCTCGATCATTCGCTCGCGGAAAACCTGCAGCGTCTCCGCCATCGCCGCGATCTCGTCGTGCTGATGTGAGTGGTAAATCTCCGATTCGAGGTCCCCGTCCGACAACAGCTTCATCGAGCGCTGCAGGTTGCCGATCCGGCGCAGGATGTTGCCGCCGACATAGCGCCAGACGAACAGCACCGATCCGACCAAAGTGAGGCCGCCAAGCGCCAGCATCACCGTGGTCGCGAACGAAATCTCGCGGCGCATCTGGAAGGCCGAGGCATTGGTGCCGCCCTGCACGCCATCGACGAGTTGCTGCACGCTGATGTCGAGGCCGACATTGAGCTTGCGGGTCTCGTCGAGCACGAGCTGGCCGTAGTCGATGGCGTCGAGTTCCTTCTGGCGCAGCTTGAACACGCCGGTCTTGCCCTCGCCGAACACCAGCATTTTCAGCGCGGCGTCCTTCAGCGCTTTGGTTCCGGCGTTCACCGGCAATGCATCGAGGTTGGTTTTGAAGGCTGCGAGCGAGGGCTTGAACTCCTTCTCGATCGCATCCAGCGTCGCGCTCGCGTTCGCCGAAAGGCCTGCAATCATGTCGGAAGCCATCAGGTTGCCGCCGGCCACGATATCGCCGAGCTGGCCGACGGTTCGCGCCGCCTGCGTGGCGTCGTCGGAGGAAATATTGGCGGATTCCAGGACGGCATTGATCCGGGCCTGGGCGTCCTTCATCGCCGGCGCCGAGGCTGCGACAAAGCCTGCTTGCGCCTTGCGCAGTGCGTCATATTGCTTGTCGTGCTGGGCGGCGGCATCGAGCCGTTCGCCCGCCGCCGCGCCGAGGCTCTTGATGGTGTCGTCGATGTTCTTGATGGTTTCGGTCAGCGCCGCGACCACCGACTTGTCGGCGCCGAGTTCGATGATTTCGCCGAGCTTGGCCAGCGTGCCGGCTTGCGTTTGCTTCATCTTCTTGACGCGTTCGGCGAGCGCGTCCTGGCTTTCGGAGGCCAATACCGCCGGTCCCTGGCTGGCAAGACTAGCACTTTGGGCGGCGAGCTGCAGGCTCGCGGCCAGCCGCGGGATGTCCTGTCCGCTCAGGTCGACCATGGTGTTGCCGAGCTGGCCCAGCACCAAAGCGGCGCCGGCGCTGATCACCAGCGCCATGCCGGCGATCACCGCAAAGGCGGCGAACAGGCTACCCCGCACGCCCCAGCGCGGACGAAAAAACCTCAAGAAGCCGAACAGCTTCCCAACCCCGAAGCGCGCCGCCATATCGCCCCCGCCCGCCATATCCCTCGAAATGCTGGCCGGCAGTATCGTGGTGGCAGGTTAATAAAATCGGGAACTTTCGACGAATTTACGCAAAATTCGCATAACCCAAGAGAAAAGGCCGGCACGAGGCCGGCCTTTCCGTTCTTTCGATCGACGCCGATCAGTAACGGGCGACCACCGGGCCCGCCCAGTTGAAGCGGTAGTTCAGGCCGACCTTCACGACATGGTCGTCGGTGGTGAAGCTGCCGAACGGAACCAGCGGCGCGGGGGTCAGGAAGCGGGCGCTCCCGAAGTTGTAATACTGGTACTCGACCTTGGCCGACCAGTTCGGCGCGAACATGTATTCGACGCCGGCGCCGACGGTGTAGCCGTTGCTGTGGTTGACGTCGGTCGTGAATGCGACCGGAACGCCGCCGAGCGTCACCGATTCGTTGTTGTCGGAATAGGCGTAGCCGCCCTTCACGTAGAGCAGGCCAGGACCCCAGGTGTAGCCGACGCGGCCGGTCACCGAGCCGAGCCCGCGCTGGTTGTTGTTGTAGGCGAAGCCGCCGGGGAACACGGCGCCGACATTGCCGCCGAGCCAGCTGTACTGAGCTTCGAGGCCGACCACCCAGTTCGGGGCGAACTGGTAATCCGCGCCACCCTGCAGACCGCCGAGGAAGCGGCCGTTGCCGTTGCTGCCGGTGGCAAGCCCGTTGAAATTGTTGTCGCTGGAGAAGGCGCCGCCGACGTGACCGCCGATATAGAAGCCGGTCCAGTTGTAGATCGGCGCGGCATAGGCCGGAGCCTTGTTGTAGTAGGGCGCGCGGGTGCCGAGATCGGCGGCCAGTGCTGGCACGGTCGCGCCGAGGGCGACGAGGGCCACAGTACCGAGTAGAAGCTTCTTCATTGTTGTTCTCCGACAGATCATTTCATTTCGAGAGGCGCCGTGCGTCGGCGTCCATCCATGGCGCGCACTTAGCCAGCTTTTGAATAAAATGCTGTCACCCAAGGGCCACACTCGATGACAACCCAACCTATTGGGGAACAACGAGATTCTGTACTTAATGGAGCCTTAATCAAACCTGAAAGAAGCCTTAATTTTTGGCCGCCCAGGCGTAATTTTTCGGCAGATCGGGTTCCGTTGGAACCTGCGGCTAGCGCTGCATCTGCATGAGCTGGTCCATCGGCATCATGTTGTGATTGAGGTTGGCCATGATCCACAGCGAGCCTCCGATCACGAGAAACACGATCAACAGCCCGAAGGCGAGCGCCAGCACGTTGTTGGTGTTGTCGGCCCCCGTCGTGATGTGAAGGAAGAACACCAGATGCACGCCCATCTGCGCGATCGCCAGCACGACGATGGCGACGGGAATGCTGGGCTGCCAAACCAGGTCGGTGCCGGCAACGAAGAACGACGTTGCCGTCAGCAGAATGGCAAGGCCGAGGCCTACGACATATCCAAGCAGCCTTGAGCCGATACTGGCTTCCTCTTCATCGCCGGGCGCCAGGTCGGCATGATTGTCAAAGCCTTGAACTTCATCGCTCATACGGCGCTCCCCAAGAGATAGACGACCGAAAATACCGCGACCCAGATGATGTCGAGCGCGTGCCAGAACAGCGCGAAGCAGAGGATGCGGCGCTGGATATCGGCGCGAAAACCCTTGGCGAAGACCTGCGCCATCATGGTCAGGAGCCAGAGTTCGCCGGCCGAGACATGCATGCCGTGGCAACCGACCAGCGTGAAGAACGCCGACAGGAACGCGCTGCGCGTCGGGCCTGCGCCGCGCGCGACCAGGCTTGCAAATTCCCGGCCCTCGATCGTCAGGAAGGCGAGGCCAAGGACGCAGGTCACCGCCATCGCGACCTGGAACCAGAGCTTGTTGCGGACGCCGGCGGCGATGGTGGCCAGCCCGCACGTAAAGCTCGACGTCAGCAGGAAGCCGGTCTCGATCGCGACGTTGCGCAGGTCGAACAACTCGCGGCCGCCCGGGCCCCCCGCCGTCTGCCGGAGCAGCACGGCATAGGTCGCAAAGAACGCCGAGAACATCACCATGTCGGAGAGGATGAAGATCCAGAAGCCGTAGCCGGTGACGATGCGCTTGGATGCGGGTCCACTATGCGCGGTCCCGGATGCGTCCAGGCCCCGCAGTTGGTTTGGGTCGCCGTGGGCGAAGGCCAATGTGGGATCGCTCATCAGGCGCTCCCCGCGAGGCTCAGCGCCGTGCGTCGCTGTTCCAGATTGGCGCGGTCGATGCGCGCCACCTCGGCGGCAGGGATGACGTATTCGTCGTGGTCGCGCCAGGCGAACGCGACGAAGGTCGCAAACGCCCCCACCCCACCCGCCGCCACCATCCACCAGATATGCCAGATCAGCGCAAAGCCCATGATCGTTGCGAAGAACGCGCATACGAAACCAGTCGGCGAGTTACGGGGCATTTCGACATCCCGGTAGTCCGGCCCACTTTGTTCGAACTCCTGCTGCCTCGCGCGCAGCTTCATCGCCCAATAGGCGTCTTCCCCGCTGACGTCGGGCATCACCGCGAAATTGAAGACCGGCGGCGGCGAGGCGGTGGCCCATTCCAGCGAGCGTCCATCCCAGGGATCGCCGGTGCGATCGCGCAATTCCTCGCGATGACGGATCGAGACCACGAGCTGGGCGATCTGGAAGATGATTCCGATCAGGATCAGCACGGCGCCTCCACCGGCCACCAGCAGCCAGGGACGCCATTCCGCGACGTCGTAGTGCTGCATGCGCCGGGTCATGCCGAGGAAGCCGACGGCATAGAGCGGCATGAAGGCGACATAGAAGCCGATCAGCCAGAACCAGAACGCGGCCTTGCCGAGGCCCTCGTGCAGGCGGAAGCCGAACGCCTTGGGGAACCAGTAGGTGTAGCCGGCAAACGCTCCGAACAGCACGCCACCGATGATCACGTTGTGAAAATGCGCGACCAGGAAAAGCGAGTTGTGCAGCAGGAAGTCGGCGGGCGGCACGGCGACCAGCACGCCGGTCAGGCCGCCGAGGATGAAGGTGACCATGAACCCGATCGACCACAGCATCGGCGTCGCAAAACGAATGCGGCCGCCGTACATCGTGAACAACCAGTTGAATATCTTCACGCCGGTCGGTACCGCGATGATCATGCTGGCGATGCCGAAGATCGCGTTGACGTTGGGCCCGGCGCCCATGGTGAAGAAGTGATGCAGCCAAACCATGAATGAAATGACGCAGATCGCCATGGTGGCGAGCACCATCGAGCGATAGCCGAACAGCGGCTTGCCGGAAAAGGTCGCGACCACTTCCGAGAAAATGCCGAACGCCGGCAGGATCAGGATGTAGACCTCCGGATGGCCCCAGGCCCAGATCAGGTTCATGAACATCATGACGTTGCCGCCGGCCTCATTGGTGAAGAAATGGAAGCCGAAGTAGCGATCGAGGATCAGCATCGCCAGCGTCGCGGTCAGGATCGGGAACGCCGCGACGATCAGGAGGTTCGAGGCGAGCGTGGTCCAGCAGAACATCGGCATGCGCAGATAGCTCATGCCCTTGGTGCGCAGCTTCAGCACGGTGGTGACGAGATTGATGCCGGCAACCAGCGTACCGACGCCGGAGATTTCAAGCGACCACAAATAGTAGTCGACGCCGACGCCCGGCGAATAGGTCAGTTCCGACAGCGGCGGATAGGGCAGCCAGCCGGTGCGCGCGAATTCGCCGACCACCAGCGAGATGTTGACCAGCAGCGCGCCGGTCGCGGTGAGCCAGAACCCGACCGAGTTCAGGGTCGGGAACGCGACGTCGCGGACGCCGAGCTGCAGCGGCACCACCAGGTTCATCAGTCCGATCACGAACGGCATCGCCACGAAGAAAATCATGATGGTGCCGTGCGCCGAGAAGATCTGGTTATAGTGCTCCGGCGGCAGATAGCCCTGCGAATGATAGGCGACCGCCTGTTGCCCGCGCATCATGATGGCGTCGGAAAACCCGCGCAGCAGCATCACCATCGCAAGCAGCGTGTACATGACGCCGATCCGCTTGTGGTCGACGCTGGTGATCCATTCGCTCCAGAGATAGGGCAGGTGGCCCTTGATGACGACCCAGGCGAGGACCGCCAGGATCGCGACCAGCACGACACCTCCCGCAACGAGCGGGATGGGCTGATCGAACGGGATCGCCGACCAACTGAGCTTACCGAACATCGCTCGCTCCGAGATAGGATTGCGCGCCTTCCGAGGTTATTTTCGGCCCCGGGGCGGGTGGGATCTTTTGGGTTGCGATGGCTCCGAACAGCCCGGGATCGTCGAGCCGGTAGGTCGGTCTCGACTTCTCGACCGATTGCCGGGCGAGTTCCTGATAGCTGGCCGCGTTGAGGACCTGATCGCTGCGCGCGGTCTTCACCCAGTCGGGGAATGCGAGCGGCGATATGACGTGGACGTCGAACAGCATGTCGGGAAATCCGTCACCGCTGAAATGCGCCGACAGGCCCTGAAGATCACCCTCCTGATCGGCGCGCAGGTTGAGCCGGGTGACCATGCCGTTCATGGTGTAGATCATGCTGCCGAGCTGCGGGACGTAGAACACGTTCATCACGCTTGCCGATGTCAGCTCGAACTGCAGCGGCGCACCGACCGGCACGGTCAGCGTATTGACGGTGGCGACCCGCTGATCCGGATAGATGAACAGCCATTTCCAGTCGAGCGACACGACCTGGATCCTGAGCGGGCTTCCCGTGCCTTCGACCGGCGCGGCCGGATCGAGCAGATGCGCGCCGATCCATGCGACGCCGCCGAGCAGGATGACGGTGAGCGTCGGGATCGACCAGACCACCAGCTCGATGCGGCCGGAATGGGCCCAATCGGGACGATAGTGAGCGCGGGGATTTGACTGCCGAAACCAGAATGCGAACGCGAAAATGGCGACGATCGTCGGCAGCACGATCGCCAGCATGATGGCGATGGAATCGATCAGGATCGTCTTGTCGGCGGCTCCGATCGGACCTTGGGGATCAAGGATATTCATCGCCGGAACCCGGAAATGGAACCCGTAACAACCGCGCCGCCAGCCGCGGGTTCCTTGGATCGCCGCAAACCCCCGGCGCTTCGTCCGAGTTTAGCTGAACAGCGCGATGTCGGAAAGGTCCGCCCGCCGACATTGGCGCGCGTTGCGATGATGTCTTGCCGTTTGAATTTTCGTGGCGCCCGGCGTCGGTTGCACTCGGCTCGACCCCATTTTATATTTCCGATTAATGGGTTCGGTTAAGTTTCCGGCGCGTTCGCCGGCTCCGGCGCTCACCCACGGAGCGGATGTCGATGACCGACCGCGATACCGACCGCGACGCCGCAAGTCGCGATGATAAAGGGCGCTCGGCGGACGGCGATCGGCAACCGCCCTCGCGAAATGCCGACAACGGCGCAAAAGTCGACGGCGACCGCAAAGCTGCCAAGGCACCTGACAAGGCTCCTGACGAGGCCGGCGACAGGGTCGAGGAACAGGCGGAGCAAGAGGCCCGCAAGCACCGTCGCCCCCCGGTCATTGCGATCGGGATCGTCATCGTTCTCCTGTTGATTGGCGGCGGCCTTTATTACTGGATTACCACCCGCAATCTGGAAAGCACCGACGACGCCTACACCGACGGTCGCGCCATCACCATCGCGCCGCAGGTTTCCGGCGTCGTGATTTCGCTCGATATCAACGACAATCAGTTCGTCAAGAAGGATCAGCTGCTGATCCGCATCGATCCCAGGCATTTCGTCAACGACCGCGACCAGGCGGAGGGTGCGCTGGCCACCGCGAAGGCCCAGTATGAGGGACAGCAACTCGGCGCCGCGATCGCGCGAAAGAACTTTCCGGCGCAGCTCGAGCAGGCCAAGGCGCAGCTCGCCAACGCCAAGGCGAATCTGATCAAGGCCCAGGCCGATTACGAACGCCAGCGCGGCCTGCCGAAACCGGCGACCTCGCAGCAGGAGGTCGATGCCGCAACCGCGGCGCTCAAGCAGGGAGAGGCGCAGGTGGCACTTGCCGAGGCGCAGGTCACCGAAAACTCGCCGGTAACACAGCGGATCGGCGAGACCGACGCACAGGTCGGACAGCTGAAGGGACAGGTCGAGCAGGCGCAGGCGCGGCTCGACCAGGCCAACCTCAATCTGTCGTGGACAGAGGTGAAAGCCCCGCAGGACGGCTGGATCACCAAGCGAAACGTCGAGGTCGGCAACTACATTACCGCCGGGCAGCAAATCCTCTCGATCGTCGCGCCCGAGGTCTGGATCACCGCCAACTTCAAGGAGAGCCAGCTTTCGGACATGCGGAAAGGACAGCCGGTCAGGATCAGCATCGACGCCTATCCGAAGCTCGATCTTCGCGGCCATGTCGACAGCATCCAGCTGGGCTCGGGCTCCAAGTTCACGGCCTTCCCGCCCGAGAACGCCACCGGCAATTTCGTCAAGGTGGTGCAGCGCGTGCCGGTCAAGATCGTGATCGACAGCGGCCTCAATCCGGATATTCCGCTGCCGCTTGGAATCTCGGCCGAACCGACGGTGACCGTCCGATGAGCGCCGTCGAAACCGCGGGCCCGCGGCCGGCCGCAGCCTGGAAGCCCGCCTACAATCCCTGGCTTATCGCCGTCACGGTGACGCTTGCGGCATTCATGGAGATTCTCGACACCACGATCGTCAACGTGGCGCTGCCGCACATTGCCGGCAGCCTTTCCTCGAGCAGCGACGAGGCGACCTGGGCGCTGACCTCGTATCTGGTGGCCAACGGCATCGTGCTGACGATTTCAGGCTGGCTCAGCGATGTGTTCGGCCGCAAGCGGTATTTCATCATTTGCATCGCGATGTTCACGGTGTGCTCGTTCCTGTGCGGCACCGCGGACAGTCTTGCCCAGCTCATCATCTACCGGCTGGCGCAGGGGTTTTTCGGCGGCGGACTGCAACCGAACCAGCAATCCATCATCCTCGACACCTTTCCGCCCGAAAGGCGCGGCGCGGCTTTCGGCGTCACGGCAATCGCCACGATCGTGGCCCCTGTGCTCGGCCCGACGCTGGGCGGCTATATCACCGACCAGGCAAGCTGGCGCTGGATCTTCTTTCTCAACATCCCGGTCGGGGTGCTGGCGGTGTTCCTGGTTTCGGTGCTGGTCGAGGATCCGCCCTGGGAGAAGAACAAGCGAAGCCGCGGCGTCGACTATATCGGGCTGTCGCTGATCACGCTTGGGCTCGGCTCCCTGCAGATCATGATGGACCGCGGCGAGGACGACGGCTGGTTCCAGTCCGGCTTCATCTGGCTGATGGCGCTGATCGCCTTCCTCGGCATCCTCGGTGCGATCGGTTGGCTGCTGGTGGCCAGGAAGCCGATCGTCGATCTTGCCGTTTTCAAGGACCGCAATTTCGCGGCGGGCTGCATCATGATCGGTGCGACCGGCGCGATCCTCTACGCCAGCGCGGTCATCATTCCGCAATTCGCCCAGCAGAACCTGTCGTATACCGCGACATGGGCGGGGCTGGTGCTGTCGCCCGGCGGCGTGATGGTGATCGTGCTGATACCGATCGTCGGCAGGCTGATGCAGGTGCTGCAGACCCGCTACATCATCGCGCTGGGGTTCACCATCATGGGCCTGGCGCTGCTCTATTCCAGCACGATCACGCCGAACATCGATTTCGAGACGCTGGTGAAGATGCGCACCGCGCAGACCGCCGGCCTCGGATTTCTCTTTGTCCCGATCAGCACCGTCGCCTATATGACGCTGCCGCGCCGTCTCAACGGCGACGGCGCCGCGCTGTTCTCGATGTTCCGCAACGTGTTCGGTTCGATCGGAATTTCGCTTTCGACCGCGGAGATCGTGCAACGTGCGCAGGTTCACCAGACCTACCTGTCGCAATGGGCAAGTCCGTTCCACCAGCCATATGAGGCACTGATCGCGAGCTATGAACAGGCCCTGCGTTCGATGGGACGGGCGGGAGCGGCCGTGCACAATGTCGCGGTCGGGCAGGTCCATGCGGCATTTCGCGCGCAGGTGTCCGTCCTGGCCTATTCCGACGTGTTTTATTACTGCTCCATCCTGGCCTTCATCGTGGTACCCTTCTGCTTCCTGCTCTCGCCAAAGATTGGCGGCGGCGGCCCCGGCGGAGCGCATTGAATGAGTTTGCGGACGCTCAGGGTCTGGTTTGGCGTCGTCGGAATGCTGGGCCTTGTCGCGGGCTGCACGGTCGGGCCAAATTTCGCCGAGCCGGATTCCCACCTGCCCGAGAAGTCGTTCTTTGGCGACGACGGACGGCCTGTCGGCACGGCGCACTTGCCCGCGCCGACCGATCCGACCTGGTGGAACGTGTTCCGCGATCCGGTTCTCACCAGTCTCGAACAGCGCGTCGCCGATGCCAATCTCGACGTCCAGACCGCGACCTTGCGGCTCGCCGAAAGCCGCTTTCAACGCGGCGTCGCCGCCGCCGCCGAATTCCCTTCGCTCAACGCCGACGACAAATACACGCGTGAGCAATACAGCAAGAACGGCATCGTCAGCCTGCTGAGCGGCCTGCTCGGGCCGTCGGCCGGCGCCGGCGTCGCGCCGGGGCCGATCAACGAGTATTATTCCGGCTTCGATGCGTCGTGGGAGATCGATCTCTGGGGCAGGATTCGCCGACAGGTCGAGCAGGCCGATGCCCAGGTCGATCAGGCGGCGGACCAGCGCCGCGACGCGCTGGTTTCGAGTCTCGCCGAACTGGCCCGGGACTATATGCAACTGCGCGGCGTACAGACCCAGATCAGGATCGCCAACGATAATCTCAAAGTCGATCGCGATATCCTGCAGCTGGTGCAGGATCGCCAGCAGCATGGATTGCAGAACGGCCTCGACGTCGAGAATGCCGCGGCGCAAGTCGAGAACATCCGCGCCCAGATCCCCCAGTTGCAGCAACAGGAGTCGGAGTACATCAATGCGCTCAGCCTGCTGCTGGATCAGCCGCCGGGAACGCTCAAGTCCGAGCTTGGCCCGCGCATGATGACGCGAATCGGACCTCCGCGCATTCCGCTCGGCATTCCGTCCGAGCTCGCCCGGCGGCGTCCCGATATCCGCGCCGCCGAGGATCAGCTGCATGCCGCGACCGCCAACATCGGCGTCGCGGTCGGCGACTTCTATCCGAAAGTGCAATTGAATGGCACCGTCGGGTTCGACTCGCTCGACATCAAGCATCTGTACGATGCGAGTTCGCTGCAATACATGGTCGGACCCCAGGTCACGCTGCCGATCTTCGCCGGCGGCCGGCTGCGCTCGACGCTCGCGCTGCGCGAAGCGCAGCAGCAGGAAGCGGCGATCACCTATCGCAAGACCGTGCTGCAGGCCTGGCATGACGTCGTCAACGCCCTGGTCGCCCATCACCTCGAACAGCGCCGCCGCGCCAGGCTGCGGGCGCAGGCCGGTCACGCCCGCGCCGCGCTCGATCTGGCACGCGCGCGCTACACGGACGGCGTCACCGAGTTTCTCACCGTGCTCGACGCGGAACGCACGCTGCTGCAGGCGGATCAGCAATACGCCAGCAGCACCACCAACGTCTCGCTCGACCTCGTGCAGTTGTTCAAGGCGCTCGGCGGCGGTTGGGAAACCCGGTTTCCTGACGTGCCGTCGGAGACCGCCGCGGTCCCGGTACCGGTCGGCATGGTCGATAGCGCCATCCAATAGCGGAGGTGGCCTGCCTATCTGTTCGATGTCGCCAGGATGCGTCCCGACGCCCGCGGACATTGCCGGTCGACAATCCCTCAGCCGCCGGTGAACGCGAGCACGGCTTCCTTGATCTTGGCGATGGCGTAATGGCCGGCCTGCTCCAGTTCGATGTGGGGCATGTTCGGCATTTCGTCGGCGGCGACGACGGCATCGACGATCGCCGGGCCGTCGACGGCAAGCGCCGCGGCGATCGCGGCCGCGAGTTCGTTCGGCTTGCGCGCCGTGAAGCCGTGACCGCCGCAGGCCCGCGCCAGCGCGGCGAAATCCGGATTGGGAAATTCGATCGCCTCGCGGAACGGCACGATGCCGACGCTTTCGGCCTCGAGCGTAATCAGCCCGAGCGCGGAATTGTTGTAAATGATGACCTTGACCGGCAGCTTGTGCTGCACCGACGTCATGAACTCGCCCATCAGCATGTTGAAGCCGCCGTCGCCGGTCAGCACGATCACCTGGCGCGCGCGGTCCAGCGCCTGCACGCCGTTGCCCTGGCCGAGCGCGGTGCCGACGGCTGCGTTGTTGAACGAGCCGATGATGCGCTGCGATCCGGTCTGCCGGATCCAGTTCGCCGACCACAGCGTGTTCAACCCGGTGTCGAACACGAACACCGCATCGGTCCGGGCGTGATCGCTGACCGCGCGCGCCACCGCCTGCGGATGAATGCGGTCCTTGCTGCGCTTGATGTCGGCCTGCTTGTCGAGCATCTCGTCCCAGCGGCGGCGCTCGTGCGTGACCTTTTCCCAGAACGCCATGTCGGTCTTCGCCGCGACCTTGTCGAGCAGCAGTTTTAGCGTCGGCCGCACCGAGCCGATCACGCCGAGCGCGGTCGGCGTGCGGCGGCCGAGCACCTGCGCGCGTTCGTCGATCTGGATCACGTTGCCCTTGGCGGGGAGGAAATTGGAATAGGGATAGTCGGTGCCTACCATCAGCAGCAGGTCGCACTCCTGCACCGCCCTGTAGACCGGCTTGGTTCCGATCATGCCGAGACCGCCCATCCAGCGCGGATCGTCGTAGGCCATCAATTCCTTGCCGCGCACGGTATGGACCAGCGGTGCCTTGAGACGATCCGACAGCGCGCCCAGAAGGTCGGCGGCGCCGCGGCTGCCGGCGCCGCACATGATCACCACGGTGTCGGCCTTGTCGATCCGCCGCGCCACCTCCGCAATATCGGCCTCGCTGGGGGTGATTTCGCCGCGCGGCTTCAGGGTCGCGACACTCGAGGCGGCGCCGACCGCTTTGGCGGAAAGGACGTCCTGCGGCAGCGTCAGATGCGCTACCCCGGGGCCGGCGTAAGCCGCGGCGATGGCCTGATGCAGCACGGCCGGCGCCTGCGCCGGCGACGAGATGGTCTCAGTATAAAGCGAGACGTCGCGAAACAGGAGATCCGGCTCGGTGGTCTGGATATAGTCGGTGCCGTGCAGCGCACGCGGCATGTCGCCGGACAGCGCCAGCACCGGCGCGTGGTCGCGGCTCGCCTCATAAAGTCCGGCCACCAGATGGTTGCTGCCCGGACCGGTGGTGCCGGCGCAGACCGCAAGTTGCCCGGTAAGCTTGGCCTGCCCGGCGGCGGCCAGCGCCGCGCCCTCTTCATGCCGGACGCCGACCCATTCGATTCCGCTGTGGCGGACCGCATCCGCCAGCGGATTAAGGGAATCGCCGATCAATCCAAAGACGTGTTTGACGCCGATCTGTTCGAGCACCCCGACGATAAGCTCAGAAACCGTCTGTGACATTTGCCGCTCCCTGGATTCAGATAATTCCCTGCGGAAAGCCTCGGAAAAACGATGGCAGTTCTTCGGCCGCCATTTATGAGATGGTAACTTCCGCTTTCTGGGAGACCGGACAATGGCCCTCACAAAGAAGTGAGGTGGCATGCAAGGCCAGCGTGTCGCTCTCGCAGCCCCTCATTCGTCCTGTGTCCGGAGAACTGGAACGGAGCTTTGGAATGAACAATCCTCGCTATCGCTGGGTCATTGTCGCGGCCGGCGGCCTGTTGGGCTGTGTCGCCATCGGCGGCATGTTTTCGCTGCCGGTCTTGCTGCAGCCGATCACACGGGATACCGGCTGGTCGGTCGCCGGCGTATCCAGCGCCATGACCATCGGCTTCCTGGCGATGGCCTGTTGCAGCATGGCCTGGGGCACGCTGTCGGACCGCATAGGCGCCCGCCCGGTGGTGCTGACCGGCTCGATCGTCATCGCGGCAAGCCTGGCGCTCGCAAGCCGCGCGACGTCATTGCTCGAGTTTCAGCTGCTGTTCGGCCTCATCATCGGAGCGGCGACGAGTGCGATCTTCGCGCCGATGATGGCGACCGTCACCGGCTGGTTCGAAACCCAACGCAGCCTTGCGGTGTCGCTGGTGTCGGCCGGCATGGGGATGGCGCCTTTGACCATGTCGCCGCTCGTGGCCCGGCTCGTCTCCACCTATGATTGGCGAACCACGATGCAGATCCTTGCCGTCGTCGTCGCGTCCATCATGATTCCGGTCGCGCTCTTGGTGCGCCGCCCGCCCGCGCTCGTCCGCGGCGCCGCTACGTCAGGCAATGCCGGGCCGCAACCGGAGATGTCGATCTCGCAGGCGGTACGCTCGCCGCAGTTCATCATTCTTCTCGCGACCAATTTCTTCTGCTGCGCCACGCATTCCGGCCCGATCATCCACACCGTGAGCTACGCCATCAGTTGCGGCATCCCATTGGTCGCCGCGGTTTCGATCTACAGCCTGGAGGGGCTCGCCGGATTGGGCGGCCGCATCGCCTTCGGACTGCTCGGCGACCGCTTTGGCGCCAAGCGCGTTCTGGTACTGGGGCTATTGGTCCAGGCGTTCGGTGCCCTGGGCTACGTCTTCGTGCGTGAACTTGCCGGGTTCTACGCGGTCGCAGCACTGTTCGGCTTCGTCTATGCCGGCGTCATGCCGCTTTATTCGGTGCTGGCGCGGGAAAATTTCCCGCTGAAGATCATGGGCACCGTGATCGGGGGCACCGCGATGGCGGGCAGCCTCGGCATGGCGACGGGACCGATTGCCGGCGGGCTGATCTACGACACCTTCGCCAGCTACGCGTGGCTCTATATCGGCGCGTGGGGCATGGGCCTCGGCGCGTTCCTGATGGCCATGTGCTTTCGGCCGTTTCCAAAAGCAGAGGCTGCGCCAGTGCCGGCATGAATCCAGCCGGATCTGGATGACGCATCCGCATTACAGTAACTTCCGAGCCCGGCCCCTACGCGATCCGGGTCAAGGTGCCGTTGGACGTGAAGCTGATGCCGCACCGGCATCCCGAGGACCGTATCTACACGGTGATGTCCGGCGTGTTCTACATCGGTCTCGGCGAAGAGTTCGATGGCGAGAAGGTGAAGGCCTACCCGCCGGGCAGCGTCATCGTATTGCCCGGCGACACCTGGCACTTTCATTGGGCCAAGTCCGGCGAATACGTCACCCGGGTGACGGCGATCGGTCCGCTCGGTCTCGAATATCTCGATCCGCACGACGATCCGCGCCACAAGTGACTGGTGCTGCCAGACAGGATTGAACTGTCGACCTCTCCATTACCAATGGAGTGCTCTACCACTGAGCTACGGCAGCGTGCCCGGTCCTACGGGAATCAGCCAAAAAGGCCCCGACAAGGCGGCCGATCCTTGCCACAAGGCCCAAGCTGGCGCAAGCGCGGAGGGCGGTCCCGGACGGCTGCGAAAACCGGCGAAATTGGTCCCGTGAGGCCGCCAACTCCTTGAAGGCGCCCGATTGCGGTCCGATCCGGTTCCCAATTCCCTCACCAGCGGCCATTCGCGGATATTGGCGGCGAATTCCCGCGCGGCACCGGCACATGGGTTCGCCCGCCGGTCCGTTCTCGCCGTGATATGTTCACAAAGGCCGTCAGATACGAAGCGAGACCACGATGCAGGACGACAGCGACAAACGCGAGCGCGATCCAGAAAACGGTCCGAGGCGGGATCGGCTGAAGCTGGCGTTGCGCGAAAACCTGAAGCGGCGGAAATCGCAGTTGCGGGGGCGAAGCGAGGCGGCCCTCGCATCTTCCAATGCCGATGACGCCACACCACATGACGGCAGCGCAAGGAAGCCGGGCGAATAGCCGGGTTCTGGCCGGGTGCGGTTTTGCTAGCCTATCGATGATGTGAGACGGAGATCGCCGTGGATTCCGCGACTGCAAGCAAGACCAATGGCAGCGCGCCGGCTGTGACCGCGTTTCCCCGCCGCGACCAGACCTTTCCGGAGCTGACGGGTCCGGAGATCGCGCGGATGCGCCGGTTCGGCAAACTGCGCCGCTACAGGGACGGCGAGGCGCTGTTCGAGACCGGCAAGCCCGGTCCGGGCATGTTCGTCGTTCTCTCCGGCCATGTCGCGGTCACCCAGCGCGACGGCCTCGGCCATGTCACGCCGGTGATCGATCAGGGCCCCGGCCAGTTCCTCGCCGAGATCGGCCAGCTGTCCGGGCGCAACGCGCTCGTCGACGGCCATGCCGAAGGCGATGTCGAGACGCTGTTGATTGCGCCGGACCGGCTGCGCGCGCTGCTGGTCGCCGAAGCCGATCTCGGCGAGCGCATCATGCGCGCGCTGATCCTGCGCCGCGTCAGCCTGATCCAGGGCGGCGTCGGCGGCCCGGTGCTGATCGGGCCATCGGATTCGGGCGGCGTCATCCGCCTGCAAGGCTTTCTCGCCCGCAACGGCTATCCGCAGCATCTGCTCGATCCTGCCGTCGATCACGATGCGGCCGAGGTGATCGCGCGCTACTCGCCGTCATCGACCGATTGGCCGCTGGTGGTGGTCCCCGACGGCACCGTGCTGCGCAACCCGAGCCAATCCGAACTGGCGCGCGCGATGGGCATGGTGCGCGCGCTCGCCAAGGACAAGGTCTACGACGTCGCCGTGGTCGGCAGCGGTCCGGCCGGCCTGTCGACGGCGGTTTATGCGGCATCCGAAGGGCTCAGCGTCGCGGTCTGCGATACGCGGGCGTTTGGCGGCCAGGCCGGCGCCAGCGCGCGCATCGAAAACTACCTCGGCTTTCCGACCGGCATTTCCGGGCTGGCGCTCACCGCGCGCGCCTACAACCAGGCGCAGAAATTCGGCGCCGACATGATGATCCCGGTCGAGATCAAGTCGCTCGATTGCTCGCGCGAGGACGGCGCGTTCGGCCTGGCGCTCGAGAACGGCGAGGTGCTGCGCGCCCGCGCCATCGTGGTGGCGAGCGGCGCGCGCTATCGCCGCCCCTCTATCGAGAACCTCGCCGAGTTCGAGGGCCGCGGCGTCTGGTACTGGGCCTCGCCGATCGAGGCGCGGCTCTGCGCCGCGCAGGAGGTGGTGCTGGTCGGCGGCGGCAATTCGGCAGGCCAGGCTGCGGTGTTCCTGTCGGGTCACGCGCGCAAGGTCAACATGATGATCCGCGGCGGCGGCCTCGGCGCCAGCATGTCGCGCTATCTGATCGAGCGCATCGAAGCCACCGCCAACATCGAATTGATGTTCAATACCGAAGTGGTCGGGCTCGAGGGCACCGCGGAGGGATCGCTCGAGCGGGTGCGCTCGAAGAGCCGCCTCGGCGGCGAGGAGGTCGCATTGGACATCCGCAATCTGTTCCTGTTCGTCGGCGCCGATCCAGCGACCGGCTGGCTCGACGGCTGCGGCGTGATGGTCGATCGCGCCGGCTTCGTGGTGACGGGTGCGCAATGCCGGAACGACGGGCGCGAAACGTCGCTGCTGGAAACCTCGGTGCGTGGGGTGTTCGCGGTCGGCGACGTGCGCTCCGGATCGGTCAAGCGGGTCGGCGGCGCGATCGGCGAGGGCGCGCAGGTGGTGGCGGCGCTGCATGGATTTCTCGGCGATCCCGCGAAACCAACCGTATAGTGAGCGCGTTCAGGCTGATTGCCTCAATTCGAAAGGGAGAAACGCCATGGCCGAAGTCGTCGTGTTGTACAAAACGCCGAAGGATCCGGCTGCCTTCGATAAACATTATGCCGAGACCCACATCCCGCTCGCGAAGAAAATGCCCGGCCTGCGCAAATACGTGGTCAGCAAGGGACCGGTGGCGACGCCTGCCGGACCGTCGGGCCTTCATCTCGTCGCAGTGCTGACCTTCGACAGCATGGCGGCGGTGCAGAACGCCTTCGGCAGCGTGGAAGGCAAGGCCACTGCGGGTGATGTGCCGAATTTTGCATCCGGCGGCGCCGACATCCTGATCTTCGACACCAAGGAAGCATGACGCCGCATGGCCAAGCACTGCACCCATCTCGCCGGCATTGGCGACGTCACGCCGAGCGCGCTCGGCTGCGAGGAATGCCTGAAGATCGGAAGTCGGTGGCTGCACTTACGGATCTGCCGCAGTTGCGGCCACGTCGGCTGCTGCGACAATTCACCCCACAAACACGCCACCAAGCATTTCCACGCCACCGGCCATCCGATCATCGAGGGCTACGATCCGCCGGAGGGCTGGGGCTGGTGTTACGTCGACGAAGTCATGTTCGACCTGTCGGACCGGAAGACGCCCCATAACGGTCCGATCCCGCGCTATTATTGAAGCCGGTCACACTTGATCAAGGAATAATCAAGGAATAATCAAGGAATAGCGCGCGACCAATGTCGAGGGCGTGCTGGTAAAAGGCTCGGGGCACTGGCAGATGGAAGGAGTGCCCGACCAGGTGATCCCGAAGCTGGTCGAATTTCTCGACTGAACGGGATGACGATTCGAAGAAAAGTCATCCCGTTCTAGCTGGAGCATGATGGGATGAAGTTGGATCGATTCGCCGTGAGCGCAAAGCACCGGCGATCCCGTGCTCCGGTGCAGCGCCGCAGGGCCTTACCAAAAAATCGCAAAACAACCCCATGCAAAGTAGAAGACCTCGACTTGCAAACCTGGTGTTGTCTTGCGTCCGGGCATGAGAAAATGGTCCGTCGCCGCGGCCCAGCCCGATCCCATCCCGCTCTATCTAGCGAGCCATTGCCAATTTGAACGCAACTCTCCTGCGCTGAAGCAGAATGACCCCCAATAACAGCAGCAGCGCGGGAATCGCAAACCAGTAGCGGTTCGCCCGCTGCGCCGGCACCAGCACCGCGATGATCTCGTCGCCGGGTGCAAGCCCATATTTGGCGGCCTCGCTGCCGAATGAAACGAGGCTGATCGTGGTCTTGCCGCCGAGTACGGTCAACGAGATCCCGGACCGCTGCAGACGCTCGGTTGCGGTCTTGCCGGGCCGCATCGTCAGCCGCACCAGTTTCTCGACATCGTCGCCGGCGCGCGACTGGCTCGTGACGCGGACCCGCAAGGTCGAATCCGGCGGAATGGTGTCGATCACGCGCGCGACATCCGAGGCCGGCCGCGAATTGAACGGTGCCTGGATCCGGTCGAGCCAGTACCCCGGACGGAACAGGGTGAAACAGATCAGCAGCAGCGCGATGGTCTCGTACCAGCGATTGCGCGTCACCAGCCAGTTTTGCGTCGCCGAGACGAAGCAGCCCATGGCGATGATCGAAAACCCGACGACCAATAAGAAATGCGTGACATCGCCGATATCGATCAGCAGCAATTCGGTGTTGAAGATGAAGATAAAAGGAAGCAGGCCGGTGCGGATTTCGTACCAGAACCCCTGCATGCCGGTCTTGATCGGATCCGCGCCGGAAATCGCCGCGGCCGCATAGGCGGCGAGCCCAGCCGGCGGATGCACGTCGGCCATCAGGCCGAAGTAGAATACGAACAGATGCACCGCGACCAGCGGCACCGCGAGGTCGTTTTGCTGTGCGACCTCGACCAGCACCGGCGCCATCAGGGTCGCCACCACGACATAATTCGCGGTGGTCGGCATGCCGATGCCGAGGATCAGGCAGATCAGCGCCGTCAGGAACAGCATGACCATCAGGTTGCCGCCGGACGCGGTTTCAACGATCTCCGTCATGACGAGGCCGATGCCGGTCAGCGACACCGCGCCGACGATGATGCCGGCAGCGGCGGTTGCGATACCGACCGAGGTCATGTTGCGCGAGGCGCTCTGCAACGCGGTGATCAGATCGTCAAAACCCTCGTGCATCCGCGCGGTCAGGTCGTGCTCGCCGCGAAACGCCGCGACCAGCGGCCGCTGGGTCACCATGATGAAGATCAGGAACAGCGTGCCCCAGAAGGCCGACAGGCCGGGCGACATCTCCTCCACCATCAGGCACCAGATCAGCACCACGACCGGCAGCAGGAAATGAAGGCCGGTCCGCGCGGTCTCGAAGAAATCCGGCACCCGGACGATGGCCTTGGTGACGTCGTCGAGCGCAAGATCCGGATGCCTTGCCTTGTAACGGACGAGCAAGACGTAGGCCGCCAGCAGCGTCACGCCGAGAATCCAGGAGGCGGCGGCGCCGAACGCCGCCTTGGTCCAGCCGATGCCGTAATAGACGATGCCGCTAAGCACGATGATGCCGCAGATGGTCATCAGCGCGCGCAGCATTGAATGATGGATCGGCGCGGTCGACGACCGCGGCAGGCCGCGCAGGCCGAGTTTGGCGGCCTCGATATCGACGATATAGAACAGCGCGCCGTAGGTGAGGAACGCCGGCAGGAAGGCGTGCTTGACCACTTCGGCATAGCTGATGCCGACATATTCGGCGATCAGGAACGCGGCCGCGCCCATCACCGGCGGCATCAATTGTCCGTTGACGCCGGCGGCGGCCTCGATCGCGCCGGCCTTCACGGCGGAGTAGCCGACCCGCTTCATCAGCGGAATCGTGAAGGTGCCGGTCATCACCGTGTTGGCGATCGAGGAGCCGGAGATCATGCCGGTCATGCCGGAGGCAACCACGCCGGCCTTTGCCGGTCCGCCGCGGAACGTGCCGAGCATGGCGAAGGCGAGCTGGATGAAATAATTTCCGGCGCCGGCCTTCTCCAGCAGGCTGCCGAACAGCACGAAGAAGAACACCACATTGGTCGACACCCCAAGCGCCACGCCGAAAATGCCCTCGGAGGTGAGCCACATCTGCGAGGCGACGCGCGACAGCGAGGCGCCCTTGTGCCCCATCATTCCCGGCAGCCAGGGGCCCGCGAAGATATAGACCAGCATCAAGGTGGCGATGATAGCGAGCGCGGGTCCGACCGCGCGCCTTGCGGCTTCCAGCAACAGGACCACACCGATCACGGAGATCACGATGTCCGCCGTGCTCGGCAGGCCCGGCCGCAGCGAAATCTCGTCGTAGAACACCAGCAGGTACATCGTCGCCGATACGCCGAGCGCCGCAAGGATCCAGTCGGTGACGGGAATGCGGTTGCGTGGCGAGGACTTCAGGGCGGGAAAGGTGGCGAACGCCAGCAGGAAGGCGAACGACAGATGGATAATGCGCGCCTTGCCGTCGGCGATGACGCCGAAATTGAGCTTGTAGGGCAAGGGCGAGGCATACCAGAGCTGGAACAACGCCCAGGCCAGCGAGACCGCGAAAATATATCTCTTCTCGATACCGGTCGGCTTGCGGCCCCCGGTGTCGGCTTCCGCGACCATATCCTCGAGCACTTCGCGCTCGGGCGCGGCCGCGATGTTGCTGTCCGTCATCCTGTCCCCCGACCGATCACGTCACACACAGACGAAAAAGGGGCGGCACACCGCCGCCCCTCGCTGATGCCCTACATCCAGCCTTTCTCCTTGTAGTACTTGATCGCGCCGGGATGCAGCGGCGCCGAAAGCCCGTTCTTGATCATGTCCTTCGGCTCCAGATGGGCGAAGGCGGGATGCAGCTTCTTGAACTCATCGAAATTGTCGAACACTGCCTTGACCAGGGCGTAGACCGTGGCGTCGGCCACCTTCGAGGAGGTCACGACGGTCGCCAGCACGCCATAGGTTACCGTCGGATCCGGATTGTTGGCGTACATGCCGCCCGGAATGGTCGCCCTGGCGTAATACGGATGGTCCTTGATCAAGGCATCCACCGCGGGGCCGGTCAGCGAGATCAGCTTGGCGCCGCAGGCGATCGTCGGGTCCTGGATCGCAGCCGAAGGATGGCCGACGCCGTAGAAGAAGCCGTCGATCTTGTTGTCGCACAGCGCCGTGCCCTGCTCGTCGGCCTTCAGTTCGGCGGCGAGCGAGAAATCGGACCGGGTCCAGCCCATCTGCTTGAGCAGTTCGTCCATCGACGCCGCCGTGCCCGAACCGGGGTTGCCGACGTTGAAACGCTTGCCCTTGAAGTCGGTGAACTTGGTGACGCCCGCGTCCTTGCGCGCCAATACCGTGAACGGTTCGGGATGCACGGAGAATACCGCGCGCAGATCGGGATCGGCGTTGCCCTTGAACTGCGCTTCGCCCTTGGTGGCGTTGTACTGAACGTCGGACTGCGTCAGTCCGAAATCGAGTTCGCCGCTCCTGATGGCGTTGACGTTGAATACCGAGCCGCCGGTCGATTCGACCGAACAGCGAAGCCCGGTCTCGGCCCGGCTCTTGTTCATCAGCCGGCAGACCGCGCCGCCGACTGCGTAATAGACGCCGGTCACGCCGCCGGTGCCGATGGTGACGAATTTTGTCTGCGCTGCGGCCGGCGCGCTCAGCGTCGTCAGCGCCACCAGCAACGCGGCCGTCGTCATACTCGCAACTCGAAACTTCATCTGCCTGTCCCTCCGTTTTTAAGGCCTGATTTCATGCGCCGATCGCCGCGTCGACGGCGTCTCCCAGCCGTTCGACGATCGTATCGATCGCGGCGGCGTCCACGATGAACGGCGGCGCCAGCAGCACGTGGTCGCCCTGGACGCCGTCTACCGTTCCGCCCATCGGATACACCATCAGTCCGCGCGCCATCGCCTCGCGCTTGATCCGCGCGTTGAGCTTGCGTTGCGGATCGAACGGCTTTTTGGTGCCGCGGTCGGCGACGATCTCGATACCCTGGAATAAGCCGCGGCCGCGCACATCCCCGACAAAAGGATGGTTGCCGAAGCGTTCCTGCAGCCGCCGCGCCAGATGCGCGCCCTGGGTACGCACATTGGCGAGCAGATTGTCGCGACGCATCACCTGTTGCACGGCGAGCGCGGCGGCGCAGGCGAGCGGGTGACCGGTATAGGTGTGGCTGTGCTGGAACGCGCCCGAGCCCTCCGCGATGGTCTTGAAGAGCTTGTCCTGCAGCAGCATCGCGCCGACCGGCGCGTAGCCGCCGCCCAAGCCCTTGGCAATCGCCAGGATGTCCGGGCTGATGCCTTCCTGCTCGCAGGCATGCAGCGTCCCGGTGCGGCCCATGCCGCACATCACCTCGTCGAGGATCAACAGGATGCCATGGCGGTCGCAGATCTCGCGCACCCGCTTGAAATAACCCGGCACCGCCGGCACCGCACCGAGCGTGGCGCCGACCACGGGTTCGGCGATGAAGGCAATGACGTTCTCGCCGCCGAGTTCGGCGATCTTGCCCTCGAGTTCGCCGGCGAGCCGTTCGCCATAGGCCTCCGCGGTCTCATTCGCATGGCGCTCGCGATATTCGTAGACCGGCGAGACGTGATGGGTTTCGATCAACAGCGGCGCGAACGCGCGCCGCTGCCATTCGCGGCCGCCCACCGCGAGTGCCCCGAGCGTGACCCCGTGATAGCTCTGGCGCCGGGCGATCAGATAACGCCGCTGCGGCTCGCCGCGCTCGACGAAATACTGCCGCGCCAGCTTCAGCGCCGCCTCGATCGCCTCGGAGCCACCGCTGACGAAGAACGCGTGCTCGAGCCCATCGGGTGCGTGCGCGGCCAGGTCGTCGGCGAGTTCTTCGGCAGCCTCCGTGGTGAAGAAACTGGTATGGGCATATTCGAACTTGTCGAGCTGCGCGCGCATCGCCGCGATGACGTCGGGATGCGAATGGCCGAGACAGGAAACCGCGGCGCCTCCCGAGGCGTCGATATAGTCCTTGCCGGCGCTGTCGCGGATGGTGATGCCTTCCGCGCCGGCCGCGACCGGATAGGTGTGATTGATCTGCCTGTGCAGGACGTGGGTCACGATTTGCGGGTCCGTTTCTTGGTGGTCAGGACATAGGTGTCGAAGGCCTCGAGCTGCGCTTCGCTCGCGGCGAGCGACTTCAGCGTCTCGCTTCCGCGGCGCGCCGCCACCAGCGCCGTCAGGCACTCGATCGCGGCGAACGCCGGCGCCATGGTGTGGAAGAAGGAAGGCGTTTCGGTGCCGACGATCAGCGTTTCCATGGCGAGCGTTGCGAGCGGCGAGACCTCGCTGTCGGTGACCGCGATGACCCGCGCGCCGCGCTTGTCGGCGTAGCGCACCGCCTGCACGGTTTGTCTGGTGTAGGGCTTGACCGAAATCGCCAGCAGCACGTCGCCCGGACCGATCGTCCGCAACGGATCGGTGGCGATGCCGCCGGGACCGTCGACTAGAACCGAATTCAGCGCCGAACAGCGCGCGCGCATAATGGAAACTGTAGGCGACCGAGAACGTCGAGCGCAGCCCGAGGCAGAACACGCGCCTGGCCCTGGCGATGATCTCGGCGGCGGCCCTGAAGCGGTCGATCGAGGGTGGCGTGGACAGCTCCTGCAGGTGCCGCGTCAGCGAGGAGAAAATGTCCTGGACCAGCGCCTCGTCGCCCTCGCTGTCGCGGCGCTGCACCAGCAGCTCGGCGCGCCCGCGATAGCTGTCGGGCCGCCGGCGCACCGCCTCGGCATGAAGCCGTCGGACTTCGTCATAGCCTTTCAGGTTGAACCGCTGCGCCAGCCGCGTCAGCGTCGCCGGCGGAATGCCGGCGCGGCGCGCCTGCTCGCGCATGGTGAGCAGCGCGACATCGGCCGGGTGGTCGATCACCCACCGCGCCGCCTCCTTCAGTTGCGGCGGCAGCTCGTCAAAGCCCGCCGTCAACTCAACGAGCAGCTGTTTCATCGCCAAGATTTCGTCTCCCGATCGTTCCGGGCAGGCTAGGTCAGGAATGACGTCTATGCAACATTTGTTTCATTTCATCGACTGTAGGTTCATATGTTTCGTATCTTGAGAATCCAGCAAGATTGGACAAATGGCAGCAGCTGAAACCGACCCAATGCGGGATCGCGGAACGCCGTTAACGCATTGATCAGCATCAATTTTGGTTCCGCGCCGGAAGCAACCCCGCCACCCCGCATTGGACGGTCCGCCGATCCTTTTCGGCTCGACAGCAATCCTGGAAACGCTCTAAAAAGGAAACGCTCCAGAAAAACGTTGCCGTTCCGGCTCAGCTTCGTCACAGGCAGTTTCGCGATGGATTACAGCCAGTTCTTCAGTGCCGCCCTCAACCGCCTGCATGACGAGCGGCGCTACCGGGTTTTCGCCGACCTCGAGCGGATCGCCGGCCGCTTCCCGCATGCGGTCTGGCATTCGTCCAAGGGCGCGCGCAACGTCGTGATCTGGTGCTCCAACGACTATCTCGGCATGGGCCAGCACCCGAAAGTGGTGGGCGCCATGGTCGAGACCGCCACCCGCGTCGGCACCGGCGCCGGCGGCACCCGCAACATCGCCGGCACCCATCATCCGCTGGTGCAGCTCGAGCAGGAACTGGCCGATCTGCACGGCAAGCAGGCGGCGCTGCTGTTCACCTCGGGCTACGTCTCGAACCAGACCGGCATCGCCACCATCGCCAAACTGATTCCGAATTGCTTGATTCTTTCGGACGCGTGGAACCACAATTCGATGATCGAAGGCATCCGTCAGGCCGGTTGCGAGCGCCAGGTGTTCCGTCACAGCGACATGGCGCATCTGGAGGAACTGCTGCGCGCGGCCGGACCGGACCGGCCGAAACTGATCGCCTGCGAGAGCCTTTATTCCATGGACGGCGATATCGCGCCGCTGGCGAAAATCTGCGACCTCGCCGAGCGCTATGGCGCGATGACCTATGTCGACGAGGTCCATGCGGTCGGCATGTACGGCCCGCGCGGCGGCGGCATCGCCGAGCGCGACGGCGTCATGCACCGCATCGACGTTCTGGAAGGCACGCTCGCCAAGGCGTTCGGCTGCCTCGGCGGCTATATCGCCGGAACTTCCGACGTCATCGACGCGGTGCGTTCCTATGCGCCGGGCTTCATCTTCACCACCGCGCTGCCGCCGGCGATCTGTTCGGCGGCAACGGCTGCGATCCGGCACCTGAAAACCTCGACCTGGGAGCGCGAGCGCCACCAGGAACGCGCCGCCCGCGTCAAGGCGATCCTGATCGCCGCCGGCCTGCCCGTGATGTCGAGCGAAACCCATATCGTGCCGCTGTTCGTCGGCGACCCCGAACTCGTCAAGCAGGCCAGCGACATGCTGCTGGAACAGCACGGCATCTATATCCAGCCGATCAACTATCCGACCGTCCCGAAGGGCACCGAGCGGCTGCGCATTACGCCCTCGCCCTATCACGACGACGGGCTGATCGATCAGCTCGCCAAATCGCTGCTGCAGGTCTGGGAACGTCTCGGCCTGCCGCTGCGGCAAAAGTCGCTGGCGGCCGAATAAACCTTAACGCGGGCTGCCGGCTCGAAATCCCGGATATCGGCCGGTGACGCGGTGCTTTGCCCGGTTAATCCGGCTATACTCCCCGGCTTCAACGGCCGCTTCCATGCGACGACAGCCGTCTGATGTCTGGAGCTGAAGCCCTGGATTGTGTTTTGACGCGTTTTCTTCACGCGAACCGGTACCCACTTCGCTCGAAAACGCTCTAAGGGAGTAACCCATCGATGCTGCACGACTGGGGCGTGATCGCAGCCGCCTTCGGCTACATCGGCTTCCTGTTTTTCGTGGCGAGCTATGGCGACCGGCTGTCGTCGACGCAGCGCGGCCGCGCCAGCGCGCTGATCTATCCGCTGTCGCTGGCGATCTACTGCACCTCCTGGACGTTTTTCGGATCGGTCGGATTCGCCACCCGCACATCGGTCGATTTTCTCGCGATCTATATCGGTCCGATCCTGATGATCGGGCTCGCGACGCCGCTGCTGCGCCGCGTGATCCAGCTGGCGAAATCGCAGAACATCACCTCGATCGCCGATTTCATCGGCGCGCGCTACGGCAAGAGCCAGGCGGTCGCCGCCACCGTCGCCATGATCGCGATCATCGGGTCGGTTCCCTATATCGCGCTGCAGCTGAAGGCGATGGCGTCTTCGCTCGAGACCATCCTGAGCGAGGACCAGGCCTTTTCCAAGATCCCGATCATCGGCGACATCGCGCTGATGGTGACGCTGGCGATGGCGGCCTTCGCCGTGCTGTTCGGAACCCGGCAGACCGACGCCACCGAGCATCAGCATGGCCTGATGCTGGCGGTCGCCACCGAATCCATCGTCAAGCTGGTGGCCTTCATTGCCGCCGGCGCGTTCGTCACCTTCTGGATGTTCAGCCCGCATGAACTGGTCGAGCGCGCGATGAAGACGCCGGAGGCGGTGCGCGCCATAAACTACGTGCCCTCGATTGGCAATTTCCTCACCATGGTTGTGCTCTCGTTCTGCGCCATCATGCTGTTGCCGCGCCAGTTCCATGTCAGCGTGGTGGAGAGTTCTTCCGACGCCGAGGTCGGCCGGGCGCGCTGGCTGTTTCCGCTCTATCTGGTCGCCATCAACCTGTTCGTGATTCCGATCGCGCTGGCCGGCCTGATCATCTTCCCGTTCGGCGCGGTCGACAGCGACATGTACGTGCTGGCGCTGCCGATGGAGGGCAACGCTCCGCTGCTCAGCGTCGGCGTCTTCATCGGCGGCCTGTCGGCGGCGACCGCGATGGTGATCGTGGAAACCGTCGCGCTGTCGATCATGGTCTCCAACGACATCGTGGTGCCGCTGGTGCTGCAGCGAGGCCCGCGAACGGCCGCGGGCGAGCGGGATTTCGGCGACTTCGTGCTCAAGGCGCGCCGCTTTGCGATCTTCGCCATCATGGTGATGGCGTATTTCTACTATCGCGCGCTCGGCAACACCCAGCTGGCGCCGATCGGGCTGTTGTCGTTCGCGGCGATCGCGCAGCTGGCGCCGGCGTTTTTCGGCGGCCTGTTCTGGCGGCGCGCGACCGCGCGCGGCGCCATCGGCGGCATGCTGGTCGGTATCGCCGTGTGGATCTACACGCTGTTTCTGCCGAGCTTCATCGACACCAATACCGCCGGCATTTTTCTGCTGCAGCACGGTCCGTTTCAAATCGCGGCGTTGCGTCCGCAGGCGCTGTTCGGCGCCGACCTGTCGCCGCTGCTGCACGGCGTGTTGTGGTCGATGTCGCTCAACATCCTGACTTACGTGGTGCTGTCGCTGGCACGCCAGCCCTCCTCGATCGAGCGGCTGCAGGCCGACCTGTTCGTGCCGAGCGCGCTGGCGCCGATGACGCCGCCATTCCGGCGCTGGCGCACCACCGTGACGGTGCAGGACATCCGGAGCACGGTGGCGCAGTATCTCGGCCCCGAGCGCGCCCTTCATTCGTTCGAGGCGTTCGCGATCACCCGCAACGTCCGCCTCGAACCCTCCGCACCCGCCGACTTCGAACTGCTGCAGCATGCCGAGCACCTGATCGCGTCCTCGATCGGGGCGGCGTCCTCGCGGCTGGTGATGTCGCTGTTGCTGCGCAAGCGCACCGTCTCGGCCAAGGCGGCGCTGAAGCTGCTCGACGATTCCCACGCCGCGCTGCATTTCAACCGCGAGATCCTGCAGACCGCGCTGAACCATGTGCGGCAGGGCATCGCGGTGTTCGACCCCGACCTGCAGCTGATCTGCTCGAACCGGCAGTTCGGCGAAATCCTGGGCTTGCCGCCGCATCTGGTCCAGATCGGCATTCCGCTCCGGGAAATCCTGGAATTCATGGGCGCCTTCAACCCGCCCACCTTTGGCGACAGCGACCATGAAGCCTTGCTGGAAAGGCGGCTCGCCGCCTACACCGCCGAAGGCGAGCCCTATCTGGAACGCCTGCCGGATCGCCACATGGTGATCGAGGTGCGCACCAACCGGATGCCGGGCGTCGGACTGGTCATCACCTTTTCCGACGTCACACCCTCCTTCGAGGCCGCCGAGGCGCTGGAACGCGCCAACGCCACGCTGGAAAAACGGGTGCGCGACCGCACCGAGGAGCTGACGCGGCTGAATTCGGAACTGGCGCTGGCGAAAAGCACCGCCGAGGACGCCAACATTTCGAAGACGCGCTTTCTGGCGGCCGCCAGCCACGACATTCTGCAGCCGCTGAACGCGGCGCGGCTCTATGTCACGAGCCTGGTCGAGCGCCAGAGCGGCGGCGAGGATTCCCGGCTGGTCGAGAACATCGACAATTCGCTGGAGGCGATCGAGGAAATCCTCGGCGCGCTCTTGGATATCTCGCGGCTGGACGCCGGCGCCATGACGTCGGCGATCGCGAGCTTCAAGATGAGCGACCTGATGCGCTCGCTGGAAATCGAATTCGCCCCGATCGCGCGCGCCAAGGGCCTGAAGCTGACCTTCGTGCCCTGCTCGCTGCCGGTGGAATCCGATCGGCTGCTGCTGCGGCGGCTGCTGCAGAACCTGGTCTCCAACGCCATCAAATATACTCCGCGCGGCCGCGTGCTGGTCGGTTGCCGGCGCCGCGGCCAGAGCCTGCAGATCGGCGTCTACGACACCGGCGTCGGCATCCCCATTCTCAAGCGTGGCGAGATCTTCAAGGAGTTTCACCGGCTGGAACAGGGCGCGCGGATCGCGCGCGGCCTGGGCCTCGGCCTGTCGATCGTCGAGCGGCTGGCGCGCGTGCTCAACCACGGCATCGCGCTCGATTCCAATGTCAGCGGCGGCTCGGTGTTCTCGGTGACGGTGCCGACCGCGAAGGCGATCAACTACACCGCCGCGGTCACGACCGCGACGCCGCTGTCGAAGACGCCTATCAGCGGCGCCCTGATCGTCTGCATCGAGAACGACGCGGCGATCCTGGACGGCATGAAAACACTGCTGACGGCCTGGGACGCCGAGGTCATCGCGGTGACCGATCCCGACGCCGCGCTCGAGGCGATCGAGGCCGCCGGCCGCCCGGTCACCGGTCTGCTCGTCGACTATCACCTCGACCGCGGCAATGGCGTCGCCGCGATCCGCGACATCCGCCGCCGCTTCGGCGAGAATATTCCGGGGATCCTGATCACCGCCGACCGCAGCCCGCATGTGCGCACCGCCGCGCGCGAGGAAAACATCCCGGTGCTCAACAAGCCGGTCAAGCCGGCAAGCTTGCGGGCGTTGCTGGGACAGTGGCGGACGCAACAGATGGTGGCGGCGGAATAGGCAGGTCAAATCCGTAGCCCGGATGGAGCGCTTGCGAAATCCGGGGTTGTCTTGCACCGCTCCCGGATTGCGCCCCGAGGGCACGCCGAAGGCGTGACCCCGGAAGCTCCATCCGGGCTACGCGCTTTCGTCGTACGACGCGCGATCCATCATGCCCTACTGCGCCGACGGCATGCCCTGCCGCCACTGGCCGCCGGCGATCTTCGCCGCCGCGATCACGGCTTGGGTGCGGCTTTCGACGCCGAGCTTTTGCAGGATCGCCGAGACATGCGCCTTGATGGTGGCTTCGGAGACGCCGAGTTCGTAGGCGATCTGCTTGTTGAGCAGCCCCTGCGACAGCATCATCAGCACCCTCACCTGCTGCGGGGTCAGCGTCACCAGCCGGTCGCGCAGCCGCGTCATCTCCGGATCGGCGGCGGAGGTGAGATCGGTGTCCGGCGGTACCCAGACGTCGCCATCCATCACCTTGACGATGGCGTCGCGCAGCGTCTCGACCCCGAACCGCTTGGGAATGAAGCCGGAGGCGCCGAAATCGAGCGATCTCCTGATCGTGCCGACGTCGTCGCTGGCCGACACGATCACCACCGGAATCGCCGGGTATTGCGCGCGCAGGTAAATCAGGCCCGAGAAGCCGGAGATCCCCGGCATGGTCAGGTCGAGCAGCACCAGATCGATATCGGAATCCCGCTCCAGCAGCGCGGTCAGGTCCTCGAACGATCCGGCTTCGTCGATCGTTGCGGAAGCCACGACGCTCGCAACCGCCTGCCGCAGTGCGTCGCGAAACAGCGGATGATCATCGGCAATGACGAGGTGCGTGTTGGCGGTGGTCATTTTCTCCTGCAAGTGGCTCGGGACAAACCCGTGACGCCTTTTTTGGGCCTGCCGGGCGATATTTTTCTTTCCGGTCAATTGTCCTCTGACCGGGGGTGGCATGCAAGCATACAATAATGCCACGCAACAAAGGGGTTAATCCGTATCAATTTGTGCGTCGCAATACGGATGCGCCGAAAGCCGAAACCCGTGCATCCACAGCAATCGGGGCTTTGGTGGGTTTTCATGGCGATGTTCCCCTAGCGAGAAGCCGCGCCCCGATCCGGCACAGTCCGGCGGCGACGGCGGGAAAAGCACCCGCGAGCCGGTCGCGAATCTTTCGCAGCCGGTTTTCATTTGAAACAACCCCGATGATCACGACGACGCCAACTCATGAAGCCGTGGCCAGCGGTAATCGGGAAGCTGCAGGATGTCGACCACATCCCTGCCCACCGTCAGCGTGGCCAATCCCGGGATGGCGAAGGCTTTTATCACCAGGTTGCGAAAATCCAGGCCCCATCGGGTCCGGGGCGCAAAGGCCGCGGCGAAACGTTCGGCACCCCGTTGTTTCCCTTCAATATAGGGCCGTAGAAGCGCTTCGTATCTGCCAAAGGCTTCCTCGTGCCGCCCCGCGGCGCGGGCGAGCTCACCGGCCAGCGCAAAGGCGGAAGTCATCGCGAGTGCCGATCCCTGCCCCGCCATCAGCGACACGCAGAACGCGGCATCGCCGATGAGGGCGACGCGCCCTCGCGACCAGGCCTTCATCCTGATCTGGCTGACGCGATCGAAATAGAGTTCGTCCGTTCGATCCAGCTCATCCAGGATACTGGGGCATTCCCACTTTCCCTCGCGGTATCTCTCGCGCAGCATCGCCTTTTGCAGTTCGAGTGTCGCCGGCAGGGTGTCGCTTTGGTCGGCAAAAACGAACAGGAACAGCGTCCGCTCGCCATGCAGCGTGAAGCGCCCGAGCATTCGTCCCGGCTGCCCGTACATCAGGTACACATCTTCGTCACGCGGACGGTAGCCGACGGCTTCGAACGCGGCGACCGCGTAGCCGAGTTGCTTCTCAAACTCCTGCTGACGGCCGAATGCGAGCCTGCGAACCTCTGAATGCAGGCCGTCGGTGCCGATCACCAGATCGAACCGGCGTTCGCCGGAGTGCTTGAACTGGACCTCTACGGCATCGCGATGCGCCTGAAGCCCGACGATCTCGTCGCCGAAGACGACCTCCGTCGTGTCCTTGACCTTCTCGAACAGCAGTCGCGAAAGATCGCTGCGTGCAAGCGTGACGTAACGCCCGCTGGTCAAGTCATCGAAGACTTTGGTACCAAAGCCGGCAACGCGCTTGCCGTGATCGTCGACGATCCTCATCTCGCGCACATGATAGCCAACGCGATCGATGTCCTTCAGCAGGCCCATCCGCTCGGCAATGTCGTATCCGAGGCCCCAGAAATCGATGACATAGCCGCCGGCGCGCAATCCCGGCGCGCGTTCCACCAGGGTTGGCTCGAATCCGGCTGCCTTGAGCCAGAAGGCCAGTGTTGGGCCGGCGATCCCGGCGCCCGAGATCAATATCGAACGAACAGCCATGACGGAAATTGCTTTCAGTGACGTCCGAGGCGAGCTCTCAGGCCGGAGTCCCGCTGGCCCGTGCAGGAGACGACAGCGCAATGCAAACTCTCAGGCGATGGTTCCAATGAACTGCAGCACGATTTCGCGCCGGTGCGGGCGCGCGCGATGTTCGATCAGATAGATCGCCTGCCACGTGCCCAGCGCGAGTTCGCCCTCGAGCAGGGGGATCTGCAGTGAGGTCGCGGTCAGCATGGTCTTGACATGTGCGGGCATGTCGTCGGGACCTTCGCTATCGTGCCGCCACCCGGCGTTCTCCGGCGCCAGGCGATCGAGCGCCGTCGCCAAATCGGCGAGCACAGAGGGATCGGCATTCTCCTGGATCGTCAGCGACGCCGAGGTGTGGCGGATGAAGGCCGTCACCGTGCCCTCTTTCGCGCGCGCCTCAAATGCAAATTTCGCGATCTCGGCCGTGAGGTCGAAAAAACCGCGGCCGGAGGTTTGCACGGTCAACAGCGACGACACGATGGTGGCGGCAGCGATGGCAGATGGCGGTGAGCGGGAGGGCGATTTGGGTGAGGCCATCGATGATTCCCCTGCACGTCGTCCCGGCACAGGCCGCTCAAATCTTGCCGCTGACGTCCTTCTGCATCCGGTTGGCCATGTCGACCAGCCGCCGCCAGGCCTGCTCCAGAAACGACATCATGCGATCCATGTCCTGGTCGCTCGGCAGCGGGATTTCGATCTTGCGCTCGCCTTCGACCTTCGGCTCCGGCTTTTTCAGCGAGTCGGATTTCGGCAGCGGCTCGTCGGTCTTGCCCGATACGGTCGGTTCACGCGCCGCCAGCTGCGCTTTCAGTTTTTCATTCTCGGCCTGCAGCCGGCCGATTTCCGCATCGAAGGCGGCGCGTTCGTCGGGCACCGTGTAGCAGGCCCAGCCATTGCCATTATTGCTGCAGGTCGATACCGCGCCGGTCCTGGTATCGAGCCGAATCACGCCGTCGGCGACCGGCGACAGCGTGTAGCGGCCGTTCTCGGTGTCCGGCGTCTGTTCCGCGACGGCAGCGCCAATCCCACCGAGACAGAACATCAAGGACGCGGCGGTGACGGAGCTGGCGAATTTCGAGGGCGACGTTGCTGTGATCATGGGAATGTTCCCGAAAAAGAATCTCCCTAGCCTACACCTGCGAACGGTAGGGCGCGCGGCCCGATTTCAACGCGTCCGCCAGCAATTCGATCCGGTCCTGGCCCCAGAATACCTCGCCGTCGAGCACATAGACCGGCGAGCCGAACACGTCGGCGGCCAGCGCATCCTGGCGGTTTTGCTCATATGTCGCGCCGATCTCCTCGGACGCGGAACGTTCGACCAACTGCTTGCCCGGCAGCCCGGATTCGTCGGCCAGTTTGATCAGGGTCGCGGCCTCGGTCAGGTTGAGCTGGTCTTCCCAGACTGCTGCAAATGCCCGCCGCGCGAACGGCTCGGGATCGAGGCCGGCTTCGATGGCCGCGATCACCACGCCGTCGGCCAGCCGCGCATTGAACGGCCAGTTCGCCGGCTGCAGGTGGAATGTCAGCCCGCGCCGGTCGCGCCAGCGCTGCAGCTCGACCATCCGGTAGCGCTGCCGTACCGGATGCCGCTTCATCAGCGGCAGGCCGCCGGTCTCCGAAAACAGATCGACCAGCACCACCGGCTTGAAATTGACCTGGAGACCGTGGGTTTTCGCAACATCCCAGAACGAGGCATGCCCGACATAGGCCCACGGCGATTGAAACGAAAAATAGTAATCGATCTGACGCGGCATGCGGGCTCCGGAGGCGGGATTGGATGCTGCGGTCATCCCAACAGAGCCATCGGTACCGTGCAAGATCAATTCATGTTCGATCTGGCTGCTGCACTGCGGTGACGGTCACGGCGCGATCCGCGGCGCGGCCGAATAAACCTCGGTAAATCAATGAGCTATATGGTTATGACGCAATCTTGACTTGGCCAGATGCGGTCAGTATGGTCCGCGCGGCTTTTGAGGGTGACGGGGCGTCATTTCCATCAACGCAAGCTTCGTTTCGGGTCTCCGCAGCATGGCTGAAGGCACGAATGAACGGCGGAAATGGAAGTCGCGATCAATCCTCCGACGAAGCTGCGCTTTCCGCAAGGCTCGGAAGTCTGGATCATCGGTTGTCCAAAATTCGGGACGGCCGAAAAATCGAGACTGACCAGACCGGGAACGAGCAGGCCCAGGCCAGGGCATCCGCCATGGCCGTCGGGCTTCGCCTCTCTTCCGAACTGGTCGCCGGCGTGCTCGGCGGAGCGGCTCTCGGCTGGGGTTTCGATCGCTTGCTGTCGACCTCGCCCTGGGGCCTCATCATATTCTTGCTGCTCGGCTTCACCGCCGGCGTGATCAATGTGATGCGGACCGCGGGCGTCATGGCGAAGCAGTCCGAACGGCTCTGACGCGGGCGTTCCGAAGCGCGACTGAACGTTCGACACGAACCGCGAGAGATCGCGAAAACCGATAGACCGAGAAACGAATGGCCGTCGATCCAATTGAACAGTTCCAGATCCACAAGATCTTCACCATCGGTCACATCGGCGGACAGGAAATCGCATTCACCAGTTCCTCGGCCTACATGTTTCTTGCGGTGGCGGTGATCTCGCTCTTGATGATCGGCGGCTCCGCCGGACGGCGGCTGGTTCCGGGCCGCATCCAGTCGGTCGCCGAACTCAGCTACGAATTCGTGGCCAGCATGATCCGCAGCACCGCCGGCTCCGAAGGCATGCGGTTCTTCCCGCTGGTGTTCTCGATCTTCATGTTCTTCTGTGTCTCCAACGTGATCGGGATCATTCCCTATGCCTTCACGGTTGCGAGCCAGCTCATCGTCACCGCGGCGATGGCGCTGTTCGTGTTCTTCTTCGTGCTGTTCTACGGCCTCTACCGGAACGGACTGAAATTCTTCAAGCTGTTCGTGCCGTCGGGCGTTCCGATCTTCATCATGCCGATCGTCGTACCGATCGAAATCATCTCGTTCCTGCTGAAGCCGATTTCGCATTCGGTGCGACTGTTCGCCAACATGCTGGCGGGTCACATCGCGCTGAAGGTGTTCGCGAGCTTCGTCATCATGCTCAGCGCGGTCGGCATCCTCGGCGTGTTCGGCGCGGTATTGCCGCTCGGCCTTACCATCGCGCTGACCGCGCTCGAACTGCTGGTCGCGTTCCTGCAGGCTTACGTCTTCGCCATTCTCACCTGCATCTATCTCAACGATGCTCTCCATCCGGGCCACTGATCCGGCCCGTCTCAACAAACCTCAACAAGGAGTTCGTTTCATGGATCCGATTGCCGCGAAATACATTGGCGCTGGTATTGCCTGCATTGGCATGGGTGGCGCCGGCGCCGGCGTGGGCATCATCTTCGGCAACTATCTCGCCGCCGCGGTGCGCAATCCGTCCGCAGCGCAGGGCCAGTTCGGCAACCTGATCTTCGGCTTTGCCGTGACCGAAGCGCTCGGCATCTTCTCGCTGCTGATCGCGCTGCTGCTGCTGTTCGCGCTCTGAGACCTGCAAAATAGCCGCCGAACAGGAGTAGCCCGTGGCTGACAGTCATGGCGATGCCAAGGGCACGACCGCCCACACCGAGGCAGAGGGCGGCCACAAGGCCCCCTTCCCGCCGTTCCAGAAGGACACCTTTGCCTCGCAACTGGTGTCGCTTCTGATCGCGTTCGTGGCGCTCTATCTGATCGTCTCGAAAATCGCGCTGCCGCGCGTCGGCGGCGTGCTCGACGCCCGGCAGAAGGCGATCGAGGACGATCTGGCCAAGTCGCAGAAGCTGAAGGACGCCTCCGACGCCGCGCTCAAATCCTACGAGAGCGAACTCGCCGCCGCGCGTTCCCGGGCGCAAGCGATCGGCGCCGAGACCCGCGAAAAGCTGAATGCGGCCGCCGAGGCCGAACGCAAGACGCTGGAACAACGGCTGGCGCAGAAGCTCGCGGAGGCCGAGAAGACCATCGCGGCGACACGCGAGGCTGCGATGAGCAATGTCCGCGGCATCGCCGCGGACGCGGCCGCCGCGATCGTGCAGCGGCTCAGCGGCGTATTGCCCGACGGCAAGTCCGTGGACAGCGCCGTCGATGCGTCCTTGAAGGGATAATACCGATGTTCGAGATGCTCGCCGAACCGGAATTCTGGGTCGCCATCGCCTTCGTGATCCTGATGGGCGTCTTCGTCTATATCGGCGTTCCCCGCACGGTGCTGAAGACGCTCGATCATCGCAGCGAGCGCATCAAGGCCGAGCTCGACCAGGCGCGCCAGCTCAAGGAAGAGGCCGCCAAGGTGCTGGCCGAGTACAAGGCCCGTCACGCCAGCGCCGAACGCGAGGCGCAGGACATCATCGCTTCGGCAAGAGCCGAGGCCGAGCGCATCGCCGCCGAGGCCAAGACCAAGCTGGAGGATTTCGTCGCCCGCCGCACCAAGACCGCCGAGGGCAAGATCGCGCTGGCCGAAGCCCAGGCGCTGGCCGACGTCCGGGCCGCCGCGGCCGATGCCGCGATCGCGGCCGCCTCCACCATCCTGTCGCAATCGGTGAAGGGCGAAGTCGCCGACAATCTGCTCGCCAAGGGTATCACCGAGGTTCGCGAAAAGCTGAACTGATCGCGCCGCCGGCCTCCGCACCCGCCTACCTCTTCTTCCTCACCGCCTTCGGTTTCGGTTCCGGCGTCAGCGCCTGCGGGTCGAACCCGATATAGAAGATGTAGCTGTCGATGACGTTCGTCGGCGGCACCGGAAACACCAGGTCTTCCGCCACCAGGCTGAACGGCACGCTGCCCTGGTCGTTCATCGTCACCGTGGTGCGGTAGACCTTGGTGATGATCGTCTTTTCAGACACGCCGCCCTGCACCACCGCGACGCGAAGCGGAATTTCGATCGATGGCGGCGCACCCGACGGGCCGACAATGACGCGGCCGAGAATACCGACCCGCGCGGCGATCTGGTCGCCGGTCTGCCGGCAGTCGCGCGCGGTGCGGGTGATCGAGGCCTGGAAGCGCATGTCGTTGCCGACCGGATCCTTGCCGGGCGCTCCCACCGCATAGGTCGAGGCGCCGGCGCGGATGCTCACGGGCGGACAGACCAGCTCGCTATCCACCCCTTTTGGCGCGGCCTCGCCGACCGCCTGCGATTTCGAGCCGCCGAACAGCTGACTGAACCTGGAGCCGATCGAGGGGCTGGAATTGGGATCGGAACCGGCATCCGGGGGGCTGCCGAACATGCTGCCGCCGCCGCAGCCGGACAGCACCGCGCCCGCGACCACAAGCGCAAGGCCTAGGCGCAGACGGCCCGCTTCGCCGGCGCCCGCCGCCCGCATCATCAGCCCAGTCCGCACCATCCGGATGTCCCCAGGAATATCAAAAAGAATATCAACGCCTTGGCGCACTTCTAGCGGCGTGTGGCGGGTTATAACAGCGCAATGACGGCGAACCCAAGGCGGCTGTCACAGTCTCGAAATCGAGGGTTAACCGCGAAAATCCTCGTGCAGCAGGCCGAACAGCAGATGGTCCTGCCAGACCCCGTTGATGCAGAGATAGCGCCGCGCCAGCCCCTCGCGGGTAAAACCGCATTTTTCCAGCACCCGGATCGACGGCGCGTTGGAGGGAATGCAGGCGGCCTCGATGCGGTGCAGGTTGAGCTCGCCGAACAGGGACGGCAGCAGCACGCGCAGCGCCGACGTCATGTAGCCGCGATGGGCATGAGGCTCGCCGACCCAGTAGCCGATGGTGCCGGCCTGCACGATGCCGCGCCGCACATTGGCGAGCGTGATGCCGCCGATCATGGCGCCATCGATTTCCCGGAAAATGATGAAGGGATAGGAGCGGTCGGCAGCGATGTCCTCGGCATAACGCCGCAGCCTTCGGCGGAAGCCCGAGCGGGTCAGGTCGTCGGATGGCCAGATCGGCTCCCACGGCGTCAGATATTCGCGGCTGTATTCGCGCAAATGCGCCCATTGCAGGAAATCCGACATCTGCGGGGCGCGCAGCAACAGGCCATGGCCGCGCGGAGCGAGCGCGGCCGGTCCGCTGGATGGAAGCCGAAACAGGGCCATGTGTGAACCTCCCCGATGGCCGGAGACTACTTGCTGCGCCTGCTTCCTTCAATGCAGCAGCGACTTCGCCTTCGACCTGGTCAATCCTTCCGCATAAGACACCGCCGTGTCCAGACCTCTTCCGCTGCCCAGCGCCACCACCGCCGGGCGGCTGCGCGACAACAGGCCGCGCGCGGCGTTTCGCGTCGATTCCACGCTGACGGCGTCGATCCTCGCCACCAGCTCTTCCACCGTCAGCGGACGCCCATAGGCCAAAACGTGACGCGCCAGTTGCTCGGCGCGCGACGAGCAGCTTTCCAGCGCCATCAAGAGCCCCGCCTTCATCTGCGCCTTGGCGCGCGCGATCTCGGCTTCGGTCAGGGTTTCGACCGCGTCGTTGATGACGTCGACGACCACCTCCATCATCTCCGGCGCGTCGCCGGGGTCGGTGCCGGTATAGAGCCCGAAAAAGCCGGTGTCGGTATAGGGCGCATGGAAGGTGTAGATCGAATAGCACAGCCCGCGCTTCTCGCGCACTTCCTGGAACAGCCGCGACGACATCCCGCCGCCCAGCGTATTGGTGAAGACCTGCAGCGAATACAGCGACAGGTCGCTCTGCGGCACGCCCTCCAGCGCAAGCGTGAGATGCGCCTGCTCGAGTTCGCGATGCACCACCTTCGAGCCGCCCTTGCCGAACATCGCCGGTTGCGGCTTTGGCGCCGGCGCGCCGTCGAAGCTGGAAAACTTCTGCGCCACCTCCTCGACCACCCGCTTGTGATCGACGGCGCCGGCGGCCGCCACCACCATGTCGGGCCCGCGATAATGCGTCGACAGATAGCCGCGCAAGGTGTCGCGGTTGAAGGCCTTCAGCGTCTTCGCGGTGCCCAGCAGCGAGCGCCCCATCGGCTGGTCCGGGTAACACAATTCGTTGAGGTGCTCGAACACCACGTCGTCGGGGGTATCCTGCGCGGCGCCGATCTCCTGCACGATGACGCTCTTTTCGCGCTCCAGTTCGTCCGGCACGAAGGAAGGATTGGCCAGGATGTCGGACAGCACGTCGAGCGCCAGCGGCACGTCGGCCTTCATCACCCGCGCATAATAGGCGGTCGTCTCGGTCGAGGTGCCGGCGTTGAGGTCGCCGCCGACCGCCTCGATCTCCTCGACGATTTCCCGCGACGAGCGCCGCGTGGTGCCCTTGAACGCCATGTGTTCGAGCAGATGCGAGATGCCGTGCTCGTTCGGCTTTTCGTCGCGGCCGCCGACGCCGGCCCACACTCCGAGCGCCGCGGTTTCCAGATGCGGCATGGTATCGGTGATGACCGTGAGCCCAGTGGGAAGTTTCGTGACATTGACGCTCATTCGGCGACTCCTTGCTTCGCGGCGCGGCTGACCGAGCGCACGAACCGTTCGACTTCTAGCTGATCGTTATTCATGATCTTGATGTGTTCGGGCTTCGTCATCAGCCCCTCGAGCCAGGCCGGCAGTTCCGGCCGCACGCCGCAGGCCGCCTCCACCGCATCGGGGAATTTCGCGGCATGGGCCGTCGACAGCACGATGTTGGGGATATTCGAATCCGCCGTGTCGCGATCGGCGACCGCCAGCGCCACCGCGGTGTGCGGATCGACCAGATCGCCGGCCTCGCGCCAGGCGGCGCGGATTGCGGCTGCGGTTTCGGTCTCGTCGGCGCGGCCGGCGTCGAACTCCTCCCGGATCGCGGCAAGCGTCGCATCCGGCAGCACGAAACGCCCGGACTGCTTTAACGATGCCATCAGGCGGCGAACCTCGGCCGCATCGCGATGACTTGCCTCGAACAGCAGCCGCTCGAAATTCGAGGAGACCTGAATATCCATCGAGGGCGAGGCGGTGGAATGAACCTCGCGCACTTCGTAGATGCCGGTTTTCAGCGTGCGCGGCAGGATGTCGTTGACATTGGCCGCGATCCGCAACCAGCGCACCGGCAATCCCATCCGCTTGGCCACGAAGCCAGCAAAAATGTCGCCGAAATTTCCGGTCGGCACGGTGAAGTCGACCATCCGCGAGGGCGAGCCGAGCGCGACCGCGGCGGTGAAATAATACACCACCTGCGCCACGACCCGCGCCCAGTTGATGGAGTTGACGCCCGACAACGCGACCGCGTCGCGAAAACCATGATGATTGAACAACCCCTTCACGATCGCCTGGCAATCGTCAAAGGTGCCTTCGATGGCGAGCGCGTGGACGTTGTCGGCGCCCGATGTCGTCATCATGCGCCGCTGTACCTCGGAGATGCGGCCGTGCGGGAACAGCACGATCAGGTCGACATTGTTGAGCCCCGCGAAGGCATCGACCGCGGCGCCGCCGGTATCGCCCGAGGTTGCGACCACGATGGTGGTGCGCTGCGCGCGCTTCTCCAGCACATGATCCATCAGCCGCGAGATCAGCTGCATCGCCACGTCCTTGAACGCCAGCGTCGGCCCGTGAAACAATTCCAGCAGGAACTGGTTGGGGCCGATCTGGTCGAGCGGAACCACGGCGGGATGGCGGAAGGTGGCGTAGGCCTCGTTCGCCATGCGGCCGAGATCGGCATCCGATATCTCGCCGCCGACGAACGGGCGGATCACGTCGACCGCGACTTCCCAATAGGGCCGGCCGAAGAACGCGGCGATTGCCTCGGGCGAAAGCCGCGGCCAGGTTTCGGGCACGTAGAGACCGCCGTCGCGGGCGAGCCCGGTCAGCATCACGTCGCAGAAGCCCAAGGCGGGGGCCTCCCCCCGGGTCGAAATATACCGCGTCAAGCCGCCCTCCAAAGGCCGGTCTTTCCAGCAAGCCTTTGATATTGATGGATATTCTACATTTATCGATGACAAAGCCGGGCCGCACCATAATGCGTTTTGGGGTCGAGGGGAAATGCCCCATTGGCGAAAATGAAGGTTCCCGCCATCCGGCCAGCCATGGCGCGCGGTTGGTGCCTCCAGGCCATAGGTTCACTTTTGTACCTAAGCGCCGGAACGAATTTCCGCGCTGCGCGTGATACCGGCGCCGGGGGCACAACGGGGAAACAACATGGCGGTCGGTAGGCAGTATGTGAAACGCCAGGCACTGATGCTTCTCGAATTCGCGAAGCTGACCCACGATCCGAAACTGGCGGCGACCCTGATCGAAAGGGCCGCCGACCTGAAATCGAAACTCGATCAAACGGCGCCGCCGCCCGATATGAGTCCGCATGCGCCCGATGTCGAGCCGTCGCCTTAGCGGTCCAATTGTGCGCAAGGCAGTGGCGGCTCGCTGCGCCGACCCACATTCCATCGTCATCGCCCGGCTTGAACCGGGCGACCCAGTACGCCGAGGCTTTTCGGCTTCATCATCAGCTTCTCTGGGATACTGGATCACCCGCTTTCGCGGTGACGACAAGGGAGGTCGTCATGACGAGCCAACGGATCGCAACGACGTTGAGACATGACTCCGCGATCTCGCCGCATGTTTTTTGCGCGAGGTATTCCTTTATTCCCGCCCTTCCAACAAAGGGCGCAGGGAATGCCGGGCGCTCGATGCGCCCGATAGCCACGTGTGCAATGGTAGTGGTAGAAGCGCACACGCGTTAGCAGGTCACACCGGAATCACCCGGCATTCCCCACGCAATGGTTTTACGGATTATAACGTGCTCTTCCCGGTGCTCCGGGCTTGTTGGCCACCGTCGCCTGCGCTCCTTCTCGCAGACTTGACACCAGCGTCGGGGTGCCAGAACCACACGTCTTGTCCGCCCGCCTTAAGTGCCCTCGTCCGGAGCACCATCGGCGTCCACCGCATCCCGCTCCGCGTTTGTGACGATCGCGAAACGCCCCTTTTAGTGGAACGGGACAGGGAGCAATATAGGATAATCCGAATATTCCGACAACCAGAATATTTTTTCAAACAGGGCTTGACGGCAGTGGCCGGACAGTCCAGGGCGGACAAGGTTGATTTGCCCGTCGGGCCATCGGAGCTCAACGGCAACCGGCGAGGGACGCGATGGTCGGAAAACACCTGGACAGGTCACGGCGCGGCGCGATGCGTGTTGCCGTTGGCGGAGTTTCCGCGGCACTCCTGATGCGGGTTGCGACGTCGGATGCCTCTGACAAGATGACGCCGCAGCAGGCGCAATATCAGGACACGCCCAACGGCCTCTACAGCTGCGCGATGTGCTCGCTGTTCGAGCCGCCGAATTCCTGCAAGGTGGTCGAAGGCGAGGTCAGCAAGGACGGCTGGTGCAAGGCTTTTGCGCTGGCGGATTGAACTACCAGAAGCGCGAAGTGCCTCCAAAGAAAACATTCGGCGATCTCGGCGGCGCAGGCAATGCGCCGCAGCAATCGTAACAGCGAGGGCGGCCAAGACGCCTGGCCTATGGCCAATCTTTCCCTGCTCAGTCGGTCGTCGGCAGGTTTCGCATCGTGAATTCGATCCGGCCGTCCGGAAGCTGCCGCCAATTCTCGACGACCGACAGGTATCCGGCCTGCGGACATTTATTAAGGATTTCGCGAGCTTTCAGACGCGCCGCATCAATCGGCAGCGTAAATATCATGGACCGCCGATTGTCGGACATCCGGTCTGCTAAATTCCGGGGACGAACGTGCATATGTGCTCCGGCTTGCTTTGAGCAATCGACGATGAGCGGCTGATCCTGGAGATTAAAGAGTGGGCTATCGCGCCGCCGTCATTATCCCCGCTGTTCACCGCCGCGCTGCACCGCACCGAGAGCGAGGATGCGAGGTGTTTCGGTGCGTGTCTGCCCGGTGGACGACGCAGGAGCCATATACGGCATCATCTCGGGATCCCGCCGATAAACCGGTTCCCTCAAGCCGGGATAATGCCGCCAGGTGAGCAATTTTGACCGCCGTCCATTCCAATCTCTGCCCTACGATGAGCTGACCGGAATCCGTCCGATGTCTCCCCGCGCATTGAAACGACAGAAGGGCTTTTCGCGTGTCTGCAAATATCGATGTCGTTCAGGAACACGACGACATCATGCGCCCACAGCTTGTTCCATTTCTATTGATCCACGCAGGGTGCGTCACCGCGATCTGGTCGGGCGTTACATGGCAAGCGATCGCAATTTGCGTGATCATGTATTGGTTACGCATGTTCGCGATCGGGGCCGGGTATCATCGGTACTTCTCGCACCGAGCCTACGCGACAAGCCGGGTCTTTCAATTCATCCTAGCCTTCCTCGCCCAAAGCAGCGCTCAGAAAAGCGTGCTCTGGTGGGCTGCGAAACATCGGCATCACCATTTGCATTCGGATACCAGGCGAGATGTGCATTCACCGCGGCACAAGGGTTTCGTTTACAGTCATGTTGGCTGGATTTTCGCTCGACAGCACGACGCAACCGACTTGCAGAAAGTTGCCGATTTTGCGTCGTTTCCCGAGTTGATGTGGCTGCACAAATTGGAGGTTTTGCCCGCGACCTTGATCGCAGCTCTTTGCGCTTTTATTGCCGGGTGGAGCGGGCTCGTGGTCGGTTTCCTGTGGAGCACCGTGCTTCTGTACCACGCAACGTTTTGCATCAATTCGCTTGCGCATGTTCACGGACGCAAGCGGTATGTCACGGGAGATGAATCCCGCAACAATTGGCTACTGGCCCTTCTTACAATGGGTGAGGGTTGGCATAACAATCATCACGCCTGCCAAAGTAGCGCTCAACAGGGTTTCCAATGGTGGGAACTCGATTTGACCTATCATATCCTGAGGGTTCTCTCCTGGCTCGGAATTGTTTGGGATTTGAAGACGCCGCCCGAGCAGGTGCTGCGTAATAAGCAGCGGCTGGGATCACGAGTGATCGGGCGGGCGGCAGAGCAGCTTGCCGGACGTTTCAATCCCGAACAAATCGCGGTTGCTGTCCGATCGTCAGTCCAGGCGTCCGAACTATCCGCGCTGCGAGACTCGCTTTGCCGATTGCAGCATCGCGCCGACGTGCTGTGGAATCTGCGTCTGCCCAAGATGCCAACTCGTGACCAGTTCCTGGCTGAAGCAAAGGCCATGTTCGCGAAGACGATATCTTTGGACGACATCGTCGACCGAGCATATGAGCTTCTTCTCGAATCCGTCGGCTCTCGATTGGTCGTTCAATGAGCCACGGTAGATCCGAAGTCCGGCATGATTTGAAGCGCGGCGTACAGACGGTGTGATCGAATCAGCATAACCGACTTCTACGGCCCCTCACCGCAAATGCGGAGTTCGCGGATAGAGCCCCTCGCCATAGCAGCCGATGCTTTGCATCGGCGTTCTTCCATCAAGAACGGCGGCCATGGGCCGCCTATGCCCTCTCCCCGCGAGATCGGTCCGTTCGGCACCACATGGCCATAGAGGCCTAGGCGGCGGACTCGCAGTAGCTTAGGAATGTAGCGATGGCTATCATTGTCGGCCACCACCCCGGAGCGGGCTGGGAGTGGCGGCGATGCGACGGCGCATCGCATTAAAGGAGAGAAGCGATGGACCTGAAGGGCGTGGTTGCACTGGTGACGGGCGGCAATGGCGGGCTGGGGCAGCGCATCTGCCACGCGCTCGCAAAGGAGGGCGCCCATGTCGCCGTCATGTACGCGCGCAGCCGCGACCAGGCGGAAGGCGTCGCCAGCGAACTAAGATCGCACCATCAAATCAACGCTCAAGCTTTCGCCTGTGACATAACCGACGGCGCGGCTGTCGATCGGCTGGTCGGCGAGGTAACCCAGGCCTTCGGCCGTCTTGACGTTCTGATCAATGACGCCGCCTACAACGTCTCGATCCCCTTCGGCGATCTCGACAATCTGACGCCCGAGGTGTGGAGCAAGATCATGGCCGTCAACCTGACGGGGCCGATGCACCTGACCAAGGCGGTAGCCCCTGTCATGAAGGCCCAGGGGCGGGGCCGCATCGTCAACATTGCTTCGGTCGCAGGGCTCAGCCCAACCGGCTCTTCTATCGCCTATGCCGTGTCGAAGGCGGGGCTCATTCATCTGACGCGTTGCATGGCGGTGGCGCTGGCGCCCGAGACGCTCGTCAACTGCGTCGCACCGGGTCTGTTGGAGGGCACTCGCGCGACAGCCAATCTCCGGTCCGAGCAGGTCGAGCGCTCCGCATCGGGCTCGCTCCTGAAGAAGGCTGCCGACAAGGACGACTGCGCCGACATGGTAGTCGCCATGTGCCGCACCGAGACCATGACCGGCCAGACCGTCGTCATCGACGCCGGACGCATCTTCCACTAGCGCATGATCCGGAAAAGTGTGAAGCGGTTTTCGGGAATAATCAGGCGCAAACAAGAATCCAAAGCGCCGCAAGGTTTTTCTAGCTCGCATAGGGCCTGGGGAGCCGCTTCCGCCAGGCGATCCAGCCGACGACTATTGAGAGCGTCGCCGCGATAAGCGGCGGCACCCCGTGCCCGTATTCGCCGTGGAGGGTGACGGTCGCGAGCGCCGCCAACATCACGGTGCAGCCGAGCGCCGAACCCCACAGCCGCGTCCGTGCCTGCGCCAACAGAACGGCGGTCGCGAGTTCCAGCGATCCGGTCACGAAATGGAACCAGTGCGGGTATCCCCACCGCAGATATTCCTCGTAGATAGACCCAGGGGCGAAGATGTTGCTGAGCGATCCCACGACGAAGAAAGCTGCAAGTGCCAGGGCCGAGACCTGGCGCCAGGAAATCTTTGACATTTATCCAACCTTTTCTGATAGGGCGCCGCGGAGGACCTGTGTGGTCGCGCCAAGAGACGGCCGGCCGCGACGCATTCATTCCGAAGCAGATGCGAATTTCCTGAGCAGGTCCGAAAGTCGCATTTCATCGCTGATCCGCGGACCTACGCCGTGGCGGCCTTCTGGGCCGCCGCGAAGACATCGCGGGGAAGCGTTGTGATGGGGACGTGCTCCGTGCCAGCGACGCCGAGGTCCATCCAGCCCGCGTTGACGGCCTCGAACATCGCTTCAGCCGGACCGGTTTGCCCCTTCGGGATGCCGAGCTGCTCGAACGCTGCCGGCCACTCGGCCCGCGGGACAGCAAAGGCCTTGACTTCGCGCTGCATGACATCGCCCAGTTGCGCTGCGACTTCATCCGCGCTGACCATCGAACCAAGTTCGATGACGCGATGCCCCGACCACGCCGGCCCGGTCAGCAGCGTCGCCACCTCGGCGCCGATGTCGTTCGTCGCGACCATGGTCGATTTCCGGTTGGTCGGGTTGTAGTAAACTGGGAGCGTGCCACCCTGGGCGACGTGCAGGCCGTAAAGAAAGTTTTCGAAAAACCCGCCGGCGCGCACGAAGGCGATCGGCGATGTCAGTTTGCGAAAGCCTTGCTCCAGCAACGACAGGGCCGTGATCATCCCCAGCCCGCTGGTTCTGTTCGCCCCCATCGACGAGAGCGCGACCACGCGCGGCGGCGCCGCCTTGCTAAGCGCCTCGACATAGTTCGCGATGAAGCCCCTGGCTTCGTTGAAGTCCGGCGAGGGTGCCCAGATGGCCGGCAACATTACAAACGCGCCGTCGACGCCCTGGAGCGCCCGCTCGATGGCCACCGCATTGTTCCAGTCGCCGTCGACCAGTTCGACGCCCTGGTCCGTCCAGCTTGCCGCCTTCGCGCGATCGCGAACCAGCGCGCGTACTTTCTTGCCTTGCGCCAACAGATGTGTGGCTGTTGCGCCGCCTACTTTTCCCGTAATTCCTACGACTAGAAACATCCGTCTTCTCCTGGGATTTGTCTATATTCTAGGGTAGGTCTCATATAAAGACCTTAGACCTGCACCGTAAGGAGGCAGCTTTTTGTAACCAGGAGAGAAAAAGGGAACCGGTAATGAGCGACGCATTGAGCGCGATCCAGCGATTCAGCCGATTTCAATCGGAGAACGCCCAGTCAGTGGAACCCGTACATTGCCCGGTGCGCGACGTGCTCGACTGCATCGGCGACAAATGGAGCATACTTATGATCATGACCCTCGCGACGCGACCGCAGCGCTTCAGCGAGCTTCGCCGAGCCATCCGCGACATCTCCAAGCGCATGCTCACCCAGACGCTGCGCGACTTGGAGCGCGACGGACTTATCACCCGCCATGTCTTTCCGACTAAGCCGCCGAGCGTTGAATATTGCCTTTCCCCGCTAGGCCAATCCCTGCTGGACCCGATGGCGAGCCTCATCGATTGGGCCGACCGTCGTTATTCCGATATCCATGCCGCGCGTGTCCGCTTTGACGGAGCACCCTGTGATGTCCAGCGCTAGTCACTAGCGCTGGATGCGGAAAAGTGTGAAGCGGTCTTCCGGAAAGATCATGCGCAAACAAGAATCCAAAGCGCGATGATTCATGCTGATCTCATCGCGCTTTGGTTCGCGTAGGGCGGGTTCTCTTTAACCCGCCAATCACGAGATGGCGGATTAAAGGGAATCCGCCCTACGGCCCTTGAGAATATCGGAGGTTTGATCAATGGTTTTGTGGTCTCCGCTCAGGTTCAATAGCGGACGAGAGATGGCAAATCGGTTTGCGATGGCTCCGCTCACAACCGATTCATCCCATGAAGATGGGACGGTTACCGAACACGAACTCGAATTTGTCCGACGACGTACGGCATGCGGATTCGGAGCTGCCATTTCTTCCGCCGCTTACGTCGAGCAAGACGGGCGCTCCTGGCAGGGAATCGGTGCGGCACATGATGGACACCTGTCCAGTCTGCACCGGCTCGCTGAAGCTATGCGTGCTGCAGGAGGGCTTGCGATCCTCCAGATATATGATGGTGGCCGCATCGCAAAACCCGAGTTGACAGGCGAACAATGTCTGCGTGCGCCTTCTGCGGTTGCATCGTTGCGTCCCGGAGCAAAGACGCCAAGGGCGATGACATCAGATGAAGTTGTAAACCTGATTGCAAGCTTTCGAGAGGCTGCTCGGCTCGCTCGAAAAGCCGGTTTCGACGGCGTCGAGATTCACGGAGCCAACCACTACGCGGTTCATCAGTTTTTTTCGCCTCGGGCCAATCATCGCGTCGATCATTGGGGAGGCACGCTGTCAAAGCGGATGAACTTTCCTCTCGCGGTCGCGCAGGCCGTTCGCGACGCACTCGGTCCAAAGCTGATCGCAGGGTTTCGCGTGACGCCATTCGAGGCCGAGGCGGACGGTTATACGCTCGAGGACGCCAAACTGCTCTGTCATGAACTTGCCAGGCTGGGCCTCGACTACATCTCCGTTTCGCTCGATGATTATCGGAAGAGCCGGCCGACGGGAGAGACCCGCGTTTACAATGGTCCGGTCGAGAAGAGTTATACCCCGGCAGAGAGTCCAATCACGGAATTTGCCCGCGTCATAGCGGGCCGCAGTGCGGTCATGGCAAGCGGTGGGATCAAGACGTGCATGGATGCCGAGGGGGCGATCAAAATGGGAGCTGATCTGGTTGCGGTCGGACGCGCCGTGGTGGTTGATCCGGAGTGGCTTTCCAAAGTCCGAAGCAAGAGCGAAGCATCGATCCTTGCGGGACTGCCGAAGGATAAACGCGAGATAGCCGGAGCTTTAAGCATTCCTCCGCGGATGGTCGAATACCTGTTGAGCCGTCCAGGTTGGATCCCTCGCCTTTAGACCTGGCCTTCCCGGACGTCCCTATGATCGCGTCGAGGTTTGCGGCCCCTCAAAATGGCCACCAGCAATTGGGGTCAGTCCGACGACTGATAGTGAATAGCGAAATGCTTACAGTCGGCTGCGAGCGCATCGACGGATAAGGAAATCGTGCGTTGGCCAGCGATGAAGCGGCGGTCTTCGGAGCCGTTATTCGCCGCTACTGTTTCGACGCGGTCCAGCTTCCAACACATCCGTCGGAGCGCCGGTACGAACCGGCGCCGCTGCGGCTCGAAAAACGGCCGGAACTGGTCCAGGTAACGCCTCCACCGGCTCCAGCGGCTGCCGCGGAACCGTTCGGACTGACATGACCGGAAAGACCCTCCCCCAGAATCCTGCCGCTCGTGATGACGATGGCGCCGTTGACGGTACCCCCGCAGCCGACGCTGACGACAGCCCATGCGCCGTCGAAATTGCCTCCGCCGCCAACCCCGCCGCCGCTTCGCGAGGCATGACGCGGCTCCTCGGCCCCAGACTTGCCGCGTCGTGCCGGCCTCGAGGGTTCAACCGACCGAGGCGCTTCGCGTGTACCGGATACCGACTTGTCGACATTGCCGATGCTGCCGCCGGTACTCCCCGACTGCGCATGCGCCATGCCCGGCAAAGCGACAACGGCAAGCGTGACCGACTGCAGCGCCGCTTTGACAAGATATCGAATAATGTTTTGCATCATACAAAGGTTTCCAATGAACAGGATCCCGGCGGCCCGGACCCATCGGCACCCACCGCGTCGATATTGCGGCAAAGATTTGCCGGTCTCGCCGCACTCGTCAAGCGCTTCGTCCTTCGCCATCTGGACCAGCCAAGGATTTCCCGATATCGCACTTCCGATTCCGGCGCTTTTCGGACGTGCCGCAATGTCCGACTTGAGCCCGAAATGCGCACCAAGGCCGACGTTGGCCGACCGCTTTGGGTTTGGGATTTCATCGGGCACCACCGAGAACGGCGCGCGGCTTTCAGTAACAAACTCGCCTTTGCCGCCGATGATTTGGACTCCACGGTCGAAAATTTGCTCAGGTCGGCCGCGCCGCACGTCGTGGCGCGATTCCATTTAGACGAGCCGCGGCGCGGCCGGCCTAGCGGCTTATTTTTCGTTTCGCAATAGTTGCGTAGAGGGCGTCAGGGTCGGCGCATCAAAGCCGGCCGCGCTCAACGAAATGGCCGAGGGCTCATCGGCAGCCGCCGACTTTTGCAACCAGATCGGCATTTTTCGGTCGTGGGGCTCACCGCGAATGCGGTGTTCGTGGATGGAGCCCCTCACCGTAGCCGATGCTTTGCATCGGCGTTCTTCTATCAAGAACGGCGGCCATGCGTCGCCCATGCGCTCTCCCCGCGAAGAGCGGGGAGAGAGAAGAGAGTCTCACGCGAACACGGAATGATCGATCGGTCCGTTCGGCACCACATAGCCATAGCGGGTGTTGGACGGCTCGGGGCCGGCCTTTTCGTATTGCGCCTTCATCAGGGCAAAGCGGTCGCCCTTGATGTCGAGCATCGCGCGCTTGGGCTGGATGTTGTAAAGCCGCGCATTGTTGTCGCCGAAGATCGCGGTCTTGACCGGACCGTCGGCGGCCCCGAGCGGCGCGTAGCCGAATTTCTTCTGCATGGCCTCCGGGATTTCAAGCCGGCGCAGGCCTTCAATCTGCCATTGCGGTGCGCCGGTCCACAGCGCATCGGTGCCCCAGCAGACGTGATCGGTGCCGAGGCCCTTGATCAGCGTGCCCATCAGCGCCGCGCAGACGTTGGGTTCGGCGACCAGCGTGGTCGCGAACAGCTGCCCGACGTCGCCATAGACATTGTTGACGCCGTACTGCGCCGGGATGTCGGCGAGATCGCTGGTCCACGAAATCCTTCCCGTTCGCTCGAACTCGGCCAGCGCCACCTTGGGATCGCCGCCGACATGGCGGTAGGCGGAGTGATAGATGACGAAGTTGAGCTGCGGCCAGTCCTTTGCCGCCTGGCCGACGTCGGAGACATCGGCATAGCCGCGCAGATTGGGGAACGACTTCTCGACGCCCGGCGGAAACAACCCCTTGTGGATGCAGACATTCTTGATGCCAGCCTTCACCATCTTCTCGTAGCCCTTGTAGGCCACCTTCTCGTCGTCCATCCGCCAGGGATAATGGCTGATGTCCTTGTGGGTGTTGTCGCCGATGGTATAGCCCTTGCAGGATTCCGGTTTCAATTCCAGCGCGGCGTCGAGCTTCTCGAGCCAGCCGGGCTGGCCCGGCGTGAAGATGGCGTGGCAGAACAGCCGGCGCGAACCGGCCTCGTCGTTGACCTTCTTGCGCGCGTCCGCCATCTGCTGATTGGTCAGGAACCAGTCCTGCTCGATGTCTGAGGGGGCAGAGGAGATCAGCGCGATCTTGGTGTCGCTGTCGAGGAACATCTCCTTCTTGTAATTATTGAACTTGAGATCCTCGATGGTCTGCTCGTGATCGGCCAATTCCTTGTTCCAGCCGGCCTTGCCGACCGCCTTGCGCATCTCGACGAAGGTCATGATGCGGGTGTCGTCGCGCAGGAAGTGGGTGTGCATGTCCATGATGAACTGGTCTTTCAGGGCATGAGCGCGCTCGTCCGCCATCGCCGGCGTCGCGGCCTCCGCAGGGGTCGCGTCGAACAGCGCGCCATAGACTTCGTTCATTGCGACAAAGGATGCGGCCATGCCGGCGGCGGTCTGGAAAAACCGGCGGCGGTCCAGACCCTGCTTGGCCCCGAGGTCGTCGGCCATCGCCAACAGCCGCGCCTCGACCTCGCGCTGCCTTTCGTTCTGCGGGTCGGGATAAAATTCATCGCTTGCCACGATCTGGGTCGGAATCGGCGTCTGGTACGCACACAATTCGGACGGCATCAGCGCGGCTAGTTCTGCCTCGGTCAGTTGGCTGCTCACGACTTCTTCTCCCTGGTTCGCGTCCCCCGGTTGAGCCCTTGGGTGAACGGCGGGAGACTAGACCTGAATCAAGCGGGAGCAAGCCCCTTTCCGATCATGATCGCGCTGCCGTGATCCCCCCGTTCCGCGCTCCCGAACTTGACCACGAGCCAGGTGATGGCGCGGGAACGACACCTTTCCAAGCCTTGACAGGAAGTGTCGGATCGCTTCAGTTGTCGGGGTTTGGGAGTGCCGGTCATGTCGGCCGGCAAAGGGAATTTGGTACGGTTCGCAAGTCGTTCGCCGCGAGCCAGGTCCAAAGCTGCGCCCGCAACTGTAGGCGGTGAGTCCTTCTTCGAAATGCCACTGGGCTTTTTCAGACCAAGCCCGGGAAGGTGGAGAAGGGTTACGACCCGCGAGCCAGGAGACCGCCCTGAACACGTCATCCTTCCGGCGCGCGGTGCGCGCGCATGGGGCGGTTCTTTCGCTGCGGTGACATCGGATGTCTTGCGGATGGAGGGGCCCGCCGTGGCTGCGCTTGCGAAATCGATTGTCCCGGCCAATGGCACCGAGCCCGAGCGGCTCGGCTTTCGCGCCCGCATCGTCGGAATCTACGGCTTTCTCATCACAGCCAATCTCGCGGCCTGGATCTGGGCCTTCGTTGCCTTCGCCCATCAACCGGTCCTGATCGGGACCGCGGTACTGGCCTATAGCCTGGGGCTGCGTCACGCCATCGACGCGGATCACATCGCAGCCATCGACAACGTGACGCGGAAGCTGATGCAGGAGGGCAAGCGGCCGGTCGCCGTCGGCTTCTTCTTTGCATTGGGGCATTCGACGGTCGTCGTGGTCGCCTCGCTTGCGGTTGCGCTGACGGCGAACGTGGTGAGCGATCAGCTTGCCGGCTACCGCGAGATCGGCGGCATCATCGGGACCTCGGCCTCGGCGCTGTTCCTGCTGCTGATCGCCATCGCCAACATCATCGTGTTGCGCGGCGTCTACCGCGCCTTCCGGCTGGTCGAGCGCGGCCAGATCGTGACTGACGAGGACATCGATGCGCTGTTGCAGCAGCGCGGCTGGCTGGCGCGGCTGTTCCGGCCGCTGTTCCGGTTCGTTTCGCAGAGCTGGCATCTCTATCCGATCGGTCTGTTGTTCGCGCTCGGTTTCGAGACCGCGAGCGAGATCAGCCTGTTCGGCCTCTCGGCCCAGGCTTCCAATGTGGTCTCCAGCTGGTCGCTGCTGATTTTCCCCGCTTTGTTCGCGGCCGGCATGACGCTGGTCGACACGTCGGACGGCGTGCTGATGCTGGGCGCCTATGGCTGGGCCTATCGCAATCCGCTGCGCAAGCTGTTCTACAACCTGACCATCACGTCGGTGTCGGTGCTGGTGGCGCTATTGGTCGGCGGCATCGAGACGCTCGGCCTGATCGCGGATCAATTTCACCTGCGGGGCGTTTTCTGGAATGCGGTCTCCGGCCTGAACGACAATTTCGGCGCGCTCGGCTACGCGATCGTTGCGCTGTTCGTCGCAAGCTGGGGAATCTCGTTCCTGATCTATCGTTTCAGGCGGAGCAGCCGTTACGCCGGGACGTGACCTCCGGAAAATTCGACCACGGGATATTTCCAACGATGCTCGCGCATCGAATGGCGGATTTGTCTGCGCGGCCCTCGTTTCCGATATGCGAACTCAGCGAAGCTGCAATTCCAATAGCGGCACGAATTGCTGGCCGCTATGCATGTCGCGCTCATGCACGCCGCCCTGCGGCGTGGCCCGCGGGTAGGAGATTTTCACCATGTTCAGGGATTTCACCGCGAAGCGGCGGACGAGCGAGGCATCGACGCCGTAGATGGCGGCAACGGAGTTTGCGGAGATCGCAGGGTTGTCGTGGTATTTCGCATAGCTTTCCGCGCCGTCGAAGAACAGATCGACCGTCACCCAGAACGGGCCGGCATTCTTGGAGCGGACATAACGGCAGACGTCGGCGAGCCTAGGCACTTGCAGCCTCTCTCGGCGCCACCGACAAATCGACCCAGCGGGTCCGCGCCAGCTCGAAGGGCGAGGTGGTGCGGACCACATGGTTGAGGTGAAACTCGAACACCTGGCCGCGTTCGACTTCGGCCGGCGAGAACGGGAAGGCGTAGCTCGGTATTTCCGTGCCCTCCCGCACCGGAAAGTGGAAGAACAGCGGATTGCACACCCTGGCTGCTTCGGTCGCCATCGCCTGCGTCGGCGCGGTTGCGACGAACATCAGGCCGATCTCGCGCGGCGGCGCGGCATTGCCGCCAGCGGGGCGGCCGGAGACCGCGTTCCAGCCATAGGGGCGAAGCGAGATGTCGATCGCGGCGGCCTCAGGCCCCATGGTGCGGGCCATCCGCTCGCGCAAACCCCGCTGCATGCGCGCGACGAAGGAATCTACATCTTCCAGCACGTCGGGATCCTCGATGCCCACCAGCATGAAAGTCTGGAAGGGGCCGCCGCCGGCACCTTCCAGTTTCATGGTGTAGGGCTTCGGCTCCCAGCGCGAGCCGGCGACGCGGACGCGGCGCTCGTCGAGGGCGCGGTAGTCAGCGTCGGTGACGTCAAGCACGCCGCCTGGCTCCGCCAGCCGGAACGGATCGCTGTTCTCGTAAAGCATGTGCGCAGAGACGGTTTCCGGCGTGCAGCGATTGTCAGGCGACAGCGGCTCGATGGTGAAGCCGCGGCGGTCGATGCTCATCATCACGCCGGGATTGGTGGGGTTGATGGTGCAGAGGCCGCCGCACTCGGCGATCTTGGCGGCATGCCAGGCGGCAGCCGTGTCGATGCCGTGCATCAGCGGAAAGGCAGCCAGCACCGCGGTATCCGTGGTGCGGCCGCCGAGCACGATGTCGGCGCCAGCGGCAATGGCGGCCATGTAAGGCTCCGGGCCCAGCAGGGCGACGATATGACTGCAGGCGTCGAGACTCCGGTCGCTCAGCGGTCCGGCCGGCGGCAACGGCGTCACCTTGCCGCCGGCGTTGCGGGCCTTGAGATCGGAGGCGTTCTGTTCGGAATAGATCACCGCGATTCTCGGGAAGTCGCCCTGCTCGCGCGCGACTTCCATCGCAATCTCGAGCGTCTCGTCGACGGCCATGTCGCAGCCGGAGGTGCCGCAGGAGCCGATCAGCAAGGGAATGCCGGCGCGGCGGCGCGCGTCCATCAGCAGCGACAGATCGCGCTTGACCGACCCTCGTCCGTACTTCGACCGGCCGGTCGCAAGGTACGCCGGGCCGCTGTCGGTGGAACCGGCATCGATCGCGATGGCATGCGGCGAAAGCTTGAGGGCCGCCTCGATCTCACTGGCGCTGATGCCCCCTCCCAGCACGCCGGCCGGCACCAGCACGCGAATGCACGGTTCTTCCTGGGCGGTCATGCGGGTCGCACTTTCGGTGTCGCGAGGGGCGGCGCGGAGCACGAACGGCTCCGCACACCCTTAGCTGTTACCGCGAGATCTCCTCGAGCTCAAGGTCGAGCGTGCGCGGTCCCCAGCCGGCGATCGAGATTACCACGATCGTCATCGCCACCGCGATCAGGCCGAACACGCCCTTGGTGCCTGCATTCTGCAGGAAGAAGGCGATGATGAAACTCGCAAACACCGCGCTGATCCGGCTCAGCGAGTAAGTGAATCCGACCGCGCGGGCGCGGATGCGGGCGGGGAACAACTCGCTCTGGTAGCCGTGGAAGGAGTAGGACAGCACGTTGTTCGACAGCGTGATCAGCACGCCGAACAGGATCAATAGCGCCATCTCGTGCTGGAACGCGAACAGCATACCGAACACGCCGATGCAGCAGGCCGCGCCGACCAATTGCCATTTCCGCTCGAACTTGTCGGCAAAGCTCATCGCCAGCAATGGGCCGAACGGGTTGGCAATCGCAATGATGAACGAATAGAGCAGGCTGGCATGGAGATTGATACCGGTCTGCTGGGTGATCAGGGTCGGTACCCAGGCCGCGAAGCCGTAGAAGCCGAAGGTCTGGAAGAACTGGAAAACCATCAGCATGATGGTGCGGCCGCGATAGCGCGGCTCGAAGGCCTCGGCCAGGCGGCCGACCGGCTGAAAATCCTCCACCGCATGGATTCCCGGCGCCGGCAAGGACTTGCCACCGAGGTCGGCAACGACCTTGGCCTCGATCGAAGCCGTGATCGCCTCGGCCTCGTCGAGCCGCCCCTGGTTGATCAGCCAGCGCGGGCTCTCCGGGATGCCGCGGCGGATGAACCAGACCGACAGCGCGCCGGTCGAGCCGATCGCGACCACCCAGCGCCAGCCTTCAATCCCGAGCGGGCTGATCGGCACCAGCATGTAGGCGACGAACGCGACCACGGGCACGATCGAGAACTGGACGGCCTGGTTGAAGGCAAAGGCCCGACCGCGCATCGACTTCGGCACCAGTTCCGAGAGGTAGGTATCGATCGTCACCAATTCCACGCCGATGCCGATGCCGGCGATCAGCCGCCACAGGCAGACGCCGAAACCTGAAGTCCTGGAACGCCATCACCAATGTCGCCGCGCTGTACCACAACATCGAATAGGTGAAGATCGTCCGCCGCCCATATCTGTCGGCGGCATAGCCGAACACGAAGGTGCCGATGAAGAGGCCGGTGAAGGTCGCGGCCACGAACAGTGCCGGGCCGGTGAAGATGCTGACCGATACGCCGGTGAGCAGACCTGCCTTCATCAGGCCGGGAATGACATAGGCGGTCATGAACAGATCGTACAGTTCGAACATGCCGCCCAGCGACAGCGTCGCGATCAGCAGCCAGATATGCCGCGTTCCCGGGAGCCGGTCGAGGCGTGCGAAAATCGTAGCCGCGCGCGATTGACCGGATGCGTCCATCGTCATCTTCATTCCCCCCTGATTTTTTCGACCGCCGACCGCAAGGCCAACCGGTCTATTGTCCGGCGAGCATGCCCTGTTTTTTCGCATTCCAGTAGGGGGGCGGCGCGGATATTGTCTTCGCCCTTCGGCTAGGACGCGCATTTCTCCGCCGCAGGGCGATCGGCGAATCGAACGGGAATGGAATTGCTGCAGCGCACGAGGGCCGATCCCGATATCGGCTCAATGGTGCCTTGATCGATCTTCAGGCGTCCTGCTTCAGTGCCGCGACCGCCTCGGACGCCGACACGATGCGGGCGAATTCGCCGTTCAGGTTGGAAAGCGTCATGGCGTGGATTGCCTCGGCCGAGTGGGCGTCGCCATCGGGGCCTGTGCGATCGAATGTCCAGGTGGCATCGCGCACCAGGCGGGCGTCGAAGCCGAGATTGGCGGCCATGCGCGTCGTCGTCTCGACGCAATGATTGGTGGTTGCCCCGCAGATCACCAGCGTGTGGATGGCTTTGTCGCGCAGCCGCCGTTCCAGGTCGGTGCCGATGAAGGCACTGTTGACTTTCTTGACGATCACCGGCTCGCCGTCGATCTCACGGGCCTCGTCCTTGACCGGAAAGCCGGTGCTATCAGGAAAAAACGAGGAGCCGGGGCGCGTGCCCTGATGGCGAATGTGGAAGATCGGCAGGCCGCGAGTTCTGAACGCCGCCAGGAGATCGACGATCCGCGCCACGGCGTGCGGGTTGTTGCGCCGCCTGCCGGCGGCTTCCCATTCATCGAAGGCGCGCTGCACGTCAATGACAATGAGGGCGGTCGTTTCAGCCATGAAGGGAGACTCCAGCCTTGCATTGCGATCCGCGGTAGACTGCCATGGCGGGTAAAATTAGTCACCGCGTCGAACCTTCTTGAGCCGGGTTTTTACTCACCAGAGCGGCATGACTTTCCCTCGAACCGTGATTCCGCTGTATTTTTTGTTTGAGCATGATTTTTTCGGAAAACCGGCTCCTTTTCCGGATCATACTCCGGGGATCGGGCGAAACAGGAGGTTCAAGTGATCATCGTGACAACAGAGAACGTGACGGGGCATCGAACGGCCCGGATGCTGGGGCAATGCTTCGGCGTCGTCGTTCGCAGCAGGGGCCTCGGCGGCAACTTCATGGCCGGGTTGCGTTCGATCGTGGGAGGCGAGATCCACGAATACACGCAGATGCTGGAGGAGGCGCGCCGCCACGCGCTCGACCGGCTGGTGCGGAACGCCACCGCCATGGGCGCGAATGCGATCCTGATGATGCGCTTCGACAGTGCGGAGATCGGCAACAACATGAGCGAGATCGTGGCTTATGGAACGGCCGCCGTGATCGAGCCCGCGCTGTGATTCCGTTCCTGATCTGGTGCGGCGCCATCGCGGCGCCGGTGCTGATCTGGTTCTTTTTTCGCAAGGGCGGCTACAAGCGCCGGCCGCTCGATGCCCTGCCGGGACCGGACTGGGAGTTGACCGACGAGCGCTTCGTCGACCCGAGTTCGGGCGAGACGCTGGCCGTGTGGTTTCACCGGCGAAGCGGCGAGCGCGCCTATGTGCGGATGCGATAGCGCTCAGGCCCGTGCGCCGGGCCTGCCCCGCCACCATATCCCGAACGCGATCATCACCGCGCCCGCCAGCGTGAACCAGGTGATGGCGTATTGCATGTGGTCGTCCTTGAGATGAACGTGAAGCGGGCCGGGTTTCACGCCGGGTACCAGCTCTGGCGACTCCAGATCGACATAGAACGGCGCGATCGTTTTGCCATCCCGTTCCCAACCAAGGGCGCGCGCCATCGCGAGGTGGTCGCGAGCGAACCAGAGCCGTTGGTCGACACTGGCAGCGGGCGTCAAGATGCCCGTGCTCTCGGGAAACCGGATATAGCCCGTGAGCTCCTTTGGAAACCTGACGACGAACCGCGTGTAGCGAGCATCGTCAGATCGGATTCTTCTGCGTCGGGTCCTGTGCAAACCCGATGTTTACAGCGACGATTTCGCCGCTTTGCAGCAGCACCGGAACGAAATCCCACTTGCCCGGCCCGGAAATATCCTCGCGCACTGCGGAGCCGGAACTGTAGACTCTTCCGCCCAAACCAAAGTCAATGTTGATTGCCGTGAGACGGACGCGGCGGAATTCGTCGGTGCTTGATTTGAGCGCATTCCATTGCGCGGGTGGTGGCAGCGTTTGGGGTGCCGCCGCGAGTCGCTCGGTCAAGGCCGCAATCAGCGCGTGCTTCTCGACCCGGCGCTGCAATTGCCAGACGCCGAGGCCGATGAACAGAGCCACCATTGCAAGCGTGAACGCGCTGAAGCCGGCGGTGCCGCGCCATCTTTCCGAACCCTCGATCATTTCGGCTCGCGATCGATCAGCCGGCCGGGCGCGGCCTTGTGATGGAATTGCAGCGCGATCAGAAGCGACTTCATCGCGCGCAGCGGCAACAGCGTGGTGGCAAGGATCAGCGGCACCCACAGCACGGCGTGAACCCACAGCGGCGGCTGGTATTTCACTTCGACGATCAGCGCGCAGGCCACCACGATGGCGCCGGCCAGCATGATGATGAAGATCGCCGGCCCGTCGCCGGTGTCGATGAAGGCGTAGTCCAGCTCGCAGGCCTCGCAACGCGGCCGCAGGTCGAGGAAGCCCTTGTAGAGCTTGCCGCTGCCGCAGCGCGGGCATCGGCAGACAAGGCCGCGCAGCGCACTCTCGGTCAGTGTGGGTGAATTCTCGTCCGGCATTTCGTGTCCTCTTTCCTTCTCCCCTTGTGGGAGAAGGAAAAGCAAAGAGGGCGGCCCTTGCGGCCGCCCTCTTGTAGCACAAGTAGTCTTTATTTTGACGCGTTTCCTTTACGCGAACCGGTACCCACTTCGCTCGGAAACGCTATGCGATCTCAATGCGCGCCGTGGGCCATGGTTTCGGCGCCGTGGCCCCAGACATAGATGCAGATGAACAGGAACAGCCAGACCACGTCGACGAAATGCCAGTACCAGGCGGCGAATTCGAAGCCGAGATGCTGGGTCGGCGAGAACTGCCCGAGATAGGCGCGGATCAGGCAGACCGTCAGAAAGATCGAGCCGACCAGCACATGGAAGCCGTGGAATCCGGTCGCCATGAAGAAGGTGGCGCCGTAGATGTTGCCGGCGAAAGAAAACGCCGCATGGCTGTATTCATAGGCCTGCACGCAGGTGAAGGAGACGCCGAGCAGGATGGTCAGGATCAGGCCGTATTTCAGGCCCTTGCGGTCGTTTTCCAAGAGCGCGTGGTGCGCCCAGGTCACCGTGGTGCCGGAGGTGAGCAGCAGCAGCGTATTCAGCAGCGGCAGATGGAAGGGATCGAAGGTTTCGATGCCCTTGGGCGGCCAGACGCCTCCGAACAGCGCGTCGCGGGTGGCGTGGACGGGATCGCCGGGGAACAGCGCCGAATTGAAGAACGCCCAGAACCAGGCGACGAAGAACATCACCTCGGAGGCGATGAACAGGATCATGCCGTAGCGGTGGCTGATCTGCACCACGCGGGTGTGATCGCCCTTGAACTCCGCCTCCCGGATTACGTCGGTCCACCAGCTCGCCATGGTGTAGAGCACGCCGATGGTGCCGATGCCGAATACGATCGGCGCGGCGCCGTACATGTGATGCATCCAGCCGATCGCACCGACCGCCATGATGAAGGCCGATACCGCGCCGACGATCGGCCACGGCGATGGATCGACGAGGTGGTAGTCGTGATGCTTGACTTGCGCCGTAGCCATTTTCGCTCTCTCCGTTGGCGGTGCCTATTGGGCACGTCTTCGTCCGAAAAATCAAATCCCGGGTGAACTACGATCCCGGCGGTCAGAGGTTTCCCTCATAGATTTCCTTTGGGCTTGTCGGGTTCGGTCGCGGCCAAAGGCTTCGGCGCCGGGTCGCGTACGGGGTAGAAAGTATAGGACAGCGTGATGGTGTTCAGCCCGTCATTATCGCTGTCCTTGACGATCGAGGGATCGACATAGAACACCACCGGCATCTCGCGCTTTTCGCCGGGACCCATGGTCTGCTCGGTGAAGCAGAAGCAGTTGATCTTCTCGAAATACGCGCCGACCGTCAGCGGCGCCACATTGTAGGCGGCCTGCCCGGTGGTGGTCCGCGCCGACTGGTTGGTCACATTATAGTAGACCGTGACGACCTGGCCGATCTTGACCTCGATCTCGGTCTGCTCAGGCTCGAATTTCCAGGGCAGCCCGCCGGCGACGTTGGAGTCGAAGCGTATGGCGATCTTGCGCTCCAGCGGCGCAGTCGTGGGCGCGGACTTCGCGACCTGGGTGGTGCCGTTGAAGCCGGTGGTGCGGCAGAACCAGTTGTAGAACGGTACCGCCGCATAGGACGCGCCGACCATCAGCACCGCGACCGCGCCAGCGATGGAACCGACCAGCGCATCGCGGCCGATGCCGCGGCGCTGGGATGGTTTGCCGCTTTTACCGGGCTGCTGGGGCATCGGCTCGTTCTCCCTATCCATCACAACGGCCGGTTCAGCACGGCCGGCCCCTTGACGAGGGTGACCGCGAAAAACAGCACGACAAGGACGCCGAGCGCGAGCGCAATGGCGATCGAGCGCCGGCGGCGGCTTTGCTTCTGCGCCTCGGTGAGGACAATTCCATCTGGCTCACGTTTGTCATCCATGGTGTCGTCATGCGCCCCCTACCAGATCGACGGCGCGATGGCGTGCGCCACCACTTCGAGCAGCAAGGTCGCGAACAGGACGAACAGGTACAGAATCGAGAACGCGAACAGTTTTCGCGTCGCGCGCAACGCCGGAGTGCCCTCGCGGCGGCGGTAGACGTTGACCGCAAGCGCCAGCATGCCGGCGCCGAGCACGAGCGAGGTGACGCCGTAGAGGGCATCGAAATAACCCAGCGGCCAGGGCGCCGCGGCGACCGCGACCAGCACGATGGTGTACAGCAGGATCTGCAGCCGCGTCGCGTCGGGACCCGCGACCACGGGCAGCATCGGCACGCCGGCGCGGGCATAGTCGTCGGAACGGAACAGCGCCAGCGCCCAGAAATGCGGCGGGGTCCAGAAGAAGATGATCAGGAACAACAGCCACGGCTCGACCGACAGCGACCCGGTCGCGGCGGCCCAGGCCACCACCGGCGGCAGCGCGCCGGCCGCACCGCCGATCACGATGTTCTGCGCGGTCCAGCGCTTCAGCATCATGGTATAGATCACGACATAGAAGAAGATCGTGAACGCCAGCAGGCTGCCGGCGATCCAGTTGACCAGGATGCCGAGCGTCATCACCGAGAAGAACGCCAGCGTCATGCCGAAGGCCAGCGCCTCCGGCCGGGTGACGCGGCCGCGCGGGATCGGCCGGTTGGCGGTGCGCGTCATCAGGGCGTCGATGTCGCCCTCGAGCGCCATGTTGAGCGCGCCGGAGGCGCCCGCGCCGACCGCGATGCAAAGCAGCGAGGTGAAGGCCAGCACCGGATGGACATGGCCGGGTGCGATCACGAGGCCGACCAGCGCGGTGAAGATCACCAGCGACATCACCCGCGGTTTCAGCAGCGCGATGTAGTCGGAGACATCGGCCTCGGAAATCCGGGGGCCGAGATCGATGGCGTTGTGATCGACAACCGACACGTCTTGTTCATCCACTCCTGGTCCCCGTCGCGCGCGACGGAGAACTTGAACCTCTGTCCGTCACTCTGAGGTGCGAGCCTTGCGGTGCATGTGCGCCGCTGGGCGAGCCGCGAAGAGCGACGGTCTTGGATCCTTCGAGGCCCGCGCTTGCGCGCGGGCGCCTCAGGATGACGGCTATTGCACGCGCGGCAGCACTTCGAACTGGTGGAACGGCGGCGGCGACGGCAGCGTCCATTCCAGCGTGGTGGCGCCCACGCCCCACGGATTGTCGCCGGCCGGCTGCTTGCGCGCGAACGCGTCGATCAGGCCCCAGATGAAGATCAGGACGCCGAAGCCCGAGATGTAGGAGCCGATCGAGGACACCAGGTTCCAGCCGGCGAACGCATCCGGGTAATCGACGACACGGCGCGGCATGCCGGACAGGCCGAGGAAATGCTGCGGGAAGAACACCAGATTGACGCCCACGAAGGTGAACCAGAAGTGCAGTTTCCCGATGGTTTCCGAATACATGTAGCCCGACATTTTCGGGAACCAGTAGTACCAGCCGGCGAAGATCGCGAACACCGCGCCGAGCGACAGCACATAGTGGAAGTGCGCGATCACGTAATAGGTATCGTGCAGTACGCGGTCGACGCCGGCGTTGGCCAGCACGACGCCCGTGACGCCGCCGAGCGTAAACAGGAAGATAAACCCGATCGCCCAAAGCATCGGCGTCTTGAACTCGATCGAGCCGCCCCACATCGTGGCGATCCACGAAAATACCTTCACACCGGTGGGCACCGCGATCACCATGGTGGCGGCGACGAAATAGGCCTGGGTCGCCGACGACATGCCGACGGTGTACATGTGGTGCGCCCACACCACGAAGCCGATGCCGCCGATCGCGACCATCGCATAGGCCATGCCGAGATAACCGAACACCGGTTTCTTCGAGAAGGTCGAGACCACCTGGCTGATCATGCCGAAGCCGGGCAGGATCAGGATGTAGACCTCGGGGTGACCGAAGAACCAGAACAGATGCTGAAACAGCAGAGGGTCGCCGCCGCCTTCGGGAGAGAAGAAGGTGGTGCCGAAATTGCGGTCGGTAAGCAGCATCGTGATCCCACCGGCAAGCACCGGCAGCGACAGCAGCAGCAGGAATACCGTCACCAGGATCGACCACACGAACAGCGGCATCTTGTGCAGGGTCATGCCGGGCGCGCGCATGTTGAAGATGGTGGTGATGAAATTGATCGCGCCGAGAATTGAGGAGGCGCCGGCCAGATGGATCGATAGAATCGCGAAATCGACCGCCGGTCCCGGATGGCCCGAGGTCGACAGCGGCGCATACAGCGTCCAGCCGGTGCCGACGCCGTTGGAGCCCGGTTCACCCTCGAAGAAGCTGGACGCCAGCAGCAGCGCGAACGAGGCCGGCAGCAGCCAGAACGAGATGTTGTTCATGCGCGGGAACGCCATGTCGGGCGCGCCGATCATCAGCGGCACGAACCAGTTGCCGAAGCCGCCGATCATCGCCGGCATCACCATGAAGAAGATCATGATCAGGCCGTGCGAGGTCGCGAACACGTTGTAGGTGTGGGTGTTATGGAAGATCTGGATGCCCGGATACATCAATTCGGCGCGTATCGCGATCGACATCGCCGCGCCGATGATGCCGGCGATGATCGCAAACACCAGGTACATCGTGCCGATGTCCTTGTGGTTGGTCGAGTAGACCCAGCGCCGCCATCCGGTCGGATGGTCATGGGCGTGATCGTCATGGGCATGATCGTCGTGTGTCGCAGCCGCTGTTGCCATTTTTTCAAACCCTGCTTGCAGTACTTTCCCTGGGACCTTGCGGTCCTCGTCGCCCTTGTCCCGTTCGATCGCGCCAACAGCCCTTGCGGGCTACTGCGCGGCCGCGCCCACCGAAGCGAACGTATTCGCCGGATTGGACGCAAATTTCTTCTTCGCGGTCTCGATCCAGGCCGCGAAATCCTGGTCATTCACCACCCGTATCGCGATCGGCATGAAGGCGTGGTCCTTGCCGCATAGCTGGGAACACTGGCCGTAATACATGCCGACCTTGGTGGCCTGGAACCAGGTTTCGTTGAGGCGACCGGGGATGGCGTCGATCTTGATGCCGAACGCCGGCACCGAGAAGGAATGGATGACGTCGGCGCCGGTGACCTGGACCCGGATGACCTTGTTGACCGGCACCACCACCTCGTTGTCGACGCCCAATAGCCGCGGCTGCTTGTCCTGCGCGAGCAGCGAATCGAACTCGAACTTGCCGTTATCGGGATAGGCATAGCTCCAGTACCACTGCTTGCCGGTCGCCTTGATGGTCAGGTCGGCCTTGGGAATGTCGAGTTCCTCGAACAAGAGCTTGAACGACGGAATCGCGATGCCGACCAGGATCATCACCGGGATCAGCGTCCACGCCACTTCGATCAGGGTGTTGTGGGTGGTCCGCGACGGAACCGGGTTGGCCTTGGCGTTGAACTTGATGACGATGGTGACCAGCAGCCCCAGCACGAACAGCGTGATCAGCGTGATGATGACCAGGAGCCAATCGTGGAACTTGGAGATCTCCTCCATCACGGGGGAAGCCGCTCCCTGCAGCTTGTATTCCCACGGCGCCGGCTGCCCCAGTTCGGCGAAGGCTGCCCCGCTCGTGGCAAGCGCCACGCCTGCCACCGCCAACCCCAGCAACCGCCGCCCCGTCTGGCCTATCGACATCTTCATGCCGCTCGCGCTCCCTAACTAGAACCCCTCGGCATCGCGCCTTCCGGCGAAGTGCCGCACGATCCGCGCCTGACAAACGGCCTTTGGAAGGTGCTTTTCTCGGGCGCCTCGGCCAGATCGCTAGAACGCGTCGAAATCCAGCCTCTCAAACCATAATTCTCAGGCTGCCGCAATGCAGTAGTAAGACACCGCCCCGCGCGTCACCGGCTATTGTGGCGATGTCACATTTTCCCGCAAAATCAGGCGAAAGCCGCATCCCGACGGGCCAGGGCCGCTTGACAGGCGGATTGCCCGATGTAGGCAAACACAACGGGTTTCCGGGCAGCCTGATTCGCAGCCGGCGATCACGGATTCCGACGCGGGGATTGCTTGGAAATCGCCTTCAAGGCGCCGTCATTGCGGTATCACACCACGGTTCGGACCGAGGTTTTAGACGAAATATCAAGGGATCGACCCGGATGGGCCTTTTGAAACTCCAGGCGGCGAGCACAGCGCAGCGCAGCCATGCGAGCGCGGTCTTTGCGCGCGCCCTGCGCCTTGGCCTCGCCACGCTCGCGCTGGCGGGCTTGCTCGGCGCCAGCGGCGCGGCGCATGCGCAAGGCGCGGTCAGATCGACCCATGGCGACTGGCAGATCCGCTGCGACACCCCGCCCGGCGCGCAGGCCGAGCAATGCGCCCTGATCCAGAGCGTGGTGGCCGACGACCGCTCCAATGCCGGCCTGACCGTGATCCTGCTGAAAACCGCCGACCAGAAAAGCCGCCTGATGCGCGTGGTCGCCCCGCTCGGCGTGCTGCTGCCCTCCGGCCTTGGGCTGAAACTCGACAATGTCGACATCGGCAAGGCCGGTTTTGTCAGATGCCTGCCCAACGGCTGCGTTGCCGAAGTCGTGATGGACGACAAGCTGCTCGGCCAGTTGAAGACGGCGAAAACCGCGACGTTCATTATTTTCGAGACGCCGGAAGAGGGGATCGGGTTTCCGCTGAGTTTGAATGGGCTCGGCGAGGGGTATGACAAGTTGCCGTGAGGCAACGAGACACCATGACCAACTCGCTTTTCGTCATGGCCGGACTTGTCCCGGCCATCCACGCCTTTCTTACGCTGCGCGCCAAGACGTAGATGCCCGGGACAAGCCCGGGCATGACGAGTTTCGCTAGAAGCGGCGCCGCGCGTCTCGCGCTGCGAGGTTAATAATTCGGCCGGAAAGAGACCACGAGTCTGGCAGAACGTGAAACTGAGATTCTCATCGAACAACAGCTTCATGTCGAGGCGGTGATCAATCGCCTCTCACGATCATCGCAAGCCGAAACCTCCCACTCAGCAGATGCGCCGCATGACCAAGTTTTAATAATTCCTGGCCGATCCAGAACGCCCGGTCCCGATCATCAGACGTATAACTGACGAAAATATCGGCCACGCTTGGTCCTCGCTGCGGCAAACGGGCCTTTCCGGCCCCCCTCGCAACCTCGCCCCCGAAAGACTATCTTGATCCCATCCTTACACGCAACGGAAGTCCTCTCATGACCCCCACAACCTCGCTGCTCGACCGCGCCAGTCTCGACCGTGATGCCGTGCGCGACCAGGTCGCGCGCGGGCTCACCGGTGCCGACGACGGCGAGCTGTTCCTGGAATATGCCCAGTCCGAGGCGCTGATGTTCGACAATGGGCGGCTGAAGCAGGCGACCTACGACACCTCGCAGGGGTTTGGCCTGCGCGCGGTCAAGGACGATGCCGTGGGCTACGCGCATTCCTCCGACGTCTCATTGCCGGCGCTGATTCGCGCGGCGGATGCGGTCGCGGCCGTCCGCGGCGGCTACAGCGGTACCTTTGCGGCGCCGCCGGCGCATACCAATGTGCGGCTCTATGGCGACGAGAATCCGCTCGATGCGCCGGGCTTTGAATCCAAGGTAAAACTGCTGGCCGAGATCGACGCTTATGTGCGCGACAAGGATCCGCGGGTGCGGCAGGTCACCGTCAGCCTCGGCGCGACCTGGCAGGTGGTGGAAATCCTGCGCCCGGACGGCGAGAGCTATCGCGATATCCGCCCGCTGGTGCGGGTCAATATTTCCGTGGTCGCGGGCCAGGGCGACCGGCAGGAGAGCGGCAGCAAGGGCTATGGCGGGCGCGAGGGCTATGCGCGCTTCATCGAAGCAAAATCCTGGCGCGACGCCGCCGACGGCGCGCTGCGCGAGGCGCTGGTCAACCTGGAATCGGTGCCGGCGCCGGCCGGCGAGATGGACGTGGTGCTCGGGGCTGGGTGGCCCGGCGTCATGCTGCATGAGGCGGTCGGCCACGGGCTCGAGGGCGATTTCAACCGCAAGCAGACATCGGCCTTCGCAGGCCTGATGGGCCAGCAGGTCGCGGCCAAGGGCGTCACCGTGGTCGACGACGGCACCATGGCCTCGCGCCGCGGTTCGCTGTCGATCGACGACGAGGGCACGCCGACCAACCGCACCGTGCTGATCGAGGACGGCGTTTTGGTGGGCTACATGCAGGACCGCCAGAACGCGCGGCTGATGAACATGAAGCCGACCGGCAACGGCCGCCGCCAGGGCTACGCCCATGTGCCGATGCCGCGCATGACCAACACCTACATGCTCTCAGGCGGCCGCGACCCCGCGGAGATCCTGGCCTCGGTGAAGAACGGCATCTATGCCGCGAATTTCGGCGGCGGCCAGGTCGACATCACCTCGGGCAAATATGTGTTCCAGTGCACCGAGGCGTATAAAATCGAAAACGGCAAGCTCGGCGCGCCGCTGAAGGGCGCGATGCTGATCGGCAACGGACCGACCGACCTGCATCGCATCACCATGGTCGGCAACGACCTCGCGCTCGATACCGGCATCGGCACCTGCGGCAAGAACGGCCAGGGCGTGCCGGTCGGCGTCGGCCAGCCGACGCTGCGGATGGAAAAGATCACGGTCGGAGGAACCGGCGCATGAGCACCAACAACGAAACCGTCACCCCCAAAACCTCGACCTGGCGCGGCCAGGTGATGCAGCTCGCGGCCATCGTCGCCGCGGTGTTCCTCGCCAAGGGCGCGCTCGCCGAACCGTTCTACGTGCCGTCGGGCTCGATGGAGCCGACGCTGCAGATCGGGGACGCGCTGCTCGCCACCAAATTCGCCTACGGCTATTCGACCGCCTCGCTGCCGATCCAGATCAACCTGCCCGAGACCGGCCGCGTGTTCGGCGAGACGCCGAAGCGCGGCGACGTCGTGGTGTTCCGCTGGCCCGGCGACCGCTCGCAGGCCTGGGTCAAGCGCGTGGTCGGGCTGCCCGGCGATCGCATCCAGATCCGGCAGGGCCAGCTCTTCATCGACGACCATGCCGCCGAACTCAGGCCGGACGGCATCGGCGAGGTGGAGGACGACAATGGCGCGCTCGAGCCCGCCCATCGCTATGTCGAGACGCTGCCCGGCGGCGTCAGCCACGAGATCTTCAAGATGCGCGACAATGGCCGGTTCGACAACACGCCGGAAGTGACGGTGCCGCCGGGCCATCTGTTCGTGATGGGCGACAACCGCGACAATTCCGCCGACAGCCGCGTCCCGCTGCGCGAGGGCGGCGTCGGGCTGTTGCCGATGGACGACCTGGTCGGCCGCGCCGACGCCGTGGTCGGCTCCTGGGACCTCGGCATGCGCAGCCAGCCGGTCTACACCTGGCTGTCGGGTTTCCGGCTCTCGCGGTTTTTCACCGCGGTGCGTTGAACGCCGCACGGCAAGTGCCGCTGCGGGCGTTGAATTTCGTCATTCCTAGGAGCGTAGCGACGAAGCAATCCAGACTTCCGCTGTGAGGCCATGGATTGCTTCGCTTCGCTCGCAATGACGGGGGCGCATGAACACCGACGACTTCCTCGCCCTGGCGCTGCGCAATCCGGTCAATGCGGCGATCGCCGATGAGCTGTTTCGGCTGGCGCTGCCGGATGCGTGGATCGTGTCGGGATGCCTGGTGCAGACCGCCTGGAACATCCTGACCGGACGCGCGGTCGATTACGGCGTCAAGGACTACGACGTGTTCTATTTCGATTCCGACACCTCGTGGCAGGCCGAGGACGCGGCGATCCGCGCGGTGCAGGACCGGCTCGCGCATCTCGGTGTTGCGATCGAGGTGCGCAACCAGGCGCGCGTTCATCTATGGTATCCCGAAAAGCACGGCCTGCCCTACCCGCCGCTGCGATGCTCGACCGAAGGCATCGACCGCTTCCTGACCAGGAATACGAAAGTCGGAATCCGCCGCACGCAAAACGGCTACGATGTCTACGCGCCGAATGGTTTCGACGACGTCGCGCGCCTGATCGTGCGGCCCAATCCGGGGCCGAATTTTTCCGCCGCGAATTACGCGGCGAAGGCCGCGCGCTGGAAGAAGCTGTGGCCGGAACTCACGGTGCTAATGGCCGACACGGAAATGTAGGGTAGGCAAAGGCGCTCTCGCGCCGTGCCCACCATCTCGATTCCGTCATTCCGGGATGGTCCGAAGGACCAGACCCGGAATCTCGAGATTCCGGGTTCGATGCTTCGCATCGCCCCGGAATGACGGGAGAATCACTACCGCACCACCCCGGAGGTAAACCCGGCTTTGCGGCGCGGCGGTTTGATTTCCTTTTTCAGGAAGCAGTGCGCTTCCCTGCCGACATAGCCCGCGCGCGCAAAGGTCCAGGCGCGGCATTTGTTGTCCTCGGTGCAGGCCGCCTTGCAGGTCTCGAAGCTCTCGCCGCTCTTCATTGCAAAGGTGCGGTAATCGCCGCCGGCGCGGTCGATCGAGGTTTCCTCCGCGCCGTTGCGCGGCTCCACCACGCCGGCGCCGCGCACGCCGGAGACGCAGCAATTGTCCTGGACGCGGGCCGGCACGCTGCCTTTCAGCCAGCACACCGCGCCGCCGGCGACGTCGGTCGGATAGGCGAAGCTCCAGGCCCGGCAGCGGCGGTCGCGCTCACAGGCCAGCGCGCAATCGGCCGGATCGCCGGAGGCAACCGGCGAACTCTGGTAATCGCCCCCCGGACGGTCGAAGCTGGCCTGCGCCAGTGCCGGTCGCGTGGCGGCCGCCAACAACACGAGCATCAACAACCACGCCGTGAACAGGCGGCATCTCCCCATACGCTGTCGCTTTCGACTTATTGGACTTCGGCCGCCGGTCGCGGCTTGCCATTTGATCGCCATGAACCTGTACGGCTGATGAACGGCGCCGGAGCTGCGCATCAAAACGCGGTCAATGCGCTGAGTTAGAACGCGTATTCGTCGTAGGCCGGCTCCACCGAGCCATGCCAGGGTCCGCGGAATTTCTCCAGCATCTCCTCGGCGGGCGTCCGCCCGGAATCGATGATTTGCTGCAGCGGCTCCAGATGGCGGGTTTCGTCACGGCCGCTATGATCGAGGCGGGCCCGCCGGCGCAGCCCCTCATGCGACAGCCTCAAACATTCCTTCGCGACTTCGAACAGATAGCGATCCCTGATCCTCGCCTTGAAGCCGAGCCGCGGCACGTCATCGCGGAGCGCCTGACGCTCCTGCGCGTTCCAGTGCTTGACGATCTCCCAGGCCGCATCGAGGCTCGTATCGTCATAGAGCAGACCGACCCAGAACGCCGGCAGCGCCGGCAGCCGGCCCCACGGCACGCCGTCGGCGCCGCGCATCTCCAGATAGCGCTTCAGCCGCACCTCGGGAAAGATCGTCGACAGATGGTTGGCCCAGTCCGACAAGGTCGGACGCTCGCCGGGAAGGAAGTTGCTGTTGCCCTCGAAGAAGGCCCGGAACGAGGAGCCGGCGACGTCGATATATTCGTCGCCGCGCTTGACGAAATACATCGGCACATCCAGCGCGTAATCGACCCAGCGCTCGAACCCCATGCCGTCCTCGAACGCCCAGGGAATCATCCCGGCGCGGGCATTGTCGGTGTCGCGCCAGATCTCGGAGCGGAACGACAGGAAGCCGTTGGGCGCACCTTCCGTGAACGGCGAATTGGCGAATAGCGCGGTCGCGACCGGCTGCAGCGCCACCGATACCCGCAGCTTCCTGACCATGTCGGCTTCGGAGGAGAAGTCGAGATTGGTCTGCACCGTGCAGGTCCGGTACATCATGTCGAGGCCGTATCGGCCGACCTTCGGCATGTAGTTGGTCATGATCTTGTAGCGGCCCTTGGGCATCATGGGCATCTCGGCCCGCGACCAGGACGGCGTCATGCCGAGCCCGAGAAAGCCGATGCCGAGCGGCGTCGCGATCTCGCGCACCTGCGCCAGGTGCGCCATCAGCTCACCTTGCGTCTGGTGCACGGTCTCGACCGGCGCGCCCGACAATTCGAACTGGCCGCCCGGCTCCAGCGAAATCGCCCCGCCGCCGGTGACGTCATAAAGCCCGATGATGTTGCCGCGCTCCACGATCGGCTCCCAGCCGAGCAAAAGCTTCATGCCTTCGAGCAGCGCGCCGATGCCGCGCCCGCCCTCGTAGGGCACGGGACGATGGCCGGACAGCGTGAACGGCGTCTTTTCGTGCTCGGTGCCGATCCGGAATTCGGAAACAGGCTTCACGCCCGCCTCGATCCACGCCACCAATTCGTCGCGCGACTGCAGCGGCGTCATATCGATCTGGTCACGCGCCATGAAAATTCCGGATAAGGCGCGTTTCGACCGGACGCGCGCGGTAGAGGGGGTATCCGCGAACCGGCCGGTCCGAGGATGCGAGGGGTGCAAATGTTATCATCGGGCGGGCGCGCCGTCTCTTGGCGTCAGCAATGCGGCCTCGCCGCAGGAGCAGCCAAGGCGGTCGAGCAGGCCGCAGAGTTTGGCCGCGTCCGCATCCGACAGTTTCGAGCCGACATGCTTTTCGATCGCGGCCGAATAGGCGTTCCACATCTTCTTCTGCAATTCGCGCCCGGCCTCGGTGATCTCGACGAACTGGCCGCGCTTGTCGATCTTGCATTCGCGGCGCGCGGCGAGACCCTCGTCGACCAGCCGGTCGATCAGCCGCGAGGTCGAATATTGCGGGATCAGCATCTGCTTTTCGAGTTCGACCGGGCGCATTTCGCCCGACGGCGCGCGCGACAATTCGAGCAGCGCGTCATACCAGGCGAGCGGCGGGAAGCCGGCCTTCTTCAGCTCCTGCTCGACGGCATCCAGCACCTGGCTCTGGACCCGCATCAGGCGGATCCAGGCGGCGGTCGCCTCAAGCGATGGTTTGCGTTTCATGTCCCGGCTCATAGGTGACGCTAGTGTAGCGCACTTAATGCAGCTGCATCAATCTTGACTATTCCATGCAGATGCATTTAGTAGCCCCACCGCTATAGCCAATAATCCGAGGGAAGGAAAATTCCGATGAAACTGTATTATTCGCCCGGCGCCTGCTCGTTGTCCCCCCATATCGCGCTGCTGGAAGCCGGCCTGCCCTACGATCTGGTGAAAGTCGACCTGCGGGCCAAGAAGCTCGAGAACGGCGACGATTTCCTGAAGGTGAACCCGAAGGGCCAGGTGCCGGCCCTCGCGCTCGACAGCGGCGAACTCGTCACCGAAGGCCCGGTCATCGTGCAGATGATCGCCGACAAGGCGGCGGCCAGGAACTTGGCGCCCGCCGCCAACAGCGTCGAGCGCTACAAGCTGCAGGAATGGCTCACCTACATCAACGGCGAATTGCACAAGAACATCGGCCCGATGTTCTCGCCGGTGCTCTCCGACGACGCCAAAACCTTCTTCAAGGACCGCGCGACCGGCAAGTTCAAATATGTCGACGGCCAGCTCGCCGGCCGCGATTACCTGATGGGCAAGCAGTTCACGGTTGCCGACGGCTATCTGTTCACGATGCTGAACTGGGCCGACCGGATGAAGTTCGACCTCGCCGGGCTGTCGAACCTGAAAGCCTACCAGGCCCGCGTCGCCGCGCGCCCGATGGTGCAGGAAGCGCTGACCAGGGAAGGCCTGATGAAGGCGGCGTAAGGTCTCACGGATCGCGAACACCATTTCCCCCTCGCCCCGCTCTTGCGGGGAGAGGGTTGGGGTGAGGGGCTCTCTCCACGCGCACGACTCGCGGAAAGAGCCCCTCACCCGGCGCTTCGCGCCGACCTCTCCCCGCGAAGAGCGGGGAGAGGTGATTAAACTCGCACCACTCCTGAATCACTTCAAAGTCGTCGCATTCTAGCTATCGAACACGATCACGCTGCGCACGGTCTTGCCGGCCTTCATCGCGGCAAAGCCTTCGTTGATCTCGGAGAGCTTCAATTTCGCCGAGATCCAGTCCTCCAGGTGCAGCCGGCCGCGCATGTAGAATTCGATCAGGCGTGGCATGTCGACCCGAAAATGGTTGGAGCCCATCGAGGAGCCCTGGATCTTGCGCTCGCGCAAGAAGTCAAAGCCGTGCAGCTCGATCTTCTGGCCGAACGGGATCATGCCGACGATGGTCGCAGTCCCCCCGGGCGCCAGCATCGCGAACGCCTGTTCCGCGGTTTCCTTGCGGCCGAGCACTTCGAAGGAATGATTGACGCCGCCCTTGGTGAGTTCGCGCACCTGCTGTACGACATCGCCGTTCCTGGGATCGACGATGTCGGTGGCGCCGAGTTTGGTCGCGAGCTGCAGCTTGGCCGGATTGGTATCGACCGCGATGATGCGGCCCGCGCCTGCGATCTCGGCGCCGTTGATCGCGGCCATGCCGACGCCGCCGCAGCCGATCACCACCACGCTCTCGCCGGGCGCGACCCTGGCCGTGTTCACCACCGCGCCATAGCCGGTGATGACGCCGCAGCCGATCAGGGCGGCCAGATCGAGGGGCATGTCGTTGCGAATCTTGACGATGGCGTTTTCGTGCACCAGCATTTGCTCGGCGAAGGATGACAGGTTCAAGAACTGGTTCAGCTTTTCCGAACGCGCCCAGGACAGCCGGTTGGAGACGCCCGGCATCATCTTCACCGTGGTGTCGGTGCACAGCACCGGCCGCCCCGTGGTGCAATTGTCGCAGGTGCCGCAGAATACCGAGAGACAGGTGACGACGTGGTCGCCGGGCTTCACGTAGGTCACGTCGGAGCCGACCTGTTCGACGATCCCGGCCAACTCGTGGCCCAGCACGGCGGGCAGCGGATGCGGATACAGCCCTTCCATGAAATGCAGGTCGGAATGGCAGAGCCCTGCGACCGACGTGCGGATCAGGACCTCGCGCGGTCCGGGCTTTTGCAGGCTGACGTCCTCGATCGCCAGCGGCTTGTTGACTTCATGCAGGACGGCGGCCTTCATCGGTGTTTCCTCTTCGTTGTGGTTACGTCATTCCGGGGCGATGCGAAGCATCGAACCCGGAATCTCGAGATTGAGCCCTCTTTATCTCGAGATTCCGGGCTCGCGCTGCGCGCGCCCCGGAATGACGGCTTATCTTAGGCTGCCGTGTGCCATTCGCCAACCTCGGCCGTGCCGACGGCAGCAATGGCGACCCTTGTTCGTTCCGTCCCGCGCTTTAGATGATATGAGTCATTTCAGAGCAGGCGGGCGGCAAAGCCGGCACCAGAACACTCCGGAGGAAAGTCCATGGCGGACGTCTATCGCATCATCGGCGCCGAGATGTCGCCCTACTCGGTCAAGGTGCGATCCTATTTCCGCTACAAGGCCATTCCGCATCAATGGGTGTTGCGCGGCGCGGCAAGCCAGGCGGAGTTCGAGAAGCACGCCAAAATGCCGATCGTGCCGCTGGTGGTGACCCCCGAGGGCAAGGGCATCCAGGATTCCACGCCGATCATCGACGCAATGGAGAAGCTTTATCCGGTGCCCTCGATCCATCCCGACGATCCCATCGCCAACTTCATTTCCGCGCTCGTCGAGGAATTCGGCGACGAGTGGGGCAACAAATGGATGTTTCACTACCGCTGGGCCCGTGACGTCGACCAGATCTCGTCGGCCGGGCGCATCGCGCGGATGCGCGGACCTGTGGCCAGCGAGGAACAGCACGCGGCGCTTGCCGGCCAGGTCCGCGCCCGCATGGTGGACCGGGTATGGTTCGTCGGCTCCAATGAGACGACCGCGCCGCAGATCGAGGCCGGCTTCCTCGATATGCTGAAACTATTGGACGCCCATCTCGCGACGCGGCCCTATCTGTTCGGCGGACGGCCGGCTTATGGCGATTTCGGTCTGTGGGGCCAGATCTACGAGATGTGGACCGATCCGACCGCGGGCGCGCTGATCGGCAGCGGCGCGCCGCACGTGCTGGACTGGGTGCACCGCATGCTGTGGCCGAAGGCGGAAGGCGCGTTCGAGACGTGGCCGACGCTGGAGGCGACCTTGATGCCGATTTTGCAGAACCAGATCGGGGCGCAATTCATGCCGTGGACCTGCGCCAACGAGAAGGCGCTGGCGGCCGCGCGCGAGGAGTTCAGTGTCACGCTCGCCGGCAAGGTCTGGACCCAGAAGCCGCAGAAATACCACGCGCGCTCGCTTTCGATGCTGCGCGCCAAATATGCAGATGCAGCCGACAAGGCGGCGCTCGATCCCGTATTGGACGCCGCAGGCTGCCTCGAAGGGTTGCGCGGCTGAACTTTCACGATAAGGAAAACGCCATGGAGATTCCAAAATACAAGATCGCCCTGATCGTCGGCGCCGGTGAGGGCCTGAGCGCGTCGCTGGCACGACTGTTCGCCAGGCAGAACATCCGCGTCGCGCTCGCCGCGCGACAGATCGAAAAGCTGGGCGCGCTGTGCCACGAGACCGGCGCCCGCGCCTATGCCTGCGACTCGACCAAGGCGGACGAGGTCGAGCGCCTGTTCGGGCTGGTCGAGCGCGAGATCGGCGCCCCCGACGTCGTCGTCTATAACGCCAGCGCGCGTGCGCGCGGCGCCTTCATCGATCTGGTGCCGGCGGAGGTGGCGCACGCCATCAGCGTCAGCGCCTTCGGCGGCTTCCTGGTGGCGCAGCAGGCGATCAAGCGAATGCTGCCCGACAGGCATGGCGCGATCCTGTTCACCGGCGCCTCCGCCAGCGTCAAGGGCTATCCGCAATCGGCGCCGTTTGCGATGGGCAAGTTCGCGCTGCGCGGCCTGGCGCAAAGCATGGCGCGCGAATTGTCGCCGCAAGGCATCCATATCGCGCATTTCGTGATCGACGGCGGCATCCGCAGCGCCGCGCGTGTCGAACACGCCGACCGGCCCGATTCCATGCTCGATCCCGACGCCATTGCGCAAAGCTACTGGAACGTGCTGCAACAGCCGCGCAGCGCCTGGACCTGGGAGCTGGAATTGCGGCCCTGGGTGGAGAAGTTTTGAGCGAAGCACCGTCATTCCGGGGCGATGCGAAGCATCGAACCCGGAATCTCGAGATTCCGGGTCTGGTCCTTCGGACCATCCCGGAATGACGAATGGGGGGAATCATGACCACCGAAATCACCATCGACACCGGTACCAGCGAGCTGCTCTGCGCGATCCGCGACCGAGTTGCGGTCATCACGCTGAACCGCCCGGAAGTCCGCAATGCGCTATCCGACAACCTGACGCCGGCGCTGCGCACCATGATCAGGACCTGCGGCGAGAACCCCGACGTTGGCGCGCTGCTGATCACCGGCGCCGGCACGGCCTTCTGCGCCGGCGGCAACGTCAAGGGCATGGGCGCCCACAGAGACCAGAAGAAGCTCGACATGTCCTATGACGAGAAGGTCGCCGACTTGCAGGAACGCCAGCGTCTGCTGACCGGCGCGCTGATCTCGGTGCGCAAGCCGACGATCGCCGCGCTGCCCGGCCCCGCGGTCGGCGCGGGACTGGCCATCGCGATGGCCTGCGACCTCCGTATCGCCGCGCAATCGGCCTTCATCTCCACCGGCTATCTGCGGGTGGGCTTGAGCGGCGACTACGGCATCGCCTGGCTGCTGACGCGGCTGGTCGGGACATCGCGGGCGCGCGAATTGATGTTCACCGCCGACAAGGTCGATGCGGCGAGATGCGAGGCAATCGGCCTCGTCAACCGCGTGGTGCCGGACGAAAAGCTGCAGGACGAAGCGTTTGCGCTGGCGAAATCGATGGCCGAAGGCCCGACGATCGCGCTGCGCTACATGAAGGACAATCTCGACGAAGCGCTGTTGTTCGATTTTGCCACGGCCCGCGACCACGAGGCCGAGCGCCTGATTCGTACCACCATGACCGCCGATCACCGCGAGGCCGTGCAGGCCTTCATCGAGAAGCGGAAGGCAGTGTTCACGGGAAAATAGAGCCGTTTGGTGAATTCATCCTTCGAGATGCATCGCGGAGCCTGTCATCGGGCGCGCGTTCGCGCGACCCGTTGGCGATGCTCCTCAGGTTGACGTCCTGTAGTCCTCATAATGAGGACGCGCGCTTGCGCCGTCTCGAACCATGAAGGCCCGGCTAGGCGCATCATCCTTCGAGACGCCGCGGTGAACCGTACCGGGTGAGGGTCAAACCGCCGGTTGCAGCGCGATCCGCGTTGCCGCCAGCCGCCAGCTGGCGCAGGGAATCTCTTCCCGCGCAATCTCGATCTGCTTCTCGAATCGCACCAGCTTCCAGTCGTCGGGATTATGCGCGAAGGCAAAGCCGGACTTGCGGGCGAGGCCGATCATGGCCGCGTTGGAGCGGAGGGTGTCGCCGAACATGCGGCGCGCGCCGAACGCTGCGGCGCGGCATTGCAGGTTGCCAAGCAGCACCTGGCCGATGCCCTGGCCCTGCCAGCGGTCGTCGACCGACAGGCCGAACTCGAAACGATCGCCGTCATAGGCGTAGCGGGCTTCGCCGACGATGGTCTCAAAACCATCGATGGTCAGGGTCGCGATCACGCTGAACTGGTCGTCCTCGCCGGCGTGGGTGAAGTGCGCGAGCAGGTTTTTCGGCAACTCGCTCATGGCGCCGAGGAAACGGTTGTAGCGCGAGCGGGTCGTCAGCGACCGGAAATAGGCCTGCAACGCCTCGGCATCGCCGGGCTCGACAAACCGCACCGTCAGCGCCTTGCCATTGCGCAGCCGCAGGATATCGGAATGTTGCCGGAGGTCGTCGAGGCGAAGCATGGTCATGGCTTAATTCCGTCGGAAAGAAGTTGGCCGGCGTCCCTCTTCAGAGGCGACGCCGGCCTGGCTGCCTTTAGGCCTGCCAAAACGGCTTTTCGAGTTCGCCCGCGATGTCGCTCCTGGAAAGGCCGACGTCATGCAGGTCGCGCTCGGTCCATTCCGCCAATTCGCTGCGCTGGCGCCAGCGCTCGCCCCAGACGTGGAACGTTTCGCCGAGTTGGGCGAGAAACCCCGAACCATGATGATTTGTCATTGAATGATGTGAATAGATGGACATGACGTCCTCCTAAAGCTAAGCTGTCAGACGCAATATCTGCGCAGATGAGGCTTTCGACAAACGACATGTTGTGCCGCTTCACATGAGATAAACTCATGAATAGGTGACCGCCGGAATGACCGCCCGACTGCCTTCCCTGAACGGATTACGGGCGTTTGAGGCCGCGGCCCGGCATTTGAGCTTCACCGTTGCCGCCTCCGAGCTGAACGTCACGCAGACCGCGATCAGCCACCAGATCCGGCGGCTGGAGGAGGAACTCGGGATTCGCCTGTTCGTCCGGCAAAACCGCGCCCTGGCGCTGACGCCGGAGGCCAGGGATTACCTCCCCGGCGTCCGCGCCGCCTTCAACGACCTGCGCCTTGCCACCGACCGGCTGCTGCGCAAGGACGACGGCCATGTGCTGACGGTGTCGACGCTGGCCTCGCTTGCCGCCAAATGGCTGTTGCCGCGGCTCTCCACCTTCCAGGACGCCCATCCCGGCATCGACGTGCGCATCACCACCTCGACCGGCCTGGTCGATTTCAACACCGGCGATGTCGACGCCGCGATCCGCTACGGCCGCGGCCACTGGGCCGGCATCCGCGCCGACTGGCTGATGGCCGATGAACTGTTTCCGGTTTGCAGCCCGGCGCTGCTCGTCGGCGACAAGCCGCTGCGCTGTCCGCAGGATCTTGCGGACCACACCTTCCTGCATACCAGCGGCGGTTACGACGACGACTGGCGGCTGTGGCTCACGGCAGCTGGGCTGCCTTCGAACATCTCGAAGCACGCCGGCCTCAGCTTCGATCTGATATTCCTGACCGTGCAGGCGGCGATCGACGGCCACGGCGTCGCCATGGGCCGCACCTCCTATGTCGCCGACGACATCGCCAAGGGGCGGCTGGTGGTTCCCTTCAAGATCACGCTGCCGGCCGACGCCGGTTTCTACCTGGTCTCGCCGGAGGCCAGGGCCGATCCGCCCAAGCTGCGGGCATTCCGGCAATGGCTGAAGGCCTCGGTGCAGAACAAAGCCTGAAAAACCATCAACATTACTAGGGCGAACCCCGGCTCGTTCGGCGTTTTCCGGTTGGTCGCACCGTCCGGGCGTGGCAGATTGGTTCACCAACAAAAAATCGTCGGCTACCGCACCGGCCGCTTATGGGGGGACTGAAATTGCAGGACGCCAAGGGCGTAGCGCCCACTTCGCAAGGCGCGACCGAAGGTTTCTGGCCCAAGGGCTGGTGGTCGATCGTCGATTACAAGATCGGCATCATTCCGGTACCGGTTTTCGTGATCCTGCTCGCGGTGATTGCCGGCTTCGCGCTCACGGGAAAAGTGCCATCCGACATCCTGATGGCGATCGTTCTGCTCTCGATGGGCGGCTTCACTTGCGCCGAATTGGGCAAGCGAATCCCCATCATCAAGAACATCGGCGCTGCGGCGATCTTTGCCACCTTCATCCCGTCATTTCTTGCATTTCATCACTTGTTGCCGGACTCCATTCTGGTTTCGGTGAAGGACTTCACCAAGGATTCGAACTTCCTGTATCTGTTCATTTCCTGCATTATCGTCGGCAGCATCCTGGGGATGGACCGTGGCGTCCTGATCAAGGGCTTCCTCAAGATATTCGTGCCATTGGCCGCGGGCTCGGTCGCAGGCGGTGTCGTCGGCACGCTGGTCGGCGTCCTGTTCGGTCTCGGCGCCTACCATACCTTCTTCTTTGTCGTGGTCCCGATCATGGCCGGAGGCGTGGGCGAGGGAGCGATCCCGCTCTCCATCGGCTATTCGCAAATCCTGCACCAGGCGCAGGGCGATTTGTTCGCGCAGGTATTGCCGCCGGTGATGCTCGGCAGCCTGACGGCCATTCTGCTGGCGGGCACGCTCAATTACGTCGGCAAGAAATATCCACATCTCACCGGCGAAGGGCGCCTGCAACCGGGCGAGCACGACGAACTGGAATTCGAGGAAGAGGATGCGGACGACCACGTCGATGTCACCACGGTTGCAGCCGCCGTCGTTACCGCCGTGACGCTGTATCTGATTGGTGCCCTGGCACAGCGGGTGCTCGGCTTTCCCGCGCCGGTGGTGATGCTGGTGATTGCCGTATTCCTGAAGCTGGCGCGGGCAGTGTCGCCATCGCTGCAGGTCGGGGCCTTTCACGTCTACAAATTCTTCTCGACCGCGGTCACCTACCCGCTGCTCTTCGCCATCGGCGTTGCGTTGACGCCATGGGACAAGCTGGTGGCAGCTTTCACGCTGCCTTACGTCATTACGATCGTATCGACGGTGGTGGCGATCATGACGACAGGATTTTTCGTCGGGGGCTGGATGAAAATGTATCCGATCGATACCGCGATCGTCACCGCCTGCCACAGTGGACAGGGCGGTACCGGCGATGTCGCCATCCTCACCGCGGCCAATCGCATGCAGCTGATGCCGTTTGCGCAAATCGCCACGCGGATCGGCGGGGCGATCACCGTGACGGCGGTGCTGATCGTATTGACGCAGATCGGTTAGGTTTCGCGAAGGTCGTCGCCCAACCCCGGCCTGTCCGATTGCCCGGCGCGGAACAAAACCTGAAAAATCATCCACATTGCTGAGGCGAACCCCGGCTCGTTCGGCGTTTTCCGGTTGGTCGGGCGTTGCAGACATGGCAGATTGCCAGACTAAAGAGAGTAACTGTCGGCCGGCGAAAAGCCTTTCCGCACTAGCTACTTCGAAACGGGGAGAAAATCGCCATGTCGCAGACATCCACATCACAGCCGCCTCAGATCAAGTCCCGCCTCGGCGCCATCCTGCGCGCCACCAGCGGCAATTTCCTCGAGCAGTTCGACTTCTTCCTGTTCGGCTTCTATGCGCCCTTGATCGCAAAGGCGTTCTTTCCCTCGCATGACGAGGCCGCCGCCCTGCTCAATACCTTCGGAGTATTCTGGCTCGGCGCCCTGATGCGTCCGATCGGCGCCGTCGTGCTCGGCGCCTATATCGACCGGATCGGCCGCCGCCTCGGCCTGATCGTGACGCTGGCCATCATGGCGATGGGCACGATCATCATCGCGTTCTGTCCGACCTATGCCACCATCGGCGTTGCCGCCCCGATCATCGTGCTGGTCGGCCGCCTGCTGCAGGGTTTTTCCGCCGGTGTCGAACTCGGCGGCGTGTCGGTCTATCTCTCCGAGATCGCCACCCCCGGCAACCGCGGCTTCTATACCTCGTTTCAATCCTCCAGCCAGCAGGTCGCGATTTTCGTCGCGGCCACCATCGGCTATATCCTGAACCAGGCGATGCCGGCCGCGACCATCGGGGAATGGGGCTGGCGCATTCCGTTCTTCATCGGCTGCCTCATCATTCCCGTCATTTTCGTGCTGCGGCGGACGCTGGAAGAAACGCCGGCGTTTCTGTCCATGAAGAAGCACCCGACGACGTCGGAGGTGTTCAGTTCGGCCGCCGTCAACTGGAAGATCATCCTGCTGGGCATGATGCTGGCGGCGATGACCACGGTGACCTTCTACTTCGTGACCGTCTTTACGCCGTCCTTCGGCAAGGAATTGCACCTCTCCGCCCAGGACAGCCTGCTGGTCACGCTGATGGTTGCGGTCACCAATTTCATCTGGAATCCGGTCGGGGGCGCATTGTCCGACCGCATCGGCCGAAAGCCGGTGTTGATGGCCATTGCGGGCCTGTCTTTCGTGACCGCCTATCCCGTGCTGATGTGGCTCACCGCCGCCCCGACGTTCGGCAAGATGCTGGCGGTCGGAATGATGTTCTCGCTGTATTTCGGCGTCTACAGCGGCACGATGCTGGGCGCGCTGGTCGAGATCGTGCCGGCGCATGTCCGCACCACCTGTTTCTCGCTGGCGTTCGCGCTGGCGGCGGCGCTGTTCGGCACCTTCACGCCGTTTGCGGCATTGAAGCTGACGGCACTGACCGGCGACAAGGCGTCTCCCGCCTACTGGCTGATGTGCGCCGCGGCCAGCGGCTTCATCGCCGCCAGCGTCATCTACCGCAGTGGCGCGGTCGAGGCGCGCGAACAGGCGGTCGCGGCCCAGCAGGCCTGAATCCTCAAGCCGCGGGCCGCGCAATCGCATGGCTCGCGGCTTTGATTTCCATGCAAACAACGATAACAAGACGGCATGGTCGACCTTAGCCGCAAATACGATGTGCTGGTGATCGGCGGCGGCAACGCGGCGCTGTGCGCGGCGATCAGCGCGCGGCGGCTGGGCGCTTCCGTGCTGGTGCTGGAGGGCGCGCCGAAATTCTACCGGGGCGGCAACAGCCGCCACACCCGCAACATGCGTTGCGCCCATGATGCTGCGACCGATATCCTGACCGGACCCTATCCTGAAGCCGAGTTCTGGGACGATCTGCTGCGCATCACCGGCGGCCAGACCGACGAGGAACTGGCGCGCCACATGATCGCCGAATCCAAGGACATATTGGGCTGGATCGTCGAGCAGGGCGTGCGCTGGCAGCCCTCGCTCGGCGGCACGCTGAGCCTCGGGCGGACCAACTCGTTCTTCCTCGGCGGCGGCCGCGCGATGCTGAACGCGCTCTACCTCACGGCCGAACGGCTCGGCATCGACATCCTCTACGACGCGGAAGTGCTCGATCTCGAAATCGAGCACGGCATGTTTCTCTCCGCGGTGCTCAAGCAGGGCGACGGCCGCGCAAAAGTCAGCGCCGCGGCGATGATCGCGGCCGCCGGCGGTTTCGAGGCCAACATCGAATGGCTGAAGCAATATTGGGGCGACGCCGCCGACAATTTCCTGATTCGCGGCACGCCCTATAATCGCGGTTCGATCCTGAAAATGCTGCTCGACAAGGGCGTGCAGGAGATCGGCGATCCGACCCAGTGCCACGCGGTCGCGATCGACGCGCGGGCGCCGAAATTCGACGGCGGCATCATCACCCGCCATGACTCCGTCGTGTTCGGCATCGTCGTCAACAAGCACGCCTTGCGCTTCTACGACGAAGGCGAGGACATCTGGCCGAAGCGCTACGCGATCTGGGGCCGCCTGGTCGCGGCGCAGCCGGACCAGATCGCCTATATCGTCTTCGACTCCAGCGTGCTCACCAGCTTCATGCCGACGCTGTTTCCGCCGATCAAGGCCGACAGCATCGGCGAACTCGCCGGCAAGTTCGAGCTCGATCCGGCGATGCTGGAGAAGACCGTCGCCGAGTTCAACGCCGCTGTAAAACCCGGCACCTTCGACCACACCATCCTCGACGATTGTTGTACCGAAGGGTTGACGCCGCCGAAGACGCATTGGGCGCGCAGGATCGAGACGCCGCCTTATTACGCCTATCCGGTGCGGCCCGGCATCACCTTCACCTATCTCGGCACCCGCGTGAACAAGCAGGCGCGGATGCTGATGAAGGACGGCAAGCCTTCCGCCAACATGTTCGCCGCCGGCGAGATCATGGCGGGCAACGTGCTCGGCAAGGGTTACGCGGCCGGCGTCGGCATGACCATCGGCAGCGTGTTCGGACGGATCGCGGGACGGGAAGCGGCGCAAAATGCACGGAACTAGCACGCTAGAGGAAGCCGACCGGCTGATGACGGTCTGCAATTCCTGCCGCTACTGCGAGGGGCTGTGCGCGGTGTTCCCGGCGATGGAAATGCGCCGGGCGTTTTCCGACGGCGATCTCAATTATTTCGCCAATCTCTGCCACGCCTGCGGCGCCTGCTACACCGACTGCCAGTTCTCGCCGCCGCACGAGTACAACGTCAATGTGCCGAAGACGCTCGCCATCGCGCGCGCCAATTCCTGGGCCGCCTATGCCTGGCCGCGGGCGTTTTCCGGCCTGTTCGCCAATAACGGGCTCGCCATCAGCATCATCGCGGCGCTGAGCGTGGCGGCTTTCATCTTCGGGTTTGCGGCAGTTCAACGACCCCCAGGTGCTCACAGGCATCCATACCGGCCCCGGCGCGTTCTATGCCCTGATGCCGCATACCGCGATGGCGGCGCTGTTCGGCGCCGCGTTCCTCTATGCGATCGTCGCGCTGGCGATGGGTCTGCGCGCGTTCTGGCTGGATATCGGCGAGCCCATGGGCACGCTGACCGATCCGCCCTCGCTGTGGCAGGCGATCAAGGACGCCAGCCAGTTGCGCTATCTCGACGGCGGCGGGGTCGGCTGCGTCAACGAGGACGAACGGCCGACCGACCGGCGCAAGATCTATCATCACCTGACGTTCTACGGATTTCTGCTCTGCTTCGCCGCGACCTGCGTCGCGACGCTCTATCACTATCTGCTGGCGCGCGAGGCGCCCTATGCCTGGTGGGATCTGCCGGTCGTGCTGGGCACGCTGGGCGGCATCGGGCTTCTGATCGGGCCGGCGGGACTGTGGTTCGAGAAATCCAGGCGCGATCCGGTGCTGGTCGACGAGGCGAGCAGCGGCATGGACGTGGCATTCATCGCCATGCTGTTTTTGACGTCGCTCACCGGCATGGTGCTGCTGCTGCTGCGCGATACCTCGGCGATGGGACCGCTGCTGGCGCTGCATCTCGGCGTGGTGTTTTCGCTGTTCATCACGATGCCCTATGGCAAGTTCGTGCACGGGCTCTATCGTTTCGCCGCGCTGGTGCGCTATGCGCGGGAGCGGAGGATGATGGGGCATACGGTTTAGAGCGGGATGCGTTTTGATTAAATCGGCCGAGCAGCGAATCGGGTCCACCTCTCTCCGACGGGGAGAGGTGAACCGAGCCCGCGAAAAATCCGATCGAACCAAAATTCATCTCGCGCTAACCTATCCACGTCATTGCGAGCGCAGCGAAGCAATCCATGCCACCGCACGCTGCAAGATGGATTGCTTCGCTTCGCTCGCAATGACGGAAGTCCACGGCTGTCATTCTGGGATGGTCCGAAGGACCAGACCCGGAATTTCGAGATTCTGGGTTCGATGCTTCGCATCGCCCCGGAATGACGATCAGAGATCCACCACCACGTAATCGCTCTCGACCGACACAGCGATGATCTCCGCCACATACGGTCCCTTCACCACGGCTGCTCCCGGCTCGACGTGAGCCGGATAGGCCCTGGCACGAAAACGCTTGGGGTCGCAGTAGGACTGGCCGGTGCGGATGTCGAATTCCCAGCCGTGCCAGGGGCAGCGGATGATCTCGCCGAGCTTGGTGTATTCGATCTCGCCGGGATCAGAGGATTGCGCAAGCCCGATCAGCGGGCCCTCGCAGAGGGCCGCGCCCTGATGCGGGCAGCGGTTCAACAGGCCGAAGAATTCGCCGTTGACGTTGAACACCGCGATCGGGCGCTCGTCGATGGTGAGTAATTTGCGCGTGCCCGGAGGAAATTCGTCCACCGGGGCGATGACGTGTTTTGTCATGAGAGCGCGAACCGGGCGCGCTGCCGACCTCTCCCATGGGGAGAGGTCGAATTGCGAAGCAATTCGGGTGAGGGGTTCAGGTCTATCGGGAGAGCGTAACCCCTCACCCGGATCGCTGGCGCGATCCGACCTCTCCCTGCGGGAGAGGTAAAGCGAGACCGCGGAAAAACCGGTTCAATCGAGCCAGCCATCTCCGCTACGCCAGCCCGTACAGCTTCATCGCGTTGCCGAGATAGAACGCGTCGCGGTTGGCGTCGCTGACGCCGGGTGGCAGCACGCGCGACGGGTCGTCATAGTCCCAGTGCGGATAGTCGGTGGCGAACAGCAATTTGTCCCAGCCGATCCAGTCGATCAGCTGGAACAGATGATCGCGCTTCTCAGGGTCCTCCATCGGCTGCGTGGTCCACCAGATGTGGTCGTGGATATATTCCGACGGCTTGCGCTTGAGATACGGCACCTCGCTGTGCAGCCGCTCAAAAGTCTTGTCGAGCCGCCACGCCAGCGACGGCGCCCAGCCGAAGCCGGCCTCGATCATGATCATCTTGAGTTTCGGGTGCCGCTCGAACACGCCCTCCAGCACCAGGCTCGACAGCGCGGTCTGCTGGCATTGCGAATGCCCGACCATCTCCTCGATGTAAAAACTCGGCCAGCCCGAGGCGGTGATCGGATTGCCGCCGAAACCGAAGGCGTGGACGCCGACCGGCAAGCAAACCTCTTCGGCGGCCTCGTAGATCGGCCAGTAGCGGCGCTGCCCCAGCGGCTCGACGTTGCGGCTGAGCAGCAGCACCTGCACGAAATTCTTGTCGCCGCCGCGCTTGCGGATTTCGGCGGCAGCCGTCGGGCCGTCCTCATTGGCGACCACGACCGAGCCTTTCAGGCGCGAATCCTGGCTGGTCCATTTGTCGATCTGCCAGTCGTTGATCGCCGAGCAGATCGCGGCCGCCAGATCGTGATTGCGGATGCCTTGGCCGGTGTTGAGCGGATTGAGCACGCCGAGCGCGACATTGTTCGGATCGAGGTGCTGCTTCTGCATGAACGACAGCGACGAGCCCTGCGGGCCGCCTTCCGGCGGATAGGCGTCGCGGCGCGAGGCGTTCGGCTGCGCCTTCGGATAGGGCGGGCCTTCCATCATGCCCTGATAGGGATGTTTTCCGAATGTCTCGAGATGGGCGTGCCACCGCTTGGCCAGATAGGGATGCAGCTCCGTCCGGGTCGCCCGCGCGGGATGGATGTCGCCATCGGCGATCGCGGTTTTCGCCTTGACCGACGCAGCGGCCTCAGGACGTTCGCGGACCTGGATGTTCATGGCGTGGTCTCCTTGATCGCGCCCTGCTTCAGGCGGCCGTAGGTCGCATAGGGGTTATCGATCATGATCTTGCGCACGAGGTCGGGGGAGAGCCCATCGGGCAGCGCCAAATCGCCATCGAACTGCCAATGCGGATAGTCGGTCGAGAATAGGAGCAATTCGTCGGACTGCATATGGTCGAACAGGCGATTTAAGGTCGCTGCGTCCGGCGGCGCGTCGACCGGCTGCAGCGAAAAGCGGATATTGCTGCGCACAATCTCCAGCGGCGCGCGATCCACCCACGGCGTTTCCATCCGGATGCCGCGCCAGAACTTGTGCAGCCGCCACAGGAACGGCGGCAGCCAGGTAAAACCGCTTTCCAGCATCACCATTTTCAGGCGAGGATGCCGCGCGAACACGCCTTCGACGATCAGGCTGGTCAGCTGAGTTCTGGAACGCCTGCGCCTGCGCGACATAATCCTCGATGTGATAGGAGCCCCAGCCGACCGATGTGGGGGGGTTGTGATAGGCGCTGCCGGCGTGGATGCCGATGGCGAGACCCAGCCGCTCGGCGACGGCGTAGATCGGCCAGTAGGCGCGCTTGCCCAGAGGATTGTCGCCCATCACCAGCATCAGCACCTGGACGAAACGCGGGTCTTTGGCACAGCGCTCGATCTCGGCGACCGATTTCTCGATGCTCTGCACGGGAATCACGATCGAGCCGCGCAGGCGGCTATCCTTGTCGAGCCATTCCCTGGCGAGCCAGTCGTTCAGCGCCCGGCAGAACGCATCCGCCATGTCCTCCGAAAACACCATCTGCACGCCGTACAGCGGATTGCAGATGCCGAACGCCGTGCCGAACGGATCGAGCGCCTGGGCCTGCATATCCTGTAGGTTCGAGCCCGGCTTGCCCTGGGCCGGCCGCCAGTCCGGCCGCGATGATATCGGCGAATTGGCGGGATAGGACTGCGACACCAGGTCGGCCATGCCGCGCGTGGTGACCTGATCGCGCCAGTAATCGTTCAGGTAGGGCAGCAGGCTGGTCAGATGAGGCACGGCGGGATGCAGATCGCAATCCACGCCGCCGGGAATCGTCGACGTCATGAGCCCAGGGTATCCTCGTTCTCCGCGACGTTGCGCGTGGTCATAACATAGGGCGCACCGGCCTCGCCGTCCATCGGCGGGGCCAGCCGCCACCTATTCGGCACCCATGCAATCCTGTGCTAGGACAGCGGAAATCGCCACGAGGGAACTGCCGTGAACAGGGTGAGAATTGTCGTCGTTGCAACCGTGATGACGCTGGCCGGGTCGGCATTGGCGCAAACCCCGCCAGCCGCGGCACCGCCGCCGCCGGACTTTTCCAAGGTCGAAATCAAGACCACCGATCTCGGCGACCACGTCTACATGCTGGAAGGCCAGGGCGGCAACATCACCGTGGCGGTGGCGAAAGACGGCATCATCATGGTCGACGGCGAGTTCGCGCCGCTGCATGACAAGATCAGGGCCGCGATTGCCACCGTCTCGAACCAGCCGATCAAATATCTGATCAATACCCATTTCCATGGCGACCACACCGGCGGCAACGAACCGTTTGCCAAGGACGGCGTCATCATCGTCGCCCATGACAACGTCAGGAAGCGGCTTGCCGCCGGCACCACCAACGGCCTGACCGGCGTCAAGACCCCGCCTGCGCCAGAGGCCGCGCTGCCCTCGAAGACCTACACCGGCACCTTCAAGATCCGGCTGCCGGGCCGCGTCGCCGACCTCAAGCATATCGCCAACGCCCATACCGACGGCGACACCTATGTCTGGTTCAAGAGCTCCAACGTGCTGTCGACCGGCGACACCTTCACCAACGGCCGCTATCCCAATATCGACTTTGCCAATGGCGGCAACATCAAGGGCATGATCGCGGTCGCCGACACCTACCTGAAGATGACCAACGACAAGAGCCGGATCGTGCCGGGCCATGGACCGGTCGCGGACAAGGCCGCGCTCGTGGCATACCGGACCATGCTGGTCACCGCGCGCGACCGCATGGAAAAGCTCGTCAAGGACGGCAAGAGCGAGGACGACGTCATCGCGGCAAAACCGTTCGCCGACCTCGATGCCAAATGGGCGCCGACGGAAGTCGCGAGCAAGAACTTTATCCGCGTGGTCTATCATTCGCTCGCCGACAAGCCGGACACCGGGCGGCCATCCCTTAAAAAGCTTTTGCACAGGAGCTGAGACGCGATGAAAGAGCTGGTGGCGATCGCCGAACAGGTTGCCGCTCGCCTGGTCGAGCGGCGGCAGACGATTGCGGTCGCGGAATCCTCGACCGGCGGATTGATCTCGGCGTCGCTGCTGGCGGTGCCCGGCGCATCCGCCTATTTCCTCGGCGGCGGCGTGATCTACACCCGCGATGCGCGGCGGATATTGATGGACATCTCCGACGAGGCGATGAAGGGCATCCGCTCGGCGTCCGAGCCCTACGCCAAATTGCTCGCGAGCCAGATGCGCCGACGCTTTGCCACCGACTGGGGCCTGTCGGAAACCGGCGCCACGGGTCCGACCGGCAACCGCTACGGCGACGCCGCCGGCCATAGCTGCATGGCGGTCACCGGACCGCATGAAGAGGTGATGACGCTCGAGACCGGCAGCGCCGACCGGTTCGCGAACATGCATGTGTTTGCCGCGACGGCGCTGAAGCTGCTGCTGAGGAATTTGTCGCGGTGACCATCGTCGCCCCGGCGAACGCCGGCGCCCATCCGCCGCGGCGGTGATTGTGAAAGACGCTGTTGGACGGCTTTCGCGCAACCACTGAGTCCTGTAGTTATGGGTCCCGGCCTTCGCCGGGACGACGGGACTCTACTTCTCGCGGAAGGCGCGCATCATCTGGTCGTGCAGCGGTTTGATCAGATAGGACAGCATGGTGCGGTCGCCGGTTTGCACGAAGGCCTCGACCGGCATGCCCGGGATCAGCTTGACCTCGCCGAGCCGGGCGACCTCCTCCGGCGGCATCGAGACGCGGATGGTGTAATAGGATTGCCCGGTGCGCTGCTCGGTGGTGACGTCGGGCGATACGCGGCTGACGACGCCGTTCAATTCAGGCGTGGTGCGCTGGTTGAACGCCGACAGCCGCAGCAGCGCCTTCTGGCCGATCTGCAGCTTGTCGATATCCTGCGGATTGACCTTGGCCTCGACCTGCAGGTCGTCGGTCTGCGGCACGATCATCATGATGGCGTCGCCGGCGGTGATCACGCCGCCGACGGTATGCACGGTCGACTGCTCGACCATGCCGTCCTGCGGGGCGCGGATGTCGGTGCGGCGCAACTGGTCTTCCGCGGTGATCTTGCGTTCGACATATTCGCCGATCTTGTCGTTGGTCTCGCGCAGGTCCTTGGACACGTCGCTGACCATGTCCTTGTCGACCTGGATGATCTGCAGTTCGGTCTCGGTGATCTTGCCCTTGGCCTGCGCCCGGGAGGCTACGAACTGCGCCCGCTCGCCGTTGAGCCGTGCGGCGTCGCGCTCCAGCGTGGTCAGGCGCGTCAGCTGCACCAGATGCTGGTCGTATAGCTGGCGGACCCCGACCAGTTCCTTTTCCACCAGCGCGATTTCCTGGTCCTTGGCCTTTTCCTGCGCCTCGAGGCCGGCGATTTCCTCGTTGAGCTGGGTGATGCGCTCGTGCAGCTGGGCCTTCTGGCCGATCCTGCCGTTGACGCGAACGTCGAACAATTTGGTCTCGCTCGCCATCAGCGCCTTGACGTCGGGATCGTCGGCGCGGCTGAGCAGCTCCTTGGGGAATATGATCTTGTCGATGCCCTGCTGTTCGGCTTGCAGCCGCGCGGCCCGTGCATACGAGGCGTCGAGATTCTTGGTGACGATCGCAAGATTGGCCTTGGTCACGGTGTCGTCGAGCCGCACCACCACGTCGCCGGCTTTTACGGTGTCACCGTCATGGGCGAGCACTTCGCCGACCACGCCGCCGGTCGGGTGCTGCACCTTCTTGACGTTGGATTCGACCACGATCGATCCCGGCGCGATCAGCGCGCCCGAGATCTCCATGGTCGAGGCCCAGCCGCCAAGGCCGCCGGCCAGCAAGACGACGATGGCGAGCCCAACGATCAGATGGGTCCGGATCGATCGCTGCGATCCCTGCAAGTCGTTGTCGCTCATGATTTGGCTACTCCGCCTTCGGAGACGATCTTGATCGGCGAAGGCGGCGCAACCCGCTGCAGCACCTGACCTAGCACGGTCTCCTTCGGCCCGAACGCCTGCATGCGGCCGTCCTTCAGCACCAGCAGCAAATCGACCCCCTCGATCCCGATCGGCCGGTGCGCCACCACCACCACGATGGCGCCACGCTCGCGCGCGCCGCGCACCGCGCGCGTCAGCGCCTCATCGCCCTCGGTGTCGAGATTGGAGTTCGGTTCGTCGAGCACGATCAGGAACGGATTGCCGTAGAGCGCCCGCGCCAGCGCCACGCGCTGCGCCTGGCCGGCCGACAGCGAAGTGCCCTGCTCGCCGATCTGGGTGTCGTAGCCGTCGCGCATCTTGATGATCATCTCGTGGACGCCGGCCTCTTTCGCCGCCGCGATGATGGGGTCGGCCTTGGCCTCGGGATCGAAGCGGCAGATGTTCTGGGCCACCGAGCCTGCGAACAGCTCGACATCCTGCGGCAGATAGCCGACGTGGCGTCCGAGCACGTCGGGCGCCCATTGATCGAGCGCCGCGCCGTCGAGCCGCACCTTGCCGCGCGCCGGCATCCAGACGCCGACCAGCGCCCGCACCAGCGACGACTTGCCCGATCCGCTCGGCCCGATGATGCCGAGCCCGTTGCCGGCGGACAGCGCGAAGGTGACGTCCTGGACGATGATCTTCTGGTCGCCCGGCGGCACGATGGTGACGGCCTCGACCGACAGCCGGCTCGACGGGTTCTGCAGCAGCGTCTGCGCGCTGCGCGCCGGCAGCGAATTCGAGCAGCCGGTTGAGACGGTGCCAGCTCTGCCGCGCGGCAACGAAGCCTCGCCAATGCGCGATCGCCAGATCGACCGGCGCCAGCGCCCGCGCGCTCAGGATCGAACCGGCGATGATGATGCCCGCGGTCGCCTCCTGGTGAATCACGAGATAGGCGCCGACCGCGAGCACCGCCGACTGCAGGGTCATGCGCAGCACCTTGGCGATGGCGCCCAGCCCGCCGGAGACGTCGCTGGCGCGCTGGTTGCCGGCGAGATATTTCTCGTTGGCTTCGCTCCAGCGCCGGGTCAGGCGCCCGGTCATTCCCATCGCCACCAGCACCTCGGCGTTGCGCCGGCTGGTGGCGGCGAGATCGTTGCGCCGCGCAGCGAGCCCCATCGCCTCGCGCGCCGGCGCCCGCGACAGATATTCGGTGACGATGGTGAGCGTGACCAGAATGATGGCGCCGACCAGCGCGGTCAGGCCGATCATGACGTGGAAGGCGAAACAGATCGCCAGGTAGAACGGCAGCCATGGCAGGTCGAAGAACGCGCCCGGCCCCATGCCGGAGAGGAAGGAGCGCACATTGTCGAGGTCGCGCAGCGGCTGCAGGCCCTCATTGCGCGAGCCGACCAGCAGCGGCAGCCGCACGATGGTGTCGAACACCCGGGCGTTGAGGGTTTCGTCGAGCGCGGTTCCGATGCGCCCCAGGATACGCCCGCGGATCAGGTCGAGAACGCCCTGCGCCGCGTACAATCCGCCGGCCAGGATGGCAAGTCCGACCAGCGTCGGCACGCTGCGGCTGGGAAGCACCCGGTCGTAGACCTCCAGCATGAACAGCGAGCCGGTCAGGTACAGCAGGTTGATCATGCAGCTCATGCCGCCGACGCCGAGGAACGCGTTGCGGCAAGCGCGCAGCGCATCACCGAGTTCGGAACGCCGGACACCGGAGACGGCTGCCATCTATGCTGATCTCTCACAAGGGGTGCGTGACCCCTTTGATTTACCGATTTATCTGGGCACGCAATGCCTTATTTAGCAATTCTCGCCAGCATCGTCCATTTTAAGGCGAGTTAACCTAAATCGCCTCCCGCGAACCCCGGCTAACCGCCGCCCGCCCCGATCGAGGAACCTAATGGGCCGTCCCGGCTTGTCCCCCCAGTTCAGCCCAACCCGTCAGGAGACATCCATGATCCGCCGTGCTTTCGGAATTGCCGTTGTTGCCGCAGCCTTGGCGCTGCCCGTCGTCGTCCATGCGCAGGGGGTTCCCGGCGGCATCGAGCGGGGCTCGCGAGAGGGCGAAAGGGCCGCCGGCCCTGTCGGCGCCGTGGTCGGTGGTGTCGTTGGCGGCGTGGTCGGGGGCGTCAACGGCGTCCTTGGCATCGACCAGCGGCCACGCTTCCGCAGCTATGTGGTCGAACGGCACGTTCCGTCCTACGCCTATCGCGAGGACGTCCGGGTCGGCGCGGTGCTGCCCGACGCGGGCGTAACCTATTACGACGTGCCGCCGGAATACGGCGTACGGGATTATCGCTACACGGTCGTGAACGACCGCACGGTCCTGGTCGATCCGCGTACGCATCGGATCGTTGAGGTGATCGAGTAAGCGATCGTAGCCAAGATTGCTCTTAACCTCTCCCCCGCTCTGCGCGAGTTCGGCGCGTAGCGGCGGGTGAGGGGCGAGGCGCGCTATTAGATTTGACATCGCATTTGCGGAGACGGCCCTAACCCCACCCTCTCCCCGCGAAGAGCGGGGCGAGGGAGCGCAACAGTCGGGCGATCTCAGAACCGGCCGCCGGTCCGCACCAGCCGCACGATCAGGAGCAGGATGACGGCGCCGATCGCGGAATAGATGATCTCGGAAACGATGCCGACGCCCAAATGGATGCCTAGCTTGGGAAACAGCCAACTGGCAATGAAGGCGCCGACGATGCCGATAAGAATATCGCCAATGATGCCGAAGCCGGCGCCGCGCACGATCTTGCCGGCCAGCCAGCCCGCCACCAGGCCGACAAACAGAATGACGATAAGGCTTTCACCAGACATATACATAACAACTCCCCCGGTTTTTCACGCGATGCACTTTCGCGCCGCCGTCGAGCCTATCCATAATCGGGGGATGTGACGACTCCTTAATCCGCGCGGGATTCCGCGTCTCCGCCGCTGTCACGTCGCGGCAACAGTCCCCATACGTTCCACCAGGACGCATCCCGCAATGCGGCCGGAGCGACCCGCGCATCGGGGCCGCGGACATCGACAAGATGGGTCAATTCGGCACCCTGTCGTGGAAATCGGTGACGCGCTGGAACGCGGCGCCGATCCGCAGCAGCATGGCCTCGCCGAAGGAGCGGCCGACCAGTTGCATGCCGACCGGAAGACCCTTGCCGGTAAATCCCGACGGGATCGACAGCGACGGCAGGCCGAGATAGTTGATCGGACGGGTGAAGCGCGTCAGCCGCTGGATCACGCTTTCCGCGTCGGGGCTGTTGCCGACGTCGCTCTCGGCAATCGTCGGAGCTGCGACCGGCGCCACCGGCGCGAGCACGGCATCGACGCCGGCGACGGCCGCGCTGTGCGCCGCCAGCGCCGGGCCGCGCCAGCGCATCGCTTCGAGATAGAGAACGCCCGGGATCGCCAGTCCGTTTTGCAGGCGCATCAGCACCTGCGCGCCATAGTCCTGCGGACGCTCGATCAGCCAGCGCTTGTGGAACGCAGCAGCCTCGGTGGCAAGAACCAGCTGGCAGGCCGCGGTGAGCTGGCGCTGGTCCGGCAGTTCGACCTGGACGATGTCGGCGCCCTCGCGCTTGAGTACAGCGATGGTGTCGTCGAGGATCTTTGCGACTTCCGCATCGAGATCGTCGACATAGAAGGCGGTGGGCACGCCGATGCGCAGGCCCTTGATCGGCTGCCGCGTCGCGGCGGCGTAATCGGGCAATGGTCCGCCGATCGCGGTGGGGTCCTCCGGGTCGGCGCCGGCCATCAGGCCGAGCAGCAACGCGCAATCTTCCGCCGTGCGCGCGAGCGGGCCGACGGTGTCGAGCGATTGCGACAGCGGCATCGCGCCGGCGCGGCTGATCCGGCCCCAGGTCACCTTCAATCCGGTGACGCCGCAGAAATGCGCGGGCATCCGGATCGAGCCGCCGGTGTCGGAGCCCAGCGCCGCAAAGGTCAGCCGTGCGGCGACCGCCGAACCCGAGCCCGATGACGAGCCGCCGGTGATATGGCCCGCGGCCCACGGATTATGCACCGCTCCGTAATGCGCGTTATGCCCGGTCGGCCCATAGGCGAATTCGGCCATCTGCAGCGAACCGAGCCGGATCGTGCCGGCGTCCTTCAGGCGCTGCAGCGCGGTCGAGGTCGTGGTGGCGACAAAGTCGCGGCGGATTTTCGAGCCGCAGGTGACGACCCGGCCTTGGTCGTAATACATGTCCTTGTGCGCCAGCGCCACGCCGTGCAGCGCGCCGCGACTGCCTTTCGCGAGCCTTGCGTCGGCGGCATCGGCCGCGGCGAGCGCTTCGTCCGCCTCGACCGCCATGAAGGCATTGAGGCGGGGCTGCCACGCCTTGATACGGTCGAGACAGGATTGCGTGACCTCGCGCGAGGAAATGCGTTTTTGCGCGATCGCTTTCGCGACCTCGGTCAACGTCAGCAGTGCCGGTTCGGTAGCTGTCTGATGAATATTCATTTGGCGGCCTGCGCAGCTTGCACGAGAAGGAACGTCGCCGGCTCGAGGTCGAACGGCAGCGTGCCGGCGACCGCGGCGAATCCTTCGAATGCGGGCCCGATCGAATTGGCGACGCGCGCGGCGACCTCGGCGCTGACGGGCACGCCCGCGACATCGGCGATGGCCTTGATTTCCTTCGGTGTCGGTCTCGTCATGTCCGCTCCCTCCGGCGCACGGCAATGGCCCCGGCCGGGAATGGCCTTATAGCACACCGCCTGATGGCTCATTCTATCGGGTGCGCCCGGTTTTGGCGTTGCATTTGCGCAGGGCGGCTCCGCGAACGGCCCAGGGGTAGAGCTACTCGGCTATTTCGTCTGCAGCGCGAAGGCGCCGTTCCAGTCGTCCGGCGGCGGGTTCTTCAGGTAGTCGTGAATGCGCACCTCATAGAGATTGTAGAGGTATTCCAGCGCGTGGCCGTCATCGCTCTTGCGGCCGCGCTCGATCGCGCCCAGCGCGCCGTGCCAGTCGCGGGAGCGGTAGCAGGCCAGCATCTCGATGGTCAGGTTGCGCAGGCGCTGGAAGGCTTCGGAGTTTGCCGTGTCCTCGCGCCCGGCGATCGCATAGATCACCTCGGGCTCTTTCTTGCCCTTCACCATGATGAAATCGAGTTCCAGGATCGCGAACCTGTCCTTGACCGCGAGCGCGGTGGTGGAGCCGACGATGATTGGAAAGCCGTATTCCTTGGTTTGCCCCTCGAGCCGCGAGGCGAGATTGACGCTGTCGCCGAGCACGGAATAGTCGAAACGCTGGTCGGACCCCATATTGCCGACCACGCAGGTGCCGGTGTTCAGCCCGACGCCGACATTGATCGGGAAATAGGGGGTATTGCCTTCGTCGGCCTCCTGCCGGCGCAGCTTGTTGAGTTCATCGATGCGCTCCAGCATGTCGATGGCGGCTTCGCAGGCGTTGAGCTGGTGCTGTCCGTCGTCGAGCGGCGCGTTCCAGAACGCCATGATGGCGTCGCCCATGTATTTGTCGATATAGCCCTTGCGCGCCAGGATCGCATTGGTCAGCGGGGTGAGGAATCGGTTCATCAGGCGGGTGAGGCCCTGCGGGTCGTGCTTGAACGATTCGGAGATCGTGGTGAAGCCGCGGACGTCGGAGAACATGATGGTCAATTCGCGCTCCTCGCCGCCGAGCACGAGCTTCTCCGGCGATTGCGCGAGCTGTTCGACCAGCGTCGGCGACATGTAGCGGGCGAATTGGGTGCGAATCTGCTTGCGCTGCGCCTGTTCGCGCACGAAGCTGGTGAAGATCAGGGTGAGATAGATCGCCGTGGTCGACAGCAACGGATAGGTGAAGTCGATCAGCAGCCGGTAGTGGACATAGAAATACCAGGAGGTTCCGATCAACAGCGTCGCAAACAGCGCGCCGACGCCGAACAGGGTGATCGGGCCGAGCCCCGGCGCAAAGATGATGACCAGGATTCCGAGCAGCAGCGCGGCAAGAAATTCCAGCGCGATGCCGTAACTCGGCTCCGACAGCACCGCATGCGTCAGAGCGCTCTCGATCACCTGGGCGTGGATTTCGACGCCCGGCATGGCCCGCGATACCGGCGTGGTCTTGATGTCGTTGAGGCCGACCGCGGAGGTTCCGACCAGCACCAGCTTGCCCTTGATCTTCTCGGGCGGCACGCTGCCGTCGAGCACGTCGGCTGCCGACACTATGATCGAGGGATTGCGGCGGGCGAAATGAACCCAGAGCTGGCCATTGGCGTCGGTCGGAATCTGGAAGCCCTTGACCCCGATGCTCTTGATTCCGGCCTGGTCGGACCTGATGAAGATGGTGTCGGTGCCCGTGATCACCCGCAGCATCTCGAAGCTCAGCGACGGCATGGTGACGCCCTGCGCCAGCGTGATCATCGGTACTCGCCGCACGATGCCGTCGCGCTCGGGGTTGATCGTCAGCAGGCCGCGCCCGGCGGCGGCGTGTTCGAGCACCGGCGTGTTGCGCAAGAGGCCGGCAAATTCGTACATGAAGCGCTGCGGATCCTCGCCCAGCATCGCAAGGCCCGTTACCGGAAGCGTCTTGTCGAGATCGCCCCTCGGCTCCGTCAGCCCGGATTCGCCGAGCACGACGCGGGAACTGCGCATCGCGTTGGCCAACACCTCGTCGTTGCTCGGCAGCGCGCGCAACCGGGCCCTGGTCTCGTCGTCGAGATTGCGAAAGGTGTCGGCGGCGACGCCGGGATTAAGTCGGTCGGGCTCGGCGAAGATGGCGTCGAACGCGATCACGACGGCGCCGAGCCGGGTGAGGTTGGTGACCATGTCGGCGATCAGCGTCCGCGACCACGGCCACTGGCCGAGCTTTGGATTGGCGAGGCTCCTCTCGTCGATATCGACGATGGCGACCGGCGAGACCGGGAGCTTCTTGCGCGGATCGATGCGCTGGAAGGTATCGAAGGTGCGGACCCGAAGCTCCTCGACCGGGGGCGGATCGGCGATACGTAGCGCGGCGAAGCCGATCAGCAGCGCAAGGCAGATCAGCCGCGCATAGCCGATTTTTCGCGCGAACCACCGCCGCAATGTCCTGAGCCGCCTCATGAGCTTCCGATATCACGCCGCGGCGGATTGATCACGTTCGTTGTTGGGCAATGCATGCGGGCCGAGGACAGCGGGCTCAGACGAAATGGAAGTCGGCGGCCTGCAATTGCGCCTTGAGGACCCCCGACAGCACGATCGCATCGTGCGCATCCACCGCAATCACCGTGTTGCCGTGGCCGTCATCCAGCGTCGCGTTCAGCACGGCCTGCGCATTGGCAAAGATCGGACTGCTGAACTGCAGGGTATCGGTCGAGGGGTGGAAATTGGTCACGATGTCCTGGCCGACGGTCGGGAAGTTGAACACGAAATTGCTGGTGCCGGTGCCGGTCAGGGTCTGGTTCGGCGCCGTGGCGACGACCTGATTGGCGGCCGAGCCGACGGGAGGCGCGGCGCCGCCGGATGCCGGCGGATCGATGATGTCGACACCGCCATTGTTGTCGGTGGTGACGTTCCAGAGGGAGCCAGACAGGTCTCCCGCCAACTTGAATGTCTCGGTCACGTTATTGGAATGATCGATCACCGTCAGAGTCGTCGTATCGGTAATGCTGTCGAAGCTGCCGACGCCGGTCGTGGCCGTGGTGTTGGTGGAGAAGCCGTGCATATCCAGCACGTCGCCGGTTCCGGAAATCCCGGCGATCTCGCCGGTGAAAGTCGAGGGCTGGTTGAGGAACAGCGTGCCGTTGCCGCTGGCAAACACCACCGTTTCGCCCGAGGGGCCATTGAGGGTCTGATCCCCGCCGTCGGGGATCAAGGCCGCCGGCGCAATGGAAATGCTGACATCCTGGGTCGTAGAACTCGGCCAAGTGTGACGGGTTGTTCCCCTGATCTTCGGCGGTGATCGAAAGCGTGTCGGAGCCGGCAAAACCCAATGTCGGATCGTAGACCACGCCATGCGCCAGCGCGGTATTGATCGCCGCCTGCGTGCCGAACAGTTCGACCGAGCCGGTGCCGTCGCCCGCGACGCTGTCGAGGCCGCCGCTGTTTTCCAGCACGATCGTGCCGTGGCCGGCCGCGAGCGTCACTTCGATCTGCGCCGTGCCGGCGGCCACGTCGGAGACCGACAGGCTGCTAAGCGTGAGCGCGGTATCCTCGATGGCCGTCGCCGACCCGCCACCGGCGTCGTAGGTCAAAAGGACGGCCTGGTCATTGCTGATGCTGCTGCCGGATACGCCGGCAACGTAGAGATAATGACCGTCGGAGGTGATCGAGGTGAAGGAATTGTATTGCGCCGGGTCGTAGGTCACCGTCGAGATCACGCTGCCGTTCGAGGGATCGATCTCCATCAGCACGCCTTCGGTAAGGCTGCCGACCGTCTCCGAGCCGACCACATAGAGATGGCCGTTGAGGGTCACAGCGCCGCTCAGCGTATCCGCGCCGCCATCGCTGAAGGTGTTGCTCCATCCGATCGATCCGTCGCTGTTGTATTCGGCAACGACATACTCGCTCAGTCCGCCGGAAGGATAAGCCGTGCCGGCGGCGTAGAGCTCGCTGCCGATGGTCGCCACCGCGTTGAATGTGCCGAATACGCCGATGTTGTCCTCGTAAGCAGTAACCGAGCTCAGGTTGTAGGTGAAGTCCCACACCGTCGGATCGTAGGTCGGCGTACCATGATGGGAGTTGCCGACGGCCCAGATCGCGCCCTGCCAGTCGGCAGCGCCATTGATCACCGAGCCGCCCGGCAAACTCCCGGGATCGGTGGCCGTCGCCAGCTGTGTGCCGCTACTGTCGTATTCGGCGATAACATAGGTGTCATCGCTCCCGTCCGGCTGGCCGAAACCGAAGGCATACAGGATTGTGTTTCCGCTTTGCGTCGTGGCGATGACGTTCTGGAAGCCTTCAACGCCGCTGTAGGAGGGATAGAAGATGTGGGTGGTGTCTCCAAGCGCCGGACTGGGGTCGCTGCCCGCTGTGCCGTCGGCATCGAAGCGGACGAATATCCCCTTCGCCTCCTTGCCGCCGTTGGTGTCGGTCGTGAGGCCATAGCTTTCGCCGGCTGTGTAGATCTCGCTGGCGTCCGCCGCGACGCCGAAGAAGTCGCTGTCGCCAAAGGCGTAGCTGAACGTCTGCGTGGCGCCTTCGGACGCCGTGTTGAACGCCACGATGTCCGCATTGTCGCTCGCGGACTGCGTCTCGGCTCCATTGTTGTAGGACAGATAGAGATGGCCCACGGCGAAGTCGACCGCCGCGCCCTGGTGCTCGCCGGCGCCGCCGAAGGCGCTTTGCGCGACCAGCGCGACATTGTTGGTGGTGACCACGGGCGCGTCGGAGAAATTCACGGTCGGCGTGATCGCCGGGCTGACATTGGGGCCGTCGTCGGCCTGGATCGTGAACGTCGGCGCGGCGTCGTCGCCGTTCTGCACGAAGCGGACCTCGCGTGCTGCGATCTCCGCCGTGGTGAAGCCGCCGGTCGTCGCCGCCTGCCAGCTACCGCCCTGGAAGAGCTCGAACTGGCCGTGCGTGACGTTGTTGACCGAATAGGTGAAGCTCGTGAACGCGGGATCGCTGACGTTGAAATCGCTGTTGGTCAGCACCGTCGTGCCGCCTTCGCTCACCGTCAGCGTCATGCTGTTGAGGATCGGACCGACGTCGATGGTCGTCGTCGCCGTGGGGCTGAACTGGCTGCCATCATACGCCGCCCACGTCACGGTGCGAGCGCCGTCCGCGGCGCCCGACGAGAACTGGATGAGCTCAAGCGCGGCCTGGAAATCCGCGGTCGTGGCGAGGGTAGTCCCGATGTTCGACAGGAAAATCCCACCGGCCGGAATGTTGTTGTTGTTGTTATTGTTGGCGTTGGGATCGAAATGGTAGTGGATGATGCTGCCATCCAGATTGACAATCTGACCGTCAACATTGCCATCGATCGTCAACTCATCCCCGGTCTGGAAGCCCGACGAAATCCAGACATTGACGCTGCTGACGGTGCCGGTCGAATCCGTGACCGCAACCGACTGATCGAGGAATAGCGGCGATCCGGCGTAGGTGACGGTATTGCCGGCGTTGCTGATCACCGGCCCGCCGTTGTTGCCGCCACCATTTCCATTGCCGCCGCTGTTGCCGCCACCGGTAACGATGTCCGATTGCGGAATCTGACTGGAGTTCTGAACTCCAACCAGGGTCAGAACATCGCCATTGCCAAATTCGACGAGGAGATTTCCCTGGGTGTCGTGACCGAAACTCGGATCGCTGCCGAACCCGCTGAGTTCGAGCTTGTCATGCTCGCTGCTATCGAAGACGCCGGGATTATTGCCCTGGTCAAAATCGGTGATCGTGACCGCGCCGTAGCCGGCCTGATAAACGAAGGTGTCGCTGCCCGCGCCGCCGGTCAGCGTATGCGCGCCGCCGGTCGCGGTGCCGGGATCGAGCGTGTCGTTGCCGCCGCCGCCGCTGATATTTTCAATATTACCGGCGCCGCCGAAGCTGTCGTTCCCCGGGCCGCCGACGAAACTGAAAATGTAGGGCGAAACCAGCGTCTTCAACTCGCTGAAGTCACCGCCCGCCGCGTCCTTGACGGCGGCCATCCACGAGGCAGCGTCGAACAGGCCGGTGAAGTCCGCAATCGGAGTGACGCTGTCGGCAGCTAGTTCGTGGATCGCGGTGATAGTGCCGCCGGTGACAGCACCGCTGACGCCATCATAGGTGAAGTTATATCCGTCGAAGACAAATTCGTTCGTCGAGCCGCTGTCGACGACCGTGAATGTCGAACCGCCTGCGCCGGACTGGATGGCGCCGGACCCCATCTCCGTCAGCGGATTGGGATTGGTCTGGAAATCCAGACCGGCTGACGTCAGCACCGTGACGGTGGCGGTCGGCTGGTACAGGACATCCGTGCCGCCATTCTGATCTCCCACCAGCACGAAGTCCGACTCGCGGTAGGTGCCGGAGAGCGTGATGGCTTCCTGGAGCGGCGTAAGGTGCTCGGTATCGTCGGGCGTGAAGTAGGTGAGCGTCAGGACGCCGGAATTGTAGCTGAATGACGGATCGTCGGCTGAAGTGATATCCGTGAAATCGATGGTGTCGCCGCTGGAGAAGCCGGTGACCGTCGCGGTCGAGATGTCCGAAGCGGAATCCAGTGCCAGCGTGTCGCCGGTCCCCGTGAATGCAATCGTGCCGCCATGGACAGAGGTGTCTTGCAGCGTCAGCGTGCTGCCACTGCCGAGATTGATCGTGCTGGTATCGTCCGTCGCATTGACGGCGATACCGTTCAGCGTCGCACCATTTCCGTTGATCGCACCAGCCTCGATATCGAGCGTATCGCCGCTGCCGATCGCCAGCGTGCCGGTATCGTAGCCGGAGATCGTGGTACCGTCTTCCAGCGTCAGCGTCGGATCGCCCGACACCTGCGACCCAACCTGAATCGCGCCGTAATTGTTGACCTGGACGTGATCGAGGGTGGCGCCGATGTCGTTCGAGCCGAACGCGATCTCGAGTGTGTCGCTGGCGTCGTCGAGCGACAATATGCCACCGGTGATCGTCGTGCCGTCGTCGAGAATGAGCGTCGAGCCCGACGACACCGGGCTGCCGAGTTCGATCTCGCCGAAGCCATCGACAGTAACGGTCACGTGGTCCAGCGTGACGTCGCCATTGTCGCCGCTCTGCACGTACACTTCGCCGCTGTCGCCGATGTGCAGCGTGTCGCCGGTCACCGCGGTGCCGTCGGCGAGAGTAAGGACCGCGTCGCCATCGCTCGTCACATTGACCTCGATGGTCCCGCCACCGGTCACCGCGACGTTGTCCAGCAGAGCGTCGTAGCTCTGTCCGTTGAGGTCGCCCTGACCCTGCGAGCCGGCCTCGACGTCGACGATACCGGAACTGCCGATCGTCAACGCGCCGCCGGTGATGCTCGTGCCGTCAGTCAGCGTCAACGTCGTGGGGCTTAGATTGAGATCCACCTGCACGGTGCCGCCATTGGTGACGATAACGTCATCGAGCGTGACGCCGGGACCGATCGAACCATGTTCGACCTGGAGCGTATCGCCGGAACCGACCGTCATGTTCTCATCGACGACGGTGACGCCGTCCTCGAGCGTCAGGGCGACGCCGGAGAATGAGCCGAAGCCCACGTCGATTGTCGAGCTCGAATCGCCGCTGATCTGACCGCCGCTGATGGTGGTACCGTCGAAGACGATGACGGAGCTGTCGGATGTCTCGATCGTCCCGCCGGTGTTGTCAACGGTCACCGCGTCGAACACCAGCGCGGCACCATAGCCATCGGCCGAGATGGTGCCTGTATTCTGCACACCGCCCGAGAATTCGGCCGTCGCGAAGCTGCTGCTCGTGCTTCCGGCCGCAACGAGGATGTTGCCGCTGTTCTGGACATAGCCCGCGAAAGTGGCCGACGCGGTGCTGGCGCTGGTGGCCTGAACGTTGATGTTGCCGTTGTTCTGAACCTCGCCGGCGATTTCCAGCGAAACGGTGGAAGTCGTGGTAGCAACGTTCTGAACCGTGATCGTGCCGCTGTTCTGGACGCCCCCCTGAATGTCGACGGAGACGCTGGTGCTGCTGCTACCGTTGACCGATACGTTTTGGATGTTGATGGTGCCGGCGTTGAGCAGGGCAACGCGGGTGCCGTCTGCGTTCGGCGCGCCGGCGATGGTGAACGCATGCGATTGCGAGGTATCGGAATTCTGGATGTCGAGCTCGGTTCCACCCCGTACATCCAACTGCGTGATCGACTGATCGCCATTGTAACCGAGGTCGTCCGTAATGACCGCGTTCGCGTCGACGTAGACGAAATCCTGCGCGCCGGGGACCCTGTCGAGGCTCCAGTTGCCGGGATCGTTCCAGTCGAGGTTGCCCGTATTGGGGTCGACGCCGCTATCGGCACCCGTCCAGACCTCCCAACCTGAGGGCAACGCGACGTTAATGGTCGACGTCACGGACGTGCTGTCGCCGCTGCCGTCGTTGACCGTGACCGTGAAAGTCGTGCCGTCGCTCGCAAGATCAGGCGTGGCGAAGGTCAGATGACTGAGCACATCTTCGTAGGCGGCGAGCGACGCGCTTCCCGTGAGGTCGTAGCCAGCCACGCCCTGACCGCCGGCATTCGGGTCGTAGGTGATCGTGATGCCGTCGGGATTGCCGCCGACATCCAGGCCTTCCCCGGCAATCGCCGCGGCGCTGCCGTTGACGTTCCAGGTCACGGTCGCGCTGTCGATCGTGGTCGAAGCGGAATCGCTGATCTGAATGAACGGGAACACCGTATGCTGGAGATCATCCGGCGCGATGGTCAGCGTCGTGTTGGCACTGGCCGACATCCACGTTCCGCTGCCAGTGCCGTCGGTGCTGATCTGCAAATTGCCCGCGCTGTTGACGGCGTCGGCGATTGTGGTGCCGCCACCGTCATTGAGCGGATAGTAAGCGACAAGGCCGGATTCGCTGCCCGTGAGCGCGTTGAGGTCCATGCCCTGAATTTGCGTCTGCGTCAGCGCGGTGCTCCAGACGCTGACATCGGCAATCGCGCCGTTGAAGCCCTCACTGTCGAAGGAACCACTGACCGTCGCGCCAGCGATCTGCGTGTAGTCATTGAAACTGGAGCCGGGGATGGTGTTGACATCCTCGGACGTCGTAAATTGGGCAACGCCGTCGACATAGAGGGTGAATTGGCCGTTCGTATGCGTTAGTGCGATGTTGTGCCACTGCCCGGAACCGATCGAGATGCCGGTGTCGATGCCCGCGATGCCGCCGGTCTGGATTTGGAGATCGAGCTGGCCAGTCGCGGTGACCTTGCCGGTGACACCGAAGCCTGCGTCCGACGTGCTGCCATTGTAGAACAGAAGCTGGCTGTCGCCGCTGTTGCCCTGACCGTTCCAGTTGACCGAGCCGACCAGCGTGACCCCCGTACCATCCCCGGTGTTGCCGACATCCGTGGTCGCCACCTGGCCGACGGCCATCTCGTGGCCGTCGAAATTGAAATCGGCGGGTCCGAGCGTCACAGCCGCGGAGCCGGCTGAGGCCGGGGCCGCAACATTGAACGTCACCGTCGCGGTCGAGGTGACGGCACCGTCGGAGATCGTGTAGGTGAAGCTGTCCTGGCCGCTGAAGTTGCTGGCGGGCGTGTAGGTGATGACGTTGCCGTTCAGCGTGACCGTGCCGCCGTCCGCGCTGTGGTGATTGGCGTCGCCGACCGAGGTGACGGTGATCGGATTGCCCAGCGAGTCGGTGTCGTTGGCGAGCAGCACCGAGGTCGCGATCGTCGTCGGCGTGTTTTCGCTGAAGTCGATCTGGTTCTGCAGCCCGCCCCATTCCTCGACATAGCCGGCCGTCCAGTTCGGCGTGGTCGGCACGTCGTTCCATGTGCCGCTGTTACCGATCTGAACCGCGGCATCAGACGAACCAAATCCGCCATTGGGCTCGCCGGGATTCCAGTTGGTGTAGGTGACCTCGGTGCTCGCCTCGGGGCCGCCCGTCCAGGTGAACGTTTCGTTTGCGTCGCTGCCTCCAGCGCCGTTGGGATTAGCGCTATGCGTGACAGCGGACGTCCAACCGACCTGGCCGCTGCCGAGCAGGTTGGCGACGAAGCTGTTCTCGGCGGAGTCGGTAATGGTCGCGAGATAGGCGCCGTCATTCGCTGCGGCGGTCTGGGCGTCGGCGTGGTTCAACGACGTCGAAACATACCGGTAGTAGTGACCGTCCGCCGCATCGAACACCCAGCTACTCCCCGAAGGCGGCGCCGCGTTGCTGATCGCATCGTCGTTCGCCGTCAGCACGTCGGGAGTGACCGTGATCGCGATATCCTTGGTCGCCGTCAGCGCCGTTCCGTTCGGCGAGTTATCGTTGAGTGACAAATGCAGGTCGTCGGCGCCGGAATAGTTCGAGCCCGGCGTGTAGGTGACGCCATTGGCGAGCGCGGTGTTAAGATTGGCGATCGTGTCGCTGATCGTCATCGACGTGCCGCTTTGGCCGTCGAAGTTGATCGTGCCATGGTTGACGCTGAGCGTGATCGCCTCGACGCTGCTGCCGCCGTCGACATCCGAAACACTGAGGCCCCGGATCGTGGTCGGCGTGTCCTCGTCGGTCGAGACGAGGGTGGGCGCGCCCGAGATCTGCGGCGCATCGTCGGTTCCGGTGATGGTCACCGTCACCGGCGTCGCCGCCGTGCCGCCATGGCCGTCGTTGACCGTCACGGTCGAGACCAGCGTCACCGTCTCGCCGGCCGCCAGGAAGTCGAGCGCGTTGTCGGCGACCCCATACGACCAGTCGATCGCGCCGTTGTTGGTGTTGCCGGCTTCCGCCGCGATCGTGAAGCCGTGCTCGATCGCCGCAAGCTGGTCCGGCGTCAGCGTCAGCGCCGTGGTTCCGTCCGCCGCGAGGTAGCTCGCGGTCTGCGCCGTGACGCTTGCCGTCGGCGTATCCGTCAGGTCGACATCGCTAAAATGAATGGTGCCGCCGGCCGGCGTCGATGCATCCGGCGTCGTCACCCCGGTCTGGCCCGCCACCTCGGTCAGCGTCGCCGTCTGCGCCAGGTCCGCCGGCGCGATCACCGGCGCATCGTCGGTTCCGGTGATGGTCACCGTCACCGGCGTCGCCGCCGTGCCGCCATGGCCGTCGTTGACCGTCACGGTCGAGACCAGCGTCACCGTCTCGCCGGCCGCCAGGAAGTCGAGCGCGTTGTCGGCGACCCCATACGACCAGTCGATCGCGCCGTTGTTGGTGTTGCCGGCTTCCGCCGCGATCGTGAAGCCGTGCTCGATCGCCGCAAGCTGGTCCGGCGTCAGCGTCAGCGCCGTGGTTCCGTCCGCCGCGAGGTAGCTCGCGGTCTGCGCCGTGACGCTTGCCGTCGGCGTATCCGTCAGGTCGACATCGCTAAAATGAATGGTGCCGCCGGCCGGCGTCGATGCATCCGGCGTCGTCACCCCGGTCTGGCCCGCCACCTCGGTCAGCGTCGCCGTCTGCGCCAGGTCCGCCGGCGCGATCACCGGCGCATCGTCGGTCCCGGTGATGGTCACCGTCACCGGCGTCGCCGCCGTGCCGCCATGGCCGTCGTTGACCGTCACGGTCGAGACCAGCGTCACCGTCTCGCCGGCCGCCAGGAAGTCGAGCGCGTTGTCGGCGACCCCATACGACCAGTCGATCGCGCCGTTGTTGGTGTTGCCGGCTTCCGCCGCGATCGTGAAGCCGTGCTCGATCGCCGCAAGCTGGTCCGGCGTCAGCGTCAGCGCCGTGGTTCCGTCCGCCGCGAGGTAGCTCGCGGTCTGCGCCGTGACGCTTGCCGTCGGCGTATCCGTCAGGTCGACATCGCTAAAATGAATGGTGCCGCCGGCCGGCGTCGATGCATCCGGCGTCGTCACCCCGGTCTGGCCCGCCACCTCGGTCAGCGTCGCCGTCTGCGCCAGGTCCGCCGGCGCGATCACCGGCGCATCGTCGGTCCCGGTGATGGTCACCGTCACCGGCCTGGTTGATGAGGTGCCGTCCGCGACGCCGTTGCTGAAGTCGGCGACCGTCACATCATAGGTAACCGTCAGCGTCTCGCCGGCGGCCAGGAAGTCGAGCGCATGGTCAGCGACGCTGTAGCTGAAGGCGATCGAGCCGTTGCCCGAACCGGTGCTATCAGTCTCGACCAGAGACAGAGCTCCAGGATCGCTCAACGAGGCGGTGTTGCCGTCAGCCTTCGTCCAGACGGCCGATACCAGCGCCTGCTGAACCGTGTGGGTGTCGGTGAGATCGACGTCGGTGAACGCCAGCGATCCGCTCACGGTATCGACCACCGTGGCCGGCGCGTTGGTGAGCCCGGCCTGTTCGGTGATCGTATGCAGGCCTGTTCCGGCGTTGCCGGAAACATCGGCCGCGATCACCGGCGCGTCGTTGGTCCCGGTAATCGTGACCGTGACGGTGGTCGCGGCAGTTCCGCCCTCATGATCATCGACCGTGACCGTTGAAACAACGGTCACCGTCTCGCCGACCGCCAGGAAGTCGAGCGCGTCGTCGGCGACACTGTACGACCAGTCGATCGCGCCATTGTTGGTGTTGCCGGCTTCCGCGCTGATCGTGAAGCCGTGCTCGATCGTGGCAAGCTGGTCCGGCGTCAGCGTCAGCGACGTGGTTCCGTCCGCCGCGAGATAGCTCGCCGCTTGGGTGACGCTCGCCGTGGGGCGATCTGTCAGGTCGATATCGGTAAAGTGGATGGTTCCGCTGGCCGGCGTTGAAATCGTCCGATGTCGCCACCCCGGTCTGGCCCACGGTCTCGGTCAGCGTCGCCGTCTGCGCGAGGTCGGTCGCCGCGATCACCGGCTTGTCATCGGCGGCGTTCAGCGTGATCAGCGTGCCGCCGTTATTGTCGGTCGCGCCCGCGAAATGCGCGTTGAGATAGTCGCCGACCAGCGTCATGCTGATCGAGTGCGTACCGTCGGTGATGGTCAGGGTGCCGCCGCTGGCGTCGCCCACATACGTGCCGGTCGTGTTCGGGCCGTAGCCGATGGTCCGCAGGTCCAGTTCGTCGGTCGCAGCCAGACCGGCGATGTTGCCGCCGAAGCTGAGGGTATTGCCAACGGAGCCGGTGCCATCGATCTGCAATTCGGCGCTCGTACCGGAGAACACGACCTTTTGCGTGTCCAACTCATTGATTTCGAACAAGGCGCCGCCATCGATCTGGATCGATCCGCTGCCCGCGATGGAACCGCCGGTGGCCTTCAGCGCGCCGCTTAAAACCTCGATCGTGCCCGAGTTGGTGATCCCGACGTTGGTGATGGCGCTGGTGCCGGTCGAGTCCAGTGTCCCGGAATTGCCGAGCGTGCCGCCGCTGATGGTGGCGCTCGCCAGGTCCAGCGTCGAGCCCGAGCCGACCGTCACCGTGCCGGCGCCGGTGTCGGTCACCGTCAGGGTCGTCAGCTTCAGCGTGGAACTGTCGATCGCCTGCAGCGTCCCGGTATTGCCGATGGGGTCGCTGGTGATGTCGAGTTCGCCGCCATTGGCCTCCAGCGTGCCCGAATTGGTGATGGTCGGGCCCGCCATGGGATCGATGGTCAGCGTGCCGCCGGTCAATTCCAGCGTGCCGGAGTTGGTGATGCCGACGTTGGTGATGGCGCTGGTGCCGGTCGAGTCCAGTGTCCCGGAATTGCCGAGCGTGCCGCCGCTGATGGTGGCGCTCGCCAGGTCCAGCGTCGAGCCCGAGCCGACCGTCACCGTGCCGGCGCCGGTGTCGGTCACCGTCAGGGTCGTCAGCTTCAGCGTGGAACTGTCGATCGCCTGCAGCGTCCCGGTATTGCCGATGGGGTCGCTGGTGATGTCGAGTTCGCCGCCATTGGCCTCCAGCGTGCCCGAATTGGTGATGGTCGGGCCCGCCATGGGATCGATGGTCAGCGTGCCGCCGGTCAATTCCAGCGTGCCGGAGTTGGTGATGCCGACGTTGGTGATGGCGCTGGTGCCGGTGGAATCCAGTGTGCCGGAATTGCCGAGCGTGCCGCCGCTGATGGTGGCGCTCGCCAGGTCCAGCGTCGAGCCCGAGCCGACCGTCACCGTGCCGGCGCCGGTGTCGGTCACCGTCAGGGTCGTCAGCTTCAGCGTGGAACTGTCGATCGCCTGCAGCGTCCCGGTATTGCCGATGGGGTCGCTGGTGATGTCGAGTTCGCCGCCATTGGCCTCCAGCGTGCCCGAATTGGTGATGGTCGGGCCCGCCATGGGATCGATGGTCAGCGTGCCGCCGGTCGATTCCAGCGTGCCGGAGTTGGTGATGCCGACGTTGGTGATGGCGCTGGTGCCGGTGGAATCGAGGATGCCGGAATTGCCGAGCGTGCCGCCGCTGATGGTGGCGCTCGCCAGGTCCAGCGTCGAGCCCGAGCCGACCGTCACCGTGCCGGCGCCGGTGTCGGTCACCGTCAGGGTCGTCAGCTTCAGCGTGGAACTGTCGATCGCCTGCAGCGTCCCGGTATTGCCGATGGGGTCGCTGGTGATGTCGAGTTCGCCGCCATTGGCCTCCAGCGTGCCCGAATTGGTGATGGTCGGGCCCGCCATGGGATCGATGGTCAGCGTGCCGCCGGTCAATTCCAGCGTGCCGGAGTTGGTGATCCCGACGTTGGTGATGGCGCTGGTGCCGGTGGAATCCAGTGTGCCGGAATTGCCGAGCGTGCCGCCGCTGATGGTGGCGCTCGCCAGGTCCAGCGTCGAGCCCGAGCCGACCGTCACCGTGCCGGCGCCGGTGTCGGTCACCGTCAGGGTCGTCAGCTTCAGCGTGGAACTGTCGATCGCCTGCAGCGTCCCGGTATTGCCGATGGGGTCGCTGGTGATGTCGAGTTCGCCGCCATTGGCCTCCAGCGTGCCCGAATTGGTGATGGTCGGGCCCGCCATGGGATCGATGGTCAGCGTGCCGCCGGTCAATTCCAGCGTGCCGGAGTTGGTGATGCCGACGTTGGTGATGGCGCTGGTGCCGGTGGAATCGAGGATGCCGGAATTGCCGAGCGTGCCGCCGCTGATGGTGGCGCTCGCCAGGTCCAGCGTCGAGCCCGAGCCGACCGTCACCGTGCCGGCGCCGGTGATCAGGTTCAGGAAATTGTTGACGGTACTGGAGATCAATTTGAGGACGCCGCCGCCCGTCGCCTTCAGCGCATTGCTGTTGGTCAGGGTGTCGTTGCTGAGGTCGAGTTCGCCGCCATTGGCCTCCAGCGTGCCGGTATTGCTGAACGTGGTATTGCTGCCGTCGATGGTCAGGACGCCGCCGGTCAATTCCAGCGTGCCGGAGTTGGTGATGGCGATGCCGTGCAGCCCGTTGGTTCCGCTGGCGTCGGCCTCGCCCGAATTGTTGAGCGCGCCGCCAGTGATGCTGTCGCCGCCGTTCAGGTCCAGTGTCGAGAGCGCGTCGACCGTCACCGTGCCGTTGGTATTGGTCACCGTGGTCGAGGTCAGTTCCAGCACACTCGTATCGGTCGCCTTCAGCGTGCCGGTGTTGGTCAGCGTGTCGGTGTTGAGGTCGAGCCCGCCGCCATTGGCCTCCAGCAGGCCCACATTGTTGAACGTGGCGTTGCTGCCGTCGATCGTCAGGACGCCGCCGGTCAATTCCAGCGTGGCGCCCGAGGCATTGGTGATGGCGATGCCGTGCAGCCCGTTGGTCCCGGTCGCATCCACTAGCCCGGAATTGCCCAGCGTGCCGCCAGTGATGCTGTCGCCGCCGTTCAGGTCCAGTGTCGAGAGCGCGTCGACCGTAATGACGCCGCCGGCGTTGTTGACCGTGGTCGAGGTCAGTTCCAGCACACTCGTATCGGTCGCCTTCAGCGTGCCGGTGTTGGTCAGCGTGTCGGTGTTGAGGTCGAGCCCGCCGCCATTGGCCTCCAGCAGGCCCACATTGTTGAACGTGGCGTTGCTGCCGTCGATCGTCAGCACCCCGCCCGTCGATTCCAGCGTGGCGCCCGAGGCATTGGTGATGGCGATGCCGTGCAGCCCGTTGGTCCCGGTCGCATCCACTAGCCCGGAATTGCCCAGCGTGCCGCCAGTGATGCTGTCGCCGCCGTTCAGGTCCAGTGTCGAGAGCGCGTCGACCGTAATGACGCCGCCGGCGTTGTTGACCGTGGTCGAGGTCAGTTCCAGCACACTCGTATCGGTCGCCTTCAGCGTGCCGGTGTTGGTCAGCGTGTCGGTGTTGAGGTCGAGCCCGCCGCCATTGGCCTCCAGCAGGCCCACATTGTTGAACGTGGCGTTGCTGCCGTCGATCGTCAGGACGCCGCCGGTCAATTCCAGCGTGGCGCCCGAGGCATTGGTGATGGCGATGCCGTGCAGCCCGTTGGTCCCGGTCGCATCCACTAGCCCGGAATTGCCCAGCGTGCCGCCAGTGATGCTGTCGCCGCCGTTCAGGTCCAGTGTCGAGAGCGCGTCGACCGTAATGACGCCGCCGGCGTTGTTGACCGTGGTCGAGGTCAGTTCCAGCACACTCGTATCGGTCGCCTTCAGCGTGCCGGTGTTGGTCAGCGTGTCGGTGTTGAGGTCGAGCCCGCCGCCATTGGCCTCCAGCAGGCCCACATTGTTGAACGTGGCGTTGCTGCCGTCGATCGTCAGGACGCCGCCGGTCAATTCCAGCGTGGCGCCCGAGGCATTGGTGATGGCGATGCCGTGCAGCCCGTTGGTCCCGGTCGCATCCACTAGCCCGGAATTGCCCAGCGTGCCGCCAGTGATGCTGTCGCCGCCGTTCAGGTCCAGTGTCGAGAGCGCGTCGACCGTAATGACGCCGCCGGCGTTGTTGACCGTGGTCGAGGTCAGTTCCAGCACACTCGTATCGGTCGCCTTCAGCGTGCCGGTGTTGGTCAGCGTGTCGGTGTTGAGGTCGAGCCCGCCGCCATTGGCCTCCAGCAGGCCCACATTGTTGAACGTGGCGTTGCTGCCGTCGATCGTCAGCACCCCGCCCGTCAATTCCAGCGTGGCGCCCGAGGCATTGGTGATGGCGATGCCGTGCAGCCCGTTGGTCCCGGTCGCATCCACTAGCCCGGAATTGCCCAGCGTGCCGCCAGTGATGCTGTCGCCGCCGTTCAGGTCCAGTGTCGAGAGCGCGTCGACCGTAATGACGCCGCCGGCGTTGTTGACCGTGGTCGAGGTCAGTTCCAGCACACTCGTATCGGTCGCCTTCAGCGTGCCGGTGTTGGTCAGCGTGTCGGTGTTGAGGTCGAGCCCGCCGCCATTGGCCTCCAGCAGGCCCACATTGTTGAACGTGGCGTTGCTGCCGTCGATCGTCAGGACGCCGCCGGTCAATTCCAGCGTGGCGCCCGAGGCATTGGTGATGGCGATGCCGTGCAGCCCGTTGGTCCCGGTCGCATCCACTAGCCCGGAATTGCCCAGCGTGCCGCCAGTGATGCTGTCGCCGCCGTTCAGGTCCAGTGTCGAGAGCGCGTCGACCGTAATGACGCCGCCGGCGTTGTTGACCGTGGTCGAGGTCAGTTCCAGCACACTCGTATCGGTCGCCTTCAGCGTGCCGGTGTTGGTCAGCGTGTCGGTGTTGAGGTCGAGCCCGCCGCCATTGGCCTCCAGCAGGCCCACATTGTTGAACGTGGCGTTGCTGCCGTCGATCGTCAGGACGCCGCCGGTCAATTCCAGCGTGGCGCCCGAGGCATTGGTGATGGCGATGCCGTGCAGCCCGCTGGTTCCGGTCGCATCCACTAGCCCGGAATTGCCCAGCGTGCCGCCAGTGATGCTGTCGCCGCCGTTCAGGTCCAGTGTCGAGAGCGCGTCGACCGTCACCGTGCCGTTGGTATTGGTCACCGTGGTCGAGGTCAGTTCCAGCACACTCGTATCGGTCGCCTTCAGCGTGCCGGTGTTGGTCAGCGTGTCGGTGTTGAGGTCGAGCCCGCCGCCATTGGCCTCCAGCAGGCCCACATTGTTGAACGTGGCGTTGCTGCCGTCGATCGTCAGGACGCCGCCGGTCAATTCCAGCGTGGCGCCCGAGGCATTGGTGATGGCGATGCCGTGCAGCCCGCTGGTTCCGGTCGCATCCAGCAGCCCGGAATTGCCCAGCGTGCCGTTGCTGATGGACGCATTATTCAGCGTCAGCGTGCCGGTGCTGTCGATGGTAATCGTGCCGCCGCCATTGGCGACCGTGGTCGACTGATCGAGCGTCAGCGCGCCGACGACCTCGATGACGCCGACGTTGGTAACGCTCTCGCCGTCCAGCGCGTTGCCGCTGCCGCTGACCTTGATCGTGCCGGACGAATTGAGCGTGCCGGTTTTCACGACGGCGCTGCCGGTAAGGTCGATCTCGCCGCTGTCGTTGACGGTGCCGCTCGTGACCGTCACGTCGTTCAGCGTCAACGTCGCATTGCCGTCGACCGTGAAGGTACCGCCGGAGTTGGCAACGACCGAACCCTGGTCGATGGTCAGGGCGCCCCCTGCCAGGACCTCCAGCGCCGCATTGTCGAGGTTGACATTGTGCAGCGCGTTGCCTGTACCGGAAACATTGGTTTGGCCGATATTGTAAAGCCAGCCGTTCTTGATCACGGCACTTCCGGTGAAATCGATGGTGCCGCCGGGGTCATTATAGACGACGCCGGTATTGATGGTCGCGTGGTTCAGCGTCAGCGTCCCATCAACCTCCCAGGAATAGGGATCGGTTACCGTGGAGCCCTGATCGACGGTCAGCGCTCCGCCGGAATGAATTACCAGGGCCCCGCCGACCGTGACGGTCTCATTGTCCAGCGCGTTGCCGAGGCCGGAGACGTCGATATAGTTGGAATTCTGCAGCGAACCGTTTTTCAGCACGCCGGCGCCGGTCAGGTCGATATCACCCGAGTTCAGGATCGAGCCGCCGGCGATCGTCGCATCGTTTACCGTCAACGTGCCGAGACCGGCGGCGCCACCATCGAGGCGGATCATAGCTGTGCTGTTGACGATCGACCCGCCGTCGACGGTCAGCGCGCCGCCTCCCAGTATCTCCAGCGTGTTGTTGAGCGCGACGCTTTCATCATACAGCCCATTGCCGCCGCCGCTGACATTGATCTGTCCGTAACTGTTCAGCGAGCCGTCGTTCAGAGAACCGCCGTTGAGATCGATGGTGCCGCCGGCCTGGTTGGTGACGGTGCCGTTCGTTATGGTCGCGCCGTTCAGCGTCAGCGTCCCACCGACCGTTACCGTACCCCCAGCGTTGGCGATGCTGGAACCCCCGTTCATGGTCAGCGCGCCGAGAACCTCGATGGCACCGCTGTTGGTCACGCTCTCGCCGTCCAGCACGTTACCGGTGCCACTGATCTCGATCTGGCCGGAAGTGCTGAGCGTGCCGCCCTGCACCACGCCGCCCGAGAGGTCCAGTTCGCCGCTGTTGTTGACCGTGCCGCCGGTGATGGCGGCACTGTTCAAGGCTGCCTTCGCCCCGCCCTCGACCGTCAGGTTGCCGCCGGTATTGGCGACACCGACCAGGATATTGAGCGTGCCGCCGGTGACGTCGATCTTCCCGGCATTGGTGATGCTGGTTTGGTCCTTGAAATCGCCGCCCTGGGCGAGATCAATGGTGCCGGAATTATTCAGGACGCTGGCGTCCAGCACTTCCATCGCGCCGCCGGCGCTGATGGTTCCGGAATTGTCGACGATCGAGTCGACCCCAAGCGTGAACGCGCCGCCGATCGTCAGCGTGCTGTCGTTGTCGAGCCGCGGATGGGCGTTGCCGAGATCGCTGAAGTCGTTCAGGGTCACCGTCTTGGCGAAGGCCGGCGCATCGATCGTGACCGGATAGGACGGCGTCAGGCCGATCAGCTGGTTGGTGATGATGATGGCGTCGTCGTTCGCGGTCGGAACGGTGCCGGTTTCCCAGTTCGACCCGTCGCTCCACAGCCCGCCCGTCGAGCCCGGCGTCGCGGTCGCGATCCAGACCACGGCGGGCGTGTCGGTGCCGGTGATGGTGACGATGACGTCCTGGGTGGTGGTCGCGCCCTGCGAATCCGTCAGCGTCACGGTATAGGTGAGTGTCAGCGTCTCGCCCTTGGGGAGGAAATCGGCGATATAGACCGGAAGCTCGGCGAGTTTCCAGTTGATGGTTCCGTTACCCGTCAGCGTGCTGTCATTGCCGGCCGCGATCGACGCCGTCAGCGCCGTCTTCAGCAGATCGAGCGGCCCGGGCGGTAGCGCATCGACCCCGTCGAGCACGGTGATTCCGTTGAGCACCCCCACCGCGCCGGTCAGGGCCGTCGCGACCGTATGGGTGTCGGTCAGGTCGACGTCGGTGAAGGCCAGCGTTCCCGAGGTCGGGTCGCTGGTCGGCAGATCCCCGCCGGGGACGCTGGTGCCGCCCGAAAACGCGATGCTCGGCGCGCTCGTGGTGATGACGGGAACGTCGTTGGTGCCGGTAATGGTGATCGTCAGCGTAAGCGGGGTCAACTCGTCGTTCGGCCCATAGTTGTTGTCGACCTTGATGTCGTAGGTCAGCGTCAAGGTCTCGCCGGCGGCCAGGAAGTCGAAAGCGCTGTCCGGCACGCTATAGCTAAAGGCCGTGGTGCCGACATTGTTGTTGCCGGCGTTCGGCGTCAGCACAAGCTTGGCCTCGACCGCCGCAATGTCCGCGAGCTGCTGGGCGTTCAGCGCCGCGGTCACGTCCTGATGCGCCGCGTTCTGGTAAGTGAACGAACCGAACTTGGCCGACACCGAAGGCGCATCGCCGGGGTTGATGTCGACAAAGTTGACGGCGCCGGAGACGCTGTCGAGATCGGCGCTGTCGCCGGTCTTGCCGGCGAGCTCGGTGATCTGGAAGCCGCTGATCGCCTGGCCGAGCAGGTTGACGATCACCGCATGCGGCGGCCCATCGGTGTGGCTCAGCGAGTTTACAGGTCCGCTCGGTCCCGACGGTCCTGTCTTGTCCGCGGTGTTCTGGACATAAGCCGTCCCGGTAATGGTCTGGCCGTTCGGCCGTATGATCGGCGTCAGCGGCAACGGGATGATCGAGTCGGTGAATTGATGATCGAACGTCTTGGGGTTGGTGTCGTAGGCGTATTTCTCGGCGAAAACCTCGTTGATGAGCTTTTGCACCTCGTCCGACAGGCCGGCGTTCGAGATGCTGACCAGGCCCTCCCGGATGTGGATCAGCTGTCCGGCCTTGTTGACCTCGGCGATCGGCGTAAGCGTGTTCTTGTCGAACAGGATGTAGGAGCCGGTGGTGCCGTCCGGTTCGACCAGCACCTGGAACTTGGCGTCGGGCACGCCCGGGGTCGAAACGTTGAAGTCGATCTCGACCAGCACGGCGGTACCGCGGATACCCATGGTGGCGACCGGGGTATCGATCTTCATGTCGCCGTGCTTGGCGGTCTGGCCGGCGACGAAGGAGATGGTGCCGGCGACCAGGCTGATCAGCGACGAATTGTTCGACCCGTTGGGGTCGTAGACCATCTCGTTGAGCACCATCCGCGCGTTCGACGACAAGCCGAACACCGTACCGTCGATGAAGGTGATGCCGACGGTGGAATCCGAGCCGGACTGGACGACGTCGCCTTTTTCGACGTTGTCGCCCTGGTTCAGGATGATCGAGACGCCGTTGCGGATCGCGGTCGCGCTGCCCGCGAGCTTGGTGACGTGGCCGATCACGGCGTTGGCGCCGGCCGCGCCGCCGGCCTGCGCATATTCGGTATGGCCGGTCAGGGCGTTGACGAGTTCGCCGGTGAGGTGGGCGCCATCGGGCGACGACAGCGCGGCGCGCTTTTCGCCCTTGAAGTAATCGTGCAGCACCAGTTCATGGTCGTCCCTGGAAAGCACCAGGTCGACGCCGGAGCGCTTGAAGTCGCCGTTGAACAGCAGCTGCGCGTCGGGAACGATGATGGCGTCCGCCGGAACGTGCGTCGCGTGCGCGCTGACCGTCTCGACATGGGCGTGCCCATCCGAGTGACCCGAGCCGTCAGCGTCGTGCTTGGCGTCGAATTTGCCGGCGTAATTCAATGGGCCACCGCAAATGGTTAATATTTATATAATATTCAAGGTCTATGCTTGCTTATCATTGGAAATTGCATCGCGAAACCATCTTCTGCTTGTGCGACGCCTGTCATTCTTGACCAAGCCGAATGGTTCTCGGTCAATTCCATTGCCAAAGCCGCGCGCATAGAAGTACTCGGAGCACTTTCTTTTGTAGAATTCGATCATCAAAAGAATAACCCGATCTTTTTGATGTAATCGAACGTATAGATTTCAAGGCCGATACTGAGGTGGTCTTATCCTTGCATCGCGCTGCAGGATACTGCGCCCTCTTCTTAGCTAAAAGTGTGATCTAGATAACAAAACTCGCGTTTTCGGGCGAATTAGCCATATCCTGCGGAAATTCCGCGCAATACAACCCCTGCATGTATCCCGCGCTTCCTGCGAGGAACTTTCGCTCCTGCAGCGCCCGATCCGTAAAATTTTCAACAAATCGGCGAGGCGGATTTCAGCCTGTTTCGCGCTTTTCGGCCGCCTGCGGCCGGCTTTAAGCAGAACAAAAGCCACCCAATCCATCATCGCCCCCTGAGACGATCCGGTCACCTGAGAAGGCCAACAAGGCCTCCGGTGCCGGCGCATTGGGGCGTCAAATGGGAATTTTCGGTCGCTCGCACGCGTGGCGTGCCTTCATCCTTGCCTGCGGCATGGCCTGGTTCGGCCCGGCGGCGGAGCTTGCCGCGGCGACCCTGATGACGCCCGGGGCTGCGGATCTGATCCGGAAATCCACCGAGCCGTTCGGGCTTTCGGCCTGGGACCTGTCCTTCGGGGCGGTGCGGGACAAATGGATCGGGGTCGAGCGCAAGCTCGACGACGAGAGGGTGCAACTGGCGCTGTGCGACGGCGATCGCGATCACTGTGTGTCGCCGGCGGCGCTACGATTGCTTGCCATCGTCGACGCTGCGCGAGCGCGCGAGGGACGCGCCCGGCTCGGCGAGATCAATCGCGCGATCAATCTGGCGATCCGGCCGATGAGCGACCTCGCGCAGTGGGGCGAAATCGACGTCTGGAGTTCGCCGCTCGAGACTTTCGCCAGCGGCGCCGGAGACTGCGAAGACTATGCGATCGCAAAATTCGAGGCCCTGCGGCTGGCCGGCGTCTCGCCCGACGATTTGCGGATCGTGATCATGCGCGACACCATCCACGGCGAGGACCACGCGGTTGCCGCCGCGCGGCTCGACGGGCACTGGCTGACGCTGGACAACCGCCGCATGGCGATGGTCGAGGACGCCGATGTCAGGAACTACCGGCCGCTGTTCGTCATCGACCAGCACGGCATCATGCAGTATGCGGACACCCCGCTGCTAGCGCGTTTGCCCGATCGCGATGCGCCGTCGCCGGTGATGCTGACTTCGGCCGCCCAACCCGCCCTGATCTCCACCGCCAACTGACGGTCGCGCTCGCCGGCGCGACACTTAGAGCTCCGGTTCTGATTGAATCAGAACCGAAGCTCCAGATTCTTGTTTTGACGCGTTTTCTTCGCGCGAACCGGCATCCACTTCGCTCGAAAACGCTCTGGACAAGGCGATTGACATCTCCGCGCCCGGCTCGATGATGGATTCCGCAAGCGGCCGAAGCGAGCAGGCTTTCATGTGATGGGGACCGGGATGCGGGGAATCGTGCTGGCTGCCGTCGCGATCCAGCTTGGCGTGGCGCTGCCGGCGCTCGCCGAAAACACTCCCGATACGGAGCGGCCGATCAACGAGGTGCTGCCGCTGTTCGAGCGCAATCATTGCGCGGCCTTCAGGGACGCGGCCGACCAATTATTCTGCGGCGATCCCGATCTCAATGACGCGGCCGCGAAGCTGAACATCGCGATCCAGAACAGGCTCAACCGGCTTGCCAATCGTCGCCTTGCGATCGAGGAAAATGCCGAATGGATCAGGGATCGCAACTCGAGTTGCGGAATTTTCGCCAACCAGAGGCTTTCGGGCCGCAACGTCCAACCCATCAAGGCCTGCCTGTTGAGGGAAACCGAGGAGCGGACGGAGATACTGACCGATCCGAATTTCGATTGCCTGGCGACCAATAGCGCCGCCGGAGCGCTGATCTGCAGCGAACCCTCGCTGGCCATCGCCAAGACCGAACTGAACGACCGCGTTCTCCAACTCGTCGCCAGGCTGAAGCCGGACGACGCGAGAAATGCACTCTCCGAATACGAACGATGGGGCCGGGAGCGCGACCGGAAATGCGCCCTGGCGGACAAGGACAACGTGCCGCTCGAGGAGCTTTCGTCGTCGGAGGGCTGTCTGAGCGATTATTTCAACGAGAAGACGGCCGAGGTCGCCGCGGCCAAGGGTGATCCCGGAAAAATCTTCGGACGCCACCTCGCCTCGCCCTCGCCCGATGCCGACGCCGTCGATCTCTGCGTCGCGCAAATCCATGCAGCCAATGCGTGCGAGAACTTCCTCGCGGTGAGCCGCGTGTCCCAGATCGGCAACAAGGTGGCGGAGGACAGCGCGCTGGTGACGGCCGAGGTCGAAATGATCGTGCTGTCGCCATTTGCGGTCTGCAGTCCGATCGCGTCCGGCTGCACCGGCACCTGCTGGGATCTGAAGTCCGGCAAGGCGAACGCTGCGTCGGGCAGCCGGGACAGCTTGGCGGTGGCGCACCGCTTGAGGATCGCGAAGGCGTTCGCGTTCCAGAAGTCCGGGAGCGGCTGGCGCTGCAATACCACGTCGCTGCAGCCGGTGGATTTTGGCATCGCGCTGCGGGGGCCTTAGAGCGCGATGACGTTTCTTCGAATCGTCATCACGCTCTAACTTTTTGATGGAGCATGGTCTTTTCGGAAAACCGGTGTCCACTTTTCCGGATCATGTTCTAGATCTTTACCGGGCTCGGGCTCGGGCCGGCCGCCGGCACCACGGCGCGAAACTCGATGCCGTGCAGGTTGATCGTCGGGCAGATGCCGAAATGATTGCCGCCGAACACCGTCAGGCGGCGGTCGAGTTCATCCTTGGGAATGTCGAGCGGAATGTCGCAGATCGCCCGATAGGCGCGGCGCGAATACTTCCTGCTGCCCCACCGAACCGGCAGCGCCGCCGGCAGCTCCGGATCCGTCGCAAGCGATTTGGCGTTGCGCCAGAACAGTTGCGCGAGGTGGGCGTAGGCCAGCCCCTCCAGGCCGAGCACGGAAATGTCGGATGGGATCGGAAAGCGCGCGACGTCGACGATCGGGCCGGCATCGACCCGCTCGACCATGACATGGGCGGTCGCGCCGAACTCCGTGGCCCGCTCGTAAAGCGCAAAGTGCGCCGGCGCCCATCCGGGATAGCTCGGCGGGCCCGGATGAAAATTGATCGCACCGTAGCCGAGCCGGGCGAGCGTGCTGCCGGATACGATCTCCGGGGTCGCGAAGGCGATCAGCCGGGCTCGCGCCAGCACGTCGGAATCCAAGGCGGCCAGATCCGCGGAGGTTCCGGCCGAAATCACCGTGAGCTGCGGATTGTGCCCGCGTAGCAGCACGGGTAACGCGACATGCTCGGCTTCACCGGCGAGAAGAATGATAGTGTCGAACATCGCGTTCACTGGTTGCGCGCGGGCCTTCGGTGTTTCGTCGCTTCAGATTCAGGTCTGGTAGTCGATCAGAAGCGGCGCGTATGAAGTAGCTCCGCTGTTGCCGGGGTCGGTGCTGCCGGTCGCGCCGTATGGCGTCGACGACGCGCCGGACTGCGAATTCTGCAGCGATTGCAGGAACTGCTGCAGGATGTCGGCGGCCGAGCTGGTGCTGTCGCTTGAGGACGAACTGTCGGCGGGTGGCGCGGCGCCGTGGCCACCGCCGTGATGACCATGATGGGCACGGCCGGCGGCGTCAGAGCCACCCGGAGCGGGAAGACCCGGACCGGCCGGACCACCCGCAACACCACCGCCGGCGCTGTCCGCGGCGAACACCGCCTTGAAGACGCCCTGCAGCTCGGTGGCCTGATCGCTGGTCAATTTGCCGCTCGACACCTCGTTCGCGATCAGGCTGTCGATCTTCGACTTCAGGTCGGCAGGCGAAGAGCTGGTGCCGCCGGCCGGAGCGGCCGGCGGATTGCTCTGAAGCGACGAGTTGATATCGTTGAGCGCGGACGACAGCGCGCCCTGGTCGGACGAACTGATCGCGCCGGAATTCACTTCCGCCTGCAGCTGATCCTGCAGCTGCTGCAGGGGCGTAAGGGTGTTACTGTAGGCTGCGGAGATCGATGCCATGTGTCTTCCAGGGTTCGCGCCGAGAACGGCTCGACGGTATGGTTAACAATCTTAACAAGGCCTTGTTATCGCCAAGCAGCCATGTTGCCCTGTGTTGCAAGGGAGTTTCTGGAAATATCTGGAAATAAAAATACTTCGCCGATCGCCTCGAATCGAGAGACAAGGTCACCGTCATGCCCCAGCCGGCGCCGCCGAATATTCTTGTCGTTGAAGACGACCGCGAGACACGGGCGTTGATCGCGAAATATTTGCGCACCAACTCCTGCAACGTGACGACGGCAAACGACGGACGCGAGATGGCCCGCGCGCTCGCCAACTCTCGCGTCGATCTCGTCATCCTCGATGTGATGTTGCCGGGCGAGGACGGCCTCAGCCTGTGCCGCAAGCTGCGCGCCGAATCGCAGACCCCGATCATCATGCTGACCGCGCGCGGCGAGGACGTCGATCGCATTCTCGGGCTTGAGATGGGCGCCGATGACTACCTTGCCAAGCCGTTCAATCCGCGCGAATTGCTGGCCCGCATCAACGCGGTGCTGCGCCGGCAGGCGGCGGCGCAGACCGTCAGCGCCATCAATGGCGCCACCGCGCTGACCTTCCTGGGCTGGCGAATCGATTTCAGGCTGCGCGAATTGCGCAATCCGGCCGGCGCGCGGGTTGCGATGACCAGTGCCGAATTCGACCTGCTGCGGACCTTCTGCGAACGGCCCGGCCGCGTGCTGTCGCGCGACAGCCTGCTCGACCTCACCCAGGGCCGCAACGCCGGTTCGTTCGAGCGCAGCATCGACGTGCTGGTCAGCCGTATCAGGCGCAAGATCGAAACCGACCCGCAGGAAGCCGCCATGATCAAAACGGTGCGTTCCGGCGGCTACATGTTCACGCCCGAGGTCGAAGCGGTGAGGGTCGCTCCGAATAATTACTCATGAGGCTGCTCGGCTTTCTGAACCTGCGGGGCATCAGCGGACAGATCGCCGCACTGGTGGTCGCCTCGATCGTCGCCATCCATCTGATCATCACCGCGACCTTCCTGATCCACCGCCCGGATCAGGTCGAGCCGTCGATCGGTCATAGCCCAAGCCAGCTTGCCGCACTGGTCCAACTGCTCGGCGCCGCGCCCGCGGCGCGGCGGCCGCAGCTTTTCGCCGATATCGCGCGGACGTTCCCGCAGCTCGGGATCGCAAGCCTGGCGCCGGGCACCGCGGCCGCGGCGGACGAGCCGGAGAGCAATACCCTGCGCATGCTGCATCGGCGGCTCGGCAACGGTTACCGGATCTTTGCGCTCGCCAATGGACGGGACGGCCGCAAGCTCGGCATCGCGCTGCCGGATGGCGAGCTGATCTCCGCAAGGCTCCTGCAGGACCAGTGGCAGCGTCCGCTGTGGCGTGGGCCGTGGATGACGACGCTGCTGTTTGCGGTGATCTGCGTCACCCTGCTCAGCCTGTGGGCCGCCCGCGCGCTGACTGCGCCGCTGTCGGCCTTCGCGAAGGCCGCGGAAGACTTCAGCCTGAACGGCGCCGCAGCGCCGTTGCCCGAACGCGGCCCGGAGGAAATTCGCTCCGTCGCCAAGGCGCTCAACCGGATGCGGGAACGGATCACAACCCTGATCGACGACCGCACCAAGATGCTGGCCGCCATCAGCCACGACCTGCGGACGCCGATCACCCGGATGCGGCTGCGCTCGGAATTCATCGAGGACGACGCCCATCGCAGCCGCATGCTGGTGGATCTCGACCAGATGCGATCGATGCTGGAATCCGTGCTGTCCTTCCTGCGCAACGACCGCAAGCTCGAATCGATGACGCTGGTCGATGTCGCCAGCACGCTGCAGCTCGTCACCGATCAATTCGCCGACATGGGATACAAGGTGGCCTATGAAGGCCCGGAACACGCGATGGCGATCGTACGGCCGGACGATCTGCATCGCAGCGTCACCAACCTGGTCGAGAACGCGGTCAAGTTCGGCACCGCGACCACGATCCGCCTCACGGTCGCGCCTGACACCGTGACCGTCGAGGTCGAGGACGACGGTCCCGGCATTTCGGATGCGCGCAAGGAATTCATGCTGCAGCCGTTCGTGCGCGGCGACGAGGCGCGGAATATGGACGAGGCCTCGGGCTTCGGCCTCGGGCTTTCGATCGCGCGCACCATCGTGCTGGCGCATGGCGGCGAGCTGTCGCTCAACGACCGGCAGCCGCATGGATTGATCGTTCGGATCAGGTTGCCGGTTCGCCAGCCGAACCGGCAGGCGGCCGCCTGACTCTAGCCGAGCGCAAATTTCCGCAGCATCGCGTCGAACGCCGATTTGATGCGCAGCACGAACGGGGCCTTGTAGGGGAAATCCTCGTTCTGCTCATGCACCAGCATCGAGGCATTGGCTTCGAACACGACGAGGTTGCCGCAAACGTCCAGGGCGCAATCGATGCCGAAATAGTCAAGCCCGATGCGCTGCCGGATTTCCTGCAAGATGAGATAGTGCGAAGGGTTGAAGACGCCGGCCGGATCGCCCAGGAACGCCTCTTCCTCCCGCTGCATCCAGGGATGATCGGCCATGTCGGTCGAGTCGTGATGCACCTTCCAGCCGTCCGCGATCGCCAGATGGTACGGCAGAATCTCTCCATGGACGAAGATGAAGCGGTATTTCCGGAAATAGCCGTCGGCGGAACGGTAGTCGATGTATTCGATCAGATAATGGTCGCAACCGGTACGCTGCGCCAGCAAGGCTTCGAGTTCGGCCGCGCCCTCGATTCTCTCGAAATCGTCACCGCCATGGGTCCCGGCCGGCCGGGCCAGAACGCTGGGTGAGGCCGCGAACATGCCCTGCAATGCCGCGGCGGCAAGGTCGGTGCCGGCTTTCAGGCGCGAAATCTTCGGCACCCGGCAGCCCGGTATTCCCTGCAGGAGGTCGGCGATCGCGTCGCGCGTCGTCCGCCCGATTTTCAGGGGATCGTTGACGATCGGCTTGCCCAGCCGCGCGGTGAGATCGGCCGCCAGCGGCAATAATGCAGTCCCCTGGTCGGCGTCGGAGATCAGATTGACGACGACCTGCACGTCCCGTTTCAGAAGTTCGATATCGATTTCGCTGGAGGCGAACAGCGCGAGCGTGTCGGTGTCGTAGTCGGCCTGCTTGAAGAGGTAACCGGTCGGCAGGTTGCCGGCGAAGGGGGCATACAGCGCCAGAACACGGAAATCCGCCGGAAATTTCGATGCCGGCCGCCGGATCAGGGGCTGCAATTGCGCGGCCTTGGCATAGGCGGCTTCGGCGGCTTCGATTTCGCCGAGTTGCTGGCAGATGCCGCCGATCCAGTAGATCGTATCGGCATCGCCGGGGTTGAGGCCCGCGGCCCGCCGAAACGCTTCAAGCGCGGCTTGCGGTTCATTGAGTTCGAACAGCAGTTTGCCGAGCTGATGGTGCAATTGCGCATCCTGCGGCCTTTCGCCGATCAATTCCGTCAGCAATGCCCTGGCCAGAACATGCTGCTGCGTGGCGATCAGGGCCTGCGCCAGGTTGGTGCGCGATGGCCAATGCGCAGGATTGATGGTCAGCGCCTGCGCATAAAGTGCGATGGCCTCGCCGGCCTTCCCGGTCTTGAGGCGCACATTGCCGAGGTTGCACCAGCAGGCCGTCAGATGCGGCGATAGCCGCAAGGCCGCCTTGTAATTCTCGGCCGCGAATTCGAGATCGCCGCGAACCATGCAGGCATTGCCGAGATTGGCGTGCAGCTTCGCAAGCGTCTCGACGGAGACCAGTCCGGGCGGCTCCAGCCCGGACAGGGCAAGCCCGCGCCGATAGGCGCCGATGGCCTCGATGATCCTGCCGGCCGCATAGTGCGCCAGCCCGGTCTGCAAATTTTGCGTCGCCCGCGCATCGGCGGTTTCGATGTCGGGGAGACGAGTTGCTAACGCGGATACCATCAGGAACCGGAACTTTCTTGCCACTGGAATGAATCGACGATGAAGATTGTTGGTAAACAAACTCCTGCCGCCGCCGCCTTTTTGAATCGTCGAAGCGATAAATTTGCTTCCGGACATGTCCGGAGGGCGTGGAAAGGAAATATTTGGCAATAATGGGCGTCACCGCGGCGATCGATTGGGACTTGGATAAGGTTGCGAATCGCCCGATCGTGGTATCCACGGGACTTCCGATGCCGGACCGCGCGAATTGTGACAAGACCCCAACAGCCCTCCGCGCCCACGCGTGACGATCAACGCATCGATCGAAGCTGGGCGCCACGGCTGGCGCAGGAGGCGCGGCTGCGGCAACTCGACGAACTGCTGGCCCGTCGCCATGCCCCGGCCGATGCCGTCAATACCGAAATCGAACGCGCCGTCCTGCTGGGCGCGCTGAACCGGCCGCAGGACGCGCAACTCGCCTTCGTCGACATCCTGCGCAGGGCGCCCGAAAATTTCAGCGCGCTCAACGAGTTCGGGACATTGCTGACGAATATGGGCGCGATCGACGCCGCCTGCCGCCTCTATTCGGAGGCGATCCACCACCATCCGGCCAATCCGCTGGCGCGCGTCAACCTCGCCAACCTTCTGCTTCGCGCCAACAGGCATGCCGAGGCCCGCGCCCACTATGAAGCGGCATTGCTGGCCGACCCCGAGCTGGCGGCGGCCCATCAGGGCCTCGGCGCGGTGCTCGCCGATCTCGGCGATCGCGCCGGCGCCTCCTATCATTTCAGCAAGGGTTTTCGCGACCATGCGGTTTCAACGCTGCCGTATCGCGGCACCGCGCCGCCGATCACGCTGCTGCAACTGGTTTCGTCGGGCGGCGGCAACATCCCGAGCGCCGCGTTCCTGGACGATTGCACCTTCATGACATCGGTTGTCGTCGCCGATCACCTCGATCCACTGACGCCACTGCCGCCGCATCGGCTGATCTTCAACGCCATCGGCGACGCCGACCTCTGCGAACCGGCGCTGGCAGCCGCCACCCGCCTGATCGCGCGCACCACGGCGCCGGTCATCAATGATCCCGGCGCGGTGATGAAGACCGGCCGCATCGGCAATTCGAGGCGGCTCGGCGCGCTGCCCGGCGTGATCACCCCGCGAACCGTCGCAATCGCGCGCGACGCGCTGGCCGGACCTGACGGCGCCGATACGGTCGCCAAACACGGCTTTGCGTTTCCATTGCTGCTGCGTTCGCCCGGCTATCACACCGGGCGCAACTTCATCCTGGTCGACGAGCCGGCCGCATTATCGACTGCCGCGGCCGGCCTTCCCGGCGACGATCTGCTGGCGATCGAATATCTCTATGCCCGCGGCAGCGACGGCAACGCGCGCAAATACCGCGTCATGATGATCGCCGGCGAGATCTATCCGCTGCACCTAGCGATCTCGAAGAACTGGAAGGTGCATTATTTCACGTCCGACATGGCCGACAAGCCGGACCATCGCCTCGAAGAACAGCGCTTTCTCGCCGACATGCGCTCGACCCTCGGAGACAAAGCGATGGCCGCGCTCGAAGGGGTACGCAACGCGCTCGGCCTCGACTATGCCGGAATCGATTTCGGCCTCAGCGGCGACGGCGATCTGTTGTTGTTCGAGGCCAACGCGACCATGGTGATCGCCAAGCCGGATGCCGATGAGCGCTGGACCTATCGGCGCGCCGCGATCGGGACCATCCTCGATGCCGTCGTCGCCATGATCAAGCGGAAGTCGGCCGAGGCAGGGCGGGCTTAGGGCATCATGGGATGGCCTTGAATCGCTTCGCCGTGAGCGCGAAGCGCCAGCGATCCGGTGCTCCGGGGGCAGCGCCGCAGCGCCTTGCCAAAAAAACCGCAAAACGACCCCATGCAAAGTAGAAAACCTCGACTTGCAAACCCGGTGTTGTCTCGCGTCCGGGCATGAGAAAATGGTCCGTCGCCGCGCCCCAGCCTGATCCCATCCCGCTTTGGCCGACAACTGCGCATCGGCGCGATTTGGGGCGCGCGATTCACCGTGCCGAAAGTTCTTCGGTTCATGGTTTCCGCGAGCTGCACATCACGGATTGTTCCAATCCCATGAAACCGCAAGAATCCGCGCTGCAAGTGCGAGGGTTAACAAAGCGTTTTGACCGCCTCGCGGTCGATGCGCTCGATCTCACCGTCCGGCGAGGTGAATTCTACGCCCTGGTCGGCCCCAACGGCGCCGGCAAGACCACGACCTTGCGCATGGTGGCCGGGCTGCTGCGGCCGGATGCCGGCGCAGTCACAGTCTTCGGGGTCGATGCGCTGGCCGATCCCACAGCCGCCAAGCAAATGGTGGCATGGGTGTCGGACGAGCCGATGATCTACGACAAGCTGACGCCGCTGGAATATCTCGAATTCGTCGCCGGCCTCTGGGGCGTCGACGCTTCGGTCTCCGAACCGGCCGCGCATGAGCTGCTTGGTCTCGCTCGGGCTCGAACCGCATCTGCACGAGCGCTGCGAGGGATTTTCCAAGGGCATGCGCCAGAAGGTGGCGCTGGCGGGCGCGCTCGTGCACGACCCCCGCCTGATCATCCTCGACGAGCCGCTCACTGGCCTCGATGCGGTGTCGGCGCGTCATGTCAAGGGACTGCTCGGCGATCGCGTCCGCTCCGGCTGTACCGTGATCATGACCACGCATATTCTGGAAGTCGCCGAACGCATGGCCGACCGGATCGGCGTCATCGCTGCGGGACGGCTGGTGGCCGAAGGCACGCTCACCGAGCTGCGCCAGCAGAACGGCCATGACGACAAGAGCCTCGAAGACCTGTTCATCGCGCTGGTCGATGTCGAGGCTGCCGCGGCATGAGCGCGACGGCCGACCTCAGCTGGTTTGCCCGGCACGAAATCCGGCTGGCATGGCGCGAATGGCTGGCGATGATGACCGGCGGCCGCCGCAAGAAGAGCCGCGCCGTGATCGGCCTGATCGTGTTCGCCGCGATCATGCATCTGCCGGCCTATGCCGTGATCGGCCGCTTTGCCGATCTCAGGCTGCCGCTCAACAAATCCTCGCTCATCGTCATGACCGCGACCATTCTGCTGGCCTGGGCGCTGATGCTGTCGCAGGCGATCGAATCGGTGACGCGGGTGTTTTACGCGCGCGCCGATCTCGACCTGATCATGTCGTCGCCGGTCCGGCTGGAAAGCATATTCTCGGTCCGCATCGCGGCGATTGCCTTGTCGGTGACCGCGATGGCGCTGCTGTTGTCGACGCCCTTTGTCGACGTTCTCGTGTTCGGCGGCGGCGCCAGGTGGCTTTCCGCTTACGGCGTCGTGGTCGCGGTCGGGCTGTCGGCGGCGGCGGTCGCGATTGCCATCACCATCGTGCTGTTTCGCCTGATCGGGCCGGCCCGCACCCGTCTGGTGGCGCAAATCGTCGCCGCGATCATCGGCGCCGGCTTCGTCATTGCGCTGCAGGTCGCAGCCATCCTGTCCTACGGCACGCTGTCGCGTTTTGCGGTGCTGACGTCGGACGCCGCCGCAGCCGTTGCGCCCGACGGCGACAGCGTGGTGTGGTGGCCGGCTCGCGCGGCGCTCGGCGATGCCGAGGCGCTGCTGCTGCTGCTCGCCGGCGGGCTGTTGTTGCTCGGCGTCGTGATGGCGATCTTCTCGCCGCGGTTTGCCGACACCGCGGTCAGCGTCTCGGCCCATGCCGCGCCGAGCCAGCAAACCCGCGCCAAGGCGTTTCGCGGCGGCTCGCGGCAACAGGCGCTGCGGCGGAAGGAATTCCTGCTGTTGCGCCGCGACCCCTGGCTGATCTCGCAAACCCTGATGCAGCTGCTCTATCTGGTGCCGCCGGCCCTGATGCTGTGGCGAAGCTTTTCCGACAGTTCGCTCGCCATCGTGCTGATCACGCCGGTCATCGTGATGGCCGCGGGGCAACTCGCGGGCGGCCTCGCCTGGCTCACGATCTCGGGCGAAGACGCCGCCGACCTGGTGGCGACCGCGCCGCTGTCCCGTCAGCGCGTCATCCGCGCCAAGATCGAAGTGGTGCTGATCGCGATCGCTGTCATCTTCGCGCCGCTGGTCGCGGCGCTGATGTTTGCCTCGCCGCTGCAGGCGGCAGTGACCGCAGCCGGGGTCTTCATCGCGGCGGCGTCAGCGACCTCGATCCAGCTCTGGTTCCGCGTCCAGGCCAAACGCAGCCAGTTCCGCCGCCGCCAGACCTCATCGCGGCTGGCGACGTTTGCGGAAGCCTTCTCCTCGATCGGCTGGGCCGCGACCTCGGCGCTGGTGCTGGCATTCCCGATCGGCGCTGCCATCAGCGGGCTGATGACGGCGGCCATCCTCGCGGCGACGTGGAAGCTGAGCCCAAGGCGGGAATGAGCGGTAAGGATCGTCTTCCGGTCACGAATGGGATTGTTTCAGAATCCTTGAATGGTGATATTTGGTCTCAGATGCATGACCCAACATGAGGCCCGCCGTGAGTACGCTCATTGTCACGTCCAAAGCACAGATCACGCTTGATAAGGATATGCTTGAACATTTGGGTGTCCGCCCCGGCGAAAAGATCACGCTGAACAAGCTTCCACATGGACGAATTGAAATTCGGCCGGCGAGGCCGACTGGAAAGATCTCGGATGTATTTGGTACTTTGAAACGGAAAGACGGCCCGTCCTTTTCGATTGAGGAAATCAACGAGATCGCCGCTCGGGGTTGGGCCGGCAAACGCCGATGAAGCCGAGCGAAATATGCTCGACCTCACCCCTTGACCAACTCCATCACCGCCGCCGCGAAGGCTTCCGGCTCCTCCTGCGGCAGATTATGTCCCGCGCCCGGAATGACGCGATGGGCGCGGCGGCTCGAAAACTTCGCGGCCTGCGCGGTGCCGTCGGTCGCGGGCGCGACGCCGTCGCCGTCGCCGTCCAGCGTGATCGTGGGCACGGTGATAACGGGAAGCGCCGCCAGCCGGCGTTGCAGCTCGGCGTATTGCGGATCGCCTTCGGCCAGACCAAAACGGTGGCGGTAGCTGTGGATCACCACATCGACATAATCGGGATTGTCGTGCGCCAAAACCGTCCGCTCGAAGCAGGCATCGTCGAAACCCCAGTTCGGCGACCATTGCTGCCACAGGATGCGCGCGATGCCGCGCCGGTTGGCGGCAAGCCCGGCGCGTCCGCGCTCGAGCTGGAAATAATATTGATACCACAGCGGCACCTCGCGTTCCGGCCTGGCCGGAACCATCGCGCTTGCAATGTCCTGGATCAGATAGCCGTTGACCGACACCAGGCCCGCGCATCGCTGCGGCCACAGCGCAGCGCCGATGCAGGCGGCGCGGCCGCCCCAGTCATAGCCGGCGAACACCGCCCGCTCGATGGCAAGCGCATCCATCAGCGCGATCAGGTCGGCGCCGACGGCGGCCTGCTCGCCCGAGCGTGGCGTCGCCTTGTCGCGAAACGAGGTGGCGCCGTAGCCGCGCAAATAGGGAACGATGACGCGGCAGCCTTGGGCCGCAAGCCGTGGCGCGACGTCGACATAGGAGTGGATGTCGTAGGGAAAGCCGTGCAGCAGCACCACGGCCGGCCCGCCCGCCGGGCCCGCCTCGAAATAGGCGATGTTGAGGACGCCGGCATCGACATGGCGGAGTGGCTCCAGCCGTCGCGAAGAGGATGCGGGTTCGGGCATTGATATCTTCCGAAACGATGTCGTCCGATTGTATCCCGGCGATGGGCAAATGCAGCGATGACGAAAGTGGCATCGCACGATACAGTAGCGGCCTCATCCTAAGACGGGTCCGGCCATGTTGCGATGCTTTTCCGCCGTCCTTGCACTGCTGTGTCAGCTGATCGCGCCGGCCATTGCCGAGGATGCCCCGCGCAGCGAGTGTCTGGCGATGGCGAACGCGCCGCCGCGCGCCACGCCGGTCAGCCTGCGGCTGGCGGACGCCAGGGCCGGCGAAGTCACCATCACCTATGCCGGTCATTCCACCTATTACATCGACACCCCCGGAGGAGTGCGGATCGCGACCGACTTTAGCGGCGCCTACACCACAGGCCGGCTGCCCGACGTCGTCACCATGAACCGCGCCCATTCGACGCACTACACGCTGTTTCCCGATCCGCGCATTCCCCACGTGCTGCACGGCTGGCGCGATGACGGGGCACCGGCGAAAATCGCCGAGCGCATCGGCGACGTCTATATCCGCAATGTGACGACCGACATTCGCCGCTATGTCGGCGAGGATTCCAGCGGCGAGATGATCAAGGACGGCAACTCGATCTTCATCTTCGAGGTCGCCGGCCTCTGCATCGGCCATCTCGGACACCTGCATACCAAACTCGACGACAGCCAGTTCGCCGCGATCGGAAGGCTCGACATCGTGATGGTGCCGATCGACGGCACCTATACCATGTCGCTCGACGGCATTTCCGACATCACCCGCCGCCTGCGCGCCTCGGTGGTGCTGCCGATGCATCGCTTCATGACGCCGCTCGACGAATTCATGCACTTGGTCGGCCAGCAATTTGCGATCGACGTGCAGACCGAGCGGACGCTGACGATTTCACGGGACACATTGCCGGACACGCCGACGGTCATTATCCTGCGCGGGGTTTGATTTACCACCGTCATTCCGGAGCGATGCGAAGCACCGAACCCGGAATCTCGAGATTCCGGGCCTGGTCCTTCGGACCATCCCGGAATGACGAATAAGAAAAATGTCAAAAAGGGAGCGACGATCCATGGCCAGCACTTTGCCCACCACCAGGAGCGGGCTTTATGCCGATCCGCGCGAGGATTGGCTCGCGCAATATACCGAGCAGGTGCTCGATCCGGCGCGTCCGATCGTCGATCCGCACCACCATCTCTGGGATCGCGGCGGCCAGCGCTATCTGATCGAGGACATCGCCGCCGACATCGCCTCCGGCCACAACATTGTCGCGACCGTCTATGTCGAGGCCCGCTCGATGTATCGCGCCAAGGGTGCGGAGGCCATGGGCCCGGTCGGCGAGGTCGAATTCGCCAACGGCGCGGCGGCGATGAGCGCGAGCGGCGGCTACGGGCCGGCCGCGATCTGCGCCGGCATCGTTGGCCACGCCAATCTGTTGCTGGGTGACGGGGCGCGCGCCGTGCTGGAAGCGGAAATCGCCGCCGGAGGCGGCCGCTTCCGCGGCATCCGGCATTCGTCGGCCTGGGATGCCGACCCCAATGTCGCCCACATGTATGCCACCCGGCCGAAGGGCCTGTTGCTCGACGCGACCTTCCGCAAGGGTTTTGCCTGCCTCGCCCCGCTCGCCTTGAGTTTCGACGCCTGGCTGTTTCACCCGCAGATCGGCGAACTCGCCGATCTCGCCCGCGCCTTTCCCGACACCAAAATCGTGCTCGATCATTGCGGCGGACCGGTCGGCCTCGGCGTCTATGCCAACCGGCGCGACGAGATCTTCAAGGGCTGGAAGGCTTCGATCCAGGACGTCGCAAAATGCCCCAACGTGTCGGTGAAACTCGGTGGCCTCGCGATGCGGCTATTGGGCTACGATTTTCACGAGCGCGCAAAACCGCCCTCCTCCGAGGAAGCGGCGGCCGCATGGCGCCCCTATGTCGAGACCTGCATCGAGGCGTTCGGGCCCAACCGCGCGATGTTCGAGAGCAACTTTCCGCCCGACAAGGGCCAGTGCAGTTACCAGGTGATCTTCAACGCCTTCAAGCGGATTGCGGCATTTTATAGCGAGGCCGAGAAGACGGCGCTGTTCTCGAAGACGGCTGCGGATGTTTATCGGCTGAAGCTTTGATCGACGGAGTGAAGAGGCAACACATGAAAGCGTGGCTTCCCCGGCTGAAGGTTTCGGCATGGCTTGTCCTCCTGTTGGCCATGTCACCTTTGGCCATCAGCGCGGCCCGCGCGACGACTGTCGTCGCCCTCGGCGCCAGCAACACCTATGGCAAGGGCGTGGCCCGCAATCAGGCATATCCGGCGCAGCTCGAGGCGATCTTGCGGGCGAGAGGGGTCAACTGCCGTGTCATCAATGCCGGCATCAATGGCGATCCCACGGAGAACATGCTGCGGCGGCTGGACAGCGCCGTGCCGAACGGAACCAGCGTCGTCATCCTGCAGCCCGGCGGCAACGACGGACGCAAAGGCAGGCCGGACCGCACCGCGGAAATCGAGAGCCGGCTGAGCGCGAAAGGCATCCGGGTAATCATGCTGCCGAACAGCGCGTTGCACGGCATGCCGCACCAGCCCGACGGCCAGCATCTGACCCCGGAAGGCTATCACATGATCGCGGAGCAACTCGCCTCGCAGGTCGCCGGCGCGCTCGGCCGCTAATCTCTTCTCCCTCTCCCCGCTCTTTGCGGGGAGAGGGTCGGGGTGAGGGGCTATCTCCGCGAGCGCAACTCGTTGAGAGTCCCCCTCACCCGAAATTCGCTACGGCGAATTTCGACCTCTCCCCGCAAGCGGGGCGAGGTGAATCGGACTTCTCTGCCAATTCAACTTTGCATCGTGCACTAACCGGAAGCCATCAGGCTCGCGGACTGGCGTTTACCCGAGGGCAGCAGCGTGCGCTTGATCTTCGAGATTACCCGCAGCGCAATGCCGACCAGGACCGGCTGGGTCTTGCGGCAGAATGCGAGCTTCCTGACGCGGCCCTCGACATGCCATCTGGCGTGGGCGCCGTCCTTGAAGAACACGACGTCGCCGGCGCCGTAGCGGGTCGGCGGCATAGTGTCGCTTTCGAGCACGATCGAGCCTTCGAGGATCAGGATGGTCTCGTCGAAATCGTAGTACCAGTCGAACTTTCCCTCGCTGCACTCCCAGACCATGGTCGAGGCCAGCCCATCGGCGCTCTTCGACAGCACGCACCACTGCGCCAGCGGATTGCCTTCGATGATCCAGGACGGCTCGATCGGTCGCGGCGTCAGGTTGACGACGAGGTTGGTCGTTTCAATCATCGAACGCGACATTGCAAAGCCCCAAACGGAAATTCCAAAATCACCCGCAACAGCAGATGGCGATGCAGCCCCGCCAGGGCCCGAAGTTAATAACAATCTTTTAAGCTTTCCTTACGGCCATCGCTGCAATCGGAGCGAAGGCGCGCGTCGGATCGCGGCTGCCAATTCTCTAGGCGCCTGCCTTCGGCAACCCGCGCAGCACCAGCCCGTTGAGCCGGCTGGCGAAGGCCGCCGGGTCCTCCGGCAATTCGCCGTCGAGGATCTGCGCCTGCTCCAGCAGCAGCAGCGACAGGTCGCGCGCGGCGTCCTGCTGCCCGGTGACGGCGGCAACCAGCGGATGGCGCATGTTGATCTCGAGGATCGGCTTTGTCACCGCGCCCCGGTTCTGCTGCGCCAGCATCCGCTCCAGCACGCGATCACGCGCCGCGCCGCCCGCCACCAGGCACGAGGCGCTGGTGGTGAGCCGCTGCGAGGCGCGCACGTCGGACACCCGCTCGCCCAGCGCATCCTTGATCAGCGCAATGGTCGCAGTCTCGTCGGCGGCAGGCTTGTCCTTGTCACCGGGTTTGTCGTCGACGAGCGGGATCAAGCCGAAATCGATGTCGCCCTGGCTCAGCGATTTCAGCGGCTTGCCGCCGAAATCGAGCGGCGCCGAGGTCCAGAAGGCGTCGACCGGGTCGGTCAGGAGCAACACCTCGATGCCGCGGGCGGTCGCCAATTCCAGCTTCGGGTTGGATTTCAGCCGCTCGATGCTGTCGCCGACCAGATAGTAGACCTCGGTCTGGTTGGGTTTCAGGCTTTCGACATATTGCTTCAGCGAGCGCTTCTCGCCCGTGGTCGTGGTGAACCGCGACAGCGCCAGCAGTTTCTCGCGCCGCTCGAAATCTTCCCAGATGCCTTCCTTGATCACCGGGCCGAACGCGTCCCAGATTTTTGCAAACGTTTCCGGCTCCTTTTCGCTCAAGCTTTCCAACTCGCCGATCACCCGGCCGGTCACCGCTTTGCGGATTTGCGTCAGCTGCGGGTTGTTCTGCAACATCTCCCGGGAAATGTTGAGCGGCAGGTCCTCGCTGTCGATCACGCCGCGGATGAAGCGGAGATAGCCGGGCAGGATGTCGGCGTCGTCGGCAATGAAGACGCGCCGGACATACAGCTTTACCTTGCCCTTGCGGTCGGGCTCGAACAGGTCGAACGGCTTTGTCGACGGCGCAAACAGCAGCACCGCGTAGGACTGCCGGCCCTCGGCGCGATAATGCAGCGTCATCGCGGGCTCGTCGAAGGCGCCGGCGATCGACTTGTAGGCCTGCGCGTAGTCCTCCGGCGTCAGTTCCGATTTCGACCGCTGCCACAAGGCGCTCGCCGAATTGATCTGGCGCGGCTCGCCCGCTTCCGGCTGGAGCAGAATCGGAAACTGGATGTTGTCGGAATAGGCGCCGACGATGCGCTCGATCTCGTAGCTCTCCAGATATTTTTTCGCGTCTTCTTTCAGGTGCAGCACGATTTCGGTGCCGCGCGCGATGCGCTTTGCGTCGTCGTCGGACGCCGGGGCGATATCGAATCCGTTGCCGCCGGTGGAGATCCAGGTCCAGGCTTCGCTCGTGCCGGCGCGGCGGCTGGTGACGGCGATGCGGTCGGCGACCATGAAAGCGGCGTAGAAGCCGACCCCGAACTGGCCGATCAGGCCGGCGCCGTCCTTGGCCTCGGTCAAGCGCGAGAGAAAGGATTTGGTGCCGGAACGCGCGATGGTGCCGAGATTGTCGATCAGTTCCTGCCGGTCCATGCCGATGCCGTTGTCGATCAGCGAAAGCGTGCCGGCCTTCTTGTCGGGAATGATGCTGATTTTCGGCGGCACTCCGTCGGCCGTAAGCTCGGGCGCCGCGATCGCCTCGTAGCGCAGCTTGTCGAGCGCGTCGGAGGCATTCGAGATCAATTCGCGCAGAAAAATATCGGTCTCGGAATAGACCGAGTGCACCATCAGGTTCAACAGCTCGGCGACCTCGGCCTGAAATGGCTTGTGTTCGGCAATGGTGTCCGTCGTCATGGTGTGTCTCGCGCAGGTTGCAAGGAGAGAGTGCGTTGATATAGGAAAACTGCTTCGGCTGGCAAGATTCAAAGGTCGTACAAGACCCCCCGCAGCATGCCCATTGACGCCGGCAAACCAGCATAGGACATTCGAAGCACGGGCAATCGGAAGCGGGCATGGACGTCTATCACTTCAAGAATTTCGAGGTGCTCGATCCCGACGCCGGGGAATTGCGCGGCGGCCATGAACTGGTCGTCGAGGGCGACAGCATCAGGGAAGTCTCGGCCACGCCGGTCAAGCTGGCGAAAGCCAATGTCGTCGATTGCGGCGGGCGCACGCTGATGCCGGGCCTGATCGACAGTCACGTGCATGTGGTGCTGTCCGAGGTCGCGCTCCGCAACCTCGAAAGCGTGCCGCTGACCCTGATGAGCGCGCGTGCCGCCGCACTGATGCGCGCCATGCTCGATCGCGGCTTTACCAGCGTGCGCGATACCGGCGGCGCCGACTGGGGCCTGAAGGAGGCGACCGAAAAATGGCTGCTGCCGGGGCCGCGGCTGTTCATCGCCGGGCGCGCGATCGGCCCGACCGGCGGCCACAGCGACGGCCGCCGCCGCACCGATTTCGGCATGCGCTGCCATTGCTGCAACGCGCTGTCGTTCGCGATGGGCATCGCCGACGGCGCCACCGAAGTCCGCCGCGCGGTGCGCGAGGAAATGCGCCAGGGCTGCGACCAGGTCAAGATCATGATGTCCGGCGGCGTCGCCTCGCCCTACGATCCGCTCGACAGCCTGCAATTCTCGGTCGGCGAGGTGGAGGCGGCAGTGGAGGAGGCGCACGCCTTCGGCCGCTACGTCTGCGCCCATGCCTATACGCCCGAAGCGATCACGCGCGCGGCGAATGCCGGGGTGCGCACCATCGAGCACGGCAATCTCATCGACGATGCGTCCGCGAAACTGATGGCCGACAAGGGCATGCTGCTGGTCGCCAACCTCGTCACCTATTTCGAGATGAAGAAGCACGCCGCGGAATACGGCATGAATTCGGACATGCTGGCGAAGAACGACCTCGTCATCGACGGCGCCCTGAAATCGCTGGAAATCTGCAAGCGTCAAGGCGTCCCCGTCGCCTACGGCACCGACCTGCTCGGCCAGTTGCAGGTGGCGCAGTCGGAAGAATTCACGCTGCGCGCGCGCGTATTGTCGCCGATCGAGATCATCCGCTCCGCCACCACGATCGGCGCGCAAGTGGTGCGCATGGAGGGCAAGCTCGGCTGCATCAGGCCGGGCGCGTTCGCCGACCTGCTGCTCGTCGACGGCAACCCGCTGAAAGACCTGACCCTGCTGCAGGGGCAAGGCAAACACCTCGCCATGATCATGAAGGGCGGGCGCCTTCACAAGAACCGGCTGCATTGATGTCGCAACAACTCCTGTTCCGGAATTTCGAGTTGCTCGAACCGTCGTTCGGCGAGCTCCGTGGCGGCTACGAGTTGCTGATCGAGGGCGACACGGTCAAGGAACTCAGCGCGACGCCGATCAAGGCCGCCGATGCCGATATCATCGACTGCGGCAAGCGCACCCTGATGCCGGGGCTGATCGACAGCCACGTCCACGCCATCCATAGCGAGGTCAATGTCCGCTTCATGGAGATGCTGCCGCTGACGCTGGTCACCGCGCGCGCGGCGAGCCGGCTGCGCGCCATGCTCGACCGCGGCTTTACCACCGTGCGCGACACCGGCGGCGCCGACTGGGGCATCAAGACTGCCATCGAAACCGGGCATATCACAGGTCCCCGGCTCTATATCGCGGGACAGTCGATCGGCCCGACCGGCGGTCATTCCAATTCGCGCCGGCGCACCAATCCCGGCGGCGAATGCAACTGCTGCAACGGCCTGCAATTCAAATCCGCCATCGCCGATGGTCCCGATGAAGTCCGAAAAACCGCGCGCGAGCAGATGCGCCAGGGCGCCGACCATGTGAAGATCATGATGTCGGGCGGCGTCGCCTCGCCCTACGATCCGCTCGACAGCATGCAATTCTCCGACGGCGAAGTCAGCGCGGCGGTGGAAGAGGCCACGGCCTTCGGCCGCTACGTCTGCGCCCATGCCTATACCGCCGAATCCATCACCCGCGCCGCCCGGCTCGGCGTCCGCACCATCGAGCACGGCAACCTGATCGACGACGCGTCGGCAACGCTCATGGCGGAGAAAGGCATGTATCTCGTCGCCAATCTCGTGACCTATTACGCCATGAAGGACCGCGCCGCCAAATTCGGCATGATCGGCGAGAGCCTCGCCAAGAATGAAATCGTGTTGCAGGGCGGACTGAAATCGCTGGAGATCTGCCAGCGCCACGGCGTTCCCGTCGCCTATGGCAGCGATCTGCTCGGCGAATTGCACTGGGACCAGTCGAAGGAATTCGTCATCCGCCAGGAAGTGGTCTCGCCGATCGAGATCATCCGCTCGGCAACCACCGTAGGCGCCGAGGTGCTGCGCCTTCCGGGCAAGCTCGGCACCTTGCAGCCGGGCGCCTTTGCGGATGCCATCCTCATCGACGGCGATCCGCTGAAAGACCTTGCGCTGCTGGGCGATCAAGGCAAACATCTTTCCCTCATCATGAAGGCCGGAGCCTTGCACAAGAACCGGCTGAACTGATCGCTCGCACGGAGACGATTTCTTGAGCGTCCTAACCGGATGGACCTCATCGCGCATCGCCGGCCGCGTGGCGCTGCGGGCCGCGGCCGGCGCGTCGCTGGCCTATATCCTGCTGCCGATGGTGTTCGTGATCTGGCTCGCCTTCTTCGCGCAGGAAATTCCCTCGTTTCCCCCGGAAGGCTATTCGCTGAAATGGTTCCGCGCCGTTCCAGGCAACGACCGGTTCGTCTCGGGATTTCTGCTCAGCCTGGAGGTCGCCGTGGTCGCGACCTCGATCGGGCTGGCCATCGGCGTTCCCGCCGCGGTCTGCCTGGTACGCGGGCGCTTCAAGGGGCGCGAGGCGGTGAACAACCTGCTGCTGCTGCCGCTGATCGTGCCTGGCATCGTGCTCGGCATCGCGCTCTATGTGTTCCACGTCGAAGCCGAGATCGCGACCGGCTGGGAAATCCTGGGATCGCTCGGCGGCCTGATCGCCGGTCACGTGCTGATCACGATCCCCTGGACGGTGCGCCTGATCACCGCAAGCCTCGTCGGCATGGACCGCTCCACCGAGGAAGCAGCCCAAAGCCTCGGCGCCGATCGCCTGACCACGTTCCGGCGCGTCACCTTGCCGGCGATCCTGCCGGGGATCGTGGCGGCGTCGCTGTTCGGCTTCATCGCTTCCTTCGGTAACCTCGAGATGAGCCTGTTTCTGGTCGGTCCCGGGCGCACCACGCTGCCGATCGCGATCCTGCAATATCTCGAATGGAAGATCGACCCGACGATTGCCGCGGTATCGGTGCTGCAGATCCTGTTCATCGGCGCGGCGATGCTCCTGACCGACCGTTTCGTCAACATCAGCCGCGTGGTCTGACGATGGCGCGCCTGCAATTGACCGGCGTCACCAAGAGCTACGGCGAGTTCAGGGCCGTCGACGATGTTTCGCTCGACGTCGCCGATGGCGAGTTTCTCGTGCTGCTCGGTCCCTCCGGCTGCGGCAAGACCACGACGCTGCGCATCGTCGCCGGCTTCGTCGAGCCGACCGCGGGCCGGGTGCGGCTCGGCGAACGCGACGTCACCACGCTGCCGCCCTGGCTGCGCAATGCCGGCCTGGTGTTCCAGAGCTATGCGCTGTTCCCGCACATGACGGTTGCCGAAAACATCGCCTTCGGCCTCGAGATGCGCAGGATGCCGAAGGCGGAGATGGCGCCAAAGATCACCGAGGCGCTGCGGCTGGTGCGGCTCGATCATTTGGCCGACCGGCTGCCGCGGCAATTGTCCGGCGGCCAGCAGCAGCGGGTGGCGCTGGCGCGCGCGCTGGTGTTCCGGCCCGACGTGCTCTTGCTCGACGAGCCCCTGTCCAATCTGGACGCCAAACTGCGCGGCGATGTGCGGGTCGAAATCCGCGAATTGCAGCGCAAACTCGGATTGACGACCGTGATGGTCACCCACGACCAGGAGGAAGCCCTGACCATGGCGGACCGCCTCGTCGTCATGAGCGAGGGCCGCATCCGCCAGATCGGGTCGCAGCAGGATCTCTACGAACGCCCGTCGGAAAAATTCGTCGCCGATTTCGTCGGCCGCTCGACCTTCATCGACGGCCGCATGGACGGCCCCGGCCGCTTCGTCTCCGCCGGCGGCCTTGTCATCGCCTGCGAGGCGAGCGGCAGCGGCAACGCCTCGCTGGCGCTGCGCCCGGAACGGCTGGCGCTGATGGCGGAAGCTGCGCCGGCGGTGGACAACCGTTTTCCGGGAGCCGTCGAATTCATCTCCTATCTCGGATCGCAAGTCGACCTGCACGTGCGGCTGTCGCCCAAAGAACGCGTCATCGTGCAGATCCAGAACCGGCCGGAACAGCCGCTGCCGGTGATCGGCGAACAGGTCCTTATCGGCTGGAGCAGGTCGACAGGCCGCATATTTCAATCGTAACATCAGGGCCAACCAACGGACCGCCTCGGAGGCATCAACATGACCCAATCGGTATCCCGTCGCAAAATCCTGCTTGGCGCGGCAGCACTTGCCGGCGCCGCCGGCCTGCCGCGCACCGCATCGGCGGAAGGCAAGGGCCGCATCGTCGTCGGCACCTGGGGCGGCGATTATGCCCGGCTCCTCAACAAGAATATCGAGGTGCCGATCCTGATCAAGGACGGCTGGGAGGTGGTGCAGGATCAGGCCGGCGATCCCGAACGGCGCTCGAAAATGCTCGCCGAAGTGCGGCTGCCCCGCGGCACCACCGACGTGCAGGGCCTGTCCGCGCTCAACATGTTCCAGATGCACGACGCCGGCACCGTGCTGCCGCTCGACTACGGCAAGCTCAAGAATGCACCGAATCTGCTGCCGTCGATGAAGTATCCCTATGGCGTCGGCCATATCTATTCGGGCAAGGTCGGCGTCTACAATCCAAAACTGATCCCGGCGGCGCCTGTCAGTTACAAGGATGTGTTCGATCCCAGGCACGGCAACAAGCTCGGGATCATCGACATCCAGTATCAATACACCATGGTCTGCGCGGCGCTCGCCGCCGGCGGCAAGGTGAACGATCTGGAGCCCGGCAAGAAGCTGCTGCTGGAATGCAAGAAGGCCGGCATGCGCATCTACCCGACCAACGAGGCGTTCGCGCAGGGCCTGAAGGCGGAGGAATTCGGCATCGGCGTGATGTGGAAAGCCCGCGTCGTGCAATGGCAGAATGCGGGCATTCCGGTGACCGCCATTGCGCCCACCGAAGGCACGCTCGCCTACATTTCCGGCTTCGTGATTCCGAAGAATGCGCCGAACAAGGATGGCGGCTACGCCTATCTCGACGCCATGCTGGAGAAGAGCGCGCAGGAGGCCTTTGCCGTCGACATGGGCTACAATCCGACAGTCACCAACGCCGTGGTCGCCCCCGACCTCAACAAGCGCATCGGCTTCACGACCGAAGAGATCAAGAAGCTCGTCGATCTCGATTATGCCTACATGACCAAGAACGACGTCGACTTCAAGGAATGGTGGGACAAGGAGCTGAAGAGCTGAAGCGGCGTCTAAAGCCGATGGCCGCGGCCGCTCCTGCGCAGTTGCAGTCCGACGAGACGCGCACGTCATTGCTCTCGGCCACGATGCTGGTCGGGCCGGCGACGGTGTTCGTGGCCGCGGGCCTGTTGCTGCCGCTGGCGATCCTCCTGCGCTACAGTTTCAATCGCTTCGACCCGCGGCGCATGATGATCGAGACGTTCTCGCTCGACAATTACGTCAAGTTTTTCGCCGATCCCTATTACACCGGCGTGCTGTGGACGACCTTGCGGGTGGCGGCGCTTTGTACCGTCGTCTGCCTCGTGATGGCGCTGCCGCTCGCCTATGTGCTGGCGCGCACGCAGACGCGGTTCAAGAACCTGCTGATCATGCTGGTGGTGCTGCCGCTGTTCGTCGGCAATGCGGTGCGCGCGGCCGGGTGGATGGTGATTTTCGGCTCGAGGGGCTTCCTCAACGTGACCCTGATGCAAGTCGGCGTGATTCACGAGCCGCTGGAGATCATGTTCACCGAGGGCGCGGTCATTGCCGGCATCATTGCCGTCAACCTTCCCTACATGGTGCTGACCCTGCAGAGCGTGATCGAGGGCATCAACCGCAATGTCGAGGAGGCCGCCTTCAGCCTCGGCGCCCCGCCGATGACGATGTTTCGCCGCGTGCTGCTGCCGCTGGCGTTGCCGGGCATCCTCGCCGGCACGATCCTGACCTTCATCCTCGGCATGAATGCCTATGCGACGCCCGTGCTGCTCGGCGGACCCAAATTCAAGATGATGGGGCCCCTGGTCTACGGACAGTTTCAGCTCAACAACTGGCCGTTCGGCGCATCCGCCGCGTTCATCCTGATGACCGCGACGCTCGGGCTGACGGCAACGGCGAATATCCTGATCCAGCGCCGGTTCCGGCGATGACAATCGAAAGAGGTTTTTGATGACGGTAGGTGTCGGCGGCTCGAGCGCGGATGCGGAACTCGCCGCCTTGAAAAACATGCGCGGCGACGTGCCGCCGATCGGCGTCGACGAGCGCCTCAAGCGCATCGCCCGCGCGCAGGCGATCATGCGCGAGAAGGGCATCGATGCGCTCTATCTCGATGTCTCCTCCAGCATGACCTATTTCACCGGCCTGAAATTCCGCCGCACCGAACGCATGCACAGCGCGGTGCTGCCGGCCAAAGGCGAGATCGTCTATGTCTCGCCGGCCTTCGAGGTCGAGAAGCTCAAGACCATGCTGTCGTTCGGCGACAGGATCGCGGTCTGGGAGGAGGACGAGGATCCGACCGCTGTTGTCACCGAGACCGTGCGCGCGCTCGGCTATCCCAGCGGCACCATCGCCGTCGACGAGGCGACGCCGTTCTTCACCTTCGACGGCCTGCGCCGCGCCGGCAACGCCTACACCTTCGTCAATTCGATCGACGTCACCGCGGGCTGCCGCATGATCAAGTCGGAGCATGAACTGGCGCTGATGCAGACCGCCAAGAACATCACGCTGCAGGCCCACAAGGCCGCCGCGCGCATCATGCGCGAGGGCATCGCCACGACCGAGGTGCAGGCCTTCATCACCGCGGCCCACCGCAAACTCGGCTCGGAAGGCGATCCGCCGTTCAACGCCGTGCTGTTCGGCGAGGCGACGGCGTATCCGCACGGCGTGCCCTATCCGCAGACGCTGAAGGACGGCGACATGATCCTGATCGACACCGGCGCCCCGGTCGACGGCTATCTCTCCGACATCACCCGCTCCTACGTGTTCGGCGAACCGACCAAGCGCCAACGCGACGTCTGGAACCTGGAGAAGGCAGCGCAGGCCGCGGGTTTTGCCGCCGCAAAACCCGGCAACCGCTGCGAGGACATCGACATCGCCGCCCGCGGCGTCATCAACGGCGCGGGCTTCGGCCCCGGCTATGCCACGCCCGGCCTGCCGCACCGCACCGGCCATGGCATTGGCCTCGACGTGCACGAATGGCCTTATCTCGTGAAGGGCGACAAGACGGTGCTACGGCCCGGCATGACGTTTTCCAACGAGCCCACCATCTGCATCTACGGCGAATTCGGCGTGCGGCTGGAGGATCACATGGTGATCACCGAGACCGGCGCGCGCTGGTTCACCCAGCCCGCCCATTCGGTCGACGATCCCTTTGGTTTGGAGTGAGAGCTACGTGGCCTTCGCTCCGTAGAGCTGCAGCAAGGCCGCCGCCGCTTCGCTTGCACGCCGCGCGAGTTCGCGTTGGCCCGGCCGCTCAGCGGTTCGAAGGAGGAGGCCCGTCATCAGGCTGCCCCACAGCAGTCCGGCGAAATGCTCGGCCATTGCGGTGGGCTCGCCGCCGAGCAGCGCTGCGGAGCGGGCCTGGTCCATCACCTCGAGCAAGGCGGCTCGGATCGGCTCGACGCCGATCGAATTCAACGCCTGCGCGACCTCGGGCGCGTGCACGGCCTCGGCAATCGCCAGGCGAAACACCGCGATGACGGCCGGATCGCTGACCTCGCGCAGCAACTGCGTCCCGAATGTTTCAAGTACGCGCATCAGGGATTCGCGGTCGGTCGGCGCGGGCAGGTCAGCCGGCATCCGCAGCCGGTTGGCGCGCTCGCGGATGCAGGCCGCGAGCATCTCCTGCTTGCTGCCGACCAGCGCATAGAGTTCGCGCTTCGACACCCGCGCACGGGTGGCGATCTCCAGCGTCGAGGTTGAGGCAAAGCCCTGCTCCATGAAGGCCGAGAACGCCGCATCGAGGATGCGCTGGCGGGCCGGGGTTTCGGCGGCCGGTTCCCGGCGCGGCTTTGAAATCGACTTTCCCGCCATTGAATTTCCCTTGACGTGGTACCAATCGGTACCATACATTCAGAGCAGTTGGTACCGAATGGTACCCCATCCACGGCAGAATGCACAAGGAGGCATAGCCATGACAAAACCAGTCCTCGTCACTTCAGCGGCCGGCGGCCGGCAAGGCAAGACCGGGCGCCACGTTTCGGAAATGCTGCTCAAACGCGGAATCCCGGTGCGCGCCTTCGTCCACAAGATCGACGAACGCTCCGAAGCCTTGCGCGGACTCGGCGCCGAAATCGTCGAAGGCGATTTTCTCGACGCCCGTTCGGTGCAGCGCGCCGCGCAGGGCACCTCGGCGATCTATTTTGCCTACCCGGTCCAGGACGGCCTGCTCGACGCCACCGCGGCGATGGCGCTTGCGGCCCGCGAGGCGGGCGTCTCGCGTCTCGTCAATCTCGTGATGCTGCAATCCTCGCTGGATGCACCCACCCCGCGGATGCGGCAGAATTATCTGTCCGAGCAGGTTTTCGAATGGGCCGGCATCGGCGCGGTGCATGTCAGGGCAACCGTGTTCTTTGAAAATCTGGGCTCGCAGGTTCGCCTCAGCCTGCCGACACAGGGCGCCGTGCGGTTGCCCTGGGGCAAGGAAACCACCGTGCTGCCGCTGGTCGCCGCCGAGGACGTGGCGCGGGTCGCGGTCGGCCTCCTGACCAGCCCGTCGCTAGTGGCAGGCACCGCCTATCCCCTGGTCGGCACCGTCATTTCGCTGAAGGAGATCATCGCGACCTTCGGGCGGGTTCTGGGCAAGAACGTGCGCTACGAGGAGACCACGGACGACGAATGGCGCAACGATGCCATCGCCCGCGGCTACAACGCCCATGCGGTGGCGCATCTGTCCGCGCTCTGGAAGGCGCTGCGAGGCGCCGGCCTCGATCCGGAACGCGCGCGATTTGCGGCAACCGACAGCATCGAGAAGATCGGCGGCGAAAAGCCCAGGACGTTCGAGCAATTCGTGCGCGAAGCCTTGGGCGAACCGCTGGCGAAGACCGCCTGACCTGACCTGCTGCTCCGGCCAGTAGCCTCGCGGCCGGCCGGAGCATAAGCGGCATGCAGGCGGCCGCCTGTCGGCCGGTACGAAACCGACACTACATCTCGACATTCGAGAGAGCCCTCTCGAATGTCGACGGAAATCATTTCGGCGAACCGGCCGGCTGCGACCGATGGCCTGCCGGCGGAACGCCGGAAATGGGCCGTGGCCGCGATCTTCACCGCGCTCACCATGGCTTCGCTCGATACCGCGATCGCCAACATCGCGCTGCCGGCGATCGCGGCCGACCTCCATGCCGGGCCGGCGGACGTCATCTGGGTGGTGAACGTCTATCAGATCGCCGTGGTGGCGACGCTGTTGCCGCTGGCCGCGCTCGGCGAAATCGTCGGTCACCGCCGGATTTACCTGGGCGGACTGTTGCTGTTCACGCTGGCGTCACTGGCCTGCGCCTGCGCCTGGTCGCTGCCGAGCCTGCTCGCGGCGCGTGCGCTGCAGGGGCTTGGCGCCAGCGGCATCATGAGCGTCAATACGGCGCTGCTTCGTTTCGTCTTCCCGGCGCGGATGCTGGGTCGCGGTTTCGGGTATAATGCGATGGTGGTAGCGACCGCTTTCACGCTCGGCCCGACGATTGCCTCCGGCATTCTCGCCGTGGGGCCATGGCAGTGGCTGTTTGCCGTCAACATTCCGTTCGGCCTGGCGGCGATGGCGATCGGCCTGAAGACGTTGCCGCGTACGCCGAAAGCGACGCATGCCTTCGATTTTCTTGCAGCCCTTCTGGCCGCGGGTTGTCTCGGACTTTTCATGCTGGGGATCGGCAGCGCGACGCATCACGCACCGCCCATCTTTGTTTTGGTCGAGCTTGCCGCCTCGGTGCTGCTGGGCTGGATTCTGATCCGCCGGCAGGCCGATCATCCGGCGCCGGTGCTGCCGATGGACCTGTTTCGCAGACCGCTGTTCGCACTGTCCGCAGCGACCGCGATTTGCTCGTTCGCGGTCCAGGGCATCGCCTTCGTCGCGCTGCCGTTTTATTTCGAGGACATTCTCGGCCGCTCGCAGGTCGAGACCGGGTTTCTCATCACGCCCTGGCCGCTGGTGGTGGCGATCATGGCGCCGATCGCCGGACGTCTGTCGGACCGCTACCCCGCCGGCATCCTCGGCAGCCTCGGCCTTGCGCTGCTCAGCGTCGGAATGGCGCTGTTGGCGATGCTTCCGGCGAACCCGTATATCGCCGACATTTTCTGGCGCATGGCGTTGTGTGGGTTCGGATTTGGCTTTTTCCAGACGCCGAACATGAAGACGCTGATGGCGAGCGCACCCGTCGGCCGCAGCGGCGGCGCCAGCGGCATCGTGGCAACCGCGCGCCTGGTCGGACAGACCACCGGCGCGGCGCTGGCCGCGCTCTGCTTCGGTCTCGCCGGGCGGGACGGCGCCACCATCTCGCTGGTGCTCGGTGGCGGCTTCGCCGCGGTCGGATGCGTGATGAGCAGCCTGAGGCTGCTGGCCAGCGAGCAGTAGGCGAAAATCGGCGAAGATGTCATTGTGACCATCTTTCAAACCGGGGATCATTCCATGGCTGCTATCTATCCGGATCTCGAAGGCAACGCCGTGCTGGTCACGGGCGGCGCCTCGGGAATCGGCGCATCGATCGTGCGCGCCTTCGCAATCCAGAAGGCCAAGGTCGGCTTTCTCGACATCGCCCGCGAACCGGCCGCGAAACTGGCCGGCGAACTCAGCTCAAAGGGCCTTTCGGTCCATTACGAATATTGCGACCTGACGAAAATCGACGAGCTGCGCGACGCGATCGGCCGCGTCCGCACCCTGATCGGCCCGATCCGCGTCCTGATCAACAATGCGGCGCATGACGACCGGCACGCGACCGAAAGCGTCACGCCGGAATATTGGGACGACCGCATCGCGGTCAATCTCAAGCACCAGTTCTTCGCCGCGCAAGCCGTCCTGCCGGATATGAAGGCCGCGGCAGGCGGCGCCATCGTCAATTTCGGCTCGGTCTCCTGGATGGTCGGCCAGGGTGGAATGGCGGTCTACACCGCGGCGAAATCCGCCATCCTCGGGCTGACGCGCTCGCTCGCCCGCGATTACGGGCAATACAATATCCGCGTCAACGCGATCGCGCCCGGCTGGATCATGACGGAGCGGCAGGTCGAGAAATGGCTGACGCCGCAAGGCGAAGCCGACCTGATGAAAGCGCAATGCCTCAAGCGCAAGCTCTATCCCGACGACATCGCCAGGGTGGTGGTGTTCCTGGCCTCGGAGGAAGCCGGCGCCATCACCAGCCAGCAATATGTCGTGGACGGTGGGAGGCTGTGAATGCCGGGGTCGGCGAGCGTAAAGCAGCGGACCCGTTTCAGCCGTTGCGGAACGTATAGGCGTAGCCGTTGATCGCCGGCGCGCCGCCGAGATGGGCGTAGAGGATCTTCGATCCCGCCGGGAAATAGCCCTTCTGCACGAGGTCGATCATGCCCTGCATCGATTTGCCCTCATAGACGGGATCGGTGATCATGCCTTCGAGCCGCGCGCAGAGGCGGATGGCCTCCTTGGTCTCGGCCGAGGGAATGCCGTAGGCGGGGTGAGCATAATCCTCGATCAGGACCACATCGTCCGCGACGATCTCCCTGCCGAGTTCGACGAGCTTGGCGGTGTTCTGCGCGATCGACAGCACCTGGGCTTTGGTCTGCGCCGGCGTGAAGGACGCGTCGATGCCGATCACCTTGCGCTCGCGGCCGTCGCTCGTGAATCCGACCACCATGCCGGCATGGGTCGAACCGGTGACGGTGCAGACGATGATATAGTCGAAGGCAAAGCCGAGCGCCTTCTCCTGCGCCCGCACCTCCTCGGCGAAGCCGACATAGCCGAGGCCGCCATATTTGTGCACCGAGGCGCCGGCCGGGATCGCATAGGGCTTGCCGCCCTTGGCCTTGACGTCGGCGATCGCCGCTTCCCAGCTCTGCCGGATGCCGATGTCGAAACCCTCGTCGACCATCTCGATGTCGGCGCCCATGATCCGGCTCAACAGGATATTGCCGACGCGGTCGTAGACGGCGTCCTCATGCGGCACCCAGCTTTCCTGGATCAGCCGGCATTTCATGCCGATCTTGGCGGCGACCGCGGCGACCATGCGGGTGTGGTTCGACTGCACGCCGCCGATCGAGACCAGCGTATCGGCATTGGAGGCGATCGCGTCGGGGATGATGTATTCGAGCTTGCGCAGCTTGTTGCCGCCGAAGGCGAGCCCCGAATTGCAGTCCTCGCGCTTGGCATAAATCTCGACGTTACCGCCGAGATGGGCGCCGAGGCGCTCCAGCTTCTCGATCGGCGTCGGTCCGAAGGTGAGCGGATAGCGCTCGAATTTTTCCAGCATTTGGAACGTTATCCCTCTGTCAGCCGCTCACGCCCACTCGCCCTTGCGGAACACCGGCACGCTCCTGCCGTCGGCATGAATGCCGTCGATGTCGAGCTTGCCTGAGCCGATCATCCAGTCGATATGGATAAAACTCTTGTTGCCGCCTTGTGCTGCGATCTGCTCCGGCGTCAGCCTGTCGCCGTTGACAAAGCATTTCGAATAGCACTGGCCGAGCGCGATGTGGCAGGCGGCGTTCTCGTCGAACAGGGTGTTGAAGAACAACAGCCCGCTGTTCGAGATCGGCGAGGAATGCGGCACCAGCGCCACCTCGCCGAGCCGGCGCGCGCCCTCGTCGGTATCGAGCACCTTGTTGAGCACTTCCTCGCCGCGCTTGGCCCTGGCCTCGACGATGCGCCCCTCCTCGAACTTCACCGCGATACCGTCGATCAGCGAGCCCTGATAGGACAGCGGTTTTGTGGAGACGACATGCCCGTTCACCCGCCGCGCGTGCGGGGTGGTGAAGACTTCCTCGGTCGGGATGTTGGGGTTGCAGATGACGCCGTTCTTCGCCATCGAAGCGCCGCCTTCCCATTCATGGCCGTCGGCGAGCCCGATGGTCAGGTCCGTACCGGGTCCGGAATACTTCAATGCGCTGAAGCGCTGGCCGTTCAACCATTCGGTGCGGCTGCGCAGCGTGGCGTTGTGCCTGTTCCACGCCTCGATCGGGTTGTCGTTGTCGACACGCGAGGCCGCGAAAATCGCGGCCGCCAGTTTCGCCACCGCGACATCTTCTTCGTCATCCGGAAATACCTGCTTCGCCCAGGACGCGCTCGGATAGGAAATGATGTTCCAGTTGATGTCGAAACCGACGATCCTTTCCAGCGCCGGCTGATAGGCGATCGAATTGGCCTTGCTGGCGCGCGAGACTTTGGCGGGATCCTCGCCCGCAAGCAGCATCGGATTGTCGCCGACGATGGCAAGCCGCGCGGTGTTGGCGGCGAACGCTTTCGCCATCCCCTCATAGAGCCAGCCCGCGGCACGATCGAAACTGTCGTCGTGGCCGAACCGGTAGCGCGCCAGCGTCACCGCCTCGTCGGAGAAGAACGGCGTCACGAGGCCAGCGCCGGCCTTGTAGGCATGCTCGGCGATCTTCCGCGCCAGCGGCAGCGCCGCGCTCGGCGCGGTCAATAGCAGGTCCTGTCCTGCCTGCAGGTTCAATCCGACCCTGATCGCGACCTCGGCGAGGCGGTCGAGTTTTACCGGGTCGATCGATGCGGAGATGTTGCGTTCGTGGACGGTCATGGCGGTGCGGCCTACGTTGGTGGTTGTTCGGCTATAAAGGGCTTGTTGCACGGGAGATCAAGGTCGCCGCGTTGGCGCCCTTGTTAATGTGACGTTATCCCGGCCAACACGTAACGGTGAAGGCTGTCCGGCCTCCCAAACCGCTCCAATCGGCATGTTTGTTGCATCTTCCGGGGACAAACAGGAGATGCGTTCGATGACATCCATGATCCGACGTCGTGAATTCGTGGCCGGTCTCGGCGCCGCGCTTATCGCAAGCCCTGCGATCGTGCGTGCCGAAACTGAGCCGGTCGTCATCCGCGCCGGTGCGTTGAAATTGATCCATTCCATCGCGCCCTATTTCTACGATCAGTTCGTGCCGGCGGGCTACAAGGTCGAAGTGCTGCCCTTCGAAACGCCGGCCGAATGCAAGAATGCGGTGGTGACCAAATCGATCGATTTCGGCGCCTTCGGCATCGCCGCCGCCGTGCTCGGCGCCGCGGCCGGCGAACCGGTCGTGGTGATCGCCTCGACCTGCAATCGCGGCATGGCGATCATCGCCAGAAAGGACTCGGGCATTGCCACCATCAAGGATCTCAGGGGCAAGCGGGTTGCCGTGTTTCCGGGCACCACGCAGGAAGTGTTCTTTCTGGAGCGGCTGCGGATGGAAGGCATGACGATCAAGGACGTCGAGGCGGTCCGTGTGTCTTTCAGCGAAATGCACATCGCCCTGTCGCGCGGCGACATCGACGCCTATGTCGGCGCCGAGCCGGGGCCCGGCGTGTCGCTGTCCAGCGGCGTCGGCACGCTGGTCGAATATCCCTATTCGACGGCGATGGGATCGCTCAACATGGTGTTCGGTACCCATCGCGACGTGATCACGGAAAAGCCGGACCTGGTCCGGACCATGATCGGCATCCACCAGCGCGCGACCGACTACGCATCGAGCCACAAGGATGCCCTGGTCGCGATGGCCTCCCAGAAGCTTGGGCAGAAGAAGGAAGCGATCGAGGCGTCGGTCCCCAATGTCGAGCTGACGTGGCGGCTGGGGCCGAAGGAAATCGAGCAATCGAAAATCTACGCCGACCACATGCTGGCGCTGAAGCAGATCAAGCGCCTGCCCGATTTCGCAACCTTCATCGACACCAGCTTTGTCGATGCGGTGAAGCCGACCTGATCGTGACCACGCTCGCGACCAATACCCGCGAGGAGACCGCCGCTGCGGGCAAGGCATCATGGGCCACCGCCCGGCGGCTGCGGCCGTTGCTGCTCGCGGTGACGTTTCCCGCGGCATTGCTGGCGATCTGGCATTTTGCCACGGTGGGGCGGCCGGCGAGCCTGATCCCGCCGCCCTACGACGTCTGGCTCGAGCTGCGCGACCTCGCTTTTGGCGGCATCAATGACGATGCCTATAGCCGGACCTTGCACATTCATCTCCTGGCCTCCATGAGCCGCGTCTATGGCGGCTTCGCGCTGGCGGTCGCGGTCGCGTTGCCGCTCGGCATGCTGATCGGGCGCGTGCCGCTGGTTCGCCAAGTCGTCGACCCGACACTTCAAATTCTCAGGCCCGTCCCGGTCACCGCGTGGCTGCCGCTGGCGATGATCATCTTCGGGCTCGGACCGCGTTCGGCGTTCTTCCTGGTGTTTCTCGGCGCGTTCTATCCCATCCTGGTCAACACCGTGTTCGGGGTGCGCTCGGTCGAGCCGCGATTGTTCGAGGCGGCCTCGATGCTCGGCTGCACCGGCTCGGCGCAGTTTTTCCGCGTCGTGCTGCCGGCGTCGCTGCCCTCGATCTTCACCGGCATGCGGCTCGGTCTCGGCTTCGCCTGGGTCGTGATCGTGGTCGGCGAAATGACCGGCGTGCAGACCGGCCTTGGGGCCATCATCATGGAGGCGCGCCAGCTGTCGCGCACCGAGATCGTGATCTCCGGGATGATCGTCATCGGCACCGTCGGCTTTCTGTCCGACCAGATCGTGATGCTGATCGGGCGCCGGCTTCTGGCCTGGAGTCCGTCGCATGGCTGAAGCAACCATTCCGATCCTGGAAATGAGGAATATCGGCAAGACCTATGCGCAGAACGGCCGCGCGATCGAGGCGCTGCGCGGCGCCAATCTGCGCGTGAAGAAGGGTGAATTCATCTGCCTGATCGGCGCGTCCGGCTGCGGCAAATCCACCCTGCTGCGGCTGGCGGCAGGGTTCGAGGCGGCGACCCACGGCGACAATCTGATGTGGGGCGTGCCGATCTCGGGACCGGGCCCGAGCCGCGGCATGGTGTTTCAGGATTACGGGCTGTTCCCCTGGCTCAACGTCCGCGACAATATCGGCTTCGGCCCGAGATCGCGGGGACGCAGCAAGGCCGAGACCCGCGAAACGGTCGATCATTTCATCGACCTCGTCGGCCTGCAGCGCTTCGCCGACGTCTATCCGCACCAGCTTTCCGGCGGCATGAAGCAACGCGTCGCCATTGCCCGCGTGCTCGCCAACGATGCCGAAATCGTGCTGATGGACGAGCCGTTCGGCGCGCTGGACGCGATGACGCGCGAACGGCTGCAGGACGAATTGGTCGAGATTTGGTCGCGCACCGGCCTCACCGTGCTGTTCGTCACCCACGCCATCGACGAGGCGATCTTCCTCGCCGACCGCGTCGTGGTGATGTCGCCGGGGCCCGGCCGCATCGACAATGAATATGTCATCGACCTGCCGCGGCCGCGCGATATCGCCGGCGCCGAGTTCAACGAGTGGCGGCGCCTCTTGTCCTCGCAATTGCATAGCCATGTCAGGCGCAAGGCGGGCTGATACCGACAGCTCACAGATCGATCGTCTCGCGGCGGCGGCGTTCGCCGGCCTTTGCCACGGCTTCGGTCCGGGTCCGCGCGCCGAGCTTGCGGAACAGGGACTCGACGTGGAATTTCACGGTGTGCAGCGAGATGTTCAGCCGCCGCGCGATCGCCTTGTTGGTCATGCCTTCGGCAAGCGCCGCCAGCACGTCGAGCTCGCGCGGCGTCAGCAGAGCGTGACCGTCGGTTTCGCGCAGCGCGGCAAAACCTGCTTCGCCCGCACCGGGCCAGCGCACGATCAGGCCGGCGGCGACCGCGCGAATCGCCGCATCGATCTGGCCTGCATCGGCCTGACGCGACAGCACGGCCGCTACATCGTCATCGGCGCCGCCGAGCGCGACGACGGGCCGGGTTTCGCCTGAAGGTGCGCCGCCGTCCGCCAGCACCAGGTCGGCTGTGTCCTCGAGGTCTACGACGAGATGACCGGCCTCGGCGATCACGCGGCTCAACGCATGGCGGCGCCGCGGATCGGCCGCGTGGACGACAACCCGCAACCGCGTCGCTGGTGAAAGGCTGGCCGCGATCTCGCTCATGCTGCGCGCCGCTCCGCAATCGTGGTCTCGACCGTCATGACGGCGCCGCTCCGGATCAGGCGAACCTCCGCCTTGCGCCCGATGCTCTCGGCACCGAACAGTTTTGCGATTTTTCGCAACCGATGCGTCGAGGTGCCGTCGACGCTGAGCAGGATGTCGCCGGCGACGATCCCCGCCTGCGCCGCCGGTCCGCCTTCGGCGGCCGACATCACCATCAGCCCGGAGGACTGGCCGGCCGCCTCGCGCAGCGCGTCGGGAACGGCGACGGGCTGCAGCGCGACGCCGAGCCAGCCGCGCGCGATCTGGCCGTCCTTTTCGAGCTGCGGCACGACACGTTCGATGGTCGCCGTGGGTATGACAATGACTCGGCCGCGTGGCCCGAAGGTCGACATGCCAAGGCAGCCGCCCGATGCGTCGAATACCGGCCCGCCCTCCTCGCGCCGGGCAAGCCCGAGGTCGAGCGCGATGCGCCGGTCGATCAGGCCGCCACGGCTCGAATGCCATTCGGGACCGGCGAGATTGACGAGCCCGAGCCGCGCGCTAACTCCGCCCGTCCCGTCCGAGCCGATGGCCAGCGCGATCGCGCCGGTCTTCGCCTCGCCGGCCGCAATCGACGGCGCCGCCAGCGGCGCCTCGAGCTTCAGGATCGCGATGTTGGTCGAGGCATCGCGACCGGCGAGCTTTGCGGTCACGACCGCGCCGCCGGGCGCGACCAGTTCGAACTCATCGCCGCGCGGCAGCGATTGCTCGGAGGCCACCACGATATCGGATCGCCACAGCCAGCCCGTGATATGCCGACCGTGCTTGAGGCGGATCGCGACGACGGCGCCTTTCGCCGCTGCCGCGCGCGCGGCGAGCGCATTCGAGAATTGAACTAGAGGGTCCGGTTGATCGGTCACTGATAACTCCTATCGTTTCAAGATAGGCACGAAACTGGGCTTTGCAGCGGGACGAGAGTATCGGCCGGACGGCCGGGTGCGCACCGGCCATTTGACCGGTAGCAAACGGAGGCATCCGACGCGTGATCACCGGTCCACACCGCGACGATTCTTCTTTCTTCAGCAAATTCAGTGCAGAACCAGAGCGCGAATTTGTTGAAGCCGCCCCCAACCCCTCCCCGCCACGCGCGAAGAGCGCGTGGGAGGAGGGGAGCGCACCAGACAGCCGCCCTCGGCGAGAGCAACGTCATGACGGCCCCTCACCTTCGACCAGGCCGATCAGCGATTGGATGTCCGGAAAGACGAAATCCGGACGCGGAACGGATGCGTCGAGGGCGACCCCGCGGCGGTTGATCCAGGCAATCGTCAGTCCCAGCGGCTTGCCGCCGACGAGATCGGTGAACTGCGATTGTCCGGAATGAAGGATGTCATCCATGGCGCAACCGGCGTGTTTGATCAGGTAACGAAACAGCGTGCCGTCGGGCTTGTAGCCCCTGGCGCGCTGCGCCGTGCACACCAGGTCGAAATCTCGCCGCAAGGGCGTCAGCGCCAGCAGATCGTCGTCGATGTTGGACACCACCGCCAGCCGGTGGTCGCGGGCGAGACGATCCAGCGTGCAGACGACATCGTCGTAGAGGAAGAATCGCGAAAAAGCCTCGAAGTAGCGATCGATCAGCCGGCTGTCGCCCGCGATCCCGAAATGCTCGAACGTCTCGGCCAGCGAGAGTTCGCAGATCGCGCGATACGACCGGTACGGCTCCCAGTAATGGGCGATGTTCCGCTCCTCCCAATGCTCCCAGAACGCCTTGACGTCGAGATGCGGCGCGCCGGCATCGCCCAGGATGCGTTCGAAGGCGCCGTAGGAACTGTCGCGAACGCTGATCAGCGTGCCGAAGACGTCGAACGACATCAGTTTTGGCCGCAGACGCGGCGGGTGCATTTCACGGTTCATTGGATGACCCACCCCGAGCCCTCGGGCATTTGGCTTTTTGCAAGACGGCTGCCGGATGGCATTTCGTCCACGACGAAGCTATGCTGGCCGCGAGTTTTGTCCCACAGGATTTGTGCATGACTGTCGCGTTCAAGACCATCCGCACCCGCGCCGAGAAGCGCAAGGGCGGACCGAAGGCGCTGACCAAACTGGTGCCGCCAAAACCCGACCCGAAGGCGCTGACAAAACTTCGCGACGATCGCGTGCTGGCGGAGATGACCCGGCGGGCGTTTTCGGCCGGTTTTGCCTGGAGCGTCATCGAGGCGAAATGGGATGGGTTCGAGAAGGCGTTTCTCAAATTCGATCCCGCCCGGCTGTCGCTGCAGCCGGACGAATTCTGGGACGACCTGATCAAGGACACCCGCATCGTGCGCAACGGCGCCAAGATCATGTCGGTGCGGGCCAACGCCTCCTTCGTCAGGGAGGTGGCGAAGGAACACGGCAGTTTCGGCAAGCTATTGGCGAAATGGCCGTCGTCCGACCAGATCGGATTGCTCGAACTGCTGGCCAGGCGTGGCAGCCGGCTCGGCGGCAATACCGGCCAGATGTTGTTGCGTTTCCTCGGCTGGGACGGTTTTGTCACCTCGAAGGACATGGTCGCCTGCCTGCGCGATGCCGGTCTCGACGTGGCGGAGACAGTCACCTCCAAGCGCGACCTCGCCAAAGTGCAAGCAAAGTTCAACGAATGGGCGGTGGAGACCGGCCTGCCCTACACGCACATCTCGCGCATCTGCGCGATGTCGATCGGCGAGAATTATGGCACCGAGACGCTGGCGCGGATGGGCGGCGGCGAGGAGTGAACGATGCCCATCAAATTTCAGGATATCCGTGAAGGCTTCGACTTCGTTGACCTCGGCGGCGACGGCTTCAACCGGGCCATCCTGTGCAGGCGGACCGGCAAGATCTATCAGCATGCCGAACATTCCGATCTCGAGGAGTTCAACGAGGAACTGCCCGAGGACGTCGACGACAAGGAGAAATACATCGATCTTCCCGGCAAGCGGGAGCTCGGCCTCGGCAAGCCGCTGGCGCTTTTGCGGACGAGTTCTTGCCGGACGATTTCGATGACGTCAGGGACATGTTCAGCAGGAGCGGCGCCTACAGGAATTTTCGCGCGCTGATAACGCGGAGGAGGGTTCTCGATCGCTGGTACGAATTCGAAGCCAAGGCCACCGAGCGGGCGTAGCGCGAATGGTGCGAGGACAATTTGATCGACCTCGCTGACTGATAACGCCATCAAATCACATAAAATCCATGCGTCCCATCGCGGCGAAGCTGATCCACGAGGCCGTATTCCCAATTGAGATAGGCCTGCATCGCGGCGGTGTCGACATTGGTGCCCTCATACGGGCGGCGGTAGCGGTGCGACGGATCGGGCCTTGGCAGAACTTGCGGCGGTCCCAGCTCCAGCGCGCGGTCATAGCCGCCGTCGAGCACGTAGGTTTCCCAGCCCATCTGCGCGAGCCAGGAAGCGGTCATGTCGGCGCGGACGCTTCTCGCGTCGGTGAGAAGAATGCGCGCGCCACGTACGGGTGCTGCCATGTCGATCTCCTGCACCAGTTGCCCGCCCGCATAGTGACAAAAGCCTTTGAGGTGACCGGCCGCATATTCTTCGGCGTCGCGGACGTCGAAGCGATAGAGCGTGCGTTGCGTGTCGGCTTCCAGCGCCATCGCCTCCACCTCGCCGAGGTGCTTGACGCCGGCGCGATAGGCGACCTCGCGGGCTTTTTCTTTCGCGCCCTCGAACAGGCCGATGCCGCCGCGCCGGCCGGCGCCATGCTCGAGATTCTTTCCCGCCAGCGTCCAGCCGATCGTGCCGTTGCGCAGCGCCATCACCTTGTTGGCGATGCCGGCATTGATCAGCGACTGGGTGCCGATGATCGAGCGGGTGCGGCCGGCGCAATTGACGATGATGGTTGTCGCGGGATTCGGGGCAAGGTGGCCTGCGCGCAGCACCAGTTCCGCGCCGGGCACGCTGACCGAGCCGGGGATGTTCATGGTCGCGTATTCGTCGAAGCGCCGGACATCGAGCACGGCGATGTCGGCCTGGTTCGCGATCAGAGCGGCGACTTCATCCGCGGGCAGCGAGGGCGTGTGCCGGCGTGATTCGACCAGTTCGCCAAACGCCTTGGCGTAGGAATTGACATCCTGGAATAGTTCGTAGCCAGCGTGCTTCCAGGCCTGCAACCCGCCGCCGAGCCGACGAACGTTGCTGTAACCGAGCGCGGCAAGACGGTCCGCGGCTTGGGCAACGAGGCTTTCGCCGGCGTCGTAGACGACGATCGGCACATCCTTGCGCGGCAATCTCGTTTCGGCTTCGAGGGCAATCCGATCCGCCGCCATGTTGGCGGCAAACAACGGATGGCCGGTGGCGAAGGCAGCCTCGTGCCTGACATCGAGCAGCGCGATTTCCTGACGCAGCAGCAATGCGGCGCGGATTTGCGAGGGCGAGACGGATGGCGGGAACATGAAAAGCGGCGCTCGTGAGGATGATAGCACGCGCTAGTCTTGCACTGTTGCACCAACCGGTTCAACGGGGGCGAATGCACGCTCGCGCATAATCCCGGACGTCATTGCGAGCCAACGGGTCGCGCGAATGCGCGCCCGATGGCGGGCTCCGCGAAACAATCCATAGCACAGCAAGCGAAGGGCGCAGGGAATGCCGGGCGGCCGATGCGCCCGATAGCCACGTGTGCAACGGGTAGTGGTAGAGCGCACACGTGTTGTCAGGTCACACCGGAATCACCCGGCATTCCCCACGCGATGGTTTACGGCTTACTCCGTGATCTCCCCGGTGCTCGGGCTCTTTGGCCACCGTCACCCCTGAGAAGCTTGCTTCTCAAGAACTTGACACCAGCGTCGAGGTGCCAGGACCACACGGCTTCGCCGTCCGCCTCAAATGCCTTCGTCAAGAGCACCATCGGCGTCCACCGCATCCCGCCCCGCGTCGTTGGCGTTGCGCAACGCCCCTTTGGTGGGGCGGGACGGGCAGAGATATAGGATATTCCGAATATTCTGTAAAGCCGAATATTTTTGTGGCAAAGGCTTGACAGCATGGAGTGGACAGTCCAGCGCGGACAAGATTGATTTGCCCGTCGAGGCTGGGCAAGAATTCAGCCGCTAACCCAGCAAGACGGGTTGGGGGCGGGCGGCGACGAATTGTTGCGCAAATCGGCTCCGGAACGGCCCTGGTGCGAGCAGAAGCCACTCCAGAGCATCTGCGAGAGCATGAAGACGACATGTGATGGCTTTTGCGACGGCTTCTATGAAGCGATCGAAGCCGAGAATGTTGAGTACGCGGGTGAAGTTGTAGCAGAGCGCCATCAGGCTCCATTCGCCGCGCACCTTGTCGAAGCCGCGGACGAGGAAGTGCTGATACCCGGCGCGGCATTTGAGCGTTCCGAAGGGATGCTCGACGATGGCGGAGCGTCGACACATCAGTTGGCCTGTGCCTTCGCTTGTCATCCTTGCGCGATGACGGTCCAGAACACCTTCGTGCTCCCAGCGAGAGACGCTGCGAATTTTTGCTTCCGGTGCGATACATCGCGCCCTCATCGGGCAGGCATCACAGCTCCTCTTGGAGCTCAGATAGCGGACCTCGACCCGGCCGCTTGCATTCGTCCAGGGCTTCTTTGTCGGATGCAGCAGTTCGCCGGCCGGGCAACGATAGACATCGGCGCTCGCATCGTAGCTGAAGTCCTTGCGGGGGAAACGGCCCTGCTTCTCGAGCTTCCTGTTGCCCTCGTGTATCGGCACATAGGCAGTGATGCCGTCATCTTCGCAAGCCTTCAGGTCTTCGCTATTGTAGTAGCCTTCATCGGCAAGCACCTGCAGCGCCTTGACGTCCAGAGCATCCTTGACAGCTTTTGCCATCACATGGAGATGGCCTGCATCGCTGCGATTGACGACCTCGCTTCCGACGATGAGCATGTGCTTGTCGTCGACGACACTCTGCACGTTGTAGCCTGCAATGGTCTGGTCGCCCTTGCTCAGAAGCCGTGCATCGGGGTCGGTTTTGGACACCTGCCCCTTGTCACTGGTCTCAAGGTCCTTGAGGTCGGCCCGCGCGCGCTCGCGCCTGAACATCAGCTCCTTCATCTTCTCGCCGACATCGCCGCCATCGCTTTGGCTACCATCCTCCGGACCGCCGCTCAGCTGCTTGGCCTCTTCCGTATCGTTGGCGTCGAGGGACTTGCCGTAAGCCTCGATCTCCCTGTCCAGCTCGGCGATCTGCTTGGTCAGCTTCCCTTGCGTGAAGATGCTCCCCTTGCTGGCGTTGCCGTGGAACAGCGCGCCGTCGACCGCAACCAGGGTTCCACCGATCAGATCGAGCTCGCGCATCAGCAGCACGAAGCTGCGGTTCGCAGCCTTCAAGGCCGCCCAGTTCTCCTTGCGGAAGTTGGCGATCGTTCGATAGCCGGGCTTCAAGTTCCTCAGCAGCCAGATCAGTTCCAGATTGCGGCCGGCTTCCCGTTCCAGCCGGCGCGACGACCTGATCCGGTTGATGTAGCCGTAAAGGTAGAGCTTCAGCAGGTCGGATGGATCGTAGGGCGGTTGTCCGGCGCCCACGCCGCGCTCCGAATGCCGAAACCTGAGCTTGACCAGATCGAGAGCGTTCACGAAGCTGTCGATCGCACGAACCGGATTATCCGGCCCGACATAGTCCTCAATCCGAGGGGGCAGCAAACTGGGCTGCTCACGGTTATCGCCGCTCTTGAATGCATGATTCGTCATAGACCGAATCGTACACCAACTCTCAAAAATGCCGAGTTCTTGCCCAGCCTCGTCAGGCACACCATCGCCATGGTGATCCGGCTGCGCGGCGTATCGGCGGCGGCCGGCGCGCAGTCCGAAGAGGCTACCGACGGCGATGCGGAACATGGGGGCGGTTGAGTTGGGAGAGTTTCGTACGAGCCCTTGTCATCGCGGTCATCGCGCGGAGCCTGGCACATGTTTTTGACATATGCCTTGGAGCCGATCATGCCCGAGAAGCGAAACGTCAGATTATTCCGCTATGGCAGCAATCAGGCGGTCCGCATTCCCGTGGAATTCGAACTGCCGTTGCTGCCGATCGGCTTCCCGGCCGCTTCCATGGCTAAGTTAGTCTGACCGGCAAGCCGCGCCTAACGCGGCGTTCTTGGCGACCGAAACGCGAAAGGAGACCGGCCCGAGTTTCGGGCCGGTCGTCCTCTGTGGCGATCAGACGAGATTGGTCTCGACGACGATGCTGCCGCGGGTCGCCTTTGAATACGGGCAGGTGTCGTTCGCCGCAAAGTCCGAGCACCACGAAAGCTCGTTTCAGGCCGCAGCGAACGGGTCAAGCAGCGGCACGCCGGTCTCGGCAATGTCCGCGATGTTGCGCGTCACAAATGTCAGGCCGTGCACTTTGGCAGTCGCCGCCAACAGGCCGTCGATCAACGGCCATGGATTGGGAATTCCCAGGAGCGCCCAGGCTTCCGCGACCGGCTCGTCGACGGCCAGGACGCGCCCCGCCAGTCTGGTCCGCATTTGTAAAAACCATCGATCGAGCGATTCGGCCTGCCCTGGATCGCTCCGCCGCTTCAATTCGATGCCATGGCGGATTTCGGCGAGCACGAGCGCGCTCGTCCCGATTTCCTCGGCCGGGGTGCGAGTGACCCACTGCACGACATTCGGATGGGCCCGCCATGTTCGGCTCCCGCGTCGACGATGATGTTTCGCTTCGTTCTCGCCTCGGATAGTGTGCGCTTAATCAAATGAGGAAATGACATGAGCTTTTCCAGCATATTTGCGCGGATCGTCGCGCTGATCGGCGGCGTGGCGCTGCGTTGGCGCCGGCTGCAGGGCGACGCACCGGAGCCGGCCTGGGGCAGCGCGCCGGTGGTGCCTGCGGCGAAGCCGCAGGGCAGCCTGCCGACGCTGAAGATGCCGACGGCCAGGGGCTGGAGCGACGGACAGCTTCCAGTGGCGGCGCCGGGGCTCAAGGTCAATGCGTTCGCGACCGGCTTGAAACATCCGCGCTGGATCAACGTGCTGCCCAATGGCGACGTCCTCGTTGCCGAGTTCGAATCAGGTCGCCGGTCCCGTCAGCAGCGTGTTCAGCTACGCGATGCAGGCGACGATGCGACGCGCCCGCGCGCTTGGCGAAAGCGCCAACCGAATCACGCTGCTGCGCGACCGCGATGGCGACGGCATCGCGGAGACGCGCGAGATCTTCATGGAGGGATTGAATCAGCCGTTCGGCATGGCGCTGGTGGGCGACACGTTCTACGTCGGCAACACCGACGGCGTGGTGGCCTTCCCCTATGCAGCGGGCGCGGATCGCATCACAGCCGCAGGGCGGAAACTCGTTTCCTTCAAGGCCGCCGGGCATTGGACGCGGAGCCTGCTGCCGAGCCCCGATGGCCGAAAACTCTATGCCGGGGTCGGCTCGTCCAGCAATATCGCCGAGAACGGCATGGCCGTGGAAGAAGGCCGAGCTGCGATCTATGAGCTTGATCTCGCCGGCGGCCATAGCCGCATCTTTGCCGGCGGCCTGCGCAACGCGGTGGGCATGGCATGGGAGCCATCGACCGGCGTGCTCTGGACCGTGGTCAACGAGCGCGACGGAATCGGCGACGAGACCCCTCCGGATTATCTGACCTCGGTCCGCGACGGCGGCTTCTACGGCTGGCCCTATTGCTACTGGGGGCAGACGGTGGACGACCGGGTGCCGCAGGATACGAGCATGGTCGCAAAGGCGATCAAGCCGGATTACGCGCTCGGCGGCCATACCGCGTCGCTTGGCCTGTGCTGGCTGCCGGCCGGCACGCTGCCGGGCTTTCCGGACGGCATGGCGATCGGACAGCACGGCTCCTGGAATCGCAGCACGCTAAGCGGCTACAAGGTGGTGTTCGTGCCGTTCGCAAACGGGCGGCCTTCCGGGCCGCCGCGCGATATTCTGTCGGGCTTCCTCGCGCCGGACGAGCGGGAGTCCTATGGACGGCCGGTCGGCGTCACCCTCGGTCCCGATGGCTCGCTTCTGGTCGCGGACGATGTCGGCGAGGTGATCTGGCGCGTCACCGGCGAGCGCCAGGGCTGAGCGCGTAGGGCGGATGCTGCCCATATCTTGTGAAGCACTGCAGGACCGGCATATCGTGTTGCAACGAAACGAGTTCAGGACAGCATCGCTTGTCGCTCGCTATTGAAGGCCCCCAGGGGTTCGGCGTGAAGCGCGCCGCATTTGCCGCCACCATCGGCAATATGCTGGAGTTTTATGATTTCATCACCTACAGCTTTTTCGCGATCGAAATCGGGCACACTTTCTTCCCCGCGCACAGCGAATACGGCAGCCTGATGCTGTCGCTGGCGACGTTCGGCGCGGGTTTTGTCACGCGACCCATTGGCGGCATCGTGCTCGGAATCTATTCCGACCGGGTCGGCCGGCGGCCGGCCATGCTGTTGAGCTTCGCACTTATGGGGGCTGCGATTCTGGCGCTCTCGCTGACCCCGTCCTACAACGCGATCGGCGTTGCCGCGCCTGTTATCGTGATCGTGGCGCGCATGGCGCAGGGATTTGCGCTTGGCGGCGAAGTCGGGCCGACCACGGCCTACCTGATGGAGATCGCCCCACCGGGCCGGCGGGCGCTGGTGGTGTCATGGCAGCCGGCGAGCCAGCAGATCGCGGCGACCGCCGGCGCTCTGGTCGGCGTCATCCTCAGCAAGACGATGGCGCCCGAGGCGCTTGACGCCTATGGCTGGCGCCTCGCCTTCCTGATCGGGGCGCTCTGCCTGCCGTTCGGCCTCTGGATGCGCCGGACCCTGCCGGAGACGATCGGGCAGAAGGAAGGCGGCGCCGACACGAACGAAAACTCCGGTCATTTAAAACTGGCGCGCCGCTACATCCGGGTGATCGTGCTCGCCCTGATGATCCTGGCGAGCGGCACGATCGCGACCTATGTGACGCAATACATGACGACCTATGCCAAGAACACCCTGCATGTGGCGCCAACACTGGCGTTTGCGGTGTCGCTGGTGAGCAACGCTCTCGGGATCGCGGGCGCGTTGCTGGGAGGCTGGCTCGCCGACCGTCTCGGCCGCAAGCCGGTGATGATCTGGCCGCAGCTGGTCACGCTGGTGCTGACCTATCCGACCTTCCTGTGGATCGTGCAAGCGCCCGGCGCGATGTCGCTGCTGCTTGGCTTCGGCGCCTTGTCGCTGATCGGGTCGCTGCCGTTCACCGCCTTCTATGCCACCTTCACCGAGGCGCTGCCGCAGCAAATTCGCGGCGGGGTGTTCGCCACCATCTATGCGCTTGCGATCGCAAGTTTCGGCGGCACCGCGCAGCTCGTGGTCACCTGGCTGCTGCACATCTCGGGCGACCCGCTGGCGCCGTCGTGGTATCTCCTGCTCGCGGCGACCGTCGGGCTGATCGCGATGAGCCTGATGCCGGAGACGGCGCCGACCTCTCGCGACGGAAGGGGCAATCGGTGCTAGGGGTCGGAATTCTGGGCGCGGGATTTTTCGGAGCCTATCACGCGCGGGCGGTTGCGGCCCTCGAAGGTGTCCGCGTGGTCGCGGCGTGCGCGGAAGAGTTGCCGCTCGCCGAAGCCTTCACCGGGGAATATGGCGGCACGCCCTACGGCGACTGGCGCGCGATGCTCGAGGACAAGTCCGTCGACGCGGTTGCGATCACGGCGCCGCATCATCTGCATTGCCAGCTGGCGGTGGCGGCGCTGGCGGCCGGCAAGCATGTGCTCTTGGAAAAGCCGATGGCGCTGTCGGTTGCCGAGTGCAGCCGCATCATTGCAACAGCCGAAGCGGGCCGCGCCAAACTGATGATCGGACAGATCATGCATTTCGTGTGGCCTCACCTCGTGGCGCGCGGGATCCTGGATCGCGGCGATCTGGGCAAGCCCGTTACCGGATCGAGCTCGCTCAAGAAGACCTGGATGGAGTCCAACCGGCGGGGCTGGCATCTCGATCCCGCAACGGGCGGCGGCATGCTGATGACGGCCGGTATCCACGCGCTGGATCAGCTGGTATGGCTGATGGACGGCCGGGTTAATTCCGTTTCGGCATCCGTCAGCACGTCGTTCCACGATCAAAAGGCCGACGACTGCGCCATGATGCTGTTGCGCTTTGCCGACGGCCGGTTCGGACAGGTGGCCAGCATCGGTTTCCGCGATGGCGGCGGCACGTTCGATATGGACCTGGTATGCGAGAAGGGGACGCTTCGGATCGACGCCGATCGTGGCGTCGCCATCGGGCGGGGCGGCCAATGGTCCGACGTGCCGAACTCCCGCGACCCGCAGTGGATGCAGAACGCCGTTATCAGGGAATGGCAGGCGATGGCCTCCGCCATCGAGAACGACACGGAGGTGGCGGTTTCCGGCGACTACGGCCGGCATATCGTCGCGTGCATCGAAGCGTCCATGATCTCGGCGCGCGAGCGCCGCGACGTCCGCGTCGCGGCGTGACGCCCCGTTTACTGCGGGGCGCAGGGTCCTTATGCCGGCAAAGCCGGACGGCGGACAGAATACCCACTCGCAATCAGTGAGCTTCTTTCGGTGCGCCTTGCACGAAGTAAAAGTCTTCGCTGGCCGGGAGCGACCCGTAGGTGTAGGGCTGTTGATGCCGCGCGGTGCTGGCCAGCACGTCATCGCGAACAAAATCAAACAGGCGGCGCACCTCGAGACCCGGCCGTACTGCGTATCTGACAAAGGCGGATGAAAACGGGCTGTGCTCTCCCTCCCCGTCAAACGCGATTTCCCGGTCCTTTGCCGCAAAACCAACGAGAGTGCCGGCGTCAGGTTCGACCGGCGCAAGTCCGCGTCCGATGGATCGGACCGCGATGGATCGGCGCATCTTTTGCAAAAACGGGTTATCCCGGCAGGCATCAAGCAGCACAAGTCTCAACTTTCGCGCCCCCTCGACGGCGCCGAGAACCTGATCCAGCGGAACGGCTTCGAATTGTATCTGGCGGTCCGTTTCCAGCTTCGCATCCACGGGGACCAGGTAGTTCACTCCGCCTAATTCAAGGCCGTGACCCGCAAAATAGATCAGCGCCCAATCCGCCTGCTCGGCGTCGGCCGCAAATGTCTTGAGGGAATCGAGCAGCTTTTCCCGTCCGACATCGGTCTCCAGGGTCACGACCTGAAAGCCCAGACTTCTCAGTGTTTCGGCAACCATGGCGGCATCGCGTCGCGGGTTCGGCAAAAGCGGCACGTGCCGATATTCCGAGTTGCCGAACACAAGTGCGATTCGACGATCGTTCACCGTCTGCGGCGTCGTTTTCGGGGGTGCGCTGACTGCGACCGCAGGATTGTCGGGAGGGGTAGCGACCGGTGTCTTGGGCGCAGCTTTTTGCGCGCGATCCCGACGGCCGCTCTTTCGATCTTCGATCGGAGTTCTGGTAATACTTTATCGCGGCGTTATTCAGGACGTTTAAATCGACGCCCCTGCACATCGTTCCTTCGGTACGGCCGCCCAGACTTCTGCACAGCCGCAAGTTGGTTTGCAGCGACCACTTTGGATATTTGGCAGCTAACACAGGCAGGCCGCTGCCAATCCAGAAAGAGAGGCATAGCAGGACGGCAGCGATTGCTCTCACGATCGGCCCCCAGTAGAAATGTCAATCTCCACACACGAACATGCCAAGTCTGCCTGTCACGATCAGCCGCCAGTCTCCGTGAGTTAGCTCACAGACGGACCGGCATCGCGATCCTTCAGACGGCGACGCCCAACCCGCGATCAGGCGGCCTCCACAAGCTTACCGATCTCGCGCGCTTAGACAAGTTCGGGAAACCGCTTGTTGGATCGACGGGGCCTGAGGGTGCGGCCTGACAAGTTCTCAAGCTCCGGTTTGAAGCAACGCCTTGCAAAACTGAGGAGTTGGTTTTCGCACAGAAACAATTTGCGCCTGCAGGCATTCGCGATCGTGTTCATTTTCCGCAGCGCGAACAGGATCGCCAGCACCCAGGCGTCCTGGATGGGGTTGCTAAATCCGCAGGTTAAGACAGAGTTGGGCTCGTAACGGCCGCCATCCGGAGGATGTGGGCTATAACGGAACCCAAAACAATAAAATCAGCGGCGCAAACCGTCGCGGCAAGAGGGACGAAACAGATGCAGGCCGAACTCATGGCGCGGATGCGCCGCCGGGTCGTCATATCCTCGACCATCGGCAATGCGCTGGAGTGGTTTGATTTCACGGTCTTCGGCCTGTTCGCGGGCGTCATCAGCAAGCTGTTCTTCCCGGCGGACAATCCGAGTTCGTCGCTGCTGCTGACTTTCGCCACCTTCGGCATCGCGTTCGCGGCGCGGCCGCTGGGCGGCCTGGTGTTCGGACTCTATGCCGACAAGCACGGGCGGAAGAAGGCGCTGGTCGTGATGATATCGCTGATGGCGATCGGCACGGGCATGCTCGGATTCCTGCCGACCTACGGCACGATCGGCATCGCGGCGCCGCTGTTGCTGCTGCTGGCGCGCCTGATTCAGGGCTTTTCCGCCGGCGGCGAATTCGGCAGCGCCAGCGCCATGCTGATCGAATACGCCCCGCCCGGCAGGCGCGGCTATTACGGCTCGTTCCAGATGGTGTCGCAGTTGCTGGCATTCAGTCTCGGCGCGGCCATGGCCATCGGGCTGAATCTCGGCCTGTCGGCGAACGATTTTGCAAGCTGGGGTTGGCGCGTGCCCTTCCTTCTCGGCATCCTGATCGGGCCGACCGGGTGGTACCTGCGGCAGCGCTGCGACGAATCCCCCGAGTTCCAGGCCTATCTCGCGGAAAAGTCCAAGACCGCGCAACCGAAGAAGCAGACTACGCTCGGCGTGTTGTTCTCCGAACATCCGCGTGAATTGATCGCATCCTTCTGCCTGATCGCCGCGGGGACGGCGATCAACTACGTCAATGCGATCTTCCTGCCGGCCTATGCGGTCGCCGAATTGAAACTGCCGCTGCTGAGTGCGCAGATCGGGCTGCTCAGCGTAAGCCTGGCCGGTGTCGTGTTTTGCGTCGCATGCGGGATGCTCTCCGATCGGATCGGTCGCCGCACCATCATCGTTCCGGCGCTGATCGCCTATTCCTTGCTGTTCTACGTGATGTTGCACCGGCTGATCGATCAGCCAACCGTCGCCCATCTCTGGCAATTACAGGCCGTGGCCATTTTCCTTGGCGTGTTCGCGGGCCCGATGCCGGCGTTCATGACCGAAATCTTCCCCGTCGGCGTGCGCTCGACCGGCTCCTCGCTGATGTACAATCTGGCAGTGATGTCGTTCGGCGGGCTTGCACCCTTCATCAATACCTGGCTGGTGCAGGAAACCGGCAACAAGGCTGCCCCTGTCTATTACATCTTTTTCGCAGCGGCCGTGGGCGTGATCGGCATGTCTGTCTACCGCAGACCCGTGTCATCTCCGGCCGGGACCGCGCCTCAGCCGGCCGAATAGCCGACCACCCCCCTGTGACACATCGGTGTTATAACAAGCCCGACGCAGAAACTCCTTCGAACTCGCGAGTGCATCATGCCCATCGTCAACCGCATCGCCGCCCTCACCGACGAAATCGCCGGCTGGCGCCACGATTTCCACGAGCATCCGGAACTGCTCTACGAAGTGCACCGCACGGCCGGAATCGTCGCCGATCGCCTGCGCGAGTTCGGTTGCGATGAGGTGGTGACCGGCATCGGGCGCACCGGCGTGGTCGGAATCATCCGTGGCCGCAACAACAATTCAGGCCGCGTCATCGGCCTGCGCGCCGACATGGATGCGCTGCCGATGGAAGAGATGAGCGGCGTGCCCTACGCCTCGAAAATACCCGGCATGATGCATGCCTGCGGCCATGACGGCCATACCGCCATGTTGCTCGGCGCGGCCAAATATCTCACCGAGACCCGCAATTTCGACGGCACGGCGGTCATGATCTTCCAGCCCGCCGAGGAAGGCGGCGCCGGCGGCAAGGCCATGGTCGACGACGGCCTGATGACGCGCTGGGGCATCCAGGAGGTCTACGGCCTTCATAACATGCCCGGCCTGCCGGAAGGCCATTTCGCCCTGACGCCGGGCCCGATCCTTGCCGCGGCCGACTTCTTCGAGATCGTGGTGCACGGCAAGGGCGGCCATGGCGGCTCCGGCCCGCATTTGGCGATCGACAGCGTGCTGATCGGTTCGGAAATCGTCGGCGCCCTGCAGTCGATCGTCGGGCGCAACGTCGACCCGATGAAGACGGCCGTGATCTCCGCCTGCACATTCCATGCGGGCACCGCCCCCAACATCATTCCCGCGACCGCGACCATCACCGGCACGGCGCGCACCTTCGAGCCCAGGATACGCGATCTGGTGGAACGCCGGATAGCGGAGGTCGCCGACGGAATCGCGCGCGCCTATGGCGGGTCGGCGGAGACGAATTACAAGCGGCTGTATCCGCCGACCATCAATCATGAGCGCGAAACCGTGATCGCAGCCGACGTCGCGCGTGACGTCGCGGGAGCGGACCGCGTCGACGACCGCGCCACGCCGCGCATGGCCGGTGAGGATTTCGCCTTCATGCTGCTGGAACGCCCGGGTGCATTCATTTTCCTCGGCATGGGCGAGGGAGAGATGTGCCATCACCCCGCCTACAAGTTCAACGATGCGATCCTCGGCCACGGGGCATCGTATTGGGTGCGAATGGTCGAGAAGACGATGCCGGCCAGTTGAAGCGATAGCGGGCGCCGTTGTTCACTCCGTCTTCTCGATATTCCAGAACACCGGCGTCGCCGGTCCGCCGAGCACGCCGCTGAGCGATTTGCGCCACGCGCTGGGCTGGAGAAATTGTCCGAGCGGGATGAGAATCACCTGGTCGTAGACTTCCTTCTGGATGTCGGCCGCGATCTTCTTCCGCCCCTCCGGCGACAACGAGCGCGCAAAGGCGTCTTTCAACTGTTCGATCCTGGCGTCTTCGGCCCAGCCGAACCAGCCGCCATTCCTGCCCTTGCCGCCGATGGCGATGCTGGCCATCGGGTTCGCCGCGTCGGCGCTGACGAAGTTGGTGAAGAACATGTTCCAGCCGCCTTCCTTCGGCGGCTTCTGGCTGGCGCGGCGGGAGACGACGGTCTGCCAGTCGGTCGCCTGCAGATCCACCTTGAAGCCGGCTTCGCGCAGCAACTGCGCCGCGACGATCGGTTGCGCCTTCAGCGGCACCACATCGCCGGGCGCCAGGATCACCACGGGCGTCCCGTCATAACCCGACGCAGCGAGCAGCTTCTTCGCTTCCGCCATGCCGTCGCCCTTCACCAGCGGCTCCGAGCCCGCGTCGGTGGCCAACGGCGTGCCGCAGATGAACAGGGCGCCGCAGATCCGATAGTATTCGGGATTGCCGACCAGCGCATCGAGAACGTCCTTCTGGTTCAAGGCCATGAAGGCGGCGCGGCGAATTTTGACATTGTCGAATGGCGGATAAAGAAAGTTCATTCGCCCGCCGGTCAGGAAGCCGAACTTGTTCAGGGTTTCGACCTTGATATCGCTGTTGGCGGCCAGCACAGGCAGGATATCGAAAGCCGGAACTTCCATGAAATCGATATCGCCTGAAATCAGCGCATTCACCGCGGTTTGCGCGTCCGCCATGGTGATCCATTCGACGCGGTCGACCTTCACGACCTTGCCGCCGGCGGTCCAGCTCGGCGGCTCCTTGCGGGGGACATAGTCCTTGTTCTTCTCATAGACCGCCTTCACGCCCGGCTGGAATTCGGCCTGCACGAACTTGAAGGGGCCCGAGCCGATCTGTTCCTTGATCTGCTGGCCGGGTGGGGTTTCCGCCAGGCGCCTGGGCATCATGAACGGCACATAGGACGAGGGTTTTGCGATCAACTCCAGCACCAGGCCGTAAGGCTCCTTCAACTTCAGCGTGATCGTCCTGGCGTCGGTCGCTTCGAGGCTGGCGGTGAAGTCCATCAGCTTCTGGCCCATGCCATCGTTGCGACCCCAGCGCTTCAACGACGCCACGCAGTCTTCCGCCGTGACCGGCGTGCCGTCATGCCACTTCAGCCCGTCGCGCAGCGTGAAGGTATAGGTGAGCTTGTCGTCGGAGACCTTCCAGTCCGCCATCTGCGGCTGGACCTTGAAGGTCTCGTCCAGCGCCAGCAGCGTGTCGAAGACCATGTAGCCGTGATCGCGCGTGATGTAGGCGGTGGTGAATCCGGGATCGATGATGCGCAAGTCGGAATGCATCACCGCGGTAATGGTCTTGGCCTCCGCCGCCGGCTGCGCGGCGAGCCAGGCTGCGAGCGCGCCCGCGACCAAATACTGAAGACGTCGAGGAGAAAGTTTCATGACGCTCCTGACAACAACGAAAAGTTGCGCAACCAGCGTGCTGCGGAAGGGGTTGCAGTTTGAGCCTAGCACGGATCATCTTCGAAGCCGAACGACCTGCATCACGTCGATCGTGCACGGAAGATATGCGCGTCGGCAGAGGTTGTTGCCGGTCCGGAAATCTGCCTCTATGGCTGCCGCGACGGCCCGTGCCCGGCCGGTTCTTCGCGCCTTACGAAAGCCGATACCGGCTTCGGGGGCGAACTGGCATTTGGGATTGCGGGAGTGGCGGAATGGCTGGTTTGGTAATCACGGGTGGCCGGGTGGTGGATCCGGCCAGCGGGATGGACGCGATCGGCGATGTGGCGATCCTCGATGGCCGGATCGCCGCAGTCGGCAGCGGGCTCGGCAGCGCCGAGCGCTCGATCGACGCGACCGGACTGGTGGTCGCTCCCGGCTTCATCGACCTGCACGCGCACGGCCAATCGATCCCGGCCGACCGCATGCAGGCGTTCGACGGGGTGACGACGACGCTCGACCTCGAGGCGGGCGTGATGCCGGTCGCCTCCTGGTATCGGCGCCAGGCCGCCAAGGGACGCGTGCTGAACTACGGCGCCTCCGCCAACTGGGCGTTCGCGCGCATCGGCGCCATGACCGGCTCCAACTCGGAAAGCTCGCTGCAGGGGTTCGGCGCCGCCATGCGCGATCGCCGCTGGATCGACAATGTGGCCAGCGAGACCGAGGTGGACGGCATCCTCGAGCGCCTTGCAGGCGGGCTGAACGAGGGCTCTATCGGCATCGGCATCCTCAACGCCTATGCCCCGGGCGCCGGCGTGCAGGAGCTGACCGCGGTGTGCCAGCTGGCTGCGGCGCATGCGGTGCCGACCTTCACCCACGTCGCCTACATGGCCCGCATCGATCCGGAAAGCGCCGCGGAGGCCTATGTCCGCCTGATCGGTTATGCAGGTGCTACCGGCGCGCACATGCACATCTGCCATTTCAATTCGTCCAGCAAGACCGACATCGAGCGCTGTGCCGCACTGGTGGCCAAGGCGCAGGCGCAGGGGCTCCCGATCACGGTCGAAGCCTATCCCTACGGCACCGGTTCGACGGTGCTGGCGGCGACGTTCTTCAGCGACCCCGATTTCGAAGCGCGCAACGGCACCGGCTACGATACGGTGCAGCGGGTGCACGACGGACGGCGCTTCCGCGACCGCGAGGAACTGCTTGCGGCACAGGCCGCCGAGCCCTCCACGCTGGTGCTGTGGCATATCCTGGATACCGAGAACAACGCGCACCATCGCGACCTGCTCGACATGTCGGTACTATATCCCGGCGGCGCGATTGCCTCGGACGCCATGCCCTGGACGGTCGCCGACGGCAAAGTCTACACCGGCGACGCCTGGCCGCTGCCTGACGACGCGACGTCGCATCCGCGTTCGGCGGGTTGCTTCACGCGCTTCATCCGCGAGTGGGTGCGCGAGCGGCGGGCGGTGTCGCTTCTGGAAGGCATCCGCAAATGCACGCTGATCCCGGCGGAGATTCTCAGCCCCAGCACGCCCGCCATGCGCGCCAAGGGCAGGCTGCAGGCGGGCGCGGATGCCGACATCGTGGCGTTCGATTTCGAATCCCTCACCGACCGGGCAACGTTCTCGGCGATGAATCGTGCCTCGGAGGGCGTGCGTCACCTCTTGGTCACCGGCCATCCGCTGATCGCGGACGGCGTGCTCGATGTGGCGGCGCGGCCGGGCCAGCCGGTGCGCCGGCCTGTTGCCGGAGGCTGAAAATGTCCGTCCCGGTTATGCTGGTGACCGGCTTCCTCGGGGCGGGCAAGACCACGGTCGTGAACCATCTGCTGGCGCACTCCGGAGGAAGACGGATTGCCGCCGTCGTCAACGATTTCGGCGCAATCAACATTGATGCGGAGCTGATCATTGGCGCCGCCGATGGCGTGGTGAGCCTGAGCAATGGCTGCATCTGTTGCTCACTGGAAGGCGACCTGCTGCGCACGCTGGCCGCGCCTGCTGCGGCGGGATCCGCGGCCGGAGGTCATCGTGATCGAAACCAGCGGCGTGGCCGATCCGACCGACATCGTGCGCAATCTGATGGACCCGGTGATCTGGCGGGAGGCGCCGCTGGAAACGGTGCTATGCGTGGTGAACGCGACAACGCCGGTGGCCATGCTGGATGATGCGTTGCTGCGATCCCAGATCCGGGCGGCCGATGTGGTGGCGCTGAGCAAGGTGGACCTGGCGGACGCGGCCGACCAGGCGCGGGTGCGCGATGCGATCAAGGCGATACGTCCAGCGGCGGTGTTGGTCGATGCGTCGCATGGCGAGATCCCCGCAGCGCTTCTTTTTTCCCCGGACGTGAATCGCGCGCCTGTGACGCGCGAGCCCGGGCGGCCACGGCCGGCGGCGGGTCGGTTCGAGACGCTGAGCTGGACCTCGGAGCAGCCCGTGTCATTGCCGCGGTTGCAACAGGCGATCAGCCGCCTCGCGCCGAAACTGGCGCGAGCCAAGGGGCTGTTCGATACAACGGAGCAACCCGGCAGGTTGATGGTGTTTCAGTTTGCGGGCGGGCGGGCGACGCTGGCGCCGGGCGGGACGCCGACAGCGGGAATGCCGCGGACGCGGATCGTATTCGTTGCCGAGATCGGCGTGCTGTCGCGCGCCGAGATCGACGGGATCATGGAGGGATGCATCGAGGCCGGGGCGAAGTGAGGGCTGACGCCCGTCTGCAGCAGCGCGCTCAATCTTCCTTGCCGGCCGTGGTCTTTTGCCCGCGGCCCGGTCGCCACACCGGATCCGGGCGAGACCACAGCACCGGGTCGCGGATGGCTTCCGCCAATGCCTCGGCCTGCACGCGAAGGAAACGCGCACCCTTTTCGGCGGTGGCGCTCCGCGGATCCCCCCAGGTGCCTGTGACCGGCGCGCGTTCGGAGAAGGAATAGAACCGCGAAAACCCTGCCGGCGGCTTCACCGGGGCTGGCGCCTGCTGCATCGCCTCGTCGAGCTTGTGCTCCTTCACGATGTCCCGCGCGATCGCCATCATGACCGAGGTTTCGCCCTCGCAAGCATGTTTCGGTGCGGTGTCGGACTCGAAGATCGCCGCGATCTTCGCGGGCGCCAAAAACCATGGCGTCGTGGCCACGATCGGAAAGTCGTAGGCCACCGCCAGTTCGCGCGATGCCACGGCAAGCGGATCGATATTGCCGCCATGGCCGTTGACGATCAGCAGGCGGGCAAAGCCCAATGCGCGAAGCGACCGCACGATGCTTTCAAGGATCGCGCGATAAGCGGCATAGTCCACGCTGATGGTGCCGCCGAAAGGCAAATGATGCTCGCTCAAGCCCAGCCACAGGCCGGGCAACACGGCGACCGGTACCGGATTTGGATCCTCCGCCACCAAGCGTGCGGCCGCAATCGAGGCGGCGCTGGCGCTCGCGGTATCGGTGATGACAGGCAGATGCGGGCCATGCTGTTCCAGCGAGCCGGCGGGCAGGATCGCCAGAGCGCCCTGGCGCGCGGCGATCTCGCGCAGATCCGGCGCGGTCATGCGTGCCCATTCGACTTCAACGCTCATGGCGATCTCCGAAATGATTTGGATGGAGGGGATTATCATGCGGTCGCGCCGTTGGCACCTGCAGCCGGACTCATTTATTCGGCGAGGCTCGAACAATACGGCATTTGCGATGCCGCGCCGAAAATCCACTTACGGTTGCAGAATCCAAATTCTGGTGCCACTCTGTCACGGAGCAGGAACAGGTCCCGTCCAAGGCATGGGGGGAGGGATTTATGGCCTTCAAAGAGACCGTTGGTGGGATCTTGGTCCTCGGCGTTGCCGCGAGCGGCATTTGGTTTTTCATTGAAAAAAGCATCGTGATCCCTAGCCTCTTCAGAGATGACGCGGGGAACGCGGTGGAGCAGGCCAGGCGCGACGCTCTGCAGGCGGAGTTCCAGCGCCAACAAGCAGCCGCGGCACGGGCCAATGCCGAAGCAGAGGCCGAGCGCATTCGAAGGCAGCAGATCGATGAAGAGAATCGCCGTGCGCGCCAGGATGCCGCCGACCGGGCGAAAGCACAGGCAGAAGCAGACCGTATAGAGCAGCAGAGGCGCGATGCGGAAAATCGCAACCGCCAGAGGCAGGCCGAGATCGATGCCCAAGCGGCAGTGATCGAGAGAGGCAGACAGGCAGAAGCCTACCGTCAGGCAAATCGTGGGTGCAACCCGGGTACACACTATCAGTGTTTCAATTGCCAAACGAGCAATGCGCCGGAATGCGTGCACATTGGCGGAAACGGCGGATGCCTGTGCGTGCGAAACTAGCGGCAATCGCTGACTCGGCACGCGGGCCTGAAGGCGTCAAGACATCCGACATCAATGACCGGGCAGCGCGTAGGCGGATTGGAGCCCAACGCTGCGACGCTGCTTACTTCAGGTCATGAACCCGGAGGGCTCCGGCCTTCAACCGCCGCAGCGGTGGAAATTTGCACGCCAGTCCCGGATGCCTGCGGCGGCGTGTCTGCCCCGGGCCGCCGCGAGTGCATCGTCGATGCGGCGCAGCGCGTCATCGCGGAGTTCGCCTGCGCGCCTCACACAGGCGCGGTGTTCGGCGGTGAGAACGGCGATTTCGCGTTGACCCGGCGCATCGTCCGCTCCCGCCAATTTGGCGCTGGCCCGCCGGCTTTCCGCGTCGTAGCGGCGGTGGTCGAGCAGGCTGATCGTCTGCTCGAGTTCATGCAGCGCGGCAAGGACAGCTTCACAGCCCTCGCCCGGCACCTGCATGATCGCATCGCGCAGCACGTAGCGCGCCATGGTGTGACTGCAGGCGAGGTTGGCGACGCGCGCGGCCTCAAGGCAGAGGCCTGTGCGCGCAAAGCCGGAAGGGCTGCGCGTGCTCCGCACCGGATCGCCGTCGGGACCGGCCGGAATGCTTTCATGCGCCATGCCGCAAGGCGAGGCGCACAGCGCCTCGACACGGCGGCGCAGCTCAATCAGGGCTTCGAATTCAAGCGCCATCGACAGCCTGCGAAAACGGAGCAAAAGAAATTAGCATGGCTGCATACTTTATCGCTGCCACTAAGCTACCACCGGCAATATGAACTCAACAACCTCCGCATCGCCTATAGCCACGGGCGCGTTTTCGCTTAGGCGTTTGGGCTTGATGGCCCCACGGCACCCGAGAATGGCTATGGCCCCGCGGCGGCGGTTCGCTGCCGCACGGCGGGAAGAACCTTGCGGCCAAGAAGCTCGATGCTGGCGAGGATCTCGTCCTGGCCCATTCCCGGCCAACTCACACGCATCGAGAGGTGGTTGATACCGCAGCGATGCTGGGCGACCAGCATATCGATGACGCTTGCGGGCGCGCCCACCGCAAACCGCCCAGACGCCAGCGCGCGGAACTGTTGCTCGGGGGCGGCGTCCGGATCGAGCGTGAGTCCCTCCAGACCCCACGACACATAGGATTTGTATTTCTCCATGAGAAACGGGGCCGAGCGGCGGATCGCGGTATCGTCATCGGCCGCGCAGCCCACCTCGAGCAATCGGCAGAAATGCTCCGCGGGCGGCAGCTTGGTCGCGGACCGCGCGGACTTGAACTTCGATATCTGCGCGGCGAGCTGGTCGAGCGTGACTGTTGGCACCGAAAGCAAGCCGTCGCCGATCCTGGCCGCCCTCGCGATAGCCGCGTCCACTTGCGCGCCGATAAGGATGGGCGGGCGCGGCGCCTGCAGCGGGCGCGGTGCAATGGCGGCGTCGCTGAATTGCCAGTGGCGTCCGGAATGCGTGACCCGGTCTTCGCTCCACAGTCGCCGGATGATCTCGACGGCTTCGGTGAAGCGGCTCACGCGCTCCGACACGGGCACCCCGAATATCTGGAACTCCTCGGGCCGATAGCCGAGTCCGGCGCCAAGCAGGAACTTGCCGCCAGTGATGACGTCCAGAAAGGCACCGGCTTCCGCCAGTTCGACCGGATTGTGCAGCGGCAGCAATGTGACGTTGGTCCCGATCCACAGGCCCTCGGCTTCCCCGGCGAGCCGATGCAGCAGCGGCAGCTGTGGAAAGAAGTGGAAGCCCGGGGTGACGTGGTGCTCGCCGGCCCAGATCGAGTTCGAACCCGAGCGAACGAACAAGGCGCACTTGCTCCACCATTTCGGCGAAACGACGTGCAGGATCATCGCCTGCCGGGTGCTGCGAGTTCAGGTAGATGCCAAGCTTCAATGCCATGCTCCCCGCCATCGTGCCGTGTTCGGCGACCACGGTACCACATCTCGCGATGCGCTATCGCGAGATGTCGCTGCGGTCGGTTTGGGGCGCAAATGTTTGGCTGCACATTGATTTGGGGAAGGTGCGGTGCGCCGTCGAGTGCGCAATCGGCTGTGTTTGGAGTGTCCGGTTCTGTACGAATTGGCGCGCCCGAAGAGATTTCGAACTCCTGACCCCTAGATTCGTAGTCTAGTGCTCTATCCAGCTGAGCTACGGGCGCGTGTTTCGCTAGGCGTCTTGGGCTCGACAGCCCGACGGCATCCGAGAAGGGGTTCGGAAGGTCGCGAAAGAGCGCTTTAGCTACCCGCTCCGGCCCGGATTGGCAAGGTCCGCGAGGTGGGGCGTCCGACCTCGATTTTACGCGGTCATTCCGGGGCGATGGCAACGGGTCCGGCCTTCGGCCGGCCCGATGGCATCGAACCCGGAATCTCCCAATTACTTCTGGATTCCGGGTTCGATGCTGCGCATCGCCCCGGAATGACGAGGGCTTGGCGCTTACGCCCGCGCCCGCTCGTTGCGGACGCTCAGGAGTTCCACCGGGCGGTCCGGGATCACGATCCGGAAGGTGGCGCCGAGCGTCCCCTCGACCAGATGGATGTCGCCGCCATGGGCGCGGACCAGTTCGGCGGCAATCGCCAGGCCCAAGCCGCTGCCGCCGGGGCGGCCGGAGGTCTGGAACGCCTCGAACAGGTGGTCGCGGGCCTTTTGCGGCACGCCGGGGCCGGTGTCGGAGACCTCCACGATCGCGACCGCGCCTTCGCGGCGCCCGGTGATGCGGATCTGGGTCGCGGTGTCGCTGCGGGGGCGGTTTTCCAGCGCCTGCGCCGCGTTGCGCACGAGGTTGAGCAGCACCCGAAACAGCTGGTCGGGGTCGGCGTCGACGGTGAGCCCGCGTTCGATCGCGGCGATCCAGGTGATCGAGGCGTCCGCGGCGAGGCCTGCGGATTCGCGCACCTCGGCGACCACGGGCTCGATCAGCATCATGCGGCGGTCGGGCGCGGCTTCCTGGGCGCGGCCATAGGACAGCGTCGACTGGCAGAACGCAATCGCCCGCTCCAGCGAGCGCATCAGTTTCGGCGCAAAGCGCTGCACCCGCGGATCGGGCACGCTGGCGAGCTGGTCCGACAACAGCTGCGAGGACGCCAGCAGGTTGCGCAAATCGTGGTTGATCTTGGAGACCGCGAGCCCGAGCGCCGCGAGCCGGCTCTTCTGATGCAACATCGACACCAGGTCGCGCTGCATGTCACTCAGTTCGCGCTCGGCGACCCCGATCTCGTCGCCGCGCTGGCTCGGCACGATGATGCGCGCCGAGCTTTCCGGATTCTCGTGGAAGCCGATCAGGCTTGCGGTCAGCCGGCGCATCGGCCGCACGAACAGGAAATGCAGCGCCAGATAGACCAGGCCCGCCGTCAGCGCGCCGATCCCCATTGAGACCGCCAGCAGGTTGCGGGAGAACCGGTACATCGCCTGCCGCAGCGGCTTCTCGTCGATGACGACCTCGATGAATTGCGCGCCGCCGGGCGCCGGCCCGACCACGCGGATGGTCTGGTTGCCGCTCTCGAGCATGGTCTCGAAGGAATCGACGATCGCCGACCACGCCGTCATGTCCCGCATGTCGACGTCGTGATCGATCGCCTGCGGCAAATCGGCGCTCGCCAACAGCCGGCGCTGCTGTCCCATCTTGATGGCGACCGCGCGCGCACCGATGCTGGTGAGGATCTGGCGTGCCAGCGAATCCGGCACCATGCCCGAGGGCGCGGCGTCGAGCACCAGCGCTGCGGTGTTGGCCGCCGCCAGCCGGTCGTTGAGCCGGTTCATCCGGAAATTGGCGATCGCGGGCACGTAGATCATCATTCCCGCGATCATCACCAGCGGAATGGTAAGCAGCAGCAGTTTGCCGGACAGGCCGAGCCGGCGCGGCGGCTTCGAGCGCGGCGTTGCGATTGCGGGCTGCTCTTCGGTCACTGACACGATGTTTGCCTTCGACGCCTCAAGGATTTCGAAGATGCGATCTGCGCTGGGGACGGTCAAATTACGGATCGCTAATGTCCGGTTCCGCCAGTCCCTCATGTGAGCTAGGGGCAGGCTGCCGTGCTCGCAAGGAAAAACACCGCAAACATTGATATATTCGGGCAAGTCGTGGCCGTTTCCGGGCGGCCCGCGCGGCCTCAATTGTGACAGGCGGCCAGATTGACGAAAACCGGGCGCTCCCGTATAAGCCGCGCCAATTGTCCGCGATGACCCGGTTCGACCGGGGCGGCTCATTTTGGGCCGGAAACGGCCCGCTTCGGGCCCGCCAGCATCACCGGACTTATCTCATTTTCAGGCATGTTTGCCCGGCCGGCGGAGAACGACCCGTGAAGCGGACTTATCAACCCAGCAAACTGGTGCGCAAGCGCCGTCACGGCTTTCGTGCCCGTCTCGCCACCGCCGGCGGCCGCAAAGTCCTCGCCGCGCGCCGCGCCCGGGGCCGCAAACGCCTGAGCGCCTGAGCCGGGCTTCCCGGGGATTTTCACCATGGATCGGTTAAGGCAGCGGGCGGACTTCCTCGCCGTTGCCAATGGCACGCGGGCGAGCAGCGCTGCCTTCGTGGTGCAAGGCCTCACACGAAGCGATGACGGCCCGATCCGGGTCGGCTTTACCGTCACCAAAAAGAACGGGACCGCCACCGAACGCAATCGCATCCGGCGACGGCTTCGCGAATTGGTGAAGCGGCTGGAGGTGATAGCTATGCGACCTCACACTGATTATGTGCTAGTCGGCCGCAGGGCCGCGCTGCATTCCGACTTCGCTTCCATGCTCGACGACCTCCGGGCGGCGCTGCGCCGCATCGACCGGCAGCCTTCGAAAGCGCCGCCAAGACCGGCTGCAAGCCGCCAACCGAACTGAATGACGAGACCTTGAACGATGCTCGATAATCGCAACACCATCCTCGCCGTCATTCTGTCCGGCCTCGTGCTGATCGCCTGGCAATATTTCTACAATGTGCCGCAGATGGAGAAGCAGCGCGCCGCGCAGCAGGCCCAGACTGAAATGGCCAAATCCGAGGCGCAGGGTGGAACCGGCGCCACGCCCTCCACCGCGACCCCTTCGACGACGCCGCAGGCCGGCGCGATCAATGCGCCGGCGCCCGTCACGCCGGCCCAGCCGGCGACCGCGGCCGCCGTGGTCGACCGCGATACCGCGATATCGGCGACCCCGCGCGTCAAGATCGAGACACCGAGCCTGACCGGCAGCATTTCGCTGAAGGGCGCGCGCATCGACGATTTGTCGCTGGTGAAGTTCCGCGAGACCGTCGATCCGGCCTCGCCCCCGATCGTGCTGTACTCGCCCTCGGGCACCGCCGAACCCTATTACGCGGAATTCGGCTGGGTGCCGTCGGCCGGCTCCACGGTAAGACTTCCCGACGAGAAGACAATGTGGCAGCAGGAAGGGTCCGGCAGCCTGACGCCATCGAGCCCGGTGACGCTGAAATATGACAATGGCGACGGCCTCACCTTCCGCCGCACCATTTCGATCGACGAGCGCTATCTCTTCACCATCAAGGACGACGTCTCAAATGTCGGCAACGCGCCGGTCACGCTCTATCCCTATGCGCTGATCTCCCGGCACGGCGCGCCCAAGGTTTCCGGCTACTACATCCTGCATGAAGGGCTGATCGGCTATCTCGGCGACCAGGGCCTGCAGGAATACACCTACAAGAAGATCGATGACGCCAAGGCGGTCAGCTACAAGGTCACCGACGGCTGGCTCGGGATCACCGACAAATACTGGGCCTCGGCGCTGTTGCCCGACACCTCGGCGCAGCTGCAGGCGCGCTACTCCTCCAATCTTGTCGGCAGCACTCGGAACTACCAGACCGATTATCTGGAGGATCCGCAGACCATCGCGATCGGCGGGACCGGCAGCGCCAATGCCCGGCTGTTCGCCGGCGCCAAGGAAGCCAGCGTCGTCGGCCTCAATTTCCCGGTCGGCGGCTTCGGCGGCTACAACAAGGAACTCGGGCTCAACCACTTCGACCTGATGATCGACTGGGGCTGGTTCTACTTCATCACCAAGCCGATGTTTCTGGCGCTCGATTTCTTCTATCACCTGGTCGGCAATTTCGGCATCGCCATCCTCTTGGTGACGGTGCTGGTGAAGCTGCTGTTCTTCCCGCTCGCCAACAAGTCCTACGCCTCGATGGCGAAGATGAAGTCGGTGCAGCCGCAGCTTGCCCTGCTGAAGGAGCGCTATCCCGACGACAAGGTGAAGCAGCAGCAGGAGATGATGGAGATCTACCGCAAGGAGAAGATCAACCCGATCGCCGGTTGCCTTCCCGTCGCGCTGCAGATTCCGGTGTTCTTCTCGCTCTACAAGGTGTTGTTCGTCACCATCGAGATGCGGCACGCACCGTTCTACGGCTGGATCAAGGACCTGTCGGCGCCGGATCCGACCAATCTGTTCACCCTGTTCGGCCTGTTGCATTTCGATCCGACGCAGGTTCCGGTGCTCGGGCATTATCTCGCGCTCGGCATCTGGCCGATCATCATGGGCATCACGATGTGGTTCCAGATGAAGCTCAATCCGACGCCGCCGGATCCGACCCAGCAAATGATCTTCGCGTGGATGCCGCTGATCTTCACCTTCATGCTGGCCGGTTTCCCCGCGGGCCTCGTGATCTACTGGGCCTGGAACAACACGCTCTCGGTGCTGCAGCAAAGCTTCATCATGCGCCGCAACGGGGTGAAGGTCGAATTGCTCGATAATCTCAAGGCGACGTTCTCGTTCAAGAAGGCCGAGTCGAAGACCTGACGGCGGCGCGTGCCGAACGTCGACGCGGGACGTCGGATTTCCAATTCGTCATGCCCGGGCTTGTCCCGGCCATCCACGTCTTGGACTGCCGTGAAGCAAGACGTGGATGCCCGGGACAAGCCCGGGCATGACGATGAATTGGATATCTTCGCATGACGACCGACACCGATGCGAAGCTGATCGAACAGGGGCGAAAGCTGTTCGCGGGCGACTGGCAGTTCTTCTGGGCCTCGCCCTCGATCGAAACGCTGCCGCCGATGGCGGGCATCGAGGTCGCGTTTGCCGGCCGCTCCAATGTCGGAAAATCCTCGCTGATCAACGCGCTGACCGGGCGCAACGCGCTGGCGCGGACCTCGCACACGCCGGGCCGCACCCAGGAACTGATCTTCTTCGAAGGCCCCGCGGATGCCGGCTTCCGCCTGGTCGACATGCCCGGCTACGGCTACGCTTCCGCACCAAAAGCCAAAGTCGCCTCCTGGACCGCGCTGATCCATGCCTTCCTGCAGGGCCGCAGCAATCTGGCGCGGGTCTATCTGCTGATCGACGCCCGCCACGGCCTCAAGGAGGTCGATCAGGACGTGCTGAAGACGCTCGACAAATCAGCCGTGAGCTATCAGGTCGTGCTGACCAAGGCCGATCAGGTGAAGCCGGCTGAACTGGAACAATGCCTGGCGGACGTCAGGGCCGCACTTGCAAAACATCCCGCCGCCTTCCCGGAAGTATTGGTGACGTCGGCGCGGTCAGGCACCGGCATGCCGGAATTGCGCGCCGCGATGCTGCGCCTGCTCGGGGAGCGCAGCCGATGATCAGGGCTTTTCGCATTCTGATCGGTGTTGCCGCCATCATGGGCGCCGACGGCGTCATCCTGGCGGCGGCGGTGGCGCATCAAGCGGACGCGTCGCGGCTGGCGGCGGCTTCATCGATGTTGCTGTTTCACGCCACCGCCGTGCTCGGCGTCGTGGCGTTGATCGAACGCGGTCTCCTGCATGAGCGGATCGGGCTTGCCGCCGCGTTTGGGTTTGTCGTCGCGGCCGCGCTGTTCGCGACCGACCTGACCTTGCGGCAATATGCCGGCCACAGCCTGTTTCCGTTTGCCGCGCCGACCGGCGGCGCGCTGTTGATCTTGAGCTGGCTTGCGCTTGCCGTGGCCGCGGCCTGGCCGCGCGGTTGAAGCGGAGAACGCTCTTCTTCCCTTCTCCCCTTGTGGGAGAAGGGGCGCGAAGCGCCGGATGAGGGGTTTCTCTCCGCGCGCTCGGCATCCGCGGAGACAGACCCCTCACCCGATATTCGAGTTCTGCTCGAATATCGACCTCTCCCACAAGGGGAGAGGTGAAGGAGGACACACTTTGCGCGCTGCCCGCCAATCAGATAGAACCCGCCCGACCCCGCCGACCGTGAGACCCGCTTCATGACCGACGTGCCGTATATCAGTCCGCTCGATCAGGCCCGCATCCTGTCCGAGGCGCTGCCGCACATGCAGCAATATGACGACGAAACCATCGTCATCAAATATGGCGGCCATGCCATGGGCGCGGAGGAGACCGCCAAAGCGTTTGCCCGCGACATCGTGCTCCTGGAGCAGACCGCCATCAACCCGGTGGTGGTGCATGGCGGCGGGCCGCAGATCGCGACCATGCTGAAGCGGCTCGGCATCCAATCCGAATTCGCCGCCGGCCTGCGCATCACCGATGCCGCCACCATCGAGATCGTCGAAATGGTGCTGGCCGGCTCGATCAACAAGCAGCTGGTCGGCTACATCAACGAGGCCGGCGGCAAGGCGGTCGGCCTGTGCGGCAAGGACGGCAACATGGTGACGGCGTCGAAGGCGACGCGCACCATGGTCGATCCGGATTCGCATATCGAGAAGGTGGTCGATCTCGGCTTCGTCGGCGAGCCGGAAAAAGTCGACCTGACGCTGCTCAACCAGCTGATCGGTTATGAGCTGATCCCGGTACTGGCGCCGCTGGCGACCTCGAAGAGCGGACAGACCTTCAACGTCAACGCCGACACCTTTGCGGGTGCGGTCGCCGGCGCGCTGAAGGCCAGGCGGCTGTTGCTGCTGACCGACGTTCCCGGCGTGCTCGACAAGTCGAAGAAGCTGATTCCGGAACTGTCGATCAAGGACGCGCGCAAACTGATCGCCGATGGCACCATTTCCGGCGGCATGATCCCGAAGGTCGAAACCTGCATCTACGCGCTGGAGCAGGGCGTGCAGGGCGTGGTCATCATCGACGGCAAGATGCAGCACGCGGTGCTGCTGGAATTGTTCACCAACCAGGGCACGGGCACACTGATCCACAAGTGATGAGGAAAGCGGGCAGGCGATTGGAAACCGTCATGGCCGGGCTCGTCCCGGCCATCCACGTCTTGCTTTGGTGCCGCAAGGAAGACGTGGATGCCCGGGTCAAGCCCGGGCATGACGAGCTGAGAAAAGCCCGAAGCTTCTCGCCCCGCTTGACATCCTTCCTCCTTGCGATCGCCGCCGCCATCACCAGCTTCCTCGCCTCATCCCAACCGGCCCACGCGGATCTGAAACTCTGCAACCGCATGAGCTACGTGGTCGAGGTCGCGATCGGCATCGACGACAAGGCGGCCACCGCGACGCGCGGCTGGTTTCGCATCGATCCGGCGGCCTGCAAGGTCGTGGTGCAGGGCACGCTGACCGCCGACCGCATCCTCCTGAATGCGCGCGCGCTCGGCGTCTACGGCTCCTCGCCGATCCCGCAGAACGGCGGCGACACGCTGTGCATCGCGCCCGCCGATTTCGTCATCGCCGCCGCCCGCCAGTGCCGGGCCGGCCAGACCCCGGCGCCGTTCACCCAGATCAACCCGACCCAGACCGACGACGGCAACCTCGTGGCTTATCTGGCCGAGGACAGCGAATATGACGACGAGCAGGCCAGGCTCGCCGCCATTCAGCGGCTGCTGCTGATCGCGGGCTACGACGCCGCGCCGATCGACGGCGTCGACGGCCCGAAGACACAAGCAGCACTTGCCGCGTTCCTGAAGAGCCGCGGCATGACGCCCGACATCGTGCAGGCGCCTAATTTCTTTTCGCTGATGATCGAGGCGGTGCAATCGCCGTCCTCCACCGGGCTGACCTGGTGCAACGACACCCCGCACAAGGTGATGGCCGCGGTCGCGACCGATGACGGCAAGGCCGTGGTCAGCCGCGGCTGGTACCGGATCGATCCCGGCAAATGCCTGCATCCCGACGTCACGGGGACGCCGAAGCAGATTTTCTCGTTCGCCGAAGCGGTCGATGCCGAGAACCACACCATAAAACTCAAGGACAGGCCGCTGAACTGGGGCGGCGCGAAGGAACTGTGCACCCGCGAGAGCAAGTTCGAGACCTCCGAACAGGGCGACTGCAGCACTCGCGGTTTTGCGCCGACCGGCTTTGCGCCCGTCGACATGGGCAGCGGCGGCAAGACGCTGCGCTTTGCGATGCCGCGATGAACGCAGTGATGTTATGCAAGCCGTCGCACAAGCGCATGCTGCGCTCCCTCTCCCATGGGGAGCGCGCCGGGGTGAGGGGGTACGGTCTGTCGTTAGGACGCAACCGCTCACCCTGCGCTACGCCTCAGCCGAAGCTCGCTTCGGCGTCTTTCTTGAGAACGGCCGTCGAAGGCGGCCTATGCCTCTCCCCATGGGAGAGGTGAAGAGAGAGCCATGACGAACGATTTCGCAGGCATCGACACCTGGGTGTTCGACCTCGACAACACGCTGTATCCGCATCACGTCAATCTGTGGCAGCAGGTCGACGTCCGGATCGGCGAATTCGTCGGCGCCTTTCTCAAAATTTCCGCCGAGGAAGCGCGGGTGATCCAGAAGGACTATTACCGCCGCTACGGCACCACCATGCGCGGCATGATGACCGAGCACGGCGTGCATGCCGACGACTATCTCGCCTATGTGCACCAGATCGACCATTCGCCGCTGCAGCCCAACCCCGCGATGGGCGCGGCGATCGCAAGACTTCCCGGCCGCAAGCTGATCATGACCAACGGCTCGACCGACCATGCCGACAAGGTGTTGCAGCGGCTCGGCCTGACTGCGCATTTCGAGGCGGTGTTCGACATCATCGCCGCCGAACTGGAGCCGAAGCCGGCGCCGCGAACCTACCAAAAATTCCTCGACCTGCACCAGGTCGATCCCGTCAAGGCGGCGATGTTCGAGGATCTGGCGCGCAACCTCGTGGTGCCGCACCAGCTCGGCATGACCACCGTGCTGGTGGTGCCCGACGGCAGCAAGGAAGTCGTGCGCGAGGATTGGGAGCTGGAAGGCCGCGACGCCGCGCATGTCGATCATGTCACGGATGATTTGACCGGGTTTTTGCAGGGGCTGGCAGGCGGATAGGGTTTGAACCCCAGTCCTCGCCAAGCATTCGGTCGTCATGCCCGGACTTGATCCGGGCATCCATCACGCTTCAAAAGAGTCCCGCGAAGGGGATGGATTTCCGGGTCAAGCCCGGCATGACGAGTGGAGAGGGCCTTCGCCGTGACGACATCTGGAGTGCTTGACTCCTCCCTCGCGAATCCCGACAAAGCCCCTCGCCTGCCGACAGAACCCGCCCAAGGAAACCTCGATGTCTCTCGCCTCCCTCGAAACCACCGTCAACGCCGCGTTCGATGCCCGCGACGGCGTTTCGACCGCGACCAGGGGCGAAGTCCGCGACGCCGTCGATCATGCGCTCGAGCTGCTCGACAAGGGTGAGGTACGCGTGGCCGAGCGCGAGCAAAGCGGCAAGTGGAAGGTCAACCAGTGGCTGAAGAAGGCGGTGCTGCTGTCGTTCCGCCTCAACGACATGAGCGCGATCCCGGGCGGCCCCGGCAAGGCCTCGTGGTGGGACAAGGTGCCGTCGAAATTCGAGGGCTGGGGCGAGAACCGTTTCCGCGACGCCGGCTTTCGCGCGGTGCCGGGCGCGATCGTACGCCGCTCGGCCTTCATCGCCAAAAACGTCGTGCTGATGCCGTCCTTCGTCAACCTCGGCGCCTACGTCGATGAATCCACCATGATCGACACCTGGTCCACGGTCGGCTCCTGCGCCCAGATCGGCAAGCGCGTGCACATTTCCGGCGGCGTCGGCATCGGCGGCGTGCTCGAGCCGCTGCAGGCCGAGCCCGTGATCATCGAGGACGATTGTTTTATTGGCGCGCGAAGCGAGGTCGCCGAAGGCGTGATCGTGCGCAAAGGCGCGGTGCTGGCGATGGGCGTCTTCCTGGGCGCCTCGACCCCGATCATCGATCGCGACAGCGGCAAGATCCATATCGGCGAGGTGCCGGAATATGCGGTGGTGGTGCCGGGGACACGGCCGGCCAAGCCGATGAAAGACGGTTCACCCGGTCCTGCATTGGCCTGCGCCGTCATCGTCAAGACCGTCGACGAGCAGACCCGCTCCAAGACCAGCATCAACGAGCTCCTGCGGGACTAGGATCGGACCAGAATTTCTGGTCCATTCGCGCAAGCCCGTCAGTGCCGATCAGCCCGTCGCTCCGCGCCGGGACCAGCCAAGCGAACTGGAATTATACCGCACAGCGCTGGCCCATCGCCCGGATCGCATGTTAAGCGGGGGCATGACTGATGCCCTTTCGATTGCCCGCGATCTGGTCCGCTGCCGTTCGGTAACCCCGGCCGATGCGGGCGCGCTCGGCGTGCTCGAAGACATCCTGAAGGCCGCCGGCTTCGAGACGCACCGCGTCACCTTCGGCGAACCCGCCACCGCGGATGTCGACAATCTCTATGCCCGGATCGGCACCGCCGCGCCGCACATCACCTTCGCCGGGCATACCGACGTGGTGCCGCCCGGCGACGAGAGCGCCTGGAGCCATGGCGCTTTCGCGGGCGAGGTCAAGGACGGCCTGCTCTACGGCCGCGGCGCGGTCGACATGAAGGGCGGTATCGCCTGCAGCGTCGCGGCGGTGCTCGATTATCTCGCCGACCATGGCGGCAGACCAAAGGGCTCGATCTCGTTTTTGATCACCGGCGACGAGGAGGACATCTCCGTCAACGGCACGATCAAGCTGTTGCAGTGGGTCGCGGCGCGCGGCGAGACATTCGACCATTGCGTGCTCGGCGAGCCCTCCAATGTCCAGGTGCTCGGCGATTGCATCAAGGTCGGTCGCCGCGGCTCGCAATCGGGCACGCTCTATGTCGACGGCGTGCAGGGTCACGTCGCCTATCCGCAGCGCGCCGCCAATCCGGTGCCGGACATTTCGCGGCTGATCGTGGCGCTGAGCGACGAGCCGCTCGATCAGGGCAGCGCGCAATTCCAGGCCTCCAACCTCGAATTCACCTCCGTCGATGTCGGCAATGCCGCGACCAACGTGATCCCCGGCCAGGCGCGGGCGAAATTCAACATCCGCTTCAACGATCACCATACCCAGGAGACGTTGCGGCAACTGGTCGAGGCGCGGCTCGCCATGGCGGCCGGAAACCGGGTTCGCGCCCGCATCGTGTGGGAGCCTTCGAACTCCAACGTGTTCGTGACCAAACCCGGCCCCTTCACCGACCTTGCGGTCGCGGCGATCGAGGAGGTCACCGGCCGCCGGCCGGAACTCTCCACCTCCGGCGGCACCTCGGACGCGCGCTTCATCTCGAGCTATTGCCCGGTGATCGAGTTCGGCCTGGTCGGCCAGACCATGCACCAGATCGACGAGCGCACGCCGGTGGCCGACCTCGAGAAGCTGACGAAGATCTATCGTGGGATTCTGGATAGGTATTTTTCGTGATCGCGCCGCTTCGGCAGTAGACCGCAGGGCGCCACACGCAAATTCGCGAAAACAACCCCATGCAAAGTAGGGATGGGGCGCTAATACTCCACCCGCACCAGATATAGCCCCTCCGGCGGAGCCACGGGGCCGCAGGCGGCGCGGTCGTGCGCGGCGAGTGCTGCGGCGAGATCGTCGGGGTTCCAGCGGCCGTCCCCGACCCAGACCAGTGACCCCACCATCGAGCGGACCTGGCTGTGCAGGAACGAGCGCGCCGAGGTGATGATGCTGACGGCATCGCCGTCCCTGACGACATCGAGCTGGTCCAGCGTCTTTTCCGGCGACTTCGCCTGGCACTCGCTGTCGCGAAACGTCGTAAAATCGTGCTTGCCGACCAGGCGTTGCGCGGCTTCGTGCATCGCGTCGGTATCGAGCCGCCGCGGCAGCCGCCAGGCGCGGCCGATATCGAGCGCGAGATTGGCGCGGCGATTGCTGATCCGGTAGAGATAGTGACGCTTCTTCGCCGAGAAACGCGCCTCGAAATCATCCGGCACGATCTCGGCCGACAGCACACCGATCGGATGCGGTCGTAGATGCGCGTTCAGTCCGTCGCGAAAACGCCCCGGCACGAAATGCTTTGCGATGTCGCAATGCGCGACCTGGCCCAGCGCGTGCACGCCGGCGTCAGTCCGGCCGGCGCCGTGAACGCGCACCTGCTCGCCGCAGATCGCCTTCACCGCGTCCTCCAGCGCGCCCTGCACCGACGGGCCGTTGTCCTGGATTTGCCAGCCGCAGAACGGGCCACCGTCATATTCGATGATGAGTTTGTACCGGGGCATCAGCTTAACCGCATCGGCGGCTTTAGCGGCGTGCCGCGCAAAAATTCCTCGGCCTTCATCGGCTTTGCGCCGGCGCGCTGCAACTCGATGAACCGGATCGCGCCTTGCTGGCAGGCGACCGTGAGATGATCGTCGACCAATTCACCCGGTGCGCCCGAGCCATTGGCCAGCGCGCAACGCAGGATCTTGACCCGCATGAACTCGCCCTCGATCGGAAGCTCGCACCATGCGCCGGGAAACGGCGACAGGCCATGGATATGCCGCAGCACCGCGCGCGCCGGCCGGTTCCAGTCGATTCGCGCCTCGGCCTTGTCGATCTTGGCCGCGTAGGTAATGCCCTCCTCGCTTTGTTCGGTCAGTTGCAGCTTGCCCCGTTCCAGCGCGCCGATCGCGCGCGCCATCAGGTCTCCGCCGAGCCGCGCCAGCGCATCGTGCAGATCGGAAGCCGTCATCGCATCCGTGATCGCGATGCGTTCGGCCATCGCCACGTCGCCGGTGTCGAGGCCGGCGTCCATCTTCATCACCATGACGCCGGTCTCGGCGTCGCCGGCCATGATGGCGCGGTTGATCGGGGCCGCCCCGCGCCAGCGCGGCAGCAGCGAGGCATGCAGGTTGAAGCAGCCGAGTCTCTGGAGCGTCGAGAATGGCCTGCGGCAGGATCATGCCATAGGCGACGACGACGGCGGCGGCGGCGTCATTCGCGCGGAATTCCACAGGCGCCTCCAGCGTCTTCAGCGTCGCCGGCGTAAACACGGGAATGCCGAGCCGCCTCGCTTCGATCTCGACGGGGCTCGGTTGCAGCTTCATGCCGCGCCCGGCAGGTTTTGCGGCGCGGGTATAGACCGCCGCGATCTCGTGGCCATGGGCCACGAGATCCAGCAATGTCGGCACCGCGAAGTCGGGCGTGCCCATGAAGATCAAGCGAAGCGGCATGGTTTGAGAATTTTCTCTATCAAACAAAGCTCTGGATAAGGAGCGTCATCCTGAGGCGCGAGCTCTTGCGAGCCTCGAAGGATGGCGCAGGAAAGATTGTCGATCGTGTCCGCCGTCGCCCTTCGAGGCTCCGGCGCCTTGCGGCGCCTGCGCACCTCAGGGTGACGGCGACCCCGGCTACTCCGCCCCGCGCTTGGCGGCCTTTTGAAACTTCTTCAGCACGCGGTCGCGCTTCAGCTTCGACAGGTAATCGACGAACAGCACACCGTTGAGATGATCGATCTCGTGCTGGATACATGTCGCAAACAGCCCCTCGGCGTCTTCCTCATGCACCTTGCCGTCGAGATCGGTGAACCGGATACGCACCTTCGCCGGCCGCTCCACCTCCTCGTAATATTCCGGGATCGACAGGCAGCCTTCCTCGTAGACCGACGTTTCCTCCGACGAGGAAAGAACCTCGGGATTGATGAAGACGCGCGGCTGCGGCGTGGTTTCGCCGTCCTCGTTCTTCTTGGCGAGATCCATCGTGATCAGCCGCAGCGGCCGGGCGACCTGGATCGCCGCTAGCCCGATGCCGGGCGCATCGTACATGGTCTCGAACATGTCGTCGGCGAGCTGGCGGATCTCCGGCGTGACCTTCTCGATCGGCTTGGAGACGAGCCGCAACTGCTTGTCAGGCAGGATGATGATTTCTCGGAGTGCCATGATTGCTCTGAAATGCCTTGGCGGGCGATTTAAGCGGTTGATTTGCCGGGGTCAATCCGCTCGCGCGGTCCGTTCACCATCGCTTAACCATGAATTTTAACGAAGCGTTAACCATAGAAATTTACCTGCGATTCACCATAAATGTTCGCTCTTCGTTCGCCTCGGCCGCCGAATCGGCTACAAGGGCGCCATGAACGAGATACTTTTCATGATCGGCGACTGGCCGGTCCGCACCGGCGCCGCGCTGGCCGGCTTTGGCGTGCTGGCGCTATTGCTGCTCCTGATCATCACGATCGCGATCGCCCGGTCCGGGCGGCGCGGCGCCGAATTGGCGATGGCGCAGGCCGTCCGCGCCGACGAACTCGAAGACCGCCTCAACGAAATGCTGCGCGCGCAGAGCGAAGCCACCGGCCGCGTCGATGCGATGGGACAGGCGCTCGCCGGCCGCCAGGCCGAGATGGCGCGGGCGGTCAGCGAACGGCTCGACTCGGTGACCCACCGCGTCGGCCAGTCCATGGAGCAGACCACCCGCAACACCATGGATTCATTGCGCGTGCTGCATGAGCGACTCGGCATCATCGACAACGCCCACAAGAATCTCACCGAGCTGACCTCGCAGGTGACGACCTTGCGCGACGTGCTCGCCAACAAGCAGTCGCGCGGCGCGTTCGGCCAGGCGCGAATGGAGGCGATCGTCCAGGACGGCATGCCGAAGGGCGCCTACGAATTCCAGTTCACGCTCTCGACCGGAAAGCGGCCGGATTGCGTGGTGTTCCTGCCCGACCAGCGCCCGCTCTGCATCGACGCGAAATTTCCGCTGGAGGCGATGACCGCGCTGCACGACGCACGCAGCGACGAGGAAAAGAAATACGCCACCCAGCGGCTGCGCGCCGACGTCATGAAGCATGTCAGCGACATCGCGGAAAAATATCTGATCGCCGGCGAGACCCAGGATACGGCGCTGATGTTCGTGCCGTCGGAATCGGTCTATGCCGAAATCCATGACGGCTTTGACGACGTGATCCAGAAGGCCTACCGCGCCCGTGTGGTGCTGGTGTCGCCGTCGCTGCTGATGCTGGCGATCCAGGTGATGCAGCAGATCCTGAAAGACGCACGGATGCGCGACGCCGCCGACCAGATCCGCACCGAAGTACTCAATCTCGGCGACGACCTCGGACGGCTGCGCGAGCGCGTGCTGAAACTGCAGAAGCATTTTTCGGATGCCAACGAGGACGTCCGCCAGATCCTGATCTCCGCCGACAAGATCGAAAAGCGCGCGGGGAGAATCGAGGAGCTGGATTTCAGCAAGGAACCGCCCGTGGAGGTTCCGCGCCTCGTCAAACCGGGCGCGCCGGAGCTATTCCCGCTACGCAAGCTGCAGGCGGGGGAGTAGGGGACTCGGCAGAACGGGGCGTAGACACGCAACCCACAGATTGAGCAGGCCATCCATCGTCGGGCGATGACAACCATAATTTGTTGCGGCCGAATCTGCTAACACCTTTGCATGAACTCACCTGAAGCCGCGCCCTCCGAAAATCCCACCGCCCGCGCCACCTTCCGCGAGAGCCTGGCCGTCTATCTGCAGCCGCGCGTGCTGATCGTGATGCTGCTGGGATTCTCCTCCGGCCTGCCGCTGGCGCTGTCGGGGTCGACGTTGCTGGTGTGGATGCGCGAATCCGGCGTCGATCTCGGCACCATCGGGCTGTTCGCGCTGGTCGGCACGCCCTACACGCTGAAATTCATCTGGGCGCCGCTGACCGATGCGCTGCATGTGCCGTTGTTCACCAAAGCCTTCGGCCGCCGCCGCGGCTGGCTGATGTTCTCGCAATTGCTGCTGATCGTCTCGATCCTGCTGCTGGCGCTGACCGATCCGGCGCGCTCGCCTTTGTTCGTGGCGCTCGGCGCGCTGCTGGTGGCGGCGATGTCGTCGACCCAGGACATCGTGGTCGATGCGTTTCGCGTCGAGAGCCTTCCCGAGAGCGAACAGGCCGCCGGCATGGCCGGTTACGTCGCGGCCTATCGCGTCGGCATGCTGGTCTCGACCGCCGGCGCGCTGTTCCTGGTCACCGCCTACGAATCGACCGGCATCGCGCGATCGTCCGCCTGGATGTGGGGCTATGTCTCCATGGCCGCGCTGGTGCTGATCGGCACCGTCACGGCGCTATCGGCCACCGAGCCCGCGCAATCTGCGCGCGCCGAGGCCGAAATTGGCGGTGAGACCGCTTTCGTGCGCGTGCTCCATGCCGCGGGCGGCGCGTTCTCCGAATTCCTGCTGCGTCGCGACGCGCTCGCGGCGCTGGCCTTCGTGGTGCTGTTCAAGTTCACCGACGCGTTTTCCGGCACCATGACCGCGCCGTTCGTGATCGACCTCGGCTTTTCCCGCAACGACTATGCCGCCATCGTCAAGGGCGTGGGGCTGGCCGCGACCCTGATCGGCGGCTTCGCCGGCGGCTTTGTCGCGCGGCGGTATTCGCTGGCGGCAAGCCTGTGGATCGGCGGCATGCTGCAGGCGGTCGCCAATCTGTCGTTCTCCTGGCTGGCGCTGGCGGGCGTCAACGAATGGGCGCTGGCGTTTGCGATCACGACGGAAAACTTCACCAGCGCCATCGGCACCGTGATCTTCGTCGCCTACCTCTCGGCGCTGTGCCGGAATCCGCTGCACACCGCGACGCAATACGCGCTGCTCACCGCGCTCGCCGCCGTCGGACGCACCTATCTGTCGTCTGGCGCGGGCTATGTGGCGAAGGCGACTGGCTGGCCGTCGTTCTTCGCGATCTGCGTGTTGGTCGCAATCCCAAGCCTGATCCTGCTCGCCTGGCTGCAGCGGCGCGGGCATTTTGCCGAGTTGGAAACCAAGACCTAGCGCTTCGGCAGTATCGTCCAGTCGGGCACTGCGGCATCGCCGACGTGCCAGGCGGTTTCCGAACAGAACAGCGCGTTCGCCTTCACCGAGATGGTCTTGCCGAGCAGCGGCTGCAATTGCTTCTTGGCGGAGTCCGTCATCGTGAACAAATGGAAGGTGGTGGCGCCCTTGTCGTAGTCGCAGAACTCGTCGCCGGGCGGCATCGCGCGGGGATCGCTGACGATCTGGTAGGCCTCGAGTTTGGTGCCGTTCGGATGGCGGGTGGCTACCAGCCGCAACTTTCCCGTCAGCACGCCACCTTCCTTGATGGGTTCCTGCGCCAGAGCCGGCGTGGCAAGCAACAGCGCAGTCAGTAGAACAATCACATCGCATCGACGATGCAGTGTTGACGACATCATTAGCTCGCCAGCTTCTCGATCGCGGCGTTGTCCAGGCCCACCTTGGCGCCGGCCGCCACGATCTCCCGCCAGGTGGTGCGGTCGACCGGGATGCCACTGGCCAGACGCCGCTTCTTCCATTCGCGCTCCGGCTCGCCGGCGATCTTCACATGGTCCACGCCCTCGGCCGGCGGCGAGGCGATGTGCCAGGCTACAAAACTTTCCATCTCGCGTGCCAAATTGTCGCCGGTGCCCATTTTTGCGGGATCGATCAGGATGGAAAACATGCCGTTGATCACCTTGCGGCTGCCGTCCAGCCTGCCGCTCAAGGTCTTGCCACCCGAGAGAGCGCCGCCCAGCAATTCGCAGATCAGGGCGAGGCCCGAGCCCTTGTGCTCGCCGAACGGGAGGATGGCGCCGGAAGGCTCGACGACCGTGAAACGCGGATCGGTCGAGGGATTGCCGTGGTTGTCGATGATGGTGTTGGGGGCGAGCGGCTCACCCTTGTTGTAGGCCACGCGAGTCTTGCCCTGCGCGATCTTGCTGGTGGCGAAGTCCAGCACGATGGGGTCTTTTCCCGGCCGCGGGATGCCGACGCAAAACGGGTTGGTGCCGTGGCGGGCGTCGCGGCCGCCGAAGGGAGCGACGATCGGCCGCGCCAGCACATTGACGAAGTGGATCGATACCAGGCCGTGGGCGATGCACTGCTCGGCCCAGTGGCCGATGCGACCGATGTGGTGCGAGTTGGACAAGCCTACCACGCACACGCCGTGGCTTTTCGCACGCTCGGCGCCCAGTTCCATCGCCTCGTAACCCATCACCTGGCCATAGCCGACCTTGCCGTCCAGCGTCAGCATCACGCCGCCGTCGGCCACCACGCCGACATGCTGGTTGATCTTGAGGCCGCCCTCCTTCATCGCGTCGATGTAGCGCGGCACCATGCCGACGCCGTGCAAGTCATGGCCCTTCAGGTTGGCTTCGACCAGATTGGTCGCGACCAGGTCGGCTTCGCGGTCGGACGAGCCGCCCGCCTTGACGATGCTGCGGACCACGTCGGTCAGGGGAGCGGCTTTAACGGTGCGATATTCAGCCATGATGTCTGGTCTCGTATGGAGGCGGATGCTGTTGTTTGCGGCAGGGACCGCATCGGGTCAATGCTTCGTCACCACGCTCCATTTCGTGACGATGGCCTCGCTCATCTCGCCGGCGTCCTGGGCGCAGGCGATTTCGTCGACTTTCAACGAGACTTCCTTGCCGTTGAAGCGTTTCAGCTCCGCCGCCTGGGCGTCGTTGCCGGCAACGATCTGAAAAGTTTCCGGCCCGGTTTCCAGGCCGCAGAGCCCGTTCGGCGGCGGCAAGCGGCGCGGTTCACTGGTGAGCTGGTAGGTCGCGAGATGCTTTCCCTTCCTGGCGGCGCTGCGAACGCGGAGCGCGTTGAGCTCTCCTGAAAGCACATCGCCGGCATTGATCGGCTTGCCCGCCTTCGGCGCAGGATCGGGCTGCTGGGCGAAGGCCACCGGCACCGCGGGCGGCGCGGCAAGGATCGCGGCCAAGGCCAACCGTATGGCGAATCGTCGTTTCGTCATGTGCATCATTTCCGTGAGTGGGTTGCTAGAACAGGGTCCGCTGCCGCATCGCAGCCGACAGCGTGCCTTCGTCGAGATAGTCGAGTTCGCCGCCGACCGGCACGCCATGGGCGAGCCGCGTCACCTTGACGTTCGCCTCCTGCAAGAGGTCGGTGATGTAGTGCGCGGTGGTCTGGCCGTCGACGGTGGCGTTGAGGGCGAGAATGATCTCGGTGACCTGCTTCTCATGTGCGCGCTGAACCAGCGCATCGATGGTGAGGTCCTGCGGGCCGACGCCGTCGAGAGGCGACAAGGTCGCGCCGAGCACGTGATAGCGCCCGTTGGTGGCATGTGCGCGCTCCAGTGCCCAGAGATCGGCGACGTCGGCGACCACGACGATGATCGCGGGATCGCGGCGCGGGTCGGTGCACACCGTGCAGGGATTTTGGGTGTCGATATTGCCGCAGGTCTTGCAGACCTGGATCTTGTCGATCGCGACCTGCAGCGCCGAGGAAAGCGGCGTCATCAAGGCCTCGCGCTTCTTGATCAAATGCAGCGCCGCGCGCCGCGCCGAACGCGGACCGAGCCCCGGCAGCCGCGCCAAGAGCTGGATCAGGCGTTCGATCTCGGGACCGGCAACGGCTGTGGCCATCTCAGGTGAGGCCCAGTCCCGGCGGCAAGCCCAGGCCGCCGGTCAGCGCCTGCATCTTCTCGGCCATCGCGGTTTCCGCCTTGCGCCGCGCATCATTATGCGCGGTCACCAGCAGGTCCTCGAGGACTTCGCGCTCCTCTTCCTTCATCAGCGAGGGATCGATCTTGACCGCCTTGACTTCCATCTTCGCGGTCATGCGTACGGCAACGAGGCCGCCGCCCGAAACGCCCTCGACCTCGACATTGCCGAGTTCTTCCTGCATCGCCTGCATCTTCGACTGCAGCTGCGCCGCCTGCTTCATCATGCCGAGAAAATCAGCCATGCGTGCTTCCTCTGCTATAGATCGTCGCTGTCGATGGCGTCGGTGGGGTCTTCACCGCTAGCATCGGAATCCGGCGGCTCCGGGGCAAGCTTTCGCACCTCGACCACCTTGGCGCCGGGAAATCGCGCCAGCACTTCCTTCACCCGCGGATCGGATTCGGCGGCGCGCTCGCGCTCGCTCCGCGCGACTTCGTTCTGCGAGCGCAGCGTCGGCTGGCCGGCCTCGTTGGATACGATCACGGTCCAGCGCCGCCCGGTCCATTGCTCCAGCTTGCGCGAGAGATCGTTGATCAGGCTGCGCGCCGCGCTCTTCTCCAGCGCCAGTTCGAGCCGGCCGTCCTCGATGCGCACCAGCCGGACATCGGCTTCCAGCGCGGCCTTGGTCAGGAGATCGCGTTTCTCGCCGGCAAGGGCCACCAGTTCCGGAAAGCTCGCAATCCGCAACGCCGCGGGCGCGGATTGCGCTTCCGGCGTCGGCGCGACCATTTGCGGCCGCGCGGACGGCTCCGCATTGGCCCGCGGCGCGGCGGGGCTGCGCGCGAGCGAAGACGGCATCGACGAGGCAACCGGAGCAGGCGCAGTACGCGGCGCAGCGCTGCCGGCAATCACAGGCGAAGCGCCGCCATTCTGTTCAAGCATTTTGATCGCTTCATCCGGGGTGGGCATATCGGCGACATAGGCGATGCGCACCAGCACCATTTCCGCCGTCGCCGCCGGCCGGGTCGCGGCCTGTACTTCGGTAATGCCCTTCAGCAGCATCTGGAACATCCGCGACAGCACCCGCATCGAGAGTTTCGACGCAAAGTCGCGGGCGCGCACCCGCTCGGTTTCGCCGAACGCGACATTGTCGGCCGTCGCCGGCACGACCTTCACGCGGGTGACGAAATTGACGAATTCGGCGAGATCGGAGAGCACCACGATCGGATCGGCACCGGTGTCGTATTGCTCGCGAAATTCCGCAAACGCGCTGGCGATATCGCCGCGCGCCAGCGAATCGAACAGATTGATCACCCGGGTTCTATCGGCAAGCCCCAGCATCTGCCGCACGGCATCGGCGCGCACCACACCCGCCGCATGCGCGATCGCCTGATCGAACAGCGACAGCGAGTCGCGAACCGAGCCTTCCGCCGCGCGGGCGATGATGCCGAGCGCCTCCGGCTCGACCTCGACGTTCTCTTTCGCCGCGATATTGCCAAGATGGGTCATCAGCACGTCGGCCTCGACCCGCCGGAGATCAAAACGCTGGCAACGCGACAGCACCGTCACCGGGACTTTGCGGATTTCGGTGGTGGCGAACACGAATTTGGCGTGCTCCGGCGGCTCTTCCAGCGTCTTCAGGAAGGCGTTGAACGCCGCGGTCGAGAGCATGTGGACTTCGTCGATGATGTAGACCTTGTAGCGGGCGCTGGCCGGCGCATAGCGCACGCTGTCGTTGATCTGCCGCACGTCGTCGACGCCGGTGTGGGAGGCGGCGTCCATTTCCAGCACATCCATGTGCCGGCTTTCCATGATCGCCTGACAGTGCACGCCGAGCAACGGCATGCGGATGGTCGGTCCCTTCACCGAGCCGTCCGCGAGTTCATAGTTCAGCGCGCGCGCCAGAATCCGCGCGGTGGTGGTCTTGCCGACCCCGCGCACTCCGGTCAGGATCCAGGCCTGCGGAATGCGGCCGGTTTCGAACGCATTGGAAACGGTGCGGACCACCGCGTCCTGGCCGATCAAATCCTCGAAACTGGAGGGCCGGTATTTACGCGCCAGCACGCGATAGGGCTTTGCGGCCTCTGTCGGGTTTTGCGGATCGTTGGGGGGCATTGAGGGCGCGCCAGCGTCGGTCATCGATCGTTCCGCAACTCTGATTGTCTTTCGAAGCCGGCTTGCGGAAGTGGACGGCGAATTCCGGCGCAGGACGGGGTTGGTCCATCTTGCGCAATTCGCTCGAAAAAACAGGTAGGAGACTGACGAGCGACCCGATCCGGACCTCGTTAGGGCTGCTTCCTTCCGGACCTGACCCGGTTGGCGAGTGGCTCGTCCACCGCCAATCTCCCGGTCCCTATTTGGGGCCAAAAGGGGCGGAAAGCAAGCGGGGCGGGAGGCCGTTTCCGGGGCTTGTGCAGAAACGCGGAAAGGCATTAGTTGCCGTCATGCCCCCCGACGTTCCCGCCTGGTCGCTGCATTCACGGCTCAAAGAGGACACCATCGACATCGGCGACCTGCCGCTGTGCCGGGTGCTTGTGATCAAGGACGCCCACTACCCGTGGCTGTTGCTGGTGCCGCGACGGCATGAGGCCAGCGAGATCATCGACCTCGACGAGGTCGAGCAGGGCCAGCTGATGACCGAGATTTCCCGCGTCGCGCGCGCCCTGAAGGAAGTGACAAGATGCGACAAGCTGAATATCGCAGCCCTCGGCAATTTGGTGCCGCAACTGCACGTCCACGTCATCGCGCGCCGCGCCAGCGACGCGGCCTGGCCGCGTCCGGTGTGGGGGGTGATGCCGCCGCTCGCCCATGACGCCGAGGAAGTCCAGAATTTCATCAGCGCGCTTCGCCGCAAGATTTGGCTTGGTTGAGGGTCATGACAGCATTCGAAAAATTTCCCTTGGGGAAGCCGGGTTTCGTCAGCAACATTCTCGATCGCGCCGCGCATTTGCGCGGCGACGATGCGAAGCTGCTGGCGCTCGAGGGTAAAAGCTCCTCCCGCGCCTATGTGGTGCATCGCGATTCGCTGGTGGTAGCGCAGGACGCAGATAGTCCGCGCGCGCTCTTGCGCATCGAGGAAGCGCTGAAATTCGGCGCCAACCCCGGCACGATCTTTTTGGGATTGCGCGAGGGCGCGGCGATCTTCGGCATGGGCATCTCGGCGGCTGCGGTGGAGGCCCTGCTGCCCCGCAACGACGTCAAGGTCAGCGAGTTGCGGGGCATGGCGATGCAGGGCGTGGTGCCGCCCGAGCAGCTGTCGGCGATCGCGATGGCAAAATCGATGGTCACCTGGCACCAGCGCCACGGCTTTTGCGCGAATTGCGGAACCCGCACCGCGATGAAGGAAGGCGGCTGGAAGCGCGACTGCCCGAACTGCAAGGCCGAGCATTTTCCGCGCACCGACCCGGTGGTGATCATGCTGGTGACCTCGGGCGACAAGGTGCTGCTGGGCCGGCAGAAGCAGTTCCTGCCGGGGATGTATTCCTGCCTCGCCGGCTTCGTCGAGGCCGCCGAGACGATCGAGGACGCGGTCCGGCGCGAGATTTTCGAGGAATCCGGAATCCGCTGCACTGACGTGACCTATTACATGACCCAGCCCTGGCCCTATCCGTCGTCGCTGATGATCGGATGCACCGCGCGCGCCATCAATGAGGATATCGTGGTGGATCACTCAGAGCTGGAGGACGCACGCTGGTTCGATCGCGCCGAGGCGACCCTGATGATCAAGCGGGAACATCCCGACGGCCTGGCTGGACCGCATCCCTTTGCCATTGCCCATCACTTGCTTGGCCGCTGGGTGCATGGGGGAAACAACGCGACCGCATAACGGGGAACGGCTCATGGCCCAGTCGATTAATCCCGGACCGGGGTTCCGGCGGAAAGCGGAACCCGCATGACGGACTCCGACATGAACTTTCACGCCGCCGCGCCGAAAATCCCGCCGCGCATCCTCTGCATCGGCATGCCGGTGCGCGACCTGACGTTCCGGACGCCCGGTGTTCCGGCGCGCGGTTCCAAGGAGAATGCCACCCATTTCGACGAGATCTGCGGCGGCAACGCGCTCAACGCAGCGATCGGGATCGTGCGCCTTGGCGGCCGTGCCTCGATCTGCGGGCCGATGGGCGATTCCCGGGAAACCTCCAGCCGCTTCATCTTCGAACAGATGGCGCATGAGGGCATCGACACCAGTCACATCGTCCATATGCCGGGACTGGTGACGCCGATTTCGGCGATCATGATCGACCCCTCGGGCGAGCGCACCATCGTCACGTTCCGCGATCCCGAATTGTGGAAAGTCCACCTGCCCGATGCCGACGTCCTGCTCGACGACTGCCATGCGATCCTGACCGAGAGCCGCTGCGCGGAATTCTGTACCGATTTGTGCGCCGAGGCTCGCCGACGCGGGATTCCCGTGATCGTCGACGTCGACCGCGCAATGTCGCTGCGCGAGGGATTGCTCAACGCCTCCTCGCATCTGGTATTTTCCAGCGAGCCGCTTCAGGAGACCGCCGATGTCAGCGACGACGGCGAGGCGCTGAAGAAGATCGCCAAGCTCACGCCATCGTTCCTGGCGGGCACCCGCGGCGCGCGCGGGACGATCTGGCTCAACGAGCAGCAGAAACTCGAGGAGACCCCCGCCTTCCCGGTGCATACCGTCGATACGCTCGGCGCCGGCGACGTGTTCCACGGCGCATTTGCGCTGGCCATCACCGAGGGACAGGAACTGCGGGAGGCGCTGCGGTTCGCCTCCGCCGCCGCAGCCCTGAAATGCACCCGTTTCGGTGGTGCCTTCGCCGCCCCGCAACGTGCTGAAGTTGAAGGGCTTTTGGGCCATGCCCACGCTGCCGGCGCGGCCAGGCGTGGCTAATCGGGACTTGTCATAGAAGAATTTTCTCTATATCAGGGTGATTAGCCCTATAAATGGAACAAAGTTCTTCCCATGACCGACCTCGCCGTTCAGCTCCATGAGCCCAATCGCCGCCTCGATGCCATCGACCGCAAGATCCTGACCGTGCTGCAGGAGGACGCTTCGCTCTCCGTCGCCGAAATCGGCGACCGGGTCGGGCTGTCCTCGACCCCGTGCTGGAAACGCATCCAGCGGCTGGAGGCCGACGGCGTGATCCTGCGCCGGGTGGCGCTGGTCGACCAGAACAAGATCGGGCTCGGCATCACCGTGTTCGTCTCGGTCGAGAGCGCCGATCACTCGGAGGCCTGGCTGCGGAAATTCGCCGACGCCGTCAGCGCGATGCCGGAGGTGATGGAATTCTACCGGATGGCCGGCGACGTCGACTACATGCTGCGCGTCGTGGTCGCGGACATGCCGAGCTACGACGTGTTCTACAAGAAACTGATCGGCGCCGTGCCGCTGAAGAACGTCACCTCGCGCTTCGCGATGGAAAAGATCAAGTCGGTCACCGCGCTGCCGGTGCCGGTGGCGGCGTAACGTCCCACTCCCTCGCCCCGCTCTTCGCGGGGAGAGGGTTGGGGTGAGGGGCTGCCTCAACCAGCGCAACTCGTGGAAGAGTCCCCCTCACCCGAAATTCGCTGCCGCGAATTTCGACCTCTCCCCGCACGCGGGGAGAGGTGAAGCAATCTCAAATCTTCTGATTGTATTCGCCTACTTCCGGATGCGTGCGCAAAACCTCATCCATCGCCTCGAACAAATCGCGCATGCGCTGCTCGCTCACCGGGCTCTCGACCACCACCACCAGTTCCGGCTTGTTGGAGGACGCCCGCACCAGGCCCCAGCTGCCGTCTTCCACCGTGACGCGCACGCCGTTGACGGTGACGAGATCGCGGATGTTTTGGCCTGCGACTTTCCCGCCATTTTTCGCGAGCGCCTCGAAATGCTTCACCACGGCGTCGACGACGCCGTATTTGGTCTCGTCGGCGCAATGCGGCGACATCGTCGGCGACGACCAGGTCTTTGGCAGTGCGTCCTTCAGGTCCGCCATCGACTTGCCGGCCGCGCGATCCAGCATCTCGCAGATCGCGATCGCCGACACCAGCCCGTCGTCATAGCCGCGGCCGAACGGCTTGTTGAAGAAGAAATGGCCGGATTTCTCAAAACCCGCCAATGCGCCCAACTCGTTGGTGCGCCGCTTCATGTAGGAATGGCCGGTCTTCCAGTATTGCGTCTTGGCACCCTGCTTCTGAAGCACCGGATCGGTGACGAACAACCCGGTCGATTTGACGTCGACCACGAACTGCGCATCCCGGTGGATCGCCGACATGTCGCGCGCCAGCATCACGCCGACCTTGTCGGCAAAAATCTCCTCGCCGGTATTGTCGACCACGCCGCAGCGGTCGCCGTCGCCGTCGAAACCGAGGCCGACATCGCATTTGTGCGCGAGCACCGCGTCGCGGATGGCGTGCAGCATCTCCATGTCTTCGGGATTGGGATTGTATTTCGGAAAGGTATGATCGAGCTCGGTGTCGAGCGGCACCACCTCGCAGCCGATCGCTTCCATCACATCGGGCGCGAACGCGCCCGCGGTGCCGTTGCCGCAGGCGACCACGACTTTCAGCTTGCGCTTCAGCTTTGGACGCTTTGTCAGGTCGGCGATGTAGCGCGCCGGAAAGTTCTCGTGGAATTGATAGGAGCCGCCGGCCTTGTTGTGGAAATCGGCACCGAGCACGATCTCTTTCAGCCGCGTCATCTCGTCGGGGCCGAAGGTCAGCGGGCGGTTGGCGCCCATCTTGACGCCGGTCCAGCCATTGTCGTTGTGCGAGGCCGTCACCATCGCGACGCAGGGCACGTCGAGCTCGAACTGCGCGAAATAGGCCATCGGCGTCATGCAGAGCCCGATGTCGTGCACCTTGCAGCCCGAAGCCATCAGCCCCGAAATCAGCGCGTATTTGATCGAGGCAGAATAGCCGCGGAAATCATGCCCGGTCACGACTTCCTGGCGGACGCCGAGTTCGGAAAACAGCGCGCCGAGCCCCATGCCGAGCGCCTGGATTCCCATCAGGTTGATTTCCTTGCCGAACAGCCAGCGCGCGTCGTATTCGCGAAACCCGGTCGCCTTCACCATCGGTTCGGATTCATAGGCATAGGTGTTCGGAACCAGCACGGATTTCGGCTTCGGAAACATTCAGATGGCCTCGTCTGGAAATGGATCGGGAAAGCACCGCAGCCATAGCGAATGCCAGGGCAGAGCGGAAGGCCGGACCGCCGTCTTGTGGCGATTAATCAGGGTGGATCGCCCTCTCAACGAAAATATCGAAAACAACCCCATGCAAAGTAGCATGGTCCGGCCTTTTGAGCGATGGCGCAAAAACATTTTGACACGTCGGGCAAATCACCGGCATATCTTCATCGTCGCAAGAACCAAGCCCGCGCCGGAAACTCCGCCGCGGGCTTTTTGAATCCGACAATACGCTGTCAGGCCATCCACTGCCGGGCGCGCCGAACCTGGCCGCCGCAGCAAATTGAATTGGCTGACAGCCAAGGCCGACCCCGCCGACAGGCGGGCGCCCGGCAAAGACAGTGAGCAAGCCGAACCGGAAGCTGTGCTTCCGCGCCATTGCGCAAGCCCTCCTTCACGCACTTGCCTTCAAACACTTAAAAGCCAACCCGGCCCTCTTTCGCGAGGGCGCGGTCACATCACGGGCCATCCGAAGGTGTCCGCAAATATGTAGGTGATTCATCATGCCTGGTTACACTCTGGTGCCGGTGGACTATCAGCCGGATTTCGAAGGCTACTCGCTCGTTCCCGTTGACTACGATCCGTTCCCCGAGGGCGGCCCGGTCCAGCAGGCACGGACGCAACTGGCAAGCCAGCCGCCACCGGATGCGGGTTTCGATCAGCCGCCGTCCGCTCCGCAAACGCCGGGGTCCGCGCCGCCGCTCTTGCCAACGGTGCCGAACGACGGACAGGCGCCCTCCGCTCCGCAACCGCCGGGACAAGATCCACACTCGCAATATCAGGCCTTGCGGCCGATGCTCGGCGACCGCAACGCGATGCTGGCGACGGTGTATCCGGAACTACGCGAAACCCTGATCGCGCAGGCGCTGGCGGGACGGCAACAGCCTGGCCAGACGTCCGGACCCGCACCGACGGGTGGCGTCAGCGGCGTGACTCGACAGGCGCAGATACAAACTCAACCGGCGCAGCCACAGCCGCAAGGCCAGCCGCAACAGCCTGCGATGGGAGCCGGTCAGCCCGGCGTCAACGGGCCGGCGACCGGCAACAGCCCCAGCGGATCGGGTGGCGGCACTGGCGTCGGCAATGGAGGAGTTGGTCTAAGCAACACGAGTTGGGATCAAAGTGGAGCGCCCACGTTTCCTCCACTTGGCGGTTATGCCAATTCGACGCCAACCGAGTCTCTTGTCAATCAGGCCCAGAAGGAGGCCAAGAAGGTTCAGGTAGACCCCATCACGACCGACTCAAACGCAGATCGCGGCTCAAGTGACATACATCAAAAAATTGTCGATCGAGCCAGCGCCCAAATTGGTTCGGGGGACTGGCATTTCAACGTGGCGAAGGGAAATTTTGGTCCCGGTACAGACAAATGCAACTTGTTCGTGTATGATATGCTGACCGACGCGGGGGCGAGTCCCGGCCTCCCGAATGGGCATTTGTTGTGGAAGCACTATCCGCCCACGGCCGAGAATTGGGCTGATCCTTCTTTTGCGATTTCAGGGTGGAGAGTGTTGGGTTCGGGAGAAGTCACCTCAGCCGGGAGATGTGGTCGGGCAGCGTATACAATGGCCGAATGGTGCGACAGGTCACGTCATGATTGTGGGGCCGAATGCCACCTTCATCGGTGTCGGGACGAGCGAAAAGATTGAGAGCGTTGCTCCAAAGATGATGGGAGGAATTTATCCCGATCCCAGAGCTCGTCCCGGCGGTCTCCTGGTTTACCGCCGTTACGAGCCCTAGCTAAAGGTCCGCTGCTGTATCGACGTTTTGTTGGGCGATGACATGCGACGCTTCATCTTACATGTTGTGCTTTCACTCGGCTGTGCTTTTGTGTCTTGTCTGAACGTCGCCAGCGCGGCTTCCAATGGGAGTGAGACGAGTTCGGCGCTGGATGAAGATAAGTATCTGGCCTATGTCGGGAAGATCGCCAAGGCAGCAAGAGGCGATGCTGGCTTGAGTCCACCCAAGGCTCTCCCGCCCGGCGAATCGTTCGATGAGCTTGCGGCTGCCGGGGCAAAGAACATCGATTTTTGCATTCGCTTTCTCGCGGAAAGCAAGGATACCGGGCGGCAGAGGGAGATCGCTATCACTTCAATGTATAATCTCGATGTCGATGACTACGTTGTGTTCGTGAGAAAGCTGGCGAAGTTGTACCACACCGGCCTATTGAATCAGGCCGAATTGTCCAGGGGCATACGTTATCGTTATTCTGATGTTGCCATTGAGTACTACAATAATCCGAAAATTCAGGCGCTTTTCAAGGAAATGGCGGCGCAACAAGATATTCCGCCTGATATCAGGGCGGAAATTAGATATATCCGTTCTGGTGAGGGGTTTGCGAAGAAGAGATGGAATGATTTTGACAGGGAGTGCACGCGCTGGTCCGAGATGCGATCGATCTCAGCGTGCGTTTCGCTGGCGACACAGATATTGAAGGTCTATGCGGTCTCTTGGGTGACATGGTGATCAGGCGGCGTCCTGGTAACGCTGCCGCTTTCGCCTCAGCAGGGTTGTGGGGCCGAATGCCAGCTTCCTCGGCGTTGGAGAGAGCGAAGAGAATGCCGGCCTTGAGAATATTTACTCTAGCGCGAAACTGAGACCGATCTGCCGCCTTCCAGGATGAATTTGTTCCGCTTCTAGCGCAATAGGGGACGTGGCCCGAATTTCTGCCGACCTGAGGATACGGTCCGCATCACAGGGGAAGACGTGGAGAATCCTCATGAAACTTCTGAAGACCGGGTTACTCGCGCTTCCGCTAACCGTGACGGCGACCGTTGGGCTGGCTGCGGACTACGAAATTTTCGCTGAGTTTGCGACTGTGGAGACTGGGGTAAACCATTATGCTGTCGAACGCCTCGACTACAAGAACAAGAAGCTCTATCACTGCACTGCAGTCCTCGACGCCGAGACTAAGCAATTGACCGGTCAATGCACCGAGAGGCCCGGCTTTCCGGAGAAACCGACCGGCAAAGGGCTGAACGTGCAGGGAGGGATGTCAAACAGGTTTGGCGGATTGCCAGTGCTCGGCTCTTGGAAAATCGACCAGACGACTGGAAAAACTGAATTCTGCATTTCAGGCGCTGCTCAGCGCGTGGAGGTAACTCCGCAATCGACATTTACGAAAAATACCAAGCCTTGAATACTGAGGGTAAAAGTTCTTTCTAAGCTTTCAGAGCATGTAGGTCGATTGGCAACCTCATTCCCAAACCGTGAACAAGCAGCGTCCTAAATCGCCTCGATGCTCCTTAGTAAGTCCGCCTTGGTCATATTCGGCGAATCCCCGCAGAGGTCCGTGCGGTTGTTATTTCAGCCGCTCCGGGCGCTCTGCAATCTCCGCGTCAAACATTTTGACACGTCGGGCAAATCACCGGCATATCTTCATCGTCGCAAGAACCAAGCCCGCGCCGGAAACTCCGCCGCGGGCTTTTTGAATCCGACGATACGCTGTCAGGCCAACCACTGCCGGGCGCGCCGAACCTGGCCGCTTGGCTGACAGCCAGGGCCGCCCCGCCGACAGACGGGCGCGCGGCGAAGACCGCGGGCAAGCCGAACCGGAAGCTGTGCTTCCGCGCCATTGCGCAAGCCCTCCTTCAACCACTTGCCTTCAAACACTTAAAAGCCAACCCGGCCCTCTTTCGCGAGGGCGCGGTCACATCACGGGCCATCCGAAGGTGTCCGCAAATATGCAGGTGATTCATCATGCCTGGTTACACTCTGGTGCCGGTGGACTATCAGCCGGATTTCGAAGGCTACTCGCTCGTTCCCGTTGACTACGATCCGTTCCCCGAGGGCGGCCCGGTCCAGCAGGCACGGACGCAACTGGCAAGCCAGCCGCCACCGGATGCGGGTTTCGATCAGCCGCCGTCCGCTCCGCAACCGCCGGGACAAGATCCACACTCGCAATATCAGGCGTTGCGGCCGATGCTTGGCGACCGCAACGCGATGCTGGCGACGGTGTATCCGGAACTACGCCAAACCCTGATCGCGCAGGCGCTGGCGGGGCGGCAACAGCCTGGCCAGACGTCCGGAGTCCGCACCGACGGGTGGCGTCAGCGGCGTGACTCAACAGGCGCAGACCCAAACTCAACCAGCGCAGCCACAGCCGCAAGGCCAGCCGCAACAGCCTGCGACGGGATCAGTTCAGCCCGGCGTCAACGGGCCGGCGACCGGCAACAGCCCCGGCGGATCGGGTGGCGGCGATGGTTCATCATTTTGGAAGAGTTTATTGCAAGGCACCATCAACGCCGCCGTGCCGGGCGCTTACCATTCCGGCTTAGCCCAACAGCAGTTTCGACAGGGGAATTATGGCGCTGCTTCCCTTTACGGAGCGGAGTCACTTGGAGACGCCGCCCTCGGAGTTGCCACCTTGGGCGCCAGTGCGTGATTAGGAGCAGCGGCACGCGCCGCCAAGACCATGGTGCCCGCCACCGTAGAAACGGCGGCCGGCAATGTAGGTAGGGCAACTGCGGGCAGCGCTGCTAGACAAGCTATCGCCGAAGCGGAAGCCACCTTGCCCGAAGGAATATCGCGAGACGATTTTGGGCAACTCGCCGGTTTCGCACAAGGGCTAGCAGCATCGAGCCGGGCTTCCACCGAAGCGACGGTCGAAATAATATCTAATCTCAAATCGGCCGGCATTACCCCACGATCTGTTGCTGCCTTCCAGAAACTTTATGAGGGTGTAGCGAGCAGAAATCCATCCAACCTGTCGGCAGTCCACCGCGCAGCCTTGCTGGCAAATATCTTGAGGAGCTGCCAATGACGGATACGGTCGTAAAGTATCTCATAATTAACCGCAACCCCGAGCCGTTGACGGTGATCGTGGAGCCTTGGGCTGAGGAGGTTGTTCTTTCGCCGGATTCTCGATTGTTGCTGACGGTCCTTTGCGACAGGGAAGGCTTACTGGAAGTGGTGACGGACCCCAACTTTCTGATCGTGTGGCTTTGGGGTGGGTGTCGGGTCAACCTTACTGTGGATGGCAAGGATCTAACGATGCCATCGCTTCTGATCCCATCTCCCTGACTGGGCTGGTCAGCGAGATAGCTTATTCGCGCCGGCACCTGGTGGTCTTTTGGTTTAAACTCAACCGCAAGCCTTCCGGTATCTACCACCCCCTACTTTGCTCCCTCGGACCGAAGAATGCGGCGCTCCAGATTGCGGCGCCTGCGCTTTCGCTCCGCGGCCACGGCCGCAGCCTGCTTCAGATAAGCCGCCTTTCCTTTCCCTTCAATTTCCCGGCGAATTCCAGCATCGTAGAATACCAGCTGTGATGCGCGGCTGTATCCGTCGGCTCAATCTCTGCAGCCCGGCGGTATTTCTCAAATGCGGCCTTATAGCTCTTGGCGGCGCCGGTTCTCCGGGCGAGATCGGCAAGCGCGTGGCCCCAGCTCAGATAGACGCTGTAATAGTTTGGATTAGCCGCTCCCGCAGCCTGGAATGCACCATCGACTTCTTAAACAGCACGAGGTCGTCCGAGATCCGCGCCAGATCATGTAATGCCTTGGCAAAATTATTGTGAACGACGTCGGGCGTCCGGGTGTGTCGGAGCGCCGCTTCGTAATGACCAAATGCTTCTCTCAGCATCCCATTGTCGCAGCGGGGATATTCTGCGCGCGCCAGATCCGCCAACGCATTCGCTAAATTGTTGTGGGCGTCTGAAAGTTGAGGATCTATTGCCAGTGCAGCCCGATATTTCACGACGGCGCGATTGAGCAGCGCTTCCGCCGCCCTAGTGATCACTTCCGGTGCGCCATCCCGGACTGCCATAGACAGGTCGAAGGACATTGCCCCAGTTGTAGAGGGCATCAGCTTCTGTGATTCGAATTTTTGCCGCGACGGCGAAATGCTCAGCGATCATCGTCGATTTTCGCCGCTGAGTGCGCGCGATCGCCCAGAATCATTTGGGACCAGCCGTACGTGTCCCGTTCCCGTTCGGTCAGCTTCTTCAGCTGCCGGCCTTTGAACAACGCGGCAACGCGCTCATGTGACACGTCGGGCAAATCACCGGCATATCTTCATCTCGCACGAATTGAGCCCGCGCCGGAGAATCCGCTGCGGGCTTTTTGAATCATACGATACGCTGTCAGGCCAACCACTGCCGAGCGCGCCGAACCTGGCCGCCGCAGCGAACCGAATTGGCCGACGGCCAAGGCCGACCCCGCCGACAGGCGGGCGCCCGGCGAAGACGATGGGCAAGGCGAACCGGAAGCTGTGCTTCCGCGCCATGGCGCAAGCCCTCCTTCAAGCACTTGCCTTCAAACACGCAAAGCCAACCCAGCCCTTTTCGCGAGGGCGCGGTCACGTCACGGGCTCACCCGAAGGTGTCCGCAAATAACTGTAGGTGATTCATCATGCCCGATTACTCTCTGGTGCCGGTGGACTATCCGCCGGATTTCGAGGGCACCTCGCTCGTTCCCGTTGACTACGATCCGTTCGCCGACGACGGCCCGATCCAGCAGACACAGACACAACCAGCGCAGCCGCAGCCGCAAAGCCAACCGCAACAGCCGGGGACGGGAGACGGTCATCCCGGCGTCACCGGGCCGGCGACCGGCAACAGCCCCGGCGGATCGGGTGGCGGCGCTGGCGTCAAGCGCTTTGGCGGCGACGAAGGTGGCGACTTTCCGAGCCGCAATGCGGGGATCGGATTCCAGAGCGCGGAGAGCGCGTGGGATGCTGCCCTCAAGGAAATGAGAGACCTCGGTACCCAATATTACCCGGAAGAGACCAAGAGCAGGGGTTTTATTCCTGAGTTAGGCGTGGAAATTTATAAGCGCGGCGGACGATATTACTACGATCAGATAGCGCGCGGATTCCAGGACGGAGCGCTAAGCGGTGGTGTGGGGCTTGGCGATAGCGGTGCGGTTGCACGAGGGCACATGCATTGGGATAATCAGCTCGAAAGTGATGGAGATCGAGCCAATGCGCGGGCTTACACTCGGCAAGTTCCAGATTATAATGCATGGGTTGGATCTTGGTATGGGTCCAGAATGTATTGGCATAACGGCAAGCCGACGGGGTCGCCGATGCCGGATTGGAATCGATACAAATATTGAGGCATGTCGATGAAAACGATCGCGCTCGCCGGAGCCTTATGTCTTCTATTTGCCAGTTCAACGTTATGTAAAGCGAACTCTGTTCCCTGGTGTGCGGCGGATGTTGCGATTTTGAATTTCAAAAATTACAAAGGTCAAGAGCTTGCGAGGATCGAACTTCGCTCCCTCAAGGCAGTCTGCGACCGAAACCCGGGGAAAAATGTTTTTGGGGTAGGCTCGGAACGGTCGATGCGCATTGAACATAACGGGCAATGGACTGAAGTGCCGAAAGAGTGCCTATCCGGTATTTCTTTCGGGGTAGATGGGCTGGCGCTATCGGGTGACGAAGCGGGTCTAGGCATAGTGGTTATTGGAAAACCGGCGGACGGAGACGAGCGCGTGGAAACCATGATATTCAAATTGGGTGATGAAGTTTCATGCTCTCGGGTAGTGCCCTGCCCGAATGTCGACAATCCGAACCACGAAATTATAGAGTGCGAGAGGGATTTGCGGTGAGTGCGCCGGGAGACGCAACGAGCGGGCGGCGGAAATCCACTGCGATGAAGGAGTAGCGATCTGATCTTCCCCCGGAAAAATGGGCGGCGTTGAGCTGCTTTTAGCTCCATCTCGACCGGGCTGATGTATCCGATGGCGGAGTGGCGCCGCGTTCGGGGCGGGCACCCCCACCCGCAAGCGGGAGAGGTGCACCGAGCAAGCCCGACAATCCAAAATATCCCCCGCGATGGACGCGGGAGTGAGACCGTCGGAGCATGCAGGTGGATTGGCAACCGGGGAGCCTTACTGCTCCAGCACCAGCTGGCCATTGGCGTATTCGAAACGCTTCAGCTTCGACAGGAACGACAGGCCGAGCAGGTTTTCGGACAAGGCTTCATCGGGCAACACCATGGCGTCGACGTCGCGCACGATGAGCCCGCCGACATCGATCATGGCAAGGCGCGTGCGCGCCGCCCTGATGGTGCCGTTGGCGGTGGTGACGGAGGCCTTGTAGTCGCCGGGGGTCGGCCGCAGACCGAACCGTGCCGCCGAGCTTTCGTTCAGCGCGATCACGGACGCTCCGGTGTCGACCATGAAGCCGATGCGCTGGCCGTCGATGCGGCCTTCGGTGAGGAAATGGCCGCGGGGATCGCGCGGGATCGAGAGAGTGCGACCGCCGGCCTGGCCGACGGTCTCGGACGAATCGGCTGGTCGCACGGCGGCATGAGCCAACGCAGGCGTCGCCCCCGACATCTTGTCGGCCATCTGCGCCATCACGGTGCCAAGGAGCACCATCAGCGCGGCAAAGATCATCAGGTTACGCATTACGCCACACTCGATGAGACCGGCAATACACCACGTCAGCCGTCAAACCGCGACCGATCGCGGGCCTCGGAGGCCGCCATTTTGACGAAAAGGATGAGCGAAGGGTTAACGGGGCGTCTCCACCTCTCCCGTTCTTCACGGGGAGAGGTCGAAATTCGCAACACGAATTTCGGGTGAGGGGCGAGGCACAGTGCACATTATCGTGCCTCTGAATTTGCTGGAACAGCCCCTCACCCCGCCCTCTCCCCGCGAAGAGCGGGGCAGCGAGCGAACTGCCCGCGCGTCCCTCACGTTCCCCTTGGCTTCACGCGGCGCGTCGGCATGGCGCTGGCGGGATCCTCCGGCCAGGGATGCCGGGGATAGCGCCCGCGCAGATCGGAGCGCACCGCCGCGTAACTACCGCGCCAAAAGCCCGGCAGGTCGCGCGTCACCTGCACCGGGCGATGCGCCGGCGACAACAACTCCAGCACCAGCGGCACCTTGCCCTTGGCAATCGAGGGATGACTGTTGAGGCCGAACAATTCCTGCAGGCGCACCGCAATGGTCGGTCCCTGCTCGGCCTCGTAGTCGATCGCGAGTTGCGTACCGGTCGGCGCCTCGAAATGGGTCGGCGCCTCGCGCTCCAGCCGCGCGCGCAACTCCCAGGGCAACAGCGTCATCAGCGCGTCCGACAGATCGCCGGCGGAAAGCTCCTTTAGGGAGATCTTGTCGTCAAGCGCGGGCACCAGCCAGGCCTCGCGTTGCGCGGCCAGCGCGTCGTCGGACAGATCAGGCCAAGGCTCTCCCTCGGCCTTGCGCAAAAACATCACGCGGTCGCGCCACTGCTTTGCCGGTTTCGACCACGGCAATGTATCGAGGCCGGCGGCAATCAGGCCCTCCGCGAACACAAGCGCGGTCTCGGCCGAGGGTTTCAGCGCCAGCGGCGCTTCCGACAGCGTGATCGCGTGCAAGGTCTTCCTGCGCCGCGCCCGCACGGCAAGCGCGCTTCGGTCGAAGGTGATCTCGTCGGCGATTTCGATCTGGTCGGCGAAATCGAACTCGATCTCGGCTTGCGTGATCGGCGCCGCCAGCAGGATGCGACCCTGCGCGGCCGTACCCGTGAGTTCGGCGACCGCGATACAGGGCGCGCGCGCCAGCGCGGAAGTCTGGTCGATCGCGGCGCCGCGGCCGTTGGCGAGCACGAAGCTGCCGTTGCCGCGATTGCGCGCGACGCGGTCGGGAAAGGCAAAGGCCAGCATGACGCCGGTGGAAGGGGAGCCATCCTCGCTGGCCCGGCCTTCGGTGGCGGCGACCTGCGTGGACCAGCGGCGCGCCATGTCGCGCGCGCTGCCGGCGCGCTGCGAGCGGTCGCGGCGGAATTGATCCAGCCTCGCATCGAGATCGACGCTATCGCCGCCAAGCCCGCGCTCGGTGAGCACGGCGGCAATTTCGGCGGCCTCTCCAGCCGCGCCGAGCCGATGCGAATCCACGATCATCCGCGCCAGCCGCGGCGGTAGCGCCAGCGCGCGCAGGCTTCTGCCCTCGGCCGTGATCCGGCCGTCGGCGTCCAGCGCGGCGAGTTCACGCAACAGGCTCCGTGCCTCCTTCAGCGCCGGCGCCGGAGGCGGATCAAGGAAGGCCAACCTGGCGGGATCGCTGACACCCCATTGCGCGAGGTCGAGGACCAGCGCCGACAGATCGGCGCTGAGGATTTCCGGCTGCGTATAGGCCGCAAACGACGCGGTCTGCGGCTCGTCCCACAGCCGATAACAGATCCCGGGCTCGGTACGGCCGGCGCGGCCGCGGCGCTGGTCAACCGCGGCGCGCGAGGCACGCACGGTTTCCAGCCGCGTCAGGCCGATGTCGGGCTCGTAGCGCGGCACCCGCGCCACGCCGGAATCGACGACGATACGCACGCCCTCGATGGTCAGCGAGGTCTCCGCGATCGAGGTCGCCAGCACCACCTTGCGGCTGCCCTTCGGCGCAGGCGCGATGGCGCGGTCCTGCACGGCGGCGTCGAGCGCGCCGAACAGCGGCACGATTTCGATTGCCGCGTCGTGGATGCGCTCGGCAAGAAAATTCTGGGTGCGGCGGATTTCGGCCGCCCCCGGCAGAAACGCCAGCACCGAGCCGGGATCGGCGCGCAGGGCGGAGGCGATCGCCTCCGCCATCTGACGCTCCAGCGGCGCATCGGCCTTTCTGCCGAGATAGCGGGTTTCGACCGGAAAGGCGCGGCCCTCACTGGCGATGACCGGCGCCTCCGCGAGCAAACTCGCCACCCGTGCGCCATCGAGCGTCGCCGACATCACGAGGATGCGCAAATCCTCGCGCAACCCGGTCTGCGCGTCGCGCGCCAGCGCCAGCCCGAGATCGGCATCGAGCGAGCGCTCGTGAAACTCGTCGAACAGCACGGCGGCGACACCGTTGAGTTCGGGATCGTCGAGGATCTGGCGTGAGAAGATTCCCTCCGTGACGACCTCGATCCGGGTGGCGCGCGATATTTTCGAACCGAACCGGACGCGATATCCGACGGTCTCGCCGGCGCGCTCGCCGAGCGTCTTCGCCATGCGTTCGGCACTGGCGCGGGCCGCGATCCGGCGCGGCTCCAGCACGATGATCCTTTTGCCCTTCGCCCAAGGCTCGTCGAGCAGCGCCAGCGGCACCCGCGTGGTCTTGCCGGCGCCGGGCGGGGCCACCAGCACGGCGGCGTTGTGGCTCGCGAGCGTCTGCGCGAGCTCGTCGAGCACGGCATCGATCGGGAGGGGCGTGTCGAAGGAGCGGGGCAAAGTCTCACCAATTCGTCATGGCCGGGCTTGTCCCGGGCATCCACGTCTTTCTTCTAGACAAGACGTGGACGGCCGGGACAAGCCCGGCCATGACGAAAATTGCAATGCGCGCCAAAGAGGACAACGCATCAGTTCCGCGGTTCAGCCGCTCGCCCGACGCTCTCATACGTAAACCCGTGCGCCGCCATGTCCTCGGATCGGTAGATGTTGCGCAAATCGACCACCACCGGATGAGCCATCTCGCGCTTCAGCCGCTCCAGATCGAGCGTGCGGTATTGCACCCATTCGGTCACCACCACCATGGCGTCGGCGCCGCGCGCGCAGGCGTAGGCGTCTTCGCAATATTCGATATCGGGCAGTTCGCGGCGCGCGGCTTCCATGCCGACGGGATCGTGCGCGCGCACTTTCGCGCCCATGTCGAGCAGGCCGGTCACCAGCGGGATCGAGGGCGCCTCGCGCATGTCGTCGGTGTCGGGCTTGAAGGTGAGGCCCAGCACGGCCACCGTCTTGCCGCGCAGGCTGCCGCCGACAGCGACCGCGACCTTGCGCGCCATCGCGCGCTTGCGGTTGTCGTTGACCGCGAGCACGGCCTCGACGATGCGCAGGTGCACGTCGTGATCGAGCGCGATCTTGACCAGCGCGCGGGTGTCCTTTGGAAAACACGAGCCGCCGAAGCCGGGACCCGCATGCAGGAATTTCGAGCCGATGCGGTTGTCCAGCCCGATGCCACGGGCGACTTCCTGCACGTCGGCGCCGACCTTTTCGGAGAGATCGGCGATCTCGTTGATGAAGGTGATCTTGGTGGCGAGGAAGGCATTGGCGGCGTATTTGATCAGTTCCGCGGTACGACGCGCGGTGAACATCAGCGGCGCCTGGTTGAGCGACAGCGGCCGGTAGACGTCGCCGAGCACTTTTTGCGCCCGCTCGTCGGAAGTGCCGACCACGATGCGGTCGGGAAACTTGAAATCCCGGATCGCGGCACCCTCGCGCAGAAATTCCGGATTGGAGGCGATCACCACGTCGGCGGCGGGATTGGCTTCGCGAATGATCCGTTCGACCTCGTCGCCGGTGCCGACCGGCACGGTCGATTTGGTGACCACCACGGTGAAACCCGAAAGCGCGCCCGCGATCTCGCGGGCAGCGGCATGAACGTAGCTCAGGTCGGCATGGCCGTCGCCGCGCCGCGACGGTGTACCGACCGCGATGAACACCGCGTCGGCCTCGGTGACGGGAGCCTTGAGGTCGGTGGCGAAATCGAGCCGGCCGGCCTTGACGTTGGACGCCACCAGCGCGTCGAGCCCGGGCTCGAAAATCGGGATCTCGCCGCGGCGCAGGCTCGCGATCTTGTCGGCATCCTTGTCCACGCAGGTGACGCGGTGGCCGAAATCGGCAAAACAGGCGCCCGACACCAGCCCCACATAACCCGTGCCGATCATGGCTATTCGCATGAAACAACCTGCCCCTGATGGTTAATGCCGATCCGATTTCGGGGCGGTCTTAAAGCATTTGCCGCGGCGGGGAAACCCGAAGGTTCCGAAAAAGCCGGCATGTCATTTGTATGAATAAAGAAGATCGAAACCTGCCCGTCCGATGATGCGGCCGCGCCGCGTCGAAAAGGAACACCGATGACCACAAACGGCACATTTGCCGTCGCCGGGCTCACCAAGCCAGCGGCGCCCGGACGCGTCGACTGGGTGGACTACGCCAAGGGCATCTGCATCGTCATGGTGGTCATGATGCATTCGGTGCTGGGCGTGGAACTGGCCGCGGGCGGGACCGGCTTCATGCATGTCCTGGTCGCGTTCGCAAAGCCGTTCCGGATGCCGGACTTCTTCCTGATTTCGGGCCTGTTTCTGTCGGTCGTGATCGACCGCGACTGGCGCACCTATCTCGACCGCAAGGTGGTGCATTTCGCCTATTTCTATGTGCTGTGGGTGACGATCCAGTTCGGCTTCAAGGCGCCGGCCTTCGCCGCCGAGGGCGGCTGGGCCCATGCCGGCTTCCTGTACATCGAATCCTTCTACGAGCCGTTCGGCACGCTGTGGTTCATCTATCTGCTGCCGATCTTCTTCGTGGTCACCAAGGCGACCCGCAACTGGCCGCCGCTCTTGATCTGGTGCGTGCTGGCGCTATTGGAGAGCGCGCATGTCGCGACCGGCTGGACCGTGATCGACGAGTTCTGCGCGCGCTTCGTCTACTTCTATTCCGGCTATTGGTTCGCCCGATCCGTGTTCGCGTTGTCCGACCGCGCCCGGGCGCGGCCGGCGCTGGCGCTCGGCGGGCTGGCGCTGTGGGGGCTGGTCGATGGCGGTCTGGTCTATCTCGGCTGCAGCGAATGGCCGGCGATTTCGCTTGCGCTCGGGCTTTGCGGCGCCTGTGCAATCGTGACATCAGGCACATTGCTGGCGCGGGCGCACCGGCTCGATTTCCTGCGCTTCTGCGGCGAGCATTCGATCGTCATCTATCTCGCCTTCTTCCTGCCGATGGCGGCTACCCGGACGCTGTTGCTGCACGCCGGGCTGATTCACGACATCGGGACGATGTCGCTCGTCGTCACGGTCGTGGGCGTCGTCGGCGCGCTGGCGATCTGGCGGCTGGCGCTCAAGGCCGGCGCCAATTTCCTGTTCGAGCGCCCCGACGCGTTCTGGATCGCGCCGAAAAAAGAAAGCCGCGTGTTGCAGGCGGCGGAGTAGATCTCCCGACCTCGTCGCGCGCTTCGCTTGGCCAGGACGACAGTTGACTGTTGAAGCCGCCAAAAATCCCGTCTCACAGGCTGTCAATCGCCGCAAAAATCCCTAAGTTTCCGCCATGCCGAAAACATCTCCCAAAGCCTCTCCGCGACCCGTTGCCGCCAAAGCCCCCGCCAAGGGCGACCATGTCTTCCTGGTCGACGGTTCCTCCTATATTTTCCGCGCCTATCACGCGCTGCCGCCCTTGAACCGCAAGTCGGACGGGCTGCAGGTCAATGCCGTGCTTGGCTTCTGCAACATGCTTTGGAAGCTGTTGCGCGACATGCCGCCGGACAACCGTCCCACCCATCTCGCCATCGTGTTCGACAAGTCGGAAATCACCTTCCGCAACAAGCTTTACCCGGACTACAAGGCGCACCGGCCGCCGGCCCCCGACGATCTGATCCCGCAATTTCCGCTGATCCGCGAGGCGGTGCGCGCCTTCGACCTGCCCTGCCTCGAGCAAGGCGGCTTCGAAGCCGACGACCTGATCGCGACTTACGCCCGCGAAGCGGGCGAACTGGGCGCGACCACGACCATCGTCTCCTCGGACAAGGACCTGATGCAGCTCGTCACCGACAGGGTGACGATGTACGACACCATGAAGGACCGCCGCATCGGCATCCCGGAGGTGATCGAGAAATTCGGCGTGCCGCCGGCGAAGGTGGTCGAGGTGCAGGCGCTGGCCGGCGATTCCACCGACAACGTGCCTGGCGTGCCCGGGATCGGGGTGAAGACCGCGGCGCAACTGATCGTCGAATATGGCGACCTGGAGACGCTGCTGTTGCGCGCCGGCGAAATCAAACAGCCGAAGCGGCGCGAGGCGCTGCTCGAGAATGCCGAGAAGGCGCGGATTTCGCGGCAGCTGGTGCTGCTCGACGACAAGGTCACGCTCGAGGTGCCGCTCGACGAACTCGCGGTGCACGAGCCCGACGCGCGCAAGCTGATCGCGTTCCTGAAGGCGATGGAATTTGCCACGCTGACCCGCCGCGTCGCCGAATATTCCCAGATCGATCCGTCGGATGTGGAAGCCGATGCCGGCAACAAGAGCGGCGCAAGCGCCTTTGCACCGCTGCCGCTGGCCGAGAAGGTCGACGAGGACGGCAACGTACCCAGGAGCACGGCCGATGGCGACTTGTTCGCCCGTGAAGACACCCCCACCTCACCCCCCGATCAAGTCGGGGGCAGGCTCTCCCCCGCAAGCGGGAGAGGGAGCGCACCGTCGAGCAAGCCGGGCGGTGAGCGGCAGGACAAGGCCGCAAGCCTCAAGGGCACGCCGGTCTCGCTCGCCGCGGCGCGCGCCGAGGCCGCGCGCAGGACGAAGATCGATCGCGGCCAATACCAGACCATCCGCAGCCTCGATCAGCTCAACGCCTGGATCGCGCGGGCGCATGAGCTTGGCCATTTCGCCTTCGAGGCCAAGGCCAATTCGATCGATCCGATGCAGGCCGAGATGTGCGGCATCGCGCTGGCGCCTCGGGCCGAACGAGGCCTGCTACATCCCGCTCAGCCACAAGCAGTCCGGCGATGGCTCGGGCCTGTTCGCCGCGGGCCTTGCGCCGGACCAGATCAAGACCGGCGAGGCGCTGGAAGCGCTGCGCCCGCTGCTGGAATCGGCCGGCATCTTGAAGATCGGCTTCAACATCAAGTTCAACGCCGTGATGCTGGCGCAGCACGGCATCACGCTGCGCAACCATGACGACGCGCAGCTGATGAGCTACGCGCTCGATGCCGGCCGCAATTCGCATGGGCTCGAGGCGCTGGCCGAAAGCTGGCTCGGCCACGCCGTCATCAGCCACGGCGAACTGACCGGCAGCGGCAAGGGCAAGCTGACCTTCGACCAGGTCGCGATCGACAGGGCGACAACCTATTCGGCCGAGGATGCCGACGTCATACTGCGGCTGTGGCGGGTGTTGAAGCCGCGCCTGGCCGCCGAGCGCATGACCTCGGTGTATGAGACGCTGGAGCGTCCCCTGATCAGCGTGTTGGCGCGAATGGAGCGGCGCGGCATCTCGATCGACCGTCAGGTGCTGTCGCGGCTGTCGGGCGAATTCGCCCAGACCGCCGCGCGCGTGGAAGCCGAATTGCAGGAACTCGCCGGCGAGCCGATCAATGTCGGCAGCCCCAAGCAGATCGGCGACATCCTGTTCGGCAAGATGGGCATCCCCGGCGGCAGCAAGACCAAGACCGGCGCATGGTCGACCTCGGCGCAGATTCTCGATGAACTTGCCGAGCAGGGCCATGAATTCCCGAAGAAGATCCTCGAGTGGCGGCAGGTTTCAAAACTGAAATCGACCTATACCGACGCGCTGCCGACCTATGTGCATCCGCAGACCCACCGTGTGCACACCACTTACGCGCTGGCCGCGACCACCACCGGTCGATTGTCGTCGAACGAGCCGAACCTGCAGAACATCCCGGTGCGCACCGAGGATGGCCGAAAAATCCGCCGCGCCTTCATTGCCTCGCCCGGCCACAAGCTGGTATCGGCGGATTATTCGCAGATCGAATTGCGGCTATTGGCCGAAATCGCCGACATTCCCGTGTTGAAACAGGCGTTCCGCGACGGGCTCGACATTCACGCCATGACGGCATCCGAAATGTTCGGCGTGCCGGTGAAGGACATGCCGGGCGAAGTGCGCCGCCGCGCCAAGGCGATCAATTTCGGCATCATCTACGGCATCTCGGCGTTTGGCCTCGCCAACCAGCTCGGCATCGCCCGCGAGGAAGCCTCCGCCTACATCAAGAAATACTTCGAGCGGTTTCCGGGCATCCGCGCCTATATGGACGCGACGCGGGATTTTTGCCGCAGCCACGGCTATGTGGAAACGCTGTTCGGCCGAAAGTGTCACTATCCCGACATCAAGGCCAGCAACGCCTCGGTCCGCTCCTTCAACGAGCGCGCCGCGATCAACGCACGGCTTCAAGGCACGGCGGCCGACATCATCCGCCGCGCCATGATCCGGATGGAGGATGCGCTCGCCGAGAAGAAACTGTCGGCGCAGATGCTGCTGCAGGTGCACGACGAACTGATTTTCGAAGTGCCCGACGACGAAGTCGCGGCGACCTTGCCGGTGGTGCAGCATGTCATGCAGGACGCGCCATTCCCCGCCGTACTGCTCTCGGTGCCGCTGCATGTGGACGCAAGGGCGGCGAACAACTGGGACGAGGCGCATTGAGTCCTCACCTCCCCCGCTTGCGGGGGAGGTCGGATCGCGCAGCGAACCGGATGGGGGCGCTTACCGCTCGCGCCGGAATTCGCGTCGGGCACCCCCACCCCAGCCCTCCCCCGCAAGGGCGGGAGAGGGAGCACGGGCGTCGGTACCTGAAACTTTCGATCAACTATCGCGTCGATTACGAAATGGCATCGCGCAGCGATGCAGGCTAAACAACGCACGTCCCCGACCCGCGAGTCCCCAATGCCCCATCTCACCTCGCTACTCGGCTTTGCGCTGCTCTCGTTCGGCCTGGTGCTGACGCCGGGGCCGAACATGATCTACCTGATCTCGCGCTCGATCACGCAAGGGCCCGCGGCCGGGATAGTTTCGCTCGGCGGGGTGGCGCTCGGTTTTGTGTTCTACATGCTGTGCGCGGCGTTCGGCATCACGGCGCTGTTGTTCGCGGTGCCCTATGCCTATGACGCGTTGCGGCTGTCGGGCGCGGCTTACTTGCTGTGGCTGGCGTGGCAGACGCTGAAGCCCGGCGGGCGCTCGCCGTTTCAGGTCAGGAAGCTCGAGGTCGACGGCCCGCGCAAATTGTTCGCGATGGGGTTCGTCACCAATCTCTTGAACCCGAAGATCGCGATGCTTTATCTGGCGCTGCTGCCGCAATTCATCGATCCCGCCCACGGCAGCGTGCTGGTGCAGTCGCTCGTGCTCGGATCGATCCAGATTTTGATCAGCGTTTCCGTCAACGCCATGATCGCGCTCGCCGCCGGATCGATTGCGCTGTTCCTCGGGACCCGACCGAGCTGGCTGCTTTTGCAGCGCTGGCTGATGGGTACCGTGCTTGCGGGGCTGGCGGTGCGGATGGCGCTGGAGACGAGAAGGGCGTGAGGCTTCTCTTAACCTCTCCCGCTTGCGGGGAGGTCGACGCGCGCCGAGCGATGCGAAGCATCGTCCGGAGTGCGGCGGGTGGGCGCTCTCACCGCTCGCACCGAATTTGCGTCGGGCACCCCCACCCCCGGCCCTCCCCCGCGAAGAGAGAGCGGGAGAGGGGGAAAATCAATCCAGCTTCGCTTCCATGCCGCGCTTGACGGCGGGACGCGCCATCAGGCTTTCGTACCAGCGCTTGACGTTGGGGAAATCCGAGAGTTCGACCTTGTGGCGGGGATGCCGCCAGGCCCAGCCGAGGATGGCGAAATCGGCGACCGACAAGGGCCCTGCGACGAACTCGTGGTCGGCGAGCCTGCGATCCAGCACGCCGTAGAGCCTTCGCGTCTCGGCCATGAAGCGCTTCAGGCCGTAGGCGCGGTCGGTTTCGTTCTCCAGCGCGATGAAGTGATGCACCTGCCCCGGCATCGGCCCGAAACCGCCCATCTGCCACATCAGCCATTCATAGACCGGGATACGCTCGATCAGCGGTTGGGGCAGGAATTTTCCGGTCTTCTCGCCGAGATAGAGCAGGATCGCGCCGGATTCGAACACGCTGACGCGTTTTCCGGCGGGCCCGTCGGGATCGACGATCGCGGGAATCTTGTTGTTCGGGCTGATGGCGAGGAAGCCGGGCGCCATCTGCTCGCCCTTGGTGATGTTGATCGGAACCACCTTGTAAGGCAGCCCCATCTCTTCCAGCGCGACCGAGATCTTGCGGCCGTTCGGCGTGTTCCAGGTATGCAGTTCGATCGTCATGTTCTTGTCATTCCCCCGCGGAAAGCTTTGGCACTCAGTAGCCCGGAACCCCGCGGGCTTACAACCGGCCTTTCCGCAGGCGTCCGTCCCAGCCGCCGCTGTTGACGGCACGACATCGGCGCTGGAATGTGCGCTGCTTCGCCGATAGATTGCGCCCGCCTGCAGCCGCCCGAGAAAAAGCCTTGTCCAAATCCGCCTCCCGCGCCCGCCTCCACGAGATCATCCGCAAGCGCTCGTTCGGGCGCGGCGAGATCACGCTGGCCTCGGGGCGCAAGAGCGATTTCTATTTCAATCTCAAGCCGACCATGCTCGATCCCGAAGGCGCTTCCTTGCTGGCGGAATTGACCTTTGACGCGCTGAAGGACGATGGCCTCGACTATGTCGGCGGACTGGAAATGGGCGCGGTGCCGCTGGCGGGCGCAATCGCGCAGCTGTCCTGGATCAAGGGCCATCCGATCGCGGCCTTCTTCGTGCGCAAGAAGCCGAAGGAGCATGGCGCGCGACTCGCTGTCGAGGGCCTCGCCGAGGGCGAGAGCCTGCAAGGCAAGCGCGTCGTCATCGTCGAGGACGTCACCACCACCGGCGGCTCGGCGCTGAAAGCGGTGGAAGCCGTGCGCGACGCCGGCGGAGAAATCGCGCTGGTGTTCACCATGGTCGATCGCGACGAAGGCGCGACTGAAACTTTCAGCCAGGCGGGGATTCCGTTCCGCTCGCTCTACAAGGCCGGCGAATTCCTGAAGGGGTGACGGCGCTCCATCGGAACTCGTCATGCCCGGCCTTGTGCCGGGCATCCACGTCTTACCTTCGTGGATCAAAGACGTGGATGGCCGGGTCAAGCCCGGCCATGACGAACATTGCGCGTGGACCGGCCATTTCTTTCCCCCGACCCGCCGCTCGCTCATAGCTCGTTTACCATCCCGCATTATGGTTACTCGCGCCGGGGCAGGCGTGGCCTCGAGCGGTTTTGTTGCGTCGGGTGGAGTAAGCGTTGCGTACAGAGTTTGCCAATCGGCGCCTACGGCGCTGCGCGATCGCGGTTGCCGCCACGGCCCTCGCAGGCTCGGTGGCGCTGGCGCCGCAGCTGGCCTCGGCCGAGGGCCTGTTCGACCTTTTCTTCGGTGCTTTCCAGAAACCGCAGCAGCAAAAGCCCCCGCCGCAAGCAAACTTTTTCGCCGATCCGTTCGGCCTCAACCAGCAGCCCGCAGCCCCGCCGCGCCCGGTGGCTTCAGGCGGCTCGGGACCGGCGTTTTGCGTGCGCAGCTGCGACGGCCGCTATTTCCCGCTGACGGCGCGCAACGCCTCGCCGGCGCAGATGTGCCAGGCGTTTTGTCCGGCGAGCCCGACCAAGGTGTTCTTCGGCGGCAATATCGACGGCGCGTCCTCGGCGAGCGGCGAGCGCTATGCCGACAGCGAAAATGCCTTTGCCTATCGCAAGGCGCTGCGCGCCGACTGCACCTGCAACGGCCGCGACCCCGCCGGCCTCGCCCCGGTCGACCTCACCCTCGACACCTCGCTCCGTCCCGGCGACGTGATCGCCACCACCGACGGGCTCGTCGCCTATTCCGGCGCCAGAACCGCTACCGGCCAGACCGCCGAATTCACGCCGGTGGCATCCTATCCGGGACTGACCGCCGAAGTCCGCGCCCGGCTCGGCGAGATGAAGGTCGCGCCGGTCGCAGCCGAAATGATCGCCAATGAAACGTCGCGGTCCGACGCCGCGCTGCCGGCGTCGACGGTGCCGAAGAGCGTGTCGGCGAGGGGCAAGCGCGCGGAAGCGGATTGAGTTCAGGCGTCATTCCGGGGCGCGCGATAGCGCGAACCTCAGATGTGCAATTGCACATCGGGGAATCTCGAGATTCCGGGTCTGGTCCTTCGGACCATCCCGAATGACAAAGACTGGATTGCTTCGCTTCGCTCGCAATGACGGCCGCATCACCGCCCGACGATGACGCCGATCACGTTCGGCGCCGCGAGATATTTTTCCTCGATTTGCGCCCGCGCCGCGGCGCGGTTTTCCGGCGTCAGCAGCCCGCGCTTTTCGGCCAGGATCATCCAGCAATAGCCCCACCAATCCGTCAGCATGCCCTCGTCGTCGACGAGGTCGTAGCCCTGCTCGCCTGCGAAGATGCGCGCATGCGCTTCATCGAGCGAATCGAGGAAGGCGTGATCCTTGTCAGAGAACAGGTCGTCGCTGAAATCGTCCGTGGTGTAGCCCCACACCGACAGGCAGACCGCGTTGAACTCACGGTCGATGGCATCGTCATCCACGATCTGGCGGCGCGAGGCTTTGTGCAGCCGCGACAGCGAGCGGGCAAAATCGGCGATGCGGGTGAGTGCGAAGGAATTGAAGGCGATGGTGGACATGTAGTCCTCGGATCTAGCGACAGACCATAGATGTTGTGTCGGCAATGCGCCGAATCACTATGATATATCAAACACTTGCTAAAGTGTTCTTAATTTGTTCCAGAAGCAACCAGTGCCATCGGCGGGCTGAGCAACTCCCTCTCATTAGTAGGGACCCTGACTCATGAGGATGGACCGATGCAGCTACAGAACATGATCCGACGAGCCATCGAAGTTGGCCATCGGAGAGGATTCATCACCTTCGATCAGCTCAACGAGCTGTGCCCGGACAATATCGAGCCCGAGCAGATCGAAGCCCTGTTCGAGGCTTTGTCTGAGGAAGGAATAAACGTCATGGACGAGCCGTCCTAGTCCGGGTGGATGATCGGCGCGTCCATTCAGGAAAATCCATCGGAGCCATGGGATCCGTCGGACCCGTGGTGGGATCCGTCGGAACCGGGGTACGACGAACTGCCCATTTGGCTATTGTCCTTATCCGGCGTTACCCTTGTGCCCTGACGCAATGCGAAGCCGATGAATCCAGCGAGCCCGCACAAGACGAGAAGAGGTCCCAGCCAATGCGGCATCACCGGCTCCTTTCGGGTCCGTCCGTTTCCGGGCCTCGATCCCTTACCTCACATATCCGCCAGCGAGCGTAGCCTGGATGGAGCGAAGCGCAATCCGGGGCCATCTTACATGCGGATCGCACGATCCCGGATTACGCTGCGCTCCATCCGGGCTACGATCCCTTCACTTCACATGTCCGCCACCATCTTGCTTCCGCAATAGTTCGCATAGAACTTTCCGCCGCATTGCCGCTTGATCGCGGCACAGCGCGCCGCGGGGGAGGCGTTGGCGGGGACGCTGTAGCCGCAGGAGAGGCCATCGGCGCTGCGGCCGATCTTGCCGGCGGCGAAGGCGGCGCTCGAGGCGGTGATGCAGAACACCAGAAGCGTGGCGGCGACGATCTCGATGATCAGTTTCATGGGCGGTCCTTCCCTGATATCGCGTTACCGGATTTGACGGATCATACTATATCACGGCGCTGACGCCTGCGCCGGGTGTGACAAAATCGGCCCGGTCCTTGCATAAAAACCATGCATGCATTGCACAATCGCGGCCCGCTGGCGGGTTTCGATCGGGCCACAAGGCGCGTATCATCGGCGAGGTGAGAGTTTTCAGGAATGCCGAACTTGCCCGAACCCTTATTCCCATCGAATTTTCCGGCGCCCGGCCAGCCCGTCGACGAACTGGCGCTGGCCGAGATCAAGAGCGCGATCCTGACCAAGCTCAGGCTGGCGATCGGCAAGGACGCCGGCATGGCGACCCGGCACGACTGGTACAAGGCGGCTGCGCTGGCGCTGCGCGATCGCATCGTGCACCGCTGGCTGACCGCCGAGAAGCAGAGCTACGACGCCGGCGCCAAGCGGGTCTATTACCTCAGCCTGGAATTCCTGATCGGCCGGCTCTTCACCGATGCCCTGAACAATATGGGACTGCTGCCGGTGTTCACCGCGGCGCTCGGCGACCTCGGCGTCGGGCTCGATGACTTGCGCAAATGCGAGCCCGATGCGGCGCTCGGCAATGGCGGCCTCGGGCGGCTCGCCGCCTGCTTCATGGAGAGCATGGCAACATTGGCCATCCCCGCCATCGGCTATGGCATCCGCTACGATTTCGGCCTGTTCCGCCAGATCATCGCGCAGGGCTGGCAGCACGAATATCCCGACGAGTGGCTGAGTTTTGGCAACCCCTGGGAATTCCAGCGGCCGGAGGTGGTCTATCAGGTGAATTTCGGCGGCGGCGTCGAGCACGTCGAAAACAAGGGCCGCGACCGCGCGATCTGGCATCCGGCCGAGACCGTCCAGGCCGTCGCCTACGACACCCCGATCGTCGGCTGGCGCGGCCAGCACGTCAACGCGCTGCGGCTGTGGTCGGCGCGCTCGCCCGACCCGCTGAAGCTCGATGTCTTCAACACCGGCGACTATCTCGGCGCCAGCGCCGAGGAGGCGCGCGCCAAATCGATCTGCAAGTTCCTCTATCCGAACGACGAGAGCCCGGCGGGGCGCGAGCTCAGGCTGCGGCAGGAATATTTCTTCGTCGCGGCATCGCTGCAGGACCTGATCAAGCGCCACCTGGTCTCCGACGGCCAGCTGCGCGGGTTGGCGTCGAAGGCGGCCGTTCAGCTCAACGACACCCATCCGAGCCTCGCCGTCACCGAGCTGATGCGAATCCTGGTCGACATCCACAACTTCCGCTGGGACGAGGCGTGGAAGATCACGGTGGCGACCTTGTCCTACACCAACCACACGCTGCTGCCCGAGGCGCTGGAGACCTGGCCGGTGGAGCTGTTCCAGCGCCTGCTGCCGCGGCATCTGGAGATCATCTACCGCATCAATGTCGCGCATCTGGCGCTGGCGGATCAACGCTGCCCCGGCGACGTCGATTTCCGCGCCTCGGTGTCGCTGATCGACGAGAAGTCCGGCCGAAGGGTGCGGATGGGGCAACTCGCCTTCGTCGGTTCGCATAGCATCAACGGCGTCTCGGCGATGCATTCCGACCTGATGAAGGAGACCGTGTTTCACGATCTCAATCATCTCTATCCCGGCCGCATCAACAACAAGACCAACGGCATCACCTTCCGCCGCTGGCTGATGCTGGCCAATCCAAAACTGACCGACCTGTTGCGCGAGGCCTGCGGCGAGGCCGTGCTCGACGACCCCACTCTGCTCGACCGTCTGGAGGCCCATGCCAGCGACAACGCCTTCCAGCAGCGATTCCGCGGCGTCAAGCACCACAACAAGATCGTGCTGGCGCGGCTGATCGGCGAACGCCTCAACATCAAGGTCGATCCCAACGCGCTGTTCGACGTCCAGATCAAGCGCATCCACGAATACAAGCGCCAGCTGCTCAATATCCTGGAAACGGTCGCGCTCTATCACGCCATGAAGGACGACCCGCAGCGCGACTGGGTGCCGCGGGTAAAAATCTTCGCCGGCAAGGCGGCGGCGAGCTATCGCTACGCCAAGCTGATCATCAAGCTGATCAACGACGTCGCCGAAATCGTCAACAACGATCCGGTGATCGCAGGCCGGCTCAGGATCGCCTTCCTGCCCGATTACAATGTCAGCCTTGCGGAGGTGATCATTCCCGCCGCCGACCTCTCCGAGCAGATTTCGACCGCCGGCATGGAAGCCTCCGGCACCGGCAACATGAAGCTCGCGCTGAACGGCGCGCTGACCATCGGCACGCTCGACGGCGCCAACATCGAAATCCGCGACCATGTGGGTGCGGAAAACATCGCGATCTTCGGCATGGAGGCGCTGGACGTGGTGGTGCGGCGCAAGCAGGGGCTGGATGCGACCGACGTGATCCGCAAGTCGCCGCAGCTGTCGCGCGCCATCAACGCGATCGGCGGCGGCGAATTCTCGCCGGGCGAACCGGGCCGCTTCGAATCGGTCGCGCACGCGCTGCGCCATCTCGACCATTACATGGTCAGCGCCGATTTCAATTCCTACTACGGGGCCCAGCGCGGCATCGACGCGCGCTGGCAGGTGGTGCCGGCATGGACCCGCGCCTCGATCCTCAACGTCGCGCGAATGCCCTGGTTTTCCTCCGACCGCACTATCCGCGAATATGCCGGCGAGATCTGGAACGTGCCGGTGCGCGGCGGTCCGCCACAGGCGCTGCAGGAGCCGGGCGCGCAACGCGGGGCGACGCGCTAGCTCGAATGCTTACCAGAAGCCAGCACCTGTTCGACGACGCCACCCGCGTCACCGCCGGCGACAGCCGCTGGCAGGGGCAGACCAGCCCGGACTACTGGGCCTTCGTCGGCCCGTTCGGCGGCATCACGGCGGCGACCATCCTGCGGGCGCTGGTCGAGCATCCCGATCGCTCCGGCGACCCGCTGGCGCTGACCGTCAATTACTGCGCCCCGATCGCGGAGGGCGGCTTCGATCTCGACGTCCGCCTGGTCAAGGCCAACCGCTCGACACAGCACTGGTGCGTCGAGCTGACGCAAGGCGGCGGCGAGGCGGCGACGCTGGCGACCGCCGTCTTCGCCGAGCGTCGCCCGTCATGGTCGCACCAGCAGGCGCAGTTTCCGCCGGCCAAACCCTTCGAGCAGATCGCGCCCTATCGCAACATCGCGGCGCCCTGGGTCGGGCAATATGATTTCCGCTTCGTCGAGGGCCATCCGGATTTCGCCGGCGCAAAAAAGGATGCGGCGGCGAGCGCGTATTCCAGATTGTGGATCGGCGACCGCGTGCCCCGGAAGATCGACGCGCTGTCGCTGGTGTCGATGTCGGATGCGTTCTTCGCCCGCATCTTTCATGCAAGGGGCGAACTGGTGCCGTTCGGCACGGTATCGCTGACGACCTATTTTCACGCCGACGCCGCGGATCTTTCAGCAGAAGATATCAGCCGCGTGCTGGCGGTGGCTGACGCCAAGATCTTCCACAAGAGCTATGGCGACCAGAGCGGCGAGTTGTGGTCACCGAACGGGCGGCTGCTCGCGACCACGACACAGATCGGGTATTTCAAGGCGTAGCATCCGGCGGCAATCAATCCTCCCGTCATTCCGGACGCTCCGTCTTCGGAGCGATCCGGAATCCAGAAGTCGTTTGCGTCGAGATTCCGGGTTCGCGTTTTCAACGCGCCCCGGAATGACAATGTCGGCTCAGGTTCCCAGCGTGGCGCTGCCCTGAACCAGGCTGGTGTTGCCGGTCGTGGGATCGGTGACTGCGTTGGCGACCGTCGCCTTGCCGGTGCCGGTCAGCACGAACTTGGTGTTGCCGATCCGGAACGCCGAATTCCCGATCAGCACCTGCTGGTACTGAACGGTCCCGTCGCTGCTCTGGTACTTAACCTGCGCGCGGAAGCCGTTGACCTGGGAAATCGTGAGTTGGAATTTCTGGTTGTTCGAGTAGGTGCCGGTCCAGGTGCCCTGATAGCTCTTGGCATCGACCGGCGTGTACTTGACGGCCTGCGGGGTCAGCGGCGCCGAGGCGTAAGCCGCCTGGATGATGCTCATGATATCCGACATGCCGATGCTCCTGCCAGCGATCCTCAGACTGGCACTTGAGTCGCATTCGGTTAATCAAGGGTTAACGGCTGGCCAGAGCCCTCGGTCATTCCGGGCCGCGCGTTAGCGCGAACCCGGAATCTCGAGATTCCGGGTTCGATGCTTCGCATCGCCCCGGAACAACGAATGGCCTCACTCCGCCGCGAGCTTGAGGTCGGGGGCTGCGGCGCGGACGTCGGCGTCGACCTGGGCCTCGAACTTCGCAAAATTCTTCTGGAACATGCCGACCAGCGCGCGCGCCGTCTTGTCGAACTCGGCCTTGTCCTTCCAGGTGTTGACGGGATCGAGGATCTCGGTCGGCACGCCCGGCAACGCTGACGGCACCGCGAAACCAAAATACTCGTCGGTGCGGAATTCGACATTGCGCAAGCTGCCGTCGAGCGCCGCGGTCAACAGCGCCCGCGTCACCTTGATCGGCATCCGCGAGCCGGTGCCGTATTTGCCCCCGGTCCAGCCGGTATTGACCAGCCAGCAATCGACGTCGTGCCTGGCGATCAGCTCGCGCAGCATGTTGCCGTAGACGGCGGGATCGAGCGGCAGGAACGGCGAGCCGAAGCAGGTGGAGAATTCCGGTTGCGGCTCGGACCCGAGGCCGCGCTCGGTGCCGGCGACCTTGGCGGTGTAGCCGGACAGGAAGTGGTACATCGCCTGCGCCGGCGTCAGCCGCGCGATCGGCGGCAGCACGCCGAAGGCGTCGGCCGCCAGCATCACCACGTTCCTCGGATGGCCGGCGCGGCCGCTGCGCGAGGCGTTGGGGATGAAGTCGAGCGGATAGGCGGAACGGGTGTTCTCGGTCTTCGAGCCGTCGTCGAAATTCGGCACCCGCGTGTTCGCGTCGAGCACCACATTTTCCAGCACCGCGCCAAACCGGCTACTGGCGGCGTAAATCTCGGGCTCGGCGTCCTTCGACAGCTTGATGCATTTGGCGTAGCAGCCGCCCTCGAAATTGAAGATGCCGTCCTTGCCCCAGCCGTGCTCGTCGTCGCCGATCAGCGTGCGCCCGGGGTCGGCCGACAGCGTGGTCTTGCCGGTGCCGGAGAGCCCGAAGAAGATCGCGGCATCGCCTGCGGGGCCGACATTGGCCGAGCAGTGCATCGGCATCACGCCCTTTTCGGGCAGGTAATAGTTCAGCGTGGTGAACACGCTCTTCTTCATCTCGCCGGCATAATAAGACCCGCCGATCAGGACGATCTTGCGGGCGAAATCGATCGCGACCACGTTCTCCGAGCGCACGCCGTGGCGTTTGGGGTCGGCGCGGAAGCTCGGCATGTCGATGATGGTCAGTTCGGGCACGAAATCCGCAAGCGCGGCGGCCTCGGGCCGGATCAGCAGCGTGCGGATGAACAGCGAGTGCCAGGCGAGTTCGGTGAAGACACGGGTCTTGATCTGGAAGCTCGGATCGGCGCCGCCATAGAGGTCCTGCGCGAACAGCGTCATGCCTTCGGCGTGGCTGAGGAAATCCTGATAGAGCGTTTCGAACTGCTGCGATGATATCGACTGGTTGCCGGCCCACCACATTTTTTCGGTGGTGGCGTCGCGAACGGTGAACTTGTCCTTCGGGCTTCTGCCGGTGAACTCGCCGGTGTCGGCGCACAGCGCGCCGTCGGCGGACAGCACGGCCTCATCCGCCGCAAGCGAATGATGATAGAGCTGCGGCGCGGCGAGATTCCAGTGCACGGCTTTGAGTTTTCTTAAGCCGAATTTGTCGGCACCGAAGGCACCGTTGTGTACGCCCGTCTCTTGCAAAGAAGAATCCTCCTCGAACCCCGCGTATCGCCGGCACGCTTGCCGCCAGGCGCGCCTCTGTCGCGGTGACCGCCAATCAATATAGCCTTCCGGCCCCGGTCCGGCGACCTATTACTGATGAACGCCGGGCTTGCCAAGCCGATCCCGCGATATTTGGTTTATTCCAAGGCGGATCGCCGATACCGGCTCAATGGCTTGCTGCAGCGCGGGCATGACCGGCGCGCGATCACGACGTTACCTGGCAATGACAACGCGACCATCAGCCGCGCAGTTCGAACGGGTCTGCTGCGACGCACAATCGAAATCCGGCCGATTTCTAACGGGCCGCTCCCTCGCCGATCAGGGCAAACGGACCCCAGATGGCCGGATAGGCATTCCGTGGCGATGAAGTGTCATTGAGATAAGCCAGCATCGCCTGACGCAGCGCTTCGGCGCGGCCGATTTTCGGATCGGATTTGAGACGATCGAAGGTCGATGTCGTGAGTTCTGGTCGCCGCTTCCGAATCGACCGCCCAGTGCGAGACCAAAAGCGCACGGGCGCCGGCATAGAAGAACGCGCGCGCCAGGCCCGAGAGGGCCTCCGCACCGGGCTTGTCGCCGGCGATGGTATTGCAGGCCGACAGCACCACCCAGTCGGCATTGAGTTTCAGCTGCGCGACTTCGCTCGAGGTGAGTAGTCCATCGTCGAGTTCGGACGGCTCTCTCGGCATGCTGAGCGCGAGCGACGGTTCGCCAAGGCCCTTGACGTCACCGGCGACGAGGCCGTGGGTTGCGAAATAGACGATCGAATAATCGGCAAGCGGGGCGCGCTTGACCGTGGTTTCGCTCGCATCGCTGCCGAGATGGATGTCCACGGCGGCAGCGCCAAGATCTTTTGCCACGACGTTCAGTTCGTCAGCCGTATCCGGCAACTGCGGCAGCGCCTGCGCGAGCTTTGTACGATCGACACCGGCGCCCTGCCAGAAGTCGGTGTAAGCCGATGTCACCAGGGCGCGGGAAGCCGATTTGACCGCAGCCTTCTTGGCCGCGCGATTGTCGCCCGAGCCATCCTGCGACGGATTGAACAGCGGATCGCCGAAGCCGGTCATCGGCTTGATCCCCTGGTCGTTGCGGGCGAATATCCGCAGCGCTTTCAGGCTTGCCACCGACGGCAACACCGACACCGCCTGTCGCTTGAGCAGCCAGGCGGCATCGCGATAGCCCGCCAATGTTTCCGGAATCGCGGCGGACGGTTTCTCCGTCACCAACAGATGGAACGGCAACGCCGTCAGTGCGCCGGATGGCGCGACTAGCAGACTGCGCTTGTCCTTGACCAGCGCCTCGACCGGCCCAAGCAGCGCGGTGTAGAGCTCATGGGCCTGCGCGAGGTCGAACAACCCGGACTTGCCGGAGGCGTCGCTGGCCTTGTCGACATCGAGCCCGCGGCGAAACGCGGCAATTTTCTGCGAAAGCGCCTCGGCGCCAAGCGGCAAAGGCTTCCAGTCGAAATTGTCGCGCGTCAGGGCAAAAACGTAGCTCTCCTTGTCGGCGACCGAAAACAGCACCAGCGCCTCATTGCCTGACAGCAGGGCCTGAATTTCAGCTGCCTTCAGCGGCGGCGGATTCGACAAGGCTGCGTAATCGGGGAATTCGGCGGCGAAGGTCTTTTGCAACGTCGCGCGCTCGGCGGAGATCGCGGCAAGCCGGTCGCGGCTGCGCTGCTCGGCGGCTGCGTCGCGCTTCGATTTCTCCCTGGAAACGGCCGCGATGATCGCCTTGTCCAGCCGCTCGGCTTCCGCGGCGAGGTCCTGATCCCTGCGAACCAGCTCCGCGAGCCGGTCGCTTCCTGCCGCCAGCCGGACCGCGAGCTTGTTCACGGCGGAGGCGGCCGATGACTGGGAGCCGCGTTGCACCACGTCGAGCGCATCGTCCAGGGCTTTGGGGGCCGGCAGCGATCGTTGCCGTTGCGCGGCAAGCAGCACCGGAAGCGCAACACGCGGCTGCGCGTGGCCGCCCGCTATCATTCTTTCCACGATCGGCAGGGCGTCGGCGTTACGTCCTTCGGTCTGGTAAATCGAGGCGAGGTTGTTGAGCGAAATGACGAGGTCTGGATGATCGGGGCCGAGCGCGGCCTCGCGAATCGCGGCCGCCCGCTGGTAGAGCGGTTCGGCGTCGGCATACCGGCCCAGCCTTTCATAGAGATCGGCCAGGTTGTTGAGCGACCGCGCGACATCGGGATGATCGCGTCCAAGCACCTTTTCACGAATCGCAAGCGACCGCTTGATCTCCGGCTCGGCCTCGGCATAGCGGCCTTCGACCTTGTCGACCTGGCCGAGATTGTTCAACAGCGTCGCCACCGCGGGATGTTCCGGCCCGGCTGCTTTCTGGTAGATCGCGAGCGCGCGCTTGAACAGTGCTTCGGATTCGGCATGCCGGCCCTCTTTCTCATACAGGGTCGCCAGATTGTTCAGGGCCTGTCCGATGTCGGGATGACCGTTGGGAAGGGATTTTTCGCGCAGCGCCAGCGCCCGATTGAACAGCGGCTCGGCCTCAGTATAGCGCTCCTGTCGCTGGTACAGCGCGGCCAGATTGTTCAGTTCGGCAGCGGCGCCGCCGGAGTCGAGGCCGCCGATCTTCTCCATGATCGCGATCGCCCGCTTGTAGAGGGGCTCGGCCTCGATGTCGCGTCCCTGGTCGCTGTAGAGCAGCGCCAGATTGTTCAGCGCGCCCGCGACATCGCGGTCGACCGGACCGCGGGTCTTCTCAATGCTTTCCAGCTGGCGCTGCGCCATCGCAGTCGCCTCGGAATATTTGCCGGCCTGGCCGAGTGCCGCGATCCTGGCGCTGGTTGCCGCCAATTCGCCGGCTTGCGCTGACGACGGCGCGCAGAAGCCAGTATCGGCCGCCAGCATCAGCCAAGCCGTCAGGACCAATCGATGGAGGGAATTCATGATGCTCGCCCTTACACTTGCCTTGTGTCGGGCGAAGATCGGTTATTCCTTCGCCCGTGCTTCGTTCGCCAGCCTGACCAGCATCTGGCGCAACTCACCCGGCCCGGTGACCCTTTGCGGGAAATCCAGCCGCAGCGTCGTTGTGCCGGCCTGCAGATCGATCCCGTCGGGATCGCAGCCGGTGCAGCGCCAGTCCGCCGGCTCCGCGCCGAGCAGTCTGGTTGCGTAGAGGTTAGTCGCCTCGCGATGATCGGCGTTCATGTGCGCGATCGCGCCGGCTTCGGCCTCCAGCAATGCAGCGGCGTCGGAAATGTCGGTGAGGAACTGCTCCGGCTGGAGGTCGATGATTTGCCCGAAACCCGCCACCAGATGCAGGCCGCTCGGCCGCACCAAATAAAAGGAAAAATCTCCAAAATTTACAAAGACTTCCGCGGACGGATGGGCGTTGAGGTAGCGCCGGCGCAAAATCTCGAGCTCGGAACCCGCGGCTTGTTCGGCGCGGCCCGCCAGCATGATCCGCGCTCCCTCCAGCGGATCGCCGTCGGCGCGCTCGTCCAGCAACAGCGAAACCCTGGGATCGGCCAGGATGTTTTTGGTATGCACGGCAAGCCGCGAAATCAGCAGAATCGGCGAGCCGTCGGGGTGGCTCGCGACATTGACCAGCGAGCAATAGGGATCGCCGCTGCCGGCCATCAGGGTCGCCAACGCCCCCTGCCGGCTCCGGCGCAACAGCGACCGCGCAACATGACCGGCATCGAAATCAGTCGTCGGCTGCATGTCTCATATCCGCACATCTCATTGCAAAATTAGGGCTTTTCGAGGCCGGGCCGATATCCTATACAGGCGCCGAACCGACGGTTCGTTCAGGGCTTGGGAACTCGGTCACATTTCAGCCCAGCTTGCATTGCTCGCTGATCGTGCTCAAAGCCCTCATCTGCGGCGCATCACCGAATTGCTCGCCGTTTCAGCCACCTAAGTACCAGTACCTGAAAGCAGGCTCATGCCCACAATCGCCCTGGTCGACGACGACCGCAACATTCTCACCTCGGTCTCGATCGCGCTGGAAGCCGAAGGTTATCGGATCATGACCTACACCGACGGCGCTTCGGCGCTCGACGGCTTCCGCACCTCGCCGCCGGACCTCGCGATCCTCGACATCAAGATGCCGCGCATGGACGGCATGGAGACGTTGCGGCGGCTGCGGCAGAAGTCCGATCTGCCGGTGATCTTTCTCACCTCCAAGGACGAGGAGATCGACGAATTGTTCGGCCTCAAGATGGGCGCCGACGATTTCATCCGCAAGCCGTTTTCGCAGCGGCTTCTGGTCGAGCGCGTCAAGGCCGTGCTGCGCCGCGCCGCGCCCAAGGATCCGACCGCCGTGCCGAAGGAGACCGACGCCAAGGCGCTCGATCGCGGCCTGCTGCGGATGGATCCGGAGCGTCACACCTGTACCTGGAAGAACGAGCCGGTGACGCTGACGGTGACGGAATTTTTGATCCTGCAGGCGCTGGCCACCCGCCCCGGCGTGGTGAAAAGCCGCAACGCGCTGATGGACGCGGCCTATGACGATCAGGTCTATGTCGACGACCGCACCATCGACAGCCACATCAAGCGGCTGCGCAAGAAGTTCAAGGTGGTGGACGACGATTTCGAGATGATCGAAACCCTGTATGGCGTGGGCTACCGATTTAAGGAAACCTGATCGTTCAGGCATTTGACGGGGCAGTTTGTTAACTGACGCCGACGCGCGTCTGGGGTAGGATGCGAAGGCGAACGCGCCTGTTAGGGGCACCATCGAAACAACCGGCAGTTTTGGCCATTGCTTGATCGAACGCAGCCTGATCCAAGCCTGAATGCCGAGGGCGACGCGCCAGCCCTCGCGCTCGACAACGTTGCTGTCGAAAACCCGCCGGTCGCGGGCTGGCAACGGCCGCTCGGCTGGCTGCGCCGCGCCGGACAGTTTTTCTTCGCGCTCTCTTTCTCGAGCCTCACCCGCCGTATCGTTTCGCTGAACCTGGCGGGCCTGGTCGCGCTGGTCGCCAGCGTTCTCTATCTCTCGCAATTCCGCGCCGGCCTGATCGACGCCCGCGCGCAGAGCCTTCTGGTGCAGGCCGAAATCATCGCCGGCGCGATCGCGGCTTCTGCGACCGTCGATACCAACACCATCACCATCGATCCCGACCGGCTGCAGGATCTCAAGCCCGGCGAAACCTACGGCGCGCCCGACGAATATTCCGGGCTGGTGTTCCCGATCAATCCGGAGCGCGTCGCTCCGGTGCTAAAGACCCTGATTTCGCCGACCAAGACCCGCGCCCGCATCTACGACCGCGACGGCGGCCTGATCCTCGACAGCCGCAATCTCGAAAACGTGCTGCGTTTCCAGCTGCCGCCGCCCTCGGGCAAGCCCGGCCTCGTCGAACGTGCGATGACCTCGATCCGCACCTGGCTCAACCGCGGCGACCTGCCGCTCTATCGCGAACTCGGACCCGAGAACGGCAACGGCTATCAGGAGGTCGCCGACGCGCTGACGGGCCAGAAGCGCAGCATGGTGCGCGTCAACCAGCGCGGCGAGGTGATCGTCTCGGTCGCAGTCCCGGTGCAGCGCGGCCGCGCCATCCATGGCGCGCTGATGCTCTCGACCCAGGGCGACGACATCGACCAGATGGTGACCTCGGAACGGCTGGCGATCCTCAAAGTCGGCGGCGTCGCCTCCGCCGTGATGATCATGCTGTCGCTGTTGCTGGCGAGCACCATCGCAGGTCCCGTGCGCCGGCTCGCCGACAGCGCCGACAGCGTCCGCCGCCGCATCCGCACCCGGGTCGAGATTCCCGATTTCACCCGCCGCCGCGACGAGATCGGACATCTCTCCGGCGCGCTGCGCGACATGACCGGCGCGCTCTATAACCGCATCGAGGCGATCGAGATGTTTGCCGCCGATGTCGCCCATGAATTGAAGAACCCGCTGACCTCGCTGCGCTCGGCGGTCGAGACGCTGCCATTGGCGCGCAACGAAAACAGCCGCGCCCGGCTGCTCGCGGTGATCGAGCACGACGTCAAGCGGCTCGACCGGCTGATCTCGGACATTTCCGATGCCAGCCGGCTGGATGCCGAACTGCAGCGGCAGGACATGACGTCGGTCGATCTTCGCCGGCTGTTGATTGCACTGACGACGGTCGCCAACGAAACCCGCCGCGGCAACAATATCGCCGTCGAAGCCCAATTCGAAGGCCGCGGCCCCAACGACACCTTCTCGGTCCCGGGCCATGATTCGCGGCTCGGACAGGTGATCTCCAACCTGCTCTCCAACGCCCAGTCGTTCTCCGAGGCCGGCGGCAAGGTGCGGATCGCATGCCGCCGCGTGCGCTCCGAAATCGAAATCGTGATCGACGACGACGGGCCGGGGATTCGCGAAGATGCGCTGGAGCGCATCTTCGAGCGCTTCTACACCGACCGGCCGCATCAGGGCTTTGGACAGAATTCCGGATTGGGGCTGTCGATCTCGAAACAGATCATCGAAGCCCATGGCGGACGGATCTGGGCGGAGAACCGCGCCGGACCTGTGAACACCGAGGGCGAGGCGACGGTGGCGGGCGCCCGCTTCGTGGTCAGGCTGCCGGCGCCATGACGGAGGCGGCTGGCGCGAGCGTCCACGCGTCCGCGGTCAGGATCGGAGATCGCGCCGTGCTGATCCGCGGGCCATCGGGATCAGGCAAATCGCGTCTCGCCTTCGATCTGATCCTCGCCGGGCGCGCCGGGCAAATCGCACCCGCCCTGCTGATCGGCGACGATCGCCTGCATTTGCATGCAAGCCAGGGGCAGTTGTTGGTGCGGCCGGTGCGCGAACTGGCCGGCCTGATCGAGATTCGCGGGCTTGGCATTTTCAGCAGCGAATTTGCCCCCGAGGCGGTCGTGGGACTGGTGGTGGACCTGTCAGCCGCGGACGCCGAGCGCCTGCCGCCGCCCGAAGCGCTTCTGAGCCAAATTGAGGGTGTTATGATACCTCGAATTCCGGTTGGCCTCGGCTCCGCGCCACTCCCGCTGGTTGTAGCGGCGCTGACAATGACCGCAATTTCATCTTCGGCCCAGCCCGCGGCCGATTGCCCGAAGGGGATTGGTAACCATATCAGTCCCACTATCGCGACCGAATAGACCGGCGCAGGCTCCCTTCTACCGCTAATTTTCCGGGAGAATCGCCAACATCCCCTCTTGCGCAGGGGCTCTGGATGGTCAAAGTGGCGCGTTCGTGCGGTGCACCAAAAAGCACCCGCGAGGAGTTTTTCATGATTGGTCTAGTGCTTGTGACCCATGGGCGCCTTGCCGACGAGTTCAAGGCGGCGCTCGAACATGTCATGGGTCCGCAAAAGCAAATCGAAGCGGTCACGATCGGAGCCGAGGACGACTCCGACCTGTGCCGAAGCGACATCATCGAGGCGGTCAACCGCGTCGACTCCGGCGATGGCGTGGCCATCCTCACCGACATGTTCGGCGGCACGCCATCCAACCTCGCGATCTCCTGCATGAGCCGCCCGAAGGTGGAAGTGCTCGCAGGCATCAATCTTCCCATGCTGGTCAAGCTTGCCAAGGTTCGCGAAGAGCGCTCGCTTCCCGACGCCATCGCCATGGCCCAGGAAGCCGGCCGCAAATACGTCACCATTGCCAGCCGGGTCCTCGCCGGCAAATGAGCGACGACGACGCGTCGCCTGAGAGCAGTGTCGGGCCGACGGTCCCCACCGGCGCGGTGACCCGTGAACTTCCCATCATCAACAAGCGCGGCCTGCATGCGCGGGCATCCGCGAAATTCGTCCAGATGGTCGAGCGCTTCAATGCCGAGGTCTGGGTGACCAAGGGCAGCGAGACCGTCGGCGGCACCTCGATCATGGGATTGATGATGCTGTCGGCGGGACCGGGAACATCGATCAGGGTCTCCGCGATCGGCCCCGACGCCCAAGCCGCGATCAATGCGATCACCGATCTCGTCGCCAGCAAGTTCAACGAAGAAGGGCAGTAACGTCATTCCGGGATGGTCCGAAGGACCAGACCCGGAATCTCGAGATTCCGGGTTCGATGCTTCGCATCGCCCCGGAATGACGGGACCTATTTCCCCGGCGATACGATGTAGACTTTCCACGTAATCGAAGGCCCGGGATGGCCGTGGAAGAAGCGCTGGGTCGTGACCGCCAGTTCCTCGGCGTCCTTGCCGTTCTGGCGCATCCAGGCTTCGCAGACCGGCAGCCGCCCGTCGGTGGTGTCGCAGATGCCGATGAAGCCGAGCCGTTTGGCCTCGTCCAGCGAAGTCAGTCCCGACGGCCACAATTCGCCCGGCGTCAGCGGCGCCGGATGATCGGGGCTGTAGAACGTCATCGGCTCGCCCACCTCCGTGGTGCCCGCAACCACCGCCCATCGGGAGTGAAAACGCGCATGCCACGCTTCCGTCAGCTCGCGGGCCAGTTGCGAGCGCGCACCATAGGTCGAGGCGCCGTTCGGATTCACCTTCATCTCCTCGATCGCGATGTAGGGCGAGGCCGCAAGTGCCGCCAGCGAGACGACGAGCCAGATCGCCGTGATGTTGAACAGCGCCATCCGTTGCAGGCGCAGCGCGGGAATCGCCACCAGTGCCAGCGGCGTCAGGAAGAACAGCGAAATTCCCCAGTCGGTCTTCATATAGACCGCGAAGATCAACGCGCCGAGCGGCGGCCCGATCGCGACGATCGACTGGATCAGCCAGACATTGAGCGCCTGCGACGCATTCACGCTTCCGTTGGCGCCGCGCGACCATGCGCGCGCCAACAGCGCCCGCGCCCGCCATGGCGGCGCCAACGCCAGCGCGAGCGCGGCCAGCGCAATGGGCACGAGCAGCAGCGACAGGTTATGGCCGATATAGCCGAGTACGCGTTGCACGCTCTCGGCGCGGCTCGACAGCCCATAGACATCGCCGGCATAAGTCAGCGGAACGAAATCCACCTGCCACAGCCAGACCAGATGCGGGATCATGACGACGACCAGCGTGACGATCGCGACCCATGGCGCCGGCGAGCGCAGGAATTTTGCGCGATCGGGATGAATCAGCGCGGCCAGCCCGACGGCGCCGATCATGGTCAGCACCCAGTATTTCGTCATCAGCGCCAGCGCGCCGGCTAAGCCCAGCCAGAGGCCGGCGCGGACACTGCGCTTCTCGAATGCGTTCAGATAGGCCAGCACCACCAGCGGCAATGTTACGAGCTGCAGCAGGTCGGGGTTGTATTTGAAGCCCTTGAAATTGAAGATCGGATAGAGCGCGAGCATCACCACCACGAAAAAGGCGCGGCGGCGATCGACCACGCGCAGCGCGATCAGCCAGCAGATCACGAGCGCAATGCCGAGCGTCGTCATCGCCAGCGCGTAGGTCGCCCAGTCCGCGACCGGAAAGGCCTTGAACCAGAGGCCCGAGATCCAGCCCGCCAATGGTGGATGCTTGCCATAGCCGAGCTGGAACTTCTGGCCCCAGGCAAAGCCTTCGGCGACGTCCATATGGACGTCCTGCGCGGCCTTCAGATTGATCAGGATGAAGGTCCAGAGCACGGCATGCGCGGTGGCAAAAGCAATCACCAGCCGCAGGCCGGCCACGGGATCGCTTGCGCAGGCCGCAAGCCAGGCCGCCAGTCGCCGGAGCGACAGTTTTCGGCGCGCACGCGAGGCCGCGGGCAGGAATGACGCAGTCGACATGGCCCTCTGCGTAGCGCGTTTTCGCCATCTGTGGAATCAGCTTGGCGTGAAGAAGCGCCGTTAAATTGGCGCAAACTGGTTGCCGCATGGGGGTGCGAGTGCTATCTCGCGGCGATGACATCCATCCCTGTTTCCAACATCCGCAACTTCGCCATTGTTGCGCATATCGACCATGGCAAATCGACGCTGGCCGACCGCCTGATCCAGATCACCGGCGGCCTGCAGGAGCGCGAGATGAAGGAGCAGGTGCTCGATTCCATGGACATCGAGCGCGAGCGCGGCATCACCATCAAGGCGCAGACGGTACGGCTGAACTACCAGGCCAAGGACGGCAAGAGCTACATCCTCAATTTGATCGACACCCCCGGCCATGTCGACTTCGCCTATGAGGTGTCGCGGTCGCTGGCGGCCTGCGAAGGCTCGCTGCTCGTGGTCGACGCCAGCCAGGGCGTCGAGGCGCAGACGCTCGCCAACGTCTATCACGCGCTCGATGCCGGCCATGAGATCGTGCCGGTGCTCAACAAGATCGACCTGCCGGCGGCGGAGCCGGATGCGGTCAGGCAGCAGATCGAGGATGTGATCGGCATCGACGCATCCGATGCGGTGATGATCTCGGCCAAGACCGGGCTTGGCATCGACGACGTGCTGGAAGCCATCGTGCACCGGCTGCCGCCGCCGAAGGGCGACCGCGAGGCGTCGCTGAAGGCATTGCTGGTCGACAGCTGGTACGACGTCTATCTCGGCGTCGTGGTGCTGGTGCGCGTTGTCGACGGCGTGCTGAAGAAGGGCCAGCGCATCCGGATGATGGGCACCAACGCCGCCTACGACGTCGAGCGCGTCGGCTTCTTTACGCCAAAAATGCAGCAGATCGACGAACTCGGCCCCGGCGAAATCGGTTTTATTACCGCCGCGATCAAGGAGGTGGCCGACACAAGAGTGGGCGACACCATCACCGACGACAGGAAGCCGGTGACCGAGATGTTGCCCGGCTTCAAGCCGGCAATCCCGGTGGTGTTCTGCGGCCTGTTCCCGGTCGATGCCGACGATTTCGAAACGCTGCGCGCGGCGATGGGCAAGTTGCGGCTCAACGACGCCAGTTTTTCGTTCGAGATGGAAACCTCGGCCGCATTGGGCTTCGGCTTCCGCTGCGGTTTCCTGGGGCTGTTGCATCTGGAAATCATCCAGGAACGGCTGCATCGCGAATTCGATCTCAACCTGATCGCGACCGCGCCGAGCGTGATCTACAAGATGCACCTGACCGACGGCCAGGTGATCGAGATCCACAATCCGATCGACATGCCCGATGTGGTCAAGATCGCCGAGATCGAGGAACCCTGGATCGAGGCCACCATCCTCACCCCCGACGAATATCTCGGCAGCGTGCTGAAACTCTGCCAGGACCGGCGCGGCATGCAGAAGGAGCTCACCTATGTCGGCAACCGCGCCATGGTGAAATACGAATTGCCGCTCAACGAAGTCGTGTTCGATTTCTACGACCGCCTGAAATCGGTCTCCAAGGGCTATGCCTCGTTCGACTATCATCTCACCGACTACAAGCCGGCCGACCTCGTCAAGATGCAGATCCTGGTCAACAACGAGCCGGTCGATGCGCTCAGCATGCTGGTCCACCGCCAGCGCGCCGAAGGCCGCGGCCGCGCCATGGTCGAGAAGATGAAGGAACTGATCCCGCCGCACATGTTCCAGATTCCGATCCAGGCCGCGATCGGCGGCAAGATCATCGCGCGCGAAACCGTCCGCGCACTGCGCAAGGACGTCACCGCAAAGTGCTACGGCGGCGACATCACGCGCAAGCGCAAACTTCTGGAGAAGCAGAAGGAAGGCAAGAAGAAGATGCGGCAGTTCGGCAAGGTCGACATCCCGCAGGAGGCGTTCATCGCCGCGCTGAAGGTGGACAGTTGAGGCGCAATGGAATTTTGACGCGTAACATGTTACGTTTCATTCATGGCTACAACCCCGAAGAAGGCGAAAAGGAACAAGCCCCGTACCCCGCGAGAGCGCATGGCGTCGCGGCGCGAGCGGTTGCGCGCGCAGGGGCTGCGGCCGGTGCAGCATTGGGTGCCGGATCTGCGCGATCCCAAGGTGCTGGCGCAAATCCGCCGCGAGGGCGAGATGCTCTCCAGGCACCCCGAGGACGCGGCTATCGATGACTGGCTGGATACGGTCCGCGATCGGGAAGACTGGTCGTGAAGCGTGGCGACGTGGTGCTGCTGGTCGCGCAGGGCGACATGGGCAAGCGGCGTCCCGGAGTCATCGTACAGGCCGATGAACTCGGCGACACGACCAACTCCATTCTGGTCTGCCCGATGTCGTCCGACGTCAGCGAATTCCATCTGGCCAGGCCGGTGGTAGAGCCCTCGGCCGCCAACGGCCTGCGGCTTCGCTCGCAGATCATGACCGACAAGATCAACGCGCTGCGGCGAGACCGCATCCGGCAGGTGCTGGGATCACTCGACGACGAGACGACGGAACGGCTCAACCGCGCACTGTTCGTGGTGCTTGGGCTGGCGCGCTGAAAGTGGATCGCTGAAGGCCATGATTCCGCAATGCGCGAAGCATAGACCTTGCAGATTGAACTCTCGAGATTCCGGGTTTGCTCGCTTCACTCGCGCCCCGGAATGACCGCGGGGCGGCTTTCGATTGAGATCGGCCCCTCCCCCATCTTGATCCGCCGCGCCAGATGGACCAACATGACCCTTAATTGATCACTCGATAACGGCAGGGAAACGTCATGAATAAGCCCTCTGCATTGGGCCTCGTCGCGCGCGCCCGCGCGCTGGCGTCTTTGTTCGCGGGCGAAGCCGACGAGATCGAGCGTACGCGCCGGCTCACGGCGCCGGTGGTGTCCGCGCTGATCGAGAACGGGCTCTACCGGACGCTGCTGCCGCAAAGCCTGGGCGGCGCCGAGGCGCCGCCGGAGGTGTTCATGCAGGTGCTGGAAGAGATCGCCAAGGCGGACGCCTCCACCGCGTGGTGCCTCGGCCAATGTTCGGTCTGCGCCATGACGGCGGCCTATCTCGATCACGAGGTGGCGGATCAGATTTTCAATTCGACGCCCGGCATCCTCGCCTGGGGCGCGATCGCCAACGAGGTCAAGGTGGTGCCGGGCGGCTACCGCGTCACCGCGCGCTGGGATTTTGCCTCCGGCTCCCGGCAGGCCAACTGGCTGGGGGCCCATGTCCGGGTGGTCGAGGCTGACGGCGCGACACGGGTGAAACCCAACGGCGCGCCGGAATTTCGCACCATCCTGTTTCCGGCCAGTAGCGCCACCATGTACGACGTCTGGGACGTGATCGGGCTGAGCGGCACCGGCACCAACTCTTATTCGGTCGAGAACCTGTTCATCCCGGAAAATTTCGCCGTATTGCGCGACGATGTCACGGCGCTGCGTGAAAAGGGACCGCTGTACAAGATCACCACCTACTCCATGTTCGGCCTCGGCTTCGCCGCGCTTGCTACCGGCGTCGCGCGCGCCACGCTGGACGCCGCAACCGACCTGGCGCGCGGCAAGCAGTCGTTCGGGCTTGCGGCGATGCGCGAGAACAGCGCGGTCCAGGGCCTGATCGGCCGCACCGAGGCCAATCTGCGCGCGGCGCGCGCCTATCTCTACGCCACCGCCGCCGCCGCATGGCGCGACCTGACCGAGACCGGCCAACTCAGCGAGGAACACCGCGCTTCGATGCGGCTGGCGTCGACCTGGACCATCCATCAGTCGGCTCAAGTGGTCGATGCCGCCTATCACATGGCGGGCGCCACCGCGGTATTTCGTGCCAACAAGTTCGAGCGCCGCTTCCGCGACATGCACGCCATCGCCCAGCAGATCCAGGCCCGCGACACCCATTACGAGGACGTCGGCAAGGCGATCCTGGCCGGCAGTCCGGTCTCGCGCGGCCTGGGGCGCGACTGACCGTGATGGGTCGCGACCGCCGTCGAGAGTTTTGATTGAATCGATCTTCCACGTGTTCGGTTCACCTCTCCCCGACGGGGAGAGGTCGATTTGCGCAGCAAATCGGGTGAGGGGGGCTGCTCTAACGAAAGACCGCAGCCCCTCACCCGGCGCGGAGCCTGTCATCGGGCGCGCATTCGCGCGACCCGTTGGCGCCGACCTCTCCCGAAGGGAGAGGTGAACCGCGCCCTCGGGAAATCCATCTAACCAAATTCCCAGAGCGCGTTTCAAGCGAAGTGGAGTTCGGTTTGGGTCGAGAAACCGCGTCGAATTGAAGAGCCAGCAGATCCGTTTGGGATCTAGCCGGAATCCCCCGCCAGGGTGCCGCGCGCGCCGACAAGCCTGCCTCGCCATCCGAGCGCGATGCAAACCGCGCAAATTCCGAGCAGCCCCGCGCCGAACATGAGACTCAAGATTCTTTCGCCGCCGGAGCAGAAATTGTGATCGATGCAGCCATTGGAGATCGCCCCGCGCGCAATGACAACTCCGATGATCCCGATATAAGCGATCCCGATCAGCAGCAGATAGAAGCAGGTCACGGCGATACGCCGCATCGCCGACGGCATGCCGGCGACGGCAAGTCTGGTCCGCTCAGTAATGTATTGACCGGGCGCGGCTTTCGCCGGATCGCGAATCTGCACGGTCGACCGCGTCAGGAGATCGTGCAGCGCCTGATTGCGGCGGGTCGCGGCCAGGATCACGAACGAATACAGGCCCAGCACCCCTTTGATGATGGAGCGCGCACAGGCCCGTGCGAAGCCGATGTTGCCGCCACCGCGGTCGTCCACGACGCGCAGATTGGTGAAATAATGCCCCAGCGTGCTGCCCATGCGCGACACAAGGATCGGCTCATACAGCACGAGCGCGACCACCACCAGGATGCCAAGCCCGCGGGAGAAATTGTCATTGCTTACCGCCGTCGCCAGCAACAGAGCCCCGTACAGCACGGCGAGGGCGAGGATCCAGTCGATCAGCATGGCGCGAAGGCGGCGAGAGAAGCGCGCGTATCGCGGCGCCGGTCCTGGGGACACGTCCATGTCGGGGCTCATGCGGGACACCTGTCTCCTTATGTCGACCGAAGCGCTGTTGCGGTTCACAAATGCGGGAACCCGGACGCCCGCACGCGCGTTGCGCCGTCTGGAATCCGAAAACGCCAGAGGGAGACGATCATGCCGCGCGGCGACAAATCCAGCTATACCGACAAGCAGAAGCGCCAAGCCGAACATATCGAGGAGGGGTATGAGAAGCGAGGCGTCGGCAAGAAGGAAGCCGAGGGGCGAGCCTGGGCAACCGTCAACAAGGAAACAGGCGGCGGCAACAAGAGCGGCTCCGGCCGCGGTGTCCCCGACACCAACGTGTCCTCGAAACGCGGCGGCCGGATCGGCGGACCGCGTGGCGGCAAGGCTTCCGCCGCCCGGCCGGCGGCGGCACGATCTCGCGCCGCCAAGAAAGCCGCCGCAACCCGCAAGCGACAGGCCACCAAGCGGTCGAAGGCGTCGAAGACCGGACGGAAGAAATAGCGTTCAGGCGACCAGCGCCTCGTCGTTGTCGCCGAGGGGTGCGGCCGAATCCGCGCCGCACTGCGCCTGCAACAGTCCGACGATCTCGGCGTTCGGCCGGGCGCGGCTGAACAGAAAACCCTGGCCTTCGTGGCAACCCTCCGTGCGCAGGCAGCTGAGCTCGGCTTCGGTCTCGACGCCTTCGGCGGTGATGATGACGCCGAGGCCCATGCCGAGGCTGATGATCGAGCGTACGATCGCCTGCGCGTCGCGATTGGAGCCGAGGTCGCGCACGAAGGACTGGTCGATCTTGATCTTGTCGAAGGGAAAGCTCCGCAGATAGCTCAGGCTGGAATAGCCGGTGCCGAAATCGTCCATCGAGATGCGCACGCCGAGCGCGCGCAGCGCATGCAGCGTGGCCAGCACCTCGCTGCTCTTTTCCAGCAGCAGGGTCTCGGTGATTTCGAGCTCCAGCCGCCGCGCCGGCAGGCCGGATTGCTTCAGCGCATCCATCACGATCGACAACAGATTGCCGGTGCGGAACTGCGCCGGCGACAGGTTGACCGCGACGCGGACATCGTCGGGCCACAGCGCCGCGTCCATGCAGGCGCGGCGCAGCATCAGGCCGCCGAGGCCGTTGATCAGGCCGGTTTCCTCGGCGACGGGGATGAATTCCGCCGGCGAGATCATGCCGCGTTCGGCATGCGGCCAGCGCACCAGCGCCTCGAGGCCGGTGATGCGGCCGGTCGCAAGGTCGATCAGCGGCTGGTAATACGGCCGCAGCACGTCGCCCTGGATCGCATCGCGCAGGTCGAGCTCGATCTTGCGGCGGCTCTGGGCGCGGGCGTCCATTCCGGCCTCGAAGAAGGAGAAGGTGCCGCGCTGCTCGTTCTTGGCGCGCGACAGCGCCATGTCGGCGTTCTTCAGGAGCTTCTCGGATTCGTCGCCATCGCCGGGCGACATTGCGATCCCGATGCTGGCGCCGATGACGACGGAATGGTCGTCGAGCAAATAGGGATCGCCGATCGCCTCCAGCAGCCGCTTGGCGAGGAACACCGCGTCCTCGGGGCGCGCCAACCCGCTCTGGACGATCGCGAATTCGTCGGAGTTGAGGCGCGCCAGGGCATCTTCCTCGCGCAATATCGAGCGCAACCGCTTGGCGACGCTGCGCAGCAGCTTGTCGCCGATGCCGTGGCCCAGCGTGTCGTTGACAGCCTTGAAGTTGTCGAGCCCCAGCACCAGCACCGCGACCTTCTCGGCGCTGCGCCTGTTGTGCAGCAGGATCTCGTCCATCTGCTGGCGCAGCAGGTTGCGGTTCGGCAGGCCCGTCAAGCCGTCATGCTGGGCCATGAAGGCGAGCCGCGCCTCGGCGCGCTTGCGCTCGGTGATGTCCATCAGCGCCAGCAGCACCGCGGGCTGGTCGTTATAGACGAGCTGGCGCGAATAGATCGCCAGATCGATCAGCGTGCCGTCGGCCCGTACGTGTTTCCAGGTCCGCGCCGTCAGTTCGTCGCTGGAGCGGTCGCCGGCCCAGGGCAGCTCGGTTTCGAAGGCCTGGACCGAGCGGATGGTCAGCTTCTCGAACTCGGCGCGGCTATAGCCGTAATGCTCGACCGCGGCGTCGTTGACGCCGAGGATGCGTTCGTCATTGAGCGCGCAGACGATCATCGGAACCGGATTGGAGTCGAACAGCAGCCGGAACGAGTCCTCGCGCTGCTTCAGCTCGGTGATGTCGACGCGCAGGCCAATGATGCCGCCGTCCTCGGTGAGCCGCTCCTCGATCAGGATGCAGCGGCCGTCGGCCAGGACCTGCTCATGGCGTTCACCGGGCTGATAGAGCCGTTTCAGCCGCTCGGCGATCCACTCTTCTTCGCGGCCGATCGCTTCCGGATAATCGCCGCGCTCGACGCCGATGCGGATGGTGTCCTGCAGGCGCGCGCCCGGCTCGAACAGGTCGGAACTGCGGCTGTAGATTTCGGAATATTTCTTGTTCCAGAGAATGTAGCGGCCCTCGGCATCGAGGAACACGATGCCCTGCGGCAGGATGTCGATCGCCTCGCGCAGCCGCTCGTGGGATTTCCGCGCCTCCGCGATCGCGGCTTCCGCCTCGGCGCGCTTGCGGACGATCTCGCCAATCTCCACTGAGACGCGCCGGCCGCCGGAGGCTGGGAGTTTCGGACTGGGCTTCGCCGGCCGGCCAGCGATGCGGGCGATCGCCGCATGCTTGAGCCTTTTGGTCTTCCTGGGCCGGATTCTCGGCATTACTACGCCCCACTCGCATTCTGCGCCTACCGTTCTCCGATAAGTGTCTGAAAAAATGGTGTCCTTTGCCGCCGGGATGCCGGCTCCGGCAAATTCAACCGGAAGAAAATCTCGGTCCCCCTGCCCGCTTAACAGGCGAACACATTGGCGAAGCATGGCCAAAATCGCTTCCCGGCATATCGGCAGGATATCCCCGGCGGCGCTGGAGAACACACAACGCGAGAGCCTGCCCGCTTCTTGAACAATTCGCACGGCCCAGCGCGACTGCGGGAGATGTTCGAAATCGCGCACGAAATTGCGGCAATGCGCGGCAGGGTTATCGAACGGTTAAGAAAGTCCACGCTAGTTCGAAATCTCGATCCTCGTATTGCGCGGGCCCTCGTGCTCGACGAGGGAGAACAGCGTGGCCGCGTTCGAGGGATGCAGCCTGACGCAGCCATGCGAGGCCGGACCGCCGAGCCGCGAGATGTCGTTGGTGCCGTGAATGGCAAATCCATAGTAAAAGAAGATCGCGTGCGGCATCGGCGCGTTGTAATACTTGCGCGAGAAGTAACGCCTGACCATCGATTGCGGATGGAAGGTGCCGCTCGGCGTGCCGTAGCCGTCGCGCCCGGTCGATACCGGCCAGTTGTAGCGCATCGTCCCGTCGACGCTGACCGCCATGCGCTGCGATGACTTGTCGATCTGCACCACGACGTCGGCGCGCGCCGGTGTCACGGCCCATCCCGCGATCACGGATGCGGCCGCAATCGCGAGCCATTTGCCCGACCGTCGTTTCATGATTCCCAGCCCCTGTCCCGCCCGGTTTTGCCGGCGGCATGATGTCGTTTTCGCCCGCGCGTTGTAAAGGCCGGGACGCTCGGCGGGCACGCGCCGTCACGGATTAATCTTAACCTCTCGCCGGCTGGCCGCTCACGGTGGGCGGTTCGCGATCAACCAATTGCGACTGGCGTGCCTTGTCCCGCTCTGTCAAATCCGTGCTACGTTCGAGCCGCAATAGAGTGTTTCGATGAAATCCCGCCTGTCGATTGCCCTCGCCCTGATCGCCGCTACCGTCGTCAGCGCCACCGCCGTGCTGGCGCAGGACAAGGGCAGCGTCGATCCGAAGCCGCTGCCACCGCTGGCCAATCCCAGGGATCCCAAGCTGCCTGCCAGGGAGCTGTTCGCCCGCAAGCTGTTGCCGGCGGCGATGCCGACGCGCTCGATCGGCTCCTATGCCGGCGGCTGCATCGCCGGCGCCGAGCAGATGCCGATCAACGGCGACACCTGGCAGGTGATGCGGCTGTCGCGCAATCGCAATTGGGGGCATCCCGACATGATCGCGCTGTTGAAGCGGTTGTCGGTGAAGGCGCACAAGGATGCCGGCTGGCCCGGAATACTGGTCGGCGACATCGGGCAGCCGCGCGGCGGCCCGGCGCTCTCGGGCCATGCCAGCCACCAGATCGGGCTCGATGCCGACATCTGGCTGACCCCGATGCCCGATCATATGCTGTCGCGCGAGGAGCGCGAGGAGACGTCCGCCGTCATGATGGTGCGCCCGGACCGGCTCGACGTCGATCCGCAAGTGTTCACGCCGGGCCATCTGCTGGTGTTGCGCGATGCCGCGCAGGAGCCCTCCGTCCAGCGCATCTTCGTCAACGCCGCGATCAAGAAGGCACTATGTCGCGAGGCCAAGGGCGACCGCAGCTGGCTGGAGAAAATCCGCCCGTGGTGGGGCCATGACTATCACTTCCATATCCGCATGGCCTGCCCGCCCGGCAGCGCTGACTGCAAGGGCCAGACGCCGCAGTCGGGCGGCGAAGGCTGCAAGCCCGCCGATCTCGCCTATTGGTTCAAGGATTCGATCATCCACCCGCAGCCGCCGAAGGAGCCGCCGAAACCGAGCCACGGCATCACGCTGGCGCAATTGCCGACCGCCTGCAAGGCCGTGCTCAACGCGCCGGATGCGAAGCAATAGCTGCGCGCAAGGCGATTTCAATCACCCTTTGAATGCGGTAATCTCGGTCGTCATCGCGCCGCAAGCGCGGTCGACGACATTTGGGGACGGCGGTCCCGGCTTCTATTTCACCATCTGTCAGCCGGTGCGTGGCGTGACCGCGCACGGCCTCAACATCGTGAGGACCGCCATGCGCATCAGTGCACGCAACCAGATCAAGGGCACCGTCGTCGAGGTCAAGAAGGGCGCGACCACGTCGCACGTCCTTGTCGATATCGGAGGCGGCAAGATCGTGATGTCTTCGATCACCAACGAGGCGGTCGATGAATTGGGCATCAAGGCCAAAGGCGCCGTGACCGTGGTGATCAAGGCATCCGATGTGATGATCGGGGTGGATTGACAATGCGTGCAGCTGTCCTGGTTGCGTTGGCGTTGCTCGGGGCTGTTCCGGCATGGGCGGCCGAGGAGCCGAGCGGGTGCGACAAGTTCAAGTGGAACATCGATCACGAACGCGCGGCGCTGACCGCGCCGGATCGCGTCAAGCTGACGTCGGGCGGCGAACTCGCCGCCCTGCCGTCGACCGGCATGATCATCGCCTTGCGCCCACCGGCCGAGGCCAAACTGCCCGCGCCGCCCGAACGCGCCCCGAAGGAAGGCACCTTCGCCGGCTTCGCGAGCTTCAAGAATCCGCCGAAGGCCGGCCTCTACACCGTCAGTCTGTCGGCGGCCGGCTGGATCGATGTGATGCAGGACGGCCATTTTCTCAAACCCAAGGGTTTCAGCGTCGCCACCGACTGCGACGGCATCCGCAAGACCATGAAATACGAGCTTTCGGCAAGCCCGCTGGTGCTACAGATCAGTGGCACGAGGGAGGATTCGATCTCGATCGCGATCCTGCCTTCGGAATAGACAAAGGGACACTTTACGAGAACTCCCAGCCTGTTATTGTTTTTGCTGCGATATCCCGTTGGACCGTAAGTCCGCGGAACCGGTGGAACGGCGCTTCCGCCTGTCGCATTCCACATTTCACCAACGCCTGATTTGCGCGCGCTGAAGGCGCGGCCCGCGAACCGGCATGGAGCGCCACAATGCACCGCCTTGCCATACCTCTCGCCGCCTTTGCGATCCTGTGCGGATCGGCCCTCTCGCCCGCCTTTGCCCAGGACAAGAGCCTCACCGTGTTCGCCGCGGCTTCGATGAAGAACGCGCTCGACGACGTCGACACAGCCTACACCGCCAGGACCGGCATCAAGGTCGCGGCCAGCTATGCCGCGAGTTCGACGCTGGCCAGGCAGATCGAACAGGGGGCGCCTGCGGATATTTTCGTCTCCGCCGACACCGACTGGATGGATTATGCGGCCAGCAAGAAGACCATCAACGAATTGAGCCGTGTCAATCTGCTCGGCAACAGCATCGTGCTGATCGCGCCTAAGGATTCCAAAATTGACAATGTGACGATCGGACAGGGCTTCGATCTCGCCAAACTGGCCGGCGACGGCAGGATCGCCACCGGCGACGTCAAGGCGGTGCCGGTCGGCAAATACGCCAAGGCGGCGCTGGAGAAGCTCGGCGCCTGGCAGGCGGCCGAGCCGAAATTCGCGATGGCCGAGAGCGTGCGCGCCGCGCTGACGCTGGTGGCGCGCGGCGAAGCCGTGCTCGGGATCGTCTATTCGACCGACGCCAAGGTCGAGCCCGGCGTCAAGATCGTCGGCACCTTCCCGGCCGATTCCCACCCACCGATCATCTATCCGGTGGCGGCGACGGTAACCGCAAAACCGGAAGCGGCCTCCTATCTCGATTTCCTGCGCTCTTCGGCCGCCAAGGCCACGCTGGAAAAATACGGATTCATCTATCTGATCCGCCCGACCTCCTGAGCCAGGTGTTCGACATCTCACCAACGGAATGGACGGCGATCGAGCTATCGCTGCGGGTCGCCACGGTGGCGACCCTGGTGGCGACGCCGCTCGGGATCGCGCTCGCCTGGCTGTTGGCGCGGCGCGAATTCTGGGGCAAGGCGGCGCTGGATGCGGCGATCCACCTGCCGCTGGTGCTGCCGCCGGTGGTGACCGGATATCTCCTGCTCTTGACCTTCGGCCGGCGCGGCCTGATCGGCGCCTGGCTTGCCGACCATCTCGGCATCGTGTTCGCCTTTCGCTGGACCGGCGCGGCGCTGGCCTGTGGCATCATGTCGTTCCCATTGCTGGTGCGGCCGATCCGGCTGTCGATCGAAGCCGTGGACCAACGGCTGGAGCAGGCCGCGGGCACGCTGGGCGCGGCGCCTTTCCGCGTGTTTGCGACCGTCACCTTGCCGCTGGCGCTGCCGGGCGTGCTGGCCGGCATGGTGCTCGGTTTTGCCAAGGCGATCGGCGAATTCGGCGCCACCATCACCTTCGTCTCGAACATTCCCGGCGAAACCCAGACCATCTCGTCGGCGATCTATTCGCTGATCCAGACGCCGGACGGCGATAGCGCGGCGCTGCGTCTGGTGGTGGTTTCCGTCGTCATCGCGGTCGCCGCGCTGTTGGCTTCCGAGTGGTTCGCGCGGCGCGCCACCCGGCGCCTGCACGGGAACTGACCATGCTGCGCGTCGATGTCACCAAGCAACTCGGCGAATTCGCGCTGCAGGCCTCTTTCACCAGCGAGGGACGGGTGACCGGGCTGTTCGGCGCATCGGGGGCCGGCAAGACCTCGCTGATCAATATCATCGCCGGCCTGCTCAAGCCCGATCGCGGCATCGTCGCCGTCGACGGCGACGTGCTCGACGACACCGCGGCCGGCGTGCACGTCCCGGCACATCGCCGCCGCATCGGCTATGTGTTCCAGGACGCGCGGCTGTTTCCGCATCTCGATGTGCGCGGCAATCTCGACTATGGCCGTCGCATGAACCGGTTGGCCGACGATCCCGCGGCGCGCAAGCGCGTCATCGACCTGCTCGATATCGGCGAGTTGCTCGATCGGCGTCCCGGAAAACTCTCCGGCGGCGAGCGCCAGCGCGTCGCGTTCGGACGCGCGCTGTTGTCGCGACCGAGGCTCTTGCTGCTGGACGAGCCGCTGGGCTCGCTCGACGAGGATCGGAAGCTGGAGATCCTGCCCTATCTGGTGCGGTTGCGCGACGAGGCCCGGATTCCCATGGTCTATGTCAGCCACGATGCCGCCGAGCTGCGCCAGCTGGCGACGCAGATCGTGATGCTCCGGCACGGGCGCATCGCCGCCTTCGGTGGAGTCAAGGTATTGCCCGGGCCGCCGGCCTAGTGCCGGATGAGTTTTGGTTAAATCGATCCGTCAGCGTTCCCTTCACCTCTCCCCCATCGGGGAGAGGTGAACCGAGCCCCGGAAAATCCCATCGAATCAAAAGTCATCTCGCTTCAGGCCTGGGGCCTGCCGACGCGCCGCGATCAAATCCCCGCCACCTGTGACCATAGCTCCGCCAGCCTGCGCTTGAGCTTCGCCATGCCTGTCAGCGGCGCCGCCTCTTCTTCGTCTTCCGGCAGCCGCAGGCCGACGACGTTGACCCGGCCGCCGGAGATGCTGCGCGCCACCAGCACGATGGGATCGAGCTGCAAGGTCGCGCCTTCCTTCGGCGCGTGATCGAGATGGATGTCGAAATAATCCGATAGCGTCAGGTTGGCCTGCTCGGCATCGATCTTCACCCCGTAGATCTCGGCGAGTTCGCCGAGCGTGTGCTCGCCGGACACGGTAAAATCGCCGAGCAGGTGCGGATCGGGCGCGGTGCTCGGCGCCATGTCGACGAAGAAGCGATCGAGCGCCTCGGCCTTTTCCGGCGGCGCCAGCAGATAGAGGTAGTCGCCGGGCCTTACCGGATCGGCTTCCGCCGGCGACAGGATGTGCTGGTTGCGGATCACCAGCGTCGGCTTCGACCAGGACGGAATCAGGCCGCGCCGGAAATACAGGCTTTTCGGCCGCACCGGATAGCCGACCAGTTGCTGCTCCAGCTGGCCGGGCAGGTCGAGCTCGACGCGGCGCGGCCCGCGATCGGCGCGCGGCAGCGCGACATGCAGTCGGCGTGCGGCCGCCGCCAGCGTCCAGCCCTGCAACAAGAGCGAGATGATGACGACGACGAAGGCGACGTCGAAATAGAGATAGGCTTTCGACAGGCCCACCAGCATCGGGATCGAGGCCAGGAAGATCGCGACCGCGCCGCGCAAGCCGGTCCAGGCGATGAAGAGTTTTTCCCGCCAGTTGAAGCGGAACGGCGCCAGGCACAGAAACACCGCGAGCGGCCGGGCCACCAGCATCAGCGTCAGCGCGACCAGGACGGCAGGGACGATGCTGACCATCAGCCGCTGCGGCGCAACCAATAGCCCGAGCAGCACGAACATCACGATCTGCGCCAGCCAGGTGGCGGCGTCGAGAAACGTCACCACCGAATTATGCGCCCGCGTCGGCCGGTTGCCGATGATGATGCCGGCGAGATAGACCGCGAGGAATCCGGAAGCATGCGCGATCTGCGCCGCGCCGAAGATCACCAGCGCCGCGGTGGTGACGAACGGCGCATGCAAGCCCTGCGGCAGCGCCACGCGGTTGAGCGCCAGCACCACCAGGCGGCCGCCGATCACGCCGGCGACGGCCCCGAGCACGGCCTCGCGGCCGAATTCGAGCGCGACATGCCATGCCGAGCCCTGGCCGACCGAGATGTATTCGACCAGCATCAGGGTGAGGAACACCGCGAACGGATCGTTGGTGCCGGATTCCGCCTCCAGCGTCGCGCCGACGCGGGGCCGCAGCCGCAGGCCCTGCGCGTGCACCAGCAGAAACACCGCCGCCGCATCGGTCGAGGCGACCACCGCGCCGACCAGCAGCGACTCGGTCCAATTCAGGTCGAGCGCATAGCGGGCGACCGGCGCGGTAATCAGCGCGGTCAGCAGCACGCCGATGGTGGCGAGCGCCATCGACGGCGCCAGTACCGCGCGGATGCTCTGGAACCGCGTTCGCAAGCCGCCGTCGAACAGGATCAGCGCCAGCGCCACGGAGCCGACGAGATAGGTGGTACGGACATCGGCGAAGCCGACATGGCCCGGGCCGGATTTGCCGGCCAGCATGCCGATCAGGAGAAACACCAGTAGCAGCGGCGCGCCGAAGCGCAGCGCCAGCAGGCTCGACAGGATGCCGGCCATCACCAGGACGGCGCCGAGCAGGATGGCTATGCTGACCGAATCGAGCGAGGCCATGAATCCCCTGAGATCATCGTAAATACCTGCTTTTGCATCCTTATCGTCGCCACACTTCGACGCCAACCCATTTTCCGCCGAACCCTGCGATATGCCCGGATTTGCCGGCTCTCACGCGCCGCACCGGCCTCTTGCGGCGATGGCGCGGCGTCCGCTTCCATGGAAATCTGCTGGATATTCGAATCAATTTTGTTCAATGCTCTGCCGGGAGCCGAAGAGATTTTGCCGATGGACCCAAGCGACATCCTCGATTTCATTCACGCCACCGCACGCTCGGCCGGCGCCGAAATTACCTCGCCCTGGTTCTATCTGCAGTTCGGGGTGATGCTGGCGGCTGCCGGCATTGCGCTCGCGACCAATGCCGCGATTCGCGCGCGCGTCGACATGACCTCGTTTGCGGTTGGCTGGCCGCTGCCGCTGCGGCATTTTGCCCGCGTGCTGGTCGAAAGCGCCTCCACCGCGGTGTTTGCAATCCTGGTGATCGCAGCCCGCGTCGCGATGTACCATTCGACCTGGCCGAGCCGGAGTTACCTCTTGATGGTGGCGGCGAAGCTCGCGGTGGCGTGGCTGGTGATCCGGCTCGTGACCTCGGTGATGCGCAACGCCTTCATCGTCCAGCTGGTGTCGCTGACGGCCTGGGCGGTGGCCGCACTGAGCATCATCGGCCAGCTCGGCCCCGCGATCGACGCGCTGGATTCGGTCTCGGTGGTGCTCGGCGGATTGCGGCTGACGCCGCTGCTGCTGATCCAGTTCGGGGCGCTCCTGATCGCAGCGCTGTGGCTGACCAACATCGCCTCCAATTTCGCCGAGAGCCGGATCAGCACCTCCACCGACCTGACGCCGTCGGTGCAGGTGCTGCTGATCAAGATGATCCGGCTCGGCCTGATGATCGTCGCGATCGCGATTGCGATGAGCGCGGTCGGCATCAACCTGTCGGCGCTGGCGGTGTTTTCCGGCGCGGTCGGCGTCGGCATCGGCATCGGCCTGCAGAAGATCGTCGCCAATTTCATCAGCGGCATCATCCTGCTGGCGGACAAATCGGTAAAGCCCGGCGATCTCGTCACCATCGGCGACTCGACCGGCCGCATCAACGAGATGAAGACGCGCTATGTCTCGGTCGCCGCCGGCGACGGCCGTGAATTCCTGATCCCGAACGAGGATCTGGTGACGCAGAAGGTCACCAACTGGACCTACACCGACAAGAACACGCTGGTGAAGGTCATCTTCGGTACCAATTACGACGCCGATCCGCACCTCGTCTGCAAGCTCGCGATCGACATTGCCGCGGCCGCGCCGCGCGCCATCAAGGGCAAGCCGCCGAGTTGCCTTTTGACCGAATTCACTGAGGCCGGGATGAAATTCTCGTTGACGTTCTGGATCGCCGATCCGGACGGCATGGACGGCGTCAAGAGCGAGGTGATGCTGGCGCTGTGGGAGGCCTTCAAGCGGGCGGACATCAAGGTGCCCTATCCGGTGCGCGAAATCGTCATCCGCGGCGGCACGCTGCCGGTCGAGACCGCGCCCGGGGTGGCGAGCTGATTTCGCCGCGCCTTTCGGGCACAATCATTGGTTCCCCTCTTACCTTGCCCTGGAGCGGGAGGGTGCAGAGAGGGCGAGCCCGGGGGTACCAACCTTGGCTTGCACTCACCGTGCCGATCACTAAATTGGGATTGCAAATCGCCGATTTCGGCCTCTCCGCCCGCGAAGACATGATGCCATGAGCTACGTCGAAGCCTCCGATACCTCGCTCCGCAAGACCGGGCAGATCAAGTTGCACGGGCCGAGCGGCTTTGCCGGCATGCGCAAGGCGGGCGCGCTGGTCGCCACATGCCTCGATGAGCTGACCGATATCGTCAAGCCCGGGCTGCCGACCGCCAAAATCGACGAATTCGTCCGCGAGTTCGCCTTCCGCCACGGCGCCTACCCCGCGACATTGATGTATCGCGGCTACCGCTATTCGACCTGCACCTCGATCAACCATGTGGTCTGCCACGGCATGCCGGGCGACCGCCAGTTGAAGGAAGGCGACATCGTCAACATCGACGTCACCTTCATCGTCGAGGGATGGTACGGCGATTCCAGCCGGATGTATGCGGTCGGCCCGATCGCGCGCAAGGCCGAGCGGCTGATCGAGGTCACCTATGAGGCCATGATGCGCGGCATCGCCGCGGTGAAACCCGGCGCCACCACCGGCGACATCGGCCACGCCATCCAGAGCTTTGTGGAGCCGCAGGGCATGAGCGTGGTGCGCGATTTCTGCGGCCACGGCCTGGGCCGCATGTTCCACGACGAGCCGAACATCATCCATATCGGCCGGCCCGGCGAGGGCGTGACGCTGAAACCCGGCATGTTCTTCACCATCGAGCCGATGATCAATCTCGGCAAGCCGCATGTGAAGATATTGTCCGACGGCTGGACCGCGGTGACCCGCGACCGCTCGCTGTCGGCGCAGTTCGAGCATTCGGTCGGCGTGACGCCTGATGGCGTCGAGATCTTCACGCTGTCGCAGCGCCACGGCGAGAAGCCGCCGGTCTAGCGTTAGGCCCAATCTCTCAACGTCGTCCCGGCTCGCCGCATGTGTTTGCGCGAGGTATTCTTTTATTTCCTGCCCTCTCCAATCGGAGGGCGCACGGCCGGCGCGAGTTCCGCCAACAATTTCCGGTTGCAAAACCCGAGCGGCCGGGCATGTTGGACCGGCGCAACCCTGCCGGGCGGCAGGGCGAAAGGCTCAGACAGGAGGAACTCGATGGCCGACCCCGTGACATTTCCCCGGACCCAGCGCATCGGCATCTTCGTTTTCGACAAGTTCGAGCCGATCGACGTGTTCGGCTTCGTTGAAGCCTTTTCGATCGCGCGCTTCCCAGGCACCGACTATTTCGATCCGCCGGCATATCCCTTCGAGATCAGGCTGATCGGAAGGCACAAGGGCAATGTGAGGAGCATCAACGGCCCTTGGGTCGCACCCGATTGGGATTTTGACCAGGCGTTGGCCGAGCCGCTCGACATGCTGATGGTTCCCGGCGGCGGCGGCACCTGGCCGCTGCTCGACGAGAAGACGTATCCGAAAGAGGTCGCGGCGCTGTTCGACTGGATGCATGCGATGGACAAGAGAGTGAGCATCATGGCTTCGGTCTGCACCGGCGCCGCCGTACTCGCCAGATGCGGCTTTCTCGATGGCCTGCCCGCCGCCACCAATCATTCCGCGTTCGACTGGGTGGCGGCCCAAGGCCCGAAGGTCAAGTGGGACCGGGTCTCGCGATGGGTCGACGCCGGCAAATACGTCACGTCCGCGGGTGTGTCGGCCGGCACCGATATGGGCTTCTATCTGGTCCAGAGGCTGGTCAGCTATCCGGTTGCGGTCGAGGCCGTGATCGCGGCCGAATACGACTGGCACCGCGATCCGCAGGCCCCGATCATCTATCCGCCGTTGCCGCCCTCCTGAAATCGGCTCCGCGGCGCCCGACACTTCCCAGTTGCAAAAGCTGGCGGGCACGGCATGGTTGGCGCCGATGCCCGCGAAACCGATCGATAGCCCGGAGCAAGCTACCGAGACGCCGCATTATCACGGCCATCGCGAGCGGCTGCGCGAACGCTTTCATGCCGCCGGACCCGATGCACTCAGCGATTACGAGTTGCTGGAGATGGTACTGTTCACCGCAAAGGCGCAAGGCGACGTCAAGCCGCTGGCCAAGACGCTGCTCAAGACATTCGGTTCGTTCGCCGAGGTCATTCACGCGCCGGAGACGCGGTTGCGGGAAATCAAGGGCGTTGGCGACAGGACGGTCACCGAGCTCAAGCTGATCGCGGCGGCCGCCAGCCGCATCGCCAGGGGCCAGTTGAAACAACGCACGCTATTGTCGTCATGGAACGACGTGATCGAGTATTGCCGCACCTCGATGGCGTTCGCCGACAAGGAGCAGTTCCGCATCCTGTTCCTCGACAAGCGCAACCAGCTGATCGCGGACGAGGTGCAGCAGACCGGCACCGTCGACCACACCCCGGTCTATCCGCGCGAGGTGATCAAGCGCGCGCTCGAACTGTCGGCCACCGCGATCCTGCTGGTGCACAATCATCCGAGTGGCGACCCGACGCCGTCGCAAGCGGACGTGCAGATGACGAAGGCGATCGTCGACATCGCAACCCCGCTCGGGATATCGGTGCACGACCACATCATCGTCGGCAAAAACGGGCATGCGAGCCTGAAGGGATTGCGGCTGATCTAGCATCATTTCCAATTTTCGCGGCCTGCCAGCTTCGCCGCTATTGCCCGAGCCGCTGCAGTTCGGCCTGCGCCGCCCCGTATTCGATGAATGTCTTCGGGCAGTGGCCCTCGGCATCCTCCAGATGCGGCCGGGCGGCGGCGCGGTCGCCCTTGATGAGCTGCCATTCGCCGACATAGAACTGCGCCTCGCATTGCTCTTCCGGCTTTTGCGCGGCATCGAGCACAGCCTGCGGATCGCGCCGCCCGAGAAACAGCTCGAACACCGGATAGGGCCAGTCCTGGTTCTTCAGGCGCTGCATCGCGGGCTCGAGATCGGGCGCCGCCTGACCACTGCGCGATTGCGCGAGATATCCGATCAGGCTCGGATACGGATAGGAACTTGACGCCGCGACCCGCAACAGATCTGCCGCCGCGTCAGCAAAATCGCCCCGATTGAAGTGCAGGTAGCCGCGCCTGCCGAGCGTGTTGTTGTCCTGCGGATTGATCGCGAGAACCTTGTCGTAGTCGGCGATCGCCGCATCGCTGTCGCCCTGCTTCTCCTCGGCCATGCCGCGGGCGAGATGGACGTCGGAATCGTTGTCGTTGATGGCGAGCGCGGCGGTATAATCCGAAATCGCGCTGGGATAGTCGGCCTTGCCGTACCAGGCGTTGCCCCGGTTCCGGAAGGCATTGGCATATCCGGGCGCGATCGCCACGGCCTTGCTGAAATCGGCAATGGCGGTATCGTAGTCGCGCTTCTCCAGATATTCGAGGCCGCGGTTGTTGTAGGCAAAGGCGAATTTCGGATCGAGCCGGATCGCGCTGTCGTAGTCCACGAGCGCAAGGTCGCGCTTGCCGAGACTGTCATAGGCGATGCCGCGGCTGTTATAGGCGTCGGCAAAATTGGGATTGATCCTGATGGCCTCGTCATAATCCGATATCGCGCGGGCGTATTCGTGCTTGTCGTCCCGCCAGGTCTTGCCGCGGTTGATCCAGGTCATGAAAAATTTCGGGTTGAGCCTGATCGCCTCGTTGTAATCCTCGATCGCACGATCCGGCTCGCCCTTGCGGGTATAGGCGTTGGCGCGGTTGTTGAAGGCGAGATCGAGCTTCGGATCGATCTTGATCGCCAAATCGTGATCGGCGATGGCGCGGTCCTCGTCGCGCTTGTCGTCATAGGCGCTGCCGCGGTTGGTGTAGGCGATCGCAAGGTCACGGCCGGAATATTCGCCGGAGGAGATCATCGCCGAACATCCGGCGATCATCATATCCGGCGTCGCGTGATCGTCGCCGTTGCACCAGTCGAGGGCCTTTTGCGCGGTGGTGGGAGCCGCCGGCGTGAAGCCAGCGCCGATCAGGCCGAGGGCTACGACGAATGCTCCGAAATACCGCGCCGCGCATTTAGATTTGGCATCCTGCATGGCGTCCTCGACCGCACCAACCGCTATCCGGATGCAGTCGCGCCAGCGTCGGTCCCGGTTCAAGGGGGCGCGCGGCGCGGGTGCGATTCACCTCGCCCCGCTTGCGGGGAGAGGTCGGCGCGAAGCGCCGGGTGAGGGGCTCTCTCCGCGAGTCCCTGTGCGGAGAGAGCCCCTCACCCCAACCCTCTCCCCGCGAAGAGCGGGGCGAGGGAGCGCACTGCAACGCCGTCGCAGTTCAGCCCGATCTCATCACGCTTTATTGGACGAGCGCGCCGCGTTGCTCCCATGGTCCGGGATTGAGAACCGCGCCGTTGACCTTGCCGGCGGCGTCGCGCGTGAAGGCGATCCGCGTATGATCGCCGCTCTCGACGTGGAATTCATCCTTTGAAAGGTCCGCCACGGGCATCGGCTGGCCCCTGTCAAAATCGAGGATCGACCAGCCGCCTGTGGCTTCAACGACGAGCTTGCCGTCCGCGACGCGGAACTCGAAGCTGGACGCTGTGCGCGGGGACCGCCTCGCGGGCAAAGGCGACAACGAGCGGATCGATCTGCTTCTGGCGGATGATCTTGAGCTTGATCGGGGCGTTGACCGGACCTGACATCCGGCCAAAGACCGCTTCCAGCGTCAGGCCCCTGGTCGACCTGTCGCCGATCGCGGTGATGAGATCTCCCGCCATGACGCCCGCCCGTGCGGCGGGGCCTCCTTCAGCCGGTTTGATCACCCTGAGGCCATCCGTGCCAGCGACAACGAACTCAAGGCCGGTCCAGCCGTTGCCGTCGGCAACAAACATCTGTCGGTCCAGAGAACTCGCGGACCCACCGAAATCGTAACGCCCGACGTAGTCGGTGAGAGCGCCTGCATGCAACTGCCCCGAGGCGACGGGCGCAGGCACTTCAGGAACCTTCAACGCCGCATAGGGTAGGCGACGGATGGCATTGAAATAGAAGCCGTTCTCACTGTACTCACTTCGCTGCATCATCATGATCAGGATCAGCTTCTGTGCCGGATCGATCGAGAAGAACGTGCCCCAGCTTCCCTGCCAGTTGAAGCTTCCGACTGCGCCCGGAATCAAGCTGAAATCGGGGCTGGTGCGGACTGCGAAACCGAGCCCCCAGCCCGTACCGAAGGCCGGACCGACTTCATGCCCCGCAATGTGCATTTTGGGCGGCAGCGAATTCGTCGTCATCAGCCTGACCGTTTCGGGCTTCAAGATACGCACGCCGTCAAGCTCGCCGCCGTTGAGCAGCATCTGGCAGAAGCGCAGGAAGTCGGGGACCGTGGAAACGATCCCTCCGCCGCCCGAGAAGAACGTCTGCGGCTTGCCGACGTCGCTATTCGCGAAAGGGGGTTGGGGCTGCGGCCCCGGCACGGCGACGAGACGGGCAAGCTTGTCCTGCGGCACCGAGAAGCCGCTGTCGACCATATGGAGCGGCGCGAACAGGCGCTCTTGCAGAAACCGGTCGAAAGACTGGCCCGACACGACTTCGATGACACGCCCGAGAGCATCGAAACCGATGGCATATTCCCAGACTTCGCCCGGCTGGTGCAACAGCGGGAGAGAGCCAAGGTTCGCGACCCAGTCGGCGATGGGCTTGTCGCGCCGGAACGGCGCCCTGGCGCCGTACAGTACGTAAATCGCGGCATTCTCAAATCCGGGATCGGCGTAGTCCGGCGAAGCATAAACGAGGCCGGACGTATTGCGCAGCAGGTCCCGGATCGTCATCGCACGCTTCGCCGGTTCAAAAATATTCAGCGCAACATCCGAGAGGATCGGATCCCCGGTGACCGGATCCTTTTTGACGACCTGCATATCCCTGAGCTCCGGCAGATACTGGGCCACGGGAGCATCAAGGTCGAGCTTGCCTTCATCGACCAGTATCATGGTGGCGACGCTGGTGATTTGCTTGGACATCGAGCCGATGCGAAAGATCGAATCCGGCCGCATCGGCATTTTCTTGTCGTGGTCCTCGAAGCCGGTGGCTTGCAAATAGGCGAGCTTGCCGCCCCGAGCGATCGCCACGACAAAACCGAAAGGATCGCTTTTTTCGCTCTGCGCTTCGAACCAGGAGGTCATGCGCGCCAGCCGCCCCGCCGAAAAACCGAGACTGTCCGGGTCACCGACGGTCTGCAAGTCGTCGGCAAGCGCCGCCCCTGCCGGACAGAGTGTAAGCGCCGCCAGCGCGGCCAATAGAACGACAAACCGCTGATTTCGCATTGGGAACCCCGTTGGCGCAGCTACTGCGAGGAAGGATCGCCATCAGTCTGTCGAATGTTTTCGATTCCTTCTCGCCAATTCCTGCAAACCGGCTGGCCAATTCCTCAACTCGACTGGCCGATCTTCAATCGATCGTTTACCGGGGCCGCATTTCCCGCCATGGCGAGCCGGCGAAATTCAGTCGGGGTTAAATTTGTCGCGGCCTTGAAGGCGCGGTTGAACGGCCCGATCGACTGGAAACCTGTGTCCATGGCAATTGTCAGCACCGGGACTTCTACTTGTCCGGGGTCGACCAGCGCCGCCTTAGCTTCCTCGATCCGGTAATGATTGAGAAACACATTGAAATTGCGGTAGCCGAGGCCCTCATTAATGAGCTGCCGCAGCCGGTATTCCGCCACGCCAACCTCGGTGGATAGGGATCTAATGGTCAACCCCTCACGCCGGTAGACGCGCTCGACGGTCATCAGCTGTTCTAACCGGCGCAAGAGAGCCGGTTCAATCGCGGCAGGCTTGCCCTGATCGTCAGATGCCTTGGCTGGCGCGCCCAAGGGGACATTTGTCCCGGGCAGCAGGATCGAGCCTTTCCGCGTCCCCGCCTCCAGCAAATTCCACGCGCTCACGCCGACCAACACCAACAGAGTGAACGCGTTGGCGACGCTGGTCATCGAAAAAGTGGGGCTTGAGGGTTGCTGCGAGAAGCTCAAGTAGGAATTGAGAATGGTTTGGGCCGACGCCCCGATCAAGACGACAAGCCGGAGTCCACGCCGGCCCTGCACCAGGTCCGCCGGCCAGGTGACAAGCGTCTGCGCTACCGCCAACAACGCCAAGCCGAGAGAGGTGAACGACAGCGTGCGTTCGATCGCAAGCTCGAACGCGGCCGATCGTGTGATGCCGCTGGCGTCCAGCCATTGCGCGACGGCGACGGCCGCCCACAAGACCCCATGCCAGGGCCGCGGCACGAAATCGTCATCGAAGGCGGCACGCGCCCATAGCCAGAACACGACACAGTTCGCGCTGGACAACGCCAGCAGCAACAGTTCCCACCATGCAAATGGCCGCGGGAACGTCGGCGCCGAGCAGATCATCGAAGCCGCGGCGCCGATCGCGAGCGCGGCGCCGAGCTGCGCGGCCATGCTGTCGCGGCGATCGCGCAGCGCCAGGGCTGCGATCAGCAGGCACAATCCGACGACGGCGCCCCGCAGACCGAGATCGATCGACATCAGGCCGCTGCGGTCCACGATCGCCTATGCTCCATCGCCGCCCAACAAGTCGCAACCACGCGGGCTCGCTCATACGCTGGAAGCGCAGCCCATGTCGAGGGGGAGATCATTCCGCCACAAGAGGGCCTCGGTCAGGCCTGTGCGCCGGAACCGTTCCGACTGGAAGGATAGACGCGCGTCGCGATGTACATCGCCAGCATGCCGAGCATGAAGCCGGCGAAGACGTGCAGCAGCGGATGGCCGGGGGTGGGGGCCCGGACGAAGTATCCAACCACGAAGATCGCCGCCCATACGATGAGAACGCCGATCACGTAGGCGGTCAGTGTATTGAAGGATTTCGGCATCATGATTCGCTCCCGGCGTGCATGGAGTCGTCACCGGCGGCAGGCCGACCGGGCCATCTCGTCCGCTTGCGGGAAAGAAAGGCGAAGCCGGTCCGCTGGTTCCGGCAACAGCCTATCACATTCTAGCTGGCCTTGACCCTGCTCGGCGCGCCCGGAGGCGGAACGGTGCGCGCAAAGCACGGCCGCGCGGCGTGGGCGTCATAATAAGCGCAGAGATGGGGCGCGCCGGCGAGCGCCTCGCCGCCTTCCGGTGTCCGCCTGATGTAGAACAGGATCGGCAGCAGGTTGATATCGGCAAAGGTGAACTCGCCGCCGACGAGATGACCGGTCGAAGCGACCGCGCGATCGAGGATGCCGAGTTGCTCGCGCACTGCAGGCATCACGGCCTCGATCGCGGCGCGATCGGGCGCTCCATCCGGCCCCTTCGGGACGATATAGGCGAACAGATAGGTCCGGATCAGGGTGCGGTCGACCGAGGTGTTGACGAACGATACCCATTGCTCGGTCAGCGCGGCAAGGTGCGGATCTGCGGGGAACAGCGCAGGACCCGGAAAACTGCGATCGAGATAGGTGGCGATCGCCTTGGATTCGAACAATTCGACCTCGCCATGGCGCAACACCGGCATCTTGCCCAGCGGATGGATGGCCGCGATCTCGGGGGCGCCCAGCAGCCGCTCGGTCAGCACGTGATCGATGCCCTTCTCCTCGCAAACCATGCGCACGACGCGGGTATAGGTCGACCGTTGCGAACCGATGATCTCGGGTTTGGACATGAGGCCGCCTCCAATACTTAACCAATATGTTAAGTATTGGATCAGGCACGCTCTGTCAACGGCGATCCTGACGGCTTCGAGGTGAGTGCGGGGACGCGATGAGCTCAGGTCGGCTTGCCGGACCGTTCCTCTTCCAGCGTCACCGCCACCGCCGCATTGGCCGACAGCCGCACCTTTTGGCCTTCGACGCCGGCGACCAGCCCGAGTTCGACGAAATGGTGATGGCCCTTGTGGTGGCCTTCGCCGCTGTCGGCCCTGGTGAGCTTGATCCTGCCGCCTTCGACGCGGTCGACGGTGCCGATGTGAACGCCGTCGGCGCCGATCACTTCCATATGTGGCTTGATGTTCATCGCGGAATCTCTCCCTCCACCGTGTTGTTTTCGCTGCAGCAGTTCATCGCGCTGCCGGGTCAGCCGCTCGAGTTGCGCCTCCTGGTCGGCGATCCGCTGCGCGTTCAACTCCTCGGTCGCGCCGCCGGAATAGGCGGCGGCTTGCTCTTCCAGCTCGGTGAGGTTTTCCCTGAGCGCGGTGATGCGCTCCTCGATCTCGGCGAGGTCGAGCTGAATGTCAGGCATGGATCATCTCCTCGGCAGCCACCCACTGCAAATATGGGGCCTCGAAGCGCGGCAACAAGGCAGCTTTTTCGGCACCCCGGCAAGCAACTGCCCGTGCAGGGAAATCACTGCCGCAGCATGATCAGCGGATCGGCCGAGTCGGGCACCCGGCGCCACTGCGCGTTGTCGTCGGCCTCGAACTGCCAGACCTCGCCGCTCTCCGACATCAGGATCATCTGGCCGTGCTCGAGCCGCCATTGCGTCGGCGCGAAGGCCGTGACGCCGGGATCGCATTTCGGTTTCAGGAAGACCTGGAAATTATCCTTGTTGGCCTCGGTGTTGGTCAGGGTCAGGCCGCAGATCGCCTGGCCGTTGCCGCGGACCATCGCCCAGTCGCCGATCATCTGGTCCATCGATTTGGCGAGCGAGCGCGCCGCGGCGAGGTTCTGCAGGATGTAGATGCCCTCGCCCTGCCGCAGGCCTTCGAGGATGCCGCTCTCGACCTCGGTGAAATCGATCACCGATTCTCCGCCTGCATCCTGCAGCCGCACGATGTCCAGTCCCTTGATGCTCCAGGCGGTGATGTCCTTGGTGAACGGCAACGCCGCGGCGCAGCCGGGCTCGAGCTCGAGCTTGAGTCCTTGCGGAGTGCTTTCGTTCTTCAGCGTCACCACGCAGGTCTTGCTGCGCTCGGTGGTCGCGAGCTCCCACTGGCCGATCATGTTTTTCTTCAGGGTCGCGGCATCCTGCGCCAGCGCAGGCGTATCGCAGGCCACGAGCGCCAGCAGCGCCGCTAGAGCGATGCCACAGCCGCGCGCCATCAGCGGCTCTTCAGCGGGGTTTCGGCGACCGGCGTCAGCGGCGGCTTGCCGGCAAACCAGGCCTTCAGATTGTCGACCACGAGCTGATCCATGGCGTTACGCGTTACCACCGAAGCCGAGCCAATATGTGGCAGCAGCACGACATTTTGCATGCTGCGCAGTTCGTCCGGAACGGCCGGCTCTTTTTCGAACACGTCGAGACCGGCGGCCAGGATGGTTCCCGATTTCAGCGCCGCGACCAAGGCCTGCTCGTCGACCACGGAGCCGCGCGCCACGTTGATGATGACGCCGCGCGGGCCGAGCGCCTTCATGACGTCGGCATTGATCAGCTTCGCGGTCGCAGGTCCCCCGGGGATGATGACGACGAGGGTATCGACCGCCTTCGCCATCTCGATCAAATCGGGATAGTGTTTGAACGACACGCCCTCGGCGGGTTTGCGCGAATGATAGACCACGGGCACGCGGGAGGCCTCGAGCCTTCGCGCGATCGCCTGGCCGATCCGGCCCATGCCGACCATGCCGACCTTGCGATCCCGCAGCGAGCCGACGCTCAAGGGAAAATTCTGCGTCATCCAGAGCCCGGAGCGCAAATAGCGGTCGGCCTTGACGAATTCGCGCAAGGTCGCGATCAAAAGCCCGAGCGCGATGTCGGCGACTTCCTCGGTCAGCACGTCGGGGGTGTTGGTGACGACGATGTTGTGCTGGCTAGCGTAGTTGGCATCGACGTGGTCGTAGCCGACGCCGAAGGCTGCGACGATCTCGAGTTTCGGAAAGCGCGCCAGCGTGGCGGCATCGCCGCGCACCGAATTGTAGGTCACCGCCGCGCCGCGGATTTTTTCGGCGACGGAAGGCGTCAACCGCTCGAGGTCGGGAATGGTCTCGAACTTGTGCAGCACGAACTGGTCGGAAAAGCCGTTATCGACGATCGGCTTGCTGGGCCCATAGATCAGCAGGTCGATCTTCTCGGAGGAAATATTGCCGCCAACCATCAGTTTTCCTTTCCAAGCGCGCTTTCGTGCCAGCGCCGCAATGCGAGGTGCGAGGTTAGCGCGAGCAGCCCATAAATTACAATTCCAGCGGCGGAGAGCAACAGCAGTGCCGCGAACATCCGCGGAATGTTGAGGCGGTAGCCGGATTCGGCGATGCGATAGGCGAGGCCTGATCCGGCGCCGGCGGAGCCCGCCGCGATCTCGGCGACCACCGCGCCGATCAGCGACAGCCCGCCGGCGATCCTCAAGCCGCCCAGGATGTAGGGCAGCGCGGATGGCAGCTTGAGCAGCACGAGCGTCTGCAGCCGCGAGGCGCCGTAAAGCCTGAACAGCCCCGCCAGATTGCGGTCGACCGAATTGAGCCCGAGCGTGGTGTTGGACAAGACCGGGAAGAACGCGACGATCCAGGCGCAGACGATCACCGCCGTCTGCTGCGGCAGATAGATCAGAAGCAAGGGCGCGATCGCGATCACGGGGGTAACCTGCAGGATCACCGCATAGGGAAACAACGAGACTTCCAGCCACTTCGATTGATTGAACAACAGCGCCAGCGCGATGCCGCCGATGCTTGCTGCGACAAAACCTTCGAGCGTCGTCTCGAGCGTGGTCAGCAGCGATTGCGACAGCACCGGCCAATCGGCAATCAGCGTCTCGAACACCGCCAAGGGGCCCGGCAGCACATAGAGCGGGATGTTGTTGACGCGCACCACCAGTTCCCACGCGGCAATGCCGGCGGCGAGCACGGCAAGCGGCAGCAGGATGCGAAGCGCGCGCGAGCCGAGGCCGTCGGGCGTTGCCTGTTCGGCTGACGGAGGCGGCTGCAGGGCGCTCATGAGACCGCCTGCCCGGCATAGGACGGCGCCAGCGCGTTCGAAACCTCGCGGCAATAGCCGGCGTAAGCCGGAGAGGTGCGAAAATCCTCGGTCCGCGGCTCCGGCGCGTCGATGCGGATCTCGGCGGCGATGCGGCCGGGCCGCGCCGTCATCACCACGATCCGCTGCGATAGATACACCAACTCGAATACCGAATGGGTGACGAAGATGACGGTCTTGCGCAAATTGCGCCACAGCGCGAGCAGGTCGTTGTTGAGGCGAAAGCGCGTGATCTCGTCCAGCGCCGCGAACGGCTCGTCCATCAGCAGAATGTCCGGATCGGTGACCAGTGCGCGGGCCAGCGACACCCGCATCTTCATGCCGCCGGACAGTTCGCGCGGATAGGCGTCGGCGAAATCCGCGAGCCCGACCTGCGCCAGCGCCTCGGCGACGCGGGCACTGGCCTCGGCGGGGGAGGCATGCGCGATCCGGAGCGGCAGCCGCACATTCTCGCGCACGCTGGTCCACGGCATCAGCGTCGGTTCTTGGAACACGAAGCCGATCGAATGCGCCGCTTGCGCCTCACGGCTGCGATGCGCGATGCCGACCTCCCCGGAGCTCGGCGCGTTGAGGCCAGCGATCAGCCGCAGCGCCGTCGACTTGCCGCACCCCGAGGGTCCGAGCAGCGAGACGAATTCACCCTTGCGCACGTCGAGGTCGAGCGGCCCGAGCGCCGCGACCCCGTTGTCATAGACTTTCGTCACGCCGCGCAGGCGCACCGCGAGGCTGGCCGGGCCGGCATCAATTTCGGACAAGGCTGCGGGCTCGGCCATCGCGCCGCTAGTTCTTCGGCCGCAGGTCGAGGCCGACGCCCTTGTTGATGAAGCGAAGCGTGTAGGCCTTGCGGAAGTCGATGTCGGGCTTCACCACGCCGGCCCGCACCATCTTGTCGAAGAAGCTCGCCGCGCGTTCGTCGCTCATGGCGCCGATGCCCTCGCGCAAGGTGTCGCCGGAATCGACGATGCCGTATTCCTTCATCCTGGCGAGCGAAAAGGCGAGCAGATCGTCGGTCATTTCCGGATTGAGTTTCTTGATCAGCGCATTGGCCGGCGCGTTGTCGCCATAGAGATAATGGTACCAGCCGATGATGGAGGCGTCGACGAAACGCTGCACCAGATCGGGCTTCTTGTCGATCAGCTCGCTGCGGGTTTCGATCAGGGTCGAATAGGTGTTGAAGCCGTAATCCGCCAGCAGAATGATGCCGGGTTTGAATTTTGCCGCCTTCTCGACCGCGTAGGGCTCCGAGGTGACGTAGCCCTGCATCGCGCTTTGCGGCGTGGCGATGAAGGGTTGCGGATTGAAGGTGTAGGGCCTGACGTTCTTCTCGCTAAACCCGTATTCGGATTTCAGCCACTGGAAATAGCTGGAAATGCCTTCCTTGGAAACGAACAGCGTCAGCGGTTTGAGCTCCTCGAGCTTTGTGACTTTCAATTCCGGATGGGTCAGGAACACCTGCGGATCCTTCTGGAAGATCGCAGCGACCGTCACCACGGGCACCTTGTTGGCGACCGCATCGAACGACATCAGGGTGTTGGCGGCCATGAAGAAATCGAGCTTGCCGGAGATCAGCAGCATGCGGTTGTTGTCGTTGGGGCCGCCCGGCACGATGGTGACGTCGAGCCCGTATCTCTTATAGGTGCCGTCGGCCACGGCCTGGAAGAACCCGCCATGTTCGGCTTCCGGGACCCAGTTGGTTCCGAACGAGACCTTGTCCAGCGTGGCCTGGGCGCGCGCGGGCGAAAGGGCCGCGAGGCAGGCCAGCAGACCCATTGTTAACGCTCGCGACAAAATGGCCGGGTTCATTGTTGGACTCCGTCGATCGTTCTGGCCCATGATGGGGAGGGCAGCGGGCGCAGACAGCGTCCTCGTAGCCGATCCAAACTAGCTTGCAAATCGCCGCAAAGAAACATTTCGCTCGATGACATCTCCGTTTCCTCCCCGCGACTGGACCGCGATCCGCTGGCCCGAGATCGCCCCGACTGAGGCGGCGCGGTGGATCGCGGTGTTGCCGCTGGCGGCGACCGAACAGCACGGCCCGCATCTGCCTGTCGGCACCGACGTCATGATCGCCGAGGCCTATCTGGCGCGGGTGCGGGAGCTGTTGCCGGAAACCGTCCCGGCGACCTTCCTGCCGCTGCAGCCGGTCGGCATTTCCACCGAGCATATCGATTTTCCGGGCACGCTGACGCTGTCTGCGGAAGAAGCATTGAAGAACTGGCTGGCGCTCGGCGAGAGCGTGGCGCGGGCCGGCGTCCGAAAACTCGTGATGGTGACGAGCCATGGCGGCAACAGCGCGGCCATGACGCTGGTGGCGCAGGAGCTGCGCGCGCGATGCGGGCTGCTGGCGGTAACGACGAGTTGGTCGCGCTTTGGCGCGCCGGAGGGATTATTCTCAGGCGAGGAATTGCGTCACGGCATCCATGGCGGCGCGGTCGAGACCTCGATCATGCTGGCGCGGTACGCGCAGCATGTCCGCCTCGAGGCGATCGCCGATTTCCGCTCCAGCGGCATCGCGATGGAAAAGCAATTTCGCTGGCTCTCCACGCAGCGGCCGGCGCCGTTCGCCTGGCAGGCGCAGGATCTGCATCCGAGCGGCGCGGTGGGCGATGCCTCGCAGGCTTCCGCTGACAAAGGCGAGCGCCTGCTCGATCACGGCGCGCGGGCACTCTGCGAATTGCTCGGCGAGGTCGATAACTTCGACGTGAAGAGGTTTTTTGGCAAGCCCGATATTTCTTCTAAATGATTGTTTTGTATAGCTAATATTAGACCGACCTGACCTGCCGCACTGGAATCGAACCGGAATCCAAAAGCCTCCGTCCAACTGGGCATGCGGACCACAACGGATACCGCCCCCAACCGGATGGAGTTTTTCATGTCGATCAAGACCAGGATTGCCGCTGTCGCACTCGCCGCCCTTGCCGTCACCGGCAGCATCGCTTCCACCACGACGCCCGCGGAAGCCCACGGCTTCGGCCTCGGCTGGGGCATCGGAGCCGGTATCGTCGGCGCCGCCGTGGTCGGCAGCGCGATCGCCGCCAGCAACGACGGCTACTACTACAACGGCTATCGCCGCTGCGGCTGGGTGCGCCAGTTCGACGCCTACGGCAACTACATGGGCCGCGTTCGCACCTGCTACTGATCGGCTTATTGGCTGACGCGTTTTCATCGCTCGAAAACGCATCTCATCGTGGATCCCGCGTTCGACACGGGCGCCTCATCCACCCCGTGTCGCACCCGACCCGCCCGGTCGTCCCCCCGGGCGGGTCAACTTTTTTCAAGCGCGCTGGCTAGCCAGGGATGAACATCAGCACGGCGGCGATGCCCATCACCGCGGCGCCGATCCAGCCGAGAATCACGATCGGCCGGCTTGAGGTGAATGGGCCCATCACGGATTTGCTGGAGGCGAGCAGGACGATCACCACCATCAGGGGTACGGCGACAACGCCGTTGATCACCGCGCTCCAGAACAGGGCTTTCATGGGGCTGATCGGCGAATACTGGATGACCAATCCGGCCAGCAGGCTGACCGCGATCACGCCGTAGAAGCCCTGCGCCTTGATCGGCTTCCGCTCCAGGCCCGATTTCCAGCCCATGGCTTCGGCCAGCGCATAGGCGGCGGAGCCGGCGAGCACCGGCACGCCGATCAGGCCGACGCCGAGGATCCCGAGCGCAAACAGAACGAAGGCGAAATTGCCTGCCAGCGGCCGCAACGCGCCTGCTGCCTGTGCCGCGGTATTGATGTCGGTAATTCCCGCCGCATGAAGCGTGACGGCGGTGGCGAGGATGATGAAAAAAGCGGTGATATTGGAAAACAACATCCCGCTCCAGGTGTCCCACTGGATGCGGCTGAGTTCGGCGGGCGCGGCCGCGGGCTTATGCAGAAGCGCCGAACCTTTCCTGGCATGCATGTCCTCGACTTCTTCCGATGCCTGCCAAAAGAACAGATAGGGGCTGATGGTGGTTCCGAGAACGCCGACCACCATGGCGGCAGTAGCGGAATCAAACGTCAAGTTCGGCCAGACCGTCCGCAGCGCGACTTCACCCCAAGGGACATGGACCGTGAACAGCACGGCGACATAGGCAAACAGCGACAGCGTCAGCCATTTCAGGAAAAACACGTAGCGATGATAGGGCACGAAGACCTGCAGCAGCAGCGTGAGCCCTACGAAGAACGCCGTCATGAGATGGCGATCGATGCCGCTGACGAGTTCTGCGACCTCCCCCATCGCCGCGACGTCGGCGGCAATGTTCAGCGTGTTGGCGATCAACAGCAGCAGGACGACGGCCTTGAGCACCACCGGCGGGAACGTGGTCTTGATATTGGCAGCCAGTCCCTTGCCGGTGACGCGCCCGATCTGCCCGCACATCGCCTGGATCGCGGCCATCAACGGGTAGGCCAGCGGCATGGTCCAGAGCATGTTGAGGCCGAACTGGGCGCCGGCCTGCGAATAGGTGGCGATGCCACTCGGATCGTCGTCCGCCACGCCGGTGATGAGCCCCGGCCCGATCCGCGCCAGCGGATGCTTCTTCAGGCGGCCCCAGAATGATCGGAGCGCGTTCACGCGTCGGTATTTTCCTGCCGCCATCCCCAGACAACCGCACAGTGCCCTACCTGTTCCCGTCGGACGCACGGACGGCGCATGATCAACGATCGCAAGAGGGCATGGAATTCACGATCGGTGCAAGACCTCGACTGTCAGATGCGACAGCGACTTGAACCGGGCGAGCCGGGCCCGATAGTAATCGGCATCGTGCGGCTTGCTGGTGACGACCGAAATGATCGCCCCGAGATGTCCCGGTCCCAGCCGCCACAGATGCAGGTCGGCGAGCGTGTCCCCTTCGGTCTCGACGGTTTTGCGCAATTTGTCGGCCATGCTCTTGTCGGGATTCATGTCGAGCAGGATCGCGCCGGTGTCGCGGATCAGGCCGTAGGACCAGCTGGCGATGACGCCGGCGCCGATGATGCCGGCAAGCGGGTCCATCCAGAGCCAGCCGAAGGCGCGCGCCAGCAACAGGCCAGCGATCACCAGCACCGACACCGCGGCGTCGGCCATGACATGGATCACGGCTGCCCGCATGTTGTTGTCGCGGGCGGTCGAGCCGTGCGCGTGTTCGTGTTCCTCGAACCTCACGGGATAGCTCTGCTCGTCGATCCGCACCGTGGCGGTGAAGGCATGCGGCTCCGGGATCTCGTCGATGGATTCCAGGAAGCCGTCTTGAGCCCGCATCTCAAAAAGCTGCCGCGTTCCGTCGGGACGCATGGTTTCGATCGGCGATGCTTGGGCCAGCAGGGCGGAGCCGGCGGCGGCGCGCAGCCGGAAACGCGGCGGCACGCCGTCTTCAAAGATTTCGAGCACGACAATTCCATCGGAGGTCGCAATCTCATGCAGCTCGTCGTGGGCATGCCCTTCATGCGCGTGGCCATGGCTGTGGCTGTGGTCATGATCCCCGCCTCCGCTCAACAGCCATGCGCTTGCGACATTCACCACAAGGCCAAGACAGGCGATCGGGATCGCTTCGGCAAAATGGATCGGCACGGGACTGAAAATGCGCGCGACGGATTCGTAGCCGATCAACAGAGCGATCATGGCCAGCACGATGGCGCTGGTGAAGCCGGCGAGGTCGCCGAGCTTGCCGGTGCCGAAGGTGAAGGCGGGATTTTCGGCGTGCTTGCGGGCGTAGGTGTAGGCCAGCGCGGCCAGCAGCAGCGCGCCGGCATGCGTCGACATGTGCAGACCGTCGGCCACCAGCGCAATCGAACCGAACAACAGGCCGCCGACGATTTCGGCGATCATCATGGCCCCGCACAGCCAGATCACCGTCCAGGTCTTGCGCTCGCTTCTCTCGTGGCCTGCGCCGAGAAAGACATGGCCGTGAAAAGCCGCCGCGCCGTGGTTGGGCTCGATCATGAGCGTTCTCACTTCAGGTAGGTATGGACCACGTCGATCAGCTGGTCGGCGGCTTCCGCGTTCAGAGCCCCCGGGTTCTTCTGGGGATCGACCAGATGGGTGCGGATGTGATCCTCCACCACCTCGGCCATCAGGCCGGCGACGCCGCCGCGGATGCCGGCGATCATGTGCATGATGCGCTCGCATCCGGCTTCTTCGTTCAGGGCCCGCTCGATCGCCTCGACCTGGCCGCGAATCCGGCCGACGCGGGCGAGCAGCTTTTTCTTGTCCTTGATGGTATGTGACATGGCGATCATATAGGGTACCCCCCTATGCTATGTCAACCATCACGGAAGGAGCGCGGCACTTTTTGGCGTGCGCTGACGATAAAATAAAATAGTATTGACTAATGCATTAGCTCATACTAATTGATTGGCTATGACCGAAGCCGCCCTCAACCCCGTTACCACCGTCATGCGCGCCCTGGCCGATCCGACACGCCGCGCGGTCTTCGAGCGCGTCTTCGGCAGCGACGAGATCAGCGTCGCCGAACTGACCCGCGGCAGCGGGGTGACGCAGGGCGCGATCTCGCAGCACTTGAAGTCCCTCAAGCAGGCCGGTCTGGTCGCCGAACGCGCCGAAGGCCGCAATGTCTATTATCGCGCCGCGCCGCGAGGCCTCGAGCCCCTGGTCGACTGGATGGACCATTACGGCGTGTTCTGGCGCGAGCGCTTCCTGAACCTGCATAGCCTCTTGAAGGAGATCGATCCATGACCGCTACCGCCTTGAAGCTGGAAACACGCGACATCGTCATCGACGAGGTCTTTCCGCATGCGGCGGAAACGATCTGGAAGACCTTGACGACAGCCGAACTGATCGGGCGCTGGTTGATGCCGCCTACCGGCTTCGAGGCCATCGAGGGCAAGGCCTTTACCTTTCAAACCACACCGGCCGGCGCCTGGGACGGCACCATCCATTGTCAGGTCTTGGAAGTGGTGCCGAATACGCGCCTGACCTACGCTTGGAAGGGTGGCGACGAAGGCAATACCGGCTACGGCGCGCGCCTCGACACCGTCGTTACCTGGTCGCTAACCCCGGTCAAGGCCGGCACGCGCGTCCGCCTGGTCCATTCGGGCTTCGTCACGCCGAAGAATGACACAGCCTACAGGAACATGAGCGAGGGCTGGACCAAGGTCGTGCAACGGCTCGATGCCATCACCGGTCAAAACGATTAAGCGGGAGATGTGAAGATGGCAAAGCCCTATACCGGCGGCTGCGCCTGCGGCGCCATACGCTATGCGATTTCCGGAGAGCCTGTTTTCAGCAATGACTGCCAGTGCCGCGACTGCCAGCGCGAAAGCGGTACGGGCCACGGCTCGCATCTGACGTTTGCCCGAGCGGGCGTGACCGTGACGGGCGAGGCCACTCGCTGGGACATGGTCGGCGACAGCGGCAACGTCAAGACGCGCGCCTTCTGCAGGGTCTGCGGTTCGCCGGTCTTCATGACGTTCGCCGCCATGCCCGACATTTTTACCGTCCGCGCCGCCAGCCTCGATGATCCAGGCCGCTACCGGCCGCAGGTGGTGACTTACGGCGTGCGCGGCCACGGCTGGGATCACCTCGATCCGGACCTGCCGAAATTCGAGCACATGCCGCCGATGTAAGGCGCCACGATCGGCTTTCGTGCAAATGGCCGCGCCACGGTTCAACCCGGCCGGAAAGGTTCCGAAAGGCGCCTTACAGATACTTCGCGATCACCTTGAAGTCGCGCAGCGCGGCGCGGCCCCTGGCGCCGGCCGCTTCGAACGATCGTTCGAGGCTGTGGCTGATGTGGTCGTGGATCAGCGCCTTCTTGGCGCTTTCGATCGCGCTCTCCACCGCCTGCAGCTGCTGCGCGATCTGGGCGCAGGGGCGGTTGTCTTCGATCATTTCAATGATGGTTTCGAGATGGCCGTTGGCGCGCTTCAGGCGCCGGGCAATTGCGGCATGTGGATGGTCCATGTATTTCTCCGATCCTCCGGGGAGGATAACAGCCATCCTCCCGGCAGGATACGGAAAAATAACTTGACACCGCAAAGGGTCCGGCATACCTGCCGAGTGTTGCGGCGAATGCCCGCATTCGAGGCGACCCTTTCAACCCTGATGAAGAGCCCATGGGCAGTACCACCTTTGGCAACGTCACCCCGGCGATATCGGGGCAAGCGTTGCCGCAAGACATCAAGATCAATCGCGCCGGCTTTCGCCGCGTGAGGGGCATGGTCGCGCCCAGCTGACCGTTTCGCTCACCGGCCTGCCGCGCGCAATGCGGACATGGAGGTGAGCATGTTCAAGACGCTCGCAAAATCCGGACTTGCAGGCTTCCGATTTGCTGGATTGCGGCCCCGCGTGGCCGCCTTCTCCCGCAATTCCCATTCCAATGACAACCCTCCGGGCTTTCGCCGCCCGAAGAGCCGGCGCCGGATTCCAACCCGGGCACTGGCCTGTCATTGGATCGTTCGCAACGGCCGGCTTGAATGCCGCTGGCAGGCCGATGGCGATTTGCCGAATCCAGCCCTGGCAATGGAGGCGTGACGGGGGCCAGCACCGCCTTTCACATAACCGTCTTCGAATTGTCTTACTCAGGAACGCGATGGCTGCAGGGTGAGGGCGTGATTGGCCCGTCGCCACCGGCGAAAGCGCCACTGACCCGAACAGGAATTTCGCCGTGAACGGATCGATCGATCAGGCCGCCATCAACCTCGCCATGGCCACCCTCATGGGGGCATGCATCGGATTCGAACGCCAATGGCGGCAGCGGATGGCCGGCTTGCGCACCAATACGCTGGTCGCGATCGGCGCGGCGAGCTTTGTAATCTTCTCGGGCCTCTATCCGGGCGAGGACAGCCCGACCCGGATGGCGGCGCAGGTCGTCTCCGGCATCGGCTTTCTTGGCGCCGGCATCATCTTTCGCGAGGGGCTGCAGGTTTCCGGCCTCAATACCGCGGCCACCTTGTGGTGCTCGGCGGCGGTCGGGCTATTGGCCGGCAGCGGCCATCCGCTGCACGCGGCGCTGGCGACCGGCTTTGTCGTCCTCGTCAATCTGATCCTGCGGCCGCTGGTCCGGGTCATCAACCGGCAACCGATCGCGCAGACCGAGACCGATTTTCACTATCGCGTCCGCGTGGTCTGCCGCAGCCCGGAAGAGGCCCATGTCCGCGCGCTGCTGCTGCAAAGCGCCGGCAACGGCCAGCTCAGCCTGCGGCGGCTCGACAGCACCGACCTCGAGGACTGCGGCCGCGTCGAGGTCACCGCGGAGCTGACATCGCCGTCGAAGAACGACGCCATTCTCGAACAGGCCGTCGGCCGTCTCAGCCTCGAACCGACCGTTTCCGCCGCGAGCTGGAGCGTCGAGACCGGGCTGGAGTGAGGGTTGTCCACAAGGCATTCTTGCAAATGCGAATGAGTTGCAATAACTCTCGGGAATGAATGTCACCTTCATTTGATCTAACGTCGAAGGGGTAATGGGCGGGCCGTGAGGACAATCTGCAAAATCGGAGGTGGTGCGGGAATCGTGCTGGCGGCATGTTCTGCCGCGAGCGCGGCGGATTTGCCTGCGAGCCTGCCGGTGAAGGCGGCCGTGCGCTCGACCATCTACGATTGGACCGGATTTTACTTCGGCGGTCATTTCGGTTACGGCGGCGGCGGTCTTGGCTCCGGTACCAATCCCTTTCCCGAGCAAGGTGTATTCCTGCCGCACAGCGTGACCGGATTGGTCGGCGGCTTTCAGACCGGCTATAATCGCCAGCTTGCAAACCATGTCGTGCTGGGTGTCGAGGCGGATGCGACGTTCACGAGCCCACTGGATGGGCCGGCGCTGACGCCGGCGCCCTTCAACAGCACCCTCGATTATGTCGGCACCGTGCGCGGCCGCGCCGGATACGCCTTCGGGAGATGGATGCCCTATGTTGCAGGCGGCTTCGCCTGGGGCCATACCCACGCCGACATCAACGATGGCAGCGGGGCGATCATCGGGCACTACCAGACCGGCTGGACCGCAGGCGTCGGGCTCGAATTTGCCGTCAGCGGCAACTGGCGCGCCCGGCTCGAATACGATCATGTCGACCTCTCGAGCCAATCCTACGCTTTGAGCGCCTTCGGACTGCCGGGCGTCAATGTCCACCCGGACATCGATCTGTTGAAGCTCGGCCTGAGCTACCAGTTTGGCGACGCGCCCTGGACCGCCCCGGTCACAGCCAATACGCCAACCCTGTTGCCGGAATCGGCCGTCTGGAATGTCCATGCGCAGACGACGTTCCTGCCACAGGGCTATCCGGCCATCCGCTCGCCCTATGCCGGCCCGGACAGTTTCCCTGGAAGCGGACAGCTGCAGGAGACATGGACCGCAACCGCTTTTCTCGGTGTGCGGCTGTGGCAGGGTGCCGAGTTCTATTTCGACCCTGAGGTTGCGCAAGGTTTTGGGCTCAACGGCACGCTCGGCGTCGCCGGCTTTCCGAACGGCGAGGCGCAGAAGGCCGGCGCCGCGTTTCCTAGAATCCGTGCGCAGCGCTATTACATCAAGCAGACTATCGGTCTCGGCGGCGAGCAGGAAGATGTCGACGACGGCCCCAATCAACTCGCAGGCAAGCGCGACATCGATCGCGTTACCCTGATCGTCGGCCGATTTGCGATCGGAGACTTTTTCGACAACAACGCCTATGCGCACGATCCGCGCGCGGACTTCATGAACTGGGCGCTGTGGGAATCGGCTGCCTACGATTTCCCCGCCGACCTGCCGGGCTATACCCGCGGCGCCGTGATCGAACTCAATCGCAAGGATTGGGCGGTGCGCGCCGCCGTGGTCGAGGTGCCGACCGCGCCCAACAGCGACGTGCTCACCTTCAAGGCCGCCGGCACGGTCGTCGAGTTCGAGGAGCGCCACACCCTGTTCGACCAGCCCGGCAAGTTGCGGCTGGGCACATTCGCCAATAGCGGCAATACCGGTAACTACGACCAGGCGCTGGCGATCGAAGCGGCCAACCCGACGCTGGACATCAACGCCGTGATGACCAGCATTCAGCACACCAATCTCAAATACGGCTTCTACGCCAACCTCGAACAGCAGATCGCCAGGGATTTCGGCCTGTTCGCGCGCTTGAGCTGGAACGATGGCCAGAACCAGATCCTGTCATTCACGGATATCGACCGCAGCCTGTCGGGCGGGGTCTCCATCAAAGGCAGCTATTGGGGACGCCCGAACGACACCATCGGTATCGGCGGCGCGATCAACGGACTATCCGCGGCGCATCGCGACTTCCTCGCCGCCGGCGGCATCGGCCTGTTGATCGGCGATGGCCAGCTGAATTACCGGCCCGAACAGATTCTCGAGACCTACTACGCCTATTCGGTGAACAAGAACCTCACTCTCACCGCCGACTATCAGCTGATCGTAAACCCTGCCTATAACGCCGACCGTGGACCGGTCTCGGTGTTCTCGGGTCGGCTGCATGGCGAGTTCTGAAACGGCGGCATGTGCTGCGGCCAGGTGCTCTGGACGCGATGGTGTTGAGAAGCGCAAGTCGCAGACATGCGCGCTGACGATCCTGTCATTGTTCGCAACCATCAACGCGGCGACAGCAGCGCACGCCGGCGAATGCCCGACCCCGGCGTCGGAAATCGCGACCGACCGGCCGGACGTGACAAACTCCAGTCTCGTCGTCCCCGCAGGCAGCCTGCAGAATGAGAATGGAATCAACACGACTGGGCGGGACTTCGAAAAGACCTTCGACGGCACCAACAGCAGGTGGAGGCTGGGGATCGCGCCGTGCCTCGAAATCCTGGTCGACCTGCCAAATTACACCGGCGAGCTGCAAGGCGACACCAATAGCGGCTTCGGCAATTTGGTGCCGGCCGTGAAATGGCAGTTGAACTCGCTTCCCGAGCAGTGGAACCTGTCGGTGACCGCCGGCGCCGGATTGCCTACGGGTTCTGCCAAGATAACGGGGCCCGGCCTGCAGCCCTATCTGCAATTCCCATGGTCGCACGAACTGGGCGGCGGCTGGGGCACCAGCGGCATGGTCACGTCATTCTTCTTTCCCTCCGACCCATCGAACCAGCAGACCACCGAGGCGACCTTCGTGCTGGAAAAGAAGATGACCGAGCGGACCTCCCTGTTCGTCGAATATGTCGGAGATTATCCCAGCCGCGGCGCCAGCATGAGCCTCTTCAACAGCGGCGGGGAATATTTACTGACAAAAACCCAGCAGGTCGATTTCCACATCGGTTTCGGCCTCAACCGAAACTCTCCCACCTACATCTTCGGCATCGGATATTCTTTTCGACTTGACGGCCTGTTTCGTGTATCGGCGCGCTGAGACAGGTCTTTCCTGTCTGTCTTGCGGGAACACAACCGGAAATGCCAATCTTGAGAGAGTTGTGGCCCCCTGCATGATACTCGTTGTCACACCGCTGTCGCGCCGATCTGAATAGAAGAAATCCATCCGATTCGGTCAGACCAGCGGTCGTCAGCCCGATCGAATTTCTCCCTGCCCCCGCATCAGAGACGACCTCATGACGCTTCAGGAAATTCTCTCGCCGCGACTGGGGCAGGCGCTGCGGCCCAACATCTGGGACGCGGTGGCGCTGATTCTGGTGGTCGGCGCCATGGTCCTGATCGTCTATGGCGGCGAGCAGACCACGCTGCCGCTGTCGGCGCTCGACGTCACGCCGGTCACGCTCGATCCTTCGAACCTGCCCCTCTATGCGCTGCGCACCACGATGCGGATGCTGCTCGCCATCGCCTGCTCGATCGTGTTCACCTTCGTCTATGCGGCGCTGGCGGCGAAGAGCCGGCGCGCCGAGATGGTGCTGATCCCGCTGCTCGACATCCTGCAGTCGGTGCCGATTCTCGGCTTCCTCACCTTCACCGTGGTGTTCTTTCTCAACCTGTTTCCCGGCAGCGTGTTCGGCGCCGAACTGGCCTGCGTGTTCGCGATCTTCACGAGCCAGGCCTGGAACATGACCTTCAGCATGTACCAGTCGATCCGCAACGTGCCGAAGGACCTGGAGGAGGCCTCGCAGAGCTTTCATCTCAGCGGCTGGCAGCGCTTCTGGCGGCTCGATGTCCCGTTCGCGATGCCGGGCCTGATATGGAACACCATGATGTCGATGTCGGGCGGCTGGTTCTTCGTGGTGGCCTCCGAATCGATCACCGTCGGCAAGACCACGGTGACGCTGCCCGGGATCGGCTCCTATGTCGCGCTCGCGATCGAAAAGCAGAACCTGCCCGCGATCGGCTACGCCATCCTGACCATGCTGCTGGTGATCATCGCCTACGACCAGCTGATGTTTCGTCCCGTGGTGGCCTGGGCCGACAAGTTCCGCTTCGAGCAGACCGCCTCGGGCGCAGCGCCATCCTCCTGGATGCTCGATCTGTTCCGGCGGACACGGGCGCTGCGCGCCCTGACGCTGCCATTCGCGTCAGTGAACCGGACGTTCTCGAATTTCAAGATATCGCTGCCGGCGTCGTTGCGGGTGCGGGCGCAGGGCGGCCCGCCGTCACGAATCGTCGACGCGATCTGGCTTCTGATCATCGCCGTCAGCACCTGCTATGCCGGCTGGAGGGCCTATCAATATCTCTCGGCGACCTTGGGTCCATCCGATGTCCTCATCGCCGTCGGTAATGGCTTCGCCACGCTGCTGCGCGTCATCGTGCTGATCGCGCTGGCTTCGCTGATCTGGGTGCCGGTCGGCGTCTGGATCGGGCTTCGCCCAAAACTCGCCGAGCGGGTGCAGCCGCTGGCGCAGTTCCTGGCCGCGTTCCCCGCCAACCTCGCCTTCCCGGTGTTCGTGGTGATCATCGTGCGCTACAGCCTCGACCCGAACATCTGGCTCTCGCCGCTGATGATCCTGGGGACGCAGTGGTACATCCTGTTCAACGTGATCGCCGGCGCCAGCGCCTTTCCGACCGACCTGCGCGAGGCCGCCGGCAGCTTTCATCTCGGCGGCTGGCGCTGGTGGATCAAGGTGATCCTGCCCGGCATCTTCCCCTATTACATCACCGGCGCGATCACCGCCTCCGGCGGATCGTGGAACGCCTCGATCGTCGCCGAAGTCGCAAGCTGGGGCGATACCCACCTGACGGCGACGGGGTTGGGCGCCTATATTGCCGAAGCGACGGAGGCCGGTGACTTCCCTCGCGTCGTGCTCGGCATCGCCATCATGTGTATTCTGGTGACGCTGTTCAACCGGCTGCTCTGGAGGCCGCTCTATGCCTTCGGCGAACGCCGCCTTCGCCTCGGCTGATCCCGGAGGGAAAACCCATGCTCGACATTGCCAAGCCAACCAACCTGCTCGAAATCCACGGCGTCTGCCGCTCGTTTCCGAAAGGCAGCGGCGAGGAGCTCTTGGTCCTCGAAAAAGTCGACCTGACGATCCATGCCGGCGAAATCGTCGGCCTGCTCGGCCGCTCCGGATCGGGCAAGTCGACGCTGTTGCGCATCATCGCCGGGCTGATCACGCCATCTTCGGGCAACGCCAAATGCCGCGGCGAGACCATTGTGGGGCCGCCGAACGGCGTCTCCATGGTGTTCCAGTCGTTCGCGCTGTTTCCCTGGCTGACGGTGCTGCAGAACGTCGAACTCGGGCTGGAGGCGCTCGGCATCGATGCCGCCGAGCGCCGCAAGCGGGCGCTGGCCGCGATCGACCTGATCGGTCTCGACGGTTTCGAGTCCGCCTATCCCAAGGAATTGTCGGGCGGCATGCGCCAGCGCGTCGGCTTCGCCCGCGCGCTGGTGGTGCATCCGGACCTGTTGCTGATGGACGAGCCGTTCTCGGCGCTTGACGTCTTGACCGCCGAGACGCTGCGCACGGACCTGGTCGATCTCTGGATCGAAGGCCGACTGCCGATCAAGTCGGTGCTGATGGTGACGCACAACATCGAGGAGGCGGTCTTGATGTGCGACCGCATCCTGGTGTTCTCGTCCAATCCGGGCCGCGTCGCCGCCGAGATCAGGGTCGACCTGCCGCATCCGCGCAACCGGCTCGATCCGACCTTCCGGCAGCTGGTCGACAGCATCTATGCCCGCATGACACAGCGCGCCGAGCCGAGAAGCCCGACGGTCGAGGGCATTCACGGCACCGGCGTCGGCATGATCCTGCAGCACGTCTCCTCCAACGTGCTATCCGGCCTGATCGAGACGCTGGCTGCACCCCCCTATAATGGGCGCGCCGACTTGCCGGTGCTCGCCGGCCAGTTGCAGCTCGAAGCCGACGAGATCTTCCACCTCGGCGAATCCCTGCAATTGCTGCGCTTTGCCCAATTGAGCGAGGGCGACCTGGTGCTGACCGAGGCCGGCCAGCGCTTCGCCCATCTGGAGACCGACGCCCGCAAGAAACTGTTCGCCGAACACCTGATCAACTACGTCCCCGTGATGGGCCTGATCCGCCGGGTGCTGGACGAGCGTCCGTCCCACACCGCGCCCGCCGCGCGCTTCCGCAACGAGCTCGAGGATTACATGGCGGAAGACCAGGCCGACGAGACGCTGAAGACCATCGTGTCATGGGCCCGCTACGCTGAGCTGTTCGCCTATGACGAACAGTCGGAACTGTTCAGCCTGGAGAATCCGCATTGACGCCTTTTAATCGTCATTCCGGGGCGACGGGAAGCGTCGAACCCGGAATCTGGCGCGACAACTTCTGGATTCCGGGTTCGCGCTAACGCGCGCCCCGGAATGCCGGCGCTTCATGCCGCAGGCTGGAACGTCTCCGGCCGCGCCATCGCCCAGGCGTCGCGAAAGCGGGGATCGCTGGTGCCGTCGATCAATTCGCCCGGACGCAGCGAGGGATAGAGTCTCGCGAATGTCTGCACGTCGGTGGTCGAGCTGCGCTGCGAGAAATGGATCGGCCGCAGCTGCTGCGGATGTTCGAGCCCGGCGGCGGCGAGCAGTTCGGCGAGCGCATGCAGGGTGGCATGGTGATAATTGTAGACCCGCTCGACCTTGTGCGGCACCACCAGCGCGCGCTGGCGGGTCGGGTCCTGGGTGGTGACGCCGGTCGGGCAGCGGTCGGTGTGGCAGGACAGCGACTGGATGCAGCCGAGCGCGAACATGAATCCTCGCGCCGAGTTGCACCAGTCGGCGCCGATCGCCATCGCGCGCGCCATGTCGAAGGCAGTCGCGATCTTGCCCGAGGCGCCGATCTTGATGCGGTCGCGCGCATTGATGCCGATCAGCGCGTTGTGCACGAAACTGACGCCTTCGCGCATCGGCATCCCCAGATGGTCCATGAATTCGAGCGGCGCCGCGCCGGTGCCCCCTTCATTGCCGTCGACCACGATGAAATCCGGATAGATTCCGGTCTGCAGCATCGCCTTGCAGATCGCCAGGAATTCCCAGGGGTGGCCGATGCAGAGCTTGAAGCCGGCGGGCTTGCCGCCGGACAGCCGCCGCATCTCGGCGATGAAGGCCATCATCTGCAGCGGCGTCGAAAACGCGCCGTGGCAGGCCGGCGAGATGCAGTCCTCGCCCATCGCGACGCCCCTGATCCTGGAGATCTCCTCGGAAACCTTGGCCGCCGGCAGCACACCGCCGTGGCCGGGCTTGGCGCCCTGGCTGATCTTGAGTTCGACCATCTTGATCTGGTCGGCGGCTGCGACGCGGGCGAATTCCTCCGGGTTGAATGAGCCGTCGCGGTTACGGCAGCCGAAATAGCCGGAACCGACTTCCCAGATGATGTCGCCGCCGTTTTCCTGATGGTAGGGGCTGAAGCCGCCCTCGCCGGTGTCATGCGCGAAGCCGCCTTTCCTGGCGCCGGCATTGAGCGCGCGCACCGCGTTGGGACTGAGCGCGCCAAAGCTCATCGCCGAAATATTGAAGACCGACGCCGAATACGGTTTCGCACAATCGGGGCCGCCGATGGTGATGCGGAACTTCTCGCCGGCATGCACCTTCGGCGCCACCGAATGGTGCATCCATTCATAGCCCTCGCGATAGACGTCTTCCTGGGTGCCGAACGGGCGCTTGTCGAGCACCATCTTGGCGCGCTGGTAGATCACCGCGCGGGTGTCGCGCGAAAACGGCATGCCGTCCTTCTCGCTCTCGAAGAAATACTGCCGCATCTCCGGCCTGATCTCTTCCAAGAGGAAGCGCAGATGCGCCGCGATCGGATAGTTGCGCAAGACCGCGTGGCTCTTCTGCGTGAGATCGCGAATCCCAAGCAGCGTCAGCGCGCCGAAGATCAGCATCGGGATCAGTACCAGGTCGAACGCCTTGTGATCGACGATCCCCATACCAAGCAGCAGCGCCGTGACGACGGCGCAAATCGTGAGCACGATAAAGCGTGGCGAGAACGGAAGCATCAGCGTTTCCATGACATCCCTCCGGCAGGTTCTGCCGTATTTCTGCTCTTCAACCGCAATCGGATGCAGCCATCACAACACTGCAGTACCACGATATCCGACCCTGAGGTCACGGATATGACACCCCCGACGCTAGCGAATTCCAGGACTGCGAAATCAATCCGCCTCACGGCAAAGGGGATTTCGCCCGACGTGCGGATTATTGCGGTGCAACGTAGCCTGGTCGGCTCCTCACGGCTCAGTGATTGTGCGGCCGCATCGCGTCGGGAATCCCAGTCTGCTCCAGACCGTTTTGCGCCAGCCATGCATCGGTGGAGCGGATGGCGCGCTCGATGTGATCGGCGGACCGCGTGAAGTCGTAAGGCGAGCCCACCAGCGGGCAAAGCGGCGGCACCACATAGTATTCGATATCGGGCGCGAGGTCTTCCAGTTCGCTCACCAACTGCCGCGCGATCAGCAGCGTCAGCGCATGCAGCACGTTGGCGACCGCGCCGACCGGCGGGGTATTGGTGGAGCAGGCATAGCCGGTCGGCAGGATGATCAGGCGCCGCGCGCCCAGCTTGACCGCGACCTTGATCGGCGTGTTGGAAGAGATCGCGCCGTCGGCGAGGTAGAAATCCTTGTAGCGGACCGGGGCGAACGCGCCGGGGATCGCGGTCGAAGCAATGATCGCCTGCGCCGCCGAACCCTCCGACAGCACCACGGCATCGCCGGTCACGATGTCGGTGGTGACGATGTGCACGGGAAGCCTGGCGTCCTGCAGGTCGCGATAGGGCAGATGATCGTCGATCAGTTTGGCGATGCCGTCATGCGGGATCAGGAAGTCGCGGCGCCAGAGAAATCCGGCCAGCGTCCGCCAGGTGATCGGAAACACGTCGTGCCGCGTCAGGCCGCGCCAGATGGTTTCGAGTTGCAGCACGCCCTTCAGCGTGGGATCGCCGGCAAAGTAGGCGCCGTTGAGCGCGCCGACGCTGGAGCCGACCACCATATCGGCGGACACGCCGTGGGCGGCGAGCGAGTGCATCATGCCGACCTGAATGGCGCCGAAACTGCCGCCGCCTGCGAGCACAAGGGCCGTCCGGGCCGGGCCGGCATGGTCAGAAAAGGACAAAGTCGCGTTCGCTCCCGCACTCGCCCCGTTGGCGATGGGGCCACGCGGCGTTCGGAGAGGTTTATAGCAGCCGATGCGCGGGAAGCACCATCAACATTGGTTGTTGAACATACTGTCATTCCGGGGCATCGCGCAGCGATGAACCCGGAATCTCGAGATTCCGGGTTCGCGTCTTCGCGCCCCGGAATGACGATGACGCATCACCGCTCCACGAACGCCTTCTCGATCACGAAATGGCCGGGCTCGCTGTTGGAGCCCTCGGCAAAACCCCGCGCCTCGAACATGGCCCGCAGCTCTTCCAGCATGGCGGGGCTGCCGCACATCATGATGCGGTCGGTGGCGATGTCGAGCGGCTCCTGGCCGATGTCGTCGAACAATTGCCCCGACGTGATCAGGTCGGTGATGCGGCCGCGGTTGCGGAACGGCTCGCGGGTGACGGTCGGATAATACAGAAGCTTTCCGGCCAGCAATTCGCCGAACAACTCGTCGTCGCGCAGCTTCGCCACCAGCTCCTCGCCATAGGCGAGCTCGGATACCTGGCGGCAGCCGTGCACGAGCACGATGCTCTCGAACCGTTCATAGACGTCCGGATCCTTGATCAGGCTCGCGAACGGCGCGAGCCCGGTGCCGGTCGACAGCAACAGCAGGCGGTTTCCAGGGATCAGATTGTCGGCGACCAGCGTTCCCGTGGCCTTGCGCCCGACCAGGATGGTGTCGCCCTCCCTGATTTTCTGCAGCCGCGAGGTCAACGGACCGTCGGCGACCTTGATCGAGAAGAATTCCAGCTCGTCCTCGTGATTGGCGCTCGCCATCGAGTAGGCGCGCAGCAGCGGACGGCCATCGACCTCCAGCCCGATCATCGCGAACTGCCCATTCTGGAATCGGAACGCCGAATTGCGGGTGGCCCGGAAACTGAAAAGCGTATCGGTCCAGTGCCGGACGGAAACAACCTTCTCTCGATGAAATGCGCTCATGAGCTTTATTTTTCCGATTTTGCCCCACCGTAGAACGAACGGTTTCGCGGCCTCCGAATGAGGCAAAAACCCCTGCGGCGATTGAGGATTTGACGCTTCACCTACGCTACTGCGCCAGATAGTCAACACGCGTTGACGCGCAATTGAGGTGTCAAAACTGCATTGAAATTATTTTGCAGTGATCGTCGGGAAGACCGCAATTAACTTGCCCAAATGGGGGATAAGGCAGCAGTAAATTGCCGCGCCGGACGATGGCGGACTATGTTCCGATGCGTCTTTAAGGATATATCAACGCAGACTCCAAACGGCCGCGGCGGCAATGCCGGCGACCGGCGACAAGCTGACGGGATCGCAATGCTCAACAGCCGGCGAATATTCGTGGATGCGGTGAAAAAATATTGCACCCGTCATGGCATTGCGATCGAGCTGCGGTCCGAGGGCTGGCTGATCGTGATGCATCGTGGGCCGACGCGGCATTTCGCTTTTGGCTACGACATCGGATTGAACAGCGCGATCGCGCATCGGATCGCCAACGACAAGGCGGCGACCGCGGAAGTACTGGAGATTTCCGGCGTGCCCTGCGTTCCGCACGCCCTGTTCCTGAACCCAAGGCTGAACGAGTTCGTCGCGGCGCGGGGATCGTGGGAAGCCATGCTTCGTCTTCTGGAGCGGCATCCCTCAGGGATCGTCGTCAAACCGAACGAGGGGACCACCGGCAAATCGGTCTACATGGTGTCGACCAAGCCGGCGCTCGAACTCGCGGTCAACCGGGTGTTTGCCGCGAATGCGAGCGTCTCCATCTCGCCTTACGTCGATATCGAACGGGAGGTCCGGGTGGTCCTTCTCGATCATCTCCCTGTCGTCGTCTACGACAAGGACCGCCCTTCGGTCACCGGCGACGGCGAACGATCCCTGCTCGAGCTCGCGCTTGCAGCGACGCCGGTTGATCAGCGATCGGCGGTCTTGCCCGGCATGGTCGGCGATCTCGATCGATCCGATCTCGACGCGATCCTGCCGCCTGGCCAGCGGCGCGTCCTGAATTGGCGCCATAACCTCGATTCCGGCGCGCGCCCGGTCCTGCTGGAGCAGGGAGAAATCCGTGACGCCTGCGTCCGGATTGCAATCGAGGCCGCGAAGGCCATCGATATCAGGTTCGGATCGATCGACGTTGTGCAGGTCGATGGCCGCTGGCAGATTCTCGAAATCAATTCGGGGGTCATGATGGAATCGCTGAGCCGATTTCATCCCGATCTGGTCGACGATGCCTACAGCGCCGCGCTGGACAAGGTGTTCGTTTGAGCCGTCAAAATCAGCCCGTTAACGGCTCGTTAACCATACCGGGCCGATGTTTCCCACAAGCGAGGAGCATCGCATGACAGACCTCACATCCATCACATCGTCCGCAGCCGCCTTCGTCTCGCAGCAGACCACGGCGCTGACCAAAGCCGCAAGCTCGGCGACGACGAACTTTGCCGCAACGTTATCCAAGGTCCAGACCAGCATTGTCGGCAGACCCAAGACAGGTTTTACCGCCGGCCCGACTTACGAGGCCGGCACCTTGACGGGCCAGACCAAGGCCGCCTTCAACAACACGATCGACGCGACGAAATCGGCGTTCGGCATCAAGCCGTGAATTTCTTCGCCTCTCCCGCTTGCGGGAGAGGCCGGATTGCATGAAATGCAATCCGGGTGAGGGTTCTCTCAACGAGTCGCGCACTCTGAGAGAGCCCCTCACCCCAACCCTCTCCCCGCAAGAGCGGGGCGAGGGAGAAGTACTTAATTGCTCGTGCCCTCGGTGTCGTTGAGCACGTTGAAGGCCTCTTCCAGCTGCGGCGAGATTTCCACGTTCAGCCTTTCGCCGGTCGGCAGCCGGGCCATGAACCATTTGTTGTAGAGCGGGATCAGGTCGCGGTTGGAGCCGAGCTTGTGGAAGGTGCGTTCCACCACGGCGGCGAGTTGCGGCTCGCCCTTGCGGAACATGATGCCGTAGGGGTCGTAGGACAGATAGTCGCCGGTGACGTGGAATTTGTCCTGCGACTTGTGCCGCGCGATCAGGCCGTAGAGCAGGATATCGTCGGTCGCGAACGCATCGGCCTTGCCGTCCGACAGCATCTGGTAGGATTGCTCGTGATCGGGCGATGTCACGATGGTGAGGCCGAGCGAAAGCTTCTTGTCGACGGCGTGCATCGCCTGCTCGTTGGTGGTGCCCTTGGTCACCACCACCGTCTTGCCCTTCAGATCCGCCGCGCCGGAGATGCCGGAGGCCTTCGCCACCATCAGCTTGGTGCCGGCGACGAACATCAACGGCGAGAACGCCACCTGCTTGGCGCGCTCGGCGTTGGCCGTGGTCGATCCGCATTCGAGATCGATCTTGTTCTGCACCACCGCCGGAATGCGGTCGTCGGAAGTGACCTTGACGTATTCGATTCTGAGATTGGCATCGTCGACCTCGACGCCGATCTCGTCGACGATGGCCTCGCAGAGTTCGAGGCTGTAGCCGATCGGCCGGTTGGCCTGGTCCAGGAACGAAAACGGCGGCGAGCTCTCGCGGTAGCCGAGACGCACCACATGGGTCTTCTTGATGTTGGCAAGCGTCGGGCTAAGCCCTTCGCCGCTGGTCTGGGCACCGGCCCCTGTGGTCAGCAGGCACGCCGCCAACCACAGGCCGCAGGCCCCCGCCGTTCGCCGTAAAATCTGGCGCATGGATCGCTCCCATCAATGGCCGGCCATCGCGGGAATCTCGCCGGGGATCAGGTCCGGCGGCACGGCGTCGTCGGGGCTGAGCGCGTGCTCGGGCGCGAGTTCGCCTTCCCACTTCGCCACCACGGAGGTGGCGAGCGAGTTGCCGATCACGTTGGTGGCGCTGCGTCCCATGTCGAGGAAGGTGTCGATACCCATGATCATCAATAGCCCCGCCTCGGGAATGCCGAACTGGCCGAGCGTCGAGGCGATCACCACCAGCGAGGCGCGGGGAACGCCGGCGACGCCCTTCGAGGTGATCATCAAGGTCGCCAGCATCGCGAACTGGGTGCCGAGCGACATTTCGATGTGGTAGGTCTGCGCGATGAAGATACTGGCAAAGGTGCAGTACATCATCGTGCCGTCGAGGTTGAACGAATAGCCCAGCGGCAGCACGAAGCTCGAAATCCGCGCCGACGCGCCGAAGCGGTTGAGGCCCTCCAGCGTCTTCGGATAGGCCGCTTCCGAACTCGCGGTTGAGAAGGCGATCATCAGCGGTTCGCGGATCAGCCGCAACAGGTGGCTGTATCTGGGCCCGATGACGATGAAACCGACGATGACAAGGATGCCCCACAGCAGCATCAGCGAGAGATAGAAGCCGCCCATGAACACGACCAGCTTCCACAGCACCAGCAGGCCGTTCTTGGCCACCGTCGCGGTAATCGCCGCCCACACCGCGATCGGCGCGAACAGCATGACGTAGCTCGTCACCTTCAGCATGATGTGGCCGAGGTCATCGATCACCGAAAGGATCTGCTTGGAGCGCTCCGGCATGGCGCCGAGGGCTACCGAGAAGAACACCGCGAACACCACGATCTGCAAAATCTCGTTCTGCGCCATCGCATCCGCAATCGAGGTCGGGATCAGATGGGTGAGGAATTTCTCGATCGAGAACGCCGATACCGGCAGGCCCGTCGACTGCGCCTTGTCCGGCAGGGTGCCCGGGAAATTGGCGCCGGGCTGCAGCAGGTTGACCATCACGAGGCCCAGCAACAGCGAGACGAAGGAGGCGCTGACGAACCAGCCCATGGTCTTCGCAAAGATCCGCCCCAGCTTGGCGCCGCTGCCCATATGGGCGATGCCGCCGACCAGGGTCGCGAACACCAGGGGCGCGATGATCATCTTGATCAGCCGCAGGAACAGCATCGCGATCAGGTTTACGGTCGAGGCGATATCCGCCCTCGAGTCTGGAAGATAATTGAAGATCAGCGCGCCCATCACGATGCCGAGCACCATCGCGATCAGGATGTATTGCGTAAACCTGTTGGACATTTTCTTACCCCCGTAAGTTGCGGCGGCGCCAAGTGTGGCAGATTCCGCCGCTGACGCAACTCGCTTCGAACCCTCAGGTCGTTTGCCACAATGTTCTCGTTGTGAATTGAGCCGACGCCGACTAGCGTCGGTGCGCAGCGCACAATCTGTGCAGTATGCGCGTTTCATACGCGGAAAAATGCATCAAGAACGGCCATGTCGGAGAGGGAATGCCATGAGCGGCAATGTCAATCGTCAGGTCCTGCTGGTGGAGAAGCCCACAGGGAAATTGGGGCCGGAACATTTCAAGCTGGCCGAGGCGCGGATTCCGGAGCCGAAAGACGGCGAGGCCTTGCTGCGGGTGCGTTATATCTCGCTCGATGCCGCCAACCGGGCCTGGATGCACGGCGCGACCTATCGCGCGGCGGTCGAGGCCAACACCGTGATGGCCGGCGGCGGCATCGCCGAGGTGGTGTCGTCGAAGGCGCCGGGGCTTGTGCCCGGCGATCTCGTGTTCGGCGATACCGGCTGGCAGGAATATGCGGCCGTGCCGGCGAAACACCTGACAAAAATGCCGAAGGTCGAGCCGATGACGCATCTGTTGAGCGTCTACGGCATCGCCGGCCTCACCGCCTATTTCGGCCTGCTCGACGTCGGCAAGCCGAAGGCCGGCGAGACCGTGGTGGTCTCGGCCGCCGCCGGCTCGGTCGGATCGATCGTCGGCCAGATCGCGAAGATAAAGGGCTGCACCGTGGTCGGCATCGCCGGCGGCAAGGACAAGTGCAACTGGCTCACCTCCGAACTCGGCTTCGACGCCGCGGTCGACTACAAGGACGGTGCGGTGTTTCGGGCGCTGCGCGCCGCGGCGCCAAAGGGCATCGACGTCTATTTCGACAATGTCGGCGGCGACATCCTCGAAGCCTGTCTTGCGCAGATGAACAATCGCGGCCGCATCGCCTGCTGCGGCGCGATCTCGCAATATGACGGCGTGCCGTCGGCGCATGGGCCGCGCGGCGTGCCCGGCCTGATCGTGGTGAAGCGCCTGATCATGCAGGGTTTCATCGTGATGGATTTCATGGATCAGCGCGACGAGGCCTTGAGCGACCTGCAATCCTGGGTCGCCTCCGGCAAACTGAAAGTGCAGGAGGACGTCATCAAGGGGCTGGAGAATACGCCGAAGGCGCTGATCGGACTCTTGGCAGGCGAAAACCGCGGCAAGCGGATGGTCAGGGTGTGAGCGCAAGATCAATAAAGCTCGACAGGGCTTGGATGCAGGGGACGGCGATGGAAGGCATGCAGGTGAAGCCCGGCGACTACGACTTCGGTCCGGCGCACGCCGCGATGCGTCGCTATGTCGACGGCGACATCCTTCCCGGAGTTTCGTCCGCGATATTTTTCGGCCGGGATCTGGTGGATGTGAATTGCGTCGGCTGGGCCGACAGGGAAGCGCGGATTCCCTTGCGCGCCGACCATATCTTCCGGGCCTTCTCCAACACCAAGCTGATCACCTCCTGCGCGGCGCTGCTGCTCTACGAAGAAGGCCGCTTCCAGCTCGACGATCCGATCGAAAAATATATTCCGCAGCTTGCAAACCGCCGCGTCCTGCGCACCGGCGCGACTTCGCTGGACGACACCGAACCGGCCAGGGGATCGATCACCATCCGCCATTTGATGAGCCACCGTTCGGGGCTGAGCTACGGCGTCTTCGACCCCGGCACGGTCATCTTCAAGGCCTATAACGCGCGCAAGGTGCTCAACCCCGCCACGCCGCTGACGGACATGATCGAGATGCTGGCGGACCTGCCGTTGATCTATCATCCGGGAACGTCGTGGGAATATTCGGTGGCGACCGACGTGCTGGGGCGGCTCGTCGAAATCGTCAGCGGCGAGCGGTTCGACACATTCATCCAGGCGCGGATTCTTGATCCGCTCGGCATGGTGGACACCGCCTTCGCGGTGCCGGAGAAAAAGCAGGACCGGCTCGTCGCCTATTATCTCGGGGCCGACCTGATGAACCCGATGAAGCCGGGACTCACCCGCACCGATAACGCACCCTATCCGGGGGCTTATCTACGCCCGGTCCCGAGGCTGAGCGGCGGCGGCGGCATGGTTTCAACCTTGCCTGACATGGTGGCGTTGATTCGAAGCCTGCTCCCCGGCGGCCCAACCTTGCTGAAACCGGATACGATCGCGCTTGCCATGACCAACCAGTTTCCTGAGGGCATGTGGATGCGCTTCCCGAACACCGGGGTGCTGCAAGGCCAGGGGTTTGGGCTGGCGGGCGGACTGGTCGAGAAACCGTCGCCGGCCGGCCACGCGGATTCGGCCGGCGAACTCTATTGGGGCGGCCTGGCGGGCACGCAATGGTGGATCTCGCCAAGGGCAGGCGTCGCGGGCGTGATGATGGCGCAGCGTCACATGGGATTCTTCCATCCCTTTGCGTTCCAGTTCAAGCAGCTGGCATATCAGGCGGTCAAGCACGGGGTTTGACCTCGCCGCCGGCACGGGAGCCTGATCGATGCAGCGTTTCACGCTCTACGGCAGCCCGCATTCGTTGCCGACCTACAAGGTGGCGCTGATGCTGCGGCTGTCGGGCGCGCCGTTTTCGTTCCGCTATGTCAGTTTCCAGAAGGGAATGCACAAGACGCCGGAATTTCTCGCGCTGTCGCGCTGGGCCCAGGTGCGGGTGCTGGTCGACGACGGCGAGACCTATCTCCAGTCGGCGGCCATCGTGGAGCATCTCGCCAAAACGCTCGGCCGCTTTCAGGGCAAGGATTCGACGGCACGCCGGCGCGTCCGGGAATGGCTGTACTGGGACGTCGATGCGTTGTTTCCGCCGATCTTCAATTGCTATGGCGTTCAGCTTGGCCAGCGCAACCTGCTGCCGATCCAGGTCGATCCCGTCATTGCCGACTACCATCGGCGGCGTTCGCAGACTGCGCAGTTGGTACTGGACAGCCATCTCGCCGATTGCAACTATTTGTGCGCGGCTGAGCCCACCATCGCGGACCTGTTCTGCTATGGCGACATCGCCTTTGCGGAAATCTCCGCGTTCGAGCTGGAGCGCTGGACCAATGTCGCGCGCCGGGCCGCGCGAATAGCCGCGCTGCCGGCTTTCCAGGCGCCCTTCGAATTGCTGGCCATGCAGGACGCCGAGTTGTCCTAGGGGAGCGCCTGCGGCGCCAGCGTCGCTCAGCAGCCGCCGGACATTCCACCGAACAGACTGCCTGGACTCGAGCCGCCGGTCGTCGTCGACGGCATCGAGGACGGCATCGAGGCAGAGCAGACAGGGGTGGAAGCCGCGGGGGCTTGCGATGCCGTGGTATTCGCAACCTGTGTCGGCGTGTTGGACGCCTCGCCCGGCAATTGCGCGGCTGCCTGGGGATTGATCGAGGGGGAAGCGCTGATGCCATTGCTCGATCCCGGCGGAGCTCCCGTCGCCGAGACGGCCTCGGAAGCTCCGAACGACGTCCGTACATTCCAGTTGGGTACATACAAGGGATCGGAAGCGCATCCTGGCGCCGTCAAGCCACCGGCTTCCGGGCATGGCGTTTCCGACAGCGTCGTTCCGCTCGGGGCCGCCCCGGTCCCACCGACGGTTGGGGGAGCGGAGGGTGCGGCCGTAGCGGGCGCGGCAGCGGCTGGGAGACTGGCTTGGGAACCGGGTTGAAGACCGGTTTGGGAATTGGCTTGGGGACTCACCTGGGCATGGGCCGCACCGAGCGCTGCAAGCCATGGGATCACTACAAAGATGAACGCTCGCTTCATCGCGCCCTCCTCTGTTTGCCAAGGTTGGTAAGCTCGTCCGCGTCACGCGGACGGATGCAATTCAACACAAGCCAGTCGGTGGCGTTCCGGAACCGAGGTCACGTTCGTGTGGGGAGGTGTCTCGGCCGCGGGACACCGTTACCGGATTAATCCCGCGAGCCCGACGCGTCGAAAAGCCATCCAATCGTTGGAGAAGCCGTTGCCGGCGGGTGTTGTCCCGATTGAACGAAGTGGCTCGAAAGGCGTTATTTCGTATGCCCAGGAGCAAACCCACCATCGGTCCCATGAGGACGCAACCCGGCAATCGCGCCTCGGTCATGCCGACGCAAGTGCTGCCCGCGATGCCGACGGCCGGTAAAAGGTCGGTCGCGGCACAACCAAAGCAGGAGCCGACAAGGGGCGAGGCCGTCCGCACCGCGAAGGCACGAATCACGCGGCGCAATTCGCTGCAAAAACAACGGGAAGCCTTGAGGGACTAGCGCAGGTCGATTTGCCGATCGAGATCGCGCAAATATGACAATCCTTCCACCGTCAGGCGGTGCTCGTCGGTTTCGCCTTCGATATACTTTTGCATAAGATGGCGGGCGAGCCGCTCACGCGTTCCCCTCGTCTCCGAACGGTCTGCGAGCGTGCCGTATATGCGCAATGCGCGATCCACAGGTAAAATCGTCATGGCAATAGTCTCGGGATTTATTTGAGCCTTGGACTAAATAAGGCTCGGTGCCGCGGATTGTTCCGCGGCAAATCCTGGTTCGATGACGCAATTGTGGGCGGCGCCTTGCAATATCCATCGGACCGCCGCGGACGCCGTGTTCTTGGGCAAATTTGCGTGAACCATGGCGCGCTCTTTGAACTCAGCCGATGGTGCCAACGAACTGCTGCAGTTCCGGGGTCCGTGGGGCGGCGAAGACCTCCTTCGGAACGCCCTCTTCATGTACCTTGCCGTGGTGCATGAAGACGAGTTTGGTGCCGACGTCGCGGGCGAAGCGCATTTCATGGGTAACCAGAATCAGGGTCATGCCTTCGCGGGCCAGTTGTTCGACCACGCGTAACACCTCGTTGACCAGTTCGGGGTCGAGCGCCGAGGTGATTTCATCGCACAACAGCACCTTCGGCCGCATCGCCAGCGAACGGGCGATGGCGACGCGCTGCTGCTGGCCGCCGGAGAGCTGGCTCGGATATGCGTCCATCTTTTCGGACAGGCCGACTTTCGCCAGCACCTCGGCGGCCGTTTCGCGCGCCTGCTTGTTCGACACCTTGTTGACGACGGTCGGCGCCAGCATCACGTTTTCCGCGGCCGTCAGGTGCGGAAACAGGTTGAACTGCTGGAACACCATGCCGACATGGCGGCGCAGCTCGCGCAGATTGGTAGTGAGGCCGCCGACCTCGATGCCGTCGGCAAGGATCGCGCCGGACTGATAGGTCTCCAGGCCGTTGATACAGCGGAGCAGCGTGCTCTTGCCCGAGCCGGAGCGTCCGATGATGGCAACCACATCGCCCTTGGCGACCTCGAGCGAGACGCCCTTCAGCACCTCGTTGGGTCCGAAACTCTTTCTTACATCACGAATACTAACGAGCGACATTGAGGCGGCTCTCTATCCTTTTGGCACACCAGGACAGCGGGAAACACAGACAGAAGTAGATCAGCGCAACCAGCGAATAGACCACGAACGGGCGGAACGTCGCGTTGTTGAGCATGGTGCCGGCCTTGGTCAACTCGACGAATCCGATGATCGAGGCCAGCGCGGTGCCCTTGACCACCTGGACCGAGAAGCCGACGGTCGGCGCGACCGCGATACGCGAGGCCTGCGGCAGGATGACGTAGCGCATCTGCTCGATATAGCTGAGCGCCAGGCTGGACGAGGCCTCCCATTGGCCCTTCGGGATCGACTCGACGCAGCCGCGCCATATCTCGGCGAGAAAGGCGCTGGTCCAGAACGTCAGCGCCATGGTCGCGGCCATCCACGGACTGACCTCCACGCCGAACAGCGCGATGCCGAAAAAGAACAGGAACAGCTGCATCAGGAGCGGCGTGCCCTGGAACAGCTCGATGTAGATCTTGGTGAACCATTCCAGCGGCGCAATCTGCGAGGTCCGCATGAACAGCAGGATCAGTCCGACGATGCCGCCGCAGACGAAGGCGATCAGCGACAGCACGATGGTCCATTGCGTGGCGATCAGCAGGTTAGACAGGATGTCCCAGAAGCTGAACTGCAACATCGTTCACTTCGCCTTGAACAGGATGCGGCCGAGGCCGCGCAGCAGCGAACGCATCAGCATGGCAAGCAGCAGATAGGTCAGCGCCACCAGCAGATAGACCTCGAAGTTGCGGAAATTCCGCGACGCGACGAAGTTGGCGGCGTAGGTCAGATCCTGCGCCGATATCTGCGACACCACGGCCGAGCCCAGCATCACGATGATGATCTGCGACGACAGCGCCGGATAGATCTTTTGGAACGCCTGCTTGAGAATGATGTAGCGCAGCACTTCCCATTTGGTCATGGCAAGGCTGACGCCGGCTTCGATATGTCCTTTCGGTACCGCCTCGATGCCGGCGCGGATGATCTCGGTGGAATAGGCACCGAGATTGACAGTCATGGCGAGGAACGCCGCGGTCGTTTCGTCAAGCTTCAACCCGAGAGCCGGCAGGCCGAAAAAGATGAAGAACAGCTGCACGATGAACGGCGTGTTGCGGATCAATTCGACATAGGCGGCGACAAGGCGGCCGAGCCATTTCGGTCCGAAAGTGCGCGCCGATGCGCCGGCGGTGCCGACCGCGATGCCGGCGAAGGTCGACACCACCGTCAACACGATGGTAAAAATCAGCCCTCGCAGCAGCACATCCCAGTAGGGCAGCAGTTCGCCGAATTGGAGCTTGTAGATCATGTCGGCCTGCCCCCGGCGCGACCGGCTAGAAGCCCGGCGGCAAGGGCGCCTTCAGCCATTTCTCCGACAGCTTGGCGATCTCTCCCGAAGCCTTGGCCTGCGCGATGATCTCGTTGAGCTTGGCCAGCAGTTTCGGCTCGTCCTTGTTGAGACCGATGTAGCATGGGCTGTCCTTGATGACGAATTTGAGCGTCGGCGCCCGGGCCGGCACCTTTTCGGCGATGGCGGCGGCGACCGTGTTGCCGGTCGCGATCAGGTCGACCTGGCCGGAGACAAAGGCGGCGATGGTGGCGTTGTTGTCCTCGAAGCGCTTGATGGTGGCGTCGGTCGGCGCCATTTTCGACAATTCCTGTTCCTCGATGGCCCCGCGGGTGGCGCCGATCGTCTTGCCCGTGAGGTCGGCCGCCGCCGCCACCTTGATGGCCTTGGTGCCGAACACGCCGGAGAAGAACGGCGCATAGGCGTCGGAGAAGTCGATCACCTTCTCGCGCTCGGCATTCTTGCCGAGGCTGGAGATGACGATGTCGGCCTTGCGGGTCTGCAGATAGGGAATCCGGTTGGCGCTGGTAACCGGGATGATCTCGGCCTTCACCCCGAGCGCCTTGGCGATCAGATTGGCCATGTCGATGTCGTAGCCCTGCGGCTTGAGATCGAGCCCGGCGGAACCGAACGGCGCAAAATCCTGCGGCACAGCGACCTTGATGACCTTGGCCGTCATGATGGCGTCGAGGGCATCGGCATGGGCCTGCGTCGCCGAGGCAACGGTGACGAGCGCGAACGCGGCGGCAAGCATTGGTCTTCTGAACAGCATTCTGGCATCCCCGAGGTTACGAGAATCCTGACATCCCCACGTGCAAACGAGGCGGGTCATTCGCGGATGCGGCCAACTCCACATCTGCCGCTGGAGCCTGCCCGATGCTTAACGTTGAGGCAATGCTTCGCGATGCCTTTTTTGTGGGCAGGAAATGCTCGCTTGCAGCGCGGATTCGGCCGGCGTGCGCCTGTCGGGATAGCCGCCGCCGCTTCCGCCGACCATCAGCGGCTGTGGCGCGCCACTACGGCCCCGACTGCGGGATCGCTTGCGCGCCGGAGGCCTTGCGCGCCTTGAGCCAGTTTTCGAACCGCTGCACCACGACGAAGAAGGTCGGGACGAACAATACCGCAAGGCAGGTCGAGGCGATCATGCCGGAAAATACGGTGATGCCGATCGACTTGCGGGCGCTGGCGCCGGCGCCGGTTGCGACCACCAGCGGCGCCACGCCGAGGATGAAGGCGAACGAGGTCATCAGGATCGGCCGGAACCTGGCGCGAGCCGCCTCGACCGCCAATTCCAGCAGCGGCTTGCCGTCGCGGCCGTGCAGTTCGAGCGCGACCTCGACGATCAGGATGGCGTTCTTGGCCGACAGCGCGATCAGCAGGATCAGGCCGATCTGGGTGTAGAGGTTGTTCTCGATCCGCAAACCCGTGAGCACCGCCATCGGACCGAGCAGCGACAGCGGCACGGCGAGGATGACGGAGATCGGTGCGTACCAGCTTTCATATTGTCCGGCGAGCACGAGATAGACCAGCAGCAGCGCAAGGCCGAACACCCAGTAGATCTGGCCGCCGACGGATTTTTCCTGATACGACATCGCGGTCCATTCATAGCCCGCGCCCGGCGGCAAGGTCTTGTCGGCGATCTCTTCCATCAGCGCGATCGACTGGCCGGAGCTATAGCCCTGCGCCGGCAGGCCGATGATGGTCGAGGACGGATAGAGATTGTACAGGCTGATCAGCGACGGGCCGACCGACGGGGTAATGGTCGCGAGCGTGCCCAGCGGAATCATGTCGCCCTGCGAGTTGCGAACCATCAGATTTTCGATGTCGCGCGGCCGCAGGCGAAACTGCAAATCCGCCTGGGCGAAAACCTGGAAGGTGCGGCCGAATTTCGTGAACTGGTTGACATAGGACGCGCCGAGATAGGAACTCAGCGTCGAAAATACCTGGTCGGTGGTGACATGCAGCGTCTGGGTCTTGATGCGGTCGACATCGACGTCGAATTGCGGCACCAGCGCCCGGAACGGCGAACTGACGCGCTGCAACGCGCTCTGGGTCTGCGCGTTGTCGACGATGGCGCCGGTGATGGCCTGCAGTTTGCCGAAATCCGAATTGCCGTCGCGCAGCTCGACCTGCATGGCGAAGCCGGCGGCGTTGCCGATGCCCTGGATCGGCGGCGGCGGGATCACCAATATTCGCGCCTCCGGAATCTCCGCCATCTTCTGGTTCAAGCCGGTGAACAGCGAGCGCAGATCCTGCCCCGGACCGCGCTCGCTCCACTCCTTCAGGATCAGATAGGCGACGCCGCCATTGGCGAGGCTCGAGGAGTTGTCAAGCGCCGACAGGCCGGCGATGGTGATCGTCTGGTCGACGCCGGGCGTCTTGTTCGACAGTTCGGCGACCCGATTGAGCACCCGCTGGGTCCGATCGAGCGAGGCGCCGTCGGGCAATTGCACGGCGACCAGAAGATAGCCCTGGTCCTCGATCGGAATGAAGCCGGTCGGCACCCGCGACAGGCCATAGCCTCCGATGCCGATCAGGATCAGCGCGATGATGACGGAGACGTTGCTGTGCGCCGCCATGCGGCCGATCAGCGCCGCATAGCCCCGTTCGAGGCGGTCATAGACCCGATTGAAGCCGCGATAGAACCAGTTGCGCCGGTCCATCGGCACCGGCGCGCGCAGCCATAGCGCGCATTAAGTCGGCTTCAGCGTCGCGGCATTGATGGCGCTGAGCAACGCGGTGGCGGCGATCACCAGCGCAAATTGCGCATAGATGCGCCCGGTGAGCCCCGGCAGGAACGCCGCCGGCAAAAACACCGAGATCAAAACCAGCGTGATGCCGACGATCGGCGCGAACAGCGCGTCCATCGCCGCGATCGCGGCGTCATGGCCGGACATGCCTTTCTCGATATTGTGGGCGGCGCCCTCGACCACGACGATGGCATCATCCACCACGATGCCGATCGAGAGCACGATCGCAAACAGGGTCGACAGGTTGATGGTGAATCCCAGCGCCGCCATCGCGGCGAAGGCGCCGATGATGGTGACCGGCACCGTGGTTGCCGGCACCAGCATCGCCCGCCAGTCCTGCAGGAATACCAGGATCACGACCAGCACGAGAAGGCCGGCCTCGATCAGCGTCTTGTAGACTTCATGGATTGAGGCCGCGACGAATTTGGTGGTGTCGAATGGGGTATCGAATTTGATGTCCGGCGGGAAAGCGGCGGCGAGCTCCGTCATTTTCTTGCGGACCGCCTTCTCGACTTCCAGTGCGTTGGCGCCGGGCGACTGGAACACGCCGATGCCGGTGGCCGCCTGATTGTTGAGCGAGAACACCTGGCTGTAGGTCTGGGCTCCCAGTTCGACCGAGCCGACGTCGCTGACGCGGGTGACGTCGCCGTTGCTGCCGGTCTTGACGATGATGTCCTCGAACTGGCTCGGGTCGTCGAGCCGGCCGTTGACGTTGAGCGTATATTGGAACGCCTGCCCCGGCGGTGTCGGCGGCATGCCGACCTGGCCGGCGGTGACCTGCTGGCTCTGCTGCTGGATCGCCTGGATGACGTCCTGCGGCATCAGCCCGCGCACCTGCAGCTTGTTGGGATCGAGCCAGATCCGCATCGAATACTGGCCGGCGCCGAACACCGTGACATTGCCGACACCGGGCAGTCGCGACAGCTCGTCGCGGATGTTGATGGTGGCGTAATTGCTCAGATAAAGGCTGTCATAGGTCGCCTTCGGCGAGGTCAGCGTCACGAACAAGAGAATCGCCGTGGATTTCTTCTGCACGGTGACACCCTGGTTCTGCACCGCCTGCGGCAGCTGCGACAGCGCGCTCGACACCCGGTTCTGCACCAGCACCTGCGCGAAGTTGAGGTCGGTGCCGATCTTGAAGGTAACCGTCAGCGAGTAGGTGCCGTCGGCCCCGCTATAGGACTGCATGTAGAGCATGTCCTCGACACCGTTGACCTGCTGCTCGATCGGCAGCGCCACGGTATCGATCACGGTCTTGGCGCTGGCGCCGGGATAGCGGGTAGTGACCTGCACCGTCGGCGGCACCACGTCGGGATATTGCGCGACCGCCAGCGTGAACAGGCAGACGCCGCCGATCAGGATCATCAGGATCGCGATGACGTTGGAAAGCACCGGCCGCTCGATGAAGAATTTCGAAATCATGCGCGGCTCCTATTTGGCCGGTGGTGGCGGCGCATCGATCTTCTGGGTTTGCGGGTCGACCTTCTGGCCGGGGATCGCGCGCAACAGCCCCGCGATGACGACGCGGTCGTCGGGTTTCAGCCCGCTCTCGATCACGCGCAATTCGCCCTCGACCGGCCCGATCTGGACCTTGCGCTGCTCGACCACATTGTCGGCGTTGACGACCAGCACATAGCGTCCGCCCTGATCGCTGCCGAGCGCGACATCGGGCACCAGCAGCGCGTCCTGCTGTTGGCTGAAGGGAACACGGACGCGCACATAATAGCCGGGCAGGAGGATACGATCGGCGTTCGGCAGCACGCCGCGCACCGCCAGCGTGCCGGTCGACTGGTTGACGGTAGGCGCAGCGTAGTCGAGCTTGCCCTTGTGCGGAAAGCCGTCCTCAGTCTGCAACCCCACCTCGATCGGCAACTGCGTCAGATCGCTCGACGTCATCCCGCGCCGCTTGGCTTCGGCCCTGATCCGCAAAACATCCTGTTCGTTGACGTTGAAAGTGACATAGATCGGGTCGAGCTGCACGATGGTGGCAAGTTGCGTCGGCGACGCTGCCCCGACCAGTTCGCCGACCGAGACCAGATGCGCGCTGACGATGCCGTCGAACGGCGCCGCCACATTGGTATAGCCGTAATTGACCTCCGCGATCTTGGTATTGGCCTGGGCCTGCTGCAGGCTGGCTTGTGCGTTGTCCCGGGTCGAAGTCGACGTATCGAGCGTAGCCTGCGACACCGCTTGTCGTGCCACCAGATCCACCTGGCGCTTGTAGTCGGCCTCGGCCTGCTTCACCGTCGCCTGCGCGCCGGCTTCCGCGGCCTGGGCCTGCTCGAGTTTCAGCTTGTAGGTGTCGGGTTCGATCGTGAACAGCGTGGTGCCTTGCTTGACGAGGCTGCCGTCCTTGTAATTGATCGACTGCAGCACGCCCTGCACGCGCGCCACGAGATCGACGCTGTTGAAGGGGGCGGCATTGCCGGTGGCTTCGAAGTAACGCGTGATCGCCTTCTGCGCCGGCGCCGCGACTTCGACCTTGGGCGGCGGCGGCGGCACAAAGCCGTTTTGTTCGCAGCCGCCGAGTGCTGCGAACGCGAATATGACGAACGCAAGACGGAGACCGGCTGATGTCGCCGTCATGGTGTCGTCCAATCGGACGGGCGCTGGCGAACGCGCAGGCTTCATTTCCATGCCCCTTCAGCTCATCAAAGAAAAAAGCGCATTGCGCGAAGGAAGGCCTTCCGCGATGCATCAATAGCAACAATCCGCTTGCGGTGGAACTCGAAAGCGAAAATGATGTGGTTTGCAAATCTTTTCCGACATCCCTTCGGCATTCACTTCGGTTGAAGCGGCGGCTCCAGCGACAACAAAAAGGATTTATTCAAATGATCAGCATGTTGAGCCGTGCGGCGGCGCTTTTTGCGGCGGCCGCAGCCGTTCTGTTTGCGCTCGCAACACCGGCATTGGCGCGGGCGCCGACCGACGCGCAGCGCAGTGCGATTCGCTCGGCCTGCCGCGCGGATTACCAGGCCAATTGCGCCAGCGTCCCGCCGGGTGGAATGGCATCGCTGCAGTGTCTGCAGAAGAACATGTCGAGCCTGTCGCCGTCCTGCCAGGCCGCGGTTCGCGCGGTCGAGCCGGCGCCCGAGCCCAAAGCCGAAGCCAAGCCTGAGGCGAAACCGGAAGCCAAGCCCGAGTCCGCTCCGGCCGCCGCAGCCAAGGAAGAACCTGCCGCGGCACCGGCCAAGCCCACAGCCGAGACGGCCGCGGCTCCAAAGGCTGCCGGCACGGTGAAAAAGCCGAGCAGCGCGCAGGTCGCGGCGATCCGCAGCGCCTGCCGCTCCGATTATCAAAGGGTCTGCGCCGGCGTGCCGACCGGAGGTTCTGCCGCCCTGCAATGCCTGGAGAAGAACAAGGCAAAGGTTTCTGGCAATTGCGAGAAGGCGGTGAACGCCGTGGGCGGCGGCGCGGCACCCGCGGCCGGCCGCGCTCCGGCGGCGGCTGCGAGCGCGGATCCCGCGGCAGCCCCTGCCGCAGCGCCTGCGCCCGCTCTGGTGCTGCGGCCGATGCGGCCGCGCGAGATCCTGTTCGTGTTGCGCTCGGCCTGCGGCTTGGATGTGCGCGCGCTGTGCGCCGGAGTTCCGCCGGGCGGCGGACGTATTATCGAATGCCTGGCCACGCAGTCGGCCTCGCTGTCGCCGGCGTGCTCCGACGTGCTGGGCCAGTTTGCCGCGCAATAATTTGCTGGAGCCGCCGCCGACAACGGAATCGCCATTTCGCGGCATCTCGACTAGACTTCCGATCAACAGTATACTGTCGATCGGGAGGAAAATGCCGTGCGGATCGCCGTGATCGGCGGAGGCCCCGGAGGCCTCTATTTCAGCTATCTCTGGAAGAAACGCCATCCGGAGGCGCAAGTCGACCTGTTCGAACAGAATCCGGCCGGCGCCACCTGGGGCTTTGGCGTCGTGTTCTCCGAACAGGCGCTGGAATTTTTGCGCACGGATGATCCCGACACGGTCGACGCCATCGCGCCGCGGATGCAGAGCTGGAGCAACATCACGCTGAACCTGCGCGGCGAGAGCGTCGAGATCGACGGCGTCGGTTTTTCGTCGATCGGACGGCTCGAACTGCTGACGATCCTGCAGCAGCGCGCGGCTTCGGTTGGTGTCGCGTTGCGCTTCGACACGATAGTCGCATCCGTCGACGAATTCGCCGGCTACGACCTGATCGTCGCGGCCGATGGCTTGAACTCACTGGTGCGCCGCAGTTTCGAGAGCGATTTCGGCGTCTCGCTGTCGGTTTCCCAAAACAAGTTCGCCTGGTACGGCACCACAAAACGCTTCGCCACCCTGTCGCAGACCTTTGTCGAGACCGGACTCGGTACATTCAACGCGCATCACTATCGCTATTCGCCCGATATGAGCACGTTCCTGGTCGAATGCGACCCCGCGACCTGGCAGACATTTGGCTTCGCCGACAAGACGGTCGATGAATCCAAAGCCATCTGCGAGCAGGTGTTCGCCGCCGCACTCGACGGCCACCCGCTGATCTCCAACAAATCGCTGTGGCGCAATTTTCCGTGGATCTGGAACGAGCGCTGGTGGTCGGGGAACAGGGTGCTGATCGGCGATGCGCTGCATTCGGCGCATTTCTCGATCGGCTCGGGCACCCGGCTCGCGATCGAGGACGCGATCGCGCTGACGAAGGCGCTGGAAGCGGAGCGCGATATCCCAACAGCCCTCGCCCGCTATCAAAGCGAGCGCCAGCCGATCGTGAAAAAACTGGTGACGGCGGCGCGCACCAGCGCCGACTGGTACGAGACCTTTCCCGCACATATGAAGCTCGGCCTGATGGATTTTGCCTACAGCTATATCACCCGCTCCGGGCGAATCGACGACACGCGGCTGCGCGCGATGGCCCCGCGCTTCATGGCGCGCTACGAAGCGTCGCGGCGGCTGTCGGCCAGCGGGAGCAGCGCATGACGCGCGAGATCGCCGACGCGGTGCCCCCGGATTGCGCCGGCGCGAGCGAAATCGGCTTTGCGATTCCGCAAAGCTACAACGCCAGCCGCATCCTGTTCGACAACCTCGGCAAGGGCCGCGGCGACCGGCTAGCGCTGACGGGCCCGCTGGGACGGCGCAGCTATCGCGACCTCTGCGCGGAAGCCTGCCGCTGGGGCCACGGCTTTGCCTCGCTCGGTCTGGCGCGCGGCGACCGCATCCTGATGTTTCTCGACGACACCCCGGCCTATCCGGCGGCGTTCTTCGGAGCGGTCCGCGCCGGTTTCGTGCCGCTATTGATCAACACGCTGACCCCGCCCGACCTCCTGCAGTTTTATCTCGCCGATTCCGGCGCTGTTGTCACGGTGGCCGACGCCGAATTTGCCGCGCGTTTCAATGCCGAGGCCTGCAAGGATACCGCGCTGCACACGCTGATCGTCGTCAACGGTATCGCTGGCGACAATGCCGCTCCGAAGACGATCCGCGCCGACGAATGGCTGCCGGCCTTCCCAACCGACCTCGCCGAAGCCGGCACCCATCGCAACGAAATGGCGTTCTGGATGTATTCCTCGGGTTCGACCGGGCGTCCAAAAGGCATCGTCCATCTGCAGCACGACATGGCCTATAGCGATGCCGCGTTCGCGCAAAACGTCTTGAAGCTGTCGCCCGACGATATCTGCTTCTCGGTCCCGAAAATGTTCTTCGCCTATGGTTTTGGCAATTCGATCACCTTCCCGCTTTCCGCGGGCGCGGCAACCCTGTTGCTGCCGGGACAGCCAAGGCCGGCGGCGATCTTTGACGCCATCGCACGCTTTCGCCCGACCGTGTTCTTCGGACTGCCGACGCTTTACACCTCCCTGACCAAGGCCGAGGGCGCGGATGGAACGGATTTTTCGTCGCTGCGCATGGCGGTCTCGGCAGCGGAAGTGCTTTCGGCCGAGGTCTTCAACGGCTGGAAGCGATCGACCGGGATCGAGATCGTCGAAGGGCTCGGCTCGACCGAACTGCTGCACATCTATCTCTGCAATCGCCCGGAGAAGAAAAAGCTCGGCGCCGCCGGCCTTCGCGTGCCCGGCTACGAGATCGCGCTCAGGGACAACGACGGCCGCGAGGTCGGCGACGGCGAGGAAGGCATTTTGTGGGTGCGCGGCGACTCCGCGACCCCGCTGTACTGGAACCGGCCGGACAAGACGGCCGAGAGCATCCGCGACGAAGGCTGGATCTACACCGGCGACCGTTTTGTGCGAGATGCCGACGGCTTTTACTTTTTTCGCGGCCGCGCCGACGATCTCATCAAGATTTCCGGCCAATGGGTCTATCCGCTCGAGGTCGAGCTGTGCCTCGCCGAACATCCCGACCTGCGCGAATGCGCCGTCTTCGCCACCGAATTGCCCGACCGCCGCATGACGCTGAAGGCGGTGGTGGTGATGAATACGCGCGGGTTCGACGAGGCCGATACGGCCAGGATGCTGCAGGATTTCGTCAAGGCAAAACTGTTGCCCTACAAATACCCGCGCGAAATAAAATTCGCCGAGGAACTCCCGAAGACCGGCACCGGCAAGATCGACAGGCAGGCGGTGATGCGGATGTAGACGCGGCTTGCTGTGCTGCGCTCCCTCTCCCGCTCTTCGCGGGGGAGGGCCGGGGTGGGGGTGCCGGATCGAAAACAGGTGCCGCGTGGAAAGAGTTTCCCCCACCCGCCGCGCTCTGGCGAGCGCGCCGACCTCCCCCGCAAGCGGGGGAGGTGAAGTCAATTGCCCAATCCCGTCCCTCCATAGAGCCACGCCAGATCTTTGTACCAATCCTCCGAACTCTTCGCGCGCATGATCGCGTTGCGGAGACGGGCGTGTTCACCTGAAGGATGATAGATGTGTTCGCCGATGGCGCGGGACAACAATTGCACGCGCGCGGTGCGCGGAAAACGCTGCGCGCGATAGTGCTCAAGCGCGGTCGCGTGATCGTCCGGATGGCTCGCCAGCATATGCGACAGGCACACCGCGTCCTCCATCGCCTGGCAGGCGCCCTGCGCGAAATATTGCAGCATCGGGTGGGCGGCGTCGCCGAGCAGCGCGACGCGGCCGTCGACCCAACTCTCGGTGGGATCGCGGTCGCACAGCACCCAGAGCCGCCAGTTCTTGCCGTGGCGGATGATGGCCTGCGCACGCTCATGCACATGCGCAAAACCCTGCATCACCTCGTCGTCGGCGACCGGTTTGCCCGCCACCGGCTCCGGCGCGTCGTTGTGGCAGGTGACGACGAGATTGAACACCTTCCAGCCCGACAGCGGGTAATGCACGATGTGGCACTTCGGCCCCGCCCACAGCGTCGCCGCGTTCCAGCGCAAATCTTCCGGCATTTCCCCGGTCGGGATCACCGAACGATAGGTGGTGTGGCCGGAAACCCGCGGCGGTCCATCTGCAACTACTTGCTTGCGGATATTCGACCACAACCCGTCCGCGCCGATCAGGAGCGATCCCATGACGCGCTCACCGGACGCGAGATGCGCCATCACCGACGTTCCGTCCTGGTCGTAGCCCACGACTTCGGCGCTGGTGCGAAGCTCGATCAGCGGGTGATCGCCGCAGGCCTTAAGAAAGACGCCATGCAGATCGCCGCGATGCACCACCGCATAGGGGTTGCCGAAGCGCGCGCGAAAGGCGTCGCGCAGGTCGACATGGGTGATCTCTTCCGCCGTCAACGCATCCATCAACCGGAGCTGGTCGATATAGACAGCCATGTTGCGCGCGGCTTCGCCGACGCCGAGATAATCGAAGGCATGAAACGCGTTCGGTCCGAGCTGGATGCCGGCGCCGATCTCGCCGAGCGCGGACGCCTTCTCCAGCAGGATCGAACGGAGGCCTTTTTGTGCCAGCCCAAGTGCCGTGGCGAGGCCGCCGATGCCGCCGCCCGCGATCAGCACCGGCCGTGCGGCCGCCATCAGCCTGATTTCCCGAGATGTTCGAGGGCGTCTTCGGCGCGCAGCGGCACCCGCGAGGCCTCGTTGTTGAGATCGACCAGTTGCGTCAGCAGCGCCAGCAGCGTCTTGCGGTCGGCCGGCTTCAGGGGCTGCAGCATCCGCGCCTGCGCGCGATCGACCGATGGCATGATGTCGCGCAGCAGCGCCGCGCCGGCCTTGGTCAAATAAAGCAGCTTGATCCGCTTGTCCTCGCGCGAAGGCTTGCGCTCGACATACCCCTTGGCCTCCAGCCGCTCGATCACATTGCCGAGCGTCGAGCGGTCGAAGGCGATCACGGCGGACAGACGCGTGGCGTCGATGCCGGGATGGGTATGGATCGCGACCAGGGCGGCGAATTGCACCGGCGTCAAATCGTGCGCCCTGCACTCCTCGACGAAGATCGACACCGCGATCTGCTGCATCCGGCGGAACAGATAGCCGGGCGCGGTGTAGACCGCGTCCATCGTGATTTGCGGCTTACTCGGCATCGGGCTGCTTGTCGGGTGCTGCGTCGGCGAACGCCTTGTTGGCCTTCGCGGCCGCCTCGGCCTGCAACAGGCGGGGATAGGCAGCGACATCGACCCCGAAGCGACGCGCATTGGCCAGTTGCGGCACCAGGCAAAGGTCGGCCAACGTCGGCGTCGCGCCGAAACAGAACGGGCCGGGCTCGCTCGCGATCAGCTTCTCGCAGGCGGCAAGTCCCTCGCGGTTGGCCCAGGCGGCCCAGCCGGTGACCTGTTCGTCGGGCAGGCCAAGCTCGCGCAGCCGCGCCAGCACTTTCAGGTTTTGCACCGGGTGGGTGTCACAGGCCAGCGCCTGCGCAAAGGCGCGGACGCGGGCGCGGCGCAGCGGATCGTCCGGCAATAGCGGCGGTGTGGGATGGGTCTCGTCCAGCCATTCAATGATGGCGAGCGACTGCGTCAGGATGGCGCCCGCGTCATTTTCGAGCGTCGGCACCAAACCTTGCGGGTTGATGGCGAGATAGGCCGGCGCGCATTGTTCGCCCTTGCGCAAATGGTGCGGCAGGTGCTCCGCACCCAGGCCCTTCAGATTCAAAGCGATTCGGACCCGGTAGGACGCGCTGCTGCGGAAATAACCGTGCAGCTTCATGGGAACCTCCCTCGAAATTTCTGGTTGGCTTGTCGCCGCCGCCGTTGACGCTAGCCATATTGTAAGTATGCTGTCAATCTCGCGAAGCGACAAGAACCACGGGAGGCTCACCATGGAAGCCGTACAGAAGACGCCGGAACGCGAGGCGTTTTATCAGAAGATCGACGGCGAAAATCTCGCGGCGCTCTGGAACGTGATGGGCGACCTGATCACGCCGGAGCCGAAAAGCGCCTGCCGCCCTCACTTATGGAAATTCGACGCCATTCGCGACTACATGACCGAGGCCGGAAAACTGATCACCGCCAAGGAAGCCGAGCGGCGGGTGCTGATCCTGGAAAATCCGGGCCTGCGCGGCCAATCGAAAATCACGACCTCGCTGTTCGCCGGCGTGCAGATGGTGGTGCCCGGCGACATCGCGCCGGCGCACCGGCACAGCCAGTCGGCGCTGCGCTTCATCCTCGAAGGCAAGGGCGCCTATACCTCGGTCGACGGCGAGCGCACCGCGATGGAGCCCGGCGATTTCGTGATCACGCCGTCGATGACCTGGCACGATCACAGTAACGAAACCTCCGAGCCGATGTTCTGGCTCGACGGGCTCGACATCCCCATGGTGCAGTTCTTCGACGCCTCCTTTGCCGAAGGCTTGAAGGAAGACCAGCAGAAAATCACCAAACCCGCCGGCGACAGTTTTGCCCGCTACGGCCATAACCTCTTGCCGGTCGACGAAAAGCGCGCGTCAAAGACTTCGCCGATCTTCAACTATCCATACAGCCACACCCGTGAGGCGCTGGAGCAGGCCAAGACCCGCAACGAATGGGACGCCTGTCACGGGCTAAAACTGAAATTTTCCAATCCCGAAACCGGCGACTTCGCGATGCCTACCATCGGCACCTTCATCCAGCTGTTGCCAAGGGGATTCAAGACCGCGCGTTATCGCGCCACAGACGCCACGGTGTTCGCGGCGATCGAGGGCAAGGGCCGCTCGCGGATCGGCGAGCAGACGTTTGAATGGGGCCCGCGCGACCTGTTCGTGGTGCCAAGCTGGCAATGGGTCACCCACGAGGCGGACGAGGATTCCGTGCTGTTCAGTTTTTCCGATCGTCCGGTGCAGCAAAAACTCGATCTGTTCCGGGAAGACCGCGGGAATGCGTGAGGATTTTCTTCACCTCGCCCCGCTTGCGGAGAGAGGTCGAAATTCGCGATAGCGAATTTCGGGTGAGGGGGACTCTCCACGAGTTCGCGCTCGCTGAGACAGCCCCTCACCATAGCCGATTCTTCGCATCGGCGTTCTTCTATCAAGAACGGCGGCCGTAGGCCGCCTACGCCTCTCCCCGCGAAGAGCGGGGCGAGGGAGAAGATCACCGCCAGTGCAACAGCCGCGTTTCCAGCCAGTTGATCAGCTTCCCCACCGCCAGTCCGAACAGCGATAGAATCACCACGCCCGCCAACAGCTGATCGGTCTGCATCAGATTGCCGGCTTGCAGCACGAAGGCGCCGATGCCGTATTCGGCGCCGATCATTTCGGCGCTCACCACCAGCAGCAGCGCCACTGACGCTGTGATGCGAAAGCCGGCGAGGATCGAGGGCAGCGCGCCCGGCCAGATCACCCGGCGAACGATGGCGTGGAATGGCACATTGAAACTCTGCGCCATCCGGATCAAATTGCGCGGCACATTGTCGACGCCGCTATAGACCGAGATCGCGGTCGAGAAGAACACCCCGAGCGCGATGGTCGCGATCTTCGGCTCCTCGCCGATCCCGAGCCACAGAATCAGGAGCGGCAACAGCGCGATCTTCGGGATCGGGAACAGCGCTGAGATGAAGGTAATGCCGATGCCGCGCGCGAGGCTCGAGAGCCCGATCGCGAAGCCGATGACGACGCCGGCACCCGTGCCGAGAATCCAGCCCGTTCCGATCCGCATGATCGACCAGGACAGATGGTGCCAGAGCGCGCCGGAAAGCGCGAGCTGCCAGATCGCGCGCACGATCGCCGACGGCGGCGGCAGGAACAGCGGATTGACGAGGCGGGCGCTGCCGGCGAGTTGCCAAAGCCCGATCACGAGCACCAGCGCGATCCACCCCGCGGTGCGGCCCGTCCTCGGCATGAAACCGCCGCCGCGAAATTCGACCGGGCGCGTATCGCCGGCCGGATCGGTCGGCGGCGAAGCCGGCTCCGTCGTCGCCCGCTCAAGCATGCTGGACCTCGCGCTCGGCATCGATTGCCTCTTCGCGGATCAGCGACCATAGCTCGCTCTGCAGCGCCAGCAGCTTTTCGCGGGCCGCGATGTCGCCGCGCTCGGCGCGCGTCATGGGAATCGCGACCACGTCGCGGATGCGGCCGGGGCGCCGCGACAGCACCACGATGCAGTCGGCGAGCCGCACGGCCTCCTCCAGATTGTGCGTGACATAGACCGCGCCCATCGAACCATCGGCGAGCAGCCGGACAAAATCCTCCATCAGCAATTCGCGGGTCTGCGAATCCAGCGCCGACAGCGGCTCGTCCATCAAGAGGATCGCGGGCCGCACCGCAAGCGCCCGGGCAATGCCGACGCGCTGGCGCATGCCGCCGGACAATTGCTTTGGATAGGTGGCGCGAAAATCGGAAAGGCTGGTGCGGCGCAGCGCATCCTCGACGACCGCGCGGCGCTCGCCGCCGGCGAGGCCCGTATGCAGCAACGGGAATTCGACATTCGCTTCCACCGTGCACCAGGGCAGCAGCGCAAAATCCTGGAACACGAAGGTCAACGGGTTAAGACTGCCCGGCGGCGGCGCGCCACGCAATTCGGCCGCGCCCGCGCTTGGCTGCAACAGTCCGCCGAGGACCTGTAGCAGCGTGCTCTTGCCGCATCCGGACGGGCCCACGATCGCCACCACCTCGCCCGCGCCGACCGTGAACGACACGTCGTCGAGCACGTCGAGTGCGCCGAAGCGGTGGCTGATATGGTCGGCAATCAGGTCCATCTCGGTGCGTCTCGTCTTCCGAAGTTCATTTTAGCTGGTCATACGCGGGCTTGACCCGCGTATCCATCTATCTTCGCAGAAGTTCTCGAAGGAGATGGATGGCCGGGTCAAGCCCGGCCATGACGGGCGTCATTCCGGGATGATCCGAAGGACCAGACCCGGAATCTCGAGATTCCGGGTTCGAGGCTTCGCCTCGCCCCGGAATGACGGCATCCAGCATCAATCCGGCTTCACATATTCCTTCGCGATGATGTCGCCGGCGCCGAATCCCTTGTCGACAAAGCCCTGTTGCTGCAGCCATTCGATCTGGTTGCCGACATTCTTGACGTCGAGCTTGCCGTCGGGATCGACATAGGCGCAATTGCCGACCACCTGCTCGACCGGCAGATTGGTGTATTTGGCGATGATCTCCAGCAGCGGCTTTGTCTTCTCGTTGATCGGTGCCTTGCCGCCGGCGATGCTGGCGAGAATCACGTCATGATATTCGCGGTCGGCGCGCCCGAGCGCGGCGAGAAGTTTGGTCACCAGCGGCTTGTTGGCCACTGTGTTGGGCGCAGCGAACACCGCGCCGAGTTGCCACGGCGTCTCGTCGCCGACCCAGCCCAATAGTTTGGCGCCGCCATCGTCGATCAGTTTACGCGCGGTCGATGCCGGCAGCAGCGCGGCATCGACGGTTTCGCCCTTCAGCGCCGCGGCGGCGTTCGACAGCGACTGCAGCGGCACGACCTTCACATCGCTCAGCTTGAAACCGTATTTGTCGGCAAGCAGCCCGAGCGAATAATGAAAGCTGGAGCCGGTCTGCGTCACCGCCACGCGCTTGCCGGCGAGATCTTTCGGCGTCTTCAAGCCGGCGGCCCAGGCGTTGTTGCTCGCGAAATAGCCGATCAGGGGATAGCCGGCCTTTTCGCGGCTCATGCCGCCGATCACCTTCAGCGTGCCCTTGCCGGCGAGATTGTAGAGCCCGGCCGTGAACGCGGTGATGCCGAAATCGACGTCGCCCGAGGTGGTAGCAACCGCGATCGGCTGCGCGGCGTCGAAGAATGTCAGCTCGATATCGAGTCCTGCGTCCTTGAAGTAACCCTTGTCCTGCGCGATGAACACCGGCGCCGACGACGACAGCCGCAACACGCCGATCCTGGCTTTCAGGAGATCATCGGCGTGAGCGAGGCCGCCGACCGCGGTCGCAAGCAGGCCTGCCAAGGCAAGCCGCACAAATCTCACCATCAAGTTTCCTCCGCTACTTCTTAGCTCAGAATTGCCCCGATGCCTCGTCACCGGCGGTGTGCTCCCTCTCCCGCTCTTCGCGGGGGAGGGCCGGGGTGGGGGTGCCCAACGCGAATTCCGGCGCAAGTTGAAAAAGCCCCCACCCGCCGCGCTCTGCGAGCGCGTCGACCTCCCCCGCAAGCGGGAGAGGTAGTACCGAGCAAGTCGCCGCATCTCGAACTCATTCACAGCCCCTCGGGCACATTCTGGTCTCGCCCGATAAACGCCCCTTGCCGCTTCAATTGCAACTGCAACTTTTCGACCGCGATCTCGCGCGGCGCCGTATTGCCTGACAGAGCCAGCGCAGCCGCGGTGCCCGCCGCTTCGCCCATCACGAAACAGCCGCCGGAAACGCGCGCGGCCGACTGGCCGTCATGGGTCATCGAGGCGCAGCGACCGGCAACCAGCAGATTGTCGACGTCCGCAGGCACCAGCATGCGATACGGCAATTCGTTGAAGCCGCGCGATTCCGGGATCGGCGGAAATTTGAAGACCACGTCGCCGGCGACATGCTGCTCCATCGGCCAGCCATTGACACCGATACTATCGTCGAACGAAGCGCAGCCGAGCACATCGTCGCCCGAGAGCATGTAGCCGCCGACCACGCGGCGGGTTTCGCGGATGCCAAGCTGCGGCGGCAGGTCGACGATGTAGGATTTCTCGAAGCCCGGTACGGTGCGCAGGAACTCGAAGGCCGCGACCGCCTGACGGCGGCCGTCGATCTCGCCGCGCGAGAGCTCGTCGGGGTCGAGCCCATTGACCGCCTTGCCGTCGGCGCGCGCCAGTTGGGTGAAATTCACCCGCCATTCGATCTGCGAACGCTGCGGCCGCACGATCGCGGCCTTGCGCGGGAAACGATGCGTGCCGGCGGCCTCGGCCTGCTCCATCAGCGCCGGAATGCTCCGCCAGGCCTCGCCGGCCTTCTCCGGATCGATGCCGTTGAGGCGGAACATCATCGATGGGTACAGCATGCTGCCGGCATTATCGCCGACCTCGAAAGCGGCCCCGGCCCAGGCCGCGAGATCGCCATCGCCGGAGCAATCGATGAAGATGTCGGCCGCGACCGCCTGCCGCCCCGCCCTGGTCTCGACGAACAGCGCGCTGATGCGCCGCCCGTCATGCATCGCCACGCCGGCGCCGAGCGCATGGAACAGGATATCGACCTTGTGGGCGGCCAAGAGATCGTCGGCCGCGATCTTGTAGGCCGCGGTGTCATAGGCCTGCGCCAAAATCTTGCCGAGCACCAGATGCGGCGCGTTCAACCCGCCGAGCCGGTCGATGCGATCGAGCAACTCAGAGGCGATGCCCTGCACCACCCGATGCATCTCGCCAAACACATTGGCGTGCAGCCCGCAGAAATTCGTCACTCCGGCCGCCGTCCCCATGCCGCCGAGAAAGCCGTAGCGCTCGATCAAGAGCGTGCGGCGACCCGCGCACGCGGCGGCGACGGCCGCGGCGATCCCGGCAGGCCCGCCGCCGAGGACAGCGACTTCGTATTCGCCATAGAGCGGAATCTGGCGCGCGGGTTCGGAGATGGATTTCATTCCCGTTCACGATCTTGGGCGCCATGGTAGACGCCGAGAATGAGCACTTCATCGGAATCGGCCGCGCCAGTCTGGTAGACAATGATATAAGGCAACCCGCGCACCACCCACTCATGCGTGCCCGCGACGCGGCCGGCATGCCCCATACGCGGGAATTCCGTCAGACGTTCGGCGGCGTGTCTGATACGCGCGACGACCTGTGTGGCGGCGACCGGGTTACGAACCCTGATGTAGCCGTAAATTGAAGCGATGTGCTCCCGCGCCTGGGCGGTATAGCGCAGCCTCACAGGCCGCATGACTTCCAGAGCGCCGCCATCTGCTCGTCGGTGGCGAACGTGACGCTGCCCTCGCGAACTTCGAGCTGGATACGGGCGACCTCTTCGGCCTGGGCGTCGTTCAGCCGGTAGCCGCTGATATCCTGCCGCTCCATCTCGAGCAAGATCGCCGCGGCGTCCTCCTGGCGCTCTCTGGGCCAGTGCCGGACGCGCTCCATGAGTTCTTCGAGATTCTTCGCTGCCATGCCCCCTTATAGCGAACTTTTCCGCTCCCGTCACCAAGAGCACTGCGCCTAGCACTCGCGAGCAGTTGCGCTTGCGGGCAGGCTCGTGGAAACTGGCCCTACGAGCCCTTGGACAGGAACCCCTCCCCCATGCGCATCTGTATTTTCGGCTCTGGCGCCGTCGGCAGCCATTTTGCGGTACGGCTGGCGCTGGCAGGACATGAGGTGTCCTGCGTGATGCGCGGGGCGCATCTCGAAGCGGTAAAGGCGAGCGGCCTGACGCTTCGTGTCGGCGACGGTGAATTCACGGCGAAGGTAAAAGCATCCGACGATCCGGCGGCGCTGGGTGCACAGGACCTCGTGATCTCGACGCTGAAAGCCAACGCGGTTTCCAGTCTCGTCGGCGGCCTGCCGCCGCTGCTCGGCGGCGATACGGCCGTGGTGTTCGCCCAGAACGGCATTCCCTGGTGGTACGACATCGGGATTGCGCCCGATCATCCGCCGGTGCCGGAACTCGGCTTCCTCGATCCCGGCGGTCCACTGCGCGCCACGATCTCGCGCGAACGGATCATCGGCGGGGTAATCTTTTCGTCGAACGAGGTGGTCGCGCCCGGCGTGGTCGCGAATTTCTCGCCGGACCGCAACCTGTTGCTGGTCGGCGAATGCGACGACCGCGGCGGCGCGCGGATCGAACGGTTGAGGGCCGTGCTGAATGAAGCATCGATCGGCTCGCCGCCAACGGCGCGAATCCGGGAGGCGATCTGGTCTAAACTCCTGACCAACATGTCGATGTCGGTGCTGTGCCTGATCACCGGCCAGACCGCGCGCGCGGTGCGGGACGATGCGGCCTTGCGCGAGGTGGTGCCGCGGCTGCTGGACGAGGCCAACAGCATCGCGCAAAGCTGTTTCCCCGAGGTCAAGCGCGTGACGCGCACGGGACCTGCGCCCAATCACAAGCCATCCATCCTGCAGGACTACGAACTCGGCCGCCCGATGGAGATCGACGCGCTGGTGCGCGCGCCGGCGGCGTTCGCGCGGGCCGCCAATCTGTCGACGCCGACGCTCGACCTTCTAGCAGCCCTGGCGATTTAGAGGGCGCGCGACAAGGGGTTGTATCAGGGTTGAAATGAGACCGTCATTGCGAGCGAAGCGAAGCAATCCATGGCACCAATCATAACTCTGGATTGCTTCGTCGCTTCGCTCCTCGCAATGACGAGATAATGCTGGCTGGATTTTCGAGGATACAAAATCATGCACATCAAAGACAAAGTCTGCGTCGTCACGGGAGCCGCCAGCGGCATCGGCGAGGCGGTGGCGCGGGCCTATGCGGAACGAGGCGCGCGCGGCGTCGTGGTCGCCGATCTTAAATCGTCGCGCGAGCGGCTCGCCAAGGTCGCCGGCGACATCGACGCGCTTGCGGTGACCGCCGATGTCGGCCAGGAGGAGGACATCAAGGCGCTGATCGCGGCGGCCGAGGACAAGTATGGCCCGGTCGACGTGTTCTTCTCCAATGCCGGACTTTCCCGCAAGGGGCAGGAAACGGCCGCCGATGCCGACTGGGAGGTGAGCTGGCGGGTGCATGTCATGAGCCATGTATTCGCCGCGCGCGCGCTGGTCCCCGGCATGCTGGCGCGCGGCTCCGGCTATCTCTTGAACACCGCATCCGCCGCGGGCCTCTTGGCCTCGCTGAACTCGATGCCTTATGGCGTAACCAAGAGCGCCGCGGTGGCGCTCGCCGAGCACCTTGCCATTCAATATGGCGACCGCGGCATTCGCGTTTCCGTGCTGTGTCCGCAATCGGTGCAGACCGGCATGACCGCGCCGGGCCCGAGCGCGGCGCGGGTCGACGGCGTCATGCAGCCCGCGGAAGTCGCCCGTATCGTGATCGAGGCGATGGAGGCCGAGCGCTTCCTGATCCTGTCGCATCCACAGGTCCATGACTACGTGCAGCGCAAGGCCTCCAACACCGAGCGATGGCTGACCGGCATGCGGCGGCTGCGCGACAAGATCTATGGCGGCCCGCAGGCGGGCTGACGCGGCAAGGCAACGGATCAATGGCGTTGAAAAACCTCGTGCCTCTCACGCTCGCGCTGATGCTCGGGACGACGCCGGCGCTGGCGGTGGAGCAATGCCGTTTCATCCAGGCCAAGCCCGAGCGGGAGGCCTGCTATCAGCGGCAGGAGGCGGAGCTTGCCGCCAGGCGCAAGCCCCAGCCGACCTACGACACCACGCGGCTCGAGTTGCTGAAGCAGATGCGCGAGGAAGACGACGCGGTCTATAGGAGCCTGCGCAGCATCTGCCGGGGATGCTGAGCGTCGCCGGCGCTAGCTCTTGCGCGCCCAGTTGCCCGCGCGCTTTTCGGCGAACGAGGCGAGGCCTTCGGAGGCCTCTTTCGTCTGGCGCTTGGCCGCATGCAGACGGACGAGGCGCGCATAGGCGGCGGCGTCGATGCTCAAGCCGCCGAACGAGCTTTCCATCGCCAGCGCCTTGGTTTCCGTCAGGGCTTCCGGCGCGTTCGCCAGCAACTGCTCGACCACTTTGGCGCCGGCGGCCTCCAGTTCGGAAAGCGGCACCACCTCGTGGATCAGGCCGATCCGGCGGGCATCAGCCGCGCCAAAGCGCTCGCCGGTCAGCGCGTAGCGGCGGACCTGGCGGACGCCGATGGCGTCGCACAGTTGCGGAATGATGATCGCCGCGGTCAGTCCCCAGCGCACTTCGGTGATCGAGAACATGGCGTTGTCGGCCGCGATCACGACATCGCAGGCGGAAATGATCCCGGTGCCGCCGCCGAAGCAGCCGCCCTGCACCAGCGCCACCGTCGGAACCGGCAACAGGTTCAGCCGCTGCACCGCCTCGAAGGTCGCCTTCGAGACCGCCTCGTTCTCGGCGGCCGATTGCGGCCGCACCGCGTTGATCCATTTCAGGTCGGCGCCGGCCTGAAAATGCCTGCCGTTGCCTTTCAGCACCACGACGCGAACAGGTTTGTTGCCGAGTTCATTCATCGCCGCGAGCACGCCGTTGATCAGGCCGGCATCATAGGCATTGTTGACCTCGGGGCGGTTCAACGTGACGGTGGCGACGCCGCGTTCGTCGAGCTCCCACAACACCGGATTGGCAGGCATGGACGATCCTTAATCGTTGCGTGGCGGCACGTCAGGCGCGCAGGAGTTTTCGCGATTGCGAGGCGGTGCGACTATTCGGCGGCGTCCAGAACCGTCTTGGGAAGCGTGTTGTCGACGATGACCGGCGTCTCGAAAAAGCTGATCTCGGGCGGGGCGCCGTAGCGCTCGGTGATCATCCGGCGCCATTCGGCATTATAGACACGCTCGGCGGCCTCGCGGCTTTCCCAGAGATAGCAGCCGCCGCCGGTGCGGCTGTCGGCGTCGAACAGGTAGTATTTCCGCACCAGGCCTTCGAGCCCCTGGTATTTCGGCGCGGAGTTTTGGAACACCTCCGACACTTTGGCGGCGTCCCACCCGGCGGGCAGCTTGAAACGGACAATGGCGGTAATCATCGGCAAACCCTCCACGCGCATCGAGGCCATCGAAACCTCGGAAAACTGGCGATCCCGGCATGACTCGAACATGCGACCTACGGTTTAGGAAACCGTCGCTCTATCCGGCTGAGCTACGGGACCGAAGTACCCGCGCAGCGATCGCGCGGGTGCATCCGAGCTAAATACCAGAGCCCGCGCCGCATCGCCAGCCTCCCCAGCGCTTAGCTCGCCGCACCCCGCCACCAGCGCCTCGACCAGCCCCAGCGGATCGTCGGTGCCGATGCGGCGGGTATCGTCGTCTGGCCGCCTGATCTAGGAGGGGCGGGCATACCACAGCGCCAGACTTCCGATCGGCAGAATGGCCAACGCGACGCAGGCCAGCCCCAGCGTGATGTAGGCGACGGCGCCGAGCACGATGCCCGCGAGGAAGCCAATCCAGATCGGGAACAGCGCGGCGATCTCGCGACGCGCCTGGGTGTAGACGGCACTCGAAGTCCCGGAAGGGCCGGCCTTGCTACGCTCGATCCAGCCGAGCAGTAGTTCTGCCGCGCCGATGGCGAGCCGCGTCGTATTCGTGGTCATCACGTTGGTCGAGGCCACACCGCGCATCAGCAGGTGCACCAGCGCGCTTTGTGCGCCCATCGCCGCCATTCCCAACAGCAGCGCGACGATTGCGGTCGGCGCGTCCAGACTGCGGAAGGGCATGGCGGCCAGGCACGAAGCCGACAATCCGACCAGCAAGACGCATTCGACCGCCAGGCTCCAGGCCAGGGCGGCACGCGGACGCTCTCTCATGGAATGGACCAGCACCGTCACGGCCATGCCCGCAAGAAAGAACGAAGGAATGGCGAGAAGTTTTGCAAGCGCGCCCTGTTCGCTCCTGAAGAGTTCCGTTCCGGCAAGCACGAGGCTGCCTGTCAGCTGCGCAACGAAAACGCCGAACAGGCCCAGGAAAGTGGAGGCGTCGACGTAGCCGGCGACAATGCTCAGCACGATCGGGATCGGCCTGGGAACTACGATGGAATTTGGTGGCCGCGTCTCGCTCATGTTCATCACCTTGCCGGTCTCATGAAGGGACGCCCCGCCGGCCCAACCTCACCCGCGTGCCCCGGCAGCTCTCAACGCCTCCTCCAGCCCCCGCGGATCGTCGGTGCCGATGCGGCGGATTTCACCTGACTTCAGTCGCAGCTCGACGGCGTCCAGCCCCGACACATTATAGAGCCGAAAGCCCGGTCCCCTCCGGATGCCGAACCCGTTCCACCAGCGGTTACGCATAGCCGCTGCGGTTTCGACTTCAGCGAGCGCGAGCCGGTAGCGCCATAATCCCGGGCCGAAATACCAGCGCAGCTCGCCTTCGCCGACCTCGACCGTCAGCGACGAGAACAGCCACGCGACCGCGACCAGCAGCACCGCCACGACCGCGGCCGACCACTGCCCGCTGCGCCAGACGATCACGGCATCCAAGGCGGCGAAGGCGAGGCAGAGAGCGATGGTGAGCGTGCCGCGCTGCGTGTGACGATACGGCATGGCGATGTCGCCTCAGGAATGCAGATGGCGCGTGGTGGCGCTCTTTTCGCCGGCGGCGGGTCCGCGGAACGTGCCGAACACGCCGTCGAGCGTGGGATTGCTGACGCCGAACCAATGCTTCTCGCTGACGAAATGATGGCGCAGATGGTATTGCTTGATCCAGCGGCCGAGCCGCGTTCGCGGCTGGTAGGGAATATGGGCGACGTAATGCACCCACTCATAGTGCAGGATCGCCAGCATCATCCCGAGCAGCGCTGAGGCCACAGCCTGCGACCCGAACACCAGCGCGAACAACCCGGCCGCAGCTACGAGGTTCGGCAGCAGAAACCAGATCGGCAGGAACAGCAGGTCCAGCCGGCCCGGCTCGACATGGTGATCGTAATGCAGGCGGTGCTGCAGGTTGCGCAGCGCCGGCCATGGCAGCGGCGATGCGTGAAAGGCAAAACGATGCATGCCGTATTCGACCAGATAGAACAGCAGCGCGCCGAGCAGGATCATGCCCGGCTGCAGCGAGACCACCCCTGGCAGCCAGAGCAGCATTACGGCCACCACGCCCGCCAATAGCGCCGCAACACCGCCATGACGAATGAAGACGAGAAGCATTCCCGGCCGCCCTTTGGATCCGGTGAGTTGGCCATCCGCCCGCAATACGCGCTTTGCGTCGACACGGATGTGCCGAAATAAAATATCAGAGCGGGTTCCTGATCGCCAGCGGATAGCGGCGGGGAAATCCGCGGCAGAACGGCATCACTGTGTCCTGCCGGTCACGTCATGCGAAAAACCCCGCCGGCCGCGCCGGAAAATCGCTGCGCTGCGGGGTGACAATCCAACACAAAATGGCGACAATCCACTGACATTGTGGCTTGAGCGTTTGCCTTGATTTACGCCGGTGGGGAATTGTCCGTGCTTGCTTCACGCCTGTGCGCTTTGGCTATGACCGCAATCGCGGCCTGCGCGATGCTGACGCTTTCGCGCGCGCAGGCGCAGTGGTGGTCGCGCGCGCCCGCCGATTTCGAGGAATGCGCCGAGAAAGCCGAGAAAGCCGCGAACAAGGAAGAGAAGTCGGCGCAATTGACCGAATGCAACGCGAAATTCGCCGGGCGCCGCAAGCCGGGCGGCGGCTATACCTATTACGACTTCATGCAGAACCGCAGCTTCGATATCGCGGGCCCGAATCCGACGGCGGAAGAGCAGAAAAAAATCGACGAGCAATATACCGCCTTTCTCGAACAGGAGCGGCGCAACAGCATCGCCGCCGCGATCTCTGAAAAGCAGCAGCAATTGCTGCAGCGGGCTTCGCTCAAGGACGAGAAGGTGCCGCCGCCGGCTGCGGCCCCGAGCAAGCCGCCATCGCCGGCCGCGAGCGAGGTCAAGCCGCGCCCGAGGGCGGGCGATTGCGCCAGGCATTCATTCTCCTGCGACTGGCCGCGGCTTTCGGAAGGCTGGAAGGATCTGAAGAAGCTGTTCAGCCCATCGCCGAGCAAGGCGAAGCGGGGTTGATCGCGACCGCTTTCCCCTGGATCGACCGACCTCAGTCGGTGATCACCATCGCCCAGAATTTCCGGTAAGGCGATTTCGGGTTGTCCACCGAAGCGACGCCGACGCGGCGGGCCCCGGCCATCAGCAGATTCTCGCGGTGACCGGCGGAGTCTTCCCATTGTTTCAGCATCTCGGAAAAGGTCAGGAACCCGGCGCCGATATTTTCAGCGGCCCTCATCTTGCGCAAGAAGGCCACCCGGGTTGCAAAACTGCCGCCGGCGAAGTGGCTGACCGTGCCGGTTGCGGCCATCACACGCGCCTGCTCGAGCGCAACCGCGGCGAGACGCCCGTCCGAGCGCACCGCGGGCAAGCCATGCGCGCGGCGATAGGCGCTGATCGCGCCGGCATAGTCGGCGGCGGACGCCGCAGCGACAAAGCCCGGGCCCAAGATCAGCGCGAGCAGAAACAGCATGGTCGGGAATTTCGCCCGCATGATCGGTCGATCCATGCCCGGCGTCGTGAATGCGATCGGCGTCTTTTTCAAGGCAGCAGCAACGGCCGAATCTGCTCCGGCGTCAGCCCTGGCGATCCCTTGCCATCCGCCTCGGCATCCCTGACCAGCGCCACCACGCGACGGGAGATCGGCACCGGCAGCCCATGCCGGTCGGCGATTTCCACGATGACGCCCTGCAGATAGTCGATCTCGGTACGCCGGCCCCGCGAAAGATCCTCCCACATCGAGGAGCGCGCCTCGGGATCGATTTTCAAGGTGCCCCCGAGCAGCGCTGCGAAGATGGTGTCGGGCAGCCGCAGCAGATGCGGCGTCCAGCTCGCCGGGACCGGCGTCGGCGATACCGGCCGGATGCCCTCGGCGCGGATCGCCATCAAACCTTCCGCCATCTGGTCGGCGAACAAGTTGCGCCAGGCGCGCTGTCCGAGCTGCTGGCGCAGCGGCAGACCGGACAGCGCGTTGAGCGCGTTGTTGAGATTGACCAGGAGCTTGCCCCATTGCACGCCGGCGATGTTGCCGGTGGCGCGCATTTTGAGCCCCGGCACCGAAAGCCGGGCCGCCGTGCCGGCTTCGTCGGCCTCGATCACGATATCGCCTGAAGTGGCACGATGATATCGCGCAGGCTGCGGCGCGGTCACGTTGAACGGCACCATCGCCGCGAGCACGCGCCTCCCCGGCAATCGTGCGCGCAGCACCGGCACATTGCCGACGCCGTTCTGCAAGGACACGATGACGGCATCCATCGGCGCGTGTTTTGCGATGATATCGGCGATATCAGCGGTATCGGCGCTCTTCACCGTTACCAGCACCGCGCCGGCGTCACGAAAGACCGAAGGATCCTCCGACATCGTCAGCGCGTTCGGCGCGATCCGCCGCTCGAACCCGTCAAAGCCCGTCAGCCGCAGGCCGCCCTCCTCGATCTCGCCGATCACGCGAGGCCGCGCCAGCAGCGCGACGCGGCGGCCGGCGGCAGCACACATGCCGCCGACAAAGCAGCCGATGCTGCCGGCGCCCGCCACCGCGATCGGTCTGTCCGGATTTATTGTCTCCATTCCACAAATTGCTCTAGGCTTCGATAGCAGACTTTCACGTTCATTGCCTCTCTTCTCCCTCTCCCCGCTCTTGCGGGGAGAGGGCTGGGGTGAGGGGCTGTCTCCGCAAATTCTGAAGGCGCGATAAGCACAGTGCCTCGCCCCTCACCCGAAATTCGCTTTTGCGAATTTCGACCTCTCCCCGCACAAGAGCGGGGAGAGGTTAAGTCGGCCCGCCCTTGCCTTGTAACCGTCATGGCGCGCCGTTATGTTTTCCGCCGGGCTGGCTCTACGCGGGAGGAGAAAGAAATGGGTTTACTCGACGTACTCAACGGGATGCAGCATGGCCCGCGGGGCCCGAGCAACCCGAGCGCGCAGTCCGGCGGCATGTCGCCGCTGACCATGGCGATCCTCGGACTGCTCGCCTACAAGGCGGTCAAGCATTTCAGCAACAGCCCGGCTAGCCCGGGCCCGTCACCGGCGCCCTCGCCGGGTACCGCGACAAGCGGAGGAGGGGCTGGCGGTCTCGGCGACGTGCTGAAGGGCGGATTGGGCGGCCTGCTCGCCGGCGGCGCCGCCGGCAGCGTGATCTCGGGCGGGCTTGGCGATTTGCTCAAGCAGTTGCAGCAAAGCGGTCAGGGCGACAAAGCCAATACATGGGTGAGCAACGGGCCGAACAAGGCGATTTCGCCCAACGATCTCGCCAGCGCGCTCGGTGCCGACCAGATCGACAATCTGTCATCGCAAAGCGGCCTGTCGCGGGACGAATTGCTGGCCGGGCTCGCCCAGCATCTGCCCGATGTCATCAACCATTTGACGCCGGACGGGCGGCTGCCGACCGAAAGCGAATTGTCCGGCCGGATTTGATTTCGACCGCCGGCGACATTTGAAGCTCTGCTTTTTCAGGAAAGGACGACCATCATGAGCGGCATCATCTGGATCATCATCGTCGGCTTCGTCGCCGGAATCATCGCGCGCCTGCTTTCGCCGGGTCCAAACAATCCGTCAGGCTTCATCCTGACCACCGTGCTCGGCATCGCCGGTGCGTTTCTTGCGACCTGGATTGGCCAGGCGATCGGCCATTACGGTCCCGGTCAGGGCGCCGGCTTCATCACCGCGACCATCGGCGCGCTGCTGGTGCTGTTCATCTGGAACCGGCTGGTGGCGAGCGGCGTGATCCCGGATAAAAGCGCGAAATAGATTTTTGTCGTCCCGGCCTCCGAGCCGGGACGACAATTCACGTAATCAAATGCGCGCCGGCGTCCATCCGGACCACTTCGCCGGTCATGTTGCTCGAGGCCGGCGTGGCGAGGAAACAGACCAAGGCCGCGACGTCTTCTGCGGTCGAAGCCCGCTTGAGAGGCACTTTCGCCACCACCGAATCGCGCACCTGCCTGGCGCCTTCCTCGCCGCGGCCCTTGGTGAACCAGGGCGTGTCGATATAGCCGGGACAGACGGTGTTGACGCGGATCAGCGGCGCCAGCGCGCGCGCCAGCGAATAGGTGATGGTGTTGAGCGCGCCCTTGCTCGCGGCATACGCGATCGAGGAGCCGATGCCGCTGATGCCCGCGACCGAGGAGACGTTGACTACCGCCGACGCGCGCCCCGAAGCTTTGGCGGCCGCTTCGAGAAGACTTCGCGCCGCGCGCACCATCTGAAACGGCCCGATGGTGTTGACGCCGAACAGCCGCTGAAAATCCTCCGCCGACAGACCGTCGAGATTGCCGTGCGGCATGTGCTTGGTGGTGCCGGCATTGTTGATCAGCGCGTCGAGACGCCCCCAGGGCGCTGCGGCCGCGACGATCTTCTTGCAGTCCTCGTCGCGCGACACGTCGCCCTGCACCACCACCACCTCGGCGCCGGCGGCTCGGCAGAGATCGGCGGTTGCTTCGGCTTCCTTCGCGCTGGAGGAATAATTGACAACGATGCGCCCGCCAGCCTTGGCCAGGATCGCCGCGGTCGCGGCTCCCAAACCCGACGCCGAACCCGTGACTACAGCGCACAAACCATCCCCGGACATCCGCATTTCCTTTTTGTGATTTTTGGCCAACTTAAGTTCCGGCGATCTACCATATCGTGCCGTAAAATGCGCGCAAATCGGCAAAACTCCGCCTGCCGGAATTAATAATTCCGCCCCGCCAACCCTTCATGTCGCCCCCGCAGGGCGCGTTGCGGACATCGGCGCTTGTCATGGCGGTGGCTTTTCCCCATCATCGGGTGCAAGAAAAGTCCGCACCCGAACCCTTCGCCGTGCGGGATGCATGGAATTGAGCAACGGGGAACGCCGTGGTGGAGAGTGAGAACATTGTCGCCGAGACCGCGGAGAAGATTTTTTCCGATCTCGCCGATGCGCAGACCATCAACCGCGACAAGAAGGGCGAGTGGAAGGCGCCGCTGTGGCAGGCGCTGACCGAGAACGGCCTGCCGCTGTCATGGGTGCCGGAGGATTGCGGCGGTTCAGGCGCGAGCCTCGCCGAAGGCTTTGGCGTGCTGAGCGCGGCCGGACGCTTTGCGATTGCCGTGCCGCTCGCGGAAACCATGCTGGCGGGATGGCTGCTGGCGCAGGCGAAAATCACTTCCCCCGAAGGCGCGATGACGGTCGCGCCGGCAAGCCCGAAAGACCGTATCACGCTCAATGCCGACGGCACCTTGAGCGGCCGCGCGCGCGGCGTTCCCTTTGCCAAGGACTCAAAGCATATCGCCGTGCTGGCGCAGGGTGCGAGCGGTTACTCGATCGCGCTGGTCGATGCGACGAAATGCCGGATCGAGGCCGGCCTCAACCTGGCGAGCGACGGCAGCGACACCGTGACCTTTGCCAATGTCGCACCCGTCACCATCAAGCCGGCGCCGAAGGGATTCGACCAGACTTCGCTGATGCTGATGGGCGCGGTGGTGCGCAGTCTGCAGATTGCGGGCACCATGGAATCCATGCTCGACATCAGCGTGCGCTATTCCAACGAGCGCGTCGCCTTCGAGAAGAAAATCTCGAAATTCCAGGCGGTGCAGCACAATCTCGCGCGCCTCGCCGGCGAGACCGCCGCCGCCATGACCGCGGCAAGTTCGGCGGCCGACACCATCGCCAATGCCAAAAGCTTCGACGACGCCGTGTTCCTGGAGGCGACCGCCGCAAAGATCCGCTGCGCGGAGGCGGCCGAGAAGGGCGCGGCGATCGCCCATCAGGTGCACGGCGCGATCGGCTATACGCTCGAGCACATCCTGCATCGCTACACCATGCGGGCGCTGGCCTGGCGCGACGATTTCGGCCACGAGAGTTACTGGGCCGTCGAACTCGGCAAGCGCGTCGCCGCGCGCGGCGCCGATGATCTGTGGCCGCTGGTCGCCTCGCGCTGAAGGACTGCTCATGAATATGGAATCGGTGAACGCGAGTCCGACCACCTCTCCCATCGGGAGAGGTCGGATCGCTCTTGCGATCCGGGTGAGGGGTTACGGCCTAACGAGAGACCGTACCCCCTCACCCCAGCCCTCTCCCCATGGGAGAGGGGGCGCACTTCCGCTGACGCTCCTTATCCGGGATTAAATCAACATGACCGCTGCGCTCCGTTTCGATCCGATCCGCCTGCCGGCTGAATGCGAGAAGCTGCGCAAGGAAGTCCGCGCGTTCCTCGCCGAGGAAGTCGCGCGCGGCAGCTTCGATCCGCACTCTCCGCAGGGCGGTGACCGCGACGTTCCCGGCTTTTCCCAGCGGGTCGGCGAGCGCGGCTGGATCGGCATGACCTGGCCGAAGAAATATGGCGGCCATGAACGCTCGTTTCTCGAGCGCTACGTGGTGACCGAGGAAATGCGGGTGGCCAATGCGCCGACCCGGCGGTTCTTCGTCGCCGACCGGCAGAGCGGCCCGGTGCTTTTGAAATACGCGCCGGAGCACATCAAGATGGATATCCTGCCGCGCATCTGCCGCGGCGAGGTGTGTTTTTCGATCGGCATGAGCGAGCCGAATTCCGGTTCCGACCTGTTCGCCGCCAAGACCAAGGCGACCAGGACCGACGGCGGCTTCCTGATCAACGGCACCAAGATCTGGACCTCGTCGGCGCAAGTCGCCAACTACATGCTCGGCATCTTCCGCACCTCGCCGCCGACCAAGGAAAACCGCCGCCACGGGCTGACGCAATTTCTGGTCGACATGAAGATTCCGGGCATCAAGGTCAACCCGATCGGGCAATTGACCGGCAAGGCCGAGTTCAACGAGGTGGTGTTCACGGACGCCTTCGTGCCCGAGGATCACGCGCTCGGCGAGATCGACGGCGCCTGGAAGCAGGCGACATCCGAGCTCGCCTATGAGCGCTCAGGGCCGGAGCGATTCCTGGAAACCTATTACGTGCTGACCGAACTGGTGCGCGCGCTCGGCAACGCGCCCGACACCCGCGGCGCCGAAGGCGTCGGCCGGCTGGTGGCGCAATTGCACACCATGCGGCGGATGTCGGTATCGGTCGCGGGCATGCTGCACGCCGGCAAGGAGCCGGTGGTGGAAGCCTCCATCGTCAAGGACATCGGCACCATCTGGGAGCAGGCCTTGCCGCAACGGGTGCGCGATCTCGCAGCCTTCGTCGAGCCGGATGCCAGTAACCACGAAATCCTCGACAACGTGCTGCCCTACGCGATGAAGGTCGCGCCAAAACTCACCATCCAGGGCGGCACCACCGAAGTGCTGCGCGGCATCATCGCGCGCGGGCTCGGCCTGCGCTAGGATTTTGAAGGATGTTTGGAATGAAGCACCGGCGCTCAGCTCACCTCTCCCGGAGGGAGAGGTCGACGCGAAGCGTCGGGCGAGGGTTTGCGGTCTATCGTCAGGCCGTAACCCCTCACCCGCTCGCAGGATGCTCGCGACCTCTCCCGTCGCGGAGAGGTGACACTGCCGACGACGCAATATCTCAGTCCATTGGAGACAAACACATGAGCAAATATACCGATATCGGCGTCGAGAAGCACGGCCATGTCGGCCTGGTCGAGATCCGCAAGCCACCGCTGAATTTCTTCGACGTCTCGCTGATCAACCAGATCGCTGACGCGCTGGAGGAATTCGATTCCGACATCGAAATCCGCGCCTCGGTGCTGGCCGCGCAAGGCAAGGCGTTCTGCGCCGGCGCCAATTTCGGCGACCCGGCGCGGCAGGAGGCCGAGGAACGCGCCAAGACCGACCCGGCGTCGAACCTGCCGATCAACCATCTCTATGTTCAGGCGGTGCGCATCTTCCGCAACAAGAAGCCGATCGTCGCCGCCGTGCACGGCGCCGCCATCGGCGGCGGGCTCGGGCTTGCGGTGTCGACCGATTTCCGCATCACCTGCCCGGAAGCGCGCTTCGCCGCCAATTTCACCAAACTCGGCTTTCACCCTGGCTTCGGGCTGACCGCGACCCTGCCGGAGCTGGTCGGCAAGAACAATGCCGAGCTGATTTTCTACACCAGCCGCCGCGTCACCGGCGAGGAGGCTTACCGCATGGGACTTGCCAATGCCTGTGTGCCGCAGGACCAGGTGCGCGGCGAGGCGATGAAGCTGGCGCAGGAGATCGCCGAATGCTCCCCGCTCGGCCTGATCGCCACCCGCGCCACCATGCGCGCCGGCCTCGCCGACCGCGTGCTGGCGGCGACCAACCACGAACTTGATCGAGCAGAACCGGCTGCGCGTCACCGAAGACTTCAAGGAAGGTGTCAAGGCCACCGCCGAGCGCAGGGTCGCGAATTTCAGGGGGCGGTGAACTTTCTTCCCTCTCCCCTTGTGGGAAAAGGTGGCGCGAAGCGCCGGATGAGGGGTCTGCATCCCCCAAACGCCGGCGTTTGCTGAGACATACCCCTCACCCGTCACGAACGCGCTTTGCGCGTCCGTGCCACCCTCTCCCACAAGGGGCCGCCGGGACGACGCCCGATTATTTCTTCTTCACCACGAGCGCATCGACGATCGTTACCCCCTGCCCTTGCGGGTGCACCAGCACCGGATTGATTTCGATCTCCGCAATCTGCTCGCGATAGACCGCCGCAAGCACCGACACCTGCGCGATCAATTGCGACAGCGCGGCAACATCCGCTTTCGCCGCGCCGCGAAACCCGTTCAACAGCGGCGCGGCCTTGAGTTCGGCGAGCATTGCCGCGGCCTCCTCCGCGCTCACCGGCGCGGGGCGATAGATCACGTCGCGGAACAGTTCCGTGGTGATGCCGCCGAGGCCGACCATGACCATCGGGCCAAACGTCGCGTCCAGAAGCGTGCCGATGATGATCTCGACGCCCCTCTTCGCCAGCGGGCCTACCAGCACACCCTGGATCGCCGCATTCGGCCGGTGCTTGCGGGCATTGTCCAGCAACGCCTCAAACGCCAGAAATACCTCGCCCTTGGTGGCGATGTTGACGCGGACGCCGCCGACTTCGCTCTTGTGCGGGATGTCGGGTGACTGGATTTTCATGACCAGGGGAAGCCCCACGCGGGCGATCGCGGCATCCAGCGCGCCCTTCTCCGTCACCAGCACCTCGTCGGGCAAGGCGAGGCCCGCCTCGCGCAGCACTGCCTTGCTGTCGGCTTCCGAAAGAACCGCGGATTTCAGATGCGCCGAAAGATCGCGTACCTCCAACGCAGCCACGTCGACGGACGGCGGCAGCCTGAATTTGGCGCGCTCGACCATCCGGCGCAGCGCGACGCCGGCATGGGTCAATCCCGACAGCACCACCACGCCGGACTTCGCCAATTCCCTGCGCGCAAAATCCGAGGGCAGCGTGTACGAGTAGAACACGATCGGCTTGTGCTGCGCGTCGATCACCGGTTTCAGCTGCGCCTCCTTGAACGGCATCCGCGTGTCGCTCGACAACGACTGCACCACCAGAATGGCGTTGACCTCGTCGGAAGCGGCGAGCAAGTCGATGCTCCGTTGCAGGCCGCCGGAGTGCACGCCCTGCGCGGTGACGTCGATCGGATTGCGCGCGGAGCCATAGGACGGCAACAGCTTCATGATTTCAGCCTGAATGGTTTTGGACAATTCCGGCACCTGCAGGCCCTGCAGCGACATCGTGTCCGCGCCCCAGATGCCGGCGCCGCCGGACACCGTGAGCACCGCGACGCGGTCGCCCTTCGGCAGCGGATTGCTGGCGAGCACGGCCGCGATGGCGACAGCTTCGTCGAGATCGTTGGAGACGATAAAACCGTATTTGGCGAACACCGCGTCATAGGCCGCCGACCAGCCGGCCATACTGGCGGTGTGGGACGCCGCGGCGCGCTCGCCCGCGCCGGAGCGGCCGACTTTTGTCACAATCACGGGCTTTCCCAGCTCGGCCGCGCGGCGTGCGGCGGCGAGAAACTTGTCAACGTCGCGAATGCCCTCGATGAACAGCAGGATCACGTCGGTCGAGACATCCTGCACCATGTAGTCGAAAAACTCGCCGGCGCCGAGATCGCTCTCGTTGCCGGCGCTGACCACGTAGCTGATCGCAACCCCAAGCGCTTTCGCGCGATGCTTGATCGCAAAGCCGATGCCGCCGGACTGCGCGACAATGCCGATCCGTCGCGAGGTTGCGACCAGCGGAACATGGCCCGGCTTGACGTCGACGGTCGGACTGAAGGTCGCCGCGACCTTCTGCACCTCGCTCAGAAAACCTTCGGCGTTGGGGCCGGAAATCCGCATGCCGCTGCTCCTCGCCAAACTCGCGATCTGCGCCTGCATCGCGGCGCTGTCGCCGCCCTCCTCCGCAAACCCCGACGAGATGATCACCGCGTTCTTCACACCGGCGGCGACGCATTGCTCGAGCGCGCCGAGCACGGCCTTCGCCGGAATGATGACGACGGCGAGATCGATTGGCTGCCCGACATCGGCGATCGAGGGATAGCATTCCAGGCCATCGATATCGCCGTAGTTCGGATTGATCGGGTAGAGCTTGCCCGGATACTGGTTCTTGCGCAGCATCGACAAGAGCCGCCCCGGGATTTTCTCCAGATCGCGCGACGCGCCGATCAGCGCGATGCTGGAAGGAGCGAAGAAAGAGTCGAGCGGATGCGGCATGCGGGATGGCCCTTTTTGTTCTTGTTTAGCGCACGTTTCACTTTTCGTCATGGCCGGGCATAGCCGTCCAAAGGAGGGCGTCGCTTCCGCTCGCCTATGCCCGGCCATGACGAGTTGAGAGTGGTGACGAACGCGATGCTCACGCCGCGAGCTTGAACGTCACGCCGCATAGATCGAATGCATCGCCCGATACCGCACAGCCTTTTGCCTTTGCGGCGTCGAGCACCTCGGCGACGTTACCGACCTTGAACGTCAGCCCGCTCATGATCTCGGCTTCGCCCTTGACGAAGCGGAAGGCGGCATTGGGCAGCTTCAGCTCGGGGTCACCATTGGCGCCTTTGCTGACGGGAATTTCGATGATCCTGCCCCAGTGCTCCGCAAGCCGCTCCGGCTCGGGGCTTTGCATCTCGACGCCGGTCAGCGCCTGCGTCACGTCCTTGCGGATCGCTGTTTGCCAATCCGGTCCCGCCGGTGGATACGGTCCCAAAATGTCGTCGCTGCCGGCGGTGTGGTTGAATTCGATGAAGGCGGCGCGGCAGTCGCGTGGATGCAGCTGCACGCCGCAACAGGGCGCATGGCTGATGAGGTTGGCGATGCGCACCCCGATCTGCCCGGCATGCCTGCCGCGCGCGTCGGGATCGTCGCAGCAGAAGATCGCCATGTAGCCGCCGCGACCGCCGGTCTTGTTGAGAAAACGCCCCGCCGCGGTGCCCGGCTGGAACGGCGCCACCACTTCCAAAAGGGTGGTGTCGACCGGCAGCAGCGCGTTTTCGAGGCCGTATTTGGCGACATTGCCGTCGCGGTAGCAGACGCTCAATCCCATGATGGCGGCGATGTCCGAAATCACCGGCTCGAGATGCGGCGCCACCAGGCAGATCTGGCGCAGGCGCAGATAGGGCGCCGTCTCAATGACCTCGGTCATTTTCAATGACCTGAGAATACGGGCTTGCGCTTTTCGACAAAGGCCTTCGCTGCCTCCTTGTGATCGGTGGTCTCGCCCGCGCGCGAGTGATGGATCGCCTCGCCATCGAAGCAGGCTTCCAAGGACAGGTGCTCGGCATTGTTGATGTTGCGCTTGATGTAGCCGAGCGTCACCGAGGGGCCCTGCGCCAGCGACATTGCGAGCTCATGCGCGGCCGCGTCGATCTCGGCGTCGGGCACGACTTTTGTCACCATGCCCAGCGCAAGCGCTTCCTGAGCCGTCAGCACCGGCGACATCAGATAGAGTTCGCGCGCTTTGGCGCTGCCGAGCAGATGGGTGAGGAAATAGGTGCCGCCGTAGTCGCCTGATAACCCGACCTTGGCGAACGCCGTCGTGATCTTGACGGAAGCCGAAGCGACACGGAGATCGCAGGACAGCGCGATCGACAGCCCGGCGCCGGCGGCGGCGCCGTCGAGTTGCGCCACCACGGGCTTCGGCATTTCGTGCAGGATGCGCGAGACTTCCATGCCACGGCGAAGATTTGCCGTCTTGGTTTCGAACGACAAAGGCGCGCGCCCTGCCGCCATCGACTTGACGTCGCCGCCGACGCAGAAGGTGCCGCCCGCGCCCTTGAGCAGCACGGCCCGGACCTCGGGATCGTCCTGCGCCCGCCGCGCCGCCTCCACCAGCCCGAGCGTCATGTCCGGGTTGAGCGCGTTGCGCCGGTCCGGGCGGTTCATGGTGATGGTGAGCAGACCGTGGTCGAGAGCTTGCAGGACGATTTCGTTGTTCATGGTGTGGTGCCTTTGTTGTTATTGGTTTTCGTCATTGCGAGCGCAGCGAAGCAATCCATTCTTTCTTTTCTGAGCGAGATGGATTGCTTCGCTTCGCTCGCAATGACGGCCCGAAATCTTCCGCCGCCATCCTGGCGGCTTGCTCGCTGCCGGCGCCGGTAATGTCGGCATAGAAGCTCGACATGTCGAGGATGCCGCCGAGTTTCAAGGGAGGTTTTGTCTGCGCCATGGCCGCGCCGGCCGCCAGCACCAGCACCGAGGCGACTGCGGCGGACAGGACTCGCTTCATCTGACGTCTCCCTGAGCACATGCCGCGTTGATTTCGCGGCCCGTTATTGCCGCGATCATGCCGGAAGCGCCTGCCAGCGGCAAGGCGCGCCACGTTCTGGTTTTTCCGCTAAGCGGAATGACAATTTTCAGGGATGACTTGCGATGCCTGACGGCGGCACGCGCGATGCGCGGCCAACGCCGCGCGCTTTTCCGAACTCGGTATTTTTGAGTTGGTTACTGTCTAATTCAGTACCTGGCGACCACCGGGCCGCCCCAGTTGAAATGATAGTTCAAACCGACGCGCGCGATCTGTTCGCGGAACGGGGTCGAGGTGGTGAATACGATGGCCGGAACGGTGAATGCCGGAACGCTGAGCGACCGGCTGCCGAGATCGACATAGAGATATTCGACCTTGACGCTCCAGTTCGCTCCCAGCATGGCTTCGGCGCCGGCGCCTGCAGTCCAGCCGGTACGGACACTTGACGACGCCCCGTTGGCGCAAATCGTCGCGGCGGGAATGCAGCCGAACGGCACGTCGGTGGTGAAGAAGCTTGTCCTGGTCTGGCCATAGGCAAGACCGCCGGTCGCATACAGCAGCAGTTGCGGGGTCGGCAGGAATCCGAGGCGGCCACGCACCGTGCCGAACCAGTCGATGGATTTGCTCACGCTGGTCGAGGTCGAGTCAAACCCCACCGGGAACGTGGTCTGGGCCGCCGACCCCCTGATGCCGGAAGCCTGGATATCGGCCTCGAGGCCGAGCAGCCACTGCGACATTTGCCAGTTATAGCCGGCCTGGCCGCCGCCGATCACCCCGTTGGCCGAAGGCGACAGTGAGGCCGGGTAAGACCCGGCCGCGAGGATCGCCGCCAAGGCCGGCGCCAGTATGGGGTCGGTCGAGACGGCCGATATGCCGGTGGAAGAACTGGAATCCCAGCCATATCCAACGTTGCCGCCGACATAGAATCCGTTCCAGGTCATGACCGGCGCAATCGCCTGGACCGGAGCCTTGTAGGCCGGCGCCGGCGTCAGATCGGCCGCGACCGCCGACCCCAGCGAGGCCGCCGCGAGCAAGCCGATGCTGGCCAATCCCAGTCTCTTGACGATATTCGCGATCATTGCGCCGCCCCCCGGAATCATAGGCGGACTTTGTAGCCCACAAAGCAGAGTTCGGCTGTGACGATTTAGCCACGCTGCCACAAGATTCGACAACCCTGCGGTAGCCGGTTCCGTCGAATGCAACCTCAGACGAGATGGAAGTCCGCTGCCGTCAGGCTGGTGTGCTGGATGTTGGTCAGGGTGATGACGTGGTTGACGTCCAGCGTCAGCACGCTGTTGGCGCCGACCTGCTGGATATCGGCCATGATGGTGGCGAGATTGCTGCCCCACACCGACTGTTGCAGTTGAATGACATCCAGCGCCGGCTGGAAATTGTTGACGGTGTCGTGCCCGAAATTGTTGTTGAACACGAAGGTATCCTGGCCGTAGCTCGCCGCGTTCAGCGTGTCGCCCGGCCCGCCGATCAGGAATTGATGGGCGTTGAGGGTGGCAGCGGCGGTGAGCGTGGCATTGCCGGCGCTGCCGTCGAGCACGGTATTACTGTACCCGGTGGTGGCCGACCCGCCGGCGGGCACCTGGACATAGTTCTGGTTGGCGCCGGTCACAATAATGGCCAGTTCCGCGGTGGATGTCTGGCCGTGGCCGTCGTCCGCCGTATAGAAGAAGTTGTCGACGCCAACGCCGACGACCGAATTGTTCGCCATGTAGGTGTAGCTGCCGTCGGCATGCAGCGTCAGCGTCCCATAGGTGCCGGCGATGGCCTGATTGACATCGCCTGCCAGGCCGTCGACCGCGCTGACCACCAGATGATCGAATGGATTGGTGTCGGTGTCGTTGGCGAGCACGCCATGCGCCGCGTCCGTCGTCAGCGTCTGATTGGCGACGACGTGGTTGGCGTCGGGATTGGCCGTCACCACCGAGGTCAGCACCCCGAGTCCGTTGAAGGTCGCGGCGACGTTGGCGGGATTGCCGGCGAGATCGGTGATGGTGGTCCCCGCGGTGATGCCGGTAATCGCCAGCGTCGACACCGTGTTGTCGTTTCCTGCGACCGTATAGTCGAACACCAGCTTGGTGGAATCGTGCAGCGCCGCGGTCGCGGTGGGGTCGTAGACGGCATGGCCGCCGTCATTCAGCGTCAGTTCGGGAGTGGCGCCGCTAATGGTGACGGCTTCGCCGAACGCCAGCACGAACTGCACCGTATTGCCGATCATCTCGGTGCCGCTCGAAGGCACTGCAGTGGCCGTCGCCGTGGGGGCCAAAGTATCGCCGGTGAAGTTGACGGTATTGCTGCCGGAACCATTGTTGCCGTCGACATCCGTGTAGCTCGATGCATTCACCTGCACCGAGCCAACCTCGGTGTTAGTCACGCCGGGCGTAAACGTCGCGGTATAGATGTCCTGGTTGGATCCGTTGAGCCCGACATGGACCAGATTACTCAAGCTGCCGCCGGTGACCGTGGTGTCGGTGAGTGCGAAGCCCGCGACCGCTTCGGAGAAGGTGAACGTCATCAGCGCGGTCTGGCCGGCGAGCAGCGCGGTGTGGTTGGCGGCAACCGATACCGTCGGCGCCAGCGTGTCGCCGCTGAAGTTGACCGTGTTGCTCGCCGCGCCGGCATTGCCTGCGGTGTCGGTATAGCTTGCCGACGTTACCTGCACCGAGCCCGCCTCGGTGTTGGTCACGCCGGGCGTAAACGTCGCGGTGTAGATGTCCTGATTGGAACCGTTCAGTCCGACATGCACCAGATTGCTCAAGCTGCCGCCGCTCACCGTGGTGTCGGCAAGCGCGAAGCTCGAGACAGCTTCCGAGAAGGTGAAGGTCACCGCCGCGGTCTGCCCGACCAGCAGCGTGGTGTGGTTGGCCGCGACCGACACCGTCGGCGCCAGCGTGTCACCGCTGAAGTTGATGGTATTGCTGGCCGAGCCGGGGTTGCCGGCGGCGTCGGTGTAGCCCGACGGCGTCACCTGCACCGAGCCGGCTTCGCTGTTGGTCGCGGTCGGCGTAAAGGTCGCGGTATAGATGTCCTGGTTGGAGCCGTTGAGCCCGACATGGACCAGATTGCCGAGCGTTCCGCCGCTGACCGTCGTGTCGGCGAGCGTGAAACCTGGAACCGATTCGGAGAAGGTGAAGGTGACCGTCGCGGTTTGTCCCGCCAGCAGCGCCGTATGGTTGGCCGCGATCGCGACGGTGGGCGCCAGCGTGTCGCCGGTGAAATTGAGCGTGTTGCTGGCCGCGCCGGCATTGCCTGATATGTCGGTATAGCTCGCCGACGTCACCTGCACCGAGCCCGCCTCGGTGTTGGTCACGCCGGGCGTAAAGGTCGCGGTATAGATGTCCTGGTTGGAGCCGTTGAGCCCGACATGGACCAGGTTGCTGAGCGTCCCGCCGCTGACCGTCGTGTCGGCGAGCGCAAAACTCGAGACAGCCTCCGAGAAGGTGAAGGTCACCGTTGCCGTCTGGCCTGCCAGCAGCGTGGTGTGGTTGGCGGCAACCGACACCGTCGGCGCCAGCGTATCGCCGGTGAAGTCGACGGTATTGCTGGCCGAACCGGCATTGCCGGCGGTGTCGGTGTAGCTCGCCGACGTCACCTGGACCGAACCGGCCTCGCTGTTGACCGCGCTCGGCGTGAAGGTCGCGGTATAGATGTCCTGGTTGGAGCCGTTCAGCCCGACATGGACCAGATTGCTCAGGCTGCCGCCAGTCACACTGGTATCGCCGAGCACGAAACTCGATACCGCTTCCGAGAAGGTGAACGTCACCGTAGCGGTTTGTCCCGCGAGCAGCGCGGTTTGATTGGCCGCGATCGACACCGTCGGCGCCAGGGTGTCGCCGGTGAAGGAGATCGTGTTGCTCGCCGAGCCGGCATTGCCGGCAACGTCGGTATAGCTTGCCGACGTGACCTGGATCGAGCCGGCCTCACTGTTGACCGCGCTCGGCGTAAAGGTCGCGGTATAGATGTCCTGGTTGGAGCCGTTGAGCCCGATATGGATCAGGTTGCTCAGGCTGCCGCCGCTCACGCTGGTGTCGCCGAGCACAAAACCCGGGACGGATTCCGAGAAGGTGAAGGTCACCGTGGCGGTCTGGCCCGCCAGCAGCGCGGTGTGGTCGGCGGCGATCGCCACGGTCGGCGCCAGCGTGTCGCCGGTGAAGCTCAGGATGTTGCTGGCCGCGCCGGGGTTGCCGGCGTTGTCGGTATAACTCGATGCCGTCACCTGCACCGAGCCGGCCTCGCTGTTCGTGACGTTTGGCGTGAACGTCGCGGTATAGATATCCTGGTTGGAGCCGTTGAGCCCGACATGGACCAGATTGCTCAAAGCCCCGCCGGCCACACTGGTGTCGGCGAGCGCGAAGCTTGCGACCGCTTCGGAGAAGGTGAAGGTCACCGTCGCCGTCTCTCCGGCCAGCAGCGAGGTCTGGTTGCCCGCGACCGATATCGTCGGTGCCGTGGTGTCGACCTGCAGATGCAGGTCGGTCGGCGCATTGGTCAGCACCGCGTCGCGTCCGTTGCCGTCCTGGATGGTGCCGCCGTTGAGCAAGAGGCTCTGGACCTGGAGGTCGGCGGTATTGTCGCCTGACTGCACGATGTAGCTGAAGGTCAGCACATTGGAACCGGTGCCGCCGGCATAGCTTGCGACCTCGCTGTCGTTGAGCTGCAGTTCGGGCGTGCCCGTGACGTTGACGACGCTGCTGAAATGGGCCGTGATGGTCACGACCTTGTTGACATCGAGATCGGTGATATTGCCGACCGTGGTCGCCGCCACCGACGTGATCACAGGCGCAAGCTGGACGTTGATGGTTTCCGGCCCGGCTGCGGCGCTGCTGGCGCCGCCGGCATCGGTGACCTGGAAGCTCGCCGAGCGGGTCGCATTGGCGCCCGCATTGGTCGGATCGGTCGCGGTCGAGCTGAACACCACGCCGTTGATCAGCTGGTCGTAATCCGCCTGCGTCCCGGTGCCGCTGGTGGTGCTGATGGTCAGCGTCTCGTTGGCCGTGCCGGCGCCGGCATAGACCACGCTGTACTGGCTGCCGTCGGTTAGCGTCACCGTCCCGACATTGCCATTGTAGGACAACAGATCGCCGTCGCCGGCGTAACCGCCGGTCAGCGTGACCGTGGCGCTGGCGATGGCATCGCTGCCGTCGGGATCGCTGATGCTGGCGCCGCCCTGCAAGGCCTCCGCCGGGCTCAGCGCGGTATAGGTCTCGGAAGGCACATTGAGCGTAATCGCAGGCGCACGGTCAACGCTGATGCTCAGGGTCGTCGACGCCGTGCCGCCATGGCCGTCGGATTCCGTATAGGTGACGATTTCGGTCGGATGGCTCCCGGTCGCCGCATTGGCGATCGCGGTCTGTTCGCCGACGGTCGCACCCGAGGTGTAGCTATAGGTGCCGTTGGAATTGAGCGTGAGGTCGCCATAGGTGCCGTGGAACACGGTGCCGAGGGTGCCGCTGCTGCCATCGGTAAAACCGGTGACCGTCGGCGTGTCGCCGTCCGCATCGCTGTCGTTGGTCAGCACGTTGCCGGTTGCTGCCGTTCCTTCGGCCACGGTGCTGTTGGTATCGGCCACCGCCACCGGCAGCCGGTCGAGCGTGATCGTCAGCGTCGAGGTCGTGGTGCCGCCATGGCCGTCGGACTCGGTATAGGTGACGACCTCGGTCGCGTGGCTGCCGGTCGCCGCATTTGCGAGCGCGGTCTGCTCGCCCACGGTCGCGCCCGCGGCATAGCTGTAGCTGCCGTCGGCATTGAGCGTGAGATCGCCATAGGTGCCGTGGAACACGGTGCCGACGGTGCCGCTCGTGCCATCGGTAAAGCCGGTCACGGTCAGCGTGTCGCCGTCCGGATCGCTGTCATTGGTCAGCACGTTTCCGGTCGCCGTCGCGCCGGCCACGTCGGTATTGGTGTCGGCCACCGCCACCGGCAGGCGGTCGAGCGTAATCGTCAGGCTCGACGAAGCAGTACCGCCGAAGCCGTCGGAGTCCGTATAGGTGACGGTTTCGGTCGCGTGGCTGCCGGTCGTCGCATTGGCGAGCGCGGTCTGCTCGCCCACGGTCGCGCCCGCCGAGTACGTATAGCTGCCGTCGGCATTGAGCGTGATATCGCCATAGGTGCCGTGGAACACGGTGCCGACCGTGCCGCTCGCACCATCGGTAAAGCCGGTCACGGTCAGCGTGTCGCCGTCCGCATCGCTGTCGTTGGTCAGCACGTTGCCGGTCGCCGCAGAGCCAGCCACATCCGTGTTGGTATCGGCCACCGCCACCGGCAACCGGTCGAGCGTGATGGTCAGGGTCGAGGACGCCACCCCGCCATTGCCGTCGGATTCGGTATAGGTGACGGTCTCGGTCGCATGGCTGCCGGTCGCAGCATTGGCGAGCGCGGTCTGTTCGCCGGCGGTCGCGCCGGCCGTATAGCTGTAGCTGCCGTTGGCATTCAGCGTGAGATCGCCATAGGTGCCGTGGAACACGGTACCGACCGTGCCGCTGGTGCCGTCGGTAAACCCGGTCACCGTCAGCGTGTCGCTATCCGGATCGCTGTCATTGGTAATGACGTTGCCGGTCCCCGTAGCGCCGGCGACGACCGTCTTGGTATCGGCCACCGCGACCGGCAGGCGATCGATCGAGATGGTCAGCGTCGATGACGTAGTGTCGCCGATGCCGTCGGATTCGGTATAGGTGATGACCTCGGTTGGATGGCTGCCGGTCGCCGCATTGGCGAGCGCGGTCTGTTCGCCTACCGTCGCGCCGAGCGTGTAGGTGTAACTGCCGTCGGAATTGAGCGTGAGATCGCCGTAAGTGCCGTGGAACAGGGTGCCGACGGTGCCGGCGCTGCCATCGGTGAAGCCGGTGATGGTCAGCGTGTCGCCGTCGAGGTTGGTGTCGTTGGTGGTGACGTTGCCGGTCGCCGTGACCGGGCCGCCCACCACCACGGCATCGGTGTCCGCGACCGCCACCGGCACGCGGTCGAGCGTGACGGTCAGGGTTTGCGTGGCCGTGCCGGTGAAGCCGTCGCTCTCGGTATAGGAGAACACGTCGGTGGCATGGCTGCCGGTCGGCGCGCTGATGCTGGTATTGGCGGTGTAGGTGTAGCTGCCGTCGGCGTTCAGCTTCAGCGTGCCGTATTGGCCCAACAGGTTCGACCCAACCGTGCCGGAACCGTGCGAGGAATTGCTGATGGCCGTCACGGTCAGCGTATCGCTGTCCTGGTCGGTGTCGTTGGTGACGACATTGCCGGTGACGGCCGGCCCGTTCACCTTGGCCAGATTGGTGTCAGCGGTCGCGACCGGCGCACGGTCGACGGTGATGGTCAGGGTCGCCGGAGCCGTGACGCCCTGCTCGTCGGCCACCGTATAATTGAAGGTGTCGATCGGATGCGAACCGGTGATGGCCGCGATCGCAGCGGAATTGTTGGCGGCATAGCTGTAGGTGCCGTTCGAATTCAGCGTCAGACTGCCATAGGTGCCGGTGACGGCATGGCCGACATTGCCCGAGCTTCCCCCAACCAATGTGACCGTCAAGGTGTGGCCGTCCAGGTTGGTCGCATCGCCCAGCACGCCGGTGCCGGCCGTCGATTTGCTCAGGGTATTGCCCGCCAGCACGACGCCGGTCTCGAACTCGTTGAGGCCGATGATGTTGGTGCTGAAGGCGACCGAGGTGCCGGCGAACGCGCCGGTGAAGGTTTCGGTGGTCTGCGTGACGTCGCTGGTGTCGAAGATCGAATTCGAAATGTTGTTGCCGGTGGTATCGACGGTAAAACCGTCCTGGCCGTCCCATACCAGCGTGGTGAGGCTGCCGGGCGGGCCGCTGAAACCCGCCGCCGGAACGAAACGGACCTGATCGTTGGGTCCGATGATGGTGGCGTTGGTGTCGGAGACGGTGGTGGAGACCGCAGTCCAGGTAGAGCCGCTGTTGGTGGAATATTCCCACGTACCCTGCGCCGCTGTCGCCGCATTGCCGACGATGGCGACGCCGGCAAAGGGGTGGCCCAGAATGGAGTTGTACTGGCCGCCGGTGATCAGCGAGGAAATCGCCGTGCCGCTGGCGGGGACGGTGTTGTCGAAGATGTCGGTGAGTTTCGAGCCAGCGCCGTTCGAGATCGGGCCGACGTCCGAAAAGATACGCGCGTCGGCGTCCTGCGGGCCATGGTTGGTCGTGGTGAGCCAGGTGAGGGCGATGCCGCCGGTGCCGTTGGCGACCGCGACGGTGGGATTGAAATTCAGGACGTTCGCGGTCGGAATCGTGACCAGGAATTCGTTGGTCAGCGGCGTGTTGTCGGAATTATAGATTTGCGCGTAGATTTCTTGCTGCGTCGAGGTGAGGCCTCGCTCATAGGTGACGATATAGGCGCCGCTCGGGAACAGCGAAGCATGGGCTTCGAGCGGCTCGAAACCGCTTACAGAATCGGCGATGGTGAAAGGCGCCTGCGGACTGGTGAAGCCGGGCGAGAATATTTCGCCGTCGAGATTGCCGGTGCCATCCGCGTCGGTGTACAGCACCAGGATGTTGCCGTTGGCTAGCTCGGTTTGCGGCGAGGACTCCGCGCCGGTCGGCAGCGCGGCAGTCAGATCGACCGGGGTGGTCAATCCCGTCAGCGAGGCGGTGACGCCGTTGCTGGCGACGCCGAACGACACGCCGAACTCGGGATTGGCGCCGCCGTTGTTGGCGATCCAGGTCACATCGACGGTGGTGCCGTTGGTGCTGGCAAAGACGTCGAAATTGAAGGGAAAGCTGCTGTTGGTGCCACTCGTGCTTACCGATATGGCGGAACTGAGCGCATTGAAATTCGAATCGAATATCTCGACCTTGGTTTCGCCGCCGGTAATATTGAAGCTGCCGTCATAGTCACTCTGCCCCCAGGCGACCACATAGTCGCCGTTCGAGAGCTTCACTACCGTCTCATCCTGCATGTCGGCGTTGGCATTACTGACGATGTTTATCGCCGAGCCGGGGGTGACGGTATTGCCCGAAACCGTCATCTCCTGCGCGGTGATGGTGTTGATGAATCCCGTCGTTTGACTGAGGACGTTGTCGAGCACCCAGAAGGTGTTGCTGCTCGGGCCGTCCACCGCGAGAGCGTTTTGGGTGTTGGGTACTTGCCCCTGAAATTCGCTGCCGATGCGGTTGCCGTTCTGGTCGAAGACGTCGGCCTCGATGGTGCCGTTGCCGCCCTGGCCGTCATTGTCGTCGAACGCAATCGCGATATCGCCATTGCCGAGGGTCGCGACCACCGGGTCGTTAAAGCCGTTTGCCCCCGGATTTTCCGACGGCACGCGGAAGACGCCGGTGGTCAGCGTCCCCTCGAAATGCGCGAGCGCCTGCGCGGTGAAGGGCGCGGCTGGCGCCGCCGCCATGCCGGTCGTGGCATCCAGCGTCCAGTTCTCGCCATCGGGCGTCTGCCCGATGTCGTGGGTTGCCGCCGCCACGTTGACGCCGGCAAGATGCGACAGGTCGGCGATGAACTGCGCACCGCTGGCGCCCTGCGCGGTATCGCAGGCGTAGAGCGAGAGATCGGCGCCCTGGGCGAGCGCATTGCCGATGGTCGCGAGCGCACTGGCATGATCGGACAGGTCGGAATCGTTGAGCGTCGTCGAGCCGAGCTCGAGCTCGCCGGCCGAGCCATGCGCCACGATCTGGATGCCGCTGAGATTGGTCAGATGTTCGGATTTGAGAATCCCCGCAATCTGATCGAGGCCGTCGCTGCCGGCGTCGATCACGAAAGCTTTCTCGCCGGGCTTCAGTCCGTTGAGCAGGTCCTGGATGTCGGGCACGCTGGAATCGATGAAGACGACATCGCTGACGACGGGTCCGGGCAATGGCGCCTGAAGCAATGAAAGATCGGCCGTCACGAAGGACGAGCGCGGATCGATGGTGAAAAAATTATTTTGTTCGTCCAGCGTATCGCCGGGGAAACTTCCCGGCCGTCGGATAAATCCCATGACGCCTGCCCTCACTAACGCCGAGGCCGGTCAATAACCGGGGCTTAGCCCTCTCCTTGCACGTCGTTTTGCGCGCGCCGGCGGGCTGCATTCACTCTCAGCAATGGCCGCAACTTATCAACCCAAGGTAATGTCCACAAGGTAATATATACAGAGCATTAACGTTAAGCGCGCGCGGTTCCATGGTCCTCGCAGTCATCGCGAGTTCACAATCGGGAACCGCAAAATCGATCAAGAGAATTTGAGAACCGATGTGTGAGAAACGAGCTGGACATCGAACCGCGTTTGCTGTGCGGCGAATCTGTCGCAGCGCCGGGGCGACGATCTGATCGCGCACGGCGCTTGAGCCGCGATGAACTGCCGCACTTCGCCGCCCCCGGTGTTGCGTCACCAGGTGGAAGTCCCACGCCGTCAGGCTGGTGTGCTTGGTATTGGTGATGGTGATGACGTGGTTGGCGTCGAGCGTCAGCCGTCGACTCCAACCTGCTGCATGTCGGCCAGCACGTTAGCGATGACCGTGGCCCGTTGCGCGCTGAGTTTCTATCGCCGCGGATCGGCGGGGTTCCCAGCGAGCCGGCGCAATTTGGTTGCGGATATCTCTTCGGTCGCCTCGTCGAGCATGATGCGCTCGACGCTGTAGCCGACGTCGCGTCCATAAAACACGTTGGTGATGTTCGGCAGCGCGATGACGACGAAGCGTCCGGCATGGGCCGAGAGCGCCGCCTCGATGCGTTGCTTGACGGCGAAGAACGGCAACGGATTTTTCTCGTCAATGCCATGGGTGTCGCGCACCGCGATGCAGACCTGGCCGACCCGGCGCAATCCCTCCTCGATGAGGCGCTGATGCCCCGGATGAAACGGCTGGTAGCGTCCGATGAACAGCGCGGTCGGCTTTTGTGGATCGAACGCCGGGCGCAGCAGCGCCAGCGCCTGTTCGGCCCAGAATTGCGGCGCGCCGTCGGCTGTGACATGCAGATCGATATGGTCGGGCCCGACGAACATCCGGTTGGTGTCCTCGAACCGGCCGGCTTCGATGCGGTCGACCCAGATCAGAAAGGCCTCGCCGAAGGCTTCCCTCGTCTCCGGCGTCGGGCAGATGAAATCGGCGATCACGGTGCCGCCGGCCTCGATCACCCGGTCGCACATCCAGCCCATGCGGCGCGCGTGCTCGACCCGATCATCAAGGCTGAAGCCGAGATCGCGGGAGAGGTTGGCGCGAACCGCATCCGCGTTGAACACCACGGCGTTGAGCAGCGGCGCCAGCGCCGTCGCCAGCGTGGTCTTGCCGGCGCCGGGGAGTCCCATGATCAGAATCTTGCGTTGCATGTTTCAGAACCTGTGTGAGCTGATTCGCTTTACCATTTTCGCAGGCTGACAAGTAGGAGGCCCACGGCGGAGTGGGGCCGGAGAGCAGCCAGGCGTCGCCCGCTTCGCTTCGCCGGGGACAGGATTTCCGCTATGGAACGAGGCCAAACCGTGAGCCGCGTGATGAAGCCGGTGCGCAGGACGACGGAAGATTACGTCCAAGTAGCCATGATCACGCTGGCGTGCGGCCTGCTGACCGCGGCCGGCGTCAGCCCGGCGAACGCGGCTGGATGCGCGTTCGAGCCGCAGGGCGAGGGCCGCGTCACGACCGTCACCGACGCGCGCAGCTTTCGTCTCGAGGACGGGCGCGAGGTTCGGCTTGCCGGCATCGAGCCGGTCGCAACCGAAAAATCCAACGACAGCGCGTCGCTGGCGGCGATTATCGGGGGACGCGAGGTGAGTTTGCGCGGCGAAGACGACACCCCGGACCGCTACGGACGCCAGATCGCCTTCGTTTATCTGGCGTCGTCGGAAATGCCGGTGCAGGGCCAGCTCCTGGCGCAAGGCGAGGCGCTGGCATCGGGCGATGTCACCGACAAGGATTGCGCCGCCATGCTTTCGACGGCGGAAGCGTCCGCCCGCGAGGCCAGAAAAGGGTTCTGGGCCGATCCCGCGGCCATAAAAAACGCGGAAAGTCCCGGCGATATTTTGACCGGGATAGGGCGTTTCACGGTGGTCGAGGGCAGGGTTCTGTCGGTCCGGCAAGCGGGCGCAACCACATATCTGAACTTCGGACGGAACTGGACACGGGACTTTGCTGTGACTATTTCAAGGCGCATGCTGGCGCCGTTCGAGGCCGCCGGCATCGTTCTCAAGTCCTTGGAAAACAGGCGGATTCGCGTCCGCGGCTTCATTGAGGCACAAAGGGGACCACGAATCGACGTGCTCCGGGTTGGGCAGATTGAACTGGTGGGCGGGAAATAACCCACAAGACACATACGAGTAGCCGAAGTGGCTGATATTGCGGGACGGCGCAAGAGAGGGATGAGCCGCCGCCTTTGGGCTGCGCCCATCGTGCTGGGCGCAAGCCTTGTGCTCGCCGCCTGCGGCGACATGAGCCGATTCCAGACGGCGCAGCCTTCGGCCTCGACCCCCGGCAAGCCCAATCACACGGTGGCGCAGACGCCGGCCGCCGAGCGCGAGCATGAGCGCATCCTCGCCTCCTATGGCGGCGCTTATGACGATCCGAAACTCGAAGGGCTGATCACCCGGACCGTCGACCGGCTGGTGGCGGCCTCCGATCGCCCCGACCAGGCCTACAAGGTGACGATCCTCAATTCCGGCGCGGTGAATGCGTTCGCGCTGCCGACCGGGCAGCTCTATGTGACGCGCGGCCTGATCGCGCTCGCCAGCGACACCTCGGAATTGTCCTCGGTGCTGAGCCACGAAATGGCGCATGTGCTGGCCAAGCACGCCTCGATCCGCGAGGACCAGGCGCGCCAGGCCGCGATCGTCACCCGCGTCGTCACCGACATGAGCAGCGATCCCGATCTGACCGCGCTGGCGCTGGCCAAGACCAAGCTGACGATGGCGAGCTTTTCGCGCGCCCAGGAGTTCGAGGCCGACGGCATCGGCGTCGGCATCTCCGCGCGCGCCCATTTCGACCCCTATGGCGCGGCGCGCTTCCTGACCTCGATGGAACGCAATGCCGAATTGAAGGCGGCCAAGACCTCGATCGATCCGCGCGCGCAGGATTTCCTGTCGTCGCATCCGGCCACCCCGGAGCGCATCCAGAACGCGCAGAACATCGCGCGGCAATACACTTCACCTGAAGGCGGCGAGCGCGACCGCGAGACCTATCTGCAGGCGGTCGACAACATCGTCTATGGCGAGGATCCGAGCGAAGGTTTTGTGCGCGGCCGCCGGTTCCTGCATCCGAAACTCGGCTTCACCTTCACCGCGCCGGAAAATTTCACGCTCGACAACACCGCGCAGGCCGTGATCGGGGTGCGCGACGGCGGCGCGCAGGCGATGCGCTTCGACGTGGTGCGGGTGCCGGCGGAACAGACGCTCGGCGACTATCTCAACAGCGGCTGGATGGAGAATGTCGACAAGGCGTCGACCGAGGAAATCACCATCAACGGTTTTCCGGCGGCCTCGGCGGCCGCGCATGGCGACCAGTGGCAGTTCAAGATCTATGCACTGCGGTTCGGCTCGGACGTCTACCGCTTCATCTTCGCGGCAAGGCAGAAGACCACCGAAAGCGAGCGCAACGCGCGCGAGACCGTCAATTCCTTCCGCCGCCTGACGCTCGAAGAAATCCAGGCCGCGCGGCCCTTGCGCATCAAGGTCATCACCGTACAGCCCGGCGACACCGTGGAATCGCTCTCCCACCGCATGGCCGGCGTCGACCGCCCCGCCGAGCGCTTTCGCGTGCTGAACGGGCTCGACGCGCATGCCCAGGTGAAGGTGCGCGACCTCGTGAAGATCGTGGTGGATTGAGACGCACCCCACCTCCCCGCTTGCGGGGGAGGTCGACGCGCTCGAAGAGCGCGGCGGGTGAGGGAAATCTCTCCGCGAGTTCCCGGCGGTTATGCTGAAGCACCCCCACCCCGGCCCTCCCCCGCGATGAGCGGGAGAGGGAGCGCAGCGGCGCAACGTGCGGGGAGCAGGAGCGAGCGCTCTATCCAACCATCCCCCGGTGTCCGCCTTCCCAGCAACCACGACAAAAGTTATTTGAGGCTAGCGCAGGCGCGTTTGCATGCTTCGGCTTCGGTATTGCACTGCACCACACAGGCGCCCGAGAGCCCGCAATTCTGCGAGCAGGAGAAGTGGGTCGAATTGCAGTTCGAGATGCATTCGGCAAATATCCGGGACTCGGCCAGTCGAAGCCTTGCCGCGTTGCCTGGTGTCGCTGCCAACAAGGTCAAGCCGACGACTGCAAGGAATCTCACGGCGCGGTTTCCCGAAGGTGAGGGTGAAGCGTACCCAAAGCGGCCGCTTGCGGGAACGACACTACATCGCTGGGTTTGCCCGCAAGCTTCGTCGTTGCCGGATCGGGACCCGACTGGAGCATGCCGTCATGTCTCGGCGTAAACGCCGGATGAGGCGCGATACCCCTGGCAAGAGCGAGCAGTTCCGGACGGAGACCGTCGCCACGGGCCGCGGCGACGGCGTGCAAGCTCAGAAAAGACGTCATGGTTGCGATCTCCTGGTGACTTCAACTGCCAGCGCGATCGTGAAGAACGGGCGCGGCCGGAGCACTCCGCTTCTTGCGTTCAAATCGAAATCGTCGCCTGACATGCAGAGGCACGCGGCCTTTGCTTCGGTGGCTGGGGCTGGAGACATCGTCGATTTGAAAGCAAGCGCCGGGGTGTCCGTCGCTGCCGCGCGGCTAGTGTTGAGAACGAACATCAGCACCGGACCTGAGCATGAATCTCGTCACGACCGCATCGTCTTCGCGCGGAAACCTTGCCACCGACGAGATCATCTTTGCGGTCGGCGATTGCGATCTGGGCAGGGTCCTTGTCGCACGCAGTTCGGTCGGTATGTGTGCCATTATCCCCGGCTCAACCGACGAGGAATTGACGCAAAACCTCGCCGCGAGCTTCCCGGACAGTCGAACAATTCAGAACCAGCACGCGCTCGGTGCTCATCTGTCCAGGATCGCGCAATTCATCGCCGCGCCTCGAGGCGAACTCGACTTCACGCTCGACATCCGCGGCACGCCGTTTCAGCGCCGGGTCTGGGAAGCGCTGCGTACCATCCCCTTGGGAAAGTCGCTGACCTATGCGCAACTGGCCCGCCGCATCAGCGGTCCAAAGTCGCTACGCGCCATTGCCCAGGTCTGCGCCGAAAATCCGATTGCGCTGGCCATTCCCTGTCACCGCGTAATGGGTTACAGCGGATCGATCGCCTGCTGTCGCTGGGGCGCCGAGCACAGACGGATATTGATCAACCGCGAGGCCGCGGCCGGGCAGAGCCCATAACGAAATGCCCATTTGCTCTATTCGCGTCGTGTTCCCGGATCGTGGTGGCGTACGAAATCGATGACCTGAGCGCTCGCTCCGACGGGAGGCGTGTCCCGACCGATATCTTCGGCAGCGGATTCGCCAAATTGTGTTGCCATCGCGCGCCGGCCGGTCGGATCGTGAATATCCAGATCGGTGGCGTCGGTGATATCGAGCGCGACAATCCCGGGCGAAGACCAGCCTGCCTGCCGTTCATGCGCGAACGGACGCAGGACGAGGCGCGAGTCATATGGATCGGCCAACGCGGAACGCATGAGTAGCGAGAACGGCACGCGCAAATAGTCCCAGTGCTTGATCATGGAGGCCCACGCGGATTTTTCCTTCAGCGCGCCATTGACGAGTCCACCCGAAACCAGATCGTGAGCCGCGAACACGCCGAGGCTCTTCGCCAGATCGACGGCATGCGGGCCCGTCGGCAATTCAAGGAGGAGACCGATTTCTCCGCGATTCATCCTGACGAATTTCATGGTGTCATTCCGTCAACCGGCGCGGGACCGTCGTTCGCGATCCAGCAGCTCGCGCTTACGTTCGGCGCCCCAGGCGTATCCCGAGAGTGTTCCATCGTTGCGAATCACACGGTGGCAGGGAATGGCGATGGCCAGGTTGTTGGCGGCGCATGCACCGGCGACCGCGCGCGCGGCCTTCGGCGATCCGATCCGCCGGGCGAGGTCGGCATAGAAGACGGTTTCACCGGCGGGAACCGCTCGCAGCGCCTGCCACACGCGTTGCTGGAAGGCCGTGCATTGGACATCGAGCGGGAGATCGAGGCCGATGTGAGGGGCCTCAACGAGGCCGACGACCCGGGCGACCAGCGCCTCATAATTGGGGTCGGCTCCAATGAGGCGCGCTCTTGGAAAGCGGTCTTGCAAATCGCGGACGAGTTCGGCCGGGTCGTCCCCCAACAGGATCGACACGACGCCCCTCCTGCTTGATGCGACTAGGATGGCACCCAGCGAAGTCTGGCCGACGGCGAACCTGATTTCCTCGTTTGCCCCGCCGGTACGGTATTGCGACGGGGCCATACCGAGAATGTCGCCTGCCTTCTCATAGAAACGACTGCTTGAATTGAAGCCGGCTTCGTAGATGGTCTCGGTGATGGTGTTGCTGCAGGCCAATGCCTGCCGGACCTTCTTCGCGCGGTGGGCGGTGGCGTAATCCTTCGGCGTCAGGCCGGTGACAGCCTTGAAGACCCGATGGAAGTAACCCGGACTTCGGCCGATCGCGGCGGCCAATTGCAAGAGCGAGGGCATTTCCTGGCTCTGCTCGATGATCCGGCACGTCTTCGCGACCATGGCCGCATTGCCGGATTCGATCGAGGGTCCGTCCGGGTTGCAACGCTTGCAGGGACGGAAGCCCGTCGCCCTCGCATCTTCCAGGGTGTCGTGGAGTTGAACGTTGGCGGGGTTGGCGGCGCGCGAGGGGCAGGATGGCCGGCAATAGACGCCGGTGGTCAAAACCGAATACCAGAAGCGGCCGTCGGCGCTCCTGTCACGTGCGAGGATGCGCACCCATCGAGGGTCGTCCCTTACCAAAGTGGACATTTGCTTCGGGGTGAGCGGTATCATGATCATTGTCTTGCGCTTCTTTGTGGTTGCCGAACCGAGGCGTCATCGATTTTGCTGTCCGATCATCGACGGCTGCGTCAGGCAGCGCCACCCGGTTTCCGAAAACAAAATGAGGCCCGCAACAGGCGGACCTCATTCGACCGCGGCTTCGATCAGGCGGCCTTGAGCAGCCCGAGCTGGGTCAGCGCCGTCACCCCATCGTCGAGGCCGATCTCCTCGACGATCTTGCCGTTGATCACCTTCAGCACCGTGGTGCCGGTGAAGCGCATCTTGCGGCCGGTCGCGGCCGGCAGGCCGCCGACCAGAAAGTCCTTGAAGGCCGGGCCCGTATGCGTGCCGCCGCCTTCCCACTGTCCGACGACGTAGTCGCCCTCGGCGATCAGATCCGCGGTGCCCCAGAAATTGAGATCAGGGAATGCGGCGCGGAAATCGGTCATGAACGCCTTGATGTCGTCGCGCCCGCGGCGGGGTTCGTGCAACGAATATTTGAGCAGCATGTCCGCCGCTGCGGCCTCATCGACAACTCCGAGATTGACGCTTTTGCCCCAGAACTCGGTAAACCATCGTCCGACAACGGCCTTGTTGTCGTCTTCTTTGCTCATCGGAATACTCCTGTTGGTCGCTTGACGATCATCGAAACCGATCGACGATCTGTACGCAGGCTACTCCTGAAGATATTCCACCGAACTCCGGTTCTTGCTTCGAAATCGAACAGCCGATCGCCTCGTGTACGAGCCGGAGCCGGTGCTCACACGATGTCCGGCTTGCGTCCGGCGACACCGTGAAATCGCTCTCCCACCGCATGGCCGGCGTCGACCGCCCCGCCGAGCGCTTTCGCGTGCTGAACGGGCTCGACGCGCATGCCCAGGTGAAGGTGCGCGACCTCGTGAAGATCGTGGTGGATTGAGACGCACCCCCACCTCCCCGCTTGCGGGGGAGGTCGACGCGCTCGAAGAGCGCGGCGGGTGAGGGAAACTCTACGCGAGTTCCGGCGGCGGTTATGCTGAAGCACCCCCACCCCGGCCCGCGATGAGCGGGAGAGGGAGCGCAGCGGCGCAAGAGAATAACCGATCATTAACCATATCAGCCCATGCTTTGAGCCGAATTTGGGTGGGCTATCGCGCGAGAGCCGTCGGTGGATCGTCCACGCGACGGCTCTTGCTCGTTTTCCCGATCGGCGGCGAGGAAAAATTTTGCGACTCGACTGACACGAGGGAACGCAGGTGGCTGAAACACCGCACAAGGAAACGCAAGGAGACAAGCAGCCTGAGGTGACACAGCAGGCGGCGTCAAGCCGAGTGCCGGTGATCCTCGTGTCGCTATCCGCCCTGGCCATCATTGGCGCGGCCACCGCCAATTCCTTGCCGAACTTCTCCTTGCCGCACTTCAATCGCTTCTCTGGTTGCCGGATTTCTCTTTGCCGGATTTCAGTCGCTTCACCGCACAGTCTCCGCACGAGACGGCTTCTGTCCCGATACCGGATCCCGTTGTCAGCGCGACACTGAAGGATATTCAGTTGTCGCAGCAGCAAAACGCGGCGGTGTTGGTGTCGCTGACGCAGAGCTCCGCGAATCAACAGGCGGATTTGAAAAGAATATCGCGTCAACTCTCCTCGCTGGCGGCGCAGACGGACGCGCTGCATAACGCGGTGACGCCGCTGACGACTTCCAGCATCCCCCATCCAATTATCCGCGCCCGGGTCGTCGGAACATCGCGGAGAATAATCCCTGCACTGCCCAAACCTGTCGGCCCTGTTTCGGTCGGAGGTGCGCCGCTCAGTCCCGCGCCGGCACCGGGCTCGGGCGCAGGATAGCTCCATTACATGCACGTTTTGCCGCCGATCCTGTCGGCGCAACGGTCAAAACAAAAGCCCGGTCTTGCGACCGGGCTGTTGTCTGTCTGGAGCTTTTCGAATCCGGCTTACGCCGCCTCGTCGGCGACCGCGGCGTCGTCGCTGTCGGCATCGACATCGCCTTCCGCATCAGTTTCGCCCTCGGCGCCGGCTTCGGTCTCCGTCTTGGCGCCGCGGCGCGGGCTCTTGGCGAGCTGGCTTTCGATTTCCTTGACCGCTTCGGTTTCCGTCACGTGCTGCACCACCGCGATTTCGCGCGACAGCCGGTCGAGCGCCGCTTCATAGAGCTGGCGTTCGCTGTAGGACTGCTCGGGCTGCGATTCCGAGCGATAGAGGTCGCGCACCACTTCGGCGATGGCGACGATGTCCCCGGAGTTGATCTTGGCTTCGTATTCCTGGGCGCGGCGCGACCACATCGTGCGTTTCACCCGGGCGCGGCCCTTCAGCGTCTCCAGCGCCTTCTTGACCAGCACCGGCTCCGACAGCTTGCGCATGCCGACATTGGCGACTTTCGCGGTCGGCACCCGCAGCGTCATCTTGTCCTTCATGAAATTGATCACGAAGAGTTCGAGCTTGGCGCCGGCGATCTCCTGGTCCTCGATGGCGAGAATCTGGCCAACCCCGTGGGCGGGGTAGACCACGAACTCGTTGGTCTTGAAACCCTGGCGCTGGGTCAGAACCTTCTTCGGCTCCTCGACCCTGGGCGCTGCGGCCACCGGCTTGGCGGCGGCGACGGGCTTGTGGGCCACCAGCTTGTTCACCACCGGCTTGGCGGCGGTCTTCGGAGCGGCCTTATGGATGGTCTTGTTGAGAACAGGCTTGGCAGCGACTTTCGAAGCAGTACCCTTCGAACCCGTCGCTTTCGCGGCAGTTTTGGCAGTCTTGTTTGGCATTTCGCTTCTTTTGTTTTTCGAGGATTTTGCAGCCGAGGCCTTGGCGGCGGCCCGGACATCCCGGGCACGGCTCTTGGATGCGCCACGGCTCACCGCCCCAGCTTTCTTGGAGACCTTGGAAGCACTCTTTTTACGCGTTTTCTGTGACACAGCCTGCGCGCGGAACTGCCACGCCCCTGTTTGATGGTTTTCACGGGAACCCATAGGGGCCTCAGCGAGGGCTGACGGGTTCGGCTTATAATGTGCCCAATGTAGCACATTTTCCGCAAAAATCAATGATTTACGCCCCTCACGAGGCGTTTCGGGGTCATTTTGGCGACATCAGCTGATTAGGGTTAAGTGGTAACCAGTGCGGGTCAGTCGCCGCTTCCGGGTTTCGGAGAAAAATATTTCTCGAACTTGCCCTCCTCGCCCTCGAAATCCTTGGCGTCGGCAGGCGATTCCTTCTTCTGGGTGATGTTCGGCCAGCTCTTGGCATATTCGGTATTCACCTCGAGCCATTTCTCCAGGCCCGGCTCGGTATCCGGCTTGATGGCGTCGGCCGGGCATTCCGGCTCGCACACCCCGCAATCGATGCATTCGTCCGGATGGATGACCAGCATGTTCTCGCCCTCGTAGAAGCAGTCCACGGGGCAGACCTCGACGCAGTCGGTATATTTGCATTTGATGCAGGCTTCAGTGACGACGTAAGTCATCCAGAACTCCGAAACGGATCGATTTCGAGTGGTTTGCGTAGCGCAGGAACCCTCTAGCCGCAAGGGAAGCACGGCGCTCTTGGCAAGCGTTTTTGAGCGGCCATCTGCCGCCTGAAATGCAGCTTGCAGATAGTTATTCCCTCGGCCCCTGCAAATCGTCGAACAGCACGCGGGCAGCCGGCGCGTCGCCCCGCCGCTCGGAAAATCCCTTGATCCTGAGCACCCGGACGCTGCGGTCGAGCCCGATCGTCAGCACGTCGCCGACCTTCACGCCGTGACCGGGCGCGGTCTCGCGTACGCCGTTGATGCGGACATGGCCGGCCTCGACCAGGGCGGCGGCGCTGGTGCGCGCCCTCACTACGCGCGCGTGCCATAGCCATTTATCGAGACGCTGGCGCTCCAATCGACACCATCAACGCGTTAGTCCTTGCGCCCGGCGGTGAGTTGCTCTTTCAGCGCCGCGAGTTTTGCGAACGGGGAATTGGGATCGGCCGGACGGTCGCGCTCGCGCGGCGCGGCGGTCGTGGCGTATTGGCGATGCGACGGCCCGCTTTCGCGGCCACCCTTGTCGCGATCGCGGCCTTTGTCGCGGCCGCCATGGTCGCGGCCAGCCTTGTCGCGGTTGCCTCCGAATTTCTCGCGGCGCTTGTCGCTGTCGCGGCCCTTGTCGCGATCCTTGCCTTCAAAGCGCTCGCGGGAGGGACGGCCCCGGTCCTCGCGCGGTTCGCGAACGGATGCTGCCTCGGCGGGCGCGCCCTCGGCGGGGACGGCTGCGACCGCGTCTGCCGGCGCATCGGGGCGGGGTTTTCTGAACTCGTTGTGACGCTCGCGCCGTCCGCGCCGGTGCCGCTCACCGGTTGCGGGCGCGCCGGCTTCGCCTGACGCCGCGGCGGGCTCGGCGCCTTCGGCAGGACGCCCGTGATGGCGATGACGGTTGCGATCGGGACGGGGCCGGCGCTCTTCCGAGCGGCCGCCGGGTCGCCAGACTTCCACCATCTCGGGAACGGCGGGCGCATCAGCCGCGGCGGCGACTTCTACCGGGGTCGCATCGGTCGCGGCGGCTTCCACTGGCGCCGCATCGGCAGCGGCCTCCGTGGCATCGACCGCTTCGATCTCCGCGGCTGTTTCAACTTCCGCTTGCGCCTCGGCCTCGACGGCTTCAACCGGGCTCATCGGCTCCGGTTGCGCCTCCATCGCCGCCGGCTCCGGTTGCGGTTCGATGGCGGTGGGCGCGGGTTCTGTCGTGACGGCTGCGGGCTCGCTCTCGGGCACGTCGACCGAGAACGCGATGTCGGGCAGCAAGGTCGCCGACGACGCCGCGATGTCCGCACCTGCCTGCGGCGCATCGGGGGTCGCCTCGGTGGCGGTGGGAATCTCCGAAGGTGGCGCCTCTGTCACCGCCGGCTTCGGCGGTAGCGGCGGACGCTTCTCCATGCGGTAACCGAGCGCGCGCAGCACCGAGGCAAAGTCCTCGCCGGCCGATCCCGTCAGCGACGTCATCGCCTGCGTCACCACAAAACCGCGGCCGTCGAACGCGCCGGCAGGTTTTGTGCCGGGCGAGGTTTCGCGCCACGCCAGCGCGGGGCGAATGAGGTCGGCGAGCCGCTCCAGGATGTCGACCCGCACCGCGCGCTCTCCGCATTGCCGGTAGCCCAGCACGCGGTAGGCATCGCGCGGCAGCGTCTTGTCGACCGGGAACGAGGTGCGCCCCGAACCCGCCAGATGCTGCGCGCCCGACAGCGCCGACATGTCGACATTGTCGTGCTTTTCGGCCCACAACAGCGAGGCCAGCGACCGCGCCGCGGGCTTCAAAAGTGCCGGGAAATAGATGTGATAGGCGCCGAAGCGCACGCCGTATTTGCGCAAGGACGCGCGCGACGGCTGGTCGAGATCCTTCATCTCGGCCGCGATCTTCGTGCGCTCCAGCACGCCGAGCGCCTCGATCAGCTGGAATGCGATGCCGCGCGCGATCCCGGTGATGTCCTCGGCCTTGTGGAGGTCGAACAGGGGTGCGAGCAGCTTTTCGATATGCGTCTTCAGCCACAGCTCGAGCCGCGCCTGCACCGCTTCGCGCGGCGCGCCGGAGAGGCGATCGTCGGAAATGATGCGCAGCCGCGGATGCAGGCTGTCGTCGGCCGCGACCAGTTTTGCCACCGCATCGCCGGTCCAGCGGATGGTGCCGTCCGACGTCAGCACGAACGCATCGTCGGGGGCGGCGCCAAGCTTCTCGGCGCGGGCGTCGATCTCGCCGGCCAGCGCCTTGAGCGCGGTCGCCTGCAGCGCCTTGGCATCGGAGCCCGCTTCCGCAGCATCTGGCGCGAAGGTAAATCCGTCGAGCCGGCCGATCACATGGCCCTCGACGGTGACTTCGCCGGTCTTGCCGATTTCGGTATTCAAAACGCTGTTCTCCCGCAGGCGGCGCATCAATACACTGGTACGGCGGTCAACGAAACGCTCCGTGAGCCGTTCATGCAGGGCATCGGACAATTTATTTTCAACTTCCCGGGCAATTTGCTGCCAATGCTCGGGATCGGCCAGCCAGTCCGGCCGGTTGGCCACGAAGGTCCAGGTGCGGATTTGTGCAATCCGGCCCGATAGCGTGTCGATATCGCCGTCGGCGCGGTCGGCCTGGTCGACCTGGGCGGCAAACCAGGCATCGGGGATGCGGCCCTTCTTCATCAGGAATTCGAACAGGGTGGTGACCAGCTCGGCATGGGCGGCGGGCGCGATTTTGCGGTAATCCGGGATCTGGCAGGCATCCCACAGCCGTTCCACGGCATCGGCCCCATGCGCCATGTCGCGCACGTCGGCGTCGCGCGCGGCGTGATCGAGCACGCGCAAATCCTCGGCGATCGGCGCGCGGGTCAAGACGTCATGGGTGGGCGTCAGCGCCAGCGACACCTGCAAGGCGCCGAGCGAGGAAAAATCCAGTTTTGAGTTGCGCCATTGCAGAACCTTGACGCTGTCGAAGGTGTGGTTCTGCAGCGCGTTCACCAGTTCGGGCTCGAACGGCGTGCAGCGGCCGGTGGTGCCAAAAGTGCCGTCGCGCGTCGCGCGGCCCGCACGCCCGGCGATCTGCGCGAATTCCGACGGGTTCAGCCGGCGAAACTGATAGCCGTCATATTTGCGGTCGGAGGCAAAGGCGACGTGGTCGACGTCGAGATTGAGCCCCATGCCGACGGCGTCGGTGGCGACGAGATAATCGACGTCGCCGTTCTGGAACATCGCCACCTGCGCATTGCGCGTGCGGGGCGAGAGCGAACCCAGCACCACGGCGGCGCCGCCATGCTGGCGGCGGATCAACTCCGCGATGGCGTAGACCTCGTCGGCCGAAAACGCCACGATCGCGGTGCGGCGCGGCTGGCGCGTGATCTTGCGGTCGCCGGCGAATTCGAGCTGCGACAGCCGCGGCCGGGTGACGATGGAAGCGCCGGGCAGCAGCCGCTCGATGATCGGGCGCATGGTGGCCGCGCCCAGCAGCAGCGTCTCGTCGCGGCCGCGGCGGTTGAGGATGCGGTCGGTGAAGACGTGGCCGCGCTCGAGGTCGGCCGCGATCTGGATTTCGTCGACGGCGAGGAACGAGACGTCGAGGTCGCGCGGCATGGCTTCGACGGTGGAGACCCAGAACCGCGGATTTTTCGGCTTGATCTTTTCCTCGCCGGTGATCAGCGCGACCGAATCCGCACCCGCACGATCGGCGATCTTGTTGTAGACCTCGCGCGCCAACAGCCGCAGCGGCAGGCCGATCAGGCCGGAGGAATGCGCCAGCATCCGCTCGATGGCGAGATGGGTCTTGCCGGTATTGGTCGGCCCCAGCACCGCGGTGACGCCGGCGCCTGGCGCGCGCTCGTGGGGAGATGCAAAGGACGATGACGAAAAGGCCATTTTTATTGAGTTTCTGCGGTCGCCATGAGGGAGGGAGTGTTTCACAATGCGACGCATGGGGGTCGCGGCTTAAGCTCTGGAACGAGTCCGGAACGAATCGCGCCCGAATCGGTGACTGCTATGCTCTCCGGCTTCGTTCACCGCAATATCTCGCGTGGAGCGCCGAACGGCATCACTAGATCAAGTTTGACGCATCGCGACAAGCCAGCGTTTGGCGGTGGAATCCTTAACGTGAGAGGCGGTGCGGAGTTGAATCAGAAGCGGGAAGAGTCAAGCGGGATTCGGCCTGTTCGTCATTCCGGGATGGTCCGAAGGACCAGACCCGGAATCTCGAGATTCCGGGTTCGATGCTGGCGCATCGCCCCGGAATGACAGAACCCCTCAATTCGTCTTCGCCACCCTTGGCGGCGTCGCGGTGGTGATGAACGACGTTGCTTCCAGCATCGCGGGGCCGAGCGGCGTCGGGATCTTCATCCAGAACGGCACCAGGATGCGGGTTCCGGCGACCGGGGCGAACGCGATCTCGATGTTGCGCTGGGCGGTGAGGTACCTGATCACGGCGCGGTCGGGGATATAGCCCGCGACCGGCGAGAAGTAGATCGCGCAGACCACGACCGGGCCAAAATAGCCGTGCTCGGCCTTCACCGTTTCCATGCGCTTGAAATCGAGTTTCAGGTCATAGCGCATGCGGCCGTCGAACACCGCCGCCCCCGTGTGGCAGGCCTCGGGCGTGAGCGGGTCCGATGTGCCGGGCACGCGCAGCATCGATCCCGTCATCGGATCGTAGACGCCATGGCGATGCGCCTCGGTGATCGGGATACGGTCCGGATCGACCGGCGGTTCCGGCTCGATGCCGTATTCCTTCACGTTGCCGTTCGACAGCACCATGTGGATGGCTTCGGATTTCTTCGACGTCGTGGTGGAGGCGGAATAATTGGTCGAGACCAGCGCGCCGTTGACGACGCGGCCCTGGGCGGCGCCGGTTCCGGAGCCGTTGGAGAGCGTCTTGAGCAGGCCCGAGGTGCCGCCGGAGGCCGCGGCGGAAAACTGGTCGTCGCCGATGTCGATGGTCCAGGCGCCCTTGCCGACGGGAATGCCCGCCAGCGTCGCCTCATATTGCGCGTCCAGATGCCCCTGCGCCAAAGCCGCCTGCGGCGCCAGCCACCACAGACGCCAGCGCGCCCGAAAGCGCCCGCAGCACCGCCTTGGTCGGGAAGCGGTGGGATCATGCTCTGCGTGGTCACCAGGGGACGGTCCATCGATACGCGCGTTGGGTAAATCATTTAAGCAGAAATAGCCGGCAAGCAACGGACAGAAGCGGCTTTGGTGAACTTGCGAAAGCCAAACCCGCCAAAACGCACGGAACCCTCCATTTCGCCGCGGAATGCGCCGTTTATATGATCGGCAGCCGCCTCAAACGCCCGTGAAACCTCGGTTTTCAGGCCTGGTTTTTGCCGCAAAACCTTGACGCCCCGGGCATCCCGCCCTATAGGTCCGCCGCTCCCTAGAGGACCGAAATTTTGAACCCGCAAGCGCGGAAAGCGCGCCGTGGGGAAGGCAGAGGATTTATCGAGATGTCGCGGCGCTGCGAACTGACGGCCAAGGGCCCGCAAGTGGGCCACACGGTCAGCCACTCCAACATCAAGACCAAGCGGCGCTTCCTGCCGAACCTGTGCAACGTCACCTTCATCTCCGACGTGCTGGGCCGGAACGTGCGCCTGCGCGTCTCCACCAACGCCATCAAGAGCGTCGACCACAATGGCGGGCTGGATGCGTTTTTGATCAAGGCGAAGGCGGGCGTGCTGTCGCCGCGGGCGCTGGATTTGAAGCGCGCGATCGAGAAGAAGCGGGCCGCGGCTGCGCCGGCGGCGGAGAAGAAGGCGGGCTGAGGCGGGGAACACAGCGCCTGCGGCAGGGGCCACTACAAAAAACGCGAAAACAACCCCATGCAAAGTAGAATGCCGGGCTGGCGCCGCGTCCGGGCCCGAGACGGGAATGGTCCGTCGTGGCACCCCAACCCAATCCCGTCTCGCTGTAGGGATCAGAGCTTTTGGATAGCCGGGTCGAAAGACCCGGCTGTTTTTGTTTTGGGAGGACGCTAGGTTGGTCGCGAAAGCAGTGATCAGACCTAGCTTCGGCGGACAAAACTGCCCATTAATGTATCGAAGGTATTTTTAGCTAAACGCGCGCTCGCGGGTGCTCTTCATGGCAACCTTTTCAGTAGACACTCATCTTTTCCGTGAATTGGGAGAGCTGTTGGTCGGTCGCGATTTGACCGCGCTCATTGAGCTCATAAAGAATGCTTACGACGCAGACGCGACAAATGTAGTCGTCTACGGCGAATCTCTATCGCACGTTGGTCGGGGATACATCACCGTTACCGACAACGGTATTGGCATGTCCCTGCCCGAATTTGAGAAAGGCTTTCTCACGATCGCGTCAAGAACTAAAGATGACCATTCCCGCCGCTCAAAATTTTTCGAGCGGCGATACACCGGCCAAAAAGGAGTGGGGCGGCTTGCCGCCCACAAGCTAGCCCGGGTGCTTGAGGTGAACTCCACACGCTGGTCGGGGGCTATTCCAACGAACGCTCAATCGGAGAGGCTTCCTTCTAAAGGCGAAAACGTCGATGCGACTATCGATTGGGATAAGGTGGAAGCCAGTCAAACTCTTGCAGAGGTTGATAAAACCGACGCCATCAAGATAGAGACTCTCAACAAAGGAAGCTCCACGGCAGGGACATCCATCACGCTACGAAACCTTCGTCGACGATGGACTCCATCAGAGCATGGTCGCTTCCTGGAGGAGCTACAAGCGTTCCAGCCGCCCCAGCCCTTGGTTGAGCCAATCCCGAAGAATGTTTGCAAGCGCCTTCTCTTCGACGTTCCGCGCGTACGCGATATATCGTCAAAGGCAGGCCAACGCTTTTCAGTCGAACTTGAAGGCGAGCTCGCTCCTCCGGACGACTATTGGACAGCGATGGTGGAGGCGGCAAATTGGATCATTGAAATCGATGCCGACAGACGAAGCGGGCAAGTCAAATTTTCCATCGCTCCAACGGAATCAACGCTAAGCGACAAAGACAACGACGCAGTGTTGCGCGAATTTGTGATGCCGCATCCCTCACCAAAGCAAGGCCCCTTCTTTCAGGCTAGAATTTTGAAGCGAGTTGGGGTTGCCCGGGGGGACGAACAACTGAAGAAGTGGTCCGGGCGATCAAATGGGATTCGAGTCTTTATGGAAGGATTCAGAGTCCTTCCTTACGGAGAGCCGACTGATGATTGGCTGCAGCTTGACAGAGATGTAGCGGAACGAGGCCGCTGGTCGACCGACCCAGAATCTGAGCTCACAAACCAATTAAACAAGGCAGAGCAAGATGCGAAGGCCGGACTGAACCACCTTCCGAACAAACACTACTTCGGGGCGGTGTTTCTGACCGAGCGCAATGCATCAGAATTGCGGATGTTGGTAAATCGCGAAGGCTTCATTCCCAATCAAGCCTTCACAGACCTTACGACGATCGTGCGCACAGGCATTGATCTCTCCACGCGTGTTCAGATGGCGGCAAGTCAGAGGAAGCGGACCGACCGTCGGGTCCAACGTCAAACTTCAGATAGCGGAGAGCAATCACACTTCCTGTCAGCAACCCAGATTGCACATCAAAGAGTTCATGAGCCAAAGCCCACGCAATCAAGGCCAGGGAATTTGTCTCCGCGGGTAAGATTAAATCTGCTAGCCGCGAATTTCTCTCCGCCTTGTCAGAGGTTGAGAGCATCACGACACAGGCGGAAGAGGCGTCGCAAGAATCTGCGATGTTTCGCGTGCTTGCTTCCGTAGGTACTCAAGTCGCCTCTTTTATTCATGAAATTAATGGCTTGCTTGAGATGGCGGCAGCAGTAGAAAAGTCGCTGACCAAAATTACTAGCATACTTGGATTACCTAAAGAGCACCGTCGGCAGTTAGCGACACTGCAGCGAGACGTTGGTGACCTTAAACGTGTCGTGGAACGTCAAGCGTCTTATTTAATCGACGTCGTGACACCGGGCGCTCGCCGCCGCCGTTCGCGTCAGGTGATCGCTGATAGATTTGAGACGGGAGCAAAGCTGATTGCTAGTAGTGCCGAAAGGCGAGGAATAAAGATACTGAATAAAATTCCTAGCAACCTGCGTTCTCCACCAATGTTCGCTGCAGAGCTCACGACAGTGTTCTCAAACTTGCTCTCGAATGCCGTCAAGGCCGCCGGATCAAAGGGCACGATCAGGGCAGCTGCGCGGCAAAGATCGGATGGGACAATCAACTTGCGGATAGAAAATACTGGGCTTGCGGTGAAGACCCGTGACCGAGAGCGTTTCTTTCAACCATTCGAGTCTACGACAACAAAAGTTGACACCGTGCTCGGCCAAGGCATGGGACTCGGACTTACGATTACCCGTGCGATGCTCGAAGAGTATGGAGCGACTATCAGATTTGTAGAGCCCACGAGCGGCTTTGCTACCGCTGTCGAGATTGTATTTCCGGAGTAGAGCATGCGCAGGGATAGGGGTATTGTTCTCATAATTGACGACAACAGTGGCTTTGCCACAAAACGCCTTCTTGGCAATTCAATAAATTCCATCGTGCGCCACCCGAATGATGTGACATCTGGAGATTTAAAGAAGGCAAAGCTTGTTCTTGTTGATTTTGTATTGGACAATTGGCCTGAGCGAAATGATCAGCCAACACCATCGCTGAGGCCAATGGATGGAATCGCGCTCATTGCCGTTCTTCGGTCCAATTTAACTCACTTGAAAGCTGCGCCGACGGCTTTCGCTCTGAATTCCGGTAAGTTGGGTGACCTTAGTGGTGACGGCACTTGGGAAGGCAGAGAACATGCGATTGCTCGGTCGGTAGATTTAGAATGGGTATTTGCGAAGGACGGCACGCGAGAAAACTTTTCGACTGCTGTGAGTTCGCTGGCGTCAAGCGTCGCAGCTTTGCCGACTAATTGGCCAGCGGCCCCAAAGGTTAAAGACGAAATCTTGTCGCTTCTGGCCACTCCTAAACGCACTAGGTGGCGGCAATCTGCCATCGAAGCAATCGACCGTTCCTACCCACCGCACGATATTCTAATCGAAAATAGCTCGGGTATCGCAGTCCTGCGTTGGCTGCTGCATGCGGTACTGCCTTTTCCTACATTCTTGTTGAACGAGCGATATCTCGCGGCCCGCCTCAGGATAGAACCGAAGTCTTTCTCGAAGCTTTTGCGGAGCAAAGAGGGGGACAAGATACGGCATATTCTTCGTTCATTTCAGTATAAAGGAGTTCTGAGTGATTTCTCTGGGGCTCGTTGGTGGCGCGCGGGAATAGAGCATTGGATATGGGAAGGCACCGAAGGGAAAGCGTTTGATCAAGACGCCATCCAGCATTTTGTTGGCACTGCCATATCAAAGCGTTTGAAATTTACTACATTTCAGAACCCCGTCGTTTCCTTGGACGATCAGCTTCGTCCTAGTGATACGCTTATAAGATCTTGGAACAGCCGTGGAGATCAAGCCCGATGGATGGCCGCCTTTTGCGGATAGCGCCTGGATTTCTGCTGACTTAGCCAGTGAGGCTCCTTTCGTAGCACTGGTTTCGCAAAGTGAAAAAAACAAATTGTAAGAGAGACAGCCCTCCATATGCCCGCATTGAAATTCGCATTTCAGGAGATGCTGGATGAGGTAAGCTCCTTCGCCGGGCTCGCCGATAATTTTATAGCCCCGCGATCTAAGGAAACTCTCTCTAGATTTCAGAAGAAATTGGAGGGCTATCGCAATAGCGCCACGCAAGACCCTTTCGACTGGGAAATTCCAAAGTCCGATCCCCTCATAACAATCGACACGAAGGCCTACGAGCCGGGAGGGCACGGTCAAAGAATGGTGGTCGGAGAAATCACAGCGAAATGGCGAATAAAGCGAGAGCCACCTCTAAAGAAAAGCATGCCCGCAAAATATTTTAGTCTCGTAGGCTTAGCGTCCACCCGTATCCGGCTAAAATATGCAGCAGCAAAAAACGCACCTGCCGAAGAAATTGCTATGTGGAGAATGGAAATAGGCGACGACAAATCCCCCGGTTGCTTTTTTCATTCGCAGATACTAGGTCAGTCAAATGATCCGCCTTTTCCTAGCTCTCTGCCTATTCCACGCTTACCAATTATTGTGACAACGCCGGCCGCTGTCGCCGAGTTTGTTTTTGCTGAACTCTTTCAGGACCGCTGGGGACCACATACTGCCCTTCAGGTCCCTCATCTGAACCGTTGGGTGCCAATTCAACAGAGGCGGTTTGGATACCTTCTCGATTGGAAGATACAGCAATTGAAGAAAACTTCCGGTTCTCCGTGGTCTTCTCTAAAGGCGGCGCAGCCGCATGCCGACTTGTTCATCAAATCCAACTCTTGAGAGAGCGTTCGAACGGTAATGATTACAGCTAGACAAAGTATAGATGTTCCTACGTCATGCGTGATCCAAACGCCGCAACTCCTAGCGAATGCGATGATCCAAGCTTTGGGCAAGACCGAGGGCGACAAATGGCTCGAGCCTTGCGTTGGCAAGGGCGCACTCTTAAAAGCGCTTTCAGATTTCGGCATCAGCAAACGAAATATTTTTGGCTTGGATGTCGATGGTCTTCCGCAGCCGAATGATCGTTTCGGAAAAATATTGAGAGGCACAGAATTTTTGCGATGGTCACTCTTGACTAAACTAAGGTTCAACAAAATCGTCGCAAATCCTCCGTACGTTGCTATAGAGCGGCTACATCCATCGATTCGCACAGCTGCGGTTGAGGCCTCGCTTTCGGACGAGATAAAGACTACGGCGAACGGAAATGCCTGGTACGCTTTTGTGCGCTGCTATTCGCCTGCTTAACAAGGATGGTAGCCTCTGCTTTTTGCTTCCGGCCGCTTGGGAGTATGCCAATTATGCAGCGCCGCTCCGCAACTCCATATTGCAATACTTTTCCGCCGTAGATGTCTATCGGACAGCCACCCCGATCTTTCGTGCAGAGCGAGTCCAAGAGGGGTCGGTTGTCCTGCTCGCGAGAGGACGACTTAGTTCGACGCGAGACATCTCGCTTGGAGGCGTCCAGCAGGCCTCGCGGCGCGAGGTATCTTCTATAAACGATTTAATTATTGCGCTTTGCGCTCACTCTGGACAGAGTTTGAGCAAGACGAAACATACGCGTTCAATCGCGGCCCCTACGATCCGAAAAACCAGAGAGCGGCAGGCTCTTGGCGATCTCCTGAATATTCGTCTTGGTATCGTCACCGGCAACTCGTCTTACTTTCTCTTGAACGAAACGCGACGACGCGAATTGCGGCTTCCGGCGGCCGCCGTCAGGCCAGTACTTTCTCGGGCGAGACATTTGATGTCACCACGCATGACCGCCGCCCAATGGAATTATTTAAAAGAGGCGGACGAAAGGGTTTGGCTCTTTAGTCCAGACGCTCGCGTTACCGGTAATCGCTTCGTCCGATCGTATTTGCGATTCGGTCGAAATGGTGGTTGCAAGATCGAGAACCACAAAGTCTCAATCCGGAATCCTTGGTTTCGTTTCCCCGACGTGAGGGAAAGCGATGCTTTCATGAGCGGCATGTCGACTTGGATGCCATCACTTAGCTTCCGAGGGATGCCGAACCTCGCCGCAACTAATACCTTATATGTCGTGAACTTCACCAATCAGCTCCTAAAGGAGCGTCAGCGGTTAGGCATCGCTATGTCGCTGCTGTCGTCAGAAGTCCGCGACCAAATGCGGGAAAGTGGCCGTCCATATGCGGACGGACTGTTGAAACACGAGCCATGTGATTTACTGGGGCTTCAAGTGCCCAAGGTTGGCACTCTTGTTGCGGAATGGAGTACTTACCGGCGGGCGCTGCAAGCTCTTCGGGAAGGAGATGAAATTAGATGTCGAAAGATCGCTGACCGTTGCTTTTTATAGGTTTCGATTTGATGCCTACTTCCAGCCAAATAAATGCCCGGCATTTTAGAAATCTAGCCATTTGCCAGAAATTGATCGTCACGGATAAAGCCCGAACAGGTGGGCAGCGCGGAACTGCGACAATCGCGATGCTGACCCTGTTGCTTGCAACCCTTGAAACCAGCTCCCCCGCCCTCGCCCAATCCGGCAGCGCCGGCGGCTCGGTCGGTCCCAGCGAAAAGACTATCTCCGGCGAACGAAGCGCGGCGGAGCCCGCAGCGCCGGTGCTACATCATCCAACCCCCGCGCGGCGAACTGAACCGGAGCATCGCGCCCCTGCCGCAGCATCCAAGGAAGCCGCGACCGGGAAGCTCGCGTTGCCAGATGCTGCTCGGCTCCTGGTCGTTCTCGAACGGGGTCGGCGTCATGTTCAAGCCGGGCGGCGGGCTGTCGTCCACGACCGGCGATGGCGGCACATGGAGCTGCGACAACGGCATGGTCGCGGCGCATTGGGGCCACTGGACCGACCACTATCTGGTGTCGTCCGATGGCGCCCACATCACCGGCAACAGCGGCTTGCTCAATGCGGCGCTGACCGCCACCAAGAATTGACGCTCCGTCCCCCGCCCATACTATATGCGATCTATCTTAAATATATTTCGAAATTGCAGAATTACTCCTTGGGGACCCACCCAAATCACTTTTATATTCCCCGCCATCCGCCCCACCAAAGGGGCGTTGCGCAACGTCAACAACGCGGGGCGGGATGCGGTGGACGCTGAGGGTGCATCTGACGAGGGCATCCTGAAGCGGACGGAGAAGTCGTGTGGGCCTGGCACCCCGACGCTGGTGTCAAGTTCCTGGGAAGCAAGCTTCTCGGGGATGACGGCGGCTAACAAGCCCGGTACGCCGGGGCGAGCACGAAGTAATCCGTAAACCATTGCGTGGGGAATGCCGGGTGATTCCGGTGTGACCTGTTAGCGCGTGTGCGTTTTTTACTACCCGTTGCACACGCGGCGATAGGGAGCATCGGGCGCCCGGCATTCCCTGCGCCCTTTGTTTGAAGGGCGGGAATAAAATATACCTCGCGCGAAAAAAGCATGCGGCGAGATCGCGAAACTGTGTCTCACCGTCATTGCGAGCGCAGCGAAGCAATCCAAGCAGCAGGAAGAAAGAAAGATGGATTGCTTCGCTGCGCTCGCAATGACGGTGTTGTCATTTGAAATTTGAATCCGAGGCGCGACCGCGCTCTATGTCGTCCCGGCCTCCGAGCCGGGACCCATAATCACAGGAAGTAGCGATGGAGCTAAAGGCGTCCAACAGCGTCTCTCAACACAAGCGCCGCGGCGTATAGGTCCCGGCCCGGAGGCCGGGACGACGTTGAGTGGATTCTGGCGCGCCCGGACATCGCGCGGCGAAGCTTGACATTGCCGCGGCGGCCCAACATCAAGCCGCAAACCCCGCCCCGCGCAACGGAGACCGCCATTGAAGATCGTCGACCTCAGCCGCGAGCTCTATCACAAGACGCCGACCTATCCCGGCCATCCGCCGATCATCCATGGCGTCTGGACCACGCACGAGGAATCCTACGCTGCCTCCGGCAATGTGCACGGGCTGTCCTCGATGTTCATCTCGATGCCCGACCACGCCGGCACCCATATCGACGCGTTCAGGCACTTCGACAAATCGGGCGCGCCGATATCAGAATATCCGCTGGAGAACTGCATCGTGCCCGGCATCTGCATCGACCTGCGCCATATCGCGGCGCGCGCCGAGATCACGCCGGACGATCTCGAGGCTGCGGTAAGTGCGGCGGGCACGGAGGTGCCGAAGGGCGGCACGGTGCTGCTCTGCACCGGCCATCACGCGCGCACCTTTCCGCGCAGGGAATATGCCAGCGACAATTCCGGCGTCAACGTCGCGGCCACGCAGTGGCTGGCGGCGCAGGGCGTGGTGCATTTCGGCATCGATTCGATGCGGCCGGGGCCCGAGGGCAAGGTCAATTTGCTGGTGCACAAGGCCTGCTTCGACCTCGGCATCACCCACATCGAGAGCCTGTGCAACCTGGAAGCGCTGCTCGGCGAGGGCCCGTTCACCTTCATCGGCCTGCCGATGAAATGGCGCGACGGCACGGGATCGCCGATCCGCGCGGTCGCGGTGTTCGGGATGTGAGGGTCAGACCAACCCGCGGCGGCACTTCCCCCTCTCCCGCCCTTGCGGGGGAGGGCCGGGGGTGGGGGCTCTCTCAACGGCTCGACTCGCGGAGAGTCCCTCACCCGCCCGCCTTCGCCAAAGCTTCGGCGGGCGACCTCTCCCGCAAGCGGGCGAGGTAAGAGGCTACACCTCGATGCCCAGCAGCTTCGCGGCCGTCCGGCCGAGGATGTCGGCCTTCTCGTCGTCGCTGAGCGAAATGGAGGCGAAGATGTGGTCGACCGGCTGCAGCTGCCAGGGGAAGGGATAGTCGCTGCCGAGCACGATCTGGCCCGCGCCTACTTGCGCGGCGAGATGACGCAGCGCCTCGGGCGTGAAGACGAGCGAGTCGAAATAGATCTGCTTGAGGTACTCGGTCGGCTTCCTGTGCAGCTTGATGTCCGGATTGCAGCTCGCGGGACTGACCAGGCAGGCGTGGTCCGAACGGTCGGCGTAGGACGGCAGGAAACCGCCGCCATGGGCGGCGATCACCTTCAATCTGGGGAAGCGATCGAAGGTGCCCTCGAAGATCATATGCGACAGCGCGATCGTGGTCTCGACGGGATAGGAGATCGCATTGGAGAGCCAGCCATTGCCGGCGACCTGCTTGTCGAGTTCGGGAACGCCCTGCGGATGAATGAACAAGGGCACACCGAGCTCTTCCGCCCTGGCCCAGACCGGATGGAATTTGGCGTCGGAGAACGGCACGCCATCGACATTGCCGCCGATCGCGGCGCCCTTCAGCCCCTGCTTCCTGATTGCGGTCTCCAGTTCCGTCACCGCCAGATCCGGCGCCTGCAGGGTCAGCGAAGCAAAGCCCGCGAAACGGTCGGGTTTCGAGGCGCACAATTCGGCGAGCTTCTCGTTCTGCAGCTTGACGACCTGGCCGGCGAGTTCGCGATCGGCCTTGTACCAGTTGGGATTGATCGACAGCACCTCGAGATCGACGGCCTGCGAGTCCATCGCGGCGAGCCGCTTGTCCATCGCGATGACGACCTCCTCCCTGCCCAGGACGGGCGGCCGCGGCGGCCCCGGCGGCGGGCCGAGCAGCCTGGAAGCCTCCGGGATCACGCAATGGGCGTGCACGTCGATGGTCTTGACGCGCTTGCCGGCGACCATCACCGGCAACTTGTGCGGCAAGGCCGCGCTTTGCGCATGCGCGCTGCGCAGCATGCCGCAGCTGCAGAAGGCGATGCCAGCGGCGGCGGTGCCCTTCAGAAAATCACGGCGCGTGGTCATGACGATGCCTCCCTGGGCGTTTTCTTGCCGGCGCGGTCGATCGTCTGCCGCACCGGATTTGCGTAAGAGCGTAAGGCATGTGGCCTGTAACCGCCAGCGCGCTGACAACGCCCGCGCCGAAGCACCCCCCGCCCGACCCGGCTTCGCCCAACCGCCTTCGTCCGACTTCGGCGGTCAGGAGGCTACGCCGGGCCAGCCTCCCCACCGCTCACGCGTGGGGAGGGATTGGCGTCAGCTCACGCGGCCTTGCCGAACTCCGCGCCGAGATGTTTCAGCCGCGGCATCACCTCGTGCTTCAACAGGCTCAGCGAATGATGCCAGGCTTCCGGCTTGTGCTTGTAGTCGAAGCCGAACACCAGCAGCACGCCAAAGCCGCCGACCTCGCGATAGATGGTCTCGATCTTCTCGGCGACGGTTGCCGGCGAGCCGACGACCCAGTTGCGGCGGGCGCAATAGTCGACGGTGACGTCGCTATCCGGCACGTCGGGGGCGTGCTTGAGATAATCCTTGAAGCCGAAATGGCCGAGCAGCGGCAGAAAATATTCGCCCATCATCCGGCCCATCATGTCGCCGGCCGAAAGCCTCCAGGCTTCCTCGTCGGTATCGGCGACGAACACCTCGCGCACCAGCCGCCAGTCCTGCCGGCTCGGCTTGCGCCCGGTCCTGGCCGCACCAAGCTCCACCGAATCCCAGTGGCTGCCGACATAGGCGGGATTCAAGTTGAGGCTCATCGGGATGAAGCCGCGCTCGCCGGCAAGCTTCAAGGTGTCAGAGTTCTTGGAGAGGCCGGCGACTCCGATCGGCGGATGCGGCGCCTGCTTCGGCAGGATGTGCGGTTTGAGGAAATCGAACATGGTGTCGGGCTTGGTGACCGTCCAGAACTTGCCCGTGTAGGTCCAGGGCGCGTCTTCCGTCCACATCTTCAGGATGATCTCCAGCGCCTCGCGGGTCATGTCGCGGTTCTGCCCACTCATGCCGTCGACATTGAACATCGCCCAGTCGCTCGGCAGGCCGCTGGCGGCAACGCCGAAATTCAGCCGACCGTCGGAGAGGTGGTCGAGCATCGCCACACGGTTGGCGAGTTCGGCGGGATGATGATAGGGCAACAGGAAGCCGCCGGGGCCGAGGCGGATGTTCTTGGTCTCCCGCAGCGCCTGGGCGACCAGAAGGTCCGGCGCGGGATGCGGCTCCCAGGGCGCGGTGTGATGCTCGCCGATCCAGGCTTCCTGATAGCCGAGTTCGTCGAGCCAGCGCAGCGTCTGCAGATCCCAGTCGTGGCCCTGCTTCAATCCGCACTCCGGCGGATGCGAGGGCATCGAGAAATATCCGAGTTCCATGGGGTTTCCTCTCGTTCGTCTTGCTTTTGCCGGCGCGTCGTTCTCTGCGCGCCGGCCATCAGGATAACACGAGACCGACCGGCAATCACGGGTAGAGCCAGGGCTGAAATGGGGCGGGACCGTTCGAAACGAACTTGTGATAGCCGGATTGCGCGGCGCGGCATCCCGGCTAGGGTGGCCGCCTCACCATCCGATAAAACAATCCGGCAGCCCACCAGAGGAAGACGCCATGAAACGACTGATGATCCTGAACGGTCCCAACCTGAACCTGCTGGGGGTGCGCGAGCCGCACATCTACGGCACCACGACATTGTCGCAAATCAGGGAAAACTGCGAGAAGCATGCGGCGCAGCTCGGGTTGGAGCTATCGTTTCACCAGTCGAACCACGAAGGCGAGATCGTCGACTGGATCCAGTCGGCGAGGCAGACCGCGGACGCCATCATCATCAATCCGGCGGCCTATTCCTTCACGTCGATCGCCATCATCGACGCGATCAAGGCATTCGAGGGCCCGGTGCTCGAAGTGCACATCTCCAACATTCACGCGCGCGACGAACTGCACCGGCATTCCAGGATTTCATCGGCCGCCACCGCCGTCATCTGCGGATTGGGGCCGTACGGCTATATCGCCGCGATGCACGCCGTGGCCGAGATGAAGAAGAAAGCCTGACAAAAATTAGCTCGTCAAGCCCGGCCATGACGAACGGGGGCCCTCACCGCGCCCCGAACGTGGTGGCGCCGAACAGCGCCTTTTGCGTGGAGGGCTGCGAGCGCCAGTATTGCGGCGGGGCGTAGACCTCGCCACCGAGTTCGGCGGCGGCGTGCCAGCCCCAGCGCGGGTCGTACAGCATGCCACGCGCAAGCGCGACCATGTCGGCCTTCCCCGACACGACGATGTCCTCGGCCTGCTTCGGCTCAGTGATCAGCCCGACCGCCATGGTGGTGACGGAGGTTGCCTGCTTGATGCCTTGCGCGAGCGGCACCTGATAACCGGGGCCGAGCGGAATCTTCTGCTTCGGCGACACGCCGCCGGAGGACGCATCGATCCAGTCGACGCCGCGCTGCTTCAATTCTCTTGCGTATTCGATGGTCTGCGCCAGATCCCAGCCGCCCTCGACCCAGTCGGTCGCCGACACTTTTATGCCGACCGGCTTCTCCGCCGGAAACACCGCGCGGATCGCGTCGAACACTTCCAGCGGATAGCGCATCCGGTTCTGCAAGCTGCCACCATATTGGTCGGTGCGGTGGTTGGAAATCGGCGACAGGAATTGATGCAGGAGATAGCCGTGCGCGCTGTGCAGTTCGAGCGCATCGATGCCGAGCCGCTCGGCGCGCCTGGCCGCGGCAACGAAAGCCTCCCGCACGCGCGCCAGTCCCTGTGCGTCAAGCGCGTGCGGCGGCGCCTCGCCTTCCTTGTGCGGGATCGCGGAAGGCGCTTCCGTCTGCCAGCCGCCCTCGCCGATCGGGATCTGCTGCCCGCCGTCCCACGGTCTGGCGCTCGATCCCTTGCGGCCGGCATGGGCAAGCTGCATCGCCACCGCTGCCTTCGAATGCTTGCGCACCGAAGCCAGGATCGGCTTCAGCGCCGCTTCGGTCGCGTCATTCCAGAGGCCGAGGCAGCCGGGCGTGATGCGGCCGACCGCCTCCACATGGGTGGCCTCGATGCAGAACATCGCCGCGCCCGAGAGCGAAAGCATGTTGATGTGGGTGAAATGCCAGTCATTGGCCGCGCCGTTGTCGGCCGAATACTGGCACATCGGCGCCACCATGACGCGATTGGGAAGCGCAAGGCCGCGCAGGGTGATCGGGGAAAACAGGGCGCTCATGATGGGATTATCCGGATGCGAAGGAAGCAGCGGCATCTATCTAGCGGGAGCTTGCTCGTTCCTCAACCCGCGGAGACTGCGACACGCCCATGTCAGAACCCGTTAACTGCGTGCCGCTACTCCACCAGCGTGAATTGCAGCAACAGCGTGCGCTGGATCAGCGAGAAATTGTCGTCGGACACCATGGTCAGCACGGTGTCGCCCTCCGGCGTGACGAAGGCGTCGATGCCTTCCATGTTGTCGATCTCCTGGCCGAGATCGGCGTTGAAGATCGAGGGGCCGTCGACCACCGCGCCCGGCACGATCGAATTGAGCGCGATGCGGCGGATGCGGATGCCGACGCCCGCGAGCAGCGAGAATTTCCGCTCCAGCACCAGGAGTTCGCCGGAAGGCAACAGCACGGCATCGCTGACGTCGAAACCTTCCGTGCGACGAACGCTGAACTGTCCCGGCGTCGGCCCGCCGACCAGGAACGCGATCAGGTTGCCCTGCGGGTCGAGGCCGCGCTCGGAGATCGCGATCAGCGTACCCGCCAGCGCAAAGCCTTTCGGCACGAAGACCAGCGCTTCCAGCCCCTTGTTGAAGGGTAGCTTCTTCACCGCCGGCGGCATCGGAAATTCCTCGCCGCGCGAACGCGTGAAACCTTTGCTGAAATCGAAGCGCAGCACCTTGTTGACGCGTTCGAGGCCGATATAGACCATCGAGCCATCGAGCGCGATCGAATTCCGAATCGAACATTCCGCGCGCGGTGATCGGCCGGCCGTCGGGGCCCAGCATCGGCGCGGCCTCGACGTCGTCGAGGCCGGTCATCGCACGGCCGGAATAGACGATGCGGCCGGTGAACCAGCTGCCCTTGTCGCTGAAGGAAATGAAGCGCTCGCCCTTGGCATCGAGCCGCAAGCCCGACAGCCCGCCAAACCCCTGAAAGGCCGAGGTCAGGACCAGCCCGCTGCGATATTCGAGCTTGCCGAACCGCAGGCGGGAATGGTCGCTGATGTCGAACGACGGCAGCGGCCGCGCTTTGACCTCGATCGAGGCGGGAGCCGCGACGTAGTGTTCGTCCGGCGGAAGCGGTTTTGGCGGCGGCTGGGTCGCGAGCTGCGCCCGCGAGCCGGCGGGCAGCGCCAGCGTCGAAAGCCCCGCCGCCGTCGATCTCAGGAAGCGGCGGCGGCAAATTTCGAGAGACATTGAGGCCTGCTTCGGAAGCTGGCGCGGCGGGTACCGTTCCACCTCTCCCGAAGGGAGAGGTCGCGAGCACTTGCGAGCGGGTGAGGGGTTACGGTCCATCGTCAGGCCTAAACCCCTCACCCGGCGCTAACGCGCCGACCTCTCCCTTCGAGAGAGGTGAGACACCGCGGCCGCCTACGAGTGCAATTTGCGCCGCGGGCCGGAGGCCGCCGGCGGCGCCGCCCCGTGGGTCTCGCTGAACAGCTCGGCGAGCTTTTCGGTGATGGCGCCGCCGAGTTCTTCGGCATCGACAATGGTGACCGCGCGACGATAATAGCGCGTGACGTCGTGGCCGATGCCGATCGCGATCAGTTCGACCGGCGAGCGGGTCTCGATCTCCTCGATCACATAGCGCAGATGGCGCTCCAGGTAATTGCCCGGATTGACCGACAGCGTGGAGTCGTCGACCGGGGCGCCGTCGGAAATCATCATCAATATCTTGCGCTGCTCGGAACGGCCGAGCAGCCGCTTATGTGCCCAGTCCAGCGCCTCACCGTCGATGTTTTCCTTCAGCAATCCCTCGCGCATCATCAGGCCGAGATTCTTGCGCGCCCGCCGCCACGGCGCGTCGGCGGACTTGTAGATGATGTGGCGGAGATCGTTGAGGCGGCCGGGATTGGGCGGCTTGCCGGCGGCGAGCCACGCCTCGCGCGACTGCCCGCCCTTCCAGGCCCGCGTGGTGAAACCCAAAATTTCCACCTTGACGCCGCAGCGCTCCAGCGTGCGCGCCAGAATATCCGCACACGTTGCGGCCACCGTAATGGGCCGGCCGCGCATCGAGCCGGAATTGTCCAGCAGCAGCGTCACCACGGTATCGCGGAAGGTCGCTTCCTTCTCATGCATGAAGGACAGCGGATGATAGGGATCGGTGACCACGCGCGACAGCCGCGCCGGATCCAGAATGCCTTCCTCGAGATCGAACTCCCAGGCGCGGTTCTGCTGCGCCATCAGGCGGCGTTGCAGGCGATTGGCAAGGCGGGCCACGATACCCTGCAGATGCGCGAGCTGCTTGTCGAGATAGCTGCGCAGCCGCTCCAGTTCGTCATGGTCGCAGAGGTCTTCGGCCGCGATCACCTCGTCGAATTTCGGCGCGAAGGCGTGATATTCCGGCCCGCGCGGCTCGTTGGCGCCGCGCGAATTCGGCCGCGTCGCTTCGCCCGGGGTCTCGTCGTCGCCGAGTTCGCCATCATCGAAGGTATCCGACGTCGAGGCCTGCGCGCTTTCCATGGCGCTTTCCGACATTTCGTCGGTGGATGCCTGCGCCTGGTCGGCGCTCATCTCCTGCGCGGCGTCGGAATCGGGCGAGCCCTCGGCACCGGACTGGTCGTTCTCGCCGTCGCGGTTTTCATCCTGGTTCTCGTCGTCGTCGGCATCGGCGTTGCGGTCGTCGCCGAGTTCCAGCGCGGTGAGCAGATCATGCACCGCATCGCCGAATTTCGCCTGATCCTCCGCAAGCCGATCGAGCCGGTCGAGCCGCGTGCCGATCTTGTCCTCGAGCAGTGGGCGCCAGAGGTCGACCATCTTGCGGGCGGCGGCGGGCGGCGCGAGCCCGGTCAGCCGTTCGCGCACCAGCATGGCGAGCGCGTCGGACAACGGCGCGTCGGCGCGGTCGGTGATCTCGTCGAACTTGCCGCGATGGAAATGATCGTCGAGCATCGCGGTCAGGTTCTTGGCGACGCCCGCCATCCGCCGCGAGCCGAGCGCCTCGACGCGGGCCTGCTCGACCGCCTCGAACACGCCGCGAGCCTGCGGATTGCCCGGCATCAGCTTGCGGTGAACTTTCGGATCGTGGCAGGCGAGCTTCAGCGCGATCGAATCGGCGTGGCCGCGCACGATGGCCGCGTCGCGCTTGGTCATCTTGCGCGCCGGCTCCGGCAATCGCGCCTTGCCCGGCGCCAGCCCCGGCCGTTCGGCGGCGAACGTCACTTCGAGCTCCGGCTTCTTCGCGATCGCGCGCAGGCAGGCGGTGACCGCGCGCTTGAAGGGCTCGGTCGGCGCTTCCTTGGATCCGGTGCGGAATTTCTGGTTGGATGTGCTCATAGCGATTTTGTGAACCAATGGCGCGTCACGCCTTCAGGATAACCCTCGATCGAACCGAATTCCTTGTAGCCGCACGTTCGGTAGAAACCCGGCGCCTGAAAACTCATGGTGTCCACATAGGACCGCGTGGCCCCGAAGCGTCTGGCTTCCCGTTCGATCGCTCGTATCAATTTTGTCCCATGATCCTTGCCGCGAAGCTTCTGCTCGATCCAGAACAACTGGATGAACAGCACCGTGGTCCAGACCTCCCCGACGATCCCGCCGACGATCTTGTCGCCTTCGCGTAACGAGATGGCGAAGCGCTTGTATTTCTGCTTCCCCATCTTCTCGGTGTTGTAGCCGATCAATCCGCCGAGCACCGCGCGCTTGGTCTTTCCAATCGTGCGCTCGACGGAGACCTGTGGCATCGCGTCAGCTCATCGCCACGTTCACCGACAATTCCGCGAGTTCGACGTTGAAGCAACGCTGGTAGAATTCGGCCACCAGCGGCCGCTCCAGCTCGTCGCACTTGTTGAGGAAGGTGACGCGGAAGGCAAAACCGATGTCGCTGAAGATCTCGGCGTTTTCCGCCCAGGTGATCACCGTGCGCGGGCTCATCACCGTCGACAGGTCGCCATTGGCGAAGGCGTTGCGGGTGAGATCGGCCAGCCGCACCATCTTGTTGACGATGTCGCGGCCTTCCTGGGTGCGGTAGTGATGCGCCTTTGCCAGCACGATCTCGACCTCCTCGTCATGGGCGAGATAGTTCAGCGTGGTGACGATCGACCAGCGGTCCATCTGGCCCTGGTTGATCTGCTGGGTGCCGTGATAGAGGCCCGAGGTATCGCCGAGGCCGACGGTGTTGGCGGTCGAGAACAGGCGGAACGACGGATGCGGCTTGATCACCTTGTTCTGGTCGAGCAGCGTCAGGCGGCCGGAGACCTCCAGCACGCGCTGGATCACGAACATCACATCGGGGCGGCCGGCGTCGTATTCGTCGAATACCAGCGCGATGTTGTGCTGCAGCGCCCAGGGCAGGATGCCGTCGCGGAATTCCGTGACCTGCTTGCCGTCCCTGATGACGATGGAGTCCTTGCCGACCAGATCGATGCGGCTGATGTGGCTGTCGAGATTGACGCGCACGCACGGCCAGTTCAGCCGTGCCGCGACCTGCTCGATATGGGTCGACTTGCCGGTGCCGTGATAGCCCGTGACCATGACGCGGCGGTTCTTGGCAAAACCTGCGAGGATGGCCAGCGTCGTGGCGCGATCGAAGCGGTAATCCGAATCGATGTCGGGCACATGCGGATCGACTTCGGAATAGGCCGGCACCTCGAGGTCGCTATCGATCCCGAATACCTGCCGCACCGACACCTTCATGTCGGGCAGACCGGCGGGCACTGCCCCGGCAGAGTCTTGCAGTTTGGTAGTCGTGGCGGCGGTCGTCATTAATCCTCCGAGGTCCCGGGCGCTCCCGAAACCAGATTTGCGAATATGGCTGCGGATGGGTACTCAAAGGAACGTATCAGAGAGCAACGGCCGGCAGAAGCCCGCGGCTCAATCAAAGTTCCGTTGCGTTATCATCAAGATAGGCACTTGCCGCGGTTTTTGGAAGGCTGCCCTGCGAATCACGCTTGGTTTCACCACGCCAATCCGGCTCACCGGCCATCGCAGATGCCCCGGACGGCACTTTCCCCCCTTGCCGGGGTTTATGTTAGGTCTGCGCCTGACCCGGAACATGCCAGCGACAGGAATTTTGTGACCTTCTACCTCGATCAATTGATTGCCTTCGTCTCGGCAAATGCGTGGCTTGCCTATCTCACGCTATTTCTTGCCGCGCTTCTGGAGGCCGTTCCGGTCGTCGGCTCGGTGATCCCCGGCTCGACCATCATCCTGGCGCTAAGCGCTCTGGTGCCGGGCGGCCAGTTGCGGCTCGAATGGGTGCTGGCGGCCGCGGTCGCCGGCGCGCTGCTCGGCGATGGATCGGCGTTCTGGATCGGGCATCGCGCCCAGCGCGAAATCCTTTCGGCCTGGCCGCTGTCGAACTATCCGCGGGTGATCGCCCAGAGCGAGGCACTCTTTCATCGCTGGGGCGTGCTCGCGGTGTTCTTCGCGCGCTTCGTGCCGCCGATCCGGGCCTTTGTGCCGATCACGGCCGGCGCGCTCGGCATGCCGCCGTCGCGCTTTTACCCCGTGAACATCGCGGCGATCCTGCTATGGGCGCCGGCGCATGTGCTGCCGGGCGTGCTGGCGATCTCCGCGCTGCACGAATATGCCGGGCTGCCGCATCATGCCGGGCTCGCCCGGCACATCTGGATACTGGCTGTGATCGGCGGCGCGCTGGTCGTGGCGCTGGTCACCTGGGCGATCCATCGCCGTCAAGGCGGCGGCCTGATCGAACCGACAGCTGAGAAGATTCGAAAGGATTTTCGGTAGGATTCGGCCCGCGAAACCTCACGGCCGTCCGGCAGCCGGGCTGCGCCCCGGCACGGGGCCGATATAGCGCGCGCGCGGGCGGATCAGTCCGCCATGCCGCAACTGCTCGCTGGCATGCGCGATCCATCCGACGGTGCGCGCCATCGCAAACAGCACCAGTTCGTTGCCGGGGGCTAATCCCAGCGTGTGCACCAGCACCGCGAGCGCATAGTCGATATTGACGAATTCGCCGGTCGCCTCTGCGATCCGTTCGGGAATTTCCCGGGTGAGCTTTTCCGCAGCCCCCGCGCGCGCCAGCGCATCGAGCAAGGCGTGGGCGCGCGGATCGCCAAGCTTGTAGACGCCATGACCGAAGCCGGCGAAACGCTCGCCCAGCGCCACCCGCTCCCGGATCACCGGAGCCACGTCGCGATCGACCAGCGTCCTGACCAGCTGCGCCGCCAGAACACCGGCGCCGCCATGCTTGGGACCTTTCAGCGCCACCAGGCCGGCGATCATTGCATCAAAAAGATTCAAGCCCGTCGATGCCGCGCACCGCACGGTAAAGGCCGAGGCGTTCAGTTCGTGCTCGGCGAGCAGCACCAGCGCGCGGCGGATCAGATCGGCGGCGTATTTGTTGTCCGGCGCCCATGCCCTGGCGATCTGCAGATGAAGCGGTTTGGCCGAGGACATCCTGTTCAGCATGGTCGCGACCACCAGCCGCAGGATGCGGCCGCCGACCATCGCGCGGCCGTCGGACGCGCGGGTAAAGGCCCGCGGATCGGCGCTTGCCGCCAGCGCCAACACGGCGATGGTGCGATCGATCGGCGCGACGTGCGAGGTGGCTTCCGCGACCGCTCGCATTTCGTCCGACACATGCGGGCAATTGTCCGGGGCAAACGGATCGACCCCGGTCACATCCCACAGCAAGGTGGCGGCATGTTCGAGGGTGTCCTTTTCCGCAAGGTCGACGCAGTTGACGCCGCGGTAGATCGGGCCGTCCTCGGTGATGGTCGCTATCGCCGAATCCATCACCGGCAAGTCGGCGTCGAAATTTCGCAATCCCCGCGGTTCCGGCGACGGCGCGCGGCGCTCCTTCAGGCCGCGGACGTCCTCGGCCCGGTAGCGATGGCTGCGCGAGTCGGACGACGGTTCCGAGCGGATCAGGCCGCGGCTGACATAGGCGTAGAGGGTTGCCGGCGAGATCGCGAGCTCGGCCGAGGCCTCGCGGGCGGAAAGGTAGAGCCCTGCGGATTTTTTCATATTGATTTACATAATCAAGATTGATCAATCTGTCGAGAGGGTCGACCTTTGGAGCGCCTTTCAGAGGAGACCGACCATGAACCTGCAACTTTCCAATAGCCCGATCGGGCTCGATGGCATCGCCGCCGCCGAAACCGTGCTCAGCCATGTCGATGGGACGCGCGGCGAACTGATTATCGCCGGCGAGCGCGTCGGCGACCTCGTGCACAAGACCAGTTTTGAGGGCGTCGCCGCCCGGCTGTGGAGCGGCGGCACCGGCCAGCCGGTCGCCGAGGCCTATGTGCGCGCCGCGCTCGGTGCCGCCCGCGAACGTGCCTTCGCCCGGCTGCCGGACCTGCTCGGAATCACGCGAGGCCTGTCGATCGTCGACGGTGTCCGCGCCGCCATCGCCGGCTTGCGCGCCGAGAACGGTCTGTCGCACGAGGCCACCATCCTCGGCGCCTTTCCGGTGATCGCGGGTGCGCTGGTGCAGCGCGCGGGCGGCAGCGACCCGGTCGCGCCCGATCCGACCGCAAGCCATGCCGCCGATACGCTTTCGATGATGCAAAACCGCAAACCCGGTGCAGGCGAAGTGGCGGCGCTCGACGCTTATTTCGTAACCGTGTGCGATCACGGCATGAACGCCTCGACCTTCACCACCCGCGTCGTGGCCTCGACCCAGGCCGACCTGTTCGCAGCCGTCACCGCCGGCTATTGCGCGCTGACCGGACCGCTGCATGGCGGCGCGCCGGAGCCGGTCCTGGAAATGCTCGATGCCATCGGCACGCGCGAGCGCATCAAGCCGTGGGTCGACAGCGCGCTGGCGCGCGGCGAACGGCTGATGGGCTTCGGCCACAAAATCTATCGCGTCCGCGATCCGCGCGCCGACGTGCTGAAGGGCGCCATCGAGCGGCTCGCCGGCGGCGGCACCGATCTCCCCTTCGCGGGCGAAGTCGAGGCCTATATCCGGCAAGCCTTGCGGCGGAAAAATCCGGAGCGGCCGCTCGACACCAATGTGGAATTTTTCACCGCGATCCTGCTCGATGCGCTGAAGATCCCGCGACAGGCCTTCACGCCGATCTTCGCGGTGGCCCGCGCGGCCGGCTGGACCGCGCATGCGAGGGAGCAGCAACGCACCGGCCGATTGATCCGGCCGAGTTCGGCCTATATCGGCCCGATGCCGGATTGAGCAGTGATTCCGAGGAAGAGCTTTGAGGAGAGATAAACTCTCCGTCGTCCCGGCCTCGAGCCGGGACCCATAGCCACAGGATTTGATTGTTGCATGAAGGCCGTCGAACAGCGTTCTTCAAAGCAAACGCCGCGGCGTATGGGCCCCGGCGTGCGCCGGGGCGACGGCTGGCTAGCCCGCGCGCACCACCGTCTTCAGATAATTATACGCCTTGATGATCTCGATCAGGCGGTCCTCGGTGGAGCGGTCGCCGCCATTGGCGTCGGGATGGTGCTGCTTCACCAGCGCCTTGTATTTCGCCTTCACGGTTTCAAGCGTCGCGTCGGTGCCGAGCCCCATCACCTGCAGCGCCTTGCGCTCGGCGTTGAAGATTTTCCGGGTTTCCGGCTTGGTCTCGGAGCCGGCGCCCGGACCCGGCCGCCAGCGGCCGCGGCCGTTGAGTTCGGAGAACATGCTGAAGGGGTCGGCGGCGCCTTCGAGATCGGCCTGCGCGCTGCCCTTGCCCTTCTTGGAACTGGTATTGGCGCCCATCTTCCAGGTCGGGCGATGGCCGGTCAGCGCATCCTTCTGGTAGCGCGCGACCGCATCCGCATTCATGCCGGAGAAGAAATTATAGGACTGGTTGTATTCGCGGACGTGGTTGAGGCAGAAGTGCCAGTATTCCTTGTCGTTGTTGCGGCCCTTGGGCGCGCGGTGCGGCCCCTTGTTCTTGCATTCCGGCCATTCGCACATGGCGGATTCTTCGCGCGCCTGCGCCTGCTGCTTCGCGGTCAGCTTGTTGGGCTTGATGCGAATGGAGTCGAAGAATTTTGATAAATCAATCGGCATGGCTGACTATGACAACGCAATGCGAAAAGCTTCAAGTCTTGACATTGCGAAACCTTCTCTTCTGATGCGCCATTGACGCCGGGCGGTGACCGCCGTATGCCGCCGCCATGAGTACCAAAGACGCTATCACGAACAAGTTGAGCGAAGCTTTCGCGCCGGAAAGCCTCGAGGTCACGGACGAATCACATCTGCATGAGGGCCATGCCGGCCACCGGCCAGGCGGCGAGACGCATTTCCGCCTTTATATCGTATCGCCGGCCTTCCAGGGGAAGAGCCGGATCGAGCGCCACCGCATGATTAATGCCGTGCTTTCGGCGGAACTCGCAGGCCGCGTTCATGCGCTGGCGATCAGGGCGCAGGCGCCGGGGGAAGCGGGCGGCACGGGATAGGCCGCGTCGCACGGCGATTTGAGCGGGGCCAATGACAGCGCAAACTCTCATCGTCTTGTCCGGCCTGCCCGGCTCCGGCAAGAGCATGCTGGCGGAGGGCCTCTCGCGGGCCTTGTCGATACCCCTGTTCTCGATCGACCCGATCGAAGCGGCGATGTGGCGCGGCGGCCTGAAGAAGGATCAGACCGGCATCGCGGCCTATGAGGTGGCGATCGCATTGGCGGACGAACAGCTGCGGCTCGGGCATTGCATCATCGTCGATGCGGTGAACCCGATCGAGGCGCCGCGCGCGGCCTGGCGAAGCCTTGCCGCGAAATATCGGGCGGGCCTGAAGATCATCGAATGCATTTGCGCGGATGAAGGGGTCCACCGCGCACGGATCGAAGCGCGCCGTCGCAATATCCCCGGCATGCCGGAGATCACCTGGGCCCGGGTGCTGCAACGGCGCGCCGAATACGAACCCTGGACCGACGCGCGGCTGACGCTGGACACCTCGATCGAGACGCCGGAAAAATTGCTCGCCGACGCGCTGAACTATCTGCGCTGAGCTAGAACGACGTGCCGGCCCGCTTCGGCTTTTTCTCCTCGGCCTCGGCCTCGCGCGGCACCGCCTGGATCCGCAGCGCGGTGATGCGGTTGCGCTCGCGGCGCAGGACGCGGAAGCGGAAGCCGTGAAAGGTAAAACTCTGGCCGCGTTCCGGGATCGATCGCGCCTCGTGGATCACGAGGCCCGCAACCGTGGTCGCCTCCTCGTCGGGCAAATTCCAGTCCATGGCGCGGTTGAGATCGCGGATCGGCACCGAGCCGTCGACCACCACCGAGCCGTCGGGCTGGGCGCGGACGCCCGCCACCACCACGTCGTGCTCGTCGGAAATGTCGCCGACGATCTCCTCCAGGATGTCTTCCAGCGTCACCATGCCTTCGACTTCGCCGTATTCGTCGACCACCAGGGCAAAATGGGTCTTGCGGCGCCGGAACGCCTTGAGCTGTTCGGAAACCGGGCGCATCTCCGGCACGAACCACGGCGGCAGCGCGATGGTCGAGACGTCAATCCTGGAAGTGTCGCCATCGGCGGCGCGGATCGCGCGCAACAGGTCCTTGGCGTGCAGTACGCCGATGATGTTTTCCGGCTTGTCGCGCCACAGCGGAATCCGGGTGTATTCGGTGGCCAGCACCTCGGCCACCAGTTCCTCCGGCGGCAGGTCGGCATTGATCATCACCATCTCGGTGCGATGAACCATCACGTCGGAGACCTGAAGCTCGCGCAGGTCCAATAGCCCGCCGAGCATGTCGCGGTCCTGCTTTTCGACCTTGCCTTCGTGATGCAGCAGGTCGACCGCGCCGCGCAGCCGCTCGAACGGCGACAGGATCGGCTGGTTGACCCCGATCTTGACCCCCAAAAGCCGCATCAGCATCCGGACGATCACCTCGACGACGGCCAGCAGCGGGCCCAGCACATACACCATCAGCCTCATCGGGCGCGCGACCAGAAGCGCGACCCGGTCCGGCGCGTTGATGGCGATGGTCTTTGGCAGCACCTCGGCGAAGATCACGACCGTCACCGTCATCACGCCGGTGGCGTAGAGCACGCCGACCTCGCCGAACCAGGCGGTGAAGATGACGGTTGCAAGCGCCGAGGCGCCGATATTGGCGATGTTGTTGCCGAGCAGCAGCGCGCCGATCAGCCGATCGCGCATCGCCGACAGGCTGGAGACGATCGCAGCTTCGCGATTGCCCTGTTTCGAGAGCCGCAACATGCTGGCACGCGACGCGCCGGTCATCGCGGTCTCGCTGGCGGCGAAGAACGCTGAGACCAGGAGGCAAACGATGACGATGGAGAAGGTCAACCAGTCCATGGCGCGAAGTTCACTTTGTCTATGTCTGGAGCGCGAAAATCACGCTCAAAAGCCTGATCTATGTCTTGGCCGCCAGCTTTGCCTTTAGAAAATCGCGAACCCGTGACGGTTCGACGTCGGGGGCGATCACGGCGCGGCCGATCGCTTCCAGCAGGATGAAGGTGAGCCGGCCGCGCTTGACCTTCTTGTCCTGCGCCATCAGCGTCATCAGCGCGTCGGCGTCGGCCAGTCCCTCCTGGGCGAATCCCGCGATGTCCTGCAGATGGGTCGGCAGTCCGACCTCGGCAAGATGATGCTTGACCCGCGCCGCGTCGGATTGCGAAATCATTCCGAGTTCGGCGGAGAATTCAGCCGCCAGCACCATGCCGACGGCGACGCCCTCGCCATGGAATAGCCGGTCGGAAAAGCCGGTGGCGGCCTCCAGCGCATGCCCGAAGGTATGGCCGAGATTGAGCAGCGCGCGCTCGCCGGTCTCGCGTTCGTCGCGCGAGACGATCGCGGCCTTGGCGCGGCAGGAGGTGGCGATGGCGTGTTCGCGCGCCGCGCCGCCTGCGAAAATATCGGCGTGGTTGGCCTCGAGCCAGGCGAAAAAGGATTCGTCGCCGAGCACGCCGTATTTGGCGACTTCGGCGTAGCCGGCGCGGAACTGGCGCGGCGAGAGCGTGTCGAGCACCGCGGTATCGGCGATCACCAGCAGCGGCTGGTGAAACGCGCCGAGCAGGTTCTTGCCCTGCGGCGAGTTGATTCCGGTCTTGCCGCCGACGGACGAATCGACCTGCGCCAATAGCGAAGTCGGCACCTGCACGAAATCGACGCCACGGCGCAGGATCGCCGCGGCAAAGCCGGCGAGATCGCCGACCACGCCGCCGCCGAGCGCGATCACCAGATCGTTGCGCTCGATCCTGGCCGCGATCAGTGCTTCGGAAACCCGCCCCAAGCCGGCATAGGTCTTCGAGCCTTCGCCTTCCTCGACAATGATGCGCGAAGTGGCGATGCCGGCCGCGGCGAGCGAGGCTTCCGTCCGTTCCAGCCAATGCTGGGCGACATTGCGATCGGTGACGATCGCCGTACGCGCGCCCGGCCGCAACGCGGCGATGCGCGCGCCGAGCTGCGGCAGCACGTCACGGCCGATCACGATGTCATAGGCGCGATCGCCGAGCGCGACGTCGACGATGACGGAATCGGAATGTTTCAGGGGCGCGGTCATGGGCTCGTGCTCAGGAGGCCATGCAGGGCATCGATACATTCATCGACGATCTTTTCGTGCGGCACGTCGCGCGACCAGATCGTGAGATTCGCGTGGCTATAGATCGGCTCGCGTTCCCCGATCAGCCGCTCGACGGTGCCGGCCGGATCGGCGGTCTGCAGCAGCGGGCGGTCGGCGCGGCGTTTCACGCGCTTCATGATGATGTCGGCATCCGCCTTGAGCCAGATCGAGACCGCCTTGTCGCGGATGCGGTTGCGGGTGTCCTCGCGCATGAAGGCGCCGCCGCCGGTTGCGATCACCGCCGGGCCGCCATCGAGCAGTCGCGCGATCACCCGCGCCTCGCCATCCCTGAAATGCGGCTCGCCATGGGCCTCGAAGATGTCCGGTATCGACATGCCGGCCGCTGCCTCGATTTCGCTATCGGCGTCCAGAAAAGGCAACCGCAGCCGCGCCGACAGCCGCCGTCCGATGGTGGACTTGCCGGCACCCATCATGCCGACCAGCACGACCGACCGCATCCCCAGCGCGGATGCGATCTCGGCCTCCTGGGATGTGCTGGCGCTGGCAGGTGCGGCCGTCTCAGGCATCGGCTTGGCTCAATCGCCGCAGGATTGCGGCGTTCCGCGCCACCTATACTACCCCCGCCGATACCGTTGCCAGAGAACTCTTGCAAGGCCGCGGCGAACATGTAGGTAGTCGGGCTCATCCGAATGGTTAATTCGCCGCCTGAGCCTCCGACATGCCGAGCCTGTTCCGCTTCCTGACGGTCGTCGCCATCATCGGCGGGATCGTCTATGGCGCGGTTTTCGCGCTGGCGAATTTCGTCAACCCGAAGCCGCGGGAAATGACCTTCACCATCCAGCCCGACAAGTTCCTCAAGAAATAGGTGCTAAGGTCTGGGCATGCGCTCCAGGACCTCAGACGCCAAACTGATCAACCTGTTCCTCGACATGCTCGCGGCGGAACAGGGTGCGGGGGCCAACACGCTGGACGCCTATCGCCGCGACCTCATGGATTTCTCCGAATTCCTCGGCCGCGCCGGCCAAAACTTCGCCGCCGTCGAAACCCAGGCGTTGCGCGATTACCTCGCCGACCTCGATACGCGCGGATTCAAATCGTCGAGCGTGGCACGGCGGCTGTCGGCGATGCGGCATCTGTTTCGCTTCCTGCTCAACGAGCGGATCAGAAGCGACGATCCGGCCGCGATCCTGTCCGGGCCGAAGCGCGGGCGCGGCCTGCCGAAAGTGCTGTCGATATCCGACGTCGACCGCCTGCTGGTGCGCGCGAAAGCGCTGACCGAGGCGCCGGAAGCCTCCAGGCCGCAGCAGCTTCGCGCGATGCGGCTTTATTGCCTGCTGGAGGTGCTCTACGCCACCGGCTTGCGGGTATCGGAACTGGTGGCGCTGCCGGTTTCGGCGGCGCGGCGCGACGCCCGCATGATCGTGGTGCGCGGCAAGGGCAACAAGGAACGGCTGGTGCCGCTGAACGAGGCCTCGCGACAGGCGATGGCCGATTATCTCGCCGCGATGCAGGCGCACAAGCCGGACGCCAAAAACAACGCCAAGCAGAACGCGGCAAGCTCGAAATGGCTGTTTCCCTCGTTCGGCGAGAGCGGACATCTGACCCGGCAGCATTTTGCCCGCGACCTCAAGGAACTGGCGGCGTCCGCCGGCCTTGCGCCGCGGCTGGTCTCTCCGCATGTGCTGCGCCATGCCTTTGCCAGCCATCTCGTGCACAACGGCGCCGACCTGCGAATCGTGCAGACGCTGCTCGGCCACACCGACATCTCGACCACGCAGATCTACACCCATGTGGTCGAGGAGCGGCTCAAAAGCCTGGTGCGCGACCTGCATCCGCTGGCGGAGAAGTAGCTGTCGCCGCCTGAATCCGACGCGATGCCTTGACTTCGGCGCCGTCTCCTCCGAAACAGCCGAACGCCTGCCCGCGAGCTTCCCGGCGCGCCGTCCGACGTCGGTCGGGTTGCACGCCAAACAATTGAAGATGAACGCTTTATTCGCACGAAGCCGAACCGCTTCGCTCTCCGCCGCGTTCGCCCCTATATTGCCTTGATGCCGGATCCCATGCGCTCCTATCTCGATTTCGAAAAGCCCGTCGCCGAACTCGAAGCCAAGGTCGACGAATTGCGCGCGCTGGCGGCGACCGGCAGCGACATCGGCGACGAAATCGCGCGGGTCGAGGACAAGGCCGCGGAGGCGATGACCGAGCTCTACGCCAACCTGACGCCGTGGCAGAAGACGCTGGTGGCGCGTCATCCGCAGCGACCGCATTTCACCGATTTCATCGATGCGCTGATACCCGAATTCACCCCGCTCGCCGGCGACCGCAAGTTCGGCGAGGACGAGGCGCTGGTCGGCGGGTTCGGCCGCTTCCGCGGCGAGAGCATCTGCGTGATCGGCCAGGAGAAGGGCGCCACCACCGAATCCCGCATCAAGCATAATTTCGGCATGGCGCGGCCCGAAGGCTACCGCAAGGCGGTGCGGCTGATGGAGATGGCCGAGCGCTTCGGCATTCCCGTGCTGTCGATCGTGGATTCCGCCGGCGCCTATCCCGGCATCGGCGCCGAGGAACGCGGACAGGCGGAAGCGATCGCGCGTTCCACCGACGCCTGTCTCTCGCTGGGCGTACCCAATGTCGCCGTCATCACCGGCGAGGGCATGTCGGGCGGCGCCATCGCCATCACCACGGCGAACCGCGTCCTGATGTTCGAGCACGCCATCTACAGCGTGATCTCGCCGGAGGCGGCGTCCTCGATCCTGTGGCGCGACGGCACCAAGGCGCAGGAAGCCGCGACCTCCATGAAGATCACGGCGCAGGACATGCTGCGTTTCGGCGTGATCGATTCGATCCTGAAGGAGCCCTCCGGCGGCGCACATCGCGATCCCGCCGCCATGATCGCGGCCACCGGCGAGGCGATCGCGCAGGCCTTTGACGAACTGCGCAATCTCGATGCCGATGAGATCCGCAGGCGACGGCGGCAAAAGTTCCTGGATATCGGCCGAAAACTGGCCTGAGCGCCGCTTTTCCACTGAAACGGCCGCCAAATGAGGCCGTCCGGCCACAGATCCCGACTTTTTCAAGAATCCGCCATTTTGGCCCCAATTAGGCCCAGACAGCGATATTTAACTCCTGTTCATTATGCCGAGGATGGGGCCTTTTGCGGTGCAAGCGTCGGCTTGCGGCAGGGGGGCCCAAAGGTTAGTATTTTAGTCAATGGCTTCAGGGCACGGACGCTATGATGGGGTTGCGAAATTGCCCGTTGGGTGTGGAGCTTTGCATTGATTAGCCGCTCGCTTTGCCGCGCGCTCATCACCTCGGCCGCGTTGGCGGCCGGTGTGCTGTTGGCCGGCTGCGACACCGATGAAATCTCGCTTGCCACCAACGCCAAGGCCAACCAGCCGGTCCCGCCAAAACTCATCGCCGCGATGGTCGAGAAGGACATGGATCTGCAATCGCCGATCCTGGTCCGGCTGTTCAAGGAGGAGGCCGAGCTCGAGGTCTGGAAGCAGGATCGCTCGGGCCGGTTCGCGCTGTTGAAGACCTATCCGATCTGCCGCTGGTCGGGCGACCTCGGCCCCAAGGTCCGCGAAGGCGACCGCCAGGCGCCGGAAGGCTTCTACAACATCACGCCGGCGCAGATGAACCCGCAGTCGGCCTATTACCTCTCGTTCAATACCGGTTACCCCAATGCCTACGACCGGTCGCTCGGACACACCGGCTCCGAGCTGATGGTGCATGGCGACTGCTCCTCGCGCGGCTGCTACGCGATGACCGACGAGCAGATCGCGGAAATCTATTCGCTCGGGCGGGAGTCGTTCTTCGGCGGCCAGAAATCGTTCCAGTTCCAGGCCTATCCGTTCCGGATGACGCCGGCGAATCTCGCGAAACACCGCAACAACCCGAACATGGCGTTCTGGAAGATGATCAAGGTCGGCTACGATCATTTCGAGATCACGCGCCAGGAGCCGAAGGTCGACGTCTGCGAGAAGAAATACGTGTTCGATGCCGTCAAGGCGCCGGACGCCAAGCGCGATCCGGTATTCGAGGCGTCCGCCAAATGCCCGGCCTATGTCATTCCCGACGAAGTCGCCGACGCGGTGCGCGACAAGGAAGACCAGGATCAGGCAGAGTTCGCGCGGCTGGTTGAAAAGGGCATGCCGGTCGCCCGCATGAACACCGGCATCGACGGCGGCATGAACAGGGTGTTCGCAGCCCGGGTGCCCAATGGTTCGACCGGCCTGTCCGAGGGCGGCGACATGCAGGGCATTGCGCTATTCAGGATGCCCCGCGCGCCCGGCACCATTCCGGGAACGGTCAATCCGCCGCGCGGCCCGGTGACGGCCCCGGATGAGCCGCTGCTGGCCTCGTCGACGGCCAATGCCCCGTCGACGCGCGTCGCATCGGCAGCGCCGAGCGCGCCGGCTCCCGACGACGGATTCTTCAGCAACCTCGCCCGCAAGATTGGGCTGAGCGGTGCCGTGGCGGTCGACACGACCGCCACCGCGCAGCCAGCCGTTCCGGCGAAGCCGAAAACCATCGTGGCCAAGCGCGAAGCGCCGCCGCGTCCGGAAGGCTCGATTCCGAAGCCCGCCAGATCCGAGACCCGTCAGGCCGCCGCCCGTCCGCCATTGAAACCGACGGTGACGGACGGCCCGGCCCCGTCGTCGGCCCCGCCCACGAAAGATGAGGTGGTCGCGGGCTCGGTGCCGATCGTGCAGGCCAACTCGTTCGAGAGCCGCTTCGGGGCGATCAAGTAAGTTCGACCCACCCTCACATCGTCAAGGCCGGCCTTGTCCCGGCCATCCGCGTTTTGAGGCGCCAAGGAAGACATGGAGCCGCGCCAAGCGCGCATGACGATGAAGCAGCTGGCGTCGGTGCGTCGTCAAGCCCGCGAGCTCACGCATATTTGCCGTGGCAGTGCTTGTACTTCTTGCCGGAGCCGCAGGGACAATCCTCGTTGCGGCCGATCTTGCCCCAGCTCGCCGGATTCTTGGGGTCGCGGCCGGCGGTGGCGGCGGGCACCAGCGAGGCACCGGCGAAGGCCAGTTCGTCCTCGCCGGTGTTGGGATCGAACTTGTGCGCTTCCATCGCCGGCAAGGCCGGCGCCTGCTCCTCCGGCGGCACGATTTCGACGCGCATCAATTGCGCCGTGACCGCCTCGCGCAGGTTTGCGATCATCGCCTCGAACAGCGCGAACGCCTCCGACTTGTATTCCTGCAGCGGGTCGCGCTGGCCGTAGCCGCGCAGGCCGATCACCTGACGCAGATGATCCAGCATCACCAGATGTTCGCGCCAGAGATGATCGAGCGTCTGCAACAGGATGGTCTTCTCGACATAGCGCATCACCTCGGGGCCCCACTGCGCCACCTTGGCCGCCATGTGCTCGTCGACGCGGGTCTCGATGCGGGTCAGCAACTCCTCGTCGGCAATGCCCTCTTCCTTGGCCCAGACCTCGACCGGCAGATCGATGCCGAGCACGCGCGTCAGCTCTTCCTTCAGTTCGGCGACATGCCATTGTTCGGCATAGGCGTGTTCCGGCACATGTTTGGTGACGATGTCGTCGACGAAGTCGTGGCGCATGCCGGCAACGGTTTCGGCGACGCTCTCATCCTTCATCAGGTTGATGCGGTGGATGAAGATTTCCTTGCGCTGGTCGTTCTGGACGTTGTCGAACTTCAACAGATTCTTGCGGATGTCGAAGTTTCTCGCTTCCACCTTCTGCTGCGCCTTCTCCAGCGCCTTGTTGATCCAGGGATGGATGATGGCCTCGCCCTCCTTGAGGCCGAGCCGCGTCAGCATGCTGTCGAGCCGGTCGGAGCCGAAGATCCGCATCAGATCGTCCTCCAGCGACAGGAAGAATTTGGAGCGCCCGGGGTCGCCCTGGCGCCCCGATCGGCCGCGCAGCTGGTTGTCGATGCGGCGGGATTCATGGCGTTCGGAGCCGATGATGTAGAGGCCGCCCGGCTTCGTCACCGTCTTGGCCGGCTTCGAACCCTTGGCCGGCTCGACCTCGATCACCTCTTCGGCTTTCAGCACGATCTCGCGAAAACGTTCGACGTCGGCCTTGATCTGCTCGATCCTGGCGGCCTTCTCGGCCTCGTCGGTGATGTCAGCGGTCTCGTGCAAAATGCGCATTTCGAGCGAGCCGCCGAGCTTGATGTCGGTGCCGCGGCCGGCCATGTTGGTCGCGATCGTGATCGCGCCGGGCACGCCGGCTTCCGCCACGATATAGGCTTCCTGCTCATGGAAGCGCGCGTTCAGCACCGCGAACAGTTTGGCCGGCTTGCCGGCGCGGGCCGCGGCGTACAGCTTCTCCATCGCGTTTTCGTTGCCGAAATCGATCTGCTTGTAGCCGTGCTTCTTCAGGTATTCGGCCAGCACCTCGGATTTTTCGATCGAGGCGGTGCCGACCAGCACCGGCTGCAGCCGCGCATTGGCGCGTTCCACCTCGGCCAGGATCGCGGCGTATTTCTCGGTCTGGGTGCGATAGACCTCGTCGTCCTCGTCGAGGCGGGCGACCGCCACATTGGTCGGGATTTCCACGACCTCGAGCTTGTAGATGTCGAACAGTTCGTCGGCTTCGGTCGCCGCCGTGCCGGTCATGCCGGCGAGCTTCTCGTACATCCGGAAGTAATTCTGGAAGGTGATCGAGGCCAGCGTCTGGTTTTCCGGCTGCACCGACTGGTGCTCCTTGGCCTCCAGCGCCTGGTGCAGGCCCTCGGAATAGCGCCGTCCCGGCATCATGCGGCCGGTAAACTCGTCGATGATGATGACTTCATCGTCGCGGACGATGTAATCCTTGTCGCGGGTGAACAGCGAATGCGCGCGCAGTGCCTGGTTGATGTGGTGGACGACGGAGACGTTCTCGACGTCGTAGAGCGAATCGCCCTTGAGCTGACCGGCGTCGCGCAGCAGCGTCTCGATCTTCTCCATGCCGGCTTCGGTCAGCGTCACCGTGCGCTGCTTCTCGTCGACCTCGTAATCGGCGACTTTTTTCAGCTTCGGCATGAAGGTGTCGATGGTGTTGTAGAATTCGGAACGGTCGTCGAGCGGACCGGAGATGATCAGGGGCGTGCGCGCCTCATCGATCAAAATCGAGTCGACCTCGTCGACGATGGCGTAGAAGTGACCGCGCTGGACCATGTCCTCGAGCCGGTACTTCATGTTGTCGCGCAGATAATCGAAGCCGTATTCGTTGTTGGTGCCGTAGGTAATGTCGCGCGCATAGGCCTCTTTGCGTTCGCCATCGTCCAGCCCGTGGACGATGACGCCGACGGAAAGCCCGAGGAAGTTGTAGATCTGGCCCATCCATTCGGAGTCGCGGCGGGCGAGGTAGTCGTTGACGGTGACGACGTGGACGCCCTTGCCGGCAAGCGCGTTGAGATAGACCGCCAGCGTCGCCACCAGCGTCTTGCCTTCGCCGGTCTTCATCTCGGCGATGTCGCCCTCGTGCAGCACCATGCCGCCGATCAGCTGGACGTCGAAATGGCGCTGGCCGAGCGTGCGCTTGGCCGCCTCGCGCACGGTGGCGAAGGCCGGAACCAGGATGTCGTCGAGCGTCCTGCCCTCGGCGAGCTGGCCTCGGAACTCGGCGGTGCGGGCCTTCAGCGCTTCATCCGAAAGCGCCGCGACCTCCGGCTCCAGTGCGTTGATGGCGTCGACGCGGGCCTGGTAACCCTTGATCCGCCGGTCATTGGCGGAGCCGAAAAACTTGCGGGCGAGCGCGCCGATCATGCCAAATTCCTGTTGTCTAGCGGTCCGGCTTAGCTGCCGTGAAATAAGCGACCCGGGTGCCTATCAACTCATCGTGACGCGACGCGGCACCGGCCCCGATCGGGAGCATCCGCCAAATGAGTGGGAATTCAGCAATCCGAGGTTCAACGGCCGAAAAAGCGCTATCGCCCTTGACTTTGGTGCGGCAGAGATATGGCTGAGCCAGAGCCTTGTCAACGGCGCGAAGCTGTCAGGGATTTCATCATTTTGACAGGTTTTTCGCGTTGCCAAGGCGTGACGATTGGGCGAGTGTCCCGCCGCCACAAACAGCCCCATAAGGATTTTCCATGACCACCTCGTTTCCGGAAGCGAAAACCGGCCTGCGTTTCGGCCTCGCCGCGGCCGCCGTATCGGGCTGTCTCGCCATGGTACTGCTCACCGGCGTGCCGGTCCGGGCCGACGACGCCAACCCCGTGCTTGCCAAGGTTAACGGCTCGGAGATTCGCCAAAGCGACCTCACGCTGGCCGAGGAGGAACTCGGCCCCAGCCTGGCGCAGATGGACCCGGCGACCAAGAAGGACAACGTGCTGTCGTTTTTGATCGACATGAAGATCGTCGCCAAAGCCGCCGAGGACAAGAAGGTCGAGAACAGCGAGGATTTCAAGAAGCGGCTGGCGTTCACCCGCAACCGGCTCTTGATGGACAGCCTGCTCGCGAGCGAGGGCAAGGCTGCGACCACCGACGAGGCCATGAAGAAGGTCTACGAGGACGCCTCCAAGCAGATCACCGGCGAGCAGGAAGTCCACGCCCGCCATATCCTGGTCGAGACCGAGGACGAGGCCAAGGCGGTCAAGGCCGAGCTGGACAAGGGCGCCGATTTCGCCGAGCTCGCCAAGAAGAAATCCAAGGATCCCGGCGCCTCCGACGGCGGCGATCTCGGCTTCTTCACCAAGGACCAGATGGTGCCGGAATTCTCCGCGGTCGCGTTTTCGCTGGAGCCGGGCAAAATCTCCGATCCGGTGAAGACCCAGTTCGGCTGGCACGTCATCAAGGTCGAGGAAAAGCGCAACCGCAAGGCGCCCGATTTCGAGCAGGTCAAGGGCCAGATCGAAACCTATGTGGCCCGCAAGGCGCAGGCCGATTACGTGGCCAAGCTGCGCGAAACCGCCAAGGTCGAGCGGATGGACCAGGCCGCCGCCACTCCGGCACAGCCGGACGCCATGGCAAAGCCGGACGCAGCGGCGAAGCCGGATGCGGCGGCGCCCGCCAATTCCAAAATGGCCCCGGCGAAGAAGTAAATCAACTCACCCGTCGGATTTCGGTAATTGACGTCATGCCCGGCCTCGTGCCGGGCATCCATGTCTTATGGCCCTCACCAATTGATGCTGAAGACGTGGATGGCCGGGACAAGCCCGGCCATGACGATTTTCTTTGTCGATAAGGCATGCCCATGTCATCCCCCGTCTCCCCGCTCGCCCCGACCGATGTCCCCGAAATGCCCGCGATCGCCGGCGTGAAGCTTGCGACCGCCGCGGCCGGCATCCGCTACAAGGGTCGCACCGACGTGCTGCTTGCGGTGATGGACAAGGGGACTGCGGTCGCCGGCGTCTTCACCCAGTCGAAATGCCCCTCGGCGCCGGTCGAATGGTGTCGCGCGAAGCTTTCCCGCGGGGCGGCGCGCGCGCTGGTGGTGAACTCCGGCAATGCCAACGCCTTCACCGGCAAGACCGGCCGGCAGTCGACCGCGCTGACCGCCGCGATCGCCGCCAAAGCCGTCGGCTGCGGCGCCAATGAGGTGTTCCTTGCATCCACCGGCGTGATCGGCGAGCCGCTCGATGCGACGAAATTCAACGGCGTGCTGGGTACGCTGGCGGCGCAGGCCGTGCCCGGCCCGTGGATGGACGCGGCCAGGGCGATCATGACCACCGACACCTTTCCCAAGGTCGCGACCGCGACCGTGAAACTCGGCAAGGCGAGCGTCACGATCAACGGCATGGCCAAGGGCGCCGGCATGATCATGCCTGACATGGCGACCATGCTGGCCTTCGTGTTCACCGACGCGCCGATCGCATCAGGCGCGCTGCAATCGCTGCTCAGGAGCGGCGTCGAGGACACCTTCAATGCCGTCACCATCGACGGCGACACCTCGACCTCGGACACGCTGCTCGCCTTCGCCACTGGAGCCGCGGCCGCCCAGGGCGCGCCAAGAATCAGCCGCGCCGGCGATCCCCGGCTGAAGGCCTTTGCCAAGGCGTTCCAGGGCGTGCTGGCCGATCTGGCGGAGCAGATCGCGCGCGACGGCGAAGGCGCGCGAAAGCTGGTCGAGATCGTCGTCGAGGGCGCGACCTCGAAGAGATCCGCGCGCCGGATCGCGATGTCGGTGGCGAATTCGCCGCTGGTGAAGACCGCGATCGCCGGCGAGGACGCCAATTGGGGCCGCGTGGTGATGGCGATCGGCAAGGCCGGCGAGCCGGCCGACCGCGACAGGCTGTCGATCTCCTTCAACGGCATCCGCGTCGCCAAAAGCGGCGCGCGCGACCCGTCCTATGACGAGACTGAAGTCTCCAACGCGATGAAGAACCCGAAGGTCCAGATCAGGATCGCGCTCGGCCTCGGCAAGGGTCGCGACCGCGTGCTGACCTGCGACCTCACCAAGGAATATGTCGCGATCAACGGCGACTACCGCTCCTGAGCGTCAGCCCGGCCGGCGCCCCATCGTGCCGCCCGGCCCTCAATTCGTGATGTGGGCAGTCTGCAGCGAGTGGTTGAACATCGCGTTCAGCGAGTTCTGGATGTCCGCCGGCGTGTTCGCCGTGTAGAAGTAGCTGCCCCCGGCGTCGGCCGGCGACGCGCAGGCCTGCAGGCTGGGCGGGATGTTCGGGATGTTGTTGTTGGCCGCGTCGTCCTCGTCATTGGCAAAGGACGAGTTCACCGGGCTGATGGTCTGGTAGGGAATGTAGAGCACGGAAACGATGATGCCGCGGCTCTTCAGCGTCGTGCAGGCGTTGGGGTAGCTGTTGGAGGGGTCGCTCAGCACGGTGGCGTGGTTGCTGCCGGACCAGCCGCCGTTGGGTGTGCCCTTGCTTTGCGGATCCTGGGCGCCGTCGGTGACGAGGAAGACGTAAGGCAGCGTCTTGGTCGAGGAGCTGCCATCGCCGACGGTCTTGATCAGGCCGTTGACGCTGTTGAGCGCATTGTCGATATGCGTGCCGCCCGAGCCGAGATTTCCGTCCATGTTGGTATCGAGCTCGGTGGCAAGGTTTGCGGCCGCGTAATTAATGGTGCCGGACACCGCGGGATTGCCATTGATGGTTGCGGTCAGCGGCGCATAATTCGCATCGATGTTCAGGATGAAGGGATAGATCCCGATCCGGAATTGATTGCTGATGATTTCCTTGCTGTTGGCGGTCGTCAGCAACTGGTTCACGGCGTAGCCGACCGCGTCGAGCCGCAACTGGATGCAGGCATCGGTGCCCGCGGTGGGGCAGGATGAAACCGCGGGCAGCCCCCATTTGGGATCCGTGTTGAGCGATCCGGGCAGGCCGGAAATCATCGTCGTCGGGAAGCCGGGAACCTGCTTCGGCACGCTCTTGGTCGAGGCCATGTTGATGAGGGTGGAGAGCGCGGACTGACTGACGCGGGAATACGCATAGCCCATGCAGTAATTGTTCGTATTGTACTGCTGGCTATAGTTGGAATTGGTCGGGGGATTGGCCTGCGGGTTGGTCGGCGGCGTGACGGGCGGATCGACGCATGCGCTCTTTTGCGGGGCGAAATGGCAGGCCAGCGTGCAGCCGGTCGGGTATTGGACGTAGTTGTCCGGGTTGATGCTCTGCATCCGTACGGCTTCCGTCGTCGTCGACGGCAGGCCCATCGAGCCTGAAACGTCCAGCGTCAGGTAGAAATCCAGATAGGGCGGCAGCGAAGCGTTCGATGTCGAACTGCCGGTCACCGTGAGGGTGGTGTATCCAATGGCCTTCAGGAAGGTGACCGGAACCTTGGCAGTGAAGCTGACTTTGGAAGCCAGCTTGATCCCGGTCTTTGTCACGGTTGGCGTTGGGCTCGCCTGCACCGAGAGACCCGCATAGCCGGGGATGGTGGCCACGTTGCCGTTGAAGACGTTGGTGGCGTCGGTGACGCCGGCCGGGATGGTCCCGTCGGTCGTCATCAGCGAGGCGGCGATATAACCCGCCGATTTCTGGGAAATCGCGGCGACGCTGGCGGCGTCCGCCGCCGACTGCAGCTTGGCCTTTATCCTGGACGCGTTCGAATAATCGACCGCGCAACCGACCGCCGTGATCAGGGGGACGCAGGAGATCGCGAAGATCACCGCGATATTGCCGCGCCGATCCCTTCGGAAACGGTCGATCAAGCCAAGAGCTTTGCGCATGGGAGGATGCCTGTTCCGGTTCAAACCGCGTAGAATTTAGGGTCGGCGGATTAAATATCGCTTAGCGCCACTGTGGAAAGGCGAGGGCAATACGGTTAATGCATCCTTCCCCGCTGGTTGAGAGATCCGCTTTCAACGTCCGCAAGGCATCGCTCGCATGGCTCCCCTGAAACTCACTCTCGTCGTCGCCTGCGCGCTGGTCGATGCCGACAAGCGCGTGCTGATCGCGCAGCGGCCGCCGGGCAAGCCGATGGCCGGGCTGTGGGAATTTCCCGGCGGCAAGGTCGAGCCCGGCGAGCAGCCGGAGGCGACCCTGATCCGCGAGCTGCATGAGGAGATCGGCATCACCGTGAAGGAAGCCTGCCTCGCGCCGCTCACCTTCGCCAGCCACGCCTATGACGATTTTCACCTCCTGATGCCGCTCTACATCTGCCGGCGCTGGGACGGCGAGGCGCGCGCGCGCGAGGGGCAACAACTCGCCTGGGTCCGCGCCAACAAGCTGCGCGACTATCCGATGCCGCCGGCCGACATTCCGCTGATTCCGCATCTGATCGATTTGCTGATGTGAGGAGATCTCCCCTCCCCCGCTTCGCGGCACGCCAAGTGGTGGGGAGGGAGGGCACTGCGCGGCCTCGCGATCTCGCAATGACGACAAGACAAAGCTCCGCGATCCCGCCGCATGATTTTTTTGCGCGAGGTATTCTTTTATTCCCGCCCTCCAATCAAAGGGCGCAGGGAATGCCGGGCGGCCGATGCGCCCGATAGCCGCGTGTGCAATGGGTAGTGATAGAACGCACACGCGTTAGTCAGGTCACACCGGAATCACCCGGCATTCCCCACGCAATGGTTTACGGATTATAACGTGCCCTCCCCGGTGCTCGGGCTCTTTGGCCACCGTCACCCCTGAGAAGCTTGCTTCCCAGGAACTTGACACCAGCGTCGAGGTGCCAGGACCACACGTCTTTTCCGTCCGCCAGAAAATGCCTTCGTCAGAAGCATCCCCTCGCGTCCACCGCATCCCGCCCCGCGTTGTTGACGTTGCGCAACGCCCCTTTGGTGGGGCGGGACAGCGCGGAATATAGAGGTGATGCGGGTGGGACGCAAGCATCATTTCTGTAATTTAGAAAATATTTTTTATAATTCCGTACACCCCGTCATGCCCGGGCTTGTCCCGGGCCTCCACGTCTTTACGGGCGTGGCGGCAGCGAAGACGTGGATGGCCGGGACACAGGCGGGCGGAAGCGACGCCGTCCTTCGGATGGCTATGCCCGGCCATGACGAGTCCGCGACGCCAGTATCGGCAGGCACTTATTCCCGGCGCGATTCGGCATCGAATGTGACAGAATTATTACAGTGACGTATCAGTTCCAATACAGTCATGTATCAGTCCGGTTACATGCGGAGCGGATGATGAGTTTGGAATGGCGGGCGCAGTCACGACCCGCATCGACTTCCCTGGCCTGGTCGAACCCGCTGGCCTGGTGGTGGGGTTTCTTGACCGCCGTCAGCGCGATCAATATCTCGGTCTGGTTCCTGCTGTACCGCGAACTGCGCGAACCGCCGGCCGGCCATGCCGGCGGCGCCTCCGGCATCGGCCTGATGCTGTTGCTCTGCGCGGCCTATGTGTTCGGCTGCGCCTTCCGCTCGTTCCTGCCGCGCGCGGATGTGCAGCGGATCTGCCTGTTCGACCATTGGCTGTCGAGCGTCGTGGTCGGCCGGTCGGTGGCGACGATCGCCGAGATCTGCTTCGCTGCGCAGTGGGCGATCATCCTCTACCGGTTGGGCACCATGACGGGCGCGGACACCACCTTGAACGCCGCCTGGGCGATCGTGCCGCTGATCCTGATTGCGGAATGCTTCTCCTGGTATGCGGTGCTGACCAGGCATTATCTCGGCAATGCCATCGAGAATTCGATATGGGCGGTTGCCTTCTTCGTCACCGGCATCGGGCTTTGCCGGTTGCTGCCGGAGTTCGACGGGCCGGTACGCGCGGTCCTGGTCGTCGCCATCATCGGGATTGCCGGCTATTTGGTGTTTCTGATGACCGTCGACGTCCCGATGTATCTGAGCCGCTGGCGGAGCGAGGTGGGCGACGGCAGCAGACTGCTCCGGCCGCTCGAGGGGCTCTGGGACGTCAGCACGCGCTGGGTCGTGACGCACGACCTCGCCGAGTGGAAGGACGAGATTGCCTGGATGTCGCTTTATTTCACCGCGGCGGTCTGGGCCAGCCTCGCGCTCTGCGTTTGCTATTCGCTGGAGGATTATCTGCCCCGCTATCGGACCGAAGCGCCGGTCGCAAGCGCGGCGCCGGCCACCTTCGCGGTCGCTGGCAAGAAGTCCCTGGTCATGGCTCGCCACGGCGGTTAGGCGCCTTAGCCTGGCAATTCTCCAGCCGGGCGGTGCTCTACGCCGCGCGGATGTTCGCCATGAAGCGGCCGAGCTCCTCGCGCAGCCTCGTGCTCTCGCTCGACAGCGTCTTGGCCGAGTTCAGCACCTCCTCGGAAGCGGAGCCGGTTTCGGTTGCGCCGCGATTGACCTGCATGATGTTGGAGGCCGCCTGATGGGTGCCCTGGGCGACGCTCTGGACGCTGCGCGCGATTTCCTGGGTCGCCGAGCTCTGCTGCTGCACTGCGCTCGAAATCTCCGAGGCGATGCTCGAGATCTGCCCGATGGTGCCGCCGATCTGCTTGATCGCCGCGACCAATTCGGCGGTCGCGCCCTGCATGCCCGCGATGTGGGTCGAAATCTCGTCGGTCGCCTTGGCGGTCTGGCTGGCCAGCGATTTGACTTCGGCTGCGACCACCGCAAAGCCGCGGCCGGCGTCGCCGGCGCGGGCCGCCTCGATGGTCGCGTTGAGCGCCAGGAGATTGGTCTGCTCGGCAATCGCCGTGATCAGCTTGACCACGTCGCCGATCTCCTGGGCGGCGCGCGACAATTTGCCGATGCGGCCGTCGGTCTGCTGCGCCTGCAGCACCGCGGCTTCCGCGATCTTGTTTGAATCGCGCATCCGGCGGCCGATCTCGTCGACCGAGGTGGAAAGCTCCTCGGTCGCGGTGGCCACCGATTGCATGCTGGAGGAGGCTTCTTCGGAAGCGTCGGCGACCTGGCTGGACAGGCTCTGGGTGCTTTCCGCGGTCCGGGTCAGCATTCCCGCCGCCTGTTCGAGCTGAACGGCGGAAGCCGACACGTTCGAGACGATGGCGCCAACGGCGGTTTCGAAATCATCGGCAAACCTGATCAGCTCGGCGCGCCGCGCCGCGCTGGCCGCCTTGTTCTGGGCATCCTGGGCGCTTGCATCGCGCTCCGCCTTGGCGATTGCCTGCATCTTGAATTCTTCCACCGCGCCGGCCATCTCGCCGAGTTCATCCCGGCGGCCGAGACCCGGCAGCACGACATCGAAATTGCCGCCGGCGAGTTCGCGCATCGCCTGGCACATCGCAATCATGGGACGGGAAATTCCCTTGCCCAGCACCAGCGCCAGCGCCGCACCGAGCAGGAAGCCGCCGCCGGCGAGCATCAGGATCAGCCGCTCGGTCTCGCCGATGGCCGTATCCGATTCGGATTCGAGCCTTTGCTGGTCGGAAAGCAGGTCCGCCTTCATCGCGCTGGCGCCCTTGACGATCGCATCCGCGGAATCGCCCATCTCGGCGACCAGCTCATCGACTTGCCTGGAATTGGCGATCAGCTTGGCCAGCACCTTCCCATATTCATCGAGCAGGCCCGCGACCTCTTTCAGGCCTTGCAAAATCCTTTCGTTCTTCGACGATATCGCGTTCATCGAGTTCTCGACGAATTTGAGCCGCGCCATCGCGCCGGTGGCGATCGCCTGATCGGAATTGATGACGAAGGTATTGGCGAGCGCAGAGGCCGCCTGGAATTGTTCGTTCACTTTCTTGGTGCCGAACTGGATTGCCTGCAGTTCCGAATCGTCGGCATTGCTGGGAAGGTCGTCGAGCTTGTAGCGCAACGTATTGGCATCGCGCGTCAGCTTGTTCTGCACCAGCAGCGCACTGTCGCTCTTGAACTTGACGATGTCGGCAAAAATCTTGCTAAAATTCTGGAATTCGCGGGCGAGGCGCGTGATCTGGTCGAGGCGCGCCGGATTGGCGGTGCCCCGCATCGACTGGTCGATGGCGTCCTTGAGGCGCGCCTCGGCGGCCATCGCCGCCTTGGCATCGTCGTCCTTGGCCGTGACGACGTAATAGCGCGCCAGCTCCCGGTACGAAATCACCTCGCGGTCGATGTTGCGCGCCAGATCCGCTTCCGACACGCTGTTGCGATAGCTTGCGACGCCTGCGGAGACACGCTCGAACCCCATATAGGCGATGCCCATGCTGACCGCCGAGATCGCCAGCACGACGGCAAAGCCAAGCATGACCTTGCCGCGAAATCGAAGCGTCGGGAGCCTAAACGATATCGATTTCAGACCCACCCGGACCTCCCCGCAGCTTTCCCAACAAAATGCGCGCCCGAAAAGCGTGAGCTTGCCGGACCGACGACGAAAACTAGAGCAGAATGGATAAGGCCCGGTAAATTTACGGAGGGTTCCGCTTCTTCGGCATGGCCCGGCATAGCCGTCCGAAGGGCGGCGTCGCTTCGGCTCGCCTCTGCCCGGCCATCCACGTCTTTCTGTCGCCGAGCGGTCAAGACGTGGATGCCCAGGACAAGCCCGGGCATGACGAACATGTAGGCTAGGCCGCCCGCGCCGCGGGAACCTCGGGCGGCGCAAGCACCTGCCAATCCGGGGCGAGCCGCAAGCTCGGCTCGGTCAGCGCCTGCAGCTTCTCCAGCGTCATGCCGGCGATCATCTCGGCCACGGCGAGGCCTTGCGGCGTCACGTCGATGACGGCGAGATTGGTGTAGATGCGCTTGACGCAGTTCGGCGCGGTTAGCGGATAGGAGCAGCGTTTAAGAATGCGCGGCTCGCCGCGCTTGCCGGTGTGATCCATGATGACCCGGATCGCCCTGGCGCCGACCGCCAGATCCATGGCGCCGCCGACGCCGGGCGGGAATGCCGGGTCCTCGGTGGTCCAGTTCGCGAGATCGCCGGTCTCGGAGACCTCGAACGCGCCGAGCAGGCTGACGTCGAGATGGCCGCCGCGGATGATCAAAAACGAGTCGGCGTGGTGCACAAAGCAGCCGCCGGGCACCAGCGTCGTCTTGTTCTTGCCGGCATCGACCATATAGGGGTCCTCCTTGCCGGCCTCGGGTTTTGGGCCCATGCCCAAAATACCGTTCTCGCTGTGGAAGATCACCTCGCGGCCGGCCGGGACAAAACTCGCGGCCAAGGTCGGGATGCCGATGCCGAGATTGACGTAATCGCCTTCCATCAAATCCTGGGCGGCGCGCCAGGCCATCTGCTCACGCGTGAGAGGCTGACAGGAATTGGGGATCATGCCTGTGCTCCAACAACGACGACGCGATCGACGAAAATGCTCGGCGTCGCCACGGCTTCCGGATCGAGTTCGCCGAGCTCAACCATCTGGTCGACCTCGACCACGGTCAAATCCGCCGCCATCGCCATCACAGGATTAAAATTCCGCGCCGACTTGATATAGGTGAGGTTGCCCCAGCGGTCGGCCTTGTTGGCCTTGATCAGCGCGACATCGCCCTTCAGCGGCTTTTCGAACACGTGCATCCGGCCGTCGATCTCCCGGACTTCCTTGCCCTCGCCGAGTTTGGTGCCGGCCGAAACCGGGGAGAAGAAGCCGCCGAGCCCGGCGGCGTGGCAGCGCATGCGCTCGCTGATGGTGCCCTGCGGCAGCAATTCCAGCTCCAGGCTCCTGGCGCGGTAGGCATTGAGGAAGGCGCTGTAGTCGCCGGAGCGCGGAAAGGAGCAGATCACCTTGCGCACCCGCCCTGAAATGATCAGCCGGGCGAGGCCGTGGTCGCCGTTGCCGGAATTGTTGGCGACGATGGTCAGCTCCCGGGCGCCCTGCTCGTGCAGGGCATCCAGCAGATGGTCGGCGACGCCGACGGCGCCGAATCCGGCCACCAGCACCGTCGATCCGTCGCGGACCCCTGCCACCGCATCGGCTGTGGTCTTCACCTGCTTGTCGATCACGTCAAAACCCCCGTTGCAGCGGCATTGTCGTTTGGTCTCCGTGGCTTAGGCGGGATGCGAACGATGCCGGAATAGACCATCAGCCGAGGGGTTGAGAAAGACATAAATTTGCATGGGCCTCTTGCTTACCCTCCCCTCCGGGGGAGGGTGAAAGCATCGCGGAGACGATCAAGTCATCACAATGACTCACGCGACGAAATTCGCAGTTGCAAAGTGACGCCCCCGTGCTTCTAATTGGAACAAGCAAAAAGCATCGGGAGGTATAAGGCGTGTCTACCATCAAATTGACGGTGAACGGCAAGGCGGCCTCGGTCGAGGTCGAGGACCGCACCCTTCTTGTCCAACTGCTGCGCGAAAATCTGAACCTGACCGGCACCCATGTCGGCTGCGACACCAGCCAATGCGGCGCCTGCGTCGTGCATATCGACGGCCGGGCGGTCAAATCCTGCACCGTGCTGGCCGGACAGGCCAATGGCAGCAACGTCACCACCATCGAGGGCATCTCCAAGGGCGACGAACTGCACCCGATGCAGGCGGCGTTCCGCGACAATCACGGCCTGCAATGCGGCTACTGCACGCCGGGCATGATCATGTCGGCGATCGACATCGTGCACCGCCATGGCGGCAAGCTCGACGAAGACACCGTCCGGCACGAGCTGGAAGGCAATATCTGCCGCTGCACCGGCTACCACAACATCGTCAAGTCGGTGCTGGATGCGGCCGGCCGCATGAAGGTTGCGCAGGCCGCGGAATAGCGGCGGCGCGCGCGATCACTGCATCAAATACCGCCGAATTTCGATGGGAATGGCGGACATCAAAAACTCCGGTTGGGAGAACAGAACATGGGCGTTGAAGGTATTGGCGCAAGCGTCGTGCGCAAGGAAGACCGGCGTTTCATCACCGGCCGTGGCCGTTACGTCGACGACATCAAATTGCAGGGCATGACCCATGCCCATTTCATCCGCAGCCCGCACGCGCATGCCAAGGTCAAGAGCATCGATTCGTCCGAGGCGATGAAGATGCCGGGCGTGGTCGGCGTATTGACCGGCCAGGAGATCGTCGACGACAAGGTCGGCAACCTGATCTGCGGCTGGGCCATCACCTCGAAGGACGGCACGCCGATGAAAATGGGCGCATGGCCGGCGATGGCGCCGGAGGTCGTGCGCTTCGCCGGCCAGGCGGTCGCGGTCGTGGTCGCCGAGACCAAGAACCAGGCCAAGGACGCGGCCGAAGCCGTGGTCGTCACTTACGAGGAGCTTCCGGCCGTTCCGGACATCCGTGCGGCGATCAAACCGGGCGCGCCGCAACTGCACCCGGAAGCGCCGGGCAATGTGGTCTACGACTGGGCGCTCGGCGATGAAGCCGCCGTCAAGGATGCGTTTTCGAAGGCCGCCAATGTGGTGACGCTCGAACTCACCAACAACCGCCTGGTGCCGAATGCGATGGAGCCGCGCGCGGCGATCGCCGAATATGACGAAGCGGAAGAGCATTTCACGCTCTACACCACCTCGCAGAACCCGCATGTCGCACGCCTCGTGCTGTCGGCGTTCTACAATATCGCGCCCGAGCACAAGCTGCGGGTGATCGCCCCCGATGTCGGCGGCGGCTTTGGATCCAAGATCTACATCTATCCGGAAGAAATGGTGGCGCTGTGGGCGTCGAAGAAGCTGCGTCGCCCGGTGAAATGGACCGGCGACCGTTCCGAGGCCTTCCTCACCGATGCGCATGGCCGCGACCATGTCTCCAAAGCCGAGATGGCGTTCGACAAGGACAACAAGATTTTGGGCCTGCGGGTGAAAACCCACGCCAATTTCGGCGCCTATATGTCGCTGTTCTCCTCGGCAGTGCCGACCTATCTCTATGTCACGCTGCTGTCGGGCCAGTATGTGATCCCGGCGATCTATGCCGAGGTGGTCGGCGTCTACACCAACACCACGCCGGTCGACGCCTATCGCGGCGCGGGGCGGCCCGAGGCGAGCTACCTGCTGGAGCGGATGATGGAAACCGCGGCGCGGCAGCTGAAGGTCGATCCGGCGGAATTGCGCCGCAAGAATTTTATCTCGAGCTTCCCATACCAGACGCCCGTGATCATGGCCTATGACACCGGCGATTTCCATGCCTCACTCGACGCCGCGATGAAGGCGATCGACTATGTCGGCTTCGCGGGCCGCAAGGCGAAGGCGAAGAAGGAAGGCAAGCTGCGCGGCCTCGGCGTGTCCTGCTACATCGAGGCCTGCGGCATTGCGCCGTCGAAAGCGGTCGGCAGCCTGGGGGCCGGCGTCGGCCTGTGGGAATCCGCGGAAATCCGCGTCAACCCGGTCGGCACCATCGAGGTTCTCACCGGCTCGCACAGCCATGGCCAGGGCCACGAGACCACATTTGCGCAACTGATCTCCGAGCGTCTCGGGGTTCCGATCAGCCAGGTCTCGATCGTCCACGGCGACACCGACAAGGTGCAGTTCGGCATGGGCACTTACGGCTCGCGCTCGATCGCGGTCGGCGGCACCGCCATCATCAAGGCGATGGAGAAGGTCGAGGCCAAGGCCAAGAAGATCGCAGCCCATGCGCTGGAAGCGTCCGAGGGCGACATCGTCATCGAGAACGGCGAGTTCAAGGTGACCGGCACCGACAAGTCGATCGCGCTGCCGATGGTCGCGCTCGCGGCCTATACCGCGCACAATCTGCCCGACGGCATGGAGCCGGGGTTGAAGGAGACGGCGTTCTACGACCCGACCAACTTCACCTTCCCGGCCGGCGCCTATATCTGCGAACTCGAGGTCGACCCCGGCACCGGCAAGACTTCCTTCGTCAACTTCGTCGCGGCGGATGATTTCGGCCGGCTGATCAATCCGATGATCGTCGAAGGCCAGGTCCATGGCGGCCTCGCGCAAGGCATCGGCCAGGCGCTGCTCGAAGGCGTGGTCTATGACGCCAACGGCCAGCTCGTGACGGCGTCCTTCATGGACTACACCATGCCGCGCGCCGACGACCTGCCGTCGTTCAAGCTCAGCCACACCACGACGCTGTGCCCGGGCAATCCGCTCGGCGTCAAGGGCTGCGGCGAGGCCGGCGCGATCGGCGCTTCCGCGGCCGTGATCAACGCCATCACGGACGCGATCGGCAACAACAAGCTGGAAATGCCGGCGACGCCCGACCGCGTCTGGCACGCCATTCACGGTTGACCACTCGTCATTCCGGGGCGACGCGAAGCGTCGAACCCGGAATCTGAAACACGGTAGAACTCCTCGAGATTCCGGGTCTGCGCGCGAAGCGCGCGCATCCCGGAATGACGGGAAAAGGAAACAGGGAGCACATCATGTACGAGACCACTTATCATCGCCCCTCCTCCGTCGACGAAGCGGCGGCGCTGTTTTCCAAGGGCAAGGAAGCAAAATATCTCGCCGGCGGCCACACCCTGATTCCCGTGATGAAGCAGCGGCTGGCTTCGCCATCCGACGTGATCGATCTCGGCAAGATCAAGGATCTCGCCGGTGTCGAGGTTTCCGGCGACGCGGTGACGATCAAGGCTGCGACCACGCATTACGATGTGGCGACGAACGCCGCGGTGCAGAAGGCCATCGCCGCGCTCGCCCATCTTGCTTCCGTGATCGGCGATCCCGCCGTGCGCTACCGCGGCACCATCGGCGGTTCGCTCGCCAACAACGACCCGGCCGCGGACTATCCGGCCGCCGTGCTGGCGCTCGGCGCCACCGTGAAGACCAACAAGCGCTCGATCCCGGCGGATGAGTTCTTCAAGGGCCTGTTCTCGACCGCGCTCGCCGATGGCGAGATCATCACCGCCGTCTCGTTCCCTATTCCCGCCAAGGCGGGCTATTCAAAATTCCCACATCCGGCGTCGCGCTTCGCGCTGACCGGCGTGTTCATCGGGAAGGCCAAGTCGGGTGATGTCCGCGTCGCCGCCACCGGCGCCTCGCAGAACGGCGTGATGCGGGTACCCGCCATCGAGGCGGCGCTGAAGGCGAACTGGTCGGCGGCAGCCCTCGACGACGTCAATATCTCCGCCGACGGGTTGATGAGCGATGCCCAGGGCACGTCGGACTATCGCGCCAATCTGATCAAGGTGATGGCGCAGCGCGCGGTCACCGCGGCCGGCTGATCTTCGCCCTCCCCCCGCACTTCGCGGGGTCGAGGCGAGCGAAGCTCGCTCTCAGAGGGTCGGGCTGAGGGGCTGTCTCAGCGAGCGCGAACTCGTTGAGGGTCCCCCTCAGCCGCCCGACTTCGCTGCGCTTCGTCGGACGACCTCTCCCCGCAAGCGGGGCGAGGTGGGTGCAGCCCCACGGCATTTGGTCACATCCACAGCAAAAAGCCGCTTGCCACGCTCCCCGCAAGGCGAGACAATTTAGCTAATCAACTAACTAAAGCCCTCCCGGAGCGTCCATGAAATTCGGCATTTTCTATGAGCACCAGTTGCCGCGGCCGTGGCACGAAGGCGACGAGCACCGGCTGTTCCAGGAGGCGCTCGACCAGGTCGAACTCGCCGACAAGCTCGGCATCGACTACGCCTGGGAAGTCGAGCATCATTTTCTCGAGGAATATTCGCATTCTTCCGCGCCCGAGATTTTCCTCGCCGCGTGCTCGCAGCGCACCAAGCGCATCCGCCTCGGCCACGGCATCTGCCTGATGCCGCCGAAATACAATCATCCGGCCCGCGTCGCCGAGCGCATCGCAACCCTCGACCTCGTCTCCAACGGCCGGGTCGAATTCGGCACCGGCGAGAGCGCCTCGCTGATGGAGCTCGGCGGCTTCAATGTCGGCTTCGACCCGGTCGAGAAGCGGCGGATGTGGAAGGAGGGCGTCGAGCAGTGCACCGACATGATGACGATGAACCCCTATCCCGGCTTCAAGGGCGAATTCTTCGAGATGCCCTGCCGCAATGTGGTGCCGAAACCGCTGCAAAAACCGCATCCGCCGCTGTGGGTCGCCTGCTCCAACCGCGAGACCATCAAGATGGCGGCGCGCTGCGGCATCGGCGCGCTGACCTTCGCCTTCGTCGATCCGCGCGAGGCCCGGCAATGGGTCGACGACTACTACCGCATCTTCAGGGAGGAATGCGTGCCGATCGGGCATGCGGTCAATCCCAATGTCGCGATGGTGACCGGCTTCTCGGTTCATCCCGACGAGATGGAGGCGCGTCGACGCGGCGAGGACGGGTTGCGGTTCTTCCGCTATGGCTTGGCGCATCATTATATCTTCGGCGAGCACAAACCGGGCCGCACCGACATCTGGGCCAATTTCGAAAAGGCCCGCCATGCGCTGCCGCCGGCCGGCGCCGATCACGGCATCGGCACGCCGGAGCAGCTGCGCACGCATCTGCGTCACTTCGAGGAGAGTGGCGTCGACCAGACCGTGTTCATCCAGCAGGGCGGCCGCAACCGGCATGAGCACATCTGCGAGGCGCTGCAACTGTTCGCCGATGACGTGATGCCGGAATTTCGCGCGCGCGAAATCGAGCGGGAGAAAAGCAAGCAGGAAGAACTCGCGCCCTATATCGAAAAGGCGATGGCGCGCAAGCAGGCGACGAAGCCGATGCGTGACGAGGAAATCCCGGTCTATGTCGCGCTCGGCCGCAAGGTCGCCGAGGAGGGCACCGGCACCGAACGGCAGAAGCAGAACGCCAAATTATGGGCCGACGCCGCCGAGGTGACGCTCAACGATCCCGCCCGCCACGGCAGCAAGACTTCCGCGACCTCCTGAGTTTTCCCTTGATGAGGAAATGACAACGTGCTCGACAAATCCGCTCCCGAATCCTCCACCCGGACCTCCGGCCCGCTCGCCGGTTTCCGCATCGTCGAATTCGCCGGCATCGGTCCGGGCCCATTCGCCTGCATGATGCTGGCGGATATGGGCGCCGAGGTGGTCACGCTCGACCGCGTCGGCGCGAAGAAGAACCTGAAATCGGTCGCCGGGCGCGGCCGGAAAGTGGTCGAACTCGATTTGAAGGACAAGGCCGCGATCGCAGGTGTGCTCGACCTGCTCGCCGGCGCCGATGCGCTGGTCGAGGGATTTCGGCCGGGCGTGATGGAGCGGCTCGGGCTTGGGCCCGATGTCGTGCTGGCGAAGAATCCGCGCCTCGTCTATGGCCGCATGACCGGCTGGGGCCAGGAAGGCCCGCTGGCGCAGGCCGCCGGCCACGACATCAACTACATCTCGGTGACCGGCGCGCTGTCCGCGATCGGCACGAAGGAAAAGCCGGTGCCGCCGCTCAACCTGGTCGGCGATTTCGGCGGCGGCGCGCTCTATCTCGTGGTCGGCGTGCTCGCAGCACTGTTGGAAGCGAAGAAATCCGGCAAGGGCCAGGTAGTGGATGCCGCGATGTGCGACGGCGCGGCCTCGCTGATGTCGATGTTCTTCGACATGACCGCGGCGGGGCGCTGGATCGAGGGCCGCGAACAGAATTTCCTCGACGGCGGCGCGCATTTCTACGGCGTCTATGAATGTTCCTGCGGAAATTTCGTCTCGATCGGATCGATCGAGCCGCAATTCTACGCGCTGCTGCGCCAGCATGCCGGTCTGACGGATGCCGATTTCGACGCGCAAATGGACCGCAAGGCCTGGCCCGCGCTGAAGCAAAAATTGGTGGACATCTTCAAGAGCAAGACACGGGCAGACTGGTGCAAGATCATGGAAGGCACCGACATCTGCTTCGCCCCAATCCTGACCATGGCGGAAGCGCCAAAACATCCGCACATGGCGGCGCGCAACATTTTCGTCGAGCGCCACGGCGTGACGCAACCCGCGCCGGCGCCGCGCTTTTCGCGGACGCCGTCAGCGATCAGGGATGCGGCAAAGGCGGATATCGGTGAACTGACGCGAGAGTGGACGAAATTGTAGGGTAGGCAAAGGCGCATTTGCGCGCCCCACCGATTGCTGCACCACCCACCGCCGTCATCCTGACAGGCTGACGGACCGGGCCTACGCCGCGTCGTCCACCTTCAGCACGCCGCGCCGGATCTGGTCTTCCTCGATCGACTCGAACAGCGCCTTGAAGTTGCCCTCGCCAAAGCCGTCGTCGCCCTTGCGCTGGATGAACTCGAAGAAGATCGGCCCGATCGCGTTGGCGGAGAAAATCTGCAGCAGCACTTTGGTGTGGCCGCCGTCGACCACGCCCTCGCCGTCGATCAGGATGCCGTCGCGCTTCAGCCGCGCGACGTCCTCGCCATGCTTGGGCAGCCGCGCGTCGATCTTCTCGAAATAGGTTTCGGGAGGCGACGGCATGAACGGCAGGCCGGCGCCGCGCAGGCTTTCGACGGTGCGGTAGATGTCTTTTGCGCCGCAGGCGATGTGCTGGATGCCCTCGCCGCGATAAACATTCAGATATTCCTCGATCTGGCCGCTCTCGCCGGCATCCTCGTTGATCGGAATCCGGATCTTGCCGTCCGGGCTGGTCAGCGCGCGGGAAAAAAGCCCAGAGGCGCGGCCCTCGATATCGAAGAATCGAATCTGGCGGAAGTTGAACAGTCTTTCGTAGAACCCGGTCCAGACATCCATGCGGCCGCGATGGACATTGTGGGTGAGGTGATCGAGATAATAAAGGCCCGCGCCTTCGGGCCGCGGATTCTTCGCACCCAGCCACTCGAACTCGGCGTCATAGGCCGAGCCCTTGGCGCCGTAACGCTCGACGAAATACAGCAGGCTGCCGCCGATGCCCTTGATCGCGGGAACATCTAGCGTCTTCTGCGCCGCAGGGATATCGGCCGGTTCCGCGCCGAGCTTAAGCGCGCGGTCATAGGCCGCTTTGGCATCGACTACGCGGAACGCCATCGACGGCGCACAGGGACCGTGAGCGGCGACGAAGGCATAGCCGTGCGTACCGGGTTCTTGGTTGACGAGATAATTGATGTCGCCCTGGCGATAGACCGTGATCTTCCTGGTCCGGTGCCGCGCGACCGGCGCGTAGCCCATCAGCTTGAACAGTGTGTGCAATTCTTCCGGCCGGGGATGGGCGTATTCGACGAACTCAAAGCCGTCGGTGCCCATCGGATTGTCGGCGCTGATGGTGGCGGCCGGCGCGTCGTGCGGAAATGGACCCATGGCTGATCTCCTCGATTCGAGGCTTGCATATTCGGTCGCCGGGGACGCAATGTGCATGCAAATGGCGGGCATTATCGCTATAATGTGCACGCCTCGTGCACAAGGGAGGCATTTTGCACATGATCTCGGTTGACGCCTTCGACCTCAAAATGCTCGCGGCGCTGCAGGACGACGGCCGATTGACCAACCAGCAGTTGGCCGATCTGGTCGGGCTGTCGGCCTCGCAATGTTCGCGGCGACGGATGCGGCTGGAGCAGGAGAAGGTGATATCGGGCTATCACGCCGACCTCGACGGCGAAGCCCTCGGCTTCGAATTGATCGCCTTCATCCACATCACGCTCGCGACCCATTCGCCCGACAACGCCAAGAAGTTTCGCGCGCTGGTTGGCCGCGTCGACGAGATCCAGGAGGCCTATTCGCTGACCGGCGACGCCGATTACCTGCTGAAGGCCGTGCTGCGCGACCTCAAGAGCCTGTCCGACATCGTCAACAACGTGCTGATGCCGCACCAGAGCGTCGCGCATGTGCGCTCCTCGATCGTGCTGGACCGGTTGAAGGAAAGTATGAAACTGCCGCTGAAGGAGCTGGGGCACCTCGCCCCGCTTGCGGGGAGAGGTCGAAATTCGCGCTAGCGAATTTCGGGTGAGGGGGAACTCTCAACGAGTCGCGCTCGCTGAGAGAGCCCCTCACCCCGGCCCTCTCCCCGTGAAGAACGGGGAGAGGGAGAAGCCAGGCCGTGCATTTGCGCGTCCGGAATCGAGGGAGATTCGTCATTCGAATCGCGCGCTCGATTTGCGATCATGTGCTGCTTCAGAAGGACGGGCACCATGGCGCTGCAACTCCGGCCGAACTGCGAATATTGCGACAAGGACCTGCCGCCGAACGCGACGGAGGCGCGCATTTGCTCCTACGAATGCACGTTCTGCGCAAATTGCGTCGAGACGAAACTGCACAATGTCTGCCCGAACTGCGGCGGCGGCTTTGCGCCGCGGCCGATTCGCCCCACGCGGGAATGGCGGCCGGGACTGTCGGTGGCGAAGCGGCCGCCGTCGGACAAGCCGGTGCATCTGTCGTTTGACTTGGACGACATAGCCGCACATTCGGCGCGCATCAGGGATGTTCCGCCGGAGGAACGGTGACTTTCTCCACAGCGTCATTCCGGGATGGTCCGAAGGACCAGACCCGGAATCTCGTCATTCCGGGTTCGATACTGCGCTTCGCCCCGGAATGACGAAGTCAGGTCGCCGCCACGATCGTGCCCTCGACCTCGCCGAACCCGACGCGATAGCCATCGCCCTGGCACCAGCCGCGCATCACGAGCGAGTCGCCATCTTCGAGGAATGTGCGCTTGATTCCGCCCGCGAGTTCCAGCGGCTCGCTACCGTTCCAGCTAATCTCCAACAGGCTGCCGCGCTGATTCTTTTCCGGGCCGGAGATGGTGCCGGACCCCAGGAGATCGCCGACATTCATGGCGCAGCCGGATGAGGCGTGATGCACCAGCTGCTGCACGCTCGACCAGTACATGTATTTGAAATTGGTGCGGCAGATGCGTTGGTCCTCGTTCATCGGCGCGGCGCGCAAGGCGACATCGAGTTCGAGATCGTAATTGTTCGGCCTCGCCTGCCGCAGATAGGGCAGCGGCACTGGCTCCTGCACAGGCCCCTGAAGCCGGAACGGTTCCAGCGCCTCGCGCGTCACCACCCACGGGCTGATCGAGGTCGCGAACGCCTTCGCCTGGAACGGCCCAAGCGGCACGTATTCCCATTGCTGGATGTCGCGCGCGCTCCAGTCGTTGAGCAGCACGAAGCCGAAGATCATCGCCTCCGCCTGCGCTTCGCTGAGCATCTCGCCCATCGGCGATGGCTGCCCGACCACGACGCCCATTTCCAGTTCGAAATCGAGCCGCTTGCAGGGTCCGAAGCTCGGCACTTCCGCCTCTGGCGGCTTCAGCTGCCCACGTGGCCGCCGCACTTTCGTGCCGGACACCACGACAGTGGAGGCGCGGCCGTTATAGCCGATCGGCATGTGCAGCCAGTTCGGCTGCAGCGCGTTGTCCTTGCCGCGGAACATGACGCCGACATTGGTGGCGTGCTCCTTCGACGAATAGAAATCGGTGTAACCGGAAACCGCGATCGGCATATGCAGCGTTACCTGCGCCATCGGCACCAGCGCGCGCCCGCGAAGCTCCAGGTTGTCGCGCAGTTCGGGGTTGTCATGCCGCAGCAATTCGCTGATCCGCGCGCGGGTCGCCGACCATGCTTTCGGCCCCAGCGCCATGAAGGGATTGAGCGTCGACGCCGAGAAGATGCGGAGATCGGTGACCGGCAGCCGGCAATCCTGTTCGAGCTCCCAGAGATCGAGCACGAAGTCGCCGATCGCAACGCCGACGCGCGGAGCGAGGCCGTCTTTTGCGGAGAACACGCCGTAGGGGAGATTCTGGATCGGGAAGTCGGAGGCAGGATCGACCGGGATGAAGGAGCGGAGCGCGGGATCGTTGGGGTGGGGCACGATTTCGGTCCTGTTCATTGTTCACCGTCATTCCGGGGCGATGCGAAGCATCGAACCCGGAATCTCGAGATTCCGGGTCTGGTCCTTCGGGCCATCCCGGAATGACGATGAGAGGAGAGAGACCCCTCATCCGGCGCTTCGCGCCACCTTCTCCCACAAGGGGAGAAGGGAAAACGTCACGGCCTATTTGGGTCGAACCGCTTCTCCAGGCCTTTCCAGCAATCGGCGTAATCGTCCTGCAGGCGTCGAGCTGTTCGCCGCATGCGCGGTGACGCGCTGGGGGTAGCGGGTCTCGAACATGAAGGCCATGGTGCCGGTCAATTTCACCGGCTTCAATTCGCTGTTGCTGGCGTGGTCGAAGGCGTCGCGGTCGGGGCCGTGCGGCAGCATCATGTTGTGCAGGCTCATGCCGCCGGGGACAAAACCTTTCGGCTTGGCATCGTAGACGCCGTAGATCAGGCCCATGAATTCCGACATGATGTTCATGTGATACCAGGGCGGCCGAAAGGTGTTTTCCGCCACCAGCCAGCGCTCCGGGAAGATGACGAAATCGATGTTCGCGGTACCAGCGGTTTCCGATGGCGACGTCAAGACCGTAAAGATCGACGGATCGGGATGATCGAAGCTGATGGCGCCGACCGGCGAGAAGGTGCGCAGATCGTATTTGTAGGGCGCGTAATTGCCGTGCCAGGCCACCACATCGATCGGCGAATGCGGCAGCGTGGTCTTGAACAGCGAGCCGCCCCATTTCACGAACAGCTCGGTCGGCGTATCCTTGTCCTCATAGGCCGCAACGGGGGTCAGGAAATCGCGCGCGTTGGCGAGGCAATTGGCGCCGATCGGGCCGCGCTCCGGCATCGTAAAACCGCCGCCGTAATTTTCGCAGATGTAGCCGCGCGCCGGGCCTGACGGAATCTCGACGCGGAATTTGACGCCGCGCGGGATCACCGCGATCTCGCCGGGCTCGATGTCGATGCGGCCGAATTCGGTGACGAAGCGCAAATTGCCCTGTTGCGCCACGAACATCATCTCGCCGTCGGCATTGTAGAAATGCTGATCGACCATCGATTTGGTGATCAGGAACACATGCGCGGCCATGCCGGCTTGCGTGTTGACGTCGCCAGCCGTGGTCATGGTCTGCACGCCCTGCAGGAAGGTCATCTCCTGTTTCGGGATCGGCGTCGGGTCCCAGCGCAATTGCGCGATCGGCAGATCGTATTCATGGCACGGCGCGCTGCGCCACAGCCCCGCATCGACCTTGGTGAAACGTCCGGAGTGTTTCACCGACGGCCGGATTCGATAGAGCCACGAGCGCTCGTTGCTGCCGCGCGGCGCGGTGAAGGGCGAGCCGGAGAGCTGTTCGGCGTAGAGCCCGTAAGCCGCGCGCTGCGGCGAGTTGCGCCCGACCGGCAGCGCGCCGGGCAGCGCCTCGGTCTCAAAGCTGTTGCCGAAGCCGGACATGTAGCCCGGCGTGACGCCGACGGTGCTGCGGCTGACGAGGTCAGGCGAAGTGTTGATGTTCATGGTTATCCTCCTTGCAAGGCAGCCCACATTTCGCGGTCGCGCTCCGCGGTCCAGATCACGGGATCGTCGATCCCAGAGGCCTCGTCAAAAGCACGCGAGACGTTGAACGGCAGGCAGTGTTCGTAGATCGCAAAGCTGGAAAACTTCGGGTCCATCACCTCGCGCGACACCGCCATCGTGTCCTTGAGATTGCGGCCTTTCGCGACGGCCAATTCGGCCGCGCCATAGAGCGTGGTGACGAAATCGCGCGTCATCGCGATGGCGTCGCGTCCCGTCGCAATGCCCTTCAGCGCGTCGCCGCGGCCCGGCGCGATCGCCTTGGGATTGAAGGCGCGGATTTCGTTCAAGGTCGCCGGCCATTCGCGCAGATGCGCGTCGCCGCAATAGCAGGCCGAATGATATTCGATCAGGTCGCCGGAAAACATCACCTCGGCGTCCGGCACCCAGGCCACGATATCGCCAGACGTATGACCCGCGCCGAGCTGCATCAGGCGTATTTCGCGCTTTCCCAGATAGATCGACATCTCGCCTTCGAAGGTGAGCGTCGGCCAGGTCAGGCCGGGGATGCTCTGCGCATCCTGGAACAGCCGCGGAAAGCGGCCGTATTCGGAATCCCAGTCCTGCTGGCCGCGCTCGGCGACCAGCCGATAGGTCTCCTGGGAAGCAATGATGCCTTGCGCCTTGTAGGCGGAGGCGCCCAGCACCCGCACGGCGTGGTAATGCGACAGCACGACATATTTGATCGGCTTGTCGGTGACGCTTTTTACCCGCTCGATCACCTTGCCCGCCATCGCCGGAGTCGCCTGGGCATCGAACACCAGGCAGCCATCGTCGCCGACGATCACAGCCGAATTCGGATCGCCCTCGGCGGTGAAGGCATAGAGATCGGTGCCGATCTCGGAGAAGGTGACCTTCTTCTCCGCCATGTCGGTCGTGGACGCGAAACCCTTGGCCATTAGTTCATTTCCTTTGCGATAACACTCACTCTATCCCCGTCATTGCGAGGAGCGAAAGCGACGAAGCAATCCAATGACGTCATTCCGGGGCGATGGGTCAGCATCGAACCCGGAATCCCGAGATTCCCCGATGCGCAATTGCGCATCTGTGGTCTGGTCCTTCGGACCATCCCGGAATGACCGAAGATGGATTGCTTCGCTGCGCTCGCAATGACGTCTTTAAGCATGTGAGTACTATTGTTGCTGCTGTTGTTGCGCTTGCTGACTCGCATCGAGCATCCGCCGTTTCGCCAGCGCGATCGCCTCGCCGAGCACCTCGAGATCGCCGATATGGTTGGCGAGAATCAGCACCAGCGCGGCGTCGAGATCGGCGCTCTGCTCATCGGACAGCCCGCGATGTGCTTCCACGACGGCGCGAAACGCGTCATCCGGCCTGGCAAAATTCGAACTGGTCGACAACGCCATTTTAAACCCTCAGCTATTGCCGCAAGCGCGCGTCAGCGCCGCGTCGAGCGCAGATCGCGTCGGATGCCGGAACCGGGCGGCGACATAGCCGTCCGGCCGCACCAGATAGGCGGTGCCGGGTTGGGCATCATAGCGCCTGCCGGCAAGGTTTTCGGAATCGCGCAGACCATCGCCGCCGCCGATCCGGATCATGCCGACACCGTCGGGAGGTTCAATCGCTTTACCATTGGCGAACTCGATCAGTGCAAACCTTTTTCCGCACTTGACGAAGGCGTCGGTCAGATACGAAGCGCCGCCATCGCGCCCGGTCATCGGCGCATCCAGCATGGAGGCGCCGGGCCGCGGGCCGCCGCGCCACATCTCCTGATCTTCGGTCGACAGCGGCGACTGATAGATCGAGGGCACCGACAGCCGGCCGCCGTTGATCATGCGCTTGCCGAATTCGGTTTCCTTGGCGAGCGAGAGCACCGCTTTTCGCAATCGCGCCTCCTGGCGCGAGGCGGGCGCCATGAAATCGGTCGAGCGGGTCAATTCGCGGATGTTTTCGTCGGCGGCGGCGCTTCGTTCGACGTGATAGCTCTCGAGCAGCGCTTGCGGCGAGTTCCCGCGCAGCACGCGGTCGAGCTTCCATGCCAGGTTCTCGGCATCCTCCAGCCCGGAATTGGCGCCGCGGGCGCCGAACGGCGAGACCTGATGCGCGGCATCGCCGGCGAAGATCACGCGGCCGTGGATGAATCGATCCATGCGGCGGCACTGGAATTTATAAAGCGAGATCCATTCGAACTCGAAATTCCCATGACCCAGCATACGCGCGATCCGCGGCCGCACGTTTTCCGGCCGCTTCTCGACCGCAGGGTCCGCATCGGGGCTGAGCTGCAAATCGATCCGCCAGATGTCGTCCGGCTGCTTGTGCAATAGCGCCGAGCGGCCGGCGTGGAACGGCGGATCGAACCAGAACCATCGCTCGGTTGGAAATTCCGCGGTCATCTTGACGTCGGCGATCAGGAACTGATCCTCGAACACCTGGCCTGTGAATTCGGCGCCGACCAATTGCCGCAGCGACGAGCGCGCGCCGTCGCAGGCGACGACATGGCTGGCTTGCACCCGGTAGGGCCCGTCCGGAGTTCTCGATCGTCAGCACCACGTGGTCGTTGTGCGATTGCAATCCGGTCACCTTGTTGCGCCAGCGCAGGTCGATCGTTGAAAGCTCCTGCACCCGGTCGACCAGATAGGCCTCGGCATAGAATTGCTGCAGGTTGATGAAGGCCGGCCGCTTGTGGCCTTCCTCCGGCAGCAGGTTGAACTGGTAGAGCAGCGAGGCGCCGTGGAAGATTTTGCCGACGCTCCACACCACGCCCTTGTCGACCATGCGCTGTCCGACGCCGAGCCGGTCCCAATATTCCAGCGATCGCTTGGAGAAACAGATCGCGCGCGAGCCCTCGCCGATCCGGTCGGCGTCGTCGACGAGCACCACGCGCTGGCCGCGCTGCGCCAGGTCGATCGAAAGCGACAGCCCGACCGGCCCGGCGCCGACCACGACCACCGGATGGCGGGCGATGCCCTCGCCGGTCCTGTCCTGGTCGGGGTGGCGGCGATAGCCGAACTGGGTTTTGGACTGCTGCACCTTGCGCTCGCGTTGCTCTGCCCGAAAGATGGCGCTAGAATAGTCGCATCTGCAACTATCTCAACCCCCAACGCGATCGATCGTCAACTCAAATTGGAGCGATTTTGGCCACCCTCGACCTGTTCCGATTTGTGCCGTTCCGGCTGAACCGGCTCGCGGCCGAGGTTTCCGCCGCGCTCGCCAGCGAATACCGCGAGCGCCACGGGCTGGATATTCCGGAATGGCGGGTGCTGGCGACGCTCGGCTTCCGCGATGACGCCTGCAGCGCGCAATATATTTCGCATTGCACCCGTACCCACAAATCCACCATCAGCCGCGCCGTCACCGCGCTGATGAAGCGGCAGTTGGTGGAACGCGTCGAGAACCAGGACGACCGCCGCGAATTCAAGCTGCGCCTGACGCGGAAGGGCAAGGCGCTGTACCAGCAGTTGATCCCGCGGCTGTTGCGCCGCGAGCAGGAGATCCTGTCATGCCTGTCGGCGCGCGAGCGCAAGGAGTTTGCAACGCTGCTCGGCAAGCTCGAGGACAGTCTGGGGTTGGTGCAGACCAGCGAGGAGGCGGGGAAAGCTGGCGGATATTGATTTCTCCGTCATGCCCGGGCCTGGTCCCGGCCATGACGAACTTTGTATCGTCATTCCGGGGCGATGCGCAGCATCGAACCCGGAATCTCGAGATTCCAGGTTCGCGTCTTCGACGCGCCCCGGAATGACGGAACCAGTTACTTCACGAACGAGCGCGACGGCGGCTTGTGCAGGGCGAAGGCATCGACCTTGTCGCTGGCGCGCGGATAGATCTCGGCGACGATCGGATCGTGGCCCGGAATGAAACGATCCGGATGACCGGCGAGGCGCTCGACGATCTCCCATCCCGTCGCCATGTCGCCGATATTGTAGACAATCGGGAACGGGCTGCGCCGATGCAAATTGGCGTAGTAATGCGCCGCGTCGGAGGCGAGCACGACAGGACCGCGTTCGGTCGCCACCCGCACCACCTGCAATCCGTCAGAATGGCCGCCGACCCGGTGCACGGTCACGTCGGGCGCGATCTCGCCTTCGCCGGCGTGGAAGGTGACGCGCTCGCCATAGACGTGGCGCACCATCTGCGTGACATGCTCGACCGTGAAGGGATGACGCAGCAGGCCGTTGCACATGCAACGTCCGGTCGCATAGGCCATCTCGCGGTCCTGCAAATGGAAGCGCGCGTTGGGGAAGCGGTCCAGATTGCCGGCGTGGTCGTAATGCAGGTGGGTGACGATGACGTCCCTGATGTCTTCCGCGTCGACGCCAAAACCCTTGAGCGCATCGACCGGATTGAGCGTCAGCTTGCGACCGCGCAAGCTCGCTTCATCGGCATTGAAGCCGGTATCGACCAGGATGTTGCGGCCGCCGCCCCGGATCAGCCAGACGAAATAGTCGAGATCCTGGGCGCTGGTCTCGTGCGGATCGGGCGAGAGGAAGTTCATCTGCGGTGTGCGCGCCATCGTCGCATAGCGGAGCGCGTAGATTTCGTAGGCGTTTCCCATTCGGTGCCACTTCTTGCTGGTTGGTTGGGCGATCGGCCGGTTGCGCAACAAGCCATCGCGCTTGCAAAAGGTCAACGGAGGCGACCATCCTGCAATGTGAGATCGGTCACATTGTAATCCTCCCCCGCGAAGAGGAAGCGATCGAGCGCGGCAAGCCCGAGGATCCCTCCCCGCTTCTCCTGTTCGGGAAAGCCGCAGTTCCATTCCGACGGATATTCCAAAGCCGGGGAAAGTTTTGTTGCGGATATTTGACGGACCGGTAGCGGCTTTTGGATAGTTGACGGAGATGCGTGCCTGGTTTGATAATGCGGGTTGCGTGGGGTAAGGTCGCCGAGGCGCGAGCTGGAATCGGCGCCTTTTTGGCTGGACCGCGGTTGGATGAGAATTTTCCTCGCATTGCTTGTGACCCTGATCTTGTCGGTCGCGCCGATCGTGCCGTCGTCAGCCGCGGATCGCGGCGACCGCTTTGCGCTGGTGATCGGCAACTCGAAATATCCCGACGCCGAAACCCCGCTGAAGGAACCGATCAACGACGCCCGCGACGTCGCCGACGAACTCAAGCGCGACGGCTTCAACGTCGAGATCGGCGAAAACCTGACCATCGACGGCACGCGGAAGGCCTTCGACCGGCTCTATGGGAAGATCAAGCCCGGCTCGGTCGCGCTGATTTTCTTCTCGGGCTTCGGCATCCAGTCCAATCGTCAGAGCTACATGATTCCGGTCGACGCCCAGATTTGGATCGAGCCGGACGTCAAGCGCGATGGTTTCAGCCTCGAGACGGTGCTGGGCGAAATCAACAATCGCGGCGCCGGCGTCAAGATCGCGCTGATCGATGCCTCGAGGCGCAATCCGTTCGAGCGCCGGTTCCGCAGCTTTTCGGCAGGGCTGGCGCCGGTGATCGCGCCGAACGGCACGCTGGTGATGTACTCGGCGGCGCTGTCCTCGGTGGTGTCCGACGTTGGCAGCGATCACAGCCCGTTCGTGCAGGAACTGCTCAAGGAAATCCGGGTTCCCGACCTGATGGCGGAAGAGACGCTGAACCGGACGCGTGTCGGCGTCACCCGCGCCTCCCGCGGCGCGCAGGTGCCGTGGATTTCGTCCTCGCTCGCCGAGGATTTTTCGTTCATTCCGGGCGCGCGGCCGTCCGGTTCGGTGGTGGCGACGCTGCCGCCACCCAATCCCGAGCCGGCGCCGCTGCCGCCGCCACCGCGTTATGATCCCCCGCCGCCGCGCTACGACCCGCCGCCGCCGCAGCCCAAGGTCGAGGTTCTGCCGCCCCCGGTGGACAGGCCGGTCGAGAAGAGCGATTCGAACTCGCAACTCGCGCTGGCCGACGACCCGACCATCAAAAGCCTGACCGCCAAGCTGAACGACAATCCCGACGACCAGAACGCGCTGTACCGGCGCGGTCAGGTCTATGCCAGCAAGGGGGCATATAGCCTGGCGATCCGGGATTTCGACGATTCGATCCGGCTGAACTCCAAGGACGTCGAGGCCTACAACAACCGCTGCTGGGCGCGCGCGGTGATCGGCGACCTGCAGGCGGCCCTGAAGGACTGCAACGAGGCGCTTCGGCTGCGTCCGAATTTCGTCGACGCGCTGGACAGCCGCGGGCTCGTTAACCTCAAGAGCGGAATGACGAAAAACGCCATTGCCGATTTCGACGCCGCGCTGAAGATCAATCCGAAGCTCACGTCGTCGCTGTACGGGCGCGGGCTCGCCAAGCGGCGCAACGGCGCCTTTGCGGAGGGCGACATCGACATTACCAACGCCAAGGCCATGGATCCGGACATTGTCAAGGAATTTTTCGATTACGGGGTACGTTGACGGCAAATTACGGGGTAAGTTGACGGTAATTTGAGTTGGGATACCGGCGCTATCCTCGAACCCCGGGGCCGGCGCCAAAGACAACAGGGAAGCAGCCGCGACCGGTTTGGCGGCTTTGTCTATTATTGATTTGGAACCGCGCGGGCAGCGCAGGGCAGGAGGGACTGGCAATGTCGAGAATGTCTGCAAGGAAAAGTGTCACCGCGATGCTTTCGTTTCTGACGGTTGGGGCGGTGCTTTCGTTCGGCGTGGTCGCCGCCAGAGCCGGCGACGACAACGTCACCGAGGATCAAATCGTCCGGGCGCTGGTACCGGTGAAAAAGCCGCTGACCCGGGGCCTGTCGGTGGGCCCGCAGACCCAGCCCGATCCGGCGACGGTTGCCGCCGAGGGACGGTTGCTTCAGGCCGTCCGCGGCAAGCCGACGCGTTCGCTGACGACCACCGAGCGTGAAGAGATCGCCACCGTCGTCAAGGACAAGCCGAAAATCGATCTCGAAATCAACTTCGACTACAATTCGGCCGAGATCAGCGCAAAGTCGCTGCCGTCGGTCCAGGCGCTCGGCAAGGCGCTGACCAATCCCGACCTGAAGGGCTCGACCTTCGTGCTCGCGGGCCATACCGACGCCGCAGGCGGTGAGAGCTACAACCAGGATCTGTCGGAGCGGCGCGCCGACGCCATCAAGAAATATCTGGTCGACAAGTACAATATCGCTGCTTCCGACCTCGTGACCGTGGGCTACGGCAAGAGCAAGCTCAAGGACCCGGCCAACCCGATGGCGGAGGCCAATCGCCGCGTGCAGGTCGTCAATATGGAAAACAAGGCCACGGCATCCAGGTAACGGTGGCAGGCCGGAGTAAAGTTCCGCCTCAGCAATGCGTCCCGCACCCGTGCGGGACGCCGTCGTCTCGATTTCCCGAATAGGCATCCACTTCGCGCCCGATTGTTTGCCGGACGTCTCCAGATGCGTCACACCGTTTGAGTGGACCGCTGCCATCCAATATGATCTGGCTTTGCTACCCGCCCTCGCGCGACTTTAGGTCTGGATTGATCCGGCGATGACGCTCTCCGAGTACACAAAACCTGCGCTGACCGCGGTCTTCTTGCTGGCGCTCGCGGCTGGATGGTACTGGTTCGAGCATCGTTCGCCGCCCGAGGAGAAGGAAACGCAGACCGACGCGCTGGTCATCGTGACGAAAGCCGTCGACGCCTGCTTCTCCGATGTGGTGCGGGGCACCGGATATGTCGTACCGCGCCGGGAGGCGGTGGTAGGCGTCGACCAGGAGGGATCCAAGGTTTCCGACGTATTCGTCCGCGAAGGCGACATGGTCCGCGACGAGCAGGAACTGGCGCGGCTGACGCCACCACCGCAGCAGCAAGGCGGAGGCAACAACAGGCCCGCTTCGCCGACGTCGCTGCGCGCGCCGGCGCCCGGTCTCGTCACCGAAGTCCGCACCGTCGCCGGCGCACCGGCCTCGCCGCAGGCCGGCCCGATGTTCCGCATCGCCGTCAACAACGAACTCGAACTGGATGCCGAGGTCCCCGCCTTCAACCTGCTGAAGCTCAATCCGGGCGCCAATGTACGTATCAGCCGTGACGGTGCTCCGGATATCCTGGGACGCGTACGGCTGGTTTCGCCGCAAATCGACCGCGCCACCCAGCTCGGCCACGTCCGGATCAGCCTTACCGGCACCACTCAGCTCAAGCCCGGCATGTTTGCCCGCGTCCACATCGACGCCAAGCGAAGCTGCGGCGTCGCCGTCCTGCGCAGCGCCATTGACCATCTGACCGTTCAGGTGGTCAATGGAAATACCGTCGAAACGCGCAAGGTGCGGGTCGGGCTGGTGCAGGATAACATGACGGAGATCCTTGAAGGGCTCAGGGTCGGCGAAACCGTCGTCGCCGATGCCGGCTCTTCGCTGCATGACGGCGACCAGATCAAGACCATGTTCGCCGACGACGATCGAACGCGGGTACGCTGATGGCTCTCAATATCTCGGCATGGTCGATCCGCAATCCGCTCCCGTCCATCGTGTTTTCGATCATTCTATTGGTGCTCGGCTGGGTGAGCTTCACCAAGCTCGCGGTGACGCGGCTGCCCTCGGCCGACATTCCCGTGATCTCGGTCGCGGTCGCGCAATTCGGCGCGGCGCCGGCCGAGCTGGAATCGCAGGTCACGAAGACCATCGAAGACGGCGTCTCCGGTGTCGAGGGCGTGCGGCACATTTCGTCCTCGATCACCGACGGTTTGTCGGTGACCACGATCCAGTTCGCGCTCGAGACCAATACCGACCGCGCGCTGAACGACATCAAGGACGCCGTGACGCGGGTGCGCTCCAACCTGCCGCAAAACGTCAATGAACCGCTGATCCAGCGGGTCGACGTCATCGGCCTGCCGATCGTCACCTATGCCGCGATCTCTCCCGGCAAGACACCGGAGCAATTGTCCTATTTCGTCGACGACGTCGTCAAACGCGCGCTGCAGGGCGTGCGCGGCGTCGCCCAGGTCGAGCGCATCGGCGGCGTCGAGCGCGAGATCCTGGTCTCGCTCGATCCCGACCGGCTGCAGGCCGCGGGCCTCACCGCGGTCAATGTCAGCCAGAGCCTGCGCGGCACCAATGTCGACCTCGCCGGCGGCCGGGCCGAGATCGGCAAGAACGACCAGGCGATCCGCACGCTCGCCGGCGCCAAGACGCTGAGCGAACTCGCCGGAACCATGATTCCGCTGTTCGGCGGCGGCGAGGTCCGGCTCGACGATCTCGGCACCGTCACCGACACCATCGCCGACCGCCGCACCTTCGCGCGCTTCAACGGCGAGCCGGTGGTGGCGCTCGGCATCAAGCGCTCCAAGGGCGCCAGCGACGTGGTGGTCGCGGCCGCCGTGCAGAAGCGCATCGACGCGCTAAAGGTGGCCTATCCCGACGTCGACCTGAAGCTGATCGACACCTCGGTGGAATTCACCAAGGGCAATTACGAGGCGGCGATCTCGACCCTGTTCGAAGGCGCCATCCTCGCCGTCGTCATCGTGCTGTTGTTCCTGCGCGATATCAGGGCCACCATCATCGCCGCGATCTCGCTGCCGCTGTCGATCTTCCCGGCGTTCTGGGCGATGGACATTCTGGGATTCTCGCTGAACCTGGTCAGCTTCCTCGCGATTACGCTTTCAACGGGTATCCTGGTCGACGACGCCATCGTCGAGATCGAGAACATCGTCCGCCACATGCGGATGGGCAAATCGCCCTATCGCGCGGCGCTGGAGGCCGCCGACGAAATCGGGCTGGCGGTGATCGCGATCTCGCTGACCATCATCGCGATCTTCGCGCCCGCGAGCTTCATGTCCGGCATCGCCGGGCAATTTTTCAAGCAGTTCGGCATCACGGTGTCGGTGCAGGTGTTCTTCTCGCTGCTCGCCGCCCGCTTCGTCACGCCGGTGCTGGCCGCCTATTTCCTGAAAGACCATGCCCATGACGATCCGCCGCCGGGACGGGCGCTGAAAGGCCTACACCAAGCTCGTCACCTGGTCGGTCAAGCATTATTTCATCACCGTGCTGATCGGCTTCGGCATCTTCGCCGCCTCGATCTGGAGCATCACGCTGCTGCCGCAGGGCTTCCTGCCGGCGCAGGACACCGCGCGCTCGCTGCTGGCGATGGAACTGCCGCCGGGCACGCAGCTCGCCTTCACCGAGAAGGTCACCGAGGAAATCGTCGCCCGGCTGCGCAAGCGGCCCGAGGTCAAGAGCGTGTTCGTCGATGGCGGTCGGGTGCCGCCGGGGACGCTGGAGGTGCGCCGCGCCGCGCTGATCATCAACTACACGCCGAAGACCAAGCGCAAGCATCACGCAGCGCGAGCTTGAGCTTGCGATCTGCCAAGGACCTCGAAAACGTCCCCGATATCCGGTTCTGGTTCCTCGACGAAAACGGCCTGCGCGCGATCTCGCTGGTGGTCACCGGCGTCGACAGCAACATCGTCAACAACGTCGCCAGCGAACTCGCGACCCAGATGAAGCGGATTCCGCTGATCGCCAATGTCATCTCCGAAACCTCGCTGGACCGGCCCGAGCTGCGCATCCAGCCGCGCGCCGATCTCGCCGCCCGGCTCGGCGTCTCCACCGAAAGCCTGTCGCAGACCATCCGCGTCGCCACCATCGGCGACGTCGGTCCGGCGCTCGCCAAATTCGACGCCGGCGACCGGCTGGTGCCGATCCGCGTCCAGCTCGAGGATACCGCGCGCGGCGATATCGCGCTGCTCGACCAGCTGCGGGTGCCGCTCGGCGAGCACGGCGAAAAGGGCGGCGTGCCGCTGTCGGTGGTTGCCGACATCAAGCTCGACCAGGGCCCGACCAGCATCAACCGCTACGACCGGGAACGCCAGGCCACGGTGGCCGCCGACCTCGTGGGCACGGCGGCGCTCGGCGACGCCACCAAGAAGATCTACGACCTGCCGGTGATGAAGACGCTGCCGAAAGGCGTCAAGGTCAGCCCCTCGGGCGATGCCGAAAGCCTCAACGAACTGTCGGAAGGCTTTGCCACCGCGATCACCGCCGGCCTGATGATGGTCTATGCGGTGCTGGTGCTGTTGTTCGGCACCTTCCTGCAGCCGATCACGATTCTTTTCTCGCTGCCGCTCTCGATCGGCGGCGCGATCGCGGCGCTGCTGGTGACCGGCAAGCAGCTGACGACGCCGGTGTGGATCGGCATATTGATGCTGATGGGCATCGTCACCAAGAACGCCATCATGCTGGTGGAGTTCGCGGTCGAATCGATCCACGAGGGCAAGCCGCGCCACGAGGCGATCATCGACGCCGGCATGAAGCGCGCCCGCCCCATCGTCATGACCACGATCGCGATGGCCGCCGGCATGATGCCGTCGGCGCTGGCGTTCGGCGCCGGCGGCGAATTCCGCTCGCCGATGGCGCTCGCCGTGATCGGCGGCCTGGTGTTCTCCACCGTGCTGTCGCTGGTGTTCGTGCCGGCGATGTTCATGATGATGGACGACATCGGCTCGCTGTTCTGGCATTTCGGCAAGAAACTGCTCGTCTCGCATGGGGAGAGCGAGGTCGCGAAGCCGACCGATCATGGCGCCGGCCACGCCACCGATCACCGCCAACCGCCGGCCGCGCCGACCATCGTGCATTCGCCGGCGGCGGAGTAAGGCGGGTAGAGTTTCTCCGGACGGCAGGACGCACCGGCGATTTCGCGGGCCAAGCGCCAGTCGACGCACTCGTCGAGCAGAACCTTCACGAAGCCGCTTCGACCATTCGCGTCTTGGCCTCTTCCAGGAAGGCGATGACCTGATCGCGCGCAACGGAGGGGAACCCGACGAGGAAGTCGTCGATCGATTCGCCGGCCTCGAGGTAGTCGAGCAGCGTCTGCACAGGGACTCTGTCCCGTGGAACAACGCGGAGCCCCCCATGACCTCAGGGCTGATCGAGATGATTGGCTGTTTCATTTCGGCAGATTACACCTTCAGCGGAGGATGCTCAAATACCGGCGCGGTGCCGTCGCCCGAGCGAGCACACTCCCTACTCGTTCCGTGCCACCGCCGTCAGCTTGGTCAGGTTCTGCAGCAGGATCCGGCCGCGCTGCAAATCCAGGATGCCGTCCTTGCGCCAGAGCTGGAGCTGGCGGTTGACGCTTTCGCGCGCGGCGCCGACGAAGATGCCGAGCTGCTCCTGCGAGATGTGCACCTCGGAGCCGAAATCGGCCGCCAGCGCGCACAGCCTGCGCGCGAGCCGCACCGGCAGCGGCTGCAGCATCGATTCCTCCATCCGCTCGCTCTGCCAGCGGATGCGCTGGCACAACAGCTGGATGATCTTGATCGCCACTTTCGGCTCGCGTTCGAGATGGGAGAGAAAATCCTCGCGCCGCAGCACGAATAATTCGCTTGCCTCGCCGGCGGCCGCGTCCGCGGTGCGGGGAAAGCCGTCGAGGACTGCGACCTCGCCGAACAGATCGCCGGGGCCCATGAAATTCAGGGTCAAGCGGGTGCCGTCGGAGGCCCCGGTCTCGATCCGGATCTGGCCGCGGCGGACCCCGAACAGGGCATTGCCGGGATCGCCCTTCTGGAACAGCACTTCGCCGGTTTTGAGGTTCTGGGTGTGGCAGAGGTTTGAAATACGCGCCAGTTCGTCGGCGCCTAGATCCGCAAACATCGGATTCATCTTCAGAATGACCGCAAATTCGGCGGCTTTGCTCATTGCAATGCTTTCCGGTTCAAAAAATCAGCCTCATTCGGAAGTGTGCCATAAGTCACATAACTTTGCGACCACCCTGGATTATTTTTAGCGGCTTTGAGCCGCCTCCCGTTTCCGGGATAGACTTGAGGCCGAGATCGATGCCGTCTGCCGGGTACGGAATGTCGCCATGAGAGCCTTGAAAATCGCGGGCAGCCCATCGCTGCCGTCGTCATCGTCGCCGTGCTGCTGCTGGTCGTGGGGTGCCGTTCGGCTTCCTGACCTCGGCGATCCAGGCGCGCGTGGAGCGTGAAACCGGCTACCGGCTGATCATCGCCGGCCGCACCGGCATCGGGCTGTGGCCGTTGCTCAACGTGACGATGAACGACGTCACGCTGGAGGCGCCCAAGGACCGCGACGGCGCCAACCGCCTGACGGTGGGCAGCGTGCAGGCCGACATTACGCTGGCGAGCCTGTGGTCGGGCCATCCGCGGGTCACCGAACTCAACATCGTGCGGCCGGTGCTGCACGTGCCGCTGCTGCGCGAGCGCACCGGGCCGCTCAATCCGCCCTCGAAACCGGCCGCCTCGTCGCCGGGCGAGGCCGATGACAGCGCACCGTCGATCGACCGCGTGACAGTGACCGACGGGGTGGTCGAATTCTCCAATCCGCGCGACCGCGTCGACAACCGCATCGACGCCTTCAATGTCAACGCCACGATCGGTGCCGATCGCAAGGTCAAGGTCACCGGCAGCGCGCATGCCAGCGGACATTTGCTCAAATTCGAGATCGGCGCCACCGCGCCGGCGCATCCCGGCGAGCGGCAGAACATTCCGGTCGCGCTCGTGCTCGATGCGCCGGGGCTCTTGCAGGCACAGCTGTCGGCCAAGGCCGAGGTCCGGCTCAATGGCGCGATGATCATGATCAACGGGCTGTCCGGCGCGCTCGGCGACAGCGAGTTCAACGGCTGGGCCTCGGTCGATACCGCGAGCAAGCCGCTGGTGAAGCTGGATCTCGACTTCCAGCGGCTCGAGCTTGCGGCAGCCAGAGCGTCCGACGCCTCGCAGCCCGTGCAGGGCCTGCAGCAGGCCTGGAGCGAGGCCCCGTTCGACCTCAACGGACTGAACTATGTCGACGCCCAGGCGCGCATTTCCGCGGCCGAACTCGACATCGGACAGGCGCGGTTCGCCCCGGTCTCGATCGACGCCACGCTCGCCGGCGGCGTGTTGAGGGCGCGGTTTGCCAATCTCGGCGCCTATGACGGGCTGGCCAGTGGCGACGTGATCGTCGATGCCTCGGCGGCAAACCCGGCCTATACGCTGCGCTGCGACCTCACCGGCGTGCGCGCGCTGCCGCTGCTGCGAAGCCTCGCCGGTTTCGAGAAGCTCGACGGCAAGCTGCAGGCCAAGCTCGCGGTGCGCTCGATGGGCCTCTCCCAGCGCGCCATCATGGGCAATCTCGACGGTACCGTGTTCGCGGTATTCCAGGACGGCGCCATCAAGGGCCTCAACGTCGCGCAGATGATCCGGTCGCTAACCGCCAGCCCGCTGTCGGGCTGGCAGGAGGGCCAGGACCAGAACACCGACCTGACCCAGTTCGGCGCCTCGTTCAAGATCGAGAAGGGCCAGGCCACCACCACCGATTTGAATCTGGTCGGACCGCTGGTGCGGATGACCGGCGCCGGCACCATCGACCTCGGCACGCAGATGCTGGCGTTCCGGGTCGAGCCGAAACTGGTGATGACGACCGAAGGCCAGGGCCGCGCCGCCGATCCGGTGGGGTTCGGCATTCCCGTCGTGATCGACGGTTCCTGGTCCCAGCCGCGGATTTATCCGGACATGCAGGGCATCCTCGACAATCCCGACGCGGCCTATGCCAAACTCAAGCAGATGGGCCAGGGCCTGTTCGGGCCGGGCGGCGCCGGAATAGGCGGGCTTGCCAATGGACTCGGTAACGGACTTGGCAATGGCGGACTCGGCAATGCACTTGGCGGGCTCGGCGGATTGATGAAAGGCACGCCGGACGCTGGCAATAGCGCCGGCGGCCAGCCGGGCGATGCGCTCGGCGGACAGCTTGGCTCGACGATCGGCAACCTGCTGCAGCAGGGGCTCGGCCAAGGGACGGGACAAGGGACGGGGCAACGGCTGGGCCAAGGCCGCAACATCCCGCCGCCGTCCTCGATCCCGCCGCCCGCGCAGGCCACCACGCCGCCCCCGCCGCCGACAGGGCCGCCGCAGACCAGCGATTCGGCGATCCCGCAGCCGACCGAGGACAGCCAGGCGATGAAGGATGTGCTGAAGCAGCTGTTCAATCGGTGAGATCGCTCGCATCTGGTTGTTCGTGAACCGCCGACACCGCCGTTGTTGCGCCCCCACCCCAAACCCCTCCCCGCCACTCGCTACGCTCGCGGGGGGGGAGGGGGGGAAGTGGGCCTGCCCAAAATCGGGGCTAACCACGCTGGCAACGGGCCGGCCGGGGGGTGGAAATCTGTGATAGACAGGGGTTGCGGCCGGAAGGGGCCGTGAAGCCGTGGCCGGGACGGGCTGCTTTCCGAGGTCTGGATGAACGGGGTTTGGGACAAGATCGGGTCGCTCCGCCAGGGCCTGTTCGCCAAATACGTGTTCGCACTCGTCGGGCTCGTGATCTTCGTGCTGGCCGTCAATGGTGCGATCGAAACCTTCATCAGCTACCGCGCCACCAAGGCTACGCTGACGGACGCCTTGAGCGAGCGGGCGGACGCTACCGCCCGGCGGATCGAGCAGTCGGTGTCCGAACTCGAGCGCCAGATCAGCTGGGTGACCAGCGGCGCGCGCGACAGCCTGCAACAGCGCAGCGCCGACTACGCCAAGCTGTTGAACCAGGTGGCGCCGGTGGTCCAGCTCCAGCTGCTCGACGGCAGCGGCCGCGAATTGCTGCGGCAGACGCGCACCTCGGCGGTCGCCGGCAGCAGGGCCGATTACTCGCGCGACCTGCGTTTCACCGAAGCGGTCGCCCGCGGCAGTAGCCGCGCGCCGGCCGAATTCCGCGGATCGCAACCGTATATGTCGATCGGGATGTCGCATTCCGGCCTCAACGCCGGCGTGACGCTGGCCGAGGTCGATCTCTCCTTCCTCACCGACTTCCTCGGCGACGCCCAGGTCGGCAAGAACGCCTTCGCCTATGTGGTCGACGCCAAGGGCCGCGTGCTGGCAGCGTCCTCCAAGGGTCCGGAGCTCGCCGCCGACGTCTCCGCCCTGCCGCAGGTCGCGGCCCTGCTGACCGCCAACGGCGAGCCGCTGGCCTCGGGCACCGATACGACGGGCCATTCGGTGCTGACGGCGTCGAGCGCGATCCCAAAGCTCGGCTGGACCGTGTTCTTCGAGCAGCCGACGCTGCAGGCGCTGGCGCCGATCCGCGACCAGTTGCTGCGGATCGCGCTGCTGATCGGGCTGGGCCTGGTGGTCGCGATCATGGCCGGCACGGTGCTGGCGCGCCGCATGCTGATCCCGATCACCGCGCTGCGCCGCGGCGCCCGGCGTCTGGGCGCCGGCGATTTCAGCCACCGCATCGATGTCCATACCTCCGACGAACTCGAAGAGCTCGCCAACCAGTTCAACAGCATGGCCGGCCAGCTCGCCGAGACCTATTCGGGCCTGGAGACCAAGGTCGAGGAGCGCACCCGCGACCTCGCCCGCTCGATCAACGAGCTGAAGGTGCTGGAGGAAGTCGGCCGCGCGGTCGCCTCCTCGCTCGATCTCAACGCCGTGCTGCCGACGGTCGCCGCCCGCGCGCTGGAAATCACGCATGCCGATTCGGTGCTCATTTACGGCTATCACGCGGGCAAACATCAGTACCACCTGACCGAGGCGATCGGCATCGACCGCGCGGCCGAGGGCGCGCATCTCGTGATCGACGAGAGCGGCAGCGCGCTCGGCGAGGCCGCCAGCCGCGGCGAGCCGATCGCGATCCCGGATCTCGCCGCCGCAAAAGATCATCTGCTGCGCGACGTCGCGGTCGCGGCCGGTTTCATTCGGTGCTGGTGGTGCCGCTGGTGGACCAGCAGGGCGTGCTCGGCGCGCTGGTGGTGTTGCGCAAAAATGCCGGCGAATTCTCCGACAATCTGATCGGGCTGATGCGCACGTTTGCGCATCAATCGGTGCTGGCGATGCGCAATGCGCGGCTGTTCTCCGAAGTCGACCAGAAGGGCCGCGAATTGTCTTCGGCGCATTCCACGGTGCAGGAGCAGGCCACAAAACTGCGGGAGCAGACCGACCAGCTGATGGACTGGAACAAGTCGCTGGAGGAGCGCGTCGAGAAACAGCTCGCCGAGATCGAGCGCATCCGCAAGCTCGAGCGTTTCCTGGCGCCGCAAGTGGCGCAGCTGATCGCCTCCTCCGACGGCCACGACGCGCTGCTCGACAGCCACCGCCGCGAGGTCACCGTGGTGTTCTGCGATCTGCGCGGTTTTACCGCTTCACCGAATCGACCGAGCCGGAAGAGGCGATGAACGTGCTGCGCGAATATCACGCCGCCCTGGGCGAGCTGATCTTCCGCTACGAGGGCACGCTCGACCGCTATGCCGGCGACGGCGTGATGATCCTGTTCAACGCGCCGATCCAACTCGAGGATCACGTGGCCCGCGCGGTGAAGATGGCGGTCGAGATGCGCGACACCATCGGGCTTTTGACCGAGCGCTGGCGCAACCGCGGGCACAGCCTCGGTTTCGGCGTCGGCGTGGCGCTGGGCTATGCGACGCTCGGCCAGATCGGCTTCGAGCAGCGCCTCGAATACGCGGCGATCGGCAGCGTCACCAACCTCGCCTCGCGGCTGTGCGACGAAGCCAAGGCCGGCCAGGTCGTCGTCGCCCGCCGCGTCTTCGGCATGGTGGAAGCCCATGTCGACGCCCGGCCGCTGGACGACCTGCAGCTGAAGGGCTTCAATCATCCCGTGCTGGCGGTGGAGATCCTGCGCTGGCGCGAGGCGGGCGCAGCGGCGGTGGCGGAGCCCGCGGTGGCCGAGCCGCGGCGAAGGAAGCAGTAGCGCGGGACTATCCAACAGTGCGCGCCGCAACGGCAGTGAGCCCCTCTCCCGCTCTTTGCGGGGGAGGGTCGGGGTGGGGGTGCCCAACGCGAACTCCGGAGCAAGCGGAGAGAGCCCCCACCCGTCGCGCTCTGGCGCCTAGAGAAAAAATGCGAAAACAACCCCATGCAAAGGAGTGCCAACGCCAATTGCTCCGCGCTTTGCTGGTATCATGATACGCCCCTTTTGGGTTGGACGAGATCACTGGGACGAACGGGTGGTTCCGCTTCCGATGGCGGCTGGCTTTTCGGTGGGATAGCGGCCGGGGCGAAGCGAAAGATTTATATCCGGACGATCACAGCCATGTGTAAGCCAAGCCATGTTGATGACGAAACGCAAGCCGGCGACGATTGGCGAAATCCTGGTCGAGGAGTTCATGAAGCCGATCGGCCTGACGCAAGGCGCCTTGGCCGAGGCCATGGGCGTGCAGCGCAAGCAAGTCAATGAGCTGTGCAACGATCGCCGCAACGTGACCGCGGCGACGGCTCTCATTCTCGCCCGCGTGTTCGGCAACAGTGCGGATTTCTGGCTCAATATCCAGCGGCGAAGCGATCTGTGGGCAGCGATGCATTCGCCGTGTCAGCGGAAACGGATCGAACGCGCGCGGCCTCTGACAGACGCAGCATGAGCGCGCCTCGTCGTGCATGGCCTGAGAATATGGGATCAAAGAATCAGTTTTCTGCCGCTCGTATCGACATACCGAATGATCGTATCGCTCGGGGACAATCCCATCTTCTTTAGGCGCGAGATGAGCGCGTTATATGATTTTTCGGTCGCGCGATCACCGCAATTGTGAATACCGACCCATTCCCTTGGATGCCTATCAATCAACCGCGGGTGATCGGATGAAAGAATCCGCGCAACCCGAGAAAACGAAACGCAGTTCGCGGTCGGTCTGCTTGGGAGTTACGTCCCGCAGATAAGAAGTAAGTCTCTTTTTGGCTGGCTGAGCTAAGGGCGGCTTTTTCATGACAGGACAATT
>CAVPFQ010000017.1:0-9081 GCA_963703845.1 uncultured Alphaproteobacteria bacterium
GTTGTTGTAGATATGGCGGGTGATCGCCAGGTGTTTCTGCACTTCGTAGAATTTGTTGAAGTAGATCACCGGAATCGGATTCTCCTCGCCGTCGACTACTTTCTGCGACAAGGCGAGATAGAGCTCCGGAAAGGCGATGGCCTGCACCACCGCGCCAAGCGCCTCCATCGAGGCCTGGATCTGCAATTCGGGCGGCGTGCGGATCTTCAGGCCCTTGAGATCATCGGGCACGTTGATCGGGTGCGCGTTGTTGGTGACGTTGCGGAACCCGTAGTCCCAGTTCCGCAGCAGCACAAAACCCTGCTTCTCGGCGAGCGGCGCCAGCCAGTCCATGGCCGGACCGTCGAGAATCGGGAAGGCGTCGGCCGGGCCGTTGAAGATGAAGGGCAGCATCACCGCGGCGAAGGCCTTGTCGTATTTGTCGAGCTGGCCCTGGGTCGGCAGGCCCATGTCGATGGTGCCGAGCTTGATCTGCTGCGCCTGCTCCGGCGGCCCGCCGAGCTGGTTGTTCGGGAAGATCGCGATCTTGATCGCGCCGTCGGTGCGTTTTTCGACCTGGCTGGCGAATTGCTTGGCGGCAATATTGGCCGGATGGCTCTCTTCCGCGAAATGCGCAAACCGCATCGTGATCGTCGCGGCGCGTGCGATATGGGGAGCTGCAAGCGTCAAGCCGGCGACGCCGGCGCTGGTTTTCAAGAAGTCTCTGCGATCCATGGTTTTCTCCCGTTGTATTGTTGTCCGCGTTACTGCGGACGGTTATCCGCGAAAGCCGAAGTAGTGCGGCAGGTACAGCGTGAACGAGGGTACGAAGGCCACGATCAGGAGGCCGGCCAGCAGCACGATCAGATAGGGCAGCATCGCACGCGATGCGGTCTCGATATCGCAGCGCATTACCGCGCAGCAGACGTAAAATCCGACGCCGGCGAATGGCATGAAGCCGCCGATCCCCATCGAGATGATGAGCACCAGCGCGTAGTGCAGTTCGCTCAGGCCGAGTTTGCCGGCGATCGGAATCAAGAGCGGCGCGAGCACGTTGAGCGAGGGCAGTCCTTCGAGCAGCACGCCGACCAGGATCAGGAGCAAGATCGAGCAGATCATGAAAATCGCCTGGCTGTCGCCGGCAGACTGCAGCAACGCCACCAGCCGCTGCGGCAGGTAGGCGACCGTCAGGGTCCATGAAAAGCTCGAGGCGGCGGCGAAGATGAACAGCAAGACGCCGGTCAGCGCCGCGGTGTCGAGCGCGATGCGCATGAACCCTTGCAGGCTCATTTCGCGATAGACCACGCTCGACAGCACGATACCGTAGACCACGGCGATCGCCGCAATTTCCGTCGGCGTAGCTACGCCCAGCAGGATGCCGGCCAGCAACGCTCCCGGCATCAGCAGCGGCAGGATGGCGCCGAGGCCGGCGCGGGCCATGACGCCGGCCGCAGCGCGCGGGGTGCGCTGCGCGCCGCTGGCCCTGGCGCGCAGGTAGATCAAGAGCATCAGGCACAGCGCCATCACCGCGGCGGGGATCAGGCCGCCGATGAACATGCCGCCGACCGAGACGCTGGTGATGGAGCCGACGATCAGCATCGCGATCGAGGGCGGCACCGTTTCGCCCATCACCGCGGACGCCGCAAGCACCGCAGCCCCCTCGGCTGCGCCATGACGATCGCGCAGTTCGTCGCGCATCACGGTGCCTACGGCGGCGACATCCGCGGGCTTGGAGCCGGACAGCCCGGAGACCACATACATGCTGGCGACCGTGACCTGCAGCAGGCCGCCCCGCATGTGGCCGACCAGGGCATAGATGAAGCGCACCAGGCGAATGCTGATGCCGCCGCGTTCCATGACCAGGCCGGCGAGAATGAAGAAAGGCACCGCGAGCAGAATAAAATTTCCGGTGCCGTTGACCATGGTTTGCGGCAGCACCACCAGCGGTGCGGTGCCGGTGCCCCAGAGATAGGTCGCGGTCGACAGCAGCAGCACGAAACCGACGGGGACGCCGGCGAGTATGGCGACGAAAAACAGGCTCAGCGCCGTGACGATGGCGGCGTCGTCGCCGAGCAAGGGCAGCCAGATGTCGCGGGTCAGCGCTGCGACGGTGACGGTCGCGGCGAACGCCAGGCCGACGCCGAGCGCCATCGCGCCGTGATCGCGCTTCAGATTGACCGCGGCGTAAAGCATCAGCAGCACCATGCCGACCGGCAACGGCAACGCGATCAGCGCCGCCGGCACCTGGAAGATCGGCGTCAACTCGTCCCAGCTGGAAGAGAGGAATCCGATGGAAACGAAGCCGGTGAGCCCGGCTACGAACAGCACGACGACATCGGCGAGCGCGAGGCAGCCGCGTTCGCCGCGGCTTGGAAGCCGGCTGAGGATGACCCGGACGAAGGCGTGATCGCGCCGCCGATAGGCCACCGCGCCGCCAACGAACGCCAGGATCGACAGTGCCAGCCGCGCGACCTCGTCGGTCCACAGGAACGAATGGTGGAAGTAGACCCGCGCCAGAACGTTGGCGAGCACCAGCACCAGTTCGCCGAGCAGGGCGGCCACGATCACGCACTCGGCGGCGAGGTCGATCAGCCGAAGCCATCGACTCTCCGGCAACGAAACCTCGCGCGAAAAAATGATCCGCTGTTCCTCGACCGTCATGACCTCGGCCGCGCTGGCGCGCATCACTTCGCAACGCGAATGGGAATCGAAAAACCAAAAATGCCGTTCATGCTCTTAACCTCCCGATGGCGCGGCCTTTTTCTGCCGCGTCCGTCTGCTTCACTGGCTGCGTTGGTCGAAAAACTCCGGATTGATGCTTTGGGTGGCGGAGATGTTGTCGAGCAGCCTTTCGAGATGGAATTCCATGGCGCCTCTCGCGGCTGCCGGGTCATGGGCTTCGATCGCGCGCAGAACGGCTTCATGCTCCACGATCACGCGCGCGATCCGTCCCTCCTGGGGCAGCGTCAGGCGGCGATAACGATCGACGTGGACTTTGACCTGCTGGATCAGCGTCCAGATGCCTGGATAGCCGGCGACTTCCGCGACGGTGGCGTGAAACATTTCGTCGGCGCGATGGAAGGCGTCGGCGTCACCGGCCGCATTTGCCTCGCGCTGGCGCTGCAGGATCGAATGCAGGGCCAGGATCTGGCTTGTCGTTGCGCGCTCGGCCGCGAACTGGGCCGTGGTCGCTTCCAGGGCTTTTCGAACGATGATGGCTTCCGGCAGCGCGGCCAGCGGGATATGCGAGACGAAGATACCCGACTGCGGAAAAATCTCGAGCAAGCCTTCATCCGATAATTTCAGGATGGCTTCGCGCACCGGCGTCCGGCTCACCCCATATAACAGCGCAATTTCGGCTTCCGAGACAGCCTCGCCAGGACGGCGCTGCAGCGACACCAGTTCGGCGCGGAGGTCCGAATAGATTTTCGACGCGGCGGTCGCCGCGCGCGGCCGGCCGCCGCGTCGGGGGCCGCCGATCGCCGAACGAGCTGCAGCTTCGGCCTTTTTCGTCATGCGCGCGGGCATGGTTGCTCCTCGGCGGGATTGATATATTAGTATATGAATTGGCTTTGGCAAATTAAAACTGGCCGGCCTGGATCTCGCTGGCCAGCAACCCTGTGCGTAAGGGAGGTTGCACCGTGACGGATTATCGCAAGCTTTTCGACCTCATGGGAAAGACCGCCGTCGTGCTCGGCGCGGCTTCGGGCATCGGTAAATCGTCGGCTGAAGCCTTGGCCTCGCTCGGCGCCAGCGTGATCTGCGCCGACCGGACCATCGAGGGCGCGGAGGCGACCGCCGCCGGCATTCGGGCGAAGGGCGGCGCGGCGCAAGCGGCTCGTTGCGATGCGGCCAATGCCGCGGATGTCGCAGCGCTCGCCACGGAGGCAAAGCAAAGGTTTCCGCGACTAGATATCGCGGTGACCACGCCGGGGCTGAACATCCGCAAGACCATTCTCGACTACACCGAGGAGGATCTCGACCGCGTCATCACCCTCAACATCAAGGGTACGGTGTGGTTCTTCCAGAATTTCGGTCGCATCATGGCCGGCCAGAACGGCGGCAGCCTGATCGCCTGTTCCTCGGTGCGCGCCGTCACCATCGAGCCAGGGCTCGGCGTCTACGGCTCGACCAAGGCCGCGATCGGCCTGTTGGTGAAAGGCTTCGCATCCGAAGTCGGCCGCTTCGGGGTCCGCGTCAACGCAATCGCGCCGAGCATCGTCGAGACCGCGCTGACCGCGCCGTTCAAGCAGCGGCCCGACATCCACAGCCTCTATGCGGCGCACACCGTATTCAACCGCTGGAGCAACGCCGACGAAGTCGCGACCGCGGTCGCCTATCTTGCTTCCGATGCGGCGAGCTATGTCAGCGGCAGCACCTTGTTCGTCGACGGCGGCTGGACCGCCATCGACGGGCCACCGACCGGGCTGACGCACTTGGCGAAGTGAAGCAGCTATTTCCGCGCCGCGAGGAAGCCCGCGCGCTCGCGCAAGTCGCGCCGACGATCGTCCGTCAACAGATCGATCAGGACTTGCGCCTGCTTTGCGTTGATGGCCCCGGTCGTCACCGCCGCCGTGTACATGGTGGCAAGCTCGCATCCCGGCGGCAGCGAGCCCGACAGCAGCACGCCCGGCGTAGAGATGATTTCGGTCGACTGCGTGCAGCCGATCGGTTTTCGGGCATCGGAGGCCGCCAGATGCCGCATCGCCGTGGCGCCGTTCGGATGGATGTCGAGCCGGGCTTCCACGGTTGCGGCAATGCCGAGCTGTCGCAGGACTTTTGCGACGTGAATTCCGGCCGTCGATGCCTTGATGTCGGGAACGAAGATCGCGTCCGCCGCCAGCAATGCGTCGCGCAGACTTGCGGCATCGCCGGCGCTGACGAGGGTATCGCCTGATCGGACCGCAAGCGCGGTCTCGACCAGGCCGACGTCGGCCATCGAGGCGGGGACGACAAGCCTCTCTGCGGCCAATTGCGCGACGATTGTCGCCGTCAAAATGATGATGTCCGTCGGCAAGCCCCTGCGCAATTTGTCGGCCATGGCGCCGACCGCGCCGAACTCGCCGCCGATGTCGAACCCGGTCAACGCCTTGAGCTGCGGCGCCAGGCTTCCGACCAGGCCCTGCGCCGCGCCGCCGCTCAGAATATTCAAGCGCGTCACGTGCTCGATTCCATCGCCGCGATCAGGCGGTCGCGCGTGAACGGGAGGTCGCGAATGCGAACGCCGAGCGCATCGAAGATGGCGTTGGCGATCGCCGCCGTGACCGGACCGTGCGCGGCTTCGCCGGCGCCGACGGAGTTGATCTCCGGACGCTGGATCAATTCGACCTCGACCTCCGGCACCTCGCTGAAGCGAAGGATCGGATAATCGGTCCAGCTGTTGCTGGTGATGCGCCGGTCGTCGAAGCGGACGCGCTCCTTCAGCACCCAACTGGTGGCCTGGATCGCGCCGCCTTCGACCTGGTTGATCACGCCGTCGGGATTGATGGCCTCGCCGACATCGACCGCAAGCGTCAACCGCCGGACGACGATATCTTCCGCGCCCTCGATTTCGGCGACTGCGGCGCAATAGGCGCCGGTGTTCTTGTAGCGGCCGAAGCCTATGCCGTAGCCGGTGCCGGCACGCTTGTCCGGCTTCCAGTTCGCGCGTCTTGCGGCGGCGCGGATCACGTCCCTGGCGCGCTCGTCTTTCAGATGCCGGAGCCGGAAGGCAACCGGATCCTCGCCGCGTTCGTGTGCGATTTCATCGAGAAGAGATTCGATCGCGAAGACGTTGCCCTGTCCGCCCAACGTCCGCAGCGCGGAAGTGCGGATCGGCATCGTCGTCAGCCGATGCGACAAGATCGTCCACGAGGGAAGATCATAAAGCGGGACTGAATTGCGATCGGCGCCGCCGCCATTGGCCTGCGGCGGATTGTTCGAGATCATGCGCGGGAACGGATTGGCAAGTTCAGTCCCGGCCAGCAAGGCCGGCTGCGCCGCGCGCCCCGGCCGGGCGGCGTGGCCGTTGCTCCAGATGCTGTGGCGCCAATCGACGATGTCGCCTTGCGCGTCGAGATCGGCCTCGATCTCGATCGCCATCGCCGCCCCGAACGGCGCGTGCGTCATCTCGTCGGCGCGCGACCATTGCAGGCGGACCGGCCCTCCGCCGGCCGCTTTCGCCAACAGCACCGCATCGAGCGCGACGTCGTCGGCCGGGTTGTGCCCATAGCAGCCGGCGCCTTCCATGTGCTCGACCGTGATGTTTTCGACCGGCAGTTTGAGCACCAGCGCCAGATCGGCGCGCAGCAGATAGACGCCCTGGCTATGGGTCCAGACGTGGACGCGATCGCCGCTCCATTGCGCCATCGCGCAGGACGGCGCGATCGAGGCGTGCGCCATATAGGGGCGGGTATATTGGCGGCGCAGCGTGCGCGCCTTTTCAACCGCGCCGGACCCCGTCCGCTTGTCGATCACGGTCGATTCAACCGGCTGGGCTTTCAAGAATTCCGCCAGTCCGTTTTCATCGGGCAGCGTTTGGCCGGCACTCCAGCTTGCGTTCCTGCGCAAGGCCTTCAGCGCCGCCTCCGCGCCGTCTTCGGTCTCGCAGACCAGACCGGCGAAATTGCCGTCGCGCACGATGGCGATCAGGCCGGCGACGGCGCGCGCATCATCCTCCTTCAACTCGTCAAGTCTTGCGAAGGGCATTTCGGATCGCAGCACGCGGCCATGCAACATGCCCGGCAGCGCGGCATCCTGAATGAAGCGCGGCCGCCCAAAAACCTTGTCGGGGATGTCCAGCCGCTGCACGGAACTTCCGGCGAGCGCGCGCTGCGTCGATCTCTTCGGCACGGCGCCTGGCGTTGCCTCGCGATCCAGCGAAACCTTGTCGGCCAACTCCCAATAGCTGGTGCTGACGTTGCCGGGACCGGAGATGGTGCCGTCCTTGATATCGAGCGCGTCGGCTCCGACGCCCAGCTGATCGGACGCGGCGGCAAGAAAGATCTGCCGGATTTCGGCGCAGGCCTGCCGGATCGCGCGCCCGGATTGCTGCACCGAGAGGCTGCCCGAGGTGACGCCCTCGTTGGGGCTCGCGGCCGTCGACGCGCGCACCATCTGGACGCGGCCGAAGTCGATATCGAGTTCGTCGGCCGCGATCTGCGCGAGCGCCGTGACGATGCCTTGGCCGATCTCCACCTTTCCCGGCGAAACCGTGACCTGTCCCTCCCGGGAGAAGCGGATCCATGATGACAGCACGGGATTGGCCGCGAGGCTGACCGGCAATTTCGGCGGAGCGGGGGCGGGGCCGGTCATGGGCTCGCCATCTCGTCCGCCGCGCGCAGTACCGCTCGCACCATCCGGTTCTGCGAACCGCAGCGGCAGAGGTTGCGGTCGAGCGCGGCCTTCACCTCCGCGCCGGAGGGTTTTGGATTCTGCATCAATAGCGCGGCCGCGCTCATCAGGATGCCGGAGACGCAATAGCCGCATTGAATCGCCTGTTCGGCGATAAAGGCGCGTTGCAGCGGATGCGGCTTTTCCGCGCTGCCGAGCCCTTCGATGGTAATGACCGCCTTGCCGCTCACCGACCACAGCGGCGTGTCGCAGGCGGTCACTGCATGGTGGCCGACGATGACGCGGCAGGCGCCGCATTCGCCCGAGCCGCAGCCGAAATGTGGACTGGTCAGTCCGAGCGGCCCGCGCAACAGGCCGAGCAGCGACGAATCCGGATCGGCGTCGATCTCGGTCTCGACACCATTGAGGCTGAATCGAATGTTCGGCATCGAGGACAGGCCCTATTGCGGCTTTTCGGGGAAACGCTTGACGACGTCAGCCCATTTCACGATATCGCCGCGCAGATATTTGTCGAATTCTTCCGGAGACATCGACATCGGAACCGCGCCCTGATCGTTCCAGAGTTTCACGATGTCCGGCCGCTTGACCAGCGAGTTCACGGCGGCGTTCAGCTTGTCGATGATCGGCTTCGGCGTGCCGGCGGGCGCCATCAGGCCGAGCCAGATGGTGGCCTCGTAGCCGGGGACGCCGGCCTCGTTCGCGGTCGGCACGTCCGGCAGCACGGCCGAGCGCGTCTTGCCGGTCGTCGCAAGCGCCCGCACCTGGCCGGCGATGACGTTGGGAGCCATCGTCGTCACTGCGTCGATCATCATCTGCACCTGTCCGCCGATGACGCCGCTGCGCGCCTCGCCGCTGTTGCGGTAGGGGACGTGCACGACGTCGATGCCGGCCATCGCCTTGAACAGTTCGCCGGCCATGTGATAGGGCGTGCCCGTGCCGGACGACGCGTAATTCAGCTTCCCCGGTTGTGATTTGGCGAGTGCGATGAACTCAAGCAGTGTCTTCGCCGCGACTTGCGGGTGCACGACGATGACAAGGTCGGAGGAATTGACCGGTGCGATCGGTACGAGATCGCGCATCAGCTCGTATTTCCGCTGCGCCGGCGACATCAGCGATTCGTTCGCCGTCTGGGTGTTCGACATCATCAACAGGGTGTAGCCGTCAGGTGAAGACTTGACGACCTCCTGCGTGCCGATCACGCCGCCGGCGCCGGTATGGTTCTCGACTACGAAGGGCTGGCCAAAACTCTGCTGCATCGCGTTGCCGAGCAGGCGCGCCGTGACGTCGGCCGGCCCTCCCGCGCCGAACGGAACGATGATCCGCACCGCGCGCGCCGGATAATCCTGCGCCCTGCTCGAGGTCGCAACCATCGGCGTCGCAAGCAGAGCGGACGCCAGCGCAAGGGCAAGCACCGGAGCGAGCCTTTGGGGGAGCCTTGGCGGCAGTCTTGGGCCCGTCATTTCAATCTCCCGAATCATGTTTTCCAGGTCGTTGTTGGTCAGGTCTGCCTGAAGTCCACTATCACGTCTGACGGCAAGGGCAACGGACTGTCGACGAAAGACTCGATGTATGCTGCAGGAATAAAAGATAACTTGCCGGTCTCGCCAAGACCAAAACGGACGGAAACGCCAATGAGAAATCCGAACATTTCGCGCCGCAGCGTGCTCAGGGGCGCCGGTGCCTTGCTTGCGGGAACCGCGCTCTCCACCCGCGTGATGGCGGCGGCGCCGCCGGCGGAATTTATCACGCCCGCGCTGATCGAGGCGGCCA
>CAVPFQ010000018.1:0-243429 GCA_963703845.1 uncultured Alphaproteobacteria bacterium
AGCTGTGTCTCAACGTCATTACGAGGAGCACTTTTGTCCGCCGAAGCCCGCCTTCGGGCGAAGGCGGATGCGACGAAACAATCCATTCTTTCTTTCCGTTGCGCGATGGATTGCTTCGCTTGCGCTCGCAATGACGACCTCACTTGTCAAGCCCGGCAATGACGGCCAGAGAAAAGCCGGCGACGACAGATGTGGCCAACGATATGCTCAGAAGCCCCTCACTCCACCGACACGCCGGCGAACTCCACCACCTTGCGCCATTTCGCGGTCTCGTCCGCGATCAGTCTGCCGTAGCCGGCCGGCGTCATCGGCTTCGGGACGCCGCCGATGTTGGCGAAGCGTTCGATCACCTTCGGGTCCGCGAGCACTTCATTCACCGCCTTGTTGAGGATGTCGACGATTTCCTGGGGCGTGCCCTTCGGCGCGGACATGCCATAAAACACCGATGCCTCATATCCCGGCACCGTCTCGGCGATGGCGGGAATGTCGGGCGCGCTCGGCCAGCGCTGCGGCGAACTGACGCCGAGCGCCCGCACGCTGCCGCTCCTGGCCAGCGCCATCGCGGTCGGCAGATTGTCGAAGATCAACTGCACCTTGTTGGAGATCACGTCGGGAAACGCCAGCGCCGATCCGCGATAGGGCACATGCACCATGTCGCATTTGGTCATGGCTTTGAACAGTTCTGCCGACATGTGCACCGTAGTGCCGTTGCCCGAGGAGGCAAAGGAAATCTTGCCGGGATTGGCCTTGCAGTAGTCGATCAGCTCCTGCACCGTCTTGACCGGCATGGCGTTCGACACCACCAGCAAATTCGGCACCTGCGTGAAGATCGCGACCGGCACGGTGTCGCGGATGAAATCGAACGGCAATTTCTTGTAGAGCGAGGCCGAGATCGCGTTGTTGGCGCCGCTGAACAGCAGCGTATAGCCGTCGGGCGTCGAATTGATCGCGGCTTCGGTCGCGATGTTGCCGCCGCTGCCGGCGCGGTTTTCGACCACGAATTGCTGGCCGAGATGCTCCGACAGCGCCTGCGCCATGATGCGGGCGACGACGTCGACCGGGCCGCCGGCGGCAAAGCCGATCATCCAGCGCACCGGCCGGTTCGGATAGTCGGCGGCGGAGGAGGGCGCAATCCCGAGGGCTGCGCTCGCGAGAAAGGCGAGCGCGAACAGAACGGCACGCGAAACTGCGATCATGGTGTCTCCGTCAAGGCATCGCTGCCGCTTTTCATTTCAGTCGCAGCCATGCTTTCACAGAATTGCGGATTTGCCTACATTGGCGTTGGGCTTGTATGTTCCGCGCGGTTCGCGGCGCCGCGCCGAAGAGGTTGACCCATGAAGATCGCGTCAGCCGTTTGCGCCGGCATTTGGTTGCTGGCAGGCAGCGCCTCGGCGCAACAGGGAGGTAACGCCATTCCGAGCACCATTATCAGCCTGGGGACGGCGACGCCGGGCGGCGGCTTTCCGCTCTATGGCAACGCCTTTGCCGAAGTCATGAACGCGGCCGATCCGCAGCTTGCAATCGCGCCGCGCAACACCAGGGGCAGCAACGAGAACATTCCGCTGTTGGAAAAGGGCGAACTCGATATGGCGCTCGTTGCCGGCGAGCCTTCCTATGAAGCCTTCATGGGCATGGGCCGGCCGCGGACGCATCTGAAAATCCTGACCGCAATGTATTCGAGCCCCGGCATGTTCGTGGTCCGCGCCGACAGTCCCTATAAAACCATCCGCGATCTCGTCGGCCAACGGATCGCATTCGGCGCCAAGGGCTCGGGCCTGCCGATCCTGTCGCGCTACATGCTCGACGGACTCGGATGGAAGCAGGACGAGGATTTCCAGTCGGTCTATCTCGACCACGCCGGCGACGGACCCGCGATGGTGCTCGACGGCAGGGTCGCCGCCCTCTGGGGCGCCGGCATCGGGTGGCCCGGATTTGCCGCGGTCGCGGGCAGCCCCGGCGGCGGCCGCTTCATCGCACCGGATGCGGACGAGATCGCGCGCATCAGGGCGAAACACTCGTTCCTGAAGCCGCTGACGGTGCCCGCCGGCAGCTATCCCAACCAGAACGATCCGATCAACTCGATGGGTTCCTGGAGCTTTGTGCTGACGCGCGAGAACCTGCCCGACGATGTCGCCTACCAATTGGCGAAAACGCTGCACGGCGTCGAAGCCACCTTTCTGCAGCAAGCTCGCGCAAGCCTGCGAGACCACGGCGGCGAACACAATCGCGGCGGCGCCCGATGTCACACTGATTCATCCCGGCGTGATGAAATATTTCCGCGAGATCGGGGCGGGGAAGTGAACCGTCATTCCGGGGCGATGCGCAGCATCGAACCCGGAATCTCGAGATTCCGGGTTCGCATCTTCGATGCGCCCCGGAATGACCGCTACACGGTCATTTCTTCACCAGCGGGCAGGCAGGATCCGGCGGCCCGAACGCCTGCGCGCCCGGAATCGTCGCGAGAATCTTGTAATAGTCCCACGGATATTTCGATTCCTCCGGGCTCTTGACCTGCACCAGCATCAGGTCATGCACCATCAGATTGTCCTCGCGCAGCCTGCCGTTGCGGGCGAAGAAATCCTCGATTCCCTTCTCGCGCATCTTCGCCGCGACCTTGAGCGGCTCGTCGGTGCCCGCCTCCTTGATCGCCTGCAGGTAATGCATGACCGAGGAATAGACGCCGGCCTGCCACATCGTCGGCATCCGGTTCATCTTGGCGAAATAGCGCTTCGACCATTCCCGCGTCTTGTCGTCCATGTCCCAATAGAACGACGTCGTCAGCAGCAGGCCCTGCGCCGCCGGCAGGCCGAGCGAGTGAATGTCGGTGATCAGCGCGAGCAGCGCGGCCATCTGCTGGCCGCCCTTCAGCAGGCCGAATTCGCCGGCGGTCTTGATCTCGTTCATGTTGTTGGGGGGACCTGCGGCGATGCCGATGATTTTCGCCTTCGAGGCCTGGGCCTGCAGGATGAACGACGACAAATCCGGCGTCGCAAACGGCGGCCGCACCGCGCCGATCACCTTGCCGCCGTTCCTGATCACTACCTCGGAGGCGTCCTTCTCCAGCGCATGCCCGAACGCATAATCGTCGGTGATGAAGAACCAGCTGTCGCCGCCGCGCTTCACCACTTCCTGCGCGGTGCCGACCGCGAGCGCGTGGGTGTCGAACACCCACTGGATCGCGTAGGGCGAACAGAATTTGCCGTGGAAATCCGCCGCTCCCGTCGAATGGGTGATGAACAGCTTCTTCTTCTCGTTGGCGACGCCCTGCACGGCGAGGCCCACCGCCGACACCGGCACGTCGACGATCAGGTCGACCTGTTCAGTGTCGTACCAGCGCCTTGCAATGCCGGCGCCGATATCCGGCTTGAGCTGGTGATCTCCAACGATCACGCTGATCGGCTTGCCCAGCACCGTGCCGCCGAAATCGTCCACCGCCATCTGCGCCGCGGTCACCGAACCCTGGCCGGTCGGCGTCGAGGCCGGACCGTTCATGTCGGTGAGCACGCCGATCTTGACCACGTCGTCGGAGACCTGCGCCAGCGCTGCCGGCGACGACAACGCCGCCGCCACGAGCGCCGCGACCATGGATATTTTCCTGGCTGAAATCACAAAATTCCTCCCGCTATTGTCAGGCCACCGGCCGTATTGTCTGACCGGGAGCGTAGCCCGGCGATTGATGTCCTTGCAATCAATTCGCAGTCCGCGTCAACGGAACTGATCTGTTCAGCTGCCGCGAGATGGTTGCCAAGCTGGCGATGCGTGGTCCACCATCAGCCTCATGATCCCGTCCCAACGCCTGCCGGCTTCGCTTACCCCGCTCGAGGAGGCCCGCGCGGCCGTGCTGCGGGGCCTTGAACCGGTCGCGCCGGTTGCGCTGCCGCTCGCGAAATCCCTGGGCTGCGTTGCAGCGGATATGCCGCCGCTCCAACCGCATCCGCCACGCGACGTCGCTATCGCCGATGGCTGGGCGCTGCGCGGGCGCGATCTCGTCGGCGCGTCGTCCTACTCGCCGCTGCCGCTCATCGCTTCGCCGGTCTGGGTCGAAGCCGGCGATGCCATGCCGGACGGCTGCGACTGCGTGATCGATGCCGATGCCGTCGACCGCACCGGTCCGATGTTTCAGGCGCTGGCGGAAGCGGTGCCGGGGCAGGGCGTTCGTCGCGCCGGCGGCGACATTGCGAAGGGAAATCCGATCACCAGCGGGCGGCAGGTTCGACCGCTCGACCTGCTGGTCGCGCGCGCGGCGGGGCAGGGCTCATTGAACGTGCGCCGGCCGCGGCTGCGCATCGTCAATATCCCGCCGGGTTCGGGCGGCGCGGTGACGGCGCCGCTGATCGCGGAAAGCGCCCGCTTCGAGGGGACCGATGTTGTCTGCGCCGAGGCCGCGGGGCGTGACGAGGCTTCCGTCGCCAGGGCGCTCGATATCGGCGCAAGCGATATCCTTGTCACGATCGGCGGCAGCGGCGTCGGCCGCACCGATACGACGATCGCTGCCCTGGCCGAGCGCGGCGAGGTTCTCGCGCATGGCATCGCGCTGCAGCCCGGCCGGACCGCCGCCGTGGGCCGGATTGGAAAGGTTCCCGTCATTGCGCTGCCGGGCACCCCGGATCAGGCGCTGGCGGGTTGGTGGACGCTGGTGCTGCCCGTGCTGGAGCGGTTGTCCTCGAGGCAACCGCGACGGCGGGTCGCGCTCCCGCTTGCCCGCAAGATTGCCTCGAGCGTCGGCGTGACCGAACTCGTCCTGCTCGAACAAATCGATGGCCAATGGATGCCGCTGGCAACCGGCGAATTGTCGCTCGATGCCATCGCCCGCGCCGACGCCTGGCTCGCGGTATCCGGCGGGTCGGAAGGCCATGCTGCGGGCACGCCGGTCGATGCCTATATGTTGCGGGAATGATATAGGCATCCCATGACCCGTGCTCCCCTGCCCAAGAACCGCGACGGCGTGGACCAGGACCAGTTCCTGACCATCCTGTCGCGCGAAGACGCGCTGGCGCGCTTCGAGGCGGCGCTGTTTCCACGCGAGATTCCGAACGAGCCGCGGCGCCTCGCCGACGCGCTGGGCTGCGCGCTTGCCGCGGACATCGTGGCGCCGATCGACGTGCCGCCGTTCGACCGCTCCAATGTCGATGGCTTTGCGGTGCGCTCCGCCGATCTGCCGTCGGCGAGCGAAGCCGCGCCGGTTCGCCTTATGCTGAACGATGAGAGTCATCGCCTGCGGTACCGCGCCGACCCGGCCGGTGCTGTCGGGCACGGCGACCTCGATTGCGACGGGCGGTCCGTTGCCGCGCGGCGCCGACGCCATCGTCATGGTCGAGCACACCCAGCCCCTGGGTGCCCGCGCGATCGAGATCCGTCGCGCCGCCTCGCCCGGGCAGTTCGTGTCCTACGCCGGCTCAGACATCGCACGCGGCGAGGCGCTGTTGCGCGCCGGCACCGTGATCGGCTCGCGCGAGATCGGGATGTGCGCGGCCTGCGGGATCGCGGAAGTCTCCGTCGCGCGCAAGCCGCGCGTCGCGGTGATTTCCACCGGTGATGAACTGGTGCAACCGGGCGCGCCGCTGGGTGCGGCTGAAATCTACGACAGCAATGGCGCCATCGTCACGGCCGCGGTCAACGAGAATGGCGGCGCGGCGGTGTTTCTCGGCGCGGTGGCCGACGACGAGGAGCGGCTCGAAGCCGTGATGCGCAAGGCGCTCGAGACCTGCGACATGCTGGTGCTGTCCGGCGGCACCTCGAAGGGCGCGGGCGACGTCTCCCACCGCATCATCGCGCGGCTCGGAAAGCCCGGCATCATCGCGCACGGCGTGGCGTTGAAGCCGGGCAAGCCGTTGTGCCTGGCGGTCTGCGACGGCAAGCCGGTGGTGATCCTGCCGGGATTTCCGACCTCGGCAATGTTCACATTCCACGACATCATCGTGCCGGTGCTGCGGCGGATGGCAGGCCTGCCGCCGCGCTCCGATGCCAAGGTTGCGGCAAAGGTCCCGGTGCGGATCGCTTCCGAGCTCGGCCGTACCGAATTCGTCATGGTGTCGCTGGTCGAAGGCGAGGGCGGCCTGATCGCCTATCCCACCGGCAAGGGCAGCGGCGCCATCACGTCCTTTGCGCAGGCCGATGGATTCCTGAAGATCGACGCATTGGCCGATCAGATGCCGGCCGGGACCGAAGCCGAGGTCACACTGTTCACGCCGCATGTGCGGGTGCCTGATCTCGTGATCGTCGGCAGCCATTGCACCGGGCTCGATCCGGTGACCGCGCCGCTTTCGCGCGCGGGGCTCGTCGTGCGCTCGATCGCGGTCGGCAGTCTCGGCGGCCTTGCGGCGGCCAAGCGCGGCGAATGCGATTTCGCGCCGATCCATCTGTTCGACGAAAACAGCGAGACCTACAACACGCCCTATCTCGCCGACGGCCTCGAACTGGTGCCGGGCTGGCGGCGGATGCAGGGCATCGTGTTTCGAAAAGGCGATATCAGGTTCGAGGGACGGAGCGCGCAGGACGCGGTGGGCGCCGCGTTGGCCGATCCCGCCTGCATCATGGTCAATCGCAACCAGGGCGCCGGCACCCGCATCCTGATCGACCGGCTGCTCGACGGCGCGCGGCCGGAGGGTTACTGGAACCAGCCGAAATCGCACAACGCGGTCGCCGCTGCAATCGCGCAAGCTCGCGCCGACTGGGGCATGACGATCGCGCCGGTCGCGCACGCGGCTGGTTTAGGCTTCATTCCGCTCGCCGAGGAACATTACGATTTCGCGCTGGTGACGGCGCGCAAACATCGCCCGGCGGTGCAGGCGTTTCTCAAGGCGCTAAATTCAGAAGAAAGCCGAGCGGCGCTGACGAAGGCGGGATTTAGGCCGGTCTAGCCGTCACCCTGAGGAGCCGCGCACTTGCGCGGCGTCTCGAAGGGCAACGGCGGGCTGCGAAGCTTGCGGCCGCATCCTTCGAGGCTCGCTTAGGTCCGCGATGCCAAGGCATCGCGGCGCTCGCACCTCCAGCGATAACGGCGAAGCCGTTACGCGGGGATGACGACAGGGGTGGAGTTGAAACGGCGCCCCTCAATTGAACGCCATGCCGCCGCTCAACGCGATGGTCTGGCCGGTCATGTAATCGTTGCCGAGCAGCATCAGCACCGCTTGCGCGACTTCCTCGGGCTGGCCCATGCGGCCGAGCGGGATGCGTTGCGCCAGGTCCGATCTGCCGCGCATCATGTCGGTTTCGATCAGCGACGGCGCCACCGCGTTGACGGTGATGCCGTCCTTGACCAGCCGCGCCGCATAGCCGCGGGTCAGCCCCTCCATGCCGGCTTTCGAGGCGTTGTAATGCGGACCGATCGAGCCGGCGCCGCGTGCCGCCCCCGAGGAGATGTTGACGATGCGGCCCCACTTCTTCGCGCGCATCGAGGGCAGTACGGCTTGCGCGCAAAGGAAGGCCGATTTCAGGTTCACCGCGATGGTCGCGTCGAAGTCCGCTTCGGTCAGGTCATCGACCCGACGAACAATCGCGACCCCTGCATTGTTGACGAGGATATCGATCGGGCCCAGTGCCGCGGCGACTTGCTCGATCATTTTGGCGACCGCTGTGCCCTGCGATACATCGGCGGCAACGGCAATCGCGCGACCACCCTTGCTCTTGATGCCGGCCACCACTGCGTCCGCGTCGGCGGCACGTTCGCGGTAGTTGACCGCCACTGCCGCGCCGGCTTCAGCCAGCGCCGCGGCGACCGCGGCCCCGATGCCGCGCGAGCCGCCGGTCACCAATGCAACGCGGCCTTTCAGATCGGGCATGCCTGTCATGATCGGATTTTCCTGAAGTTCGTGATAATCAATCCCCGTCCAGCGCCGCCAATCGCTCCGCTTCCGCGATGTCATCCATGGTGTTGGCGTTGAAGAACGGATCGAGCGGTTTTGTCGACCACTCGACGGTTGCAAGCTTGTAGCGCGCGGTCCAGCGGTCGATCTTCCTGACGTCCTCCACCACCAGCGCGTGGCGAAGCTCCTCGCGCAACGCCACGCGCCACAAGCCGATCACCGGATGCGACTGGCCGCCGGAGGCGGCGACCGCAAGCTGCGCGTCCTGCTCGGCGCGGGCATGGTGCAGCCGCGCGACGAGATCGCGCGGCAGGAACGGACAGTCCGCTGCCGCGCTCAGTACCCACGCAATGTCGGGCCGATGGGCCGCAGCCCAGTCGAGGCCCGCCAGGATGCCGGCGAGCGGCCCGGGAAAATTTTCGACCGTGTCGGCAGTGACGGGCAGGCCAAAACTTGCAAAGCGCGAGGGATCGCCATTGGCATTGAGGATGAGGCCATCACATTGCGGATTGAGCCGCGCGATCACGCGTTCGAGGATGGTGCGGCCGCCGATCCGGCGCATCGGCTTGTCGCCGCCGCCCATCCGCCGCGCCAGTCCGCCGGCCAGCAATATTCCGGGCGTCGGCCGAAATTCAGTCGTCACGCTCGGCGCCCTTGCGCTTGTGACGGGCGGATTCGTCCTCGACATAAGCGAGGTCCTGGTCGTAGACGATGCGCCCCTCGCCCGACAGCGCGATGAAACGTTTTCCCCGCGCGCGGCCGACCAGCGTCAGTCCGACCTGTCGCGCCAGGTCGACGCCCCATGCCGTAAACCCCGAGCGCGACACCAGGATCGGAATTCCCATCCGCACGGTCTTGATGATCATCTCGGAGGTCAGCCGTCCCGTGGTGTAGAGGATCTTGTCGGCGGCATCGACGCCGTGGCGGAACATCCAGCCCGCGATCTTGTCCACCGCGTTGTGGCGTCCGACGTCCTCGGTGTAGCAGACGGGCGTGCCCTCCTTGCACAGAACGCAGCCATGGATCGCGCCGGCCTCGAGGTAAAGCGAGGGCATGGTGTTGATCGCGTGCGTCATCTGGTAGAGCCAGGAGGTGCGCAGTTCGGCTTGCGGCAGCGCAACGCTTTCGACCGCCTCCAAGAGGTCGCCGAACGCGGTGCCCTGCGCGCAGCCCGAGGTCTGCGTCCGCTTCTTCAATTTGGCTTCGAAGTTGGTGTGATGCTCGGTGCGCACCACCACCACCTCCAGGTCGCCGTCATATTCGACCTCGGTAACGACGTCGTCATATTTCAGCATGTTCTGGTTGAGCAAATAGCCGAGCGCCAGATATTCCGGATAGTCGCCGATCGTCATCATGGTGACGATTTCCTGGGCGTTCAGATACAGCGTCAGCGGCCGCTCCACCGGAACGTTGATCGCAATCGCGGCGCCCGTCTGATCGGTACCGGCGACGCGTTCGGTCAGCCGCGGATCGCCCGGGTTGGGCAGGATCAGGGGGACGGGCGCTTTGTCGATCTTCATCATGTCGGACAGGCTAGCATGACATTTCCCTCAAGCTCGATATAAAGCACCCCTTGGCAAAACCTAGCCCGGTTCCCGGAAAGCGGCTCGGAGAATGTGATGAAAGTGATCGGGCTCGCCGGCTGGAGCGGCGCCGGCAAGACCACGCTGCTGTCGCGGGTCATCCCGCATTTGCTCGAACGGGGCCTGCGCGTCTCCGTCATCAAGCATGCGCACCACAGTTTCGACGTCGACGTGCCGGGCAAGGATTCCTGGGTGCACCGGCAGTCCGGCGCGACCGAAGTGCTGGTGTCGTCGGGCAGGCGCTGGGCGCTGATGCATGAATTGCGGGAGGCCAGCGAGCCACGGCTGCCGGAGTTGCTTCGGAAGATGTCGGCCGTCGATCTCGTCGTCGTCGAAGGCTTCAAGTCCGAGCCGCATCGCAAGATCGAGGTGCACCGGCTGGCCAACGGCAAGCCGCTGCTGTTTTCCGAGGATCCCGCCATCGCCGGGATTGCCACCGATGCCGCGGTTGAAACCACTCTTCCCATGGCCCATCTCGATGACATCGCGGCCGTCGCCGCTATGATGCAGCGGTTTGCGATACCGGTCGAAGACGTGCTGGCGCGCAGTCGACCAGAAACCTGAAACGCAACATGGCGCAATTGTCCGACGATTGCTTTGCCTTTGACGGCCCGATGATGTCGGTCGATGAAGCCGTCGGCATCATCGCCGCGCGGGTGGCGGCGGTCAGGGAGGTCGAGACCGTGGCGCTGCAGGGCGCCGACGGACGCATTCTGGCGCGCGATGTTTCCGCCCCACTGCCGCTGCCGCCTTTCGCCAATTCCGCCGTCGATGGCTATGCGGTGCGCAGCCGCGATCTTTCACCCAGTACCGAAGCCGAAGCGGCGTTTCCCGTCACCGGCCGCATCCAGGCCGGCGCGTCGGCAGCCGAAGCGATCCAGCCGGGCCATGCGATGCGCATTTTCACCGGCGCGCCGATGCCCGACGGCGCCGACACGGTGTTCATGCAGGAAGACGTGCGGCTCGACGAAGCCGGCCGGGTCGTATTCCCGGCGGGTTTGAAGCGTGGGGCCAATGTGCGCCCCGCCGGCGAGGATATTGCGATCGGGACCGTCGCGCTGAAAGCGGGCCGGCGGCTGCGGCCGCAGGATGTCGCGTTATTGGCGGCGTTCGGGCTGACCGAGATCGATGTGACGAGGCGCATCCGCGTTGCGGTGTTTTCGACCGGCAACGAACTGGTCTCGCCGGGTGGAGCGCGCCAGCCCGCGCAATTGTTCGATTCCAACCGCCTCATGCTGATGGCGATGCTGGGCCGGCTCGGCTGCGCGGTCAGCGATATCGGCATTTTGCGCGACGATCGCGCCGCGCTGGCGCAGGGCCTCAGGCAGGTCGCAGGCTCCCACGACCTGCTGCTGACCACCGGCGGCGTCTCCACCGGCGAGGAGGATCACGTCAAGAACGCCGTCGAGAGCGTGGGCTCCCTGGTGCTGTGGCGGATGGCGATCAAGCCCGGCCGCCCGGTGGCAATGGGGATTATCGAGGGCACGCCGTTGATCGGGTTGCCTGGAAACCCGGTCGCCAGTTTCGTTACTTTCGTGCATGTGGTGCGCCCGACCGTGTTGGCGCTGGCGGGCGCCAGCCAGCAGAAGCTGATTCCGATGCCGGTGCGCGCGGCGTTCGGCTACCGGAAGAAGATCGGCCGCCGCGAATATGTCCGGGCGGCGTTGCGTCGGGCGGCCGACGGCGCGCTGGAGGCCATGAAATTCCCGCGCGAGGGCGCAGGGCTGTTGTCGTCGCTGGTCGACACCGACGGGTTGGTCGAACTCGGTGAGGGAATCACGAATGTCGAACCTGGCCAGACCGTCGGATTTTTGGCCTATGCGAACCTGGGCAGCGGGTGATCGCGAAATGTACGTCGCTGACACAGGATACCGGTATGCTCCGGTTCGAGAGGCCGGTGATTCATGAACTTCCGCGGATTGTTCGTTGCCGTGCTGCTGGTGTTCGCGCTGCAGCCGATCTTTTTCATGGCGCTGATCGCGGTGGATTATGTGGCGCCCGCCGAGCGGCGCGCGGCGCATCTGGCGGCCGCGTTCGACGCCGGCGAGCTTGATCGCGAGGACAAGGTCGTGCCGCCCTATACCCGCGGCGACGACTGGGGCGTCGAGTGCGTGGCCCTGAGCATCGGCCTGGAGCCGGGCGCCAGCCCCTTGCACAATGCAGTCGCGGCCGCGCGGCCGTTGCCTGGGGATCCGACGGTCTGCGCGGCGCTCGCCGCGGCATCGACGCGGGCTCAGGGTGTCTCCTGGCTGCCCTATTTCCGCTACTGGCATGGCTACCGGATCGTGATCGATCCACTGGTGGCCTGGCTGCCGCTGAAGGTGGTGCGGCTTTTCATGCTGGTGCTGCTGACCGCCGCGCTCACCTTCTTCGCGGTCGAGGCGACCTGGCTCGCCGGCCGACCGGCGGCGCTGGCGATGGTCGTGCCGATCGTGGTGCTGACCGACATCTGGTACATGTGGATCATTACCGCGGATTCGCTCAGCACGATTTTCATCCTGGGCGGCGCGGGCTGGTTTGCCCGCAGCATCCGAAACGGCGCCAGCGACCACGCGCTGATCGTGTCCGCGGCCGTGATGGGCAGCGTGTTCAACTACATCGACTTCCTGCTCAATCCGCCGTGGCAGCCGATGCTGCTCGCCTTCCTGCTGCTGGCCGCACCGCCGCGCAAGATCGACCGCCAGCGGCTGCTCACATGCGTCGCCGTGCTGGCCGCGTGGTCCCTCGGATATGCGCTGACCTGGGTCTCGAGGTGGCTCGTCGCCGCGGCGCTGTTGCCCGACGGCCTCGCCGTTCTGCGCGACGTCGTCGAGGTCGCCCGATATCGCATCGACGGGAATTACGAGCAGGTCGTCAGTCATCGTTTGCTGGCGCCCTCGGCGCGAGCGCTTGCCGTCATCGTCTGGCAGGTCTGGCACACCGATTGGGCCGCCGTGCTGGCGATGTTGACGCCGGTGCTGTTACCCGCGCATGCGATCTCGCCACGCCGGTTTGTCGTGCTGGCGCTGCCTGCCGTCATCCCTTTTGCGTGGTTCGAGATCATGAGCAACCACACCCAGATCCATGCCGCGATCGTGTGCCGGCCGATCGCCTCCTCCGTCGGCATTGTGCTGGCGGCCTGGATCCTGGCGGGCCGCGAGCGCGATCCGTTGACGAACTGAGCACGCTTCGCCGAGGATTGTCCCATGACCACGACCAAACTCGACCTCACCGGGCTCAAATGTCCGCTGCCGGCGCTGAAGACGCGCAAGGCGCTGAAGTCGGTCAAGCCGGGCGACCTACTGGAAGTTCACTGCACCGATCCGCTGTCGGTGATCGACATCCCGAATCTGATCCGGGAAACCGGCGACAAGGTCGAGATATCAGAGCGCACGGAGCAACGAATTGTATTCCTGATCGAGAAGGCAAATAGCCCGATCGAGAAGCCGAATGCTTAGCGCCATGCGTGGAACCGGCCTGAAACGGTGGAAATCGCTACCTTTGGCCTATCGACACCGGGCGCGCCTTCTGCCCCAATTGCCGACCTCTGCGGGGGGCGGAGCGCTGAGTTGTCGCGGTGACAAATCCTGGGTAGAGGTACCGCCCAGGGCCCGGGTGATCGCGGCGGGCGGCATAATCGGCCCCCTCAGGTGTTGAAGTCTCGCTGGCGCGCCGCGATCCCGGCTCGCGCGGCAATGGTGCGGAGCAGCAACGCCGATGCTTGCGCGCCGCGAGCGAACTTAAGATAACTGGATCGTGGCTAGCAGACATGCCCGGCACGGGCGGCTGTAGGGGAGGACTAAATGGCTTTCTTTTCGTTTCTTGATCGCGAACACACGGTCGCCGAGCCGGGCTATAGCCGCTGGATGGTTCCGCCGGCGGCGCTGTGCATCCATCTGTGCATCGGGCAGGCGTACGCCTTCAGCGTGTTCAATCTGCCGATGACCAAATTGATTGGAATCACCAAATCGGCTCCAGGCGACTGGGCTCTGACCGATCTGGGTTGGATATTTTCCATTGGAATCGTCTTCCTGGGTCTTTCCGCCGCGGTTTTCGGACGCTGGGTGGAAGAAGGCGGACCGCGGCGTGCCATGTTCACCGCCGGCCTTTGCTGGGGAGGCGGCTTCCTGGTTTCGGCGTTTGGCGTTTACGTCCATAATTTGTGGTTGATCTATTTCGGCTATGGCGTGCTGGGCGGCTGTGGCCTCGGCTTGGGCTACATCTCCCCGGTGTCGACGCTCATCAAATGGTTTCCGGACCGTCCCGGCATGGCGACCGGCATGGCCATCATGGGCTTCGGCGGCGGCGCGTTCATCGCATCGCCATTGTCGGTGTGGTTGATGCAGCAGTTCTCGACGCCCACGCATGTTGGCGTCGCGGAGGCATTCATTGCGCTTGGCGTCATTTACTTCTGCTTCATGATGGTAGGTGCTGCCATCGTTCGCATTCCGGCACCGGGTTGGAAACCGGAGGGCTATACGGCGCCGGTGGTCGAGCAAAAGCTGATCACCAGCAAGCACGTCTATGTCTACGACGCGATCAAGACGCCGCAGTTCTGGCTGATCTGGTGGGTTCTGTGCCTCAACGTGACTGCCGGTATCGGCGTGCTCGGACAGGCTTCGGCGATGAGTTAGGAGATGTTCCCGGGCCATGTCACGGCGGTCGCCGCGGCCGGCTTCGTCGGGCTGCTCAGTCTCTTCAATATGGCAGGGCGCTTCATCTGGGCCTCCACGTCCGACATCATCGGACGGAAGAACACCTACTTCTGCTTCTTTGCGCTCGGAACGGTGCTGTACGTCCTCGTGCCTTGGACTGGCTCAATCGGCAGTGTCGCGCTGTTCGTACTGTGCTTCGTCGTGATCATGAGCATGTATGGTGGCGGCTTCGCCACTGTGCCCGCTTATCTCAAGGACATGTTCGGCACGCGATACGTCGGAGCCATTCACGGTGTGCTTTTGACCGCCTGGTCCGCAGCGGGCGTATTCGGTCCGGTGCTGGTGAATTACATTCGCCAGTACCAGATCGATCATGGCGTGCCGAAGGCGCAGGCCTACAACACGACCATGTACATCATGGCCGGATTGCTGGTGATCGGCTTCATCTGCAACTCCATGATCAAGGCGGTAAACGCGCGCTATCACATGCAGGACAACGACTCGCGCGCGCACGATGCGACGGCTGCGGCCGCCGTCCAGCCGTCCGCGGCGCGGGCCTGAGGGAGAACGACAATGGCAACACAAACCGATAGCTCGATGAAGGTAAAGCTCATCCTCGCCTGGGGATTCGTTGGTATTCCGCTGGCGTGGGGGGTCGTTCAAACCCTCACCAATGCGCTGAAGCTATTCCAGTAGGCTGGGCGTCCCGCGCTCACCGGGACGTACAGATGATCGCAGCGCACAATTGCAGTCGGGGCAGGATGGCGAGGGCCGTTCTGCCTCGATATCTGTCAGCATGTTTTCGAATGCTCTTTCCACTTGGCATCTGGCATGCCACGGATTAGAGTCGCGTGGCAGAGGGCAAAAACGAGCGATTTCAATGAGTCATGATGTACAACAGGTCCGCTCGTTCGAACATCCCGGCGAGGGTCGCAAGCGCGCCAAATCGACTCCCAAGGGACGCCAGGTCGACCCAAAGGCCGCCGAGGAAATCGCAGCCCTGCTCGGCGAGACGCCGCGGCGGCGCGACCTGTTGATCGAATATCTGCACCTGATCCAGGACAAATATCGCCAGATTTCCGCCGCCCACCTCGCAGCGCTCGCCGACGAGATGAAGCTTGCGTTCGCCGAAGTGTTCGAGACCGCAACCTTCTATGCGCATTTCGACGTGGTGAAGGAGAGTGAGGCGAATATTCCGCCGCTGACCATCCGCGTCTGCGACTCGCTGACCTGCGCGATGCTGGGCGCGGAAAAATTGCTTGCCGAATTGCAGGACAAGGTCGGCCCCGCCATTCGCGTGGTGCGCGCGCCCTGCGTCGGCCGTTGCGACACCGCACCGGCCGCCGAGGTCGGCCACAATTTTATCGATCACGCCAGCGTGGCCAATGTGATGGGGGCGGCGAAGAGCGGCGATACCCATGCCCATCTGCCAAACTATGTCGATTACGACGCCTATGTGAAAGGCGGCGGCTATGCGCTGCTCAACCGCCTGCGCTCCGGCGATTTGAAAAAGGAAGACCTGCTGAAGGCGCTCGACGACGCCTCCTTGCGCGGGCTCGGCGGCGCCGGCTTTCCGACGGGACGCAAATGGCGAGCGGTGCTGGGCGAGCCCGGACCGCGGCTGATGGCGGTCAATGGCGACGAGGGCGAGCCCGGCACCTTCAAGGACCGCTATTATCTGGAAACCGATCCGCATCGTTTTCTCGAGGGCACGCTGATCGGCGCGCATATCGTCGAAGCGCCCGAGATCTACATCTACATCCGCGACGAATATCCGGCGTGCCGCGAAATCCTCGAGCGCGAAATCGCGAAGCTGCCGGCCGGCGGTCCAAAGCTGCACATGCGCCGCGGCGCCGGCGCCTATATTTGCGGGGAGGAATCCTCGCTGCTTGAAAGCATCGAGGGCAAGCGCGGGTTGCCGCGGCACAAGCCGCCTTACCCGTTCCAGGTCGGGCTGTTCGGCCTGCCGACCCTGATCAACAACATCGAGACGCTGTGGTGGGTGCGCGACATCGTCGAGAAGGGCGCGGACTGGTGGAAGAGCCATGGCCGCAACGACCGCCACGGCCTGCGCAGTTTTTCGGTGTCTGGCAGAGTGAAAAATCCCGGCATGAAGCTCGCGCCGGCCGGCATCACGGTGCGCGAATTGATCGACGAATTCTGCGGCGGCATGGCCGACGGCCACAAATTCCACGCTTACCTTCCGGGCGGCGCGTCGGGCGGCATCCTGCCGGCCTCGATGGACGAGATCCCTCTCGATTTCGGCACGCTGGAAAAATACGGCTGTTTTATCGGTTCGGCCGCGGTCATCATCCTGTCCGAACAGGACAGCGTGAAGGGCGCGGCGCTGAACCTGATGAAGTTCTTCGAGGATGAGAGCTGCGGCCAGTGCACGCCCTGCCGCGTCGGCACGCAAAAGGCGGCGCTGTTGATGCAAAAGCCGGTCTGGAACCGGCAATTGCTCGACGAATTGAGCCAGGCGATGCGGGACGCCTCGATCTGCGGCCTCGGCCAGGCGGCCTCGAATCCGCTGACCACAGTGATTAAATACTTTCCCAACGAGTTCCTTCCGAAAGAGGCCGCGGAATGACGAAAATCCAGTTCGAACTCGACGGCCAACAGGTCGAAGCCGTCAACGGCGAAACCATCTGGCAGGTGGCCAAGCGCGGGGGTCACGAGATTCCACACCTGTGCTATTCGCCGGAACCGGATTACCGGCCCGACGGCAATTGCCGCGCCTGCATGGTGGAGATCGAGGGCGAGCGGGTGCTGGCGGCTTCCTGCAAGCGCACGCCGAGCGTCGGCATGAAGGTGAAGTCGGCGAGCCCGCGTGCGGTCGCCGCGCAGAAGATGGTGATGGAGCTCCTGGTCGCCGACCAGCCGGCACGCGAAACCTCGCACGATCCCGATTCGAAATTCTGGCACTGGGCCGAAAAGGTCGAGGTCACCGAGAGCCGCTTCCCCGCCGCCGAACGCTGGCAGGGCGATGCCAGCCATCCGGCGATGCGGGTCAATCTCGATGCCTGCATCCAGTGCGGGCTATGCGTGCGCGCCTGCCGCGAGGTCCAGGTCAACGACGTCATCGGCATGGCCTATCGCAGTCACGAATCCAAGATCGTGTTCGACTTCGACGATCCGATGGGGGAATCGACCTGCGTTGCCTGCGGCGAATGCGTGCAGGCCTGCCCGACCGGGGCGCTGATGCCCGCGGTGATGCTCGACGACAAGCAGACCCGCGTCACCTATCCGGACAGAGAAGTGGATTCGCTCTGCCCGTATTGTGGCGTCGGCTGCCAGGTCACCTATCAGGTCAAGGACGAGAAGGTGATCTATGCGGAGGGCCGCGACGGCCCGGCCAATCACAACCGGCTCTGCGTCAAGGGCCGTTTCGGCTTCGACTATATCCATCACCCCAACCGGCTGAAGAAGCCGCTGGTGCGGCTGCCCAACGTCAAGAAGGATCCCAACGACCAGGTCGATCCGGCCAATCCGTTCACGCATTTCCGCGAAGCGTCCTGGGAAGAGGCGCTCGACATCGCCGCCAAGGGGCTGGTCAAGATTCGCGATACCAAGGGCGTCAAGGCGCTCGCCGGTTTCGGTTCGGCCAAGGGATCGAACGAGGAAGCCTATCTGTTCCAGAAACTGGTGCGCACCGGTTTCGGCTCCAACAATGTCGATCACTGCACGCGGCTGTGCCATGCCTCCTCGGTGGCGGCGCTGTTCGAATGTCTGAGCTCGGGCGCGGTGTCGGCGCCGTTTTCCGCCGCCATGGACGCCGAGGTGATCATCGTGATCGGCGCCAATCCGACGGTGAACCATCCGGTGGCTGCGACCTTCATCAAGAACGCGGCCAAGAACGGCGCCAAACTGATCGTGATCGATCCGCGCGGACAGTCGCTGTCGCGCCATGCCTACAAGCACCTCGCCTTCAAGGCCGGCAGCGACGTCGCGCTGCTGAACGCGATGATCAACACCATCATCACCGAGGGCTTGACCGACGAGCAATACATCGCCGGCTATACCGAGGGTTATGACGATCTCAAGGCGCGTATCACCGAATTCACGCCGGAGAAGATGGAGCCGATCTGCGGCATCCCGGCGGAAACCATCCGCGAGGTGGCGCGGATGTATGCGCGCGCAAAAGCCTCGATCATCTTCTGGGGCATGGGCATCAGCCAGCATGTGCATGGCACCGACAACGCGCGCTGCCTGATCGCGTTGGCGCTGATCACCGGGCAGGTCGGCCGGCCCGGCACGGGTCTGCATCCGCTGCGCGGCCAGAACAACGTGCAGGGCGCGTCCGACGCCGGCCTGATCCCGATGTTCCTGCCGGATTATCAGCCGGTGGGGCGCACCGACTTGCGCGAGCCATTCGAAAAGCTCTGGCATCAGGAACTCGATCCGGTGCGCGGGCTCACGGTCGTGGAGATCATGACCGCGATCCACGACGGCGAGATCACCGGCATGTATATCGAGGGCGAAAATCCCGCGATGTCCGATCCCGATCTGCAGCACGCCCGCGAGGCCTTGGCAAAGCTCGAACATCTGGTGGTGCAGGATTTGTTCGTTACCGAGACCGCGTTCCATGCCGACGTGATCTTGCCGGCCTCGGCGTTTGCGGAAAAGTCCGGCACGTTTACAAACACCGACCGCCGCGTGCAGCTGGCGCGCGAAGTGATAAAGCCGCCCGGCGAGGCGAAGCAGGATCTCTGGATCATCCAGGAAATCGCAAAGCGCATGGGCCTGCCCTGGAATTACGACGGCCCTGCCGACGTCTTCACCGAGATGACCGAAGTGATGCCGTCGTTGAAGAACATCACCTGGGAACGGCTGGTGCGCGAGGGCGCGGTGACCTATCCGGTCGACGGTCCCGACGTTCCCGGCAACGAGATCATCTTCACCGCGGGTTACCCGACCGAGAGCGGCCGCGGCAAGATCGTGCCGGCGCATGTGCTGCCGCCGGACGAGCTGCCGGACGACGACTATCCTATGGTGCTTTCGACGGGGCGCGTGCTGGAGCACTGGCACACCGGCTCGATGACGCGGCGCTCGCATGTGCTCGACCAGATCGAGCCGGAGGCAGTCGCCTTCATGTCGCCGAAGGACATGCGGCGAATGAAGGTATGGCCCGGCGATCTGATGCGGCTGGAAACCCGCCGCGGCGCGGTGGAGATAAAAGTTCGCTCCGACCGCGATGTGCCGGAGAACATGGTGTTCATGCCGTTCTGCTACGCGGAAGCCGCCGCCAACCTCCTGACCAACCCGGCGCTCGATCCGTTCGGCAAGATTCCCGAATTCAAGTTCTGTGCGGTGCGGGCCGAAAAGGCCGATATCCGCAACGCCGCGGAGTAGGGGAGAGAAACCGCACTTTGTCTTGCGGCGCAATGGCTGCCCGCCATGCGAAGCGAAATTGTGGGACGCGAATACCAGAAACTACTCGCGACCTTCGGCCGCTGCACGGCTCGCCGCGGAGCGTTGGTGTGCAGCGCCGTTCGCGCTCACCAGATTGTGGGCCGTGTTGATCAGCGCAAGATGCGAAAAAGCCTGCGGAAAGTTCCCGAGCTGCCGCTTGGCAGATGGGTCGTATTCCTCTGCCAGGAGGCCTACGTCGTTGCGAAGCGACAACAGCCGTTCGAACAGCTGTCGAGCGTCGGCAAGTCGTTCCTGCAGGATGTAGTTGTCCGCGAGCCAAAAGCTGCAGGCCAGAAATACGCCCTCTCCGGGCGGCAGGCCGTCGGCCCCGGCGCTGGTGTGGTACCTCAAAACGAAGCCGTCGCGAATGAGGTTTCGCTCGATGGCGGCCAGGGTGCCAAGGATGCGGGGATCGGACGGCGGAAGGAAGCCCACGATCGGCATCAACAGCAGACTGGCATCCAGCGCCGTCACGCCATAGGACTGCACAAACGAATTTTGGTCCGGATCAAATCCTTTTGCGCAAACTTCACGGTGAATGGCGTCGCGAATCCTGCGCCAATGCGCCACCGGTCCCTCCAGTCCGAACTCCTCGGCGGAACGGACCACCCGGTCGAACGCCACCCATGCCATGACTTTCGAATGGGTAAAGTGCTTGCGGCCGCCGCGCACTTCCCAGATTCCGTCATCCGGCTGATCCCATATGGTTTCGAGATGCTCGATGAGGGCACGCTCCAGCGCCCAGCTCGCGGCATTGGCGGCAAGACCCGCCTTGCGCGCAACATACAATGCATCGAGAACCTCGCCGTAGACGTCAAGCTGGACCTGGTCGGCCGCGGCGTTGCCGATCCGCACCGGCCCGGACTGTTCATAACCCGGCAACCAGGGCACTTCGTATTCCACCAGCCGTCGCTCGCCGGCGACGCCGTACATGATCTGCAGATCTTTGGGGTTGCCGGCGACGGCGCGCAAAAGCCAGCCACGCCAGGCTTCGGCTTCTGCGACGAAGCCCGCGCCGAGCAGCGCGTACAGCGTGAAGGTAGCGTCCCGCAGCCAGCAGAAGCGGTAGTCCCAGTTGCGGCTGCCGCCGATCTTTTCCGGCAGTGATGTGGTGCCGGCAGCCACGATGCCGCCGGTCTCGCGATGCGACAGCGCCTTCAACGTCAGCAGCGAACGCATCACGGCCTGCGACCATTCACCCATCGGCGCGAAACGCGTCGACCAGTCCGACCAGAATGCTTCCGCTTCGGCCAGCGCATCGGCGACCCGCAGAGGCTCCGGCGCCGGGTGGTAGGACCGCGACCAGCTCAGCGTAAACGCGATTTCGCTGCCGGCGGATATCTCGAACTCGCCGACGGTCCTGAAATTCTCGCCGCGCAGAGGGATGCCGGCATCGAGCAAAAGCCGGTCCGGGCCCGCGGTAATCTCGCGCCGGCCATCATCCCGCAGCGATACCCATGGCACGACGGCCCCGTACTCGAAGCGTACGATCAACTCCAAGAGCATGGCGACGCGGCCGCGCAACCCCCGCACAATCCGTACCAGATCGGAAACGCCTTCCCGTCGCGTCACGAAGTCAATTACGCAGGCCGATCCTGTCTCGGTCTCAATGATGGTTTCCAGGATCATGCTGTCGCCGCGATAACGCCGCGTTACGTTCACCGCGTCACCGAGCGGGCCAATCAGCCAGCGGCCATGTTCGGGCTCGCCAAGCAGCGCGGAAAAGCAGGCCGCACTGTCGAACCGCGGCAGCCCGAGCCAGTCGATCGAGCCGTTGCGGCCGACCAACGCCATGGTTTCGCAGTTGCCGATGACGGCGTAATCCTCAATCCGGCATGGCATCAGGTCGCCAATCTCAGTTTGATCGTGTCGGCGACGCGCAACGCATTTGCGATGATGGTCAGGGTCGGATTGACGGCCCCGATCGACGGAAAAAAGCTGGCGTCGGCGAGATAGAGATTGTCGAGCTGGTGTGCCTTGCAGTCGACGTCAAGCACTGAGGTTGCGGGGTCGATACCAAATCGCGCGGTCCCGGCCTGGTGCGCGGTGCCTCCGATCGGAATATTCTTGCCGAGGTAGAGGCTTCGCTCGAGCAAAACCGGATGCGCGCCCGCGTTGCTCAGCATCAGCTCCAGCTTTTTCTTGAGGCGGTGATGCGCCTCCATGTTGCCTTCGGTGATGTCGAGTACCACGCGATCGCCATCATAGAAAATGCGATTTTCGCCGCGCGGAAGGTCCTCGCTGGACAACCAGAAGTCCATCGAATGCCGCGCCATTTCCTCGAACGGCATTTTCGGCATCCATTCAAGCCAGCCCGGCAGCGCTTCCCCGCGAATTTGCGCGCCGTGCGAAGTCGCGCACATCTGGATGAGACCGAGGGGAAAATCCCAATCGTCCGAGCCGAAATAGTAGTCGCTCACGGCCAGGGTTTTTTGAAAGATCGTATCATTCGGCTGACGCATCAAGGCCATCAGGATCGACTGGTTGTGGCGCATGTAGTTGCGTCCAACCTGACCGGAGCCGTTGGCAAGCCCGTTCGGGTGCTTGTCGTTGCCCGATCGCAATAGCAGCAGCGCCGACGACAGCGCGCCGCAGGCGACCACGACGACGTCGGCCGAGAAGCGTTCTTCCCGGCCCCCTCTGGTGGCGTGAACGTTCTTGACGGCATGTCCGCTCTCATCGGTCTCGAGCCTGGAAACATAGGCGCCGGTCATCAGCGTCAAATTGGGATACGCCTTCAGCGCCGGATCGACGCACATGACCTGAGCGTCCGCCTTGCCATTGAGCAGGCAGGGAAAGCCGTCGAAGGCATCGCAGCGGATGCAGATACTGGTCGGGCTCGCCTTGCCGTCCCTTTCGTCCAGCAGGATGCCCAGCGGCAGATGAAACGGATGCAAGCCGTCTTTGGCAAGGCTCTCGCTCAGGGACTGTATCGCAGGCTCATGCGAAACCGGCGGATAGGGAAATGGCCCGCTTGAAGGAGGCTCGCTGGGGTCTTCGCCGCGCTGTCCGTGAACGTGGAACAGCTTCTCCGCTTCAGCGTAATAAGGCTCGAAAGCTTCGTATTTCAGGGGCCATGCCGGGGAGATGCCATCCTTGTGGACGATCTCGTCGAAATCCCGCTCCCGCATCCGGAACAGCGCCGCGCCGTAGACCTTGGAATTGCCGCCGACGTAATAATGCAGGCCGGGATGAAAACTTCGGCCATCCGCGCCGTACCAGGTCTCCCTCGCCTGGTAGGCCCCGTCGACAAAAACGGTCTGCGAATCCCAGTTGGCGGGCGAACGCGGCAGATAGTCGCCGCGTTCCAGCAACAGGATTCGCTTGCCGGTCGGGCCCAGCCGGTGCGCGACCGAAGCTCCGCCGGGGCCGCTGCCGATAATGATGACATCATAGTGGTCTGACATGATCAATCTCTCAACCGCCCGTCGCGAAGCCGGGATAGAGCGTCATGCCGCCATCAACAAACAGGGTTGTGCCGACGACGTAGTCGGAGTGGTCGGACGCCAGCCACACCGCCGCGCGCGCGATATCTTCCGGCTCGCCGATCCGTCCATACGGCACCAGGGTCATCAACCGGTCGTAAGCCGCCTTGGTCTCCCAGGCCGCAGTATTGATCGGGGTCCGGATCGCGCCGGGGGCAATGGCGTTGACCCGTATCCGCTTCGGCGCCAGCTCCTGCGCCATGCTTTCCATCAGCTGTTTGATCCCGCCCTTGGAGGTCGCGTAGTTCGCGTGTCCCGCCCAGGGAATCTCCTGATGAACCGAACTCATGCAGATGATCTTTCCGGCCGCGCTTGATATCGAAGGGACGATGCCCCGGCGCAAAAATTCTCGTACCGCCTCGCGCGCACACAGGAACTGTCCGGTCAGATTGACGCCCAGCACCTTGTTCCACTTGTCCAGGGTCATTTCGTGGAATGCGGAATCCCGCTGCAAGCCGGCATTGTTCACGAGAATGTCGATGGTGCCGAATTCCTGCATCATCCGCGCGAACATGCCCTCGACCTGATCTTCGGCGGAAACGTCGGCCTTGTAGGCATAGGCCCTGACGCCGGATTTCCTGATTTCGTCCACCACGTCGTTGGCGGCATCGTCGCCTTCGACGTAGTTGACGACGACGTCAGCACCGGCCTGCCCCAATGCAATCGCGACGCCCTTGCCGATCCCGGAATTGGCCCCGGTGACAAGCGCCCTTTGACCGGTCAGGAGCTTATGAACGGTAACCGGCGGTGCGGTCGATACGGGCGATACAGTTTCCATTGATGCGATCATCTGGCGGACTCCGGTTGGGCGGATACCGGCGCCGAGCCGGCATTTGCGATAGCGTCGGCGTTTTCGGCGGATCCGACGATCACAATATGATGGCCATCCGGATCAATTACGGCTTGCTCTCTGGGCGCGGCTGCATCCGGTGGCGACCCCACCGCCGCGAATACGAGGCGTGTCGCGGCGACATCGTTGTGGCGAAGAGCCGCGCCGTCATGTGTAGCGGATCGGTAGCAAAGCAATTCGACATGCGGGGTCGCTTGCCGACAGTCCAGCGCCGTAACTTCGACACGGGGATCGCTCAGGCCGTCGAGACGCGCCTGCTCGCACCCGCTGTTCAGCGAACGCGAAGCGACCCGCAAACCCAGCGCCTCATAGAACGCAATACTGCGTGCGCTGTCGGAAACACTGATGGCGGAATGGTCGATACCGAGAAATACGCCGGATGTCGGCCGATCCTTCCAGGGCGCCGGCAACTTGTGTTCGGGAAAGGCAAGCAATTCAAGTGGGTGCCCATCCGGGTCGCGAAACTTGAATGCCACAACGCCTCCCGAAGACGGCGGAAGGCGTTGGGGTCCGTCGGTCGAGATCGCCGACCATCCGCCAATCGCACACAGTTGCCGATAGGCCAACGGCATGTCGGCGACGACAATCGCAAAATGCTGAAAGTAGAGGTCCGAAGCGGATGCCGCGGCCGGGTAAGCTCGGCCCGGCCGATCAAACTGCAGCAGTTCGATGACCTCGTGACCGAGTTCCAGCGTGACACGGTAGGCGTCACCCGGCGGTCCCGACATCCGCGCCAGATCCCGCTCTGTCCGCCGTCCCGCGGACAACAGACGAAACCCCAGCGCGCGCTCGTAAAATTGGCAAAGCCCGGCGGCATCGCGCGTATTCAAGCCGATATACGCCAGACGGTCGATCGCATGCTGCGGTAGACGATTCACGGCCATTTAGCTCCGAAGCGCCAGGAATCTCGAATATCGATGCCGTCGATACCGGTCACCGGAATTCACAAGGTGATCGAGGCAAAAGCTCGTCCTCGAATTGAATCACCATCAACACGGCGGGAGCATCTCCCAGCGTACCCGACCGATGCCCTCGCCTGCCGTCGAGTTCGCGGCAATTCTGGTCACCACCGAAGGAAATCTCGCCTGCGCCCATCTCGACGCGGGTACCATCCATGGCCTCAACGAACCAGCGCCCCGACAGTGGCACGATCCATTGCGGTACGGGGTTTTCATGCCAGGTGCCGATCCATGCGACGGGCTGCACCGTGACCATGACCGTCATCTTGCCGCTGGTTCTGGTGCCTTGCCACTGCGGGTCAGCCGGCGCCTTCATCGATTTCAATTCGAATTCGGTCATCGCGCACCGCTTCTGCCGGCTGACGCCGTCGGCGTCGGTCCACAAATGCCAGTAGGGTACCGTCGGCCGGTCTTTCATCATGCAGCCGCCTTTGTGCTTACGTGGTAAGGATGCGACGACGCCAGTGGGTGCGTCAGAAAACTCTGCAAGCCGCCCGTGCTTGGGCCGAACGCCAGTGCCAGAAAGCCTCCGGCGAGCGCAAGATTCTTCAGAAAATCCCAAAAGACGTCTCGGCCGCGGCTGGTGCCGGTCAGACGGAAGTCCGGCGCTTTCCAGAATTGCTTCCAGAGCAGGGCAGTGACGATGCAATAGAACGCCAGCACCAGCGCGGCCGTCCGATCGGCAATTCCGGTCAGGATGGCCGACGACATCAAGACCTCCACGCCGAAACCGGCAAAGATCATGATCGTCGCCAGCGAGCGGCCTGGAACGGCTTCCGCAGCCTGTCCGATGGCCTGTTTGAAGTTGAGAATTTTATCCAGCGCGCTGAAAGGCAAGAACAACAGGACCAGCAAAGCCCGCGCAGCGAACACGACGAATATGCTTATCAATGTCATCGTTCATTTCGGTGATACGGGATCGGCGGCGGCGCGCCGATTTGAGGGACGCCGAGGCTGCATCGGGCAAAAAATCGACTGCGTCCCGGCATAACAACGCTCTCGCGGGCCAATAGTGCCCTGCTTCGGCGGATTTTTTACCGACTGCGACGAAAGTCGGTGCCGCCCGTTGGGGTAAGGCCGCACGCGCGGTCGCTCGTTGAGTTGGCATTGCAACTTGATCGGGCCTACCAAAAGCGCATAGTTGGAAAAATGAGCAACCGCACTCCCTTGAGCATTATCGTCGCCGGAATCATCATTGCGATTTCGCTGGGGGTCCTTTTCAGGTGGCATGTCATCTCGTCAGAGGCACATATTGTGCGTGTCGACCGGTGGACCGGCAAAATTCAAATTTGCACCCAGTCCAGTGCGAAGATCGTCTGTGCCGAGGAATAGATGTTCTTCGGCAAGATTCCGGAATTCAGTTCTGGGCGGTCAGGACCGAGCGCGCCGAGATCAGCCACGCGGCGGGTAGCGGCGGTCGCGGTCAATCAAATCGAACCGCCGTCGTATTGGCCCCACAGAGCAGCACCGCCACGCGCTCCTCCTGCGCCGGCGCGTATTTTCCCGACAAAAGCGCTGCGAACGCCGCGGCGCCGCCCGGTTCCGTCACGACGCGTACCTTGTCCCACAGCGCCAGCTGCGCCGCGCGGATGTCGTCGTCGGTGACCAGCACCACGCGCTCGACATAGGCCTGCGCGATCGGAAACATGATGTTGCCGACACGTTTCGGCGCCAGCGAGTCCGCCGCAATGCCGTCGGTCTCGGCGTCGACCGGCTCGCCTGCCTTGAGCGCGCGCCAAAGGGTCGGGGAGCCCTCCGGCTCGACCGCCACGATCCTGATCCGGCCGCGAAACCACGCCGCGATACCGCCGATCAATCCGCCGCCGCCGACGGCGACCAGGAACGTGTCGATGTCGGGCAGGTCGGCGTCAACCTCGCAGCCGACGGTGCCCTGTCCGAGCAGCGTTTCGGGCTGGTCGAACGCATGCACGGCCAGCGCGCCGGTCTCCTTGACGAACGCGTGGCTCGCCGTCAGCGCGTCGTCATAGCGCTCGCCCGCAACCATCAGGTTGGCCGCGTAGCCCCTGATACGTTCGACCTTCGAGGGCGAAGTGACGCTGGGCAGGAAGATGGTCGCAGGGATTCCGAGCCGCATCGCCGCATAGGCCACCGCCACGCCATGGTTGCCGCCGGACGCCGCAACCACGCCGGATGCCGGAATCGCTCGCGTCAGCAAATTCGCAAAGGCGCCGCGCGCCTTGAACGAGCCCGAATGCTGCAGGCATTCGAGTTTGAGCGCGACCGGCCTCGGCTCCCGGCCGAATTCCGAAAGGTCGACGCGGACGACCGGGGTGTGGCGGACATGCGGCCTGATCAGCCGCTCGGTTTCGGCAATACGCTCGGGGATGATCGAAGTGTCCAACGGCATCGGTGGCACTCCAGCGGAGTTGACATGTAATTAGGGAATTAGCATACTAACGAAATGAACACAACGGAAGTCATCAAGGCGCTCGCCAATGAGCGGCGGCTCATGATCCTCGACTGGCTGAAGGATCCCCGGGCCCATTTCGCGCCGCAGGTCGATGGCGATCTGGTCAAGGACGGCGTCTGCGCGTTGCTGCTTGCTGAAAAACTCGGGATCACCCAGGCGACCCTGAGCGAACACATGCGGGTGCTGGTCCAGGCCGAACTGGTGGTGCCGAAACGCATCAAGCAGTGGACGTTCTACCGGCGCAATGAGGCTCGCATCCGCGCGGTCAAGGCCGATCTGCTGGCCACGCTCTGAGCGGCCGACGTCTCAATTCGGCACTGCGCTCAGTTCTTGCCGCTCGCGGCGGCTGGCTGCTGTGCATTCTTGATCTGCGCGAGGGCGGATTCGGCCCGCGCGAGGTTTTCCAATAGCCGCTGGCTGGTGAGCACCAGGAAGTAATAGCCGAATTGCGGGTTCTGGAAGTAGATCTCGAGCAGTTTTTCGTAGGTGATGGTCAGGACGTGCCCGTCCTCGATGCATTCGATCGTCGCGGTCCGGCGGTTGTCGGGCGTCAGGAATCCAAGTTCGCCCATCAGCCGTCCCGGCGGAACCTCGAGACCGAATTCGGTGACCAGGAATGTGCCGGTGACGGTCAGCAGCATTTCGTTCGCGACATCGTCCTTTTTGAACAGAACATCGCCCTTGCGATATTTGCGCTCGGTCATGAACGGCTTGAGCCACTCCATCGAGGTGTCGCCCTTCGTGGCGTTGCGCGCCTTCTTCACCAGAACGAGCATCTGACGGAGGCGATACGCATTGATGGGGACCATCAGGAGATACAGGAGAAAGGTCGTGATGGTGCCGGTGAGCGCGCCAAAGATGGCGAAGAATGCGCAACCGATCATGTTCGCGACCCGCAGCGGCACCATGGTCTGCGTCAGCAAGGTGGCGACAAAGAAAATCGCGCCCACCAGGGCGAACATGTTGGCCAGGGTGATGTTGTGCAGAAAGATTTCCAGCAGCCGATTGTAAATGGCGTCGTAGGTGACGTTGTTGGGGTCGAGCCCCAGCTGAACCAGGATCTTGGCGACCCTGAGGTTGTCGGCCGCCGCATCGAGAATGCGGTTCAGCGTGTTGGACATGTCTGCGCTGGGCATTTTCTGCTTCACCGCTGGGTTTGGCTGTGGATCTAGACGGCGGTAACGGGATATTCAAGTTGGAGACTTGAAAGGGACGCGTGTCAAACGAAGACGCGTGCCACAGCCAGATAAAGCCCAAACTAGTGGCCGGCAACCGTGGCGGCCGCGCGGGCCGCCCTCTTTCCGGGCTGAAAACGGCACGGAAACGAAAGTATAATTTATCTCAAACGCTTCGCATCGCGGCCGGATTTGGTGCCTGGGCGCAGCGTCAATGATGAATGACCCGCGGAAGGTAGATGGCGAGCTTCAGCGCCATGACCGCAGCCAAGGCCATCCCCGCCGTCAGCATCACCAGCAGGGAAACGAAAAACCGCTTGATCGTCGCCCAAAAGGACCCCGACGCGCCGGCGCCGGCCAGCGGCCGTCTCCGCGGAGCGCGGAGAGGCCGTCCCCACGGACGGCCGGTTTGAGCTAGCATGGTCATGTCAGAAATCCGTTTTGCTCTCGGGTGTTGCGAATGCCGGCGGCGCGGCGTCTGGCGCCGTCACGCGGTTCACAGGACCTGAAGCCAGCTTTTCGACCGCTCCCGCGGAGCTGCCGATCAAGGCTGTGGCTCGCTGCCGAAGCTGCTGCGCCAGGCGCAACCCCCAGCCGAGCGGCGCGACCAGGGAATTGCCGCGGTTTTCCAGGTCGAGTTCGAATCTCTCGGACGGATAGATCGTCGCGCACCCGGCTGGCCGGCTGTTGCTTCTGGCAAACGACAGCGCCGAGCTTTCAAGCAGGAAGATCCCGCCGGTGCGCCCGCCGACGTCGCGCGCGACCCAAAAGCCTTCGCTGTTGCGGCCGATGAAAAATGCCGGAATCGCCTCGTTGACGATGGCGGAATCGAGCGGCTGAAATGGCGCGGGCGCGACTGCGGGCTCGCCGATGTGGCCCGCCTGATGTGAAGCATTGAGAGCGATCGCAGCCATGACGGCCTCCTCACGAATCCTGTCGGGATTGTTTGCCCTTCAAGCCATAGGAATGCGAGATGGACGCCGATTGCCTCTCATAGGCGCGATATAAAAATCCGCTAGGAGCGATCGGGCGGCCGTGATCCGCTCGCCCGCCATATGCCGCTTCTACGAGAGGGCGCGACCAGCCGTCTCGATTTCCTATGCGGCCATCTGCATGTTCGCGACAACGCCCGCGAAGGCGGGCCGAGGCGCGTGGAGACCGGCATGCGACAGTTCTATTTCATCACAGCAGCCTTGGCTTCGCTGTTGCGCGGCGCCGCCGGCCCGCTCCTGACGTTTCTTGGCAGCGTGTCGTCGGTCAGTTCACGAATGGTGCCGGACAGACCGCCATAGAGGCCGTGCTGTTCCTGCGCGACCCAGTTGCCGCGTTTGTTCTTGCCGATGAAGACGATGGCAGATGGCAGGCTAGACGATGGAGGTTCGACGAGCTTCACGTTGGTAATCCTTCCGGTAGATAAGGTGCCCGCTCCTGACGGAGACGGCGTCACTCATGCGCGCAATATCCTCTCGGGCGGATATGAATTCGAGCGCGACGGGCCTGCGATCTCATAGCCGACGCATAAGGCCGCGCCAATCGTCTCAAACCGGGACGGAGTGGTTGAAGGCGCTGACCAGGAAAAACAAGGCCGCGTAGGCGACCGTCTCATCCCAATGATTGAGAGTCGCGCCAAACGGGGGCTCGCGCCAGATCGCAGCGATGACGGCGCAAAGAATGATGGACATCCACAGCAACGCGGCAAGGCCGTTGCCGAAGCCGATGCCGGCAAACGCCGCGAAGATCACCAGAATGCTGATTCGCAGACAGAAACGAACGAGCACCTTTGTCGATCTCAATCCTTGCGATGGATTTGGCAGTTGCGCCAACTCAAGTCTCCGGTATTTGCGTCGTGGGGAAGCCTTACGCGAAATTTTCGCAGCAGAACGGCGTGCAGATCAGGTCCGCGCCGCGTGGCACATTCGGGACGCTGGTCCGGCTTGCCGGCCCGCCGATGCGTTGCGCCTCGACGAAGGCGCAGAGAACGGCGAGCGGCAAATCCTCATGATGGGCCTCGATCGCCTGATCAAGCCAATCGGGAAGTTCGCGTGCGCGCGACAGCGCGCAATGCCATTCGCCTTCGTCATAGGCGATGCGGCGAACCTGCCATCGCGGCAGCTCGAGATCGATCAATGCCAGCGCCGCGTCGAGCCAGGCACCCGACCCGATCCATCGCTCGATCCGGATCGTCTTCTCGTTCGGCCTCAGGCGCGGGAAGCGTCGGCAGGTTTCGGCGATGACGTCGCGCATGATGCCCGCTGTCGCCGAATGCGCGTCCCGCAGTCGATCGTCCAGTCCAATGGAATCGAGGTGTGTCGAAAGCGTCATGGCATTGCCTACCGGAGTCGTGCCCCGCATCCCGCAAGATGGACAAAGCGCTATTTGAAAGCGAGATGACCTCAGGTGTCGAAAAATAAGATGGCTATAAGTGCGATGCCCGACGTTTCACGGGACCGTGAATTGCGACCCTCCGGCGCCGTCCCTTTATGAAATTCCTATAACATTGCCGTGGCGACCGCCTCGAAAACCTACGCGCTGGGTGGCACTTCGGAGCCACTGAATACGGGCAGGGCCGGGATTGCCATTCGATCCTCCGTCACAATTGGGCCTGCCAGGAAACGCGCGGACGTTGCGCGACGAAACAAGAACGGCAAGGAGCATCTCATGCTGGACGTCGTCATGCTGGCCCTCGGCCTCGGCTTCTTCGTTTTGGCGATCGCTTACACCTACGCCTGCGAACGGCTTTGAGGAGAACGGCCATGATTTTCGATTATTCGCTCGCCGCCATCGTCTCCGCCGGCCTGCTGTTTTACCTGACCTACGCCCTGCTGCGGCCCGAGCGGTTCTGACCGCGTCGCGCATCGATCACGCGTAACCCAAAGGCATAACGACCATGACCGGCATCGGCTGGATTCAAATTGTTCTTTACTGCGCCATCATCGTCGCCATCGTAAAACCGCTCGGCGGGTACATGACGCGCGTCTTCAGTGGCGAGCGCACCTTGCTGTCGCCGGTGCTGCGGCCGGTCGAGGCCGGCATCTATTGGGTCGGCGGCGTCGACGAGAGGCGCGAGCAGCACTGGCTGACCTATACGGTCGCCATGCTGCTATTCCATGTCGGCGGCTTCCTCATCATCTACGGCGTGATGCGGCTGCAGGCGTTGCTGCCGTTCAACCCGGCGGAGCAATCCGCCGTCGCCGAGGACCTGTCCTTCAACACCGCGATCAGCTTCATCACCAACACCAACTGGCAGAACTACGGCGGCGAGAGCACGCTGTCCTATCTGGTGCAGATGCTCGGCCTGACGCACCAGAATTTCCTGTCGGCGGCGACCGGCATTGCGCTTGCCGTGGCGCTGATCCGCGGCTTCTCGCGCTCCTCGATGCGTACCATCGGCAATTTCTGGGTCGATGTAACGCGCTGCACGCTCTATGTGCTGCTGCCGATCTGCGTCGTCTACGCGCTGTTTTTGGTCTGGCAGGGCATGCCGCAGACGCTCGGCCCCTATGTCGACGCCACCACGCTGGAAGGCGCCAAGCAGACCATCGCGGTCGGACCGGTGGCTTCCCAGGTCGCCATCAAGATGCTCGGCACCAATGGCGGCGGCTTCTTCAATGCCAATGCCGCCCATCCCTTCGAAAATCCGACCGCGCTGTCGAACTTCGTGCAGATGATCTCGATCTTCGCCATCGGAGCGGCGCTCACCAACGTGTTCGGCCGCATGGTCGGCAACCAGAAACAGGGCTGGGCGGTGCTGGCGGTGATGGGCGTGCTGTTCATCGCCGGCGTCACCGTCACCTATTGGGCGGAGGCCAACGGCACCACGGCGCTCAACGCGCTGGGGCTCACCGGCGGCAATATGGAAGGCAAGGAAGTCCGCTTCGCCATCATTGCTTCCTCGATGTTTGCGGTCATCACCACAGATGCCTCCTGCGGCGCCGTGAACGCCATGCATGACAGCTTCACCGCGCTCGGCGGCATGATCCCGCTGATCAACATCCAGCTTGGCGAGATCATCGTCGGCGGCGTCGGCTCCGGTCTCTACGGCATGCTGATCTTCGTGATCATCGCGATCTTCGTCGCCGGCCTGATGGTAGGCCGCACCCCCGAATATGTCGGCAAGAAGATCGAGGCGCGCGAAGTCAAGATGGCGATGCTGGCGATCCTGGTGCTTCCCCTGATGTATCTTGGCTGGACCGCGGTCGGCGTCGTCTACCCGCCTGCGGTCGCCTCGATGGCCAACGCCGGCCCGCATGGTTTTACCGAGGTGCTCTATGCTTATACGTCGTCGACGGGCAACAATGGCTCAGCCTTCGCCGGCCTTTCCGGCAACATCTTCTTCTACAATCTGACACTGGCGAGCGCGATGTTCGTCGGCCGCTTCTTCATGATGGTGCCGGCGATGGCGATCGCGGGCTCGCTCGCCGGCAAGAAATCGATCCCGCCGTCGGCCGGCACCCTGCCGACGACCGGCGGTCTGTTCGTCGGCCTCGTCATCGGCGTCATCCTGATCATCGGCGGCCTGACCTTCTTCCCGGCGCTGGCGCTCGGGCCGATCGTCGAGCACCTCGCGATGACCGCAGGCAACCTGTTCTGATCGAACGCAATTCGGAGTTACGTCCATGGAAGGCATGAAATTGCAGAAGCAGAAGCCGGTGTCGGCGATGCTCGATCCGAACATCGTGTTGCCTGCGATCGGCTCGGCGCTGGCCAAGCTCGATCCGCGGGTGATGATCAAGAGCCCGGTGATGTTCGTGGTCGAGGTGGTGGCCGCGCTGACCACGGTGATCTTCATTCGCGATCTGGTGACCGGCGGGGCAAACCTCGGCTTCACCTTCCAGATCATCCTGTGGCTGTGGTTCACGGTGCTGTTCGCCAATTTCGCCGAAGCGGTGGCCGAAGGCCGCGGCAAGGCGCAGGCCGAAATCGCTGCGGAAAACCCGCACCGAGAGCCAGGCCAAGCTGCTGACCGGCTCCGACAAGTCCTATCGCCTGGTGTCCGGCACCAGCCTCAAGGTCGGCGATGTCGTGCTGGTGGAAGCCGGCGACAACATCCCGTCCGACGGCGAGGTGATCGAGGGCGTCGCCTCCGTCAACGAGGCCGCGATCACCGGCGAATCCGCGCCGGTGATCCGCGAATCCGGCGGCGACCGCTCGGCCGTGACTGGCGGCACGCAGGTATTGTCCGACTGGATCCGCGTCCGCATTACCGCCGCCCAGGGCTCGACCTTCATCGACCGCATGATCCGCCTGGTCGAGGGCGCCGAGCGGCAGAAGACCCCGAACGAGATCGCGCTCAACATCCTGCTCGCGGGGCTCACCATCATCTTCGTGTTCGCGACCGTCACCATCCCGAGCTATGCTTCCTATGCCGGCGGCTCGATTTCGGTCGTCATTCTGGTGGCGCTGTTCGTGACGCTGATTCCGACCACCATCGGCGCGCTGCTGTCGGCGATCGGCATCGCCGGCATGGACCGGCTGGTGCGCTTCAATGTATTGGCGATGTCGGGCCGCGCGGTGGAAGCCGCCGGCGACGTCGATACGCTTTTGCTCGACAAGACCGGCACCATCACGCTCGGCAACCGGCAAGCCACCGCGTTCCGTCCCGTCCGCGGCGTCACCGAGCAGGAGCTGGCGGACGCCGCCCAACTCGCCTCGCTCGCCGACGAGACCCCGGAGGGCCGCTCGATCGTCGTGCTGGCCAAGGAGAAATACGGCATCCGCGGCCGCGACATGGCGGAACTCAATGCGACCTTCATCCCCTTCACCGCGCAGACCCGGATGAGCGGCGTCGATGCCGGCGCCTCCTCGGTCCGCAAGGGCGCGGTCGATGCGATCCTGAACTATGTCCGGGGCGGGACGCAAACCGTGGCGTCCGGAAACACCGCCCGCGCCATCCAACCCGCGATGTACTCCGACATCGCCCGCGAAATCCAGGCGATTTCCGACGAGATCTCCAAGGCCGGCGGCACGCCGCTTGCCGTCGCAAAGGACGGCCGCCTGCTTGGCGTCGTGCAGCTCAAGGACATCGTCAAGGGCGGCATCCGCGAGCGCTTCGCCGAGCTCCGCCGCATGGGCATCCGCACCGTGATGATCACAGGCGACAACCCGATGACGGCGGCCGCGATCGCGGCCGAAGCCGGCGTCGACGATTTCCTGGCGCAGGCAACGCCGGAGGACAAGCTGAAGCTGATCCGCGACGAGCAGGCCAAGGGCAAGCTGGTGGCGATGTGCGGTGACGGCACCAATGACGCGCCGGCGCTGGCGCAGGCCGACGTAGGCGTTGCCATGAACACCGGCACGCAAGCCGCCCGCGAGGCCGGCAACATGGTCGACCTCGATTCCAACCCGACTAAGCTGATCGAGGTGGTCGAGATCGGCAAGCAGCTGTTGATGACCCGCGGTGCGCTGACCACGTTCTCGATCGCCAACGACGTCGCGAAATATTTCGCCATCATCCCCGCGATGTTCCTGGCGTTCTATCCGCAGCTCGCCGTGCTCAACATCATGCATCTGGCAAGCCCGCAAAGCGCCATCCTGTCGGCGATCATCTTCAACGCGCTGATCATCATCGCGCTTATTCCGCTGGCCTTGAAGGGCGTGGCCTATCGCGCCATTGGCGCCGGCGCGCTGCTGCGCCGCAACCTGATGATCTACGGCGTCGGCGGCATCATCATTCCGTTCATCGGCATCAAGGCGATCGATATGGTCGTCGCCACCTTGCATCTGGTCTAACCCTGTCAGCCTCATTGCGAGAAGCGAAGCGACGAAGCAATCCACTCTATCTTTTTGCCGCGCTATGGATTGCTTCGCTTCGCTCGCAATGACGGAAGAAATGCTGGAGACATGTCATGTTGAAAGAAATTCGTCCCGCTATCCTGGTCCTCGTCAGCCTGACGCTGATCACGGGCGTTGCCTATCCGCTCGCCATGACGGCGATCGCCGGCGTGATCTTCCCGAAGCAGGCGCAAGGCAGCCTGATCGAGCGTGACGGCAAGGTGGTGGGCTCGGCGCTGATCGGGCAGGAATTCAAGGACGATAAATATTTCCACGGCCGGCCCTCGGCGACCACGGCGCCGGACCCGGCGGATTCGACCAAGACCGTGCCCGCGCCGTACAACGCGGCGAATTCCGGCGGCTCCAACCTCGGCCCGACCAGCAAGGCGCTGGCCGACCGGGTCAAGGAGGACGTCGACAGACTGAAGGCGGAGAATCCCAATGCCGCCGTTCCGGTCGACCTTGTCACCACCTCGGCCAGCGGCCTCGATCCGGATATCTCGCCGGAGGCCGCCCTGTTCCAGGTGCCGCGCGTTGCGAAAGCGCGCAACATGCCGCAAGAGCGGGTCCGCCAGCTGGTCACGGACAGCATCCAGGGCCGTCTTGCGGGGTTGCTCGGCGAGCCCCGCGTCAACGTATTGGCGCTGAACCTCGCGCTGGATCGGGCGACGACGAAATAGCATATGCGTGGGCCGGGCCAGAGGGATTATCCAGGCTGGGCTTGAGGACTATACTGTCACAATGGCCCAGCCCCGCCGCGATCCCGAACAACGCCCCTCGCCGGAAGCCCTGCTGGAGGCGGCCCGGCGCGAGGACAGCCGCGTCGGTCGCCTGAAAATCTTCGTCGGCGCCGCCCCCGGCGTCGGCAAGACCTATGAGATGCTGCAGAGCGCGCACGCCAAATTGAAGGCCGGTGCCGACGTGGTGGTCGGCGCGGTCGAGACCCATGGCCGCGCCGAGACCCAGGCGCTGCTGGAGGGCCTTGAAATTCTCCCGCGCAAGCGGCTCGAATACAAGGACCAGATTCTCGAGGAGATGGACCTCGACGCGCTGATCGCCCGCCATCCGCAGATCGCATTGGTGGACGAACTCGCCCACACCAACGCGCCAGGCAGCCGCCATCCGAAACGCCATCTCGACGTCGAGGAACTGCTGTCGCGGGGCATCGACGTCTATACCGCGGTCAACATCCAGCATATCGAGAGCCTCAATGACGTGGTAGCGCAGATCACCCATGTGCGGGTGCGCGAGACCGTGCCGGATTCGGTGTTCGACCGCGCGGACGCGATCGAGCTGATCGACCTCACGCCGGATGACCTGATCCAGCGCTTGAAGGAAGGCAAGGTCTACGTCCCCAAGCAGGCGGAGCGCGCACTTGAGCACTATTTCTCGCCGGGCAATCTGACCGCGCTGCGCGAGCTGGCGCTGCGGCGCACCGCCGAACGGGTCGACGAACAGCTTCTCAACCACATGCAGGCCAACGCCATCGCCGGACCCTGGGCGGCCGGCGAGCGCATCCTGGTTTGCGTCAGCGAGGACCCGCGCTCGGCTGGTCTCGTGCGTCACACCAAGCGGCTGGCGGACCGGCTGCATGCGCCCTGGACCGCCGTCAGCATCGAGACCCGGCGCAGCCTGCAATTGACCGACGAACAGCGCGACCGGCTCGCCGACACCTTGCGGCTGGCGGAGGCGCTCGGCGGCGAGGCGCTGACCATTCCCGCCGTCGAACGCCGCATCGCCGACGATCTCATCAACTTCGCGCACGCCAACAACGTCACCCAGATCATCATCGGCAAGTCGACGCGCTCGCGCTGGTTCGAACTGACGCGCGGCTCGGTGGTGCACGATCTGGTGCGGCGCGCCGGCAATATCAGCGTCAATGTTATCGCAGGCGAGGAACTCGCGGCCGAGCCGGTGCCAAAGAAGACCGTGCGCACGGCGGTGCGGCCGGAGCCGTTCGATCCGCGGCCCTATCTGATGGCGCTGGTCATCGTCGCGGTAGGCCTCGGCGCCGCTGCACTGATCCAGCCGTTGTTCGGCATCGAGAATGTCGACCTCGTGTTCCTCACCGCCGTGGTAGCCGTGGCCGTGCGTTACGGCCTGTGGCCGTCCATGCTGGCCAGCGTCGCGGCCTCGCTGTGCTACAATTTCTTCTTTCTGCCGCCGGTCTATACCTTCACCATCACCGACCCGACCAATGTCGCGGCGTTCTTCTTCTTCATGCTGATCGCGCTATTGGTTTCCAACGTCGCGGCGCGCGTGCGCACCCAGGCCGATTCCGCGATCGGCCGGGTGCGGACCACGGAATCGCTTTACGCCTTCAGCCGCAAGCTCGCGGGCACCGCGACGCTCGACGACGTGTTGTGGGCGACCGCCTATCAGACCGCGCTGATGCTGAAAGTGCGCGTCGTGCTGCTGTTGCCCGAGGACGGCGTACTCACCGTAAAGACCGGCTATCCGCCGGAGGACGAACTGGACAAGGCCGATCTCGCCGCCGCCAACTGGGCCTGGAGCCACGACCGCCCGGCCGGACGCGGCTCGGATACGCTGCCGGGCGCCAAGCGGCTGTTCCTGCCGATGCGGACCGGACGCGGACCGATCGGCGTCGTCGGCATCGACGACGACAAGACCGGGCCCCTGCTCACGCCCGACCAGCGCCGCCTGCTCGATGCGCTGATGGATCAGGGTGCGCTGGCGATCGAGCGCGTGCTGCTGGTCGAGGACATGGATCGCGTCAAGCGCACGGTGGAGTCCGACCGCTTGCGCTCGGCATTGCTGACCTCGATCTCGCATGACCTGAAGACGCCGCTTGCCTCGGTGCTCGGCGCCGCCTCCACCATGCGCGATCTCTCCGGCGGCTTGAGCGAATCTGAAAAGCACGATCTGTTGGCGACCGTGATCGACGAGTCCGAGCGGCTCAATCGCTTCATCGCCAACCTGCTCGACATGACCAAGCTGGAAAGCGGCGCCATCGTGCCGAATACCGCGCGGCACGATATCGACGAGATCGTCGGCAGCGCGCTGCGGCGCGCCGGCAAGATCCTGGCGCATCACAAGGTCTCGCTCGAGCTTGCGGCCGACCTGCCGATGCTCGAGCTCGACGCGGTGCTGTTCGAACAGGCGCTCTTCAACCTCTTGGACAACGCCGCCAAATATGCGCCCGCCGACTCCACGATATCGATCAGGACGTCGCGGAACACAAATTGGGTCACCCTGCAGGTGATCGACGAAGGCAATGGCATTCCGCAGTCCGAACTGGAGAGCGTGTTCGACAAGTTCTATCGCGCGCAAAAGGGCGACCATGTCCGCCCCGGCACCGGCCTCGGGCTCGCGATCGCCCGCGGCTTCGTCGAGGCGATGCATGGCACCATTGCCGCCGACAACCGCACCGACCGCAGCGGCGCCGTGCTGACGATCCGGTTGCCGATCCCGGCGGCATCACACGCCTTGGATACGGCCGCATGAGCGCCCCTGCAATCAAGGTCCTGGTCATCGACGACGAGCCGCCGATCCGCAAATTGCTGCGGATGGGCCTGAGTACGCAAGGCTACGATATCCTGGAGGCCTCCAACGGCAAGATCGGGCTCGAATTGCTGGGGGAAAATCCCGCCCTCGTCATCCTCGACCTCGGTCTGCCGGATATCCAGGGCCACGAATTGCTGCGCATGATCCGCGGCCGCAACGACAGCGTCCCGGTCATCGTGCTGTCGAGCCGCGGCGACGAGGCCGGAAAGGTCCAGGCGCTCGATCTCGGCGCCGACGATTACCTGACAAAACCGTTCGGGATGGACGAGCTGCTCGCCCGCATGCGCGCGGCGTTGCGCCATCAACTGCAGGTCCATGGCGAGCGCCCGGTGTTTCGCACGGGGGAACTGACCGTCGACCTGGTCCGCCGCATCGTCAAGGTCGGCGAGAAGGAAGTAAAACTCTCGCCGAAGGAATATGAATTGCTGCGCGTGCTGGTGCAGCATGCCGGCAAGGTGTTGACCCACCGGTTTCTGCTGAAGGAGCTGTGGGACGAGTTGACGGATGCGCAATATTTGCGGGTCTATGTGCGCCAGCTCCGGCAGAAGATCGAACTTGATCCGGAACGTCCGCAATTCCTGCTGACCGAAACCGGGATCGGCTACCGGCTGCGCGCACCGGACTAGACCGCCAAATCCGTGTAGCATCCCCAACCAGACCCATGCATTCGACGATTCGCGCCTCCGGAACGTCCATGAAAATCCCCGACCTGCTCTCACCTGCGGACGTCATGATCGACGTTCGGGCCTCGAACAAGCGCCAGCTGATGCAGGAGCTCTCGGCCGAGGCCGCCGGCGGCGCCGGCCTTGCCGCGGATCTGGTCGCGTCCGCGCTCTCGAAACGGGAAGAACTGGGATCGACGGGAATCGGCAAGGGGGTGGCCATTCCGCACGCCCGGCTGAAGGAATTGCAGCGGCCATATGGACTGCTCGCGAAACTGAGGCAGGGAATTGAATTCGACGCCATCGACGGGCAAAGGGTCGACATCGTGTTCGTGCTGCTGTTGCCGGCGGCCGCGGAGAATGACGCGCTCGGAGCGCTGGCCCCGGTGGCGCGGATATTGCGATCGCCGGAGAACCTCGCTCGTTTGCGGGCCGCCAAAGATGCCTCCGAGTTGTTCGCGGCGGCGGGCTGAGCACGCGCAACGGGCGAACGCCGATTGGACCGGCAAGTTCAAAAACGGGAACCATCCTTGCTCGCGACGATTATTTTCCCGCAACCGGGAGAACTCGCATGGCACGCAAATATTCGAAGAAGGCCTCCGCCCAGGTCGAACGCGCGATGAAGAAGCGCAGCGCCGGCACCTTGAAGAGCGGTCGCTCGGGCCGCAAGGTCAAGAGCCGCAAGCAGGCAATCGCGATCGGCCTGTCCGAGGCCCGGGCCGAAGGTGACAAGGTGCCGAAGAAACGGAAGGCGGCCAAGAAGCGAAAAGCCGGGAAGTAGCTCGCAATCACGGCTGAGGGATGCACGCGTAATATGAAGCGCGTCGTCCCTGGTTTTGCAGGGACGACTGGGATCGCTCTCGCGCCGGGAGGTCAACCCGGCTTGCGCGCTCGTGCCGCTGAACGATGCGCCTTTTTCGCAGGCCGCCGCATGGTTCGACGGGACGGCGACTGGCGCTTCGCCGATGCCTTTCCCTTCAGGCTCTGCTTCAGTGCATCCATCAGGTTGATGACATTGTTCGGCCGCTCCTCTGATACGATCGTCTTGACCGGCTTGCCGGCAGCCTTGCGTTTGACCAGGGTCTTCAGGGCGGTCTCGTATTCGTCCTTGAACTTGCCGGGATCGAAATGCGCGGCCTTGGTGTCGAGGATATGGCTGGCCAGATCGATCATGTCCTTCGAGATCTTCGGGCTCTTGATGCCGTCGAAATATTCATCCTCGTCACGTATCTCGTAAGGGTATCGCAAGGTGATGCCGAGCAGCCCTCTGCCGCGCGGCTCGAGCGCGATGACATGCTCGCGGTTGGTCAGCACGATGCGGGCCAGCGCCACGCGGTCCTTGTTCTTCATGGCGTCGCGGATCACGGCGAAGGCGTCAAGCCCGGCCTTGCCGTCGGGGACGATGTAATAGGGGTGATTGAGGTAGCGCTCGTCGATCTCTTCTTTCGGCACGAAGCTGTCGATGTCGATGGTGTGGTTGCTTTCGATCTGGACCGCCTCAAGCTCATCCTTGTCGATTTCGACATATTCACCCTTCTTCAATTCGTAGCCGCGCGCCTTGTCCTCGCCTTCGACGACATCGCCGGTCTCGGCATCGACCATCTGTTGCTTCAGTCGGTTGCCGGTCTCCCGGTTGATCATGTGGAAGCGGGTTTTGTCCGACGCGGTCGTGGCCGGGTAGAGCAGGACCGGGCAAGATACGAGGGAAAGTTTCAGGGACCCTTTCCAATAGGCGCGGGCGGCCATTACAATCTCCTGGCTGGGTTTTGCGGCTGGATATCCGGGAACTTCAACGGCTGCCAGTGGTTTCGGTTCCGGGTGTTCGCTGCCGTGCGGCGCCGGTCGTTCATTTGCGTGGGATTGCTCCGTGGCCCTCAAGAAGCTTATCACCTACCGCAAGAAACGCGATTTCGAGAAAACCGCGGAGCCAAGCGGCGACGCCAAGGTCGCACCATCGAAGCGCCGCCGCTTCGTGATCCAGAAGCATGCGGCGACGCGACTGCATTACGATCTCAGGCTCGAATTCGACGGCGTCTTCAAGTCCTGGGCGGTGACCAAGGGTCCTTCGCTCGATCCGCGCGACAAGCGGCTGGCCGTCGAGGTGGAGGATCATCCGCTCGACTACGGCGATTTCGAAGGCACCATACCGAAGGGCGAGTACGGCGGCGGCACGGTGCAACTCTGGGATCGCGGCTATTGGGAGTCCGACGATCCCGAAAAAGGATTCAAGAAGGGCGACCTGAAATTCACGCTGCACGGCGACAAGCTGCACGGCAGTTGGGTGCTGGTGCGGATGCGCTGGGATCGCGATGGGGGAAAACGGACCAATTGGCTGCTGATCAAGCACCGCGACGAATATGCCAAAGAAGGCAAGGCCAACGACATCCTGGACGAGGACAAATCGGTCGCCTCGGGGCGGACCATGGAGCAGATCGCTGCCGGCAAGGGCAGGGCGCCAAAACCCTTCATGCTGGCGAAATCGAAGCGCGCCAGCGCGGACGCGGTCTGGCATTCGAACCGCGACGACGACGTCATCTCCTACGCGCCGCCGGCGAAGGAGATCGGGGAAAAAAGGTCGCGGCGATGCCGGATTTCGTCGCGCCCGAGCTTTGCACCGCGGTCGATCGCCCGCCCAGCGGCGAGGGCTGGTGCCACGAGATCAAGTTCGACGGCTATCGCGTGCAGCTGCGCGGCGAGGACGGCGAGGCCCGGCTCAAGACCCGCAAGGGTCTCGACTGGACGGACAAGTTCAAGGCAATCGCCAGGGAGGGGAGTTTGCTCCCCGACGCGCTGATCGACGGCGAGATCGTCGCCCTCGACGATAACGGTGCGCCGGATTTTTCCACGCTGCAGGCGGCCATCTCCGACGGCAACACCGACGACCTCATCTTCTATGCGTTCGATCTGCTGTTTGCCGATGGATTGGATCTTCGCCGGCTGCCGCTGCGCGAACGCAAGGCCCGACTGAAGCAATTGCTCGAGACACGAGCGAACGGCAAAGCCAAGTCAATCCGCTATGTCGAGCATTTCGAGGCCGAGGGCGATGCCATCCTGCAATCGGCCCGCCAATTGTCGCTGGAGGGCATCGTTTCGAAGAAGCTCGCCTCGCCCTATCGCTCCGGCCGTTCCGAGAACTGGACCAAGGCCAAGGTCCGCGCCGGACATGAGGTCGTGCTGGGGGGGTGGAAGACCACCAACGGCAAATTCCGCTCGCTGATGGCGGGCGTGAATCGCGGCGATCATCTGGCCTTTGTCGGCATGGTGGGCAGCGGCTTTGGCCAGGATACGGTGCGCCGGATCATGCCGGCGCTGAAGGCCAATGCCTCGGACAAGAGCCCGTTCGGTGGCAAGGACGCGCCGCGCAAGACCCGCGACGTGCATTGGCTGAAGCCCGTGCTCGTCGCCGAAATCGAATTCGCGGGCTTTACCGGTGGCGGCAACATCCGGCAGGCCGCGTTCAAGGGTTTGCGTCAGGACAAGCCGGCCAGTGAGGTGCAGGCGGAGGAACCGGTCATGACCAAAGTCGCCAAGCCTCTCGCCAGGAAAGCGGCGATATCGAGCAGGCCGCGGTCGGCGGCGGCGGCGAACAAATCCGCCGAGGTGATGGGCGTGGTCATCTCGAAGCCGGACAAGGAGCTATGGCCGGACGGCGGCGACGGCAAGGGCGTGACGAAACTCGATCTCGCCCGCTATTTCGAGGCGGTCGGCGGCTGGATGATCGGCTATCTCAAGGGCCGGCCGTGTTCGGTGGTCCGGGCGCCGGACGGCATCAACGGCGAAAAATTCTTCCAGCGCCATGCGATGCCTGGCACCTCCAGCCTGCTGGAGCTTGTCAAGGTCTCCGGCGACCGCAAGCCTTATTTGCAGATTGATCGCGTCGACGGTCTCGCCGCGGTCGCGCAGTCTGGTGGTCTCGAGCTGCATCCCTGGAATTGCGCACCGTTCGCGCCTGACGTGCCCGGACGACTGGTGTTCGACCTCGATCCCGCGCCCGAGGTCGAATTTGCCGCGGTGGTCGAGGCTGCGAAAGACATGCGGCAGCATCTGGACGCACTCGGTATGGAAAGCTTTTGCAAGACCACCGGCGGCAAGGGGCTTCACGTGGTGACGCCATTGGCCCATGGCGCGAAAGACAAGGTGACCTGGAAAGAGGCCAAGGCCTTTGCGCAGGGCGTCTGCCAGTGGATGGCCAATGAGGCCCCCGAGCGCTATTTGCTCAACATGTCCAAGGCCAAGCGGACGGGAAGGATCTTCCTCGACTATCTGCGCAACGACCGCATGGCGACCGCGGTCGCGGTGCTGTCACCGCGGGCGCGCGATGGCGCCACCGTCTCGATGCCGCTGACCTGGGCGCAGGTCCGCGGCGACCTCGATCCCAAACGCTACACCGTCCGCACCGTGCCGGGACTGCTCGCGAAGAGCAAGGCGTGGCAGGGTTTTGACGAGACGGCCTCGTCCATCAAGGCGGCGATCAGGAAACTGGAGACGAAAATCTAGCGGTCATTCCGGGCGATGCGAAGCATCGAACCCGGAATCTCGAGATTCCGGGTTCGCATCTTCGATGCGCCCCGGAATGACGGAGAAATTGCAAGCGTTCGTCTCAAAGCCTTCCGAGCAGGAGCAGGATCAAAAGAATGACGATGACGAGCCCGAGGCCGCCACCGCCGTAATAGCCGGTGCCGTAGAACGGACCGCCGCCGATGCCGCTGAAGCCGCCGAGCAAGGCGATCACGAGAATGATCAGGATGATGGTTCCGATAGACATTTAGTGTTTCCTCCGGCCCGGCAGTTGGCACCTGTTGCTCTGCCCTCGACCGAAAAAACGAACGGGAACCCCGAAGGTTCCACTTTTGCAACGCTATAAATTCGTGCGGCTCTTTTTTTGGAACGATGTGGAATTACATGTAGTTAGATCACCTTCAGGATCCTAGAATGTCCGCACCTCTGATCGTTTCGATTCCGCATCGGCTCGGCCGCGAAGAGGCGACGCGCCGCCTCAAGGCGGGCCTTGCGCGCGCCGCCTCCAGCATTCCCGTGCTGCAGGTCGACGAGGAGCGATGGGAAAGCGATCGCATGATTTTCCGCGTTCGCGCGCTGGGGCAGGCGGCCACCGGCCATCTCGACGTTGCCGACGATCATGTCCGGATCGAAGTCGTGCTGCCCTGGCTGCTGCAGCGATTTGCGGAAGTGGCGCACGCAGCGATCAAGCGTCGCGGCCAGCTGCTGTTGACCAAACGGAGCTGAGCGAACGGCATCGATCTATCGCGCTGCACAACGTTATCGATCTGTCGCGTTGCAGCAATGAGGCAGTGAAAAACTTTTACCGATCGTAAGCTTGCCGGTAACGAATCATCGGGAAGATCAGGGCTTGTGCGGGGAAGGGAACCGAACTTTTTGAGTCGGCACGATAACCGCCAAGCCGCCCGGCCGTCGATCCCGGGCGGCTTTTGCGTTCAGGAGCGCCGTTTCCACGGAGTCGAAACGGGGCTCTGGATTCTTGTTTCGACGCGTCTTTTTCACGCGAACCGGTGACCACTTCGCTCGAAAACGCTCTCTAGGCTCGCACCAAGCGACTGCGATTCCGCTTTGCCGCTGCCTTCGATCTCGCCGTCAGAACCGCGGCTGGCAAATGATGAAACAAGGCGGAAAGCGGCAGCACCCCGGGTTCGCTGGTCACGCCTTCGATGGAATAGCCGCTCACATTGATCGTGGCGTCATAGAGCTCGCCGCTTGGCCAGACCCGGCCGCCTTGCGAGAATGCCGCGAATGATTTTGCCACCACAACGATCGCGGCATCGCGGCCGTGGCGGCGCGCAAAGGCGATGACGTGGTCACGGTGTGGCCCGCTGACCTCCAGCGGTTCGTAATCGCCGTGAGCGAACACCTCGGCGAGCCCGGTGCGGACCTTCAGCAGGTGCGCCGTCCATGCCAATTTCAGATGGCCGTCCGGCCAGTTCGTCGCGAGTGCTTCCCAGTCCGGTGTTCCGCTCGCCGCCAGCGCGGCCGCGCGCGCGGTAAAATCGATCGGCCGCCGGTTGTCGGGATCGACCAGCGACAGGTCCCAGAACTCGGTGCCCTGATAGAAGTCGGGCACGCCGGGGATCGTGGCTTTCAAGGTGACCTGGCTCAGGGAATTCAGCGCGCCCAGCAGCGCGAGCCGCTGCGCCAGCGTATCCAGCGAGTTGAGAAAATCAGCCGAGATTGCCGGGTCCAAAATCCGCGCGATGAAGGCCTGCAATCCCGCCTCATAGGCCTCGTTGGGATTGAGCCAGCTGGTCTCCTGCTTGCCCTCGCGCGCCGCCTTCAGGGCGTAGGCTTGCATCCGCTGCGGAAAATCATCGCCGCGTTCGCCCAGCGGCCAGGCGCCGAGCAGGGCCTGATACAGCATGTATTCGAAGGTCGCGGACGGCGCCCGCATCCCGTCTTGCGCGACATGCGCGGCGTTCAGCAGCTTCCAGCGCGCGACCGCGCTGGTCCATTCGCCGGGAATTTCCGCCAGTGCGATCAATCGGGCGCGGGCGTCCTCGCCGCGCTTGGTGTCGTGCGTCGACGTCGCGGTCATGCCGTGCGGCCATTGTTTGGCGCGAAGCTTCATGGCTTCGTGGAAAGCCTCGACCGAAAGCGCCTTAGCCGACGGATCCCCGCCGACCTCGTTGAGCGCGAGCAGGCGGTGGTAGCGATAGAACGCGGTATCCTCCAGCGACTTCGCCATCACGGGACCGGTGAACTGCTGCAGCTTCAGGGCGAAGCGGCGCACGCGCGGCGCGCTGTGCGACACGCGGCCCGGACTGATCAGGTCCATGGTCAGTGCGTCGCGCAGGAAATCGAAGATGCCGTCGTCGGCGGCGAACCAGTCGGCGCGCGCTTTCGCGATGGTTTCTGAAATCAGCTCCCGGTCGTGCGCCGTCGGCCCCGCCGAGGCGAGGTAAGTGCGATAGACCGGGAAATGCAGGATGTAGAGTTCGAGCGCCTGCCGCAGGCTGTCGGCGGAATAGTCGCGGGTCGAGTAATGACCGGCGGCGATGCGCGAGAGCAGCCGCCGCAGCACCGTGAACTCGCTGGTCAACAGCGTCTCCAGCACCCGGCGCTTGGCTTCCCGCAGCACCGGCTCGAGCCGCGGCGGCGTATTGCTGATCTGCCGCCACACCTCATCGAGCGGCTCGAGGCCGCGGCCGTCGAGCAGCACCTGGGTGATCGCGTTCAGCCATTCGTAGCCGGTGGTGCCGTGAACGCCGGAAAAGGCCTGCAGCGCTTCGTGTTCGCCGAGAATTTTTTCGACCACCATGTAGAACGGCCCGGCATCCTTGCCACGCGCGTCGCGGATCAGGCGGCGCAGGCGCTGAAAATATTGCGCGGGGTCGCGCAGGCCATCGATGTGATCGAGCCGGAGGCCCTGCAGTTTGCCGTCCGCGATCAGGGTTTTGACCAGCCGATGAATGGCGGCAAACGTGCCGGTATCCTCGACCCGCAAACCCGCCAGCGAATTGACGTCGAAGAACCGCCGGTAGTTGATGTCGCTGGAAGCGAGCCGCCAATGCCCGAGCCGGTAATGCTGGCGTTCCAGCAGGTGATGCAGTGCGAGCGTCTGCGCGGGGCGGTCGGGTCCGGCGCGATAGGCGGAAAGCCCGCGCGCAATGGTCTCGTCGCTTCCCGCAATGTCTCCAAGTTCGGCCTTGAACGCGGGTGCTTCCTGGCGATTGGGATGATGCAAGCCTGTATAACGCGACGCCAGTTCGAGGATGCGCTTTCCAGCCGTGTCGACCTCCGAGCCTGCTTCCCGGACGACGGTCCGCAAGATCTCGCTGTAGCGCTCGGGCGCGATCGGCAGCCGGTGTTCGAAGTACCACGCCGAGAAACTGCCTTCGCGCGTATCGAAGCGCAGTTCGATCTCGCCCTTTTCCAGCGCCTCGCCGTAGGACGAGCCGAGGATCGGCAGCAGCACGCCGCCGCGGGCGCGATACGGCATCAGCTCCCAGTCGATGTCGAAGGAAGCCGCATGCGGCGAAGCTGGGCCCCATTCCAGCACGTCGAGCCACCAGGGATTGTCGGCGAAGTGCACACCGACATGGTTGGGGACGAAATCGAGAATGAGACCGAGGCCGTGCGCCCGCAGCGCCCGGCTCAATCGTTCGAAACCTCGTTCGCCGCCGAGTTCCGGATTGAACCGGGTGTGGTCGACGATGTCGTAGCCATGCGTCGAGCCCTTGCGCGCCTTCATGAAGGGCGAGGCATAGAGATGCGTGATGCCGAGCGCCTTAAGGTAGGGGACGATGGCAGCGGCGGCGTCGAAATCGAAACTCGCCGTGAGTTGCACGCGGTAGGTCGCGATCGGAATGGCGGCACGCATCAGCGCGCTCCGACTTCCCAGAACACTGACCAGGGCGGAAGAAGATCGGGCGCCTTTCCGCCCCAGATGGCCGTGCCGCTCATTTTAGCTGGTTTCTCGACAAGCGAGGTATTCGACAGGTTGGCCACCAGCCGCAGCATCGCGCCGTCGCCCATGCGCCAGCTTGCCATCAGCAGGCCTCTGTCGTCCGCATGCGCTTCACCGAATGTCGCGCTCGCGAGCCTCGGGGTGATCTCCTGGTGACGGATCGTGAGCAGGCGCTGCACGAGTGCAAGCCGCTTTCGACCGTCCGTACGGTCGCATGCGTCCCAGTCGAGCACCGCCGATCGGAACGTGGCAGCGGCGAGCGGATCGGGGACCTCATCGCCATATTTGGCATAGGCCCAGGCAAACTCCTTGCGGCGTCCGGCGCGGACGGCGTTCGCCAACTCGCCGTGGAAATCGCAGAAGAACGGAAACGGCGCCTTCGATCCCCATTCCTCGCCCATGAACAGCATCGGTGTCGACGGCGCCAGCAAGGTGACTACGAGCGCTGCTTCGATCGTCGCAGGGCTGACAATGCTCTCGAGCCGGTCGCCAAACGGCCGGTTTCCGATCTGGTCATGGTTCTGCAGGAAATTGACGAACGCCGAGGGCGTCACTGCACCGCTCGGTTCGCCGCGCAGCTTGCCTTCCCAAAAGGGCGCGGCTTCGCCCTGGTAGACGAAGCCCGATCCGAGCGCGCGAGCCAGCCCGCTGTGCGGCGAGGACTGATAGTCGCCATAATAGCCTTGCGATTCGCCGGTCAGCATCACATGCCAGACGTGATGATAATCGTCATTCCATTGCCCGCGGTACTTGCCCTGCAGCAGTTCCTGCGTCGGATCGAGCAGGCTGGCGCGGTTGTCGCCGTTTTCCAGCACAAGATGGATGTGCCGGCCGGTCTGTTTGGCGAGCCGACCGACGGCAACGCTGAGATCGTGAAGGATCGGGATTTCGCCGGCTTCCACGATGGTGTTGACCGCATCGAGCCGCAGCCCGTCGAAACGATAGTCGCGCAGCCAGCCGACGGCGTTCTCGATGGCGAAAGCACGCACCTGCGGCACGCGATAATCGATCGCGCTGCCCCACGGCGTTTGGGCTTCCGCGAAGAAGGAGGGCGCGTAGCGGCCGAGGTAATTGCCTTCGGGGCCGAAATGATTGTAGACCACGTCGAGAAATACCATCAGCCCGCGCAGATGCGCCTCGTCGATCAGGGTTTTCAGATCCTCGGGGCGGCCATAACTGCTATCGGGCGCGTACCACAACACGCCGTCATAGCCCCAGTTGCGGGAGCCGGCGAAATCCGCCAGCGGCATCAATTCGAGCGCGGTGATCCCGGTACTCGCAAGATGATCGAGTTTGTCGATCATGGCGAGGTACGTGCCTTCGGGGGTGAAGGCTCCAACATGGCTTTCGAGCAGCACGGTTTCGTACCAGGGGCGACCGCGCCAGTCCGTTGCGCGCCAGCGGTAGCTCGAATGATCGATCAGCTCGCTGGGGCCGGAAACGTCGTCGGGCTGAAAGGCGGAGGCCGGATCGGGGACGTCGATCTCGTCGTCGATGCGGAATTTGTAGCAGGCGCCGGCCTTGATGCCGGATATTTCGCCGCAGAACCAGCCGTCATCTGCCCGTTGCAAAGCGCGGCTCTTGTCCAGCAGCAGATCGACGCGCTTCGCCGCCGGCGCCCAAAGTCGAAACAATGCGCCGGCCGCCGTCAGCCTCGCGCCGAATTGCCGTCCATTCATGCCGAACCCGCAAAGGCAAGGACCGAGCGGGGAGGCGCCTTGGTGTCGCTTCCCGACGCAAAATCCGCAACCTCCTGTTTAACGTTCGCGGTATTCAATAGTTGCTGCCAACTCTTGTATTCCGGCAGCTTCGGCAGCTTGAACGCGATCTCCTCGGGGGCGGCGTTAAGCACGATGAAGATCGCCGCGCCGCCCTGTTCGGCCGGGCCGAGCACGTAAGCGAGAAAGCGGCCTTCCGGAAATTTCCAGTCTCCGTCCTTCATGTCCTCGGCGGCCGGCGTCAGCCACAGCACGCCGTAGGTGCCGTCGGCGCGGCGGCCGTCGAGCCAGCGTCGCGAACGGATCTGCGGAAAGCGCCGTCGTATCTCGGTCATGTGGCCGACGAAATCGGTGAGGTCGTCGCCCTCGCGGCCGAGCCCTTCCCAGCCGACCCAGCCGACATCGTTGTCCTGGCAATAGGCGTTGTTGTTGCCGCCTTGCGAATTGCCGACCTCGTCGCCGGCCAAAATCAGCGGCAGGCCCTGCGCCAGCAGCAGGCACGCCAGCTGGTTTTTCCGCAACTGGCGGCGAAGCGCCATGATCGCGGGATCATCGGTCGGACCCTCATGGCCGCAATTGTTGCTGTGATTGTCGTTGGAGCCGTCGCGATTGTCCTCGCCATTGGCTTCATTATGCTTCTGGTTGTAGCTGAACAGGTCGGCCAGCGTGAAACCGTCGTGCACGGTGACGTGATTGATGCTGGCGCGCGGCGTGCGTCCGTCATGATTGAACAGGTCGGATGAAGCGGTCATGCGGCTCGACACCTCGCCGATCAGGCTGCCTTCGCCGCTCCAGTAGCGCCGCATCGCGCCGCGATAACGGTCGTTCCATTCCGACCATTGCGAGGGGAATCCGCCGACCTGATAGCCGCCCATGCCGAGATCCCAGGGCTCGGCGACGAGTTTTACGGATGCCAGCACCGGGTCCTGCCGGATCGCGGTAAGGAATCCGGAATCGCGCTCAAAACCGTTCGGCCCGCGCGCCAGCGTGGTGGCGAGATCGAAGCGGAAGCCGTCGACGTGGCAGATTTCGACCCAGTAGCGCAGCGAGTCCATCACCATCTGCAGCACCCGCGGATGGGTGAGGTTGACCGAGCTGCCGCAGCCGGTGAAATCGTCGTAGAACCGCGGATTGTCCGGCTTCAGCCAGTAATAGGAGGCGTTGTCGATGCCGCGGAACGACAGCGTCGGGCCCATATGGTCGCCCTCGGCGGTGTGATTGTAGACCACGTCGAGCATCACCTCGATGCCGGCGTCGTGCAGCCGCGCCACCGTGGTGCGGAAAGCGTCGAGCGGGTTGTCCTGCGCGTAGCGCGGCTCCGGCGCGAAAAACGAAAGCGTGTTGTAGCCCCAGTAATTCATCAGCTTCTTTTCGACCAGGATCCGGTCGTCGATCAGGCCATGGATCGGCAACAGCTCGATGGTGGTGACGCCGAGCCGCTTGAGATGAGCGATCATCGCCGGCGAGGAGAGGCCGCCATAGGTGCCGCGCAGGTTGGGCGGCACGTCTTCGCGCCTCGCGGTCAGGCCCTTGACGTGCGCTTCATAGATGATGGTGTCTTCCCAGGAAATATTGGGCCGCATCTCGCGGCGGCCCCAGTTGAAGGTCTCATCGACCACGACGGCCTTGGGCATGCCGCGCGCATTGTCACGGCGGTCGAACGAGAGGTCCTCGCGCGCGCTGCCGGTGCGATAGGCGAAATGCGCATCGCTCCACACCAGCCGTCCGGCCAGCCGCCGGGCATAGGGATCGAGCAGCAGCTTGTTGGCGTTGAAGCGATGGCCGTGTTCGGGCTCGTAGGGCCCGTGCACGCGATAGCCATAGAGCTGCCCGGGCGAGACGTCGTTGAGATAGCCGTGCCAGACGTCTTCGTTGCGTTCGGGCAGTTCGATGCGTTCGAGTTCGCGCCGGCCCTGGCTGTCGAACAGGCAGAGCTCGACCTTCTGGGCATTGGCGGAGAACAACGCGAAATTGGTGCCCCGGCCGTCCCAGCTTGCACCGAGGCGCGAGAACGATCCGGCGGATAATCGCATGCGTCAGCTTTCCGGTACGAGAAAAATGGCGGCCAGGGGCGGGACGGTGAGGTTGAGCTCGGGTACCAGCCCCTCCAATGCATGGACCTCGCCGACGTTCCCGACGTTAGTGCCGCCATAATGGGCGGAGTCCGAATTGAGAACCTCGCGCCACCGGCCTGCGAACGGCACCCGGAGGCGATAGTTGTAATATACATTCGGCGAGAAATTCACGACCACGAGGCATCGCGCCCGGGCGTCGTTGCCCTTGCGGATCCAGGCGAACACATTGCCGGGCGCATCGTCGGTCACCACCCATTCGAAGCCGGACGGATCGCAATCGCGCTCGTGCAGCGCCGGCAGCGCGCGATAGAGCCCGTTGAGATCGCGAATCAGCGCCTGGATGCCGGCGTGTTTGCTCTGCTTGAGCAGGTGCCAGTCCAGCGAACGATCGTGGTTCCACTCGCGCTCCTGGCCGAATTCGCAGCCCATGAACATCAGCTTCTTGCCGGGATGAGCGTACATGAAGCTGTAATAGGCGCGCAGATTTGCAAAGCGCTGCCAGCTGTCGCCGGGCATCCGGCCCAGGATCGAGCGTTTGCCGTGGACGACCTCGTCATGCGACAGCGGCAGGATGAAGTTTTCCGAAAACGCATAATGCAGGCCGAACAGGATGTCGCCGTGGTGATGTTTGCGGTGGATCGGATCCTTGCTGATGTAGTTCAGCGTGTCGTGCATCCAGCCCATGTTCCATTTGTAGCCGAAGCCGAGGCCGCCATATTCGACGGGGCGCGACACCTGCGGCCAGGCGGTCGATTCTTCGGCTGCCGTGGTGGCCTGCGGAAAACGGCCAAACACCTCGGTGTTGAAACGGCGGAGGAATGCGATGGCCTCGAGATTATCCCGCCCGCCATATTTGTTCGGGATCCAGCCGCCGGCGGGGCGGCTGTAGTCCAGATACAGCATGGAAGCGACCGCATCGACGCGCAGCCCGTCGATGGCGTAGCGTTCCAGCCAGAACAGCGCGTTCGACACCAGGAAATTGGTCACTTCGGTGCGGCCGTAATTGTAGATCAGCGTACCCCAGTCGAGATGCCGGCCCTGCAACGGGTTGGCGTGCTCGTAGAGCGCGGTGCCGTCGAAATGCGCCAGCCCATGCGGGTCATCGGGGAAATGTCCGGGGACCCAGTCCAGCAGCACGCCAAGTCCTTCGCGATGGCAGGCGTCGACCAGCGCGGAAAAATCCGACGGCCCGCCGAACCGGCTGGTCGGCGCGTAAAGGCCGGTCGGCTGGTAGCCCCACGAGCCGTCGAAGGGATGTTCGCTGACGGGGAGAAACTCGACATGGGTGAAGCCGAGGTCCCTGACATAGCGCGGCAGCTGCTCGGCGAGATCGCGGTAGCTCAGCCATTCATTGTTGCCCTTGCGCCGCCACGAGCCGAGATGGACCTCGTAGATCGACATCGGCGCGGTCAGCGCATTGATATTGGCCGGCGCCGCGGAAGGATGCGGCAATTCCGTTTCGTCGAACACGATGGAGGCGCTGCTCGGGCGAACTTCGGCGGCAAAGGCCATCGGGTCCGACTTCAGCGGCAGCTGCTGACCCTGCGGGCCGGCGATGTCGAACTTGTAGTGATCCCCGGCGGTGGCATGCGGCACGAACAGTTCCCAATAGCCGACGCCGCGCACGCGCATCGGATGCCGCCTTGGATTCCAGAAATTGAAATCGCCGACCAGGCTGACACGCCGCGCATTGGGCGCGAACACCACGAAGGCCACCCCATCGACGCCGTCGAGCGTCATCGGATGCGCCCCGAGCTTGTCGTAAAGCCGCTGATGGGTGCCCTCGCCAAGCAGATAAAGGTCGAAGTCGGTCAGGACCGGCGGAAAGCGATAGGGGTCGTCGAGATCGACCACGGTGTCGCCGAAGCGCGCGCGCAACTGGTAGCGCCTGGAGCCGTTCGGCAGTGCGCCGACGAAGAGACCTGCGTCGTGGATGCGCGAAAGCTCGGCCGCCTCGCCGTGCTCTCCGATCGCCTCGACCCGTGAAGCTTCCGGCAGGAATGCGCGCACCACGGTCCTGCCGCCTTCGGTGTGAAGGCCCAGATAGTGAAAGGGATCAGAGTGGCGACCTTCGACAATCGCGTAGGCTTCCGCGGATAATTTGGTCATGAGGACTCGTTGCTATTCTGGGACAAAATTCTGAGCATCCCGGTCAGAGGTACGCGCAGCCAATCGGGCCGGTAAGCCAACTCATATTCGATCTCGTAAAAGGCTTTCTCGAGCAGAAAGAAGTTCAGGATACGTTCGGCAGCGGTCGGATCGGCCGGCCAAAGGCGCCGATTGGTCATGACCTCGCGATAGGCGCCCAGAAACGAGGCGGTCGCCCGGTCGCGCCATTCCGCGAGCGCGGCGCCGAGCTTGCCGTGCTCGTCGGGTGCAACCTTCAGCGCGCGCATCAATGCGGCGGTGGCCGAATAATCGATCGAACGGATCAGGCCGGCGACGTCGCGCGCCGCCGGCGCCTTGCGGCGGCGCTCTTCCAATGGCCTTCGCGGCTCGCCCTCGAAATCGATGATGAAGACGTCGTCCTTGACGATCAGGATCTGGCCGAGATGGAAGTCGCCATGGTGACGAATTTTCAGGCCGTCGATATCCCCGGGAAGCAGCGCGCTCAACCGCTGCAGCAGCGTGTCGCGCTGAGCTAGCACTTGGTCGACCAGCGGCCGGTCGGCCTCCCGGATGGCATCGCGTCGTTGCTTTAGCGCGTCGAAGACGCGTCCGGCCCGGGCCATGGCATCTCCGATCCAGCGCTCCACGTCTTCCGGCCAGATCGGCTCCGGGGTGAAATCGGCGAATTCCTGGCTGGTGGCGAGCGCGAGATGCATCTCGGCGACGCGCTTGCCGGTTTGCAACATATAGCGCAGATAGGGAATCTGCTCCTCGCTTTCGCCCGCGTGTTCGTCCGCCAAGAGGCGCTGTTCGTCGACGAAGCGGTCGAGATAGGCCGACGTCACGGTCCAGGCGTCACCCTGGTTCTCGACGAAGGCGTGGACGATGGCGATCGCATTTCTCTTGTCGCCTTCGATCAGTTCGACACTGCCGAGCAGAGCGGGCGTATTGGCGAAGCCAGCGACCTCGGTCAGGAACCGACCCATCTCGATCTCGGGATTGATGCCGGACTCAAGCTTGCGGTAAACCTTGACCACATATTCGTTGTCGACCAGCGCCGTGCTGTTGGACTGTTCGGTTTGAACGGCCCGAATATGTTCGGGTGTCTTGACCGGCCTGTCCGAAAACTTGATGGTTGGCCGGAATTCCAGCCGCAAGCCGTTTTCCTCGACAGTCAAGCTCTCGCGCAAATTGCGCAGCAAAAGCGCGATGAAGATGTGGTCAGTCGCGACATCCAGCAACGTTCCTTCTCTCGCACCCTGGCGCACGGCGGCAAAGGCGTGGGGGTTGTAGCGCTCGCGATCGAAGCGCACCCATTCGATCTGCATCGGCAGCACGTAACGCGCGGCGACGCCGCGCTGGGTTGCCTCGAAAAACGTGATCCAGGGGCGGTTGTCGCCGATATCGCAGAAAGGTATCGCTGACGTCAGCGTCAGATGAATGGCCTCCGGCGAGTTTTCCGGATACCAGCGGGTTCGCGCCAGGAATCCGGGCAATACATCGCGTTCGAACACGCTACGGGTGCGGGCGAGCGACACCCAGGTCGCGCCCACCGGCACCACCAGCGTCTCGAACTCGGGAACCACTGTCGGCGCGACGTGCTCGGATCTGTCGCGTTCCTTGAGCTGGAACCAGTAGAAGCCGTAAGGCCCCAGCGTGATCATGTAGGGCAGTTCGCCGATCGCCGGAAACCGGGTGCGGCCGAGCATTTCCAGCGGGATGCGCTCCTTCCATTGCGACAGGTCGAGCTCGGTCGCCTGCGCCGACCGCGACAGATTGGCGACGCAGAGGATCACCTCGTCGCCATATTGCCTGACATAGGCGAGCACCGAGCGGTTGGCCGGACGGATGAACGTCATGCTGCCGCGGCCGAACGCCAGCGTCGACTTGCGCACCGAGATCAGCCGTTTGGTGACGCTGAGCAGTGAGGACAGGCTGCGGGACTGCGCCTCGACATTGACCGCCTCATAGCCGTAGACCGGATCCATGATGGTCGGCGCATACAGCCGCGCCGGGTCGGCGCGCGAGAAGCCGCCGTTGCGGTCCGGCGTCCATTGCATGGGCGTGCGCACGCCGTTGCGGTCGCCGAGATAGATGTTGTCGCCCATGCCGATCTCGTCGCCGTAATAGATGATCGGCGTGCCCGGGAACGACAGCAAGAGCGAATTCATCAGCTCGATCTTGCGCCGGTCGTTGTCCATCAGCGGCGCCAGCCGCCGGCGGATCCCGACATTGATGCGGGCGCGGGGATCGTTGGCATAGGTCGACCACAAATAGTCGCGCTCGACGTCGGTGACCATTTCCAGCGTCAGTTCGTCGTGGTTGCGCAGGAACAGCGCCCACTGGCAATTGGCCGGGATATCCGGGGTCTGGCGCAGGATGTCGGTGATGGGAAAGCGGTCCTCCTGGGCGATCGCCATGTAGATCCGCGGCATCAGCGGGAAATGATAGGCCATGTGGCACTCATCGCCTTTGCCGAAATATTCCTGAACGTCTTCCGGCCATTGATTAGCCTCCGCCAGCAGCACCTTTCCCTTGGCATAATCGTCGAGCTCGGCGCGCAGCTTGCGGATGATGGCGTGGGTCTCCGGCAGGTTCTCGTTATTGGTGCCGTCGCGCTCGCACAGATAGGGGATGGCGTCGAGCCGGAAACCGTCGACGCCGGTATCCAGCCAGCGCTTCATCACCTGCACCAGCGCGCTGACCACGCGCGGATTGTCGAAGTTGAGGTCCGGCTGGTGCGAGAAGAAGCGGTGCCAGTAGAAGGCGCCAGCCTCCGTGTCCCAGGTCCAGTTCGACTTCTCGGTGTCGGTGAAGATGATCCGCGTGCCCTGATATTTCTGGTCGGTGTCGCTCCATACATACCAGTTGCGGGCGCTCGATTTGGGGTCGCTGCGGCGGGCGCGCTTGAACCAGTCGTGCTGGTCGGAGGTGTGGTTGATGACGAGTTCGATGATGACGCGCAGGCCACGCTTCTTGGCCTCGACGATGAAGCGCCTGAAATCCTTCATGGTCCCGAAATCAGGATTGATCGCGCCGTAGTCGGCGATGTCGTAGCCGTCGTCGCGGCCGGGCGAAGGATAGAACGGCAACAGCCAGAGCGCGGTGACGCCGAGTTCCTGCAGATAATCCAGTTTCTCGGTCAGCCCGGCAAAATCGCCGATGCCGTCATTGTTGCTGTCGGCAAAGGCCTTGACGTGCATCTGATAGATGATGGCGTCCTTGTACCACAGCTCGTCGTTGTCCAGCGCGGTTACCGGCAGTTCCGTTGCGTCGATGGATGACAAAAGGTTCATGCCGCCCTCACGCCAGACAGCGGAAGAGCAGCGCGGGATCGCGCGTCGGATCGATCCGCAGCCGGATGCCTCCCCACTCGAGCGGGTAGCGTTCACCGGTGATCAGGTTCTCGACCGCGGCTACGTTACGGCGATCACCGGGCATGCCGACCTGGATGTCGCCCAGCGGCAACCAGAACTCGTGAACATCCCGCGACAGCGCGATCGCGCCGGCCACGCTGTTGGACTGATTGACCAATTCCTTGACGAAGCCAATGACGTTGCCATCATCGACTCCAATGAAGCGAAGATTGCTGGTTTGCTGCAGCGCCGTGTTTTCACGCCGCACGCGGTTGAGGTCGCGGATAAAGGGTTTGATATTGCCGGGTGCGTCCCAGTCCCGAACCTTGATCTCGTATTTTTCGGAATCGAGATATTCTTCGCGGCCCGGAATCGGTTGGTGTTCCAATAGTTCGAATCCGTTGTAGATGCCGTAGGTGGAAGACAGCGTCGCGGCAAGGGCTGCGCGGGACTTGAACATCCAGGTTTCGCCGCTCTGCAGGTGATAGGGCAGGATGTCTGGTGTATTGACGAAGAAGTTCGGGCGATAGAAATCACGTTCCGGATAGGCCGTCAGCTCATTCAGATACTGCTCCAACTCCCATTTCTGGGTCCGCCAGGTGAAGTAGGTGTAGGACTGGGTGAAGCCAAGCTTGGCAAGACCCTTCATCAGTTTTGGCCGCGTGAACGCCTCGGCGAGGAAAATCACGTCGGGATGGCGAAGCTGAATGTCGTGGATCAGCCATTCCCAGAAGCGGAGCGGCTTGGTGTGGGGGTTGTCGACCCGGAAAATCCTGACCCCCTGTTCGATCCAGAACAGCACCACGTCGCGCAACGCATTCCAAAGCGCGCCGGCGTCTTGCGATGAAAAATCGGGGTTGACGATATCCTCATATCTCTTCGGCGGGTTCTCCGCATAGCGCATCGATCCGTCCGGCCGGCGCCTGAACCATTGCGGATGGTCCTTGAGCCAGGGATGGTCGGGTGAACACTGCACGGCGAAATCGAGCGCGACTTCCATGTCATGCTGTCTGCATGCCGCGACGAATTTACGGAAATCATCCAGCGTGCCCAGTTCCGGATGCACCGCGTCATGGCCGCCCTCGGCCGACCCGATCGCATAGGGGCTTCCCGGATCGCCCGCGGACGCGGTCACCGCGTTGTTGCGGCCCTTGCGGTTGGTGTGCCCGATCGGGTGAACAGGCGTCAGATAGACCACATCAAATCCCATCGCGGCGACATCGGGCAAGCGCGCGATGCAGTCCTCGAAAGTGCCATGCTGGCCGGGCGTCTTGCCCTGGCTGCGCGGCACCATCTCGTACCACGCCCCGCTCCGCGCCCGGGGCCGATCCACCATCAAGGGACACAATTGTGATCGCGTCAGGTCCGGCCGCAACTGGCTCTCCGCCATCGCGTCCATCAATTCGTCGGTCAGCAGCGGCGCGGCCTCGCCGGTCTGAAGAAAATCCTCGCATTGCCTCAGGATCACGGCGGACGCGGCAGGTCCACCGGACACCGCCTTGGTCAGCATGCCGGCGCCCTCGATCGCGTCCAGCGCCAGGTCGGCTCCAGCCCTTTGCTTGAGCTCGAATCCATGCCGCCAGGTCGCAAATTCATCGGTCCAGGCTTCGATCGCATAGACATGGCGTCCGGGCTGATCGGGCACGAACGATCCGCTCCAGCGGTCGTTGTCGTGACGGGTCATCGGCTCGCGACGCCATTCCCGGTCGCGCTCGCGGCGCCACACCAGCGCCGCGCTGGCGACATCATGCCCGTCGCGATAGATATCCGCCCAGACCTCAACTCGTTCGCCGACGATACGCTTCACCGGGAAACGGCCGCCGTCGATCAGGGGATAGACATCTTCGATATGGAAGGCGCCGCCGGCTGCGGCGCTCTCGACAGATTGAGTTGTTTTGTTCACGGTGATGCCATTGACATGGAAACACGTCCCGTTTCGATCTATGGGAAAGGAGACGCCCCGGACCTGTATAGAAAGCCGCTCGCCGGGTATTGGTTCCCGTGGAACGCCGGGGTGGCCTGAGAGTTAAGCACGGCTATCCTCTTCCCTCACCTAGAGAATTTCGCGAAGCCTGTGAACTTCGCGTGCAAACCGCGTGCCGAATGGACCTCTTCGCCAAAGCCAAACAGATCGGAATCCAGACCGAATATATTGACGGTCAGGGTCACCGCCATGTGACGGATTCGGCCGCGCTGAAAATCATCGTCGATGCCATGCCGGTACGCCTGTCCCACCGGTTTGTCGAAGGGGCGGTCGTGGTCCGCTCCGGCCTGCCGGCGCGGACCGAACTCAAGCAGGCTGCCACGTTCCCGCTGCGCTGGAAAATCGTTAACGGTCTTAAGGTTATCGCCGAGGGCGAGACGTCCAGCCGCGCCATCGCCTGGCCCGATTTGCCCGTGGGGTCGCACCAGGTCGAACTGACCGATGCCAGCTCGTTCGCGGAGGAGGTGCCGCTGATCGTCGCGCCCAAGCGGGCTTTCGGCGGCGATTTCGACCGCTGCTGGATGATGGCGGTGCAGCTTTACGGTGTCCGCTCGGCGCGTAATTGGGGGATCGGCGACTTCACCGACCTCGAGGCGCTGATCGAGCTTGCCAATCAGTTGGGCGCCGGCGGCGTCGGCCTCAATCCGCTGCACGCGCTGTTCGACGACCGGCCGGCCGATTGCAGCCCCTATTCGCCCAACAGCCGGCTGTTTCTCAATCCGCTCTACATCGATGTCGAAAAACTGCCGGGATTTCAGCGCGCATTCGAGAGCAAGGGCACTATCGCCCGACTGCGATCGAGCGAAATCGTCGATTATGTGGGGGTCGCCGCGGTGAAATGGCGCGCGCTGCGCTTTGCCTTCGACGCCTTCAAGACCCATCCCAAAGCCGACCGCCGGCAGGATTTCGATCAATTCCGCGCCGAACGCGCGCCGCTGCTGTCGCGATTCGCCTGCTTTGAGGTGCTGCGGCACAAATTCAACAAGCCGTGGTGGGAATGGCCGGAGGAATGGCGGCAGCCCGATGAGGCCAAATGCGCGCGCCTGCGCGAGGCGCCTGAGGGGGCCGAGATCGAATTCGTCGAATTCGTGCAATGGGCGGCCGACCGGCAGCTTGCGGCCTGCCAGCAGCGCGCGAGGCGGCTCGGCATGAAGGTCGGTCTCTATCTTGATGTCGCGGTCGGCGTGCAATCCGACGGCTTCGATGCCTGGAATGAGCAGGCGGCGATTTCGCGCCATCTCGCGGTCGGCGCGCCGCCGGATCCTCTGAATACGGCGGGCCAGAACTGGGGCCTTGCCGGCTTCAACGCCGCCGGCCTCGAGATCAGGTCGTTCGAGCCGTTCCGGGAAATGCTGCGGGCCTCGATGCGCCATGCCGGCGCGATCCGGCTCGACCATGTGCTGGGACTGAAGCGGCTCTATCTGGTGCCGCATGGGTTTGCCGCCGATTCGGGCTCCTATGTGCAGATGCCGTTCGAGGCGCTGCTGGCGGCGACTGCGCAGGAGAGCGTCGCAAATCGCTGCGTGGTGATCGGCGAGGATCTCGGCACCGTGCCTCCGGGCTTTCGCGAAGAGATGGCCGATTGGGGTATCTGGTCCTACCAGGTGATGATGTTCGAGCGCGACGATGACGGCAGCTTTCGCGATGTCGACCGTTACTTGCCCAATGCGCTCGTCACCTTCAACACCCACGACCTCTCGACCTATGCGGGCTGGCGCTCGTTCAGCGATCTGAAGATGAAACGCGCGCTCGGCATCGATCCCGGCGAGAGCGACGACGCCAGGTGGCATGCCCTCACCATGCTGTCCGACATCCTGCGTCATCATGCTATCAATCGTCACGATCTCTATGCGGTGGCGGGTTTCCTGGCGCGGACCCAGTCCCGTCTGCTGGCGATCTCGCTGGAGGATCTGTTGGGGGTGGTCGACCAGCCCAATATTCCCGGCACCGTCAACGAACACCCGAACTGGCGGCAGCGGCTGCCGGTCGCAATCGACCGGATTACCGAGGCAATCGACGTTGCCGCGCTCAAGGCCGCGACATCCAAGCGGAGCTGCGCCGCGGTCTGACACCCTTGGATTATCTTGACGGGATGACACCTTGCCCAGCCGGATCGAAGATTATGGATTGATCGGGGATTGCGAGACCGCGGCGCTGGTCGGCCGCGACGGCTCGATCGACTGGCTGTGCTGGCCGGCGTTTGATTCCGATGCCTGTTTCGCCGGCCTGCTCGGCACCCACCGTAACGGCCGGTGGCTGATCGCTCCGGCCGAAAAAGTGACGGGATCATCACGCCGCTATCGGAAAAATACGCTGATCCTGGAGACGCGGTTCGAGACCGCTGGCGGCGAGATCGCGCTGATCGATTTCATGCCGCCGCGCGGCCATGCCTCCGACGTGGTGCGGCTGGTGCGCGGCGTGCGCGGGCGGGTCAAGTTGATGATGCAGCTCGTGATCCGGTTCGGCCTCGGCGCCGATATTCCCTGGGTCAGGAAAACCGGGGACGGCGCGCTGCTGGCGATCGCCGGGCCGGACATGACCGTGTTGCGCACGCCGGTCGAGACCCGCGGCGAGGATCTGACGACAGTGGCGGAGTTCGAGGTGGGCGAGGGCGAAACCATGCCCTTCGTGCTGACCTACGGGCCTTCATATCTGCCGGTGCCGGCGCCAATCGACCCGGCGCAGGCCTTGCAGGATACCGAGGATTTCTGGACCGAGTGGTGCAGCCATTGCACCTATCAGGGCGACAACCGCGATCTGGTGATGCGTTCGCTGATCACGCTGAAGGCGCTGACCTATGAGCCGACCGGCGGCATTGTCGCGGCGCCGACGACATCATTGCCGGAAAAGCTCGGGGGACAGCGGAACTGGGACTATCGCTTCTGCTGGCTGCGTGATGCCACCTTCACGCTGCTGGCGTTGATGAACTCCGGTTACACCGAGGAGGCGCTGGCCTGGCACAACTGGCTCTTGCGCGCCGCGGCCGGCTGGCCGGCGAACATGCAGATCATGTACGGCATCCTGGGCCAGCGGCGGCTGCTGGAATGGGAGGCGGATTGGCTGTCGGGTTATGAAGGCGCGGGGCCGGTCCGGATCGGAAATGCCGCGCACGCCCAGCTGCAGCTCGACGTCTACGGCGAATTGATCGATACGTTTCATCAGTCGCGCATGGCCGGGCTGAAACTCGACGACGAAACCTGGGCGCTGGGCCGCGCGGTGCTCGATCACCTGGCGGAAGTGTGGGACCAGCCGGATCACGGCATCTGGGAGCGGCGCGGGGAGCCCAGGCATTATGTCTCGTCGAAGGTGATGACATGGGTCGCCTTCGATCGCGGCATTAAGAGCGCCGAACGCTTCGGCCTGGATGCGCCGCTGGCGCGCTGGCGAATCCTGCGCGACGAAATCTGTCGCGATGTCTGCGAGCGCGGCTTTGACCCTGTGCAAAATGCCTTCATCGAATCCTACGGCTCGCAATTGCTCGATGCCAGCATCCTGCTGCTGCCGGTGGTCGGCTTTTTGCCCGCCTCCGACCCGCGGGTTCTCGGCACGCTTGCGGCAATCGAAAAACACATGATGCGGGAGGGCTTTGTGCTGCGCCACGACCCGCGCGAGATTTCGGACGAACAACAGCCGATCGAAGGTGCATTTCTGGCGTGCAGCCTGTGGCTCGCCGACGCCTATACGCTGGCCGGCGAACTCGACAAGGCGCAGGCGCTGTTCGATCGCGTCGTGGCCGCGGCCAACGATCTCGGGCTGTTGGCGGAGGAGTACGATCCCGGCGTCGCGCGCCAGACCGGCAATTTCCCGCAGGCGCTGACCCATATCGCGCTTATCAACACCGCGCACAACCTCAGCGACGCCAAGAAGTCCCACGAAAAGCCGGCGGTGCAGAGGTCGACTTAGGCGCGCGAAAAGTTACGTGGTCCCGGGCGGATCCGAGAGCACGATGAAATCAGAGGGCTTACCGACCAGCTCGCCCGGCACATTCAACCCGCACAAATTGGCCTGATGCCGGAGGGGAACGGCTCGTCAAAGAAGCCCCGAAGTGCTAAGTTAAAAAACACGTCTTCAGGTAGAAAGTAATTTCGACCTGGTTTGATGTGGACTGGGACGGAGCAGGCGTGTCGTTCGGAGGGCACAATGGAGCCAGTAGTCGTCGGAATCATGAAGACCATCGGGGTTCTCTTGGAGGGTGGGGGTGGCATCAAGGTTGCCTTCGAAGCCCTTGGACTTATTTCCCTATTGGATTGGATGTACAATCATATAGCTATAACTTTGGGAGCAGGGGCCGTTGTCGGATTAGGCATTTTCAGAGCCGGACAGAAAAGCCCTCCGAGCTCAAATTAGGTCAGGTCGCGCAATATGATATTCATCGCGTCAACTTAAGGTCGTGTTTGGCGCGGTGCTTGGTTATTCCTGAAGATCATCTCGATCGCCCTGGCAAACCCCTCATCCTCGTTCGAGGCGGTGACCAGCTTGGCCTGCCGTTTGACGTCGTCGGTCGCATTTCCCATCGCGATCGACAGGCCGCTCTTGCGGAACATCGCCAGATCGTTCTGCATGTCGCCGATGGTGGCGACCGCCGAGGTCGCGATGCCGAGCCGCTTCGCCATCGTCTCGACGAAGGTGCCCTTGTCGCAGCCGGGCGGGGTGACGTCGAGGTAATAGTGCTGCGAGCGTACCGCGGTCGCCTCCGCGCCGACCGCGGCCTGCATGGCGGCTTCGCATCGCGCAAGCATCGGGAAGTCGGAGCTTGAGCCGACGATCTTGCAGGCGCTGGCGAGGTACGGCGTGAAATCGGCAACGATCGTCGGGTCGTGCTTGATGGCGAGCTTTTCATGCCCGACATATTCGCCCTTGGGATTTCTGGTCAGCCATTTGTCGTTGGTGAACAGCCAGATATCGACGCCGAATTCGTTGAGGACATCGAGGCTGCGCTGCGCGATGCCGGCGGGAATCAGATGCTGTTCGATCGGCTTGAGTGCGGGATCGATGATCGAACTGCCATTGAAGGCGCCGACCGGGAGCGTGAGCGCGAGCGGCCCGATCAGAAACCCCATGCCGATGGCCGGGCGGCTGCTCACGATGGTGAAGCCGATGCCGGCCTCGCGCAGCCGCGCCACCGCGGCCTTGGCCGCATCGGTCAATATCTTGTTCTTGGTCACGAGCGTGCCGTCGACGTCGGACACGACAAGGGCGACACGGGTCATGCGCGGTTCCTGCCGGGTTCGCTGCGGCCCGTGGCAGCAGGTTTGAGCTGGTGCACGATGTCGTCGACGACCGCGTCGACGGATGCGTCGATGGAGACGGTGATCGGGTTCTCATCGGCGCCCGGGGGTTGAAGGGTCTCGAACTGGCTCTTCAGCAATCCCGCCGGCATGAAGTGGCCCTTGCGGTGGGCGAGCCGGCCCGCGATCAATTGCTGCGAGCCCTTCAGATAGACGATCCGAACGTCGCTGCGTCCATGCAAGAGGATATCGCGATAGGCGCGCTTCAGCGCCGAGCAGCCGATCACCGCAGGCTCATGGGCCGCGCAGACCCGGTCGATCTCGTCCGCGATCGCCTGCAACCAGGGCCAGCGGTCTTCGTCGGTCAGGGGTTGGCCGGCGCTCATCTTGGCGACATTGCTCTTGGGATGAAACTTGTCGCCATCCTCGTAAGCCCAGCCGATCCGTTGCGCGAGTGTTTCTCCGATGGTGGTCTTGCCCGAGCCGGACACGCCCATCAGGATCAGCGCGCACGGCATCTTGTCTGTCTCATTGGCCACGAAAATTCTCCGGCAGCGCGGCCTGGTCCACGAGCCAGATGGTCTCGCCGATGGAATGGGCGCAATTGGCCGGCAGGTTCTCGCCCGCGAGCAGGCGCGTCAAGATCGCGCGCTTTTCGGGGCCCGCCATCTCGAACAGCATTTCCCGGCAGGAGCCGAGCGCAGGAAAGGTCAGTGTTACCCGCGGCACGAACGGCTCGACATGCGCCTGCGGTACGCCGACCACCCAGCGTTCGGTTTCCTGCGTGGCGGGATAGCTCGGAAACAGCGAGGCGGTATGGCCGTCGGGTCCGACTCCCATCAGCACGGCAGCGAACAGCGGCCACGCGGAATCCAGCCGGTCGGCGCCGTAAAACGATTTGAGATCGCGCTCATAACGCTGCGCCGCTTCATCAGGGCTGCCGACGTCGGTCGGTATGGGGTGGATGTTTTCAGCCGGCGCCAGGCGATCCAGAAAGATGTGCCGCGCTATCCCCATATTGTTCAGGGGATCGCCGGCGGGGACAAAACGCTCGTCGCCGATGAACCAGTGCACGCGGTCCCATGGAATCCGGCTTCGGTAGGCCTCCGTCGCCAGCAATTGATAGAGCTGCTTCGGGCTCGATCCGCCGGTCAGACAGATCGCCACGCGACCGGGATTGACGGCGATCCCGGCGATGATCCGATCGGCCGCGGCTTTTGCGAGCGCGGCCGGATCGGCGACGGCGATGATCTGGCGGTTGCTGCGCGGGGCCATCCTGCTCAACCGAGCTTGCGCCAGTGGCGGCCGTCGCGCTTCAAGAGTTCGTCGGCGCCGGGCGCGCCTTCGCTGCCGGCCTGGTAGAAATCCAGGCCCTTGGCACCCGCCTTCTTCCAGGCGTCGAGGAACGGCTGCACCGCCTGCCAGCCGGCCTCGACGCTGTCGGCGCGCTGGAACAGGATGTTGTCGCCGATCATGCAGTCGTAGATCAGCGTCTCGTAGCCGGTCGACGGCTCCGCCTTGAAGTAGTCCTTGTAGCGGAATTTCATCTCGACGCCGCTGATCCTGATCGCGGGGCCGGGCACCTTGGTGTTGAATTGCAGCGAGATGCCTTCAGTGGGCTCGACGCCGATCACCAGGTAGTTTTCCGCCAACACGTCGACCGGGGTGTTCATGAACATGGCGAACGGCGCCTGCTTGAACTTGATCGCGACTTCGGTGCGCTTGATGCCGAGCGCCTTGCCGGTGCGCAGGTAGAAGGGAACGCCGGCCCAGCGCCAGTTGTCGATGGTCAGTTTCAGCGCGACATAGGTCTCGGTGGTGCTGTCCGGCCTGACGTCCTCGGTCTTGCGATAATCCGGGATTTCCACGCCCTCGATCGTCCCGCCCCGATACTGCCCGCGCACGGAATTGCGCAGCGCTTCTTCCTCGTTCTGGCTCTGGATCGCGGCGAGCACGTCAGCCTTTTCCGAGCGCACGGCCTGCGCGTCGAACCGCGTCGGCGGCTCCATCGCGACCAGCGACAACAGCTGGAACAGGTGGTTTGGCACCATGTCGCGCAGCGCGCCGGTTGCGTCATAGAAGCTGCCGCGGTGGCCGACACCGAGTTTTTCGTCGACCGTGATCTGGACGTGATCGATGTGGTTGCGATTCCAGATCGGCTCGAACATGCCGTTGGCGAAGCGCAGCACCAGGATGTTCTGGACGGTTTCCTTGCCGAGATAGTGATCGATCCGGTAGATCTGGTGCTCGTCGACGATTTTCAGGAGTTCGGCATTCAAAGCCTTGGCGGAGGCGAGGTCGGTGCCGAACGGCTTTTCGACCACCAGCCGGTGCCACGGGCCGCCTTCTTCCTCCTTCAGCAAGCCGGCGCGGCCGAGCTCGCGGGCGATCGGCGCGAACGCATTCGGCGGCGTCGCCAGATAGAACAGCCGGTTGCCGCCGGTGTTGCGAGCGGCCTCCAGCTTTTCGAGTTTTACCCGCATCGCATCGAACGAGGCAGCATCCTTCGGATCGGCCTCGATGCTGGTGACGCATTCCAGAAGTTTTTTGGCGATCGCCTCGTCCACCGGTCGGGTGGCGAATTGGCGCAGGCCCTGCATCAGGCTGTCGCGCAAATCGTCGTTCGACATGCCCTTGCGGGCGACGCCGACCACGCAGAAGTTATCGGGCAACAGCCCGGCCGCCTCGAGGTTATACAGGGATGGAATGACCAGCCGGTGTGTCAGGTCGCCGGTGGCGCCGAAGATCACGAAGGAGGAGGGGTCCGGCTTCTTCTGGCTGGTTATCTGGGTCTGCTGTGGAAGCGCGTCTGTCACGAACGGCTGGCCTTTGGTTTGACGATGTCGGGCGCGTTCTGCCGCGCCGGATCGGGATGCTGCTGCGGCTCCTTGTGGCCCCCGAAACCGGCGCGCATCGCGGAGAGAATCCTTTCGGCGAAGGTATGTTCCTTGCGCGAGCGGAAGCGCGCGAACAAGGCCGCCGTCAGCACCTCGGCCGGCACCGCCTCGTCGATCGCGGCATTGACGGTCCAGCGGCCCTCGCCGGAGTCCTCGACGAAGCCGGAATATTCATCCAGCGTGTGGTTCTCCGCCAGCGCCGAGGCCGTGAGGTCGAGCAGCCACGAGGGAATCACGCTGCCGCGCCGCCACACCTCGGCGATATCGGCGATGTCGAGATCGAAGCGATGCTCGGCCGGCAGCGCGTCGATATTGGCGTTCTTCAGGATGTCGAAACCCTCGGCATAGGCCTGCATCAGGCCGTATTCGATGCCATTGTGGACCATCTTGACGAAATGCCCGGCGCCGACGGGGCCGGCGTGAATGTAACCCTGCTCGATGCGGGGGTCGCGGCCCTCGCGTCCTGCCGTGCGCGGAATATCGCCGATCCCCGGCGCCATTGCCGCGAAGATCGGATCGAGGCGCTGGACCACCGCCTTGTCGCCGCCGATCATCATGCAATAGCCGCGCTCGATGCCCCACACGCCGCCCGAGGTGCCGACGTCGATATAGTGGATGCCACGCTCCTTCAGCGCCTTGCCGCGGCGGACGTCGTCCTGCCAAAAAGTGTTGCCGCCGTCGATGATGACGTCGCCGGGCTCCATCAGTTTCGACAATGTATCGATAGTGGCCTCGGTGATCTTGCCGGCCGGCAGCATCACCCAGGCGGTGCGCGGTTTTTGCAGCTTCTTGACGAAATCTTCCAGCGAGCCGGTGCCGGCTGCGCCGTCAGCCGCAATGGCGCTGACCGCCCTGGCGTCCTTGTCGTAGACGACGGTGGTATGTCCATGCTTCATCAGACGGCGGACGATATTGCCGCCCATCCGTCCCAGACCGATCATGCCGAGCTGCATTTTAGGTTTCCTTGTTTCGGGTCGCCTTGATGTTTAGCCACGATATCGCAGCAGCGGCGGTGAGCTCCCTCTCCCACGGGGAAGAGAGTTGGGATGAGGGGGCACGGTCTATCGATCGAGCGCAACCCCTCACCCGGATCGGAAAAGCGAGCCGACCTCTCCCGATGGGAAAGGTAACTGAACGCGCGATTTTCAAACTCGATCTCATATTCTAGTTCAGTGCCTCGGTCATCGCCGTATCGAGCATTTTCAGGCCCGCCTCGAGATCGCCCTTGAGGTGCACGCGCAGCGCCCGCCGGCCGCGTTCGGTCAGGACATCGAAATCGCCGCGCGCCTGCGCGGCCTTGATGATGCCGAAGGTCGCCTTCTGGCCGGGCACGGCGAGATCCCTGACATCGTCGGCGGTGATCTGCAGGAACACGCCGCTGTCGAGGCCACCCTTGTAGGCCTGTCCGGTGGAATGCAGGAAGCGCGGGCCGAATTCGGCGCAGGTCGCGACATGGCGCTTTTCGCGCACTTCCAGCCGCATCCGCTGCAGGTCTTCGATATGCGCGGCGTCGCGTTCGATATAGGCGAGCAGCGCCACGTAATCATTGGCCTTGGCGCGCGCGAGATGCGCCTTCAGCCAGGAGCCGAGATCGCCATCGGCGCCCGCCTTGCGCAGCGCCGCGGCGTTGTTGTCGTCGGTGTAAAGGTCGGCCTCCGCGGTGGATACCACGGGCGTCTCGGCGGGCAGGTGTCCGGATTTCTCGAACGCCGCGGTCAATTCGCGGGTCTTGATCTTGGCGTCCTCGACGTCGGGCTGGTTGAACGGGTTGATGCCGAGCACGCTGCCCGCGACCGCGGTCGCCATCTCGAAGCGGAAAAATTCCTGGCCGATATGGTCGATCGATTTCATGACGATGCGGACCACGGGATGGCCGGCCTTTTCCAGCGCGGCGAGCTTGTCGTCATGGGCGGCGTCGTTTTCGCCTTCGGTCCGGATATCGATGAAGAACCGGTCGTTGCCGTAGAGCGCAGGCTCGCCGAGCGGCTCGCCGTCAATCGGGACGAGGCCCTTGCCTTCCTTGCCGGTGGATTCGGCGATCAGCTGCTCGGCCCAGGCACCAAAATCGGCGATTTTCCTGGACGAGGCGATCGTCACCTTGTCGCGGCCTTCGAGGCCGGCGAGCCCCATGGCAAGCCCAAGCTGCACGCCGGGATTTTCATGCGGCGGCACGTCCGGTCCGCAGGAGCGCACCATCGCCAGCGTGTGTTTGATCAAGGCGCGGACGTCGATCCCGGCGGTCGCCGCCGGCACCAGCCCGAACGGCGACAGCACGGAGTAGCGTCCACCGATGGTGGGATCGCCATGAAAGACGCGCGCAAAGCCCTGCTTGGCCGCAACCTTCTCCAGCGAGGAACCGGGATCGGTCACCGCGATGAAGCGATGGCCGGCCTTTTCCTTGCCGATCGTCTCGGACACCCGGGCGAAGAAATAATCCTTCATCACATTCGGCTCGGTGGTGCCGCCGGATTTGCTGGAGACGATGAAAACGGTGTTGGCGAGGTTGATCCTGGCCTGAAGGCTGCGCACCTGCGCGGGGTCGGTGGAGTCCAGCACGTGCAGTTTCGGGAAGCCGGGCTTTTTCGCAAAGGTTTGCGCCAGCACTTCGGGCCCGAGGCTCGAACCGCCCATGCCGAGCACGACCGCGTCGGAGAAGTTCTGGCCTTTGACCTTCTGCGCGTAATCCTCGTAGTCGGCGATATCGGCCGCAGCCGCGCTGTTCAGCCAGCCCAGCCACCTGTCCTCGTCGGTCCCGGTCCAGATCGATTTATCGTGCTGCCAGAGTTTTCGGATTTTTGCCGCGGCGCGCCAGTCTTCGGTGGCCTTTTCGACCGCCTTGCCGATGTGCCCGCTGAGCGCCATCGCCTGATGGTCGATGCCGGCGCCGAGCACGGCGGCGCGCTTGTGCGCGACCGCGCCATAGAGCTTGTCGGCGGCGTCCGCGAACTGTTTGACGCCGTCCTTGACGAGTTCAGCCGTGATCGCATCGAGCGAAATGCCGGACTTTTCCAGTTCGGTCAGCACGTGCTTGGCCTCCTCGACATTCTCCTCGAGGCTGTCGCGTGGCTTGCCATGGTCGCGGAACGCGTCCAGCGTCGCCGGCGGCACGGTGTTGACGGTGTTGGGGCCGATCAGCTCCTCGACATAGAGCACGTCGCTGTAAGCCTTGTTCTTGGTGCCGGTCGAGGCCCACAGCAAGCGCTGGGGTTTTGCGCCCTTGGCCTTGAGCCTGTCCCAGCGCGCCCCCGAAAACAGCCGCTTGTAGTCCTGATAGGCCAGTTTTGCATTGGCGATAGCGACCTTGCCTTTCAGCGCGGCCAGCCGCTCCTTCTCGGAAGGATCGTTGGCGCGTGCGATCTTCTCATCGAGTTCCTTGTCGACCGCAGTATCGATGCGGCTGACGAAGAAGCTGGCGACGCTCGCGACATGGGAGGGATCGCCGCCATCAGCGACATATTTTTCAAGGCCCGCGAGATAGGCTTCGGCGACCTGAACATAGACCTTTTGCGAAAACAACAACGTGATGTTGATGCTGATGCCGTCGCCGATCAGGTGCTCGATCGCCGGCAAACCCTCCGGCGTCGCCGGCACTTTCACCATCAGGTTCTTGCGGTGCACGTCCTTCCACAGCCGTTTTGCTTCCGCGATGGTGCCTTTGGTATCCATCGCCAGATAGGGCGACACCTCCAGGCTGACGAAGCCGTCGCTGCCGTCGAGCCGATCGTAGACCGGGCGCAGCACGTCGGCGGCGTGCTGGATGTCCTCCACCGCGAGATGCTCGAACAGCTCGGCCACCGGACGATCGCCCTTTTCCAGGGCATGTCCGATCGGGCCGTCATATTCGTCCGAACTGCCGATCGCCTTTTCGAAGATCGAGGGGTTCGACGTGACGCCCTTGACGCCGTCGGTTTCGATCAGCTTCTGCAGGTCGCCCTTGGCAACGAAGCCGCGGGCCAGGAAATCCAGCCAGACGGATTGGCCGTGGTTTTCGAGTGCTTTGACGGGATTCATGATGGCCTGTTTCTGTTGGAGCGGGTCGATTTTCGGGTTCCCGCAGCTTCGGGCGGGGAGCCAAATCTTGTCAACAAACCTTAAGCCCCGCCCAGGAGGGAAATATGTCGTATTCCCCTGAGATAACGCCATTCACGATATAACGATCCCGCCGGAATTGCTGGTTCTGCAGGCGATCCCAGCGCAATTTTTCGGGATGGAGGCACAATGCCGGGGGCAGGGACCCAGAAAGCCGCCGCGCCAGAGCCGCGGGACCGCTTCATTCCGCTGCGCAAGTCCGATCTGATCGAGGGGCTGGTCGCCGAGGGCCGGCTCAATGACACCCAACAGGCAAGGTTCAGGCAATTGGCCCGCGTTTTGGGCGCCATCCTGCACTATCAATATTTCGAAGAGCTCGACCGGCTGCGCGAGGTGTATTTCTATTTCGACCCGGAGATCGACCCGCAGGCAGGCGGCCCCGCAGGCGACCATGAGGCGGCCTATCGCACGCTCACGGACGAATTCGTCCGCGTCGTGACCGAAGCCAACTTCATCGAGATCACCCATGGCGAGATCACGCGGGCCTTTGCCGAGCGCGCCAGGATCCGGGTCAGGATCAAGGCGCCGGTCGACGATTTTCGCGATGTCCGCATGTTCCGCCGCGGGCACCACAGCGAGAACATCGAAATTCCCGTCTGGTTCGGTTTCAGGCGGCGTCCGCTTGAAGTCGTGGTCTATGACGACGTCGTGTTGATGGTCGCGACCAGGCCGGATGGCACCACGCCGGCCGATGCCCGCAGGGCGGTGGCGAGCGCGCGCCGCGGCGGCCAAAAGATCCGCGGCGGCGCGGTGCTGTTCAAATATTTCCGTCATATCGCCCGCGCCGATCTCAAGGCGCTGTTTCCCAATGTGCGCGTGGTGATGAGCATTGCCGACCACCTGACGCTCGGCGTGCCGGCGATCATCGGCGGCATTCCAATCCTGCTCAAGCTTGCCTCGACGGTGGCGGTGCTGTTCGTCGTCGCCGGCTTCTATCTCGGTCTTAGCGGCTCCATCCATGACAACGACATGGATCGGGCGCTGGCGGCGCTGTCAGGGCTGTTCGCACTCGGCGCCTTCCTGCTGCGGCAATGGGGAAATTTTCATCGCCAGTCGCTGATCCATCAGAAGCAGCTGACCGACAATGTCTACTACCGCAACGTCAACAACAATTCCGGCATCTTCACCTACCTGATCGGCGAGGCCGAGGAACAGGACTGGAAGGAAGCGCTGCTCGCCTATTACGGCCTGCTGACGGCGGCTTCGCCGCTGACGCGCGAGGCGCTCTATGCTCGCGTCGAAGAGCTGTTGGCAAAGGCGTTCGGTGTCGCGGCCGATTTCGAGATCGACGACGCGCTGGCGCGGCTGAAGGGTTTCGGGCTCCTGACCGAGGCTGATGGCCGCTTCGCGGCGGTGCCGCTTGCCGATGCGCTGGCGCGGCTCGACGGCGAGTGGAGCGCGTTCTTTGCGGCGCCGGCAGGATAGCGGAACGTGGCGGCGCCGGATCAGGGTTGCTCTGGGATCAATGCGCCAGCGCGACGTCTCCCGAAAGCTGCTCGCGTTTTGCGTCAATGCGCAGGCTTATGGCGACAATGGCGCCGATCAGCGCGCACCCGGCGAGCAGAAGTAGTCCTGCCGTGAAGGTTCCGGTGAGATCCTTCAGATAGCCCATCGCATAGGGGCCGGCGAAGCCGGAGAGATTGCCGAGCGAGTTGATGGCGGCGATTCCCGCGGCGGCCGAGGCGCCGGTCAGGAAGCTCGCCGGGAGCGGCCAGAACATCGGCGGCACCGCCGAGATGCCGATCTGCGCGAAGCAGAGCAGCGCCATGACGATGATGGGGTTGGAAACAAGCCCGCACAAGCCTACTCCGAACGCGGCCATCAGCAGTGCCACGGCGACATGGCCTTTTCGCTCCATCGTGCGGTCCGAGTGCCGGCCCAGCAACACCATGCCGATGGCGCCGAAGACGAAGGGCAAAGCCGCCAGCAACCCGGTCTGGGTATCGCTGACGCCAAAAGCCTTGATGATGGTCGGCAGGAAGAATGCCACGCCGTAGCTCGCCGCGTTCAGGCAGAAATAGACCAGCGCGCAGAGCAGGATACGGATGTCGGTGAGGGCCTGGAACAGGGAGAGATGTTCGACCTTCTCCTTGTTGCTTTTCTCGGTGGCCTGGACATTCTCCAGCCAGGCAACCTCATCCGGTTGCAGCCAGCCGGCCTGGCGCGGGAAGTCGGTCAGATAGATCAGCACCGCGAGCCCTACCAGGATCGATGGCAATCCTTCGAGGATGAACAGCCATTGCCAGCCGTCCAGTCCCCAGCCGCTCACGTTCAACAGCATTCCGGAGATCGGGGATCCCACGATCGACGAAATCGGAATCGCCAGCATGAAAAAGCTGATGACGCGGGCGCGGTAGACGGCCGGAAACCACAGGGTCAGATAGAAGATGATGCCGGGGAAGAAGCCGGCCTCGCATGCGCCGAGCAGCAAGCGAAGCGTATAGAACACCGTCTCATTCGAGGCCCCGGTCGTCTTTGAAATCGAGGGGATGAAGGCGAACGCGGCCGACACGATGCCCCAGGTAATCATGATCCGGGCGATCCAGACCCGCGCGCCGACACGCTCCAGGAAGATGTTGGAAGGAACCTCGAACAGGAAATAGGCGATGAAGAACAGTCCGGCGCCGAGGCCAAAGGCCGCGTCGCTGAAACCAAGCGCCTGGTTCATGTGCAGCTTGGCGAAGCCGACATTGACGCGGTCGAGATAGGCCACGAAGTAGCACAGGATCAGGAACGGTATCAGCCGCCGCATCACTTTGCCGATGACGCGTTTCTCTACCTCGTCCATGGCGCTCTCTCCCGTTCGCAGATTTTGCCGCCCTTGAGCCGGGCCGGTCTTGCGCAACTATGGCGTTGTCCGGCCCGGAGCGTAAAGGCATTTTCCCGTGACAGGAGGGGAAGGTATTGATGCGTTGCGGCAACCCGACTTCGCGGCGACATCAGGCTAGCCGGCAGAATGCGGCCTGCAGCTCGCAAATATCGGTAGACGGACCGGGGCAAAGTGCGATCAGATTTATTCCGGTGAAACCGGGCTTCTCGCGAGGCGTTGAGGTGCGCGCACGCGAGGCAGCGCCAAGAAATCGAGCTGGGAAACATCATGCGGGCCGAAAGAAATGAACCTCTCGCGCGTCACGCCATCGCCTTCGTGCTCGCTGGCGGGCGCGGCAGCCGGCTGATGGAACTGACCGACAGGCGCGCCAAGCCGGCCGTCTATTTCGGCGGCAAGTCGCGCATCATCGACTTCGCGCTGTCGAACGCCGTGAACTCCGGCATCCGCCGGATCGCGGTCGCCACGCAATACAAGGCCCACAGCCTCATTCGACACCTGCAGATGGGCTGGAACTTCTTTCGGCCCGAGCGCAACGAGAGTTTTGACATCCTGCCCGCCAGCCAGCGCGTCTCCGAAGCCAATTGGTATCTGGGCACGGCAGATGCCGTTTATCAGAACATCGACATCATCGAGAGCCTTGGCATCCGATTCATCGTGGTTCTCGCCGGCGACCATATCTACAAGATGGACTACGAATTCATGCTGCAACAGCATGTCGACCAGCGCGCCGACGTCACCATCGGCTGTCTCGAAATGCCGCGATCGGAATCGAGCAGTTTTGGCGTCATGCACATCGACGAAAAGGATGTGATCCAGAGTTTCCTGGAAAAGCCGGCCGATCCGCCGGCGATGCCGGGCAAGCCCGACAGCTCGCTGGCCAGCATGGGAATCTATGTGTTCGACACAAAATTCCTTTTCGATGAACTGCAGCGCGACGCCAACGACCCCAATTCGAGTCATGATTTCGGCAAGGATATCATCCCTCACATCGTCAAGCACGGCCGCGCGGTGGCGCATCAGTTCAGCCGTTCCTGCGTCCGGTCCGGCAACGATCCGCGCAGCTACTGGCGGGATGTCGGGACGGTGGACGCCTATTGGGCCGCCAATATCGACCTCACCGATGTTCTGCCCGAGCTCGACCTTCACGATCGTTCATGGCCGATCTGGACGCACGCCGAAATCACGCCGCCCGCAAAATTCGTGCACGATGAAGATGGCCGCCGCGGCGAGGCCGTTACCTCGCTGGTGTCGGGAGGGTGCATCATATCCGGCGCATCGGTGCGCCGTTCCCTGCTGTTCACCGGCGTGCATCTGCATTCCTTCGCCAAGGTCGAAAATGCCGTAATCCTGCCCTATGTCGATGTCGGCGAGGGGGCTCGATTGGCGAATGTCGTGATCGATCGCGGCGTGCGGATTCCGGTGGGGCTTGTGGTCGGAGAGGATCCCGAACATGACGCGAAGAGATTTCGCACCACGGAGCAGGGCATCTGCCTGATCACGCAGGCGATGATCGACGGACTGGCGACATGAGCGCCATTCGCGTCCTCGCGGTCGCCTCGGAAGTCTACCCGATCATCAAGACCGGCGGCCTCGCCGATGTGGTCGGCGCGCTGCCGGCGGCTCTGAAGACCGAAGCAATCGAGACGCACACCCTCGTTCCCGGATATCCCGCTGTGACCGGCTCGCTTCAAGGGGCGGAAGAAGTTCTCCATTTGCCGGACTTTCGAGGCGGACCGGCTCGGGTATTGAGCGGCGCCAGCGCGGGCATCGACCTGTTGGTGCTCGACGCGCCGCATCTGTTTGACCGCCCCGGAAACCCCTATTCGGCGCCGGACGGTACCGACTGGCCCGACAATGCGATCCGCTTCGCCGCGCTCGGACGGATCGCCGCCGATATCGGCCAGGGATCGATACCGGCATTCGCCCCGGACATCGTGCACGCGCACGACTGGCAGGCCGGGCTGACGCATGCCTATCTGCAATACAGCGACCGGCCACGACCGGGCACGGTGATGACCGTTCATAATCTCGCCTTTCAAGGTCAGTTTCCGCGCGAATTATTGGCCACGATCGGATTGCCGCCGCAGTCCTTCAACATGGACGGAGTCGAATATTACGGCTCGATCGGATTTCTGAAGGCCGGGCTCCGCTTTGCGGATCGCATCACGACGGTGTCGCCGACCTATGCGCTGGAAATCCAGCAGCCCCAGGAAGGCATGGGACTGGACGGCCTGCTGCGCGGCCGATCGGATGTCCTGAGCGGAATCCTGAATGGCATCGATACATCCGTCTGGAACCCGACAACCGATCCCCACATCGCCTCATTTTTTGACGCCGACAGCTTGCCGAAACGGGCGCTCAACAAGGCCGCACTACAGCAACGATTGGGCCTTCGCGTTGCGCCGGAAGCCTTCCTGCTCGGGGTCATCAGCCGGATGTCCTGGCAAAAGGGGCTTGACCTGCTGCTCGAGACGCTTCCCGGAGTTCTGGGCGACGACGTCCAGCTGGCCCTGCTGGGAAATGGCGATCCGGACCTGCAAAACCGCTTTCGCGCGATGGCGGAGGCCAATCCGGCGCAGGTCGGTGTTTCGACCGACTATGACGAGAGCCTGGCGCACCTGATCCAGGCGGGCGCCGATGCGCTGGTGGTGCCGTCGCGGTTTGAGCCGTGCGGGCTGACCCAGCTCTGTGCGTTGAGATATGGCGCCGTCCCGATCGTCTCGCGCGTCGGTGGACTGGCGGATACCGTGGTCGATACGGATGAGGACACCATCGCAGCGGGAGCCGCGACCGGCGTCAAATTCGAACCCGTCACGGCCGAAAGTCTCGGCAGCGCACTTCGCCGCGCCTATGCCCTGTTTCGCAATAAGCGGATTTGGACGGAGCTTCAGCGCGATGGCATGGCCGTGGATGTCTCCTGGGTTGACCGAGCCAGCAATTATGCCGACCTTTATCGCCAGCTCGTCAAAACGCGCCAGGTCGCGCCAACATAGCCGGCGCGCCAATTCGCGTCAGTTGCAGGGGAGGATATGCCAATGACGCAGCCGGACGTTCGGCCACCAGCCGTCGCCATTTCCTGCAATATCTCGCCGCAAGCCCGCTGCTCGCCTCTGGCGCGCTGTCGGCAAGGGCTGCGGAAACGCCGTCGAAATCGCCGGATCCGATGATCTGGGCGCCGGCCGGCGGCGACCTGATCAAGAGCCCGAAAGAGGCGATCAACGTATTCGATTTCGAGCCGGTGCCCGCCAGGACACGCCGTAAGCGGATGGGCGACGTCACGCGCATGAAAATCGTGCGAGCGGGTGCTCGAGATCGTGCGCACCGAGACGCGCACGGCCATGCAGCAATGCGGCGCGCGCTCGATGAAGGGGCTCAATCCCGGTTTTGTGCGCCGGGCGACCTGACCAGGGCGTGAACCCATAAAACAGAGGCGTTGGCGAACGTCCGCTTTAGTGCGCATAACGGACTGAGGTCGGATATTGCGTCATGTCCGAAAAGTGCCAACAACGGAAGGGACGGACCTTATTCGATCACCTCGTCTGCGGTTGCGAGCAGCGATGGTGGTATGGTGAGACCAAGCGCCTTGGCGGTCTTGAGGTTGATGACAACTTCGTACTTGGTCGGCGCTTGCACCGGAAGATTGCCCGGCTTTTCGCCGTTGAGGATGCGGTTAACGTAAGAGGCAGCGCGACTGAAATCGTCGTTCGGGTCAGGCCCGTAAGAGGCGAGACCACCGCCCACGGGATAGTATCGAAATGCGTAGACGTTCGGCAGAAGAAGCTGCGTCGCCAGCGAAATTATCAAATCACGGTGGGTCACTGCCAGCGGGCTAACCGTCACGATTAGACCGCCATTCGGCTCCCCCGCGAATGCGGTGAGGGCACGCCTGATCGAACTGGCGTCGTCCATGTCGATCGGGGTCAACTCTACGCCCAGCGATGGCGGGGCCATCGCCTGAATCGCAGCGAACTGCCCGATTCCGGCTGCCAATGAGGTATCACGAAGGACTGCTATTCGAGTGACGTTGGGCGCGACTTGATGAAGCAACTCGAGCCATTTCCCGCTTATGCTGTATTCAAATAAACTGAACCCCGTGGTGTTGCCACCCGGCCGAGCCAGGCTGGCGACGAACCCGGCACCGACCGGGTCGATGACATTCGCAAAGACAAGCGGAACGCTGCGAGAAACCTTATGCAATGCCGCCAAACTCGGACTTCCGCCGGCAAGGATGACATCCGGCGCCAGCGCGACCAATTCCGCCGAGAAACGGCGATAGAGCTCGGCGTCATTCGCTGCCCAGCGGGTGTCGATCTGAAGGTTGCCGCCGTTGCGCCAGCCCAGATTTTGCAATCCCTGCACAAACGCCGCTTCGCGCGACCGACCTTCCGGTTCGTCCGGGCCAAAATTCATTAGCACACCAACGCGCCGCATCCCCTTCGGTTGCTGTGCCCCCGCCGCAAACGGCAACGCTATGCTCGCGCCACCGAGTAGAGTGATGAAGTGCCGTCGCCTCATTGGAGCGTCCCTCCGTCACGGAAGCCTATCATTGATGGCAGCCATGGGCAGCACAGCAAAAAAGACTGCCCAATGTGGCTCACGGGTCAAAAGCAGACCTCCAACGTCGAGATCTCGATGTCCGCTTTGCCCCCCAGGAAAAGACTCCGTCTGCCGGAGAGTCAAAAGGCGAAATACTCGCCGCGAGCAGATGCTTTCCGCTGTCCCCCCGATAGCGGACATGACCGGCAACGCTTATAAGTCCGCGCCCTAACGCAGGCTGGCGACAGCGCCGGGCCCAGGAAGGTTCGGCTCAAGGCGACGCCTCGAATGGTCGGTTGGGATGCATGCAGAACGCAAGTCCGGCACCCAGCAACAACAGGCCAATCGAGCCGGCAAACGGCAAGGTCCAGCTTCCGGTCCGATCGATCAGATAGCCGAACACGAAAGGCGAAATGATGCCGGCGACGCCGAAGCCGAAATTCATCATGCCGCTCGCGGATCCCGAATAATTCGGCGCAATGTCCATCGGCACCGCCCAGATCGGCGCCACCACCATTTCGACGGAGAAGAATGCCGCGGCGAGCGAGATCGCCGCGATGTTGACATCGTGAACCAGCATCACCGGAATCAGGAACAGAAAGCCGCCGAGCATGCCGGCCACGATGACGTTGCGCCGCGCCGCGGTCCGGTTGCCGGTCCGGTGCAGAATCCGGTCGCTCACCACGCCGCCCAGGGTGTCGCCGATCACGCCGGCAAGGAAAACGCCGGCTGAATAGAATGCCGTTTGCATCAGGTTCTGATGATAGTTCTGGTAGAAGAACGACGGGATCCAGCTCAGGAACAGCCACAGCGTCCAGCCGTAGCAGAAATCGACCGCGGTCACCGGCAGCATGCGGCGAAACAGCTTGAACCACGGCACCGCGCTGGCCGGATTGCCGCGGCCGCGCACGGGAAGCGTCGCAAATTCCTCCGCGGTCAGGGGCGGCGTTGCCGGCACATCGCGAAAGTACCACAGCCACAACACCACCCAGACCAGGCTGAAGAGGGCAAGCACGACGAAGGCGCCGCGCCACGTCACCTGGGCGACCAGCAAGGCAATCAGCGGTGGCGTCAGCGCGTTTCCGATTCTGGCCGAGGAATGCGTGATGCCCTGCGCGAAACCCCAACTGCGTTCCGGCACCCAGGCCGCCATCGCGCGCGTCGCGGTCGGAAAGGTCGCGCCTTCGCCAATCCCAAGCGCAAGCCGTGCGGCGAACAGGCTGGCAAATCCGCCGACCGCGCCGGTTGCCGCCGTCGCCGCGCAGACGACAAGTCCGCTCACGAACAACGTCATACGCGCGCCGAACCGGTCGCCGAAATAGCCTCCGATCAGCTGGAACAGCGCATAGGGATAGGCGAATGCCGAAAAAACCAGGCCGAGCTGGGTATTGCTCAGGCCGAGGTCCGCCTTGATCAGCGGCGCGGCGGTGGAGATGTTGACCCGGTCCACATAGAGGATCAGGTACATCAGGCAAATGATCAGCAGGACCGTATTGGAAACGCTGAACCTGCGCATCAGACCGGACTTGCGCCGCCCTTGATCTGCGTTCGATGCATGATGCGGCGCGCCAAGTCGTCGAAGGGGTCGCGCCGATGCATCGTGCAGCGGTTGTCCCACAGCACCAGGTCGCCGACCCGCCAGACATGCTCCCAAACGAACTCGGGGCGCGCGACGTAATCCCACAACTCGTCGAGCAGCGCCTCGGAGTCCGCAAGTTCGAGTCCCGTCAGATAGGCATTGCGCCGGCGGCCGAGATAAAGCATTCGCCGCCCGGTGTCGGGATGGGTGCAGACCAGCGGGTGCACGGCGCCCGGTGACTTCCGTGGGTCGTCGGTCGCGGCAACGCCCTGGCGCAGATAGCCGCCGCTGTTGTAGGTGCCGTCGTGCTTGATCTTCAGGTTGGCGATGCGGCGTTTCAATTGGTCCGGCAGCGCTTCGTAGACCGCGTACATGCTGCAAAACGAGGTATTGCCGCCGGCGGGCGGCACTTCGAGGGCGTAAAGCATGCTCGCCATCGGCGGGACATCGAGATACGACATGTCGGTATGCCATACGGCTTCGCCGGCCCCTAAGCTGCCGATCGGCTGACCGTTCACGGTCACGTTGGAAACGATGTAGATTTCAGGAAGCCCCTCGACGAAACGCCGGCCGGTCTCCTGCACGGGAGCCCAGTCGAGGTCGCCGAAGCGGCGGCTGAAGGCGATCAGGTCCTGATCGCTGAGCGTCTGGCCGCGCAGCAAAATCACCTGATGGTCATGCCAGGCGCGCTCGAGCGCGGCGAACTGCGACGCGTCGAGATGCCTGAGATCGACGCCACGAATCTCGGCGCCCAGCGCGGCTCCGGTCGAAACCACGTCGACGTCGCGCGCAACGTCACGCTTGAGGCTTGAAACCATCGGAACCCTCCGCCTGCAATGGGCCAATCCTTAAAATGCTAGCATCGCGCGGTGGACCGGGGAAGGGTACGACGTGCGATGGAAACCTAGCGCAGGGCCGCGTTGATCTTGTCCAGTGCGCCGGAGCCCGGGCAGAGCGCCTTTTCGTCGAGCGTGTTGAGCGGCGCCTCCACCGTGTCGAGATGGCTGTGCAGGTCTTCGGCCTCGGGATCGACATAGAGCAGGCCGGTGACGATCTGGCCCTTGGCGGCATGCCGCTGCAGGAACGACATCGCGCCGACCCGGTCATGCGGATCGTAATCCGCGTCGATCTTGCGCAGCGCGATCCGGGAGCCGTCGTGCTGCTCGACCACCTGCACCGTGCCGGGCGCGTAGTCGACCGTGATCGGGTCGCGGCCGGTGATGACGTCGAGCCGGTTCACCGCGTCATTGTGCTCGCGCACATAGTCGAAACTCTTGGTCGAGCCGGCGTGGTTGTTGAAGGCGACGCAGGGGCTGATGACGTCGATGAAGGCCGAGCCCTTGTGCTCGATCGCGGCGGCGATCAGCGGCACCAGCTGGGTCTTGTCGCCGGAAAAGCTGCGCGCCACGAAGCTTGCGCCGAGCTGCAGCGCGATCGCCACCAGGTCGATGGCGTTGTCGGTGTTGGTGACGCCCTTCTTGGACTTCGAGCCGCGGTCGGCGGTGGCCGAGAACTGGCCCTTGGTCAGGCCGTAGACGCCGTTGTTCTCGACGATATAGGTCATGTTGACGCCGCGCCGGATCGAATGCGCGAACTGGCCGAAGCCGATGGAGGCGGAATCGCCGTCGCCGGAGACGCCGAGATAGATCAGGTCGCGGTTGGCGAGATTGGCGCCGGTCAGCACGGACGGCATCCGGCCGTGCACCGAATTGAAGCCGTGCGAATTGCCGAGGAAATAATCGGGCGTCTTCGACGAGCAGCCGATGCCGGAAATCTTGGCGACGCGGTGCGGCTCGATCGACAGCTCGTAGCAGGCCTCGATGATCGAGGCGGTGATCGAAATCATGACCGCAGCCGGCGCACAGCGTCGAAACCTTGCCCTCGTAATCCCTGTGGGTATAGCCGAGATCGTTCTTCGGCAGCCCGGGGTGCTGGAATTTGGGTTTGGCGATGTAGGTCATGACTGTCTCTCTCTGCTCCCTCGCCCCGCTCTTCGCGGGGAGAGGGTTGGGGTGAGGGGCTGTCTCAACGAGTTCGAACTCGCTGAGAGTTCCCCTCACCCGGATTGCTGCGCAATCCGACCTCTCCCCGCAGGCGGGGAGAGGTGACCGCATTGAATTCCTTGGCCCCGCTATCATGACTTCACCTTGCGCAGCGGGGTGACCTGGAGCTGGTCCTGGTGGTCGCCGATGGCGCCGGCGATGAAGCGCGCGGTGATCGGCGTGCCGTCATAATGCAGGATCGGCACCAGCCGGACGGGATCGATTCCGTTCTCGTTGACGATCAGCGAGCGCAGCTGCAAATCGCAATTCTGCTCGACCACGTAGACGAAATCGTGGTCGGCGAGGAAACTCGCGACGCTGGAATGGAACGGGAAGGCTCGGATGCGCAGGCGATCGAGATGATGGCCGCGCGCTTCCAACAGGCCGATCGCTTCGTCCATCGCGGGCGCGGTCGAGCCGAAATAGATCACGCCGTATTTGGTAGGCTTTGAGGCATTGGCCTGCAACGGCCGCGGCACCATGTCCTGGGCGGTCTCGAATTTGCGCACCAGCCGCTGCATGTTGTCGGCGTAGACCGAGCCTTCCTCCGAATAGCGGGCGTAGCGATCACGGGAAGTGCCGCGGGTGAAGTATGAACCCTTGGTCGGATGCGTGCCGGGATAGGTGCGATAGGGAATGCCGTCGCCGTCGACGTCGAGATAGCGGCCGAAGTCGCGGCCCTCGTCCAGCATTTCCGCGGTCATCACCTTGCCGCGGTCATATTGCCGGGCGTCATCCCATTTCAGCGGGCGGCATAGCCGGTGGTTCATGCCGATGTCGAGATCGAGCATCAGGAAGATCGTGGTCTGCAGCCGCTCGGCGAGATCGAAGGCGGCGGCCGCGAATTCGAACGCCTCGGCAGGGTCCTCCGGAAACAGCAGCACGTGCTTGGTATCGCCGTGGGAAGCATACGCGCAGGCGATGATGTCGCATTGCTGGGTGCGCGTCGGCATGCCGGTCGAGGGGCCGGCGCGCTGCACGTCCATGATCACGGCCGGAATCTCGGCGAAATAGGACAGGCCGATGAATTCCTGCATCAGCGAGATGCCGGGGCCGGACGTCGCGGTGAAGGCCCGCGCCCCGTTCCAGGACGCGCCGATCACGATACCGATCGAGGCCAGTTCATCCTCGCCCTGAATGATGGCGTATTTCGCCTTTCCGGTCTCGGGATCGTGCCGCAGCTTCCGGCAGTGGCTGCCGAAGGCATCCGCCAGCGACGACGACGGCGTGATCGGATACCAGGCGCAGACGGTGGCGCCGCCATAGACCGCCCCCAGCGCGGCCGCGCTGTTGCCTTCGATGAAGATGCGATCGCCGACCTTGTCGGCCTTCTTGACCCGCAACCCGATCGGGCATTTCAGGTTCTGCAGCGCCCAGTCGCGGCCGAGATGCAGCGCATGGACGTTGGAGGACAAGAGCTTTTCCTTGCCCTTGTACTGTTCGCCGATCAGCTGCTCGACCAGCTTGGGGTCCATGTCGAGCAGCGCGCACAGCGCGCCGAGATAGATGATGTTCTTGAACAGCTGGCGCTGGCGCGGGTCGGTATAGGTCGAGTTGGTGATCGCGGTCAGCGGCACGCCGATCACGGTGACGTCGCCGCGGAACTTCGACGTCGGCATCGGCTTGGTCGAGTCGTAGAACAGATAGCCGCCGGGCTCGATCGAGGCGACGTCCTTGTCCCAGGTTTGGGGATTCATCGCCACCATCATGTCGACGCCGCCGCGGGCGCCGAGATGGCCGTCCTCGGTCACCCGCACCTCGTACCAGGTCGGCAGCCCCTGGATGTTGGACGGGAAGACGTTGCGTGGGCTGACGGGCACGCCATGGCGCAGGATCGAACGGGCGAACAGTTCGTTGGCGCTCGCCGAGCCCGAGCCGTTGACGTTGGCGAAGCGGACGACGAAGTCGTTTACGCTGCTGATCGACTTTTGGACGGACATGATGTACCTGCTAGCGTCATATCGATGAGGTATTTTTGCATGTCCCAGGCCCCGGTGGGACACCGTTCGGCGCACAGGCCGCAATGCAAGCAGACGTCTTCGTCCTTCACCATCACGCGGCCGGTCTTGAGCCCGTCGGCGACGTAAAGCGCCTGGTCGTGATGCGGGGAGGGCGCCTTCAGCCGGCTGCGAAGGTCGTCTTCCTCGCCATTCTCCGTAAACGTGATGCAGTCCATCGGACAGATATCGACGCAGGCGTCGCACTCGATGCACAAGGGCGCTGCGAACACGGTCTGGATATCGCAGTTCAGGCAGCGCTGCGCCTCGCCGAGCGCGAGCTTGACGTCATAGCCGAGCTCGACTTCGGCGCGGATATCCTTCAGCGCGATCACCTTGTCGCGGTGCGGCACCCTGTAGCGCTTGTCGGCGGAGATGTCGTTGTCGTAGCTCCATTCGTGGATGCCCATCTTCTGCGACGAGATCTGCACTTCGGGCAGCGGCCGTTCGGTGATGTCCTCGCCGGAGCATAGCTTGTGGATCGACAGCGCGGCGTCATGGCCATGCGCCACCGCCCAGATGATGTTTTTGGGGCCGAACGCGGCGTCGCCGCCGAAAAACACTTTTTGATTCGTCGATCCCATGGTTTTCGGATCAACCCTGGGCATGTCCCATTTGTCGAATTCGACGCCGCAGTCGCGCTCGATCCAGGGAAAGGCGTTTTCCTGGCCGACCGCGACCAGCACGTCGTCGCATTCGATGGTCTGGTCTTTCTCGCCGGTCGGCACCAGGTTGCGGCGGCCCTTGGCGTCGTATTCGGCCTTCACCTTCTGGAAGGTGACGCCGGTGAGCTTGCCGTTGTCATGGGTGAAGGCGACAGGCACCATGAAATTGAGGATCGGAATGTCCTCGTGGATGGCGTCCTCTTTTTCCCAGGGGCTCGCCTTCATCTCCTCGAAGCCGGAGCGCACGATCACCTTGACGTCCTCGCCGCCGAGGCGGCGCGCGGTGCGGCAGCAGTCCATCGCGGTGTTGCCGCCGCCGAGCACGATGACGCGCTTGCCGATTTTTTCGACATGGCCGAACGACACGCTGGAGAGCCAGTCGATGCCGATGTGGATATTTTTGGCGGCTTCCTTGCGGCCGGGAATCTCGAGCTCGCGGCCGCGCGGCGCGCCACTTCCGACGAAGATGGCATCGAAGTTTTCACCAAGCAGCTTCTTCAGGCTGTCGATGCGCTGACCGCCCCTGAACTCGATGCCGAGGTCGAGGATGTAATCGGTTTCCTCGTCGATCACCGAATCCGGCAGCCGGAATTTCGGAATCTGCGTGCGCATCATGCCGCCGGGCTTGGGGTCGGAATCGAACACGGTGCAGTGATAGCCGAGCGGGGCGAGGTCGCGCGCCACCGTGAGCGAGGCGGGGCCGCCGCCGACGATCGCGATGCGCTTGCCATTTTTCGCCGAGAGCCGCGGCATGCGGTGCTTGACGTCGTCCTTGAAGTCGGCGGCGACGCGTTTGAGCCGGCAGATCGCGACCGGCGTTTCCTCGACACGGCCGCGGCGGCAGGCCGGTTCGCAGGGTCGGTCGCAGGTGCGTCCGAGAATTCCCGGAAACACGTTCGATCGCCAATTGATCATGTAGGCATCGCTGTAGCGGCCTTCGGCGATCAGGCGGATGTACTCGGGAACAGGCGTATGCGCGGGACAAGCCCACTGGCAATCGACCACCTTGTGAAAGTAGTCGGGTGCCGCGATATCAGTCGGTTTCATTCCTACCGTGTCCGCGCCAAAATATACGGCGCAGCCTTACTTTTTCCCGCGAACGCTTAAATCGGCGTTCTTGTGGTTTTTGAATTGGATCATGGGGTTATCTTATTAGAGCCATTCAGGATGATGCACAAAGCCAATTTTGCGCGATATCAGGTTTTCACCCCCTCGATGATGGCAACATTAATGGCTGCGCACCCCCGAATGCGGCAGTGCAACATGAACGATGGCTGAATGATGGTCGGCGCAGGCCATTAGCCCTGCGAGAGGTCGCTTTTCGACAGGTCCCACATCAGGCGGTAAACGCCTGTGGAAATTTGCGTTTCCGACCCGGTCACGGAAGCGCCGAAGCGCGTCGCAAGCGTCGTCGAGACTGCATCGACACCTGTTCCGTCGACCAGCACGAACCAGTCGCTCGCGCCGGCGCCTGCCGCGGCCGGAATTTCCGATGTAGGCCCCGATAAACGGGAATCGCTTTCCAGCAGATGCATCGAGATGATGCCTTCGAGTTCGCCGGGATCGAGCTGCCCCCTCAGCGCGGCGCGCAATTCATCCTCGCCGCCAGCCGGAGGTCGCAGGCGCATGATGCCGAGCACGGCGCCGCGGCCCTGTCCGCGGCTCACGGTGATATGCGCCACCACGCGGATCATGTTGCGGAAGTACGCCATGACCTTGCGGGATCGATCGGTCGGGTTGCCGAGCCGCGCGCGATAGGGCGCGCTGTCGAGCACGTCGATCGTCGCCGTGGAATAGAGGAAGAGATTTTTCGGGCTGCCGCGATGGGCGACGTAGCGCCGCGCCTCGAGGAAGCCGTCGATCGCCACGCGCTCCTCGAGATGTTCGCGGTCGTACCATTGGCTGAATTCGGGCTCATTGGCGGGGTCGACGTCCATCGACGTCAGCAGCATGCCTTTTCCGGCGAGCGGCATTTTACGATGATCCTTTTGCTGACATCTCGGAGGCGAGGTCGGCGATCGCCTTCATCACGGCATCCCTGACGCCGCGATCGTACAGCGAATGGCCGGCGCTCTCGACGATGCGAATCTCCGCGTCCGGCCACAGGGCGGCCAGCGCATGCGAGGTCGCCGGCGGACACAAGAGATCGTAGCGGCCCTGCACGATGAGGCCGCGGATTCCGGCAAGTTTTGCTGATTCGGCCAGCAGCTGTCCCGGTCGCATGAAGCAGTCATGCTGGAAATAATGCGCTTCCATGAATGGCGTGGCTGGCAGGGCGCGCGACGAGTTCAGCGATGCCGGATCGAGCCGGACGCGGCTCGGCGTATGCTCGGATAGGATTCTGCTCGGTATCATGCCAGGCGCGGGCCACCGGGCCATGCAGCGCGGGATCGGGATCGAGAATCCGGCGGTAATACGCGTCGAGCAGTTGGCCGCGCGCCTCCGGCGGCAATACATTGACAAAATCCTCGTAGAGATCGGGATAGAAACGCGGCAGCACCTCGAGAAAGGCGGCTTGCAGCTCCGCCCGCGTGCCGAGAAAGGTCGCGCGCAGCACGATGCCGCTGACGCGCTCGGGATGCGTCTGCGCATAAGCCAGCGCCAGCGTCGCGCCCCAGGAGCCGCCGATCACCATCCAGCGCGGAATTGAGAATTTTTCGCGGATCGTCTCCATGTCTGCGATCAGGTCGGGCAGCGTATTGTTTTCGCGCCGGCCCTGCGGGCGGCTGCGGCCCGCGCCGCGCTGATCGAACAGGATGGCGTGAAAGCGCTCGGGGTCGAACAGCCGGCGGTGGTCGGGCTGGCAGCCGCTTCCGGGGCCGCCATGCAGATAGACCGCCGGCATGCCGTCGGCGCGGCCGACGCTTTCGACATAGAGCTCGTGGCCCCCGCCGACCGGCAAAAGCTCTGACGTCAGCGGCGCGAACGGATCGGAGCGATTGGCCTTCGCTTTGCCGGCGTCGGCGTCAGGCGCCATGGTCGCCGCCCGTCTCCAGCGTACCGCCGGCGAAATTGCGATAGAGGAAACGGTTGTCGTTGCTCTCCGCTTCCTGTTCGGCCAGCTTGAAAATCCGCTCATGCATCGGCGACAGCGTGCAGGCCGGGTCGGTGTTGCCGGCATCACCGGTCAGCGCAAAAGCCTGGCAGCGGCAGCCGCCGAAATCCATTTCCCGGAATTCGCAGCTTTTGCACGGCTCCTTCATCCACCCGGTGCCGCGATAGCGGTTGAAGGCTTCGGAGTTTTGCCAGATCCAGGCGATCGAATGGTTCGAGCGCACCGAGAGGAACTCGAGCCCGGTGATGCTTTCGGCGGCATGGCAGGGCAGGATTTTTCCCGCCGGCGAGATGTTGAAGAACTGCCGGCCCCAGCCGCCCATGCATTTCTTCGGCCGCAGCGCGTAATAATCGGGTACCACATAGTCGATGGCGAGCGTGCCCTTCAGCCGCGCTTGCGCGTCCTCGACGATGCGGCTGGTCTCCTCGATCTGGGCGAGCGTCGGCATCAGCGCCGCGCGATTCCTGAGCGCCCAGCCGTAATACTGCACATTGGCGACCTCGAGCCGGTCGGCGTCGAGATCGACCGCCATCTGGATGATGTCGGACAGCTGGAACAGGTTTTGCCGATGCATGACGGCGTTCACCGTCAGCGGCAAATCGAGCTCGCGCGTCCATCTCGCCACTTCGATCTTCTTCTTGTGCGCATGTTTGAAGCCCGCGACGCGGTCGGCGACAACGGGCTCGTTGCCCTGGAAACTGATCTGGACGTGGCACAGTCCGGCATCCGCCAGCGCGGAAAGTTTTTCACGGGTCAGCAGCACGGCCGAGGTGATGAGATTGGAGTACAGCCCGACATCGCTGGCGCGCTGCACCAGTTCGACCAGGTCCTTGCGCGCGGTCGGCTCGCCGCCGGAGAAATGGATCTGCAGCACGCCGATCTCGGCAAGCTCGGACAGCACTTTCTTCCATTCTTCGGTGGTAAGTTCGCTGCCGCCGCGGTCGAGTTCGACCGGATTGGAGCAATAGGGACATTGCAGCGGGCAGCGATGCGTCAGCTCGGCGAGCACGGCGAGCGGAATCCCGAACGTCTCGGCCGTCGAGCCACGATTCTCCAGCACCGCGAGCCCGTCGGCGGGATCGCTGTTGGCCGCCACATGGGCATCGGTCAGCGTCGGGCTCATGACGTCTTCTCGCGCGCTTGCGTCAAAAATCCCTTGTCGGCCAAGTCCTGCAGCATGGCGATCACGTCGGTTGCGATCGCGCCGCGCTCGGCTGCGTATTTGGCGGCGAGCAGATCGACCATGTCGCCGACGCTGCGGACGCCGTCGCAAAGTTGCAGCACTTCCACCGCGATCTCGTCCGGCGCCAGCACCCGCTCCGGCGCCAGGATGACCCAGACCTGGCGCGTCTCATCGAATTTCAGCCTGGCGTGCCGCGGCAGTATCGGCCGGCTCGCTTCGCTGACGCTGATGTTGCGGCTTGCCATCGCGGTTTCTCAATCGTTCTCAATCGTTCTTGGGAACAAAGGCGCCCGGCGGAATGTGGCCTTCCACATAGGCATGATACAGCGCGTCGAGCTGAACCCAAAGCACATTGGTCTTGAACAGCAGCGCGTTGCAGACCGCCTCGCGCTCCGCGGGGGTCTTGGCATGCCGCTTGACGTAGTCGAGCGCAAAGCCGGCGTCGCGCGGCGCCTGCTTAAGCCGCCGGCTGAAATAGCTCATGATGTCGGGGTTGACGAAATCGTAATGCGCCAGCATCCCGGAGATGCGCTCCTCATGCAGGTTCGGGGCGAACAGTTCCGTCAGCGAGGAGGCGATGGCTTCCAGCGGGGTCTTGTCGCGGCAGAAATGCACATAGGCTTCCACCGCGAAGCGCGTCGCGGGCAGGATGCCTTCGGTTGACTCCACATAGGCGCTGTCGAGCCCGAGGCCTTCGGTCAGCTTCAGCCAGCGCTCGATGCCGCCTTCGGTTCCGACATCGCCGTCATGGTCCTCGATCCGGTGCCGCCATTCCATCCGCGTCGCCCGGTCGCGGAACCGGGAGATCACCACGGCGTCCTTCAAGGGGATCGTGCTCTGGTAGAAATAGCGGTTCAGCGCCCAGGCCTGCACCTGTCCCTTGTTCAGCTTGCCGCCGTGCAAGAGCTGATGAAACGGATGCAGATTGTGATAGCGCACCGCCCCGATGTGGCGGAGTGCGGCTTCCAGCTGCTCGGCGCTTTCGAGCGGCGCGCCGGCGCCGCGCGAAAAGGCCGTCATCCCGTCGGGGGATTTTGCATTTTGCGTCATCACGTTCAAAGCACGATCTCCGTTCCATCGGCGGGAATTTGCCAGCCCGCCTGGTCGGCCATCTTGCGCTCCGCGGAGTCGTGCAGCAGCGCCGGATTGGAATTGTTGATATGCAGAAATATCTTCCGGCCGATGTCGAGCCCGGCCAGGCTTCCGATTGCGCCAGTTTCTCCCGACATTGCGATATGTCCCATGGCTTGCCCGGTCTTGCTGGAAAGGCCCGCCGCGATCAACTCGTCATCCCGCCACACCGTGCCGTCGAAGAAGATCAGCGGCGCGCCCGCAAGCCGCGACTTGAGATCGTCGTCGACGCCGGCGCAGGCGGCGAGAAAATAGAAATACTTGCCGCTCGCCTTGTCGGCAATGCGTAGCCCGAGCGTATCGCCCGCCCCGTCATGGCCGCCGGGGTGAGCCTTGCCTTCCAGGTACCAGGCGCTCTTGCCCGATACCTCGAACGGCAGGATCTCGATGCCGGACGGCGCGCCGCCGGGCAGATCAGGCTCGAACGCCTCGTTCACCGCGATTGGCTGGCGCCGCACGTTCCTCTCGCTCAGCACATTGAAGATGCTGTTGGCTTTGAGGATCGAAAGCACCTTTGGGTGTGCGTAGATCGTAAACGGCGAACCTTCGCGCATCGACAGCAGGCCCGCCACCGCATCGATTTCGCCATTGGTCAGGATCACACCCGAGATCGGGCTGTGGCGAAGCCGGCCTTCTCTCGGATGCAGCTGCGGCGTCGCGATCAGTTGCTGGCGCAGATCGGGCGAGGCATTGACGAGATACCAGTGCTCGCCATCGGCGCTGACCGCGATCGAGGCCTGGGTGCTCCTGAGCTCGGGATTCTCGGTTCGCGCCTTCCGGCACACCGGGCATCCGCAATTCCATTGCGGAACACCGCCGCCGGCCGCGGCGCCCAGGACGACGACGCGAAGCATGATCCGTCTCCTGGAGATACAAACGCTTGGACTACAAACGTCTCAAAGGTGGACCCGGCGTGCCACGATCCCTTGCGGGATCGGTCACACCTGGAAGTCCACCTCAATCAAAACGTGAAGTTGTCGCGACCGCTTATTTGCGGGCGGCGCACGCATACATGTTGATTTCCATGCCGACCGGCACTTCGACGATCTTCGGGGTTTTCCAGGCCATTTTGGCTCTCCTTGTTGACAGGACGAACTCCGCCCACCCGATAAACTAGTCGGGATTGCAAAGTTCGCCAGTGAAATCTTTCGACGCAAAGCACTGGATTTTCATGCTGCATCGCAGAAAGAGTTCACCGAATTGTGCGGCTTGCCGTCAAACCAAAGCCGGATCAAGCGGTTCAGAGTTGCGTGCGCCGGACCGGGCGCGGGTTCCGCTCGGCCTCGCCGGTCGAGAATTCGGATAAAGAAGTTGTGACTTGCGAAAAACCCCGGGTTCGCCGACCGGAACCCTCAACCCAAAGTGGATTACAGGCCATGCCGCGGTATTTCTTCAACACACGGATCGGCGACGAGCTGATCGCCGATCCCGAAGGCGAGGAGCTGCGCAATCCCGACCGCGCCTGGGAGGTCGCCCGCGCCATGATCCGGGAACTGCTGAAAACCGAAGGCGCCGAGGGCGCGCTGTTGACCGCGATCCTCGAAGTCACCGACGATGACGGCGAGATCGTGCTGGAGTTTCCGTTCGCCGAAGCGCTGCTCGATTTCTCCGATATGCGGGTGACGAAACACTGACGGGCATGCCCGTCATTCCGGGGCGCGCAAAGCGCGAACCCGGAATTTCGAGATTCCGGGTTCGATGCTTCGCGTCGCCCCGGAATGACATTGTGCCCGCAACACCGCCGGCCCTATCCATTCCGGCCTGATTGCCCGCAGCTGCACGATGTTTTCCGATTGCACGCCGGTGTGGAAATATCGGAGACTGCCGCCCAGGAAAGCCACCGGCACCGGCAACGCTTGCCCGCGCGGGGAATAAGGGCTTCCACCAAAGGGGAGGACGTCATGATGATCTGCTCGTCGCCGCGCAGCCTGTTGCTCGCGGGCGTTTTTATCGGCGCATTTACCTGTGCCGCCGCCGCGCAGCAGCCAGCCAGCCCAGCCGCGCCTGCTGCAGCCGCCGCCGCGCCGCTGCCGCCGGGTTCGCCCCTGATCGGGCGGCCCGACGGCGAGGCCGCCGCGAAGCTTGCACCGGTGGCGCCGCCGCCGCTACCGGCCGCGGTGGACAAGTTGCCGATCGCAAAACTCAAGGTGCCGGCCGGCTTCAACATCGAGGTCTACGCCGGCGGCATGGCCAACGCCCGTTCGCTTGCGCTCGGCGACAAGGGCACGGTGTTCGTCGGCAGCCGCCTCGTCGACAAGGTCTATGCGATCGTCAACAAGGACGGCAAGCGCTCGGTCAAGGTGCTGGCCTCCGGCCTCTACCGGCCGAACGGCGTCGCCTTCCACAACGGCACGCTCTACATCGCCGAGCTGTCGAAGATCGACAAGATCGACAAGGTAGAAGACAACCTCGACAACCCGCCAAAACCCACCACGATCTACGACAACCTGCCGAAGGACGAAGCCCATGGCTGGAAGTTCATCGCGGTCGGTCCCGATAACAAGCTCTATATTCCGGTCGGACAGCCCGGCAACAACGTGCTGCACGACAGCGCCCACGGCCAGATCCGGCGCATCAACCTCGACGGCACGGGCGCCGAAGTGGTCGCGCTCGGCGTCCGCAATTCCGTCGGCTTCGACTGGAATCCGGAGAACAAGCAGCTCTACTTCACCGACAACGGCCGCGACTGGATGTCGGAGGACGTGCCGCAGGACAAGCTCAATCGCGTCTCAAAGGTCGGCGAGGATTTCGGCGTGCCCTACTGCTACCAGGGCAATATTCCGGATCCCGAATTCGGCTGGGGCCATTCCTGCAGCGACTACACCGCGCCGGTCGGCCTGATGGGTCCGCATACGGCGGCACTCGGCATGCGGTTCTACACCGGCAACATGTTCCCGAAGAGCTATAGGAACGCCATCATCGTGGCCCGGCACGGTTCCTGGAACCGGTCGAAGAAGGCCGGCGGTGACGTCGTCGTCGTCAAGCTGAACAAGGACGGCACCGTGAAGTCGATGGAGCCGCTCATCACCGGCTTCCTGGAGAACAACAATTACGTCGGCCGGCCGGTCGACGTGATGCAGATGAAGGACGGCTCGATCCTGGTCTCCGACGACTGGAATGGCGCGGTCTACCGCGTCTCCTACGGCAAGCCGAAGGTGGCTTCGCAGTAGGAGCGATCAGGGCAACCACCGTCATTGCGAGCGAAGCGAAGCAATCCATGCCTCTGCCTGGATTGTTTCGTCGCTTCGTTCCTCGCAATGACGAGCAAGCGTCGAGACCTCACCATGCATAAGACAATCGCGGCCCTGGCGCTTGCACTGATCGCAGTTTCAGCGCACGCAGAGACCATCGAAGAACGCGCCGTGGCCTGCTTTGCCTGCCATGGCGAGCACGGACAATCCGAGACCGAGAACACGCCCTCGCTCGGCGGCCAGCAGCCGGCCTACGCGTTGATCCAGCTGTTCATGTTCCGCGAAAAACTGCGCAGCTTCGAGCCGATGAACGAGATGACGAAATCGTTCACCGACGACGATCTGCGCGCGTTCTCCGAATTCATCGGCAAACTGCCGAAACCCAATCCGCCCAGTGACGCCGGCGATCCCGCGCGGATCGAGCGCGCGAAGGACCTGGTGCAGAAGAACCATTGCGGCACCTGCCACAACTTCGATTTCGCCGGGCGCGACAACGTCCCGCGCATCGCCGACCAGCGCGAGGATTATCTCGCCAAGACCCTGGCCGAATACAAGGACAACAGCCGCCACGGCTATGACGGCACCATGGCCGAGGTACTGCAGCCGGTCACGCCGGAGCAGATCGCCGATCTCGCCTATTATCTCGCCCGCCTGCGCTAGGGGTTATTCACCTCGCCCCGCTCTTCGCGGGGAGAGGTCGGCGCAAAGCGCCGGGTGAGGGGCCCCTCCGCATACGTTCTGCTTCAGTATTCGCTGAGGCGGCCCCTCACCCCAACCCTCTCCCCGCGAAAGAGCGGGGAGAGGGAGAAGAGGGCCATCGCCGCGATTCAAATTAAGCCCGACACGTCGTCGTTTCTGTTGCAGCGCTGGCCATGTCGTCCGTGCGGCGCTACAAGACCAGCGTTCATGTGGAGCACTCCATGCAAGACCTCTGGCGTCTGTCGGCTCAAGACCTCGCGACCCTGATCAAGACGAAGAAGATTTCGGCCAAGGAGGCCGCGACCGCGGCGCTGGCGCGGCTCGATGCGGTCAACCCCGCCATCAACGCCGTGGTCGATCACAAGCCGCAGGAGGTGCTGGCACAGGCCGGTGCGATCGATGCGGCGATCGCGCGGGGCGAGGAGGTCGGCTCGCTGGCGGGCGTGCCGGTCACGGTGAAGGTCAATATCGACCAGGCGGGATTCGCCAACACCAACGGGCTGAAAATCCAGCGCGACGTCATCGCCGCAACCAACAGCCCGGTGATCGACAATCTGCGCAAGGCGGGCGCCGTGATCCTCGGCCGCACCAACTGCCCGGCGTTTTCCTATCGCTGGTTCACGACCAACCTGATCCATGGCGACACCAAGAACCCGCGCGACGCGAGTATCACGCCGGGCGGCTCGTCCGGCGGCGCGGGGGCGGCGGTCGCGGCCGGCATCGGCCACATCGCGCACGGCACCGATATTGCGGGCTCGATCCGCTATCCGGCCTATGCCTGCGGCGTGCATGGACTGCGGCCGACGGTCGGGCGCGTCGCCGCCTTCAATGCCTCGCTGCCCGAGCGCCCCATCGGGCCGCAGAGCTCGGCGGTCTCGGGCCCGCTGGCGCGCACCATCGGGGATCTTCGAATCGCGCTTCATGCGATGTCGGGCAGGGACGCGCGCGATCCCTGGTGGGTGCCGGCGCCGCTGGAAGGGCCTGTCATGCCGAAGCGCGCCGCGCTGTGTCTTGCGCCGGACGGCCTGGAAACCGCGCCGGAAGTGAAGGCCGCGGTTGCGGACGCGGGAAAACGGCTGCAGCGCGCCGGATGGACGGTCGAGGAGATCGCTACCACGCCGCCGCTCCGCGAGCCCGCGGAATTACAAACAAAACTCTGGCTCGGCGACGGCTATGAGGCGCAGCTCGCCGCCGCCGAGCGCGAAGGCGATCCCGGCGCGCTGGCCTGCCTGCGCGGCAACAAGTCGAAGGTTTTTCCGTTCGATGCGGATGCGCTCTCCAAAACCCTGACGCGGCGGGCGACCTTGAGCCGGCAATGGCTGCAATTCTTCGAGACCTACGCGGTGCTGCTGATGCCGGTCTCCGGCGAACTGCCGTTCCCCGACGGCCTCGACCGGCGCGACGAGGCCTCGTTTGCGCGGGTCTGGCGCGCGCAACTGGCGCAGATCGCCATTCCCTTCATGGCGCTGCCTGGGCTAACGGTTTCCACGGGATTGGTGGGACGCGTTCCCGTCGGCGTGCAAGTGGTCTCGGGGCGTTTTCGCGAGGACCTCTGCCTGCTCGCGGGCGAAGCGATCGAGGCCGGCGGAGTGCCGCCGGCGCCGATCGACCCCGTCGGTTGAGGCAACGACCCGAGGATATCAGAGCGCGATGGCTGGCATCTACGATTTCACCGCAACCTCGCTCGCCGGCGAGGACGTAGCCCTGAAGCGGTTCGAGGGTCAGGTGCTGCTGATCGTCAACACCGCGAGCGCCTGCGGATTTACGCCGCAATACCGCGGGCTGGAGGCGCTGCAAAAGCAACTCGGCCCGCGCGGCTTCTCCGTGCTCGGATTTCCCTGCAACCAGTTCGGCAGGCAGGAGCCCGGCGACGCCAAGGCGATCGGCGAGTTCTGCGCCAGCAACTATGCCGTCACCTTTCCGCTGTTCGCCAAGATCGAGGTCAACGGCGATCGCGCCCATCCGCTCTATCGGTATTTGAAAAGCGAGAAATCCGGGCTGCTGGGCGCCTCGATCAAATGGAATTTCACCAAATTCCTGGTCGATCGCTCGGGTAAGGTGGTGGCGCGGCACGCGCCGACCGCAACGCCGGAATCCCTGAAGAAAGAAATCGAGGCCCTGCTGTGAACGAGAACGACGACGCCAAGGAAGAGCAAGCGAGCGAGCAACTGCCCGATCGCCTGTGCACCGATCCGAAGAGCCCGTACTACAATGAAGCCGTGCTGGCGCGCGATGTCGGCATCCGCTTCAAGGGCGTCGAGAAGACCAATGTCGAGGAATATTGCGTCAGCGAGGGCTGGGTCCGCGTCACCGCGGGCAACGCCAGGGATCGCTACGGCAATCCGCTGACGATAAAAGTCCACGGCCCGGTCGAGCCGTATTTCCGCGACAAGCAATCCTGATGACATTCGTCATTGCGAGGAGCCCTTGCGACGAAGCAATCCATTCTTCCACTTGTGCTGTTGGACGATGGATTGCTTCACGAAGCCTGTCATCGGGCGGTGCTTTGCGCCGACCCGTTGGCTCGCAATGACGACGTAGACAGTTTCGCCCTTCATCTCGAAAGCCCAAACCCCATGTCCGTCCGCATCGTCGACGTCCGCGAAGTCACAAAGCCGATCTCGTCTCCGATCCGCAACGCCTATATCGATTTCACCAAGATGACCACGAGCCTCGTCGCCGTCGTCACCGACGTGATGCGTGGCGGCAAGCGCGTGGTCGGCTACGGCTTCAACTCCAACGGCCGCTACGGGCAGGGCGGTTTGATCCGCGAGCGCTTTGCGCCGCGCCTGATGGAGGCCGATCCGAACACGCTGCTCGACGAGAGCGGCGACAATCTCGATCCCGACAGAATCTGGGCAACCCTGATGTCGAACGAGAAGCCTGGCGGCCATGGCGAGCGCTCGGTGGCGGTCGGCACCATCGACATGGCGGTGTGGGACGCAGTCGCCAAGATCGCGGGCAAACCGCTGTTCCGCCTGCTCGCCGAGCGTCACGGGCGACCCGCCAATCCGCGCGTGTTCGTCTACGCCGCCGGCGGCTATTATTATCCGGGCAAGGGGTTACAGATGCTGCGCGGCGAGATGCGCGGCTATCTCGATCGCGGCTACAACGTCGTCAAGATGAAGATCGGCGGCGCGCCGATCGACGAAGACCGCGTCCGCATCGAGGCCGTCCTCGAAGAGATCGGCAAGGACGCGCAGCTCGCCGTCGACGCCAACGGCCGCTTCGATCTGGAGACGGGCATTGCTTACGCAAAAATGCTGCGTGACTATCCGCTGTTCTGGTACGAGGAGGTTGGCGACCCGCTCGATTTCCAGCTGCAGGCCGCGCTGGCGGATTTTTATCCCGGCCCGATGGCGACCGGCGAAAATTTGTTCAGCCACCAGGACGCGCGCAATCTCCTTCGCTACGGCGGGATGCGGCCCGACCGCGACTGGCTGCAATTCGATTGCGCGCTGTCCTATGGTCTGTGCGAATACCAGCGCACGCTGGAAGTGCTGAAGACGGCAGGCTGGTCGCCGAGCCGCTGCATCCCGCATGGCGGTCATCAGATGTCGCTCAACATCGCCGCCGGCCTCGGCCTCGGCGGCAACGAGAGCTATCCCGACCTGTTCCAGCCCTATGGCGGTTTCCCCGACGGCGTCCGCGTCGAGGCTGGCCACATCACCATGCCGGACCTGCCGGGCATCGGGTTCGAGGGCAAATCCGATCTCTACAAGGAGATGAGGGCGCTGGCGGCCTAAAACCCTGTCATTCCGGGGCGACGCGGAGCGTCGAACCCGGAATCTCGAGATTCCGGGTCTGGTCCTTCGGACCATCCCGGAATGACGAGGTGGCTACGACAGCCGCATATCCAGCAACCGCCGCCCTTCGCCCTTCAGCAACCGCTTCACCGCGCCGGATGCGACGACTTCGCCGTCATTGGCGTAGGCCTCGTGGTTCTTCTCGATGTCCTCGAGGCGGTAAAGATAGTTGACCATGATCCCGGCGGATTCGCGCAGGCCCTTGGGCGAGAGGTCGCCCTTCCAGTCGATCCGCTCCAGCCGCGCGCCGTTGCCGAGGTGGAATCGCGCCACCGAATCGATCAGCCGTCCCTTCGGCGTGCGGGCTTTCAGGAAATAATACGCCGCCAGCGGCTCGAGCACCGTACGCAGCTGTGCCTCGAGTTCGGCATTCTCGAACCAGTTGGACTTCTCGAGAATTTCCAGCACTGCGCGGTCCTCGTCGGACACGGGAACATCGTCCGCCTGCTTCAGCCAGGCCATGAATCCAGGCACCGGCGAGAGCGTGACAAAACTCTCCAGTTTCGGCAGTTCGCGCTGCAATTCCTCGGCCACCTGCTTGATCAGGAAACTGCCGAAGGAAATGCCGCCCAGGCCGCGCTGGGTGTTGGAGATCGAATAGAACACCGCGGTGCGGGCGCGCTCGGTCGGCACCAGCGGCCGGTCGGCGGCGAGCAGCGGGGCGATCGCCGCCGGTATAGTTTCGGTCAGCGCCACCTCGACGAAGATCAAGGGCTCGTCGACCAAAGCGGGGTGGAAGAACGCGTAGCAGCGGCGGTCGACCGGGTCGATGCGGCGGCGCAAATCGTTCCAGTCGCGGATTTCATGCACCGCCTCGTAGCGGATGATCTGTTCCAGAATGTTGGCCGGTGTCGACCAGTCGATCCTGCGCAGCACGAGAAACCCCCTGTTGAACCATGAGGACAAGAGATGCGCGACGTCGCGGTCGAGCGCGGCGAGGTCCTTGTGGCCTTTCATGGCGGAAAGCAGATCGGTGCGCATCGCCACCAGCGCGCTGGTGCCGCCCGGCGCGCGGTTGAGCCGCCGGATCAGTTCCTGCCGCCGCGGCTCGGACGCGTAATGCAGTTCGCTGGCATCGGCGTCATTGGGCTGCGCGCGCCAGTTCTCGATCGTCTGCGCCAGTTTCTCGCGGTCCGGGCCGAAGTCGCGGGTCAGCCTCTCGAAGAATGCCAGCCGTTCCGACGCGTCGAGGTGCTGGTAGCGGTCGAGCACCTCGCGCGCCATGGCGGTGGCGGACGCCTCGCCGCGGCCCGACAGCAGCGCCTCGCACAAGGCAATCAGCTCGTCGCCGTCAGGCTTGGCCTCCGACGACCCGACCCGGCGAAGCAGCGTGCGGCCGCGCTCGGAAATCGAGGCGAGCAAGTCCGAGAAAAAGGCGTTGCTGCTCATGGCGGGGCGCGTCGAATCCGGATCCGGGTAAAAGCTTACATGGAATTTAGGGCAGCGACGATCACAATCAAGCGGGCATCCCGCGCAAAAAACGGTCAGCCTGATCGGTAACGGCCGCCATCAATCGGTCGTCATTGCCGGGCTTGACCCGGCAATCCATCCACTTCCAAAGACTTTCACGAAGCGTGATGGATACGCGGGTCAAGCCCGCGTATCACGAGTCGTTACTTCTCCTCCGCAAACTCCGTCGGGGTCTTGCCGGTGACCTGGCGGAAGGCGTGGGAGAAGGCGGGCACGCTGGCGTAGCCGAGCTCGGAGGCGAGCTGCTTGACCGAGACATCGGCTTCCATCGAAAGCTTCTCGATCGCCTGCGCAATGCGGGCGCGCTGGCACCAGCTTTTGAAGCTCAGTTGCGTCTCCATGGAAAACAGCCGCGACAGCGTCCGCGCCGAGGTCCCGACCGCGCGCGCCAGCGTTTCGATCTCATGAGCGGCGGTGGGGTCATTCAGCACGATATCGGCGGCGCGGCGGCAGCGCGCTTCCTGCGGCAGCGGAATGAAAGTGGTGGAATCCTCGGCGTGATGCAGTTCGAGTACGGCCAGTTGGATCAGCAGCTCGGTGCGCGCGGGATCATTGCTTGTATCGAACAGCGCCAGGATGGTCTCGTGCAGCAGCCGCGACACCCGGACTACGAATTCGGAAGCAAGACTTTCGCTGCGCTCCTCCCGCGCCAGCCACGCCAGATCGAAATACAGCGTGCGCATGTCGATGTCCGCGAGCACGTCGATGGCATGTCCGAGCTTCGCCGGCACCCATACCGCGCGGTCCGGCGGCACCAGCCAGCGCCCCTTCGGGGTGGTGACCTGCATCGTGCCCCTGGCCGCATAGACCAGCTGCGCCTCGCGGTGCATGTGGGTGTCGAGGCGGACGCCTTTCCGGTAGCTGCGCGCGACCATGTGAACGCCGTCACCGGTGGCGCGGTGGCTGCCCTTGACCGCGGCCAGCGGCTTCATGGGAGCGATTGGCGTTTCGGCGATACTCATTGGCGACATCCCGTCAGGACAAGACCATATAAACCAAAAGGCAAGAGGATTTCGACCCGGGGATTTGCAGAGGATCTTGGATATGAACAGCCCGGCCCGCGTGATCGGCTTCGTCAACGCCGCCCATTTCATCGACCATTATTCGATGCTGATTTTTGCCGCCGCCGTGATCGTGATGGGGCCGGCGCTCGGCATGGCCTATTCGGAGCTGTTGCCTTACGCCACCCCGGGTTTCGTCGCCTTCGGCGCGGGCTCGCTGTTGACGGGCTGGCTCGGCGACCGCTGGAGCCGCCGCCACATGATGGTGATCTTCTTTGTCGGCATCGGCGCCTCGATGATCGCGGTCGGCCTGGTGCAGACTTCGTTGCAGCTCGGCGCGGCCTTGCTGTCGATCGGCCTGTTCGCCTCGATCTACCATCCTGTCGGCACCGCGATGATCGTGTCCTATGCCGACCGGCTCGGCCGCGAGATGGGGCTGAACGGGGTCTGGGGCAATCTCGGCGTCGCCTCATCGGCGCTGGTCACCGGCGTGGTCGGCCAGTATCTCGGCTGGCGCTTTGCCTTCATCATCCCGGGCGTCGTCACCATCCTGGTAGGTCTCGCCTTCGCCTGGACCGTGGTGCATGAGGACCGCACCGGCTCGCGGCAGGCGGCGGCGCAGGCGCGCGTCGCCAAGGAAGACATGTGGCGGGTGATCGTGGCGCTCTTGATCGTGGTGGTCGCGATCTCCACCACCTTCAACGCGGTGACGGTGGCGCTGCCAAAACTGTTTGCCGAGCGGCTCGCCGACCTCACCAAAAGCCCGGCGCTGCTGGGGGTGATCGCGGCCTGCGTCTATGTGTTCGGCGCCATGACGCAATACACCATCGGCAAACTGCTGGACCGCCATTCACTGAAAGCGGTCTCGCTGCCGCTGTCGTTCGTGCTGGCGCCGTTTTTGTATTTCGCCGCGACGCTGTCGAACCTGCCGCTGATCCTGGTTTCGATCGGCATCGTGATGGGCGCGTTCGGCCAGGTCACCGTCAACGACGCCATGGTCGGCAAATACACCAGTGAGGAATGGCGCTCGCGCGCCTATGCGGTGCGCTATTTCGTCGGCTTCACCGCGGCCGGCGTATCGGTCGGCCTGGTGGCATGGCTGTACCAGCAGGGCGGTTTCGTCACCATGCTGCACGCGTTCGCCGGCTTGTGCCTGTTGGTGATCGCAGCCGCCCTGATCCTGCCGACGGAGATCAAGGTGCCGGCGGCGGAAGCGAGCCATCCTTGAGCGTCTTGGCCGATCCGGAACTGGAACGCCTGCTCGCCGGCCTGCATGCCAGAAGCGACGAACAGGCGGCTGCGATGCGAAGCCTCGACGCCAGCCGGACGGACAGAGCCTTTCTCAGCGACAAGCTGGTCGCGCTCGATCGCGACAAGGCGGAATTCTGCTACCAGCTTTGCCGCGCCAGCAATGCGCGCCGGATCGTCGAGATCGGCACCTCCTGGGGCGTTTCGACGCTCTATCTCGCAGCAGCCGTGCGCGACAATATCCGCGCCACCGGCGGCGACGGCGTGGTGATCGGCACGGAATACGAGCCCGACAAGGCTTCCGCTGCGCGGACGCATTTCGAGCAGGCGGGCTTGAGCCGATACATCGAGCTCCGCGAAGGCGACCTGCGCGAGACGCTGAAGCAAATCGACGGACCGGTGGATTTCTTGCTGATGGATATCTGGATCTCGATGGCGCGGCCGGCGCTGGAACTGGTCGGCCCGCATCTCAAGGCAGGGGCCGTCGTGATCGCGGACAATACCGCGCAATATCGCAGCGAATATTCGGACTATTTCGCCTATCTCGCGGCCAACGGTTTCCGCACCATGACGCTGCCGTTCGACGGCGGCCTGGAATTGTCCGTGCGCTGCCCGTCGTGAGTGGCCGACCTATTCCCTGACCACCCGCACCGCGCCCCGCGCGGCGCTGGTGGTGAGCGCGGCATAGGCCTTCAGCGCCATCGAAACCTTCCGGCTGCGTTTGGCGGGCTTCCAGGCACCCGTCTTCCTGGCCAGCATCGCCTCCCTGCGTCGAGTCAAAACGGCCTCGTCAACCAGCAGGCTTATGGAACGCTGCGGAATATCGATTTCGATGCGGTCGCCTTCCTCCACCAGCCCGATCAGGCCGCCTTCGGCGGCTTCGGGCGAGACATGCCCGATCGACAGACCCGATGTCCCGCCCGAAAAGCGGCCATCGGTGATCAACGCACAGCTTTTGCCGAGACCTTTCGATTTGAGGTAGCTGGTCGGATAGAGCATCTCCTGCATGCCGGGCCCGCCGCGCGGGCCCTCATAGCGGATCACCACGACGTCGCCGGCGTGGATCTTGCCGGTCAGGATGCCTTCGACCGCGGCATCCTGGCTCTCGAAGATCCGCGCCGGACCTTCGAACTTCAGGATGCTTTCATCGACGCCTGCGGTTTTCACGATACAGCCGTCGGCGGCCAGATTGCCCGAGAGCACCGCGAGACCGCCGTCCTTTGAGAAGGCGTGCTCCACATCGCGGATGCAACCCGCCGTGCGGTCGGTGTCGATCTCGTCAAAACGCCGATCCTGGCTGAAGGCGACCTGGGTCGGCACGCCGCCGGGCGCGGCTTTGTAGAATGTGCGCACATTCTCGCTCCTGGTACGCCTGATGTCCCAGCGGTCCAGGGCGGCCTCGAGTGATTTGCTGTGGACCGTCGGCAGCTCGCGATTGAGAAGACTGGCACGGTCGAGTTCGCCGAGAATGGCCATCACCCCGCCGGCACGGTGAACGTCTTCGAGATGCACGTCCGGAACGGAGGGAGCGACCTTGCACAGCACCGGCACCCGGCGCGACAATCGGTCGATGTCCTGCATCGTGAAGGGTATCTCGCCTTCATGGGCCGCCGCCAGCAGATGCAGCACGGTGTTGGTCGATCCGCCCATGGCGATGTCCAGCGTCATCGCATTTTCGAACGCCTTGAAGCTGGCGATGGTCCGCGGCAGCGCGCTCTCGTCATCCTGTTCGTAATAGCGGCGCGCCAGGTCGACGATCAGATGGCCGGCCTCGACAAACAGGCCCTTGCGATCGGCATGGGTCGCGAGCACGGAGCCGTTGCCGGGAAGCGCAAGCCCTAGCGCCTCGGTCAGGCAGTTCATGGAATTTGCCGTGAACATGCCGGAGCAGGATCCGCAGGTCGGGCACGCCGACCGTTCGATGATTGCGACGTCAGCGTCGCTGACCGTGTCGTCGGCGGCCGCGACCATGGCGTCCACCAGATCGACCGACCTGATCTTGCCCTTGAGATTGACCTTGCCGGATTCCATCGGGCCGCCGGAAACGAACACGGTCGGGATATTGATCCGCAATGCGGCCATCAGCATGCCCGGCGTGATCTTGTCGCAGTTGGAGATGCACACCATGGCGTCCGCGCAGTGCGCGTTGACCATATACTCGACGCTGTCGGCGATCAGCTCGCGCGACGGCAGGCTGTAAAGCATGCCGTCGTGCCCCATGGCGATGCCATCGTCGACCGCGATGGTATTGAATTCCTTGGCGACGCCGCCGGCCTGTTCGATTTCGCGCGCCACCAGCTGGCCGAGATCCTTGAGGTGGACGTGGCCGGGCACGAACTGCGTGAACGAGTTGACCACGGCAATGATCGGCTTGCCGAAATCCTCATTTTTCATGCCGGTCGCACGCCAGAGGCCGCGGGCGCCCGCCATGTTGCGGCCGTGAGTTGTGGTGCGGGAACGATAGGCTGGCATGGATTTCCTCTAGACTTTCAGGTTTTGCGGCCGCGGCTCCGGCTCGACGGCTTGTAACGGACGGACTTCCTCGGTGCCATATTGAAGGACTTCCGCTCTCTCAATGGTGATAAGACCGCTCGACATCATTCCGTCAAGCACCGGCAGGAAAGGCGGCCTGGTATTTCCGCGACCTGGTCGGCTAGCCATCGGCCGTCTTGTCGGTGCCGTACTGCAGAACCTGCAGTTTCTCCAGCGTGACCAGACCACTGTCCATCATTTTGTCGAGAACGGGCAGGAACTCATGGATCTTCTCTTCGGAATCCACGATTTCGATGACCAGCGGCAAATCCATGGAAAGGCGCAGGATCTTGTCGGTATGGATCAGGCTCGATTTGCCGAACCCCATCGGGCCGCGCAACACGGTGGCGCCGGCCAGGTGCATTTCGCGCGCCTTCATGACAATCGCTTCATAGAGCGGACGGCCCTCGAATTTGTCATCCTCGCCGGTGAAGACCCGCAATAGGACGGCTTGTTTCGGTAGTTGCATTTCTCGAATTCCTTACAAACGATTGAGGCGTGCCGCCAGCGCATGACCGATCCATGCACCGGCGATCCAGGTGACGGCCGAGACGACCAGATAAACCAATGCGGTCTGGACTTTGCCGGACTGCACCAATCTCAGGGTTTCCAGACTGAACGCGGAGAATGTCGTGTAGCCCCCGCAGATGCCGACCATGACGAACAGCCGCTGTCGCGCGCTGACAAACAACCTGCCGTCGGGGCCGGTCAGCGCCGCATAAAATCCGATGACGAACGAACCCGTCACATTGACGAACAGGGTTGCCCAGGGAAAGCCACTGCCGAATTGGCTCAAGAACAGGACCGAAACCAGATAACGCGCCACGCCTCCGACGATGCTGCCCAGCGCCACGGAAATATAGGAACCGGCCGCATCCCAGAATTTTCGCCACCGCGAAGAACGGCGCATGGCGGGAGGCGGGCGGTCCTCCCGCTGTTCGGTCGCCGGCGGCTTCGGTGCAACATTGTCCTGCATCGCCGAACTTCCCTTTACCCGAACGCATGCGCGCCGGCGGTAAAACCGACAGCGACGGCAAGAAGACAAAGGGACAGCGAGAGCACCATATTCCAGGCCGCGAGCGACAGCTCGCTGTCGCGAGCGAGCGACAAGGTCTGCAGGCTGAAGGAAGACACGGTCGTGTAGCATCCCAGGAATCCGGTGACGGCAAATTGCCACGGTCTGACTTCCGCAAAGGTCCCGTGGCCTGCCGCCGATGCCGCAAGCACGCCGATAAGGAACGCACCGCTCACATTGATGACCATGGTTCCCCAGGGAAATGTCTCGCCGACACGCCGCGCAACAAATCCGGACAGCCAGAATCTGGCCATCCCGCCGAGCACGCTGCCTAGCGCAACCCACATGACGCCGTTGATCGTTTCCACCGTAGGCCTCTACTTTCACCGGGTCGCTTGCTGCTCAAATCTCCTGCCGGCAATGTTCTCAATAGTCATCCCCTCGCCAATGACAAACGCGTGGCTGGCGGCCCACCATCTCCGGTTGGCGGGCGACGCAGCAATCTTGTTTTTCGCGGTGAGACGGCCAAGGAGCCTGAGCGGATATACCGCAACGGACCAACCCCCGCATTCTCGACGCGGCAGGAGTCATCAGCCCTCATCAGGCGGTTTTGGGGAACCCCATCCCCTTGGAACTGCAATCCTAAACGATGTCAAACCAGGGATCAATGTCGGCCGACAAGCGCCCACACGTGTTTCGCGGGCGGTACATCGGTCGGCGCACGATCAACGAAAATTTGAAGAGGGACGGTACGTCACCCATCCTCGCCGCGCCAATACGCAAGATACCGTATATGCTGATCGCCAAAATAGCGGCCGGCCGTGAGGAGAGCTGCGCTGGATGACCGTCATTTTATTGGTCCGCCACGGTCATGTGGAAGGCATAAAACCGGAGCGTTTCAGGGGTCGCGCAGATCTCGTCCTGACCGAAACAGGAGAGCGGCAAGCTGGGTTGCTGGCTCATCGGATCGCCTCGCAATGGGCTCCGGGTTCGATCCATACCAGTCCGCTGCGGAGATGCGTTGCCACCGGCGCGGCCGTCGCCGAGGCTTGCGGCGTGCCATCCGAGCCGCTCGGCGGGCTCATCGATCTCGACTATGGCGCATGGCAGTCGCGGACATACGACGATGCTCGCGCAAGCGATCCCGGTTTTTTCGAAACCTGGCTCACGACACCCCATCTGGTCCGATTTCCGAACGGAGAATCGCTCCAGGATGTCGCGACCCGCACCGCGGGCGTGCTGCGTTTCGTTCTTTCCCGGAATGCGGCAGACGTGGTCGTCCTGGTCGGCCATGACAGCGTCAACCGGGTCATGCTGACCCAGGTTCTGGACCTGCCGCTGGCGGCCTATTGGCGGTTGGCGCAAAGCCCCTGTTGCATCAACGAAATCGAAGTCACCGGCAGTTCGTTTCAGCTGCGTCGAATCAACGACACCGCGCATCTCGACATCGGGATCGACTGGCCGGCGCATCATTGAACTCCCGGTCCCGCCGATTGGGGGCGCATCATGGCCCAAATCTTGAATGCCAACTTCGCGAGTACAGGCAATGTGATCTCCTCGCGAGGTTCATATGGACATGCCATCGAGCGCCCCGGCCGGCCTGATCGATCGTTCGGCAACGGGTGTCGTTCCCGGTCATTCCGACGCCAGGCTGGACCAGGCCAAATACCTCCATCACGCCGGTAATCCCTGGTTCCTGGCGCTGACGGCGCTCGGTGTCGTCTATGGCGACATCGGCACCAGCCCGCTTTACGCCTTCCAGGTCGCGCTGACCGGCATCGGCCATCCGGTCCCGACCGCCGCCGACGCGCTCGGCATCGTTTCGCTGATCTTCTGGGCGCTGATGGCGATGGTGTCGCTGAAATACGTGATCTTCGTGCTGCGCGCCGACAATGACGGCGAGGGCGGCATCCTGGCATTGCTGTCGCTGGTCGGCGCCGAACAGATTGCGAGGGGCGGCAGACTTCCCATACTGGTGCTGCTCGGCGTGATCGGCGCCTCCCTGCTGTATGGCGATGGCGTCATCACGCCGGCGATTTCGGTGCTGTCGGCGATGGAGGGGCTCAAGCTGGTAGCGCCGGGATTCGAAAAATTCATCGTGCCGGTGACGCTTTTGATCCTGATCGGCCTGTTCGCGATCCAGCGCCGCGGCACCGAGAGCATCGGAAAGGTGTTCGGCCCGGTCATGGTGGTCTGGTTCGTCGTGATCGGCGTGCTCGGCGCCACCAACGTTGTGAAGGCGCCGGCAATTTTGTGGGCGATCAATCCGGCCGAGGCCGCCCGCTTCCTCGGCTCCGATCCGCTGATCTCGTTCGCCGTGATCGGCGCGGTATTCTTGGCGCTGACCGGCGGCGAGGCGCTTTACGCCGACATGGGCCATGTCGGCCCGGGCGCGATCCGCCGCGCCTGGTTCGGCCTGGTGCTGCCGGCGCTGGTGCTCAATTATTTCGGCCAGGGCGCGCTGATCCTTGCCGATCCGGCAGCCTCCGAAAATCCGTTCTACAAGCTGGCGCCCGGCTGGGCGCTGATCCCGATGGTCGGGCTCGCCGCCTGCGCCACCATCATCGCCTCGCAGTCGCTGATCTCGGGCGTGTTCTCGCTGACCCGGCAGGCGATGCAGATGGGACTGTGCCCGCGGGCGAAGATAACGCCGACTTCCGTCGACGAGGCCGGCCAGATCTACATCCCGGCCACCAACTGGCTGTTGATGACCGGCACGCTCTTCACCGTCGTGCTGTTTCGCTCGTCCGACAATCTGGCGGCGGCCTATGGCATCGCGGTATCAGGCACCATGCTGATCACCACGATACTGCTTTACCAGGTCGCGGTTTCGCGATGGCGATGGCCGGCGGCCGTCGCCATCCCCGTGATCGCGATGTTCGGCGCGATCGACGCCACCTTCCTGGTCTCGAACTCGATCAAGATCGTCGAGGGCGGCTGGTTTCCGCTGGTCGTGGGCTTCGCCATCGCGGTCCTGATGCTGTGCTGGCGCAAGGGTTCCTCGGAAGTCAGGCATCGTCTGCACGAAATGTCGATGCCGCTGAAGGAATTTCTCGCCTATGCCGACGAGGCCGTGGTCGGTCGCGCGCCGGGGATGGGCGTGTGGCTGACCAAGGTCGATCACGGCGCCTCGCCGATGCTGCTGCGGCATATCGAGCATAACAGGGTATTGCACGAGACCGTGGTGCTCTTGACGTTCATCTCCGACCGCAGGCCGCGGGTGCCGTTTCACGAGCGTCATTCCGTGCACCGTCTCGGCCACGGCTTCTACCGGATTCAGGTCAGGCTGGGTTTCATGCAGACCCCGGACATTCCGCTCAGCCTGATCAATTGCAACAAGCTCGGCTTCGATGCCGATCTCGACCACAAGAACTACTATATCGCCCATGAGACCATCGTTCGCCGCGACGAGGGCTCGTCGATGGATCCGGTATCGTTTGCGATCTTCTCGTTTCTGAACCGGATCGCCAGCCGGGCGCCGGACTTTTTCAAGATTCCCCACGACGCCGTCATCGAGGTGGGATTCCGCGTGATGATCTGAATTCGGCGGCGCCGGCTCGGCTGCCCTTCCGGCCAATATCCGTCGGGTCGCCCGCATAATTTGCCGGCCGCCCGATAATCCGGGTTCCCACATCAGCCCCGATCGATCACAATGGCGGCGAGAGCTCGCAATTCAACGAGCCGATGTAAGGGAGTATCCGATGTCATCTCTGCCCCTGTCGCGCCTGGCCGGCGTCATTCTGGCCACCTCGATCATGATGGCCGGGCCGGTCTGCGCCGATCCGCTGAAGGACGAAATCGCGCCGACCGGCAAGCTGCGGGTCGCGATCGCGATCAGCACCGCCGGCGGGGCGTTCTGGTGCAGCAAAAGCGCGGCCGGCGGCTTTGCCGGGGTGCCGGTCGACCTCGGCAAGGACATGGCAATGCGGCTCGGGGTGCCGGTCGAATATGTCGCCTACCAGAATTCCGGCCAGATCACCGACGCCGCATCGAAGGGCGCCTGGGACGTCAGCTTCCTGCCGAAGGACCCGGAGCGCGAAACCAAAATGTCGTACGGACCGAACTACGAGGTGGCGGATGCGACCTATATCGTCAGGGCGGGATCGCCGATCACGAATTTTGCAACCCTCGACCAGCCGGGCGTCAAGGTCGCCGCCGTCAACAACACCACGACGATGCGGGGCGCGATCGCGCATCTGAAGAACGCCAAGGTCACGGGCTACCAGACCTATGACGAGATCGTCACTCTGCTGAAGAAAGGCGATGTCGATGCGTTCGCGCTGTCGCGCGAGGGGCTCAACGATCTGGCGAAACAGATTCCGGGCACGCATGTGCTGGTCGAAACCTTCAAGAAGACCGTGACCGCGGTGGCGGTGCCGCTCAACCATCCGCTGGCGCTGGCGTTCGTTGCCAAATTCATGACTGTCGCTGAGACCGACGGCACCTTGCGCAAGGCCTATGACAACAACGGATTGAAGGACAAGCCGATCCGGGTGAAATGACGCCCCTGCTCGATGTCCGGGACGGCTGTGGCCCGAAACCCGGCACAGGAGCGGCGATCAGCGCAGGGTTTTATAGGTTCGCTCGTCGTAAAGGTTGCCGCTCATCGGCTGCAGGTCCTCCCGGAACGACCGTGCGGCCGGCGTTGAAATCCAGCCGTCCTTGCTGGCGGGCGCATCCCAAGGTAGCGGTACATCGGCAGTTTCCCCCGGGAGCGGTATGCGGCAGTTTAGCTCTCCAAATTCGAGATCTGGAGGGTGTCGAAGCCCCTGGAATGCAGCTTGTTGGCGGCACGCGATCCGGCCAGGCATGTCCGAAACGTGCCGAACCGCGATGCCTCAGCGGGCTAATGCCGCTTGAAATATTGCACGGCACGCTCATGCTTTTCCGCTGCCGCGCGGGATTTGAAGGTCCCGAGATTGCGGCGCTTGCCGGTCTTGGGATTGATCTTGCGGGAATAGAGCCGGTATTCGCCTGATGATAATTTGCGGATCATGAGAACTGGCCTCGCGCCGTGGTGATTGTGGAGCGGATGGCGACGGCTGAGATCATCGCCGACACCGTCGCCACCATGAATTTAATCGCGATCGTCGATGTCGGTTCCGTGTTGTCGATAGTTGGTGACAGGTCGCTCGTGATCTTCAGTTTAATTTGTCCGCCGGCAACGAGTCTGGTCCTCTGCCTTCGGGGTATGCATTTGGGCACTGACGGGGGCACCATGCTGATGCGTGGAATTGGCGCTGTTGCGCTGAGCGTATCTCTTTCATCCGGAGCGTTGGCGGAGAGGCAACAGGGCGTCATGCATCGAATATCATGCACGATGGTTCGCATTTACGTCGCAAGATATTCAGCTTCAACGGCGGAAATCTGGGCGCGCAGTCACGGGGCGACCGAGGCGCAGATCGAAGCCGCGCGAGAATGCCTGAAGGGAACGGCAGACCAGACCGCGCAGGATACGCGCTGGTTTGCCCGGTAAATCGGGGTCGCACCAGCCCTGCCGGCGGGTGGACGCGCTCGGGTCCGTCGGCCCGCACCCACTTGCGATCCTTTTGGCCGCTTCACACATTGTTTTCAAATCGCCGGCGCGCCGAGGCGGTTGCCATGGGGCATTGAATTTGGACTCCCTGCCACCGTTTTTCAAATCGCTCACCACGACCGCTTATGGCTGGCTGATCCTCTCGCTCTGGATCGTGTTCATCGCGGTCTGGGCCGTCATGGCCGTGAGCGCGAAAAGGAATGTTGGCGCGCGATTCCGGTGGGGGGAAATCGGATGGCGGGTGGCGATCGTCGTCCTCGTCGTGGGCGCGCTCTATATTCCGGCGGTCAGGCGGGCATTGCGGAACGCGCGAACCTATGCGGCCGGCGCCGGCGCGCTCTCAGGTCCTGTCGGCGTCGCGCTCTGCGCACTTGGCATTGGCCTTGCGATCTGGGCACGGCTACATCTCGGGCGGAATTGGGGGACGCCGATGTCCCGCAAGGAGAATCCGGACCTCGTCACCACCGGTCCCTACGCGCATATCCGCCACCCGATCTATGCCGGCATGCTGCTTGGCATGCTCGGCTCGGCGATCGGGCAAAGCGCGTTCTGGTCGATCCCGCTGGTTTTCTCCGCCGTCTATTTCGTCTACAGCGCCCGGCGCGAAGAGAGGCTGATGATGGAGCAGTTCCCCGGGCAGTATCCGGCGTATATGCGCCGGACCAAAATGCTCGTGCCATTCGTGTTTTGAGCATCCTCGTGATGGCACCAGCGAGGGCGCGCTGCGCGAGGTCTCGCTCACTGTCATGGCCGGGCATAGCCGTCCGAAGGACGGCGTCGCTTCCGCTCGCCTATGCCCGGCCATCCACGTCTTTCTTGCTGCCAAATGAGTAAAGACGTGGATGCCCGGGGACAAGCCCGGGCATGACGAGGTCTTAACAGCTGCCGTACCTCTCCCGCGAACAATACGCCTAGTTCGTCGCGCGCGCTGCAATCCGCTCCATGCCGCTCTTGACGATGGCGTCGCGGGCGGCGGGGGAGGCGAGAAATTTGATCAAGGCCCGTCCGGCCTCGGGCTCCTTCGAAACCGTGGCGATCCCTGCCGAAAACACCGTGATGCAGTGAGCAACTGCATAAATCGCTGGAAGCTGGTCCCTGAGCGCGTCGACCGCGGCGGCACGCTACGCTACGCATGGCTACGCGCGCCGCCGCTGCGCCATGCGATAAAACCAAACCCAAGCCCTAGTTTGGGACGCTTGACTCAGAAGGCCCCATATGGGGGTGGGCAAAGCCATCGGATCGCGCGACTGCGATGGCGTGCCCACCATCGTTCAACAAAAATGGCGGGCACGGCGCAAGCGCCTTTTGCCCACCCTACGAAACTGCGCGAAGCCAAGGGCGCCGTCGACGGGTAAATCCGCCTACACGGCTGTTGCGTGTGCGGCGCACCCGATCTAGAACCCTGTTACGGGGAAATTGCAGACTCCCCGCCAGACGGTCTCCGTCCAAGCTCTGCGCAACGCTCGATACGTCGAGGAGATTGCGCATGGATGGCCGAAAGAATTCTCCATTACCAGACAAAATCCGTGACGGAATCGACGCTGACGCAGCGCCGATCGTTGGGGACGTTCGACGTCCCGGCATTTCCCGTTCAACTCCGAGAGGAGTCATGTCGTGAGCATGACCGCAATCAAACCCGGCAAGATTGCATTGCTCTGGCGCGGCGATCGCCAGGCGCGACGCGTGGCGACGCCACAGAACAATCGCTACAACAGGATTTTCGAGGAGCTGGCCGCGCTCGGCATCGAGGCGGAGCCCGCGGTCTACGCCGAGGACATGGCGGACGAAGTGCGCGGGCACCTGCTCGGTTGCGACGGGGTGCTGGTCTGGGTCGATCCAATTTCGGATGGACAAAACCGGATCGCCCTCGATGCGCTGTTGCGCGACGTCGCTTCGCGTGGCGTGTGGGTAAGCGCCCACCCCGAGGTAATCCTGAAAATGGGCGTGAAGGAAGTCCTTCACCGCACCAAACATCTCGGCTGGGGCACGGACACCCATCTGTATCGTAACGCCAATACCTTTCGCGAAGAGTTTCCGCCGCGGCTGGGAACGGCGGGTCCCCGGGTGCTCAAGCAGAACCGCGGCAATGGCGGGCAAGGCGTCTGGAAGGTCGAATTGTCATCCGACGCGACCCTTCGGGTTTTGCACGCTCGCCGCGGCAGCGTGCCGGAGACCATGGCGCTCCACGATTTCATGCAGAGTTGCGAAGCCTATTTCCTAAACGACGGATGCATCGTCGATCAGCCGTTCCAGTCGCGGCTGCCCGACGGCATGATCCGCTGCTATATGGGTGCCGACAAGGTGGTCGGTTACGGACACCAGTTCATCAAGGCCCTGATCCCGCCGCCACCCGAGGGGCCGGACTCGCCGGCGGCGCAGCCCGGCCCGCGAATCATGCATCCGGCATCGGCGCCGCGGTTCCAGGCGCTCAGGACGAAAATGGAAACCGAGTGGACACCGCAGATGATGGAGCTGTTGGCAATCGACGCAAACTCGCTGCCGATCATCTGGGATGCCGACTTTCTCTATGGGCCGCGCGATGCGGCGGGCCAGGACAGCTACGTGCTCTGCGAGATCAATGTCAGCTCGGTGTTCGCGATTCCGGATCAGGCGCCCGCCGCGATCGCGCGCCTCACCATGGCCCGGCTGCAATCGAAGAAAGCGCGACCTGCGGTCTGACCTGACCCGTCGGGCAAATTACCTGCGTCCTAACGTCCTTGTCCGCCCCGCTTTGTTGCGCGATGGATTGCTTCGCCTGCGCTCGCAATGACGACATCATGGATGTCCTGCCCTCACGAATTCACATGCACGAAATCGCGCAGCAGCGGATAGATCTCGTTGTTCCAGCGCCTCCCCGAGAACACGCCGTAATGGCCGACGCCGGCCTGCATGTGGTGGACCTTGCGATAGGCGCGCACGCCGGTGCAGAGGTCCTGCGCGGCCAGCGTCTGGCCGATCGAGCAGATGTCGTCCTTCTCGCCCTCGACCGTCATCAGGCCCATGCGGTTGATCGAGGCCGGATGCACCGGTCGGCCGCGATGGATCAGCTTGCCGCGCGGCAGCAGATGTTCCTGAAACACGTCGCGGATGGTCTCGATGTAGAATTCCGCCGGCAGGTCCATCACAGCGAAATATTCGTCGTAAAAGGTCTTGATGGTCTCGGCCTTCTCGGTCTCGCCCTTGGCCAGGTGCTGGGCGAGATCGATATGCTGCTTGATGTGGCGCTCGAGGTTCATCGACACGAAGGCGGTGAGCTGGATGAATCCGGGATAGACCTGCCGGAACGCGCCCTTGCACTGGAACGGCACGAAATTGATCAGGTTCTCCTCGAACCATTTCAGCGGCTTGCTCTTGGCGAAGTCGTTGACCTTGGTGGGCTGGATCCGGGTGTCGATCGGCCCTGCCATCAACGTCAGGGTTGCGGGCCGTGCGGGATGATTGTCCTCCGACATGATGGCGGCGGCCGCCAGCGCCGACACCGACGGCTGGCAGATCGCCACCATGTGCGCGCGCGGACCCAGCTGGTCGAGAAAGGTGATGAGGTGCTCGGTATATTCGTCGAGGCCGAATTTTCCGGCGTCGAGCGGGATGTCGCGCGGATTGTGCCAGTCGGTGATGTAGACGTCGTGGTCCTGCAGCAGCGTTTTCACGGTGCCGCGCAAGAGCGTGGCGAAATGGCCGGACATCGGCGCCACCAGCAGCATGCGCGGCTGCTCCGGCGAATCCTCCTTCTTGAAATGCAGCAGCGAACCGAACGGCGTCGCGTAAGTGACCTCCTCGGTCACCGCAAGCTCCTGATTGCCGACCATCACCTTGTCGATGCCGTAGGCCGGGCGCGTATAGGTCAGCGAGGTCCGCGAGATCAGCTCGAGCGCTGCGGCAAGCCGCCCGAACAGTTTGTCGGAGACGCCCTGCGGGACGAGGTTGAGATATCTGAGCGCATGTGCTGCCCCCGACCGCCATGGTTCCGTCAGGTCCATGTGGTTCTGATAGGCCTGATACATCATAGACATCATCCGGATCCGCCCCTGCCCGTATTGCTATGCAATATCGAAGCCAGAGCGGAGTCAAATCGCCTCGAAAACTGGCACGTCGCTTGCTGTTGATAGGTGTGATAGGTGCGAAGCAAAGCGGGGGCGAGCCTGGATAATGGGCACTTCGACCCCGACCGGCGCACAAGCGTCGAGCGCCAAGGGATAAGGCCATATGGCAAAAGCGACACTGACCATCTCCAGCAAGAACTATTCGTCATGGTCGCTGCGCGGCTGGCTGCTGACGAAATTCTCCGGGCTCGAATTCGACGAGATCATTACCGCGCCCGACGATGCCTCGGCCCGGGCCGAAATCCTGCTGCTGTCGTCATCGATTCTGGTGCCATGCCTGCGGCACGACGGCGCCACCGTCTGGGATACGCTCGCGATCGCGGACTACCTCAACGAGGTGAGGCCCGAGGTGGGGCTATTGCCGGCGGACCGCATCCTGCGGGCGCATTGCCGGTCGATCTGCGGCGAAATCCATTCCGGCTTCACCACGCTGCGGGCCTCGCTGCCGGTCAACCTGAAGGGCCATTTTCCCAACTTCAAGATCTGGTCGCGGGCGCAGGCCGATATCGACCGGGTCTGCGCGATCTGGCGCGAGTGCCTGGCGAAATCGGGCGGCCCGTTCATGTATGGCGAGCGCACCATGGCGGATGCCATGTATGCCCCGGTCGTAACCCGCTTCATGACCTATGACGTCAAGCTCGAGCCGCGGCTGAAGGCCTATGCCGACATGATCATGGCGTTGCCGGAGATGGTCGAATGGATCGAGGCCGCCAAGGCCGAGCCCGCCGAGATCGAGGAGCTGGAGGTCGAATATTAGGCAGGCCGATGCCTGTTTGGCGGGCCCGGGCGGCGGGCAGGCTTTGCTCAACTCGCGGCCACCGGGATTCTGTTGTCGCCGGCGTGGGCAGGCCCGCGAGCGGCGGCCGGAAATCGTGAGTCGGCGATTCCGGCTTCCGCCCAAGCGCTTCGGCGCCTCCGCGAGCGCGGCCGCCGATCTCGCCGCGGTGCAGCGCGGCTGGCGTGATTTTCGCATAGCACAATGAAGCTGTGAACGCTGCGAACCCGGCTGCCGAAAATTTGGACGCTCAGGCCCCGGCGCGGTAATCAGATTGGAGGGTGTCATGAATGTGCATGCCGCGGTCGATCTCAAATGGCATGGCCTTACTCGCCCCAACGGCGATCCCATCCGCCTGAACAACAAGAATTTCGTGGCTATCGATCGCGATCGGGATGCCTCATACGAGGCGACTTATCGTCCGCAGGCACTCTATAACCGCGCCAACGAAGGCTTTCATGCGAACAACGAAGCCTTCCTGCTCCACGAGGTTTCGACAAATCTGCCGATTTACCGCCCCGATACGGGCCCCACCGACTTCCATCTTCACCTTCCACCGGGCGGCTACCAGCTCGTGCTGGTTACGTCCGGCATGTTCACGTTCGATTACGATGGCCGATTTTACGCCGTCGGCCCCGGTGCGGTGATGCTGCAGAGCGCGATCGTTCATCGCCAGCTGTTTTACACCTGGTCGGGGTTGTGCACTGAAGAGAACCTGAAAACCCCACAGACAGTGGTGCCGGATCCGATTTCGATGGGCTATTCCGGCAAATTTCTCGAGGCTTTCATTACCGATCCTACGACCTTTCCCAACCCGACGGTGGTAGGTCCGGATCAGATCGACGAAGCGGAGACGCCGCGTGTGGCCTGGAGCCACCCTCTGCATGATCGCCCATCCGATGCCGGCTTTTGGCTTCAGGATCCGTTGGAGCTGGAAGCGCTCTACAAGCCGCTGGCGGCTGGTGCGCCGATCAAATCGGCCGGCCCTGCTTATGTGCGCGATATGGGGATCGAGGTTCCGAGCGGTCATCTTACAACCGGGCACATCATAGCAACCGACCCGCGTGGCCAGTCGCTCTTGCCGAAGAGCGCATCGGCAACAGCGGATACTGCCTTTCTTGGGAAAGGCGAGGTTGTTGTCTATCGCGTCATTCGCGGCACAGCCGAATTCAAGAATAGCGCGGGGGAGAGTTTTGAACTTGCGACCGGCGATACGGTCACGGCTGGCAGGAACGCGATAAATCTTTCAGGCGTAGGCGAAAATTCTCAAATCCTCCGGCTGGGCTTGCTGAAAGGCATGGACAATCTTCGAAAGTGGACGCCGACGCAGCGTGACGAAATTGATGGCCTGGCTGGTCAAATCATTACGCGGAAGGACATTCGTCCGCTGCGTACCGAAGGAAAGCCGGTCGGCTATTTGTACGAGTGAGGCCGTCGAAAAGGTGCCCGGTGACGCCTTGGAAGTCGTGGAGCAATAGTGGAAATGTCGTCAGCGGAAGAATTAACCTTTGTGCTCGGCCGCTGGCTGCGATCGGTCGCGATCGCGCTGGATGTGGTGCGGCGGATGCGAGGGAGGCCGACATCTAGCCGTGAACATGAGAGTACGGCGCCCGGCGGCTGATTCGGGCGCGGTTCGTTCCATCAGCGTTCCGGACCTTAAGAAGGCGCTCGATCGCCGTCGCGTTTTGGCACACCGGGCGAGGCGGGGTGATTCACCGGCGCTGCAGCCGCCAGCCGACGACGGTGGCCTCGACGGTGCCGCCGGATTCATTGTTGCGCCACTCGCCGTCGACGAAGCGGCAGGCGAACGGCAATTGATAGGTGCCGCTGTGGTCCTCGCATAGCACCTGCACCGGCTGGTCCGGCGGCGGTTCTCCCTCGCCATCGAATTCCGCCAGCCGTCGTTCGCGCGTCGCCATGCCATGTTTCTCCCTCGGGCCGGTTCCCGGCAAAACCTCAACGCGCGATTGAGGTTTCCGTGTGATATCGTGGGCGTCCCGCCGCCCGCTCGCAACAATTTGACCGCGCCGAGCCATTCAGTTGAGGATTCCGCAAGTGAGGATTTCGAAGATCGGCCGCATCGCACTCGTCGCGTCGCTGGCGCCTCTGGTGCAGGACGTGGCTCCCGCGCGCGCGCAGGATGTTCCCGGGATCGAAATCTGCACCGTGGAAAAGACCATGGAGCGGCGCACCAGCTGCCTGCAGAGCAATGTCGAGTTCCTGCAGAAGACCATTGCGAAACTCTCCGCCGACCATCAGCAGAAACTCGACGCCGCCAATCGGCAGATCGAAGCCCTCAAGGCGGCGGTCGTCTCCCTGCAGAAGATCGTCGACGAGCTGCAGGCGGCGGCGAAGAAGGCGGCCGAGGATCAGAAGAAAAAAGCGGAAGCGCCGCCGGCCAAGGATGCGCCGGCGGCGAAAGAGGGTGGGAAGTGAGAGGCGGTCCCCTTTAGCTCTTCTCGCCCGACATCACCGGCCCGAACAGCTCCCAGCTCTCGCCCTTGAAGCGCATCATCTGCAACTGCTCGAGCGGGGCGAAATCGGTCGGGCTGGTCTTGATCTTGGTGCCCGGCAGATAGACGCCGATCTCGAAGTTCAAATTGGCAGCCTGCTTCATGACGTTTTCGCGGGTCAGGTCGTCGCCGCACTGGCGCAGCACCTGCTCCAGACCCTTGGCCACGCCGTAGCCGAAGGTGGTGGCGGCATCCTCCTGGTCGCCTTCGGGATACCACCTGGTCATGAAGGCGCGCCATTCGTTCATGGCGGGATCGTTCTTCCACTGCGGATCCTTGGGATCCTTCAGATAGGCCGCGCTGAGAATGCCCTGGTCGTTCTCATAGCCGGCCGGTTTCAACACGCTGCCGACGGAGGCCGAGACGTTGGTGAGAAAATGCACGGGGTGCCAGGCCAGTTCGCCGATCTTCTTGATCGCTTGCGCTGCGAATTTCGGCGTTGAGACGTTGAGGAAGATATCGGGATTGGCGCCCTTGATCTGCACGACCTGGGAATCCACCGTCGGCGCGGTGGTTTCATAGGAGGCCTCGATTGCGATCAGCTTGTTGGCCTGGTCGCCGAGACCTTCGCGCAAGCCGATCACATAGTCCTTTCCGAAATCGTCGTTCTGGTAGAGAATCCCGATGGTCTTGCCGGGAAAATTCTTCAGGATGTAGGCGGCATAGATGCGCGCCTCGACCTGGTAGCTCGGCTGCCAGCCGATGGTCCACGGAAAGTTCTTCGGATCGTTCCACTTGGCGGCGCCGCTGGAGACGAAGACCTGCGGCACCTTCTTGGCGTTCATGTATTTCTGGATCGCGCTGTTGCTCGGCGTGCCCAGCGGGTTGAAGATCAGCAGCACCTCGTCGGCTTCCACCAGCTTGCGCGCCTGCTCCACCGCCTTCGGCGGGCTATAGCCGTCGTCATAGCTGATGAAGTTGATCTTGCGGCCGTTGATGCCGCCCTCGGCGTTGATCTTGTTGAAATAGGCCGCCTCGGTCTTGCCGATCGTGGCATAGGCCGACGCCGGCCCCGAATAGGGCATGATGTTGCCGATCTTGATCTCGGTATCGGTGGCGCCGGGATCGTATTTCTTCTGCGCGTGGGCGGCGCCGGCGACGGCAACCGAAAGCAGTCCGGCAACCGCCAGCGATCTGGCATGGCTCAAGATACGGTGGTGCATCATCGTCCTCCCTGACGTGCTGGCCGATGGCTCATGCCGTCTTGATTATGGGCAGCTTGGAGTGAGCCGTCGGATCGAATGCCCGATCAGTATGCATGATTGGGTTGCGGTTGCCAGCGACGCCTTGGCTGGTATTTTCCGCAGGATGGAAGAAGCGGCCGCCTGCGGTTTCCGTCCGCGAAACCGAAAACCGGAGCAAGGACTGTCAAACGCGATCGCACAAGACGGTCATGATGGAGGCGCTTCCAATGAAGGCTCGTCATCCATGAATCCTGCCCAGAAGGCGATCTGGTTCATCGAAAGTCATCTCGCCGATGCCTTGACCCTCGACGACATCTCTGATGTCGCCGGCATCTCGCGCTTCCACATGGTGCGGGCCTTCGGCGCGGCGACGGGGCTTTCGGTGATGCGCTACGTGCGGGCCCGCCGCCTTTCCGAGGCGGCGCGTGCGCTCGCAGCCGGCGCGCCGGATATCCTCACCCTGGCGCTGGATGCGGATTACGGCTCTCACGAAGCATTCACCCGCGCGTTCCGCGACCATTTCGGCACCACGCCGGAAGCGGTCCGCAACTCGACGCGCCTCGACCACCTCAAACTTCAGGAGCCGATCCTCATGGATTCAACCCTCACGGACAATCTTCAGCCGCCGCGTTTTGCGACCGGCAAGCCAATGCTCGTCGCCGGTCTCGGCGAGCGCGTCAGCCAGGAGAACAGCGCCGGCATTCCCGGCCAGTGGCGGCGCTTTCATCAATCGCTGGCGAACATTCCCGCCCGGATCGGCAACATCGCCTATGGCGTCTGCTGCAACGGCGACGATGCCGGAAATTTCGACTATATCGCAGGGGTCGAAGTCGCCGACTTCTCGGATCTGCCGCGCGAGTTCGCAAAGGTCCGGATTCCCGAGCAGCGCTACGCGGTCTTCATCCATCGCGACCACATCTCGACCATCCGCCGCACCGTCAACACGATCTGGAATCACTGGCTGCCGGCGTCCGGCCTGAAGGCCGCGGATGCGCCCAACTTCGAGCGCTATGACGAGAAGTTCGATCCGGTCACCGGCAACGGCGAACTGGAGATCTGGGTGCCGGTCAGGGAGTAGCCGGCACGCTCAGTCAAAACGGCGATCGCTGCGGTCGAGTACGTCTTTGTGTTTCCGGCAACCGAGAAGCACAACGACGTAGGCGAGCGGAACGACGATCGGAACGAGCATCATCGCGAAGGCCTGCGTGCGGGGTCCGCCTGGACCAATCACGAATTTCCAGAATCCGTGGGCGATGCATCCGGAAGAAAATTCACATGCCCAGGCAAGCAGGAGTGGCGGAGCAATACTGAGGACCGTCAACAGCGCCAGGATGAAGCAGATAGCGGTGGAGGTTCGTCCCATCTTTCCTCACGGCAGCGTGGGTGGCGGCTTCGGCCGCCAGCCGGCCCAGGAGCGCCTCGACGGGTGCAGGGTGCCGATGATCTTCGCCACGCCCTGACGATGCGCCGCCGATTTGCAGCGCGTTTGCGCGGCATGGTCAGGATTTGCGCATTTCTGTGCAGATCACGCGCAGATCAAGGATCGCGCTGGCGGCTTCCAGTTTGGCGCCGGTCTGGCATGGGCCGTCCCGCCGGGCTGCCCTGCACAGTCAATTGCTTGGCAAGCGAGAGCGACTTTGCCATAACATGGCGCAACGAAATGGTTGCGCGCGCGGAATGCGTTTCAAATCCGCCGGCGTCCAAGAAAAGTCGGGGGATTCGATGCCCAATGTGCGCGTGCTGGCGACCGATCTGGAATTTCCGGAAGGGCCGGTGGTGATGCCGGACGGATCGGTGGTGCTGGTCGAAATCCGGGGACAGCGGCTGACGCGCGTTTGGCCGGATGGCCGCAAGGAGGTGGTGGCGCAGATTCCCGGCGGCCCGAACGGCGCGGCGCTGGGCCCCGACGGCAAGATGTATGTCTGCAACAATGGCGGCTTCGCGTGGATTCCGACCCGCAACATGATCATGCCGGGGCCGCAGCCCGACGACTATCTCGGCGGCTCGATCCAGCGCGTCGATCTGCAAAGCGGCAAGGTCGAGACCGTGGTCGACAAATGCGGCGAGCATTCCCTGCGGGGACCGAACGATCTCGTGTTCGACAAGCATGGCGGGCTCTGGTTCTCCGACCTCGGCAAGCGCCGCGCCCGCGATATGGATGTCGCCGGGTTCTACTACATCAAGCCCGGCATGAAGGAGATCGTCGAAGGCCACTTCGGCATGCTGCCCGCCAACGGCGTCGGACTGTCGCCGGACGAGAAAACCTTCTACGTCGCGGAGACGCCGACGGCACGGCTGTGGGCTTACGAGATTTCGGAGCCCGGCACCGTCAAACCGCGTGACGTGATCTATCGCGGCGAGCGCGGCAAGCCGATCGCGGGGTTAGGCGGCTACCAGATGTTCAATTCGCTGGCCGTGGAAGCCGGCGGCAACATCTGCGTCGCCACGCTGATCTCGGGCTGCATTTCCGTGATCGCGCCGGATGGCGCGATCGTCGAGCAGGTGCCGACCGGCGACCGCGTCACCACCAACATCGCCTTCGGCGGACCCGACTTGAAGACCGCCTACATCACGCTGTCCGGCAAGGGCGAACTGATCGCGATGGACTGGGCGCGGCCCGGCCTGCCGCTGAATTTCTTGAACAAGTGACGATTGCGCAATACGCAATCGTCATTCCGGGGCGATGCGGAGCATTGAACCCGGAATCTCGAGATTCCGGGTTCGCCCTTCAGGCGCCCCGGAATGACGGTGGAGGAGTTTCCAATGCCCTGGCTTGAACCGGTGACGCTGAGCGGCCCCTATGCGCAGCTAAAACCCCTGTCGCACGATCAGATCGGCGGGCTCACCGAAGCCGTGAAGGACGGCGAGCTGTGGAAGCTCTGGTACACCTTCATTCCGCGCGCCGAAGACATGGGCAAGGAGATCGATCGCCGGCTCGGTCTTCAGGCGGCGGGCGCGATGCTGCCGTTCACGGTGTTCGACGCCGACGGCAGGATCGCCGGCATGACCACCTATATGAACGTCGATACGCCGAACCGCCGCGTCGAGATCGGCTCGACCTGGTACGCCCGACGCGTGCAGCGCAGCGCGGTCAACACCCAGTGCAAATTGCTGCTGCTCACCCATGCCTTCGAAAAACTCGATTGCATCGCGGTCGAGTTCCGCACCCATTTCTTCAACCACCAGAGCCGGCGCGGCATCGAGCGGCTGGGCGCCAAACTCGACGGCATCCTGCGCAGCCATCAGCTGGCCTCCAACGGCACGCTGCGCGACACCGTGGTGTACAGCATCATCGCCAGCGAATGGCCGACGGTGAAGGTGCATCTGAATTATCAACTGAACGAGAAGGCGCGCTAGCGCCTCGTGCCGGAGCCCGAGATGACGGATACATTCGACTATGTGATCGTGGGCGCGGGCTCGGCCGGCTGCGTGCTCGCCAACCGGCTCAGCGAAGACGGCGTCACCAGCATCTGCGTGCTCGAAGCGGGGCCGCGCGACTGGCATCCCTACATCCATCTGCCGGCGGGTTTCATCAAGACCTTCCACATGAAGAGCATCAACTGGGCCTACCAGCAGGAGCCCGGTCCTTATACCGGCGGCCGCAGCATCTACGCGCCGCGCGGCAAGACGCTCGGCGGCTCCTCCTCGATCAACGGCCACATCTACAACCGTGGCCAGCGCCAGGATTTCGATACCTGGGCGCAGCTCGGCAATCGCGGCTGGGGCTATCCGGACGTGCTGCCCTATTTCAAGCGCATGGAGCGGCGCATCGGCGAGGGCGAGGATGAATATCGCGGCCGCGACGGCAATCTGACCGTCACCACCATGGACTGGCAGGATCCGCTCTGCGAGGCCTTCATGGCGGGCGCGATGTCGCTCGGGATTCCCAGGAACCACGACTATAACGGCGCCATCCAGGAGGGCGTCTCCTACGCCCAGCGCACCATCAAGAATGGCCGGCGCGTCAGTGCCGCGACCGCCTTCCTGCGCCCGGCGATGCAGCGGAAGAACGTTGATGTCCGCACCCATGCGCATGCGACCGGCATCATCTTCGAGGGCAAGCGCGCGGTCGGCGTGCGTTACGTCAAGGGCGGCAAGGGCGGCGCGCCGATGGAAGTGCGCGCCAACAAGGAAGTCATCCTGTCCGGCGGCACCTACAACTCGCCGCAACTGCTGCAATTGTCCGGCGTCGGTTCGCCGGATCTGCTGCGCTCGCTCGGCATCGAGGTGCGCCACGCTCTCGCCGGCGTCGGCGAGGGATTGCAGGACCACTACGCGCCGCGCTCGGTGGCGCGCGTCAAGAACATCAGGACCATCAACGAGCGCCGGCGCGGCCTCAGCCTGGTCGGCGAGGCCATCAAATGGGCGACGACGCGGCGCGGCCTGCTGTCGCTGTCGCCGACCATGGTCTATTGCTTCTGGCATTCCGGCGAGACCACCGAAAGCTCGGACCTGCAGCTGACGTTTACGCCGGCAAGCTACAAGGAAGGCGTGCAGGGCCAGCTCAAGGATAAGCCCGGCATGACGGTGGCCTCCTGGCAGCAGCGGCCCGAAAGCCGCGGCTATGTGCGCGCCCGCTCCGCCGATCCCTTTGCGCCGCCGATCATCCAGACCAATTATCTCGCCGCCGAGCTCGACCGCCGCGTCATCGTCGCCGGCATGAAGCTGGCGCGGCGGCTGCTCGCCTCGCAGCCGCTTGCGCCCTATTACGCCTATGAGGATTACCCCGGGCCCGGCGTGCAGACCGACGACGAATTTCTGGCCGCGGCGACGCAGCGCGGCACCACGACGTTCCATCCCGGCTGCACCTGCCGGATGGGGCCGGCCGACTCCAGCTGGGCGGTGGTCGACGACCAGTTGCGCGTGCACGGGCTGCAGGGCCTGCGCGTGATCGATGCCTCGATCATGCCGCGGATGATCTCGGCCAATCTCAACGCCTCGACCCTGATGATCGCCGACAAGGCCTCGGATTTGATCCGCGGCCGCAGCGCTGTGGCGTAGCAGCATCGTCACGCTGTTTCCGCAAACGAGGACTGTTCATGCTCTATGAATTCGCAACCCTCTCATTCCATCCCAACGACACCCGCAAGGCTGTGGCCGGTGCGCAGGCCTATGTGACGGCGGCGGATGCCAGGGGCCAGCTGCTCGGTTCTTGGACCACGGACATCGGCACGCTTGGCCGTCTGTTCGTGCTGCGCGGATTTTCCGATGCCGCTGAACTCGCAGCCGAGCGCAAGCGGGCGCTGTTTGCCGCCAACCCGTTCGGCGCAGCGGAGGTGCTGACCGGCCTCGAGATGGACAGCTACGCGCCGTTTCCGTTTCTGCCGCCGGTGGTGCCGGGAAATTACGGCAAGATCTACGAATTCCGGACCTATCGGCTCAAGCCCAATGGCCTGCCGCCGACGATCGCGGCGTGGGAGGCCGCGATGCCCGAGCGCTCAAAACTCTCGACGCTTCTGATCAACATGTACGCGCTCGACGGGGCGCCGCGCATCACCCACATCTGGCCCTATGCCAGCCTCGACGCCCGGGCCGCGATCCGCACCGACGCCGTGGCGAAGGGAATCTGGCCGCCGAAGAATGGGCCGGAACAACTCGTGACCGCGACCTCGATGATCGGCGTGCCGACCGAGGCCTCGCCATTGGCGTGAGGCGCCTGTTGCCCTCTCACACTTCCCGCCGGCTGAGGAAGGCCAGCCGCTCGAACAGATGCACGTCCTGCTCGTTCTTCAACAGCGCGCCGTGGCGACCCATCGATGTCTGCTTTCGGGGCACAGCGGAAGTCGCATTTCAGGGCCGTCAGGTCGCCTTTTGGACCCACAACGGAAATTGAATGTGCCTTGCGGCAATGATTTTTGAGCCGATAAGATGCAGTCTCTTGGGCTTGAGGCGAGCCATGAAACGGCGTGACTTTATCGCACTTGTTGGTAGCGCGGCGGCGTGGCCGATGGTGGCGCGTGCGCAACAGTCGGCGATACCAATCATTGGGTGCCTGGGCGCCGGGCTAGCTGCCCCTTCCGCGGGTTTTGTTGCCGCATTCCGCCAAGGTTTAAGTGAGGCTGGATTTTCCGAAGGTCGGAACGTGGCCATCGAGTTTCGCTGGGCGGAGGGCCAATACGATAAACTTCCGGCGCTGGCGGCTGATCTGGTTGGCAGTCGAGCCGCTGTCATCGTTGCGACGGGTGGCACTGTGTCTGCCCTCGCAGCCAAGGCGGCGACGCCTGTCACGCCAATCGTGTTTGTAGGCGGCGGCGATCCGGTCAGGGACGGCTTGGTTAGGAGCCTTAGCAACCCCGGTGGAAATGTCACCGGCATAAACCAATTTTCATCGGAGCTTATTGCCAAGCGACTTGAACTGCTCCGCGAGATGGTGCCAAAGGTTACTACAATCGGCGTCCTCACGAATCCAAACAACCCCAATACCGATCTTGAAATGAAGGAGCTAAAGGTTGCGGCGATTGCCAGCGGATGCACTCTGCACGTCGCCAGTGCCGCTGCAGAGCGTGACTTTGACTGGGCGTTCCAAACTATCGTGGCACAGAGAGCCGGCGCACTTATCGTTGCCACCGACTCACTGTTTGTAAATCGACGCGATCAGGTGGTTTCGCTGGCTGCACACTATGCGCTGCCTGCTTCGTATACTCTGCGAGAGTACCCCGAAGCTGGTGGCCTGATGAGTTATGGAGCTGACCGTGCGAATTTGTGGCATCAAGCCGGTGCCTATGCTGCTCGTATCCTTAAAGGTGAGAAACCATCTGATTTACCGGTTATGCAACCGACAAAGTTCGAACTGGTCATCAATCTCAAGACCGCCAAAGCGCTCGGCATCGCCGTGTCACCAACCATACTGGCTCTCGCCGATGAGGTCATCGAATAAATTCGACCGCTTCCGTCGTTTGGGGTGGATCGGACGAGGCGTTTTGGCCCGCCAAGACCATTGCTGACCCGCCGGGGACAATCGACAGGTTAAACCTGTACGGAAAAAGCGCATGAACTCTAGGTAAGGCATCAGGGAAGGATTTGGCAATGAAGCGGCGCGAGTTCATCATGCTGGTTGGCGGTTGCGGCGCTGCTTGGCCGCTTGCAGCGCTGGGGCAGCAAACTAAAACGGCTCGAATAGGGTTTATCGGTTCGGGCGTTGCATCGATGTACGCGGATCGTATGACTTCGTTGCGAAGTAGCTTACGTGAGCTTGGCTACTTAGAGGGCGAAAACATGATCATCGTATTCCGGTATGCAGACGGGAACTACGAGCGCCTGCCCAACATTGCCACAGAATTGGTGGGACTTCATCCGGACGTGATTGTTGCTGCAGCGACGCCCGCAATTCAAGCGGTTCAACGGGCAACGCATACTATTCCTATCGTAATGGCGCCGGCTACTGACCCAATTGGCTCAGGTTTTATCGAAAGTTTGGCTCGGCCTGGCGGCAATATTACTGGCGTTGCGAATATGAGTGCGGACTTGAGCGCAAAGTCGTTGGAAATGCTTCACTCCATCGTACCCAACGCCGTTCGCGTTGCAGTCTTGATGTCAAATAATCCAAGTCACCGCACTCAGCTGGATGAAATACAAGGTGCGGCAAAGCAGTTTGGATTGACGCTGCTTCCTGTCAGAGTTGCGACACCGTCCGAGATCGATGGTGTGGCCGCGCAATTGGCCGACATAAAATGTGACTCACTTTTGGTTTTTACCGACCCGCTTCTTATCTCCCAGCGTGTGAAGATTGCCGAACTCGCTGCGATGGCGAAGCTACCGGCGATTTACCAATCAAAAGAGCATGTCGAGGCGGGCGGGCTGGTGAGCTATGGAGCCAACCTTCTATCCTTAACCCAAAACGCGGCTGTTTATGTCGATAAAATATTGAAAGGTGCAAAACCATCTGATCTGCCTGTCGAGCAACCGACCACGTTTGAGTTAGTTATCAATCTCAAAACCGCGAAAGCGCTCGGTATAGAAATTCCGCCGACACTACTTACTATTGCCGACCAAGTGATCGAATAGTTGATGCTTCTTGCTGCGAGCCAGGGGTCCGGTGTGGCACGAGCCGGACCAGCCGGGCCGGTCTGAAGATGTCCATTGCCTGGGTATCTCTTTGTTTCAGGTCCGGCAGGTCGCAGAAGTGGTGGTCCCGCGACATATGTCGTCCGATAGGCCTTTTGGCGCTTTCCAAGCGTCGAGTTAGGCAGTTAAAATGTCGCAAAATGACCCGCGGGGGCAGACATGAAGCGGCGCGAGTTCATCATGCTTTTCGGCGGGGCGGCAGCTTGGCCGCTCGCGGTGCGAGCGCAGGAGCGAGCCGTCCGCAAGGTGGGCGTTATTTTGACTTACGCCGAGTTGGACCCGGAAGGGCAATCACGGCTTGCAGCGCTCCGGGACACACTTCGTAAGCTCGGATGGACCGAGGGAAATAATGTCCAAGTTACCGTTCGTTGGGCCAATGGCAACTCCGATCGAATGCGCGCCGAAGCACAGGAGTTGATTAGCGTTCCAGTAGATGCCATCGTCGCGCATAGCACGCCGTTGATCGGCATCCTCAAGCCTCTCACGCAGACGATTCCCATCGTATTCACTCAGGTCGCTGACCCGATCGGCAGCGGCTTCGTTACCAGCTATGCTCGGCCGACAGGAAATATCACCGGATTCACCGATTTTGATACTTCTATCGCCGGAAAATGGATTGAGCTTATCCGGGAAGTTGCACCCTCTATCAGTCAAGTTACCGTTCTTGCCGATCCCAAGCAGTCGAACCACAAATTATTCCTGAACGTTATGGAAAAGACCGCTTCGTCGCTGCGGATGCGTTTATCGGTATCTCAAGTGAGTGATCAGACGGGGATCGAGCAAGCGATCAATCCATTGGCCGGCCAGGCCAATTGCGGTTTGATCGCTTTGCCGGGCCCCGTCAACAACATGCTGCGCGATACAATCATCAGTCTGGCCGGCCATTACCGGTTGCCAGCAGTTTATCCGTTCAAATATTACGCCAGAGACGGAGGATTGCTTTGCTACACTGTCGATCAGGTCGATCAATGGACCAACGCGGCAAGCTACGTTGATCGCATATTTAAGGGCGAAAAGCCTCGGGACCTGCCGGTGCAGGCACCGACACACTACGAACTTTTGATCAATCTCAAAACAGCGAAGGCACTTGGCATCACCGTGCCATCCACAATGCTTGCCCGCGCTGACGAGGTGATCGAATAACGATCCTGTTTGCTACAGTGCATGAGTTTGCTGTTGACGCTACCGCGGAAGTCGCTGCGCCCGGCGCGGTCGCCGCCGTCGCGTTGCTGGTGTTCGCGCTGTCGGTGTCGAGTGCGCTGTTCCTGGTTGCCGATTTGAGTCAGCCGTTCGCCGGGTTGATGCAGATTCCGAAAGAACAGCTCCGGCACATACTGGCGCCGCTGGATTGATCGCCGGCCGGCATGGCAGGATCATCGAAGTGTCTCCCGAACGAGGACTGTTCATGCTCTATGAATTCGCAACCCTCTCATTCCATCCCAACGACACCCGCAAGGCTGTGGCCGGTGCGCAGGCCTATGTGACGGCGGCGGAAGCCAGGGGCGGGCACTTGGCCTCAGTCGGCCACCGATTTTGCTCGCCCGCGCCGACGAAGTGATCGAATAGCCACGATGGTTGCGGCGGTGCGGAGGTCGCTAATGGCCTTTTCGGACATGGCGCGACGTCCGACTTAAGTCCGCTTTCGGGGGCAAAGCGGACTCTATGTGCTCGGAGCGAGTATTTCGCCTTTTGACCCCGAAGCGGACATCAGCGCTTGCAGGCCCCCGGCATCAACCAGCGCCAGTCGGCCCTCACTGTACGGTTCGAGGTTTAGACTAAGCACCACGCGCACTATCGTAATATGGTCACGGAACTTATATACCGCAGATCAGTTCACTATTATCATCGCGCCGTCTCGGCTTCTATCGGTGACTGAGAGTGTTGCGCTCCCGCCCTATCAGGGAGACGACACCATGACCGGTCCGCCCCGTTCCCAAGCCTCTCATGCAACGTTCAACGCCAGGAATTTTCTTGGTCGAGCCGACGTGGGCAAAACCATAAGAACCTTTGAGAAAGGCCAGGAAATCTTCGCTCAAGGAGAGGTCGCCGACACCGTCTTTTACATCCAAAAGGGCAAGATCAAGGTAACGGTTTTATCCGAACACGGCAAAGAAGCGGTTGTGGGTATTCTGGCACAGGGGCAGTTCTTCGGCGAAGGTTGCCTTGATGGCGCGAAATTGCGCACCTCGTCGACTCATGCAGTGGAAGAATGCCTTCTCACGTCGCTGACGAAAGCTGTGATGATCGCGACCCTCGAAGCCGAACCAAAGTTTTCTGCATTCTTCGTAGCATATCTCCTGGCACGGAATGCCCGGGTCGAAGACGACTTGATCGACCAGCTATTTAATTCCAGCGAAAGACGGCTCGCGCGATTGCTGTTGCTGCTTGCAAACTTCGGCAAAGAGGGCGGCGCGCCGCCTGACCCGATTGCGCTTAGCCAAGCTACGTTGGCGGAAATGATAGGCACCACAAGGCCCCGCGTAAGCTTCTTTATGAACAAATTTCGTAAAAAGGGCTTCATCAGCTACAACGGCAAGATCGAGGTCCATGGTTCGCTGCTCGACGCTGTCTTGCGCGATAAGCCTCAAATCAAGGAAGACGAGTAGGCGCAACAAACCAATCCATCGGGGTCTGAAAATAAAGCCGCACAGTTGTCCAATATTGGACACCGAGGCGATCTCGCGCGCGTCATGATCATCTCATCACCGCCCCGCCATCGGCATCCATCGGTGACAGAGAGTGTGTCGTACTCCCGCCTGATCAAAAAAGGGGGCAATCATGCCGTCCTCTCAACTGAAGCTGACCGAGGGATATACCCGCTACAGCCACTCGCAGCTGATCCAATTACGCCGTCAGATGCTCCGATTCGCCAGGTCGCTACCGCGAGGCCCTGAGCGAAACGCGCGTCGGCAGATCGCCGCATCGTTGCGGACCCTCTTTAGAAACAAGGCATGGCTTGACGCCCATACCGTCGAAGGCTCGCAGTAAGGCCGCCTCAGTTGGCGGCCTCTTTCATTTCTGCTTCTGGCACGAACCGGACCTGGCCGACCTGGCTGGCGATGTCTGCTTTCGGCGGCAGTGCGGAAGCTGGAATTTGGGGCCATAAGGTCCGTTTCTGACCCCAGAGCGGAAATTTCGGGACGCGGAGCAGCCTGCGCCATTTGCTTTGCTTGTTCGCCGCGCAATAGCAACCTCCGGTATTGTCCAAATTTTTGGAATTTTGCTGGTTGGGGTTATCGCGTTTTTGATGCTCGCGAGCCCGGATCTCGCTGGCACCAGCGGTAGCTGATGACGCAGCCACGTGCGCTAGTGCAAGCGGTGATGAAAAAATTGCGGCTTGCACCCGCGCGATCAATTCAGGCCGTTTGCGCGGCTCTGGCCTCGCCGCAGTTTACGACAACCGTGGCACCGCATACGGCAAGACGGGCGATGACGACCACGCCCTCGCCGATTTCAACGAGGCGATCCGGCTCGACCCCAAACATGTCAACGCCTACAACGGCCGGGGCAACGCCTACTACGACAAGGGCGAGAACGACCACGCCATCGCCGATTACAACGAGGCGATTGGGCTCGACCCAAATATGCCGACGCCTACAACGGTCGAGGCACCGTCTACCTGAGGAAGGCGCACTTGCGCCGTGCCCACCCTGTCGGCGTCAGGAAAAATGCGAAAAAAAAGGGTGGGTACGCTGCGCTTTGCCCACCCTCATATGGCTGCGCCGCGAGATCGCGAAGGTGTGTTTGCGATATTTATTGAATGCGCAACCGCGCAACACCCTCAGTCGTCATCGCCCGCGAAGGTGGGCGATCCAGTATTCTAGAGACGTCAGTGATAGAACCGAGAGGCCGCAGCGTACTGGATACCCCGCGTGCGCGGGGTATGACCGTTTTCAATGCTGCACTTTAGCCCGGCGATGACGGTTTTAATAGCGGCGGCCGTTTGGCTGGCGCCCGCCTTCACACCTCTCTTCGGCCGAGAAACGCCGGCCGCTCAACAGATGCACGTCCTGTTCGTTCTTCAAGAGCGCGCCGTGGCGACCCATCGATGTCTGCTTTCGGGGGCATAGCGGAAGTCGCATTTTAGGGCCGTCAGGTCGCCTTTTGACCACAACGGTCATGCTCCACAAACCGTGAGCAAGGTCACACTCCGGGTTCGCACAATGTGTGATAGTGATATTGAGATCGATAGCCGTATTGGTAGGATCGGGTATTACGATTTGAAAGTTATCAATGCGCTCCCTGGGGGTCATTGCTTTAGCGGCGATTTTATTTGGCCTTCTTGGTCAGCCAGCGATGGCCAACAAGCGGGTCGCACTTGTGATCGGCAACTCGGCCTATCAAAATGTGACCCGCCTGACCAATCCCGCCAACGATGCCGGCGCGATGGCAACAACGCTCAGGAATGCCGGTTTTGACGTCGTTGATCTCAAGCGCGATCTCAACGAGAATCAAATGCGCCGGACCTTGCGCGAATTCTCCGACAGGGTCCGCGATGCCGATGTCGCAGTCGTCTATTACGCCGGACATGGCATGGAGATCGACGGCTCCAACTATTTGATTCCTGTCGATGCCGTCCTCGAACGCGATATTGACGCGTTCGACGAAGCCATCCCATTAGATCGCATTTTAGCGGTGATCGAACCCGCAAGGCAGCTTCGGCTTGTTATTCTGGATGCCTGCCGCGACAATCCGTTCTCCGAGACCATGAAGCGCACAATTGGATCGCGCGCTATCGGTCGCGGATTGGCCAAGGTCGAGCCCTCCAGCCCTAACACCCTGATCGCATTCGCCGCGAAGGCGGGTTCGACGGCCTCCGACGGAGACAGTAAAAACAGCCCGTTCACGACAGCTCTCGTTAAGTATCTCCCCAAGCCCGGTCTCGATCTGCGCAAGGCGTTCGGCTTTACGCGTGACGATGTTTTGAAGGCGACCAATAATAGACAAGAACCATTCGTCTACGGCTCGCTTGGCGGCGACGACGTTGCGCTGGTTCCGGCCGTAGCTGCTCAGGCCCCGGCACCGATTGTCAGCGCGCCAGTCGATCAAGAAGCCGCCAAGCAGCGTAATTACGAATTTGCGGATCGGGTTGGAACCGTGCGGGTATGGGACGCTTTCATCAAGAAGTATCCATCGGGTTTCTACACGGAGCTTGCGAAGGCGCAACGCGACAAACTGGCTGCCGAAGCGGCCCGGGACGAAGCCACGAACAAGGCCAAGGCCGCTCAAGAACAGCAAACACGTCTTGCAATGGAGGGTGCTAAAGCTACCGAGCAGGCGAAGGCCGCTGAAGAGGCAAGAGCTACCGAGCAAGCCCGTGTCGCAGCTGAACTCACCAAGAAAGCCCAGGAAGCAAGGGTCGCTGAAGCGGAACGGGCCAAGACAGCAGCACTCGCGAAAGCAGCCGAAGATGCGAAACCCGCCGCTATAGAGGTGGGAGCCGCCGACGCGGACGTCAAGGACGACAAGGCGGTGGGTCCTGTCGCCGTCATGCAGCCGCCGGAGCAAACGCTAACAGCCGTGCCAAAACCTGATCAGGCCCTGCTGGCCGACATCCCACGTCTGCTTCAAGCCGAGCTGCGCAGGGTCGGCTGCAATACCAATTCGGTGGACAGTAATTGGAGCGCGGCTGCTCAGAAATCACTCAGTCTATTCAACAAGAATGCCGGTATGAAGCTCGACGTGAAGATCGCAAGCCTCGATGCGCTTGACGCGGTGCGCAGCAAGACCGGGCGGATATGTCCCCTGATTTGTGACCACGGCTACAAGGCCGCTGGCGAGCGCTGCATGAAGATCGGCTGCGGAGCGGGTATGTTCGTCAATGACAACAACGAATGCGAAAAAAAGCGCGAGAAGCCGACGGCCAAACGCGAGGAGTCGCCACCTAAACCTGAGCAACGCAAATCGAGTAACATTGAGACGCAAGCTTCGGAGCCACAGGCGTCTGGGCAAATATTTTGCAATTCGGCAGGCAGCTGCCATCCTGTGCGCAAGGGCTGTCGAATTGAATATAGCAACGTGCCCCCTCTGACTACCGCTTACAATCACGAGGTTTGCAATTGAAGACCGGATAGAAACCGCGGCAGCCAAACCGCTGGTAGCGGCGGAGCTGTAGCCAAAGTACAAAAATCCCCGCGAAAATCGATTTGATGCCTGCTGCAAAACTCTTCGGCTGGTTTCGGCCCCGATCTGCTTCCATCTGCCGTCGAAGGCAGTCCGGCGAAATGCAAGTGACGATTGTTCGACATCGACGGACTTCCGCTTCTGGCACAAGGCGGACATGAAGGACGGGGCTGACAATGTCGGCTTTTGATGCTACAGCGGAAGTCGCTGCGTAGCGATTTTCTCACGAACGTCTGCTCACTCCGGCCCAGGCAATAGCACAGGTCAAAACTGGCTCATTTTCTTGCCATCACTATACCCCCTCCAGGCCTGGAGGAGGCCCCTCCGGGGGAAGGTGAAAAAAGGTTACTCACACTTCCCTTCGGCTCAAAAACGCCAGCCGCTCGAACAGATGCACGTCCTGCTCGTTCTTCAGCAGCGCGCCGTGCAGCGGCGGGATCAATTTCCGCGGGTCGCGTTCCCTGAGCATTTCCGGCGTCATGTCCTCGTTGAGCAGGAGTTTGAGCCAGTCCAGCAGCTCCGAAGTCGACGGCTTCTTCTTCAGCCCCGGCACTTCGCGGACCTCGAAGAAGATGCGCAGCGCCTCCGCCACCAGGCGTTTCTGGATGTTGGGAAAATGCACGTCGACGATGCGGCTCATGGTCTCGTGGTCGGGAAACTTGATGTAGTGGAAGAAGCAGCGGCGCAGGAAGGCGTCGGGCAATTCCTTCTCGTTGTTGGAGGTGATCATCACGATCGGGCGCAGCTTGGCCTTGATGTTCTCGCCGGTCTCGTAGACGAAGAATTCCATGCGATCGAGCTCGAGCAGGAGATCGTTGGGGAACTCGATGTCGGCCTTGTCGATCTCGTCGATCAGGAGCACCGGGCGCTGGTCGTGGGTGAAGGCGTCCCACAATTTGCCGCGCTTGATGTAGTTCGAGATGTCCGACACCCTGGCATCGCCGAGCTGGCTGTCGCGCAGCCGCGACACCGCGTCATATTCGTAGAGGCCCTGTTGCGCCTTGGTGGTGGACTTGATGTGCCAGGTCAACAGCGGCGCGCCGATCGCTTTCGCGACTTCCTCGGCCAGCACGGTCTTGCCGGTGCCGGGCTCGCCCTTGATCAGGAGCGGGCGCTCCAGCACGATCGAGGCGTTGACGGCGATCTTGAGGTCGTCGGTGGCGACGTAGTCCTTGGTACCGGTAAATTTCATCGAGCAATTTGCCTTTTGTCTTGTGCTTGGGCGCAAGGGTGCGCTTTGGCTCGTGCAGGAACGACGGTCAGCGTCCCGACACCAGATTGAAGCGATCGTTGCGGGGATTAAAGCCTTCAGGCCCCAATTCTAGTTGAAAAACCGGGCAGGTCCAGCTGTCGGCGGGGGTGTTTTAGCGGCAGGGCATTGCAGCATGAGCCCTTGACGTTCGTGGTCCGGCGGGCAATCTGTTCAGCCATGTTCCTGCAATTCTTCACATCGCTGCGCGACGCGCAGGTCCCGGTGACCTTGCGCGAATATCTGACGCTGATGGAGGCGCTCGACGCCGACCTCGCCGAGCAGACGGTGGAGAATTTCTACTACCTTTCGCGCGCGGCGCTGGTGAAGGACGAGCGCAATCTCGACAAGTTCGACCGCGTGTTCGGCACCGTGTTCAAGGGGCTGGAAAGCCTGCTCGACGCCATGGAGAAGGCGGACATTCCCGCCGAATGGCTGAAGAAGCTCGCGGAGAAATACCTCACTGAAGAGGAGAAGAAGCAGATCGAGGCGATGGGCTGGGACAAGCTGATGGAGACCTTGCGCCAGCGCCTGAAGGAGCAGAAGGGCCGGCACCAGGGCGGCAGCAAGTGGATCGGCACCGCAGGCACCTCGCCGTTCGGCGCGCACGGCTACAACCCCGAAGGCATCCGCATCGGCCAGGAGAAGAACCGCAACAATCGCGCGGTGAAGGTGTGGGACCGCCGCGAGTTCAAGGATCTCGACGGCAATGTCGAACTCGGCATCCGCAACATCAAGATCGCGCTCCGGCGGTTGCGCAAATTCGCCCGCACCGGCGCGCCGGACGAACTCGATCTCGACACGACGATCCGGGAGACCGCCAACCACGGCTATCTCGACGTCGTGATGCGCCCGGAGCGGCGCAACGCGGTCAAGGTGCTGGTGTTCTTCGATATCGGCGGCTCGATGGATTCGCATATCGAACAGGTCGAGGAATTGTTCTCGGCGGCCAAGACCGAATTCAAGCACATGGAATATTTCTACTTCCACAACTGCCTCTATGAAGGCGTCTGGAAGCAGAACAAGCGCCGCTTCACCGATCGGACGCCGACCTGGGACGTGCTGCACAAATATCCGCACGACTACAAGGTGGTGTTCGTCGGCGACGCCTCGATGTCGCCTTACGAGATCATGGTGCCCGGCGGCTCGGTCGAGCATGTCAACGAGGAGGCCGGCTCGGTCTGGCTCGACCGGATCACCCGCACCTATCCGCATTCGGTCTGGCTCAATCCGGTGGCGCAGCGGCACTGGGACTATTCGGAATCCACCACCATCATCCGCCGGCTGTTTTCGCAGCGCATGTTCCCGATCACCATCGAGGGTCTGGAGGGCGCGATGAAGGAACTGGTACGGTAGACAATCCTCGTCATTCCGGGGCGCGCGGAGCGCGAACCCGGAATCTCGATGTAGTGAATCCAAATTCCGGACCTGGTCCGGAGCCCGTCATCGGGCGGCGCAAGCGCCGACCCGTTGGGACCATCCCCGGCAGGCTACTGTGCATGGGGTTGTTTTCGATATTTTTTTGGGAGGTAAAGCAAAAATGCCCCAGACCATCCACACCGGCATCAAGGCGCTGATCGACGAGGCCAATGCCGAGATCGAAACCGTCGCCGCCGCCGACGCCATCAAGATCGCGCACAATGACGACGTGGTGATCGTCGATATCCGCGATCCCCGCGAGATCGAACGCGAGGGCAGGATTCCCGGCGCGTTCTCCTGCACCCGCGGCATGCTGGAATTCTGGATCGATCCGGCAAGCCCCTACGCCAAGCCGATCTTCCAGCAGGACAAGAAATTCATCTTTCATTGCGCCGGTGGCATGCGCTCGGCCCTGGCGGCGAAGACCGCGCAGGACATGGGCCTGAAGCCGGTCGCCCATATGGGCGGCGGCTTCGCCGCCTGGCGCGACGCCGGCGGCCCGGTCGAGAAGGTCGAGCCGAAGAAGCCGAAGGGTTGAGGGCGCGCTTGTCACTATTCTCCGTCATGCCCGGGCTTGTCCCGGGCATCCACGTCTTGACGGTGTTGCGGCAGTAAGACGTGGATGGCCGGGACGAGCCCGGCCATGACGACCGTTGAGAGGATATAAACCAATGACATCCCCCACCGACGATCCGCTTGTCTCCACCGATTGGCTCGCCGCCCATATCGATGATCCCAGGGTCAGGATCATTGATGCGTCCTCCAAATTGCCCGGCGTGCTGCCGCTGCCCGTGGACGATTACCGGGCCGTGCATCTGCCGGGCGCGGTGTTCTTCGACGTCGACGCCATCGCCGATCACGGGGATCCGCGACCGCATATGTTTCCGAGCGCCGATCAGTTCGCGCGCGATGTTGCAGCCCTCGGCATTTCCAATGCCGACACCGTCGTCGCCTATGATTCCGGCGGCTGGGTCGCCGCGCCGCGGGCGTGGTGGATGTTCCTGTCGTTCGGCCATCGCGATGTCAGGGTGCTCGACGGCGGCCTGAAGAAATGGCTGCGCGAGGGCCGCCCCACCCATTCCGGCAACGTCACGGCAAAGCCCGGAAAATTCCAGGCCAAATTCGAATTCCGCCTCTATTCGCAGCCAGCAGCAAATGGTCGGCAATCTCGCGACGCATGCCGAGCAAGTGGTCGATGCGCGCCCGCGGCCGCGTTTCGAAGGCACCGCAGCCGAGCCGCGCGCCGGCCTGCGCGGCGGTCACATCCCGGGCAGCCGCAACGTGCCCTATGCGTCGCTGGTCGACGCCGCGACCGGCGCGATGAAGCCGCTGGAAGAACTGCGCCGGATTTTTGGGGACGCCGGCGTCGACATGGCAAAACCGATCGTGACGACTTGCGGGTCCGGCGTCTCCGCGCTGGTGCTGACCTTGGCGCTGTATCGTCTCGGCGTGCGCGGCAGCGCGCTGTATGACGGCTCGTGGTCGGAATGGGGCCTGCCCGACGGGCCGCCGGTTGCGACCGGTCCCGCTTGATAGATAGCCGCTGGAATTCAGGGGCGGCGGGCCGGCGTTGGCGGCTGAGCGAACGGGTTGGTTTGCTGCGGCACCTGGCGCGCCGCCACTCGCGCCCGTGCCGCGAGCCTGCGCCGCTGCGCCGCGCGCCGGGCCTGCTGGCGCTTCCTGATGGCGTCGCGGTCCTCGTGCCTTTTGCCGGTGGCCTTCGCCGGTGTTGGCGTTTCGACGACGACCGTTGGGCCGCCGAGCGTAGCGATCTTCGTTGAGGCGGCACCAGGCTCCGCCGAAACCGGTGTGCTTGCCTGCACGGTTGCGGCTGGCTCGGAAGCAACCGGGGCGACATTGGCCGGCGGCGGCAAATCCGGCGCCGGCGGCGAGACCTGTTCGGTCGAGGCAAGCTTAGTCGGTGTCGGGCGCCGCCTTATCGGGGTCGGAGGCTGCGGTCTCGGCGATGTCGGCGGAAGCCGGCGCATCGGGTTGCGCCGCGCCGCCGCCTTGCTTGGTGCCGGACGTTCCGGAGCAGGGCTTGCGGACTTGGCGATCTCCGGCGGCGGGGTCTCCTCCGGCTTCAGCGCGGCGACCTGGCCGGTCTCGGCCGGCGCTGATGCGGCCGGGGTTTGCTCGGTCGGCGCTGAGGCGGCCGGGGCTTGTTCGGCCGGCGTCGAGAGATTGGTGTCTTGCTCGACCGGCGCCGCGACGGCGGGAACATGATCCGATTGTTTTTGTCCAGCGGACGCCGGCTCGACCCGCAGCAACGCCAGCACCGGCCTTGTGGCTTCGGCCTGCTGGGCAAACGTCGCCTCGGGCGCGGCGCGCCACGACGGGTTGCTGGCAAATTGCTCGTGGGCCGCGCGCAACAGCGCCGCCGCGCCAAGTCCGAAGACGAGTATCGACATCGACAGCACGATCGCGGCGAACAAAAAACGAAAGCCGGGGAGCATGGAGAGGCAAATTCCGCCCTGGCACGGGTTAGGCGAACGCCCGTGAGCATCTGGGAACGCGGTGACCACTGAATTGGCCGCGTTCGCGCGCATCGGACCCCACCAGTGCGCAGCGAATCAGGCTGGTTTGAGAATACCGCAACCAATTCCCGGCGCTTGTTAAAAATGGACGGCGCGGTCGCGCCCCCGGCGGCGGAAATGCGTTTCCTCAAGGAGTGCGACTTGGTTGCAACGGTGCTCAGGGCTCACGATAAAATGCTGGAATCTGGCATGAATTAGCCTGATTTGTCTTGAATGCGCCGCTATCTTCAGCCATCTGCCGTTAACGGTCCGGTGTCGGCCTGGGGACTATACAAGGGCGATGATGATCAAACGCATTCTGACGATTTGTGCTGCCGTGGCGGCTGGCGCGGCAGGAACCGCGCTTGCGCAGGCGCAACAGGGCTATCCGGTCCCCCCCGGTCCGATTTATTCGGCGGCGCCGCCGCCTTATCCGCCCGGCGGATATCCGCCCGACTACCGGCGCGGTCCGGGCGCGCCGGATTTCGACTCGCTCGAGGATGACGAGGCGCCGAATTCGACCGCGCTGTCGCCGCCCGGCCCGGTCATGTCACCCGACGATCCGCGTTACGGCCGCCCGGTCTATACCGATCGCGGCGCGCCTACCGGTCCCATCCTTTCGCCTGACGATCCCCGCTACGGCCGTCCCGATAACGCCCGGCCGGTCTATACCGATCGTGCCCCGCCGACGGGTCCGGTCCTGTCGCCCGATGATCCCCGCTACGGCCGCCCCGACGGACCGCCGCAGGTGATCTATTCCGACCGCGGCAACGGCGATCCCGCTCGCGACGGTGCCCCGCGTCCGCCGGAGGCCGTCGGGCCTGGGGGCAATGTCACGGGATCGGTGCAGCCCGCTCCGATCGGCGCCGACGGCAAGCCGACGGTGCTTTCCGCGCTGCCGCCGGATGAACAGCCCGAGGCCGGTCCGGCGCAACTGGCGCCGAATCTGCGCCGGCAGGAAGTCGCGTTGACCACCAAGGAACCGGCGGGAACGCTGATCGTCGATACCCCGAACACCTATCTCTATTACGTGCTGGGCGGCGGCCGCGCGATCCGCTACGGCGTCCGCGTCGGTCGTGACGGCTTCACCTGGACCGGCGTGCAGAAGATCACCCGCAAGGCCGAATGGCCGGATTGGCATCCGCCGCCGGAGATGATCGACCGTCAGCCCTATCTGCCGCGCTTCATGGCCGGCGGCCCCGGCAATCCCTTGGGCGCGCGCGCGATGTATCTCGGCAATACGGTCTATCGCATCCACGGCACCAACCAGCCTTCGACGATCGGCAAGTTCGTCTCGTCGGGCTGTATCGGTATGCTGAACGAGGACGTCTCCGACCTGTTCGATCGCGTCAAGGTCGGCACCCGCGTGGTCGTGCTCCCCGGCGGCCCGCCGCCGCTATCGACGACGACCGCCTCGGCGGCGCCGATCCCCGGACCGAACGCCGGCGTCGGCCCGGCGCCGGCGCAGATGTCGGGCCCCGTTCCCGGCACTCAGCCGACCGTAGTGCCGCCGCTGCCCCCGCCGGTCACGGTGCGGTAAGCGTCGCTATTGGTACGAACGTCATCGGGAAGGGCGCCCTTGCGGCGTCCTTTTTGCTATCAAGCCAGTCGTCGCAGCATCTCGCCCTTGAACCAGGCGTCGATGCCCTCGACCATCTGGCCATAGTGATTGCGAAAGCTCTCCTCGGTGACGTAGCCGAGATGCGGCGTCAGCACGATGTTGTCGAGCTTGCGGAACGGGTGATCGACCGGAAGCGGCTCGACCGAGAACACGTCGACCGCGGCGCCTGCGATGCGGCGCGCCTTCAGGGTTTCCAACAGCGCCGCCTCGTCGACAATCGGACCGCGCGCGGTGTTGACGAGAAAACCGGTCGGCTTCATCCGCGCCAGGTCGGCGGCGCCGACAAGGCCACGCGAACGCTGGCTCAGCACCACATGGACGGTGACGATGTCGGCGGTGGCGAACAATTCCTCCTTAGTGGCGTAACCGACGCCGACTTCCTTGCAACGTTCCGCGGTGAGATTCGGGCTCCAGGCGATCACGTTCATGCCGAACGCCTTCGCCAGCCCCGACACCTTGGCCCCGAGCTTGCCGAGCCCGACCACGCCGAGCGTCTTGCCCTCGATCTCCATGCCGACATATTTCTGCAATGGCTCGCCGGCGTGCATGCGCGCGTTCTCGCGGCCGATATTGCGGGTCAGTTCCAGGATCAGTCCCAAGGTCAGGGGCGCGGTGGGATCACGCGCAAATTGCGTGCCGCACAGCACCACCTGGTGCTCCCTGGCCGCCTCCATATCGATCGCGGCGTTGCGCATCCCCGAGGTAATCAACAATTTCAGCTTGGGCAGTGCCGCAAACAGCGCACGCGGAAACGGCGTGCGCTCGCGCATCGCGCAGATGATCTCGAAATCCGCAAGCGCTGCGGCCGCGGCCTCCGTCGAGGCAAAGGGCTGGTTGAAGACCTTGATATCGACGCGGTCGGCGATCTTCGACCAGTCCGCCAGACCCGGCGTCAGGTTCATATAGTCATCGAGAATTGCACAGCGCAGCCGCGTCATGGGAAAGTCCGCTTCGAGGGTGATGACGGCCTTAAGAGAGTGCCGTCCGGGAGGCGGTCATGGTTGCGCGCAATTCGCGGTCGCGCAAGCGCCGGCAATCCAAAAAGCGCGCGGGAAGCGGTAGCTGCTATGAGTGGGCGGTCGACCTCAGCGCCTTCGCGGCCCGGATTTCGATGAGCATGGATTGCACCGCGGGCGAAACCGCCTTGTGCTTGGCGCGCCAGGCCGGCCCCGGGCCACGCATGTAATGCAGCTCCGGCCGGTAGGGGTCGAACGCCCTCATGAAGAACTGGCGCAGCAAGGCCCGGAATCCAGCGACGAGGCCGGATCGTCCGTCCCGGTTGGTCGCTGCCGCGGAAAACGACCCTGAAGTAATGGTTGTCATGACGGGCCTGCTCTGTTTTCACCCGCGGCTTGTGCCGCGTTGGATGCGCCTGTTAGTGCGCTGAAAACGAGTTTTGGCCTGATTTATTAAAAGAAGGTTTCAATTGTCGTGATCTGGCGCACACATGGTGACCATCCCGTAATGATCCGGGAGAACGGATGGAAAACATCGCGGGTGCGGTTGCCCTTTAGGGGCCGCGCCGCTACATCAGCGGCAGTAAATCTCCGAAAAATCCCCGGCTTTCCAGGAAACGCGATGGCGCGCCAGTTCGTCTATTTCATGAAGGGTCTGTCCAAGACCTACCCGCCCAACCGCAAGGTTTTGGATAACGTCCATCTGTCGTTCTACCCGGACGCCAAGATCGGCGTGCTCGGCGTCAACGGCTCGGGCAAGTCGACACTGCTGCGGATCATGGCCGGCCTCGACAAGGAATATAACGGCGAAGCCTGGGTCGCCGAGGGCGCCCGCGTCGGCTATCTCGAACAGGAGCCGCAGCTCGACGCCGGCAAGACGGTGCGCGAAAACGTCATGCTGGGGGTGGCCAAGCAGAAGGCGATCCTCGACCGCTACAATGAACTGGCGATGAACTATTCCGACGAAACCGCCGACGAGATGACCAAACTGCAGGACGAGATCGAAGCCGCGGGGCTTTGGGATCTCGACAGCAAGGTCGATCAGGCGATGGACGCGCTGCGCTGCCCGCCCGACGATTCCGACGTGACGAAACTTTCGGGCGGCGAGCGCCGCCGCGTCGCGCTGTGCAAATTGCTGCTCGACCAGCCGGACCTGCTGCTGCTGGACGAGCCGACCAACCATCTCGACGCCGAATCGGTGTCATGGCTGGAAGGCCATTTGCGCAACTATCCCGGCGCCATCCTGATCGTCACCCATGACCGCTATTTCCTCGACAACGTCACCAGCTGGATTCTCGAACTCGACCGCGGCAAGGGCATTCCCTACGAGGGCAATTATTCGTCCTGGCTGGTGCAGAAGCAGAAGCGGCTTGAGCAGGAGGGTCGCGAGGATGCCGCGCATCAGCGCACCTTGGCGCGCGAGCAGGAATGGATCGCGGCCTCGCCGAAGGCGCGCCAGGCCAAATCCAAGGCGCGCTACCAGCGCTACGAGGAACTGCTGAAGCTCGCGAGCGAGAAGCAGACCCAGACCGCGCAGATCACGATTCCGGTGGCCGAGCGGCTCGGCCAGAACGTGGTGGATTTCGAGGGCCTGACCAAGGGATTTGGCGACAATCTGTTGATCGATGACCTGACGTTCAAACTGCCGCCCGGCGGCATCGTCGGCGTGATCGGTCCCAACGGCGCTGGCAAGACCACGCTGTTCCGGATGATCACCGCGCAGGACAAGGCGGACAAGGGGAGCATCACGATCGGCGAAAGCGTGCATCTCGGCTATGTCGACCAGTCGCGCGACAGTCTCGACGGCAAGAAGACCGTGTGGGAGGAGATTTCGGGCGGCAACGAACTCATTCTGCTCGGCAAGCGCGAGGTCAATTCGCGCGGCTATTGCTCCTCGTTCAATTTCAAGGGCGCCGACCAGCAGAAGAAGGTCGGCGCGCTATCGGGCGGCGAGCGCAACCGCGTGCATCTGGCCAAGATGCTCAAATCCGGCGCCAATCTCCTGCTGCTCGACGAGCCGACCAACGATCTCGACGTCGATACCCTGCGCGCGCTGGAAGAAGCGCTGGAGGATTTCGCCGGCTGCGCCGTGATCATCAGCCACGACCGCTGGTTCCTCGACCGCATCGCCACCCACATGCTGGCCTTCGAGGGCGACAGCCATGTCGAATGGTTCGAGGGCAATTTCCAGGATTACGAGAAGGACAAGATGCGCCGGCTGGGGCAGGATTCGGTCATTCCGCACCGTGTGAAATATAAGAAGCTGACGCGGTGAGCCTGGCGATCCATTGAGGGACTTGTGCGGTTGTGGTGGAAAATCCGCGGTAGATTGCAAGAATGACGGCGGTTTGCCAGACGACAAAGAGAGCGAAAAAGGACTGCCCCATCCCGAAGACCGCCCCGGCCACCGCCGCCGTCGCCCAACAGACCATCACGCTTTCCAATCTCCTGAACGAGGGATTGGTAATAACCAGTCCCAGAATGGTGATGGCGCCACCCACGGCGCCGCCGACAAGGCCAACGAAATAGACCGCGGCGGGGTTGTTTGTAAGCGTGACGGTGGTTGGGGAAGGTGGTTTGCTGGGGGTCGTATCGGTGCCGGTTCCTTCGGCGGGTGGCGCCGCATTCGGCGTGGTACTGTTGGTGGAAGCATCCGAGGCGCTGGTGTCGACAGAGTCCGAGGCGCTGGTGTCGGATACGATGGTTTTGGAGTACTGATTGAGCAGCGCAATGGTCGTCACGCTCGTGTCAAAGGCGACAATCCAGGCCACCGCCGTGACAATGACGACCAGCGCCAGCTGGAATCGGTCGCGTAGCCCGAAAATGGCGCTGCAAATTGCCACAACGCCTCCGAACAACAGACCCGGCAGAATGGCTGCCTTGGCGCCGACCGAGGTGATGAAGGAAAATGTCAGGGCATCAGGCGAGTAGGTCGTTGCCAGATAACTGCCGATCGCGGACACAAGGGCCATTGCCGCAAGGACCAGCATCAATGATTTGTCGCTCGAGGGGTTCTTCGCCGGTAATTCGCTGAGCATGCGATCGACGGCCGCGCGTACCTCGGCTGCCATGCTTCCTTCCGGCTCGAGAATGGTGACGGCCTTCAGATAGTTCGGGACGTTTTCGAGCGGCGTGGGGACGGCCATCACCGGCAGCACGCGCATGCTCGGATTTGGCCACTTGCTGCGGGCAAATCCCATTTCGGTCAGCGTATACCTTCCCTTGGTGACGGATTGCGGGCTTATCAGGAACACCATGAAGTCGCTCTTCGATATCGCGGACTCCACGCGCGTGTCGAAGCTGTCGCCGGGCGGAAGATCGTCGTGCGAAAAAAATACGTCGTAATCGCGGTTGCGGAGCGACTGCGCGATCTGGTCGGCCGCCGATTTAAGTTCGGATGGAAATGACAGGAAAATCCGCATGGCATCCAAGGTACCACCGGAAATTGATTTTTGACAACTGGCTGGGGATTTGCCCGCGACCAAGGCCGGCACGTCGCCGGCCGGTTGCCGGTTGCCGTTACTCCACCTTCTCCGCCAGCCACATCTTGATCAGCGACTGATACGGCACGTCGCGCTTGTTGGCGGCGATCTTGATCTGCTCCAGCAGACCAAGCGGCAGGCGAATTGAAATCGCGGTGGTCGAGGGCTTGAGGTTCGGAAAGCGCACGCGCTCGGCCTTGCTCCAGTCGATATAATCGTTGGAGTCGTGCGTTTCCCAAAATTTTCGTTCTTCGGCTTCGGTTTTGAAGGCAGGAATTGATTTAAGCTTGCGCATAAGCTTTTCTTTCCTTTCGGTGCATGTCGCGCGCCGATGTCACCCGGATCACGGTTCCATTCTGCCGCAGGGTGAAAGTGATGTGCAGCAAGCGATCTTGAGTTGTTTTTCCCAATGCATTGAGACGTGGCTCGGTTTCGCTATGCTTTGCATCCTCGACAACGACCAGTGGATCGTTGAAGAAGACACTTTCCGCTTCGGCCTGACTGACCTCATGCTTATCCGCGCTCTTGCGGCGGTTGCCATCGTCCCAGTCAAAACCCGCGATCTGGTCAAGTTCGATCATTTTGTATATGTTCAATATATACAAAAGAGGCAACGATGCAATATCGATTAAGTATCCTACGCGCGATGGTACTTGTTGGAGCTATCGCACTGCCTATCCCTGCCCGCGCCGCAACGGATCCCGCCTTCAGCCAGTTCATCGGCTCGCTGTGGCCGGAAGCGCAGGCTGCCGGCGTCTCGCGCGCGACGTTCGATGCCGAGACGCGCGGGCTCGAGCCTGACTATAAATTGCCCGACCTGATCCTGCCCGGCCGGCCCGCGACCGGCGCACCGTCGCAGGCCGAATTCGTGCAGGTGCCCGCCGACTACATCAAGGAAGCCAGCATTGCGCGGCTGGCCGAAGAGGGGCAGCGGCTGCTGGCGAAATATCGCCCGGCGCTGAACGGGATCGAGGCGCGCTTCGGCGTCCCCGCCACCATCGTGCTGGCGATCTGGGGCCGCGAAACCGATTACGGCCGCTATACCTTGCCTTACGACGCCGTGCGGGTGCTGGCGACGCAGGCCTATGTCGGCCGGCGCAAGGATCAGTATCGAGGCGAATTCATCCTGGCGCTGAAGATGCTCGGCGAGGGCGTGGTGACGCGCAAGGATCTGCGCGCATCGTGGGGTGGCGCCGTCGGCCTCACCCAGTTTCTGCCGTCGGAATTCTATCAGCACGGCGTCGATTTCGACGGCGACGGCCGGGTCGACATCTGGCATTCGGTGCCGGATGCGCTGGCGTCGGCCGCCGAGCAACTCGTCGACAAGGGCTGGCAGAAAGGCCTGCGCTGGGCCTATGAGGTGCGCGCGCCCGCCAATGTTGATTGCACCCTGGGCGTGCCCGAAGTGACAAAACCGATCGGCGAATGGTTGCGCGAGGGTTTTGTGCCGGTGCGCGGGCAGAAGCTAAGCGCGGCCGAACAGGCACAGCCGGCCTCGCTGCTGCAGCCGGAAGGCATTTACGGCCCGGCGTTCCTGACCACGAAAAATTACTTCGTCATCAAGGAATATAATTTCTCCGATCTCTATGTGCTGTTTGTCGGCCATCTCGCCGACCGCATGCTGAGTCCGCAACCGTTCGCGACGCCGTGGTCGGCGTCGAGCCAGTTGCGCAGCGCCGATGTCGAGGCGATGCAGCGCGGGCTGACGCGCATCGGCCTCTACAAGGACAAGCTCGACGGCAAGGCCGGGATGCAGACCCGTGCAGCACTTGGCGCCTACCAGAAATCGGCCGGCCTCAAGGTGGATTGCTGGCCGAGCGAGGCGGTGCTGCGCTCGATCGCGGCTGTGCGATGAAAAGAAAAACCCGGCCGAAGCACCGGCCGGGTTTGGCGATCGAGGCGCGGCGAATGCCGCCGATCAATCAGTTGCAGATTTGGATGCGGCGGAAACGCCATTCGTAGCCATCCCAGAAACGCTGGCGCTGCCAATAGCAGCCGCCGGGGGGCGGGGGGGCTTCTTCCACATAGACCGGGCCGCCATAGGCCGGACGGCTGGCGGCGACCGCGCCACCGACGATCGCGCCGCCGATGAGTCCGCCGGCAATAGCTGCGCCGAGGCCGCGCTGCGCGCTCGCGGGTGTCGCGACGAGCGAACCGGCAATCGTTGCGACCGCGACGAAGGCAGCTAATGTCTTGTTCATGTCTTGAGCTCTCCTGGAGGTGGCGCCTTCAGTCAGCGCCGGGGTTAAGGTAACTCACACGTTTTCAAAGCTGATCGTCTCGCTAAAAAAGCGCACAACGGTCAACCGAAAGTAAACGTGCGTAGGCTGATGGGCCGAAAAAAAGGTTTTTTAAGGCCATTTTTCGAAAGCTTCCCCAAAACGGCTGGTCTTAAGGAAGATGAACGGCGTCAGCCGCAGACCCGCACGCGGCGGAACCGCCAGGCATAGCCGTCCCAGAAACGCTGTCGCTGCCAATAGCAGTCGCCAGCGTAAACGGGACCGCCGACATAGGCCGGACCGCCATAATAGCCGTAGCCGGGTCCGTAATAGCCGTAGCCGGGGCCGTAATAATAGGGGGCGGCCAGTGCGCCGCCGACGATGGCGCCGCCGATCAATCCGCCGGCCACGGCCGCGCCGAAGCCGCGCTGCGCATGGGCGGGCGCGGGTGCCGCCACGGCCGAAATGGCCAGGGTGGCAATGGCAGCCAGTGCCATCAGTGTCTTCCTCATGGGCTTCACCTTTCTCATTGAGCAGGAGAACAGCAGATACAGCGATCCGTCGGGCAGAAAGTTCCACACTTCGCTTGAATGATCAATGAACGGGGCTGCCACATTTGGCGACCAATAATGGCGGAGGGCCAATGGCTTTTGCGGTGCATAATTCGGTGCCGATGGGGCGCGGGGGAAGCCGGGAATGAACGCGATGGCAGTCTTTGGAGTAGCGGTCGGCGGCACGACATTGCTTTGCTATGTGCTGATGACGCGCCTGGAGAATGGCAGGCGCAATCGCCGGTCGTCCGCCGACGTCTCGTCAAGCTGCAGTGCGGACTATGCTAGCGGCGGCGGCTGGAGCCTCTTCAACGGGGGCGGTGGGCAACATGCGGCAACCGACGGTTGCGGCCATGCGGCTGACTCTGGCGGAGCCGATAGCGGGGGAAGCTGCGAGTGGTGGCGGCGACGGCGGCGGTGGAGGAGGCGATTGACAGCCTTCGGCGAGCGGGAAAGATCAGCTATTTGATCCATTGCAAGCGCGATTTTTTAGATTCATTCCAGGGTGCTCCCCGGGGGCCTCGAACCAATTTGGAATCGATTGAAAAGGCGGTTTTTCCCTTTGCATCCTGCCGCGGTCTTAAATATCTCGATGGTCAGGCATCACCGAAGGGCTCTTCCGCTTCCATGATCGTATGTTCCTGCAACGTCCTCAGCGACGACGATGTTCGTAACGCCGTCAGCGCCTCGGAAGACCTTCCACGCAATGCAAAGCAGATCTACGGCTGTCTCGGCTGCAGTGCCGAGTGCGGCCGCTGCGCGCGCACCATCAAGACCATCATTGACGAAGCCCTCGGGGCCTGCGCGAGGGCCTGCCACGCCGGATGTCCGCACAGCCAGACGGTGGCGGAACCGCATACCCGCGTCCACGCCGCCGAGTTCTCGCTCGCCGCTTCCTGAAGATCGAATTCCCCATCTCGGTATTTGGTTTCCCGCGGGCTCTTGCCCTGCCGGGAGGCTTGCGCCGTTTCCCGAACTGATTTAGAAGCGTTCTAAAGAGGTTGAGGCGACCTGTTTTGGCTCAAACCACCGGAGTGCATCATGCAGGGCGACGCAAAAGTCATCGACTACCTCAACAAGGGCCTGCGCAGCGAACTCACCGCCATCAACCAGTACTGGCTGCATTACCGGATGTTGAACCATTGGGGTCTGTTGGAGATGGCCAAGACCTGGCGCAAGGAATCCATCGAGGAGATGGAGCACGCCGACAAGTTCACCGATCGCATCCTGTTCCTCGACGGCTTTCCCAACATGCAGGTGCTCGATCCCTTGCGGATCGGCCAGAACGTCAAGGAAATCATCGAATGCGATCTGGCCTCCGAACTGGCGGCGCGCGCGCTCTATCAGGAAGGGGCGACCTACTGCCACGGCGTCAAGGATTACGTTTCGCGCGATCTGTTCGAGCGCCTGATGAAGGACGAGGAGGAGCACATCGACTTCCTCGAAACCCAGCTCGATCTGATCGGGCGGATCGGGCTCGAGCTTTACACCCAGAAACACGTCGGCGGCCTCAGGAGCGAACCGTCATCCTGAGGCGCGAGCCCTGCGGTGCACTCGCACCGCTGGGCGAGCCTCGAAGGATGAGAAGCCGGACCGCCATCCTTCGAGACGTATCGCGGAGCTGTCATCGGTCGCGCGTTCGCGCGACCCGTTGGCGATGCTCCTCAGGATGACGGCACGGTTCGAGGATGCCGCTTCGAGCGAAGTTACAGCTGGGTCTTGTAGCGCGCCACGACGTCGGCCTGGCTTTCCGGCTCGCCGAGTTTGGTCTGCTCGTGGATCACCTGGCTGATGCTCGGAAGCACCGCACGCTCCACCTGTGCCTCCTTCGACCACAACTTTGAGCGCATCAGCGCCTTGCCGCAATGGAAATAGGCCTCCGTGACCTCGATGCTGAGTACCGCACGCGGCAGCTTGCCGAACTCTTCCATCGTGGCGAGAAGATCGGGTTCCGCCGATAATTTGCCGGTGCCGCCGACGCGCAGCGTCTCGTCGATGCCGGGCACGAAGAAGATCAGCTGCACAAAGCCGCTTCCCTCGACGATGTTGCGGAAACTGTCGATCCGGTTGTTGCCCGAGCGATCCGGCATCAGGAGCTGGTTCGGGCCTGTGACATGGACAAAACCGGGAGTGCCGCCGCGCGGCGAGGCGTCGACGCTGCCGTCGGAGCCCGAGGTGGCGAGCACGCAGAACGGCGACATCGCGATGAATTTTTTCGCGTGCGCGTCGATCTCGGGGCGCGCCTTGGCGATCACGCGCGGCGAAGGCTCTGGGTAGATCGTCTTGAGGTCGCTGGCGGCGAGATCGGTCAAGGGCTGTCTCCCTAACAATGCGGCGGGACAACGATATCATCGGGGCGCTGTTGCGGCCATCCTTTATCGGCGGGTCCGCCATGGCCAGTCGATCACCTCCGCGCAGTAGAGTGCCCACCAGACCAGCACCGGCTGAAACGCCAGCCGGGGCCCGTGATAGAGCCAGCTGTTGGCGATGTAAGGCAGCTCGATACCCTCGAGCGCATGCCTGAAATTTGCCGGCCAGACGCAGACCGCGTAGGCCGCCAGCGCGACGCCGGCCCACCAGCGCAGTGGCCGCGTCACCAATGCGGCGGCGCCCGCCAGTTCGCACAGCCCGGTGATGAAGATGACCTGCGGTGCGAACGGCACCCATGTGGGCGTGATCGCGAGCAGCTTGTCCGGCGCCCAGAGATGCGCGATTCCCGCTGCGGCGTAGAACGCGGCGAGAATCCAGCGCATCGCGGCGCGAATGTTGGCGAAGCGATCAGGCAGGAGATCGGCAGGCATTTCGACGACGTATCATCTGCAGCACGGGGGCGCCAGCGGCCGAGCTTGCCGCGATCCGGAACTCACACCGCGTCCGCCGGCACGAAGCAGCTGATGATGATGCTGCCGCGGTGATGCACGTACCACACCACGGCCTGGCCGACCGGATTGCCGCGATCGCGGATGATGGCGCGCTCGGGCACCGCCATCCACTGGCCTTCGATCGGCACCCAATAGGCGCCCGCACGAAAATCATATTCGGTGCGATGGCCGTCGGCAATGTCGCAGCAGGGCACGCCGTTCGGCGCCATCACGCCCTTGAACCAGGCGCGGATGTCGGCGGGGACGTTGTCGTATTGCCCGGTGTCGAAGGCGAGCGCCGCGCCCGCCAGCACGGACAGGCACGCCAGCAGCGCAATCCGTGCGAACCTTCGCATGCGATCCTCCACAGCATTGCATCCGCTTCATCGCCGCCGCGTTCCCGGCGCGCCACGAATCTTTCGATTAAACGCGATTTAGCCCGAGCTGTCGGGCGGATGCATGCTCAAAAAATATGCTGATCTTTCGCGATCGCCAATTGATGCGGTGCGAAATCAGGTCTTGTGCGCCTTGCGAAGCGATGTCGGCGCGATGTTGGTCCAGGCCAGCGTGAGGGCGCTTGCAGCGTCGTCTGATCGGCGAGCGCGAGCCGCACATTGGTGCTGGCGGACTCAGTTTTACCATGCCCCGGGACTGGTCCGGATTACCAGCGTCGCGAAGACGCGCTTGCCGACGCGAAAATCGGATGCCCGTGGTGGGCGCCCTCGGCCGCCCCGGGCAGCCTCAGCGCGGTGAGGCGAAAACGCTTCGACGACATCGCGGTCTCACCCGATATCCACTGCGTCTCACATTGTCTTCTGTGGCGCCGTCGCCAGCAATTCCTGCAGCTGCTGCTTGTAGAATTTGGCGTTCCCGGTGGTGAGATGGCCGCGCGTCTCGCTGCTGGCCGGGATCAGATAGAGCTTGCCGTTCTTGATGCGCCTGATCGCGGCGTCGGTGACGCCGGTTTCCGGTGGATTGCGCTCATCATCGGCGGCGTTGATCGCGAGCGTCGTGGCCGTGATCTTCTCCAGGCCGGGCGACGGATTGTAGTCGTGCGAGGCTTCCCATTGATAGATGTAGTCGTTGGCATCCGCCGCGATCGGCAGAGCCAGCTGCTCGTCGACCATCTTGTCGGCCTTCGCAGCTGTCGGCGCCAGCGTCTGGTAGCCGAGCGTGCCGCCGGCGCTTGCGAAACGATAGGCCGCGATGGCGTATTTCATCATGCGCGGCTGGGCGGTGTAATTGCCGCCCTTGTAATCGGGATCGTTGCGGATGGTCTCGATCATCAGCCGCCGCAGGATCCAGTTGCGCGCCGCCATCTCGGTCGGCTGCGACGCCATCGGCACCAGCACGTCCATGAATTGCGGATACTTCACGCCCCACACCCAGGTATGCATGCCGCCCATCGAATTGCCGATCACCAGCCGCAGGTGCTTGATGCCGAGCCCTTCCGTGACCAAGCGGTACTGGGCTTGCACCATGTCTTCATAGTCATATTTCGGAAACGTCGTCTTCATGCCGTCGGATGGTTTTGACGACTGGCCGTGGCCCACGCTGTCGGGAATGATGATGTAATATTTGGCGGCATCGAGCGGCTGGCCCGGACCGAACAGCTCGCCGGCGAAGGTCGGCGTCAGCATGGTCGCCGCCGATCCGCCGGAGCCGTGCAGCACCAGCACCGGCTGGCCTGAAGGCTCGCCGATGGTGGTGTAATGCATCCGTAAGCCCGGCATGGTCTCGCCGGTGTGGAATTTGAAGTCCTTGGCGATCCAGTCGCCCTGCTTCGGTGCCGGGTAGTCCGCCGCCAGAGCGGGAAACGAGGTCATTGCAAAAATAGCCAACAGTGCTGCGCGCGGATATTTCATGGATGGCGTTTCCCCGACGGCGGTTAGGTTGCCGCTTTCGCCGCAACCTATCATGCGCCGCGCCGCGAGGCGACGCCGCTATGGCGTGTCCTCGACGTCGGTATCGGGTCGGTCGCCGCCGGCGGCGGTTTCGGTGTGCCATTTGCCGTCTGATGTCTCGTATTCGATCGCCTCGGTACGCCCGGGCACGCGCTGCTCCGCGGCGGCGCGGCGGGCGGCGGCCAACGCCGCGGCATGGCTCGGAAACGGCTCGGAAAATACGCCATCGACGGTATAGGCCCAGCCGCCGTCATGCTGAACGATTTTATAGGTGACGTGGGACATCGCGGAACTCGCTGGGTTTGGCGGGCGACAAGGGGGTGAACACGGCCGCCATTCTATGCCAAAATGCGCGCCGATGCAGATATTTGATCGGGGACCGGCCGGATCAAGGAGAGAACCGATGTGCCGCAACATCAAGACACTGTTCAATTTCGAGCCGCCCGCCACCGAGGATGAGATCCACGCCTCGGCGCTGCAGTTCGTGCGCAAGCTCTCGGGCTTCAACAAGCCGTCACAGGCCAATGCCGAAGCCTTCGACCGCGCCGTCGACGAGGTAGCGGCCTGCGCCCGCCGGCTGCTGGCGTCGCTGCATACGCAGGCGCCGGCGCGCGACCGCGAAATCGAGGCCGAGAAGGCGAGGGAGCGCTCGCGGCTGCGGTTCGGGTGAAACCTTCGGCCAGAGCGGGATGACTTCTCTGCACCACCGCCGTGGCGCCGATCAGCGAGATCACCACGATCTTCAGATGCGTCGTTCGGTCGAAACTGTAAAGTGAATGGTTCATCCAAGCCTCCGCGGCTGTCAAATCCGCGCACTTCTCATTGCAAGGGTTGTGTAGCCGGCTTGGCCCAAGACCGGAATTTCGCTCGATATCTTAAGGCGCTCTCCTTAAGTAATTGGCCGTAGATTGTGGCAGACGAGCTCGCGCTAGGCAGCGGCCCGCCCGTCGAATTGAGGAGGTGCCTGATGCCCTGGTACGTCTATCTCGGCTGGTTCTTCGCCGGCGCGTTTCTCGCCAATTCCATTCCCCACATCGTGCAGGGCATTTGCGGCAACCGGTTCCAGACGCCGTTCGCTTCGCCGCCGGGCGTCGGCGAATCTTCGGCCGTGGTCAACGCGATCTGGTCTGTTCAATCTCGCGGTCGGCGGGGTGCTGTTGCACGTGTGCTTCCCGCCCGCTTTGCCGCCGTCATGGGGGCTGTGTGTCGCCGGCCTCGCCGGAGCCGCCGTCATGGCGCTGTGGCTGGCCAGCCATTTCGGCAAGGTGCGCAACGCCGCGCCGCATCCTAGAGCGGGATGACTTTTCTTCGAATCGTCGTCCCGCTCCAGCTTTTTGATTGAGCATGATCTTTTCGGAAAACCGGTGTCCATTTTCCGGATCATGCTCCAGAGCTCTTGCGTTTGCAGGCGCCGATCTACTTCTTGCGCTTGTGCTTTTTCTTCTTCTTGTGGTCGTCGTCATCGTCGTCGCCGGGCTCATCGTCGTGCTGGCTCGCTTCCAGTGCGGCGCGCTCGGCGGCTTCGCGCTCGCGCATTTTCTTGTAATCTTCATAGGCATCGAACACGAGATGCAGCCATGGCATCACCTGGTCGATCGAGGGCAATTGGCCTGACGGCCCGGGCTCGCCGCGCGGGCCCTGTGGGCCGGTTGCCCCGGGCTTGCCCTGCGGGCCGGTCTCGCCGCGCGGGCCTTGCGGCCCGATCTTGCCTTGCGGTCCCGGCTTGCCGCGCGGACCTTCCAGTCCCGGCCGTCCGGGATGGCCCTGCGGTCCGGCGCGACCCGGCTCGCCGCGCGGGCCCTGCGGCCCCTGTCGTCCCTGCCGAATTTCGTCCGCCACGCGCGCACTCCCGGTGATTGCCAAGCAGAAGGCTCTCCTTGGCAGAAAGGCTTTCCATTAGCAGAGCTTCGATGACGGCATCAATTGGGGTTGCCAACGGCATCGATGGACATCAATCATCGCCCGGATCCCACATCACCGGCAGATTGAGCAGCCCGCGGAACGCCCAGCCGCCGATCCGCACCGGCTCGCTCTGGTCGAGCCGCAATCCCTTCAGTCGTGCAAAAATGCCCGGCAGCGCCACATCGGCGACCATCGCGCGCGAGGCGAAGGCGCCGGCGCAATAATGCGGGCCGGCGCCGAAGGCGATGCTCTTCTGGATGTCGCGGGTGATATCGAAATCATCAGGGTTTCCAAAGCAGGCCTCGTCGCGATTGGCCGAGCCGAACATGAAGAACACGCGGTCCTCCGGCTCGAAATCGACGCCGCCATAGGACCACGGTTTTGCCACCCGCCGCGGCGACATTCCGATCGGCGCGATCCAGCGCGCATACTCCTCGAACACGTCGATCCATTTTGCTTTGCCCTCGCGCACCAGCGCGAGCTGATCGGGATGCGTCAACAGCGCCCAGATCGTCCCTGCGATGGCGTCGCGCGGCTCGTTCTGCCCGCCGGAGATCGCCAGTTTTACATTGGCGCGCACGCTGGCCAGCGGCTGGCCGGCTGATAGCAGCACGCTGAGGATGGAGGTGTTCGGGTGTTTCGTCACGACCGGGATCATGTCGTCGATCGCGGCATCGATGCCGGCAGTCGCGGCATGACAGCGCGCCTCGATCTCCTTGTTGCCGGTATAGTTGGCGATGCCGTCGATCATCGCCTGCGACCAGGCGTCCATGTCCTGGAACCGCATGTTGGTCAGCCCGGTGATGTCTTTTAAGCATTCGGCCGACAGCGGCAGCGCGAACGCCTTGGTCAGATCGGCGCGGCCGGCGGGCGCAAGCTCGTCGAGGATACGCTCGGCATGGGCCCGAAACTGCTTTAGCCAGGTGTCGCGCACCGTCCGCGGCGACACCGACGGGAACATCGCCGCGCGCTCGGCCATGTGCGCCTCGCCGTCCTTGCGCATCATGTTGTGGCCCATCAGCGTGTTCATCAGTCCGGCCGGCTGGTGCGAGGAGAACACGTCGGTGCGCTTCTCCTGGGTAAAAATGTCGTCGCGGCGGGTGAACACGGTCGAGCCGAGCTGCGGCACGAAGGCGATCGGCGCCTGCTTCCGCATCCGGGCGAGATCGGGATAGGGATCGGCCCAGAAGCGGGGCACGTCGATGTCGAAATGCGGGGCGTTGGACAAGGCGTTTCCTGGCGGAGTTTTTCGGTAAGCCGCCCGCATCATGAACCAACGCGGCCGACGATCAAGGGTCACTGTTTCGGTTTACTGCGGCAGCGAGAGCAGGCCGAGCAGCAGGATGGCGACCGCGGACAGCCGGTATTGCGGCCGGTTGCGGGCACGCTCGGCCAGCAGGATGGCCGAGATCGCGGCCATGGCGGCAAGGCCGAGGCCGCCGACCAGCGGCAATACCATCACCGGCAGGCAGGCGCGCACGCAGCGCGTGCCGTGCCGCAGGCCGAAGAAGGTCGCATCGCGGTCGGCGTCTTCAGGCCAGGGCCGCAGCGCAACCGTGCCGTGACAGCGGTTGACGGCGCGGACTTTCGCGGCCGAGACCTGCCACAGCGCGGCCAGCGCGCACGCGATCAGTCCGGCCCACGGCGTCAGATGCAAGGTCTGCAGCCCCGCGCGCGCCAGCACCAGCGCCACGCTCGATGCGGCGGCGGCCGTCAGCCACACGATGAGGAAGCCGGCGACGAACAGTCCAACCGAGCGCTCGCGGGATGTTGTAAAACTGCGCGCCGCGACGTGGCGGACCATCGGCACCACGAGCGGAAACATCATCGCGACGATCATCAGCGCCCATTCGGCGGCCCAGCGCGCGGGCGCGATCTGATGGAGGCCGGCTGCCGCGTTGGCCAGAAAGCCCTCGAACAGCGTCGGGCGCGGCGCCAGGCACAGCGCAAGCGCGTGATCGCCGGTCGACAGCCACAGCAGCATCAGCCACGCCGCGGCAGCTGGCGCGAGCAGCCAGCGTATTTCAGCCGAGTTCATGGCCGAGCGCGCGCCCGCCGTCAGCAGCGGTTCTGATCTGGCGCTCGCGCGGCTCGTGGCAGTCGTCATCGGGGCATCAGTCGTAGAACAGTTTGACCCCGCCGACCTTGATGCTCGCCGGCGGCGGCTCAGACTGGGCGAAGCTTTCGAGGCCCGCCGGGGCCTGCTTCGTGGAGGGCACGCCGCCGACCCGGACGAATTTCAACTTGAGCTGCGACACCGTGCCGTCGGTCAGGCCGATCCTGGGGGCGAGCTCGGTGATATCGAACACGTGGCTGAGGCCGCTGCCGCCATGCTCGCGATCGGGATCGCTGGCGCGATCAAGGCCGAACGTGGTCAGGATGCCCGCCAGCGCCGGTTCGCCGGCGCCGGGCATTTCGAGATAGACCTTGTAGTCGCCGGGCATGCCGGTGCCGGTGATGTTTTCCAGGCTGAGATAGACGTGCTGCGGCGTCGGGATCGTCGATTCCAGGAACGATCGCGACCGCATCCTGGCGACCAGCGGCACCTCGATATGGGTGACGTCGCCCTCCAGCGCGACCGGGCCCTTGCTGGCACCGGCGAGTTCAGGCGCGCCACGTTTGTCGGCCGTCACCATCGAAACCTCCATGGCTTCCAGGGCAGGTGCCTGCGGGACCGGCACATTATCATATCGGTAGCCGTGCAGGACCTTGGTCGTGTCCAGCATGTCGGCGCTGACATAGGTGAACGGTTTGCCGGTTCCGTCATGCATGTTGAAGGTCACGTCGGTGAGCCAGTTCGAGGTAGTGGGGTTCTGGAACGCCGGCCCCTGATTGCGCCAGACTTCCCAGAGCCGGTCGATGTTGCAGTGATGCAGCCAGAAGATCGGGTCCAGCGCCGCGGTGTCGGGCGAGGCCATGAAGCCATTGTTGCCGCCGATCTGGCCATGGACGTAGTTGTGCGGCACGTTTTCCAGCCCGCCATTGGGTCCGCCGCCGTTATTGAAGCCGGTTACCGGGCCGCCGAACCCCGGCGATTGGCTGTCGGTCCCGGAATTGGCAAAATTGCTCAAGTTCAGGGCATCCAGCGAGACCACGGTATCGTCGAGGCCGAAATCGCCGTCGCTGACGTCGGCACGTTTCGACCACAGCGCGTTCTGCTTGCCGTCGATGGTCTGCTCGAAGAAATCCGGCGGCATCAGCCGCGCGTTGGGGTTGGTCGCAAGGCTCTCGCTGTAGTTCCAGTAGGGCAGCGCCCAGTCCGGCGGTCCGCCGAGATCGGCGATGGTCTTCGCGATCACGGCTTCGAAGGCGGTGACATAGCCGCGGTGCCAGGACAGGAAGAACCAGCTCTGATGCTGGCACTGGTCCCAGAAACCGGTGGTCGGCGCCGGTTTCGGCTGGCCGGGCGGAACGCCGTGCACGAACGCCATATAAACCCAACTGGTCGGATCGGTCCGCGGCTTCGCGATCAGCGTCTCGACCGCCTTGCGATACCAGGTGATGACGGGATCGCCCTGCGGCAACGACCATACGCTTTTCCGGATCCTGACTGCCATCGCCCGCCCTCCCGGCTGAAGCCGCAATACAACCTCAGCGATCATATCGCGTTTCGACTATGGCACCAGCGTGGCGTTGCGGCGTGTGAGGCGGTTCACAATTGGCCCAACTGTCATTGCTTTCCTCGTCATTGCCGGGCTTGACCCGGCAATCGATCCGCTTCGCATGGACTCTTCGCGAAGGGGATGGGTAGGCGGGCCAGGCCCGCCTACGACGACCGTGGTTGGTCTCGCCGCCAATGCCTAGATCGCGCGATACCCGCCGTCCGCCATCACGATCGTTCCGGTGACGTAGCTTGCGAGATCCGAGGCCAGGAAGATCGCGGGACCGACGATGTCTTCCGGCTTGCCGGCGCGGCCGAGCGGGGTGTGGTCCATGAAGATCTTCACCAGCCCCGGATCGTTGGCGCGCACCGCGGCGTTGAGCGGCGTCTCGATCAGGCCGGGGCCGATGGCGTTGACGCGCACGCCGTGCTTGCCGAGTTCGGCGGCAAGCGCCCGGGTGAAGCCGAGCACGCCGTGCTTGGAGGTGGTGTAGGCCGGCGAGTTCGGCGTGCGCACATGCAGGAAGGACTGGATCGAGCCGATATTGACGATGCGCCCCTTGGCCGCGAGCAGCGGCTCGAGGAAGGCCTGCGTGACATTGAAGACGCCGTTGAGGTTGATCGCCATGATGTCTTGCCAGTCCTTCAGCACGGCGGCGGGATCGGCGGTAAAGCCGTTGCGGCGGTTGATGCCGGCATTGTTGACCAGGATCGAGACCCGTCCGACCTGTTCGGCGACGCGCTTGGCCACCGCGATGCAGTCCTCGCGCTTCGTCACGTCGAGGGCAAAACTCTCGGCGAGCCCGCCGGCATCGCGGATTTCCCGCGCGGCCGCCTCGGCCCCCTTGCCGTCGATGTCGAGCAGGGCGACCTGCGCGCCCTCGCGCGCATAGCCGGCGGCGATCGCTCGCCCGATGCCGGAGGCGGCGCCGGTGACGACCGCGATATGGTTCTGGAGCAGGGGCATGGCGTTTCCTTTTTTCGTTATGCGTTTCGCTACAAGCTAATTCAAAATTGAAGGGAGCGGCAACGGAAAGCTTTAGCCCTGTGTCGTATTCATCCGGACCGGATGTTTGCGCCATGGATAGACAGCTCGCGGAATGGAAACTCGAGATCGAACGGCTCTGGTCGGCGCGCGCGCCCGACTATGGCGAAGCCGTGCGCATTGCCGCGCATATCGCCAGCGCCGCGCCGGATGGCCTGCTGCGGCAGGCGGCGGTGCAGGCGCTGCCGATCCTGCGCAGCGCCGCCGATGACGATGCGGACCAGGTGACGCGCCTTGCCGCGCGCCGCCGGCTCGGAATCATGCGCGAGGAACTGCTGGCGCTGGTCAATCCGCGCTTCGGCAAGCGCGAGAGCCAGCCGAAACTGCTCTCTTCCGAGGAGCGCTGCCGGCAGCTGCTCGGCCTGCCGGTCGACGGCTCGCTGTCCGCGCCGGAAATCCACCAGGCCTGGAAGCGCGCCGCCAAGGCCGCCCATCCCGACGCCGGCGGCAGCGCCGATGAGTTCCAGGCGCTGTCCGCCGCGCGCGACGCGCTGATCCGGGAAGTGCGGCTGGTGCGGAGCGTGTAGGGGGTGGGTTCAGCGCGTATCCCTCAACGTCGTCCCGGCGAAGGCCGGGACCCATACCCCGGGGCGCTTTTTGTGAAAGATCCTGTTGGACGGCTTTCGCGCAACAACTGCTTCGGTGGTTATGGGTCCCGGCTCGGAGGCCGGGACGACATCGAGTATGGCGTGAGGTCGCAGCCTCACTCCGTCATTGCGAGCGCCAGCGAAGCAATCCATCGCGCAACAAAATGAAAGATGGATTGCTTCGCTGCGCTCGCAATGACGTTGAAACATACTTCCGCGATCTCGCCGCATGCATTTTTCTGCGCGAGGCATATTTATCTTTCGTCCTCTGCAAGCAGAGGGCGCAGGGAATGCCGGGCGTTCGATGCGCCCGCAGCCTCGCATGCAGTGTAAAAAAGCATGCAAGTGTAGTCACCACGAGTACACCGGTTCACCCGGCATTCCCCGCGCAATGGTTTTAACGGCTGCTTCGTACTCTCCCCGGTGCGCCGGGCTTGTTTGCCACCGTCGCCTGCGTGCCTTAACGCAGACTTGACACCAGCGTCGGGGTGTCAGGACCATACGACTTGGCCGTCCGCCTCCAATGCCTTCGTCACAAGACACCGTCAGCGTCCACCGCATCCCGTCCCGCGTTTGATGACGATCGCGAAACGCCCCTCAGGTGGGACGGGACGGAGCGGCATATAGGATATTCCGAATATTCGGTAAAGCGGAATTTGGCCCGGAAGGCAGGGCGGCCCTGCGACAAATTAACCCGACGGGCTATTTCTGCTTCAGGCAGCTCGGATAGGGCGCGGCCTCGTCCGGCAGGATCGCGCAAAGGCGGATCGGCATCAGTTCGCGCAGCCGTTGCCGCCACACCGCCTCATTGACCCCGGGAGCCTTCAGCGTCGGCGTATGCTCGGCCCACTGGATGGTATAGGCATCGGTAGCGCCCTGTACGGCGATGATCAGCGCGGTCTCGCTGTGGCCGTCGGCGCTCGCATTGACCTTGCCGCAACTCGCCACCGCCATGTAGCCGTCGCGGTCGCCGAATTTGGTGGCCCCGAAATCCTTCAGCGCAAAACTTTCGGGACAGGCCTTCTTGAAGCCCAAGCCGATCGTCGCCGCGAGTTTCTGCGGCGTGAAACCGGCGGCGCTCACGAGCCCCCTGGAGCCGGTGACCGTGATCATCTGTGTCCAGCCATCGACCGTCTCGCCCTGCGGCACGGCTTCTCGGATATAGAAATTGTCCGCGGTCTTCTCGGACGCCGCCACAAAATTCGCCGGCATGGAAAAGCGCACCAATTGTCCGAACACCGGCGAGATCACGGTGACCGATTTTGGCGCCGCGGCCGTGGTTTCGGCGTGCGAGGCCGCGGCGAGGGCCGAGAGCAGGGCGAGGGCTGCGATCGCCGCGGATTTCGGGAGGGATGAACTCATCGCCAAAGAGATCGCCGATTGACGTATCGAGGCAGGCTCATCCCGAACGCATGCAGGTGTCAAGACGCGGAATCCGTAGGGTGGGTTAGCCGAAGGCGTAACCCACCATCTTCAGCGTCCGAAGACGGCGGATTACGCTTCGCTAATCCGCCCTACGCCGCCGATCGATCTTCAGAACGTGCAGATGCCCCTGCGCAGCAGCCCTTCCTTGACGCCGAGCGCCTCGATCAGCGTCGGCACCGGCGCGCTGACGGTTTTATAGTCCGCCGGGAACGGCTTGGTCGGAATGCCTTCGTCCCAGACCTGGCAATAGCCGTTGCCGTGCCAGCGGATCAAATGGTAGGCGGCCTGCGCGGGGCTGGCGGCGGCAAGCGCAGTGAGGCCGATGGCGGCGGTGGCGCAAACGATCGAAATACGACGCATGGATGTGATGCTCCTGTTGGAAAATACGTGTCGGTCTCCGCAAGGGGCTCGCGGAGGGGCCGGATCGTTGTTCCGGCCACGGGGTGAGTGTTTCCAGGGCCTGATCAGGTTCAAACCGGCAAGCGCAGGGGACGCGGAGGATCGGGACGGAATGCGCTTTGCCCATTCGGCCCATCGGCTACACTCGCGGAAGCGCGACTCAATCCGCCGCGCTGCGCCAGCTCACAACACCGGAGGAAACCCCATCCATGAAGAAATCATCCGCCCTTCGCGCCGCGCTGCTCGCGCTGACGGCTTTCGCCGGCACGACGCTGTCCTCCGCGGCCCGTGCCGACGAGGGTTTTGTGTCGCTGACGATCTACAAGGCGGGCTGGATCATCGGCGGCTCCGGCGGCGGCGGCACGCTGACGTTTCGCGGCCGGAGCTACGCCCTGTCGGCCGGCGGCCTCGACTACGGCCTGGTGTTCGGCGGATCGAAGACGGTGCTGCGCGGGCGCGTCAGCAACATCAACCGTCCGTCCGACGTCGCCGGCGTCTACGGCGCGGCCGGCGCGGGGCTCGCGATCGGCGGCGGCGCGCGCGCGATCGTGCTGACCAACCAGAAGGGCGCGGTGCTGGAACTGTCGGGACAGCAGGTCGGGCTGATGGCGAACGCGGATCTGAGCGGGCTGGCGATCACGCTGAAGTAGCGGGAAACTCGCCGCTTTCGAAGCGTGAGGCATCGGCCTGCGGAACCAATTCGCAGTTCGCGGCTTATCGCCGAGGATTCGAACACCGGGAGGTTTCGATGAAACTGCTCAGGATTGTCTTGGCTGCCGCCGCGCTCGCGGCCGTCCCCGCGCTGGCGTCGGCCCAGCAGCCGCTGAAGGGAACGATCGTCACCATCGATCGGCTCAGCGGCACCATCGGCATTCAACAGCCGCAAACCGGCACCGTCGGAGCCGCCGGCGGCGGCGCCATCGAACAAACATACGAGGCGCCGGCAGACGCGCTGGAGAAATTGCACGCCGGCGACAGGGTCACGTTCTCCGTCAGCGAAGTCGGCGGCAAGAAGACAATCACGAAAATCGAGAACAAGTAGATTTTCGGAAGCGGCCGGCGACGAACCGCTGTTGGCCAGAGCGGGATGACACTTGATGAGTCGGACGTTTGCGGCCTTACCTCTCCCCGGCGGGGAGAGGTCGGTTTGCGCCTGATGATGCGAAGCATCGTCTGGAGCAAACCGGGTGAGGGGGTGCTGGCCAACGAGGGACCGTAACCCCTCACCCCAACCCTCTCCCGATGGGAGAGGGGGCGCACCACCGCTGCCGCGGCAGTTCAACCTAATCTCATCATGCTCTATGAGCTGATCCAATCCGCCAATTTCTGCCACGGCTGCACCGACCAATGGCCCGACGCGGCGCCGGACGGCGAGGCCAGCACGAAGACGACTGGAAAATCCTCCAGCGGCGGTTGCCGGCCCAGCGCGACCGCTTGCGTCGGACGGCGATAGAAAAGGCTCGCGGCCTTCTTGCTGGTGAAGGCGATGGTCTGCGGCCGATAGCGCCGCATCTTTTCCCGGAAAGCCTCGATATCGACGGGGAAGGCGAGCGCGTGATGGTCCATTCCCGCGCCGAGCTTGCAAAGATCCGTGAAGCCGATGCCGAGCTTCAACAACGCCGGAAATTCATGCGGCTCGTAGCGGCGCGGCGTGATGCCGACCTCGTGGATCGTGCGCCAGAAGCGATTGCCGGGATGCGCGTAGTAATGGCCGAGGTCCGCGGACCGCCGGCTGGCGGCGGTGCCGACGAAGACCAGTCGCAGATTTGTCTGAAGCTGGTCGGGAAGTTTTTCCACCGCGTGCGTCCGGACCGCTCACTTCCCCGCGAGCGAGGCGACGCATTCGATCTCGATCAGCATCGCGGGGTTCGGCAGCGCCTGCACCACGCAGGTGGTGCGGGCGGGGTAGGGCGGCGGTCCGAACGCGCCGGCGTACAGCGCGTTCATCGGCCCGACATCGGCCGCGCGCGTCAACAGCACGTTGACCTTGACCAGGTCGCGGAACGTCGCGCCGGCCTCGTCGAGCACGCGCGTGATGTTGCGCACGACAAAACCGAACTGCGCCTCGAAGGCGTCCGGCAGCTTGCCGGCCTCGTCGAAGCCGGGGATGCCCGAGACGAACAGCAGGTCGCCGGTGCGCGCAGCGAAGGACAGCGGCGGGGTGGTTAGGCCGGCGGGGGCGGCGAAGTGTTTGATGGGGGGCATGGGGGTGGACTCTCAGTTTGGGGCGGGAGATTGTAGCGCAAAGGGGTAGTTCGGGAAGACGTTATGGTTGGACAGGTTGGCGGACCCTCCACGGTAGCTCTGCTAGCGAATGCAGAAAGTCGCGACCGGGCTTTTGCCGAAGGGGCTTGAAAAACGGTACGTTTGCCGTCGCTTAGCAGGTATGGCGTCGAGGGAAACGAATACGGATTTCGACAACCGCTGATTGCGCTCCCACCTTAAACCGCTATGCTACCTGCCTGCTCATTGAAAAGGCAGGGGGGAAGAATGAACCAGCCGGATAAAAAGACATCCGATAACGATCTGCTACCGACAATTACGGCAAGCCCTCTCGTTTTTATTAGTCACGATACTCGCGACGCAGAGCTAGCGGAGTGCTTCAGCAAACTGCTGAAGAGCGTGAGCGCTGGAATGATAAAGACATTTCGTTCTTCTGACAAAAAGGGAAACGATGGAATTGATTTTGGGGAGGAATGGTATAAGCGCCTAATGACCCAACTTCAGTCGACTTCTGATGTCGTCTGTCTCTTCACGGAGCGAAGTCTCGATCGTCCCTGGATACTTTTTGAAGCGGGAGTTGCAAGAGGCAAGCTCGGCACGCCGGTAATAGGCGTTGCGCTAGGCGTTCCTCTCAATCGCGTCAGCGCGGGCCCTTTTTATCAATTTATGAACATGGACGATAGCGAAGGTGACCTTATTAAGTTGGTCAATCAGCTTGCCCGACGCGTTCCGAACCTTGAACTCGACGGGGACGTCGTAAGAAGCCAGGTGAGCGCATTCAAAGCGTCGGAGGCGTCCTTACTGAAGAAACTTGAATTGGGGGGTACAAAAAAAATTATCAAGGAAGAAACTGAAGAAAGTGCAGTGGCCAAGCTCTCTGAGGAAATGAAATCGCTCCCCTCACGCGTGGCAGAGAGGCTCGCGGAGGTTGGTGATCCCTATCGCCGGCGGCGTATGCGCAGATTTCACCCGATGATGATCGATGAGATAATGCACATGTCTGGAGAACCAGGTGATCCTGTTGGAATTCTCATGGCAGCCAGCTTGGTTCGAGATGAAATTCCTTGGCTCTACGAACTCTCGATGGAGGTATACAGAGCTGTCAAGGATGGGAACTTGGAGAATATTGAAAATGAGTTGCGCAGAATCCGTCGGTTCACCGAATTTGCTATGCGAGGCCCGTTTATGGAGGAAATTGGTTTGGGAGGCAAGGATAGCCAAATTCTTATGATGGAATTTCCCCGAATGCTGGAGCGTTCTTTGATGCGCGTAATTGAAATGAAGTCCGTTCAGGCCCAGCCTCGCCGGCAGCCGCGAAAACCTGAGGGGGATACATCGATCGCCGAGCGACTGCGTGAAAGAGAATGATTCGAGGACAAAGAGTTTAACCTAGCAGGCGCTTCGTCGGCTGCTAGCGAAGAGTAGTCCGCATGAGCTTTTTTTGCTGTTGCCCCCCGGATATTGCTCCGCTCATCCAGGCTACTCATGCTGAGCATTTGACGCCCGGCTGTAACCGCGAGAAGAAGCCGCCCTCAACCTGCCTTTGGCAGATCGAGGTTGAACTGTGTCAGCGCGGTGGGGTCTTCCGTTCGCTTCGATGCATCCAGGATTTCGACGCCGACAATGCGGCCCTCGTCGTCATAGTCGACCACGATCCCGTCGGCCACCTCGGCGCTATCCTTGATGGCGCGGTCGGTCAGGTTGACGTAAACCGCATCCGCTTGCTGATCCACTCGCACACGCATGGTCTGGTCCTGTCGAAATAGGCTGTAATGACGAAGCCGGTGTCGTGTTCGGGCGTGACGACGCCTAACATAACATGCCTTCCGGGGAAACACTTCAAGCGCGCATCGTTAGGCGGGGTAGCATCGCGCAACCCGCCATTGCGGACGCAAAGCCAAGGTGGCGGATTACGCCTTCGGCTCCAATCCGCCCTACGAGCTACGAGCTGCGGGCTGATGATATTTCGACCGATACGAATTTAAAACGCCGTCCCATGGTGAGGAATATGAGCACCCCTCCAAGATTCGCTGCACAGACGAATAATATGTAAGCATAAAGAAGGAGTGAATTCACAAAGCCAATACCAACAATCAAAACCGTTTGCCGGACAGAGATGCCAACGACGATCAGATGTAAAAACAAAAGACTTAACATTGTTGTCACTATCAAGCCCGAGATTAACGCTGAGACAATTCGATATGCCCGCTCAGGAGCGACTATATCAGGATTATAAACATTCATTTTTGGACGGTATAGCTTCACGGCAAATTCGACGAACTTGTCAGAGGAGCTTAGCCAGTCCGGATCGACGCCAGTTTGACGCGATCGCTGCAAATTGATCGTATCAATGATTGCGGAGTACCCGTTCCAATTCAAAAAAAAAGTAGCAGTAAATTGGAATGCAAATGATGAGAAGAATACAACAATCTCGCGCGCCGCGGGAATCTCGCTCAGAGACAAGCCAATAACTGGAATGCTGATCGATTTCCCAAACGTAAGTACTGACGCAATCGCATCCAATATAAGAACGGAGCGGAGAATGTTGTCGCGTTTCTGTTCGGACAACCTAAACATCTCAAGAAAACGTTTATATCGATCATCGTCTGTGATCAGCGAGGTGTCGAGTTTGAATTCATGATCCAGCGTAACGTAAAGGCGCGCGAGCGGAGAAAGCCGCACCTCGTTTGCCTGTGCTTCGCGGTTGGTGTTCGGTTTCGGCCACTTCGACAAGGTAGTTGCTCCAGAACCCCACTGCTGCTCTACGACCGGATGATGTAACTTATGGCATGAGATAAGCGAAGCGCCGCCGCTTCCCATGCTCTGCCGACCGCGCCGCGGGCTAAGCGGCGTCCTCGTCATCGATGTTGTGGAGCATGCGAGCGCACTTCAGTAATCGACCGATATATTTGCGTCTGATTTTGGAGGTTCCGACGGGGAACGTTTTGATCCATTCGGCTTTGTCTTCATCGAGTGCGAATAGATCAAGATATCCAAGTTTGCAATCTCGTATTAGGATTTCCACGCTTAACCGTTGATAGCCGATCTCGGAGACCTCCTCTGAAGTCATCTCGAATTTGCAGGAGCTTTTCCGCCTGACGGGTGGTGAACTCCTTGCTCATTTTTTCTTCTGAAATGCTCTTGAGAAATTTGATCTCCCATTCAGTCAACTCAGCGTTCGGACGCCTCAGCAGGTAAGCTGCCAAGGCCCGCATCGCGGTCGGGTCTTTGCGAATTCGATCTATTTCTCGCCAAGAGGCCATGTGTCAGCTCCATCGAGCGCCGACGCCACGCAACTGAACAACCCGGTGTATAACCTGAGGACAATAAAGCGATATCAAGCGGCTGCAAAAATTGTAGCAACAGAAGTTGCAGCAAATCGCTCGCTACTGAAAGTCAACTCCAGATAGGCATATTTGTCGACGTCTCTAAAATGACGTGTGGAAAAATCCGGGCTTGCGAATCAAAATGGCCGGACTTTTGCCCGGCCATCGCATTCCTGATGGATGCCCGGGTCAAGCCCGGGCATGACGAGGAGAGGGTGACTCACAACACCCGATTGCTCTCCTTCACCTTCTCCGCATCCAGGTAAACCTGCCCACCCATCTCCTTGAACTTGGCGCTCATCGTCGCCATGCCATCCTCGATCACGCCGGACATCGACACGCCGACACTACCGCCGGCCACCGCGCGCTTGTCGGGATCGTTCAGCGTCGCCGCATAATCCCGCACGTCCTGGGTGATCTTCATCGAGCAGAATTTCGGCCCGCACATCGAGCAGAAATGCGCGACCTTGTGGGCCTCCTTCGGCAGCGTCTCGTCGTGAAAGCTTCGCGCGGTGTCGGGGTCGAGGCCGAGGTTGAACTGGTCTTCCCAGCGGAAGTCGAAGCGGGCGCGGCTAAGCGCGTCGTCGCGCAGTTGCGCGGCGGGGTGGCCCTTGCCGAGATCGCTCGCGTGCGCGGCGATCTTGTAGGTGATGACGCCGGTCTTGACGTCGTCGCGGTTGGGTAGCCCCAGATGCTCCTTCGGCGTGACGTAGCAGAGCATGGCGCAGCCGAACCAGCCGATCATGGCGGCGCCGATGCCTGAGGTGATGTGGTCGTAGCCCGGCGCGATGTCGGTGGTCAGCGGCCCCAGCGTGTAGAACGGCGCCTCGCCGCACTCCTTGAGCTGCTTGTCCATGTTGATCTTGATCTTGTGCAGCGGCACATGGCCGGGGCCCTCGATCATGACCTGGCAGCCCTTCTTCCAGGCGATCTGCGTCAGCTCGCCGAGCGTCTCGAGCTCGGCGAATTGCGCGCGGTCGTTGGCGTCCGCGATCGAGCCGGGGCGCAGGCCGTCGCCGAGCGAGAACGAAACATCGTATTGGCGCATCAGGTCGCAGATTTCCTCGAAATGCGTGTAGAGGAAACTCTCCTTGTGATGCGCCAGGCACCACTTCGCCATGATCGAGCCGCCGCTGCTGACGATGCCGGTGACTCTGTTGGCGGTGAGGTGGATGTAGGGCAGCCGCACGCCGGCGTGGATGGTGAAATAGTCGACGCCCTGTTCGCACTGCTCGACCAGCGTATCCCTGTAGAGCTCCCAGGTCAGTTTCACGGGATCGCCGTCGCACTTTTCGAGGGCCTGATAAATGGGAACGGTGCCGATCGGGATCGGCGCATTGCGCAGAATCCATTCGCGCGTGGTGTGGATGTTGCGCCCCGTCGAGAGGTCCATCACGGTGTCGGCGCCCCAGCGGATCGCCCACACCATCTTGTCGACTTCTTCTTCCACGGATGAGGTGACGGCGGAGTTGCCGATATTGGCGTTGATCTTGGTGAGAAAATTGCGGCCGATGATCATCGGCTCGAGTTCGCCATGGTTGATGTTGCAGGGAATGATGGCGCGCCCGCGTGCGATCTCGCTGCGGACGAATTCCGGCGTGACGAAGGGCGGCACGGCGGCGCCAAAGCTGTTGCCGTCGGCGATGCGCGGCCTCGGCGCGTTCGAGCTGCACCTTGCGGCCGAGATTTTCGCGCGTGGCGACGTAGATCATCTCCTTGGTGATGATGCCGGCGCGGGCGAATTCGAGCTGGGTGATCATGTGGTCGCCGACGCCGCGCAGCGGCTTGTGATGCGCATTAAAGGATTTCGCCGCGTGCGAGGCGCCGACATTGCCGTTGTCTTCCGGCTTGATCTCGCGCCCCTCATACTCCTCGACGCCGCCGCGCTCCTTCACCCATGCGATACGGTTGCGCGAAAGGCCGGCGTTGACGTCGATCACGACGGAGGGATCGGTGTAGGGGCCGGAGGTGTCATAGACGGGAAGATTCGGCTCGCCGGCGCCTTCCGAGAGGATGATCTCGCGGATCGGCACGCGGACATCGGGCGCTTCGTCGGGGGTGACGAAGATCTTGCGCGAAGCGGGCAGCGGCCCGGTGGTGACGGCGGGAAGCGTGGTGTCGGGATTGGAGCGGATGTTCATGGCCTATCCTCCTGTGAATTTCTGTCGTTTCGTGTTGCCGTGTCCGTCATGCTGAGGTGCGAGCCCTTGCGAGCCTCGAAGCATGACAGAGCCGGGCCGTCGCCCTTCGAGGGCCGCCGAAGAGGCGGCCACCTCAGGGTGACGGTCGATGGTTGTTTGCAAACTCATTCTCACGCGACCTCCGCGTTGATGCCGAGCCAGGCGCGGACGCGGGCGTCGGGATCGGGATTTTGGGTGACGTCGCTGACGACCGCGATCAAGTCCGCGCCGGCGGCAAAGATCGCGGACGCCTGTTCGAGCTTGATGCCGCCGATCGCAACCAGCGGGATGTTGCCGATGCGCTTCTTCCATTCGCTGATCTTCGGGATGCCCTGCGGCGCGAAGCGCATCGATTTCAGCGTGGTCGGGAAGATCGGTCCGAGCGCGATGTAATCGGGCCCGGCGCGCAGCGCGGTTTCGAGCTCGGCATCGTCGTGGGTGGAGATGCCGAGCGTCATGCCGGCGTCGCGGATCGCCTTGAGGTCGGCATCGGCCAGGTCTTCCTGGCCGAGATGCAGATGTTTGGCGCCGGCCACGATCGCCGCACGCCAGTAATCATTGACCACGAGTTTTGCAGGCGTGCCCCTCACCATCTCGAGCGCATCGGTCACCGTCTGCAGCGCCTCGGCATCGTCAAGATTTTTCGCGCGCAGCTGGATCGTGCCGACGCCGAGCAGCGCCAGCCGCGCCACCCAGGCGACGCTGTCCACCACGGGATAGAATCGATCAGGATACGGCATGCCAGAACGGGGTCCCGACGACAGGGGTTGAAGGGGAGGCGAAATCGCGGGCTTCCATCAGGCCCGCCTCGTAAGCGGTGCGGCCGGCCTCGACGCCCAGGCGAAACGCTTTCGCCATCGCCACCGGATCGGCGGCCTTGGCGATCGCCGTGTTGAGCAGCACGGCGTCGTAGCCGAGCTCCAGCGCTTGCGCGGCGTGCGACGGCGCGCCGAGGCCGGCGTCGACCACCAGCGTGATGTCGGGCAGCCGCTCGCGCAGCAACCTCAAGGCATCGCGGTTGACGATGCCCCTGGCGCTGCCGATCGGCGCGGCCCATGGCATCACCACCCTGCAGCCCGCATCGACCAGCCGCGTCGCCACCGAAAGATCTTCCGTGCAATAGGGAAAAACCTCAAAGCCGTCCTTGATCAGGATATCAGCGGCCTCGACCAGGCCGACGACGTCGGGCTGCAGCGTGTCGTTGTCGGCGATCACCTCGAGCTTGATCCAGGAGGTTGCGAACAATTCGCGCGCCAGCTTTGCCGTGGTCACGGCCTCGCGCACGGTCCGGCAGCCGGCGGTGTTGGGCAGCACCGTGACGTCGAGCTCGCGGATCAGCGACCAGAACGCGTCGCCGGTCTTGCCGCCGGCGGATTCGCGCCGCAGCGACACCGTGACGATCTGCGCACCCGAGGCGCGGATCGCGCTCTGCATGATCGCGGGCGAGGGATACAGCGCGCTGCCGATCAGCAGGCGGGAGGAAAATTCGCGGTCGTAGAATTTCGGCATTTAATGTTTCTCTGTCATCGGACGGTGCTCGCGCTCCCTCGCCCCGCCCTTGCGGGAAGAGGGTTGGGGTGAGGGGCTCTCTCGACATCGGGACTCGCGGAGACTCCCCCTCACCCGAAGCCTTCGGCTTCGACCTCTCCCCGCAAGCGGGGCGAGGTAAGAAAGATGCGTCGCTGCACTCATCTTACCCTCCCTGCCTTGGCGTGATGATCTCGATCTCGTCGCCTGATTTCAGCGGCGTCGCGTGCCACCTGTTCTTCGGCACCACGTCGTAATTCAGCGCGATCGCGAAATGGGTGCCCTCGTAGTCGAGCTCGGCGAGCAGCGCGTCGACGCTGACTGAGGAGATTTCCCGCGCCTCGCCATTGATCGTCACGCGCATTGCATCACCTCGTTGTCGATCCGGCCATGCGCGACATAGCCGAGCGTTAGTTCCGCCAGCGCCGGCGCGATCAGAAAACCGTGGCGATAGAGGCCGTTGACCGCGATGTGATTGTCGCTGATAGCAATGCGCGGCAGATTGTCGGGATAGGCCGGCCGCAAGCCGGAGCCGAATTCGACGATGCGCGCCTCGCCGAACGCCGGATGCACCGCATAGGCCGCGCCCAACAGCTCCAGCGCGGAGCGGACGCTGACGCCGGTGTCCTCGGCCTCGATCGAGGTCGCGCCCAGCATGAACAGGTTCTGCTCGCGCGGGATCACATAGAGCGGCCAGCGCGGATGGATCAGCCGCACCGGGCGCGCCAGCGATACCTCGCTGGTTTCGATCAGGATCATCTCGCCCTTGACGCCGCGGAGCGCCGGCTCGCTGTCGCGCGCGGAAAGGCCGCGGCAGTCGATCACGATGCCGTCGATCTCGGAGGGTTTTGGTTCGCTGTTGAACTTGATGGTGCCGCCGGCGGCGATGATGCGCTGGTGCAGTTTTGGCAGCACGCGGCGCGGCTCGACATGGCCTTCGCCGGCAAAGAACAACGCGTCGCGGAAGCGGCCCTCCAGCGAGGGTTCGAGTTCGGTGAGCGCCCGCGCGTCGAGCCGCCGGTGGCCGGTCGTGAGCCTGGCAAAGCGTTCGTAATCGGCGCGGTCGCGCGGATGCGCCACCACCAGCGAGCCGTTGAAGGGCGTCTCCGGCAATTCGGCACGCCACAGGTCAAGCGCGCGCAGGCCGAGCCGGCTGATGACGGGTTCGGAACTTTCGCCCTCGCACCAGGGCGCGAGCATGCCGCCGGCCCAGTGGCTGGTCGAGAGCGTCATCGCCTCGTCACTCCGCTCGTGCAGCGTGACGGCGCGGCCGGCCTGCGCGAACAACAGCGCGGCCCACGCGCCGGCAATGCCCGCGCCGATGATGGAAACGGGGGAATCCCCCCGAAATGGCCTCGTACTCTGGTACATCCCTGTCCCTTCGCCGGCATGACCCGGATCAGGTTCAAAGGGTCACCGCGGTCCCGGACCTGTAAGATGCAGGTCCAAGCTTGCGGTCTCTCAGCTCCTCATCGGAGCTCCCCTCGGAACAGGGTTAATGTAGGCCGATAGGTGGGCGTGTCAACGCGGGCGTTGCCGATTTGCACCGCACTAGCGGGCCGGAACCTGCTGTGCGCGCGCCTCGGTGGGACCGTTGCCGGGCAGTTTCGCCCGCGCCGCGGCGGCCGCCGGAATGGGATTTCCGCAACTCTCGATGCCTGAGAATGCGATGCGTTCGAGCCGCTGGCGTTTGGCGACGTCGTAATAGCCGGCCGCATAATAATGCATGGCGCGGGCATGGTCGCCATCAGCGGCGTGATAGGCGCCGGCGAGATATTTGACGCCATAGGCGAGATTGGTGTCGGGATCGCGCAGGCCTTCGGCATCGCCGGCATAGCCGAGAGCATGCGCGGTGGCGAGCTTGATCTGCATCAGCCCGATGGTGCCGCCGCGGCCGACGAGGTCGGCCTGGTAACGGCTCTCGCGCACGATCACGCGATGCACCAGCACCGCCGGCACCGCATTGGCCCTGGCATGGGTTGCCACCATCGCCTCGTATCGGGCGCGCTGCGCCAGCGCGGTTTCCGGAAAATTCAGCACGGCGATGGCCGACAGCCACGCAAGCGTTAACGGACGTTTCATCCAGCCAAAACCCCGGCGCGGGCGATCTTCTGACCCGCGGTTAATCGTTGGCTACCCAATTCCCGCAATCGGGGGGCATTGATATGGCCAAAACCCGGCTTTCTCGGGCTTTTGGCCGCATTCGCGGTGAGCCGCTTTACCAAGCATTATGCCCTGGCGTGCTTCGATCGCGCCGAGAAACCGAAAAATCCGGCCCCTGCCGATGACCCTGTCCGTTGCCCATTCGACCGAGGTGGCAGGCCCGTTGCGCGGCCTGTTGCCGCTATGGGTCGGCGTCGGCGTCTATGCGCTGTTTCTGCTGGCCGGCAACCGCCTCCTGATCGATCCCGACACGCTGTGGCAGATCACGGTCGGACAGTGGATCATTGACCACCGCGCGGTGCCGGAGACCGACGTGTTCTCCTTCACCATGCGCGGCCAGCCCTGGATCTCGACGCAATGGCTGGCGCAGGTGTTGTTCGCAAAGAGCTACGCGCTGTTCGGCTGGAGCGGGCCGGTGGTGCTCTCGTCGGCGGCGATCGCGGCGACCTTCGCACTGTTCGCCAAATTCGTGAGCCGGCATCTGACCGAAAGCACCACCCTGGTGTTCGTCGCAGCCGCGCTGGCGCTGACCGTGCCGCATCTGCTGGCGCGTCCGCATGTGCTGGCGATGCCGGTGATGGTGGCCTGGGTGGCGGGATTGATCGCCGCCGCCGACCGGCGGGCGGCGCCGTCGTTCTGGCTGCTGCCCTTGATGGCGTTGTGGGCCAATCTGCATGGCGGCTTTGTCTTTGGGCTGGTGCTGGTAGGACCGATTGCGCTCGATGCGATCGTGAGCGCCGGGGCGCCGGCGCGCAGAACGCTGATGTTGCGCTGGGCGGCGTTCGGCGTCGCCGCGCTGATCGCAAGCTGGTGCACGCCCTATGGCTGGAACGCGCTGTTGGCGTCGCGAAAAATCCTCGAACTCGGCAGCGCGCTGCCGCTGATCATGGAATGGAAGCCCGCCGATTTCGGTAGTCTCGGCGCACTGGAAATCTGCCTCTTGCTCGGCGTGGGCCTGTCGCTCTGGCGCGGCATCAAGCTGCCGCCGACGCGCATCCTGCTGCTGCTCGGTCTCGTCCACATGGCGCTGTCGCAGGGGCGCGCCGGCGAGATCCTGGCGCTGCTGGCGCCGCTGGTGCTGGCTACGCCGCTGGCGCGGCAGATCGGGGGTACCGAGGCCGCAAGCAGCGCGCCGCCCGCGCGCGGCGTGGTGTTCGCCGGGCTCGCCGTGCTGCTGGCGGCGGGAACGTTCGCCTTTGCCTCGGTGCATCGCTTCGAGCCGCATCCGCATAGTGCGCCGACGGCTGCGGTCGCGGCGCTGAAGAAACTCAATGTCGAACGGGTGTTCAACGACTATGATTTCGGCGGCTACCTGATCGCCAATGGTGTTGCGCCCTTCATCGACGGCCGCACCGAACTCTACGGCGAAAAATTCTTCGTCGACCACAACGCGGCAAGCGGCCTGATGGAGCCGGAAAACCTGTTCCGGCTGCTGGAGCAGTACAAGATCGACGCGACCCTCATGCGCACCCAGAGTGCGGCGACGAAACTGCTCGACCACATCGACGGCTGGCAGAAGGTCTATGCCGACGACATCGCCACCATCCATGTCCGTCGAGCGGGCGCGGTACATACCGCGGAGCCCGCGGTCGATCCGACGGCGAAGTAATTCTCCTCCGCGCTCTCGCCTCAAGCGCTACCGTCATCCTGAGGAGCCCCGCGCTTGCGCGGCGTCCCCAAGGACGGGCAGCAGAGCACGTCAATCATCCTTCGCGGCTCGCCGAAGAGGCTCGCACCTCAGGATGACGACGGAGCATGTGGCCCGGGCAATTTCGTTGCCCGCAGCAATTTCATTGCCGTCGAAATGACTCAATGCGCTCGCACAAGTCGCGCCGCGGCAGGATGAAGCGTGGGTAATTCCGGCAGCCATCCTGTCCAATTCGCCAACGGCCAAAACACAAAAGCAAAAGGGAGATCCGCGATGACCCGAATGAACTTGGGCAATGCGCCTCGAGGCAATCCCTGCGCCCAATGCGGCAAGCCGATCGCCACCCCGGAATGGATCGAAAACGGCCCGGACCGTATCTCCTATCTCTGGCACTGCTTTGCCTGCGACTACCAGTTCGAGGCGGTGGCGTTCTTCGAGGAGCGGGATCCCCAGGTGCTCGCGGCCTGAGGGGAACTCGCGGGGCTGCCATCGCGTTGATCAGGCCTCATCAACCCGGAGCGAAGGGTGATGATGGTGACGATGTCCTGACGAAACCGCACCCGCTGATCGCCAGCGACCGGGTCGAGGGCACTGCGGTGCGGCGGCCGAACGGCGAGCGGATCGGCCATATCGAACGGCTGATGATCGACAAGGTCACCGGCCGCGTGTCATACGCGATCCTCAGTTTCGGCGGCTTCCTCGGCATGGGGACCAACCTGTTGCCGCTGCCATGGGCGCGCCTCACCTACAATCCGAGATTCGAGGCCTACGAACTCGACATCGACGATGACGAGTTGCGGCGCGCGCCGTCGTTTCGCGCCGACAAGGATTTCGATTGGGGCAACCGCTCGCAGGAAGCGGAACTGCATCGCTATTACGGAATCCCGCCCTATTGGGCTGGGTTCTGATTCGCTTATCCAAAGATCGCGCCGGAAGCGAAATGCCGAGATCGGGCGCGTGCGCCGGCGCGGCATGTTCCACGGAACCCGAAAGGTATTGGCTTCCCGTTCGCTGAAAAATCGGTGCGGCGATCCGGAACGGCCGCTTCGCCTGCGGGTTTTCTCCTGACAATTTCATTATCTGGGAGAAAACGGATGTTAGGTAGATATCTCACGGCGGGTTTGGCCGCCTCATTGCTGGCCGGCGTTGCGTTTGCGCAAACTCCGACGACAACCTCCGACCGCGCCAACATGGCGCCAGCAACCGCCTCCGACTCCGCCTTCCAGGGCGACTGGCGCACCTCGAAGCTCGTCGGACTCAACGTCTACAACGACAACAATGAGAGCATCGGCTCGATCAACGAACTCCTGACCGACAAGAGCGGGAACATCAAGGCGGCGGTGATCAGCGTCGGCGGCTTCCTCGGCGTCGGCTCCCATCTGGTTGCCGTGCCTTACGACAAGATCAAATTCGTCAACGAGCCCGTCGCCTACACCGGCGTCGCCGGTGGCCCGAATGCCCCCATGACCCGGCCGCCGTCGACGACGACTACGGGTTCGGCGGGCGCCGGGCCGGCCTCGGCGACAGCGTCGTCGAAACCCAATCCCTGGTATCCCGACCATGCGGTCTATAACGCGACCAAGGACGAGTTGAAGGCGATGCCCGAGTTCAAATTCTCGAGCTAAGGCTGCGGCCGAACTGAATCGCTGAAATAGAAGAGCGCGCCCGGTTTTCGCCGGGCGCGCTTTGCATTGCGGCTTTCGGCGCCGATGTCCCGATGTCAGAGCATTTTCGAGCGAAGTGGTCACCGGTTCGCGGGAAGAAAACGCTTCAAAGCAAGAATCTAGAGCCCCGTTTCGATTCCATCGAAACGGAAAAGGCTCTAGGCTCGTCCTTGGCAGGAGCACCTGCCTCCTGCCTAAATACCGAACGGGAGGATGATATGACTGAGAGTGTCTACAAGGTCATTGAGCTGATCGGTACCAGCCAGGATTCCTGGGAAAAGGCGGCCGCGGCGGCGGTCGAGAGGGCCGGCAAGACGCTTCGGGATCTGCGTGTTGCCGAAGTCGTCAAACTCGACTTGCAGCTGGATGCCAGGGGCAAGATCGAAGCCTACCGCGCCAAGCTCAACGTCTCGTTCAAATACGAGGACTGAGGAGTGTGTTCTTGCCTCTCCCCGCACTTGCGGGGATAGGCCGCCCGGCGAAGCGCAGCGAAGTCGGGCGGGTGAGGGGCTCTCTCCGCGGGTCGCGGCCTGCTGAGACAGCCCCTCATCCCGACCTTCTCCCCGCGAAGAGCGGGAGAAGGAGAAGAAGAAGAAGGTGAGGCGGAGAAAACTCACAGCCCCGGCAGCGCGGTCACCGCAACATTCATCGCGCCCTGCGCCACCACGATGATCCGCAGCGTCTTCGAATCGAAGGCGATGTCGGCAAGCCGCAGGCTGTCGATGTGCGCCGTCACCCGCACGCCGTTGTCGCTCTTCTGAAAGTCCGCGATCGCCGCGGCGATCTTCTGCTGCGCATTGGCGGCGAACGGCTTCAGGTCGATGGTGGTCTTTTCCGCCAGCACCTTCTGCAGATGCGGCACGACCGCGCGCGCCGCGGTTCCGAGCAGCCCGAAGGCGGCTTCCAATTCGACGGCGAGTTCGACGTTCTCGAGCCGCAGGATCTGGTGGGCGTCATCGAGCAGCGGCTTGCCCCAGATATGCACCATGGCCTCGCCGCCGAACCCGAAGTAGCTCTTCTTCTCCTTGGCGTGCACCAATAGCGAAATCAAAAGCCGGTCGCCCGACGGCGCGACGGTTGCGCCCTTCACCGTGAGTTCGACCGGGCCCGAGCCGTCTTCGGGGAAGGTCCGGCCGGCGAACTTCGCGGCCACCAGCCCGCTGATCTCGGTGAACGGCAGGTCGATCGGCACGCCGATATAAACCCCGCCCGGGGTCGGCGGCACGATCACGAGCCTGCCGGGAAACGGGCAATCCGGCTTGGTCTCCGTCGAGGTGATCCGGGTCTCCGCCTCGACGCCGATCGTCGTGGTGACCGCCGAGGCATCGACATGCGGTTGGGCTGCGAGGGCGGCGGTCGGCTTGATCTCCAGCCAAAGCGGGGGCAGCGACGCGCCGGTGCCGCCGGCCTGCAGGGGGATCGAGCGGCAGGCCCGGGCCCATTGCACCCGCGCGGCCTGCTCGAAGCTGCGGTCGCCGCGAATCCGTTCTTCGGCGGCGGCAACCTGATCGGCGATGTTCTTGTCGATCAGCGGCTTGACCTGCGCCGGAACGTTGACGCGCGCGCCGGCCACGATGAGGCTGGTGTCGCCGAGCGTCGCCTGCCCCATCAGATTTGGCTCGAGGTGCCAGGACTGGGCAAACTTCGGCCGCGAGGTGAAGGTGACGCCGCCCTTGATCTCGGCGCTGGCATTGACCGACTTGATGTTGATGCTGCCGATCTGCTTGGCGGCGTCCCTGCCCACCAGTCCGCCGATGGCGTCGCCCACCGCGCCGGTCGCCTTCGCCGATAGCGAGCCGGTGATGTTCAGTTTTCCGGTCAGCGGCATCGCCAGCGACAGTACGTCCTGGGCGCCGGAAGCCTGAAATCGGCCCGCGCGAGGCGGTCCAGCCGATGTCGGCGTTCTGCAGAACCTGCGACACCGGATTGGTGGCCTTGCCGGCGAAGTTGCGCGGGGCGCTGCGGTCGGCGACGTCACGAATCGCCGCAATCGAAATCGCCACCGGCACCATGATGCTGGAAACGCGGGCCGCGGAGGGCAGCGGCGGCAGTTCGGCAATGGCCGGCGGCGGAACGGCGCGGCGCGCCGCCAGCCAGTCCATCGCCTTCAGACTGACGAAGAACGAGATCAGGATCACCCCGATCCCGAGCAGGATTGATTTCAGGCTCACCGCCGGCCGCATCGTCCCCCCGGGACTGATTCAGGTGGAGAGACTACAGGGCGGGTCGTTGGGGCGCCAGAGTGGCAAAAGGATGCGACTTTGGTCTCCCCCGACGACCGGAAGCCGCCTGAAACTGTTGCCGGCTGGAAACAAAAAAGATGGCGCGGAACCCCGCGCCGTCTGGATGCCTGATGGGCCTTGGCGGCGATGCTCAGCCCCGCCTGCCCTCGGTCATGTCGGCCCGCCGATCGATCATCGGCAGCACGATCACCTTGGTGCCGACAGTGACCCGCGAATAGAGATCGCTGACGTCGTCGTTGGTCAGGCGGATGCAGCCCGAGGAGACATGGGTGCCGATGGTACCCGGCGCATTGGTGCCGTGGATGCGATACACGGTGCCGCCGAGATACATGGCGCGGGCGCCGAGCGGATTGCCGGGGCCGCCGGCCATCTGGCGCGGCAGATAGGGCTGGCGCGCGATCATTTCCGGCGGCGGGGTCCAGTCCGGCCACTCCGCCTTCTTGGTGATCGACTGTACGCCGGACCAGGTGAAGCCGTCGCGGCCGACGCCGATGCCGTAGCGCATCGCCTGGCCGCCGCCGAGCACCAAATAGAGATAGGTGTTGGGGGTATCGATGATGATAGTGCCCGGGGCCTCGCGGGTGGCATAGCTGACAATTTGACGCCGAAGCCTTGCCGGCAGCTCGGTCACGCTGTCCTCGTCCTCCGAGGGCGCAGCCTGCACGGGCGGCGGCGCGGACTGCACCGATGGCGTCATCGTGAAGGGGAACAGCTCCAGCGGCGCAGCCGAGGCGGCACCGGAAAATCCCATAGCGCCGAGCGCCAGCGCCCCGAGGGCCACGGCACGGCGCGAATTCGCCACCAATCCATCCAGATTGAACATCGTCGTCCCCTGTTTTCTTAAGTCTGTTTATGCGCCCCGGCGCTCGTTCGGCGCCTTGTTGGGTCAAATCAGTACAGCGCAGGGGTTTCAGAACGTTTGCGTCCGGGCCGGAAAATGGTTTCGTCGCGGTAAGGAATGTTTCATGACGGTTTCGCGACACCGCGAGGTGCGGAAAATCCTCAAAAAGAACCTTAGCAATTTCATGTCGTCACACGCCTGAAATATCCATGGTCGAACGTCCGCAATTGAGAATCAATTGCTCGTGGATTCCTCTTCATGCGGATATTGATCGCGACCGATGCTTGGCATCCGCAGGTGAACGGCGTGGTTCGCACGTTGACCTCCCTGGCGCGCAGCGCCGCGGTGCTCGGCGCCGATGTCGAGTTCCTGACCCCTGACGGGTTTCCCTCGTTCGCGCTCCCGACCTATCCGGGCCTGCGGGTGGCGTGGCCGAACCGGCGCGAGATCGCCCGCCGCATCGAGGCGGCGGCCCCCGAGGCCATCCATATCGCCACCGAAGGGCCGATCGGCTGGGCGGTGCGCTTCTATTGCCTGCGCCACAAGCTCGCCTTCACCACCTCCTATACGACGCGCTTCCCGGAATATATCGCGGTGCGTACGATGATTCCGGCCGAGGTCAGCTACGCCGTGCTGCGGCACTTTCACAATGCCGCCGCCGTGACCATGGTCGCCACCGCCTCGCTGCGGCAGGAACTCAGCCTGCGAGGGTTCAGGAAGCTCGGCAATTGGGGACGCGGGGTCGACACCGGGCTGTTCACGCCCGACGATCCGGCCGCGCTCGATTTGCCGCGACCGATTTTCATGACGGTCGGCCGGGTCGCGGTCGAGAAAAATCTCGAGGCGTTTCTGTCGCTGGACCTGCCGGGATCCAAGGTGGTGATCGGCGACGGGCCGCAGCGCGCCGAGCTGGAGCGCCGCTACCGCAAGGTCAGCTTTCTCGGCGAAAAGAAAGGCCGCGAGTTGAGCGCGCATTTTGCCGCCGCCGACGTCTTCGTGTTCCCGAGTCTTCACCGACACCTTCGGCGTGGTGCAGTTGGAAGCGCTGGCCTGCGGCACGCCGGTCGCGGCCTTCCCGGTGACCGGTCCGCTCGACGTCATCGCCGATCATCCGGTGGGCGCCCTGGATCAGGACCTGCGCCGCGCCTGCGTCCGCGCGCTCGAAATGTCCCGCGACGCCTGCCGGAGTTTTGCGCTGGAGCGTTCCTGGGAGAACAGCGCCAGGCAGTTCATCGGCAATCTCAGCTCGCTGCAGCCGAGCCGTGCGCTGCGTCCCGCCCGCCGCATCGCCGCGAGCCGCGCCGTGCAGGGTTGAATTGGATCTTTGAGATAACGAGGTGAGAGAACGATAATGGCAGAGATCATGAAGCTTGACGGCGCGAGGGAGCTGGACTTCGACCGCGAGACGGTCGAACAGGCTTATGACCGCTGGGCGCCGGTCTACGACCTCGTGTTTGGCGGCGTGTTCAGCAAGGGCCGCAAGGCGGCCATTGCCGCCACCAGCAAGATCGGCGGCCGCGTGCTCGAGGTCGGTGTCGGCACCGGCATCTCGTTGCCGCAATACGCCCCGCATCTTCGCATCTTCGGCACCGATATTTCGGAAGCGATGCTGCGCAAGGCCAAGCGCCGGGTCGACCAGCTGCGGCTGAAGAACGTCGAGGGTCTCGCGGTGATGGACGCGGAGAAACTGGAATTTCCCGACAGTTCCTTCGACGTGGTGATGGCGCAATATGTGGTGACGGCGGTGCCCAACCCGGAAGCGGCGCTCGACGAGTTCGCCCGCGTGCTGCGTCCCGGCGGCGAATTGATCATCCTGACCCGGGTCAGCGCGGACGCCGGCGTGCGCCGCTTCATCGAACAGCGGTTGCAGCCGGTGGTGCGTCCGCTCGGTTTCCGGACCGCCGAATTCGCCTGGTCGCGCTATACGCAGTGGCTGTCGGGCGCGCATGGCGTGGAACTGGTCGAGCGCCGCCTGGTGCCGCCGCTCGGCCACTTCTCGCTGGTCCGCATCCGCAAGACCGAAATGGCGGCCGCCGCCTGATCGCGGTGAACTGCACGTCGTCCGGCGGCGCGATCGCGCTGGCTGATGTGACATTTCGATGATGTCACATCCCATTCATCGAATTCATGTATAACGAATCAACCGATCTGGGGGAAATGATGATCAAGAACTTCCGCGAGCAGCTGCGCATCCAGCGCTGGGATGATCACCGCTATTATCACCACAGCCGGATCAACCAGAGCCTGCACTTCGTCAGCGCCGTCAGCTTCATGATCGGCTATGCGATGATGTTTTTCGATCCGGTGGCGTCCGCGCTGATCGGCTGGCTGGTCTCGATGACCTCGCGCCAGGCCGGGCATTTCTTCTTCGAGCCGAGGGGCTACGATCACCTCAACCAGGCGACCCACGAACACAAGGAAGAGATCAAGGTCGGCTACAATCTGCAGCGCAAGGTGGTGCTGATGTCGATCTGGGCGGCCTCGCCCCTGGTGCTGTATTTCGACCCGACCCTGTTCGGACTGGTGACGCCCTGGGTCTCGCCGGCCGATTTCATGCGCCAGGTCGCCAAGATCTGGCTGGTGGTGGGCGTCGGCGGCCTGTTGTTCCGCACCGTGCACCTGTTCTTCATCCGTGACGTCGAGACCGGCCTCGTCTGGATGACCAAGATCCTGACAGATCCCTTCAACGACTTCCAACTCTACTGCAAGGCGCCGCTGTATCTGTTGAAGGGCGAACTGATCGATCCGGGCCTCGATATCATCGAGCATGACGGGTTTGAAGAGCAGCACGCCTGAACGGCTGAAATGCAATCCCAGCGTCGTCATGCCCGGGCATAGCCGTCTGAAGGACGGCGTCGCTTTCGCTCGCCTATGTCCCGGGCATCCACGTTTTTCGTCTTCCGTCATTCCGGGGCGATGCGAAGCATCGAACCCGGAATCTCGAGATTCCGGGTCTGGTGCCATCGGGCCGCGCGTTGCGCGGGCCCGTTGGTACCATCCCGGAATGACGACGAAGGGCATGACAGCGTTCGATCGACCGCCCTCAACGCGCGAATTTGCTTGCGAGCATCTCTTTGAGGATCTGCCGGCGGATTTGCTTGTTGGTCAGCGTGGGCGGGTGCCACCACCAGCCGTCCGCCTTCATCTTCGTCGCCGCTGTGACGAAGCGATTGGCCACTTCCGCAAAATCCGCATCCGTGTAGTTCAGGCTGAAGATCAGCCGGCCGGTGCCGACCCAGCTCAAGGCCAGTCCCTCGGCCCGCAGGTAATATTGCAGCATCCAGTTGTAGCGGGACGGCTCGGTATATTGCACCGTCCAGATCGAGGACAGGTTGGCGACGCGTACCGGCAGCTCGTCGGCGGCAAGCTGCCCGTTCAATTGCGCCGCGCGGCCGTTCCAGGTCTCGTCCAGGCCGTGATAGACGACGCGGAAATTCGGACTGGCGAGCCGGCACAAAAATTCATCCATCGACGTCATCACGTAGGGATGGGAATTGAAGGTACCGCGCGCAAAACAGATATCGGCGGGATGGTCGTCGCGGAAGCGGCGCATCAATTCGCTGCGGCCGCAGACCACGCCGATCGGCAGGCCGCCGGCGAGGCTCTTGCCGTAGGTCACCATGTCGGCGCGGACGCCGAAATATTCCTGTGCGCCGCCGGCGGCAAGGCGGAAGCCGACGAACACCTCGTCGAAGATCAACACGATATTCCGCGTCGTGCAGACCTGCCGCAGCGCCTTCAGCCATTCGGCATAGGCGGCGCGATCGAAGTTCGCGGCGCGCGAACTGTCGACGAGGGCGGAATCGCCGGGCGCGTTGGCGTTCGGATGCAGCGCCTGCAGCGGATTGACCAGCACGCAGGCGATATTGCGCCGCGTCTTGAGGACGTGAAGCGTCCGCTCCGACATCTCGGCCAGCGTATAGGTTTCGTGCGGCGGGACCGGATTGCCGACGCCGGGCTGCACCTCGCCCCACCAGCCGTGATAGCTGCCGGCGAAACGAACCAGATGCGAACGGCGGGTGTGGTAGCGCGCGAGCCGCACCGCCTGCATCACGGCCTCGGTGCCGGACATGTGGAACGAGACTTCGTCGAGGCCGGAAATCTCGCACAATCTTCGGACATTGTCGGCGACCACGGGATGGTAGGCGCCGAGCACCGGCCCGAGCGCCTCGGCGCGCTTCTCGCCGCCGGCGATGCATTCCTTGTAGAAATCATTGCCGAAAATATTGACGCCATACGAGCCGGTGAGGTCGTAGAACACATTGCCATCGAGGTCGGTCAGGGTGACGCCGCTCGACGACTGCATGAAGCTGCCGGCCCCGAGATTTTCACGGACCAGCCGGCTGTACTGGAACGGCACCCGGTAGCTTTGGGTGAATTTCAGGTCGGAAATCCGCGCCGCGGCTTGCGCCGTCATTTCCCGGCTTCTGGCGAAGCGCTCCTTGTAGAGCGCAGCGAGCCGGAAGAAGCCGTCCCGGCGCGTGACCGCGACTTCGGCCGGCGCGCCGTCGGAACGGAAGAAATCGCCGATGTCGAATTCGTAGAACGGGATCAGCCGCGCCGCCAGGCGCGACATCTTCGAGTGCCCGGCCAGCGAGCGGTGCTTGGCGCGCGACAGCGCCCATCTCGCTCTCACCCTGGGAGCGACCACCGCGGTCGCGGCGACCGCACCGGCGGCGAGAGACAGAATCGGCAGCGAATCCATGGCGACAAGCGCTAACCATACCTCCTGACAGAATCATGACAGTCAAAAGCCTGATTGCGAGCTTCACCCAGCAGGAAGACCTCAACTTCCTGCTGACCAACCGCGTCCCGCGCGCGGCGCTGACCCGCTTCATGGGCTGGTTCAGCAAGATCGAGCAGCCACAGGTCCGCGACCTCTCGATCGCCTGCTGGCGGCTGTTTTCCGATCTCGACCTGTCCGAGGCGCGCAAGACCCATTTCAAGAGCCTGCATGACTGTTTTACGCGCGAACTCAAGCCCGGCCTGCGGCCGTCCGATCCCGATCCGCTGGTCGTGGTCAGCCCGTGCGACGCCATCGTCGGCGCGCACGGCGCGATCGCCGATACCGAGCTGTTCCAGGTCAAGGGCGCGCCCTATTCCCTGCTCGACCTGCTCGGCGACCCCGCTCTGGTGGAGGAGCACCGCAACGGCCGCTTCGTCACGCTGCGGCTGACCTCGAGCATGTATCACCGCTTCCATGCGCCTTGTGACAGCCGGATCGAGCAGGTCAATTTCATCTCCGGCGACACCTGGAACGTCAATCCGATCGCCTTGAAGCGCGTCGAAAAACTGTTCTGCAAGAACGAGCGCGCGGTGATCAGGACCCGGCTCGATAGCGGCGAGGCGCTGACGCTGGTCCCGGTCGCGGCCATTCTGGTCGCGAGCATCCGGCTGCATTTCCTTGATCTCCTGTTCAATGCCGAAAGCCGCGCACCGAAGCAGGTCCACTGCGATGTCACTGTGCGCAAGGGCGACGAACTCGGCTGGTTCGAGCACGGCTCGACCATCATCGTGCTGGCGCCGGATCATTTCGAATTCTGCGACAACGCCAGGGACGACGCGCGGATCCGCGCGGGTCAACCGCTGTTGCGAAAGCCCGGTTAGCGCTTCTGCTTCGGCGGTTTGCCCCGCGGCGCGGGCGGACCCGGGCGGCGCGGCGGCTGCAGTGGCCTGTTCTGCAATCCCGGCCGCTGCAGGCCCGGCGCGTTGGGCTGTCGGGCGCCCGGTTGCTGCTGCAGTTGCGGTTGCCCCGTGCGGTTCGGCAGGCCGGGCTGTTGCGGCGAACCGGGCCGTTGCTGCAAGTTGTTCTGGCGCGGCGCTCCGGGACGCGCCGGGTTGCTACGGTTCGGATTCTGCCGCCGCTCCATCTGCTTCTGGCTGACGATCTGGCGGCCGACGCTTTGGGCGGCATGAACCTGGCGCACGATGCCCTGATCGCGCAGCGCCTGCTGCGGCGATATCGCAAGCGGCATCGCGGCAAAGCGTCCGCCGGCGCCGGGCCGGATCGTGAAGCCGCTGGCGCCTTGCGTCAGAAATCCGAGCCGCGCGCCGTTGCGATCGCTGACCTCGATGCGCCCGACATGCCCGTCCGGATCGGGATAAAGTTTTACGTTGCTGGCGCTGGCGGCGGCAGCGCCTTCCGGGACCTCGACCAGGCCGGTGGTGCCGCGAATGCCGAGCGTCGATGTCGGCGTCGATATCTTCATGTCGCCGGTCTTGGCGACGGCGGCGGCGACAAAGGCGACCGTGCCTTTGGCGACGTCGAACAGCGCCGAGTTCTGCTTGCCGCCGTCTTCATAGACGTAATTGTCGACCGTGATTTTCGCATTGGCGGTGAGATTGAAGGTGGTGGCGTCGTTGAAGGTGACGCCGAGCGTGGAATTCGCCGATGTCTGCAGCACGTCGTTGAGAAAGATGTCGTCCTGCAGCTTGAGCGGGGTCGACGCGTTGTTGCGGGTGACGGTCGCGGCGCCGGTGAGCGTTGCGACGTTTCCGATCGGCTCGGCGTCGGCGTCGGCGGCAGGCGCGGCCGCCGCGGCCGGCGCTTGCGTCGGCTGGGTCTGGGCAAGTCGCATCGGAGCGGCATCGACAACGACCCGCGTCGGGCCGGTATCCATCGGCGACGGCATCGCCAGCGCGCCGGCGCCGCCGAACAGGAGCGAGCCCAGCAGCCAAGCCGCACTAGAGAACCGCTGCTTCTTCACGATGGACCCGATCCTGGCCTGGAAACGGAGATGGAAGGTTTTGCCATTGAGGCGCCGGGTCCCTGAACGCAGGCTGAATGCGGCTCCAGGTAGCGCGGCCGGAAAAATAGACGCAAAAAGTGCAGGAGAAGACGTTTTGAGTTGCCGATATGACGCAATAGCACAGTTTCTCTGATGCGGGCGCGATCCAGCGCTTCGCGGACCGGAATATCCGTTAAAACACGGTGTAGGCACGCCAAGGGGCGGGGTGGGTTGCCATGTCTGTGTGGGTTATCGCGTCGGATCGAGACCGATCGAAGACGGTCGCGTTGCGTCCGGGCAACTTGCGCGGTGCTGGTCCATCGCCAAGGCGCATTTTATTCGTCGTGATGGGCCTGCTCGGTGCCGTCGCGTTCGCCTCGAGCGAAGCCTCCGCCCAGCAATGCACCCCCGCGAGCGGCAACAACGTCACGGTGACCTGCAGCGGCGCGACGGTGAATCAAGGTCCCGAGGCCAATACCGGCTATGGCAGCGGCCTGCAGAACGGACTGACCATCAATGTGGTGGCATCGCCGCCGAGTTCGGTGACCGGCACCAGCATCGGCATCGACCTCGGCAGCAACAACACCGTCAACAATTTCGGCACCGTCACCACCAACGGCAACGGCGTAATCGGCGATGTCTTCGGCATCCAGGGTAACGGCACCAATCTGACCGTAAATAATTCGGGCAGCATCGGCCGCATTGACATTCCTGACAATCTCATCGACGCGGCCGGCATCGCCGCCCAGGACACCGGCTTGATGGTCACCAACAACATGGGCGCAACCATCCAGGGTTCGATCGCCATCCAGGGCGTCGGCACCGGCACCGTTGTGAATTCGGGCACGATCTCCGGCCTGACCGGCGGCGGTGGCGGCGAAGGCATCGATTTCAACTCCGACAACACCAGCGTCGTCACGGTGACCAACAACTCCACGGGCGTGATCACCGGCGACGCGTTCGGCATCAGCGCCAACAGCGCCATCATCTACAATTACGGCACGATCTCGGCGCCGACTGCAGGCAACGCAGGCACCGGCCTCAGCGCCAATACGCTGGTGTTGACGAATTACTCTACCGGCCTGATCACCGGCGACGGGTTTGGCATTGCGGGCAGTCAAACACCGAACCTCACCATCACCAATTTTGGAACGATCTCGGCGACCGGCCTTGCCGGCACCGCCATCCAGGGCAATACCGTCACCATCGTCAACTCCGGAATCATCTCGGCCTTGTCGGGTGGCGGCGGGTCCAACGCCATTTCCACGAACAGCGGCAGCATTACCAACAATGCCGGCGGCCTGATCACGGCGGATTCCGCCGCCATCGTGGCGTTCGGCAACACCTCGATCTTCAATGCCGGCACCATCACCGGCGGCGCCGGCGTCGCCATCAGCTTCTCCAGCGGCGGCAACACGCTGACGCTCGGTCCCGGTAGCGTCATCAACGGCAGTGCGCACGGCTTCGGCGCCGACACCTTCCAGCTCGGCGGCACCGGCACCGACAGCTTCAATGCAAGCCTGTTCGCAACGCAGTTTTCCGGCTACTCGACCTTCAACAAGATCGGCACCTCGACCTGGACGCTGACCGGGTCGGGTGCGCAGAACTGGACCATCAGCCAGAGCACGCTGATCGGCGATACCAACAGCCTGGCTGGAAACGCAATTACCGACAACGCCGCGCTCGTCTACAGCCAAAGCTTCAATGGCGTGCATTCCGGGCTGATCAGCGGAACCGGTACGCTGACCAAGAGCGGTTCAGGAACCGTGATCTTGTCGGGGAATAACACCTATACCGGCGGCACCGTGATCTCCGCGGGCACGCTGCAGCTCGGCGTCGACTCGGTCTTCCATACGCCCGGGCAACCGGCTTCCGGCATCGTCTCGTCGGCGATCGGCACGGGGACGCTGACCTTCGACGGCGGCGAACTGCAGGCGTTGGGATTATTCAGCGAACGGCAGATCGCCAACGCCGTCCAGATCACCGCCAATGGCGGCACCATCGATTCCGGCGGCGGCTTTTTCCGCATTACCGGCAACATCACCGACGCGCCGGGATCGAGCGGCGGCAAGCTGGTATTGGAGAGCATCGCCGTTAGCGGAGAGCGGGAAATCGTCCTGTCGGGCGTCAACACCTATTCGGGGATTACCTACATCAATTCAGGCACCGTGATCGCCAATTCCACGACCGCGCTGTCGCAGAACTCCGCTTTCCAGGTCAACACCGGCGCGACGCTGACGCTGAGCGGTTTCAGCAACACCATCGCCTCGCTGGCCGATGGCACCGCCGGCGGCGGCATCGTGCAGAATGGCGCGGCGTCGGGCACCGCGACCTTGACGATCAATGGCGCCAGCGGCGTGACCACCTCGTTTTCGGGTGTGCTGCGCGACGGCGCCGGCGGCGGCGGGCTAACGTTAAGCGAGGGCCTCAATGCGCCGGCCCCCGCCATCGTCCAGCTCGCCATCGTCAAGGATGGACCCAGCACGCAGATTCTCGCCGGCGCCAACACCTATACCGGCACGACCACCATCAACGGCGGCTCGCTGGAGGTCGATGGCTCGATCGCCTCGTCCAGCCTGACCACGGTGAATGCCAACGGAGTCCTGACCGGTACCGGTTCGGTCGGCAACACCACGGTCGCCAGCGGCGGCACGCTGCTGCCCGGCAATGGCACGCCGGGCTCGTCGTTGACGGTCGCCGGCAATCTGGCATTCCAGTCAGGCGCGCTCTATCTCGTCCAGCTCAATCCTGCCACGTCGACATTTACGAGCGTCACCGGCACAGCGACACCTGGAGGCGCCGCCGTCGGCGCCGTGTATGCCAACGGAACGTATGTTTCGAAGCAATATACCATTTTGACAACAACCGGCGGCGTCAACGGCACCTTCAGCGGGCTGGTCAATACCAACTTGCCGACGAACTTCTCGGCCGCTTTGAACTACGATCCCAAAAACGTCTATCTCGATCTGACTTTGAATTTTACGCCGACGCCATCGGGCCCGAACTTTGGCGGGGGCTTGAACATAAACCAGCAGAACGTTGCGAATTCGTTGGTCAATTTCTTCAACGCTACCGGCGGCATACCGCTGGTGTTCGGAGGGTTGTCGCCCGCCGGCCTGACGCAGGCCTCCGGCGAACTCGCGACCGGCTCGCAGCAGGCCACGTTCGATGCGATGGGCATGTTCATGGGCCTGCTCACCGATCCCTTCATGAATCGTTCGGGCAATGGCGCGAACGGCGCGGGCGCGACGCCGTTCGCCGAGGAAGCGAGTGCCTATGCTTCGAGCGGCAGGCCGCGCACGAACAGCGAGCGCGACGCCTACGCCGCGATGTATGGCAAGGCGCCGCCGGCCGCCCCCTTCGTTCCGAGCTGGAGCGTATGGGCGGCGGGTTATGGCGGTTCGCAAACCACCGACGGCAATGCGGCGCTGGGATCGAACAATACCTCCAGCCGCATCGCCGGGACGGCCGTGGGCGCCGACTATCGCTTCTCGCCGTACACGCTGGCCGGCTTCGCGCTCGCCGGCGGCGGCACGAATTTCAGCGTCAGCGGTTTCGGCACCGGCCGCTCGGACCTGTTCCAGGCCGGCGCCTATGTCCGCCATATCCAAGGACCGGCCTACATCTCGGCGGCTTTGGCTTACGGCTGGCAGGACATCACCACCAACCGCACCGTTACCGTTGCCGGCATCGACCAGCTGCAGGCGCGCTTCAACGCCAATGCGTATTCGGGCCGCGCCGAGGGCGGCTATCGCTTTGCCACGCCATGGATGGGGGTGACGCCCTACGCTGCCGCGCAGTTCACGACCTTCGATTTGCCGGCCTATGCCGAGCAGGCGATCGTGGGCAGCAACATGTTTGCGCTGGCCTATGGCGCCAGGGATGTCACCGACAGCCGCAGCGAACTCGGCATTCGCACCGACAAGTCCTTTGCGATGACGAACTCGATCCTGACGCTGCGCGGCCGCATCGCCTGGGCGCATGATTTCGACCCGGATCGCGGCATCGGCGCCACCTTCCAGGCGCTGCCGGGGGCGTCCTTCGTCGTCAGCGGCGCGGCGCAGGCGCATGACTCGGCGCTGACGACGGCGTCCGCCGAGATGAAATGGATCAACGGCTGGTCGGCGGCGGCGACCTTCGAGGGCGAGTTCTCGCAGGTCACGCGCAGCTATGCCGGCAAGGGCGTGGTGCGCTACGCGTGGTGATTGCGCCGCTCAGCCGTGCCGGTATTTCGGAACCAGATTGATCGGCCTCGAAGGCCTCGCGGCGGGAGCATCGCTTGCGGGCGCTTCCGTCGCAGCCGCCGGCGTCTCGACCTCGAACACCGCCCGGCAGCCTTCGCTCAAATAATCGCGCTGCCGTTCCATGCAGGCGGTGATGCGATCGACGTTCGGTATTTCCGAGCTGCAAAGCCGCATCGCATCGCCCGAGCACATCTGCTGCTGTTCCAGGGTGTAGGCGTGGGCGGCCGTCGTCAGCATTCCCAGCGCGAGCAAGGTCGCGACCGCAAGTTTGCCGCGCCCGGTAATCGAAGATTTCAACGCCATCTGCTGCCTCTCCTGCAGCGCCCGGCTCATGCGCCGATCCGCCGCTGTTTCGGCGCCAGCAATAGGCAGCATCGGTTGCAGCGCTTTTGCGCGGGACGCAGGAAATGGTTTCGTCGGAAGAGGGAATTGTTTCGTCGCGGGCTTTCTTGGTGTCATTCCGGGGCGATGCGAAGCATCGAACCCGGAATCTCGAGATTCCGGGTTCGCCCTACGGGCGCCCCGGAATGACGAGAGAGACAGACGCAGGCTGCGTCAGCTGATCCGGTTCCAGGTCTGGCCGCCGCAGAACATGCCGCCGAAGGCGCAGCCCTGTACCCGCATCGCGTTCGGCCCCTTCATCACGACGGTCGAGTCGTAGTTCTTCCCGGAGTCGGGATCGTGAATCTGGCCCGTCCACTTTGCATTCGACGGTTTCATGTCGATGAGGATTTTCTCTCCGGTCTTGAGGGCGTAGCCGCAGAGATTCTGTCCGCACTGTTCGACGCGAACATTGCCCTTGTTCTCTTCCGTCGCCCAGATGCCGAGCGGGGTGGTCGGAGCCGGTGCGGGTGCCGCGGCGACAGGAGCGGGCGCGGGCGGTGCGCTGACGGCAGGGACCGGTGCGGCCGGTGCGATGTCATTGGCGACCGGCGCGGGCGCGGTCGAGGCCAGCGTTGTTGCCGGCGCCGGTGGCGCGCTTGCGACCGGTGCGGCAACCGGCGCCGCGGCCTGGATGACCGGCGCGGGCGTGGCTGCCGATTTCGGCGCGGGCCGCACGACATCGTCATCGTCGCTGCCGGTCTTGATGCTCTTGAAGCCGAAGTCGGAAGCCGAAACGCCGGGCGCCGAGATCTGGATGCAGGACAGTTCGCTGCAATTCTTCGGCGCCTCGATACGGACGTGGTGGCCGTTGATCTCGAACGAAATCGAATTGCCGGCATGGGCGGCGGTGCCGGTCATCAGCAGGGCGGCGAGAACGTAGCGCATCTTCATGAGTGCCTCCTCAAAGCGGGCCTGAAACCTGCCAGGACCCTAAACCCGGCCGGCGGCGGATTCCGTGACCTCCGTCACAAGGCTCGGGAGCCGCGACCGGCGGCGCGCGCAACACCGGCCACGGTGATTCAAATCACATTCGATAGCAGCCTGGCGGAGCTAGAGTCCGCGCCATCCAAGGGAGGGACCCGCGATGACCCGATGCCATTATCTGCTCGCGTTGCTGCTGCTCAGTCCGCCCGCTCATGCCGGCGAATCGTTTTCGTTCACGGTTGCCGGACACCGCATCCACATCGAGGCGCCACGGCATTGCAATTCCGCCTCCTGCGTCTCGGTATCGATTCCTGGAATCTACCAATCGCGCCGCACCCCCGATCGAGACGATGATGTCGCCGCAGCGCCGGCTTCGGCCCCAGCTCCCGCCGTCGCCGCCGTGCCGAAGCCGCCCGCGCCGGCTGCTGCTTTGGTCGCCGCCGCGCTGCCGCCGGCGCCGGTCAAGCCGACCGCTTGCCCGCAGGAAGCAGCCGCGCCGCGCCCGCAAGCCGTCGCGCCACCGATTGCCCCTCCCGTCGCCCCGCCTGTTGCTCCACCCGCTGCCGCGGCGATTGTTCCGCCGGTTACCCCGCCGGTCGCGCCGCCGCCGGTCGTGACCCGGCCCGCGCCCCAGGGAGCACCCAAGATCATCAAGGTCGAGGACGAGGCGCCGGCCACGACCCCGCTCGGCGACTGGCAGACCGAAGGGAAAAAGGGATCGGTTCGCATCGAGCCATGCGGCCGTGCGCTGTGCGGATATGTGATCAATCCGCGGTCCGACTCCTCCGCTGAATCGGTCCTGATCAACATGAAGCCGAAGAACGATTCCGAATGGTCGGGCAACATCTACAGCCGCGACAGCAAGAACACCTATTATGCAGAGATCGCGATGCAGGGGCCGAACTCGCTGCGGGTCGAAGCCTGCGCGTTCGGTCGCTTCTTCTGCACCGGCAATGTCTGGACCCGGATCAGCCCGCCGCAGCGGCTGATCACCTCGCGCCAGATCGTCACGGCGCCGCGCTCGTAGCGAGGCGTCATGCGAGGTTCGTCATGCCCGGCCATGACGAAAAAGGTGTGCCCAAATGAAAGCGCCCGTCAGCTGGAACGATCCAGTCCGCCGGGCGCTTTGGAAAGCGAAGCTCTCTGCCCTAGAACACGCCGAGCACGATGGCGCCGACAAAGGCAAAGGCGATATACGCGGTAACAACGCTCAGTCTGCCGACGAAAGTCATGGGGAACGCTCCCTGGTTCACGTCGCTGCCCGCTGTAACACCGAAACTAGCAAATCGTTCCTTCCCGAAAAAGTAAGCGTGGCTGCCACTCGCGGTCTCGCGACGGCGGATCGCATGGTTAAAGATTAGTGAAATCAAGACGTTGATTACTCCTTAAATAAATTCGCGCAAACCTTTCGGCATGACGCGCGGAGTTCGTTTGTATCTCGTCGGCTCCATCGTCCTTGTAACGCTGGCGGGTTGCGGCCACGGATTTTTCGAGTCCGCGGAGCGCGAACCATGGCGTGCCGAGGCCGAGTTGGCGTGCCTGAAATCCGGCGCCGTCAAGGAGGGGCCGGACCTGGTCCGGATCGATCCGATTTCCGGCCCCGGTGTGTGCGGCGCGGAATACCCGCTCAAGGTCTCGGCACTCGGTGAAAGCAGCGGCAGCTTTGGTTTCGCCGACGATGATTTGCGGCCGCCCGGCAATATCGGCAACCAGCCGCGCTGGCCGGTTTCGCAGGCGCCGCCACAGCCTTATCCGCCGCCCTATTCGTCATCCTATCCCGACAACGCGCAGCGCCAGCCCCTCTACAATGCTCCGGGCAACGGTCCGGTCTCGCTGACCGCGCCAGGTGTTCCACCCGACGAGGACGATATCGAACTGCCGCCCGAGGGCAGGCCGGGATCGAGCCCGCCAGTTTCACGCGGTCCGTATCCCCCATCGTATCCGATCGCACCGGCCTATCCGCCGCGCGACCGCGCTGCCGCGCCATATCCCGCGCGTCCCGGGGCCGCGCCTTACACGCCGGCGGAGCCGCTGCCGCGGCTCGGCCCGGTGCAGGGCGATCCGGTCGCTTCCGTCGGACCGGTCGCCGTCAAACCGGCGGCGACGCTGGCCTGTCCGCTGGTCTCGGTGCTCGATCACTGGCTCGCCGATTCCGTGCAGCCGGCAGCCCAGCGCTGGTTCGGCGCCCGCGTCGTCGAGATCAAGCAGATCTCCGCCTATTCCTGCCGCGGCATGAACGGCAATCCGCACGCCCATATTTCCGAGCACGCCTTCGGCAACGCGCTCGACATCGCGGCCTTCACGCTCGCCGACGGCCGGCGCATTTCGGTGAAGGACGGCTGGAAGGGCCTGCCGGAAGAGCAGGGCTTTCTGCGCGACGTGCAGGCCGCCGCCTGCCAGCAGTTCACCACCGTGCTCGCGCCCGGCTCCAACGTCTATCATTACGATCACATCCACGTCGACCTGATGCGCCGCGCCTCGCGGCGGTTGATCTGCGAACCCTCGGCGATGTCGGGCGAGGAAGTCGCGGCGCGCGCGGCGGGACGCAACCCCTATGCCTCGCGCGAGCCCTCAGTGACGGGATCGCTCGGCGGCACGCATGTGGCGCATGTCCACAAGTCGCGCGAGAAAGTCAACGAGGAAGACGAATTCGAGAACGAGTAGAAGGGCAAGCGGATCTCGAACATTCGCGATTTGACGTCTGTTTTTTGTGGAACGCGCGGGCTATCGTAAGGTCTCGCGCCGGAACGCAAGGAGAGACACCAACATGCCAGGCTCCCTCGACGACCAACTCGGCTTTGCGCCCGACTACAATTCTCCCGTCCCCTACATGCAGCGGACCCGCGACTATTACACCGCGATCGGCTACACCACGCCCTATCGCTGGGCGCATTATGTCGATGCGCCGTTCTGCGAGCTGAAGAAGCCGCTCTCGCAATCACGGGTGACCATCGTCACCACCGCCGCCCCCTACGATCCGGCGAAGGGCGACCAGGGGCCGGGCGCGGCGTATAATGGCGGCGCAAAATTCTACAAGGTCTATGACGGCGACACCACGAAGCCGCACGATTTGCGCATCTCGCATATCGGCTACGACCGCAAGCACACCACGGCGACCGACAGCGGCACCTGGTTTCCGCTGCCGCGGTTGCAGATGGCCGCAGCCGCGGGGCGGATCGGCGAGGTCGCGCCGCGCTTCTTCGGCGCGCCGACCAATCGCAGCCACCGCGTCACCATCGACGTCGATGCGCCCGATATCCTCGCCCGCTGCCTAGCTGATGCAGTCGACGTCGCCGTGGTGGTGCCGAACTGCCCGGTTTGCCATCAGACCTCGGCTTTGGTGGCCCGGCACCTGGAAGCCAACGGCATTCCGACCGTGGTGATGGGATGCGCCAAGGACATCGTCGAGCACGCTGCGGTGCCGCGCTTCCTGTTCTCCGATTTCCCGTTGGGCAATTCCGCCGGCAAGCCGCACGATGTGGAGTCGCAGGCGCTGACGCTGGAGCTGGCGCTGCGGCTTCTCGAGGCGGCTTCCGGCGCGCGCACCACGATACAGTCGCCGCTGCGCTGGAGCGCGGATGCCTCCTGGAAGCTCGACTACAACAACGTCGCGCAGATGAGCCCGGAAGAGCTGGCTCGGCGCCGCGCCGAATTCGACAAGCAAAAGGAGATCGCGCGCGGCAACCGCGCGGCGTGATCTTCACCTCTCCCCGATGGGGAGAGGTCGGATTGCCACGGCGATGCGAAGCATCGTCCCGGCGGCAATCCGGGTGAGGGGGCACCGTACTCTTGAGGATCGTAACCCCTCACCCGGATTGCATCTGACGATGCAATCCGACCTCTCCCGATGGGAGAGGTGAAGAGTTCTGATACCGCCTCAGCTCAACTTCTCTTCAGCAAAAATAATGATCAGGAGAAAATAGACGTGACCCGACCGTTCGAAGGCGTGAAGATTCTCGACTTCACGCAGGTGCTGGCAGGCCCCTATGCGAGCTACCAGCTCGCGCTGCTCGGCGCCGACGTCATCAAGGTGGAGCGGCGCGAAGGCGAGGACATGCGCCGCACGCCGCTCAGCCGCGAATGGGCCGAGCGCGGCCTCGCCCCGGGCTGGCAGGCGGTCAACGGCAACAAGCGCAGCCTGACGCTCGACCTCTCGAGGCCCGAGGCGATCGCCATCGTCAAGCAGCTCGCCGCCGAGGTGGACGTGGTGATGGAAAATTTTCGACCCGGCGTGATGGACAAGCTCGGCATCGGCTACGCCGAGCTCGCGGCCGTCAACCCGAGGCTGATCTATTGCTCGATCTCGGGCTTCGGCCAGACCGGCCCGGAACGATCGGGCGCGGGCTATGACGGCAAGATCCAGGCGATGTCGGGCATCATGGCGATCACCGGTCACGAGGAGACCGGGCCGACGCGCGCCGGCTTCGCGGTCTGCGACGTGCTGTCGGGCGCCACCGCCGCGTTCGGCGTATCGAGCGCGCTGTTCCAGCGCAGTCATACCGGCAAGGGGCAGCGGGTCGACGTCTCCATGCTCGAGGCGGCGCTGGCGTTTCTGTCGGGACAGGTGGCTGATTACACCGTCGCCGGCCATCGCCAGCAACTGTCGGGCAACCAGGCCGTCAGCCGCCGGGCGACCGCCAACCTGTTTCGGGCGGGCGACGGCTATTTGCTGCTGGCCGTCAACAACGAGAAGCAATACCGCGCGCTGATGACCGCGCTCGGCCGCACCGACGTGCTGGAAGACCCGCGCTTTGCCGATTGGTTCGCACGGAAGGAAAACGAGCCGGCGCTGCGGGCCATCATCGAGCAGGCGCTTTCGAGCAAGCCACCGCGCGAGTGGGAAAAAATCCTTGACGCCGCGGGCGCGCCCTGCGCCAGCATCTGGAAGATCGAGGACGTGATCGACCATCCGCAGATCTCGGCGCGCGGCGCGGTTCAGGAAATCGACACGCCCTATGGCCGCCTGCGCTTCGCCGGCAGCGGGTTTCAGCTTGCCCACGGCGGCGGCCGGCTCGATTCGATGGCGCCCGAACTCGGCGCCCACACCGACGAGGTGCTGAATTCGCTCGGCTATGGAGCGGATGCGATCGCCGACCTGCGCGCGCGTGCCATCGTCTGAGCTGAGATAGCTCCCACGCCGTGACCACGAAACCGAAGCGAGTTCGAACACCTCGCCCCGCTCTTCGCGGGGAGAGGTCGGCGCGAAGTGCCGGGTGAGGGGCTCTCTCCGCAAGTCGCGCTTGCCAGGAGAGCCCCTCACCCCAACCCTCCCACCCGTGAAGAACGGGGAGAGGGAAAAATGGTCAGCGGCACTAACGTCCCTTGTAGATCGCCTTGCGCTTTTCCTTCACCGCCGACCTCGCCTCGGCGGCGTCCTCGCTTTCCTTGACCTCGTGAAGCGCGCGCTGCGCACGACCGGATTGTTCCGATGGACCCTGCGCCAACACGCCGTCCGTGACGAAACGCTTCAGGGTCTTCATGACCAGCGGCGAGAACTCGGTCATTTCGCGGGCCATCTTCAGCGCAACCGGGACCTGCTGTCCGGTCGGCACGACCTCGTTGACGAGGCCGACATGGTAGGCGCGCTGCGCATCGAGGATGCGGCACAATAGCATCAGCTCCATCGCCACCTTGTGGGGAATGCGCGCCGCAAGGCCTGCGATCAGGCCGCCGGTAAATCCCAGCCGCGCTTCGGGATAGGAAAACCTGGCATTGTCAGCGGCGACCGTCAGATCGCACATCATCGAGAGCACGAGCGCGCCGCCGACGCACCAGCCGCCGACCGCCGATATGATCGGCTTGTTGGTTTCGAAACCGACGGTCGGAATGCAGCGCCACAGTTCGGGAAAATTGCCGGTATCGGCGCCGCCCGAAAACGCCTCGTTGCCGGCGCCGGTGAGCACCGCGGCCTTCTGCGTGGCGGAGCGCTCGAAGTCCCAAAACGCCCTTTGCAGCAGCAGCGCCGTCTCGGCGCAAATCGCGTTGCGGCGTTCCGGCCGGTTGATCGTGATCAGCGTGGTTCCGTCGGCGTTGTCCTCGACCAGGACCTTTTGCATGGTTAATTCCTCCCAAATAAGCCGGGGTTCTCGGCGAAGCCGACGATATCAGTTGGTCGCGGCAACTCCGCCGACGCTATCTCTCGGCACAGAAGTAGGTTCGCGGAATCGCGCGCCAGGCGGCGTAGCGGTAATACGGCCGGTAGGCGTAGCCCTGCCAGATCGCCGGCGGGGTGTCGTAATAAGCGCCGTGATAGAAATTGAACACCGGCTTCTCGGTGCAGCGGTAGGGCACCCATCCCCTGGCAAGCTGGCGAAAGCCGACCTCGGCGGGAACGGCCGGCCAGAGGTGGCGAGCTTGCGCAGGCTGAGCCAGGCAGACGACGGTCGCGGCCAGAGCCGTCGCGACAACCAGGGCGGGGGTGTTTCGCATCTTGCAGGCCTCGCAACAGCGGATACTCTTCAGGCGATTGTCGCCCTGAAATATCGTCGTGTCGAGCCTCGGGGATTGCGAAGCGCAGCCGGTGCCGCGAAACGGTTATTCAGGCCGCTTTTTCCGATATGCGGCCAGGAACATCTGCGTGGCGCTTTCGACCACTTCCGCGATGCGCTCGGCCGACGGCGGCGGGGCGGCCTGGAAGATGAAGGGCAGGAACAGCGAGGCCTGGCACATCTGCATGAATTGCGAGGCCGCGAGCTGACAGTCGGGAATCACAAGCTCATCGGCTTGCACATGGGTCTCGAGATAGGAGGCGAGGCGGTTGATGGTTTTCTCCAGCACCTCCTCGTAGTAGCGGCGGCCGACCTCCGGCATCCGCTCGGCAATCGCCATCACGGTGCGGATCGCCGACCCGCCGGCCGGCCGGCACAGCAGTTCGATATAGGCCTGCCCGAACTCCCGCAGCGTGGTGGTAACATCGCGTGCGGGATCGAAATTGAACGCCACCTTTTGCTGGTCGAGCATCTCGTCCTCGACGATGGCTTCGAACAGCCGGTTCTTGTCGGCGAAATAGACATAAAGCGTGCCCTTGGAGACGCCGGCGGAGCGGGCGATTTCACCCATGCTGGCGCCGTCGAAGCCGAGGTCCATGAAGACCTTCCGGGCGCCGTCGAGGATTTGCCGGCGCTTGGAACTGTCCTCGTCACCAACGAACTGGACAGGAGTGCGATAGGCTGCAACCATTGGTTTAGCTTTTCTGGAAAGATTTGACGGGCGGAAACACCACGGAAGCAACTTGCCGTCTATGCTCGCTTCAGTGAATATAACTTGACCGAACCGTTCGGTCAATGCTAATTTGAAGGCTGGCGAGGCGGAAAGCCCGATTTGGGCTGTCACTGCATCGCGATATTTTAGTAAGGAGGCCGTAATGGCCGCAGCGAGAGACCAGGCCGCGCGTATTCTTCGCCCCGAGCCGGACCAGGCCGAAAGCGATGCCGCGCGTGACGTTTCCGTTGACCTCGCCAACCAGCTTCGAGCCCACCTTTCGGAAGAAACCGTCGCCCGCCGCCCGGCGGAAATCCCGGCTGATCCAGCGACCGAGAAACCGGCCGTCGAACAACCGGTCGCCGTACCGGTCGCGCCGGCCGCTGCCGCCGCGCCGAAATCGGGCAAGCGTAAACTGGTTCTGATGGGGATCGTGGCGCTGCTCGCGCTCGCCGCGGCAAGCTACGGCACCTATTATCTCCTGGTCGGACGTTTCTACGTTTCCACCGACGACGCCTATGTGCGGGCCAACAACACCACGCTCGGCGCGCGGGTCTCGGGGCATATCTCGGCGATCCTTCCCGGCGACAACAACCTGGTGCGGACCGGCGACGTGCTGTTCCGGATCGACGACGGCGATTATCGGATCGCGGTGGACGCCGCGCGCACCAGGATCGCGACCCAGCAGGCCACCATCGATCGCATCGGCCGCCAGGTCACCATGCAGGAAAGCGCGGTCGAACAGGCCCAGGCCAATCTCGTTTCGGCGGAAGCCGGCCTGAAGCGTGCGAACCTCGATTACGACCGGCAGCAGACCCTGAGCAACAAGGGCTATGCCACCCATGCCACCTTCGAACAGTCCGAAGCCGGCCGCGACCAGGGCGCCGCGGCGGTGAGAGCCGCGCAGGCGTCCTTTGACACGGCCCGCGACAATGTCGAAGTGACCAAAGCGCAGCAGGCCGAAGCCCAGGCCCAGTTCGCCGAACTGCAGACCTCGCTCGCCAAGGCCGAACGCGACCTCGACTTCACCCTGGTGCGCGCGCCTGTCGACGGCATCTTCTCCAACCGCCTGGTCTCGACCGGCGACTACGTCGTGGTCGGGCAGCGGCTCGCCAATGTGGTGCCGCTTGATGACGTTTTCATCGATGCCAATTTCAAGGAAACCCAGCTCAAGCGCATCCGTCCCGGCCAGCCGGTGACGATCACCGTCGACGCCTACGGCCATCGCAAGTTCGAAGGCATCGTCGACAGCATCGCTCCCGCGGCGGGCTCGGTGTTCACGCTGCTGCCGCCGGACAACGCCACCGGCAACTTCACCAAGATCGTGCAGCGGCTGCCGGTTCGTGTCCGCGTGCCGAAGGACGTCGCGCGGCAAAACCTGTTGCGCGCGGGCATGTCGGTCTACGCCACCGTCGATACCCGCAAGGGCGCCGCCGATGCCGACAGCGACTCCGACCTCGACGCGCCGGCCTCGACCCATCCGCAATGATCGGCCTCGCGCGCCGCCCGATGCACCTGTCCTGACCCGAGCAGACCATGGCCGACGCCGCCACCGCCCCGCCCAGCATGATGGCCGCCCCGGCGCCTGCCGAGCGCATCGCCCCGCGCCGGCTGTTTGCGTTTCTCATCATGGTGTTCGGGATGTTCATGTCGATCCTGGACATCCAGGTGGTGTCGGCGTCGCTCTCCGACATCCAGGCCGGCCTGTCGGCCAGTTCGACCGAGGTGTCCTGGGTGCAGACCTCGTATCTGATCGCCGAAGTGATCGCTATACCCCTGTCCGGATTTTTGTCGCGCGCCTTCGGCACGCGGCTGCTGTTTGCGATTTCCGCCGCCGGTTTCACCGTCGCGAGCTTCGCGTGCGGATTTGCATCGACCATCGAGCAGATGATCCTGTGGCGCGCGATCCAGGGATTTCTGGGCGCGGGCATGATCCCCACCGTGTTCGCCTCCGCCTATACGGTGTTTCCGCGGTCGAAATTCCACATCGTCGGCCCGATCATCGGCCTGGTCGCGACGCTGGCGCCGACCATCGGACCGACGGTCGGCGGCATCATCACCGATGCGATGTCGTGGCACTGGCTGTTCTTCATCAACGTCGTGCCGGGCATCGGCATCACCATCGGCGTGCTGGCGCTGGTCGATTTCGACAAGCCTAATTTCGCCCTGCTCGACCGTTTCGACTGGTTCGGCCTGATCGCGATGGCGGGCTTCCTCGGCGCGGCCGAATACGTGCTCGAGGAAGGTCCGCAATATGAATGGCTGCAGGACAGTTCGGTCGCGACCTGCGCCGCGATCTGCGTGGTGTCCGCGATCGCCTTCTTCTACCGCGTGCTGACCGCGGAAGAGCCGATCGTCGATATCCGCGCCTTCACCGACCGCAATTTCGGCGTCGGCTGCCTGCTCTCGTTCTGCATCGGCATCGGCCTTTACGGGCTGACCTACATCTATCCGCGCTATCTCGCGGAGGTGCGCGGCTACGGCCCGCTGATGATCGGCCAGACCATGTTCGTCTCCGGCGCCGCCATGTTCCTCACCGCGCCGCTCGTCGGACGGCTGATGCTCAAGGTCGACATGCGCTATATCGTCGTGGCCGGCCTGATCATTTTCGGATTGGGCACCTGGCAGATGACCTGGATCACCCGCGACTATGATTTCTACGAGCTGTTGCTGCCGCAGATCCTGCGCGGCATCGGCATGATGTTCGCGATGGTGCCGACCAACACCATCGCGCTCGGCACGCTGGCGCCGGAGCGGGTCAAGAACGCCTCCGGGCTGTTCAACCTGACCCGCAATCTCGGCGGCGCGCTCGGGCTTGCCGTCATCAACGAGGTGCTGAACGACCGCACCGACCTGCATATCGTCCGACTGCAGGACCGGGTGACCTGGGGCAATACCACCGCGGTCGAAACGCTCAACATGTTCACCCAGCGCATGCAGGGCATGGGCGACGCGGCGCTGATGGCGATGAAGCAATTGTCCCAGATCGTGCACCGCCAGGCGGTGGTGATGGGATATGGCGACGCCTTCTTCATCCTGACGCTGTTTTATCTCGGCCTCAGCGTGCTGGTGCTGTTCCTGAAGAAGCCGGCCGCGCTGACTGCCGGAGCCGCGCATTGATTTCCGGTTGCGAACGCAGTCCGTAGGGCGGATCGCGATCCGCCGTCTTGGTCGCCATGCGCCGCGCCGTTCGATTGCTGGCACGTCGATAGTCGTTCGATGAATTGAGGTTTGTTCGAAGAATGGTTCTTCGGCATTAAACCTGCGTAATGCGCCGAACCCGCTGACCGCTCGTCGCCTCCAACAGATGTCAGGAGGTGAATATCATGAAGCTTGTTTCTGCGCTTGTTGGCCTCGCCGCACTTGGCGGGGTTGCCCTATCCGGCGCGGCCGCATCTGCGACGCCTATCGACGTCCCGGTCTCGACGACGGGGATCGTTGTACCGGCCGGATACGTCTGCAACGAATGGGGCCATTGCTGGCACCGCCATTACTACGGTGGAGGCTATTACCATCCGCATTATTGGGGTGGTTACGGCTGGCATCGTCACTGGGGCGGTGGTTGGGGCCGCTGGGGTGGCGGCTACGGCTGGCATCACTGGCACCAGTGGTAATCACGGAGAAAGGGGCTTTGGCCCCTTTCTTTTCGCGAATGCAAGAGTATCAGCAGCACCAGCATAGCGCATCGTAATCGATGCGGCGCTGCGCTTCGTCTATCATCGCGAATGGTCCCTTTGCGCCGGCATTCATCAGTCAAGCCGACTTGCGCCAAGGCAGCATCATCGAGACACGGTCTTTATAGCGGCGATAGTCGTCGCCGAAGAGATCGACCAGATCGCGTTCTTCCAGGAAGATTCCGACGAAAATGTAGGCCGTCGTCACCGCCGCGAACAGAAGATGCCCTGTCGTCATGACAGCGGCGGCCCAGAATGCGATGATGAAACCGAGGTAGATCGGGTGACGCACGAACTTGTAGCAAAGCGGAGTGCGGAAGCGCGGTGCCGGCATCGGATGGCCGGTCAGGTTGTTGGCAACCTGATGCAGCCCGAACAATTCGAAGTGGTTGATCAGGAACGTGCTCGTCAATACGATCAGCCAGCCGATCAATGACAGGCCCAGGATAACCATGGCGATCACCGGATTGGTGATTTCCCAAACCACGGCAGGGATCGGACGCCACTGCCAGAACAGCAGGACAAGCGCGAGGCTGGCGAACAGCACGTAGGTGCTGCGCTCGACCGGCTTCGGCACCAATCGGGTCCACCATTGCTTGAATTGCCTGCGCGCCATGACGCTGTGCTGAATGGCGAAAACCGACATCAGGACGAGATCGACGATGATCGCCTCCGGCATCGGCCCGACTGCGCCGGAGTCGATGGTCTTGGGCACCATCAGGCCGGATACGAAGCCGATGGCGTAGAGGAATGTCACAAAGAATATGGCGTAAGCGGCAAATCCGTAGACGAAAGCCAGCAATCTGCCGACTGGACCGCTTTTCGTTTCCTCGCCTATGGCCTGGATTTGGGTCATGATCTCTCTCCTCGGGTCGGTGCTGCGTCTGAAGCCACGACGATGCAGGGAGGTGAGATCAAAAGGCTTTGCCCGGAGCCCGATTTTTGCTTGAGATGAGCTTGATTATTTCTTGAGACGCGGGAGCACCGCCGTTGCAATTTATCTTTGATAATCATAGGCTTGATACCGAACGGCGGGAGCTGCATCGGGGTTCGGAGCGCATTGCGGTCGAGCCGCAGGTATTTGACCTGTTGATCTATCTCTTGCAGAACCGCGATCGTGTCGTCAGCAAGGATGACCTGTTCGCTTCGGTCTGGGGCGGGCGCGTGGTGTCGGAGTCGACGCTGACCAGCCGTATCAATGCCGCGCGCAAGGCACTCGGCGACAGCGGCGAAGACCAGAAATTGATACGCACCGTTGCCCGCAAGGGCGTGCGTTTCGTCGGTATTGTCGATACCAGGTCAAACGGCGTCGAGCCGGCTCATGCCGCGGCACCTCCGGATGAAATCCACGAGCCGCCGCGCCCGGCGATGCCGTTGCCCGATCGGCCCGCCATCGCCGTGCTTCCTTTCACCAACATGAGCGGCGATCCCGAGCAGGACTATTTTTCCGACGGCATCAGCGAGGATATCATCACCGCGCTGTCCAAGTTGCGCTGGTTCTTCGTGATCGCGCGCAACTCGTCGTTTACCTACAAGGGCAAGGCCGTGCATATGAAGCAGGTCGCCGAGGAACTCGGCGTCGGCTATGTCGTCGAGGGCAGCGTCCGCAAGGGCGGCGACCGCGTGCGCATTACGGCGCAGCTCAATGATGTCGCAACCGGCAGCCATCTCTGGGCGGAAAAGTACGACCGCAGCATCGCGGACGTGTTCGCGGTACAGGATGAAATCACCGAGGCGATTGTCGCCGCGATCGAACCGCAGCTCTACGCCGCGGAGAATTTTCGGGCCCGGCGCAAGCCGCCGGACAGCATGGATGCGTGGGATCTGGTGATGCGGGCGTTGTCGCATTATTGGCGGGTGACGCGCCAGGACAACGTTGTCGCCCAAGCGCTGCTGGAGAAGGCGATCACGATCGATCCAAACTATGGTCAGGCGCTTGGCGTGCTCGCCACCAGCTATACTTTCAGCGCGCATATGGGGTGGGCGGACATGGCAACTGTCGTGCCGGTCGCCGAACGCGCTGCGCTGGCGTCGATCCAGGCCGACAGCGAGGACCCCTGGGCGCATCACGCGCTTGGCAGCGTGTCATTGTTCAAGCGGCGCTTCGATGACTCGCTGGCCGCGTTCGAAGTCGGCGTTAAGTCTCAACCCGAACTTCTCGCTTGCCCAGGGTTATTACGGCCTGACCCTGTCGTACTGCGGTCGCTGGCAAGAGGCCTGCGTGGCGGCGCAACGGGCGCTGCGACTGAGCCCTCGCGACCCCTTCGCGGCGATTTTTTGCGGCATCGCCGCCTATTCGCACTTTGTCGGGCGCAATTATGACGAGGCGATCCGCCTCGCAACCGAGGGCATCCGGCAACGCGGCGACTTCGTCGGCGGTCATCGGGTATTGACCGCGGCCGCCGGCATGGCGGGCCGCGACGATGTGGCCAAAGCCGCCTTGCTCGAGCTTGAACGGGCGCAGCCCAATATTTCGATCGCCTGGCTCGTCAGTCACATGCCGATCCGATACGACGGCGATCGCGAACACTATTTGGAAGGATTCCGTCGGGCGGGTCTGAATTAGCGTCGATCGTCTGGCCGGCACAAGGGCGGGCCGAAATCTCGATCGGCCGGCCGATCTGATGCGCTTCGGACATCGGCCGATCAATCTGAATTCACGGGTTCGCGTCGCTCGATCGCCGGTCCGCCGATGTTGTCTGCCGCAGCCGTTCATGCTTGAACGGCGGCATGATCCGCAGCCTTTCCATTCCTCGGCGAGCATCGCTGCCGCGCGTGCAGGCGGCCTGCGCCTGGTGGATCGCGGGCGCGCTGGCGCTGACGGCTGGGGTCTGGCTTGCCGCGTTCGCGGGCCTGCTTGCGATTGCCGACCGCGTCCATGACGACGTGCCGGCGCTGCTCGCGGTAAAACTGCCGCTGCTGGCCTCGCATCCGGAATTGATCTTCGCCGGCGAGAGCCGCACGGTCTATCAGGTCGATCCCGATCTCGCCGCGCAGCTGCTCGGCAAGCCGAGGGGGACCGCGGTCAACATCGGCTACGACGCCGGCGAACCGCTGGCGGTATTGGCCGCGATGCGTCGCGAGCCTGCGGCGTTTCAGGGCGCCCATGTCGTGATCAGCGTGGCGCCGTTCCTGTTCAACGAGGGCGTCCGCTCGGCGACCGTCTATCCGTTGGACGTCGCGGCCCGGCTCGGCGTCGGCGAAGCGATGGTCTCATTCCTGCCGCTGCGCGTGGGCACGCTGATCCGCTTCATCCGCGAAGCTTTCAATGCGCGGCTCGCCGCCGATCAGGACACCGCCGTGACAGGCGCCAGGCCGGTGGCGGGCGGGCTGAAGATCATCGACCGCAACGAGCCCGACGACCGCTGGCCCGCCGACATCGGATCGCACCCGCACTACGCCGGTTGGGACCTGTCGGGCCCGAAGGCGCGCCTTGAGACGGCTGCGCTCTGCGACATGGTGGCGTTGACGAGGAAGCTCACCGTCGTGGTACCGCCATGGGCGCCGCGCTACCAGCGCGCCAATGACCCGGCGTGGCGCGAGAAGGACGACCAATACGCAGCCCTCGTCGCCGATGCCGGCCGCCGCTGCGGCTTCGATGTGCTCAACATCCAGGAGGTGCCGGGGCTGGAGCAGGGCAATTACGCCGACGAGATGCACGTCAACGCCTCCGGCATCCCGATCTACACCCGCTATCTCGTGTCGCGACTGAAGCGTTAGCGCTGCGGCGATGCTGTTTTCCTCCTACACCTTCCTGTTCCAGTTCCTGCCCGCGACCGTGCTGGCGTTTGCCGCGGCGCGCCGGCATTCGCCGCGCGCCGGCATCCTGGTGCTGGCGGGCGCGTCGCTGTTCTTCTATGGCGCCTGGCGGCCGGTCTACCTGCTGCTGCTGGTCGCTTCCATCGCGGTGAATTTCTCGCTCGGCCTGCGGATGGAGGACCCGCTGCGCCGCCGCGTCATCGGCATGTCAGGCGTCGCGCTCAATCTCGCGCTGCTCTGCTATTTCAAATACACCAATTTCCTGTTCGAGAGCCTGACTGAGCTGACCGGCACGCCGCTGCCGTTCTTCAACATCGTGCTGCCGCTCGGCATCTCCTTCTTCACCTTCCAGCAGATCGCCTATCTGGTCGACGTGATGCGCGGCGCCAGGGTCGAGCGCGACCTCCTGAGCTACACGCTGTTCGTGTCGTTCTTCCCGCATCTGATCGCGGGACCGCTGGTGCACCACGCCGAGATGATCCCCCAGTTCAAGCGCGGCCGCACCGGGCGTTCCGCGGTGCTGGCGGCGCGGGGCCTCGCCATCTTCGCCGCCGGCCTGTTCAAGAAGGTGGTGATCGCCGACAATCTGGCGCAGTTCGTCTCGCCGGTGTTCGCGCATCTCGACGCCGGTGGCGGCGTCACCACGCCATGGGCGTGGCTTGCGACGTCGGCCTATACCTTGCAGATCTATTTCGACTTCTCCGGCTATTCCGACATGGCGGTCGGGCTGGCGCTGTTGTTCGGCATCCGCCTGCCGGTGAATTTCCGCTCGCCCTATCAATCCACCTCGATCGTCGAATTCTGGCGGCGCTGGCACATCACGCTGTCGCGTTTCCTGCGCGACTACCTCTACATCCCGCTCGGCGGCAACCGGCTCGGCGAGCAGCGCCGCTACCTCAACCTGATGGTGACGATGCTGCTCGGCGGCCTCTGGCACGGCGCGGGCTGGAATTTCCTGGTCTGGGGCGGCCTGCACGGCGTCTATCTGAGCGTCAATCATCTGTGGCGCGAATGGCGCGGCGGCGAGACGCGCGCGCCGATCAAGGGACCGGCCGCACGAGGATTCGCAAAAGCCGTTTCCTGGGCGATCACCTTCTTCGCCGTGGTGATCGCCTGGGTGTTCTTCCGCGCCAAGACCATGGCAGGCGCCTGGCAGATGCTGGGCAGCCTGTTCGGCTTCGAGGCCGGCAGCTCCGCTTACGCGCCGGCCGGCATCCTGCGGCTGATGGATCTGCCGGTTCTGGTCGGCGAGCCGCATTTGCTCTTGATCGGCGCCGGCGCGGTGGTCGCCGCGCTCGCGATTGCGCTGTTGCTGCCCAACGTCCCGCAGATCTTCGGCTATCGCGAATATCGCCGCGCGCCGGAGCGCGGCGGTTGGATGCATTGGCGGCCGAACGCGGCATGGGCGCTGGTTACGGCGCTGGCGGTCGCAATCTCCCTGTTCGGGATGTGGCAGCGGCTGGAATTCCTGTACTTCCAGTTCTGAACGGGCCGCTGACGCGCCGGCAAACTTGCAAAACGCCCGCGATTCATCTACAAACCCCGCTTCATCACTCGAACCGGGGAGATTTGCATGATTTCGTTTATTTCGCAGATCGCGACCTCGCGTCCCGAGTTCATGCCGGACGTGCCTTGGGCCCTTTGAGGGCCGCCTCCGCCAGCATCGATCGGGCCTGACGACCCGATTTCCAAGCTTCCCGGTAGTTGCCGACATTTTTCAACGACGCCTGCGTTCGGCCCATGGCTGTTCGCGCGTCAACAATGGAGCCGGTATGCGCCTTGAGCGTAGCCGGATGACGCCATGACCGCCTTTCGCGACAAGCGCCCCGCCGCCATTCGAGTGGTGCTGCCCTTCGTGTTCCGCCACTGGCTCAAGCAGCCGGTGACCGCGGCGATCACGGCTGCCGGCCTGCTCGGCGCCACCGTGGCCGACCTGTTCATGCCGGTGTTTTCCGGCCATCTGGTCGACGCCATGACCTCGGGCGCCGAAAACCCCGCCGCGCGCCACGCCGCGATCTCGGCATTTGCCGCGATCGTGGGGCTGGGCTTCGCCTCGATGGTGCTGCGGATGACCGGCCTTCAGGCGATCGTGCCGTTCACGCTGCGGATCATGTCCGACGTGGCGCGCGAGGCCTTCATGCGGGTGCAGCGCTTCTCCACCGACTGGCACGGCAACAGCTTTGCCGGCTCGACCGTGCGCAAGATCACTCGCGGCATGTGGGCGCTCGACCTGCTCAACGACACCATCCTGATGGCGCTGTTGCCCTCGCTTTCCGTGCTGCTGGGCTCGATGATCCTGCTCGGGCTGCACTGGCCTTCGCTCGGCCTGGTGATCGCGGCGGGCGCGGCGATCTACATCCCGATGATCGTGGCGTTTTCGACGCGCTATATCGCGCCCGCAGCAAGGATCTCCAACGCCTGGGACACCAGGGTCGGCGGCACGCTGGCGGACGCCATCAGCTGCAACGCGGTGGTGAAATCGTTCGGCGCCGAGGCGCGCGAGGACGCGCGTCTCAACCGCGTCGTCGGCCGCTGGCGGGCGCGGGTGCGGCGGACCTGGCTGCGCTACAACTACACCGCTATCGCCCAGCTCTCGGTGCTGTTGTGCCTGCGCGGCTCCGTGATCGGCGGCGCGCTGCTGTTGTGGATCGCGGGCCGGGCCTCGCCGGGCGACGTCACCTATGTGCTGACCAGCTACTACATCATCCACGCCTATCTGCGCGACGTCGGCATGCACATCAACAACCTGCAGCGCTCCGTCAACGACATGGAGGAGCTTGTCGCCATCCACGACGAGCCGATCGGCATTGCCGATGCGCCGGGCGCGGTGCCGATCAGTGTCGACGGCGGACGCATCGCGTTCGAGGACGTCACGTTCCATTACGGCGGCCATCGCACGCCGCTGTATGATGGGCTGTCGGTCGACATCCGCGCCGGCGAGCGGGTCGGCCTGGTCGGCCGCTCCGGCTCCGGCAAGACCACGTTCGTCAAACTGGTGCAACGGCTCTACGACGTCTCCGGCGGACGCATCCTGATCGACGGCCAGGACATCGCGCACGCGACGCAGCATTCGCTGCGCAGCCAGATCGCAATCGTGCAGCAGGACCCGATCCTGTTTCACCGCTCGCTGGCCGAGAACATCGCCTATGGCCGGCCCGGCGCCAGCATGGCTGCGATCGAGCAGGCCGCAAGGCTCGCCAATGCGCACGACTTCATCCTCCGGCTGCCGAAGGGTTACGGCACCCTGGTCGGCGAACGCGGGGTCAAACTGTCGGGCGGCGAGCGGCAGCGCGTCGCGCTGGCGCGCGCGTTCCTCGCCGACGCGCCGGTGCTGATCCTCGACGAGGCGACCTCGAGTTCTGGATTCCGAATCGGAAGCCCTGATCCAGCAGGCGATGGAACGGCTGATGAAGGGCCGCACCTCGATCGTGATCGCGCACCGGCTGTCGACGGTGCGCAGCCTCGACCGCATCCTGGTGTTCGACCGCGGCGAGATCGTCGAGCAGGGCACCCACGCCGCGCTTGCCAACCGCGCCGGGGGAATCTATCGCGGGCTGTTCGAACGGCAGGTGACCGAATTCGCTCGCGTCTCGGCGGCGGAATGACAGGCGTCAGCAACAGCTACGTCATTCCGGGGCGATGCGAAGCATCGAACCCGGAATCTCGAGATTCCGGGTCTGGTCCTTCGGACCATCCCGGAATGACGGCCGCGGACGGGCACGGCATGGGATTGCAGCGCATCGGCCGCGTGCGCTACGTATCCGCCATCCGCCCCCAAGGCGCGAGGGAAGATGATGACTGAAGCGGTGCAAAGCGAATGTGGCCCCTCCCGGGCTTCGTCGATCTGGTCGATCTGGTTCGACCGGGCGACCGGCATCCGCAATCTCGACCTCGCGGCGGTCCTGCTGGCGCTGGTGCTGCCGTGGTCGACGACGGGCACCGTGATCGTCGCGACGCTGTGGGTGTTCGGATTGCTCGTGACGATCGAGGTCGACGCGTTCCTGCGCGTGATCAGGCGCCCGGCTTGCATCCTGCCGATCGCGATGGCGGCGCTGGCGCTGGCGGGAACGCTGTGGTCGGACGCGCCCTGGGGCGAGCGCTTCTACGCGGCTGGCCCGGCCGCGAGGCTGCTGGTGTTGCCGCTCTTGATCTACCATTTCGAACGCACGACCCGCGGCCTGTGGGTCTGCATCGGCTTCCTGGTGTCCTGCCTCTTGCTGATGGCGTTTTCCTGGCTGGTCGCCTTCGATCCCGCGCTTTCGCTGAAGCTGTATTTTTCGCGGGGGCCCTATTTTCCCGTCAGCGGCATCGCCGTCAAAAACTATATCGACCAGAGCCAGGAGTTCATGCTGTGCGCGGTGGTGCTGGCCTATCCGGCGCTGTCATACCTGCGCGGCAACCGGCCGCGAATGGCGGCGCTGTGCGCGGCGATTTCCGCGAGCTTCCTGGTCAATATGATGTTCGTCGTCATCTCGCGCACGACGCTGGTGACGATGCCGGTCATGCTCGCCGCATTCGCGCTGATGCATCTGCGATGGCGGACGGCGATCGCCGCATTCTGCGCAGCGGCATTGCTGGCGGCGCTGGTCTGGAACCTATCGCCGCATTTGCGCCTGACCGTTTCGAAATTCATCACCGACTATCAGCACACCACGATCCAGAACAACGAATCCGGGCTGGGCTCGCGGCTGATCTACTGGCAGAAATCGCTGCGCTTCATCGCCGAGGCGCCCGTGATCGGCCACGGCACCGGTTCCACGCGCGGCCTGTTCGAACAGGCAGCCGTCGGCGAGCTCGGCGCGCATGCTCTGGTCGTCTCCAATCCGCACAATCAGACGCTGAACGTCGCGGTGCAGTGGGGGGCGATCGGGGTCATCCTGCTTTACGCGATGTGGCTCGTGCATCTGCTGCTGTTTCGCGGCGACGGCCTGCCGGCCTGGATCGGGCTGATGGTCGTGGTGGAGAACGTCCTCACCTCGCTGTTCAATTCGCATCTGTTCGATTTCCAGGAAGGCTGGATCTATCTGCTGGGCGTCGGCGTAGCCGGCGGCATGGTGCTGCGCTCTGCTGCCGTCATTCCGGGGCGCATCGCAGATGCGAACTCCGATGTGCAATTGCACATCGGAGAATCTCCGAGATTCCGGGTCTGGTCCTTCGGACCATCCCGGAATGACGTCACGATAGCCCGAGGCTGCTCCAGACCAGCACGACACCGGACAGGAACAGCAGCCCGAGCACGACGTCCCTGAAATTGCGGTCGCTGAGGGCGCGATAGGTGCGCGCGCCGAGCCAGGCGCCGGACAGCGTCGCCGGCAGCACGAACACAGCAAGGCGAAGCACCTCGCCGGTGACGATACCGGCGCCGGCCTGCAGGCACAGCGCAGTCGCGAGCACGGTCCAGTTGTAGGTCTGGAAGATGCCGCGCCGCTCGTCCTTGCCCCAGCCCCGCACGCTCGCCCACAGCGTCGGCAGCGGACCGGACAGGCCGGCCAGCCCGCCGAGGATGCCGCCGGCAAATCCGACCGCGGCGTCGGCCGCGCGGCCGCCGAAGCTGAAGGCGATCGGATTGCGGTAGAGATAGAGCGCCGCCGGAAACACCAGCAGCAATATTCCAAAGAACAATTTGAACGAATGCGGGTCGGCATGGGCGATCAGCAGCGTGCCCAGCGGCACGCCGGCAAGGCCGCCGATCACGAACGGCCAGACCAGGGCAAGATCGAAGGAGCGCCAGAACGAGGGCAGCGTCGAGGTCTGCGCGACGATGGAACAGATCACGACCAGCGGCACCGCGGTCGTCGGCGGCAGCACATAGAGCCAGATCCCGAGCGCCATCAGCGCGGTCCCGAACCCGGCCAGCCCTGACACGAAACCGCCAGCAAGCGCGCCGGAGAACAGAAGGACAAGCGCGGATGTGGTCATGACTGCCAGAGATTCTTTCGTCATTCCGGGGCGATGCGAAGCATCGAACCCGGAATCTCGAGATTCCGGGTCTGGTCCTTCGGACGATCCCGGAATGACGGCAGGGCCGAGTTGGCGGAAAATCGTTTTTGTGCCTTATAGCGTTCCAGCCGGGATAGCCAACGAGGAAACATCATGGCAACCACCTTTCTCGTCTGCCACGGCGCGTGGTCGGCCGGCTGGGCCTGGAAGAAAATGCACCCGCTGATGGCCGCTGCCGGGCATCGGCTGCTGACGCCGAGCTACACCGGGCTTGGCGAGCGGGCGCATCTGGCCAACCCTTCGATCGATCTCGACACCCACATCGAGGACATTGTCAACGTCATCAAGTACGAAGACCTGCGCGACATCGTGCTGATCGGCCACAGCTATGGCGGCATGGTCGCCACCGGCGTCGCCGATCGCGCCCGCGACCGCATCGCGCAGCTGATTTACATCGATGCCTTCGTGCCGCGGGACGGACAATCGCTGCTCGATCTCAACGCGCCGGCGCGCGAGCGGATGCGTGAACTGGCAAAGTCAGGCGACGGCTACCGGGTGCCGCCGAATCCGACCCCGCCGGACACGCCGCCTGCCGATCTCGAATGGCTGACCGAGCGCCGCGTCGACATGCCGATCAAGTGCTTTGAGACCAAGCTGAAGCTGAACGGCGAGCCGACCCTGCCGCGCAGCTACATCTACGCCACGCGCATCACGCCGGCGGACACCTTTGGGCCATTCGCCGCGCGTGCGAAAACCGAACCCGGCTGGCACTACTACGAGATCGACGCCAGCCATTCGCCGAACGTCACCGCGCCGGAGGCGCTGATGGCGCTGCTGGAAAAGATCGTCGCCTAGCCGATCATTTTCAACGTCATTCCGGGGCGCCCGAAGGGCGAACCCGGAATCTCGAGATTCCGGGTCTGGTCCTTCGGACCATCCCGGAATGACGGGTTGGCCGAAGAAGCCGACCGCTACGCGGCGCTGCGTCCCTTCGCCGTTTCAACCTCGAGCAGCTGCGCCTCGATCAGCGCGTCCCTGATCAGCGCGATCTCCGCGTCGGTGATCTTGACCAGCGGCGGGCGCACCACCGCGCGCGGCAGCTTGCCGAGCAGCACCAGCGCTTCCTTCATGCGGTTATGCATGTCGATGAAGGGATCGGCATAAAACACCCGCGTCATCGGATAAATCCGGTCGTTCAGCCGGCGCGCCTCGGCGAGATCGTTGGCCCTGACCGCGCGGAACAGTTTCGCCTGCAGATCGGCGATGACGCTTCCGGCGCCCGACAGCAGGCCGTTGCAGCCGAGCACCAGCGAACTCAAGAGCCAAGCGCTGTTGGTGGACAGCACGTTGATCGGGCGTTTGCGCCCCTGCAGCTCGCGGATCTGGCGCTCATGCTGGGCGACCTGCGGCGTCCAGTCCTTGATGGCGCGGATGGTCGGCACTTCGTCGAACAGCCGCTCCAGCGTCGCGAGGGGATAACCCTGTCCGCTCGCCAGCGGATATTGAAAGACGATCAGCGGCAGGTCGGTCGCATCCGCAATGCGCTTGAAATGCGCGAGCGCCATCTCGGCCGATTGTCCGAGCGCAAACGGCGCCGGCGGAAACACCAACAGCGCCGAAGCCCCGCCGGCCTCGGCCCGCCGCGCGATCCGCGCCGCCTCCAGGCTGCCGTCCGCCCAGACGCCGTGAACGATCGGCAAGCCGCCGCCTGCTTCCTCCCCCGCGATCTCCATGACCCGGCGCTGCTCGTCCTCGGTGCATGAGGCGACCTCGGTGGAGTGGGCGTTGATCGTGATCGCCGACAGCCCGTGCACGGCTCTTACGTCGCGCAAATGGATGCGAAAACTTCGCTCGTCGATCGACAAATCCTCGTGGAACGGCAGCAGCACCGCCGGGATCACGCCTTGAGGCACGAAGTCGGGATGGCGGCTCATGTGAGGTCTCCTTCGAATGCGTCTTTCCGAGAGCTTGAACGGTCCTATAGCAGAATTGCGCGCCGGTGTCCGGCTGGCGCGAAGTTCGCCGAGCCTACCAAAAAGCAGACCTGAAATGGCGAGGGGTCCGGCGTGGTTGCGCCGAACCCCTCATTTTTAAAGACATCAGCCGGCCTGTAAGCCGGGTTCTGTAGGGCATCGTCGCGCTTGCGCGCGGCGATACGTGACGGCCATTCCTCTGGGACAATGTTCGCACATTGCCTCGAGCAACCTACCCGGACAGCGGGCCAGACATCGCCCCCGCGGTGTTATCGCCCTTTCGAGCGAACGACCCGCGTTGCCGTCCCTATTCGGTCTTGCTCCCGGTGTGGTTTGCCATGCCGGTTCCGTTGCCGGAGCCGCGGTGCGCTCTTACCGCACCTTTTCACCCTTGCTCGCCCCCTCCCTTTGTCCTTCCCCCGCAAGGGGGGGCGGGTAGGGTGGGGGAAGCGGTTCGTTCTCTGTGGCACTTTCCCTGGGGTCGCCCCCGCCGGATGTTATCCGGCACCGTATGTCGATGGAGCCCGGACTTTCCTCTCCAGCCGCCTTTCGACGATTGCCGGAGCGGCCGTCCGGCCGACTGACGCTCCCTGCATGGGGGCTCCAAGGCGGCGCGTCAAGCCGATAACGGCCGCATCGGCCGCCCAAAATAATTTATCCTGAAAATGTCGTTTTGCGGGTTCGCCGTTCGACTGGATGCCGGCGATCAAGCCGATCAAGGGAGTTACCAAGATGCAGTATTTGCTGATGATCTACGCCAACGAAGCCGAGTACGCGAAAATCGATCCCGCGACGCTTCAGAAGGTGTTCGAGGAATACGGCGCGTTCACGCAAGGCATCGTCAAGAGCGGCAATTTCAAGGCCGGCGACCGGCTGCAGCCGACCACCACCGCGACCACGGTGCGCATCCGCGACGGCAAGACGCTGACCACCGACGGCCCGTTCGCGGAAACCCGCGAGCAGCTCGGCGGCTATTATCTGATCGACGCCAAGGATCTCGACGAGGCGCTTGCGATTGCGGCCAGGATTCCCGGCGCGAGATTCGGCTCGATCGAGGTGCGGCCGATCTGGGTGTATAATTGATGCCAACACCGTCATTCCGGGGCGTGCGAAGCACGAACCCGGAATCTCGAGATTCCGGGTCTGGTCCTTTGGACCATCCCGGAATGACGAACAGTGAACAGCGCACCCGCATGACCCCCACCAACATCGAAAAAATATTCCGCGACGAGGCGGGCAGGTCGCTGGCGACGCTGATCCGCCTGGTCGGCGATTTCGATCTCGCCGAGGATGCGTTGCAGGACGCCTTTGCGACCGCGCTGGAACGCTGGCCCGCCACCGAGCTACCGTCCAATCCACGGGCCTGGCTGGTCAATGTCGGACGCAACAAGGCGATCGACCGCGTGCGCCGGCAGATCAGCTTTCGCGGCAAGCAGGGCGAGCTGACGCACGAATTGCTGCTCAACGCGCCGGCTGGCGAAGCGGCTGACGACAGCACCGTGCTCGACGACGACATGCTGCGGCTGATCTTCACCTGCTGCCATCCGTCCTTCGCAGCCGAGGTCCAGGTCGCGCTGACCTTGCGCACGGTGTGCGGGCTTTCGACCGCGCAGGTCGGCCGTGCCTTTCTCGCCGGCGAGGACGCGATGGCGCAGCGCCTGGTCCGCGCCAAGCAGAAAATCCGGCTCGCCGGAATCCCCTACGAGGTGCCCGGCCGCGACGCGCTGGAGCCGCGGCTGCGCGGCGTGCTGGCGGTGATCTATCTCGTATTCACCGAGGGCTATGCGGCAACCTCGGGCGAAGATCTGATGCGGCCGGATCTGGCGCGCGAAGCGATCCGGCTTTGCCGTCTGCTCGACGCGCTGATGCCGGGCCGCGGCGAGATCAAGGGATTGTTGGCCTTGATGCTGCTGCACGATGCGCGCCGCGCCGGGCGCCAGACCGACGGCGGCGACATCGTGCTGCTGGAAGAGCAGGATCGCACGTTGTGGGACCAGGCGCAGATCGCCGAAGGGCTGGGGCTGGTCGAAGACGCGCTGCGCATGCCGGGCCGCCCGCAGGCCTATGCGGTGCAGGCCGCGATCGCCGCCCTCCATGCGCGGGCGCCGAGTTTTCGCGACACCGACTGGAAGCAGATCGCCGGCCTCTATGAGGTGCTGCTGCAAATCAGCCCGTCGCCGGTGATCGAACTCAATCACTTAGCCGCTGTCGCGATGGTGGACGGTCCGGCCCGCGCGCTCGATCTGATCGACGCGCTGGACGCCCGCGGCGGCCTCAGGGGTTACGACCTGATGCCGGCCGTCCGCGCCGACCTGTTGCGCCGCCTCGGCCGCCGCGAAGAAGCGCGCGCGGCATATCTCGCGGCGACCGAAGCGACGCAGCTCGAACCGCTGCGCCGGCTCTATGCGCGACGGCTGAAGGAACTGGATGCTGAGTAGGGTGGACGCGTCTTCACCTCTCCCCGTTCTTCACGGGGAGAGGTCGAAATTCGCAACGCGAATTTCGGGTGAGGGCGAGGCACGGCGCGCATTTCGTGCTTGCGAATCCGCCGAGGCAGCCCCTCACCCCGGCCCTCTCGCCGCGAAGGGCGGGCACTGCGCCCTACCTCGACGCGACCGCCATCGCCTCGACCGGCAGGCTCGCCAGCAGCTGGTGCAATGTCGTCAGCGTCGAATTGTCGGCGACGCCGTCGACGCGGGCGGGGCGGAAATGGCGCTGGAAGGCGGCGACCACTTCCATGGTGGCGGCGTCGTATTTGCCGCTGACCGGCAGGCCATAGCCGTATCGCGCCAGCGCCTGCTGCAGGTCGCGGACGTCGTCGCTGATGGTGCCGAGTTTCAGGGATTCGCCGCGCACGATCGGCGCCGGCTGCACCCAGTGGCCGACGCCGGAATTGGCCAGCGAATGCCAGGGAAATTTCTCGCCGGGATCCTTCTTGCGGGCAGGGGCCACGTCGGAATGGCCGAGCACGCGATGCGACGGCACCTTGCGGCGGAGCATGATGCCGCGGCACAGCGCGATCACGGCGGCGATCTGGCGCAGCGGGAAATCCGGATAGCCCCAGTCATGGCCGCGGTTGACGATCTCGACCCCGATCGAGCAGGAATTGATGTCCTCCTCGCCGGCCCAGGACGCAACGCCGGCGTGCCAGGCCCGCTTGGCCTCCGGCACGCATTGCACGATGCGGCCGTCCTCCAGCACGATGTAATGCGCCGAGACGTCGGTGCCGGCCGTGCACAGCCGGGCGATCGCGCCTTCGACATCAGGCATGCCGGTATAGTGCAGCAACACCATGTCGGGCTGCTGGTTCCTGGCGCGATCGCCGTAGTTCGCCGACGGAATGACGTCGGAGGCGATCGAGGAATCCGGGGTGAATGTCTTCATGTTCGCGTTGGCCCTTGGGATCGGGAGGGCGCGTTGACGCTTCGAATCAATACCATCGGATGCGAACGAACCAAGCGACATAGGATAACTCAAACCGGGCGGGAGAACGGCGGCAAAACGCCTTCGGGGCGAAGGCGTTAACTATTCCTTGACGATTGCCATCTGCGCAATGCGTTCCGCGCTCGCCGCTTCGCATTTTGGCCGACTGTGTGCGGGAAGCATCACCGAAAATTTGACTGTCATTCCGGGATGGTCCGAAGGACCAGACCCGGAATCTCGAGATTCCGGGTTCGCGCTTTCGCGCGCCCCGGAATGACGGGCGTTCGCGGCCAATTGTAATAGTCCTATCAACGTTTTCTTAACGGTAACCGCCGTTACTGAGGGGTGAAGAGCCGAACCGGTTTTGGGGGACGGCCGAGGCCTCCGTCACGCTCGAAATCCCATGGCAACCCTCATCATTCCATCGGGAAATCAGGGTTTGCGAGCGGGGCCGCGCGGGATCGGAAATCCTGCGCCGTACCGGCTTTTCGCGGCGAAAAGCCCGGCGAAGCCACTGGATTCGAGGCGCAATGGGGCCGTTGGCGTCCAGTTTCCGCATTTTTGCCCGCTCCGCGCCCGGAGACCGGGCATGAACCCGGCTGATCAGCGCCATATTCCCGTTCTCGGCCGCCAGGCCATCGCGTGGCTGGCCCCGCGCGACGGCGGGCTCTATGTCGACGCCACCTTCGGGGCCGGTGGCTACAGCGCCGCGATCCTGAAAACGGCGGGAACCCGCGTCATCGCCATCGACCGCGACCGACGCGCCGTGACGGCGGGATTCGACCTGGTTGATCGATCGGCCGGCCGGCTGACGCTGGTCGAGGACCGCTTTTCCAATCTGGCCGAAATCTGTGCCGCGCAAGGCGCGCCCACGGTCGACGGCGTCGTGATGGATGTCGGCGTCTCCTCGATGCAGCTCGACGAGGCCGATCGTGGCTTCTCGTTTCGGCTTCATGGCCCGCTCGACATGCGGATGGGCCATGAAGGGGCGACCGCCGCCGATGTGGTCGCGCAGGCCTCCGAGGCCGATCTCGCCAACATCATCTACATTTTCGGCGAGGAGCGGCATTCGCGCGCCGTGGCCCGCGCCATCGTCGCCGCGCGCAAGCAAGCGCCGATCGAAACCACCCGGGCGCTGGCCGATATCGTCGCCAAGGTGGTGCGGTCGAAACCGGGCGAGATTCACCCGGCCACGCGGACGTTCCAGGCCTTGCGGATCTTCGTCAACGCCGAGCTCGACGAACTGCATCTGGCGCTGTCGGCGGCGGAACGGGTACTGAAGCCGGGCGGTCGCCTCGTGATGGTGTCGTTTCATTCGCTGGAAGACCGCATCGTCAAGAATTTCCTGGTTGAGCGCGCCGGCGCCGGCGGCGGATCGCGGCATCTGCCGGAGATAGCCCAGGCGGCGCCGAGCTTTTCCATCCTGACCAGGCGTCCGGTCACCCCCGACGACGCCGAGATTTCCGCCAATCCGCGCGCGCGTTCGGCAAAGCTGCGCGCCGCCGAGCGCAACGAGGCGCCCGCGCATGCCGCCGCGGAATTACCGGCTTGGCCGACGCTTGACAGCGTGATGAGGGGGGGCTGACCATGCGCCTCGTCCATCTCCTCGTGATCGCCGCCCTGGTGTTCGCGGCCGCCTATGTCTACCGGATCAAGATGGATTCCACCGCCCGCACCGAGCGGGTGTTGCGGCTGCATGCGGAGATTCGCGAAGAGCGCGATGCCATCGCGGTGCTGCGCTCGGAATGGGCCAGGCTCGAGGCGCCGCAGCGGCTGCAGGGCCTCGCCGAGCGTCATCTGCCGCTCAGGCCCCTCAACGCCAACCAGTACAATTCCCTGAAGAACCTGCCCGAGCGGCCGCCGAATTTCGTCAAGCCGGGAGATCCGGATCCGATCGGCTCGATGATCGAGGCCATCGATGCGGTGGCCGATCCAGCCGCCGTGACGGGTTCGGTGCCGGCACCGGCGCCGGCGTCGGAGGATCATCCATGAGCGATCCCCAGCTAAAGCCGGCAAGGCCGGTCGAACCGTGGCGGCAGCGGCTGATCCGCAGCCTCTTGTACGGGCGCAACGTCGATCGATCGGCGAAAGCGCGCGCCCGCGTCGGATTTGCCATCGTCGCCTTCGTCGCGATCTATGCGGTGATCGGCGGCCGGCTGGTCATGTTCGCCACCATCGGCGACGCCCACGGCGCCCGCCGCACCGCGGCGCAGGACGCGATTGCGACCGCGCGGCCGGATATCGTCGACCGCAACGGCGAGGTGCTCGCCACCGACGTCAAGGCGCCGAGCCTGTTCGGCGAGCCGCGCCGGCTGATCGACAAGGACGAGGCCATCGAGCTCCTGACCGCCACCTTGCCCGATCTCGACACCGGCGAGGTGCGCGAGCGGCTGATGTCGAAGAAAGGCTTTGTCTGGCTGAAGCGCGAGATCACGCCGCAGCAGCAAGCGGAAATTCACCGCCTCGGCATTCCCGGCATCGGCTTCCTGCGCGAGAACAAGCGGGTCTATCCCACCGGCAACGAGGTCGCGCACCTGATCGGCCTCGTCAACACCGACAACCAGGGCATCGCCGGGATGGAGAAGTGGCTCGACAATAACGGGCTCGCCGACCTGCACCGTGCCGGCTTTGCCACCGATCGCCTGCAGCGGCCGGTGGAATTGTCGGTCGACCTGCGGGTCGAGCATGCGCTGCGCGACGAACTGCTGAAGGCCAAGGAAAAGTTCCACGCCAAGGCGGCCTCCGGCCTCGTCTCCAACGTCAAGACCGGCGAGATCGTGGCGATGGTGTCGCTGCCGGATTTCGATCCCAACAATCCGAAGGAGGCGCACGATCCCGATCGCATCAACCGCCTGACGACCGGTGTCTACGAAATGGGATCGACCTTCAAGGCCTTCACGCTGGCGATGGCGCTGGATTCCGGCAAATACGATCTCAACTCGCTGTGGGACGCGCGTGGTCCCCTGCACTACGGCAGGTTCACCATCCACGACGACGAGCCCAAGGGCCGTATGCTCAACATGAAGGAGGTGTTTTATTTCTCCTCCAATGTCGGCGCGGCGCGGATCGCGCTGGCGCAGGGTGTCGAGGCGCACAAGGCGTTCCTGCGCAAACTGGGGCAGCTCGACCGGCTGCGCACCGAACTGCCGGAAAGCGCATCGCCGCTCGTGCCGCGGCACTGGGGCGAATTGAACACGGTGACGATTGCATTCGGCCACGGCATCGCGGTGGCGCCGCTGCAGGCGGTGATGGGGATCGATGCGCTGGTCAACGGCGGCTATCTGATTCCGCCGACCTTCCTCAAGCGCACGGAAGCGGAGGCGATGGCGGTCGCCACGCGGGTGATCAAGCCCGAGACCTCGGAGAAGATGCGGTACCTGATGCGGCTGAATGCCGAAGTCGGCACCGCCCGAAAGGCCGACGTCGCCGGCTACTATATCGGCGGCAAGACCGGCACCGCCGAAAAGGTGGTCGCCGGCCGCTACGTCAAGAAGCGCGTGCTGACGGCCTTCACCGCGATCCTGCCGGCCGACCATCCCCAATACCAGCTGCTGGTGATGCTGGACGAGCCGCAGGCGCTGAAGGAAACCTATGGCTTCATCACCTCGGGCTGGAACGCGGTGCCGACCGGCGGCGCCGTGATTTCCCGTATCGCGCCGCTCCTGGGCATCGAGCCCCGCTTCGACCTGCCGCCGTCCGACCGCCTTATTCTTGCGGCATCGAAGACAACCCAGTAAGGCGTAAGTCAGCGCGCCGGCGGACTGGAAGATCATGAGACTTCGCGACCTGTTCAGCGATGACGCCACGATTCCCGCGGCTGCGGAAGCAACCGCGGTGACGGGGCTTGCGGCGGACAGCCGCGCGGTCAGGCCTGGGGATTTGTTTTTTGCGCTCGCCGGCGCCAGGACCGACGGCGCGCGCTTCATCGATGCGGCGGTCGCAGCCGGCGCGGTTGCGGTCGCGGGCGACCGCCTCCCGCCGGGCGCATTGCCGGTGCCGTTCGTCGTCACGCCCAATCCGCGCCGCGCGCTGGCGCTGGCCGCGGCGAGATTTTTTCCGCGCCAGCCCGCGACCATCGCCGCCGTCACCGGCACCAGCGGCAAGACCTCGGTCGCCGCCTTCACGCGGCAAATCTGGCAGCGGCTCGGCCATCCATCGGCCTCCATCGGCACCATCGGGCTGGTGACGCCGACGCGCAGCATCTACGGCTCGCTGACGACGCCGGATCCGGTCGCGCTGCATCGGCAGATCGACGAGATCGCGCGCGAGGGCGTCACCCATCTCGCGTTCGAGGCCTCCTCGCACGGGCTCGACCAGTACCGGCTGGATGGCGTGCGCGTCAGCGCCGCGGGCTTTACCAATCTGTCGCGCGACCACATGGATTACCACCCCGACGTCGCGCATTATCTCGCCGCCAAGCTCAGGCTGTTTCGCGACCTCGTCGCTGCCGACGGCGCCGCGGTGATCTCGGCCGATCATGATTGCTCGCAGGCCGTGATCGAGACGTCGCGCGCGAGACGATTGCGGCTCGTCACGGTCGGCCGCAACGGCGACGGCGCGGGCGAGGGCATTCGCCTGGTTGCGGCCGGCATCGACGGCTTTGCGCAACGACTCGATCTCGAACATCGCGGCAAGCGGCATGCGGTGCGGCTGCCGCTGGTCGGCGAATTTCAGATCGAGAATGCTTTGGTCGCAGCTGGGCTAGCGATCGGCACCGGCGACGACGCCGGCGCCGTCTTCACTGAACTGGAACTGCTCGAAGGCGCCAAGGGAAGGCTGGAGCGGGTCGCCGAGCGCAACGGCGCGCCGATCTTCGTCGATTACGCCCACAAGCCGGATGCGCTGGCGAAAGCGCTGCAGGCGCTGCGGCCCTATGCCAGGCGCAAGCTGGTCGTGGTGTTCGGCGCCGGCGGCGACCGCGATGCCGGCAAACGTCCGCTGATGGGGGCGATCGCCAGCGAAAATGCCGATCATGTCATCGTCACCGACGACAATCCGCGCAGCGAAAATCCGCAAAGTATTCGCGCGGCGATCCTGAATGCTGCGAACGGCGCCAGCGAAATCGGCGACCGCACCGAGGCGATCAGGACCGCGATCGCGGCGCTGCAGCCGGGCGATGCGCTCCTGATCGCGGGCAAGGGCCACGAGACCGGGCAGATCGTCGGCAACAGCGTGCTGCCGTTCAGCGATCACGATGCGGTGGCGGCAGCGCTGGCGCCGAGGGTCGCATGAGCGCCGCGCCGCTGTGGACTATCGCCGAGGCCGCACGCGCGCTCGGCATCGATGAAAAATTCCCGGAAACGGCGATCGACTTCGTCACCCAGGACAGTCGCCTGGTGAAGCCGGGAAGCCTGTTCGTGGCGTTGAGCGGAACGCCGAGCGGCGGCTTCGTCTCGAGTTTTGCCAGCGGCCGCGACGGATGGGAATTCGCGGCCAATGCGCAAACCGCCGGCGCGGTCGCGATGATCGTCCCGCACCGGATCGACGGCGTCAGCGTGGCGCAACTTGTGGTGAAGGATACGCTGCTGGACGGGCTGTGGGCGCTGGCGCGGGCGGCGCGGGCGCGGTTCAAGGGGCCGGTGATCGGGCTGACCGGCAGCGCCGGCAAGACCAGCACCAAGGAATTCATCGCGGCCTATCCGGGCGCTTTTGCCAGCCCCTCCAGCTTCAACAATTTCTGGGGTGTGCCTCTGACCCTGTGCAACGCCGGGCCGCAAGCGGCAGCCTGGGTGGTCGAGATGGGCATGAATCAGACCGGCGAGATCGCGCGATTGAGCGAGTTGACACGGCCGACGGTGGCACTGGTCGTCAATGTCCAGCCCGTGCATCTGGAGAAGCTCGGCAGCCTGGAAGCGATCCGACGGGAAAAACTCAGCATTGTGCGCGGCATGTCGAAGGACGGCGTGCTGGTATTGCCGGCGGACATCGACGCGCCGGAATGGAATGGCAAGGTCGTGCGGTTCGGGGAAGCATCCGAAGTGCGCGAACTGCGACATGCGGCGCACGGCGAGAGCTGGCAGGTCATGGCGGAAGTGTGCGGCAGGCCGGTCGAATTCAGCCTGACGCCCGGCGCACCGCACCGGTTGCAGAATGCATTGGCGGCGCTGGCCTCGGTTCATGCCGCGGGTCTCGATGAAGCGGCGCTGGCCAATCAGCTCGGCCAGGTCGGCATCATGAGCGGGCGCGGGGTCGAGCAGGCCGCGGGCGGAACGACCCTGATCGACGACAGTTTTAACGGCAATCCGGCCAGCATGGTCGCTGCGCTCGATAGTTTGAAGGCGCGCCCGATCAAGGATGGACGACGCATCGCTATTCTGGGCGACATGCTGGAGCTGGGCATTGAGGCGCCAAGCTATCACGAAGCCCTGGCCGGGCATCTCGCCGGCATCGATGGTGTCTATTGCGTGGGTCCGTTGATGCGTCATCTCTACGAACGGCTGCCGTCAGGCCAGGGCCTCGGCTGGCACGAGGATCCGGCGACGCTGGAGCCGCGGGAAATCGCCGCCCTGCTGCGAGGCGGCGACGTCGTGGTCGTCAAGGGCAGCAAGAAGATGTTCTGGGTCAACAAGTTTGTGCCGAGGCTCGCGGCGGCCTTGCAGGCGAGGGTGTGAGGCCGGTTGTGGTCTCGTTGCGTTGCGGGACTTCCCACGGGCCGGCGGGGCGGGTATGCGTCAGCAGACGTGCAAAATAGTTTTCCGCGATTTGCGCTGGCGACATGAATGTGGCCATTATGGCCGCCTAGGGATTGTCCGGCCGGAAGATGAAAGTGAATGCGCTCGAAAAGCGTTTTCCCGGCAAGACCGCGCTCGGTGACGCCGCGGGATAGGGCGGTTTGAATGTTTTACTGGCTGATCGATCTTTCCAACACGGTCCCCGGCATGGGCGTGTTCCGCTCGTTCCTGAACGTATTCCGCTACATCACCTTCCGCACCGGCGGGGCGATCGCGACCGGCGCGTTGTTCGTGTTCCTGTTCGGCCCCTGGATCATCGACCATTTGCGGCTGCGCCAGGGCAAGGGCCAGCCGATCCGCACCGACGGCCCGCAATCGCATCTGCTCACCAAGAAGGGCACGCCGACGATGGGCGGGCTGATGATCCTGTCCGGCCTCGTGGTCGGGACGCTGCTGTGGGCCAATCCCGCCAACCCTTACGTCTGGATCGTGCTCGCGGTGACGCTCGGCTTCGGCTTCGTCGGCTTCTACGACGATTACCTGAAGGTGACGCAGCAATCCCACAGCGGTTTTGCCGGAAAAATCCGGCTTGCGATCGAGGCGGTGATCGCGATCGCCGCCTGCTACGCGCTGGTCCGGCTCGGCCGCGAGCAGCTCTCCAGCGCGCTGGTGATCCCGTTCTTCAAGGAAGTGGTGTTGAATTTCGGCTGGTTCTTCGTGCTGTTCGGCGCCTTCGTCATCGTCGGCGCCGGCAACGCGGTCAATTTGACCGACGGTCTCGACGGCCTCGCCATCGTGCCGGTCATGATCGCCGCCGCAAGCTTCGGCCTGATCGCCTATCTGGTCGGCAACGCGGTATTCTCCGACTATCTGCAGATCAACTACGTCGCCGGCACCGGCGAACTCCTGGTGCTGTGCGGCGCGATGCTCGGCGCCGGTCTCGGATTTCTCTGGTTCAACGCGCCGCCGGCCTCGATCTTCATGGGCGACACCGGCTCGCTGGCGCTCGGCGGCATGCTCGGCGCGATCGCGGTCGCGGTCAAGCACGAGATCGTGCTCGCCGTGATCGGCGGGCTGTTCGTGCTGGAAGCGGTCTCGGTGATCGTGCAGGTGGTGTCGTTCAAGCTCACGGGAAAACGCGTGTTCCGGATGGCGCCGCTGCATCACCATTTCGAGCAGAAGGGCTGGACCGAACCGCAGATCGTGATCCGGTTCTGGATCATTTCGGTGATGCTGGCGCTGGCCGGCCTCTCCACGCTGAAGCTGCGGTGATGGAATTGCTCCAACGTCGTCATTCCGGGGCGCGCGAAGCGCGAACCACGATGTGCAATTGCACATCGGGAATTCGAGATTTCGGGTTCATACCACCGGGCGGCGCAGAGCGCCGACCCGTTGGCATGCCCCGGAATGACGAGGACAAACCCATGATCCCCGTCACCTGCTTCGCGGGCAAGACGGTTGCGGTGTTCGGCCTCGGCGGCTCGGGGCTTGCGAGCTGTCATGCCCTGAAGGCGGGCGGCGCCGAGGTGATCGCGGGCGACGACAGCACCGACAATCTCGTCAAGGCGGCGCAGGCCGGCTTCATCACCGCGGATCTGCGAAAAATATCCTGGGCGAATTTCGCGGCCCTGGTGCTGACCCCGGGCGCGCCGCTGACGCATCCGGCGCCGCATTGGACCGTACTCGCCGCGCAACAGGCCGGCATCGAGGTGATCGGCGACATCGAGCTGTTTTGCCGGGAACGGCGCCGTCACGCGCCGGATGCGCCGTTCGTCGCCATCACCGGCACCAACGGCAAATCCACCACCACCGCGCTGATCGCGCATCTGATGAAGGTTGCCGGCTACGACACCCAGATGGGCGGCAATATCGGCACCGCGATCCTGTCGCTGGAGCCGCCGCGCATGGGCCGCGTGCATGTGATCGAGATGTCGTCCTACCAGATCGACCTGTGTCCTTCGCTCGATCCCAACGTCGGCATCCTGCTCAATATCAGCGAGGATCACATCGATCGCCACGGCACGCTCGCACATTATGCCGCAGTCAAGGAGCGGCTGGTCGCCGGCGTGCAGAAGGAAGGCACCGCCATCGTCGGCGTCGACGACGGGTTTTCCCGCAACACCGCCGACCGCATCGAGCGGGCCGGCCGGCGCGTGGTGCGGATCTCGGTGAAAAATCCGCTGCCCGACGGCATCTATGCCGAGCGCGAGATCATCTGGCGCGCCGCGGGCGGCGCGCGCCGCGAGATCGCGGCGATCGGCGGCATCGGCTCGCTGCGGGGCCTGCATAACGCGCAGAATGCGGCTTGTGCTGCGGCCTGCGCGCTGGCGCTCGGCGTCTCCACCGAGGTGCTGCAAAAGGGCTTGCGCAGTTTTCCGGGACTGGCGCACCGCATGGAACAGGTCGGCCGCCGCGGCCATGTGCTGTTCGTCAATGATTTAAAGGGCACCAATGCGGACGCGGCCGCGCATGCGCTGTCGTCCTTTGCCGATATCTTCTGGATCGCCGGCGGCAAGCCGAAACTCGGCGGCATTACGGGTCTGGCCGACTATTTTCCGCGCATCCGGAAAGCCTATCTGATCGGTGAGGCGGCGCCGGAGTTTGCCGCCACCCTGGGCGAGCGCGTGCCGCACGAGATTTCCGAAACCCTGGAGGTCGCGGTCGAGTGCGCCGCCCGCGACGCCGAAGCCTCCGGCCTGCCCGACCCCGTGGTACTGCTGTCGCCGGCCTGCGCCTCGTTCGACCAGTACCGCAATTTCGAAATTCGCGGCACGGCGTTCCGCGACCTCGTCACCGCGCTGCCGGGTGTGAAGCCGGTGGTGTGAGCCGGGGCGCCTGATAATTGGAATTGCGTTCCACATCTGCGCCAAACAACGAGGAATTACGGTGACAGTGCACTTTATTGATCTCAATTCCTTGGTTAAATGAACTGTCACCGTAATTCCGTAATTCCAAAGGCAGACATGTGCGGGGCAAACGGGATGACGCGCGCTCTGTCGCAATCGAGACGTCTGCCTTACTCGAACTTGGCCGGCACCGAGAAGGGCTTGGTCGCGTCGACGACGAACATGATCAGCGCCGTCAATTCTGTCGTCCCGCTGTTGAAAACCTCCATTATCGTTCCGGCCGGATGTCCGTTCATTGATTGCCCAGCCTCTACATTCATCACGCCCTCCGGAGTCCGTTGGCCCAATCTGCCGGCGACGACGTAAAATGTTTCGGAGCCGGGATGCATATGCACCGGTGTTTTTGAACCCGGGGACCCGTGGCCGTAGTTCACACGCAACAGATACTCCGGAGCGCTGAGCGGAGGGACGGGTCCTATTTCAGCAACCTTCGTTCCGCCTGCGGTTTGACCACCCTTCGGACCAAGAGTGAAGAGCCATGCTTTGCCTGCGGCCTCGGCTGACAGTGAAGGCAATCCGTCATAACTGACGGTGTCCGGATTCCAGCGATAGGACGGTGCCGCGGCTTTCGCCGCATCCAGCGTCGGGAAAGTCTCGATGCGCCAGAACAAATCACCTTTGGGCAGTTGCTTGACCTTCACCTCGGCAATCGGCTCGACGGTGTATTTCTGTTGCGCCGCCACGGTTGAAGGCATTAGCCATAGCCCGGCGCCAAACATTACCACTGCGGCCATGGCCCGGCCTCCAGACAAGGACAGTTTCACGTTCTTGCTCCTCACGCTTTCCCGGTCGGTCTCCCATGCCAGAGACCGCCGCCGCCGTCTTTCAGGCCGGATTAATTTCCGCTTAGGGTTCCCTCCATTTTTTCTTTGGAGACCTCGTGTTACATTCCGCTGGGTGACGAGCGGAATCTTGTCTTGCGCTATTATTTCGAGGACTGCGTACTCGACACGGATCGGCGGGAATTACGCCGAAAAAGTTCGCTTGTGGCTGTCGAGCCCCAGGTTTTCGATCTTCTCGTTTATTTGATGCGGAACCGCGATCGGGTCGTCACTAAGGACGATCTGTTGGCCGCTGTCTGGCACGGGCGCATCGTTTCCGAGTCCGCCCTGGCCAACCGCATCAACGCAGCCCGGGGTGTCATCGGAGACGCCGGCAATTTGCAGCGACTGATAAAAACCCTGCCGCGCAAGGGAGTCCGTTTTGTGGGTGCGGTTCGCGAGGATAGCGGCAATGCCAAGGTCCGGCCGCCCGACCCGCCGGGCAGCATCTCCGAAAAGCCTTCGATCGCCGTATTGCCGTTTCTCAATCTGGGCTGCGACCCTAATAGTGACTATCTCATCGACGGGATAGTTGAAGACATCATCACTGCATTGTCGCGCAATCGCGGCTTCTTCGTCATCGCCCGCAATTCGTCATTTACCTACAAGGGCGGATCGGTCGATGTGAAGCAGGTCGCGCGCGAGCTCGGCGTCCGTTATATCCTGGAAGGAAGCATCAGGGTCTCGGCTGACCGCATGCGGGTCACCGGACAGCTCATAGAGGGCGTATCGGGTCGGCATTTATGGGCCGACAAGTTCGATCACACCAGCGGCGACCCGTTCGAGCTTCAAGACCGGCTTGTTGAGCGAGTTGTCGGAGCGATAGCACCGCAACTTGAAAAGGCCGAGATGGACCGCGCGAAGCGCGACTTGACCAGCAATCCTGCGGCTTACGATCTTTATTTGCGCGGACTTGCAAGCTGGAACCGCTGGTCCAGGGACGACAATGCGAATGCATTGAAATTCTTCTATGCGGCCATCGAAAAAGATCCTGAGTTTGCCACGCCCTACGGGTTAGCTGCCTCTTGCTACCAATTTGCGAAGGCCAACGGTTGGCAGTCGGACTTTGACCGGGAGGAAATCTGGCGTCTTACGGAACGCGCGGTGGAATTGGGAAATGATGATGCAGTGGCCTTGTGCTGGGGAGGACACGTTCGCGCGTTCTTTTTCAAGGAAGTGGACCGTGCACTCCTGCTGATTGATCGTGCCCTTGAGTTGGATGTCAATCTCGCGACCGCGTGGCAGCGAAGGGGTTGGGTGCGCGGATATGCGGGTGACCACGAGGAAGCAATCCGAAGCCTGGAAAGGGCCACGCGGCTCAACCCACTCGATCCGCGCGTTTTCCTTACCCAAAGCGCAATGGCATTTGCGCATTTCATCGCAGGGCGAGACCAGGAAGCGTCCGATTGGGCAGCCCTGGCGGCGAGGGTAAAACCGAACTGGATGCCAGCTCTTCGGGTGGCCATCGCCGCCAACGCGATGCTCGGACGCGATGCCGAAGCGAGGGATGGCCTGCAGACATATGAACGGCTCGATCCAGACGTGAACATTCACAAAGTATGCGAGCACTATCCTTTTCGGCGAGAACAGGACAAGCAGAGGCTTATAGAAGCGTTACGTAGGGCTGGAGTTCGAGAGACCTAGCATAGGCCTGGCTCATGTCCGCTGTGGGGTCAATTTCAGAAGTCGGCCAGCGCAGACGCCATGTCCGCTTTCGCCCGATGGCGACCGGACTGCGGACATTTCTGGAGGTACGGTTCGTGGCAACAGCCGAAATCCGCGTCATCACAGTGGGTGCGGATTTTTTCAGGGCAAATGCGCTGGATGATTAGCGATTGCCGCGGTCTGTTGAACTATGCGAGTGCACTTGGGCGAGAGGGCGGAGGTGCTGCGTCGCGGGGAGACAGGTGTGCTTAAACTCGCCGCGTCGCCTCAGCACATCGAAAGTGTGCTGTCCCATTTTCTGCATCGCTATGGGCGGCGCTTCCCGAATGTTGAGGTGAGGGTGGTCGAGGCGGCGGGTCGCGTGAGTTTGGGAATGCTCGAACGCGGTGAGATTCACCTTGCCCAAAATCTGCTCCATGCAATCGAACCGAACAGCGAGCGTTTTGGGAACGTGCCGCTCCAATCTGTCGAATTGCTCGCAGCCTGTCATCCATCGCAGATTCTTGGTAGAGGCGGGACAATCGAGATAGACAAGCCGGGAGGTCAACCGTTACTTCTACTGGACACCGAATTCATAGTTAGACGTACTTTTGATGCCGCCTGCCGCCTCGCGGGTCTTAGGCCAAACATTCGGTTCGCAAGCCGCGCGCCGCACACCCTGCTGGCGTTGGCTGAGGCCGGACATGGTGTAGCAATTATTCCGTCACAACTACGAACCAATCGATATCGATTGAATATCGCGGAGGTAACCCGCGGTGGCAAAACGTTACGCGAGCCGTTAGCCATGTTGTGGGACAGACGGCGTCCGCTACCGCCTTATGCAACAGCTTATTGTGAGATGCTGGGCGAATACGTCCGCGAAGTCTTCCCGATCACACGTCCTTCCGCGGGAGTGGTGTCCCAAAAAGGCGAGCGCCTGGACGCCGGAACGCACGAACGTGGAGCGGCTAGAGGTCGCTGCAATGTCCGACTTGCGTCAAACGCTACAGGTCGTTTACCGCTAGGCTGGACGCGAAGTCCGGGTTGGTCCGAAAACCGACCTGATTCCAATACCCAATCCGGTAGTACATGCATCCCGGCGACCTCCTTCCTACTTTGCATGGGGTCGTTTTCGATATTTTGGTTGGAGCGGGTAATGACGACCTTTTGTGGTGCAGCGCCGCGCCCAAACGCGAAACTTCTCCACCCCTTAACCCTTCGCTAACCACCATCGGCGACCAATGGGCAAACCCTCTGCCTCCAGGGAATGCCCATGCTCTCCCGCGAACAACGCAACCCCTTCAGCGAATGGTGGTGGACCGTCGACAAGCTGCAGCTCGGCGCGATCATCGCGCTGATGCTGGCCGGCGTCATCCTGTCGCTCGCGGCGAGCCCCCCGGTGGCCACAAGGATCGGGCTCGATCCTTTCCACTTCTTCAACCGCCATGTGTTCTTTCTGCTGCCGTCCTTCATCGTGCTGATCGCCGTGTCGTTCCTGTCGCCGCGGCAGATCCGGCGTACCGCGCTGATCGTGTTCGCGGTCTCGATCGTGCTGATCGTGGCGACGCTCCTGATCGGACCCGAGGTCAAGGGTTCGCGGCGCTGGATCACGCTGATCGGCGTCAACATCCAGGCCTCCGAATCCGCCAAACCCGCCTTCGTGGTGCTGGCGGCGTGGCTGTTTGCGGAATCGGCGCGGCGGCCGGAAATGCCGGCCACCTCGATGGCGCTGGTGCTGTTGTTGATGCTGGTGTCGCTCCTGGTGATGGAGCCCGATTTCGGCCAGACCATGCTGATCCTGATGGCGTGGGGCGCGCTGTTCTTCATCGCCGGCATGCGGATGATCTGGGTGCTGGGGCTCGGGGGTGCTGCCAGCGCCGGCCTGTTCGCGGCCTATCTTTTGGTGCCGCACGTCGCCGGCCGCATCACGCGCTTCATGAACCCGGCCTCCGGCGACACCTTCCAGGTCGATACCGCGATGGAGGCGTTCTACAACGGCGGTTGGTTCGGGCTCGGCCCCGGCGAAGGCATCGCCAAGCGCAGCCTGCCGGACAGCCACACCGATTTCGTGTTCGCGGTGGCGGCGGAGGAATTCGGCATCATCCTGTGCCTGGCGCTGCTAGCGCTGTTCGCCTTCGTCGTGATCCGTGCGCTGTCGCGGGCCTTCTCCACCGAGGACATGTTCGCCCGCTTCGCGGCCTCGGGCCTGGCCATCCTGTTCGGCGTGCAGGCCGCGATCAACATGTCGGTCAACCTGCAGCTGATCCCGGCCAAGGGCATGACCCTGCCGTTTATCTCCTATGGCGGTTCCTCGATGGTTTCGCTCGCCTATGGCGTCGGCATGATGCTGGCGCTGACCCGGCAGCGGCCGCGCACCGAGATGGATTCGATCGGCGACGCCAACGCGGCGGGCAGCTACGCTTGATGACGCAGGCCGCTGCGTCGGCTATTTGAAGTCATGGCCCCTTCTCCTCTCATCCTCCTCGCCGCGGGCGGCACCGGCGGGCATCTGTTTCCCGCCGAGGCGCTCGGCGTCGAACTGATCCGGCGCGGGTTTTCCGTGCGGCTCGCGACCGACCAGCGCGCGCTGCGCTACAGTGGGTTGTTCACCAGGGACATGATCGACGTGGTGCCGAGCGAGACCGTGCGCGGCCGCACGCCATGGCAGCTCGCCTATACGGCTGCGATGCTCGCGGCCGGCATGGCGGTTTCGCTTAATTTGATGCGACGGCTGAAGCCCGCGGCGGTGGTCGGTTTCGGCGGCTACCCGACGGTGCCCCCGCTGCTCGCGGCAAAACTGTTCGGCGTGCCCGGCATCATCCACGACGCCAACGCCGTGCTCGGCCGCGCCAACCGCTTTCTCGCCGGCCGCGTCAGCGCGATCGCGACCTCGCTGCCGGGCGTGCTCGACCGCGATCCCCAGCTTTCGGGCAAGACCACTACGGTGGGCACGCCGATGCGTCCCGCCATCCTCGCCGCCGCCGAGGTGAACTATGCTGCGCCGGAACCGGCCGGACCGTTTCGATTGCTCGTGGTCGGCGGCAGCCAGGGCGCCCGCGTGATGGCCGACATCGTGCCCGGTGCGATCGAGCGGCTGGAGCCCGCGCTGTGGAACCGGCTGGTGCTCACCCAGCAGGTGCGCGAGGAAGACATGGCGCGGGTCCGCGCGGTCTATGACCGGCTCAAGATCGACGCGGAGCTGGCGCCGTTCTTTTCCGATCTGCCGGCGCGGCTTGCCTCCAACCATCTGATGGTCTCGCGCTCCGGCGCCGGCACCGTCGCCGAACTCGCCGCCATCGGCCGCCCCTCGATCCTGGTGCCGCTGCCCGGCTCGATCGACCAGGACCAGTTCGCCAATGCAGGCGTGCTGGCGCAGGCGGGCGGCGCTTTGCGGATTCCGCAAGCCGAATTCACCCCCGACCGGCTCGCCGCGGAAATCTCCGCACTCGCGGCAGAGCCCGCACGGCTGACCGCGATGGCATCGGCCGCCCGCGTTGCCGGGCGGCTCGACGCCGCCGAGCGGCTGGCCGATCTGGTCGTGAAAGTCGCCGGAATCTGACGTCAAGTCATTCCGGACAGGCCGCGAAGCGGGCTGATCCGGAATCTCGAGATTCCGGGTTCGCTCGCCTTGCGAGCGCCCCGGAATGACGGAAAAAACCCTTGTCATGTCCCGCGAAAGCGGGGCATCCAGTACGCGCAATGACAGGAAACGCCTCATGAGACTGCCGCGCGAGATCGGACCCATCCACTTCGTCGGGATCGGCGGCATCGGCATGAGCGGCATCGCCGAGGTGCTGTGCAATCTCGGCTACACCGTGCAGGGTTCCGATGCTTCCGAAGGCGCCAATGTCAGCCGGCTGCGCGACAAGGGCATCAGGATATCGGTCGGCCACAAGGCCGAGAATGTCGACGGCGCCGACGTGGTTGTGGTGTCGACCGCGATCAAGCGCGACAATCCCGAACTGATGGCGGCGCGCGCGCAACGCATTCCCGTGGTGCGCCGCGCCGAGATGCTGGCCGAACTGATGCGGCTGAAAAGCTGCGTCGCGATCTCCGGTACCCATGGCAAGACCACCACGACCTCGATGGTGGCGGCCCTGCTGGATGCCGGCAACCTCGATCCCACCGTGATCAATGGCGGCATCATCAACGCCTACGGCACCAATGCCCGTCTCGGCGCCGGCGAATGGATGGTGGTGGAAGCCGACGAGAGCGACGGCACGTTCCTGAAACTGCCGGCCGACGTCGCCATCGTCACCAATGTCGATCCCGAACATCTCGATCACTTCAAGACCTTCGAGGCGGTGCAGGACGCGTTCCGCCATTTCGTCGAGAACGTGCCGTTCTACGGTTTCGCGGTGATGTGCATCGACCATCCGGTGGTACAGAGCATCGTCGGCAAGATCGAGGATCGCCGCATCGTCACCTACGGCGAAAATCCGCAGGCCGACGCGCGGCTGACCGATCTGGTTCCGATGGGCGGCGGATCGACATTCAAGGTCGCATTCCGCAACCGCAAGACCGGCGCGTCGCATGAGATCGCCGATCTGCATCTGCCGATGGCCGGGCGCCACAACGCGCTCAACGCCACCGCGGCGATCGCGGTCGCCCATGAACTCGGCCTGTCGGATGCGATGATCCGCAAGGCCATCGCCGGCTTCGGCGGCGTCAAGCGGCGTTTTACAAAAACCGGTGAATGGAACGGCGTCACTATCATCGATGACTATGGCCATCACCCTGTCGAGATTGCCGCGGTGTTGAAGGCCGCGCGGGAATCCACCAACGGGAAAATCATCGCCGTGGTGCAGCCGCATCGCTTCACCCGGCTGCAGTCGCTGTTCGAGGAATTCTGCACCTGCTTCAACGACGCCGACACTGTCGTCGTCGCCGAGGTCTATCCGGCCGGCGAGGCGCCGATTGCAGGCATCGATCGCGACCATTTCGTGCTTGGCCTGCGCGCCCATGGCCATCGCGAAGTCATCCCGCTGCAGAAATCCGCCGATCTCGCCGGCGTGGTCAAGGGGCTCGCCGGCCACGGCGATCTAGTCGTCTGTCTCGGCGCCGGCAACATTACGCAATGGGCCTATGCGCTGCCCGGCGAATTGAAGGCGCTGGGGTGATGGCGGTGATGCAATTGGGGTCGTCATGGCCGGGCTTGTCCCGGCCATCCACGTCTTTACTTCGTGATTGTCGGATAGAGGTCGTCCCAATCCGGATTTGCGGCGACGATCGTGCGAACCTTCCATGCGCGCGGCCAATGCTTGATGTTGTGCTCGCGCTGGATGGCATCACGGATATCGTCGAACTGTTCGAAATAAACCAGCCGCTTCAAACCATAGCGTTTGCTGAAGCCAGCGACGAATCCGGAGCGGTGTTCGAACACGCGGCGAACAAGATCGTTGGTCACGCCAACATAGAGGATGCCGTTGGGTCGGTTGGTCCGAATGTAAACATAGCCACCTGCCATGCTGAAATTCTGCAAGACGTGGATGGCCGGGACAAGCCCGGCCATGACGAAATTAGGGGCTAGCGGTGGCTTTCCCCGACATTAGCCCCGATCTCAAGGCCGCTATGCCGCAGTTGCGCGGGCGGCTTTTGGCGAACCAGTCGCTTGCGGAGCTGACCTGGTTCCGGGTCGGCGGTCCGGCGCAGGTGCTGTTCACGCCGGCGGATGAGGATGACCTGGCCTATTTCCTCGAGCATCTGCCGCGTGAGCAGCCGCTCTATGTCGTCGGCGTCGGCTCCAATCTGATCGTGCGCGACGGCGGCATTCCGGGCGTGGTGATCCGATTGTCGCCGCGCGGCTTTGGCGAGACCGGCGCGGAGGGCGATGTCGTCAGCGCGGGCGCCGCTGCGCTCGACAAGCGCGTGGCGGAGACGGCGGTGGCGGCCAACCTCGGTGGGCTCGAATTCTTCTTCGGCATTCCCGGCACCGTCGGTGGCGCGCTACGCATGAATGCCGGCGCCAACGGCGCGGAGACCAAAGACGTGCTGGTCGAGGCCACCGGTATCGGCCGCGACGGCAGGCGACATGCCTTTACAAATGCGGACATGAAATTCGTCTATCGCAATAGCGGCATCGATCCCTCCATCATCTTCACCGCGGCGCGATTTCGCGGGCAGGTCGCTTCGCCGGAAGCGATCCGTGCGCGAATGAACGAGGTACAGACCCATCGCGAAACCGCGCAACCGATCCGCGAAAAGACCGGCGGCTCGACCTTCCAGAATCCACCCGGCCAAAGCGCCTGGAAGCTGATCGACGCCGCCGGCTGCCGCGGACTTACCGTCGGCGGCGCGCAGGTGTCGGAAATGCACTGCAATTTCCTGATCAACACCGGCAACGCCACCGGCCATGATATCGAAACCCTGGGCGAGACGGTTCGCACGCGGGTGAAGCAGAATTCCGGAATTGAGCTACACTGGGAAATCAAGCGGGTCGGGATTCCAACATAATCGTCATTCCGGGGCGCCCGAAGGGCGAACCCGGAATCTCGAGATTCCGGGTTCGGTCCGTCGGACCGCCCCGGAATGACGAAAGAGCGAAAGCGGGCTGATGCGGACAACCATTCTGTTCGGAGGCACCAACAAGGAGCGCCTGGTGTCGGTGGCCTCGGCCCAGGCGCTGCATTCGGCGTTGCCCGACGCCGACCTGTGGTTCTGGGATGTCGACGGTACCGTGCATGAAGCCGCCTCCGAGGCGCTCTCGAAGCATGCGCGGCCGTTCGAGGTCCCGTTCAAGCCGGCAACGCCAAGTCTCGGCAAGATCGAAGCGGCGCTCGACAAAGCGAGCGCCGAGGACCGCGTGCTGGTGCTCGGCCTGCACGGCGGCACCGCGGAGAACGGCGAGTTGCAGGCGATGTGCGAGATGCGCAGGCTTGCCTTCACCGGCTCCGGCTCGGCGTCGTCGCATCTCGCCTTCGACAAGGTGGCCGCCAAACGCTTCGCTGCGCTTGCAGGGTTGAAGGCTCCGGACGCCGTGGCTGTCGAAGACATCGAGACGGCGCTGGCCGCGCACGGCCGGCTGATCGCAAAGCCGGCGCGGGATGGATCGAGCTACGGCCTGATCTTCGTCAACGCCAAACAGGATCTCGTGGCCGTTCGCAATGCGGCGCGCACCGAAGAATATGTGATCGAACCGTTCATCGCAGGCGTGGAGGCAACCTGCGGCGTGCTGGAGCAAATGGATGGTTCTGTGATCGCGCTGCCGCCGGTGGAGATCATCCCGGCCGAGGGTGCGTTCGATTATGTGGCCAAATACATCGCCAAGGCGACGCAGGAAATCTGTCCGGCCCGGTTCGCAGCCGACGTCAACGCGGAAATCATGGATCGCGCCGTGCGCGCGCACATGGCGCTGTCATGCAGCGGCTATTCCCGTTCGGATTTCATCGTGACCAGGCAGGGGCCGATTTTTCTCGAAACCAACACCTTACCCGGCCTGACCAAGGCCTCGCTCTATCCGAAGGCGCTGAAGGCGCAAGGCATCGAATTCGCCGATTTCCTCAGGGATCAGATCGCGCTGGCCGAAAGGCGCGCGGCGAGGTAGCGGGAGCGCCCGATCACGCGCGACCCCGAGCCGTTTAACCATAACGGCCCTGAGGGTCCGCCCGACAACGAAATAATATTGCCGGAAATGGGTCGATTGTCGGGGAATCCGCACGCCGCGACCGAAATCGCCCCATTAAGTAAAATTGCAACGATTGGCCGGCAAACTATTCAGACGGCAGATCAAATCGCGCCGCTCGTCCCCCTGCTTTACGCTTTGTTTACCAGGAAGTCCGAAGGTTAACGCTGGCGGCGCAGGTGGCGCTTGGCTGCCGGGGCGTGAGCTGTTGCGGATTTCCGCTTCCTGCGACCGCATCGAGGGGACAGGTGGCCTCTTCAGGCGTGAGGTCAGTACCCAGCCCGGCATGACCGAGACGTCATTTGTGCCAGAACCCGCAATGTTTTTGCGGGCAACATGTGACGAGCTCGTGCAATGCATGGTGCAGGACGCCTCGACCGGTCGCTGAGATCGCTGAGGCCCCAAACTGACCTGAAGGCCGCCGCCATTGGCGCGGTCATCCTGCTGCGCGAGCGGCTGGGCTTGCCTCGCGCGTCCGCAAGATCCTCGCTCGAGCGCGAACCGCCGCATCGGCTGATCGGCTGGATCGAACAGCATTTGCCGAACCGCGCCGGTATCGCCGCGACCGTTCTGATCCTGCTGGGCAGCACCGGCTTCGGCATCGTCCGCGGCGGTCATGTCGACGAATTGACCTCGGCGCTGAGCGACACCCGCAACGCGGTTGCCAATTCCGCCGGGTTCCGGATCATTTCGGTCGCCATCAACGGCCGCAAGCAATTGACCCAGGACGAAGTGCTCGCGATCGGCGGCGTCAACGGCCGCTCCTCGCTGCTGTTCCTCGATGCCGCCGCCGTGCGCGACCGCCTCAAAGCCAATCCCTGGATTGCGGACGCCACCGTGCACAAGTTCTATCCCGGCGAGCTGCAGATCGACATCGTCGAGCGCTCGGCGTTCGCGCTGTGGCAGCAGGACGGCAGGCTGTCGGTGATCGCGGACGACGGCGCGGTGCTGGAGCCCTATCTGTCGCGCCGCTTCATCTCGCTGCCGCTGGTGGTCGGCAAGGGCGCCGAAAACCGCGCCAAGGATTTCCTCGCGCTGCTCGCGCGCTATCCGCAGGTCAAGTCGGTGACCAGGGCCGCGGTCTTCGTCGGCGAGCGGCGCTGGAACCTGCGGCTCAAGGACGGTCTCGACATCCGCTTGCCGGAAAACGACGTCGGCAACGCGCTGGCTGCCTTGAGCAAGCTCGACAAGGACGAGAAACTGTTCTCGCGCGATATCGTCGCCGTCGACATGCGGCTGCCGGACCGGCTGATAGTGCAATTGTCCGACGATGCCGCCAAAGCCCGCGAGGATGCCTTCAAGAAGCAGCAGTTGCAAAAGAAGAAGGCCGGTGACGCATGACCGGCCTCGATCGCAACCAGACGCCGAAGACGCGCCCGATGCCGCAGAAGCGCACCGCGCTGGTGGCGTCCCTCGACATCGGCACCAGCAAGATCGCCTGCATGATCGCGCGGCTGAAGCCGTGCCCGCCGAGCGACGCGCTGCGCGGCCGCACCCATGCCGTGGAGTTGATCGGCTACAGCCAGATCCAGTCGCGCGGCGTCAAGGCCGGCGCGGTCGTGGATCTCGCCGAATGCGAGCAGGCGGTGCGCCAGGCGGTGGCGCTGGCCGAGCGCATGGCCAAGGTCCGGGTCAACTCCGTTCTGTTGCCGGTTGCGGCGGGCAGGCTGCAGGGTCAATTGATCGAGGCCGCCGCCGATATCAAGGGCGGCGCGGTCACCGCGGCCGACGTCACCCGCGTCACCTCCACCGGCATGCGCCACGCCACCGGCGAAGGTCGCACCGTGTTGCACGCGCTGCCGGTCGGCTATTCGCTCGATGGCGTCAAGGGCATCCGCGATCCGAAGGGCATGGTGGCCCGCCAGTTCGGGGTCGACATGAACGTGGTCACGGCGGATGCCTCCGTCGCCAAGAACCTGATGCTGGTGGTCGAGCGCTGCCACCTCAACGTCGAGGCCATGGCCGCGGCCCCCTATGTCGCGGGGCTTTCGGTCCTGACCGACGACGAGGCCGATCTCGGCGCCGCCGTGGTCGAGATGGGCGCCGGCACCACCACGATGGCGATCTATTCCGGCGGGCGCTTCGTGCATGCCTGCGGATTTGCGGTCGGCGGGCACCACATCACCATGGATCTGGCGCGGGGCCTCTCCGCATGCATTGCGGATGCCGAGCGAATCAAGACGTTATATGGCACCGTGCTGACCGGTGGGTCGGACACGCGCGAGCTGATGAGTGTGCCGACCGCCGGCGATGGCGAGCGGGATGTTCCCCAGATCGTATCCCGCGCCACGATCGCCAATATCGTCCGGCAGCGGGCCGAGGAGATTTTTGAGATGGTCCGGGACCGCCTTGCGGATTCCCCCTTTGCCGCCGAGCCGAAGGCCCGCGTGGTGCTGAGCGGTGGCGCTTCGCAGCTCACCGGCTTTCCCGAGCTTGCAACCCAGATCCTCGGCCGCCCGGTGCGGATCGGCCGTCCGCTCGGCTTCGGCCGGCTGCCCAACGAGGCCAAGAGCGCATCCTTCGCGGTGCCCACGGGTCTCCTGGTCTATCCGCAATACGCTCATCTTGAACACGTCGAACCGCGGCATACGCGGCAGCTCAGGACAGGGACTGACGGCTATTTCGGAAAGGTCGGACGATGGCTTCGCGAGGGCTTCTGATGATTTCTTCCGCAACCCCTGGACTTTCACCAACTCCCGCGGCCGTCGGCCGGGGCGAACCAACGCGCGCGTAATCGAGAGGCAACCATGGCACTCAATCTTACTCCCCCTGATATCAGCGAGCTGAAGCCGCGTATTACCGTGTTCGGTGTTGGCGGAGCCGGTGGCAATGCCGTCAACAACATGATCACCGCGGGCCTTCAGGGTGTCGATTTCGTCGTCGCCAATACCGACGCGCAGGCGCTCACCATGTCCAAGGCGCAGCGCATCATCCAGATGGGCACCCAGGTCACGCAGGGCCTCGGCGCGGGATCGCAGCCCGACGTCGGCGCAGCCGCCGCACAAGAGGTGCTCGATGAAATCCGCGATCATCTGAGCGGCGCCAATATGGTGTTCGTGACCGCCGGCATGGGCGGCGGTACCGGCACTGGCGCCGCCCCCGTGATCGCCAAAACCGCGCGCGAGATGGGTATCCTGACCGTCGGCGTGGTGACAAAACCGTTCCACTTCGAGGGCCAGCGCCGCATGCGCACCGCCGAAGCCGGCATCGCCGAGCTGCACAAGGTGGTCGATACGCTCCTGATCATCCCGAACCAGAACCTGTTCCGGGTCGCCAACGAAAAGACCACCTTCGCCGACGCCTTTGCGATGGCCGACCAGGTGCTCTATTCCGGCGTCGCCTGCATCACCGACCTGATGGTCAAGGAAGGCCTGATCAATCTCGACTTCGCCGACGTTCGCGCCGTGATGCGCGAGATGGGCAAGGCGATGATGGGCACCGGCGAGGCCTCGGGCGACAAGCGCGCCCTGACGGCGGCGGAAGCAGCGATCGCCAATCCGCTGATCGACAACTCATCGATGAAGGGCGCGCGCGGTCTTCTGATCTCGATCACCGGCGGCAAGGATCTGACGCTGTTCGAGGTCGACGAAGCCGCCACCCGGATTCGCGAGGAAGTCGACCAGGACGCCAACATCATCGTCGGCGCCACCTTCGACGAGAGCCTCGACGGCATCATCCGCGTCTCCGTCGTTGCCACCGGCATCGAACAGGCGACGCTGTCGCGCCACACCGCGCCTCCGGTCCCGCTCGCCAGCGCTGCCGTGGCCTCGACAGGCTCACCGGAAAGCCGGCTCGCCGATCTCACCGCGAAACTGCGCGCCGACAATGCCCGCCTCGGCGAGCGCGCCCAGAAGCTGGACGCGCAGGCGCCGGCAGCGCCCGCAGCCGCGCCGCAGCGGACTTCCGGCAGCATCGAACGTGCCGCGCTCGCAGCCATCGCGGCAGCCGTCGCACCTGACGCCCCGCAACCCGCGCCGGCGCTGCAGCCCGCCTCCTACGGCGATGTCACGGTTCGGCCGATCGCGCAGAAGCCGACCTTGTTCCCGGACCATGAGGTCGCCCGCACCGAGGCGAGCGAACCTGCGACCCCCGAAACCTTCATCCCGCAGGCGGCCGAGCGGCCGCCGTCGCGCACGCCGAGAATGCCGAAATTCGAGGATCTGCCGATGCCCGCGCAGAACGAAATCCGGCAGGCCCGTGGCGAGCCGGAGGAGGAGCATCCGCAGAAGACCCGGATGTCGCTGCTGCAGCGCCTTGCCAATGTCGGGCTCGGCCGCCGCGACGAAGAGACCGAGCCGCCGATCGCGGCCCGCGCCTCCGGCCCGGCGATGGCGCCGCTGCCGCCACTGCCGGAACGGAAAGGCCCACGCACGGTGGCCCAGCAGATCGCGGCCAACGAGCCGGTATCGGAGTATGCTCGGCGGCCCGCGCCGCAAGGATTGGACACCCATGGGCGCCCGGCACCTGTTGCTGCGACGCCACAGGGCGACGATCATTTGGATATTCCGGCCTTCCTGCGGCGGCAAGCCAACTGAATTTTGTTACCATTTTGGCGACGCAAAAAGGTCCCGGCTGAGGCGCCGGGGCCTTTTTTCCTGGCTTCCGGAAAGCTCCTGGCGTCTCGGCAAGCAACTGATTTTAAATCATTAATTATGTATTCCGTGATCTGATGGCGGTGCCGAAATCGCGGCCGATCGTGGCGCAATTTGGTCAACCATTGGCGTGAATACGGCAGAGATTGGGTAACAATCGGTAAAAAAGCGTGAGTTGGCGCGCTTTGGGGCAGTGACTATGGTCGGCCGTGACTTGGGGAAACTTAGAGACGAATCGGCACGCAAGCGTGGCGTTGCAATCTCTTGGTAAGTCGGTAGTGGGCGGTCTTCGTATGAAATTTAGCCGGCAAACAACGCTTCGGTCGCAAGCTACCGTGACGGGCGTCGGCGTTCATTCCGGTTTACCCGTCAATCTGACAATCGGACCTGCACCTGTCGATGCAGGTTTTATTTTTGTCCGCACTGGGCTGGACGGTTGCGACCGCGAGGTTCAAGCGACCGCAGAAGCGGTCATATCAACCGAATTTGCAACCGTGCTGGGCGACCGCCAAGGTCCGCTGGTTTCGACCGCCGAGCATGTGCTTGCTGCGCTGCGGGGCATGAGCGTCGATAACGCCACGATCGAAGTCGATGGCCCGGAAGTTCCGATTATGGACGGCAGTGCGGCGGCCTTCGTCGCGGCGGTCGACCAGGCCGGTATCGTCACGCAGTCGGCATCGCGCCGCTTCATCCAGGTGCTGAAGCCGGTGCAGGTCGCCATCGGCAATTCCTTCGGCGAGTTGCGGCCGCATGCGAGCGGTTTCCGCGCCGAGATCGAAATCGACTTCACCAATCCGGTGATCGGCCGCCAGAGCTATACGCTCGATCTCAGCGCGGAACGGTTCCGCCGCGAGATTTGCCGGGCCCGCACCTTTGGCTGCATGAACGACGTGGCGCGACTCTGGAGCGCCGGTTTTGCGCTCGGCGCTTCGTTCGAGAATTCGGTGGTGTTCGACGAAACCCGCCTGCTCAACACCGAGGGGCTCCGCTTCAGCGACGAATGCGCCCGCCACAAAGTGCTGGATGCGATCGGCGATCTCGCGCTGGCCGGTCTGCCCCTGCTCGGCGCCTATCGCTCGGTCCGCGGCGGCCACAAGCTCAACCATGCGGTGCTCACGGCACTGATGGCCGATCGCAGCGCCTATCGGGTGATCGAGGCCGAAAACGCCCGCCGGCCGCGCGCTCACGCCGAAATCGGCAGCGGGATGATGGGCGCCATGATCGCCCCGGCCTACGGCCCCGACGTTTCCTGACTTTCGTCCCCGACGTGTCCTGACTTTCGTCTCCGAAATGTCCTGACCGTCGTCTTCGACGTGTGCTGACTTTCGTTTCCGACTATCGTCTTCGAAACGGCCCCGGACCCGGGCGATTCCCCGATTTACAGTAGTAACCATGATCGGCCTTGAGCGATCCGCGCCGCCTTAATCCGGGCGAAATGGCTGCGTATCCGGTTGGTTGAGGGGCTTTTTTCGGCTACACAAGCCCTCGGCCGCAACGTATGCCCCGGGGACAGTTAATGATTGCGTCCATGACCGCTCTCTGGACGCGCCGCGGCGGGCTCCGCATCACAGGCGTCAGGTCTTAGGTCTTATGTCGGCACAGCGGATGACGCGCGAAAGACGCAACGGATCGGCAGGCGACGGTCTCGACCCGGTCAGGGGATTCGGCCGGCAGATTTGTCTGGCCGTGGCGCTGATTGGTCTCGCCATCCCGCTCAGCGGATGCGGCACCGGCGCGTTGTGGGACAAGTTCCTGGCCAAGGACGACACCTTTGTCGAGGAGCCCGCGGACAAGCTCTACAATGAGGGCTTGTACCTGATGAACCAGAAGCACGATCCGAAGGCGGCGTCGAAGAAATTCGAGGAAGTCGATCGCCAGCATCCCTATTCCGACTGGGCCCGCAAGTCGCAGTT
>CAVPFQ010000019.1:0-90485 GCA_963703845.1 uncultured Alphaproteobacteria bacterium
TCATTAAGATAAATGACGAATTCTACCTGCGAGGCATTGAGGAAAACGCTGGCAGGAAATCCATTACGGCCTGGGATTATTCTCGGGTATGTAGGCCGCTGGCCGAGTTCACTTTTCCTGAAAGTTCCCCACGCGGGCACGATTTCGATTAGGCCGTCAGCCTCAATCCTGCGCAATGCGGCTGTCACGGCCGACCTAGAGACGTCGTATTCAGTGGCGCTCGGCCAACCGAGGGCAGGCGGCCGTCATGCGGCCACTCGTCAGCTGCCAGGCGTGCGCGCAGCGCCGTCTCTACCCGCCTATTGGTACGTAGTGCCAATACCCCGAGGAAGACGCCGTCTCACGATCGAAGCGACGTACGACCTCTAACAGTGGGGCGCCCTTGGCTCGCTAGTTCCCGGCCCTGCAGGCGAGATCATGATCGTGGGGAGTTCTCGGCGACTATCGCAGAAAACTCCCCACGATCATGAACCTGGGCATCCATAGACCCGGGCAGCGCGGGTCTGGCCCTTACGGAGGACCTGCCGATTGCGCAATTGACCTGCGCTATCGGTGTCGATTGCGCACTCGACAGGTTCCCCACCGATGCCCGTCACCCCCTCTGCTTGATAACAGCAAGAAGCGATGCCTGTCCCGGGATTGGTGGGATATCGCAACGTCTTGTGGTACCGCGGCGGGCTTAGCGCCTGGATAGCAGCGAACCAGCAACTGCAGCAACCGGCAGCCGTTCGCGAAGTAGCCAACTAGATATGTGCGAACAGCGACGAAAGCGACGTTCGCCCTCGTCAATCGGCCTTGACGCTGCGGATTTCGCTGGCCGGCTGCGCCAGCTGGGTGGGAGCCGCATCGGGCATGACGAAGCCGGCTTCGGCCTGCGCCGCCTGCGCGATCCAGACGGATGCCTCCGGCTTGGCAATCACCAACGCGACCATGGCGACCGCGATGATGACGGGCACTGCCAGAAATCCGATGCCTGAACCGCGGTTGCTATCGTCGTTGCGTGTTTCGCGTGACCGTTCGAACGTGCCGTGCATTGGAAGCCTCCATCTTTCCGATCACCCCGGCACGACTTAACCCCAATGCATGCGACAGCACTGTGAATTGGCTCACACTGGCCGCGAATTGAATTCCGGAACCCGCGTCCCGCCAAACGCGATGGTTGTGCCGCGGCTCGTATGCAAGATTTCGTGAAGGGCGATGCGAACGATGTGGCTGCGGACCGATCGCGCTCTAATCGTCTTCGCTGCCGGCTCCTGCTTCCGCCAGCGCCTGCAGCGGCATTTCATTCAACACCACGATGGCGCCGTGCTCGAGGCGGACCCAGTTGCGCGCCGCCCAGACCCGCAGCTGCTTGTTGATGCTCTCGCGGGTCATGCCGACCATCTCGCTGATTTCCTGCTGGGTCACGGCGATGGTGCGGCCTCCCGGCGCAAGCTTGTGCTTGTCGGTCAAACGAAGCAGCGCGCTGGCGAGCCGCCCCGGCAGGTTCTGCAGAATGATCTGCTCGACCTGGTCGCTGGTCCATCGCAGCCGCGTGCACAATAGTTCGATGAACTTCATCGCCAGCTCCGGCTGGCCGCGAACGAAGGGCAGGAATTCACGGCGGTCGATGATGAAAACCTCGCAATTTGTATTGGCAATGGCGTCGGCGGACCGTGCCTGGCTGTCGAGCACCGACATTTCCCCGAAAATCTCGCCGGGACCGATCAGGTTGAAAATTGCATTGCGGCCATCGGCGGAGGAGATGCTGATCTTCACGGTGCCGCTGATCACCGCAAACAGACAGGTGCCGGCATCGCCCCTCGAGAAGATCGTCGCGCCGCGCTTCAGCGAAGCGTGCTTGGCGTAGCGGCAGAGCTGGTCGAGGGCGTCGGGATCAAGATCGCAGAAGATCGGATGCTTGCGCAGGACCGAAAGCTTGCTGCTCGGAAATGGCCGAGCGTCACCCGTCCTGTCCTGAGGCACGAAGGTCACGACTAATCAACAAGCCCGTTTTGGGCGGATCCGCTCGATGTGGCTGGAACAGAGCGATCAATCCGCTGGAGATGGAAGTTATACTCCTTCGCAACCGCAACAGCAAGAAAGCCGGACCGCCCTGCAAGCCTTCGATCGATGCTCGCGCCGCGGCGTCCGGCCGCACTATTGCAACCGGCGGGGAAGGAGACCGCCGCCAATGCTGGTTTTTCGATAATTTGCACCTGCGCCGGTTGCAAAACGGTCACCACCTTTACGGAACCTTCGCGCTATTCCTGCGGGATTCCGGTGTCCTTGATGACGCGCGCATATTTGGCGAGCTGTTCGCGGGTCAGGACATCCAGCTCCTTGGCCGACGTCCCGCGCACCGTGAATCCCAGATCCTCCAGCTTGCGGCGAACCTCGGTATCGGCGATTGCATTGAGAACCTCGGTATTCAGCCTGGCGACGATGTCCCTCGACGTACCGGCGGGAGCCATGATCGCGAACCAGGAATTGAAGAAAAACCCGGGCAGGCCGAACTCAGAGACGGTGGGCACATCGGGGAATTGCGGCAAGCGCTTTTCGGTGGTCACCCCGATCAATCTGAGCTGACCGCCGCGCACCAGGGCCGCGACGGTCCCGATGCCCTGGAAGCCGACGGGAATCTGGCCCGAAGCGACGTCGGTCGCGGCCTGCGTGGCGCCCTTGTAGGGCACATGGGTCAGCGAGATGCCGGCCGCGGAGGCGAACATCGCCATCGCCAGATGCTGCGGGCTGCCGGGACCGCCTGAGCTATAGTCGATCTTGCCCGGTGCGGCCTTGGCGGCGGCGATCAGGTCGGCCGCGGTCTGGTAGGGGGTCTTGTTGCCCGCGATCAGCCCCCACTCGACGGTTGCCACCAGCGATACCGGCTCGAAGTCCCGGATGATGTCCCAGGGCATGCTCGCATGCAGGTTGGGCACCATGGTCATGACGCTGTCGTTAAAGCCGCCGATCGTGTAGCCGTCAGGCTCGGCTTTGGCGACCTGCCCGGCGCCGATCAAGCCGGAGGCGCCCGGCTGGTTGATGATGACGATTTGCTGGCCCATGTTCTCGGCCATCTTCTGCGTCACGATGCGGGCCGCGACATCGACGGCGCTCGCCGCCGCCAGCGGCACGATCATCTTGATGGGCCGGTCGGGATACACCGACTGCGCGAGCGCGGGCGAACCGACAAGCAGCGCCAGCGCCGCAGCCAGCAAACAAATCAGACGCATAGCGGATGTCCCTCTATCTCTCGCCAATTTGCACGGCGGCTTTCCGAATTCGGACCGCGAACTTCTTAAGGAAATCATTGCCCTCTCGCTTCCGGCTTGGCAATGTGCGCGGAAGAAATCAAGAACAGCCCGCCAGGGAAGGAACAAAAATGACCACCACCCGCAGACACTTCTTGAAGGGCGCGGCGGCGAGCGGGATTGTCTTCTGCGGCTGCGGCCTGCAGCGCGCCGCGCGCGCCCAGCCCGGCACGGCCCGCCTGCCCGTCAAGGTCGGCGGCAAGCGGGTCATGACCGTCGATGCGCACACCCACTGCTATTTTCACGAAGCTCTCAATTTGATGGGAGACGCCGCCGACAAGATCTTGCCGCCGGTCAAGGGCGTGCCCGAGCATTTCATCGTCATCGAGCAGCGCCTGAAGGAAATGGACGCGATGGCGATCGACATGGAGATATTGTCGATCAATCCGTTCTGGTACGGCAAGGACCGCGACACGGCGGCCGCGATCGTCAAGGTCAACAACGAGAAGCTGGCCGAACTATGCGCGTCGCGGCCGGACCGGTTCGGCGCCTTCGCTTCGCTTTCCCTGCAATTTCCCGACCTCGCCGTGCAACAACTGGAGACGGCGATCAGGAAGCAGGGCCTGCGCGGCGTCGCCATCGGCGGCAGCGTGATGGGCGAGAGTTTTTCCGATCCCAAATTCCATCCCGTCTGGGCCAAGGCCGAAGAGCTCGGCGCCGTCCTGTTCATCCATCCGCAGAGCACGCCGGAACTCGCCAAACGCTTCAAGGGCAATGGCTGGCTGTCGAACACGATCGGCAATCCGCTCGATACCACGATCGCGCTACAGCATTTGATCTTCGAGGGAACGCTCGACCGCTTCCCGGGCCTGAAAATCCTGGCCGCGCATGGCGGCGGCTATCTCGGCTCCTACGCGGCGCGCGACGACCATGCCTGCTTCGTCTCGCCACAGAACTGCAATCCCGACATCAAGCTGAAGAAGCAGCCTTCGGAATATCTCAGCCAGCTCTACTTCGACGCCCTGGTGTTCACGCCGGAGGCCCTGCGTCATCTGGTGGCGCAGGTCGGCGCGAGCCAGGTCGTGCTCGGCACCGATCATCCCATTCCCTGGGAACAGCATCCGGTCGATCATATCTTCGCCACCACCACCCTGTCGGACAAGCAGAAGGCGGCGATCCTCGGCGGCAACGCGGCGCACCTGTTCGGATTGAAGCAGGCTTGAAATGGCGCCCGGCCAACCGGCGCCGACACTGGTCGCGATCGGCGGCCTGTCCGGGACCGGAAAATCGGTGCTGGCGCGCGCGCTCGCGCCGTCCCTGCTGCCACGGCCGGGCGCGATGGTGCTGCGCAGCGACGTGCTGCGCAAGCAGCTGTTCAACGTCAACGAAACCGACCGCCTGCCAGAGAGCGGCTACCGGCCGGAGATTACGGCGCAGGTTTACGAAATCCTGGCGCAGCGAGCGATGCGGATCCTTTCGCAGGGACATTCGGTCGTGGCCGACGCGGTATTCGCGGAGCAAGCCGAGCGAGAGGCGATCTTCGAGGCCGCGCGCCGGCTCAAGGCCCGGTTTGCCGGCCTCTTTCTCCGGACCGACCTTGCGACCCGGCTGAAACGGGTTGGCCGCCGCGAGAAAGATGCATCCGACGCCACGGCCGACATTGCCGGGCTTCAGGAGAGCTATAATATCGGCGCGCTCGACTGGACCATCATCGATGCTTCCGGAACGCCGGAGCAGACCCTGAAACAATGTGAAATCGCGCTCTGAGAGGCGTCACAGGCTGCCCGGAAACATCGATGCCACCCTCCCCGAAACCCGCGAAAAAAGCCACCGCCCGGCAGACAGCTGGGCGCCCCGGCCTCGCGCCGCGGCTCGACGCGATGATGCCATGCGATACGGCATTCCGGATGGTGGGCCGCCGCTACCTCGGGGATTTGACCGCAAATCATGAAGCGACCTGCAAGGGCGACCCCGGCGCCCTGCATCGAATGCGCATCGCGCTCACGCGTTTGCGCACCGCCATCCTGTTCTTCTCGCCGATGGTTGCCGACATCAGGCGGACCAAAATCAGGCATGAGTTGAAGTGGCTGAATGGACACCTCGGCCTGCTGCGCGACCTCGACGTCGCGATCGAACGGTTGAAGGCGCTCGACAAGCAGAAGCCGCGGGCCATCCCCTATTACAGATCCTGGATGGCGAAACGATCGGAAAGCCATCGCCAGCTGGCGCGGGCGTTACGCTCGGTCCGCTACCGGCATCTGGTCGACAGCACCGCCGACTGGATCGAGAACGGACCCTGGTCCATGTCGGGAGGAAGCCACGCCGCGGGACAGCGCGCTGTCCCGATCGCCGAATACAGCGCGGCGAAACTGGCGCAATGGCTTGCGAAGCTCTTGCGGAAAAGCCGCAGGCTTCTGAAAATGGATGCGGAGGAGCGCCATCGATTGCGGCTGCTGAACAAGAAATTGAGCTATTCGATCGAGACCTTCGAAGATCTGTATTCGCACAAGAGATTTTCGCGGCTCGAGGCCGGGCTAAAGCATCTGCGCCGGGCGCAGCGCGCGCTCGGGCAGTTGAACGACGATACCAGGGGCCACGCCCTGGCGGCCGCCTTGCCGCGGGATGGGGCCGCGGCGTCCTTTCGAATTCTCAGCCCGAAGCGCGAAAAGCGTCTGTTGCAGACCGCCGTCGAGGCCTACCGCAAGCTGGCGGCATCGACCGAAGGGCGGGGCAAAGGCTGACTGAGGTGGCGCCCCTCACCTCGCATCAAATCAGCGCAATATCCAGCCAGCCAAGCGCATTGACGATGACCCGATCGCGGTCACCGACGATGACCGTCGTCGTCTCGGCCTCGATAACAGCAGGGCCTGCGAAGGCGTGGCCGGGCCGGAGCGCGTCGAGCGAATAGACGGGCACCTCGCGCCATCGGCCGAAGAAGGCCTGCCGTGTCGTGCGCGGTGAGCATGTCGATGTCGCGGCCGAGGGCGCGACGCCGGCGTCGCTTCCGTGTTCCGACACCTCGCCGACCGCCGCGACGCGCGCGTTCACGAACACCACTTCCTGGTCGCGCGATGCGTAGGTGTAGAGCTCCTCGTGACGGCGGTGAAAGCGATCCTCGATCTGGTCCACCAGCGAGGCCGCATCCCAGTCGAGGCCATCGAGCCGGACGTCGATCTCGAAGATCTGCTCGCCATAGCGCATTTCCGCCGATCGTTCGATGGTGAGGCGACCGCCGAACCAGGCACGCAAACGGCCTGCCGCCTGCTGCTCCAATTGCGCGAACAGCTCGCGCACTTCTTCCGCCGAGATGCGCGAACCCGCGCCATAATGCGTGCGGCTCACCTCATAGCGCAGATCGCTGGTCAACATGCCCCATGCCGACAACACCGACGCGGCCGACGGCACGATGATGCGCCTGATCTCCAGTTCGCGCGCGACCTCGACCGCATGCAAACCGGCCGCGCCGCCAAAGCTGAGCAGCGCAAAGCGCCGGGGATCGACACCCCGGCGCAGCGTCATCAGCCGGATGCCATCAGCCATCTTCAGGTTGATCATGCGATGGATGCCGGCCGCCGCCTCTATCCGCGTCAAGCGCAGCGCCGCTGCGACCCGATCGACCGCCGCTTCCGCGGCGGCGCGGTCGAGCGGACGCTTTCCGCCCATGAAGGCGCCGGCGTCGAGATAGCCGAGAATGACATTGGCATCGGTGACGGTCGCCGCCGTGCCGCCATTGCCATAGCAGGCCGGCCCGGGGACTGCGCCGGCGCTTTCCGGACCCACATGCAGGGTACCGCCAGGATCAACGCCGGCGATGGACCCGCCTCCGGCGGCGATGCTGCCGATGTCGAGGCTGCGCAAGGCGATGCGTTGCCCGGCAAGTATTCCGTCGGCGGAAAGCGACGCGCGCCCTTCCGAAACCAGCGAGATGTCGGTGCTGGTGCCGCCCATGTCGAATGGCACGAGATCGGCAATGCCGAGAAGATCGGCACATCGCCGGGCGCCCGAAATGCCGCCGGCGGGCCCCGACAATACCGTGCCCGCGGCAAGCCGCGTGGCTTCCTCGACCGGCGCCATGCCGCCATGCGACAGGATGACGAACAGACTTCCCTTGAATCCGGACTCGACGAGCCGCCGCTGCAGGCTGGCGAGATAATTCCGCACCAGCGGGCCGACATAGGCGTTCACGATCGTGGTCGAGACCCGCTCATATTCCTTGATCTGCGGCAGCACGTCGCTGGATGCGGATATGCTGACATCGGGCAGTTCGCGCGCCAACCGCTCGACAGTGGCGATTTCGTGCACGGGGTTGAGGTAGGAGTGCAGGAAACAGACGGCGACGGATGTAGCGCCGGAGTGTCTGACGGCAGCGATCGCCTCGCCCAGCGAGCGACCGTCGAGCGGTATCGCGATCTCGCCATTGGCCTTGAGCCGTTCCTTGACACCGAAGCGCCGTTCGCGCGGCACCAGCGGCTCCGGCGGCGGCGAACGCAGGTCGTAGCGGTCGCCCTTGAGACCTTCGCGCATCTCGATCACGTCGCGATGGCCTTCGGTCGTGATCAGGGCGACCTTCGCGCCCTTTCGCTCCAATAGCGCATTGGTCGCCACCGTCGTGCCGTGAACCAGCCGGTCGGTGCCGGCGAGCATCTCGTCCCGCGACAGGTTCAACCTTCTCGCCAGTTCATCCAACCCGGCCATGACGCCGACCGACTGGTCGGCAGGCGTTGACGGCGATTTCGCGAACACGGTTCGTCCGTCCTCGGTGATCGCGACCACGTCCGTGTAGGTGCCGCCGACGTCAACTCCGATGGTGAACATCTTCAGGGCGCCCGCGCGGGCGTCGCGCCGTCAGGCGTCAGGCCCTGCTCACGGTCGCGTTGGCGAGCGTGTTCGGACCGCAACGCCGGCGGGCCCCATCCGCCGCCGCCGGATGAGCGGACTTCGAGGCAATCGCCGGGGAGAATTTCGATGCCGGTTTCCTTGGTGCGCAGCGTCCGCGGCGGACGGCCCGCCGATGTCAGGCGATAGTCGTGGGGAACGCCGTCCTCGCCGCCGAGCATGCCGCAGGGACCGTGGCGTGCACCATCGCCCGCGGTATTGCCCCGCGCCGGCTTTTCCGTTTCCAGCACCAGGTCGAGCGCGACGCCGAGACCGCCGCGAAACTGCCCGTCGCCGCCCGAGCCGGCGCGATATTCGTGGTGACGGAAATGCAGCGGAAACCGCACCTCAGCCACTTCGATGCTGCCGAACTTGATGCCGCCGACCGAATGCCATTCGCCGATCGACGACCAACCGTCGCCGCCGGAGGAGGCGCCGCCGCCCGGTCGCGCCTGGAACATGTGCCAGATGAAATTCCGCCCAGAGCGCGGATCCTCGCCCTGGATCGCGATCCGGAAGCGGCGGCCCCATCCCGCCATGGCGCGCTCCGGGCACGAAGCCGACATCGCCTTGATGACGGCCTCGACGATTTCATTGGATGGATGGCTGGTGCACAGCGTCACCGGACGCCCGGGATCGGCCCAGACAATGGAGCCCTGTCTGGCGATGATCGTCAGCGGCCGCAAGGCGCCGGCATTCTTGGGAATCTCGGGATCGATCAGATAGGCAAAGGCCATCACCACAGCCGCCTGCATGTTGGCATGCGATGAATTGACAAAGCTTGTCGACTGCGGATCGGAGTCCGAGAGGTCGACCTCGATATCCCCACCCTTCTTGGTCACCTTTGCGGCGATCCGGATGTCGCTGCGGCCATGGCCGTCGTCATCGAGGAAAGCCTCGCCGTAAAACACGCCGTCCTTCCAGGTCGACACCACTGCGCGCGCCTGCTGCTCGGCCGTATCCAAAATGGTTTCCACCGCGGCTTCGACGACCGTCGCGCCGAATTCCGCAAACAGCCGCGACAGCCGCCGCTCGCCGAGATGCGCCGCGCCAACCATCGCCGCGAGATCGCCGCGAAATTCCCGGGGGTTGCGGATATTCAGCGCCAGCAGGTCGAGCAGGTCGTCGCGCAAGCGCCCGGCTTCGTACAGCCTGACCGGCGGAACGCGCAGCCCCTCCTGATAGATTTCGGTCGCGTCCGGATTGTAGCCGCCATGCGTGGCGCCGCCGATGTCGCTCTGGTGCGCGCGCACGATGGTCCACAGCAGTCGCCGCTCGCCGGCGAACACCGGCACGAAGGCGGTGAGATCGGGCAGATGGCTGCCGCCGTGATAGGGATCGTTGAGCAGGATCACGTCGCCCGGCCGCACGTCCTTAAATCGCGCCTCGACCGCGCGCGTCGCCCACGGCAGCGCGCCGACATGCACCGGGATGTGCTCGGCCTGCGCGATGAGCCGCGCGCTCGTATCGCAGATCGCCAGCGAAAAATCCCGGCTGGAATTGAGGATCTGCGAATAGGAGGTGCGAAGCATCGCCTCGCCCATTTCCTTGACGATCGAGCTCAGCCGGTGCTGGACGACGGATCGCGTGATGGGATCGATGGTGGGGGACATGGGCTCCTGGGAGGCGAGGCTTGCGTCAGGAAGCGAGGTTGCCACCTTCGCGGATCAACTTCCACCCCTCACAGCAGCCTCCCATCCTTCCCGAAAAACGGATGCGGGCCGTCGAACTCTCCGATCGGGACCTGGTGGGTGACGACGTTCCCAAATCCCTCCCCCGGCCACCAGACGTGCAGATGAAACGCCGGCGGTTCGACCCTGAAGGAAGGTTCGCGCTGCTCGGCCAGGTCGAGATCGACGGCGTGGTTGGGCGCGGGGCAGATCGTGGTGGCGACGCCGGCAAAGGTCGCTAGCGTCGCGCGGTGGACGTGGCCGGTGGCGATGCGCTGCACGCGCTTGTGGCGCTTGACGATGGCGGCGAGATCGGCGGCGTTGCGGAGGTTCTGGCGGTCCATGTGGCCGATGCCGGTCAGGAACGGCGGATGGTGCAGGAACACGAGCGCCGTCCGCTCAGGCGCGGCGGCGAGCGTAGCGTCGAGCCATTGCAGCGTCGGCGCATCGAGCTGGCCATGTGGTTTGGCATGGACGCTGGAATCCAGCAGCAGCAGGTCGAGCCCGCCGATCTCGATGCGCTGATTGAGCGGCCCGGATGGCGACGCGTAGGCCGCCGATGGAAACGCCGCGCGCATCAGCTCGCGGGAATCGTGATTGCCGGGAATACCGGCGAAGGGCAATTGCAGCGGCGCCAGCAGGCGCTGGAGATGCTGATATTCCTCCGCCACCGGCGTATCGGCGAGATCGCCCGCGATCACCACAAAATCCGGCTTCGGCCTGAATGCGTTGAGCGCCGCCACGCAGCGCGCCAGCGCGGCTGCCGTATCGACGCGGCCGTAGGCCAGCGAGCCCGGCGGCTTGATGTGCAGGTCGGAAATCTGCGCGATCAGAACTGGCTTTTGCGGCATCAATGCTCTTCCGGTGGCAGCAACCTGACGGCTTCCGGCGCGATCGAGAGCCCGACCCGTTCGCCGGCCCTGGCCAGAACCGTGTTCGGCGCATCGACGGTGAGCAATTTTGCCGATGCGCCGGAGACAATGATGCGTTGCCGGTCGCCGATGAAACTGACGCTGTCGATCATCCCCGCGAGCGGTGCGCCCTCGGCTTCGACGATGCGGATGGTCTCGGGGCGGATCATGGCGATTACGGCCGGCACGCTGGAGTCGCCGCCGACCGGCTGCCGCCCGCCCGGCAATACCAGATAGCCCGCCTCGATGGGCGCCTCGATGATATTGGCGGCGCCGATGAATTCGGCGACGAAACGATTTTTCGACGCGAAATAGATTTCGCGCGGCGTGCCGATCTGGGCGATCGATCCCTTCTGCATCACCACGATGCGGTCGCCGAGTTCCATCGCCTCGGACTGGTCGTGCGTGACATAGATCGCGGTGATGCCGAGCGCGCGCAGCAGGCGATTGAGTTCGCCGCGCAGCCGGTCGCGCAGGGCCGCGTCGAGCGCGGTCAGGGGTTCGTCGAGCAGGAGGATGCCGGGCCGGATCGCGACCGCGCGGGCGAGCGCCACGCGCTGGCGCTGGCCGCCGGAGAGCTGGTCGATGCGGCGGTTCTCCAGCCCCGAAATATTGGTAAGCCGCACCAGCTCGGCGACGCGCGCGGCGCGCTCGCTCGCCGCCATGCCGCGGATCTTCAGGCCGTAGCCGATATTGTCGGCGACGCTCATGTTGGGAAACAGCGCATAGGACTGGAACACCATCCCGACATTGCGGCGCTCGATCGGCACCGATGTCATATCACGGCCGTCGAACAGCACGCGCCCGCCGGCGTCGGGCAATTCCAGGCCGGCGATGATGCGCAGCATGGTGGTCTTGCCGCAGCCGGATGGGCCGAGCAGCACCAGCGTTTCGCCGCGCGCGATATCAAGAGTGGCGGGCTCCAGCGCGCGCGTCCCGTCGGCAAAGGTCTTGCCGCAGTTCTCGACGCGCACCGCGGCGCCGTGTCCGGTGGCCGCGTTCATCGCGCCTGCTCCCTGTCGGCAAATATCTGCATCGCCACCAAGAGCGGAATGATCATGACAAAGAAGATCAGCGTATAGGCGGACGCCACTTCGAGCCGCATGGAGGCGTAAGCGTCGGCAAGCCCGATCGGCAGCGTCTTGGTCAGCGGCGTATGCAGCATCCAGGTCAGGTTGAATTCGCCGAGCGACAGGGTCACCACCATCAGGCTGCCCGCGAGAATCCCCGGCAACGCGTTCGGCACGATGACGTCGCGAAAGCGCCGCCAGGGCGAAGCGCCGAGCGAGGCCGCGCCCTCGTCCAGCGTCCTGATGTCGACGGTTGCGAACACCGCCATCACCGAGCGCACCATGAACGGCATGGTGAAGACGACATGGCCTACCAGGATGAACAGCCAGGAGCGGCGAAAATCACTGAAGCCCTGGTAGGTGAGCAGCAGCGCCAGCGCGATCGCCAACCCCGGGATCGCCAGTGGCAAGGTGATGATCTCCTCGACCACGCGCGACAGCCGCCCTCCGCGCACATGCAAGGCATAGGCCGCGGGAACGCCGGCGATCAGCGTAACGGCGAGCGTCGCAAAGGCGATCACAAACGACAGGGAGATGGTGCCGGCATAAAGGTCCCAGACCTGAAACACCCATTGCAGGGTCAGACCCGATGATATCCCGCGAAAATAATTTACGGTGACACCCGCGACGATCGACTGGATCGCGGGCACCACCAGGAAGGCTGCGACCAGCAGCGTGAAGACCAGTTGGCCGGTGAAAATCAGGCGATCGCGCATGGTCTCATCCGGCCGCCGCGACCGCGCTGCCGCTGAAGGAGCGGGCGAGCGCCAGGATGGCCCAGGTGATGATTCCGAGCCCGATCGACAGCGCCGCCGAGGTGGCGAAATTCGCCGCCAGCGTGAACTCGGTATAGATCAGCATCGGCAGCACATCGATATTGGTGGCGAGCGTGAACGCGGTGCCGAACGCGCCCATCGCGGTGGCGAAGGCAATCGCGCCGGAGGCCACGAAGGCCGGTCCCAGCGCCGGCAGCACCACGTCGCGCTGCACCGCCCATGGGCTGGCGCCGAGCGAGCGCGCGGCTTCTTCCAGCCCCATGTCGAGTTTCTGCACCGCCGCCATGATGGTGAGGATGACGCGCGGGATCGAGAAATAGAGATAGCCCAGGAACAGCCCGTAGATCGAATAGGCAAACACCAGTTTTTCGCCAAAGATGCGGTTGGTAAGATCGCCGATCAGGCCCTGTCTCCCGGCGAGCAGGATAATGAGAAAACCGACGACGACGCCGGGAAACGCCAGCGGAAAGGTCAGCATCGCGATCAACACGGCGCGGCCGGGAAATCGATGGCGCTGCAGGAACATCCCGGCGACGGTGGCGATGCCAAGCGTTGCGACCGTGGTCGCGGCCGCCAGCAGCACGGTATTGATCAGGGTGGCGCGGTAGCGCGGCTCGGTCAGGATCGAAAGATAGCCGGCCAACCCCTGCGGGCCTTCCGCGCCGGTCACCACCAGCCGCGCCATCGGCAGCAGGAAGAACGCCGTCGTCACCACGGCGAGCGGCAACAGGCAGAGCCAGACGAAGGTTTTATGTGGCATGGAAGGATGATGTCCTCAGCTGAGGACATCATTCTGCATCAGCGGACCTCGGCGAGATAGCGGTCGACAAAACCTTTTTGCACGCCTTCCATCTGGCCCCAGTCGACGGCCTTGGCGCGGGCGTAATCGCTGTCGGGCAGGAATTTCGCCTTCACGGCTGGCGGCAATTCGATCGGGCGCGCCGGGCGCAGGTAAGCGTTGGTCCAGATCGCCTGTCCCTTGTCGGACAACAGATAGTCCAGCACCTTCTCGGCTTTGGCCTTGTCGGGCGCGTTCTTCACGAGGCCCACGACATAGGGGAAAACCACCGATCCCTCGCAGGGGATGACGAATTCAAAATTGCCCTTCTCCTGGTATTTGGCGCGATAGGCGTTGAAATCGTAATCCAGCAGGATCGGCATCTCGCCGGAGACCACGCGGGCATAGGAAGTCTGCTTCGGCACGATCGGATCGTTCTTGCGCAGCTCCTTGAAGAAAGTGATCGCCGGATCGAAATTCGAGGCCGAGCCGCCGAGCGCCAGATTGATCGCGACCGCGCCGACATAGCCGACGGCGGCCGAGGAGGGATCGAGATAGCCGACCATGCCCTTGTAGTCCGGCTTCAGCAGGTCCTTCCAGCAGGCCGGCACCGGTTTGCCGCCGAGCGCATCCTTGTTGACGAACAGGCCGAGCGTGCCGGAATGGATCGTGGTCCAGTAGCCGTCGGGATCCTTCAGGCCCGCGGGCACCTGGTCCCAGTGGGCGGGCTTGTAGGGCTCCAGCGCGCCCTCCGCCTTGGCCTTCATGCCGAAGGTGACGCCGAAATAGCCGATGTCGCCGACCGGGTTGCTCTTCTCTGCCAAAATCTGCGCCAGCGCCTGGCCCGAATTCTTGTTGTCGTGCGGGATGTCGTAGTTGAGGTCGGCCTTGACCGCCTTCAGCATGGAGGCCCAGTCGGCCCATTCCGGCGGGCAGTTGTAGCAGATCACGTCAGCCGCCTTGGCGGAGTTGAGCGGCGCCAGCAACGACAACGCCAGCAAGGCGAGGACAAAACGGACGGTCTTCATGAAATGGGCTCCGATTTTGAAGGAATTTCCCGGCAGATCGGGACGTCGACACCAAACGGCGACCAAGTATAGGCCGCGGATGAAGGATTTGCGACGATCGGGTTTTGCCCTGCGGCAAAACTGTGGAGCGGCATCCGGCCCTGGATTCGTGAATTCGAATCGTCAGCTTCAGCAGGCGCCGCTGCACCTCTCCCGCTTGCGGGGGAGGTCGGATCGCATCGAAGACGCGATCCGGGTGGGGGAATTCTCTCCGCTTGCGCCGGCGTTCGCTGCGGGCACCCCCACCCCGCCCTCCCCCGCGAAGAGCGGGAGAGGGAGCGTACCGCCGTTGCCGCGGTGTGGCTCCGTTCGGGGTTAATGGGCCGAGCGCCCGCGCATTGGCGATGGCTGGGTTGCAGGGATGGAAGCGACGGCGCCTTGCGGCGCAACAGCGGTTGCAGGTATCCTGAGATTACTGGCTCCGCCGATCAGTCCATATCGGGCGCAATCCTCCGTCCCAACAGAGAAGCTCCATGACCCCTCCCGTCAATTCTCCAGCCATCCGAGCGGTGAAATCGGTCCGCGAACAGGTGAGCGCGGAGGAGTGGCAGACCCGCGTCGATCTCGCCGCCTGCTACCGCCTCACCGCGATGTACGGCATGACCGAGATGATCGCCAACCACATCTCCTGCCGCGTCCCCGGCACGCACGACCACTTCCTCATCAACCCCTACGGGATGCTCTATGAGGAAATCGACGCGTCCTGCCTGATCAAGGTCGATCTCGACGGCAACGTGCTGTTCAATGCCTCCGACTATGGCGTCAACGCCGCCGGCTTCGTCATCCACAGCGCCATCCACATGGCCCGCCACGACGTCGATTGCGTCGCGCATACCCACACCCCCGCCGGCATGGCGGTCTCGGCGATGGAATGCGGACTGCTGCCGCTGGCGCAGACCTCGATGCGGTTCCTCCACATCGGATATCACGATTTCGAGGGGATCGCCGACGATGTCGGCGAGCGCGAGCGGCTGGTGCGGGACCTCGGCGACCACGAGGCGATGGTGCTGCGCAACCACGGCCTGCTGGTGGTCGGACGCACCGTCCCCGCGACCTTCAACATCCTGTATCGCATGGAGCGCGCCTGCGAGGTGCAGGTGATGGCGCTGTCCTGCAACACGAAACTGGTCTACCCGCCGCGGGACGTGCTGGAGGCGACTTTCGACAAGGTGAAGCCGCGCGCCAACCTGCCCAACCGCAACGGCGATCTGGCCTGGCCGGCACTGCTGCGCAAGCTCGACCGCGTCGATCCGTCGTACCGGCACTAGCGCCTGACCTCATCGAGGCCGCCAACGGATGTCCGCTATCGCAGAGATAGCGGACATGTTTTTGCCGGCGGCTTCAGCGGAAATGGCAGGCGACCCAATGCCCGTCGGAACTTTGCTTGAGCTCCGGCTTCTCGCTCTTGCATAGCGGAAACTGCGCGATCGGGCAGCGGGTGTGAAAATGACAGCCCGCCGGCGGGTGCGTCGGGCTCGGCACCTCGCCGCGCAACCTGACGCGCTGCCGTTTCACCTGCGGGTCGGGGATCGGAACCGCGGAAAGCAGCGCTTCCGTATAGGGATGCAGCGGCGAGGTATAAAGCTCCCGCGCACTCGCGGTCTCGACGATGCGCCCAAGATACATCACCGCAACGCGCCTGCTGATATGCTCGACGACCGATAGGTCATGGGCGATGAAGAGATAGGCGAGCCCGAACTTCTGCTGCAGGTCCTCCAGAAGATTAATGACCTGGGCCTGGATCGATACATCGAGCGCCGAGACCGGCTCATCGCAGATAATCAGCTTCGGTTCGACGGCAAGCGCCCGCGCGATGCCGATGCGCTGGCGTTGCCCCCCGGAGAACTCATGCGGATGGCGGCTCAAATGATCCGCCTGCAAACCGACGGTCTCGAGCAGGCTGACGACACGCTCCTCGAACTGCCGCCTGGTGGTGGTCAATTTGTGGATGATCAGGGCTTCGCCGACGATCGCGGCGACGCTCATGCGCGGATTTAGCGAGGCATAGGGGTCCTGAAATATGATCTGGATATCGCGGCGCAGGTTGCGAAGCTCGCCGGCCTGCAGCGCTCTGACATCCTTGCCCTCAAACTTGATCTCCCCCGAGGTCGGCTCGATCAGGCGCAGCACGCATCGTCCGGTGGTCGATTTGCCGCAGCCGGATTCGCCGACCAGGCCAAGGGTTTCGCCGCGGTCGATATGAAAATCGACGCCGCCGACCGCATGGATGCTGCCGGCGTGACCGCCGAACAGGCCGCCCTTGAGCGGGAACTGCTTGGTCAGGCCGCGGACGCCGAGCAGAGGTTCATTCATTGCAAGGCCACCGCTTCCGCATGGATGCACGCAACCTTGTGGCCCGGCTCGAGCTCGCGCAACGCCGGCTGCGCGCGCTCGCATTCATCCGTCGCAAACCGGCAACGCGGGGCAAAACGGCAGCCGGCGGGCGGGTCGAGCAGCCGGGGCACGACGCCGGCGATGGTTTCCAGACGGGTCTTGCGGACGATCGTCATGTCGATGCGCGGGATCGAGCGGATCAAGCCCCTTGTATAGGGGTGGCAGGGATTCGCAAACAACCGCTCGACCGATGCCTCCTCGACGACCTTGCCGGCATACATCACCACGACGCGCTGCGCGACCTCGGCGACTACGCCCATGGCATGGGTGATCAGCATGATCGACATCCCGAAGCGGGATTTCATGTCCTGCAGCAGATCCAGGATCTGCGCCTGAATCGTGACGTCGAGCGCCGTCGTCGGTTCGTCGGCGATCAGGAGTTTTGGACGGCACGACAGCGCCATCGCGATCATCACGCGTTGCCGCATTCCCCCGGAGAACTGATGCGGATAATCGTGGACGCGGCGGGCCGGATTCGGAATCTGGACCAGCGCCAGCATGTCGATGGTCCGTTCCAGCACCGCGCGGCGGCCTAGTCCCTCGTGCAGCGCGATCACTTCGCCGATCTGGTCGCCGATGGTGTAGACCGGGTTGAGGGAAGTCATCGGCTCCTGAAACACGATGGCGATTTCGCGGGCGCGGATGCGGTTCATCTCCTCGGCCGGCAACGGTACGATGTCGCGGCCCTGCCACAGGATCTGGCCGCCGGCGATGCGTCCGGGCGGCATCGCGATGAGCTTGAGCACGGACAGTGCCGTGACGGTCTTGCCGCAGCCGGATTCTCCGACCACGCAAACCGTCTCGCCGCGTTCGACGGTGAGATCGACGCCATCCACCGCGTGCACGATGCCGTCGTCGGTCGTGAAATGGGTCTTGAGCCCCCTGATATCGAGCAGCGCGGCTTCGTTTGCGGATTTGCCGTCGAGGTCCATCGCGCGTTTCACATGACTTTCCGGGGATCGAGCACGTCGCGCAATCCGTCGCCGATGAAGTTGATGGCAAGCACGGTCAGGAAGATGGCGCCGCCGGCAAACAGCGCCCAATGCGGCGCGATGTCGAGATAGTCCTTGGCATCGAACAACAGCCGTCCCCAGGTCGGAATGTCAGGTGGAAAGCCGAGGCCGAGGAACGACAGCGTCGATTCCGCGATGATCGCCGCCGCGACGTCGATGGTCCCGGCCACGATCACCGGTCCGAGCGAATTCGGCAGGATATGCCTGATCACCAGGCGCGGCGTGGTGGCGCCGAGCGCGCGAGCCGCTTCGACGAATTCCTTCTCGCGCAGCGACAGGAACTGGGCCCGGACCAGCCGCGCCACCGGCATCCAGCGAAAGCCGCCAATCACGAGCACGATCATGATGAAGACGCCGCCCTCGGGGCCGACCAGGCTCTTGAGATAATCCCGGAACAGATAAATCACCAACAACAGCAGCGGCAATTGCGGCAGCGACAGGAACAGGTCGGTGATCCACATCAGCACGGCATCGACGCTGCCGCGGGAAATGCCCGAGATCGCGCCGATCAGCGTGCCGGCGACCATGGCAACGGCCATGGCCGCGAAACCCACCGCCAGCGAAATCCGTCCGCCGTAGAGCATGCGCGCCAAAAGATCCTGGCCGAGATCGTCGGTACCGAACGGGTGCTGCCAGGATGGCGCGCTCAGCCGTGCGGTAAAATCGATCTCGTTGATCGGCACGCGCCAGACGAGCGGGCCGAACAAAACGGCCAGGGCGATGGCCGTCAGAATCACCACGCTGGCAACGGCCATACGATGGCGGCGAAACTTCCGCCACGCCTCGAGCCCCGGCGAAATCCGGCGCCGGCCGTCCTCGCGGGGGAGGACAATGTCAACGGTAGGAGATGCGTGGGTCAAGCCAGCCATAGATGATATCGGCCAAGAGGTTGAAGATGACGACGAGGCAGGCGAATACGAACGTCACCGCCATGATGACGGGTGTGTCATTGGCGAGGATCGCGGTGATCAGCAGCGAGCCGATGCCCGGAATGCGGAAGATCTGTTCGGTGACGATGGCGCCGCCGAACACGGCGGGCATCTGCAGGGCGACCAGCGTCACCACCGGGATCAACGCATTGCGGACCACGTGCTTGAGGACGACCTTGCCCTCGCTCAGTCCCTTGGAGCGCGCGGTTGTGACATAGTCGAGCCGGATGACATCGAGCACCGCGGAGCGCACGTACCTGGTGTAGGACGCCGCCTGAAACAGCCCCAGCACCGAGACCGGCATGATCGCCTGCTTGAAATATTCCCAGTACCAGTGCCAGCCGGCGGCGTCGATATCGACGCGGTAGACGAAAGGCAGCCAGCCGAGATTGACGCTGAAGATCAGGATCAGCAGCAGTCCCGTGAAGAAGGTCGGCAGCGAAAACCCGACAAAGGCGAGCGTGTTGGCGATCTGGTCGAAGATCGAATAGGGCCGCATCGCGGCATAGACGCCGACCGGCAGCGCAATCGCCAAAGCGAGGATCTGCGACGAGCCGACGATGAACAACGTGGTGGGAACGCGCTGCAGGATCAGCCTGTCGACGTCGATCCGGCTTGCGAAGGAGAAGCCCCAGTCGCCGTGCAGCATCGCAACCAGCCAGCGCAGGTAGCGAACGAGGATCGGATCGTCGATGCCGAATTTTACCCGTAGCGCTGCCTGGACCTCGGGCGGAATATTGGCATTGGCGGCGAGTTCGCCGAACGGGTCTCCCGGCGCGAGCGCCAGCAGGACAAAGAGGATGAGACTGATGCCGAGAAGGCTGGGAAGGGCGATGATCAGACGCCGGAGAATGTATTTTCCCATGGCTCGTCCCGCCGGCGCCGGTTCAGGTTGTGCGCATCGAAAATCTCACGTCTCTCACGCCTCCCGGTACCAGCTCGCCAGCTGCCACAAATCATTGTCCCAGCCGCTGAGATGCGCGGTCAGCTTGCCATTCAGGGCCGTGACCCTGGGTCGGTACACGACAGGCTGGATATAATTGTCACCGACCACCATGTCGTTGAGCTTGATATACATCGCCGCCCGCTTCACCGCGTCGAGTTCGCGTTCGGCCTGACGATAGAGCTCGTCATACTCCTTGCTTGTCCAGCGGGAGATATTGCGTCCCTGCCATTTGTTGGCCTTGGTCGCCACTTCCGCGGTCAGGTACTGGTTCATGAAGATTTGCGGATCGGGCTGCAGCATCGTGGTAGTGAACATCTCCGAGTCGCAGTAAAAATGCGTGTAGGTATCGGGATTGGCCGTGTCGGACGAGAAGAACACCGATCCCACCACCGACTTGAGTTCGATTTCGATGCCTGCCTTCTGGCACGCCTGCTTGACGATGGCCTGGGTCTTCTGCCGTGGCGCATTGATCGAGGTCTGGTATACGAACTTCAGCGATTTGCCGTCCTTGGCGCGAATGCCGTCTGCCCCCTTTTTCCAGCCGGCGGCCTCGAGAATCTCGTTGGCCTTCTCGATATTGAACTCGAATTTGGTATTCTTCGACCGGAAACGTTCCGGGTTGTTCAGGAAGTTCGCGGTGGCGACCGCGGTGCGGCCGTAGATGTATTTCTCGATCGAAGCACGATCGATCAACAGGTTGACGGCCTGGCGCACGGCGGGGTCGCTGAACAGCGGATGCTTGGTCTTGATGCTCGATCGCTCACCGTCGACCTCGACCGCGGGATCGGTGACATTGAGGATCATGAATTCGATATTGCCGGTCGCAACGATGCTCACCTTGCCTTTGCCGCCGTTTTCCAGCCTGGTCAGAATCTCGTCTTCGACCTGCATGTTCCAGGCGTAGTCATATTCGCCGGTTTGCAGCACCGCGCGCGCGGCCGACACCGCGTCGCCGCCGCCCTTGACTTCCAGTGTGTCGAAATACGGCCGGTTCGGGACGTGATAGCCGGGATTGAGCTTGGCGAGCACCGTGTCGCCCGGCTTGAAATCGACGAATAGAAAAGCGCCGGTACCGACCGGCTTCAGGTTGGTCGGCGCGTCGCGCGACTTGGCGCCGGCATAATCCGCGAAAAGGTGCTTCGGAATGATCATGCCGTTCGCGCTGACGAAGGCATCGGCCCAGAACGGGGTCGGCTTGGCGAAGATCACGCGTACGGTAAAGTCGTCGATCTTCTCGACCTTGACATCCCTGTAGCTCGCGATCGTGACCGCTGCGGTTTCGGGGTTGCGCGCGTATTCCCAGGTGAACACCACGTCGTCGGCGGTGAACGGGGTTCCGTCATGCCATTTGACGCCCCGTTTCAGCTTCCAGATCACCGAGAGGCCGTCCTCAGTGAGACCGTCGTTTTCCTTGCTCGGGATCTCGGCGGCCAGCACCGGGACCAGATTGCCATCGCTATCCCACCCCGCCAGCGGTTCGTAGAAGATCCGCGACCCCTCCTGATCCTTGGTTCCGACCGCGAAATGCGGGTTGAGCAGGGTCACCGCCTGCCAATACAGAAGTTTTAGCGGACCGCCGCCGCCGGCTTTGGTCGGCTTGTACGGGATCGCGGTTGCAGCCATCGCCACCCCGGACTGGCTCAGCATCATGCCGGCCATCGGCGCCGTCAGGCCAACCGCAATCATCCGCTGGACGAACGTCCGCCGCGACAATCGGCCGGACTTGACGTCCGCAATCAGGTCTCGAAGTTCCCGCTCTTTCATTGGATCGGCTCCTCGCTGCTGCTGAATGCTTGACTTGCCTCTCGATGCCCCCGGGTCGCAAATACCTGGAGCGAAAGGAAATGGATCAGGTTAACACCAGCCTGTCAAAGCAGGATCCGGGCCAACCTTAGTAGGGTTCAGAGGTGCCTGCGCGCGTGCCCCGCGGCACGATCCGACAAATCGTTTGGCTGGACGACCATCTCGCCCTAACCTCCAAATGAGAAATCCCCGGCCAAGGGGGGACCCAAGAAACTTCCCGGGAAGGGCGCCATGAAGGTTTTCGTCTTCGATTTGCTCGCCTACGGCGAACAACTCGACCATCTCAAGGTCGGCAGCGAACTGCCCTACCCGCTCTCGAACCGCTATTTCAAGGCCGACGTCGCGGTTCGCACCTATGCCGAGCATCTCGAGGCCTGGGAGGAGATGGATCGGCTCGGCTATGACGGGGTCGGCTTCAACGAGCATCATTGTTCGCCTTACGGCCTGATGAATTCGCCCAACCTGATGGCCGCCGCCGCAGCGCAACGGACCAAGAAGCTAAAGCTCCTGATCTACGGCAATCTTTTGCCGTTGCACGAACCGCTGCGGCTCGCCGAAGAGCTGGCGATGCTCGACTGCCTCTCGAACGGCCGCCTGATCTCGGGTTTCGCGCGCGGCATCCCGCGCGAATATCAGGTGCACAACGTTCCGCTGAACGAATCCCGCGCCCGTTACGAAGAGGCCTATGAGATCGTTACCCGCGCCTGGTCTGAGGAGGTGTTCTCCTACTCCGGAAAATTCTGGTCCTACAAGGACGTCGCACTGTGGCCGCGCCCGGTGCAGCAGCCCGGCCCGGAGATCTGGATTCCGATCGTGGGCAGCAAGGAATCGATCGAATTCGCCGGCAAGAAGAATGCGGTCATTACGCCGGGATTGGCGCGCGGCGGCCTGCAGGAAGACATCATCCGCTTCTTCGCAAAATGCCTCGCCGCCAACGGCCACAAGATTACGCCGCATCATCTCTCGATCGCACTGTCGGCCTATGTCGCCGACAGCAAGGCCGAGGCCGTGCGCGAATTCGCGCCCTACCACCTCTATTTCAACCGCACGCTGTTCAGCCACGGCAATTTCACCGAAACCGCCAAACAGCGCGACGCCGGCTATGTCTCGCAAACCTCGAACGACTATGTCCGCCCCGAAAACATGAAGGCGGCGGCCGGCCTGCGCGAGGACTACCGCAACATGACGATGGCGGATTTCGAACGGCAGGCCGAAAACATGCCGCTCGGCACCGCGAAGGAAGTCACCGAGCGGATCATCGGCGCCGCCGAAGCGGCAGGCGCCAACCAGGTCCAGATCAGCCTCAACCGCGGCGCGCTGCCGCACGAAATGTTCATGGAGCAGATCCGGCGCTTTGCACGCGAGGTGCTGCCGGCTTTGCAGGCGCATGAGGTGCGTCGGGTGCCGCTGGCGGAGGAAGTTTTGGTGTAGCGGCCGGTCGTACATTCAAACGCGAAGAGTGTCGGCCTTCCGGTAACGACACCATGGCAAAATCAGGGGGAGGATGGCATGAGCGTCGAAGCGAGATCGCCTGTCGAGGAGGCGCTTGAAAGCCAGCCCTTCGGCCCGTTGCAGTTGCGCGTCGTGCTGCTCTGCGCGCTGGTGCAGGCGTTCGACGGGTTCGATCTCGGCACCATCGGGATGGCGGCGCCTTCGCTATCGAAGGCCTGGGGCGTCGCGCCGCCGCTGTTCACCACCGCATTCGTGATGTCGAGCGTCGGCATCCTGTTCGGGGCGTTGTCGTCAGGCCCGCTCGGCGACCGCTTCGGGCGCAAACCGCTGCTCGTCATCAGCGTCGGCTTCATCGCCGCGTTCTCGGTGGCCAGCGCCTTCGCCTGGTCGATCCCCTCGATCACCGCGATGCGGTTCCTGACGGGCCTCGGCATCGGCGGCGCGATGCCGGCGACGGTGGCGCTGACCGCCGACTACAGCCCGATCCAGCGCCGCGCCACGCTGATCATGCTGATGTTCTGCGGCAATACGCTCGGCGGCTTTCTCGGCGGGCAGCTGGTGGCGCAGATCCTTCCGATCTATGGGTGGCAGAGCATCTTTCTTGCGGGCGGCGTCCCGCCGCTGCTGCTGATTCCCATTCTGATGCTGTTCCTGCCGGAGTCGCCGCGGTTTTTGATCGCCCATCACGTGGAAACGCCGGCCGCCCTGAAAATCCTGCGGCAGCTCAACATCAACGCCCAGATGGTGGCGTCGAAACTGGTCGATGTCGCTCGCGGCAATCCGGTGCGGCAGCTGTTCACCGGAGGGCTCGCGGTCACGACGCTACTGCTCTGGGTCTCGTTCTTCGCCAACCTGTTGAACCTGTACCTGTTCGGCTATTGGATGCCGACGGTCCTCAACCTCTCCGGCCTGAAGCCGGAGACCGCCGTGTTCTACGCCAGCATGTTCCAGCTTGGCGGAGTTCTCAGCACGCTGCTGCTCGGTCCCATGATCGACCGCTTCGGCGCGCCGCGGGTACTGGCGTGCAGCTTCGCCTCGGGCGTCATCTTCATACTCGCCATCGGCCTCAATACCCTGCCGGTGCCATTCATCATGATCCCGATCTTCGGCGCGGGCGCTGCGATCATCGGCAGCCAGCTCGGCGCCAATGCGATGGCGGCCGGCCTCTACCCGGCGCGCATCCGCTCGACCGGGGTCGGCTGGGCGCTGGGTGTCGGGCGGCTCGGCGGCATCGCGGGTCCGGCGATCGGCGGCGCCCTGCTGGCGTTCGGCCTGCCCCCGAAGCAAATTTTCCTGTGCGCCTGCGGGCCGGCGCTGATCGCCGCCTTCGCCACGCTGCTGCTGACGGTGAAAGTGGCCTCACCTCGCGAAGTGGAGGCGCCGGCGTGAGCGAAATGTGATGCCCGAGACGCCCTTGGACGGCAGCCCGCCAATCTCCGGGCGCACGACGGTCCTGACCATCATCGGGCATCCGGTATCGCAGGTGCGCTCGCCGACCACCATCAACGCGGAATTGGAGCGCAGCGGCGTCGGCGCTGTGCTGATCCCGGTCGACCTCGAGCCTTCGTCGGTGCCGTCGTTCATCGACATGCTGCGGGGCTGGCGAAATTCGCCGGGCTGCATCGTCACCGTCCCGCACAAGACAGCGGTGGCCGGACTGATCGACGAACTGACCGAACGGGCGAAGCTCCTGGGCGCGGTCAACATGGTCAGGCGGACGCCGTCCGGCAAACTGATCGGGGACATGATCGACGGTCTCGGTTTCGTCGAGGCGCTGAAGCGCAACCGCTTCGAGCCGAAAGCAAAACGCGCCGTCGTGTTTGGCGGCGGCGCCGTCGGACGCGCCATCCTGCTCAGCCTGACGGAAGCCGGCGTTTCCGCGATTTCGTTCCACGAGCCCGATAAGTCGCGACGCGACGCGCTCCGGAACCTGGCACAGCTTGCGGGCGTCCGAGATCGGTTTTCGACGGACGCATTGAAAGATCTCGAATGCGCCGACCTCGCGGTCAATGCCAGTCCCGTCGGCATGAACGGCGACGGCGCGATGACGTTCGACCCGGCGAGCCTTCCGGCCCATGCGCTGGTCGCCGATGTCGTGACCCAGCCGGCGGAGACGCCGCTGCTGGCGGCCGCCCGCGCGGCCGGGCTTCGCACCCAGAACGGGGTCGCCATGGCGGACGCCCAGGTGACGATGCAATTGCAATTCTTCGGCTTCGGTGGGGAGCCCGCGCAATGAAGATCGCAGGCGGGCCTCGCCGTTAGCGCGGCACCAATGTCAGGGCAGCCGCGCGCGCGGGAGCGTTGACCTTCGACAAGGCTTGCGCTTCTCTTCCCGCCTTGGGTTCCCGGCACCGGTGACGGCGCAGGCATCCCGGCGGCATTGTCCGACAATTACCTGCAAGCCAGAGGGAAGACACAATGACCGCCGACACTACGGGCCTTCGGGAGCGCCCTGCCGAAGTGGGGACGGCCTTCGATGCCGTCGTCGTCGGCGCCGGTTTTGCCGGGATGTACATGCTGCATCGGCTGCGCGGGCTCGGCTTTTCGGCGCGGGTGTTCGAGGCGGGCGGCGGGGTCGGCGGCACCTGGTACTGGAACCGCTATCCGGGCGCGCGCTGCGACGTCGAGAGCATGCAGTATTCGTTCTCGTTCTCGGAGGAACTGGACCAGGAGTGGAACTGGTCGGAGAAGTACGCGCCGCAACCCGAAATTCTCTCCTACGCCAACCATATCGCGGACCGCTTCGATCTTCGGCGGCATATCGTGTTCGACACGCGCGTCGTCAAAGCAACGTTCGATGAAGAAGCGGGTTGCTGGCAAATCGAGACCGACCGCGGCGACCGGGTCAGCGCTAAATTCTGCATCATGGCCGTGGGCTGCCTGTCGGCGCCGAACCGGCCGGCCTTCGCAGGCCTCTCGGATTTTCGCGGGCCGGTGTATCACACCGGACAATGGCCGCATGAAGGTGTCGACTTCACCGGCCTGAAGGTTGGCGTGATCGGCACCGGCTCCTCGGCGATCCAGTCGATCCCGATCATCGCGCGGCAGGCCTCCTCGCTGACGGTGTTTCAGCGCACGGCAACCTGGTCGGTGCCGGCCTGGAACGAGAAGCTGACGCCGGAATACCGGCAGGCGGTCAAGGCCGACTACCCGTCGCTGCGGGCGAAGGCGCGGGCGCGGCCGACCGGCTTCTATTTTCCGTTCAACGCCAAGCCCGCGCTGGAGGCCGACCCTGCGGACCGCGAGCGGCAGTATGAGGAAGCCTGGGCGCGCGGCGGCCTGCCCTTTCTCGGCGCCTACGGCGATCTCCTGTTCGAAAAAGCCGCCAACGACACCATCGCCGACTTTGCCCGCGCCAAGATCCGCAGCGTCGTGAAGGATCCGGCCACCGCCGAGTTGCTGTGTCCCGAAAATGTGTTCGGATGCAAGCGCCTCTGCGTCGATACCGGCTACTTCGAGACCTATAACCTGCCGCACGTCAAACTGGTCGACGTCTCGAAATCGCCGATCGAACGCTTCACCGCCGACGGCATCGAGGTCGGCGGCGTCGAATACAGGCTCGACGCCGTCGTTTGCGCCACCGGCTTTGCCGCCATGACCGGCTCGTTCGACAGGATTGCGATCACCGGCCGCGATGGCCTGACGCTCGCGGAAAAGTGGCGCGCCGGCCCGCGCGCCTATCTCGGCATTGCCTCCGCCGGCTTCCCCAATCTGTTCATGATCACCGGGCCCGGCAGCCCTTCCGTGCTGGCCAGCATGATCCAGGCGATCGAGCAGCATGTCGATTGGCTGGCGGACTGCATGGGCCACATGCGCGACATTGGCGCGGCGACCATCGAGCCCAAGGTCAGCGATGAGGACGCCTGGGTCGAACACGTCAACGACGTCTCGACGGTGTCGTTGCGATCGACCTGCAGCTCCTGGTATGTCGGCACCAACATCCCGGGACGGCCGCGTGTCTTCATGCCCTATATCGGCGGCTTCCCGGTCTATGTGCAGAAATGCAACGAGGTGATGAGCGGCGGCTTCGAAGGCTTCGTGCTGGATGGCGCGCAGCACAGCAACGCGGCGCCTGCGGTGCGCTATACCGAGCGCTGGCGGGTGCCGCTCGATATCGACGTCATTTCACCGGCCGCGGTTGCCGCGCGCCGCGTCCCGATGGTCTGACGTCAGCGCGGCACGACCGCGGTCGCCTCGATCTCGACCCGCGCTGCCTGCTCGACCAGGCGCACCACCTGGACCAGCGCCATCGCCGGATAATGCGCGCCGAAGATGTCGCGATAGATTTGGCCAAGCGCCTTCAGGTTCGAAAGATACTCTTCCATGTCGACGACATACCATGTCAGCCGAACCAGATGCTCGGGCCTGGCGCCGCCCTCGCCGAGGATCGCCGAGATATTGCTGAGCGTTTGGCGAACCTGCGCCACAAAACCGTCCGGCAGATGTCCGTGATGATCCCAGCCGATCACGCCGCCGGTCACCACCAGCCTGCCGTCGGCGGCCATGCCGTTGGCATAGCCCTTCGGCATCGGCCAGCCGCTCGGCTGCAGGACTTGCGGAGCTGAAGGCTCGTCCTTGGCCTTCGGCAACACAGCGAGCGTGGGCGCTGTTGGCGTGCTCACGAACCGTCCTCCATCACCAAAATTGCATTCATTCCGCGGCCATGCCGGCCGAGTCACCGCCTTCCTGCGCCATCTGTCGCAGCGCATACCGCTTCAACTTGCCGGTCTCGGTCTTCGGCAATTGGGCGACGAATTCGATCGCGCGCGGATATTTGTAGGGCGCGATCTCGCGCTTGACGTGGTCCTGCAATTCGGTCGCCAGCCGCTCGTCGGCCTCGATCCCGGCAGCTGCGACCACATAGGCCTTGACGATCATGCCGCGCGCCTCGTCGGGTGCGCCGACCACGCCGCATTCGGCGACCGCCGGATGCGTCAGCAAGGCCGCTTCGATCTCGGGACCTGCGATGTTGTAGCCGGACGAGACGATCATGTCGTCGGAGCGGGCGACGAAGGCGAAGCGGCCCTGCTCGTCGCGCACAAAAGTGTCTCCGGTCAGATTCCAGCCATCGCGGACATAATTCGATTGCCGGCTGTCGGCGAGATAGCGGCATCCGGTCGGACCGCGAACCGCGAGCCGGCCGGCGGTGCCCGCCGGCAATTCATTCATGTCGGCGTCGACGATCCTGGCCTCGTAGCCGGCAACCGGGCGACCCGTCTTGCCGGGGGCGGCATCGCCGACCCGATTGGTGATGAAGATATGCAGCAATTCGGTCGAGCCGATGCCGTCGAGGATCGGTTTTCCGGTCTTGCGGGTCCAGCTTTCGAACACCGGCGCCGGCAAGGTCTCGCCTGCCGAAACCGCAAGCCGCAGCGACGACAGGTCGGCTCCCTTGTCCATCGCGGCCATCATCGCCCGGTAGGCGGTCGGCGAGGTGAAGCAGATTGTGGCCTTGTAGGTCTCGATGATCCTGACCATCTCGGGAGGTGCGGCGTTTTCCAACAACGTCGCGGTCGCGCCGAACCGCAGCGGAAAGATCGCTAACCCGCCGAGCCCGAACGTAAACGCCAGCGGCGGCGACCCGACGAAGACATCGTCTGAAGTGACGTTGAGCACTTCGCGCGCATAACCATCCGCGACGATCAGAAGATCGCGATGGAAATGCATCGTCGCCTTCGGCTCGCCGGTGGTGCCCGAAGTAAATCCCAACAGCGCGACGTCGTCGCGGCCGGTCTTGACCGCGTCGAACCGCACCGGCTTGTTCAGCGCCACCCGGTCGAGCTCGGCGTCATGATTCGAGGTGCCGTCGAAATTCACCACCTGTTTCAGGAACCGGCTGGTCTTGGCGCAGGCGACCAGTTCGTCGGCGATGCGGCTGTCGGTCAGCGCCAGCGCGATCTCGGCCTTGTCGACGATTTTGGTCAATTCGCCCGCGCGCAGCATCGGCATGGTGTTGACGACGACAGCGCCGGCCTTGGTGGCTGCCAGCCAGGCGGCGACCAGCGCCGGATTGTTGCCCGAGCGGATCAGCACGCGGTTGCCGGGCTTGACGCCGTAATTCTCCACCAGCGCATGTGCCAGCCGGTTCGACCAGTCCGCCAGTTCCTTGTAGGTGCGCTGGCGCCCATTGCCGATCAGCGCGATGCGGTCGCCCATCCCCTTCTCGACGATGCGGTCGGTCAATTCGACCGCAGCGTTGAGATATTCCGGATATTGAAACTCGCCCCGGTCGAGTTGCAATTCCGGCCATTGATCCCTTGGCGGAAGATTCCGCCGCGAAAAATCATCGACGTGACCCGATGGGCCAAGGTTCTGGAATGCATCCGACATTTGCATCGCGCCCCTCGTTTTCGAAGATGAAAGGCTCAAACACCCAAGGCGGTCCGGCGGCGCCCGACAGCCAAATCATTTTATACTTAAAGTAATTTGGCGCAAGGGCCCGCTTTCCGGCCATCCCGTTTTTTGGAATTTATCGCCCCGCCAATTCTCTCAGCCGCGCCACCATCGGCGAGAGCGGATCGGCCAGCGGTGCGACCGCGGTGAAATGATTGGCGCCGGGAACGGTGCCAAAGCGCGTCGCAAGACCGGCCGACCCCCAGGCATCGACCATGGTCCGGCTTTGCCGGAAATATTCCGCTGGCTCGCTGGCGCCGACGACAGCATCGAGACTTCCGTGCGTCGGTACTTCCCAGAACAGCGGGCTTGCGGCCCGCGCCGCTGCCGGGTCGAGACGCAGCGCCTTGTTGATGGAGGTTTCGACCAGCGGGACCAGATCGAACAGGCCGGAAATGGTGTAGGCCGCGACGACGAGGTTTTCAGGCAGCGACGGATCGAACTTCCGCCAGTCCGTCGCCAGCATGCAGGCGGCGAGATGCCCGCCCGCCGAATGACCGGACATGACCAGCGGCTGCCCGAGCCGCGCCAGTTCGCGCGTGGCTTGGCGCATCTTGCCGATGATCCCGTCGACGCTGACATCGGGACAGAGATCGTAGCTGGGAACCGCGACGGCTATCCCGTGCGCATTCAAACCCGCGGCGAGATGGCTGGAAGACGAGCCGTCGAGCGCCTGCCAGTAGCCGCCGTGGATGAAGACCACGATCGGGCCGTCACTGCCGCCGTGAAACAAATCGATGACATGGCGCGCGCCCGGTCCATAGCAGATCGTCAGCGGCGGATGCCGCTGCCGATAGGCTGCCGCATTCCTCGCCCAGCCGGCCATGATTTCAGGATTTTCCGGAACCCGCGCCCGGTTGTTGTATTCGACCTCGTAGTCGACGGTCGCGCTCAAGGTTTAGGCCCGCTTCTGCGCCGACTTCTGCGCCGAGCCCTTGGTCTTGGCGAGCAGCCGCATCAACTCGCGAACATCCTTCGGCGTCAGCTCCGAAAACAGGTCGGCGATCCAGGTCTCGTGCTCGGCCGCCATCCGGCGAAACTCGGCGCGGCCGATTTTCGTCAGCCGGATCACCTGGACGCGGCGGTCGGTGTCCGACGTGCGGCGATCGAGATGGCCCGATTCGACCAGGCGCTCGACCAGGCCGGTGACGTTGCCGTTGCTCACCATCATCCGCTTCGAGACATCCGACAGTGTCATGCCTTCGGCGGCCTTGTCGAGCTGCGCCATCAGGTCGAAACGCGGCAGCGTGACGTCGAAGCGCGCGCGCAGCCGGCTGCGCACCTCGCCCTCGATCAAAGTGGTGCAGGTCAACAGCCGCAGCCACAGCCTGAGCTCGTTGCCGTGATCTTCCGGGAGTTCGACGGCCTTGGTCTCGGAATCCAGGGTCATGATATCTTCATATCCGCCGGGAGCCGGCGACTGCCGGCTCCCGGCCGTTGTTTTGACCTTCAAATAATTCAGCTCTTGCCGCAAGTCAAAACGCCGCGGCATGCGAGGGGTCGCGGGTTTTTCCGGATTTCTTTAAGTTTCAAACAATTGGCGCGCCGCTTGCATGCCGCCGTCGCGGCGGGTTAGCCGGTTTTGCCGCTTGCCTTGCGGCGACAGCCATCATCAGAATAAGCTTGGGCTCAAGATGCCCGGGTTTTGTCGGCGATGCGGAGAGTGTCATGAAACAGCAGCTGAAGTTGGCCGTCCCTGCATTTCTGCTCTGCGTCGCGGCCGGTCAGGCGCTCGCGCAGGAAAAACTCAAGATCGGCGTGATCGTCACCCTGTCGGGTCCTGCAGCCGCGCTCGGCCAGCAGGTCCGCGACGGCTTTGCGCTCGCGATCAAGGACCTCGGCGGCAAAATGGCGGGCCGCGATGTCGAGGTGATCGCGGTCGATGACGAACTCAAGCCCGACGTCGCCGTGACCAAGGTCAAGGGCCTGCTCGAGCGTGACAAGGTCGATTTCGTGGTCGGACCGATCTTCTCCAACGTGCTGCAGGCGATCCACAAGCCGGTGACGGACACCAAGACCTTCCTGATCAGCCCGAACGCCGGCCCGTCGAGCTATGCCGGCAAGAACTGCAGCCCGTTCTTCTTTGTCACCTCCTACCAGAATGACCAGGTGCACGAGATCCTCGGCAAGGTCGCCCAAGACCGCGGCTACAAGCGCGTCTATGTGATGGAGCCGAACTATCAGGCCGGCAAGGATTCGGCCGCCGGCTTCAAGCTCGACTACAAGGGCGAGATCGTCGAGGAGAGCTACGTGCCCTTGGGCACGCTGGATTTCCAGGTCGAGATTTCCAAGATCGCCTCGCTGAAGCCCGACGCCGTCTTCACCTTCATGCCGGGCGGCATGGGCGTCAGTCTCGTGAAGCAGTACAAGCAGGCCGGCCTCGCCGACCAGATCCCGGTGCTGTCGGCCTTCACCGTCGATGAATCGACATTGCCGGCGCAGCAGGATGCCGCGGTCGGCATGTTCGGCGGCGCCGATTGGGCGCCCAATCTCGATAATCCCGCGAGCAAGAAATTCGTCGCCGGCTATGAAGCCGCCTACAACAGCGTGCCCGGCACCTACGCCATGCAGGCCTATGACGCCGCGTTGTTGATCGACAGCGCGGTCAAGGCAGTCAAGGGTGACCTCAACAACAAGGAAGCCGTCTCCGCCGCCCTGAAGAAGGCCGACTTCACCTCGCTGCGCGGCGGCTTCAAATTCAACAGCAACGGCTATCCGATTCAGGACTTCTACCTGACCAAGGTGGCCAAACGCGCCGATGGCAAATTCCAGACCGAGATCGTGCAAAAGGTGTTCGAGAACTACGGCGACCGTTACGCCAAGGAATGCACGCCGGGCAATTGAAGAAACGAGTTTGAGGGAGGGAAAGACATGAAAGACGAGATCGCCGGCATCACCCGCGCCAATGATGGCATCCAGGGCATCTCCTGGAACATCCTCGGCCAGACCTATGTGCCGAAGAGCCGCTCCGAACATTCGTTTTCATGGCATGCGACGTTTCCGCCCGGCACCTTCGTGCCGCCGCACATCCATCCCGACCAGGACGAATATCTCTACATCCTGGAGGGCAAGCTCGACTTCATGCTCGACGGGGCCGACGAATCCGCGACCCCCGGCGACCTGGTGCGGCTGCCGATGGGCAAGCCGCACGGCATCTTCAACAAGTCGCAGCAGAATGCGAAGACGCTGTTCTGGGTGTCGCCGACGCGAAGGCTCTATGACCTGTTCTGGGCCATTCACAACATGAAGCAGCAGAACCCCGAGGACGTGGTCCGGCTTGCCGCCGAGCACAACATCCACTTCCTGCCGCCGCCGCCGGCGTAACACAAGTCTCGTCATGCCCGGGCTCGTCCCGGCCATCCACGTCTTGCTTTCTTTGTCGCGACAAAGACGTGGATGGCCGGGACAAGCCCGGCCATGACGAAGAAAAGAGTTTCGTAAGTGCGCCCTTACTGCCTCGCCACCACGCGCGCGGCAAAGCCGGCCTTGGCCGCATAGCCGCGCACGATCGCTTCTCGCGCTTCGTAGTTGAGGATGGTGTCGACGTCGGTAAATCCCTGCGGCGCCAGTTGCTCGACGGCATCGATCACGCCCTCGGGGCCGCCGCGGCGGTTGGAGGCGACGATGTCGGCCGTCATCGGCAGCCGCTGGCGCTCATAGGCCATCAAGGCCTGCCGCGGATGTTCCGAGCGTGCCAGCGCGTCCGCCAAACAGCGCGCGTCGAGGATCGCCTGCGACGCGCCATTCGACCCTACCGGATACATCGGATGCGCGGCATCGCCGAGCAGCGTGACACGGCCGCTCGACCAATAGGGTAGCGGATCACGGTCGCAGCAGGGATATTCCCAGAATTCGGGCGTCGCGCTGACCAGCGCTGCGAAATCGACCTGCGGGATCGAAAACCCCGACACATAGGGCATCATCTCCTCGCGCCGGCCGAGGTTCGACCAGTCCTCGCGGCGCGGCGGCGGCGAGGAGCCGTCGCCGATGCGGACCAGCACCGCCCAATTGGTCAGGCGGCTTGCCGGGCTCGAGCCTTCGGCGATCGGATAAACCACTGCCTTGGCGTTCAGGCCGCCCGCGATGATCATGGAGCGTCCGGTCAAAAACACCGGCCAGTCGGTGGCGCCGCGCCACAGCATCAGGCCGTTCCAGCACGGCGGTCCTTCCTCGGCAAACAGCATCTCCCGCACCTTGGAGTGGATGCCGTCGGCGCCGATCAGGATGTCGCCGCGCAGGGTGTGCACATGCGCGCCGCCGCGGTCGAAGAAGTAGGCGGTGACGCCGCCCTCATCCTGCGTGAACGAGCCGAGCCGGCAACCGGTGTGGATGGCCTCACTCCCCAGCCGCTCGATCACGGCCTGATGAATCACGCCCTGCAGCCGGCCGCGATGGATCGAGAATTGCGGCACGTCATGGCCGGCATCGAGTCCACGCTTTTCGTGCCAGACCTGCTGGCCGTGGCGGGTCAGGTAAAACAGCTCGTGGGTGCGGATCGCGACCTGATCGAGCCGGTCCAGCAGGCCGATCGCCGCCAGTTCACGAATGGCGTGCGGCAAGGTGTTGATGCCGACGCCGAGTTCGCGGATCGAGTCCGACTGCTCGAACAATTCGCTGTCGATGCCGCGGGCCCGCAGCATCAGCGCCGTGGTGAGGCCACCGACACCGCCGCCGACGATAATCGCCTTCATCGTCAACTCCACTCAAACCCTACGCGAGGGCCTTAAACTCGCACAGGGCGTCACTCCGCCGCAAGCGGCTTTGTCGCCTCCGCCTTCAGCTCGGCCCGGGTCTTCGGTTTAGCCTTAATTCTGAGATCCTCGAAATCCTGCCGGTCGCGCACGCTGTTGCGGAAGATCTGCTCCTTGCCGGGCAAGTATTGCGGCGGGCAGAACACGACGTCGGCGCCGTACCAGGCGGCGGCCTTCAACGTGAAGGAGGGATCGACCAGATGCGGCCGTCCCAACGCCACCAGGTCGGCGCGGCCGGCGGCGAGGATGGTGTTGACCTGGTCCGCGGTCGTGATGTTGCCGACGCACATGGTGGCGACGCGCGCTTCGTTGCGGACCTGCTCGGAGAACGGGGTCTGGAACATGCGGCCATAGACCGGCTCCGCATCACGCACGGTCTGGCCGGTGGAAACATCGACCAGGTCGACGCCGGCTTCGGCAAAGGCGCGCGCGATTTCCACCGCATCGTCGCCGGTGATGCCGCCCTCGGCCCAGTCGGTGGCGGAGATGCGCACCGACATCGGCTTGTGCGCCGGCCACGCCGCGCGCAACGCTTCGAACACTTCCAGCGGAAAGCGCATCCGGTTGGCCAGCGATCCGCCATATTGATCGGTGCGCTGGTTGGTGAGCGGCGAGATGAAACTCGCCAGCAGATAGCCATGGGCGCAATGCAGCTCCAGCATGTCGAAGCCGCAGGCCTCGCCCCGTTCGGCGGCCTGCACGAACGATGCCTTGACCTTATCCATCGCCGCGCGGTCCATCTCGCGCGGCACCTGACTGTCGGGAAAGTAGGGAATCGGCGAGGCCGAGATGACATCCCAGCCGCCCGCTTCCAGCGGACGGTCCATGCCGTCCCACATCAATTTGGTCGCGCCCTTGCGGCCGGCATGGCCGAGCTGCAGCGCGATTTTCGCCCCCGAATTGGCGTGGACGAAATCGACGATGCGCCGCCACGCGGCTTGCTGTTCGTCGTTCCATAGCCCGGCGCAGCCCGGCGTGATGCGGGCGTCGCGGGAGACGCAGGTCATCTCGGTGAAGATCAGCCCGGCGCCGCCGATCGCGCGCGAGCCGTAATGCACCAGATGAAAATCCCCGGGCACGCCTTCCTTCGCCGAATACATGCACATCGGCGACACCACCGCGCGATTGGCGAGCGTCATCTCGCGCAGCCGCAGCGGCTGGAACATCGGCGCGTCGGGTTTTGCGACATCGACGTCGAATCCCCTGGCGCGGACCTGTCTGGCAAAGGCCTTGTCGACCTCGGCGACGAAATCCGGCGCGCGCAAAGTGAGGTTATCATAGGTAATCGCTTTCGCGCGGGTCATGACGCCGAACGCGAACTGCACGGGATCGAAATCCCAGAACCGGTCGACATGCTCGAACCAGACCAGCGAGACGTCGGCGGCGTGCTGTGTCTTCTCGACCTCCTCGCGGCGGCCTTCCTCGTATTGCTTCAGTGCGGCCTCGATCGTCGGCGCGCGCCGCATGGCGTCCGCCAGCGCGATCGCGTCCTCCATCGCGAGCTTGGTGCCGGAGCCGATCGAGAAATGCGCGGTCGCCTTGGCGTCGCCCAACAGCACCATGTTGTCCCTGACCCAGCGCTTGCTGCGGATCATCGGGAAATTGCGCCACATCGAGCGGTTGGTGAGCAGCGGATGGCCCTCGAGGAACCAGCCAAAAATCTGCGCCATGCGGTCGGCGGATTGCTTCTCATTCAATCCTTCGAGGCCGGCGCGCTGGAAGGTTGCAGGATCGGTCTCGAAGATCCAGGTCGATCGTCCCGCCTCGTATTGATAGGCGTGCGCGATGAACGGGCCCCACTCGGTCTCCTGGAAGATGAAGGTGAAGGCATCGAGCGGCCGGGTCGAGCCCATCCAGGCGAACTTGTTGGAACGAAGGTCGATCTCCGGCTGGAAGTGCTCGATATATTTCTCGCGGAAACGGCTGTTGATGCCGTCGGCCAATACCACGAGATCGGCATCGGCAAAGCGGGCTTCGTCCTCGATGTCGGCCTCGAACAAAAGCGTCACGCCGAGTTCGCGCGCCCGCTCCTGCAGGATCAACAGCAGCGTGCGGCGCGAACAGCCGCAGAAGCCGTTGCCGCCGACCCGGTGCACGGTGCCGCGGAAGTGCACGGCGATATCGTCCCAATAAGCGAATTGCTGGGTGATGCGGCGATAGCTCAGGGCGTCGTATTTCTCGAAATTGTCCAGCGTCGCGTCGGAAAACACCACGCCGAAGCCAAAAGTGTCGTCGGCGCGGTTGCGCTCATAGACCGCGATCTCGGCCTCGGGGCGCTGCTTCTTCAACAGGATCGCGGCATAGAGCCCGGCCGGACCACCGCCGATGATCGCGATCTTCATGGCAAACCTCCGGCACCCCTGTCAGAGCAATCGAATTATTTTAAGCCTAAAGGATTTGTCCAGCAAGGGCCAACCGAATTCCGTGAAGTCGTTCCGCGGAGATAGGCACGAAATGCCGCCAAACCAGAAAAGTCCTGGTCGACCGGGCGTACGGTATCGCAATACTCTAATGTTTTTTAGATTTTTTTTTCTGAATTAGAGAATTTTTACCTTGACTTGATTCTGGGCCGGCATTATCTATCCGGTATCCCGGCCCACCAAAGGGGCGTTGCGCAACGTCAACAACGCGGGGCGGGATGCGGTGGACGCTGAGAGTGCTCTTGACGAAGGCATTTGAGGCGGACGGACAAGACGTGTGGTTCTGGCACCCCGACGCTGGTGTCAAGTCTGCGAGAAGGAGCGCAGGCGACGGTGGCCAACAAGCCCGGAGCACCGGGAAGAGCACGTTATAATCCGTAAAACCATTGCGTGGGGAATGCCGGGTGATTCCGGTGTGACCTGCTAACGCGTGTGCGCTCTATCTCTACCATTGCACACGTGGCTATCGGGCGCATCGGCCGCCCGGCATTCCCTGCGCCCTTTGATTGGAAAGGGCGGGAAATAAATGGATAGCTCGCGCAAAATGCATGCGGCGAGATCGCTGAGTTGTGTCTAAATCCGTCATCCCCGCAACGCTTTCTCGTCATCCTTGAGGTGCGAGCCTCTTCGGCGAGCCTCGAAGGATGACAGCCCGTGACCCATCCTTCGAGGCGCGCTACGCGCGCACCTCAGGATGGCGGAGTTAGAACGTCGAGTGACGCACGCTCAATTGCCCTGGAACACCGGTTTCGCCTTGTTCGAAAACGCCTCGAAGGCGCGCGAGAAATCCGCCGTCGTCATGCACAGCGCCTGCGCGATCGCCTCGGCCTCGATCGCCTCCTCCACCGACATCGCCCATTCCATCGCCAGCATCCGCTTGGTCATGGTGTTGGCGAAGGTCGGCCCCGCCGTGATCTCTTTCGCAAGAGACTGCGCCTGCTCCAGCACCTCGACCGGCGCGACGATGCGGCTGAAAAAGCCCCAGCGCTCACCCTCCTCCGCGGTCATGAAGCGACCGGTATAAAGTAGCTCGGAGGCGCGCGACTGTCCGATGATGCGCGGCAGGATCGCGCACGCCCCCATGTCGCAGCCGGCAAGGCCCACCTTGTTGAACAGGAACGCGACCCTGGTGCCGGTCGCCGCCACGCGAATGTCGGAGGCCATCGCGACGATCGCGCCGGCGCCGGCGCAGATGCCTTCGACCGCGGCGATGATCGGCTGCGGGCAGGCCCGCATCGCCCTGACCAGATCGCCGGTCATGCGGGTAAAGGCGGTGAGGCCCCTGGTGTCCATCTTCACCAGCGGCCCGATGATCTCGAACACGTCGCCGCCGGAGGAAAAATTGCCGCCGGCGCCGGTCACGACGACGGTCTTCACGACATCGTCGAAGGCGCAGGCGCGGAAGAAATCGGTGAGTTCACGATAGCTCTCGAAGGTCAGCGGATTCTTGCGTTCGGGACGGTTCAGCGTGACCGTCGCCACGCCGTCCGCCACCGCCAGCAGGAAATGTTTCGGCTGATATTGCGACAGCGGCAGCGTGACCGGGTTAGCGGGCGTGTTCATGGGATCTCCCTGAAAATGTCCTTCGTCGTTCGTGAGCGCGAGCGCGCCTCAAATCTCTCCGCCAGCGACCGCGATTGCCTGCCCGGTGATGGCGCCTGCGCCCTCGCCGCACAGCCACACTACGGTATCGGCGACCTCCGCCGGCGTCACCAGCCTCGCTTGCGGATTGTTGCGGGAAAGATCGGCGACCGCCTGCTCGTGGCTGCGGCCGGTTTTCTTCATGATGTTGTCGATGCTCCCAGTGAGCAGATCGGTATCGGTGAAGCCGGGACACACCGCATTGACGGTGATGTGCGTCGTTGCCAGCTCCAGCGCCAGCGAGCGCACCAGCCCGACCACCGCATGCTTGGCGGCGCTGTAGGCGCTGGCATAGGCGTAACCTTTGAGACCGGCGGTCGATGCGATAGCGACGATGCGGCCATAAGGCCTGTTCTTGATCGCAGGCAACACGGCCTGGACGGCATGAACGACGCCCATGAAGTCGACATCCATCATGCGCCGGAACAATGCCGCGTCGGATTTGGAGAAAGGCGCCGACTCCGCGACGCCGGCGTTGGCGATCAGGATATCGATCGGCCGGCGGTCACCTGCCCTCGCAATCGCCGCATTGATGGCGGCCTGGTCCGCGACATCCGCGACGTCGGCGAAATGCGCGGCACCGGCGGCAATTGCTTCCTCCAGCGTCGCACGGTTGCGGCCGATCACCGTGACGGTCGCGCCCGCCTGCGCGAGCGCAGAGGCAATGGCACGGCCGATGCCCCGCCCGCCACCGGTGACCAGCGCATGCGAGGAACGCGGCAGTCCGGACATGCGCAGGCCTTCCCGAGTGAATTCATCGACTGGTGGGTTTGCGTATATTTTAGACTTCAAGCTTTTGCAAGAAACGGCGCCCGGGAGTCACTTGCTTTAAGTATAAAATATCGCTTTTCATCCGCGGATGTGCTGTTAGCATCCGAAAAGTCCGATCCGACGGGAGAGCCGGCGTGCCTCAACCCACAACCTTGAAAACCGCTGACGGCCGCTTCGGCTATGAGGCCGCAGGCCAACCCGCGGCGCCGCCGCTGGTCTTCCTGCATGGCATCGGCGGCGCGGCGCGGGGCTGGCGCAACCAGATCGAGGCGTTCGGCGACCGCTACCGCGCGATCGCCTGGGACATGCCGGGCTATGGCGGCTCGGCGCCGCTTGCCACCGTCCGCATCGCCACGCTGGCCGACGCGCTGCAGGATTTCCTGCAAGCGATAGGCGCGACAAACCCCATCCTGGTCGGGCATTCGATCGGCGGCATGATCGTGCAGCAATTGCTGGCGACAAAGCCCGATATCGCCCGCGCGGTCGTTCTGGCGCAGACCAGCCCGGCGTTCGGAAAGGCCGACGGCGACTGGCAGAAGGAATTCATCGGCGCGCGGCTTGGTCCGCTCGACCGCGGCGAAACCATGGCGTCGCTGGCACCCTCCCTGGTCCGGGAATTGGTCGGCGATGATCCCGACGCGAGCGGGATCGAGCTTGCACGCGACTGCATGGCCGCGGTGCCCGAGGCGAGCTATCGCGCCAGCATGCTGGCGCTGCTCGGGTTCGACCAGCGCGGCGCGCTGAGGAATATCGCGGTGCCCACACTGGTATTGTCGGGTACAAAAGATAAAAACGCGCCGGCGCCGATGATGGCGAAGATGGCGACTTACATTCCCTCGGCAACCTATGTTGAACTCGAAGGCGTCGGCCATCTCGTCAATCTGGAACGCCCCAAGACCTTCAACGCCGCGCTGGATTCCTTTCTCAGGGCCCATGTGGCTGCAACACGAGTGACGGCATGACGGTGCAAGCGAGCAAGAGCGTGACTGATATCGACGAGATCGATCCGGATTCGCCGATCTTCGATCCCGCCGCCTTCAGGCTCAACGATGAACAGGCCGCCATCATCGCGAGCGCGCGCGAGCTCGGCCAGCGGGTATTCGCCGGCCGCGCCGCGGCCTATGATCGCGAGGCGAAATTCCCGACCGAGAATTACCGCGATCTGCATCGCTCCGGCCTGCTCGGCATCGCCATCCCGAAAAAGCACGGCGGCCTCGGCGCGGACTACCAGACCTATGCGCTCGCCGCTGCCGAGATCGGGCGCTATTGCGGCGCCACCGCGCTGACATGGAACATGCATGTCTGCTCGACGCTGTGGTCCGGTCCGCTCGCCGACGATCTGGAGATGGACGCCGCCACCCGTGCCGAGCACGAACGCCGGCGCGCGGTCCACTACAAGCGCATCGTCGACAACGGCGCGATTTATTCGCAGCCGTTCTCGGAAGGCGGTGCGGCAGCGGCCGGCGGCGTCGCTTTCGGCACCGAGGCGAGGCCGGTCAAGGGCGGCTGGATCGTCAACGGCAAGAAGATTTTTGCCTCGCTGGCCGGCCATGCCGACTACTACGGCGTGCTCTGCACCGAGGTCGCCGAAGGCGAGAAAGCTTCCCGCCGCAATACGCTCTACCTCGCGATCCCGGCCAGGACCGATGGCATTTCCGTCGTCGGCGACTGGGATCCGTTGGGCATGCGCGGCACGGTGTCGCGCACGCTGCTGTTCAAGGATGTTCTCGTGTGCGAAGATGCGGCGTTGATGCCGCGCGGCGTCTATTTCCAGGCGGCGATGCGCTGGCCGCACATGTTCCTGACGCTGTCGCCGACCTATATGGGCCTGGCGCAGGCTGCTTACGATTTCACCGTGCGCTATCTGCGCGGCGAAGTGCCGGGCACGCCGCCGGTCAAGCGGCGGATGTATCCGACCAAGCAGATCGCGGTCGCGCAGATGCAGATCAAGCTCGAACAGATCAAGGCGATCTGGTTCCAGGCTGTCACCGAGGCCCACGCCAATCCGACCAAGGAGCAGGTGTTGCGCGCTTACGCCGCGCAATATTCGGCAATGGAGGGCGCCAACGAGCTTGCGACGCTGGCGATCCGCACCTGCGGCGGCCAGGCGATGCTGAAATCGCTACCCCTGGAGCGGATCTATCGCGACAGCCGCTGCGGCTCGCTGATGCTGCCATGGACCGCCGAGCTGTGTCTCGACCGCATCGGCCGCGAGGCGCTGTACGAGACCGGCGAGACGGACGACTAGTCAGGCCAATGGACCTTTCCGACCTCATCGAGCGGAACGCGGCGTTCACGCCGGAAAAGCCCGCGACCATCTTCGAGGGCGAGACACTCAGTTACGCCGCGTTCAATGAACGCGTCGCGCAGGTGGCGCGCGGGTTGAAAGCCGAATTCGGCGTCAGCCGGGGTGACCGCGTGGCGATCCTCAGCCTGAACCGCCCCGATTATCTGGTGCTGCTCTATGCCTGCGCCCGGCTCGGCGCCATGCTGGTGCCGCTCAATTGGCGGCTTGCGGTCGCCGAGCAGATGTTCATCCTCGCGGACGCCTCGATCAAGGTGCTGGCGCTCGAACGGGCTTTTGCGGCGATATTGCCGGCGCTGGAGAGCCGCCTGCCCGACACTGGCGTTATCGGGCTTGATTATGCGCCGCCCCGCGGAATCGCATTCGATGCCCTGCTGGCTCTGGCGCGCGGTGACGACCGCAATCCGCATACCGACCTCAGCTGCCCGCTGCTGATCGTTTACACCTCGGGGACCACGGGACGACCAAAGGGCGCGGTACTGCGGCAGGAAGCTCTGCTGTGGAACGGCGTGATGAGCCAGCACATGCACGGCCTCACCTCGGATGACCATGTGCTCACCGTGCTGCCGTTCTTCCATGTCGGCGGCCTCAACATCCAGACCACGCCGGCGCTGCATCACGGTGCGACCGTGACCATCCATTCGCGCTTCACGCCGGATGCAGCGCTGGCCGCGATCGCGTGCGAGCGTCCGACCTTGACGGTGCTGGTGCCCGCGACCATCCAGGCCGTGACCGACCATTCCGCCTGGGCCACAACCGACCTGTCCTCGCTGAAGGCGATCTCGACCGGGTCGACGATCGTGCCCCCGCACCTGATCGACCGTTTCGTCGCGCGCGGGGTGCCGGTGCTGCAGGTCTATGGCTCGACCGAAACCTGCCCGGTCGCGGTTTACACCCGGCTCGGCGGCGATCTGTCACGATCGGGTTCGACCGGCCTCTCTGGCCTGTGCTGCGAGGCGGTGATCGTCGATGACGCCGGCAATGAACTGCCGCCCGGCACGCCGGGGGAGATCGCGATACGCGGTCCAAACGTGTTCTGCGAATATTGGGGCAACGGGGAAGCGACGCGGGATGCCCTGCATGACGGCTGGTATCGCACCGGCGACATCGGCCGCCGCGACGCCGATGGCTATTTCTGGGTGCATGAGCGCAAGAAGAACCTGATCATCTCGGGCGGCGAGAACATCTATCCGGCGGAAGTCGAGCGCGTGCTGCTGGAGCACCCCGACGTCGTCGAATGCGGCGTGATCGGACGGCCCGATCCGAGATGGGATGAGGTGCCCGTGGCCTATGTGATCCGGCGCGCGGGGCGCGCGGTGGAGGCGGAGGATTTGCGGGCGCATGTGCTGACGCAGTTGGCGCGCTTCAAGGTGCCGCGCGATATCGTGTTCGTCGACGACCTGCCGCGAACGGCGCTGGGCAAGGTGCAGCATTTCATGCTGCGGCAGCTCGACGCGCCGGTATCCTCGCAAGGAGAGGCCACTTGAAGATCGCGGTGCTTGGCGGCGGCAATGGATCGTTCGCGGCCGCGGGTGATTTCGCGTTGCAGGGTCATGACGTGCGCCTGTGGCGGCGCGACGCGCCGGCGGTAGCGGAGCATCGCGCGGCGGGCTCCGGGATTGTCGTCAAGGATTCCAACGGCCGGCACGACGTGCAGCTGACGCTCGTGACCACCGACATCGCCGAAGCGGTCCGCGACGCCGAACTGATCCTGTGCCCGGCCCCGGCCTTCGCGCAACCCGATATCGCCAAACTGCTCGCACCGCATTTGACGGATGGTCAAGTCGTGTTCCTGCCGCCCGCGACCTTCGGCTCGATGATCTTTGCGACAGCCGCACGTGATGCCGGCAATCGCGCCGGCGTAAGCTTTGCCGAAACCGGCACCCTGCCCTGGCTCACGCGCAAGCACGGACCGTTCGAGGTCGCCATCACCATCCGCGCCAAACGGCTGCCGGTCGGCGTATTCCCGTTGAAAAATGCGAGCCACGCACTCGATGTCATCGGCCGCGCCTTTCCCGGTGTGATCGAACCCTGCGGCGACGCGCTGTCGGGCGCGTTGATGAATGCGGGGCCGATCATCCATCCGCCGCTGATCGTGATGAACGCCGGCCCGATCGAGCATTTCGAGCGCTGGGACATCCACAAGGAGGGCACGCAAGCCGCGATCCGCCGGGTCACCGACGCGCTCGATGCCGAACGCATCGCGGTGCGCGAAGCTTTCGGCTACGGCCCCCCGCATTTTCCGCTGGCGCATCACTACGCGACCGAGGGCGAGCCATGGATGTATGGCCGCGGCTCGCATGATCGCCTGACCAATTCCGGCGATTGGCGCGAGCGCATTGTCCTCAGGGAGCATCGCTACATGCAGGAGGATTTGCGGCTCGGACTGTCGTTGCTGGTCTCCGTCGCCGAACTGGCCGGCATCGCGACCCCGCTTGCAAGGGCATTTCTGGCGATCGGCGGCGCGATCCGCGGCGAAGATTTTCTCAAGGACGGGCGCACGCTGGCCAGCCTTGGGCTCGTTGGCCTTGGCCGTGAGCAGTTGGAAGCCCTGTTGCGCGACGGTTTTGAACGATGACCGCCGCCCGCCCCATGATCGCCTGTCTCGGCGCCGGCCGCATGGGCCGCGGCATCGCGGTTGCGTTTGCCTATGCCGGCCACGCCGTCACCATGATCGACGTCAAGGCGCGATCGGCCGAACAATTCGCGGCGCTTCAAACCGAAGCGCTCGGCGAAGTCAGGAAAACGCTGGCGAGCCTGGCGCGGTTCGGATTGCTGGCCGAGGGTGACACCGAGACAGTGATCGCCCGGGTTTCCGTAGTGCCCGCGCAAGACATAACTGTCGCGCTGGCCGACGCTGGCATCGTATTCGAAGGCGTGCCCGAGGTGGTCGAGCTCAAGCGCGAGGTGCTGGGAATCGCTTCGAAATGCGTCGGGCCCGATATCATCATCGCCTCGACCACATCGACGATCCTGGTCGACGACATCTCGGGTTCGGTCGAGAATCCAAAGCGCTTCCTCAACGTGCACTGGCTCAATCCGGCCTATCTGATTCCGCTGGTCGAGATATCGCCGGGCGCCGCGACCGATCCGGCCGCGATCATCAGGATGAAGGCGTTGCTCGAAGGCATCGGCAAGGTACCGGTGGTCTGCGCCGCGACGCCCGGCTTCATCGTGCCGCGCATCCAGGCGCTCGCCATGAACGAAGCCGCGCGGATGGTGGAGGAAGGCGTCGCCAGCGCCGAGGACATCGACAAGGCGATCCGCTACGGCTTTGGCTTCCGCTACGCGGTGCTCGGCCTTTTGGAATTCATCGACTGGGGCGGCGGCGACATTCTCTATTACGCGAGTCGTTATCTCGAAGGCGCGCTCGGCAGCGACCGCTATCGCGCGCCCGAGGTGATCGCGCGCAACATGCGCGACGGCCGCATCGGCCTGCGCACCGGCGCGGGCTTTCTCGATTATTCCGGCCTTGACGTCGATGCCTATCGCGAACAACGCCTCGCGGCGCTGGTCGACATGCTCAGGCACTTTGGACTCGCCAAACCGCCGGTGCTTTAGCCGAACACGTCCTGCAACACGCCCTCATGCACCACTGCGACACCGTCGAGCTCGATCGTCGTCCCCATCATGGGCAAGTCAAAATGCCCCGATGTGTAGCGGCCGGCGAACTCGTTGGCGCCGGTGGAGAACAGGAAATTTCCGGAAACCGCGCGCAGCTCGGTGCCGTTGGTGTCGCGCTGGTCGTACATCGCAAGCGCCTCATAGCGGGCGGCGGGGTTCATCCCGAAGCCGACATGCGACACCGCATAAGCCTCGCGGTCGCCCCAGGCCGCCAGATAGGCGCGCATCATCATGGCGTCGGCGCCCTCACCTTGGAGGTCGGTGACGTAATCGTCTTTCAGGATCATCCGGACCGGCGACGTCAGATAGCGCTTGAAGGTGAGATTGATGTCGCCCGGCGCCATCACCAACGTGCCGTTGATAGTGCCGCTCTTCGGAAAGCTGACGACGATGCCGCCCGGCCAATGCGCCAGCGTGCCGGGTTTGTCGGTCCAGCCCCAGACGCCGACCGTGGAAGCACCGGCCATGTCGACGTTAAGGTCGGTACCTGCTTTGGAGGTCACGTGCATGCGCTTCGTCCCGCGCAGCATTTTTACGGCCGCGCGTACACGTTTTTCCAGCGCAACGTCCGGCACCATGCGCTCGAGCGCTTCGGGATGCTCGTTGGAAATATTGAGAATACGGGCACCCGCTTTCAGGATTTCCGCCGTCTCCGCCGCGTGCATCAGGCCCTCAACGGTGCAGTCCACGACAAAGCCCGCCTGCTGCAGCGCTGCGACGACGGGACCAAGGCGCTGGATCGCGATGCTGGCGCCGGTAGAGCGGATCGGTACGATCTGCTTGTTGCGCGGCGTCGGCACGACAATGTGGAATGGCTTGGCACCCATTCGCAGCAGCGCCAACTCGGCGAGGTGAACGTTCAGCGCGCGCGACTGCGTCTCCGACAGGATCGCGGCGGTGTCACCGGGTTTGACCGCGCAGCGCTCGAAAATCTCGCAGAACGCGTCGATCCATTTCGCCTCGATGCGATCCGCGAACATTTGTCTATCTCCAATTCCAACGTTGCATCAGACCTCCGGAAAGCCGCGCAGCAGATAGGATCGCAATCCCTGCAGCAGGCCATTGAGGATCAATCCCAACAACGAGATCGTGATCAGCGGCACGAACATGTCGACCGCCTGAAAGGTGCGCGCCGCGGTCACCAGGACGTGGCCGAGACCGTCGGTCGAGGTGATCATTTCCGCAAGAAACACCACGATGCAGGAGATCACAAGGCCGATGCGGCAGCCGGTGAGGATCGACGGCACCGCGGCCGGCAGCACCACCTTGAACATGATCTGACGCCGCGGCGTGCCGGCTGCCATCGCCGACCAGATCAGCTTCTGCTCCACCATCGAGGCGCCGTAATAGGTCGAAAGCAGGATCGGAAACAGGGCATCCGCGGCAACCAGCGTGATCTTCAATTCATGTCCGAAGCCGAGCAGCAACAGCAGCGCCGGATAGAGCGCGACCTTGGGCAGCGGCGCCAGCACCCGCACGATCGGGCGGACCACGGCGTTGATGGCTGGATTCGCCGCGGCGGCAAGGCCGATGCTGACACCCAGGATCACCGCGATCGCGAAGCCCGCAAACAATCGAAACAGGGTGGCCGCAATCTCGTCCTGGAAGGTATCGGTCGAGAGCTGATGTGCCAGGCGCATGAACACCTGCCCCGGCGGCGGCAGCAGCGTCGGCGGGGCATAACCGAACGACGAGATGGCCTGCCACAGCGCGATCAGCAGTGCGATCGGCACGATCCCGAGCAGAGTATCCGTGGTGAGTGCGCGCGGGTTCATGCAAAGCTCAAGGGAATGTCGAAGCCGGGTTCAGACCATTTCACCAGCCTCGCGCGCAGCCGCTCAAACGCGGCGTCGAGGCCGATTCCCATGGCGCCGATGATGATGATCATGGCGTAGACGGTGTCGTATTGTCCCATATCCATCGCGTTGAACAGGATGTTGCCCGCGCCCGACTGCCGCGCGATCATTTCCGAGGTGACCATGGTGATCAGCGCCAGCACCAACCCGGTGCGGCAGCCGGTCAGGATTTCCGGCAAGGCCGCGGGCAGCACGATCCGGACCATGCGCCGCGCCGCCGACAGGCCCATCGCGGCGCCCGACCACAGCATCTTTTCCTCGACCGCCTTGGCGCCCTGAAAACTGTGATAGATCACGGGCAGGCTGACGCCGAGAAAGATCACCAGCATTTTTGCGAGATCGCCGACCCCAAGCCAGAGCATGATGATCGGCATCAGCGCCGCCTTCGGCACCGGATAGGTGACCATCAGCAGCGGATTGAAAAACGCGGCGACACCGCGCGAGCGACCCATCATCAATCCCAGCGGAATCGAAACCGCGACCGCCACGCCGAAGCCGATCGCCATCCGGCGCAGCGAAGCCAGGATGTTGATCAGGGATTCCTTGTCGCCGAGGATCGAGGGGATTGCGCGGATCGCTTCCCAGGCGGTGGGGAAACTGTCGGTGTTCAGGGTCAGCGCCGCCACCTGCCAGATCGCGAGCAGTCCGAGGCAGGCAAGCAGCGGGGCCGAGCGCGAGAGCAGCGTGCGTGCTGCGATCATGGCCGCAACTCGGCTTCGCTGGTGTCGTCGATCATGCGCTCGATATCGACGACATATTTCTGGTAATGCAGATCGAGCAGCAGTTCCGCGCGGCGGCGCGGTCGCGGCAGATTGATGTCGACGATCTCCTTGATGCGGCCTGGCGCGCGAGTCATCACCACGACCTTGTCGGACAGGAACACCGCTTCCTCGACCGAATGGGTGACGAACAGCACGGTCTTGCGGTCGCGCTCCCAGATGTTCAGCAGGTCGTTCTGCAGCCGGGTGCGGGTATGCGCATCCAGCGCGCCGAACGGCTCGTCCATCAGGAGCACCGCGGGGTGATAGGCGAGCGTGCGCGCCAGCGCGACGCGCTGCTTCATGCCGCCGGACAATTCCTTGGGGTAGAAATGCTCAAAACCCTTGAGGCCGACCATCTCGATCAGCGCGCGCCCCTGCGCCTCGGCCTCAGCGGCCTTCACGCCCTGCTGGCGCGGGCCGTACATCACGTTGCCGAGCACGCTCTTCCAGGGGAACAGCGCGAACTCCTGAAACACCGGCCCGCGATCCGGACCCGGCCCCGTGATCGCCCTGCCCTTCATCTTCGCCACGCCTTGGGTCGGATTGACAAAACCGCCGACGATGTAAAGCAGCGTCGATTTTCCGCAGCCGGAAGGCCCGAGAATCGAGACGAAGGCGCCATCCTCGATGGAGAGGGAAATCTCGGACAATGCCAGATGGTCTTGACGGCCGGAAGTGCGGAAGATCTGCGAGACGCGATCGATATCGATGATGGCAGCCGCCGGCTTGCGCAGGGCTGCGGCTTCCACCTCCACATTCGATCGCGATGGCACTACGTTCATTCCCGCTCTTCTTGCCCCGTCAGCCACGAGCAGATGCTGGCGATGCATCGGTTAAAGCGGGCATGGCGGAAACTTGCAAGGCCTGCCGATGCAGATTGGGCCACGCTCATCGCCTGAGTACCGCGCGTACCGGCGCTGCGTCCAGCCCCCTGAGCTTCAACGGCAGTGCGATCAATTCGTAGTCGCCGGGCGCGACATCGGCAAGGACGAGATTCTCGACAATTCGAAGGTCGTGCCGCCGGCATGCCATGTGCGACGGGAGGTCCTTCGACGTCTCGGGGTCGATCGACGGTACGTCCACCCCGATCAGCCGGATGCCGCGCAGCGCCAGACGCTCCACGGTCTCCGACGCCAGCGCGCGGAAACCTGTCGGCCAGGCCAGTTCGTCACCCCTGTCCATCAATCTCAGGAGCAATCGCGGCGGGGCCCTCTCGAGGGCTGACGCGATCTCCTCATAACCGCAGAGAGCGCTGGTTCCGCGCGCGTCAATGACTCTTGCGGGGCCGATGAAATCGGCGAGATCCAGCATGTCGATGCTGGCGCCCGCGGGGTCATAGTGCAGCGGCGCATCGATATGGGCGCCGCAATGCGTCGACATCGCGATGCTGGCGACGTTGACGGGACAATCCGGTCCGATCGCAAACGTCTGGCTGACGGCGAAAGCGGCATCGCCGGGAAACACCCCCATACCGACGCGCAGCGAAGGCGATATGTCGATCAGGGTCATCACAGCTGCGTCCTGACCTGCCAGAGCTCGGGAAACAACACGACGTCCAGCATCTTGCGCAAATAGGAAACGCCCGACGTGCCGCCGGTGCCGCGCTTGAATCCGATGATGCGCTCAACCGTCGTCACGTGGTTGAAACGCCAGCGCCGAAAATAGTCCTCGAAATCAACCAGCTTTTCGGCAAGCTCATACAATTCCCAGAACCGCGCCGGATCTCGATAGATCGACAACCAGGCGTACGCGACGCTGTCGCTCGCCACATGCGGCATGGAGACGTCGCGTTCAAGCACCGCCTTGTCGATGCCGAGGCCGCGACGATGCAGGAGCTGGATGGTGAGATCATAGATGCCGGGAGCCCGGCGGACGGCTTCGAGCCGCTCGGCAGCGGCTTCGTCGCCAGCATGAACATGGATCATGGCGGCATTCTTGTTGCCGACCAGAAACTCGATCGCACGATACTGCCAGGACTGAAATCCCGACGATTGCCCCAGCAGTCCCCGAAATTCCGTATATTCGCTGGGCGTCATGGTGCGCAGGACGTCCCAGGCCGAGTTGAGCTGCTCGAGAATGCGCGATACCCGCGATAGAGTTTTGAAGGCCGGCTGCAGGTCGTCCGCCGATATCAACCGGCAGGTGGCGTTCAGTTCGTGAATCGCAAGCTTCATCCACAGCTCCGACGTCTGGTGCTGGATGATAAACAGCATCTCATCGTGGGCGGAGGAAAGCGGCCGCTGCGCCTGCAGAACCTTGTCGAGCTGGAGATAGCCTGAATAGGATATTTCCTGGCGCTGACTCATCGCGTTCACGGCCTCAGACGAGTCGATAACAGCTTTCACGCATGCCATATCCGGTTCGCGCATGCCATGCCCGGAATACTGCCGACGATCTTTTAAACTTAAAATGATAGGCTTTTGCTGTCAATCCGGATTTCCGTTATGCTTCCCGCATGTCGACCGAAATCGATCGCGAGGCTCCCAGCATGTCGTCAGCCTCCATGACTTCGCGCGAGGCGTGCGTCGCGCGCGATTCCATCGATCCGCTTCGCGGCTTCCGCGATCGCTTTGTGATTCCGGAAGGCATCATCTATCTCGACGGCAACTCGCTCGGCCCGATGCCGCGAAACGCCACTCGTCTCCTCAATCGCACGATCGAACAGGAATGGGGTCACGACCTTATCCGGAGCTGGAACAGCGCCGGATGGTTCGACATGCCGGTCCGGCTCGGCGATCGCATCGGCGCGCTGATCGGCGCGGCGCCGGGGCAGACCGTCGTTTGCGACACCACCTCGATCAATCTCTACAAGGCCATTCATGCGGCGATCGGGCTGAGACCGGACCGCGACGTGGTGATCGCCGAGGATGCATCGTTCCCGACGGACCTCTATATCGTCGAAGGCGCAATGAAGTCTGCGGGTCGTCCGATGCATCGGCGTTTGATCGGCGCTGATGGCCATTCGGTTGCGGCGCTGCTCGACCAAGACGTCGCGGCCGTCGTGCTCTCCCACGTCAACTACCGCACCGGCGAACTGCTCGATATGGCCGCCACCACCAGGCAGATTCACGACGCCGGCGCGCTGGTCGTGTGGGACCTCTGTCACTCGATCGGCGTGGCGGAGATCGCCTTCGACCGGGATGCCGTCGACTTCGCGGTTGGCTGCACCTACAAATACCTCAACGGAGGTCCGGGATCTCCGGCGTTCATTTCCGTCGCAAAAGCGCATCAGGCCACCGCGCAGCATCCGCTGTCGGGCTGGTGGGGCCATGCCGCTCCCTTTGCCTTCGACCGCGATTTCCGGCCCGACCCAGGCATCAAACGATTCCTCTGCGGCACCCAGCCGATCATTTCCCTGCGCGGCGTTGACGCCGCGCTCGACGCCATGGAGGGCGCCGCGGTGGCCACGCTCAGGCAGAAGAGTTTTGCTCTCACCGCGCTTTTCATGGAGCGGGTTGGTGCGCTTCTGCCGGACCTCAATATCGTAACACCCCGCCAGGCGTCGTTACGTGGCAGCCAGGTCGGGATAGAATTCGACAGGGGTTATGCGGTGGTCCAGGCGATGATCGAGCGCGGCGTTATCGGCGATTTTCGAGCGCCCAACCTGATGCGTTTCGGCTTCGCGCCACTTTATGTTCGGTTCAGCGACGTTTGGGATGCCGCTGAAATCCTCGCGGAGTCCATCAACGCCGAAGTCTGGCGCGATCCCCGGTTCAGCCGGCAGCTTGAAGTGACCTGAGCCGGCTTAAGCTCGGCGGCTTGCGCGCTAGTCGAACCATGGCCACTCCGCGGCCCCGGCATGGGTGACCGCGCCGCCGGGCGCCTGGCCGACCAGGCGGGCATATTTGGCAAGCGCGCCGGCCCGATGCCGCGGCGGACGCGGTTTCCAGGCTTTTCGCCGCGCTGCGAATTCACGCTCCTCGATCAGCAGATCCATGCGGCGGGCGCCGGCGTCGATCCGGATACGATCCCCGTCCTGCACCAGCGCCAGGGGGCCACCGACAAACGATTCCGGCGAGACGTAGCCGATGCACATGCCGCGCGTTGCGCCGGAGAAACGCCCGTCGGTGATCAGGGCGACTTTCTCGCCCATGCCCTGCCCATAAATCAGCGCGGTGACGCCTAGCATCTCGCGCATGCCGGGGCCGCCGACCGGCCCTTCATTGCGGATGACGAGGATCTCGCCGGCGGAGTAGTTGCGGTTGCGCACGGCATCGACGCAATGCTCCTCGTCCTCGAACACGCGCGCGGTACCTTCGAACACTAGGCTCTTGAGACCGGCTACCTTGATGACGGCGCCATCGGGGCAGAGATTTCCCTTGAGAACCGCGACGCCGCCGTCCGGCATGATCGGCGCGCTTGTGGAGAAGACGACCTCGCCGTCGGGTGCATTCGCGCCGCCATATTCCTCGGCAACGGTCCGGCCTGTGATCGTCAGACAAGTTCCGTCGATGTGACCGCTTTCGACCAATGCTCGGATGACGACGGCGGCGCCCCCGACATCGTAGACGTCTTTCGCGGTGTATTTTCCGCCCGGACGCAGATTGCCGATCAAGGGCGTGCGGGCAAACACCGCACCGACATCCTCGATCGAAAAGGCTATGCCGGCCTCGTTGGCAAGCGCCGGCAGATGCAGCGCCGCGTTGGTCGAACCGCCGGTCGCAGCCACAATGGCCGCGCCGTTTTCAAGCGATTTTCGGGTGACGATTTCGCGCGGCGACGGCCCGCCACGCTGCAGCATCTGCATCACCAGACGGCCTGCCCGGCGTGCCACCCGCGCGCGCTCGGCATAGACGCCGGGGATCATCGAGACGTTGGGCATGGTCAGTCCCATCGCTTCCGACACCATGCCCATGGTGTTGGCGGTGAATTGGCCTGCGCAGGCGCCGATGGTCGGCAAGCAGCTGCGCTCGATGCCTTCAAGCGTTGCCTCGTCGATTTCGCCGGTCATGAAGCTGCCGACGGCCTCATAGGAATCCAGCACGGTGAGGGTTTTCCCCTCGAACCGTCCCGGCAGTGCGCTGCCGCCATAGATGAAGATCGACGGCACGTTGCAGCGGATCATTCCCATCATCACGCCGGGCAGCGTCTTGTCGCAGCCGCCAAAGCCGATCAGCGCGTCGTAGGCGAGACCATGCACCACGGCCTCGATCGAATCGGCAATCAGCTCGCGCGACAGCAGCGAGAACTTCATGCCTTCGTGATTCATGCTGATGCCATCGGAGACCGAGATGGTGGCAAATTCCCGGGGCGTACCGCCGGCCTCCGCGATACCATTTTTGGCGGCTTCGACCTGGAAATCGTGGGTCATGTTGCAGGGCGTCTGCTCGCCCTTCATGCTGACGACGCCGATCATCGGCTTGGCGAGTGCCTCGTCGTCGAGCCCCATCGCACGCATGAAAGCGCGATGCGGCGCGCGATCGAGGCCATCGGTCGTCACGCGGGATCGCCACTTCTTCATGGAATAACAATCCCTCTCCAGCTCGCCTGCGACGTCTCGTCGAGACCTATTCCGCCTATTGCAGCGGCGCGACGATCGTCGGATGCTTGAACTGCGCGACGTCCATCTTCGGCAGCATTCCCGTCTCGGCGTAGATGTCGAGCATCTTCTGGATCGCCGGAAAATTCGGCGCGGCGCCGGGGTCGCGGCCGAAATCATTGTCCTTGAGCAGATAGGTGTCCAGCACCGGAATCGGCGCCTTCAGCACTTCGGAGACGACCTTCAGCGTTTCCTCGCGATTGGCGAGCGCCTTCTTCATGCCGGAGGTGATGTCGCGGACATAGGCTCTTGCCAGTTCCGGGTTTTTGTCGACGAAGTCGGCACGGCAGGCTTCGAGAATGTGAACGATGTTCGGCATCGCCTGATTGAGCGAAAACAGCTTGCGGATGCCGCCCTTGGCCTCGGCGCGCGCCGCGAACGGCTGGTTCATGTTGACGGCATCGACGCGGCCCTGGCGCAGCGCGTCCTCGGAAACGGCAAATCCGACCTCGACCAGCTTGATGTCCTTGGCCGGATCGACGCCATTCTGCTTCAGCAGCATGTTGAACGGGCCCTGGGTGCCGCCGCCGATCACCGAGATGCCGACGGTCTTGCCCTTGAGGTCGGCGATGGTCTTGATCGGCGAGTCGTCCTTGACGGCCCAATAGACCGAGAACCCGCCGGGTTTTTCGAAGACGTGCTGGGCGACGATGTAGGCCTTCAGGTTTCCGCCGACCACGCCGTTCGCCAGCGACAGCGGCGCCTGGGTCGCGCAGTCGAGTGCACCCGCGGCGAGCGCCTGGGTCATCGGCGCGGTGCCCTGGAACTGGGTCCACTCGATGTTGTAGGTCTTTCCGATATCGGGAAATTCCTGCGGCCTGCGCATCATCCAGTATTTCAATTCCTCGGCCGGGATGGTCCAGCCGACACGGATCGTCTGCTGCGCCTGCGATGCGCTCACGCCAGCAAAAACGGCCAACGCGCCGGCGACAAAGGTCCATTTCGAAGGTATCCGCATCGCGCTCACTCCATTTCTCCGATGCCGACTGGCGCCGGCGCAAAATTGCTTGCGCCAAACCTTTCATGGTTCAAACATTGAGGCAAGCCACCGGCCTTGCCGGTAATCGCTCGACAAAGTCCCGAGTGTGGTAAAAGCCGGCATGCCGGAAGCGCTTTGGGCGACGGCTGGGAAAAGGGAATAGGGAATGGCGGGGGCCGGCGGGGAGGATAAGACGAAAGTCGAAAAGCTCGGCTATCTCGGGCTCGGGATGATGGGATTTCCCATGAGCCAGCGCCTGCTCAAGGCAGGCTACGACGTCACGGTCTGGAACCGATCCGCCGGCAAGGCTACCCTCCTGGTAGAGGCCGGCGCGAAGCTCGCAGGCGCTCCGCGCGATGTGGCCGAGGGTGCCGACATCATCTTCATGTGCCTCACCGACGCCGCGGCCGTGGAAGAGGTGGTGTTCGGCTCGGATGGCCTTGCGACAGTGGCCGGCGCCGGCAAGCTCGTCGTCGATTTCTCCTCAATTCATCCCGATGCGGCGCGCGCCATCGCCGCGCGGCTGAGACTGGCCAACGGCATGAGTTGGATCGATGCGCCGGTCTCCGGCGGCACCGTGGGTGCGGAACAGGGCACGCTCGCGGTGATGGCCGGCGGCGATGCCGCGGACGTTGAACGAGCCCGGCCCTATGTTCTGGCCATGGCCCGACGGCTGACGCATATGGGGCCGCCAGGTGCCGGCCAAATGACAAAGCTCTGCAACCAGGCGATCGTCGGCTGCGCCATGGCGGTGCTGGCGGAGGCAACAAGGCTTGCGACGAATGCCGGGATCGACGCCACCCGGCTGCCGGAAGCGCTCGCCGGCGGCTTCGCCGATTCAATTCCCCTGCAATTGTTCGTGCCGCGCATGGCGCAGGGTATTCATTCGCCGCCGCTCGGCCATATCGCAACGATGCTGAAGGACCTGGATACGGTGATCGATGTCGCACGCAATACATCGACCCCAGTGCCGATGGCCGGCCTTGCCGCGCAATTGTTCAGGCTTGCCAAAGCGGCGCGCGGCGCGGATACCGACGCGCTCGAAATCTATAAGCTGTCGGCCGCGCAAACCGGGTGAGGCACCGGCATGATAAACCATAAGCGATATTATATCATGACTGTAGTCCAGGGTAGAAAACTTCGGCAGCAGAGGACCGCGCCCCATGTATCAACCGGCAGGCGTCAAGACATCGCTCCAGCTTCCCGTACCCGCGCAGATGAAGGCCTGGGTCTTGGGCGATCCGGACCAGCTTGTTCTCCGCGACAAACCGACCCCCTCACCTGGACGCGCCGAAGTCCTGGTCCGCATCGACGCGGTTGCGATCTGCGCGACCGACCTTGAGGTCATCCATGGCGGCTCCCCCGCGAGCATCGGCGGCGGCCTGCCCTTCAACAAGAATTTCACGCCGGGCCACGAATATATGGGCACCGTTGCGGCGCTTGGGCCGGATGTCGACGAGTACGGGATCGGCGAGCGGGTCAGCGTCGAGATCCATGCCGGCTGTGGCCAGTGCAAGCGGTGCCGCCAGGGCATGTACACGTCGTGCCTCAACTACGGCAAGCCCGAGAAGGGTCACCGCGCCAACGGGTTTACCACCGACGGCGGTTTCGCCGAATACGCCGTCAATCACATCAACACGCTGGCGCGGGTGCCCGACACCATGAGTGATGCGGAGGCAACCCTCGTCGTCACCGCCGGCACGTCGATGTACGGATTGACCGAGCTCGGCGGGCTGGTGGCCGGCGAGAGCGTGGTCGTGATCGGCCCGGGCCCGATCGGGCTGCTCGCGGTCGCCGTCGCCAAGGCGCTGGGCGCGAGCCCGGTCATCCTGACGGGAACGCGCAACAAGCGGCTTGCCATCGGCAGGGAGCTGGGTGCGGACCGCGTCATCAACATCGCGGAAGAGAATGCGGTCGAGGTCGTCAAACATCTCACCGGCGGCATCGGGGCGGATTATGTGGTGGAGTGCGCCGGGACGGAGAGCACAGTCAATCAAGCCATTCATATGGCCAATCGCGGCGGGAAAATATGTCTCGCGGCGTTCCCGCACGACCCCGTCACCACGGATATCGCCCATCTTGTGAAGAACAATATCTATATCTACGGCATTCGCGGCGAAGGCCGCAGCGCGACGCGGCGCGCGATGGCGCTAATGGCGGAAAAGCGGTTCGATGCGGCGAAAATTCACACCCATACCTTCGCGCTCGCCGATCTGCCGACCGCACTGCGCTACGCGCGGGATCGGGTCGAGGACGCCATCAAGGTGGTTGTCACAACCCGGCAGGAGAACATCGTCACCAACGCGGCTGCAGGGTAGGAAAGATGAAAACCCGCCCGCAAATTCTCGCGGACGGGCTCACGAAGGATTGCGCCGCTGAGAACGGCATCCGAACGACCGGCAAGTACACAATGAAATCGTCCGCCGAAGCAAGGCGGATTATTTCAGCGACGTGTTGATCGACGTGAACTTGGTGTTGAGATTGGTGCCCAGACCGTTGACCACGGCAATGATTGCCAGGCTGATGCCGGCAGCAATCAAACCGTATTCGATCGCAGTGGCGGCCGACTCGTCAGCCCAAAACTTTGCGAGAATCTTGTTCACTGTACCTCCTGGTAAATTGCGCCCGAATGCTTCGGGTCCCGAGGCCGGCACTGCGAGGCCAGGTCATTAAAATTGAACCAAATAACGTAATGAACGATTCATGAACCGACCCGCCGACTGGTGGCGTGCGGGCTCGGGTTACGTCAGTAATGGGGGTCGTACATTTGCGACTCGATGTATCCGATCAGATCGTTGGGCGCCTGCCCGGTCGCAAGACCGCGCTTGTAGGCGACCTCCGCAACGGCGGCGGCGATATGGGCCGATACTTCACGGATCCGCGGCAGCGCCGGGTAGAGGCTGCCCTGCTCGATATCGTCATCATTGACGAGATAGGCCAGGGTGTGCGCAGCGGCCATGAACATTTCGTCGGTCACCCGCGTGGACCCGCTCGCGATCGCGCCGAGGCCGACGCCGGGGAAGATGTATGAATTATTGCCCTGGCGCGGCACGAATGTCTTGCCGTCGAGCTTCACCGGATCGTACGGGCTGCCGCAGGCGAACAGCGCGCGACCGCCGGTGTGGCGGTAAGCTTCCTCGGCGGAACATTCCGCTTTCGAGGTAGGATTGGAGAGCGCGAAGACGATCGGCCTCTGGTTGATCCGCGCCATCGCCTGTAGCACCTCGGGCGTAAAGGCCCCGCCGACCGCGGCAACGCCGATGATCGCGGTAGGCTTCAGCGTCTCGATCGCGGTCAGGAAATCGCCGATCGGCGCATGCTCATGTGCGTAGCGAAGCTTGTGCTCGGTCAATCCAGGCCTGTTCTTCACAACAAGCCCGCGCGAGTCCACGAGCCAGTTGCGCCGGATCGCATCGGCTTCGGACAACCCCTCGGCCCTCATGGCGGAAACCACGAGATCCGCGATGCCGGTCGCAGCTTCGCCGGCGCCGAGAAAAAGCACGGTCTGGTCGACTAGCTTGCCGCCGCCCACGCGCAGCGCCGAGAATAGGCCTGCGAGCGCCACTGCGGCCGTTCCCTGGATGTCGTCATTGAAGACGCTTGTTTTATCGCGATATTTATGGAGCAGCCGGAACGCCGAGTGATTGGCGAAATCCTCGAACTGGATCAGCACGCCGGGGAACGTCTGGCGCGCGGCGGTGATGAATTCGTCGACGAACTCGTCGTAAGCGGCGCCGCTGATGCGCCGCTGACGCAGGCCGATATAATAGGGATCGTTCAGCAACTCCTCGTTGTTGGTGCCGACGTCCAGCATCACGGGCAGGCAATGCTCGGGGTGGACACCGGCACAGGCCGAATAGAGCGAGAGCTTGCCGACCGGAATGCCCATGCCATGGGCGCCGAGGTCGCCGAGGCCGAGGATGCGCTCGCCATCGGTCACCACGATCAGCTTCGCCTGATAAGGCCAGTTGCCAAGCAGTTCGCCAATCCGTCCGCGATCGTTGGCCCCAATGAACATGCCGCGCGGCCGCTGGAAGATCAGGCCGAACCGCTGGCAGGCGAGACCGACGGTCGGGGTGTAGATCAGCGGCTGAATTTCGTCGATGTTGTCGCACACCACGCGGAAGAACAGTGCCTCGTTGCGATCGTGCAGCGAGTTGAGCGCGATGTATTTTTCCAAATCGCTGGGCAGGCTGCGCAGATTGATCAGCGTACGCTCGACCTGCTCCTGCATCGACAGCACGTGCGCTGGCAGGAAGCCGCGCAATCCGAACGCGTCGCGCTCTTCTTCCGTGAAGGCCGTGCCCTTGTTGAGCAGCGGATCGCGTAACAGCGCCAGGCCGCGCGGCGATTCGGGAGGCGGTGAGCTGGGCGGCATCGCCCGGACTGGCACGCTCATGATATTCCTCCCAAGGCCGTCCTATTAACTATTTCCAGCGTTTGCCGATTGAAGCAGAAAGCGCCGATTGAGATCAAGACCGCCGAAGTGGCTTTCCGGGTTCTTGCATTCGCGCCGCGCTGCATTGCGCGATTGCGCCGGGCGGTGGCGCCCCATGATCCCGTTGTCGTTCCTATTCGACTTTGTCGCCGTCGTCCTCGTTCAGACCACCCCAAGTGCTGTCAGGATCACTTGCGGCGTCAGCGGAATCTCCGTGATAGTAACCCCGAACGGCTTGAGCGCATCATTGACCGCATTGGCGACCGCGGCAGCAGCGCCCGCCGTCCCGGCCTCGCCCGCGCCCTTGGCACCCAACTCGGTCTCGGCGGTCGGCGATACCACGTGACCGACATCGATGTCAGGCATTTCCCCGGACATCGGAACCAGATAGTCGGCCATGTTGGCGTTGGTGAGCTGGCCGCGCTCATCGTAGATGCATTTTTCGAACAGTGCCGCACCGAGGCCCTGCACCACCCCGCCCCTGATCTGCTCATCGACCAGTTGCGGATTGATGATGGTGCCACAGTCCTCGACCACCCAATGCCGGAGCAGCTTTACAAGGCCGGTGTCGGTGTCGACCTCGAGCCAGGAAGCCTGAACGCCGTTGGTGAAGGCGAACGGATATTCGCGCGGCACAAAGTGACGGGTGGCCATCAATTCCGGCTGAATGCCGGGGGGCAGCGTGTCGGGACGGAAATAGACAATTCTGGCCAGTTCGCGCAGGTCGATGCGCGGCGATCCGTCACTCGCGTTCACGACCGTGTCGCTGATGATGTCGAGTTCGGCAGGTGAAGACTGCAGGATTGCCGCCGCGACATCGAGGATGTTCTTGCGCAGGATTTTCGCTGCCTGAAGCGCGGCCTCGCCGCCGATACCGGCGCCGCGCGACGCCCAGGTGCCGCCGCCATAGGGCGTGTTATCGGTATCGCCCAAAATGACGCGGACGCGCTCCATGGAGACGCCGAGCACGCTGCCGACAATCTGCGCCGTGAGGGATTCCGAGCCCTGCCCCTGCTCGGTGATGCTGGTCTGGCAGATCACCGAACCCTGGGCGTCCAGCCGCACGGCGACGCCGTCCTGCGACGAGATGCGGGCACCGCCGACGCCGTAAAACGCGGCGCTCGGATTGGTGACCTCGATGAAACTGGCAATGCCGATGCCGCGGTGAATATTGTCCTCGCGCAGCGCCGCCTGTTCGGCGCGCAGCGCGTCGTAGTCCATCATCGCCATGAGCTTGTTCATCGCGGCGTGATGCGACAACAGTTCGAACCGGAGGCCGGAAGGCGAAGCGCAGGGATAGGCGTCATCAGCAATGAGGTTGCGGCGGCGAATTTCCACCGGATCCATGCCGATCCTTGTCGCCGCCAGGTCCACCAGACCTTCCGTCACCGAGCACGCGATGGGGTGACCGACAGCGCGGTACTGGCACATCACGTTCTTGTTCTGGAACACGACGCGGGCGCGAGCGCGATAGTTCTTCGTCACGTAAGGGCCGCCGACCAGATTGACGACCTGGTTGGCTTCGATCGCGCTGGTGCGCGGGTACATCGAATAGGGGCCGATGCCGGTGAGGTCGTCGATTTCAAACGCCATGATGGTTCCGTCGCGCTTGACGCCGATCCTGCCCTTGCAACGGTGGTCGCGGGCATGAATATCGGTGTTGAAGCTTTCGACGCGGTCTGCGACGAATTTGATCGGCCGGCGCAGCATTTTAGAAAGCGCATAGGTCGCCATTTCGTCGGCGTAGATATGGACCTTGATGCCGAAGGAGCCGCCGACATCCTTGCAGACCACGCGGACCTGCGACTCTTCGAGCCGAAGATGCAGCGCCGCGATGTTCTGCACCATATGTGGCGCCTGCGTGCCCTGGTAGATCGTGAGCCTGTCCTCGGCGGCATTCCAGTCAGCCACGACCGCGCGTGGCTCGAGCGTCACGCCGGTGTGCCGGCCAAAGATGAAATCCGCTTCAACCACCTCGTCGGAATCCGCAAACGCCGCATCGACGGCGCCGGCATCGAGCTTACGTTCGAAGGCAAGATTGTCGCCGAGCGAGGGATGAATGACCAGGGTTCCCGGCTCGAGGGCGGTGCGCATGTCCGTCACCGCCTCGAGCTCCTCATAGTCGACCCGCACGATCTCCGCCGCGTCCTCGGCAACGGCCCGACTCTTGGCCACCACTGCCGCAACCGCTTCGCCCTGCCAGCAAGCGCGTTCGATCGCAATGGCATGCTGCGGGGCCGATTTGAGCCCCTTCAGATGCGAGAGCACGCCGACCCAGGGGGTGATCACGGACGCGAGCTCGCGGCCAGCGACCACGGCGATGACGCCCGGCATTTGGCGAGCCTCGGTCGCATCGATGCCAACGATCTTGGCATGGGCGTGCGGCGAGCGCAGGAATACGACGTGCCCCATGCGCGGCAATTGCATGTCGCTGACATAGAGCCCGCGCCCTTGCATCAGCCGCTCCAGGTTCGGGCGCGGCACCACCTTGCCGATATAGGAGTTCGGCCGATCGAGCTGCGAGAGAATTTCGGGATTGGCAGATGTTATCGTCACGGCCGACGCCCCATGCGTACCCGCGCCGTGGTCTCGACCGCGTCGATGATGGCCTGGTATCCGGTACAGCGACAGTAATTTCCGGAAAGATGTTCGCGGATCCGCTCCCGGCTCGGCTCGGCTTGCTGCATCAGCAAATCCTGCGCCGCCATCAGCATCCCCGGCGTACAATAGCCGCATTGCAAGGCATTGCGATCCCGGAACGCGGCCTGCAGATCGGCGACCTCGCCGCTATCTGAAAGTCCCTCGATGGTCTGGACGGACGTGCCATGCGCCTGCACCGCCAGCATCAGGCAAGAGCGAACGATTTCATCGTTGACGCGCACCGTGCAGGCGCCGCAAACCCCGTGCTCGCAGCCGACATGGGTTCCGGTCAGCTCGAGCTGTTCGCGCAGGAAATCTGCCAGGTTGAGCCGCGGCAGAACATCGGCGTCGACGCGCTCGCCGTTGACCTCGAGCGAGATTGACATGGGAACGCTCATCTCGATTCCCCGGCAGCGAAATCGTGGCGGGGCAGCAGCGCGGCCACGCAACGCGCCATCAGGACCTTCGCCAGATGGCGGCGCATCGAAGCGGATGCCTGCTGGTCCGGCTGAGGATCGAGTTCCTCAGCCAGCGTCGCCAAAGCTTGCGACAGCAGCGCACGGGTGATGACGACGTTGACCAGGCTGTTTGCCGCGTGGGCCAATATCGGCCGATCGCCGACGGCAAAGAAGGCCATGCGCAGGTCCGCGAAGACATCGCCATCCACGACGGCCTGCGTGGCGAGGCCTGCGATGGCGTAATCTCCTTGCCGCCGCGCGAACTCATGAAAGAAGTGCCTGGAGTTCCTGTTTTCGACCGGCACCTCGACGGCTATGAGCAATTCCTGCGCGGAAAGGGCTGTCTCGTATATCCCTTTGAAGAATTCCTCCGCCGCAACCCGTCGTTCGCCGTTCGGACCGACGACGACGATGGCTGCATTCAGTGCGACCACGCAGGCCGGCAGCTCGGAAGCAGGGTCCGCATGCGCCAAGCTGCCGCCGATGGTTCCCCTATTACGGATCGCGGGATGAGCGACATGGGCAATTGCTTCCGTCAGCAGCGGTGCGTGCGCGGCGACCTCAGGCGACTTCTGCAGATCGGCATGGCATGTCAGCGCGCCGATCCGAAGCACGCCACTGCGGACCGCAATGCCGCGCAGCTCAGCGATCCCACCGATATCGACGACGAGCTCCGGGGAGATCAGGCGCAAGTTCATCGCCGCCATCAGGCTCTGACCGCCCGACAGCACCTTGGCCTTGTCCCCGTATGCAACGAGCAGTTCCAGCGCGTTCGCGACGCTGCCTGCGCGTGCATAACTGAAAGCCGAGGCTTTCATTGACGTGACCTCCCCGGCCGGTCTTTGCACTGATTTTGCTTGAGATTAGAAGGCGACGGCCCTTAAAGGTCAAGTTTGTTTATCGAACGATTATTTCGTAACATTCGACCTTGGACCTGTCATAATATCACGGACGCCGCACGGTCGGCCTCATCAAAAGAGCCCCGGGAGGAGCAGGCGATGAATTTGGGTTTCTTCACAATGCCGATCCATCCCCTCGGCAAGGACTGGAAACTCTCGCTTCACGAAGACCGCGAAGCATTCCTGCTGGCCGACGAACTGGGGTTTACGGAAGCCTATGTCGGCGAACATGTCACCGACCGGGCCGAGAACATCACTTCCTGCATCGCGTTTATTGCATGGATCGCTGCTGCTACCCGGCAGATCAAGCTCGGCACCGGCACGATCAACCTGCCCAACACCCATCCGGCCACCGTCGCCGCAACCATGGCGATGCTCGATCACATGCTGGACGGGCGCCTGATTTTCGGAATTAGCCCCGGCGGGCTGCTGTCCGACGCGGAACTGTTCGGCAATCTCGACTCCGACCGCAACGCCATGTTTCTCGAATCGATCAATCAGGTGCTGGATATCTGGGCCAGCGAACCGCCGTATAACATGGCGGGAAAGTACTGGAACATCTCGACGCAGAAGACGCTCATCAAGGAGATTGGCCAAGGGTTCATTGCCAAGCCGTTGCAACGACCGCACCCGCCCATCGTCGTCACCGCGGTTGCGCCGTTTTCCAAAGGCGTCACCGAGGCTGCGGCGCGCGGTTGGGATCCGATCTCGGCCAATTTCCTGATGCCGGCCTGGGTGAAAAGCCATTGGCCGAAATATGTCGAGGGCTGCGAACGCGCTGGCCGCGCGGCCGATCCGGCGAACTGGCGTGTCGCCAAGAGCGTGTTTGTCGCCAAGGATGCGGCAACGGCCAAGGCCTATGCCACCGATCCCGACGGGCCTTATGTCTATTACTATCGCTCCCTGTTCACCAAACTGAAAAACAACGGCCGCATTGAGTTGTTCAAAACGCGCCGCGATCAGCCTGAAGAGGAAGTGACGCTGGAGATGATCTGCAACAGGCTGATCATCCATGGCACCCCTGAGAGCGTTGCCGACCAGCTGCTGGCTTTCCACGACGATGTCGGCAAGTTCGGCACGCTGCTATATGCAGGCAAGGATTGGAAAGATCGCGAACTTGGCCGCCAATCCATGATCCTGACGGCCGAAAAGGTGATGCCGAGGGTCAACGCGGGAATTTCCAAACAATCCAACGCCGCGGAATAGTCCGCAGCCCGTCAAAAGGATTCGTCGTGGCACTGACCGATCGCATCCCCTATCAGGCCCAGGTCGACCGACCCAAGCTGACATTGCCCGGCGGCAAGAAGCTTGCGGTATGGATCATCCTCAATGTCGAGGAATGGCGGATCGAGAACGCGATGCCGCGGACCGTGTTGAGCCCACCAATGGGACAGCCGCTCTTGCCCGACATACCTAACTGGTCATGGCATGAATACGGCATGCGCGCCGGCTTCTGGCGCCAGTTCAAGGCGCTGACCGACCGCAACATGCCGGTCACTCTGGCCTTGAACGCCAACGTCTGCAGCTCCTATCCTCGCGTTGCTTCTGCAGCGCTTGAGGCCGGCTTCGAGTTCATGGGCCACGGCTTCGTTCAGGGGCCGATGCACAGGCTGGAAGACCAGGGCGATGCTATCAAACGGGCCGTCGATACAATCGCAAGATTCAGTGGCAGGCCGCCCAGATCGTGGGAAAGCCCGGGTCTCACGGAAACCGACGACACCCTCGATCTGTTGCGCCTCAACGGCATCGAATATGTCGCGGATTGGGTGATCGACGACCTTCCGCAGGATATCGCGACGCCTCACGGCACCATCACGACCATTCCGTATTCGGTCGAAACCAACGACATCGTCATCCACGCGCTGCAACACCTTTCTTCCGAGCAATTTCTGAAACGTTGCACCGACCAGTTCGACCGGCTCTACCTCGAGGGCGCTGCCAATGCGCGGATCATGGCGATCTCGATCCATCCCTATATTACCGGCGTCCCTCATCGCATCAAGTATCTGGAGGCGTTGCTCGACTACGTCATCGGCCATGACGGCGTCGCGCTGATGACCGCAAGCGAGATCGGCGACTGGTACCGCACCGAAATGTCGAAGTCATAGCCAGCGGCGGAACGGCGCATGATCAAAGCCGCTGTCAGGGGTGGTGGGCTCAACTAACCGCTTTCACCGGCGCGCGCTTCGGTGCCGCAGGCGCAGCAAATACCCGTCCGAAGCCGGCCAGAAAGACATCCAGGGCATCGCTGATCATTTGCTCCTTGTCTTCGAGCACCGGCGATTCATAGATGTACTTGCGTACGCCATAATAGAATATCCCACTGTGAAACACCCAGGCGACCTCCAGCTCGGAGGCGGTCGGCTTGTTTTGCGCGGGAAGCCCTGCTTCGTGACGGCATTCCCTGATGATACGCGTCAGAATCTTGTCCCGCACGACGCCGACATACCACCGGTTGATATCAAGCCCCTTCAGACCTGAATAGAGATAGAATTCGAAGCCATTTGCGGGTGAAGAGCACGTTCGTGTAGGCGTTGTAGAACTCCTGCAGCCGATCGCGGATCGGCCGGGTGCGATCGGTGAGCAGCTTCTCCCAGCCGGTATCGAGCGGCTCAAGATAAACCGTGCGATAGACTTCCTTGATCAGATCGTCCTTGCTTGGAAAGTAGCGATATAGCAGCGGCTGCGTCACGCCGAGCCGACGCGCCAGATCACGCGTCCCGCCGCCAAATCCTTGTTCCGAAAAGAATTCGGTAGCCTTGGCGACGAATTCCTTGCGGCGATCATCGGGGGACAGCCGCTTCTGTTTCGCGCGGACTCGCTTGAGCGGCGCTTTCTTCTTCATGGCTTGGACGCCGGGCCGCGGCCGTCGGCCCCGAGAAACCGGCCGTAGTCGCCGCGGGCAAACAACAGCGGCTCCTGCCGATTGTACGAATAGGCCTCGACGGCGCCGAGGAAGATAACGTGGTCGCCGCCATAATATCGGTTGGCGGCGCGGCATTGGAAATTGGCCACACTATCCGTGAGCAGCGGCGCGCCGCCGAGGCCCGACGTCCATGGGATGCCAGCAAACTTTTCCTCCCCGGACTTCGCGAATTTGGACGCCAGCGCCTGCTGCGATACGCCGAGAACATTGACCGCGAAATGACTGGCGTTCTGGAAGACGCTCAATCCCTGAGAGAACATCCCCAGAACTCCATAGTACCAGCGGCGGATTCAGCGACACCGACGCGAACGAATTGCACGTCAGCCCATAGGGCTTTCCGTCGGCCGCGATCGCCGTGATGATGGTGACGCCCGTGGCATAGGTACCCAGCGCGTTGCGGAAGTCCCTGGGATCTATGGGTGAATGATCGCTGGCCAGTTCGTTAGCCGGATCCGGATCGGTCGGATGCTTTGGAGCGTCGGTCATCCGTAGTCTCAAAGCGTCAGGTTTTCGGACGGCAGGCCAAGCGCCACCCGACCGTAGTTGGTTCCCGCCGCATCGAAATTGAAGGCGATGTGCGAATTGATGGCGTGGGCGTCACGGAACTGCCGCTGCAATACACCTGCTGTGAACAAGCCCCGCGCACCGCTTGCCGCGAACAGCAGCGATACGGCTTCAGTGCAGAGATTGACCGCAAAAGCCCCATCGCGCCGCGATTTGGTCTTGGCGGCGATATCGGGAACGTGACCGCTTCTCGCAGCGGCCATCGCCTCGACACAGGTCGAACGCATGATCAGGCGAGCCGCATCGATCTTGGCAGAGGCTTCCGCGATCTTGATCTGCGTGCTCTGGAGGTCGCCGATCTTGGCGCGATTGTAGGTCGAAGCGCGATGACGCGCGATATCGACATAGTCGTCCAGACAGGCCTGCGCGTTTCCAAGCGCTACGCCGGAAAGCACGTAGGGAAACAAAGAGAACACCGGCAGCGCATAAAGCGCATTGGGATTGACGGCGCTCCCGGGCGTCGGGCCACCATCCAGATCGCTCACCGCCAGGGTCATGAAGTCGGCAACAAAGGCATCGTTGACCTCGACATCGTTCGATCCGGTCCCTCTCAATCCGGTCGCGTACCAGGTATCGAGTATCTTGTAGTGACTCTTATTGACAAGGAAGATCCGGTACTCGATGCCGTCCGCCTCGTCGTCGGATGAAACAACGCTGGCAAGCATGTTCCATTCACTGGAATCTACCCCAGACGAAAACGGCCAGCACCCCCGCAACACATATCCGCCGTCCACCTTTTTGGCGCGGCCTGCCGGAAAAATGAAAGAGGAGGCGATCAGTGCGTTGGCATCCTTGCTCCAGACGAGGTCCTGGGCGCGTTTGTCGAACATAGCCAGCATCCAGTGATGGCTGGCGAGATTCGCGAGATTCCAGGCCACCGACGCATCCGCCCGTCCGATCACCTCTGCGGAATCGACCAACGCGACATAATCGAACTCGGCGCCGCCCACCCGCTTCGGCTGCACGATCCGAAACAAACCCGATTCATGCAAGTCGCGCTCGGTCTCCGGCGGCAGGCGCCGAAGCTCCTCGGTCCGCGACGCGCGATCGCACAAGGCCGGAATCAGCGCCCTGGCGCGCGCAATCATGGCGGCATAGGCGCGGTCGTCCGCATCCTGTCCCGAGGGCAGGCCTGCGTTCGGCTTCCTGCCGGCATCAGCCATTTTGGCGTTCCTCGCTCGTCTCTTGTTACCGTCTTTAGACGGACGAGCATCCCTGGTGTTTATCGCCTGATCACTGATTGTTCAAGATGCGTTCGGATCTTTGGCCGCGGCCATCGATATCCGGCAATCGGAAAGGGCTATTTTCAGCTCCTCCAGTCTGCTGCAAAACTGCGCTTCAATCTCACCTCACTGTCAAGCAGCATCCCAGTATCAAGCCTCCCATGCTCGAATGCGTCCGACGCACACGCAAAGAGCCGATAGAATTGCGAACCATCGAAAGCGACGAGCAGCAGGTCCACACTCGCGTTGAGCGCCTCAACGACGGCCGTGCAGACGTTGTGCTGATAGATCGCGCCCATCACCAAATCGTCGGTGATGATCACGCCCTGGTAGTTCCATCTTTGGCGAACGATTCCGCTGATGACACGTCTGGAATGCGATGCCGGATGATCCGGGTCGATCGTCGTCAACGTCACATGCCCTATCATTAGTTGTGCGCGCGAACCCGCCAAGACGTCCCGGAAAGGGCGCCAGTCGGAGGCTTCGATATCCGCCAGCGGAGTATCAAGGGCGGCGCTAAAATGATGGGTATCGGTGCGCACGCGACCCAAGCCGGGGAAATGCTTCACGGTCGCCCCTACACCGAAGGCGTCGAGGCCACGTATATAAGCCAGACCAACATCGGTGACCGTATCCGGATCGCCGGATATTGCGCGCCGGCTGATAAGGGTGTTGAAATCAAATCGGCTGTGGCTTGACGCGGGGCGCAGGTCCAGGACCGGGGCAAAATCAAGATTCACACCGAGCGCCGCCAATTCACGCCCGTGAATGCGCCCGAAGTCTTCAGCCCTCCTTGCCCGAATCTCCCGGGGCAGGTCTGCCAGCGTGGATAGCGAGGGCAGTGTCGTTAGCGGCGGCGACAGATGGGAAACGATGCCGCCCTCTTGATCGGCAGCGACAATCAAAGGCGGCAGACCGGCGGCGCGGCGCTTGTCCTGTAGCGCGGCAATCTCGGACTTCAACGCCTGCGTTGTCCGCCCGGCGATATTGTGCCGGGTAATATAGATCCCTGCAATCAAGCCCTTCTCGGCTAACGGTGCCACTTCATCGAACGATGAATAGCCCACGACGAAATGCCGCCCCAGCATATGCCCGCGCACGGAGTCGGTTCGCAGGACATTTAACTTGCGGACGTCAAACGATGCGTGCGCGCACAGCATCGCCATTGATGGCAGACACCACAGTAGAATCAGTATTCTTCCGGTGATGGCTCGCCGATTCCAGTACAAAAGGAAAGCCGATCCGAGGAGCCAAATCAAAACAATTCCAAGAAGTCTTGCCATCTGACTGAGCGATCGTGAGTGCTTGCGCGATGGTCTCGCGGTTCAATCGCCGGTATCAAACTTGCTCATTCAGCGCCAGACGCATCGCCGTGTCTGCACGATATCTGCAAATCAATCCTAATCTTCCGACGATAGCCTCGGCAATAAATGCATCGCATCACTTCATCGACCAAGGTGCAAAGCAGGCTGTCATCGGCCGCAACCAGCCGGTGGTGCCCTTGCCATTCGTACTCAGGCAAACTATCGATGGCGTCACTTGACCGATCCAAGCCGGTTGATGATTGTTCATTGCTGGCCGCTATCCAGGGCGCGATCAGCCTTGTCGGCAATCGGAATTCGAAAACCAGCCGCGGGGAGCGAACACATGGACAAGACCGTCGGGATTATCGGCCTTGGCATCATGGGAGGGGCAATCGCCCGCAATCTGGTCGAACGCGGATGGCGCGTGATCGGCTTCGATACCGACGCCGCGCGACGTGCGGACCTCGAACTCGCTAAGGTTGCAATTGCAGGCAACGTTGCTCAAATTGCGCGGGATGCGCCCATCATCATGACCAGCCTTCCCAGTCCCGCAGCCGCCGAGCAGGTCGCGCGGGAGATCGCGGGCTCCGGTCAGTCCCCGCGAATCGTGGTCGAACTATCCACCCTCAGCATTGCCGACAAGCTCCGCTTCGAGGCGATCCTGAAGACCGCCAATCACATCGCGCTGGACTGCCCATTGAGTGGAACCGGCGCGCAAGCGAAGAAGCGCGATCTCATCGTCTATGCCAGCGGGGACAGCTACGCCATCGCGCAATGCACGAGCCTGTTCTCTGATTTCGCCAAACAGAGCGCCGACCTTGGCCGGTACGGGAACGGCAGCCGAATGAAATTCGTTGCCAACCACCTCGTGGCCATCCACAACGTGGCGACCGCCGAGGCAATGGTCCTGGCTGGGCGTGCCGGCCTCGATCCCAACATGGTGGTGGACCTGGTTGGACCAGGCGCCGGCGGTTCTCGGATGTTTCAGATGCGCGCGCCGATGATGGTCGAAGGCGTCTACGAGCCTGCGACCATGAAAGTCTCGACTTGGAAGAAGGACATGTCCATTATCGCCGAGTTCGCCGACGACGTCGGCTGCTCAACGCCGCTGTTTACACTGACGCAGCCCGTCTATGACATGGCCTTGGCGATGGGACTGGGTGACCAGGATACGGCGGCAGTATTCGAAGTGCTGAAGAAGACCATCATCACGCCCCCCAAACGGGCCGCCCCCACAGGGGAATAGGCGCACGCGATACCGCACCGCATCAAGCCAAGTCGCGGACGTTCACACGCCTGTCCCGGGTAAGAATATATCCTGCGCGACAAGTCGATGGCGTGGTTATCACTTGATCATTTACGGCTTCCGTTCGATAAATTCGTCAAGCAAGAAAATATCAAGGACTGGTTCGCCTGCAGCGCTTTCGGGGAGGGTTCCAATGAGGATATCGCGGCGAGACTTTGTCTCAAGCGTTGCCGGTGCGCATATCGCCAGCGTGGCTACTCCCAATCCGGTCTTTGTCGAAGATAGCCGACCGGCAAAGAACTTTGAGCCATAGTCCCGCAACTTAGCAATCGCACAAATCCTCAGGACGAGATCGGTGAACGATGCAGTTTTGGATCATCCAGGGTCTCAACAGCCTATCGCTCGGTGGTCTGCTGTTTCTGCTGTCCTCGGGATTCTCTCTGATCTTCGGCCTGATGAGGCTGGCGAACCTGACGCATGGCGCCTTCTTCATGCTCGGCACCTATTTCGGAGCCACGGCGCTGCGCTCCTACAGCGGGCTGAATATCTGGGTGACCGCACTGGGCGCCGGAATTGCGGTCGCTGCAATCGGCGGTCTGTTCGAGCGACTGGTATTGACCAGACTCAAGACCAACCCGCTCGGTCAGGTGCTGGTTACCCTCGGCATGTCCTTTATCATCTCCGACGCCTGCCTGCTGTTGTGGGGCGGCGATTTGATTCCCGTGCCGACGCCGCAAAACCTGCAGGCGCCGACCCGGGTGCTTGGTTTCGTGTTTCCGACCTATCGGCTGGTTTTGGTGGGCTGCGCCATTGCCGTTGCGATGCTGCTGTATTTCCTGCTGGAGCGGACACGGCTCGGGGCGATGATCCGAGCCGGTGTCGACGACCGGCAGATGGCGCGCGCCGTCGGCATCCCGGTTTCGAATTTGTTCACAATCGTGTTTTGCCTGGGCGCGGGGATCGCCGGCGCAGGTGGCGTGCTGGGTGGACCCATTCTGTCGGCCTATCCGGGGCTCGATGCCGACATGCTGCCGCTGGCGCTGATCGTCGTCATTCTGGGAGGCATTGGAAGCTTGCTGGGTGCATTCATCGGCAGCTTCATCATCGGGTTCGTCTATACATTTGGCACCGCGCTGTTTCCGGAACTGGCCTACATCATCCTGTTCCTGCCAATGATCGTCGTCATTGCTTTCCGGCCGCAAGGCCTGTTTGGACGTGTCGGCGCATGAAGTGGATCGCCGCAGCGTTGCTCGCCACCCTGCTTGTTTTGCTGCCCTCGTTCGCAGGCGACTTCTACGTCAATCTCGCCAGCCAGATTCTGATCGCAGCCATCTTCGCACTCAGCCTTAATCTGCTGGTAGGCTATGGTGGGATGACATCGCTCGGGCACGCCTCTTATCTCGGCATCGCCGCCTATATTTCAGCCCTGCTGACCAGCCGGTACGGGTTCGGACACGGACCGGCCGCGATCATCTCGATTGCCGGAACCACCGCGATGGCGGCCTTCTTCGGCATCATCGCTCTGCGCGCGACAGGCCTGGGCTTTCTCATGATCACGCTGGCGCTGTCGCAGGTGTTGTGGGGGCTTGCCTATCGCATGTCCGGTGTGACCAATGGCGACAACGGTATCGCCGGCCTGACCCGGCCCATGCCGTTCGGCATTTCGCTGGAAAGCGCCGCGTCGTTTTACTGGTTCGCCCTGGTCGTGGCGTTAATCGCTTATCTGATGATGGCGATTTTCGTGTCATCGGCATTTGGATCGTCATTGAAGGGCGTACGCGATCAGCCGCGCCGGATGGCCGCACTGGGCTTCAATCCCTGGATGATCCGTTGGATCACTTTCATCTACGCCGGCTTCTGGGGCGGCGTGTCCGGATTGCTTTACGTCTATTACAACAAATATATCCACCCAACGTCGCTCTCCACCACAAGCTCGGCCGAGGCATTGCTCGGCGTCATCGCCGGTGGCTCAGGAACGCTTGGCGGCCCCGCCGTCGGTGCGGCGCTGGTGCTGCTGTTGAAGAATTACGCCTCGGCCTATATCGAACGCTGGAACATGCTGCTGGGCCTGGTGTTCCTGTTCATCGTTCTGGTGATGCCGACCGGCATAGTTCCTGGCCTGAGCAGGCTGGCCATGGCCCTTCGCAGGGGTTCGCGATGACCCCGGCGATATCCGACTACGCTCTCGAGGTCGTCAAGCTGAACAAGGCCTTCGGCGGCCTTTCGGTCACGCAGAACATATCGCTCGCGATTAGGCCCGGAGAACGCCGTCTGATCATCGGTCCGAACGGCGCCGGCAAGACCACGCTGTTCAACCAGATCAGCGGCGACATACGGCCGAATTCGGGCAAGGTCAGGCTTTTCGGCACCGACATCACGCGGCTGGCGCCCTACCGGCGCGCCCACGCCGGGTTGTCGCGAACCTATCAGATCATCACCCTGTTCACCGGCGATACGCTCGAACACAACGTTACCCTCGGCCTGTTAGGTTTGCGGCCGTCGCGCTGGCAGATGTGGCGGCCGCTGTCCTATTACCGCGATCTCGCGACCGAGGCGCGCAGGACGCTGGATGCGGTCGGACTTCTGCATCTGGCTCAGCATCCAGTCACGGATATCGCCTATGGCGAGAAGCGCCGGGTTGAACTCGCGATGGCGCTTGCTCAGAAGCCGCGCGTGCTGTTGCTGGACGAGCCGATGGCGGGCCTTTCCAATACCGAACGATCTCAGGTGAAGTCGCTGATCGCTTCGATCCCGCGGCAAACCACGGTGATCATGATCGAACATGACATGGATACAGCCCTTGACCTTGCCGAAACCGTGACGTTGCTGAACTACGGCCGAGTGATCGTCGATGGCGAGCGGGACGTGGTGATCGCGGACGAGCGAACGCGTGAGGTGTATCTTGGCTCCTGACGCACTCAGCTTGACAGATGTGCATACCTTCTATGGCGACAGCCATATCCTGCACGGCGTCAGCTTTTCCTTGCAACCGGGAGGCGTGCTGGCGTTGCTGGGGCGCAATGGGGCGGGAAAGACGACCTGCATCTCCACGATCATCGGCTTTCTGCGACCGCAGATTGGCGAGATCAGCCTGTTTGGAGAGCAGATCGGAGGCCTCAGCCCTGAGCGCATTTCGCGCCTTGGCATCGGGCTCGTTCCGCAGGGGCGCCGCATCTTCCCCTCGCTCACGGTCCGGGAAAACCTTCTGGTTGCGCACCAGCGCGGACGCGCAACTGAAAAGCCCTGGAACGTTGAGCGAATTTACGGGATGTTCCCGCGGCTGCGCGAACGCCACGCTCAATTTGCCGGCACACTTTCGGGCGGCGAGCAGCAGATGCTGGCAATCGGGCGGGCGCTGATGGGCAATCCGAGGGTACTCCTGCTTGACGAGCCGTCGGAAGGCCTGGCGCCGCTGATCGTCGCGGAGGTCGGCCGTACCATCCGACGCCTGAAGGAAGAGGGACAATCGATCGTGCTAGTCGAACAAAACCGTCAACTGGCGCTCGACGTCGCGGATCATGCAGTGATCCTCAATTCCGGACGCTGCGTGTTCGCTGGACCGGCCAGTGACATCTTGAACAATGAAGAGTTGATCGCGCAAAATCTCGGCGTCTTTCACGCTCACTAACCGAACCATCCACTGCTGAATTGAGGTCAAGCTATGAAGATCGGTGTATGCGGAACCGGGCGTATGGGGTCAGCGATCACGCAGCGATTGCTGTCGGTTGGGCACGAAATCGGGGTCTGGAATCGCAACCCAGCCAAGACGAGGCCGCTCGTCGATGCGGGCGCACGACCGTTCGCCTCGCCTGCACAACTCGTCGAGGGTTGTGAGGTCACCATCATCATGTTGCTGAATGATGCCGCCACCGAAGCGGTCTACCGTGCGCCGGACGGCATTTTGAAAGCCAAGCTTGCCAGCAAGCTGATTGTCGATATGAGCACGATCCGTCCGGACACGATGAAGTCGAACGGCTCTTCGGTATTGCAGCAGGGCGGCGCGTTTGTCGAATGCCCGGTCGGCGGAAGCACCGCACCGGCGAAGGAGGGCAAACTGCTCGGCCTGGTCGGAGGGTCAAAGGCAGATGTGGCGCGGGCATTGCCGATCATGGGACAAATGTGCCGCCGCATCGAGCATGTCGGCGACCTCGGCGCGGGCTCCATGATGAAACTTGCGGTCAACCTGCCGCTTCTGGTGTACTGGCAGGCGCTTGGCGAAGCCTTGACGATCTGCAAGCCGCTCAATCTGCCGGCCGACCGGCTGATCGACATCCTGACTGACACCTCGGGGGCACCGACCGCCATGAAGGGCCGCGGCCCCGTCATCGCCAAAGTATTGGGTGGAGCACCGCTCGGCGAAACCGCTTTCGGCCTCAACGCCGCGAAAAAGGATCTCGCCTGCGCGGTCCAATTCGCTTCCTCGCTTCATGCCGAGCTTCCTGTCACCGCCAGCGCGCTTGCGTGCTATGAGGAGGCGGAAGCCGCTGGCCTCGGCGATGCAGACGCAACCGCGATTTCGACGCAGTGGGCCCAACGCAAAGGCAAATCCTAGTTATATCAACCTCTCTCCATGTCCGAAACAGAAAACTCCAACAGCAGAGTCAATTCAAATGATCGATCGCAAGAATTGCTACGGCCGCACCGCCGCCCGCATCCATGACGCCGACGGCCTCGCCCGGCGACCGGCATCCGCCACGATCGACATTCACGCTCACATCGTGGTTCCCCAGGCCGCCAAGCTGGCGCAACCGCATATCGACATCAGCCGGATTCCGCTTGCCCATTTTGCCGATGCCGCGACCAGGGAGATCAATGCGCAGCAGGAGAAGGACATCGGTGAGGTCATGACCACGATCGATCGTCGCCTTTTCGATCTCGACAAGATGGGCATCGACATCCAGGTCGTGGCGCCGGCGCCAGGCCAATGCTACTACTCCATCGATCCGAAAATCGCCGAGTCCGCTCACCGCCTCGCCAACGATGGCGTGGTGGAATATTGCTCGCGCAAACCGGACCGCTTCGTCGGCCTCGGCGTGGTGACTTTGCAGGAGCCGGAGATCGCGGTCCGCGAGCTTGATTACATCATGAACGGCCTGAAGCTGAAGGGCGTCGAAATCCTCACCAATGTCGATGGCCAGGAACTGTCCGATCCGAAATTCCGTCCCTTCTTTGCCAGGGCCGAGCAACTCGGCGCCTTCATCATGATGCATCCGAATGGATTCACCCATGGCGAGCGCCTGACGCACTTCTACTTCAACAACGTGCTCGGTAATCCGCTCGACACCACGCTTGCGCTTCACAACCTGATCTTTTCGGGAACGCTGGGGCGCTTTCCCGATCTGAAGCTGATGGCAGTGCACGGCGGCGGTTATCTCCCCGGTTATTCCGGGCGGATCGATCACGCCTGGGGCGCGCGGCAGGACTGCCATGGCGAACTGCCGTTGCCACCGACGACCTATCTGCGGCAGGTCTATCTCGACACCGTGGTCTTCTCCTACCACCAGCTGGCCTATCTGATCGACGTCTTCGGTCCCGATCGTATCGTGATGGGCACCGACTATCCCTTCGATATGGCTGAATATAATCCGATCGGACATATCGCCGGTGTCCAGGGCATGGACGAAGTGACGCTGGCCCAGATCGCCGGCGGCAATGCCGCGCGGGTGCTCGGGCTCGATGTCTGAAGCGCCATGGCCAGCGCGTTTTCGAGCGAAGTGGCCACCGTTCGCACTAAGAAAACGCGTCAAATCAGGAATTTAGAGCCTTGGAGTCAATCGAAACGGGCTCTAATTCAGTGATGCCCGCCTGCCGTCTTATACCCCGGCTGCTCGAACGGATGCGATGTCGCGAAAGCAGGCATCTCGAAGCAATGGTCGGTTAGCCTCGCCACTATTGGGAAGGCGCTCAGTTCCAGTTTGAGATATTGCCCACCCACGACATGGCCGGCGATGCAAATGTCAGCCAGCCCCGGCTGCGCGCCCAAGGCGAAGGGGACCGGGGCACGGCGCGCGAGCAGCCGTTCATAGGTCGCAAGCCCCTCGATCGTCCAATGCCTGCCCCAGCCTTCGATCGCCTTCGCATCGGCGCCGAAGGTTTTGGCGAGATGATTGCGAACACGGGGCACCAACAGCGGATGCGCGTCCGCAATCGTCATCAACGCCAGCGAGCGTGCGTAGGCACGTTCCTTGACGTCTTGCGGTATCAGCCGCGGCTCCGGCTGGATCTCATCGAGATATTCGATGATCGCCAACGACTGAAATATGGCGTGACCGTCATGGATGAATGTCGGCACAACGCGTTCAGCATTGACCGCTGCATAGTCCGGCTTGAATTGCTCGCCGGAAAGAATGTCAATCGGGATTTCGTCAAAAGCCAGCCCCTTGAGCCTCAAGGCAACCCGCACGCGAAATGAGGCGATCGACCGCCAAAATCCGTAGATTGTTATGCTCATGAAATTTCCTTGCCAATATTCGGCCAGCCCTGACAGACCCAGTACCCGACCTGCGCCGCTTTCGGCGGAGCGACGGCGAGGGCGCCTTGAAGGAAGCGGCATCCTAACCGCTTTCGAGAGTTGGCTAATGAACACATCACGCGTGTTCCCCCTCCTTGCCCGCAACCTGTTCCAGGGCGTTCAGCACCGCATCGCCCATCTGCTCGGTCGAGAGTCTTGTTGCGCCGGGTTCGGCAATATCGGCCGTGCGCGCACCCGCCGATAGCGCCTTGCCTACCGCCTTTTCCAACAAATCCGCATCGTCGGGCCGGTTCAGCGTCAGTCGCAGCATCATGGCGACGCTGAGTATCGAGCCGAGCGGATTGGCGATGCCCCTGCCCGCAATGTCGGGCGCGCTGCCGTGGACAGGCTCGTAAAGCGCCTTGCGGCCAGCGAACTTGTCGACTGGACCGAGCGAGGCCGATGGCAACATGCCGAGCGAGCCGGATGCCATCGCCGCGCAATCGGAAAGGATGTCGCCGAAGATATTGCCCGTCACCATCACATCGAACTGGGACGGCTGCCGAACGATCTGCATCGCGGCATTGTCGACATAGAGGTGGTTGAGCTCAACATCGGAAAATTCGGCGGCATGGAGCGCAATGACTTCCTCGCGCCACAACACGCTGGCTTCAAGCACATTGGCCTTGTCGACCGAGCAGACCCTACCCTTGCGCGTGCGCGCCAATTCGAAAGCCGCCCGCGCCACGCGACGGACCTGGTTAGTGGCGTATTGCTCGGTGTTGAATCCACGGCGTTGTCCATCTGCGAGGGTTTCGATGCCGCGCGGCTCGCCGAAATAAATTCCGCCGGTGAGCTCGCGGATGATGACGAAATCGACCCCCCTGAGTATCTCGGGCTTGAGCGGCGCCACACCGGCCAGCGCGGGATGAGAAAAAATGGGCCTCAGGTTGGCATAAAGGTCGTATTTGCTGCGCAACGATAACAAGCTTCCTTCCTTGCGCGCTGCGGCCGGAACCTCTTTTGTCTCCGGGCCGCCAGTCGCGCCCCAAAGGATCGCATCGGCTTCGTCCATCGCCTCGACTGTATCCTGCGGCAATACCTTGCCGGTCGCGAGATAGGGAACGAGGCCGTATTGTGCCTCGCGTATAACGATCGGTACGTTTTGCTTCGTGACGAACCAGTTGAGCACGCGATGCGACTGCGCTGTTACCTCAGGGCCGATGCCTTCGCCGCCGACCACCGCGACCTTGACCATGTTGGAAAGACTATTCACGCCGATTTCCTCGCAAAATGGATCCAGGGTCGCTCGGCCCGATCGGCCGCCTGAAAGGCGCGGATTTCGTTGTCACGCTGCAATGTCAACGCGACCTCATCAAGACCGCCAAGCAGCCCGGCGCGACGGCGCGGATCGATCTCAAAACGGTGCCGCTGTCCCGTTGGCGAGGTGATCGTCTGTTCCTCGAGATCGACGCCGATGCGTCCAGCCCCCTGGGTGAGTTCGATCTCCGCAGCGAGGCCGTCAACGATCGCCTTGTCGACGACGATCGGGAGAACACCGTTCTGAAAACAATTGGCGAAGAAAATGTCTCCGAAACTCGACCCGATGACGGCGCGGATCCCCATTTCCTGCAGCGACCAAACCGCGCCTTCACGGGAGGAACCGCAGCCGAAATTGGCGCCGGTGATGAGGATTTCCGCCTGCCGATAGGGCTCGCGATTCAGAATGAAGTCGGGGTTCTCCGAACCATCCGCAAGATACCGCAGCGAACCGAACGCCCATTTGCCGAGCGTGCCGCGAATGTCATTTCCGACGAGACGCTCGATGCGGATGATGACATCGGTATCGATGTTGCCGCGCATGATCGGTGCGGCAATTGCGCTCAGTTTCGTGAAAGGCTTCGGCATGTCAGCGCTCCATCGTCCGCACGTCGACAATGGCGCCGGATATTGCCGCCGCCGCAGCCGTGGCCGGGCTCGCCAGATGAGTCCGCGCGCGCGGTCCCTGGCGGCCGACAAAATTACGGTTGGAGGTCGAGACCGAGCGCTGGCCCGGAGGGACGGTTTCTCCGTTCGCCGCCACACACATCGAACATCCCGGCTCACGCCATTCGAAGCCGGCATCGATAAACAGCTTGTCGAGGCCTTCGGCCTCCGCATCACGCTTGACAGTCTCGGAACCCGGCACGATCCAGGCGCGAACGCCGGGCGCAACCTTGCGACCCCGCGCGACCGCGGCGGCAGCCCGCAAATCGCCGATCCGGCTATTGGTGCATGATCCGATGAAAACCCAATCGACCGGCGTACCGGCGATCGGCGCTCCCGGTTTGAGGCCCATATAGTCGAGCGCGGTCTCGATCGCTGCGCGCCGCGCCGGATCGGCAATCTCCCTGGGATCGGGAACATGCCCGTCGACGCCGATGACATGTTCGGGGCTGGTACCCCAGGTCACCTGGGGAATGATCTTCTCGACATCGATGAGGACTTCCCTGTCGAACACCGCGTCAGGATCGCTCGGCAACTGCCGCCATGCTTTGACGGCCCGCTCCCACATCTCGCCCTGCGGTGCATAGGCGCGTCCGCGGATATACTCGTAGGTCCTCTCGTCCGGCGCTATCAACCCCATCTTGGAGCCGAGTTCGATCGAGAGATTGCAGATGGTCAGCCGCCCTTCGACCGGCAGGTCACGAATCGCACCGCCGGCATATTCGACGGCATAGCCGGTGCCCCCGGCTGCACCGACATCGCCGATCAAGGCGAGAATGAGGTCCTTGGCGGTCACGCCGAACGGCAGTCGACCCTCGAACCTTACGCGCATGGCTTTCGGCCGGCGCTGGATGATTGTTTGCGTTGCCAGCACATGCGTCACTTCGCTCGATCCGATCCCGAAAGCCAGCGCCCCCAGTCCGCCATGCGTGCAGGTATGGCTGTCGCCGCAGACGATCAGGCAGCCGGGAAGGCTCAAGCCTAGCTCGGGCCCGATAACATGGACGATGCCCTGGCCCGGCTCGCCGATATCGAACATCGCAATCCCGCCGGCTGAGGTTTCAACCCTCAAAGCCGCCAACAGCTCCTGACCGATCTTGATGGTGCCGGCCCGCCCCCGCGCCGTCGAAATGGCATGGTCGGGTGTCGCGAAAGTCAGCTCCGGATTGTGCACCGAAAGGCTGCGGCTTTTGAGATCGAGCAGGCCGCGCGACCCGCCCAGATCGTGCAGCAGGTGTCGATCGACATGGAGGAGATCGGTATCTTCGCTGAGGTGCGTGATGACGTGCTGGTCCCATATCTTGGCCAGCAATGTACGGCCGGGCTCCTGCAACGGGCTGTCCTCCCTTTTTTTGGCTTCTGCGGCCGACGGAATCAGCCGCTAGCCGCGTTTTCGCGGCCCATATTCAGGCCTCGGCCCTTCCGTATCAAAGCACAACAGACAGCCGTTCGACTAGTGTCTGAACCGGACGGCAGCGAAGCCAATTGTCATTTACCATGCAATATCGCACCATCAAGCTCCTGAAAAAATTGAGCAATACATGCCCCGACCCAAGAACGTCCTCTGGATCATGTGTGATCAGCTTCGCTTTGACTATTTGGGTTGCACGGGGCATCCAACCCTGAAGACGCCAAATATCGACGCCATGGCGAAGCGCGGGGTGCGCTTTTCAAACGCCTATGTGCAATCGCCGATCTGCGGCCCCTCCCGGATGTCGTTCTACACCGGCCGCTACATGCGCTCACACGGCTCGCACTGGAACGGCTGGCCGCTACGCATCGGTGAACCGACACTGGGCGATCATCTCAAGAAAATCAGCGTGCGCAATGTGCTGGTCGGCAAGACACATATGGCGCCGGACCTTGAGGGCCTGAAAATGCTCGGGATCGGGCCGGATTCGATCATTGGCGTCCATGTCGCCGAATGCGGTTTCGAACCGTTCGAGCGCGACGACGGCTTGCATCCCACGGGCCGGCCGCGTCCGAAATACGACGGGTATTTGCGCGAACAAGGTTACGACGCGGCCAATCCCTGGGAGCAATGGGCCAATTCCGGCGCGGCTGATGACGGCACGCTGCAGAATGGCTGGCTGCTGATCCACGCCGACAAGGCGGCCCGTGTTGCGGAGGAGGATTCCGAGACGCCCTACATGACGCGCCGCGCCATGGATTTTATTGTCGAGGCCGAGCAAGACGGCCGCCCGTGGTGCCTGCATCTATCTTATATCAAACCGCACTGGCCCTATATCGCCCCTGAACCCTACGCCAGCATGTACGGTCCGAGCGACGTCAAGCCGGCTATTCGCTCCGAGCAGGAAAAACAAAGTGCCCATCCAGTTTTTGCTGCTTACATGGACATGCGCTACTCACGGAACATGGCGCGCGACGAAGCCAGGGAAAAAGTCATCCCGACCTATATGGGCCTGATCAAGCAGATCGACGATCAGATGGGCGTGCTAATGGGCTTTCTGGAAACGCGCGGCTTGCTGGATACCACCATGATCGTGTTCACCTCCGATCACGGCGACTATCTCGGCGATCACTGGATGGGCGAGAAGGACCTGTTCCACGATCAATCGGCAAAAATCCCACTGATCGTCATCGATCCTTCTGAAGCTGCCGATCGCACCAGGGACACGGTTTGCGATGCCCTGGTCGAGGCCATCGATCTGGCGCCGACTTTCATCGAATATTTCGGCGGCAAGCCTCCGGATCATATTCTCGAGGGGCGCTCACTGATTCCGCTGCTGCGCGGCGAAATGCCTGCAGACTGGCGCCAGGTGGTGTTCTCGGAATACGACTATTGCATGCAGGATGTCCGGCTGAAGCTTAGCCAGCCGATCGATCAATGCCGGCTTTTCATGGTGTTCGACGGACGCTGGAAATACATTCACGCTTCCGGCTTCCGGCCAATGCTCTACGACCTTCTGGAAGACCCGCAGGAACTGATCGATCGCGGCGAAGATTCAGACAGCGCCGATGTCATCGCTCGTCTACGGTCGGCCCTGTTCGATTGGGCGCTACGCCCCAAAGGCCACATCACGACGAACCGGGAAAAGATCGAGGCCTATGCAAGCCAGCAACTGCAGGTCAAAGGCGGGATCCTGATCGGGATCTGGGACGAGACCGAACTCGCCGCAATCCGCCGAAAGATCGACCTGACGGAAATTAATAAGTGATCTTGTAGCCCGTGGCCTTGACGATGGGTCGCCAGAGCGCCGTATCGGCAACCAATTCCTGTGTGAGGCCTTCCGGCGTCGTTCCGACGGGAATCAAGCCGATCGCCAACAGCTTTTCGCGGACTTCCGGCTTGGCAAGCGAGGCCACCACTGCCGCGCTGAGCTGATGGGCAAAATCCGGTGAGCTGCCAGCGGGGAGCCACATCCCGTACCAGCCATCGGCGACGAGATCGACGCCGCTCTCCTTCAAGGTTGGGACGTCAGGGAGGAACGGCGAACGCTCGGCGCTGCTCACCGCAAGAATTTTGACGTTCCCGGCGCGATGTTGCGGGATTGCATCCGCGATCGTGACAATGGCGAACGGCAGATGGCCACCTATCAGATCGTTGATGGCAGGCGCACTGCCGCGGTAGGCCACACGGGTCATAGGGATGCCGAGCACCTGCTCGAGTTTCGATCCTGTGAAATGCGGGATGGTACCGTTGCTCGGCACGCCGAATGTGGCCTTGCCCGGATTCGCCTTGAGCCAGGCGACGAATTGTTTGAAGTCCTTCGCATCCACCGCAGGGCCTATGACCACACCGAACTCGAAACGCGCCAGCAGCGAGACGGGCGCAAAATCCTTGTCCAGATCGAAGCTCGGTTCGGTCTCCACCATTGGCAATAGGTACATGGTTGGGCCGGTGGTCACCAGGATCGAGGTTCCGTCGGAACTGGCATTCTTGACCCACTTGATGCCAATCAGCCCGTCTCCACCTGTCCGGTTCTCGACGATGATGGTCCGATCGAGCAGTTGGCCGGCATATTGCGCCACGAGCCGGCAAAGCGTATCGCCTCCGCCTCCAGCCGAGAAAGGAAAGATCATCTTGGTCAGCGGACCAGACTCTCCGAACGCGTCACCTGCTCCGGCAAATACTGAAACACCGGCACAGCCGGCCAGGAAATTACGGCGATCCACGTTCCTGTCTCCCCGAGGATTTTTCCGATTACACCAGACAAACACGCAGATAGATATCGTGCCAAAGTTGCAAAGGGCGTCGCCCGGACAAGAAAGGGGGAAGGAGGAGACCGCAAGCATGCCAAGCCCGCCTTTGAACCGATTTCCACCTCTCGGCGACACATCGCCAAGCATCGGCCTGCTTGGACATTGCATGCAGAGAAACCATGGAAGACTTCTTCGAATTCCTGTTCGGTGCCAGTGGACGCATCAACCGGGCAAAATACTGGCGCTCTGTTCTTGTTTATGTTGGCGCGGGACTGATGACAGCTGTGATTTTGCTCACGGCCGCAGGCATCGCCGCGCCGCTTTTCATCATCGTGGTTGTCGTCGTCCTGATCCCCTGGCTGCTGTGGGGGCTCTCCTTCACCACCAAACGGCTGCACGACCGCGACAAGAGCGCCTGGTGGCTCGCCATATTCTACCTGCTGCCGGGCGCGCTCGACCAATTGGCCAGGGTTGTATGGTTTGGCAATGCGGAAGGCATAGTGCCACGCTACATGCTGGTCCTGGCGGCGTTTGCATTGACGATCTGGGGATTTGTCGAAATCGGCTGTCTGCGCGGCACCACCGGCTCGAACAGCTATGGACCTGACCCTCTATCGCACTCACGTTGAAGGACAAGCATCCTAAAACGAAAAAAAGCCCGGCGGCCATCGGGCCACCGGGCGGATGTTGCAATCTGGGGAATTTCTGCACGGATCGATGCCCTGCGAGGGCATCGTTCCAACGTCAGCTGGCCAATACCGTTGCTACCCTTCCGAATACTCCCGCCCCGGCAAGTGCCTCGAGCCGAGCATCGTCGTAGCCGAGCCTCTTGCGCAACACCTCCTGTGTGTGTTCGCCAAGCAGGGGCGCGGCGACAGGATCTATGATCGACGTCAGGCCAAGATGGATGGGCGATTCGATATTGGGAACGAAGCCCGCGGTCGGGTGAGCAATCTGGCTGATGCGATGGCGCTCGCGCACTTCCGGCGAGTTGAAAGCCTGCTCGACGGTCCGAAGATAGCCGACGGGGATGTTGGCCGCCTTCATCTTCGCCATCCAGTTTTCGCGAGCATCCTGTACAAAAATCCCGGTGAGGATCGCGCGCAGTTTTTCCTTGTTGGCCGATCGCGAGCGTCGGTCACCGAACTCACCGCTGGCGAGATCAGGGCGGCTGAGTACTTCGACGACGAGGCGCCGATAAAGACGATCATTGGCGCAGGCGATATAGAATGGCGCGTCGGAGGCCTCATAGACGCCGACGGACGGCGATCCGTTCGGGGAGTTGCCCTGACGGCTGGGATTCACGCCAGTCATCAAATAGGCCATGCCGTAAAACTGGGTCATCGCCACCGCAACGTCGAACAGCGCCACCTCGACATGCTGGCCACGGCCGATCCGATCGCGCGCGAGCAGCGCCAGCAGGATGGCGTTGCAGGCCGACATGCCCGTGAGCATGTCGACCGCGGGCGGTCCGGTCCGCACCGGCGGACCATCCGGAAAGCCGTTTAGCGACATGAATCCGCTCTCGGCCTGCGTGATCGGATCGAAGCCCGGGCGGGACGCAAACGGCCCATTCCTGCCGTAAGCCGAAATCGAGCAATACACCAGACGAGGATTGGCAGGGCCAACCGATGCATAATCGAGGCCATACTTCTTCATCACGCCGGAGGAGAAGTTCTCGACTACGACATCCGCCCGCGCGATCAATTCCAGCGCGACCACGCGCGCCTCGGGCTTGGTCAGATCAAGAACAATTCCGCGCTTGTTGCGATTGAGGTTGATAAAAGCGGCGCTTTCGCCGGCCAGATCGGCGTGTTCATAGCTCCGCGTGTCATCGCCGCCTTCCGGATTCTCGATTTTGATGACCTCGGCCCCAAAATCGGCCAGTGTCTGCGTGCAGGCAGGACCCGCAACCACCCGGGTGAAATCCACGACGAGCAGACCGTCGAGCGCTGTCGGCGCGCCCTTGGTTCGAGGCGCGCGCTTCGGCAATTGCGGTCTGGCAGCCATGATCGTCTCTTCCCTTCCGGTATCGATTGGCGCCAAAGCGGCCGGCGCCAAGCGATTTTAGGGTCTATTTCCAGAAGGGCAACGTCGGCAATCGCCTGAGCGCATGCGCAAATCGCGGCCACCGGCTGGCTCATCCGATCGCCTTGCGCCAATATAGCGTGTTCGGCCAGGCCCAGGGACATCTTGGCCGGTACAATTGATACCCGGCCCGGATGAAATTGTTCGCGGATGCTACATTATCCGTCGTATCAGATAGGATGCTATTCCATCCGTTGTGCCGCCCACGCAATTCCAACGCGCGCATCAGCCGCAGCTGGAGGGCATTGCCGCAATGTCTTTTCAGGACGCCCACACGGCAAAAATAGCCTGCATTCGCTGCGCGCGTCGACGGAACGACGCCGGCAAAGGCAATTGGCAGGCCCTCGTGGTACGCGAGCCACCAGTGTCCGTGGTCGAATTCCGGTATGGGAGCATCGTCGAAGAATGTCAGCCGATGCAGGTCGGCGAGCATGTCGGCAATTTCGTCGTCTTGTCCGTCAACCTCGCAGAATCCTGTACATAGGCTCGATCCTTGACATCACGATTCTCGGGATATGCTACTTGAGACATCGTCGGGCCTTCTCAATCTCTGCTTCGGAGATGCCCCTTGCGCGAGCCCAGGATTCCACCGTCGCCTCGCCATATTGCGCAACGGCCTTCCTGACCATCCAGCAAGGAATGGCTTGTGCCGGAACCGTGACCAGCAGAGCCGCAACCACCACCATCGCGCGTCTCATTTGCCCAGCATGACCTTGACGCCAAGCCAGACTGCTCCGACGAAACCTGTGACGATAATTGTAATCACGGCCTTGAACGTGTAGCTCTGTGCTTGCTCAACGCTCTTGCGCCAGCGTCTCAAGTGCTGGAAGTCCGCTCTTAGTTCCTTGCGGTCCTCCTCCTCGATGCCAAAAGAGGTCAGAATGGTTGCGATGGTCCGGAGCACCACGGCGTCAATCTCGGCATGATGAAGCCTGTGCTGTTCGGCCAGCGTCTCGGCGACAACCTTCCGGATGTCCTCGGCACGCATTTCGTTCATCGCTTGATGATCCTGGCAACATTTTCGAATCCGCGCTTGGCGAAATAGAACGACACCACGAGGTTCGACGTAACAGAAGCAAACCCGGCCAGCGGATCGGTCGTTCCCAATCCGAGCACCTTGTCCCAGACCAGGAGCTTTCCCGAACCCCTGCCCCCAAATGCCGCCTTGTAGCGGGCGGGCTTGAGCAGCGGCTCAAAGATTTTCGCAGTCGGGATTTTCAGGATGGACAATGATGCGCTCGATTCTATGGATCATTTCGAAGGCGCCGGCGCCGCCGTTCTCGATGGCCTGCGGCGCCTTGCCCCAGCCGCGGTCGAGGATGGCGTTGGCCGCCGATACCCGCGCGGCCGCGGTTGCGTCCTTCGACCGCATCACGCCGACCAGCACATTGAGCGCCGTCCTGGTGTGGCTGCGGGCCAGCGAACGGATTTCGGTGAGCGTTTTAGCCATTGGTTATTTGACCTTTCCGGGCAGACCGAAAATGCAAGACGGAAATCGGGTGGCGCATGTCGTTACGTGTCGGACAATGCGCGGTGCTGCCGTTCGCCTCCTGGATCGGCGGCGATAAGAGGGCAGGCCGATGACGGATACGGTCTCGATCAACCGGCACATGAACGCGAGCGAATGGCTCGCCTTGCTGCTGTTGTCCGTATTGTGGGGCTGCTCGTTCTTCTTTGCCGGCGTCCTGGTCAGGACATTGCCGCCGCTCACGATCGTGTTGCTGCGCGTCGGACTGGCCGCGATGATCCTGAACGCACTGGTCAAACTGCTTGGCATGCGCATGCCCGCCAACGGCCGCGCCTGGCGCGCGTTCTTCGCCATCGGCCTGCTCAACAACGTTATCCCGTTTTGCCTGATCGTCTGGGGCCAGAGCCATATCGCTTCCGGGCTTGCAGCGATCCTGAATGCCACGACGCCGATATCGACGGTCATCGTGGCTCACCTGCTGACGTCAGACGAAAAGATCACGGGTAACCGCCTGCTCGGCGTCGCGATCGGGTTTGTCGGCGTCGTGATATTGATCGGCCCGGATTCGCTGCAAGGCTTGGGAACCGATCTGTTGGCGCAACTCGCCGTGCTCGCGGCGGCGGTCTCCTATGCCTTCGCGGGCGTCTACGGCCGCCGCTTCAAAACCATGGGCGTCGATCCCATCGTGACGGCCACCGGCCAGGTGACGGCCTCCGCGCTGCTGCTGTTCCCCGTTACGATGCTGGTCGATCGTCCCTGGACACTGGCGATGCCGGCGCCGCCGGTGTGGGCGGCCATCGCCGGCATCGCCGTGCTCTCGACCGCGCTCGGCTATGTGCTTTATTTCCGCATCCTCGCGACCGCCGGCGCGACCAACCTTCTGCTGGTCACGTTCCTGATCCCCGTAAGTGCGATCGTGATGGGCACGTTCAGATTGGGAGAACACCTGGAGCCCAGGCATTTTGCTGGCCTCGCCCTGTTCGGCGCGGCGCTCGCCGCCATCGATGGCAGGGTATTGTCGCTATTTCACTGGGCAGCAGACGAATTGAACGGCGCTTACGATAAGCCGTCCCACACCGCGATCGCAACCAGGCCCAGCAATGAAAGCGCTATCAAATAAGCCGTCATTGCGGACTTCTCCTCCAAAATACATCACTGCCGGGCTTCCGCCTTCGCCAAGGCTTCGGCGGACCAGCATCGAGGATCCGGCGAAGCATTTGCGTAAACGGGGGAATCCATCTGAAAACGGTATTTCGCGAAGACAATGATCGCATCAGTAAAATGAAGGTCGGACAGCAGCCCGCCGTGACGCCTGGCGACTAGCGCTCTATGGGAGAATGGTGCGCCCGCGGCTGCCGTCCGATTCGAAAAGCTCCGATGAAAAAACCCGCCCCCGGTTTCCCGGCGCGGGCTTTGGAATTCTTGCGACGATGAAGATATGCAGGTGATTTGCCCGACGTGTCAAATCTTTTCAGCAATGGGTCAAGCCTGCTCCTGCGGCCGATCTGCGCCTACCGCCGACTGGATCTTATGGCGTTGTACAGCGCGACCGTGTCCCTGAAGTCGCCGGAACTCGGGAGCTTCGCACTGAGCGCTTGCAAATCTGGTTGCTCCTGCTCTTCGTCTTCTGGCGGCGGCGCGGGTTGCGTCGGATTTTGGGAAGCGATGCCTGCAATCGCTACGAGCCTGCCGAGGAGACTGCCCGAGAAATCTTGCGGACCGTTGGACCAGAAAGCATCTTTCATCCGGTTTAACGCCAGCAATTGTCCAATTGGCCCCAGGTCCATTGTCCCAGCGACATGACCCGCAAACGCCCGCGCTTGCTGCTCTGCATAGTTGGCGGGCACGATGAGGTAGTTGTTTGGATTCGCGATCGCTCCCCTCGTCTTGTATTTGTCTGAAGCGTCGGCATAGATATGGGCGTTCTGAGAACCTCCCGGCACTGGATCCACTATAGGCTTGCCGTTCACCGTGAGAAATTTGGCCGAGACGTAGCCAGTAATTATATTCTCTCCGCTCTGCGGCGTCGCACCAACATAGAATACTTGATCGGGCATCGCCGGTTTCCTCTTCTCTTCGTGATTAACGCGGTTGTTGCACGGTACGACAATCGTCGTTGCAAGAAGCGATCTGCTTGCGACGGACAATTGCGGTTAGCATTCCCCAAAGTGCTCATTAGCAATTACGACGCCATAAAAATTTCCAAAAATTGAATCGGCAACGGCCTTTTCAAGAAGATAACAATGCGAAAAAAAATTATGCATTGCGTCCTTCCACCCCTATGTTCTCTGGGCTGGCGGCAGAGCAAACTGTCCCGTCGAATTGTAGAAGACTTGATCTCGGGAATCGCTTGACAGATTCGTTGTTTCGCAAAAACCAAGCTGCTGCGTGATGCCTTCTTCAACAAACCCAATAAGCTTGCACCTGCTGGAGAGATATCGCTCGACCGGCGCCACGTGGACGCGAAAACCCTGAACGTTGAGCCAGAAACGAAATCGACCCACGGGTTCGGGTTCGACGACAGGCAGAGCAGTGAGTACCCAGATGACCGAAAAGGTCGCTGTTGCGGTCCAGTCACGACGAAACAAGGCGTTCAGAGAAAAGAATAATAACGGAATACAGCAAGCGAACGCTACGAAAGGGAGCCAGAACGAAACGGTCGGAAGAAGATAGTATAGAAACGCCGACACATACCAATTCACCCCGATAAGGATGGCCAAGAGATATTTGAAGGGCGTCATGTGATCGTTGGTTCCTGCCAGCTTTCAGCGTTCTCGCAACATGATTTGCATATTCCCTGCACCCGCCCGCTACCTATTGTCGATAATTCCAGGATATTTTGTGCAGGACGCCTCAGCCCACATAGAACACTTGGTCAGACATGTTCAATCCTTCTTTCCAATCAATAGCCGTTATCGGTGTGGTGCAGCGTCGAGCAATGGGCCGTTGCAAAAACAGCCGTCCGCTCACAATGAGGGTCGCTGCTTAGCCGCCCTGCAATTCGTCAATGCGTATCGGGAAGGTGTAAAAGTCTCCGTAGAGATGCGACGCGCGTCCTTCGGTATCAATGTACACGTCCGGCGAAGAAAGCATCCCCACCGCCCTCTTCCACTCTCGCGTTCGCTGGGCCCGCGGCAACAGAATCTGCCCTGTCGTATCGTAGATCACGTAGGCCCAGGTAATTTCCGACGTCGGATCACACATTCCCTGCAGCTGCCCGTTAGCTATCGCGGACAATTTCAGGATATTTTGCGCAGAACGGCCCGTGTGAGGTTCTGATCTCCACAACAAATGAAAAACCCGCAGCCGGTTTCCCGGTGCGGGCTCAATTCTCGCGATGATCAGGATATGCCGGTGATTTGCCCGACGTGTCAAATCCCTTTGGCCGCCCTGGTTCCTCACCGCGTAAAGTGGCGTCCTGATCTTCAGTTGATGGGCCGGGCTCGGGCACCCTGGCAAATCCACCGCCGCGCGGCGTCAGATCGCGACTTGCCGGCCGATCTCGACCACTTGATCGGTGGGCAGGCTGAAGAAGTCGCTGACATGAGCGGCATTGCGCTCCATCAAGGCGAAGATTTGCTCCTGCCAGCCGGGCAAGCCCTTGCCGTCCTCGCGGCCGATCACCGTCTCGCGTCCGACGTAGTAGGTCACATCGGCGAGGTCGACGGTGCAACCCAGCGATTTGCTGGCGGCGAGCAGTTGCGGAATGTTCGGCCGCTCCATGAATCCGAAACGCGTGTCCGCGCGCCAGAAGTTCGGTGCGACTTCCACAATTGAAATGCGATTGCGCGAGGAGACCCATGGCACCGGCAGGATCTGGACGTTCAGCACGAACAGATGCTCATGCAGCGCGCGATTATGCTTGACGTGCCAGACCATGACCGGCGGCGTGTCCCGCTCGGTACGGGTAGGAAACACCGCGGTGCCGGGAACGCGCGGGATGTTGTTTTCGGCAATCCTGGCCATGAATTCCGGGATCGGGATCAGCGCTTCATGCAGCCGTGCCGCGATCGCATCGGAGCCGCGATGCCATATCCACATGATGCCGTAGACGGAGACCGCGAGGACCAGCGGCACATATCCGCCTTCGGCCACCTTGGTGAGGTTGGCCAGGAAGAAGGCGCCGTCGATGATGAGAAAGAAGCCGGCGACCGCGCCGGCCGCCCACAGGCTCCAGTTCCAGATCTCGCGCATCGCGATGAACAGCAACGCCAACGTCATCAGCATCGTCAGCGACACCGCAATGCCGTAGGCGGACGCCGATTGTCGGATTTGCCAAAACCGATCGTCAACCCCACGGTCACGAGCATCAGAAGCCAGTTGACGGCGCCGACGTCAATCTGCCCGTAGCCTTCCGAGGAGGTCTGCTTGATGGCAAGTCGTGGCAGCCAGCCGAGCTGGATCGCCTGTCGCGTCATCGAGAATGCACCGGTGATGATCGACTGGCTGGCGATGATGGTCGCAACCGTCGCCAGCACGATCACCGGGATCAGCAGAATGGCCGGACAAAGCCTGAAGAAGATATTGCCGTCGGTCGGCGCGCCTCGAGCGCCCACGCCGCCTGGCCCGCGTAGTTCAGGATCAGGCTTGGAAACACGACGGCGAACCAGGCCATACCGATGGGCCCTCGGCCGAAATGACCCATATCGGCGTAAAGCGCCTCTGCGCCGGTGACG
>CAVPFQ010000020.1:0-21228 GCA_963703845.1 uncultured Alphaproteobacteria bacterium
CCGGAAGCGGACCTGCCGAGGCGTCCTCGGACGCGACGGACTTTACAAAACCGTAACACCTCAAACCCGCACCACGTTGCCGTACACCAACAAGGCGAGCCGATATCCGGCGAAGAATGGAGGATACGATGAGATGCGCCATGATCGCGACTGCCGCCCTGCTCGGCGCAGCGCTCCCGCCGGACCGGCTTCGGCCCAAAACCTCGGCGACGTTCCCGCCAACCGCGCACTCGATGCGCGCTGCCCGCAGACCGCCTATCTCGGGCCGACGGTCACCGGGTGGTGCACCGATCGCAACAATCTCATGATCAAGAGCCGCATCGACGTGCGGCGCTGCGCAGGCCTTGCGTTGACGGTCGATGCGGCAGGTCATTTGCGTTGCCGGGGGAGCGCGCGATGAAATGCGCAATCCTCGCGACCGCGGCGCTTCAATTGAGCCGAGAGCCGCAAGGTGATTGCTATTACGGCAACACGGCCCAGTAGCGGCGCCCATTGGTATTGGGATTGCTGTTGTCGCTCGCCGTGAACACAAACCCGGTACCCCGCCAGAAGGAAAAGCGGCCCGTGCCGTAGTCGCGGATAATTTCGTAGGCGTTATGCGCCGGCCCGAGCCGCTCGTTGTTCTCGTAGATCACGACCGGCGATCGGCTGTCGAACCTGACGTTTTCATCATCGGCAAAGTTCCGCAGCTTGTTGGCCGCGAATGAATTGCTGACGGCCACATTCCCGTACATCTCAAACGGCGGAACCAGCCGGATGACGACCTTGCCCCTCGGCGGCATGTCGACGGAATGCTTCGGCAGCACGGCCCAGTAGTAGCGCCCGTTGGTATTGGGGTCACTGTTGTCGCTCGCCGTGAACACAAACCCGGAACCCCGCCAGAAGGAAAAGCGGCCCATCCCCTGGTCGCGGATATCGGCGTAGGAGCTGTGCGCCGGGCCAAGCGGCTTGTTGTTCTCATAGATCACGACCGGCGATGAGCCGGCGTCTCCAGCCTCTTCATCATCCGCAAAGGCCAGCAGCCTTTCGGTCCCGGCCTGATTGCTCGATGCCACGTTCCCGTGCACCTCGAAAGGTCGAAATAACTGGATAACAACCTCGCCTTTCGGCGTCAGGTCGACGAAAGACCGCCTCGACCACTCGGCCAGCGCAAAATAGGCCGCGATTGCGGCCAGTCCCACGATCCATTTGCTTCGTCTGTTCCAGGCAAGCATCCCACCCGTAGAATGCGACGGGCGCCAGGGAGGATCAAGGTGATTGAATTGAGACTTGTTTGCCGAGGGTGCCCTGGTCCGTTGTCGATACGAAGCGGATATGTCATGATGTCCGGATTGAGGCCGAAATACGAACCGAAGCAGACATCTGTCGTCTTCCCCTCAATTGCCGCCCTCTGAATTGAGCCAGTGCCGTGCTAGCTCAGCGGCACGCTCTGGGCATGCCTGAAGACATTCTTCGGATCGACCGCGGCCTTGATCTTCATCAGCCTCGGAAGATTGTCGCCCCAATACGCCCGGGCAAAACCGTCGCCGAGATCGAGATCGCAGTAGTTCACATAAGCGCCGCCCGACACGTACGGCCGCATCGACGCATACAAGGTCCGCATCATCGCAATGTTGGCATCGGAGGCGCCCGGACTTTGCCACTCCATGTAATACTGGATCGAATAGAGGGTGTTGGCGCGGTGCACGAAGGCGGTTGCGTCGGAAGCAATTTTGTTGATAGCGCCTCCATAGGTGTCGCACAGCACCGCGATCAATCCCGGCGCCTTCTGAATGCCGGCGAGCAGCGTCATGATCCCCTGGTCGGTCAGTGGGGCGGTGACGTAGTCGGATTTTCCCTTCATGAGAACGGAGTCGTCGGCAGGCTCGTTGCCGTTGAAGACGGTGGCCGCGGCCTGGAAAGACTGCGTGGTGGTCCGGAACAGGTCCGCGGATCCGGCCACCTTCTCCAGCCGCTTCAACTCGACGGTCAGCTTGCTCTCGGACTGCACCGAGAGCCCGGCGAAATGCACGTTGATCAGTCCGCCCTTGTCCTTGGTCAAATGAAGCGTGCCGGTGATGTCAGGCGGCAAGTCCGAAAGCCATTGCTGCCAGGCCTGCACGATCTTGGCCGCCTGCGCGACCGGTTTGTTCCAGCTGATCCCGAACCGCGCGACCATGTTGACGGCACTGGTGCGAAAATTGAAATTGGTGACGACGCCGAAACTTCCATTGCCGCCGCCGCGCAGCGCCCAGAACATTTCAGGGTTTTGCTGTTCGCTCACGTCGAGAATCTTTCCCGACGCATCGACCATTTCCATTGACAGCACGCCGTCACAGGCAAGCCCGAACGGACGTCCCAGCAGTCCAAAACCGCCCCCCAGCGAATGGCCCGCGACGCCTACCGGAAAGCAACTGCCGGCGGGAATCGCCAGATGGCTTGGCCACAGCGCCTCGTAGACCGAACCCAGCGACGAACCGGAGCCGACCGACACCGACTTCTTGTCGCCCGAGAGCTTGATTGTGGTCATGCCGCGAACATCGATTACGAGATCGGGCGACTGCGAAAACCCTTCGAAGCAGTGCCCGCCCGAGCGGACCGCAAAACTCAGCCCGTTATTGGCGGCCCACAGCATGGTGCTGCCGACGGCCTTGGCGCTTCCGGCAACCACGCGCACGCGCGGCGCGAGCTGGGTTCGCTTGTTGAACGACCTGTTGTATTTGGCAAAATCGGCGCTCGCGGAAACCAGCAGCAGGTCCTTCTTCGGATCGAGTGCAGCCCGCAGCGCCGCGATCGGCAAGGCGGTGTCGGCCTCCGCCTTTCGGATCGACAGCAGCGAGCCACCGACGATTGCGTGTGCCGACAGGCCGCCCGTGAGCTTGACGAAATCGCGTCGCTTCATCTTTCCTCCGCACCTATTCACATTGCAGCAACGGCTGAAAGAACTGCGGCTGAAGGAAGTTCGGCTTGTCGGCTTTCGGCAGGAATGTGCTCCAGTAACCGCGCGTCGAGTCTCGTCCCAGAATGGAGTAGAAATTTCCGCGGATTTTCTTCGGGTCGCCGTCCCAGCCAAGCGGTTTCAGAGGAATCTTCAACTCCGCGCGCCAACCGCCCGCCTGAATGGCCGCGGTCGACACCAGACCCGAATCAACATCATCCTGATGCTGCTTGGCATTGACGAATTTTACCTGAAAGGCCTGGTTGTAGGGCGATACTTCGAATTCGTAATACGGATAGCCGGTTTCTGAAAATGTCACGAACAATTCCACGACGTCAAAATCGTAAGGATGTTTTGGGCCAAGCACCTTCCTGGCGTTCAGCGACGGCGAAGATACTGAATAGCTCGCGGTCAAAGTATCGTCCGCGAGCGCGGCCTTGACCTGAACGGGCTTTTTGAGAGCCGACCTGGCCGGACTGACCAACGAAAGGTCGCAGGCCAGCGCAGTCGGAGACATCAGCAAGATCGCCATCGCAACGACAAACTTCATGACAACAGCAAGCTATCACAGATCCCTCGAACGCGCTGGACAACTTTCTATCGCTGAAAAGGCGCCGCTACCTCCGCCAACTCGAGGACGGACGGATCGCCGAAGGTCTCGAACCGTATCGCACGCATGCTCTTCTTGGTTCCTCCTGGGGTCTGGCGATAACGATCACGCTACCGCGGCGCGCTCTGTTGAGCTGCCACATTGCTCGGTTGCCGCCGCGCGGCTCTTCGTCGATGACATAGGAGAACAAACTCTAAAGAATGTTGCCGAACGGATGCGTTGATTGCTCTACTCACGGACGTACTCACAGCGTTTGATGCTGATTGACGAAGGGCAATGTGGCGCTGTGATTCATCGTCCGAGCAAGACGCCCTCGTGAGGCCGATGGCGTGCCCCCGATCGATGTCACCGGTTTCGCTAGCCAGGTGCATCGAGCACCGCTCGCACCTTTATGCCCAGCTCCTTAAAAGTAAACGGCTTGCCAATCAGTTGCACGCCACCGTCAAGCCGCCCGTGATGCACGATCGCGTTGCGGGTATAACCGGTTGTGAAAAGAACCTTGAGATTGGCGCGGTGATGCCGGGCTTCGTCGGCTAGCTTACGGCCGTTCATGCCGTCGGGAAGAACGACATCCGTAAACAGAAGATCGATCTGCGCTGCAGAGCGAATGACTTCTAGGGCAGGAGGCCCGGAACTGGCGACGAGAACGTGGTAGCCCAGTTCTCGCAGAGCGGCAGCGCTAAAGGCCCTCAACTCCGCATCGTCCTCCACCAAGAGAATGGTTTCTCGTCCGCCGTGTTGTACCGGCTCTGAGCCAACCATTTCTTCGCGCGCGAATGTCTCGCCGCCTGTTGCCCGCGGCAAGTACAGCTTGACCGTGGTTCCTTCCCCCACCTCGCTGTAAAGACGAACGTGACCGCCGGTTTGACGTGTGAATCCGTAAACCTGGCTGAGCCCCAGCCCGGTGCCCTTGCCGACCTCCTTGGTCGTGAAAAACGGTTCAAAAACTCTGGAGAGGGTTTCCTGGTTCATACCGGAGCCGGTGTCGGAAACCGCGATCAGAACATATTGCCCCGGAGCAACGGGCTCTGTGAGCGCAGACACGTAGGCGTCGTCCAACGATGCATTTGCTGTTTCGATCGTCAGCTTGCCGCCATCGGTCATTGCATCGCGCGCATTCACGGCGAGATTCACGAGCGCATTCTCAAGTTCGCCGGGATCGGCCAGCGCTGGCCAAAGACCCGCGGCTGCTACGACTTCCAACGCCACCGTCTCACCGAGCGTTCGCTGCAGCAGGTCCGTCAGACCGGCGATCAGCTTGTTCGCATCCAGCGGCTTGGGATCGAGCGCCTGTCTGCGAGAGAACGCCAGCAGCCGTGCCGTCAACGTCGCCGCCCGGCGAGCGCCATGAAGGGCCATGTCGCGTGAACGCTGCATGCGCTCGAACTCGTGGCTCGCCGGGAGCTTCTCGATCTGCCGGCCGATGGAATCGAGGCCTCCGATGATGATCGTCAGCAGATTGTTGAAGTCATGGGCGACGCCACCTGTCAATTGGCCGATCGCTTCCATCTTCTGGCTCTGCCGCAAGGCCGCCTCGGCCTTCATCCGCTCGTCGACTTCCCGGGCCACCCTCGCTTCCAGCGTCGCATTGAGTTCGCGTAGCGCAACGTTCGCAGTTTCCACGGCGGCTCGAGCATCAAGCAATTCACGTTCATAACGGCGCCGGTCGGTAGCGTTGAACACGGTGATGCGAATGAATTGAAGCTTGCCGGCGTCGTTTTTTCTTTCGACCGCATTCACCAGGACCGGCAGCCGCTGTCCGTCTCGGCCCACAATATCGAGGGCGACCTCGTTGAAGAAACCCTGCATGCGCAGAAGCGGCGCAAAATGCGTTTCGTAAAATATGCGGCCGGCAACATTCAGGAAATCCTGAAAGCGCTTTCCGACCATGTCGGACTGGGTAAATCCTGTCCAGGTTGAGAACGTCGCATTTACCTTCGCGATCAACCCGGAGGGCGCGACAGACAAATATCCACACGGCGCGTTTTCGAAAAGATCTTCCAAGTCGTCGGTCGGTTCGGGCTCGTGAGACACAGCGCTTGGACTAACGTCGGTCGACAAAGGATCTTATCGCGGCGATGGTTTCTTCCGGGGCGCTGAGGTTCGGACAATGTCCGGTCGCCCGCATCACTACCAATTCGCTGTTCGGCAAGTGTTTGTGGACATATTCGCCCACGCTATTGGGCGCGATCACATCTTCGCTGCATTGTAAAATCAGCGAGGGCGTCGCTACCTTCGCCAGATCGGCGCGGTTATCAGACATGAAGGTCGTGCGCGCGAAATGCTTCGCGATTTCTGGATCTGTCCGACAAAAACTGTTGGTCAATTCCTCTCCCAATTCCGGTCGATCCGCATTACCCATGATGGTGGGCGCCATTGCCGTTGACCAACCCATATGGTTGCTGTCGAGAAAATCGAGCAATTCTTCAATCTGCGACGCACTGAAGCCGCCGATGTAGTCGTCATCGTTGATATAGCGGGGCGACGGACCCACCAGAACCAGAGCGTCGAACAGCCGGGGAGCCTTTGCCGCGGCGAGCACCCCGATCATGCTGCTCACCGAATGGCCCACGAAGATTGTATCGGAAAGGGCCAGTTCGTTGCAGATTTCGATCAGGTCGTCGGCATAGCCGTCAAGACGTGAATATTTTTCGCGCGAATAAGCCTTCAGATCCGATCCGCCGGCCCCGACATGGTCAAAAAGCACGATCTTGAATTCATCCTCGAAAGCGGGCGTGACGAGACGCCACATGTTCTGGTCGCATCCGAACCCATGGGCGAAAATCATTGCGCGGTCACCGTGACCGCGTATGGTGACATTGTTGCGTTCGATGACGGACAAGAGAGCTTCCTCCACCCATAAAAATCAGCAGACTGTAGTACTCAGGCCGGCGCGGCGTTCCCATTCAATGAGCCAAAGATTGCCACAAGGCTACCGAGAAATTTTTCGCTCGAAATGGAACCAACTAGGATAGTCAGATTGCTACGGTTCGGCAGGAAAATGTTGCGGTGAAACTCAGCCATGGCTGTCATCCTGTCGCCGCGCCGGTATGTACGACCGCGGCCCGGAGCGCCTCGATTAGCGCGCGCTCGTCGTAGGGCTTACGCACCATGATGCCTGTAACATCGGCCCCCGGCAGGGCCTCGTAACCAGAAGCAAATATCACGGCAATGGATGGTCTCAACGATTTGACTTTTGATGCAAGCTCCTGACCGGAGACCTCCGGCAAGCCGACGTCGGTCAGCAAGACATCGAAGTCATTCTCTGAAAGGAGATTGAGAGCTTCCGCTGCTGTTCCCGCTTGCAACACCTTGCAGCCCAGCCCCTCCAACATGTCGGCGGTCGAAAGCCGGATCATGGCGTCGTCTTCAACGAGCAGTATTGTCGCCGGCGCCACGTCATCAGACCATGCAGCGGCCGTTTTGCCATCAAACGATCCCGAATGCGGCGTACGTTCAAAGGATGGCTTCGGAGCCGAATGCTTGGCTTGGTTCCGTTGCAGCCGATTTCGCAAGGCGTGCCGAAGCTTTCTTGCAAGAGCCTCACGAGTATAGGGTTTACTCAGGAGATCGACCCCTTCGTCCAACCGGCCTCCATGCACGATGGCGTTTTCGGTGTAGCCCGACGTAAAGAGAACGACTATGTCCGGCAGCCTTTCTCGTGCTTTCCTCGCCAGTTCAGGGCTTCTTAGTTCGCCCGGCATGACAACGTCGGTGAACAGCACATCAATGGGGACACCGCTTTCGACGATTGCCAATGCGCTCTGTGCGTCCTTTGCCTTCAAAACCCGATATCCGAGCTCTGAGAGCATTTCTACAACCGTCGTCCGGACATCCTCGTCGTCTTCAACGACAAGGATAGTCTCGGTTCCGCCGGTCGGCGGGCCGCTTTCGGTGTTGGTCTCTATATCCTCGGCCTGCCTGACGCGAGGAAGATATATTTTAATCGTAGTGCCTTGCTTTGGTTCACTGTAGATCTTGATGTGTCCGCCCGATTGCTTGACGAAGCCATAGACCATGCTCAACCCGAGACCTGTACCCTGACCCTCCGGCTTGGTCGTGAAGAACGGTTCAAACACTTCGTCGATGATATCGGGTGAGATGCCGCAGCCCGTGTCGGTGACTGCTACCAGCACATATTGTCCTGCGCAGACGTCGACATGGCGATCGGCATAATCGTCGTCGAGAAAAGCATTGCCGAGCTCGATCGTAAGCCTTCCGTGCCCCTCCATGGCGTCACGAGCATTGATCGCAAGATTGAGCAGAGCGTTCTCAAATTGACCCGTGTCGACGAGCGTGTTCCACAGGCCGCCGCCAACGATTGTTTCGATCTGGATGCTTTCGCCGAGCGCACGCCGGAGCATATCGTCGATCTCACGTATCAATCTGCCAAGATTGACAACCTTAGGCGCCAGGGGCTGTCTCCTGCCGAATGCCAACAGCTGGGCTGCGAGCTTGGAGCCCCGGGACACTCCCGCAATTGCCGTCTGGAGCCGTTGCTCGGCCCGCAAGTTGCCTGCGACGTCCTTGCTCAACAGCTGTAGATTGCCGCTGATGACTTGCAAAACATTGTTGAAGTCATGTGCTACGCCGCCGGTCAGCTTTCCGACCGCTTCCATTTTTTGGGCTTGGCGCAGTTGAGCCTCTGCCTGCGCGCGATCGGCAACAGCGGCTGCAACCCGCAGTTCCAGATCCTCGTTGGCCTGCCGGAGAACCTGCTCGGCGCGTTTCCTGTCGCTGATGTCGATGACCGAGCCAATGTAGCCGAGAAAATCGCCATCATCACTAAACCGGGGCGCTGCTGCGCTAAGCGCCCAACGATAGGCTCCATCAACGTTGCGCAGTCGATATTCAATGCGAAATGCCTTACGGGCGGCATTTGCGGTGAAGAAAATGCGCTCCGAATCGGCTCTGTCCTCGGCGTGAAGCGCGTCCCATGCTCCGTAGCCGATCGCTTCGTCCAACGTCTGACCGGTGAAATCGCACCAGACGCGATTAAGGTAGGTGAGCGAGCCTGATGCATCGGTCATCCACATCATGACCGGAGCGTGATCGGCCATATTTCGGAACCGCGCTTCGCTTTCGCGCAATTCCCGAGTCACCTCTCGCCTTACGCGGGCGAGCTCGAGGTTGGTATTTACGCGGGCGATCAGCTCGCGCGCGGAGAACGGTTTTGTAAGATAATCATCCGCGCCTGAATCAAGGCCTTCGATACGGGCCTCTTCGCCGGCGCGGGCCGATAGCAATATGACGGGAATGTCTCTCAGGTTCGGCTCGGCTCTAACCCGGCGGAGCAGGCTGAAACCGTCAAGGTCGGGCATCATGACGTCCGATAAAATCAGATCTGGCTTCCGGTTTCGTAACGCTTCCAGCGCTTCGATGCCATTGCCGACGGTCTCCACGCTCCATCGCTTTCCCAATAGCCGGCGAACATAATCGCGCATGTCCGAATTATCATCTGCGACCAGGATATGGACTTCGTTGTCGGCAGGATCATGCCATAAGCCTGTCGGAACGTCGGTGCGCTCACCGACCGCGCTATCCAGCTTTCCCGAACCCGGAAGCCACCGAAGCGCTTCTTCGACAAATGCTTCCGCGCGCGAAGGTCGGGAGGTGTTTGCTGCCTCGGCGGCGATCTTGTCAGAGGGAAGATGATTCGTGCCATATGGCACCGTTATTTTGAACGTCGTGCCTTTTCGCTCTGCACTTTCCACCTCGATCGTGCCACCGTGAAGTTTGACGAGTTCCTGCACCAGGGCCAGTCCGATGCCCGATCCTTCAAAAGATCGGCTTTTCTGCCCTTCAACGCGGTGGAACCGTTCGAACAGACGAGGCAATTCGGCCTGCGGTATACCGACGCCGGTATCCTGAACGATTAATTCTACTGCGCTCAATGACGATCCCTCTTGAATCCTCACCACGATCTCCCCCTCGAACGTAAACTTGAAGGCGTTCGAGAGGAGATTGAGAACTATCTTCTCCCACATCTCACGATCGACATACACGGGGCGGCCAAGCGGCGGCGTCTCTATCGTGAGTGTGAGGCCCGCTTTTTCGGTTGCGGATTCGAAGTTGGAGGCAAGCTCCGCCGTCAATCGCGCCAGGTCCACAGGCTCGAACGCAGCTTCTGCGCGACCCGCCTCGATACGCGAGAAGTCAAGCAGAGAATTGACAAGCCTCAGGAGCCTCAGGCTGTTTCGGTGCGCAACCTCGAGCCGCGTGCGTTGAATTTCTCCCATCTCTGCGGTTTCGTCATTGAGAGCGTCTTCAATCGGACCGAGCATCAGTGTCAGGGGAGTGCGGAATTCGTGACTCACATTGGAGAAAAACGCCGTTTTTGATCGGTCCACTTCGGCCAGAGCTTCTGCGCGTCTACGCTCTTCCTCATAGGCTTGTGCGTTGGCGATGGCAGCTGAAATCTGACCGGCGACAAGGCCTAAGAAGCCGCGATAGCTTTCATCGAAAACGCGGAATGGGTTTAGACCCGCCACAAGAATACCCGAGCGTCCAGTTTCTCCGGAAGGCGAGATGGGGACCAGGGCAGCCTGATGCGGCTGCAGATGCCACGGTCCTGCTGGCAGCTTGGTCGAGACGACAGCCTTTAAATCGCCGATGAGCTTTATCTCGTGTTTGCGAAGAACATCATCGTAGGGCCATATTGCTCCCGTCGCGAGGTCCAACGTTTCCGGTGCAGCGGGATGCCTTTGGTCAATTCCTGTAGACCCGACCAGTGAAAGCGTCTGGCGCTCCGGCTCCGCCACGTAAAGAAGGGCAAACGGAATATCGTGCGGGTCTACGCTGAGCGCTTCTGCGCTGCGTTCGCAGGCCTCGCGCCAACTGCGCGCATTCGCGGTCCCGGCTGCCAATTCCCGCAATAGCCCTAATTGACGCTCACCAATCACGCGCAGGGTATCGTCGCTGTTTGCACAGAAAATCCCGCCGACGGAGCCGTCATCGTCCGGAATTGGGCTGTAAGAGAAGGTGTAATACGTCTCTTCGGGGTATCCGTGGCGCTCCATAATCAGTAATTGAGATTCGACGTAGGTTCCCTGACTGCCGCCCATCGCCGTATCCAGCATGGGACCGATATCAGTCCAGATTTCTCGCCATACTTCGCGCGTCGGACGCCCGAGCGCCCAGGGATGTTTGCCTCCTATGATCGACTTGTAAGGATCGTTGTAAAAATAGGTCAGCTCCCTGCCCCAACCGATCCAGATGGGCTGCCGCGAGGTGAGCATAATTCTCACGGCCATCTTCAAGCTCTGAGGCCACTCTGAGGGTGGACCTAGAGGACTGGCGGCCCAATCGTAGGCTCGCATCAGCGATCCCAATTCCCCTCCACCGCTGAGAAAATCGTGGATTTCCGCCTTGCCTAACTTAGCCCCGGAACTTGCGATTGATGCCACCGCGCCCTCCCTATTTGAGGGCACACAATAATTGCAAACTTGTCGAAGTCTAGCCGCGCTCTCTTGTAACCCGTTATAAACAATGCGCTATTTTCAGCGCGAGCGAGCTAACGCCTATCCCCCCACCTAGGTTCCGGAAACTTTTCTCGCGAGCTCATTTTCTGGCGCACCGAATGAGCCTTCCGGCAAGACTGCTTAGCCGCTACCATAAAAGCTGCGTCATCCGGGACATCCAGCTCAGGCGAATTGCAATGCGACCCTGGTCACCGTCCGGCCTCCAAACCGTTCCACAGCTTCGGTGGGGTAGCCATCTGGCGCACTTTTTTGGATCAGGCAACGAGCTGCGCGATGTGCTGGTGCCGTATTTCAAGGCCGGACTGGAGAATAACGAACGATGCCTTTGGGTGACAGGCAAAGCATTCAATGCAGAACAGGCTCGTTCCGCGTTGCGCGCGGCAGTACCCGATCTGGACAAGCGCGAGCGCGACAAGCAGATCGAAATCGCAAATGGTGACCAATGGTACGCAACGGGAGAGAAGCTAAGGCCGCGTGAACTCGTAAGTGGACTCGAACAGCGCGAACGGGACGCGCTCGGACTTGGCTACGCGGGTCTTAGAACAAACGGAAACTGCGCCTGGGTATCGCAGAATCAATGGACGGATTTCCTGGAATACGAAGCGCTGGTTCAGGAGACTGTTCGCGGTCGGCGCATGATCTGCATGTGCAGCTACTGCATCGATCAGGTGCAGGATAGTTCACATCTGGAGGTCATGGAACGGCATGATTTGGCAGTGCCGAGCGGACTTCGGTCGCCGCCGCGACGACGCAGCTTGAATGACGTTGACGTGACTAAATCTATCCAGGCTGGAACCGACGAGCATGATTTGCGCCAATCTCTGGAACGCCAGCTGCGGACATTCGATCTTGCGATGGTCGCCTCGGATATGGGGACCTGGCGTTACACACTGGCCGACAATGTCTGCGTGTACGATGAAAACGCCCAACGGCTTTACGGGCTAACCGAGGCGCGTTTCCTCCATGATGAAAAGGGAGTGAAGGATAAGTTTCACCCTGACGACATGGACCTTATGTGGTCGCGGGTCGCGAAAGCCCTCGACCCCAAGGGCGACGGGCATTACGACGTGGAATATCGGGTAAGGCAGCATGACGGGAGTTGGCGATGGTTGAGCGCGTGGGGCCTCGTTGAATTCGAAGGCGATGGTTCGGAGAGAAAGCCGGTGGCCATTTCTGGGGCAAGCAGAGATCTCACGAAGCTGAAACAAGCCGAGGACCTGCAACGTCTGCTTCTAAACGAGTTGAACCACCGAATCAAAAACACATTGGCGACAATTCAGGCAATCACGGCGCAGACCCTGCGGGCTGCACACGATTTGCCGTCCGCAAGAGAGTCTCTAAATCGTCGCATCTGCTCCTTGGCTCAAGTTCATGACCTTCTGACAGTACGCGCTTGGAGTGGTGCGAACTTGACGGACGTCGTTATGCGCGCACTGGACGCATTCCCCCCAGCCCAGGTGAAAATGTCTGGAGCTGCAATCGACGTCTCGCCAAAGCACGCCCTTGCGCTGTCTCTGGCTCTGCATGAGCTTGCCACCAACGCGATCAAATACGGCGCGTTGTCCTGCCCCGGAGGCCAGGTGGGCGTGCAGTGGAGTGTCCGCGAGGGAATGTTGCGCCTGGACTGGGAAGAAAGCGGGGGGCCCCCGGTTGCGCCACCAACCCAAAAAGGGTTCGGCAGTCGGCTGCTCGAAGAGTTCGTTGGTCGCGACTTGGGCGGAAACACGAAGCTCAATTTTGATGTATCCGGCGTGCGATGTAGCATCACGGCCATGCTTTAGGTATGTAACGTCGACTTTGCCATCGGCACACCCTTTTGAACCAGGCTGCGCAGAGCGATTCTGGAGATCGACGCAAGATTTTGATAATAAAAGAACTTCTAGGAATAAATTCCTGGTGCCTGGCCGAAATCGAACCAGCACGCTTCGCGGAACTCATTTGCCTTCAATGGAGAGCAGATGGCCGCCCTACCCTCCATTGCCGTTGCCGTTCTCGGCTTCCTCGCCGATATGCTCGACCGAGACCACGTGCTCGTCCTCGGCGGTATCGAACACGATGACGCCCTGGGTGGAGCGGCCGGCGATCCGGATGCCCTCGACCGGACAGCGGATCAATTGGCCCTTGTCGGTCACCAGCATGATCTGGTCAAAATCCTCGACCGGGAAAGAGGCCACCAGCTTGCCGTTGCGGTCGTTGACCGACATCGCCACGATGCCTTTGCCGCCGCGGCCCGTCGTGCGGTATTCGAACGACGAGGTGCGCTTGCCGTAGCCGTTGACCGAAACCGTCAGCACCACCTGCTCCTGCGCCGACATTTCCACATAGCGCTCGGAGCTGAGCTGAAGCGCGCCGGAGGTTTCCTCGGTCTCGGTCTCCGGCGCCTCCTCGGCGGCGGCCTCGCCGGCCACCGCACGACGCATTTTCTGGTAGGCCGAGCGTTCGTCCGACGTCGCCTCGACATGGCGCAGGATCGACAGCGATATCACCTTGTCGGCTTCAGCAAGGGCGATGCCGCGCACGCCCATCGAGGTGCGCCCCGTGAACACCCGCACATCAGTGACGGGGAAGCGGATGCACTGGCCGCCGGCCGCCGTCAGCAGCACGTCGTCGCGCTCGGTGCAGATCTGGACGTCGACGATGGCCTCGTCCTCGTCGAGCTTCATGGCGATGATGCCGGAACGGCGGACGTCGACGAAATCCGACAGCTTGTTGCGGCGGACGTTGCCGCCGGTGGTCGCGAACATGACGTCGAGATTGGCCCAGGAGGATTCATCCTCCGGCAGCGGCATGATGGTGGTGATGCGTTCGCCCTGCTCCAGCGGCAGGATGTTGATCAGGGCCTTGCCGCGTCCGTTCGGCGCCGCCACCGGCAGCCGCCAGACCTTTTCCTTGTAGACCTGGCCGCGCGAGGAGAAGAACAGCACCGGGGTGTGGGTCGAGGCCACGAACAGCCGCGAGACAAAATCCTCATCGCGGGTCTGCATGCCCGCCCTGCCCTTGCCGCCGCGGCGCTGGGCGCGATAGGCCGACAGCGGCACCCGCTTGACGTAGCCGGCGTGCGAGACCGTGACCACCATGTCCTCGCGCTGGATCAGGTCCTCGTCCTCGACCTCGTTCTCCTGGTCGACGATGACGGTTTTCCGCGGGGTGGCGAATTCGTTCTTCACGTCCGTCAGTTCGGTCTTGATGATGGCCTGGACGCGGGCGCGCGAGCGCAGGATGTCCAGGTAATCGGCGATTTCCACCGCCAGCTTGTCGAGTTCCTCGCCGATCTCCTCGCGCCCGAGCGCGGTGAGGCGCTGCAGCCGCAGGTCGAGAATGGCCTTGGCCTGTTCCATCGACAGCCGCGCGGTGCCGTCGGGATTGAGCCGGTGGCGGGGATCGTCGATCAGCGTGATCATCGCGGAGACGTCCTTGGCCTGCCAGTCGCGCGACATCAGGGTTTCGCGGGCCGTGTTGGGGTCGGGCGAGGTCCGGATCACGCGAATGATCTCGTCGATATTGGCGACCGCAATCGCGAGACCGACCAGGATGTGGGCGCGGTCGCGGGCCTTGTTGAGCAGGAATTTGGTGCGGCGGGTCACCACCTGCTCGCGGAAGGCGACGAACAGCGTGAGCAGGTCGCGCAGGTTCATCAACTGCGGCCGGCCGGCGTCGAGCGCCACCATGTTGGCGCCGAAATTGGATTGCAGCGGCGTGAAGCGGTAGAGCTGGTTCAAAACCACATCCGCCATGGCGTCGCGCTTGAGCTCGACCACGACGCGCATGCCGTCGCGGTCGGATTCGTCGCGCAGATCGGCAATGCCCTCGATCTGCTTCTCGCGATGCAGCTCGCTGATACGCGCCACCATCGTCGCCTTGTTCACCTGGTAGGGAATCTCGGTGATGATGATCGCTTCGCGATCCCTGCGGATGGTGTCGATCTTGACCTTGCCGCGCATCACGATCGAGCCGCGGCCGAGATGATAGGCGGCGCGAATGCCCTGGCGCCCGAGGATGATTCCGCCGGTCGGGAAATCCGGGCCCGGGATGATGTTGATGAGTTCGTCGATGGAAAGCGCGGGATTGGCGATCAGCGCCACGCAGGCGTCGATCACCTCGCCGAGATTGTGCGGCGGGATGTTGGTCGCCATGCCGACCGCGATGCCGCCGGCGCCGTTCACGAGCAGATTGGGGAATTTCGCCGGAAGGACCGTCGGCTCGCGATCCTTGTCGTCATAATTGGCCTGGAAATCGACGGTATCCTTGTCGATGTCGTCGAGCAGGGTTTGCGCGATCTTGGTCAGGCGGGATTCGGTGTAGCGCATCGCGGCCGGCATATCGCCGTCCACCGAGCCGAAATTGCCCTGCCCATCGATCAGCGGCACGCGCATGGAGAAATCCTGCGCCATGCGCACCAGCGCGTCGTAGACCGACTGGTCGCCGTGGGGATGGTATTTGCCGATGACGTCGCCGACGGTGCGCGCCGACTTGTTGTGCGACTTGTTCCACTCGAAGCCGTTCTCGTACATCGCGTAGAGAATGCGCCGGTGCACCGGCTTCAACCCGTCGCGCGCATCCGGCAGCGCGCGCGCCACGATCACGCTCATGGCGTAATCGAGGTACGAGCGTTTCATCTCGTCAAGGATGGATACGGGACGAATATCGGAAGGCGCCGGCGGCTCGCCGGGGGGCTTATCTTCAGGGTCAGACAAAGGGGGAATCCGGTCAGTTCTTGCTTGAGAATCATATAGCGTATCAGGGGCCTCCAAACCACCCTTAAACGTCCCTCGCCAAGCGCTTTTTCCCCTCGTTTTTCCAGAGACTTACGGGGACCGGCGAGCCTTCGCGGGAAGGCTTGGGAACCAGCTTCCGGAACCGGTTTAGCCGGTGGTTTTTGGAAGCCGAAAATACGCTGGCATTGCTGCCGTCCAGGGGGCGGCTATTGGCCGAACACGACGGCGTGCATGATCCGCCCGGGCGCCAGCGTAAACAGCCCGGCGATGACAAGCGCGCCGGTGAAAATGCCGATCATGAAGCCGCGGTGAGCGACGACGCGATGCCGATGCGCCAGCCACACCGCGAGCGGAAGCATGATCAGCGTAAAGATCGACAGCAGATGGATCGGGCTCCACGGACCGACCAACCGTATCTGGTGGATCCAGAACGAACTGATCGCCACCGCGGCCATCAGCAGGACCCAGATCCAGCCGATGGTGCGATGGGGCAAGGTCCCCTTCGGCGCGGCAAACTGCACAAGCCCGAGCACGAAAGCGGTCATCGCCGCGAAGGCGTGAAGCGGGATCGCCGGGGCTACATCAAGCAGCGGCGCCAGGCTCATGATGCAGGGCCCTAATGTTAATTGGCCTAACATCATGTAAGTACCATTAACATCGACCTTGGGTCAACTCATGCCTGGGTCGACGCAAGCCCGCCGACCACGCGGTCGAAACAGCGTGGCCGCAGACTTAATCCCTTCTCAGAAATCCCGCTCAGAACGGAATATCGTCGTCCATGTCGCTGTTGCGGGCGCCGGCGGCGGCGACCGCGCGGCGCGGGGCTGCGGTGGACGAACCGAAATCGCCGCCCTGATCGTCGGCGCCGATACTGCCGCCGCTTCCGCCGCTGCGACCCTCGAGCATGGTCAGCACCGAGTTGAAACCCTGCAGCACCACCTCGGTCGAGTATTTCTCCACCCCGCTGGCGTCGGTCCATTTGCGGGTCTGCAGCGCGCCCTCGATGTAGACCTTGGCGCCCTTCTTGAGATACTGCTCGACAATCTTGCAGAGCGGCTCCGAGAAGATCACGACCCGATGCCACTCCGTCTTTTCCTTGCGCTCGCCGGTCGCCTTGTCGCGCCAGGTATCGGATGTCGCCACGCTCAGATTGGCGATCGGCCGCCCGTCCTGGGTGCGCCTGATCTCGGGGTCCTTGCCGAGATTACCGACCAAAATCACCTTGTTCACACTTCCCGCCATCGCCGCTCTCCACTCTCGAAAACCACTCCCCTGGAGGGGACACCTGTTGATCGCGACCCTATACGCTCGCCGATGCAGCGAGCCGGCCGATCCCCGGTTATCCACATATAGCATCGCTAAGGGCGATGTTCCAGTTTTGTTCCGCCACAAACGGCACAAAATCTCGGGCGGCGGTACCCTATGTCGGGGCAGAGATTGTCGGTCCGCCCGGGAAGAGCCAAGCGCGCTCCGGAAACGTCCGAAAATCCCAACGAATCATTAACTTCCGAAACTTCACTTCGTCGGCCGGTGTTGCATTTCGGAGACGCCCTTGGCGCCTTCGATCGGTTATATTGGCCGCGAAAACTGTAGTGGAATCGCCGCGCGCGAGTGCCTTTCGTGAAAACGCTTCGAAAAAGCCGACCAGGCAACAAGAGGCGAAAAAGAAGAGCTGGAGAAAACGATGAAAAAGTTCTTGCTGGGTATCGTCGGTCTCGCCGGGTTGAGCTTGGCTGCGCCCGCCTTCGCGGCCGATCTGGCCCCCGCCCCCTACTCCAAGGCGCCGCCCCCGATGATAGCGGCGATATATGACTGGAGTGGCTTCTACCTCGGTCTCAATGGCGGCGGCGGCTGGAGCCACAACTGCTGGACCAACACCAGCCTGGGCGGCGTGCCCACCGTTCCGACGGTTTCCGAAGGCTGCAGCAATGCGACCGGCGGCATGGCCGGCGGCCAGATGGGATATCGATGGCAGACCGGGCCAGTGGTGTTCGGCGTCGAGGCCCAGGGCGACTGGAGCGATCTGAAAGCATCGAATGTAAGCCTGTTCGCCCCTGCCACGACCAACCAGACCCGTATCGACGGTCTCGGCCTGTTCACCGGCCAGGTCGGTTACGCCTGGAACAGCGTGCTCTGGTACGTCAAGGGCGGCGCCGCGGTGACCTCCAACCGATACACCGGCTTCGCCACGGTGGGCGGCCTGCCCATCGACCAGGGCAATGAAATCCGTTGGGGCGGCACGGCCGGTACCGGTCTCGAAGTCTCCTTCGCGCCGAACTGGTCTCTGGCGGTCGAATACGATCATCTGTTCATGGGCTCCGGCACCAACAATCTGGTCTCGAACGGCGCTGTCCCTCCGCTCGGCACGCCGACGCGCACGGACAGCATCCGCCAGGACGTCGACATGGTCACCGCCCGTATCAGCTATCGCTGGGGCGGCCCGGTGGTCGCGAAATATTGATCGTGACCTGAACCAAGCCTGCGCATTCCGAAATTGAAAAGGCCGGCTTCGCGCCGGCCTTTTTGCTGCGCGCACGGGAAACGTCTGCCTTGATTTCGCCACGCGTTTCCACCGCGGATGTGGCCTTCGGGTCACGGTATTTTGCGGTCGGCTGGGTTAGGGATTCCCTGCTTCGAATGATCGAGCCAACTCGTGTCGAGAACCGGCGGCTTCAAAATCAAGAACGTGAACTGAAACGGAAGAGAGAACGATGAAAAAACTATTGTTGGCCGCGGTCGGCTTGTCCGCCCTCGGGATCGCCCCTGCGCTGGCGGCGGATCTGGCTCCGCGGACTTACGCCAAGGCGCCGCCTCCGATCGCAGCGCCCGTCTATGACTGGACCGGCTTCTACATCGGTCTCAATGGCGGCGGCGCCTCGAGCCGCGAGTGCTACACCATCAACAGCGTCGCAGGTGTCGCGGTCCCGCCGAATACGGAAGGCTGTCACAACGCCACCGGCGGTCTGGTCGGCGGCCAGATCGGCTATCGCTGGCAGACTTCCAACTGGGTGTTCGGCCTGGAAGCCCAAGGCGATTGGGCTGATCTTTCGGGATCGAATGGCAGCCTGACGGCAGGCGCAATTCCCTACACCAACCAGACCAAGATCGATGCGCTCGGCCTCTTCACCGGCCAGGTCGGCTACGCCTGGAACAACGTGCTCTGGTACGTCAAGGGCGGCGCCGCCGTCTCCGACAACAAGTATTCGAGCTTCTTCACCGGGACCGGCGTGGTGTTCAACCAGACCAGCGAAACCCGCTGGGGCGGCGCGGTCGGCACCGGCCTCGAAATCGGCTTTGCGCCGAACTGGTCGGTCGGTTTCGAATACGACCATCTGTTCATGGGCAATACCAACGTGACCTTCCCGGTGTCGGCGATTGCGGTTACCCGCAGCGACAACATCCGCCAGAACGTCGACATGGGCACGGTCCGGATCAACTACCGCTTCGGCGGTCCGGTCGTCGCGAGATACTGAGCTCAACACTCCGTCGATTGGAAAAGGCCGGCATCGCGCCGGCCTTTTTGTTTGCGCTTTTGTCGTTTGCCCGCGCTGCTACTGCCGCCTGCCGCCATCGAATCAATAACCCGTTGATGGTTTGCACGGGACACTGGAAATCCCTGCCCGTTCTTCCTATGTTCCGAGATCAGCCACTGGCGTGCGATCCCGTGTTTTTCCGGCGATGCGCGCCCGAACGTGCGCGGCAACGCGCCTGGAAATGCCGACATGGATGAAGTGATCAGGGCGAAGCGCCAACAGACCACGGGCTCCGGCACGCGCGCGATCACCATTCGCGGCGCGCGCGAGCACAATCTGAAAAACATCGACGTCGAAATTCCGCGCGACCGGCTTGTGGTGTTCACGGGGCTGTCGGGCTCCGGAAAGTCCTCGCTCGCCTTCGACACCATCTATGCCGAGGGCCAACGCCGCTATGTCAAGTCGCTCTCGGCCTATGCGCGCCAGTTCCTGGAGATGATGCAGAAGCCGGACGTCGACCAGATCGACGGCCTGTCGCCGGCGATCTCGATCGAGCAGAAGACGACCTCGAAAAATCCGCGCTCCACGGTCGGCACCGTCACCGAGATCTACGACTACATGCGGCTGTTGTGGGCCCGCGTCGGCGTGCCCTACTCGCCCGCGACGGGCCTGCCGATCGAGAGCCAGATCGTCTCGCAGATGGTCGACCGCGTATTGGCGCTGCCGGAGGGCACGCGGCTCTATCTGCTGGCGCCGGTGGTGCGCGGCCGCAAGGGCGAATACCGGAAGGAGCTCGCCGAATACCTCAAGAAGGGATTTCAGCGCGTCAAGATCGACGGCACGTTTTACGAACTGGCGGACGCGCCGGTGCTCGACAAGAAATTTCCGCACGACATCGACGTCGTGGTCGACCGCATCGTGGTGCGTCCCGACATCGGCCAGCGGCTGGCGGAAAGCTTTGAGACCGCGCTGAAGCTCGCGGAAGGGCTGGCGGTGATCGAATATGCGGAGGCGCCGGGCGCCGCGGCCGCCGTCGACGAGAAGAAGAAAACCGCAAAAATCCACGACAAGAGCGGGCCGGAGCGCATCCTGTTCTCGGAAAAATTCGCCTGCCCGGTTTCCGGCTTCACGATTCCGGAAATCGAGCCCAAACTCTTCTCTTTCAACAATCCCTATGGCGCCTGCCCGGCCTGCGGCGGGCTCGGCGTCGAGCAGCATATCGATGAAGACCTCGTCATTCCCGACAAGGAACTGACCCTGCGCCGTGGCGCGATCGCGCCATGGGCCAAATCGTCCTCGCCCTATTACGTCCAGACGCTGACCGCGCTGGCGAAATTCTACAAGTTCACGCTCGACACCAAGTGGAAGAACCTGCCGAAGAAGGTGCAGGCAGCGATCCTGCACGGTTCCGGCGAAGACGAGATCAAGTTCTCCTATGAAGACGGCGTGCGCTCCTACGACACCAAAAAGCCGTTCGAGGGCGTCATCACCAATATCGACCGCCGCTACCGCGAGACCGAGAGCGAATGGGCGCGCGAGGAGCTGGCAAAATATTTCTCCGACGTGCCCTGCGCGGCCTGCACCGGTTTTCGTCTCAAGCCGGAAGCGCTGTGCGTCAAGATCGGCGGCAAGCATATCGGCGAGATTTCGGAATTGTCGGTGAAGCGCGCCGGCGAATGGTTCTGGACCGTGCCGAAGGCGCTGAACGCGCAGCGGACGAGATCGCCGCCCGCGTGCTAAAGGAAATTCGCGAGCGGCTGTCGTTCCTGCTCGATGTCGGCCTGAACTATCTGACCTTGGCGCGCGCCTCCGGCACATTGAGCGGCGGCGAAAGCCAGCGCATTCGGCTGGCCTCGCAAATCGGCTCGGGTCTCACAGGCGTGCTCTATGTGCTGGACGAGCCCTCGATCGGCCTGCACCAGCGCGACAATGCGCGGCTGCTGGAAACGCTGAAGCGGCTGCGCGACCTCGGCAATACCGTTATCGTGGTCGAACATGACGAGGACGCCATCCGCCTGGCTGACCACGTGCT
>CAVPFQ010000021.1:0-68523 GCA_963703845.1 uncultured Alphaproteobacteria bacterium
CAGCGGCGGCCCAGGCGAAACCCGCCGGTGCCGATTATTGCCGCAGATTGCCTCGCCGGCTTGTTCATAAACAGGGCAGCCAGATCGGTCGTGGGCCGGCCCGCTTGCACGTTTGCACGTAAACGGTATCTTCGCGGCCGGGTTTGAACCGCGATGTTATGCGGTGCAACCACCAGGCCGGAACCAGACGCATGACGCACCCCACGATCCGCCTCGCGGTCAATGGCCGGATCCACGACGTCAGCGCTGCTCCCGATACCGCATTGCTCTATGTATTGCGCAACGATCTCGAACTGAACGGACCGAAATACGGCTGCGGCCTCGGCGAATGCGGGACCTGTACCGTCCTGATCGACGGCCGCGCCGCGCGCTCCTGCGTGATCCCGATCAGCGGCTGCGTCGGGCGCGACATCGTGACGCTTGAGGGACTTGGCTCGCGCGACCGTCCTGACCCGGTGCAGGAAGCTTTCATCGCCGAGCAGGCGGCGCAATGCGGCTACTGCCTCAACGGCATGATCATGACGACCAAAGCGCTGCTGATGCGCGCACCTCATCCCTCCGAAGCCGAGGTGCTGGAAGCGCTGCGCTACAATCTCTGCCGCTGCGGCGCGCATGTCGAAATCATCCGCGCGGCGATGCGGGCGGCCGGCCGTCTCGCCGAGGCGCACGATTGATGGCCTCGCCGGGCACTCCCGACAATTCCAGCATCCGGACCGGCGCGTTGTCGGTGGTTCGTCCAGCCGGTTCAGGCGCGAAAGGCTCCTTCGAGACCTTCATCAGGATATCGGCCGACGGTTCGGTCACCGCCTTCAACGGTCACGTCGATCTCGGCACCGGCATCCGCACCGCGCTGGGGCAGATCGTCGCCGAGGAACTCGACGTGTCGTTTGCGCGAGTCGTCATCGTGCTCGGCGATACCGCGCATGTTCCCAATCAGGGCCCAACCATCGCCAGCGAAACCATCCAGATCACGGCCGTCCCCTTGCGCAACGCGGCCGCACAGGCGCGGCAATTCCTGCTGGCGCGCGCCGCCGAATGGCTCGAGCAATCCGTGGAATCGCTCACGATCGAAGACGGCCTGATCCGCGGCAAAGATAACCGCAGCGTCAGCTATGGCGAATTGATCGGCGACGAGGTCACCCGCCTCGAACTCGCCGACGATGTCCCGGTCAAGGCCGTCAGTGCCTACAGCATCGTCGGGCAATCGGTGCCGCGCGTCGATCTGCCGGCGAAGGCGACCGGCGAACTCGTCTATGTTCACGACATGCGCCTGCCCGGCATGCTGCATGGCCGGGTGGTGCGTCCGCCCTATGCCGGCGTCGACGCCGGCGCCTTTGTCGGCACCAGCCTGATCGCGATCGACGAGGCATCGGTCCGCGATATTCCCGGGCTGGTCGCCGTTGTCAGGATCGGCGATTTCGTCGGCGTCGTCGCCGAACGCGAGGAAGAAGCGGTCAAGGCGGCCGTGCAACTGAAGGTGAGCTGGAAACCGACGCCCGTGCTTCCCGACCTGAAAGATATCGAGACCGCGCTGCGCGCCAATCCCTCGACGCCGCGCACCCTGATCGACAAGGGAGACGTCGAGGCCGCGATCGCCGCCGCCGCCAGGCCGATGGCGCGAACCTATCTCTGGCCCTACCAGATGCACGCCTCGATCGGCCCATCCTGCGCCGTTGCGGATGTTCGGGACGATCACGTCCGGGTGTGGTCCGGCACACAGAATCCGCACCTCCTGCGCGCGGATCTCGCGCTGCTGGTGGCGCGGCCGGACAGCGAAATCGACGTGATCCGGATGGAAGCCGCCGGTTGCTACGGCCGCAACTGCGCCGACGACGTTTCCGCCGATGCCGTGCTGCTGTCGCGCGCGGTCGGCCGTCCCGTCAGGGTGCAATTGACCCGCGAGCAGGAGCACGCCTGGGAGCCGAAGGGCACGGCGCAGCTGATGGACGTGAAGGGCGGACTGCGCGCCGACGGCAGTGTCGCCGGCTATGATTTTGCCACGCGCTATCCCTCCAACGGCGCGCCTACGCTGGCGCTGCTGCTTACGGGTATGATTGCGCCGACTCCCAATGTGTTCGAGATGGGCGACCGCACCGCGATCCCGCCTTACGACTATGAGGCGATGCGCGTGGTGGCGCACGACATGCCGCCGATCGTGCGGGCGTCATGGCTGCGCGGCGTCTCGGCGCTGCCGAATACGTTTGCCCATGAATCTGTACATCGACGAACTCGCAACCGAGGCCGGCGTCGATCCGATCGAGTACCGGCTGCGCTATTTGAAGGATCGGCGCGCGATCGACCTCGTCAACGCCGTTGCCGAGCGCGCGGGCTGGACTCCGCGACCGGTAAGGCAGGAACCGGCGCCAGAGGGCGACATCGTGCGCGGGCGGGGCTTTGCCTATGCGCTCTATGTCCACAGCAAATTTCCGGGCTACGGCGCCGCATGGTCGGCCTGGGTAGCCGACGTCGCCGTCAACAAGGCGACCGGCGATGTCAGCGTGACCCGCGTGGTGGCAGGGCAGGATTCCGGGTTGATGATCAATCCGGACGGCGTGCGGCACCAGATCCATGGCAACATCATCCAGTCCACCAGCCGTGCGCTGATGGAAGAGGTCTCGTTCGACCGCAACGCGGTGACAAGCCGCGAATGGGGCGCCTACCCCATCATCAAATTTCCGCAGCTGCCCGAGATCGACGTGCTGATGCTGCCGCGGCAGGATCAGCCGCCGCTCGGCGTCGGCGAATCCGCTTCCGTCCCGAGTGCCGCGGCGATCGCCAACGCCATCTTCGATGCAACCGGTGTGCGTTTTCGCGAGTTGCCCTTCACGCCCGAACGAATTCTCCGGGGATTGCGTGGCGAGCAGGGCGAGGCGCGCGGCGCGTTACCGATGGCTGCGCCTCAAGCCCCGGCTTCTACCGACAGATGGCATAATCCGTTCGCGACTCGTCGCGGTGTGGCAGCGACCATCGTGGCGTTATGCACCGCAGCGATCGGCATCGCTGCTGCCGTGCTGCCGTGGCGATCGATCGCGCCGGTCGCCCGGCCGGATGCATCGGTCTATTCGGCCGCGACAATCGCTCGCGGCAGGCAACTTGCCGCGCTCGGCGATTGCGCGGTCTGTCACACCGATGCGAACGGTGCCCTCAACGCGGGAGGCCGCGCGATCGAGACGCCATTCGGCACGGTCTGGAGCACCAATATCACCCCCGATCCCGCGACCGGGATCGGCGCATGGTCCTATCCCGCGTTCGAACGCTCGATGCGCGAAGGCATCCATCGCGACGGCCGGCATCTTTATCCGGCGTTTCCGTATTCGCATTTCGCGAAGGCGACCGACGCCGACCTGCAAGCGCTCTACGCCTTTCTGATGGCCCAGGCACCGGTGCGCGCCGAAAACCGCGCGACCACACTTGCCTTTCCATTCAATTGGCGTCCCCTGATGGCGGGATGGAACGCGCTGTTCCATCGGGCTGAAGTGTTCGAAGCCGATCCGGCGAAATCGGAGGCCTGGAATCGCGGCGCGTATCTGGTCGAGGGGCTCGGCCACTGCGGCGTCTGCCATTCGCCGCGCAATGCATTGGGCGCCGAAAAAGCCGGGGCATATCTGGCGGGCGGTTTCGCCGAGGGTTGGGAAGCACCGCCGCTAACCTCGCTTTCCCAGGCCCCGATACCCTGGAGCGAGGATGAGCTGTTCGCCTATCTGCGGACCGGCGAATCCCGTTTTCACGGGGTCGCCGCCGGCCCGATGGCCCCGGTGGTGAAAGAACTCGCAGGCCTGCCCGACCCCGACATTCGCGCCATGGCGGTCTATCTGGGCTCGTTCAACGTGAACGCGCTTGAAAAGCCGGCGCAGGACGCCCTTGCCGCCAAACTCGAAACGTCGACCGGTACCAGGGTGGTTGCGGCCTCGCCCGCCGGCGCACGGCTTTACGAAGGCGCTTGCGCGGTTTGCCATGCGGTCGGCGGGCCGGCCCTGTTCGGCAGCCGGCCGTCGCTGGCGCTGAACAGCAATCTGCACAGCGCCAGCCCGGACAATCTGATCCAGGTCATCCTGCACGGCATCGCTGCGCCGGTCTCGAGCGACCTCGGCTATATGCCCCCCTTCAAGGACAGCATGAACGACGTCCAACTCACCGAACTGGTGACCTTCCTGCGGCGGCAATTCGCCCCCGAACGACCGGCCTGGACCGGTGTCCGCGCGGCCGTCGGCCAGGCCAGACGGCGGAGTTTGCGCTGACCTGCCATGCCCGGCCGAGGGGTACTGGTTGCGAGGCTCCCGGCGGGCTAGGGTTCCGGCATGGCTGTTACAGATATCGCATCCCGGACCTATAATCACGGCTGGCGGCTCGACCCGATCGTGCGCAGCCTGCTCGATACCGATTTCTACAAGCTGCTGATGCTGCAGATGATCCGGCGGTGTTACCCGACGCAGCGCGTCACCTTCTCGGTGATCAATCGCAGCCGGCACGTGCGACTGGCCGAGGTGATAGACGAAGGAGAACTGCGCGCCCAGCTCGACCATGCCCGCGCCATCCGGTTCAGCAAGAAGGAACTGATCTGGCTCGCCGGTAATACTTTCTACGGCAAGACCCAGATGTTTTCGGCTGACTTCATCAACTGGCTCGCAGCGTTCCGTCTCCCTGAATATGAGCTTCAGAAGGTGGACGGCCAGTACGAACTGCATTTCCATGGTCCCTGGACTCACACCACCATGTGGGAGATACCGGCGCTCGCCATCCTCAACGAGTTGCGCTCGCGCCAGGTCATGAAGGGCCAGGGCCGGTTTGTCCTCGACGTTCTCTATGCCCGCGCCAAGGCCAAGCTGTGGGCCAAGGTCGAACGTCTGCGAAAGCTTGATGGTTTGCGTCTTTCCGATTTCGGGACACGGCGGCGCCATGGCTTCCTGTGGCAACGCTGGTGCGTCGAGGCCGTGAAGGAAGGCCTCGGGTCTTCCTTCACCGGCACCTCGAACGTCTTGCTGGCGATGGACAACGATCTGGAAGCGATCGGCACCAACGCGCATGAATTGCCGATGGTCGCCGCGGCGCTGGCGGACGACGAAGACGAACTGCGCTGGGCGCCCTACCGCATCCTTGACCAGTGGCAGCATACCTATGGCGGCAACCTTCTGATCGCCCTGCCCGACGCTTTCGGCACCAAGTCATTCCTCCGTGACGCTCCCGAATGGGTAGCGGACTGGACCGGTTTTCGCCCTGACAGTGCGCCGCCGATCGCGGCAGGCGAAGAGATCATCAAATGGTGGAAGCAAAAGGGCCGCGACCCCAAGGAGAAGCTGCTGGTGTTCTCCGACGCCATGGATGTCGGATCGATCGAGGAGACCTATCGTCATTTTGCGGGCCAGGTGCGGATAAGTTTTGGCTGGGGCACCAACTTGACCAACGATTTCGTGGGATGCGCCCCGGATGGCTCTGCCAACCTCGATCCGATCTCCATCGTCTGCAAGGTGACTTCAGTCGACGGCCGGCCGGCCGTGAAACTCTCGGACAATCCGGAAAAGGCGACGGGTACGGCGTCCGAAATCGAGCGCTACCTTGGCGTATTCGGCAACGCCGGTCGTGTCCGCAGCCCGGTGCAGGTCTGAGGACTCCGTAAATCAGGCACTACCGCGGCTTCGCGCCACAAGCGGTCGGTCGACCCAAGCGTCTTCGTCGTTACCGGCGATCGGAAATAGCGCGGCGGCAACGCGACAGAACGCGGTCGCTTCGAAAATCGACAAAATATCTTGTTCGCCTAGAAAGATTGTTTATATTCTATTCAACCTATGGTAGGGTTCTATCTACAACCGGTTGCTCCCCTACCCCAGCAAATCGGACGCCAGCAAATCGGACGTCGCCGGCCGCGCCAATGCCGCCGGTGAAATGCGACACCATGCCGTGACTCTTGCGGCGAGCGACAATGACACTGCCCTGCAACGACGGATGATTCCATGATCAGAAACGGAAAAGACATTGCCGGCGGTATGACGGTTACGACCCAGGTCTGCGTCATTGGATCGGGTCCCGCCGGCGTCACCGCGGCGTGGTGGCTGCAAAAACAGGGCCTAAAGGTCACCTTGATCGAAGGCAGCCGCGATTACCGCGACGTGGATTGGAAAGCCAGCTGGCGGGACAAGGTTCTGCTCTACAACGGCGTCGCCGACGGCCTGTTCGCGACCAATGAGCCCGAATTCCTGATCCGGCCCAACGACGACGCTACCGACTCTCCCTGGGAACGCGAGCGCGTGTTCGGCGGCACGTCCACGCATTGGGGCGGCCAATCGCGGCCGCTGGACCCGATCACCTTCGAAAAGCGGCCCGGCTTTCCGGGCTGGCCGATCAAGCGCAGCGATCTCGATCCCTACTACAAGCAGGCGGCCGCATTCTGCAAACTGCACAGCGACGATTTCAGCGCCCAATACTGGGCCGGGATATTGCAGGCCGAGGATCCGCATCTCGCCGGTTTCGATACCGAGATGTATCAGTTCATCGGCGGAAACTATTTGAATTTCGCCACCAGGACGTTCGATGGCATAACGATCGGACAAAGCGCGGTCGACGTGATCCTCAACGCCAGCCTGCTCGACATCAATTACAGCAACGGCGTCGTGAAGTCGCTTCTGGTCGCCAGCATGGACGACCAAACGCCGCCGCAAAGAGCCACAACGTTTGCCGTCAACGCCGACGTCTATGTGCTTGCCTGCGGCGCGGTCGCCAACGCCCGCCAGCTGCTGCTGTCGAACGTCGGCAACGAACACGACCAGGTCGGCCGCTATTTCATGTGTCACCCGCTTTCGACCGGTCAGGTCATCAACATAACGAAGAACTTTCTCTCGAGCGCCCAATACAGGCTGATGAACGGCCAAACGCCCAATGGCCGCTGGAGCGATTCCAACGGCGTGTCGGTCACGGGGAGATTTTCTCCCACCGCCGAACAGCAGCTGAAACTCGGCATCGGCAGCTGCTGGTTCTGGGCCAGCAGCGGCGGATATTATTTCGAGATGGCGCCCAATCCCGACAGCCGCATCACGCTCACCGACACGCTCGACCCGGTGTTCGGCCAGCGGCAGACCAGGGCCACGTGGAAGTTCACGGCGCTCGAGGAGAAGACCTACAACCAGACGACGCAGCTGTTCAAGACGGCGGTCAACAAGCTCGGTGGCGATGTTTCGTTCGCGCCATGGGAATCCATCATATTCGTCGACAACGGGCACCACATCGGCACCACGCGGATGTCGAGCAAGCCCGCGGAAGGGGTGGTCGACGCGAACCTCAAGGTGCATTCGCTGCAGAACCTCTATGTCGCGGGGTCCTCGGTATTTCCGACGGCCGGGATTTCCAACCCGACCTTCACCATCATCACGCTTTCGATCCGGCTCGCCGAGCATATCGGCAAGGCCCTGAGCAGCTAGGACAAGCCCTGCGGCGTCGAGATCCAGCAAGCTTGGGATGGTTGCCGGACCGCGGGGCCGTTACGCCCGCACGGACCGGCGAGGACGAAATCGTCCGGCTTGCTTTCCCCCGGACTTGCGGCGATGATTTTTCCAGGGTTTGCGCGTGGCAACGAACCGGGGAACGCCTGTGAGATCGCCAGGATATGCCGTTATCATCGTCGCACTCGGCCTACTGGGCGGCGCTGCGGCCGCAGCTAAATCGGTCCTGTCGGTGGTGAGCCGTGCGCAACTGCTCGGCAGCTGGGCCGCCTCCTGCAGCACAGGCGCCAGCCCCAGCAACTGGGTCGTCACCTGGTATGCCGGCGGCAACGGCAAGGTGCGCCGCCGCTCGCTGCGGGGTCCCGGCCTGCCGCCGCTCGACGGCGCCATCGACAGCGCCGAAATGCTGAGTCCGACGCTGATCCATACGCGGATGCGGAACGACGATCCGAACTGGGGCGAATTCAATGGGAGGGTGTACGACGTGCTGCTCGACATGAGCGGAGGCAACATGCGGACCATCAGTTCGGTGGCGGGTGACGGCGAGGCCATCATCCGCGACGGCAAATTGGTGTCCAACGGCAATCCCTCCGTGGTGGCGCAGCATTGCGCGAAATAGCGATCGCCGGATGGCCGGACATGCAACAACGGAGTCTCGTTCGACAGGACTCTTTTAAGCCTCGAGGTTCGATCCATGCCTGACCATCGCGCGCCCGTCGATGGCGCTCGCGTGCTTGCCGATCTCAACACGCTGCGCTCCATCGGCGCCTACAAGAGCGGCGTGCACAAGCCGACCTTCTCGGACGCCCATATCCGCTCGCTGCACTGGCTGGCCACAAAGCTTCCCGAAGCGGGACTTGCGGCCGACATCGACGGCATCGGCAACGTGCTGGGCACCAGCACGAAATCGGGACCGAAACTGCTGGCGGGCTCGCATCTGGAAAGCCAGAATTTCGCGGGCTGGCTCGACGGGCCGCTCGGCGTCGTCTATGCGCTGGAGGCCGCCCGCGTGATCAATCCTGATCCGAGCATCAACAGCGCCGTCGAAGTCGCCTCATGGTGCGACGAGGAAGGCCATTTCGGCAGTTTTCTCGGCAGCCGGTCCTATGTCGGGGCCGTCACCGATGAAGACATCGACGCCGCCCGCGACCGCAGCGGCGACCGGACCCTACGGGAGGCGCTGCGCGAGGCCGGTCTCGCCGGGCGGGCGCGCGTCGCGGCCGAACGCGGGCGCCATATCGGATATCTGGAAGCCCATATTGAGCAAGGACAAACGCTGGAAAGCGGCGGGCTTGCGATCGGTATCGTCACCTCCATCGTCGGCATCTGGCAATACCGGATCAGTTTTGTCGGCGAGCAGAATCACGCCGGCACCACCCGCATGGACCTTCGCAAGGATGCGGGGCTTGCGCTGGCGAGATTTTGCGTCGCCATCGACGATCGCTTCCCGGAATACAGCGGACCGCGCACGGTATGGACCACCGGACGCATCGCGCTCGATCCGGGCGCGCCCAGCATCATTCCGGGACGTGCCGAGATGCTGTTTCAGATTCGCGATGGCGAGCCCGCCGTCATCGAGCGCCTCGAAGATCTTTTGCGAAACATGGCCAAAGACGTCACTGCGCAAGGCGGCTGCACGGTCGAGGTCGAGCGGCTTCGCACCGGCGCGCCGGCGCTCATGGATTCGAGGTTCCAGCAGACGATCGAAGATGCGAGCGCCCGTTTCGCTGGCGGCAGGTCGGTCCGGATGCCCTCCGGCGCGGGTCATGACGCCCAGGTTCTGGCCACCATCATGCCGGCCGGCATGCTGTTCGTGCCCTCGATCGGCGGCATCAGCCATCACTGGACCGAAAACACCGATGATGCGGATATCGTCACCGGCGCGCAGGTCTTCGTCGAAACCTGCCGGCTTCTGCTGGCTGGATGAAGGCTGCGATTTCGGCCAGAGCTGACCCGCCGATCCCGAACGATTTTCGCTGGTCGGAGCACGACCTCCAAAAACCCATCGCTTGGCTATCATTTCGCCGGATTTGATACCCTTTTTGCGTAACAGTCATTCGATCCCAGGTCCCAGCGTGCATCTCGAACTCGAATCCATCGGCGCCGGCGGACCTTCCAAACAACGGTTGCCGTACCTGCGCAGTCGGATGCTAAGCAAACCCATGCTGCAGTGGAACAGGGCGACCAAGACGGTTTTGGCGCTGGTCGCGATCGCAGCCTATTTTGGGCTCGCGGCGTGGTCGACGGCGTCGTTTGACGATTTCACCCCGAAGGGAAAGGTCGTCGTGCGGCTCTACCGGCCTTACGAGAAATTCGGTAACGGCACGCATGCGGTGATCTCGCACGAATGGACGGAGCGGGGATCGCTGGCGGATCTGGCCGACTCCGTCGACAACAACGAGCGCTCTCCGGTCGTGATCTACGAAGACGGCCGGGCGCTCGGACCGGCGCACTGCGCCCACGAAGACATCGCCCAGCTCGGCGAGGGCCGGTATTCGCACTGGCGCGGACAGGGTTATGTGTTCTCCGCCAGCGACAACAGCGATCCCAACAGCAACGGTCGGCACTATTGGGCCGTGGTGCCCTGACGTCGCGGCCCCCAGCATATGACAGGCAGTCCGCGATCAGTGGCGGCGCCGGCCCCAGGGGATTGCCGCCCAGATGCGCTCATGCAGGTAATACCAGGCGAGTTTGGTCGCGATCTCAAGGCCGGCGATCGATCCGGCGATCTCGACCCGCCCGGTCAAGAGCCAGCTGATCGCGAAGGTGTCGAGCGTTCCCAGCGTCCGCCAGCTGATCGCCTTGAGGAGTGACCTCGCATGTGTCTCTGCTCCGCGGAACAACACCGCCACCTCCCAGCTTGCCGATCCGCTAATCTACCACGCCCGGCCCGGCGGATCGTTTTGGGCCCTGTCAATTCGCCAATGGACAGGAAGCCGCAAATATGTGCATGTTGCGCCGTCAGAAATGTCACAAAGCCGTTGATTTAACTGAATAATCGTAATCAGATTTGAAACCGCCAGCGGCGCCCTTGGTTGCATGGCCGAAAGAAGATTTCAGATGAAACTCCTTGTCCTGCTCGCCGCGATTTGCGCGTTCAGCCAAACCGCCGCGGCGCAAACCGCCGATTGCAAGTCACTGTCGAACCCGGACGCCAGACTTGCTTGCTACGACAAATCAGCCCCGCCGGTTGCGGCCGCCGGCAAACCGGCGTCGCGGAGCCTTCCGCCGTCGAAGGTGGACAGCGCGAAATACGTGGATTCCATCGGCGCCGAGGACGCCTTGATGAACGCCCGGCTGAAGAGCATCTGCCGGGGTTGCTGAGTTCCCGACGCGGCTGCGCGTTTCGAGGCGGCAGAAAATCAACGCAGAAAATCAACGCAGTAGATAAAACGGAAAAATGGCATACTTGCCGCCGTGATGAGTGTCCTTGGATCCCTTCCGAGCTTGATCGGCGCCGCCGCGGTGGCACCCGCGCTTCTGATCCTGTGGCTCGTGATCGCCGCCGGCGAGCGTCCCGGTCCGCCGCTCAAGGTGTGGACCGCGTTCTTCCTCGGCGCCGCCAGCATTTCACTGTTGGGGGTGGCGCGCGCGCCGTTCAACGCGATGCTCGCGGCACCGCAAAATCCCTGGGTCGCGCAGGTGCTGCATTCGGTGTTCGGGGTGGCGCTGCCCGAGGAGACCGTCAAGATCCTCGTCATCGTCGCGGTGTCGGCGCGGCGGCGGCCGTTCGAGGACCCGATGGACACGGTGCTCTATGGCGCGGCGGCGGGGCTCGGCTTTGCGGCCTACGAAAACCTTGCTTATCTCGTGCAGCACGCCGAGATGTGGCGATCGCTGGCGGCCCTGCGCAGCGTGCTGACGGTGCCGTTCCACGGCGCGCTCGGCATCATCGCCGGCGCCTATCTCGCGCTCGGGCGATCCGGCACCGCGCTCGGCGCGCACCGCCATTATCGCGACTGGGCGCGGATCAAGAGCCGCATCCTGATGCTGTTCGCGCCGGTCGCGCTGCATGCGGGCTTCGATTTCCCGCTGCTGACGCTGCAGCAAAACGCCGACATCGCGCCCGGCGCCCGCTTGATGCTGGGCTCGGCGAGCATGCTGATCGGGTTCTCCTCGATTGCTTTCGCCGTGCGCCTGGTGCGGCGGGTCGGCCGCCATCAGGCACCCCGCACCGAAATCGCGCGCGCAAGACTCGGCCAGTTGCGGCGGATGTGGGCGCTGTTGGTGCTGGGCGGCGGCGCCGGATTCATCGGGCTCACCTTCGTGTTGACGTCGATCCACCACTGGCTGGTCAATCCCGAGCGCAATGTGGCGCTGGTGCTGGTTCCGATCGGCCTGACGTCGATCCTGATCGGCATTGCGCTGCTGCTGGCGACGACGGCGATCTATTTTCTCGGTCGCAACCGGATCCGCCGCACCGCCTCCGGCTTTTCCTCCGCGCCCGGCCAGGGTTAGACGCACTTCTTTGCACTCTTGCACTGCAACGCTGACCTGCAACCAACTTGACCCCGCCGCATTGATACGGGCTATATTGCGCCGTCATGTTTAGGCGTCATTCTGCGTCATCAGCACCGGGAGATTTGCCATGACCATTCCCCAGGACATCACCAGGCTGCAATCCCAAATGAGCGCCGCTGTCCGCGAGCACTGGAAGGCTATTTTGATCGAAGGCATCCTGCTTGCCGTGCTCGGCCTGGCGGCCATCGTGGCGCCCTTGATCGCGAGCATTGCGTTCACGATCTTCTTCGGCTGGATGTTTTTCATCGCGGGGGTCGTCGGGCTCGCGATGACGTTCTGGGCGCGGCAGATGCCGGGCTTCTGGTGGTCGCTGGTCTCGGCCGTGCTCGCCGTCGGCGCCGGCATCATCCTGTTGACGCGGCCGATCCAGGGCGTACTGACCCTCACGATCGTGATCGGCGCCTATTTCCTGGCCGAAGGCGTCGCCACCATCATGTACGCGCTGGAGCATCGCCGCGAATTGTCGGAGCGCTGGAGCTGGATGCTGTTCTCCGGCATCCTCGACATCCTGATCGCCTTCCTCATCATTTCAGGGCTTCCGGGCTCGGCGGAATGGGCGATCGGACTTTTGGTCGGCATCAACCTGTTGTTCGGCGGCGCCTCCCTGATCGGTGTGGCGCTGGCGGCACGCAAGGGCTGAATCACGTCAATCCGCCCGATTTTTGAGATGACAAGATGAAATGCGCGGGCTATAGAGCCCGCCATGATCAACCGCGCCGCCAGCTTCTATTGGTATTTTAGCTTCGACAGCTCGCTGGCGGTGGGAGGATCGCGCTCAATCTGAAAAATTGCAGCAGGAAGTCCAAACAGCCGCCGATCTGGCGGCTTTTTGTTTGGCCGGCAGGTCCCTCAAAACAGGAGCCACCGCCGTGTTGAGCACCACTGACGATCTTCGCATCAAGGAAATCAAGGAACTGACGACCCCGCAGCAGGTGATGCGCGAAATACCGCGCACCCTGACCGCGACGCGCGTGGTGATGGCCGCGCGCAACGCCATCAGCGCCATCCTCAATGGCACCAACGACCGGCTTCTGGTCATCGTCGGTCCCTGTTCGGTGCACGATCCCGCGGCAGCGCTCGACTACGCGGAGCGGCTCGTCGCCTTGCGCGAACGGCTCGGCGACCAGCTCGAAATCGTGATGCGGGTCTATTTCGAGAAGCCGCGCACGACCGTGGGCTGGAAGGGATTGATCAACGATCCGGACCTCGACGGCTCCTTCAACATCAACAAGGGGCTTCGTCTTGCCCGCAGCGTGCTCTCGGCGGTGAACAATCTCGGCCTGCCGGCGGCGACCGAATTCCTCGACCTGACGACGCCGCAATACATCGCCGACCTGGTGGCGTGGGCGGCGATCGGCGCGCGCACCACGGAGAGCCAGATCCATCGTGAACTCGCCTCGGGTCTCTCCTGCCCGGTCGGCTTCAAGAACGGCACCGACGGCGACGTGCGCATTGCCGCCGACGCGGTGAAGTCGGCGTCGCATCCCCACCATTTCATGGCGGTGACCAAAGGGGGACGTTGCGCGATCGCCGCAACCGCCGGCAACGACGATTGCCACATCGTGCTGCGCGGCGGCAGCCGGCCGAACTATGATGCGGCCAGCGTCGCTTCCGCCGCGGCCGAACTCGCGCGCGCAGGCGCGGCGCAGCGGATGATGGTCGATGCCAGCCACGCCAATAGCGGCAAGAAGCCGGAGAACCAGCAGCTGGTGATCGCCGAAATCGCCCGCCAGGTCGCCGGTGGCGAGCAGCGCATCATCGGCGCCATGATCGAAAGCCATCTGGTCGCGGGCCGCCAGGACGTCGTGGCCGGCATGGCGCTGACCTATGGCCAGAGCATCACCGACGGCTGCATCGACTGGCACACCACGGTGCCGGCGCTGAATCTGCTGGCCGAAGCCGTGGCGGCGCGGCGGGAAGCGAAGCGCGGCGCCGCAGGGCCTCACCAAAAAATCGCAAAACAACCCCATGCAAAGTAGAAGACCTCGACTTGCAAGCCTGGTGTTGTCTCGCGTCCGGGTATGAGAAAATGGTCCGTCATCCCGCCCCAGCCTGATCCCATCCGGCTGGACGCGGCGTCAAAGCTCGGACGCGCGCCAGGCGCAGCGGATCGGGAGTGACGAAATGCCGCTGACCATGGTGGAGCAGGTGCGCCGGGGAGGTGCTGCGAGTTCAACCTGTTCCAGCCGCGGCAGCAAGGTCTTCAGCAGCGCGCGCATTTCACGCCGTGCCAGATGAGCCCCGATGCAGTGATGCTGGCCCAGCCCGAAGGCAAGATGCGGATTCGGGCGGCGGTCGATCCGGAACTGGTCCGCGTCCGCGAAAACCGTCTCGTCACGATTGGCGGAATTGAAAAACAGCGCCACCGCTTCGCCCGCCCGGATCGTTTGGCCACCGAGTTCGACGTCCTCCGTCGCGGTGCGGACGATGTGCCGGCCCGGCGTCGTCCAGCGTAGCATCTCCTCGATCGCGGTATCGATCAGTGTGGGGTCGGCGCGCAGCCTCGCCAATTGGTCCGGGTGTTCGATCAGCGCGTGCATGCCACCGCTCAGGCAAAAGGCGATCGTGTCGTGGCCGCCGGTGGCGATCATCGCGTAGTAGGAGAACCGCTCGTAGTCGGGGATCGGCTCGCCCTGCACCTCGGCTGTCGCGATGACGCTGCTCAGGTCGTGCCGCGGACAGCCACGGCGGTCGGCCGCGACGGGATCGAAATAGGCCTGGAAACCGAGGCCGGCCCGGCAGATCGCCGTGGTCGGGTGATCGGCCAGACGGCGCACCGGATCTTCCGGTCCGACCAGCCCCCAGGACAGTTTCAGGATCAGGTCGTCGTCGGCCTCCGGCAGGCCGAGCAGGCGCATGATGCCGCGGATCGAAAACGGTACCGCGATTTCTTTTGTGAAGTCGAACGCCTCGGTGCGGCCGGCGATCCGGCTGACGATGTGGTCCGCCCAGCTTTCCAGCCACGGCTCCATTGCGGCGAGCGCGCCCGGCGTGAGGTATGGCTGCGCCACGGCGCGGTAGGCGGCATGCTCGGGATCGTCCATCTGCAGCAGGCCGCGCAGCACATAGGGCTGGCCGAGCAGCCGCTCGAGGCGCTCCTCGGTCATTTTGCTGGTGAGGAAGGTGCGCGTCGCGGCAGCGAAAGGAGCGCCACGACGCTCTACCGCCGAGATATCGCCGTAGCGGCTGAGCAGCCAGAACGGGCGCATGCCCGGGGTATCGACCCAAAGCACCGGCGCCTCGGCGCGCAACAGTTTGAACGCGGCCTGAAGCCTTGCGTCGTCGGCGTGGCCGTCAGGGGAAATGGCGAAGCGGGCGGCCTCTTGCAATCGGGCATCGGTCGCCGGAGATGGCGACAACCGCTCACCACGCGGGAGGTACGAACTCGCGGGCTCGGAGTCAGTGACTACCGAGGGACGCATATTCATTCGCTACCGCCTTTTGTTCAGTCGTTGCGAGAGGCGAAGGCGAGTCAATCACGTGTAACCCCTCCGGCGTATCAACGTATCCGCCATACTCGTGGGTTATCGTCAACGTTGCAACACCCTCCGTCAGCGCCTTGTGACGAACCTGGGCGATTCTATAGATTTTTTGCGGCCCTGCACTCCCTGTGCCCAGCCTCCTCAGGTAAGCGGCCCATCCATTGATGTCCGCAACCCCGGCGTTCCGATAGGCCTCGATGAGGGCACGATAGTTACCGGGAACGTTCTTGATCGTCCCAAAAGTGTTGTTGTTCTGCGCGAACCTGTACCTGGTAGAATTTGGATTGTTGAACACATCGTTCAACTCCGCGAGGACGTCATTTCCGTCGCAAGGATTGACGTCACTGTCGATAGAGCTACCCATGGTTTCACCTCCGTAGAACGTTCTATTTCGAGTAGAGTCGTTAAGCGCGCGGGGACGACTGTTTCGTCGTCCGCTAGGCTCACCGCCTGACCGCTCAGCTGATCGCAACGCCTGCTTGTAGGGCAGGCTTCGCTGCCGCCTTTTCTTCAATCGTCGCGAGAGGCGAAGGCGAGTCGATCACGTTGAGTCCCTTCGGCGTATCAACGTGTCCACCCTGCTCGTGAGTGACCGTCAGCGTTGCAACGCCCTGGCTCAGCGCCTTGTGACGAAGTTGGGCGATGCTGTAGATCTGTTGCGGCCCTTTTGGCCCGGTGCCCAGTCTCCGCAGATATGCGGCCCATCCATGGATGTCCGCAACTCCGGCGGTCTCATAGGCCTCGATGAGGGCCCGATAGTTGCCCGGAGCGTTCTTGATCGCCCCAAAGGTGTTGTTGCGCTGCGCGAACTTGTATCTGGCGGAATTCGGATCATTGAAGACCGCGTTCAACTCCGCGAGGACGTCAGTTCCGTCACACGGATTAATGTCACTGTCGATAGCGCTACCCATGGTCTTGATCTCCCCTAAATTGTTCCTTTTCCCGTAGGGTCGTAAACGTGCGAGGACGACTGTTGTCCTCCCGCTTGGGCTCACCGCCTAGCCCGTCAGCCGATCGCAACGCCTGCTTCCAGGGCCGGCTTCGCTGTTGCCTTTTCTTCAAACGTTGCGAGAGGCGAAGGCGAGTCGATCACGTGCAGTCCATTGGGCGTGTCAACGTGTCCACCATGCTCGTGAGTGACCGTCAACGTTGCAACACCCTGGGTCAGTGCCTTGTGACGGACCTCGGCGATTTTGTAGATCTTTTGCGGTCCTTTCGGCCCTGTACCCAGCCTCCGCAGATATGCAGCCCATCCATGGATGTCCGTGACTCCGGCAGTCTCATAGGCCTCGATGAGAGCCCGATAGTTCCCGGGAGCGTTCTTGATCAACCCAAAGGTGTTGTTGCGCTGCGCGAACTTGTATCTGGCGGAATTCGGATCATTGAACACGGCGTTCAACTCCGCGAGGACGTCACTTCCGTCGCAAGGATTGTTGACGTCACTGTCTATCATACCCATGGTTTCATGTCCTCTGTTGCGCTGAGTGAATTTGTATCTGGCGGAATTCAGGTTCTTGAGCACGTCGTTCAATTCCGCGAGGATATCGGCTCCGTCCCACGGATCGTGGTCACTTTTGACTATTCCGCCTGTGGCCACACCTCCTCTGCCTCGCTCTATTTGTAGTAGCGGACCATAAACAGCGGTTGTGCGCACCCTTTCTTCCGTCGTTACGCGAAGCGAAGGCGAGTCAATCACGTGTAGTCCGTCCGGCGTATCGACGTATCCGCGATACTCGTGAATTATCGTCAACATTACAACACCTTGGGTCAACGCCTTGTGACGAATTTGCGCGATCCTGTAGATCTTTCGCGGCCCGGTCGGAATGCCACTCAGCCGATATCCGGTCCCCAGCCGCGAGATGGTGGTGCATGTGGGAAGCTCGGCGATGGAAAAATGTTGCATCCTCACGCCGCTCATGATGTGCTGACGGGTGAACCGCCGTAGTACCAACGCAACGTAAACGTATAGGTGACGCGATGGGCCCTCTTGTCGGGTCAGGTGACGTCTTCAAGGAGTTGAGACGTGTGTTTGGCGATCCAAAGTCCACGGCATATGCCATGGCGCAGAGCAAAAAAGACCTTTTTGAGGGGATTAGTGTCGGCGTGGGCAACTGGCAGGACCTTGTCGCCGCCTATAAGGCCGCGGGAATTACAGTCGGTGCACCTTGGGAGTTTTATCTACAGAACCTGGGCCCGGAGAATATTTTTGCAATCGCTCAGGCACGCTTAGATGGCCTAACAAGGGGCGTGGCAATGAAAGTAAGAACACACGCAAACGGAGGCGCACACAAAGTCAATGTGTCGCACGAAGCAGATGGATCGATCATGGTCGATTTACCCTTCTAGCCGCTTCTATCACACGATGCCGTGTCATGATATTTCGCACACAACGACATCATGAAGGGCGCGAGGACGCTGGGGCTTTTTCGTCGTCGGCTTGCGCCCGCACTCGCAGCAACATGGATTCATAGGCCCTTGCGCCCGTTTCATCGATAAGTGCATCGACACGGCTCAGCAAGCCGCGTGCCTCCTCGGCGAATTGGGGCCCCCCACGCGTTTGAGCTATGGCAGCGGAGACAAGGCTTGCATGGCACTCGGCCATACGATCCGCCTTCCGCCGCGCCACGGCAATCGTCTCGGTGGCAAGCTCATTGGCGCGCTCCAGATTGCCCGCGCGCATGAGAGAGTCCGCCTGGAACGCCAGTATTCTGGCCTCGAATTCAAGGGCAGCCTTGCCGCGGCGGGATGCGTCCAACGCTTGCTGGAAAAAGCCGTCGGCCTCGGAGAAGTCCCCTGCTGTCGAGGCCGCCAAACCTCGGCAGAAACTCGCGAGCACCATCCAAAACGGGATTGCCGCCTGAGTTGCCAGAAGGGCCACTTGATTGGCGTGGCGTGTTGCCGCGAGTGGGTCATTGCGAAACCAGGCAAGCTCGACGGCATAATAATGCGGGATGCCTTGATGAAGAAGTTCGGCCTCAACGGGATCAACCTGGAACAGCCTAGCTAGCCGTTCATCCGCGTCTGAAAACCGGCCGAGCATGACCAGCGACCTAACCTGAAGGCATTTTATCCAATGCGGAACGTCGAAGCCCACCATTTGGCCGACCGTCAGGCCAAGCACGACGCCGGCGTTCCTTCTACGCTCGTCGTCGATCAGATCCAGAGCTGCGCTGTTCGCCTTGAGAGCGTCGCCGGCGAAGCCCGCGAATGCGCTGGCCTGGCACAACAACCCGTTCAGCAGCAGCGCTTCCGCCGGGTTGGCTCCCGCATCCAGCACCGCGAGCGCCTCGCGCACCAATCGAACATACTCGTCCGCCGAGCCAGTTGCCGCGATGATCCGTCCGTAACCCGCGATCAGCATCGCTTCGTGCCGCCGATTGCCTGCGTGCCGCGCGTAGCCCAACGCCTCGTCGACATAGATCTTGGCTTCTTCGATCGGCATCCCCTCGCGCCAGCCGAAGGTCAACAATTGTCCGCCGGTCAAAGCCCGCAATTCGTCGTTTTCCTTCGACCGCGGCTGATCCCGCATCATCCCGCGGATTTTTTTCCAATCCGCCAACGCGCGCCCGGAATTCGTACGTCCAACCCAGCGCGCCGAGCGTTGCAAATGCATGGCCGCCGCAACCATATTCCCCGCAGCTTCGTAGTGATGCGCCAACAACCCGGCGAACTCGTCGCGCCGCCCCCACTCCTGCGCCTCGATCGCCTTCGCCACGGCGGCATGCAGACCCGTGCGCGTGGACCGCAGCTGCATCGCGTAGGCCACCTCCTGAATCAAAGGATGACGGAACGCAAAAGTTTCTCCCATCGCCGTTTGCCGCGGCTGGATCAGTTCGGCGGCGCGAAGCCGCCGCAGCAGCGGCCGAACGGCCGTATCGGACAGGCCGGTGACCGATCGAACCACCTCGACCGGAAACTCCTTTCCGATGATCGCCGCGGTCTGCAACAGCGCCTTTTCGGATTCGGGCAGAAGATCGATACGCGCGCCGATCACCGCCTCAACGGTCGTCGGCAGGGTCGGATTTTGCCAGCCGGACGGCGCCAGCCGATAGCGGCCCCGCTCTCCCAGCAAGACGCCGCTTTGCGCCAGCGAGAGGATCAGTTCTTCGGCGAAGAACGGGTTGCCATCGGATCTTTCCGCGACATGCGCCACCACCTGGTCCAGTCCGGCGCCGTCTCCGATCAGATCGCGAATGACCTGACCAACCTCGCCGAGGCCAAGCTCCGGCAGGGCCAGTCCACGATACCAGGCGGGCGGCGACGGCAGCGACCAGTCGGGCCGGAAGGTCAGCACCATCAGGACCCTGGTGCCTTCGACTGCCGCGATCCAGGTTTCCAGAAAGTCCTGGCTGGCCTCGTCCAGCCAGTGCAGATCTTCAATAATGATCACCGAGGTCTGCGACCAAGCCGCCTTCGCGATCCGGCTGATGCTTTCGCGCAGCCGCATGCGCCGTGTCGATGGGTCGATGGGCCCAGACGTCGGCTCCGCGCATCCCAGAAAATCCGTCAGAGGTGCAAGATGCTCGGCCACCGGCAGCGCGAGCATCGTCAGCGTCTGCTCGATCCGCGTCCGCGCCAATTCGGCGTCCATATCGGGCTCGATACGGAAGAAGGCGCGCAATGCTTCCAGCACGGGCAATAGCGGCGTCGCCCGGCTGTGAATCTGCGCACGCGCTTCCAGCACCCTGATCTGACGTTCGCGGCACCACTCACTGAACTCGAAACAAAGCCGGCTTTTGCCGACGCCGGGCGGCCCGGACACACCGATGACGCGCGGCGAGCCCGGCGCGGTGTCCAGCAACGCACGTTGCAACGTCTCCAGCTCCGCGGCCCGCCCGCGCAATGGCATCAGCGATGCACCGCGAAAATGCTCGCTGTTCACGGCCGGTTTGAGCCCGACCAATCGAAAAATATCCACCGGATCGGGAATACCCTTCAATGCGCGCGGACCGAGCGGCTCGGTGTCGCAATAGGCCCGGAGCAGGGTCTGGCAATCGCGGCTCAGAAAGATCTCGCCGGGCGGGGCTTCCTGCTCGATCCGGCTGGCCAGATGCACGGTGAGACCCGTCACATCCTGCTCGACCGCAGAGCCGGAATAGAGTTTGCCCGAAACGACCTCTCCCGAGTGCAGGCCGATCCGGATCAGGGGAGCGTCCGGCATCGCGGCGACGGCGGCACGCATCGCGAGCGCGGCATGGCAAGCGAGCGCCGCATGTCCCTCGCGCGCGTGCGGCACCCCGAACGCGGCCTTGAGTCCATCGCCCAATGTGCGAAGCACCGTGCCGTCATAGCGGTGGACCGCGCGCGCCATGACCATCACGATCGGGTGCAGGAAATTCATCGCCGCTTCGGCGTCGAGAGCGGCGATCCGCGCGGTTGAACCGGCGACATCAGCAAACATAACGGTCGCCTGCTTGCGCTCGCCAGGCACGTCGATTAAGCGGGCGTCAGGTTTTCGCGGCTCACCGCACCAGCCGCAAAATCGGGCCGTTTCCGGCAAATCCCGCCCGCAATGGGCGCATACCGGCGCGAGGGAGGCGCCGCAGGCGACGCAGAACCTGCTTGCGGCCTCGTTGTCGTAAGCACATGCCCCACAACGCATCGTGAATCCGCCGTCTACTGGATCACCTCGGCAGTCAATATAAGGGCGTGCGATCTCCGTGGACCAGTACCATCTTGGCGCTTCAAAAGCCATTCAGGCACGAGCGCGATGGCATTTATCAACCTTGAACCGTCATTAACTCGAAAACACAATCTCTCCGCGCATTTGTGTTACCGGATCCAAACCATGGAAGCGCCGGCCGCCGGCCTTGATGCTGCGATACGATCATGCAATGCGGCGTGTCGCCGCACGATACGACAGGTTTGCAGCCAACGATCTGGCGTTCGTCGAACTCGCGTCAATCCGAACCGGGCAGCGTGCTAATAAGTACGCTCCCTAAAGCAAGATGAGTTTTAGTCGATCGATTTGTTCGCTGGCCCGGCCACCTCTCCCACAGGGAGAGGCGTAGGTCGCCTTCGGCGGCCGTTCTTTAAGAAGGACGCTGAAGCAAAGCTTCAGCTACGGCGTAGCGCCGGGTGAGGGGTTACGGTCTCTCGTGAGAGCTGCGCCCCCTCACCCGATTTGCTGCGCAAATCGACCTCTCCCCGCTGGGGAGAGGTGGACCGAACACGCACAGTACCAATTCAATCAACTCATCATGCCCTAGCAGCCGCGGCAGATGCTCTTGATCTTCTTGTCGAGGGCGGCGTCTTCCTTGTTGACCGGATCGCTCGGATTGCCGAGATTCTTCTCGGGCGGGACATCGCCCGCCCGCGGCTGGCGATGGCCGACCGGGGCTTCGCGAACGCCCGTGGACGAGCTCGCGCCCGGCGATCCGGCGCCGGTCTGCGCGATGGCCGAAGGACACGCGACCAGCGCCAGAAGCGTCAGGGTCGCGATCGATGCGGCCGCGATCGATTTGGTCGTGAACAGTCTTCGCATCCTGCTTCTCCCTTCCTGCAGAGAAACGCATCACGGTTTCGGAGGATAGAGATGCACGTCACCGCAATAATCGACGACACGATAGCGCGTTTCCGGTTCCACTTCACGTTCCCGCGCAAAAGAATCTGAAGGCCACAGGTAGTTGGGGCCGACCGGCGACTTGCCGTGGCCGCCGGGTATGTCGAGTACATAATCCGGCTGGCATAGTCCGGAAACCCTCCCCCGCAGGTTTCGCATCAATTCCTGCCCCGCCTCCAGCGTGGTGCGCAGGTGCGACGTGCCGGGCGCGAGATCGCCGTGATGCAGGTAATAGGGTTTTATGCGGCATTCGACAAAGGCCCGCATCAGCGCTTCCAGCACGGCAATGTCGTCATTGACGCCGCGCAACAGCACCGACTGGCTCACCAGGGGAATGCCGGCGTCGACGAGGGCGGCGCAGGCGGTCCGCACGCGCGCCGTCAATTCCCTGGCATGATTGGCGTGCAGCGCAACCCAGGTGGTTGCGCCCTCGACCTTGAGGGCTGCGACCATCTCCGGCGTGATGCGCGCGGGATCGGCGACGGGAACGCGGGTATGAATCCGGATGATCCTGACATGATCGATCGCGGCAAGATCGGCCATGATCTCGGCGAGCCGCCGCGGCGACAGCATCAAGGGATCGCCGCCGGTCAGGATCACTTCCCATATTTCCGAATGCGCCCGGATATAGGCCAGCGCGTTGTCGTAGGCGCCCTGCGACAGCGCCGCCGCCTTGCCCGGCCCGACCATTTCGCGGCGGAAACAAAACCGGCAATAGACCGCGCAGACATGCACCAGCTTGAACAGCACCCGGTCCGGATAACGGTGCACGATGCCCGAGACCGGCGAGTGGGCGTCATCGCCGATCGGGTCTGCGGTCTCGCCTTCGCCCTTCACCAGTTCCTCGCGCGCTCGGAATGAACTGCCGCGCGATCGGATCGTCGGGATCGTCGGGATCGATCAGAGCCGCGATATCGGGCGTCACCGCAATCGCATAACGCGCCGCGACCTTTTCCAGATCGGCCAGATCCGCAACCGACGCCAGTCCCTGGGCGACGAGCTCGGTGGGCTCCCGCAAGGTCGCGGTCGGTTTGAAACTGAAGGGGTTGTCGAAACGGTTCATCTGTCCCCCGAAGGCGGCACCCACACCACCTGATTGATCCTGAGCGCGCCGCTCGCCAGCATCACCAGCCGGTCGAAGCCGAGCGCTACCCCGCTTGATGGCGGCATGACCGCGACGGCGTCGAGAAAATCCTCATCCAGCGGATAGCGCTCGCCATAACGGCGTTGTTTTTCGTCCATGGCCTCGATGAAGCGACGGCGCTGTTCGCGCGCGTCGGTCAACTCGCCAAATCCGTTGGCGAGTTCCACGCCGCAGGCATAGACCTCGAACCGCTCGGCGACGCGCGGATCGGAGGGTGAGGTGCGCGCTAATGCCGCTTCAGGAACCGGATATTCGAACAACACCGTCAAACGCCCCTGCCCCAGCCTCGGTTCGACATGCTCAACCAGAATCTTGCTGAACATATCCGACCAGCTGTCATTATCACTGATCCGTATCAAATCCGTCGCGACAGCCGCCAAGCGGTCCCGCTCGCCCCTGCCGTCGGCGATGGTCGAAAGCAGGTCAATGCCGGCAAAGCGTTCGAAGGCTGCCGCCACCGTCAACAGTTCCGGCTCGGCAAAGGGATCGGCAACCCGGCCGCGAAACGAAAATCGCCCGATCCCGGTCGCCTGGGCTGCCTGCGCGATGATGACGATGCTGTCAGCCATGACCGCGTCATAGTCGGCATTGGCGCGGTACCATTCCAGCATGGTGAATTCGCTCATGTGCAGGTCGCCCTGCTCGCGGTCGCGAAACACGCGGGCAAATTCGAAAATCCTTTGCTCGCCCGCGGCCAGCAGTTTCTTGCAGGTAAATTCCGGCGAGGTCCGCAAGTACCGTGTCGCGCTGCTGCCGTCGGCGCGGCGCACCTCCGCGCGCGGCGCATGCAGATGGGTCTCGTTTCCCGGCGAAACCTGCAAGATCGGAGTCTCGACCTCGACAAATCCCTGCCCCTCGAACCATGCCCTGACAGCCCTGGTGACAGCGCTCCGCGCCGCCAGGAACGGCCTGATATCGGCATGCCGCTCGGGCGTCCACCAGGGCGATACCTGGTCGGGGTCGCCAGCGGGCTTTTCGGTCATTTGGTCCATTTGCGTCGATGCGTCGTCATGCGATCCGAACCTCCGGCACACCTTCGGTGACTAACCGTGAACCAGGAATCAAGCAATGTTTGAACAGAGATTACGACCAATATGGATGGCGCTGTTGCTGGCGCTGGCAACGGCGGTACCGGCCTGTGCCGATGGCCCCGGAGCTGGTTTCAAGCTCGTCACGGACGCCCCCATCTTCGAATCCCCCGACCATAAACTGCGGCTGGAGCAATATGCCAAGGAACAGAAAGATCAGGGTCTGCTGTTCCAGTTCTGGATCTTCGATGCCGGTCACCGGCACGCCTCTCTCCTGAACCCCGGCGAGGGCGAGGACATGGCCGGCTATCAGGCCGGATTTCGATTTAGCCCTGATAGCCAGTGGCTGATCCGGATGCAGAAGATGGGAGCGGGTTATCAAACGCTCTTCCTGTACCACAGGAACGGGTATCAATTCTCATCCGCGACCAAAAAACCCCTCAGCGACATGGCTTGGGATTATTTCTTCACCACGCCGGATTCGAAGGGGATGCATCGTGACCCCAAGGATCCCTACTCGCTCGACCACGCCTTTGCGGCGCTGGTCAAGGGCATGGACGACAATTACGCCTGGATGGGGGAGCATTGGCCGGACAGCCGCTACGTGGTGATCAGCCTGAATTTCGACATGCAGGGTGAGGACGACAAGACGGCCCCATGGATCGAGGACTGGCACTGCGTCTACGACCTCAAGACCGGGTCATTTTCGGTGCCTCCTGACTTCGCCGAGCACAACGCCAAGGCAATCACGTATCCCAAGCCGAAATGAGATCGACCGCCGGGTGCTCGAGGCCTCAGCCAGGACCGGAGCCGGTCATCGATGGCCAAGCTCTCAGGGGGGCGCAAAACGCTGGCATCGACCGGCAAAATCAGTATGTTGCAGCCCGAAACCGCTTCGCTGGCCTCGGGACATCCATGTTTCGACCGGTCCCGGGCCAGAACATCAGGAAAATCAACTTTGAAAGTCATCGCCAGTTCCATTCGCAAGGGCAACGTCATCGAACAAGACGGCAAGCTTTACGTGGTCCTCACCGCCGAAAACATCCATCCAGGCAAGGGGACGCCGGTCAGCCAGATCGAAATGCGCCGGATCAGCGACGGGGTGAAGATTTCCGAGCGCTACAAGACCACCGACCAGGTGGAAAAGGCGACCATCGAGGACCAGAATTTCAATTACCTCTACAAGGACGCCGACGGCTTTCACTTCATGAACAACGAGAACTACGACCAGGTTCAGGTGCCCGAGGACATCGTAGGCTCGGCCGCGCCCTATTTGCAGGAAAACATGACCGTCAAGCTGTCGCTGCACGGCACGCTTCCGGTGGCGATCCAGATGCCGCAGCGCGCGACGCTGGAAGTGGTGGAGACCGAGCCCGTCACCAAGGGCCAGACCGCATCCTCCTCCTACAAGCCTGCCATTCTTTCCAACGGCGTGCGCACCGCCGTGCCACCGCATATCGGCACCGGCACGCGCATCGTGGTCATGACCGAAGACGGCTCCTACGTCGAGCGTGCAAAGGACTAAGCGGCATCAGGACATGCGTCGGGGGGAGTTGAGAAAGCAGGCCGTCCGCCGTCCCTTGCCCCGGCTCCTTGCGGCAGCCCTCATGGCCGTTGCGCTACTGCTCGCCGGCCATTCGACGCTGTGCGCCGACGAATTCAGGACGCCGGCGATTTCGGCGGTGCGCGTCGATTGGCGCGCCGCGCTCGACCAGTTGCGGACCGAGATCAATACCCAGCCGGCGGTGGCATCGGCGTTTTCCTTCACCCGCCGCTACCGCCTGCCGGCCTACGATCCGCGCTCGACGCCGGCTCTGGTGCAACTCAACGCCACGGCCTCGCAGATCTTCACCGGGATCGGGCGCAGCCCGGTACCGGTGCTGCTGCCGTTCGACCCCGCCGCATTCCTCAACGCGCAGCTCAACGAAGTTCCGGCGAGCCTGTCGGTATCGCGCTATCAGGCCGACTTCCGCGCGGTGGACCTGTTCGACGCCGGGCCTGCCGGCTACGACGCGACGTTTTCGCTCGAGCCGGGCGCGGGCGACGGCCTGCCGCAGCGGACCTTTGCCAAGCCGGTCGAAATCCAGATCACCGGATCGATCCTGGTCTACGACATCAACGATCCCACAGGCGGAAAAGGTGAGCCGGTGAAAGCGCTGGCGGCGCAATATCCCGACCTGCGCCGCTTCATCCGGGAAGGTTATGTGCGCTACGCCTTCACCCGCTTCGGCGTGCCCTATGTGGTGTCGATCCAGTGCCTGGACTCGACGCCGCGCGCGCGGCGGCTGGCCTGCCGCGAGGCCTATCCGGTGGCCGAGCGTTTCCTGAAAGCGCTGCATGTCGCCGGCGGCCTGCCCTCGCGGCCGCGCCTCGATCTTCCCGGCGGCATCGCCGAGCGGCCGATAGAATTCTCGGCGGATTTCACCTATCGCCCCGCCGGCGACATCATCGCCAACAGCGGTCATCGCAAGCAGGGCGGCCGCTTCGACTTCACCGCCTATTCGCAAATCCGCTTTCCGCTGGAAAGAGCCCCGGCCTACGTGCACTCGCAGGAATTTCGGAACCGCCGTTCCAGCGACAAGCCCGCGGACGAACTCGCCGGCAGCAACACCAGTTACCCCTGGCAGGATAATTTCTGCGAAGCGCGCAGTTTCAACGTAGGCCAGTGTCCCAGCGGATTTGGTCATCAGGGGGAAGACATCCGCCCGGCGCCCTGTCCGCCGAATGGCGAAGGCGCCGAGCATTGCGACCCCAGGCAGCAGGCGGTGGTCGCGGTTCGCGACAGCACCGTGATCCGCTCCCTCAAGCAGCAGGCGGCGACGCTGCAGATCAACAGCGCGACCGAACACATCCGTTTCCGCTACATGCACATGAATCCCGCAACGATGGATGCCGACGGCATCCTGAATGGACGCAGCGTCGAGGAAGGCGAGAAGATCGGCGTGGTTTCCAATTACCTCGACCACCCCAACGGCACCTCGCGTCACCTGCATTTCGACGTCCAGGTGTTCACCCGCGACGGCTGGCTCTGGGTCAATCCCTACGCCACCTTGGTCTCGGCCTATGAGCGCCTGATCCGCGGCCGCGGCCGCGTGATCGGACCGGAAATCGCGGCGGCGCCCGAGGTGGCGCATGCGATGCCGGAGGATGTCGCGCATCCCGACAGCCAGGAAGGTAGCGAGAACTGAGTTTGCGTCACGCGCGCCACGCCGCCTCCCAAAAATTGCCGCGGAAGCCTGCGTTGTGGCGCGAATGACCTTTTGCTGCATCCACGTTCGCGCCGCTAGACTGGCACGATGAAACCACCTGATTCTCCGAACGCCCACACGCGCCGTACCCTGCTGCGATCGGGCCTCGCCGCCGGCGCACTGCTGGCAAATCCTCTTGCCGCATTTGCCGCGGCCCCGCCCGGCTTCGATCGATGGCGCGAGGCCTTTCGCGCGCATGCCTTGGCAAAAGGCATTTCAGAGGCGACCTGGACCCGCGTCATGGACCATGTCGAACCCGACATGTCCGTGTTCCGGGAAATGCGCAACCAGCCGGAATTCAAGGAGGAGATCTGGCAATACATCAATCGCCGCGTTTCCGACTGGCGTATCATCGCCGGCAAGGAGGCGCTGAAGAAGAACGCGGCGCTGTTCGCGCGGATCGAGCAGGATTTTGGCGTCGAGCGCGGCACGCTGCTCGCGCTGTGGGGCGTCGAATCCGCGTACGGCGATCCGCTGGTGCAGCAGAACCATATGCGGCCGGTATTTCCCTCGCTGGCGGCGCTCGCCTGGAACGAGCCGCGCCGCAAGGCCTATTGGCAGAGCGAGCTGATCAATGCGCTGCGCATCGTCGATCGCGGCTGGTCGACGCCGGAGCAGATGCGCGGCTCCTGGGCCGGCGCGATGGGGCATACCCAGTGGATGCCGGAAGTCTGGCTCAATGTCGGCATCGACTACGACCATGACGGCAGGATTTCGCCGTTCGGCAAGCCGGACGATGCGCTGGGATCGACGGCGAAATTCCTGGTCGATCGCGGCAAGTATCACCGCGGCGAGCATTGGGGTTATGAAGTCCGCGCGCCCGGCGCGAGCGGCGGCAACAAGACCTATGCCGCCTGGTCCGGCGCCGGTGTAACCCGAGCCGACGGCCAGCCGTTCCCGCAACCGAACGCCTCGGCGAAACTATGGATACCGGTTCCGGGCGGGCCGGCGTTCCTGCTCGGACCCAATTTCTATTCGGTGAGGAGCTACAACCCCTCGATGAATTACGCGCTGGCGATCTGCCATCTCGGCGACCGCATTTTGGGCGCGCCGCCCTTCCTGCAGCCCTTCCCCGGGTCCGAGCGCGCGCTGACCTTGGCCGAAGTGCAGGAGATGCAGGTTCGCCTGACCAAGGCCGGTTTTGATACCGGCGGCACCGACGGCCGCGTCGGCAACGACACCATGGCCGCGATCCGGGATTTCCAGGTCAAGGCGGGGATAGAGCCGGCCGATGGCTATGGCGGGCTGAAGGTGCTGGCGAGGTTGCGACAGGGGAATTGATTTCTTACCTCTCCCCGCTCTTTTGCGGGGAGAGGTCGAAATTCGCGGCAGCGAATTTCGGGTGAGGGGCACAGCACCATCCTAAACTCGCCTTCTGAATTCGCGGAGAGAGGCCCCTCACCCCGCCCTCTCCCCGCGAAGAGGCGGGGCGAGGGAGCGCGCCGCCGGTGCTTATCTGATCACCGCCGGCCCCTGATCCGGCACGGCGACATCGAGCACGCGCAACTGCACCCGCTCGGTGCCCTGATAGCGGTCGACCGCGAGCGATCCCGCGACGTGCAGCGGCTGGCCGCGATTTGCGACAAGCGCGTTGCCGAGCTTCTGGCCGATCGAACGGAACGCGATGCCATTGACGATGGCGCCGTCGCCGGATTTGAACCTGACACGCAGATGGGCCTGCCCCACTTCATCGGCATAGACCAGCTGATGCGACGGCAGCGCGATCACCGGCTCCGGATTGCCGCTGCCGAACGGACCGGCGCGATTAAGAGTAGCCGCCAGTTCCGGCGTCACCGCGCGCGCCGATACCGCGCCATCGATCAGGAGCTCGTTGACATGGCGCGAGGCCGCGACGTCATGGGCGAGCACACTTTCCATATAGGCGCGGAATTCAGCGAGTTTTTCCTTGCGCAACGTCACGCCCGCGGCCATGGCGTGGCCGCCGCCTTTCGTGAGCAGGCCGTCGTGAACGGCCTGCCGCACCGCCTTGCCGAGATCGACGCCGCCGATCGAGCGGCCCGAACCGGTGCCGATGCCGCCCGGCTCCAGCGCAATCGCAAAGGCCGGCCGGCCGAATTTTTCCTTCAGCCGCGAAGCGACGAGACCGACCACACCGGGATGCCAGCCTTCCGACGCCGTGACGATCACCGAGCCCTTGTCTTCCAGTCCGAGCGAGGCCAGCGCCTCGGCTTCGGCCTGCGCCTCCGCCATCTGCTCGATGAAGCGACGCTCGCTGTTGAGCCGGTCGAGCTCGGCCGCGATCCGCGCCGCCTCGGAGACATCGCCCTCCAGCAACAGCCGCACGCCGAGATCGGCGCGTCCGATCCGCCCGCCCGCATTGATGCGCGGCCCCAGCATGAAGCCGAGATGCCAGGCCTCGGGCGGGCCGTTCAGCCGCGACACATCCATCAGCGCGGTCAAGCCGACATGATCCCGGCGGCGCATCGCGATCAGACCCTTCGCCACGAACGCGCGGTTGAGCCCGATCAGCGGGGCGACATCGGCGACGGTGCCGAGTGCAACGCCATGAAGCATGCCGAGCAGATCCGGCTCCGGCATTTCGGCGGTCCAGAAGCCGCGCGCGCGCAGCTCGCGATTGACCGCGACCAGCGTCACCAGCACGAGTCCGACGGCGGCGAGATGGCCGAGGCCGGAAAGATCATCCAGCCGGTTCGGATTCACCAGCGCGTGCACCACGGGCAGCTCGTCGCCGCATTGATGGTGGTCGATGACGACGACGGACATGCCGAGCCGGCGCGCTTCGGCAAGCGGCTCGAGGCTGGTGGTGCCGCAATCGACCGTCACCAGCAGCGTGGCGCCCTTCTCGGCCAGCATGCGCACGGCCTCGACATTGGGGCCGTAGCCTTCGAAGATGCGATCGGGAATGTGGATCAGCGGATCGAGCCCGCAATGGCGCAGATGCCAGGCGAGCAGCGCCGCCGACGTCGCGCCGTCGACATCATAGTCGCCGAAGATCGCGACCTTCTCGCCGCGCGTGGCCGCCTCCGCGATGCGCTTCGCCGCAGCTTCCATCTGCGTCACGGTATAGGGATCGGGCAGCAGTTTGCGGATGGTCGGATCGAGAAAGTCCTCGACCGCCTCGATCTCGACGTCGCGCCCCGCCAGTACCCGCGCGAGCATCTCCGGCAATTGATGGCGCTGCACGATCGCCAGCGCCCGCGCCGCCCCGCGCGCATCGAGCCGGTCGCGCCACAATTTCCCGGTCGCCGAATGCGTGACGCCGAGAAATGCCGGCGGCGGCTCGAGGGGGAATGCGGTTGCGGCAAGGGTCATGATGCAGTCCAGCAAATAGACCAGATGCCGCGTAATTCAATGATTCGCGGGGACGCAGAAGCGAGTTATACCCGTCATCCCGGTATTGGCCGCTGAGGGGATGCCATGAGCAATCGAATCCTCGTTTTTTACGGCTCCTATCGTTCCGACCGGCTGGGCATCCGCCTCGCCGAATTCGTGGTCGAGCGGTTCCGGCGCCGCGGCGAGGCCGTCGAACTGATCGATGCCAAGGCAGTCAACCTTCCGATGCTCGACAGAATGTACAAGGAATATCCGCCGGGAGCAGCTCCCGAGCAGCTTCAGCGGTTGGCCGGCAAGATCCGCGGGGCCGATGGCTTCGTATTCGTCACCGGCGAATATAATTGGGGTGTCCAGCCTGAGACTCAAGAACCTCACGGATCATTTTCTGGAAGAATGGTTCTGGCGCCCCGCTGCGATCGCAAGCTATTCGGCAGGACGTTTGTCCGGCGCACGGGCCTCAACCGCTTGGCACGGCACACTCTCCGAGATGGGAATGGTGGTGGTCTCAACCACGATTGCCGTTGGTCCCATCGGACAGACGTTGGCGGCTGATGGTGCACCGATGGGCGAAGGCGGCAAAGCCCTCGAAGGGGCGTTCCCGCGCTTCGCCGACGATCTGATGTGGTGGGTGGAGGCGGCAAGGATGCAGCGACAACGCAAGCCGCCGCCGTATTGATTGCCTGTTGTCGCGGGCAGCACGTAGCAGAACAGGCAGGAGTCCCGGATATCGCTTCGCTCATCCGGGCTACGCTTGCTTATACCCGTCGTCCCCGGATGAGCGCATTCGCGCTCACTCGGGAGGTGCTCGCCTCTTCGGCGAGCCTCGAACGATGACAGCCCGTGGCCCATCCTTCGAGACGCCGCGCCCAACGGCGCGGCTCCCCAGGATGACGGTGGCGCAAGCGGCGCAAGACCACTCAACACCCCATCTTTTCGGCGATCCCGTTAAAATCTTTCGCCACGATATCCCAGTCGCCCTTGGCCTCGAAATCGTATTTCTGCAAGGGGCCATATTCGGTCGGGCGCGCGACGAAGGCGGTTTTCAATCCCAGTTTCTGGGCCGCCCTAAGATCGTTGTTGTGGGCGGCGACCATCATCACCTGCCCCGGCGCAAGGCACAAAAGCCGCGCGGCGCCGAGATAGGTTTCGGGGTCGGGCTTGTAGTGCTCGAACAGTTCTGCCGACAGGATCAGGTCCCACGGCAGGCCGGCGTGTTTGGCCATCTCGGTCAACAGCGCGACATTGCCGTTGGAGAGCGGCGAGATGATGTATTTGGTCTTCAGCCGCGTCAGGCCCGAGACGCTGTCGGGCCATGGGTGCAGGCGGTGCCAGCCCATGGTGAGGTAATGCAGGTCCGCGTCGGTCAGGCCGGATATTCCAAGCTGCACCACCAGTTTTTCCAGCGACTGGCGATGCAGTTTGTCCAAGATGATGTAGCCCCGCTCGGGGTGCTTGCGCACCTCGTCCATCGAGGCGGAGTAGACCGCGCGCCAGCCGTCGACCAGCGCGGTCCAGTCGCCCTCGATGCCGCGCGTCTTCGACCATTGGGTGAAATCGGCGATCAGGCTGGAGCGCCAGTCGACCACGGTGCCGAACACGTCGAACACGAGTGCCTTGACGGCGGAAATGTCGGACATGCTCGTTCCCCTTTTGCTGTCATTCCGGGGCGATGCGTCAGCATCGAACCCGGAATCTCGAGATTCCGGGTTCGCTCGCTTCGCTCACGCCCCGGAATGACGATTCACCTTAGTCCAGATGGAATTTTTCCAGCTGCCGGTGATCGGCCTTGATGTAGCGCACGGTGCCGGTAACCGAGCGCATCACCACGGTCTCGGTCTCGATGACATCGCCCCGGAACTTGACGCCCGATAGCAGCGAGCCCGTCGTGACGCCGGTCGCGGCGAACAGGCAGTCGCCGCGCGCCATGTCCTCGATGCCGTAGATCATGCGCGGATCGGTGACACCCATCTTGTGGGCGCGCTCGCGCTTCTCCTCGGTGTCGAGGATCAGCCGGCACTGCATCTGGCCGCCGATGCAGCGCAGCGCCACCGCCGCCAGCACGCCTTCGGGCGCGCCGCCGGTGCCGATATACATGTCGACCCCGGTATTGTCGGGGTCGGCGCAGTGGATGACGCCGGCGACGTCGCCGTCGGTGATCAGGCGCACCGCGGCGCCGGTCGAACGCACGCCGTTGATGATATCGGCGTGCCGCGGGCGATCGAGCACCAAAACGGTGATCGCGCTGGCGTCGACGCCCTTCGCCTTGGCCAGGCGCCGGACATTGTCGGCGGGCGAGGCGTCGAGTTCGACCACGCCCTTCTTGTAACCGGGGCCGACCGCGATCTTCTGCATGTAGACGTCGGGCGCGTGCAACAGCGTGCCGCCATCGGCCATCGCCATGGTGGCGATCGCGCCCGGCATGTTCTTGGCGCACAAGGTCGTGCCCTCCAGGGGATCGACGGCGATATCGACTTCGGGACCGGTGTTCATCCCGACCTTCTCGCCGATGAACAGCATCGGCGCCTCGTCGCGCTCGCCCTCGCCGATCACCACCGTGCCCTGGATCGGCAGCTTGTTGAGCTCGCGGCGCATGGCGTCGACGGCGGCCTGGTCGGCGGCCTTCTCGTTGCCATGGCCGCGAAGCCTCGCCGCCGACACCGCCGCACGCTCCGTCACCCGCACGATTTCGAGCGTCAGGATGCGCTCCAGCAACAGCTGCGGCGGTACGGAAATATGGGTCGTCATCGCAACACTCCCTTGACGCTTCACGGCGGGTCTTGCCGCCCGCAACAATGATTTGACACACGCCCCGTTCGGAGCATGCCTAGTTTTTTTCGATCCGTATCACCTGCGGCCGGCCTGATATCACCTTGTCGCGCTGTACCGCCTGCAGCGCGCGATACACGGCATCCTCGCTGGTGGCATAGGTAATCAGGATTACCGGCACCGGCGAGGTCTTGTTGCTGCCGGCGTTCGCGTCGAAGCCGTCGGGATGGCGCTGCACGATCGATTCGATCGAGATTTTCTGCTCCGCCAGCCGGGTGGCGATGGCCGCTGCGGTGCCGGCGAGATCGCGCGCCATCAGGCGGATATAGTAGCCGCCCTCATGCCGCTCCATCGGCGCCTTCCTGGTCTCGCGAAGCCTGTCCACGGGACGGCCGAAGGGCCTCGCGCGAATGCCGCGCGCGGCATCGGCGATATCGGCGATCACGGCAGACGCGGTCGCCGCCCCACCGGCGCCGGGGCCGACCAGGGTAATCGGCGGAATGCCGTCGCCGTCAATGGTCACCGCATTGGTGACGCCCATCACCTGCGCGATCGAAGAGGATTTCGGCACCATGGTCGGATGCACGCGCTGCTCGATGCCCTTGGCGGTCCGCACCGCCACCCCCAGCAGTTTTACGCGAAAGCCAAGTTGTTCGGCGGCGCGCAGATCCTCCGGCTTGATCGAGGAAATGCCTTCGACATAGACCGCGCTCTGCGCGACCTTGGTGCCGAAGGCGAGGCTCGCCAGGATCGCGAGCTTCTGCGCGGTGTCGTGGCCGTCGACGTCGAAGGACGGGTTGGCCTCGGCATAGCCGAGCCTTTGCGCGTCCTTCAGGCATTCGGCGAACGACAGGCCCTCCTGCTCCATCCGGGTCAGGATGTAGTTGCAGGTGCCGTTGAGGATGCCGTAGACGCGGTTGATCTCGGTGCCCGCAAGCCCCTCGCGCAAGGTCTTGATGACGGGGATCGCGGCACCGACGGCGGCCTCGAAATTCAGTGCGCCGCCGTGCTTCTCGGCGGCCCGCGCCAGCCGCAGGCCGTGTTTGGCGATCAGCGCCTTGTTGGCGGTCACCACTGACTTGCCGGATTTCAACGCCGCCTCGATTGCCGACAGCGCGGGCTCGCCGGAACCGCCCATCAGTTCGACGAAGCAATCGATGCCGGGATCGGTGGCCAGATCGAGCGGGTTCTTCGCCCAGGCGATGCCGCGCAGGTCGAGGCCGCGCTTCTTCGCTTTGGAGCGTGCGGTGACGGCGACTACGCGCACGCTTCGCCCGCAGCGCGCCTGCAACGAGCGGCCCTGGCTCTCGATCAGACGGACCACCTCGGCGCCAACAGTGCCGAGCCCCGCAATACCCACCTTCAGGGGTGCGACCATGACGAAAAAGACCTGTCCGGAAAAATTAACGCCGGTTGGCGAGAGGAACCACGTTGTGCAACGTTTCGATGCCGCTTTCAAGGAAGCGCCGCACGCCGCGGGCGGCCTGGCGGATGCGCTGCTCGTTTTCCACCATGGCAATGCGCACAAAACCCTCGCCGTGCTCGCCGAAGGCAACACCCGGCGACACCACCACGCCGGATTTCTCCACCAATAGCGTTGCGAACTGCATGCTGCCGACGCCGCGGAATGCCGGCGGCAACGGCGCCCAGGCGAACATCGAGGCGTCAGGCGGCGGAATTTCCCATCCCGCCCGGCCGAACGATTCGACCAGCGCATCGCGGCGCTTGCGATAGGTGTCGCGCATTTCGCGGATGCAATCCTCCGGGCCGTTCAGCGCGGCGGTGGCCGCGACCTGGATCGGCGTGAACGCGCCGTAGTCGAGATAGGATTTCACCCGCGCCAGTGCGGCGATGATGCGATCGTTGCCGACCGCAAACCCCATCCGCCAGCCCGCCATCGAAAACGTCTTCGACATCGAGGTGAATTCCACGGTCACGTCGATGGCGCCGGGAACCTGCAGCACCGAGGGCGGCGGATTGTCGTCGTCGAAATAGACTTCCGCATAGGCGAGATCGGACAGGATGAAGATCTCGTGCTTCTTCGCAAAAGCCACCAGGTCCCGGTAAAAATCGAGGTCCGCGACATAGGCTGTCGGATTGGAGGGATAGCAGACCACGATCGCCAGCGGTTTTGGGATCGAATGGATGATGGCGCGCTCGACCGCCTCAAAGAATTGCGGCGTCGGCTCGGACGGCACCGAGCGGATCACGCCGCCGGCCATCAGGAACCCGAAGGCGTGGATCGGATAGCTCGGATTCGGACACAGCACGACGTCGCCGGGCGCGGTGATCGCCTGCGCCACATTGGCAAAGCCCTCCTTCGAGCCCAGCGTCGCCACGATCTGGGTTTCAGGGTTCAGCTTGACGCCAAATCGCCTCGCGTAATAGCCGGCCTGCGCCTTGCGTAGCCCGGTGATGCCGCGCGAGGCGGAATAGCGGTCGGTGCGCGGCTTGCCGAGCGTTTCCTTGAGTTTTTCGATCACATGGGGCGGCGTCGACAGATCCGGATTGCCCATGCCGAGATCGATGATGTCGGCTCCGGCATTGCGCGCGGCCGCCTTGGCCCGGTTGACCTGTTCGAACACGTAAGGCGGCAGACGGCGAATGCGATGAAAATCTTCCATGGGACCTCGCTCCGGCAACCGCGTGAGCAGAATCGCCAGCCTTGTGGAGTTGAAGCCGAAATTCGGCTCCATCCATAAATCAAGCTAAATCAGGGGCTTAGATATATTTCAGGCGGAGAAACATCGTCCTCGCCCTGATTTGCGGTTGAATTGCGGTCCTTTTAGCACGGACACCCGGCCGCGCCAGCCGTAAGCGTTACTTGGCGGCCGGGTTTTGGGCGGCGGCGGCGGACGCCTGGCGGTCCCGCGCGGCAGCGAGTTCCGCCTCGATCTTGGCCCGTTCCGCCGGCGCCAGTTCGGGCTCGTCCCGATCCGGCGGGATGTCATGGACCGGAAGGTAGCCGCCCTGATCCTTGGCGCGCGCGGGCGCATCCGCCGGCGTGCCGATCATCGGCAAATCCGCGATCGACGTCGACGAGCAACCGCCCAGCGCAAGCGCTGCTGCCAGCAGCGCTCCCGCGGCCAATGCCCGCCTTTTTCGATCCCGCGCCATCGTCCCGGAAGTCCCCACTTCGCGTTCAGCTCTCCGCCTGATGCTTATTTCATCAACCTTTGCTGCCAGCGCTCAAACCATTGTCGCCCGAAACGATTAAACCCCCAACAACAAACCGCTTCGGTGCGGCCTCAATATGACAGAACCAAGAGGTTTTGTCGCAGTGCAACAGCGGAAATTCCAGGATTAACCTCCCGACCGCAAGCCGTCCATCAACGCGGTGACGAACGCAAAATGAACCTATAGGGTTGGCGACCATGAGCGACGTCACAATTGAAACAAAGGTCGAAAAGAAGTTCGATCCGGAAACCTTCGCGCTGAATCTCGCGCGGGCGATGGAGACGAGCGGCAAGGCGCTGGCGGCCTATCTCAAGCCGCGCGAGAGCGGCGAGATCAAGGACAGGCCGCCGAGCGAACTCGCTGAAGTAATCAAGACCTTCACCGCGGTCGCCGAATACTGGCTATCGGACACCGATCGATCGAGCGACCTGCAGGCCAAGATCGCCAAGGCCTATCTCGATCTCTGGGGCTCCTCGGTGCGCCGCATGGCCGGCGAGGCCGCGCCGCCGGCGATTGCGCCGTCGCCGCGCGACAAGCGCTTCAAGGATCCCGAGTGGAAATCCAACCAGTTCTTCGATTTCGTGATGCAGCTCTATCTGCTCACCACGCAATGGGCGCAGGAACTGGTACGCAACGCCGAAGGCGTCGATCCGCACACCCGCAAGAAGGCAGAATTCTACGTCCAGCAGATCAGCAACGCGCTGGCGCCGTCGAATTTCATCTTCACCAATCCGGAAGTGTTGCGGGAGACGCTTGCCTCCAACGGCGACAACCTGGTTCGCGGCATGAAGATGCTGGCCGAAGACATCGAGGCCGGCGGCGGCACGCTGCGCATCCGGCAGTCCGATCCGGCCAACCTCGTGGTCGGCGTCAACATGGCGACCACGCCGGGCAAGGTGATCTTCCAGAATGAATTGATGCAGCTGATCCAGTATGCGCCCGCGACGGAGAACGTGCTGCGCACGCCGCTCCTGATCGTGCCGCCCTGGATCAACAAGTTCTACATCCTCGACCTCAAGCCGGACAAATCCTTCATCCAATGGTGCGTCGACCAGGGCGTCACGGTGTTCGTGATCTCCTGGGTCAATCCGGACAAGAGTCTCGGCGCCAAAACCTTCGACGACTACATGAAGCAAGGCCCGCTGGCGGCGATGGACGCGGTCGAGAAGGCCACCGGCGAGATGAAAGTCCATGCCATGGGCTATTGCGTCGGCGGCACGCTGCTCGCCTCGACGCTGGCATGGCTCGCGGACAAGCGCCGGGTGCGGGTGACGTCGGCGACGTTCCTCGCCGCGCAAGTCGATTTCACCCATGCCGGCGACCTCTTGGTGTTCGTCGATGAAGACCAGATCTCGGCGCTCGAGCGCGACATGCAGCAAGCCGGCGTACTCGAAGGCTCCAAGATGGCGATGGCCTTCAACATGCTGCGCTCCAACGACCTGATCTGGTCCTACGTCGTCTCTAACTACCTGAAGGGACAGCCGCCCTCCTCGTTCGACCTGCTGCACTGGAATTCAGACGCGACGCGGATGCCGGCGGCCAACCATTCCTATTACCTGCGCAATTGCTACCTGGAGAACCGCCTGTCGGCCGGCAGCATGGTGCTGGACAACACGCTGTTGGACCTGTCGAAGGTGAAGGTGCCGATCTACAATCTGGCGACGCGCGAGGATCACATCGCGCCGGCGGAATTCGGTGCTTTACGGTTCGCAGTTTTTCGGCGGCCCGGTGAAATTCGTACTGTCCGGATCGGGACATATCGCCGGCGTCGTCAACCCGCCGTCTTCGGGCAAATACCAGTTCTGGACCAACGACAATATCAGGGATGTGACGCTCGCCGACTGGCTCAAGGCCGCGCAGGAGCACAAGGGTTCGTGGTGGCCGGACTGGCGGCAATGGCTGGAGAGCATCGACGCCGAACAGGTGCCGGCGCGCACGGTCGGCACCGACGCGCTGCCGCCGATCGAGGACGCGCCCGGCAGCTACGTCCGGGTTCGCGCGTAGCGCAACGCCGCGTGCTTGGGTATAAGCAGCCGTCCCGCCGGGACGAGATTCGAAACCAAAATCGAGGGGAACACCGATGACGCGCGAACTGTTCTGGCTGACGCTGACGGTCATTCTGACGGGATTCTTGTGGGTCCCCTATGTGCTCAACCGCTGTCAGGTTCGCGGCCTCGGCGGCGCGATGGCCAATCCCTCGCGTAACGCCAAGCCGCACGCGGAATGGGCCACGCGCCTGATGTTCGCGCACGACAACGCCGTCGAAAACCTCGTGATCTTCGCGCCATTGGTGCTGATCCTCAACGCGATCGACTATTCCAGCCATTGGACGGTGCTGGCCTGCGCGGTCTATTTCTGGGCCCGCCTCGCGCATCTCATCGTCTACACCATGGGCCTGCCGGTGTTCCGGACGCTCGCCTTCACCGTCGGTTTCCTGGCGCAGGCGGTGCTGGCGCTGGCGATTTTCAAGGTCGTCTGAGAACAGAGGTCAGAGGCTTTTGCGGGCCACCACGAACAGCATCGCGGCTTGCTCATTGTCGAAGCCCTTGACCTCGCCGGTGTCGACCGACAATGAACTCCAGGGGCCTGCTTGCGAGTAGGTCGCCCGCAGCCAGTCCGGCGACGGATAGTTGTAGTAGCGATCGAGCTTGTCCCGCCCGTCGGCCGCACCGGTCTTGTAGCTGGCGTAGAGATAACCCGCGGGTTTCAACGCGCGCCAGATCAGCCCCAACACATGTGCCAGTTCCGGCCTCGGCACATGAAGCAGGCAGGCGTTGGCCCAGACGCCGTCATAGGCTTCGACCGCCTTGAGGTCATGGAACAGCAGCGTCTCCACGGGGCGGCCGAGCCGGCGCGATGCCTCCGCGGCCATCTCGGGCGCTCCATCGGTGGGACGCGCATCGAAACCCCCGGCGATCATTTCGGCCGAGGCGGCGCCGGCGCCACATCCCAGTTCGAGGATGGTGGCGCCGGCGGGAAGCCGCGCGAGAAACGCCTTCAGCCGCGTATGCTTGGCGATCTCGCGCTCGGCATAGGCCCGTGCGTTCTCCCCGTAGAACATCAGGGTCTTTTCGTCCGCGGGGCTCATGTCACTCATGTCAACGGCGCGATCTTGCCGGCCTTCGGTCTCATGTATCCGCAAAGCCCAGCATCAGCCGCATGTTCTGCACCGCCGCCCCCGAGGCGCCCTTGCCCAGATTGTCGAGACGCGCGACCAGAACCGCCTGATGATATTTCGAGCTCGCGAAGACATAGATCTCGAGCTTGTTGGTCTCGTTGAGCGCCTCGGGCTCGATGCGTCCGCGCTTGATCGCGGCATCGTCGAGCGGCATGACCGAGACACAGTTGCTATCAGCATAACGCTTCGCCAGCGCGGCGTGCAGGTCGGCCGCGGCGGGCTTGCCCGGCAGCGTGTCGAGATGCAGCGGCACCGACACCAGCATACCCTGCCGGTAGTTGCCGACCGAGGGCACGAAAATCGGCCGGCGCACCAGCCGTGAATAAAGCTGGGTCTCCGCCAAATGCTTGTGCTCGAAGCCGAGGCCATAGAGTTCGAACGCCGGCGCCGTGCCGTTCTCAAAACTCTCGATCATCGACTTGCCGCCGCCGGAATAGCCGCTCACCGCGTTGATGGCGACGGGATAGTCCGAAGGCACCAGCCCGGCATCGACCAGCGGCCGCAGCAGCGCTACCGCACCGGTCGGATAGCAGCCGGGGTTCGAGACTTTCCGCGCCGCGCGTATCTTGTCGGCCTGGTCGGGGGCAAGTTCCGGAAAGCCATAGGTCCAGTCGGCGGCAACCCGGAACGCGGTCGAGGCGTCCAGCACCTTCGGCGCCGCGGCCCCCATGCCGTCGATCAGCGCGACGGTTTCCCGCGCGGCTTCGTCGGGCAGGCAGAGGATGACGAGGTCAACTCCCTCCATCAGCGCGCGCTTTGCGCCCGCGTCCTTGCGTTTGTCCTCGGCGATACCCTTGAGCACGACGTCGCTCTGCTGGCCGAGGCGCTCGCGTATGCCGAGACCCGTGGTTCCGGCCGCACCGTCGACGAACACGGTCGGCCGCGCGGAATCCCTGGTGGCGAGGGGTCGGCCCTTCGGCTGCTTGGTGTCGGTAAGCGTCATGGCGTGTTCCTTCAAACCGCGGGCGCGGCGACATGCATGGATGATTTGTAGTCCAACTGCGGCCGCAGCGCGACCATCTGTTTTCCGATGGTACGTGCGGCTTCGTCGTCTTGCTGCAGCAGGGCCGAGGCAATCCCAACCTGATCGGCGTCGGATTTATGCTGGTTGAGCTTGAAGCTGCCCTCGACATCTTCGACCGACATCACCATGCCGACGATCGCCTTTTTCAGCGCGTCGAGACGTCCGGCGGTGACCTTCGACACCAGCCAAGGCGGCTTCGGCGCAAGCCAGTTTTCGAATTTGGCGCTGAGCGCGTCGAGATGCGGGCCAAGTTCGAACTCCGGCACCGTCCGCACCGTCCCGGTGAGATGCACGGCCTGGTAGAGCCAGGTCGGCACCTGATCCGGCGAAGCGTACCAGTCGGGTGATACATAGGCATCGGCACCCAGCACGGTCATCAGCCAGCACGCCTTGCCGTCGGCCAGCTTTGCCAGCGGATTGCCGCGCGCGACGTGAAACGCCGCCTGCGGCGTGCCGTCGTCGGCCGAGGTCAGGAGGAACGGCAGCGATGATGCGATCGGCCTGGCAACGTCCCATGCGGTCACGGTGCCAAATCCGCGCGCCCCTGCAAATTCGAGGCTCGTGGCGCGATCGGGCTTGAACATCGGTGGCGTATACATTTCAAACTCCTGCTTGACGTAGGAGCCGCCAGATCAGACCGCGTTGTTTGGAAAAGAGAGGCCGCGGAGTGGATCCGGCGGCAGAGGCAGCGATCTTAAACGCAGACGACCGCCCGTACCGCTGGGGTACGGCGACGGCGCACGGTGACATTGGTCGCGGCGTTGTTCATGGTCGCGGCTATAAGGCCACCGCCTCGGTTCGTCAAGGTTCACCGCGGTCATTCCGGGACGCGCGCGCAGCGGGCGAACCCGGAATCTCGAGATTCCGGGTTCGATGCTTCGCATCGCCCCGGAATGACGGCAAGTGTCAGATCGTCGGATTCCACGGCGCCGGAATGACCCGATAGCCCTTGCCGTCTTTCTCGACGTGGCCGAGCCCCGGGAACGGATAGTGGAAGCCCTGCACCATCAGCTTCTCGGCGGCGACCATGTCGTAGATCCGGCGCCGGGTCTTTTCGGCGACATCGGCGTCCTGGTCGAAAAAGGCGTGCCAGCCCGGATTGGTCGCGAACGGATTCGGATTGTTGGTGACATCGGACTGGACGAACACCTTGCCGGAGCCGGACGACAGCACGTAGGAGGTGTGGCCGGGCGTATGACCGACGGTCTCGACCGCGAGCAGGCCCGGCGCGACTTCCTTGCCCCACTCGTAGGGCGTCACCTTCCGCTTCAGCGCCGCGTCGAAGACGTTGCGGTTGTTCTTGAACAGCCCCTGCATGCGTCCGGCAGGCGCCCGGCTCATCTCGCCGTCGTCCATCCAGAACTTCCATTCCGTCGCGGGCACCAGCACCTCGGCGTTGGGAAAGGCCGGCGTGCCGTCGGCCAGCAAAAGGCCGTTCACATGGTCGGTGTGGAAATGCGAGATCACCACCATGTCGACCGCCTTGGCGTCGAAACCGGCGGCGGCGAGGTTATCGGCGAACTGGCCGGCGGCGCCCTTGCTGTTGACCTTGGCGACCGGTCCGTTGCCGGTGTCGACGACGACGAGCTTGCCGCCGGTATTGAGCACCAGCGGCGCAAAATAGATCGTCATGATATCGCGCGGCAGAAACGCCTTCTCCAGCGCGGCGTTGACGTCTTCCTTCTTCGCATTGGTGATGAAGGAATCCTCCAGCGGGAAGGTGTTGCGGCCGTCGGAGACCACGGTCACCTCGATGTCGCCGACCTTGTAGCGATAGAAACTCGGCGCCTGCTTGTCCGCGACGGGAGCGGCAGCCTTTGCAGGCACGGCTGAAAGAAGCGGTGCGGCCGCGATCGCGGCGGCGCCGGTGAGTGCGTGGCGTCTTGTCAGTTCCATCGTGATGCCTCCCAGTGAGACCAAGGCTTCGGTGCGATATTTCCCGCATCCGATGTCGTCGCGGCCATTCTAGCAGCGTTTCTGGCCGGGCGCGACGGCAAGGATGCGTCAGACCGTGCGCCACAGCCATTCGGCGATCTGGGCGATGACGTCGCCGAACAGCAACAGCGCCGCCGCCCAGACCCATGCCGATATCCAATTGGCGACTTGAAAACTCCAATACGGCATCTCGAAAATTCCGGCCGCCAGCGGCACCGAGGCACGCAAGGGTCCGAAGAACCGGCCGATGAAAATGCTGGGCACACCCCATTTCTTCACAAAGGCCTCGCCGCGGGGCAAGATCTCCGGGTAACGCGACAGCGGCCACATCTGCGCGACGTGCTCCTTGTACTTGTAGCCGAACCAGTAGGAAATCCAGTCGCCAAGCGCCGCGCCGATGCCGCCGGCGATCCACACCGGCCAGAAACTGATGCCGCTCGCGCCGATCAGGGCGCCGATCGCGACCAGCGCGCCCCAGGCCGGGATCAGCAGCGAAATGAAGGCAAGCGATTCGCCGAACGCGAGCAAAAGCACAATCGGGGCGGCCCAGACCTGATGATCGCGCACGAAATCGGCCAGCGCGCGCGCAAAATCTTCCATTCAAAACGCCCTTCCCGACCCGTTTTGGCTTCTGAATCTTTTGACGGATTCGATGCCCGGGAACAGGTAAGCCAGCCCCGTCAGCGACATCAAGTCACAAAGGTGGGGACAATGCGTGAGCCGAGGCTGCCGAACAGCTCGCAGTTCCCAACTACCGCGCCAAGTAGGGGCTCGTTGATCGCGCGGTCGCGGCAATGGCGTCGTTCGTGGTGACGTGTTCTGGAACGCGCCGGCCGGCTTCGCCAAGATTTAGCTCTGGGGGATCGGCCGTTTGGGCGGTCGCGGCCTTGTGGGGCGCGCCGGCTCTGGCGCCAGCGGCTGCAGGGTAACGATCACAGGATTCGGCTTGTGATCTTGTGCTGCTCCGGTGGCGGCGTCCACGCCCATGCCGATCAGCCCGCCGGCCAGAATGTTACCCGCGAAACCCGCGGCGCCGGTGCCGGGGATTTCCTTGGTAAGCGGAATAACCTGCGGCTCATACCCATCCTTGTTGAGGGTTATGCTGATGTCGGCGCTTCGCTTTGCGACGACGACGCAGGGGGTGACGCAGGTGGTTGGGATTTCCAGCCCTGCTATTTCGGCTGTCGCGCCTGCTGGTGTGGTCGCGATGGAAATGTTCTCGGTCGTCCCCCGCGTCACCGACGCGCAGCCGACACACGACACCGCGATCGCCGCGGCCAAAACCAGCCTCATCATGGATTGTCCCCGCCCTGGAAAACTTCTTCACGCAACCTGCGCGCGAAAGCAAGGGAACCTCGCGATCCGCCGTGGGGTATTGTTAATTTCGCCGCGCAGCGAACCAATCTTCGGCCGGCTTCAGGGTCGCCCCGACCCATTCCGCGCCCGGAGAACCTGGCTGCCAGCGTCACTATTTAGGCCCAACCGTGGCATAGTCAGGGGAACCGATTCGACGCGCGAGCCTTGCGCGCAACACATGAAAAGACATGCAAAAGCCATTGAAATCACTAGCTAAAGAAAAGGAAACGAACGACCTGTTTGGAGGCCCGGAGCCGAAAGGCCGAAGCCCGCTCAAGGTCGCCTCGCGCTCGTCCAGCGCCGAAGCCGGTTACACCGCGCGGGATATCGAGGTGCTGGAAGGGCTCGAGCCGGTGCGGCGCCGGCCCGGCATGTATATCGGCGGCACCGACGAGAAGGCGCTGCATCATCTGTTCGCCGAGGTGATCGACAATTCGATGGACGAGGCGCTCGCGGGCCACGCCAGCTTCATTGAGGTGGAACTGGGCGCCGACGGATTTCTCACCGTCACCGACAATGGCCGCGGCATCCCGGTCGATCCGCATCCGAAATTTCCGAAAAAATCCGCGCTCGAAGTCATCATGTGCACGCTGCATTCCGGCGGCAAATTCGACTCCAAGGTCTACGAGACCTCGGGCGGCCTGCACGGCGTCGGCGTTTCCGTGGTGAATGCGCTGTCGTCGCGCCTCGAGGTCGAGGTCGCGCGCGGCCAGAAACTCTATCGCATGGCGTTCGAGCGCGGCCATCCCAAGGGCAAGCTCGAAGACCTCGGCAAGATCAACAACCGCCGCGGCACCAAAATCCGCTTCAAGCCGGATACGGACATCTTCGGCGCCAAGGCCGCGTTCAAGCCGCAACGGCTGTTCAAGATGGCGCGCTCGAAGGCCTATCTGTTCGGCGGCGTCGAGATTCGCTGGCGTTGCGATCCCGTATTGTTGAAGGGGCTCGAGGACGTGCCCGCCGAGGACAGTTTTCACTTTCCCGGCGGCCTGAAGGATTATCTGGCGGCGGCAATCCACGCCGACACCCTGGTGCATCCCGATATCTTCTCCGGCAAGTCGGGGCGCGTCGGCGCCCATGGCACTTGCGAATGGGCGGTCGCCTGGACGGCGGATGCCGACGGCTTTCTGTCCTCCTATTGCAACACCGTGCCGACGCAGGACGGCGGTACCCACGAATCCGGCATGCGCAGCGCGCTGCTGCGCGGCTTGAAGGATCACGCCGAGCGGGTTGGCCAAGGCAAGCGCGCTGCCCCCATCGTCTCCGAAGACGTCATGGTCGGCGCTGCCGTGATGCTCTCGGTGTTCGTGCGCGAACCGGAATTCCAGGGACAAACCAAGGATCGGCTGGCCACCGCGGAAGCCCAGCGCATCGTCGAACAGGCCATCAAGGACCCGTTCGATCATTGGCTGTCGGGCAATCCGCTGCAGGCCAACAGGCTGCTCGATTTCGTCATCGAGCGCGCCGACGAACGGCTGCGCCGCCGCGCCGAGAAAGAGATTTCGCGCAAGACAGCGGTGAAGAAGCTGCGGCTGCCGGGCAAACTCGCCGATTGCACCAATACGGCGGCCGAAGGCAGCGAGCTGTTCATCGTCGAAGGCGACTCGGCCGGCGGCAGCGCCAAGCAGGCGCGCGACCGCAAGACGCAAGCGATCCTCCCGTTGCGCGGAAAAATCCTCAACGTGGCGTCGGCGACCAAGGACAAGCTCACGGCCAACGCCCAGCTCGCCGACCTGATGCAGGCGATCGGCTGCGGCACCGGCCCGCATTACCGCGAAGAGGATTTGCGCTATTCGCGCATCATCATCATGACCGATGCCGACGTCGACGGCGCGCATATCGCCTCGCTCTTGATCACCTTTTTCTACCGGCAGACGCCGCGGCTGATCGATGAAGGCCATCTCTATCTCGCGGTCCCCCCGCTCTACCGCCTCACCCACGGCGCGAAAACGGTCTATGCCCGCGACGACGCCCACAAGGATGCGCTGCTGAAAAGCGAATTCAACGCCAATGCCAAGGTCGATGTCGGCCGCTTCAAGGGGCTCGGCGAGATGATGCCGGCGCAATTGAAGGAAACCACCATGGATCCGGCCAGACGCACCATGCTGCGGGTGGTGCTGCTGGCCGACGACCGCGAGGGCACCGCCGATTCGGTCGAGCGGCTGATGGGCACCAAGGCCGAGGCGCGCTTTGCCTTCATTTCCGACAAGGCGGAGTTTGCCAGCGAGGATCTGCTGGACGTCTGAGAAAGTCGGCCAATTCAGCTGTGTTTGCCGGGGGTTATCAGGAGATTTAGAAGCCGGATGCGGGGCGTTTTCGTTTGCCCTGAGGGCCGCGGGCCGCGTTCGTTTTCCAGCGAGTGTGCCTGCCCGGCAACAGCTTTTCGAGCAAAACCGGCTATATTCTCCTCAGGTTTTGGGCCACCGCTGGCCGGCGATTTACATCCGAACGAATATTGAGGAAATGAACATGAAAAAATTAGTGCTCGCTCTGACCGCGCTGGCGGCATTCACGGGATCGGCGATGGCGGCCGATTTGGCTCCTCGTCCTTACGCCAAGGCACCGATGCCGATGCCGGTGGCTCCGAGCTGGACCGGCTTCTACGTCTTCGGCGGCGGCGGTGGCGGTCTTTGGGCTGCTGACAGCAACATTACGACCTTTCCCGGTCAGGTCCCGCTCACCAGGGATCAGCGTTTGGGTGGCAGCGGCTGGTTCGGAACGGTCGGCGCCGGATACGATTGGCAGTTCAACAGCAGCTGGGTGGCTGGCATTTTTGGTGACGGGCAATTCGGCAGTATTCGTGGAATGGCCTCTGATCCCGTTAACTTTGTTGTGGGAAATGAAACGCTTCGCGACAGCTATGCAGCTGGCGTGAGACTAGGTTATCTCGTCGCGCCGAATGTCTTGTCCTACGTAAATGCCGGCTATAGCGGCTCCCAGTGGTCTGGCGTTACTGGGAGCACGTTGGCTGCGGCCGGCGGACCGGCTTTCGGCACCACGCCGTCCTTCAACCGTAACGGCTTTTTCGTCGGCGGCGGCGTGGAAAACAACCTGGATATCTTCGGCATTTCGGCTCCCGGTTGGTTTATGAAGACCGAATATCGCTCGGCGTTCTATGACCGGGTCACACTTCCGGAGTCCTTTATCGGGGGCGGGCTTGTTGGCACTGCAGTTACGTTCAAGCCTTGGGTGCAGACCGTCAGCACCTCGCTGGTCTATCGCTTCAACTGGACCGGCCCCGTGGTCGCGAAGTACTGATCTGATCTCCCTGCAAGCCTGCAAAAGCCCCGGCATCGTCCGGGGCTTTTTTGTTTGTGCCACACCATGGATCGCGCGGCGCAGGTCCGAGCCGTCGTCGCCGCTCTTGCCTCGGATGACCGGGCGCGCCACTCTGGCTGCGATTGCGCGACCGGGCGCACGGCCAAAGCGAACGAGGAAACACCCATGCGCAAATTGCTCCTGATCCTGGGCCTGATTGCGCTTGCCATCGGGCTATTGTGGGTCGGCCAGGGCCTCGGCGTGATCAACTGGCCGCAATCGAGCTTCATGATCAACCAGAGCCAGTGGGCCGGCTACGGCGCGGCGCTGGCAGCGCTCGGGCTGATCCTGATCTGGCAGAGCAGGCGCTAAAGAGACGCAGGGAGATCGACGATGACAGCGGGGCCATTCGACCTCACGGGCAAGGTCGCGATCGTCACTGGCGGCAATGGCGGCATCGGGCTCGGCATGGCGCGGGGACTGGCGCAAGCCGGCGCCGATATTGTCGTGGTCGGACGCAATGAGGCGAAGTCGGCCGCTGCGGTCGCCGGGCTGAAGAAGCTCGGCGTCAAGGCGATATCGGTGACGACCGACGTCACCGACAAGGCCGCCATCGGCGCCATGGTCGAGCGCGCGTGCCGCGACCTCGGCCGCATCGACATTCTCGTCAACAACGCCGGCATCAATATCCGCAAGCCCCCGCAAACGCTGGATCCCGCCGAATGGGACAGCGTGATCCGGACCAATCTCACCAGCGCGTTCCTCTGCTCGCAGGCGGTCTATCCGGCGATGAAGCAGGCAGGCGGCGGCAAGATCATCAATATCGGCTCGATGATGTCGATCTTCGGCGCCAGCTTTGCGCCGGCCTATGCCGCGAGCAAGGGCGGCATCGTGCAGTTCACGCGCTCCTGCGCGGTGGCCTGGGCCAAAGACAACATCCAGGCCAATGCGGTCCTGCCGGGCTGGATCGACACCGATCTGACCCGGCGCGCCCGCGAAGAGATCGAGGGCCTGCACGACAAGGTACTGGCGCGCACGCCTTCGGCGCGCTGGGGCGCGATCGACGACTTCGCGGGCATTGCGGTGTTTCTGGCCTCGCCTGCGTCCGACTTCGTCACCGGGAACGCGATCCCGGTTGACGGCGGCTTTTCGATCATGGGCTAGATCAGAGGGAAGCTGACAACTCAGCAAAAAGCCCCGGACGATGCCGGGGCTTTGAGTTTGGGAAGATTTACGGGTGGATCAGTATTTCGCAACCACCGGGGCCGGGGCACCAAAGTGGTAGTTCAGACCGACGCGCGCGATGTTATACCGGTTGTGCAAATCGGTCTGGTAGGTGGCTCCCGGCGCAGGCAAGCCGGTCGTGCAGTTTGCAGCGACCAAGCAGAGCTGGGTGTAGCTGGACTTGCCCAGATCGACAAAGAGATATTCCGCCTTGATCGACCACTTCGGGGCGATCATCCATTCGCCGCCGGCGCCGACAGCATAGCCGACACGCGTGTCGTCAATCGAGCCAGCGTAAGTGTCCGGCGTGGAAGTGAAGGCCGTTGCTGAGGCAGATTTGACCTCGCCGAATGCCAGACCGCCGGTTGCGTAAACCAGGAAGGACGGCGTGACGGTGAAGCCGACGCGACCGCGCACCGTTCCGAACCACTGCAGCTGGTCCGTCTCTGCGTGGATGTAGTTTCCGACCAGCGGCGCGACGACGGGACGGTTGATGGCGCTGCCGTCGTTGATGCCGCTGTAGTTGATGTCGGCTTCGATACCGGCGACGAACTTGTCGCGCTGCCAGTTGTAGCCGGCCTGACCGCCGGCGGTGAAGCCGGAGCCGTTCAGACGGACCGAATCGGAGCGCAGCGGGTTGAAGGCTGGACCGAGGCCGCAGGCCACGCTGGTCAGGAAGCAGCCCGTCGGGTAGGCGTCGTCGCGGGTGTCATTCCAGATGCCACCGACGTTGCCGCCGATGTAGAAACCGGTCCAGTTCCAGACCGGCGGCGCAGCCATCGGCGGGGCTTTCACCGGCAGGTCGGCCGCGCTGGCCGCCCCCGCACCCATCACCAGCAACGCAGCAGCCGCCGCGTGAGCAAAATGCCGTCCCATGAAATCCCCCGTCCAATCGAGAAAAAGACAATGCAGAAGTCTTTAACCCGGCAGGGCTGTGGCACCAATCAGGAACTCCGGTTTCGAACTGGGTGAGGGCCACATTCTGGGTCGCCGTTGCTCCCGGGCAACAGAAGTCATGCACCGACGGCAACAATATACCGTCGCGGTTCGCTGCGACTGCGCCTGGCGGACGGCGAACTCGATACGCCAGCCGCTCAATTCGGCTGCCCGCCAAAGACTGGAGATACTGCGAGGGAGAGAGCCCGGAATCGCCCAGCGAATGCGCCAGGGGGCCCATTTCCCAGCCGCATTCGCGGCGACGCCCGAATAGTCTAGCGCCGGAAGCTCTTGATCTCCGAGACACTGCCGTCGCGATAGGTCAATTCCACCGATACAAATTGGGTCGATGGCGCGAGCTTGAGATAGGGCACCGCGTCATGGGGAATCGCGCTGGGATCCCTCATGTCGCAGGGCGGCATTTTCAGCACCTTGTCCGGCACCGTACTGTCGATGCCGATGCGCGCCTCGCGGATCGCGCAGCGATAGGACATCAGCTGGGTGTAATAGACCAGGAGGCCGTTGAACTCGCGGAACGACAGCCAGCTGGTCGCGGTCATGTCGAGGATCTTTCGCTGATCGTGGATCAGCGCAGCCTCCGGATCGAATTTAATGGGAAACGGTCCCTGCAGTTCGCCTGAGGTGTCGACATAGCGCACCTGAATGGTCGCGGCCGGCGCGTCGGCGGCAAGTTCGATCGACGGATTGGGCATCCGCTTGCGGGTGCGCGGATCGAGCGTGTCGAGGAACCCGGTTTCGCGAAAATCGCCGGCCTCGCCGATCCGCCAGGAAATCCCAAGCGTCGGATCGGCGATCGAGAACACCACCGTCCAGCCGCCATTGTGACGGGAGAACATCGCGATCGGCGCGTTGACGAAATCATCCTTCGGCACGCGCAACGTATTGACTGGCGGCAATGCCGCAACCTTCTGCGGCGACGGCTCCGCCGGCTTTGCAGCTTCAGGCTGCCCCTTTGCCTGGCCGTTCAAAAACACGTCGTCGACCATCTGGTCGAAATAGACCGGTATCTGCTTGTGGTTCACGGTCTCCGCCATCTCGCTGACGATCCGGCGGGTGTGCTGCGCCACCTGGACGAGATTTTCGCCGGGCTGCAGCAGCTCTTTCGAAAAAGTTCGCGTGAACACCGAATTGGGATTGTCGTCATTGTTCGACAGCCGGTCGAGCGCGGTCTGCCGGGGGCCCGCGGAAAACACCGAGAACACGCCCTCGGGCAATTGCGTCATCGGCGCCAGCCCGCCGCCGCCGACGAGCGCGCGGGTGCCGCTTCGCTCGAACGGATTGTTGCGGCAGGCATCGAATACCAGGATCGCGGTGCGCACTCTCTTGTTTTGCAAGCGTTCGATGACACGGTCGGCGAGAACGGAGGCGTCGCGCACCAGTTCTTCCTGGCCCTCGCCCGCGGCCGGCACATCGGTCGGCAGCAGGAAATTCTGGCCGGCGATCTCAAAGCCGTGGCCGGCGTAGAAGAAGAAGGCGGTATCGCCGGGCTCGACCGCCTTGTCGAAGGCAAGCAGCGTTTCGCTGAACGCCTGCCGCGACTGATTCTCCGCCACCATCACGGAAAAGCCGAGCTGCTTTAAGGTCTCGCCCATGGTGCGGGCGTCGTTGACGGCCTTTTGCAGCTTTGGAACGTTCTTGTAGTCGTTGTTGCCGATCACCAGCGCGACGCGCTTTTCGGCGTGAGCGGGCACGACGAACGTCATCAGCGACGCCAGAAAGCCCAATGTCACAACCCCGAACCACGGCCCGTTCTTCATCCGAATTCCCCGCCTGGCGCGATCCGTCACTGATGGCGCCGACCCTTTGGCTTGGTCGGCAAAGCCGAGCCGCCGGTTCAATTCTGCACCTGCGCCCGCTTGCTCCAAACCCGGATCACCGGTCCGGCAAAGTTCAGCATCAGCGCCCACAGCGCCACCCTGGGGCTCACGAAGCTGATGGCGATCGCCAGCAGCGAAGAGAGGATCAAGAGCCACGCCGATATCTGCCGGTGTTGCAGATGGTCGCCCTGCTCCAGATGCGGGGTAAGCTGCATCAGACGAACGCCGACCAGCGCGATCAACAACGTGTGGCCCGCGTAGAGCCAGATCGCCGGCGGGAAGTGCGCGAAGCGGCCGACCACGATGGTGGTGAACGGCACGCAGGTGATCAGGAACTGATAGAGCAGCCACCAATTGACGTATTCGCGGTTGACGTATTCCGCGCGCGTGCGCATCTCGATGTTGGAAAGCCAGCGCAATCCGAGCACACCAAAGCTCAGCATGTAAGGCACGAATTTCGGCCACAGGTCGAGCAGGCCCTGCAACAGCCCTGCGCTGTCTCCGGGATGGAAATCGTCGGGCAGCCGCACGTCGAGAATCAAGAGCGTCATGGCGACGCCGAAGATTCCGTCACTCAGCGTATCGAGACGCGATTTTGAGAACATGGCGATTCCTGTCGGCTTTGCCCGCATTTGTGCAAAAACATTAAGCTTTTTCAACGCTTGCCGCGCCTGCTCCATTGACTTCGGCCGATTTGACCCTATGTTCCGGCCTGACGCGGCCCGGTATCGAAACGCGATATCCTGGTAAGCCGCCTGTCTGCGTTCCCGAAATCCCGTGCAAATCTGCGTGCCGTTCCGGGGTTGAGCGCGACAGTTATTTCCTTGGATACCAAGCGGCGGTTTCTACAGAGGCTCAATGTCTTTTTCCCATCTCGGCTTGTCCGACAAGGTGCTCGCCGCCGTCGCGGCCACCGGTTACACCACCCCCACCCCCATTCAGGAACAGGCGATTCCCCATGTTCTGGCCCGCCGGGACGTCCTCGGCATCGCCCAGACCGGCACCGGCAAGACCGCTGCGTTCGTGCTTCCGATGCTCACCATGCTCGAAAAGGGCCGGGCCAGGGCCCGAATGCCCCGCACGCTGATCCTCGAGCCGACCCGCGAACTCGCCGCCCAGGTCAAGGAACAATTCGACAAATATGGCGTCGGCCAAAAACTCAACGTCGCGCTGCTGATCGGCGGCGTTTCGTTCGGCGACCAGGACACCAAGCTGACGCGCGGCGTCGATGTCCTGATCGCAACCCCGGGCCGGCTGCTCGACCATACCGAGCGTGGCGGACTACTCCTCACCGGCGTTGAACTGCTTGTCATCGACGAAGCCGACCGCATGCTGGACATGGGATTTATCCCCGACATCGAACGTGTCTGCAAGCTGGTCCCGTTCACCCGGCAGACGCTGTTCTTCACGGCGACGATGCCCCCCGAAATCGCCCGCATCACCGACACCTTCCTGCACAATCCCGAACGAATCGAAGTTTCAAGGCCCGCGACCACGGCCTTCGGCGTCTCGCAATTCCAGGTCAGCGTCGGCCGTGAGCCGCACGAGAAGCGGGAGGTGCTGCGGCGCCTGTTGCGCGACGCCAAGGATCTGCAAAACGCGATCATCTTCTGCAACCGCAAGCGCGAGGTCGCGCTGCTGTACAAATCGCTGCAGAAGCACGGCTTCGCCGTCGGCGCGCTGCACGGGGACATGGATCAGTCGGCGCGCACCGCAGCGCTCGATCAATTCCGCAAGGGTGAAATTCCCCTCTTGGTCGCGTCCGACGTCGCCGCCCGCGGCCTCGACATTCCAACCACCAGCCACGTCTTCAATTTCGACGTGCCGCATCATGCCGACGATTACGTCCACCGCATCGGCCGCACCGGCCGCGCCGGCCGCGGCGGCACCGCGATTTCCATCGTCGCCCCGCTCGACCAGAAATCGATGGTCGCGATCGAAAAGTTGATCGGACAGACCATTCCGCGCGCCGACAGCGGCGTCGCGATCCAGCCGGTTGAAGGCGCCGCAGCGGCGCCGTCCAGCGCCGAACCGCGTCAGCCTCGCCGCGGGCGCGAAAGCCCAAGGCAGGCGTCACGTGAAAGCCCCCGAGACGGTGTACAGGAGGCCCGCAAGCCTCGCCGCGATCGCGAATCGCGGCGCTCGGGCAGCGGGCGCCATTCCAGCCCGCAGCCGCAGGCACCCGCCGCGGCCTTCGCCCCGCCGGTCGCTCCTGCAGCCTCGCGCACGCCCTCGATCGGCCGCGCCGAGGCACCGCCGGCCCCGCGCGATCCCGCGTCCGAACCTGCCGATCACTCGCATCTTCCGGCGTTCCTGCTGCGACCGGTACGCGCGCGCGTCTGACGGAATATCGCAGCTGCGAAGAGCTCCGGGCGCCCGTTTACCGGGCGTTCATTCTCCTCCCTTAACTTGACCGCGATAATTCAGTCATTGCTGCCATGCTGCGGGCGGAGCTGCCCGCTATTGAGGAATGATCGGTGGTCAAGGTGCTCGACGAACATGAACGCACAATGGCCTTCGCCGAAGTCGCGCTGGGCCAGATCAGGTCGCTCCGGCAAACCGCCGTCCCCCGCAACTACGAAATCTGGTACGTCTACGCCACCGGATACAATTCGCCGCTCAACAAGATCATCAACGAGACGCTGGCGCGCAACGGCAAGCTGACCGAAGCCGATCTCGAACAGATCTACGAAACCTATCTTTCCCAGATCAAGACCACCGACCGCATCGACAAGGTCGGCTCGCGCGTGATCGGCGAAATCGACGACGTGATGGCGCTGATCACCGACGCGCTGGGCATGTCGGCGAACTACGACGCCAGCCTTTCCGGCGCGACCGAGAAGTTGTCGGTCGCCCGCAAACCCGATCAGGTCAAGGTGATCATCGAATCGCTGGTGAAATCCACCCGCGAGATGCGCGAGACCAACAAGGCGCTGGAAGACCGGCTATCGCTGTCGAAGAACGAGATCAGCAACCTGCAGACCAGCCTGGAGGCGATCCGCGCCGAAAGCCTGACCGATCCGCTGACCGGCCTTGGCAACCGCAAATATTTCGACCGCTCGATCGACATGGCGGTGGCGAATGCGCTCGCCAATGGCGAGCCGCTGTCGCTTCTGATGTTCGACATCGACCACTTCAAATCGTTCAACAACTCCTACGGCCATCTCACCGGCGATCAGGTGCTCCGGCTGGTCGGCCTGTCGCTGAAGCAGACCATCAAGGGCCAGGACATCACCGCCCGCTATGGCGGCGAGGAATTCGCAGTCGTGCTGCCCAATACCGCGCTGCGCCAGGCCCTGACGGTGGCCGATCACATCCGCCGCGCCATCATGGCCAAGGAATTGAAGAAAAAATCCACCGGCGAAATTTTGGGCCGCGTCACCATCTCGGTCGGCGTTTCCATGCTGAAGCCGGGCGACGACACCGACTCGCTGATCGAACGCGCCGACGGCTGTCTCTATGCCGCCAAGCGCAACGGCCGCAACCGCGTGATCTGCGAAGTCGACCCCGAATACGCCGCCGAGAGCCACAGCCAGGTGGCCTAAGCCGTACGTCATCCTGAGGTGCGAGCTCTTGCGAGCCTCGAAGGATGACCTGCACCGGGTTTGCGGCCCATCCTTCGAGGCTCGCCCAGCTGTGCAAGGCACCGCAAGGCTCGCACCTCAGGATGACGGCTTCATTTGCTTCGTAGTCTTCTCTTTTTTGCTGCCGTAGGCTTTTTGGCTGCGGGCTTCTTCTCGGCTACCGCCTTATTCACGGCCCTGCGCTTCTTCGGCCGCTTTTTCAGCGCCGCGCGCTGCGCTGCCGCCAACGCCGCCCTCGCCCAATGCGTCAACTCCTCCGGATCGTCAAACAGCCGCGCCGGCAATTGCCAATACGAGTTCACCGTGACGGTCTTGGCACGGGTCTGATACTGGAACGGTTTTGAACCCTCGGCCTCGAATTGCGGAACGGTCGCTTCGTCGGCGCGGAAGTAGAGGCCCGCGCGCAACGCCATCGCGAAGTTGGTGCCGTCGGCGGAAATCCCGAATCCCGAAAACATCGGACGGATCGTTACCGGTCCGAAGTCGGAAAACAGGTCGATCAGGAAATCGCGGTCCATCTTGCCGTGTCGTGAAGTCCGCGCGGGATCTCAGCCGGCCACCTTCGCCGCCGTCAGCTGCACCGACTCGCCGCAGCCGCAGGCGCCGGTCTGGTTCGGGTTGTTGAAGATGAACTGCGACTGCATCTTGTCGGCCTTGTAGTCCATCTCGGTGCCGAGCAGGAACAGCACCGCCTTGGGATCGACCAGGATTTTCACGCCCTTGTCTTCGACCACCTCGTCGGAGGGACGAATCTCGTGGGCATATTCGACCGTATAGGATTGCCCGGCGCAGCCGCCGTTCTTGATCCCGACCCGAAGGCCGACGATCTCCGAATCGGCGCGCCCGGTCAGCTCCGTAATCCGCGCGGCTGCGGCTTCGGTCAGCTTCATCACCTGCGGACGGGGCCGCGGCTTCGGCTTGGCGGCGGGTGTTGGCGATGCGGGTGTCATATCGGTCATCTATTCAGTCCTCGCAGCACGTCAATGCTGCCATTTCCCGTGAAAACAATCCGTTTACGCTTCACCACATATTGAGCACGAGGCGCGCCTCGTCGCTCATGCGGTCCGGCGACCAGGCGGGGTCCCAGACCAGATTGACATTGACCACGCCGACGCCGGGAACGCTGGCGACCGCGTTCTCCACCATGGTCGGCAATTCGCCGGCTGCCGGACAATTCGGCGTCGTCAGCGTCATCACCACGTCGACGCCGCGGTCGTCCTTGATCTCGACCTTGTAGATCAGGCCGAGCTCATAGATATCGGCCGGAATTTCCGGATCGAACACGGTCTTCAGCGCGGCGACGATTTCGCCGGTCAGCCGCTCGGTCTCCTCCGGCGGCAGCGCCGAATGGGTTTCCATGTTGGCTCTGGCTTCGAGATTTTCGGCGGTATCGGTCATGAAAACAATTCCCGCGCCTTGATCAGCGCCTGCGCCAGGTGGTCGACTTCTTCCCTTGTATTATACATCCCAAACGAGGCGCGACAGGTCGCCGTGACGTTGAACCGCTCTAAAAGCGGCATCACGCAATGGGTGCCGGCGCGCACCGCAATCCCCTGGCGGTCGATCACGGTGGCGACATCATGGGGATGGGCGCCCTTCATCTCGAACGAAATCACCGGTCCCTTGTGCTTCGCGGTGCCGATCAGGCGCAGCGAATTGATTTCCCGCAATCGCGCCTGCGCATAGGTCACGAGATCGTGCTCGTGGGCGGCGATGCGCTCCTTGCCGATCGAATTGACGTAGTCGATGGCGGCTCCAAGCCCGATCGATTCCACGATCGCCGGCGTGCCCGCCTCGAATTTGTGCGGGGGATCGCCATAGGTGACCCAGTCGCGCGCCACCTCGCGGATCATCTCGCCGCCGCCGTTGAAGGGCCGCATGCCCTCGAGAAGCTCGTGCCTGGCGTAGAGCGCGCCGATGCCGGTCGGGCCGTACATCTTGTGGCCGGTGAAGACGTAGAAATCCGCGCCGATGTCCTGCACGTCGATCACGAGATGCACGGCGGCCTGGCTGCCGTCGACCAGCACCGGGATGCCGCGGTCGTGTGCGAGTTTTACGACCTCCTTGACCGGGACGATGGTGCCGAGCGCATTCGACATCTGCGTGATCGCGACCAGCTTTGTGCGCGGCGTCAGCGCCTTTTCGAACTCCTCGATCAGGAAATTGCCGTCGTCGTCGACGTCGACCCATTTCAACACGATGCCGTGGCGCTCCCGGAGGAAATGCCAGGGCACGATGTTGGAATGGTGCTCCATGATCGAGAGCACGATCTCGTCACCCGCCTTGAGGTTCGGCTCGCCCCAGGAATAGGCCACGAGATTGATCGCCTCGGTGGCGTTGCGGGTGAACACGATCTCTTCGGGGCGCGCCGCATTGAGGAATTTTGCCACTTTCCCCCGGCCGCCTTCGTAGGCCTCGGTCGCGGTATTCGCGAGGTAATGCAGGCCACGGTGCACGTTGGCGTATTCGCTCTGGTAGGCCTCCGTCATGCGGTCCAGCACCGCCTTGGGCTTCTGGGCCGACGCCGCGTTATCGAGATAGACCAGCGGCTTGCCATAGACCTTTAGCGCCAGCGCGGGAAAATCCTGCCGGACGCGGGCGACATCATAGGAACCGTTTGCGACTGCCGGATGCATGGTCATCCCCGTGCCGCCAGCCAGCGCTGCGCAGCGCCGATGACGCGTTCGCGCAAGGCGTCGCTGGCGATCTGTTCGATAGCCTCGCCGACGAAGGCCTGGATCAGAAGCGCCTGCGCCTCCTTCTCCGACAGGCCGCGCGCGCGCAGATAGAACAAGAGACTCTCGTCGAGCGAGCCGGTGGTCGCGCCATGGCCGCAGGTGACGTCGTCGGCAAAGATTTCCAGTTCCGGCTTGTTGTCGGCTTCCGCCTCGTCCGACAGCAACAGCGCCCGAACCATCATTTTGGCGTCGGTCTTCTGTGCCTTCGGGCGAACGATGATGCGGCCCTGGAACACCGAATGGCCGCGATCGTCGAGCACCGAGCGGAAGATTTCCCGGCTCGAACAGTTCGGCACGGCATGGTCCAGGAACATCGTGGTATCGGCGTGCTGACGGCCATTGAGCAGATTGACACCGCTGGTTTCGATCCGCGAGCCTTCGCCGGCGCATTCGATGAACATCTGATGGCGGCTGACTCCGCCGCCGGTGGTGAGAGAGAACGTGTTGAAATGGGCCTTCGCGCCGAGGCCGACGGCGGCGCTGGAGATGTTGAACCCATCGCGGCTGTCTTCCACCATGCGGACATGATCGAGCCGCGCGTCGGCATCCACCAGCATCATCGTTGCGTCGTGAACCTGGTAAGTGGCTGCACTTTCCGCAGCAATGAAACTTTCGATCAGCGTGGCTGCCGCGCCTTTTCCAAGGCGCAGCGCCGAGCGCGTGAACATCGCCGCCGGCGCAGGGTTGGAGGCGACATGAACGATGTGGAGCGGCTGCGCCAATCGCGCGCCGGGAGCCACCTCGATCATGATCCCATCCGTCATCATCGCGGCGTTCAGCGCGATCATCGGATCGGGCTTGTCCTGCGCGGCGTCCGGATTCGCAATGTCGGTCACGATCAGGCGATCGAGGCTGGGCCAGGCGCCGCGCTCCAGCAGCTCGCGCAGCGTGCCGATCGCAAGGCCTTTTTCCAGATCCCCCAGATCAGAAAGCTGCGGTACGAAATAGCCGTTCACCAGCACGAGCCGGCGAACGCCATCGATCGTCTGCGCCGTCAGCGCTCGCCTGGCCGCATCGAGCGCGGCCTGGTCCGGCGCCGCCGCCTGGGGCAACACTTCGCGCATCAAGACGCGAAGATCGGTGTACTTCCAATCTTCGATCCGCCGGTGCGGCAGACCCCGCCGCGCGTAGCTGTCGAACGCAAGCTGGCGCGTCCCGGGCACCTGCCCGATACCGGGCAGCCGGTCGCGCGCTTCCGCGAACGCTTCGCTGAGCGCCCGGCCGGATTCGATTTTTGCCACAGCAACGTTCATCAGGCCGCCACATCCTCGAACTGCGCGTAGCCCTCGGCTTCGAGCTGAAGCGCCAGTTCCTTGCCGCCGCTCTTCACCACCCGCCCCTTCGACATCACGTGCACGAAATCAGGCACGATGTAGTTGAGCAGCCGCTGGTAATGCGTGATCACCACCATCGCCCGGTCAGGCGAGCGCAGTGCGTTGACGCCGTCGGCGGCGACCCGCAGCGCGTCGATGTCGAGGCCGGAATCCATCTCGTCGAGGATGCACAGGCTGGGCTCGAACAGCGCCATCTGCAGGATCTCGTTGCGCTTCTTCTCGCCGCCGGAAAAGCCGACATTGACGCCACGGCGCAGCATGTCCTGCGGGATGTTGAGCCGGCTTGCGACCGCGCGCACCTTTTTCAGAAACGCGGGCGTCGAGAATTCGCTCTCGCCCCGCGCCTTGCGCTGCGCGTTCAGCGCGGTGCGCAGGAACGTCATGGTGGCTACTCCCGGAATCTCCACCGGATACTGGAACGCCAGGAACACGCCCTTGGCGGCGCGCTCGTCCGGCGACATTTCCAGGAGGTTCTCGCCGTTGAACAGGACTTCACCACCGGTCACTTCATAGCCCGGTTTGCCGGCGATCACATGCGAGAGCGTCGACTTGCCGGAGCCGTTCGGCCCCATGATGGCGTGCACCTCGCCCTTGTTCACGGCGAGTGACAGCCCATGGAGGATTTCACGCTCCTCGACACGGACCTGCAGGTTTTTGACTTCGAGTAGTGGCATCACATTCTTCCGTCTTTCTTCCGCTTCCTCGTCCTGAGGAGCGCGCCCTTGCGCGCGTCTCGAAGGACAGGCCGACCATTTTCTTTGCCATCCTTCGAGACGGGCGCTGATGCGCCCTCCTCAGGATGAGGGTTATCCCACGCTCCCCTCGAGCGAGATCGAAATCAGCTTCTGCGCCTCCACCGCGAATTCCATCGGCAGCTGCTGCAGCACGTCTTTCACAAAGCCGTTGACCACGAGGCCGACTGCTTCTTCCTGGCTCAGCCCGCGCTGCACGCAATAGAACAGCACATCCTCGGAGATTTTCGACGTGGTCGCCTCGTGCTCGAACAGCGCGGAAGAATTCTTCGCCTCGATATAGGGCACGGTGTGCGCGCCGCATTGGTCGCCGATCAGAAGCGAATCGCAGGCGGTGAAATTGCGCGCGCCGGTGGCTTTGCGGTGCGCGGTGACGAGGCCGCGATAGGTGTTCTGCGACACCCCGGCCGCGATGCCCTTGGAGATGATCCGGCTGGTGGTGTTCTTACCCAAGTGAATCATCTTGGTGCCGCTGTCGACCTGCTGGTGGCCGTTCGAGATCGCGATCGAGTAAAACTCGCCGCGCGAATTGTCGCCGCGCAGGATGCAGCTCGGATATTTCCAGGTAATCGCGGACCCGGTCTCCACCTGGGTCCAGGAAATCTTTGAATTGTTGCCGCGGCAGTCGCCGCGCTTGGTGACGAAGTTATAGATGCCGCCGACACCTTCCGAATTGCCGGGGTACCAGTTCTGCACCGTCGAATATTTGATTTCGGCGTCGTCGAGCGTCACCAGTTCGACGACCGCGGCATGCAGCTGGTTCTCGTCGCGCTGCGGCGCGGTGCAGCCTTCGAGATAGCTGACATAGGCGCCCTTGTCGGCGATGATCAGCGTGCGCTCGAACTGGCCGGTGTTGCGCTCGTTGATGCGGAAGTAAGTGGACAGCTCCATCGGGCAGCGCACGCCCGGCGGCACGTAGACGAACGAGCCGTCGGAGAAGACAGCCGAATTCAGGGTGGCGAAGAAATTGTCCGAGGTCGGCACCACCGTGCCGAGATACTTCTTGACCAGATCGGGATGCTCGCGGATCGCCTCGGAGATCGGCATGAAGATCACGCCGGCGTTCTTCAGTTCCTTCTGGAAGGTGGTCGCCACCGACACCGAGTCGAACACCGCGTCGACCGCGATGCGGCGCTCGCCTTCAGGGCGCACCACGCCCTCCAGCACTTCCACCTCGCGCAGGGGAATGCCGAGCTTTTCGTAGGTTTTGAGGATTTCCGGGTCGATCTCGTCGAGCGAGGCGACCTGCTTCTTCGGCTTCGGCGCCGAGTAATAATACAGATCCTGGTAATCGATCCTGGGATAGTCGACCCGCGCCCATGTCGGCTCGGTCATGGTCAACCACCGGCGATAGGCCTCCAGCCGCCATTCCAGCATCCAGGCCGGTTCGCTCTTTTTCGCTGAGATGAAGCGGACGGTATCTTCCGACAGCCCCTTTGGGGCCTTGTCGGACTCGATAAGCGTCTCAAATCCATATCGATATTGGTCGACGTCGATCCGCCTGACGCGGTCGACCGTCTCCTGTACGGCAGCCATTCTTTTCCTCCGCTCGCGGTTTCAAGGACCGCGGTGGATCAATTCAAGGACGACTATTACGATGTTTCCCAGAGGAAATCACCTGCTTAGAACCGTTCAAGCTGTGTTTCGTCGTCCTTGATTAAGTAGGGTACCGGCGAGCTTTCGCCAAGCCTCAAGACAGCGATCAATGTCCGCCGCAGACGTAGACCAGCCCAGACTGAGCCGCACCGCTCCGTTCGCGAGTTCCGGCCCGGTTCCCATCGCTTCCAGGACACGGGACGGCTGGACCTTGCCCGACGAACAGGCGGAGCCTGAGGAAACCGCGATTCCCGCAAGGTCGAAGCCGATCACGGCGGTTTCGGCCTTCAGGCCGGGAGCCGTGAACAGGGTGGTATTGGGCAGCCGCGGCGCGTCATCGGAGAACACGATGACGCCAGGGGTTTGCCGCAGGCCGCTTTCCAGCCGATCTCGCAGCCTTCCGAGGTGGATGGCATCTCGTTCCAGGCCGGTCATCGCGGCCCTCAGGGCCGCCCCGAAGCCGGCAATTCCCGCGACATTCTCGGTTCCCGCCCGGTGCCCGCGCTCCTGGCCGCCGCCGCGCAACAATGGATCGAGGCCCGAGAGACCTTCGGCCACAGCAAGTGCGCCCACGCCCTTCGGGCCGCCGATCTTGTGCGCCGAAAGCGTGATGAGATCGGCGCCCATCGCACTGATATCAAAAGGTATTTTTCCGAACGCCTGGATCGCGTCGACATGCAGCAATCCGCCGGCGGCATGGATGATCTCGGCCGCTTCCCGGATGGGCTGAATCGCGCCGGTTTCGTTGTTGGCCAGCATGATCGACACCAGCGCCGGTGAGCCGTCCGCAAGCGCTGTGCGCAGACGGTCCAGATCCAACAGACCTGAACGTGTCACGCCGACCATCGAGATCGCCCCGCGCGGAAACCGTCCACCCGCCAGCACCGAGGCATGCTCGATCGCCGAGACGACCAAACGCTGTATGGAGGGCGCGGACCCGCACCGCAGCCCCGGCGTCAGCGCCATCGCATTGGCCTCGGTTCCTCCGGAGGTAAAGACGACATTGCGCGGGATCATACCCAGCGCGCCCGCGACCGCGGCCCGCGCATCCTCGACCAGCCGGCGGGCCGTGCGGCCCTCGGCATGGACCGAGGAGGGATTGCCGGACAAATCCCATGCCGCGGCCATCGCCTCCCGCGCCTCCGGGCGCAGCGGCGTGGTCGCGTTCCAGTCGAGATAGACCCGGTCCAGCATTGAGTATTATAATACCGTGGTTATAAAGCCTGACAAAGGCGAGGCTGACGACAGCTTGTCCGCACTGTCCAGTGCTTGGCAATTGGCGATGCGGGCATTCCCCGGCAACATCAGAGCTAACGCATTGCACACGTTGGTCTATGTTCAAAACCCTTGCTTTTGGCCCCTCGCCTCATGCTAGAACGCGGCCTCCAGTTCACCGGGCGCCGTTCGCGCATCGCCCAACGACGCCTGATCAGCCCTGATCCCTGCGGTTTTGTCTGCCCACGCGCCCGACAAAGCCAGCACAAAGTCGGTTGATTTCGCCAAGGACCATCAATGCCTGAAGTCATTTTCACCGGCCCCGCAGGCCGCCTCGAAGGCCGTTACCATCCGGCGAAACAGAAGAACGCGCCGATCGCGATGATCCTGCATCCGCATCCGCAGTTTCACGGCACCATGAACCACCAGATCATCTACCAGTGCTACTATGCGTTTGCCCATCGCGGCTTTTCGGTGCTGCGCTTTAATTTCCGCGGTGTCGGCCGCAGCCAGGGCTCGTTCGACCACGGTACCGGCGAATTGTCCGACGCCGCCTCCGCGCTCGATTGGGCGCAAACCATCAACCCCGAGGCGCGCGCCTGCTGGGTCGCCGGCTTTTCGTTCGGCGCCTGGATCGGCATGCAGCTTTTGATGCGCCGGCCCGAGGTCGAAGGATTCATTTCGATCGCGCCGCCGGCCAATCTCTACGACTTCTCGTTCCTGGCGCCCTGCCCGTCCTCGGGCCTGATCGTGCATGGCGAGAAGGACGCCGTGGTGCCGCCGAAGGACGTCAACACGCTGGTGGAAAAACTCAAGACCCAAAAGGGTATCGTGATCGACCAGCAGATCATCCCCCGGCGCCAACCATTTCTTCGACGGCAAGCTCGAGCCCTTGATGCAGACGGTGACCGGCGATCTCGAGATAGCCGGTCACCGTCTGCATCAAGGGCTCGAGCTTGCCGTCGAAGAAATGGTTGGCGCCCGGGAATGATCTGCTGGTCGATCACGATACCCTTTTGGGTCTTGAGTTTTTCCACCAGCGTGTTGACGTCCTTCGGCGGCACCACGGCGTCCTTCTCGCCATGCACGATCAGGCCCGAGGACGGGCAGGGCGCCAGGAACGAGAAGTCGTAGAGATTGGCCGGCGGCGCGATCGAAATGAATCCTTCGACCTCGGGCCGGCGCATCAAAAGCTGCATGCCGATCCAGGCGCCGAACGAAAAGCCGGCGACCCAGCAGGCGCGCGCCTCGGGGTTGATGGTTTGCGCCCAATCGAGCGCGGAGGCGGCGTCGGACAATTCGCCGGTACCGTGGTCGAACGAGCCCTGGCTGCGGCCGACACCGCGGAAATTAAAGCGCAGCACCGAAAAGCCGCGATGGGCAAACGCATAGTAGCACTGGTAGATGATCTGGTGGTTCATGGTGCCGTGAAACTGCGGATGCGGATGCAGGATCATCGCGATCGGCGCGTTCTTCTGTTTCGCCGGATGGTAACGGCCTTCGAGGCGGCCTGCGGGGCCGGTGAAAATGACTTCAGGCATTGATGGTCCTTGGCGAAATCAACCGACTTTGTGCTGGCTTTGTCGGGCGCGTGGGCAGACAAAACCGCAGGGATCAGGGCTGATCAGGCGTCGTTGGGCGATGCGCGAACGGCGCCCGGTGAACTGGAGGCCGCGTTCTAGCATGAGGCGAGGGGCCAAAAGCAAGGGTTTTGAACATAGACCAACGTGTGCAATGCGTTAGCTCTGATGTTGCCGGGGAATGCCCGCATCGCCAATTGCCAAGCACTGGACAGTGCGGACAAGCTGTCGTCAGCCTCGCCTTTGTCAGGCTTTATAACCACGGTATTACAATACTCAATGCTGGACCGGGTCTATCTCGACTGGAACGCGACCACGCCGCTGCGCCCGGAGGCGCGGGAGGCGATGGCCGCGGCATGGGATTTGTCCGGCAATCCCTCCTCGGTCCATGCCGAGGGCCGCACGGCCCGCCGGCTGGTCGAGGATGCGCGGGCCGCGGTCGCGGGCGCGCTGGGTATGATCCCGCGCAATGTCGTCTTTACCTCCGGAGGAACCGAGGCCAATGCGATGGCGCTGACGCCGGGGCTGCGGTGCGGGTCCGCGCCCTCCATACAGCGTTTGGTCGTCTCGGCGATCGAGCATGCCTCGGTGCTGGCGGGTGGACGGTTTCCGCGCGGGGCGATCTCGATGGTCGGCGTGACACGTTCAGGTCTGTTGGATCTGGACCGTCTGCGCACAGCGCTTGCGGACGGCTCACCGGCGCTGGTGTCGATCATGCTGGCCAACAACGAAACCGGCGCAATTCAGCCCATCCGGGAAGCGGCCGAGATCATCCATGCCGCCGGCGGATTGCTGCATGTCGACGCGATCCAGGCGTTCGGAAAAATACCTTTTGATATCAGTGCGATGGGCGCCGATCTCATCACGCTTTCGGCGCACAAGATCGGCGGCCCGAAGGGCGTGGGCGCACTTGCTGTGGCCGAAGGTCTCTCGGGCCTCGATCCATTGTTGCGCGGCGGCGGCCAGGAGCGCGGGCACCGGGCGGGAACCGAGAATGTCGCGGGAATTGCCGGCTTCGGGGCGGCCCTGAGGGCCGCGATGACCGGCCTGGAACGAGATGCCATCCACCTCGGAAGGCTGCGAGATCGGCTGGAAAGCGGCCTGCGGCAAACCCCTGGCGTCATCGTGTTCTCCGATGACGCGCCGCGGCTGCCAATACCACCCTGTTCACGGCTCCCGGCCTGAAGGCCGAAACCGCCGTGATCGGCTTCGACCTTGCGGGAATCGCGGTTTCCTCAGGCTCCGCCTGTTCGTCGGGCAAGGTCCAGCCGTCCCGTGTCCTGGAAGCGATGGGAACCGGGCCGGAACTCGCGAACGGAGCGGTGCGGCTCAGTCTGGGCTGGTCTACGTCTGCGGCGGACATTGATCGCTGTCTTGAGGCTTGGCGAAAGCTCGCCGGTACCCTACTTAATCAAGGACGACGAAACACAGCTTGAACGGTTCTAAGCAGGTGATTTCCTCTGGGAAACATCGTAATAGTCGTCCTTGAATTGATCCACCGCGGTCCTTGAAACCGCGAGCGGAGGAAAAGAATGGCTGCCGTACAGGAGACGGTGGACCGCGTCAGGCGGATCGACGTCGACCAATATCGATATGGATTTGAGACGCTTATCGAGTTCCGACAAGGCCCCAAAGGGGCTGTCGGAAGATCCCGTCCGCTTCATCTCAGCGAAAAAGAGCGAACCGGCCTGGATGCTGGAATGGCGGCTGGAGGCCTATCGCCGGTGGTTGACCGTGACCGAGCCGACATGGGCGCGGGTCGACTATCCCAGGATCGATTACCAGGGACTGTATTATTACTCGGCGCCGAAGCCGAAGAAGCAGGTCGCCTCGCTCGACGAGATCGACCCGGAAATCTTCAAAACCTACGAAAAGCTCGGCATTCCCCTGCGCGAGGTGGAAGTGCTGGAGGGCGTGGTGCGCCCTGAAGGCGAGCGCCGCATCGCGGTCGACGCGGTGTTCGAACTCGGTGTCGGTGGCGACCACCTTCCAGAAGGAACTGAAGAACGCCGGCGTGATCTTCATGCCGATCTCCGAGGCGATCCGCGAGCGTCCCGATCTGGTCAAGAAGTATCTCGGCACGGTGGTGCCGACCTCGGACAATTTCTTCGCCACCCTGAATTCGGCTGTCTTCTCCGACGGCTCGTTCGTCTACGTGCCGCCGGGCGTGCGCTGCCCGATGGAGCTGTCCACTTACTTCCGCGTCAACGAGCGCAACACCGGCCAGTTCGGAGCGCGCGCTGATCATCGCCGACAAGGGAGCCTATGTCAGCTGTCTCGAAGGCTGCGCCGCGCCGCAGCGCGACGAGAACCGACTGCATGCCGCAGTAGTCGAACTGGTGACCTCGACGACGCCGAAATAAAATATTCGACGGTGCAGACTGGTACCCCGGCAATTCGGAAGGTGTCGGCGGCATCTATAACTTCGTCACCAGACGCGGTTACGCGCGGCGACAAATTCGAAGATTCCTGGAACCAGGTGGAGACCGGGTCCGCGATTACCTGGAAATATCCGAGTGCATCCTGCGCGGCGACAATTTCGCGCGGCGAGTTTTACTCGATCGCGATCTCGAACGGCCGCCAGCAGGTCGACGGCGGCACCAGGAGTCAATTCGCTTGGGTAAGAACACCACCAGCCGGATCGCTCCAAGGGCATCGCGGCCGGGGTGTCAGCGAGACACCTATCGCGGCCTCGGTCACCGCGCACCGAAAGCCACCCGGCGCGCGCGATTTCACCGCCTGCGATTCGCTGCTGATCGGCCGACCAATGCAGCGCGCACACCGTGCCCTATATCGAGGCGAAGAATTCTTCCGCGCTGTTCGAGCACAGGACGAGCAGTCGAAAATCTCCGAGGATATGATGCTCTATTGCGTGCCGCGCGGCTGAGCCAGGAAGAAGCAGTCGCGCCTCGTGGTCAACGGCTTTGTGAAAGACGTGCTGGGCAGTTGCCGATGGAATTCGCGGTGGAGACGCAGAAGCTGATTTCGATCTCGCTCGAGGGGAGCGTGGGATAACCCTCATCCTGAGGAGGGCGCATCAGCGCCCGTCTCGAAGGATGGCAAAGAAAATGGTCGGCCTGTCCTTCGAGACGCGCGCAAGGGCGCGCTCCTCAGGACGAGGAAGCGGAAGAAAGACGGAAGAATGTGATGCCACTACTCGAAGTCAAAAACCTGCAGGTCCGCGTCGAGGAGCGTGAAATCCTCCATGGGCTGTCACTCGCCGTGAACAAGGGCGAGGTGCACGCCATCATGGGGCCGAACGGCTCCGGCAAGTCGACGCTCTCGCATGTGATCGCCGGCAAACCGGGCTATGAAGTAACCGGTGGCGAAGTCCTGTTCAACGGCGAGAACCTGCTGGAAATGCCGCCGGACGAGCGCGCCGCCAAGGGCGTGTTCCTGGCGTTCCAGTACGGTGGAATCCGGGAGGAGCCCCCATGACGTTCCTGCGCACCGCGCTGAACGCGCAGCGCGAGGCGCGGGCGAGAGCGAATTCTCGACGCCCGCATTTCTGAAAAGGTGCGCGCGGTCGCGAGCGGCTCGACATCCCGCAGGACATGCTGCGCCGTGGCGTCAATGTCGGCTTTTCCGGCGGCGAGAAGAAGCGCAACGAAATCCTGCAGATGGCGTTGTTCGAGCCGAGCCTGTGCATCCTCGACGAGATGGATTCCGGTCTCGACATCGACGCGCTGCGGTTCGCCGCCGACAGCATCAACGCGCTGCGCTCGCCCGACCGGCGATGGTGGTGATCACGCATTACCAGCGGCTGCTCAACTACATCGTGCTTGATTTCGTGCACGTAATCCAGAAGGGGCGGGTGGTGAAGAGCAGCGGCAAGGAACTGGCGCTTTAGCTGAACCAAGGGCTACACGCAGTTCGAGGATGTGGCGGCCTGATGAACGTTTAATCAAAAATAAATAAGCAGCACTCGGCGAAGCATTCGCGAAAGTCACGGTCGGCTGCCGGTGTACTGGATGAGCAGAAGGATCAGTCGGCTACCAGCAAACTTCTCGACACATTTGTGAAGCCACGCCGGCCTACAAGGACACGTTGCACTCGCAGAGAAATTCAACACAAACATATACAACTACCCTTCAATGACCACCTTTGCGAACATGCAGCGAAGAAGCAGTGCGCCGACATCACTTATCTCGGCCGGCATTTCTTCTTTTACGAATATCTTTGGCAACCAATCGCCCGTAGCTGACCCAACGATCACTAGCATAGTCGGCTTCTTCAAGACGATAAAAGCCTCAATGGTCTTGGGTTGTTGCTACCTGGGAACAATATGGAGTTCATTGCACT
>CAVPFQ010000022.1:0-42764 GCA_963703845.1 uncultured Alphaproteobacteria bacterium
AGAAAGGCTGCGACGCCGTCTTCGACACCGTCGGCGGCGATGTCGCGCAGCGATCGTTCGCGGTGCTCAAACCGGGCGGCCGGGCAGCTTTCATTGGCTCCGGCGCGCAGGCGCCGAAACCGGACCGCAGCGACGTCACAGCGCTGCGGCCAAGCGTCGGACGCGACCGGCCGCATCTCGAGCGCATCGTGGCGCTGGTTGCCTCAGGGGCCGTCCGTGCGCCGGAAGTGACGCGCTACCGGCTCAGCGAAGCCGCCGCCGCGCATCAGCTAAGCCAATCCCGCCACTTTCGCGGCAAGCTGGTGTTTGTCATCAGGTGAAACCACCGCGCCGCGGCCTGCCGTTTTCGCCGCAGTGATGCCCAGCTTGCGGTGCAGGAAACGCCGATGACGCTTGAAGCGGACTTCGCCAGCCCGGACTACTATCGCAATCCCGCCGCCGCGATCGAAAGGCTTCGTGCCGCCGGTCAGGTCGTGCAGGTGCGTTTCCCGCTGGTGGGTGTGGTCTGGACGCCGACGACCCAGGCGCTCGCCGACCAGATATTGAAGGACACCGAGACCTTCGCCATTCGCAACGAAAAGGGGTCGGTCGCCGGATTGAAATGGTGGATGCCGGGCATCGTGCGCACGCTCGCCAACCACATGCTGTCGATGGACGATCCGGATCACCGGCGGTTGCGCGACATCGTCGACGAGGCATTTCGCCGCCGCGCGGTGCTCGAGATGGAGCCGCGTATCCGCGCCATTGCCGATAAACTCGCCGGCAAGCTGTTCGCTCAGGGAAGTCCGGCCGACCTGGTCGGCCGCTATGCGCGCGAGCTGCCGCTATGGGTGATTTGCGAGCTTCTCGGATTGCCGCTCGCCGATCGGCCGAAATTCGTTGCCTGGGCCGGCGGCTTCACCCGTCTGACCGGCCCATTGGGAATTTTCGTCGCGATCCCGAACGTGGTTGCCATGAAGCGCTACATCGGACGGCATCTCGAGATGGTGCGCCGGCAGGGTGGTGACGGGCTGATCGCCGAAATCGTTCGCATCGGGAAGGGCGGCGGACAGATCAGTCCGGACGAAATCGTGTCGATGGTGTTCCTGTTGCTGTTTGCCGGGCACGAGACCACGACCCACCTGATCAGCGGATCGGTATTCGAGCTTCTGAAGAATCCCGAGCTCCGCGACTGGCTCGAACAGGACTGGAGCCGCGTCGATCTGGCGGTGGAGGAATTTCTGCGGTTCCTCACGCCGGTTCAGTTCACCAAGCCACGCTACATCCGCCGGGATGTCGAACTCGGCGGCGTCCAATTGAAAAAGGGCGAGAAGGTCATGGTGATGCTGGCCGCCGCCGACATGGATCCGCAGGCCAATCCCGATCCCGAGCGGCTGGAGCTGCAGCGCAAGCCGAACCGGCACATCGCCTTCGGCACCGGCATTCATTTCTGCCTCGGCCATCAGCTGGCGCGGATGGAAGGCAAGAGCGCGCTGAAGTCGCTGTTCCAGCGCTGGCCGAAGCTGACGCTTGCGGTGGAGGAGTTGGAGATCACCTGGCGTAAGCGGCCCGGCATCCGCGCGATTGAACAGCTCCCGGTCGTATCGGGCGAGCGCTAAAGCAAGATGAGTGTTGGTTCGATCGATTGGTTCGCTGGCCCGGCCACCTCTCCCTTTGGGCTCCCCGCTGGGGAGAGGTGGACCGAACACGCGGAAGATCAATTCGATCAAAACTCATCCCGCTTTGGGAGAATGAGATTGGGTTCGGGGCTTCGTCCCGGACGCAGTGCAGCAAAGAGTGCCGCGAGCCGTGTGCACGCTACTTTGCATGGGGTCGTTTTCGCGATTTTGGTCCCAAGCTCTGCGACGACAATCTCTGGATACAAGATGGTTGCCCTTGGGTCACGATTGTTGCTTGACCGCAACACATGGCGAACATTTAACCCTCGTGCCAGCAAGTGCTTGCGCGCGCCGCTTTTTAGCCACACCCCTCCATGAAATCATCCTTCGTAGGCTTTTGGCCACGGCGCTCGCGAAGGCGAAAGGAAATCGATCTTTTTCAGAGATCGGCTTTTCCGGGTCCAACAAGAGATGGCTGGGGAAACAGGTTCGCGATGGACGCCAAGACCAGCATCAAGAAGCGTCTTCCAAGCCGGCACGTGACGGAGGGTCCCGAGCGGGCGCCCCACCGCTCGTATCTCTATGCCATGGGGCTGACCACCGATCAGATCCACCAACCCTTCGTCGGTGTCGCCTCTTGCTGGAACGAGGCCGCGCCCTGCAACATTTCGTTGATGCGCCAGGCGCAGGCGGTCAAGAAGGGCGTCGCCTCGGCCGGCGGCACCCCCCGAGAGTTTTGCACCATCACGGTGACCGATGGCATCGCCATGGGCCATGAGGGCATGCTCTCGTCGCTGCCGTCCCGCGAATGCATCGCCAATTCCGTCGAATTGACCATCCGCGGCCATGCCTATGATGCCCTGGTCGGCATCGCCGGCTGCGACAAGTCGCTGCCGGGCATGATGATGGCGATGGTGCGGCTCAACGTGCCCTCGATCTTCATCTATGGCGGCTCGATCCTGCCCGGTAATTTCCGGGGACAGCAGGTCACGGTGCAGGACATGTTCGAGGCGGTTGGCAAGCATTCGGTCGGCGAGATGTCGGATGCCGATCTCGATGAAATCGAGCGCGTGGCGTGTCCTTCGGCCGGCGCGTGCGGCGCACAATTCACCGCCAATACCATGGCGACGGTATCGGAGGCCATCGGACTGGCGCTGCCCTATTCGGCCGGCGCGCCGGCGCCTTACGAAATCCGTGACGCCTTCTGCATGACCGCGGGCGAGAAGATCATGGAGCTGATCGCCTCGAATATCCGCCCGCGCGACATCGTCACCCGCCGCGCGCTGGAAAACGCCGCGGCGGTGGTAGCCGCTTCCGGCGGATCGACCAATGCTGCGCTGCACCTGCCGGCGATCGCGCACGAATGCGGAATCAAGTTCGATCTGTTCGACGTAGCAGAAATCTTCAAAAAGACACCGTATGTCGCCGATTTGAAGCCCGGCGGCCGTTATGTTGCCAAAGACATGTTCGAAGCTGGCGGCATACCGCTTCTGATGAAGACGCTGCTCGACAACGGCCATTTGCATGGCGACTGCCTGACGGTCACCGGCCGGACGATCGCCGAAAACCTCAAGAGCGTAAAATGGAATCCGCACCAGGACGTGGTGCGGCCGGCCGACAAGCCGATCACCGTCACTGGCGGTGTGGTCGGCCTGAAGGGCAATCTCGCGCCTGAAGGCGCGATCGTGAAGGTTGCGGGCATGTCGAACTTGAAATTCTCAGGGCCCGCCCGCTGCTTCGATCGCGAAGAGGATGCCTTCGAGTCGGTCCGCAAAAAGACCTACAAAGAGGGCGAGGTCATCGTGATCCGCTATGAGGGGCCGCGCGGCGGTCCCGGCATGCGCGAAATGCTGTCGACCACCGCGGCGCTGACCGGGCAGGGCATGGGCGGCAAGATCGCGCTGATCACCGACGGCCGGTTCTCCGGTGCCACCCGTGGGTTTTGCATCGGCCATGTCGGGCCGGAAGCGGCCGTGGGCGGGCCGATCGCACTGTTGCGCGACGGAGACATCATCGAAATCGACGCCGTGGCCGGGACTCTTAACGTAAAGTTGACCGACGCCGAACTCGCCGAGCGCAAGACCAAATGGAAGCCGCGGCAGACCAATCATACATCAGGTGTGCTGTGGAAATACGCCCAGCAGGTCGGGCCGGCGGTGGATGGCGCCGTAACCCATCCGGGCGGGGCGCACGAGAAACAGTGTTATGCGGATATCTGAGCGTATCATTTTTGCGTTGATTTTGGGGGCCACGCCGGTGGCGGGCCCGGCGTTCGCGTTCGACGGTGCGCCGGTCAATCAGGATTCGGCGATTCCCGTGGTTTCGGGCCAGCCTGGGGCCGCAGCCGCCCTGAAGAAGGCGATCCCACCGTCCGCGCCCGACTCCTCGCTGACCTCGCTGCAATATGCCGCCGAAGGCGGCCACCCGATCGCGCAATGGAAGCTCGGGCGGATGTACGCCGACGGCAATGGCGTCGCCCAGGACGATTTGCGCGCCTTCGAATATTTCAATCGGATCGCCAATGCGCATGCCGAAGACAGTCCGTCGGCGCCGCAGGCGGCAATCGTCGCCAACGCCTTTGTGGCGCTGGGGCGGTATTATCTGAGCGGTATTCCCAACTCCAAGATCAAGTCCGATCCGGAGCGGGCGCGCGAGATGTTCTCCTACGCCGCGTCCTATTTCGGCAATGCCGACGCACAATATGACCTGGCCCGGCTGTATCTGAGGGGCTCGGGTTCACCCGACGATCTCCGCTACGGCGCGCGCTGGCTCGCGCTTGCCGCCCAGAAGGGCCAGCATCAGGCGCAGGCCTTGCTCGGACAGATGCTGTTCAACGGCGACCAGCTGCCGCGTCAGGCGGCCCGCGGCCTGATGTGGCTGACCTTGGCGCGCGACAGCGCCGCGTCCGACGAGACCTGGATCAAGGATAGCTACAGCAAGGCCATCGCGAGGGCGTCCGAGGACGACCGCGCCATGGCGCTGCAGATGCTCGAGCACTGGGTTCAGGGCCGCAGGGACTGAACAACGCCCACGCAAGCGTTGCGATCAAGCCGCCTCGAGATCGAGATCGGCCCAGACCGGAACATGGTCCGACGGCTTCTCCCAGCCGCGCACATAGCTGTCGATACCGACATCGATCAGCCGGTCGCTGGCCTGTGGCGACAGCAACAGATGATCGATGCGAAGGCCATGGTTCTTCTGCCAGGCGCCGGCCTGATAATCCCAGAAGGTGTATTGGCCTGACGCGTCGGTGACGGCGCGCAGCGCGTCGGTGAGACCGAGGCCAAGCAGGGATTGGAAGCTTTCGCGGGTTTCGGGGCGGAACAGCGCATCGTTGATCCAGGCCGCGGGATTATGGACGTCCTGCGGCGTCGGAATGACGTTGAAGTCGCCGGCGAGGATCAGGGGTTCTTCCGTCTTAAGCCGCTGCTTCGAATATTCAAGAAGTCGCGACATCCATTTGAGTTTGTAGGGATATTTGTCGGTCCCGACGGGATTGCCGTTGGGCAAATAAAGGCAGGCGAGCCGAAGCACGCCGCGCTTCAAGGGCACCACGCCTTCCAGAAATCTTGCATGGGCGTCCTCGTCGTCGCCGGCCAGCCCCGACTTGGTCTCCTCGAATGGCAGTTTCGAGAGCAGCGCCACGCCGTTAAAAGTCTTCTGGCCATGGGTCACGACGTTATAGCCGAGCGACTCGATCTCCAGCCGCGGGAACGCCTCGTCGACGCATTTGATCTCCTGCAGGCAGACGATGTCGGGCGCGCTGTCCTTCAGCCACGCCAGCAATGGCTCGAGCCGTTGCCGGACCGAATTGACGTTCCAGGTTGCGATGCGCACGGAGGCTCAGATCGAAAAGCTGGTGCCGCAGCCGCATGAGGCGGTGGCGTTCGGATTGACCACGCGGAACGAGGCGCCGATCAAATCGTCGACGAAATCGACTTCGGAGCCGGCCAGAAACGGGACCGAGGCGGGATCGACCAGTACCACCGCGCTGTCGCGCGCAATCACCAGGTCATCGTCGGCCTTGTCGCGGTCGATGTCGAATTTATATTGAAAGCCGGAGCAGCCGCCGCCCTCGACGCTGATGCGTAGCATTGCACCATCACCCTCAGTCTTGAGGATTTCCCCGATGCGGCGCGCCGCCCGCTCGCTGATGACGACACTTGCTGCTGTCATGACTTTGCTCCGGTAGCCGGCCTATACCCAAATCATTTGGTATCCGGCCACAGGACATAGTTAAGTGCGCGCGGGTCTGGAATCAAACCCTTAAACAGGATCAATACACCGTGTCGGTCGGAATGGCTGCCCCTCGCTCGATCTTTGCCTGCGATCCCGACCGCAGCCGCGGGCGGCTGTTCGCGGAGCCGCCGAGCCGGACCCGCAGCCCGTTCCGGCGCGATTGCGACCGGGTGATCCATTCCACCGCCTTCCGGCGCCTCAAGCACAAGACCCAGGTTTTCGTATTCCACGAGGGCGATCATTACCGTACCCGGCTGACCCATTCGCTGGAGGTGGCGCAGATCGCCCGCGCGCTGGCCCGGCAACTCGGGCTCGACGAGGATCTGACGGAAACGCTGGCGCTGGCCCATGATCTTGGCCATCCGCCGTTCGGCCATGCCGGCGAGCGGGCGCTGGATGCCTGCCTCAAGACCCATGGCGGCTTCGATCACAACGCCCAGACGCTGCGCGTGGTCACCTCGCTGGAGCATCGTTATCCCGAATTCGACGGGCTCAATCTCACCTGGGAATCGCTGGAGGGCATCGTCAAGCACAACGGTCCTCTCCGGTCACATCGGGGGTCACCGATCGAACGCTACCGCGACCGGGGCATTCCGGTCGGAATTTCCGATTATGACGGCAAATACGACCTCGAATTGTCGAGCTTTGCCTCGCTGGAGGCCCAGGTCGCCGCGATCGCCGACGACATCGCCTATGATGCCCACGACATCGACGATGGCCTGCGCGCCGGTCTGTTCAGCGTCGACGACCTCAAGATCATGCCGCTGACCGCGGCGATGATCGCCGAAATCGACGAGGCTTATCCCGCGCTCGACGACATCAGGCGCGGGGCGGAACTGGTGCGCGAACTGATTTCCTATCTGATCGGCGCGGTGTTTGCGGAGTCGCTCCGGCGGCTGGAAGCCGCCAAGCCCAAATCGGTCGATGCCGTCCGCAACCATGGCGACGTGCTGATTGCGTTTCCTGCCGGCGTCTCGCAGCAGGAGGCCGAGATCAAATCGTTCCTGAAGCAGCGGATGTACCGGCATGAGCGGGTGATGCGGGTGATGGGCGAGGCCGAGCAGATCCTGTTCGACCTGTTCGCGCGCTATCAGAACACGCCGTCCGATCTGCCCGCCGAATGGCTGCCGCCCGAGGGCACGGATACCGAGGGCGAGCGGGCGCGGCGGATCGGCAATTTCATCGCCGGAATGACCGATCGTTTTGCCATCACCGAGCATCAAAGGCTTTTTGACTCGACCCCGGATTTGCGTTAGGCGGCGGCCTGAAGCCGCGAGGCGCGGCGCGATCCCCCAGGTCACATCAGCCCATGGCCGATCAAGCTTCCCATCCGCATCTGTTCGCCGACGTGCTGGCGCGCGTGCATGCGGTGTGCGGCGTGCTGGCGGCCGAAGGCGGATGGCCCGCCGGCATCGATCTGTCGCGCGTGGTGGTCGAGCCGCCGCGCGACGCCGCCCACGGCGACATGGCGACCAACGCCGCGATGGTGCTCGCCAAGGAGGCCAGGACAAAACCGCGCGATCTCGCCGAGGCGATCGCGTCGAAATTGCGCACCGACGATCTGGTCGCCGCGGTCGACGTCGCCGGTCCCGGCTTCATCAACCTGACCCTGAAGCCGAAGGCCTGGTCGGATGCCCTGCGCACGGTGCTGCGCGAGGGTGACGCCTACGGGAAAAGCACAGTTGGCGCAGCCGAAAAGGTCAATGTCGAATATGTTTCCGCCAACCCGACCGGGCCGATGCATGTCGGGCATTGCCGTGGCGCCGTGTTCGGCGATGCTCTCGCGAGCCTTCTGAAATTCGCGGGCTACGACGTGACGCGCGAATATTACATCAACGATGCCGGCGCCCAGGTCGATGTGCTCGCGCGCTCGGCCTTCCTGCGCTACCACGAGGCGCTGGGCGAGGATATCGGCGAAATCCCCGAAGGGCTTTATCCCGGCGACTACCTGAAGCCGGTCGGGCAGGCGCTGGCCGCCGAATACGGCGAGCGGCTGCTGTCGATGCCGGAAACGGCGTGGCTGCCGCCGGTGCGCCGCGAGGCCATCGCGATGATGATGGACATGATCAAGGACGATCTGGCCGCGCTCAATATCGAGCACGATGTCTTCTTCTCCGAGCGCTCGCTGATCGAAAGCGGCAATAATCGCGTCGCTGAAACGATCGATTTCCTGCGCGCCAAGGGCGATGTCTATGAGGGCCGGCTGCCGCCGCCGAAGGGCGCGCCGGTCGAGGATTACGAGGACCGCGAGCAGACGCTGTTTCGAGCCACCGCCTATGGCGACGACGTCGATCGGCCCCTACTCAAATCCGACGGCAGCTATACTTATTTCGCCGCCGACATCGCCTATCACAAGGACAAGTTCGACCGCGGCTTTCACAACCTGGTCGACGTCTGGGGCGCTGACCATGGCGGCTACGTCAAGCGCATGCAGGCCGCGATCAAGGCGGTGACCTCGGGCAGCGCTGCCCTGGACGTGAAGATCGTGCAGCTGGTGCGGCTGTTGCGGGGCGGCGAGCCGGTGAAAATGTCAAAACGGTCCGGCGATTTCGTCACCCTGCGCGAAGTGGTCGACGAGGTAGGCAGGGATGCCGTGCGCTTCATGATGCTCTACCGCAAGAACGACGCGGTGCTGGATTTCGATCTCGCCAAGGTGATCGAGCAGTCTCGGGAAAACCCGGTGTTCTATGTCCAGTACGGACATGCCCGCGGCCATTCGGTGTTCCGCAATGCCCGGGAGGTGGTCCCCGACCTGCCGGAGGAGGCGCGTGCGCGGGCCGCCTTCCTTGAGGAGGCGGCGGTGGAGCGTTTGACCGACCCCTCGGAATTGGACCTGCTGCGACGATTGGCGCTCTATCCCCGGATGATCGAGGCGGCCGCGGTCGCGCATGAGCCGCACCGAATCGCTTTTTATCTGTATGATCTTGCCAGCGAATTTCACGCGCTGTGGACGAGGGGGCGCGATCTGCCCTATTTACGCTTCATTATCAATAATGATGCAGAGATCACAAAGGCGCGGCTGGCTTTGGTTCAGGGCGTCGTTTCGGTTCTGGCATCGGGCTTGGGCGTTCTGGGTGTTCAGGCACCCGACGAGATGCGATAGTTCAGAGCATCTGGCACGGGCCGGTTCGTCAGTCATAAGGGGTTGGCGGCTTTCCCGAAGGGGCACGCATCATCACGATGGCCGATCGATATCAGGATAGACCCTTTCCCGACGATGGCGACGATGACCGCGCCCGCGATCAGTCGGGTGCGGGAAGAGGCGAGGGCGATCCTTTGGCCGAACTCGCCCGCCTGATCGGCCAGACCGATCCCTTCGGCACCATGGGCCGGGCCAATGCCAAGATACCGCCGCGCGCCAGCCCGCGCGATCAATATCCGGGCCCGGCAGAGCCGGATGAGGCACCTCCCGCGGGTCCGCCACCCTGGATGCAGCGCGCCAGCAGGCAGGAAATCCCCGAGCAGGATGAGCCGCCGGAATACCCGAGCGCGGTGCATCCGCTGCAGCGTTACGCCCGTGCCGCACCCGAGCCGCATTATGGGGAGGAGCCGCAATACGCCGACGAACCCGACCCGTCGCGCTACGATGACGCGCTGTACGGCCAGATCGACGACGGCAGCCGGCAATCCCAGCATGATCCGGCCTATGCGGATGAAGAGGCCTACGCCTATCAGGATGACTATGACGAAGCCGCCGAGGAACAGGTCCCAAAGCGCGGCGGCATGGCCACCGTGGTCGTGGTGCTGGCGATGGCGGTGCTGGGGACCGGCGCGGCGTTTGCGTACCGCACCTATGTTGGGTCGCCGCGCAGCGGCGAGCCTCCGGTGATCAAGGCCGATACCAGCCCGATCAAGATCGTACCGGCGCCATCCGACGGGTCCGGCAAGGTGCCGGACCGCATGAACGCGGGCGATGGCACAGAGAAGATCGTTCCACGCGAAGAAGCCCCGGTCGACGTCAATGCCAAGGCCGGCCCGCGCGTGGTGCTGGCGCCGATGAACCCGAACGGCACTCTACCGCCGGTGGGGAGTGTCGCACCCGGTCCGCCACCGACCGCCAATAACGGCACGATGCCGGACATTGTGCCGCGAAATGTTAAAATCGTGGCCGTGCATGCCGACCAGCCCGACAGCGCGGCAATGCCTGTTGCGGCACCGGCACCGGCACCGGCTCCGGTCGCAAAGCCTGCGCCGGCGGCGCGAACAACGGCTTCTCCGGCCATGCGAAGCCCGCCGGCGGCTGCCAATGCCAGCGCCAACGCGCCGCTTTCGCTGGCGCCGCAGGCCAGCCAGCCGACGCCGCCTGCGGAACCCCGAAGTAGGGTGGCTGCCACCAATCCGGCACAGACCGGACCGAGCGCCGCCGCGTCCAGCGGCGGATACATGGTTTCGGTCTCCTCGCAGCTGAACGAGGCCGCCGCCCAGTCTTCCTACAAGGCGCTGCAGGGCAAGTACCCGGCGGTGCTGGGAGCGCACGAGGCGGTGATCAAGCGGGCCGACGCGGGCGAGAAGGGCGTGCGCTACCGCGCCATGGTCGGCCCCTTTGGCTCTTCCGAGGAAGCCCACCAGTTCTGCAGCAGCTTGCAATCCGCCGGCGGCCAGTGCTGGGTCCAAAGGAATTAACGGCCGTTTCCTTGACCCTCGGGCCAACGGTGAGCTAATCGGCCGCATGAGCAACCGCCGCGCCTTCATCACGGGCATCTCGGGCCCGGCCCTGACTGCCGAGGAGCGCGAATTCGTTCGCGACTTCAGGCCCTGGGGCTTCATCCTGTTCAAGCGCAATGCTGAGAACCCGGCTCAAGTCGTTCGCCTGGTTGACGAATTGCGCGAGACGGTCGGCGATGCCGAGGCCCCGGTCCTGATCGACCAGGAAGGCGGACGGGTACAAAGGCTGCGGCCGCCGCACTGGCCGCTCTACCCCTCCGGCGCAGCGCTGGGCGGCCTTTACGACCTCGACCTTCAGCTCGGGCTTCGTGCGGCGCGGCTGAGCGCGCGGCTGATCGCAGCCGACCTTAGCGATCTCGGTGTGACCGTTGACTGCCTGCCGCTGGCGGATGTGCCGATCGCCGGCGCCGACGATGTGATCGGTGATCGGGCCTATGGCAACGAGCCGGACAAGGTCGCGGCGATTGCTCGTGCCGTGACCGAGGGGCTCCAACAGGGCGGCGTTTTGCCGGTGCTAAAACACATTCCGGGACATGGGCGGGCTACCGCGGACAGTCATTTGAGCCTTCCCCGGGTTGAAAACTCCAGAACTGAGCTGGAACGAACCGATTTTGCGGCATTTCGACCGCTGGCGGACCTGCCGATGGCCATGACCGCACATGTTGTGTTTAGCGCACTCGACCCTGCCCAACCGGCCACGACTTCTGCGACAATCATCGCTGAGGTGATTCGCGGCGTGATCGGGTTCCAGGGTTTGTTGATGAGTGATGATGTGTCCATGAACGCGCTGGCGGGATCGCTCGCCGAGCGCACCCGGGCCATCGTCGGCGCGGGCTGCGACATGGTGCTGTATTGCAACGGCAAGCTCGACGAAATGCGTGAGGTCGCGCGCGAGAGCCCGGAGTTGTCGGGCAGGGCGCTGCAGCGCGCCCAGCAGGCGCTGGCCTCCCGCAAGGCGCCGCTGCCCTTCGACCGGGCCGGGGCGCGGGCTGAACTCGATGCGTTGATGGCAAGGACGGCGAGCGCATGAGCGCGGAGATTTTATCATTCGAAACCGGCCGGCCGGCCGAACTCTCCGACGACGAGCCTTCGCTGGTGGTCGATGTCGAGGGCTATGAGGGCCCGCTCGACCTGTTGCTGGCATTGGCGCGGCAGCAGAAGGTCGATCTTGCGAAAATTTCCATTCTGGCGCTCGCCAACCAGTACCTCGTGTTCATCGAGGCGGCGCGAAAAATCAGGCTGGAACTCGCCGCCGATTATCTGGTGATGGCGGCGTGGCTGGCGTTCCTGAAGTCGCGGCTGCTGCTGCCGGAGGCCCCGAGCGCGGACGGCCCGAGCGCGGAGGAAATGGCGACCGCGCTTGCCAACCGGCTGCGCCGGCTGGAGGCGATCCGCGAAGCGTCGAACCGGCTGATGAATCGCCCGCAATTGCAGCGCGATATCTTTCCGCGCGGCGATCCGGAAACGATCGCTGAAATCCGGCACGCGAAATTCACCGCGACGTTGTTCGACCTGCTCACCGCCTACGCCGCCCAGCGCCAGCAACGGGTGCTCGCCACGGTGCATCTGGCCAGGCGCACGGTGTGGTCGCTGACCGAAGCGCGCGCCTCGCTCGAGCGCCTCGTTGGGATGGCCCAGGACTGGAGCAGGCTCGACGAATATCTGATCAACTACGTCGTCGATCCCTCGCAAAAGGCCACGGTTTTTGCTTCCAGCTTTGCCGCGGCCCTGGAACTGGTGAGGGAAGGCGAGATGGACCTGCACCAGAAAGAGGCGTTCGCGCCGCTGTATTTTCGAAAGCGTCCGCCGCAACCAGTATCCGACGCGATGACCGCGCCGGATTCTCGCGGCGAGTAAGTGGAAGAGGGAGACCTAGCCATGGCAAGCCTGGCGGAAAAACGCAAAGCCGATGTCGAGGAGACTTCGACCGATGCGCAGGCGCGGCCGGAGGAACTCCGGCTCCTGGAAGCGCTGCTGTTCGCCTCGACCGAACCGCTCGATCAGGCAACGCTGGCCAAGCGGATGCCCGACGGCGTCGACATCAAGGTGGCGCTGGCACAATTGCAGGCCGACTACGCCTCGCGCGGCGTCAATCTGGTTCGCATCGCCAACAAGTGGACCTTCCGCACCGCGGGCGATCTGTCCTGGCTGATGACGCGCGAGAGCACCGAGACGCGACGGCTGTCGCGCGCGGCGATCGAGATGCTCGCGATCATCGCCTATCACCAGCCGGTCACCCGCGCCGAGATCGAGGAAATCCGCGGCGTGATCACCTCCAAGGGAACACTCGACGTGCTCCTGGAAACCGGCTGGATCCGCCCGCGCGGCCGCCGCAAGACGCCGGGGCGTCCGCTGACTTTTGGAACCACGGAAGCCTTTCTGTCGCAATTCAGTCTCGAGGCACTGACCGACCTGCCGGGTCTGGAGGAGCTGAAGGGGACGGGGCTTCTGGACTCGCGGCTGCCTTCCGGCTTCAGCGTGCCGACGCCGTCGGACGATCCAGCGCTCCGCGATGACGAGGATCCGCTCGATATCGGCGATCTGGAACTGGCGCTGGCGCCTGCGGTGGAGCCGGAAAACGGGGACGGCGCCTGATTCCCGTCCGGCGGCGGCGATCCGCGACGCGCCGCCCATCCCTATTAACAATAGCGGCAATGGGTCGCGCTAACACGGATTTGACGCGGCCTAAGTCCTTGTTTTTGACACCTCCCGAGCCTACTTTCCGCCTGGGATTGGGCTGGGTCGCCGGCCTCGCTTGTTTGGAGGATTGCAGGATGGGTTCGCTTAGCATTTGGCACTGGATCGTCGTGATCGCAGTCGTCCTGCTGTTGTTCGGTCGTGGCAAGATTTCGGACCTGATGGGCGATGTCGCGCAGGGCATCAAGGCCTTCAAGAAGGGCATGCAGGACGATGAGAAGCCTGCGGAAAAGCCCGAGCCGGTGAAGACGATCGACCACAACGGAACGCCGGCTGCGACGGCGCGGACGGATGTCGGCAGCAAGGTTGTCTGAACATCCAGAGCTTGCGGCACACCGCCGCGAGACCGGTTGGGGAGACGCGGGCGGCCCAAATCTTGTTCGGCAAGATCTTGTTCGACAAGTATTGGGTTGAAATCGCCTCGCGTGAGCGGAATTATTCATGTTCGACATCGGGTGGAGTGAATTCCTTCTCATCGCGGTTGTCGCGCTGGTCGCGATCGGCCCGAAAGAGCTGCCCGGCGTGTTGCGGATGGTGGGCCAATGGATGGGCAAGGCGCGCAAGATGGCCGCCGAATTCCAGGGCCAGTTCCAGGAGGCCATGCGCGAGGCCGAAATGGCCGATCTCAAGAAGAGCTTTGACGAGGTCAAGGAAGCCGCATCCGGCTTCACGTCAGGCAATCTCATGACCTCGCTCGAGCGGGACTTCGGCAAAGCGCTCGACATCGATGGCATCGACAAACCGGCGGTAGCCGCCGTCGAAACCCCCGCCGTCGAAGCCCCCGCGGTCGAAGCGTCCGCGACGTCGAATGGCGATGCGGCGGTCAGTGCAACGCCGGAAGCATCCATCCCCGAAACCTTCAGCGAAGCCGACGCACAGGCGCTGGCTTCGCAGCCGCTGGCCATTACGCAGGAAGTCCACGGCCCAGACGCACCGCAGGACTCCGCGCCCGCAACGCCTGACGTTGCAAGGGACGCCAGAGCGTCATGAGCGCCGAAGACATCGAGGCCAGCAAAGCGCCGCTGATGGACCATTTGATCGAGCTGCGTTCGCGGCTGATCAAGGCGCTGCTCGGCTTCGGCGTAGCCTTCATCTTCTGCTTCTTTTTCGCCAAGCAGATCTACAACGTGCTGGTATGGCCGTTCGTCTGGGTGGCCGGGGCGGAGAACTCCAAGTTCATCTACACGGCGTTGCTGGAATATTTCATCACCCAGCTGAAGCTGGCGCTGTTCGGCGCCGGTTTCATCTCGTTTCCGATCGTCGCCACCCAGATCTACAAGTTTGTAGCCCCCGGCCTCTACAAGCACGAGCGCGGCGCGTTCCTGCCCTATTTGATCGCCACGCCGGTGTTCTTCGTGCTGGGCTCGATGCTGGTCTATTTCGTGGTGCTGCCGATGCTGGTGCGCTTCTCGCTCGGCATGCAGCAGATGGGCGGGCCCGAAACCGCGCAGATCCAGTTGTTGCCGAAGGTCGGCGAATATCTGTCGCTGATGATGTCGCTGATCTTCGCGTTCGGCATCGCTTTCCAGCTGCCGGTGATCCTGACGCTGCTCGGACGGATCGGCATCATCACCTCGAAACAGCTGCGCGACAAGCGCCGCTATTTTATCGTGGTCGCCTTCATCATCGCCGCCGTCCTCACCCCGCCCGACGTGCTGAGCCAGTCCTCGCTCGCGATTCCGCTTCTGTTGCTGTACGAGGGCTCGATCATCGCCGTGCGCATGGTGGAAAAGAAAGCCGCGTCGGCGACCGCCGCCACCGCCCCGCCATCCGCGACCCCGCCGCCGCCCGATCCGAAGCCGGCAGAGTAGGGCGCTTCGAGGTTTGCCGCACCCATAGCCGTCATCCTGAGGTGCGAGCCCAACGGCGCGCCAGCGTCGTTGATCTTAGCGAGCCTCGAAGGATGGGCAGCGGGCACGGTCGCCAGTCATCCTTCGAGGCTCGCCGAAGAGGCTCGCACCTCAGGATGACGGTTAGCACAGGGCGCCTTCGGTGTTCCAAATTCGATCCATCCGGGTTACTGGATGCCGCCTTTGCCGGCACGACTTAGAATGGACCGACCATGCACGACATCAAGTGGATTCGCGAAAACCCTGATGCTTTCGACGCCGGCCTGAAGCGGCGCGGGCTGCAGCCGTTGTCCGCCTCGCTGCTTTCGATCGACGAGAAGCGCCGTGCGGCGATCCTGAAGTCGGAGCAGGCCCAGGCGCGGCGCAACGCGGCGTCGAAGGAAATCGGCGACGCCAAGAAGGCCAGGGACGACGCGCGCGCCGCGGCGCTGATGGCCGAGGTCGGCGAATTGAAGACCACCATGCCGCAGCTGGAGCAAACTGCGAAGGCGGCGGACGAGGAGCGCACCGCCGCGCTCGCGGCGATTCCGAATCTGCCGCTCGATGAAGTCCCCGATGGCGTCGACGAGCGCGGCAACGTGGTCCGGCATCATTTCGGCGCGGCGCGCAACTATGGTTTCGCGCCAAAACCGCATGACGATCTCGGCGGTGCGCTCGGCTTGATGGACTTTGAAGCGGCGGCGAAATTGTCGGGCGCCCGCTTCGTGGTCCTGAAGAAGGGTCTCGCAAGGCTGGAGCGCGCGATCGGCCAGTTCATGCTCGATTTGCATACCGATGAACACGGTTATGCCGAGATCAATCCGCCGTTGCTGGTGCGTAACGCCGCGATGTTCGGAACGGGACAACTGCCGAAATTCGAAGACGACCAGTTCTGGGCCGTCAAGGGCGAATTGCTGGCAATACCTGGCGCCGACCTCAAGAGCGAACGGCTCGGTCTCATCCCCACCGCCGAAGTTCCGCTGACAAATCTTGTCCGCGAATCCATCCTCGACGAAAAAGAACTGCCGATGCGGCTGACCGCGCTGACGCCGTGCTTTCGCGCCGAGGCGGGGGCGGCCGGACGCGATACCCGCGGCATGATCCGCCAGCATCAATTCATAAAGGTCGAACTGGTCTCGATCACCACGCCGGAAGAAAGCCGCGACGAGCACGAACGAATGCTGGCCTGCGCCGAGGAAGTGCTGCGGCAACTCGATCTGCATTACCGGGTGATGACGCTGTGCGCCGGCGACATGGGTTTTTCGGCGCAAAAGACCTATGACATCGAGGTGTGGATGCCGGGCCAGGGCGAGGGCGGCGCTTACCGGGAAATCTCGAGCTGCTCGGTCTGCGGCGATTTCCAGGCCCGGCGCATGGACGCCCGCTATCGCGGGCCCGACGGCAAGCCGCGATTTGTACACACGCTGAACGGCTCCGGCACCGCCGTCGGCCGCGCCCTGATCGCCGTCATGGAGACCTACCAGCAGCAGGGCGGCTCGATCGCCGTACCCGGCGTGCTGCAGCCCTATATGGGCGGCCTTAAAGTGATCGAGCACGACCGGTAGCGTGCGATTTTTCTCGTCTGTGTCGCCTTCGACATTGCGAAGGCGGCGCGCCCCGGTATGTTCGCGTTCTGCGTGCGGCGAGAGCCGCCTGGAAAGCGAACAGACCGATGGCCCTGCATCGCGACATCTATTGGGTGGGCAGACAATGGGCGGTCACCGGTTTTGGCGTCCAGGCCTGCAACCAGAAGCAAAAGGGCCAGTTCGACATCGAGGGGGCGCGGCTGTGGGAGGACGGCTTGCTGGAACGCCTGCGCGCCGAGTCATGGCTCAATATCGAGGATTTCGAACGGGCGCTTGAGGTGGCCCGCAAATATTATCCGGAGCCGCCCCGAAAAGCCCCCCGGCCTCGCGCGCAAAAGGTCGCGGGACCGAAGCAGCCCGGCTTGAGCAAGACCGTCATCAAGGAAACTCCAAAGCGGGAGTTTTCCGTCGAGACGCCGAAGTCGGCGGCGCCGAAGTTCGCTATGCGCATCGAAGGCTGGCCGGCAAAATTCGTGCGCCCATGGCGTATCCGCATTCGAGGGTGACCGCGACGGTTGGAAGATAGGCCGCAATTTAATTGCAATATCGTGGGTTGCCGGCGCGTTCATTCACCCTCTGGGGTGAAGTTTCTCAAACTGAGCAATCTTGAACAGGGCATCGGTTACCCAACGGGTCATTGTCCGCCGTGTCGCCGCGAACGAGTTTTCAAGCGCGGCCCAATCGGCGCGATGGATCATGCCAGAATTCAAGCCAGTCTCCTCAGTGGTCGTTGCCGCAATCGAGCGGCCCGGCTGCGCGAAGTGCGGGCAGCATCGCATGTTGTTGTCGAAACTCGGGCGGGGTACGTCCGGCTTCGGCAGCCGCACGTTCGAGTGCCAGAAATGCGGTCATACCTGCACCGCTACGGTATCTGATGACCCCATGAGCTCCGGCGCACTTGGCTGGCTCGCGAGTGAGCTGCGACCGCCGACCTGAAGCCGGCTCGGCCACTGCAACCGGCCAATCCTCCCATTTTTCCTTCTATTTTTAATAGGTCACGGATTTGTGTCGCTTACCCGACATAGGAGGAATATAGTGGATCGGTCGCCGGGGAGTCCGCTGGATTCAACCGGCGGGCGAGCGCTCCTTGTTGGACGATGGAGCAACACCATGCCCAATACGCCTGAAGTTGAGCTGAAGGGCGGTTTTGATCCGAAGGCTTTCTTGCGCCGGGTCGACAGCGGCAGAACAATCGAGCGCTACGCCAAGAACCAGAAGATTTTCAGCCAAGGCGACCCCGCCACCAGCGTCTACTTCATCCAGAAGGGCAAGGTGAAGATCACGGTGTTGTCCGAAGTCGGCAAGGAAGCCGTGGTCGGGATCTTTACTGCCGGACAGTTCTTCGGCGAAGGATGTCTCGAGGGAGCGGAGTTTCGCACTTCGACCAGCCAGGCCATGGAAGAGTGCCTGATCACCGAGATCAACAAATCCGCGATGCTGACGGCGCTCGCCGGGGAGCCGAAGTTTTCTGCATTCTTCATCGGCTATCTCTTGTCCCGCAACAGCCGGATCGAGGACGATTTGATCGATCAGCTGTTCAATTCCAGCGAGAGACGACTGGCGCGGCTGTTGCTGCTGCTTGCGGATTTCGGCAAGGAGGGCAACGCCGCGCCGGTCGACATCATCCTCAGTCAGGAGACGCTGGCGGAAATGATCGGCACCACCCGTTCGCGGGTGAGCTTCTTCATGAACAGGTTCCGGAAAAAGGGATTGATCGATTACAACGGAAAGATACAGGTGCACCGTTCGCTGCTGGACGCCGTGCTGCGCGAAAAGCCGGGGATCGACGAGGAGGAATAGGTATTCTCGTGCGAGGTCAGTAGTTGTGTTCCGGAGTTCGGGTAATTCTTGAACCGGTACATTTGCGAGCCGCGGCGTAGATAGTCCTCATAACCGGCAACGCCGGGCGGGACGCCCACCAAGCCGCCGGCGCGAGTATGCCGTCGGGCAGGGACGCAGTCCCCATGCACGCGGATCATGCCGCGTCCGCACGCGTGCCGCTCCGGCAGCTCTTCCGAGGCCTGGTTTGGCTGCTCGGGCTTGCTCTTGTCGTCGGCGACGCAGCTGCCATCGACGTTGCGATACGGCGCCGCGCATTCACACAAATAATTCACCCAATCTGCATGGGCATCGCGGCAGACGCATTTGGCTTCGAAGCAATCGATGGCGACCGCCGATGATTTCGGGCAGGAGCCGTCCCTCCGCTTTACGCTGGGGTCACAAAACGTCGGATCCGGCACGCAGTGCAGGCCGGTGCTGGCGGTACCGGGATCGGCTTCATCCGGAATGTAACCGGTCCTGCAGGTGAATCCGAAATTCCGGTCGGCGCTGGCGACGCATTTGCCGTCCTTCAGATAGGTATGTTCCGCGCATCGCTTCGGCACGCACTTGCCGCCGACCAGTTCGAGCCCGTAGTCCTCGCCGGACATCGTGACCCGCCCATTGCAGAAACATGTTCCGGCAACGGTCATTTCGCCGCCCTGGCAATTCGGCGCGTCGGTTTTGACGCATGTTCCGCCCGCGGCCGCGTTGTTGTTGGTGGACATCAGCCGATAACCGGCCGGGCATGCGCAGTTGCCCTCGCTCAAGGTGGCGCCGTCGCAGACCACGTCGTCGCTGGCCTTGCGGAGCGGCTTGACCTCGGCCTGGCAATTTCCGCTTGCCGAATCCAGGGGGGTATTGGCGGGGCACACGCACTGCCCCGAGGCATCGCTGCTGCCGCCGGCGCAGCGAGCGGGAAGCGCAGGCGGAATCGGAGCGGGCGGACGGGCATTGGCCGGCGCCGGCGTCGATTTGGCAACGCAGGTACCGTTCTTGAATTCCTGCCAGGGAAAGCATTTGCCCTCATCGGGGACGCAGACGCCGTCCTTCAGCACCTCGCCCGCATGACATGATGGTGCGGTGCCCTGGTCCGATTGCGCCATCGCAGGATGCACAATGAAGAAAAACCAGCCAATCGAAATCGCGGCTGCGGCTGAAAAGCGGGTCATCATCAACCCTTCGCCATCCAAATGAAAATCGAAAATAGTCGGAACAGGTTCGGCTTCGCAATATCCGAGACGATTGTCATTTAGTCGATCGCCTCGCAGTGCGGCAAGACACGACGGCGCGAGGGTATTTTGGCCGGTCTGGCCGGGTTTGCCTCGACCGCGCCCGCGGGATAAAGACGGGCGCATCGAAATCAGTGGAATCGATCGAAAAGGGCGTTTGGAGTGATGCGAATTCTCTGCACCAATGACGACGGCATCCATGCCCCGGGCTTGAAGGTGGTCGAGGAGATTGCGCGCGCGTTGTCGGACGATGTCTGGGTGGTGGCGCCGGAGCTCGACCAGTCCGGCGTCTCGCATTCGCTGTCGCTGAACGATCCGTTGCGCCTGCGCGAGGTCGGCCCGCGTCATTTCGCCGTGCGCGGCACGCCGACCGACTGCGTCATCATGGGCGCGCGCCATATCCTCGGTGAGACCATGCCGGATCTGGTGCTGTCCGGTGTCAACAAGGGCCGCAACGTCGCCGAAGACGTCGTCTATTCCGGCACCATCGCAGGCGCCCTGGAGGGGACCATTTTGGGAATTCCCTCGTTTGCGCTATCGCAGGAATTCTCCGTGGAAACCCGCAACGCGCCGCTCTGGGAGACATCGCTGAAATTCGGTCCCGCAATCCTGCGCAAGGTGCTCGATGCAGGCGTGCCCAAGAACACCGTGATCAACGTCAACTTTCCCGCTCGCTCTCCCGACGACGTCAAGGGCGTGCGTGTGACACGGCAGGGCAAGCGCAATCTCGGCTTTCTGAAAGTCGACCAGCGCCGCGACGGCCGCGGCAATCCCTACTTCTGGATCGGGTTCGAACGGCTGGCGCAGGCCGATGTGCCGGCCGAGGGGACCGATCTCTGGGCGCTGGCCGCGGGCTATGTCTCGGTGACGCCATTGCGGCTCGACCGCACCGATGATGAATTTTCGCAGGCGTTGACGGCGACGCTGAAATGACGCGGCAAGCGTCAGTCCCCGGCGGGGGATCGGCCGTGCGGCGAATTATAGCGTTTTCGAGCGAAGTGGTCACCGGTTCGCGTGAAGAAAACGCGTCAAAACAAGAATTTAGACCGTCGCGCTTCGCATCGCGCTGTCGATCGCCTTCGCCAGCGTCTCGAGCTGGAAGGGCTTTTGCAGCGCGGGACGGTCGCGGTATTCTTCCGGCAGGCCCGAGGAGCCATAACCGGTGGCGAAGATGAAGGGGCGCTTGCGCGCGCTGATCAATTCGGCGACCGGGGAGATCACCTTGCCGTTGACGTTGACGTCGAGAATGGCGAGGTCGAACTCGGTGCACTGCACCAGCCGGATCGCCTCGTTGATCTCGCCGGCTTCCGCGGCGACGACGTAGCCCAGCTCCTCCAGCATGTCGGCGACCATCATCCGGATCATGACCTCATCTTCGACGAGGAAAACAGAACCCCGCGGCATCCGCGTCGCAGTCATGATGATGTCCTTGCCCGTCCCAACAGAGCCAAGTTCGCAAATAACGCCATCTGGCGCAATGTCAACGCGTGCCGACGCGTCACCCGCGCCGTCGCAGGCCCGGAGCAGGATTGATTGCCTGACGGCTTAACGCCAAGCTATTGGTCCGGTTCCGTCTTGGGAACATCGATTTGAAGGACACTGGACGGCCCCGGCAAGCGAGTTTACGAGATCAAGATGCCCGCGAGCCAGGATCCGCCGGAAAAGATGATGTTTCAGCTGACCCTGCGGCGGCGCGGGATCAGCGATCAGGCGGTGCTGCGCGCCATGGAAGAGGTGCCGCGCGAACTGTTCGTCGAGCCCGCCGACCGTGGCGATGCCTACCGCGATTCGGCGCTCGGCATCGCCTGCGGCCAGACCATCAGCCAGCCCTTCGTGGTGGCCTACATGACCGAGCGGCTGCAGCCGCAGAAGCATCATCGTGTGCTCGAGATCGGCACCGGGTCGGGTTACCAGGCCGCGATCCTGTCGCGGCTGTGCAGCCAGGTGCTGACGATCGAGCGCTATCGGACGCTGGCCGACAGCGCCCGTGCCCGGCTCCGCAAGCTCGGCTGTGGCAATGTCGAGGTGATGCTGGGTGATGGCTTTGACGTCCCGGAGGTCGCCGGCCAGTTCGATCGAATCATCGTCACCGCGGCGATGGAGCAGATACCCGAGGCGTTGCTGCGGCGGCTCGAGCCCGGCGGCGTCCTGATCGCGCCGGTCGGGCCGCATCACGGCACCCAGATCCTGGTGCGCGTTTTCAGGACCGAGGCCGGATTCGACCGCAAGGAGCTGGTCGACGTGCGCTTCGTACCGGCGCTGCCGGGCATTGCCCGCGAGCTGTAAATCCCCGGTATCGGCTTTGCCGCCAACACCTTATTTGCAGGGTTAAGCGGTTGTTTACTGGGGAGGTGTTAACTCAAATCAGTATTTTGTTGCGTACGAGTGAGTAACCATGTCCCGTGCCGTCGAGTTGCTTTACTCGCGCCGCGTACCGCACGTCGCGGCGCTGGCGCTGATCGCGTTCGGTTTCGCCGGTTGCAGCGGCGACATGTCGACCCGGCTCTCCAATCCCTTTGGTTATCAGCCTGAAGCGACCGGCTCGGTACCGGCTCCCGCCGTCGAGCGGCGCGAATTGCCGCAATATTCCCGCCCGCAACCCCAATACCAGTCGCAAGCCCTGCCGCCGCCGATATCGGCGCCGCAGTCCTATCCGACGGCGAGCGGCGGCGTGTCCGGAGGCGGGCATGGACTGGCCTCGTACGCGCCGCCGGCGCATCCGCTGGAGACCACCGGCAGCGTCGCGCCCCGTTCGGTGGCGGCGATCCACAGCCCCACCCAGGCCGGCACCACTATCATCGTTGGCACCAGCGACACCCTCGATGGCCTGGCGCGGCGCTACAATGTGACGCCGGCTGCAATCCTGCAGGCCAATGGCTACAAGGGGCCGCGCACGCTGTCGCCGGGCCAGCAGCTGATCATCCCGCATCCGGCCGCAGCGGCTGCCGCGGCGCCCGCCTTGGCTGCGCCGGCAAGCAAACCCGTTTTGGCCGTCAGCGCCGCACCGCCGTCGTTTCATTTCGTCAACCGCGGCGACACCTTGCTGAGCATCGCGCACCACAACCATATGCCGGTTGCCGAACTCGCGCGCGCCAACAATCTGGATCCGCAGGCCAAACTCAAGCTCGGCACCAGGCTTATCGTACCGGGCGCCAAGACCGCGGCTGTGGCGCCCGCCGCGCAACCTGTGGCAGTTGCCGCCGCCCAGCCGGTGCTGGCGACGCCTGCCACCAAAATGACCGCCGCGACTGTCGCCCCCCAGCAGACGGCGCGGCTCGCCCAGGCCACGACAAAGATCGAAGACATTCCCGCCGAGACGCCGGTCAAGCCGGCTGAAGCGACGGGCGCGCTGCCGACCTTCCGGTGGCCGGCGCGCGGCAAGGTGATCACCGCTTACGGCGCGAAGGCCAATGGCAAGGTCAATGACGGCATCAATCTCGCGGTGCCCGAGGGCACTCCGATCAAGGCGGCGGAGGACGGCGTCGTCGCCTATTCCGGAAATGAACTGAAAGGTTATGGCAATCTGGTTCTGGTTCGGCACGCCAACGGCTACGTCACCGCATATGCCCATGCGAGTGAGCTGTTGGTGAAGCGCGGGGACATCATCAAGCGCGGCCAGGTGATTGCCAAATCGGGTCAGTCGGGCGAGGTGGGGTCGCCGCAGCTCCACTTCGAGATCCGCAAAGGATCCACCCCGGTTGATCCGCTTCAATTCCTCAACGGGGCGTGAGACTTCCGTGTCCCGGCGCGGTGCAGCGTTTTTCACGCTGCTCCGCAGAGCCGGGCCCCGCCGCAGCGATGCGTGAGGTATGGACCCCGACTCTGCAGCGCATCGCCGGAGTCGCGCTACGCGCGATCCCGAGAGCGCGGCGCTGCGTCCGGGGAACGCTCGACATCTACTTCCCGCTCAGCCTCACGCCCATCCGTCCCGCCAATTCCTGGGTGAACTGCCAGGCGACGCGGCCGGAGCGCGAACCGCGCGTGGTCGACCATTCCAGCGCTTCGCGCTCGAGTTCGTCTTCGGCAAGTGTGATGCCGAAATGGCCGCAATAGCCCTTCACCATGGCGAGGTACTCATCCTGGCTGCAGCGGTGGAAGCCGAGCCATAAGCCGAAGCGGTCGGACAGCGAGACCTTCTCCTCGACGGCTTCGCCGGGATTGATCGCGGTGGAGCGTTCGTTCTCGATCATCTCGCGGGCCAAAAGATGCCGCCGGTTCGAGGTCGCATACAGGATGACATTGTCGGGCCGGCCTTCGATGCCGCCCTCCAGCACCGCCTTGAGCGACTTGTAGGAGGCATCATTGCCGTCGAACGACAGGTCGTCGCAGAATACGATGAAGCGGAAATCGGAAGCGCGCAGCTGCTCCATCAACGCCGGCAGGCTCTCGATATCCTCGCGATGGATCTCGATCAGTTTCAGGCGGTCGGCGGGCTGGCGGTTGACATTGATGTCGGCATGGGCGGCTTTCACCAGCGACGATTTTCCCATGCCGCGCGCGCCCCACAACAGCGCATTGTTGGCCGGAAGGCCGCCTGCGAAACGTTCGGTATTTTCGATCAGGATGTCGCGCATCCGGTCGATGCCCTTGAGCAGGCCGAGATCGACGCGGCTGACCCGCGGTACCGGCGAGAGCCGTCCATCGGGGTGCCAGACGTAGGCGTCCGCGCCGCCAAACGAGGTGGCCGCATTGGGGGTGGGAGCGGACGCCGACAGCTGCGCGGCGATCGCCTCAAGCGCGCGGGCAATCCTTTCCGCGCTGTCATGTTCGGCCGATGGCTCGGGGCGTTTTGTCGCGGCCAAGGGCGATTTCCGCGCGTGGTGAGGTCTTGTTTTCTGGGGCTTTTTTGACATCTCAAGGGGTTCCTGACCACGCAGCCATATCGGGCCTTTAGGCCACCCGCAAGCCATTCAAATGAGGGCCAAATGACGGATCGGGCGGCGTTGCAATTGGGACCGCGGCCGCTATAGTCCGCGCGAATTTGCCCGAACCGGCCTGACGCGAGGTGCGTTGCCGGTTCATTCCCGTCTCACGAGGATCGTCCGGATGCTGATTACCCCTGCGTTTGCCCAGGCCGCGGGAGGCGGCGATACCAACAGCATGTTGATGTCGCTTTTGCCGTTCGCGCTGATCTTCGTGATCATGTATTTCCTGATTCTGCGGCCGCAACAGAAGAAGGTGAAAGACCACGCCGAACTCGTGAAGAACATCCGCCGCGGCGATACGGTCGTCACCACCGGCGGCCTCGTCGGCAAGGTGACGAAAGTGGTCGATGACGATCAGATCGAATTCGAAATCTCGGACGGAGTCCGGGTGCGGCAGATGCGGCAGATGATTTCGGGCGTTCGCGCCAAGGGCGAGCCGGCGAAGGAAAAAGCTGACAGCGCCAAGGACGAGGCGTCCGCGAGCTAGCTTTTCGCGGACTAGCTTTTCCGAGCGCCGCATTCTCGCACGATCTGACGGGTCAATTCGATGTTGTATTTCACGCGGTGGAAGGCGCTGGCGATCATCCTGACGGCGCTGGTGGTGTGCCTTTGCGCGGTTCCGAATTTCTTCCCCGAGGCCACCGTCAAGGCTTGGCCGGCATGGGCGCAGCGCCGGATGGTACTCGGCCTCGACCTGCAAGGCGGCTCGTATCTTCTGCTCGAGGTCGATTCCAATTACATCAAGAAAGAGAAGCTCGATCAGGTCCGTGACGATGTGCGTCGGACGCTCCGCGAGGCCAAGATCGGCTTTAGCGGCGGGATTCAAGTGCACAATGACGGCGTGGAAGCCCGCATCGCCAAGGATGCCGACCTGCAGACCGCGCTGACGAAGTTGCGCGAGCTGGCGCAGCCGCTCGGCGGACTGCTCGGCTCCAGCGGCCAGCGCAGCCTGGAAGTCTCGGATGCCGGCGGCGGATTAATTCGCCTGACCGTTCCGCAGGCCGCCGTCACCGAGCGCATCCGCCAGGCCATCGAGCAATCGATGCAGATCGTCGAGCGCCGCGTCAACCAGCTCGGTACCGTCGAGCCGCTGATCCAGCGCCAGGGCAACGATCGCATCCTGGTGCAGGTGCCGGGCTTGCAGGACCCGAGCCGCCTGAAGGACCTGCTGGGCAAGACCGCCAAGATGGAATTCCGCATGGTCGACACGACGGTGTCGCCCGATCAGGCGCTGGCGGGCAAGGTGCCGCCGGATTCCGAAGTGCTGATGAGTGCGTCGTCGCCGAAGATTCCCTACGTCGTCAAGAAACAGGTTCTGGTGTCCGGCGGCGACCTGACCGACGCGCAGCCCGGCTTCGACCAGCGCTCCGGCGAGCCGATCGTCAGCTTCCGTTTCAACAGCTCGGGCTCACGCAAATTCGCCCAGGCGACATCAGAGAATGTCGGCCAGCCGTTTGCGATCGTGCTCGACAACGAGGTGATTTCAGCCCCGGTGATCCGAGAGCCGATCACCGGCGGTTCCGGGCAGATTTCCGGCAGCTTCTCGGTCCAGTCGGCCAACGATCTGGCGATCCTGCTGCGGGCCGGCGCGCTGCCGGCGCCGCTGTCCGTGATCGAGGAGCGCACCGTCGGTCCGGGGCTCGGTCAGGATTCAATCGAGAAGGGCGAACTCGCCGCTTATGTCGGCTCGATCATGGTGATCGTGTTCATGCTCGTGACCTATCGCCTGTTCGGCGTATTCGCCAACATCGCGGTCGCCATCAACGTCGCCATGATCTTCGGGCTGTTGTCGTTGTTGAACGCGACGCTGACGCTGCCCGGCATCGCCGGCATCGTGTTGACGGTCGGCATCGCGGTGGACTCCAACGTGCTGATCTATGAGCGCATCCGCGAGGAATTGCGGGGCGGGCGCAATGCGATCTCTGCGATCGACGCCGGCTTCAAGCGCGCGTTGTCGACAATTCTCGATTCCAACATCACCACCTTCATCGCCGCCGCCGTGCTGTTCTATATCGGCACCGGCCCGGTGCGCGGCTTCGCCGTAACGCTCGGCATCGGCATCATCACCACGGTTTTCACCGCCTTTACGCTGACCCGCCTGATCGTGGCGGCCTGGGTGCGATGGAAGCGGCCGCAAAGCGTGCCGATCTAGGGGAATGCCGCTTTAACTCATCTGGTCCTCATCTCGCTGGGCATTCTGATCGTCGCGTTGACCGTGGTCAGCTGCTTCGGCTGGCTGCCGTCGCTGCGCATCGTGCCCGACGACACGCATTTCGATTTCACCCGCTTCCGCCGCATCAGCTTTCCGATCTCGGCGCTGCTCTCGATCGTCGCGATCACCCTGTTCTTTACCCACGGGCTGAATTTCGGCATCGATTTCAAGGGCGGCACGCTGATGGAACTGCGCGCCAAGTCGGGCGCGGTCGACATCGCCTCGATGCGCGCCACCCTCGGCGGCCTGGGACTCGGCGATATCCAGTTGCAGCAATTCGGCGAACCGGACGAGGTGCTGCTCCGGGTGGCCGAACAGCCCGGCGGCGACGCCGCGCAGCAGGAGGCGGTGCAGAAGGTCCGCGGCGTGCTCGGCGATTCCGTCGATTATCGCCGCGTCGAGGTGGTCGGCCCGCGCGTTTCAGGCGAATTGCTGGCCTACGGCATGCTCGGCCTGATGCTCGCGATCGCCTCGATCCTGATCTATCTCTGGTTCCGGTTCGAGTGGCAGTTCGCGCTTGGGGCCATGATCGCCAACGTCCACGACATCGTGTTGACCATCGGCTTCATGTCGATCTCGCAGGTCGATTTCGACCTCACCAGCATCGCGGCGCTTTTGACGATTCTCGGCTATTCGCTCAACGATACCGTCGTGATCTATGACCGGATCAGGGAGATGCTGCGGCGGTACAAGAAAATGCCGATGCCGCAACTGCTCAACGAATCCATCAACTCGACGCTGTCGCGATCGATCGTCACCCACTTGACGGTGTCGCTGGCGCTGCTGGCGCTGTTGTTGTTCGGCGGCCCCGCCATCCACAGCTTCACCGCGGTCATGATGTTCGGCGTGGTGCTGGTCGGTACCTACACCTCGATCTTCATCGCGGCCCCGATCCTGATCTATCTCGGCGTCGGCACCCACCGGACCGACGCGCCGGACAAGCCGGACAAGCCGGCGAAGAAGTAGCCATGGCGGGCTGCCCGGACGCGCCGCATCTTCCGAGGTCGGCCCCGATCGAGGCCTACGGCAATGGCGGTTTCGCCTTCGCCGAGATGTCGCACCGGGGCTCGCTGCTGTGCCTGCCGGATGCGATCTGGGCCTGGCCGGTCACTCGTCCGGAGGAGATCGACGAGGCCTCGCTGCAGCGCGTCTTCGCTGCGGCCAGAGGCATCGATACGCTGATCCTCGGCACCGGCGCCGGTGTCTGGCGGCCGCCGTCGCATCTGCGCGAGGCGCTGCACGCGGCCGGCATCGTGCTCGACCCGATGCAGACCGGCCCCGCGATCCGCACCTACAACATCATGATCGGCGAGCGCAGGCGCGTCGCGGCGGCGCTGATCGCGGTGCCATGAGCAGCGCGAGCGAGGGCAGGCAGGGGACCGAATTCTGCGCCGAGCTGGTGCGCAGCCACGATTTTTTCCGCTACGCCTCCACCCTGTTCGTGCCGGCGGCGCAGCGCCGCGGCCTGCTGGCGCTGTACGCCTTCAATGTCGAGATTTCCCGTGTCCGCGAGCAGGTCAGCCAGCCGCTGCCCGGCGAAATCCGGCTGCAATGGTGGACCGACATGCTGGCCGGCGAGGACCGCGGCGGCGTCGAGGGCAATCCGGTCGCAGCCGAACTCAGGCTTGCAATCCAGAATTTCCGCCTTCCGGTCGAGCGGTTGTCGCGTCTCGTCGACGAGCACCAGTTCGATCTCTACAACGATCCGATGCCGACCATGGCGGCGCTGGAAAGTTACCTGAACGACACCTCTTCGGCGTTGTTTTCGCTGGGCGCTGCGATCGCCGGCTGGCAATCCCCCGAGACCGAGCATCTTGCGCGCCACGCCGGCCTCGCGCAGGGTTTCGTACAGGTGATCGCGATGTTGCCGCTGGATGCCTCGCGGCGCCAGCTATTCGTGCCGCTGCAATTGCTGGAGAGCCATGGCAGCGGCATGGAAGAGGTATTTGCGGGCAAGGAAACGCCGAATCTCCGCGCAGCGCTGGATCAATTGATGCGCGACGCCGGCGGCCATTTACGGACGGCGCTCGGGCTTCTGAAGAACATGCCGCCGCAGGTGAGGCCGGTGTTCCTGCCGCTGGCGCTGGTTTCGCGCGATCTGCCGCGGATGTCGCGCGCGGACAGCGATCCCTTTAAACTGCACGTCGCCACAAGGCTCCGGACGCTGTGGACGATGTGGCGGGCGTCGAGGTCGCCGTTATTTCGGCCGTGACCGTATGCTATCATCCCATGATGAAATGGCTGCAATGGACTCCGGATCGGAACGGCATTGTCGGCCTGGCATTGGTCCTGATCGTCATCGTGAGCGTCTTCGCCTTCCTGGTGACGTATTTCCCGGACTTTCAGCAGCGCCGGGCGGGTGCGGGTTTCGGCCCCGACTGGGAATGTACCGCCCAGCCCAAGGGCGATCCCGTTTGCATCAGGAAGCCGGGAAGGTGACGAGAGGGATCATCGCGAATTCAGGTCGGCCGCCTCGAAATTGAACCGGTCGCGCAAATTCTTGCGCTGCTCCAGGATATCCTTCAGGAACGCGCGGTCGGTCTCGTTCTTCATCATCGGCTCGATCAGGTCGAGCTGGTTCATGGCGACGAGCTGCAGGATTTCGGTGCGAGGTTTTCCGGTTGCATCGCGCGGCAGAGCCCGCACCACCTGGATATGCTCGGGGGGTTTTGGACCCTTCGCGACGGCGAGGTCGCTGCGCAGTTGGTCTTCCAGCACTGTATGATCGGCCTCGACGAAGGCATAGAGCCCGACACCGGTGCGGCGGTCGGCGAAGGCGACGATCGCGGTATCGCGGACATCAGGGTTTTTCCGGATCAATTTCGCCAGCACCGGCGCGTCGTTGACCAGCCGCCTGCCGCCGCCCTCGCGGTCGGTGAAATTGAACAGCCCGCGGGTGATGGCGCGGTAGACCTTCTTGCCGGTCGCAAGCCAGACGCTGGCGATCAACGATTTGCGCTCCAGAATCCTGCGTTCCTTCGGCGTCAGCGCTTCCGGCGCATAGCTGCGCTTGTGCTTCAGGAGATGCCGAAGATCCTCGTAGGCGGCGAGGCGAAACAAACGGCCGCGCGTGCGGAAGCAGTGCGCCAGCTGAAAGTCGGTGAGATAGGCGCCGCCATCGCGGCCCACCAGCCAGTTTTGTTCCTTGGCAAGATCGTTATGACAGATGCCGGCGCGATGCAGCCGATGCAGCGCCATTTTGGCGGAGCGGAAATAGCCGACATCGCCGTGCGGTTTGGCCAGATGCAGCGCGACGCCGTCGATGAAGCCGCGCACCAGCGCTTCGCGTCCGGCCCATAGCAGTTCCGGTCCGATATTCAGGCCACGCGCCTTGGCCAGCGCCTTGCGCTCGCGGCCGAACAAATGGCGCGCCGCGATATAGGACCACCACGGCACGAAATCGAGCCGGCGCAACACGGCCTCGATCTCGCCGTGATCGCCACGAAAGCGTCCGCGCTCGACGGTGGAGAACACGTCGCGCTTCAACAGCACGCCTTCGGTCCATCGCGCCGATAACGTGGCGGCGTCGTCTTTCGGTAAGCTCATGAGGCGTTCACGCGGCCGCAGCGATCTGCAGATGATCTGATATCCAGCGGTCGAGATCAATCAGCGCCCGTGCACTGATCGCCTGCTTTTTCGCCACCGTCTTTTCGTTACCACGCAACCGCGTCCCGTCGGGCTTTCGGGTGGGCGGACTGGCGAGCGGCGGGAACAGCCCGAAATTGATGTTCATGGGCTGGAACGAACGGCTGCCCGGCTCGATGGTCTCGATATGGCCGCCGGTGATGTGGCCGAGCAACGCCCCGAGCGCTGTGGTCGGCGGCGGCGGGGCCAGCGAGGTCGCTCGCGCATCGGCCGCTGCATAAAGGCCGGCGATCAGCCCGATACTGGCGGACTCCACATAACCCTCGCAGCCGGTCATCTGCCCGGCGAAGCGCAGTCGCGGTTCCGCGCGCAGGCGCAATTGGGCGTCGAGCAGCTTTGGCGAATTCAGGAAGGTGTTGCGATGCAGGCCGCCGAGCCGGGCGAACTCGGCATTTTCCAGCGCAGGGATGGTGCGGAACAGGCGCTGCTGCGCGCCGTGCTTCAGCTTGGTCTGGAAGCCGACCATGTTGTAGAGCGTGCCGAGCTTGTTGTCCTGCCGCAGCTGCACGATGGCGTAGGCCTTCACCGTCGGATCGTGCGGATTGGTGAGGCCGACCGGCTTCATCGGACCATGACGCAGCGTCTCGCGGCCGCGCTCGGCCATCACCTCGATGGGCAGGCAGCCGTCGAAATAGGGCGTGTTGGATTCCCACTCCTTGAAGTCGGTCTTCTCGCCCGCAACCAGCGCATCGACGAAGGCGTCGTATTGCTCTTTGGTCAGCGGGCAATTGACGTAATCGGCGCCGGTGCCGCCGGGTCCTGCCTTGTCGTAGCGCGACTGAAACCAGGCCACCGACATGTCGATGGAATCCCGGTGCACGATCGGCGCAATCGCATCGAAGAACGCCAGCGCGTCCTCGCCCGAGAGTACGCGGATCGCTTCCGCCAGCGGCGCCGACGTCAAGGGTCCGGTCGCAACGATGACGTTGCGCCATTCTTCGGGCGGCAGGCCGGCAATCTCGGCGCGACGGATTTCGATCAGGGGATGGTCGTCGAGGGCCCTGGTGACTGCAGCGGAAAATCCCTCGCGGTCGACCGCCAGCGCACCACCGGCCGGAACCTGGTTGGCGTCGGCAGCGCGCATGATCAGCGAGCCGAGCCGGCGCATTTCCGCGTGCAGCAGGCCAACCGCATTATTGGCGGGATCATCGGAGCGGAACGAATTCGAGCATACGAGTTCGGCGAGGCCCTCGGTGCGGTGCGCCTCCGTCATCCGGTGAGGGCGCATTTCATGGAGGACGACGGGTACGCCGGTATTCGCGACCTGCCAGGCGGCCTCGGAGCCGGCGAGGCCACCTCCAAGGATATGGACGGGGTCGGTGTGGGATTTGGTGCCTGTCATGGGCACAGAGGTAGCGCGTGGCGCCAGATACGACAACGCCCGCGACAAAGGCGGGCGTTATCCGTTCGGTAGGTGGGCTGATCGGCGCGGATCAGCCGTTGTAGGTGCCGGCTGCAACGCGCGGAATGTCCGAGCGATCAAGGCCGATATCGGCCAGTTCGCGATCGCTGAGTTGGGACAATTCGCTGACATTGCGCTGATAGTCCCGGAACGCCTGGATCATGCGGAAGAGCGAGAGCAACATGGGTAGTCTCCTTGTAGGTCCAATTCAGCTCTTGGAGGGAAGCCTCATCGTTGCAATGAACATAGAGCAATATTTCGGTTCCGGAAGTTCAAATGGTGCGGTGCAGCTAATCATGAAATGCATGGCTATCGTAAGAAACGATTAACCCTTCAGCGTAACTGCGAAGAGAGTCCGAAAAATCGGCCCAACCTGCGCTATAACCGAGCAAAATGTCCGTGTAATCACGGTGAAGTCACAATACGACAACGCCTTTTCGTGCTCCAGAGATGGCTATCTCAGGGCCGCAGATCAAGAGCGCCAAGCCAGGACCATCCGTCGGCTGGTGCCGATTGGCACCCGTTGGGATCCATTTCTCATGCGTGATTCGCATGATCGTTTTCATAAATAATGAATTATCCTTCATTTCTTATTGGGCTGGAACAAAATTTGGACAAAAGGCATCACGCTGCATTCCGACGCTCTCGGTGGTCGCGTTTGAGAAGGCGATGCCTGGGATCAGGATTGGACTTGGCCAACTCGGTTGGCAGCTTCGGCCGCTCCTCTCCCGATCTATTGCAAGCCGGTTTGTAGTGATCGCGTCCATATCGGCGCGATTTCGAAGGGCGAGAGCGCGAACACGCCGCGGCAGAATTCGTTACCGGCATGTAATGCGAACGCTGCGTTGTGCATGAGCCATTGCGTCGCGCGCTCATCACATTTGGATCGCGCGAAATTCATTCCGCAAGTCTTCATCCATCGGCGATCAATCGTCTCGCAGAATCCGGCAATGACGCCGGGTCTGCTCAATAAGAAATGGAAAGTAACATGATCAATAAGTTACTCGGAGCAGCCGCAATGGCTGCCGTTATCCTCGCAGTCGCACCTGCCTCCGCCGCGAAAATGGGCGGCTGCAGCGGCGATCATATGATGAAGACCGAATCGATGATCGACACCATGGCGGACGGTCCGAACCGCTCCACGGGACAGAAGGAAATCGCACTGGCGCAGACCGCGATGCTCGACGGCAAGATGGGCAATTGCGCGATGCATCTCCACAAGGCGATGGAAGCAAGCACGATGAAGTAAACCGCCCGCGAGGGCCGGTTGCATCGCGCGATCGGCCCTTCAGGCGACGAAATTCGAGGATCCTTGGAAAACTCAGGGGGCGTGCGCGAGCTGGGTCGCGAAATAGGCGACGGTGCGGGCATAGACCTCGCTCTTGTTCCATTGCTGGAGCACCGCGAAATTCGCGCTGCCGGGCTCCCAGTCCTTGCCGCGCTGCCAGCCGTAACTGGCAAGGTAGTTGGCGGTCGAGGCCAAAACGTCGGGTGCGCTGTGCAGGAGGTCGCGCTTGCCATTGCCATCGAAATCGACGGCATATTTCAGATAGGATGACGGCATGAACTGAGTCTGGCCGATCTCGCCGGCCCAGGCGCCGCGCATCTCCGATGGCGCGAAGTCGCCGCGCTCGACCAGGCGCAGCGCGTCCATCAGTTCGCCGCGAAACGTATCGGCGCGCCGGCAATCATAGGCCAGCGTCGCCAGCGAACGGATGGTCGGGAATTTGCCGGTGTTGACGCCGAAATCCGTCTCCAGACCCCAGATCGCGACCAGCACTTCGCCGGGAACGCCGTAGCGTTCCTCGATGCGCCCGAGCACCGAGCCGTATTGTTTCATCATGTTGCTGCCCCGGGTGAGGCGGGGCGGGACCATGCGGCCGGAAAATTCCTCAAAACTCTGGCTGAAGACCTTCTGCGAACGATCGCGCGAGAGCACGCCCTGATCCGGCGTCACGCCGCTCAAGCCGGCGGCGATGGCGGATTGGGAGATCCCCTTGGCGGCGGCCTCGGTCCTGAAATCGTCGAGCCAGGTCTGGAAGCTGCCGGTTCCGCAAGGCACCGCTGCCAGCGCAGGCGCCGCCTGAAGCGCGAGCGCGAGGGTCACGGCGGCAGCTCTGAAGAGGAAAAGTGGGGTCATCGGGATTGAGGCTCCGAAAGAATCACAAATGAAGACATTTCCCCGACGGCCGCGAATGTCCTGACCAACCGCGGCTAAAACATGGCTGCCTATCATCAATTCGCGCAGCAACGACATTGCACAAAAAGCCGCCGGTCGACGACCGGCGGCTTGATTGGAATCGCTGGCTCATGAAGGCCTAGGTGCCGTCCTTGCGCCGCCAGGGAAACAGGTTGGCCGGGAAGTCCGCGGCGGGCCGCCGCTCGCGGGGCGGGCGGGGCGGAATGGGCTGGGGATTCGGATCCGGCGCGACCACCTTGCGATAGAGATGCCAGGTGGCGTGGCCGAGCAGGGGGATGACCACGGCCAGCCCCAGGAACAGCGGCAAGGATCCCACCACCAGCAACGCCGCGACGATCAAGCCCCAGGCTGCCATCGGAATGGGGTTCTTCGCCACCACCCGCAACGAGGTCACCATGGCCTCGCCGGCCCCGGCATGGCGGTCGAGCATCAGGGGGAAGGAGACCACGCTGAGGCAGAGCGCGACCAGGGCGAACAGGAAGCCGACGCCACAACCGACCACGACCAGCCACCACCCTTGAGACGTGGTCAGCACGCGGGTTGCGAAATCGGTCAACCCGGACGCGCCTTCGTAGCCGAACACCGCCACATAAATCGCCTGCGCGGTGGCGACCCAGGTCACGAACAGCGCCAGCAGCAGCGTGCCGAGGCCGAGCATCGCGCCGAACGAAGGCGACCGCAGCACCTCCAGCGCGTCCCAGGCGGTCGCCTCTTGGCCGGCTTCGCGACGGCGGCTCAGTTCATAGAGGCCTAGCGCTGCGAACGGGCCCACCAGGGCAAAGCCCGCGGCCAGCGGAAACAACAGCGGCAGTACGGCATAGCCGAATGCGGCGCGCGCCAGCACCAAGCCTAGCACCGGATAGATCACGCAGAGAATGATGGCGTGGCTCGGCACGGCCTTGAAATCTTCCCAGCCGAGCCGCAGCGCGTCGTGCAGGTCGGACAGGCCGATGGTTCGGATGATGGGGCCAGCCGCGTTGTCCTGCGCGGGCTGAGCCACTGGCGTGACGTTGCCGGGATAGGATGTGGCCATGGTCGTTATCTCCCTTGCCGCAAGCCGCCGTATTGCACGCCATTCGAGGGCGCAAGCAGCAGCCTTTCGGAAACGATCACGATCGGGCCAGACGCGAAGACAGGAAACCGAAGCTGGCCATGTCGCGAACTGAACCGTCAGCCTACTCCCATTCACCCGCGCCGTCGCTCACGCTTCGGTGAATGCCGTTGTGTCGCGGCATTGGACGCCTTCATGTCATTCTTCCGTCATTCCCGATGCGCCAACCGTTCATGCCATTGCTTGCTGCAGCGGCATCCTGCATTGGCAAGCCTGCTCGGGATGGTTAAACTTGTTAGCGATCCGGTCCGATGCTGGCGGTCGCCAGCGAACGGCGCCGCTCAAGCCGCCCACATCATCTGCAAATTCTTTGGGAGCCAACGATGAGTATTTTCGGGAAAATCATGAGCGCGATCTTCGGCAGCAAGGCATCCGCCACGCCTGCGAGCGGCAGCGCACCGGCAACCGGTGGGACCGCCGCAAGCCCGGCATCCGCGCCGGCGGCGCCGGCGCAATCCGTCGACGTCGCGCCCATCCTCGACAAGGCGGTCGCGGCCAAGAAGGAAAAACTGGAATGGCGGACCTCGATCGTCGACCTGATGAAGGCGCTCGACATCGATTCCAGCCTCACGGCGCGCAAGGAGCTGGCCCACGAACTCGGCTATACCGGCAACACCAACGACTCCGCGACCATGAACGTCTGGCTGCACCAGCAGGTGATGGCCAAGCTTGCCGCCAACGGCGGCAAGCTGCCTGCCGACGTCAAGTGGTAACGATCCATACCGGGTCATCCAGAAGGCCCGCGCCAACCGCGGACCTTTTTTGGTTGCCGGCGATGGAGCGGAAGCTTGGCTTCCGAAATTACCCGACCATGTCGTCGAACTCCGGATGCTTCTGCAGGTAATCGACGACGAAGCCGCAGCCGGCGATCACCTTCAGCCCATCGGCACGGATCAGCCGCAGCGCGCCTTCGACCAGTTCGGAGGCGATGCCGTGACCGCGCAAACTCCGCGGCGTCTCGGTGTGGGTGATGATGACGGCCGACAGCGTGAGCCGATAATTCGCAAACGCCAGTCCGCCTTCGGCGTCGAGCTCGAAGCGGGAGAGGGCCTTGTTGTCGCGGACGCCTGTGGCCATGGTTGCCATTCCCGCCAGATTGCAATTCCAACCCGATATTTAGGTCCGTGAACCCGGCGATGCAAATCGGCGACCAAGGGGAGCTGTTGATCGCGGGAATTGAACCATGCGCATATTGGGCTGCCTGACAGTTTCGCTGCTGGGGGCTGTGATCGCCCTCGCGCACCCACCGGCCGCGTCCGCACAGGACGACCGGAGCTGGGAAGCCTGCGTCGGCGCGACCGCCACGCCGGACGAGAGGGTAACGGCCTGTTCGACCGTGATCGACGCCAAGGTCGAGACCCGACACAAATTGGCCGCCGCACATTGCAACCGTGGCTACGGACTGACCGAGAAGCGCGACTTCGATGCTGCGCTGGCCGATCTCGACGAAGCCATCCAGATCGATCCCGCTTTCACCTGCGCCTACACCAACCGCGGCCGGGTCTACGCCTTCAAACACGACCTCGATCGCGCCATCGCCGACTATGACGAGGCGATCCGGATCGATCCCTCGTTCGCGCTCGCCTACAACAACCGGGGCGACGCCTGGCTCGGCAAGGGCGATGCCGAGCGCGCGATGGCCGATTTCAACGATGCCATCAAGTTCGATCCGAAACTCGCCATCGCCTATGGCAATCGCGGCTTCCTCCATTATCGCGGGCGCGCCATGGCGCATGCGATCGCCGACTACAGCATGCAGATCAAGCTCGCCCCCGACATGCTCGCCTTCATCAACCGCGGCAATATCTACCGCGATACGGAGCAACTCGATCTGGCGGCGACCGACTATGCCGCGGCGATAAAACTGGCGCCGACGGATGCGCGCGGCTGGCGCAACCACGGCCTGATCCGGCTGTTTCAGGGCGACAACAAAGGCGGGATCGCGGACTACGACAAGGCGCTGCAATACGATCCAGCCGACGTATTTTCCTGGAACAATCGCGCCCAGGCCAAGCTGCGGCTCGGCGACAGGCAGGGCGCGATCGCCGATTTCCGCCGGGCGTTGGAGCTTCAGCCGGATCTGCTGATAGCGCGCGAAAGCCTGGCCAAGCTCGGTGTGACGCAATAGCCGATGAGTTTCTCCCTCTCCCCGCTCTTGCGGGGAGAGGGCCGGGGTGAGGGGCTCTCTCAGCCAACGCGACTCGCTGAGAGTCCCCCTCACCCGAAATTCGCTGCAGCGAATTTCGACCTCTCCCCGTAAGCGGGGCGAGGTAACGAACTCGCCTCGCGAACTAGGCCTCGAGCAGGTCGGCATAATCCGGATGCTTCTCGATATAGGCCTTCACGAACGGGCACTGCGCGATCACCTTCAATCCGGCCGCGCGCACCTGGTCGAGCGCGCCCTTGACCAGTTGCGAGCCGATGCCTCTGCCGCCGAGTTCCGACGGCACTTCGGTGTGGATGAAGGTGATGACGCCTCCCGCGACCTCGTAATAGGTGGCGGCGAGATGGCCGTCGACGGCGAGTTCGTAGCGGTGTTGTGCCTTGTTGTTGACGATTTCGTTCATGGCGTCTGCTCCCCGGATATCGCCGTTCAATTTTTCAGGGAGTCGGCGAGCATGGCGCGGATCGACCATGGCTCGCCGTCGCTGGCGCCGGAGATATCGTCGATCTTCCATAGGCCGTCATCCCTGACGAAGCTATAGCGGATCGTGTCGTCGACGGCCTTGGCGCGCGGCGTGTTGCCTTTGACCGTGACGGCGATCACGGCCTTGTCGACCTCCTGCTTCTCGGCCACCGCGCTGAAGGATTTCACGTCCGGTTCCTGCGAATTGGTGACGGGATCGAAATCGATCGGCCCGACGTCGCCCTTCGGCGTATGGGCGTCGGCCTTGGCCCATAGCGCCACCAGCCCCTTCGACAGATATTTTGCCTTGGCGGCCTTGGTCTCGATGACGAAGCCGCCGCCGGTGTCGCCCTTGCCCTTGGCGGCACGGGCGTAGATCGCATTGACGATGGCGAGCGGATCGTTTGCGGCCGGCGGCGCGGCGAGCGCGGGGTGGATGGCGGGGGCGAACAGGGTCGTTGCGCTCGTCATCAACAGCGTGCGGCGGGTGATCATAACGTTCCTCACATCAATCATCCCCTTGGTTATAGACCAGCGGTCGGCATGCGCGGAGCGATTCATTTTTCGAATCGGCGCGAACCCGATCCAGCAATTTGTCGACCAATCCGGTTGACATGTTGCGTCCTTGAGCAGCGCGGCGTTTCCGGCGGGAAATGATCGCCGCCTCGCTTCCCCTTGCGGGGCGCGGCCGGATGGCGATAAACAGGACGGGAAGCCGCCAAGGGCCAACCCAAGCGCTCGATCACTGTTTAAGAGGAAACCTCCCATGAAGCTCGTGCTGACCCTGCTCGGCGTTGTCCTGCTCGTTGTCGCCGCCGTCTATTTCCTGGTGCCGGCCGATCAGCTGCCGGGCTTCTTTCCCGGGCATGAGGATGGCGTGGCGCGGATGCACTACAAGCACGGCATCGTCTCGGGCGTGGCCGGCGTCGTGCTGCTGGCCGCCGGCGTCTGGACGGGGCGCCGGTAGGGCGGTGAGCGCGCCCGTGACATCAGCCGCGCCACCGGGCGGCCTGGCGCGGATGTCGAACCGGGTGATGAATTTGGCGCATCTCGCGACCCAGAATGCGCGCCGGCACGGCGACCGCCCCGGTTTTGTCTGGGGCGATCGCTCCTGGACCTGGCGCGAGATCGACGCGGCCGTCTCGGCATTGGCGGCGGCACTTGCCGCGCGCGGCATCGCCAAGGGCGACGGCATCCTCGTCCATTCCAAGAATTGCGACGAGATGTTTTTCTCGATGTTTGCTGCCTTCCGATTGGGCGCGGTCTGGGTGCCGACCAATTTCCGCCTGATGCCGGACGAGGTCGCGTATCTCGCAACCGCCTCCGGCGCGAAGGCGTTTCTGTGCCACGGCGATTTCCCGGATCATGCGACTGTTGTGGCGGCGGCGAGCCCGGCGCTCGCCTTCATTTGGCGGATCGGCGAGGGCGGGCTTGGGGAAAAATCCGTCAGCGAGGCGATCGCTGCTCAATCCGGCGCGAAGGTCGAGAACGCCGCGGTCGACTACGACGATCCCTGCTGGTTCTTCTTCACCTCGGGCACCACCGGCCGCTCCAAGGCCGCCGTGCTGACCCATGGCCAGATGGCGTATGTGGTGACCAATCATCTCGCCGACCTGATGCCCGGCACCACCGAGAACGATGCCTCGCTGGTGGTCGCACCCTTGTCGCATGGCGCCGGCGTGCATCAACTGGTGCAGGCCGCGCGCGGCGTGCCGACCATTCTGCTCTCCACCGAGCGCTTTGACATCGACGAGGCGTTCCGGCTGATCGAGCGTCATCGCGTCACGAATATCTTCACCGTGCCGACCATCCTGAAAATGATGGTCGAGCATCCCGCCGTCGACCGCTACGACCATTCCTCGCTGCGCTATGTCATCTATGCCGGCGCACCGATGTATCGCGAGGACCAGAAGGCCGCGCTGAAAAAGCTCGGCCCGGTGCTGGTGCAGTATTTCGGGCTCGGCGAGGTCACCGGCAACATCACGGTGCTGCCGCGCGAACTGCACGATCCCGAGGACGGACCGCAGGCGCGGATCGGCACCTGCGGCTTCGAGCGCACGGGCATGCAGGTGCAAATTCAGGGCGATGACGGGCGCGAGCTGAAGCCGATGGAAACCGGCGAGATCTGCGTGATCGGCCCCGGCGTATTCGCCGGCTACTATGACAATGCCGAAGCCAATGCAAAAGCGTTTCGCGACGGCTGGTTTCGCACCGGCGATCTCGGCCACATGGACGAGGAGGGTTTTGTCTATATCACCGGCCGCGCCTCCGACATGTACATCTCGGGCGGATCCAACATCTATCCGCGCGAGGTGGAGGAGAAGATCCTGACCCATCCTGCGATCGGCGAGGTGGCGGTGCTCGGGGTGCCCGACCCGTTCTGGGGCGAGGTCGGCGTCGCCGTCTGCGTGCCGCGCGAGGGCGCCGATGCCGTGAGCGAGGCTGACATGGCAGCGTTCCTGGCGCCAAAAGTGCCGCGCTACAAAATGCCGAAACGTTTCTTCTTCTGGGAGGCGCTGCCGAAATCGGGTTACGGCAAAATTCCAAAGCGGCTGGTGCGCGACGAGCTCGAGGCGCGGGGATTGCTCGATCTCGGCAACAAGCAGACGGGCTAGAAGATGCGCAGCATCGCCCAGCCCGGCAGGCCAGCGCCCGAGCGCATCCAGTGGGCGGAAGCGCGCGGACGTGCCTTCACCTTCACGCTGCAGGCGGGCCTGCCGCTTTTGGAAGCCGCGCGCCACGGTTTTGCGGAGCAGGGATTTGCGAGCGGCGTGCTGAATATGCGGGAAGGGGCGCTCGGCCCGTTCGCCTATGTGATGCCGGCGCTGTCGACGACCGGCGAGAACGCCGCCTTCTACAGCGAGACGTTTCGGCCAAAGGGCACCACGCGGCTGCGGACGGGCGCCATGACGCTTGGCCAGCGCGACCGCGCGCCGTTCTTCCATTGCCATGCGTTGTGGACGGAGCCTGACGGCCGGCCCAGTGGCGGCCATATCCTGCCCGAGGAGACCGTGGTGGCCGAGCCGTTCGAGGTCGACGCCTTCGGCCTCGATGGCGCGGCGTTTACGGCGGAGCCCGACCCCGAGACCAATTTCAAATTGTTTGGACCGATCCCCTCGCGTGCCACCGCCGGCAATGCGCCGAGCCGCGCCTATGCGCTGCGGCTGCGGCCGAACCAGGATTTTGCCGGCGCGTTGGAGACATTCTGCCGGGAACGCGAGATCACGCGGGCTCGCCTGCACGGCGGCGTCGGCAGTATCATCGGCGCGCGTTTTGCCGACGGCCGCAGCGTCGAACCCTTTGCGACCGAAATGGCAGTGCGCTCGGGCACGATCGCCGCCGACGCGAATGGTGCGCTTTCGGCGGAACTGGACGTGGCGCTGGTCGATTACACCGGCGGCCTTGCCATGGGCCGCCTGATGCGCGGCGACAATCCGGTGCTGATGACGATGGAGCTGGTGCTGGAAGTAGAGGGCGAGGGGGCGTAGGGCGCGGTAGCGAGCGCGTATCGTGCCGTGCTCGCTGCACCACAAGGCTCGTCGTCGCCCAACTCGATCGGGCGATCCAGTACGCCGCGGCTTCTCGGCTCGATCACTGCGGCCTCTGGAATACTGGATCACCCGCTTTCGCGGGTGACGACAACTGGGCGCGGCTTCACGTTCTCGCCGCATGTGGTTGCGCGAGGTATTGGTTTATTTTCCCGTCCTCTCCGAAGAAAGGGCGCAGGGAATGCCGGGCGCTCGATGCGCCCGCAGCCTCGCGTACGATAAAAAAACAAAGTACACGAGCGTAGTCACCACAGGTCACACCGGAATCACCCGGCATTCCCCACGCAATGGTTTTAACGGCTGCTACGTGCTCGCCCCGGTGCTTCGGGCTTGTTGGCCACCGTCGCCCGCGCCTTAACGCGAACTTGACACCAGCGTCGAGATGCCAGGCCCACACGTCTTTGCCGTCCGCCTCAGGCGCCCCCGTCAGAGGCACCATTCGCGTCCACCGCATCCCGCCCCGCGTTTCGTGACGTGCGCAACGCCCCTTTGGTGGGGCGGGACGGCAGCAATATAGGATATTCCGAATATTCTGGAAAGCAGAATATTTTTGCAAAAGGGGCTTGACAAGGGGGCAAATCACTTGCGGCCTTGTCTAAGGGTGCGGTATCAGCGAGAAGCGCCCAGCAGCATCATCATTGCGAGCGAAAGCGAAGCAATCCACTCGTTCTTTGCGTGACGAAAATGGATTGCTTCGTCGCTTCGTTCCTCGCAATGACGATGGACTGCCATCGAGGTTGAACATCATGGCTCCCGTCGTACATCCCGGCCGATTGTTGAAGCGCGAGATGGCCGCCCGGAAGCTCAGCGCAAACCGGCTGTCGCTCGATATCGGCGTTCCCTCGGGCCGGGTGACCGACATCTTGAATGGCCGCCGTGCGATCACCGCCGATACCGCGGTGCGCCTCGGCCGCTATTTCGGCAACAGCGCGCAGTTCTGGCTGGACCTGCAGGGCCAGTACGATATCGGCGTGGTCGAGCGGGAGAAGGGCGTCGAGATCACAAGGCGCGTCAGGCCGGCGGATGCGGCGTAATGCAGCTTATCGTGCCGTCCATCGTCACGTCACCGCCTTACCGCCGCTTCCGCACGTGAACATTGATATCGAGATCGATATCGCTGACGCAGCGCTGCTCGGTGCGGTGCAGCCGCCTTCGTGCCAAGGGCCATTGCGCGTGCAGGCGCTCTCACATGGGCCAGTTTCAGGCAGCGCCATTGCGGCAGACTGCCGCTGCTTTCGCCTGCGAACTGCCACGCCAGCACGACCTCTTCGCCGGTTTTGTTGCTGCCGATGATGTGGGGACACAATTCGCGGCGGCGGCCGTCATAGCTGCACACGACCTGTCGCTCGCCCAGGATGGCGTTGCGGAACAGGGTGTAGGTGCGGCTTCGCATGGGCGGACCGGTTGCCATCTGGGATTGCGGGCCAATTC
>CAVPFQ010000023.1:0-16256 GCA_963703845.1 uncultured Alphaproteobacteria bacterium
ATGTTTGCTGCCTTCCGATTGGGCGCGGTCTGGGTGCCGACCAATCTCCGCCTGATGCCGGACGAGGTCGCGTATCTCGCAACCGCCTCCGGCGCGAAGGCGTTTCTGTGCCACGGCGATTTCCCGGATCATGCGACTGTTGTGGCGGCGGCGAGCCCGGCGCTCGCCTTCATTTGGCGGATCGGCGAGGGCGGGCTGGGGAAAAATCCGTCAGCGAGGCGATCGCTGCTCAATCCGGCGCGAAGGTCGAGAACGCCGCGGTCGACTACGACGATCCCTGCTGGTTCTTCTTCACCTCGGGCACCACCGGCCGCTCCAAGGCCGCCGTGCTGACCCATGGCCAGATGGCGTATGTGGTGACCAATCATCTCGCCGACCTGATGCCCGGCACCACCGAGAACGATGCCTCGCTGGTGGTCGCACCCTTGTCGCATGGCGCCGGCGTGCATCAACTGGTGCAGGCCGCGCGCGGCGTGCCGACCATTCTGCTCTCCACCGAGCGCTTTGACATCGACGAGGCGTTCCGGCTGATCGAGCGTCATCGCGTCACGGAATATCTTCACCGTGCCGACCATCCTGAAAATGATGGTCGAGCATCCCGCCGTCGACCGCTACGACCATTCCTCGCTGCGCTATGTCATCTATGCCGGCGCACCGATGTATCGCGAGGACCAGAAGGCCGCGCTGAAAAAGTCTCGGCCCGGTGCTGGTGCAGTATTTCGGGCTCGGCGAGGTCACCGGCAACATCACGGTGCTGCCGCGCGAACTGCACGATCCCGAGGACGGACCGCAGGCGCGGACGGCACCTGCGGCTTCGAGCGCACGGGCATGCAGGTGCAAATTCAGGGCGATGACGGGCGCGAGCTGAAGCCGATGGAAACCGGCGAGATCTGCGTGATCGGCCCCGGCGTATTCGCCGGCTACTATGACAATGCCGAAGCCAATGCAAAAGCGTTTCGCGACGGCTGGTTTCGCACCGGCGATCTCGGCCACATGGACGAGGAGGGTTTGTCTATATCACCGGCCGCGCCTCCGACATGTACATCTCGGGCGGATCCAACATCTATCCGCGCGAGGTGGAGGAGAAGAACCTGACCCATCCTGCGATCGGCGAGGTGGCGGTGCTCGGGGTGCCCGACCCGTTCTGGGGCGAGGTCGGCGTCGCCGTCTGCGTGCCGCGCGAGGGCGCCGATGCCGTGAGCGAGGCTGACATGGCAGCGTTCCTGGCGCCAAAAGTGCCGCGCTACAAAATGCCGAAACGTTTCTTCTTCTGGGAGGCGCTGCCGAAATCGGGTTACGGCAAAATTCCAAAGCGGCTGGTGCGCGACGAGCTCAAGGCGCGGGGATTGCTCGATCTCGGCAACAAGCAGACGGGCTGAGAGATGCGCAGCATCGCCCAGCCCGGCAGGCCAGCGCCCGAGCGCATCCAGTGGGCGGAAGCGCGCGGACGTGCCTTCACCTTCACGCTGCAGGCGGGCCTGCCGCTTTTGGAAGCCGCGCGCCACGGTTTTGCGGAGCAGGGATTTGCGAGCGGCGTGCTGAATATGCGGGAAGGGGCGCTCGGCCCGTTCGCCTATGTGATGCCGGCGCTGTCGACGACCGGCGAGAACGCCGCCTTCTACAGCGAGACGTTTCGGCCAAAGGGCACCACGCGGCTGCGGACGGGCGCCATGACGCTTGGCCAGCGCGACCGCGCGCCGTTCTTCCATTGCCATGCGTTGTGGACGGAGCCTGACGGCCGGCCCAGTGGCGGCCATATCCTGCCCGAGGAGACCGTGGTGGCCGAGCCGTTCGAGGTCGACGCCTTCGGCCTCGATGGCGCGGCGTTTACGGCGGAGCCCGACCCCGAGACCAATTTCAAATTGTTTGGACCGATCCCCTCGCGTGCCACCGCCGGCAATGCGCCGAGCCGCGCCTATGCGCTGCGGCTGCGGCCGAACCAGGATTTTGCCGGCGCGTTGGAGACATTCTGCCGGGAACGCGAGATCACGCGGGCTCGCCTGCACGGCGGCGTCGGCAGTATCATCGGCGCGCGTTTTGCCGACGGCCGCAGCGTCGAACACTTTGCGACCGAAATGGCAGTGCGCTCGGGCACGATCGCCGCCGACGCGAATGGTGCGCTTTCGGCGGAACTGGACGTGGCGCTGGTCGATTACACCGGCGGCCTTGCCATGGGCCGCCTGATGCGCGGCGACAATCCGGTGCTGATGACGATGGAGCTGGTGCTGGAAGTAGAGGGCGAGGGGGCGTAGGGCGCGGTAGCGAGCGCGTATCGTGCCGTGCTCGCTGCACCACAAGGCTCGTCGTCGCCCGACTCGATCGGGCGATCCAGTACGCCGCGGCTTCTCGGCTCGATCACTGCGGCCTCTGGAATACTGGATCACCCGCTTTCGCGGGTGACGACAACTGGGCGCGGCTTCACGTTCTCGCCGCATGTGGTTGCGCGAGGTATTGGTTTATTTTCCCGTCCTCTCCGAAGAAAGGGCGCAGGGAATGCCGGGCGCTCGATGCGCCCGCAGCCTCGCGTACGATACAAAAACAAAGTACACGAGCGTAGTCACCACAGGTCACACCGGAGAAGCCCGGCATTCCCCACGCAATGGTTTTAACGGCTGCTACGTGCTCGCCCCGGTGCTTCGGGCTTGTTGGCCACCGTCGCCCGCGCCTTAACGCGAACTTGACACCAGCGTCGAGATGCCAGGCCCACACGTCTTTGCCGTCCGCCTCAGGCGCCCCGTCAGAGGCACCATTCGCGTCCACCGCATCCCGCCCCGCGTTTCGTGACGTGCGCAACGCCCCTTTGATGGGACGGGATGGCGGCAATAGGCAATATAGGATAATCCGAATATTCTGGAAAGCAGAATATTTTTGCAAAAGGGGCTTGACAAGGGGGCAAATCACTTGCGGCCTTGTCTAAGGGTGCGGTATCAGCGAGAAGCGCCCAGCAGCATCATCATTGCGAGCGAAAGCGAAGCAATCCACTCGTTCTTTGCGTGGCGAAAATGGATTGCTTCGTCGCTTCGTTCCTCGCAATGACGATGGACTGCCATCGAGGTTGAACATCATGGCTCCCGTCGTACATCCCGGCCGATTGTTGAAGCGCGAGATGGCCGCCCGGAAGCTCAGCGCAAACCGGCTGTCGCTCGATATCGGCGTTCCCTCGGGCCGGGTGACCGACATCTTGAATGGCCGCCGTGCGATCACCGCCGATACCGCGGTGGGGGGGGGTGCGCGTCAGGCCGGCGGATGCGGCGTAATGCAGCTTATCGTGCCGTCCATCGTCACGTCACCGCCTTACCGCCGCTTCCGCACGTGAACATTGATATCGAGATCGATATCGCTGACGCAGCGCTGCTCGGTGCGGTGCGAGCCGCCTTCGTGCCAAGGGCCATTGCGCGTGCAGGCGTCTCTCACATGGGCCAGTTTCAGGCAGCGCCATTGCGGCAGACTGCCGCTGCTTTCGCCTGCGAACTGCCACGCCAGCACGACCTCTTCGCCGGTTTTGTTGCTGCCGATGATGTGGGGACACAATTCGCGGCGGCGGCCGTCATAGCTGCACACGACCTGTCGCTCGCCCAGGATGGCGTTGCGGAACAGGGTGTAGGTGCGGCTTCGCATCGGGCGGACCGGTTGCCATCTGGGATTGCGGGCCAATTCTAGGGTCTGTACCTAATTAGCGATCTCTGATTCGCTGGCAAGGAGCTGATTCGGGCCGGGGGAGACTTCGATGCGCAAAGGACTGTTCTGGCTCAACGACAAGCAGTGGGCTCGGATAGAACCACATCTGCCAACGAACCAGACCGGACCGGCGCGCGATGACGATCGACGCATTATCAGCGGTATCATTCACATGCTTCAGTGCGGCGCGCGCTGGCGCGATTGCCCGCCTGACTACGGTCCTTACACGACGGTCTATAATCGGTTCAATCGCTGGGCCAAGCGCGGACATTGGCAAGCGATCTTTGAGGCGCTCGCCCGCTGCGGCAAGGATAGCGTGACTTTGTCCATCGACTCCACCTCGATCAAGGCGCATCGCTCGGCGAGCGGCGGAAAAGGGGGAGCATGAACAGGCGATCGGCCGCTCGCGCGGCGGGCGGACCACGAAAATCCACGCACTGAGCGACCCTGACTGCAGACCTTGCGCATTTCATCTCACTCCAGGCCAGGACGCAGATATTGCCGCAGCGCCAACCCTTCTGGAACTTGCGCCGCCCATGTCTGCCCTCATTGGCGACAAAGGATACGACGGCGATGGCTTTCGCGCCGAAATCGTCGATCGCGGCGCCAAGCCCGTCATTCCAAACAAATCCAACAGGGTCACCCTCCACAGCTTCAGCAAGCGCGCCTATAAGGGGCGCAACGTCATCGAGCGCTGTTTCTGCCGCCTCAAGGATTTCAGGCGTGTCGCAACTCGTTACGACAAACTTGCCAGAAACTTCTTGGCTGCCGTCTACCTCGCCGCCATCGTCGCCTATTGGATTAATTGAGTCTGGACCCTAGTATAAGCAACGGACAGGGTGTTGTTCCGCCGGGAGCGCGCATGGCCTCGAGACGAAATCGAACGATCAACCTGCCGGCGCCCTATCTCCGGCGCATCTGGCTCGATCCCGCTGTTATCGCCGATCGCGCGGCCTATCCGTTCTGCCTGCCTTTCCTGCGCGACGATTTCGAGCTGAGTTTCGATAAGCCCATCACCATCATCGTCGGCGAGAATGGCACCGGCAAATCCACGCTGCTGGAAGGCGTCGCCGTGCTCGCCGGCTATGACGAGGCTGGCGGCGGCAAGGGCTATAGGACCGTCGATCACTCGGATGCCTTGGAGAAGATGGGCGGCGAACTGTCAAAGGCGCTCCGCGCAAGCTGGTTGCCGAAGATCACCAACGGCTGGTTCTTCCGCGCCGAGAGCTTTTTCTCGGTCGCGCGATACCTCGATCGCGCCGCCAAGGATGACCCGTTCGGAGGGCCGCCGCCGGATTTCCTCTCCCATTCCCACGGCGAGGGTTTTCTGCGCTTCTTCGAGGAGCGCTGCCGGCGCCAGGGCATCTTCATCTTTGACGAGCCGGAATCGGCGCTGTCGCCCTCGCGCCAGATGGAATTCCTGAAACTGCTGCGGCGGATGGAGCAGTCCACGATCTGCCAGGTGGTGATGGCTACGCACTCGCCGATGCTGATGGCCTATCCCAACGCGCGGCTGCTGCGGCTGACGAAGGACGGGCTGGAGCCGGTGACGGTCGAGGAGACCGACCACTACAAGCTGATGCGCGAGTTTTGCGCCGATCCGAAGGGGTTCGTGGAGGCGGTGGTGGAGGAGTGACATAGCTGCGGATCGCTGAGAAATCCAACTTCCCGTGATATCCTGAGCGCCATGACCTACGAACGCATCGAAATCAATCCTGGCGTCATGGCTGGCAAACCGGTCATTCGCGGCACGCGTGTGCAGTTCTGCGACGATCCAGCAGGGTTCGTGGAGGTCGCGATCAGAGAATGACTCGGTCCGTCGCCTCGCTCCGCCCGAGCTAATGTCTACATTCCCTTCACGCGGCAGTGGGAACATAGCCAAGTCCTATTGCCCTGCGTGTGTTGCCGACCGACAGGCCTCTTCGACCAAATTCAACTGTAGACAACGGCGAATATTAGCGATACTTATTGCAACCATTGCGTGTTTATAGTGTATACCAAAAATACAAAAAGCAATGAGTTTTCCATGCGTTTAGATGATTGGAAAGGAGCTCTCGAAGAGCTCGTAGAGGGTATCATTTTCTGGACAAGGTGGATGCTTGCTCCAGCTTATCTAATTTTGGCGGGCTGTTTGGGCGCCCTGCTATTCACAACCGCATTTGAATTCGTACAGCTCATCAGGAATGACATCCATCTGTTCGCGGAAACGAAGGCCATAGTTCAAGTCCTCACGATATTGGATCTAGTTCTCGTGATGAACTTGGTACTCATGATCATGTTTGTTGGCTACGTAAATTTTGTTTCTCGCATTCATCCCAAAAAACGAGAGGACTGGCCAATCTGGATGGGTCATTTGGACTACAGCGGTCTGAAAACACAACTGCTTGGGTCTATCATCGCTGTCTCGTCGATTCTCATGCTCCGCGAAGTTGTAGAGTTATTCAGTGGAGGAGGAGTAGAAGCTGACCGTTTCCTCTGGATGATCGCATTTCATTTATCGTTTGTAATTTCCATGCTCATCATCGCAATCGTCAACAGATTGAAGATTAGTTCTCAGGATTTGCAGTTTATTGACGATCGACGAGAGTCGAATGTCTGAAAATCCAAAATTGGATAAGTTTACCCAAGCCGCCGAAGATTTTTGGGAGAACCAAATTATTTTTCGGGCACGTTGGTTGCTCGCGCCGGCCTATCTTTTTCTCGTCCTTTCACTCGCGGTACTGACTTACAAGACCGGTGAAGAATTCGTGGAGTTGGTATTGCACCTTCATCAATTTGATGAGTTGCGAACGACAGCTCAAATCCTCGTAATTGTTGACATCATCCTAGTCATGAATTTGATCTTGATGGTGTTGTTTGTTGGCTATGCGAATTTTGTTTCGGTCATTCACCCGGACAAACAAGAGGATTGGCCAAAATGGATGGGCTATTTGGACTACAGCGGCCTCAAAATTCAGCTTATCGGATCTATTATTGCAATTTCAGGAATCAAACTCCTGCGAGTATTCGTCGACATGACCGAGAGCCCACAAGTGGATATGAATCGGATCGCGCTAATGATAGCGCTTCACGTCACATTCTTGCTTTCGGCGCTGGTACTGGCGGTAGTGAATAAATTGAAGGACAAATCAAATCTCGAACATTAGTAGGTCATAGGGCGCGATCAAACCGTCGGTTACGCTGTTTGAATGACCAATGGAAGAGGTGGAATGCTATTCCGCCCATGGGCTAAGGGTTTCCGTTAACCTTCGGCAACCCCAGAATCGTTTTTAAAGCATTTCATCCAAGCACTGGAATATCGACCACATGTGCCGTCCAACATGTCGTCGTAAGGCAGCCTCACGTCGGAATTTGTAGTGAGCAACATCAATCCGTTGCCGGTTTATGAGTGGAACATTTGTGTCTAACAGCGCGTCAACCTGATTGTGCGGCGTCGCAGAATTCAGTAAGACCGCGACCCGCCCGAGGGTCGCCTTCATAATCTGCTGTTTTGAAAATGTCCTTGCAAGTCCTGCCCTATTCACAATAGTTAGGCGAGTCACGGACAGTGCGTGCCAGAGATATTTTCTCAGTTCGAATTCTAGCGCTACGCAGGCGGTCTCGAACGCCTCTCTCCAGTGTCCTCGGTCAATTTGCTCGTACGCAGGCCCAAGCAAGCGGCGTATCGCCGGCCGGGCTTGTGCTAGAGGTGGTAATTCCATAATCATTGCTAAATCGTGCGGAGGGAGTATCTCGCTAATGGTATTGTTCTGATTGACGACATAAAGACCAACACGTGCCGCACGAATTTCCTCAAGGTTTGTGAGCGCACGACTTCTGGTTGGAAGGACTAAGCAAACTTGGGTGTCGGCAGAGCAGGATCGTCCAAATCGGCACCATTGTTGCATCCGCTCATCGGAGAAATCAGAAGCGACTTCAACGATAACAGTCGAAGGCCTTCGTTTGCCGACAAAAGCAGGCACGAACGGAAAGCCCGGTTCGCGCTTCTCAACTACGATGCGGTATCCATGTTGCTTAAAGTAATCTACGGCCGCATCGGCCGCCTCTAATAGTTCGTCAGGAACTGTAAGAAAGCGGGCCATTGTTTAGCTTGCTAGGAGCTCTCGAATACGTTTCATCAAAAGTTTTAGCTTTTCTGTGGTTTGCGCATCGAGTTTAAAACCGCGTTCGATATGACTATCTATTTGAGATATTGAGCGGTCTACTAAATCGCCAATGGCCTTTCTCGATTTTGGTTCGGCGCCGATATCCTGGAAGGCGCGCTCGACCGTATAGGTCGGCTGTTGAATAATGCGCGCCACAGCGCGTCGAACAATTGCTTCACCGACGTCACCGCGCTCGACAGCTCGAGCAATTGCAGGCAAGTGCCGAGGTGCCGTTGTGTTCTTTTCAACGCGATTGCGAAATTTATCAATGACCGCCTCGACAAGCTCCGCCGCCGTCTCGTTAGAAATGATTTCTCGTTTTGCAAGAGCTTCGGCACCACGTGAGGCTTCAAGAACGTGATCGACAGTAAGAACTTGTTCCGAACGCGGCTTTTCCAGCTCCTCCATCAGTTCGTCTCGATAATGCTTAGGTAACGCCAAGAATTCGACGATAACGTCGCACCTCACCGCGCGATAAGGATGCGGCTGCGGCCAAGGCTGCTTCCGTGGGAGTTTCATCGTGGCGCTTAGTAAGCTCTGCCTCAAGCTGTGCGAGCTTCATCGCCGTCGGCAGTGGGTCCCAGTCGCTTCGCGCTTTGTAAATCGCGAACATCATCATAATGTTTTGCAACCGGTCCGGACGCGGTTGTACGATTGCGGGTACCTTACGCAATCCCAACTTCATCGCGCATCGCCACCGACGCTCGCCGTCCAAGATTGTAAATTTATTCTTATCGGAGAAAACCGTCAGGGAGACAGAAAATCCCTTGTTCGCGGATGCTCGTCTCCAAGGCCAGCAGCTCTTCTTCCCGAAAAACAATACGGGGATTCTCGACGTTTGGTCTTATGTCTTGTGGATCGATGCGAGTGACTTGTTCAGCCATATTCAGGTGCCACTTGTGAATAAGATCACTTCCGATACTGACTTTCTTGAGCGCGTATCAGCAGCAAGAGTCGACATACGGGAGACTTCAGTGCAACCAAACCCTGTGAAAAGCTTCAGCAGCGGTTTGTGATTGGCGTTGGTGATGACAACTGAGGCCCCTTTACGCGCCAAACGAGTACCGAGATTTGCCAGCCTTACCTGATCGTCCCAACCAAAAATCTTCTCATTGTATTCGATAAAGCCGTTATTGTTGTGCGTGGTTACGTAAGGAGATCCAGGAAAACAAAATCTCCCCTTCCTGCGTCTTTGCACGCTTCTTCAAAATCAGCCACTCCTAGCAGGCTGTTGAAAAAGGCCTCGCCGTAGACCGAAGTCGATGATTCACTTGCTCCGACGGAGATTCGGAGATGGCTCGTGCGCGGCGACGACAATAGAACGGGCAAGTTATTCAGCTACGTTGATCTGGAGGCGCGGGTGCGGCGGGATCATCCGCTGCGAGCGATCCGGACGATCGTGAACGAGGCGCTTTCGGCACTGGAGGGCGAGTTTGCCGGGCTCTATGCGCCGATCGGGCGACCCTCGATCCCGCCCGAGAAGCTGCTGCGGGCAATGTTGTTGCAGGCGTTTTATTCGATCCGCTCGGAGCGGCTTCTAATGGAGCGGCTGGAATACGACCTGCTGTTCCGCTGGTTCGTCGGAATCGGCGTCGACGATGCGGTCTGGGACCATTCAGTGTTCTCGAAGAACCGCGACCGACTGCTGGAAGGCGACATCGCGGCCAAGTTCCTCGCGGCGGTGCTGGCGCAGCCCAAGGTGAATAAGCTTCTGTCAAGCGATCACTTCTCGGTTGATGGCACGCTGATCGAAGCCTGGGCCTCGATGAAGAGCATCAAGCCGAAGGACGGCTCTGGCGAGCCGCCGGCGCAAGGCGGCGGACGCAATGCCGAAGCGGACTTCCATGGCCAGAGGCGCTCGAACGATAGCCATGCTTCGACCACTGATCCCGATGCCAGGCTCTACCGCAAGGGTAAAGGCAAGGAGACCAAGCTGTGCTTCATCGGGCATGGACTGATGGAGAACCGTCATGGCCTGCTGGTCGACGCCTGCCTGACACTGGCCGATGGGCATGCCGAGCGGGTGGCTGCGCTGCATATGATCGAGCCTCGTGCCGACCGGCCGACAGCGGTCACGCTTGGCGCCGACAAAGCCTACGATGCAGAAGACTTCGTCAACGAACTGCGCTCGATGAACGTGACACCGCATGTTGCACAGAACACCAGCGGCCGCAGCTCTGCGATTGATGGGCGAACGACCCGGCACGGCGGCTATGCCGTCAGCCAGCGCATCCGCAAGCGCATCGAGGAGGCATTCGGCTGGATCAAGACGATCGCCGGGCAAGAGAAGTCCAGGTTCCGTGGCCGTGATCGCGTCGGATGGGCTTTTACCTTCGCTGCCGCCGCCTACAATCTGGTGCGGCTCCCCAAGCTGATAGCGGAGGCCTGCTGATGACCAAGGAGCCCGGCTTCGCCAAGGCCTTTGCCGGCCGCCGGCGCATCGTCGAAATGGACATCAGGCTACGATTACGAACGCGGCTGAGTTCTTCAACAGCCTGCTAGGTGGACATCTGGTCCATTGAGAGTTTCGGAACAGCGGCGCAGGACCTCACGGTCAAAGATGAAATTGGTCTTCGGGGCGCCGTACGGAACGTTGAACTCTCCCCGGAGATTGACTTGGTAAAGTGCATTCCAGCAAGTTTTATTCAGATAGATAAATTCCGAAGCGCGTTTGAGCCGTCCCGTCGATCGAGCGCTTCGGATTTTATAATACAGGTTCTTATTAGGCTTAGCTCCATTGAGATACGCCGCCACCGCGGAATAGTTATCGCGGATAGCGGCGAAAGTGTTCACCAACTCTTTGTTAGTGTCAGATAGGCTTGCCTTCGCCGGACGTAAATAGAAAAACAAAGCTCCCGAACCCAAGAAAGGTTCAAAATAGCGATTGAACTTGCTCGGAATATACGGAGCAATCTGATGTATAAGTTTATGTTTTGACCCCACCCAGCGAAGGAAAGGGCGATCAATTCGTGCTAAATCTTGCATAGCCCGCCCAGTCGACTTGATTTGGAACTTAGCGGGATTCTCTCAGGACGGTAAGGGACTTTCAATTACTCCGCCGCCTCGCTCGCACCCCCGCCGCGCTTCCGCTTCCCCCCGCGCTCCCGCGCCAGCACCGGCGCCAGAAACTTCCCCGTATAGCTCCGCGGCGCCTTGACGATATCCTCCGGCGGGCCCCAGGCGACGATTTCGCCGCCGCCGTCGCCGCCTTCGGGGCCGAGGTCGATCACCCAGTCGGCGGTCTTGATGACCTCGAGATTGTGCTCGATCACGACGACCGTGTTGCCCTGCGAGACCAGCTCGTGCAGCACTTCCAAGAGCTTCTTGACGTCGTGGAAATGCAGGCCCGTGGTCGGCTCGTCCAGGATGTAGAGCGTGCGGCCGGTGGCGCGCTTTGACAGTTCCTTGGCCAGCTTGACGCGCTGGGCTTCGCCGCCGGAGAGCGTTGTGGCCTGCTGGCCGACATGGATGTAGTCGAGGCCGACGCGGTGCAGCGTCTTGAACGTTTCGCGGACGCGCGGGACCGCCTTGAAGAATTCGGCGGCTTCCTCGACCGTCATGTCCAGCACGTCGGCGATGCTCTTGCCCTTGAACAGGACCTCCAGCGTCTCGCGGTTGTAGCGTTTGCCCTTGCAGACGTCGCAGGTGACGTAGACATCCGGCAAAAAGTGCATCTCGATCTTGATGACGCCGTCGCCCTGGCAGGCCTCGCAGCGGCCGCCCTTGACGTTGAAGGAGAAGCGGCCGGGCTCGTAGCCGCGCGCTTTCGCCTCGGGCAGGCCGGCGAACCATTCGCGGATCGGCGTGAAGGCGCCGGTATAGGTCGCCGGATTCGAGCGCGGGGTGCGGCCGATCGGGGATTGGTCGATGTCGATGATCTTGTCGATATGCTCCAGCCCCTCGATGCGATCGTGCGGGGCGGCGCCCTCGCTGGCGTTGTTGAGCTTTCGCGCGATCGCCTTGTAGAGCGTGTCGATCAGCAGCGTCGACTTGCCGCCGCCGGACACGCCGGTGACGCAGGTGAACAGGCCCAGCGGAATTTCGGCCGAGACGTTTTTCAGATTGTTGCCGCGCGCGTTGACGACTTTTATGGTGCGGCGATGGTTCGGCGGCCGGCGCTCGGGAATTTCCACCGCCAATTCGCCGGTGAGATATTTGCCGGTCAGCGAGTTCGGGTTGTTCATGATGTCCGACGGCGTGCCCTGCGCCACGATATGGCCGCCATGCATGCCGGCGCCGGGGCCGATGTCGAGCACGTGGTCAGCCAGGCGGATGGCGTCCTCGTCATGTTCGACCACGATAACGGTATTGCCGAGGTCGCGCAGCCGCTTCAGCGTTTCCAGCAGCCGCGCATTGTCGCGCTGGTGCAGGCCGATCGAGGGCTCGTCCAGCACATAGAGCACGCCTGTGAGACCCGAGCCGATTTGCGAGGCCAGCCGAATGCGCTGGCTTTCGCCGCCGCTCAATGTGCCGGAGGCGCGCGCCAAGGTCAGATAGTTCAGGCCGACATCGAGCAGGAACGACAGCCGCTCGCGAATTTCCTTTAGCACGCGGGCGGCGATCTCGTTCTGCTGCGCGTTCAGCGCCTTCGGCACGGTCTCGAACCATTCGCCGGCGCGCTTCACCGACAATTCCGAAATCTCGCCGATATGCTTGCCGCCGATCTTGACGCACAGCGCTTCCGGCTTGAGACGAAAACCGTTGCAGGCCGCGCAGGGCACGTCGGAGAAATATTTTGCCAGCTCCTCGCGCGCCCATTCGCTCTCGGTCTCGCGGTAGCGGCGGTCGATATTGGTGATGACGCCCTCGAACGGCTTTTTGGTGTCGTAGGAGCGCACGCCGTCTTCATAGGAGAACTTGATCTCGTCTTCGCCGGAACCGTGCAGGATCGCTGCCTGCACCTTCTTCGGCAGGTCCTTCCACTTGGTGTCGAGCGTGAACTTGTAGAATTTCGCCAGCGCGGTCAGCGTCTGGACGTAATAGGGCGAGGACGATTTGGCCCATGGCGCGATCGCGCCACGGCGCAGGGTCAGTTCCTTGTCGGGAATGACGAGGTCTTCATCGATATGCTGCTCGACGCCGAGCCCGCCGCAGGCCGGGCAGGCGCCATAGGGATTGTTGAAAGAGAAGAGTCTGGGCTCGATTTCCGGAATCGTGAAGCCGGAAACCGGGCAGGCGAATTTTTCCGAGAACAGGATGCGCTCCGGCCCGCTCTTGTCGTGGATTTTTGCGGTTTTCTTCTTCTCGTCGACGGCGGCCGCGGCGCCCGGCGCCTCCGCATATTCGATCACCGCCAGCCCTTCCGCGAGCTTCAGCGCGGTCTCAAAGCTTTCCGCCAGCCGCTGGCCGATGTCGGGACGCACCACGATGCGGTCGACCACGACGTCGATGTCGTGCGGAAATTTCTTGTCGAGCACCGGCGCGTCCGCCAGTTCATAAAACGTGCCGTCGATCTTGACGCGCTGAAATCCCTTCTTGAGGTATTCGGCGAGCTCCTTCCGGTATTCGCCCTTGCGGCCGCGCACCACCGGCGCCAGCAGATAGAGCCGCGTGCCCTCCGGCAGCGCCAATACGCGGTCGACCATCTGCGAGACGATCTGGCTCTCGATCGGCAGGCCCGTCGCGGGCGAGTAGGGCACGCCGACGCGGGCCCACAACAGCCGCATGTAGTCGTAGATCTCGGTGACGGTGCCGACCGTGGAGCGCGGATTTTTCGAGGTCGTCTTCTGCTCGATCGAGATCGCCGGCGACAGGCCGTCGATCTGGTCGACGTCCGGCTTCTGCATCATCTCCAGGAACTGGCGCGCATAGGCCGAGAGCAACTCGACATAGCGGCGTTGGCCCTCGGCATAGATGGTGTCGAAGGCGAGCGAGGACTTTCCGGAGCCCGACAGCCCCGTGAACACCACAAGCCGGTCGCGCGGAATTTCGACGTCGATGTTTTTCAGATTGTGCTCGCGCGCGCCGCGAATGGTGATCGCGCGCGTGCCGGAGCCCGTGGTCTGTTGGCGCTTCGCCCTGATCACTTCATCCATGTCGGCATTTCCAGGCGCGTTGCCGCGCACGTTCGGGCGCGCATCGCCGGAAAAACACGGGATCGCACGCCAGTGGCTGATCTCGGAACATAGGAAGAACGGGCAGGGATTTCCAGTGTCCCGTGCAAACCATCAACGGGTTATTAATTCGATGGCGGCAGGCGGCAGTAGCAGCGCGGGCAAACGACAAAAGCGCAAACAAAAAGGCCGGCGCGATGCCGGCCTTTTCCAATCGACGGAGTGTTAAGCTCAGTATCTCGCGACGACCGGACCGCCGAAGCGGTAGTTGATCCGGACCGTGCCCATGTCGACGTTCTGGCGGATGTTGTCGCTGCGGGTAACCGCAATCGCCGACACCGGGAAGGTCACGTTGGTATTGCCCATGAACAGATGGTCGTATTCGAAACCGACCGACCAGTTCGGCGCAAAGCCGATTTCGAGGCCGGTGCCGACCGCGCCGCCCCAGCGGGTTTCGCTGGTCTGGTTGAACACCACGCCGGTCCCGGTGAAGAAGCTCGAATACTTGTTGTCGGAGACGGCGGCGCCGCCCTTGACGTACCAGAGCACGTTGTTCCAGGCGTAGCCGACCTGGCCGGTGAAGAGGCCGAGCGCATCGATCTTGGTCTGGTTGGTGTAGGGAATCGCGCCTGCCGTCAGGCTGCCATTCGATCCCGAAAGATCAGCCCAATCGCCTTGGGCTTCCAGGCCGAACACCCAGTTGGAAGTCTGCCAGCGATAGCCGATCTGGCCGCCGACCAGACCGCCGGTGGCGTTGTGACAGCCTTCCGTATTCGGCGGGACCGCGACACCTGCGACGCTGTTGATGGTGTAGCACTCGCGGCTCGAGGCGCCGCCGCCATTGAGACCGATGTAGAAGCCGGTCCAGTCATAGACGGGCGCTGCGATCGGAGGCGGCGCCTTGGCGTAGTCCGCGGAGCCAGATCCGCCGCCAGCGCAGGGGCGATCCCGAGGGCGGACAAACCGACCGCGGCCAACAATAGTTTTTTCATCGTTCTCTCTTCCGTTTCAGTTCACGTTCTTGATTTTGAAGCCGGCGATTCTCGACGCGGGTCGGCTCGATCATTCGAACGCCGGGAATCCTAACGTCGCCGACCGCGGATGCCGTGACCCGAAGACCACATCCGCGTCGAAACGCATGGCGAAATAAAGGCAGGCGTGTCCCGTGCGCGCAGCAAAAAGACCGGCGCGAAGCCGGCCTTTTCAATTTCAGAATGCGCGGCTTCGTTCAGGTCACGATCGATATTTCGCGACCACCGGGCCGCCCCAGCGATAGCTGATACGGGCGGTGACCATGTCGACATCCTGGCGGATGCTGTCCGTGCGCGTCGGCGTGCCGAGCGGAAGAACAGCGCCGTTCGGCCCAGTCTTCGTACCGGAGACCATGAACAGATGATCGTTTCGACCGCCAGAGACCAGTTCGGCACGAAGGGACTCAAGAACAGTACCGGCCGTGCCGCCCCAACCGATTTCATGCCCTGGTCGATCGGCAGGCCGCCCACCGTGGCGGAGCCAGTGTATCGGTCCAAGGTCGCCGCGGCGCCGCCCTGACGTACCAGAGCACGCTGTCCAGCGTAACCAACCTGGCCAGTGAACAGACCGAGCCGTCGATACAGGTCTGGTTCGTCGTGGCAGGGCGGACAGCTTACCGTCGATGCTTTCAGATCGCTCCAGTCGCCCTGGGCCTCGACCCGAAGACCACTGGCCCGGTCTGCCATCGATATCCCATCTGGCCGCCGGCCATGCCGCCGGTCGCATTGCTGCAGCCTTCGGAACCGTCGGAACGGTGGGCACGCCGCCCAGGCTGGTGTTGGTCCAGCAGTTGTGGCTCCAGCCGCCGCCGCCATTGAGACCGAGGTAGAAGCCACTCCAGTCATATATCGCCGCTATCATCGGGGGCGGCGCCTTGGAGTAGGGGGCGGGGGCCAGATCGGCCGCGAAGGCGGGCGAGCCAAGCTCAACCCGGCGAGACCGACGATACCCAGCAGACTTTTTCATCGTTTTCTCCAGCTCTTCTTTTTCGCCTCTTGTTGCCTGGTCGGCTTTTTCGAAGCGTTTTCACAAAAGGCACTCGCGCGCGGCGATTACACTACAGTTTTCGCGCCCAATATAACCGATCGAAGGCGCCAAGGGCGTCTCCGAAATGCAACACCGGCCGACGAAGTGAAGTTTCGGAAGCTAATGATTCGTTGGGATTTTCGGACGTTTCCGGAGCGCGCTTGGCTCTTCCCGGGCGGACCGACAATCTCTGCCCCGACATAGGGTACCGCCGCCCGAGATTTTGTGCCGTTTGTGGCGGAACAAAAACTGGAACATCGCCCTTAGCGATGCTATATGTGGATAACCGGGGATCGGCCGGCTCGCTGCATCGGCGAGCGTA
>CAVPFQ010000024.1:0-626158 GCA_963703845.1 uncultured Alphaproteobacteria bacterium
GGGGAACCCGGTACTTGTCGCCCTGGCGCCAGACGGTTTCGGTCTGCGGCTCGACGCCCTGGTTGGAATTGAGCACGCACACCGCGCCGTCGAGCACGCGAAGCGAGCGCTCGACCTCGATGGTGAAGTCGACGTGGCCGGGGGTGTCGATGATGTTCAGGCGCTTGCCGTTCCAGAACGCGGTGGTCGCAGCCGAGGTAATGGTGATGCCACGCTCCTGCTCCTGCTCCATCCAGTCCATCGTCGCGGCACCTTCGTGCACTTCGCCGATCTTGTGGCTCTTGCCGGTATAATAAAGGATGCGCTCGGTGGTCGTGGTCTTGCCGGCATCGATATGCGCCATGATACCGAAGTTGCGGTAGTCCTCTATGGCATGAACGCGGGGCATGGGTTGTTCCTTAAATTCCGTTCGTTTCGCCGTTACCAGCGATAGTGCGAGAAGGCGCGGTTGGCTTCCGCCATCCGGTGCACGTCTTCGCGCTTCTTGACGGCGTTCCCCCTGCCATTCGACGCGTCGAGCAGCTCGGCGGAGAGCCGCTCCGTCATCGTCTTTTCATTGCGCTCGCGCGCCGCCGTGATGATCCAGCGAATTCCCAGCGCCTGGCGGCGCACCGAACGAACCTCGACCGGCACCTGATAGGTGGCGCCGCCGACGCGGCGGGAGCGGACTTCGATGGTCGGCATCACGTTTTCCAGCGCCTGCTCGAACACCGGCAGCGGGCCCTGCTTGGTCTTGGCCTCGATCATCTCGAGCGCGCCATAGACGATGGATTCGGCGGCGGACTTCTTGCCGTCATACATGACCGAGTTCATGAACTTCGTGATGATGATGTTCCCGAACTTCGGATCCGGGTTCACTTCACGCTTTTCAGCAGAATGGCGACGAGACATCTTATCTGTTCCCGTTTATTTCGGACGCTTCGCGCCGTACTTCGAACGACGCTGCTTGCGGTTCTTGACGCCCTGGGTATCCAGCACGCCGCGGAGAATATGGTAGCGCACACCGGGCAAATCCTTGACGCGGCCGCCTCGGATCATCACCACCGAGTGTTCCTGGAGGTTATGACCCTCGCCCGGAATGTAGCCGATCACCTCGAAGCCGTTGGTCAGGCGTACCTTTGCCACTTTCCGAAGCGCCGAGTTCGGCTTCTTCGGGGTCGTGGTGTACACGCGCGTGCAAACGCCGCGCTTCTGCGGCGACTGCTGCAGCGCCGGCACCTTCTTGCGCGACTTCTGTACCGTCCGCGGACTTGCGATCAGCTGGTTGATCGTCGGCATGTCGGCCTTCACCCTTTAGTTCACGAGTTCACGCGAAACCGCACATCGGCATCGCAAATTCATACGGGACTGCCTGTCCCACTTTTCGCAATGCGCGAAAGACCTGCGCAAAGCGAAATCGCGCCAACCGCTCATCACTGAGCGGAAAGCGCTTCGACGCCACAGAGGACCGCAGTCGTCACCGATCAGCTGGTGCTGTTCAGTCGGCCACCGAGGTCATGCATCCGATATCAATCTCAAGAGAACTTGCTCAAGAGAACCAAGATCGTCCTGGCATTGCCTAGCTATCATCGACAGCGTTTGAGCGGCATTCGTCGAGGTTGGTGCCCGTCTCACTCCCCTGAAACAAAAAGGGGCGCGATAGGGGTGATCCGTTCCGACTCTGGCGTCGCTCACCGCCTGTCGTTAAGTGCGCGGGTTCTATCCACCATGCGTAGCCAAGTCAAGGCCAAAACCCACGGCGGCAGAGGCACTTCTGTCAGCATACAAAACGGGGGACGCATGAGCCGATATGGCCACTCGATGTCGTGTTTGCAACCCGGCGTCAGCCGCACTCGGACCCCGGCAAGCGGGCCGTGATCGACAACGAAGGACCTCGAGAAGTGCATCGCCACTGAGGTATAAATATACCTCAGTGGCGATGATTCCCCTTTCTTTTAAGGTTTGTTTCCTTTTCCCGGCGCAAAAGGAGTGCCTCCGAACGGGATCGCCCCATGAGGTACACCGACATCGCGATCATCGGCGGCGGCCTTGCCGGCTCGACGGCCGCCGCGATGCTCGGCCGCGCCGGCATTCCCGCCGTTCTGATCGATCCGCGTCCGGTCTATCCGCCGGACTTCCGCGTCGAGAAACTCTCGGGCTACATGCAGATCGAACGCTTTCGCAAGACCGGGATTGCGGAAGCCGTGCTTCGAGCGGCGAGCCACGAGACCGAGAATTGGATCGCGCGCTACGGCTATCTGCTCGACCGCAAGCCGGTCGCGCAATATGGCATCCTCTACGACGCCCTGATCAACGCGATTCGGGCCGAAATTCCAGCCGGCACCGAGAAGCTGTTCGCCAAGGCGGTCTCGATTTCGACCAGCGCCGAGCGGCAAAGAGTCCGATTGTCGAATGACGAGGAGATTTCCGCGCGCCTGGTGGTGCTCGCCAACGGCTTGAATGTCGGATTGCGCCAAACGCTCGGCATCGAGCGGCGGATCGTCAGTCGCTGCCATTCGATCTCGCTCGGATTCGACATGGTCCCGGCCGGCCGGCCGGCCTTCGATTTTCCGGCGCTGACCTATTTCTCGGAACGGCCCGACGACCTGACGCCCTACATATCACTGTTCCCGGTCGGCAAGACGATGCGGGCCAATCTGTTCGTCTATCGCGAAATCGACGATCCCTGGCTGCAGCGGATGCGCCGCGCGCCGGAAGAAACCCTGAACGTCACGCTTCCCAGGCTGCGCCGCCTCACCGGCGCGTTCAGGATTGACGGCGACATCAAGGTCCGCCCCGCCGACCTCTCGGTGTCCGCAGGGTTTCTGCAGCCGGGCGTCGTACTGGTCGGCGACGCCTTCGAGACCACCTGCCCGGTGAGCGGAACCGGCACCGACAAGGTCTTCACCGACGTCGAGCGGCTCTGCAACGTCCACATTCCCGATTGGCTCGCAACCGATGGCATGGACGCAAGCAAGATCGCGGCGTTCTACGACGACCCGGTCAAGAAGGCCTGCGACCAATGGGCGGCCGCCAAGGCCCATCATTTCCGCTCGGTGTCGATCGACAAGGGCCTTTACTGGCGGGCACAGCGCGCGGCGCGCTTTGCCGTGTGGCTCGGCGAGGGCCTGCTGCGGCGCATGCTTCACTCCGGAACGTCTGCGGGCGGAGGCGCCAGCGAGCCGATGATCCCCACCGCCGCAAACAGCGCGCCGAAATAGGCACCATCGTTTGCCCGACCCGGACGCAAAACAACGCGGCCGCGAACCACAGCGGTGGCGCATGGTCGATCATACATAGTCGAACAGCGCCATAAATCCGAAATCCATATGCAGCTGCTGGTGACAATGAAATAGCGTGCGACCCGGATTGTCGGCGACAAAATCGAATTCCGTCTCTGCAAAGCCGCCGAGCATCACGACATCCTTGATGACGCCTGCCGTCGGCTTGCCGCCGACCCGGACCAATTCGAAACTATGCCGATGCAGGTGCAGCGGATGGATGTCGTCGCTGGCATTGCGGAATTTCAACCGATAACGCCGCCCCTGATGAATGCGGTACATCGGCTTCATCGTTGCCATTGAGAAGGCTTCGCCGTTGAGCGTCCACTGGTTGAAGCCGCCAAGCGCGGCATTGTGCTTGAGAATCGTGAATTCGATCGTCTCGTCGGGCGCGGCAACCGCGCCATTCGGCTTGCCGAACAGGCTGTAGTCCCAACGGAAGGGTTTCGGTTTGATCCATTGCGGCTTGCCCTGGTGACCGGCATATTCGACCACGATGCCCATCCCGTGCTGGCGATCGTCGTCGGCCAGATCGCCCATGATCCAGACACCGGGATGCTTCATCTCGACAACGGCGGAAACCCGCTCCGCCGTGCCGAGCCAGAGCAACGGCACCTCAGTCTCGGTAGGCACCGGATTGCCGTCGAGCGCGACAATCCTGAACGTATGTTCGGGGAGCGCGAGGCTGCGTATCTCGCTCGCGCTGGCATTGAGCACGTGGAACAGCACGCGCTCACCGTGCTTGACGTGTAAAGGTTCGCCGTGACCGAGCATCCTGCCATTGATCGCGAACAGGCTGTAGCCGACCTCAAAGCCCTTGGTTTTTTCCTTGGCCGCCCTGTCGGCCGCGGCGCCCATTTCCTGCAAGGCCTTGACCGGCGCGCCCGCCAGCGCGTCCATCGCCATGTCGCCGCCGCGACTGAAGGTGGGCGCAAACTCCTTCAGCACCAGGAAGATCTCGCGGTCATAGGCGCCGGGATTGCTTCGCGGCTCGATGTAGACCGGCCCGGCCTGACCGGTATAGGTGCCGCGGTTCAGATCGTTACCCGCCGCGACATGCGTATGATAGAAACGGAAGCCCGAGGGTTTTGGCGTGAAGGAGATGCGCCTCATGCCGTGCGCCGGCACGAAGGGTGACCCCTCTTCGGCGGCGCCGTCGACCTCGCTCGGAATCATCTGCCCGTGCCAGTGCACCAATTCGGGCGTGTCGGTATCGTTATGGATGTCGATGACGGTAGCCTGCCCTTCCCGGAATCGCAGCAGCGGTCCGGGGAACTGGCCATTATAGAGCGTGGTCGAGACGATGTGGTCAAGCGCCAGTTCCACCAGGCCATTCGCAATCCGCAGGGTGTAGTCGGCCTTCCCGGCGCCCTCAGCCCCTTCGGCTCGCGCGAACCTCGGCAAGGCGCCGGCCAGCGACATCAGGGCGGCACTCCCGAGCACGGTACGCCGGTCTATCAGCACGGTCCTCTCCGAAAGTGCCGGGTTCAGTAGGAACAGTCCCGGACTTGACTGCCCGGCATCGTGGAACGTCTCGCTTCCCGATCGGTTCCTCGCGCGCCGGTGCCGTCAGTCCTCGTCATCATCCTCATCGTCGTCATCGTCGTCGCTGTCGTCAGCCAGGCCGGCCGGATGGTGCGGCGTGTGGCCTTGGTCGTCCCAGAGCTTGCGATACATGCCGTCGGCCGCGAGCAACTGTTCGTGCGTGCCGCGCTCGATTGCCTTGCCGCCGGATATCACGATGATTTCGTCCATCTCGACCACCGAGGTCAGCCGATGGGTCGAGAAGATCATGGTGCGACCCCGGGCGAGCTTCAGCAGGGTCTGGTTGATCGCGGCTTCCGTGGTCTGGTCGAGCGCCGACGTCGCCTCGTCGAGCAGCAGGATCGAGGGATCGCGGACGATCGCGCGCGCGATCGCGATGCGCTGGCGCTGGCCGCCGGACAGCGTATCGCCGCGCTCGCCCACGGGAGTGTCGTATTTCTGCGGCAGGCTCATGATGTAGCGATGGATCTCGGCCTTGCGCGCGGCAGCGACGACCTCTTCGTCGGTGGCGCCCTCCTTGCCGAGCCGGATGTTTTCCTTGATCGACATGTTGAACAGCATGTTTTCCTGGAACACCACCGCCATGCTCCGGCGCAGCGATTCGCGCGTGACCTTGCGGATATCGACGCCGTCGATGCTCACCCTCCCCTCGTCCGGCACGTAGAGCCGCAGGATCAGATTGAGCAGCGTGCTCTTGCCGGAGCCGCTGGGACCGACGATCGCGATGCTCTTGCCGACCTTGAGCTTGAGGCTGAGGTTGTCGAGCACCGGCGTCTGGCTGCCTTCATACTGGAACGTGACATGGTCGAAGGTGATGTCGTTGGTGATGCGCGGCAGGTCGGGCGCGCCCGGCCGATCGGCGCCGCGGGTCGGCTCGTCCAGCATTTCCTGAATGTGGCGCGCGGCGGCGGCGGCCTGGATCGAGACCGGGATGAAATGCATGACGTGGGCGATGTTGTAGGACACTTCCCAGAACGCGCTTTCGAACGTCACGAAGGTCCCGATGGTGATCTGGCCCTTGGTGGCGAGATAGGCGCCGATCGCGAGCACCACGAGGTGCAGCAACAACACCGAGATCGTCACCGTGCGCTCGACCATCGTCGACAGGAACGTCGCCGCCGCGATCCTGCGCCGCGTCTCGTCGTTGCGCAGGTTGAACCAGCCGAGCATACGGCGTTGCAGCATGAACGCCTTGACGACCGCCTGCGTCGCGACGTTTTCCTGCACCAAGCCGAGCAGCGCCGATTCATTGAGCTTCTGCTCATAATTCGCCAGCACCGCCTTCGGCGTCAGGATGCGCGGACCGATCAGCGTGATCGGGAACACCAGGAGCGACACCGCGGCGAGCTGCCAGTTCAGGAACAGCATCAGGATGATGCCCGCGATCAGTTCGAAAAACGGCAATGCTGCGCTGTTGGCGAAACTCTTGACCGATCCTTCGAACGCCGCCATGTCGACGGAAAATCGCGACAGAATCTCGCCGCGCTTGGTGCGCGCGAAATAGGCGGCCGGGAGATTCTGGACGTGCTCGAACAGGCGCTTGCGGACATCCGCTATCAGCGAGGCCGCAAGTTTCGCGTCCCAGCGCTCATACCAGACCGCAACGATCGAGGTGACGATGCCGGCCACCGCCAGCACCGAGAGAATCTTGACCAGCGCCTGAAAATCCTCCTCGCCGAGCGCGTCGTCGATCAGGAATTTGAGGCTGAGCGGCATGATGACGTTGAAGAGCGTCTCCACCAGCACGCCGAGCCCGACGAAGACCAGTATCTTCCTGTAGTTTTTCAGGAACGGTTTGACGAAGGCGTAGGTCGTCGCCAGTGCGCCGGCGGCTTCCTTCGCGGTAAAGACGACGAGATCCTCATCCTCCTCGCCGTCGTCGAGCTCCAGCTCGTCGTCATCTTCGTCGTCGTCGTCGGGCGGCGCCGCCTTCCCGCCGGCCAGCCGAGCGGCGGCTTGCGCATCGGCGGCAAGCTTCGCCTCGAGCTCCGGCGCGAGCGGGTCCCTGGCGGCCGCTTTTTTTCGATCATCCGACGAAAGAGGCCTGGACGCCATGAAACCAACCGATGCTGCACGGCCCGGTATGACCGCAAATCGACGCTGCGGTTCTGCGCAGCCGACCGCGCCACCGCAAAAAAATTTCCCGCTTCGTCCCTAACGCATGCGCCGCTGTCGCCGAGAGGCCGGACGGCCGATCAGTCGTCGGCTTCGATCTTGTCGAAGAACGAATAGCGCAGGCTGTCGGCGTCCGCGTACCACTGACCCGGTCCCTTGTTGGCGGCAAGCGTTGCCGCCCACAATTCATCCGTACAGTCGTGGCGGTGCATCGACAGGTCAAATCCATTGCCGAAGAACAATTCCGACCATTCCCACCAGGTGCCGAGCTTCCTCACCCCGCGCAACAGGTCGTAGCGGTCGATCAGCGCCGGCGACATGTCCGAGGTCACCGATCCGAACACGAGGCCGGTCTTCACCACGCGGTTCAACTCACGAACCGCACGCCGGGCCTGCTTCTCCGCGACATGGCAGAGGCTGGTCTCGAACACGAAATCGAACTCGCCGTCCGCAAACGGCATGTCGACGATGGATCCGAGCCTGTTGTACTTCTGCAATTCCTTCGGCGTCCTGGCGTGGATCGCGCGGTTGTTCTCGATGCCCCAGGCGTCGATGCCGTGCCCGCGCAGCGCGCCGACCAGTTCGCCGCTGGCGGAGCCCGCCACCAGCAGCTTGTAACCCCTCGCCTTGTTCCAGACGATCTTGATGAGATCGGTCAGATAGCCGGGATCGGTGAACTGGCTCCAGACTTCGCTGTAAGGGCCAAGCCCGCGATAGTTCGCAAAATAGTCGCGGTCGATCCTGTCGGACCCCGGATTGCCGCGTGTCCGGCGCAGCCGCATCATCTCGGTGACGATAATGTCGGTGGCAGCGTCCGAGGAATCCAACAGCCCGTTCAGCGTCGAGTTCGAACAGATAGTCGCCGACCACGACCAGGCCTGGATGCTGCTTCGGCTCGGGCCGGTGATTGGTCATGACGTCGCGCGCCGGCAGGCCGCCGGGCAGCGCGTTCACCGAGGAGAGCCAGCGGCAGGTCTTGCCTTCCATGAAGTGCGCGCGCGCATTGCCGAGCGATGATGGCAGCGACTTCAAGGCCGCCTCGATCAATTCCTTGTCGCTGAGATTGGCGTAGGCCAGCGCGTCGGAGCCGGCGATCAGCCAGTTCAGCACGCCGTGCTTGCCGACATCGTGGCGCGCGCCCTCGTTGTAGACGCAGCAGCCGCCGAACGCTTCCGACATGAACCAGGCGCCCGGAATCTTCTCGCCCCAGAACGGCTCGTCGAACAGGATCGAAACCCTCAAATAATGCGCCGGGCGATCGAAATAGGCGACGTGCTTGACCATCGACTTGCGCAGCTGCTCGCCATTCCACCCCATGGTGGAAAGCCAGGAGTGCGGCAGGCACATCAGCACCAGGTCGAAGTCCCGCGTTTCCGGTCCCTTGCCGTTCATCATGTTGAGCTGATAGCGGCCGGAGGCGGTCTTGCCGACCTTGAGGACCCGGTGATTGAGCTGGATATCGGCGTCCACCTCGGACTGCAGGCACTCGATCAGCTGCTCGTTGCCGTTCTGGATCGAATACAGGCCGATATAGCCGTCGACATCCATCACGAAGTTCTTCAGCGCGTTCAGCCCGTTGGTGTTGTGGCATTCGGTGGCGATGTCGGAGCGCGCCATCACCTTTAGGAAGCGCTTGGCGGTCGCATCACTGACCTCGCGGTCGAGCAGTTCCTCGGCCGTCATGTAGGCCCAGGGATGTTCATTGTCGTGCGCGCCGACGCCTTCGTAATATTCCGCCGGCGATACCATCTCGGCGCACTTGCTGCGGAACGCCTCGATCGCATCCGCGGTCGCGGCGCCGTATTTGCGGCGCATGCCGGGCACGTCATTGACGAGTTCGCCGTCGAGCTGGACCTGATCGGCATCCATTGGGATGGTCTGCAGGCCGAAATGCTGGATCAACTCGCGCAGCGGATCGGGGCCGGTCATCGAGTAGTCGTAGATTTCGGCGACGCCGGCCTCGTACATCGCGGGCGCCGAATCGAATTTGCGCGTCAGGACCTTGCCGCCCAGCCGGTCGGACGCCTCATAGATCGTGACTCGGCAAAGTTCGCCCAGTTTCTTCTTGAGATACCAGGCGCTCATCAGGCCGCCGGGCCCCCCGCCGACGATTGCAAGATCCAACATATGTCTTCCGTAATCCCCCGCCGACCCCCATCGGGGCATCCGGTTCCAAGTCAGTCCAAAAGCGCGATCCGCCGCAGGCGGCGATCGCGCCCCAAATTGTTGATTTAGCGCATGATCTTAACCGCCCACCCGCCCCCTTCCCGGGGCAAGCCCGGGCGCACGCGTTGGCGGATCATCCCCTAGCAAAAGCGCTTTTCCGCCTGAAGGAAAGATGAACGAAAATTTCTGAGGGCGCAGGATAGCCAAAAAATAGCAGAAAGGCCGGCTTTCGCCGGCCTTTCTGTGACATTTTGACAACAGCCGGTACTATTCCGCCGGCGGCAGCGCCAGCGGCTCGACTTCGGGCGCCGCCGGCACGATCGCCGCCTGCTTCTCGCGCTCGTCGAGGATCAGCTTGTCGCGCTTGACGGCGACTTCGCGGATCTTGGCCATCGAGGCGCCGGTGCCCGCCGGGATCAGCCGGCCGACGATGACGTTCTCCTTGAGGCCCTCCAGCGGGTCGACCTTGCCGTTGACGGCGGCTTCGGTCAGCACGCGGGTGGTCTCCTGGAACGAGGCCGCCGAGAAGAACGAGCGGGTCTGCAGGCTCGCCTTGGTGATGCCGAGCAGTACCGGTGTTCCCGTGGCGGGCTTCTTGCCCTCTTCCTTGGCCTTGGCGTTGATCACGTCGAACTCGATCTTGTCGACCTGTTCGCCCGAGATCATGTCGGTCTCGCCCTGGTCGGTGATCTCCACCTTCTGCAGCATCTGACGGACAATCACCTCGATGTGCTTGTCGTTGATCAGAACGCCCTGCAGCCGGTAGACCTCCTGGATTTCGTTGACCAGATAGGCGGCCAGTTCCTCGATGCCCTTGATCGCCAGGATGTCGTGCGGCGCCGGATTGCCCTCGACGATGAAGTCGCCCTTTTCGACGATGTCGCCGTCCTGCAGGTGGATGTGCTTGCCCTTCGGGATCAGGTACTCGCGCGGCTCCTCGGTCTTGTCGATCGGCTCGATCGAGATGCGGCGCTTGTTCTTGTAGTCGCGGCCGAACCGGATGGTGCCGGAGATTTCCGCGATGATCGCCGCGTCCTTTGGCTTGCGGGCCTCGAACAGTTCGGCGACCCGCGGCAGACCGCCGGTGATGTCGCGGGTCTTGGCGCTCTCGGTCGAGATACGCGCCAGGATGTCGCCGGTCTTGACCTTGGCGCCGACGTCGACCGACAGAATGGCGTCGACCGACAGCATGTAGCGGGCCTCGCCGCCACGGGCGAGTTTCAGGATCTTGCCGTCCTTGCCCTTGATGACGATGGCCGGACGCAGGTCGCCGCCGCCCCGCGAGGTGCGCCAGTCGATGACGACACGCTTGGCGATGCCGGTGGACTCGTCGAGCGTCTCCGAGATCGACTGACCCTCGACCAGATCCTCGAAGCCGATGGTGCCCTCGACCTCGGTCAGAACCGGCCGCGTGTAGGGATCCCATTCCGCGATGCGCTGGCCGCGCTTGACCATGTCGCCCTCGTCGACGCGCATCCGCGCGCCGTACTGGATGCGATGGGTCGCCCGCTCGGTGCCGTCGGCGTCCGTCACCGCCACCACCATGTTGCGAACCATGGCGATCAGGTGGCCTTCGCTGTTCTTGGCGATCGCCTTGTTCTTGATCGTCACCTTGCCTTCGAAGTTCGACTCGATGAACGACTGCTCGTTGATCTGCGCCGCGCCGCCGATGTGGAAGGTGCGCATGGTGAGCTGGGTGCCCGGCTCGCCGATCGATTGCGCCGCGATGACGCCGACCGCTTCGCCGTGGTTGACCGGCGTGCCGCGGGCGAGATCGCGGCCGTAGCACTTGCCGCAGATGCCGTTGACGAGTTCGCAGGTCAGTGCCGAGCGAATCTTGACCTCCTGGATGCCGGCCTGCTGCAGCGCGTCGACATGGGTCTCCTCCATCAGCGTGCCGCGCTTGACCACGATCTTGTTGGTCGCGGGATCGCGCAGATCCTCGCCCGCGGTGCGGCCGAGAATGCGCGACGCCAGCGAGGCAACCACCGTGCCGGCATCGATGATGGCGCGCATCTTGATGCCGAGCTTGGTGCCGCAGTCGTCGGCCGTGATGATGCAGTCCTGCGCCACGTCGACCAGACGCCGCGTCAGGTAACCGGAGTTCGCCGTCTTCAACGCGGTGTCCGCCAGCCCCTTGCGGGCGCCGTGGGTCGAGTTGAAGTATTCGAGCACCGAGAGACCTTCCTTGAAGTTGGAAATGATCGGCGTCTCGATGATCTCGCCCGACGGCTTGGCCATCAGGCCGCGCATGCCGGCGAGCTGGCGCATCTGGTCCTGCGAGCCGCGCGCGCCGGAATTCGACATCATGAAGATCGAGTTGATCTGGGCTTCGCCGCCCTTCGGATTCTTCTTGACGGCGGAAATCTCCGTCATCATGTCTTCCGAGATCTTCTTGGTGCACTTCGACCAGGCGTCCACGACCTTGTTGTACTTCTCGCCGTGGGTGATCAGGCCGTCATTGTACTGCTGCTCGAATTCCTTCGCCAGCGTCCGGGTCTCCTCGACGATCTTCCACTTCGAGGCCGGCACCACCATGTCGTCCTTGCCGAAGGAAATGCCGGCCTTGAACGCATTGTAGAAGCCGAGCGCCATGATGCGGTCGCAGAAGATCACGGTCTCCTTCTGACCGCAGTGACGATAGACCTGGTCGATGACGCCCGAGATTTCCTTCTTCGTCATCAGCTTGTTGATGATGTCGAACGAAATCTTCGCCGAACGCGGCAGCACGTTGCCGAGCATGACGCGGCCGGCGGTGGTCTCGATCCAGCGCTTGGCCTGCTTGCCGGTCTCGTCGATGCCGTCCCAGCGATACCTGATCTTGGTGTGCAGGTGGATGACCTTCGAATGCAGGGCATGCTCCAGCTCGGCCATGTCGCCGAAGATCTTGCCCTCGCCCGGCAATCCCTCGCGCAGGATCGACAGATAATAGAGACCGAGCACGATGTCCTGCGACGGCACGATGATCGGCTGACCGTTGGCCGGGTGCAGGATGTTGTTGGTCGACATCATCAGCACGCGCGCTTCCAGCTGCGCTTCCAGCGACAGCGGGACGTGCACGGCCATCTGGTCGCCGTCGAAGTCGGCGTTGAACGCGGCGCAGACCAGGGGATGCAGCTGGATCGCCTTGCCCTCGATCAGCACCGGCTCGAACGCCTGGATGCCGAGGCGATGCAGCGTCGGCGCGCGGTTCAAGAGCACGGGATGCTCGCGGATCACCTCGTCGAGAATGTCCCAGACCTCGGGACGCTCTTTTTCGACCAGCTTCTTGGCCTGCTTCACGGTGGTGGACAGGCCCTTGGCGTCGAGCCGCGAATAGATGAACGGCTTGAACAGCTCGAGCGCCATCTTCTTCGGCAGGCCGCACTGATGCAGCCGCAATTCGGGACCGACCACGATCACCGAACGGCCCGAATAGTCGACGCGCTTGCCGAGCAGGTTCTGGCGGAAGCGGCCCTGCTTGCCCTTCAGCATGTCGGCGAGCGACTTCAGCGGACGCTTGTTGGCGCCGGTGATGACGCGGCCGCGGCGGCCGTTGTCGAACAAAGCGTCGACCGCCTCCTGCAGCATGCGCTTTTCGTTGCGGATAATGATGTCGGGCGCGCGCAGCTCCATCAGCCGCTTCAGGCGGTTGTTGCGGTTGATGACGCGGCGATAGAGGTCATTGAGGTCGGAGGTCGCAAAGCGGCCGCCGTCGAGCGGCACCAGCGGACGCAGGTCCGGCGGAATCACCGGCACCACGGTCAGGATCATCCACTCCGGCTTGTTGCCGGAATAGCGGAACGCCTCGACGATCTTCAGCCGCTTGGCGAGCTTCTTGTGCTTGATGTCGGATTCGGTCTCCTGCATCTCGGCGCGCAGCGAGGTCTCGAGCTTCTCGAGCTCGAGCCCCTTCAGCAGCTCGCGGATCGCCTCGGCGCCGATCATGGCGGTGAAGGAATCCTGGCCGTATTCGTCCTGCGCCTTCAGGTACTCGTCTTCCGACAGCAGCTGACGGTCCTTGAGCGCGGTCAGACCCGGCTCGAGCACGACGTAATATTCGAAATAAAGAATCCGCTCGAGATCCTTCAGCGTCATGTCGAGCAGAAGGCCGATGCGGGACGGCAGCGACTTCAGGAACCAGATGTGGGCAACAGGCGCGGCCAGTTCGATATGGCCCATGCGCTCGCGCCGGACGCGCGACAGCGTCACCTCGACCGAGCACTTCTCGCAGATGATGCCCTTGTACTTCATGCGCTTGTACTTGCCGCACAGGCACTCATAGTCCTTGATCGGCCCGAAGATGCGCGCGCAGAACAGGCCGTCACGCTCCGGCTTGAAGGTGCGGTAGTTGATGGTCTCCGGCTTCTTGATCTCGCCGTAGGACCACGACAAAATCTTCTCCGGCGACGCGATCGAGATCCGGATCTGGTCGAAGACCTGGGCCGGCGTCGTCGGATTGAACAGATTCATAATTTCTTGGTTCATCGTCTTCTCCTCGCGTGCCGATCGTCACCGGCAGCAAATTCGAAATTCTTTTTTCGCCACGCGCCCCGCCCAACGTCCGGAGGGGCGCGGATACCCGGCGCATGGCGCGCCGGGCATGATGCTTTGTTGGTTACTCCGCCGCCTCGGAGGTCGGCGTGCCGCCAATTTGGAATTGTGCAGGTCGACGTTGAGGCCCAGCGAACGCATCTCCTTGACCAGCACGTTGAACGATTCCGGAATACCCGCCTCGAACGTGTCGTCGCCACGCACGATCGCCTCGTACACCTTGGTACGGCCGGCGACGTCGTCCGACTTCACGGTCAGCATTTCCTGGAGCGTGTACGCCGCGCCGTAGGCTTCCAGCGCCCACACCTCCATTTCGCCGAAACGCTGGCCGCCGAACTGCGCCTTGCCGCCCAGCGGCTGTTGGGTGACGAGCGAGTACGGCCCGATCGAACGCGCGTGGATCTTGTCGTCCACGAGGTGATGCAGCTTGAGCATATAGATGTAGCCTACCGTCACCTTGCGGTCGAAGGCGTCCCCGGTACGGCCGTCATAGACGGTCGATTGTCCGGAGGCGTCCAGTCCCGCAAGCTTCAGCATCTCCTCGATGTCGGCTTCCTTGGCGCCGTCGAACACCGGGGTCGCGATCGGCACGCCGTGCCGCAGATTGCCGCCAAGCTCCATCAGTTCGGCATCGTTCAGCGACTTGATGGTTTCCTCGTCGCCATAGATCTTCTTCAAGGTCTCCTTCAGCGGCCTGATGTCCTGCTTGGCGTAATACGCATCCACCGTCTGGCCGATGCGCTTGCCGAGGCCGGCGCAGGCCCAGCCGAGATGGGTTTCGAGAATCTGCCCGACGTTCATGCGCGAGGGCACGCCGAGCGGATTGAGCACGATGTCGGCATGCGTGCCGTCTTCGAGGAACGGCATGTCCTCGACCGGAACGATTTTCGACACCACGCCCTTGTTGCCGTGACGGCCGGCCATCTTATCGCCGGGCTGGATCTTGCGCTTCACCGCGACGAAGACTTTCACCATCTTCATCACGCCGGGCGGCAATTCGTCGCCGCGCTGCAGCTTCTCGACCTTGTCGAGGAAGCGCTGCTCGAGGCCCTTCTTCGATTCGTCGTACTGCTTCCGCATCGCCTCGATTTCGGCCATCAGCTTGTCGTTGGGCGAGGCAAACATCCACCACTGCGAACGCGGATGTTCGTCGAGCACCGCGCGCGTGATCTTGGTGTCCTTCTTGAAGCCCTTCGGGCCCGCGATGCCCTGGCGATTCTCCAGCAGTTCGGCGAGGCGGCTATAGACGTTGCGGTCCAAAATCGCCTGCTCGTCGTCGCGGTCCTTGGCCAGACGCTCGATCTCTTCCCGCTCGATCGCCAGCGCACGCTCGTCCTTGTCGACGCCGTGCCGGTTGAAGACCCGGACTTCGACGATGGTGCCCTGCACGCCCGGCGGCACGCGCAGCGAGGTGTCGCGGACGTCGGAGGCCTTTTCGCCGAAGATGGCGCGCAGCAGCTTTTCCTCCGGCGTCATCGGGCTTTCGCCCTTCGGCGTGATCTTGCCGACCAGGATGTCGCCGGCGCGCACTTCCGCGCCGATATAGACGATGCCGGCCTCGTCGAGGTTCTTCAGCGCTTCTTCCGAAACGTTCGGAATGTCGCGGGTGATTTCCTCAGGTCCGAGCTTGGTGTCGCGAGCCATCACCTCGAATTCCTCGATGTGGATCGAGGTGAAGACGTCGTCCTTGACGATCCGCTCGGAGAGCAGGATCGAGTCCTCGAAGTTGTACCCGTTCCACGGCATGAACGCGACCAGCACGTTGCGCCCCAGCGCGAGCTCGCCGAGATCGGTCGAGGGACCGTCGGCGATGATGTCGCCCTTGCGCACGGTGTCGCCGACCTTCACCAGGGGACGCTGGTTGATGCAGGTCGACTGGTTGGAACGCTGGTACTTCATCAGCCGGTAGATATCGACGCCCGACTTGGTCGGGTCGAGATCCTCGGTGGCGCGGATCACGATACGGGTGGCGTCGATCTGGTCGATCACGCCGGTGCGGCGCGCCGCGATCGCAGCACCCGAGTCGCGGGCGACCACGCCTTCCATGCCGGTGCCGACGAACGGCGCCTCGGCACGCACCAGAGGCACGGCCTGACGCTGCATGTTGGAGCCCATCAGCGCGCGGTTGGCGTCGTCGTTCTCGAGGAACGGGATCAGCGCGGCGGCGACCGAAACCAGCTGCTTCGGCGACACGTCCATGTAGTCGACCTTGTCCGGCGTGATCATCAAGACGTCGCCGGAGTGGCGGCAGACCACGAGGTCGTCGGTGAAGCGGCCGCGATTATCCAGCGCGACGTTGGCCTGCGCCACGTGATAGCGGCCCTCCTCCATCGCCGACAGGTAGACCACCTCGTCGGTGACGCGGCCGTCCTTGACCTTGCGATAGGGCGTCTCGACAAACCCGTACTTGTTGACGCGCGCAAAAGTCGCGAGCGAGTTGATCAGCCCGATGTTCGGGCCTTCCGGCGTCTCGATCGGGCAGATCCGGCCGTAATGGGTCGGATGCACGTCGCGCACCTCGAAACCGGCGCGCTCGCGGGTCAGGCCGCCCGGGCCAAGCGCCGAGAGGCGGCGCTTGTGGGTGATCTCCGACAGCGGATTGGTCTGGTCCATGAACTGCGACAGCTGCGAAGAGCCGAAGAACTCGCGCACGGCGGCGGCCGCGGGCTTCGCGTTGATCAGGTCCTGCGGCATCACGGTGTCGATGTCGACGCTCGACATCCGCTCCTTGATCGCGCGCTCCATGCGCAACAGGCCGATGCGGTACTGGTTCTCCATCAATTCGCCGACCGAACGCACGCGCCTATTGCCGAGATGGTCGATGTCGTCGATCTCGCCCTTGCCGTCGCGCAGATCGACCAGCGTCTTGATGACGGCGAGGATGTCTTCCTTGCGCAGCGTGCGATGGGTGTCGGGCGCGTCGAGTTCGAGGCGCATGTTCATCTTGACGCGGCCGACCGCGGACAGGTCGTAGCGCTCGCTGTCGAAGAACAGCGACTGGAACATGGTCTGCGCCGAATCGATGGTCGGCGGCTCGCCGGGACGCATCACGCGATAGATGTCGAACAGCGCGTCCTCGCGCGTCATGTTCTTGTCGGCATGCAGCGTGTTGCGGATATAGGCGCCGACATTGACATGGTCGATGTCGAGCAGCGGCAATTCCTTGTAGCCGTGCTCGTTGAGCGCCTTCAGCGACTTCTCGGTGATTTCCTCGCCGGCTTCCGCATAGATTTCACCGGTCTTCGGATTGACGAGGTCCTCGGCGAGGTAGTTGCCGACCAGTTCCTCGTCCGACATGCGCAGCGCCTTCAGCCCCTTTTCCTGGAACTGGCGCGCGGCGCGCACGGTGAGCTTCTTGCCGGCCTCGAGCACGACCTTGCCGCTGTCGGCGTCGATCAGGTCGTTGATCGTGGAATAGCCGCGGAAACGGGTGGCGTCGAACGGCACGCGCCAGCCTTCCTTGGCGCGCTTGTAGATGATCTTCTTGTAGAACGTCGAGAGGATCTGCTCGCCGTCGAGCCCGAGCGCGAACATCAGCGAGGTCACCGGAATCTTGCGGCGGCGGTCGATACGCGCGAACACGATGTCCTTGGCGTCGAATTCGATATCGAGCCAGGAGCCGCGATACGGAATCACGCGCGCCGCAAACAAAAGCTTGCCGGACGAATGGGTCTTGCCCTTGTCATGGTCGAAGAACACGCCGGGCGAACGGTGCATCTGCGAGACGATGACGCGCTCGGTGCCGTTGACGACGAAGGTGCCGTTCATGGTCATGAGCGGGATATCGCCCATATAGACGTCCTGCTCCTTGATGTCCTTGACCGACTTGGCGCCGGTTTCCTCGTCGATATCGAACACGATCAGGCGCAGCGTCACCTTCAGCGGCGCGGCATAGGTCATGCCGCGCTGGCGGCACTCGTCGACGTCGTATTTCGGCGGCTCGAACTCGTAGCGGACGAATTCCAGCATCGAGGTGCCGGAGAAATCCGAGATCGGAAACACCGAGCGGAACACCGCCTGCAAGCCTTCGTCCAGCCGCCCGCCGGCGGGCTCATCGACCATCAGGAACTGGTCGTAGGACGCCTTCTGAACCTCGATCAGGTTCGGCATCTCCGCGACTTCCTTGATGTGTCCGAAGAACTTGCGAACGCGTTTGCGACCGGTGAATGTCTGCTGCGCCATCGTGGCCTCTCATTTCGTCGCCCGTGAGGGGCGAACCTTCCGAAGCGCGGCTGCCCGCCGCCCCCGGGTTGAATTTCGATCCATTTCGAGGAGCCGGAAGCGCACTTTCAGGATTTAAGTCCTGAATTTGTTCTTCAGACCTTCAAAACGCAAAACGACGCGCGGGGCGCTCGATTCGCACCCGCCCGTCACAACCAGTTTTTCACGGACTGCAAAAGCCCGAAATTGCCTATCTCCCAACGGCTTGCGGAAGGAACGCCGCCGCTCTGCCTCAAGCCGTGTTTTCGTGCTGCCGTCCCGATATGGGATGACAATCGTGGAGATTCGAGGGGCAAGCCCACGAATCCCCACACTTTTTCGTGTTCAGCGCATTCCGGGACGCCCCGTCGCACGCCTTTTGCATGAACCCGGCAGCCCAACCGGCTCCCGATCACCCGAATTACTTCAACTCAACCTTGGCGCCGGCCTTTTCGAGCTGGGCTTTGATCTTTTCGGACTCGTCCTTGTTGATGCCTTCCTTGACCGCCTTGGGCGCGCCCTCGACGAGGTCCTTGGCTTCCTTGAGGCCCAGGCCGGTGATGGCGCGGACTTCCTTGATGACTTCGATCTTCTTCTCGCCGGCGGCCATGAGCATGACCGTGAACTCGGTCTTTTCCTCCGCGGGAGCGGCGGCGGCAGCGGCGGGGCCGGCCACCGCGACGGCGGCGGCGGCGGAGACGCCCCACTTTTCTTCAAGCAGCTTTGCGAGTTCGGCAGCCTCGAGCACGGTCAGGCTCGAGAGGTCGTTAACAATCTTCTGTAGGTCGGCCATTGATCTGTTTCCTTAAAGCTTGATTGGTTGAACCAGGTTTTGCGTTCGCGAAGGGTCAGGCCGCTTCGCTCTTTGAGGCATAGGCCTGAATGACGCGCGCGAGCTTGGCCGCGGGCGCGGTCGAGAGCTGAGCGATCTTGGTCGCCGGCGCCACCAGCAGGCCGACGATCTTTGCGCGCAGTTCATCGAGCGACGGCAACGCGGCTAGCGCCTTGACGCCGTTCACATCCAGGACGGTTTTACCCATCGATCCGCCGAGAATGACGAACTGCTCGTTCGTCTTGGCGAACTCGATGGCAACCTTCGGCGCCGCTACCGGATCGTTTGAAGTCGCGATCACGGTCGGCCCCTTCAGCAGGGAGCCGATGGCAACGACGTCCGTGCCTTCAAGAGCAATCTTGGCTAGACGGTTCTTCGAGACCTTCACCGAAGCGCCCGCCTGCTTCATCTGCATGCGCAGCTTCTGCATCTGGACCACGGTGAGGCCGGAATAGTGGGCAACGACCGCCACGCTGGTGGTCTTGAACAGACCGTTCAGCGCCTCGACCGCGTCCTTTTTTGCCGCTCTTTCCACAGCAAGCTCTCTCCGGTTGGCGGGCTCTGCCTTTGAGGCAGGACCGTCGGGTTGCACCCATCGTTCCCGCCAGAACCTGACCTCGAGACACAGTCGCAAGGACACGCCGGGCAGAACGACAATTGAAAAGCCTGCCCTCCCGAGCCCTCTTCGGCCACGGGGTGTCGAGGTTCGAACCAATCCGCTTTCCCGTCGTGATTCTCAGCGACGAAAGGCGAAAATAGGTCTTCACCCGTCTATGCAGGCCATGCGATTAAGCCGTTGAGGAAACTTGTGGGTCTCGCCGCGGGCGCCTGCAGTCTTGGACAGGATTCGAGATCATCCGGTTGAACGGAAGACCCCTGCCCAAATCCCTTCGAACCGACGGCTTTTCTCATCCTTTCGAGCTATCCATGGCGGATGTCCTGAACGGAATGATCTCCTGGCGTATCGGGCTTTCGGAATGCGAGCACGGACGTGCCAGCAACGGCCAGCACGCCCGGAAGCCATCGTTTAGCGGGTCTTTTCCGGCTTGCCAAGCACTATTTTGCCTCAGTTTTTCGCCCCGCCGACACCCGAATTCGGGCATTGTTCCTCTCCAACGCGAGTTCCAGCAGCCACGCCCAGACGGTCGTCAAACAGGAGCCGTTCGACGGCCAGATGATCCCTGGGAGGTGATCCTGGTCGAGGACGGCAGCTGCGGCAGAGGCAAGATCAAGCAGGTCACCGGCGGGGAAATCGGCGCGATGAACCCGAGGCCCCGCACCCGAACATGCATCCCGAGGGCAGCGAAATGACCCGGCGCAACTGCGGCTCCTTCACTCGTAGCCGCGCCTCCTGCTCAGACCGGACCTGCTCCCCTCACCGCATGAGGCAGCGGTTTCCCGGCAAAAAACGCCTCCAGATTGGCGATCACGCAATCCTGCATCGCGATGTGTGAATCGAGCGTGTGGCCGCCGATATGCGGGGTCAGCACGACATTGGGAAAGGCGATCAGTGCGGCCGGGGCGTGCGGTTCCTTCTCGTAGACGTCGAGACCGGCGCCGGCGATCTCCCCGGCGGCTAGTGCGGCGACCAGCGCCTTCTGGTCGATTACCGAACCCCTGGAGATGTTGACGACATAGCCGTCCTTGCCGAGTCTGCGCAGGATATTGGCATCGACGGCGTGGTTGGTGTCCTCGCCGGCGCGCACCGCGATCATCAGCACGCTGCACCAGTCCGCCAGCGCCTCCAGGCTCGGCAGGTATTGATAGGGCACGTCGTGCCGGCTGCGGCTGAAATAGGCCATGTCGCACTCGAACGCGGCGAGGCGGGCCGCGATCTTACGGCCGATCTCGCCCATGCCGTAGACGCCGACCTTGCGGCCGGGATTGCCGGGCTGCGGGCGCATCAGGGGTGAAGGCTTGGCCCCGGCCCAGTCGCCGCTTCGCACATAATGGTCGGCCGGCAGCAGGCGCCGCGTCACCGCCAGCATCAGCGTCACCGCGATGTCGGCGACCGAGGCGGCGTTGGCGCCTGGACTGTTGCCGATGGAAATTCTGCGCTCGGCTGCGGCGGCGAGATCGAGGCCGTCATAGCCGGTGCCGTAACAGATGATCGCGCCGAGCTTCGGCAACACGTCCATCGCAGCCCCACCGATCGGCGTGCTGCCGGATGTGACCATCGCGCGGACGCCGGCAAGCTGCTCCGCACTGAAGACTTCGCGCGCCGGTTTTCCGCCGGTATCCATGAGTTCGAAGCGCTCGCCGATGCGAACCATCATCGCCTTCGGAAAACGTGAAAAGATCAGGACCTTGTCGGGCATCTTGTTCTCTTTCCGTCACGGCCGGGCCGCCATCCGCGTCTTCGCTCGTAACGTCAAGAAAGACGTGGATGCCGGGACATCTAGCGCGAAGACGCGCTTCGCGCTTCTGCCCGGGGCATGAGGAACGATAGATCGAAACTCGCATCAACCTAAAGGGCGGAACAGGTTGCCCCGTCCCGCCCTGAATTCACGCTACCGCACGGCCAAGATCAATCGTGCAGGCTGCCGGGCTCAACCTTGACGCCCGGTCCCATGGTGGAGGAAACCGCCACGCGCTGGACGTAGGTGCCCTTGGCGCCGGCCGGTTTTGCCTTGGTCACCGCATCGGCGAGCGCCTTGACGTTCTGCACCAGTTTCTCCTCCGAGAACGAGGCCTTGCCGACGCCGGCCTGCACGATGCCGGCTTTCTCGACGCGGAATTCGACCGAGCCGCCCTTGGCGCCCTTCACGGCCGAGGTGACGTCCATGGTCACCGTGCCGATCTTGGGGTTCGGCATCAGGCCGCGCGGGCCCAGCACCTTACCCAACCGGCCGACCAGCGGCATCATGTCGGGGGTGGCGATACAGCGGTCGAAATCGATCTGGCCGCCCTGCACTTTCTCGACCAGGTCCTCGGCGCCGACGACGTCGGCGCCCGCCGCCTTGGCCTCTTCGGCCTTGGCGCCGCGCGCGAACACGCCGACCCGCAAGGTGCGGCCGGTGCCGTTCGGCAGCGTCACCACGCCGCGGACCATCTGGTCGGCGTGACGGGGATCGACGCCGAGATTCATCGACAGTTCGATGGTCTCGTCGAACTTCGCCTTGGCCCGTTCCTTGACCATCTTGATGGCGTCGGCGAGCGGATAAAGCTTTTCGCGGTCAACGCCCTCGCGGGCCTTCTTCAAGCGCTTTCCAATTGACATGATCCGTTACCCCGCCACTTCCAGACCCATCGAACGGGCAGAGCCCTCGACCATCTTCATGGCCGCCTCGACGGTATCGCAATTGAGATCCTTCATCTTCTTCTCGGCAATCTCGCGCACCTGCGCTTTGGTCACCGCGCCGGCCTTGTCGCGGCCCGGGGCCTTCGACCCGGACTGGATTTTGGCGGCCTGCTTGAGGAAGAACGACATCGGGGGCGTCTTCATCTCGAAGGTGAAGGAACGATCGGCGTAGATCGTGATCACCACCGGAATAGGCGTATTCTTCTCTTCCTTCTGCGTCTGGGCGTTGAACGCCTTGCAGAATTCCATGATGTTGAGGCCGCGCTGACCAAGCGCGGGGCCGATCGGGGGCGACGGATTCGCAGCACCCGCCGGCACCTGCAATTTCAGGTATCCGGTCACTTTCTTTGCCATCTATCACTCCTCATGCTGCCTCCGGACCATTCCGAAAGGCTTCACAGGACCGTGGTGCGGTTCGCATGACGGCTGGCGACCGTCAGTCCCCTTCCACGGCTCTTCACTTCTCACTCGCCCCGCTCTTCGCGGGGAGAGGGCCGGGGTGAGGGCTCTCTCGGCATCGGGACTCGTGGAGAGTTCCCCTCACCCGGATCATCGCTTCGCGATGATCCAACCTCTCCCCGCAGGCGGGGACAGGTTAAGACGTTCAGACCTTCTCGACCTGCGCGAATTCCAGTTCGACCGGAGTGGCGCGCCCGAAGATCGAAACGGCGACCTTCACCCGCGAGCGGCCCTCGTCGATTTCCTCGACCACTCCGGAGAACGAGGCGAACGGGCCGTCGGCCACACGCACGTTCTCGCCGATCTCGAACGACACCGACGCCTTCGGGCGCTCCACGCCTTCCTGCACCTGGTGCAGGATGCGCATGGCTTCGGCTTCCGAGATCGGCATCGGTTTGTTTTCGGCGCCGAGGAAGCCCGTTACCTTCGGCGTGTTCTTGATCAGGTGGAAGGCCTCGTCGGTCAGCTTCATCTTGACCAGCACGTAGCCCGGAAAGAATTTGCGTTCGGCGTCGACCTTGCGGCCGCGGCGAACCTCGGTGACCTTTTCGGTCGGCACCAGCACCTGCTCGAACAATTCCTCGAGCCCACGCTGTTTGGCCTGCTCGCGGATCGATTCCGCGACCTTCTTTTCGAAGTTGGAATAGGCGTGGACGATGTACCAGCGCTTATCCATGGTCTGAGTTGCTGCTGCTGATGTCATGGGTGCAAGCTCAGTAAGTGGGTGACGACATAATAGATGACCTGGTCGGAGGCGAAGAAGAAAAGCGAAGCCAGCGCCACCATCACGAACACCATGATGGTGGTGATGGTCGTCTCGCGGCGGGTCGGCCAGGTGACCTTGGCGGTCTCCGAGCGCACTTCCTGCAGGAATTTGAACGGGCTGAAAGCCATCCTCGATGTGATCCGCGTTGCCAGACGAGTTTTACGAAATTTCGGAATCCGAACAGCCCGCTAGCACCCAGCCCTCTTCAGAAGGATGAGCCGACAAGCGGGCTCGGTTGTTCGGGGGATTTCAAAGCCGCGCCGGATATCCGTCTAAGCGGGCCGGCAGCAGGTGTCGGGTATGTACTGCGGAGGCGGCGAAAGGTCAAGGTCGCCGGGAAAGGACGGGCTCCGGGAGAAAAGCCGACTCGTATCGAATCATGAAGCAGTTTCCCCCCAAACACCGGCGATCGGATTGCCCTCCAGCTGCGACCGCCAGAGAGCAAACGTCAAAATGGGCCATAGCGCGTAGGCGTGGTTGCATTGTCGGGCGGCGTGGCTATGCCAAATTCGCCGCATCGCCTCCGGCCGCAAATAGGGTTCAAGAATGTCCGGTGCGCCTTCGAAAACACGGGTACAAAGCTTCCGCAACGGTCCGCGCATGACCTCGGCGAGCGGGTTATTAAATCCGCGCTTTGGAGCGCCCCAGACGTCGGCCGATGCACCCTTCTTTCGAAGCGCTGCGCGCAGCAGCGGCTTGCTCGGCCCTGTGGCAGACAGCAGCAACCCGAGGTCGCAGTTGGCGGAGAATTCCATGATTCTGCGGTCCAGAAACGGAACCCGAATCTCCACGCTGTTCGCCATACTCATGGCGTCCGTCTTCATGAGCAAACCGCTCGGCAGGTGATAAGCCTGATCGGCGATCAGGCAGCGATCGAGCAGCGTTTGGCCATCGGCATTGTCGATAGCGATCCTGTAGTCGGCCATCGAACTCGTGGCCGTCACTTCCCGCAGCGCAGGTCCATAGATGTCGGGAATCAGGAAATCCGGCAGATATCGTCGCCACTCGGCATGGGCGTGGGAATTCCCGGCAGCGATCCCGAGCAGAAAGCGCGACAGCAATGCAGTCGCCGGAAGTCGCGATTCGTTGGCGCCTGAGGCCGAATAGATGAACTTCCCCAAGGACCTGGCCAACCCGTTGGGGATCATTGGCCCGATCATGCTTGCCAGCCGAGTTGCCCGATAGGTCGAATATCCACCAAAGAATTCGTCAGCTCCGTCCCCTGACAATGCGACCGTCGAATTGCGGCGGATCTCACGGGTCAGCAGGAACAGCGGACCTGCGCTTTCATCGGCAACCTGACCGTCGAAATGGCCAACGATATTTGCGAGCGTCTGTTCCGGGTTGGAATCGCTGCTGATCGGGACAATCCGGTGCGGCAGGCCGGTTTGGTCGGAGACGATCCTTGCGATTCCGGTTTCATCATGGGTACGCTCGGCAAACGAAGCGGTGTAGAGGGGAAATCTTCCCTTTTTTGCCACCGTGTGTGCGACGAGCGAACTGTCGATCCCGCCGCTTTGCAGAATCCCGACCGGCACATCGCTGATCAGCTGATCGCTGACCACCTGGTCGAACAAGGGAACGAATGCCTCAGCTGCCTCCTCGAGGTTCCTGGGCCCTCCCCTGCGGCGCGGTTGCCAGAAGCGCCGCGACATTTCCGTTCCACGCGCGTAACTCGTCATGGACCCGGGTTCGATTTGCCGAATGTGCCTCATGGTGGTCTTCGCTGGCCCGGCGTAGCCCATCGCAAAAAACCGGTGCAGCCCTTCGGCATCCATCTCGCGGGGATGGCTGGGGTCGGCGAGCAGCCCCTTGATTTCGCTGGCGAAGCGAACGATCCGGCCTACCGACGAATAAAACAGCGGCTTGGTTCCGATCGGATCCCTGGCCAATATGAGACGGCGCTCAGCGGCGTCCCAAAGTCCGATCGCAAAAATGCCTTCGATGCGGGAGAACAATTCCTCGCCCCACGCAAGATATCCGGCCGGCAGGATTTCCGTATCGCAATGCGAACGAAAAACCACGCCGAACTTCCTTTCCAGCTCGGAGCGCAATTCGCGTTCGTTATAGATCTCCCCATTATAGGTCACCGTAATCCGGCCGGTGGGATCGCTCATTGGCTGCCTGCCAGCCTTGCTGAGATCGCGGATCGCAAGGCGCCGATGCCCAAGGCCAACCCCGTTGCCGACCCAGATTTCGCCGCCGTCCGGACCGCGGTGAATCATGGTGTCCGTCATGCGTTTCAGCGTGGCGGCGTCAACCTCCTGACCGTCCAAATTCAAGATTCCGGCGATCCCGCACATGACGTTCAGATCCAGGCAAAACAGGAGAAAGCAGCGGTGGCGCGAAGGCAGCGACAGTGTGGTGCGTCGGGTTCGACAATCTTGGGCGGCCGAACGCGGCAACTTGCCGCAGCGGCCTCGACTATCCTCACTGCGCGGCTCGCATCGAATGAATCGCGATCATTGCGGGCACCCGGTCGCCTTTCCGGCGTAGTTCGCAAAGCGCAGCAAGCGGATGTTACCGGTGTCGATCACTTCAGTGGAATTACGTGAAGCAAATTCTCCAATGTCGGCTCCGTGCGGCAATGCGATAACGACATTGAATACACCGCAGACATGCTTGGTATTTTCGTCGACGTCGGAAAAATTCATGGCATGGTAGATCAGCTTGTCGGAGACACCGATCTGTTCGCTCATCGGATTAACCTTCAGAACGGGAGAGAGGACGACGTCGCGAAACACCGTGTTATGGCTGATGTCGTCCCACATGTGATAGCGGGCGGGATCGATTCTGCCGATTAAATAGGGCTTCTCGAACGTTCGCCCGGAAACCTCCGCCGAAAGCAAACTCGCACCGGCAAGGACGATCGCCAACAGCGCCGGACTCGCCCGGAAGCCGAATTTCCGCGTGCTCCGATCCTGGTAGAGCCGGAGGAAGACGAAAAGGCTGATCGGCAGAAGCGCAAAAGGAACGAGAGCGTAAGTGAACATCGCCTTGCCGATCGCCCACTGATGGATGGCTGTATGCTGATAGAACAACAGCATATGCGCATAAAACGGCATAGTTACCAAAAACAGCATCGAAGCCGTCGCAAAAATCGAGCGGCGCTCGCCAGGATCGGTCGCAACACGAAAGGATATTGCGAGAAGGACTACCGTCACCAATGTGGCGCCGACTATCAGCGCTAAAACATGCGGAGAATAAAAATAGTCGTGCATTCCCACGAACATCTGGAGGAAACCCCTGACATGGTGATCGTCCGTCAGGTTCATCCGATACGCGACCTTCCACGCAAGTTCATAGATGGATGCCGCCACTCCCTCGGTTCTGGTTATCGAATTCGGGGTGAAGAGCCGCCAGCACAGATAAATGGTGAATGCGCTGACAGGCATCAGCGCCAGGCCGGCCAGCCGCCGCCATGACCACCGCTCGACGAGGCCGAAGTATCCGCCGGTCAGGCGAACCAGCAGCCAGAACGCAAACAGCGTGTAGGACAGCCAGTCGACGAAGAACGCAAGATAGATGACCAGGAGCTGGAGCGCGAAAAGTATCTTCCGCTGGCGCGGCGATTCGGCGACATACGACAGAGACTCTAGCAAAATGAACGCCGCGGCGTATAACAGGATCGCAATCGTGACGCAGTAGAGTTGCGAGAAAAAGTAGACGAGACCGCGAGGAAACAGAACTGGAAATGCGACACCTATCGCTATCAGCCCGCAGGCCACAACATGGAGCTTGTTGACGCGGGCGATGTTGAAGGCCGTGAACGCCACGGCCAATGCAATCATGCCGTGGTTCACGACATTGAACCAGTTTATCATGGGAACGCTCGGCTCGACGTGCAGAATCTCGGCGAGCAGGAAAATCGGAACGAACGTGCCGGGCGGCCAGGATTGGTAGACGGTGACGTCGGTCAGCGTGGGCGTTTCCACCGACAATGGCGAACGAGGGGTGGAGAACCACATGTTGAACGCGCCGTGGACCCACCAGTTGTGCGCCCACATTCGCGCCTCCGAAGTCACGACATCGGAGTCAAAAACGGGGACCTGGTCCAGATATGGAAGGCGCGCTACGAGTACGCAAATCCAAAGTGCCGTCACGGCAAGGCATACGAGGCCAACGACCGAATACTTAAGGCGCATTTAGCTACCAATTCCGTGCAAATTCCTTGATAGTCTGGGTCAGGGGCAATAGCACATATCGATCCCGGAAACCAAGACGACCAGGATTCCATGCCTCCGTCAGGGGGTTGTCAAAAGCCAACGCAAGGAAGCTATTTGAGCGACAAAATGGACAGCTCCCGCCAGAAACAGCACTACACGCAGATCCACGATGCCTACGAGGCCCATTATTACGATGAGCCGTCGATGGAATACCGATCGCGTTTCATCTACGACTGGCTCTTCGCCCGGGCCGACCTCAGCGACAAGCGGATCGCCGATCTGGCGTGCGGCAGCGGGTTCAATTCGCGGGCTATTATGGAGCGGTACGCCAATGCCCGCACGGTGGGCTTCGATATTTCCGATCCTGCCTGCGAATCGTATCGACATACGACCGGCAACGATGCTTACGTGATCGATCTCACCAAGCCGTATGAGCCGGCGGAAAGTTTTGACGGTGCGATTGTTATCGGCGGCCTGCATCACTGCGTGGCCGATTTGCCGGAGACGATCCGCAACGTCGCCAGGCTCGTCAAACCGGGGGGCAGATTGCTGATGATGGAGCCGAGTGCCGACTTCGCGCTCAATACGATCCGAGACCGCTGGTACGATTCCGACAGATATTTCGACGCCCAGACCGAACGAGCCCTGTCGCACGACGAAATCCTCCGGCAGGCCGAACCCTACTTCGAGAGCGAGGCGGTGCGATACTTCGGCGGCCCCGCCTACTTCGTGATCCTGAACAGCCTGATCCTGCGCGTGCCCCTGAAGGCCAAGCCAGCCCTGTGGACGGTCCTGCGGCCGTTGGAAATCGCGTTCGGGAGTTTTCCATGGCGCGGCATGTACCCATGTTTCCTCGCGGTCTGGCGTCGCACCTCCGCGGCCCTGCCGGCCCGCGCCTGATAGCAATCGAGGAGAGAACGCGATGAGCAGGAAAATGCTCCAGCCCGACCCGGCCGCCCCGACCTTTTCCTCGGCGATCGCGGATGCGCACAATTACATCGAGTGGATTATCGCGACCCTGCAACCCTATTTTGGCCGCAGCGTGCTTGAAGTGGGCATTGGGCACGGCAGCTACTACGAATATCTGAGCAAACTGGGCAGCTATCGGGGGATCGATATCGATCCCGAGAACGTCCGGCTTTCGCGCTCGCGCTATCCGAACGGAGATTTCGAACTGGCAGATGTCTGTTCGGAGAGCTTCCGATCCAACTTTCCCAAAGGCAGCGTCGACACCGTCGTCTGCTGCAACGTCATCGAGCATATCGAGGATGACCGGAACGCCGTTGCAAATATGGCGAATGCGCTATCGACCGGCGGTCACCTGCTGATCCTGGTACCGGCCTTGCAACAGCTTTACGGCGACCTTGACCGGCTGGCCGGTCACTACCGGCGCTATCATAAATCTTCAATGCTGAAGGCCTGCGGGGGCGCGCCGATCGAAATCCTCAAGCTTTGCTACTTCAATCCGATCGGCGGCCTTGCGTGGTGGGTGAACAGCCTTGCGCGCCACGAGTCGCTCGATGATGGCGCCGTCAATGCGCAGATCCGGATTTTCGACAAATACGTGCTGCCCGCGTCGCGATTGATCGATCCGCTGACGAGGGAATTTTTCGGTCAATCCCTGATCTGCATCGCGCGCAAATCATGATATCCGTCGTCATTCCCGCCCTGAACGAAGAGCGTGCCATCGGCCCCACCGTGACTGGTATCTCGCAAGCGTTGGCTGCTGCAAACCTCGTGCCTTACGAGATTGTCGTTGTCGACGATGGCTCGAAGGACAAAACCGGCAAGGAGGCGGCACAGGCCGGGGCGCGAATCGTGCGGCATCCCCACAATGTGGGCTACGGACGCTCCCTGAAAGATGGAATCGAAGCCGCGGCCTACGACATGATCGTGATCTGCGATGCGGACGGAACCTACCCGGCGGCCGTGATTCCCGAACTCGTCAAGCTTTATCAGGACGGGTTCGACATGGTGGTCGGCGAGCGCCACGGTCCGCACCACCGGCAATCGGCGATGAAATCATCGCTGCGCCTGCTGCTTCGGCTGCTGGTCGAGTGGACGGCCGGAAGACGCATTCCGGATATCAACTCCGGTTTGCGGGTGTTCAGCCGGGCCGCGGTGACGAGGTATTTTCCCCATCTCTGCGACACCTTCAGCTTCACGACATCCATGACCTTGGCCTATATGATGACCGGCCGCTTCGTCACGTATTATCGAATCGAATATTTCGATCGGGTCGGCCGCAGCAAGGTGAGGCTGTTCCGGGATTCCCTGCGAACCCTGCAATACGTCGTCGAAGCGATCGTCTATTACAATCCGTTGAAGATATTCCTGCTTTGCGCACTGGTCTGTCTGGTTGCCGCCACGCTTACGTTTGCGATCTCCCTTTCCTTCGGGATAGTCACCGGCGTGATGTTGGCTGTCGGAACAACCATGGTGGCGATTATCATGCTGGGCCTGGGCATGCTGGCGGTTTTGCTCAAACAGATTATGGACAAACCATAGCGCCCACGGCGGTGGTACTCATCGGCGATGCCGGCGGGCCCGAAGCGTCAATCGGCGCTTCAATTAAGGGCCCTGGGTCGCTAATTCGCCGCGGTGAAATAGAAGTCCTGGCGGCCGGAAACCGAACCGTAGCTGTAAGGCTGCTGCTGGTGTCCCGTCATATCCATCACATCGTCACGCACGTTGTCGAACAGGCGCCGGACTTCGACGCCGGGGGTCCGGATATTCCGTACAAAGGCGAGCGCGAACGGGGAATTGAGGGCATCGCCGTCCATGGCGGTTTCGCCATGTTTTGCGGCGAACACCACCAGCGTGCCCGGATCGGGCTCCATCTGCGCCAGTCCCCGGCTGACCGAGCGCGAAACGGTCGTCATGGTGCGCTTCATCTGATCGGCGAATGGATTGTCGCGGCAGGCATCGAGCAGCACCAGCCGCAGTTTCCTGGCACGCTCCGCCGAGTTCAGTACCTGGTCCATCGATACCGCTTCGAGGTTGATATCGCGATCCGTACTGATCCTGGCATCGACGGGAATGAGGTAATTGACGCCGGCGACCTCCATGCCGTGTCCGGCATAATACACCACCGCCCAGTCGGCGGTTTCCGCCAGTCTGGCGAAATCCCGCAAGGCGTTGACGAGTTGCTCGCGTCCAAGATCGTTCTGCAGCGTCACGGATTGAAAATTGGCCTGACGCAGCGCATCCGCCACCATTGCCGCGTCACGGCGCGGGTTCGGCAGGGTCGGCGCATGCTGATAGGCCGAGTTGCCGATCACGAGCGCAACACGACGGCCGAACGGCACCGCCGCGGGCCTCGATGAGTTCGGCGCCGACGCTGCAGGTTCCGATGGCCTGGCGGCGGCGACGACATTGCCGGGCGGATTTTGGCCGGATGGATTTTGCTGCGCCCTCTCGCGCGCCGCGGCCGCGCGCTGGGCCAGTTCTGCCTGCAGCTTCTTCTGCTCGGCTTCGAATACCTTCGGATCGGTCGGCGGGCCGGTGTAGGCGGCGTTGAACTCGGCGAGCGGCAGCGCCAGGGTCACTGCCCGTCCCGTGTTGAAGGTGCCCTGGACCGAGAGAGAGCGTCCGTTGCGCAGGCTCGCCAGCAACGCCGGGGTGACCTCGTAATCGGACATGCAGCCATTGGCAAAGCAGATCACGTAAGGACTCGCCAACGCCGCATTGCCGTCGACGGTGACGCGGGTTCCGCGGGTGAGTTGCACCCCCAACGGCAGCGTCACACGCATGATTTTCTTCGCCTCGCCTTCAGGCTCGATGATCACGACCGCAATCAACGGCTGACCCGATTTAATCCGGCCGTCCTTGCCGGTGAAGCAAACCAGCTTGGCGTTGGCGTCCTGCCCCCTGAGACAGAATTTGGTCCAGGGAGCATAGATCAGCGTGGGGTTCACTATTGATTGGCCGGCTTCGTTCTTGATTCCAAGCAATGAGGTCACGATTTTCTTGCGCTGATCGTCAAGCGAACCCCAATCGGTCGCAGTGCCGTTTGACGCCCTGTTGAAGTCGGCGAGCGGAAGCGGCAGCGTCAGCGGTGCGCCGGTCGCATTGATGGCCTGAACAACCAGATTGTTGCCTCTGCGGAGCTGGCTCGCGAGATCGGGCGTCAAGTCATAATCCGAGGCACAGCCTTCCGTCGTGCAGAATTCATAGGCGCCTTGCAGCGGCGTATTGGAATCGACGATAATTCGGGTGCCGTGCGCCATTTGCGTTCCCATCGGCAGCACCACCCTCAGGGTCTTCCGGGATTTGCCTTCCCGCTCGACGAGGATGGCGGTGACGACCGGCTGCCCCGATTCGATGTGTCCGGTCTTGATCGTGACGCAGATTTGCTTGCCGCCGGCGTCAACCTCGCGCGTGCAGGTTCTGGTCCATGCCGAATAGCTGAGCTGCACCTGTTCGGCGGGCTTGCCTTGCGCAGGCGTGTCTTGCGCGGCCCGACCGTTGTCGATGACGGCGAAGGCCGCCAAAAATCCCAAAACCGCGGCGATGAAGCGGAACATGCCCTTTGCCCGAAGCGAAATCAAGGCGATCATCGGCGACCGCCATAGGCAGGTCAAGATGCGCCCCGAACGGGTTCGGCGCCGGCCTTCCTCGACCAGGAGATAGCACGCCTCGTTCGCTTGGTGTGTGAGGTCCCGCACAGCAGCCCCGCCGACGCTCTGGCGGGCCGGGAAATGCGCCTTTGCATTGGCGGCCGGATCAGCGGAGGTTGCAATTGGCGCGACAGCGCGGCAAAAGGCCATTCTCGGCTTTTGCATTCATTCGCCCGGATATGGCTGAACACAAAGCCAGATTGCGACCAGCTTCTTCCGGGTGAACCAGAGTAACGTATGATGTCATCCCTTCGCGTTAAGCTGTTCCAGGACGGCGCCGACCTCGACTTCATGATAGCGGCTCGCAGTCGTGGCCTGGTGAGCGGCTATACGACCAACCCGACCTTGATGCGCAAAGCTGGTATCAGCGACTACAAGCAATTCGCCCAGCAGGTCATCGCTGCCATCCCGGACATGCCGATCTCATTCGAGGTGTTCTCGGACGATTTCGCGACCATGGAGCGGGAAGCCCGCGAGATCGCAAGCTGGGGCGGCGATACCTACGTCAAGATTCCGATCACCAACACAAAGCGTGAATCGGCGGCTCCTCTGATATCCCTTCTATCGAAGGAAGGTTTCTCGCTCAATGTCACGGCGATGCTGACGCTCGACCAGGTCGATACCGTGGCCGCCGCCGTCAGTCCCTCGTCGCGGACCATCGTATCGGTCTTTGCGGGGCGCGTTGCGGATACCGGCATCGATCCGGTGCCTGTCATGACCGAGGCCGTCAGCCGGCTGGCTTCATTGCCGAAGGCAGAATTGCTTTGGGCCAGTCCGCGCGAGGTCTTGAATATCGCGCAAGCCGAAGCTTGCGGCTGTCACATCATCACCGCCACTCCCGACATCATCGCCAAGCTGCCTTTGTTCGGCAAGGATCTGCATCAGTACTCCCTTGAAACGGTGAAGATGTTCCATGATGACGCGCGTGCGGCCGGCTTCAAAATCGTCTGACCCGATCGGATCCATCGGATGGGTCTCCCTCTCCGGCCCGGTTAGTGGCCGCGCCTGATGGACACGCCTCGCCTCTCCAGGGCCTTGGTCACGGGCGCCTCAGGGTTCATTGGCAGCAACCTTGTCGACCGTCTTCTCGCGGCCGGATTTTCGGTCGTCGGTTACGACAATTTCACGACGGGACGGCGCGAGTTCATCACCGAGGCATTGCGGCATCCACAGTTCAAGCTGGTCGAAGGCGACGTTTTGGACACAGCCGCATTGGCTGCCGCCATGGCCGGGTGCGATATCGTGTTCCATTTCGCCGCCAATGCCGACGTACGCTTCGGCTTGCAGCATCCGCGCAGGGACCTCGAGCAAAACACCATTGCCACCTTCGACGTTCTGGAGGCGATGCGTGCCGGCGGGGTCAAGAACATCGCTTTCTCGTCGACCGGATCGATCTATGGCGAGGCGGAGGTTTTTCCGACACCTGAAACAGCGCCGTTTCCGGTGCAGACCTCGCTGTATGGCGCCTCGAAGCTTGCGGGAGAAGGCCTCATCATGGCCTATTGCGAGGGTTTTGGGTTTCGTTCGTGGATCTTTCGTTTCGTCTCCATCCTCGGCGAGCGCTACACCCACGGCCACGTGTTCGATTTCTACCAGCAACTCCTCGCCGATCCGACACGGCTTGAGGTGCTGGGCGACGGCACGCAGCGAAAATCCTATCTCTACGTGCACGACTGCATTGACGCGATCCTGCACGCCCTGGAGCACGCGCAGGACCGGGTCAATGTCCTGAACCTCGGCACATCGGAATATTGTGAGGTCAATAATTCCATCGGCTGGATCACCGACTATCTCGGGCTGAAGCCGCAATTGATCTATTCGGGCGGATCGCAGGGATGGGTCGGCGACAACCCCTTCATATTCCTTGACACAGCCCGCATCCGCGCGCTCGGCTGGCAGCCCAAGCTCACGATCCGCGAAGGCATCACACGCACCGTGCAATGGCTTTCGCAAAACCGCTGGGTGATGGAGCGGCCATGAACGTCGCCGTCGTCGGCCTCTGGCATCTCGGCACCGTCACCGCCGCCTGCATAGCGGATTCGGGTGTCACGACCATTGGTTTCGACGACAACCCCGACGTCATCGCGAAGCTGAACGCTGGTGAACCGCCGCTTTACGAGCCGGGCCTTACAGAACTGGTGCAGCAGAGTCTGGCGTCCGGCAAGCTGTCATTTGCCGCAGATGCGGCGACGCTGGCGACCGCCGACATCGTCTGGATCTGCCACGACACGCCGGTCGACGAGGACGACCGGGCCGATGTGGACGCGGTGTTCGGACGTGTCGAGGCGATATTCCCGCATCTGAAGCATGGTGCGGTCGTGCTGGTGTCGGCTCAACTGCCGGTGGGAACGTTGGCGCGACTTGAGAAATCGTTCGCCGCAGAGGCCAACGGGCGTCAGGTGGACTTCGCCTGTTCGCCGGAAAACCTGCGATTGGGGCGTGCGCTTGAAATCTTCCGCAATCCCGGTCGCATCGTCATCGGGATTCGCCATGAGCAGACCCGCGACAAGCTTGCGCCGCTGCTTTCAAAATTTTGCCAGAACCTGCTCTGGATGAGCGTCGAGTCCGCCGAGATGGTGAAGCACTCGCTCAACGCCTTTCTCGCGCTCTCCATCACCTTCACCAACGAGCTTGCGAGCATTGCCGAACGGGTCGGCGCCGACGCATCCGATATCGAGAGCGCCCTGCGCAGCGATCCCAGGATCGGGCCCAATGCCTATGTCAAGGCGGGCCCGGCCTTTGCCGGCGGCACGCTGGCGCGCGACGTGCAGTATCTCTTGTCGATCGCCGAACACGAGAGGCTCGAGACGCCCGTGATCGGCAATATCATCGCCAGCAATCGTGCCCATCGGCAGTGGTCGATCAATCAGTTGCGCCGCCGGTTGGGACCGCTGACAGGCAAGACGATCGCCGTCCTTGGCTTGAGCTACAAACCCGGGACCGATGCCGTCAGACGATCGCAGTCGATCGAGCTCTTGCGCGCGCTGGTGGCGGACGGCGCGGCGGTCAGGGCCTACGATCCGGCGGTGCGCAAGCTGCCCGAGGAATTACGCGCTGGCGTCACGATGGCCGATGACGCCAGGGCCGCGATCGCAGGTGCCGCCGCCGTCGTGCTGGCAAGCGAGTGGCCGCAGTTCCGCGAACTGGCGGCCCACGACTTCACCCGCTTGATGGACGGCCGTCTGGTGCTTGATCCCGGCGCGTTCCTTGCGCCAATGCTGAGGGATGCTGCCTTGACCGTTGTTTCGATCGGATCTCCCGGATGAACCTTACCGGCCGCATAGCTCTCATTACCGGCGCCAGCCAAGGGCTCGGCGCCGCCATCGCAGAACGCTTCCTGGTAGATGGCGCAAACGTCGCCCTTTGCGGCCGCACGGCTGATGACCTCGCTGCCCGGCACAAGCAGCTTGCGGCAGCCCACGGCGCCGATCGCGTCTGGGCCAGGCCTGCCGACGTCTCCAGCAGGAGCGACGTCGATGCCTTGTTCGACGAGGCGCATTCCCATTTCGGCCGTCTGGATATCCTGGTGAACAACGCCGGCGTCTATGGTCCGATGGGTTCGATCGACACCGTGGATTGGGACGAATGGGCGCAGGCGATCGCGATCAACCTGACCGGAGCCGTCTATTGCGCCCGCAAGGCGGTGACGATCTTCAAGCCGCAACGGCGCGGCAAGATCGTGATCCTTTCCGGCGGTGGCGCGACCAGTCCGTTGCCGGGAATCAGCGCCTATGCCGCTTCCAAGGCGGCCATCGTCCGCTTCGCGGAAACGCTTGCGCTCGAAACGAGGGAGTGGAATATCGACGTCAATGCAATTGCACCGGGCGCGCTGATGACGAGGTTGACCGATCAGTTGATTGCAGCAGGCCCCGAGCGCGCGGGCGCGGCGTTGCATGCGCGCATGGTCCAGCTCAAGCAGGAGGGCGGCACGCCGCTGGCGCTCGGTGCGGCCCTTTGCAGCTACCTGGCCAGCGCCGAAAGCGACGGCCTGACGGGACGCCTCATTGCCGCGCCTTGGGATCCCTGGCCGTTTTCCGAGCAACAGCGGCGGGAGATCGCGGACACCGACATCTATACGCTGCGCCGGATTGTGCCTGGGGATCGCGGAAGGCCGTGGGGGGACCGCTGAATGCGGTTGACAATCATCGGCTGCGGCCTGATCGGCTCCAAGCGGGCCGCGGCCGCTGACGCCCACGAGATCGTTGCGGTCTGCGATCCCGATCGCGAGCGTCGCGAGCGGCTTGCGCATGAAACCTCGGCACGCGCCCTCGCAGATTGGCGCGAAGCCGTTGCTCTCGACGCCGATGCGGTCGTGGTCGCGACGCCGCACGATCAGCTGGTGCAGATCGCGCTGGAGGCGGTCGAGGCCGGCCGCCACGTGCTGGTGGAGAAGCCGGCGGGCCGGCGACCGGCGGAAGTGGCGCCGCTCATCGCCGCAGCCGAAAAACACGGCCGTATCGTCAAGGTCGGCTTCAACCACCGCTTCCACCCCGCGATCGCACGCGCCAAGGCGCTTGCCGATGAGGGCCGTATCGGTCCCCTGCTCTTCGTTCGCGGCCGCTACGGGCATGGCGGCCGCATCGGCTACGAGAAGGAGTGGCGGTTCCAGCCGGAGATATCAGGCGGCGGCGAACTGATCGATCAGGGCTCGCATCTGATCGATCTGTCGCGCTGGTTCCTCGGCGATCTCACCTTGGCCTACGGCGCCGTGCCAAGCTATTTCTGGCCCTCGCGCGTGGAGGACAATTGCTTTCTCGCGCTGGCCGGCGCCGAGAGCCGGATGGCCTGGCTGCATGCCTCCTGGACCGAATGGAAGAACCTGTTCGTCTTCGAGATCATGGGTCGCGACGGCAAGCTGACGATCGAGGGACTTGGCGGCAGCTACGGCACCGAGCGTCTCACCTTGCATCGCATGCTGCCCGAGATGGGGCCGCCGGAAACCACGATCTGGGAATTTCCATTTCCCGATCGCTCGTTTGCCGACGAATTCGAGAATTTCGTCGCGGCCGTCGAGGGCCGGGCGGCGGCCATCGGCGATATCAGTGACGCCCATGCCAACCTCGCCATCATCCAGGCCGTCTACGATCGGGCACAACCATGATCATCGTGCGCTCTCCCCTGCGCATCAGCCTTGGCGGCGGCGGCACCGATCTCGGCTCTTACTACCGCGACCATGAAGGCTTCCTGATCGCGGCCGCGATCGACAAATATGTTTATGTCAGCGTCATAAAGCCGTTCCAGCCCGGCATCTACCTGAAATATTCCGAGATCGAGCACGTGGACGCCGTCGACCAGGTCAAGCACCGGATCATCCGCGAGGTGCTGAGGCTGTTTCCCCTTGAGGCTGCGCAGATCGAGATCACGACGCTGGCCGATATTCCGGCCGGCACGGGACTAGGCTCTTCCGGTAGCTTCACCACCGCGCTGTTGCGGGCGCTGCATGCGCAGTCGCGCAACATCATTCATCCCCGCGAACTCGCCGAACAGGCCTGTCACGTCGAGATCGACCTCCTCAAGGAGCCGATCGGCAAGCAGGACCAGTACATCGCGGCGTTCGGCGGCATCACCTGCTTCACGTTCCGCCGCGACGGGACGGTCGAGGCACAGCCGCTCGCACTGCAAGACGACACGCGTAACGCGCTGGCCGACAATCTGCTGATTTTCTTCACCGGTTATGCACGGTCTGCCTCCGACCTGCTGCGCGATCAGGACACCCGCACCAGGCAGAACGACCGCGGCATGATCGACAATCTGCATTACGTGAAGGATATCGGGTTGCGTTCAAAGACGGCGCTGGAACGCGGCGACCTCGCCGGCTTCGGCAAGCTCATGCACCAGCATTGGGAGCACAAGCGCAAGCGCTCCAGCGGCATGTCGAACTCGCAGATCGACCATTGGTACAATCTGGGAATAGATGCGGGCGCCCTCGGCGGCAAGCTGATCGGCGCGGGTGGCGGCGGCTTTCTGATGTTCTATGCGGAAGACAAAGTGCGGCTGCGCCATGTCATGCGCGAGGCCGGCTTGACGGAGGTCCGATTCCACATGGACTTCGAGGGCACCAAGGTGCTCGTGCAGTGAGGAGCGCATGCTGAATGCGACCGGCGAGGTCAGCTTTCCTGTCGCGATCCTGGCGGGCGGCCTCGCCACGCGCATGCACCCGCTCACCGAACGGATTCCGAAGGCGTTGCTCGAGGTCGCGGGCCGGCCCTTCATCGAGCACCAGCTCGTCTTATTGCGACGGGAAGGTGTTGACCGCGTGGTGCTGTGTGTTGGCTTCCTGGGTGAGATGATCGAAGCCCGCATCGGCGATGGCGCGCGATTCGGGTTGTCGATTTCCTACAGTTTTGATGGCGAGCGGTTGCTCGGCACCGGCGGCGCGCTGCGTCGCGCGCTGCCGATGCTGGGCGAGCAATTTTTTGTTCTGTACGGGGACAGTTATCTCGATATCGTCTATGCGCCGGTCCAGGCGGCTTACCGCGAGAGCAAGCTGCCGGCCCTGATGACGGTCTTTCGCAACGAGGGACGATGGGACACCAGCAATGTGCTGTATGACGGCAAGCGGATCGTACGTTACGACAAGGGACATCCCACCGCCGACATGAAATTCATCGATTACGGGCTCGGTATCGTCAATCGCGATACACTCCGCACTTGCACGGATGAGACGTTCGACCTGTCCGACCTCTATGCCGCGCTGGCGCGGGAAGGCAGATTGGCCGGGTTCGAAGCGACACGGCGCTTCTATGAAATCGGCACACCGTCAGGCCTTGCAGAGGCGGACAGCCATTTGAGAGGACGGCTGCAACCATGAGTGACCATACCCAAAACTATTTTCGCGAGGTCCAGGAAGTCGCGCGTGGAATCGATCTGCGCGAAATCGACCGCATGATCGATATCCTCGCCGAAGCCCGCAGCAGGGGACGGCTGTTCATTCTGGGCGTCGGCGGCGGGGCCGGCCACGCCGGTCACGCGGTCAACGATTTTCGCAAGCTGTGCGGAATCGAGGCCTATGCCCCCACCGACAACGTTTCCGAACTGACCGCGCGGGTCAACGACGACGGCTGGCCGACCAGTTTTGCAAACTGGCTGCGGGGCAGCCGGATTTGGGCCGACGACGTGGTCCTGGTGTTCTCCGTCGGCGGCGGCAACGCCGAGAAGAATGTCTCTGCCAATATCGTGGAAGCACTGAAGCTTGCCAAGACGGCGGGTGCGAAAGTGATCGGCGTCGTCGGACGGGACGGCGGCTACACCAAACAGGTCGCCGATGCCTGCGTGGTGGTGCCGACCGTCAATCCGGGCAACATCACACCGCATACGGAAGCCTTCCAGGCGGTGGTGTGGCATGGCATCGTCACCCATCCCAAGCTCATCGTGAACGAGATGAAGTGGGAATCGATGCGATGAGCCGGCCAGCCATCTTTCTGGATCGGGATGGCATTCTCGTCGAGGAGATTTTCTATCCCCACACCGGCGAACGCGAGGCTCCCCTGGTGGCGGAGGACGTCCGTCTGCTGCCGGGCGTTGCACCCGCGCTGCGGAGCCTGGCCGAGGCGGGCTATGCACTGGTCGTCATCTCCAACCAGAGCGCTTATGCCAAGGGCAAAACGACGTTGCGCGCGCTGTGGCTGGCTCACGAGAGGTTCGTGGCGCTCCTGGCCGCGCAATCGGCCAGGCTCGACGGCTATTATTATTCCTACAGCCATCCCGACGGCGCCGTTCCGCATTTCAGCGGTCATTCGCTGGAACGCAAACCCGGCCCCTACAACATCTTCGTCGCCGCCGCGCAGCTCGACCTGGATCTTGGCGGCTCGTGGATGATCGGCGACCGCGAGACCGATGTCGCCTGCGCGGTTGCGGCCGGTGTGCGGCCGATCCTGGTTTCGGCAGGCGGTCCCTCCCTTAATGTCGATGCGGATATCATCCGGGTTCCGGACTTGCCGCGAGCCGCGCAGGCCATCCTGGCGGCTTAGCCATCGGCCACCGCCGCGACGGGCTATTTTAGTGAAGTACGACCCGGCCCGATCGGATTGATCCGAAAGCGAAGGATGGTCGAAACCCAGGTCATCCCGTCGCGAACGAAGCTCACCTTCTTGCCTTCGGCAAACGAACGTGAGCTGTAATTGACCGGGATTTCGAGCGGAACATAACCCTTCCGTACCAGCTTCATAACCAGCTCGATATCGAGATCAAAGCGGTTGGACAGAAGATCGATGCCAAACAACGCGTCGCGGCGAAACACCTTGAACATGGTGAAGGGGTCCGTCATCTCTGCACGAACCGCGAGGTTGATCAACGACCGAAAGAACTGGTGGCCGATGTTCAGAATGGTGGCCATGACCGGAGCGTCGCTGAACTTACGCATCTTCCAGCCCAGCTGGTGACGCGAGCCCAGCACAAACATCGATTGCCAGGCCATCAATGGACCCAGCAACCCCTCGTAATCGTCGAGGTCGTACTCCAGATCCGCATCCTGGATCAGAATAATATCGCCGGTGGCTGCCGCCAGTCCTTCGCGGACCGCAGATCCCTTGCCGCGAGGAGCGGGCTGAAGAATGATCTTCACGCCGTCGTGCTGGGCATAGGACTCCACGATCTGCCGGCTGCCGTCGGTGGAGTTGCTCTCGACGATAATGACTTCCTTGCGGGCGCCCACGAGCGTCTTCATCAGGAGCGTATCCAGCAGTTGTCGAACGGTGCGCTGCTCGTTGAAGACGGGAACGATGATCGAGACCGCGCACTCCGTGCGCTTGCGGCCTGCTACCGCGCTGACGACGACGGTGCCCTGAGGCAACGGGAATTTCCACCTGCGAAGGATACCCGGGAAGAGACGATGAGCGGCGATCAGCAGGCGCTGCGCCAGGCCCAGTTCATCGCTCTGCGCAAACCTGTCGGCCAAAAGGTCCAGCGAGTAGGTTCGTCGCTCCGGCTCGAACCAGACCTGCTCGAAGCCGGCGGAGAGCAGCGCCAGATGAAGGGTTTCCCGCGTAAAATACCAGCGATTTGTCGGCTGCCATTCGTGCCAGTTTCGTCCCATCAATCGGGCCTGGCTTTCGTCCAGCAAGGCAAGGTTGAAGACCAAAGGCGTTCCCTGCGCCATCAGCGACCGGAGCGATTTCAGCGTCTGGCAGGGATCCGGAACGCGCATGATGACGTCTGATACTACCACCATGTCGAAACGCAGGGGCTTTGAGGTCATCGTACGCAGGTCATTATCGTCGCGCGCGACCACGGCGGCGATATTCATCCGCTGCAACAGCGGCAAAATACTGTCGTCCCGATCGGCGAACAACAGCACCTCGCCGGCGCGCGGGCCATCGCCCAGCAGGGAAACCAGCGTTCTGTGCTGGTCCTCGGCTCGCTGGGGCTTGCTTGAAACAGCCTCGTCGGAAAAAGTCGAAGCGATCGGATTTGCAAACGTTAAGCCACAGCCGCCGCAGCGATAGACCTTGAAGCGCGGACTGCTGAAGTAGTACGCGGCATGCACGGTCGCGCATATCGGGCACGAAAACTCGATCGGCTGAGCCGTTTGAGGTATGAGCCGGATCGGCCTGCTGATCGTGTTCATCCCCTGCGCGCGCTGGCGGTCCCTGATTCAACTTCAGATACCAATCGGACCCGGGATTGTCGATGCGTATATCCGGCTGCACCGGCCTCTCGCACGTCTCGACGACGGATATCAACGTTAACGCTGCCGAACGGAACTGCGCTTCCGCAAGCTAATTCCGAACGATCCCGAATACCGGGCCGCTCCCTTCGGCAAGGTGGATTGGTGCGCCGTCGAGCGTGAGAACAGTCAAACCGCCGGCCGACGCGATCGAGGTGATGGTCCGCCTGTCGGTTGACGAGATCAGAACCTGGTCCCCTCTCTTGATCAGCAGCCGGCCAAAATCGTTGCTGTCCAGCAGCAACTGGGGATCGGAGTTACGCTTCACGCCACGGTCCCAATCTTCGTTGGAGAGAGGCTCGGGCTTGAAGGTGTCCGGCAGCGAGATGGTTGCGTCCCGCTGCCAGACCTGACCGACGTTGGAGAGTTCGCCAAAGTGAATTTTGGTGACGGGCCGGTCGGATTTGGCCCGCGCGGCAATGCAGGTTCCGCCGCTGGACAGCACCTGATTCCTGCCGACTTCGAACTCGTAGTCGACCATCTTGCTGTCCTGCTCGGCGTCGATCTGGAAGATCCGGAAGGGTGGCCGGGCCGAACAAGGGTAACGCACGGTGAACCAGTCGTTGCTCATCCTGAATTCGATGCCGAGCGAGGGGCTTTCGAAAATCGGGGCGGCGTTCGCATGTTCCGTGATGACCCAGGTGCCTGCCGTTTCGATTTGCTTGTCGACGAGACGGATTGCGATCGCCGTACCGACGAGCAGAACCGGAATGGAGACCACCAGCAGGCTCTGCAGGGCATCACCGCGCCTCAGCTTCAGATACTCCACAAGACTGACGACCGCCACCGCAAGCATCGCAAAGCCCAGGGGAATGGTCGGGACGTACCACAGGATCAGGTCGAACGGCAGATGATCGAAGGAATGTCCCTTGCCGAGCACGAACCACGACAGCGGAGCGGCGAACGAGGCGAGCACCGCCAGCGCCAACACCTGAAGCTTGCGGCGGCCGGCGCCATAGAACCAGTTGAAGCGTTCATCGAGCAGGATCAGAACCGCAGCCATGGCGATGAATGCCAGAACAAAGCCGAAATTCTTGATCAGGGTAACGGAGTTGCCACCGAGATAGAGCCAGATGACTGCGCCGATCGGCTCGAATTTTCCAAATGTCAGGGCGGCCTCGAGAGATGGACTGTCGCCGACCATGCGGTTGGCGGCCTTTTGCGCAAAGATGGCGAAACCGCCTTCCTTGGCCGCCTGAGTGATCGCCGCGAGCATGAAGGCGAGCACCCCCACGGCGACGACCCAGCTTGCATTTCTGACGACATGCCGAAACTGATCCGGCCTTTCCTTCACGGTCAGAAGGCAACCCACCGCGGTCGCCAGGATGATCGTCGAGGTGAATTCGTAGCCGGCGAGGAACCTCGCCAGAAAGGCCAGAAACAACAGCCCAAGCAGGACGCGCTTGCGCTTCCCATCGTCCTCGTCGGCGAGCAGCATCCCGAAAGCGATGGGAAAGAGCCAACTACCGGCGAACCAGCAGAGGTTCGGCGCCAGTCCGCTGAACATCGGCTCGATGGCCGCAGGCAACAGAAATCCGATGAAAGCAGCCCAGCCGAACTTCGAACGCAGAATGGCGGCCATCCAAACCAGCATGCCGGCCGTGAACAGACAGGCCAGCAGATGATAGAATGAAATCCGCATGCTGCGCGGCAGTGGATCGACCAGATCGATAGCCGCGAACAGATAGCCCTGAAGGCCGAAATGGCTGGAGTAAGGAGCCCACTCCAGGCCAAGGCTGTGGATCAACTCCGGATGTTCGAAATAGCGGACCTGCTTTTGGTAATCATACAGGTCCGCTCGGGGTTGGTGAGGAACCACGTTGACGCCAAGGTCCGTGTTCCTGAACAGGCCATCAGCTGCTGCGCGCGCCAGACGGCCAACGACGGAAGCTTCCGATGTGCCGTCATAGACACCATCGATGATCGATGGATAAAAGCGGAACAGATTGCCCCAGAAAATAGCTGCAAGCGCGATCCAGACGATTGCCGCCACCTGCGCGGGGGAAAGGCTGGTCCCCCTGATTTCAAGACCCACCGAGCATCCCCTTACGCCGCGCAGCAGTCGCCAGAAATATTTTTATTTTGCAATGACTTAGCTGGCAGGAGTGGCAGGGCTCGAACCTGCGACCCCCGGTTTTGGAGACCGGTGCTCTACCAATTGAGCTACACTCCTGTGAGGACGCTGGCGTCGCCGCCGATCCGGGCCGTTTCAAGCATAGGCGACGCCCCGATTGCAAGGGCGAAGCGCGGTTAACCCGCGATCGGACGGCTAGGACTGGCGCAGCAACCAATTGCGGTAAATATTGCCATAGCGAGAAGCCAGTTTCTCGGCGACGCTCTGGTCGGACGAACTGTCGATCGCGGCCTGGACCGCGGTTCCAACGATCCCCTGCCCCGCATAGGAGCCCGCCACCAGATTGGGAGAGGCGATGATGATCGCGCCGGTGCGGGCATCGACCAGATTGGCATCCGCGACCATGCCGCGGCCGCCTCCGATCAGGATGCGTTGCACCGCCGATGCAAGCGCAAAGCTCTTGACCACCACATCGAGCCGCACCGGTCGCGAGCCGACGAGCTGGCCGGCCATGCTCTTCGATACTCCGGACTGGATCACCGGTGCCAGCATGGTCCGGATATAGGCATTGCCTTCCGGCGTGTTGCTAGCGGTCGCGATCTGGTCGTCCGAAGGCCTCGCCGCGGCATAGGCCCGGATACCGTCTTCCCACTGCACGCCCGCATCGGGAGCGAAACTCACGGTGACGCCCGTCAGCTTCATGCTGGTGATATCGTTCTTTGACAGCGAGTTTTCCGCAGTCGTCACGCAACCGGCCAGCACAGGCGCAGCCACAAGCGCAACAAGCCGGGCCAACCCCCAGATCGTCCCCAACGCCCGGCCGCGGCCCTTCGCGGCGCTCAATAAAGTAGCACCCAAGCAATCAACTACCTTTTAATTGATCCGGGACGCAATTGTTCGACCAGCCATCAACCGGCCACAGCGTTGCCGGAAACGCCCTGTTCAAGCCGGCCGTTCTGCGCCAGACTTCGCCGCATCCAACGACAAGAGCAAAGGGAGAGACCATGACCCCGCAAGCCGCGACAAAGCAGACACCTGCCCCGCAGACCCCGCCGCTGCCGCACGCCAAGCCCGAGTTGCTCGGGCTCTCGCCCACCCGTCTCCAGAAGATGTCGGACGCCTTCAAGCGCGAGATCGACAAGGGAACCCTCCCCGGCGCGACCGTGATGGTGGCCCGCCGCGGCCAGATCGGCTGGTTCGATGCGCTGGGCAGGCAAAGCCCGGCGGCATCGGCGCCGATGGCGCACGACACCATCTTCCGCATCTTTTCCATGACCAAGCCGATCGTCTCGGTCGGCATCATGATGCTGGTGGAGGAAGGCCATCTGATCCTCAACGATCCCGTGGCGAAATTCATCCCGGAATTCGCCAACCAGAAGGTCGGCGTCGAGAGCGGCGGCAAGCTCGAACTGGTGCCGCTGGCGCGGCCGATGACGGTGCAGGACCTGTTGCGGCACACTTCAGGCATCACTTACGACCACACCGGCAACCGCCTGGTACAGCAGCTCTACAAGGAGCAGCCGCTGCGCAGCCGCAAAATCACCAGCGCCGAGCACGCCGCCATGGTGGCGAGCTTGCCCCTGATCTGCCAACCCGGCGCGGAATGGAACTATAGCCGCTCGACCGACATTCTCGGGCGCATCATCGAGGTGGTATCCGGCAAAACCTTAAGCGCATACCTCGCCGAGCGCATCCTGGCGCCGCTGCAGATGGCGGAGACCGCGTTCCATACCGGCGAGGAAAATGCCGCTCGCCTCGCCGAACCCTTCCCGACCGATCCCTGGACCGGAGAGAAAGTTCAGCTCTACAACATGCTGGAACAGCCGGTGATGGAATCCGGCGGCGGCGGCCTCGTCTCCACCACCATGGATTACGCCCGCTTCTGCCAGATGCTGCTCAATGGCGGCAGCCTCGACGGCACCAGGCTGATCGGCCGCAAGACGCTGGAGTTGATGTCCTCCAATCATCTCGGCCCCTCGGTCAAGATCGATTCCCCGCTGATGCCGGCCGGTCACGGTTTTGGGCTCGGCTTCGCGGTCCGCCTGCAACCGGGCATCGCGCCGTTCCTGGGCTCGGCCGGCCAGTTCTTCTGGAGCGGGATGGCCGGAACCTTCTTCTTCATCGACCCGAAGGAAGAGATGTTCGCCGTGTTCATGATGCAGGGCCCCGGCCAGCGCGGCTATATCCGCGACCTGCTGCGGGATTTGATCTACGCGGCGGTGGAGTAGTTTCCGTCATTCCGGGGCAGCCCGCAGGGCTGAACCCGGAATCCCGAGATTGTGGCGCGAGATTCCGGGTTCGCGCTTACGCGCGCCCCGGAATGACAAGTGTTGGCCATCTCAGCTAATCGTGGCACCGCCATCGATCACAATCGTCTGCCCGGTCATGAAGTCGCCGGCCTTCGACCCCATCAGCACGGCGGCGCCGGCGATCTCGTCGGGGATGCCGATGCGCAAAAGCGGCGAGCGCGCGGTGGAGGCCTTCAGCGTCTCCGGATTGTCCCACAGCGCTTTCGCGAAATCGGTCTTGATCAGGCCAGGCGCGATGCAGTTCACGCGGATATTGTGCTTGCCGTATTCGCAGGCGAGGTTGCGCGCGAGCTGCATGTCGGCGGCCTTCGAGATCGCATAGGCGCCGAGCACGGTCGAGCCCTTCAGGCCGCCGATCGATGAGACGATGACGATCGAGCCGTCCTTGCGCGCGATCATCTGCGGCACCACCATCGAGATCAGCCAGTTATTGGCGACAATGTTATTGTCCAGGATTTTCCGGAACTGGTCGTCGGAAATGCCGCCGAGCGGGCCGTAATAGGGATTGGACGCGGCGTTGCAGACCAGCACGTCGATCTTGCCGAAGGTGCGGTTAGCCTCGTCGACCAGGTGCTGCAGGTTTTCCTTGCTGGAAATATTCGCCGCGATCGAGGCGGCGGTGCCCTTGCCGTATTTATCGTTGATCTCCTTGGTCACCTGGTCGCAGACATCCTGCTTGCGCGAGGACACCACCACCTTGGCGCCGTGCTCGGCCATGCGCTCGGCGATGGCGCGGCCGATGCCTTTCGTCGAGCCAGTGATGACGGCGACTTTCCCCTTCATGTCGAACAGGCTCATGTTTCTCTCCCGGATATGGTTTTCATTCTTAACGTCATTCCGGGGCGATGCGAAGCATCGAACCCGGAATTTCGAAATTCCGGGTTCGCGTCTTCGACGCGCGCCGGAATGACAACTTACGCCAACTTCACTTCCGCCACCACTTCCGGCCCGGCAGGCTGGTGCATGGCGTTGTGCGAGGCATCCGCGATCCAGGGCTGCTGGTTGATCATCGGCAGCCGCCAATTCGTGTGACTCTCGCTTGCGAAATGATCGAGCCGCGTTACCGAGCAATTGTCGACGTCGAAAGCGAGCCCTTTCTCCGGCTGCTCGTCGAGCGCCAGCCCAATCGCGGCCTTGATGGTGCCGCCATGGGCGACCGCGATCACGTCACGGCCGGCATGCTCGGCGTTGATCCGCAGGATCGCGCTACGCACGCGATTGTAGAGATCCACAAAGCTTTCGCCGCCCGGCGCCGGTTCGGCGATGTCGGCGAACCAGTGGCTGCCGACCGGCCGGCTCGCGATGAACGTCGCGCGGTTCATGCCCTGCCATTGCCCGAGATTCTGCTCGGCAAGCGCTGCCTCCTGCGTCATCGCGGCCGGTCTCGGAAATCCGGCGGCCCAGATAGCGTCTGCGGTCTGATGCGTCCGCTTCAGATTGCTGGAAACCCAGACCGCGTTGCGCGGCAGGATTTTTCCAACGGCTTCGAACACCACGCGATCGGAGGTATCGCAGCCGAGGTCCTTCTGGCCATAAATGCAGCCATTGTCCTCGCGCACCGGCGCGTGACGCACCCACCACCATCGCGTGGTCACGACCGCGCGGGATAGCCTTGCCGGATTGGACATCGCTTGCACCCTTCAATAGTGTGCGCGTGTCCTACGTCAGAGCACGGACCGCCTCAAGACTTTTACGCGTTTGAAATCTTGTTTGAATTCCGCAAGACGGCAAGAACAAATCGAACGCCACCAGGGAGCAACGCATGGGCCGCCTCGAAGGCAAATCCGTCATCATCACCGGCGCCGGCAGCGGCATCGGCCGCGCGGCCTCGCTGCTGTTCGCCAAGGAGGGCGCCAGACTGATCGCGGTCGACCGCACCGACGGTGTCGAGGAAACGGTGGACCAGGTGAAGAAGGCCGGCGGCACCGCGCAAGCCGTGATGGCGGATGCCGGCTCGGAGAAGGACGTGATCGCTTACATCGACAGGGCGCTCTCGGCCTACCGCAGGCTCGATGCGATCTGGGCCAATGCCGGCATCAGCGGCGGGCTGGTGTCGATTGCCGACCAGACGGTCGAGCACTGGCAGGAGATTTTGCGCATCAACCTGATCGGGCCGTTTCTCGCGATCAAGCATTCGATGCCGCCGATGATCAAACAGAAATCCGGCGCCATCGTCTGCACCGCGTCGGTGGCGGGCCTCAAGGCCGGCGCCAGCGGCCATCCCTACGCCGCGAGCAAGGCCGGCGTCATCAGCCTGGTGCAGACCACGGCCTATTCGCTGTCGGGCACCGGCGTGCGCATCAACGCGGTGTGTCCCGGCCTGATCGAAACCGGCATGACCAAGCCGATCTTCGACAATGCGAGAGCGCGCGGCACCGACGGCAAGATCGGCCAGCTCAATCCGTTGAAGCGCGCCGGCCAGCCGCACGAACTCGCCGCGATGGGATTGTTTTTGGCGAGCGATGAAGCCTCCTACGTCAACGGCCAGGCGTTCCCGGTCGACGGCGGCCTGACGGCGTCGATGCCCTATGCGGGGAAACCGGTTTAGATTTCGCCCCGGGGCACGCTGTCCCGGGATAACAGAAAGGCGTGACCGCCGGTCTTGGGAAATGGCTCTCGCCATCTTGCGGCGTTATCGTTCGAGCGCGACCGCCGCAAACACTGGGGGAAACACCATGACCATACAACCGGAATTCGCCACGGTTCAAACCAACGGCATTCGGCTACGGGTGGCCCTCGCCGGAACGGGACCGCTGGTCGTGCTGGTGCACGGCTGGCCGGAGAGCTGGTACTCCTGGCGGCATCAGATCCCGGCCCTTACTGAAGCGGGCTATCGCGTCGCCGCGCCTGATGTCCGTGGCTACGGCGGCAGCGACAAGCCAGCCGCGATCAAGTCCTACGCGATCAAGGAGATGTGCGCCGACATCGCGGGGCTCGTCGAAGGTCTCGGCGAGCGGCAGGCAGTTCTGGTTGGTCACGATTGGGGTGCTCCCATTGTCTGGCACACTTCGTTGTTCTTTCCGCAAAGGGTTCGGGCGGTCGCCGGACTGAGCGTCCCGCATGCTGGAAGAGGGCCGGCCCCGCGTATCGAGCTGTTTCGAAACATCTACAAGGACCGCTTCTTCTATCAGCTCTATTTCCAGCAACCTGGTGTCGCGGAGGCCGAATTAGAGACCGACCTGCGCGCGTCCCTACGGAAAATCTACTATTCGGCTTCGGGCGAAGGCAGGAAGGCGGCACCCAGACCGGCCAAGCAGGCCGACGCGAAATACCTCGACGGTCTGGTGGACCCGAATCCGCTGCCGGATTGGCTCACGCCCGGCGACCTCGACTATTACGCCGGGGAATTCGCAAGCAGTGGCTTTCGCGGACCGCTCAACCGTTACCGCACGTCCGAGCTCGACTTCGCCCAGCAGGCGGAGATTGCGGATCGCCGGATCGAGCAACCGGCGGCCTTTGTCGCCGGCAGCCTCGATCCGGTTCTCGGCTTCCTCCCGGGGATCGACCTGGTCGCGCGCATGCGCGAGCACGTGACCGATCTGCGGCTCGTTCGAATTATCGACGGCGCCGGCCATTGGGTGCAGCAGGAGCGCCCCGCCGAAGTGAATGCGGCTCTATTGGAGTTTCTGGGAGGCTTGGCCTGATCGGACGAGGTCGCGGGAGCCCGTCCTCGGCGACAAGCGCTACGCTTGCGCGGGGAATGACGAGAAAAAAGGCGCGTCCATGACGCGCCCTTCAATTTACACCGCCCCCGCCTTCTGCGCGTATTCCCACGACGCCTTCGACAGCGGTACGGTGCGCTTGGCGGACTCCATGGCCTTGGCATTGGCGGCGGTGCCGTCGCGGATGCGCCCCGCGATGCCCTGGGTGATGCCGGCAAGCCGGAACAGGTTGTAGGAGAAATACCAGTTCAGGTCCGGCACCCTGGTGTTGGTGACGTTGCAATAGATCTGCGCGGCCTCGTCCATGCTGGGAATATTGAGCGCCACGAGGTCGGCATTGGCCAGCCCCGGCATGGTCCATTGCATCAACAGATAGGTGAAATCGGCCATGGGATCGCCGAGCGTCGACAGCTCCCAGTCCAGCACGGCCTGCACCCGCGGCTCGGTGGCGTGGAAGATCATGTTGTCGAGCCGGTAGTCGCCATGGACGATCGCCACGCGTTCCTGCGGCGGCACGGTTTTGGGCAGCCATTCGGCGAGCTTTTCGAACTCCGGAATGTGCTGGGTCTCGGACGCCCGGTACTGCTTGGTCCAGCGGTCGACCTGGCGGGCAAAATAATTGCCCGGCTTGCCGAAATCGCCGAGGCCGATGGCCTGCGGATCGTAGGTGTGGAGTTTTGCCAGCGTCTCGATCTTGCTGGTGAAGATCTTGCGACGGTCCTCTCGCGTCTGGCTCGGCAGCGACGGATCCCAGAACACCCGGCCCTCCTCCATCGACATGATGTAGAAGGCCGCCCCGATCACGGCATCGTCGGTGCAGAGCGCGTAGGCCTTCGCCACGGGAAAACCCGGCTGCTTGCCGAGCGCGGCGATGACGCGGAACTCGCGATCGACTGCATGCGCCGAGGGCAGCAATTTGCCGAACGGACGGCGGCGCATGACATAGGAACGCCTGGGCGTGTCGAGCCGGTAGGTCGGGTTCGACTGGCCGCCCTTGAATTGCAGGACGGTCAGCGGCCCCGCAAAACCCTCGACGTGCTCCGCCATCCAGCCGGCGAGACGCATCTCATCGACGCGGTGCCGTTCCTCGACCGGCTTGGTGCCGGAAAATTCCTCGTCCTTCCTGACGCCGTCGGCCACAATGACGCTCCCTCGATTTTCTTTCGGGGGAGCGCCGTTTATGGGCTCCCCTTAATGCGAAGCAGGAGCGTTTGCATACTTCCGAAGTTCCAGTCTGGCAATGGCGCGGTTATGGACCTCGTCCGGACCATCGGCCAGCCGCATGGTGCGCATGGAGGCATAGTCCCGGGCCAGCCCCGCATCGTCGGAGACGCCGGCGGCGCCGAACGCCTGGATGGCGTGGTCGATGATCTTCAGCGCCATGTTGGGCGCGGCCACCTTGATCATGGCGATCTCAAGCTGGGCGGTCTTGTTGCCGACCTTATCCATCATGTCGGCGGCCTTGAGACACAACAGCCGGTTCATCTCGATGTCGGTGCGGGCTTCCGCGATGCGCTGCTCCCAGATCGAATATTCGATGATCTTCTTGCCGAAGGCGGTGCGCGACGACAGCCGCTTCACCATCTTCTCCAGCGCCTCCTCGGCCTTGCCGATGGTGCGCATGCAGTGGTGGATGCGGCCCGGCCCGAGACGGCCTTGCGCAATCTCGAATCCCCTGCCCTCGCCGAGCAGGATGTTCTCCTTGGGCACGCGAACGTTCTCCAGCAGTACCTGGGCGTGGCCGTGCGGCGCGTCGTCGAAACCGAACACCGGCAGCATCTTCTCGACCTTGATGCCTTTGGTGTCGAGCGGCACCAGGATCTGCGACTGCTGTTGATGGCGCGGCGCCTTCGGATCGGTCTTGCCCATCAGGATCGCGATCTTGCAGCGGGGATCGCCGACGCCCGACGACCACCATTTGCGGCCGTTGATGACGTAGTGATCGCCGTCCTTCTCGATGGAGGTCTCGATATTGGTGGCGTCGGAGGAGGCGACCGCGGGCTCCGTCATCAGGAAGGCGGAGCGGATTTCGCCGTCCATCAGCGGCCGCAGCCATTTGCGCTTCTGTTCACGGCTCGCATAGCGCATGAACACTTCCATGTTGCCGGTGTCCGGCGCCGAGCAGTTGAACACTTCCGAGGCCCAGCTGATGTGGCCCATTTCCTCCGCGAGCGGCGCGTATTCCAGGTTGCTCAATCCCGCGCCGCGGAATTCGTCATCCTCATGCGTCGACGGCGGCATGAACATGTTCCAGAGACCCTCGGCGCGGGCCTTCTTCTTCAGGTCTTCCAGTACCGGGATCACCTTCCAGCGCGCGCCCTCGGCGTCCTGCTGCTTGTAGGTGGGCACCGCGGGCCGCACATGCTTGGTCATGAACGACTGCACGCGGCCCAGCCATTCCTTCTGGCGATCTGACATATTGAAGTCCATCGGACGCTCCCTGCTTACGGTTCTGAAATTGTTGGCCGCACTGTCTCCCCGCCGCCTCGACACCGCAAGATCATTTCGCGGGCGCAGCGGCTGTGATGACGGTGCTGTGAAGGCGCGGAAAGCTGAAGCGCGCTCGCGCGGATTGACATTTCCGGCCCTTCAAACGATAGTTTCATACAAATGTTTGAATTGCAACCCTGACCATGCCGTCGGATCAAACCCGCACCGCGATCCTCGCCGCCGCCGAACGGCTCTATGCCGACCGCGGTTTCGGCGACGTCACGCTGCGCGACATCGTGGCGGCCGCGAACGTCAATCTCGCGGCGGTGAATTATCATTTCGGCTCCAAGGACGAATTGATCGCCGAGTTGTTCGTCACCCGCTCGCTCGCCACCAACCGCGAACGGCTCAACGAATTGAAGCGGGCCGAGGAGGCCGGCGGCGGCCGCGCCGATATCGCCGCCATCCTGCGCGCGCTGGTCGGGCCGACCCTGCGCGGCTGCCTCGGCCCCGACCGCGAGCGTTCCACCGCGGCGCGTTTCATGATCCGCGCCTCGATCGAATCGGTGCCTCCGATCCGCCGCATCCGCAACCGCGAAATCGATCACTTGCGGAAATTCGCCGCCGCCATGCGCCGTTCGCTGCCCGATCGCGACGCGGTCGACTTCTACTGGGGCCTGCATTTTGCGCTCGCGATGGCGCACCAGACCATCCGCGACAGCGAGCGGCTGACGAAACTGTCGGAAGGGATGTGCGACCTCAATGACGTCGCTGCGATCACCGACCGGGTCGTTGCGATATCGGTGATGGCGCTGACGGGGGCTGAAGTGGAGGGCAAGATTGCCGAGACAGTTGGCGCGCGGCGGGCGCGCTGATTTACCACGCCTCCGTAGCCCCGCTCCGCCCTACCCCGATACTTCCGACGGCAATTTTTCCGCCCCTCGGGTTCCACCAAAAACAACCCGTTAACCCCAGGGTGTAAAGATGCCGATCCGCTCGGAGGGGGACTTGCCTTGAACTTTGAGAATGGAACGCTTCACAGCATTCGCTCGGCCAGCCAGCGTGCCCTGGCGGCATCGTGGGCGCGGCTCGGCAAGGAGGGTATGCCGACATTCGATCGGTTCGATCCAGAGCCCGGGATTCACGATCCGAAACAGCTGGTGGTATGGAAAGTGGAGGTCAAGGACGGTCAACTGGACTTTCGGGCGCTATACCGCGGAAGATCGATTGACGAGGCTTTCAACGAAGGTTGGATCGGAAAGACGCTCCGGGAGGTATCGCCGCCGGCATTGCAACCCGCGATCATGAGCGCGTCGGATCACTGCGCCAGTACCGGTTGTGCCGTTTACACGGTGCTTCGAACCTACGGTAGCGCAGGACTGCCTGTTGAGCTCGAGCGTCTTCTGCTGCCCTTCGGCAAAAACGGTCGCGTCAAGATAGTCGTTGCGTCGCTGCAGCTGACCAGTCCGGACGAACGCAGCAGGATCACAAAGGATTTTGAAGCGCAGCTGGAGATCGTGTTGTCGGCCAGAATATCAGCCGCAAGCATCAACAACTCGCTGGAGCGGGATTCGAATCGTCAGCCCGCTCTATCTTCCTGACTGATACGCGTTCACATCTTCAGCCGACGATAACGCGATGGCAGCGGTCAGAGGGACGCGGCAGGTCGCGGCAGAGCTCGCACGATCAGCCGGTTGAGATCGAAGCGGTTTTGGGTTTCGACGAATTTGACTGCGAATCCGTCCGGCAGGTGCCTGACGACGCGGCCGATGCAGGCTCCGATGGCCAGCGGCATTCCGACCGGAGGCTGCACCTGGGCGGAGACCGCGGCACCGGAGACCGACATGTCGATGATGAAGCACCCATGGACGCTGCCGTCCATCAGGGCGAGCGTTGAGTGCGGACTTTCCGGGATGATGCGCGCATCCTTCCTGACATCGCGAAGGCTGGGATTCTTCTGCTTCTGTTCCAGCCAGGTGAGCTTGCTCGCGAACTTCTCGCGCATCGGTTTGGTCATCTCGAGTTCGAGCAGGAAGCCGCCGGGCATCGTGTCGCCGATCCGGCCGTCGAACTTGCCGAAATCGCGGAAGTAGGATGTCAGGTGGTCGCCGACCTTGCCGACCACCGGCACTTCAACCAACATCCGGAACGGCGAAACGCGCGTCGTGCGGCAGGCGAAGGTGCGTGGTTTTCCCTGCGGGTCATACCAGTTTGGCAGGGTATAGTTCCCGCCCACGATGATTTTGACGGCCCGTTGCTTGAGAAAATGCTCGACCGAGACGTCAGGGGCGGCGGCGTCAGGGGCGGTGGCAGTTGCGACGCTGGGCGGCATGGCTAGCGCCCCTCTATCTCGATGAGCCGTCGAGCGACGCAAACCCGGCATCCAGCTATGGCTCCTGCGCCGTTCACCACGGCCATGGCGGCGAGCGAAATACCCCCGGCGATCGATCGATATTCGATTGCGGTCGCGCCGGTGTCGCCAGCCCAGAATGTTCGAACCGAAGGTATCATAGGCCGACGCTGGGGCTGCCGGGTGAATTCGAGGTAAAACGCCGACGAAAATTCCGCGAATGGAAAATTTTTGCTTAACGCTTCGCCGTCATGCTGCGGCCGGTTGCTGGAACTTTTTTCGCCTAACGCGATCATTGCTGGCAAGCATGCAACCGTTCCAAACGGCCGGCTCTCCGGCTCATGCCGCCCCAATCTCCAGCGGCTCGATGCCGAGGCGGCGGAATAACGCCGCATCATGATCCTCGCCGGGATTTTCCGCCGTCGGCAATGTGTCGCCGACGAAGATCGAGTTGGCGCCGGCGAAGAAGCACAGCGCCTGCATCTCGTCGGTCATGGCGCTGCGGCCGGCGGAAAGCCGGACAAAGCATTTCGGCATCCGGATGCGCGCCGGCCGACTCCAGCACGTGCCCCGATGCAATCGGCTCATCGCACATTCGCCGGCGCGTGCACCGGCCAGAGATCGGCGCGCCAACGCAGCGCGATCGCCGTCATCGCGATCAGCCCCAAGACGGCATAGAGGGTGCCGGTCGCCGAATAACCGATGAGATCGATCAGGCTGCCGGCCGCGAGCAGGCCGAGCGGCAGGCCGTAGATGACCAGCATGCGCACTCCCATCACGCGGCCGCGCAGATGCGCGCTCGCCGAACGCATCAGGATCACGGCGGCCGAAATCATCGACATGCTCTGTGCCATGCCGGCGAGCACCAGACAGGCCATCGCCACCGGCATAGTCCTGATCTCCACGAACACCAGCAGCATCGCGTACCAGGCCAGCGTGGCGCCGATCAAAAGCCTGGCGATGCGCAAGCCACCCGCCAGACTGACCGTGATCGAGCCGATCAGCGAGCCCACCGCAAAACTCGCCGACAGATAGCCGAGACCGGTCTGGTCGGTGTGAAAGATATCGCGCGCCACATAAGGAAGCAGTCCGTTGGTCAGCGGAAACGCGGTCAGGTTGGCGAGGAACGCGACGCAGAGTGCCGCGCGCATGCCTGGACCGCTCCAGGCATAAACAATGCCCTCCTTGAGGTCGCGCAGCAGCGCGGACCCGGGCAAGCCGTTCGACGGATGATCGAACGAGCCGTGAGATTTTGCCGGCCGGGCCAGGCACAACATCAGGATGGCGGCCGCGAAATAGAGACCCGTGATCGCCACATAGGTGAAACCAATACCGAGAACGGCAAACAGTCCGGCGCCGGTCAAAGCGCCGGCGATGCGGGCGCTGTCTTGCGTCGTCCGTGAAAGGCTGATCGCCCCGATCAGTTGCGCTGGAGGCATGATGTCGGCAAGCAATGCACCGCGCACGCCGAGGTCGGAGGGACGGATCAGGCCCATGATCGCGACGATGATCATGACATTGAATGGAGCCAGGTAGCCGGTCAGCGCCAGCGTCATGGTGGTCGCGGAGAGCACCGTATAGGTAAAGCGCATCGCGGCCAGAAGATCGCGGTGCCCCATGCGGTCGCCGATCATCCCGAAGATCGGCGCGACCAGTGTGCCGACATATTGCAACGATGCGAGCACGGTCAGCAGCAGCACCGAGCCGGTCTCGACCATGATGTACCAGCCGAGCACAAGCGTCTCGACCTCAAACGCCCAGGAGGTGAGCAGGTCGGAAGGCCATTGAAAGCGGTAGTTGCGGATGTGGAACGGCGCCAGCGCAGAACTCCGCGCACCCCCGCTCAAGACGCGATGACGCGTTTCACGGCGTTCCCTGCCCTTTTCTTGGTTCTTTGTGGGAAGCTTCCCAGTCGGGCACCGTAGCGCTGACAATATCTGTGTCAACCGAAGGCGCGGCATGCGGCGTGCCGGGAGTACTGCACTGACGGCATGCGGCCATCCCGCACCGCGAGCACCGTTCATCTTGCGAACGGCGGTCCTTCCTGCGAGCTCGCGCGCCCTGTGATGGCACGGATGCGTCGCCTGGCAAGGTGATGGTCATCCAGAACCGGAATTCGGCGTCCGCTCGACCACTTCCAGCGCGACGCCGCGTCGGTCAAGCAGATTTCATCCAGTAGTTGTCGTAGGACGCCGCCTCGCATACCCTTCCAGACAAATGAATGACACCTTCAGCGCGGCGGACGGACTTGAGCTTGCCTATTACGTCGACGACTTTACCGATCCGTGGCGCAAGCCCGACACGGTCCCTCTCCTGCACGCGCGATGGCCCACGAGGAGATGAACCGGAGAATCGCGGGCTCCGAACTGGTTTACTACGACGGCGGCGAACGCCCCTAGATCGCTCCCGCTTTGCGCAACGCGGCGATTGTTGCCGCATCATAGCCAAGTTCACCGAGCACAAGATCGGTGTGCTCGCCGAGCGTCGGCGGGCGATTGAGGATTTCGCCCGGGGTCAGCGAAAGCCGCACCGCAGCCCGTGCGACCGGCGCGGGGTTCGGCAAACCCGGATAATCCACATTGGTCATGAAGCCCGCCGCCCGAATGTGCGGGTGATCCAGCGCCTGCTGCGGGCTCAGCACGGGGCCGGCCGGTATCTGCGCTCTTCCAAGGGTATCGACGGCTTCCTGCGTGGTGCGCCCGGCGCACCAGCGCGCCATCCGTTGGCTGATCAGCGGGCCGTTCTCGCCACGCTTGATGTCATTGGCAAAGCGCGGATCGTTCAGCCAGCTGTCTTCCTCACCCATTAATTTTGCCCAGCGAACGAACAGCGGCTGTCCGGTCACCTGGCAAAGCATCCAGCCGTCGGTGGTGCGGTAGATGTCGGCAGGCGCGGAGGTCTGGCCGAGGTTACCGGTCGGAACCCGGTTGACCGCTATCACCGCCTGTTCGATCAGGGTTGCATTGGTAAAGGTCAGCGCAGTTGCCAGCAGCGCGCCTTCCACGATCTGCCCGCGGCCCGACTTGCCGCGCTCGATCAAGGCGGCGAGCGTGCCGAAGGCGCAATGCAGCGCGGTGCCGAAGTCGACCCAGGGCACCGCCGCGCGGTAAGGCGGATCGCCCGCGCCCGTCATATAGACCGCGCCCGACATGACCTGCCCGATCCCGTCGAAGCCGACCCGATCCGACCACGGCCCCGGCCCGCCGAAGGCGGTCGCGGTCGTGAGAATAATGTCGGACTTGATTGCCTTCAGCGATTCGTAATCGAGCTTCATCGCCTGCAGCGTCTGCGGCGGCAGGTTGGCGACCACCACATCCGATCTCGCGACCAGCCGGCGCAGCACCTCCTGCCCTTCCGCTTTCATCGGGTCGAGCGTGATGCATTTCTTGTTGCGGTTGATCTGCAGGAACAGCGCGCCCTCACCGCCCTTGCCCACCGGCACCACGAAGCGGTCTTCGCTGCCGTCGCGTTTCTCCACGCGGATCACCTCCGCGCCGAATTCGGCAAGCAAAGTCGCGCAATACGGCCCTGCAATGTAGCGCCCGAAATCGAGCACCCGCACCCCTTCCAGAACTCCTCCCATCGATCGATCCCTCTCCCCCTCGTTGCGCAGCCAAGGCTGCAGTAAGCTGATGCGCTTCGGACTGTCACGCGTTCGCGTAAGGCCTGACGATCTCCTCGCCGAACCGGGCCAGCGTCGTTTCGAGATCGGGCAGGAATGCCGTCACCGGCAGCGCAAGGCGGCCCGCGCCCTGCGCGATGCGCTCCTCGACGGCCGCGCGCGGGTCGGAGCCGGATTTCGGCAGCGCACCGGGACAGCCGAGGATCAATTCCACCATCGCCGGATCGCGGCCGGCCTCTTCGGCCGAACGGCGCACGACGTCGAGCAACGGTAGGGTGTCGACCTGGGCGCCGATCGAGGGGAAGAAGCCGTCGCCCAGCCGGCCGGCGCGGCGGGCGGCCGCTTCGGAGTGGCCACCGACGACGATCGGCACCGATTTCGCGACCGGCTTCGGATTGCAGCTGACGTGATCGAATTTCACGAACTCGCCCGCGAAGCTGGCACCGTCGCCGGCCCACAACGCGCGCATCGCCGCGACATATTCATCGGCGCGCTTGCCGCGACGCTCGAAGGGAATGCCGAGCGCCTCGAACTCCTCTTTCAGCCAACCCACCCCGATGCCGAGTTCGATCCGGCCGCCGCTGAGATAGTCGAGGGTTGCGACCTCCTTGGCCAGCACCAGCGGGTTGCGCTGCGGCAGGATCATCACGGCCGTCATGAAGCGCAGCCGTGTGGTGGCGGCAGCGACCCAGGTCAGCCAGATCAGCGGATCGGGAAATTTCATCGATGGACCGCCCGGCAATCGGCCGCCCGGCGCATAGGGATAGAGGCTCGTGTAGTTGTCGGGAAACACGACGTGCTCGACAGCGAACACCGAATCGAAACCGGCCGCCTCCGCCAGGCGCACCAGACGGCGCGCGCCTTCAGGGTCGGAGAACGCGATATTGCCGAAGTGCAGGGCGAATTTCATGATAGCCGTTCCATCCCGGATCGAGCGGCGCGTTCGGTCGGCGCCTTCCAAACGCTATCATGACACGCGGCGAGGCCATCGGCGAGCCGCCGTTCATGGCAGCCTCCCGGCACGCACTGATACCTGTTCAAGCGAGCCTGCGCTTCGTATCCTCGGGGCCAGGGAGGGCATGACGATGAAGCTTGGTCTGGCAATCGGTTATTCGGGCGCGCATCTCGACCTGCCGGTCGCGCTCGTGCAGCGCGCGGAGGAACTGGGTTACAACTCGGTCTGGTCGGCCGAAGCCTATGGCTCCGACGCGATCACGCCGCTCGCGTTCCTCGCAGCCCAGACCAACCGCATCAAGCTCGGCACCGGCATCATGCAGCTGGCCGCGCGAACGCCGGCCAACGCCGCCATGTCGGCCGCCAGCATTGACGCGATGGCCGGCGGCGGCCGCTTCATCGCAGGCCTGGGCGTCTCGGGGCCGCAGATCGTCGAGGGCTGGTACGGCCAGCCCTGGGGCAGGCCCTACTATCGGGTCAAGGACTACGTCGCGATCATGCGCAAGATCTTCAAGCGCGAAGGCCCCGTGACGCACGAAGGCCGCGAGATCAGCCTGCCCTACACGGGCGAGGGCTCCGCTGGCCTCGCCAAGCCGCTGAAGTCGATCCTGCACATGAACCCCGACATCCCGATCTATCTCGCCACCGGCGGTGAGGCGATGGTCAAGCTGACGGCCGAGATCGCCGACGGCTGGCTGCCCATGGGCTTCGTGCCGGGCGCCATGGAGGAGTACGGCCCGTGGCTGGAGGAGGGCTTCCGCCGCGCCGGCAACGGCAAGAGCTTGAAGGATTTCACCATCCAGGCCTCCGTCCATGTCGAGGTCGACAACGACGTGAAAGGGGCGCTGTCGCGCCACAAGCCGGAGGTGGCGCTCTATGTCGGCGGCATGGGTCACCGGACCAGGAATTTTCACAATGACATCATGGTCCGGCGCGGCTTCGGCGACGCCGCCAGGCGCATCCAGGAACTGTACCTCGCAGGTCACAAGGACGAAGCCGTCGCCACCGTGCCCGACGAGTGGGTCGATCTGAAATCGCTGGTTGGTCCACCGGCGCGCATCCGCGAACGCTACCGCGCCTGGGAGAACAGCGGCGCGGATTCGCTCACCGTGCGATCGCGCCAGCCCGAGGCCATCGAGTTGATGGCCGAGGCCGCGCGGCTGAACTGAGCCGGCAAACATCCCGAGCAGCGGAGAAACAAGCGTCATGCGTCCACCCCTTCGCGTCGGCACCGTCTACGATTTCCGTAACACGCCGGAATCGGGCATGGACATGCCGAGCCTGTACGCCGCCATCATGGACCAGGTGGTGATGCTCGACGGCCTCGGACTCGATCTCGTGTGGTTCACCGAGCATCACTTCCTCGATGACGGCTACCTGCCTTCGTGGGTGCCGATGGCGGGCGCGATCGCCGCGCGTACCAAAAATGTGCGGCTGTCGAGCGACGTCTGCCTGTTGCCGTTCAACCATCCGCTGCGGCTGGCCGAGGATCTTGCGGTACTCGACAATATCAGCAACGGCCGCATCGAGGTCGGCGTCGGCATGGGCTACGCGCCGCACGAATTCCGCGGCTTCGGCCTGCCCGTCTCGCGCCGCGTGTCGCTGACGGACGAGGGCATCGAGGTGCTGCACCATTGCTTCACCGGCGAAAAATTCAGTTTCCATGGCAAGCGCTACGATTTCGACGACGTGGCGATCCGGCCGCGCTACGTGCAACCCGGCGGCCCGCCGCTCTGGATCGCCGCGATGTCGGAGCCCGGCGCGCAGCGCGCGGCACGCCATGACAGCAACTTCCTGCCGCAGGGCGCGCGGGGAAAAGTGCTCGATCCCTGGCGCGCGACGCTGAAGGCGTCGGGCCGCAACCCCGACCTCTATCGCGTCGGCATCATCCGCTCCTGCCTCGTCACCGACGACGCCGAACGCGACTGGCCGGCGGTGCGCGCCGCCGAGCGCTATCGCGGCCAGATCTACCGCAGCTTCAACAAGGACGAGAGCGCCGCCGGCGGCGTTTCGGGCAATACGCGGGAGGCCAGCATCCCTCAGACATGGGTGGTCGGCAACGTCGAGCACTGCGTGAAGGAGCTGACATCCTTCGTGCGCGAATACGGCATCACCGACCTCGTCACCTGGGCAGTGCCGCCGGGCATGCGGCCGGAGCAGATGAACGGCAGTCTCGAACGCTTCGTGCGCGACGTGGCGCCGCGCGTCAAAGCCGCAGCCGCGGCGGCCTAGATCAGCGTTTCCGAAGTTCGAGTCGGGCTTGCTCGGTGCACCTCTCCCGCTTGCGGGGGAGGTCGACGCGCGAAGCGCGGCGGTGGGGGGTGCCCGCGACAGACACTGTACCCGTTGAAAGAGGCCCCCACCCCACCCTCCCCCGCGAAGAGCGGGAGAGGGAGCGAGAGGACAACGCTCGTGGCTTGAAGAACTGATAGGTTTCATGGAATCGATCCACTAGGGCGGAGGGAAAGGACCACGCATGGGTGTCGGGATCGGACTGGGCTGTGCGGAGTTTCCGTTTTCCGGTGCGGGGGCGTACTGGCGGTGGATCGACATGTGTGAGGCCGGCGGCGTGGATTCGATCTGGCAGACCGACCGGATCGTCGGCCGCCAGCCGTTCCTTGAATCGATGACCACGATGGCGGCCCTGGCAGGGCGCACGCGGCGCATGCGGTTCGGCATGAACGTCGTGTCGCTGGCGTTCCGCGACCCCGTGCTGCTCGCCAAGCAGTGCGCCACCATCGACGTGCTGTCGGACGGCCGGCTGCTGCCGGCCTTCGGCATTGGCAGCCCGCTAGGGCCCGAATGGGAGGCGCTCGGGGTGGACAGAAAGACGCGCGGTCGCAAGACCGACGAGTGCCTGGAAATCGTTCGCCGGCTGTGGCGAGAGGACCAGGTCGACTTCAGCGGCGCCTTCTACAAGCTGAAGGGCGTCACCATTGCGCCGAAGCCCGTACAGCCCGATTTGCCGATGTGGATCGGTGGCTCGAGCGACGCCGCGATCCGCCGCACGGCGCGCATCGGCACCGGCTGGCAGTCCGGCGGCGACCCGCCGGCTGAGGCCGGTCGCGTCGTGGCCGCGATCAAGGCCGCCGCCAGCGAAGCCGGCCGATCGATCGACGAAGATCATTACGGCGCCGGCTTCGCATTCCACTTCGGCAGCCGAGACGCACCCGGCATCAGTAGGGCGATGGAGGCTTACGCCAAACGCACAGGACGCGACGCCAGGCACGCCTTCGCGGTCGGTGACGTCGACACGATCCTCGCGCGCGTCGATGAATACGTCGACGCCGGCGTGTCGAAGTTCATTTTGCGACCGCTGGGCGGCGATGACGATGCAATTCTGACCCAGACCCGTCTGCTGATCGAGCAAGTGCTGCCGCGCGCGGAGGCGCGCTGGCCGAGACGTGCAAAGGTCACCGCGACCGATCGATAACGATACGAAATCCATCGCTGGCTACAAGGTCTGCGAGCGACACGATGAGGGAGAGGACGATGCGCATCGGCGGGCAAATGTTTTTCACGGACTATTCGATGACGCCGACCGAACTGGCGCGGGCGCTGGAGGAGCGTGGCTTCGATTCGCTCTGGGTGCCCGAACACTCCCACATTCCGTTGACGCGCAAGTCGCCCTTCCCCAGTGGCGGCGATCTTCCGAAGAAGTATTACGACGTGATGGACCCGTTCGTGGTGTTGAGTGCGGCCGCGGCGGCGACCAAAACGCTACTGATCGGGACCGGCATTTGCCTGATCGCGCAGCGCGACCCGATCCAGACCGCCAAGCAGGTCGCCTCGATCGACCAGGTCTCGGGCGGCCGTTTCCTGTTCGGCATCGGCAATGGCTGGAACGAGGACGAGATGGCCAACCACGGCACCGCTTTCGCGAGCCGCCACAAGCTTGCGCGCGAGCGCGTCGAGGCCATGAAGGCGATCTGGACGAAATCGAAGGCCGAGTATCATGGCGAGTTCGTGAACTTCGATCCGATGATGACCTGGCCGAAACCGGTCCAGAAACCGCATCCGCCGATCCTGGTCGGCGGCGCCTTCCCGTACGGCGCGCGGCGCGCCCTGGCTTACGGCGACGGCTGGATGCCTCACCGCACCCGCACGCAATATGCCGACGTGCAGGCGCTGCTGCCAAAATTCCGCGAGATGGCGGCCGAGGCCGGCCGCGACTTCGCGTCAGTGCCGATTACACTCTGGGGCGCCAAGGAGGATCTCGACCTGCTCAAACGCGACCGTGACAATGGTATTTCACGCGTCGTGGTCGCTTTGGATTCGGCCAAGGCCGATGCGATCTTGCCGCAACTCGACCGCTGGGCGAATTTGATCCGCCAACTTGGCAGCTGAACCGGTTACACCAGTGGCAAGACCTCGGTCCTGAATTTCTGCATGACCCCGAGGACTTCATCGGCTGTCGACCCGCCGAAGCCAAAATCCAGGCAGCCGACACCCATATCGCGCAGCGCTCGGATGTCGGCGGCAAGAAGCGCCGGCGGACCGGCGAACAAGCGATGTTCGCCATCGCCGGCCTGCGGCGGCGCGTTCTCGCCGAATACCGTGACGCGCAAGCTTAAGGCCACCGCCTTGGGATCGCGACCCGCCTCAGTGGTCATCTTGCTCAGGCGGGCCGCCTGTGTCTTGAAACGTGTCAGGCTATCGAGCGGATTCTGCGGGTTGGTACCGATCGGATACCAGGCATCGCCGATACGGGCGGCCCGTCGCAGCGCCGGACCGCTCTCGCCTCCGACCCAGATCGGAGGATGCGGCTTCTGCACGGGTTTTGGGTCGAAACCGATATTTGAGAATCGGACATGCTTGCCATCGAATTTCGGCGCATCGCTGGTCCAGAGTTCGACGAAGGCGCGCACATATTCGTCGGTCACGGCTCCACGCGCATCGAAGTCAGGCGCGCCGATGGCCTCGAACTCCTCGCGCATCCAGCCCGCGCCAAAACCCAGCGTCAGCCGGCCACCAGAGAGAACGTCGATGGTCGCAAGAATCTTGGCGGTCAGCACGGCGGGCCGATGCGGCACCACCATCACGGAAGTCACCAGACGCAGGCGCGTCGTTTTCGCGGCGATCCAGGCGATCTCCGTCAGCTGCTCATGCCGCTCGCCGCGGGTGCCGCTGGGGAACTCGCCGGAGGCGCTGTAGGGATATTCGGCCGCGATCGCGGTCGGAATCACCACATGGTCGCTGAACGTCGCGTAGTCGAAACCCATTGCCTCGCCGCCGACCACGATCTTGGCAAGATTATCCGCGGCCGACAGGGGGCCGGCGGTCGGTGCATTGAAGCCGATCTGCATTTGTTGCATCCTTCCTTACATTGCATCGCGGGCGTCGATGGGACACCATACGGCGGTTCGCGCTGGGCGGAGACGACGGATTGTGACGGTAGCCGATAGACACGCGAGGCGGCGGTTCGACGCGCCGCTGGCCGAACTGATAGCAGAAGCCGGCCGCGAGCGCGATTCCGCGCACGGCCGGCTGCTGTCCTACTCGCGCAAGGTCTTCATTCCCCTCACCCGGCTCTGCCGCGACGTCTGTCACTATTGCACGTTCGCGAAAGCGCCGCGCGCGGGCAAGCCCGCCTACCTCTCACCCGACGAGGTGCTCGCCATCGCGCGCGCCGGCGCCGCCACAGGTTGCACCGAAGCGCTGTTCACGCTGGGCGACAAGCCCGAGCTGCGGTACCAGGCCTCGCGCGACGCCTTGAAGGCGCTGGGCCATGAGACCACGATTTCCTATCTGACCGCGATGTGCGCAGCTGTGTTGCGCGAAACCGGATTGCTGCCGCATGCCAATCCCGGCGTGATGACGCGCGAGGAGATCGCCGCTCTGCGCGAGGTGACGGCCAGCCAGGGCATCATGCTGGAATCCACCAGCGAGCGGCTCTGCAGGCAGGGCGGCGTTCACTACGGTTCTCCCGACAAACATCCTGCCGTCAGGCTGGAGACCCTGCGTCTGGCCGGCGAGCTGAAGGTTCCGTTCACGACCGGCATCCTGATCGGCATCGGCGAGACACGCGACGAGCGGATCGACGCGCTGCAGGCGATCAGGGACCTGCACGCCGCCCATGGTCATATCCAGGAAGTCATCATCCAGAATTTTCGGGCCAAGCCCGACACCAGGCTCGCCAATTCCGCGGAACCCGATCTCGACGACCTGCTCTGGACCATCGCGGCGGCGCGTCTCGTTCTCGGGCCCGACATGAATATCCAGGCGCCGCCAAATCTGTCGCCCGGAGTTTATCAAAAGCTGATCGACGCGGGGCTCAACGACTGGGGCGGCATCTCGCCGGTCACGCCCGATCACGTGAATCCCGAGGCGCCGTGGCCCACCATTGCCGAACTCGCCCGCAACAGCGCGGAAGCCGGCAAACTGCTGGTGAACCGCTTGGCCGTCTACCCCGCCTATGTGCGCGCTGCCGACAGGTGGCTGGCTCCCGACATCGCCACCCGCGTGCGACGCATGAGCGACGCCGAAGGTTTTGCGCGCGACGACGATTGGGCGCCGGGCAACACCAGGCCGCCACCGGCGCCGCTGGTGCTCGCCCGCGGCGTCGACGCTCGCATCGCTGCAATCGTCGAGCGCGCCACATCGGGCGAACGGCTCGCCTCTGATGACATCGTGCGCCTGTTCGCGGCGCGCGACGCCGACTACCGGCACGTCACGCAGGCCGCCGACGCGCTACGCCGCGCGGTCAGTGGCAACGTGGTGCGTTACGTCGTGAACCGCAACATCAATTACACCAACATCTGCTACTACAGGTGCAAGTTCTGCGCCTTCTCGAAAGGCCGCACGCATGAGGATCTGCGCGGCTCACCCTATGATCTCGCGATCGAGGAAATTACGCGTCGCGCGATCGAGGCGTGGGATCGCGGGGCGAGCGAAGTGTGCCTGCAGGGCGGCATCCATCCCGACTACACCGGCGCCACCTATGAGGCGATTTGCCGGGCGATCAAGGCGGCCGTGCCAAGGATGCACATCCACGCCTTCTCGGCGCTGGAAGTAACACAAGGTGCGGCCACGCTCGGATTGCCGATCACAAAATTCCTCGCGAAGCTGAAGGCGGCCGGTCTCGGCACCCTGCCGGGAACGGCGGCCGAAATCCTCGACGATGACGTCCGCGCCGTCATCTGCCCCGACAAGATCAACACCGCGCAGTGGCTCGACGTGCAGCGCGCCGCCCACCGGGCCGGACTGCGCACCACCTCGACCATCATGTACGGGCACGTCGAGACTTCGAGTTCGTGGGCGAAACACCTGCTCGCGCTCCGCGACCTGCAGGCCGAGACCGGCGGCTTCACCGAGTTCGTGCCGCTTCCCTTCGTCCACATGGAAGCGCCGATGTACCGCCTCGGCATGGCCCGATCAGGCCCGACCTTCCGCGAAGCCGTGCTGATGCATTCGGTCGCGCGGCTGGCCCTGCATCCGCTGATATCCAACATCCAGACCTCCTGGGTGAAGATGGGCCCAGTTGGCGCCGCAATCTGCCTGAAGTCCGGCGCCAACGATCTCGGTGGCACGCTGATGAACGAAAGCATCTCGCGCGCCGCCGGCACCCAGCACGGCCAGGAGTTGCCGCCTCACGACATGGAAGCGCTGATCCGCTCGATCGGCCGCGAGCCGATGCAACGCGACACGCTGTATCGGCCGGTGGCAGAAGACCGTCGAGCGGCATCCATGATCGCGGCCGACCTGGAGCCGATCGTGCTGACGCCGCCGCGCAAGAAGGCAACGGTCGGTTAGGCAGGGCCTGCACACAAAATCGCGAAAATTGAGCTGCTGCCGGTTTGATGGACACCTCTCCCAACGGGAGAGGTCGGCGCGTAGCGCCGGGTGAGGGGTTACGGTCTCTCGTGAGAGCTGCGCTCCCTCACCCGATTTGCTGCGCAAATCGACCTCTCCCCGTCGGGGAGAGGTTGCCGGAACTCGCCGCTCGGCCGATTCAATCAAAACTCATCCGCATTAGCCGATACCCCGCTCGGCCAGCAACGCGGGCACGCCGAGTTCGTCGAGCAGCCTGCGGGTACGCGTGCCCACGGATTGCGGCAGGCGCAGGAACAGCGCCAGATCGGCCGGATGGTCGATATCGACGGCGATTCCGGGCTGACGGATCACGGTCGGCTCGATACCCTGCAGACGCGCGGCGGCGAGGTGCGGGAAGTAGCTGTTGTCGCCGAAGCGAAGTGGCACCGATTGTGGCGGCGAGCAGACGACAGCATTGGATCCGAGATCGTCATGCGCCGGCGAGATCGTGAAGGAGGGTGCGGCGAGATGCGCCGACAACACCGCGTCTATCTCACTGGGGCGGGTGGCTGGAATGTCGCCGGGCAGCGTGATCATGCCGCCACGCCGCTCGTCCGCGAGAAGGCGGCGGCCGGCGTTGACGCTGCCGGTATGTCCGTCGCGCGCGCCCTCGGTCACGATCCGCGCACCGATCTTTTGGCCGAGCGCCGTCGCATGCGGATCGAGCGTGACGATCAGCACGCCGGCGAGATGCCGGCAGCCGGCAACGGCGTCGAGCACGTCCGTCAGCATGGTCTCGGCGAGAAGACGGCGCTGTGGCGGCGACAGCAGGCCCGACAGCCGATGCTTGGCGCCACAAAACTCCTTGACCGGAATGACCGCCCAGATGTCGCTCATCGCTGCAAGGCCAGCGCGTCCGCCGCATCGAGCGTCACGCGCGCCAGCGTCTCCCGGTCCTGCAGGCTCGTCATCAGGGTTTTGGCGATCGTGACCCGCGCGCCGATACCGCCGACCGCATCGGCGTCGGCGTGGTCGACGATATAGCCATCGAGCAGGTCGCCGTAGCGTGCGGCGACGCCGGCGCTACTCGCCTCGAGGCCGAGTTCGCGCATCATCTTCGCGGTCGGGCCCTTGACGGCCCGCCCGCCGATGATCGGCGATACCGCGACAACAGGTGCGCCGCTCGCCTTGATCGCATCGCGCATGCCCGGGATCGAAAGGATCGGCTCGACGCTGATGAAGGGATTGGACGGACAGACGATCACGGCCCGCACCTCGCCCGAGCGCAGCGCCGCCGTGATGTCGGCGTGCGGCCGGGCCAGCGTTACGCCGTCGAAATCGAGCTCATGGACGACCGGCCGGCACTGCTGGCGCACGAAATAGTCCTGGAAGTCGATCCAGCCCGCGTCGACGCGCACGCGGGTACGCACGCGGTCGTCGCTCATCGGCACCACGCGGGCGCCGATGCCGAGGCGCCGGCAAATGTCTGATGTCACCTCGGATAGCCGCTGCCCCAGGCGCAACCTGCGGGTGCGCTCGACATGCAGCGCGAGATCGCGATCGCCGAGCCGAAACCAGTCCTCGCCGCCGAGCGCGCCGATCGAAGTCCATGAACGACCAGGTCTCGTCGCGCCGGCCCCAGCCGGTGACGGGATTGTCGATGCCGGCGAGAACATAGGTCAGCGTGTCGATATCGGGCGAGATGCTTAAGCCCAGATGCTCGAAATCGTCGCCGGTGTTGGCGACCACGAGCAGTTCGTCGGCCGGCAGCACGCGGCTCAGACCGAGCGCCAGTTTGGCGCCGCCGACCCCGCCGGACAGCGCCACGACAAGTCGCTTGCTCATCGGAACATGTCCTCGGCGGCCGGGCGCACCAGCTCGGACGCAGCATTGTCGGGACCGCGCCATGTCAGACCGCGCACGATCACGACAGGCTGGCCTTCGGCGCCCTGCCCCATCACCAGCGACGCTGCAGCAGCGATCTCGTCGGCATGCCCGGTGATGCTGACCTGAAGCTCGCGGCCGAGCAGATCGGGCGAGCCACGCAGATCCATCAGCGACGGCAGGCCGGCGGCGCCGATCGCGACCCCGCAGGTGCCGCGCCGCCAGGCGCGGCCAAAACTGTCGCTGATGATCACCGCCACCGGCACGCCGAACTTTTGTGACAGGCGCTTCTTCAATATCGCCGCGCTGCCGTCGGGATCGAGCGGCAGGAGCAGCGCTCGCTGGGGGTCATCGGGCGAGGCCACGTTGGACTGGTCGATGCCCGCATTGGCCATCACGAAGCCGAGCCGGTGCTCGACGATCAGGACGCCCGGCCTTGCCCGCACGACGCGCACCGATTCCGACAGGATCAGCTCGACGAGGCGCGGATCTTTCTGGACACGGCCGGCGAGTTCGATCGCCTCGGTCGAGGGTTCGACGGCCGAAAGATCGACCATGCGCCCTTCGGCCTTGGACACGATCTTCTGCGTCAGCACGAAGACGTCGCCGCCACGCGGCACGATGCCGCCGCGCGCCAGCCCCTCGCCGACCAGGGCGACGAGATCGTCGTCCTCGGCTACCAGCGGAATGCCGGGGACGGCGAGGATCTCGACGGCGTTGCTCGCGTTCATCGGCCGGTCCCGCGCGCTCAACCGAAACGCTTGCGCAGCCGCGGCAGCACGTGCTCACCGTAGAGTTTCAGGAAGCGCGCCTGGTCCGGTCCCGGCGCGTGGAACACCAGATGCCGGAAGCCGAGACCGACATAGTAACCGATCCGCTCGACGTGCTCGTCGGCGTCGCTGGACACGATCCATCGGCTGGCGGCGCGCTCCAGCGGCAGCGCGTCGGCGAGGCGCTGCATCTCGACGGGATCCTCCACCGTCATCTTTTCCTCCGGCGTCAGCGCCAGCGCCGCCCAGTGGCGCGTGTCCTCGAGCGCCCGCGCCTTGTCGGTGTCGAACGACACCTTGACCTCGATCATGCGATCGAAGGACCGCGACGGATGCTCCGACGCCGCGATGCCCTCGGCGACCTTCGGCAACAGGGTCTCGGTGTAGAGCTCCGGCTTCTTGCCGCTGGTGCAGATGAACCCTTCGGCGGAGCGGCCGGCGTAACGCGCCACCAGGGCACCTGCGGCTGCGACATAGATCGGCACCGGCTCCTCGGGGCGGTCGTAGATCGTCGCCTTCTCGGTCTTGTAGTACTGGCCTTCGAAGGAGACCCGTTCCTGCGTCCAGAGCAATCGTATCAGCGTGACGGCTTCGCGCAGGCGAGCGAAGCGCTCCTTGAATTCCGGCCAGGGCTGGCCGGTCGAGGGCACTTCGTTGAGCCCTTCGCCGGTGCCGATGCCGAGCACGACGCGGCCCGGGAACATCACGCCCATGGTGCCGAACGCCTGGGCGACGATGGACGGATGATAGCGGAAGGTCGGCGTCAGCACGCTGGTGCCGATCACGACGCGCGACGTTCGGGCGCCCAGCGCGCCCAGCCATGTCAGCGAGAACGGCGCATGGCCGTCGACGTGCTTCCATGGCTGGAAGTGGTCGCTGATGAAGACGGAATCGAAACCGACCTCCTCGGCAAGGCACGAGAAATCCAGCAACTTGCCCGGCGCGAACTGCTCCGCCGATGCCTTGTATCCGAGCTTGATCACGCACGTCTCCTGGCTGACCCGATCCAAGTCGGCTGTTGCCGACTTGGACATTGATATTTGCCGAACTCGGGTAGACCCGAGTTAGGTCGATGCCGATACCGTGGTACCCGCCGCGGAAATCTATAGACTAGCGGCAAGGTGACAACCAGCCAAAGCGAGGAAACGACCATGCATCTCGGAATTGCCCTGCCTTTCGGCGACATCGGCGGCGATGGCGGAATCGTGCGCGAATTCGCTGAGCTCGCCGAGGCCGAAGGCTACCAAGGTCTGACGCTGGCGGACCACGTGCTCGGCGGCAACCCGAAGAACCCGGCGAGCGGCCGTGCGGGCGGGCTCGGCCTGTTCCACGACCCCTTCGTGGCGTTCGGTTTCATCGCCGCCTGCACGAAAAAGGTCGAACTCTCCACCCAGGTGCTGATTCTGGCGCAGCGCCAGACGGTGCTGGTTGCCAAGCAGGCTGCCAGTCTCGACGTGCTCTCAGGCGGCCGCTTCCGGTTCGGCATCGGCGTGGGCTGGAACGAGATCGAGTTCACAGGCCTCAACGAGAATTTCCACAACAGGGGCAAGCGGTCCGAAGAACAGGTCCAGGTGATGAAAGCGCTGTGGGCCGATCCCTACATCACGTTCGAGGGCAAGTGGCACCACCTCGCGGACGCCGGCATCAATCCCCGGCCGCCGGGGCGCAAAATTCCGCTGTGGTTCGGCGGCCACATGGAGGTGACGCTGCAGCGGATCGCAAAGTGGGGCGACGGCTGGATGATGCTGTCTGAACCGCCGGGACCCAAGGCTGTCGCGGAATTCGACAAGCTGCGCCGCCTGGTGGAGGCCGAGGGACGCGATCCGGCCTCGGTCGGCCTCGAAGTCTGGACCTCGACCGGCACAGGCTCCGAGAAGGACTGGCGCGAGGAAATCAGCTTCTGGAAGAAGGCGGGCGTCACCCATGTCACGCTGCACAACACCTTCGGCGGCTATCACCACAAGCGCATGGCCGGCCGCAGCATGACCGACCATGTCGACGCGATGCGCCGCTACCGCAACGCCGTCGCCGATCTGCTCTGAACGGGGAGCGGCACACGCGCCTTGGGACATGATAAGCTCGTGCTGAACCGGAGCGGCATCGGAACCTCACCTCTCCCATCGGGAGAGGTCGGCGCGGAGCGCCGGGTGAGGGGTTACGGTCTCTCGATAGAGCAGCGCCCCCTCATCCGATTTGCTGCGCAAATCGACCTCTCCCCGCTGGGGAGAGGTGAACCGAACACCCCGCTCAGGTATCGGCGAGCGCGGCCAGCATGCGGTCGCGGGCGGCGAAATCGCCGTCGGCGTGGACGGGCTGCAGGCAGACATGCGTGGCGCCGGCCGCAAAATGCGCCCGCAGGCCGCGCTTGATCGTCTCGGCGTCACCCCACAGCACCATCGCATCGATGAAGCGATCGCTGCCGCCGTCGGCGAGCTCGGCCTCGGTGAAGCCGAGGCGCAGCCAGTTGTTGCGGTAGTTCGGCAGCACCATGTAGCGCGACAGTTCCTTGCGCCCGAGGGCGCGTGCCTTCGCAGGGTCCGTTTCGATCGTCACCTTCTGCTCCACCGCGAGCCACTTCGAAGGTCCGAGGATCGCGGCGGCCTGCGCCGTATGCTGCGGCGTCACGTTGTAGGGGACGGCGCCGCGCGACTTGGCCGCGCTCAGCGCCAGCATCTTCGGTCCGAGGGCTGCGACCACGACCGGCAGTTCGCCTGACGGCGCTGATTTGTTGATGCCGTCGAGATAGGCGCTCATCGCCCCCAGCGGCTTGTCGTAGCGATGGCCGCGCAGGCCCTCGACCATCGGAATGTGGCTGACGCCGAGACCGAGAATGAACCTGTTGCCGTAGAGCGCGTTCAGCGAGACCATGGCGCGCTGCGCGGTGAAGGAATCGCGTGCGTAGATGTTGGCGATCGAACTGCCGATCGAAAGCTTCTCGCTGCTCGACAGCAGAAAGGCCGCCAGCGACATCAACTCGTAGCCCCGCGATTCCGGGTACCACAGGGTCGAGTAGCCATGATTCTCGACCTTGCGCACGAAATCGCGCAGTTGCGATCCGTCGAGTTTATCGGTCGAGTACCACACGCCGAGCCGTCCGAGTTTCATGGCGATTTCTCCGATTGAGGGGGTGACGGCAAAACTTCAACAGTCCAGATAGCGTCAGTCCAAGGGCGCGTTGAGACTCGTCCCTTTGGTAATGATGCCTCCACGGTTGCCGATCTCAATCGAACCATAGCGCTGTTTGAAGCAATCAGGCAGCGGTCGATCGCCTTCCATGGATAGCCAAAGCCGCAACAAATGCCGCTTCTGGCTTGCAGCCTGGCCAGTCGCGAAACGCCGTCCGGTCATGCAGCAAAGCGTGATTATAAACAAATTGCATGTCACCTGGTTGAAGCTGCATGCCCAAGATGGAGAACGGGGTCATTTGCGAGCTTATCGAACAGATCGAGCGCCTGGACGTGCGCTTGTGTCAATCTCGGCGCATCGGGAAAGCGCTGTGCGCTATCGATATATTGTCGCTGATAGAAGCCTGTCAGGAATCCCGCGTGCCAATTCAGCACCGGGATTTCGAGATATGGCTTTTCGCCCTCCGGCACCTCGCCTCGCCGGTCCGTTGCGATCGGATCAAACAGGAGCGCGGCAAGATCCGGATGCGTGCGCAACATCTCGTTATAAATCGTCGTCGTGCTGACAAGCAGGGATTTACCTCCCTCCATCGCCTCCCGAATACACAATAGCCCGACCACGTCGGAAGAATCCGTGTGGAACGTCTGTCGTTCCGACGTCTGGTAAATGCGTGTGTTCGGGTTGTTCGCATCAGCGCCGACGTCGCGGACGTGACCGAGAATATGGCCCGCCGCGTTTTGGGATCGTGCCGACCCGAGATGCGCACCTACGCCGCAAAAGATCGTCGCGGCGAATTTCTTGCTGTAGTTCGCCACCGGCAGGCCACGTATCAGCTCGAAACCAATGCCATTGATCAGTTTCTTCCGGAGCTTCTCGAGGTAGACGCCGAAGCGGGGCAGCGGAAACCTCTCTTTGGTAATCCCGGCTATTTCATCGGTGGCGGCGAGGTACGACTTGGCTGCGTCCTCGAGCTCGGCAATGTCGGCGGCGCCAAGCAACGTCAGCCAGCGGTCCGGATTGGCCCCTATCTCCTGACCTCGCCATGCAGATGGAATGTCGATTTTTCCCGGAGGGCGATCTACGCCCGGGAGGCATCCGAGTTTCATATCGATTGTCTCCATTTAAGGGCCAGTTCCTGTCAGGCCGCGGTTCCGAGAATGGCATGCCGGGCGCGCGCGACACCTTCGGCCTGGATGTCGCTGGCGAGCTGGCGCAGGCGCTCGCGATCGCCGTCGTTCTTTACGGGAATCGAGAATTCGCAAGTCGTGACGACGCCGCCATAGCGGTCGCAGAGCTTGCGGCCGATGGTGTCGTAGGTTGCGATCGTCACGAAACTGTGCAGGACGTGGTCGTCGATATGCTCAGGCATCTCTTCCCAACGCTGCGCGCGCGACAGCAGTTTCAGCCGGTCCGCGAGATCGCCCAGACCGAGATGGTCGAACGCGGCGCGATATTGCGGCGTCGAGGCATAGAAGGCGATCCGCGCGCGGGCGTCGCGCACCTTGGGCTCGAGCTCCGCCTCGTTGGCGGCGGTAGCGACCAGCGGCTTCATGCAGACCTGGAAACGATCGAGCCGCCTCCCCGCCTTGACCGCACCCGCCCGCACCGCCGGCAGCATGACCTTCTCGATGTAGGACGGCGTGCACACCGGATGTGGCCGGATACCCTCGGCGACTTCACCCGCCACCTGACACATCAACGGGTTGACCGCCGCGAGATGGATGGGAATGTCGGGATGCTCGATCGGGCCCGGATCGAACAAGGGCACCATCAGATTGATGTTGTAATGCGGTCCCCTGACGTCGAGCGGCGTGCCGTTCTGCCAGCAATCCCAGACCGAGCGAACCGCGGTGACATATTCGCGCATCCACGGCCCGGCGGGCGTCCAGGGCATGCCGAAACGTCGCTCGATATGGGCCTTCACCTGGGTGCCGAGGCCGAGCGTAAAGCGGCCGCCGGACAATTTCTGCAGCGTCCACGCGCTCATCGCGGTCACGGTCGGACTGCGCGGGAAAGCGATCGCGACCGAGGTGCCGAGCTTCAGGGTCCGCGTCGTCTGGGCCGCCAGCGCCAGCAGGATGAACGGATCGTGCTTGGTTTCCTCGACCACTAGCCCGTCGTAGCCGATCTCTTCCACTAGCCGCGCCTCCGCGGCAATGGAATTCAGATCGAGCGGAATTTCCGGCGCACGCAGGCCGGGGTCGACCTTGCCCAGCGGCAGAAGCGTTTCAAGCAGCACGTCGTCACTCCCCGATGAACGGCTGCTGTAACCTAGCAGCATGCTTGTCCGAATGGAGGACTGAAAATGCTGGAAAATCCTGAGAACATTGGAGCGGGTGAAGGGAATCGAACCCTCGTATTCAGCTTGGAAGGCTGCTGCTCTACCATTGAGCTACACCCGCGTATCAGCGTGAACTAACACGGCCCGCGCGCGGCCTCAACCGTCCAGGCTCCGCCATATGCGGCAAACCGCCACCGTTCCGGCAAGCGCGGCGATCACGCCGGCGCGCCCCTTAACAGCGGCCGAATCCGTGCCTATACTGGGGCTTCCACCAACAACGAAAGGAGGTGATCCAGTGTCTTGTTCCAAGCGCTGTCACCTCGCTGGGATCGCCCGCTAGGCTTCTCCTGAGGCCTCGCAACTGGGCGTTCTCGGCGCCTGGACCAGCGAGATACAAAAGTTGGGACGCGACGGGAGCCATCCCGTCGCGTCTTTTTTGCACCTCGCGCAAAAAAAACCTGCGGCGAGATCGCCGAGGTGTGTCTCGACGTCATTGCGAGCGAAGCGAAGCAATCCATTCTTCCTCTTTGCTGCGCCATGGATTGCTTCGCTGCGCTCGCAATGACGGTCTCAATGGCTGAACGGCACTCACGGCCGGACCGCAATTTTCCGGAAGACAAAATTGTTGCAGTAATCCCGGCTCTTCCAGAACCATTCGCCGTCCCGGCGCTGATGGATGGCGGCATCGAATTGCGCGAGCGGCAGAAGCCGATCGCGGCAGATGAAACTGCCCTCGTAGCCGAGGCCGCCGAGCCAGGAAAACACGTCCCCGACATGGCCGGGCTCGAGATGCCGGTTCTCGCATTCGAACACCAAGAGCGGCGCATGCTGCTTCAGGATCCGCTCGGCGCCCTGCAGGACGCCGAGCTCGGCGCCCTCGACGTCGATCTTGAGCAGGGTAATGCGGGCGGTCTCATCGAAGTAATCGTCGAGCGCGATCACCGGCACCGACAGGGTTTTGAAATTCACAGCCTCGGCGGCCTTGTGGGTGAGCGACGCGCCGGGCCCATGACCCTCGGGGACGAACAGTTCCTGACTGCCGGAATGCGAAAAGACGGCCCTGGCCTCGACCGTGACATTGCCAAGCCCGATCGACCGGCAGACCTCGGCCAGAGATCGCGCCAGTTCCGGCTGCGGTTCGAACGCGACCACCCGCCCCTCGCCCACCCAGCGCGACAGCCAGAACACAAAACTGCCCTTGTTGGCGCCGATGTCGCAGACGACATCGCCGCTGCGGACGTGCCGGCCGATGACGTCGAACTCCGCCCTCTGGTCGCGAAACCGCGCCTTCAGCGCGCGGAGGCGAAACCGGAAGCGATCGGTGCTGGTCCGGATGGGGGGCAACGGTCAGCTTTCGCGTGGCGTGAAGCTTGCGCAGCAAGCGAAGGCTGGTGGGGGAAGAAGGACTTCGAACCTTCGAAGTCATAAGACGGCTGATTTACAGTCAGCTCCCTTTGCCACTCGGGACACTCCCCCGTCCAAACCCATCGCAAACCCACCCGCCGAATTGGCGGAGAAAAGGCCATCGATGACGTTAGAACCTGAAGACCCGTCAAAGGGTCCCGGTTGGGCGCGTTTATGGGCGAAGCCGCCCTGCAAAGTCAACCAAGCCGGGGCGGTTTATACCGCCCGCGGGCGGTCCAAATTGCCATAATCCGGAACCCGTGACACAAGCCTTGCCATGAGCGATCGCGAGCGAAAACAGCACTTTGGGCGCCGCGGCGGCAAGGGTCCGCCAAAGGTGCGCGACTCCGGCCGCAGGCCCCCCTTCCGCGAGCGGGGCGCGGGAAGCGACGGCCAGGTCATCCTGTACGGCTGGCATACCGTAGCGGCCGCGCTTGCCAACCCACAGCGCCATATCCGCAAGCTGATGTTGACGGAAAACGCCGCGCGGCGGCTCGCCGAGGAGAACATCGATATCCCGCTGACGCCGGAAATCGTGCGGCCTGCCCTGATCGACGCCCGGCTCGGGCCGGACGCCGTGCATCAGGGCCTGCTCGCGGAAGCCGATCCCCTGCCCTCGCCCGATATCGACACGCTGCCGCAGGACGGCATCGTGCTGGTGCTCGACCAGATCACCGATCCGCACAATGTCGGCGCCATCCTGCGCTCGGCGGCGGCGTTCGCGGTCAAGGCCATCGTCACGACCGCGCGCCACTCGCCGGAGGCGACCGGGGTGCTGGCGAAATCCGCCTCCGGCGCGCTGGAACTGGTGCCGCTGGTCACGGTGCAAAACCTCGCCCGGGCGCTGACCGAGATGAACGATCAGGGTTTTCTGACGGTCGGGCTCGACAGCCACGGCAGTGAAAACCTCGGCAGCGTGGCCTTGCGCCAGCCGCTCGCCCTCGTGCTGGGCGCCGAGGGCAAGGGCTTGCGGCAATTGACGCGCGAGACCTGCGGCGTGGTGGCCCGCCTCGACATGCCCGGCGAAATCAAGAGCCTCAACGTCTCCAACGCCGCGGTGCTGGCGCTCTATATCGGCGCCTCCAGGCTCGGGTTGATGGGCTGAAAAAACCGACGCCCGCCCGCGGGATGCGGACGGGCGCCGACGTCATGGGTTAAGCGACGCGCTCAGTAATAGCGGCGCAGCGTGTGCTCGCGATAGCCGTAGTGGTGGGGCATCGCGTAGCCATAGCGCATGCCGTGGTGCTCGTAGCCGTAGCCATGATGCCAGGCATGCGGATGGAAGCCATAACCATAATGACGGATGTGGTGCCGATAGCCCCAGCCGCCCTCGCGATAGACCGGACGCGGCGCGAAGTCGCCGGGGCCGGTATAGGTCGGGCCCTGGTCCGCATAGTAATATTGGTGCACCGCCGGCGCGGTACCATATTCCTGCTCGGGATCGGGCAGCCGCTCATAGGCCGCGCCGCCGCAGGGGTTGCAGCCGGAATAGACCGGCGGCGGAGGCGGGACATAGACCTGGGGCGCCGCGCACGGCGTGCACGGTGAGCAGGTATCGAACAGCCCGCATGCCATCGCGGGCGCAGCGCTCGCGGTCACCACGGCGAATGCCGCAACCATTCCTGTAATCAACTGACGCATTACTCTCTCTCCTGTGGACTCTGGTTTCTTGTTGGCTTGGTCTAGTGTGGAAACTTCTCCGGCTTGCGAGGCTGGAAATCCTGCGCCCCGGCGCGGTCCTGCAACTGGCCATCCTGCGGGGCGAAAAGGACGGCCGGCGGATACGGCGGCACCGGGGGCTGCACCGGCTGCGGGGTCGAATGCGCCGACCACGATTCATAAAAACCCTCGGCGGGCTGCGGCAGCTTGCGGTTGGCGGGCGGTTCGATTTCGAGCCGGCCGTAGCCCGGCAGATGACCGGCGCTCGGATAATAATGGCCGACATTCGGCACGGGTTCGGCGGGGCGGCCGCCATAGATCGTCGGCTGCACGTGGACGCCCTTGCCGAGGCCCCAGTCGCCTTCGACCACCGCATAGGAGGCATCGATGCCGTTGATGATGATGGGCACGCCGGCGCGGCCGGGAATGACGATCACGGGGCCGGTTTCGGCCAGCGCCGCAGCGCTCGTTCCGATCAGAAAAGCCAGTGCCAGCCCAGCGCGCATGGTGTGGAGTCCAGATTGTTCGTCCACAACCTAGCCTATACCGCCCAACCATGGGTTAAGGCTGCCGGCCAAATTGCCGGTAAGCCTAATGCGCAAGGATTTAGGCGCGTTCAATTGCGAGCGATGGCGCTGAGAAAGTGTTAACGCAGCGTTGCCGTCAGGCGAATGCAGTTTCGGCGATGGTGGTGAGGCCGATCGCGATGGTGATCAAGCCGACGGTGCCCTGCAGGCCGCTGTTGGCCCAGGTCAACCAGCGCGCCGAGACCGCAAGCGGCACGGCGATGACCGCCGACAGCGCCCCCATGCCGATCATCGAGCCGACCCCGAACAGCGCGACATAGCCGAGCCCGGCAACGGCGCTGGAAGCCTGCGAGACCGCGAGCACCAATAGCGCCGCCGAACCGGCCATGCCGTGCATCAGTCCGACCAGCAGCGTGCGCCAGCGAAAGCCATGCGTATGCGCATGCGATGCGCGGGCGTGCGGGATCGTTTCGCCGGCGTGGCCGTGGGCGTGGAGATGCACCGTGCCGTCGCCGTGGCCGTGGCTGTGAAAATGCACGCGGTCGCGCCAAAGCCGCCACAGCACATGGGCGCCGAGGCCGACCAGCATGATGCCGACGGCGGTTTCCATCGGCCGCGCCCAATGTTCGGGGATGGCGTGGCCGAGCAGGATCGCCGCACCCGCAAAGGCGAACAGGGTCAGGGTATGGCCGAGCCCCCAGGTCAGTCCGTGCTTGACGATGTCGCCGACATCGGTGCGGCGCGCGGCGATCGAAGACACCGCCGCGACGTGATCGGCCTCCAGCGCGTGCTGCATGCCCAGCAGAAAGCCCAATCCCAGAATTCCGAACATCCGCGCCCCGTTCGCTTTCCCTGACCCGTGATACCGTCGCAGCAAATTTCGGGCCGCGATGCTAGCGAAACACCTCATCGAACAGGCTTCGCATCGCGGCCCAGGAGCGGCGGTCGGCCTCCTCGTTATAGAGCGCCGTGCGCATCATCGAGCCGTCCGCCGCCGGGTTGGTGAAGCCGTGCAGCGTATTGCCGTAACTGACGACCTGCCAATCCCGCACCTCGGCCGCGCGCATCTCGTCCTCGAACGCCCCGACCTGCTCCGGCGGCGCCAGCGGATCGTCGGCGCCGGTCAGGACCAGCACGCTGGCCTTGACGGTGCCGGCGACCGCGGGCGTCCGGGTCGAGAGCACGCCATGGAAACTGACCGCGGCCTTGATGTCAGCGCCATCGCGCGCCAGTTCGAGTGCGACCGAGCCGCCGAAGCAGAAGCCGATCGCCGCGATTCTGCCGGCATCGACCTGCGGCAATGCCGCGAGCGTCGCAAGCGCGGCGCGGCCCCGCGCGCGCAGCGTTTCGGGCTCGTTGCGAACGCCGCCGACCAGGTTCGCGACCTCCTGAAGATTTTTCGCCTGCCGGCGCTCGCCGAACATATCGGCGGCGAGCGCGACATAGCCGTGCTCCGCCAGCCGCTGCGATCGTGCGATCACGAAGTCGCCGAGCCCCAGTCCCTCATGGAACACGACGACGCCCGGCCGCGGCCCCGCGGCCGCCTCGTCGAAGGCGAGAACCCCGCGCAGACTGGTCCCCTCGCAGAGGTAATCGACGTCGTGGGTTTGCATCGGCAGAGGGGGCCCAGTGCAGGGAACAGCGGAAGGGAACTTCACATCGGTTTGAATGACCTAGCAAGAGAAATTGGAACGTCCGCCGCAATCAGCATTTAGCCCCGGCTCACAGCAATGGAAAGACGCATGACGAAATTCGGATTGCTTGGCGGCGCCGCCGCCGTCGTTCTCAGCACCGCGCTCGCAGGTCCTGCGATGGCACAGGAGGTGATCAATAATCCCGGCCGTTGCGCCCAGTACTCCCCGGACGCCAATTGCCAGAACAAGGGACCGGGCAATCCCTACACTGGCGATTATCAGCGCCGGACCGTCTATCGGACCGACCGCGATGCCAACTGGAACAACGGCTGGCATGACAGCTGGAACGACAACCGCCGTGACTCCGGCATCTCGCCCGGCGACGTCGCAGCCGGCGCCGTCAACGGCGCTGCCGCTACCGCCGGTGCGGCGGTCGGAACCGCGGGTGCGATAGCCACCGCGCCGTTCAGGAGCGATTCCTATGCCTATTACGACAACGGCGATCGCGGCTGGAGCGGCCAGACCTACGCGCAGCGCAACGGCTTCGTCTGCCAGCCCGGCACGTGGTTCAAGGGCGAGGACGGCCGCCGGCATCCCTGCCAGTAATGCGCCCAGCGCAACCAAGGCGAAAAAGGCGGTCGCACGGCCGCCTTTTTCATGGCTCCGATCGCGGGATTCGAACTAGCGGCAGCCGCGCAGATATTGCGTCCGCGCGTCCCGCTCGGCGCCGGTGGCGCCGAAGGAAGCGCCGAGGCACCATTGGTAATGAACGGCGAAATCGGTCGACCATCGCGCGCCCTGCATGCCGCCGGCGCAGCGCGGATTGCTCAATCCGCCGCGCACCTGGTTCAGCGCGGCCTGCGAATATTGCTTGCAAAGGCCGGGGTCCGCCGCCTGCGCCGCGGTCAGTCCGGAAACCAGAAACGACGACGCCAGCCATGCAACCGTCAACCGCAGCCTGTTCGTCATGTCGTCTCTCCCCAGCCGGCCTGATTTTCTCCGCGCAGAATACCATCCGGCTCGCGGCTTCGCCCAAGGCCTTCGGCACGGCTCCGGTTGATCGGTGTCATGGTGGTTAGGGCTTGCGTACACGTTCAGGTTGCCATTGTAATACTGGCAAGGGGACACCGATGCCGGAAATTCGACCTTGGATTTCGACGGGCGCTTGGCGGTGCTGGAGGAGCGCACCAAACCGAGAAGCAGAACCATATTCGAGGTCATAAAGGACTGGTCCGGGATTTTGACCTTTGTCGTCGCGGTGCTTTACACCTAACCACTCGGCGTGTGGGACCGCTTCGTTGTAACCACTCAACAGCAACAGGCGAAAGAAATATCGGATTTGCGGTCCGTCATTTTGCAGCTTACCGAAGCTGACACGGAAATGATTCGCGCCCTCTCGAGTACCTCCGATGTTCAAGCACAGACGTTGCTGGTCCAGGTTGCAAATGCGCGGAAGGGTGCACTTCTTGCGCCTAATGTGGGGTTGATCGAGAAGCACTATAAACAACGGGTGCAGAACTGGAGTTGATCGGCTACCAATCAGATGGGCGATCAAGGCGTGCTGGTAACCTCCATTTTCGAAAATGCTACTGAGAAAATGATCGCCGCCAAGAACAATATCGGTGCGGCAGACGCATATCGTGTTCAAGCAGGGTTATACGCTCCTTACGGATCACTGGGGCCGAATATGCCAAAGAGTTGCGAATTCCTGCGAAAGGCGATCAACCTCTTACTGCCGGGCGAGCCGATAAGGACACAGCCTGGAGCAATGGCGGAGGCGATGGATTGGGTAAATTACGAGTTATCCGGCGGAAATTGGCCTTGCGGCGAAATGCTGGGCAAATGGCTGATCGTACAATATCAATTCGCTAACCCAAACTATGCCAAATCACTTGAATCACAACTCTCCCAAGTCGCATTGTACAGAAAATCGGTGACTGCACCGTGGCCTTTCGCGAACCCGTCAGGCGACTCTTGCCCAAAGGACATTTTCCATGGACTGCGGCTGGATGGCCTTGGATCGTGGCAAAGTAGCAAGCTGATCAATCGCTCGATGCGACTTTCGTCGCGCCGCAAATCCCGTCGTTCCGCCATGAAACGTCCGGACACCGGTGGATTGGGCTGTTCGATTTCTTCTTCCACGATTTTTGGCAACCGATTTGGGGCCTGTTGACGCGGCAGCGCCACCCGCCATAAACAGGACCCATTTCCACTCCTGTTTGGTGGGTAATGGGTAACGGATAGCGTATGTGCAGACCGCTCACGTCAGATGGCAACGCAGTGGAAGCTGGTTTAGCTCAGCGGTAGAGCAGCGGTTTTGTAAGGGCCGCCATTGGCGATGCTGCCGAACTGGAAATTGTTGATGATGTTGTGGGCTGACACGAAGGTGTCCGACTTAACCTCATGATTTGTGCGTTGATCGTTTCATTCGAAAATGTCTCAGGCGATAAGATGCCAGTCGCTGGGGACCACGCCGGCGGCGGCTACGGTATGGCCGGTCACGGCGCTATCCCAGATCGCGATCGCGCCGCTGTCGTTGTGCCAGAGGATGTCGCTCTTGCCGTCGCCGTTGAAGTCGCCGACGCCGGCGACATGCCAGCTAGCGGGCACGCCGGTCGCGATGGTGTGCCCGGTCGTCAAGCCGTTGTCCCAGATCGCGACCGAACCGTTGTCGTTGGTCCAGAGAAGGTCGCTCTTGCCGCTGCCGTCGAAGTCGCCGACGCCGGCAACATGCCAGCTGCTCGGCATCGAGGCGGCGATCACGGACGCGGTCGCAGGGTTCTCGCCGCTCCAGACCGTGAGCGCGCCATTGCTGGTGTTCTGCCAGAGAATGTCGGTTGTCCCGTTGCCATAGAAGTCACCGGTGGCGACGACATGCTCGTTGGTTGGCAGCATCGATCCCGGACCGGCGATGGCGTGTCCGGTCTGGGCGTTGTTGCTATCCCAGACGGCGACCGACCCGTTATCGTTCTGCCAGAGAATGTCGGTCTTGCCGTCGCCATTGAAGTCACCGGTTCCGGCGAGATGCCAGGTGGCGGGCATTCCGGTCGCAATGGTGTGTCCGGTCTGGGCGTTATTGCCATCCCAGATCGCGACCGAACCGTTGTCGTTGGTCCAGAGAATGTCGCCCTTGCCGTCGCCGTTGAAGTCGCCGACGCCCGCAAGATGCCAGCTGGCTGGCATCGAGGTTGCGACCGTGGACGCGCCCGAAAGCTGGCCGCTTTCCCAGATCGCCACGGCACCGGTGCTGCTGCTCTGTGCGAGAATGTCGGCGTGTCCGTTGCCGTTGCTGTCGAAGTTGAAGTCGAAGGCGGCAGGCGAGCCGCTGTTAAAGTTCTCGACGCCGATGCTGCTGAACGTGGTCGCGATGTTGCCGAGGTCTGCGGCGTTGCCGGCGAGATCGTCGATTGCGGCACCATGCAGGTCGATGCCGGTGACGGCGAGCGCCGGGGTGGCGGCGTCGGTGGCGCCGACGACATAATCGAACACCAGCTTGGTGGGATCGTGCAGTGCGGCGGTGGCCGCGGCGTCATAGGTCGCAGTGCCGTTGTCGTTGAGCGACAAAGTCGGCGTGCCGCCGGCGACGGTGACGGCCTCCCCGAACGCCACGTCGATCGAAATCGGGGCGCCGAACGCCTCCATGCCGCTATTCGGATTGGCGGTGACGAGCAGGATGCTCGGCGCCAGCGTATCGCCGCTGAAGTTCACGGTGTTGCTGGCAGCGCCGGCATTGCCTGATGCGTCGGCAAAGCTCGCGGCATCGACCTGGATCGAGCCGACTTCGTTGTTGGTCGCACCCGGCGTAAAGGTCGCGGTATAGATGTCCTGGTTGGAACCGTTTAGCCCGACGTGAACCAGGTTGCTCAGGCTGCCGCCGCTCACACTGGTGTCGCCAAGCGCGAAGCTCGCGACGGCTTCCGAGAAGGTGAACGTCACCGTCGCGGCCTGCCCCGCCAGCAGCGCGGTATGGTCGGCCGCGACCGACACCGTCGGCGCCAGCGTGTCGCCCGTGAAATTCACGGTGTTGCTGGCCGCGCCATTGTTGCCGGCGAGATCGGTGTAGCTCGACGCATTGATCGCGACCGAGCCCGCCTCGGTATTGGTGACGTCAGGCGTAAACGTCGCGGTGTAGATATCCTCGTTGGAGCCGTCGAGCCCGACATGGACCAGATTGCCGAGGCCGCCGCCGGTCGCCGTGGCGTCGCCGAGCGCGAAGTTCGAGACGGCTTCGGAGAAGGTAAAGGTGACCGTCGACGTCTGTCCTGCCGACAGCGCGGTGTGATCCGCCGCGACCGACGCGGTCGGCGCCGTGGTGTCGATCTGCACGGTGCCGGCAAGCTTACCGAAAATGCCGTTGAGGTCGGCACCGTGACCGGCAGCGTCCAGGAAACTCGCACCGCCGAAATTGTAACCATTGATTTCAAGAGCTGCGGTGTTGTCGCCTGGCATCACCTGGTATGTGAAGGTCAGCGCATCGGTGCCGCTGCCGCCGCTGTAGGTCGCGCTTTCCCCGTCATTGAGGAACAGCACCGGGGTCCCGCCGTTGACATAGACGACGTCGCTCATCTCGAACGACAACGTCACGACATGGTTGGCGTTGACGTCGCCACTGCCGTTGGTGATGCCGGCGCCCGACGCGACCACGTCCAGCAAGGCCGGCACGCCGACATCGATCCTGACGTACGAGGTGGCGGTCTGCGGCCCGCTAAAGTCGAAACTGCCGTTGGCGTGGCTCGTCATCTTCAGTGAATCGACGCCGAAGAAATTCCCCTGATAGAGCACGTTGTTCGCCGCGCTCAGCACCGCATCGACCTGCGCGAGGGTGCCGCTCACCGTCACGTCCTGGGTGCCGCTGCCGGAGACCGAGGCGCCGTCAATGGCCCCGACCGTCAGCGTGCCGTTGCCGACCTGCAGCGTCGTCGTCAGGGTTTGCGCGTCGCGGTCGATGACCGACAATCCCGCAATCTCGGTCGGAACGCCTTCCTGCGCGAGGAGCGGCCCCGGCACGGTGTTGACCAGCTGGATCGCGACGTCGATCGTCGCCACGCCCGTTGCCGTCAGCGCGCCGCCCGCACCGCTATGGCCGTTATCGTCCATCGTCATCGTCAGCGTCACATGCTGCGCCGGATTTGGGTTGGCGTCGGTGAAGCTGATCGACGAGGTGTTGTCGGTATTGAGCAGCGCGTTGATCTCTGCGATCGTGCCGTTGATGGTGACAAGCCCGCTGCCGCTGCCGGTGACAACAGCCTGGCTGCCGCCCGCGGCGACGTTGAGGATGCCTTCGGTGACGGACAGCGTCAGGGTCTCGATGCCGCCCAGCCCATCGATATCGCCGACCGAAAGTCCGGCATTCTTCAGGTTGAGGGCGTGCCCGGCGATCTCCTGGTAGGCGACGTTGAATATCCCCGCCTTGATGCCGTTGCCGCTGCCGTCGCCGGCGCCGTTGACAGTGAATTCCGTCCAGGCTGTCGCCACTCCATTGTTGGCAAGCGCCGCGACGGTGCCCGAACTAGCGACCTCGACACCGTTAGACTCGATTCCAATGAGTGCGCCGGTCGCGGTGTACACGTTCGAAAGGATCTGGTCTTCAGAGAAAGATTCCACGTACGTCACTACGAACTGGCCGTTCGGGAGCGCAGTGACCTCTGGAGTTCTGGAGCCGGAGTTGTACGTTACCGTGATCGGCGAGCCTGCGGCTTCACCGTCCGGGGTGAATATCTGCGCCATGAGGGCGGATGCGCCCATCCATGAGATCACGAAATCGCCGTCCGACAGCGTCGCGATTCCCGGCGGAATTTGCCCTTGCGCCTGGTCGACATGAACCAGCGGTCCGACCTCCGCGCCCGCAGCGGAAAAGATTTGCGCGTTGGTCGTGTTGCTCGCCGCATCGGCCCACGTCACGACAAAGCCGCCATTGTTGAGCGCGGCAATCGCGGGCTGGAACGAGAACGTATCGGCGCCCAGAACCGTCGCGGCGCCGACGGACCCGCCCGCGGCACCGAATGCCTGCGTCTCGACGTTTGAATTGAGGTCGATCCAGGTCAATGCAAAGCCGCCGCCCGACAGCGCCGTGATCGCCGGCGGCTGAATTGGATAAGCAGGGTAAAAACTGCCGACCGAGACCTGCGATCCGACCTCCGTCCCATCGGCAGCGAACGTCTGCGCCTCCAGTTGCAGCCCGGAGGAGGCCCACACCACGGCGAAGCCGCCGCCGGTGAGCGCCGTCATCGACGGCGAATATCCATTGCCGGACGTATTGACCTGGAATTCGGCGCCTTCCTTCGCGCCGGCCGCGCTGAACAATTGTCCATCGACGTTTCCGGCACTGGCCCAGGTGATGACGAAGTCGCCATCATCAAGCGTTGTTATCGCCGGGGCGAACTGATTGCCTGCGGTCGTGGTATTGACCAGGATCTCGCTGCCTTCGGGCGTGCCGCTTGCGGTAAAAACCTGCGCCTTGACCGCGGAGCCGCTGCTGTCGCCGGTGGCTCCGCCAACGCCGAGGCTTCCGGAACTATTATAATTAAAGGGGTCGCCGTCCTGCCACGTCACGACGTAGCCGCCGTTTTTCAACGCCGCGATCTGCGGATCGTCCTGGTTGCCCGCGGTCGCGGTGTTGACCGGGATATCTGAAGCGCCGAAGACGACCTGCCCGGCAGCGGTCGCCGTGGGCGCGTTGTTGATCTCGGTGAGTTCCTCGGTGGCAGCGATCGAGACGGCTGACGTGTCGACGCCGCCATGCGCGGAGCCGCCGCTTTCCTGAATCTGGGTCAGGGTGATGGTGCGGTCGCCGGCGGTGGCGTTGACCAGGGTGTCGGCGTAGGTCAGGCCGTCGATGATGCCGTCAATCGTGGCGGCGGATACGCCGCTGCTGGACAGCGTGACGGTCGCCGTGCCATTGGCCAGGGAAACCGCATAACTCAGCCCGTTGCCGGCTGTGGTGCCGTTTAAATCGCCACCGAGCGCGATGGTGGTGCCGTCGACGGTGACAGTTTCGTTTGTGCCGTCGAGCAGACCTGCGACCGTGAAGGTGAACCCGCTGAACGCCTCGCCGGGCTTGACCGTTCCGGCATCGGCGTTCGCGAACGGCGTCGCGATCGGCTGGATCGGCGCGGCGGTGTCGAGAACCGAATTGGCCGCTGTCGCCGTCAGCGACGGCGCATAATTGACCGGCACGACCGTCACGGTGGACGCGATCGAGGTCGCCGTGGCGTCGACCCCGCCATCGACGGTGCCGCCATTGTCCTGGATCTGGGTCAGCGTGATGGTGCGAAGGCCGCCGGTCGGATCATTCTCGTTGGTGTCCTGATAGGCGATGGCGTCGATGATGCCGTCGATGGCATCAGCGGAAGTGCCGCTGCTGGAAAGGCTGATCGCCGCCGTGCCGTTCAGAACTGAAACCGAATAGTTGAGATCATGGCCGCCGGTGGTGCCGCTGGACGCGCCGCCGAGCGCAATGCTCGTGCCGTCGATGGTGATCGTCTCGGCGGCGCCATCGAGCAGACCTCCGACCGTGAGGTTCAACCCGATGATCGATTGGCCGGGCTCGACCGTGCTGGCATTGGCGCCGGAGAAGGCCGTAACCGCCGCGGCCTGCGTGTCAAGTTGGGCGGCCTCGATGAAACTTGGATCGTTTGCCGTGGCGGACAGCGTCGGCGGGAAGTTGAGATCCGACAGCGTCACGTCGTTGCCGTCGCCGCCATGGTAGTTGATGCGGAAATCGACGCCGCCGATCGTGACCACCGACGCTTGCGTCAGTGCATGACCCTGCGCGTCGTCGAATACGCCGGTGACCGCTGCACTGGGATCCTGATTGTCGATGATGGTGAGAACGCCGAGGCCGGGAACGAAACCGCCATAGTCCGTGACGTCGAGGGTGGCGCCGTTGAGCGAAATCGTGCCGCCGCTCTCAACGATGGTCTGGTCGTAACCGGAGCCGGCGGTCATGCCGCCGACCTGCTCTTCGAAATGGGAGCCGGACGAAAGGGTGAGACTGGCCACCGTGATCTGGCCGGGGCTGTCGCCGGGCGCAAATGTTCCGCCGGCGTCCACCGTGACGGCGCCCGTGGTGCCGTGGCCGCCGAGCGTGGCGCCGGATTTGACTTCGACCGTCGAGCCCGCGATCGCGCCGTCAACCATCAGCGTGCCGGCGTTGACCGTCGTTGCACCGGTGTAGGTGTCGGTGCCGGTCAGATCGACCGTGCCGGTCAGGGTGCCGGCGACGTCGCCGATCGCAATGTTGCCGGACTCTCCAGCGACATGGGCCTGAACCGATCCGTTCTGGTCCGTGATGGTGAAAGCGACGGTGGTGGTGTCGCCAGCCGCGGCGGTGAAGGTGGCTGTCGAGGTCCCCTGCAGGAACAGCCCCTTGCCGAAATTCTGTCCGGGATTGCCGCCGGTGCCCCCCGTGACGGTGCCATCGACCAGCGAACCGCCGCTGATGATCAGTGTGCCGCCGTCCTGGACAAAGATGTCGCCGCCGGCCCCAAGGCCGCCACCACCCATGCCGCCGTCCAGATGAGCTGGGCCGCCGCCGCCGCCATTGCCGCCACCGCCGCCGAACCCACCGCTGCTGCTGCCACCGGGGGGTCCGACGTAATTGTCACCACCCCCGCCGCCGCCGCCGCCGCCGCCAAAGCCACCGCCGCCGCCGCTCGTGGCGCCGCCCAATGGAATCAGGACCGATAGCCCGGTACCGCCGTTGCCGCCGCTGCCGAAGCCGCCGCTGGCGGGGAACTGGCCACCCGTACCGCCGCCATGGTTGCCATCCGTTTGCCCGCCAACACCACCCAGCCCGCCGGCGCCGCCAGTCGCGCTGTCCTGGGCAAATCCGACGTCAATCAGGGAAGCGCTGGCACCACTCGCGACAAACAGGCCGCCGCCGAGCCCGGCGCCACCGCCGCCGCCGCCACCACCGGCATCATGGGGACCATATTGGGAGTCCGAGCCGGTCCCGCCGGTCGCGCCGATCGCCGCGGCATGCTGGATGACAAGATCTTCGATCGTCGCCGCGCCGGCGGCGACGAACAGTCCGCGATGACCGCCAACACCTGCAACGGCGCCGCCATCGAGCACATAGCTGCCGCCGATGCCATCGGCGCCGCTGATGGTCAGGCCGACGCCGGATGCAAGGTCGATCGCGGCGGGATCGGCCGTCTCGACGCTGTCGCTCGTCAACTGGATCGTGTAGTCGCCGGACGTCTTGCCATCGACCGCCGTTATGGCATCGGAGAGCGTCGCATAATCCGTGACCAGCGTGCCGCCGTGGCCATCGCTGCCGATGAGCAGCACGGTTCCACCAACGCCACTGACATTGACGCTGAGGTTGCCGACCGTGAGCACACCGCCTGACGAGAAACTCGTGGTAACGGCAGCGCTGTAGGCCAATCCGCCGATGTCGACGGTGCCGCCCACGCCGGGGCCGGAAACGGTGTCGCCGGAAGCCACCACCGCGACCGTCGTCGTGCTGTCGCTCGCCGTGTAAGCAAGGTTGCTCAGATCGTTCAGCGTGAACGTCGTTGTCTCGAGGCTGCCCGGCGTCCCGTTGCCGGCATGGAAAGCCAAAGCCTGCAGTTCAGCGGTCAGCGCCGTCGGCGTGCCGCTCAACGAATAAATTCCGGGCGCCGTATTGAGCAAGGTCGCGCTGCCAGCAAAGCCTGCGCCCTCGGCGAGGGTGCCGGCGGCCGGATCGGAAAGGGTGATGGTCAGCGTCTCGGATGCTCCGCTGTTGAGGTCGCCGATGGTGACATCGGAAAACGGCGAGGAGATCCCATTCGCAGCCACAAGCTGGCCCGCGAGCGCTCCGGTAATCGTCGGAACGGCGAAGGCCGTGACAAGCGTGCCTGGAGTTCCCGGCAGGCCGTCGCTGGCGACCGTGAACGCCTGGAGCGGATCGTCGAGCGTGAAGATTTCGCTTGTCGCGCCGCTGGTCACGGTCAGGGTCGTACCCACCACGGTGGCAGTCGCGCCATCGACAAAGGCAAGCCCCTGCAGATCGAGCTCGTAACCTGGGCCAACATGGGAGAGCGTGTCGGCAAAGACGGTGCTGCTGCCGCCGGCCAGCGTCGCGTCGAGTTGCAGTTTCGCCGAAGCGCTGGAGAAAGTGATCGCCCCCGATCCCGCCGAGCCGTCGGCGCCGATCTCCAGCGTACCGGAATCGATGGTGACGCCGCCGGAGAAGCTATTGACCGCACCGAGCTCGAGCGTGCCCGCGCCGTTGAGCGTCAGCGTGCCCTTGCCGGTGTAGCCGACGCCGCCGCCGCCGGAGCCGAATTCGTCGGCGATGACATCGGCAATCGTGACGGTCGTGCCCTGCACCGGCGCGAAGTTGATGTTCTCATTGCCTTGCAGGAAGATGCCGCCGCCATAAGCCTGGCCGTCAGTTCCAGGTAGATCGTAAACGTGTCCGCCGAAAGGGATCGATCCTCCGACTCCCTTGAAAACCTGTCCCCCGCTCAGCGATCCCTGCGAAATGGTCAGTAACGCGCCGTCCATCACGAAGATGTCGCCGCCGGCGCCGAGACCGCCACCACCGCCCCCTAGGTAGAAATAAGCGCTTTGGCCGCCGCTACCGCCACCGAAGCCGCCGGCTCCAGGGGCACTGCCCTCGAGGACGCTGTTAGCGCCGCCACCACCGCCATAACCGCCTTGGCTCGAACTGCTACCCACACCGGTGTCAGCGCCACCTCCGCCCCCGAAGCCGCCGTTGCCTCCGATGCCGTCTCCAGCGCCGCCACCGCCCCCGAAGCCACCCAGGCCACCGAGGGCCTGGTGAAAGTAGCCCCCACTAATGTCGAGAGAACCCGCGGTGCCGCCGATGCCGCCGCCATTGCCTCCTGCGCCGCTGGCGCTGCCGTTGCCTGCGCCGCTGGCCACACCTGGAACGATACCGCTGCCAATGCCGCCACCCCCGCCATAGTAGCCGCCATTATTCCCGTCGCCGCCGAGCCCGCCGCCTCCTCCATTCGTTTGAACGTCGCCCTGGCCACCGTGGCCGCCGACCGCCGTATCGTTAGTGAAGACAACGTTGCGCAGCGTGACGTCGCCGGGCCCCGCGTTATTGGCGGTGTCATTGGCGACCAACAAGCCGGCGCCAAGCCCGGCGCCGCCGCCGGCGCCGCCACCGCCGGTGCCGCCGGTTGCCGTGGTGTTGGCGATGGTCAGGTTCTCGATCGTCACCTTGCCGGAATAGACGAACAGGCCACGCTGGTTGTCGGAAACCCCGGTGGTTTCGTTCTTGCCATCGAGCGTGGCGCCGTTGCCCTCGATGTCGAGCGTCACGCCGGACTGCAAGTTGATCGCCTTGAGTTCGGTGGTCAGCTCGATGTTGGCGCCGGCGGCGAGATCGATTTCATAGTTGCCGCTGGTCTGCTGGGCGGCCTGGACCAGGACGTCGTTGAGCTCGTCGACCGTGGTGATCGGCTGGCCGTCCGCCGGAATCAAGGGGATGTTGCTGCTCATCGTGAGTTCCGGGGTGACGGGGCTGATGCGTGATCGGGTGATGTCGCCACGCCGCGCCGGTCATCGACGGCGGCATTGCCGGGCGCGCGCGCGATCGTCGCGCGCAGCAGAGATTCGGCGGCTTCGGTTTCGCCGCTGATGCGCATCAAGGCGCCGAGCCAGGCCTGGCCATAAACATAATGCGCTTGCGGCAGATGCGATGCCCGGTGGCAGGCTTCGCTGGCGGCGACCAACGCGTTGCGGGCGTCGCCGCACTCGAGCTGGGTGACGGCCAGCGCAATCAGGCGCTTGGCCTGATCCGGCAAAGGCGAAGCTGCTGGGTCATTTGCGGCAGGCGATGCCCACCGTAGCGGCGCTGGGGCAACGCCGCTGCCAGTGGGAACGTCTGCGCTCATGCCCTGCTCGGAACTCCAATCGAAACGAGTTCTGCAACTTAACGCATTGTTAATGACGAGTTTGTGGGAAAGCCCACAATGCATAAGGTTAACGCTTGAAACTTTTTGCGTGCAATTTCGAAACCGTCGCGACGCGTTCCATTTGCGGAACTCGATGTCTCTACGAAAAATAGCAAACTGAAAAATCACAATCGGATTCCGTAACCGCGCTCGGTTGTGAGCGCCAGTTCGGCGACGCCCGGAGATCGATCTTGCGACCTACCGGCGCACCTTCCGCATCAGCATGTTCGAGTTGCGCTGGTCAGCCAGAATGAGTGCAACGTCACGCCGTTCGCGCGGCCCGCGGGCCGCGGTCGCGGCAGCAAGAGTGCCGTGAGCCCGGGTCCACTCTACTTTGCATGGGGTTGTTTTCGCGATTTTTTGTCCAGGCCCTGCCGTGCGCCGCCGACGATCAGAGTTCCGGCCGCGATGGCTCCTTCGCCATCCGTTCGCGCGCCAGCTTGTAGAGCAAATCGTGCCCCGACATGGAGGCCGCGACGAAGCGGTCGAACGCGTGCAGGATGGAAGGCTTCAGCTCGACCAGATGCCCGCCGCGGCCGGAGAGGCTGACGTCGCCGTGTTGCGCGGCGTCTTCCAGCAGCGTCCGGACATGGGTCCGCGATACGCCGAACCGGGCGCCGATATCCGAGTAGGAGAGACCTTTGGCGCTCCCCGCTGCGGACATTTGAATGAGCTTGATCAGCACCAGCACGCCGGTGTCGCGATTTATGAACCGCATCACGGCAGGATGGTCGGCCATGATCTTCGCGCCCTCGGCGGAAAAATCGGCAGCGATCAGCCGCTGGGCTCGCTGGAACGCGGGATCCCGCGCCATCGGCTCGGGATAGCCGGGGTCCGGAAACATCACATGCAACGGCACATAGTGGTAGACCAGCCACTCCCGATCGAGCGACATCATCTTGTCGGTGGGGCTGAGAATGCGCACCCGACGGTCCTGCTCCGAGGGGTGGGATTCGACATAGCCAAGCTGAATGAGCCGGGCCACCAATGCATCGATCCGGCGCTCGCTCCCCAGCCCGAACATTCTCAACTCGTCTTTCAGCCGACGCGGCGTCGGCCATGTCATCCGATCGCTGGCCTCATGGCGGAGATGGAGGGACACAATCAGGTTGAACGTCACCTGCCGCATCGCCTCGACCAGAAGCCGGCTGATGAATTCGATCGCCCTCGTGCAGCGCGAGAACCGCGTCGACGAAGGCAGCGCGCGCGGCCGCGAAACGCGGGTGGGCGAGAATCTCCTCGGGGGCGTGATGGGCGAAGTGGGCCGATGCGTGGTCGGAGCTGGACATGACTTCTCCGGTGCCTGGCCGCAATCCGGACCAGAACCGCGACGACCTGACCGACGCAGCGGCAGAGAGGGGAGACTACCGTATTGCTGCTTTCCGATCCAGTTGACGCGACCCGCTGACGTCCGTTGCTGTGAGCGAAGAGAGCACCTAGTGGCCCGCGTCTTGGCAAGCGAACCAATTCCGATGCGCCTGACGGCTTTTGTCGGTCAAAATGCTGGAGTGGCCCTTCCAGCACAATTCTGATATTCGACCGCCCTGCTCCTGGGCCACCTTTGGCGACGCGAGACAAAAAGGAGACAAAATGATATAGCGACGTCGCAACTAATTGATATTGTTAAATTAGCCGGTTTAGCTCAGCGGTAGAGCAGCGGTTTTGTAAACCGAAGGTCGGGAGTTCAATCCTCTCAACCGGCACCAGCCACCGGCGGGCGAACTGGAGCCCCTGATGCATCGGATCGATCGGCGAGTTGTTGTCGCGGGCCTTGCGCTGCTCTGCGTGGGCCGACGGGCGCGCGCGGGCAAACCGGAACGGCTCAGTGTCGAGGCCGATGACGGCAGCGTCGAATTCACCCGATACGCCGCGGATCGAGCCGGCACGCGGCCGGGCGTGATTGTGCTCCATGGCACGCGCGGCTTCGAACTCAAGCCGCGCGCCTATGAGCGCTACGCCAATGCGCTTTCGGCCAAGGGCATCGATAGCTATCTGGTGCGCTACCTCACCGACGCAGATGTTTCGGCATTCAACACCACGCGGGAGAAACGCGAAGCCTATGAGACCATCCGGTTCGATGGCTGGTCGAAGCGGGTTTCGAATGTGGTGACGAAGATCCTGGCTCGTTCCGACAGTTCCGGCCGCATCGGTCTGCTCGGCTTCTCGCTCGGCGGTTTTGTCGCCGCCGCCACGGCGGCCCATGACGAGCGCATCTCGGCGCTGGCGGTGATGTATGGCGGCATGCCGGATGCCTTGGTCTCCGAAGTCAAGCATCTGCCGCCGCTGATCGAACTGCACGGCGATGCGGACCGCAACGTGCCCTTTGCCAAGGGCGAGGAACTGATAAAACTCGCCAAATCGGTCGGCGCCGAGGCCGAATGGGTCGCCTATCCCGGCAAGGCTCACGGATTTGATTTTGCGGATAGCGATCCGATGACCGCGGATGCCATCGGCCGCGTTGTCGGATTCTTCGAGGCCCGGCTCGCCGGCGGCGGGTGAAGGTTTCGATCAACCCGCGGCCGTTTGGTTCGCGGCCGCTCCGCTCGCCGCGATCTTCTCCAGCACCGGCAGCAGATATTTCAGGAACTCGTCCGGGTTCTCGCTCATCGGGAAATGCCCGAGCCCCTTCATGATGGTGGCCTCGCAGCCCGCGACGCTGTGGGCCACCGCAAGCGTCTCCTCCGGCGTGCAGGAATAATCGTATTCGCCTGACAGCAGGAACAGCGGGCAACGGCGGGTGTCGATGCCAGCGAGGCGGTCGCGGATGTCGCCGTCGATCTTGTAGAAATAAAGATCGCCCTTGAACACCCCGGGGCCGCCCTGCATGTAGTGCCACAGCGTCTCCCAGCGCTCGGCCTCCGGCGCATCGGGGCCGACCAGTCCGGAGACGATGGCGCCGGCGATCTCGCCGCCATGGACGTCGGCGCGGTGCAGGAAATTCAGGTCGTAATAGGGATCGACATGGGCACCGGCCTGCAGCCCGATGATGGCGCGGAAGCGATCGGGGTGTTCGAGCGCCAGATGCAGCGCGATGCGGCCGCCGATCGAGCAGCCGATCAGGATCGGCTTGTCGAGCCCGAGGGCTGCCATGATGTCGAGGATCATGGTGGTGTATTGCGCCGAGGTGAGCTGGTATTCCTCGTTGTGCCAGCCCGAGGGCGGCGACGATTTGCCGTGCCAAGGCATGTCGAAGGCGATGACGCGGTGGCGGCTCGTGACGCGCTCGTCATTCATCAGCGCGCGGTATTGTCGGCCGTCGGCACCCGCGGTGTGCAGGCACAACAGCGGCGTGCCCTCACCGGCCTGTTCGACATAGAGGCGATGTTTGCGTCCGAACAGGTCGAGATGCAGGTAGCGGCCGAGGATCGGCTCGAAATACGCGCTCATGCGCCTGCTCCCGTCGCGCGCAGCTTGGCCAGCATTTCCTTGAAGTAGCGCAGATTGGCCATGAAGACGTAGAGATCGCCGTCGGCTAAGAGCACGCGCCGCTTGATCAGCGCCATCAGGTCGTTGCAGCCGGGCGGCGGGCGCTGGCTCCAGAATTTTTGCCATTCGGCTTCGGGCGCGCGCAGCGCAAACGACGCCGACGGCATCACGAACGGCCCAGGTGTCACCGACATCACCCTGCCTTCGAAGATCGAGACCAGGAAGGCGGAGTGGCCCACTTCGAGCACAAAGGTCGTCGTCAGATACCGCCCGCGCCGGACCAACGCTTCATCGGAATTGACCCGCTGTGCCAGCGTCTCGATCATCCCTACCCCTCCCACTTGCAACATTCGCCGAGCCATTGGTCGCGCCTTGCCTCGCATGATGGAGGCAATGGGCGCGGCGTCAATCGCCTCTCCAGAAGCCCGCCCGCGGGGGGGTGGTCGATGCAGTCGATCAGCCAGTTCCATGAATGAAACCAAGGGGTTCTTACTTAAGTCGCTTTCCGAACTTAAGGACTTCCCCAAGGTTCTTCATTTTGTCACCGCCGAACGCCTGAGTGCCTGCCGCTCCGCGTGATCAGTCGACGTCGATCGAGTGCCGAGCTTTCTCTCGCGACACGGAGTTCGGCATGAATTACGCGACATTGTCGTTGTTGATCCTGGCGGCGCAGCTGATTGTTGCGCCGGCATCGGCCAAGACACCCTTCGATGGCTCGTGGGATGTCGCAGTTGAAACCAGGACTGGAAGTTGTGAAGCTTCGACGCATTATCGGCTGACCGTTCGCGACGGAAGAGTGTCCGGCGCAGGCGATGTTTCGGGACGCGTCACGGAAGACGGCTACGTCAGGGTATCGCTCGGCGGATCGTACGCCAATGGACAGCTCGACGGCAGGAGCGGATCGGGCCGTTGGAACGCGGCATCCGCCGGAGCCCCCTGCAGCGGCCGATGGCGGGCCACCAGGGCCGAATAGCGGGGGCATCACGCAGGATGAAGCGATCGCGGAAGCTTTCCGGCTAGAGCCACGAACAGACCAGCAGCAAATTCGCCGCGCAGGCCGCCAGCAGCGTCACCGTGAGCGCGACATGCACGCCCTGGCCGGCCGAGGTTTTGAAGGTCGTTCCCATGGCCAAAACATCCGGCGATTCTACCAAACGAGTCTCGCGGATTATTTTTGCGGGGATTCAGGACTTGTTTACGACTCAGGCACCCTTCCGTCACATTTGGACCGCGACTCGGGGCCCCCTCACTTGCCCGTGAGGCGCCCGCCGCCTGAGTGAACCCCATCCCGCCGGGCGCGTTAGGCTGTTTTTGCGGAGCCGTACCGATGCCGTATGCGCTGTTCAGCAACGACGCCAAATTGAGCAAGGCCTATCCGACCGAAGCCAGCGTCTGGAAATTCGCCCGGAAAAGCGGGCTGGTGGTCGACGTGGCCTCGGACGAGGACAAGCCGACGCCGCGGCCGTTGCTGGACAACGACTATGAAATCAAGCCCTGCGCGCCGGACCCACAGGAAGACCCCGACCAGAATCAGGCCGATGCCGAGCGCGAGGCGGAGGCCGATCTGGATTTCCTGGTGAACTCATGAGCGCCGGCTCGTCGTCCGCCGGCACCGCGTCCGGCGAACCGGGCCGGCCCCAAAACCGATGCCTCTCAAACCGATCCCTAAGGCGTCGCCACCGCCAGCGAGGCCTGATCGGTTGCAAGCGCCACGCAGGCCTTCTTGCGATGCAGGCCCCTGATGACGCCGGTGACCTTGAGCACCTTTCCGGCAGGACAGGAGGCGTCCTGCACATAGGCGGTCTCATAGGGCGCCAGCACAAGGGGTTCGGATTTCAGGACATTTTGGGCAAGGCACGGCAGCGTAGCTGCGGATAAGATCAACCCTGACAACAAGGCACGCATGTTCGTGGTCCAGCACCCGGCGAAGACACAATAGCCGATTGCCGGGATAAGTTTCGTGACCGACGAAAATTATTTTTCGGTCGCCGGAAGGTGGCGGAAGCCCGCTTCGCGTGACCGCGGCGAGCGGTCTCCGCGGGTCCGTTCACCGGTCAATCCGGCCGATCCGGATTGTCGCGGCCCCAATGAAATTGCGGTTTCGGGAACAGATCGCTTTCGACGGCCTGGATCAGGAAGTTCGCGCCGGCGTCCGACAGGTGGACATTATCGACGGCGACCACCTCGCCCGCCGTGGGGCCGATACGCGTCAGGCACCCCTGCTCCCTACCCTGCTCGTTGCAGAGAATGTGCCATGCCGAGAGATATTCCACGCTGGCGGCCCGGCTGAAGGCTTCCATTCGTCGATCGATCTCCGGCCCGGAAACACCGCTCGCCAGCCGGTCGGCGGTCCGGTGATGAAACCGGTAATAGTTCACCAGCGTGTGCGGCAGCATTCGTTTCCAGACCGGCTCCGGACCCAGAACGACAATGCGCGGGACACCGGCGGCGCGCAGCTGCCTGACGGTTTCCATCAGCTTGTCGAGATCGTTCTTCTTGTCCCACATGGCATGAAGCAGGACGATCTGGGGACGAGACGATTTTATGAAACCGAACACCATGTCGTTGAAGGCGTCGCAACGCGACCCGGACGCCAGGATCGGCGCGCAGGCCGGAGAGGCAAAACGGGCCAGCCGAAACGGAATCCTGGCTTCCGCGGTTTTCAATCCGGGATAGAGCGCCGCCGAAGTGGAATCCCCCCACACGAACAGCAAAGGCTTCTCGCCCGGCTCGATGCAATTGGGACCAAGCCTTGCCCCGCGCGCCTCCGAAAAGCACTCGTCGCGCATTCCGGCGTTGTTCAGCGGCTGGAGAGCCGCGATATCGCGAATTTCCGGAGGAAAGCGAAAGTCGAAACCGGATGCACTGGCGATCAGGATTCCGATCGCGCCGACCGCGATCAATCCGAACGACAATTTCGGCACCACAAGCGGCCGGCGGCGAAGCGGAATTTCGACGAAGCGCCAGGTCAGCCAGGCGAGCGCGAAGGCAACGATCAGGGTCGCCCACACCTCCAGCATGGTCGGATCGCTGTTTCGGATGATCGCGAGATACGACAATAGCGGCCAGTGCCAGAGGTAGAGCGGATAGCTGATCAACCCGATCCCGACCATTGCCCGGCTCGACAGCAGGGTCCGGTTCACCCAGGAATTCGGCGAGACGATCAGCAGGACCGCGCCGAGCACCGGCGCGAGCGCATAGGCGCCCGGAAACAGGCTGTCCTTGTCGAGCTCGATGGCAGCACCCAGGATGGCCAACAGGCCGATCGTGCCGCACCAATTGTCGCGCTCAGCCGAGCCTCCCCGTTCGGCCTTGGGATCGCCGACGAAGCGGTTGGCGATCATGCCGCCGGCCAGCAATTCCCACGCCCGCGAAATCGGCGAATAGAACGCGATATCCCGCGAGCCGAAGAAGATCATCAGGCTGACGCTGAACGAGATCGCCGCCACCACCGCCATCCAAAACCGCCGCCGCTTCGATCTCGAGAGCATCCACAGCAGCGGCGGCCAGAAAATGTAGAATTGCTCCTCGATGCCGAGCGACCAGAGATGGACCAGCGGATTTTCAGCCGCATCGGGCGCGAAATAGCCGACCTGGGTGAGCTGAAACAGGTTGGATACGAAGAGAACGCCGGCCGCGATGCTCTTGCCAAGCAGGGCAAATCCGTTCGGCAGCAGCACGAACCAGCCGATCAGGACGGTGGCCGCGAGCACGACAATCAGCGCCGGAAAGATGCGCCGGATCCGTCGCGCGTAAAATCCCGCCGGCGAAAAATGGCCGGCTTCGATTTCCCTGAGAAGGATGCCGGTGATCAGGAAGCCGGAAATCACGAAGAAAACGTCGACGCCGACGAAACCGCCGGGGAACGGCCCGAGGTCGGCGTGATATCCGAGCACCAGCAGGATGGAAATCGCCCGCAGGCCGTCGATATCAGCGCGATAGGCGGTTTTCTCGTTTTCGCGTCCGGGCCGATCCATCGGCGGCATCTTAGAGCGTTTTCGAGCGAAGTGGATACCGGCTAGCGCGTTTTCGAGCGAAGTGGTCCCCGGTTCGCGTTAAGAAAACGCGTCACATCAAAGATTCCAGAGTCCCGATTCGATTCCATCGAAACGGGACTCTAGCGCAAAGAAAACGCCTCAAGACAGGGACTAAAGCCCTGGTTCTGCTTCAAACAAAACGAGTCTCGGGCAAATGCGACTTGCACAACAAAAAGGGCCGGCGCGAGGCCGGCCCTTTTGTCATGTCCCGAGACGTCAGTAGCGCGCGACCACCGGACCACCCCAGCCGAAGCGGTAGTTGATGCCGACCTTGACGGTGTGCTCGTCGTTGCGAAAACGCGAGCCAATGATCTCGGCAGGCCCGCCGGTAAAGGTGGTGTTGCCGAAATTGTAATACTGGTATTCGGCCTTGGCCGACCAGTTCGGCGCGAACATGTATTCGAAGCCGCCGCCGACAGTGTAGCCGTCCGTGTGGTTGCCGTCGGTGGTGAACGGCACCGGTGCGCCGGCGAAGGACACCGCGATATTGGGGTTGTCGCGCCAGGCGTAGCCGCCCTTGGCGTAGAGCAGCCCCGGACCCCAGGTGTAGCCGACCCGGCCGGTGACCGAGCCGATCTGGTCGGTATTCCCGGTCACGAGCGTGCCGGCCGGAAACAGCACGCCGGTATTGTTGTTGTTGCCGAGCCAGTCGTATTGCGCTTCGACACCGATCAGCCAGTTGGGCGCGAATTGATAGTCGAAGCCGCCCTGCACGCCGCCCATGAAGCGGCCGCCGTTGCCCTCCAGGCTGTTGTTGCCCGCGAACGCTCCGCCGATGTTGCCGCCGATGTAGAAGCCGGTCCAGTTGTAGACCGGTTCCGGCGCGGTATAGGCGGGAGCCTTGGTGTAGGTGCGCGCCGGCATGTCAGCCGCGAACGCAGGTGCCGCGAGCGTGATCAGCGCAGCCGTGCCAAGCAAAATTCTTTTCATATCTTCATCCCCGTTATTGTCGTTGCGACATCAAATCAAACAACATGGCGTCAATTTGGTTGCTTCGCGGCAATGCCGGAGCGGTGATGGTTCGCAACTGTGACGGCGCGGCAACATCGACGCTTTGTTCCATCGGCCAGCGATCTTTTTGTCCGGAAAGCAGGTAGTTGCGGGCTTCTGCGTATGCTTTTGTCGATCACGCCGGCGATCCGGCTCGAAGCTCGCTGAAAAGTGATCGTGGGAACAATGACCGCAACACCGATGGACGACTTCCCGCCGGCGCCGGACCGGCTGGTGACGCTCGCGAACTGGCGCAAGGCGCCGTTCAGCGCCTGGGGATTCCGCAATGTCCGGCGGCTGATCCCGACGGCCAATATCGCGGCCTCGGGACAACCGAACACGCTCGAAACCTCGCTGGAGGAGATCGGGCATATCGCCTTCAACGGCCATGACGGCGAACCGACCACGGTCGACCGGGCGCTGCGCGCCACCCACACCGATGCATTCGTGGTGCTCCGGCGCGGGCGGATCGCTGCGGAGTGGTACGGCCACGGCATGAACGCCGTCACCCCGCACATCGTGTTTTCCGTGAGCAAGTCGATTTGCGGCACGCTCGGCGGAATTCTGGCCGATCGCGGCCTGCTCGATCCGGAGAACCGCGTCCTCGACTATATCCCCGAACTCGCCTCATCGGTCTATGCCGGCTGCACCATCCGGCATCTCCTGGACATGTCGGTCGGCATCGCCTTCGAGGAAGACTACGAAGACCCGAAGGGAGATGTCGTCCGTTACCGCCACGCGGCCGGGTGGGACCCCCTGCCGGCGGGCGAGCCGCCGATCGACCTGCGCAGTTTCCTGGCCGCACAAAAGCCGGACGGGCAAAAGCATGGCGGATTGTTTCACTACGTTTCAACCAACACCGACGTGCTCGGCTGGGTCTATGAGCGCGCCTGCGACCGGGCCTACGCCGATATCCTCAGTGAATATCTCTGGGCGCCGCTCGGCGCCGAGCGCGACGCCTATATCACCGTCGATGCGCGCGATGCGATGCGCGCCGCCGGCGGGGTCTGCGTCACGCCGCGCGATCTCGCCCGCTTTGCCGAAATGATGCGCCGGCGCGGCGTCGTCGACGGGCGGCGGGTGGTGCCCGGCACGTGGATCGACGACATCAGCAAGAGCGGCGATCCAGAAGCCTGGGCGCGTTCGGAACTCGCCGACCTGTTCCCGCAGGCGAGCTACCGCAGCCAATGGTACCGGATCGACAGGACCCGCGGCGTGCTCTGCGCGTACGGCATCCACGGACAGTGGATCTACATCCACCCCGAGGCCGAACTGACGATCATCCGGATGGCGTCGGAGGCCACCCCCGTCGATCCCGATCGCGTGCACGGCTGGCGGCGCGGCTTTGATGCGATCGCGGAGAATTTCCTGTGAGCGCGCAGTTTCGGCCTCCCGCCTTGCGCGAGAGCGCCCCATCTCCAGACGCGCCGGCTGCCGTCAGGTCATGCTGCCGGGCATAAAACACCGGATCGAGATCTGGTTGTCGAACCGGATCGGCCAAACCATCGTGCGTCCCGCCCGGTTCGGTTCGGTGATCACGGCGTCGTCTGGAACATCGACCCAGTTGTCTTCGAGCCGGACGCGATAGTGGCCGTCCTTGGATTCCCAATCCGGGTCGGCGACGCTTTCACCATCGGCCATCGAGCAGCAGAGTCCCTTGCCGCTTGCAAGATGATCGAACCACGGCTTCAGCGGTGAATTGGCGTATCGGCCGTCGAGGTCACGCGCTCTTACGCTGCCGACGAGGCAAGCAACCACCACGCTTAGGATCAGACCAAACACGATGCGTTTCATGTGCCACGCTCCTGAATGTCAAACCTACCCCGTTTCATCCAAAGCAATGTTCGTGCCGCAATGTTAATACTGCGCGAATCGCAGCGTTGTGATAAATTGTGTCGAAAGAAAATCGACGCGAGCGTGTTCGCGGGTTTGACATGCGCGATCTCGGCGCGTGTTTGATCGCGAGGATGTATTGCGATTTGCTGCGCCGCCGCTCGTCGCTGCTTGAGAGCATCCGGGCAGGACCGTTCGAGCCTGCGCGCGGCGCAACCGCTATCGCGTCATATGCTCCAGATCCGGAAACGGCGCATAGGTCGCGCCGGCGCAGATGTCGCCCGGCTTCTCGACCACGCGGTCGAGCCGGCCGTTGACATAGACGATCGCGCGTTCGCGCAGGTTCAGATAGCTGCCGTCGGTTTCACGCGGCGTATAGCGCAAGCAGCTGACGTAGCGCACCCGCCCGCCGACCGTGCGTTGCACCGGCTCGGCCATGGCGCCGTCATGCACGCCGACGGGATTGTTGAGATAGGTCTTCATGAACGCCAGCAATTCGGCGCGATAGTTTTCCGGAAACGGCTGAATGGCGGTGCCGTTGTCGATGCTGATGGAGGACTCGCGACCGTCATCATTGCCTGCGCAGGCGGCAAGCGCGATCGGCAGCAGCAGGATCGCCAGATGCTTTGCTGATATCCCCAACTCGAACTCGCAGGTACCGGCGTTGACGGTCAAAGCGAATCCTAGAACGTCCGCCGCCGAAATGGAATTCGCATATCGATGAATCCATCAAGGCCCAAATTTGACGAAAAGCAACCGGCCCGCGGCCATTGGGGAAGCAATGGCGCGGGCCGGGCCTGAATCCGTCGGGAGCGGCGGGGTAAGATGGGTGGAAACACTCCCGCGGATCAGTGTCAGCCGCGCTTGGGAGCGGGGCCGGCGTGCTTGATCGCGACCTTCGAGGTCTTGTGCGTCCTGAGCGCGCCCATGTGCTTGTGATGGCGGTGGTGCCGGTAATGATGGCTCATCCGGGCGTTGGCATTGCGCACGGCTGGCTTCAGCTTCACCTGCTCGGCCTTGATGACCGGTGCCTGCCCGGTCTTGCTTTGGCCCGCGGCAAAAGCAGGCGCGGCAAGAACGGAAACGGCGAGCAGTGCTGCGGAAATCGTCTTCAACATGATGGTGTCCTCCTTAAAGGGGATCACGGGTGGCCGGTCGGATGGCCGGGGCCGTGGATCATGCTGGCGAGCCTAGATGCCCCGCGCTGAACCTGCGGTGAAGCGCAGCGACGGACTTCGTTCATCTCCATGACAGCTTGGCCATGTTCCAGCGTTGGTTCCCAAGAGGGTCCGGGGGCCGCGCCGGGCTGAAATTCGTTCAAATAAGGATCATCGCCCGGAATGTTCGGAGGCTCCGGGTGTTCAAATCGGCAGGCTTGGGTGTAGGATTGCCTTCGGCATTTGACCCGGATCGCCGCCCTCGCCAGCACGAACAGCGAGGAATTTGGATCCTCTCACCGTCAACAGGAGCGATGCATGAACAAATTTGCGATCCGGCTTTTGACGCTGGCAATGTTTTCGATGGCGCTGGTCGCCGCACCCTTGATCACCAGGGCCAAGGCTGCGTCCGACGAGCAGGCGCCCTCGCCGCCCGCTTCCACCAAATCCGACGCCAAGAAGGGCAAGAAAAAGAGCAGCGAGTTGAAGCTAAATCGCGAATACGCGGTTTTCGCGAACGGTTACCGTGCGGCCTATTCCACCATCTATGACCGCAACGACTATGCCGCGGCGATCGAGCAGTTGAAGGCGCTCGGCCATGACGACACCGCCGCCGTCGCCAATCTGATCGGCTATTCCTATCGCAAGCTCGGCGACTACAAGCTTTCGCAAGTCTGGTACGAGCGCGCGCTGAAGGACGATCCCAACCACGTCAAGACCTGGCAGTATTACGGGCTGTGGCAGATCGAACAGGGCAATCGCGAGCAGGCCGAATATCATCTGACCCGGATCGCGGCACTCGCCGGCAAGGACAGCGAGGAATACCGCTCGCTCGCGGCTGCGCTGGAACAGCCGCCCGGCACCGGCCTTGTCTATTGAGTTCTCGAAACCGCTCAATCGAACCGGCGCAGCCTCGGCTCGCGCCGGTTTTGTTTTGATAGTCCCTACTTCATCAGCGCCTCGACCTCGGCGCGGAATGCCTGGCGCGAGCCGTCGCGCGAATAGAACATGTGCCCGCCGGGATAGACCACGAGTTTGACGCGCGGCGGCGTCGCGAAGGCCGGCATCTGGTCGAGCAGGATCTGCGTGCCGAAATACGGCGTGGCCAGATCGAACAGCCCCTGCCCGACCAGAAGCTTCAGTTTCGGGTCGAGCGCGAGCGCCTCGCGCAGTTGCGAAATCGATTCGGGGGGATTGAGGCCGTGGCCGAAATCCCAGGCCCTTTCGACTTCGCCGTTGAGCACGTGATAGGAGCCGTCCGGCCGCCAGTTGAGCTTGCGCGTGGTGAGGTCGACTGCGGCACTCGTCAGCGGCGCGGTCAGCGTCTCGCCGGAGGGATCGTTGAAATGATAGAAGCTCGAGTCCGGATAGGGATCGAGGCCCAGCACGGAGCCGTCGTAGCGTCCGGTCACCTTGCCTTCCTTGCGGTCGAATTCCCTGCGGAACTCGATGGCGTCGAAACGCCCGGCCAGCCTGCGGCTCACGGCCCGGTCAATTCCCGTCAGTGCCGAGACCTTGTCGGAAAGTCGCGTCGTGGCCTCCGCATCCACCTCGCCTTTGAGCAGATCGGCCGTGAACTCGCCGCGCGCATAAGTTTCGACGTCGGCCATGTCGGCGCGGGTCACCGGGCCCTTCTTCTCGCGCGCCACCGCCGCCATCGTCGGCAAACTCCAGACATATTGCAGGATGCTGGAGCCTGAAAATTCGCGGAAGTCCAACACCGGCGAGACCAGGATCAGGCCCTTGACGCCGACGCCCTGCTCGACCTGCAGATTGCGGACGATCTTCGGTCCGCGCATGCCGCCATAGCTTTCGCCGGCGACATATTTCGGCGACAGCAGCCGGCCGGATTTTTCCAGGATGCGGCGGATCGTCAGCGCGAGCGAGGAGACGTCGCCGTCGACCGAGAAGAACCGCTTGCGCACCTCCTCGCCTGACGCGACGAAGCGGCTATAGCCGGTACCGACGGGGTCGATGAAGACAAGGTCGGTGAAGTCGAGCCAGGTCTCGGCATTGGGCTGCAGGTCGGGCGATGCCGAGGGGATCGCCGCATCGCCGTCGATCGACAGCCGCCACGGTCCGACCGCGCCGAGCTGCAAATAGGCCGAAGCCGCACCCGGGCCGCCATTGAACAGGAAGGTCACCGGGCGGGTGGCCGGATCGGCGCCGTCGAGCTGATAGGCGGTGTAGGCGATGTCGGCCTGCGGCTCGCCCTTGCCGTCGAACAGGCGGATCGAACCGGCGGTCGCCGAGAAGGCGAGCGTGCGGCCCGGAAGCGTCAGCGTCTGTTTGGTGGTGGAATCCGGCGGCAGGCGATGCTGCTCGGCCGCGGCCGGCGAAGCCGGGGTGGCGCCGCGTCCGCCCGGCCCGCCCGATTTCTGGCCGGAAGGTGCCGCGATTGGGTGATCCGCGGGCGCCGGCTCATCGTCGGCGCGCGCCGCGTTCACGAGCGAGAAGGCGAGCAGCGCAACCGCGAGGCAGATGAGGTACGGCGTGGCGGCGAAACGGATAGCCATGCGTTTCCTTCTCCCTGCGTCCCGCAATCCGCCCGGTTCGTCCCGAACGGGGCAGGCTCATAGCCTAAAATTGCGACAGCCCTGCATCGTTGGCAAGCGCGACAGGCATAGCTGGCTTTGGGGTTACGCTCATCGCACGATCCGGTGACTTAACCAGCGCGGCGGCCTTCCCTCGACAAGCACCGCCAAGGTCGTATAGACGACCCCGCGCGCCCTCGATCCCGCTGTCGCGCCACATGAGCCGCAATCCCATGACCAGCCCCAAGCGATATGACCGGATTGCCTTCGTCGCGAGCGCGGGTGCGGAAGCCCAGCAGGCGCTTGGACAGCTGGTCGAGCTCTACGGCAATCGCGACCCGAAACAGGCCGATGTCGTGGTGGCGCTCGGCGGCGACGGCTTGATGCTGCAGACGCTGCACCAGCACATGCGCACGGGCACGCCGATCTACGGCATGCATCGCGGCACCGTCGGCTTCCTGATGAACGAGTATTCGACCCTCGACCTGCACGCCCGGCTGGCGGCGGCCAGGGAATCGGTGATCCATCCGCTTTTGATGCGCGCCACCGACGTCCATGGCGTGGTGCATCTCCACCACGCCATCAACGAAGTCTCGCTGTTCCGCCAGACCTACCAGGCGGCACGCCTGAGGATCCTGATCGACGAGCGCGAGCGCATGGCCGAGTTGATCGCCGACGGCGTGCTGGTGGCGACGCCGGCGGGATCGACCGCCTACAATCTTTCGGTGCAGGGGCCGATCATCCCGATCAACGCCCCCTTGCTGGCGCTCACCCCGATCAGCCCGTTTCGCCCGCGGCGCTGGCGCGGGGCGCTGTTGCCCAACACCGCCTATGTGGTGATCGAGGTGCTCGAAGGCGACAAGCGCCCGGTCGCAGCGGTCGCCGACCACGACGAGGCGCGCGATGTCCGCCGCGTCGAGGTCTTGTCCGACAAGACCATCTCGATGCGGATGCTGTTCGACCCCGGCCACAGCCTCGAAGAGCGGATTCTCAGCGAGCAATTCGGCTACTAAAGCGTCTTGAGGCCTCAGGCAGCCTCCGTGTTCTCCCGGCGTTGCGGAGAATACACCCCTTAATTGCCGCATGATGTGCGGCGATTATGCTTGGTTCTGCGCAGACCAGCAGTTCCCATAGGCACAACGCCGGTCGATATATTCGAAAAGCTGACGGCGCTCCCGGCGAGCCGCAACCATTTGTTAACCTGCGCGGCGATATGGTTAACGCCGGGTATACCGTCGTCACCGGTATGCCCTCAGGGCGTGGGCCATGTTTCGCATCGATTTCAACAAGCTGCGATTTCTCGTGTGCGACGACAATCCGCACATGCGCCGGATCCTGCGGACGCTGCTGCATTCGTTCGGCGCGCGCGAGGTCTATGAATCCGAGGACGGCGCGACCGCGCTCGAAATGTACAGCCACTACGTGCCCGACATCGTCATCACCGACTGGTCGATGCCGATTTTCGACGGCCTCGAACTGGCGCAGATGATCCGGCAGCCGGAATCCAAGGGCAATCCGTTCGCGCCCATCATCATGCTGACCGGGCATTCCGAGAAGCGCCGCGTCACCGTGGCGCGCGACGCCGGCGTCACCGAATTCCTCGCCAAACCGATCTCGGCCAAGGGCCTTTATCAGCGCATCCTCAACGTCGTCGCCAATCCGCGGCCCTTCATCAAGACCAAGACCTATTTCGGCCCGGACCGCAGGCGCAACACCAGCAATGCCTATATCGGCCCGGAGCGCCGCGTCGGCGGCGAGGTGGAAGTGCTGCAGCAGCCCTCGCTGCTCGACAAGGCCCGTTCCGCCGTCTAGCGAGGGGCTGACCTAAGGAAACCAGCATGGCGAACCAGAAACGCGACATCGAGGTCAAGGCCTTCGCCGACCATCACGTGATCACGCAACCCAATCCGCTCCGCAAGGTGCTGCGACGGGTCGGCGACAATGATCACGACGATCCCGTGGCGCGGGCGGAAAAGGCGCTTGCCGGCCTGTCCGGCGAATTCAAGAACTGGATGGCGGTCGAGGCCGATCGGCTGTCGGCGGCGCACGCCGCGGTTCTCAGCGACGGCTTCACCGAAGAGACCCGCGAGGAGTTGTTTCGCGCCGCCCATGACATCAAGGGCGACGCCGCCACCTTCGGATACCCGTCCGCGGGCGCCGCCGCCGAAAGCCTCTGCCGGATCATCGAACACGCGCCCGATCTCGACGAGGTCCCGTCCCACCTGATCGAGCACCACATCAACGCCATCCAGGCGATCGCGCGCGAGCGCACCAAGCTCGACACCGTCTCGACCGCAAGCGCATTGAGCCGGCAGTTGCGCGGCATCGCCGACGAATACCTCACCCACGCCAATCGCGATCGCCCGGAACACCTCGAAGCGATCCTTGCGCCGAGCATCGTGCCGGGGGAGTGATCCCGCCAACTCCCGTCCTCCTGATGAGGAGCGCGCCCTTGCGCGCGTCTCGAAGGATCGGCCGCACAATCATCCTTCGAGCCTCGCCTAAACCGGCTCGCACCTCAGGATGACGTCACAGGTCTTTGGAAAAGAAATTACGCCGCGATCAATTCGTGCACCAGCGGCGCCACGGCCTCTTCCGCGATCAACTCGTCGCAGAACATGCGGGCTTCTTCGCGCGCCGATTCGGTTGCGAACCGCCGCAGCAGGATCAATAGCGGCTCGGCGGCAAGCGGATCGGTCGCGCAATGCGTCAGCACGCGCTCGACCATCCGGCGCCGCAATCGGGCAGCGTCGCCGAGCGTGTCGACATAGCCGGTTTCATGGCTGACTTCGAGCGCCATCCGGAACGCGGCGAAGGTCGATTCCGGCAATCCTGCGCGCTTGAGCAGCGCCTGCAGGCTGGCGCCGCCGCGATCATGCAGCAGCGCGGAGACGCGCGCCTGCGGCAGCTCGGCCAATTCCGAAAGCGCATGATCGAACAGTTCGAGATTGCCCGACAAAAGCGCGCGCAGGATCAGCCCGGCGGTGAGCTGGCCGGTGGCGCGCAGATGCGCTACCAGCCCGCGCACGTCCGCGCCGCGCGAGCGCGCCGCGATATGGATGGTGGAGCGGTCGCGCGCTTCGCTGGCGATGCGCTCCGCCCGATCCGGCGACAGCCAGTTCCGCGCGACCACGAATTGCGCCAGCGTATCGGAGAGTTTGGCGACCAGCGCGACCCGTGTCGCCGCAGGCAGATCCTGCAGCACCAGCATCGATTCCCGGATCGCGGCAAGATGACCGTGGCGCTCGACGATGCGGTCCCAGGAGAATGGCGCCAGCTCCGCATAGGCGTTTTCGATCAGCTCGAGCGCGGCCGCGGCGGAACCGACTTCGGCGATCGCCGCGCAAACCGACGCCGGCAAATGGATACGGCGGGCGATGGCGCATTGCATCTGGCAATCGCCGGTCGCGATGATGTCGACGAGGTCGGCATCGATCAGAAGCGGGGAATGTTCCAGCACCGGCAGTGCGACCGAGGGCTGGTCGAGCGACAGCGCCTGTACGATTGCAGCCGGCGCTTCCGCGCTGCGGGCAAACACCTCGGCCATGGCTTGGCGCACCAGCGGCGAAGCATCGTCGAGCAGCATCAACAGCGCGCCTTCGGCGGCGGCGTGGTCTTCCTCGCTGAGATCGGAAATCAGCCAGGCCCGCGCCAGCGACCGCGTCGCCTCCGCCCGCTCGCCGGCCGGCGCGCTCCTGATCCAACTGATGAACTGCCGAACGATCATGGTCCTGCCGGCTTACGCAACCAAGACGGCACCGCGACGCGACGCCACTGTCATACAAAATAAACCACGACGCTTAACAAAGCGTTCACCATAAATGGCTGGTTTTATTGACGTTTTATTAAGGTGGCGAAGGCCGGTCGAAGCTCCCGCGCCGTCCGGGCTAGCTGAACGTGCCGTTGCGGTCGCTGAACAGGTCGAGCGATTGCGGCGCCTGCACGGCGGGCGCTTGCACCGGCGACGGCGCTGAATTCGCCGACGCAACCGGGCTTGCCTGCGCAACCGAGGTTGCTTGCGCAACCGAGGTCAGCGACGACGAGTTACCCCACAACTCACGCACCGTCGGCGAGATCGGCTGGGTTCGGTCGGCAGCCTGGAACAGCGAACGGAAAACCGGAATGCCCGGCGCCGAATTGTCCGTCGCGGGCGAAGCGGATGCTGTCGTGACCGGCATCACCGCGCGGGCATCCGGGAAAGTCGACAGATAGGCCGCATTGTCGACCGGCGCAGCCGCAGCCGCCGGCGTTGCGCTGGCGACCGCGAAATTGGGTTTGATGTCGCCGCCGACCGAGGCCATCGCGCTGCGCGTCGCCTGGGAGCTGGCGGCGCCGGCGTAACGCGCCGACAGCACCGAATAGACTTCGGAGGTGCTGCGCGCGCGTCCCGAGTGGTCGTAGAAGATCGAGCGGTTCGCCGAGGCCGCGTTCGGAAAAATCCGCGCGGCGGTGGCGTTCGGATTGTCCTCGGCGCTGGTGATCAGCTTGGCCGCGCCGCCGACCCCCATGAAATGCGCCATGTAGAGTTCGCCGTCGGTGGGGCGCCGGCCGAGCTTGCCGGTGAGCTTGAAACTGTTGGACTGGGCCAGGACCGCCGCCATCGAGGACGCCGCCGCGGGATCGTCGCGCAGCTTCATGATGGCTTTTCGCGCGGTGGGATCGCTGACCGCGTAATCGCCGGAGCGGGTCTTGGTGATGGCGTCGGCATATTTGCCGTAGCCGAGCAGGTTGCCTGCTTCCTTCACGGTGCCGAGCCAGGTCTGCTCGATGAACTGAAACAGGCCGTGCGCCGACGAGGTCGAGGCCCCCGCCGTCGGGTTGAAATCGGATTCCATCTTGGCGGTGGTGAGCAGATATTCGAAGCTGGTGCCGGTGGTAGAGGCGGCCTGCTTGATCGCGCCCGCGACGCGCACGCGCGACGGATCGGCACCCGCCGTTGCCGTGGCGTTGGAAGTGTCAACCGACATATGTTGGTGCCCCGCTCCCCGCGAAACGCCCGCCCTGGCCTGTTCGAGAGCTCCCACTAACGTTCAGGCCGCCATCACACTGCAGCGACTATGGTTAATGGCGGGTTAAGGGGTTCCATCGCCACTGTCATTCCGGGGCGCCGCAGGCGAACCTGGAATCTCGAGATTCGGGTTCGTGCTAACGCACGCCCCGGAATGACAATCAACTACTCCCGATAAACGTCCTTCGGATCGAACAGCCGTTCCGCATCCACGAACGACAAACGCGCAGTCCCCTCGCCTGCCTCGACCTTGCGGTAGAAGCACGAGCGGCGGCCGGTGTGGCAGGCCGCGCCCTGCTGCTCGACCCGGATCCAGACCGCGTCCTGATCGCAATCCATCCGCATCTCGACGACGCGCTGGGTCTGACCTGACGTCTCGCCTTTGCGCCATAACGCGTTGCGCGAGCGGCTGAAGTACCAGGCTTCGCCGCTGGCGATGGTCTTCCGCAAGGCCTCGTCGTTCATGTGCGCGACCATCAGCACTTCACCTGTCGCCGCCTCGGTGGCGACGCAGGTGACAAGGCCCGCAGCGTCGAATCTGGGCTTGAACTCAAGCCCTTCCTCGATGTCGTTGATTTCGGATGATGGTGACACGGCTAGCCCTCGAATTGAGGCGAGGGTCAGCGCAGCGACCCTCGCACCATGGACAGGAAACGCGCCTGCTCCGCCGGATTGTCGCGGAACATGCCGGTGAAGCGGCTGGTGAAGGTCATCGCGCCATGCTTGGCGACGCCGCGCACCGACATGCAGGTATGCTCGGCCTCGATCATGACGGCAACGCCGCGGGGTTTTAAGACCTCGTCGATGGCAGCCGCGATCTGGGCGGTGAGGTGCTCCTGGGTCTGCAGGCGGCGGGCGAAGATGTCGGTCAGCCGCGCCAACTTCGACAGTCCCACCACCCGTTCGACCGGCGTATAGGCGATATGCGCCTTGCCGTAGAACGGCATCATGTGATGCTCGCATTGCGAGGTGAATTCGATGTCGCGCACCAGCACGAAATCGTCATAGCCCGCGGTCTCGCCAAAGGTGCGGTTGAGCGCCTCGGCCGGACATTGGTGATAGCCCTGATAGAGTTCGTCGAAGGCCTCGACCACCCGGCGCGGGGTATCCAGAAGGCCCTCGCGCTCCGGATTTTCGCCGATATAGCCGAGCAAGGTCTCGACCGCGGCTTCGGCTTCCGCGCGCGACGGACGCGGCTGGTCGGCGCGCACGGCGGCGGCGAGAAATTCGGCGGGATCGAGTTCGGCCGGACGTGCCTCGGCTGTCTTTGGATCGGAAGATTTTGCGTCGGAGCCCTTGCCTGGGCGGAGCGATTTGATCAATGCGTCCATGTCAACTCCGTTCGACCGGTCGTGATGACCGGAGTGTCACCGGCAGACGGGGCGGGTTTGCCGCCGGACGCCTGAGTCCGCCAATCCTAACACCATGGCGGCCGAATGGGTTCGATTTCGGTCCGGCTTTGGCGAATAGCCGGACTGTATTTCCGCCGTTGCCGCCCATATATATGACTGTCACCCGCAGCCGCCAAGGGCGATTGCCGGGGCCCGCCCGAGACTTGCAAGATCATGCTGAACGACATCTACAACAAGCGGATCATCGAATTGGCCGGCAATATCCCCCGGCTCGGCCGGCTCGCTACCCCCGACGCCAGCGCCACCGCCCATTCCAAATTGTGCGGCTCGACCGTCAAGATCGACCTCAAAATGGACGGGCCGGTCGTTACCGATTTCGCCCATGACGTGAAGGCCTGCGCGCTCGGCCAGGCCTCGTCCTCGATCATGGCGCGTCATGTGGTCGGCTCGACCGCAAGCGAACTGCGCGAGTTGCGCGAGACCGTTCGCAAGATGCTGAAGGAAAACGGCCGTCCCCCGGACGGCAAATGGGCCGACATCGCGCTGCTCGAGCCGGTGCGCGACTACAAGGCCCGCCACGCCTCGACCATGCTGACCTTCGACGCCGTGGTCGACGCCATCGGCCAGATCGAGGCCCAAGCCAAACAGCCGGCATCGGCGCAGGGGTAACGTCTCCCCCCGCGCCCCCGAATGACGACGATTATTGCGCCGGTCCGGTCGCCGCAATACCGCCGGTCGGAGCCAGCGCTTCGGCCGTCTTGGTCGCTTTTGCCGGTTGCGGAGTGGCCCCGGTCTCGACCGCCGTGCTGACGAAGCGGTCCTGCAGCGGCTTGGCCGCGAGGGCTGCCATCGGTACGTCGGCGCTGCCCGGCTGCTGCAGCACGTCGGCAACCGCATCGGTGGTGGCGATTTTGGTCAGCCGCAATTCTTGCCGCGACAATTCGTGCAGGTCGTCCCAGGGCGGCACGTTGAGCGCGAGCGACAGCAAGTCGCCCGCCCCGCCCATGTCGAAGGTGTATTTGGCGAGCCTGCCGATGTCGCGCTCCACGATCATCATGTCCTGCGCGGTGTAGCTGGCGGCCTTGGCGTCGTCGGCGCGGTCGCCCATCCAGATCTGATGCACCCGGACATGCGCGGCCTCGGGCACGTAACGCGTCCTGCCCGACAGCAGCAGGAACACGCACATCGATTCACAATAGGCCTCGGGCACCACGCTGGCGCGGTCGCCCCGCGCCGTATGGGTCTCGACGGTGATGCCGACGGTGGTCAGCGCGCCGAGCGCGCGCCAGCGCCGACCGAGCGCGATCGAGTCGTTGACCGAACCGCCGCTGGAATCCAGCACGATGGTGGCGCCGCCGAGATCGCGCCCGCGCGCGAATTCATCGAAATCCCCGGGGCTGTCGGCTGTCACGATGCCGACCGCCGAAACCCAGCCGCGGCAATTCGGTTCGCAGGCGACCCAGCTGAACCGCATCGGCAACTTACGCTGTTCGAGGGTCGTGCCGGCATGCGCCGAGCCGGGCGCGGCCACGGCGGCGGGCAAAGCGGTAAACAAGGCGGCGGCGCTGACCAGCGCCCAGCCGCGCAATCTGGGCGACCTCATGAGCCTCAATCTGGTCCTTCCCCAAAACCCCAAGAGAGCAGTGGCAATGGCCCCAATTCAACGCCACATGATTTTGTCATGCAGACGTTATGAAAAAGGGTAGCCGTGGGAATCCTCGTCGTCCATAGCAGCTTTGCTGCGCTGCCACCTGAAACACCCTATATTCTTCGAAGTGTGGCACAATTACAGGCGGTTAGAGGTTCCCTGCCCTGGAACCACGCAGATCGGCGCACATGATTGCAGCATGCCGCCCATGAAGCACACATCGCCCTGTCCCGATTGCGCCGGCGTGATGCTGCGGCTGCCGCGCAATGCCGGGCGCGCCTTGATCTGGACGTACCGGCACACGCTCTCGCCGCTGGTCGGCTACAACTGCCGGCACCTGCCGACCTGTTCGGTCTATGGCGACGAGGCTATCGAGCGGTTCGGGTTGTGGGGCGGCGGCTGGATGACGCTGGCGCGGCTGTTGCGCTGCCAGCCTTGGGGCACCTCGGGGATCGACAATGTGCCACTGACGAAGCCGCCGGGCGCGTGCTGGTATCGGCCGTGGCGGTTCGGGCGCTGGCGCAGCGTCAACGCGCCGGTTGCCGATTGAATCTGCGCTGACCCAATTCTGCTGCACCGCTTCCAAGCCGAAGGCCCATTGCTGCCATGCCGGGAACCACGGCCTCGCTCACGCATTGATTTGATGCCTTCCAGGGAGGGCCCCAAACAATGCGCTGGAAAATCAGCCATGGGGGACACGATCCCCGACAGATCGATCTCATCGCCGCCCTGGCGCTGGTGATCGTGATCGTCGCCGTCTGCAGGTTCGTCGAAGGCAGCATCGCTAACAAGCCGAGCCAGTCCGCCCTCATCGTCCCGAGCCAGAGCGTTCGCTGGTGAGAGGTTCTTGTTCAAGACGTCCGTGGCATTGGCACGCAGCCAAATTGGAATTGGTGCGAGTTTGACGAACGCCAGATAGTCGGCCGCAAGCTTGTCGTATCTGGTCGCGACACCGACGCCTTTGACAGAACCGCGCCGGAATTCGTCAGGCCAGCGCGGCAACGCCCATGGCCCGTCCGTAACGGCGACCGCATTCGAGAAAATCGCCGTACTTCCTGTGCACGGCGGTATGCTGCACGCAGGCAAGCAGCAACCGGTCGCGGTCGAAACCGCGGTTCTTCGCGTAGTCCTCAAGCAGGCACTGCGCGATCTCCTGGTTGTGCGGGTCGTTACCGAGGCGGCAGGCGATCAGCGCCAACTGTTGCACCAACGTCTGGCGGTCGCCGCTACCGGCGAGATACGCCTTGGCCCAGGCGACGGCCTGGGGTCCGTCGAGTGCGACGGTGGCGGCCATGGTGCGCTCCAGCAGTTGCAGCTCGCTCATTCGCTCGGCGCCGGCAGGAAGTTCGGCCACACAGGTCCGTCCATCGCCAATATTCTTTTGATGCCAGGCGCTGCGGTTGAGGAATGAGGCGGCCGAGTACAAAAGCTTCAGGCGTTGCGGATGCTCGAAGGAATCGTAGAACCAGCCGAGCGTGTTGCAGTATTCGTAGCAGTGTTGCGACATGGAGAAGTTGAGGTTGTCCTGGGTCTCGAGCAGCACCTGCGCGGCGCCGATCTGCAATACGTCGAGGATTTGGCGCGGCCCTTTGCCCGCGAGCAGCAGCCGGCTCAACTGCTCGAGATAGGCCGGCTCGTGCTCACGCAACACGACTTCGAGGAATGCCTCCCCCTCGGTAGCGGTCAGGGCTTCCGAATTTGCAAGCAATGCCAATTCCCCGGCCGTGGTGCCCGCGTAGGGGACTGCGGAGATTTTCTGCTGTTCGAGGTAGTGGGTCACGCAGTTGCACGCCATCTCGTAGGTCGAATACCAGCGCGGACCGACGGCGATATCCAGGGCGCCGGCATAGAGCACCGCATGCGCGTCGTCCCAGCCGATGGCCGTTCCCAGCTCGACCGTGGCGCGTGCCCGATAGGACTTGTGGCCGGTGGTGTAGGAGCGGTTGAGGAAGGCACGGTCCTGCAAATCGATCAGGCCGGCGAACACCAGTTCGGCGAGTACCGCCTTGCGCTCCGGCTTGTTCTGCATGAGTCCGAGAAAGACGCGATAGGCTTCGAGCACCCGGCCGCGATGCACCAGCGTCATCCAATGGTCGAGGCGGTCGCGCAGCAGCCCGTCGAGAGGCTCCGGCTCCTGGTCCGGCCAGTGGACGACGGGCTTCGGCGGTGCGCTGTTCTGGGGCGCCATGCCGCGGGCGTAGTGGCCGGGTGCCTTGTTGATCTTCTGGTTCCAGATGTCGAGACCGGTCGGAATGTACCAAATGGTCTGCGCCATCGGCAGTCCGGCCATCTCTGCCGGCAGCCACTTCGACAGGTGCAACGTGGCACGGGCACTTAAAAGGCAATGGTCGTTGTTGACAAAGTTGACGAAGCCGTTGTCGATCCGCTCGTGGTAGGGAACGTGGGTGTAGGGCCCGTGGATGCGCACGGCCTCGCGCAACATCTCGGGGAGCGGCCGACCGTCACGCACCAGATCGTAGTAGCATTCACTGGCACCGACTTGATCGCGAGCAAGGACGCGATCCTCAAGCTTTTCGTAGCGCGCACGCGCTGACGCGCTCTGCTCATTCACAGCATCGGCAAGCGACATTGCAATCACTCCTGCTCGAAAATCCCTGACATCCGGTTTGCCAGAGGACGGACTACGCCGAACTCCATGATGTCACATCGGGAAAGGAAATGGGATAGCACTCAAGCATGTCTGTCGTTGCCCGTATGCCGGGGCTTTTGCGTCCGTGCGGCTCATTGACGGCTGGCGCCCTCGTCTAACGCCAGAACCAGAAGGAATTCCGCCGCGGCGGGACGGGCGCCGGCCGTGGTTTTTTCGGACGCGGCGGTTTGAGCGGCGCCACTTCGGGCGCAGCCGTCGCCGTCGTATCGACGTTTCCGGCATCGTCCGAGGGCAACTTGACCGACAGCAGCAGGTTCAATTCATAGGTGCGCCAGCGATAGCCGATGCCGAAATCCATCGGCTGCGCCCGGCGGAACAATTCGGCGTATTGCTCCTGATACCGGCCCGGGAATTCGGAGATCGGGCCGGCATAGTGGCCGAACGGGTAGAAGCGCCATTTCTTCGGATTGTAATAGGCCAGCGGAATTCCGGAATCGTCCTGGATGATGGTGGCGCTGTTGGCGAGGATGAAGTCGCGGATGGTGGAGAAGTTGCCGGAGTGCAAGAGATACGACGCGCTCTTGATCAGGCTGTTGCCGGGCGCGAGCGTCGCGCAGAATTTCATGAAGCCGGTCACCTTGACGCCGGGATTGGAAAGATCGGTCGAGAAATAATACAGCGTCTTTTCCACCCCATCGCTGCCGGCAAAGGTGATGCGCACGCCGTGCGCCGCGTTCGGCCCCGGATTCTCGTTGCCGAGATGCAGCGTGCCATGATCGTCGATCGCGACTGGGCTGGCATCGCGGATGGTCTTGCCCGAGCGTGCCAGGAACACATAGAGGATCGGCAGGGTGCCGCTGATCTGTCCGGCGTGCAGGTCGACCTTCATCTGCTTGGTGATGAAGAAGCTGAAGCTCAGGATCGAACCCAGCGAACGCTCGACATTGTAAAGCGCTGCATCGATGCCGCCGCGCGGCAATTTGGTCAGGTCCGGCACCGAACCCGGTGGCTCCAGCGCGCTCAGCACATAGGTCGTGGCCTTCGAGTAGAACGCATCGGCGTATAGGAAATCAGGGCCCGAGAACATGTAGTACATGGTCGGCTTGGGAGCAGCCAGATTGGTGGCGGCCCAGGCCCTGATCTTCGAAAGCTGACGCTGCTCGAGCTGCGCGAAGGCCGCGTCGAAGAATTTGGCATGGTGCTGCCAAGCCGGGTCCCTGGTCAGCGGCGTCAGGGGTGAATCGGCCGATGGCGCCATGCCCGCAAGGAAGCGCGCGGTATCGTTGGCGGTCACGGTCTCGGCCGCGCGCGCAGGCGCCACCGCGGCGAGAAACAGGGTTGCAGCAATCGCTGCCATTTGCCGGAAATGAAACATCGCTATTCGCGGCCTTGAGATGCAATCGCGGGGCCAGGATCGGTCCCTTTTCGAAAAATCACATAAATCAAAAGGCCGGAAATCATGATCAAGCTACCAAGAAGGGACTGCAGCGGCCGTTCCGTCAGAAGATAATACATCATGAAGGCCGTCACGAGCAGGAAAACCACAGGGGTTACCGGGTATCCCCAGGCGCGATAGGGCCTTGCCGCATCAGGCTGCGTGATGCGCAGGCGGATGACGCCGAGCACGGTGAAGAACGAGCAGAACAATAGCGCGAACTGGATGAAATCGAGCACCGCCTCGAAGCTGCGGGTGAACAGCATCAGGCTGGCTACCGCGAGCTGGAACAGGATGGCGCTGGCCGGCGCGCCGTTGCCCGATTTGCGGGCAAACACCGAAAACGCCGGGATGTCCTCGCCGATGGTCATCAGGACCCGCGGGCCGATCCACATCATCGCGGAGATCGACGATATCAGCCCGATACAGATCATGGCGCCGACGATGCGCCCGCCAATGTCGCCGAAAATATAGCTGCCGGCGATGCGGGCGACGTCGAGTTGTCCGGCGAGCTTGTCGATCGGCGCGGCTCGCAGGAACACCGCGTTCAGCGCCACATACAACACCAGCACGATCAGCGTCCCCGACAGCAGCGCGCGCGGCAGGTTGCGTTCCGGCGCGTGCATCTCGCCGATGATGTAGGTCGCCGCATTCCATCCCGAGAACGAATACATCACGAAGACCAGCCCAATCGCGAACGGCGCGCTGGCGATGTGGGCGAAGTCGGATGCCTCAGGCGCAAACGACACCGGCTGCGGCGTGCCGATGACAAAACCCGCGATCAAGAAAGCTCCGATCAGCACGACCTTCAGGATCGTCGAGATCAATTGAAAGGTCGAGGAATGCCTGATACCGCAAAGCTGCACGATCGAGACCAGCCAGACCACGCCGACCGCCAATGCCAATGGCGGGGCGCCTGGAAACACCGACTTGCCATATTCCCCGAAGGCCATCGCCGCCAGCGCCACGGGGGCTGCGAAACCCACGGTCGCCGACACAAAGCCCGCCAGGAATCCGAACGCCGGGTGATAGGCGCGGCTGAGAAAATTGTATTCGCCGCTGGAGCGCGGAAACATCGCCCCCAATTCGCTGTAGGAAAACACCCCGCAGAGCGCGACCAGGCCGCCTGTGGTCCATAGCAGCAGGATGGCAAACCCCGACGGGAGGTCCTTGACCTGAAAGCCGAGGCTCGTGAAGACGCCGACACCGACCATGTCGGCCACCACGATGGCGGTCGCCACGACAACCGAAACACCGCCTGCGGGCGCCCGTTCGGACCGGGCTGCGGTTTTCATTTCGGCTGCCGCCATGTCGGTCCAGGGCTCTTGCGGGCCGCGCGTCACGCCCGCGCTTCATCGTGAAGGCTGGCATCAGGCAATTCAAGCAATGTTAACAATGATTTAAAACTCGATCGCAATTTGGTATCTTGATACCAATTGCGGATTTGGGATACCCCCGGACCTCTACGGCTTCAGCGAAAAGAACGCCCCTTCCCACAATCAGGACACGATTTCGTGTTGTCGTCCGGCTTCCGGATGGGGAGTTTTTCCGGAGGCTTAACGTCACCTGAACGCCGGCGCGATAAACCGAATCGCCGCTGGAAATTGGGGTAGTTGGTGGGATGGTAGGGGCGAAACTGCAGACGCTTGAGCGCGCCGGCGAGACATCGCCGGCCGCTACGCGTTGGCGCTGGCGCCTCGTCGCCACCCTGACGGCGTTGCTGCCGCTGTCTCTGGCCCTCGTTCAATGCGGACAGGCGCCGAACGCCGGCGCACTTGCGGCCAATTCGCAGGCTACCGCCGGAGATAATTTCGACGACCGCTTCCCGCGACCTCAGTTCAGGGATCGCTACCCGGCGCCGAACGAGACCTTTGGCCAGCTTCAACGGGGCGACGCACCGGCCAAACGCACCGCGCAGGCGCAGCCTGCCCCGTACCGGGTCGCCTCGCTGGCGCCGACCTTGCCCTACCAGCGCCCGCCGAAAGAGGATCTGACCACGCTGGTCAGCCTGAAATCGTCGGCGTTTCCCTATCTCGGCAACAACCCGCGCACCGAGCAGCCGTTCCTGGACGTTTCCCGGGACGGACGCCGCGGCCATCGCAGCTATGGCGGCCGGGTTTTCTGGCAGGACCAGACCTTCAACGACAGCCGCACCTTGATGCATATTCCTGAGAATTTCGACGTCCGCAAACCCGGCGTCATCGTCGTATTCTTCCACGGCAACGGCGCCACGCTGGAGCGCGACGTTCGCGACCGCCAGCAGGTGCCGCAACAGATCAGCGATTCCGGCGTCAACGCGGTGCTGCTGGCGCCGCAGCTTGCGGTCGACGCCGCCAATTCCAGCGCCGGAAAATTCTGGCAGCCGGGCGCGCTGAAACGCTTCATCGACGAGTTGGCCGGCCACCTCGCCCAACTCTATGGCGATCCGAACGCGGCCAGGGCCTTCGCGAACATGCCGGTCATCCTGGTCGGCTATTCCGGCGGCTTCGAGCCGACCGCCTGGAGCCTGGACGTGGGCGGCCTCGGCAATCGGGTCCGCGGCGTCTTCCTGCTCGATGCGGTCTATGGCGAACTCGACAAGTTCGCCTCCTGGATCGAGAAGAACCGCTCCGGTTTCTTCGTCAGCGCCTATACCCGCTACACCCAGCGGCACGACCGCGAGCTGATGGCGATGCTGCGGGAAAAAGGCATCGCGACATCGGATGAACTGGACGGGCCGCTGCGTCCCGGCAGCGTGGTCTTCGTCAAATCTCCCGACGGCGTGACGCATCGCAGCTACGTCACCCGCGCCTGGACCGAAAACCCGGTCAAGGAAGTGCTGGTCAGGATGGCGGAGAGCCCGTCGCTGACGCGGGTTGCGGCAGGCGCATCGTCATCTTCGACCCGATAATCCGGCGCATTGCGCGTCGGCGGTCCTGCCTCCCTGCTCCTCATGATACCGTCGCCGAAATGGGATGTTGATGGCGGAGCGATTTGCGCGCCGCGGCATTGTTGATCATGGAGGAGGGCCATAGGGTGCCACTCACCGAAGCCACAACTCGCGGGGACGCAAATTGCAGGAAGGCCTCTACAAGGTCGAGTTTCACACCGTTCATGGCACCGGCAATGGCGTGATCTACGCCGTTTCGGGCAAACTTCGCGGCGGCAATTCCGGCTTTGCCTTCATCGGGAACTATGCCCAACGGGGCGACGAAATCCATGTCAAGATCTCGACGCTGCGCCACAATCCCGACCCCGGCTTCCCGCCGCTGTTCGGAACCGACATGATCACGCTGACGCTGAAGGGAAGTGAAAACGGCGACATGGTCGATTTCGAGGGCGAAGCGCTGCAACTGCCCGGTGTCGCCTTCAAGGCGGTACTGACGCGCATCGGCGACTGACGACGCAGCCTTAGGAGCAACACGCAGGCGCTCGCGACCAAACCCTGCTTCAACGACTGAAATTCATCGCTTCATAAATACGGCGCCGTTGCTCCATTCGATCTTTGTCAGGCCTCCGACGACCACGATGACGCCGGCAGCCGAACCCGAGCCGTTTGTCCCCGACCAGCTGGCGCTTACATTGTAACCGTCCATGGTGCCGGTCGCGGTTTCACGCTGTGCTCCACGCACGACGACCCACCGGAAAGAATTTCCGGTCTGTGTAATCTGGTAATCGGAGCCGATATTGCTGCCCCACAGGCCATTGATATCGATGGCGGCGGCCGGGCGTTTCGGATGAGGTACCGCACGCGGCCTGTCCGCCTCCTCAATTCCCGAGATGGACTTGTCCTGCTTGCCGATGCTGCCGCCGATACTGCCCGCCTGAGCGAGCGCGGAAGATACATTGGCGAAAGCCAGATGCGACACGACCAGCAACGCAATTCCGTTCCACGCGGACCGCATCCTGCTGCCCCTCGGCGACTGGCCTAGAATTTCGGAATGCTCTCGGCAAAACCGTTGAAGCAGTTCAGCCGCTCGTCCTCTTCCTTCTTGAAGCGGCAATCCGCCACGCCCTTGGCGGCCGGCGCTTTGGGATTGGGCTTCGGCGCGATGACGGCGTCGTAGCAATCGAGCCTGCCCTTCGTTCCATCGTCGATGTCGAGACAGGCCTGCAACCGCTTGGCGATCGACAGGTGCTGCGCCGGAGCCGGCGCGGCGGCCGTCTTCTTCGGCTTTGCCTGAGCCGGCGGCTTGCCGGGCGGCGGAGCCGCGGTGGTCGCAGGCGCCGCGGCGGCTGGAGGGGCCGCGGTGGCCGGCTGGCTGCTTTGCGCCATTGCGGCGCCGGAGCAAAGCACCAGGACGAGCGCGAGCATTGTTCTCATGGCAGTTCTCACTTCAGCTTCGTTTTCGCCAGCCGATGTAGGGCAAAGCCACCGTCGAGTCGAGCCGGGGAACCCCGTCAGGGCCGGAATCTCCCGAAGACAAAAGCGCCGCCATGTCCCGGTCAGCCGCGGCGTGCCTGTCTTTTGCGCGGCACTGAGCGCGCTCACTGCACTGGCGCGGAGGTGACGACGGGAGACGCAACCGGCTTCAAATTGCCGGGCGAGGCGGGACAGGACGCAACGAGCTGGGTCCACGCCGGCTCGAGGCCAGAGGTGTCGATATCGAATGTCTGCTGATTGAGCTTGCCGCCCGACACCGGCGTTGCCTCCGCCATTTGCAGATGCGGCACGGTCAGCACCATTTTCATCGCATCTGACGTCATGGTCCCGCTCCAGGCCTCGTAGCTCCCTATTCGCGCGGGATAGCTGCCGAACCTTACCGGCTTCTCGGCACCCGCCGTCATGGTCACGGCATTCACGCCGGCCGTGGCCTTGTCGAATTCCCGGATGAACATCAGTCGCGCATGGTCCTTGTTCTCGCAGAACAATCGCCACTCCATCAAGCGGAACGAGGCATCGTCCTGCTTCTTGGCCAGCGCAACCTTGCGGGCATAGGGACGGGCCTCAGTCTCCAGGATCCACGAGGTCTCGACGAACGGCCTCGCATCGATGCCGAAGCGAAAAATTTCCGACCGTGTCAAGGCCCGCGCATTGTCGAATTTGATCGTGGTGATGAGATCGTCGAATTCGCGGCCAAAGCCCATCGCCAGGATGTAGGAGGCTCTCTCGCGATCGGCTCTGGTCAGGCTGTTGTCGGTAAATTCCGCGATCTGTCCTGGCGAGGGATGTCCGTGAATCACCAGCGTGAGCTTGGAATTGTGAACGGCCATCGCGGCATCCGGCGCCACCTCGCGGGTGGTCGCGCCGAGAAACAGGTAGCCGCAGGCCGAATTGCACATGGAATGACGGGTTTCGATCGCGGCCTCGACTTCGCTGCCCGACGTCTTGATCTTGAGACAGGCATCGTCGGCCTGCTGGTCCGCGCCGCAGGCGGCCACGATCGTCCGCCCGACCCGGGCCACCGCCTTCCGGCTCCGCAGAGAGTTGCCCGATGACAAAAGCCTGCTCGACCGAGCCGCCCGGCGAATGCAGGTAGATCGGCCGTTGCGTGTCCTTGACGTCGCGCAGGAAGCGGCTGACCCGGGCAGCCGCGGCCAGATCCACCTTGCCTTCGATGGCAATCCAGCGGTCACAGCCCTGTCCGCAAGCATTGGGCGCCCCCCTGGCGAGATAGATGACGAGGCGCGGCGAAACTCCGGCCATCTCGGCAGGCGGTTTTGCGCGGAGCGCGACGGGCATCAGCAACAGGGCCGCAAACAGGAGAACGCGAAATGTCATCATGATGGCAGGCTGAAGAAGATGCGGGAATTGTTGCAGCCCGGTCAGGCTAAACAATGAAGCGGGGCACTGCAATCTCCGCTCGTGGCGCGCGATCGCGGCCACGGACGTTCAAGCCTTCGAAAACCACGCTTTTTGCCGGTTGCAAGGCCCGAATCCCCTGATATACCGCTGCTTCCCGCTTACCTGCGCTCGTACGCAGGAGTGAGCCACAGGAGCCACACTGATGACGGACTTCAAGTACAGCCTGACGAATTTGAAACCGGTCGAGCCCGCGCACAAGATCGCCCTCACCTTCCCCGACGGCGCCACGCGCGAGTTCCCCAAAAACACCACCGGCCTCGACATCGCCAAGGGCATCTCGCCGTCGCTCGCCAAGCGCACGGTGGCGATGGCGCTCGACGGCACCGTGGTCGACCTCGCCGACCCGATCGAGCACGACGCCAGGATCGAATTCATCGCCCGCGACGATCCCCGCGCGCTTGAACTGATCCGACATGACGCCGCCCACGTGCTGGCCGAGGCCGTGCAATCGCTGTGGCCGGGCACCCAGGTGACGATCGGTCCGGTGATCGAGAACGGCTTCTATTACGATTTCTTCCGCAACGAGCCGTTCACGCCCGAGGATTTTGCAGCGATCGAGAAGAAGATGCGCGAGATCATCGCGCGCGACAAACCCTTCACCAAGGAGATCTGGAGCCGCGAACAGACCAAGCAGGTGTTCCGCGACAACGGCGAGATGTTCAAGGTCGAGCTGGTCGATGCAATTCCTGCCGACCAGACCATCAAGATTTACCGGCAGGGCGACTGGTTCGATCTCTGCCGCGGGCCGCATATGACCTCGACGGGGAAGATCGGCAACGCCTTCAAACTGATGAAGGTCGCGGGCGCCTATTGGCGCGGCGACTCCAACAACCCGATGCTGACGCGCATCTACGGCACGGCGTTCGCCAAGCAGGAAGAGCTCGACGCCTATCTGAAGCAGATCGAGGAAGCGGAGAAGCGCGACCATCGCAAGCTCGGCCGCGAACTCGATTTGTTTCACTTCCAGGAAGAAGGTCCCGGCGTGGTGTTCTGGCACGCCAAGGGCTGGTCGATCTTCCAGGCGGTGATCGCCTATATGCGCCGCAGGCTCGCCGGCGAGTACAGCGAGGTCAACGCGCCGCAGATCCTCGACAAGGCGTTGTGGGAAACCTCAGGTCACTGGGAATGGTACCGCGAGAACATGTTCGCGGCGCAGTCGGCCGGCGACGAGGCCGAGGACAAGCGCTGGTTCGTGTTGAAGCCGATGAACTGTCCCGGGCACGTGCAGATCTTCAAGCACGGGCTGAAGAGTTATCGCGACCTGCCGTTGCGATTGGCTGAATTCGGCGTGGTGCACCGCTACGAGGCCTCGGGCGCGATGCACGGGCTGATGCGGGTGCGCGGCTTCACCCAGGACGACGCGCATGTGTTCTGCACCGAGGCGCAGCTCGCCGAGGAGTGCCTGAAGATCAACGACCTCATTCTGTCGACCTATCAGGATTTCGGCTTCGAGGGCGAACTCACGGTCAAACTCTCGACCCGGCCGGACAAGCGCGTCGGCACCGATGAGATGTGGGATCACGCCGAGCGCGTGATGGCCACCGTGTTGTCGGAGATCGCGGCCAGGAGCCACAATCAAGGCATCAAGACCGCGATCAATCCCGGCGAAGGCGCCTTCTACGGCCCGAAATTCGAATATGTGCTGCGCGACGCGATCGGCCGCGACTGGCAGTGCGGCACCACGCAGGTCGACTTCAACCTGCCGGAACGTTTTGGCGCCTTCTACATTGATGCCGACGGCTCCAAGAAGGTGCCGGTGATGGTGCATCGGGCGATCTGCGGCTCGATGGAGCGTTTCATCGGCATCCTGATCGAGCATTTCGCAGGCAATTTTCCGCTCTGGCTGGCGCCGGTGCAGGCGGTGGTCACCACCATCACCTCGGAAGGCGACGAATACGCCAAAATCGTTGCCGCCGCAGCGCAGCGCGCAGGTCTGCGCGTCGAGATCGATCTGCGCAACGAGAAGATCAACTACAAGGTCCGCGAGCACTCGCTGGCGAAAATCCCGGCGCTGCTCGTGGTCGGCAAGAGGGAAGCCGAGACCCATTCGGTCTCGATCCGAAGGCTTGGCAGCGACGGGCAAACGATTATGCCGACGGATGAGGCGATCGCCGCATTGGTCGAGGAAGCCACGCCGCCGGACGTGAAACGGGCGCGGCTCGATCCCGTGGTCAAACCCGCGGCCTGACGATACCCCTGGTTTTAGCCGTCTCGAACCGCAACTTTCGGCACGGCAGCCAGAGGGTGGTAACCCGTCGGCGCAAGATCCTGCCTCGAAACGAAATGTTGCGCAAACCGGGTTTGCAATCTAAGGTGTATTTATTGACCTGCACGTGCGCGTTTGCGCGACGCTCATGAAATTCATTTGTTAAGATAGCGCTCGTTTGTGCGTGGGGAGATGCCGTAGCCCATGAACGTCCAGATCGATATCACGGGAGCTGACGCCCAGGGCCGGGTCTTTCTCACCTGGGCTCCGGTTCAGGCGACCGCGAAAATCGTCAATGGTACTGGCGCAGGAGCCGATGTCGTCTTGCGCAGCACGGGAACCGTCGGCGGACTCCTGTTCGATACCAACCGTACGGACCAGGGCGGCGCCAGCCTGCAGCTCAGTCTGCCCGGCAATGGACAACCGGTTTCATTCTGGATCGCCGGCGAATTTCAAAAGCCCAGCGTTGCTTATGGCGACGCTGTGGTGCAGGTGAGCGACAAGACCACCGGAGCCGTGCTCGGGTCGAAAGCCGTGATGGTGCGCATCCGCAAGAGTGCGAACACGCTGAGCGGGCCGGAGCGCGACCGATTTCTGGCGGCGCTGGGCGCCTTGAATGCCAAGGGCCTCGGCGCCTATCGCGATTTTCGCGACATGCATACCGACGATACGACGCGCGAAATGCACGGCAGCCCGGGTTTCCTGCCTTGGCATCGCGCCTACGTGCTGGACCTCGAGCGCGCCTTGCAGGCGACCGACCCGACCGTGGCGGTCCCCTATTGGCAGTTCGACACGGGGGCGCCCAATGTGTTCACCGAGGATTTCATGGGATCGCCAAACGGCGACGGGGCGGTCTCATTCCGGCCCGGACACCCGCTTGAGCAATGGACCACTGATAGTGAACTCGGCATCACACGCAATCCGGATTTCGACATTAACGGTTCGGCCGATGTGATCGACGAAAATGCGACGATGAGGCTCGGCACCACTTACATTCGATTTTGGGGCGGACGGCGCGGCATGGAGATAAACCCCCACGGCAACGCCCATGTCAGCTTCACCGAGGCAAGTCCGATCCATTTCATCGGAACCGCCGTGCGCGATCCGCTGTTTTTCATGCTGCACGCCAATGTCGACCGCTTGTGGGCGAAGTGGCAATGGGTCAATCACCACACCAGCCCGACCGATGCCGACGCCTTCGCCCCGACTGCTGCAAATAACATCGGCCATCACCTGGGCGATACGATGTGGCCGTGGAACGGCATCACCGGCAGCCCGCGGCCGTCGACGGCCCCCGGCGGCCCCTTTCCCGACACAGGCGTTACGCCGGCGCCCGGGACGACGCCCAAAGTAATGAATATGTTCGATCACCTGGCGGTTGGCGGCGGCGACCCGCTCGGGTACGCTTTTGACGATGTGCCGTTCGAATTGCCCCCGACGGTGGTTGCCGGCGGAGGATGAGCGATCCATATCAAGCGTCGATGGACGGGTGATCACGATGGACGTCAAGGATTATCGCAAGGCCTACGAGGCCGAGTTGGCCGCCGAACCTTCGGCAGACGGCCCGGCGAAGCTGTCGGCCACGGCCGCGTTGGGCATCCCGCAAGATGCCGACCTGTCGCAGACGGTTCCAGCGCTGTTGGCGGCGCTGGCCGACGCCGGCAAGTCGATAGCCGAGCGCATTGCCGCCTTGAAGGCCATCAGTGCGTTGCGATTCCTCGGTGACCAGTTTGCGCCCTACCGCGTCGATTTTCTCCAGACCTTGCGTCAACTCGCGCAACCCGGCATCGACCCGCAACTATGCACACGCGCCCTCGCCATCCTCGCCGCCGAGAAGGATTCCACGGCCCAGGACCTGTTGCGCCGCGGGCTGCAGCAGCCGCTCGCCGCCCTGGTGCCGGCGGCGACCGCGCTGCACCTGCTGGCATTCGACGATCATGGCAATCTCGCCGATCTCGCGCGGGATGTCTTTCAGAAAACCGCCGACCTTGCGGCCAAGGAAGCCGCATTGCGCGTTCTCGCGACCGACGCGAAGTCACAGGATCTGTTCGCGCAATTGCTGACGGACAAGCAGCAGCCGAAAAGTCTTCGTGCATTGAGCGCCACCGGCCTGAACGTTCTCAATCCGCAACGTTTTGCCGAAGTCGCCCAGAAAATCGTCCAGGACCCGACCGACTTCGAGGATATTCGCGCCTCGACGCTGGGAGCGCTGGTCAATACGCCGCTTCACCAGGTGATTCGCGACAACGCCGGATTCCTCGACCAGGTCAAGAATCTGAGCGCCCAAAATCCATTGGCCAATCTGCGCGCCGCCGCGGGACGCTTCCTGGCGAAGCAGTAGGCCGGGCCGGCATGCGCGCGTTTTCCGACGTTGCGTTCGCGGAGGTCATCGCCGAAATCGATCGCCTGCGCGCCGCGCCGGACCGACGAGACGCCCTTGCCGCCATGCTTGCCGAGCAATCGCCGATCTACGCCGGCCGCAGCAGCAACGACGCTGAACGGCTGCGCGGCTATATTCTGGCGAGCTTTGAAACGACGGGATTGCCGACATCTGCGCTGCCGGTCGTCATCGAGGAGTTGGAGAACGGCTTCAATCCTTACGTCCTGGCCGCCGCCGCAAAGGCCGTTCGCGGCGCAAGCGACCTCCCCGACGCGATCGCGGGACTGCTACTTGCCGCGGTCGGCCGCATTCGGGGCTCGGACGATCTGGTCAACTTCGATCTGCGCGCTGCTCCCGCGGCCGGCGCGCCGGTAACGGCATTGATGGAGCTGTTTCGCACGCTGGCCTGGCTCGGACCCCGCGCCAACGGAGCGCAGGCGCCTCTTGCGGAAATGCTCGGCCGGCAGCCCGCTTGTTTTTCCGCCCAAGTCAATGCGGAGATCATGATCGCCCTCGCGGCGGTATCCGCCGGCGACAAGCAGGCCCAGGCCCACTGCTGCGCCGCACACCCTGCGACAATCTCCTTCACCGCGGAAACGCCTTCCGGCGGCGTCGATATCGAGACCACTGAGCTGCAGGATCAGGATGGCACGGTATTTTCGTTCGCCGATTTCTTTCCGGGACGGCCCAGCGTGCTGACCTTTTTCTATTCGCGCTGCATGAACCCGAACAAGTGTTCGCTCACCATCACCAAACTCGCGCGGCTGCAGCAGCGTATCCGAAACGAAGGGCTGCAAGACCTGTTCAACGTCGCGGCCATCAGCTACGATCCCGGGTTCGATTTGCCGGCGCGCCTGCGCTTCTACGGTGCCAACCGTGGCATGTCGTTCGACGACCGCAGCCGGCTGCTTCGCACGACGGGCCCGTTCGAGCCATTTCAACGTTGGCTCGATCTCGGCGTCGGCTACGGCTCGACCACCGTCAATCAGCATCGCCTCGATATCGTGATCCTCGATGCGGCCGGACACCCCCGTGCGAGTGCGGTCCGCGTGCAATGGGATGAGGCGGACGTGCTGGCGGCCCTCAAGACGTTACCCTCCGGCATTGCCCCGGCGGCGCCGATCCAATAGTCCCCGATCACAATCGGTCTAAAACGCGCGCTAACGCCTCGTGGCCCGCGGCGTCGCATGCTATGCGATGCCCGCCTGTTCCCCAAAAGGAAGACCATCGCAGTGCCCGAAGCCATTGACCTCCTGAAAATCCGCCGTTCCGTCAAACCGCGCGAGATGAGCGGTCCCGGCCCCTCGCCGGCCGAACTCGACACCATCCTGACCATCGGCGCGCGGGTGCCGGATCATGGCAAACTGACGCCGTGGCGTTTCATCGTGTTCGAGGGCGATGCGCGCTGGCGCGCCGGCGAGGTGATCGCCAACGTATTCGCGCGGAAAAATCCGGGCGCCACGCCGGCGGAGATCGATATCGAGAAGCGGCGGCTCACCGATGCGCCGCTGGTGATCGGCATCGTCAGCTTCACCAAACCGCATCCCAAGGTGCCGCCCTGGGAGCAGGAACTGTCGGCCGGCGCCAGCGCCATGAACATCGTCACCGCCGCGACCGCGCTCGGCTACGGCGCCTGCTGGCTGACGGGCTGGTTCGCGTTCGACCGCGACGTGCTGGACGGCCTGGGATTGAAGTCCGACGAAAAGCTCGCCGGTTTTATTCACATCGGCACGCCATCGAAGCCGAGCGAGGACCGTCCGCGGCCGCAACTCGGCGACATCGTGACGCGATTCTAATCCGTCATTTCTATCCCGAGGCGCGGACATCGTCGGCCCACGCCGACATGTCCGGTGGGTGCCACGAACGAACTCAAGTGCATCCCTGCACCCTGGTTAGCATTGCACCAACTATCCGGGCCACTCCGGCAAATTCGTATTGAAGTTGCTGGGTGCATGGATCGCGATGCGTTTCAAACGGCCGGCCGTTGACGGCGTACCGTAAGGTGAACCCTGCAGAAATGCCCATGGCTCGCAAAGCCGGCTGAGACTTTTGGTGCCCGAGTTACGGGGCCGGCGTTATTCGGCTGGTACAGTGGATCGCTGGCTGGTCTGTTCGCTCCTTTCGCGGCGGAAAACGAGCCAGCCAAAGAGCAGCATATCGGCAAGAACCAGCAGCGAGGATATTGCGGCGATGGGATCGCCGATTTCATGGCCTGAGTGCACCAGACCTACGCCGATCGTCATGATGATGGTACCTACAATCCAAATCCAGACCTGCAAAGTAGCCAAACGGTTGCTGTCGATGGTTGGGTGCAAATGATAATAGACGCCAAAGAGGAACAAAGACACCCAACCCAGGAGATTAAGGTGGGCATGGGCCGGCATCGTGGAATGATCCTCGCTGATTCCCATCACGATACCCCAAAGCATGCCTGCGATAACCAGCAGCACGGCGGCGCGGAAGCATAAAACGGAAGCTTTCAATTCGAATCCTCCCCCGGTTTGATAGATCATAACCATACCCAGCTAGGCGCTCGTCGGGCAAGTCGTGACTTCAAGAGCACTCGCCGGCAAGCCACTCCGGTCTACCCCGATAACCGGATATCTCTAGGGTCCGTCGCCACTTCGGTTTGTGCCGTGAGCGGCTCCATGCCGCTTTTCCGGATGGCCTCGGCGGCGCGCGCAGAGGTCAGAAATTCGATCAGCCGTCTGGAAGCCTCGATCTCGCTCGAGCCGGCCACGATGGCGGCTGAGAACGTCTGAATAAACTGAATCTCGGGTGCAATGTTGCCCGCGAAGTCAACTCCCGCGGCATGCATGATTTCACTCGTCGGCAAGACCGCAAGATCAGCGTCTCCCGCGGCGACCATCGCGGCCGCGCCGGTGCCGCGGGGCGTGACTGCGACGTTGATCATTTCCGCGATGCCGAGCCGCGGAAAAAGCCCGGTCGTAAGCCAGATCCCGCTGGTGCTTCCCGGGACCGCCACGGTTTTGGCCTCGAGCAGGATCCGTTTGAAGGCCTCGACGCTGGTGAGGTCGGGCTTCGGAGCCCCGGTGCGCACCGCCACGCCGACGCCTACCCGCGCAAGATCGACGCCCGTTCCGGCGAGGATTCGGTTCGCGGCGATCAGCTCGCCGAGGCCCTCTCTCGACAGGATCACCACGTCGGACGGCACGCTGCGGGCGAGCTGCGCGGCAATCGTCTGCGGCCCGGTGCCCTGCGACGCACCCGACCCGGTCGCAACCTTGATGCCGCTGGTCCGCTCGAACTGCGGCACCAATTCCTCATACGCGCCGCTGAATCCGCCTGAGATCAGAACGTTCACCTGTGCCACGAGCTATTCCCGATCCGCGTTGTTGCGCGTGTTATATCTGTTTCGTTACTTGAGCATCTGGCTGACATCCAGCGCCTCGTCGGCCGGCCCGCTGTTGAACGCGGTTTCCCAAACCGCGATCTTGCCGCCGCGCATGGTCCAGACTTCCACGCCAAATCCCTTCATGCGCCGTCCGGTCGCGGAGTCTTCCCATTCTCCGTCCCAAATGTTCGTCATCTTGTCGTTCATGAGCGTGCGAAACTGTTTCTTCAGGCGATATCCCTTCTGCCTGGCGCTGCGCGCCATGAAGAATGCGCGAAGCGCCTCGCGTCCCCTGAATTCGGGGACGATGCCAAACCGCACGACACAGTCTCCGGTGAATCCATCAACCAGCGCATCGACGTTCCACGGCATGAACAGCGACTCGACGTAAGCCACGAAGGATCGGCACTCCTCGATGGTGCCGGGATTGCGATCCCCCTCTTTCGCCATGGATATTGTCGTCACATCATCCTCCCAAAGCCCGCCGCCTCGTTGGCCACGCCGAGGTCCAAGACCGGAGAATGTATCGACGAAACTGGTCATCTGGAAGAGCTTGAGGGACGTTGATCGTTTTGGGGGCGGCTCCTCGCGTTAGCGGCCGCCGAATCCCGGCTACGCCAAAGGCACGGTCAGCGCATCATACTCGTACAACCAGTCGTATCGTTTCTTCACCAGCTCCGGCTGGAACTCGCGCTCCACATACGCCGCCGCGCCCTCCGGAGTTCCCAGCGCCGGATTGTGGAATCGCTTCGTATTGTCCGATGCCCCCCGCACGATAGCCGCGGTCCGCTCCAATCGAGCGGCCTCGTAACTTTTCAACGCCGCCGCAACATCGGCCCCGTCCAGACAGCGAGCGATCACGACGGCATCTTCCAAGGCCATGTTTGCGCCCTGAGCGAGAAACGGCAGTGTCGGATGGGCCGCATCGCCCATCACGCAGACCCGTCCCTGGGCGTAATGGTCCAGCGGTTCTCGGCCCAGAAGTGCCCATTTATAAGGGGTGTCGATGTTGCGAATGATCGTCTTCACATCCTCATGCCAGTTCGCGAGATCACGCAGACACTCCTCATGCGTTCCCGGTTCGGTCCATGACTCCACTTGCCAGTCATCGCGCTCGATCACTCCAACGAAGTTCAGGATTTCGCCGCGCCGGAGCGGATAAGTAACGACATGCCCACCGACGCCAATCCAGTTCGCACCGATCAGCCGACGCTGATGCGACGGCAAGCGCTCCATCGGCACCAGCCCGCGCCAGGCCACGAGGCCGGTAAACCGGGCCGACCCCTGCCCGAAAATCTGCTGCCGCACCTTCGAGTGCACCCCATCCGCGCCGATCAGCACGTCGCCCGCCGCATGCTCTCCGTTGGCCAGATGCAGCACAACGCGATCATCCGACTGCTCGCACCCGATACACCCATTCCCCACCTGAATTGCATCCGGCGCAGCCGCCTGCACCGCATCCAGCAAGACCCGATGAAAATCCCCCCGATGGACCATCCAGTAAGGCGCGCCGAAACGTTCGACCGAGGTCTCCCCCAGATCGAACGTCTGCCAACTCTGCCCGCTGCTTGCCAGCCGCATTTCCTTGCCGGTCGCGGCGCAAACGACTTGCTTCATGGCCGCTTCCAGCCCCAGCGCAATCAGCAACCGCGTTCCGTTCGCACCGAGTTGCACCCCGGCCCCGACCTCCCGCAACTCGGAGGCCTGCTCGAACAGCCGCACCTGATGGCCCCGCTGCAACAAAGCCAAAGCCGCCGTCAGCCCGCCGAGCCCCGCGCCCGCAATCAGCACGTTCGCCATCTGACCGGCTCTCGCGTTGCCATAAGATTGCTCCTTCCCGCATAGAGCATCGCCTGTTCAGTTTAGCAATTTCGGGACTGTGAGAAGTAATCCAAGCGGACGTCGCGCGAGGTCCGGAAAATGCCAAACCGGGGCGTAAGTCGAGCGAGTGGCACTCGGCGCAAGTGCCTGCCTGGACCAGTCGCCGATTTGTGTCTTCTCCGCAACAGGCTGGATGTTCCTTGGTTGCTGCCGGATCTTGGGCTTCACACCAGCGACCAGCCGCGGATATGCTCGAGTCCCCGGGCGGCGTATTTCATTTTCCTGAACAATTTTGAGTCCGGTGGGCCGCTGGGCATATTTTTAGCGGTTCTTTGGTGAGGGGCTGCGTGATGGATTGGAAGCTGGAGCTCGACGCGCTGATTGAGAGCACGATGGCATTTGCAAATCATGTCAAACGCAAGCCTGTCCCGGACTTGTCCATTGCCTTGCAGACAGCTGAAAAAGCGTTGGCTGAAACTCCAAACCCGGTCGCACCTCGCGCCAACATTACGCCAATCGTCTTACCGACGTCGGAGCGCGACGAAATCCGGCAACGCGTAACCACGTTCAGAGCGCATCAGGAAAAAATGGCCCGCGAGCGCGAACATCACTACTTGCAAGTCAAAGCCAGAATGATGCCGCCGCCGACGCTCCCCGATGATCGAAAGAAAAACCCGTCGGCATGAACCGGCGGGCGGGCAGCGGACGAGAGTCCCGGGGCCGACCGGCCGCCGAGGTGCAAAAGGTGCCAACAACCGAAGTCGCCGGCCCTATTCGATCACCTCGTCGGCTGCGACCGAGCAGCGACTGTGGAACGGTAAGGCCAAGTGTCTTGGCGGTCTTGAGATTGATGATCAATTCGTAGCTGGTCGGTGCCTGTACCGGAAGTTCGCCCGGCTTTTCACCGCGCAAGATGCGATCGACGTAGGACGCCGCGCGCTTGAACAGGCTGGGCAGGTCCGGACCATAAGAGATCAAGCCGTCATCGAAGCGATGCGGGTAAACTGCCGGCAAGCCGCATTTTGCAGTGAGCGCGATGATCTGCGCCTGATTGGCCTCGTTAAACGTGTCGGGCATCATCATCAGCCCTCCGGCGGGTTCGCGCGCGAAGTCAGCGATGGCGGCATCGATTTCTGCGGAGCTATGAACGGGAGCGGCGACAAGCTGCACCGGAATTGTAGGAGCCAGCGCATCCAGCGCGTGCAAAAACCCGGTAGGGACAGTTGCCAGGTTATAGATATATACCACCCGCCGCACCGCCGGCGCTATCTTCGTCAGCAGCTCTATCCATTTTCCGACCATCGAAAATTCGAGATTTTGAAAGCCGGTCACGTTGCCTCCGGGGTGCGGAAAACTCTGCACGAAGCCGCTGCCGACGGGATCGACGACCCACCCGAACACGATCGGAATGCTGCGCGTCTCCCTCAGGAGCGCAGCCACGACAGGAGTGGAGCGAGCGACAATGACCTCACACCGCTGGCTGACCAGAGCTTTCGCGAAGGCCTGGATGCGATCGGGCTCACTGCCAGGCCAGGAATATTCGATTTGGAGGTTGCGGCCCTCGACCCACCCCAACTCCTGAAGACCCTGCTTGAGGCCCTTCATTTCGGATTGACCCTCAGGGTCATCAGGATCAAGCGTCATCAACACACCGATCCGCCGCATCCGTTCCGGCTGCTGCGCCTCCGCCGCGAGTGGCCACGCGATTGCCGCACCGCCGAGAAGCGTGATGAACATGCGCCGTTGCATGTAGGTCCCCTGAGAAGCCGCCTTCAATCACGGAGCCTAGCATTTTCCGTCCGGGCTGCGAGCGAGAAATGCCAAACCATCCGCGCGAACCGCGTTGCCTCACTTGCCGTGTTGCAGGCGCGCATCGATGCCGGCGCCGCGACAAAGAAAGCGGTAGGCATGCGCCATGGTTATCGCTCTCGGGTTCAAGTCTGGCGACGGATTAAGGCGGCCTGTGCTGGACGCGCCGGATCGGAAGTGATGTTCACTCACGCCGATGGATCGCCTTGGAAAACCTCCGAACACAAGCGACCAAACTAAAAAAGAATTTAATGGTGGGAGTGCGGAGGCCGGGACCACATTGAGAGAGTCGTCGCCCAACGCGACACTTATCATGCCGACCCTAATGCGCGACCACCTCGACCTCGCCGTCGACGCCGTTGACGACGTTGAACGGGCGCTCGTAGACCTTGCCCTCGTTCTTGGCGATGGCGCGGTATTCGCCTTCGGACAGGATGACGCGCGGGAAGGCGCCGATCGATTCCTTGATGATGTCGCCGCCGGGCGTCAGCACCGACCAGGCGGTGTTGGCGAGCGCCTCGCCGCCCTTGTCGCTGACCAGCTTCAGCGTGATCACGGCGGCGCGATGGGTGATGATGACGTCGGTCAGCTTGCCGGCCTGCACGCGGATATCCGAGCGCACCACGGAATTGGCGTCGCCATAGCTGGAAACGATGTAGTAGGTGCCCTCCGGCAGCAGCACGACGTCGCCGGCGGCAACGCTCGGCACCAGCGAGGCGCGCTCGCTGACCTCGAACTGGCTGCCCTTGTAGATCGCAAACGAGATCTGGTTCTGCGGGATCTTGCTGGTGCCGACGCGCCCCTCGATGCGCAGGCCGCCCGCCGGAAGCAGGAAGGATTCGCGGTCGGTCTCGGACTTCAGGGTCACGGCGCGGACCGCGCTGACCAGCCCGAAGGCGACATGGACCACATAGCCGCCCGGCGGCAACACGATGTTGGGCGTGGCGCCATGATCCTCGCGGATCAGCTTGAAGGTGCCGGTCTCGTCCGGCCGGTCCGCAAACACCCGCCAAACCAGGCCGCTGTTGATGACCGGAAGATCCTTGCCGTAACGCGCCGTCAGCGCCAACACCGCCTGACCGGGGACAGCGGCGCTCGGCGGGGCGACCACCGGCGGCACCGCGGAGATGGCCGGTTGCGTCAGCGGCGCCGGCAGGCTCGGAATCGATGCCGGCCCGGAGGGCGGCGCCAGATTCATCGCCGGCCCGGATGGCGGTTCGGGGACGGAAGCCGGCGGCACCGGCGGCGGCCGGTCGCTGAACATCTGGGCCGAGGCGGGAGCCGGGAAGGCTGCGATCAAAAGAAGCGCAAGCGCCGGCAGCAAACGCCCGCCCCGCCCGGATCGACCGATGCCATGACCCCCTGCAATCATGGCCCATGCTTTTCACCGAAAACGCGGCAAATTCAAGCCTGCGCAATCGGGAAAGGCGCCCTGGAACCGGCAGCAGGCCGGCGTGTTTCTCCCGAAGCCGCGTTCCCGTCACAATCCCTGCCTAGCCCATCCGAAAGCGCGGCATAAACCATGCTTGCGCTTCATTCTGGCAGGCATGAGCGGTAGCGACTAGCGTCTCGCGGCCAGGGAGATATCAGGTGCTGGATATTTTGATCGGACGCAGCCAGAGCGGCGCCGACGACCGCGACAAGGTGGGCCTCGGCAGCATCCGGCGGCCGGTGATCGGGCTTGCGCTCGGCGGCGGCGCGGCGCGCGGATTTGCCCATATCGGCATCGTCCGCACCCTGCTGGCCCATGGCATCGTCCCCAATGTCGTGGTCGGCACCTCCATCGGCGCGGTGGTCGGCGGCGCCTATGCAGCGGGCCAGCTCGATACGCTCGAGGCATGGGCGCGCAGCCTGCAGCCGCGCAACATCCTCGGCTATCTCGATATCCGCCTCAACGGCTCGGGCCTGATCGGCGGCGACAAGCTGGCCTCGCAGCTGGAGGCGGCGATCGGGCCGGCCCTGATCGAGGAATTGCCGCTGAAATTCGCAACGGTGGCGACCGAAGTGCGCACCGGCCACGAGATCTGGCTGACCCACGGCCGCATGGTCGATGCGATGCGCGCCTCCTATGCGCTGCCCGGGATATTTTCGCCGGTCCTGGTCGGCGACCGCTGGCTGGTCGATGGCGCGCTGGTCAATCCGGTGCCGGTGTCGGCGGCGCGCGCACTCGGCGCGGAAATCGTGATCGCCGCCAACCTCTCCAGCGACGTCTTTACCCACGCCACCACGATCTACTCCCATGGCGCCGCGGCCGATGCGCCGGAGCCCGCGGTCGCGCCGGCGCCGCCGAAACGCGGCTTTGGCAAATTGTTTTCGCCCGAACGCACCATGAAGCGCGAATTCTTCGGCGGCGGCGGGCGGCCGGGCATTTCCAGCGTCATGGTCGATGCGTTCAACATCATGCAGGACCGCATCACCCGCGCGCGGCTCGCCGGCGATCCGCCGGACATGCTGATCTCGCCGCGGGTCGGCCAGATCGGCTGGTTCGACTTCCATCGCGCCGCCGACCTGATCGCGCATGGCGCGCGCGCCGCCGAGCGCGCCATCGATTCGATTCAGGAGGCGATCCACATCCTGGCGCCGCCGTCCGCCAAGCCCGGCGGCGACACGCCGCCGTAGTTCGCGCTTCGACCGTCGTGCCTGGCTCAGGCAGTCTTGATGTACTCGCGCAGCGCTTCCTGCTCCGTTTCGTATTCGTGCACCCGCCACTTGACGATGTCGCCGATCGAAATCAGGCCGACCACCCGGCCCTCCTCGACGACAGGCAGATGCCGGAATTTTCCGGTTGTCATCATTTCCATGATCGCGGCAACGGTGTCGTTCTGCCGGCAGCTGACGACCTTGCGCGTCATCACGGCGCTGACGGGCTCATCGAGCACGGAAGCGCCCCGTTCCGCCAGCACGCGCACGATGTCGCGCTCCGACAGGATGCCCTCGATGCGGCCCTTGCTCATCACCAGCACGGCGCCGATCTTCCGCTCGCCCAGGATCTTCACCGCGGCCGAGAGCTTTGCCTCCGGCTCGACGCTCTGGATCTGATGTCCCTTGGAATCGAGAATTGCTCGTACCGTCATTGTCGTCTCCCTGAAGCCGATCGCGCCCTTGAGCGAGCGCGTTTTTGTTCCGTTAGAGCCTTCAATCAACAGTTTGGCGCCGGTTTCGTTGCGGGCGCGTCGGGCAGGCATGTCGATTAAGCACGGTTGCGGGCTTATGCCTTGCCTCATAACGACGGTGATGATGGATGAAATCACGTTGAGCCGCAAGCGGCGATCAGCCGCTGTGCGATGCATCCTGCGACGACGCATCTGCAGCATCGGCGGTGCCGCGCGGAACCGGATCGAACAGCGAAAACAGGATCAGGCCGGCGAGGAATCCGCCGATATGCGCCTGCCAGGCGACGCTGGCGCCATCGGTGCCGATCGCGATCGAACCGATGCCGAAGATGATGTTGACGCCGAACCAGATCGCGAGAAATGCCAGCACGCGCGGATTGCGCAAGGCGTGCAGCAGCGACAGCGCCGGCACCCGTGCCGCGGCATCGGCGTCGCCGCGGCTGAACGAGAGGAAACTGCCCTTGACGAAGGCAAAGCGAATCGCCGCGGCCATGGTGCCGGACACCGACGCCGACGCGCCGATCATCGGCGCCATCGAGTGCTCATTGGTGATGAGATGGGCGAGCGCGCCGGCGGCGGCCGTCACCGCCATGAACAGGAAGAACCTCAAGGCGCCGAAGCGGCGCGCCAGCGCGCTGCCGAACGGCAACAGCCACAGCACGTTGAATCCGATATGGCTGAGATTGGCGTGCAGCAGCGAATAGGTGACGAACGTCCAGACCTTGGCGCCGGCGCCGCCGGGAAAATCGATCGCCAGCAACGTCTGGTCGTAGCGCTTCGGAATGAATCCGAAGACGTCGATGGTCCAGTTCCTCCATTCCACCGGCAGCAGCACCCGCAGGTGAATCACCGCCAGCAGCAGGATATAGGCGGTCAGCGCGCCCGGCAGCGTCAGGATCGGTTCGCGCGGGGTCACCGGCGGGGGCTCCGGCTGAATGTCCGGCGGCGGTTCTGTTGGGGATTCCAAGGGCTTTGGGACCTGAAGCAAGCGGCTGACGCCAGCGATTGCGCCCAATTAGGCGGCTTGACGAGCCTGCGCAAGCGCGTAATGCGGCCGGAATGGCAACTTTGCCAGATCGGCTGAGGTCAGATATCAAAATGCCGGATTGCCGGAGATTTCAGGGAGCGGATCCATGGGCAAATTCATCGTCGAGCCGCATTTCCGCCTGCAGGAATGGGTCGCCGAGGAAAAGGGATATTTCCGTTCCGAAGGCCTCGATTACGAGTTTCGCGAGCTGATCCGCTCGACCGATGGAAAACATCACGACAAGGCAAACCAGGGCGCCTTCCAAAGCATCGAGAAAGGGCGTGAAGCCAATGTGAGCTGCGCCTGCCACTGGACGGTGAACGTGGCGGCCTCGAACGGCCACGCCAAGCTATTCGCCGATGTCTATTCGGTCGCGCCTTCCGGGATTTTCGTTGCCGCCAATTCGCCGGTGCGGACCCCGGCCGATCTTGCGGGCATCCCGATTTCGGTCGGATTCCAGTCCGGCAGCCACTATTCGACGATCCAGGCGCTGGAACAGTACATTCCAGCCGATCAGATCAACCTCACCTTCGAAGACGGCATGCTGTTCCACCGCATGGAGCTTTTGATCGAGCGCAAGAGCGCCGCGGCGGCGCTGTTCAGCGGCCCCTATTACCTCGCCGAACAACTCGGATTCCGCAAGGTGATGGACACCACCTTCATGATCGCCGCGATGGTGAAGGGCACGCCGGATCCCGAAGACGTCAGGCGATATTTTCGCGCCTTGAGATCGGCGCAGCGCGATATCGATCTGCGGCCGGAGCTCTATACACACTATTATAAGAACGAATTCCCCGAGCGCTTCCATGCGCTGATGGATACCAGGCGCTGGGGTCCCGGAGAGCGGATCGTGTTCGAGCCTTATTCAAAAGAAGTGTACGAGCAGTCCTTCGACTGGATCGCAAAGCACGGGATTTTTGCCGAAGGCCGCATGGGATCGGGAGACTACGACCAGGCCACGATTTCATTCGCCGCCGAGCGCCCGCGCCTGCCGTAGCGGCGTCGACGCCTTGTCTGCAGAGATGGCGGCTGAGAAAAAAGGCCGGGTGTTGCACCCGGCCTTTTCCCATTCCTACCATCTGGATGACGGCTACGGATCAGCTATTGGCGAGCGGCACCGCGACGAACCTGGTCGCATCTGCCGTCTTCACTTGCATCAGCACGCTGTGCTTGCCGGTGGCGCTGGCCTCCTTCAGCGCCGAGCGGACGTCGCCGACATTGGCAACCGCCTTGCCGCCGACATTGAGGATGACGTCCCCGGTCTTGAGACCGTGATCGGCGGCGGGGCCGTCCGGATCGACGGCGGTCACGACGACGCCTTTCTGGCCCGCGCCGTCGACTTCGCTCGCGGGCGCCAGGCTGAGACCGAGATGCGGGGTGCCGGCGGCCTCCTTCGACCCCTGCTCGCCGGCATTGGCCTGATGGTCGTTCGGCATTTCGGCAAGCGTCACCGACATGGTCTTGGAATCGCCGTTGCGCAGGACATCGAGCTTGACGGAAGTGCCCGGCGCAATCACGCTGATGGTGCGGGCGAGATCGCGCGAATCCTTCACGGGTTTGCCGTCGACGGCGGTGATGACGTCACCAGCCTTGATCCCGGCTTTCGCGGCCGGGCTGTTGTCCTGCGGATTGTCCACGATCGCGCCCCTGGCCTGCTTCAGGCCGAGACTGTCGGCAATACCGGCCGTGACCGGCTGCACCTGCACGCCGAGCCAGCCTCGGGTGATGTAACCCTTGTCCTTGAGCTGGGCGACTACGAGCTTGGCGGTGTCCGCCGGGATATCGAAGCCGATGCCGACCGATCCTCCCGACGGCGAGAAGATCGCGGTGTTGACGCCGATCACGTTGCCGTTCACGTCGAACGCCGGGCCGCCGGAATTGCCCTTGTTGATGGGCGCGTCGATCTGGATGTAGTCGTCATAAGGTCCCGCGCCGATGTCGCGACCACGCGCGGAAACAATGCCCGCGGTCACCGTGCCGCCGAGACCGAAGGGGTTGCCGACGGCGACGACCCAATCACCAATGCGCGGCTGCTGATCGGCAAACTTCACATAGGAAAAGTCGCTCTTGCCGTCGACCTTGATCAACGCCAGATCGGTCTTCGGATCGGTGCCGACCACCTTGGCGGTATAGATCGTGCCATCATCGGCGGTCACCTGCACGGACTTGGCATGGTCGACCACATGATTGTTGGTCACCGCATAGCCGTCCGGCGAGATAAAGAAGCCTGAGCCTTCGCCTGTGATCACCTGGTGACCCTGCGGCATCATGTTTTGGCCGCGGAAGTCCTGGGGACCCCGGAAACCGAATTGCCTGGAGAAGAACTGGTCGAACGGCGAACCGGACTGATCCGAATTGTCGTTGCGCTCACGCTGCATGAATGAGCTGTTGTCGTTGTCCTCGTCGATCTTGACGCGGACCGAGATCACGGCCGGCTTCACCTTGGCGACGAGATCGGCAAAGCCTGCGGGCGACTGCACGGCTTCCGCGGCATGCACGGGCGAGCTCCACGCCGTCAGCGGCAGGTTGCCGCCGGCCCCGAAGGCGAGAACCGCCATGCTGAGGCCGGCCACGGACGCAAGCAGCGCCAGCCGCCGCGGCCTGAGGACCTTGCGCGGCGCGACAGGTGGGATGTTTGATTGATCATTCATAATGGCGTCTCCGGTGTTCGAATGCGGGAGAAAATCCCTCGCACAAACATGGAGACCGCACATTACGAGCTCCTGTTCACCGGATTAAGGTTTTGCAAGGACGATGCGGCGTGGAGTTGCAGCGCCGCGGCTCTCGAAGCCGCCATCGATCAACGAATTGGACGACACGCGCCGCGGAGACATTCACCCATGCGTAACAAATCCGTGAGCAACGACATCATTCAACGCAGCGATTTCTATATTTGAATCGATAACCGAACGACTTTGCCGGCCAGGACATTGGTGCGGCGGTTCCATTTTTTCGAGCGCCGCCTGCCATGATCAATTCAGCCATTGTCCGGATCGTCAATATCTGCGCCCGCCACCGCTGGGCCATCGTTATCGTGGGTACGCTGTTGCTGCTTGCAGCGGCGACCTGCGACGTCACGCGATTCAAGATCAATACGGACATCGAAGGATTGATTTCGCAGAACCTGCCCTGGCATCAGCGCCAGCTCGAACTGGACAAAGCATTTCCGAAAAAAGGCATTCTGGTCGTCGTCAAGGCGCCGACGCCGGAAGGCGCCGAACAGGCAACCAGCGCACTGGCGCAGGCGCTGTCCAGAGATCACGCCCTGTTTCCCGTGGTCGAGCGGCTCGACAGCGGCGAATTCTTTGAGCGCAACGGATTGCTGTATGGCTCTCCAGCAGAGGTGAGGAAGAATGCCGAGGGCCTTGCCATGGCCCGGCCCTTCATCGCAACACTTGCCGGTGACCCGAGCCTCCGCGGTGTCATGTCGGCGCTCACCACCGCGGCCGAGGCCGTGCAGGCTGGCCGGATCAAACTCGAGCAGCTTGCCTGGACGCTGTCGCTGGCGGATCGAACTCTCGGTGACGTCCTGTCCGGCAAGCCCACAACCTTCTCCTGGCAGGAACTGGTGCAGGACCAGCCGCCTGCGGCAAAGCAGCTGCGGCACTTCATCGGCGTTCAGCCAACACTCGATTTCGCGGAGCTTCAGCCGGGACGTAAGGCGGAGGACGGGATTCGACACGCGGCTGCCGATCTCGGCCTGCAAAGAAAATTCGGCGCAACCGTCGAACTGACCGGCCAGGTGCCGATGAACGACGACCAGTTTTCGGTCATCCAATACAGTGCGGTGCGCGATACCCTGACGGCGGTGTTCGGTGTCGTGATCATCCTGCTCCTGGCGCTGCGTTCCTGGAAGATCGTTGCAGCGGTCCTCTTCAGCCTGGTGGTCGGTCTTGCGGTCACGGCGGCGCTTGGACTGGCGATGGTCGGCGCGTTCAATCTGATCTCGGTTGCCTTCTTCGTGCTGTTCGTGGGGCTCGGCGTGGACTTCGGCATTCAATTCAGCGTGCGCTATCGCGCCGAACGAAACGACCATCCGGACCTGTTTGAAGCGCTGCGCTGGGCCGCCCGCAAGACGGGAAATCAGCTGGCGCTGGCGGCCGTGGCCACGGCCGTGGGGTTCTTCGCGTTTCTGCCGACCAGCTATCGCGGACTTTCGGAGCTGGGCCTGATCGCCGGTTGCGGCATGCTGGTCGCGTTCGTCTGCGCCATCACGCTGGTGCCGGCGGCACTGGTATCGCTCAAGCCGCCGGGCGAGCCCGCGCCGGTAGGTTTTCTCTTTCTCGCGCCGCTCGACGATTTCCTGCAGCGCCATCGCGTTGCCGTGATAGTGGCCACGTTCGCTGTCGTCCTTGCCGGAACGCCGCTGTTGCTCCATTTGAACTTCGACTTCAATCCGGTCGATCTCCAAAGTCCGACTTCCCCCTCGGTCGTGACCTATCGCCAATTGCAGAATGATCCGACAAGCACCGGCAGCGCTGCCGAAATCCTGGCGCCATCGCTGGAACGGGCCAACGCAGCCGCACGCCGTCTGGCGGCGCTGCCGCAGGTCTCGCGCACCCTGACCCTCAACAGCCTCATTCCGTCCGATCAGCGCGGGAAGATCGTCGCGTTGAAAGGCGCGTCGCAACGCCTTGGTCCGGCTCTCAACCCTCCGGCGCATCAGCCCGCGCCCAGCGATCAGGAAAATGTCGGTGCTATCCGGCATGCAGCCGATGCTCTCTCAGGCATCGCCGGCGACCAGAGCAGCCCTGCCGCCAACTCTGCGCGGCACGTTTCGGGCCTGCTGAAACAGCTCGCCGGCGCCGATAGCGGGGTGCGGACCAGGGCGGATGCCGCGATCGTGCCGCCGCTGCTCCATGACCTCGATCTTCTGCGCAAGAATCTTGATCCTGAAGAAGTCACGGTCAGGACACTGCCGCAGGATCTGGTGCGCGAGTGGCTGTTGCCGGACGGCAGGGCTCGTGTACAGGCCTTGCCGAAGGGCGATCCGAACGACACTCGTGTGCTGCGCACATTCGCAACCGCCGTGCTTGCCGCCGAGCCGGCGGCGGCCGGCGGCGCCATCAGCCTTTATGAAGCGGCCAGGACCGTGACCACGGCCTTCATCGAAGCCGGCGCTCTCGCCATCGTTGCGATCGCTATCCTGCTCTTCGTTGCGCTGCGACGCGTGACGGACGTGTTGCTGACGTTGATCCCGCTGCTGCTCGCAGGCGTCGTGACGCTGGAGATCTGCGCGCTGGACGGCCTCTCGCTCAACTTCGCCAACATCATCGCGCTTCCGCTGCTGCTCGGCGTCGGCGTCGCCTTCAAGATCTATTACATCATGGCGTGGCGTGCCGGAAAAACCCACCTGCTGCAATCGACACTGACCCGGGCGGTGATCTTCAGCGCGATGACGACAGGGGTTGCGTTCGGCAGCATGTGGGCATCGAGCTATCCCGGCATGTCGAGCATGGGCAAGCTGATGGCCCTGGCGCTGGCCTGCACGATGGCCGCCGCGGTGCTGTTCCAGCCCGTGCTGATGGGGCAGCCGCGACAGGTGCAAGCCCATCCGGAGCCGGAGCACGAGCAGGATTTGCGTGAGGCCGCGGAATGAAAGCCAAAAAGCGCGCATGAAAAAGGGAGGGCCCTGAGAAAGCCCTCCCTCGATCGTGCCGGTCTTGCGGCGCGGGCCCGGGTGACATCCCCACCCCTCCCCGCGCGATGACCAAACTGTCCGAGCGCAACCCTGTGTAACAACCCCGCCGCAACCTGGAGAGAACCGGCGAGGGATCGCTGCGGACACTAGCCAGCCCCGGGCGAAGGGGAAACAACATCGTTAATTTAACCTTAACGGCGCAAACCCGTTCCCTCGACCTCCTAAATGCGGCTCCGGCATGGACGCTGCAAAGCACCTCCTGCAAGACAGTGAAGGGAACAGGCGTGCGCGAAAGCGGGACAGATGTGTCCCGCCGGGCGAATGCCGGGGCAAGGCTGCAGCATGAAACATCCGTCGAATCGCGCGTTCTTCGCCTATTGGGACGGCAAGCGCGACGGCGCGCGGGCGCCTGACCGCAGCGAGATCGAGCCCGAAGCGGTGCGCGAACTGCTTGGCGACATTTTCGTCCTCTCCTATGACGCCAATTCAGGCCACCCGTTTCGCGTCGCCGGCACCCGCGTTTGCGCCCTGCTCGGCTGTGACCTGAAGGACAAGAGCTTTTCAGCGCTGTTCGAAGACAGCGGCCGCCGCGAGATCGAGGAGATCATCGCGGTCGTCGCCGAGGAAATGCTGGCGGCGGTAGCCGGCATCACCGCGACCGCTGACGACGGTTCGCGGGCGCATCTGGAATTATTGCTGTTGCCGTTCAACGCCCGCGCCCACACGCCGATCAGCCTGACCGGACTTTTGGCGCCATTCGACAGCGAATACGCCCGGCTACGGAGCCTCACACTGACCTCGTGGCGCTATCTCGACCAACCCCCGCAAGCGTTGGTTCCCCGCGCGCTGCGCAAACTGAAGATCGCGCGCGGCTTCATGGTCTATGAGGGACTGGGTTAGGACAGTCAGCCCGCAGCCGCGCCGCCAGAACCGCAACCAAGCGGTCGGCATCGGCCTCATCATTATAAACGTGCGGCGAGATCCGCATGCGCCCCAGACGCGCCGCGACATGGACGCCCTGGCTTGCAAGTCCCTCGACCAGCCCCGCCGGCATCCCCTCCTTGAGGCCGAGGCTGAGGATATGCGGTGCGCGCAAGCGACGGTCCGGCACGCTGACGCCGATGTCGCGTAGTCCGTCCGCGATACGATCCGTCAACATGGAAAGACGCTGCGCCACGGCGTGCGCGCCCCATTCGGCGACCATTTCCATGCCGATCGCCGCCATCTCCATCGAGATGAAATGATCGCGCTCGCCCATGTCGAAGCGCCGCGCATTGGGGACATAGCGGGTGTCGGCAAAATAGATCTTGTTCTCGGCGCGCACGTCGATGCGGCCGAATGCTGTCTGTTCGAGCGGCAGACCGCCCTGATGACGTTTGGCGACATAGATAAAAGCTCGGCCGTAGGGACCGAGCAGCCATTTGTAGGTCGGAAAAATCACAAAATCCGGATCGAGACGCCTGACGTCCATCGTCAGCACGCCTGCGCCGTGGGTGGCGTCGATCAGGAAGATGGCGCCCTGCCGGCGCAGCGCCGCACCGACCTTTTCGATATCGATCAATCCGCCATCCGACCAGTGCACCGAAGAGATCGAGGCAAGACCCACCGGCGGCGCACCCGGTCGTTCGATTGTCGCGAGCACCGCCGAGGTCCAGTCGCCATCGTCCGGCTGGCGAACCGTCTCGACGGCAAAACCCCCGGCGTCTGCGCGCGTCCGCCATTCCAGCACCGGCGAGGAATGATCGTTTTCCAGCACGATGACACGGGCGCCGCGGGCCACCGCGCACAGTTTCGCCGCCGTCGCAACGCCGTAGCTCACCGAGGAAATCAACGCGATGTCGTCGGGTTCGGCATTGATAAGCCGGGCCGCGGCACTCCGCGCGCGCTCGTGCTGGCGAGTGGCAAAGCCAGCGTCGAGCGTCCATGGCGTGCCCTTGCGCCCAACCGCGGCGCGACCGGCTTCCAGGGTGCGGAGCGGCAGCGGGCTCCAGGAGGCCGCATTGAGATAGCAGATGTCGCGCGGCATCTCGAAGAACTCGCGCTGCGAGGGGAGCATGTTGGACTCTTTATTGGGATAGACCTATTTTCAGCACGTGGGCGAAGCCAGCCTATGTGAAGCAAGCCGCGATGCCAATGCGGAGCCTGCGTACGCGGCAATTGACAGCCGCGTCGCCGCGCCTCAGGTTGCGCGGCCATTTCATCGGGAGTGAGGCGTTGCGCAATCGCTGGTTCATCCTTGCCGTGCTGTTCACGGTTCGCCTCACCATGGCTTTTCAGTTTCAAAGCGTCGCTGCGGTTGCGCCGCTGCTCGGGCAAACGTTCGGCGTCGGACTCGCCGACATCGGCATCCTGATCGGTCTGTATTTTACGCCCGGCGTCGCGCTGGCCTTGCCGGGCGGCGCGATCGGAAGAAGGTTCGGCGACAAGCCGACAGTGCTTGCGGCCTTGCTGCTGATGCTGATCGGCGGCCTCGCCATGGCGCTGTCCGGTTCCTGGACGGTGCAGATCGCGGGACGGCTGATTGCCGGCGCCGGCGGCGTCCTGCTCAACGTTCAAATGACAAAAATGGTCACCGACTGGTTTGCCGGCAAGGAGATCGCCACCGCGATGGCGATCTTCGTCAACTCATGGCCGGCCGGCGTCGCCATCGCGCTGCTGACGCTGCCCTCGATCGGCGCCGCTGACGGTGTCGGCGCCGTGTATCTCGCGGTGGCGGCCCTGATCGGGCTGGCGTTCGTTCTGCTGGCTGCGACGTATCAGTCGCCGGCAAGTTCAGTGACTCAAGCCGCGCCATCCACCCGCCTCGATCGGCACGCGGTCGTCGCCGTCGTCGCGGCGGGATTGATCTGGGGTCTCTACAATGTCGGTTTCGCGATGATCTTCTCGTTCGGTCCCTCGATGCTGGTCGAACGCGGCTGGTCGATATCGGCGGCGGGATCGATCATCAGCATCGTGCTCTGGCTGGCAGTGGTCTCCGTTCCCGCCGGCGGCTATCTCGCCGATCGCAGCGGGCGGCCCGAATGGGTTCTGGTCGGCGGCAGCATCCTGTTCGCGATGTTGATGATCGCGCTGCCGCGCAGCGGCGCGGTGATTTCAACCGTTGTCGCGCTCGGACTGATCTGCGGCCAGCCCGCCGGCCCGATCCTGAGCCTGCCCGCCCGCGTGCTCGCGCCATCGACGCGCGCGATCGGCATGGGCATCTTCTACACGCTCTATTACGCCACGATGATGCTGGGCCCGGTCGTCGGCGGCGCCTGCGCGAAATGGACCGGCAGCGCGAGCGCGGCATTCGATTTCGGCGCCGCGGTGCTGCTGGCGTGCCCGCTGCTGTTGTGGGCCTTCAACCACATTCGGGCAACCAGTCCTGGCGCAGCGTGATTGCCCACACTTGCCGCACCCCCCGCTAACCCCTCATTAACCCTGTCCGCCGTAGGGTCGGACGACACCGAAAAGCGGCTGTCGGGTGGCGAAGATGGCGTTTGTCAGCAAGAAATCGATCCTTCCGGCCGCCGAAGAGCGTCGGCGCTTTCAGCGGGTGAAGGTGCACCTGCTCGGCCGCTACATGCTGCCGGACCGGCGCGAATTTCCTTGCCAGATTATTAACATGTCGCCGGGAGGCCTCGCCTTGCTGGCGCCCGGCATCGGCAATGTCGGCGACCGCGTGATCGCCTATCTCGACCATATCGGCCGGGTCGAGGGCAAGATCACCCGCATCATCGACAACGGCTTTGCCATGACGGTCGGCGCCACCGCCCGCAAGCGCGACAAGCTCGCAGCGCAGCTGACCTGGCTTGCCAACCGCGATATCCTCAATTTGCCGGAAGACCGCCGCCACGATCGCATCATCCCGCGCAACCCGATCGCGCTCTTGACGCTGGAAGACGGCACCAAGATGACCTGCCGGATCATCGACATGTCGCTGTCGGGCGCTGCGATCGCCGCGGAAAACCGCCCGCCGCTGAAATCGCTGGTGATGCTCGGCAAGGTGCAGGCGCGCGTGGTGCGAAACCTTGAGGAAGGCTTTGCGCTGGAGTTCGTCCACCCGCAGCTGGAAGACACGCTCGAAGACAGCGTTACCGCGCGGTAAATCGACCTACCTTCACTCGCTCCCGCTTCGCCGCCATGGATGCACGAACTTCGCGTCCCGCCGAGCTTCCCTCGCCTCACCGAAGTCAGCGTTACCGCAAGGTAAAGCACTGACGACCGCAAATTCCCGCATTTCTGAAGGACCGACGGCGTATCTGCGGCGGCGGCGGCGGCCTGTGGTTGCCTGGAGCGACCGCTTCCAGAGTTAATGCCGCGGGCCTTTGGCACCGCATGTTCCGCAGCGGCGGGCTTTGCCGCGTTAACCCCTAAAATTTGAATCAATTGCAGTTGATTCAAATTCTATTCGAATTTTACTCAAGTATAGATCGAAATGTCGAATAGTTTTACTTGTGTTCGTCTCAATTGTACTTGGATAATTTAGCGGCGACGCAAAACCTTTGTGTGAAACGTGGTCCCAACAAGAAACGGGGGCCACAATGTTCGGGTTCAGGGGACAGGGAAAAGGATTGGCGATCGCCGCCGTCCTGATCGGATTGACTGCGTCGGCGAAGGCCGGTGACGATCGCGTGCTCTATGCCAGCCTTGGCGAGGTCACGCGGGCGCCGATCGGCTGGGTCGAATTCTGCGCCGAAACGCCCGGCGAATGCCGCGGCGGCGCGTCACAGCCGCGCGACATCGTGATGTCGCAGGCGGCATGGCGCGATCTGCTGAAGGTCAACCGCTGGGTCAACGAGACCATCAAGCCGATGACCGACATGGATCATTGGGGCGTGATCGAGAAATGGTCGATCCCGACCGACGGCTACGGCGACTGCGAGGACTACGTGCTGTTGAAGCGCAAGATGCTGATCGACGCCGGCTGGCCGCGCGAGGCGCTGCTGATCACGGTGGTGCGCGACAAGAAGGGCGAAGGCCACGCAGTGCTGACGGTGAAAACCGACAAGGGCGAGTTCATTCTCGACAACCAGAACGAGGAGGTCGTGGCCTGGACGGAGACCGGATACCGCTTCGTCAAGCGTCAGTCGCAGAGCGATCCGAACGTCTGGGTCTCGCTCGGCGACAGCCGCCCCGCGGTCTCGACCGCCAGCGCCCGATAACAGACAACGGAACATAAGGACACGCGACCCGGTCACATCCCCACCCCTCCCCGTCCCAGACCGGTTCGCGCGCGGCCAGTTCTCCCCCAAGAGCTGGCCGCAACTTTTTTTGGGCTCTCTAAGCGCCGCCGCGCACGGCCCTGTCCAGGAAGGCCTCGAGCGCTGCGATACAGTCGCGATCGCGATAGAGGCAATTCTTGCCGTCGGCGATCCGCGCCGAGATTTCGCTTCGCTTCGCCGGGCTGCGGCCGTGCGCTGCCGCGATCGAAACGAAATCGTCGATCGTTCGCGCCGTGGTCTCGCCGATACCCATCCTCTGGAGAATCGCGGCGGCATGCCGGCCGCGCATCATTTCGCCGGCGAAGGTCACGATCGGAAGATCGTGAACCAGGCTCTCGAGGATCGAGTTGCAACCCGACCACCCGATGCTGTCAAGCACGACGTCGCATTGCCCGATGGCGGCAACGAAACCATCCGGTGCGAGCCGCGGCAGGAAGACACAGTGGTCGCTGGCGTCAAGACCGACCGCCTTGAAGGCGCGTTCGAGCCGGGACCGAAACATCGCGGTGACGCGGCTGCCGCCTGCGAATTCGATAAAGACAAACTGACAGCCGCGTACTTCGGCGGCGATGCGCGCAAACACCTCGTCATATTGCGGCAAATATTTTGGCAGCGACTGGCCGCACCAATAGACCACGGCATCGGCGCGCAGCCCGAGCTGCGCCCGGTCGGTCGCCGCGGGCGGGACATCCGGCGGCTCGTAGTAAATCGAAAGGTGAGGCAGCCGGACCAACTGTTCGGCATAGTGATCGGCGGCGCCCGCGGGCTCCATCAGGTCGCTGCTGATGAAATAATCCATGGTCGGAAATCCGCTGGTGACCGGATGTCCCCAGGAAACGCATTGCACGGCGGCGAGCCGCTGGCCTGCGAGTTGCGCCGAAACCTTGTCCATGCCGATTTCGGGATAGATCAGGACATGGGGCGCGTCGTCCAGGATGGTGCGCCGCCAGGCGTCGAGCGACATCGGGCCGTGCACGAAACGTCGGCACAGGGCTGCCGCCGCATCGGTCTCGCCGTCCCGTTCATCGCTCGTGTAGTAGCCGGACACGTGAAACCGCTCCCGGTCCAGCATCGTGAGCCATCCCTTGATCGGGATCTTCCAGTTCGAGTGCTGGCGGAAAAATCCGCTGACGATGCCGAGCCTGATCGGCTCGTGCAAATCCGGCGGTTTTGGCAAGATCGGCGCGGCATATCGCGCCGCCATGATCTCGCAGACCAGCGCGCCATACAGGGATTGAAGCCCGCGATCGTTGCGTCCCTGGTAGGGCAGATAGAACGGCTGGTGGGAACCGATCGCCTCCGACAGCATGGCCGACCGGCGGGCGCTTTCGACGTCGGCGCTCAAGGCGGCAAGCCGCCTCGCGTATGCGTCGCGCCGCACGATGATCTCGGATTCATTTTCATAAAGCGCCGGAAGCTCCGCCATGCACAGCGCGAGTTCGGCTTCGAGAAAATCCGGCCGCAGTGCAAACGCGCGGGCGAAATGGGCGCGCGCCTCCGCGATATCAGTCTCGCCGCGCAGCGCCATGCCGCAATTATAATGCGCCATGAAGAAGTCGGGATCGATCCGGAGCGCCGCCTCGTATTGCGCGATCGCCTCCTCGCGCCGGCCAAGCGCGCGCAGGATATTGCCGAGATTGTTGCGCCCGCCGGCGCTGTCCGGCCGCAGCGCGACCGCGCGTTCCGCCTGGGCGAGCGCCTCGGGTTGCCGGCCCATCTCCTGAAGCAGCGAAGCGAGATGGAGGTGCGCATCGACGAAATCGGGTCGTAGCGCAATGGCGCGGCGCAAATGCGCTTCGGCGTCCGACCCCCGCCCGGCCGGCTGCAGCACCGAAGCCAGATTGAAGTGCGCGGCGGGCGAATCCGGCGCGCTTTTCAGGACCCATTCAAACTGCGCAAGCGCTTCGTCGAAGCGCCCGAGCGAACGCAACCCCCGCCCAAAATTGTTGCGCGCCTCGCCGTAGGATGGGTTGAGCGCCACGGCACGCTCGAAGCAGGACAAGGCTTCCGCCGCTAATCCGTTGGCCGCAAGAATCACGCCGCGGTCGTTGTGCGCCTCGGCGGAGTTCGGATCGAGCATCACGGCGCGGCCGACCAGCGCCGCCGCATCCGGATGCTTCAGCTGATGGGCGACCACGCCCAGCAGATGGAATGCGCGCGCATTGTTTGGATCGGCATCGCAGACCAGCCGATAAAGCCGCTCGGCCTCGGCAAGACGCCCGGCGCGATGCTGCGCGATCGCCGCTACGAGCGTCTGTTCCAAGCGGCCCGCATTCATGGCGATATCTCGAAAACGAGGGATCCTGGTCCAGCTAGCGCCAATCGCAAGACCGATAGCGCCCGAGACCGAGATCCACCTCGCAGGGACTGCCATAGACCCAGACCGGCTGATCGCACGGCAGCGCGCGCGTGGACCGATACGGCGTATCGCAAGCGATGTTTTCGGCTGGATGCATCACCAGCCGCCCGCCGTAATAAGGCGGCGGCGAAACCGGCGGCTCCTGATATCGGACAACCGCTTGATGGCGATGATGCCTTGGCGCGTGATGGGCGCTGGCCCAGCCGTTGCCGCACCCGAGCATGAAAATGGCCGCCAGCGTGACGATGGTTCGCATCAACATGGCCGTTGTCCTTTCCCGCTCAGGCGCTTTCGATGCCAAATGCGGCCGGCATCTCGCCGCAAAGCCAAGTTTGCCACATCCGCAAGTAAGCCGCTTCGATATTTGCGGTCAATTTCGGCGCGTCGAACAGTGCACTGGCGTCGCGATTTTCCTGCAATTTCTGCCGTAGCGCGATCAGGCGCCGCGGATCCTGTGCCAGGCTCAGCGCCAGCCATTCATATTCTTCGAGCGATGCCGTGACCAGTTCCGGCAGGCCGACCGCCGTCAACAGGCTGCCCGCGACACGACCCGCAAAGGTGTTTCCGCTGCAGGTCAAAAGCGGCAATCCCGCCCACAGCGCGTCGCTGGCCGTGGTGTGGGCGTTGCAGGGCAAGGTGTCGAGAAACAGGTCGGCATGGCGGTGACGCGCGAGATGTTCGGCCCCTGCTACGCGTGGCGCGAAGATCAGCCGTGCCGGATCGACGCCGCGACGTCTCGCTTCCGAGCGCAGATTGCCTTTGACCAGTTCGTTGGCTTCGAGCAGCCACAAGACGCTGCCTTGAACCGCACGGAGCAGCCGCATCCAGACATCGAAAAATGCCGGCGAAATCTTGTAGCTGTTGTTGAAGCTGCAGAGTACCAGCCCCTCGGCCGGCAGTCCCCAATCCTGCCGCGACGTGGGTTTCGTCGCGATCTCGCGCCGGCTGTCGTTCGCCTGATAACTGCCGGGTAGATGGACCAGCCTCTCTGAAAAAAACGGCTGCTGGCCAGTGGGGACCACGAGCGGATCGACCATGATGTAATCGATGAAGTCTGCCCCCATGGTGGCGGGATAGCCGAGATAGCTGACCTGCACCGGCGCCGGCCGGTGGGCCGCGATCGCCGGCCGCGCCTGATGGGTATAGCCCTTGAGGTCGATCAGGATGTCCACTGCGTCCGCCTGGATGCGCGCGGCCGCCTCGCGGTGGGATTGGCCGCGAACATCGACGAGGCGGTCGAACGCGGAAGCAAGCCGCGCACGCATCGGGCTGTGGTCGTCGGGACCGTAGGAATATCCGATGACCTCGAAGCGGTCGCGATCATGGCGCTCGAACAATTCGGCCATCAGCTGCGCGGTGGCGTGCTGATGAAAATCGCCGGAAAGATACCCGAGACGGATGCGTTGGCGCGCCGCGGCGGGTCGATGCTCGAAAACCGCCTGCCGCGGCGGGCGGATCGGCGCGATCCAGTTTTCGGCGCAAGCCAACTGATCCGCTGATGAGGCCGGCGTCGACAGCAGATAAAACGGCGGAACGCGAACCCCTCGCCGCACCATCTCGAGCAGTTTTTCCTGATCCCTCTCGTACTCCGCCCAGTCGCAGGCCTGATCGCGATGATGCGCTAGCTGGCTGAATGCATTGGTGTCATCGGGCCGCAAACGCAGCGCATTGCGGTAGGACCCGATCGCCTCACCGAGATTGCCAAGTTCGCGCCAGGCATTTCCCAGGTTGTAGAAGGCCTCCGGGAAATCCTGCTTGTGCGCCAGCGCCCGCTCGAATGCGACCCGCGCTTCGTCAGGCCGGCCATCCGCCAATAACGCCGTTCCGAGATTGTTGCAGGCATCCGCATGCGCCGGCATCCGCTCCAGCAGTTGCCGATAGAGATCGATCGCCTCGGGAGCGCGCCCGAGTTCCTGCAGCAGGATCCCGGCGTTATTGATGGCATCCGCATAATCGCCTCGAAGCCCGACGGCCCGGCCGTAGTCCGCAAGCGCCTCCTCAAGCCTGGCCTGCTGCTGCAGCACGGTGGCGCGATTGTAATACGCCTCGACGAAATCGGCCTTCAGCCCGATCGCATTTTCAAAGGCCGTAACCGCCTCGTCGAGGCGGCCCTGGTCCTTCAGCACGGTTCCCAGATTGTTGTAACCGATGGCGATCCCGGGATTGAGTGAGATCACCCTCCGGTAGGCGGCTTCGGCGGCATTGAGCTGATGTTGAAGATGCAGCACGCAACCGAGATTGAACTGGGCCTCCGCATAGCCCGGCCGCAGCGCGACCGCCTCGGCATAGGCCGAAGCGGCCTGCTCGAGTTGGCCCTGCATCTGAAGCAGCACACCGAGGTTGTTGTAAGCGTCGGCATAACCGCGCTTCGCCGCGATGGCGGAGCGATAGGACGCTATCGCCTCCTCGAACCGGCCTTGCTGCCTCTGGGCATTGCCAATAGCGAAATGGGCTTCGGCGTAGTTCGGCCTGAGCTCGAGGGCGTGGCGGTGAGCCACGATCGCGTCAGCCGGCCTGCCCTGCTGCTGCAACACCGATCCGAGATTGTTGTGGCCTGCGGCATCATCGGGCTTCAGCTTGATCCCGTGACGAAACATCCGCTCCGCGCCGGCAAGGTCGCCCTGTTGCGCCGCGATGATCGCGAGGTTGCCGAAGGCCGCCGCGTTGGTTGGGTCAATTCTCAGGACCGCGGAATAAAGCCGCTTCGCATCTCCGATCGCACCGCTGCGTTGCGCGGCGAGGGCATCTCGCAGCAGCCGTTCCGGCGTCGGATGTCCCACGGCGTCGTTGGTTTTCAAGCGAAAGCTCGCAGCACCTAGTTGGATGGCAGCCGATAGTTGGTGTACTGGATATCGAAACTCGTCGCCCCATAGAGCTTCACATAGATCGTCGGACCGGAGAGCTTGACTTCGTCGATCGAGCGCGGCCCCTTGAATATGGTCCCGTCCCTTTCGTGGCCAGCCGAATAAACCAGGGCCTGACCGGTCGGCGGCGTCAACGTCACGATCATCGTCACTGCGGTGGCCGTATCGGGAATATATTTCGAAACGTCGACCTCGATCGGCGTCGGCTCGACCGGCGCATCGGGCGGGACCTCGGCCTGCGCAAGTTGCACGATGGCCGGCGGCGAGTGCATGTCCATCGTCAGATTCCCCGTAACATTTGCACGTCTGCCCAGGTTCTATCCCCGGCCAGGGGACCGGCAAAATCAATTTATCAGAGCATTCCACGCCGCAACCAGACAACCCCGGCGGATCAAATCCGCGGGCGGCATCGTGCAGAGACGAGAAAAGGGGGACTCGTCGCCGAGTCCCCCTTCCCCCGGATATCCGTGAACGCTCAGAAATTGAACGTCATGCCGGTGGTCGCAGCCTTGAGTGTCGCGCCGCCGATGGTGTCGTTGAGAGCATCGCGAGAGCAGACCTGGTAGCCATGGCCGCTGGCGCCGAGGCAGTAGTGCGCACCCGGACCCTGCGTGAGTTCGGAGGCGACGATGTACCAGCTGGCCCAATCGCTGAAGTAGTAGCGGGCGCCGACCGCATACTGGCTGGCGGAATCGTCGAACAGGTTCGCCTGTACGGTCGCGGCCGGTGCGAGCACCGGATCGTTGACGCTCAGCATCGCCGGGTTGCCCGGCGTCCGGAAGGCGTGGGCGTAGGACCCGCTGATTGCCCATTTGCCGATACGCTGGGTCGCGCTCGCAAACACGCCATCGCGCGATCGCTCGTTGAACGGTTCTTCCATCGGCGACACTTCGCGCCGAATCCACTCGTAATAGGCGTTCAACGCTAGGTCGCCGAGGCCATCGTTGAAGTGATAACCGCCGCCGATTTTCGCTGCCCATTCATTGTGGACGCCAGTGAAGACCTGTGAGCCATCGGCCAGGAAGACCGGAGCAATCAGGCCGGGTTCAAGCCCGTCGTCGCCATGACGATTGACGTCCTGGTGCAGTTCGTAGGCGGCGATCGCCGAAAACGGTCCGTTCTTGTAGGTCAAAGCCGTGCTGTAGGCGTTGCCGTAGGAGCCGTCGGTGCAACCGTTGCCACCGAGCGCGCCGGGGACCGCACCACCGGTATTGGGGAAATTACTCCCGCTGCCCCGCGCCGACGCGCCGTTACACTGAAACGAGTCGCCGAAGGAATAATCGCTGTTGTCCTGCGCATAGTTCTGGCCGGGCGAGAACAACGCGCTGAACTGCAACCCATTCCAGATCGGCAATTTGTACCAGACCGCATGCTCCATGCGCCAATCGAACTCGGCCCGGTTGTCGCCACCGGTATTGCCCATGATCGAATTATAATCGCCGAGCGTTCGCGAGAACGGGTCCATCGCCGCCGTGGCTTTCTTGTAGGGCGTATCGCTCTTGCCGGCCTTGAGCGAACCCCATGGCCCCTCCAGTCCCAGGAAGCTGTCGCGTGTGCCCAGCGCGGCTTTCTCGGTTGGGGCTGACGCGATATCGACCTGCGATTCCAACTGCGCCACGACCGCCCAGCCCTCCCAGCCGTACGGCGCGAGGTTATGCCTGACGCGGATGCCAAAGCTCGAAATGTTGCTGGCGATACCGAGTTTGGTCCCCTGATCGTAAACCGACGGATTGAAGATGTCCCCGGAGACGTCGATCGACCCGTAAAGCGTGACCGTGGTGTTATCGATCAACGGCGTCAGCGGACCTGCCTTGACCGGTATGCCGGCAATTCTCGGCCCTGGTGCCGGGGCCGGCGATGTGGCGACCGCGGCGTGCAGAACAGGATTACCCTTGAATTTGCTTGGATCGGTTGGGGCCGGCGCAGCCACTGGCGCGGCCGCTACTGGTCTTGCGGAGAGACTTTTGACCTTCGCTCGCAGTTCGGCGTTTTCCTTTTCGATCTTGTCGAGCCGCGCCATCACGTCGTCGAGTGTCGCCGAACGCGCCGCGCTGCCGAACGAGACCAGACAGAGAGCAGCACAAGCCGTCCCTGAAAGAAGCTTATTCCGCATGATGTTCCCCCCACGCTTGAAGTCGATTCAACTTCTGTGCGAGGGGAGCCTAATGTATACCAGATGCCAAATGGAAGCTGGCGGGGCTTGGTTAATGAAATATTCGTAACCTGTCGCAAAAATGGTACATTGCTACTGTTGCATTGCGGCAATTTCAGATCTCTTGCATCACAATATTGCGATTTCCTGGGCGTTCACGCTGGATTACGTATGCCATCGAAAACCCCGCTTCCGATCTTAGATGTTCAGGGGAAATCCGCCGCGGCCAGCAACAAGTTCCAGTTGTGGAACGCAAAAGTAGTCCTGGTGGTCGATCCGCGATCGAGCGGTCAGTCGGCCCACGGCTTTTCACCGCGCGCGATGCGCTCCGAAATCTCGGCCTGAAATGCCGGCGGTCCGAAGGCGAACCAGTCTTCCTCGATCTGGTAGATCATCGGCCGGTTGTTTTCCGTGGCGAACTTCATCAGCCAGTCCAACGCTTTTCTCCGGGGACGATCTCCGGCCGCGACCACGATATCGACCGGCAGGCCGCGCCAGAAAAAGTTGGCGGCCAGCATGATCACGTCGGACTTGTCGGGGCGCATCCATTCCGGCAGTGGACTGGAATCGGCCAGCCATCCGCACACGAATTCGCGGCACGGATGCTGCGGCCGTTCGCTATAGATTGAGCACCGGTGTTCGACGCTGAACGGGCACGGCTCACCGCGCCGGACGCGATGTCCTCGCACCTCGATCTGCAGCCAGCCGTCGCAGCATGCCGTGCAGCTTCCGCAGCTTCTTCTGGATTGCCGTTCCAACCGAATCGCGCCCCTCATGCGAGATGAAGCCTTGGAGGAATTCGACCACGGCTTATCCCTTCCCCTTGGCCGCCGACAACCTTCTTGTGCCGCCACGGCCCCTGTTTTGGCTGGGCCTGGCGCCGGCCCTTATGCTAGGTATGACGGAGTTTCGGGTCCGGCGGGCTTTTGAGGGCATGATCGAAATCTCACCTCGGGATACGAGGAGCGGCGGCATCGCGCATATCGGCACCCAGCCTATCGCGCTGGCTGCCGGCGCGCTGGTCGTGCTTGTGCTGGGCATCGGCGCCATCGCGTTATGGCGCGCTTACACCGGCACCCCCGAACCGGATCGCGTCGTTGCCGCCCGCCAGTTGCAGGCCAGGACCGCGCAAACGTCCGAGCAGCTCGTCGAGAAGACCAAGGGCCTGGAAGTCACCCAGCAGGAATCGATCGACCAGTTGCAGGTCGTTCAGGACCAGCTGCAGACCGTGCGGCGCCAGCTTGCCGCGCAGCAGGCCGAGACCCGGCGGCTCTCCGAGCAGGTCTCGGGCCTCACCGAGGCGATCGACGGCCTGCGACAGTCTTTCGCAAGCGTCCAGGGCACTGATACGCCCGCCGCGACCCGCAACAAGCCGCTCAGGACCAGATCTCGGGCGGCCGCCCGCCACAGGCACGCCGGATCGCACGGCTGAAACGCGGCCAGGGGTTCGGCCCCATACCGATCGCCGGGCCTCGTTCCCGGCCGCGAGAGCGGCCCATCGCCAGTTTTTTTGCGCCGAATGTGAAATGGATCACATGCGCCGGTGAATTCCCGGTGCAGTGTGAGGTTCACCGGATGGCGCGAGCCAATTTCAATATCCGGGGCTGGCAAGGCCGTTAGCGTCATACTGCGCCGACGGCCTTGTTTTTTTATCCCCATCGACTGTGACCAAGCGGACAAGCAGCCGCTCAACCGCAGCTACTAATTGTCAGGGAGCCGCGGGTTGCTCATCTCGCGTTGCTCTTGGATATCCACGCTAGTGGCGCAGCTTCGGCGATCTCGATCGCGCGCATGTCCATCTGAGCGAGCCGATCCGGTGGGCTCGCCTACGAGAAACGCGGCGATGACGCGGGTTCGCGCCGAAGTCATCCGGGCGACCAACGAGCAGCAGGTGCCGTGGGATCATTCCTCCCTGACCGGTGACTTCTATTTCAAACCGGGCAGCCGATCGGCCCAGGCTTCGGCCGTCCTCGCAGGCTGGTGATTTGCCTTCCACCGCGATTGTTTGCTCAATGCGCGCCAACGATCGATGGGAAACCGACATGAGTGCCGAACCCATGCTGACATCCGATGTCATCGGATTGACGAAAGTCGCGCCGTTGTCGCGCCGTGGCTTCATGTCGGCCTCCGCCGCCGTGACCGCAGGCTACACGCTGGCCGCCGGACCGGTCCGCGCCGACGTCATCACCACCGACACCAACGGCCTCACCGCGGGTGAAGCGAAGATCAAGGTGGCCGACGGGGAAATGCCTGGCTATTTCGCGCGTCCGAGCGGCGTCAAGGATCCGCCGGTCGTGCTGGTGGCGATGGAGATTTTCGGCCTGCACGAATACATCAAGGACGTGACGCGGCGGCTTGCCAAGCTCGGCGCCTTCGCGGTCGCACCCGACTGCTATTTCCGCGGGGGCGTCGATCTCACCAAGATTACGGACATCCCGCAGCTGCTGCCGATCGTGAATTCCAAGCCGGACGTCGAATTGCTATCCGATCTCGAGAGCACGGTAACCTGGGCCAAGTCGCAGGGTGGCCGGCTCGGCATCATCGGATTCTGCCGCGGCGGACGGACGGTGTGGGAATATTCGGCCCATAGTGACGCGCTGAAGGCAGGCGTTGAGTTCTAGAGGCCTTGAAGGCCGCGCTCGCTGCGGCCCACAAGACAGCCGAGTTCAAGATCTATCCGGGCGCGCCGCACGGCTTCCATGCCGACTACCGCGCCAGCTATCGCAAGGAAGCTGCCGAGGATGGCTGGAACCAGATGCAGGCCTGGTTCAAGAGATATAATGTGCTGAGCTGATTGAGCATGGCGGGCGCGCGCAGTCGCGCGCGCCCTGACCTCGGAGAAGCCATTTGCGGTTGCGTAATTGGAACGGACGACAACCGCGGGAGCGCATGCGTGCGTAAACTGATCGCCTTCGACGACGACACGTTCAACAAGCTGAAGCAACTCGCGCGCGACCGGATGGCGACCATTCAGGAACTGGCGGACGAGGCGTTCACCGACCTGCTCCGGAAACACGGCATTCCGGTCGATTTGAAGGACGCGCTGCGCAAGAGCGCGGCGCTTCCGAAAACAGCGAAGGCCGCTGCATCAAGGAAACGAAACCATGACGAATGATCCGGATCCGTTCGAGGAAGGCGAGCAAGCCGCGCGCAAGGGCATCCCGGCCGAAGCCAACCCGTATCAGGACGGCAGCGAGCACCACTCACTCTGGGCCGCCGGGCACGAAAGCATCGCCGGCGACGGCGATGCGCGCGATTCCGGGAACGAGTGAAGCGCCGCGGTCAGCCTATCTTCTTCAGGCCCTTCCTGAAGCGCGGTCCGTTCCTGACGTAGTCGCGCGCGGGGTCTCCCATCGCTTCGACCTGCGCGGGCTCGAGCGTGCGGATCACGCGTGCCGGCGCGCCGATGATCAGCGAATGCTCGGGAAATTGCTTGCCCTCGGTGACGACAGAGCCGGCGCCGACGATGCTGCCGCGGCCGATTTTGGCGCCGTTCATGACGATCGAGCCCATTCCGATCAACGCGCCCTCCTCGATCGTGCAGCCGTGCAGGATGACGTTGTGACCGATCGTGCAATTCTTTCCGATCGTCAGCGGATAACCGGTGTCGGTATGGCAGGTCGAGTTGTCCTGGACATTGGCCCTCTCGCCGATCTCGATCCATTCATTGTCGCCGCGCACTACCGCGCCGAACCAAACGCTCGCGAAACTGTGCAGGCGCACCTTGCCGATCACGGTGGCGGTATCGGCGATGAAATAGTTGCCGTCAGCGGGAAGATCGGGGCCCTGCCCGTCGAGTTCGTAGATCGCCATATCCTGTCAGTCTCCTGTTCGCGGAGACCTTGGCACAGCCACAGCGTTCAGGCCAATAGCCCCGCGGCGCGCAGCGTCATCAGGAAAAAGGTGCCGGACATCATGCTCCAGAACCCCGCCAGGACGGTTGCCAGCATCACGAATTCGAACCGGCGCCGCTCGATCCGAGCGCCGCGTAGCGTATTGCGCATGATGATGAAGGGCGCCGCGAACACCAGGAATGGCACCGCCGCAAAGGTCTTCGGCGCCACGCCCTCGCCGAGCAGTCCGAATCCCGCGGGGCGCTGCAGCAGCGCCTGATAGCCGCTCGACAGCGCGCCGGCGAGCGCAAAGCCGATGCAGAGGGAGAACAGGGAATTCAACGCATCCGGCGACATCAAACACACTTCCGCTACACGGCAACTGCCATTGCTTCGCAGAATTGGCAGGCCGCGGCCACATCATCCTTAAGGAAAGGTTAATGGTCGAGGCCGGAACCGCTTCCCGGACATGGCGTGGGCAGGTTCCAGCCGTTCGGAATGCTGCAAAAAAAAGCCACGCGCGTGGCATATTCGAGAACTGATTCGGCTGATGCCTTTTTGGTGCTTCGTTCATGACATTGTTCTCGACGGCCCAGCAGATCGCCCGGGGTTCGCGCGGAGACCGCGGCGGCCACCTCATTCCGGTCGCGCTGGGCTGCGCGATTGCGGCGGCCGCGCTGGCGTTCGTCGCCTATTTGCTGTGGCCGACCTGGGGTGCCGACGGCTCCAGCAGTCCCGTGCGGCTGCCGGTCAGCATCGGCGCCACCCTCTTCAACGTGCCGACGGCGGCCATTCGCATGAAAATCCAGCGCCACTCCGGACCGCAGGAACGCATCGACCTGTCGTTCGCCTATCCGTCGCTGGAGCCCGCCGAGGCGCCGAAGCATGTCAGCGCGGAGGAGGTCGTGGAGGAAGGGGTGCAGCCGATCGACCGGGTCTTCCTGTCGATTTCGGCGCATCACGATACGCTGGCGCCGGACATCCTGGTGCGCACCATCTACCCGCGCTACCTCGAGCAGGCCTCGACGCCCGGTGACGACGGGCTGACGATGCGCGCGTTCCGCGACGGCACGCCTTACAGCGGCGAGGATCTGTTTTTCGCCAATACGCCTGATCTCACCGCGCGCTGCACCCGCGACGCCACGACCCCGGGCATGTGCCTGAGCGAGCGCCGCATCGACGACGCCGACCTGACGTTCCGTTTTCCGCGAAGCTGGCTGGCGCAATGGCGCGAGGTCGCCAGTGCGATGGACCGATTGACGGCGCAATTGCACGGGCCGAAAGGGTAGCGGCCGGGGCCCTCAGCCCTGCTCGACCAGATCGTCCTCGAGGATCGCCATCTGGAACTGGAACGAGCGGTCGTCGTCCTCATCGTCGACAAACAGCACGCCGATGAATTCCTCGCCGATATAGACCTCGGCCGAGTCGTCTTTCTTCGGCCGCGGCACGACGCGAATCCTGGGATTGCCGAACAGGCGCTTGAGATAGGCGTCGAGCTTCCTGACTTCCTGAACGTCCACGGCAGTCTCCAATCGGATTAGGTTTCGAGGAAGTTTTAGGACGAGACGCAGCCGGCCGCCAGCCCAACTTGCAGAAATCGCAGGAACGAGCTGGGCGCGGAAATCACAGTCCGATCGCGTTCAGCATCTGGTCCATGGTGCGCGACGGCTCGGCGCAGCCGGCCTCGCCGACGATCTTCGCTGGCACGCCCGCCACCGTCACATTATTCGGAACCGGCTTCACCACCACCGAGCCCGCGGCGATGCGGGCGCAATGGCCGACCTCGATATTGCCGAGAATCTTCGCGCCCGCCCCGATCAACACGCCATGACGGATTTTGGGATGGCGGTCCTCGTTCTCCTTGCCGGTGCCGCCGAGCGTGACGCCGTGCAGGATCGAGACATCGTCCTCGATCACGGCGGTCTCGCCGACCACGAAACCGGTCGCATGATCGAGGAAGATGCCGCGGCCGATCCGGGCTGCCGGATTGATGTCGGTCTGGAAAACCGCCGAGGAGCGGCTCTGCAGGTACCAGGCGAAATCCTTGCGGCCCTTCTGGTAGAGCCAGTGCGCCAGCCGATGGGTCTGCAGCGCGTGAAAACCCTTGAAGTAGAGCAAGGGATCGATGAAGCGCGAGGTCGCGGGATCGCGGTCGTAGACCGCGACCAGATCGGCGCGGAAGGCGTTGCCGAGATCGGGTTCGTCGCGCAGCGCCTCGTCAAAGGCCTGCCGGATCAGGTCGCCCGACAACGCCGAATGGTCAAGCCGCTCGGCGAGGCGATGCACCACCGAGTCCTCCAGCCGCTCGTGATGCAGCACGGTCGAATAGATGAAGGAGGCCAGCTCCGGCTCGCGGCGAACGATGTCTTCCGCTTCGGTGCGGATGCGATCCCAGATCGGATCGAGCGCCGAAAGTTTTGCACCCTGAGGGTTGATCTGATGCACGGCCATGGACTGTTCCCGCATTTTCTGGTGTTTCTGCGCCGTAACATAGCATGACAGGCGCACTTCTGTCCCGCCGGCTCAAGCGAAGGTGAATTTCAGGCTTTGGCTTGGATTGCCCCGCCAAGACATTGAAGCGGCACAATTTATTCACACAGCCGAATCCGTCTCCATCACCGCCGTCGGCTCAAAATGGTCTGGAATTTGAGGAAATCAAGCCGTCCGGCCTCCGACTATTTGGGGATTTCCGAACTGCGCGCGGTCCGGGCATGGTGGCCCGACATTGGGGGGAGCCGCAATTCCTACGCAGATCATACGCGCACGCGTCGCCGACCAGGCCTGGGTCTGGGTATCGGCCGTCACCATCCCCCTGCTGTTGCTCGCACCGGCGTTCTGGAACGGCTATCCGCTGCTGCAATGGGACACCGGCGGCTACCTGGCGCGCTGGTACGAAGGCTATCTGGTCCCGAGCCGCTCCACCGTGTTCGGTCTCTATCTGCACTATGGCGAGGGTTCGGGCTTCTGGCTCGATCTCGGCATTCAGGCGCTGGCCACGCTTTGGATCCTGCAGCTGACGCTGCGGGTATTCGGCATGGCACGGCCATGGCGGCTGCTGGGCGTGAGCCTTGCGCTGATCCTGACCACGGCGCTGCCCTGGCTCGCCAGCATGCTCCTGACCGATATCTTTGCTGGACTTGCGGTGCTGTCGCTGTTTCTGTTGGTGCTGCACGGCGACAGGATTTCGGCGGTCGAAAAATTCGCGCTGTTCGCCTTCACCGCTTTCGCCGCGGCAACCCACAGCGCCACGCTCGGCGTATTGTTCGGACTGTGCTGCCTCGGCTGGATCGGGCGGCTCCTCCTGCCCGGCCGGTTCGACACCTCACGCCTCGTGCATGGCACGCTGACGATAGCAGCCGGCGCCCTCATGCTGCTGGCCGCCAACTTCGCGCTGTCGGGACAATGGGCGTGGACGCCCGGCGGCACCGGGGTCGCCTTCGGGCGGATGCTGCAGGATGGCATCGTCGCGCGCTATCTGCGCGATCATTGCCCGCAAGCGCACCTCAAGCTCTGCCCATACCGCAACGAATTGCCGCCCACCGCCGACGATTTCCTGTGGGGCAATAGCATGTTCAACAAGCTAGGCCGCTTCAAGGGCATGGACGACGAGATGGGTTTCATCGTCACCCATTCGCTTGCCGAATACCCGCTGTGGCAGGCGGAGGCCGCCCTTGTCGCCACCGCCCAGCAACTGGTTGACGTCGCTACCGGCGAAGGCTCCAGCGTCTGGATTCCGCATACCTACGGCATCATCGAGTATTACATCCCTTCGCAGGTGAAGCCGATGCGCGCGGCGCGTCAGCAGCATGGGGGCATCGATTTTGCGCCCGTCAACTGGATACACATTCCGGTCGCGCTGATCTCGATCTTCGCGGTCTTTGGCCTGTTCGCAGCCGCGATCTGGCGCCGCCGGCTCGACGACCTCGCGCTGCTCGCCGCCACCGTATCGTTCGCGCTGCTCGGCAACGCCTTCATTTGCGGAGTGATATCGGGACCGCATGATCGCTATGGCGCACGCATGGCCTGGATTGCGACCTTGACGGTCTTGATCGCGGCGCTCAGGCATTTTGCTGCGGACGACGAGGCGGATGCGGATTCACTGCCGTTGCGCGAGGAAATCCAGCACGCCTGATTTGTAGACCCTGTCGCCGACCGCGCGCATGTGGTCGCGGTTGGGGATGTCGAGCACCTGCGAGCCCGGAATGATTTTTGCGAGCGCAGCCGCCGAGCCGGCGATCTCGTCAACCGTGCCGACCGCGATCAGCACCGGAACGGCGATGCCGCTGGCCTCCTCGCGCGTCATCAGGCCGCGCGAGCCGCGCATGCAGGCGGCGAGCGCCAGCCGGTCGGAATGGGTCTGGTCGGCAAAGGCGCGAAACGTCCGCCCGACCGGATCGGTCACCTCGTCGATCGAGGCCGCCTCCAGTGCGTCGGCGACGTTCTCGCCGGGGCCGCCGCCCTCGATCAGGCCGATCCCGATGCCGCCGAAAATCGCCGAGCGCAGCCGTTGCGGCTGGTAGCGCGCAAGCCACGCCGTCATCCGCCCGCCCAGCGAATAGCCCATGATGTCGGCGCGCTCGATTCCGAGGTGATCCATCAATGCGGCGACGTCGCCGGCCATGATCGGGATCCGGTAGGCCGCGGGATCGTAGAGTTTTGCGGATTTGCCATGGCCGCGATTGTCGAGCGCGATGACGCGACGGCCGGCCTTTGTCAACTCGGAAACCCAGGCCGGATAGACCCAGTTCACGTTCTTGGTCGAAGCAAAGCCGTGCACGAGCAGGATCGGCTCGCCCTCGCCCTGGTCGAGATAGGCAATTTCAACGTCGCCGTTGTTGAAACTCGGCATCAAGTACTTTCCGTATGTCCAGGAGAAGATCGAGCGATCGTCCAACGCTAGCCGGTTGCGCCTGTCATCGCCAGCGCGGGCTGCGCCGCCATCTGCTGCCGCAGCCGCCGCGCCTTTTTGCGAATCAGCCAGGACTGGGTCAGGCGCTCGGTGGTGGCCTTGATCGAGGCGAGCACGCTGAACAGCGCCAACAGCGCGCCGAACACCCAGAGCGAGAGGTCGAAGGCGCCGGCCGCCAACAGCAGCGCGCCGCGGCCGAACAGTTTCAGGATGGCGCGGGTCTGGCCGCCCCTGGATTCGGCAAGCCGCGCGGCCCGCGCCACGTCCTGCGGGTCTTCAGCGATCTTCAGCGTGTCCTGCGCGGCGCGGATGCCGGCTCTCTCGCTGATGCGGCCGACATCTTTTGCCAGACGGACCAGCGCGCCGGCCTTTTCGGCATTGAAGGCGGCGCGGATCGCGCTCACGGTTTCTCCGGGCTGCGTCACCGAGCCGGAGACGATCGCATTTTCCAATAACGGCGCGTCGACGATTTCGCGCGCCGAGTGGCCGGCCCATTCGGTCAATCCCTCGCCGAGCCGGCCGACCTTGCGGGCATCCTTGACCAGCGTGAGACCCGCGCGCAGCGGCGCCGCGCCGCCGACCGTCACATAGGTCGCTGCCGTCACCGCAAGTCCCGCCGCGGCAAGCCCGAGCACGAGCCGATCGGTGTCCTCGCCCATCGCCAGGTGCTTGCCCTCGCGCACCACGTCGCGGATGTCGCCGAACACGAAGAGATCGCCGGCGACCGTACCCGACAGGCCAGCGACATCGTCGGCGTTGCCGGTCACGAGGCCCGCTGCAAAATTTCTCGCAAAATGCGACGGGGAATTCTGCTCCGCGACGGCATCGCTGACCCGGCGCGAAAGCGCCTCGTCGAGCGCGACGTTTCTTTCCCGGGCGAGTTCGACAAAGCTGTGCGCGAGATCGGCGTCACCGGCGGCGAGCGCTGCCTCGATATTCTCGATGACTATTTTCTGACTATTTCGCAGAGCAGAATTGAGTCGGACATCCGACAGTTCTGCAGGATTGTCCTGTGCCGACAGCACGGCAAACGCATCGCGCGCCTGCGGCGACACGAGCGCCAGCGCAACCGCGCTTGCCGCCATCACAGCCAATGCGAAAACTCTTCTCAATTGGTGCCTCTTCGCAATTGTTTCATCCTTAACAGGGAGTTCTCACCTTCTCCAACGTGGTGTGCCGCTTTTAGGACACAACGGCCCCGACGAAAGAAGGGCTTCTCTGGGACGACAAGATTGTGTCGAATTTCCATGAGCAAATCGGCGGCTGGGGGGCTCTGGGAATTGACCGAACCCGCCAGCAAGGTTGCACGGCAAATTCGACTTTGCCGCGTCGTATCGATTGCGCCCGCCTCGATTGCCACCCAAGGTGAAGATATTATGTCCGACCAGGTCGTTCCGCACTTCCACAATGACGCCGGCGTCTCCGTGATCGAGATCGGCTCGCAGGAGTTCATGTGCGTGGGCGCCAATCCGCCGTTCGATCATCCCCATGTGTTCCTCGATCTCGGCAACGACAACGAGATCATCTGTCCCTATTGCTCGACGCTCTATCGATTCGCGGCCGACCTGAAGGCCGGCGAAGCCCGGCCGCCGGAATGCGTGGTGAAGGACCCGGTCGCCTGATCCTGCGGTGGCTACCTCACGCACCATCTTCGTCGCTGGTGCCGGGATCGGAGGATTGACGGCCTCGCTGGCGCTCGCCGCAAAGGGGTTTCGCGTCGTCGTTCTCGAGAAGACCGAGCGGCTGGAGGAGATCGGCGCCGGCCTGCAGCTGTCGCCCAATGCCAGCCGCGTGCTGGTGGCGTTGGGATTGCGGGAGCGGCTCGCTTCCCGCGCGGTCACGCCGGAGGCCGTCAGCCTGATGAGCGCGCGCAGCGGCGGCGAGCTGGCTCGCCTGCCGCTCGGCGAAGCCGCAACCCTTGCCGCCGGCGCGCCCTATTGGGTGCTGCATCGGTGCGACCTGCAGGCGGCGCTGCAGGCGGAGGTCTCCGACCATCCCGATATCGAGTTGCGGCTCGGCTGCCAGTTCGAGGATGCGGCTCCCCATGCCAAGGGACTGACCGTGGTCCATCGCAGCGGCATGACGCGGCAGCCGGATCTGGCGCTGGCGCTGATCGGCGCCGACGGCATCTGGTCCACGGTGCGCCAGCATCTGTTCCCGCAGGTGAAGCCTGTCTTCTCCGGCCTGATCGCCTGGCGCGGCACGCTGGAGGCCACCCAATTGCCCCGCGAATATGCCTCGCGACGGGTGCAGCTCTGGATGGGCCCGAACGCCCATCTGGTGGTGTACCCGATTTCGGGCGGGCGCCAGATCAATGTCGTTGCGGTGGTGCCCGGCACCTGGAATCGGCCGGGCTGGAGTACGCCGGGCGAGGCTAACGAACTGAAGAACATCTTCGCTTCGCCGAGGTGGCCCGGGCCGGCGCGAATGGTGATCGGCGCGGTCGATGCCTGGATGAAATTTGCGATGTTCACGCTGCCCGAAGGCGGCGACTGGACCCGCGGCACCATCGCGCTGCTCGGCGATGCCGCCCACGCCATGCTGCCGTTCGCAGCCCAAGGCGCCGGCATGGCGATCGAGGATGCCGCCGTGCTTGCCGAATGCCTCGCAGGCGACACCGACTCTAGCGAGGCGATCACGGCGGCGCTGAAGCGCTATGCCCGGCTGCGCCGCGCCCGCGTGACGCGGGTGCAGCGCACGGCAAGACGGAACGGCACGATCTATCACCTCACCGGCCCCGCGGCGCTCGCGCGCGACCTCGCGATCAGGGCGATGGGTCCAAGACGCGTGCTGGCGCAGCAGGACTGGATCTACGATTGGCGGGTGTGAGTGGGGCATGATGGCGGCAGGTCGTAGCCCGGATGGAGCGCAGCGAAATCCGGGCTCTTCGCCAAGAATCTCGGATTGCGCTGCGCTCCATCCGGGCTACGGGAAACACCGTCATTGCGAGCGCAGCGAAGCAATCCGTGGTGCAACAAAGCGAGTAAGAAGAGTGGATTGCTTCGCTGCGCTCGCAATGACGGTGAGACATGATGGCGCGATCTCGCCGCGAGCGTCGCGCGAGGTATTCGTTTATTTTCCGCCCTTTGCAAACAAAGGGCGCAGGGAATGCCGGGCGCCCGATGCGCCCAATAGCCACGTGTGCAACGGGTAGTGGTAGAACGCACACGTGTTGTCAGGTCACACCGGAATCACCCGGCATTCCCCACGCAATGGTTTACGGCTTACTCCGTGATCTCCCCGGTGCTCGGGCTCTTTGGCCACCGTCACCCCTAAGAAGCTTGCTTCTCAGGAACTTGACACCAGCGTCGAGGTGCCAGGACCACACGGCTTCGCCGTCCGCCTCAAATGCCTTCGTCAAGAGCACCATCGGCGTCCACCGCATCCCGCCCCGCGTTGTTGACGTTGCGCAACGCCCCTTTGGTGGGGCGGGACGGCGGGGAATATAAAAGTGATTTGGGTCGGCCGCAAGCGCTATTTCTGAAAATTTGAATCTATTTTCCGAAATTATGCATAGCGCGCCTGCGGCAAATTGGCACGACGGGCAAAATCAGCGGTAGCGCAAGCCGTCAATAGACCGCGCTGCCCGACGCCGACGGCGGCACGCTCTTGGCGGCCGGGGGCGGTGCCGGCGGCGCGCCCGGCGTGGGCGCCGAGGGATGGCATTTGTTGCGTTCCCAGGCCTGATTGGCCAGCCGCGTCTGGGCCCGGACCGAGATGTATTCGTTGCGATAGGCGAGCTCGGCCACCACCGGGCCGGCGACGCCGGTATCGGCCTTGGCCATCAGGCCTTCCAGTTCCGCCGCGCGCGAGGCCAGCGCTTTGCGCGTGGCCTCCAGCTGCTTGCAATCGAACAGTTCGAATTGGGCGGGATCGGCAAAGCCCGCCAGCATAGTGTCGTTCATGTTGGCGCAGCCGGCCAGCGTCAGGCCGAGCACGAGCAGCGCCATGGCGGCGCCGCGCGGCGGCTGGCTCTGGGAAACGCGAACGATCATGCGACCTTGGTAAACCGACAAACTTGAGGGAGCGTAAAGCAGGCGGGCATGACCGGATTGAGGCTTTGCCAAAGCCGGTGGGCTCGCCTAAGAAACAGCTCGCGTTTCCTTGCAACCTAGCCCAATTCCATCGCCCAGGAAAACGCGCTAACCATCTGATCTCGTGACACAAGCGGACGTGGCGGAACTGGTAGACGCAAGGGACTTAAAATCCCTCGATGGCAACGTCGTGTGGGTTCGAGTCCCACCGCCCGCACCAATCCAGACAGGCACAGTGGGGTCCCATCCCCGACGACCAGGACGATTTCTTCGGCGAAGACGCAAAGGAAGCCCTCGACGACTTCGACCGGCTTACGGAGATCCTGAATCAGCGCGTCCTCGAGTTCGCCGACGACGAAGAGGTCGACGACGAAATGCTCTGGCCGCTGCTGCTCCGGCTCGCACTGACCTCGTAGGCATCTTGGCTTGGCTGCTTGTGGTAGGCGCCGTGCGCCGTGCATTGCCGGTCTGAATCGTTTTCAGATTGGGCTTTGACGACTTTCGACGGATCAACGGAACCCTCGGTTGTGTTGGAGTCCCGCATCGAATATATGCTACCGCCGAATTGACCCGTCCATCCCGGACCCGGACGACCAACCAATTTGCGCGGAGCAGGTGACTAAATGCGTCTAAAATATTCGGTCGTCGCTCTGGTATGCCTTGCCGTGACGGCACTCTGGATTTGTGTGCTCATACCGCGCTTTCCATATCTGGACCAGATACCGGTTTTCGACGCTGATGTCACGACGTCGAACGCCAGAATGTGGGTGCATAACTGGTGGGCCGACGGCGCCTTCAGGATGTGGTTCTCAACCCCTTATTCGCCGCTGTCGGTGGAAACGCCGACGCTGGCCGACGTCACCCTCTACCAATCCTGGCCTCCCGGCACCTATGTTCCGATTTTCCTGCTCGCCGATATCTTGCACATCGAGCCGAGCGTACCCCTGATCAACTGGTTCAACGTGGTGAACCACGGCATGATTGCATTGGCCGTGGCGTTCACGGCTTTCAACATCGCTCGGGTCAACAAGCTCCATGTCGTGGCCTGCGGATTGATCGCGACAGGCGTCGCATTTCCAATCCTGTTTCCCCGCGGCCTTGTCTACTTTTTCTCGCAACTCTACTGCGTCACGATAGCCATCCTGCTGTACGCCGCGGCATTCATTCTGCTGGAGTCACTGTCGTATGTCGCGAAATCGCCGCGTCAGCGGAAGGTGCTCTTCGCGCTCCAGCTTGTGGTCATCTATCTCGCGTTCTTCGTCGATTGGCTGTCGTACACGCTGTTTGCGTTCTGGCTGCTGGTTCGCCTGACCGGCGGATACTTCGGCCTCGTCGAGCGGTGGTCATGGCGGCGGCTGGCCGGCCTGACGCTGATGCCTGTCAGCGCATTCACCATTTATCTGTGCTGGCGGCTCTTCACCCCGGGTTCGATAGCCAGAACCGAGGGAGTGGCGGCATCCATCTATGAACTTGCGTGGAAGGTCGCGTATCGGATGAACCTGACGGACGATCACCATGTCACGGGTTTCACCCAGACGTTCATGGAAATGCACGACTATTATTACTCCCCGCATGTTTTCGCGTTGATCGTCGGTTCCACGTTGGTGACGGCGTTGCTTCTGGCAATATCCTTTCGCCTTGCGACCGATGCTGGCGAACGCCGTTCAATTTTCGCGACGGCTTCGATGCTTTTTCTGGTAACTGTGCCGTTCTATGCGCATATGCTGTTGCTCTATCAGCATACCGCCATCCATCGGTGGGCGATCGCCAAGGCGATGTTTGCCTATGCCCTGGTTCCCTTTGCGCTGCTGCCGATCAGCATTTTTGTTCTTCTGCGGCTCTCTCTGGACCGACGCGGTTCGAAATCCGGCTTTCAAACCGGCTGGACGCTGGCGGGCATCGCACTTGCGATCGGCGGTTTGTGGGGCGCGGAGGTTTCCGGACGCACCTTCGAGCGGCCCTATTTGCTCGGCAGGGTCGACCCCGGCCGCTATCACATGTGGGACGACATCAGTCATAACACGCGGTATCGCGATGTGGTGTTTTCGCCGGTGCTCAATGCTGTGCCGATCGGGGTCGAGGTCGGCGTCGCGAACAAGCTGATCTACCACGCAACGACGTTTGCGGACGTTGACCTGAAGGTCGATCATATTTGCGGTGCATTCAATGTCGTCGTCGCGCTGCCGCCGGGCACCGATGCCGGCGAATTTGCGTCACGCAGCCCCTCCAACGTGATCGATACCGGGAACATCCGTTTGCTGCGATTTGCGAACTACGCCGGGAAGGCGACCGGGTGCCCGGAATGATGGCAATCCGTTCGATGTAGGCTGCGCCGTGCGAATAGCCAGGACCGCTGTGGCAAGTTACCGGGTTGCAAAACCTGACGCGCCAGACCGCCTTTGCGTTCGCGCTGCTGCCTTCGCCTGTCTTGCCTGGATCTGAAACGAGATCAGATCTTTGTCCGGTTAGTCGTCTAGATCGCCTCCCCCCTCGCAAACACCACCACCCCGTTCGCCGGGATCACGATCGCCGCCGACGCGATGAATCCGTGCAGGCCGCTCGCCCCGGCGACAATGGCGCCGTCGTTGCCCGAAACCTGCGGATTGGGAAAATGGTCGTAAAGGTCGCTGTTGAAGCGCTCTTGCCAGCGGCCGGGATAGGGAAATCCGATTCGGTAGCCGCTCCATGTCGTCTCCGCGAAGGAGGCGACCACGATGACGTCGTCGCCGGTTTGTTCGCGCCAGCGATGAAAGGCGATCACGCGGTCACGGTCCGAAGAATAGAAGGCGCGGACGTTGTCGCTGCGCAGCGCCGGCAGGTCGCGGCGCAGCCGGATCAGGTCCTCGCTGAAGCGCAGGTGATCGCGCATGCTGGAGTCCTGCGGCGTATCGAGGCCGTCCCACGACAGCAGGTTGGGCCCGTCGGGAATGACGTCCCAGGGATGGGTTTGCAGAAATTCCTGACCCATGAAGAGCTGGGGAATGCCGGGCGCGGTCAGCAGGATCGCGGCCGCAACCCGGCTGCGGCTTCGCGCGTACCAGGAGCGGGGGTTGGAGGAGTCCGCCAGCACCGGCAGCCGCGGCTCGCGGCCGGCCATCACCAGGTCATGGTTTTCCGCGCAGGTCACGGCGCGCCAGGCATGGTCGAAGCCCGGCGGGTAGAGCGCTGCCGCAATCGCCGACACCGGCACGGTCGCGCCCGCGCCGCCCGAGGCCGCACCCACCGCGCCGCGCAGCATGCCGCGCAGATAATCGTGCTGCACCACATCAAAGCCCATGCCGCCGGCTTCCGCCGAGGCTACGACGGGCCCGGCCGTGGCTGGAATGTCCGCAAAACGTCCGGGCCAGAATTCCGCGTTTTGCAGACAGCGGTCGTGCAAGCCGCGCAGCTCCGAGGTCAGCGCGCGGCAGAACTCCCAGCCGCTGCCCTGGCCCGTGGAGATCAGGGTCGAGATCTCGTCATAACGAAAGCCGTCGGCATGAATTTCTTCGAGAAAGAAGCGCGCATTGCCGATCAGGAATTTCGAGACCTCCTCGTTCCACAGCGCAAACGCCAGCCCGCCGGTGCCGCGATCCTGATCGGTGAAATACAGGCTGTCATTGTTGTTCCCGCGATTTTGGCGGCGGTCCATGTAGTACAGGCAATTGTCGTCGAATTTCCCGTCGACCGAAAATCCGCCGGCGTGATTGTAGACCACGTCGATAATCACGGCGATGCCGTGGAGGTGGCAGAGGTCGACCAGCGCCTTGAGCTGGCCGGGTCCGGAGGCGATATCGGCAAGCGCGATGGCGGATTTGTGCTTCGCCGCGTAGAGCGCGTTGAGCTGTTCGAGATAGAACGGCAAATCCGCGGCCGCGACATAGGGGAAGTCGGGCGAAAACAGGTCGGCGCCGCCATAGCCCATGTTCGGGTTGTTTTCCTGCTCGTCGACCGGCAGCGGCTGCAGCACATTGATGCCGAGGCTTTCGAGGTAGGGAATCTTCAGCGCCACGTCGAGGAAGTTGGAGCAGACCCCTCGCTTGCGGATCGCAAAGGTCCCGACATGCAGCTGGTAGACGATCATGTCGGAAAAATCCGGCGTGACGAAATCCTGGTCGTGCCACGGGAAGTCGCCGGCGCGCAGGATCGCAAAACAGTCCGGAAAATTTTCCGCCTCGAGTTCGCGCGCGCAGGGATCGCGCTTATGGCCGCTCGAACCCGCGCCCCGAACCCAGAAGCGATAGCGGTCGCCATCGCGCGCGCCGGCCTGGAAGCCGCTCCAGCAGCCACGTGCGTCTTTTTGCAGCAAACGGTCGTCGCTCGGCTGATCGAAAACCTTTCCGCCGAAGATGCCCAGCAGATAGACCGCGGCTGCTTCCGGCGCCCAGACCTTGAAGGTCGCGCCGTTTGCATCCAGCGTCGCGCCGGTCGGGGTTTGCGGAGAGATATTCGCCTGCGAAAGCACTGACCCGTTCTCGCGAATGCCCGTGGCATTGTGACACAACTGAAAGGTGCACGCCAGCAGCCACCCGTGGCAAGGTGACCGCGCAACGCGCTACGAAATCCGCGGTGGACCGGCCGCCTCAGCGCATCTAGAACATTTGCGATGTCCGAACTCGAAACCATCACGATTGCCCCCGCCCTCACCTTCGACGCTCTCGCCGCAGGTCCACCCGGCGCGCCGCTGGTGCTGTTGCTGCATGGCTTTGCGGAATCGATGCATTGCTGGCGGGCGCAGGTCGAGGCGCTGGCTGCGGCCGGCTATCGCGCGGTCGCGCCGAGCCAGCGCGGCTATTCGGCCGGCGCGCGGCCGGACACCGGCGATCCCTCGAACTATCACATCGACCGGCTGATGGACGACGCGATCGCGATCGTCGCGGCATCCGGTCATGGCGAACGACGTTTCCATCTCGCGGGCCACGACTGGGGCGGCAGCATTGCCTGGGCGCTGGCCGATCGATATCCGGAACGGCTCGCCTCGCTCACGGTGCTGTCGCGACCGCATCCGAACGCCTTCAACCGCGCGCTGCTGGAGACGGACGGCGAGCAGGCGCAGCGCTCGAAGCATCACAAGGCGTTTCTCGAACCCGACGCCGCCGATGTCGTGCTGGCCGACAACGCCCGATGGCTGCGCGAGCGGCTCGCCGCCAACGGCGTGCCGGCGGATGCGATCGAGCGGCATCTCTCCGTGCTCGGCAACAAGCCGGCGATGGAGGGAGCGCTCGCCTGGTACCGCGCCCGCGGCGCGATCCGCGGGCCGCTCGGGCCGATCCGCACTCCCACGCTTTACATCTGGGGCGATGCCGACGACACCGTCGGCCGCATCGCGGCCGGGGGCACGGTGGATTTCATCGCCGCGCCCTATCGCTTCGAGGTGTTTTCAGGCGTCGGCCATTTCGCGGCCGATCAGGCGCCCGATCGCGTCAGCGAATTACTGCTCGAACACGTCGTGGCGCATCCCGCCTGAGGCGAGCAACCGCGGGCGGCGCAAATCGTGTTGAAAACCTCAGCGCAGGATTGACCTGATGGAACCGGCCACGCCACGATACAACCTGCGGCGGTATGCCCATATTCCTGACGCCGGCGGAAACGCGGATCGGCTGCGCACCCGCTCATTCAGCCCGATCGAGCGACGATGATGGAATTCATCATTCTGCTGGGGACGGCTGCCATCGCGCTGCCGTTCGTCATCGCATTCCGCGCACCGGCCAGGCTCGTGGGCGCAGCGGTCGCGGATCGGTTTCTGGAACGATCGGACAGCATTCCGCCGGAGCCGCAGGCGAAACCGCTGCCGATCGACGATGTCAATTTGCGCGCCTGGGTCACCGCCCCGCGGACCGCCGGTTACGCCCGCGCCTATGCGCGGCGCGTGATGCCGCTGGACTTTGCCTATCTGCTCGTCCTCGGCGGCTTCCTGGCGCTCGCCGCCTGGACGCTGGGCTCCGCCGTGGCCTGGCCGCCCGCGCTGGCGAAATGGTTGCCGCCCGGTGTCTGGCTGATTTTTCCGGCCGCCTACACGCTGGCCGACTTCCTCGAGGATTGCCTGATCGTCGTGCTGATGACCCGGCCCGTCAGCATCGGCAAGGGCAGCGTGCGCGCGCTGACGGCGCTGCGCAACACCAAAATCGGCGCCAATATCGTGGCCATCACGCAAATCTTCGCGCTGGCGGCGCTCGGCTGCGTCTGGCGGTAGTCCGGGAAACCTGCCGGCGCGGCGGTTGCCGATCGCGGCGCACCCCCGCCGGGTGGGCATCCCTGCATGAAACTGGTAAATGCAGGCGAGGAGGACATTTCCCGATGCATCCAGAATTCCCGCGATGAAGCCTCTTGCGACAACGGAACATCAAGCCGCCGCGCGGCCGGCGAAAGCCCCGCTGAAAGTGGCGGTGGCGGGCCTCGGCGCGATCGGGCTGAAGGTCGCCGAGGCGCTCGACCGGGGCATCCCCGGCTGCGTGCTGGCGGCGGTTTCCGCCAACGAGCTCGCCAAGGCGGCGCGGCGGCTCTCGCATCTCGACCGCCCGCCGCCGGTGGTGGCACTCGCGGAGCTCGAGCCGCTCGCCGATATCGTCATCGAATGCGCGCCGGCCAAACTGCTGCCCGCGATCGCCGAGCCGTTCCTGAAAGCGGGCAAGACCGTGATCGTGCTGAGCGCGGGCGCCCTGCTCGCCAACGAGCACCTGGTCGCCCTCGCCCGGCACCATGGCGGCCAGATCGTGGTGCCCACCGGCGCGCTGATCGGCCTCGACGCGGTGACGGCGGCGGCCGAGGGCGAAATCCGCATCGTGCGGATGGTGACCCGCAAGCCGGTGCGCGGCCTTGTCGGCGCGCCCTATCTCGTCGAGCACGATATCCGCATCGAAGACATCACAAAACCGCTGCGGATTTTCAGCGGCACCGCGCGGGAAGCGGCGATCGGGTTTCCGGCCAATCTCAACGTCGCGGTCGCGCTGTCGCTGGCCGGCATCGGCGCGGACAAGACGACGCTCGAGATCTGGGCCGATCCAGCGCTCGAGCGCAACACCCATCGCATCGAGGTCGTCTCGGATTCGGCGACCTTCTCGATGGCAATCGAAAACATCCCGAGCGAGAATCCCAGAACCGGCAAGATCACCGCGCTGTCGGTGATCGCCTGCTTGCGCAAACTCAACGCGCCGCTGCGCGTGGGGACGTGATCCTGGCGACCTATGCTCCGGAAGGCAAATCCCGCAATTTATCCATGTAGCGTATTTTGACGCCTGCCTCGTCGAACATCGTCAGCGCAACCTTGAATTCCGGCCCCCATTTCGCGTCCAATACATCGGCATAAGCAACGAGCTCGCAAATTCCTGATTGAATAATCGCTTTCGCGCACTCAATGCACGGAAACCACGGCACGTATATCACGCAGCCCTTGACGGCGACTTCAATGCGCGCTGCATTGTATATGGCGTTTCGCTCCGCATGCGAACTCCAAATATACTTGGCTCCCGTCTCTCGCAGATGACGCTCTTCGATATCATCGCGAACGCCGCGCGGAAATCCATTGAATCCCGTCGCCCTTATCTCCCTGTCAGGGCCGACAATAACGGCGCCGACGCGTCTTCCCAACTCCTTGCTCCAGCCCGCGATTTCATGAGCTAGAAGCATAAATCTTTGGTCCCATTTCGCCGAAAACATGTAGCGATCTCACTTTTCTCCCTTGGCATCGACGAAACACAAAGCCACCGTATCTCGACAAACTTTATCAACAGATCGCGAAACGGCGTCTTGGCTGCCGCCCACACTGGCGCCGGCAAGCACCGAAGCTGTGATCCCGGCGCCGAAGCACGACGTAATAATTCCGGCCGCTGTCCCCTGCGCGTTTTTGGCCGCGCTTCCAACTCGTCCGGTTATCCCCTCCCTCACTCCGACTTGTCCATGTTCCAGAACACCGGCGTCGCCGGGCCGTCGAGCACGCCGGTCAGCGATTTCCGCCAGGCGCTCGGCTGGGTATATTCGCCGAGCGGGATGTAGATCACCTGGTCGTAGGCTTCCTGCTGGACCTCTGCTGCGATCTTCTTCTGCTCTTCGGGCGTCGTTGCGCGCGCGAAGGCGTCCTTCAGCTGCTCGATCTTGGGATCGTCCGCCCAGCCGAACCAGCCACCATTCTTGCCCTTGCCGCCGATCGCGAAATTGACGATCGGGTTGATCACGTCGGCGCCGGCCCAGTTGGTGAAGAACATGTTCCAGCCGCCCTCCTTGACCGGCTTCTGGCTGGCGCGCCGCGAGATTACGGTGCCCCAGTCGGTGGCCTGGACGTCGACCTTGAAGCCGGCCTCGCGCAGCAATTGCGCCCCGACGATCGGCTGCGCCTTCAGCGTGACGACGTCGCCGGGCGCCATGATCACGATCGGGGTGCCGTCATAGCCGGACTCGGCGAGCAGCTTCTTGGCTTCCGCCATGCCGTTGCCCTTGACCAGCGTCTCCGAGCCGACGTCGGTGGCGAGCGGCGTGCCGCACATGAAGAAGGCGCCGCAGATCTTGTAATATTTGGGGTTGCCGATCAGCGCGTCCAGCACGTCCTTCTGGTTCATCGCGAGCAACGCGGCGCGGCGAACCTTGACGTTGTCGAACGGCGGCAGCAGGAAATTCATCCGCCCGACCGTCTGGAAGCCGAGCGTGTTCGGGGTCCTGACCGTGATGTCGGGATTGGCTTCCAGCACCGGCAGGATGTCGAACGACGGCACCTCCATGAAATCGATGTCGCCGGACTGCAGCGCGTTCACCGCGGTCTGCGCGTCGGGCATGGTGATCCACTCGACGCGGTCGACCTTCACCACCTTGCCGCCGGAGGTCCAGCTCGGCGGCTCCTTGCGCGGCACGTAATCCTTGTTCTTCTCGAACACCGCCTTGACGCCGGGCTGGAATTCGCTCGCCACGAACTTGAACGGACCGGACCCGATCAACTCGGGAAGCGGTTTGTCGGTAGGCGATTCGGCCATCCGCTTCGGCATCATGAACGGCACGAAGGATGACGGCTTGCCGATCGAGTCCAGCACCAGCCCATAGGGCTCCTTCAGCTTCAGCACGATGGTTTTCGCATCGGGAGCCTCGATGCTCGCGGTGAAGTCCATCAGCTTCTGGCCCATGCTGTCGGCCTTGCCCCAGCGCTTCAGCGAGGCCACACAATCCTCCGCCGTGACCGGCGCGCCGTCATGCCATTTAAGGCCGTCGCGCAGCGTGAAGGTATAGGTGAGCTTGTCGTCGGAAATCTTGTATTCCGCCATCTGCGGCTGGATCTTGTAGTTGGAGTCCTCCGCCAGCAGCGTATCGAAGATCATGTAGCCGAAATCGCGCACGATATAGGCGGTCGTCATCATGCCGGGGGTGCGCAGGTCGGCATGCATCACCGCGGTGATGGTTTTGCCGGCAGCTGCGGCCGGCGACGTCGATGCGGCCGAAAACGCCAGCACCGAGAGCGCGATGCTCGAGGCGATGACGGGCCGTTTCCAGCGCGAGATGTGGATCATTCTGTCTCTCCTGACGTGAAACCGGTCAAAGCCGGATCATTTGTTATGCATGCCGGCCGTTAATTGGGCGCACTAACACGCTGTAACTCTTCAGATTTTGAGACTTGCACCAAGCGCGTTGCGCGTCAATCGGGTTTTACCTCATGGCCCCGCTGCGAAGGCAGCCGCGCCCCTTCGCTCATGTTTCACTTTACAAATCGATCGCCGGTCATTCTCGTAAGCCTGCGGTCGCCGCCCCGCGCCGCCGATGCCGGTCCTAACCACAGCCCTAACCTCAAGAGAATCTCCATGAACCCCGCCAACCTTCCGTTCGATTCCGAGGCCATGCTGCAGGGACTGCGCGTCTGGGTGGAATGCGAAAGCCCGACCTGGGACGCAGCCGCCGTCGACCGCATGCTCGACATCGCCGCGCGCGACATGGCGATCATGGGGGCCACGATCGAGCGCATCGCGGGAAGGCAGGGTTTTGGCGGCTGCGTCCGGGCGCGGTTTCCGCACCCGAAGGCGGGCGAGCCGGGAATCCTGATCGCGGGCCATTTCGACACCGTGCATCCCGTCGGCACGCTGCAAAACGGCCTGCCGTTCCGGCGCGAAGGCAACAAATGCTTCGGCCCCGGCATCTACGACATGAAGGGCGGCAGCTACCTCGCGCTCGAAGCGATCCGGCAATTGGCGCGCGCGGCCTTCACCACGCCGCTGCCGATCACGGTGTTGTTCACGCCCGACGAGGAAGTCGGCACGCCCTCGACCCGTGACATCATCGAGGCGGAAGCCGCGCGCAACAAATACGTGCTGGTGCCGGAGCCCGGCCGCGCCAATAACGGCGTCGTCACCGGGCGCTACGCCATCGCCCGCTTCAACCTCGAGGCCACCGGCAGGGCCAGCCATGCCGGCGCCAATCTGTCGGCCGGCCGTTCCGCGATCCGCGAGATGGCGCGCCAGATTATCGCCATCGACGGCATGACCAGCGATGACTGCACGTTTTCGGTCGGCATCGTGCATGGCGGCCAATGGGTCAATTGCGTCGCCACCACCTGCACCGGCGAGGCCTTGAGCATGGCCAAACGCCAGGGCGACCTCGACCGCGGCGTCGAGCGGATGCTGGCCCTCAACTCGACCTCCAACGACGTGATGTTCAAGGTGACGCGCGGCGTGACGCGGCCGGTGTGGGAGCCGGACGCCGCCACCATGGCACTGTATGAAAAAGCGCGCGGCCTTGCCAAAGCGATGGGCAAGGAGCTTCCCCACGCCAGCGCGGCCGGCGGCTCGGATGCCAATTTCACCGGCGCGATGGGCATCCCGACCCTCGACGGCCTCGGCGTCCGCGGCGCCGATCCGCATACCCATAACGAACATATCGAAGTCGACAGCCTCGCCGAACGCGGGAGGCTGATGGCAGGACTATTGGCGACGCTGGAGTGAGGATGATATCCGCCGCAGGTGAGATCGTCATCCCCGCGCAACGGCTCTGCCGTTGTCGCTGGAGGAGCCGCGCTCGCGCGGCGTCTCGAAGGATGGCCGCTTGCACCGGGGCTGTCATCCTTCGAGGCTCGCCGAAGAGGCTCGCTCCTCCAGCGACAACGGCTTCGCCGTTGCGCCGGAATGACGATGGCACAGGATTTGCTCGCCTTCGGCCTACGGGCGGGAACATAATCCGCGGTAGCTACGGTTACCGCATCATGTGATGGATGACGATGCTCGGATACCTGCTTCGCCGCGTGCTGGCCGCCATTCCCGTGATGGGCGTGGTGGCGCTGTTCGTGTTTTTCCTGCTGCGGCTGACGCCGGGCGACCCCGCCGCGATCATCGCCGGCGACAACGCCACCCCGGAGCAGCTCGAGCGCATCCGCGTCTCGCTCGGGCTGCACGAGCCGCTCTATACGCAATTCTTCACCTGGATCGGAAAACTCCTGCATGGCGACCTCGGCGTGTCGCTGATCTCCAACGTGCCGGTGCTGCAGATGATCGGCCAGCGCGTCGAGCCGTCGATCTCGATCGCGCTGTCCACCATCATCATGTCGGTGCTGATCGCGGTGCCGCTCGGGGTGATCGCCGCCTGGAAGCAAGGCACCTGGATCGACCGTTTCGTGATGGGATTGTCGGTGGTCGGCTTTTCGGTGCCGGTGTTCGTGATCGGCTATGTGCTGATCCAGGTTTTCGCCATCGACCTGCGCTGGCTGCCGGTGCAGGGTTTCAAGAGCATCACCGCCGGCCTCGGCCCGTTCCTCGAACGCATCATCCTGCCGACCCTGACGCTGTCCTTCATCTATGTCGCGCTGATCGCGCGGATGACGCGGGCCTCGATGCTGGACGTGCTCGGCGAGGATTATGTCCGCACCGCCCGGGCCAAGGGCATCAATGAGAGCGCCGTTTTGCTGCGCCACGGGCTGCGCAACGCCGCGGTGCCCGTCATCACCGTGATTGGCTCCGGCTTTGCGCTGCTGATCTCGGGCGTCGTCGTCACCGAAAGCGTGTTCAACCTGCCCGGCATCGGCCGCCTCACCGTCGATGCCGTGCTGGCGCGCGATTATCCGGTGATTCAGGCGATGATCCTGTTGACCTCGCTGATCTATGTCACGGTCAACCTTCTGATCGACGTCGCCTACACGTTGCTTGATCCCAGAATCCGCTATTAAGGGTCAGATACTGATGGCGATCGAAACCCTTCCAGAACCCTCGATACCCATCACCACGCCGTTCCGGCCGGGGCTCGGCTTTCTCACGGCGACCCCGATCATCGCCACGGCCACCATCTGCCTCGTGTTGATCGTCGCCTCCGCGATCCTGGCGCCCTGGCTAGCGCCGCACGATCCGCAGCTGCTGGCGCCGGCGCTGCGGCTAAAGCCCAACAGCGCGCAATTTTTGCTCGGCACCGACGGCTATGGCCGCGACCTGCTGTCGCGGATTCTCTTTGGCGGCCGGATTTCGCTGCTGATCGGCCTTGGCGCCGCCGTGATCAGCGTCGGCATCGGGCTTGTGATCGGCCTCGTCTCCGGTTTCTTCCGATGGGTCGACGCCGTGATGATGCGGGTGATGGACGGCCTGATGGCGATCCCGAGCATCCTGCTGGCGATCGCCGTGGTCGCGCTGTCGGGCGCCAGCCTGATGACGGTGATGATCGCGATCACCATCCCCGAAATTCCCCGCGTCGCGCGGCTGGTGCGCTCGGTGGTGCTGTCGGCGCGCGAGGAACCCTATGTGGAGGCCGCGATCTCGGTCGGCTCCAGCCTGCCGAAAATCATGTGGCGGCATCTGATGCCGAACACGATCGCGCCGCTGATCGTGCAAGGCACTTATGTCTGCGCCTCCGCCGTCCTCACCGAGGCGATCCTGTCGTTTCTCGGCGCCGGCATCAGCCCGGAAACGCCGACCTGGGGCAACATCATGGCCGAGGGCCGCGCCTATTTTCAGATCAAGCCGTCGCTGATCTTCTGGCCGGGACTACTGCTGTCGATCGCGATTCTCAGCGTCAACCTGATCGGCGACGCCGCCCGCGACGCGCTCGACCCCCGCATGAAGAAGCGGGAGGGCGGGAAGTGACGGTGTTGCGAGAAGCGGAGCGACGAAGCAACATCGTCATTCCGGGGCGATGCGAAGCATCGAACCCGGAATCTCGAGATTCCGGGTCTGGTGCTGACGCACCATCCCGGAATGACGCTGTGAGAGCAGTGAAATGACCAGTCCAGTCCTCGACATCACCGACCTCGCCGTCAGCCTCGGCACGAAATCGCGCAGCGAAAAAATCATCGACGGGATCTCGCTGCAGGTCCGCGAGCGCGAGACGCTGTGCCTGGTCGGCGAAAGCGGATCGGGCAAGTCCGTGACCTCGCTGACGGTGATGGGCCTGTTGCAGAAGGGCGCGCTGGTGCCCTCAGGCGGCAGCGTCAAACTGGTCGGCGAGGAGCTGCTCGCGGCCTCCGATCGCCGCCTGCGGCAACTGCGCGCCACCACCATGGCGATGATCTTTCAGGAGCCGATGACGGCGCTCAATCCGGTGGTGCCGGTCGGCCGCCAGATCGACGAGGTGCTGCGCGCCCATACCGATCTCGACGCCCGGGCCCGGCGCCAGCGCATCCTCGCCATGATGGAGCAGGTGCGGCTGCCGGAGGTCGAGCGCATCTTCGCCTCCTATCCGCACCGGCTGTCGGGCGGCCAGCGCCAGCGCATCATGATCGCGATGGCGCTGGTGCTGGAGCCGAAACTCCTGATCGCCGACGAGCCGACCACGGCGCTCGACGTCACCACGCAGAAACAGATCCTGACCCTGATCCGCGATTTGCAGCGCGATCACGGCACCGCCGTGCTGTTCATCACCCATGACATGGGCGTGGTCGCCGAGATTGCCGATCGCGTCGCGGTCATGCGCGGCGGACGGCTGGTCGAGACCGGCACGCTCGACAACATCCTGCGCAACCCCACCATGGAATATACCCGCAATCTGCTGTCGGCGGTGCCGTCGCTGGTGCCGCGCCGGCCGCGCGCGGACACGACGGAGCCGGTGGTGCTGGAGGCCAACGAACTCGGAAAGGTCTATCGCGAACGCTCGCTGTTCGGCAAAACCCGCGAGGTCGCGGCGGCAAAAGACGTTACCCTCACCTTGCGCAAGGGCCGCACGCTCGGCATCGTCGGCGAAAGCGGCTCCGGCAAGTCGACGGTAGCGCGCTGCATCGTGCGGCTGATCGACCCGACCTCCGGCGGCATTCGGCTTGCGGGGCGCGAAATCTCCGAGCTGTCGCGACGGCTGCTGCAGCCGCATCGCAAGAAGATCCAGATCATTTTCCAGGACCCCTATCGTTCGCTCAATCCGCGAATCAATGTCGGCGAGACCATTGCCGAGGGCCCGATCAATTACGGCATGCCGCATGTGCAGGCGATCGCGAAGGCGCGCGAACTGCTGGAACTGGTCGACCTGCCGGTCGACGCCATCTCGCGCTATCCGCACCAGTTTTCCGGCGGCCAGCGCCAGCGCATCGCCATCGCCCGCGCGCTGGCGCTTGATCCCGACGTGCTGGTGGCGGATGAGGCGGTCTCCGCGCTCGATGTTTCCGTGCAGGCGCAGGTGCTGGAACTGCTCGACGAAATCCAGACCCGGCTCGGCATCGCGCTGTTGTTCATCACCCACGATCTGCGGGTGGCCGCGCAAATCTGCGACGACGTCGCCGTGATGCAGCACGGCCGCATCGTCGAACAGGGACCGGCGGCGCAGGTGCTGACCAACCCGCAACAACCCTACACCCGGCAGCTGCTCGAGGCCGCGCCGGGACGGGGCTGGGATTTTGCGAATTTCCGGCCGGTGGCGGTAGCGGCAGTTTGAGTCGTCATCGCGCCATTCCGGGGCGATGCCAACGGGTCCGCGCAAAGCGCGGCCCGATGACAGGCTCCGCATCGACCCCGGAATCTCGAGTTCCCCGATGCGCAATTGCGCATCGGAGGTCTGGTCCTTCGGACCATCCCGGAATGACGGCGCTTATTCGGCATGCAAAACGGGATTGCTTCGTCGCTTGCGCTTCTCGCAATGACGGGGCTAACGTTGCGCGAAACATTCGCCGAGACAAACTGAATGACCCGCATCGCCATTGGCGGCTTCCTGCACGAGACCAACACCTTCGCGCCGACGAAGGCCGTCTATGACGACTTCGTGCATGGCGGCGGCTGGCCGTCGATGGCCAGGGGCAGCGACATGCTCAAGGTCATGCGCAACATCAATGTCGGACTCGCGGGCTTTGTCGCGGCGGCGGAAGCGCAGGGCTGGGAACTGGCGCCGACGATTTCCGCCGCGGCGAGCCCGTCGGCGCATGTGACCAGGGATGCGTATGAGCGCATCGTCACCGACATGATCGAGCGCATCGGAGCGGCGGGCCCGCTCGACGCTGTCTATCTCGATCTGCACGGCGCCATGGTGTCGGAGCATTTCGACGACGGCGAAGGCGAGGTATTGAGGCGCGTCCGCGAGGTCGTCGGCAAAGACTTGCCTTTGGTAGCCAGCCTCGATCTGCATGCCAACGTCACGCCGGAAATGGTCGAGCATGCCGACGCGCTGATCGCCTATCGCACCTATCCGCATGTCGACATGGCCGACACCGGCCGTGCCGCCGCCAGGCATCTGGCGCTGCTGCTCGGCACCAAGCAGAAATTCGCAAAGGCGTTCCGGCAATTGCCGTTCCTGATCCCGATCAGCTGGCAATGCACCAATGACCAGCCGGCCAAAGGCATCTACCAGAAACTGGCGGAGATGCAGAGCGAGGCGGTTCCGACGCTGTCCTTTGCGCCGGGCTTTCCGGCGGCGGATTTTTGTCACTGCGGGCCGAGCGTGTTCGCCTATGGCCGGACGCAGGCCGATGCCGATGCGGCGGCGGATAAGCTCGTCGCGCTGATCGAGAGTCACGAGGACGATTTCGACGGTCGCATCTATTCGCCCGACGAGGGCGTGCGGCTTGCGATGGAACTGGCGAAGACGGCGAAGAAGCCGATCGTCATCGCCGACACCCAGGACAATCCCGGCGCCGGCGGCGATTCCGATACCACGGGCATGCTGCGCGCGCTGGTCCGCAACAAGGCGCAGCGCGCGGCGATCGGCGCGATCTGCGATCCGGCTTCCGCCAAGGCCGCGCATGCCGCCGGCGTCGGCTCAACCGTGACGCTGGCGCTCGGCGGCAAGTCGGGCATCCCGAATGATGCGCCGTACAAGGAGACGTTCGTCGTCGAGAAACTGTCCGACGGCGAGTTCGTCGCCTCCGGCCCCTATTATGGCGGCCGCGAGATGGACATGGGACCATCGGCCTGTTTGCGGATCGGCGGTATCAGCGTGGTCGTGGCCTCCTACAAGGCGCAGCTTGCGGATCAATCGATGTACCGCTATGTCGGCATCGAACCGACAGAACAGGCCATTCTCGTCAACAAGAGCTCGGTGCATTTCCGCGCCGATTTCGAGCCGATCGCAGAACAACTGCTGATCTGCGCCGCACCCGGGGCGATGCCCGCCGACACCGCGGCGCTACCCTGGACGCGGCTGCGTCCGGGCATTCGCCTCAAGCCGAACGGTCCTCCCTTCATTCCCGCAACCAAGTCACGCTCAACCGGATAGATCACATGCCCACCATCGACCGTATCGAAGCCTTTGCCGACGAACTCACCGCGATCCGCCGGGATCTGCACGCCCATCCCGAGATCGGCTTCGAGGAAGTCCGCACCTCCGGCATTGTCGCCGACAAGCTGACGCAATGGGGCATCGAGGTGCATCGCGGGCTCGGCGGCACCGGCGTGGTCGGCGTGCTCAAGGGTAACGGCAACGGCACCAGGCGCATCGGGCTGCGCGCCGACATGGACGCGCTGCCGATGGAGGAGAACACCAATTTGAAATGGCGCTCGACCATTCCCGGACGATTCCATGGCTGCGGCCATGACGGCCACACCACCATGCTGCTCGGTACCGCGCGCTACCTCGCCGAAACCAGGAATTTCGACGGCACCGTGCATTTTATCTTCCAGCCCGCCGAAGAGGGTCTCGGCGGCGCGCGCGCCATGATCAAGGACGGGCTGTTCGAGAAATTCCCCTGCGACGAGGTCTACGGGCTGCACAATGCGCCGGACCTAAATCACGGCGAGGTCGCGATCCTGCCGGGGCCGGCGATGGCCGGCGCCGACTTCTTCGACATCACCATTCACGGCTATGGCGCGCACGGCGCGATGCCGGAGCGCTCGAAAGACCCGATCGTGATCGCGATGTCGCTCGGCCAGGCGCTGCAGTCCATCGTCAGCCGCAACGTCAATCCGCATTCGCCCGCGGTGCTGTCGATCACCCAGTTCCATGCCGGCTCCGCCTACAATGTGATCCCCGGCGAGGCCAAACTCTGCGGCACCGTGCGCGCCTTCTCCGATGAGACGCGCGCGCTGATCCGCGAGCGGATGCGCGCGCTCTGCGCCGGCATGGCGACCGCGTTCCAGGTCGAGATCACAGCCGATATCCGCGACACGTTCAGCGTGCTGGTCAACCAGGAGGAACAGTCCCGCGTGGTCGAGGCCGCGGCGCGCACCGTGGTCGATCCCGCCAAGGTCATCACCCGGACCCAGCCGAAGATGGGCAGCGAGGATTTTGCCGACATGATGCAGGCGGTGCCCGGCGCCTATTTCTGGGTCGGCCATGAGGGATCGGTGCCGGTGCACAATCCCGGCTATGTGCTGGACGACAAGATCCTGCCCATCGGCGCCAGCGTGTTCGCGCGCATCATCGAAACCCGGCTGGCGGCGGGCGCCCATGCATAATTCGATCTCGCAGGACGCAGTCACCTCGCTGCACGACCTTTCCGCCCACGACCTGCTCGCGGGCTTTCGGGCCAGGCAATTTTCGCCCTCCGAAGTGCTGGAAGACGTGCTGTCGCATATCGCGCTGTGGGAGCCGCACATCAAGGCGCTCTACGCCTTCGATCCCGACGGCGCGCGGGCGACGGCGAAAGCCTCGACCGAACGCTGGCAAAAGGGCGAGCCGATGGGCACGCTCGACGGCGTCCCCGCCACCATCAAGGACAATATTGCGACCAAGGGCGTGCCGGTGCCGCTTGGGGCTGCCAGCGTAAAACTGGTGCCGGCCACAGCCGATGCGCCGCCGGCGGCGCGCTTGCGCGAGGCGGGCGCGGTGATCTTTTCCAAGACCACGATGCCGGATTACGGCATGCTGTCGTCGGGGCTGTCGAGTTTCCATCCCCTCACCCGCAATCCCTGGGACCTGACGAAAAATCCGGGCGGCTCCTCCGCCGGCGCGGGCGCAGCTGCGGCCGCCGGCTATGGCCCGCTGCATCTCGGCACCGATATCGGCGGCTCGGTGCGGCTGCCGTCATGCTGGTGCGGCCTCGTCGGCCTGAAGCCGAGTTTTGGGCGCGTTCCGGTCGATCCGCCCTATGTCGGCCGCGTCGCCGGTCCGATGACCCGCACCGTCGATGACGCAGCGCTGATGATGAGCGTGCTGTCGCGGCCCGACCGCCGCGACGGCATGAGCCTGCCGCCCAACGACATCAACTGGAAGGCGCTGGAAAAGACCATCCGCAAATTGCGCATCGGGCTGATGCTCGACCCCGGCACCGGCCAGGCGCTGGAAAAGGAAGTGCGCGAAGTTGCCATCAAAGCCGCCAAGGCGTTCGAGGCCGGCGGCGCCGTCCTCACCGAGGTGCCGGGCATCCTGAACCGCGAGATGCTCGACGGGCTCGACGATTTCTGGCGGGCGCGGATGTGGGACGACCTTTCCAGGCTGGCGCCGGAAGAGCGCGGCAAGGCGCTGCCCTATATCGTGCAATGGGCGGAGCGCGGCGCAACGCTTTCCGGCGTCGAGGTCGTCAGGGGTTTCAATACCACCATGGCGATCCGCACCGCCGCGGCAAAGCTGTTCTGCGGTCTCGATTACGTCATTTCGCCGGTATCGCCGGTGGTGAATTTCGCCGCCGAACGCGCTTCCCCCATCGACGATCCCGCAAAACCGTTCGAGCACATCGCCTACACCATGCCGTGGAACATGGCGGAAAATCCGGCTATCTCGATCAATGGCGGTTTTGGCGCCAAAGGCTTTCCGATCGGCGTCCAGATCGTCGGCCGCCGCTTCGACGATCTCGGCGTGCTCGGCATGGCGAAGGCGTTCGAGGGAATGCGGGGGCCGCAGAAGCCGTGGCCGGCGCCGCCGAAGTAGAACTCGTTGGACAAAACAACGTCATGGCCGGGCTTGTCCCGGCCATCCACGTCTTTACTTCTTCCAACGGAAAGAAAGACGTGGATGCCCGGGACAAGCCCGGGCATGACGAGAATATTGAATTCAAAATAATCACCGAGAGGAAACCCCGATGGCGTACGAGACGATCAAATACGAGGTCGCCGAGCAGATCCTCACCATCACGCTGAACCGGCCCGACAAGCTCAACGCCTTCAACGGCGCGATGCTGGCCGAGATGATCGACGCCCTCGATGCCGCCGACGCGGACGACGACGTCAGAGCCATCATCGTCACCGGCGCCGGCCGCGGCTTTTGCGCCGGCGCCGATCTCTCCTCCGGCGCCGACACTTTCGATCGCGACGCGCGGCGCGGGCCGGTCAAGCGGCTTGCCGACGGCAAGGTCGACTACAGCGACCCCAATGTGCGCGACGGCGGCGGCCAGCTCACGCTGCGCATCTTCAAATGCCTGAAACCGGTGATCGCGGCGGTGAATGGACCCGCGGTCGGCATCGGCGTCACCATGCAGCTGGCAATGGATATCCGCATCGCCAGCGAGGCCGCGCGTTTCGGTTTTGTGTTCTCCCAGCGCGGCATCGTGCCGGAAGCCGCATCGAGCTGGTTCTTGCCGCGCATCGTCGGCATCTCGCAGGCGCTGGAATGGTGTTTTACGGGCCGGGTATTTCCGGCGCAGGAGGCGCTGGCCGGCCGCCTCGTCAGCAAGGTGGTGCCGCCGGACGAACTGTTGCCAACCGCACGCGCGCTCGCAAAAGAGATCGCGGCCAAGACCGCACCCGTATCGGTGGCGCTGATCCGGCAGATGATGTGGCGCATGATGGGCGCCGACGACCCGATGGAAGCCCACAAGGTCGACAGCCGCGGCATTTACGCGCGCGGGCGATCGGGCGACGTGAAGGAAGGCGTGGTCGCGTTCCTGGAGAAACGCCCCGCGCTGTTCAAGGACAAGGTGTCGGCGGATATGCCGGATTATTTTCCGTGGTGGGACGAGCGAGAGTATGAGTGAGTTGTCGCAGCCGACACCGCCGTCATCCTGAGGTGCGAGCCTCTTCGGCGAGCCTCGAAGGATGGACTGCTTGCACCGGGGCTGTCATCCTTCGAGGCTCGCAAGGGCTCGCACCTCAGGATGACGGAAAACTTACCGCATCATCAGCGCCACCCGTCCGATCGCCTTGCGGTCGATCAACAGCCGCATCGCCTGCGCGTAATCTTCCAGCGGCAGGCGGTGCGACACGTTGGGCCGGATCTTGCCCGCCTCCGCCCATTCCAGCAACTTCCTTTGCCTGACTTCGCCGAGCGCGGGATTTTTGCGCACCGCTTCCCCGGCGCGGACGCCGAGCACGCTGGCGCCCTTGATCAGCAGCAGATTGGTGCGCGCCAGCCCGATGCCGCCGGTGAAACCGATCACGAGCAGCCGCGCGCCCCAGGCGATGCAGCGGACGCTGTTCTCGAAAACCTCGCCGCCGACAGGGTCATAGACGACATCGGCGCCGCGGCCATCGGTGATGCGCTTGACCGCGTCGCGAAACGGCTCGCGGCTGTAGAGCACGAGATGATCGGCGCCGCGCGCCCGCGCTACCGCGAGCTTCTCCTCCGATGAGGCCGCCGCGATCACGGTCGCCCCCAGCATTTTTCCCATTTCCACTGCCGCAAGCCCGACGCCGCCGCCGGCGCCGTGCACCAACAGCACTTCGCCTGATTTGAGCTGCCCACGGTCGATCAGCCCGTGATAGGCGGTGCCGTGCGCTGCAAGGAATGTCGCACCCTCGGCAAAGTCGAATGTCCTGGGCAAGGGCGTGAGCTGCGCCGGCGTGACGACCGCCTCATTGGCGTAGCCGCCATGTCGCAGCTTGACGATCACCTTGTCGCCGACCGCAACGCCGCTCATCCCATTGGCGATCTCGCTCACCTCGCCGGCGGCCTCCATGCCCGGGGTGAACGGCAATTCCGGCTTGAGCTGGTACTCGCCGGCCGCCATCAAGATGTCGGGAAAGTTGATGCCCGCGGCGTGAATGGCGACGCGCACCTCGCCCCGCTTCAGAGGCGGCGCGGCAAAGGTTTCCAGCCGCAGCTGCTCGGGCGGGCCGAGTTCGCGGCAGACCACCGCCTTCGGCATCAGGCGGCGCTCGCTTTTCGCCGCGCCAGCGCCTCGCGGACCAGCGGCAGGCGATCATTGCCGAAATACATGTCAGTCTTGTCGATGAAGATGGTCGGCGAGCCAAAGCCGCCGCGCGCCATCACCTCGTCGGTGTTGGCCTTGAGCTGATCCTTGATCGCCTGCTGCGAGATGCCGGCGAGGAATTTTTCGGGGTCGACGCCGACGCGCTTGCAGACTTCGGCGAGCACCGCATCCTGCGAAATGTCCTTGTCCTCGCCCCAATAAATTTCGAACACCGCACGCGCGAACGGCACCATCTCCTTGCCAAGGTAAATGCAGCCGCGCATCGCCTTGACGCTGTTCACCGGAAACACCGTCGGCCGCATCTTGATCGCAAGCCCGGCCGAGCGCGCCCAGTCCGCCATGTCCTTCTTCTGGTAGGCGACCTTGGCCGGAACGGGGTGTTCGCGGGAGGCGTAGACGCTCGGGTTGATGGAATTGAAGATGCCGCCGACCAGAATCGGCCGCCAGCTGATTTCCTCGCCGAACTCTTTCGCCAGCGGCTGGATGTTGTGGAAGGCGAGATAGGTCCAGGGGCTGGAGCAGTCGAAGAAGAATTCGATCATTGGGGTTTCCTTTGGTTGGTCCTTTGTACTCACGAAGATCAGCTTGAACTTGTCATTCCGGGCTGGTGCGCCAGCACCAGACCCGGAATCTCGAGATTCCGGGTTCGATGCTTCGCATCGCCCCGGAATGACGAACTCAACTCTTCCCTGCCATCTCCTTCGCCCGTTGCCCGAACATGTTCTTGCGTGCTTCCTCGTCGAACGGCTCTTTCACGAATTTGCCGATCGCCAGTCCCGCCTGCACCTGCGGCCGCGCGCGCACGTCCGCGTACCAGCGTTTTACATTCGGATAATCGTCGAGCGTAAAGCCTTGGGCCTTGTGAGTCATGGTCCAGGGAAAGCAGGCGATGTCGGCGATCGAATAGTCGCCGGCGACGTAAGCCCCGGTCTTGCCCAGTTGCGTGTCGAGCACGCGATAGAGCCTGATGGCCTCGTCGCGGTAACGCTCGATGGCGTAGGGAATTTTTTCCGGCGCATAGAGCGCGAAATGGCCGTGCTGGCCGAGCATGGGACCGAGCCCGCTCATCTGCCACATCACCCATTGCGTAACCACGGACCGTCCACGCATGTCGGCAGGCATGAGGCGGCCGGTCTTTTCGGCCAGATAGATCAGGATCGCGCCGGTCTCGAACACCGAAAACGGCTCGCCGCCGTCGGATGGCGCGCGGTCGATGATCGCGGGGATCCGGTTGTTCGGGCTGATGGCCAGAAATTCCGGCCGAAACTGTTCGCCGGCGCGGATGTTGACGGGAATGACGGTGTAGGGGAGCCCGAGTTCCTCCAGCATGATCGAGATTTTCCAGCCGTTCGGCGTCGGCGCGTAATAGAGGTCGATCATGGCCTTCCCCGGTAGATCCGCGCCGGGGCCATAGCCCGTGCGGACGACCTTTGTTGTTCTGTACCTCGACCATAAGACATGGCAGATAGACCGTCCAATCAAGAAAGCCGGGGGATGCGCTCATGCTGTTTCCGACCACCATCGCGGGCTCGCTGCCGAAGCCGGAATGGCTGGCCGAGCCCAACACATTATGGGCGCCCTGGAAGTCGCAGGGCGCGGAGCTTTCGCGCGCCAAGCGCGACGCCACGCTGCTTGCGATAAAACTGCAGGAAGATGCCGGGATCGACATCGTCACCGAGGGCGAGCAGGCGCGCCAGCATTTCGTGCACGGGTTTCTGGAGAAGATCGAGGGCATCGACTTCGCCCACAAGGTCGAGATGGGAATCCGCAAAGACCGCTACAAGGCGATGGTCCCGCAGGTGGTGGCGCCGCTCACTCTGAGGGGACGCGTCCATGCCGACGAGGCGCGCATCGCCCGCACCCACACCGCGCGACAATTGAAATTCACCCTGCCCGGCCCGATGACCATCATCGACACCATCGCGGACAAATATTACGGCGACCGCGTCAAGATGGCGTTCGCCTTTGCCGAACTGCTCAACGAGGAAGCCCGGGCCTTGCAGGCCGACGGCGTCGACGTGATCCAGTTCGACGAGCCGGCGTTCAACGTCTACATGGACGAAGTTTCGGACTGGGGCATCAAGGCGCTGGAGCGCGCCGCCGAAGGGCTGACCTGCGCCACCGCCGTGCACATCTGCTATGGCTACGGCATCAAGGCCAATACCGACTGGAAGCAGACGCTGGGCAACGAGTGGCGGCAATACGAGGATATTTTTCCGGCGATCGACAACAGTTCGATCCAGCAGGTCGCGATCGAATGCCGCAATTCAAAGGTGCCGCTGGAGCTGCTTGCCCTGCTCAAGGGCAAGATCGTGCAGGCCGGCGTGATCGACGTCGCCAGCGACGTGGTCGAGACCGCCGAGGACGTCGCCGACGTGATCGACGCGGTGTCGAAATTCGTGCCGAGGAGCAACATCGTGGCGACCACCAATTGCGGCATGGCGCCGATGCACCGCGACATCGCGGAAGCCAAATTGATGGCGCTCGGCGCGGGGGCACAACTGGCGAGGCTGAAGTTCGGATGATGGCTCTGTTACCAAGAACTCGCCGCCGCGGTCGCTCTTCTTGTCCTGACCGCGCTGCCGGCCCGTGCCGATGGCCGGGCCGAACTCGTCACCTGCAAGGCCATGGTCGAGCGCGCGACGCAACCGGCGCAGACGGCGACGCCGGCAAACCAGCCGGACGACGCGGCGCTGACGCGTTGCCGGCAAATCATCCGCGACTGGACGCTGCGTGAATCCAGGATGAGCGTCGACGAAAACGGCCGGCCGCTGCGGTAGCCGCAGCACGTCATTCCGGGGCGCTCGCGGCGCGAGTGAACCCGGAATCTCGAGATTCCGGGTTCGCGCTTGGGCGCGCCCCGGAATGACGGGGGTGGTGTCTACGCCACCCACTCCATCGCGCTCGGATGCAGCACGGGCCGATATCCGGCCGACAACGCCCGCATTGTCGAGGGCGGCGTCAGCAGCATCGCGTCTGCGATGGTGTTTTCCGGCTCGCGATAGCCGGCCGGCGACCACAACAGCGCCCTGCGCCGCACGATCAGAATACTTTCGCCTCCCGCCTGCACCATCGCGCCGTCGGGCAGTCTTTCAAACGGCGCCGGCAGCGGGTGCAACCGCTTCTTTCCGCCCGCGATCCGCTCCCGATGCAGCACGGCATCGATATCGCGCGCCAGCACAGCTTCGACGCCATTGCCCTTTTCCCACGCTGCGCGAAACCGGACGGCGTCGTCGCGGCGGCAGAAGAAGCAGGGGCGATGCCCGGCCGCGAGCGCGGTGGCCTCGTCGAGAAAGAACAGCTCGGTCCAGCTGCGCCCGCCCATCACCTCGCGCCGCCGGCCGCGGAATTCACAGACGCAGGTCAGCCAGGCCTTGCTCGCCCAGCGCCGCGTCAGCGTCCTGGTCGCGGGATCGTGGATGATGCCGCGATTGCCGGTGAAGAGGCCGCGATGCGCCGTGGCGACGATGTCGCCTGAGGGAGTGACGCGGTTTTGCAGGGGCATCAGTGCTTCCTACTCCCTCTCCCCGCTCTTCGCCGGGAGAGGGTCGGGGTGAGGGGCTGCCTCAACGAACACCGGACTCGCTGAGAGTCCCCCTCACCCGCCGCGCAAGAGCGCGGCGACCTCTCCCCGCAAGCGGGGCGAGGTAAGAAAAAATCACGCCGCGCCTTCGCGGATCGGGGGCTGGAACGACAATGCGGTGTCCCAGGGAAAGAAGATCCAGGTGTCCTGCGACACCTCGGTAATAAAGGTGTCGACCAGCGGACGCCCCATCGGCTTGGCGTAGACGGTGGCGAAATGCGCATCCGGGATCATGTCGCGCACCAGCCGGCCGGTCTTGCCGGTGTCGACGAGGTCGTCGACGATCAAAAGCCCCTTGCCGGTGCCGCCGCCGAGTTTTGCGGTGTCGGCGGAAATGCCCTTCAAGACCTTCAGGTCGCCCTGCTTGGTATGATCGTAGCTCGCGATGCAGACAGTATCGATGATGCGCACGCCGAGTTCGCGCGCCACGATCGCCGCCGGCACCAGCCCGCCGCGGGTGATCGCGATCACCGCATGAAACGGCCCGACTTCGTTCAGCCGCCAGGTCAGCGCCCGGCAATCCCGGTGAAACTGGTCCCATGACACCGGAAAGGCCTTGCCCGCCCGCTCCTGCGCGCTCAGTTCCGGATGCTCCGCCATCATCTTCTCCTACATTTTCCGAATTACGGCCGTGGCCGTCGCCGTGGCGACGATCCTGTCGTTCTGAAACAGCTCGGCACTGAGCTGGCAGACTTCCCTGCCACGCTGCACCACGCGGCCGACGCCTTTCAGCGGCCCGGCCCTGGCCGGCCGGTGAAACTGCACGTTCAAATTCACCGTGGGCGCGAATTCGCCGGCGTCCAGCGTGGCGCTCAGCGCCGGCCCCATGGTGTCGTCGAGCATGGCGGCAAGGAACCCGCCCTGCACATGGCCTGCCGGGTTCAGGAATTCAGGCTTTGCCTCGAACTTGATTTCGGCGGTGCCGCGCTCGCCATCGATCGCGGTGAATTCGATGCCGAGCGTCGCCGCCGATGGCGGCGGCGGCAGCCGGCCCTCGACGATCTTCCAGAAGAAAGAATCCTTGTCCACGGCGCCCGCTCTCACGATCTCATATGGGATGACCGGCCCGCTAGCGGACCACGTTCAATCCCGCCAGCATTTCCTTCACCGCAGTCATCGCGGCATTGAGCTTTTCCGGATCGCGCGAGCGCACCACGAGATTGGTGTTCGGCTTCTTGTCCTCGTCGGTGAAGGGATAGCTGCCGATCATGGTGTCGGGATGGGCGTTGGCGATTTGGCGCAACGGTCCGCCGATGTCGCCCTCCCGCGCATTGGCGCGCACGCTATCCGACAGCATCCTCAACCCCGATTTCAGCTTGGGGGCGACGATGTCCATCATCGCCTGCATGATCGTGGGAACGCCCGCCATGACGATGACATTGCCGAGCTTGAAGCCGGGGGCCAGGATGGTCGCGCTCTGGATCAGTTCGGCGCCATCCGGAATTCGCGCCATCCGCAAGCGCGCCTCGTTGAGGTCCTGCGCGCCCCAGCGCTCGCGAAACCGCGCCACCACTTCGGGATGGTGGTCGATGCCGACGCCGAACGCTTTCGCCACGCTGTCGGCGGTGATGTCGTCATGGGTCGGCCCGATGCCGCCGGTGGTGAAGACGTAATCGTAGCGATGGCGCAATGCGTCCAGCGCGGCGATGATCTCCGGTTCCTCGTCGGCAACCACCCGCACCTCCTTGAGGTCGATCCCGATATTGGTCAGGTATTCCGCGATGAAGCCGATGTTCTTGTCCTTGGTCCGTCCGGACAGGATCTCGTCGCCGATCACCAGAATCCCCGCGGTGACGATCTCGTTCATGGCCTCTCCTCGTCCTTTTTCTTGTCGCGACCTTGCTCAAGCAGCGCCCTGAAGTCACGGAGATTTTGCTGTCGAAATAAGCAGCTAGCAGCCCTTTTTTAGGCAGCGCCGCAACCCCTCCCGACCAAATGCTCGCCCAAATGCACCCCCGAATGCATATCGCGCTGGCCCGGGCCTTGCTACCATCCCTTTCAGTCATGCACTGTCCCGCATGGCAGGGAACAGTCGGGATATATGGCAGTCGCGTTCGACGAAATGAATGGGCCCGAGGGCTTGGTCCGGCCGGCCTACCAGGAGCTCTCCCGCTGGCTGAAGGAGACGCCACCGGACGCCCTGGAATATCGCCGTCAGGAGGCGGAATTGCTGTTCCGCCGGATTGGCATCACCTTTGCCGTCTATGGCGACGCCGAGGCCCAGGAGCGGCTGATCCCCTTTGACGTGATCCCGCGGATCATGTCGGCGAAGGAATGGGGGATCCTCGAAAAAGGCCTGAAACAGCGGGTGCGCGCGCTCAACATGTTCCTGCGCGACATCTATCACGGCCGCGACGTGCTGCGCGCCAACATCATCCCCGACGACCTGATCTTCCAGAACCCGGTGTTCCGGCCCGAGATGAACGGCCAGGACGTGCCGCACGACGTCTATGTCCACATCGCCGGCATCGACATCGTCCGCACCGACCCGGAAAGCTTCTTCGTGCTGGAGGACAATGCGCGCACGCCCTCGGGGGTGTCCTACATGCTGGAAAACCGCGAAATCATGATGCGGCTGTTTCCGGACCTGTTCGCCCGCCACCGCGTCGCGCCTGTGGAGAAGTATCCGGACGAGCTGTTGTCGGCGCTGCGCTCGGTGGCCCCGCTTTCCGCCGCGGCCGAGCCGACGGTCGCGCTGATGACGCCCGGGGTCTACAACTCCGCCTATTACGAGCATTCATTCCTTGCCGACAAGCTCGGCATCGAACTGGTCGAGGGCCGCGACCTCGTCGTCAAGAACGACCAGGTGTTCATGCGCACCACCGAGGGCCTCAAGCGCGTCGACGTGATCTACCGAAGGGTCGATGACGACTTCCTCGATCCCCTGACCTTCCGCCCGGACTCGGCGCTCGGCGTGCCTGGGCTGATGTCGGCCTATGCCGCCGGCAACATCACGCTGGCGAATGCGGTCGGCACCGGGATTGCCGACGACAAGGCGGTTTACTCCTACATGCCCGAGATCGTGCAATTCTTTCTCGGCGAGGAGCCGATCCTGAAGAACGTGCCGACCTTCCGCTGCCGCGAGCCCAAGGACCTCTCTTACGTGCTCGACAATCTCGGCGAACTCGTGGTGAAGGAAGTGCACGGCTCCGGCGGCTACGGCATGCTGATCGGGCCTGCCGCGACCAAAGCGACCATCGAGGCGTTCCGTGACAAGCTCAAGCGCGAGCCCGAGGGATTCATCGCGCAGCCGACGCTGGCGCTGTCGACCTGCCCGACCTGCGTCGAATCCGGGCTGGCGCCGCGCCATGTCGATCTCAGGCCGTTCGTGCTGACCGGCAGCCATCACGTCACCATCGTGCCGGGCGGATTGACACGGGTGGCGCTGAAGGAAGGCTCGCTGGTGGTGAATTCGAGCCAGGGCGGCGGCACCAAGGACACCTGGATTCTCGACGAATAAGAACTGGATACTGGACGAGTAGCCTCGCATGCTGTCGCGCACCGCCGAAAACCTGTACTGGCTCGCCCGCTATGTCGAACGCGCGGAATATCTGGCGCGCACCATCGAGGCGACGCTGCGCGTTACCGCGTTGCCCAATACCTATGTCGGCAAGACCAACGAGTGGGACTCGGCGCTTTTGACCGCCGGCGTCAGCGTGAGTTTTTACGAGGTCTATGAGGAGGCCGACGAGCGCAGCGTCGTCGAATATCTGTCGTTTTCGCCCTCCAATCCGTCCTCGATCAAGAACTGCATCGAGAGCGCGCGGCTCAATTCGCGCTCGGTGCGAACCGCGCTGACCAGCGAGATGTGGGACACCATCAACGGCGCCTGGATCGACCTGCAGGAGGCCTGGGGCAAGGGCACCAAGACCCGCGAGGAACTGACGAAGTTTTTGCGCTTCGTGCAGGAGACCTCGCTGCGTTTCGACGGCTCGGCCTACCGCACCATGCTGCGCAACGACGCCTACTGGTTCTCGCGGCTCGGCCTGCACCTGGAGCGCGCCGACAACACCGCGCGCATCCTCGACGTCAAATATCACGTGCTGCTGCCGGAGGAGGAACATGTCGGCGGCCCGCTGGATTATTACCAGTGGACTTCGATCCTGCGCTCGGTCTCGGCGCTCACGGCGTATCACTGGGTCTATCGGGAGACGCTGAAACCCTGGCTGATCGCCGATCTGTTGATCCTCAACGATTCACTGCCGCGGTCGCTGGCGAGTTGTTATGGCAATCTGGTACGCAATCTCGACCAGATCGGGGTCGCCTACGGCCGCCAGGGCGCCGCCCAGCGCCACGCCCGCGGCGTCCGCAACCGCCTCGAGCACAGCCACATGGACGACATCTTCCAGCACGGCGTCCACGAATTCATCCAGGAATTCATCGCTGACAATGCGAGGCTAGGCGAAATCATCACCAAGCAATATCTGGTTTGAGGTCTTGGCATGAACGCAATCAAAACCCGTCATGGCCGGGCTCGTCCCGGCCATCCACGTCTTGCTTTGGATGAACAAGGAAGAAAGACGTGGATGCCCGGGACAAGCCCGGGCATGACGAGCTTTTTGTTCTACCATGCAGTCTGAACTCAGCATTGGAATGCCATGCGCCTGCGAATTGCCCACACCACCAGCTATCGCTACGAACCGGCAGCGACCGGCGTCATCCAGATCCTGCGCATGACGCCCGGCAGCCATGACGGGCAATATGTCGCGGAATGGCAGATCGACGTCTCAACGGATTGCCGCCTCGATGTGCACCAGGATGCGTTCGGCAATGTCACGCATGTCCTGACCGAGGGGCCGATCGCCGATCTCACCATCAATGTCGAAGGACTGATCGAGACCCACGATACCGGCGGGGTGCTGCGCGGCACCGACGAGCGGTTTCCGCCGAGCCTGTTCCTGCGCTCGACGCAGCTCACCGAAGTCAATCCGGCGATGGCGAATTTTGCGCGCGAGCTGCGCGCGGAATCCGAGGCCGACGTGCTCGGATTCCTGCATGCGCTGATGATGCAGATCAACGAGCACATGACCTTCGACGAGGACCCCACCAACAGCGGCACCTCGGCGGTGGAAGCCTTTGGGCTGAAGCGCGGGGTGTGCCAGGACTACGCGCATATCTTCATCGCCTGCGCGCGGAGCGGCCTGGTGCCGGCGCGCTTCGTCTCCGGGCATTTTTTGCGCTCGGACGGCATGGTCAACCAGCAGGCCGGCCACGCCTGGGCGGAGGCCTTCGTGCCTGATTTGGGCTGGGTCGGCTTCGATCCGGCCAACGGCATCTGCACCACCGACGCCCATGCCCGCGTCGCCATCGGTCTGGACTATCTCGGCGCCGCGCCCGTGCGCGGCACCCGCTATGGCGGCGGCATGGAAACGCTGACGGTCGCGGTCAAGGTCGATCAGGCGGGCGGCCGGCAGGGGCAGAGCCAGAGCCAGTCGTAAAATTCTTCAACGTCATTCCGGGATGGTCCGAAGGACCAGACCCGGAATCTCGAGATTCCGGGTTCGATGCCTTGCTTCGCCCCGGAATGACGATGGTGATTCCCCCGATTGGGGTTGGAGCATCCCCCGAAATTGGCTAGTAATTCTCCGCCGGCTGAAGCGTTCGGGGACCTGGGATGACCTATTGTTGCGGAGTGCTGGTGCGGGATGGCCTCGTCATGATCGCGGACACGCGCACCAATGCCGGCCTCGACAATGTCTCGACCTTCCGAAAGCTGCACATTTTCTCCAAGCCGGGCGAGCGCATCATGGCGATCGCGAGCGCGGGCAATCTCGCGATCAGCCAGTCGGTGCTCTCGACCCTCACCGAGGGGCTGGAAGACCCGCACACCGGCGACATCGAGACGCTGCTGAACGCGCCGACCATGTTCCAGGCGGCGCAGCGCATCGGGCGGGCGATCCGCGCCGTGCACGCCACCGAGGGCATCGCGCTGCAGTCGGAGGACATCAATTTCGACGTGTCGTTTCTGTTCGGCGGCCAGATCAAGGGCTCGCGGATGCGGCTGTTCATGGTCTATCCGGCCGGCAATTTCATCGAATGCACCACCGATACGCCCTATTTGCAGATCGGCGAGCACAAATACGGCAAGCCGGTGCTGGACCGCGCCATGCATTACGACGTCGAATTGTATGAGGCGCTGAAGACCAGCCTGATTTCCATGGATTCGACGATGCGCTCCAATCTCGGCGTCGGGCTCCCGATCGACGTGCTGGTGGTGCGCTCGGACGTCTGCGACGCCGATCTCAACCACCGCATCGAGGCCGGCGAGCCCTATTTCCACGACCTGCGTTCGCGCTGGTCCGCGGCGCTGCGCGCGGCGCACCAGAATATCCCACGACCGCCCTACAAGGCGGAAACATAACCAAGAACGAAAAGGCAGAGGAAAGAATGACCGAGGCAGCAAACAGAATCGCCGTGGTGACCGGCGCGGGCACCGGTGTCGGACGCGCGGCGTCGATGGCGCTGATGAAGGCCGGCTTTACCGTCGTGCTTGCCGGACGACGCATGGACAAGCTGCAGGAAACCCAGAAGCTCGGCGACAATGTCGGCAAGAGCCTCCCCGTTTCCGCCGACATGACCGATCCCGGATCGATCGCCGCTTTGTTCGCCAAGGTGATGGAAACCTACGGCCGGCTCGACGTGCTCTTCAACAATGCCGGCATGGGCGCCCCGCCGGTGAATTTCGAGGATCTTTCCCTGGCGCAATGGCAGGCGGTGGTGAATACCAATCTCACCGGGCCTTTCCTCTGCACCCAGCACGCCTTCCGCATCATGAAGGACCAGACCCCGCGCGGCGGCCGTATCATCAACAACGGCTCGATCTCGGCGCACGCGCCGCGGCCGTTCTCTTCCGCCTATACCTCGACCAAGCACGCGATTACCGGCCTGACCAAAGCGACCAACCTCGACGGCCGCATGTACGACATCGCGGTCGGCCAGATCGACATCGGCAATGCGGCTACGCCCATGACCGACCGCATGGTCGACGGCGTGCTGCAGCCCGACGGCCGCAAGATCCCGGAGCCGCGCATGGACGCGAAGGCGGTCGGCGATGCGGTGGCCTACATGGCGACGCTGCCGCTCGACGCCAACGTGCTGTTCATGACGGTGATGGCGTCGAAGATGCCGTTCGTCGGGCGGGGGTGAGTTTTCCGGACAGGTCGCGGTCTACGCCTGCCGGCGGGTTGGCTTGTCCGCGGCTGTTTCCACCGCACCCTCCTCTGCAGCTTCGCCGGTCGCTGCCGCCGGCCGCGGGCTCTTACGCAGGAACGGATGCAGCGGCTCGCGCGGGCTGGCGCTGATGTCGTAGTTGAGAAACGACAGCAGCAGCTGGAATCCGATCAAAAATGTCAGCGCCGCGATCATGATTGTGCCGGTCGGCACCAGCTGATCCGGCGGCGCCGACCACCAGTGGTACAACCCGAACATCAGGCCGAAACCGAACAGCGCAGCGCCTGCGACGAGCTGGATCGAGCCCAGCGAGAATTCGCGGAAGAAGTAGCGATAGAGAATCCGGCGCAGCGCATTGCGCAGATGCCCGGCGAGGAACGGCGCGAGCTGTTGCGAAATCCGCAGGTTCGAGACCTCGTCGCCATAGGAGGCGCGCATCGGAAACTCGACCACCTTGGCGCGGATCAGGCCGAGATGAAACAGAAGATCGGTCTCGAAGAAGAACCGCTTGGCGATGCGCTCGTCGTCGAGCAGTTCGGCGACGCGGGCCTGGATCGCGAAGAAGCCGTTGGTCGGATCCATGATGGTCCAGTAGCCGCTGGAGAGTTTGGCCATGAACGAGAGCGCAAGATTGCCGAACAGCCGCGCCTTCGGCATCGACGATGCATTGGTGAGGAAGAAGAAGCGGTCGCCCTTTACGTAGTCAGCCTGGCCGCTGGCGATCGGATGGATCAGCGCCGGCACCTGCGAGGGGTCCATCTGGCCGTCGGCATCGATCTTGACGATAATATCGGCGCCGCGCTCGATCGCGTAACGCATGCCGGTGAGGAAGGCCGCGCCGACACCGCGGTTGTCGCCGTGCATCAGGGCGACCACCCTTGGATCCGGACAGCTTTTGGCGACCGACAGCGCCGTGCCCTCGGGGCAGCCGTCATCGACGACCACGATCAGATCGACTTCGGAGCCGATCGCCGAGATCACCGGCAGGATGGTCGCCGCCGCGCGGTACGCCGGGATAACGACGGCAATCATCGACCAAAATCCGTTGCTGCCAAGAGTGTCGCGGAACGGGGCGCCAGACCCCGGACCGGCGATCCCCGCAAGCTTTGCAGGCTTCCTCTAAAGAATATCTTAAGTGGCCGCTCTTAATCTGCCGCCGCCGCGCCCTGCCCGCCGGTTCGGCCGGTTTCGGCCGCGGCATGCCTTTTGAGGGCCGGATCCCGATGCAACGCGAAAACCTGTCCGATCGGGACCCTGCGGCCGCGGCAAGCGGCCTTCGCCGGTTGTTCATGGCGCTTGCGCCACAAACCGACGATCCCGACAACGCCGAGTTTCTGCGGGCGCTGCTGCTGCTCGGCGGCGCGCTGTTTACACTGACACTGCTCACCTATTTCTGTACCACCATTTGGACCTGGCCGTATCCGCGCGACAAGGCCACGCTGGTGCTGGGGCGCGATTTCCTGAATCTGTGGATGTATGGCCGCGCGCTGTTCGATAGCGAGCCGGCACGCTTCTATGACGTCGCGACTTACAACAACGCGCTGGCCAGCGTGCTCGGCCCCGGTTATCCCGGGCAGAACTGGCCCAATCCGCCGACCGCGCTGGTGGTGATGGCGCCGTTCGGCTGGCTCGGCTATTTCCCCGCGTTGATCGCGTGGTTCACGATCAGCCTGATGGCATTCTACCTCGCGGGGCGTCGCGAGGTTTCCGATCTTCGCATTCTCGCGGTCGTGCTGGTATCGCCGGCTGCACTGTTGTGCGTGATCTCGGGCCAGAGCTCGTTCCTGACCACCGCCGCCCTGCTCGCCATCTTCGCTTGGGTCGACAGGAGACCGCTCATCGCCGGCGTGCTGATCGGGCTATTAACGGTCAAGCCGCAGCTCGGTCTGTTATTTCCATTTGCGCTGATCGCCTCCGGCCGATGGCGGGTGTTTCTGTCGGCCGCAGCAACCGCGCTGGCGCTGGTCGGGGCCAGCATCGCGCTCGGCGGCGAGGCGAGCTGGCACGACTACATCGTCAAGGCGCTGCCGCTGCAACGCGAGGTGCTCGCCGATTCCGCCGGCACCGCGATGCCGTTTCATCCCACGATTTTCATGAACCTCCGCGGACTGCTCGGCAACCGGGTCAGTGAAGCGATCCAGCTGGCGTTCACGTTTGCAGCGGTGGCCGCCGTCGCAATCGCGTTCCGCTATCGCAAGGACGCCGATCCGCGCCTGCTGCGGGCGCTGTTTTTCGCCTGCACGGTTTGCGCCTCGCCCTATATGGGCGCTTACGATCTGTTGCCGCTGACGTTCGCGGCGGTGGCGTTGCTGGCGGCCGGCCAGTTGGACGCGACCGGGCGGCGGCTGGCGCAACTGGTGTTCTGGACGCCGGCGCTGCAACTATTGTTCGGCAATCTGGAGATACCCGGCCCCGGCTTCATCGCGCCGGCGTTTGCGGCCTATCTGATCCTGAAGCTGTTTGCGCCGATGATGCGCCGCGCCGGGCAGCGCGACGGTCTCGCCGCCGCCGGCTGATGCGAGGCGGTCGACGACGCATTGCGCTCCCGCTGGCGATGCCGTCATAATCGCCCCGGGCCTTCGGGGGAATCATGCTTCAGCTGCAATCTCTGTTCGGCGTATTCGCGTTGCTCGCGATCGCCTGGGCGTTCGGAGAGAACCGCGGCGCAGTCTCTCTGAAGCAGGCCGCCATCGGCCTTTTCGTCACGATCCTGACCGCCGTCGCGCTGATCAAGCTGCCGTTCGTAGCCCGCGGCTTCGGCGTCATCAACGACGCGGTCGGGGCGATTTCACAGGCCTCGCGCGCCGGCACCTCCTTCGTGTTCGGCTATCTCGGCGGCGGCACGCTGCCGTTCGACCTCAAGCAGCCCGGCGCCGATTTCATTCTGGCATTTCAGGCGTTGCCCGTCGTGCTCATCATGAGCGTGCTGACCATGCTGCTGTTCTATTGGCGGGTGCTGCCGCCGGTGGTGCGCGGCATGGCGTGGGTGCTGGAGCGCACGCTCGGCGTCGGCGGCGCGGTGGGATTGTCGACGGCGGCCAACATTTTTCTCGGAATGGTGGAAGCGCCGCTGTTCATCCGCCCCTATCTGGCGCAACTCACCCGCAGCGAACTGTTTTTGGTGATGACCGGCGGCATGGCCGGCATCGCCGGCACCGTGCTCGTGCTGTACGCCACGCTGCTGGCGCCGCTGATTCCGGATGCGGCGGCGCATTTCGTCATCGCCTCGGTGCTGGGCGCGCCGGGGGCGATCCTGGTCAGCCTGATCATGGTGCCGGAGACCAGCGGGCAGCGCACCGGCGGCGGGCTGGGCGATCCCGAACTGCAGGCGTCTTCCACCATGGACGCGATCGTCAAGGGCACCACGGCCGGCCTCGAACTGCTGCTCAACATTGTTGCGATGCTGATCGTGCTGGTGGCGCTGGTGTATCTCGCCAACGCCGTTTTGGGACTCTTGCCGGATGTCGGCGGCGCCGGGATTTCGCTGCAGCGGATGCTCGGCTACCTGATGGCGCCGGTATGCTGGCTAATGGGCCTGCCGTGGCCGCAGGCGATCACCGCCGGCAGCCTGATGGGGACCAAGACCGTGCTCAACGAGCTGATCGCCTATGTCGATCTGTCGAAACTCGGTACGGATGCGCTCGACCCGCGCTCGCGGCTGATCATGCTGTATGCGATGTGCGGCTTTGCCAATTTCGGCAGCCTCGGCATCATGATCGGCGGCCTCGGCACCATGGCGCCGGAGCGCCGCGACGAGATCAATGCGCTCGGGCTGAAATCGATCGTCTCGGGGACAATTACGACCTGTTTGATGGGCGCGATCGTGGGAGTGCTGACGTGAACTTCGCCGTCATTCCGGGGCGATGCGAAGCATCGAACCCGGAATCTCGAGATTCCGGGTTCGCCCTTCGGGCGCCCCGGAATGACGGTGGGGCTATTTGGATTTCAATCCCAGCAGCGGCGCCAGCTTGCCCATCACATATTCCGAGCCTTGCGCCGTCAGATGCGCATGGTCCCACGCCAGCGGAATGCCGCCGTCGACGGTGATCGGGCATTGCCGCGCGGGACAGACGGCATCGAGCACCGAGAGATAAGAGAACTTGTCGTGCGCCCGCAGCGCCGCCTTCATGTTGCGGTCGAGCAGAAAGATATCCGGCAGCACGAAATCATCTGGACGCGGCTCGACCTGCCGCAGATGCGCGCGCATCAGCATCGACGGCAGCCTGGATCTGAACTGCACGGCCGGGCCGAGCAGCACCACGGATATGCCTGATGCGTTCAGCTTTGCGATCGTCTGCCTGAGGTCGGCGATCATGCCGTCGAACCGCGGCGGGCGGGAATATTCCAGCCAGTCGGCGGAGAGGATGACGAGGTCGGGTTTGTGAGTAGCGAAAAAGCCGTCCATCTGCGCCGCGAAATCGCGGCAGGCCGCCGTGCCCTGGGTTGCGGCGTTGAAGGTCGGCATGCAGGCGGCCTGCGTCGCCTGCAGGATGTTGGTCGTTTGCGGATCGGTCTCCGCGCGCAGGCCGTGGTAATAATGCGCGGCGAGGCTGTCGCCCCACAGCAGCAGATTGGTCTTGCCGGCTGCGAGCGCGAGGCAGGACGCGTCGAGCACGCCGCCCGCAGGTTCGAAGCAGTTGCCGACGCGATAGAGCGGGCGATAGTCGTAGTCGTTGTAGGATTCGAGCTGCAGCGCGGCGCGGTCGGCGTCCGACGGTATCAGGCTCGAAAACCATCCGCCGGCGCTGCCGGCCAGCAGCACGATCGAAGCCAGGCCCGCGATGCGGAACGCGGCGGCGCGCGTCGGCGCCAGCCGGCGCTCGCGGAACGGCTGTTCGACATATCGCCACGACACGTAGGAGATCGCGACCGTCAGCGCGAACAGCGCGAGTTTGTCGGTGGCATCCAGCACCAGGCCGCTTTTCGAGAACCGCGCGAAAGTGAACAGCGGCCAGTGCCAGAGATAGAGTGAATAGGAAATCTGCCCGAAGAATCTTGCGACGTTCAGCGGCGAATATCGGCTCCGTTCCAGCGTCGGCACGCCGACGCCGCTCCAGATGAACATCATAGCCCCAATGCACGGGGTCAGCGCGTTGAAGCCGGGAAAGCCCGGGCCCTGCCGCAGCGAAAAAATGGGGATCGCGAGCAGCACCAGCGCGATGCCGCGCGCGATATTTCGCGCCAGCGCGTGGCGCAGCACCGGAAAGCCCGGGGTTGCGATCAGCCCGCCCACCAAAAATTCCCAGGCCCGCGGCGGGCTCATGAAGAAGGCGGTCGCGGAACGGTCGGTCCGCATCAGCCAGATGCCGAACGCGAACGAGGCCAGCGTGAGGGCTGCCAGAGCCAGCGGCAGCGCGACGCGGCCGCGCACAAAACGCAGCAGCGTCCAGAGTAACAGCGGCAGCGCCAGGTAAAACTGCTCCTCGACCGCGAGCGACCAGGTGTGCAGCAACGGCTTTTCCACCGCGGCATGGTCGAAATAGCCGGTCTGCAGCCAGAAGAAGAAATTCGAGGTGAAGGTCACGACGGCGGCGACCGAGCGAAAAAATTCCGCGCGTTCGGAAGTCAACAGATAATGAAACGACGGGATCGCGGTCAGCGCCACCATCGCATAGAGCGCGGGCAGCAGCCGCCGCACCCTTCGCTCGTAAAACTGCGCGAAGGAAAACGTGCCGTCCTTGACTTCGGAGGCGATGATGCCGGTGATCAGATAGCCCGAGATCACGAAGAAGATGTCGACGCCGACAAAGCCGCCGAACACCGCCGGCAACTCGAAATGGAACGCGACCACCGCCAAAACCGCGATGGCGCGCAGCCAGTCGATATCCTCGCGATAGGCGCGCCTCACAATCGCTATGCCGTCCGGACCTGATCGAGGCGCTTTGGCATCATGCCGCGAGTTCGACGGTCTTGAATTCCGCCGGCAGGACTATTTCCAGCAATTCGACGTCGTCGGAATAGTCCATGATCAGATGCTTGATGCGCGGCGGCTGGGTCCAGGCGCTGCCCTGTTGCATCGTGGTCTCGCCCTGCCCTTCCATGTAGGTCTTGACCCAGCCCTTCAGCACATAGACCATCTGGAAGTCGAGGTCGTGGAAATGCAGCTTTGAAACCTCGGCCGGGTTGCACGGCCCGATCAGGCGGATCACATGAGCCTGCGCCAGGCCATGGGTCGCATCGGCGAAGCCGAGGTCGCGATATTTTGCGTAAGTGCGCAGGCCGTCGGCCTTGAAATCCTCCTCGCGGTGATGGCTGATGGCGATGCGCTGTTTTGGACGCGCCCGCCTGGCGGGGGCAGGCGTCCGGCCCTTGGCCTTGAGTTTCTTGCGCGCGCTGGGCTTTGCGGCGCTCTTGCTGGCTGCGCTCTTGCGCGGCGGCGATGTCTTCTGCGCGGCGGCGCGGGCCGCTGCCCGAGATTTCGGCTTCTTGCTGGCCATCGACGTTCTCCCTTTGCGTGATGCGGGAGAATGCTAGCACAAATCAGGGTTCGTAGGGTGGGTTAGCGCAGCGTAACCCACCAACTCGCGGCGACATCCGATGCCGTTTTGGTGGGTTACGCCGGAGCCTGTCATCGGGCCGCGCTTTGCACGGACCCGTTGGGCCAACCCACCTACGCAGGCCAGATCAATGCAGCCGGAACACGCCGTCGACGGCGCGCAGTTCGGCCGGCTTGATCAGCTTGGAATGCGCCACCGTGACCGCGTAGAGCGGGCCTTCCAGCTTCTCTTCCCAGAAGGAGAGAAAATCCTTCAGCCTCGGGAATTTCGGAAACAGATCGTAATCCTGCCAGACATACGTCTGCAAAAGCGAGGGATGATCCGGCATCCGATACAGAATCTGCGCCGTCGTCAGCCCATAACCCAGCACCTGTTTCCGGAAGTCCCCGGAAACCACCCCAACCCGCGAGACCATGCCAACCTCCATTTAAGAAGCGCATTTTCCGTCGGTGGCTGCCGACCGGGGAGCCACCCGGTGGAGATGCGCTCACATGAGAGAAATGTGACGCACGTGACCAACCCATCACAAGCCTAAATGTTTAAGTAATTGTTGAAAATTCTTGCGTTAGCAGCAGCTTACCGCAGGTGCTAATACGGGGTTCGAGCCCTGGCGGGCCGAATTAACGATGCTGAACAAAATTGGCAGGCGTCATATTCGAGTGCCAATTTTTCTGCTAGAAGCCCTTGTCCCCGCAACAAGTCTGGCCTATGTCCACTGCGGCCACGCTGGCACTCGCCAGTGGGGACTGCCAATTCTCGAAACATCGACAACATCTTCAAAAGCTTAGGAGGACTGCATGAAATTCCGTCCGCTTCACGACCGCGTTGTGGTCAAGCGCATCGACGCCGAGGAAAAGACAGCTGGCGGCATCATCATCCCGGACACCGCGAAGGAAAAGCCCTCGCAGGGCGAAATCACCGCCGTCGGTCCCGGCGGCCGCGACGAAGCCGGCAAGCTGATCCCGATCGACCTCAAGGTCGGCGACCGCGTGCTGTTCGGCAAATGGTCGGGCACGGAAGTCAAGATCGACGGCCAGGAGCTGCTGATCATGAAGGAAAGCGACATCATGGGCGTTCTCACCGATCTGCCCGCCGCCAAGAAGAAGGCCGCTTAAGCCCGTTCCTCATCCTGAGGAGCCGGCGCAGCCGGCGTCTCGAAGGATGAGGCCATAAGTTTTCATCATCTCATCCTTCGAGACGCCTGCCTGAAAGCAGGCTCCTCAGGATGAGGACCCAGTTTCAAACGGAGAAATCTATGTCAGCTAAGGAAGTCAAATTCGGCGTCGATGCCCGCGATCGCATGCTGCGCGGCGTCGAGATCCTGAACAACGCCGTCAAGGTGACGCTCGGCCCCAAGGGCCGCAACGTCGTGCTCGACAAGTCGTTCGGCGCCCCCCGCATCACCAAGGACGGCGTCACCGTCGCCAAGGAAATCGAGCTTGACGACAAGTTCGAGAACATGGGCGCCCAGATGGTGCGCGAAGTCGCCTCCAAGTCCGCGGATGCGGCCGGCGACGGCACCACCACCGCAACCGTTTTGGCGGCTGCGATCGTCAAGGAAGGCGCCAAGTCGGTTGCCGCCGGCATGAACCCGATGGATCTGAAGCGCGGCATCGACCTGGCGGTGGAAGCCGTGGTCGCCGACCTCGTGAAAAACTCCAAGAAGGTCACCTCGAACGAAGAGATCGCCCAGGTCGGCACCATCTCCGCCAATGGCGATGCCGAGATCGGCAAGTTCCTCTCGGATGCCATGAAGAAGGTCGGCAACGAGGGCGTCATCACGGTTGAGGAAGCGAAGTCCTTGGAGACCGAACTCGACGTCGTCGAGGGCATGCAGTTCGACCGCGGCTACATCTCGCCCTACTTCGTTACCAACGCCGACAAGATGCGCGTCGAATTCGACGACGCCTACATCCTGATCAACGAGAAGAAGCTCTCCAACCTCAACGAGCTGCTGCCGCTGCTGGAAGCCGTGGTGCAGACCGGCAAGCCGCTGGTGATCGTCGCGGAAGACGTCGAAGGCGAAGCTCTCGCCACCCTCGTCGTCAACCGTCTGCGTGGCGGCCTCAAGGTCGCCGCCGTCAAGGCGCCGGGCTTCGGCGATCGCCGCAAGGCCATGCTGCAGGACATCGCGGTCCTGACCGGCGGTCAGGCGATCTCGGAAGATCTCGGCATCAAGATGGAGAACGTCACGCTCGCCATGCTCGGTAAAGCCAAGAAGGTGATGATCGACAAGGAGAACACGACGATCGTCAACGGCGCCGGCAAGAAGGCCGACATCGAGGCGCGGGTGGCGCAGATCAAGGCGCAGATCGAGGAAACCACCTCGGACTACGACCGCGAGAAGCTGCAGGAGCGTCTTGCCAAGCTCGCGGGCGGCGTCGCGGTGATCCGCGTCGGCGGCGCGACCGAGGTCGAGGTCAAGGAGCGCAAGGATCGCGTCGACGACGCGATGCATGCGACCCGCGCGGCCGTGGAAGAAGGCATCGTACCGGGCGGCGGCGTCGCGCTGTTGCGCGCCTCCGAGCAGCTCAAGGGCCTGCGCACCAAGAACGACGACCAGAAGACCGGCGTCGAGATTGTCCGCAAGGCGCTGTCCTGGCCGGCGCGCCAGATCGCGATCAACGCGGGCGAGGACGGCTCCGTCATCGTCGGCAAGATCCTCGAGAACAAGGCGTATAATTACGGCTTCAACTCGCAGACCGGCGAATATGGCGATCTCGTCAAGAAGGGCATCATCGACCCGACCAAGGTGGTCCGTGCGGCGATCCAGAACGCGGCCTCCGTCGCGGCGCTGCTGATCACCACCGAAGCCATGGTGGCCGAACTGCCGAAGAAGAACCAGGGCGCCGGCGCCGGCATGCCTCCGGGCGGCGGCATGGGCGGCATGGATTTCTGATCCAGCCGTTCAGGCGATTATCGAAGAATGCAAAACCCCGGCAGCGATGCCGGGGATTTTGTTGTCAACTTGCCGATCATCGAGGGCTGCTTTTGTCGCCAATTTTGTGGTACGATAAAGGCATGAAACAAACATGATATCCTAAACCGGCTCCGGGAGAACGAGCGCGCCTTGCGCGAGCGCGGCGTCACGCATGCCGCCCTGTCGGCTCGCGGGTGCGTGGCGACAATCGCCCCGACAGCGACATCGACATCATGATCGACATCGCGCCAGAGACCGTCCAGGACGGCTATGCCTATGTCGGCTTGAAGAATTACATCGCCGGTCTCTTTGCCGGTACGGTGGATGTCGTCGACCGCGAGGCGCTGAAATCCTACGTTCGCCCTGCCGTGACGGCAGACGCGGTTTATGCCTTCTAAGCCGTCTGACCCGCGGAAGCGGCTGCTTGATCCCGCACCCTTGACAGATACATGATACGTATCACATACTTGCGTTCATGATCCGCAGCTTCGCCGACAAGGCAACGGAGCAATTGTTTCGCGAGGGCGCCTGCGCGGCGAGGTGGCGGAGTATCGAAGATGTCGCGCTGCGCAAGCTCGATATGGTGGACGCCGCCACCCGGCTTGATGATTTGCGCTCACCACCGGGCAACCGGCTGGAAGCGCTCAGGGGCGATCGCCGCGGACAGCATTCGATTCGGATCAACCGGCAGTGGCGCGTCTGTTTCCGCTGGACATCGGATGGCCCCGAGGCGGTTGAGATCGCGGACTATCACTAAGGAGGTACAAATGGCACGGCTGCGAACTCATCCGGGAGAAGTATTGCGGGAGGAATACCTGGTGCCGCTCGGCCTGTCGGCCCGGGCGCTCGCGAAAGAACTGGACGTTCCGGCCAACCGGCTGACGGAAATCATGCGCGGCACGCGCGACGTATCGGCGGACACCGCAATTCGGCTCGGCCGTTATTTCGGCACCGATCCGCGCTTCTGGCTGAACCTGCAAGCCGCGTATGACCTCTCAAAAGCCGAGAAGGCCCGCAGCTACAGGAAAATCGTGCCGCGCTCAGCCGCCTGACCTCAGGCCACCTCGGATTGCGCTTCGCTTCATCCGGACGACAAGGCCGGTCCGCTTCACTCCACCTTCGCGACCACCGCGAGACGCTTGATGCCCTGGTTGCGGTAGGCATTGAGGAAGGCGTTGTAATCGCGGAACGAGACGCAGCCGTTGGAATCGCCGTTGGGGCCGAGCATGAAGGTGTGCGCGAGCAGGCCGCTGCGGCCGTAGATCGCGTCCTCGCCGCCGATCGGATTGAGCCGCAGCGCCGGCACGCCGTGGAACAGCGCCTCGCGCGGCTTCAGCTCGTAGATGTGCGGCGGCGTCACGCCGCGCATCCGGACGCGCGCCGAACGCGGATCGTCGAGGTCGGAGCCGAGACCGGAATGCGCCTCGAGCTTGCTGCCGTCGGGCAGGTAAACCGTGTGCGCGGAGATATCGTACACCGCGGTGTCGCGATCGTAGGGCGCCGAGCCGCCGAGTGCCGGATTTTGCTCGTGGCCGATGCTGCCGGTGATGCTGGCGTCGGCAGAGGCGTAAGCCAGGAGCGAGCCATGCGAGGGCTGCTTGCCCCAGAGTTTTTCGGTGATCGAGAGTTTTTCGCTGGACGCGATCGACATCACCGCCGCCTTGGCGCGCTGCGCCATGTCGCGGATGGAACTGCCTGACTTCGCAGGCTTCGTTGCCAGATCTGGCGGGGGCGGAGCGTTCAGCGCGACTTGCGCGGGCCGCGCATCTTTCTGCTTCGGCGCTTCAGCCAGTTTGGGCGCGCTCACCGGCCTCGGCGCTTCCGCGAGCTTCGGCGCGGCAATTTTTTGCGCGGGCGCGGCAGCCGGCTCGGCCGGAACCGTCGACGCAACACTCTGCGGCTCGGCGGCCGCGAAGCGTTCGTTGAACTGGGTCGCGCTGATCGCGGGCATTGTCACGGGCTTTGCGATCGCCGGCGGTTCGGACAGCGAGGCAAACCTTTCCTTGAAATCCGGCGCCGCGCTGCGCGCGGCAACGACAGCCGGCCGCTTGACGACGGGTTCGTCGAAGCCCGCGCCGCCGAGCGTCGGATAAACGCTCGCCGAGAGAATATTGGAATACACGGTCCAGCCGGAAGCGAGCACAAGGCACGCGAGCGCGACCCCGCCGAGGAGATTGTGAGAGATGGCTTTCCGGGAAGAACTTTTACGCTTCCGGGCAGCTAACGCACCGGTACTCTTACTCATACACTCTGCGCCCAGGACGGTTTCACTTTGTTCCCCTCGAAGTGCTGCGACCGTTCAAGTTCCGGTGATGCATTTCGCAGAGACACGGAGCGTCATTAAGGCGATTTTTCGTTAAATGCAGATTAAGTGCAGACCGATGTCGGGGTGTTCGAAATCGAGACATCTGCGCGCAGAAATTTCCGCAAATCTAGGGAGCGCGCGACGCATTTGTTGCCGTAAAAATGCCGGATTGTTGCGGGGTGCGCGTGTCGACGCGGCGACGTCGCCGTCGTTCATGGTTAACGCGGGATGATTCGCGGCTGAATTTGTTCCGGTCGTCATATGCGGGCTTGCCCCGCGTATCCATCCAATCTTCGCGGGCAGGCATCTTTCGAAGCCGATGGATTGCCGGGTCAAGCCTGGGTCAAGCCCGGCAATGACGAAGACCCGGTCCCCTACTCCAGTTCCGGCGGCGGCGAGCGGTCGAGCACGTCGCCTTTGGGACCTTCAAGCAGATCGAGCGCGTAGGTTTCGATCTTGAGCGGCCCGCGCATGCGCGGCAGTTCCGCGACCTGCTCGACGCGGGCGAAATTCTGCTTCAGATACGGCCGCCCGCCCGGCCGCGCCTCGTCGACATAGAGCAGCTTGCCCGCAAGCAGTTTTGGATCGGGCTCGGGCATGTTGACCCAGCGGATGCGCTGCGTCGGCTGCACCACGCAGGTTCCTTTCGGCAGATAGAACGCGAGCCAGCTGGTGGTGCCGTAATCCGGCGCGAGCACGCAAGTGGCGCCGGTGCGAACGCGCACCGCTTCGATGCCGTCGGCGAGCTCGCGCCAGCCGACGCCGACGCTGCGCACGGTGGCGTCGCGGCGATAGCCCGACAGCCATCCGGTATTGGCCTGCACGATCAGCAACGCGAACATCATGATGCCCACCGGCGCCGCCCAGCGCAGGCAGAAATCCACCAGCCGCTGCGCGCGAAAATCCCATTGCGCCAGGTTGGCGGCGACCGCGGCTGCGATCGCAAACGCCGGATAGACCGGCGCGAACCAGTTGGCCTCGACGCGGGCATGCAGCGAATGCCAGGTGAAATACGCCACGATGACCCAGAACGTCGCATTGATCAGCACCCGCGCCGCCATCGCGCCGGCCTTGCGCCGCGTCAGCGCGTAGAGTCCCATCGCGCCGAGGATGAAAACCAGGGGCGTCGCGAACGCGATCTGGGTCGGGATCAACTCGCCGATGAAGCTCAGCCTGAAATCCTCGAATCGCGCGCGGCCGATCTGCTTGAGGAAGGAGACCCAGTGGTGATCGGCATTCCAGAGGATGACCGGCGAAAATATTGCAAGCGCCACGAGCCCGCCGAGATACGGCCACGGCGACACCAGCCAGCGCCGCAGTTTTGGTACGGCGACCAGCCAGATCAGGATCGCGGGGCCGAAGAACAGCGCGGTGTATTTCGACAGCAGCGCCGCCCCCACCGCGGCGCCGACTGCAAGCCACCACGCGCCGCGGCCGGTCTCCAGCACCTTTGCGAGATAGAACAGCACGAAGCTTGCGGCCACCAGCAGCGGCGCGTCCGGCGTGACGACCAGGGTGCCGACGGCTGCCATCAGCGTCACGTTGAGCAGGATGGTCGCGGTCGAAGCGACGCGTACGCCGCCGAACAGGATCGAGGCCGCGCGGAACACCGCAAAGCTCATCGGCAGCGCCAGCAGGATCGCCACCAGCCGCACGCCGAGTTCGGTGTCGCCGGCGATCATAGTGCCGAGCCGGATCACCAGGGCGACCATCGGCGGATGATCGTAGTAACTGAGGGCGAGATGCTTCGACCACATCCAGTAATAGGCTTCGTCGAAGGTGATCGGGGTGTAGGCGGCGGCGACCAGCCGCAGCGCCACCAGCGCCAGAACCGTCAGGGCCGTGTCGCGGACGAGCCGCCCCTCGTTCGCGCTCATTGCAGATTCTTCGGCAGCTTCATCGCTTGCGCCAGACGAACAGGCCGGACATCGCGTAGTTCCAGACCACGCCCATCAGCGCGCCCGCGGCGCCCGCCAGCCACCAGATCGGTTCCTGGTCGTAGACCGAGAACGCAACGCCGACATTGGCGAGCAGGCCGACGCTGCAGACGAGATAGAACAGCAACAGCCCGCGCAGGATGGCAATGCCCTTCAGCCGCTGGTCGCGATAGGTGAGGAAATTGTTGAGGATGAAATTGCTGGTCATGGCCGAGAGCGCGCCGCAGGCCTGCGCTTCCGCAAACGGCAGATGGAAGGCTTTCAGCGCAATATACAGCGCCGAGAAATGCACCAATATCCCGAGCGAGCCGACCATCGCAAACATCAGGAAGCGCAGCGACACGATGTCGTTGGTCAGCTTCGCCAGCACCAGCCCGAGAAAATCCAGCGCCACCATGGAATCGAGCTTGCTCTCGCCATGCAGCCGCGAACCGAAGGTGAAAGGAATTTCCTTGATGCGCAGATCGCCATGCGCTGACGCGACGATGTCGAGCAGGATCTTGAAGCCCTGCGCCGAGAGCTGCGGCGCCAGTCGTTCGAATTTATCGCGGCGGATCATGAAGAAGCCGCTCATGGGATCGGCAATCTTGACCCGCAGCACGCGTTTTGCGACTTCGGTCGCCAATTGACTGAAGCCTGCGCGCTGCCGGTCAAAACTGTCGGCGCTGCCGCCTTCGATGTAGCGGCTGCCGACCACGAGGTCGGCCTCGTCCGATTGCAGCAGCGCCAGCATTTTTGCCAGTTGCGTCTCGTCGTGCTGGAGATCGGCATCGATCACCGCGGCATATGGCGCAGTGGACGCCAGAATGCCCTCGATGCAGGCGCCCGACAGGCCGCGCCGTCCGATCCGGCGGATACAGCGCACGCGGCTATCCCGGGCTGCGAGATCCCGCACCACTTCCCAGGTGCCGTCGGGGGAATTGTCGTCGACGAAGATGACTTCCCAGGCGATGCCGGACAGCGCTGCCTCCAGCCGCCGATACAGCGTGGTGATGTTGTCGCGCTCGTTGAAGGTGGGGACGACGACCGAAAGCTGAGGCGTGGCAACCGCCTGCGGCGGGCTTTCGGCGCCCGGTCTGATGGCCTGGTTCATCCGGCAAGCGTATAGCCGATAGGCTTGAGGGAAGCCAACGCGCAAGTTCGCGGAAAAACGCCGCCGGGGGCTGCGAAAACGGGCCAAAACAGGCCCCAAAAATGCCAACGACCACGAACAGAGGGCGCGCGTACATCCGGCGCAGCCGAGCTATTCAGTGGTCGTCCCAGCGCCGGAGCTATCAAGCATCGACGTCGCCGTTGGCAGCTACATAGAGATGATTGGAGGGTTCCGCAAGGGTGTTGTTGGGTGCCTTCGCCGGGAGCGCTTACTGCGGCACCTCGCGCACCACGGGGCCTCTCACCGGCGGCGCTGCCGGCTGCGCCGGCTGTTCCGCCTTCTGGGCCGGCTTCGGCGGCTTTCCGAATTGCCCGATCGGCCCAAAGACGACCGCCATTCCCAGCACGACCACAGCTATGATCGCGCCCAAAATGCTTGCTATCCGTTCCGAGTCCATCTCGACCATCCCGCTCGGGTCTTGTGTCAGCCGACCTTAACCGGCCCGCGTTGGGTTGCGAAGACCGACTTTGGGCCTCGCCGGTCGGCGCCTCAAGCCCGTATCCAGAGATAGAGCGCGTCCGGCTCCTTCTCCTCGTTTCCGGCGCCGTCGGTTTCCCGGACCAGCGCAAAACCTCGCGCCTCGTAGAAGCGGCGCGCCGGCCCGTTCCTCTGGAATGTCCACAGCTGCAGCCGGTCGAACGCGGTTTGCGCGATCCGCAGCAGCGCCGTGCCCACGCCCAGTCCTTGCGCTGCTGGTACAACGTAGAGTTGGTCGATCCAACCTTCCCGGAAGGCGACGATGCCGGTCATCCCGGCGTCATCGAACGCACCCCAAAGCGCGCAGGCGGGGAACACGCGCTCCCGAAAAAACGAGCGATCTGCTTCGGGCGTATGCAAGCCGGCCAACGCCGGCAGCGCGTGATCGAACGCGGCGCGATGAATCCGTGCCGCGGCGTCCATGTCATCGAGTTCGAGCCGCCGCGCGTGGTGGGACAAACTACTTCGCCGCCGCCTTGTGATGGATGAATGCCGTCACGACATCCTTTTGCGCGGCGGCGATGGCGTTGTTCGCCGTGGTCATATGCGCGCCGGCATCGACGTCGGGGAATTGCAGCGACAGGAAATCCACCAGCATCACCCGGAAATTCTGCCGCTCGGACGGACAGGCGCTAGCGATCAGCGCAGTGAAATCGGCACCCGACATGCCCTTGCTGCGGTTGCTGGAATACTGATCCGCAAGGCAGTTCCAGTAGGAGTCGCGCCCCGACACCGCCAGCCGGTGCGCGTCATCGATCTCGTCGGCCAGCGCGGCGGAAGCCGTCATCGCCAAAACTGCCACCATGAGCGCTCGCATCGCGTTCTCCTCTTTTTTCGTCATCTTAAGCTCAGCGGGGTCCGATTCCAAATATCAACACGCTAGTGCCGCGCAAGTGACAGACCCGAACCGCGATTCCAGCGCAAACATGGCGGAGCCTGTCCGTTTGGTTTGACAGGGAATAGGGGAACAAGATGTCCGATACAGACCGGAACATGCCGATCGGCAAACCGGCGCGGCGCAACCGGAAGGGGCAAGCGCGACGGCAGAAATCCGAGCCACCGCCAGGCGTGGAGACGGATCAAGCGCTGAGCGCGGAACCTGTGCGCCAGCAGACCCCGGAACCGGAACACGCCGAAGAGGCGCCGATTGAGGCCATGGCCGCCTTGCCCGAGGCCGCCGCGATCGAGCCAGCGGCTGCGGCGGAGGCCATCCCGGCGGATGCCGCCCCGATCAGCTTGCGGACCATCGCCAATGCCTATGGCGACTACACCCTGAAATGGCTGGAGGAGACCCGCTGCTTCGTCGAACAGCTCACCGGCGTGCGCTCGCTGGACAGGGCCATGGAGGTGCAGCGCGACTTTGCCAAACAGGCTTACGCCACCTTCGTGGCCGAGACGCAAAAGATCGGCGAACTGCACGGCGAGCTCGCCAGGCAGACGCTGAAGCCGCTGGAGCGTCTGGTGGCCAAGGCGACCAAGGCCGAGCGCTGAATCCAGGCGAAGCGACGTCTTGTGAACAAGACAGGCTCCGGTCTTCCGGAGCCTGTCTTGTTGCCGGCAAGAAGTCGGATCAGTGAACTGGCCAATCACGATCGATTTGATTAGGCTCGTTGCAAACAGCCCTTTGCCCCTCTCGCCATGAGACCGCCGGTGAGCAAGCCCGCCAAGTCAGCATCATCTGCCTCGAAAAGTTCCGGCCATACCTACATCGGCGTCGGCGGCTGGACCTTCGAGCCCTGGCGCGGGGTGTTTTACCCGGAAAAGCTGACCCAGGCGAAGGAGCTGGAATACGCCGCCTCGAAACTGACCTCGATCGAGATCAACGGCACCTATTACGGCTCGCAGAAGCCGGAGAGTTTTCGCAAATGGGCACGCGAGGTGCCGGACGGATTTGTGTTCTCGGTGAAGGGGCCGCGCTTTGCCGTCAATCGCCGCGTGCTGGCGGAGGCCGGCGATTCCATCAAGCGGTTTTACGATTCCGGCGTGCTGGAGCTCGGCGACCGGCTCGGCGCGGTGCTCTGGCAATTCGCACCGACCAAAAAATTCGACGAAGCCGATTTCGGCAAATTCCTCGAGCTGCTGCCGCGCAAGCTCGAGGGCCGCAGCCTGCGCCACGTGGTCGAGGTGCGCAACGACAGTTTTTGCGTGCCTGACTTCATTGCGCTCTTGCGCCGGTTCGAGACGCCCGTGGTTTACGCCGAGCACAACAAGTATCCGGCAATCGCGGACGTTGTCGGCGATTTCGTCTATGCGCGGCTGCAGAAGGGCAGTGACGAAATCAAGACCTGCTATCCGCCAAAACAGCTCGATGCCTGGGCGAAGCGGTTTCAAGCCTGGGCCTCTGGCGGCGAGCCGGACGATCTGCCGAAAGTCGGCAAGGACAAGCCGAAGAAGGTGCCGCGCGACGTGTTCGCCTATGTGATCCACGAGGGCAAGGTGCGCGCGCCGGCGGGTGCGATGGAATTGATCGAACGCGTGAAATAGGCTGAGGCCAGATGGCAAAGGCGAAAAAACTCTTCACCATCGGCTATGAGCAGACGCCCGCCAAGTCGGTACTTGACGAACTCGAACAGGCCGGCGTGAAACTCCTGGTCGACGTGCGCGCGGTCGCTTCCTCGCGTCGGCCCGGCTTTTCCAAGAACCAGCTCGCCTCAGGCCTCGACGAGCGCGGCATTTCATATCTGCATCTGCGCGGCCTCGGCACGCCGAAGGACGGCCGCCTGGCCGCTCGCAGCGGCCACTTCGACACGCTGCACAGGATCTACGCCAAGCACCTGAAGACGCCGCAGGCGAGGGAAGAACTCGACGAGCTGTCGGCGCTGGTGAAGAAATCCGGACCCGTCTGCATCCTCTGCTACGAGCGCGACCACAGCCATTGCCACCGGCAATGGATCGCGGAAATCATCGAGGAACGCGACGGGGCGAAGATCGAGAATCTGGTGGCGAAGCAGGTTTGAACCTTCGTCATTCCGGGATGGTGCGTAGCACCAGACCCGGAATCTCGAGATTCCGGGTTCGATGCTTCGCATCGCCCCGGAATGACAGGTCGCCTCACCCCTCCCCCGCCAGCCGGAACGTGCCCTCCATCATCTCGACACAGCTACCTCCGACATGCGCGGAGACGACGACGCCGTTTTGCTTGCGCACGCGGGTCAGCAGCAGGCTCGGCCGGCCCATGTCGACGCCCTGCCCTATCAGCAGTTTGAATTCGCCGTCGCGCTCGCTTCCGAGATCGGCGAGCATGGCGGCCGCGGCCACCGTGGCGCTGCCGGTGGCGGGGTCTTCCGAGAAACCGCTCGACCCCGAGTGAACCATCCGCGCCTGCAGGTCGCATGGCTGCTCGGTCGCCGGCACATCGCGCGTGTAGAAGTAGATCGAGTCACGGCCGTCGCGGGGGAACGTGCGGGCGAACGCCGCGGCATCGGGCCTCGCCCGCCGCAGCGCCTCGCGCGAGGCTACTTCCACCATCAGGAACGGCAGCCCGACCGAGAAGATTCCCGGTGGATGCCGGTCGGTTCTGATATCGGCGGATGACAGCGATAGGCAGCTGGCCGCCTGCTCGGCGCTGAATTGCGAGAGCTTGCTCAGAGATTCCGGCGCGGTGAGTTCGGCGCCGGCGACGCTGCCCCCCTCCTGCAGGATTTCGACGGGCACGAGGCCGGCGCCTTCCTCGAACCTGAGCCGTGCCGGCACCTTTGCCGCCTGCGCCGCCAGCACGAAGGCGGTGCCGACATTGGGATGGCCGGCGAACGGGAGTTCGCGGCTCACCGTGAAGATTCGTACCTGCGCGTCGTTGGCGGCATCGCGCGGCGGCAACACGAAGGTGGTCTCGGAATAATTGAACTCCGAGGCGATCGCCTGCATCTGCGCGGTCGACAACCCCTGCGCGTCCAGCACCACGGCCAGCGGATTGCCGCCGAAGGCGCGGTCGGTGAAAACGTCCACGGTGACATAGCGTCGCTGCATCGTTGGCTCTCCTGCTATCCCAACTGCCACACCGTCATCGGCGCATCATAGCCCCTGACCGCGACCTCGCCGAGCGAGACCGCACCGCCGCCGCCATCGCCGAGCGCGTTGCGGACCGCGCTCGACACCAGAAGCTGCGATCCGAATTCCTTGTTCAGCGCCTCCAGCCGCGAGGCAAAATTCACGGTGTCGCCGATCACGGTATATTCCTTGCGCCGCGGCGAGCCGATATTGCCGGCGACCACCTCGCCGAAATGGATGCCGATGCCGATCCGCAGCGGCCAGCCGCTGCCGGCGTTGATGCCCTCCATCGCCGCCAGCATTTCCCGCGCGGCGGCAACAGCGTGCTGCGCGGCCTCGGGCGCCTCGAACGGCGCGCCGAACAGCGCCAGGAATCCGTCGCCCAGAAACTTGTTCACGATGCCGCCATGGCGGTCGAGGATTTCCACCAGCACCGCGAACGCGCCGTCGAGACGGTCGACCACTTGCTGCGGCGAGCGCGACCGCGCGGCTTCGGTGAAGCTGCGGAAGTCGACAAACATCACCGCGACGCGGCGGATGTCGCTCGCTGCCTCCGTGCCCTCCGCCATCAGCCGTTCCACCACCTGCGGCGAGACGTGCTGGCCGAACAGGTTGGTGACGCGATCGCGCGCGGTCGCCGCCCGGATACTGGCGGCAAACTGCCGGCGCAACTGAAGCCCGACCGCGCCCGCGAGAATACCGGCGATCAGCACGATCATGCTGCGAGCGGCGTGATACCAGATGTCGGGCGGGGGATCGGTGGTCGCGAGCGGATGGTAAAACATCGCCATGCCGAACAGCTCGGCCGCGGCGACGAAGCCGGTGAAGGTCGAGAGCCAGAAATCGAGCCGCAGCGTCGAGAGGATGATGAAGATGAAATAGGCCAGCGGCATCACGAAACCGAGCGCCTGCACCGGCCCCATGTTCTCGATATGCACCGCGAGCGCAACCGTCGGCAGCGAGGTTTCGATCAGCGCGCCGAGATAGCGCCTGAATATTGAGAGGTCACGGTCATGCTCCAGGCGTCGGCTGATCGATCTGTACACCCACAGTTCGAACAGGACGAACGGGACCAGGATCCTGTTGAGGTAATTCGGCCGAAAATGGCCCCGCCAGATATGGTCCAATCCGTGGGGGTCGATCACATCGACGGTCCACAGCACGACCAGCAGAAGTGCGGCGGTCGCGATCAGCGCCTGGACACGAATGAGTTCGGTCCGCATCACCTCCCGGTTCAGCGCATGCTCGAACTCGGCCGAGACCGCCAATTGCCGTTCGCCCGCCCTGCCACGCCATAGTCCGCGCATCGCTCGCTCCCCGTCGGCGCATCCTGCCCCAATCGAGCGTGCGGCGGAAGCGCGTCACGGCGATTGTCATCGCCAGCAGCATCAGGGGCGATAATCCGCGCCTTCGAGCTTCTTCTTGGGCTGCGCCTTCAGCCGCTCGACGATGCTGCCCAAAATGCCCTTGGGCAGGAAGATGATGAACACCACCAGCAGCACGCCGTAGACGAGATTGTCCCAGCCGACGGCGCCGGTGCCGAAGCCGATGCGCAGGATTTCGGCCAGCAGGATGGTGATGACGGCGCCGACGGTCGGGCCAAGCATCATATAGAGGCCGCCGACGATGGCGGCGAAAACCATCTGCAGCGACACCGCAATCCCGCTCACCGTGTCGGGCGAGATGAACATCTGGTACTGGCAGTAGAGCGCGCCCGACAGCGCCGTCATCAGCGCCGAGATCACCGTGATCTTGAGCTTTTCCCAGGTGACATTGACGCCGGCGGCAGCGGCTGCATCCTCGTCCTCGGAGATCGCCTCCAGCGCATAGCGATCCATGCTGCGGTCGATCCAGCGCCAGATCAAGAGGCCCGCCGCCCACACCCCGAGCGCGATCAGGTACCAGGTCGTCTTGTCGTCGAACTGCAGCGCCAGCAGATGGCTGCCCCTGGTGCGGTCGGGCGTGTAGCCGAGCGAGCCGCCGGTATAGTCGCGCGTCGCGGTGATGACCTGCAATACGATTCCCGACAGCGCCAGCGTGACCAGCACGAAATAGTGCCCGGTAATGCGGAAGCGGAAGCACGGATAGGCCACGATCACCGCGAGCAAGGCGGCGGCCGCCATCGCGATGGGAATTCCGAGCCACGGCGATATGCCGAGATGATTCCACAACAGCGCCGTCACATAGGCGCCCACCCCCATGAAGCCGCCATGGCCGAGCGAGACCAGGCCGAAGCGGCCCATCATCGACCACGACGTATAGGCGAACGACCAGATCAGGATCAGGATCAGGATGTGCAGGTGATAGGGATCGCGATAGACGAACGGCAGCGCGATCAGCGCGGCACCCGCGATCCCCTGTGCAAGCCGGCGTGCGGTCACGAACGCCTCGCCAGCAGTCCGGCGGGGCGGATGAACATCATCACGATGAAGAAGGCGAAGGCCAGCACGTAGCCCCATTCGAGATCCGAGAACAACCCGCCGAGCGAGATGATCTCTGCGAATACGAACGCCGCGACAAAGCCGCCGACGAAATTGCCGAGCCCGCCGAGCACGCAGATCAGGAAGGTGATCGGTCCGAACGACAGGCCGACGAAGGGATGCACGTCGTATTGCAGCACCAAAAGGCAGGACGCGAGCCCCGCGAGCCCGCCGCCGATCGCCGAGGTGATGAGATAGATGCGGCGGGTATCGACGCCCATCAGCGCCATGATCTGGCGATCCTGCGAGATGGCGCGGATGGCGGTGCCGAGAAAGGTCCGCTTCATGAACAGGAACACCAGCACCATGCCGATCAGCGCCGCGGTGAACGACAGCAGGCGCGCGTAGCTCAAATGCATGTCCATGAACTGCAGCACCGGCAGCCGGATGCCCAGATTGCGGAAATCGATGCCGAAGGCGACGGTGGCAAAGCTCTGCAGCACGAACAGTACGCCGCCGGTGGCGAGCAGCTGGTTGATCGGCGGCGCCGACAGCAGCGGCGCGATCACCAGCAGATGCAGCATGGCGCCGAGCGCTGCGACGAACAGGATCGTCAGCGGTGCGGCGGCGTAATACGGCAGTCCAAAGTACTGGACCAGATAATACATGCCGTACATGCCCATCATCACGAGTTCGGCGTAGCAGATCCAGGTCACGTCGATGACGCCGAAGATCAGGTTCAAGCCGAGCGCGAGCAGCGCCAGCACGCCGCCGAGCAGGATGCCGTTCACGACGGCCTCGAGCAGGTAGATATCGAAAATATCGAAAAATCCCGTCATCGTCTCACCTAGACTCCAAGATAGGCCTGCCGGATCGTGTCGTTTTGCAGCATGTCGGTCGAACTGCCCGAGGCCCGGATGGTGCCGGCCTCGAGCAGATAGGCACGGTCCACCACGCGCAGCACTTGCTGCACGTTCTGTTCGACGATCAGCACCGTCAGGCCGTTGCCGCGGATTCGCTTCACGAGTTCGAACACCTGCTGGACCACGACCGGCGCAAGGCCGGCGGAGGGCTCGTCGAGCAGCAGCAATTTCGGATCCGACATCAGCGCGCGGCCGATCGCGCACATCTGCTGCTCGCCGCCCGACATGGTGCCGGCGAGCTGGTTGCGGCGTTCCTTCATGCGCGGGAACAGATCGAACACGAAGTCGAGCCGCTCGGCGTAGCGGGCGCGCGCTTCCGGCATGAAGGCGCCCATCTTGAGATTGTCGGTAACCGAAAGCCGCGGAAACAGCCGGCGGTTTTCCGGCACATGCGCAATGCCGAGACTGACGATGCGATGCGCCGGCGTCCTCACGACGTCGACGCCTTCCATCGATATCGTGCCCGCGCGCGGCCGGATCAGGCCGGAGATCACCCGCATCAAGGTGGTCTTGCCGGCGCCGTTGGGGCCGATCACGCCGACCGCCTCGCCCGTCCTGACGTCGAGGTCGACGCCGAACAGCGCCTGAAAGGTCCCGTAACCCGCGTCGATCGATCTCATCGCCAGCATGCGCTGCTCCGCTATCGCCGCGCTTCGGCGGCGGCAGCCTGCGTCGCGCCGGCGTCTGTGCCGAGATAGACCTCGACCACGCGCGGATCGCTCGCCACCTCGCCCGGCAGGCCTTCCGAAATTTTTTCGCCGTGATCGAGCACCATGACGCGGTCGACCACGCGCATCAAGACCCCCATGATGTGCTCGACCCAGATGATGGTGATGCCGAGTTCGTCGCGAATTTTGCGCAGCATGTCGGCGGCCTGGTCCATCTCGGTCTCGTCGAGGCCGCCGAGACTTTCGTCGGCGAGCAGCAGTTTCGGCCCCGTGGCGAGCGCCTTCGCGAGCTCCAGCTTCTTCAAGCCGGCCGCCCCTAACCCGTCGACGCTTGCCCGGCGATCCGCCGGCAGGCCGACCATGCGAAGCGCCTTCTCCGCGGCCTCATCGGCCCTGGCGCGGCTGTGGCGGCCCTGCCCGAAATAGCCGGCCAGCGCCACGTTCTCGAACATCGTCAGCCGGTGGAACGGTCGCGGGATCTGGAAGGTGCGGCCGATGCCGCTATTGATGATGCGATAGGGCGGAAGACCCGCGATTTCCGCGCCCGCGAACCGGATCGAACCGGCCGACGGCGCGAGCGTGCCGGAGAGCATGTTGAAGATCGTGCTCTTGCCGGAACCGTTCGGGCCGATCAGGCCGAGAATCTCGCCCTGATCGACCTTGAACGATACCTTGTTGACGGCTGTAAAGCCGCCAAACCGCTTGACCAGCCCCTCAACCACCAGCACGACCGTCCCTTCCCTCAACCATGGCGTTTTCGAGCGAAGTGGATACCGGTTCGCGGTGAAGAAAACGCGTCAAAACAAAAGAACTGAGCCTCGGTTCTGATGCAATCAGGACCGAGGCTCAGGACCGCGCCTATTTGTAGCTGTAGGTCGTGCCCGCCGGCAGCGGCAGCACGGCATCGCGTTGTGCCTGGCTCTTCGGCCACACCACATAGGATTTGTCGTCGATGTACTGGACCACCACCGGGAACGACCGCTCGTTCTGGCCGGCCATCGGTGTACCCGCGCCAAAGAACTTGACGCCGTAGCCCAGCATGGTGCCGCCCTCGGGAATGTCGGTATCCAGCGCGGCCTTGCGCAAGGCCTCGGAATCGATGCCGCCATATTTCTTGATCGCACGCGGCAGCACGTCGTTGAGGAAGACGTAGGTGTTCGAGGCGGCGATGCCGACATGCGCGGAGCGAATGGTCATGCCGGGTTTGAGCTTGTCGTATTCCTCGCCGACCATCTTGATCACCGGCAACAGTTTCGGATCGAGGCCTTTGGGATTGGCCTGCCAGATCGAGATCGGATCGGTGTCGAACAGATAGTTGGCGTCGGGGCCGAGACCTTCCTTCAGCTTGTCGTAGACGCCGTAGCCCGCGCCATGGCCGACGATGGCGCCGAACTTCAACCCCTGCTCGCGCGCCTGCCGGAAGAACAGCGTGATGTCCGGATTGTAACCGGTGTGGAAGATCACATCGGGCCTGGCGCGCTTCAGTTTCGTCACCAGCGCGGACAGATCGGGCGCGGTCGCGGAATAACCCTCGTCCATCACCACGTCGAAGCCGGCCTTCTTGGCGCCGACCTCGTTGCCCTTGCCCACGTCGACGCCATAGGCGCCATCCTCGTGGATGATGGCAACCCGCAGATCCTTCGGCTCCTTGCCGAACTTGGACGAATTGTGGGCGATGAAGTCCATCGTCATCAGCCCGAACTGGTCGCCGCTCGCCTGCGGCCGGAAGATATATTTGAAGTTCTTGTTATCGAGCACGGCCGATGAAATGCAGGTGGTGATCCACATGAACTTCTTCAGCTGCTCGACACGGGCGGCCACCGGCACGCACTGCGCCGACGAAAAGAAGCCGAGCAGCATGTCGACCTTTTCCTGCTCGAGCAGGCGGACCGCCTCGTTGATGGCGACATCCGGCTTGCTCTGGGCATCGGCATAGACTGCCTCGACCTTGTAGCCCTCGACCCCGGTCTTGGCGTATTGGTCGAGCATGATCTTGGCGCCGAGATATTCGAGTTCCGAACCGCCGCCGGCGAGCGGGCCGGTGAGGTCGAAGATCACGCCAATCTTGATTTTCTTTTCCTGGGCCTGGGCGGAAACCGTTATCCCCAGCACCGCGACAGCCACGATCAGCCCACCGAACAGACGGGCAGCCCTACGCATCGGCATCAAAACCTCCCTGGAAGAACTGTGTCTCGGGTTTTTTTTGGTCTTGTTGGCGCCCATCACACGGGCAGCGCCGACCGATGTCAAGCGCCTTGCGGCCGCCCATATATCGTCAGAACGTCGAACATCATCCGACCTGTTGCCCAACAACCATGCACGTTTTTGAAGCAACGCCTCCGAATCGCGCGACACAGAGCATGATCAGGAAAAGTGGACACCGGTTTTCCCTCGCGACAAACGCGGAACGCGTTTGCGCGGAGATCATGCTCAATCAAAAAGCTGGAGCGGGATGACAATTCGAGGAATTGTCATCCCGCTCCGGGCGTAAAAGCGTCAGGCGTGAAATTTCAGTCCATCGACGATCTTGTCGATTACCTTGCGCTCGGCGCGCATGGCGAGCCCCACCAGGTTGAGATCGGCGCGGGCGACCGCCCTCACCACCTCGCGATTGGCCGCATCATGGGTGGTCCTGAACATGTCCTCGGTATAGAGCGCCGGCCGCACGTCGCGCGCCAGCGCCCGCTCCAGCGCGCGGGAAAGCTGTGGCCGGTCGGCGCCGTAGATCAGGATCGGCTGGCCGATCAGCGGCAGATACCGGGTGCCGGAGCCGTCCTGATAGGGCTCGCCGACACACGGCGGAAACGAGGCCGCGATGCCGCCGGCAAGAAACGAGGCGACGTTGAGCTTCTGCCACGCCTCGAGATCGGTCCGGATCACGACCGCGATCTTGGTATCGAATTGCATTGACTACTCCGATGTCGTTCGGGAGTGCGCGATAGCGCGAGCCTCGGATGTGCAATAGCACGTCAGGGAATCTCGAGATTCTCAGACGCGCCACAGCGCATGTTAGGGCGGGCTCATCAGCACGCAACCCAATGCGGAATGCCGCGCGCGTGACGAAGGCCGGGTGATTGGCCGCGGACACGAGCGTGCGGCCTATAATGTCTTGCAGAGAACCACATTGACGTGGTCCTCGGGCCAACCTTCGAACTCGGCCATGCGCCGGAAGCCTGCCTTTTCATACACTCCGGGGGCCAAGTCGTAGCTCGCCACCCAGATACGGCGAACGCCTCGACCGCGAGCCTCCTCTCCAAAGGCGGCCAATACTGCACGTGCATAACCGCGTCGACGATATGCCTGATCGACCCACATCTGCTTGAGTTCGGAAATGCCAGCCCACGTATAGCCGGCAGCCGCGCCGATCATCTGTCCCGCGTCGTCGCGAATGTCAAACCCCAACCCTTGGCCATCATGGCGTCCGGTCGCACGACGATTGTGTTCGTAGAGGCGATCTTCAATCGCATCGACCTCGTTCGGAGTTAAATCATGACGGGCTTCCCGTTGAAGGGTCTTGGCGAGCTTCCAAGGCGAACGCGATGGTCTTTTTTTGAGGCGGCGCCTAACATTGGCGACGGGTGGACTTTGGTCGTTGGGACTCGGTCGCGCAAACGCATAAATGGCGATAACAATATCTATGATCGCGTACTTGCGGATGATATGAAAACAATCGCCATTTATTACATGGCGTGAGAAGTGGAGGTGGTTATGAAAAAGCTTTCTGCTGCGCTACTCGGAGTTGTTATTCTTTCCGCGGTCATATCGTCGATGGCTGCACCCGCATCCGCGTTAGGCGGCTGCGGTCCAAATGGCCATCGCGATAGGTGGGGTCGCTGCGCCTTCGGCGGTCAAAATCAAGCCTGGTGCATTAGAAGGACGGGCCATCCAGCCACTCGTATGCCCGATGGGACGTTGCGCTGTTTATAGGTGAGGTGCTCGCCTTGGGCGGCGCGCTCGGCAGCCTTAATCTGATCGGCGCAGTTTGGCTTCGTTGGTTTTGGGATGATGGCCCATCGACGTAACTCAGAGATTAAATCGCCTTCATGGCGTATCGTCGGAACTCAAGGTCTGCATTTCGCTTCGTCTGATCTGTGATCACGGGTTTGAAAAATTGAAGAGTCGCCTTCGGGCGGCTTTTCTTTGATAGTTCGTAAAGGCGTGACTTCAGTTCATGGCACTTTTCGGACGCGGCGCCGTGGTCGCCATGTGTCCGTTGTCCGGGCTAGACCGGACAACATCTGCCCTTTCCCGGTATTCCGCATTTTGACCCTAATCCGTCATTGCAGCGCGTAGTCCAACACCGCCTTGCAATGGATCAGTGTCGTGTCGAAAACCGGCATCGCAACGTTGCCCTGATCGAGCAGCATTCCCACCTCGGTGCATCCCAATATCAGGCTGTCGGCCCCCGATGCGGCAAGCCGGTTGGCGATGGCGAGGCCCTCCCGATGCTCGCGCCTAGCATAGCATGGGATCGCCGCTTTCACGACTTCGCCGGTTCGCACCTTCCGGACATTGCGGGATGTCCGGGTTGAGTGCGTTGTGTGCGGCAATGCGGACTTCTGCGGAAGCAACCCGTCTCAGCTGGCAACCTTCGATATCCGTCCCTTGCCGCCGCATTTCTTGCAGGGCTCGGGATAGATTCTGCGCTCGGGCTGCGCCGGTTGCATCACCGCAGGGAAGCCGGTGCCATTGCATGCCGGACATTTGTGTTCGGTCGGATTCGCGGTTGACCTTTTCATTCTGATCTCCCGGGGCGCGCGGCATGGCGCGTTCGAATGAGGTGGAATGTCCCGCGGCAAGCCGCGAGCACGAATAAACGGCCCCGGCTGGATGCGGGTCGAGCCGGGGCCGTCTGGAACGGTGCGGGGCTGGCCATGCGCCGTTCGGCCCGCAGCCGAGCATATCTATCGCTCCGGCGCTGCCCCCTTTTGCTCACACTGTCCTGATTTCAAATCACGCACGTTCCAATCGGGACGGCACCGGAATCCAGGTGCTGTCTCGGTTACAAGGCAATTGTCCCTGACGTTTCGTTTACTCCAGGATTTCAGGTTTTGACCCTGGCTGTGTGAAAACGCGGTGCTGCTGTTATGATTCTCCCGTGATTCTGTAGGGAGGAATTGATGAGGCGCTTCGTTGAAGAGGCGGATCGTGGGCAATGGACGCTATTGCCCGAATGCCTCGATGATTTCATTGACGAGAGCAACCCTGTTCGAGTGATCGACGTGTTTGTCGATGCGCTCGATTTGGCTGAGATGAGCTTTGAGGGGGTGGAACCGGCGGCAACAGGTCGGCCCTCGTACCACCCCTCGGTCCTCCTTAAGCTCTACATTTACGGCTATCTGAACCGGGTGCAGTCGAGCCGGCGGCTCGAACGGGAGGCCGGACGCAATGTCGAGGTCATGTGGCTGCTGGGTCGGCTCGCTCCTGATCACAAGACGATCGCGGACTTCCGCAAGGACAACGGCCTGGCTCTGCGCAAGGTATGTGCCCGCTTCGTCGAGCTCTGCCGTGAGATGGGGCTTCTCGCAACGGCAAGGGTTGCCATCGATGGCAGCAAGTTCAAGGCCGTGAACAACCGGGACAAGAACTTCACGCGGGCAAAAGTGGAGCGGCGGCGTGCCCAGTTGGAGGAGAGTGTGGCGCGGTATCTGAGCCAGCTTGACACGGCCGACCGGCAGGAGCCGACCGAAGCGCTGGCTGGAAAGGTGACGAGGCTCAAGGAGAAGCTGACAAAGCTGAGGGAGGAGATGGGTAAGCTTGCTGTCTACGAGAAGCAGATGCGCGCTTCGCCTGACCAGCAAATCTCGCTGACCGATCCCGACAGCCGTTCGATGGCGACGAGCGGGCGTGGCTCCGGCGTCGTTGGCTACAACGTGCAGGTCGCCGTCGATACCGAGCATCATTTGATTGTGACGCATGAGGTCACGAACAGCGGCTCAGATCGGGCTCAACTGGCCAATATGGCCAAGCAGGCCAAGGCTGTTCTCAAGACCGAGACACTCGAGGCCGTTGCCGATCGCGGCTACTTCAGCAGCCTGGAGATCCTCGCGTGCCACGAGGCCGGCATCACGGTAACTCTGCCCAAGCCGCAGACGTCGAGCGCCAAGTCGGACGGGCGCTTCGGCAAGCAGGACTTTATCTATTTGCCAGAGGAGGACGCCTATCGTTGTCCAGCCGGGGAGAAACTGCCGTATCGCTTTACGAACGAAGAGGATGGCAAGCGGCTACGGCGCTACTGGACCACGGCCTGTCAGGATTGTTCGCTTAAATCGCAGTGCACGACAGGGCCAGAGCGGCGGATTCCGCGATGGGAGCATGAGCATCTGCTCGAAGCTGTGCAGCAGCGCCTTGATGCAAACCCACAAGCCATGCGCCAGCGTCGCGAGACGGTCGAGCATCCGTTCGGCACGATGAAGGCCCGCATGGGAGCGACACACTTCCTCACCAAAACGCTTCCAAAAGCAGCTGCCGAGATGGCTCTCTCGGTCCTGGCCTATAATCTGACGCGGGTCATGAACATCGTCGGGACCAAGCCGCTGATGGCTGCGATCGTGGCCTGAGACCCTGCGTGTCTCCTGCCTTACGGGACTGATACCTTTGGAGATCGTTTTTACACGACCAAGACCCAGAGCGGACATTCGTAACTGAACGAACTGGTGACGCGGCCATTGCTGCTCCTTATGTTGGCGCATACTTTCGTTGCATCGCGTCCAGTTGGCGACTGACGCCCCACCAGAGGGTACGACATGGCTCAAATAACAGCGGAACGTTCGGGTGCTGTCGGTAGTGGATTGGCGACGATCGCCGACAACGGGACTATTCTCGACGCCTGGTTTCCCAATCCGCACCTCTCGCAGCAGGTCGATAGCTGCGGGACCGTTGATCTTTCCGGTCAGGCGCTCGCTGAGCTGGGTGAGGCAGCAGCGAGACTACCCCTTCAAAAGGACGTTGGGCGCAAAGTGACCGTTCGTGCTGTGCGCACCTCGATCGAGTCCTTGAGCGAGCCTGCCGTAGATGCGTTCGACATCTATTTGCGCCTGCATCTGCTGAGCCATCGTCTTGTTCGACCTCGCGCGATAAACCTAACGGGGATATTCTCGATATTGACCAATGTTGCATGGACATCAATTGGCCCGTGTCTCCCAAGTGAAGTCGACAATATTCGGTGGCGGATGCGAGCCAACGGTGTTGCACTCGATGTCCGAAGCGTCGACAAAATCCCAAGGATGACGGACTACGTGGTACCCTCGGGGGTCCGCATCGCCGATGCCAATCGAGTGCGTTTGGGCGCATATCTGGCTCCCGGTACGACTGTCATGCATGAGGGGTTCTGCAATTTCAACGCAGGAACGTTGGGGGTGTCGATGGTCGAAGGACGTATCAGCGCTGGTGTCATCGTGGGTGACGGCAGCGACATTGGTGGTGGCGCATCGATAATGGGCACGCTCTCGGGCGGAGGAACAGAGATCATCTCGGTTGGAGAGCGCTGCCTTCTCGGGGCAAACTCGGGTACTGGTATCTCCCTTGGTGACGACTGCGTTGTCGAGGCCGGCTGTTACGTGACCGCCGGGATGCGCGTCAGTACACCTGACGGCAAGATCGTCAAAGCCGCCGCGTTGTCAGGCCGGTCCAATTTGATGTACCGCCGCAATTCTCAGACCGGTGCGGTCGAGGCGATCAGCCGCAATAGGTCTTGGGGTGCACTGAACCCCAGTCTGCACAAGTTTGGTTGATTGGAGGAGCCGTCACTGTTCCGGACTCCAATTGACCACTTGAGTGTCAGTTACTGGCACTTTTCGGACATGGCGCGATGTTCGACTTGAGTCCGTCAGGCGCACCAAAGCGGCCGTCCGCCGACCACTCCGGATTGATGGGGTGACGCCCTGGTCCGTCCGCGCCGGAGCCTGTGACGGCTGATGGAATCAGCCCTTGGCGTCGCAGGCCCAGGCGCGGATCACGCATTCCTTGCCGCCGAATTCGTAGCATTTGCGGGTGGCTTCGTTGAGCGAACCGGAAATATGCGGCTTGACCGCGTAGCCGTAGGGGCCGCAGGGATTTTTCATGTCGATCGAAAGCGACGCGCAGGCCCGTTTCATGGTCACGGCCGTGCAGTCGCCCTTGCACTGCTTCAGCGCCGCGGCGCGCGCGGCGGCCTCGCCGGCGAAATCATAGGCCTGGCCATAGGCGCCGCATTTGCCGATCGCAAACGCCCCGGCCGCCCAGGATTGGGTCGCGAACCGGGTGCCGGTGATCGCCAGCGTCAGAGCAAACAGAAACAGCGCGCGACGTTGCGCGGCGGCGGTCGAAACGATCAAAATCCCCTCCCCCGAGGCGGGTTCGCCGCAAATCTACGGGAAAGGACGTTTCAACTTGGTGAACGAGGGGTTGAAAATTTGGGGTGGCGGCCCGACCCTACGATAACCGCTCAGGCTGGCGCCTGCTCTGCTGCGCGTCCGCAAGCGCCTGCGGGGTGTCGATATCGAGGAACGCGCCGTGGCCCTCGACCGGGACTTCGGCTACCGCCTCGCCGTGTTTGGCGATCAGATGACGCGCGCCGATGTCGCCGTCGAGCGTCATCAACTCGTTGAAGAAACGGCGCGCCCACAACACGGGATTGCCGCGCCTGCCATCGCTGACGGGCAAGGCGATCAACTGGCCGCGGTCCGGCGCGAAAGCCTCGACCAGCCGGTCGATCAGCTGCGCCGAGATCAGCGGCATGTCACCCAGGCAGATCACCGCACCATCGGCGCCGGCAGGCACCGCCGCGATGCCCGTCTTGACCGAAGATGCCAGACCCGCGGCGAAATCCGCATTGTGCACGAAGGTGACCTTCAGTCCGCGCAACGCCTTCTCGACCTCGCCGGCCTGGTGGCCGGTGACGACGATGACGCCTTTCGCCTTCGAGGCCAGCGCCTGTTCGGTGACGATGCGCACCAGCGCCTTGCCGCCGAGTTCGGCCAAGAGCTTGTTCGGCCCGCCCATCCGGGTCGAGCGTCCGGCGGCGAGGATGACCGCGGCGATGTTGCGGTTGCCCTCGATATCCGGCTTGGTGCGCGGCTGCGGCCGCGTCACGATTTCCATCAATAGCCCGCCGACGCCCATGCCGGTAAGGTCGGCGCGCGTGACCTTGAGCCCCGCGAGCAGGCGCATCAGCACCCAATCAAAACCGTTCTCGACCGGCGAGCGCGCACAGCCGGGCGCGCCCAGCACCGGGATGCCCTGGGCATTGCCGATCAGCAGCAGATTGCCGGGGTCGACCGGCATCCCGAAATGCTCGATGGCGCCGCCGATGCCGGTCAGCGCCGCCGGAATCACGTCGCGCCGGTCGGCGATTGCGGAGGCGCCGAACACGATCACGAGTTCCGCGCCGAGCCCGAGCAATTCCCTGATCGCGGCTTTCAGCGCGGTCTCCTCATGCGGCACGCGACGCTCGGCGATGATGGCAGCACCCGCCGGCGCCAGCCGCTCGGCCGTCACCCGCAGCGTCTTCTCCACCACCTTCGGCGCCAGCCCCGGCAGCAAGGTCGAGACAATGCCGACGCGCTTGATGACATAGGGCGCGATCCGCAGCGCGCCGCCACGGGCCGCCTCGACCGCGGCATCGCAAAGTCTTGCTTCGACCCCGAACGGGATCAGCTTGACGGTCGCGACCATCTCGCCCTCGACCACCGGCTTGTAGGCGGCAAGCGTCGCAAAGGTAATGGCTTCATCGACGGCGTTGATGCGGTCGACCTTGGCGCGGTCGACCACCAGCACGCCGGGTTTCGCCGCGAACAGGTTGGAACGCCCGGTAAAGGCCCGCTCGACATTGACGCCCTCGCCGGCCACCGCCTGCGCGATGCTGGCGGCGGCGGCGTCCTCGGAGACGTCGCCGTCCTCGAGCCGCACCACCACGATTTCCTTGACTCCGGCGCGGGTCAGCGCCTCGACCTCGGCATTGCCGATGGTGGTGCCCTTCTTCAGCACCAGCGATCCCTGACGCAAGGTGTGGACGGTGACGCCGCCGATTGCTTCCATCGGGCTGGCCGGGCCGAATTTCATGCCGCGGCCTCTTTGGCCTCTTTCGGCAGCCGCAGCACGGCGGTGATCTCGGCCATGATGGCGACCGCGATCTCCGACGGCGAGACCGCGCCGATCGATAGCCCGATCGGCGCGTGGATGCGAGCGATGTCGCTTTCCTTGGCGCCTTGCGCCCGCAACCGCTCGCCGCGCCTGGCATGGGTCTTTCGCGAGCCGAGCGCGCCGATATAAAAGCAGTCGCGCTCGAAGGCGTGCAGCAGCGCCGGATCGTCGATCTTCGGATCATGCGTCACCGCCACGAAGGCGGTATAATGATCGATGTTGAGCGGCGGCAGCGCGATATCGGGCCATTCCGCGATCAAGGGCACGTCGGGAAACCGCTCGGGGCTGGCAAAGGCGGTGCGCGGATCGACCACGGTGACGTCATAGTCCAGCGAACGCGCCAGCGGCGCCAGCGCCTGGCTGATATGAACCGCGCCGATGATGACGAGCTTTGCGGTCGGCGCATAGACATTCAGGAACAGTTTCTTGCCGCCGGCCTCGACCATGCCGCTCTTGCCCATGCGCAGTTGCTTTGAAAGCTCCGCACGCAGCGGGTCGGCGGCAAAATCTTTGGCCTTCACCAATCGCTGCTCGCCATTGGCGGTATCGGTGACGAGAATGACCGGCCGCCGCGCGGCGCGCTCGGTATTGAGTTGATGCAGTGTTTCGAGCTTCACGACTTGCCTACTTTCTCGACAAAGACGCGGATGGTGCCGCCGCAGGACAGCCCGACATTCCAGGCGGTCTCGTCGGCGACGCCGAATTCCAGCATTTTTGGCTGGCCGCTGGCGATCACATCCAGCGCCTCGGTGACGACCGCACCCTCGACGCAGCCACCGGAGACGGAGCCCAGGAACGTGCCGTCGTCGTTGATCACAAGCGAGGACCCTGCCGGGCGTGGCGCCGAGCCCCAGGTCTCGACCACGGTGGCCAGGGCTACGCCGTGACCGGCCTTCTGCCAGTCCTCAGCCGCTTTGAGAATGTCTTCGTCGCGATTGAGCATGGGATCCTCTTTCAGGCTGCTACGGGGCGGATCAGGCTGCGATGCTGCACCGGCGGGGCGGAGGATAGCGCCGAGATCAGCCCCTCGATGGAACTCAAATTATGCACCGGGCGGAATTCGTCAACGTGCGGCAGCATCATTTTGATGCCCTGCGCCTTGGCCTCGAAGCCGCCATAGCGCAACAGCGGGTTGAGCCAGATCAGGCGGCGGCAGGACCGGTGCAGCCGGTCCATCTCGAACGCCAGCCGGTCGTCGGCCTCGCGCTCCAGCCCGTCGGAGATCAGCAGCACGATGGCGCCCTGCCCCAGCACGCGCCGGCCCCACAATTTGTTGAAGGTGTGCAGCGAGGTGGCGATGCGGGTGCCGCCGGCCCAGTCTTCCACCGTGGCCGAACAGCTCGCCAGCGCCTCGTCGGGATCGCGCGCGCGCAAGGCCCGCGTCACATTGGTCAGGCGGGTGCCGAACAGGAACACCGACACCCGCTTGCGCGCGTCGGTGATGGCATGCAGGAAATGCAGGAACAGCCGCGTGTACTCGCTCATGGATCCCGAGATATCCAAAAGCGCCACGATCGGCGCCGGCTTGTCGATCCGCCCCAGCCGATGGATGTCGATGATGTCGCCGCCGGTGCGCAAACTGCCGCGCAAGGTGCGGCGCATGTCGAGCCGCAAGCCGCGCGCATCCGGCCGATAGCGGCGGGTGTGCAGTTCGGCCTGCGGCAACCTCATGCGATCGATGGCGCGGGTGACTTCCGCGATCTCGGCCGCGCTCATCTGCGCGAAATCCTTCTTCTGCAGGATCTCCCTGTCGGAGACCGAAAGCCGAAGCTCCCGCTCCTGGGCCTGCGGCACCTCGGTCGTCTGCGGTTGCGCAAAGGCCTCCTGGACCCGGCGCGAGGCCGGCTTTGGTTTCTTCCTGGCGTGATCGGGCAGCGGCACCGAATCCAGCATGTGCTTCCAGTCTTCCTCGGCGCGGAAGAACAGGTCGAAGGCCTGGGCAAAGATCAGCGCGTGTTCATGCCGCTTGACGAAGATCGATTCCAGCGTGGTGAAGACATCGGCACGGTTGCCGATATCGATCACCTGCAGCGCGTTCATGGCATCGATGACCGCGCCCGGACCGACGGGAATCCCGGCTGCCCGCAGCGCGCGGGCAAAGCCGATGACGTTGTCGGCCATCTGCCCGGTCTGGGGATTGAGGTGATCGATGGGCATTGGACTCTCTACTCTCTCGCGCCGGTGGTGCGCTCCCTCTCCCGCACTTGCGGGAGGGTTCGGGTGGGGGTGCCTCAACGAGTCCCTGAGCCAGTTGTAGCACCGCCTGCGCCGACGCGATCCGTTGCTTCAGCCAAGGCAAAACTTGATCGTCTGAGTAACTGGAGAGAGCCCCCACCCCGACCCTCCCCCGCGAGAGCGGGAGAGGGAGCGCACCGCTGTTGCTTCCCGGGCCAACCCTAGTTCTCGCTCGTCGCTTCCTTCAAAACCTTTTGCAGGCCGTCGCCCTGCATCCGCGCGATGTCGTCCTGGTATTTCAACAGCGCGCCCAGCGTGTCGCCGACGACTTGCGGCGTCAGCGAGCGGGCGTCGAGTTCGGTCAGGGCGGTCGCCCAGTCGATGGTCTCGGCGACGCCCGGCGACTTGTAGAAATCCTGCTCGCGCAGCGCCTGCACGAAGCGGACAACCTGCTCCGACAGTTTTGCGGAGATTCCTGGCACGCGGGATTTGACGATCGCAAGCTCGCGCTCGGCACTGGGATAGTCCACCCAGTGATAGAGGCAACGGCGCTTCAGCGCGTCGTGGATTTCGCGGGTGCGGTTCGAGGTGATGATGACGATCGGCGGATGCGGCGCCTTGACGGTGCCGAGCTCGGGGATCGTGACCTGGAAATCCGAGAGGATTTCCAGCAGATACGCCTCGAACGCCTCGTCGGCGCGGTCGAGTTCGTCGATCAAGAGCACCGGCGCGCCGGCGACATCCGGCTCCAGCGCCTGCAGCAGCGGCCGCTTGATCAGGTAGCGCTCGGCGAAAATGTCCGACGACAGCTGCTCGCGGTCGGTATCGCCGGCGGCTTCCGCGAGCCGGATCGCGATCATCTGCGCGGCGCTGTTCCACTCATAGACGGCGCTCGCGACATCGAGCCCCTCGTAGCATTGCAGCCGGATCAGCTTGCGGCCGAGCGCCGCCGACAGCACCTTGGCGATCTCGGTCTTGCCGACGCCGGCTTCGCCTTCGAGAAACAGCGGCCGGCCCATGCGCAGCGCGAGGTAGGTCACGGTGCCGAGCGAACGCTCGGCGAGATAGCCGCGCGAGGTCAAAAGACCCAGCGTCGCATCGACGGAAGTGGGCAGCGCCGATGCACTCATGGCAAGACCAATCCCGGTTCGGCGGAGACCTGCAATGTCAGGCTTTGGCGGTCGCGGCTTCAAGCGCACGCCGCGCCAGCACCGCGATCAGATGCGCGCGATATTCGGCGCTGCCATGCAGGTCGCTGTTCAACCCGTCGGCGGGTACCGTCAACCCATCGAGCGCCTTCGCCGAGAAACGTTTCTTCAACGCCTCCTCGAACGAAGTCACACGGAACACGCCGTCCGAACCGGCGCCGGTGACGGCGACGCGCACATCCGAGGGCCGCTTAGCGACGAACACGCCGACCAGCGCGTAGCGCGAGGCCTGGTTGCGGAATTTCACATAGGCAGCCTTCTTCGGCAGCGGGAACATCACCCGGGTGATGATCTCGTCGCTTTCCAGTGCGGTCGTGAACAGCCCCTGGAAAAATTCCTCCGGCTTCAGCCGGCGCTTGTTGGTGACGATGGTGGCGCCGAGCGCCAGGCAGGCGGCGGGATAATCGGCGGTCGGGTCGTTGTTGGCGAGCGAGCCGCCGATGGTGCCCTTGTGGCGCACCGCGGGATCGCCGATCAGGCCGGCGAGTTCGGCGAGCGCCGGGATCGCCTCGCCGACGACGGCCGACGTTGCAACCGCATGGTGGGTCGCGGTGGCGCCGATCACCAGCGACCGGCCCTTCATCTCGATGCCGTCGAGACCTTCGATGTGGGAGAGGTCGACCAGATGCGGCGGGCTCGCCAGCCGCTGCTTCATGACCGGCAGCAGCGTGTGGCCGCCGGCGATCACCTTGGCGTCTTCGTTCTTGGCCAGCAGATTGGCGGCCTGCCGCACGGTCGCCGGACGATGATATTTGAATTCGTACATGAATGATCCCTGGACGCCGTGCGACGAAAGTTCGTTATGCGAGATCGGAGTTGGCCATCGCCTTGGCGCCGGCCGCAATCGAGACAACGATGTTCTGGTAGCCGGTGCAGCGGCAGAGATTGCCCTCGAGCTCTTCGCGAATGGTGTGGTCGGACAGATCGTGGCCCTTGCGATGCACGATGTCGACCGCGGTCATGATCATGCCCGGCGTGCAGAAGCCGCATTGCAGGCCGTGATGCTCACGGAACGCCTCCTGCATCGGATGCAGCGGCGCGCCGTCGGCGGCCAGCCCCTCGATGGTCCGGACCTCGTGTCCGTCCGCCATCACAGCCAGCGTGGTGCAGGATTTCACCGCCTTGCCGTCGAGATGCACGACACAGGCGCCGCATTGCGAGGTGTCGCAACCGACATGGGTGCCGGTCAACCGCAAATTCTCGCGCAAAAACTGCACCAGCAGCGTGCGGGGGTCGACATTGGCATTGACGGGATTGCCGTTCACGATCAGGGAAATCTTGGCCATTCAGCACTCTCTTCATCTGCACCGCCCTGGGTGGCGGCACAGTCGTTAAAATCATTGCAAGGCCATAATATGGGCCATCCCGGCAATGAGCAACCTCGCCTTCGGCATGGCCTGATATGACTTGCCGTCACACTCTCGGACCGGCCGGACTAACCCTGCACCGCCTTGGCGAAATTCGCGAAAAACTCATCGGCCAGTTTCTTGGCCGAACCGTTGATCAGGCGCTGGCCGAGCTGGGCGAGCTTGCCGCCGATCTGCGCCTCGACGTCGTAGGTCAGGAGCGTGCCGCCATCCTTGTCGGCAAGGGCCACCGTCGCGCCGCCCTTGGCGAAGCCGGCAACGCCGCCCTCGCCTTCGCCCGAGATCTTGTAGCCGTTCGGCGGATCGAGATCGCTCAGCGTCACGCGCCCCTTGAAGCGGGCCGACACCGGGCCGACCTTGATCTTGGCCACCGCCCGAAAGCCGCTGTTGTCTTCGGTCCTGTCCAGTTCCTCGCAGCCGGGGATGCAGACCTTGAGCACTTCCGGATCGTTCAATTTGGCCCACACCGCCTCGCGCGGCGCCGCCAGCTGAACCTCGCCGTTCATCGTCATGGCCATGGGCTGCCTCCCGGATCATCAGTCTGTTGTCCCCCAAGTAAAGCACGCCTGGCCCGAAAGGAAGGGGACCAAGGGATGACGAGCGATGCATATTTGCAAAAACCGTCATTGCCGGGCTTGACCCGGCAATCCATCGTCTTGAATAGAGTCTCTCTGGATGCGCGGGTCAAGCCCGCGCATGACAGAAGGGCTCATCCCATGCCGATGATCGACGCCGACGGTTGCCTCATCAACGTATCGGTCGAGGGCCGCGACGGCGGGCCGACGCTGATGCTGTCGAATTCGCTGGGCTGCACCCTGCAAATGTGGGAGCCGCAAATGAAGGCGCTCACGCAAATATTCCGCGTGATCCGCTACGACCGCCGCGGCCACGGCAAATCCGGCGTGCCGCCCGGCCCCTATTCGATGCAGCGGTTCGGGCGCGACGTGCTGGCGATCCTCGACGATCTCAACATCGCGAAGACGCATTGGTGCGGGCTGTCGATGGGCGGCATGGTCGGACAGTGGCTCGCCGCCAACGCGCCGCAGCGCTTCGGCAAGATCATCCTCTCCAACACCGCCTGCTACTATCCCGATCCGACCAATTGGAACAACCGCATCAAAGCCGTGAAGGTAGGCGGCATGGCCGTGATCGCCGACACCGTGATCGCCGCCTGGCTGACCGCGGATTTTCGCGAGCGCGAGCCACAGATCACGGCGAATTTGAAGGCCATGCTGCTCGCGACCCCGGCACAGGGCTATATCGCAGCTTGCGAGGCGCTGAGCACGCTCGACCAGCGCGCCTTGTTGCCCAGGATCAAGAGCCCGACGCTGGTCATCGCCGGACGCCACGACATGTCGACGCCGGTCGCAGCCGGCGAGTACATCCGCAGCCAGATTCCGGGAGCGGCGCTGACGATCCTCGACGCCGCGCATATTTCCAATGTCGAGCAGCCCCACGCCTTCACCGACGCCGTGGTCGGTTTTTTGACGCAACGGTAAACTCTAACAACGTCATTGCACGATTGCGAGTAAAGCGAAGCAATCCGTTCTCTCTTCGTCATTCCGGGGCGATGCGAAGCATCGAACCCGGAATCTCGAGATTCCGGGTCTGGTGCTAGCGCACCATCCCGGAATGACGGCGAGGATTGCTTCGCTGCGCTCGCAGTGACAGGGAGGACATTGAATGGACGACCGGAAACGCAGGGATGACGGCATGGCGCGGCGCCGAAAAGTGCTCGGCGATGCCTGGGTCGACAAATCGATCACCACCCTGAATTCGTTCAATGCCGAATTCCAGGACTTGATCACGCGCTACGCCTGGAACGAGATCTGGACCCGGCCGCATTTCGACGAGCGAACCCGCCGCGTGCTGGTGATGGGCACGCTGCTGGCGCTGTGCCAATGGGACGAGTTTCGCCTGCACGTGCGCGCGGCGCTGACGGAAGGCGGTTTTGCGCCCGAGGACATCAAGGAGATCATCCTGCAGCAGACGATCTATTGTGGGGTGCCCGCCGCCAACCACGCCATGCGGGAGGCCTCAGCGGTGCTCGAGGAGCTCGGACGGCTGAAGGGATAGATCGTCAGCGGCCGCCACACTGTCGGCCTGCGGCTGCGCGGGACGTTCGACCAGCAGCACGATGGCGGTGCCGAGCAGCATCAAGAGTTCGGTCGCGTGCAGCCGAAGGGCGGCTGTCTCGCCGACCTGGGAGGCCATCACCATGCTGGCAAAACTGATCACGCTGCCGATCGCAAGCGCCATCGCCAGCGCTTCGTCGCAGCCGCCGGTCTTGCGGATCGAGGCGCGCGTCAGCAAAATCACAAAGACCGCGAAGAACGCAACGACCGTGAGCTTGCCGAGCGCCAACAGCCACGCGACGCGGACCGTGCCTGTGGCGGCGAGTTGCAGATGATCGCTGATGAACAGCCCGACCGCGATGTTCGGCCGCTCGAAAAGCGCATGGATCGGCGAGACCATGATCTTGAAGGCGACGATGGTCCAGGTCGGGATGAAATAGGCCGCCAGCAGCGCGCCGTTGAATGAACTGATCCGCCAGTTTGTCGCCATTGCCGCTTCCCGCTCTTTCCGCGGCGCTGAGAGAGCGGCGGCTTTGCGGGCGAGGTAACCTCCTTAAACTGCGACAGGCAATTTAAACCCTTTGTTTACCTTAATGGCCGGCGGCGGGACCTGCCCAATCGTCACCCCCGGGCTTGACCCGGGGGTCCATCCTTCTTCGCCAAGACTCTTGCGAAGAAGATGGATGGCCGGGTCGAAGCCCGGCCATGACGATGCGGCACCCGCGCGCATCTGTCTCATCAGTTCGTATGAGGCCTCTGCAGCTCGGGAATGCGGTTGTCGGCGCGGCGGAGCCGCCGGCAAAGCTCGCGGTTGATATTCTGCAGCACCATTACATAGGCATGGATGTCGGCCTTGTAGCAGGTGTAGAGGTTTCGGGCCGTGAGCTCATACAGTACGGTTGGGCTCTCCGTGACGACGGTGGCCGATCGGTTCTGCATTTCGATCAGCGTCATTTCGCCGAAGAAATCGCCGGGTTCGAGATCCGACATGCGAATGGCGCGCCCGGAATTCCCCAGCCTGCTCACCACCAGCCTGCCGGAGTGAACAATGAACATCGAGCGCCCGTGTTCGCCTTCCGCCACGACAGTGGCGCCGGCGTCGAAGCGGCGCTCGACCAGCATCGAGACCAGGAGATCGAGGCTTGCGTCCGGGAGGCCACCGAAGAAAGGCGTGGCGATCAGGAACGCTTTCAGAGCGGGGGAGCTGACAGCCATTGGCCAAATATACTCCCGCACCCGGCGGCGGCAAGCAGGCCCGCCCGCGGGACGATTGGAGCCGCTTCAAAGTCCGTGAGTTGGCACCGCATGATTCAAGGCTGCAGGTTCACGCATTTTGACGCAGTGCAGCGGTAGAGCAGACCCCACGTGGATATGGGTGGTGAAATTCCCCGCGGCCTGTAAGAAAACGGAATCCGCAGGCCTTTGAGTCCCCTCCCGATGTTGCAATTCCCACGTTCCGTCGAGACCAGGGCCTCCTGGGCCGTCGCCTCGGTCGCGCTCTTCATCCTCGGGATGTCGTTCGGCGGCGCCTGGATTGGCGTGGTGGCGCTGAAGGACATCGCCAACGAGGTCAACGGGTCGCGCTCCGTGCCGGCGCTCGCCAGTTCGCTGGCGTGGCTCGGCACCGGCGCCGGCGGCATCATCATGTCCCGGATCGCCGATCGGACCGGCACGCGGTGGACGGTCATCTTCGGCTCGCTGATGATTGGCCTTGGGCTGTCGATTTCGACGCTCGGGCCGCCCTGGCCGCTGTGGATCGGCCACGGCTTGTTCATCGGTTTGATCGGGATCGGCGGGATCAACGCACCTCTGTACATTTATGTCAGCCGCTGGTTCGACCGCCGCCGCGGCTCGGCGCTGGCGCTGATCTCGAGCGGAACCTATCTCGCCGGCGCGATCTGGCCGCCGATATTCGAGCATGCCATCGTCAATTTCGGCTGGCGGCAGACGATGCTGTGGTATGCGCTGGCCGAGATCGTTCTGATCGTGCCGCTTGCGGCGATTTATTTTCGCAGCCCACCCGAGATCATTCAACCGGCGCCGCCATCCGGCGCCAGCTCGAACAGAACGCGCGTGCTCGGCTGGCCGCCCAATGCGGTGTTCGCGGCAATGTGTGGCGCCGCCGTGCTGTGCTGCATGGCGATGGCGATGCCGCAGGGCCACCTCGTCGCTCTTTGCAGCGATCTCGGTATCAGCCGCTCGATGAGCGCCGTGATGCTGTCGGTGTTGCTCGGCACCGCGTTCGTGAGCCGGCAAATCTGGGGAGCGATCTCCGATCGGATCGGCGGCCTCGCCACCGTACTGATCGGATCGGCCTGGCAGGCCGCCTCGATGACGGCCTTTCTGCTGACGCAGAACGAAGCCGGCCTGTTCGTGGTGGCCGCCGCTTTCGGGCTCGGCTTTTCCGGCATCATCCCGGCCTATGTACTGGCGGTGCGTGAACTGTTTCCGGCATCGGAAGCCTCCTGGCGGATCCCGACCCTGTTGCTGTTCAGCGGCGGCGGCATGGCCGCCGGCGGCTGGCTCGCCGGCCTCATCTACGACCATCTCGGATATTATGCGCCCGCCTTCGCGGTCGGCATCGGCGCCAACCTTCTCAACCTGCTGTTGATCAGCGTACTGGTTGGACGGCAACGCCAGCGCGCCTTGTCGCCGTCCGTGGTATAGCCCTCCGCATGCGAGCGTTACTGGCCGGCCTGCTGGCGATGTCGATCCTGACCGGGGCGTCGGCCACAGCGTCGGGCGAAGAGGGCGCCGCATGGACGATCAGCTTGCGTCCAGCCGACTTCGTGATCGGCGCCGCGCTTGCCCAATTGCACACCCGCCGCGCGTGGCTTGCCGGATTCGACGAGCATTCGGGCAGCTTCGAGATCGCGCTGCGCAAGAAGGCCGTGACGATTTCCGCGCCGCGCTGTCAGATGGATTATCTGATCCTGACGATACCGTCCTATTATCCGGAAAATCCCAAACAGGCGTCGGTCGGCGAGCGCCGCGCGATCTATGATGCCTTTGTTGCGTTCCAGGCCGGCGGCAATGGCCGGTTGGCCGCGCGGGTCGAAGCGCCGGGAAGTCTTGCCAGCCACGGCGCGAACGGCGCAGCACTTGCCGCCTGCAATCTGTACTTCGCGTTTCCGCTGTCGGCGCAAGTTTCGCCACGGTAGCGCCGGCCGCGTCTGTATTTCGCGCAACTGACTTGCCCCGTTGTCAAGCCCACCGAAGGCCGCCTTCGGGCGAAGGCGGATGCGACGAAGCAATCCATTCTTTCCTTCTGTTGCACGACGGATTGCTTCGCGGAGCCTGTCATCGGGCGCGCATTCGCGCGACCCGTTGGCTCGCATGACGATGATTTGGCTGTTTGAAATTTTAATCCGAGGCGCAACCACTCTCAACGTCGTCCCGGCTCGGCGGCCGGGACGACGTTGAAGGATTGCGCGCGGCCAAAAGGCCTCCGCACCAAAAGAAAAGTCCCGCCTTGCGGCGGGACCTTCCTGCTCTCACTCAACTCTCGATCCGCTTTACCGGTCGCGCTGATCGGGCTTCTGGCCCTGGCGGTTCGGATCCTGCTGCTGCTGTCCGGGCTTCTGGCCGCCGCCCTGTTGCTGGCCGGGCTTCTGGCTGGGGTTCTGATTCTGCTGGCCCGGATTCGGATTCTGGTTCGCCATAACGATCTCCTTGGTTGAACCTAACTGGAGATAACCGCGCCGGCGGAAAATGGTTTCGGGGAAAGACCGGTTCCCCCGCGGTGATTGGGTGGCGGCCGCTTGTTGCAACGGTGGCGGGGGAACCTGAGGCGAAAGTACCATGGTACAACCCTGCGCTGTTGCCGCCCCCGGTTCCCGCTGTTAGAAAATGGCACGACGCGCCGTTCCGGCTGCCGGGGCCATCGCCGCGTCCTTTAACTGACGGCAGCGCATGGACTATTTCGCCCAGCAACTGATCAACGGCATCGTCCTCGGTTCGATCTATGGCCTGATCGCCATCGGCTATACCATGGTCTACGGCATCGTCGGCATGATCAATTTTGCGCATGGCGACATCTTCATGATCGGCGGTTTCATCGCGCTGATCACATTCCTGATCCTGGTCTCGATGGGCCTGACAGCGGTTCCCGTGATCCTGCTGATCGTGCTGCTGGTGTCGATGGCCATCACCGCGCTGTATGGCTGGACCGTGGAGCGCATCGCCTACCGGCCGCTGCGGCACTCGTTCCGGCTGGCGCCGATGCTGTCGGCGATCGGCATGTCGTTCGTGCTGTCGAATTATTCGCAAGTGGCGCAAGGCGCGCGCGTCAAACCGGTGCCGCCGATCATCACCGGCGGCTACACGCTCTTGGAAACAAACGGGTTCGCGGTACGGCTGTCGAACGTGCAGATCATCGTCGTCGTCACCACCATCGTGCTGCTCTTGATCTTCACCTGGCTCGTCGCACGCACCCGGCTCGGCCGCGACATGCGCGCCTGCGAGCAGGACCAGACCATGGCGGCGCTGCTCGGCGTCGACGTCGACCGCACCATCTCCATGACCTTCGTCATTGGCGCCGCGCTCGCGGCGGTCGCGGGCATGATGTATCTTTTGTATTACGGCCTGGTGGATTTCTACATGGGCTTCGTGGCGGGCATCAAGGCGTTCACGGCCGCGGTGCTCGGCGGCATCGGTTCGCTGCCCGGCGCGATGCTGGGCGGGTTGGCGATCGGGCTGATCGAGACCCTGTGGTCGGCCTATTTCTCGGTCGAGTACAAGGACGTCGCAGCCTTCTCGATCCTGATCGTGGTCCTGATCTTCATGCCGACCGGGCTGCTCGGCCGGCCCGAAGTTGAAAAAGTTTGACCGCCGGCGTGACAGCATCCGCGCCCAACTCGAACCCGGCCGCGCGCGCGCCGGGCATGGCTTTCATCCTCAAGAAGGCGCTGATCAGCGCGCTGGTGGCGCTGGTGCTGTTCTCGCTGATGATCGGCATCCGCACCGAGGCCGGCCCCACCGGGCAGTTGATCTACTGGACGAGGTTCGGCGACCTCGCCGCCATTGTCATCGCCGTATTCGCCGGCAGCATCGCGGTCGAATTGCTGCGATCGTGGTGGGGCCCGGTCGGCACCGTCATGATCGTTCCGCCGCGGGTCGCAAGCGCTTTGGCACTGGCGCGGCGCGCGATCGCCCCTATCCTCCTGACCTTCACCGTTCTGGTGCCGGTAATCTTCTACGACCAGCGCTACATTCTCGACCTCGGCATACTCGTCCTAACCTATGTGATGCTGGGATGGGGCCTGAACGTGGTGGTCGGCCTCGCCGGCCTGCTCGACCTCGGCTATGTCGCGTTCTACGCGGTCGGCGCCTATTCCTACGCGCTGCTGGCGACCAATTTCGGATTGTCGTTCTGGGTCTGCCTGCCGCTCGCCGGCATCCTCGCTTCCCTCTGGGGTGTGATGCTGGGATTTCCGGTGCTGCGGCTGCGCGGCGACTATCTCGCCATCGTCACGCTGGCGTTCGGCGAGATCATCCGTCTCGTCATCATCAACTGGCAGAGCCTGACCGGCGGCCCCAACGGCGTCTCCGGAATCCCGCGGCCGACGCTGTTCGGGATTCCGCTCGACCCCAGCGATAACGGCCTTGCCGCAAGGCTCGGCATCGAATTTTCGGTGACCCACCGCATCGTATTTTTGTTCTACCTGATCCTGGCGCTGGCGCTGCTCACCAACTGGGTAACGATCCGGCTGCGACGCCTGCCGATCGGCCGCGCCTGGGAAGCCTTGCGCGAGGACGAAGTCGCCTGCCGCGCGCTCGGCATCAACATCACCACGACCAAACTGACGGCGTTCGCGACCGGCGCGATGTTCGGCGGATTTGCCGGCGCGTTCTTCGCCACACGACAGGGTTTCATCAGCCCGGAATCCTTTACCTTCAACGAATCGGCGCTGGTGCTGGCGATCGTGGTGCTCGGCGGCATGGGCTCGCAGCTCGGGGTCGCGCTGGCGGCGCTCACCATGATCGGCGGCTTCGAGCTGTTTCGCGGGCTGGAGCAATACCGCATGCTGGTGTTCGGGGTTGCGATGGTGCTGTTGATGATCTGGCGGCCGCGCGGGCTGATCGGCCATCGCGCGCCCACCGTCTACCTCGAGCACAGCCAGGCGATCTCCTCCGACCTCGTCAAGGAGGGCCACGGGTGAGCGACGAAACCATCCTCGCCGTCGATCGCCTGACGATGCGGTTTGGCGGCATCGTCGCCGTCAACGAACTGTCGTTCACGGCAGAGCGGCACAAGATCACCGCGCTGATCGGGCCGAACGGCGCCGGCAAGACCACGGTGTTCAACTGCATCACCGGATTCTACAAGCCGACCGGTGGCGCGATGCGGCTGACGCATGACGATGGCCGCGCCATCCAGCTCGAACGGCTGAACGATTTCCGCATTTCGAAGCAGGCCAAGGTCGCGCGCACCTTCCAGAACATTCGGCTGTTTCCCGGCATGACTGCGCTGGAAAACCTGATGGTGGCGCAGCACAACGCGCTGATGCGGGCCTCCGGTTTGACGTTTCTCGGGCTGATCGGCGCACCGTCGTGGCGCAGGGCGGAACAGCACGCGATCGAGCAGGCGACGCGCTGGCTGACGCGCATCGGGCTGCGCGAGCGCGCCGACGATGCCGCCGGCAACCTGCCCTATGGCGATCAGCGCCGGCTCGAAATCGCGCGCGCGATGTGCACCGAACCGGCGTTGTTGTGCCTCGACGAGCCGGCCGCCGGTTTGAACGCGCGCGAAAGCGCAGCCTTGAGCGAACTGCTGATCTCGATCCGCGACGGCGGCACCTCGATCCTGCTGATCGAGCACGACATGAGCGTGGTGATGGAAATCTCCGACCATGTCGTGGTGATGGATTACGGCGTCAAAATCGCCGAAGGTTCGCCGCAACAGGTGCGCGACGATCCCAAGGTGATCGCCGCCTATCTCGGCGTGGAGGATGACGAGGTCGCCGCGGTCGAACAGGAGCTCGGGCTGTGAGGGCGCTGCAAACGATGTCGTCATGGCCGGGCGTAGCCGTCCGAAGGACGGCGTCGCTTCCGCTCGCCTATGCCCGGCCATCCCGGTCTTTGCGTCAGACACCGAAGGAAGACGTGGATGCCCGGGGCAAGCCCGGGCATGACGATGATGTTGAGGTCATTCCATGACCTCGACATCATCACCCCTGCTCGCGATTCGCGGCCTGCGCGCCGCCTATGGCAAGATCGAGGCGCTGAAGGGCGTCGACATCGCGATCAACCCGGGCGAGATCGTCGCCCTGATCGGCGCCAATGGCGCCGGCAAGTCGACGCTGATGATGACGGTATTCGGCAAGCCGCGCGCCCGCGCCGGGCAAATCCTGTTCGACGGCCGCGACATTACGGAAATGCCGACCCATGAGGTCGCGCGCCTGCGGATTGCGCAAGCGCCGGAAGGCCGCCGGATTTTCCCGCGCATGAGCGTCGCGGAGAACCTGCAGATGGGGGCGGACGCCACCGATTTCGAGCGAGGCCGATCGTGCGGCCGGGCTCGCGCGCGTGCTGACGCTGTTTCCCCGGCTGAAGGAGCGCATGGCCCAGCGCGGCGGAACGCTCTCCGGTGGCGAGCAGCAGATGCTGGCGATCGGCCGCGCCCTGATGAGCCGCCCTCGCCTGTTGATGCTGGACGAGCCCTCGCTGGGGCTGGCGCCGCTGATCGCGCGGCAGATTTTCGACGCCATCCGCACCCTGAACCGGCAGGACGGGCTGACCGTGCTGATCGTCGAACAGAACGCCAATCACGCGCTGCGGCTCGCCCATCGCGGCTATGTCATGGTCAACGGCCTGATCACGCTGCAGGGAACCGGCACGGAGCTGCTGCAGCGCCCGGAAATCCGCGCGGCCTATCTGGAGGGCGGCCGGCATGGGTAGCCGCAGCCCCGAAGCCGCACCCCGCAAACGCCCCGGTAAAGACCTATTTGCCTGAAAAATGCCGATGACTTCGCGGCAAATTCAGCCGACAATAGGCGCGATCTTCGGACCCGGCCGCCCGCCGGGCACTTCCCGTAGCGATCTACCGCGAGGACCTCTCATGAAATCACTTAAACTCATCGGCCTGGCATTGGGCGCGTCGTTGGCACTTTCGACGGCGGCCTTTGCGCAGGACATCACCATCGCCGTGGCGGGCCCGATGACGGGCGGCGAATCCGCCTTCGGGCGGCAGATGAAGAACGGCGCCGACATGGCGATTGCCGACATCAACGCCGCCGGCGGCGTGCTCGGCAAGAAACTGGCGCTGGACGTCGAGGACGACGCCTGCGATCCCAAACAGGCGCGCTCGGTGGCGGAAAAGATCGCCAGCGCGAAAATCCCGTTCGTCGCCGGTCACTATTGTTCGTCGTCGTCGATCCCGGCGTCGGAAGCCTATGCCGACGGCAACGTGCTGCAGATTACGCCGGCCTCCACCAATCCGCTGTTCACCGAGCGCGGGCTGTGGAACGTGGCGCGCGTCTGCGGCCGTGACGACCAGCAGGGACTGGTCGCCGCCGAATTCATCGCCAAGAATTACAAAGGCAAGAACATCGCCATCCTCAACGACAAGACCACCTACGGCAAAGGCCTTGCCGACGAGACCAAGAAATCGCTCAACAAGGCCGGCGTTACCGAGAAGCTGTTCGAGTTCGTACAACAAGGGCGACAAGGACTTTAACGCCATCGTGTCGCGCCTGAAGCTCGAGAAAATCGACCTGGTCTATGTCGGCGGCTATCATCAGGAGTCCGGCCTGATCCTGCGCCAGATGCGCGACCAGGGCCTGCAGACCGTGCTGATGGCCGGCGACGCGCTGGCCGACAAGGAATACGCCTCGATCACCGGACCGGCCGGCGCGGGCACCCTGTTCACCTTCGGTCCCGACCCGCGCAACAAGCCGACCGCGAAAGCCATCGTCGAGAAGTTCAAGGCCAAGGGCATCGATCCCGAGGGCTACACGCTCTACACCTACGCCGCGATCCAGATCTGGTCGCAGGCGGCGGCAAAAGCCGGCACCATCGATCCGAAGAAGGTCATGGCCGCGATCAAGGGTGGCGGCGCCTGGGATACGGTGATCGGGCAGATCGAGATCGACGCCAAGGGCGACATCAAGCAACTCGACTATGTCGTCTACAAATGGGACGACAAGGGCAACTACACCGAGATCAATCCGAAGGGGTCGTAGGGCTCATCGACCGATTGCAACGTCAAACGCCCCGGTTCGCCGGGGCGTTTTTGCATCACGTCTGCGGCGCAGGAAACACGCGATGAAAAATCTCCTCACCGATATTGCCGGCGTCAAGGTCGGTCATGCCGATGACCCGAAGCTCGCCTCCGGCGTCACCGCGGTCGTCTTCGACAAGCCCGCGGTGGCGGCGATGGATGTGCGCGGCGGCGCCCCCGGCACCCGCGAGGGCGCGCTGCTCGATCTCGCCAACAACGTGGAGAGGATCGACGCCATTGCGCTCTCCGGCGGCTCGGCGTTCGGGCTCGAAGCCGGCGGCGGGGTGCAGGCCTGGCTCGCGGAGCAAGGCCGCGGCTATGTGGTGCGCGGCGCGGTGATTCCGATCGTTGCCGGCGCGATCTGCTTTGACCTGCTGAACGGCGGCGACAAGAAATGGGGCCGCTTCTCGCCCTACCGCGAGCTCGGTTACGCTGCGGCAGTCGCCGCGGGCGAGACTTTCGCGCTCGGCAGCGCCGGCGCCGGCTTGGGCGCCACCACGGCGAATTTCAAGGGCGGGCTCGGCTCGGCATCCGCCATGACGCAGGCCGGCGTCCGGGTCGGCGCCATCGCAGTCGTCAATGCGGTCGGCAGCGTCACCGTCGGCCATGGGCCATGGTTCTGGGCGGCGCCGTTCGAAATCGACGGCGAGTATGGCGGTCGCGGATTGCCGCCGTCGTTTGGCCCGGACATGCTGGCGATGCGGATCAAGGGCGCGGCCGCCGCGACGGCGGCGGAAAACACCACGCTGGCGGTCGTGGTCACCGACGCCGCGCTGACAAAACCTCAGGCCAAGCGGCTGGCGATGATCGCGCAGACCGGATTTGCACGCGCGATCTATCCGGTGCACGCGCCGACCGATGGTGACGTGCTGTTTGCGGCCGCAACCGGGGAGAAGCCGGTCGATCCGCTGGCCGGCCTTACCGAACTCGGCATGGTCGCCGCCAATGCGGTGTCTCGCGCGATTGCGCGCGGCGTCTACAACGCGACCGCACTGCCCTTCCCCGACGCGCTGCCGGCGTGGAAGGACCGCTTCGGATAACCTGCTGCGCTTCCGGCGGCGGGCGAGCTAGGCATTGAGCGAGAGCAATGGGGCGGCGCCGGACGAAATCGCCTGCGCCTGGCGCTGGATCAGCTGTTCGAGGAAATTGTAGGACGCCGTCGCGTTGCTCGATGACGTCGTTGCCGCGGGCGATGTCATCGTGATCTTGGAGCCATCGGGATTGGTGATGGAGGTCGTGGTCGAGCCGTCGCTGTTGGTGGCGGTGGTGGCGGTCGCACCTGCCAGTGCCTGCAGCAGCGGATCGCTCGCGCCGTCGGCGCTGGCAGCAGCGCTGGTCCCGCTGGCCCCGGTGCTGTCGCCCGATCCACTGGCGCCGCCGACATGCGCGTGATGATGGCCGTGGCCACCCTTGCCGGCCCCCTGCAGCGCCGACTTCAATTCGCCGAGACTGACCGAACCGTCGCCGTTGGTGTCGAGCTTGTTGAAGACGTCGTCGGCCTGCGCGAGGTTGGTGCCGCCGGCCCCGAGCGCGTTTTCGAATTCCGATTTGGAGAGCAGGCCGTCGCCGTTGGCGTCGATCTGCGAAAACAGGTCCTGCAGCGCGCTGGACGGATCGGTCGATGCCTGTGTGGTGGCTCCGGTCGACGACTGGCCTTGCGCCGCGAGCAGCGCGCTCATGGTGGCCGGCGATATCTGGGAAAATCCGCCCGGCGCGGTCGACGGGCTGGAGCCGCCCGCGGTCGGGGCGCCGGCAATGGTGCTGAAAGGATCGGGCGCGGCCTCGGCGAAGCCCGCTGCCTGGCCGGACGCCGAACCCGATGAGGTCAGCGAACGGATGGCGTCGAGCGCAGATGAGGCGGCGCCGAGGGCAAACAGCATGGCCGTACTCCCACAGATGCCGCATCGAAGCGGCCCACACAATTCGTGCCGAGTGATCAGCAAACCTCGTGCCATCGCGGGAACGCCCGTAAAACATGGGCTTTTTCAGCGCCGACGGGTCCGGTTCCCCGGCAAATGCTGCCCCAGCGGCAGAATTTTCCGCATCTCCAGACGGACCCGCTGCGCATTGCCGCCGCGCCTTGCCCATGTTACGCGGGTGCCCTCCGCGCGCATCAAGAGTGACCTCGGAAACAGCGCCCATGTCCGCCCCATTTGCGTCACGTCCGCTCGTCATCGCGCCGTCGATCCTGGCGTCCGATTTCGCCAAATTGGGCGACGAGGTCCGCGCCGTCGATGCGGCGGGCGCCGACTGGATTCATCTCGACGTGATGGACGGGCATTTCGTGCCGAACATTTCCTTTGGGCCCGACGTGATCAAGGCGATCCGTCCGCATACCAAAAGGATCTTCGACGCCCATCTGATGATCGCGCCGGCCGATCCCTATCTGGAGGCGTTCGCCAAGGCCGGCTGCGATCACATCACCGTGCATGCCGAGGCAGGCCCGCATCTGCATCGCTCGCTGCAGGCGATCCGCGCGCTCGGCAAGAAGGCCGGCGTCTCGCTCAATCCGGGCACCCCGATCGCGGCGATCGAATATGTCATCGACATGATCGACCTGGTGCTGGTGATGTCGGTCAATCCCGGCTTCGGCGGCCAGGCTTTCATTCCGTCGGCGCTCGGCAAGATCGGGGATTTGCGCGCGATGACGGCGGGACGGCCGATCGACATCGAGGTCGATGGCGGCGTCAGCCCCGATAATTCCGGCCAGCTGGCGGCTGCAGGCGCCAACGCCTTCGTCGCCGGCTCCGCGGTGTTCAAGGGCGGCACGATTGAGGCCTACAAGGCCAACATTTCCGCGATCCGCAATGCGGCGGCGCTGGCGCGCGGCGAGGCGATCTAGAGCATGATCCGGAAAAGTGGACACCGGTTTTCCCTCGCGACAAGCGCGGCGCGTTTGCGCGGAGATCATGCTCTATCAAAAAGCTAGAGCGGGATGACGATTCGAAGAAAAGGCATCCCGCTCTAGGCGCAATTCAAATCGAGCGGTCTCAGCCGGCTCCAGAGCTTATCCGCCCGCTGACGATTTTGGCATGGGTGCGAAACACGATATCCCAGAAAATCGTCGATACGCCAAAATTGCAATTCTCTACACGATGATGCGTGAGGTGCCGCAGCTTTGCCGAATAGAGCCAGGAGTTCGGCTCGATGGTCCAGCGGTGCACGGCATAGTGGACGGTGATAAAAGCCAGATACCCCAGCAGCAGGCCGGCGAAAATCGCCGATCCATCCCGCAAGCCAGCGGCGCCGATCAGCAGAAGTCCGATCGGGAACGCCAGCAGCGGCGTGCTGAGGCTGGATCTTTCCGAATCCGGATCGTTTGGATGGTCGTGATGAAGCTGGTGCAGGCGCTGGCCCAGGGAAGGAAACTGATGGAAGACAAATCGGTGCACCAGATATTCCATCAGCGTCCAGGCCGCGAGGCCGAACAGGACCAGATAGAGCCGATCCATACCGGCCAGAGCCATGAAGACCATGGCGGCCAGCGGCACGGTCACGTAGTCGCCGAAGTGTCTGATACGCCGCATCGCTTCGGCGGAAAGACTCGTCATGTTGACCGTTCCCCTCGTTGAACGCCTTGATCGGCGCTAGCAGCGGCTTTTCCCCGCGTCATGAACCGTGCAGGGCGGAGATTGGAGCAGATTTGAATGACGGAAGTACGGGTGGTCATCGGCTCCGCGTTGCTGAAATCGGGGCCACTGGCAATATAAGTTTCCAGCGGCGCAAAAGTTGCCGTTCAGGGCGAATATGTGAAGCCGTCGATCGCAGCGACGGAACGGACCGCAAGCCCGGCCGGTGGCGCTACCTCCCTGCCGTGAGACGATCGGCCAGCCAGCGCGGCAGGCCGTTGTCGCGTATCCGCTGCGCCGCCGCCTCGACATCATAAGGCACGCGGCAATAGGTGATTTCCCCGCTCACGGTATCGAACATCGCAAACCCCGCGGCCGGATCGCCGTCGCGCGGCTGACCGACCGAGCCGAGCACCGCGAGCCATTGCCGCCCCCTGAGCAATTGCACCGGGACACCCGTGGTCGGGACCAAGCCCGTCATTTTCGCGGTTATTGACATGGAATACAGCGCCGGCCGGTGAATGTGGCCGCAGAAGGTGACATGCGCCTTCGTCGCCACCAGGCTGCGCGCCGCATCCGGCGTGGCCTGGACATAACGCCAATGTTGCGGATGGCTGGCCTCGGAATGGACATAGAGGCGATCGTCCTCCTGCAGCGTCAGCGGCAGCTCGGAAAGAAACTGCCGCTGCGCCGTGCTGAGCCTGCCGCGGGTCCACTCGATCGCTGCCTGGGCCTCGGCATTCATGAATTCGGACGCGGTGCCGACGGCGTTGTCGTGGTTGCCGCGCACCGCCAGAGCGCCGTTCGCGACGAGGCCCATCACCGTCTCGACCGTCCATTCCGGATCGGCGCCATAGCCGACATAGTCGCCGAGGAGGATCGTCCTTTCCGCGCCGCGGGCGCGCGCAAAATCGAGACATGCACCAAACGCCTGCCGGTTGGCATGGATATCGGAAAAAACGGCCAGCCGCACGATTTCCTCCGCGCCGATCCCGTTCGCCGGGCCAGTGCCTGACTTGATGGATATCAAACAACAGCAAGCAGGCGGCGCACAATCGCGCGAAGGATGTTCGATCCACCTCTCCCCGGCGGGGAGAGGTCGAAGAGGCTAACGAAACAAATCGATCGAACTAAAATTCGGATGGCCTAGCTCTTGCGCGGCGCCTCCAGGGCTTTGAGCAGGAGCGCTAGCGCAGCGTCGACCCGGGCCGCTAGCTGCGGATCCTTCCACTCCTCGGCATGGGCGGGATGGTGGAAGCGGCTGGTGGCGTCAAACAGCGCACGCGCCGTGGCCTTGATGTCGGCGACCTGAAAGACGCCCTGCTCAACGCCATCCGACAGGATATGCGCGATCTGATCGACGAGGCCGTCCTTGTGCGCCCTCACCACCTTGCACGCCTCCTGCGCCAAAGTGAGATAGGTCTCGAACATCTCGGGATCGTCCAAAACCTTCTTGTGCTTGATCGCGATCATCGTGCGCAGCCAGCGCTCCAACCGCGCCGGCGCCGGTCCGGGGACTCCGCGATCTTCGCAAGCGGCGCGTTGGTTCGGTCGAGCCAGCGCTTGGCCACCGCTTCGCGCAGCGAGGCCTTGCTCGGAAAATGGCGGTAAACGCTGCCGTGGCTGACGTCGAGCGCGCGCGCCACGTCGACCACGGTAGCTTTGGCGAGCCCGAAGCGGCGCAGCACGTCCTCGGTCACCTCGAGAATTCGCTCAGGTGTCAGAACAACGTTCTCGTTCATGCGCGCACCATCCCTTTTTTGAGCTTCCGCATCATTTTCGGGCTTGCGGATCGCGATCCGGCGGCTTGTCGCCGCCGCTATCTGTTAACGGGTCAGCCGCTCGACCTGGGCGGCAAGGTGGCGGGCCACCTGCCGGTTGAGCCAGCGCTGGAATTGGGCGGTCAGGTAAAGAATCTCGATAGTCATAGCGGTCGTCCTCTGCAACTCCGGGATTTTCGGGCCGACGGCACCAGCAAAATCCCGGTGACGCCCAGTTTGGCGTCAACAGCAATATAGGGCATCCCGCTGACAGATTTCACTATCTGTCATTCAATATTCCGTGATAGAGCGGAGCCGGCCGGGCGCATAGCTGTGTGGGAAGCGCCAGTTCGCGCCGGGTGCAGGTTTGTCTCGCTACACCCGCTCTGCTAAAGCGCGATGTAACCCCCGCGAATCCCGCCATGAGCCACGAGTCCTCGATGATTCCCCGTTACACCCGCCCGGAAATGGCCGCCATCTGGGAGGCGCAGACGCGCTTCAAGATCTGGTTCGAAATCGAGGCGCATGCGGCGGACGCACAGGCGGAACTCGGCGTCATCCCGAAGGAAGCGGCGAAGGTCATTTGGGCCAAGGGCGGGAACGCGATCTTCGACGTCGCCCGGATCGAGGAGATCGAGCGCGAGACCAAGCACGACGTCATCGCCTTCACCACCCATCTGGCCGAAATCGTCGGCCCCGAGGCGCGCTTCGTGCACCAGGGCTTGACCTCCTCGGACGTGCTCGATACCTGCCTCAACGTACAGCTGACGCGCGCCGCCGACCTCCTGGTCGACGACATCGACAAGGTGCTCAAGGCGCTGAAGAAGCGCGCCTTCGAGCACAAGATGACGCCGACCATCGGCCGCTCCCACGGCATCCACGCCGAGCCCGTGACGTTCGGCCTAAAACTCGCCTACGCCTATGCCGAATTTTCCCGCGCCCGTGAGCGGCTGCTGGCCGCCCGCAAGGAAGTCGCGACCTGTGCGATCTCTGGGGCGGTCGGCACCTTCGCGCAGATCGATCCCCGGGTCGAAGAGCACGTCGCCAAGGCCATGGGGCTAGTGCCCGAGCCGATCTCCACCCAGGTGATCCCGCGCGACCGCCACGCGATGTATTTTGCGACGCTCGGCGTGATCGCCTCCTCGGTCGAACGGCTCGCCACCGAGATCCGGCATCTGCAGCGCACCGAGGTGCTGGAGGCGGAAGAGTTCTTCTCCGAGGGCCAGAAGGGCTCCTCGGCGATGCCGCACAAGCGCAACCCGGTGTTGTCGGAGAACCTCACCGGCCTGTCGCGGATGGTACGCGCCTATGTGACGCCGGCGATGGAGAACGTCGTGCTGTGGCATGAGCGCGATATCTCGCACTCCTCGGCCGAGCGCATGATCGCGCCCGATGCGACGGTGACGCTGGATTTTGCCCTCAACCGTCTCGCGGGATTGATCGACAGGCTCCTGATCTATCCCGAAAACATGTTGAAGAACATGGACCGGCTCGGCGGGCTCGTCCACTCGCAGCGGCTTCTGATCGCGCTGACGCAGAAGGGCGCCAGCCGTGAGGACGCCTACAAGCTCGTGCAGCGCAACGCCATGCCGGTGTGGCGCGGCGAAGGCGATTTTCAGACGCTGTTGAAGAAAGACCCCGAGGTCAAAAAATATCTCAGCGACAAGGAAATCTCCGAGCAGTTCGACCTCGGCTATCACCTCAAGCACGTCGATACCATTTTCAAGCGCGTGTTCGGAGAAGCGTAATCGAAGCGGGAGCGACCTTCCAAATCCGCGGCGCTATTTGTCCTCCAGGAGCTCGATCGTCAAATCAGCGTTGCCCTTGTTGTTCAACGTATAAAAATAATCGAAATAGCCGGGGATACCGATCACGGTGTCATTGACGTAGACGAACAGCTCGCCGGACTTCCGGGCCCGGAACGTCGCCGTATAGCTCGTCGATGACGGACACTGGCAACGTGGCGTTTCCTTGCGTTCGAAGGACGGGACGATCTCGCCAAAACCCCTGTTGCCGATGCGAAGGATGGTCGCGAACCAGTTGGAGCCGACCAGCCGCCGGATCGGAAGGCCCAGCCACATCGCGGGGGTCATCTTTTCCACGCCAAAGCCTTGCGGATCGGTTTCGATCCCCTTCGCCTTTACCGGATCGGGCTCCTTGAAGTTGTAACCGTCTTCCCAGGGGTTGGTGACGACGATGGTGATTCGATAGGACTTGTTCCTTTCCACCGCGAGCCCGGTGGCGTTGCACAGCGTCCTGGTTTCGAACGGTTTGGTGGCGCTGCCGGTGACGAGTTGCAAGTTTTGGCTGGGCACGCACACCTGCCCCGTCAGATCGAACATCGCGAACGACACCCGGTTGACCAGCGTCACGACCGCGATCACCAGCATAACGAAAATAAGGAAGGCGAAAATACTCGGCAAAATCCAGTGTTTGACCACATAGAAGAATGCGCGATAGGGGCCGGCCGTGCGGAGTTTGTAAACGAAACCTCCGGGCGGCGGCGCCGGGGCGGCCGGGGTTCGCCAGATACCGCGCATCACGTCGCGGATGTGTCCCTGCATCCAGCCGCCTGCATACATCAGGATGCCGAGGAGCAGCACGCCGGCGAGGAATTGCCCCGGCGAATTCCTGAACGCCTCGAGCCAGGGTTTTGCAAAGGACGGCAGGAAGGCACCCACCAGGTCGATGAAGGGCACGACGACCTCGGCCGGACTGGCAGGTCCGCGTGGCGGCTCGTGCTTTTCGATTGCCGGCAACGCCACCAGGAACAACGAAGCGAACACCGTCAGAAAATAGGTGATGCGGCGCGCCCAGACCCAATCCCAGGCCTTCTCCTGACGAATTGCGCGCGAAGCCGCGCCGGTCTCCGCAGCCGCGCTGTTCAACGCAACCGCACCGTCATCGCCCACAACATAATATTCTTGCGGCAACACGATGGGGCTGTAGCCGTCGGTCCCGGACCGGATGCGGTCCAGGACGCTCCGATGAACTTTTGGCGCGGGTCGCGCAACATACGACCCGGGCAAAGCGAGTTCCTTCTTCACTTCGTGCTCGGGGTCGCCCCGGTCAAAGAGGAGATTGAAGATGCGCCGCAGATCCTCGCCGATCGACAGCTTGTAGGGCGGCTCGTTGTAGATATCGGCGAGCTTGCGCGGCCGATAGCGATAGTAGCCGCCAAGGCCATGACGTGAATCGTTGAGCTGGTCGTAGCGGTCGGCAAAGCTCTTGAGCCAGCTTTCCTGCACCGACAGATAGTGCAGGCCATAGACGCCGGCGCGCTCCATCATCCATGCCAGCGTGCAATAGGCGAGACCGTCGCGCGAATATCCGCCACCGATGTCGGAGTGCACACCGACGAACCACACCTGGCTGATGCGCTCGCGGTCGATGGCGGCCAGGGCCTTGTTCGGGTCCGACGGCGCGGGGGCCCAGCCGTGAGCCGCGGGATAAAGCCCGTCATCGGCGCGCACATAGCGGTCGTCCCAAAGCACCGGATGGAAGGAGTCACGTTCCTCCTCCAGCGCCAGCGCATGACAGGCGCGGACGATCTTGTGATTCATGAACTGGTCCGGCATCGACAGCGGCCAATACCAGTAGTCGATGGCGCGCGTGATCTCCTCGATCGGCCCGCCATAGGCGCCGACGGTGTCGAAGACGCCAAGGAAGTCGAATTTTTCGATTCCGACCAAATCGAGTTGTTCCAGCGTCGGCTTGCGGAAGACGACGTGGCTTACCCAGTCGCGCAGCGCCCGCAGCGGCCCGATCAGGATGTTGCCGCCGGATTTGAAATTCTTGATCTTGCGGTAGCCGCGGTAGGCGATCTCGGCATCGCGCGCCAGGTGCGCCTCGTTGCCGTCGTAATTGACGAGCCCGATGCGGGCGATGAAACCGGCGACGACGCGGATCGTGAAGGCGCCGCGGCTGAAGCCGAAACCGTAGATTTTGTCGCCATTCCTGTAGTTGCGGCAGCAGAAGGAATAGATGTCGATGACGTTGCGCTTCAGGCCGAAGCCGAAAACGCCGCCGAGGATGGCGAACGGCTTGAATGACGAGGTGCCCACGCCATCATCGTAATAGGCGACCTGTCGCGCCGGATCGGTGAGATCGAGTGCCTGAAACAGCTGCCAAACGTTGGTCCTGAAAAGCTTGGCCGAACTGTTGCCGGTCCCGTCGGACAGCAGAATAATATTTTTCGACATGGATGCCCCTCTGCTCCCGCCGTAAAACCGCCAAGCTTGCCTGAAATTGCGATATAGGCAAGCTGCAATCACAGGGAGAATGAGATGGGCTTGAGCGGCGATCGGGGCGGCGCACGATCCTCGGGGCCGTTCCGCTGCACGGCCATGCCGGCCGGCAATAACAACTGAACGGTAACCCCGGATCGGATAAGATCGCTCTCGTGTCACCACCTCCGACGATTCTCGTGTTCGATTCCGGCCTTGGCGGCCTCACGGTCCTGCGTGAGATCGTGCGGGCGCGGCGTGATGCGCACTATGTCTATGTCGCCGATGACGCGTTCTTTCCCTATGGCCACCACGGCGAGGAAGAGATCATCGCGCGCGTGGTGCCGCTGGTCGGCGAATTGATCGCCGCGCATATGCCCGATCTGGTCGTGATTGCCTGCAACACGATGTCGGTTTCGGTCATGAGCCATTTGCGGGCCGCCTATCGCGTGCCCTTTGTCGGTACCGTGCCTGCGATCAAGCCGGCCTGCGCCGCCTCGAAGACCAGGCGCGTCTCGGTGCTGGGGACCAAGGCCACCGTCAAGCGCGAATATACCCAGGCCTTGATCCGGGATCACGGCCAGGGTTGCGAGGTTACGCTGGTTGGATCGGCGGAGCTTGCCTCGCTGGCAGAAGCCGCGCTGAGCGGTGTCGAGGTCAGCGACCGCGAGATATTCGACGAATTGGCGCCCTGTTTTGTCGGCACCGGCGCGGGCGATCCGGCGCGTACCGACACCATCGTGCTGGCTTGCACACACTATCCGTTGCTGTTGGACCGGTTGGTGCGGCTTGCGCCCTGGCCGGTCGACTGGATCGATCCGGCGCCCGCGATTGCGCGGCGGGTTTCGGATTTGCTGCCGCCCGCCGGCACCGAGGTAGATCACGCCGGGGCGGAAATGATCTTCACGTCGAAGCGGCCGCACACGCTGAGCCGGGCCTTGATGCCATTTTTCGGCGGCCGTGTTCCCGCCTGAGCGGCGATTGACGCTTTCCGGCCCGTGGCCGCGCTGCTAGCGTCATCTGGGACCGCCCTTCAACGCCTTAGCGAACGGAGCATGGATTTGACGCCGCCTGCGCCTGCACCGCCGAACCGCCTGCGCGAATCATGGCGGCAGGGGCGTCCGACCTTTGGCGCGATCGCGACCATTCCCAGCATCCAGACCGTGCAGATCATGGCCCGCTCCGGGCTCGACTGGATCATCGTCGACCTCGAGCATGGACCGATCGATCTTACTTCCGCGCATGCGATGATCGTGGCGACCTCCGGCACGCCCTGCGTGCCGCTGGCGCGGATCGCCGCCAACGAGCCCTGGTTGGCGAAGGCGCCGATGGACATCGGCGCGCTCGGCATCAATTTCCCGATGATCTGCAGCCGCGCCGATGCCGAAAAAGCGGTGCGCAGCGTGCGCTATCCGCCGCGCGGCGAACGGCTGTGGGGCCCGTTCCACGCCCCGTTCCGCTGGGGCGTCTCGATGGCCGACTACATGGCGACCGCCGATGACGACATGATCTGCATGATCACCATCGAGCATGTCGAGGCCGTCAACCGTATCGACGAGATCATGGCTACTCCCGGCATCGATGTCGCGGTGATCGGCCCGGGCGATCTCGCGACCTCCATCGATAAACGCGGCCTGATCGACGATCCCGAGGTGCAGGCGCTGATGGCGCGCGCCGAGGCCGGCATCCTCAAGAGCGGCGTCCCGATCGGCGGCGTGGCGCGCACCGCCGAGCAGGCCAACCAGATGATCGAGCGCGGCTATCTGGCGCTGGCGCTCGGCTTCGACTGGTCGCTGTTTCAACGCGGTATCGTTGCGAGTTTTGCGGGCATCCGGCGCTAAAACGGGCAGCTCGTCGCAACAAGCCGCTGAAAATACTTGGAATTTATCGTCGCCGACCCGGGCCGCTCGGCTCGCTTGCGCTCTGATCGCATAAGCATCTGGCGTCAGTCCCCCAGGTTCGTGCTAGATCAGGTGCCGGCGGGCGGAGCCATCCGGTTCGCCAGTTTGCGGTTGCGGGAACTCGAGTGGAACGATGCGCGGAACGGTTCGAAAGATTTCCCTGTCCCGCCGAGTCATCATCGACCTCATGCGCGCTTCGGCGGACGTCCCCTTCGTCGCCGTCCGTCGGACCCTTGCCATCGGACGGCTGGCCGCCGCGCGAAAAAGTCTGCGCAACCGGCCGGCCTGGGCCGCGATCTTCGCCAAGGCGTTTGCGATCCTGGCCGGCGCGCAGCCGGTCCTGCGCAGGGTCTATCTGAAATGGCCGTGGCCGCACTTCTACGAATTTCCCCAAACACTTGCCATGATTGTCGTGGCGCCTGACGCAACCCCCGATGGCGTGTTGCTGTTTCCCGTCAAGGCGCCCGATCTGTCCTCGCTGGCCGAGGCGGATGCCATGATCCGGAGCGCGAAAAGCCAACCCATCGAGGCGACGCCGTTCTTCCGCAAGACCATGATGGTGACCCGCCTGCCCCAGCCGCTCAGGGGGCTCGCCTGGGCGATCGGCCTGAATTTCGGCCGCCAGCGCGGCAACTATCTGGGCACGCTTCTCGTCACCTCGGTCGCAGCCTTCGGCGGCGGTGAAGTCGAAGCGCGCGGCCCTCAATCCTTCATCCTCAGCTATGACAAGGCGTCGGACGATGGCGCCATCGACGTGATGATCCGCTGGGATCACCGGATCGCCGACGCCGCCTTTATCGGTGGCGAGCTGTCGCGGCTCGAGCAAATCTTGAACAATCAGCTTGCCGATGAGATTCTGGCGCTGGTCGCGAAGGAGCGGGCGACAGCCGCCCCGGCGCTCACCAGGCGGATCGACCCCGGTCTGGCGAGCGGAATTTCCCGGGAATTCACCAACACAACCTGACCGGCCGTCGAGCGCTTGACGGAGAGGCAACAATGGGGCTAGCCGCCGACCGATGAAGACCTTACGTGGACGCACCGCATTCGTCACAGGCGCCGCCTCCGGGATCGGTCGCGCGATCGCGATCGCGCTGGCGCGCGAGGGCGTCAATGTCGTGCTCACCGACCACGATGTCGCCGGGCTGGAATCGACCCGAGACGAAGCGGCGAAACTGGGCGTGGGCGCAACGACCGCCGTTTGCGACCTGACGCACCCGGAGGAAATCACCAAATTGCTGGACCGGCTGTTTTCAGCCAGCCCGCTGCACATCCTCGTCAATTGCGCGGGCATCGCACTCTACGGCCAGCAGCGCTCGGTCGAGGACAGCGACTGGCGCAATCTGATGGCCGTCAACCTGCTCGCGCCCATGCAAATCACCACCCACCTGATGAACCTGCTGGCGCGCGCCGACGAGGCCCATATCGTCAACATGTCGAGTATTTTCGGCCTGGTCCCGGTGCGCGGGCTTGCCGCCTATCAGGCCAGCAAATACGGCCTGGTCGGCTTCACGCTGGCGATGCGTAACGACTATCACCGCGGAAATTTCGGGGTCAGCGTGATTTGTCCGGGCCTGGTCAAAACGCCGATGATCGAGCCGGACGGTCCCTCAAAGATCTATTCCAAGATGCCGAGGATCCCGGCGTGGCTGTTCACGACGCCGGAGCGGGTCGCGCAAGCCACCGTCGGGGCCATCAAGCGCGACCGCGGCTTGGTCATCGTCACCTTCGCCGCGCATGTGATGTGGTACCTCAACCGCTTCCTTCCGGGGCTCGTCGACCTCCTGAACCGCGAGGGATGGCGATCGCGCGGCGCCATCATCCCGGAGGATGAGATGCAGAAGCCTCCGTAACGGGCGGGTCAGCGCTCGCGTTGCATACGTCGGACGATCGCCAGCAGAACCCCGCGGGGAAGCAGCCGGGTCGCCATCGCGGCGAATTTGGCGCCGAAGCCTGGCACGCAAAGCGTCCGTCCCGCTTTCATCGCGTCCCAGCCGGCGCGGGCCACCGCGTCAGTGTCGAGTTTGTGTATTCCCTTGAACAGCGCCGTCTTGTCGGCTCCCGCACGCGCCAGAAACGGAGTCCGCAATGGACCCGGGCAAAGGCATGTCACGGTGACGCCGCTATCCCTCACCTCCTGCATCAGCGCCTGCGAAATCGAAACCAGATATGCCTTGCTCGCGAAATAAACCGCCATTCGCGGCCCCGGCACGAATCCTGCCACCGATGCGACGTTGAGGACGGCGCCGCTCTTGCGACCGACCATGGCGGGCAGGAATTGCAGCATCAGGTCGGTCGCCGCCCGGACGTTGACGTCGATGATGGTGAGCTGGCGGTCGCGATCCAGTTCCGCCGCATCGCCGAACAGGCCGAAGCCTGCGTTATTGACGAGGATGTGGCAGTACAAATCGAGGGTTTCGAGCTCACGCGCGATGACTTCGCCCGCATCTCGCGTGCTCAGGTCCATCGCCAGGACCACGGCGGATCCGCCCGATCGGTCGATATCGTCCGCCAGCAGGTCCAATTCCGGCCTGGAGCGCGCGATCAGGACCACTCTGGACCCATCAGCGGCCGCCAATTTGGCAAATTCCGCGCCCAAACCGGAAGATGCCCCTGTGACCACGATGGCTGGATGCATGAAGGCGACCCGTTTTTCGGACATCGGCGGCCTGCCGAGGTATCCCACGACCCTCTCTTACCGGCGGGCTCGCGGATTTGACAGTCGGACCGATAATGCCTAGAAACCGCCTGCTCGCGGGCCGGTTTCGGCCCGCGATGCGTTTCGCGACCCGTGGTCCGTCCCCTCGAAGCTTGGGGCTGGACCTGTCGGCACCGGGAATCCCCCGGCGCACAGGAGGGCGCGTTTCCTCAAAACTCAAACTTTGCAAGAGGACGCGATGACCAAGCGCAGTGAGGCGAAATACAAGATCGATCGCCGTATGGGCCAGAACATCTGGGGCCGCCCGAAGAGCCCCGTCAATCGCAGGGAATACGGCCCCGGCCAGCACGGCCAGCGCCGCAAGGGCAAACTCTCCGACTTCGGCGTGCAGCTGCGCGCCAAGCAGAAGCTGAAGGGCTATTACGCCAATATCAGCGAGCGCCAGTTCCACGGCGTCTATGTCGAAGCCGGCCGGATGAAGGGCGATACCGGCGAGAACCTGATCGGCCTGCTCGAGCGCCGTCTCGACACCGTGATCTATCGCGCCAAATTCGTCGCCACCATGTTTGCCGCGCGCCAGTTCATCAACCACGGCCACGTCAAGGTGAACGGCCGCCGCGTCAATATCGCAAGCTACAAGGTGAAAGTCGGCGACCTCGTCGAGGTCAAGGAATCCTCCAAGCAGCTCGTCCACGTCCTGGAGGCGATCCAGCTTTCCGAGCGCGACGTGCCGGATTTCCTCGAAGTCGATCACTCCAAGATGACGGCGAAATTCGCCCGCATCCCGGCTCTGTCGGATGTACCGTTCCCGGTGCAGATGGAGCCGCACCTGATCGTCGAATTCTATTCGCGCTGATTTTGTCGGCGGCGTTACCGAGACGAAAGGCCCCGGTTTTGCCGGGGCCTTTTTATTTGGGTAAACATGTCATTCCGGGGCGTGCGAAGCACGAACCCGGAATCTCGAGATTCCGGGTCTGGTCCTTCGGACCATCCCGGAATGACGAATCCAAAGGACTTGTCATGACCTACACCCCTCCCCCGCGCGATCCCAAGGCGCCGCCGGTCCGCATCAACCTCCTCTCGGACACCCAGACCCGGCCGACGCCAGGCATGCGCGAGGCGATCGCGCGGGCCGAGGTCGGCGACGAGCAGATCGGCGACGATCCGGCGGTGAATGAACTGTGCGAGCGCGTCGCCGGCCTGCTGGGCAAGCAGGCCGCGGTGTTCATGCCGTCGGGCACCATGTGCAACGTCGCGGCGACATTGGTGCATTGCCGGCCCGGCGACGAAATCCTGGCGCATGAGACCGCCCACATCGTCGCCCGCGAAGGCGGCGCCCACGCCGCGCTCGGCGGATTCCAGATCATGCCGCTGCCGGGCGCGGACGGACAATTCTCTCCCGACGCCTTTCGCAAGGCACTGCATCCGCGCAGCCGCTACCAGCCACCGCAGACCGTAGTCAGCGTCGAACAGACCGCCAATATCGGCGGCGGCACGATCTGGAAGAAAGCCGCGCTCGATGAGGTCGCGCAGATCGCCAAACAAAGCGGGCTTGCCACCCACATGGACGGCGCGCGGCTGCTCAACGCCTGCGTTGCGACGGGGATATCCGCGCACGACATGGCGGCGGGTTGGGATTCCGCCTGGATCGATTTCTCCAAGGGTCTCGGCGCGCCGGTCGGCGCTGCGATCGCAGGCAGCAGCGATTTCATCGACGAGGTCTGGCGCTGGAAGCAGCGGCTCGGCGGCTCGATGCGCCAGGCCGGCATCTGTGCGGCGGCCTGCACCTACGCGCTCGACCACCATGTCGACCGGTTGGCGGAGGATCACGTCAATGCCCGCGCGCTGGCGCGGGGGCTGTCGCAGATCGCGGGCATGGAAGTGCAGGAGCCCGAAACCAACCTGGTATTCTTCAAACCCGATGGCGCAGGCGTCAGCGGCCAGAAGATGGTCGAAGGCCTCGGCCGCCGCGGCGTGCTGCTCGCCATGATGGACGGCCGCATCCGCGCCTGCACCCATCTCGACGTCACGGCCGGCATGATCGAGGAAACGGTCACGCTGGTGCGGGACATCGTAAGGGGCGCCTGAGCCCGTGCTTCACTTCTCCAGCGCCTCATAAATCAGCGCCTTCAGTTCCGTCTCGATCCGTCCGCGCTGCGAGGGCGACTGCATCATGCAGATCGTGAACATGTCGTCATGCGGATCGATGAAGAAGAAGGTGCCACCGACGCCATCCCAGCGGTATTCGCCGAGCGGCAAATCTGTTCCGGGCTCATGCGAGGTTCGCACGGCGAAGCCGAGACCGAATCCGCTGTCTGGGCCCGGAAAATAGTAATAGTCGCGCGCGATTTTTGTTTCTGGTCCGATATGGTCCGAGGTCATCAAGGCGACCGTCTCCGGCTTAAGGTAGCGGCGGCCGTCGAGCGAGCCGCCGTTGAGCAGCATTTGCGCAAAGCGCGCGTAGTCCCCGATCGTGCCGATCATGCCGGCGCCGCCGGATTCCCAGCGTCGCGGCGTCATCGGATCGTGAATTCCGGCGACCGGACTGACAAAGCGATCGTCGGGCAACGGCTCGGCGATCAGGGCGCGCTTGGTCTCGTCGGTGATGTAGAAGGCCGTATCCTTCATTCCCAGGGGGTCGAGCAGCCGTTGTTTCTCGAACTGGAACAGCGATTGCCCCGACACCACCTCGATGACGCGGCCGAGTATATCGGTCGAATGCCCGTAGTCCCACAGCGTTCCCGGCTGCTCGGCCAGCGGCAGCTTTGCCAGGCGGTCGGCAAATTGAGCATTGTCGAAATCGGCTTCGTACAGACCGGAATTCGCGTAGAGCTTCCGCACCGCGCTGTCGCCGTAGAAGCCATAGGTGATGCCCGAGGTGTGGCGCAGCAGGTCCTCGATGGTGATCGGACGGTCGAGCGGCTCGAGCTCCAGCTTGCCATCTTCACCCGGCTTTTCGACGCCGACCTTGGTGTCGGCAAATGCCGGGATGTATTTTGAGAGGGGGTCGTCGAGCTTGAGCTTGCCGTCCTCGACCAGCATCATCGCGGCGACCGAGGTGATCGGCTTCGACATCGAATACAGGCGGAAGATGGTGTCCGGGCTCATCGGAATTTTGGTGGCGACGTCGCGCAGGCCAAAACTCTTGAAATAAACCGGGTGGCCGTGCTGCTGGACCAGAATGACGGCGCCGGGAATCTTGCCCTCAGCGATCTCGTTGCCGAAATAATCGCCGATCCGCGCCAGCTTCTCAGGCGAGAAGTTCGCCGAAACCGGATTCGCCCTCTCTGCGCGTCCGGCGTCAGCCCGTCCCGCCGTAACTGCTAAAACCAGAAGCCCGAGCGCGGCAAGGCCGCGCCGCCAACGCACAAACCCGTCAGTTCTCCATCGCTTCATAGATCAGTTTCTTCACCATCGGCTGTATCTTCTGCCGCTCGGACGGGGTCTGCTCCAGCAATACGAAAAACATGTCCTGCTTGTGGTCGACCACGAAAAGGCAGCCGCTGGCGCCGTCCCACTTGATCTCGCCCAGCGATCCCGCCGGCGGCGGTTTTGCATTGCCCGGATCGGTACGGACGCCAAAACCGAGCCCGAAGCCGAACCCGTCGCCGGGGAAATAGAAATAGTCACGCCCGACCCCTGAGGTGGGGCCGATATGGTCCGAGGTCATGTTCTCGAAACTTTTGGCGCTCAGATATCGCTTGCCGTCGAGTTCGCCGCCATTGAGCAGCATTTGCGAGAAGCGGGCGAGGTCCGCGAGCGAGGACACCATGCCGCCGCCCCCGGATTCCCACTTCATCGGGACATCGGCATAACTCGTAAAGCCGACCCGGAAGTCGCTGTCGGTCGGCATCGGCTTGGCGACCAATTTTTGCTTGTCGGGATCGGTGACATAGAAGGTGGTCTCAGACATGTGCAGCGGATCGAGCAGCTTTTCCTTCTCGATCCCGAGCAGGGATTTCCCCGATACCACCTCCATGATCCGTCCGAGAATATCGGTCGAGTGGCCGTAGTCCCACAGCGTGCCCGGCTGCTCAGCCAGCGGCAATTTTGCGATCCGCTCGGCGAACTCGGCGTTGTCGAAATCGCCGTCATAGATCTTGGCGTTGCGATAGGCCAGCCGGACCATGCTGTCGCCATAGAAGCCGTAAGTGATTCCGGAGGTCTGGGTCATCAGGTCGAGAATCGTGACCGGTCGCTTCGGCGCCACGAGTTCGAGCGTCTTGGTGCCGTCGGCCGCTTTGTTTTCGACGCCGACCTTCACATTGGCGAAGGAAGGAATGTATTTGGCGACGGGATCGTCGAGCTTCAACTTGCCTTCCTCGATCAGCTGCATCGCCACCACCGATGTGATCGGCTTCGACATCGAAAACAGCCGGAAGATCGTATCGTCGGTCATCGGCTGTTTGGTCGCGACGTCGCGCACGCCGAAGAATTCGCGATAGACCGGCTTGCCATGCTGCTGGATCAGGAGGATGGCGCCCGGAATCTTGCCCTGCGCGATCTGGTCGCGGAGATAGTCGCCGACCCGCTCGAGTTTTTGCGGGTTGAAATGCGCGCCGGCGGGAATATCGAAGGTGCCTTCGGCGCCAGCCGATGACGTCGGCGCGATCGCGAGCCACACTCCGCAGGCAAGCAACCGCAACACATCGCGTGAATTCATGTCCCCTCCCAAAATCCTGCCGGCAGAGTGTAGCGGCCGGCTCAAGCGGCACAAGGCCCGCCAACCACGTCCTCGGCCGCGGCCGGTCCATTTCGCGACATCTGCGGAACCCGGATCGTGATATATGCCTTGTGCCCATGGGAGGCACCCGCCGGATGATCAAGCTGATTTCAGCTCCAATACGAGGCCTGATCCGATTTCCACTGGTTCAGTTCGCCATCGTGATCGCAATCATTCTCTGGCTGCAGGCCGCCGACGACAAATCGATATTCGGCGAAATCTTTGCCGGCCTCGACAAACTGGTCGAGTCCACCGTGGAGATGGTCTCGGCGATTTTCACCGTAAAATCCTTCACCCGATCCTGGCTCACATTCGGATTCATGATCGCCTATGTCTACCTGGCCGGATCCGTCATTCTCTGGCTTGCGCGCCTTTTGGCCATTGCGGCGATTGATTTTGCCGGGCGTCACAACCTCTTCTACCTGCGAAGCGCGATTGCGCGCGAGCGCGGGATCGGGGCTTACCGCGCATGGGTCCCGTTGGAGCGAATCAGGCCCGACCATATTCCACAGCGAGACTGGGAAGAGGCCTTCGCCTGGCCGGCGGACAACAAGCCGCCGTACCCGCCGCTCGGACACCGCTTGCTGCGCGCGTTGCTGTTCTACGCGGCCGTGATCGCGATCGCCGCCTGTCTGCTGCAGTTTCTGACGCCATTTCCGGTTCTGACCTGGATCTTCGGCTGGCCGCCGCCGAAGCCGTCATGACGGCTCAATCGGCGCACGGGCTGCCGAATTCGGCCAGCGCCCGTTGATGCAGGGCGGCGCTGTCGTCCGAAAAACAGCAGAAGATCACCCGGGAAACCGCGGGCGCCGCAGCCAGTGCAGTCACCGTCGTCTTAACCGCGATCCGCGCGGCGCGATCGGCGGGGAAACGATAAATCCCGGTCGAGATCGCGGGAAACGCGACGGAGGCGAGGCTGTGGCTTTGGCACAGTTCGATGGCGCTGGCGTAACACGAGGCGAGCGCGGCATCTTCGCCCTGGCTGCCCTGATTCCAAACCGGACCGACGGCATGAATCACATGCCGTGCCGGCAGCCGATAACCTCTGGTAATTTTGGCGCCGCCGGTCTTGCACCCATTCAGGGTGCGGCATTCGGCCAGAAGCTCTGGTCCGGCCGCGCGATGGATGGCGCCATCGACGCCCCCGCCGCCGAGCAGCGAGGTGTTCGCCGCGTTGACGATGGCGCCAACGCGAAGCGTCGTGATGTCGGCAACGATGACTTCCAGCCGCGCCGGGCCGATCTGGCGTGCCGCCCAATTCAGGCGGAGGCCGCCGCGCTGACCGTGACGCCCTTGTCGGCAAACAGCTGCTGCAGTTCGCCGGCCTGGAACATTTCGCGGATAATATCGCAACCGCCGACGAACTCGCCCTTGACGTAGAGCTGGGGAATGGTCGGCCAGTTCGAATAGGTCTTGATGCCGTTGCGCAGCTCGGCGGATTCCAGGACGTTCAATCCCTTATAGCCGACCCCGACATGGTCGAGGATCTGCACCACCTGGCCGGAAAACCCGCATTGCGGAAACTGCGGCGTTCCCTTCATGAACAGCACGACGTCGTTCGACTTCACTTCGTTGTCAATGAATTGCTCGATGCTCATCTTCGCTTCCTTTTGGGGCCCTGCCCGCTAGCGGCATAGCCTTCCGGGCCGGCGTCAGCCCTACGAACCCCGACATGTCATATATGTACCCCAAACCGTTGTGCATCCAAAGTAAAATGGCGAGGAGCTGGCATGCGCGGGGCTTCCGGCCCCGGCGGGCGCGAAGCCCCATGGGCTGATGGCGCCAATATCATGGTCAAGGGAGGCTTTTTTCCCGGACGGCAGCCCCTATCTACGACAGGCTATTCTCGGGGAACCCGCCGGCTGGAGCGACGTTCTCCTGCGAACCGGAGACTACCGTGACGAAAACAGCATCCGCTGCGGCGACGCTTCCCGGCCCTTGCCCGTCATTATTCTCCGATTCCGGCAATCTCGCCCAGAATCTGGTGGAAGCCTATCTGGCGGTGCGAAACGAGACCGAGCGTCGCGCCGCCCCGCTTTCGCCGGAGGATCAACTGATCCAGTCGATGCCGGACGCGAGCCCGGCAAAATGGCACCGCGCCCATACCACCTGGTTCTTCGAGCAATTCCTGCTCGGCGAACATTGTCAGGGCTACGCGCCGTTCCACCCCGACTATGCCTATCTGTTCAATTCCTATTATGTCAGCGCCGGCCCCCGCCATGCCCGTCACCAGCGCGGCCATCTGACCCGTCCCGGCGCCGGCGAGATCACCGCCTACCGAAGGCATGTCGACGCCGCGGTGGTGAAATTCTTTCACGAGGCCGGCGAGGACGTGCTGGCGAAACTCGTGCCGCTGGTCGAAGTCGGCCTCAATCACGAGCAGCAGCATCAGGAATTGATGCTGACGGATATCCTGCACGCCTTTGCCCAAAATCCGATCCCGCCGGCTTACGATCCGGCGTGGCAGTTTCCCGCTTCGACCCGCGGTGCCGACCAATGGATCAACCTCAACGAGGGAATCCACACCGTCGGGCACGCCGACGACAGCTTTCATTTCGACAATGAAAAACCCGCCCACCGCGCGCTGGTCGGCCCGGTGAAGCTCAACCGCAACCTCGTTACCAATGCCGAATGGCTGGCTTTCATGAAGGACGGCGGCTATTCAACGCCGACGCTGTGGCTGATGGACGGGTTTGCCGCCGTCGGCAACGAGGAATGGCGCGCGCCCGGTCACTGGCGCGAGATCGACGGCGAGTGGCAAGTCATGACGCTCGGCGGTCTGCGGGCGGTCGACCCGGCGGCGCCGGTCTGCCACGTCAGTTATTATGAAGCGGATGCGTTCGCGCGCTGGAGCGGCAGGCATCTGCCGACCGAGATGGAATGGGAGGTCGCCGCGCGCGCCGGCCACCTCAACGACGCCTTCGGGATCGTCTGGCAATGGACCCGCAGCGCCTATTCCCCCTATCCGGGCTATCGGGCGATCGAAGGCGCGCTCGGCGAATACAACGGCAAGTTCATGGTCAACCAGCTGGTGCTGCGCGGGTCCTCGCTTGCGACCCCTGGCGGGCACAGCCGTACCACCTATCGTAACTTCTTTTACCCGCACCATCGCTGGCAATTCACGGGACTTCGCCTCGCCGACTACGCAAACTGATTTTTTGAAATTCGAGCGCGCCGGAAAAGCGCGTTAGGAGAGTGTCATGAACGTGCACGCCACCGCTTTGGCCAAAGCGCATCAGTTCGACGAGCAAACTTCCGCCTTTGCCGGTGACGTACTGGACGATTTGTCGCAGCATCCGAAACGGCTGTCGCCGAAATACTTCTACGATGCCGCGGGCTCCGAACTGTTCGAGCAGATCACGCGGCTGCCGGAATATTACCCGACCCGCACCGAGCTTTCGATCCTGCGCGATCGTGGCAGCGCGATCTCGGCGATCCTGCCGAAGGGCGCCGCACTGGTGGAATTCGGCGCCGGCGCCACCACCAAGGTACGGTTGCTGCTCGAGCAATGCGCGCTCGGTGCCTATGTCCCGGTGGATATTTCCGGCGACTTCCTGAAAGCGCAGGCCGACGCGTTGCGGCGGGATTTCCCCGCTCTTGCGATCTATCCCGTCGCGGCGGATTTTACTGCGCCGTTCGCGCTGCCCGACGCCATCGCCAGGATGCCGAAGGTCGGATTTTTCCCCGGATCGACGCTCGGCAATTTCGAGCCGCATGAGGCCTGCGGCTTCCTGCGCAGCGCCCGCGACATCCTGGGGCAAGATGCGCTGATGTTGATCGGCGTCGATCTGGAGAAGGACGAGCGCGTGCTGTACGAGGCCTATAACGACAAGGCCGGCGTCACCGCGCGTTTCAATCTCAACGTGCTGCATCGCATCAACCACGAACTCGGCGGCAATTTCGATATTTCCGCCTTCACCCATCGCGCGATCTACAACCGCGACCGCCACCGCATCGAGATGCACCTGATCAGCCGCAAGGCGCAGACCGTGCGCCTGCTCGGCCAGAACTTCTCCTTCCGCGCCGGCGAGACCATCCACACCGAGAACAGCTACAAATACAGCCTCGAGCGCTTTGCCGCGCTGGCGCGCGGGTCAGGCTGGGCGCCACGCGAATCCTGGACCGATGGCGCGGGCATGTTCTCGGTTCACGCGCTGGCGGCTTCGGACTGAGATTCCGGTCCGGACTAGCTTTCAGGCACCCCGGTTTGCAGCGCCAGCGCGTGCAGCACGCCGCCCATCTGTCCCTGCAGCGACTGATAGACGATCTGGTGCTGCTGGACGCGGGACTTGCCGCGAAACGACTCCGAGATCACGGTGGCCGCATAGTGGTCGCCGTCGCCGGCCAGATCGCGGATCGTTACCTCGGCGTCGGGTATCGCCGCCTTGATCATCGATTCGATATCGTGGGCGTCCATTGGCATCCCAGTATGTCTCCCATCCCGGCGGTTCGAATCGCAGCCCTCGTTGGCTGCGGATCAGCAGAACTTTAGCGCGGCCGCCCTTCTACGTCACGCTCCCAGGCACTATATTCGGCGTCCAGTCCCTGCAAAGCCGCCCGGACGGCGCGCGATCACAGCGGCTTGACCAAAAAAGAGCTCCCCGATGAAACTCCCCGGTCCCGACCACCCCATCACGATTACGGCGAACCCCAAACGCATCCGCGTTTCCGCCGGCGGCGTCGTCATCGCCGACACCACCCACGCCCTGACGTTGAAGGAAGCGAGCTATCCGGCGGTGCAATATGTGCCCCGCGAGGACGCCAATCTGGCCCTGATGGAGCGGACCGAGCGGGTAACGCACTGCCCCTACAAGGGGGATGCAAATTATTTCAGCATCAAGGCCAACGGCAAGGCGATCGAGAACGCGATCTGGACCTATGAGACGCCGTTCCCGGCGATGGCGGAAATATCCGGCCATCTGGCGTTCTATCCCGACCGGGTCACGATCGAGGAAGTGGCGTAGCCTCGCTCCTGGTCAGCCCCCGCCTGGCCCGCGACCGGCGCGCAGCATAGCCCCCGCATCCTGGCCGGCTATACCCTGAAGATCGTCAGTCCCAGGATCAGCAGCACCAGAAAGATCACCAGGAAAATATAGAACAGGACACGGGCAATGTCGGCCGACGCCGCCGACACGCCGGTGAAGCCGAGAATGCCGGCAACGACGGACACCAGGAAAAAGATCAACGCCCATTTCAGAAGTGTCATCGCCGATACCTCCGCCTGCGCCACGCCGACAGTCCGGCGGGTGCGATCCAAATCACCGGTCCAACTTCGAGGGATCGGACTTGTTCCCATCAGCCCGCCGGAGGCCGCCGTTGCCGTCCTGCAGCATGCCATTTGGGCCTTGATGAATCCGGTTCCCGGCGGCAACATCCTGAAACGATCACCCTGCCGGGACTCGCATGACCACCATTTCCAGCGCAGCGGCGCCCGTGCAGACGAGGGCCGTGCCGAAAGCCAAGGCGCGCAACGCCGCGCTCGATCGCGCCCGCACCTTCCTGACGCTGGTGGTGCTGCTCCACCATGCCGTCATCCCCTACACCTATTTCGGACATACCGATCCCAAGTCGTGGATCGGCTTCGACTTCGTCATTACCGCCACCGACAGCTTCTTCATGGCGAGTTTCTTTTTCCTGTCCGGATTATTCGTCTGGCCGGGCCTCGGGCATAAGTCGCCCGGGATCTTTTTGCGCGACCGCCTGCTGCGGCTCGGACTGCCGTTCGCGATCGCGGCGTTCACGGTGATCCCGATCGCCTATTACGCGATTTCGCTGCGGTACCATCCCGAGATCGGCTTTTCGGAATTCTGGTGGAAGACGATCACGGTCGGCCCGTGGCCGAGCGGCCCGGTCTGGTTCGTCTGGGTTCTGCTGGCGTTCGATCTCACCGCGAGCCTGGCATACCGGCTGTCGTCGCACCTCCTCGATCCCATCAACCGGCTGTCGCAGCGCGGCTTCGACCAGCCAGCCGTGTTCTTCCTGTTTCTGCTTGCGGTTACCGCCGTCGTCTATATTCCGGCGCTGCTCTATTTCGGAGGCAACCGCTGGTTCGAGTTCGGGCCGTTCTCGGTCCAGGCCAGCCGCGTGCTGCTCTATGCCGCGTATTTCTTCATCGGCGCCGGCATCGGCGCTGCGAATTTCGAGCGCGGCGTGCTCGGCGCGGACGGGCGGCTCGCGAAGAGCAGCTGGGGCTGGATCGTAGCGACGCTCATTCCGTATGGCCTGATGTGGGTGATGATCTACATCAAGCACGAGATCCTGGGCAATCCGCCGATCCAGCCGAATTGGTATCTGGCCCTTTACAGCTTGTTCTTTGTCGCCTTCAGCGCGGCCATCCTGTTCGCGATTTTGGCGTTCTTCCTGAGGTTCAGGCGCTCCGGCTGGAGCGTGCTCGACCCGATGCAGCCCGACGCCTACGGCATGTTCCTGGTGCACTATCCGATCGCGCTGTGGCTGCAATATTGGCTCTACAGTTACGACCTGCCGGCGATCGTCAAGGCCGCCATCGTATTCATGCTGACGGTCGGCTTCAGCTGGGCATTGACGCGAGCGTTGCGGCAAATTCCGGGTTCGGCGCGGGTGCTTTGATCGCAGCCCGGGTGGAGCGAAGCGAACCCGGGGACCTTATGCCTTGCCGTTCATATAGGCGGGAAACCAGCCCTCGAAGCCGGCCTTAAGCGAGGCGATCGAAACCGGCGCCTCGCCCGCGATGGCAATACTGTCGCCGCCGGTACTGCCGATGCGGACACAGGGCACCTCGGCGCCCCTCATCTTCGCCAACACCCGGCCGGCCTCTTCGGCGCGCACGGTCACGATGTAGCGTGCCTGGTCTTCGCCAAACCAATAGGCGTGCGGCACGATCGAGGCCGGCGCGGCCAGAAGCTGCGCACCGATCCCGCTCGCAATTCCCATCTCCGCGAGCGCCACCAGAAGCCCGCCGTCGGAAACGTCGTGCGCCGCGGTCGCAGTGCCGGCATGGATCATGCCGCGTACCACGCAGCCGTTGCGCTTTTCGGCCGCAAGATCCACCGGCGGCGGCGCGCCCTCCTCGCGGCCGCAGATGTCGCGCAGGTAGACCGACTGGCCGAGCCAGCCGTGCGTCTCGCCGATCAGCAGGATCGCCTCGCCCTCGGCCTTGAAGGCGAGGCTGGCGGATTTGGTGAAATCATCCAGCAGGCCGACGCCGCCGATCGAGGGCGTCGGCAGGATGCCGCGGCCGTTGGTTTCGTTGTAGAGCGAGACGTTGCCGGAGACGACAGGGAAGTCGAGCGCGCGGCAGGCTTCCGAAATGCCTTTCAGGCAGCCGACGAACTGACCCATGATCTCCGGCCGCTCCGGATTGCCGAAATTGAGATTGTCGGTGATGGCGAGCGGCCTGCCGCCGACCGCGGTGATGTTGCGCCAGGCTTCCGCCACCGCCTGCTTGCCGCCCTCGAACGGGTCGGCCTCGCAATACCGCGGGGTGACGTCGACCGTCAGCGCCAGCCCCTTCGGCCCGTCCTGCACCCGCACCACGGCGGCGTCGCCGCCGGGGCGCTGCACGGTATTGCCGAGGATGACGTGATCGTATTGCTCCCAGACCCAGCGTTTCGAACAAAGCTCGGGGGTTGCGATCAGCTTTTCCAGCGCCGCCGATATTCCGATCGGCGCAGTCGACCTCGCGCGCATGAATCACCGGCAGCGGCGGGGAAGCGACATGCGGCCGGTCATACAGCGGCGCCTCGTCGCCCAATTCCTTGATCGGCAGGTCGGCCATGACGTCGCCGCCATGCTTGACCACAAAGCGCTTGCTCGGCGTGGTATAGCCGACCACGGCAAAATCCAGTCCCCATTTGCGGAAGATCGCTTCCGCCTCTTTTTCCTTTTCCGGTTTCAGCACCATGAGCATGCGCTCCTGGCTTTCCGACAGCATCATCTCATAGGCGCTCATGCCGGTCTCGCGGGTCGGCACACGATCGAGATCGAGATCGACGCCGAGATCGCCCTTGGCGCCCATCTCGACCGCCGAGCAGGTCAGCCCGGCCGCGCCCATGTCCTGGATCGCGATCACGCAATCGGCGGCCATGATCTCGAGACAGGCCTCCAGCAGCAGTTTTTCGGCAAAGGGATCGCCGACCTGCACGGTCGGACGCTTCTCGGCGGAATCGTCGTCGAACTCGGCCGACGCCATCGAGGCGCCGTGAATGCCGTCGCGGCCGGTCTTGGAGCCGAGATAGACGATCGGCATGTTGACGCCGGAGGCCGCGGCATAAAAGATCTTGTCGGTGTCGGCGAGGCCAACCGCCATCGCGTTGACGAGAATGTTGCCGTCATAGCGGGTGTGAAAGCGCACCTGGCCGCCGACCGTCGGCACCCCGAACGAATTGCCGTAGCCGCCGACGCCGGCGACCACGCCGGAGACGAGATGGCGGGTCTTGGGATGCTCCGGCGCGCCGAAGGAGAGCGCATTGAGGCAGGCGATGGGGCGCGCACCCATCGTGAAGACGTCGCGCAAAATGCCGCCGACGCCGGTGGTCGCGCCTTGATAGGGCTCGATATAGCTCGGGTGGTTGTGGCTCTCCATCTTGAACACGACCGCCTGGCCGTCGCCGATGTCGATGACGCCGGCGTTTTCGCCCGGCCCCTGGATCACCCAGGGCGCCTTGGTCGGCAGGCCCTTCAGATGCAGCCGCGAGGATTTGTACGAGCAATGCTCGTTCCACATCGCCGAGAAAATCCCGAGTTCGGTGAAGCTCGGGATCCGGCCGATGAGTTTCAGGATGCGCTCATATTCGTCCGGCTTGAGCCCATGGCTGGCGACGAGTTCGGGGGTGATCTGCGGCTGGTTCATGAGGCCTTATTAGGGAGATCGCAAGCTGCGGAAAAGGCCTTTTATGGCGCTATTTCGCCCTGTCCATAGCTTTGCGGATGCAGGACCCGGCATGGGGGTTTGCGCATCGCCGATGGATCGGATTTAAGGGCTGAACCGCCGAAATGAAGGGCTCGAATCGCGTGGACGACCTCGCCAAATCCGCATTCCTCAACCGACCAGATCTGCATGTCGAAACGCGAGGGTGAATTCGCCGGCTGGCGAACCTGGAGCCGGGACAATTTCGAGACCCATAATGGGCCATTCTACCACCGCATGGACGACGACGGGCAAATCCGCTGCGCCTTCCGGGTCGCGACGAAACATCTCAACGGCTCCGGCAATGTCCACGGCGGCGCCTTCATGTCGTTCGCGGATTATTGCCTGTTTGCTGTGGGAACGCCGGTGCTGCAGGGACCGGGCGTGACGATGTCCTTTGCCTGCGAATTCCTCGACGCCGCGCGCGACGGCGAACTGATCGAAGGCGGTGCCGAAATCACCCGCGCCGGGCGCTCGATGATCTTCTTGCGCGGAATGTTGAAATCCGGCTCACGTCCACTGTTCTCTTTTTCCGGCACCATCAAGCGGGTGACGCGCCGCTCGCCCGTCCTCGGCAACGGCGCCGGATAGCGGAAGTCTACGCCGCGCGTTCCAGATGCGCCACAAGCCCTGCGAACAGGCCTCTGCCGTCGGTGCAGCCCATGATGTCCTCGACGTGGTTTTCCGGGTGCGGCATCATGCCGAGCACATTGCCGCGCTCGTTGACGATGCCGGCAATGGCATGCGCGGCGCCGTTGATGTTGGAGGGCTCGTCGAGCGTGCCTTCCGGCGAGCAGTAGCGGTAGAGCACCCGGCCCTCGCCTTCCAGCCGCTTCAGGGTCTCTTCATCGGCCTCGTAATTGCCCTCGCCGTGCGCAATCGGCACGCGGATGACCTGGCCGGCATTGTAGCCGCGCGTGAACGGCGTATCCGAGCGCTCGACCCGCAGATGCACGTCGTGGCAGATGAATTTCAGCCGCGCGTTGCGCATGAGCACACCGGGCAATAGACCTGCCTCGCAGAGAATCTGAAAGCCATTGCAGACGCCGAGCACAAGGCCGCCTTGCGCCGCAAAGGCGCGCACCGCGTCCATCACCGGCGCGCGCGCGGCAATCGCGCCGCAACGCAGATAATCGCCGTAGGAAAAGCCGCCGGGCACCACCACCAGATCGGTACCCTTGGGCAGCGCGGTTTCGGCATGCCAGACCATCGCGGCTTCGCGGCCCGAAGCGAGCTTGAGCGCCCGCGCCATATCGCGCTCGCGATTGATTCCTGGGAAGACAAGGACGGCGGATTTCATGTCGCTGGCGTGCCTAGCTCAGAACCTCGACCCGATAATTCTCGATCACGGTATTGGCCAATAATTTATCGGCGGCATCCTTCAACGCCGCCTCGGCCTTGGCCTTGTCGGAGCCGGAGAGCTCGATGTCGAACACCTTGCCCTGGCGCACGCTGGCGACGCCGTCGACGCCGAGCGATTTCAGCGCCCCTTCGATGGCCTTGCCCTGGGGATCGAGAATGCCGGATTTCAGCGTAACGGTGACGCGCGCTTTCACGACGAAACCTCAGCTCTTCACCAGCACCGGCCCGGAGCCCGCCGGCCGCTCGTTTTCCATCAGGATGCCCAACCGTCTTGCCACTTCGGTATAGGCCTCCAGCAGGCCGCCGAGATCCCGGCGGAAACGGTCCTTGTCGAGCTTCTCGTTCGACTTGATGTCCCACAGCCGGCACGAATTGGGGGAAATCTCGTCGGCGACGATGATTCGCATCATCTCGTTTTCGAACAGCCGGCCGCATTCCATCTTGAAATCGACCAGGCGGATGCCGATGCCCAAAAACAGGCCGGTGAGGAAGTCGTTGACGCGAATCGCCAGCGCCATGATGTCGTCGATTTCCTGCGGGGTCGCCCAGCCGAACGCGGTGATGTGCTCTTCCGACACCATGGGGTCGTTGAGCTGGTCGTTCTTGTAGTAGAATTCGATGATCGAGCGTGGCAGCTGGGTACCTTCCTCGATGCCGAGGCGCTGCGACAGCGATCCCGCCGCCACATTCCGCACCACGACCTCCAGCGGCACGATCTCGACCTCGCGAATCAGCTGCTCCCGCATGTTGAGGCGGCGGATGAAATGGGTCGGCACCCCGATATCGTTGAGGTGCTGAAACAGGTACTCCGAAATCCGGTTGTTGAGGACGCCCTTGCCCTCGATCACCTGATGTTTCTTGGCATTGAACGCGGTCGCATCGTCCTTGAAGTGCTGGATCAGGGTGCCCGGCTCCGGTCCTTCGTAAAGCACCTTGGCCTTGCCTTCATAAATGCGGCGTCGACGGCTCATTGGGATGTACCGTGTGTTGTTGAAATCCATGAATTTGGTGTGCTCCGGATGACCTAGGGATTGCGACCCACGACGGAGCTGCCGTGAAGGCCAGGAACGGGAAACAGAACGAGAACCGAGCCTGGAATCCAACCTATCTGATTGGTCTACCCAGTACAATCGATCCGGTCCCCCGGGACTTGAGTTTTACCGTGCCGCCTGCGGCTTTCCGGCTGTTGTCTTAACCATTTCGCCCCTTTATCTAGGCATCGAGGCGACCTGCTGCAATGAAGCAGGTAGAGCCAATCCGCCCCCCGGAATCGGAACCTTTCACCATGACCACATTCGACAGACGCGAGGAAGGTTTCGAGAACAAGTTCGCGCATGACGAGGCAATGAAGTTCAAGGCCGAAGCGCGCCGCGACAAGCTGCTCGGGCTGTGGGTTGCCGAAAAGCTGGGATTGTCGGATGACGCCGCCGGCGACTACGCCAAAACCGTGGTTGCCATCGACGTCGACGGCGGCGAAGCCGGCGTGATTCGCAAGGTGATCGCCGATCTGGCCACCAAGGGCGTCGCCATCACGGAAGCGCAGATCCGCGTCAGGATGGGCGAGTTGATGCCGCAGGCCATCGCGCAGGTGAACGCGGGGACGTGAGCGTCTCGCCCGATCGCCATCTTTCGAGGCTCGCCGAAGAGGCTCGCACCTCAGGATGACGATTTAGAGAGCGTAGCCGTCATCCTGAGGTGCGCGCTCTTGCGCGCCTCGAAGGACGACGGCGAAGCAGCCTCACCCCTCCTTGAAGCCATATTCCGGCACGTTGCCGCTGGCGCCGTAATATTTGTAGGGCAGGAATTTTCCGGACATCGTGAGCTTGACGCGGTCGCCCTTCGGATTGGGCAGCCGTTCCATCGCCATGTCGAAATCGATCGCCGACATGATGCCGTCGCCATATTCCTCCTCGATCAGCGCCTTCCAGGCCGGGCCGTTGACCATCACCAGTTCGTAGAAGCGATAGATCAGGGGATCGGTCGGCGGCATCTCCATGCCGCGCATCGGCGTCTCGTTCAGCATTGCGGTCTCGGATTTCGACAGCCCGAACAGCTCGCCGGCATTGGCGGCCTGCGGCTTGGTCAGTTTCTGCTGACCGAGGATGGCGCCGACAATCAGTATTTCGGAGTAGCCGCCGATCTTTTCGCAGATATGCTTCCAGCTCCAGCCCTTCTCCCGCTTGATGTCGAGCAGCTTTTCGGTGAGGTCGGATCGTTTCATGGGTCGTCTCCTTGTTGGCGCGTCTGTTGTCGTACGTGTCGTCGCAGTTGGGTTTGATCGGCGTGATGGTCGAACTTCCGTGAAAGCGGCAGCTATTCCTCGCGGATCCAGCTTGCCCGCCGGATCGCCTGCGCGCAGATCAAATCCAGCGTAAAGCCGATGACACCGATGATGACCACCGTGGCGGCAAGCCGGTCGTATTCCAGGGTATCGCGGGCGTCGTTGATGGCGTAGCCGAGGCCGGAAGTCACGCCGAGGAATTCCGCCGGCACCAGCACGATCCAGGCGACGCCGACCGCAAGGCGAATGCCGGTGAGCGCGTCCTGCGCGATCGCGGGTACGATGATGGTGAACAGCATGTGCCAGGGCCGCGCGCCCAGATTGCGCGCGACCTTGAACCAGGCCGGATCGATGCGGCGGAAGCCGTGCGCGGTCGAGAACAGCACCGGCCACACTGCGGCAACCCCGACCAGAAACACGATGGCGCGATCCCAGGTCGCAAACGCCATCACGGCGATCGGCATCCATGCCAGCGGCGAGATCATGCGCAGGAACTGAAACGGCACCGAACTCGCGTCGCGAACCGCGCGGAAGCGGCCGACCAGAATCCCGAACGGCACGCCAAAGGCGACGGCCCAGGCAAGGCCTCCGCCGATCCGGAGCAGGCTCGGCCACGTCATCCTTGCCGCCTCCCCGCTCGCCAGCATGCGCCACAGGCGTTGGAATGTCGGCGCCGGCGCAAAGCCGGCGAAATTCACGGTCGACGGGTTATGCGCGACGATCCAGCCGCCGACCCACCAGGTCGCCAGCAACACGCAGACCCCAACCGCCGCGAAGCCCAGACTGTGCGCGGCGCCGGCGAGCCGCCTTTTCGAGGCGTCACGATGCTGCAGCTGGGTCAAGTCCTGCTCGATGTCGATCGCAAGATCAATCACAGCGCCAGCACCTCGGTCCGGTTGAACGGATCGCTCGGATTGACGCTCGGATCGTCCTTCCATTGCGGATATTTATTCATCGCGTTGCGGACGAAATCGTAATTCACCAGATCCCTGGCGACGAACTCCGGGTCGAGCTTCTTCAGGAACGTCGTGTCGCCACCGACCACCGTTTCGTTCATCGCACTGACGATCAGCTTGGTCGCGGACGGATAAGGCCATGGCTGGAAGTCGATACGGCCGAGATGCCATTCCGGGTGCTTGATGGCGCCGCTCTCGCCGTAGAACGCATCGTCGTAATAGGTCATCGCCCGCTCGATTACCGTGTCGGGCAGCGGCAGATAGGCATCGCCGTCCTTGGACAGCAGCTTGGCCACCTCGGCCTTGTGCCCCGACGCGTAGATTTCCGCCCGCACCAGCGCATTCATGACCTTCTGGGTCCATTCCGGCTTCCTGGTCACCACCTCTTCATGCATGCACAACACGCAGCACGGATGGTTCTTCCAGATGTCGCCGGTGAAACGAAGCATCCGGCCGCCGGCCTTGATCTCGCCCAGGGCGTTGAATGGTTCGGCGACGATGTAGCCGTCGATCTTCTGGGCGGCGAGTCCCGCCGGCATGTCCGGCGGCGCCATGACTTGCAGGTTGCATTCGTTGGCGGCGAGCGGCTCGCTCTGCGACTTGATCACCGGCGTGACCCCGGATTTCCGCAATCCATATTGCAGCACGATGTTGTGCATCGAATACCAGAACGGCACGGCGATCTGCTTGCCCCCGAGATCGGCAAACGACTTGATGCCGGTATCCTTGCCGACCACGACGCCGGAGCCGTTGGTATGCGCCCACGCCATGATCTTGACGGGGAAGTTGTTGTTGTAGCGCATCCAGACCGGGATCGGCTTCAGCAAATGGACGACATTGAACTTGCCGGCCGCGAAGGCTTCCACCAGCGGCGACCAGCCGCGGATCAGCGTCGGGCGCTCGGCGGTGAGACCCTCGTCGGCGAAGAACCCCATGCCATGGGCGACCAGCAACGCGGTGGCATCGGTGATCGGCAGATAGCCGATGCGCACGACATCATCGTCGGCGGCGCGGGCCGCCGAGCCAAAGCCGCCGAGCCAGGTCCCGAGTGCGGCAAGTCCTCCCGCGGCCAGCATGTCGAGCGTCTGCCGGCGATCGACCCGCGGCCTTGGGTAATCGTCGCTGGCGTGGACGACATCGGATCCGCAGTCACGGCACATTTGATTCTCCTCGGCGGCTGGCGGTCATCGATGTCCGGCAACAATCTTGAGCGTGTCGGCAATCTTGAGCGTGTCGGCGCGGGTGGGCGCGGGATCGGCGATGCGGCCGACCGTGCGCTCGAAGGCGGCCTGCAATTTTCCCTGCGCAAGCTGCGTTTCGGCGTCGCGACGGTCCCGGTCCTGGCGGTCTACCTCGATCGGCACGTTCTCGACGATCCGGCCGGGATCGGAGGCCATCACCAGCGCTCGATCGGCCATCGCGACGGCTTCCGGAATGTCATGGGTCACGATCACGAGCGTGATGCCGTACTCGACCGCGATGCGGCGCACGTCGCGTTGCAGTGCGCGGCGGGTCACGGTGTCGAGGGCGGAAAACGGCTCGTCGAGCAGCAGCACTTCGGGCTGCGCCGCCAGCGAGCGCGCCAGCGCGACGCGTTGCTGCTGGCCGCCCGACAAATCCTGCACATTGCGGCCGGCATAGCCTTCCAGTTCGACCAGACCAAGGAGATCCCGCACCCGGTCCCGGATTTCCCGGCGCGGCCGGCCGGCGAACTTCATGCCGAGCCCGACATTCTGCTCGACGCTCATCCAGGGATAGAGATGCGGCTGCTGGAACATCACGATCCAGCGCGGCGACGGCCCCGAGACCAGCGCGCCGTCGATGCGGACCTCGCCAACGGTCGGCATCGTCAATCCGGAGAGGATGTGCAGCAGCGTGGACTTGCCGCAGCCCGAACGCCCGACCAGAGCCACCGCCTCGCACGGTTGCACCTCGAAATTTATCTTGCTCAGCGCGTCGTTTCGTGCGCTGCGGCGATAACGGTGACTGACGCCCGTAACGGCGACATGAGCACCGGGCCGGCGGTTTCCGGGATAGATCGCGTGCACCACCCTATGCTTGCTCCATCAAATGCGACCCATCTGCCTTCCCGGTTCGCTCGCCGAGCCGGGGAACCACTCCTATTGGACCCGCAACGACGGTCACCGCCCGGTCGCGCGAGTGCGGCCGGGCGATGAAAAAGCATGCACTTTTTATGCCGCCTTTTCGGTCAGCTTCGCGTCCGTCGGCAGGCCTTCCTCGATCGGGAGCGAAGGATCGCGCGACCATTCGTTCCAGGAGCCGAAATACATCCGCACGTCCTTGACCCCGGCATTCTTGAGCGCGAGGAAGGTGTTCGACGCCCGCGCGCCCTTGAAGCAGTAAAGATAGACCGGGGTGTTCTGCGAAATGCCGACGGTTGCGCATTCCGCCAGGATCTCGTCTTTCGACTTGAACCGCGGTCCTTCCGCGGTCGGCTTCATCATGCGGTACCATTCGAGCCAGACCGCGCCGGGGATGCGGCCCTTGCGCGGGCAGAAATCCTTGCCGTAGGGCGAGGAGCTGTCGCCGATCCATTCATCCACGTCGCGCACGTCGAGCAGCGCGATGCCGGGTTTGCCGACCGCCGCCAGCATGGTTTTCGCATCGATCAGGATGTCGCCGGCCTCCGGCACGATCGAGAACGAGGCGGCTGCCGGCTTCGGCACGTCTTTCGTGACCGGCAGGCCCTTGGCCGCCCAGGCGTCGAACCCGCCATGCAGCACCTTGATCTTGGGATAGCCGAGCATGGCCAGGAGATAATAGCCACGGCAGGACTGGCCGAAGCCGGAGTTCATCGACTGCTCGTAGATGACGGCGGTTTCCTTGCCGGACAGTCCGGCCTTGCCGAACGCATCGGCGAATTTCGTCTTCAGTTCAGTCATCCCCTCCGGGGTCGAGGTGGCCAGGAAGGTGAAGATTTCGTGCACGTTCACGGCGCTCGGGATATGTCCGGCGCCATAGGCATCGGGATTTCGCGTGTCGATGATGACGCAGGGTTCCTTGGCGGTGAGATCGGCGAGTTCGCCGGCAGTAATCAGAACGTCTGTCATGGCAGGCCTCTCCTGTTTGTGGTTGAAGGTTAGGGTCGATCCGAAAATCCCTGTTCAAAAGCCCTTGGTGCGAAACTCAGATGTCGCGCAGCATCTTGCGAAGCTGTTTGGTTGCGGGAGTGACGATGGCGACGAAGTAAGCCTCGCGAAGCCTGCGCTGGGCGCGATGGCTCTTGAGGTAACCGCGCGCGCCGCAATGAAGCATCGCCGCATGCGCGGCGGCGACGCTGGCATCGCCGGCCTGCAGGCGAAGGTCGACGACCGCGCGCCAATAGCCGTCGTCGGCATTGTAGGGATCACGCGCCAGCATCATCGTCTGCGATTCAAGGTCCGACAGCAGGCCGGCGAAATCGACCGGCTGTTGCGGCAGATAGCGATTGACGTGGCCGAGCGAACCCTCGACCTCGTTCATGATCGCGATGCAGTCGCGGATCAGGCCGATCGCCATGCCGGCCTGCAGCAGCACGAAACCGGCGCGGATTTTCTTTACATAAGGAGCGGCCGCCTCCGCCAGGATCAGGCCGTCGGGGACGAAGGCGTCACGGAATTGCACGCCATAGGTGCCGGTGCCGTCCATCGCGAGGAACGGCTTGCACGGCTGCAGCGTGATCGCTGCGTCCGAACAATCGGCGAGAAACATCACGATCTCGCCCGGCCGGTCCTCGACCTCGAAGATCGTGCCGAAGAAGTGATCGCGGCCGAGGTTGGAGACCCAGGGCAGCGCGCCGCGCACGACGTAGCCGCCTTCGGCCCGGCGTCCCTTCAATTTGAGTTTCTCGATGCCGAAAAAACTCTTCATCGGATTGGAAAGCCCGGTGCCGCCGAGGATTTTTCCGCTCGCAACCTCGTCGGCAAATCCGGCAAGCGCCGGATTGCTCGAATTCATCGCATACCAGGCGAGCGTGTTCTGGCACCACGCCATGAAGGCGGTGGCGCCGCAGACCTCGCCAAGGGCTGCGATCGAGGCAATGGCGCAACGCAGATCGGCCGCGCCATGGCTATCGGGACGATGGCTACCCCAGGCGCCCGCGCCGCCGAGACGTCGCAGCAGATCCGCCGGGTAGAGGGCGCCGCTGTCGATATCGGCGGCAAGCGGCGCCAGCTCCTTCCGCGCGATGGCCGCGACCGCATCGGCGATCGATGCCGGCGGAAGATCGCTGTCTTCCACCACCGATAAACGCGATGCGGCCACTGGGTTCATCACAACTCTCCGAACGAAGCGTTTTCGAACCAGCGGTTACGCGCTGACTTCGAGATTCACCGGGCGGGTGAACGTGTTGGCGACCGGCGACCATTTCTTGACATGGGCCACCAGCGCGTCGATCTCGCTGTGCGGGACGCCCTCGCATTCCATGTCGACCTTGATCCGCACGTCGGTGAAGCCGACCGGCTTCTCGCTGACGTCGCCGGTGCCCCAGACCGCGGTGATGTTGAGGTCGCCCTCGAGTTGCAGTTCGAGCTTGTTGACGATCCAGCCGCGATGCACGGCATTGGCGTGCAGCCCGACCGCGAGGCAGGAGCCGAGTGCGGCGAGCGAGGCCTCCGACGGATTCGGCGCGGTGTCGTCGCCGAGCAGCCCCGGCGGCTCGTCGACGATGTAGGGCGGCAGGTTGCGGATGTAGTTGGCGTGGCGGAACTTGCCCTCGGCCACCGTCTTGCATTTCAAGGTCTTGATCACCTTCGGATTGGCCTTGCCGTTGGCAATCAGCTGCTCCAGCCCCTGTCTGTCGATCGGGGCGAGGCAGCCTGTAAGCACCGTTTTTTGAGCGACCGCGGTCATCTGTTTTCTCCCTAGGGGGTAGGATACCGAACGGTCTGTTTCCTGCATGAAGCGTGCCAGACGAGGCGCGGGAGAAAACGCGAAGCGTTGAAGCCCCTTAGCGTCCCCTGCCCTGGAATCGTTCAGCGGGGGCTTGCTCAATCGCAATGCAATTGGCGGCGGGTCGCGGTATTTTTGGGCAGATCAAGATGCGACTTGATGATTTCGGCGCGGTCCGATTAACTGCAGTGCATGGGCAAATCAGTTTCGAGGAAGAAGGTGGCCGCCGCGCACCCCGCAGGCGATGAAGAATCCGCGCGCGGGCGCTTGCTCAACGCGGCTACGCATCTGTTCTGCAAGAACGGCATCAACGCCACCGGCATCGACGCCATCATCGACGAAGCCGGCACCGCGAAAACCACGCTCTACAAGCTGTTCGGCTCGAAGACCAATCTCGTGCACGCGGTGCTCGAGAGCGAGGGCAAGCAGTGGCGCGAATGGTTCATCGCCGCGATCGAAGCGGGCGGCGGCGATCCGCAGACCAAGCTTGCGCGGATCTTTCCGGCGCTGAAGATCTGGTTCGGCGAGGAACGTTTCTACGGCTGCCCCTTCATCAATGCGGTGGCCGAACACGACAAGGACCAGAAGCAGTTCCGCAACATCGCGCTGCGCCACAAGAAGGTCGTGCTCGCCCACATCGAAAAACTCGCCGCCGAGATGGGCGCGGCGGAGCCGGAAGTGCTGGCGCATCAGCTTGCGCTGCTGATCGACGGCGCCATCGTCGCGGCGATGGTGTCGGGCGATCCCGGCGTCGCGGATACGGCGGCACTGGCGGCATGTTCGCTGTTGCCGCCTGCCAAAGTGAAGAAGCCGAAGCGTGCAGCCGCCGCACCCGCACAGCTGATGGCGGTGTGAAGCGGAATACAGAACCGTAGGGTGGCAAAGGCGCTCTTCGCGCCGTGCCCACCATTCAATGCTACTCAATGCTACGATCGAGAAAGATGGTGGGCACGGCGCGAAGAACGCCTTTGCCCAACCCTACTTCTTCTTCTGGTGCCTGGCCGGTATCGAACTAAGAGCAGAAGTCCTTATTTTACTAGGGTCCGGTGGAGGTTCGATTCTAGTCTACTTCACAAATCTACTCACACTTTTGATGTTCTCTGACGATGCATAATGTGGCGCTATGAGACGCCGAAGGCGAGAGACTTGAGTGTTGGCATTTGGGTTCTCCTTTGTTTGGACAAGCTCTAATGGGCGAAGGTCATGTCGGGCTCGCCGTTGCAGATTGTTGCGATGGTTCGTAACGCCCGCGAAAGATCGTCCATTGCCGGAGAGGCGAGAGCCAGACGCACGGCGTTTGGTGCATGGCCTGGCACGACCGCGAAGGTCGCTGCCGGCGTCACGGCGATGCCGCGTCGCGCCGCGGCGGAAACGAACGTCTCGGCGCGCCATCTATCCGGTAGTTCCAGCCACAAATGGTACGAGCGTTCATCGCGGATCAACGAGAGGCCGTTGAGCTCGCGCGAAGCAATCTTCTGGCGTTTTATCGCGTCGCGACGTTTTGCTTCCTCCAACTCCGATACGACATTGGTCCTGAGCCAGCGATGCCCAAATTCGAGAGCAAAGCCTGTCGGTGTCCAGGCGCCCAATCGTATGGCCGTCGCTATTTTCTCGAAACGCGGTCCAGCGGGGGCAACGATGAAACCGAGCGTTAGTCCCGGAGAGACGCGCTTTGACAGGCTTTCGATGAGGATTGTTCTCTCGGAAGCGTGAGCCGCCAACGGAAGCCGCTTTCCAAGCAGAAAGGAATAGACCGCATCTTCGATCGCCGCTAGATCGTGTTTGCGCAAGATTTCGGCAATTTCGGCACATCGATCGTTCGGCATGGTCGCGCCGAGCGGATTTTGAAGGCTGGGCTGAACGTAGATAGCCCGCAAAGGCGCGCGGCGTTGCGCGCGTGCGATCGCATCCGGTCGCATACCTCTGTCATCCATCTCGATGGGTACTGCGATCAGACCGAGCCGCGTCATGATTTCCTTGACGACCGGATAGGTCATGGCTTCGACCCCGATCCGGTCGCCCACCGCTGCAGAGGCCGAAAGTGCGGCGGCGATCGCTTGTCTTCCGCTTCCCGTAAAAAGGATGCAGTCAGGGTCGGGCTGCCATTTTGCGTTGGCCAAGAAGGAACTCGTCGTTTCGCGCGCGGCCTTGGTTCCTCCGACGTTTACCGGTAACATTGACCGGCCTAATGCGTCCGACCTGATCACTTCCTCCAATGTCGGCGCTAGCAAACTCCATTGGGTCGGCAATATCGGAAAGTTGTACTCAAGGTCGACCAGTTCCCTGCGCGGCTCTGAAATAGAAGGCGCCGCAGGCATTGCGCGAATGAAGGATCCTCGACCCACTTCACCGACGGTGAGGCCGCGCCGCGCAAGCTCCGAATAAACCCTGCTCGCGGTAGAAAGCGCGATGCCGTGCCTAAAGGCAAAATCCCGTTGGGTAGGCAGCTGTTCCCCGCCGCGCATTTTGCCCTCGGCGATATCGGCCGCCATTCGATCGGCAAGGGCTCGATAGTTGTCCATTATTGCACCGATAACAATTTTATTTGTATCGAGATCAATAATGTAATTGCACTGAGACATTGGGGTCAAGCAAGCTCTGGTCGCCGGGCTTTTGGAGCAAGCCCATGAAAGCCTCCAGGTTGCCCTCTTCCGTCGTTGTTGCATTGCTGTGCGGGCTGTACTTCGTGCTCTACATCGACCGCACGAACATCGCGACCGCCGCAAGCGCCATCAAATCCGAGCTTGGCCTCAGCAATGTGGAAATGGGCCTGGCGTTCTCGGGATTCTCCTACGCCTACCTGTTGTTTCAGGTCATCGGCGGCTGGCTGGGCGACCGTTATGGGCCAAGCATTATTCTTGCAGTGTTTGCAATCGTCTTCTCTGTGGCAACCGTGATGACGGGATTTGTCGCGGGTCTTGTTTCCCTGTTTCTGGTCCGGGTGTTGCTCGGCATAGGCGAGGGAGCCGCCTTTCCGGTTGGCGTCCGTGCTCAGGTTCTCTGCGTACCAAAGGAAAAATACGGATTCTCGCAGGGGATCACGCATTCCTTCTCACGTCTTGGCAATGCGGTAACACCGCCTCTCGTCGCCTCGCTGATCATACTCACGTCCTGGCGCACGTCGTTTGTGATCGTCGGCCTCGCCAGTTTCGTATGGGTCGCGGCTTGGTTGTGGATCTACCGCGATCCATCGTCGGAAGACATCGCCGCTCAGAGCGGAAATGCATCGACGGGATCGCAGCACATGTCCGTTCCCTGGTGGCCGTTGCTGCTCCGCATGCTGCCGGTTATTCTTGTGGATTTCTGTTTTGCTTGGAGCACCTGGACGTATCTCAACTGGTTGCCGTCGTTCTTCCAAAACAACTTCCACCTCAATCTCAAGGACTCGGCACTCTTCACCGGCGGAACGTTTCTTGTCGGCGTCGTCGGAAACACGCTCGGTGGTATGATCAGCGATGGCATCCTCCGTCGCACCGGAAGCATTTTGAAGGCGCGACGGAACGTGATGGCAGTTGGGCTGTTCGCGGCTGGCGCCTTCCTCGTACCATTGCTTGTTTTCCGCGACCAGCTTGTGGTGACCATCTGTCTGGTAACCGCCCTGTTCTGCACTGAAATGATGGTCGCAGCGCTGTGGTCCGTCCCGATGCATATCGCGCCTCGGTACGCAGGCATTGCGAGCGGCATGATGAACTGCGGCTACGGTCTGGCAGGCATCATCTCGCCGATCGTGTTTGGGGTCGTCGTCGACCGGACCGGCGATTGGCAACTTCCGTTCGCCTTCTCCGTGGGCTTACTGTTCGTCGGCGCGGTCCTGACGTTCTGGATGAGGCCAAACCAGCCGTTCGTCGATCCGAGAGAACGTCCGGTGAATGATGCGGTGAACGAGCACACCAAGCCGGTTCAAAGAGCCTCATAATGTTGAAGGACGCGTCCCAACTAGACCATTTGAGATCGTGGATCGGCAAAACAGAGACCGTCGTCGACGAGATAACAATCTCCGGCGTTCGCCGCATCAACGCGCTTCTGGATCGCGATCCCTTAACGGTTGGCGCGGGCGACGTGTTTCCGGCAGGCTGGCAGGGGGTGCTTTGCCCGCCATTGGCACGCCAATCCGACATCGGCGACGATGGTCATCCCAGGCGTGGCCCGTTCATTCCACCGATCCCGCTCGCCCGTCGAATGGCGGCATCGGTCCAGATGACCTTCCACGGCGATCTGCTCGTCGGCGACATCGTTAGGCGGGAGTCGGTTATTGAAGACATTAAGTTCAAGCAGGGGCGAAGCGGAGAGATTGTCTTCGTCACCCAAAAGAGCGAATTCCATGGTCCAAGGGGACTTGCGGTCACCGAACGGCAAGTGGCCGCCTTTCGCGGCGTAAAGGCAGGGCGCGAAGTGGCTGCTCCAGGCGAGAGAGCCTCCGTAGAGCCCGCATGGCAGAAAATCATCGTGGCCGATTTTGTTATGGTGTTCCGATATGCGGCGATAGCGTTTAGCGGTCATCGCATTCACTACGACTATCTATACGGAACGAAAATCGAGAGCTACGCCGACGTGATGGTGAGCGGCGGGCTAAACCTCATGCTTATCTTCGATCTCGTCCGCGAGAACGTATCGGGTCGTCTCAAGAATTTTTCTTCCCGAAACCTTCAGCCACTTTATGTAAACCAGCGCCAGCGTATTTGCGGCGCGTTTGGTAAAGATCGGCGGCACCTTCGGCTCTGGATAACCGACGAGGCGGGAATCCTTGCGGTTGTCGCCGAAGCCGAGTTCGAAGAGCCGGCATGAGTTGAAACGACAGGCCAAGTACCACAATGCCGTCGACCGGTCAGCGCATTTCCGAAGCGATCAGGGCCGCCGGCAGCCGTAGTGAGAGCAGCGATGCCTTTCTCCTGGAGTTGGACGAGAGAATATCGTTCGCGACGCTCGACACGCAGATCGCGCTTATCACGCAGGTGCTGCGCGAAATGGGTGTGAAGCCCGGCAATCGCGTTGCTTTCGCGAGCCCGCGAAACTATCTCGGTATCGCCGGGTTTGCCGGCGTCGCCGATGCCGCTATCTGCTGTCCGGTCAATCCTAGACTTTCGGAACAGGAGTTCGTCAATTTCTTCATGGCTCTCTCGATCGCGGTGCTCGTGACGTCCTCCGATGCCACAGAGGCGATCCAAGCCGCGAACAAGGTCGGCCTTCCGGTGGTCACGATACAAAGGGTCGGGGAGGAGGTCGTCCTAAAGCGTTCGGCCGTCGTTCTCAAACAGTTCGCAGCATCTAGCTCCGATGCGGGAAAATATGCCTTGCTGATGCAGACGTCGGGAACGACGTCGAAGCCCAAGATCGTGCTCTTGACGCACGAAAATATTCTTGCGTCGGCCGGCGGAATCGCCCGCGAATTCAATTTCGGGCCGAGCGATCTTTGTCTGAATCCAATGCCGCTTCATCATGTCCATGGGCTGATCAGCGCCGGCATATCCTCGCTCCTGGGGGCTTCGGCGGCAATATGCCTGCCATCCTTTTCCCCACGGTTGTTCGCGTCGATTTACGACAAGTTCAAGCCGACCTGGTTCACCGGGTCGCCGGCGATGCACATCGCATTGCTGGAACACTATCGCCGGTCGTCGACAGTGCCGGCCAATTCGCGCCTGCGCTTCCTGCGATCGTCGTCCGCTCCGATTCCAGCCGCGATGATCTCCGATCTCGAGCAGCTGTTCGGGGCACCCTTGATCGAGACCTACGGTCTCACTGAAACGGCGTCGATGATCACGACCAATCCGCTTCCTCCGGGCGTACGAAAGGTTGGATCGGTCGGAAAGCCAAACATCGGGGAGCTGCGCATCCTGACCGATTCCGGCCAATTCGCGCCGCCGAACGTGGAAGGCGAAATCGTGGTGCGTGGCCCAAGCGTAATCAGCCGATACGCTGAAATCGGCAACGCGAACGAACAATATTTTACGGATGGATGGTTGCGCACCGGAGATTTGGGAAAACTTGACGACGATGGCTATTGCTTCGTTACCGGACGAAAGAAAGAATTGATCAAGCGCGGCGGCCTGTCGGTCTATCCCAATGAGATCGACAATGTGCTCGCGGGTGATCCGAGGGTGAGTGAGGCCGTGACGTTCTCCATCCCTCATCCGACGCTGGGAGAGGAAGTCGTCGCGGCCGTCGTTCCCACGAACGGTGCGCCGCTGAATGGCGACGAACTGCGCGAAGTCTTGCTGAAGATGCTGCCAGCCTACAAGGTCCCCGCCCAAATCTTCGTGTTGAATGATATTCCGAAGAATGAGACCGGGAAAATCCTGCGGCGAAGCATGTCCGAGACACTGAAGCATCTACTGCAGCCAAAAAACGAGGCGCCGAAAGATGCATGGGAGCGGAAGCTGCTGGCCGTGTGGCGTGACGTGTTGTCGAGAAATGACATCGGAACAACCGACAACCTCTTCATTTTTGGCGCGGATCTGTCCCGATCGCGGCTGGCCGAGGAACTACTGACCGAGGCCGGCGCCTCGGCTGGCCTGTCGGCGAGCGACATGTTCCGTGTACCGACGGTCAGTCAGCAGGCCGCGATCGTTCGATCACGGATCGAAGCGCGACCGGCTGGACAATAGCGGTCCACACGTCCCGCAGGGGCCGCCGGCAATTCCGTTTAAAGATTTATGGTCGCATGTTCCATAACAACTGATCACCGAACAGCCGCGCTGGGGCAAAGCGATCTGCGCCTAATCCAAATCCGGCTCCGAGCTGGCACAGAAGAGCATGGTTTGCCGCTGCCGCTTGTGACGGGTAACGCGCTGGCCAGATGCGATAGCGACTTTCGATTCCGGTAGTTGTGCTGGGTGCGATTTCGACGCAATTCGACGCGACCATTGACGAAAATTCTATTGTAGTTTCAATGATATACCCGTCCTGGCTGGAATCGAACCAGCACTCCTTGCGGAACTCGATTTTGAGTCGAGGCTTCTACTTTGCATGGGGTTGTTTTGCGATTTTTTGGTAAGGCCCTGCGGCACCCGCCGCATCCGCAGCACCCGCAGCACCAGATCGCTGGTGCTTCACTAACGGGCTTCCAGAAGACCTGTCTCCAGCCGGTCGAGTTGCCCGGCCAGATCGGCCTCGACATCGGCGACGCGCATGTCGAGCACCCGGTAGCCGCGCGCTTCCAGCCACGCTCGCCGCGCCGCGCGGTCATTGGCGATGACCTCGGTCTCATCGGGATTGATCAACTCAATCGCGATCCGGTGGACGAAAGAGACAAAATCCGGGATGTGGCGGCCGACCGGGGTCTGCCGCTTGAATTTTCCCGCAAAACGGCGGTCCGATCGCAGCGCCTGCCACAGGATGCGTTCCGCATCGGTCGGATTTCGCCGCAACAGCCGCGCCAATCCACGCACCGTGCCGCTCTCCGAGGGTGCGGCGCCCTGCCCGTGCTCGGCGAGCAGCGCGCGCAGGCGCGTCGCCTGGTCGCCATCGAGCACGCCGCCCTTGGCCGGACCTTTGCGCCCCTCCGCAATCGCCATCACAACGCCGTGCAGGGTGTGCATGTCCTGCTTGGTCGGGTCCATGCGGGTAAAGATGTTGCGCAGGTTGACCAGCATGGTCTCCCGCTTCTCGGCCGGGCGCAGGAATTCGACCCGGTCGAGTTCGCGCACCAGATTCTCGAAGAAGGCCTGCATCTGGTGCTGCGAGGCGGGCTCGGAACGCTCGGGCATCGCAAACGGCAGCGCGCCCGCTGTCTGCAGCTTGAACCATTCATAGCCGATCAACAGCACCGCCTGCGCCAGGTTGAGCGAGGCAAAACCCGGGTTGACCGGAAAGGTGATGATGCGGTTGGCGAGCGCCACCTCCTCGTTCTGCAAGCCGTAGCGCTCGCGGCCGAACAGGATGCCGACCGTGCCGCCGGCCTCGATCCGGCCGGCCATCTCGCGGGCCGCCACGTCCGGCGCCACCACCGGCTTGGCCTGGTCGTGGGCGCGCGCGGTAGTGGCGAACAGCAGCGTGCAATCGGCAACCGCCTGCTCGACGGTGTCGAACAGTTCGACCCGGTCCAGGATATGGTCGGCGCCGGCGGCGGCCCGCTGCGCGCTGATGTTGGGCCAGCCGTCACGCGGGTTGACGATGCGCAAGCGGCTCAGCGCGAAATTGCCCATCGCGCGCGCGGCCATGCCGATATTCTCGCCGAGCTGCGGCTCAACCAGGATCACAACGGGGCCGGCCAATGCGAGGCCTGATTTGGTCTTGTCGGTGCCCGAGCCGGACATCTCACTTCACTTTCTGATTCGATCTCTGAGGCTTTGAATCAAGCTGTGAATAGACTCGTTCAAAACCTCAACCGCAGCCGGATCCGATGATCCAGCCGACAGCGTTTCTCAAGCAAAACAATCGGCTTAGCAAGGTTTCCTGATTTTCGATCAAAATCTCAAGGCCGCGCTGAGCAGGGCTCGATCGAATCCGAGCCGAGAACCGCGCCGCGGCGACCGCGACCGGATTCACATCCGCGCGGCGGCCAACTCCAGGCGGTTTCCCCCGGCGAAGCAGCAGCCTGTGGCGCGGCATTTCGGGCTTGCCTGAATTGGCAACCCCGCTGCCCGGCCATTCGCCTTCCAGCCCGCGTTCCCGAATGCTATAGCGACGATCGTTCCCATCCTCCCGAAACGCGCTATTCCCAAAAAGGCCCTCCTCCCCATGGCAAAAATCAAGGTGACCAACCCCGTCGTCGAGCTCGATGGCGACGAGATGACCCGGATCATCTGGCAATACATCAAGGACAAGCTGATCACCCCGTTCCTCGACATCAACCTGATGTATTTCGACCTCGGGATGGAATACCGCGACAAGACCAACGACCAGGTCACGGTGGATGCCGCCAACGCCATCAAGAAGGTGGGCGTCGGCGTCAAATGCGCCACCATCACCCCCGACGAGGGCAGGGTGAAGGAATTCGGCCTGAAGGAAATGTGGAAATCGCCGAACGGCACCATCCGCAATATCCTCGGCGGCGTGGTGTTCCGCGAGCCGATCATCTGCAAGAACGTGCCGCGGCTGGTGCCGGGCTGGACCAAGCCGATCATCATCGGCCGCCACGCCTTCGGCGACCAGTACCGCGCCACCGACTTCAAATTCCCGGGCAAGGGTATCCTGACGATGAAATTCGTCGGCGAGGACGGCCAAGTGATCGAACGGGAGGTCTACAAGTCCCCGAGCGCCGGGATTGCGATGGGGATGTACAATCTCGACGATTCGATCGCCGATTTCGCCCGCGCCTCGCTCAACATGGGGCTGTCGAAAGGCTATTCGGTCTATCTGTCGACCAAGAACACCATCCTCAAGGTCTATGACGGACGCTTCAAGGACATCTTCCAGGACATTTTCGACAAGGAATTCAAGGCCCAGTTCGACGCCAGGAAGATCACCTACGAACATCGCCTGATCGACGACATGGTCGCCGCCGCCATGAAATGGTCGGGCGGCTACGTCTGGGCCTGCAAGAACTATGACGGCGACGTGCAGTCGGACACGGTTGCGCAAGGCTACGGCTCGCTTGGCCTGATGACCTCGGTGCTGATGACGCCGGACGGCAAGACGGTGGAAGCCGAGGCCGCCCACGGCACCGTGACGCGGCATTACCGCGAGCATCAGAAGGGCAAGGAGACCTCGACCAATTCGGTCGCCTCGATTTTCGCCTGGACCCGTGGCCTGGCGCATCGCGCCAAGCTCGACAACAACGCCGCGCTGGCCAAATTCGCGGCTACGCTGGAAAAGGTCTGCGTCGAGACCGTCGAGGCCGGCTACATGACCAAGGATCTCGCGCTTCTGGTCGGCGCCGACCAGCGCTGGCTCTCCACCACCGGCTTCCTCGACAAGGTCGCCGAAAACCTGACCAAGGCGATGGCACCGGAAAATGTCTGACGTCGCGGCGCTCGATCTCCTCGCGACACCGGCCGATATTCCCCGGCTCAGGCTCGAGGTGGCTTCGCATCGCGGCAGCGGCATCCTCAGCGGCGTCACGACCGTGCAGCGGATCCATACCGAGGGCGGCAACCTGAAGGGCGGGTGCGACAACGCCGGCGCCTTCCGCAGCGCGCCTTATGCCGCGGACTACGTATTTCTGCGCAAGGGGTGAGGCCTGCCATGCTGTTCATGGTGATCGAGCGCTTTGGGGATCGCGACCCGATCCCGGTCTACCGGCGCGTGCGCGACGAGGGGATCAAATTTCCCGAGGGGCTGACATATCTCGGCAGCTGGATCGAGCCCAATTTCGACCGCTGCTTCCAGCTGATGGAATGCGACGACGCGCGGCTGCTGCAGGAATGGGTCCTGAACTGCCGGGGTTTTGGCATGAGCTTCGAGATCGTGCCGGTAGTTCCGAGCAAGGAGACCCGGGAAGTGGTCGCCCCGTTCCTGGAACCGAAATAGCTTTTTCGATTCGGCAACCATCTTTTGCAGTGCCGGCTGGCGGGAATCACCGCGCCGGTGCAATCTCGTTCGGCAAGATGGCGGTGAACGGGGTCGCCGGGAAGCGCCATGGCGCAGAGGTATCGAACATTGACAGGAGGGGTTCGTGAACCGCTTCGCTGTTTTGATCGCCGCGGCCTTGTCGATGATGTCCTGCTCCGGCGACGACGAGGTGACGGGCTCGGTCTCGAGCAAATGCGCGGCCGAGCTTTATCCCTCCTTCAATCCTAAAGTCATGGATCAGTGCATGGGCGCCTGCATCAAATGCGACCATGGAACCCGAGCCACCTGCTCGACCTCCTGCACGCTGAAGGGCGCGCGCTGAGATAATCGTCAGGCGCCGGCCATCGCCTTTTCGATGGCCGAAAGCGCCGCATTCGCCTTGGCGCCATCGGGCCCGCCGGCCTGCGCCATGTCGGGACGTCCGCCACCGCCCTTGCCGCCGAGCACGACGGAAGCAACCCGCGCCAGGTCGACCGCGTTGTAGCGCGAGGTGAGATCGGCGGTGACGCCGACCACGACGCCGGCCTTGCCGTCGCCGGTGACGCCGACGATGGCGACCACGCCGGAGCCGAGCTGCTTCTTGCCGTCATCGGCAAGGCTCTTGAGATCCTTCATCTCGATGCCTTCGACCGCGCGCGCCATCAGCTTGACGTCGCCGACCTCGCGGACGCCCGCGCCCTGCGCCGCCGATCCGTTCCCGGCTTGCGCGCCGCCGCCCATCGCGAGCCGCCTGCGGGCATCCGACAGGTCGCGCTCCAGTCGCTTGCGCTCCTCCATCAGCCCCGCGATCCGCGCCGGCATCTCTTCAGGCGTGGTGCGCAATTCCGCGGCGGCGGTTCTCGCCAGCGCCATGGTCTCGTTGGCATGCTTGCGCGCATGGCGCCCGGTCAGCGCCTCGATCCGGCGCACACCGGAGGCGACCGCGCTCTCACCCGTCACCGAAATCAGGCCGATGTCGCCCGTCCGCCGCACATGGGTGCCGCCGCACAGTTCAACCGACCAGCCGAGCGCGTTATTGCCATGCTCGCGGGCGGTCTTGCCCATCGAAACCACCCGCACCTCGTCGCCGTATTTCTCGCCGAACAGCGCCCGCGCACCAGCCTCGCGCGCATCGTCCACCGCCATCAGGCGCGTGGTGACCTCGTCGTTTTCCAGCACCACATCGTTGGCGATATCCTCGATGCGACTCAGCTCCTCCGCCGTGATCGGTTTGGGGTGCACGAAGTCGAAGCGCAGCCGGTCCGGCGCCACCAGCGAGCCGCGCTGGGCGATGTGGTCGCCGAGCACCTGGCGCAGCGCCTCATGCAAAAGATGCGTCGCGGAGTGGTTGCGCCTGATCGACGAGCGGCGTGCGTGATCGACTTCGAGCAACAGCGCCGCGCCCGGCTTCAGGATGCCCTGGTCCACCGTGCCGAGATGCACGAACAGGTCGCCGGCCTTCTTCTGGGTTTCGGTGACGCGGAAGCGGACGCCCTCGCCGGTCATGACTCCGGTGTCGCCGACCTGGCCGCCGGACTCCGCATAGAACGGCGTCTGGTTCAAAACGATCGCGCCGGCCTCGCCGGCCTTGAGGCTTTCGACCTCGCCGCCGTCCTTCACCAGCGCGCCGACGATGCCTTCGGCGGTTTCCGTCTCGTAACCCAAAAATTCCGTGGCGCCGAGTTTCTCGCGCAACGGAAACCAGATGTTCTCGGTGGCGGTATCGCCGCTTCCCGCCCATGCCGCCCGCGCCTTTTCGCGCTGCCGGTCCATGGCGTCGGTGAAGGCGGCGATGTCGACGCCGATGCCGCGGGATTTCAGCGCATCCTGGGTGAGGTCGAGCGGGAAGCCATAGGTGTCGTAAAGCGTAAACGCCGTGTCGCCGTCGAACATGTCGCCCTTCTTCAGGCTCGCGCTCTTCTCGTCGAGGATCGACAGTCCTCGTTCCAGCGTCTTGCGGAAGCGCGTCTCTTCCAGCCGCAGCGTTTCCTCGATCAGGTTTTCGGCGCGCACCAGCTCCGGATAGGCCTGACCCATCTCGCGCACCAGCGCCCAGACCAGCCGATGCATCAGCGGGTCGCGCGCGCCGAGCAGCTGCGCATGGCGCATCGCGCGGCGCATGATCCGGCGCAAGACATAGCCGCGGCCCTCGTTCGAGGGCAGCACGCCGTCGGCGATCAGAAACGAAGTCGCGCGCAGATGATCGGCGATCACCCGCAGCGAGGCCTTTTGCGGTCCTTGCGGGTCGGCGCCGGTCAATTCCGAGATGGCGCGGATCAGGGCGACGAACAGGTCGATGTCGTAGTTGTCGTGCTTGCCCTGCAAGACGGCCGCGACGCGCTCGAGCCCCGCGCCGGTGTCGATCGACGGCTTCGGCAGCGGCTGGCGCACCCCGCCCTCGAACTGCTCGAACTGCATGAACACCAGGTTCCAGATCTCGATGAAACGGTCGCCGTCCTGCTCCAGCGAGCCCGGCGGGCCGCCCCAGATCTTGTCGCCGTGATCGTAGAAGATTTCGGAGCAGGGACCGCACGGACCGGTGTCGCCCATCTGCCAGAAATTGTCGGAGCCCGCGATGCGGATGATGCGCGACTCCGGCAGGCCGGCGATCTTCTTCCAGAGATCGAAGGCCTCGTCGTCATCGATATAGACAGTTGCGGTCAGCTTGTCCTTCGGCAGGCCGAACTCTTTCGTCACCAGGTTCCAGGCAAGCTCGATGGCGCGATCCTTGAAGTAATCGCCGAACGAGAAATTGCCGAGCATCTCGAAAAAGGTGTGATGCCGCGCGGTGTAGCCGACATTGTCGAGGTCGTTGTGCTTGCCCCCCGCCCGCACGCATTTTTGCGAGGTGGTGGCGCGCAAGTACGGCCGCTTCTCGACGCCGGTAAAGACGTTCTTGAACTGCACCATGCCGGCATTGGTGAACATCAGGGTCGGGTCGTTGCGCGGCACGAGCGGGGACGACGGCACGATCTCGTGGCCGTTCGCCTTGAAGAAGTTCAGGAATGCCGACCTGATCTCGTTAACGCCGCTCATATCGGTCCAATCGCAAAATCACCGGGGATTCGCTGGAAAACAGGTCATTTGTCCCCGCACGCTTTTAGACAAGGGGGGCCGGGGTGTCCAGAAAGTGTGCACGGGATCAGCGGCTTGCCGCAGCAGCACAAGAGCCGTTGATAGCTCTTGCAGCTGCGTTGACAGGCTTGGTTGAGCCGTGTTCTCTTCCTAGCTGTAGATAGTCACGTCGGGAGAGATCGGCCACTGGCCGGCGCCGAAGGAGCAACCGCCCCGGAAACTCTCAGGCAAACGGACCGCGTGACTTGCTAGCATCTGGAAAGAGACGCCAAGGGCCTTGCCGCCCAAGGCGTCCGCCGACGGGATAATACTCTCAGGCACAGCGACAGATGGGGCTTCGACAGGTTTTCGAGGGATTGTCCCCGGGAACCGCGAGGGCCTCATGATGCTTGCGCGCGAAAACCAACCCAGGTTGAAACATACCCCGTTGCACGCGCTGCATGTGGCCAGCGGCGGCAAGATGGTGCCGTTCGCGGGCTATGACATGCCGGTGCAATACGCCACCGGCGTGCTGCGGGAACACCTGCATACCCGTGAGCGCGCCGGCCTGTTCGACGTCTCGCATATGGGCCAGATCGCGCTGCGCCCGAAATCCGGCAGGCTCGAAGATGCGGCCCTGGCGCTGGAGCGGCTGGTGCCGCAGGACATCGTCGGCGTGGCGCCGGGGCGGCAGCGCTACGCCCAGTTCACCAATGATAGCGGGGGCATGCTCGACGACCTGATGGTGGCCAATTTCGGCAGCCGCCTGTTCCTGGTGGTCAATGCCGCCTGCAAGGCCGAGGACGAGGCGCATCTGCGCGCGCATTTGTCGGATGTTTGCGAGGTCGAGCCGCTTCCCGACCGCGCGCTGATCGCGCTGCAGGGGCCGAAGGCTGAATCGGTACTGGCAAAGCTTTGCGCAGATGTACCCGCCATGCGCTTCATGGATGCAGGTCCCCGCCGCGTCGACGGCATCGACTGCTTCGTCTCGCGCTCCGGCTACACCGGCGAGGACGGCTTTGAGATTTCGGTTCCCGCCGCCCAGGCGGAGCAGCTTGCCAAGGCCCTGCTGGCCGATGGCGAGGTGCTGCCGGTAGGTCTCGGCGCCCGCGACAGCCTGCGGCTCGAGGCCGGCCTTTGCCTCTACGGTCATGACATCGACACCACGACCACGCCGGTCGAGGGCGCGCTCGAATGGTCCATTCAAAAGAGCCGCCGCGTTGGCGGCGCCCGCGCCGGCGGCTTTCCCGGTTCGGATATCGTTCTGGCGCAGCTTCAAACCGGCGCGCCGCGCCGACGCGTCGGCTTGCGGCCCGAGGGCCGCGCGCCGGTGCGCGAAGGCGCGCGGCTATTTGCCGATGCTGTTTCAACCGGACAGATCGGCGCGGTCACCTCGGGCGGTTTCGGCCCGAGCCTGAATGCGCCGGTCGCCATGGGCTATCTGCCGGCGGCGCAGGCCGTCATCGGCACCACCGTGTTCGCCGAACTGCGCGGGCAGCGCCTGCCGCTACAGACAGCGGCGATGCCGTTCGTCGCCAACACCTACAAACGCTGAACCTGAAAAATGCCGAAGGAATTGCCATGACCACGCTTTTCACGCCAGATCACGAATGGCTCCGCATCGAGGGTGACACAGCCACCATCGGCGTCACCGACTACGCGCAGTCGCAGCTTGGCGACGTTGTGTTCGTCGAACTGCCCAGGGCCGGCCGCAGCCTGAAGAAGGGGGAAGCCGCCGCCGTGGTCGAGTCGGTCAAGGCCGCCTCCGACGTCTACGCACCGATTTCCGGCGAAGTCCTCGAGGTCAACGAGGCGGTCGGCGGCGAACCCGCGCTGATCAATTCGGATGCGGCCGGCAAGGCCTGGTTCTTCAAGATGAAGATCGCAGACAAAAGCGAACTCGACGGCCTGATGGATGAAGCCGCCTACGCCAAGCACACCGCCTGAGGTATGAGATGACCGCGCACCGCAAAGCCTTCGTCGAGCCCGCCACCAGCTTCGTCCGCCGCCACATCGGGCCCTCGCCGCGCGACGTCGCCGGCATGCTGGAGACCGTCGGCGCAGCAAGCCTCGAGGCGCTGATGGCGCAGACGCTGCCGTCGTCGATCCGCCAGCAGGCGCCGCTCGACCTCGGCCGCGCCTTAAGCGAAACCGAGGCGCTCGCTCACATGCGCGAACTCGCCGCGCAGAACCAGGTTTTCACCTCGCTGATCGGCCAGGGCTATTCCGGCACGGTCCTGCCGGCGGTGATCCAGCGCAACATCCTGGAAAATCCCGCCTGGTACACGGCCTATACGCCATATCAGCCGGAGATCAGCCAGGGCCGGCTGGAAGCCTTGTTCAATTTTCAAACGATGATCTGCGATCTCACCGGGCTCGACGTCGCCAACGCCTCCCTGCTCGACGAGGCAACCGCCGCCGCCGAGGCGATGGCGCTCGCCGAACGTGCCGCGCCTGCAATGCCCAAATCCTTCTTCGTCGATGCCGGGGTGCATCCGCAGACGCTGGCGGTGCTGCGCACCCGCGCCGAGCCGCTGGGCTGGAATCTGATCGTCGGCGATCCCTTGCACGATCTCGACGAGGCCGACGTGTTCGGTGCGCTGCTGCAATATCCGGATACGTCAGGCGCGGTGCGCGATCCTCGCGCGGCGATCGCGGCGCTGCACGCCAGAGGCGCGCTGGCCGTCGTGTCAGCCGATTTGCTGGCGCTGACGCTATTGGCCTCGCCCGGCGATCTCGGCGCCGATATCGCGGTCGGATCGGCGCAGCGCTTTGGGGTACCGATGGGTTTTGGCGGCCCGCACGCGGCCTATATGGCGGTGCGCGATGAACTGAAACGCTCGCTGCCGGGGCGCATCGTCGGCCTGTCGATCGATTCGCGGGGACAGCGCGCCTACCGGCTGGCGCTGCAGACCCGCGAACAGCATATCCGCCGCGAGAAGGCGACCTCCAATATCTGCACCGCGCAGGTGCTGCTCGCCGTCATCGCCTCGATGTATGCGGTCTATCACGGACCGGAGGGGCTGACGGAGATCGCGCGCGCGGTGCATCGCCGCACCGCCGTGCTGGCGGCGGGATTGCGCAAGCTTGGTTTTGTCCTGCAATCGGAAGCATTTTTCGACACCGTGACCGTGAACGTCGGCGCCAAGCAAGGCGAGATCGTCGACCGGGCACTCGCTGAACGGATCAACCTGCGGATCGGCGAGCGCGCGCTCGGCATCGCGCTGGACGAGACCACGACGGCCGCCGTGGTCGAGGCGGTATGGCGGGCGTTCGGCGGCGCGCTCAATTATGCGGATATCGAGGCCGGCGCACGGGAGGCGCTGCCGGCCGAGCTGAAACGAACAGCAGCGTTCCTCACCCATCCGGTGTTTCATGCTCATCGCTCCGAGACGGAATTGCTGCGCTACATGCGCAAGCTCGGCGATCGCGACCTCGCGCTCGACCGCGCGATGATTCCGCTCGGCTCCTGCACCATGAAGCTCAATGCGACGAGCGAGATGATCCCGCTGACCTGGCCCGAATTCGGTTCGCTTCATCCATTCGCGCCGCGCGAGCAGGCGGCGGGCTATCACGCGCTGTTCGCCCGGCTGGAAAAATGTCTGTGCGACATCACAGGCTATGACTTGATCTCGCTGCAGCCGAATTCGGGCGCGCAGGGCGAATATGCCGGCCTGCTTGCGATTCGCGCCTATCACGCAGCCCGCGGCGAGCCGCACCGAAAGGTGTGCCTGATCCCCTCCTCGGCGCACGGCACCAATCCGGCCTCCGCCCATATGGCCGGGATGGAGGTGGTGGTGGTGGCCTGCGATATCAAAGGCGACGTCGATGTCGGCGATCTCCGCGCCAGGGCCGAACAACATTCGAAAAACCTCGCCGCCGTGATGATCACCTATCCCTCCACCCACGGCGTGTTCGAGGAACATATTCGGGAGATCTGCGACATCGTTCACGGCCATGGCGGGCAGGTCTATCTCGACGGCGCCAACATGAACGCGCAGGTCGGGCTGTCGCGGCCCGGCGATTACGGCGCCGACGTCAGCCATCTCAATCTGCACAAGACCTTCTGCATTCCCCATGGCGGCGGCGGCCCGGGCATGGGGCCGATCGGCGTCAAGGCGCATCTGGCGCCGTATTTGCCGGGTCATCCGGCGGCCGATGGTGCCAATCCATCGGCGGTCGGACCCGTGTCGGCGGCGCCCTTCGGCTCGGCGTCGATCCTGACCATCTCTTACATCTACATCCTGATGATGGGCGGCGAAGGTCTTGCGCGCGCGACCGAAATCGCGATCCTCAACGCCAACTACATCGCGACAAAACTCGATCCGCATTTTCCGGTGCTGTATCGCAACGCCAAGGGCCGCGTCGCGCATGAATGCATCGTCGATCCCCGCCCGCTGAAGCAGACCAGCGGCGTCACCGTCGACGACATCGCCAAACGGCTGATCGATTACGGCTTTCATGCCCCGACCATGAGCTTCCCGGTGCCGGGCACGCTGATGATCGAGCCGACCGAATCCGAATCGAAAGCCGAAATCGACCGCTTCTGCGACGCCATGATCGCGATCCGGCAGGAGATCGCCGAGATCGAAACCGGACGCTGGAAGGTCGAGGCCTCGCCGTTGCGGCATGCGCCGCACACGGTGCACGACATCGCCGATGACGCGTGGGCGCGGGCCTATTCCCGCGCGGAGGGGTGTTTTCCGGCGGGCACCTCACGTTCGGACAAATACTGGAGCCCGGTCGGGCGTGTGGACAATGTCTATGGCGACCGCAACCTGGTCTGCTCATGCCCGCCGATCGAGGATTATGCGCAGGCGGCGGAGTGATTGAGGTCGGTCATTCCGGGGCGCGTCGAAGACGCCAACCCGGAATCCCGAGATTCCGGGTTCTGGTCATTGGACCATCCCATATCGAACGGGCAACAAGCAATGGAACCGCACGGGTGACCTTGCTAAGGCGCGATCACAGTGCGGTACTTCGGATCCCAGCGCCACAGATTGTCGTTGGTCAATCTGGTCCCGCCCCACCAACGGTCGATCGGATTGTGCCGCCTGAAGTCTTCCTTCCATGTCAAGACAGCCTCGCCCAGTGGCGTGAGAGATATTCTGCTTTTTACGTATCGCTCGTGACGAATGCGATCGTTGTGCATCTCCTCCGCGAACGGCCCTTCGCCGAGGCCGGACACAGCAGGCGCCGGACAATGCGCCAACCCATCCAGCAGCGATCCGGCCTCCCAATAGCCGAACACTTTTCGCTGATGGCGATGGTGAGGAAACAGCCCGATAGGGTTCACGATGCCTTCCTTCAAAAGCTGGAGCATCCGCATTTCCGTCGCACCAAGCCCGGTCGTGCGCATGGGAAGTTCTTCAAGCAATTTTATGACGGCCTGCCGAAGCCGCGGCAGGACGCTCAAATCCTTTGACAGCAGGTCGGACCATTCCTGCGGCGTCGGCGCCCGATAGGCCTGCCAGGCCTTACCGGCTAATTCGAGATGATGGTTCAGGATTTTGACGGCCGGCAGCCGCCATGTGGCCACGTGTTCCGGCAGGTGATTGCCGATTGCCACATCCGTCTGGATCAAAGTCAGTTTCGACGCGATGTTCCCGTGATGGCGCAAATAGTCCAGCAGCCAGATCAGGGTCAGTTGGGCATTTGGGTCCGGATCAATCCATAATTCGATCGTCTCGCAGTGCTCGCAGAGATCGATCAATCCGATTTCGTTCGAACCGGTTTCTCCAGGGAGCAGCCGATAAATATTCCGGCGCCAATAATCGATCGTCTGATCATGTTGCGTCGAGCGCGGCGCCAACGCCGCCGCGACCTCCGCATCTGACGGCAACGGTCCCCAGACGAACCGAAAGCCGAAGGGAAGCACGATGTCGGCGATGCCGGCCTGTTCGAGGCTTCCAGCACCCGAAGCACCCGTCGTCAGGATCAGACGCATCATATTCGTCACCCGCTATACGCCAAACAAAAACGGGCGCTGGAGACGTCGGCAACTCAACGTCAACAGCGCCCGCCGATGTCGAACCTTGGTCAACCGACCGGGCCCTGAAAACCTCACTCCTCCGCCGGCTCCTCCTCGCCCTCGGCATCGCGCTCGGGGGAGCCTGCCAGAATCTGCTCGGCGATCAGGCCGGAGTTCTGGCGGATCGCGGCTTCGATCTTCGCGGTCATGTCGGGATTGGCCTTGAGGAAGGCCTTTGAGTTCTCGCGGCCCTGGCCGAGCCGCTGGCTGTCATAGGAGAACCAGGCGCCGGATTTTTCCACGATGCCGGCCTTGACGCCGAGATCGAGGATTTCGCCCATCTTGGAGACGCCCTCGCCATACATGATGTCGAACTCGACCTGCTTGAACGGCGGTGCCAGCTTGTTCTTCACCACCTTGACGCGGGTCTGGTTGCCGACCACCTCGTCGCGCTCCTTGATCGCACCGATGCGGCGGATGTCGAGCCGGACGGAGGCGTAGAATTTCAGCGCATTGCCGCCGGTGGTGGTTTCCGGCGAGCCGTACATCACGCCGATCTTCATCCGGATCTGGTTGATGAAGATCACCATGGTGTTGGACTTGTTGATCGAGGCGGTGAGCTTGCGCAGCGCCTGGCTCATCAGGCGGGCCTGCAGGCCCGGCAGCGCGTCGCCCATTTCGCCTTCGAGCTCGGCCTTCGGCACCAGGGCCGCAACCAAATCGATCACCAGCACATCGACCGCGCCGGAGCGCACCAGGGTGTCGCAGATTTCCAGCGCCTGCTCGCCGGTGTCGGGCTGCGAAATCAGCAGATCGTCGATGTTGACGCCGAGCTTTCGGGCATAGACCGGGTCGAGCGCGTGTTCGGCGTCGATGAAGGCGCAGATGCCGCCCTTCTTCTGCCCTTCGGCGACCGTGTGCAGCGCCAGCGTGGTTTTCCCTGAGGATTCCGGCCCGTAGATCTCGACCACGCGCCCGCGCGGCAGGCCGCCGACGCCGAGCGCGATGTCGAGCCCGAGCGAGCCGGAGGAAATCGTCTCGATGTCCATCGAGCGGTCGTTCTTGCCGAGCCGCATCACCGAGCCCTTGCCGAACTGGCGCTCGATCTGGGAGAGCGCAGCGGACAGGGCCTTGGTCTTGTCCATGGAGGATCCTTCGACGATACGCAGGGCAGTGGCGGACATAGGTCGTGCTCCTTATGGCGGGGATTCGCTAGCGGGACAAACGGGCGGAGATGAAGGTTTCGAGAACCCTGATCGATGGAACAATGTACCCTATTTGTTCTAAGTTCGCAATACGTTCTTTTACGAACGTGCAATTGACGTCTTCCGCTCTTATAAGTTGCGCAATTTCAATCTGTTAGAGGGTTAAAATAGAGAGATGGACCCTTGAGTTGCAGCTCGCCCAGATTCCGTAGAACTACGCATTTTATTCAACTCGGCGAATGGAGGGTCGGGCAAAAGTCCATCAGACGATGCATAGAATCGGGAGCGGCCCGATGGGCGGCCTTTCAATGGCCGGCAACAAACTGCTGCAGCTGTCGTGCGAGACCAGCATCAAAAACGAGCAGAATTGAACAGGCGCAACCACAGAGATGCGGTTAAGGTGGCCCAATTGGAGTCGCGGCGGAGATCTCCCATGAATCACAAGGGCGTGGACTATGTGGTCACAACGACGGCGACGCCGGGGATCTGGAAGTGGCATTTCCAGATCGGCGACGAGGTCAAGTCGGGCAGAACGGAAACCAGGATCAACCTGTTGGCGATTCGGCGCGTCCAGCTGCGCATCGACCGTGAGCTGAAGAAGGCCGAACGCGAACAGACCTTCTGATTCCACGGATTCCCGAACCGAGTGCATTGTACGGACGGCGACGTTATGCCGTATTCAAACGGATAGCGCTCGGCTGAAGATGAGAATCTGATCAACCACAAGGTGAGGACTTGAACAGGCCGGCCGCGGCCGCAAACGAAGTGCCGTCCGCCATGCCGCTGTTTTCCTTCCGGACCCAGAACGGCGGTGCCTCCGACCGGTGCGAACTGGCCGGCGCTGACGAGGCCTGGCAGGAACTGACCAAGGTCTGCGGCGACCTCGTTGCGGAGAGCTGCCGCAAGCTCGAGCCGAACTCCGAATGGAGCATGGAACTGCTGGATGCGACCGATGCGCCGCTGTTTCGAATCCGGCTGGTGGCCGAGACGATGGCCTAGCCATTCGTGCTGGCCTACATCCTGCCCCTGATCGCGATGCGCAGCTCTTGATCTGACTCACTGCGGTTGCGGCAGCCTGTCCTGGAATCCAATCGTCATCGCCAAACTGCCGCGGGGGCAAGCTGCGACGTTGACAGCGAGCCCCGGACCCGCGCGGTTCGGGACCCTTTTGTCGGGGCCCGGTTGCGGCCGGTTTTGTTTCGACGTTAGTGGCCGCAGCATATCCCGGCCCAGGTTTCAGGAATGACGGTTCACGCGCCAAAGCTGTTGACGCCCGAAGAGTTCGCCTCGCTGATCGAGGTTGCGGTCACGGCGCCCAATCCCAGGATACCCGCCGCTCATCTGGCAAAGCTCCTGACCCTCGGCTACGTCGCCCTCACCGCCAAAGGCCCTGTCATGACCGGCGACGGCCTGATCCGGATTACCGAGAGCGAGTGAACGCGGCACCAAACCGACTTGGCCGCGGCGCGGCGCGGGAGCGTACTTATCCCCGTAAAAGCCCGGAGTTGATCAATCCGGGGATTGGGAATCCAGTGGAGGAGAAACTCGTGGGCTCTCCTCAAGAGGCCCGGAGCGGTCCTTCACGAATCGGTCTGGCGCCATGCCGCTCTATTTTTTTCGCATCCAGAACGGCCGCTACTCCGGGGCCAGCGACCACGGCACCGAACTTGCCGACCGCAACGCGGCCTGGAAAGAACTGACCAGCGTTTGCGGCGACATGCTCGGCAGCATCGCGCGCAAACTGAAAGAGAACTCCGAGTGGCAAATGGAGCTTCTCGACGAGTCCAAGCGGCCGTTGTTTCGAATCCGCATCGTCGCAGAGTCGCTGGATTAAAGCCTCCGAGGCCGGGAGCATGATCCGGAAAAGTGGAGCCGGCTTTCAGAAAAGACCATGCTGAAAGACCTAGTCGACCAGCGTCTCCCGTTTCGGGTCGGCGTCGTCAAACTCAAAACCCTCCCGAAGCTGTTTGGCGGTGACGAAGCGGGCGCCGACCAGTTCACCCTGGCGCCACACCAGCGCGCATACCCGCAGCACCTCGCCGCGCGCCGTGAAGGCCAGTCCGAACAGCTTCGGCACCGCCAGCGCGCCGACATCGAGGCAAACGCCGTTGTCGGAGACATCGACGATCTGGCACTCGATCCAGGGCGCGTCCGGCGCCGGAATCAGGAATCCCGGCTTGTGCAGCTCGACCCGCATGTGCTTGCGCGCGCCGAGGTCTTTGCGATGTCTCGCCATCGGATTCTCTCAAGCCTGAGGCTCGGGCGAAAACCAGCTATGCCGTAAAAATGTTAACAATCCTATGGGGTTGGAGGTGAAACCGGGCGCGATCAGGTTCCCCTTGCGCAACTCTCAGTCGGCGCTCGGCAGCCGCCGCATCGTGAATTCGATGTCGCCGCCCGGCAATTCGCGCCAGCTTTCGACGGAACTCATATAGGCGGCCTTGGGATAGCGGGCGAAGTAATCGCGCGCCCTGGTGCGGGCCTTGTCGCGCGGCAAGGTGAAGGTCTCGCGCAGATAGCCGTCGTCCGGCTTCCGCCGGCCGGCCATGCGGCTTGCCAGATCACGGGGGCGCAAGGCCATGTCGCTACTCCAACACAGGACGACCAGCTGAATATAGCGCGTGTGCTGGCCGATCCGAGTCCTCGGAACTCAACGAATTGAGTCGCTTACCCGACATAATCTCGATACTATCGCGGAATTGCCGGCAAAAACCCAACGGTGCCGGCGACCGAGAGCCCGATGTGGACTCCCGCCGCGTTGCGAGTGAGTCGGATGCCGCAGCTCTTCCATCTCCGCGAGCAGGCCGAGCTCCGTGAACAGGCCGAGCGTTGCCGTCGGCTTGCCCGCGATTCCGCCGATCCGGCTCTACATGATAGTTTGCTCAGGCTCGCCGAGGAATATGCTGCGCGGGTCAATGCCGCGGAAAACGACGACCCGGCGGTTTGACAGGCAGGCTCGGACGACCGACAGCGCTGACCAAGCGGCCTGCAACCATTGGCGTTGGATGCAGCCATCGAACACTGGAAATGACAGGGCATGTACCACCGACGGACCAACCGGCTGCTCTCGCTGTTGTCGGACAATGATTACGAGCGGCTGCGGCCGCATTTGTCGCAGGTCATTCTCGAATACAGAAAAAGCCTCTACGAGGCTTCACGCCCGATCGAGCATGTCTACTTCCCCGTCGACGGCGTCGCGTCGCTGGTGATCACGACCGCCGAAGGCGCGAGCGCTGAAGTCGGCACCATCGGCAGCGAAGGAATGGTGGGACTGCCGATTTGCTTCGGCGACCACGACGCGCCGTCTGCGGTCTATGTGCAGGTTCCCGGGACCGCCCTGGTGATGGACTCGCGCGCGTTCCGCGGCGAACTCGAGCGCAGCCCGAGCTTGAACCTGATGATGCTGCGCTACGCCCATGCCTTCTTCAACCAGGTCGCGCAATCGGCCGCCTGCGCACATCTGCACCGGGTGGAGCAGCGCTGTTGCCGCTGGCTGTTGATGACGCGCGACCGGATGCCTGAGGGCGATTTTTTGCTCACCCACGAATTCCTCGGCATGATGCTGGGGGTGCGGCGAACCACGGTCACCGACGTGATGGGGGGCTTGCAGAAAGCGGGGCTGGTCCGATATCGGCGCGGCCATGTCACCATCCTTGATGTCGAGGCGCTGCGGCTGCGCGCCTGCGAATGTTACGACATATCGCGGCTGGAGTTCGATCGCCTGCTCGGCGATACGCCGCTCGCGCCGAGAACCGACAAGAAGCATCGGCTGGTCACCGAAGTCGGTTAGAAAGACGCCGCCCCCTCACCTGTGTCGGATTTCGGACCCTTGAATTCCATCGGTGGAAGGCGCCGAGGCAAGCCATTGCGATTAAAGGCCGGCCCGGAATGCACGCTATGACGGCTACCGGACCGACACCCCCCTTCGCGATCCCTATAAACAAGCTTTCCGCGGATCGCCCTCTCGGAGCGTCCTTTCACCTCCTGCGGTAAATCGGCCCGACCGACCGGGCGGGATATCGCAGTGACATTGACACACGTCGCAATCGCCGGTCTTCCCTTGGACAACAAACTGCTGGCCTCCCTTCCCCGCGATCATTTCGATCGGCTGCTGCCGCATCTCGTGACGATCTCCCTGCCGCAGGGAGACGTGCTGACCGAAGCCGGCGACGAGGTCGATCAGGTCTACTTCCCGCATTACGGCATGCTCTCGCTGCTCGCGGTGCTGCGCGACGGCAAGGCGATCGAGACCGCAACCGTCGGCCGCGAAGGCGTGGTCGGCGCGATGGCCGGCCTTGGCCTCTACAAGTCGCTGGTCCGCGTCGTGGTGCAGATGCCGATGGCCTGCAGCCGTATCGCCGCCACCCATTTCCGCACCGTGGCCGCCACCAGCGATCCCGTTCGCAACCTCGCCATCCGCTACAACGAGGTGCTGCTGTCGCAGGCGCGGGTGACGGCCGCCTGCAACGCGCTGCACTCGATCGAGGCGCGGTTCTGCCGCTGGCTGTTGCAGAGCGCGGACCGGGCGGCGAGCGACACCGTTGCCTTGACGCAGGAATTCCTCGCCGAAATGCTGGGAGTACGACGCACCTCGGTGACCGAGGTCGCCAGCAAGATCCAGAGCGCCGGCGTCATCACCTATTCACGCGGCGTGATCCGGATCCTCGACCGGGCGACGCTGCTGCGGATGTCCTGCGAGTGCTACGAGACGCTGGTGGACCAGTCGGCCGCGCTTTCCTGACGCGACGCGCACGGCCCAGGTCGCCTGGCACTCAGCGGGTTTCCATCTTGGTCTGCGCGCTGCCGGTCTTGGTCTTCGGCTTTGCCGGCGCCGCCGTTTTGGGCGCATCGCTGCGCACATTGCCCCAGGGATCGGTAGAGGCTTTGGCGTCCGGAATTTTCCTCAAGGATTCCTTGTAGGCCTTGTCACGCGCCTCCTGGGCTTCCTTCTCCTCCGGCGTCATGGTTTTGTCCGCGGGGAGTAGATTGAGGTTGGGTATCTGGGCGTAAGCCGGCCCGGCCAGCACCGCGAACACCGCCGCTATGCGGAAAACCCTCATGGAATGCTCCCTGCATTTTGCACGTCATATATCACCGCGCGAAACCCACACCAAGTACCGCGGCTCAAGCGCTAGAAATGGTCCGACTTGCAGGATTTCGGGGACATCCAGTCGTCCCAGATCGGACCGCATTTGGTGCAGCCGCTGAGCGCGAGTCCGACCGCCACGACGCCCAAAATCAGTGCCCATCGCCTGAACATGGTCCACCTGCTCCCAAGGCGCAATCATACGGCCGCAAGCAGGGCATTTTCAAGCCATGCCGCGCCACTGTTCCCTTCCGCCAGATGCCCTCTACAATACCGTCCAAACCGGGCGAGGAACCGCATGCAGAGCGAACAACCGACAGCAGAATTCGACATCGAGGAAGCCCGCCGCGTGCTCGCCGAGGTGTTCGCACCCTGGGTGCAGGACCTCAAGCTCTCGATCAGCGGCATCGAATGCGCCCCGCCGGAGGGGGCTGACGCCGACTGGCAGCCAGGAGCGATCCTGCGCATGCCGTTTTCGGAACGCCTGTGCCGCAATGGCGGCATCGTCTGCGGCCAGGCGCTGATGGCATTCGCGGACACCGCGATGGTGATCGCCAATCTCGTGGCCAACCGCGGCTACCGGCCGATGACGACCGTCGATCAAACCACGCATTTCATGCGCGCGGCGATGCGGTCCGATGTCGTGGCGGATGCGCGGGTGGTCCGGCTCGGACGCACCATGAGCTTCGGCCGGGTCACCCTGTCGAGCGCCGCCGACAACAAGCCGGTGGCGATGGTCTCCAGCGCTTTTGCGATGCTTTAGAGCGTTTTCGAGCGAAGTGGTCACCGGTTCGCGTGAAGAAACCGCGTCAAAACAAGAATCTAGAGCCCCGTTTCGATTCCTCGAAACGGAAAAGGCTCTAGGCGCATTCCAGGGCGGCGCGCCGGCATTTATCGTAAACCAATCCTAAACTTGTATGCATCGCTGGAACGATGCGGATTTATCAGCCGGCAAGTCCGGTATGCCAAAGTCCGGCAAGACAACGACTGCGGACTACGGCGATGAACGCGCAGACGAGCGAGAGAAGGGCAGCCCCGCGGCACAGGGTGCTCAAACACGGCATGCTCGCCTTCGGTGGCGGCGGCGGCATCGATTGCACCGTACGAAACATTTCGGTCAACGGCGCGCGGGTCGATATCGTCAGCCCGATCGGCCTGCCGCAGGCATTCACACTGGTGATCGAGACCGATCGGTTCCTGCGCCGCTGTCACGCGGTCTGGAGCGACGCACAGCGGGTCGGCGTCGTGTTCGATTGATCGGCTGGAACGGGAGCCGTCTCAGCCCTGCCCGTCCCCGATGCCGTACTCGTCATAGATGGTCAGCGGATCGCGGTCGGGAAACAGCCTGCACTTGGCCTGGGCGAGGTGCAGTTTGACGGTTTCAGGCGCGGAACCCGCGGCCAACAGCTTGCGGATTTCCTCCATATGGGTGCGCGGCTGGTGTTTCGACGGCAATTGCTCCAGCGCGACCAGCGCGGTTGCCAGCGCTTCCGTGATCACCCATCCGTCGTGGCCCGTGATTCCCTTTCTTGGCATCGGACCATCCTCCCGTGCTGCGTGTCCTCACCGCGACGCAGGGCAATCAGCTTACCCGGAACGGCCTGACGCGCAATGTGGCAGTCACCCCTCCGACAAGGTGAGGCAATTCACGATTGATTGCGCCGGGGACGCATCGGCAGCTTCTAGACGCCGGCCCTGCGCAATTTGACGCGTCGCCGCCAGCGCCACGCCGCGACCGCGATCAGCACGATTGCAATCGCAACTGAGAGCGCCCCGCTCCAGAACCTGCCGCCGGGCCGGTCGACGGTGCGCGACCACAGCGATGGCGCTTCGCCGGGCCGCGCAAGCCGAAACGCCACCACGCTGTCGCCGATCGTGGCACCGGATTCGGAATGGCCGCCGGCGGCGATCAGGACATATTGTTCGCCCTTCCACAGATAGGTCATGGGATTGGCGACACCAGGCACCGGCAGCCGGCCCTGCCACAGCTCCTCGCCGGATCTGGCGTCGAAGGCGCGCAGATACGCGTCCATGGCGCCGGTGAAAACCAGGCCGCCCGCCGTGACCACCACGCCATTGACCAGCGGCGTGCCCCATTGGAATGCCAGGCCGAGCGGCGCACGATCTTCCGTGGTGCCGACGCTCGAGCGCCACAGAATCTTGCCCGCCTTCAGATCGACGGCGACCATCGCGCCCCACGGCGGCTTGTTGCACAAGAGGCCCAGTCCCGAGAGAGCGACGACGCGCGACAGCGCAAAGGGCGCGCCGCGCTGCGGTCCGAAATCGGAACCCGGCGGTGGCTTGAAATCTTCCGCTTCAGCTCTCGGAATCAATTTGATGATGTGGATCGCATAGGAAGTGTTGGCGTAGAGGATCTGGTGGACCGGATCGAACGCCGCACCGCCCCAGTTCACGCCGCCGCCGGTCATCGGAAATTCGAGCGTGCCCTGTGTCGATGGCGGCGTGTAGAGGCCCTCGTTGCGCAAGCCGCCGAGCTTCTCCTCGCAGGACGGATGGCCGAAACTGGGAATCGGCTCGGACACGTCGGCCATCGAAAATTGTTGCGGCATCAAGGCCGGCATATGGGTGGGAAACGGCTGCGTCGGCGACAGCGTTTCACCTTCCGCGCCGCCTTGCGGCACGGCGCGCTCCTCGACCGGCCATACCGGCTTGCCGGTATCGCGGTCGAGCACGAACACAAACCCTTGCTTGGTCGGCTGGATCACGACGTCGCGCATACCCTCCCCGGTATCGATGCGCGCGAGCGTCGGTTGCGCCGGCAGGTCGTAATCCCAGACATCGTGATGCACGGTCTGGAACGACCACACCAGGTCGCCGGTCTCGCTGCGCAGCGCCACGACCGAATTGGCGTGCTCGTTGTTGCCGGGCCGCTTGCCGCCGAAAAAATCCGGGCTCGGCGACGTCGTCGGCAGGAACACCAGGCCGCGTTCTTCATCGGCGGACATCGGCGCCCAGACATTGGCCTGACCGGCGCTGATGCCATCGTGAATCAGCGGATCGAAGGTCCATCGCGCGGCGCCGGTTCGCGCGTCGAAGGCGCGCACGGTGCCGGGTGGCGCGTCGACCCGCGCATTGTCCGCGATCGAGGAGCCGACCACGACCACGCCGCGGCTCACCACCGGGGCGGAGGTGATCTGGAATTCGCCCGGCCATAGCAGCGGCTTTCCGATGTCGATCTTGACCTCGCCGTTGGAACCGAAATCAGCGCAGGGAACGCCTGATCTCGCATCGAGCGCGATCACGCGATAGTCGTTGGTGCCCATGAAAATCCGCGAGCGACAGGCCGCGCCTTCAGAGGCCCGATCATCGACCCAGTAGGCGACGCCGCGGCAATTATAGCGGTTTGCCGGACGCTGGGCGGTACTGATTTTGGGGTCGTAACGCCACTTCTGCGCACCGTTGGCCGGATCGAGCGCGATCACCTCATTGAAGGGCGTGCAGAAGATCAGGCTGTCCTCGACCAACAATGGGGTTGCTTCGAATTTCGTGCGCGCCATCAGCGCCGGCGCCCGGGCTTCGAGATCGCCGGTATGGAACTGCCATGCCCGTACCAGATCGCCGACATTGGCCGGCGTGATCTGCGCCAGCGGCGAGAATCGCTGTCCCCCGCTATCGCCGCCCCAATATTCCCAGGAAGATGCCGGCGCAGCGGCCAGCAGCACGAGGGCGAGCAATAACCCGGACATTCCAGCGACATGGGCGAGCGCGAATGTGAAAAACCTGTGACGCTTTCCCGCGCCGAGGGCGCGATATAGGTTAGCCGGCATTGTCTCACTGGCCCCCGTGTTTGTCGTCATGAGGAAATCCCCATGATTAAGTCCCTCATCCAACTTGGTGTCCGAACCTCTGTCCAGCCGGCGCGGGATGGATGGTTCGGCCGGCGTGACGAGCCGCACGCCGTTATGACAAACGGCGGAATTTCGTGGACCGGCGGAATATGCTGGTCAGAGCCGGCGGCAACCGGCCACTGTCGATGGGAACTGCCGTCATCGCGCTGGCATTGGCCTATTCCACCCTGCACATCATCGGCATGGGCCTGTTGCGCGAACTCGCCTACGGGTTGGCTGGCTGGTGTTACACGTTTCCGTGGTCTCAACAATTTGACTGACCCGGTGAGCGACCGAGACTTGTCTCAGTATCCACCCCTCGACCTGCCGCCGCCGCCTACCCGCCGCCATAGCCGGCCCCGCCTCCATAGCCACCGATACCTATGCCGATCGACGGTCCGGGCGATGGCTCGTAATAGCCGCGCGGCGGCGGACTGCCGTAGACCACGGCATCGTCGTCTCCCGCGCGCGACCGTCGCGGCGGCTTGGCGCTGGCACGCTTGGGCGCATCCGGTTCGGCTTTCTTCTTCGGCGGCAGATCGGCCTTCTTGAGCGGCTCCGACGGCGCACTACAGGGACAAGTCGGCGCGACCAGCGAAGCGGCGATCGGCTGACCTGGCCCGGCCCCCGGGCTCGGCGCAGCCGCGGCGGTTGGCGCGCCGCCGACCACGGCGGCCACGGCCGCAATGGTGTTCGGGCGATTGCGCAGCCGCTCTTCCAGCTTGCGGGCGGTTGCGGTCAGATCGCTGTCGGGATATTCGGCAAGAAATGCGCGATAGCCGGCAGCCGTGTTGGTGATGACGGCAATGTTCCACGCCGCCATCCTGCGATGGCGATCGAGCCATTCCCGCGCCTGCGGCCCGAACGGCGGTTGCGCGTATAATGCAACGAACGCCTCGTAGGCCTCCTCGGTGCCGTCGGCGACGATCATTTCATTGGCCACCTCGACCGGCTTGCCCTGCAGTTCGTGGCGCCACTCTTCGACCGTGCGCCTGGAATGGACCTGCCTCGGCGCGGCGGCGCCGGTCCCTGGCGTGAATTTGAAATCCTCGGTTAGCGAGGAACTGTCCCAAGGGGTCTGCCGCCCCTCGGTCACCTTGTTGACCGAAACACGGACGCGTTTGAAAGTATCCTCGATCGGAAGCCCGGGCTCCTTGGCTGCGGCGAGCAATGCGACCGCATAAGGGCTGTCGGCACCGTCGCCATCCTCCGCCACCGCGCCCGGTGACGTCGAAAACGAGACGAAGGTGCCGGGGACGCCGGTCCGGGCGTCGACGATCGCGAGTTCATGGCCGGCGGTCTTCTCGATCTCGGCGAACGGGTCGTTGCGGCAGGCGTCGAGCAGCACGATGCGCATCTTGCTCGGCACCGATGTCAGCGTATTCAGGATGTCGTTGAGGCGAACGCCCTGCAGCGGAATGTCGGCTTCCCGCTTCGGGTCGACATCGACAGGCAACAGAAAATTCTCGCCATCGATCTGCAGGCCATGGCCGGCATAGAACACCAGCGCAACGGTATCCGGTCCTTTGGCCGCCAGTTGGGCTGCGAAATCGCCGACCGCTTCCCGGATCTGGTTCTGGGTAAGATTGGTCGCGGTCATGACCTCGAAACCGGAGTCGGTCAATAATTTCGCCACCAGTCTGGCGTCGTTGGCCGGATTGGGCAGCGCCGGGACGGAACGATAGGCCGACTGCCCGATCACCAGTGCAACGCGATTCTCGGCCAGCGCGGCCCTGATTCCGAAAGGTATCGTCGAGAGGACCGCCGTGGCGATGATCGCATTGCGAAGCAAATGACGAAACATAAGCCCACCTCCCGACATTGCCGTCCGTAGATAGGTCGCCTGATCGGCGCGGGCGGTTCAAGCGCGGCGGCGGTTAATTCTTGGGCTTTTCCTTGGGCTTGGTTGCGGGGTCCGCGGGCCGCGCGACGCCCCATGGATCATACTTTTCCTTGGGCTCCGGGATCCGCTCGAGCGCGGCCTTGTAGGCCTTGTCGTCGACTTGCGGCTTCTTCGTTTCAGTCTTGCTGTCGTCGCCGTGATGCCGCTTGGCACCGCCCATCTGGGCGTGCGCGGGCATTGCGATCAACGCCAGCAACGCCGCTGCAACCGTGAACGTCTTCATCGCCTCGGTCCCCCTGTGAGGATGGCAGAGCCTACTCTCAGGCTCGATCATGGCAACAAGGGGTTCGGCATATTTCCGAAGATTGCCGGGGCCTGACCCGGCTTCAGCATTTGCTGATGGCCGGGGGCGTGCGGATTGACCGGCGCTGTGCGTAGTCTTAACCCGGCGCGGGGTGAAGGGCGGATGCGGCGAAGGATCGTTGAGGCGGCATTGATGGCAGGCGCAGCGCTGGTGCTGGCCGGCTGCGGCATCGCCGACAGCCGCTCCCCGGTGCCCGCATTCATGCGTGGCAAACCGCTCGACCCGCCGCCGCCCGAAGCGCCGCCCGACGTCAGACAGCTGGTCCGCAGCAACCTGGAATCGGTGTTCGTCGCCACCTCCTATCCGCGCCAGGTACGGGTCTCTCCGCCGCACCATGTGCTCAACGGCCTCGGCTGGTTCGCCTGCGTCAGGGCCGAACTGACTTCGGCCACCGGCAGGCCGCTCGGCACCCAAACCTACCGCATCACGATCAGCGGGGGCGTCATCCTCGACCGGCTCCGCGTCGAGGGTGATGACACCTGTGCCTCCGAGAGTTATGAGCCGATCTAGCGATCATGCGGCGATGGGCTGCGCACCGTCCGGACGGTAAACGCGGGGTTAACATTACCGCTCGAATTGGACGCCGGCACCAACGTTACTTTCCAATCTTTGCGCTAGGCTTTCCCGACGACGCGGTGGAACGGCGGTGCTGCGAGGTACCGCCGGTTCTCCGCGAACGGGGAAACGGGGACGTGGTCGAGATTGCTGACATAACCGCGGTCCATCGCGCATCGACGAAGGAAGTTGCCACGCGCAAGCGGACGACAGCGACTTCGCCTGCTGTCGAAACATACGCGCCGCTTGCAGCCGTGGCCGTCAGCCAATGGCGCGTGCTGGCCGAGCGCGCGGTCGAGCCGAACGGTTACCATTTGCCGGACTGGGCGCTTGGGGTGAACGCCTCGGCGCGCGGCCGCACCGGCGTGTCCGCGCTGATCGCGGCGGGCGATGCCGCGCCGGACGGCGCGCCGATCGGCTTGATGCCGGTGATCACGCTGGCGCGCGCCTATAAAATCCCCCTGCCGGCGCTGGCCAGCGCGCAACCCTATGGCACGCTTTGCACGCCGCTGCTCGATCGCGCGATGGCGCGCGACGCCGCGACGGCGTTGCTGCGCGCGGCGCGCGAAGCCGGCGCACATGCGCTGGTGCTGCGCGACGTGCCGCTCGACGGCGCCGCCATGCAAGCCCTCGGCGAAGCGCTGCGGCAAGGGGGCTTGCGTCCGCGCGTGCTGCATTCCCGACTGCGCGCCGCGCTCGACGCCACGCGCGATGCCGACCAACTGCTGCGCGAGGCGCTGGGCAACAAGAAGCTGAAGGAATTGCGGCGCCAGCGGCATCGGCTCGCCGACCACGGCGCCGTCCGCTTCGACGTCGCGCGCAGCCGCGCGGACGTCGCGTCCGCGCTTGAGACCTTCCTGCGGCTTGAGGCCAGCGGGTGGAAAGGCCGGCGCGGCACCGCGCTGATCCAGCACGATGGCGATGCCGCCTTCATCCGGTGCGCCGCGCCCGCGCTCGCCGAGCGCGGCCAATGCGAGATCGTGAGCCTGCGGGCCGGCACCACGCCGGTCGCCGCCGGTATCGTGCTGCGGCACCAGGACCGCGCCTTCTTCTTCAAGCTCGGCATCGACGAACGTTTTGCGAAATTCTCGCCCGGGGTGCAGCTGACGCTCGACCTGACCCGGCATCTCTGCGCCGATCCCGCCATCGCGACCGCCGATTCCACCGCGAGCGCGGATCATCCGATGATCAATCCGATCTGGCGCGGGCGCTTTGCGATCGGCGACGTGCTGATTCCGCTGCGAAACAACGACCCCGTGGTGCCGCTGATCCATGCGGCGCTGCGCTTGCGCATGTGGGGCCGTGACGCCGCGCGGCGTGCGTTGCGCGTGATCCGGTAAGAATCTCAACCCTAAAGGTCGTCATCCGGGATTTCCGCGAGTTCGTCAGGTGCCGCAGTAAACCTGTCTTCAACGGCTTGTTGCCGTGATGGGAATTGAAAGCCGCACAACGCTTCCACTCTTGCCATAGATATGATGGCTACCGTTGATGCGAAGCAGGATCCAGCCACGACGCTCGACGATTCGAGCGAAGTCGCGACCGGATGTCGGCCTCACGCAGGCAATTCCAGCATCCGTTCGCTGCCGCCCGGCTCGGCCGCGGCAACTTCAACGGAGAGACAGCCTTCGATCGCTTCGCGAAGATTTTGCATCAACTCGTCCATGCTGTCGCCCTGACAGGCGCAGCCCGGGATAGCAGGGACTTCGGCCCAGAAGCCCCCCTCCTCCGCCTCATGCACTACGATCCTGATCTTCATCTTCCCAATCTCCGCGCGGATTGTTGCGCGTATGGTGGCCCAGTTCAAGCCGTGCCCTATTCCGCCGCCTGGGCGTTGACCTCCGCCGAGACCTGGCGGATGGCGCGGGCGAGTTGCTCGGCGGGCTGCGCGCCGGACACCGCATATTTCTGCGCAAATACAAAAGTCGGCACGCCGGAGATGCCCTTGTCGGAGGCTTCCTGCACCTGCTCCGAGATCAGCGCCACATCCTCGTCGGTGGCAAGGCGCCGGCGCACATCATCGGCATCGAGCCCGACATCGGCCGCCGCCTGCACCAGCACGTCGGTGTCGGTGAGATCGCCGCCGTCGCGGAAATACAATTCCATCAACCGCTGCTTCATCTCGGCCGATTTGCCCTTTGCTTCGGCCCAGTGAATCAGCCGATGGGAGTCGATCGTATTGGGCTGGCGCCGCACCAGGTCGGGCCGGTAGGTGAGGCCCTCCTCTCCGGCGGCGGCGACCACGCGCCCCGCGATGCCCTTGTAAGCCTCGGGCGAGCCGAATTTCACGGTGAGATATTCGTCGCGGCTGATGCCCTCGCGCGGCACCCAGGAATTGAGAAAGAACGGCCGCCAGTGGATCTCCACCGGCACATCCGGCGTCAGCGCCAGCGCATTCTCGATGCGGCGCTTGCCGATATAGCACCAGGGGCAGACGACGTCGGAGACGATATCGATCTGAAGCGGTTTTAAGGTGTTCATAGGCGCGCCTCCTCGCTGGGGAAGCGTAGAGATATGTGCCAATCCCGACGCGGGCAAGGCGCTATTTGAGGCCGTCGGCTATCGTGCGCATCCGCTCGGCGGTGAGATCGTCGGCGGGAAAGAACGTCTCCAGGGCCAGTTCCGACAGCGTGATGTCGACCGGCGTGCCGAAAATCATGGTGGTGGACATGAAGCTCAAGACCTCGCCGCCGAACCGCATCTTGAAGGGGATCACCACATTGTCCGACGACAAGGGCGCCGAGCGCGCCGGGATCGGATAGGCCTTCAGATCGGCATAGAGCTTTATCAGCTCGGGATCGGCGGTGGCCTCGCATTGGCGGTGCAACCGCTCCAGCAGATGACCGCACCATTCGGCGAGGTTGACGGTGCGCGTCGCCAGCGCTTCCGGGTGAAAGGCAAGACGCAGGATGTTGAAGGGCTGGCCGAGCAACCGCTCCGGGATGCCCTCGAGCAATGGCGCGACCATGCGATTGGCCGAGACCAGGTTCCAGTGCCGGTCGTAGGCCAGCGCCGGATTGGGCTCATGCGCCCGCAGCACCAGATCGATCGCCGCGCGCGCCGATTTCAGCGCGGGATCGTCGAGCGGACGCTGCGGAAACGCCGGCGCAAATCCCGCCGCCACCAGCAGCACGTTGCGCTCGCGCAAGGGCACGTCGAGCCGTTCCGCCAGCCTCAAGACCATGTCGCGCGACGGCGTGGCGCGGCCGGTTTCCACGAAACTCAGGTGACGCGCGGAGATTTCGGCATCGCCGGCGAGATCGAGCTGGCTGAGATGGCGACGCTGCCGCCACTGCCGCAGATGATCGCCGACATGGGCAGGTTTGATGCGATCGGCGCGCGCCGTGGCGGTCTGTGGGTTCATCGGGAAAACCTAGCATGCGGATTTCACCCGTTCCATTACGTCGGAGGTAATCGATTTGCTTTCGGAAGGCGACCATTCTCGCGGCCGTCCATCTCGCAAACGACGGAGAAACACCATGATCCAGCCCTCCCTGTTCCTGCGCCGCGCCTTGCTGGCCGACGCCATTGCCAGCGGCGCGATGGCCCTATTGTTGACGCTTGGCGCCGCGCCGCTTGCCTCCCTGCTTGATTTACCCGGGGCGCTGCTGCGCGAGACCGGACTGTTTCTGATCGCCTATACCGCGCTGGTCGGCTGGCTCGCCACGCGACAATCGATGGCGAAGCTGTTGGTAACCATCGTGATCGCCGGCAACGCGGCCTGGACGGTTGCCAGCATCGCGCTGTTGTTCTCCAGCGCGCTGACACCGAACCTGCTTGGCCAGGCCTTCATCGCGGCACAAGCGCTCGTGCCCGGTGTCCTCGCCGAACTGCAATATATCGGGTTGCGCCGGAGCGGCGGCGTGGTCGCTGCCTAAAATCGTCGTTGCGAGCGCGAGCGACGCAATCCAAACTCAGCGTGCCATGCTAAGGATTGCTTCGTCGCGTTGCTCACTTGCGCAAAGGCTTCACGTTTGTCGCAGGCAACGACGAGCACTATGGAGATTCGCGTGACGTCGGCGGGAGTGAGCGGCACGGAGGGATACGCCGACGAGGCCGAGGAGCTTTTCAGGCTCTACGAGAGCATCCCGGCCGCCGATGCGCATCGGGCGGTGCTGCATTTGATCCCTCGAGCGCCCGGCCGGGTGCTGGATATCGGTTCCGGAACCGGACGCGACGCGGCGTGGTTCGCAAGCCAGGGTCATCGCGTGGTCGCGGTCGAGCCGACCGACGCCATGCGCATCCCCGCGATGGCGCTGCACCCGCAGCCGCAAATCGAATGGCTCGACGACAGCCTGCCCGATCTCGAAGTGGTGCGCCGTCGCGAGACCTTCGACCTGGTAATGCTGACCGCGGTCTGGATGCATCTCGACGAAGCGCAGCGGCGGCGCGCGATGCCAAATCTCGCCGCGCTGCTGCGGCCGGCCGGCACGCTGATCATGAAGATCCGGCACGGGCCGGTGCCTGTGGGACGTCGGATGTTCGACATCCCGGCGGAGGAGACGATCGAACTGGCGGGGATGCAGGACCTGCGTGCGGTTTTGAACGTTCGCACCGAATCCAGTGGGGAACGCAACCGCCTCGCCGGCGTCAGCTGGAGCAATCTGGCATTCGTGAAGGGAACTTAGCCGTGCCCTAGGCCGAAGCTCGGCTCTCCCGGGCGTCGGCTTTCGGTTTGGCAAATATCCGGGATTTCGCGGACGCCATCTTGCTCTCAGCAGATTTTCCGCCATGACCGTTCAGCAGCCTGCCGTTCGCTTTCGCACCGTTCAGCTCTACATTCTGCTTCCTGGCCTTCGCCTGCTTCTCGGCCTGCTTCAAAGCCTTTCTCTCTTCCCTGGCTTTGGCGCGCTGCCGCTCGGCCCGCGCCTCGGCGCGCTGCTTCTTTCGCTTTTTCTCGCAAGCCGCGCATTTGCAGCCGATCGGCTTGAGGTAGGCCTTGAAGTAATCGGTGCCATAGTCGTAATTGATCTCCTCGCCCGGCTCGATGTTCTTGACGGCGCGGATCACCACCTTGCGCTTGCGCGGCATCACGTCGGATTCGGCGTTGGGCCGGCAGGAATGATTGATGTAACGGGCGATGTTCTCGCGCACCGAACCGTCGATGGTCCAGCGGCCGTTGAGCTCGAACAGGTATTTGTTCTCGACCGCGTCGTCCTTCTTCTTCCTGGAATCCAGCAGCGGGCCAAAATAGCGGACGATCTTGGCGCCCTTCTTGATCGGCTTGGTGGCGAAGAGGCCGAGCCCAGTACGGGAACGGCCGACGCGATAGGGCTTTTTCGACGAAATGGCAGGCATGATCGATGAAGCTACTGCACGCTGGCGAGACAGGGACTATGAGGCCGCTGTTCTAAAACGATTCCGGACCAATGTCAGGCTTTTCACGCACATTGGCTGAACCTTCCCCAGATTGCGGGCGTCGAAGATGGGGCTTCGCGCCGCGGACAGCGGGATGAAACGGTTCCCCGGGATTTGCCGTTGCGGCGCTATTGTGCGTGGCCATTCCGCCGGCCAGCGCCCGAACAATTGGCAGCACGTATGCCGGCGGCCCGTGAACTCGCCCGCAAGACCGCGGATCAATCGGCACGCGGCTTCCAATGCGGCAAGGACGAGGTCAAGGTGATCGGCGCAATCGGCCGCGCCGTCGAACTTGCGACACGGCGTTGACTACATTCCCGGCGGCCGGCCGATGGTCGCCTTCAGCATGGCCTCCAGCAGGGTTTCGGCGTCGGTGCCCTTGGGCAGCCGCCGCAGGATGTCGGACAGCCGGTCGTCGAGCAGCAGCATGGTGAAACCGTGGACCAGCGACCAGGCGCGGGCGATCGCGGCCCCCTGTTCGAGCGACAGCGCCTGCTCGTGGATTTTCTCGTGGCGGCTGGCGCCGATCGAGCCGGCCAAGCCTGCGAACGCGGCCTCGGCCGCCTCGCGCAGCGAGGGCCGGGAATGATCGAGTCGCTCGGTGCGGAACATCAGCCCGTACATACCGGGATGCGCCTGGGCGTAGGCGACATAGGCCCGGGCCCGAGCCAGCCCCTTTCCCGCGAGCAAATCGCCGGCGCAGACGCCGGCCGCCACCATGGCCGCGTTGAATTGCCGGAAGCCGATCGCGGCAAGCTCGCTGACGAGGCCGGTGAGGTCGCCGAAATGATGCGTCGGGGCTGCATGCGACACGCCGGCCTCGCGCGCCACGGCGCGCAGCGTCAGGCCCGCCAGCCCGTCGCGTTCGAGCACCCGCTCGGCCGCCTCGAGCAGCGCATCGCGCAGCGCGCCGTGATGATACGGCGTCTCGTGCGAGCCGGCAGCCCGGGGCGCGCTTCGCTTTCGCCCCGCGCGCGCCCGCGCTGATTTGCCGGGCGCGCGCCGGGAAAGGGTTCGGCCGGAGTTCGATCTGGTCACCATGGTTGTCTTATATGCCCCGATTTTGACACTGTAAAGATTTGGCTTGACGGACACCATCAGTATCTTTACGATGTAAAGATAAATCATGGGAGCGGATCGATGCAACAGGATGTAGCGACCAAGCCGGCGCGGACCAATCTGGCGCCGATTCCGATGGAATGCGACGCGCCTTTCCTCAAGATCGTGGGTGAATTGCCGCGCGAGCTCAACGGCACACTCTACCGCAACGGCCCCAATCCGCAGTTCGACGCGCCTGATGCCCACTGGTTCGTCGGCGACGGCATGCTGCACGCCTTCCATCTCGAGAATGGCCGGGCCAGCTACCGCAACCGCTGGGTCCGCACGGCGAAATGGCAGGCCGAGCACGACGCCGGCCGCGCGCTGTTCGGCGGTTTCGGTCGCAAGCTGGCGGATGCGCCGGCCTCTGTCACGCTGGACGGCGGCGTCGCCAATACCAACATCGTCTTTCATGCCGGACGCCTGCTCGCGCTGGAGGAAGCCCATCTGCCGACCGAGATCGAGCCCGGCACGCTCAATACGCGCGGCTATTGCAATTACGGCGGCGGCATTTCCGGCCCCTTCACCGCCCATCCAAAAATTGATCCGGTGACCGGCGAGATGGTGTTCTTCGGCTACAATGCCGCGGGTCCCCTGACGCCTGCTTTGTCCTTCGGCTCCATCAATGCGGCGGGCGCGGTGACGCGGTTCGACCGCTTCGAGGCGCCTTATGCCAGCATGGTACACGACTTCATCGTCACCGAAAATCATCTGCTGTTCCCGGTGCTGCCGATCACCGGCAGCATGGAGCGGGCGATGCGCGGACAGGCGCCCTACGCCTGGGAGCCGGAGAAAGGCGCCTATGTCGGCGTCATGAAGCGGCACGGCTCGGCCAGCGACATCGTCTGGTTCCGCGCGGAAAACTGTTACGTCTTCCACGTCATGAATGCGTGGGAGGAAGGCAGCCGCATCGTCGCCGACGTCATGCAGTTCGAGGAAGCGCCGCTGTTCAACCATCCCGATGGCTCGCCGACCGATCCCGCGAAATCGCGCGCACGATTGTGCCGCTGGATCTTCGATCTCGCCGGCAATACCGACCGCTTCACGCAAACCTATCTCGATGACGTCACCGGCGAATTTCCGCGCATCGACGATCGCCGCGCCGGTCTTGTCAGCCGGCATGGCTGGTACGCCTGCGCCAATCCGGATGCGCCGGTCGGAACCTGGCTGTCCGGCATTGTCCATGTCGACGGCACGGGCTCGCGTCTCGGCAAATACCTGCTCCCCGCCGGCGACACCATTTCCGAGCCGGTATTCGTCGCCCGCGGCGACGATGCCGCCGAGGGCGATGGCTGGCTTTTGGCCGCGGTCTGGCGCGCGCGCGAAAACCGCAGCGATCTGGCGGTTTTCAACGCCACCGACGTCGAGACAGGGCCGGTCGCGCTGGTGCAGCTCGGGCATCGCGTGCCCGACGGTTTTCATGGCAACTGGGTCGGGGTGGCGTAACGCCAGCTGCTTCACGTCATTCCGGGGCATCGCCAACGGCGATGAACCCGGAATCTCGTTCCTGTCAGCGCCAGATTCCGGGTTCGCGCTGGTGCGTGCCCCGGAATGACGGTGTCTTTCGGAGGCCAACCGCCGTCCAGCGCACTTCTGGCAGCGCGGCTAACCACCGGTCACTTTATGTTGACACTGTAAAGATTTGACTTGACGGCGCTCTGGCCCGCCCCTAGCATCTTGACATTGTAAAGATAGCCGCTTGAGACTGCCATGATGATTTTCCTGATCCTTGCCCCCTACGGCGTGTTCGCTGTTCTGATGCTGCTGACCTCGGCGGTGACCAGCCTGTTCGCGGCGGCCGCACTCTGCCTGATGGCGGTTGCCGCGGACGCCTGGCGCGGCCGCTCGATCAAGATGCTCGGCGCGGGCTCCGCGATCGTGTTCCTGGCGCTGGGCGGCTACCTTGTGCTGGTCAATTCCAGCCTGAGCAGTGCGCAGGTCAAACTGATGGTCGATGCCGGCATGCTTGCCATCGCGCTGCTGTCGATGGCGATCGGCCGGCCGTTCACGCAGCAATATGCGCTCGAAACGGTCGATGCCGAGACCGCGCAATTGCCGGAGTTTCGCAGGGCGAACTATGTCATCACCTCTGTGTGGTCGGCGGCCTTCGTGCTGATGCTGCTGGCCAATGCGCTGCTGATCTATCTGCCGGGCCTGCCGCTGTGGTGCGGCCTGATCATCGCGCTTGCCGCCCGCAACTCCGCGCTGTTGTTCACCAAGTGGTATCCGGAACGGCAGCGGGCGAAGTTCGCGACCTCGGCCATCGGCACGCCATAGAGATCGTCATCGCAAACCGCCCAAAGAAATGTACGACGATGAAAGACGTCTTCGCCAAGCTTCTGACCGACTTCCTTTCGACCATCGTGTTCCTGGTCGTGTATCTCGCCACCGACAATGTGCTGCTGGCGACGTCGGTCGCGATCGCGGGCGCGGTGGCGCAGGTCATCTACAGCCGTATCAAGGGCCAGCCGCTCGGCTTCATGACCTATGCGTCTCTCGCGCTGGTGATCGTGCTCGGCGGCGCGACGCTTTTGACCAACGATCCCCGCTTCGTGCTGGCAAAACCCTCGATCGCCCATTTCGCGATCGGCGCGATCATGCTCAAGCGCGGCTGGATGCTGCGCTACATGCCGCCGATCGTGGCGGAAACCATTCCGGAATACGTCACCTTCGCCGGCTACGCCTGGGCGGCGCTAATGTTTGTGTTGGGTCTCGGCACTATCGCGGTCGCGCTCACTGGCGACCTGAAACTGTGGACGTTCTATGTGTCGGTGGTGATGGTCGGGGCCAAGGTCGCCGCCTTCGCCGTGCAATATCTGGCGTTTCGCATCCTCGTCACCAGCCGGATCCGGGCCGCTCGCGCCTGATCGCCGCGGTTGCCTGCGCTGCAAGATGCGCTATACCGCGAGGCGGAGCCCGCTTTATCCCGGAACCTTTCCGGTTTTGCGAACAAATTTGAGGAGCGCTGAAATGGCTGTGGACGGCAACTGGAACATCGTGATGAGCACCCCGATGGGCGAGCGCAACGCGACGCTCTCGCTGAAAAGCTCAGGTGGCACGCTGACCGGCACGCAAGGCGCCGACGGCAATACCGGCGAGATTTTTGACGGCACGGTCGCCGGCGACGACGTCGCCTGGAAGATTTCCATCACCAACCCGATGCCGCTGACACTGGCCTTCACCGGCAAGGTGTCGGGCGACAGCATGTCCGGCGAAATGGGCATCGGCCCGATGGGCAGCTTTCCGTTCACGGGGATGAGGGCGTAGATTCGTCCCTCTCGTTTCCCGGACGCGGTGCAGCGTCCTTCACGCTGCGCCGCAGAGCCGAGACCCACACGGGGTCGGGTGAGATGGACCCCGGATCAGCAGCCACCACTTCGTGCTGCGCAGCGTCCGGGGAACGGACGCAAGAGCCCTCACCCCAAATTCAATTCCTTGAAGAAATCATTGCCCTTGTCGTCGATGATGATGAAGGCCGGGAAATCCACCACCTCGATGCGCCAGATCGCTTCCATGCCGAGTTCGGGATATTCCACCACTTCCACCCTCTTGATGCAGTGTTCGGCGAGGTTCGCCGCCGCGCCGCCAATTGAGCCGAGATAGAAGCCGCCGTGCTTCTTGCAGGCCTCGCGCACGGCGGGCGCGCGGTTGCCCTTGGCCAGCATCACCATCGAGCCGCCGGCGGCCTGGAACTGATCGACGAAGGAATCCATCCGCCCCGCGGTGGTCGGGCCGAACGCGCCGGAGGCATAGCCTTCCGGCGTCTTGGCGGGGCCGGCGTAATAGATCGGATGGTTCTTGAAATAATCCGGCAGCGGCTCGCCCTTTTCCAGCCGCTCGCGCAATTTGGCATGCGCGGAATCGCGCGCCACGATCATGGTGCCTGATAGCGACAGCCGCGTCTTGATCGGATGCTTTGAGAGCGTCGAAAGAATATCCTTCATCGGCTGGTTGAGGTCGATTTGCACCACCTCGCCGCCGAGCGCCTGCTCGACGACGGGTAGATACTGCGCCGGATTGTGCTCGAGCTCCTCGAGATAGACGCCGTCTCTGGTGATCTTGCCGAGCACCTGGCGGTCGGCCGAGCAGGAGACCCCTAACCCGATCGGCAGCGAGGCGCCGTGGCGCGGCAGGCGGATTACGCGGACGTCGTGGCAAAAATACTTGCCGCCGAACTGCGCGCCGACGCCGAGCGACTGCGTCATCTTGAGGATCTCCTGCTCCATCTCCAGATCGCGAAACGCGTTGCCGTCGGCCGAGCCGTGGGTCGGCAGCGCGTCGAGGTAGCGGGCGGATGCGAGTTTTACGGTCTTCATGCAAAGTTCGGCCGAGGTGCCGCCGATCACGATCGCCAGATGATAGGGCGGGCAGGCCGCGGTGCCGAGGGTCAGCACCTTCTCCTTCAGGAAGGCGAGCAGGCGCTCTTTGGTCAGCACTGACGGCGTCGCCTGGAACAGAAAACTCTTGTTGGCGCTGCCGCCACCCTTGGCCATGAACATGAACTTGTAGGCGTCGTCGCCCTCGGCATAGATCTCGCATTGCGCCGGCATGTTGTTGGCGGTGTTTTTCTCCTCATACATCGACAGCGGCGCCACTTGCGAATAGCGCAGGTTGCGGCGCAGGTAAGCGTCGCGCGCGCCTTCCGACAGCGCGGCCTCGTCGTCGCCATCGGTGATGACGCGAAAACCCTTCTTGCCCATGATGATGGCGGTGCCGGTGTCCTGGCACATCGGCAGCACGCCGCCGGCGGCGATATTGGCGTTCTTGAGGAAGTCGAAGGCGACGAACTTGTCGTTGTCGCTGGCCTCGGGATCGTCGAGGATCGCGCGCAGCTGCTTCAGGTGCCCCGGCCGAAGATAGTGATTGATGTCGCCGAAGGCCGCCTCCGACAGCGCCCGCAGCGCCTCGCGCGACACCACCAGCATGTCCATGCCCAAGACCTTCTCGACCCGCACGCCCTCGGTCGTGACCTTCTTGTAGGGCGTGGTGTCCGCGCCGAGCGGAAACAGCGGCGTGTGGCGGTAGGGCGGGACGGGTTTTGGGTCGGGGAAAGCGGTGGGGGCGTTCATGGGAGGTTCCAATTGGACGTGATGACTAGCTTTGCGGTAGTTTATTTACCTTGGATTTGTCTATGATTTCCAACAGCACGTCGATGTAGGCACAAATATTCGCTGCATCGGTGCGGCTCATATTGTAAATGAAATGATGAGCCCGATTGCGGTGAGCCCCCATAAATCCTCGCATGATGTCTGCGAACCCTCGCTGTTACCTTTCGTCGCTCAAAATGAGAACAGACTTTTCCTTCTCCTGCTTGATCGCTGCATTTACCAACTGGGCTCCGGAAAGTTGTCCAGCGAGCTGAGATTTATTTCGGATTCGGTCCTCAAGTACACGAGTAGCCTCACTAACCGCGCGGTCGTGATTTTCATCTGCCATCAATAGATCTACACAACGGGCTCGCAATTGTTCATCTCGCAATGACTGCGTGACAACCATCGCTTGTGCAAGTCCCAACTGCGTAGCACCCGGAAAGATACGCCGCAGCTTTCTTCACCCCTTCCCATCCTGCTTGTCGGCATAGGCGTCAACCAACGCACGGATCATGCGCTGATATGGCACGCGGCGCTGGCGTGCCGCGCGCTTGAAGAACGCCACCGAGCGCTGCGACAGGCTCAGCGTCACCTTCACATTGTCCTCGCGCAACACGAGCTTGTCCGGAGACGGCAGAAAATCCTCGACGATCCTGGTCCGGCCGATTTCACCCCTGCTGTATTTAACCGTTGGCTTTTTCATAGATCGCCTTTCCTTTCCGCCAGTAGCCGGCCCCGAAAATCCTGATCTTCCGGTTGCGCCATGTGAATCGCGCCGTCATGACGGCGCCCTCGACCCGGCCGAAACAGAAATAGCGCTGCTCGTCGCCGCCATGGTCGAGGTCTTCGGCGATCACGCGCAACGGGTCCAGAAACGCATACTGGGCAAGCTCGAACCCGACGCGATGCTTGGCCCGATTGACCTGGTCTTTCGCAGCGTCCCATTCGAAATCGGACATCGGTCCCGAACCAGATTTCGTTATGTATGTTGTACCATACTTTTCTATGGCTAGGAAGACCTCGATCCTCGCAGCTTTGGGGGGACAGCGCGGGCGGCCGCGAGCGGCTTCTCAGCCCCCGCCAGCGGTTGCGCATCAGCGACGACAGATGTAATCTAAAGTTGTCTTCTCGATAACCAACCATTGCAGGGAGGCGACCCATGAAAACGAAATTCGTTGTTTCGCTCGCAACGCTGGCGCTGATGATCTCGGTCCCCACCGGCGCCAACGCGGTCGGGGTCGGGGTCGGCAAGACCTGCGGCGGCTTTCTCGGGCAGTGGTGCGATGAGGGCCTGTTCTGTCAATTCAAGCCGGGAACGTGCGGCCGGTTCGACTTGACGGGCGTCTGCGCGCGAAAGCCGAGATTCTGCCCGCAGATTACCGGGCCCAAGCTGGTGGTCTGCGGCTGCAACGGCCAAACCTACTTCAATGACTGCGCACGCCAGCAGGCCGGCGTTTCGCTGGCCCACAAGGGCAAGTGCCAATAGGCATCTCGCCGGCTGACTCCTCCGTGCAACACCCTGGCCGCGATCGACCGGCGAGCGCGGTGGAGTGCTTGCATCGACCTTCCGCGCTTGCTTCAATGGCGCGGGGGTATTTCATGACAAAGAACCTGCTCGCCCGCTCGATCTTCGCCGCGCTCGCGTCATCGGCCATGCTCGCCGCGTCACCCGCGCGCGCCGACCGCTGCGACGATCTCGCCAACCAGCTCAAAAGCCAGATCGACGGCGTCGGCGTCGGCAAGACCGCGGCCAACGTGATCTATCTGTCGCATCCGCTCGCCAAGCAAATCACGCTCGGCTGCGCCGGCCGCAACTATTCCAACCAGCTGTATGCCAAGGCCGACAGCCGCAAGCCCCAAGCGGCCTTCATCGATCTCGTCGCCAGCGCCACCGCCATCATCTTCACCCTGCCGAAAGACGACATGCTGAAGGGCGCCACCCGCTGCATCAAGCGAATGGGCCTGATCCACGGCGACGACGTCACCACCCGCTACCGTCGCCTCGACATGCGCTGCGTGCGGACAAAAAGCGACGCGTCGATCACGATCTCGCGCGGCGTCGACGAATAGGCGCCGGCACGAGCGGCGGGGCTTGCGCCGGTCAAAGCCCGGTAAATCCCGCAATCGCCCTTTACGCGCAAATTGCAGTTACCCGTTCACCCTGGGGCGGAGTCGGTCCCGATGCCGCGAAGTTTAGCGATTCGGTTCATAAGGCATTCGCCTCCGTCGCGTCACAGTCGGGCAAAGCGAATGCGAGGATCTTTCCATGAGCAGTATTTCGAGTATTCCGGCATCGACCCCGGTGTCCCCGCCCAATTCCAGCGCGCCCAAGGCGCCGGACGTGCAGACCGACAGCGACGCCGACGCCGACCTCCTGGCCGCTTCCCAGCCGCCGGTTCTCGCCGCCCTGCCGCCTGGACAGGGGACGCGGATCGATCAGCTGTGTTGAGCCACAACCCGTCATGCGCGGGCGCCTGACCCGCGCGGCCCGCCGCAAGTTTGCCGGAAAATCCCGCGATCCTGGTGATCCCTCGAATTGGGGAGACCGATGCCCGACACCAGGACCTTCACCGGCGGCTGCCATTGCGGCATGGTGCGCTTCGAATGCACCACCGATCTTGCCATGGTGACCGCCTGCAATTGCTCGATCTGTACCAAGAAGGGCCTGCACTTCGCGTTCCTGGCGCCAAAGCTGTTTCAGCTGCGCGCCGGCGAGGACAATTTGCGGGAATATTTGTTCAACAAGCACGCGATCCGCCACCAGTCCTGCACCGACTGCGGCGTCGAAGTATTCGCGCGCGGCAAGAAGCCCGACGGCACCGAGGTGGTGGCGCTGAACGTCAGCTGCATCGACGGCATCGACCTTGCAAAACTCGGGATGACCGCGATCGACGGGCGTAACAGGTGAGATGCGCTCCCTCGCCCCGTCCTCGCGGGGAGAGGGCTGGGGTGAGGGGCTCTCTCAACAGCACGACTCGTGGAGACAGCTCCTCACCCGCCCGACTTCGCCACGCTTCGCCGGGCGACCTCTCCCCGCAAGCGGCGCGAGGTGAGAACTCGCATTGCGCGCCTAACGATCCAACTCCTTGTAATGCCGGAAGATGCCGTCCTCGTTGAAGGGGATGCGCCGCTCGCTGGCGAGATAGGCCTTGACGTTCGGCCTCGCCGCCACGCGGTCGTGCAGTTCGACCAGCCCGGGAATGTTGCGCTCGAATCTCTTCATGCGGTTCGGAAAAGCGTAGCGCAGCCCCTCGACGATCTGGAACAGCGACAGGTCGACATAGGTCAGCCGACGGCCGTGGAGCCAGGCGCCGCCGCTGCCCTTCAGCAGGTCTTCGAGGTAGCCCAGATACTTCGGCACGCGTTGAGCGAGGAATTCCTCCGTGCGTTTTTTGGCCGGTCCGCGCTGGTCCTCGTAATACAGCGACGGTCCGAGCGGATGATGGGTGTCGTGCACTTCCACCACGAAATCGGTCACCGTGAGCTGCAGCTGATGCAGCCACAACCGTCCCGCTTCGGCCTTCGGCGACAATCCGTGGCGCGGGCCGAGCCAGAAGAGGATGTTGGCGGTCTGCCCGATCACCAGCTTGCCCGCCTTCAGAAAGGGCGGCGCGAACGGCGGCTTGTCGCCGCTCTCCATCATCCGCATCATCGCGGAGGTGCCGCGCTCGCGCGCGACATCGGCATAGTCGGCGCCGGCCTCCTCCAGTGCGAGACGGACGAATTCGCCGCGACCCTGGATGGAGGGCCAGTAATAGAGTTCGTAGCGCATGGCATCCCTCGATCCCGTGGACAAGTTCACACCACCAGCCGGCTGCCCCGGTTTCACTCCGGCTTCATGCCCGTGGACTTCACCACCTTGCCCCACTTCTCGGTTTCCGCGGCGATGAACTTGCCGAACGCCTCAGGCGTGCCGGCAAGCGGCTCGCCGCCGATATCGGCAAACCGCGACTTCATTTTCGCATCGGCAAACGCGGTGTTGATCTCCCGGTTGAGCGTCGCGACGATATCGGCGGCCGTTTTCGCGGGCGCACTGAGCCCATACCACTGGCTCAATTCGTAGCCCGGCACGAAATCTCCGACCGGCGGCAGGTCCGGCAACATCGCGATCCGCGACGCCGTGGTCACCGCCAGCGCGCGCAGCTTGCCGGTGGCGATATAGTCCGACGTTCCCGGCGTGGTCGCAAACAGCACCTGCACCTGGCCGCCGAGCAGGTCGGTGAGCGCCGGGCCCTGGCCGCGATACGGCACGTGCACCATCTTGACGCCGGCCATCACGTTGAACAGTTCGCCGGCCATATGCGGCGCGCTGCCGAAGCCGGCCGAGGCCATGTTGACCTGGCCCGGACTGGCCTTGGCATAGGCGATCAGTTCGGGAACCGTTTTGGCCGGCACAGACGGGTGCAGCAGGATGACCATCGGCACGCGGATGATGCCGCCGACGGGGGCGATGTCGCGGATGAAGTCGAAATTGAGATTGTCGTAGAGCGTCGCATTGACTGCATTGGGGACGGTCGAGAGCAGCAGCGTGTAGCCGTCGGCGGCCGCATGCACGACGGCCTCGGTGCCGATATTGCCGCCGGCCCCGGGCCGGTTCTCGACGATGAAGGACTGCCCGAGCCGTTCGGAAAGCCACTGGCCGATCAGACGCGCGGTGATGTCGACCCCGCCGCCGGCGGCAAAACCGGCGACAATGTGCACCGGCCGCGCCGGATAAGTGTCCGCCGCTGCCAGCCGCGGAAGTGCTGGCGCCGCGACAACGCCGCCTGCGAGTTTGAGGAATGTTCGACGGAGAAGATCCATATTGCCCTTTGGTGGCAGCCGTTCTATCCCGTTTCGCGAGAGCGAAGTAGGGCCTGGCCCGGGCGTCGATGCTTATTGGCGCCATCCGGGCGCGCATAACAGCGCGCCGCCAAAACTAGAATTTATAGTCCCAGCCGATCCATGCGCAGAGGCCGCGGCCCATCACATCGGCCAGCTCTTCGCCCTTCAGCCACGGCAGTTCTTCGGTGAAGAATGTCACGCATTGCCGGTAGCTGCATGGCATGCGGGTGATGTCGGTGCCCCAGAAGAACCGCTTCGGGCCGAACGCATCGAAGATGCGGTGCAATCCGTCCTGAATGTTGCGAAACGGATAAGGCTCGGTGGAATAATGCGGCGCGCCGGTCGCCTTGACCGCGACGTTGGGCAATTCGGCGAGCGCCACTAGTTCATCGAGACGGATGAAGGCCTCGGCATCCTGGCCGTGCCGGTTGAGCCCGCAATGGTCGACGATCATCCGCAAATGAGGGTGGCGTTCGGCGATCTCGCGAAATTTCGGCAGGAACAACCCGCCCATCATCGCGATCGGCAGGCCCTCCTTCTCGGCGGCGGGCCACAGCCATTCGAGCGTCCCGGCGTGCAGCCACTTCTGGTGTTCCTCCGACAGCAGGGGCCAGCGCAGGCCCATCATGCCCGGCTGCTTGCGCCAACCCTGAATGCGTCCGCGCTGCTCCGGATCGTCGAGCGCAAACTGCCCCATGACAGCGAAGCGATCAGGGTATTTCCGCGCCGCCTCGATCGCCAGCGCATTGGAATCGGGATCCCAGCTGCGGGGTGGATGGATCAGCGCGGCGTCGACGCCGGCCTCGTCCATCTCCTTCAGCAATTCCTCGGCCGTGAAGCTCGATACCTTGCGGTGCAGGCCGGAAGGCGGCGTGACCACCTTCGACCAGATGTGGACCTGCGCATCGATGATCTTCATGCGTCAGTTCGCCGCGAAGCAGTAGAGCAGGCCGTCGCCGCCGGTGCTCCTGAAGTCGTTCTGCGAACAGCCGCCGTCCGGCCCCCGCGAGGGATGCGAGCTGTTCCAGGAGCGCGAGGCATCGTCATCGCGCAGGCCGATACGGTCGGCATGGCCCAGCATGGCCGAGCCTTTGGCGCTGCTGGTCCAGTTCCCGCAGGTGCGGTCGGCGCCCGCAGGGAACGCGGTTCCGTCGGGCTGCGATCCCGTCAGGATGTCGTGGCGATTGGGCGTATCGCCACGGCCGTTATTGACGTCGCCCTTTTCGGTCAGCGCCGTCTGTTTGGTCAGATTGTTGGCGCCGTGCAGCTCGGCGATATCCTTGGCGATCACCACGCCCTTGGAATTCTGCCATGGCCCCTTGCCGATGCGGTCGCGGGCATTGACGGCAGGCTGGCCCTCGGCTTCCTGGGTCGAAAGATAGGCGTGCCAGATCTTGCCGCCCGCGCCGGCGGCCTGCGCCAGCGTCTGGCACAGATGGTCGGCGCCGGCGAGCCCGCCGAGATCGCCGCCATTGCCGATGCCGACCGAGGTCACGAAGAAGCTGGTGTCGGCCGATTGGGCCTGCGCCAGAGAACCCGCGAAGCAAGCGAACGGGATTGCCAGGCCGAGAAACGCGCGAGGGATACTGAAGGTGAGAGTGCGCATCGATTCCTCCGCATTTATTTTTGGCGCAGACGGCCGCCTGCCTGACATCAACTCGTCCAGCGGGAGTTTATTCCAGTTTGGCAGGTCCACAATGACGGCTTGATCGATCAGCCATGCAAAAGAAAAAGCGTTGCAAAATCAATCGCAACGCTTTTCTTCTTCACCTTGATGCCAAACTTCAGGTCTGCTGGATCGCCGAGACTTCCCAGTTCGCGCCGCGCGGCCGCACGAAGGTCCACACTTCGGTAGCTTCCGTGGCCGTCTCGCTGCCCTCGACCAGCCGGCCGGTGGTGCGGTCGACGGTCTTGTCGATCATCGAAAACCGCATCGCCACGCTGGCGTAATCGGTATCGCCCTCGCGCCAGGCTTCCGCGAGGTCGCCCTGCAACAGTTTGGTGCCGGATACTTTGTTGACGACGTTGCGGGCCCGGTTCGCCTGCAGATCGCCGGTGAAATAGGACACCATCTCCGGCGTCGCCAGCGTATGCAGCCTGGCAATATCCTCGTTCGACCACGCGGCCTGGGTATCGCTGAGCAATCGCTCGAACGCCTCATAGTCGGCCGGAACGATTTCGAGCGGCGCGCTGCCCGACCCCAATCCGAAGCCGGTGGCGGCGCGGAAGCTCGTGGCCGCACCGGGGCCGGCCGCGGCGCCGGCAAAGGCGGTTTCATGACGGCGCTGCCACCAGGACATCGCCATCCGGACCACGATCACGATCAGGCCGATCTGCAGGATCAGGCCGAAGATCGACGACAGCCCGCCGAGCCCGCCAAACATGCCGCCACCGAACAGCATCCCGAACAGGCCAGCACCGAGGAAGCCCGCGGCGAGGCCGCCGAGCATGCCGCGGCCGGGGCGGTTGAAGAAGCCGCCGCCGGCCGCAGCCGGCGCGCCCAGTCCCGGGCTGCCCGGCTGGGTGATGGTGCGATTGAACGGCTGCGCGGTACCGGGTGCGGTCGAGGTGCTGGGCGGTGCGGAAAAGGTCCGCGCGCCCCGCGAGCCCGAGCTGAAGCCGCCGCCGATCCGGGCGTCGGCCGGCGAAATCACCGACATCAATGGCAGCGCCAGCGCCAAGGTGACGGCGATCGCCTGGACCATGCCGCGGGCGCGTTGCGTGAGATTCATGGCTAATTCCCTCAAATCCCCGGCAGGGGAAGCGCCTCTAAGGTGGGCAGCAATGCCCAAAAGTGAAGCCATTAACGGGAAAAACGGCTGCGGCCCTCGGTCGCGGGGATGGGACAATGGGGCTGGTTGGTGCGTGCCTGTCATTCCGGGGCGATGCGAAGCATCGAACCCGGAATCTCGAGATTCCCGATGTGCACTTGCACATCTGAGGTCTGGTGCTAGCGCACCAGCCCGGAATGACGTCTTCGTCTACGCCGGCGCCATGGTCTCCTTCACCGCCGCCACCAGCTGGCTCAGCGTGAAGGGTTTTGGCAGGAACGCGAACTGCTGGTTCTCCGGCAGGCTCTTCTCGAAGGCGTCCTCGGCATAGCCGGACACGAAGATGATCTTGAGGTCGGGATTGCGGCCGCGCATCGCCTTCAACAGCGTCGGTCCGTCCATTTCCGGCATCACCACGTCGGAGACCACGAGATCGACGGCGCCGTTCTTTTCTTCCAGCGCTTCCAGCGCCTCGACGCCGTTGGAGGCCTCGATCACGCTGTAGCCGCGCGAGCGCAGGCCGCGCGCGTTCAGCGAGCGCAGGCCCTCTTCGTCTTCGACCAACAGGATGGTGCCCTGGCCGGTCAGATCGGTCCTTGGCCTGGTTTCCGCCGGCGCTTCCCTGGCTCCGCCATTGGCCACATGGGCCTCGGGCGCAGTCTCGAGTTCGGGATGATGCCGCGGCAGGAAGATGTGGAACGAGGTGCCCTGCCCGCCCTCGCTGTCGACATAGATGAAGCCGCCGGTCTGCTTGACGATGCCGTACACCGTCGACAGCCCGAGGCCGGTGCCCTTGCCGACCTCCTTGGTCGAGAAGAACGGTTCGAAAATCTTGTCGACGATGTCGGCGGGGATTCCGGTGCCGGTGTCGGATATGTCGATCCGCACATAATCCGCCGCCGGCATGCCCTTGTGGGCGAGCTGCGCCGCCTCTGCTGAGGTGACGTTGGCGGTCTTGACCGTCAGCTTGCCGCCGTCGGGCATCGCATCGCGGGCGTTGACCGCGAGGTTGACGACGACCTGCTCGAACTGCGAGACGTCGACCTTCACCGGCCAGAGGTCGCGACCGTGCACGAGGTCGAGCTTCACCTTTTCGCCGATCAGCCGGCGGAGCAGCATGGTGAGATCAGACAAGGCGTCGCCGAGGTCGAGCACCTGCGGCCGCAGGGTCTGGCGGCGCGAGAATGCCAGCAGCTGCCGCACCAGCGTCGCCGCGCGGGTCGCGTTCTGCTTGATCTGCATGATGTCCTGGAACGACGGATCGGTCGGCTTGTGCGCGTTCAAGAGGAAGTCGTTGGCCATCATGATGGCGGAAAGCACGTTGTTGAAGTCGTGGGCGATGCCGCCGGCGAGCTGGCCGACCATGTCCATCTTCTGCGACTGGTTGATCTGGTTCTCCAGCGCCCGCCGCGCGGTGGTCTCCAGCAGATAAACGATGGCGGCCTCGGTCTCGCGCTCGTCCTCCTCGACCGAGGTGACGAAGAACTGTCCCCAGCGTTCCTTGGGCCCATCGAGCATCACCTCGACGGGGGGAATATCGCCCTGGCCTTCCGCCGCATGGTTGATGGCCGCGATCAGCAAATGGCGGTCGCGCCCGCTCACCGCCCGGAAGATCGACTTGGCGGCGACGCCGTCGCCGCCGAGCCCCTGCGCCAGCTTCGCGTAGCGGGCATTGGCGCGGACCACGGCACCGCCGCGGTCGACGGTGGCGATCGCCATCGGGGTGTGGTCGAAGAAGCGCATGAAGCGGACTTCGGCGGCGCGCTGCGGGTCGGCGCGCTCGTCGCGGGCGCGGTTGATCACCAACGTGCGCGAGGCGCCGGGCACGCCGTCGGCGCCGAAGGCGAGCTTATGGTAGAGCCGTGCCGGCATGGTCTTGCCGCCGCGCATCCGAAGGTCGATGTCGAACACCTCGGTCTTGACTTCGCCGGGAACCGCCAGGATCGACGTCAATAGCGCAGCGCCGTCGCCGGACACGATGTCGGTCAACTTCAGCCCGCCCGAGCCGATCTCGGCGAGGTCGTGGTCGAGCCAGTTCGCCAGCGTGGCGTTGACATAGACGATGTCGCCAGCGGGATTGACCGAAAAGAAACCGCACGGGGCGTGGTCGAGATATTCGATGGCGTGCTGCAGCTCCTGGAACACGTCCTCCTGGCGCTCGCGGTCGCGGGTGATGTCGGCGATCGACCACACCGCGTATTTGGCCTCGCGCCTGCTCTGGCCGAGCGGGCGGACCCGCATCCGCAGCCAGCGGCCGTGCTCGCCGTCCTGGCCGGCGATACGGACCTCTTCCTGCTGCCGCTTGCCCTCGCGCGCCGCCTTGAGCAGGCGAAACACCGCTTCCGAGACGTCGGGATTGCCGATGAACACCCGCTCCACCGGGCGCACGTCCTGCGCGCCCGCGGCCCCCGTCAGCGCCAGATAGGCCGTATTGGAATAGACCACGTGCCCGCTGGAATCGGTGACCGCAAGCCCGTCATAGGCCTGGTCGGCGATCCGGCCCTTGACCGGATCGTCGGTGGCGCGGTCGGCGAAGCGGACGATGCCCGCGGCGAAGGCGAACAGGTTGAACAGCCCGACCATGGCGAGCAGCGCCAACAGCCCGAGGATATAGGGCTGCGCCTGGGCCCGCCCGATGGTCATCAGCGCGACCGCCGCCGCGACGATCCCGCCGGCCACCAGCAGCACCAGCACGATGGAACCGCCTCGCCGCGCCGGCTCGGGAACAGCCATCGGCTCGGGTGACGGATCGGTGTCGGGTGCGGCGGTCATGGCGGCGGGCGCGGCCTGTCTGGTCGGACGTGGCGCGCATTCGGCGCCCACTTGACACCTGAGTGCCTGAATCGCACCCGCAAGCGCAAGTCCGCAACCCTTCTATTTCGCTCAAAGCCCGGCATTTCCGGCCCGTTCCACCGCCCCCGCCGCTCTATCTTCACGCCCGCCGGTTGAAGACGCCGCGCTTGAGCCCCATCACGTAGCCGATGATCTCGGCGACCGCGTGATAATGTTCCACCGGGATCTCGTCGTCGATCTCGACAGTGGCGTACAGCGCGCGCGCCAACGGCACGTTTTCGACGATCGGGATGTCGTGCTGTTTGGCGATCTCCCGGATCTTGAGCGCCAGCGTGTCGACGCCCTTGGCGACGCAGACCGGCGCCTGCATGCCGCGTTCGTAGGACAGCGCCACCGAATAGTGGGTCGGGTTGGTGATGATCACGGAGGCCTTGGGGACGGCCGCCATCATGCGCTTCTTCATCCGCGCCTGGCGCAGTTGCCGGAGCTTGCCCTTGACGTGCGGATCGCCTTCGGCCTGCTTGAACTCCTCCTTCATTTCCTGCAGCGACATCTTCTGCCGCTCGTACCATTGCCGATACTGGAACAAATAGTCCGCGATCGCGACCACCGCGAGCATCGCCACAACGGCGCCCAGCAGATGCAGGGTCAGGCTGGTGGTGGCGCTCAGAATCATGCCCGGGCTGAAGTGCATGAAGGATTCCAGGCGGAGCCGCTCCGGCCACAGGATCATGGCCATCACGCTGCCCAGCGCCATCACCTTGAACAGCCCCTTGCCGAAATTCGCCGCCGCCTGCTTGCCGAAGACGCGCTTGGCGCCGGCGCCCGGCGAGATCTTGCTGAACTTCGGCTTCAGCGATTCGCCCGACCATACCAGCCGGTGCTGCACCAGGTTGCCGGCGAACGCCGCCAGCACCAGCATCAAAAGCGGAACGCCGAGCGCGGCCAGCATTGCATATCCGAGCGATTGCGCCAGCGCCAGCAGGCCCGGCCCGTCGGCGCGGATCATCCAGGAATTGGCGATCAGGTTGCGCAGCGGCATCAGGATGCCGCCGCCGATCGATCCGGAAAAGGTCGACAGCACCAGCGTGGCGGCCGATATCATGAACCAGGTGTTGATTTCCTGGCTCTTGACGACGTCGCCGCGCTCGTGCGCTTCATCGAGCCGCTTTTGCGTAGGGTCTTCTGTTTTGTCGGATGAGTCGTTCTCGTCGGCCATCGTTTTCAGGCTTTCAGTTGAGCGGGATCATTTCGTGCATGACGCCGGTGAAATAATCCAGGAAGGTTCCCATCAGCGCCGAGATGACGAGGGCGAAGATCAGGAAGCCGGCGAGAATCGCCAGCGGCACGCCGACGAAATAGACCTGCATCTGCGGCATCAGCCGCGCCAGCACGCCAAGCCCGATATTGAAGACCAGGCCGAACACCAGAAACGGCGCCGACAGCTCCAGACCGATCTTGAAGGCGGCGGCGAAGGCGCGGGTGGCAAGCGCCGCGATGTCGCCGCTCGACATGGTCTCGCCCGGCGAAAAGATCGAATAACTGTCGCTGAGGGCTGCGATCACCAGATGATGGCTATCGGTCGCAAACAGCAGCGTCACGCCGAGAAGCGTGAGGAAATTTCCGATCAGCACGCCCTGCTGGCCCTGGGTGGTCGGATCGACGGAGGTGGCAAATCCAAGACCCATCTGCTGGGCGATCACCGCGCCCGCGACCTGCAGCGCCGAAAGCGTCACCCGCGCGGTGGCCCCCAGCACGATGCCGATGACGATCTCCCGCAGCATCAACACCAACAGCGGCGTCAGCGAGCCCATGTCGACATGGTAGGCGTCGCGGTGCAGCGGCAGGATGATCAGGGTCAGCAGCAGCGCGATCGCAAGCTTGATGTTGACGGGAATGTTGGTCTCGCCCAGTCCCGGCAGCAGCATCACCATGGCGCCGACGCGGGCGAATACCAGCATGAAGGCGGCGGCGAGCGCGGGCAGCATTGAAATATCGATGCGCATGGCTCACGCATAGTGCATCAGCCGCCTATGATTCGCGACGATATCCGCATCATCTCGGCGTGAAGCGCGTCCGCCATGAACGGCAGAGCGAGCAGCAGCGTGATGAAGATCGCAAGGATCTTCGGCACGAACACCAAGGTCTGTTCCTGGATCTGCGTCAACGCCTGGAACAGCGACACCACCACGCCGACCACGAGGCCGACGATCATCAGCGGCGACGACACCACAACGATGGTCCAGATCGCATCGCGCGCCACGTCGAGGGTTTCAGCACCGGTCATTTCAACTCCTAACTCATCTTGTTTGCTTCGTCATTCCGGGGCGCGAATGGCGAGTGGCGAATAGCGAATGGAATCCAGAACCGTTCGTCGCTGTCCTCCCTATTCGCCATTCCCTATTCGCAATTCGCGATCTTCAGATCGGCATCTTCATGATGTCTTCGTAGGCCTGGATCACCTTGTCGCGCACCGACACCAGCGTCGAGACCGCGACGTCGGTTTCCGCCACCGCCGTCACCACGTCCATGACGTTGGCCTTGCCCTGCGCCATCGCGACCGTCTGCGCGTCGGACTTCTTGCCGGCGTCGAGCACGCCGCCGATCGCGTCCTTGAGCAGCGCGCCGAACGACGGTCCGCCGCCGGCGTCGGGACCCTTGCCGGCGCCGCCGGTATCGAGGATGCGGGCGAGATTGGCGTAGGCGTTGGCGGCGACCGTCGGTGAAGCCATGGTCAAAACTTTCCTGTTCAGGCCTTGAGGATGTCGAGCGTGCGCTGGATCATCCGGCGCGTCGCCGAGATGATGTTGAGATTCGCCTCATAGGATCGCTGCGCATCGCGCATGTCGGTCATTTCGACCAGCGGGTTGACGTTCGGATATTTGACGTTGCCGGCGGCGTCCGCGGCCGGATTGGAGGGTTCGTGCTTGACGCGGAACGCCGACGAATCCGGAACGACCTTGCCGAGCGCCACCACCCTGGCATCGAGGCTGCGGTCGAGTTCGGAGGAAAAGGTCGGCACCTTGCGGCGATAGGGATCGCCGCCGGCGCTCGCCGAGGTGGAATCCGCGTTGGCGATGTTTTCCGAGATCACCCGCATCCGGCCCGCCTGGGCGCGCAGGCCCGAGGTGGCGATGCTCATCGAGCGGGCGAAATCGCTTGCATCGCTGGCGTTGGTCATGGTCTCGCGTCCTTAGCTATTTGCCGATCGCTGTTTTCAAAAGTTGCAGGCTCTTGCTGTAGAGCGAGGTGACCGCCGCATAGTCCATCTGGTTGGCGCTCGACTTCATCATCTCCTCCTCGAGATTGACGGCATTGCCGGCGGGCGTGGTCTCGAAGCCGGCCTTGCGATTCTGGTCGAAGCTGTCGGCAGCCCCGCCGCCGGGCGCGATATGCGAGCTGCTGGTGCGCATCATCGCCAGCGCCCCCATCGAGCCCGTGATGGCGCCGGCCTTGTCGAATTTCGGCTCGACCAGATCGCGCGGCCTGAAATTCGGCGTGTCGGAGTTGGCGACGTTCTCGGAGAGCACGCGCTGACGCTCCTGATGCCACTGCATCTTGGTGCGCAGCACCGACAGGACCGGAATATCGCTGATGGACATCGAGAGCCGCTCCGCTCGCCCTCGCCGGGCAAGACGCCGCTCGGGGTAGGCAGAATTTGCCGCGTGTATGGTTAACAACGGGTTAAGACGCGCCGGCTGAGTCGCGGGACATCCACGGCCGATTCGCGCGCCCAAACATCAATTGTGCGCATTTTCGCCACGAATGCTGCGTTAACCAATGAAAATCTCGGAAGCCGAAAACCCAAGAAGTCGTTTTGGCCCAGCCGATTCATAGGTTATTAAGAGTGAGGCGGCGGCAGTTTCTGCCGCGGAGTGTTAAGAACTCGCCGTCGGTTGCGTCGCGTGCCGGCTGCGACAAACGATAGACCTGAAGAAAGCCGCGATCTGCCGGGGACAAGCATGAATTACGGTCTTTTCATCTTCGCATTCGCCGGCGTTCTGGCACTGATCGGCGGCGTCGCGTGGCTCGTTCGTCGATTCGCCGGCAATCGCCTCGGCGCCAACACCGGTCGCGGACGGATGCCGCGGCTCGCCGTGATCGATGCCGCCGCCGTCGACGGCCGCAGGCGGCTGGTGCTGGTGCGGCGCGACAATATCGAACATCTCCTGATGATCGGCGGCCCGACCGATATCGTCGTGGAAACCAACATCGTGCGCGCGATGCCGGCACGGGATCAGTTGCCGCAACGGCCCGGCGTCGCCGCGGCCGAGCCTCCGCCGCCACGGGTGGCGCCGCTGCCCGACGCCGGCTGGACCGATGGCGACGGGCAACGGACCGATGCGTTCGATCACGTCGAGCCGCAAATGCCCGAGCCGCCGCCGCGCCCGGCACGGCCCTCCTTCGCCGACGAAGTGCGCCGCCCGGCGCCGGCGCTGTCGGAACGGCGCAGTGAACCCCTGCGCGGTGAGCCATTGCGAAGTGAGTCGTTGCGCGGTGAACCGTCGCGCAGTGAGCCATTGCGCAACGAGCCGTTGCGCAGCGATCCGCTGGCGGGCTTCGCGCCGGAGCCGCTCGGCGGTCCGCTTGGCATTGGCGGCCGTACGGAACCGCGGCCCGAGCCGCGCGAACCGATGCCGTCGCGCGGCGTGATTTCGCGCAGCGAACCGGCCATGCCGCGCCCACAGCGAAGCGAGCCGCCAAAGGCGCCGCCGCTGCGCGCGGAACGACCCGCCGCTCCGCCGCCGCCCCCTTCGGCGATATCGGCCGCCGACCAGAATCTGGCCGAGATGGCGCAACGGCTGGAAGCAGCTCTGCGCCGGCCGGCCGGCGACGCGCCGCCGGTCGCGCCCGAACCGCCCGCCGGCCGGACCTCGCGCGGCGAGGCGCCGATCGCTCCGCCGGTTGTCGCGCCTGCGAAGACCGGCTTTGAGAATCTCGAAGACGAGATGGCGTCCTTGCTGGGCCGTCCGAAGTCGCCTTCGTGAGGCGCCCGCCTCACCCGCGTAGAGTTTTATTTTTTATCACCCTGATCGCCGCCGGAACGCTCTCGGCTCCGGCGTTGGCGCAGGACATCAGCATCAATCTCGGCGCCGGCAATGGCGGCGTCACCGAGCGCGCGATCCAGCTGATCGCGCTATTGACGGTGCTGTCGATCGCCCCCTCGATTCTGATCATGATGACGTCGTTCACGCGGATCGTGGTGGTGCTGTCGCTGCTGCGCACCGCCTTGGGCACCGCGACCGCGCCGCCGAATTCCGTCATCATCGCGCTGGCGATGTTCTTGACCGCGTTCGTGATGGGGCCGGTGTTGCAGAAATCCTACGACGACGGCATCAAGCCCCTGGTCGCCAACCAGATCAGCGTCGAGGAAGCGCTGCAGCGCGCGGCCGTGCCGCTGCGCGGCTTCATGCAGAAAAACGTCCGCGAAAAGGATTTGAAACTGTTCATGGACCTGTCGGGCGAGCCGCCGCCGGCGACGCCTGAGGACATGTCGCTGCGAATCCTGGTGCCGGCCTTCATGATCTCGGAACTGAAGCGCGCCTTCGAGATCGGTTTCCTGTTGTTCCTGCCGTTCCTGATCATCGACCTCGTGGTCGCCTCGGTCCTGATGTCGATGGGCATGATGATGCTGCCGCCGGTCGTGGTGTCGCTGCCGTTCAAGCTGATCTTCTTCGTGCTGGTCGACGGCTGGTCGCTGGTGGCGGGAAGCCTGGTGCAGAGCTACGGCGGATAGGCTGCAGATCCAGCCATTGGCGAGGCGGCGGCCTGAACCGCGAGAACCGGAACCCGCGTGAACTCGCGGCAAGCTGAAGGCGTGATCCGCGGTAGTTGCGCCGGCTGCGCTGATGGCCATTGGCGGTCCTATCCGGATTTGCCCGTCGGATAAGCGCAATCGTTGCGGAGTTGCATCTCAAAGTTGTGTGGAGATCGACCGACTTGCGCTGGTCCGGTCATCTATTTGTAGTTGCAGTGACAATGAATGCTTGTATGGTTCGACGGTATCCCGGGCGGGGTCAGGCAGTGCGTTGCGTTGGACGGTTAGGCCGTGCTCGGTGCCTGCAGAAAAGGGAAACCGAACATGAAAAAAACACCGCGACACGCGCTCCTCGTCACACTGGCAATCGCCGCCATCGGCTTCGCCGGCGCCTTCGGCAACGCTGCCGGCGCCGCGCCGCCGCCGCCCGCCAAGAACTGTCCACAGTTTGGCTGGTCGGAAGGACTAAAGAGTTTCCTGGCGCCCGATTTCCCGTTTCCCACCTCGGACACCAAGCCCCTGCCGACCCCCGACTGCAATTTTCATCAATGGTCCTGGGAGGCTTTCGTCTGGGCCACCGCGCTGCTCAAGGACCCGGCGTCGGGCGACATGGTGCCGCGATTCATGACCTTGCACACGCCGGCCGAGCTCCTCGGTACCGGCGTGGCTGCCGCCGAGCCCAAGCGGCTGACGCTGACGCTCGCCGCCCGTTCGGAGACATTCCTGGGCTCCCCGGGATTCACCGAAGGCGCCGGCGCCATCGTTGAGGCCGACGGCAATATGCTGGTCGCCCAGAACGGCTACCCGGTCTATGCCTCGGTTCACATGAACCAGTCGTATTTCGACACCGCCAAGAAAAACCTGATCGCCACCGGCGGCTACCAGAGCCAGCCGGCAAATTCCAACTTCGACGTCGGCGCCGCCGTCTTCAAAGCCACCTGGCTGCGGCTCGATCCCGGACAACAGCCGCCGGCCGGCGCCTATACGACACAGGCGCAGCTGCCGGTGCTGGAAACCAAGCTCACTCCGGGTCGCGTCACCATCCAGCCCGTCCCCAACAAGTTCGTCACCGCGACGGTGGCGCTGGTCGGCCTGCACGTCGTCGGCCTGACCGACAATCACCCCGAATTCCTCTGGGGGACGTTCGAGCACAAGATGAACTCGCCGGCCACGGCGGACAACACCTTCACGCCGTCGGCGACCCGCAAGGATCCGAATAGCTATACGTTGTACAAGGGCGGCACCCTGTTCTCCCAGGTGAACGCTGCGTTCAAGCCACCGACGCTGAAACTCGACGAGACGTCCCAGAAGATCACGCCCGTGACCAATGTGGTGCTCGAAAATCAGACCGGCGGCGAGAATCTGCCGAACGGCGTGGGGAACATCTTTGCCATCAATGGTCAGGCTCAGTCAGCCGTCTCGGCCTTCACGCCTCCGCAATCGGTGTTCGCCAACTACAATCTGATCGGGACCGTTTGGCTGGCGCCCAATTCCTATAACCTCAACAGCAACCGGACCAACGCGGTCGGCTCGGTCAATCTGGCGAATGCCACGGCCGAGACGTTCGCCCAGAGCGCCAATAACACGCCGATCAGCGGCGTGATAAACTGCTTCGCCTGCCACAATCCCGCTTCCTATACATTCCAGAAGCTGCCGCCGCCGAAGCTGCAGAGCCGGCTGATCGCGTCGAGCCACGTGCTGGCCGTAGGCTCACCTTACGAGGTGCCGAACTCGATTGCGGGCGATGTTTCGTTGCTGCCGTCGCCGTTGCTGCCATTGCTCCGCAGCAAGTAACGGGCACACCAAGGCCCGCGTCCCGACACAGCGTCGGGACGCGGCGCCCGGCTCAGTTCTCGCGCCGCTCGCCGAGATGCCGCACTTCCCAGGGCAGGATGACTTTTCGAAAAATCACCGGATCGGGCCAACTGCCGGTGCTGCGGCCCATATGGGCCGCCGGCCGGATTGATCCAGGCCTCCCGCGGCACGCTGCCGCTGTTGATGAGAAGTTCGAGATCGTCGATCGGCGCCTGGGTGTCTGCCGCCAACCACCAGCATCGGCGCCGAAGGCCCGCCGAGCAGCCCTTGGGTCTGCAGCGACATCTTCGGCAATAGCGCCAGCAACTCGTCGGTCGACGTCACGCCGTAGACGAACAGGCTGCCGGCTGCAGATCGAACAGATATTCGCGGGTGTACAGTCCACGCATGGCGCCTCTTCCCGAATTTTTCGTTTGCCACCGAGTGTACCGGGCTGCATGGGAGCCCCGCCAGCGAATTGTTGGACTGGGCGTCGCGCTCCGTTATGATGACCTTGACGCTTCGGGAGCCACCGCCATGCAACAACCATTCGACCGCGCCGCCGAAGATCTCGGCAACTCGATCCATCTCGAACACGTCAACGTGACGATACCCGACCAGCGGCTGGCCACCTTGTTCTATGTCAGCGGTCTCGGGTTGACCCGCGATCCCTATCTGATGGTGTCCGACAGCAACATGTGGGTGAATGTCGGCCGAAGCCAGTTTCACCTGCCGAGCGGGCAGGCCCAGGTGCTGCGCGGCCATACCGCCCTCGTGATCGAGGGCCGGCAGGCGCTGCTCGACCGGCTCGCCGCCGTCGCCGGCAAGCTTCAGGGCACCGCTTTCGCCTACAGCGAGCACAACGACTATGTCGAGGCGAGGTGTCCCTGGGGCAATCGCCTGCGCTGCTATGAGCCGGATGCCGCGCGCTTCGGCCGCATCACGCTCGGCATCCCCTTTGTCGAATTCGACGTACCGAAGGGGACGGCGAAAGGCATTTGCGCCTTTTATCCGGAGATCATGGGAATTCCGGCCGAACTGAAGAACGGCGATGGCACGGTGGCCCGCGTCAAGGTGGGAAAGGACCAGTATCTGCAATTCCGCGAGACCGATGCCCCGCAGGGGGAATTCGACGGTCACCACGTGCAGATCTACATCACCGACTTCTCCGGCCCGTACCGCCGCCTGTTGGAGCGCGGCCTGGTCTCGCAGGAAGACAACCAGTACCAGTACCGCTTTCGCGACATCGTCGACCTCGAAAGCGGCAGCCCGCTTTTCACGGTCGAGCACGAGGTGCGCAGCGCCACCCACCCGATGTACCTGCGGCCGCTGGTCAACCGCAATCCGGCGACGACCAACCGCACCTACGCCAACGGGTACGACGAATGGCTCTGGGCGATGGGACCGGACGAGTACGACCGAAGGTAGCTGCGCGTTCGGTTTCGGCGGATTTGGGTCACCTCTCCCCGTGAAGAAGATGGGAGAGAGGAAGAAGCGATCATTCGTCGCTGCCGGCTCAATCTCATCAAGTTAATCCTGCGGGGTGACCGCGCCAACCACCGCCGCCAGCGCCGCGGGCGCGGAGATCATGTCGGTGTGCTTCATGTTGGGCACGATCGTCACCGGAATGTTCACGCCGAGCCGCTGCAGAAGCGGCGCGAACTGGTCGGCGATAACCTGCTCGTCGGCGTCGCCGACAAGGATTGCGGCCGGCCGGCGAAGGTTTTTCAAATAGCTCTCATAGCCGCGTCCGGCGCCGAAATTCATCGACAGCCGATAGGAATAGCTGGCCGTCATGTCGAGCGAGGGATCGGGGGGAACGGCGTAACTGATGACCGGAAGTCCGTCGAACCAGTGGATGCCCAGCCCGCCGAGATAAGCGATGATCATCAGGCGCGGCAGGGCGATGTCGACCCAGCCGCCGGCGTTCGGACGCCAGGCCGCCGAACCCGGCAAGATTGGAGACAGCAACACGTAGCGGTCGAACAGCAGGCCATAGGGCCCGCCGGCGAAGCGGAGGCTGAACCCGGCTCCGCCGGAGAATCCGACCAGTGTTCGCGTCTCGCCACGCCCCGGCGGCCCCAGCTGGGCCACGAAGTCGGCGAAATCGTCATCGAGTTGACCGATATAGTCGATGTCGCCGCGCCGGCCTGAACCGCCATGGCCGCGAACGTCCAGCACATAGACGGTGACGCCGGCCGATCGTAACGCTTGCGCGAGTTCATGCATGCTGGTGCCCGGACCGGCCGTGCCATGCACCAGCACGGCGACTTTGTCCGCCGCCGCGGGATAGGCGTAATATTGCAGGCTGGCGCCATCGCGCGCCCGGAAATGCCGGGCTGCCGGAATGTCCGGCGAGTTGATCCGCTTGAGCGCCCCGGCCATCGAGACCATCGGCGGCGGTGATTTCGGCGCATCGAACGCAATCACGGCAACGGGAATGATCGCCAGCAAGGCCAGCGCGGCGATGAGGCCGATCAGAAGTTTGTAGATCATCCTCCTTCTCCTCCCATGGCGCGTCCGATCAAGACGCCGATCCGCCTAAGGCGGCGCGCTGTTCCGGCTTGAGCAGCCGGTAATGCAGCCGCGCGTAATTCCCGAGCAGTTTTACCGCGCCGTTGAGCGCAAACGCCAACAGCGCGATGCAGCCCACGCTGCCGGCGAGCAACCCGATGCCCGCCGAGGCGCGCAGCACCATCGCGGCGATCGAGGCGAAGTGCGAGACCTTGAGCAGGCTCAGGAGCAACCCGATGCCGACGATGCCGAGCACGAAGATGACGAGGCCCATCACCAGCATGGCCAGCAGCACCGCAAACATCAACGGCAGCAGCAACAGGATATCGACGGCCGCGAGGCCACCCAGCGCCAGCAACACGGTGGCCGAATTGCCAAAACTGCGGTGATTTTCCCAGCGCCGCAATCCGCTTTCGGCGCGCAATTCCCGCGCCAGCCGCCGGGGATCGCCGAGCGCGGCGGCGACCTCCTCCTCGCTTCGTCCGTTCGCTTGGCCTTCCTCGAAATAGGCGGCGTAGTCGGCGAGGATATCATCGGTCTCGTGGGCGGAGAGCCCCTCGAGGCCATCGCTGAGGATGCACAGGAAGGCGTCGCGGTTCATCAGCTTTCTCCCAACAAACGGTTGACGGAATCCATGAATGCCCGCCACTCGCGCTTTTGCGCCACGAAGGCGGCGCGGCCGCTCGAGGTCAGCCGATAGTATTTGCGTGGCGGCCCGCTGTTCGACTCGGCGAGGCGCGTATCGACCAGCCCGTCATTTTGCATCCGCCGCATCAGCGGATAGATCGTGCCCTCCCCCATGCCGACGCCATCCGCCAGCGTGCTGGCGATTTCATAGGCGTAGCTTTCCCGGTGCGCCAGAAGCGCGAGCACGCACAGTTCGAGCGCGCCTTTCTTGAGCTGGATCTGGATCGACTCGGTCATCTCGCCTGCGCAGTCGTGGCCCTATAGGACGCATAACCAGATATATTGTATAACAAGGTACCTGTCAATGTACTATCGGAGGGCTTCAGGCGCAAGCGCGTCTGATCGCAGCCTATGAGGAGAGCAAATGGCTGTGCCGGCCACCCGGCACGGCGGATCTAATTCGCCATCTGATGGATCAACACGGTCTCACCCGTGCGGACATGGGACCGATCCTGGAAACGCCGAGCCGTGTCAGCGATATCCTGCAAGGAAAGAAGGGGCTGAGCACGGCCATGGTGCAGCGGCTGCGTGCCCGTTTCCATGTCCCGGCCGACCTGCTGCTTCCGCCACCGAAGAAGGCGCCAGCCTCCCGCCCGGCCAAACGAGCCGCAGCCTGAAACTTCGCATTCGGTGTAGTGCCGTGCGCCGTCGACGCCCTTACAGCAAGCCCCGTTCCAATCGCGATGGGGTTGGAAACCGATGAAAGGTGCGTATTATCGGCAACAGCAAGCCTTGGCAGAGGGCCCGACCGGAGGGCGGCGGACTCTTCATGACTGTTTGGTGCCGATAGGCGAAGCGCCAAAAATTGGCTGGAAAGAGGCCGCCAATCAAGGCGGCCTCTCACCTTAATCGTCGTCACGCCACGCACCTCAAGTCGTCGGCATCAAACGGAGTCCGAACCTGGTCGGCGTGTCCGTTCGTGCCGTTTCGGTCTTTTGCACCGCAGCATGCCGCACCCTACTCGAGCACCTCGTCTGCGCAGGCAAGCGCGATCGGCGGCCGGCGCATTGCAGCGAAAACCCCGACCATTAATTGAAATGGCTTTGTCCGGTACCGAACAGACAGGTTTCCAGTCCTTGCCCAACAATAAAGCGGGGCGTGGCGAGTGAGGAGACGGCAATGGACGCAATCGGAGCGGTTTTTCAGCCGGAACTGATCCAGCTGATGAAAGAAGTCCTCGACGATGCTACTGCGACGCTTCCGGAATCGAAGCGTACGTCGACGATGATGGCCGAAATGGCTTCGCAAATTCTCAGCCGTGCCGGCAAGGGCGAGCGAAATCCGGCGACACTGAAAATGGCCGCGCTGTCGGCCGCGGTCGCGTGTTCGCACTATTCGCATGACATCTCGCCGGAGCGGCGTGCGGTATGAGGAAGGAGCGCGCGGTGTCGTCGTGGAAGACCTGCAGGCAAGGCTCGAAAAGTTGCTGACCGATGCGGAGGATTGCGCGCTCATCGGCAAACTTGCCACCGATGTAAGGAAGCGCGACCTGTTCAATCGATTGGCCGCCGATCTGCGCGGTATGGCATTCGATGTTCAAGCCATGGTTGCGTTGAAGCGCGCGGAGTCGGATGGCGACAATGAAAAGCCGCGGCTCGGTTGAGAAAACTGGTGTGAGTGATGAATTTTTCCGATGCGAGGGATGAAAGCCTGATCGCTTTCTATGAAAGCGTTCGGCGGCAAGTTCGAGCCGACATGCAGTCTAGCGGGCGTTATCGTTTCATCGGCGAGTCAACAAAGCAATACGCCGACACCCTACGCGAAGAAATGGAGCGACGACGGCTCAAATTTACGCCGATCGATTGGCATCGATAACCGACCTTGGTGTCAAAATGACCAAAATCGAAGAACGGACAGCCGCGAATATGGACGTCGTGCTCGAGGAAGTCTGCCGCAATTTGCCACACGGCGGCGACCATGAGAGCCGAAGGCATATCGCCAAAAGGCTCATGCAAAGCGTGAAAAAAGGAAACGTCACGCTGGAAGGGCTGCGGGCTGTTGCCAGCCGCGCGTTTGCTGAATTGTCGGAGCGCAAATCGGCCTGATGCAACCCGCAAAAAATTATCGTAGCCTGACACCTGATACGAGCTTGTCGGCGCGGCGCAACTCTGGGCCGTAGCTACGCGAGTTCATCCGTCCAGACCTTGAAGCTGACGAGCGTGTTTGGTCCGAAGGTCTGGGTCAGCGGCACGTCGGCGGCATCGCGGCCCTGCGCGATCAGCACGCGGCCGATCCGCGGAATGTTGTTGCGCGCATCGAAGGTGTACCAGTGCCCGCCGAGATAGGCCTCGAACCAGCCGGCGAAATCGCCGGCGGCCCACGGCAGCGGCATGCCGATGTCACCGAGATAACCGGTGCAATATCGCGCCGGAATGTTCATGCAGCGGCAGAACGCGATGGCCAGATGGGCGTAGTCGCGGCAGACGCCCTTGCCCTCGTTGAACACCTCGAACGCCGTCATGGTCGCGCGCGCATGCTCGTAACCGAAGGCAATGTGGTTGTGAACGAAGTCGCAGATCGCCTGGACCCGCGGCCATCCCGGCGCAGTCTTCTCGAACAGCTTCCATGCAATGTCGGACAACCGGTCGGTCTCGCAGTAGCGGCTGCCGAGCAGATAGACGATGGCTTCCGCCGGCAGATCCTCCACCGCATGTTGTGACGCCGATGGAACGATGACATCGGGCAGTCCGCTATCGCGCACGGTCCCGTCGGCGGCAAGCCGCACCCGGCCGGCGGGCGCGACGAGCCGGCTGCACCAATTGCCGAAACCGTCCCGGTAGGGCGTGATCGGCGCCGAGGGGCTGACGGTCAGGTAGTCGGGCACGATGATGTCGGAGGCCCGCGTGAAATGCGTGCCAAGCACAGCAATCAACGGCGTCGGCTGCGGGAAGTCGTAGATCATCTCGAAGCCGACACGGATTTTCATGCGAAACACCTGCTTGAGCCGCTTGCATCGCTCGAAAAGCAATACGTCGCCGGACCGCATGGTTCGGTCACAAGCGCCGGCGAACCATCGAGCCTTTTTTTAAATCAATTGCGCGTGTTGTGAAGTTGGCTACGAACGCGGCCGAATACAAGGCGATGCGGCGAACATTCGACCCGGCGAGGCGGTTCCTTCCGGATAGCGATAGCCAATCGGCCTGAAAGAGCGCACGGTAAATCCATGCACAATCATGGCGTCGGTACAGAACTGTTTGCGAAAGACGGCCAGGCATGACCATGCGCTCGCGGCGGGAAACCGTCACCTTCAAGCATCCTTTCCGGATCAAGGGCATCGATCGCCTGCTGCCCGCCGGCGCCTACGAGGTCATCACCGACGAGGAGATGATCGAAGGATTGTCGTTCGCATCATTCCGCCGGGTTGCCACCATGATCATGGTGCCGGCGGCGGGCCTGCGCACTTCGGCGATGGAGATGGTTTCCATCGGCTCGGTCGATTTGTCCGATGCGCAGCGCATCGATGCGAGCGCCTCTTGAACGACAGGCCGCGAAGCCCACGCCCCTGCCCTTTCACATCGTAATGCCTGCCGAGGTGGTCGCCGATCTGGACGATCATCGCGACGCATTCGGGATAGCAGGGCTTGGCCTTGGTGGCCCCGTCGGCTTCGGTGCGGAATTCCAAGCCGTCGTCGTTGCGCAGCACGAAAATCCTGATCCCGTCAGGACACTCGTCGACATGAACCTTGAGCTCGGCCCTGGCCATCGCGATGAGTTCGGCTTCGGTCTTGCGGGCTTGCTCATGTAGGCTCTTCCGCCGGATGGCTGGCTCCGCAGGTTGCCGTCTCGCAAGCCGTCTGTCGAGGGTATGACGGCGGCGCTGCGGCCTATCTTGCCGCGCCGACCTGCTTCAATCCGACGATCTGCGGCAGCGAACCGGTCGACGCCGGATCGGCCTTCCGGGTTTCCGGTTGCCACGCCGTCGCGTCCGGGAAGCGGGCCTTCATCTCGCGCAGGAAGCCGTCGAGGGTATCGACCCTCGCGGCCAGCTTGGCGACCTCGCCGAATTCGGCGCTGGAGGCGGAGGCCGGCTTGCTCGCGGTCTCGAAGGCGGCACGGTCGGCGTCCCCGCTCATCAGCGGGGCATATTTCTCGCGGAATCGCGCCAGCCCGATGGCATCCTCGGCCAGCGCGTATCCGACCACGGCGCGGATGACGTCGCCCTTCTCCGCCGCGTTCAGCGGCTTGAAGTCGCGCCAGCGCTCGCCGTAGTACAATTCGATCTGTTCGGAGGCCTCGCGCCAGCGCCGCGCCGCCCAGTAAATGTCGGAGCGGAGCCGGATCGCCTCGCGGCCCGAGATGTTGGAGATGATGTCGAGCGCGAGATCGTGGCGTCCGACGTCGCTTTGCGCGCGCGCTTCCAGCAGCAGCCGCTGCTGCCGCAATTCGCCGGAGAGATCGGCGATCCGCGTGGAGCGAAGTGCTGCGATCGCCCGATCGGGCTTGCGACTGGTCAGGTAGACCATGGCGAGCCTTGCGGCGACCTGCGCGCGGGCCGCGCCCTCCAGCCGTTTGTCGACCTGGTATTGCAGGAGTTCGCTGGCCTGGTCGAGCAGGTCGACCGCGACCAGCCGGTCCGCCAGCTTGCGGATCATTTCGTCGCCGCGGCGGCCGATCGGCGTCAATTCACGATATTCGTAGAACATCGCCAGCGCATCGACCGGCGGCAGGTCGTCGCCCTTCGGACTGAGAAACAGCTGCGAAAACAGCGCCGACGCCGCGTCCTGGGCAGCGCGCGAGGCTTCCGAATTGGGCTGCAGCCGGGTCGCGGTGCGGGCAGCTGCGAACGCCTCACTGTAGCGTCCGGTATCCGAATAGATGCGCGCCAGAATTTGCAGCGTCTTCACCTCGATGCTGTCGCCGCGCCAGGTCGCCGACAGCGTTTCGAGTTCGCGCAACGCGTCGGCCTGGCTGATTTCGTCGCGCCGCTGGCGCAGCTCGATGTCGAGCAGCGTGGCTTCTGCGGCCGCGGCCCTGTCGGTGGATTCGATGGCGAACCGGTATTCGTCCTGCGCGTCCTTGTCGTGGCCGAGCGCCTCGGCGAGCCGGCCGCGCAGCACCGAGATCGAAGGTATCATCTCCGAGGTAATGCCGATCACTTCCAGATCGCCGGAGCGCTTGGCGGCGCCCGGATAGTCCTTGACCTCGAGCGAGGCGCGCATCGCGTCCGTGACCACGACGCGTTGCAGCTCGATCGGCAGCGAAGTGATGGCGAATTCGACGTTCTTGAATTTCTCCCGCGCTTCCGCCCACTTCTCCTGGCGCACATAGGCCAGCGCTTTCCAGAGCTGCGAGTCGAAATTGGTTCCGATCGCGGGATTGGCGAGGTCGCGCAGCGCCTGCGCCGGCCGGTCCATCAGGCTGCTTGCGATGGAATGCACGACCAGCGCAATCGGATCCTCGAGGCCGGGCTTGGCCTCGGCCAGCGCCAGATCGAGGACGCTCTTGGCTTCCGGATACAGCCCGCGCGCCATGTAGAACCGCGCCAGGTCGATCCGCGCCGGCGTGCGCTGAGCGGGCTCGGCCGCGCCGGCGGCCGTGATCAGCTCGCTTTGCCGCGCGAAAAAATTCGCGGCGATGTTCTTCTTCCATTCGCCGATGTCGAAGATCGGCCGCTCCACCGCGGTGGCGCGCTCGGCCCCGACGTCGGCCGACGACAGCGTCAGGCCGCCGGGCCGCCCGAGGATGATCCTGTCGGAGGCAATCTCGGCCGTAACGTCATCGGAATTCGGCCGGACCGCGACGCCATGGATCGACTCCAGCAGCGACAGCTCGACGAAATCCTGCCGCTTGATGAAGCCGCGAACCGGCGGCGGCGCCGTGATCACGAGCGTGGTATCGCCGGCGTCGGGGTCGACCAGCCGATGCAGCAGGCCGGGTTTTGACAAGGGCACCGCGACATTGGCAAACGCCGGATCGATGATGTTGCGCAACGCCACCAGCGGCTGCGTCGGCGCGCGCATGGTATCGGCGAAGGTCAGCGTCCAGATCACGCCGTCGGCCTTTTCCTCGCCGCTCAGCGAGGGCATTTGCGGGCGGTTGAGCCGGATGCGGATCGCCTGCCCCTTCTCCAGCGGCAGCTTCGAGACTTCCGCTATGACCGAACCGCCTCCGTTTCGGATCGGCTCGACGTCGATCGGGTTGATGGAATCGAACACCAGCCACAGCGTATCGGCGCGCCGGAACAGCGCAGCCGGCGTCGGCGTGGCAAAGCTGAATGTGAGGTTCAGGCCTTCACTCGACCGCGTGGCGCGGACCACGACGGCATTGGGATCGGCCGGCGACGCTGAAGCGGCCGGGACAGGCTTGGGCGCCGCCGCGGCGGCGGGCTTGGGCGCCACCTCGGACGCAGGCGCAGGTTTCGCAGCCTCCGGCGCCACTGAGATTTTCGGCGCTTCCGGTGCCGCCGCCATTTTCGCCGCCTCCGGTGCGGCCGGCGCTTTCGCCGCTTCCGATGCGGCAGGCATCTTTGGCGGCGCCGAAGGGTTGATCTCGAGATGAGCCTCTTTGGCGATCAGCTCCGACGTCGGCGGCGCGATCTCGCCGGATTGCCGCGGCTGCGCGGCAGCGGCGGGCTTTTCGGGAGCGGCCGGCGCGGCTGCCATCGCCGGCATTGACACCGGTGCCACCGCCACTGGTGCGACCGCCGCTGACGGCGCCAGCGCGGATGGTTTCTCCGACTGCTGGAAGGCGACGTCGACGATGTAGTTCTTCTCCTCGCGGAAGGAGTGGACATCGACATCGCCGATCAGCGTGATTTCCACCGCGGTTCCGTCGCCATCGGGCTTCTGGTTGATCGAGGCGATGTTCGGGGGTGCCGCTTCCTTGGCGTCGGCCAGATCGAAGGAGAGCGTGGCGTTGAACATCAATGTGAGTTTCTGGTCGTTCAGCACCGAGGAGACGCCGACGCCGTCGGGCATTTCGAACACGAAACGGACGAAGGTCGGTTGCACCGAGGTGCGCACGCGGATCGGCGGACGCTTCCTGGCCTCCGTGGCCGCGCGCTGCAGGCGCAAGGCGCGCTCGGCGGCGCGCGCGCGTTCGGAGAGTTCGCGGATCACGTCGAGAGGCAGGCTCGGCGGCGGCCCCGTCCAGCTGTCGGGCAGGAAATCGACGAACACCCGCTCGCCCGCCGTCATGGTGTTGATGGTTACCCGGCGCGCCAGCGACAGCCGGATCGCCGAACCGTCGGGATCCGCGCGCACCGATCCGACATAGTCGGGCACCGCGTCGGCGATCTTCTCGATCGGAATATCGACCGGGCGCTTGAAGCGGATCACGATGATCGAGCCCGCGGTGGTGACTTCGGAATCGACGTCGTCGGCGAACTTGAGCACCAGCCGGGCGTAGCCGCCGGAAGCCGAGAAGGTAGCCTCGCCCCGGACCGGATCGGCGGCAGCCCGGCAGGGGACCGAAAACGTCAGGCCGGCCAGGACAAGCGCGGCCACGAGCCAGTTCTCGCCGCGCAGGCAACGCCGCGCCGCCCGCGCCAAGGCCCGGGTCAGCGACGAAGATCCAGCGGCAGCCATGCGCGCCATTGCTATCCGGTCTTTCGCTTCGACAATTCCAGAATCGCCGGCGGAACGCATCCCCGCCCGCCCCTCGGCCATCGAATTTAGAATTGGCGGTTTAAGGACTTGTTAATTATCCCCGGCTCAATTGGGCTTTTGCGACAACAGCTTGCCCTCGATCTTGGGAAGCTCGCCGCTTCCGGCTTGATCGGGCGCGGCGCGGTGGGCCAGTTCGACGGTCAGCCGTTCGGCCGCATCCGTCTGCATCAGGCCGAGGATATCGGACATCTTGCGCGGCGCGATCTGCGAGGCGATCTGGATCAGCACCGGCATTTCGAGACGGTCGAACACTTTGGCGGCGTCCTTCGGCTTCATGCTCTCATACATCGTGATGATGCCCTTGAAGCGCGCCGCCTCGTTTTCGTTCTTCTGGTCGGTCGCCGTCGTGATCCGGGATTCGACGGCCTTCAATTCCTCGGTCTTGGAATCGATCCGCTTCTCGGCGGCTTTCAACAGGCTTTCGCGAATGTCGACTTCGCGCGCCCGCGCCTCCAGTTCCTGGCGCCGCGACTGCAGCCGCTCGAGGATCGCGCGCTCCGACGCCGACACAGGCTGAGCCGTTTCGGGGAAGGTCACGGTGCCGTCCGACTTCGCCACTTCCGGGGCCTTGACCTCGGGCTTGGCTTCCTCCTTGGGCTTGTCGACCGAGCCGGTAATGTCGGCCGGGTCTGGCTTGGTGCCGCCGGGGAAATTGAAGTTTTCCTGGGCCCAGGACGGCCTGGCCGAATCCGGCTGGTAGTCGAACACGTAGCCGCCGTCGATCACGAGGCCGGCGACCTTGAGCACGGCGAGGCCGGCAATCGCCACCAGCACCACCGGAATGACTCTGATGTCACGAAACGATCTCATGCCGCTAAGCCGTCAGTCCTTCTGCGGTCGGAGAACGCCTGGGCGGCTGCTGCGACCGCCTTGGCCGAGGACATCCGCGGCGCGGCGGGCGCGACAGGTTCGGCCGGCTCGGCCGCGCCCTGGGGCCTTGCCGCGATCGCGATCTTGGACAGCCGGCGGAACACGTTGTCGCCTTCGGCGAGCTGCTTCTTCAGCTGCTGCGACATCTGCGAGGCGGAGGCGAGCTGGTTGCCGAGATTCTCATTGACGTCGCGCACGGTGTGCTTGAGCCCGCCGATCGCGCGCTCGGCGATTTCGGTCGCGGTGATCAGTTCGGCGATGGTGGCCTTCAGCGAATGCTCATCGGCCTTGAGCCGCTTCAGCCGCGTGTTCAGCAGCATGCAGTAGCCGATCGTCAGCATCAGCAACACGGCCACCAGGCTCTCGATCATGATTCCGAGGGAATGACTCATTGGGCCTCCAGTGCCTTGTTCTGCTCATCTGCCTTCTCGAACATCGCGAAGGTGGTATTGGGCTTGCGCAGCTGCTTGGTGACGCGAATGGCGACGCGGTCGCCGACCCGCCCCATCCGCCCTTCGGTCAGGATCACCTTGCCGCAGCGCACCTCGACCAGCGCGTCGGCGCGCATTTCCAGCGGCAGGGTGTCGCCGACCTTCAGCTTCATCAACTGCTTGAGCGGGATCTCGGCCTCGTATAGCACGGCGTCGACCGAGATCTCGGCCTGCGCCATTTCGGTGGCGAAATGGCCTTCCCAGATCGGGTCGCGGCCGAATTTCTCGCCCATGAACATCTGCAACAGCACCGGGCGGATCGGCTCGATGGTCGCATAGGGCAGCAGCAGCTCGATATTGCCGCCGCGGTCTTCCATGTCGATATGCAGCCGCACCAGGATGGCGGCGTTGGCGGGCCGGCTGATGGCGGCAAAGCGCGGATTGGTTTCCAGCCGGTCGATCTTGAAGATCACCGGCGACAGCGGCCGGAACGCCTGCTCGGCATCCGACAACACCACCTCGACCAGCCGCTTGACCAGGTTGGTTTCGATCGTGGTGTAGGGCCGGCCCTCGATGCGCAGCGAGGTCTGGCCCCGCCTGCCGCCGAGCAGCACGTCGATCATCGAATAGATCAGGCTGGAATCCACCGTGGCGAGGCCAAAATTCTCCCATTCCTCGGCCTTGAACACGCAGAGCACCGCCGGCAGCGGAATCGAATTCATGTAGTCGCCGAAGCGGACCGAGGTAATGCGGTCGAGCGAGACTTCGACGTTGTCGGAGGTGAAGTTGCGCAAGGACGTGGTCATCAGCCGCACCAGGCGGTCGAACACGATTTCGAGCATCGGCAGACGCTCGTAGGACACCATCGCCGAATCGATGATGGCGCGAATGCCGGAATGGTCGTCGAGATTGACCTCGCCGACGGAGAAACCGAGCAGGTTGTCGATTTCCTCCTGCGAGAGGACGCGCTCGCCGTTGTTCTTGCCGCCGAAGTCGCGGCTGCCGTCCTCGACCATGGCGGCCCATTGCAGCGCCATGGTGCCGGAGAGTTCATTGGCCGCAGCTGCGGCCGCGGCCTCGTCCGGGTCCTCGGAATCGAGCGAGGCTTCCCATTGGGCTGCGATTGCATCCTGGTCGTCTAGGGGATTGCCCGCCATGACTTTAGATCCGCGCCCTCACTGAACCACGACTTCCTTGAACAGCACCGCGCTGACCGGGGTCGGCAACAGCGCGACGTTGACCCGCCGGGTCAGTTCTTCCTTCAGGCGGAACAGCCCGGCGGAGCCGGAGAGATCGGTCGGCCGCAGCTCGCGCAGATAGGTCTGGAAAATATCGGTGACGCGCGGCATCGACGGCTTGATCGCCTCGGCCTGCTTCTCCTCCTTGACCTCGAGCACGATCTTGATCTTGAGGAACTGGACGCGCTCGCCGGCGACGCCGACCAGGTTGACCATCATGTCCGGCACCTCGACGAACACCGGGGGCTTGGCCGGCGGCGCCTCGGCGTGCATTTCCGCCGCCGGATGGCGGAAGAACAGGAACCAGGTCGCCGCGCCCCCGCCGACAACGAACAGCAGGCCGACGACCGCGATGATCAGCTTGAGTTTGCCCTTGGTCGGCGGCGCGGCAACGGTTGCCTCGCCTGCGCCTTCGGCCTGTTCGTTCTCTGCCATCGCCCCGCCCGGTCCGTCACGATTTGAAAAATCAACGCGAGGTGCGAACGGCAGCCCATGACGCGATACGAATGCCCCCGGCGCAGACGCGCTCTCTTGACTGCAACGCTAGGGTAATAATGGTTAATGGAACCTTTCATTTGCGCTTTGGGTAGGAAAAAGTTGCCGGGCAAACATGGTCAACAAGACCTTATTGCCGCCCCCGGCCGCATCCCGCGATACATCTAACCTCCTATAAAATCTGACTTTTCCAACTTGGCACGGCTTTCGCTGATACCGCTTGCGAACCTTCCGGCTTGGGAGAGCTGGCGGTTCGAGACGGGATCCGAAAGACGGCCTGGGAGGGCTTTCCTTTGCGGATCGCAGGATCAGGGGAGAACCACCGATGGAGAATGCACTTCTCGTCGGACTTTCGCGGCAGGCGGTACTGGAACGGCAGCTCGATGTCGTCGCCAACAACGTCGCCAACGTCAACACGACAGGCTTCAAGGCCGACCGCACGCTGTTCGAGGAATATCTCAAGTCGGGCGCGCACGAAGACAATTTCAAGGGCAGCGGTCGCAGCGTCAGCTACGTGCAGGATCGCGGCACCTTCCGCGACTTCGAGCAAGGCGCGATGCAGGCGACCAGCAATCCGCTGGACGTTGCGGTCGACGGCTCGGGCTTTCTGGTGGTGCAGACCGCCGGCGGCGAACGCTACACCCGCGATGGCGGCCTGCAGCTCAACAATCAGGGCCAGCTCGTCACCGTCAACGGCGATCCCGTTCTCGGCACCTCGGGACCGATCGTGTTGCAGCCGACCGATCATGACATCAATGTTTCGCCCGACGGCACCATTACCGTGCTGGAAGGCACCGGGCGGACGGATTCGGTCCGCGGCAAGCTTCGCCTCGTCAGCTTCACCGATGCGCAGAAGCTCCTGAAAGAGGGCTCGAACCTCTATGCCGCCGGTGAAGGCGGCGCGGCGCAGGCGCAACCCGACACCAAATCCACGGTGAAGCAGGGTTTCCTCGAGAAGAGCAACGTCAATGCGGTGGCCGAGATGAGCACCATGATGGAGGTGACGCGTGCCTACACGCAAATCGCCGCCCTGCTGCAGCAGCAGAGCGACCTGCACAAGAACGCGATCCAGCAACTCGCCGACGTTCCGACTTAACGGCCATTCAGGAGACGACTTATGCAAGCCCTACACACCGCGGCGACCGGAATGGCGGCCCAGGAACTCAGCGTCCAGGTCATCTCCAACAACATCGCGAACCTGCAAACCACCGGCTACAAGAAACAGACCGCGGCATTCCAGGACCTGATCTACCAGCATATCCGACGGGTCGGCGCGCAGTCCTCGGATCAGGGCACCATCCTGCCCGTCGGCATCGACATCGGCGGCGGCGTCAAGACCGTCGGCACGCCGCGCTCGATGACGCAGGGCACGCTGTCGCAGACCGGCAACGATCTCGACCTTGCCATCACCGGCGAAGGCTTCTTCAAGATCCAGATGCCGGACGGCACCTATCAATACACCCGCGACGGCACCTTCCAGATGGACAACCAGGGCCGCATCGTCAATGCGCAGGGCAATCCGGTGCAGCCCGGCATCACGATTCCGAACAACGCCTCGGGCATCACGATCAACGCGCAGGGCCAGGTCTCGGTGACGCTGCCGGGATCGACCAACTCCTCGATCATCGGCCAGATCGCGCTGACGCGCTTCATCAACAAGGCCGGCCTGCAGCCGGTCGGCAACAATCTGTTCACCGACACCCCCTCCTCCGGCCCGCCGCAGGACGGTCTCGCCAGTGCCGAAGGTTATGGCAGCATCACCCAGGGCAGCCTCGAGCAGGCCAATGTCGACGTGGTTTCGGAGATGTCCAATCTGATTGCCGCGCAGCGCGCCTACGAGATGAACGCCAAGGTGGTCAGCGCCGCCGACCAGATGATGCAAACCACCTCCGCGCTGTTCAGGTAACGGGAGCCGATGATGACGCTGCGTTCGTTTCTCCTCGCTACCGCCCTGCTCGCGGCATCGGCGACTGCGGTGTGGGCGCAAGACGCCGACGACGTGATCGTGGCGCCGGCGCTGCGCGCCAACGTCACCGTCTCCGGCGACGTGGTGCGGATCGGCGATCTCGTCGACAATGCCGGCACCGCGGCGCAGATCGCGATCTACCGCGCGCCCGATCTCGGTACCACCGGCTCGCTGCCGACCGCGCAGGTGCTCGCCGTGCTGCGCGCCCACCAGGTGATCGGCGTCGACACCAGGGACCTGCACGAGATTTCGGTGACGCGGCTCGCCCGCACGCTGGATGCCAGGGACATCGAAGCCCAGGTCGCGCATGCGCTGGAGCATCGCGGCGGGCTCGGCGATGCCGCCAATCTCAGCCTGACCTTCGACCGCGACCTGCAGGACCTGCGGCTCGATGCCGTCAACACCGGCGCGATGGCCGCGGTCTCCTCGCAATACGACCCGCGTTCGACCCGCTTCGACGTCTCCTTCGAGATCGGCAATGACGCAGGGCTGGCGTCCACCAGACTGCGCTTCACCGGCACCGCGATCGAGACCGTGGCGGCGGCGATCCTGGCGCGCGACGTCGAGCGCAACGAGCTCCTGAGATCATCCGACATCGTGATCGAGCGCCGCCCGAAACTCGCCATCGGCAATGACGCCGCATCGCGCGACCGCGCGGTCGGCATGCAGGTGCGAAAGGCCATGCGCGCAGGCTCTGCGTTGCACACCGCCGATCTGGTCAAGCCGGACCTGGTGCAGCGCGACCAGACCGTCACGCTGATCTTTCAGTCCACCGGCATCTATCTCACCGTTCGCGGCAAGGCGCTGGAGGGCGGCACCGAAGGCGACGTCGTCAGCGTGCTCAATCTGCAATCCAAGCGCACCGTGACCGGCGTCGTGGTCGGCCGCGGCCAGGTCGCGATCTCGGTCGCCACGCCGCGCCCGGACGCGGCGGATGCGTCCTCGACGGTCGGCACCCTGGAGACGGCGCCGCAGGTCTCGCTCGCCGCCGGCAACGCCACGCAAGCTTCTCCGAAAACCGAGTAATGTTGATGTTCAGGTCCAGTAGCTTCAAGCGCTTCGTCAGTACGACTTCGCTGCTCGCCCTTCTCAGCGCGACCGGCGGATGCTCGGGCATCAACCGGCTTTCCCAGATCGGCGAGCAGCCGAAACTGTCGTCGATCGACAATCCGACGGCGCAGCCCGGCTACAAGCCGGTGTCGATGCCGATGCCGAAGCCGGAGGCGGTGTCGTACAACGCCAATTCGCTGTGGCGCAACGGCTCGCGCTCGTTCTTCAAGGACCAGCGCGCCCACCAGATCGGCGATCTGCTGACGGTGACCGTCAACATCACCGACCAGGCCAATTTCGCCAACGAGACCCAGCGCAATCTCACCGGCACGGAAAACTCCGCCATCACCGACTTCCTCGGCGCCAAGACGCTCGGCGCGCAGGCGCAGAAGGTGCTGCCGGGAAACCTGCTGGCGGCGAACGGGGCGTCCCAATACGACGGCAAGGGCTCGATCCAGCGCCAGGAAAGCCTGACCACCAACATCGCCGCCGTGGTGACGCAGCTGCTGCCGAACGGCAATCTCGTGGTCGAGGGCAAGCAGGAGATCCGCGTCAATTACGAGGTGCGCGAACTGATCGTCGCCGGCATCGTGCGCCCCGAGGACATCCAGAGCGACAACACCATCGATTCCTCGAAGATCGCGCAGGCCCGCATCGCCTATGGCGGCCGCGGCCAGATCATGGACATCCAACAGCCGCGCTACGGCCAACAGGTCATGGACGTGCTGCTGCCGTTCTAGCGTCCGATACGAGCTCCCACATCTCATTGCGGTCTCGAGACGCGATGCGATGTACTACGCGGCCTCCGTCAGCTCCCCTGGCGGAGGCCGTGAGCGTTTTGGGGGCGAAAGATGTCCTCGTGGCACAGTTGGGCAGGACTACGAGTTCACCTTAAAGCATTGAAAATATTGACTTATTCTCTCGCGACCGTTTCTGGTTTGTACCACGTATTGCATCGAAGCGGAGACCTAAAAAAGCTCCCTTACCCGCACGAAGGCTGCTCCGGTCTCTGCGGCTCTCCGCACCTTACGGTGCAGGATATCCGGCAATGGCAGCTCTCTGGTAAACGCCTCCGCCAAGTCGGCCCCATCTAGGCAGATGACCTTCTTGCCGCGACCGAATGCTTGTAGCCCGCGGTCCGAGAAGCCGATGTAGCTTACGAAAAGGCCTCGCGCCCAGGCCGCCTTCTGCTCGACCTTGCCGTGAAAGGCATGAAGATCACCGATACCGGTCTGTTCGTTCTGCCATTTCGCTTCCAACAGATACGTCTCGTCACCCAAGAGGAAGCTGCCATCAATCTGCTCGCCAACAAGCCGAAACGCCGAGCGAGATTCAAGTTCGAAGGCGTCGAAGAGTTGCTTGAGATACTTCTCGAATGCGAAACCCCTAGCTTGCGCCGACATATTGCCAAGAGCAATGAGGCTGGACTGGAGTTCACTGTACTTCGCTCGATCAAAGACGCGTTTTGGTGCTGCCTGCTGCTTAACCGGTGCGGGAGCGTCCCCAAGGCGTGCGAGGAGTTCCAAGAACCGACCTTGAGCATTGGGCACCTCTCTTCCTCGCCGGCGCGCACCGCTGCGGGATTCGAAATGGAACAACAGCCTTGCGGTTCGGCTGCCGAAGAAATTGGTCGAGGAGCTCGGCCTCGTCGAAGGCGACAATGTCAACGTTATCTCCGCGGACGCCGGAACCATCGTGATTGCGAAGGACGATGGCCAAGGCGACTTCATCCGCAGGCTGCGTGAGCTGCAGAAGTCGAGGCCTGAGGGGTTCGTCTGGAACCGCGAGGATGCCAACAAGCGGTGAAGCTTTTCTGGACATCAACGCGCTGGTTTAAGCCATTGCAATTGCCTCCCGTCACTTCCGATTGTCAGAAACGACGGCGCTGATTTGCCTTGATGTCAAGCCTTCCATGAAAAAATATTCTGCTTTGCAGAAATACAAAATCACCCTATATTTACCCCCATCCCGTCCCACCAAAAGGGGCGTATCATGATCGTCGCGAAACGCGGGGCGGGGTGCGGTGGACGCCGATGGTGCCTCTGACGATGGCGCTTGAAGCGGACGTGCGAAGTCGTGTGGTCCTGACACCCCGACGCTGGTGTCAAGTCTGCGAGAAGGAGCGCAGGCGACGGTGGCCAACAAGCCCGGAGCACCGGGGAGATCACGAAGTAGCCGTTAAAACCATTGCGTGGGGAATGCCGGGTGATCCCGGTGTGACCTGCTAACGCGTGTGCATTCTACCTACTACCATCGCACACGCGGCTATCGGGCGCATCGAGCGCCCGGCGTTCCCTGCGCCCTTTGTTTGAGAGGGCGGCAAACAAATGGATACCTCGCGCAAAACGCATGCGGCGAGATCGCGGAGGTGTGTCCGAGAACGGCGGTCATTCCGGGGCGCGCATAGCGCGAACCCGGAATCTCGAGATTCCGGGTTCAATGCTTCGCATCGCCCCGGAATGACGGTGTCAAAATGCGAGGCCTTGCCGACTCCGCCGCGAGGGAACCGGCCCGGTTAATTCCCTTCACAAAATCATCCTCGACGGAACCAGAAGCCCCCGATCGGAATCAATGAAGCAGGTCGCCGCAAGCGATGGCTGGTCGCTTTCGGTGCTGAGCAATGGAGCGATTTTCATGAGAATGACATCATTGGCCGCAGGCCTCCTCAGCCTGCTGGCCGCGTGCCCGGCAATGGCGCAATCGGTCAACCTGACCGGCCCCTATCGATGCGTCGCGGACTGCCGCGATGGCATGATCGGCGCGCCGGCCTTCATCACCCAGAACGGCGAGGCCCTCAATCTGGTCGACGAGACGGGCCAGCCCGCCCGCGCCTGGCCGGACTGGACAGCGCCGGATCGGCGAATCTGGGTCGATGCCTGGAACCAGGGCGCGGTCTATTCAGCCGACGGCATGACGGTTCAGTTCGACGACGGAACCCTGTGGCGGCGAGACCTGCCGCCGCCCCCGCCGCCGATGCAGCTTCCGCCGCGGCCGCTGGTGCGCCGGCACAGCTGATCGTTCGACGCGGCAACCTCCTCAACCTTGGTTACAGTGCTGGTCTCCAAATGGGGCGATAGCCTCGCCGTGCGATTGCCCAAGGCACTGGTCGAGAAGATGGGCTTGAGTTCCGGCGACGAACTCGACATCGTCGACGTGGTCGAACGCACGCTGGTCGTCCAGAAGGAAGACCGGCGCGAGGTCGCGCTTGAACGGTTGGCCTCGCTCAACTGGACGCTTCCTCCCGATTACAAGTTCGATCGGGAGGAGGCGAACGAGCGGTGAAGGCGTTTTTCGATACCAGCGTTCTGGTCTACAGCGCGACTTCAGATGCGAAAAAACAGCAGGCCGCCGACTGCCTGCGTGGTCGCGGCGTGGCGAGCGTTCAAGTGCTGAACGAGTTCGTGCATGTTGCGCGACGCAAGCTTCGCCACGATTGGCCACAAATCGAATTGGCACTGGGGCTGCTTCGCGCCTCACTCGACGATATCGCGCCAGTCACCCTGAACACTCACACCGGTGCCGTGGCCCTTGCACGAGAACACCAGTTGCCGTTCTACGATGCGCTGATCGTCGCCGCCGCGCTCGAAAGCGGCTGCGACACGCTGTATACCGAAGACATGCAGCACGGCCGTACGTTCGGCAGGCTCGCCGTCGTCAATCCGTTTCTCTAAGACGGCAGAAGAAGGCCGCGGGGGGACGACGCGCTCGTTAGCCCGGAACCAGTTCGCCGGCATCGGCCGCCGCGAGCCGGACCGGATTTGCGTTGCCGCGATCGCCGGGAGCTTCGGGAAACAGCCGGTCGTTGCCGCCGCTATATTGCGTCTCGCCGGCGTGCAGTCTGGCGTTGTTGGCTTCGCGGCGCTGCGCGTCATCCTCGCCGTAGAGGAACGCCAGGAAGGCGTAGCGCCGGCCGCGCGTGACCGGCGTCACCTGATGCAGCGCGCCGCAGGAAAAGGTGATGGCGCCGCCTTCCGGCGGCCGGTAGGCCTTGCGGCCGAACTCGGGAAATACCAGGTCGCAGCCGTCGAAATCCTTGTTGAGGTTCATCGAGACCGCGAAGCGCCGATGCTGCGCGGCGGCGTTGACGTTGTCGCGATGGCGATGGAAGTGGCCGCCGTCCGCGCTGTCGTAGCAGGCGACGATGCAGCGATCCATCCGCGTCGCCTTGAACTGGAAGTAGCGCTCGATCGCGGGAACCAGCCGGCGCACGATCTGGCCGCGCACGAGATCGCGGACCTCGGGGATCCCTACCGCGACGTCGCGGCGGCGCTTGAGGCGGAAGTCGGACAGCGTCGCTGTCTTGCCGTCGATGTCGTACTGGAAGCCGCTTTCGACGCCGCCCTGCTGCTGGTAGAACTGCACCAGGAAATCGCACAGCTCGAAGCTGAACACGCGCGGCACGATCAGCGCCGGCGCGGACATCGGCACCCCTGCGGAATCGTCGACCGCAGGCAGGCTGCGCAGCACGTTGCGCACGGTCTCGGCATGTCCGCTCCGAATGTCCCAGGCGATATCTGCGACCGCGCGCTGCATCGGATCGAGCACGAGGGTACGCGGCATGTTGTGAGCGCCGTAGGCGCGGCTGATGGTGCCGTCGTAGTCGGCGAGGAAGAACAGCGTCGGGCCGGCAATCGCCTTCAGGCTCTCGATATCGGCGGGCGGCGCGGTGAAGACGCAGCCGACGACGAGGTGATCCTCATTGAACGAGCCGCTCTCGCGCATCAGTTCGGCGATCTCGAGCATCGCGCGCGGATTTTCCGGCGAGCCCAGGAAGCTCAGAGCTACCCAGCGGCCGGCGCTGACATGCAGGTCGAACGAACCGCCGGTGACGAGCGGCGCGCTGAACGGCGGCACGGGATCGCCGAGTACGATGCGGTTGTCGCTTGCGGCCGCTTGCAGCATGAAAAAATCCCCCAAGATCAGTGTCCCCGCCATCAAGGCGGCGGAATGCGGCGAGTCCCCACCTGATCCCGCCGTGGAACCAAAACCTGTCGCGACGTGAATCGCCTGGGTCGCCTGGAGACCGCGCGGACGTTAGGGTTGACGTGGTTAACGAAATATTACCGACGCCGTGAAGATGTTCCGTGCTGTTTCGTGACAGACGCCAGAAAGATTTGGAAACAAAACTCTGGATCTCGCGTCTCGGATCGCAGGCGACGCGAGCGCCGGCAAAGCCCGGAGTCAGCTCGCCTCGGAGAGCCTCGCGAACTGCCAGATGCCGCCTTCCGCCTCGACAAACCCGTTGTCGCGGAAGATGTTGCGCGCCGGGATGTTGCGCGGCGTAGGCACAATGCGCGCGCGAAGCGCGGCCTTCGTTTCATCCAGCACATGGCGCAGGAAGGTATGTTCGATGCCCATGCCGAGCGCGCGGCAACTGATGGCAAGCCCGGTGATCTCGAAATTCTCGATCACGGCGGCGCCGACCAGGCCGTGATCGCCGAGCCGGTCCGACACTTCGATCGCGAACAGGCGCGCGTCGGGGTTTTCCGCCAGCGCCGCAAGCTCGGTCGCGGAGAATTTTCTGCCCGTGGTGTTGAACTGCGTGGTGCGTTGAAACAGCTCCTCGACCCGCGGCAGTTTCGGAGAGCCCGCAACCAGCTGTTCGATCCGGCATTCGATCCGCAGCGACTGAATGTATTGCGCTTCGCCGAGCGTCTCGGCGCGCAGCTGCCGCCGCGCGATCTGCGCCTTGACCAGTTCGCTGCGCGCGCCCGCCTCGGCGGTGATGACCGGAATCTGCAATCGCGGATCGTCGAGCAGGCGGCGGCGCAGGCCGAAGGGATCCTCGCCCCAGACTTCCACCTCGGGCAGACGCTGCCGCACCCGGTCGCGCTCGATGGCGTTGTCGTCGATGAACAGGAAGGCGTCGAGCGCAAAGCCGAGTTCCTCGGCAATCGAGCGGATGTTGCCGACCTTGTCGTCCCAGTTGACGCGCCAGGTGACGAAATCGTCCGGTCCAAGCAATCGCTCGGCGGGATAATGCTCCGGATATTTCCAGAGCTCGCGCACGGTGGCCTCGTCGTTTTTGCTGACGCAGGCCAGCACCACGCCGCGCCGCTTCAGGCACTTGAGCGCCTCGTGCAGCCCGAAATACAGCCCGATGAAGGAGAACGCGCCGCTGATTTCCGGCGTCCATGCGAACGGGCTGCCGGTCTCGGCCAACACCCCCGGCCACAGCGTGCCGTCGAGATCGAGGATGACGCACTTCTTGCGCCCGATCCCCATCACGGTGACCAGCGCATCGATGTGCTTTTGCGCCGTTACCGCCTCGCGGCCATAGGGATCGTGGCCTACCGCCTGCGCCAGCGGCGCAGTGTCCGGGAAGATGTCGTGGACGGCAGCCTTCTCGCTCTCGGGGCGCTGCAGCAGCCATCCCGGCGAGCCGAAATGGGTGAAGCCGACCTGCCCGTCGTCGAGCAGTTTTTCGGCGCCGCTGGCTGCGAGAGCGGCGGCGATGTCGATCACATGGACGTCGGGGAAGGCGCTGGCGAGTTCGGCGAACGCGACGTTGGTCAGGCGGAAGCGGGTGCGGTGGCCCTTGACGCCGCGTTCGGCAAGCCCGAGCGGCTGCACGGTCGGCTCCGGCAGATTGTCGATCAGGATCGGCGCCGATGTCATCGCGCGCAGTTCGGTCAGGAGCTGGGTGGCATGTCCGATATAGGCCGCGTGCGGGTTGATGCCGTCGACGTCCTCGGCGACGAGATGACGCGCCCGCAACGCGCCGACGAAGACGATGTCGTGTTTGCGCTCGGCCGCAAACCTCGTGTCGTCGGGGAACGTCGCCGACACATGCAGGTCGATGCCGCGGCGCGCTGCTTCGCGGCGCAGGAAATCGGCTTCCATCTGGATATCGCAATCGCCGAACAGCAGCGCATCGACGCGGCGGCGATCGCCGCCGAGATCATCGAGGCCGTAGGCGGCGCCGACCGCCCAATAGGACGCGACGCCCTCCTTCGCCTCGCGCCGGTAGCGCTCGATCAGTTCGGTGGGATCGCGGCCGTGCTTGGCGGAGAGCTCATTGCCGATCTCGGCCAGTTCCTGTTCCGGCGTCAGTTCCGTCAGGATGCCGCGCGACTTCAGCTCCATCACCGTATGTTCGACGATGTCGCGCATGTCAGCCGGGCTGTTGCCGGTGTCGGGAAACAGCGCCGTCATGGCGCCGCAATCCCCGGGGATTTGACGCGGCTCGGCGAAATGATCGACCAGCGCACTGATGTCGCGATCGGCGGGCAACCGGGTCTGGCTGATCGCATGCACGATCAGCGTGCGGTCCTTGCCGACCGGCAGTTGATGGATGAAGCGGGAGCGACGCAGGATCATGTCTGGCTAATACAACAACTGCCATCTGATTCGCGCGCGTCTTGTCGGAGCGTCCGGCTAGAGGAATGCTGTGTCCACCCTCCCCAGACCCTGAAGCTCCATCGTCACGCGGTCGCCGGCCCCGAGCCACACCGTCTTGACGAGGCTGCCGGTCAGCACGATCTCGCCCGCGCGCAGGGTTTTGCCGGTCGCGGCGAGATGGTTGGCGAGCCACGCCAGCGCCTGATGGGGATGGCCGAGCACGTCGGCGCCGGTGCCCTGCCCCACTTCAACGCCGTTGATGACGGCGCGGCCGATCACATCGAGCAAATCCGGCGCGGCGGCGCGCGCCACGGGCGTCCCGAGCACGCAACCGGCGGCGAAAAAATCATCCGCCACCAAAGTCGGCGCGCCAATGGTCTGCCAGTCGCTGTAGCGGTCGTCGACGATCTCGATCGCCGGCAAATAGGCAGCGATCGCCTGGCTGACCCGATCAGCCGTGAACGGCGCCGCCGCAGCCGGAAGGTCGCGCGCCAGCTGCACCGCGATTTCGCATTCGACGCCGACGCGGACGAAATTTTTTGCTGGCAGGGAAACACCGCTGGCGTGAACGCCGTTTGCGAATACGCCGCCGCTGCAGGGATGCGGAATGCCGAGATATTGCTGCATCACCGCGCTGGTGCAGCCGATCTTGTAACCGACGCGGGCGCCGAAATCGGCCGCCAGCAGGCCGTGCAGCGCGTCCTGGATCAGATAGCCTTCCGCCTCGGTCCGCGGCGCCGCTGTGCCGGGAACGGAATCGAGCGGCATGCGGTTGCGGCGGGCGGCGGCGATGATCCCGGCGGCTTCGAGCGTTGCGTTCATTGGCGGCCTTTCAACGATGCGACCAAATCGTCACGGCAAGGCGGCCAGCAACTCACCGCCGACGGCGCAGAGAATGACCACCAGCCATGGCGGCGTTCGCCACAGAAACAGCAGCAGGAATGCGACCGCCGCAAGGCCGAAGTCGGCCTTGCCGAGGATGCCCGAGGTCCAGACCGGATTGTAGAATGCCGCGAGCAGGAGGCCGACGACGGCGGCGTTGACGCCGCGCAGTGCGGCCTGTGCCCTCTGCCCGCGCCGCAACCCATCCCAGAACGGCAGGATGCCGATTACCAGCAGGAACGAAGGCAGGAAAATCGCGACCAGGCAGAGGATGGCGGTCTTCCAGCCGCCGATGACCGCGCCGAGATAGGCGGCGAAGGTGAACAGCGGCCCCGGCACCGCCTGTGCCGCGCCGTAGCCGGCGAGGAAAGCGTCGTTGCCGACCCAGCTCGGCGGCACCATCTCGGCCTGCAGCAGCGGCAACACCACATGGCCACCGCCGAACACCAGCGAGCCGACCCGATAGAAAGTGTCGACCAGGCGAATATCCGGATCGCCGGTGATGGCTGCGAGAACGGGCAGGCCGGCGAGCAGCGCAGCGAAAATGACGAGCGCGATTATCGCGCTGACGCGGCTCCCCGGCAGCCTGAAACTCGCCTGCACGGCCGGCGCTTCCGCCTCCAGGAACACCACGCCGATGATGCCGCCGACGACAATGGCGCCGATCTGTCCCCAGGCCGAGGGAATCGCAAGCGCGATCACGAGCGCCAGTACCGCGAGACTGGCGCGTTCGCGGTCGGGCGCAAGAGTCCGCGCCATGCCGAGGATGGCGAGCGCGACCACCGCGACGGCTGCGACCTTCAGCCCGTGCAGCCAGCCGCTGGCTAGCGCATTGCCGAAAGCCGAAAGTCCGTAGGCGAAGGCGACCAGCACGAGCGCCGACGGCAGCGTGAACGCGGTCCAGGCGGCCAGCGCGCCGAGATAGCCCGCGCGCAGGAGCCCGATCGAAATTCCGACCTGGCTGGAGGCCGGACCCGGCAGGAACTGGCACAGCGCGACCAGATCCGCATAGGTCTCTTCGTCGAGCCAGTTGCGGCGCTCGACGAACTCGTTGCGGAAATAGCCGAGATGGGCGACCGGCCCGCCGAACGAGGTCAGGCCGAGCTTTGTGAAAACCGCGAACACCTCGGCGGCGCTGCCCTGTCGAGGTTCGTCGCTCATGGGAGGGCCCCGTGCCCGGCCTCGGTGCCCCCGAGCTTATTCATCGGCGGCTTCCGGATCGCCGTCCTCAGAAATCAAAATGACCGCTCGCGGCGGCCAAATCCTACTCGTCGCGATAGACTTTCTCGCGTTTTTCGTGCCGCTCCTGCGCCTCGACCGACAGCGTGGCGATCGGGCGCGCCTCCAGTCGCTTCAGCGAGATCGGCTCGCCGGTCTCCTCGCAATAGCCGTAGGTGTTGTCCTCGATGCGCAGCAGCGCCGCATCGATCTTGGAGATCAGCTTGCGCTGCCGGTCGCGGGCGCGCAGTTCGATCGCGCGGTCGGTTTCCGAGGAGGCGCGGTCGGCGAGATCGGGATGATTGACGTTCTCTTCCTGCAGGGTCTGCAGCGTGATCCGCAATTCCCTCAGGATTTCGTCCTTCCAGGCCAGAAGCTTGGCGCGAAAATAATCGCGCTGGCGCTCGTTCATGAAAGGCTCTTTTTCGGAGGGTCGATAGTTCTTCAACTTTTCCAAGGCCAGCCCATCTTCACGTGCAAGGCGGTCGGAAACGGTCCGTCCGCGCGCGCCTTATATAGCGGCGCCATGTGACAGACAATATCGGCGGCCGACGCGAAACTGTGCAACGAGGGGTTTCCCGGCAGGAACCCGTGCGCAAGGCCGATGCCCCTTAGAACTGCCCGGCTTTGGCCAGCTCGACTTCGACCCTGAGTTCGATCTCGGACAGCACTGCGTCCAGCCCCGGATCGCCGGAGGAGGATTTCAGGTTGGCGGCTGCGTCGCGCAGCCGACTTACCGTGGAGGTGTCGAAATTGCCCGACAACAGCCCGATCTTGAGGTCGTCCAACACGTCGAGCGCGCCTTTGCCGCGCTGCACCGAGCGCTTGCGGCGTTCGGTCGGGATCCTCCTCGATGCCCTGCAGCGCCAGCAGCGCATCGATGTTGGCGGCCGCCCTCGGCGCGCTGGTGGCGCGCGCTTCGGGGGCCGAGGCGGTGTCCTCCGGCAACGCAAAACCGGTGGAAACGGTTCGCCTCACGGGACTGGCCGGAGACCCGAAAGTGGTGCCGTTCGGTCCGTAGATGCGCATGGTGAAATCCTGCAGCTCGATGGCGGCGAGCTTGGTCCCGTTATGGTTAACGGCGCGTAAATGGCCCGGCAAAATCTGCCGCCGCACGGCAGTTTCGCCGCCGCCCGGGTCCGAGCCAACGGTTCGTTCATGAAATTTTATCTAGTAATATCAATATCTTAATCCCGTAGTGGGATATGGCACGGCGCTCGCATGGTTAATGCCGGATCGCCGGTCATGGGAGTGTCTGGCGGCTCCGAAGTTTCAAGACCTCAGCGGGGAGCAGAGGATGCCTGGCGTCTATTCGGCAAGAGTAATGGGGTTGGCCTGCGCCGCGCTGGCGGCGCTGGCGCTGTCAGCCACGCCCGCAGGCGCCACCTCGCGGATCAAGGATCTCGCCAATATCGAGGGCGTGCGGCAGAACCAGCTGATCGGCTATGGCCTCGTGGTCGGCCTCAACGGCACCGGCGATACGCTGAACAACATCCCCTTCACCAAGCAATCGCTGCAGGCGATGCTGGAACGGATGGGCGTCAACATCCGCGGCGCCACCATCCGCACCGGCAACGTCGCCGCCGTCATGGTCACCGGCAACCTGCCGGCGTTCGGCACCCAGGGGACCCGGATGGACGTCACGGTCTCCGCGCTCGGCGATTCCAAGAACCTGCAGGGCGGTACCCTGCTCGTCACCCCCCTTCTCGGCGCCGACGGCAACGTCTATGCGGTGGCGCAGGGCTCAGTCGCGATTTCGGGTTTTCAGGCCGAGGGCGAGGCTGCCAAGATCGTGCGCGGCGTCCCCACCGTCGGCCGCATCGCCAACGGCGCCATCATCGAGCGCGAGATCGAGTTCGCGCTCAACCGTTTGCCCAACGTGCGGCTGGCGCTGCGCAACGCCGATTTCACCACCGCCAAGCGCATCGCCGCCGCCGTCAACGATTTCCTCGGCACCAAGACCGCCGAGCCGATCGATCCCTCGACCGTGCAGCTCTCGATACCGCCGGAGTTCAAGGGCAACGTGGTCGCCTTCCTGACCGAGATCGAGCAGCTGCAGGTCGAGCCCGACCTCGCGGCCAAGATCATCATCGACGAACGAAGCGGCATCATCGTGATGGGCCGCGACGTCCGGGTTGCCACCGTCGCGGTGGCGCAGGGCAATCTTACCGTGACGATCTCCGAAAGCCGGCAGGTCAGCCAGCCCAATCCGCAGTCGCGCGGACGAACCGTGGTGACACCGCGCACCAGCGTTTCGGTGTCCGAAGAAGGCAAGAAATTCGCGGTCATGAAGGACGGTGTATCGCTGCAGCAGCTGGTCGACGGCCTCAACGGGCTCGGCATCGGCCCGCGCGACCTGATCGGCATCCTGCAGGCGATCAAGGCCGCGGGCGCGATCGAAGCCGACATCGAGGTGATGTGATGCAGACCAGCGCATTCACCAGCCTGCATGGCGCCCTGCCCGGCAAGCCCGCGATGCCCCAGATCAACGGCCGGCCCGACTATGACCTCGCCAAGGCGCTGACCAAGGTCTCGCCGCAGGCGCAGGCCAAGGCCAAGTCGACGGCGACCGATTTCGAGGCGATGTTTCTCAATCAGATGTTTTCGCAGATGACCTCGGGTCTCAAGGGCGAAGGCCCGTACGGCGATACGCCGGGCACCGGGGTATGGCGCTCGATGCTGACCGAACAATATTCGAAGAGCTTCGCCAAGGCCGGCGGCGTCGGAATTTCCAACGACGTCTATCGCACGCTGATCCTGCAGCAAGCCGGCCGCGCCAGCCAGACCCCAGGAAGCCAGCCATGAATCAGCATCCCCCACGACAACAAACGCCCGCACCGACGCCTGTGGCGGCGACCCCGGCCGATGCCCGCAAGCTCGCCGAGAACCTGATGGACGTCATGAGCGCGCTTCTCGGCGTCATCGAGCGCGAAACCGCTCTGGTGCGCGCCGGCAAGCTGCGCGAGGCGATGGCGTTCGAACCCGACAAGACCGCGTTGTCCCGCCGCTATGTCAACGCGGTCGGGCACTTGAAGGCCAGCCAGAAATATCTGTCGCAAGCCGCACCCGAGCTTTTGACCACGCTGCATCGTCATCACGACACCTTCCGCGCCATGCTGCAGGTGAATCTGACGGTGCTGGCCACCGCGCACGCGGTGTCCGAGAGCATCGTGCGCGGCGTCAATACCGAGATTCAGCGCCGCAATATTCCGAACACCTATACCGCGGCCGGACGGCGCGCGGCGCCGGGACCGCGTCACATCACGCCGCTGGCGCTCAGCCGTTCGCTCTGAGCGATTGCGCGGCGTGCGGCAATAGCGGCAATTCAAATCAAATGATCGCGGCTATCACAGCGCGCCGTTGAGCGCGTTCTCTAACATTGCATTGAGAGGTGGATGTCATAGTTGCCGCCGGAGCGGGGTTGGGATTTGACTCGAGGAGAGCCAGGAGGCTGCCATGAGTACGGATTTCAGCGTCAGGCCGGTGGGCGCGCCGGCTCAAACACCCGTAGTGCAATCCCCGCGCGAAGGCGCGGTCGAGACCGAGCTGCCGCCCGGCCAGAGCGTCACCGCGCCCGACGCCAGCGCGGTGGTGCGTAACGATCCGCAGACCCCGAGCGATGTCGTATCGCGTCAGGCTTTCATCGACCAGGCCGCGGCCTCGATCGTTTATCAAGTCATCGACGACAAGACCGACACGGTGGTGCAGCAATATCCCGACGAGGCGGTGCTGCGCCGTCGGGCCTATTTTCACGCCCTCGATCTGACCAAAAGCGAGCCGACCCGCCTTCTCGCCACCGACCGCAAGGCGTAGATCCTCGAGGTTCTGATTGATTCGTGGCTGGACGACGGGATGCTCATTGCATCCGTCATCAATCAACGCCCCCGGCTTGAACCCGTCATCCCCGGCCAGCCAGGCCCGCAGCAAGGTTGCAGTTGATATCGATCAGCGACTTCAACTTCGTCGGATCCGGATTGAGCTGCATTTCGATGGTCCGCTGCATGACGAATAAGGCGAGATTGGCGATGTTCTGGCGAATTTCCAGCGGTTGGGGATTGTCGTCGGTTTCAGCAGCACTCATGAAGATGGTCCACAGCCGGCGATTGAAGAGCAGCGCGTTGTGCATGTTTTTGTTCGGACCGGTCCAGTTGGTCTGGACCTCCTGCAGCTGCCTTGCCGCCTTCAGCAGCGCCTGCGCCTCGATTTCCCGAGGAGGCGCCGTCGTTTGCGACGTGCGGGCATAGGCTTGAGCGGCATGAGACATCCATCACCTCAACGGGGGCTTCGTGGGGACGCTAGCTTTCGAAAGCTGCCCAACTTTTGTACTTCGTTGCCTTTAAAATATGGTTAGCGGCCGTTACCATACATGTCCGGAACCGTGTAAATTTGGAAGCCGCTCGCTAGCCGCGCATGGCGGTCAAAAAAACGGCGGGGTTTCCCCCGCCGTTTCGATATGGCTTGCTGCCGTCGAGATCAGCGCAGCAATTGCAGCACGCTCTGCTGCGACTGGTTGGCCAGCGCCAGCGCCGAGACCGCGATCGACTGGCGGGTCGACAGCGCCTGGCTGTTGGCCGCTTCCTCGTTGGTGTCGGCCAGCGTCAGGTTGGATGCGCCGGTCTGCAGCACGTTGATCAGGTTTTTCGAGAAGTCCTGACGGATCTGCACGATCGACAGGTTCGAACCCAGGGCGGAGGCTTCCGAGCGCAGCGTGGTGCTGGCGTTGGTCAGCGCGCTCAAAGCGTTGTTGGCCGAGCTACTGTCGAGGAAGTCCGTGCCCGCGGTCAGGGTCGACAGCCCGAGGCCGGCGTCGTTGAAGGTGACGCCCGTGATGTTCAGGGTCGACCTTCCGGTCTCATTGAACGTCAGCTTCAGGGTATCGCCGTTCAAGAGATTGATGCCGTTGAAGGACGAGTCCTGCGACGTCGTGTTGATCTGCTGCAGGACGTTGTTGTACTGCGCGACCAGGTTGGCGCGGGTGGCCTGCGAGTTCGGGTCGGCGACGGGCGCCCCGGCCGAGGCATTGGCAAACGCCTGACCGCTTGCCGTAGCCGTACCGCCAATCGTGCCGATCGTCGAGGAAGCCGCATCGTTTGACGTCACGATGTTGATCTGGCCGGTCGTGCTGATGCCGGCCTGCAGGTTGTTCGCCGCCAGCGCGGTATTGAGCTGGTTGAGCGTTGAAATCTGACCGGGGCCGGTGCCAAAGGTGATGTTGGTCGCGGTGCCGCCACCGGTGGCGCCGATCGTCAGCGTCTCGCCGTCAAGCGCGGGAGGCGTGAGGTTGGTGGTGCCGGCGGAGAGACCGAAAAGATCCGAGCGCGCTGGTGCCGCCCGCTGCAATGACCAGATTCTGCGACGTACCCGTGCTCAGGACAAGCTGGCCTGAACCATTGACGGTCGAGGCGGTCCCAGCCCCGGTGATTCCGTCGATCGCGGTGAGCACGGTCTGCACGCTCGCCGTGCTGCCGGCGCCGACACCGATCGTGACGTTGCCGCTGCCGTCGGTCGTCACCGTCGTTTGCGCCGTGCTGAAGGTGATGCTCTTGCCGTCGACGGTAAAGGACGACCCGTTCGCGGGCGTCGCGGCCAGCGTGTCCGCATTGGTCGCGGAAACCAGTAAGGTGGCGGCTGTGATCGGCACCGGCGTGGACAGGTGATTGTTGACCGCGGTACCGGTGACGGTGGCGTTGTTGAAGTTACCGAGCAGGTTGGTCGCGGTGCCGCCGGCGATAGCGCTGGAAGTCACGTTGGATTTCGTCGAATAACCGACCGGGCTTTGCAGCACCTGGTTGGCGATCGACTGCGCGCTTGCGACCAGGCTCTGCAGCGAGGTGATGCCGGTGTTGGCGGCCTGCAGGACCTGCACGCCGTTACCGATGCCATCGAGCAGGTTGCTGATGTCGCTGGCGCGGTTGTTGAGCCCCTGCGCCGTGAAATATTCGGTCGGGTTGTCAAGCGCCGTATTGACCTTGTTGCCAGTGGCGAGGTCATTCTGGGTCGTCGCCAGCAGCGCAGCGGTCGACTGCAGCGAGAGCAGGTTCTGGCGAACCGATGCCGAGAGAACAATACCGGACATGTGTCAAGCCTTCCTTAGTTTACCGACATCGTTGTACGGCAACTCCTTTAAATTAGAGTTAATGGCGGCTTAAGGCGTTTGCTTAACGCTTTCTTACCCCCCGGGCTCCCCTAACATCTTCAGCCGGCTTTGTTTTTATCGGGCTTCCTGAAACGAAAAAGCGGCGGGGTTTCCCCCGCCGCCTTGATCGATGATGGTATCTGGATCAGCGAAGCAGCTGGAGCACGCTCTGCTGCGACTGGTTGGCCAGCGCCAGCGCGGAGACCGCGATCGACTGGCGGGTCGACAGCGCCTGGCTGTTGGCCGCTTCCTCGTTGGTGTCGGCCAGCGTCAGGTTGGATGCGCCGGTCTGCAGCACGTTGATCAGGTTCTTCGAGAAATCCTGGCGGATCTGCACGATCGACAGGTTCGAACCCAAGGCGGAGGCTTCCGAGCGCAGCGTGGTGCTGGCGTTGGTCAGCGCGGTCAACTGGGTGTTGGCCGAGTGGTTGTCCAGGAAGTCCGTGCCCGCGGTCAAGGTCGACAGCCCGAGGCCGGCGTCGTTGAAGGTGACGCCGGTGATGCTCAGCGTCGACTTCCCGGTTTCGTTGAACGTCAGCTTCAGCGTGTCGCCGTTCAGCAGGTTGACGCCGTTGAAGGACGAGTCTTGCGCGGTGGTATTGATCTGCTGCAGCACGTTGTTGTACTGCGCGACCAGGCTGGCGCGGGAGGCCTGCGAGTTCGGGTCGGCGACGGGCGCCGCGGCCGAAGCACTGGCGAACGCCTGACCGCTTGCCGTAGCCGTACCGCCAATCGTGCCGATCGTCGAGGAAGCCGCATCGTTCGAGGTCACGATGTTGATCTTCCCGGTCGAGTCGATGGTGGCCTGCAGGTTGTTCGCCGCCAGCGCCGCATTGAGCCCGTTGAGGGTCGAAATCTGACCGTTGCCGGTGCCAAAGGAGATGCTGGTCGCGGTGCCGCCACCGGTGGCGCCGATCGTCAGCGTCTCGCCGCTGAGCGCGGGAGGCGTGAGGTTGGTGGTGCCGGCGGAGAGACCGAAAGATCCGAGCGCGCTGGTGCCGCCCGCTGCGATGACCAGATTCTGCGACGTACCCGTGCTCAGGACAAGCTGGCCTGAACCATTGACGGTCGAGGCGACCCCAGCCCCGGTGATTCCGTCGATCGCGGTGAGCACGGTCTGCACGCTCGCCGTGCTGCCGGCGCCGACGCCGATCGTCACGTTGCCGCTGCCGTCGGTCGTCACCGTCGTTTGTGCCGTGCTGAAGGTGATGCTCTTGCCGTCGACGGTAAAGGACGACCCGTTCGCGGGCGTCGCGGCCAGTGTGTCCGAGGTCGCCGCGGAGACCAGTTTGGTGGCGGCTGTGATCGCCACCGGGGTGCCCAGGTTATTGAGGACCGCAGTACCGGTGACGGTGGCGTTGGTCCCGTTACCGAGCAGGTTGGTCGCGGTGGCGCCGGCGATGGCGCTGGAAGTAAAGTTGGACTTCGTCGAATAACCGACCGGGCTTTGCAGCACCTGGTTGGCGATCGACTGCGCGCTCGAGACCAGGCTCTGCAGCGAGGTAATGCCGGTATTGGCGGCCTGCAGGACCTGCACGCCGTTACCAATGCCATCGAGCAGGTTGCTGATGTCGCTGGCGCGGTTGTTGAGCCCCTGCGCGGTGAAGTATTCGGTGGGATTGTCGAGGGCGGAGTTGACCTTGTTGCCAGTGGCGAGGTCATTCTGGGTGGTCGCTAGCAGCGCAGCGGTCGACTGCAGCGAGAGCAGGTTCTGGCGAACCGATGCCGAAAGAACAATGCCGGACATTTTTCATACCTTTCTGGTGTGAAACTAGAGTGCGAACGCCTTCCCAATCTTTTTTGATCGGATGACGGTTAACGTTCGTATCAAGCCGCTAACAAAGGGTGAATTGTCACTGCGCCGGCCGCTGCGGAGCGGCTCCGGCGACGAATCAATTCGCGCTGACGTCGTCTTGTCGATCCCAAACACATTGAAAAGAATGGACATTTGCGAATTTCTACTTCGTTAACGAGCCGTTAACCACGATAGGAAAGGATCGCGGCAACATCGTCCGGGAAATCATTAGTGTGTATCCGGCGCGACCAGCGTCCACTCATTTGAACTCGCAGCAATGATGACCCGCCTCATAAGCGGCAACGGAGAACGGGCATGGCTTTGAAAGTTGAACTCAAGCCGCATGAACGGATCATCATCGGCGCCTGCGTCATCACCAACACCGACCAGCGCGCCCGGCTCCTGATCGACGGCGACAACATCCCGATTTTGCGCGAGAAGGATATCCTGACGCCGGAAACCGCCGACACACCCGCCAAACTGGTCTATCTCGCGGTACAGCTGATGTACATCTCGCCTGACCCGCAGAGCAATCACGGCACCTACTTCAACCTGGTGCGCGACATCGTCACCGCGGCGCCGAGCGCGTGGCCCATCATCGAAGACATCAACAACCATATCCTGAACGGCGATCTGTACCACGCCCTGAAGGACGCCAAGAGGCTCGTGGCCTACGAGCGAAAGCTGCTCGACCGACATGAAGCGCTGCGGGGCAAACGCCTGGATGCCGGCCAGGAACAACGTTCCGCCTGAAACTCGTCTACATCGAAAGCGGCGGGGACGCCTCGATCCGCAGCACGAGGCCGTTGTCCGGCGACGCGCGCCGTCCGCCAAACTCCAGCACCGCCGAAATCAGGGCATCGATATCGCAGGTGTCGGTGCGGTGATTGACGATCGCAGCCCGTATCGCAAGCTCACCGTCGAGCAGCGTGGTCGATGGCGCCGCGATCCCGGATTCCTGAACGTCGATGACGATGTCGCGATTGATCCGGTCGGGATTATCGGCGCGATAGCGAAAGCAGACGATATTGAGCTGAACCGACGCCATCAATTCGAGTCGCGGCTCGGCCAGGATCCGCGCTTCCAGATAGCCGGCGAGCGCGCAGGCGCGGGTGATGACGGCGCCGAGCTTCTCGGTGCCGTAGGTCTTCATCGTGAACCAGGTCTTGAGCGCCCGAAAACCTCGCGACAGATCCGGACCGAGGTCGCAGGGCCAGACCGAGCCTGCCGCAAGACCCCGGGTTTCCCGCCGCAGATACGCCGCCGGTGCGGCAAACGCGTCGCGGTGCCGCTCGCCGTCGCGAACCATCAGGAAGCCGGCGTCATAGGGCACCTGCCCCCATTTGTGGAAATCCAGTGCAATCGAATCCGCGTCTTCAATTCCGGCCAGCAGCGGCGCCAGCGCCGGTGAGAGAATTCCAAGCGCGCCAAAGGCGCCGTCGACGTGAAACCACAATCCCTCTTCCTTGCACAACGCACTCAACGCTTTCAGGTCGTCGATCGCGCCGATATCCACCGTTCCAGCCGAGCCGACGACCAGGAAAGGCTGAAGGCCGGCGCTGCGGTCCTGCGCGATCCGCGCGCGCAATGCCGCCACGTCGATGCGGTGGTAGCGATCGATCCCGATGCAGCGCAGCGCATCACTGCCGAGACCCGCAATGTCCATCGCCTTGCTGATGCAGCCATGCGCCGCTGTTGAAGTGTATGCGGTCAGGGAAGTGCCCTCGCCGCCGACGCCGCGCTGTCGAACGAGACGTCCAGCCGCATGGGTCCGCGCCACCAGCACCGCCATCAGGTTCGCCATCGATGTGCCGGTGACGAAAATGCCGCTCGCGCTGTCAGGGAAACCGAACATCTGGCGCGTCCACGCGACGATCTGGCGCTCGACCTCGATCGGCATGTGATCGCGGCCGCCGAGATTGGCGTTCAATCCCGCCGCCAGCATTTCCGCCAGCATCCCGACCGCGCTGCCGCCGCCATGCACCCAGCCCATGAAGCCCGGATGGACGTTGCCGGTCGCATAGGGAACGATGCTGTCGGTGAACTCGCGATAGACGTCGGCGAGATCGCAAGCCTGGCGCGGAAGCTCCGCCTGGAATCGGGCGCGAACGTGATCCGGTATCGGCTGCCAAACCGGACGCTGCCTGATGTTGGCGGCGTAGTCGAGCATGTCATCGAGCATGCGATGACCTTGCGCGCGAATCTCGTCCCAGTCCTTCGGATCGAGCGTCTCGCTGGAGGCCGGTCGCAGCGGCGCCTCGCGCAGCGCCCTGGTCACGCGGCGTTCTCCTGGCCGAGCCGAACGCGCAGGTACAACATCGCCGCGAACGCTTCGAATATCTTGCGCATGTGCAGGGCCTTGTAGGGAAACACCGAGGGCGGATCCATGTTATGGACAACAGCGGTATTGTCCGCCTCGAAGACCAGCAGCGATCCATCGCGCGTCTCGGCGCAGTCGATGGTGAAATAATCGAGACCGATCCGCTCGGCGAGACCGGCCAGCGCGGCCTGATGCCTGCGGGCGAAGCCGATGTCGAAGGTGCGCATGAAGGTCTCTTCTTCGAGCCGTTTGGCCGCGCTGTTGGACATTCCGGCGTTGAGATACCAGATGTCCCAGCGATCGGCGATCGCCATGTGGCAGGCATAGGGCCGGCCTTCGACGAACACCACGCGATATTTGCGAAACAGCCGGTCTTCGCTCGCATAGTCGACGAAGCGGGAGATGAAGAATTCCGCCTCCTCGCGTTGCTTCAGATATTGCACGAGCGCCAGGTTATCGTCGAGTTTGGCCAGCCCAACGCCGGCATGCGAGCCGCGCGGCCGCGCGATCACAGGAAATTCGAGCTCGGCGGCGACATCCGCGAAAGCAAGACTGGATCGGGCGACATCGGACAATTGCGCGCGCGACACCGCCACGGTCCCCGGGATATCCAGTCCTTCGATGCCGCAAAGCAGCCGATGCAGCTTGTCACGATCGAGATTGCCGACCAGCGCCGGCGGATTGAGCAGCGGCCGCGGCCAGCGCGCCGCAGCCTCGTCGATCTTGCGCAGCGCGTCCCGGCAATCCTCCAATCGGAAGCGATCACGATGGCGATGTCGTGATCGGGCAGCGGTGCGGGCAATTCCACTTCAGGAATGACATACAGCATCAACAGCTCGATCCCGGATTCCTCCAGCAGGAACTCGATCGGCGTGTTGCTGCCCATGTCGGTGGCGGCCGCCAGCGCAAGCACCCGCAGCCGCGGGTGCTTTGCCGAGCAAGGCGAGCGGAACAGCTGGTGCGACGCAAGGACCTCATGCTGGATCGCAAGACCGGCCGGCTTGTCGCCCAGCAATTGCGCGATCAGCGAGAGATCGAGGCCTTCGCCCGCTTCCGCGGTGCCATCGATTAGCTTTTCGATCAGGCCTCGCCACATCGGACGAAGGTCCTTGCCGTCGAATGCCATCTTGGCGAGCCGGGCCATGCCGATGCGGTCGGCGCAGAGCGGTTCGGTAACCGCTATTCCATCGGGATCAGACTGCATATGGAAGCTCCGCGAAATGCGCTCGACGCCGGCATGATCTCAGGCGGCGTCGGCCGCGCTGGCAGGTACCGTAAACTGCGACGAGATATCGCCGCGAAACACCGACGGCCCGACGTGATCGAGGCGGCTTTCGAGATCAGCCCAGATTTCGCCGCCGATATCGGTCCAGCGCTTGCAGAAGGCGAAATCCTCGCTGAGATAGGTCCCGCTCTTCGGATCGATCATGCTCTCGAACAGCGCGAACCGGTTCGGGCTGCCCGCCAGCGCATCGGCGGAATGCTCGCGGAAGAACTGCAGCGGTGCGTAAGCGGGATGCTGGCACATCCTCTCCAGCACGTGACGCCGGATCATCAGGAAGCCGGTGCCGGCATAGCGCACGCGGGTAAATCCGTTGTCGACGACGATATTGTCGGGATCGTTGATTTCCAGCACGTAGTCGAGCGCGGCCGACGGCACCGGCGGCCGGTTGCCCTCCAGCATTCGCTTCGCCTTGTCCCAGTTGACCCGCTTGATGGGATAGATGCCCGCGGCGACATCGGCGCCGGATTCGATCAGGCGGAACACCTGCTCCGGCGTAAAGCCGATATCCGCGTCCACGAACAGCAAATGCGTCGCGGCGGGATCGTCGAGGAACAGCGTCACCAAATTGGCGCGGGCGCGCGTGATCAACGCATCGCCGTCGCGCAGGTGAACCTTGAAATCGATGTTGGATTTGGAGCGCAGCACGCGCTGCAAATGAAAGATCGAGCTGGCGTAGATACTGGAGACCTGGCCGCCGAAGCAGGGCGTGGCCACCACAAGATGAAATCGCTCGGTCATGATCGGCTCCGAAGCGGCGCAACGGCCGGCATTCCTCACCAAACAGTAAATAGGCGTGGTTAACGAAATCCTAACGGCCGATCCCGCAGTTAACCGGGCAAGCCGGCGAGGTGCGTGCCGGGAGGCTGCGCCGGAGCGCTGTCGCTGCCGCAGCGCCGGGGGATTACGGCGTGCGAAATGGCCGCGCGTTAGCCGCCCACCGGAAGGAACTTGGTCAGCGTCAGCTGCGAGAGCATCGAGGTGGTCTGATAGGAGGCCTGCAGGCTGGTTTGCAGCGCCAGGATCTGGCTCGCCACCTGATCCGGCGAAACCGTTTCCGCCTGAGAGATAAGATTTTGCAGCATCGACTGGGTTTGCGTCTGCCGGGTGCCGGCGTCGGTCATCGTCGCCTGTGCGGTGGCAAGATCGGACTGGATATCCTCGATCGATTGCTGCCCCGGCTGGGTCAGAAGATTTTGCGCCACGTCCTGGCTCAGGGTCCCGATCTGGGCCGCCGAATTGGTCCCCGTCGGCGAGGCCGTGAACGCGGCGTAGACGGCGAGGTTCTGGATCTGGGACCGGATCGCCGGCTCGTCGGCCTGGATGCCGTACTCGACGCTCACCGACTGGTCGATCCGCGCCGTCGACGAGGCGCGCGCCTGCGACGTCGGCCCGGGATTGCCGGTGTACCAGGACACCGTGTTGGCGGGCGTGCCGCTGACCAGCGAGGTAGCGGCGTTCAACGGCGAACCGGACACCCGCAGCGGCGGCTGGGTCGCCGTCACGGTGGAGGGCAAGCCGAGCGCGGCCAGCGCGGCCGTGTTGGAACTCGTCACCGAGAAGTTCGCAGCGTTGTCGGTGTGCAGCGTGACCACGCCGCCGCTGATGGTGGACGGGGTCGAGGTGCCTGTGATCTGGTCGATCTTCGACAGCAGCGTCTGGACGCTGTCGGTGACGTTGAGCTGGTTGTTGCCGGTCGCACCCGAAGCGACGAAGGTGATCGGCGTGCCGTTGACGGTGATGGTATCGCCGGGCGCGAAGCTGGTCGAAAGCGAATCCGTGCCGGCTGCGCCGGACAAGGCGGTCGCGCCCGTGATCGGCGCCGGGATCGTCGCCTGGTTATTGGCCACGCTGCCGACCGCGATCGAGGACGAATTGAAAAAATCGTTGCCGGCCTCCATGGCGGATGCGGCCACCAGCGAGGTATTGGACAGCGTGCCGATCGCCGAGGTCAGGGCCGCGTTGAGGTTCGTGGCGGTCGCGGTCGAAGTCGCGCCGATGGCAAAGCTTCCGGCCGGCGGCGGCACAGCGCTCGAGGCCGTCAGATTGATCGATTGCGTCGAGCCGTCGGGCACATTGAATTCGAAGCTTATCGTGTCGCCGTTGTTGGGATTGGTGGCGCCGAGGTCGACCGAGATGGCATTCGGCGATCCGGAGGGTCCGGTCACGGTCGCGCCGGTGAGCGTCGACGACACCGCATTCAGCTTCAGGCCGAACGGCGAGCCGGCGACGTCTTCGGCGACCTGCACCGAGGTCGGCGACGGAGAGGTGATCACCAGGCGGCCGAGGCCGTTGGCGCCCTGGTCGGCCTGCAGCCGCTCGGCGATCACCTGCTTTAATCCGGCCTGGGTGGTGGTCCCGTTCATGATGTCGTCGTAGGAGGCCACCGACGGCGTGTTGATGGCGCTTCCCGAGAACAGGTAGCGATCGCCCGACTGGGTATTGAGGATTCCGAGCATCGAGCCGAGCTGCGCCGCCGCGGTCTGCTGGCCCATGGTCTGCCCGCTGCTGTTCAGGGTCTGGTCCGAACTCGCCGCGCTGCTCTGAACGGTGGTGCCGATATTGACCAGCGCCTGCAGCGAGGTGTTGGCGACGCCGATGTTGGTGTTGATGTTGGTCATGGTGTCGGTGAAGGCGGAGATGTTCGCGAGCTGCGACCGCGCGGCGATGGCGAAACCCTCGTTGACGCCCATGCCGGCATAGGTGGTCGATTTTTCCCCCGTCGTCAGCTGCGCCTGCAGCGTCGTCAGCTGGTTCTTGAGGTTCAGCACCGACTGGTTGAGCACCGAGGAGGTGCCGTAGGTGACGCCGTTGATTGCCATATCGATCGCCTTTACACCTGAGCCTTACACTCGGACATTACGCCTGGACCTTACACCTGGGCCTGCAGCAGGCTGTTCATCATGCTCTGGACCACCGACATCACGTGAGCGTTGGCGGCATAGGTATTCTGCAGTGAAATCAGGTTGGCCATCTCGGTGTCGATATTGACGCCGGAGACCGAATTCATCTTCTGCTGCAGCGTGCTGACGACCACGTCCTGGCCCTGTTGCAGCTGGGTCGCCGCCGTTGAGGCGTTGGCCTGCTGGCTCAGGAACTGCTGCATGAAGTTGCTGATCGTTCCGTTATATGGCGACGAGGCCGAGCCCAGCCCGGTCTGCGGCGAATAGTTGAAGGTGCCTGATGTCAGCTGCGTATAGAGATAGTCCGGGCGCGTGGTATCACCCGCCTGCGTCGGCGGCGAGGTGCTGTAGGCGGTGAAATTCGAGGGATTGGCGAGCAGCGCGGGATTGACCGTGATGCGTGAGGCGTAGCCGGTCTGTTGCGCACCGGTCGCGGTGATCGCCCCGGTGTAGAGCGAGGTGCCGTCGATGAACAGCGGCAGCTGCGCGCTGCCGCCGGCCAGTGAGGACGCCGTGGTGGTGACCGAAGCCGAATCGACCGTTGCCGCGCCGGTACCGTCATCGACGACTTCCAGGATGGACCCGGAAGGATTGGAAAATTGCAGATTGGCGCCGCCAAGCGCGCTGTTCAATTGCGAGACCACCGAGGCCATGCCGCCGGTGAAGTTGACCCCGATCACGGGATTGTTGGGATTGCCGCCGGCGTTCGACAACGGCAGCGCGCCGGGATCGTCGACGCGCACGATGGTGACGTTGTGCTGGGTATTGGTCGCAGCGTCGGTATAGGTGAGATTGATGCTGTTGCCCGGCAGCACGTTCGACAGATCGAGGTCGAAACCGGCCTTTGGCGCCAGCGACACGGGCGCCGGGGTGCCGGCGGTGGTCTGGTTCGACAGCGCGGTCGAAATCGACGCCGCGAGCTGATCGACCTGCGCCTGCGCCTGCACCAGCGTCTTGTCGCGCAGCGTGACATCGGCCGCGATCTGGCCGGAGCTGATCGAATTGGTCGCGATCATGTCGACCTTGGCGCCGTTCGCCAGCGTGCAGGTGATGGTGCCGACCGACGACAGTGCCGGATTGCTGTTCCACTGCGACGTGGCGCTCAGCGTTCCCTGCGAATTGAAGTTGAGCTGGGAAGCCTGCGCTCCGACCAGCTCGACGCCGTTCGTGGTGTAGATCGAGGTCTGGTTGTTGCCGCCGGAGGAAACCCGGATATCCATCAGTTGCGACAACTGGTCGATCGCAGCGTCCCGCTGATCCTCCAGGGTCGCAGCCGCCGGATCGGTCGAACTCATTCCCTGCAGCTGGGTGTTGATCTGCGCGATCTGGCTCATGGCCGAATTGGCCTGAGTGACCGAAATGCTGATGTCCTGTTCGGCGTTGCTGCGAAGCGTCTGGATGCCCTGCGACGTCGCGTTGAGCTGCTGCGCCAGTGCCTGTGCCGCCGACCCGGCCGCAATCTGCGACGACGAACTCCCCGAGGTCGTCGACAGCGCCTGGATGGCGGTCGTGAAGTTCGAATAGGCGGTTTCCAGCGACCCGGCCGCTCCGGGGGTGCCGTAGACCGATTGCAGCTGAGACAAGACGCTTGCCATCTGGTCGGCATAGGCGCCGCCGGAGGTCTCGGAACGCAATTGCTGCTGGACATATTGATCGAGCTGCCGGTTGACGCCCTGTACGCTGACGCTGGCGCCGGTATCGCCGGTCGCCACCTCGACCTGGTTGATGCTTTCGCTGACATAGCCGGGCGTCTGCGCGTTGGCGATGTTCGACGAGACGATCGAAAGTGCGGCCTGGTTCGCGCGCAAACCGGACATCGCAGTAGCGAGAGCTGAACCCAAACTCATCTTGGCCGCCTCAGGTCAAACCGTGCCGACCTCTCGATCAGCGCAGCACGTTCAGGAGATCCTGGACCATGCTGTTGGCCGTGGTGATCACCTTGGTGTTCGCCGAATAGGCCTGCTGGGTCACGATCAGCTTGGTGAATTCGGACGCGATGTCGGTGTTCGAGCCTTCCAGCGAGGAGCCGCTGATCGTGCCGGAAGCGCCGAGAATCGCCGGTCCCGACTGCTCGGTAACGGCATAGGCGCCACCGTCGAGGCTCTTGAGATAGTCGGTGCCGTTGAAGTGCGACAGCGAGACCGAGGCGAGATCGAGGTTTTGGCCGTTGGAGAAGGTGCCGACCACGATGCCGTTGTTGTTGATGGCAACCGATTGCAATTGCCCCGCGGCGTAGCCGTTCTGGGTGACCGCGTTGATCGTGGCGGTGCCGCCGGTGGACGCATATTGAGTCAGGCTGCCGGCACCCATGCTGAAGGACAGGTTTCCGAGCGACTGGTTGCCCACCGCAACGTTGGGAATCGTGATCGCAGGCGTGCTGGGACTGATCAGCGCGCCCGCCGGGCCGAAGGTGAAATTGGTTCCCGCATTGACCCAGGCGACCTGGGTGCCCGACGCATTCGGATCGGCCTGGTAGAACAGGCTCCAGGTGTTGGTGTGAGATCCGCCGAGCGCCGCGCTGTCCGTCTTTGCCCATCGCAGCTGCAGGTTGACGGCGGTACCCGTCGAATCGTAGGCCGTGATGGCGCCACCGCTGATCGACTCGTTGAGGAAGGTCTGCTGATCGTTGGCGATCACCGTTCCCGTTCCTTGCGGCACCGCGGGAGTGCGAGCCTGCGCCACGGTACCCGAGAAACCGAGCGCCGCGAATGCCGTGGCATTGCTGCTGCTGATTGAGAGATCGGCCGTCGTTCCCGTGTGAAACGTGATCGCGCCACCGGTGACGCTCGAGGGCGTCGACGCTCCGGTGATTGAGTCAATCTTGGTGAGCAACGTGCCGACATTGTCAGTAACGTTCAGCTGATTGCCGGTGGCGCCACTGGCTACGAATGTGATCATCGTACCGTCGACCGTGATGGTGTCACCGGCCGTAAAACCTGTCGTCAAGGAATCGCTTGGGGCTGCACCGGAAAGCGCCGTCGCCGCGGTGATCGGCGTCGGGGTCGCCAATTGGTTCTCTGCGGCGGTGCCGGTCACCGTATTGTCGCCGGGCGGTATGGCCGCGGTAGTGGTCGGCTCGGGATTGACGCTGAAATCAAGGGGATTGAGGCCGCCGAGGGCACTGATCGTTCCAGGCGCCGACGTGGAGCTGACGGCCGTGGTCGGCGTGGACGGCAGGTTCGCGGCATAGTTGATCGAGGTGGTGGTCTGCGCCGGGATGAAATTGTTCTGGAACTGGAGCACCTGCGGGACGTTTCCGAGCGGATTGCCGGTCTTCGGATCGACCGCAACACCCATCAGGTAGTAGCCGGCGCCGTTGACCAGATTGCCGTTGGCATTGACCTGGAAATCGCCGCGCCTGGTATAGTCCGTGACGCCGGAGAACGTGGGCACGTTGTCCACGGTGCCGGTGGACTGCTGCACGTTGAAGAAGCCGTCGCCGTTGATCGCCATGTTGGTGCCGACGGTCGTCGTGGAGACCGTGCCCTGGGTGGTGATCGTCGCCTGCGCGAAGGCGGTGACGCCGCCCGCCACCTGTCGGCTCGGCGACGTCGAATCCGGGATCAGGTCCTCGAAGCTGGTGTCGATCCCCTTGTACCCCGTGGTCGAAGCGTTCGCGATATTGCCCGAGATGTTCTGCAGGGCGAAGGACTGCGCCTGAAGTCCACCCACCGCGGTATTGAGAGCGTCGAAGATACCCATAACATCGTCTCCAAATTCGATCCCGGCGGCCAGCCGAACTCTGTTGAGTTGGCCGCAATCGAAGGAGCCTGTCGCAAGCGCTATGCCAAAATCGAAAATGCATGCATTTCAAATGCTTGAATGAAAATGCCCCGGTCCATGGACCGGGGCGGATTTGCCGGGCGGGCAACAATTGCCGGGGCCGGCCCTGACTGCGAAGCAAAAACGGCTTCAGGTAGCCGACGGTGACGCCGGATGAAATACCAGCGCAAATCCGTCCATGCAGTAGCGCAGGCCGGTCGGCTTCGGCCCATCGTCGAAGACGTGGCCGAGATGGCCGCCGCAGCGACGGCAATGAATTTCGGTCCGCAGCATCCCGAAGGTGCGGTCCTCGGTCTTGCCGACCGCGTTGTCGAGCGGCTGATAGAAACTCGGCCAGCCGGTGCCGCTCTCGAATTTGGTCTCCGAGGAGAACAGCGGCAGGTCGCAGCCGGCACAGGCGAAGATGCCCTTGCGATGCTCCTTCAGAAGCGGGCTCGAACCCGGGCGCTCGGTGCCTTCCTTGCGCAGGATTTCATACTGCTGCGGGGTGAGCTGCGCGCGCCATTCGGCGTCGGTCTTTTCGATCTCGAATTTCTCGGCGGCCTGCGCGGGCGTTGCGCGCAGCCAGCGGAAGGCGGCCAGCCCAAGCAGGCTGGCGACAGTGGCGAGCAGGATACGGCGGTCGATCATTGAGGGGTCTCCAAGCGAAGCGGGATACCGGATGGTTCGCCGTCAAATACGGGGCGCAGCGGGAGAAGTTACACCGATCGGGATCGAAATATGTCACTTTCTTGCGAGATGCGGCGCCACAATCTCCCTGCCGGGCGCTAGGACGGAGGCCCCTCGGCTTCGGATGTATCCACCGGCGGCAAATGCGGCCGCGGCGGACGCGGGCGGCCCGGCGGCGGGCGGCGCTGCGGCGGCCGGGTTCCAGCCTTCAGATTGGCTTCCGCCAGACGCGCCTCGCGGATGCGTTCCTGGGCGCGGACCCGCTCTCGATGCCGGGCGAGCGCACCGGCCGCTTTCGAAAACTGCCGCCCCCACATGCCGATGAGGTGTCCGGCGACCCGGCCGGTGGTGCCGCCCGCCCACACCAGTTCGAACGGCGAAAACAGCCGCCAGCGCTCATCGCCCCACAGGATGCTGCGGGCGATCAACTGTCCCGCCATCGCCGTCGTATTCAGGCCCTGGCGGCCGAAGCCGCTGGCGACCCACAGCCCTTTGCGCAACTGGCCGATCTGCGGCATGCCGTGCACGGTCTGTCCGACCGCCCCGCCCCAGGCTTCCGAGATCGCGACCGGTCCAAGCCTTGGAAAAATCGTCCCGATCCGGCGCTGGATCGCGGAGGCGAAACGTTGGGGGCGCGCCGGCCAAGTGGTTTCCGGACTGGCCCACATCAGGCGGTCGCCGTCCACGATCCGGAAATGATCGACGCCGTCGCTGTCGGTCACCGAGCCCTGGAACGTCATGATCTCGGCGAGGCGCTCGCCGAGCGGCGCGGTCAGCCCGGCATAGCGCCAGACCGGCAGCAAGGTCTCCGACAGGCGCCGCAACGGCGCCCCCAGATGGATGTTGCCGGCGAGCACGATATGGGAGGCGCGCAACCGCGCCGACGGCGTGACGATGCGCTTGCGGATGCCGGAGGGGTCGATGCTGACGACCGGGGTGTCCTCGAAGATCCGCGCGCCGGACCGCCGCGCCAGCGCGGCCAGGCCATGGACGTATTTGCGGCCGTCGACCTGAAACGCGCGCGGATAATAGACGCCATGGAAATAATGATCGGTCTTCAGTTCGGCGCGAACCCTGTCAACCTGCCAGCCCTCCACTTCGGTTTCGAAATCCTCGCCGAGCATTTGCAGCCTTGCGATCAGCGCGTCGCCGGCCTCGACGTTGGACACTTCGAGCGCGCCCTCGCTCGGTGCGATGCCCGGCATCAATTCCTCGGTCGCGATCGAGCGCACATATTCGGCGCCCTCCCGCGACAGCGCCCATAATTCGCGGGTGTCTTCGAAGCCGATGCGCGCGATCAATTCGCCGATCGGAAGCGAGAAGCCGGGCATCACCGTGCCCAGTTGATGGCCGGAGGCGTTCCAGCCGACATGCCGCCCCTCCAGCACGGCGACGCTGGCGCCCAGCCGCGCGGCTTCCCGCGCAACCGTCAGGCCGGCAAGGCCGGCGCCGACCACCGCGATGTCGACGTCCAGATCGAATGACAGCCGCGCGCGCTCCGAAGCGTCGGCGGCGGGGGCGATGGCGTTGCTTGCGGAAGTCTCGCTCATGGCGTTTTCTTACGGATCGATCCGGCGCTTGTCACCTTGTCCTTGGGCTCCGGCTTGTACATTAATCCGCAAGCTTCGAAACGAATCGAGATTGAGCCATGCGCCGTTTGATGCTGCTGCGTCATGCCAAGACCGAAAGCGACGCGCCAAGCGGCCGCGACCAGGACCGCCGGCTCGACAATCGCGGCCGCCAGGATGCCGCCGACATCGGCGGCTGGATCGGCCGTCATCCGGCTTTTTTCCCGGTTCTGGTGCTGGTTTCGCACGCGATCCGGGCGCACCAGACCTGGGAAATCGCCTGGGAGGCGATGAAGGACAGGGTTCCGGAGCCGCAGGTCGAGCTGATGCCGGAACTCTATGGCGCCGACCCCGCGCAGCTGCTGCAGGCCATCCATTCGGCATCGGAAACCGATCCCAAGCGGCTGATGCTGGTCGGCCACAATCCGGGCATGCATGAGACGGCGCTGGCGCTGGCCGGCAGCGGCGACGCCAGTGGGCGCAAGGCGCTCGCCGAGAATTTGCCGACCTCAGGCCTTGCCGTACTCGACTTTGCGATCGACGATTGGGCCGACGTGGCATTCCGTCGCGGCCGGCTGGAGCTGTTTGTCAGCCCCAAGCTATTGAAGCAGGCTTCGGACGAATAAAGCGTTTTCGAGCGAAGTGGCCACCGGTTCGCGTCAAGAAAACGCGTCAAATCGAGAATCCCGGCGGCGCCGGAAAAACCGGTCCAACTGTGTTAGGCTCACCTGCGGACTTGGAAGACCGGGCTTGGGGAGGCGTTGCGATGTTCAAATCCATTCTCGTCCCGATCGATCTCGCCGACACCGATCTGGCGAAGGGAGCGATTGCGACCGCGGCGACCTTGTCGCAGACCTGGAGCGGCATGGTGCGTCTGCTCAACGTCTTGCCGATGACGCCGGTGATGCTGGCGGAATATGTGCCGGCCGATTTCGACGAACAACAGCGCCAGGCCTCGGAGGAGGCGCTCGCCATCGTGGCGCGCGAATCCGGCATCGAGCCGCAGCGCATCTCCAGCGTGGTGCGGCAGGGCGGCATCTATCACGAGATTCTCGAGGAGGCGGCCGCCGTTCATGCCGACCTGATCGTGATGACCTCGCACCGGCCGGCGATGCGGACCTATTTCCTCGGCTCCAACGCCGGCCATGTGGTGCGCTACGCCAAATGCTCGGTGCTGGTGGTGCGGCACTAGAGCAAGATGAGATGAGGTCCGGTCCGAGGCTTCCGCGACCGGACAATGAAAAATATCGAAAACGACCCCATGCAAAGTAGCCGATGGCTGCCGGCGTGATGCCTGACGCATCTGCGAAACCATTTGACACGTCGGGCAAATCAGCGGCACGACGCCATCATCGCAACGCGTGTGCCGGCTGCGGAGAGAGGTCGACCAGACTCGCCGAGCGGCCGAATTCGATCAAAACTCATCCCGCGTTAGAGCCTTTTCCGTTCGATGGAATCGAAACGGGGCGCTAGATTCTTGTTTTGACGCGCTTTCTTCACGCGAACCGGTAACCACCCCGGATCAAGTTCGGGGCGGGCTTTCGCCCGAAAACGCTCCGGCTGCGTCAACCCGGCCACTCCGCGATAAACCCGCGGGCCTTGTACGGCTCGATCTTGTCCCATTCGGCGAGAACGAGCGCCCGGAATAGCGGATCGGTGTGCCAGAGCGAGCGCGGCACATCGAAACCGTCGACGGTGACCAGCATCTTCTCCACCTCGGGCCAATGGCGATGCAGCGTCATCGGGTAGCGGCGCGCCGTCCAGCTGTTGCCGAGGCAGATGACGCTGCGGATATTTTGCAGCCCGAGCGCCGCCTCGAGGATGGGCAGCGAGAACACGACGTTTTCGCCGGTGTTGGTGGCGCGGTGTTCTTCCAGGATGCGCTCGGGCGGGATGCCGCGATCGACCATCGCGGCCTTGATGACCTCGCATTCCGAAAGTGCCGAGCCTGGCGTCACGCCGCCGCTGACGATCGACCAGCGAAAGAAGCCCTCGCACCACAGCCTGAACGCCTCCTCGACGCGGCGCGCGACGTCGGTGCGGGTGCCGAACACGAACAGGAGATCGGCAGGCTTGAGCGGCGTCGAGATCAGATGCCTGGCGTTGATCTCCGCGATCTCGGCCTCAGTCGGGAGTCGGTCGGCTCGACCTTGCAATTTCGACCTCCGCGCTGCATCCGAAACCGGCCCAGTGAGGATGCCGTCAGCCGGCCGCATCGCGAAGTCACATTTGATTGCGCTTGATTGCGGTAAGAGCGCTCAAGGCAGCAAAGCCTCCGGCAACTGATCGAACGTGTACGCACACGGACGGTTACGCCGCACAAACCCGCCGATCTGCCAGCCGAACAGAGCGGTGAAACCGATCAGGAACAGCGCGCCTGCGAACTCGCCGGTCGCGACGGCGCGAACGAAAAGTCCCGCAATCGAGAGCGCGACCAGCGCCAGCAATATCGCGGCGGCTGCATAGAGCCGCGGCGTGAGGCCGCCGGTCAATATCGCCTTGCTGCCCGCTTCCGCCATGCGCCGATGCAACTGCGTGATGAAGGCGCGGTAATCCTGGTCCTGCGGCGCCATCAGGGCGGCGGTCTGCCAGCTGGTGGAGAAAATCGCGATGCGCACGCCGCTGACATTGCGGATATCGGCGCGAAACCGGCGCGACTGCATCGACACCGGCCGGAACGACAGCCGGATCCCCGCGATATCGGCATAGGCCCACACCGCGGATCGGCCGGCGATGCGCCAGGATAATCCGTCGTCGGTCAGTTCGAACTGGTGCGCCGCGCCGATCAGTGACGCCTTGTAGGCGTAGCGGACCGGCGCGCTATCCGCCGGTATCGTCGCCTGGTCCGGCAGCGGCTCTGGCAATGGATCAATCCCGTGGTGAAACCTTCGCATCGGCTTGCGCGGCGAGCCCGCTTCATCTTACAAGCGCTGCATGGCCGAGACGACCTATTTTCCGCGCCGCCTGATCCTGGCCGGCGCCATGATTTCGGGGATGCTGCTGGCGCTCGCCGTGCACATGCTGGGCGCGCGCTTCGGGCTCGATCTCGGCGGCCTGTGGCGATCCGGCGCGAGCGACTTCATGCCCGCGGGCGCCGCGATTGCGTGGTGGCTGATCGCGACCGTCGGCTTTAGCGGTGGCTTTTTCACCGCGAACCTGATGCACAGCGCGGTGTCGGGGCAAATCCCGCAGCGGATGCGCCAGTTCCTGATCGCGGTCGGCGTGCTGGTGCTGGCGGGCGCGGGCCAGGCCGCTTCCGCGCCGAGCCCGATCCCGACCATCTCCGGCGTACTCGCAGGGCTAGCGGCGCTGTGCCTCGGGGCCGTGATGGCGTTCTGCGGCGCGCATTTTGCGCTGCGCAAGGCGTGAGGCAGCAGGGCGCAACATGAACCGACGCCAATTCATTGCCTCCGCCGGTGGCCTCGCGATAGCGCCGATTGCGACGCGCGCACGGGAAGCCGGCCGCATCTACCGGCCAGCTTCGTACTGCGCGATCGAATAGAACTGCGATCGCTGTTGTCCGGTCAGCCCTCGGCCTGCTCGCTCATGACGTTGCCGAACAGATGCCATGTCTGGCCTGCGAATTTCATCAATTGCAGTTGCTGGATCGGCGCGAAATCCGTGGGCGTCGTGTTGATCGCAATACCCGGCAACAGCAGGCCAGGCTCGAAATTCTTCAGGCTGGCGGCCTGCTTCATGATGTTGTCGCGGGCGAGATCGTCGCCGCACTGCTTCAGCACCTCGACCATGGTGCGCGACACGCTATATCCGTAGACGGAACTGGAATCGCTCTTGTCGCTATCCGGCATGTATTTGTCCATGAAGGCATTCCATGCCTTCATGTCGGCATCGTTCTTCCATTGCGGGTCGGTCGCGTCCTTCAGATAGGCTGCCGACACGATGCCTTGCGCATGATTGAACCCCGCGGGCTTCAAGACGCTGCCGATCGACGCCGAGACGTTGTTGAGGATGTGCAACGGCTTCCAGCCGATCTCGGATACCTTCGTGATCGCCTGCGCGGCGAATTTCGGCGTCGTGACGTTGAAGAAGACGTCGGCGCCGCTGGCCTGCAGCCTGACCACTTCGAACTCGACCGTGGGCTCGGTCGTCTCATAGGCCTGTTCGTTGACGATCATCGATTTGGCCTTCGCGCCGAGCCCGTCCTTCAAGCCCTTGACGTAGTCCATTCCGTAATCGTCGTTCTGGTAGAGGATCGCGATCTTGGCGTTCGGCATCTCCTTCAGGATATATTTGGCGTAGATGCGGCTTTCGGTCTGATAGCTGGGCTGCCAGCCCATCGTCCACGGGAAGTGCTTGGGATCGTTCCATTTGGTGGCGCCGGTGGCGACGAACAGCTGCGGCACCTTGTTCTGGTTCATGTACGCGTGAATGGCGGTATTGGTCGGCGTTCCCAGCGAATTGAAGATCAACAGCACGTTGTCGTCCTCAATCAGCTTTCGGGCCTGTTCGAAGGTTTTTGGCGGACTGTATCCGTCGTCGTATGAAATGAAGTCGATCTTGCGGCCGTTGATGCCGCCTTCGTCGTTGATCATTTGAAAGAACGCGGTCTCGGTCTTGCCGATCACCGAATAGGCCGACGCCGGACCGCTATAGGGCACGATGTTGCCGATCTTGATCCGGCTATCGCTCGCGCCCGGCCCGTACTTCTTTTTTTCGGCCGTTGCCGCGCTTGCGGCCAAGCGCCCCGCGAACTGCAATGCGCCGAGTGTGAGGCCGGCTTTGAGCAGGGTGCGCCGTTTGATGCTGTGGTCCAAGGGGTTGGCAGACATCGTCATTCTCCTGGGTTTCAAAACTGCCCCAAGTTCCTGCGATGCAATCGAAGTGATGCGGCGTATATCGTGCGCGAGCGCGCTTCTCCGGACACTGCAATGGTCCTGCGGCGCGAAGGAGCGTCGGAAGCAGAAAAACCCGGCGCATCGCAACTCGGCGAGTGAGAACTAGCATCGCCAGATGAACGCAAGCTGTCCGGGAGATTAAATCTTGCCCGCCGCTCATACGACTTGAGGCTAACTCACATTGTCACGAAGGTATGAAGAGACGACACCGGATCAAACCATTGGGTTGCGGCGTCTCCAATTCAGCCGGCCACCATATTCGGGCAGCCGCGATTGATCGCGCCGCGCTGCCAGGGCGGTTCGGCAAGATTGCAATCCTACGAAGGACGCAAACGGTGACGATTGAAGCAACCGGGGGGAACAGGCGGGATTTTCTTTACATTGTGACCGGCGCCGCGGCGGCGATCGGAACGCTCGCAGCGGCAATCCCGATGATCGACCAGATGGAGCCGGACGCATCGACGCTCGCCGCCGGCGGCCCTGTCGATTTCGACCTGAGCAAGCTTCAACCGGGCCAGCAGGCGGTGGTTCGCTGGCGCTCGCGTCCGATCTTCATCGTCAATCGCCCGGCGGCGGCGATCAAGACCCTGCAGGACCCGAAGCTACTGGCAAGACTGTCGGATCCGAAATCGAGCGAGCCGCAGCAGCCGCCTTACGCGGACAACTGGCATCGTTCGATCAAGCCGGAATACAGCGTGCTGGTAGGTATCTGCACCCATCTCGGATGCATTCCGATGTTCTATCCGGACCCTAGCAGCAGCCTGCCGACCACGGATTGGCTGGGCGGTTATTTCTGCCCGTGCCACGGCTCCAAATACGATCTGGCCGGCCGCGTCTTCAATGGCGTGCCGGCCCCCTACAATCTGCCGGTGCCGCCCCACCGCCTCGTCAGCGACACCATGATCCGGATCGGCGAGAACCCGCCCGACGTCATCTGGGATTTCTCATCGATCGCGCAGATCTAGGCCGCCTTTGCTGAAGCGCCGCGCCAGACGGCCACGCCGGCTACGATCAACAGACAAGCCGAGATGACCAGCGCCTCGTGCGCGCCCGTCATGAAAGCACCGCCCTCGCCGATCAGCGAGCCGAACAGCGCCACGCCAAGCACGCTGCCGGTTTGACGCGTGGCATTGAGCACGCCGGCGGCGATGCCCGAGCGCTTCTTCTCGACGCTGCCGAGCAGCGTCGAGGTCAGCGGCGGCACCAATAGCCCGAGGCCGCCGCCGATGACCGCGAGCTGCGTCCCGATTTCCCAATAGCCGGTGCCGGGTGCGATGCCGAGCAGCGCCAGGCATCCGATTGCCGACAGGCCGGCGCCGAGCGCGATGGTCACGGGCGCGCCGATGCGCTCGGCCACCCGCGCGGCGACGAGGTTGACGGGCAGCACCAGGCCGAGCATGGGCAGGAATGCGAGGCCGGTGGCGAACGGCGACAATCCGTTGACGCGCTGAAAGTACAGGCTGAAGACGAAGATCAGCCCATAGAAGGCGACGTTGACGAAGAGGCCGACCAGCGAGGTCAGCGCGAACACCCGATGCGAAAACAGCGACAGCGGCAGCATCGGCTGCGGCGCGCGCCGCTCCCTTAGCACGAACAGCACCGCCAGCACGGCCGATGCGGCGAACGCCGCGATCACGAACGCGTTGCGCCAGCCCAATGCGCCGCCTTCGATGATCGCGCCGGCAAGACAACCGAGCGCTGCGATCGCCGCCAGTTGTCCCGGCAGGTCGATCTCGCGCTGCGGCGAGCGCGTGGTCTCGCTGGCATAGCGAAAGCTGAGCCACATGCCGGCAAGACCGATCGGCAGATTGACCAGGAAGATCGCGCGCCAGCCGACCAGCGCGATCAGCCCGCCGCCGATCAGAGGTCCCGCGATCAGCGCCATGCTCGCGCCCGCGGCCCAGATTCCGACCGCCCGGCCGCGTCCTTTGTCGTCCGGATAGGCGTGGCTGAGCAGCGCCAGCGAGTTCGGAACCAGGATGGCGGCGCCGAGCCCCTGCACGGCTCTGGCCAGGATAAGGATCGCCGCACTGGGCGCCAGCGCGCAGGCCACCGAGGCTGCCGTGAAGATGGCAAAGCCCGCGGTGAACACCCGCTTGGCGCCGATGCGGTCGCCGAGCGCGCCGGCGGTGAGAATGAAGGCGGCAAACGCAATGGTGTAGGCGTTCACCACCCATTGCAATTCGGAAACACCGCCGCCCAGCGACGTGCCGATGCTGTTGAGCGCGGTATTGACGATGGTGACATCGAGCTGGACCACGCCGTAGCCGAGGCTCATCGCCGCAAGCGTCAGCGACGTCGAGAAATTCGAACGCAACGGTTGGCGTCCGGAACGCTGCGCCGAACCGGACCCCGCGGGGACGGCCCGGGCGTTCTCGAGCCTGAGGGAACTTGTTCGCATCGGTCATCTCCATTTGGCGAACCAACCGGAGAGATAGGGCTGCGTTCAATCAAACGCTTCGATTACGATCGAAGCGTGGTTGCGACCTCGCGGCTGCCTCAAACGCGGATGTCCCCGACGCAGAGACGCCGCGCGGGCGACCCGCGCGGCGTTTTGTCTCAATGGCGTTTCGAGGCGCGATCAGCTCGCGGCGCGCAGGTTGACCTTGCTCTCGGCAAGCGTGGTCAGTTTCTTGTCGGTCGCCTTTTCCTCCTCGAGCGTCTTCTGCAAGAGGGTAGCCGCATCGTCGCGGCCAAGTTGCTTCGACCAGGCGATCAGGCTGCCGTAGCGCGCGATTTCGTAGTGCTCGGCGGCTTGCGCCGCGTTGATCAAGGCGGCATCCAGCACCGATTTGTCTGCAACCTCGCCGGCAACCTCGTCGGCTTCCTTGATGATGCCGTCGATCGCCGGGCAATCGACCGCCTTGACCTCGGAACCCAGCATCTTGAACACCTGCTCGAGCCGCTGCACATGCGTTTTGGTTTCCTCGAGGTGGGTCAGAAAGCCCTGCTTGAGCTGCCTGTCGGTGGCCTTGTCGGCCATTTTCGGCAATGCCTTCACGAGCTGCTTCTCGGCATAATAGATGTCCTGCAGCTGGTGCACGAACAGATCGTTCATGCTCTTGATGTCTTTGGTGAAGAGTCCCATGGTTTCGCATCCTTGTGGTTTGGGGGAACACGCGGTGCGGCGGCTCGTCGCCGCACCGGCATGTTCGCTGGCTTGTACGAGCGCTAACCGGCGGCGCGGCGGCTTGTTCCGGGGAACCGCAAAAAGGCCGGCGCCACGATATCGGAAAAACGGAAACGAGCGCACCGCGCGTCGGGATTGGAACAGGGCGTAAGCGGGAACTCGAATCCGTAACGGGCCGGACATATCTAGGACGAGTGACGGTCGGGCCGGTCCAGGGCCGAAGCCGGCGTTGTCAAGGACTGCACAACGCGGTGTTTTTGCCTTATGTGTCTGAGCATGAATGTGCGATTGGCCGCCGCTTGCCCGTCAATCGCCTGAAAACGGCTCGCAACTCGTTGCCGCCCTGCCGGGAGGATGAATGCACGGACTGCTGACCGCGCTGGGGCGTGGCTTCAAGAGACGGGTCGGCTGGAAACGGCTCGGTATCGCGGCGAGCCTCATCATCATCGCCTTTGCGATCACCACGCTGGTGCGTACGCTCCATGGCGTCGACACCGGTGTGATCCTGGTTGCGCTGACCGAACTGCCGCCGCACCACATCGCGCTCGCGGCGCTCTGCGTGGTCGGCGCGTTCTGCACGCTGACGTTCTACGATTTCTTCGCGCTGCGAACCCTCGGCAAGAAACATGTGCCCTACCGGATCGCGGCGCTGTCGAGTTTCACGAGCTACACGATCGGCCACAATATCGGCGCCACCGTGTTCACCGGCGGCGCGATCCGTTTCCGGATCTATTCGGATTACGGCCTGAGCGCCATCGACGTCGCCAAGATCTGCTTTCTCTCCGGCCTGACCTTCTGGCTCGGCAATCTGGTCGTGCTCGGCTTCGGGATGGCGTTGCACCCCTGGGCGGCCTCGGCGATGGACCTGCTGCCGTCGGCGATGAACCGGCTGATCGCGATCGGCTGCCTCGCCGGCATCGCGGCCTATTTCATCTGGCTGGTGTCGGGCGAGAATCGGCGCGAGCTCGGCCAGAACGGCTGGAAGGTGGTATTGCCCTCGGCGCGGCTGACGCTGCTGCAGGTCCTGATCGGGATGGTCGATCTCGGCTTCTGCGCGATGGCGATGTATCTGCTGATGCCGGCCGATCCCGGCATCGACTTCATTTCGCTGGCGGTGGTGTTCATCCTGGCGACGCTGCTCGGCTTTGCCAGCCATGCGCCGGGCAGCCTCGGGGTATTCGACGCCGCGATGCTGGTCGCGCTGCCGCAATTCGGCAGGGAACAGTTGCTGGCCACGCTGCTGGTGTTCCGGATCCTGTATTTCCTGATTCCGTTCACGATTGCGATCAGCATCATGGGAACGCGCGAGCTTTGGCTCAGCGTGGTGAAACCCTGGCAGGAACGCCGCCGCTTGAACGAATTGAACGACAGCTTCCCCGCCTCCGCCGCGGTGCAGCCGCTGGAGGGCCGGCAGGCGCAGCCGGTGCAACGCCGGCAGGCGCAACGCTAGACAGGATTGGGCTCTGATTCTTCGGCAGCTCTCTTATTTCCGCCTCAAGCGTAACGTCAAACGCGTCATGGTCCGAATTCGCTTCCGTCCGATGATCGCAGGCGCGCTGCTGGCGGTAGCGCTTGGCGCGCTGCAGCTGCCCTGGGCGGCGGCACAACCGGCGCCGACGCCCCCTGCGCAGGATACACCGAGCCCGCCCGATGCAGCGCCGGCGACGACAACGGTCGCGCCGGATGCGCCGATGCAGATTTCATGGGAAGTCCGCAACCGCTTCCGGCTGTTCCGCGAGGAGCGCGACTTCCTGCTGCATGCCGAAAGCGAGGCCGGCCACAGCGCGCTCGCCTCCGAGCAGTCGCTGGAACTGCGCAGCGACGGCCGCGGCTGGGCGCGCAATATGGTCAACCGCCTCTGCATCGATCTGCAGGGCCGCGTCAACGAGCCCTGCACCCGCGACAAGGTCAAGGAAAACTACCTGACGCCGGCGGATCATCCGGTCACCATCCGCCTGACCGGCGAGGTTCCGGTCGGCGCGACCTGCGGCTGGTCGTTCGACGACGGCGACGGTCCGCAGGCCTCCACCTTCGACTGCACCGAGCCGGTCAACCTGCGCGTGCGCTACGGCCGCACCACGGTCGCCTCGGTCGACGTCTCCTCCGGGCCCGAGCCGCCGCGGCGGGTCACAACCGAGATCGCGGTGCGCGATATCTTCATCGCCGGCCTCGGCGACAGCATCGCATCCGGCGAAGGCAATCCGGACCGGGCGATCGCGCTGGCGGACGAGGGTTTCTGCTTCCGCTATTACCTGGGAAGCGCGGCCGCGCAGTATTACCGTCCGAGCCGCGCCGGCTACAAGGGCGGCCGCGCCTGCGAAGCTCCCGACACGCTGCAGAACTGGCAGCACCAGAGCGCGCTGTGGCTCAATTCCGCCTGCCATCGATCGTTGTACAGCTACCAGACCCGCACCGCGCTCGCGCTCGCAGTCCAGTATCCGCACATCGCGGTGACCTATCTGCCGCTCGCCTGCACCGGCGCCACCATTCCCGACGGGCTGCTTGGTGCGCAGCGCGCGCGCGAATGCCTGCCGACCAAATCCGCCGCCACCTGCCAGGGCACGGTCAACGCGCAACTGGCCGAATTGCGCGCCGCCCTCAGTGCCGCGCAGAAACGCCAGCCCGACCGCAAGCTCGATCTGGTGCTGCTGTCGATCGGCGCCAACGACATCAATTTCTCCGGGCTGGTCGCCGACGTGATCGTGGATACGCCGACCGAGCGCGCGCTGTTCAGGCGCACCGGCGTGATCGGATCGGTCGACGATTCCCGCGCCGCGCTGACGCGCGACCTGCCGCAGAGTTTCGGCCGGCTGCGCGAGGCGCTGAAGCCGCTGGTCGGCGGCGACCTGTCGCATGTGGTGTATGTGTCCTACGCCAACCCGACGCTCTCGGGCGGCGGCGCGACCTGCCCCGGCGGACGCGCCGGTTTCGACATTCATCCCTCCTTCAACGCCGACCCGCAGCGGCTCGCCAACGTGTCGAGCTATGTCGACCGGGAATTCCTGCCGCAATTGAAGGCGCTGGCGCTGTGTCAGTCGGGCATCCTGTGCGGCGATCCCGCCTCCGACCGCATGACCTTCGTCGATGGCCATCAGGCCGTGTTTGCCGATCACGGCTTCTGCGCCCGCGCCGAGAGCGATCCGCAATTCGACCGGGAGTGCTTTTCGCCCGAGGGAAAAAGCTTCGATCCCGATATCGTCACGGCGGCGAACCAGCCGATGCTGTGCGGCCGCGGCGCATCCGAATATCGCGCCTACCTGCCGCGTGCGCGCTGGATCCGCGACGCCAACGACAGTTACTTCGCGGCGATGACCTATCCGCAGGGGCTGCCGACCTCGAGCCAGCCCGCCGACATCCATGACGCGACCTGGGGGATTTTCTCCGCCGTCTATGGCGGCGCCGTGCACCCCTCCGCCGAAGGCCACGCCGCGATGGCGGACGCGGCGCTGCCGGCGGTGGCCTCGGTGCTGCAACTCGGAGCGGTGCCCGAGCTGACGGCCGAACCCGCCCCGCCAATTCCGGTTGCGCCCGACTCTCCCTGAGGCTGCACAGTCTTCGCGCGGCAGCTCACTTCTTCTTCACGGCGGACGACTTGGTTGCCGCGACCGGCGGCTTCATCGCCGCGGCCTGGGCCGGAAGATATTTGGCGATGATCGCCGGATCGACCTGGGCCATCGCCGTATCCGGCAGCCGGGACCAGATCTCATCCTTGCCGAACAGCGAGATGCCGAGATAGCCGCGCATGGTGAGCGACTGGCCGTCCGGGCTCAGCGTCATCTTGGCATGATAGATCTTGCCGTCGCGCGGATCGAGCACGTTGCCGTCCTCATACTTCAATCCTTCGCGCTTCATGTCGCGGATGAAGGAAATGCCGAGCACCGGCGCGTCCTTGCGATCGTCGGTGCATTTGGTGCAGAGATCGATCATATTTGGGTTTTCGCCGGGCAGCGGGAACGTCTTGGCAATCACGCCCTCGAAGATGCCGTCGTGATCGACCACGAGGAACCAGGCCACGGGCTTGCCGTCCTCGATCTTCTGCCACAGTCCCGCGGCCGACGGCTCAGCGGCGCGCAGCGGAGACGGCACGGCGGATAGCAGCGCGAGACCCGTCATCAACGCCAGCGTCAGCCGAAATCTGGAGATCGCAGTCCACATCGTCACCACCTGAGCAATTGCCAAAAACCATGGCTCCAGACTAAGGCCATTTCGCGGAGCGTTCCAGTGCCGCGGCCCGGTCTTCGGCCGCGCAAGGCGACCAACACCGCCATAAAAGTGACGCAGGAAAAATCAAATCGCTCCCGTCAGTTGACCCCGAGCTTTTTCTGCAGGCTCGACGACGACGTCGTGTACTGGAACACCAACCGCTTGTCCGGATACACGTAACGATACGCCTTCTGGGCCATCAGCGCGCCCTCGTGGAAGCCGCACAGGATCAGCTTGAGCTTGCCGGGATAGGTGTTGATGTCGCCGATCGCAAAAATCCCGGGCACGCTGGTTTCGAAGGCCGAGGTCTCGACCGGGACCAGACTGTTCTCCAGCGCGATGCCCCAGTTCGCCACCGGCCCGAGCTTCATGGTCAGGCCGAAGAACGGCAGCATGGTATCGCAGGAGACCTTCGAGACGCTGTTGTCGTTGCCCTTGACGTGCGCGCCGGTGAGCTGGCCTGCCTCGCCTTCGAGGCCGGTGACCTGGCCGATCTTCAGATCGAGCTTTCCCGCCGCCACCAGCGCGCGCATTTGCTCGACGCTGTGGGGTGCGGCGCGGAAATCGTCGCGCCGGTGCAAAAGCGTGACGCGTTTGGCGAGCGGATGCAAATTGAGCGTCCAGTCGAGTGCGGAATCGCCGCCGCCGACGATCAGCAGATCCTTGTCGCGGAACTGCTCCATCTTGCGCACGGAATAAAACACCGAACTTCCTTCATAGGCCTCGATCCCCGGCACCGGCGGGCGCTTCGGCTGGAACGAGCCGCCGCCGGCCGAGATCACCACCACCTTGCATTCGAAAACCTGGCCGGCATCGGTAGTGACGCGAAATAAGGGATCGCCGATCTTTTCGATCTTCTCCACCATCTCGTTGAGATGGAAGGTCGGGTTGAAGGGTTTGATCTGCTCCATCAGCGCCTCGGTGAGGCCGTGGCCGGTGACGTAGGGGACGCCGGGAATGTCGTAGATCGGTTTTTCCGGATAGAGCTCGGCGCACTGGCCGCCGATCTTGTCGAGAATATCGACCAGATGCGCCTTCATATCGAGCAGCCCCAGTTCGAAAACGGCAAACAGACCGCAGGGGCCCGCGCCAATGATCAACACATCGGTTTTGATCGCTTCGCTCATATCGCTTCTTTTCGGTTGAATGGCCGGCGGGTGCGGTCCGGGCTGCGCCTGTCTAGCCAAGGAGGTCGCTCTAGGAAAGCCATAAAATGGCGCGCGGGGCCCGCCCCAACCCCTTGCCGCCGTTCGACAACTGCGCTGTAAGGGCATCACAGTGGAGAGTAAGCCCCGTGAATGCACCCGCCCGTCTCGATGCCACGCCGCGCCTGGAGGATTTTCCCTACCGGTTGACCGACAATGTGCGCTTTGCCGATCTCGATCCCAACCAGCACGTCAACAACGCGGTCTACGCCACCTATTTCGAGACCGGCCGCGTCACCTTGATGAAGGACCGCAGCTACGGGCTGATGCCTCCGGGGCTAGCCTGGATGATGGTGCGGCTCGATATGCATTTCCGCGCCGAACTGCGCTGGCCCGGCACCATCGAGATGGGACTTGGGCTTTCGAAATTCGGCCGCACCTCGGTGACCTTCGATCAGGTCGTGTTCTCGGAAGGCATATGCGTGGCGTCGGCGCAATCGGTGAGCGTGCTGATCGAGGAGGCTACGCGCAAGCCGACGCCGCTGACGCGAGAGATTGTCAGGGCCTTTCAGCCCTGGCTGCGCCGCGGCGTGGAAATCGCGCCGCCGAAGTTCTGAAGCGTTTTTGAAGTTCACCTCGCCCCCGGGGAGAGGAAGCCATACCTAGGCCTGCCGCTCCGGGGTCGAGACCACCAGGCCGTCGAGTGCGTCGCTCACCTTGATCTGGCACGACAGCCGCGAATTCGGCCGGACGTCGAAGCCGAAATCCAGCATGTCCTCTTCCATCGGCGAGGGCGGACCGACCTTCTCGCGCCAGGCTTCGTCGACATAGACATGGCAGGTAGCGCAGGCGCAGGCCCCGCCGCATTCGGCCTCGATGCCGGGAATGGCGTTGCGAATGGCCGCTTCCATCACGGTGGCGCCGTTCTCGACGTCGATGGTTCGGGTTTCGCCGGTATGGTCGACAAAGCTGATCTTGGCCATTTTTGCTGGTACTGCCGGATAAGGGGGGTCCGGCTGTCCTATAACGGGTCGATCCGCGCAGCGCCAGCGGTGGGGGCAAAAACCTGCGGCACGGTTTGCCGCCGGCAAGGAGGCTCGGGGATCAGGACCGGCGCAGGATCGCAGAGATCGCGGAACGCGCCTGCGCGACCTCGTCGTCAAGCTCGACGAGCGCCTCGGCCGGATCGCCACCCTTTGCGACCAGCGCCTCGAGACGGGCGGCGGCCTCGGCGACGCGAAACGCGCCGATGGCCCGCGCCGAACCCTTCAGCGTATGTGCGAGCGCCGGTGCATCGTCGGGCAGGCTCGAAAGCTTGCCGATCAGCCCGACCGATTGCGCCGAAAACATCGCCAGCACCTCGCGCTCGAGGCCGGCATCGCCCAGCGTCATGCGCGCGAGATGGTCGATATCGATCGGACCGTCATCGGGAGCGAGCGGCGGCGATGGCATCCAGTGAATCCGTTCCACATGAAGCGGCATGGCGATAACCCACTCCTCGCCCGGCCGGCTCGGCCGCGAAGTTTCAGGCAGCCAATCATGAAAAGGGTTAACGAAACGTCTTCGCCGACCCCCCACGTTCGGTGCCGCAAGTTCGCCTTGTTTTCGGCGAAGAGTTGACCCAATTGGCCGTGGACCAACGAGATTTTTGTGGAACAGTAAGACCTTACGGCGCAGTGCTGTTAACGATGATTAAGATTGTATTAATCGCGGGCATTTCATTCGCGCCGCCTTGCCCATAGGATGTTTCCGGGTGGCAACGGACAAGCTTGGCCACTGGGAGCGCCTACGCGACCGGCGCAGGGCATGTGACCTGCTTCAGGCTTGGCGAGGGCGCTCGCGCAAGATTTTCGGGGATGCGTACAAGTAACACGAGGGCTCAGGCTGAACATGGCGAACAATCCCAAAAAGGTCAAAGACCCTACTGAAGTCGCGCTTTCTGCCATTCAGGAAGCCCTCAATATCGGCGACGGTCCGATCTCCGACAACGCGCGCGGCTCAGTGCGCGGCGATGTGACGCCGCCGACTTCGTCCTCGACGACGACCTATGACGAGACCGCATTCGATACTCGTCCGAGCGCCGACCGGCCGATCTTCGAGCCGATCGAAGAGCCGCGCTCGACGCGGCGCGCCGCCAATGACGACCGCGAAACCATCGGGCAGATTCTGCAGGCGATCCAGAAGGGCCGTCCCGCCCGCGGCATGTTCACGATCGCGACCGTCGTCACCGTCGTCTGGATCGCGATCTGCGGGTTGCTGAGCTTCACCTTCATGTCCTCGCTGCAGTCCGCGGTGGGTCAGAGCGGCGGCCTGCTGGTGCTGGCCGGCCTCGTCGCCCTGTTCTTCGCACCGGTGATGCTGTTCTATTTCCTCGCCAGCCTCGCCTGGCGCGGCCAGGAAATGCGCATGATCGCGCAGTCGATGGCGCAGGTTGCGATCCGCTTCTCCGAACCGGAGGGTGCGGCAAGCAACTCGATGGTAACCGTCGGTCAGGCGATCCGCCGCGAGGTCGCGGCGATGGGCGACGGCGTCGAGCGCGCGATCGCGCGCGCCGGCGAACTGGAAACGCTGGTTGCCAACGAAGTCTCCGCGCTGGAGCGCGCCTACAGCGACAACGAGGTGCGCATCCGAGCGCTGCTGCAGGACATCGCCCACCAGCGCGACAATCTGGTCGGCCAGGCCGAGCAGGTCCGCAGCGCCATTTCCGGCGTGCAGATCGACCTGCGCCACGATATCGCGCTGATCTCGGATGCGATCGCCTCGCGCGTCGACGAGGTCGCCAAAAGCATCACCGGCGCGCTGGAAGAGCGCGGCGCCCACATCACTGGCGCGCTCAGCAATGCCGGCGACAACATGATTCTCGCGCTCGGCGAACGCGGCGGCGACCTGCTCGATCGGCTCGAGGAAGCTTCCGCCGAGACCACGCGTGCGGTGCTCGACGCCTCCGAGCGGCTCACCACCAGCCTCAATTTCAAGACCGGGCACGTCCATGACGAGTTCGTCGATCTGGCCGACCGCGTCCACGAAATGCTGAACGAGCGCATCGACCGCATCACCAACGAGTTCGAGCAGCGCTCTTCCACCATCGTCGACGGCATCTCCGACCGCACCGAGCAGGTCCACGACAGCCTGAAGAATTCCTCCAACTCGCTGCTGCTCGAGCTCGAACTGCGCTCGGGCGATCTCGTCAACAAGATCGACGAGGCCGGCAATCGGCTGGCGACCCGCATCCTGACCTCCGGCGACAAGGCCAGCGAAGCGCTCGACGTCACGGTGAACTCGCTGGTGGCCAAGGTGGTCACCCAGACCGAGACCGCCCACAACTCGCTCTCCTTGCAGATGAGCGCGTTCGACGAGTTGGTGAGGAACCAGGGCGGCGAACTGGCGGAGAAATTCGCCCGCGACTCGGGCACGCTCGGCGCCCTGATCACCCGCCACATCTCGGAATTCGACCGCACCGTGAAGACCTTCGGCGGCGAGATCGTCGAGCGCATGGGAAGCCGCACCCAGGAGATCGCCGACACCCTGAAGAATTATGTCGACAATTTCGACACCCGCCTGAGCTCGAACGGCGGCCAGATCACCGCGTCGCTGGACCAGCGCCTGCTGCAATTCGAAACCACGCTCGGGACCAGCGTGGCCCATCTCGACACCTCGCTCGACAGCCGCATCAAGGCCTTCGACGAGACCGTCGACGGCCGCCTCAAATCGCTGGAGCAGACCTTCGACACCCGCGCCAGGTCGGTGACCGAAACCATCGACGGCAGGCTCGGCACGCTTTCCTCGTCGCTAACCGAGGGCGCGGCGCAAGCGATCCACGCCATCAACTCGCGCCTCACCCAGCTCACTTCCTCGCTGACCGGCGGCACCGCGCAGGCGATCCAGTCGATCAACTCCCGCCTCACCCACCTCACCACCTCGCTGACGTCGGGCACCACCCAGGCCGTGGACGCCCTCGACCAGCGCATCACCAGCGTCACCCGGACCATCGACGGCCGCAGCGCCGGGCTCACCGACACCATCACGGCGCGATTCCAGGAAATCCACCAGGGCATCGAAACCCGGGTCGGCGCGGTCGCCGCCGATATCGACATGCGCATCGCCCAGTTCGAGGACCTGCTGGGTTCGCGCGTCGAAGCCGTGGCCGGCCGCATCGAGAGCAGCGGGCGGCAGGCCAGCGACGGCCTGATGACGCGCGCCGAGGAACTGTCCGCCGGCATCCGCTCCCATGTCGAGGACGCGGAGCGCTCGCTCACCAATCTCGTGGTCAACACCAGCGAGACCATCCAGACCGGCGCCCGCGCCGCCCAGCAGTCGCTGTTGACGGTTTCCTCCGACGTCGGCGCCCAGCTGAAGCTGACCTCGGCGGAAGTCGAACGCGCGCTGACCGCGGTCGGCAGCGGCGCCGCCAGCTCGATCCTGACCAGCGCCCGCGACGCGCAGTCGACCCTGGTGACGGCCTCGACCGACGCCGCCAACCAGATCAAGACGCTGTCCGCCGACGTCGAGCGCACGCTCTCGGCCGCCGGCAACGCCGCCGCAGCCTCGGTGCTGACCGGCGCCCGCGAGGTCCAGACCACGCTGGTCAACGCATCGTCGGATGCCGCCAATCACGTCAAGTCGCTGGCCGCCGACGTCCAGCGCTCGCTGTCGATCGCCGGCAGCTCCACCGCCAAATCAATCGTCGCCAGCGCCCGCGAAGCGCAGAGCACGCTGCTCACGGCATCGAGCGACGCCGCAAGCCAGGTCAAGTCGCTGTCGGGCGATGTCGAACGCACGCTCTCGGCCGCCGGCAATGCCACCGCCGCCTCCATCCTGGCCGGCGCGCGGGAAGTGCAGACCACGCTCGTGAACGCCTCCTCGGATGCCGCCAATCACGTCAAGTCGCTCGCCGCCGACGTCGAGCGCTCGCTGTCGATCGCCGGAACCTCCACGGCCGAGACGATCACCGCCAGCGCCCGCGAAGCCCAGACCACGCTGGTCAACGCGTCGTCGGACGCCGCCAATCACGTCAAGTCGCTGGCAGCAGATGTCGAGCGCACGCTGACGGCGGTCGGTGCCGATACCGCCGCTTCAATTCTCAGCAGCGCGCGGGAAGCGCAGGGTTCGCTGCAGGCGACATCGGCCGACGCCGCGAGCCAGATCAAGACGATCTCGACCGAGATCGAGCGGTCGCTGTCAGCGGTCACCGCCAATACCACCGACAATATCCAGACCAGCGCCCTGAATGCGCAGAGCGCGCTGGTCGCCGCGTCGAACGAGGTCTCCTCCAGGGTGAAGTCGACCTCGGCGGAAGTCGAGCGCTCGGTGCTCGCCGCCTCGGGCGCGTTCGGCTCGACCATGACCGGCAAGGCCGACGAGATCGTCACCTATGTCCAGCAGCAGACCGATCGGCTATCGCAGATGATCGACGGCAAGCGCGGTTCGCTGGTCGAGGCGATCGGTTCCAAGACCAACCAGCTGACGGTCGACGTCGACCGCGTCACCTCGGACGCCCTGCGGGCGATCGAGACGAGGGGCCAGACTTTCTCGCAGTCGATGCTGAGCCACGGCACCGAGGTCGCGCGCACCATCACCTCCGCCGGCGAGCTCGCCACCAGCGCCGTCAACAAATCGCTCAAGGAACTGGAGCAGTCCTCGCGCTCGGCAATCGACCAGTCGCGCCAGGTCTCGATCGCGGCCGTCACCGAGATGCAGGAAACCAGCAAGATCCTGCGCACCGACACGGTGGCGCTGTTCGAACGGCTGCGCGAAGGCAACATCCTGCTGCAGGAAGTGCTGACCGGGGCGCATGACAACCTCAATTCGCTGGAGCGCGCGCTGGTCACTCGGGTGGCCGACTTCGTCTCCGCCATGAACGACGTCACCTCGCGCAACGGTGCCGCCACGCAAACGCTGGAGGACCAGCTCGGCGTCTTCAACACCAAGACCTCCAAGGCGCTGGCCGATCTCGGCTCGCTGTCCAGCCAGTTCGAGCATCACGGCCAGGCGCTGGTCGAGGCCGCGGCCGTGGTCGAGCAAAGCAACCGCAGCACTACCACCTCCGTCGCCGAACGCAAGGCGATGCTGGAATCGCTGGTCACCACCATCGACCTGCGCACCACCGATCTCGACCAGCGGCTGTCGCGCTTCACCAGCCTGCTCGACGAATCGCTGGCCGCCGCCGAAGAGCGCGCCCGCGACATCGCCCGCGTGGTGGCGGAAACCGCCGGCGCCGGCTCGGCTGCGATCAGCCGCCAGTTCGAGGCGGTGCGCGACAACGCCGAGGAGGAACGCCGGCTCACCGCGCAGACCATGAGCGCGATCTATCAGCAGAGCACCCAGGAAGCCGATGCGATGTTCAAGCAGTCGGCGGAGAGGTTCTCCAGCATGGTGGTGGGCATGAAGCAGATGGCCGCCGAGATGCAGCAGGAACTCGAGGCCACCCGCAACGAGCTGCGCCGCGGCGTGCTGGAAATGCCGCAGGAAGCCGCCGAGAGCACTGCGCAGATGCGCAAAGTCATCGTCGACCAGATCGAGGCGCTGGCGGAACTGAACCGCATCGTCGCCCATCATGGCCGCGGCCTCGACGTCGTGAGCTCCGGGCGCGAAAGCCGGCCGCGCGAGGAAGAGCCGGCCCTGATGGCCGCCGGTGGCGGCCGCGGTGGAGCCGCGCCGCGCATGCGCGATGCCGGCAGCGCATCGACCTTGCCACCGCCCGACCTCGGCATGCCCGTCTCGCGCCGCACCGAAGCGCCGCCGGTCTCGCCGGCAAGCTCCGACCAGGGACGCGACGGCTGGCTCTCCGACCTGCTCAGCCGCACCGATGGCGGCGGCAACCGCGAGGCCCCGCCCCCGCGCGGCCGCCTGCCGCAGCAGGGCACGGGCGGCAATCCGCTGGAATCGTTGTCGCTCGACATCGGCCGGCTGATGGACCGCAACCTCGCCGCCGAAATGTGGGATCGCTATCAGCGCGGCGAGAGCAAGGCTTTCACCAAGCGGCTCTACACGCCGGCGGGACAAAAGGCGTTCGACGAGGTCGCCCGCAAATACCGCTCCGACCGCGCCTTCAAGCAGACGGTCGACCGCTACATCGCCGAGTTCGAGCGCCTGCTCGACGAGGTCGCCCGCGACGAGCGGGGGCCGGCGGTGCTGCGCGGGCATCTGACTTCGGAGACCGGGCTCGTCTACACGCTGCTGGCGCATGCGGCGGGACGGCTGGGGTAAGGGTTTTGCACATCGCGGAATGAAAAACGGAGGCAGCGATGCCTCCGTTTTTGTTTGGGGGTGAGGCCGGTAGGCATGTCCGGCTGCACGCCGCGCAAGGTCGTGAAATAGATTGGCTCCGGGGAAACGAAAGACTGGAACCATGGCGAGTACAAAGGCAATCAACGTCGACCTGGGGCCGCAGCATGCCAGTTTGAAGCGGCACGTGGAATCGGGCCACTACGAGGACGCCAGCGAGGTGGTGCGGGATGCGTTGCGCGCCCTCGACCAGCGTGACGCGGCGTATGACGAATTGCTGCGGGCAAATGTCAAGGCGTCGATGGCCAATAAGCGGCCCGGCTCATCGATAGATGACGTGTTCAAGCGCGTGCGTGCGAAGGTTGCCCGCAAAGGGAAAGCCGCCGCGCGTGGCGCGTAAGGTCATCTTCCGCGACGAAGCGGAAGACGACCTGACCGAATTGGCAGTAGTCATTCGGGGTCGGTCGTCGCTAACCGCTACCTCGACCGCATCTATGCGGCGAGTGCCGGGTTGGCGCATTTTCCCGAGCGCGGCCGACGCGCGGCATTCTCGCCGCGTTGCGCCACTCGCCGCTCGTCGGGGCCGATCTCAATATGGCTCGTTCGCGCGAACCTGGCCGCAAAGTCGACTTCTGACGGCGTGGAAACAAGCGCGCCCTGAATTTTCCCTACGGCCGCTTCTTCTCGCCTGCCGGCGGTACCGGCTTGGGCGCCTCGCCCTGTGCCGGTTGCGTGTTGTTGCTGGCGCCGAACAGGACGCGGGTCGGGTTGCGATCAAAGTTGTTCACGGCGCGGCTGATGTCGCCGAGCGTCTTGCGGCCATCGACCATCAGCGCGCCGGAGCGCTTGTCGAAATCCTCAGCCAGTTCGCGGATCGATTTCACCGCCAGGAACAACTCGCCGCCCTCTTTGCCGCCGGCCAGCGTGTTGAGCCCGAGCATCAGGTTGTCGGCCTTGCCCATCACGCCGTCGACCTTGGCCATGACGTCGTCGATCTTCTCGGAATTGCGCGCCAGCGAGTTGGTGAAGGTTTCCAGATTATGCAGCGAGTTCTTCACCGCCTGCTGGTTGTCGGCGACCACCCGGTTGATGTTCTGCAGCGTGCCCCGGATCGCCTCGGTGACGTCCTGCAGCGCGTTCGGGTCGGCCGTCAGCGTCGGCACGCCGTCCTCGTCGAGCGGCACGGCGGGCGCTGCCTCCTCGCCGCCCTTCAGCGAGATCGCGGCAACACCCGTCAGTCCCTGGAATTCGAGACCGACGAGCGTGTCCTTGCGGAGCGGGGTGTTGTTCTCGACCATCGCGAGCGCGACAACGCGACGCGGGTTGTCGAGCTTGACGGAGATCACTTCCCCTACTCTGATACCGTTAAAATTGACGCTGCCGCCATTGCGCAGACCGGCGGCCGGGCCCTCGAACACGATTCGCAACGGGCTGCGGGCCTTGGTGGTGTGGAGCGACTGGAACCAGAGCACAAAGCCGAACGCGGCTGCGATCACCGCCAGGGTGAACGCTCCGATCAGCACGAAGTTCGCGCGCGTTTCCATCGACTCAAAACTCCGCTACTGGCCCATCACCGCGCGGGCGCGCTTGCCGTGGAAATAGGCCCTCAACCAGGGATGCTGCGAGGCCTGCATGTCGGCCATCGATCCTGCGGCAATGATCTTACCGTTCCCTAAAACGGCGATGCGATCACAAGCGGTATAAAGGCTGTCGAGATCGTGGGTTACCATGAAAACGGTCAGCCCCAAAGTGCGCTGCAGGGTCCTGACCAGCTCGTCGAAGTCGCCGGCGCCGATCGGGTCGAGGCCCGAGGTCGGCTCGTCCAGGAACACCAGCTCCGGATCGAGCGCCAGCGCGCGCGCCAGTGCCACGCGCTTGATCATGCCGCCTGAGAGCTCGGAAGGGAAACGGTCGGCCACCTCGGGCTTGAGCCCGACCATGCCGAGTTTCGCCTGGGTGATCTCGTCGAGCAGCCTCTGGGTGACGTTGAGATATTCGCGCACCGGGAACTGGATGTTCTGGCGCACCGTCAGCGAGGAGAACAGCGCGCCCTGCTGGAACAGGATGCCCCAGCGCCGCTCGACCCCGCGCCGCTCGGCGGAGCTCGCAGCATCCAGATCGATGCCGAACACCTCGATGCGGCCGCTGGTCTTCGGCACTAGCCCGATGATGGTGCGCGTCAGCACCGACTTGCCGGCGCCGGAGGGGCCGACGAATCCCAGGATCTCGCCGCGCTTGACGTCGAGATTGAGCCCGTCGAGCACCTTGGTCGAACCGAACTGCACCGAAATGTCGCGGACCCGGATGATGGCGTTCTGGATTTCGGGAGCCATCGTCAAATCCCGATGGAGGCGAAGAAGATCGCGAACACGCCGTCCATCACGATGACGAAAAAGATGCCCTGCACCACCGAGGAAGTGGTGTGCTGGCCGAGCGATTCGGCACTGCCCTCGACCGCCAGCCCCTCGACGCAGGCGACGATTTCGATCACGGCGGCCATCACGGGCGCCTTGACGATGCCGACGGTGAAGTGATCGATCGAGATCGCGTCGCGCAACCGCAGCATGAACGCCTCGGGATCGATGCCGCCATAGCCCCAGGCCACAAGCCCGCCGCCCACCAGCGCCGCCATGGCGCCGAGAAAGGCCAGGATCGGCAGCGCCAGCACGAGCGCCAAGAGCCGCGGCAGGATCAGAACCTCGATCGGATCGAACCCCATGGTGCGCAGCGCGTCGATTTCCTCGCGCATCTTCATCGAGCCGAGTTCGGCGGTGTAGGCGCTGCCGGAACGGCCCGCCACCATGATCGCCACCAAGAGCACGCCGATCTCGCGCAGCACCAGCACGCCCAGCATGTCGACCACGAAGATGTCGGCGCCGAACTGGCGGAAATGGAAAATGCCCTGCTGCGAGATGATGCAGCCGATCAGGAACGTGATCAGCACGATGATCGGCACCGCCCGCCAGCACACCTGCTCCAAATGATGCACCGTCGAGGTCAGGCGAAATCCCTTCGGGCGGATCAGCACCCGGCCGCTGGCGACCAGCACCGCGCCCAGCATGTCGACCAGACCGACGAGGGTCGTGCCAAAGCCGGCCACGTTGCGGCCGACCTGATCCAGCATCCCCGTGATCGTCATCGCGGAGGTGCCGACGGCGGGGACGGCCTTCACCCGGCCAACCTCGTCGACCAGGCTCGAATAATTCGCCGACAGGCCGGCGATCTTGGCCTCCACGCCGCCCTGGGTCAAGCTGCGGCGCAGCCGCTCAATCAACCATGCCCCGAACGTGTCGAGTTTTGCCACTTGCGAGACGTCGATGAAGATATTGGGCCGGCTGCCGGCGAGCTTCTCGGCATCCGCCACGATGCGCTCCAGATCGGGCGCAAAGCGCGCGGTCCAGGAGCCTGCGGCGCACAGCGCAAGGCCATTGCCGCGCACAATCTTCTCCAATGTCGGGTCGCCGTTCACCTGGCCGCCTCCCGCACCTTGTCTTTGCAATCCCGGATAAGTCCCGACACCCGCCGCCCGCCTTGTAGAGCACGCCCCCAACCAGTCATACTTGGTTGTGCCTCCCAAGCATACGGTTCAAAAATTGCCAGACATTAAAACGACTTCCAGCCAGACTTTAAAATGACATCTAGGCCGCCGACAATCCTTACCGCCCGGATCGAGCGCTGGCCGATCGCGGGCGCCTTCACCATCAGCCGGGGCGCCAAGTCCGAGGCCGTGACGGTGGTAGCGGAGATCAGCCGGGGCGGGCACGCCGGGCGCGGCGAATGCGTGCCCTATCCGCGCTATGGCGAGACGGTGGAAGCCACGCTGGCCGCCATCGAGGCCATGCGGGAGCCGTTCGCGCGGGAACTCGACCGGGAAGGCCTGCAAGCGCTGATGCCGCCTGGAGCCGCCCGCAACGCGCTGGATTGCGCCCTGCTGGACCTCGAGGCCAAGACCGCGGGCCAGCGCGCCTGGAACCTGCTCGGGCGCCCCGCGCCCAAACCTTGCGTCACCGCCTATACGATCTCGCTGGGATCGCCGGAGGCGATGGCGGCGGCGACCGCCAAGGCGGCGCACCGGCCACTCCTCAAGATAAAACTCGGCGGCGATGGCGACGGGAACCGGATCGCCGCGGTCCGCGCCGCGGCCCCAAACTCCGAACTCATCGTTGATGCCAACGAGGCCTGGACGGCCGAGAACCTGGAACGAAACCTCGCGGCCTGCGCGGCCGCCGGCGTTACCCTGGTCGAGCAGCCGCTCCCCGCCGGAAAGGACGAAGCGCTGGCGCAGATCCGCCGGCCGATCGCCGTCTGCGCCGACGAAAGCGTGCATGATCGTGCCTTGCTCGAGGCCTTGCGCGACCGCTACGATGCCGTCAACATCAAGCTCGACAAGACCGGCGGGCTGACGGAAGCGCTGGCGATGGCGGATGCCGCGCAGGCGCTCGGATTTCAAATCATGGTCGGCTGCATGGTCGCAACCTCGATGTCGATGGCGCCGGCGATGCTGCTGACGCCGCAGGCGCGTTTTGTCGATCTCGACGGTCCGCTGTTGCTCCTGCGCGACCGCAACGACGGCCTGCGCTACGAGGGCAGCCTAGTCTATCCGCCCGAACCGGCATTGTGGGGATGATCGGTTAGGATATGCCGCGCCGACCACATCACGAGCGCGCCCGAAAACGCCATCGCCGCCATCACGTAATAGACGCCCTGCCCGTAATGCGCATAGACCGCGCCTGACAGGATCGATGTGCTTGACGCGACAATGCCGCTGCAGGCGGCGTAATAGCCCTGCCCGCGCGCCATGGTGTGGGCCGGGACATGCCGGACCAATAGCCCCATGGTGCCGACTTGCGTGAGCCCGTAGGTCAGCCCGTGGGCGAGCTGCACCACCGACAGCACCGCGACCGAGGGCTCCTGCGCGGTGATGAGCCAGCGCGCCACCGCGGCAAGACCGCCGATCACCACCAGCGTCGAGGGCTGCAGCGTAAATCGCGGCGAGAGCGCGAACACCACGATCTCGGCGAGCACGCCCAGCACCCAAAGTCCCGCAATGGTCAGCCCGTCCAGGCCCGCGCCCTGCCAGGTGATGGAGGCAAAGGTGTAATAGGCGGCGTGGCTGCCCTGGATCAGCGCGGCCGCGACGATGACGGCGAGAAAGCCGCGGTTGCGCAGCAAGGCGCCGTCGCCATGCGCCGCCACCCCGATCGGCTTCGGATGGTCCAGAGGCTTTAGCCCGAGACCGGCTATGGTGCTCAGCGCAGCGCCCGTGGTGATCGCCCAGATCAGATGCCGCGGCGCGATCACCTCGACCAGCAGTCCACAGGCCAGCGCGCCGACCACGAAGGCCGCCGAGCCCCACAGCCGCAGCGGCCCGTAATTGAGGCCGTAGCGCGCCACGCCGCGCAGCGCATAGGCGTCCGTCAGCGGCACCATCGGCGTCCACACGCAGGCCGTGAGCGCATAGGCGAGGAATACCAGCGGCGCCAGATGCTGGGTCCCGACCAAGGCAAATCCGAGCGCCGTCGCAAACGAGGTGATGATCATCGCGCCGCGCAGCGACCGGCGCCGTTCGGCAAGGGTGGTGATGACCGGCAGGATCGTGAACCGCGTCACCGCCGGCACCGCCGTGATGATGCCGATCCAGGAGGCGTCGATCCCGACCGCCTTCAGCCAGACCGGGAAAAACGGCAGATGGCTGCCGATCAAGCCGAACGAGGTGCCGTAAAACAGCGCCAGCCGCGTTGCGAATCGCCGCCGAGCGGCTTGAGATGCGATGGGGATTTGTGATTCGGTCGGCATCAAACCAATTGCGATTCGCTTGATATCATGGTGATCGTTAGCGTAACGCGCGCTGATTTGCGCGGTAGAGTTTTGAGAATGGCCGACGAAGCATTTGCCCTGTCTCCGATCTCCGCTCGCGCAAGCCTGCCGAGCGAGGAGGACTATGAGGCGATCAGCCAGGCCTTCATGGAGACTTCGCGCGGCCGCTGGTTCCTCGGCGAATACGCCAAGCGCAACCGCAACGCCGACACCCGCATGGTGCTCGATGCGGTGGAGCGGATCGAACACACCATCGCCGCGCAGAAACAAGAGGCCGCCGCCGACGGGCTCGCCGAGGCCTTGGCCGCGATCCGCCGCGCGGTCGACCAGGCGCAGGCCGCAGCATCCTCAGCCGTCGAGGGCCTCGCGCTGAAAGAGAATCTGGCGCCGGTCCGCAAGGGCGCCCGGATCATCCGGGAAATCTCCTGGCGGTGGCGCGAAATCGGCGCCGACGGCAGGATCTGCGATCTGCTGGATTCGCAGGTCGGCGCCATCGAAGCCGCCTGCGGACAAATCGCCTCACACAGCCCGCAAGCCGCGCTGGATGCCGCCTTCGACCTGATCAAGGCCGGGATCAACGCCTTCGGCGATGGCGAGGCGGCAATCCCGCAGGCCACCGAGGCCGTTATCCCGCAAAACTCCGGCGTCGCGTCGGACGAGGCGCCGGCCGAAGCCGTTGCTGCGACGGTTGAGGTCGCAGGCGCCGTGACGGAGGCCGCTGATGCAGCGGTTGAGGCCGCCGAGATACCGGTCGAAGCCGCTGATGCAACGGTTGAAGCGGGGGAAATTCCGGCTGAAGCGGAGAGCGAAACGCCTGAGACCGGCGAGGCTTACGACGAAGCCCTGCTGGACAGGATTGCGCTCGAAATGGCCGCCCCCGATCCCGCTTATGTCGATGACGCCCCTGATGCCGCCGCCGACGAAATCGATGCGCCGCAGCCGCCCGAGCCGATCGTTGTCGCCGAGACGCCCGAGGAAACCGAAGCCGCGCCGTCTCCGCCGGTTCAAGCATCGCTTCAACCCGCGCTTGAACCTCTTGTTGAACCGTCGGTTGAACCTTCCCTTGAACCTTCCCTTGGCTCAAGCCTGATCGCACGCGGCATCCTGCGCAAGCAGGCCTCCGCGGCCTCCGATCCGCTGGCGCCGATCCGGCGCATGAGCCAGGCCGAGAAGATCGCCTTCTTCTCGTGAGAGCGCTGACTCGCAGCTGGTGCGAGTTCCGACCCTTTCCCCGCAAGAGCGGGGCGAGGGAGAAACAGTCACGCCACCAGCTTCGCGAACAAATCCGCATCGACATTGCCGCCCGACAGCACGATGACGACGTTCTTTCCCGCCGTATCGATCCGCCCGGCCAGCAACGCGGCCAGCCCAACGGCGCCGCCGGGCTCGACCACGAGCTTCAGTTCCCGATAGGCATAGGCAACCGCGGCGCCGACTTCCGCGTCCGTCGCGGTGACGCCCTGCGCCAGCAATTTGCTGTTGATCGAGAACGTCATCTCGCCGGGCATCGCCGCCATCAGCGCGTCGCAAATGGTGCGGCTTGCGGCGTGATGGGCTTCGCGGTGGCCGGCGCGCAGCGACAGTCCGTGATCGTCGTAGCCGTCGGGCTCGGCCACGATCAGTCTGGCATCCGGAAAACGCGCCTTGATGGCGGTGGCGACGCCCGCGATCAGGCCGCCGCCGGAGGCCGGCGCCACCACGATGTCGGGCGCCAGCCCCAGTGCCGTCATGTCCTCGGCGATTTCGCGGCCCGCGGTGCCTTGGCCCGCGATCACGAAGGGATCGTCATAGGGACGCACCAGGGTGGCGCCGTGCTTGCTCGCGATACCGCCCGCGATCGCCTCGCGATCCTCGCGGTCGCGATCGTACAGCACGACCTCGGCGCCATAGGACTTGGTACGCTCGCGCTTGGACAAGGGCGCGTCCTTGGGCATCACGATGGTCGCCCGCATGTTGAGAATTTGCGCCGCCGCCGCCACGCCTTGGGCGTGGTTGCCGGAGGAAAAGGCGACCACGCCGCCGCCGCGCTTGCCTTCCGGGATCGACGACAGCTTGTTGAAGGCGCCGCGGAACTTGAACGAGCCGGTCCGCTGCAGCATCTCCGGCTTGAGAAAGACTTTGGTTCCGACCCGCTCGTTGAGCACCGGGAACGACAACAGCGGCGTCCGCACCGCGAATGGGGCGACCACCCGCGCCGCCGCGTCGATATCGGCGGCGTCGATGGCCGGATGTGAGGTCGGTTCCGTCATGTCCACTTGTATCGCGGCGGGGGACGGACGGGCAAGACGCATTCCGGTGAAGCAGGCCTCGCCAGGGTAGTCAGGCGGCCAGATGCGGGCCTTCTGCCGCGAATTCCAGCACTTCGCCTTCCGGATCGGCGGCGCGAAGGGTCGTGGCGTGCTCGACAAAGGCGCGGGCCGAGGCTTCCCAGCTATGCCCGGCGGCAAATTCCACGCAGTCGTGCGGCGAAATCGTCAGCGCCGACAGACACGCCATCTGCAAATCGTCGTCCAGCACGCCGACCGGGGCACCGCCGATCACGTCGCGGGGACCGGACACCGGAAACGCCGCCACCGGCAGTCCGCTGGCGAGCGCTTCCAATAGCACCAGGCCGAAGGTGTCGGTCCTGCTTGGAAACACGAAGACGTCGGCCGCCGCATAGGCTTCCGCCAGCGCCTCGCCTTGCCGGGAGCCGAGAAAGACGGCCTGCGGATAGCTTCGCGAAAGCTGGGCCCGCGCCGGGCCGTCGCCGACGATCACCTTGCTGCCGGGCAGATCGAGCTCGAGAAACGCCTCGAGGTTTTTTTCGACCGCGACGCGGCCGACGCACAGGAACACCGGACGCTTCAGGCCGAGATCGGCGGCGCGCGGATGAAACAGTCTTGTGTCGACGCCGCGCGGCCACAGCACCACGTTGCGAAAGCCGCGCGCACGCAATTCCCTCGCCAGCGCGGGCGTCGCCGCCATCACCGCCTGGCTCGGCCCGTGGAAGGCGCGCAAGGCCGCCCAGATCCAGGATTCCGGGACCGGCAGGCGCGCGGAAATATATTCGGGAAAGCGGGTATGAAAGCTGGTGGTGAAGGGCAAGCCCTGCTGGCGGCAGTAGCGGCGCACCAATAGCCCGATCGGGCCTTCGGTGGCGATGTGAATGCGGTCGGGGCGGGCCTCGTCGATCAGCCGGGCGATCTTGGCGCGGTGCGGCAGCGCCAGCCGCAAATCCGGGTAGCTCGGCAGCGCGAAGGTACGAAACGAGTCGGGGGTGAGAAAATCGACCTCGACGCCAAAGGTTTTGGCCGCTTCCGCCATCATGGTCAGCGTCCGCACCACCCCGTTGACCTGCGGGTGCCACGCGTCGGTCGCAATCAGGATGCGCATCAGGCGGCGCGGGCCGTGACCGACGGGACGACGGGGGCCGCGCGGCGCAGCGGGTCGGCCCAAATGATGATCTCGAACTGGCCGTCCTCGTGCTCGACCAGCGCGGTGCAGCTTTCCACCCAGTCGCCGCAATTCATGTAGCGGATGCCGTGCTCGTCGCGGATGGTGGCGTAATGGATGTGGCCGCAGATCACGCCGTCGGCGCCGTGGCGCCGCGCTTCGGCGGCGAGCGTCTGCTCGAAGGCGCCGATATAGTTGACGGCATTCTTGACCTTCAGCTTGGCCCATTGCGACAGCGACCAATAGGGCACGCCGAAGGCGCGGCGAAAGAAGTTGACCAGCCGGTTCATCTGGATCGCGAAATCATAGGCCTTGTCGCCGAGATGGGCGATCCAGCGCGCGTTCTGCACCACGAGGTCGAAGATGTCGCCGTGGATGACGAGATAGCGCCTGCCGTCGACGCCGGTATGAACGGTGTTTTCCACGACGTCGATGCCGCCGAAATGGGTGCCGTAATAGTTGCGCAAAAACTCGTCGTGATTGCCGGGAACGTAGATCACCTTGGCGCCCTTGCGCGCCTTGCGCAGCATCTTCTGCACGAAATCGTTGTGCGATTGCGGCCAGTACCAGTTCGACTGCAGCGCCCAGCCGTCGACGATGTCGCCGACGAGATAGATGGTATCGGCGTCATGGATGCGGAGGAAGTCCAGCAATCGGTCGGCTTGCGAGCCGCGGGCTCCGAGATGGACATCGGAGATAAACAAAGTGCGAAAGCGCCGTTCCGGCAACTCGTCACTCATAGCATCATTCCCATGCGCGAGCAGCTAACCGATTCCCGTGACAACGCGATGACGAAGCGCGTTGTCCGAAGGGGAATCGCACGCCGGGAACCGGCCGGCGGCGCGAATCGATTAACCGCTTGTCCCGGATGGTGAAATAACAGCGACGTGCGACAGCCGAGCGACATGAAATGGCCGCGGAATTTGACGCTGTCATTCCGGGCGATGCCAACGGGTCCGCGCAAGCGCGGCCCGATGGCAATTATTGCCAAGCGGGTGGATCACCGGGGCATGTAAATGGCCCGGCAACATGGGTAGCACCGTTCGGAGACATGGGTAGCACATCGAAGGCATTTGAGGCGGACGGCGAAGCCGTGTGGTCCTGGCACCTCGACGCTGGTGTCAAGTTCTTGAGAAGCAAGCTTCTCGGGGGTGACGGTGGCCAAAGAGCCCGAGCACCGGGGAGATCACGGCGCAAGCCGTAAACCATTGCGCGGGAATGCCGGGTGATTCCGGTGTGACCTGACAACACGTGTGCGCTTTTTACTACCCGTTTGCACACGTGGCTATCGGGCGCATCGGCCGCCCGGCATTCCCTGCGCCCCAACGTCCTTGAGCGCAGCGAAGCAATCCATGGAGCAACAAGCAAGAAAGATGGATTGCTTCGCTGCGCTCGCAATGACGACCTCACTTGTCGTCACCCGCGAAAGCGGGTGACCCAGTATTCCAGAGACGCCAGCGATAGAATCGAGAAGCCGCGGCGTACTGGATCGCCCGGTCGAAGCCGGGCGATGACAGCGCAATGTGGAGCCGAACTGATCGCAGCGCGACGAAAGCTAATAAAACCGGTGGAAATGATGAATCGGTCCGTGGCCATGGCCGATGCCGAGACCATCGGCCGCAGCGATCGCGGCGCTGACAAAAGTCTTGGCGTTGCGCACCGCGGTTTCCAGGTCCTCACCCTTGGCAAGGGCCGCCGCGATCGCCGCGGACAGCGAGCAGCCGGTACCGTGGGTGTTTTGGGTGGCGATGCGGGGCGCTGCCAACGCGACGACGCGGCCAGCGGTGATCAGATAATCGATGCTGTCCCTGCCCTGCCCGTGACCGCCCTTGATCAGCACCGCGGGGCAGCCGAGCGCCAAGAGCCGCCGGCCCTGGCTCTCGATCGCGGCCTCGTCGATTGCGATGGGCTCGCCGAGCAGCGCCGCCGCCTCGGGGAGATTGGGCGTAATCAGCGCGGCGCGCGGAATGAGTTTCTTCCGCAAGCCTTCGACCGCGTCCGCCGCCAGCAGCCGGTCGCCGGAGGTTGCGACCATCACGGGATCGAGCACGACATGCCGGGGCGACCAGCGTTGCAGCCCGGCCGCGATCGCCTCGATCACGGAAAACTCCGCCACCATGCCGATCTTGACGGCCCGGACCTCGAGATCGCCGAACACCGCATCGATCTGCGCGGCGACGAAAGCGGCGGGCACCGGATGCACGGCGGCAACACCGCGCGTGTTCTGCGCGGTCAGCGCCGTGATCACGGAGGCGCCGTAGACGCCGAGCGCGGCAAAGCTCTTGAGGTCGGCCTGGATGCCGGCGCCGCCGGACGAATCCGAGCCGGCGACGGTGAGCGCGATCGGTATCGTCATCGCTCACCCCGCATCGGCTTCTGCGGTCCAGGCACGGTCATGCGCTGTCCTAGCCCGCGCCGTCATTGCCAGCAAGTTCTTGGGCGCTATATTGCGGCTGACCTCTTCCGGAGACGACAACGATGGTTCCCTTCTTCGTCCAGATCAAGTGCAAGCTCGGCCAGTCCTACACCGTTGCGAACGCGCTTGCGGAAGCCGAGATTGCCTCGGAGATCTATTCCACCGCCGGCGATTACGACCTGCTGGTCAAATTCTACGTCGATAACGATACCGACATCGGCCACTTCATCAACGAGAAGGTGCAGATCCTGCCCGGCATCCAGGACACCCACACCATCATCACCTTCAAGGCCTTCGGCGCCACCTAGCGCCAAGGGCCCGTCAACGCGCCATCGGCGCCAAAAAAGGCGCGCGGCCCGGAAGGGATCGACGCGCCGGTTCGGGGAAACCATGCATCGACGGGATCTTCTGCACATGGCGGCCGCGACCGCCGCGGCCATGGGCATGCCGGCGCGCGTTCGCGCCGGGCTGCTGCAGCGCGGCTGAAGCATGATGAGTTCGAGTTGATGTTGATGCAAGAAAGCAAGCGCCCCCACCTAACCCGCCCGTCTCCGCTTCGCCGCGACGGTCGACCCAAGAGCGAGCTTCGCTCGTCTCGACCCCACCGCTCGCAAGGGCGAGCGGGCGGGAGGGTCAGGTCCGCGTTCGAATCTTCTCCCCTCCCCCGCGAGCGCAGCGAGTGGCGGGGAGGGGTCGGGGTGGTGCTTCAGCAAACTCGCTGCCAATGGAGCAAGCCGTGAATCGTGGACCTTTTACTGACCGCGCGACAGGCGCCGCGCTCAAACCGGAGTACCGATCCTGTCCGAATTGACCGTCACTTTCGAACGCCTCAAGGCGTTCATCGAACAAGCCATGATCAAACTCGGCCTGCCGGATGCCGACGCCGCAACCGTTGCCGCATTGATGGCGCAGGCCGACCTGCAGGGCTCGGACGGGCATGGCGTCAGCCGGCTGCCGCAATATGCCCGCCGCATCAAGGCCGGCGGCTTCAACGTGCATCCGAACATCCACGTCGTGCACCAGCGCGCCGGCATGGCGGTTCTGAACGGCGACAACGGCATGGGCCATCTGGTCATGAAGCGCGCGGCCGAGATCGCGATCGAGAAGGCGCGCACCACCGGGATTGCCTGGGTCAATTCGCAATACAGCAACCACGCCGGCCCGGCCTCGCTCTACGCCAGCATGCCGCTCGCCCACGACATGATCGGGCTCTATTTCGCGGTCGGCAACGCCAATCATCTGCCGCCCTGGGGCGGGCTGGACATGCTGCTGTCGACCAATCCGATCGCCGCCGCTATTCCCGCCGGCGAGGAAAAACCCGTCGTGCTCGACATGGCCACGACGGTGGCGGCCTATGGCAAGGTCAAGACAAAGGCGCTGCGCGGCGAGACCATGCCGGAGGGCTGGATGATCGACCGGCAGGGCAAGCCCCTGACCGATCCGAAACGCGCCGACGAAGGCATGCTCCTGCCGCTCGGCGGCATGGAAGCGGGCTACAAGGGCTACGGGCTTGCCCTGATCATCGGACTGCTCGCGGGCAAGCTCGGGGGCGCGGCGATGGGCAAGGACGTGATCGACTTCAACCACGACGACGACAGCGTCACCAATACCGGCCAGGCGATCGCGGCGATCGACATCGCAGCCTTCGGCGATGTCGCAGCCTTCAAGGCCAGCGTCGACACGCTGGTGCGAGATTTGCGCAATTCGAGCCGGATGCCCGGCGTCGACAGGATCTCCGTTCCCGGCGAGCGCAGTCACCAGACGCGGGCAAAGCGTGCGCGCGACGGCATTCCGATCGCGCCGGCGCTACAGCGCGGCCTCGATCAAGTAGCCACTGAACTCGGAATCGCAAAACTTGGATAGGTCAGGACTTGTCACTGTCCTTCGCCGCCTGCTTCGGCCGCGGCGGCCCGTTGATCGGCGGCAGCGATTTGAGATAATTCGCGATCGCCGCGCGATCCGCAGGCGGCAATTGCGAGGTGTTCCTGATGACGCGCACCATCGAGCCGCCCGCGCTGTCGCCGTCGGGCATGTCGCCGGTCTCGAGGAAATAGGCGATGTCCTTCTCGCTCCAGTCGCCGATCCCCTTTTGCGTGATGTTCGGCACAAAACCCTCGCCTTCCAGATTCGGGCCGCCGGCAAGACGCTGGCTCGCGATGATGCCGCCGAGGAGATTCCGTGGAGAGTGACACTCCGCGCAATGGCCGAGGGCGCCAACGAGATAGGCGCCGCGATTCCATGACGCCGAGCGCACAGCCTCCGGCTTGAACGGCTTGTCGTCCATGAACAGCAATTTCCAGATTCCGATGTTGCGGCGGATGTTGAACGGAAACCGCACGTCGTGATCGCGCACCTTGCCGGAGACTGGCGGCAGCGTCCTCAGATAGGCGAAGAGGTCGGCGATATCCTCCCGCCTTGCATGCGCGTAGGACGTATAGGGAAAGGCCGGAAAGTAGTGCGTACCCTCAGGCGAAATTCCCCTTGTCACCGCGGTCACGAATTCCGCTTCGGTCCATCGCCCGATGCCGTCGGCCGGATCGGGCGAGATGTTCGGCGCGTAGAACGTCCCGAATGGCGAGGGGACGGCGAGGCCGCCGCCGAGCCGCAAACGGTCGGGCTGGCCGGGCACGGCATGGCAGGCGGAACATCCGCCGGCGTTGAAAGTTGTCTGCCCGTTCGCAAGGTCCGGCGCATGGGCAGGCGCGGCGACCGCCGGCATGGCCGGGACGGCCGTCAGCCACCAATAGACGCCAAGAGCCGCGGCACCGGCGAGAATGGAGCAGGGCAAAATTCGTCGCAGCATCGCCGATCCGTCACGATCCATCTTCAACTAACGGCTAGTATGGCGGCTAATTGGACCGTAAGCTGCCGGAAAATTTGCCGAGAAAAAGTCCAATCCGGGAATAAAATCGGACCCGGCTTGTTTTGAGACTGGCACCATCACTTGACGTCAACAGGGAGAAAACCATGTCGAACACCAAGACCATGCTTGCGATGCTCGCGCTGGGAGCGGCCGTTACCTTCGCCGGACCCGCTTTCGCCGAGAAGATGAAAGCGACGCTGGACGGCAAGTCCGAGGTGCCGCCGAATGCCAGCACCGGCACCGGCACCGCGGACATCAACTACGATCCCGCCACCAAGAAGCTGACCTGGAAGCTGACCTATTCCGGCCTTTCCGGCCCCGCCACTGCCGCGCATTTCCACGGCCCCGCCGAAGCCGGCAAGAACGCCGGCGTCGCGGTCGCGATCCCGAATGCCGGCACCAGTCCGACCGAAGGCAGCGCCACGCTGACCGACGCCCAGGCCGCCGACCTGACGGCCGGCAAGTACTATATCAACGTCCATACGGCGGCCAATCCGGGCGGCGAAATCCGCGGCATGGTGACGAAGTAGGTCGCCCCTCGCGGGCATCGACGGGAAATGAAGAAGGGCGGACGCATCCGGTGTCCGCCCTTCAGCTTTGATCGGAGATCTCCGATCAGACCGGCGTGTCAGCTGTTCTTGATACGATAGGTCTCGTGACAACCGCCGCATTGCTTGCCGATGGTGGGGAGCGTCGCCTTCAGCGTGTCGAGATCCTTGATCTTGCCCTCGGCGGCTGCCACGGCCTTGCCGAAGCTTGCGATGTGTTCCTCGAAGCCGGCCCGGTCGTCCCAGACTTTCATCGAGGCGTAGTAATCTCCTTCCGGCTTCATGCCCTTGATGCTGTCGGGAAACAGCGCCGGAAACTTCTTGACGGTGTCCTCGAACTGCGCCAGCGCGGCATCGACGGCCGCCTGATCGTAGGGCTTTTCGCCCTTGACCATTGCCGTCAGCGCAAGCGCGTTCTTGCCGTTGCCCTTCATCTGGGTTTGCGTCTGCTTGACTTGATCCTGCTGCGCCGCCACCGCGCCCACGCCGAGCAACAACGCTCCCACCACCACGACCGTCCGCATCATCCGCATGATCCTCCCGGGTTTCATTCTCATCATCAGCCCGCAACCGACGCGTTGCGGCCGTCGTTCGCCAACACCGCGCGGCAGCTATCATTCCGCCGCGCGGGCAAATTATCAGAGGCTATGCTGGCGCTGATGCTCGCGGATTGCAATCCAGACCCGCTCGGGGGTGGCAGGCATGTCGATGTGATCGATCTTGTATTCGCGCCACAGCCCCTCGATGATCGCATTGACCACGGCCGGACAGGAGCCGATCGCGCCGGCCTCGCCCGCGCCCTTGACGCCCAGGGGATTGGTCTTGCACGGCACGTTGTGGGTCTCGAACACGAAGGATGGCCCGTCGGCCGCGCGCGGCAACGCATAATCCATGAAGGTCCCGGTTACGAGCTGGCCGTCCTTGGCGCCATAGACCGCCTGCTCCATCAGCGCCTGACCGATGCCCTGCATCGCGCCGCCATGAACCTGGCCGGCCAGCAGCAGCGGATTCAGCGTCATGCCGAAATCGTCGACGATGACGTAATTGACGATCCGGATGATGCCGGTGGCAGGATCGATCTCGACTTCGGCGAGATGCGTGCCGTTCGGATAGGTGCCGTCGGCGCTGGTGAACGTGGCGCTGGCGTTCAGCTTCGAGGGTTCGACGCCCGGCCGTTTGGCCAGGTCGGCAAAGCTGATCGAACGGTCGGTGCCGGCGATCCGCACGATGCCGTCGCTGATTTCGAGATCGCCGGCGCTGGTCTCCAGCGCCTCAGCGGCGATTTCCCGCAACTGCTTGCCGAGTTCGCGGGTCGCCCGCTCGACACTGACGCCGCCGGTCGGGATCGAGGCCGAGCCGCCGGTGCCAAGGCCGGTGGCGATCTCGTCGGTATCGCCCTGATGGATGTGGACGCGTTCGGGCGGCAGCCCGAACTGCTCGGCGACCAGTTGCGCGTAGGCGGTCTGGTGGCCCTGCCCGCTCGACTGGGTGCCGATCAGGATGGTGACGTCGCCATTGGGATCGAGCCGGACATTGGCGGTCTCCTCGCCCATGGTGCCGCAGACCTCGACATAGGTCGCAAGCCCGATGCCGCGCACCAGGCCCTGCTTCTTCGCCGCCTTGGCGCGCCTGGGAAAATCCTTCCACTCCGCAATTTCCATGGCGCGCTTCATGTGCGCGGTGAAGTCGCCGGAATCATAGACCTTGCCGGTCGCGGTCTTGTAGGGCATCGCGCGCGGCGAAATGAAATTCTTGCGCCGGATCGCATCCGGCGTCATCCCGAGTTTTCGCGCGGATGCATCGACCAGCCGCTCCACCACATAGGCCGCCTCCGGGCGGCCGGCGCCGCGATAGGCGTCGACCGGCACGGTGTTGGTGAACACGGTGCGGACCCGGCAATGGAACGCCTGGATGTCGTAGAGGCCGGGCAGCATGCCGGCCCCGCCATGGGGAATATAGGGCCCGAAGGTCGACAGATAGGCGCCCATGTCGCCCATCAGGTCGACATCCATCGCCAGGAATTTTCCGTCCTCGGCGAGCGCCATCCGCGCGGTCGTGACGTTGTCGCGCCCCTGGGCGTCGCCCATGAAATGATCGGAGCGGTCGGCGGTCCATTTGACCGTCTTGCGCAGCTTTCGCGCGGCCACCGCGATCAAGGCATATTCGCGATAGGGAAACAGCTTGGTGCCGAAGCCGCCACCGACATCCGGGCAGATCACCCGCATCTTCTCCATCGGCATCTTCAGCACCATGCCGCACAGGATCTCGCGCAGCCGATGGCTGCCCTGGCTGCCGACCGTCAAGGTCAGGTGATCGCGCTTGGCGTCGTATTCGCAGACCGCGGCGCGGGTTTCCATGAAGTTGGTGATGACGCGCGGATTGACGATCGAGATTTCGGCGACCGCATGGGCCTTGGCGAACGCCGCGTCGGTGGCCTTCTTGTCGCCGATCGGCACGTCGAACAACACGTTGCCGGGATGATCGGGCCAGACTTGCGGCGCGTCCTGCTTGACCGCGTGCACAACGCCGATTGCGGCCGGCAGCGACGTCCAGTTGACCTCGATCGCCTCGACCGCGTCGCGCGCGCGGTCGATGCTATCGGCGACCACGAAAGCAACGGCGTCGCCGACATGGCGCACCTCGCCCCAGGCCAGGATCGGATAGGGCGGACCGGTGAAGGGGTCGACTTCCAGATTGAACAGGCAGGGCAGCGAGCCGAGATCGCGGACATCCTCGCCGGTCAGGATCAGGCCGACCCCCGGCAGGCCGCGCGCGCGGGCGGCGTTAATGGTAAATTTCGCATGCGCATGCGGCGAGCGCAGCACCAGCGCGTGCATCGCAGCCTGCGGCGCGTGATCGTCGGTATAGCGGCCCTTGCCGCGGATCAGCGCATCGTCTTCCTTGCGAAGCACGCTTTGACCGACGCCGAATTTGATGGGAGCCATCGTATCTCCGTTTTCGAAAGCAGTGATTTGGCGCCATATTGCAGCGGATCGCGCGCCAGCGCAAAGGGTTTAGCCGCGCACCAGCGACCGCAGCCAGCCTCTGCCGAATAGCGTAAGGATCGATGCGGCGTAGACGATGGCGCCGACCAGGATCAGCACCGCCAATTCCGCCTCATTGCGGAGCATGCCGAGATGGGCCAATTGCGGGGCAGCAAGGTGTGCGACGAGCCAAAGCGCCGCGGCAAGCGTGGCCCCCGCGAGCAGGAATTTCGCCAGCGACGCGACAAAGGCGCGATCGAATTCCAGATACCCCGCCCGCACGGCGAATCCGAGCACCAGCAACAGATTGATCCAGGCGCCGACCGCGGTGGCCAGCGCAAGCCCGACCTGCGCCAGCGAACCCATCAGCGCGATTTTGAGCGCGACGTTGACGGTGAGGCCCGTGAGCGAGGCCTTCACCGGGGTCGCGGTGTCCTGCCGGGCGTAGAAGGTGGCAACGGCGGAACGGATGGTCACGAATGGAATGAGGCCGATCGCATAGGCCGCCAGCGCAGCACCCGAGGCCGCGGCATCGGCCGCCGTGAACGCGCCGCGCGCGAACACCGCGCGCGTGATGACATCGGGCACCGAGAGGAACGCCGCCACGAACGGGACCGAAAACAGCAGCGTGAATTCGAACGCGCGCCGTTGCGCGGCCATCGCGCCGTCGCGGTCATCCGACGACAGCCGCCGTGACATTTCCGGCAGCAACACCGTCCCGATCGCAATCCCGATCACGCCGATCGGGAGCTGATTGAGGCGGTCGGCATAGACCAGCGCCGACAGCGCGCCCGCCGGCAGGAAGGTAGCGATAATGGTATCGGCGAACACGGCCACCTGCGTTCCCATCGAGCCCAACGTCGCCGGCCCAAGCGCGCGAAAAAAGGCGCGGACGTCGTCATCGAGTTTGAGCGGCGCAAAGCGCGGCAGGCCGCCATGACGGGCGAGGTCGCCGGCGAGCAGAAAATATTGCAGGAAACCGGAAATCAATACGCCCCAGGCCGCGGCGTGGCCGACGCTCGGAAAGAAGGCCGCCAGCGCCAATGTTGTCATCATCGAGATGTTGAGAAAAATCGATGCCGCCGCGGCGCTGGCATAACGGTGCATCACGTTCAACATGCCGCCATAGAGCGTCACCAGCGTGATCAGCAGCAGATAGGGAAAGGTGATTCGCGTCAGCTCGATCGCCAGACGCCGTTGTTCGGAATCCTCGGTAAACCCCGGGGCAAGGATGCTCATGGCCTGCGGCATGAACAGCCAGGCGACCACCAGCAGGATGACTTGCGACCCGAACAGCAGGGTGAAGATGCGGTCGGCGAACAATCGCGCCGAGGTCTCGCCGCCCTTGCCATGGACGTGTGCATAGGCCGGGATGAAGGCGGTGTTGAACGCGCCCTCGGCAAAGATCGCGCGAAAACTGTTCGGCAGCCGCCAGGCGACGTAAAACGCATCCGCCACCGGGCCGGCACCGAGGAACGCCGCCAGCATGATGTCGCGCGCAAGGCCGGTCAGCCGCGAGAGAAGCGTATAGCCGCCGACGGTGAAGATACGACCGAGCATGCGCCGCTTCTATAGTATCGGACGGCGCTTCAAAACGGCGAAATCAGGTTGAAAGCGCGCCGCGCACAGCCTTGATGATCCGCGCCTGCGTCGGCTCGTCGAGATAGGCATGCATCGGCAGGCTGATGACATCAGCGGACAGGCTTTCGCTGGCCGGCAGGCCGCCGTCGGCGACCGGAAAATCCCTGTAGGCGGTCTGCTGATGCATCGATTTCGGGTAATAGATCGCGGTCGGAATGCCCTGCGCCTTCAGGACAGCGGCAAAGCCGTCGCGGTCGCAACCCCCAGGCAGCCGGATGGTGTACTGCGCCCAGACCGAGGTGCAGCCACCGGCAAGCCGCGGAACGGTTACGATATTGCCGAGGCCCTGCGCGTAGCGGTCCGCGACCTCGTTGCGCGCGGCGATTTCGTCCTCGAAGATTTTCAGCTTCTCGATCAGGATCGCCGCCTGCAGGGTGTCGAGCCGTCCGGTCAGGCCGAGGCGCACATTGTCGTATTTGTCAAAACCCTGGCCGTGAACGCGGATGCTGCGCAGCGTGGCTGCGAGCTCGGCGTCGTCGGTGAAAATCGCGCCGCCGTCGCCAAAACAACCGAGCGGTTTTGCGGGGAAAAAGCTGGTCGCGGTCGCTGCGCCGAAAGTGCCGAGACGGCGGCCCTTGTAGCTCGCGCCGAACGCCTGGGCTGCGTCATCGAGCATGAACAGGCCCGCTTCCGCCGCGATCGCGGCAATCGCGTCATGGTCGGCGCTTTGCCCGAACAGGTCGACCGGAATCACGGCCACCGGCTTGAGGCCGAGTTTCCTTGCGGTCGCGATGCCGCGTTTCAGCGATGCCGCGTCGATGTTGAAGGTCGCCTCGTCGACATCGACGAACACCGGTACCGCCCCGGTCAGCGCCACCGCTTCCCCGGTCGCGCAGAACGTAAAGGACGGACAGAGCACGGCATCGCCACGGCCGACGCCTTTGGCCATCAGCACCATCAACAACGCATCGGTGCCGCTGGCGCAGGTCACGACATGCCTGGCGCCGCTGAAAGCCGCGAGTTCGGCCTCGAGCTTCGTCACTTCGGGACCGTTGATGAACTGGCAATGGCCGATCACGCGCGAGACGGCTTCATCGACGGACTTGCCGAGCCGGCGGCGCTGCGCGGCGAGATCGATGAAGGGGACGGGTTCGGGACGCAGGTGCTGGTTCATGGAGCCATGCAGGGATTGAGAATCGGGCATCAGCGCGCGACTAGCCGGCCACGCGCCGCGGCCCCTTGCGCGCAGGCGAGGCCGCGGCAGGCTTCGCCGGGGTTTCCAGGCAACGGGTGGCGATTTCAAGGCTGGCGACGCCCTCCTCGCCGGTCACCGCCGGCACCCCACCGGAGCGAACGGCATGAACGAAGGCGATCAATTCGGCGCGCAACGGCTCGTCATGGCCGACCGGCAGATGCCGCATCGAATAGCTGCCGTCCGGCTTGAAGCCGAAGCACTCGGTGACCTGGCGGGTGAGCAGATCGCCCATCACATATTTGCCGCGGGTGGCCACGGTGACGTTGCGCGCCTTGAACGGCGTCAGCCAGTTGGTGTTGATATGGGCGAGCACGCCCGAGGCGGTGCGAAACTGCAACAACGCGATATCCTCGCGCTCGGCGACTGCGCTGGAGAGCTGCGGCTGCACCTCGACGATATCGGACTCGGTGAACCAGCGGATCAGGTCGATGTCGTGCACGGCCAGATCGATGACGACGCCGACATTCGACATCCGCGGCGGAAACGGTCCGACGCGGGTAATGGCGATCGAAAGGATGTCTTCGCCCGAAATCGCCTGCTTGATGGCGGCGACCGCCGGGTTGAACCGCTCGACGTGGCCTACCATCAGCGTCACGCCGGCGCGCTCGGCGGCGGTGACGATCTCGCGGCCCTCCTCGACCGTGGAGGCAATCGGCTTCTCGACCAGGATGTGAACATCGTGCGCGATGCAGGCGAGCGCGATCTCGTGATGCAAATGGGTGGGCGCGGCGATGGTGACGGCATCGATCCCTTCGGCGATCAATTCGTCGAGGCCCGCGAAGGTACGGCAGCCGGTCATATCGGTCGCGCGCGTTCGATGCGCCGCCAGGGGATCGACGACCCCGACCAGCGTGATGTCGGGCAGGCCGGCAAACACCCGGGCATGGTTGCTGCCCATCACGCCGGCGCCGATCACGCCGACGCGCAACGCCCCGGCTTTGACGCCCGATGCCGACCCCTTCAAACTCATGCCATCAACCCCAATCGTCTCTCGCCTGCGAGCATCCCGGTCGCTCTCCTAGCACGTCGCCACACATGTGGCGAATGCTGAGAAGCGATCCCGGACACGTTTTGATTCAAAAAATTACACCTTGCTGCCCCCTGCTTAGGCACCGAACGGGCAGCAGGCGCATCAATTCAGCTCCGCTTGTAATCGTCCTCGATCCGGATGATGTCGTCCTCGCCGAAATAACTGCCGGTCTGGACCTCGATCAGTTCCAGCAAAATCTTGCCGGGATTTTCCAGCCGGTGCACGGCGCCGATCGGGATATAGATCAACTCATTCTCGTGCACGGTCTTGACCAGTTCGTTGACGGTTACCCGCGCCGCCCCGCGTACCACGATCCAGTGCTCGGAGCGATGATGATGCTTCTGCAGCGACAGCCGTCCGCCCGGCTTCACCACGATGCGCTTGACCTGATGGCGGTCGCCATTGTCGACGGACTGATAGGAACCCCAGGGACGGTGCACCTTGATGTGGTCCTCGGTGACTTCAGGGGCGATCCCCTTCAATTTCGCCACCAGCCGCTTCAGCCCGTTGGCATCCTTCTGGCGCGACACCAGCACGGCATCTTGCGTGGCCACCACCACCAGGTCGTCGACGCCTTCCAGCGCCACCAGCGCCCGGTCGGTCGAAACGTTGCAATTGCGGCTGTCCTCGAACACGGCGGCGCCGCGGGCGGCGTTGCCCTGGCTGTCCTTGTCCGACAATTCCCACACCGCGTGCCAAGAGCCGACGTCCGACCAGCCGCAATCGACCGGCACCACCGCGGCGAGCGAGGTTTTCTCCATCACCGCATAGTCGATCGAGATCGCTTTGGCCGATCCGAACGCCTCGGGATCGAGCGTCACGAAACCGAGGTCGCGTCCGGCCTTGCCGACGGCGTCGCTGACCGCCTCGCACGCTCGCGGCATCGACCCTGCGGTACTCGTCGAGCAGCACGGCGGCGCGGAACATGAAGTTGCCGCTGTTCCAGAGGTAGCCGGCCTTGATGTATTCGGCGGCCCTGGCCGGATCGGGCTTCTCGACGAATTTTGCGAGATTGCGGACCTCGCCGGCGATCGCCTCGCCCGGGCTGATATAGCCGTATTCGGTGGCCGCGCGCTCGGGCTTGACGCCGAAGGTCACGATGCGTCCCGCGCTCGCCGCGACGAGGCCCTGGCGGCAGGCGACGACAAAAGCGGCGGTGTCGCGGACGACATGATCCGCCGCAAGCGCGAGCACGATCGCCTCCCTGTCGCGCGTCTGCGCAAATGCCGCGCCGGCTGCAATCGCCGGGCCGGAATCCCGCCGCATCGGTTCCAGCAGCACATCGGCCTCGAGCCCGATCTCGGCCAGCTGCTCCAGCACCATGAAGCGATAGGCCTTGTTGGTGATCACGATCGGCCGGTCGAACAGGCCGGCGTCGGAAACCCGCAGCATCGTGTTCTGAAACGTCGAGCGCGTCCCGAACAGGGGCAAAAATTGCTTCGGATGGACTTCGCGCGAAGCCGGCCACAGCCGCGTGCCGGCGCCGCCGCACATGATCAGGGGAATAATTCGTCCGTCCATCGGCGCCTCAAACCTTGTAGTGGTCGCGGTACCACGCGACAAAACCGGAAATGCCATCCTCGATGGATGTCTGGGGCCTGAAGCCCGTGTCACGCATCAGGTCGCCGACATCGGCGAAGGTTTCCAAGACGTCGCCGGGCTGCATCGGCAGCATATCCTTTGTCGCCTTGCGGCCCAACTCCTTCTCCAGAAGCGCGACGACATGCAAGAGTTCTTCCGGCCGGTGATTGCCGACATTGTAGATCCGCGCCGGCGGATGCCCCACGCCGCCATCTTCGGGAATGCGATCCACCAGGCCCATTACCACACGGGTGACGTCATCGATATGGGTGAAGTCGCGCCGCATCCTGCCATGGTTGAAAAGCCGGATCGGCTTGCCCTCCAGGATCGATCGGGTGAACAGAAAGATCGCCATGTCGGGCCGCCCCCATGGCCCGTAGATGGTGAAAAATCGCAACCCCGTGACCGGAAGACGGTAGAGGTGGCTGTAGGAATAAGCCATCAGCTCGTTGGCCTTTTTGGTCGCGGCGTAGAGACTGATCGGGGAATCGGTCCTGTCGCCGACCGAAAACGGCAGCTTGGTGTTGGCGCCGTAGACCGAGGATGACGACGCATACACCAGGTGACGGCATGCATGGTGACGACATCCCTCCAGAACATTGGCAAAGCCTTCGAGGTTGGCGTCGACATAGGCATGGGGGTGATTGATCGAGTGGCGCACGCCCGCCTGCGCCGCCAGATGGACCACCGCCGCAAACCGGTATGTTGCAAACAGCCGGGCGATCGAGGGGCGATCCGCTAGGTCAGCCTGCACGAAATCGAACCGCGAATCCGTGCGCAGCATATCCAATCGCGCCTGTTTCAGGGCCGGGTCATAGTAATTGTTGAGACTGTCCAGCCCGACGACATGACGGCCCTCGGCCAATAATTGGCGGGCGACGTGAAAGCCGATGAAACCCGCCGCGCCCGTGACCAAAATCGTCTGTTCCGACATCATGTCCTCAAACGGCATCGGCAAGCTTCGCCGCACCGGCCGGGCCTCTTTACCCGCCGGGCTCAGGGTGTCGCAATACCCAGTTCTACCGGCTATTGCCAGATTGGCATTAAAACCATACCAAGGCGGCGAAGTTCGGCGCGCGACGTCGAGTTGCCGCTGTTTGGGACAACCTCCTCAATCCTTCGAAGCGCGGACGAGATGCGCCGGATCCTGTTTTCGACGATCAAGATACTGATCTCCGCCGCGCTGCTTTACCTCGCGCTGCGCAAGGTCAATCTAACCGAGCTTGCCTTGCGTATCGACAATCCGGTGAGCCTGGGCTGGATCGGCCTCGCGATCGCGGCGTCCTTCCTGCAGATTTTCGTCGGCGTGCTGCGCTGGCGCGAGATCAGCGCAGAGTGCGGTGCGCCGATCGGCACGCGGCAGGCGATGCGCTTCAACCTGATCGGAACCTTCTTCAACCAGACGCTGCCTTCCTCGATCGGCGGCGACGCGGTACGGCTCTGGCTGGTGGCGCGCGGCGGCGCCGGTTGGCGCGCGGCGACCTATTCGATCTTCGTCGACCGCGCCGTCGGCCTGATCGCGCTGGCGGTCATCATCGTTGCGAGCCTGCCGTGGAGCCTGCGCCTGATCAGCGATCCGCACGGCCGCTCCGCGCTGTTGTTCGTCGATCTGGCGGCGCTCGCCGGCGGCGCCGGATTTCTCTTGCTCGGCAGGTTGCCCTGGCCGTGGCTCAAGCACTGGTGGGGAACCCATCATCTTCATGCCTGCTCGGTGATCGCCAACCGGGTGATCTTCAGCAGGGCCCATGGACCTTCGATCGCGGTGCTGTCGCTGACGGTGCACGTGCTCGCCGTCGTGATCGCCTGGTGCGTGGTGCAATCGATCGCGGCACCCGTCGTGTTCGGCCAGATCTTTCAACTGGTGCCGCCGGTCATGCTGATCACCATGCTGCCGATCTCGATCGCGGGCTGGGGCGTGCGCGAGGCCACCATGGGACTGGCGTTCGGATATGCCGGATTGATGGCCAATGAAGGCGTCAACGTCTCGCTGCTGTTCGGCGCGGTGTCCTTCATCGTCGGCGCCTTCGGCGGACTGGTCTGGATTTTCAGCGCCGAAAAGGCCGCGCAGCGCTCGGCGCCGATCGGGGTACCGGAGTAACCGCCGCATTGGATACCATGACGAATTCCGAATTGCTGCTTTCGATCCTGGTCGTCGTCATGGCCAGCGCGGTCTCGGCGGGCATCACCTGGGCGATCCAGCCGCTGCTGCTGCAGTATACGCTTGCAAAGCCGAACGCGCGGTCGTCGCATCGCGTTCCCACACCGCAGGGCGCGGGCGTCGCGGTGATCGCGGCCACGCTGCTGGTCGCGGGTCTCATGTTCGCTTACGCCGTTCCGGCACCGGCGAATTTCCCGGTCGCAATAGCGGCGGCTACCCTCTTCATTGCGATCGTGGGATTCGCCGACGACATCAAATCCATCCCGGTTTTACCGCGGCTGATATTGCAGGCGCTTGCGGTCGGCGCGATCCTGTTTGCAGCGCCCGGCGATGCGAGGGTCGTTCCGGCCTGCCCGCTCTGGATCGAACGCGGCCTGCTGCTGCTCGCGGGCCTCTGGTTTGTGAACCTCGTCAACTTCATGGACGGGCTGGACTGGATGACGGTCGCCGAGGTCGTGCCGATCACGGCGGCGATGATCATGCTTGGGGTACTCGGTGAACTTCCGGTGGCGGCGACCATCATCGCCGCGGCGCTGTGCGGCGCGATGCTTGGATTTGCGCCCTTCAACCGCCCGGTGGCAAAGATCTTTCTCGGCGACGTCGGCAGCCTGCCGATCGGCCTGTTGCTCGGCTGGTGCCTGCTGCAACTCGCCTATCGCCAGCAATTCGCCGCCACCCTGCTGCTGCCGCTCTATTACCTGGCGGACGCGACCGTGACGCTGCTGCGCCGGCTGGTGAGGGGCGAGCCGTTCTGGGCGGCGCATCGCTCGCATTTCTATCAGCGCGCCACCGATAACGGCTTTACGGTCTTGGGCGTGGTGCGCGAGGTGTTCGTGCTCAATGTCGGGCTTGCGGTGCTGGCGATCGCCTCGACCTATGCGCATTCGGCCGCGATCGATGTCGCGTTCCTGATCATCGGCGGCATTGGCGTGGCGCTGACGATGTTCCGATTTTCGCGGCCGAGGCCCGCGTAGTCGCAATTCATCCCTCGTCTCGCTGCAGTTCCCGAACGAGAAGGGAATAGCTCGCCATCGCATCGGCGAAATTAAAATGCCGCGCGATTGCGGCCGCGCGTTCGGCCCGTCTTGGATCCTCCGACGCAGAAGCCTGGCGAATGGCCGCGGCGAGTTCGCCGGCGTCGCCGGGCGCGACCACCCAGCCGATATCATGTTCGCTCACCGTCAGCGCCGCTTCGGCATCAGCTTCGGAGACGAGAATGACGGGACGGCCGACCGCCAGCAGATTGTAGAACCGGCTCGGAACGGAAACGCCGGCGACGTTCCTGCGATAGGGAATGAGCCAAACATTTGCGGCCGACAGGAACTCTTCGAGGTTTTCGTCCCCGACGCGGTCGACCAGCGTCACATTCGGCAAAGTCGTTTCGGATTGCATCTGCTTCAGCCGCTCGAACCCCATCCCCCAGCCCGAGAGCAGGAAATGAATATCCGGATCGCCCGCGAGCAGTCGCGCCGCCTCGAACACGATCAGGGGATCGTGGGTAAAACCCAGATTGCCTGATAGCCCCACCACGAAGCGGGCCGGGTTCGCGCGGCGATAGCGGTTATCGGGCGCGACCGGCCGCACGCCGGGAGCGAGCGTCGCCCAGTTCGGAATGAACCGGATTTTTTCGGGCGTTATCCCCTGGTAACGCGAAAGCAGTCTTCCGGTATCGCGCCCGATGATGACCACGGCGTCGAGCGCGCGAAACATCAGCGCATTGGCGAGCCGCATGGCGCTTGCGGCCATCGATGCGGGTTTCAAAAGACCGGCCATGACCAGCACGTCGGGATAGAGGTCGTGCATGATGAGGGCCGATCGCGCGCCCTTCAGCCGGGCGGCGGCGGTGACCGCATAGGGCAACATGAACGGTGCGGTCACCGTCAGCGCCACGTCGCCGCGCCGCAAATTCCGCAATGCCGCCATGAAGGCGCGCAGCGTGAAGCATACTTCAGCGGCGGCGCGCTTGATCAGGGCGGCTTTCGCCGGCATCCGGTTCCTGATCTCGACGACCACAGGCCGGTCCGAAGCCATGGCGGCGCCGGTCGCCGATCCCGGCGTCCCCGACAGCACCAGCACAGACGCATCTTGCGCGAGATATTCGGCGATCTTCGCCATGATCGCCGCCGTCGTACTCAGGTCCGGCGGATAATGCTGGCTGACGATGACGACTTTTCCAAATCCCGGCATCAATCGCTTTCAGGCCGCTGTTGACCCGAATTCCGGCACCGCATCCTGCAATACGGCCCGGATGGTGCTCCGGTCGTCGCGCGCGATCGCCTGCTCAAGCGCTGCGATCCACTTCCGCAGCGCCTGCATCGGCGGCTCGTTCGGCTTGGCCGCCATGATGCCGGCGACCCCGATCTCGACGGTCGGCTCTTCGGTCGCAAACAGGATTTCGTTGAGCCGCTCGCCCGGCCGCATGCCGGTGAAGACGATGTCGATGTCATGGCCCGGCTGCAGGCCGGAAAGCCGGATCATGCGCTCGGCCAGTTCGACGATCTTGACCGGCTGCCCCATGTTGAGGACATAGACCGAAACATCCGGACAAATCGGCGCCAGCGCGTGGGTGGCGGCCGTGATGACGAGATCGCAGGCCTCGCGGATGGTCATGAAATAACGGACCATGTCGGGGTGGGTGACCGTCACCGGGCCGCCGGCCTCGATCTGCGCCTTGAATTTCGGCACCACCGAGCCGTTCGACGCCAGCACATTGCCGAACCGCACCGAGATCAGCCGCATCCTCGGCCTGGTGCCCGGTTGCGACGCCAGATCGTGATCGAGCGCCTGGCAATACATCTCGGCAAAGCGTTTGGTGAGGCCCAGCATCGAGACCGGCTCGATCGCCTTGTCGGTCGAGATCATCACCATCGCCTCGGCGCCCGCGGCAAGCGCGGCGTCAGCGACATTGATCGATCCGAAGATGTTGGTCTTGACGCCCTCGCTCCAGTCGCGTTCGAGGATCGGCACATGTTTCAGCGCAGCGGCGTGAAACACGATATCCGGCTTGAACTCGCTCATCAGCCGCGTGATTCGATCACGGTCGCGGATATCGGCGATCCGCCCTTCGATGACGGCGCCGGTCTGGTGCGCGGCGAGCGCTTCGGTGACGGCGTAGAGCGCGGGCTCGGAATTCTCGATCACCAGGAGCCGCGCGGCGCCGAAGGTGGCGACACGGTCGCAGATCTCCGAGCCGATCGATCCGCCGCCGCCGGTAACGATGACCGCCTTGCCCCTCACCAGCGCCTCGAGCCGCGCGTAATCGATGTTCTCGCTCGGGCGCAGCAGCAGGTCCTCGACCGCGACATTGGTCAGCCGCGGGGTCTCGCCGCTCTCCAGCGACGGCAGGCGGCTAACGATCAGCCCGAAGTCGACGCGAACGCATCAGGACCAATTCCGGCCGCGCGTCGGGCTCGAACGCCGACGGCGTCATCACCACGCGCGCGATGGCCTTGTTGCGCCTGGCGTAATCGCCGATCACGTCCTCGATGTCGTCGATCCCGCCCAGCACCGGGATGTTGCGGATCGACTGGCCGCGATCGGCCGGCGACGGCGACAATACGCCGACCGGCCAAAGATGCTTGACCGCGCCGCTTTCAATGCCGCGCAGCAGGATTTCGGCATCCGCGGCGCGGCCGATCAGAAGCGCCGGCGAGGCTCCCTCGGTGCGGGCATGATAGCGGGTGCGCGAATAGCGGAAATAGCGATAGGCGAAGCGCAGGCCGCTGAGAAAGAACACCTCGAGGAAAAAGTAGAGGATGATGGTCGTCTTGCCGAGGAAGAACGGAGTCTGAAGATTCTGCGTCACCAACGTGCTGTGAACGTTTGGCGCGACGAAGATATAGTCGAGCACCAGCAGTGCTACGGTCAGCACGCTCGCGACGCGCAGAATATTCAGCGCGTCGGGCAGCGAAATGAAACGCCATTTCGTGGTGGTGAGATTGAAGACGTAGCAAACCACCACGCTGAAGGCCACGAAATACGGCAGGATCCGCAGCAGCAGCGGCAGGCGATCGAAAAATGCGTCGCCCTCGAAACGCAGATAGATGCTCGCCAGCACCGCGAGCGCGGTCGCGATCGCGTCATGCGCCGCGATCAGGAAATTGCGCAAGGTCAGATTTGAGAGACGCATCATTTCGCTGACCGGTAACAAACGATTTTGGGGCTGGCCCGTTGCAAGGCCGCTGATAACTCATCTGGCGCGCCCATGCCAGCCGTCATGGTCCCGCGAACTCGCGCGCGACCGAAGCCTGCGAGCGCTCAGCCAGCACCATGCTGCCGGCGACGCCGACGCCCAGCACGTACATCCATCCCTCGTTGAAATCGAACAGGTGAGAATTGAACGAGGAGGTGAAGATATTCTGCAGCACCACCATCAATCCGATCCAGGCCGCCAGCCCCTCGCCGCGGAACAGCGACAGATGCACCAGCCACATCGCAAACAGCAGAACAATGCCGATCGCCCCCCACTGGATGCCGACGCTCAGCGTCTGGTTATGCGGATTGGCAACGACCTCGGCGGCGGCGCCGAATTGGCCGACGGCATCCTCCTCGAACAGCGCCCGGATCGAGCCGGTGCCGTGGCCGAACAGCGGGGCCTCGGAAATGAACCGCAGCGATTTTCCCCAGAACATCAGCCGCAGGCCGATCGACGTCGGGATATTGCGCTCCTCGTAGAGCTGATAATCCCTCAGGAACGTCGCGGTGGTCCGGCGCAACGGCGGCGACGTCGCCCACGCCAGACCGCCCAGCACGGCCGTCGCACAGCCGATGACGACGATGCTGCGCCATTTGAGGTGAAGCAGCGCGAACACCGCGAGCATCAGGGGAATCGTCACCAGCGCCGTCCGCGACACGCTGACGAACAGCATGTTGACGACGAAGCTGAGCGAGAGCGCCGCGAGCAGCGCCGCCGGCCAAATTCTCCTCGCCCGCAGCAGGCCGATGACGGGATAGGCCAGCACCACGGCGCACAGCGCGAATTCCTGGCTCTGGTCGATATAGTTCTTGACCGGAACGCCATACTCGGCCCCGGACTTGAGCGCGAGCTTCGGGTCGAATGCGACGATCCAGGACATCGCCATCAATGCCGCGCAGGAGGCGAGAAAGGCGATGAAAACCTGTCTGCCGCGCGCGGAGCGTTCGAAATGATAGAACAGCACCGGCAGCATCAGGAATTTCGTCGAAGGGCCGACGGCATAGAACCGTTCGGCCCATGACACGTTCGACCACAGCGTTCCGGCGAGCGCGAGCGCCAACAGCGCGATCGGCAGGGCGCAGACCGGACGCTGCAGCGATCGCAGGAAAGCCCTGACGTCGAGGAACGGCGCCATCGACACCAGAAAGGCCGCCGCGGAGATCGACGCCAGCGAGGTCGACCAGGGCAGCGCGATCGCGATCAGGGTCGCGAAAACATCTGCTGTCGTCGACCACGAGGCAGGATTCTGCCACCGCCGCCATGACAACGCCGGTAGTTGTTCCCTCGCCAGCGCGCTCACGCCCGGCCTCCGCGCGCGCGGTTGACCAGGGTCGTCGTGCTGAACCCGGGCAGGATGTCGACCAGCAGCACTTCGCCGCCATTGGCTTCGACGGTCTCGCGGCCGACCACCTGTTCGCGGCTGTAGTCGCCGCCCTTCACCAGCACGCTCGGCCTGATCTCCGCGATCAGCCGGATCGGGGTGTCCTCCTCGAAGATGGCGACCAGATCGACCGCCTCCAGCGCCGCCAGCACTTCGGAGCGCGCCTGCTCGTCCTGCACCGGCCGCCCCTCGCCCTTCAGCCGTTTTGTCGACGCGTCGCTGTTCAGCCCGACGATGAGCCGGTCGCAGGCGGCGCGCGCCGCTGTCAGCACCTTGACGTGGCCGGGATGCAGGATGTCGAAGCAGCCATTGGTGAACCCGATCCGCAAACCCTGCTTGCGCCAATCCGATAGATGCGCGGCAAGATCGCCACCCGCGGCGATGATTTTCTCTTCGGCCGCGAGAAAGGCATGCGGCAGGATTTTTCGCCGCAGTTCCGCCGATGTCACCGTGGCGGTGCCCTTCTTGCCGACCGCGACCGCAGCCGCCGCGTTTGCGATCCGCAGCGCGGTCTCCCAATCGGCTCCCGCCGCAAGACTCACCGCGAGCGCGGCGGCGACCGTGTCGCCCGCGCCGGAGACGTCGCGAACCTTGACCGGATGCGCCGGGACGTGGATGGCCTCGCCGTTGCGCGGCACCAGCGTCATGCCGTGCTCGCTTTGCGTCACCAGCATGGCCTCGCAATCGGCCAGCTGGATGGCGTCACGGGCGGCGTCCGCGATGCTTTTCTCGCTGTCGGCGCGGCTGCGGGTGGCTTCGGCGAATTCCTTGCGATTGGGCGTCAGCAGCGTCGCGCCGCGATAGATCGCAAGGTTGGCGCTCTTGGGATCGACGATGACGCGCTTGCCGAGTTTTCGCGCGGCGTCGATGATGTTGCGGATCACCCGCGCGGTCAAAACGCCCTTGGCGTAGTCGGACAGCAGCACGATGTCGGCGAGCGGCAAGCATGGCAGGGTGACGTCGATCAGCTGCTGTTCGATCGCAGGCGACGCCGGCTGCGCCAGTTCCCAGTCCGCGCGCAGCATGTGGGTCGAAAAATGTTCGGAGACGAAGCGCACTTTTCGCGTCGTCGGCCGCGCTGGATCGCACACCAGCACACTCTCGATCAGGTTCTGCTGCGCAAGCTCCGCCCGCAGTTTCTCGCCCGCATCATCCTCGCCGATCAGGCCGACGAAGATACAGCGCGCGCCGAGCGAAGCGATGTTGCGCGCGACATTGCCGGCGCCGCCGATATTGGTCTCGCTGCGCTGCACGGCAATCACCGGCGCGGGCGCTTCCGGCGAGATCCGCGACACCTCGCCATAGACGAATTCGTCGAGCATCAGGTCGCCGACGCAGAGCACCGTCTGGCGGACAATCGCATGCGACAAAGCGTTAAAATCGAACATTTATTCTCGCACTCTGTTCGGCGCTAGCGGAAACGATCGGCGGAATCGAGGTAGCCCTTGACGTAGGTCCCTACCGCCTCTTCCAGCGCGGTGAAGCCGCCATTGTAACCGGCGCGCAGCAGGGAAGCGCCATCGCTTTGCGTAAAATACTGGTAGCTGCCGCGCATCGTCTCGGGCATGTCGATATACTGGATATTCGGAGCCGTGCCGAGCGCGGCATAAGCCGAGAGCATCATATCCCTGAAACTGCGCGCCTTGCCGGTGCCGACATTGAAGAGGCCGCTGACCGATGGCGTCGCCAACAGCCACATCATCACCCGCACCACATCGTCGACATAGATGAAATCGCGCCGCTGGTCGCCGTCGGCGATCCCGTCGCGATGCGATTTGAACAGCTGCACCGGCCGGCCGGACTTGATATCGTCGAAGCGGCGCGCCAGCACGCTCATCATCGTGCCCTTGTGATATTCGTTGGGACCGAACACGTTGAAGAATTTCAGGCCCGCCCATTGCGGCGGCAGTTTGTCGCCTCTCGCTGCGCGTTCCGCCACCGCGATGTCGAACAGATGCTTGCTCCAGCCGTAGAGATTCATCGGCCGCAGCGCCTTCAGCGCGGCAAGCGACGGGTCATCGTGAAAACCCCGCGCGCCGTCACCATAGGTCGACGCCGATGAGGCGTAAATGAACGGCGTGGGGTGGGCCGTGCACCAGTCCAAGAGCCGCATCGACAGCCGGAAATTGGTTTCGATCACGAGATCGCCGTCGGTCGCGGTGGTTTCCGAAATCGCCCCGAGGTGGATAACCGCGTCGAGGCGACGGCCGTTCAGCCAGTCCGGCAACTCGGCCGGCGGAACGATGTCCGTGAGCTGCCGCTTGGCGAGATTGCGCCATTTGCCGTCATGGCCGAGCACGTCGCATACCGCGACGTCGGACCGGCCGGCGTCATTCAACGCGGCCACGACGTTCGATCCGATAAAACCGGCGCCCCCGGTCACCAGCAACATTGCGGTCCCTGCCCTTGATCTGGAATGCCAGCTTTGCCCCAGTCCCGGGCGGCAGGCAACTTGGGTTGTCCGGCGTGGTGAAGACGGCAGCGCCGTTTGGTGCCTTTACCCGGCGTCAGCGAGCAGTTACCGACTGGCAGGAAATGAGCCGCCCATCAAAACAATGAACACTGATTCGAAAGATATAGCGATAGAGGACGCCGCGGACACCCGCCCGATCCTGATTGTGCCGTATATGTGGATCGGCGACTTCGTGCGCGGCCATAGCGTGGTGCGGGTGTTGAAGCAGCGCTGGCCCAACCGGCCGGTCGATCTGCTGGCTACCATCCTGTGCGCGCCGCTGGTCGATTATATGCCGGGCGTGCGCGCCGGGATCGTCTGGGACCTGCCCCGCAGCCGTCTGGCAGTGGCCAGGCAATGGGGGCTGGCGGCGCAGCTCAAGGCCCGGGGCTACGGCACCGCGCTGGTGCTACCGCGCACCTGGAAGTCGGCGATCGCGCCGGCGATCGCTGGTATCCCGGAACGGGTGGGTTTTGTGGGCGAGGCCCGGTTCGGGCTCATCAACAGATGGCGCTGGGGCGAGAAGGCCCTGCCCCGCTTCATCGACAAGAACGCCGCGCTGGCGCTGCCGGACGGTGCCCCGCTGCCGCCGGAATGGCCGGTGCCGCAACTCCGGGTTTCGGCTGAGGAGGTCGGCCGCTGGCGGCAGGCCAACGGACTGGGCACCGGCCGCGCCGTGGCGCTGGCGCCGGGCTCGGTCGGCGCCTCCAAGCGCTGGACCTATTATCCGGAAGCCGCTCGGCTTTTGGCCGAACGGGGGTTCGACGTCTGGGTGGTCGGCGGTCCCGGCGAAAAGGCGCTGGCCGCCGAAATCGCGGCCCGGGGCGGTCCCGGGGTACGCGACCTCACGGGATCAGACCTGCGCAACGGCATCCTCGCGGTCGCCGCGGCCAGTGTGGCGATTTCGAACAATTCCGGCCTGATGCATATCGCGGCCGCCCTGGGCACGCCGACCATGGGCATTTTCGGACCCACCAGCCCCTACCACTGGGCGCCGCTGAACGGTCTGGCCGCGACGGTGCAGACCAAGACCGTGGTGCCGTGCCGGCCCTGCCACCGCCCGGTCTGCACCATGAACGACCATCGCTGCATGCGCGACATTCCCGCTTCCGATGTGGCCGATATCGCCGAGCGGGTGCTGAACGAAGCCGCAGCCCGCCTCGCGCATTGAGCCCGCATGCTTGCGCTGCCCCGGCGCGGTCATTACCAAGGACGCCAGTTGCAAACCGGACGGTTAAGCGTTGGACCCTATCGAAACCCATCTGAAACTTTCGCTCGCTGCCCTTGAGCGCACGATGCAGGATGCGGCCCTGCTCGCCGCCGCGCGAAAAATCGCCGAAATCATCATCGCGGCGCTGCGCGCGGACAAGAAACTCATGATCGTGGGCAATGGCGGCAGCGCCGCCGATGCCCAGCACATCGCCGCGGAAATCGTCGGCCGTTACAAGCAGGACCGGCCGGCCTATGCCGCAATCGCGCTGACCACCGACACCTCGGCGCTGACGGCTGTCGCCAACGACTATGGTTTCGAGCAGGTGTTCGCACGCCAGGTCGCGGGCCTCGGCCAGCGCGGCGACGTGCTGCTGGCGCTATCGACCTCGGGCCGCTCGCCGAACATTTTGTCCGCATTGCGCGCCGCGCGCGAGCAGGGGCTCATCACCGTCGGCTTCACCGGCCTGAATGGGAAAACGCTCGGCGCGCTCTGCGATCATCTGCTGGTCGCGCCCACCGACGACACCCCGATCATCCAGCAGATCTGCCTCGCGGTGGCGCACGGCATCTGCGACGAGATCGAGCAGACTTTGATCCGCGAGCGCTTTCGAAAATGACGGGCGGCACTTCCGCCTCTCGGACGCCAAAACCCGCCGCGTTCCTCGATCGCGACGGCGTCATCAATCACGACGACGGCTACATGGGGACGCAGGACCGCATCCGCTGGATGCCCAATGCGGCGAAAGCGATCCGCCGGCTCAATGACGCCGGATATCTCGTATTCTTCTTCACCAATCAATCCGGCGTGGCGCGCGGCTATTTCACCGAAGGTGAACTCAACAGGCTGCACGACTGGATGTTGGCCGAACTCGCGAGCCAGGGCGCTGTGATCGACGACGTCAGGTATTGCCCGCATCATCCCGACGGATCGGTCGCCGGCTATCTCGAGGACCACCACTGGCGCAAGCCGAGCCCCGGGATGATCCACGACCTGATGGAGCACTGGCCGGTGCGGCGCGAGGGCAGCTTCGTCATCGGCGACCGGCCGACCGACATCGAGGCCGCGGAAGCCGCCGGGCTGCCCGGTTTCCTGTTCGAAGGCGGCGATCTCGATGCTTTCGTGGCTGATATCCTGGCGCGAGCGGGCTCTCTTTAACCCTAACGCGACGCCGGTCGCGCCTTGCATACCGCCGCGTCGGCCGCCGACATCTTTCGAAAATTTAATGCTTTGACCGTCAGCCCTGCCGAACCCGGGAGATTTCGGCCGCCACCAACCAGCACGACAAATTAGAGCTTCGCAAAAAAGGTGGACCCGGCATGTCAAGCTTCAGCTTCAAGACAATCGATGTTCCCGCGGCCGCCGGCACCTATACCTATATCGGTGTGACAGGTCTCGACGCCTCCGGCGATGCTGTCGGGTATTACGGCAATGTTGACGGCGATGGCGACGGGACGTTCCATGGCTTCATTGCGTTGGTCAACGGCAATGGCATCCCTTTGGACCCCCCAGGCTCAACCAACACCAGCGTTGGCATGACCGCAAGCGGAGTCATCTTCGGAGACTATACCTATCTCAACCATCAATATGGCTTCGAGGACAATGGCGGCGTCTTTACGACGTTCGATTACGGCATCGCGGAGGCTACCCCCCAACCGTTCCAATTGCTGTCAGCACCGACGTGGCTGGCATTACCAACGCCGGCGTGGTTTACGGCGACTATGCCGACTACGTGATCAACAACGACGACCAACCCGGGTGGCAGGGGTTCCTCAACAACAATGGCGTCGTCACACTGGTCTCCTTCCCCGGAGCCAATATCACCACTCTTGCCGACATCAATGCAGCCGGAACGATCGTCGGAAACTATGAAATCGGAGGCAATACCAACGCGGGGTGGATCGGCCATGGATTCGTCGACAACAATGGCAGCTTCACGTCAATCGATGTACCCGGAGCTTACTCCACCAGTGTGGTCGGCATCAGCGATGGCGGCGTGATCGCCGGAAATTATCAGGACTTCTCCAACAACACTTGGGGGTTTGTCGACAACAACGGCGTCATCACCAAGATCAACATTGCGGGCGCCACCAGCACCGGCGTTTCAGCCGTCAATGCGGCCGGTGAAGTCGTCGGATATTATGCCGATGGCAGCGGCAACATTCATGGCTTCATCGACAATGGCGGCGTCATCGCCACGGTCGATGTACCCGGAGCCACGCAAACCGATATTCAGGGCGTCAACGCGACCGGTGAAATCTACGGATTCTACAACGACAGCAGCGGCAACCAGCATGGGTTCGTCGGCACGCTTCCCACCACGACCATCGAGTCGTTCGGTTCGACCAGCCTGGTCGAGGTTGACAATGATTATTTCCTCGACGGTACCAGCGGTGGCCCAAGCGCCGAGCTGCAATATGGCGGTGCGCCCGTTGTGGCAGGGGAGTTCGGCGCCTGGACGCCGATCGGCGTCGAGGCGACCGCGACCGGCTTTGAGGTCGCCTTGAAGCTTGCGGGCTCCAATCAGTTCACGGTTTGGAATACCGACGGCGGCGGCAACGTGATCAGCGATACGGTCGGCTCCGTTTCGGGCACCGGCAGCACGCTGGAAGCGCTGGAGTTGAGCTTCCATCAGGACCTCAACGGCGACGGGGTGATCGGCATTCCCGGTGCCACCATCATCGAACGGTCCGGTGCGACTACCCTGGACGAGATCAGCAATGACTTCTTCATGGATGCGAACGGCACCGCGACGGGCCCTGAGCTGCAATACGGCGGCGCCCCGGTCGTGGCGGGAGAGTTCGGTGCGTGGACGCCGGTCGGCGCCGAGGCGACCGCGACCGGCTATGAGGTCGCCTTGAATCTTACGGGCACCAATCAGTTCACGGTATGGAATACCGATAGCAGCGGCAACGTCATCGGCGATACGATCGGCTCGGTTTCGGGAACCAGCACCACGCTGGAATTACTCGAGGCCAGCTTCCATCAGGACTTGAACGGGGACGGTGTGATCGGGATTCCTCCCATCGAAAATTCCGGTTCAACCAGCCTGGTCGGATTCGGGGGCAACTTCTTTCTCGACAGCAACAGCACCGGCATCGGCCCCGAACTGCAATATGGCGGCGCGCCGGTCGTGACGGGAGAGTTCGGCGCCTGGACACCGATCGGCGTCGAAGCGACCGCGACCGGATACGAGGTAGCGTTGCAGCTTGCAGGCAGCACGCAGTTTACGGTGTGGAATACCGACGGCAACGGCAACGTCATCGGCGATTCGGTCGGCGCCCTATCAGCCAACAGCCCGGCGCTGGAAGCGCTGGAACTGAGCTTCTATCAGGATCTAAACGGCGACGGCGTGATCAATTCGTCCACCACGGTGATCGAGGCGAAGGGCGACATTCACCTGACCTTGAATGCGATGACCCAGCCGGCATCGATCGATACCGGCGCGACGCTTGAACTGACCGGCGCAAATTCTTCTTACGTCGCATTCAACGGTTCGACGGGAACGCTGATACTCGATCACTCCACCCAGTTCAGTGGGCAAATCGTGTACTTGACCGGCAACGGCAGCTTGTCCGGTTCGGACCAACTCGATCTCAGGGACATCGGATTTGGGCCGGGAACGACGGTCGGCTATTCCGGCACCTCCGTCGGCGGTATTCTCACGGTCAGCGATGCCCAGAACCATACCGCGCACATCACGCTAGCCGGCAACTATACCAGTTCGACATTCTCGCTTTCCAGCGACGGCCACGGCGGCACGACCGTGATTGATCCCGTGGTCATGCAGGATACCGCCGACGGCACGCTGTCATTCAGCGATTCCGATCCGACAGACACCCATGGCGTCAGTGTCACGCCGCAAAACGGTGGCGTCGGCTATCTCGGGAGCTTTGTCGCCGATGCCGTCAACGCTGCAAATGGGCAGGATACCGTCGGATGGCATTTCAATTTGGCCTCCGGCTCTGTCGCCCAGACCGTGACCCAGTCCTATCATGTCAGTGTCGCCGACCAACACGCCGACGGGACCACCGGCACGGCCAGCCAGGTGGTCTCGGTCACCATCGCAGGGCCCGGCAATGACGCCTTCGTGTTCCATCCGGGCGTCGGCGCGGAAACCATCGTCAACGCCGGACCTTCCGACACGGTCGAACTGGACGGTTTTTCGTCGGTCACCAGCAACGACCAGCTGGCAACGCTTTTGAACGACGCGCAGACCGGCCAGGCGCAGTCGCTGTTCCAGTCGGTGAATGGCGGCCACGACACCATGATCAACCTCGGCAATCACGACAGCATCACGCTGAGGGGTGTTCAGATCGCCGACCTGCACGCCAGCAACTTCGTCATCCACTAGAACGTTTTCGAGCGAAGTGGTCATCGGTTCGCGTGAAGAAAACGCGTCAAAACAAGAATCCAAAGTCCCCCTTCAATTCCATCGAAACGGGGCTCTGGACTGACCCGGCGCGATCAAAGATTGCGATAGACTTCGGCTATCCGTGCGGCTTCCGCATCGAGGCTGAATTTGGCGAGCACCCGCGCGCGTCCTTGCTGCCCCATCGCCGCTGCGGCTGCCGGATCGCGCATCAACGGCTCCAGCGCCGCCACCAGCGCGTCGACGTCGCCGGGCGGCGTCAGCACGCCGGTGGCGCCATCCTCGACCACAAGTTCAGCGGCGCCCGCGCGCGAAGCCACCAGGGCAGCGCCGGCCGACATCGCCTCGATCAGCGTCAGCCCGAAACCCTCGTTGCGCGAGGTGAAGGCGTAGATCGTCAGCCGCTGGTACCAGCGCTGCACATCAGCAATTTCCAGTTCGCCGGTGATGACGATGCGCGATCCGAGGCCTGCGGCCTCGATCCGCGTTTTCAGGTCGTTTGCGAAGCCGGTCTGCTCGGTGGTGATTCCGCCGACCACGACGGCGGAAAATTCAGGGTAGCGCGGCAACAGGCGGCACATGGCGTCCACGAACACGTCGGTTCCCTTTTGCGCGCGGACCCGGCCGAAGCAGCCGACGGCGTAGTGTCCCGGCAATCGACTCTCCGCGAACGCCGCCGCGCGATTGACGGGTGGCGCATAGGTGTCGGTGTCGACGCCGTGCGGAATGACCGTTGCTTCCCGCTTGAGGAACGAGGCCGAAATATCGCTGGTCGCGATGATGGCGTCCATCCGCCGGATCAGCCATCGGGTGATCCAGCTATGGTGCCGCTGCGCCGCCGAGGTGAACACCAGTTTCAAGGGCCAGCCGAGCGCGCGCAGCAGCACGCCCACGATCATCTCGTTGTTGCGCCGGGCGTGCCAGACCAGCGGCGTGCCGCGGCGCCATAATTTCAGGAGATCGGAAAACCCCATCCGCGCGATGCTGTCGGGCGCGTCGGGACCGAGCCATGCCGCGCGAAACATCCGGGCGAGTTTCGGCGCCATCATGCGGTTGGTCGCGGTGACGCCGGAATAGCGCCTGTGCAGATTTGGCACAATCAGCTGCAGATGGTCAGCGGAAAAGCTCTCGATGGCCAAGTCAGGCTCCGTTTCGGGCGTTCCTATACGCAACATTAAGCATAATGGCCAGTTCACATCGGCCGAAACCACCTCTTCACCCGCCGCCGGATAGCATCCTCCCTACATGGGGGGAGACGGGTGGACTCATGAGCGTGCTTGTCACCGGCGGTGCCGGCTATATCGGAAGTCATACGGTTCACGCGCTGGTGGAAGCCGGCGAGAATGTCGTCGTGATCGACAACCTGTCCACCGGCTTTTCGCAATTCCTGCCCGAGGCCGCCCCCTTGTTCATCGGCGACGCCGCCGACGAAAACCTGGTCGAGGGCGTGATATCGGCGCACGGCGTCGAAAGCATCATTCACTTCGCGGGCTCCGTGGTGGTGCCGGAATCGATGCGCGATCCGCTCGCCTATTATCGCAACAACACCATGACCACGCGCAGCCTGCTCAACGTGGCGGTGAAGTGCGGCATCAACCGCTTCATCTTTTCCTCGACCGCTGCCGTGTACGGCAATCCGGAGCAGGTGCCGGTCCCCGAAAGCGCCCCGACGCGGCCGCTGTCGCCCTACGGCTCCTCCAAGCTGATGACCGAAATCATGCTGCACGACGTGGCCTCCGCCCACGGCATGAATCATGTCGTGCTGCGCTACTTCAACGTGGCGGGCGCCGATCCAGCAGCACGCATGGGACTTGCGACCGCCGGCGCCACGCATTTGCTGAAGATCGCGGTCGAGGCGGCCACCGGACAGCGCGCCAAGATCGACGTGTTCGGTACCGACTACCCGACGCCGGACGGCAGCTGCATCCGCGATTTCATCCATGTCAGCGATCTTGCGCAGGCGCACCGCTCGGCGCTGTCCTATCTGCGCGGCGGCAACCCTTCGGTGACGCTGAATTGCGGCTATGGCCGCGGCTACTCCGTGCTGGAAACCATCGAGGCGGTGCGGCGCGTGTCGGGACGCAACTTCGCCGTCCAGTATGCCCCGCGCCGGCCCGGCGACATCATGACCATGATCGCGGACACCAGTCGCATCCGCGGCGTGCTGGACTGGACGCCGCGCTATGACGATCTCGAAACCATCGCCAGGCATGCGCTGCAGTGGGAACAGAAACTGTTCCGCGAGCGCCATGGCGATTTGCAGCACGCGGTATCGGCCTAAACTCCCGCCCGGCGCAAGTCCTGATTTGGACTTGAAAAACCATGCTATTGTAGGCAAGGAGACATCTCGCTCAAGCCCCTGACGCGCGGGCGATGATCGCCCAGCGCCGTCAATGGAACGCGGATGACCGAAGTTCTGAAAAAAATCACCGACGATCCCTATGGCGCCGCGATCCTGATTCGCCGCCTGATCTCCGAACAGGGCGTGGCCTACTGGCGGCGCTATCTGCTCGCTTTCGTGCTGATGGGGATATCGGCGGGCGCGACCGCGCTGTCGGCCTATGTGCTCGGCCAGGTCATCAACAAGGCCTATGTCGACAGGGATGTGCGCGGCATCGTCATCCTGTCCGGGGTGACGGCTCTGCTCTTCATCCTCAAGGGCGCGGCCACCTACGGCCACCAGGTGATCCTGTCGAAGATTTCCAACGCCATCCTCGCTAACAACCAGCGCCGGCTGTTCGCCAAGCTGATGAACGAAAGCGTCGGCTTTTTCTCCGAACGGCACTCGTCGGAATTTCTGGCGCGGCTGACCTCGGGCGCCTATTCGGTCACGCAGGTGCTGAACCTGCTGATCAACGCGCTCGGCCGCGACCTGTTGCTGTTGATCGGGCTCGTCGTGGTGATGCTGATGCAGGACCCCTATATGGCGCTGCTCGGTTTCGCGGTGGCGCCGCCGGCGATGCTGGTGCTGCGCAAGCTGGTCAAGCGCATCAAGGGGCTGGCGCACAACCAGTTCACCGGTACCGCGGACATCCTCGAGACCATGCAGGAATCGCTGCAGGGGATCCGCACCGTAAAGGCGTTCACGCTGGAACAGACCATGCGCGAGCGCATCGACGCCAGCATTGCAGCCGTCGAGCAGAACGCCAACAAGATGGCGCGGGTGTCCAACCGTGCCAGCCCGCTGATGGAGACGCTCGGCGGCTTCGCGGTTGCGGGCGGGCTGATGTATGGCGGCTACAGCGTGGTGGCGATGGGCGCCACCCCCGGCCAGTTCTTTTCGTTCCTGACCGCGTTCCTGATGGCCTATGAGCCGGCCAAGCGGCTGGCGCGGCTCAACATCGAGCTCAACAGCAACCTGATCGGCGCGCGCAAATTGCTGGAGATCGTCGACAGCCCGTCGAGCGAGCCGCTGGATGACGACAAGCCGGCCTTGAGGCTGACCGAGGCGCGGGTCGAACTGCGCGACGTCAGCTTCGCCTACCGCCCGAACGAACCGGTGCTCAACCGCATGAGCTTCGTGGCCGAGCCGGGCAAGGTCACCGCGCTGGTTGGCCCCTCCGGCGGCGGCAAATCGACGGTGCTGGCGCTGTTGCTGCGGTTCTACGAAATCGGCGACGGCGAGATATTGATCGACGGACAGTCGATCGCGGCGGTGTCGCGGCGCTCGCTGCGCCAGCAGACCGCCTATGTCGGGCAGGACGTCTATCTGTTCCGCGACACCATCGCAGCCAACATCGCTTTCGGCAAGGTCGACGCCAGCAAGGACGAGATCGTGGCCGCGGCGAAGGCGGCCTGCGCGCATGAATTCATCATGGGCTTCCCGCTCGGCTACGACACCCCGGTCGGCGAGCATGGCACGCAACTGTCGGGCGGCCAGCGCCAGCGCGTCGCGGTGGCGCGCGCACTGATCAAGAACGCGCCGGTTATCCTGCTCGACGAGGCGACCGCGGCGCTGGATTCGGAATCCGAGCAGCAGGTGCAGGAAGCGATCGAGCACCTGTGCCAGAACCGCACCACCATCGTCATCGCCCACCGCCTGCACACCATCATGCACGCCGACGCCATCCTGGTGGTCGAAGGCGGCGAGATCGTCGAGCGCGGCCGGCACGACGACCTGCTCCGCCGCAGCGGCCGCTATGCCTCGTTCTTCCGCATCCAGCACCGCGATGCCGGCCCGCTCACGCTGGCGCCGATCAGCGCAACCGCGTAAAGCTACCCCGCCTTTGCAGCCTCCAACCCCCGCCGAGAGCCCTTCATGAACGCCACATCCTTCGTCATTCCTGCGCCGCCGCAGCCTTCGCTTCCCGTCGTCGGCGAAACCAAATCCTTTCCGGTTCGCCGCATCTGGTGCGTCGGGCGCAATTATCTCGAACACATCCGCGAGATGGGCAACGACGAACGCGCGCCGCCGTTCTTCTTCGCCAAGCACGCCGACATGCTGGTGCCCGACGGCGCCACCATCCCCTACCCGCCGCTGACCAAGGACCTGCATCACGAGGTCGAGTTGATCGTCGCCATGAAGAGCGGCGGCCTCAACATCCCCGCCGACAAGGCGCTCGACCATGTCTACGGCTATGCGGTCGGTATCGACCTCACCCGCCGCGACCTGCAAATCGCCTCGCGCAAGAAGGAACGGCCTTGGGAAATCGGCAAATCCTTCGACTATTCGGCACCCTGCTCCGCCGTTCAGCCTGTCGGCAAGATCGGCCACCCCTCCAAGGGCAAAATCTGGCTCACGGTCAACGGCACCGAACAGCAGAAGGGCGACCTCACCGAGCTGATCTGGAACGTGCCGGAAATCGTCTGGCAGCTGTCGCAACAGGTGGCGCTCGCCGCCGGCGACATCATCATGACGGGAACGCCGGCTGGTGTTTCCCAGCTCAATCCCGGCGACAAGATCGAATGCGGGGTCGACGGCGTCGGCACCCTGAAGGTTTCTATCGGCAAGCCGGCCGCGTAACCGGCGCGGCATCGGCAAAATCGGGACTCCGAGTGTCGCTCGGGTCTCGCCTTAAAATAAAGCTACAGCGGGTGGCTCAGCCCCGCGCCAGCGCCTGCAGGCCCTTGAAGGTCAGGCGCTTGGGGTCCTTGACGCCGGCGAGATAAAGCCTGCGGATGAAGGCGGTAACCTGCTCGCGGTCGCAGTCGGTCAGCGCGACCACGGCGTCGATGGCGATCTTCTGGGCGTCCATGGCTTCCTCATGCTCTCTCAAAGCCTCGGCCGCCTGAGCCTAGGGGTCGCCGATTAATACGGCGTTAACCGTCCGGCCAGCATGAACAATTTGCGGAAAAGTGCGTATACGCGAAACAACGGAGGGGCGGCGGTGGGGCGAAGCGCCGCCCTCACGAATATTGCATCACCCCGTCATCGACCTTGCCGAAGCGCAGGGTGACGATGTCGAGCGCGTAGTTCTGGTAGAGCCGCCACGGCCGCTTCGAGCCCTGCTTCGGCATTTGCGCCACCGAACGCTGCACATAGCCGGACGAGAAACTCAGCGACGGCAATTCCGTGATCGAGGGATCGACGTTGTGCGGCATGCATTTCCTGTAGCCGTGCCGGTCCATGTAATTGATCAGGCGGCAGACATATTCGCAGGTGAGGTCGCATTTCAGCGTCCACGACGCGTTGGTGTAGCCGAACGCGGACGCAAGATTGGGCACGTCGGAATACATCATGCCCTTATAGTTCAGCGTCCTGGCGAAATCGACCGCGCGGCCATCGACCACGACCTCCATGCCGCCGAGCACCTGCAGCACGAGCCCGGTCGCGGTAACGATGATGTCGGCTTCGAGTTCGCTGCCGTCCTTCAGCTTGATGCCGCTCCTGGTGAAGGTGTCGATCTCCTTGGTCACGACCGAGGCGCGCTCCTCCTTGATCGCCCTGAACAGATCGCCGTCGGGCACCAGACATAGCCGCTGGTCCCAGGGATTGTAGCGCGGGGTAAAATGCGTGGCGATGTCGTAGTCAGGGCCGAGCGCCATCCGCACGCCGCCGAGGATCAGCTGCTTCACGCGCGCGGGCTTGCGCCGCGATAGTTGAAAAAAATACATCCCCCACAGCACGTTGCGCCAGCGGATCAGATGATAGGCGAGCTTTGACGGCAGCCGCGCGCGCAATTTGTTGGCGACCGGGTCCTGCGCCGGGCGCGACACCACATAGGTCGGCGAGCGCTGCAGCATGGTGACGTGGGCGGCTTGTCTCGCCATCTCCGGCACCAGCGTCACCGCGGTCGCGCCGGAGCCGATCACCACCACGCGCTTGCCCGCATAGTCGAGGTCTTCGGGCCATTTCTGCGGATGCACGATTCTCCCTGCGAAATCGTCGCGACCCAAAAATTCCGGCGTATAGCCCTCCTCGTAACGGTAATAGCCCGAGCACATGAACAGGAAATTGCAGGTGAAGCCGATGGTCTCGACCGCGCCCTCGCCTGTCGTGCGTTCGGCCTCCACCGTCCAGCGCGAGTCCGGCGACGACCACGACGCCCGCTTGACCCGGTGATGGAAGCGGATCTTCTTGTCGATGCCGTTGTCGGCCGCGGTCTCGCGGACATAATTCAAAATCCGCGGCCCGTCGGCGATCGCCTTGGCCTCGGTCCATGGCTTGAAGGAATAGCCGAGCGTGAACATGTCCGAATCGGAGCGGATGCCGGGATAGCGGAACAGGTCCCAGGTGCCGCCGATGCAGTCGCGGCCCTCGAGGATGACGTAGCTCTTGCCGGGGCACTTCTGCTGCAGGTGAAACCCCGCGCCGATGCCGGACAGGCCGGCGCCGACGATCAGCACGTCGAAATGTTCTGAGGACATCGTGGTCTCCGTCGCCCGCCAGCCATGCACGACCAGTCGCGGCCGGCGGAAAGCGGCAGTTTATACCCGCCCGCGCCGGCCGTATCCAGTACTTTTCGACACAGGTAGTGCCAATTTATGTGGCCGGCGAAAGGGCCTCAATACCGGTAGTGATCCGCCTTGAACGGCCCTTCCGGCTTGACCCCGATATAGTCGGCCTGATCCTTGCGCAGCGTCGTCAGCTTGACGCCGATCTTGGCGAGATGCAGCCGGGCCACCTTCTCGTCCAGCGACTTCGGCAGCACGTAGACCTTCTTCTCGTATTTGCCGTCCTTGTTGTTGGCGAACAATTCGATCTGCGCCAGCGTCTGGTTGGTGAAGGAGGCCGACATCACGAAGCTCGGATGGCCCATCGCGTTGCCGAGGTTGACGAGGCGGCCTTCGGACAGCAGGATGATGCGGTGCTTGTCGGGGAATTCGATCTCGTCGACCTGCGGCTTGATGTTGTTCCATTTCAGGTTGCGCAGATGCGCAATCTGGATCTCGTTGTCGAAATGGCCGATGTTGCAGACGATGGCGCGATCCTTCATCGCGCGCATGTGCTCGATGGTGATGATGTCCTTGTTGCCGGTCGCGGTCACGAAGATGTCGGCGCGCGGCGCCGCCTCTTCCATGGTGACGACTTCATAGCCTTCCATCGCCGCCTGCCACGCGCAGATCGGGTCGATCTCGGAGACCATCACGCGGCAGCCGGCCTGCCGCAGCGAGGCGGCCGAACCCTTGCCGACGTCGCCATAGCCCGCGACCATCGCCAGCTTGCCCGACATCATGACGTCGGTGCCGCGGCGGATGCCGTCGACCAGCAATTCGCGGCAGCCATAGAGATTGTCGAACTTCGACTTGGTGACGCTGTCGTTGACGTTGATCGCCGGGAATAGCAGCTTGCCCGCCTTCTCCATGTCGTAGAGCCGGTGCACGCCGGTGGTGGTCTCTTCGGAGACGCCCTTGATGTTTTTCGCGATCTCGGCGAACCAGCCCTTGGGCTTTTCCTTGAGCAGCTTCTTGATCAGCGCGAAGAACACTTCCTCTTCTTCCGATTCCGGCTTGTCCAGGAATTTCACGTCGCCCTGCTCGGCGCGCAGGCCGTGATGCACCAGCATGGTGGCGTCGCCGCCATCATCGAGGATCATGTTGGGCGTGCCGCCGCCATGCCAGTCGAACAGCTTTGCGGTGTAATCCCAGTATTCCGCGAGGCTCTCGCCCTTCACCGCGAACACGGGAATGCCGGCCGCGGCAATCGCGGCTGCGGCATGGTCCTGGGTCGAATAGATGTTGCAGGAAACCCAACGGATGTCGGCGCCGAGCGCGGCCAGCGTCTCGATCAGCACCGCGGTCTGGATCGTCATGTGCAGGGAGCCGGCGATGCGCGCGCCCTTCAGCGGCTGCTTCGGTCCATATTCCTCGCGCGAAGCCATCAGGCCGGGCATCTCGGTCTCGGCCAGCGAGATCTCCTTGCGGCCGAATTCGGCGAGCGAGATGTCCTTGACGATATAGTCGGTGAAGGCGGGCTTCTTGGCGGTGGCGGTCATAACTTATCCCTTTGTCTTCGCCCGAACGCTTCCCAGCGCAACCGGACTGCAAATTCAATTCTCGTCATGCCCGGGCTTGTCCCGGGCATCCACGTCTTGGCCGCATCAAAGAAAGACGTGGATGGCCGGGACAAGCCCGGCCATGACGGCTTAAATATGTCGCGGCAACCTACGCAAATACGCCATCACACCGCGCGCTTGAGCGCGGCGGCGAGGTCGGTTTTCTCCCACGAGAAGCCGCCGTCCTTTTCCGGCGCGCGGCCGAAATGGCCGTAGGCTGCGGTGCGGCGGTAGATCGGGCGGTTCAGTTCCAGCGAGCGGCGGATGTTGGTCGGCGTCAGCCGGAACAGTTGCGGCAGCAGCTTTTCGAGCTTCTTCTCGTCAACCTTGCCGGTGCCGTGGGTGTCCACCAGGACCGACATCGGGTCGGCGACGCCGATCGCATAGGCGACCTGGATGGTGCAGCGATCGGCAAGCCCGGCCGCCACCACGTTCTTGGCGAGGTAGCGCGCGGCATAGGCGGCGGAGCGGTCGACCTTGGTCGGGTCCTTGCCCGAGAAAGCGCCGCCGCCATGCGGCGCATAGCCGCCATAGGTGTCGACGATGATCTTGCGCCCGGTGAGGCCGCAATCGCCGTCCGGTCCGCCGACCACGAAATTGCCGGTCGGATTGACCAGGAAGTCGGACGGCTTTTGCGGCATCCAGCCTTTCGGCAGCGCCGTCTCGACTGCGCTGGAGATCATTTCCTTGATCAGGCCGGGCGAATACTTCTTGCCGTTGCGGCTCTTCTCGTTGTGCTGGGTCGAGACCACGACCTTGGTGCAGCCGACCGGCTGGCCGTTCACGTATTTCACGGTCACCTGGCTCTTGGAATCCGGCTGCAGGTCGAACAGCTGGCCGTTGCGGCGCTTCTCGGACAGGGTCTTGAGAATCTTGTGGGCGAAATAGATCGGCGCCGGCATGTACGAACCTTTTTCGTACACCTCGCTTTCGTTGCAGGCATAGCCGAACATCATGCCCTGGTCGCCGGCGCCCTCTTCCTCGCCGTTCTTTTTCTGCTTGGCATCGACGCCCATCGCGATGTCAGGGGATTGGCCGTGCAGCAAAACCTCGACGTCGGCGCCGTGATACGAAAAACCGTTCTGGTCGTAGCCGATATCCCTGACCACGCCGCGCGCGATCTCGGTGATCAGTTCGCGATCGACCACCGACTTGCCATGAATGGTGCGGAACAGCTGACCACGGCCCTCTCCGGCGATCACGATCTTGTTGGTCGTGCACAGCGTCTCGCAGCCGAGCCGGGTGTTGACCAGACTGTCGTCGGCGATGCCGAGCTTGACGTCCTTCTCGATGAAGGCGTCGAGGATCGCGTCCGAAATCTGGTCGGAAACCTTGTCCGGATGGCCTTCGGAAACCGACTCTGAAGTGAACAGATAAGACTCGCGCATCAACCAACCCCTGTTTCGCCAGACCCCCGGCGGTCCTTATCCCAATGTGTCCTGAGTTGTCAGTCGCGACGGCGCGAGATGACGTAGGATTCGTCGTAAAACCAGAGCCCGTTATGCTTGCGCAGAACCTCTCTGACGGCATCGAGCGTACGGCCGCTTTGGGTCATTTCCGTCAACCGGTCGTCTTCGATCTGGGCGACATACACCGCCGCGTTCCATGCTGCAAAGGCCGTCGAGGTTCCGATCGAGCCGGTGACCTCGTTGGGCAGCGCTTCCATATCATAGCGGAAGATCGAACGGTTATCGGCATAGGCATTAAAGTTAAGGTCCCGCCCGGCCGATCCCAGCTCATATTTCACCTCGCGCAATAGCTCATGGCGGCTCACCGCGAAAGGATTTTCTCCGGGCCAGACCGCCTGGATGATCTCCATCCCGGGATCCTTGCCGTGGGAGTGAATTCCGATCAACCGGCCCCCGGCCCGCAGCGCCCGGGCCAGGGGTGCGATGATCCGCCTGGCCCGGAAATTCACAGAAGATTTGGCCCGATAGGGCTGGGAAGCGATGATCAGGTCGAAATTGGCCTCGGTCCGCCCCGCCCGCGGGATGATCTGGTCGAGCAGGAAGCGGTGATCTTCCCGGTACAGCACGATGGCGACCGGCCGCTCGTAGACCGGCATGCCCGAACGGAGACTGACATTGGCCCGCCAGTTCTGCTCCAGAAAGGGCTTCAGCTCGGCGATCTGGGCCTCGAATTCGCCCGATGAGGCGCCCCGCAGCGCCACCTCGTGCCAGATCATGCCGGCGGCCGCCACGGGCGAGGCCGGCGTCAGCCAGGGCGCCTCGGCGTAATACATGTTGGTCAGGACAAAAACGGTCGCCGGATGCTCGAACAGCCGGTCCGGCACCTTTTCCAGCGTCAGCCGGACATCCTCCAGGCTGAGCTCCTTGCCCGCGATATAGAACGGCATATGGGGAAACCGGCCGTGCATCGAGCGCATCACCCGCGCCAGCACGGTGCCGTCGCCGACGCCGGCGTCGAATACCCGCAGCGCCGGGGGACGCGGATGGATGCTGGAAAGCTCCAGCGCCACCCGATCCGCGATCACCCGCTTTTCGCTGCAGGTATGAACGAACAGCAGGTATTTCTGGCGATTCTCGAAAAACCGGAAATTGCCCCGGGGGTCGCGCTTTTCGGGCGGCGGCTCCGGGCGCCGCGGCGGTGGCACCCCGTCCGGCGAGGACGCCGCGATATAGGCCTGGATGCGGTCCAGCGTATCGATGGTGATGCGCTTGCCCTCGCGCAGGCGGTGCACCAGCTTGCCGTCATTGACCGCCCTCCGCCCGAAGGTCAATTCGGCCATGTCCGACTGGCGGCAGAATTCGGTGATCTGGCTCAGTATTTCCGGGTTTTTCATGCGGCGCGGGGGCGTGGGACAAGCGGGTGGGCAGCGATCGGCGGCGCCGATGTCCTACCACCTTCTGCCCAACGAGGGAATGCGGCAACGGCACACCGCCCTGCAGCACAGGCGGCATTGCGGCACTTCCGAAGAGTGCCGACAGCAGGCGTCCCTTCTAACTTACGCTTCCGATTGGCTATCGCGATCATATGGCTCCGGTTCGGCGGCGAACCCGGAGCCAGATTTCGCGGACCCGGCGCTCCTGCGCGACGATGCCGCGAGTTGCTCGAGAGCGACCACCTCGCGCAGCCATCGCTTTCTCGGCTTCGCTGGAAAACCGCCCCAGAACTCGCCCGCGGGAACGTCCTCGTAGATGGTCGATCTCGACGCCGTAATTGCGCCCTTGCCGACGGTGATGTGCGGAATGATGCCGGTGCGGGGACCAAGGATCACGAAATCTTCCAGCGTCACGCTGCCGCTCAGTCCCGACTGCGCGACAATAATGCAGTGGCGGCCGACCACGCAATTGTGACCGATCTGGCAGAGGTTGTCGATCTTGGTACCCTCGCCGATCACGGTGTCGCGAATCCCGCCGCGATCGATCTGTGTCCCCGAACCGATCTCGACATCGTGGCCAATGACGACGCTGCCGACCTGCGGCACCTTGGTATGTCCTGCGGGACTCATCAGGTAGCCGTAACCGTCCTGGCCGATGTGGCATCCGGGGTGCACGATGACGCGGTCTCCAACATGCGCATGCGTGATCGAGCAATTGGCGCCGATCGCGCAATCGCGGCCGATCTCGACACCGGGACCGATCGTGGCGTGCGCGCCGATCAGCGTGCCGGCCCCGATCCTGGCGGACGGCCCGATCACCGCGAACGGATCGACCGTGACGCCGCTTTCCAATTGCGCCGAGGGATGCACCATGGCGGCCGGCGAGATGCCGATGGTATCGAACATCGAAGTCGGGCGCAGCGCCCCGCTATAGATCTTGCGCGCGACCCCGACGAAAGCGTCATACGGCTTGCGGACGCACAGCACGGTCAACCGCTGCGGGGCAGCCTGCGCGAAATGCGCCGTCGTCAACACCGCGCCGGCCCGGGTCGATTGCAGCAAGCCTGCGAATTTGGTTTCGGAGACGAAGCTGAGGTCGCCAGCCTCGGCCTTGTCGATCGGCGCGATGCCGGTCAGCCGGCGAGAGAGATCCGTTCCCTCGGGCGGCTCGGCGCCGGTCAAGGCGATGATATCAGCCACGCTCAGATTTGCTGCGCGCGAAAAAAACTTGAACTCAGTCAAAACCCCGACCCCCTCTGGCGGAAGCATGATAGCCCGTCAGGACGCCACCCCCAAGCCTCCGGAACGGTGGTCGAACTCGGACCCGCGCGGCGATGTCATGACTGCTCCCGTTGTGGCGGACGCGGCGAAACGATTGCGCACCGTCATTCCGGGGCGCGTCGAAGACGCGAACCTCAGATGTGCAATTGCACATCGGGGAATCCTTGGATTCCGGGTTCGATGCTTCGCATCGCCCCGGAATGACGGACGCGACCTACTTCCTCCACACCTCGTTCGCGACTTCGACCGCAAGCCGCAGCTTGGCCCACTGCTCTTCCTCGGTGAGGATGTTGCCCTCCTCGGTCGACGCAAAGCCGCATTGCGGCGACAGCGCGAGCTGATCGAGGGGGACGTATTTCGCGGCTTCCTGCAACCGCCGCTTGATGTCGTCCCTGTTCTCCAGCGCGCCGCTCTTCGAGGTGATGACGCCGACCACCACGATCTTGTTGCCCTTCGGCAGGAAGCGCAGCGGTTCGAAGCCGCCGGCGCGCTCGGAATCGTATTCGAGGAAGTAGCCGTCGTAATTGGTGCCGGCCAGCATCGTCTCCGCCACCGGCTCGTAGCCGCCGGAGGAAATCCAGGTGGAGCGGAAATTGCCGCGGCAGACATGGGTGGTGATGGTCATGTCGGCCGGCCGCTCGGCGATCGCGTAATTGATGATGCGCGCGTAGATCTCCTGCAGGCCGTCGGGATTGTCGCCGCGCTCGCGCGCCTTCTTGAGTTCGTCCTGCGAGCAGAGATAGGCCCATACGGTGTCGTCGAACTGCAAATAGCGGCAGCCGGCGTCATAAAACGCCTTGACCGCCTTGCGGTAGGTCTTTGCAAGGTCCTCGTAGAACACTTCGAGGTCGGGATAGACCTGCTTCGAGATCGACTTGCGGCCGCCGCGGAAATGCAGCACCGCCGGCGAGGGAATCGTCATCTTCGGCATCACATGCGCGATCTCGGCATGCCTTTTCAGGAATTTGAAATGATCGAGCATCGGATGATCGGCGGGAAAATCGAGCTTGCCGATCACGCGCACCGCGTCGTGCCGGGTCTGGATGCCCGCGAACTGGATGCCGGTCTCGGGGTGAAACAGCTCGCAGCCGGTCAGTTTCGCCAGAAAGTCGAAATGCCACCAGGAGCGGCGGAATTCGCCGTCGGTCGCAAGCCTCAACCCGATCGACGACTGCCGGTGCACGACCTTCTCGATCTCCATGTCCTCGATCTTGCGCAAGTCGTCGGCGGAAATCTCGCCCTTCTCCAATTTGGCGCGCGCTTCCTTGATCTTGGCCGGCCGCAGCAGGCTGCCGACCTCGTCGGCGCGGAAGGGGGCTCGTGTTCTTTGCATGTTTTCACTCCAACTTCCGGGAACTCTTTTCATAGCGTTTTCAAGCGAAGTGGGCACCGGTTCGCGTGAAGAAAACGCGTCGACAAAAAACTAGTTTGCGGCAGCGCCGGAGACGCCAAGATGACGTTCGAGCACCGCGGGATCGGCCTTCAGGGCGGCACTCGGACCATCATGGACGATCGCGCCGCGCTCCAATATCACAACGCGGTCGGCCAGCCCTAGAATCTTTTGCGCATTCTGCTCGACGATGATGGCGCAGATGCCCCCGGAACGGGTGATGGCGCCGAGCGCGGCCAGCAGTTCCTCGACGATGATGGGGGCGAGCCCCTCGGTCGGCTCGTCCAATAGCAACACTTTCGGGTTCAGCGTTAGCGCCCGGCCGATCGCCAGCATCTGCTGCTCGCCGCCGGACAGCTGGTTGCCGAAATTGTTGCGGCGCTCCTGCAGCCGCGGAAACATCTGGTAGACTCTCGCCACCGTCCATGGCCCCGGCTGCGCCACCGCGGTCATGTTCTCTTCGACCGTCAGCGACTTGAAGATATTGCGCTCCTGCGGCACCCAGCCGATGCCGTCCCGCGCCCGCTGGTCGGGCCGCATCGCGGTGATGTCCCGCCCACGAAGTGCAATGGTCCCACTGAGGCGGCGGGTGACGCCGACGATCGAGTTGATCAGCGTGGTCTTGCCGGTGCCGTTGCGGCCAAGCAGCGCCAGCACCTGGCTTTCAGGCAGCCGCAGCGACATGTTGGGCAGCACCACCGCCTCGCCATAGCCGGCGCGCAGGTTCTCGATTGCAAGCAGATCAGGCATCGGCGGCCTCGCCGAGATAGACCGCCTTGACCCGGGGGTCGCGCGCCACCTCGTCCGGCGGTCCCTCGACCAGCAGCGCGCCGTTGACCAGCACCGAAATGCGGTCGGCGAACGAGAACACCAGATCCATGTCGTGCTCGATCAGCAGCACGGTGACGTCGCGCGGCAGCGCTGCCACCGCGGCGAGGATATCGTGGCGCTCGCTTTCGGGCACGCCGGCGGCCGGCTCGTCCAGCAGCAGCACCCGCGGCTTGGCCGCGATCGCGACCGCGATCTCCAAAAGGCGCTGCTTGCCATAGGGCAAGGTCGCGGTGAGGTCGTTCATGACGTCGAGCAGATGGAAGCGCGCAAGATTTTCGGCGATCTCGGCATTGACGTCGTCGCGGGTGCCCATCACCCGCCACCAGTCGCCGCCGCGGCCGAGCCGTTCCGATACCGCGAGCCCGATGGTCTCGAGTGGCGTCAGGTCATTGTAGAGCTGGTTGATCTGGAAGGTGCGCGACAGCCCGCGCAGCACCCGGGTATGGACCGGCAGATCGGTGATGTCGTTGCCCTCGAGCATAATGCGGCCGGCGTTCGGCTTCAGCACGCCGGTCAGGAGATTGATGACCGTGGTCTTGCCGGCACCGTTCGGGCCGATCAGGGCATGGCGGGCGCCCTGCTCGATCTTGAGCGAGAGGTCGCGGGTGACCTTGAGGCCGCCGAAATGCTTTTCCAACGCTTTGGTTTCCAGCGCGAACGTCATGGCGCCTCGCTCTCCGGCACGGCAACGGCGGCCTTGCTGCCGGCAACCAGCCGGATCACCAGGTTAGGCGCCCACAGCACCCAGCGGTGCAAACGCTGGCGGCCGACCAGCACGATCACGACCAGCACCAGGCCAATCCAGAACTGCCAGTATTGCGGCGTGAGGGTCGAGAACACCTCCTGCAGCATCCGGAACACCACCGCCCCGATCAGCCCGCCATAGAGATAGCCGGTGCCGCCGATCACCAGCACCAGCATCAGGTCGGCCGAGCGCTCGAAGGCGAACACGTCAAGCGAAGCAAGCTGCGTGCTCTGGGTGAACAGCGCGCCCGCGATCCCGGCATAGAACGCCGCCAGCGTATAGATCGCAATCAGCCGCTTGTTGACGGGGATGCCGATGGCGGCGGCCCGCAGCGGGTTGTTCCTGATCGCGCGCAGCGACAGGCCGAACGGCGAATGCACGATCCGCCGCGCCAGCAAAAACAGCAGGAACAGCACGGCAAGGCAGTAGAAGAATCCGACCTTGCCGACCATGTCGAAGGAAAACAGCCCGAGGATCGGCGCCATCTCGATGCCCTGCAGCCCGTCGGTGCCGCCGGTGATATCGGAAAAGCGTTCCGCCAGCGCCTCGAGCAGCAGCGCGATCCCGAGCGTCACCATCAGCCGCGTCAGATCGGCGCCCCTGATCACCAGAAAACTGGTCGCAAAGCCGAGCGCCATCGCGACCAGGCCGGCTGCGAGCAGCGCCACGACAGGTTCGGTGATGACGCCGTGCAGCGCCAGCAGCCCCGCGCAATAGGCGCCGACGCCGAAGAACGCGGCGTGTCCAAGCGAGACGATGCCGGCATAGCCGAGGATCAAATCGAGCGAGAGCGCAAACAGCCCCAGCCGCACGATGTCCGTCATGATCAGGTAGCGCGAGGGAAACAGGAAGGCGCAGGCGAGCGCCACAATCCAGAACGCGATCTCGCTCCAGTGCCAGCGCGCATGCGCCCTGGCGTGAATTCCGACACCGGCTTGCGCGGTCATCGGGGCGCGCTCAACGGGCGGCGGTGCGGCCGAACAGGCCGTTCGGGCGCCAGATCAGGATCACGATCATCATGGTGTAGATCACGAACGGTCCCATCTTGGGCACGTAATACTTGCCGGCGACGTCGCCGATGCCGAGCAACAGCGACGCCAGGAACGGCCCGGTGATGCTGGAGGAGCCGCCGACCGTCACCACGATCAGAAAATAGATCATGAACTTCAGCGGAAAATACGGGTCGAGCCCGAGGATCTCCGCGCTCAAGGCGCCACCGAGGCCGGCCAGCCCACAGCCGAACGCGAAGGTGAACGCAAAAACCTGCGGCACGTTGATGCCGAGGCCTGATGCGGCGCGCGGGTCGTCGACGGCTGCGCGCAAGCGGCTGCCAAATCTCGTGCGCGCCAGCACCAGCTGCAAGGCCAGCGTCAGGAGCCCGCAGATCACGATGATCATCAGCCGGTAGCGGCCGATGCCGACGCCGAAGAAATCGATCTGGCCCTCCAGCGCCTGCGGTATGGTGATGAAGACCCGCGACGATCCCATGATGTAGTCGACTGATGCCACCGACATGAAGACGAGGCCGACCGAGAACAGCACCTGGTCGAGGTGGCTGCGGTTATAGAGGTGACGGTAGAGCGAACGCTCCAGCACTACGCCGATCAGCGCGCTCGACACGAATGCCAGCGGCAGGCCGGCGAAAAACGGCCAGCCGTACCGGTTGACCAGCACCGCGCAGACATAGCCGCCGGCCATCGCGAACGCGCCATGGGCGAGATTGACGAAATTCATCAGCCCGAGCGTGACCGCAAGGCCGCACGCCAGCACGAACAGCAGCATGCCATAGGCCACGCCATCGAACAGGTTGGTGAACAGCGAGGTCATGGGACGAACCGGCTACACGAGGCGTCAGAAATTACGTGCCATAACGTCATGGCCGGGCTTGTCCCGGCATGACGATCGTTGCTACAACATCGAGATTCCGGGTTCGCGAGCCTGGGCTCGCGCCCCGGAATGACGACTTCGTCGTCACTTCTTCGTCTTGCCGGCGTCCTTGACGTCGGGGAAGGTCGCAAATTCGACGTTGTAGAGCTCGCCGTCGACCTTCTCGACCTTGCGGATGTAGATGTTCTGGATGATGTCGCGGGTTTCCGGGTCGATCGAGATCGGCCCGCGCGGGCTTTCCCACTTCATCCCCTTCATGGCGGCGATCAGCGCGTCCCCGTCGGTGTTGCCGTTGGTCTTTTTCAGCGCGGCGTAGATCAAGTGGATGCCGTCATAGCCGCTCACCGCCATGAAGCCGGGCCGGTTGCCGAAATCCTTCTTGTAGGCGGCAACGAAATCCTTGTTCATCTGCGAGGGATGGGCCGCCGAATACATATGCGCCGTGACGGTGCCGAGTGCCGAGTCGCCCATGCCGTTGAGGACGTCATCGTCCATCACGTCGCCGGGCCCGATCACCTTGATGCCGGCCTTGTCGAGGCCGCGCTCGGCATATTGCTTCATGAAGTTGCCGCCCTGGCCTGCCGGCACGAACACGAACATGGCGTCGGGCTTGGCGTCCTTCATGCGCTGCAGGAAGGGGGCGAAGTCGGGATTGGCGAGCGGCACCTTGACCTCTTCGACGATCTCGCCGCCGCCGGCGGTGAAGTGTTCCTTGAAGAACCTCAGCGCGTCGTTGCCCGGCGCGTAGTCGGAGGTGAGCGTCGCGACCTTCTTGATGCCGTTCTTGACCGCCCAGTCGCCGATGATGGTGGAGGACTGCGCCAGCGTAAAACTGGTGCGCACGATATAGGGCGAGCGCTCGGTGATGATCGAGGTGCCCGCCGCCATCACGACTTCCGGAATCTTGGCCTCGGTCGCCAGCGGCGCCGCGGCCAGCGCCGCGGGCGTGACGCCGAAGCCGGCGATGAAATTGACCTTGTCGTTGACGATCAGTTCCTGCGCCAGCCGCTTGGTGTTGTCGGGCACGGCGGCGTCATCCTTGAGGATGATCTCGATCTTCTTGCCGGCGACGGTGTCGCCGTTCTGCTGCATGTACAGCTTGACCGCGTTGTCGATCTGCTTGCCGGTGGACGCTTGGCCGCCGGTCATCGGCAGGATCAGGCCGATCTTGACGGTCTGCTGCGCCTGCGCCGGCGCCAAAGCCGCCGCGCCTGCGAACACCATGACGGCCGTGGCCCGCGACAACATCTTCGTACCCATGAACATGAACCCTCTCCCTGATCGGTTTCGTGCCTCGAACCGAGTCCCCGGCCCTTGCCTCACCATAGCCCAGATTTTTCGGCCGTGTATCGGCGCGGCATGGCGTCTGATGCGTGCGGCGATGTCAATCTCGACAATGGGTGTGCTCTTGGGGGTGTGCTCCTGTCGTTGGCGGGTCGCGCTCATTTCAGTGAACCGCTTCACTGCTTGAGGTATCGAAATACCTCCCTACCGTGAATAAGCCAATTTTACCCATTTGGGATAGGCTGACGCGGCCGATCCGGCTGCCCAGATTCACACCGCGCCAGGGTGCGACGCTCTCGAGATGCCCCGCAATATCAGCAAGTTTGTCCTCGCCCTCGCTGCCGCCCTGCTGGCGTGCAGCCTGAGCGCTTGCGGGACCATCAACCAGAAGCTCGCGGAAGGCGTGGGCGACTATGTCCCGCAATGGCTCGGCGGCCTGCCGCCGGACGCGCCGCCGCGGCCGGGCACCGCCAAATACGAGGAAATGATGCGGGAGCGGGAGAAGAAGCGCCTCGAGCCGGCACCCACGCCCGAAGCCCAGCAGACCTCGTCGTCGGAGCTTGCCCCGGTTCACTGACCGGCGCCAGCCTCGCGGCTCTAATCCATGAATACCACGGTCTTGCGGCCGTTGAGGATCACCCGGTCCTCCAGATGGTAGCGGATCGCGCGCGCCAGCACGCGGCGCTCGATATCGCGCCCCTTGCGCACGAGATCGTCGGGCGTATCGCGATGGCTGATGCGCTCGACGTCCTGGTCGATGATCGGGCCCTCGTCGAGATCGGTGGTGACGTAATGGGCGGTGGCGCCGATCAGCTTGACGCCGCGCGCATGCGCCTGGTGATAGGGCCGCGCACCCTTGAAGCCCGGCAGGAACGAGTGATGGATGTTGATGCAACGGCCCGACAGTCTTGCCGACATCTCGTCCGACAGGATCTGCATGTAGCGCGCAAGCACCACGAGATCGGTACCGCTCTCGCCGGCCAGATTCCAGATCGCGGTCTCCTGCTCGCGTTTGGTCTCCTTCGTCACGGGGAGAAAATGAAACGGGATGTCGCCGAAATCGAGATTGGCGTAGGTCTCGCGCGGGTGATTGGAGACGATGGCGGTCGGGATCATCGCCAGCTCGCCGGTGCGCCAGCGATACAGGATGTCGGCCAGGCAGTGATCGGATTTCGAAACCAGCAGCATCACCCGGCGGCGGCTGGCGCGGTCGCGCATCTGCCAGTCCATGCCGAAGCGCTCGGCAATGGCGGCGAAACCAGTCTGCAGCGCCGCCAGATTGACCGCGAGATCGGCGGCGGCGAACACCACCCGCATGAAGAAATGCCCGGTCTCGACGTCGCTGAATTGCTGGGCGTCAAGGATGTTCTGCCCGTTATGGGCGAGGAACGTGGAGACGGCGGAAACGATGCCGGGACGATCCGGGCACGACAACGTCAACACATATTGATGATCGGACATGGAGGCGCTTGACGGCGAAGGGTGGGAGCAACGATTTTCGCGGCCCTGCTCTATCACCGCCGGCGCCCTTGCGCCAATCCCGCGGGGCACGGCATGATGAACAAACAACGGGCGATCGGCGTTACCCACGACCATGGCTGACAGACTGAACGGCTACCGCATCCTGATCCTGGAGACGCGCGAGGAAGCGCAGTTTTCCCGCCTGCTCACCGAGCAGGGCGCGGACGTGCTGCAATGCCCGATGTTCACCATCCACGACGTTCCCGACCCCGCGCCGGTCGAGGCCTGGATTTGCCGCTGCATCGACAAGCCGTTCGACGATCTGGTGCTGATGACCGGCGAAGGCCTGCGCCGGCTGATGAAGGTCGTCCGCCGCATGGGCGTGGAACAGAAGTTCATCGCGGCGATCGAAAGCGCGCGAAAATTCGCCCGCGGGCCAAAGCCCGGACGCGCCCTCCGCGAGCTCGCGCTGGAGCCGCAACTGACGACCGAGAAGCCGACCTCCGAGGGCATCATCGAGATGCTGGCGCGGCTCGATCTCCGCGGACATCGCGTCGGCCTGCAGCTCTATCCGGACAAGGACCACGGCGCGCTGATCGGCGCCATCGCGGCGCAGGGGGCCGAGATCGACGCGGTGACGCCTTACGTCTACGATGTGAAAGCCGCCGACGCCAATATCGTCACCGCCATCGACGAAATGGCGAAAGGCCAGGTCGATGCGATCGCCTTGACCAATCTCGGGCAGATTCGCCGCCTGATCGAGGTGGCGCGGGCGCATGGCGATGAAGCGCGCCTGCGCGAAGGCCTGGCGAAAACCCCGATCGCCTCGGTGGGGCCGGCCGTGTCCGACGAGCTCAAATCGCACGGCCTGCACGCCGACATTTATCCGGCCAATGACGCCTTCTTCATGAAGCCGCTGATCTCGGCGATGGCGGCGGCGCTCGGCAAGTCGCCGCCGCGCGGCGCGGCAAAACAAGGAGACCGGCCATGAGATCGATCGTCGCCGCGCTGCTGATCCTGGTCACGGCGTCGCTGTCGCCGGCCCGCGCCGCCGAGATTCCGTCCGACGACGAACAGGACGTGCTGATCCGCAGCACCCTGATGACGTTCAACGATGCGAACATGACCGGGAACTATGCCGTGCTCGCCGCCAAGGCGTCGAAGCAGTTTCAGGCGCAATTGCCGGTCGAAAAACTGGCCAGCGCATTCGAGTCGTTCCGCAAGAACGAGCTGTTCTTCGAAGGCGTCGTTTCGGCGGATTACGATTCCTACGAAAAGGCCAGTTTCGATTCCGACGGCGCGCTGGTTCTGGCCGGGGTGTTCAAGACCAGCGACATCGAGGTGAAATACCGGCTGCGCTTCGTTCAGGACGGCAACGCCTGGAAAATCCTCGGCATCAACGTCGACGCCAGCAAGCTGTAGCAATGGATGTTGACGGCTTTGGTAGCCCGGATGGAGCCGGCGGGTCGGCGCGACCCAGCGCGCCCGATGGCGCAATTCGGGAACGCTGGTGAGGGCGGCCCCGGATTTCGCAAGGGCTCCATCCGGGCTGCGGAGACACTAGACCAAGCAAGCGATTGCGACCGCCGCCAGAAGCGATCACTCGGCCGCCTGTTTCTGTTCGCTCAGATACGCCTGGTAGGCGAGCCGGATGCCATCCTCGAGCGAGGTGCGCGCGCGCCAGCCGAGTTTAGCCAAGCGGCTGACATCGAGCAGTTTGCGCGGCGTGCCGTCGGGGCGCGATGGATCGAAGCTGAGCTCGCCGGTATAGCCGACGGTTTTCGCGACCACGCGCGCGAATTCGGCGATGGTGATGTCCTCGCCGGTGCCGATGTTGACCAGTTCGTCGCCGGAATAGGTCTTCATGAGGTGGACGCATGCATCCGCCATGTCGTCGACATAGAGGAATTCCCGCCGCGGCGTGCCGGTGCCCCAGACCACGACATTGGCGATACCGGACAGCTTCGCCTCGTGAAACCTGCGGATCAGGGCTGCGACGACGTGGCTGTATTCGGGATGATAATTGTCGCCGGGCCCATAAAGATTGGTCGGCATCACATTGATGAAGTCGCATCCATACTGGCTGCGATAGGCTTCCACCATCTTGATGCCTGCGATTTTGGCGATCGCGTAGGGCTCGTTGGTCGGTTCCAGCGACCCCGTCAGCATCGAATCCTCGCGCAGCGGCTGGGCGGCTAGTTTCGGATAGATGCAGGAGGAGCCCAGAAACATCAGCTTCCCGGCGCCGTTGACATGAGCTGCATGGATCACGTTGGTCGCGATGATCAGGTTGTCGTAGATGAATTCGGCGCGCAGCGTGTTGTTGGCGACGATGCCGCCGACCTTGGCGGCGGCCAGGAACACGGCTTGCGGCCGCTTGTCGGCAAACCACTTGAACACCGCGGCCTGGTCGCGCAGGTCGACTTCGCGCCGGCCGACGGTCAAGAGCTCGACGTCCTCCTGCGCCAACCGGCGCATCAGCGCGGAGCCGACCATGCCGCGATGGCCGGCGACGAAGACGGTCTTTCCCTTGAGTTCAAACGGGGTCTTTGCCATTGGCCACCTCACGCCGCGCGATCGCAAGATCGCCCGCCACCATTTCACTGACCATTTGCGAAAAACTCGTCTTCGGCTTCCAGCCGAGTTTCTGGCGCGCCTTGCTGGCGTCGCCGATCAGAAGATCGACCTCGGTCGGGCGGAAATAGGTCGGATCGATGCGGACCAGTGTCTTGCCGGATTTGCCGTCGATGCCGGTTTCATCGACGCCCTTGCCGCGCCATTCGATGCTGCGGCCCACTTCCGCGAATGCCAGCTCGACGAATTCGCGCACCGAGCGGGTCTCTCCGGTCGCCAGCACGAAATCCTCGGGCTCGTCGGCCTGCAGGATCATGTGCATGCCCTCGACATAGTCCCGCGCATGGCCCCAATCGCGCTTTGCGCCGAGATTGCCGAGATAGAGCGTGTCTTCCAGGCCGGTCTCGATGCGGGCGATGGCGCGGGTGATCTTGCGGGTGACAAAGGTCTCGCCGCGGATCGGGCTTTCATGATTGAACAGGATGCCGTTGCAGGCGAACATGCCGTAGGCCTCGCGGTAGTTCACCGTAATCCAGTAGCCGTAGAGTTTTGCGACGCCATAGGGCGAGCGCGGATAGAACGGCGTGGTCTCGCGCTGCGGGACCTGCTGGACCAGCCCGTACAGTTCCGAGGTGGAGGCCTGATAGAACCGCGTTTCCTTCTCCATGCCGAGGATCCGGACCGCTTCCAGGAGCCTGAGCACGCCGATGGCGTCGGCATTGGCGGTATATTCCGGGCTCTCGAAACTGACGCCGACATGGCTCTGGGCGGCGAGATTGTAGATCTCGGTGGGGCGGATCTGCTGCATCAGCCGGATCAAATTGGTCGAATCCGTCATGTCGCCATAGTGCAGCAGGAACCGCAGATTGGCGGCATGCGGATCCTCGTAGAGATGATCGATGCGCGCGGTGTTGAACGAGGACGACCGCCGCTTGACGCCGTGCACGGTATAGCCGAGGCCAAGCAGGTATTCGGCAAGATAGGCCCCGTCCTGCCCGGTAACGCCGGTGATGAGCGCCACCCGCCGCTTCGAATCCTGAACCGCCATAAAGACTCCAATAACGCCTCGGCAACGGCCCCAAAAACGGGCCAACGACACCGGCTCGCCCCTGTCTACTGGACCAGGAGAGGGGCTGGCCATAGCATTCGACCCCGGCCAAGTCTAATACGAAAGTCGGTTAATCCGACCGTCCCCGGCAGCTGCGACAAGCGCGGCCGTTGACCCACTGAGCCCGGTGAAACAGGGTGGCCCAACGGCGCGGAAAGCGCGCCTTGAGGGAGGGCGTGGAACAGCTTTGGAGGTGCGCGGGGTGTCACTGCGCTTTGGCGGCGTTTGCGCGCTCACCGACGTCAGCTTCGGCGTCAGCGACGGCGAACTGTTCTCGATCATCGGCCTCAACGGCGCCGGCAAGACCTCGATCATCAATTGCATCTCGGGGCGCTACCGGCCGGCCGAGGGAAGACTGTTCTATCAGGGGCAGGACATCACCGCGCTCAATCGCCGCAAGGTCGAAGAGATCATCGACTTCCTCGATCTGCATGATCCCCGCGCAAACGCTCCGCGTTTGTCGCGAGGGAAAACCGGTGTCCACTTTTCCGGATCATGCTGTGGCTTCAGAGATCGAGCACCAGAACCGGGGTTTTCGATCGCGAGCAGCAGATCATGATCACGTCGTTGCCGGCCCTTTCGTCGTCGCTGAGATAGTTGTCGCGATGGTCGGGGATGCCTTCCACAATCCTGGTTTCGCAGGTGCCGCAGCCGCCCATTGCGCAGGAAAAATCGACGTCGACGCCGGCATCGAGCAGCGTGTGCAAGATGGTTTTGTCCGGCGGAACGGAGATCGTCCTGCCGCTGCGATGCAGTCGAACCTCGAAGCCGCCATCCATTTCCAACCCGTCCGTTTCGCGAATGTCCGATACGATTGATGGCCGAAATGATAGCCGGTTTTGTCCCGTAGTCCAGTTCGTCAGCAGGCCGCCAGCAAACTATCTCCGGTGCTCGGGTTGATGTCGCTATTTCAGACTGATATCTGTTGCAAATCAAGACTGATCGAGGATTGCCGCAAAGTCGAGGCGACCCCAGGGCCACAACTTGGCTGGCTGGTCATCAGATAATCGGGGCCCACTCCGACGAGAGTGTCGATAATCAGTCTAGCGGAGGAATGAATGTCGTTTCTTTCCGAACTTTGGCGGTTCATGTCGACACGAAAAAAATATTGGCTTGTGCCGATGATGTTCATGATGATCCTTTTCGGAGGGCTGGTCGTGCTGACCCAGGGCAGCGTCATCGCCCCCTTTATCTACACCTTGTTCTGATCGCGCATGCGAATCCCCGCAATCCAGCGCTGCGCGATGCCGGTGCGGCCGCAATGGCCTGATGCAGAGAGACCCGTGGCGTGAGCCTGCTGAAAAAGATCGCACCGTGGATCGTCAGCGCGAGCCTTTGCCTTCTGGCCGCGGAAATAATGGGCGCAGCGCTGTTTTACCGGAATACAGGGTCTCTCGTTTATTTCAACGAGCCCAAGCAGAATCTCGCGGCCGTTGAACCAAGTATGAAACGGCACTTGCACCCCTATTTCGGCTATACCGGGCCATATTCCTTTCAGGGCTCCTTCTACAAAACAAACAATCTCGGATTCACACAGGTGGAGAAACAGCGGGAGGTTCCCTTCAAACCGGAGCCAAACGACTTCGTCGTCTTCGTCTTTGGAGGCTCGGTTGCTTCCCGACTGGCAAACAACTCAACGCACGGACAACCGTCATTGCAGGAAGCCCTGCAGAAGCTTCCCAATCTCGCGGGCAAGAATGTCATACTCTACAATATGGCTCAAGGTCCCGGAAAGCAGCCCCAGCAACTCATCGAACTCGCCTTCCTCATCGCATCGGGTCAGCATATCGATCTTGTGCTCAATTTGGACGGCACGCTGGAGTTCGCTTCGGGGATGATCAATTTTGAGCTTGGGGTCGATCCTGTCTTTCCGCCTGCACAGATAATGCTCGCCATTGGCAACGAGCTCGTGCCACCCGACGTTTCGTCGGCCGACTATTACGAACTGGCATACGGGCTGACCCACGCGCGCGCCCAGAGCGATCGCTACGCGCAACTTCTCAAGAACAGCACGAGCGGCATCGCTTATCTAAAAAATCGAATCTTCAAGGCGATCTACGATAGAACCGTGCAGGCAAAACTCGGCGCTTATGACCAGACAATCGCCAAGTCGGCGACGTCGGAGGCTGTACGACAGCTGTTGGGCCTGAATACGCCGCTCAAGATCCCAAAAGAGAAGGTTATCGAATCCATTTTTGACACATGGATTTGGAGTTCCGACCTGATGAAGGCGATGGCGAATTCGACCGGAGCCGCGTATCTCAACATTGTGGTTCCGAGTCCGTATCATTCGAAGAAGAATTTCACGGAATCCGAAAAGGCGTTCCTGAAAGCGCCAGCACTCGAAACATTTGGGCAGGCCAATTCCGCCGGCTACGCCCTTATCGAAAGTCGTCTCGAAATGTTGACATCGCGAGGCATCGTTTCGGGCATGACACTCTTCGACGACGTTCGTGATGCCACCTTCGCGGATGGCTCGGGTCACCTGGTCAAGCTGGGAGAAACGATGCTCACCGAGTTTGTCGCCCATCAGGTAGATTTGAGATTGAAGACGCCGCAGGGCAAGCAAACCGGCTCCCTGCAATGAGGGACTTCTGAACTTGCGGGGTATGGCGAGGCGCGCCGACGGCCAGACGGCACGCCGGCGGCCAATGATCCGCTCGGAGAGTATCGTTTCATGAAACGCGAGCCTGCAATCGGGTTGTTGATGGTTCTCGGCAGCCTCATCGTCAGCGTACTTTTTATCGAACTATACGTCCGAACGTCGATCGACGACGGCATGCAATTCGATCTGGAAATGTGGAAATACGCGCGCCACCTCAAAATCATCAGCGACGATCCATCCATCGGCCATCTTCACCGTCCAAATAGCGAGATGCGGTTGATGGGTGTCGACGTCAAGATCAATTCCAAGGGCTTGCGCGACCGTGAAATTCCCTACGAGCGCACCGACGGGGTGCCGCGCATACTGATGCTCGGCGACTCCTTCACCGAAGGTTGGGGCGTACCATTCGATCAAACTTTTTCCAAGCGCATCGAACGTCTTTACGCGGAACGCGGAACGACCGCGGAGGTGATCAATACTGGTGTCGGAAACTACAACACGATCATGGAAGTGAGCTATTTCCTGAGCGAAGGTTACAAGTATCGACCTGACATCGTTGTGCTCAACTATATTCCGAATGATGCCGAGCCGACGCCGCCACACAAACCGCCAAATCAGTTGATGCGAGCCTGTTATTCATGCGTGTTCGTGCTCGGCAGCATAGACAAATTACTGCGAAAGGTGTCCTTGCGACCGGATTGGGAGACTTACTATAGCGACCTCTATGGTCACGGGCACGCCAGGGGCTGGATCGATGCCAAACGATCGATTAGCAAGCTTGCCGATTACTGCAAGGCACACCGCATCAAACTTTTGATCGCGCACCTTCCCGATCTTCACGGCTTTAAGCCTTATCCGTTGCAAAGCGTGACAGACCTCCTGGAGCAGGCGGCCAAGGAGAATGGCGCGGATTTTGTCGATGTGATGCCAGACTTGAGAGCCTACGACCCGACGAAATTATGGGTCTCGCCTACGGATGCGCATCCCAATGGATTGGCAAACGAGATCATCGCCAATACTCTCTTTCACAAGCTGGAGACAATGAAATAATCGACCTGGCTCGTGCCGGTGCTGCGATCCCGCGTCATCGCGCGAGACATTCCTCGCCTCTGAAAGTTGATCTTGAGACAGGCTTGATCGGTTGCAACTTGAGGCGCGTCTTGCGGACATCGCGCGCCGCCCAGCCGGCGCACGCCTCCCAGCACGCTACCGAAGCAAGAGGATAGCCGGGTCATCTTGTACCCGGATAGGCCTCGGGGTAGCTTCCGCAAGATGAGGTATCGTTTCGACATCGATGGGCTTCGAGCCGTAGCCGTTTTGCTGGTGCTCCTGTTTCATCTGGACCCGAAATTGTTTACCGGCGGGTTCGTCGGGGTCGATGTGTTTTTCGTGATCTCCGGCTACCTGATGACGCGGCTGATCGCGGACGAGATTGGCGCGGGCAGTTTCTCGATTATCGGCTTCTATGCGCGACGATGCCGGCGCATCCTGCCCGCGCTTCTTGTGATGTTGTCGTTGGTCGTCCCCGCCAGCTACGTGATGCTGGCGCCCGATGAATACCGCGTGCTCGGCAGCAGCGCGATCGCTGCCGCTTTATCCTTCTCCAACCTGTTTTTCTACCGTAACACCGGATATTTTGAAGGCGCGGCGGAGCTGATGCCGTTGCTGCACACCTGGTCGCTCGGCGTCGAGGAGCAATTCTACCTGATCTGGCCAGCTTTGCTGCTGGCGGCGTGGTGGCTGTTCCGGCGCGGCCGCGGCGGCATGGCGATTGCGGTCGCGGCCTGCACCGTTATCGGATTCGCGATCAGCGTGTGGGCTGTCGGCTTCAACCAGAAGGCGGCGTTTTTCCTGTTGCCTGCGCGCCTTTGGGAATTTTCGGCCGGCGGACTGATCGTGTTCTGGCGCTGGCCCGCGCGACTTCAGCAAATCCCGTCACTGCTTGGGCTGTTTCTGATTGCCGCCTCCGCCTTCACGCTCACCAGACCTTCGCCCTTCCCCGGCATCAATGCGCTGGCGCCCGTCGTCGGCGGGATGCTGGTCATCGCCGCCGCACCGTCAAGCTTTGCCAATCAACTGCTGGCGGTCGCGCCGATGCGGTTCATCGGAAAAATCTCCTACTCGCTCTACCTTTGGCACTGGCCGATCATCGCATTCTGGAAGAAATACAATAACGCCGAGCCCGACCTGATCGAGGGATTGGCGATCGTCGCCGCAAGCCTCGTGGTGGCGTCGCTCTCCTGGAAGTTCATCGAACAGCCATTTCGCCGCAAGAGCGTGCGGCCGATGCGGGACATTTCCGTTGCGATATCCGCCGCCGTGCTGGTGGCGCTGGGAGGATATGGCATCGTCGCCAATCAGGGATTTCCATCTCGCATGCCCGCCTCGCTGGCCCGGCTAAGCGACCAGACGACGATGTGGTTTAGCTTCCATTGCCCGTATTCCGCGACGGCGATCGGTATCAATTGCGCGGTAGGCTCTCCCTGGGATACGGCGGCGGCGCGCGGCCTGATCTGGGGCGACAGCCACTCATCGCACCTGCTGCCCTATCTCGACGTCGCCGGCAGGCAGACCAACCGCGCTATCGCGATCTTGAACGGCTGCACGCCGCCGTTGGGAGGTCGGGTGAAATCTATTTCCGATATGGAAATGCAGCGCCCCGACGTGTGCGCCGCCGACCGGGCGAGGGGCATCGATCTTCTCAGGCGGTCCCCTGAAATCCAATTCGTGATCTTTGCGTCAAGATGGCCCGGATTTCTGGACATGCTGCAGACCGACAATGACCCCGAGCCGAGAAGCGTCGCACATGGCCTGGACCTGATCCGGGAGGAAATGCAGGCGGCGATCGGCGAAATCCGGGCGATGGGCAAACAGATCCTGCTCGTGGATGGCATTCCGGTTTTCGATTTCGACCCTATCCCATGCGCCAGCAGCAAGGGCACGCCGCTTTGGCGCAACGCAAGTCGGGTTTGCGCCAATCCCGTTGCCAGCCTTCCGCTTTCATCGGCAGCCAACCAGTTCGCTCTTTCCAGGGTCTATGATGAACTTGCCAGCAAGAATGAAGGCGTATTTAGCATTTCGCTTTCGCGGGCGATGTGCGCGAGCGGCAGCTGCCTGACGTACCTGGACGGCGAATTCCTGTTTCGCGATCCCCATCACCTCCGGCGCGATCTTTCGCCTGAACTAACCGCAAAGCTGAGCAGACTGCTCGGCTTGGATCAGGCATTGGCGCACCTCGGCGGCAATGCTCCGGGCCAGACGGATGCCCCGCCCGGCAAGCTCACGAGATGGCCGGGTCAATGATGCGCCTTCGAGGCATCATTCGCGCAGCCACGCCCGAGCCAAAGCTCTCGCTTAGGGCCTTTTCCGCTTCGATGGAATCGAAACGGGGCTCTGGATTCTTGATTTGACGCGTTTTCTTGACGCGAACCGGTGACCACTTCACTCGAAAACGCTGTAGGCCCATTTCGAAGTCATCACCGTAACCCGTTCTGCTCTGGACCGGGGAACAACTGGCTGGTCCGTCCCGTGATCCAGTAGGCGATCAGACCCATCCATTCGCGTGAAGCGGTATCGATCCGGCCAAGCCCGCCGATGAAGAAGCGCGAGGGCCTCAGGAGACTGGCGCGGCCGCCCATCCGCCAGTCCACCGGATAGGGCTCCACCGCAAATCCGGCCTTGCGGAAGATACCGACCGCCCTCGGCATATGATAGGCCGACGTCACCAGCAGCCAGCGCTCGCCCTGCTTCGGGGCGGCCAGGGCCTTGGAAAATTCGGCATTTTCCAGGGTGTTGCGTGAACGCCGTTCCATGATCAGGCGATCTCTGGAAATCCCGAGACTTTCGAAAACCGGCAGGGCAAAATCGGCTTCCCGCGCCGGATCGGTGCTGTCCAGGCTGCCATTGCCGCCGGAAAACAGGATGCGTGCGTTCGGATACCGATGGGCGAGCTGTGCTGCGGCAATAAGACGATCGACGGAAGGACCAAAGACGGGGGTGCCGTGCATCGCCGACAGATCCGGCTCGATCGAGCCGCCCAGGACAATGACGCCGTCCGGCGCACCCCGGGTTTCGTCCCATGGCGGAAACCGGGACTCCAGCGGATAGAGCAGCAAATTTCCGATCGGCGTGAAGCCGCAAACCGCAAGCAACAATAGGCTAGCCGCGACCAGCTTGCGGCCGGCCGAACAAAACCGGGTGAGCAGCAGGATCAGTCCGGCAACGCCCGCGCCGACCATGAGATTCGACGGCAGCAGCATCACGCCGACCGTCTTGGAGAGGAAAAAGAACACGCTGAATTCCCTTGGGATGCCCGCTTTCAGCGCAAATCATAGCCTCCCGAGAATTGCGAAGCGAAACGCAAATTGCGCAAGGCGCCGGCGGCGCGCTAGGGCATTCGCCAGCCGTGGGTCTTGAAGGTCAGGCGCACCCGCACAATGTCGCCATTGGCGTCATGCAGAAAACCCTGGTGAGGCACACCCGGACAGAGCGTCGGCGTGCACGTGACTGCCTGCTCGCGGTCGAGGTTGAAATGCTGGTACTCGGCGCCGAGCAGAATGTCGCCCAACGACCCCTTATATGCCACATAGTCGAACCCCATGCCGGCGAACCAGCCGTTGTTCCAGGTCGTGCCGCTCAAATTCAGGTCCGCGAGCGCCCCGAACAGCGGGAAGTTGCAGGGGGCTCGTCCGGGAAATATGAATTGGCCGCCAAAGGTGCAGGTATAACGCCCGTCGATATTCGCCCCGGCGTAGCCGCCGGTCCCGTACACCATCAGGCGATCCCAAGTGTAGCCAACCTTCGGGCCGACGGTCACAAGGTCGGTAATGAAGACGGTAGCGTTGAAATTCGAAAAAGGCTCCGGCGGCGATACCGATACGTCGGACCGCATATTTCCCCGGCTGCCGTTGTAGGCGCCTTCCAGACCGATAACCCACCTGCCCCATTGGCGCTGAACACCGGCGTGGCCGTCGTAGATCCAATCGCTTGCGTGCGCCCTGAACAAGGTCGGCGGAATCCCGACCAGGGGAAGGTCCGGCATGAAACGCCGCGCCTCATACCACACGCCCCCGGTGCCGGCGCCGATATAGAAGCCGGACCAATCATAGGCAGGATCGGCCGCGACCGGCCGGGCCTTGACCGGCATGTCGGCCGCTAACACCTGGATCGATGTCATCGCGGCGACTACAACGCCCAAGGCAAGCCTTTTCATCCCAGGCTCCGCAACTGGAGAAAATCCGAATCGATCGCCCGAGCGTACAAGTATTTTCACGCGAGGATGTTGCGTGAGCGCCACACACAGTCGATGAACCGACGGCTTCGGCTGCGACCAATTATCGCAGGTGGACCATCGATCGGGGCGGAATCTTCTGGCCGCTTCGGCGCGCGCGCCACTCGAACACACGGCTGGCCGCGGCTTCATAAATGAAGTACGCGACGAACGCCGCTCTGCGCCATCGTCGATCCATCAGCCCGAATTTGCGGCGCAGCTGTATACGCCGTCCCGACACCCATCCGCTGGGCTCTGTCGTCGGATCGGGCAATATGTGGTCGACCAGAAACTGGCGGGTGGACCGATCGAGCAACGCGTGCATTGCCTGGACGACAGCGGCGGTTTTCAACGAGGGAAACATCGCGGTTGCGATATGCAACGCGCCGAACAAGGGCCGCTCGATCTGCCAGGCCTTGGCGCGAGCCACGCAGGTTTCCAACTCGCCTTCATGGCGTTGCAGCAGCAGATAGAAGTCGACGTAGCGAACGAGCTCGGAGCTGAATTCATCCTTGGCGAGATGGAAGGCGTGAGCAAGGATCGCGTCGGCCGGCGACAGCCGGTAACCCGCGATCCCGTCTCGCTCGAACCATTCCCGGCGCTGCCAGATGCCATCGTAGTCGACGGCTGCACGCACGCGCTGCGAGAAGCCACGATGAATCTCGATCAGAACGCCGCCGATCACCACCGACAGCTCATAATGCTGCGGCGAAAAGGCAACCCAGTAGGTGTATTTGCGTGGATAGCCGGCGGCTTCCAGCTTTTGCATGGCCGCGGGAACCTGAACCCAGGGAACATAGAGATCGACGTCCATCATCGGACGCTGCTCAGGACGATCATAGACCCGATGTCGGTAGTCGGCGCCCTTGTAGAACACGAAACCGTCTGGACCCAGAACGCGGAGCAACTCCAGTACGCTGTCGCGACTGAGCTCGTAACGTTTCCGGTAAAGGGCATCGAGCGCGCGAAAGCGTGACTTCGCCGCGATCACCTGCTGCGGGAGGTCGTCGGCGGCGATCAGGAGCGACAACAACCGTTCGCGGTGAGCGTAGTTGAAAAATGCGGTGATGTCGGCATCGGCTTGCGGTGGCCACTCGCACGAAGTCGCAAGGTGGCAGACGATTGGCCAGATTTCGCGCGGAACCTGTGTCACTCGGCCGGCCCGAGCGGCGGCGCGACGGCTTCAGGAGCCGGCCGGCTCCGCCGAAGCTCACGCGCGATCTCGACGAAGGGATAAGCGAGTTGCCCGAGCCATGATTCCGGCACCGGGTCGCCTTCGATGCCGTGCTCGGCAGGCGGCGGCAATGCCCGCTCCGCGGTACCGAACCAATCGTCCCAGAACGAGAACAGCATGGAAAAATTGCTGTTGTACAATCGCTCGTCCTTGGCGTGGTGCTTGCGATGAAAAACCGGACTGACCAGGACACGGCCGAGACGACCGTAAGTCCAGTTCCACTCCGAGTGCTGCAAATATAGTACCCACGCCATCAGAAAATCGAGCCAGAGCCACATCGCAACGCCGGTGCCGAGGATCTGGAACGGAATGAAAAGCCAGAGCCGCAGCAGGGTTTCGTCGACGACATGGAAGCGATGGTTGCTGACGATGGTCAGCTTGGTTTGCGAATGATGGATGCTGTGGAACGCCCAGAGATAGCGGTTGGAATGTTTCCAGCGGTGATTCCAGTAACCGACGAAATCAGACACCATGATGATAGTGAGCATCTGCAGTACCGGTGGCATCGAAGCCATCAGGTTGAGCTGCATCCACGGCGCGTAGGCGACAACCAGCCCGTGCAGCCCCTTGTACATCCATGTAAACAGGAAAAGATGGTAGAAACCGCCGTAGTAGAAAACGAAATAGAGCAGATCGACCCGGAAATTGCGGGAGCCGTAGCGGACCCGCCAGTTCTTGCGGGCGGCGATTTCAAGCAGGACCGTCACGGCGAGAACCAGGCCGAGCTTGGCGTAATCGCGCAAGGTCAGCGCCAGATAGGCCTCGGCGCGCGAGGCGAACCAGGCCAGCCCGTTCAGAATTGACGGAGGCAGCAGGTCGGCGATCACGACAGCGCCCGAGCGGGGTGACGGAGCAGGAAAGGCAGCATGGTTTGACGCACATGCGGGCGTCTGAACGACCAGATCAGGCCATCGAGATAGTAGTGCTCGAACGCAATGAGAATGTAGACCGTTCCGAACCACCACTCCTGGCCGATGCTGACCATGTAGCCCCAGACCCAGTAGATCGGCAGTCCGGTCGCGATCAGTACCGGAATGAGAAAAATGAGTTTTGAGCTGACATAGCGCAAGGGGGCGGGAGCCCCTTCGCTCGCCGTACCGAACTTGCGACGGTGCAGCAGCCACACCAGCGTCAGGTACTGGACGTAGTGCGGCAGCAGCATCGCCACTGTGGCGATGGTGGAATCCTTGATCAGCAGATACGGATAGAAAAAGCCGAGGCTGGCCACGAGAAACAGGCCTTCGGCCAAACCGAGCTGCTGCTTGCGCCGCACCAGGGCGATGCCGAGCTTGATCATGAAAAACGCGGCAGTGGCGCCGGCCACGATCTTGATGATCCAGTGCAGATCCTTCGAGAACCATCCGAAGAATCCCATGACTTCGTAGTGGGTATTGATATTCCACAGCGCCAGGAAGGCGCTGACTGCGACAATTGCGTTGTTGGCCGCTTTCTTCTGCTCGATGTCGGAGGCGCCGGCGCGGCTGCGATAGATCGACAGGATCCCGCAGTTCTGCCGCGACACGTGCCACGTATTCCATCCGAACAGCACGACCTGGACCACGTAGGGTATCTCGAATCCCAGCACCAGGCCGTAGACGACGGCGAGAATCAGGGGACCTGCAAAGAACGCCAGCCACCGCGAGCGGAAATATTCCCTGTTCTCGTCCCAGAAATAAAACACCACGGTCGAGGCATAGTGCGAGACCGCCAGCGCGAAGGCGCAGCCGATGGCGAGGAAAGGAATTTTCCAGTAGATGCCGACAAGGATCGGCAAGGTCACGAGCGGCGCGCAGATCAGGAGAAAGAAATCGAACGACGCCGAATGAATCCAGGCTGCGCCCTCGATGCGGGCACGAATTCCGAGCGAGCCGACGCCGGTATCATTGATGCTGGACATTCCGGCCCCCGTTAGCTCGGCAATATGCGACGAAGGAGCGCCCGCCATGAAGTACCCGCGAACACCAGCGGTCCTTGTCCCCATACGGAACGAACACGATAGACGCGCCGGACGCGCTGCGTCAAGCGTTCGATGGGCTGCCGCGGCGATCGAAGAAACCACAGCAAAAGCCTGCGGCGCAACGATTTTGGCCCAGGCGCCACATCGCTGACAACGCCGATCACGAGGTCAGGCACGATCGGCTCGTCCGGCAAGGGGTTGTTGTCACCCCATGTCAGCAACCAGGCAGCCGTGCGCGCGACGACGCGATGGACGCCGACCTGATTGTCATAGCGAAAGACCGCGACGTCCCCGACCATCGGCTCCATTCCGCATCTGACCGTCACCGGCTGCCCCGGAGCGATCGCCGGCAGCATGCTGATTCCGCCGAACGACGTCGTGAACTCGCGGCGCTCGCGTTTCCACAGGGTCGCGACGCCGTCGATCTGCGCGGTCGACAGCGATTCCAGGCCGCCGGCCGCGCGCATCATTTTTGGTCGGCGAGCACTCGCGCCGACTTGATTTCGTCATCGCTGAAGCCTGCCTCGCGGCGCAGGTCGTCGGACACCGGATAGAACACGACATCGTCGCCGACGATTTCCTTCATCGCCGCGTTGGCGTGGGCGATCGCCCGCGCCATCGCCATCATGGCCCGCGCACCTTCGCGATCGACGATTTTCTTGACCCACTCGTTGGCGAAGCGAACGTGCTGCATTTCATCGGCCAATTGCTGGTCGAACAGGGACGTGAATTCGACGTCTTCTTTTTTCCTCGACGAATCGATGCCGTCCTGGATCGCGTCCATGCCGGCGGCCTCGAAGCTGCGGTTGGCAACCGTCAGACGCCCGATCAGCGAGGGGATCATCATCATGATCCGGAACTGGAAATTGATGACGGGGAATTGCCCGAGGTGGCCGCCTCTCTGCTCCAGCAGGCGGCGAAACGCGGCGGCGTGCCGCGCCTCGTCCGCGGCCTGGCGCGCGATCGCCATCCGCAATCCCCAATCCGCATCCGGAAAGTCGACGAGATTGCGCGCCGCCATCTCGGTGGCGTTGATCTCCTCGTTCATCTGACGGGTCAGGAACTCGAGAACGGAAAGCGGATTGTCATGCGGATAGTTGGGAAGTTCGTGCCAGCGATCCTTGGAATCAAACCGGGCATCGCGGACAGGATTGTCGCCGAACAATTTGGGATCGAGCGGCTTTGCGATATCGGGTTTCACGCGGTCTTCTCCCGTGGAACGAGCGTGCGGAATCCCGCCTGACGCAGAATCTCGTGGATCTCGTCTTCGGAAAATTCCGCCGCCTGCCGCAGATCGACATTGACCGCCGGGATACGCTTCTCCGGCGATGCCAGTTTTGCGCCCACCGCGTTGACCTCCCCGCCTTCCTTGATCTGGAAGTTGGCATTGGCCGCGGTCAGGAAGCGGATCGCCGCCGCCATTCTCATCAATTCCCGCGGGTTGCTCTGCGCCAGCTTCTTGATCCAGCGGTTGGCGAAGCGGACATGCTGGATCTCGTCGACGTTGATGCCGTCGAGCATATCCGCCGTCCGGTCATCGCCGATCGCCCGAAAATTCAGGGCAAGGCCGCCGATCACGTCCATGGCGCCCGCCTCGAGCGTCCGGTTCTGGATCGCGATCCGTCCGACCAGATTGTCCACCGCGCACGTCATGTCGAATTCGAGCGTGCTGACGGGGAACTCGCCCTTGTATCCGCCCAGTTCCTTGAGGCGGCGATAGAGCACGCGCACATGGCGGGCCTCGTCCCAGGCCTGCCGCGCCAACTCCATGCGCAACCCCCAGGGAGCGTCGGGAAACTCGGCCACGCAGATCGCCGCCATGTCGACGCTGGTCATCTCGTTCGCCATATGGCGATGAATCATTTCACGGCGCGCGATCTCGGAATTGTCGCCGTATTCGTGCGCGTCGGCATCGCGGTTGACCACCTTGAAGCAGTCATCGCGCGCAGGCGGCTCGCGCAAAATCGTGTCGCCTATCTTGTAGAAGCCGATTTCCTCGATGTTCATGCCGCCACCTTTTCTTCAGCAACGATGTCCGCGACCGATTTCTCGCGCGTCGCGATGGCCGCCGCGGCACCCGAACCGAGTTTCAATTCGCGCTGCAGTTCGGCCGCATCGACCCGTTGACGCTCGAGATCGACGATATTGCGCTGGAGAGTCACGATTGTGGGCTCATCCAGGATAGGATCGGTCGCCGCGATGTAGTGCTTGAATCGCACGATGACCCCGGGGATCACGCCGTCATACAGGCTTGCGATCCGGTCCGCGGTCGTCGATGCCTTGACCACGTCCTTGAGGAACGCATCGTAGGCGGCAACCGGCGCTATCGAATGCTGTTCCGGGAGCCGCAACTCGAAGGTACGCTTGCCCAGCGCGTCGGCCATCTGGGCATATTCCCAGATGTGGCGCCCCATCATCACCTTGGCTTCCATCTCGGGCGTGATCGGTGTCCAGCGCGCGGCCGTTTCCATCATCCAGACGCTGATATAGCGGAATGTTGCAACGCTGCGTCCGCGCTCGCTTACAGATGTAATCATTCGCATGCAAAAACCTCTTCGAGATAAAGGGCGGTCTCGTCCGGATCGCCGGGATGGAGCTGATATACCCTGGTAGTCGCCAGCAGCCGGGTCAATTCGAATATCCGGCGGCTATGCGAGGCGTTCAAAAACGAACTCATAAGTGGCTGAAGTTCCACGATTTCCTCCCGCCCAGGTTTGATACGTTCTAAGGACGGACGCGCCGCAAACCCCCTGAGAAAGACGACGCGGCGAAGCGGAACCGGCTGCGGCGCCCGGGTCGGGAAAATGGTGTCGACGTCGACCCGAAAAAACCCGTCGCGCTCGATCTGCGCCGCAGCCGTGGCAGGCAGGCCGCGCTCGACCGCGGTGGCGCGAGGCCCCGGCTTGATGCCGACCGGCCGGCGAAACGGAATCAATTCGCCGCGCTCGGGAATGTAGCCTGCGACCTCGTCGCTGAGGAAATTGTGTCCGCGGGCCGCCAGCGCCAGCGACGTGGTGGACTTCCCGCCCCCGGACGGACCGACAAAAATCGTGCCTTCGCCAAAGATGCCGAGTGCCGAGGCGTGAAAGAAAATCGCGTCGGATCGCATGCGCAGCAGACGCCAGAACAGAAACCAGACGATGCTGAGACGCCATCTCGGTCCGAGCGCAAAAATGCAGTCGCGATCGCGGAAGGCAAACATCGGCACATCCGAGTCACGAAACGCGACGCTCTTCCAACCCGCCTCGTCGAGGGGAAGCGCCACGAAATTTCCGCGCGCCTCGTTGATGGCGTATTCGAACTCGAGGCCGTCGAAGGGAATTTCATTTTGGCCGGATAGCCGGAACCATCCGAAATCCGGGTGGATGCGGGCACGAACATCCAGATGAATGTCGGAAGCAAGCGCGGAAATCGTCGCGGACCGACCGGGCGCCGCCGCGCCGGCGCCTCCGAACATCATGAAAAAATCGGGGAATAGCGTCTCGTCGTCGCAATCGATCGTGATCCGACGATCAGCCATGACGGCCTGCATGGAAACCATGCCGGCCGGCCTACATTCCCGGAACTGCCGAAGCAACGCCTCAAATGACCGGCGCGGGGCAGAACCCGGTTCTGATCTATGTTGGGCCAAAGCTCGGTGCACGTTCATACCCCAAGCGCGCCCCAAAGGAACACGCGGGACGCGCCAAACTCGGATTTCGCACTAGCCCGCCCTGGCCTTCCAAAAGGAAGGCCAACCCCATCGTAAATACGCTTACGACGACACTGGGATCAGCAGCTCGCGATGCCCCACCACACACCCATCGACTGGGTGATCTGGAACGAGTTGAGGATATCTTTCTCGCTCATCGCCTGGATCTTCGGCGCTTCATAACGCGGAAGGGTCTGGGCCTTGGCCTCGGTATCCTTGGTATCGATCTGCTTGTTCATCGCAATTCCCTTTTCAGGTTAAAAAGATAGCTACCCCTTGGCGAAACTTACCCCTTCGTGATCATCCCGAGAGCGAGCAGCTCGTCGAGACCAGCCTTCATATCTGCGGCAACCGGGGCTCCTTCAGATAAGGCGAATTCGCCGGGGACGGATTTTACAATCCCTTCCATGTCGAATTCACCTTCACAGTGCCGCCACAGATACGCCATCGTCGAATTGAGCACGTAAAACTGCGATTTGGCCGGATCGAACAGCATGATATCGCTGCCCAAAGGGGCCTCTTCGATCTTCGGATTACGTACGTAGCGTTCAGTCATTCAGCAAAAAGCCAACATAAACGGTTCGCGATAAGGCCGAAAATGACCTTTCACGGTCCCGTGAGAAAACTTACCACGGGGGGGGGCGCATGAGTCAAGGTCTGGGCCACTCCGACACCGGCAAATTGCAGAATCTCTTGGGGAGTGTGGCACCTGAGCCTCTGTCAGATATATTGGCGGAGCGAATTCTCGGGCCATTTACCGGCCTTTCGCCGGTTCCGGAATTTTTGCGTTCGGCCCGATCACCTAGGTGGGCATTAGGCCGCACCCCCCGGCCTTAAAGCCCATGATTGGCCCAAGGGGCGGGTTTCGTGGCGCTAGGCGATCCGGCGGTTCTTCTTCCGCCACGATCAAGGCGCTGGGGCACCGGGATTTTCGGCCCTGACCTCCCGCAACGACATCACCTTGCGGACCGGGTAAGACAGCACAGTTCCCAAATCCCTGTAGAAAACCAGGGTGTCGTGCACGAATTGCCTGAGAGGTTGGCGATCGTACCCGGGATCGCCGACCCCGTACTCGGTCGGCTTCTTTGTTCCGTCATACCAGGTACCGAACACGTGATCCCAGAGCGGGCAGTTGCTGAAATTCGAGTCGCGATGTTCCTCGTCGGTCGAATGGTGCAACTGATGAACCAGCGGGCTTGCAAAAATCCATCGTCCGATCCAGCCCCAGCTCCACGGCAGCTCGGAATGCTGACAAAAATTGACGAAGTTGCCAACGAACAGCGCGACCAGCATGGCGCTTTCGGAAACGTTGAGAATGATCAACGGCGACAAGAAATTGAAGACCCGTAAAAGAGATTCCAGCGGATGAACGCGGTGCGCCGTCAGGAAGTTCAGCTCGGGCGCCGCATGATGAAATCGATGTACGTTCCAGAACAGCGGCTGGTGGTACATGCGGTGTATCCAATAGCCGAATAAACCGCCCGTGATCCAATAGACCAGGAACGAGAACGCAATTCCGAAGACTCCGTCGGAAGGCAGCGTTATGCGTGCCCAGTGCAGTTGTTCGGCGGCGGCATTTCCCAGCCGGATCCCGCATATCGCGACGCCAAACGAGAGTGCGATCTCAAGCAGAGGCACGATGCCAGTGAATTGCAGCAGGTAGTAGACGAGATCGATCTTCGCCGAGGTACTGCGCCGGCCGAAGAGCCGGTACGCGGTCGTCTTGTTCCAGTCACGGAAAAGGGCTTCACCGGCTATCAGCGACACCACGATCCCAAACACCAACGCCGGCTGTCCCAGGAGGTGATGGTCGACAAAATAGACCCAGAACCGGTTATGGATGTATTGGAGCCAGTCAGAATCTATAGGCATCCACGGAACCCCACTGGTCCAATACTGACTGCAACGCGCCAAGGCGAAGTCGCCGCTCGCTAACCCCAAGAGCCCCAAAGACAATATGCGCGCTAATTCATCAACATACTCGCCGACGGCCTGTTCTGTCAATGTGACGCCGGCGCAGCGACCGTCCCTCCGCTGAGCCAAAATCGGCCTTCATTACCGCATTTCGGGCTCGTACCCGGCTTTGCGGAGGATACGCTATCGCGGCGAAAGTTGACGGTACCGGTAATTGGCAGCCGCATGTTTCGAACTAAGCTGATCGTCCCGCAGGAGAGCGCAGAGATGACCGAGCCGATCGCAGTCCCTGACGCCTCGCCCGCGGGCACCGAGCGCGGGGGGCGGCTTGAACTGCGGACGGCGCTCATCGTCGTCGCTTCAATCGAGTTGCTCGAGGCGCTCTTCGACTTGCCCGACTTGTTCAGAGGCGTGCACAATCTGTTTGGCGAAGCATCGGGATCGGGCTTCGCCGAGGCGATCACCACGGCGCAACTCGTCTGTCATCCGCTGCTGGCGATGGCAGCAACGATATTCGTAGCGACCGGGCGGGTGCGCCACGCGATCATCGCGCTTGGGATAGTCGCGTTGATGATCTGGCTGAACCACCTGCCGTGGCTGGGAAGGCTCGACATCGGCAAAGCACGGGACGTCCTGTGGGCCGCGAAACAGATTGTCGTCTTTCCGCTGATGGCGGCCTTTGCGATCGCGCTCGCCGCGTGCGACAAGTGGCTGGGGATTGCAACCGTGCTTGTCGGCATCCCCACGATCAGCAATCTGGCCAGCCTGACGGCCTACACGGTCGGTCTCATCATCAACGGAATATAATCGCAGAGCCAACTCTCCGCCGGGCACCGGCCGCAATGTCAACTTTTCGCGGGATTCCGGCGCGCCATTCCGCCCGATGTGGGATCGGCGAGCACGGCCGACATCTGCAACAACAGCGAGGGGATCGGAAAGTTGTCGCCGAGCCGTTCCATGTCCTCGCGCGTCGCGACTTCCGGTCCCGCGATCTGCGGCAGGACCAGATAGCCGTCCGCGCGCAACCGCTCGATGTTCCGTTGCACGGCCGGATGATGGATCATTGCGGGGTTCGATTCCGGCATGAACAGCACCGGCGCCTCCGTGGCGATGATCAGCGCGGTAATGAGTTCGTCAGTGATTCCGTTAGCGACCTTGCTGAGGATGTTCACCGTCGCAGGGAAGACCAGCACAAGGTCAATGTTCCGTCCAAGCTCGATATGCGGGACAAACACACCGTCCCCGGTATCGTCCATCTCGATGAAGACACGGTTGCGGCTCGCGACTTCCACCGCATGCGGCGACACCAGTTTCGCAGCCGCGCGGGAGAGCACGACCTGCACATCGTCGGCGACGTGATGAAGCAGGTGGAGAATGATCCGCGGCAGCGAGTAGACGATGAACCCGCCGCTTGCGCAGAGCAGAATCCGACGTGCGCGCTTGCGGCCGTCCTTGCGATCGTCCTGCATCATCCCACCACGCTTGAACGGCGAGCCGATCGGCTCACGACGCCACGAAGAAGTTCGGATTTGGCAATTCCGCCGCGGCATCCGACAGGAATGTATAAATGATCGTGAAGCGCGTATCGGCCTTGACGCGGCTTACCGCGTGAAATGACTTCGAGTCCAGCCCGAAACAAACGGCGGAGTTGGAAATCTGCCTGAAGACGACCGCCGTATCCGCCGGCTTCGATCCCCTGAGTAATACAAGGTTGCCGCCCGAGTCGGCCGGGCGTCCGCGGTTCAGCGTCACCACGATGCGGTGCGTTTCATGCGGCACCTTGTCGGTGTGAATGTAGGTCTGCTGACCTGGAAACATCTTGTGCGCGGAGATATTGATGCGGCTCGAAACCGGGAAGCCGATCGCCCGCGTCACGCCGTCCCGGATCCGCGACAGCACGCCGCCATCCCAGAGCCCCTCGATTTCCTTGCAGTGGGTAAACTGGCTGAAGCCCAATTCGTACTGCTCGTAGCGCATCGACTCGTTCAGGGCCCAATTCGATTCGGTTTCGAGCCAGCCAAGCAGGGTGTCCGCGAACTGCTCGGTATAGAACCGCGGCGAAACGATATGGAGATAGGGATCGGTCCTTCGCACCACGTTGTCGAACGACAGAACGTCGTCGGCAACTTCCATCACCCTCGCCGCGCTGACCATTCCTCGCTCCCCGGGACCGTTGCTGCCGCTCTAGGTCGATTTCTCGTTCGAATTGGGCGTCGCCGTCTGCGCTGCTCCCTCGCCTGATGCCGGGCGACGGGCCGCCTGCAGCGCACGACTTCATGAGGCGCACATATTCCTGGTTCAAATCCTTTCGAACCTGGTCCAGAATCGCGGGATCGGTCTCGATGAGATCGTCGGCTTCCAATACGCGTCTCGCTGACATCGCGGGCAATCCATGGTCGAGCGCAGGGTTAGAGGGTGCAGGTTTAACACAGATGATACGCAAGGCAAATCTTCCGGCCGCCCGACAATTTCCTTTGACCGGAGAATGCATTATCACAAACTCGGCCAGCTCGGGAAATCCCCTGTCCGGTGAATGAAGGCAACGGAGCGGCGCAGGATCATGAAGCCTGTTTCTACCGGTGACGCGACGATGAAATTTGCAGCGGATCCGGCGATCCGCGCGAGAAGCGACCGCCTGTTCTTCGTGGCGATGGCGCTGGCAATCGCTGCCACCGCGATCATAGCCTTCACCACGAGCTTCCTGAAAACCGACATCGCCACCCAACTGGTCTCGATATGGGCGAAGGCCCATATGGTTGCATTCAGCAGCTGGATCCTGCTGTTCCTCACCCAGAGCGTGCTCGTCGCCTCGCACCGGACAAATATTCACCGGCGCCTGGGTGTAGCCGGCGCGGTCCTCGCCGCGCTCATGATCGCTCTCACGGTCCAGATCTCCGTTGAGGTGTTCCGGCAGGGCCGCGCCATGCCCGCCCTTGACGCCACCGTGTTCCAGTCGTTCGTATTCTACGTCGTCCCGCACGTCGATCTCATCCTGTTCACGATATTTGTCGCCGCAGGCCTGCTGTTTCGCGGCAAGCCACAGACCCACAAGCGCCTGATGTTCCTGGCCACGATCGCGCTGCTCGACGCGGTGGCCGACCGCTTGCCCTTCATCTGGCGCGGTGGACGCAATGCGCATTTTCTGGTTCAGGACATGTTCGTGGCGGCAGGCATCATCCGCGATCTGATGTCGCGCGGACGGGTGAACCCGGTCTATATCTGGGGTGGACTGATGATCCTGATTTGCCCGCCCGGGGCGTTGCTCCTGTACCACTTCGTCATACCGGACCACTGGGCGATCATGCTCAACTTCAAGCCGTGACGGAAAACCTGCGCGCCCACCGGCTCAGCACGAACAATCGCCAGATCGCGCGGAAATCATCGTGCCGACCGTCGTGGAAATCTCGCAACAACCGATCGGCCTGCTCCGGCACGATCCAGCCGGCGGCACGGAATCCGGGATCGTTGACCGCCGCCGCAATGACTTCCGAAAGCTGCCCGCGGATCATGGCCTCATCCGGCGTGCCGTAGCCCATGCGGTCGCCGCGTTCGGTAATTTCCGGCGGCACGTGGCGCCGCGCGACATCGCGCAGCGCCCGCTTGCGGTCGCCGTTGCCGATCTTGAAGGTGTCGGGAAGCGAAAACATCAGTTCGACGAAAGCTCTGTCGAAATACGGCACGCGCGCCTCGATCGAATGCGCCATGGCATTGCGGTCGCCATAGCCGAGCACGATTTTCACATTGCCCCAGCGGACGTCGAAATAGAGCTGCCGGTTGACCAGCGAAGGGTCCCGCCCGTAGTCGCCGTGCGCTCGTGCAAAGTCCGGATCGCCGGTGCGGGGACCGGCATCGGCGATCCACGGAAATTGCGGCCGCCGCCTTGTGTAATGGCGAAGGAAAAAATCGAAGAACACGGCGAACGCCGAGCGTTTTTCGCGGCGTGCGACCGCCCGCAATTCCGACCATGCCGCCGAAAATTGCCGGCGCAGCAGCCGCTGCTTGATGAAGGCGCGCTGGTGATAGCCGTAGCCGCCGCTGATTTCGTCGGCCCCCTGCCCGTCCAGGATCACGGTAGCGCCCTGCTCGGCGCAGAATTCGAACATCCGGTACTGCGCGAACGCCGGCATCGCCAGCGGCGGCTCTTCCAGCGCCCAGAGAATGCGGTCGGTGTTATCGGCGATCCAGGCCGCGTCGAAGGTGGTCTCGTGGTTCTCGATGCCGTCGCGCCGCGTCATGGCGTCGACATAGGGCATCTCGCAGAAATCAGGCGCGGCATCGCGGTAGCCGATCGAATAGGTCGGCAGCCTCGCGCCGCCGTTGCGATGCGCCAATCCGACCAGTGTCGATGAATCGAGACCGCCCGACAACAATGCGCCGACCTTGACATCGGCCTGGCGCTGCGAGGCAACGGCGGCCGCCAGCCGCTCCTCGACCCTGGCGACCGCCTCGTCGTAGGACAGCTTGCTGTCCGCTGCGGTGTAGTCGGCAAGATTCCAGTAGGATTGAAAACGCGGCTTCGCGGGAGCCGCAAGATCGATCTCGCAAAAACTCGCTGGCGGCACCGAGCGAATGCCCTCGAAGAAGGTTTCCTCCAGCGTCGGATATCGAAAGCCGCGCAGGAATGCCGCGACCAGCGGATGGTTCGCCTTCGGCTTCTCGCCATTGTTGGCCGCCAAAATCTGCTTGATTTCGGAGGCGAACAGGATCGCCCCGTCCGCATCGGCCTTCCAGTAGACCGGTTTGATGCCGAAGCGGTCGCGCGACACCACCAGCCGGTTGCGATGCAGGTCGAGAATGGCAATGCCCCACATGCCGTCGAGACGATCGAAGCAGCGTTCGCCCCATTGCCGATAGGCGGCCAGCACGACCTCGGTATCGCCGTGGGTGCGGAACACCTGGCCGAGCGATTCAAGCTCCAGCCGGAGTTCGCGGAAATTGTAGATCTCGCCGTTGAACACGACCCAAATCTTGCGGTCGGCGCTCGCCATCGGCTGATCGGCCAGTGCACTGAGATCGCAGATTTTCAGCCGCCGGAACGCAAACCCGACAAGCGGCGTCCCGGTCGCATGCAGAATGTCGGGAGTGGCACCATGCACGACGACGCCATTCCGGTCGGCGGCCAAAAAGCCCTCGCCGTCCGGGCCGCGATGACGGATCACCGCGTGCATCGCGATCAGCCGGTCGACCAGGCGCGCCGGATCGCGGGAATCGAGAATGACGCTAATGCCGCACATGAGGCCCGACGATCCGCATCTTCACTGCGCAGCCTTCACGCGGTAGCTGATCCAGCCCGGCGCCATATCGATCGAAAACACTTCCTTTCCATCATCGGTGTCGACGATCGACACCGCCCGCTGGGGCGCGCCCAGGTCGGGGTCGTTGACCGCCCCCCATCCGATCAGAAGCTGATGGTTGGCAAGCGGCTGGACCGAACCCAGCGAATAACGCTGCTTGCCGTTGGGCTCCTTGAATTCGAACACCAGGCGGTTGGGCGGATCCGAGTCGAGCTGATAGGCGACCGCCCGCGAGGGAAGATCGGGAAACAGGTTGCCGTTGTCGAACACCCAGAGCCGGTTGCCGACAATGCGGGCATAATGCTGATGCGAGAAGCCGCCGCGCGGATCGCCGACCGGCCGGTTCGCCGTGGCCCTGGAAAATTTTCCGCCCAGCATCCATTTCACCGCTCCGGTTTTTTCGTCGATCCTGAAGATCGTATCCTGATGCCGCGAGCTCACCAGAATATCGCCCGATGGCTCCAGCCGCTGGATCGAGTTGATGTGAACGTAATCGTTTTCTTCCAACGCAAACAGCGCGCCGCCGTTGGGGAAGATCAGTCCCTTCGGCACATCGAACTTGACGAACCGGCGCGCGATCGAGGTATAGCAGTTGCGCAGCCAGGAGAACGCCCGGCGTTGCCGGCTTTCCCTGGGCGCAAACATGCTGGCGTCGGTCGAAACACGTTGCGCCGTATTGAAATGACCCCTGGTCGACCACTTCCAGAGAACTTCTCCGTCGAAGGATTTCCGGACGATCTCCACATCGAGCGCGGCGGGAACGCCGCAGCCCGCGGAGTCCCAATCGGGCGCATAGCGGACAAGCGTGGCGTCGCCATCGCCCAGGATCATGTCGTGTACCTTGAGGTCTTCCGGCTGCGGCAGCTCGCGAATTTCTTTGCCGTTTCGATCGTAGAAAAAATAGCTGCCGGTCTGGCCGGCTTCGGTAAATCGGATCTGGTGCAGATAATATCCGTCATGGGTCAGCGTGAGATCGCCGGCAAGGATGAGGTTCGGCAGGCTGTTGAGAACCGTAAAGGTTTTCGCCGCGCAGTCATACACCAGCGGATAGGAATAGGTGGTTGCGGTCTGATAGTGGGAGCCGGACGGCGTCAGCGTGAGCTTGCCGCTGCATTCGCCCTTGACCGAAACAATTCCCGGCGTCGGCGACGTATAGACGCCTGGGGCGACGGCCTTGAGGTCCCGCGGTCCCACTGCCGGCAGGGTTTTGCTGAAGTGCGCATAGACCGCGATCGCAAGGGCAAGAACGACAACGGCAATGCCACCGGCGATGACCTTCGCCGTCGATGTCAAACGCACAAGTATCGCCTTCTTGTTGCGGGGCTCAAGCGCGCATCACCTTGCACGGGGCCGGCCGGATCGGCAAGCCGAATTAGATGCGGCGTTCGACGGTGACGATGCCGTCGCTGCAGTGGAGTTCAAAGCCGGCATCCACCGCCGCAATATGACCCGGCTCGACATCGTCGGTGAGGCGATAGCGTATCGCGCGGCCATGCACCAGCGGTTTTCCGGTGGCATCGGCGACGAGGCCGGAGCGCTGGTCGCCGAGGCCGCTCAGCACGTGCCACACCCGCCCGGCCGGCCACTGCGCGAACGGAATCCGCGCCTGCGCGATATCGGCGGCGGACCGGTAGGAGGCGCGGCTCTCGTCCTGCTTCCGTCGCGGGATATGTCCCGCGGAAACCTGTTCGAGCACGCCCGAAAGCAACTCCACGCCGATTGCCGCAAGCTCCATGTAAAGCTCGCGCGACGGCCGGCCGCGCACCAACGGAATCGATTGCTGGGCGGCGATGTCGCCGCCGTCGATGCGATCGTTGATCCAGTGGATGGTCATGGCCGCGTCGCCGTCGTCGTCCCAGTAGGTCCCGAAGATTCCATCAACGCCGCGGTGCCGCGGCAGCGCCGAGGCATGCATGTTCAATGCGCCGATGCGCGCGGTCGCGAGCACATCCGCCGCAATGATGCGCGGAAACGACGCTACCACGATGACATCGGGCTTGAAATCGCCCGACCTCGCCGGCGTCGATCAGGGGAACGCCAAACGCGGCCAGCGGATTTTTGTTAGCCCACAAGCGGCGCGCGAGCTTGCGCAACACGCCGCCGCGCGATCGAGGTCCGACAATGGCACCGAGGCGATGATCCCTCGCAAGCCGCGCCATGGCCATCTGCGACAGCGGGCTGCCGCTGGCGAAGCCTACGATTGTGAGCGATGCCATGGCCGTGATCGCTGTCTTTCCCGCCGCGACGGCGCCTCGAAACTCGCCCGCGCAAATGATAGGGCCCACGGGTGCAAGGTCAATCCCGGCTGCGCCCTCGCGCGGCCGGCCCGCCAAGATGCTTGCGCCGGGCGGCTTCTTTGCGCATGAACTGGTGTTTTGCATCGGACCGTCGAGCCGATGGCGCTCCAAGAGACCGGTCATGCTCAACCGTCAGGTCCTCAACATCGTCGCCAATTTTTCCGGCGTCGGCGCCCGGCTGATTTTTTCGCTGGCCTTCAACATCGCCTATTTTCGCCTGCTCGGCAGCGAGGGCTATGGGCTGATCGGCTTTTATGCCTCGCTTGCGGCGCTGTCGTCATTGTTCGATCTCGGCCTCAATCAGACCACCATGCGCGAGGTGGCGCGGCGCGGCGTCGATGGCGAGCGCGCTGGCGAATTGCGCATCGTGGTCTTCACGCTGCAATTCGCGCTCGGCGGCATCGGGCTTCTGCTCGGGTTGCTGGTGGCCCTTTTCGCGCGATGGATCGCGGCGTCGTGGTTCTCGGTCAGCCAGCTTGCGGCCCATGACGTCACGGCATCCGTTGCGCTGATGGGCGCCGCGTTGGCGCTGCTGTTCCCGGCGAATTTCTTCTACGCGACGCTGATCGGCCTGCAGCGGCAGGTGCTGTCCAATGCCGTCATCGTCGCCGCAACCGCGGGCCGCGGCGCGCTGAGCCTTGCCGCGCTGTTTGCGTTCGGACCGAGCCCGGTGATTTTCTTTTCAGCGCAAATCGCAGCCTCCGCGATCGAGGCGACCGTTCTCGGCTTCGTCGTCTGGAGATTGTTGCCGCTCTCCCCGCAACGGCCGCGTTTCGACGCCGGCCTCCTCAAGACGACCTGGAAATTCACCTCGGGCACCTGGCTTGCCGTGACGTTCGCGCAGATCGCGATGCTGGGCGACAAGATCATCCTGTCCACCCTGCTCCCGCTGCATCTGTTCGGCCTTTACAGTCTCGCGGTCACCGTGACCTCGACCCTGCAGCGGCTGGCGGCTCCCTTCACCAACTCCTACTTCCCCTACTTCGTCCGCTTGCGGGAAGAGCATCGCAGCGATGTCCTGCTCGGCGCCTACCGGCAGGCCTGCGAATTCGCCTCCGCGATCTTTCTTTCCGCCGGCCTGTCGCTGATCGCCTACGCCGGGCCGATCGCGCAGCTGCTGTCCACCGATCCTGCCGGCACAGCGAGGCTCGGATGGCTGCTGGCGCTACTGGCGGCGGCCAACACGGTCAATGTCGAGATGGCGCTGCCATTCTCGCTGCAATTTGCCCACGGCATCACGGGGATCGCGCTGCGGCTCAATCTGGCGCTGTGCGTCGTATATCTCACGGCGCTGGTGCTGCTGGTGCCGCGCTACGGGATGGAGACGGCCGCCGCTCTGTGGCTCGCCGCCAACGTGCTGATGTTTCCCGTTCTCATCGTCATGACCCATCGGGTAATCCTGCCTGGTCAGGCGCGGCCCTGGCTGGTTCGTACCATCCTGCTGCCGGGTCTTGGCGCAGCCGCCGTGTCGATATCAGGCGCCGCGATCATGCCCGGCCTGCCGCGGCTTGCGACGGTGATCTGGATCGGCCTCAATGGCGCGCTGGCGCTCGCGGCCGCGCTCCTCTCGGCCCCCGAAACGCGAAAGATCGTTTTCGCGCGGCTCGGCAGGCGCGGCAGCGGCCCGTAGCGCGCTCAGTCGAGCCCGCCGCCAAAACGTTCGGTGAACTCGATCAGGATGCCGTCGGGATCGGCGACATAGGCCGAGCGGCTGCGCGGCCATTGCACCGGCGCGTCGTTGAACTGCAGTCTGTAGCCGAGATCGTGGATCCGCCGCACCGTCTCCTCCATGTCGTCGACGACGAAGCCGACATGGTTGACATGGACGTCGGCCGGCCGGTAGACGCCGCCCTTCACCTCGAAGAAGCAGACGTAGAACTTGTCCCTGGCGCCGAGGATGCACCAGCGGACGCCGTTATCCTCGCCGCCCTCCTTGCGTTCGACCCCAAGCAGCCGGCAATAGAATTCGACTGACGCATCGAGGTCGCGCACCGAGAGGTTGACGTGATCGATGCATCGCGCCGCCACCGGCGCCATGCCTTGCGCCGCGCTGCCGCTCGTGGCCGCGCCGCGCGCGTTGTCCTGAATGGTCATGGCCATTTTCCTCCCGGCGGGGCCTGTCGATATTCCAAAGCTTTGTGGCTTTTCGGCAACAGTTGCGAATGAATAGCATGTGCATGCCCGCACAAATATTTGTAGTGTGCCGGCTGCGCTGCTTCAATGCTCCGGGAATTTTTGGTCCCACACGGCGATCCAGGGCGGCATGACAGAGACGAACATCATGGCGGCGGGAGTTGCGGCCTCGGAAATGCCCGAGCCCGCCATCGGACCCGGCGTGCCCAGCGCCTGCGCCGAGGCCGATCACGCTGCTCCGCGCGACGTCGAAGCCATGTTGCGCGACGCCGGCTTGCGTCCGACGCGGCAGCGGGTGGTGCTGGCGCAATTGTTGTTCGCGCGAGGCGATCGCCACCTGACGGCCGAGATGCTGCACAACGAGGCGGCGCAATCGGACCAGCATGTATCGCTCGCCACCGTCTACAACACGCTCAACCTGTTTGCGAAGATGGGGATGCTGCGCGAGATCGGCGTCGACGGCGCCACCACCTATTTCGACACCAAAACCTGCGATCACCATCACTTCTTCATCGAGGGCGCGGGCGAAATCCGCGACATCCCGACCACCCAGATCCGCATCGGCAAAATGGCCTCCGTTCCGGAGGGCTACGAGATTTCCCGGGTCGATCTGATGATCAGGTTAAGAGCCAGGCGCTGAGGCGCGGGATCGGCTGGGAATACCGATACGCAAGCTCTCGCAGATACGGGCGCACAAACTCTGCGCGAGGCTTCGTTCGGACGTGGTTCGCCACCAGTGCCGAGAAACGCATCTGCGCCAGATGAATCTGTCTTTCTTGCGTGCTACTCAGCCGGTATTGAGGTCGACGGATCAAGCACATCTTGCGAAGATGATCGCGGCCGCCGGGCACGCGCCAAGGCAGATTGGGCGACGCTGGCCAGCGAGCGCACAATATCCCGGTAGAAAATCCAGATGTCGCCGAGCCACTGAGTAAAAGGCCGCTCGACATGTGCCCGATCTGCAATGCCATAACCCGATGGCCGATTCGCCCCGGCATACCAGGTGCCGAACAGATGATCCCAAAGCGGGCAGACGGAAAAGTTCTGATCGCGATGCTCCTCGTCGATCGAATGATGGATTTGATGATTTTGCGGCGACACGATGATCCAGCGGCCGATCCACCCGAAGCCCCAGGGCAGCTGGCTGTGCTGGAGCGAGGAGATCATCTGATAGACAATGAAAAACGCTGCGAACAGGCCTGTCGTGGGCACCTTCATCAGGATGAGAGGTGAAAGCGCGGGAAGAACATTGATGAAGCCGGCCGCGGGATTTTCGCGAAATCCGGTGAAGATGTTGAATTCAGAAGCCGAGTGGTGGTAGCGATGCAGGTACCAGAACCATCGCCAGTGCAGCAGGCGGTGATGCCAGTAGGCGATGAAGGTCGTCAGCAGATAGTAGACGGAAAAAGCCGCGATGACCTCAAGCACTCCGTCTGACGGCAGCTCCCAGCGGGCCCAGTCAAGTCGAGTGGTGAGCACGTCCATGAGTTTCGCGATCCCAAATGCCAGCCCGAACGAGAGGGTGTACTCCGAGATCCATTTGAGGGGCGTGAAATAGACGAGAGTAAAGCCGAGATCGGATAGCGCCGACCACCCGCGCTGGACGAACACGACATTTACGGTGGTGTTTTTCCAGTTGAGAACGAACAGCTCCAGGATTATCAGCGCCACGGTAAACAGGATTACTCTGCCGCCCGGCCCCAGCGCGCGCTGCCAGTTTGCCTCCACGAAGCCGACGGCCCAAGACCACACCTCCGACGCGTTCTGCGGGTCGAATACCGCGAACAAAGCGACAGATACGGCGACGCCGATCGCCGGGGCGTAGAGCAAAAGCCTGAGGAGGCGCGCGCGTTCCACCAATTCCAAGCCTCAAGGAATGATCCTGCGGGCAGGGATATACCCTAAAATGGCTTCGCCAACCAGTAGAGCCAGCTTTATTGGCGTCGATGCGATCCCCTCTGCCAAGGTCCTCCGGTCCAATATTCCCCCAATGTTCCAAAACTCACGGAACGTTGGCGATCCGGGCTTGGCCGCGAAGGTTACCGGCGCCTCTGGTATCGACCGGTTGCAACGAGCATCCGGGGCCGCCGCGGCTCGACGCGCAGTTGCCGCGGGGGTCGTCAAGCTTATTCGGCTGGAATGGAGGCCGGCCTATCGGCGGCCGGCGATGGCGGTTGCGTCCGTGCGATGCACGCCCAGACCCGCCGCGCCGCGGCGGCCAGCGCGAGCGCGACATCCCGATAGAAGATCCAGACGTCGATCAGCCACTGGGTGCGCGGCCTCTCGACATGCGCCTGATCCGGGATGCCGTAGGCGGACGGCCGGTTGGGTCCGCCGTACCAGGTGCCAAACAGCTGGTCCCAGAGCGGACAATTGCTGAAATTCTTGTCGCGGTGCTCTTCGTCGATCGAATGGTGGATCTGGTGCATTTGTGGCGGTGTCACGACCCATCGACCGAGCCAGCCGAAGCTCCAGGGCAGTTCGCTGTGCTGGAACGACGCGATCGCCAGATTGACGAAGACAAAAGCCGCAAACAGGCCGCCATCGGGTATCTTCAACAAGGCCAGCGGCGAGAGCGCTGGGATCAGGTTGCTGATCATTTCTGCCGGATTGGCGCGAAAGTTGGTAAGGATATTGAAGTCTGTCGCCGAGTGATGGAATCGGTGCAGTTGCCAGAACCAGCGCCAGTGCATCAACCGGTGCTGCCAGTAGCCGACAAATGTCGACAGGAGATAATAGAGAGCGAAGGCGAAGGCGACCTGCAAGATTCCGTCTGTCGGCAACTCCCACCGCATCCAGCCAAGACGGGTCGCAAGCGCGTCCCCGAGCTTCACCGCAGCGAATGCCAAGCCAAAGGTGAGGACATAGTCCATCAGCCATTTGCAGCTGGAAAAAGTGACGATCGCGAAGCCCAGATCCGTAATCGCCGACGCCTTGCGCCGGACGAAAACCCGGAAGACCGTCGTCTTTTCCCAGTGGAGGAAAAATAACTCCAGAACGATCGCGAGCACGGTAACGATCAACGCCTGGCCGGCGGGTCCCAACAATACGCGCCGCCATTTGGTTTCGACGAGGCCGACCGCCCAGGCACACCAGTCCAGCGCGGCCTGACGTTCGAACGCCATCATTACGACGACAGCCACGATGAGGCCGCCGATCGCGGCCGTATGACGCCACAGTCTGAAGGTGCGCGCGCGATTCACCGTTCCGAAAATCCCCGACAATACCGCGTCGAAGATAGCCCAAGGCCGGTTTGCCCGCCAGTACCGCCGGTCCGCATTTCGCCTCGGGCCGGTTGCAGCCCAAGGTGATTGTTGCCGAAATGACGCAGCCTGCCGAGCTTCGTCCGGACAGCGGCGTCAGCATGTCGCGAGAGCAGGCGCGCCACTCAGCGGACAGATCTCCGCGCCTTTCGCTTATCGAGCCAAAGCAGCAGGCCGGTGACAAACGAAAACGGAAGAAGTAGGCCAGAGACGAATACGATGGCTGACCCGAACGGGCCCAGCATGAGATTCCGATGCAACGGATATACTACCGCTCTGAGGACTTCGCTCGCCACGCGAATCTCGCCGTCAATCGCCGTCAAAATAATTGGGCATTCGCGGTCGACAAAGACTTGCGTTTCCCCCTTGTCGTTGAGGTTGTTGGGGGCTGCCAGCCGCACGACGTACGGCTGCTGTTCCGGTTTGGGAATATCAATCGCCACAAATCTTGATGTGGGATAGCGCGCTTGCGCAAGGTCTGCGGCCTGACCAGGCGTCGTCCGCGCATTGCAGGAACCGGGCTTGGAAATGCGGGCGAGCGCCGCGGGATCAGGCGTGCGGGGAACGGATACCAGCGAAACCGCAGGATTGATCCAATAGGGCCTTATAAAATAGATACCGGTGAACGCGAGAACCAGCAGCGGCACGTACAGATAGACGGCGAACAGATTATGAAGGTCGAGCAATCGTCTTCGGCCCCGCGCGCCTCGTTTGAGGGTGAGCGCAATGCGCCAATTGCGGTTGCGCGGCCACCACAGATAGAGCCCCGTTGCCATGGAGGCCAGCATGGCCAGACCAATCCACGCGAGCACGTCTTCGCCCCAGCTGAATGGATTCAGTCGAGCATGGAATAACAAGATCGCGTAGGAGTAAGTATTCAGCCAATCGAATTTTCCGATCGGTCGTCCGTTAGTGGAATCGACGGTGATCACGGAAAAACTTCCGTCAGGACCTGTTACGCCGAGGTTTGCGGCTTCTCCAAAGCCAACGCCATAACCCGGGCCCATGGCAAAGTTGAGGGTACCGATGTCGCCGTAGGCTCGCTGCGCGCCCGCGATCCATTCGTCAACCTCGGCATGGAAAGGAGGCGGGGCCGCGACCTTAAAGAGATGGCTGCCCAATTCCATCTCCAGGGCTGGCGTGAAAAAGACGAGAAAAGCTCCAGTCAGCCCGATCACCGAAAGCACCAATCCAGCGATCAGCCCAAGCCATAGATGCACGTTCAGCCAGATCTTCCTGGCCGATGGACGCCATCGCGCAAATCTGGCAATTACTTCGTTCATTCCGGTTCGATCAGCTCTTGCATCAGGGAGGCGCTTGGAACGGCTCTCGGCAGTGCTTTCCTCGCACACTTCGGCGTGCTGCCGCGCCACTTGGCCGCGCTTAACATAATCCCCGTATTCGACCATGACAGCAACGGGGGGCTCGCCGAATAGTTTCGTGCTGAATAGCTTTCTGGATTCCGATGGCGGATTGCTCGACCTTCAACCAGGCGCTCGCTGCGCCGACGTCAGGGCGATCCTGTTCGGCGGCGTGAGCATCGCTGGCAGCGTCGCGTACGGGGCAAGTGCCGTCTTTACACGGTGTTTCAAAAGGGTCGATCGCTGTTGCGCCACCGGCAACCGGAGCCCGTCGATATCTGCTCGGCAAGGTGAGCGTTGCAAATGTAGTGCAGCTTACTGAAACGCAGTCGCGCGACGATCAACGCCGCCCGCGTGGCGCCGGACAAATCCTACTCGGCTGGCATCGATGTCGCATCAAGCCCACCTTTCGGTGGCGTCCGCCGCAGCCGGCACCCGCCCACGCCGGCCTCACGACGCCGGCCAATGATCGAGCGACGTCGCGATAGAATATCCCGATGTCGATGATCCATTGGATAAATGGTCGCTCGATGTGGGCCCGGTCCGGAATTCCATAGCTCGATGGCGCCTTGGAGCCGCCATACCAGGTGCCGAACAGATGGTCCCACAGCGGACAATTGCTGAAATTCTTGTCGCGATGCTCCTCGTCGATCGAATGGTGAAAATGATGGTTCTGCGGCGACGCGATGACCGCTTCAGCGGCGACAGATAGAAGATCGTAAAGCCGAAATCCGATAACGCCGACTTTCCGCGCTGGACGACGCGAGATAGATGGTCGTCTTTTTCCAGTCAAGAAAGATCAGCTAGAGAATCAGCAACGCAATGGTGAAAAGGACGATCCGGCCGCCATTGCCGAACGCACGACGCCAATGCGCTTCGACAAAGCCAACCGCCTAGGCGCAAAGCGCTTTTCCCAAGCGATCGACAGCAGACATTACGCGCAGCGTTTGCGATTTTTCCTCTTGTCAAGCCAAAGCAACAACCCGGTCACCCATGAAAGTGGAAGTATCAGCCCGGCCAGAAATACGATTGCCTGACCCAACCGGCCCAGCAGGAGGTTGAAGTGCAGAGGGTGTACGATGGCCTTGAACGTTTCAGCCGCCACGGCGGCCTCGCGGTCGAGCACGGTCAGAATGATCGGGCATACGGGGTCAATGTATACCTGGGTCTGCCCCTTGAGTCCGAAATTGTCGGGCGGCGCGAGTTGCACCACAAGCGGCTGATCTTGCGCGCTGGGAATGCTGGGAATAATGACCGCCGCAAGCCGTGACGACGGATAACGCGCCAGCGCGAGCGCCGCGGCCTGGCCAGGCGTTGTTCGCGCCGGGCATTCACCCGGTTTGGACACTTGAGCGAGCGCACCGGGGTCGGGAGTGCGCTCGACGGACACCAGCGAAATCATCGGGTCGATCCAGTCGGGCCTGAGGAAATAAACGCCGGTTGCTGCGAGAATGAATAGCGGCACGTATAGATAGACAGAGAACAGGTTATGGAGATCGAGCAACCGTCTGCGGCCGCGTGCACCCCGCTTGAGAGTCAGCGCGGTATACCAATTGCGGTTGCGTGGCCACCAGAGGTACAGCCCGGTCGCCATCGATACCATCATGGCAACACCAAGCCAGGCAAGGGCATCTCGACCCCAGGACAACCAGCCGCCGGAGGCCCCCAGGCTGGCATGGAGTCGCAAGACAAAGGTGGCGAACCTATCTTCCCAGATGTAATTCCCGAGCGGAAGTCCGCCATTGGGGTCGATGGTTATGAGCCAATGGGTATTGCCCTTGCCAACCGCACCCAGCACCGCCGCGTTGCCGGTGGGACCAAACCCGGGTCCAAGGACAAAGCGGAGTTCGAGGTCGCCATAGGCGCGACGCGCATTTGCGATCCATTGATCGACAGCGGGTTGCGCAGGAATCGGACCGGCAACATCAAAGATGTCGCCAACCTCGATCCTCAATAACTGATCGTTCAAGACGAGCACGGATCCGGTCAACCCGATCAGCGCCAGGAGGAATCCAGCGGTCAACCCAAGCCACAGGTGCGTCTGAAGCCAGATCTTCCTGGCTGAGGGAAGCCTATGCCTGAGAGCGGTGGCCATAGTGTTCATTTCAGCTCAATCGGATGTTGCAATGAAAGCGGGCTTTGAACGCAACATAGTTACAAACATTGTCGTACGGATGAGCTGCGCCGCCAATCTTCGCGTAATATGACAGGTTCGGGAGCCTTTTTGAGCAATATTCCAGACCCCAATCGAGCATTCGTGAATGCTCTCTGGTGAGTGCAGCACAAGCCGGCTGCGCGATCCGTGCCCGTTCGGTCCCTTCCATTGTCAAGCCAGGGCAGATGTTGGCTTACGCCTTTGGCGCCACTGCACCCGCTGCGCCGACTACGACGCGCTGACTTGTCCGGAACGGGTCGTCTCAGGTTCCAGCTCGGCACGCCGTTTCCGAAACCTCAGGCTTGCGAAATCGATCGCAATCCCGACGATGGCCATCGACGCCAATACCAATGCCGAGTTCGCGATCCCCAACGGCCCCTGAACCGGACTGAGCAGGAGGCTGGCGAGAATGAACGTCAGCAGCAAAGGCGGCGTCGCCAGGCTCGAGTGCCTGGCTCCAAAGGCGCACCAGCCCGCGGCAAATCCCCAGATCAAGACATAGATGACCGCCCCGGCGGCACCGAAGTCGATATAGGCGGCCGCCCAGGCGGTTGGGAAAAGCCCGTCAATCTTCGCAGCCTTCAACTCCGTATTCATCGACAGCAGCTGCTGGTTTTGCGGAAGAAAGGATCGGAGAATTGGCGAGAGAACGCCGATTTCGTAGATGCCCCAATGCAGCGTGAATTGCGCCCGGGCTTGCCAGGCCAGATCGAGGACGTAGACGCCGTGGGTGATGTAGAAATACGTGTTCAGCAGATTGGAGGCGGTGCCCACCGAAAGCCAACCCGATTCGACTGCCGACAGCACATAGCCTCGCGGGCTGGTATGCCAGGCCTCCCGCTTCAGCCCCAGCAGTTGCAGTAGCGCGCTGACATCCGGCGAATATCGGAGTTCAGCATGACCCGGCGACGCTCTTGTCGCATCGATCATCTTGCTCAAATCGGCGGCGCTGATCGCGTCCGTGGACTGGGGTTGGCGGGGCTGCGCCAGTTCCTGCTGGACGTCCACCAGCTGCTGCTCAACCTCGCGGATCTGCCCCCGATATTCAGCATCACGAGCAGGGCTATTACTCGAACCGGCGGGATTGTTGGCCGGCGCCGGATTCTGCTCGTGCGCGGCAGACTGCCTCTCTGCGGCTAGCTTTTGTTCCAGCGCTGCCCGCTTCATTTTAAGAGCCCGAAACCGTTCGGCTTCCTGCTCTCTTCCCTTTAACATTAACTCCTGTGCCAGCCCGCTCATCTCGGTGCAGAAATTGCGCCTGCTCGCCCACATGGCGTTGGTGTAAATACCAAACAGCACAAGGAGGGCGACCGTCTTGATGAGAAGGTGGTGTCCCTGCGGCAAATGCCGCCGACCCTGACCGACCCGGACCAGCACCGCAGCGATGGCGAGCACAATGGCGAACAAGATCGGCATGCGGCCGGAATACAGCAGCGCATAGCCGATGGGACAGAGAATCGACAGTTGCGCGAGAAACGCCGCCCAGCCGCGGACTTCCTCGCCCTTCAGGACAAACAGCACCAGCGAAACGAAGCCGAAGGAGAAAGTGAGATAGCCTGCGTAGAGCAGCGGGGTCCGTCTGATTTCGATAAAGTCTATCAATGTCGGGGCACAGCGCAGCAATTCCGCATATCCGCTGTTGCCGATACCGCTCAGCACGATGCGATCGAAAGCGATCGACGCGATTCCAGCCAAGCCGAGCAGCGACGTCGCGATCACGGCAATGTTGAGGGTGCCGACCGGCGGCGCGGGCGGGCTTGGACGAAGTCGCGACCAGGCGCGGAAGCACCCGGCGCCCGCCCGGTCGCCAACGACGAACAGCGACACGCCGACGGCTACCAGCACCAGGATCACGACCGAGGGCTGCCGCGGAAAATCGATAGGACCGAATGCGACGCCGATCAGAGTTGCGCACCAAACTACCGCCATGAGGATCGCAGGCGACGACAAACCGCGGGTTATTTTGACGAGCTGCAGCATGCTGTCCGGCTCTGGCGGATGATCCACTGTTGCGTGGCGGCTTCGAATTCCCTGGTCCGCCTGCGGGTATAGCATACCCGTCTCCGTTGAAAGGCCGGCCAGGGCGGAACAAGCCACTGGCGCAAGCCCTTGCCGACCGACCAATGGCCCCTTTCCACGGCGAACAAAATCATGTCGTTATTCACGGTACGGTAGCGGAGATCACTTCAATCCAGCTCGAACCTATCCTTTTAGTCGAGGCGCGGAGCGGGGTTCTGGTCCTCCTTCGGTGCCCAATAGACCTCACGCAGATCCTTCTTCGTCGTTGCTTGCACCGAGAGCGGGACCTTGTCCAGGATATTGAGGGTCTTGTGCACCCAGCATCGCTGGTGGCGCGTGCCCCCGGGGAAACCTCGTCGAGCCTTCCAGAAGCCAAGCGCGCCGTCGCCGACGGCAATTTCCGGGGCGATCTGCAACCCGCGCTGCTTGACGTCGATCAGGAACTCGCGCCAGCTCTGCGCGCTCTCCCGCACGCCGACCTGAAAGCCGATTAGTTCCTTCTTGCCTTCCGGCGTCGCGCCGATCAGCACCAGCATGCATTCGCCGTGGTCTTCCATGCGGGCCTGAAAAAACGCGCTTGATGGCGGATCGGCCCGCGCAGTTGAGCAGCAAGAAACCAGCAGGATTCCGCATATGGTCGAGCCCCGGATAAGCCTCACCCAGCCACCGCACAGTGCGAGCCTCCACCCCCCATTTAGCTTTCGACTAAGGCCAGCCGACGTTCGAAAGCTGCAACCGCTGCGCATCAGCGATATCATCCAGCCTGCAGCGAAAATGCCATGGACTGAAACGGTATCGCAGTTCCGCTTTCAGTTGTCCGGTAAACAGGAACGCGCCTTGGTTGACATTGGCACGCTGAAAACGCGCCTGCTTGCCGCCCGCAATGTCGACGTCAAAGCAGTGGCTGAACTCGACCGGCAAGATCAGCAGCGAGGTGCCCTCGCTTTTAGCCTCAACGACGAGGCGATCACGAAAGACCCTGATTTCCGAAGAGCTGCCTGCGACGAGCGACGGCGGCACGTGTTCGTATACCGTCGCATCGTTTGAGCTCCCGGGATCGGCCATCCATCGCGTGGCCGCATCCGTCGTCTGAACCAGAGCGGGCGAGGTGGACCAATACCCTCCCGTTTTCGCGTCCCGAATCTCATACAAGAACAGAGTCCACTTCTCCGGATTCTCCGGGTCGGCGACAAAACGGCTCTTGGGCGCAAGATTTGGAACTGGATGGTCGGTGATGACGAACCGTACTCCCAGCATTGCAAACAGGCGCGGCTCGAAACGCGTAAACGTCGTGACAACTCGCACGTGCTTTTCTGTTCGCGCGCTCAGCAACCGCGAGTTGATTGCGTGAAAAAAAGGCGACGAGAACGGGTTGATTTCGATGAGAGTGGGAATGTCGAAGTACCACATCCCATAGTAGCGGTGATCATTGCCCGTCCTAAACGAAATACCTTGGGAATAAATATGCTGCCTGCCGAATGGCAACTGGACGTCGTGGCGTTCAAAGTCGGTCCCACTTAGGTTTACAACACGCCCGCGAAAGACGGCTCCTTCCTCGAGACCGATTTCGGACTTCAGCAACTCCACCAGCGACGTACTCCGCGGTGGCCAGCGTAGAGGATTTTCCTGACGGAACTGGCTGTCCGAATATGGGTGATGCAGTGCAAATACGGATGCCCACGGCAATAGAACAAGGCCGGGCATGGCCCACCTGAAAGGCCGCGGTGAGTCTATCCACCAGCCAACGAACAAATAAGCGCTAAAGATTGCATAGAAAGGCAGGCAGAACATATCTACATAATAGCCGATACCGGCCCCTGACCACTTCACGCCGCCAATCTGCGCATACAAGAGAATGCTCAGCTGCAGCACGATGAAAAGGAGAAAAGCAATCGCGAAGATTCGCAACCGCCCTCGCTCGCGCCACCCGACGAGCACCGCGCCGGCCAAGGACGTGGGCCACAAATACGGTCCAGGTCCAGCGCCAGAGCCAGAGGCGGCCGTAAGTATGAGAAAGGATTGGTCCGTCCATTTGACTGGTTGCTGGACGAAATCATCCCAGAAGAATGTGGTGGGGGCGTAATAGCACAGAGCGTAGCCGTAAACCAAAAATGCCGCGGCGGAGAGTCAGAAAGACAAACGCTGCTGCGGCCGATTTCCGCAACCGCTCCGAATTGTCTTTGGCTGCGGCGACAGCAGCCAACCCGAAAACCAGCAGCGTTACGCTGGCAAGCCCGGCGAGGACCGGCCGGGCGATTGCGAAGTGCCCAAGCAAAACCAAAATAGTCAGGACAAGTATCGCATCCGTCCTGGTCCGGGTTCGTCCGATCGCGATAAAGGCGCATAAGGCCAAGGTACTTTCCGCAATAGCTTCCATGAAATGTGGGTTGCCCCAAATCCGCCACCCGGTGAGTGCCGGGACAAAATATGGCAGCGTCAACATGGCTCCGATCAGGGCAGCGGCCAGGCTCGTGAGGCGGCCGACGCCGAGGCATCTTGCCAGGACGATCGTCGAAAAAAAGAATTCCAGTGCAAATGCCAACAATGCAATAACCGGCATCCACTTATCGGCGACGAGTGACGCAAGGATAAATCCCGGCATCAGCTGCGTTGCTTGCGGAACCCAAATATCCCCGAGCCCCTGCAAGAAATTCAATGAAAAGCCAATCTCCGGACTCATCCATTTCTTTTGCGAAGTCACGATCGCAAGAATGAACGTTCCGTCAAAGCGGTAGAACAAGGCGTCCCGCATGTAGGAGAAATTGACTGCGCTGAGCGCCGCGAACGAAGTAGCCGGCAGAGCCCACCAGTAGCGACTGCGCACGATGGTGGAGAAAATCGTGCTCTTCACGGAGCGCTCTGAAGACATTGGGCGTCTTTCAACTCCACTGTCCGTAGCGGCTTCGAATTCCCTGGCCTGCCTACGGGTAGAGCATATCTGCCTCTGTTGAAAGGCCAGCCAGGGTGGAAGAAGACCCTAGCGCAGCCCGGACGCAGGGTTTCCGGAGTGCTCCTGAAATCGAAATGAATGGGGACTTTAGAACTTCCCTTTGCAACTCGCTATCAGATCGTCGGGCGCAGATCGTCGTTCCGGATCGGGAGTTCGCCTTGGCCACCCGCTCTGCGGTAATACAGCCTGTACAATTCATTCACCGCGAACGCCTTGTCGCCAAGTCTGCCCTGCATCCGCAATTGGTAGACGAACATCTGTCCGAACGGGGCAACGCTGGCGAGTTGTCCGTTTTCGACGAGCGCGAGCCAGCTATCCACATCCGCGATGGCGCGGCTCAGGCATTGATCGGCAAGCTCTTGGTCGGATGGTTCGCTCATCGTCAGGACGCGCCGACTTGTCCGGATCGCCGGCAGCTCTCGGTCTTGCGGGTCATCCATTGCTCGTGTCGCAAGGCGGGAACGCGTTTCCGCCCTCCCTAGGGGTAGAGCATATCGGCTTCCGGTGGAAGGCCGGCCGACCGGGCAACACCCGGTTCCGGTCCGATGATGGACAGATCGTCGCGGGCCGGCGCGGCGGGGCCCTGCGGCCCCTTTTCAGGGCGAACCGAATCATATCGTTATTGACGCTGGCGGTGCCGGCTTCGAGGCATGACGGAACTTTGGCGGCACCACGCCGCTTCATCGAATTGTTGCGTGATCGAATTTCTTCATCGCCTGTCGTGATCCGTCGATTTGTCGTGATGTTCCGGTCATTTGGAAGCCGCGATCGAAAGCATGCGTTCGCTGGAAAATGGGGATCAACGGTGCTAACGGTCCGCCGCCGGTAATGGCTCCCCCGGGTTTCGCCCGGGCTTTCAGGGGACTTCCGTTCCTATGCCCGGTAAAATCGTGATTGTGAGTCAGTATTTCGCTCCCGATCCCACGACCACAGCGACTTATGTAACCGCGATCGCCAATGGACTGACGACCGACAGCGAGGTTCTCGTGATTTCCGGAACCGCCAATTCCATTGCCGCTGCCGCCGGGTTCCGCGTCGTGGAAGTCGCAAGCTGGACCCCGCAGAAGGGCGCGCTGCTGCGCCGGGCGATCGCCATGCTGTGGCTGTCCGCAAAAATGTTGGTTGCCACGCTCAGGCATGTCGGCAAAGACGATGTCGTGCTTTGTGTGACCACGCCGTTTGCACTGCCCTACCCGGTCGCGCTGGCGACCAAACTGCGCAAGGCGCACGCCGTCCTGTTGATCTATGATCTCTACCCCGAAGCCCTGATCATGGCGGGACTGGTGCGGCCGCGATCGCTGGTGGCGAAAGTCGTTCACTTTGCCAACGGCCTGCTCTTCCCGGCACTCGACGCCATCATCACCATCGGGCGCGACGTCGAGGCGTTGCTGCTCGCCTACGGCGATGTCGCGAAGCGCAATATCCATTTCATTCCGAACTGGGCGCTGCTGCCGATCGGATACCGCGAAATCTCCGCGGCCAATCCTTTTCGCGCCTTCCCGGACAAGCTGGTGGTCGGCTTGTCGGGCAATCTGGGGTTCACCCACAGCGCGGCCACGGTATTCGAAGCCGCGCGACTGTTGAAGGACGAACAGAATATTCACTTCATGCTTTCCGGATGGGGAAGCGGATGGACACAATTGACCGGGCTTTACGCCGTAACGCCGCTTCCCAACGTCACGCTCGTCGATCGGGTGCCGGAGTCCGAGCTCGAGGCATTCCTTGCGGCGGCCGACCTCTGGGTGATTCCCTATCGTCGCAATGTGGTAGGCGTGTCGGTCCCGAGCCGGATCTACAATCTGCTGGCGGTCGGACGGCCGGTCATCGTGACCGCCGAAGCCGGTTCGGAAGCGGCATTGATGCTGAAAGAGGAAAATATCGGCTGGGTCGCAAGGCCCGAAGATCCGCGCGATCTGGCCGACGCCATCCGTTCCGCCGCGGCCGATCGCCAGGAGACGCTGGCCAAGGGCAAGCGTGCCGCGCTTGCTGCGCAGAATTATACCGCGGACCGCGCGATCGCCCGTTACCGGCAGGTCGTCGGCGACATCTTGAACTCGGTCCGGTAGCGCGAGCATGGCCCCGATCGTCCTCATCACTGGCGCCGACGGGTTTGTGGGACGTCACATGGTGGCGGCGCTCGCGGAAGCCGGCTGGCGGGTGCGTCGCGCCCAGCGCTCGGCCTGCCCGGCGGCCCGCGCGGACACAGTCGGAGGCCTCGAACTCGGGCCAGCGACCGACTGGCGAGCCGCCCTTGGCGGGGTCGATGCGGTGGTCCATCTGGCGGCACGCGCGCATCGCTCCCGCAATGTGCAGGAACGCGAGAGCGATCTGTATCATTGCGTCAATGTCGAAGGTACCCTGCAATTGGCGCGCAGCGCGGCCGCGGCCGGCGTGCGCCGGTTCATCTTTCTGAGCAGCGTCGCGGTCAACGGCGGCACCACCGAGGGACGGACGCCGTTTTGCGAGCAGGACGGCATCGCGCCGAAAACCGTCTACGGCAGGACCAAGGCCGCCGCGGAACGGGGCCTGGCGGAATTGGCTATGAAGGCCACGATGTCGATCACGGTGATTCGCACGCCGATGATCTTCGGCGCCGCCGCCGTCGGCAATTTCGGCCGGCTGCTGTCGGCGGTGCGCGCCGGCGTGCCGCTGCCCTTTGGCCTGATCGACAACCGGCGCGCCTTTCTCGGAATTGAGAATCTGACTTCCTTTGTCAGCCATCGCCTGACCGCGCAACATTCCGCGCCGTTCGACGTGTTTCTGCTGGCCGACGCCGAGCAGGTTTCCACGCCGCAATTCATCCGGCTCCTGGCGCGCGCGAGCGGCCGGCCGGCACGCCTGTTGCCGATTCCGCTTTCCGTGCTGCGGTTGCCGATGAGCTATCTCGGACTGACCGACGCCTTGATCGGGTCGCTGGAAGTGGATACCCGCAAGGCCAACGCGACGGGGTGGCGCTGCCCGCTGAGCCTCGCCGAGGGCCTCGCACGCGCCGTCGCAATCTTGCCGGCGCTCGACCGGGTCGCTTGAGCGGCCGCGCCAAAATTCACTCGCCGAGGCATACCTTGCCACGCCGGATACGCCGGTAGAGTGTGAACGACAGCGGCGGGACGAAGTTCGTAAATTCCGGCTGCGCGACCGGCTCGAAACACTTCTCCAGGCCGGTTTTGACCAGCGGCGCATCGGGCGCCCAGATCAACCAGGGAACGACGGGATCAACGGGCTTCCGCTGCACGATCATCCAATCACCATTTTGCTGCATCCACTCCCTGGCGATCTCGTCCGTCCAGCCCGTGAGCTGTCGCATCTCCTGCGTCGCCTGCGTGGCCTCTTCCGGAGTGACATTCGCATCCAGCTCACGATAGGACGTCACCAGAGTGAGCGTGACAGGTGGGATCCGGATATCCGCCAGCGTTAGCGCCAGCGGGATGCGTAAATCGCGGCCGACAAGTTCCACCGCCGAGCCGGGAGGCAAAAGCGTGCGCATCGCCTCGCCGGCCGCACGAACTTCTTCCGGCAAGGAGTCGGAGCGATTGCGGATCGATGGCAGTCGATAAACGCCGGTGAGACTCCAGGCTTGTTCCGCGGCGAGCCCGATCGAAGCCACAACTGTCCCCACTGCGATGCCGCGAACCAGCAGATCGCTGCGATTCGTCACCATCAAACCATGCACGGCAAGTCCTCCCGCCAGCGCGGCAAGATAATCGGCATAATTCGCGTAGGCCTGGATGCAGCCTCCGCACATCGACTGAAGCCCGAGGTTGTAGAAAACGAGCATCGCCCAATAGGATGCTGCAAACAGCGCAGTCCAGCCACGATTGGGAATCGGGCGCAGCGCGGCAACGATCGTTGCGGCGAGCGCGCTTGCAACCGGCACACCATGGTGGTTGAGCAAATAGTGTCCGAGAATATCCCAGCCGAAGGCATAGGCGAGCAAATTTCGCAGCGTCGGGTGAGAGATCACGCCCGTCATTTGGTGACTGAGGGGGAGAGCGTGCGGATAGAGTTTCGGCAGCACGCCCGCCTGAAATCAGCCAATCCGTCACGCCTGGAAGCCAGAGGGTGACGTAGGCGAACTGGCGCCCCCAAAGCAACGCCAGCAACGACCAGGTCAGCACCAGTATCGCAGCCGAACAGAAATACACGCGCCAGCGATCCCGGCCGGCCCTGACCCAGACAATCCCGAGGCTCAACGCGATGAATGCAACCGAATTGATGCGCAGCAGATAGGCCATGGTCAGGACGGCGCCGAGGGCAAACGCGACTGCAAAACCGGCATTCTTATTCATTTGCAGCAGAAGATGCAGCGCGATCAATTGCAGACAGATGAACGGGGCAAACTGCGTCGCGCTGTTGAAATAAAAAATACTGTCCTCGCTCAGCGCAAAGACGACAATCGCAAACGTAATCGGCCAGACCGTACAACCCAGCCGCCGCAGCAGGCTCGCCAGCAACACGATGTTGATGCCCGTCACGACAAGCGAGAAGCTGCGCGCGGTGACGACGCCATGGCCGAAGATCCACTGCCAGGCACCCAGCGCATAGAAGAACAACGGTTGATACCAGGTCGCATCCTCGGCGGTGTAGGGCTTCACCGCGCCGCTGACGTACCACCACGACTTGACGATGTAGTCCGTTTCGTCGGCCCAGGTGCCTTGCCACAGCACAGCCTTGATCGAGAGCGCGATCCAGCAGACCAGGACGGCCACCAGGACGCCGACGCCGGCCGTGCTAAAGCGTCTATTGTCGCACGAAACGTCCATGAGGATATTTGTTCCCGTGGTTGTCTCGCAGAATCACGGGTTGGTTTCAAGCCGCGGTCTGGGCGACCGCTGGGACATCCACAGCGTTTGTCGGTTTAGAGCGTTTTCGAGCGAAGTGGTCACCGGATCGCGTGAAGAAAACGCGTCAAAACAAGAATCTGGAGCCTGTTTCAATTCCATCGAAACGGAAAGGGCTCTAGGAAGCGTTGCGGGCGATCATGATAATGTGGTCGTACGGAATCCGCAGCAAGTCGTTCAGGAAAAGGGTTTGAACGTCGAACCCCATGCCGTTCAACAACCGGAGATAACCTTCCGGGGTTCTGATGTTGGTTCCGGAGTTCGAGATAGTTGAACAATCGGACCGCGACGCGCTGCCGGGGCAGCCAAACGTTGTCGATCGTGACAATCCTTCCCTGCGGTTTCAGGAGACCCGCCAGCGACGCAAAAAGCGAAATAGCCTCGTCGTCCGCGATATGGTGAAGCAATGCGGAGACATTGATGAGATCGAATTGCTTGCCCTCCTGCTTCAAATCATCGCCGGCATTTCCGACGATAAAGCGGCCGCGATCGCCGTACCGCCGCCGGGCGTAGGCGATGTGCTTCTCGTTCAGGTCGATGCCGGTGTAGTCGAGCGGAGGAAGATAGGACAGGATGTTGGCTGGTCCGCATCCGACGTCCAGCATTTTCATGCCGGGCGTTGGTTGCAGGATTTCATTCACGTAACGTGTAATGGCTTTGTCCGCGCCAAGCGAAAACATCAGTCCTTTGTGGATCGACGGAATCGTAACCAATCGATAAGCGCCTGAAATTCGTTGCGCCACAGTTAAGTCCCCGATTGCCAGATATCCCAAATATGCCGGTCGTCGGCATCGCGTCGAGCTGACGAACGTATCACAACGCGCTCTTCGCGAACACCCCGACGTATTTTCAAGCGCGAACCGGATGCCGCGCCGGTTCGCGGCGCCCGCGGCTTGCCTCGAAATCAACCATGAGATATCCACCGTCTGCGGTGCCGCAAAAGGAAACAGATATGTCAAGCACTGGCCAAACGCTCTACCGGCGCGCGCGCAAGGTAATGCCCGGCGGCACGCAATTGCTCTCGAAGCGGCCCGAGATGTTTTTGCCCGAGCAATGGCCGACTTATTACAAGCAGGCCAAGGGCGCCGAGGTCATCGACCTCGACGGACGTACCTTCCTCGACATGAGCTATTGCGGCATCGGCGCCACGATCCTCGGCTTCGCCGACCCCGACGTCAACGCCGCGGTCAAGACGGCGATCGACATGGGCTCGATGTCGACGCTGAATTGCGCCGAGGATGTCGAGCTCGCCGAACTCCTGATCGAGCTGCACCCCTGGGCGGACATGGTCCGCTTCGGCCGCGCCGGCGGCGAGGCGATGGCGATTGCGGTCAGGATCGCGCGCGCCGCGACCGGGCGCGACATGGTGGCGTTCTGCGGTTATCACGGCTGGCACGACTGGTATCTCAGCGCCAATCTCGGCGAGACCACCGCGCTTGACGGCCATCTGTTGCCGGGGCTCGACACCAAGGGCGTGCCGCGCGGCCTCTCCGGCCTGATGCACCCGTTCCACTTCAACAGGCTCGACGAGATCGAGGCGATCGTCGCCGAACATGGCGACCGGTTAGCTGCGATCGTGATGGAGCCGGTGCGCTCGAGCGAGCCCGCGCCGGAATTCATCCATGGCGTTCGCGCGCTCGCCGACAAGACCGGCGCCGCCCTGATCTTCGACGAAGTGACCTCGGGCTTGCGCATCAGCTCGGGCGGCGCGCATCTCGCCTATGGCGTCGATCCCGATATCGCCGTGTTCGCCAAAGCCATCGCCAACGGCTTTCCGATGGCCGCGATCGTCGGACGCCATGCGGTGATGGACGCGGCGCAAGAGACTTTTGTCAGTTCCACCGCCTGGACCGAGCGGGTCGGACCGGTAGCCGCCCTTGCGACGCTGAAGAAGCACCGCGAACACAACGTCGCGCGTCACCTGGTGCGGATCGGCACGCGCGTGCAGCAAGGCTGGAGCGAGGCCGCGACCGCGACCGACCTTCCCGTGCACGTCTCCGGCATCGCGCCGCTCGGCCATTTCGCCTTCGAGGTGCCCGAGGCGCAGGAAGTCCGCACCCTCTTCACCCAGATGATGCTCGACCGCGGCATTTTCGCCACCGGCTCGTTCTATGCGATGTGGGCGCACACCGACGCCCATGTCGACCGCTATCTCGAAGCGGTCAACGCGGTGTTCCGCGACTTGCGGATCGCGATCGACCAGAACGCGGTGCGACAATTGCTGCGGGGACCTGTGGCGCATTCCGGGTTCAAGCGGCTGACGTGAGCAAGGCCTCCAAATATCGCAAACCACATTGCGGCCCAATTCGGTCTTGTCTTCCCATCCTATCGACCGAAAACCTGCCGGATAGCTTCCGCGTTTTCATGCACGGCCTTGTTGGCAAGGAACATGAAGATCGGAATGGCCACGATCAACAGCAACATCATCACCAGGCGCGTGCGGCTGAGAAAGCGCCTGGGGCGGTTGATGGGATGAAGGTTTGAGCGATCGTCGTTCTCTTTGATTTCCATCACTCCAACTTATCCGAACCCGCGCGAAGGGGCAGGATATTCGGCCAGCGACGGTCCTCGTATTTCTCGACGAGGGTTGCGAGAATATCGAGCTTGTCGCCGTCTTCTGTCCCCGGCCGAGCGCCCCAGGGTTTTTCGATCTCCCGAATGGCCGCGGCGTGATCGTCGTCGTTTCTAATGGGGGGATTTCCATGTTGTTCTTCCTGAATCGCGAGACCGCCAGAGCAGCGACCCTGTCGCACTCGGCATGGGTTCCATGAGATGCTGCTAGTGAGGAGCATGTTCCCAAATCGGATACACGGCAAGTGCGGCGACGGGCAAATCACCTGGACGGGATGCGGTGGACGCCGGGGGTGCCTCTGACGACGGCACTCGATGCGGACGTGCGGAGTTGTGGTCCTGACACCCCGACGCTGGTGTCAAGTCTGCGAGAAAGAGCGCAGGCGACGGTGGCCAACAAGCCCGGAGCACCGGGGAGATCACGAAGTAGCCGCTAAAAACCGTTGCGTGGGGAATGCCGGGTGATTCCGGTGTGACCTGCCAACACGTGTGCATTCTACCCACTACGATCGCACACGTGGCTATCGGGCGCATCGGCCGCCCGGCATTCCCTGCGCCCTCTTTCCAGAGAGGGCGGGAAGTAAGAGAATAGCTCGCGCGACGACACGCGGCGAGATCGCGAAATTGTGCCTGCACGCGGCGGGCCGTTCAAAGGCCCGCGAGACCATCGCCGATGACGCCGCGGCAGGGAGAAGCAGATTGAACGAACAAGCTCCAGCGGTCCGGCAATTGCCGGTTCCCCATGCCGATTTGCGGTTTTGCGTCATCGGCGCGTCCAGTTTCCTGGGCGCGGCGATCGACGCGCTGCAGCAGGCAGGGATCAAGGTCGTGTCGGTGGCCAGCCAGTCCGCGCCGGATCAGCCGGAGGGCCCGATCGAATCATATCTCGCTGGCCGCAATCTGCACGAATCCATCGGCGCTATCGTGAGCAGGCTTGGCCTGCCGTTCGTCCATGCCCCGGACCCGAACCATCCGGCGTCAATCGCGGCCATCCGGCAGACCGGCGCGAACGCCGTCCTCTCCGTGTCGGCTCCGATCATCAGGACGAACTTCCTGCAAGCCTTCGATGGCCTCGTCTTCAACATCCATGGCTCGAGGCGATACCGGGGCCGCGCCGGACTGAGCTGGCTGATCCTGAACGACGATCGTTTGTACGGGGATGCCTGGGTGCTGCATTGGATCGACAGCGGGATCGACACCGGCGCGACTATCGTCGAGCAACCTTTCGCATGGTCGAACAGCGCCTATCCGGTCGACATCATGTCGGCGCAGCGGGCGAGCCTGCCGGCGCTGGCGGCAGCCTTCAGGACGGCGATCGCCGGCAATTCCGTTGCCAGCAGGGCCCAATCCGGCGACCGGCCCTATTTCCCGGCGCTGAAGACCGAACTCGACGGCAAGATCGATTGGCGCTGGACCGGCAGCGAGATAGAACGCTGCGTCCGAGCGTTCGGCTGGCCCTATGCCGGCGCGCAGACGATCGTGGTGTCGCCCGACCGCCAGACCAGGCGCGCTGTTCATATCGCGCGCGCTTCGATCGGGAAGGCGGCGAGCGTCCATCCGCTCGGCTGCGGAGTGGTGCTTGCGCACGGCAAGGGCGGAGCCGCGGAAATCGCCTGCAGGGATGGCAGCGTGCTGATCGAAACCATCCGCGACGGCGCGGACGAGCAACCGGCCGGCAATGTCATCCGGGTCGGCTGCCGGCTCGCCTCCGGCTGACGTTTCGCGGTCAGTTGCGGCTGCCGCCAGGCGCCCGCACGTTCAAGCCGCGCGAGGCCAGATGGCTGCGCAGCTTGATCGGGCTGTTGTCGGTGAACAGGAACATCGAGGAGATCGCGACCGCCGAGGCGCCCGCCTCCAGCGCGTCGATCGCATGCTGCAACGAGCCGCATCCGCCGGAGACGATCAGGGGGACGCTCAGGCGGCGCGCGGCCGCGTGGATCATGTCGAGATCGTAGCCCTCCATGGTGCCGTCGCGGTCGATCGAACCGAGCAGGATCTCCCCGCAATGAAACTGCTCGCAGCGCAGCGCCCACTCGATCGGATCGAGCGCGGCGGGCTCGCGGCCGCCGTCGATGAAGACTCTGGCACCATCGGCGCCGGTCCGCTTGTAGTCGATCGAGACGGTGATGCACTGGTCGCCGAAGGTGCGCGCCGCCTCGCGCACGAATTCGGGACGCCGCACGGCTTCCGAATTGACCGAAACCTTGTCGGCGCCGGCGCGCAGCAGGCGGTTGACATCCTCGAGCGTTCGCACCCCGCCGCCGACCGTGAACGGCATGAAGATTTCCTCCGACATCCGTTCGATGATCTCGACCACCCGTCCCCGCGACTGTTCGCTCGGCACGATGTCGAGCACGATCAGTTCGTCGACGCCGTAGTCATTATAGACCTTGGCCGTCGTCACCGGATTGCCGGCGATGCGCTCATTGTCGAAGAAGCGTGTGTATTTCACCAGCCGTCCGTCGCGCAGCAGGAATTTCGGGATCAGTCGCTTTTTCAGCATCGCGCGTATTTCAAGGATTCCACCGCAAGAAATTGCCAACCAGTTCGATGCCACTGTCCTGGCTCTTCTCGGGATGGAACTGGGTCGCGACGATATTGTCTTTGGCGACGATCGCCGTCACCTGCTGGCCGTAGTCCGCCCAGCCGATGAGGTCGCTGGCGTTGTCGCAGTGCATCGCAAAACTGTGCACGAAATAAAAGGCCAGATTGCCGTCGCGGATATTCGCCAGCACGGGATGGTCGCGCTCACGGGTCACGCTGTTCCAGCCCATATGCGGAATTTTCAGTTCGGGATCGTTGGGGCGCAAGCGCAGGATGTCGGCGTCGAACCAGCCGAGCCCCCGAAACGGCGCGTTGCCGTCGGCGTGTTCTTCCGAGGTCCTGGCCAACAGTTGCATCCCGAGACAGATCGCCAGGAATGGCTTGCCCTGTTCCAGCACATGACGGTTGAGGATTTCCTCGATACCGCGGGCCCGGATGTTGCCCATGGCGTCGCCGAAGGCGCCGACACCCGGCAGGATGACATGCGAAGCGTCGGCGATCACGGCGGCGTCGTGCGTCACGACGGGATTGAAGCCGCAATAGTCGACCGCGTTGCGGACGGAGCGGACATTGTTGATGCCGTAATCGACGATTGCGACCTCTGACATCCCCGGCTCCTGGGGCGCCCAAAGTGAGCGCCATTCGCGATCTCAGCCCTTGCCGCCGATCTCAATGCCCGGGTGGTTCGGCCATGGCACCTGGGTAGCGTCCCACTTGTCCATGTCGGGCATTCGCCTGCCCGGCTCGATCTGGTTCGGCGAGAACTGCCACGGGCTGACCTCGTGCTTCATCGCCACCTCCAAAAATTGCTCCTCGCTGATCTGGAGGTAATCGAGGAACAGATCAAGGCTCGGCGGCCGCTTGCCGTCATACTGGCGCACGAGCTTTTCGCCTTCCTCGCGCGTCATGCGGTGATTGCGGATGTCGATATTGGCGAGGTGGTTGGTCCGCCCCATGCCGCGCTTGATGAATTTCAGGTAGTCGCGCACGCCCTGGAAGAAACACTCGATCTTCTCGTAATCATATTCCGGCGGAATGCCCTCGACTTCCTGTCCTTTCCAGCCAAGCTCGCGCTTGATGATCTCGACGTGCTTGCGGGTATCCCACTTGATGTAGCTGCCAAGACAGATCGAGCGGCACTTGATCCGCATCAGATCCTTGCGCGCCGGGTAGGCGAACGGATAGAGGTCGCGCCTGGCGACGCGGCCGCCGAGGAATTCGTACATGTCGTCGGCGGTGATGCCGAGATTCATCGCGCGGTTGAAGCGCTTCTCGTCGACCTCCTCCATCTCGTCATACGAATAAAACGACTGGTATTCGGCCAGACTCTCGCCCCAGAACAGCAGTGGCGTCTCGTAGCGAATGGCGATCTGCATGGTGTGGGCGTAGATGCCGGTATGGCAGTGCCAGCAGAAATCGCCGCGCCGCTTCAGCGATTCCAGCATCAATTCACGGACCACGTGCCAGTTCGGCGTGAAGTTCAGGACGTCGACGCCGAGCTGCTTGAATACGCTGGTGTTGTTTTCGTCGACCAGCGGCCGGTAGAACCAGTGGTCGAACCGCACCACCAGCGGCTTCAGGCCCAGTTTGCGCACCACATACCAAAGCTGGAAAACGCTGTCCTTGCCGCCGGAAAACGGCACGATGCAATCGTACAGTCCCTTGTCGCGGTATTGTGCGACGAGCTCCAGCATCTGTTTGTGGCGGTCGTCCCAGTCGATCTGCGTGTCGCGCACCTCGATCTGCGCGCAGACGCTGCAGGAGCCGGCCTCGTCGAACGATGTCGCTTCGGCGGTCTCGGGCAACAGGCATTTGTTACAGCTCAACATTTCCTAAATCCCGCAAATTCACGATCTGGGTCGGCCTTACCACACGGTCCACCCGCCGTCGACCGTCAGGCACTGCCCGGTCATATAGGCCGACAAATCGCTCGCCAAATAGGCCACCGCGCCCTTGAAATCCTCCTCCCGCGCCATCCGGCCGAGCGGCGTGCGGGCGACATAGCGGCCGAGAAACGGCTCCGGGCTGTCCCTGAATACTCCTCCGGGTGCGATGGCGTTGACCCGGACCTGCGGCGCCAGCGTGGTGGCGAGCCAGCGGGTGGCCTGGATCAGGCCGCCCTTGCTGGCGGCATAGGCGGCCGGATTGCCGAGATTGGTCCCCTCGTAGAGCCGCCAGTCCGGGCCCGAGAGCCCGTAAATCGAGGCAATATTGATGACGCTCCCATGCCCGGATGCTCTGAGATCGGCCGCCGCGGCCTGTACCAGGACGAAGGGCGCGGTCAGATTGACCTCCAGCGCCCGTCTCCAGGTCGCATCCGACTGCTGCTCGAACGGCACCGCCCAGCCCTCAAGCCCGCTGGTACCGACGAACGCCGCGCAATTGACGATGATGTCGATGCGACCGAACCGTTCCCGGACCCGGCGTGGCAGGTCGCGCACCGCCCCGGACTGCTCGAGGTCGCAGTCGAAGCCGACCGCGGCCACCTTCCATTGCCGGCTGAGTTCCGTAGCGCCACCGGCGCAGGCGGAAGACGAAATATCGACGACTGCAATATCGGCCCCGAGTTCGGCCAGCGCGTGCCCGATCGAGTGTCCGATATGACCGGCGCCACCCGTCACAAGCGCCACGCGCCCTTCGAGCGACATCAGCTCGCGCAAGGAGCGGTCTGCGCTCAACCGAAAATCCTCTGGAATTCGTCGGAGGCGCGCTGCAGATCGTCGAGCCGCCCGACATCGATCCAGTATTCCCGCAACGGGAAGCCGACCGATGATTTTCCCAGCACGATGGTCCGCTCGATCAGGGTCGGCATGTCGACCACTTCGTTGGTATCGATGTGATCGAGGATACCCGGGTCGAGCAGATAGACGCCGGCGTTGACGAAGAATTTCTGCGTCGGCTTCTCGCGGATACCGACCAGCCGGTGATCTTCGAAATCGACCACCCCGAACGGCACGGTGATGGAATGCTCGCGGACGCAGACCGTCGAGAACGCCTTGTGCTCGCGGTGGTACTTCAGCATCTGCTCGAAATTCACCGTGGTGAGCAGGTCGCCATTCATGACGAAGAAGGGCTGTGTCGGACGCTGCGGCAGCAGCGACAGCGCGCCCGCGGTACCCAGCCGCTCGCGCTCCTCGAGATAGCTGATCTCGACGCCCCAGGCCGAGCCGTCGCCGAAATAGTCGCGGATCATCTCGGCCTTGTAGTTGATCGAGACGAAAAATTTCCCGAAACCGGCCTTGATGAAGCCGGTCAGCACGGTTTCCAGGATCGGCTTGTCGCCGATCCGCAGCAACGGCTTCGGCATCTCGTTGGTGAGCGGCTTCAGCCGCGAGCCGAGGCCGCCGGCCATCAGGATCACCCAGTTGTCGTCCGATGGAGCCAACACGGCGAGATCGTCGATCAGCTTGACCTCGATGACCCTTCCCTCGGCATCGACGATCGGCAATTGATGGATCGAATGCCGGCGCATCAAGGTCAGCGCCGCCGCGTTCGATATGCCGGCCGGTGCCACGATCGGGGTGCGGTTCATGACCTGCTCGACCGAGGCATCGAGGCCGACGCCGCCGAGCAGCGCGCGCCGCACGTCACCGTCGGTCACGGTGCCGACGATCTTGCCATCGCGCTCGACCACGGCGAGCTGCAGGTTGCCCTCATCGATGCGCCGCAGCGTTTCGATCAAGGCGGTATTTTCGGCGACGACGAATACCCCGTTCATGGCGGACTGCCCCGCTCGCCGGCGAACGAGCCGGCCGCCACATCCTTGGCGATCACGCTGCCTGCCGCAATCACCGATCCCGAGCCGATCCTGACCCCGACCAACACGATCGCGCCCGCACCGACATGAGTGGCTTCCCCGACCGACACGCCGCCGCAAAGTACCGCCCCGGGAGCGATATGGCAGTGATCGCCGATCTCGCAATCGTGCTCCACCACCGCGCGGGTGTTGACCAGCACGTTGCGTCCGATCCGCGCGCCCGGCTGGATGACCGCACCGGCCATCACCTGCGCCCCCTCGCCGGGCAAGACATCGGAAGCGATCACGGCGGAGAGGTGCGATATCACCGGGAAGGCATAGCCGAGCGCGGCAAAGCGGCCGAACAACTCGCGCCGTCCCGACAGTCCCGAATCGGAGCGCGACGCGCGGTTGCCGAGCCCGTTGGCCAGTTCCACCGAGTCCGTTTTCATCGCCAGAATATTTTCGTCCGTCCCGATAATTGGAATCCCTCCGAGGAAACAACCCACTCGCGCCGGATCACGGTCGGTCACCGCGGTCGGGCATCTGCCACGGCTGCGTAACGCCTCGATGACGACGCGGGCATGACCGCCGGCACACAAAACAACCAAACTCATGGTTCCAGAGCCTCGTTGGCGGCATAATCACGATCAGCCTTTTTGCCCAGATAGCACCAATATTCAATAGGAGGAATGCCGTCTCCCGGTCGCTTGACGCCGAGATTGGCCTCCGAGAACAATTCCCCGCTGCGGATCGGTCTGATGGCAACCAGGCTCCTGCGGGCGACCGAACGGTTGGCGATTTCCTCAGGCGCCGGCACCTTGCGTCCGTCACCGAGTGCCAACTCAACATCGCGGATCGATGCGGTCATCGCGGCCAGTTCGTCGGGCTCGATCGAGGCGCGGTGATCGGGCCCCGGCAGCGTGCGGTCCAGCGTCAGATGCTTCTCGATCATGGTGGCGCCGAGCGCTACGGCTGCGACTGCGACATGGATACCGCGGCTATGGTCCGAGAAGCCGACGGGGAGACCGAAGGCGCTGCGCAACGTCGCCATGGCGCGCAGATTGATGGACTGCGGCACGGCCGGATATTCCGTCGTGCAATGCAATAGCGTCACCTTGCAGTGCAATTCCGCCCAGGCCTGCCGATCGAGCAGGATTTTGGCAAAATCCGGCGATGTGGGGCGCCCGTTCGCCTCGCGCAGATAGCCGAACGCGATGACGCCGAGCGCCTGTTCGACTTCCGCCAGCGTCGCCATCCCCGTCGACAAGATGATCGGCAGGCGAAATCGCGCCAGGTGCAACAACAACGGCGCATTGGTCAGATCGCCGGAGCCTACCTTCAGCGTCGAGACGCCGATGTTGCGCACCAGATGCGTCGCGCTATCGGCATCGAACGGCGTCGACATATAGGTGATGTTGGCCGCGGCGCAGGCCTCGGCAATGCGACGCTCGTCGTCCTCGCTCAGCTCGAGCGCGCGCAACATCTCGAGCTGCGATTGTTCGGTTCCGGTCGTGACCTGCTGATAGCTCGCCTTGGCGGCCAAGGCGGTCGCAAGCTTGTCGGCGCGAAACGACTGGAATTTGACGATGTCGGCGCCCGCCCGCGCGGCGGCCTCGACCAGCGCCAAGGCGCGAGCGCGATCGCCGTTGTGGTTAACGCCGGCCTCGGCAATGATCGTGGTGCGGCGATGCATGAGCGTCCGTCAGCCGGCCATCGGGCGGTCGAAATTGCCCCTCGAAATCAGGCAGTTGTCTTAGTCGAGTAGCTTGGTAAAAGCAACGCGGGCGAGCCGCTGGCGCGACCTGCCAGACCCGCTTTTCGCCTGTTCGCAGGCAGCAACGATCGGAACGATGACAGCCGCCATGGAGATATTGTTCCTGCTGGTCGGACGCGGCGGATCGAAGGGATTGCCGGGCAAGAACCTGCGCGAGATCGGCGGCCTCAGCCTGATCGGCTACAAGGCGATATCGGCGCGGCAGTCGCGTTATTGCTCGCGGCTGATCGTGTCGAGCGATAGTCCGGAGATCCAGGCCGAAGCGAAACGCCATGGCGCCGAGGTGCTGTTTTCGCGTCCCGCAGAGCTTGCGACGGACACCGCCTCTTCCAATGACGTGATCCTCCACGCCATGGACTGGATCGAAAGCCATGAGCGCCGCCGTTACGACGCGATCATGGTGCTGGAACCGTCCTCGCCCTTCGCGCGGTCCGGGCATTACGATGAGGCCGCCGAACTTTTCACGGCGCGCCGTGCCGGCCTGGTGGTCGGACTGCGCGAGACCGAGGTGTCGTCGATCTTCATCGGACCGCTCGGCAAGGACGGCTCGATCGGGGCCATCGTCGAGAGGATGCTGACGACGCCGGCGCTGCGCCGGCAGGATCAACCGCCGGAAGTGACCATGAACGGCGCGCTCTATCTGATCGGCTGGGATGCGATGCGAAAGCATCGCAAGGTCTATGCCGATCCGGCGGCGAGCTACGGCATATTGATGGACCGGATGCATTCGATCGAAATCGAGAACGCCGCCGATCTCGCCTATGCCTGCTATGTCGTCGAGCACGGGTTGCTCGACACGTCGCCCTGGCGTCAGGGCCGGACATGAGCGCCCCGCCCCGACGGATCGCGGTGGTCACCGGTTCGCGGGCGGACTACGGCCTGCTTCGCGGCATGCTCCGCGAGTTGCAGGGGACGAGCGACGTCGACCTCGGGCTCATCGTCTGCGGCATGCATCTGGCTGACAAATTCGGCGCGACCTGGCGTGCCATCGAGGCCGACGACTTTCCGATCGCGGCGAAGATCGACCTGCAATTAAACGACGATCGTCCCGAGACCATCGCCCGCAGCACCGGGATCGGCGTGATCGGTTTTTCCGAGACGCTCGCCGAACTGGCGCCGGCTTTGCTGGTCGTGCTGGGCGATCGCTTCGAAATCCTCTCGGCTTCGGTGGCGGCGACATTGCTGAACATCCCGATCGCCCACATTCACGGCGGCGAGGTCACGGCCGGCGCCTTCGATGATGCGATCCGACACGCCATCACCAAGATGGCCTGCCTGCATTTCGTCGCCGCCGAACCCTACCGGCGGCGCGTCATCCAGATGGGAGAGAATCCGGAATTCGTCTTCAACGTCGGCGCGCCCGGCCTCGATGAGGCAACGGCGGCGCCCGCGCTCGACCAGCCTGCCCTGTTCAAGGCACTTGGCATCTCGGCAGGCCCCGGCCGTTTCCTGCTGGCGACCCTGCATCCGACCACGGCGCGGCCCGACGCCGATGCGAAAACCGTCGCGGCGATGTTGGGGGCGCTGGCGGCCATCGAAGACCGCACCCTCATTTTTACCGGTGTCAACGCCGACCCGGGGCACCGGTCGATCGACGACGCCATTCGCGCCTTCGTGGCGGCGCGCCCCGGCCGTGCGCATCTGTTCGCCTCCCTCGGCAGCGAACGCTACTGGGCGGCGCTGCGGCTGGCCGACGCGGTGGTGGGCAATTCATCGAGCGGCATAGTGGAGGCGCCGGCGGTCGGAACGCCGTCCGTCAATATCGGCGATCGCCAGCTCGGCCGGTTGCGCGCGTCCTCGATCATCGACTGTCCGGTCGACCGGGCGGCGATTCTCGCTGCACTGGAAGGCATCCTGGGCGGCCGGTTCCATCCGGATACCTCGCTTGAGCCGCCTTACGGCCGTGGCGGGGCGTCCAGGAAGATTGCCGCCATTATTCGAACGATCGACCTGAAACGTGCATTTCCGAAACATTTCCATGACTTAGCGATGCCGGCGGACTGACCCGTCTGGCTTATTGCTTGAACGAGCCGGCAAATTGTATAGACCGGGAGAGCCGAAACGAACCGCGCCGGGGAAGCTCACCATGACGACAATCAACTCGCTGTCCGACGTGGCGTCCAGTCCGTCCGCAGCCAAAATGAATGCCCTGCCGATCCCTCCCTATCGCGGCACCTCGTTGCCCGAAATCGACTATGACGCGCATCCCGCCTATGGTGGCATGCTTCCGAAGCCGACGCTGCGCGAACGGCTCGGCGCGCTGAAAGTGTTTTTGCGCGCCTTTGCGTTCGTCAGCATCCGGCGCATCGTCGATTACGAGAACATGCCGCTCCTGACCAAGGAGGCCGGCTTCAGCGGACTGAATTTCTCGACGGCGCTGCGTTACGTCTCGATGTTTGCGCGCATCCGCGCCGGCCGCATGATCGGCTCACTGACGGGTGCACGCCGTCCCGCGGTTCCGGCCAACCCCGCACTGTTGAACCAGATCAAATCCGACGGCATCGTTTGCCTGACGCTCTCGCCCGACGAGATCGAGCAGGTTCGCACCGTGACCAATCCGGGTTTCGCCAGGCTCGATGAGCGCCGCGCGGGTATCCCGCTCGACAAGCGAAAGTTCGACGACAACGTCTATTGGTGCACCCGCACGTCCGATCCGCAGGCGTTCGCCACCGTTGAAGAGATTTTCAACCGTTACGGCATCGTCGAAGCCGCAAGCGCCTATCTCGGCCGACCGGTCGGGGTGAAGCACGTCAACGCGCAGATCAACGACGAGGATTATGCGTTCTGGAAGCGACAGTTCGCGGACACCAAGATACCGGACCCCTGGGGCAGCTACCTTCACATCGACGCCACCTACGGCATGCTGAAATGCGCAATCTACGTCCATGAGATCGGTCCCGACGGCGGCCCGTTCTGCTATGTGCGCGCCAGCCAGAACGCGAAAGTCAGCTGGTTCGAGGGCATGATCCGTCGTACCATCGATTTCGCCGGGCTTTCCGGCCGCAAGCTGGAAGTGCGCAAGCGCTTCATGGCGCTGCCGCGTTTGCTGCGCAAGAAGGCGGAATTCGGCGCCGACGTGCTTGATGATTCCGTTGAAGCCAGGCGCCTGCGCGAGGGGCATTTCAGCGCGACGTCGAACTACGGAAACTGCATCCTGTTCGACGGCAATGGCATCCACCGCGGCGGAATGGTCAACAAGGGCGAGCGCCGCTGCATCTTCATCCTGCTCGCGGAAATCTGACGGGCCGGCCGTCGACGGCAGGTAACAGTTGAAATCAGGATTGGCCCTGCGCGGCGCGAAGCTTGCTGGGCGCCTGCAGATATTTTGCCAGTTGATCGGAATCGAAGGTCGCCGCCTGGCTGCGTAGCGGGCTGTCCTTGCGAACGAAGGCAAGATCGATCTGCGCCAGCGCTCCATCCAGCGCACGCGTGAAGCCTTCCAGCACGTCATAGGCGGCGAAGCCTGCCTCGTCGCAGAAGCGCACGATGTCGGCGAATTGCGGAATGCCGTGACGCACCGGCATCATCGTGGTCTCCACGATCAAGAGATCGATTTCGCCGATTCGGCTTCCGAGACCCTTCAGCACTTCGAGTTCGGCGCCTTGCGTGTCGATCTTGAGGAACACCGGATGCTCCAGTTCCGCCGGCAGCAGCGAATCCAGCCTTCGCATCGGCGTCAGCCGGGCTTCGCCATCCAGCGCCTTGCCCTCAACCTGTGGGTAAAGACTGGAGCCCGATATGTCATCATGAACGTTCAGCGCGACATCCTTGTTCTCCGCGCCGGCCGCCACCAGAAAATATTCCGCGTCCAGTCTGTGCTTCAGTTTTTCCAGAACAGGACGGCACTCGGCAACCGGCTCGATCAGGAAATATCTGGCGCGCGGGAACGCGTCGTAGATCGGCGCGGTTCCAAATGCAATTCCGACGTCGATCACGGTACGAACCTCGAATCCGAGCGCCTTGAGATGCTTGAAGAAGAGATCGAAATTCCGCGGCGGCGCATTGGTGCGCAACAGCCGAAGCCCGAACACTTCGAGCACGTGGTTGATGCATCGGAAACCGGCTGAGACGAACGCCTTCATGAATATCCAGACGCGTATTGGTTTAGTCGGTTGGTTCGATTGAACAATTCCGATTGCAAGTTTGCAATCGACAGGCCGGTTTGGTAAAGCACGGTGATAGGCTGGTCAAGCGACTGCTTTTTCTATCAAAAATAGCGAATTGCTCGATGAAAGTTCTGGTAACCGGCAGCTCTGGCTTTATTGGCCAGGCGGTGGCGCGTCGACTGAAGGCTGCGGGTTGGGAAGTCGCCGGTCTGGACAAGGGAGCCGGCGCACCATCGAAATATCTGTGTGACATCCTCGATGCGGCGCGACTGACCGAATCGGTTCGGGATTATTCGCCGGATGCGCTCGTTCACCTCGCGGCGCGCACCGATCTCGACGAAAAGGCCACGCTTGCGGGTTACGCCGCCAACATCGATGGCGTGCAAAACCTGATCGCCGCGGTTCGTTCCACGCCTTCGATCAAGCGGGCGGTCTGGACTTCGTCGCAGCTCGTATGCCGCGTCGGCTATGTCCCGCGCGACGATATCGATTATACCGCCGATACGCTCTATGGCCGCAGCAAGATCCGCACGGAACAAATCGTCCGCGAACAGGACGGCGGCGGCCGCGATTGGTGCCTGGTCCGTCCGACAACGGTCTGGGGGCCGGGCATGAGCCCGCACTACCAACTGTTTCTTCGAATGATCCAGCGCGGACATTACTTCCATGTCGGACATGATCCGCTGTGGAAGTCCTATAGCTATATCGACAATATCGCGTTCCAGTATATGCGGCTGCTCGAAGCGCCCGCCGAACAGGTCCACCGCAAGACGCTGTATCTGGCCGACTACGAACCGATCGATCTGCTCGCCTGGTGCGACGCGTTCCAGCGCGCTTTCCAGTCGCGGCCGATTCCGCACGTGCCGCTCGTCCTCGCCCGGACGCTGGCCTATTGCGGGGACGCGGTGAACGCGATCGGGGTAAGAAATTTTCCGTTCAATTCGTTTCGGCTCAACAACGTGCTGACGCAGTATCGATTCGATACCAAGGCCACGGAAGCGATCTGCGGACCACTGCCCTATACCATGGAGCAGGGCGTCACTGAGACCGCGGCGTGGCTTCGCGGAATCACGATGCGCTGAGCGCGTCTTCGAGCCAAGCCCGCCCCGGCACTTGATGCGGGGTGGAGCGGTTGGCGTCAGGCAGGCGTGCCAGCTTTCAGCTGGCGCGGCTGCCGGCCGTAGCCGGCCATCAGGCTTGGGAGATCGACCGCCATCCCGACGATGACCATCGAGACCAGTACCACGGCCGAGTTCGCTATTCCGAGCGGCCCCTCCACAGGGCTCAGCAGGATGCTGGCGAGAACGAAAGTTAGCAGCAATGGCGGCGTCGCGAGCGCAGAATGTCTTGCGCCGTAGGCGCTCCAGCCGGCGGCAAATCCCCAGATCAGGACATAGATCACCGCGCCGGCGAGGCCGAAGTCGATGAAGGCGGCAGCCCATACGGTGGGGAAAAAGCCGAAAACGCCAGTGGACTTCAGTTCGGTGTTCATCGAGGCGAGCAGCTGGTTTTGCGGAAAGAAAACCCGAAGGATCGGCGAGAGAACGCCGATTTCATATGCTCCCCATTGCGGCGAAAATTGCGCCCGGGCGCGCCAGGTGATGTCGACGATCCGGACGCCATGGGTCAAATAAAAATAACTGCTCAGTGAGCTCACGACGGCGCCCGGGGGCAGGTGGCCGGATTCGATCACCGACAGCATATAGCCGCGCGGACTCACATGCCAAGCTTCCTGCATGATCGCCAGCAGCGTGGCAACGTCAGCCGAATGCTGAGCGGTGTCCGGCGACACCTTCCTCTCATCCACCATCTTGTTCAAATCGGCGGTGCTGACCGAATCGGCCGATTTCTGAGCATCCGCCGGTGGCGGTATCGACGGGGCCGTCGAGGCGTTTCGCCCGCCATCGATGACAGCGCCGCCGGCCGGCTGCGAACGCTGCCCCCCCGGCGACGGCGGATGGGCGGCTTCCGTCGGCTGTGGCTGGACGATCGGGGCGCGCGGCAGATCCCGCTCCTTCATTCGCTCCTGCAATTGCAGGATCAACCCGCTCATTTGAACGCAAAAGGCTTGCCGGCTCGACCACATCGCACTGGAGTAGGCGCCGAACAGCAGGAAGACGACGGCCATCTTGACCAGCATGTGATGTCCATCCGGCAATGGCCGCCTTCCCTCGGCAACGCGGACCAACACCGCCCCGACGACCAGAACGATGATGAACAGAATCGGCATGCGTCCGGAATAGATGATCGCGTAGCCGACCGGAGAAAGTATCGAAAGTTGAGCGAGGATCGCCACCCATCCCCTGATTTTCTCGCCCTTCAAAAGAAACAGCACCAGTGAAGCGAAACCGAAGGAGAAAGTAAGATACCCGACATAGAGCAAGGGGCTGCGCTTGATTTCGATGAAGTCGACCAGGACCGGCGCGCAGCGCAGCAGTTCCGCATAGCCGCCGTTGCCGATGCCGCTCAGTACGGCGCGATCGAGGGCGATCAGCGCAACCCCGGCCACACCCAGGACCGAACTCGCGGCCACGACGACATTCAGCAGCCCGACCGGCGGCGCGCGCAGGTTTGGCCGCCGCCGCAACCAGAGGCCGAAGCACCGGGCACCCGCCCAACTCGCCACAACAAAGAGCGAGACGCCGATTGCGACCAGTGCCAACACAGCCATCGACGGCTGCTGCGCATAGTCGATCGGCCCGACTGCGACGCCGGTCAGGAGTACGCACCAAACGGCGATGAGGAGGATCGCGGGCGAGGCAAACCCGCGAACTATCTTGAGAGCCAGCTGCATCCTGATATTGGGAATCGTGGTAATGACCCCCAATTGTTTAGCAAGCCGGTATCGTCTTAGCAATGAAGGCGGCCCGCGGAAGGCTTGTGGTCCAACCCTTTCCGGATCGCATCAGGGGTAGAGCATGTCGGCATCGGTGGGAAGACCGACCGCCGTCGTCGCGCCCGGTTCCACGCGCGCTTCACGCATGCCGCGCAGGGCGAAATAGGTCAGCGCGAGGAGAAGCACCGCGCTGGCGATGCCGCCGGATAGCGCCGCACCGTAAATGCCAAGCACGGGAATGAGCGTGCAATTCAGCAGAACGGAGATGATCGCCGATCCGAGATTGCAGTAGAGCAACTTGCCGTCGGCGCGGGCGGCATAGAGTGCGTATGAGGGAACATCGGCGAGGACCCGCACCAGGATTCCGGGCAGCATCAGGAAGAACACAGCCACGCTTTGCGCGTATTGCACCAGTTGCAGCACGGCAAGCAGCGGCGCGATCAGGATTGCCGCCGCGACCACCATGGTTCCGGCCACCCCGAACAGGGACCAGAAAAAATTGCGGATGACCCTGCGGTAAGCGGCCATGCCAACAGCATAGGCGGCGATGATCTTCGGCAGGAATTGCTGTGAAACCGAGGCCCCCAGCGAAAGGATTCCGATCGAGAGGGTCGAATAGAACGTATAGATGCCAAGCGGGCCGCGTCCAACAAACCCGTCGATCAAGAAACGGTCGACGTAGGAAATGGTGAGCGCTCCTGCGGCGGTCAGCATGAACGGGCGGGCCGCCAGCAAGCCACCATAGATCCAGGGCCAGTCGGGCCGCTTGCCCTTCAGTTCGCGCCACGGCAATTCGAGCAGGGAAATCGCGGCGAACACGATCGAACCGGCTCCGCCGAGCGCCCACCAGACCAGGACGGTTTCGAGCGAACGCGACGACGGTGTGGTGAACATCAGAACGGCGATGGCGTAGACCCATATGCCGCCGCGCAGGAACACGCCGATATAGGCGCGAACCGGCCGCGACGTGATGATCAGGATGCGGGTCGCTTCGAGCGAGATATGTTCGGTTGCAAGGATCAGCAGGAACCACGGCGCGAGCCTAGCCGGAAAAAGGCCAGCCAGGACCGCCAGCAACGAGAGAGAGCCGATGACAAGAAACGTCACGGCTCCGAGCGCGATCTGATCGGCAATGATCTGGGCGCGCCTCGTCGGGGATGCCGGCACCAGCTCGCGCAAGGTGTGGGAATAGAATTCCAGACCCAGCGCCAAAAGCGCGAAGGCCAGGACGGCCGTTATCAGCCCGTACTGGCCCATTTCATCCGGCGAGAGCATGCGCGCCAGCAGCACGGACAGCAAGAAACGGCTCGACAGCGTCAGCCCGCGCAGGATAAGCACCGACGCCGCCGCAACCACCGCAGGTCGCTTCATGAAGTCAATCAGGTGAGTTCGCATCGCGCCATTTTCCCGAGGCAGCACGCTCGGGATCGATCGTCGGCTGGCTTTACAGCGTTTTCGAACAGGTGACAAATCGACGACGAAATTCTAGAATAGCGCTGCAACCGGGATGCCACGGAAACCTCTGCAAATGCCAGCCGATTCAGGAGAAGTCCTTGCTCTGATCTATGGATGCATCGACGATATCAACGATCTCAGACTGCCGAACGAGGCGATCGAGAAGCGGCCGGATGTGATTCTGGTCGGCGAAGGCGGCTGCCTCAACTCGCTGGCGCTGACCATGCTGATCCTCAATGTCGAGCGTCAGGCCTCCAAAATCTCGGGCAAGGAGATCAGCCTGCTCGACGGACGCGAACTGGAGGACAATCTGGCGCGGTTCTCGACGCCGGCAGCGCTGGCGGAACTGGTCAATGAGGCCGTGGGCCCATGAGCGGTTCCTGCGATGTGCTGGTGGTTTCGGATTTCAATGCCGAACTGGTCGCCCGGTATCTTTCGGTTGACCGCACGCTTCCCGGCTGCAGCGCTGCGAGCGCGCCATACGGCCAGTTGTTCCAGGTGCTGTCGGGCGGCGCGACGCCGGCTGCGGACCGCGTTGCCCTGATCTGGACGCGCCCGGAAGGTGCCATACCGGAATTCGCAAGCCTGCTCGCGGGACAGAAGGTATCGGCGCAGCGACTGGATGACGGCGTCGACAGCTTCGCCGCGATGATCAGGCAATTCGCCGGCGGCTGCAAATATGTCTTCGTCGCGAGCTGGGTGCCGACTTACGACGATCGCGGCCTGGGGTTGCTCAACTGGAGCCATGATGGCGCCGCCTACCATCTGGCCCGGATGAACACGAGGCTGTCCGAGGCGCTCTCCGGGGCGGCCGACGTCTTCATGCTGGACAGCCAGCGCTGGATTGAATCCTCGGACAATCCGCGCGATCGCAAATCCTGGCTGCTGGCAAAATCCCCCTTTACCGAGAAGGTCTTCAAGGCCGCGGCCGCCGACGTCAAGTCGGCATTGCGGACTGCGCTCGGCATGAGCCGCAAACTGATCTTGGTCGACCTCGACAACACGATGTGGGGCGGTGTCGTCGGCGACGATGGCTGGGAGAACCTGAGGTTGGGCGGCCACGATCATCTCGGCGAAGCCTTCAGCGATTTTCAGGCGGCGCTGATGACCCTTGCGAACCGCGAAATCGCCGTCGGAATTGTCAGCAAGAACGACGAGGCGGTAGCGCTGGAGGCGATCAACAAGCATCCCGAGATGGTCATCCGCCTCGGCGATCTCGCCGGTTGGCGCATCAACTGGAAGGACAAGGCGCAGAATATCGTCGAGCTCGTCGGCGAACTCAATCTCGGCCTGCAGTCGACGGTGTTCATCGACGACAATCCGACCGAACGCGGCCGCGTCCGCGAGGCGTTGCCCGAAGTGCTGGTCCCGGACTGGCCGATCGATCCCGCGAAATATGCCGAGGCGCTGCGGCGGCTCGATTGTTTCGATCGCTTGTCGATCACCTCGGAGGATCGCGGGCGGACCCGGATGTATGTCGCCGATCGTGAAAGGCGCGACAGCCTCACGGTCGCCTCGTCGATCGGCGACTGGCTCGCCTCGCTCGACGTGCGCGTACAGGCCAACCCGGTTTCTGCGGACAATCTGAAGCGGGTCGTCCAGCTGATGAACAAGACCAATCAGCTGAATATGCGCACCCGCCGCACCTCGGAGAAAGAGCTGCTGCAGTGGCTCGACGGCGGATGCGGCCGCGATCTGGCCGCGGTGACCGTCTCCGACCGGTTTGGCGATATCGGCCTGACCGGCGTCATCAGCTGGGAGCAGGTCGAAACCACGATCGAAATCGTCGATTTTGTATTGAGCTGCCGGGCGATGGGGCGGCAAGTCGAGCAATTGATGGTTCACCTTGCGGTCCAGGCCGCGTCCCGCGCGCGATGCGACACGGTGGTCGCGCGATTTTTCCCGACCGCCAAGAACAGGCCCTGCCTCGAATTCTGGGAAGGTTCGGGGTTTGCGAGCACCGAGCCGAACGTCTTCACATGGAAGACCGCCGACGATTATCCAAAACCCGATTTTATCACCCTGGAGGGAAATTTTTGGCCGGTCGAGCAGATGACCCCGGCGATCTGACGGCCGCCCGATGACCCTCAGCGTCGATTTGTGCACCCCTGAAGACCGCTGCGACCTGATGCGCTTCATCCGCGACTACTGGAGCGCCACCCACGTGCTGGCACGGAGCCAGGCGCTGATGGACTGGCAGCACCGGGATGAAGCCGACAAGCGGTACAATTTCATCGCGGCGCGTGACAGCGAACAGGGTATTGTCGGCATTTTGGGATTTATCCTTGCCAGCCGATACAATTCCTCTCTCGCCGGCGATGCCGAGACCCTGTGGCTGACGACCTGGAAGGTGCGGCCGGATTTCGCCCACGGTCTCGGGCTCGTGTTGCTGCGAAAGCTCGACAGCATGCTGGCCCCGAAATGGATCGGCACGGTCGGCCTGAACTTTGCGACGCGAGGCATCTATCAGGCGCTTGGATATCGCGTTGGCATGCTCACCCGTCATTACATGCTCAACGGCGCCCTCACCGACTATCGGCTGGCGGCGGTACCGGCGGAATTTGCGAAGAACACCGGCTTTGCATCCGGCGCGAAATTCCGGCAGTTGGATCGCGACAACTTCTTCGCGCTGACCGCCGATTTCGATCTCGACGGCAATAGTCAGGTCCCGCGAAAAACCAGGGCCTACCTTCACGCGCGATACCTGTTGCATCCCTTCTACAGCTATCGAGCGCTCCTGATTGTCGACGGGAAAGCCGCGGGAATCGCCATCACCCGCGAATGCTCGCACCACGGCGCATGCGCTCTTCGGGTCGTGGATTATCTGGGCTCGCCGGCCGCATTGACCGGATCGGGCGCAGCCTTCCAGCAAATCCTCATCGACAGCGGCGCGGAATATGTCGACTTCTTCTGCAGCGGGCTCGGAGACGAACTGGCCGCCGGGGGATTTTCGCAATTGGCCGCGGCCGATGCGTCGGGCCTCGTGCTGCCGGGTTATTTCGAACCGTTCGAGCGTTCGAACGTCGATCTCGCTTTTTCGCTGCGCGGTCCGCAGGGGCGTCTGGTAGTGTGCAAGGGCGACGCCGACCAGGACCGTCCAAACCTGCTCACAGAGTGATCCCATGGCTGACGTCTCGCGGACTTTCGACATCGAGGATCAGCGCTGGTTTGCCGCAGCCTCCGGTGATTGCAACCCGCTGCATGTCGACGCGCAATGGGCGGCGACGCACTTTCCGGGCGCGATGGTCGTTCACGGCCAGCACGTCCTGCTTTGGGTGCTCGATCGGTTGGCTGCGACCCGCCCGAACGATCATTTCGCCTCCATCGAAGCCACCTACCTCAAGCCCGTCATCGTCGGCGACCGGATCGAAGCGTCGCTCGCGGAGGCTGGCTCCGTCCTGCGTGTCACGGTCGGGCAGGAAATCGTGATGGTGGCGCGAATTCAATTCGGCGACAAGAATGCCGGCGGTGACACGCGGTTCCAGGGAGGCCCGGCGCTCGCCGCGCCGCGCGCACGTGCGGTCGCCGAATTCGCCGGCCTGACCGGCGCGGTCACCCTGCCACATTCGGCGACAGAAATCCCGGAACGATTTCGATCGCTCGCATCCCACATCGGAGCCGATCGGGTGATCGGGCTCGCCGCGATCTCAACCCTCGTCGGAATGGACTGTCCGGGATTGCGCAGCCTGTTGTCGCGCGCTTCGATCGCCATCGCCGCCCCGGAGGAGAGCGGACGTCTCGCCTTTCGGGTGCGGAAATTCCACGCGCCGATGAGCCTTGTCGAGATCGAGTTTTCCGGACTGGGGATTGCCGGGACGGTGTCGGCATTCGCCGCAACCGAAGCCGCGCCGCCGCCATCGAACCAGGCGATACGCGCCATGGTTTCACCCATGGAATTTCGGGATCAGCGCCCGCTGATCGTCGGCGCAGCCGGCGGGCTGGGTGCTGCGACCGCGCGGTTGCTCGCCGCAGGAGGCGCCGATCCGGTGCTGACCTGGCACATGACCAATGCCGGCGAGACGGCCAGGGCGGTCCAGTCCCTTGGCGCGACCGGCCAGACCGTGCGACTGGACGTGACGGCGCCGTCGCAAGGATTTGCCGGCCTCGCCGCCGCAGGCTGGAACGGCGGCCAGGTCTATTATTTCGCCACGCCCCGGATTTTCCGTCGCCGTCTCAAGCCGTACCAAAGCGAAGATCTTCGAGATTTTATCTCGGTATTTGTGGACGGCTTCTACGAAATCGTTCGCAATCTCACCTCGACGGGATCAAGCCCGCTGACGGTATTCTATCCGTCCAGCGTCGTGGTCGACGCGCCGACCTCCGATCTGCTCGAATACGCCATGGCAAAAACGATGGGTGAACGGCTCTGCGCCGAGTTGCAAAAGGACATCCGCGGATTGAAGATCGTCGTCGCCCGGCTTCCCCGGATAGCAACCCGGCAGACCGAAAGCTTCCTCAAGGTAAAGTCGGATACGGCAGAGGCGACCATGCTGCCCATCATTCGAGCCGTGCAAGCAACCGGAGCCGTTTGAGCACACCGATGAGCTACTCGCCGCCCAAACTGACGATCGTGATGTATCACTATGTGCGTCCGCTCGCGCTTACCAGGTTTCCGAAGATCAAGGGTCTGGATTTGCGGCTGTTCGAGGAACAGCTCGGCTATCTCACGCGGAATTATTCGCTGATTTCAATGGAAACGCTGATCGCGGCGATCGAGAACGGCAACGAGCTTCCGCCGCGACCCGCGCTGCTGACGTTCGACGACGGATATGTCGATCACTATGCTTACGTCTTCCCGAGACTTGTCGAACGCGGACTTCAGGGCTCGTTTTTCCCGGTGGCTTGCGCGGCGCTGGATCGAGACATCCTCGACGTCAACAAGATCCATTTTACACTAGCATCCGACATCGATCCCGACGTCTTTGTCGATTTCATCGAAGACGCCTGCCGCGAGCGGGCTGCCGAACATGGCCTGCACGACCTCGATCACTATCGCGCGAACTATCGGGTCGGCAATTTCCTCGACCCGGCAAACGTCAACTACGTCAAGCTGATGCTTCAGCATGCGCTGCCACTCGAATTGAGAGGGGAACTCGTGGATCAAATGTTCCGCCGCTACGTTGCCTCCGACGAGGCCTCTTTTGCCGACGAACTCTATGCCAGCGTCGATCAGCTCCGCGAGATGCGGAGCGGCGGCATGCATATCGGGTCGCACGGCGACCTGCACCAGTGGCTCGGCCATTTGCCAAAAGCCGAGCAGGAAGCCGACATCGAAGGTTCCCTGAGGTTGCTCGATGCCGTCGGCATGGCGCCGGACCTCCGCACCATATGCTATCCCTACGGCAGCCATAACGCGGACACGATCGACGCCATTGCTTCGCGCGGATTCAGGCTGGCACTGACGACCGAGGTTGCACTGTCGGAAGCACCCGCGCGCCAGCGCTTCACCTTGCCGCGACTGGATACCAACCACCTGCCCAAGGAGGCATCGGCGCCTCCCAATGAATGGACGCTGGCGGCCGGCGAGTAGATCACGCACAAACGCCACGATCGGCGGCCGCCTGCCGCGACCGCGCCTGAAGCTTCCGGATCATGCTCTACGGCTTCATGAATTGCGGCAAGTATCGATTGAGCGACCGCACCAGCGTCTTGACGCTCTGTTGCGCATCCTCGTCATCGGGATCAAAGCGCTTCCAGGTGAAGTAGTTTCCGGGCGCACCCGCCGCCGCCAATTTCCTGACTATCTGCCGGCGCGCCTCGTCTATATCTGCCGGCGAGCGCCATTGCTCGATCCGGTCGACAATATTGTCGATTTCGCTGAAATTGCGCACATGCAGGTAGTGCTCCTCGTCTGCGTAGTAAGCCTCCGTGACGACGGAGCAAAGTCCGGCGAGCGCCGCCTGATATCCGATCGTGCCGGTTAGTGTGACGCTAACGTCGCATCTTTCGATCAGGTAGTTGGCAGTCACGTCGTACGGCACGCAGGTCACCGTCGGAAGCCTCGACAGCCGCTCGAAGAGCTCGCGCTGGCGGAAGCCGAACTGCAAGGGATGATCCTTGATGAAGACATGATAGCCGGCGTTACCCAGAACTTCGCAATAGCGGACGATGACATCGTCGTGCGCGAGCATGTCCAGCGAGTTCAGCCAGTAATCCAGCGATGCTTCCGGAAACAGCTGAAGGCCGCAAAACACTCGCCGATTCTTCGGAACGGCTTCCAGTATCGTCTGCCAATCCTTTTCCAGGAAGCCTAGAACGGCGACGTCCGCCGGTCTGACCTTGTGCTTGAGGCGCTTGAGCGCGTCGATGTAGTGGATATTGAACGGATCGCGCATGAGGTAGCGCCAGACATTAAAAAAAGCGCCGCGCAGGGAGAAATAGGTGAACACCTGCCAGAATTTCATGATGGAGAATTTCTTCGCGTTCCTGACGTAGACCGGCGAAAAACCTTCACTGCAAAGGATGCCGACGGCTTCGTCCAGCTCCGCCGAAGATGGATCTCGAAGCGCAACAGGCTGGCCCCGGTGCTGAAAGATGACCTGATCCGGAATCGCCGAAGCGGTCATTTCCAGAAAGTCGATGCCCCGCCCCCGGGCCACCCGCTCCATGACGTCCATCACGTAACGGTCCATGGTGAACGTCACGATCAGCCTGGGATCGAGACGGTCGAAGGCACTTTCAATCGCCTGCGTCATCCCTCCGATCATTCTCATCGCCAGGTCGCGATCGAGGCTGCGAAGCGACCGGCAGCGCAGGATGATTTCGGCACACCCGGCTTCGCCGAAGCGGCTCAGAGCGACGGCCGCCGCATCTGCGGTTCGCATGAAGCGATAGAAGTCGTCGACCAGCGACCAGTCGCCGTCGCGGCGCAGGTCGCTCAGCACGGTGACCTCGGCAAAATCAATTTGCGAACCGAGATATTTCCACCACCGTGTCGTATTGTGAATCGTGAAAAAGACAATGCGGGGCATCAACTTTCGATCGCTGTTGATTGCTCGCTGGCGGCCAGGAACGGACTGCTGGGCAGATTGATACAGCGCGCATGCATGTCTTCGGCGACAGTCAATCGCGCGCGCGGGCACTCGCGATACATCGCAAGCAGGTGCATCGGCGTCCACAGCGGCCTGGCGTGGACGCCGGCGGCGTGCAGCGCCGAAAGCAGACGATCGCGTTCGACGGCGTATTCGCCGTCGAGCACGAGCGTATTGAGCCAGTAGTTGCTGCGCGCCCCCTGCGGCTCGCGGTAGACGCGGGCGCCGGGAAAATCGCGGAATATTTCCAGGTAACGCTCGGCCAGTTCGCGCTTGGCCGCGACGAATGCCGGCAGCTTTTCCATTTGCGCGCATCCGAGCGCGGCGTTGATGTTGGGTAGCCGGTAGTTGTAGCCGATCTCGTCATGATCGAACGACCATGCGTGCGGCTTTTTCGCCGTGGTGGTGAAGTGCCGGGCACGCATTGCATATTCGTCATCGTCGGTCAGGATCATTCCGCCGCCGCCGGTGGTGATGATCTTATTGCCGTTGAAGGAGAGCACGGCGGAATGGCCGAAGGTGCCGCAAGCCTGCCCCTGCCAGGTCGAGCCGAGCGATTCGGTTGCGTCCTCGACGACGACGACACCATATTTCGCGGCTATCGAAAGCAGCGGGGCCATATCGACGGGGTGACCGAAGATGTGGACGGGCACGAGGGCGCGCAGGCGCCGCCCGGTCTGCCGGTTCACCAGTTCACCGTTCCGCCGGACCGATATCTCCGCAAGGTGCGCCTCCAGCGCCGCCGGATCCAGCCCCAGCGTATCCCAGGTCGAATCGACGAAATGCGGAATCGCGCCGGCATGGCTGACGGCGTTGGCGGTCGCCACAAAGGTGATCGACGGCATGATCACCTCGTCATTCGGCTTGACGCCCTCGAGCAGCAACGCGGCGTGCAGGGCGGCGGTGCCGTTGACGACGGCGATGGCGTGAGCCGCCCCGGTCGCCGTGGCCACCATCTGCTCGAAGCGGTCCACGTATTTGCCGGCGGACGACACCCAGTTGGTGTCGATGCAATCCAGCACGAATTCCCGCTCGCGTGCGCCGAGCCGGGGTTCATGCAGCGCCACCGGGCGGGCGGCCGGCCCAAGTACGGAGTCGACCGCCTCGAGGACGGCGCCGATGTCGAGCGCAGCGCGACGGCTGGGTATTGTGGAGGGGCTGCTCATGCTCACAGCGTGTAGACGTTCTGGCGATAGCGCGAAAGATTCTCGTTCTTGGTGAACCAGGCGATGGTCTGCTCGAGACCCTTGCGCAGTCCCTCGACGCCGCCGAGCCGGGGCGACCAGCCAAGCAGCCTGGCTGCCTTGGCGTTGCTGGCCCAAAGGCGGTCGACCTCGCTGCGCTCCGGACGAAGCCGGACGGTGTCCTGTTCGATTTCGATCTTGACGTCCATCAGCCGGGCGATCAGTTGCGCGACTTCGCCAATCGAAATCTCGAACCCGCTTCCGATGTTGACGACCTCTCCGATGCCGGCCCTGGTCTCGAGCGCGGCGAGGAAGCCGGCAACCGTATCGGCCACGAAGCTGAAATCGCGCGTAGGGTGGATGCTGCCGAGCTTGACGGCGCGCTGACCCGCCGCGATCTGGGTGATGATGGTGGGAACCACCGCGCGCGCGGATTGCCGCGGACCGTAGGTATTGAAGGGGCGCACGACGGTCACCGGAGTGCCGAACGAACGTTCGAACGACAGCGCGAGCTGGTCGGCGCCAATTTTGCTGGCCGAGTAAGGCGACTGTCCCTGCAGCGGATGCTGTTCGGTGATCGGGACGAATTGCGCGGTGCCATAGACCTCGCTGGTCGAGGTATGAACCACGTGCGAGATGTCCCAATCCCGCGCCGCCTGCAGCACGTTGAGCGTGCCGCGGATGTTGGTTTCGACGTAGGTGTCCGGCGAGTGGTAGGAATAGGGAATCGCGATCAGGGCCGCCAGATGCAACACCGCGTCGCATCCCTTCATCGCGGTGCGCACGCCGTTGGGATCGCGGATATCGCCCGAAAAGAATTCGAGTTGGTCCCTGATATCGCGCGGCGACAAATCCAGCCAGCCATAGGAGCCCATGCTGTTGTAATGCACGAACGCGCGCACGCCAAAATTCCTGCGGACGAGTTCCTCCGCGAGGTGCGAGCCAATAAATCCAGCAGCGCCGGTTACCAGTATTTTTCGCAAGGTCGCGTCCCCAATACCCTCATCATTTTGCCGAGCGCACGAACCCGGCAGGGTCGCTTCTAAACATTACGGCGGACGGAAACCAGTTCGAAAGAGACAATAAACACAGCCCGCGGGCCTATTTTCCCGCCGCCCGTCCCGTCGTGCTAGCAAAATCCTGCCCGGCATTGAACCGGGTTTCCGTGAGGCCGCCCACAATTCTTATAACACATTGATAAATATTGACTATTTACAATTCGCTGCATTCTTGCAGGGCGACCCGGTCAAGACGTCGCCAACCGGGAACGCGGCGGTCGCGCCGATCAAAATTCGCGAACCAGATCGATCACCGAGCGCTGCTGTTCCGGCGTGATTTCGGCGAACATCGGCAGTGACAATATTCTGCTCTGGTCGCGATGGGCATCGGGAAATTGTTCGGGGCGATGACCGAGCCGGCGATAGGTGGCAGGACCGCGGCGTCGCCTGGTTCGCACCACCGTTCGACAAGAAGCCCGCGCGGGCGCAGAGTAGTTCCCTGAAAAATGCCCTGCTTCGCGCGGATCGGCAGGCGAGATTCGCGCGACCAGCCAACGGACATCTCGCGTGCGAATTCCGAGTTGTACGCCCCTGTCGATTGAGATACCAAACTCGAGGCTCGACTAGGGGCCCCGCCGGGCGCGAACACGACATGATCGATGGCCTCCACTTGAAGCGGGAACGGCTTGCAATCGTATTGCTGGTTTTCCTCCACGCCGCGGTCTGCTGCGTGTCGCTCATTTGCGTGGCCTACCTCAATCCGGCCTACCACATCACGTTCGACCCGAGCCGGCTGCTGCTTCCGGCTGCCGCGGTAGCCGCATTTGCTTTGGTCGGGCTACTTTTCGCGTTCGCCGATTTCAGCATCGGCTATTACGCGGGATTTTATTTTTACGGCATGGTCGCCGGATACATCTGGGAGAATTTCTTTTCAGAGTTCTTCTACAATCATCAGCTGTCCGCGCTTTCCGCTACTGCCTCGGCGGTTGCATTCCTGATACCCGCGCTGTTCATCACCTCGCCGGTCAGACGCATCCGGATCATATCGCCGGCAGCGTTCGATCGCCTGCTGACGTCCATAATCCTGTTGTCGCTTGCAACCGTGGCGCTGGCCGCAAGCTACAATTTCAAATTCGTCTCGATCAAGAATATCTACGAATTTCGCGAAGAACTTACATTTCCACCAGTGTTGAACTATTTGCTTACAATAACTTCCAGTACGCTGTTGCCGTTCCTTTTCGCCTGCTATGTGGCGCGTGGGAATCACTGGCGGGCGGGCGGCGTCCTGCTGCTGCTGATGTTCTATTATCCCATTACCCTGAGCAAGCTCACGCTGTTCGCGCCGGCCTGGCTCCTGATCATCACCGCGCTCTCGCAAGTCTTCAGACCCAGGTTGACGGTCATCCTGTCGCTGCTCGGACCGCTGGTCGTCGGGTTGCTGCTGTTTGGCCTGTTCGAGGCCAAACTGGCGTCCTACACCGTCACGATACCTTATTTCGAAATCGTCAACTTCAGAATGGTCGCGATTCCGTCAATCGCTCTCGACTTCTACCACGATTTTTTCGCACGGCACGACCCTACGCATTTCTGTCAGTTGCGGATATTGAAAACGCTGATCTCCTGCCCCTATCGGGAACCGCTTTCAATCGTCATCTTCAATGAATACGGGGTCGGTGGAAACTTCAACGCATCGCTGTTCGCCACCGAGGGTGTCGCATCCGTCGGCCCGCTGCTCGCCCCCATTTCGGTTTTCGCGTGCGGACTGGTGATAGCGCTGGCAAACCGCTTGTCCGCCGATCTGCCGCCCCGCTTCGTCCTGATATCGGCGGCGATCATTCCACAGATCCTGCTTAACGTACCGCTGTCGATAACCTTGCTGACCCATGGCGCGGCATTTCTCTTCATGCTCTGGTACCTGACGCCACGCACCATGTTCGAACGGCAAGCCAGCACCCAGGTTGCGCTCGCGCATTGATGGCCGGATGGCATAGGAAAGGCAGCGGGGGTCGGCATCCGCCGGCGACGAAATGCTTGGAAAACATTTCGCCAATTGCATGCCACAGCGCAATGTCTTAGCTTGGCTATCGCATCTGGCTCGCGAGGACGAGAGTTGCTTGCGACGGCGCTTCCAGACCTCAAGTGCGCTCACCGATGAATGATCCAACAACCGTGCTGGTGACCGGCTCCGACGGCTTCCTCGGGCGTCATCTCGTGCCCTATCTCGCCGCGCTGGGCTACAGGGTGATCGCCGCATCCAGGACGGGGTCCGGCTTCCGGCGTGAAAACGTGGTCCCGGTCCCGCTCCCCGATCTTTCCGTACCATTCAACTGGCAATCCCTGCTGCGGGAATGCGACGCCATCGTCCATCTCGCCGGTATCGCCCACACCTTTGCCGACGACGATCTCTATGACCGGGTCAATCATCAGGCAACCGAAGCGCTCGCGCGCGCGGCCTTTCGCGGCGGCATGCATCTGGTTTTCGTTTCCTCGATTGCCGCGCAATCCGGCTCGTTTTCGGATCGCGAATTGACCGAGGACGACCCGCCGAGGCCGGCCAATGCCTACGGAAGATCGAAGTTGGCCGCCGAACTGGCGGTTCGCGCGGCAGGCGTATCGTTTACGATCTTGCGGCCGGTTGTGATCTACGGCGAAGGCGAAAAAGGAAATTTCGCGACCGTTCACAGGATCTCGCGCCTGCCGGTGCCGCTGCCGTTCGGGGCACTGAAGGCCCAACGATCCGTGCTGTCGGTGCAGAATTTCAATTCCGCCGTCGCAATCGCCCTTACCGATCCGCGCGCGCGGGGCGAAACGTTCATCGTGTCGGATCCTGCGCCGCTCAGCGTTCCCGACGTCATTGCGCGCTACCGGGCGAGACTCGGCAGATCGCCCTGGCTCATACCAATACCCGAAAGATATCTCGAACTTTCCCTCAAAGCCATCGGTCAGGGCGCGATATGGCAACGGATCGGCTGCCCGTTGATCGCAAGACCGGGAAAACTGCTTGCGGTCGGATGGAAGCCGTCCTGATGATCTACCATGGCGGGGCTGCCACATCATCCTCATTGCACCGCGACCTCCCTGCGTCGGCCGCGGCCGCAAACCGCCGCGCCGTCCCGGCGTCAAAGACCCCGGATCGACGAGCATGACCAACCCTACGGACGGCGACCGGAATTTGGTGTCCTGGCGATCGAACGCCCGGCTCCGGCTGGCTCTGCTGCTGGGCTTCCACATCCTGATGTGTTGCCTGTCGCTCATTTTCGTCGCGGCATTCTACCCGAGGCTGCAGGTTGTGATGTTCGACACAACCCACCTGTTCGACGCTGCGCTCCATGTCGCGCTGTTCGCAACCGTATCGGCGGTCTTCATATTCGGCCGATTCAGCTTCGGCTATTTCCTGGGATTTTATCTTTACACGATGATTCTCGGTTATCTCTGGATCGTCGAATTCTCGAGGTTTCACTACGACCACAGGCTGTCGGCGGTTTCCGCGTTCGCGGCTGCCGTTGCATTCCTGGTGCCGGCGCTGTTCATCAACTCGCCGATCAGGCAGAGATTTGTCCTGTCGGCACGGGCGCTGGATCAGCTACTGACCGTGATCCTGATGGTGTCGGCGGCAGTCGTGGCAACCGGGGCTTTTCACCATTTCAGGCTGGTCGGCGTCGAGAATATCTACAATTTCCGCGACGAAATCGAATTTCCCGCATGGTTGAGATATGCGACGGGCGCGACGTCGAATACGCTGCTGCCATTCGCCTTCGCCTGCTTCGTGGCGCGTGGGGAGCGGTGGCGCGCGGCCATCGCGTTGCTTCTGCTGGTGCTGTTTTACCCGGTCACTCTCACCAAGCTGGTGCTGTTTGCGCCGTTCTGGCTCATGTTTCTGGTGCTGCTGTCCCGCTTCGTTGAAGCCAGGATTTCGGTCGTGCTGTCACTGCTGCTGCCGCTATTGTTTGGAAATCTGTTGGGCTTGCCGGTCGAGGCGGGAGCATTTCCCTATGAGCGGGTCATGTATTATTTCGGCTCGATCAATTTCAGGATGATCGCCTTTCCGTCGGTCGCGCTCGATGTGTACAGCGATTTCTTTTCGACCCACGCCCATACCTATTTTTGCCAGATTTCCTTCCTGAAGCCCTTCGTCGGCTGCCCGTACGACGAATACCTGTCGATCGTGATGGAGAAGGCCTATCAGCTCGGCAACCTGAACGCCTCGCTGTTCGCGACCGAAGGCGTTGCTTCGGTCGGACCGATGCTGGCGCCGCTCGCCGCGCTCGCTTGCGGACTGGTGATTGCTCTCGGCAATCGCCTCTCCTCCGGCCTGCCGGCAAGATTCATTCTGCTGTCGGGCGGCCTGTTTCCGCAGATCATGCTGAACGTGCCGCTTACCACGACGCTACTGACCAACGGGGCCGCACTTCTCTTCCTGCTTTGGTACGTCACGCCGCGGACCTTGTTCGACGGCAGCGCGGCGATGCCGGTCGAACCTTCGCCATGAACCATGGGGCGCACGGCCGGCACACGGGACGACCTGCAAATCGATCCGTTTGTCTGGCTATTGACGGCCCAAATCCGACCGATTATCACTCGCCGCCGGCGGAATGATCGCCCTGGGGCAGCCGGGACCGCCCCGCCGGTTCGTGCGTCTTGCCGAACCGACATCGCTCGATTGCAGACATCGCTTGATCTCTGGTGAAATGGCGGTGGTGGATCCCGTTCAAGGAAACATCCTCGGGTGACGGACAACCAAGGGGCTCCGATGCAGCGCGTTCTGATCACCGGCGGCGCCGGTTTCATCGGCCAGAACCTCGTGCATGCATGGTGCGCGGCGCGCCCGGACGACCGGCTGGTTGTCGTCGATGCCATGACCTATGCGGCGAACGTCCGCAGCCTGGAACCGTTGATTGCGGATCGCCGCATCCAGTTCGTCAGGGGTGACATCGGGGATGCGGCGCTGATGCGGCGGCTGTTCGACGAGCATCAATTCACCCGCGTCGCCCATCTCGCCGCCGAATCCCATGTCGATCGATCCATCGTCGATCCGGAGGCCTTCCTGCAAACCAACGTGCTTGGCACCTTCACGTTGCTCAAGACCGCGCTTGACGCGTGGCGCTCGTCGGACGCGATCGATCACGCGCGCTTTCTTCATGTCTCGACCGACGAAGTCTATGGCTCGCTCGGGCCTGATGATGCCGCCTTTACCGAATCCTCGCCGTACCGCCCGAATTCGCCTTACGCCGCGAGCAAGGCAGCGAGCGACCATCTGGTGCGGGCGTTCGTCGCGACCTACGCGATGCCGGCCTTGATCACCAATTGCTCCAATAATTATGGGCCCTACCAGCACCCCGAAAAGCTGATTCCGCTGATGATCATTCACGCGCTGGAGGGCAAGGCGCTGCCGGTCTATGGCGACGGCTCCAACGTCCGCGACTGGCTGCATGTTTCCGACCATTGCAGCGCGCTGATGAACGTGATCGAGCGCGGCCGCATCGGCGAAACCTACAATGTCGGCGGCGGCAACGAGCGCAACAACCGCGAGGTGGTCGGGCTGATCTGCGAAACCCTCGACCAGGCCTTCGCCGCGCACAAGGGCCTTGCCTCGCGTTTTCCATCCTGTCCGGCGGCGTCCGGAACCGGTTGCCACTCGCTGATCGGTTTCGTCACCGACCGGCCCGGACACGATCACCGCTATGCGATCGATGCCGGCAAACTCGCGACCGAACTCGGCAGCCGGTGCAGCGTCGGCTTCGAGAGCGGCCTGCGTCAGACCGTCGGCTGGTACCTCGACCACGAAGACTGGTGGCGCGACGTCACCAGCGGCACCTATCAGGCGTGGATCGACAAGAATTACAGCTTCCGGATCGCGGTCTAGCCGGTTATGCGCATCCTCGTGCTCAACGCGGATTACTCGCGCTTCCTGGCTTGGCTCTATCGCCGTGAGCCAGCGCTCGAGGGCGCTTCCTACGCCGCCCAGATGGCCGCCCGGAACGCGAGCCTGTTCGGGCTCGCCGATTTCTATTCCAGGAACTTCGCAACGCTTGGCCATCCCGCGGCCGAAATCCACGTCAACAATCCCAGGCTTCAGGCCGCATGGGCGCGCGAGCACGGCATGGCGTTTGATGCGCCGCAGGACGTTGCCGAGCGCCCCACATTCCCCGGCTGGCTGGAACGCGCGGTGACGCCGTTCAAGCCGATCCTGCGGCCGCTCGCCCGCAAGGTCGGATTGAGCCCCAAACTCGACCAACAGGCCGAGAACATCCTGCTGGCGCAAATCGAGGAATTCAGACCCGATCTGGTGCTCAACCAGGATGTTTTCCATGTCGATACCCGCCTGATGCGCCGCATCAAGGGCATCGGCAGCCCGATCCTGATCGGCCAGGTCGGCATCGAGCCGCCGCGCGGCGAGGACTGGAGCGTCTACGATCTCCTGATTTCGCAACTGCCGACGACGGTGAAGTTCTTTCGCACCCTCGGTGTGCGCGCCGAAATCAATCATCTGGCGTTCGAGCCGGCGATTCTCGACGCCCTGCCCGCGGCGCCCGCACCCGACGTCGATGTCTCCTTCGTCGGTTCGATTTCGCTTGACCACCGGCAGCGGATCGCGCTGCTGGAAGCGGTCGCCGAACGCTATGATCTCAAGCTGTGGGGCAACCGTCCGCAGGCGCTGCCCGCCTCCTCGCCGCTGCACCGCTGCTTCCAGGGCGAAGTCTGGGGCACGGACATGTACCAGGTGCTGCGGCGCTCCCGCATCACGCTCAATTCGCACATCGATCTCGTGGGCCGGGAAGCCGGCAACATGCGGCTGTTCGAGGCGACCGGCGTCGGCGCTTTTCTCTTGACCGATTTCAAGGACAATCTGGACACGCTGTTTGCGGGGGATCGCGAGGTCGCGGTGTGGCGCTCGATCGGGGAATGCCTGCAACGCATCGAACACCACCTCAGCCACGACGAGGGTCGCGCGGCGATCGCGCGCGCCGGCCAGGCGCGAACCCTGGCGCAGCATACCTATCGCCATCGCGCCGTCGAGATTCTCGGCTTTGTCGACGGCATACGGGGGTCGCGATGAAGCTTCCCCGCATCGTCAGGCAGATCGGCAAGCGCGTAGTCAAGGCATCGCCGATCCTGCGCCGCCATATCATGAGTTCCAGCGACCATCGCGTGCTCGGCGGCAAGGAAGAGGCGGAGCGCGCGACGGCTTGCTCAGCCGGCTGGCTTGCGGCTCGCACGGTGTCGCGACAGGAACGCGCCTATCGCGGGCTGATTGCCGACATGAAGCGCGGCGAACCGCAACTCGATTTCAGGGTCGCGGCGGAGGCAGTCGCCGCGACCGGAATCGCAGAGCCGCGCGTGCTCGAGGTCGGCTGCGGCAGCGGCTGCTATTCGGAAGTTTTCGCCACGCTCGTCCCCGGCGGCGTGCGATATACCGGCGTCGACTATTCCGACGCCATGATCGCCCACGCCCGCCTCCACTATCCATCGATCGCCTTCGAGGTCGCCGATGCGACCGCGCTGCCCTACCCGGACGGGGCATTCGACATTGTCTTCAATGGCGTCTCGCTGATGCACATCATCGACTACGAGGCCGCGATCCGCGAGGCCGCGCGCGTCGCGGATCGTTATTGCATCTTTCACACGGTTCCGGTGTTTGACGATCATCGAACGACGTATTTGCGAAAATATGCCTATGGCGCGCCGGTCGTCGAGATCATCTTCAGCAAGCCCGAATTGATGGCGTTGTGCCGGCAATTTCGACTGCGGCCCGAACGCGAATGGGCCGGCATTCACTACGACATGTCGGAGGCAACAGGCCATCATTCGACGACGCAGACCTACCTGTTCTCGAAGGCTGCGAAGCCCTGATCGCGGACGCGACTGCGCGAACCTCTCGTCAGATCGGCAATAATATCGTCTTCACGAACGGGCTGAGCACATTGTCCATCAGAGCGAGCTCCCTGATCTGGCTTAGGCTCGCCCAACAGAACATCGCCATGTCGGTCTCGATGACGCGTTCATCGTCGAGAAACGCGACGATGTTCTCGTTCGACTTGCGCCAGAACCGGCCGCCCTCTTCGTTGTGCTCGGCGCGGTAGACGATCCGGACGCCGGCTTCGGCGGTGAGGACTTCCACCATCGGCGGACGCTTGCCGGCATGCGCGCGCCTGATGTTGGACCAGGTGCTCTGAATTGTCGGGGAGAACTGAATCACGCCGATATTTCCCGGCTCGGGCTTTCCATTCAGCAGAAACTGAACGCCGTTCGCCGGTGTCTCGCGGGCCAATAGCGCGAGGATACCGCCTTCCGGCTGGGTATAGATCGGCTGATCCCACGAGGAAACCTCGCGCAGGTCGCCGCTCTCGACCCGCACACCTTCGACGGCGAAGAACTGTCCGCTCTTGTGCCGGACATTGCCATTTTGATCCCGCGACCAGCCGCGGACCTCGTCCAGGCCGATCAGATCCGCCTTGAACCGGATCCGGTCCCGCTGCGCCTCGCGCCAAGCCAGAATCTGCGCCGGATCCTTTGGCTCGATCGCCCGCGACGCGGCGAGCCGCTCGCGAAACCAGTCGAGGTGCGTACGCTCGGCCATCAGATCACTTCCCTCAAGACCCCGATCACCGTGTCGACTTCCTCGTCCGCCAGGTGTGGATACATCGGCAGCGAGAAAATTCGCTGCGCTTTGCGCTCGGCCACCGGGAACTGCCCTTCGCGATAGTCCAGCTCTGCCATGCCGCGCATGGTATGGATCGGCCAGCGGTAGGAAACATTGCAATTGATGTCGCGTTGGGCCAGCCGCTGCAGCACGCCGTCGCGGTCGGAGGGATGCTCGACCACGTAGACGTAGTAGGTATGCCGGCTGTGCGCGTTCTGGCGTGGCAGCGTCAGCCCGGAGCCGGCGAGCCCCTGGTCATAGCGCGCGGCAATCGCGCGGCGGCGCTCGATCCAGCCGTCGATACGCGGCAGCTTGAGCGACAGGATGGCTGCCTGCACCTCGTCGAGGCGGGAATTATAGCCATGCCGTTCGGAATAATAGACAGTCTCCATGCCGTAGAAGCGCAGGCTCCGCGCCAGCCGCGTGACCGCCTCGTCGTTGCTCATCACCATGCCGCCGTCGCCGTAGGCGCCAAGCACCTTGGTCGGATAGAACGAGAAGGACGAAGCATCGCCGACGCTTCCCGACTGGTGATTCTTGTAGAGCGCGCCTTGCGATTGCGCGCAATCTTCCATCACCTTGAGCCCGTAGCGGCGCGCCAGCGCCATCAGCGGATCGAGATCGACGCACTGGCCGTAAAGGTGAACCGGAATGATGGCCGTGGTGCGTGGCGTGATCGCCGCCTCGACCTGTTCGACGTCCATCAGGAAATCGTCCTCACGCACGTCGACAAAGACCGGCCTGGCGCCGAGGGTCTGGATCGCCGAAACCGTCGGCACCGCGGTATTGGGGACCGTGATGACCTCGTCCCCGGCCTTCACGCCGAGCGCTGCAAGCGCGATGTAGATCGCGTCGGTGCCGCTGTTGACGCCGACGCCGTCGGCGACGCCGAGATAGGCCGCCATCTCGCGCTCGAATTTGACGCCTTCCTGACCGAGCACCAGCCGGCCGGAGCGGAACACCCGATCCACCGCGGCGAGAATCTCCGGGCGCAGTTCGTCATATTCCCGCAAGTAATCCCAGACGTTAATCGGCATGGTGGCCTCGTTGGCAGTTCGGCGCGAGCGCGTCCGCGATTTTCGCCCGGCACTCCGCGTCCGCCAGCAGGTCGCGATGCAAGGGCTCGTGATCGCCTGACGCGATCGCACGCGTCGCTGCATCCAGGAAGCGGGCGAAGATATCGGCGGCCTCGAACGTCACCACAGTCTCGACATTGCGCACGCGCTGGCGCCACTCGATCCGGTGATCGGCAGGCGGGCTGAATACGCGCTCGGTCGTCACAGAGCCTGAACGCGCCACAATGAGCAAGCGATTTTGATATTCGCCCTCGAAGCTGAAATGACCGGAAAAGATCCCGCCATTGAAAAGCCGCGCCTGCATCGAAAAGCCCGTGTCGACGCCGGTCTCGGGATGACGCGTGCCCGGCAACGCCGTGATTTGTGATGGCGGGCCGCCGCCGAGCATCCGCGTCAAGGCAGCGGCATAGGGGCCCATGTCCAACAGGCAGCCGCCGCCCAGTTCCCGGTGGTTGCGAAAATTGGCGATCGGGAGCGGCGGAATGATGAACTGGGCGTCGACAAGGGTCAGCGGTCCGTGCTCGGCCACAAACCCCGGCAGCGCGTCGAAATGCGGATGATAGCCGAACACGGTGGCCTCGGCGAGCAGACGGCCCGAGCGCCGCGCCTTGACCACACCGCGTTCGCAGGCTTCCCGCGTGAGCATCGCCGGCTTGTCGACCAGGACGTGCTTGCCGCTGCCCAGCGCCGCCAGTACCCAGTGTTCGTGCATCGCATTGGGCAGCGACAGATAAACGATGTCTGCATCGCTTTCCCGCAGCGCGGTTTCATAATCGGAAAAAAACCGCCTGCGTTTCGGCCACCCTTCATCCGGTTCGGGGCGGCTCTTGCTTACGATCGAGATTGCCTTGATCGCTTCGCTGGTTGCCGCGGCGGGTATCACCCGTCGTTGCACGATCGAGGATAATCCTAGGATCAACAATTGCATGCCAATTCCCGCACAACAGCGAAGCGCCTACCGGGCCGGGGCATCCGGCGACGGGATCGCCCGACCGGTGACGATATCGAGACCGCGATTGATCACGGCTCTCACCCTGCGCAGCGCGTTGGATACATGATCGCGACGGCTGGCGACAGCAGGCTTGCGGATGGTCTCGATCGGCAGATCCTTCAGATGGGAGGCGACCGTCAATTCCGCTGCGGAGAGGGCTGCGACGTAGGGTTCGTAAATTCGCTGCCTGACGAGGTCCGGAAACGGCGCGTGGTACAGCCGGTGGCTGTTGAAATAATACCTGCCGCTGCGTTTGACGCCAAAGAAATGAAAGAACAGCAGCGGATAGCGCCCTTCGATCTCGACCGATCCGTCGCGCCACTCGACCTCATAGTCGGCGAAATTCCATGGCGCAAGATTGGCGCCGAGGTGCTCGATCACGTGGACGCCGGTAAACAGTTCGGGCAAGCGATCGAGATAGCGCTGATCGGCGAAGCGGTCGCCCTCCACGCGATCGTAGCACCATTCGATGCAGCGTTCGCGCCACCAGCGCAATGCGGCGATGCCCTGCTCATGGCGGCGGACGCTGACCCAGCCGACATTGTAGATTCCGAACCGGCGATGGTCGGTTAGCCGTCTGCTGAACCGGTGCGGGATGATACCGAACGCGCCATCCTTCATCTCGTCGTAGATCGGATCAGGCGAGGCAAAAAAGAACAAATCGCTGTCGAGATAGGTCACCCACTCGGCTTCCGATTCATTGTTCAGGACGAAGAGCATCCAGGCGGGCGAGCACGTGAAATAATATTCGATCAGGCTGCGGGTCGGCCGCGTCGCCGCCACTGCCGGTTCGGCCGCTTCGAAGTCGGTGAGCCGTCGCGGGGTCAGGTTCGGCAGGTCGAGCGCCACCAGGGTGCGGTAGCAGGCTTCGCTCAGACAGAGCACCCAAAGCCGCGAGCCCGGCGAATGGCGCTGAAGCGAATGATACAGTGCGAGCCCGCGCGGCAGGTAGTTGTGATCGAAGTAGGTGCAATAAACGCGGTTCAACATGATTTCGTTGTCAGCCAGGCCGCGGAACGCGACGGATGCGCGTTTGCGGATTCTTGCATTGCCCGCGCCACAAATCATTCCTATAGGAGCAGTCAAAAAGGCGCAATGCGGACCTTCTAAATCGTTGAAATATTGCAGGTAACGGCGGAAAGCCTTTTGAGTTGTGCAACAGCGCATGTTAACGAGGCCGCTCCGAGGGCTGGCCGCATGGCCAAAACGAGCGCGCGCATGGATCGCAAGGGCATTATTTTGGCCGGGGGCCGGGGCACGCGGCTCTACCCGCTGACGCTCGCAACCTCCAAGCAGCTGTTGCCGATCTACGATAAGCCCTTGATCTATTATTCGCTGACCACGCTGATGCTGGCCGGGCTCCGCGAACTCCTGATCATCACGACCCCGGAAGAGATCGCGCAATTCCAGCGCCTGCTCGGCGACGGCAGGCAATGGGGGATCGAGCTTTGCTACGCGATCCAGGACCATCCCGGCGGAATCGCCGAGGCATTCCTGATCGGCCGGGAGTTTCTTGCCGGCAAATCGTCGGCGCTGATCCTTGGCGACAACATTTTCTATGGCGACAATCTGCGCGCATTGCTGCGCGACTCCGCGCAACAGCAGCGCTGCGCAACGGTGTTCGCCTGCTGGGTTGACGATCCCGAGCGCTACGGCGTCATCGAGTTCGACGCCGCCCATCGGCCGCTGCGGATCGTCGAGAAGCCGCAGGCGCCGAAATCGAACTACGCCGTCACCGGACTGTACTTTTACGACGAACGCGTCGTCGATGTCGTACGCGAGATGCAACCGTCGGCGCGCGGCGAACTGGAGATCACCGACCTCAACCAGTGGTATCTCGAACGCGGCGAGCTTCACGTCGAGCGATTCGGCCGCGGCTATGCGTGGCTCGACGCCGGTACCCATGAGTCGCTGCTGGAAGCCTCGCAGTTCATCTACGTCGTCGAGAAGCGCCAGGGCCTGAAAATCGCCTGCCCGGAAGAGGTCGCATTCATGCAGGGTTTCATCGACGCCGAACAGCTGCTGCGGCTCGCCGAACCGATGAAGGCGACGGGGTACGGGCAATACCTGATCCGCCAGGCCGGCCAACGGACCTGAGATCCAGTCTCAGCGCGGAATCGCCGCCGCCAATCTTTGCCGCAGCGCGTTGTTCGCCAACGGGCTGCCGAGCACCGCGACCGCGACAAGCCACAGCGTGCATTCGCCCAGAAAATGCACAATTCCCGCGCCGGGCCAGAAATATCTGATCGCCGCACCAACCGCCGCTCCGGCCGAGATGATCGTTATCATCATCGCGATGAGGAACAAGGTGTGCCGCAGCGGGTGCTTGAGGGTTTCGCGCGCGATGATCGTGAACAGAACGCCAAACTGGGCGATGATGTCACTCGACACCAGCGCGATGGCCGCCCCCAGCGGGCCGAGACGCGGGATCAGGCCAATCGACAGCGCCAGAAAAATCGCCAGTTGCAGAGATTTGGTCCGAAGCAATAGCGGGCCGCGATTGCTGTAGTTGGCGTAGCCGAGCGCCAGAATCGCCGGCGTTCCGATGCACATCCCCAACAGCAAGGTGGTTGCGAGGGTGGCGTCGAAGGCAATGGCGCCATGTGTCCATATCTGAAAGAAATCCCGCCAGAACACCAGCGCGCCCGACGTGGTCAGGCTTGCGAACGACACCAGGACAACCGATCCCCTGGCATATAGCCGCCGCAGGCTCTCGCGCGCGCCGATGGCGTGATCGTGTCCGAGTTCAGCCGCCAGCGGCAGCGTCATCTGAACGCAAAGTCCCCTCAAAAGGCCGGCGATGGTGCGTGTTAGTCCCCACTGGGCGATGGCGATGCGGTTCGAAACCAAGGCTCCGATCATCAGGACGGAAAGATAGCTGAGGCCGACCTCGGCGAAATTCATCACCGCAAACGGAAACGCTCCCGCGAATTGTCCAACGGTCCAGCGCCAGGAAATGCGCTGACGGAAGCTGTTGACGAACGGAAATTGCCGCTGCACGTCGACGAACATCATGTAGCTCGAGGCGGCGATCTGTCCGGCCACGTAGGCAATGACGACCGCCGTCAGGCTGCCGGTCGCCGTCACCGCGATGATCTCGCCGAGTTGGGTGGCCGCCATTCCCCACAATTGCACCCGCACGGCCCGTCCATAAAGCCCGCGGGCCCGGTAGAGCGCGCTTGGCAAATTCGACGGCAGCGTGAAGACCGTGCCCAGCGTCATGATCGCGAACGCCAGGTCAAAGTCCGGCTGCGCCGAGAATCCCAACATTTTGGAAGGCGAAACAGTCGCGAACATCACCCCGAGCAGCGTCGCCAGCACCGCGACATAGGCGACGAACAGCTGAAATGCCGCGCCGTAATAGCGGCTGCTGCGCCGATCGCAATCGCTGCGCGACTTGAACGAGAGAAAGCGGTTCAGGGTCCAGCCGTGAAGGCCGGCGTCGGCGGCGAGAACGAGGTTGCCCGCGGCGAAGATGGTCAGCCAGGCGGACAGGACGTCGCCCGTCCAGTACTTCAGGAAAAGCGGAATCAGGACGATTTGCTGCGTCAGGGCCAGCAGTATCTGCGCAAAGTTGGCCGACCATCCGCCGAAGATGCGACGCGCGCGGCTCGAAGCAAGAAGCGTCACGTTTCCTCGCGGATGTGGGGCGGCGCCTGGAGCAACACGCCGTTCGTCTTCCCTGCCGCGGCCGTCCGGGGAAAGCCGTGGCCGCCGGATTCGCGCCGGTCGGACAGGGACATCCCCCTGGCCGATCCCGGGGATTCCCGGGGATAAAGCCATAGGGTGCCGCGCCGGACAGGACAAGAGGCCCTCGCCTTCGGCGGCGGAATTTCATAGGTTCGAAGCACTGCCGCATGACACATCCGCGCTGGCGCATGGCGGATCCGGAACGATTGCGACCTTCACGGTAGCGATCTAAGTTCGCCAGCCGACAGCGGAATATGCGATGCGAAGATCGCCGGCGAAATGCTGGCAAAGCACCTCAGCGAACACATGCCCCACATTGCCGTCGTCTGCCGCCGCCTGCCCGGAATCCTGACGAATCAAACCGCGACAATCGGCGTCGCCGGCGCCGACAACGCGTTGGACGTCATGCTGGCCGTTGTATATGACGTGCAGCGGACGGCGCGGGCCCGATCCCGCGCCGCGCGGCTGACGAACCGGCCGGAACAGCTCGCATCGGCCGGCAGATAGCCATGACGACGGATTTTATTCCATTCAACCGGCCTTACGCGACGGGCAAGGAGCTCGGCTATATCGCGCAGGCGCAACGCGACCATCACCTGTCGGGCGACGGATCGTTCACGCGGCGCTGTCATCAGTGGATCGAGCAGCAGACCGGTTGTGCCAAGGCGCTGCTCACGCATTCATGCACCTCGGCGCTCGATCTCGCCGCGCTGCTGCTCGATATCAGGAGCGGCGACGAGATCATCATGCCGTCCTATACGTTCGTGTCGACGGCCAATGCGTTCGTGCTGCGCGGGGCGGTGCCGGTGTTCGTCGACATCCGCGAAGACACGCTCAATCTCGACGAACGGCTAATCGAGGCCGCGATTACCCCGCGGACGCGCGCCATCGTCCCCGTGCATTACGCCGGCGTCAGTTGCGAGATGGATTCGATCGTCGCAATCGCAAGGCGCCACCATCTTCGGATCATCGAAGATGCGGCGCAGGCCATCATGGCCGGCTATAAGGGTCGCGCGCCCGGCGCCATCGGCGATCTCGGCAGCCTGAGCTTTCACGAAACCAAGAACATCATGTCGGGTGAAGGCGGCAGCCTGCTGGTGAACGATCCCGAACTGATGCTCCGCGCCGAGATCATCCGCGAGAAGGGCACCGACCGCGGCAGGTTTTTTCGCGGCGAGGTCGACAAATATACCTGGCAGGATGTCGGCTCCTCGTTTCTGCCGAACGAAATCACCGCCGCCTTTCTCTGGGCCCAGCTCGAAGAGGCAGCACACATCACCCGCGAGCGGCTGACGATCTGGCAGCGCTACCACGAGATGCTTGCGCCGCTCGAGCGGCAAGGCCTGCTGCGCCGCCCGATCGTGCCCGTCGACTGCCGGCACAATGGGCATATGTATTACATCCTGCTGCAATCCCCCGGCGTGCGTCACAAGGTTCTGCAGGGGCTGAAGGACAACGGTATCCAGGCGGTGTTTCACTATGTCCCGCTGCACTCCTCGCCGGCGGGCCAGCGCTTCGGGCGCGCGCATGGCGATCTTTCGCTGACGACGGCGCTGTCGGAGCGCCTGGTCCGGCTGCCGATGTGGTTGGGCTTGAGCGAGACCCAGCAGCAGCGGTTGTGCGATGTCTTGACGGCGATCCTGACGCGATAGACGCGCGGTGTTCCCGCTCTAAAGTCCGTCCGGTTCACCGTTCTTCGGCGTCGAGCGCGGGACGAAGGGGGCATAGGAGTTGTCGACGCCACCCGCGACCGGCACGGCGGGAACGGCGGCGCTGGCGGGAATACCGGGAACAGCAGGAACGCTCGCGGGACCATCCTGGCGCTTGAGCGCGAGAACCTCGGTCTGGTCCGCCTTCTCGAATGTCACCTGGCGCGGCTGGACCGAGCTCAGCAGCCAGCCGGCGTGACTGTCGCCCTGGCGCAGGCGGACGATCTTCTGATTGGTCCGGTCGAGGAAAACCGCGATGGCCTCGCCATCCCCGACCACGGCGCCGATCAGCGCCAGCGGCGGATGCTCCGGCTCGGCAGGTCTCTGCACAACGGGCGCACTGACCGGATTGACCGGCGTGGCCACCACAGCCCGCTGCGGCGGGCGCCGGGAGGCCGAGAAAATCGGCCGTTCCTGGGTGGCGGTCAGGGCCGAGAGCGGAACGGCCCATAGCGGGTTGCCACGCGGCAGCGGCTTGCTCGCCTCCCGGCTCGGCCCCGAGATTGGTTTCAGGCTGCCGAGGTCTACCGTACCGGCAGCCTCGCCTGGCCCCTCGGCGGGCAGGATATCCAGCGTCGCCGATGTCGCCGCGACCCCCTCCCGGGCCTGGCCGACCGTCAGGGTCCCGGCGAGCAGGACCAAACCGACCGTATCGAACCACCTGACCATGTCAGCCCTTGCCCCGGAGCCGCCGGCCGGTCGCCTGCGGATCGGCCTTCAGCCTAGCCGCAACCGGCCGCTCCTTCAACACGGCGCGACTCAACGTCAAGTCGTTACCGTGCCGGACGGCGGTCCGCCTATTGGGGGAGTTGTGGGAACTTTTGAGCCGGCGGGCCTCCAAAAATGTTGCCGAATGGACACGCCTTCAAAAATACGAAACCGCGCACCGCGTGTACCCCGACAAACGATGCCCTGTTCGTTGCTTGGGGAGGCAAAGCCATGAGAATATGGCCAAAACGGGTGTTCGGACCGGCGCGGATTTCCTGGAGACGAATGCCTGTCATCCTTGATGGGCCCAAGTGGTATTCGCAAGCCGCACGCGTGAGTTGATTTCCACTTTCAAGACGATTTGAGAGATTTCATGGGCGATCCGGCAATTCGAATATCGAATAACGGAAACAGGCTGCGGTCGGCGGCGCGGCAATCGCTTGCGGCGTTGCTCGCGACCACCGCGCTCGGCGTGGTGTCGGCGCATGCGGTCGATGGCACCTGGGTGAGCGGTAGCGGCGAATGGACTGACCCGACCAGTTGGTCAAGCAATCCGACGGTGCCGAACGGAACGGCCACCTTCAACAACGGCGGCACAACGGCGGTCACCAACAACGGCGGCGTCGTTGCGATCGGCGAAATTCTTTTCACCAGCGCGCCCAACGCGCAGGCCTTTGCCTTTACGATCAACAACCCGTTCATCGTCACCGCGACCGGGATCGTCAACAATTCGACCAATACGCAGACGTTCGAGGTGACATCAGGCAATTCGCTGGTGTTCCAGAACGGCAGTACGGGCAACAGCGGCACCGGCGCGGTTTCGATCACCAACGACGGCGGCGGATTCATCAATTTTCAGAACACCAGCTCGGCCGGCAACGCCAACACCACGATCGTCAACAACAGCATTCTGCAGTTCAACGACACCAGCATGGCTGGCGGCGCTACCATCACCAACAACATTCAGACGGACTTCTTCGACAGCAGCTCGGCGGGCACCGCACAGATCACCAATGCCGCAGCCGCAACGCTCACCTTCAACAACACCGCGACCGGCGGTACATCGACGATCTCCAATAGCGGGGCGATCCAATTCAACAATTCATCCACCGCCGGCAGTTCGAATATCACCAACATCAGCACCGCGACGATTGCGTTCAACAACTCCAGTAACGCGGGCAGCGCGACGCTGAACTCCGCCTTGGTCGGCGGCTCGATCACCTTCAACGACACGAGTTCGGCCGCCAACGCCAACATCGTGCTCAGGGAATTGAATCTCGTCTTCAACAACTCCGCCACCGCCGGTAGCGCCACCATCACCATGACGGACGCCACCCACCCGGGGACGATAACCTTCAACGATACCACCACCGCCGGCTCCGCGAACATCACCGTCATCGGATCCACCGGCATCACCAGCTCGCTGACATTCTTGAACGCCAGCACCGCCGGCAGCGCGACCATCACCAATAATCCCGGCATCGGCAGCGGCGGAATGACCGTTTTCGGCTCCCTCGGCGGCACCGACACCGCCAACGCCGGAACCGCCCATATCACCAACAACAGCAACGGCACCACAAGCTTCCTGGCCAGCACCTCCGCCGCGAGTGCGACGATCACCAACAACGCCGGCGGCAGCACCAATTTCCAGGATCAGAGCACGGCCGCCGGCGCCACCATCGTCAACAACAACGGCGGCACGACGACATTCGGCGTTCCCATCGTCGGCACCGATACCGCGACCGCAGCCAATGCAACCATCACCAACCAGGCCGGCGGCACCACGGAATTCACCGCTGCGACGACGGCCGGCAGCGCGACGATCACCAACAATAACGGCGGCTTCCTGCAGTTCGGCGATTCCGGGGCAGGAAGCTCGACCGCTTCCGCTGGCAGCTCCGTGATCACCAACAACGGCAGCACAAGCTTCAACGCCGACACCACCGCCGGCAGCGCCACGATCACGACCGGCAGCGGCGGCAACGTCTTCTTCTTCGATTCTTCGACCGGCGGCAGCGCGCAATTCATCACCAACGCCGGCGGCACCTTTGACATGTCGGGGCTGACCGCGGCCGGCATGACCGCCGGCTCGATCGCCGGCGCCGGCAGCTACGTGCTTGGATCGAAGAGCCTGACGGTTGGCAGCAACAACCTTTCGACAACCGTCAGCGGCGTGATTTCCGGCGTCGGCGGGTCACTGACCAAGGTCGGCACCGGTGCGCTCACCTTGTCAGGCATCGACACCTACACCGGCGCCACCACCGTCAACGGCGGTATGCTCGTCGTCGACGGCTCGACCGCTTTGTCCTCGCTGACCACCGTGAACACGGGCGCGACACTGGCCGGCAGCGGCACGGTGGGCAGTACCGCCATTGCCGGCGGCACGCTGGCACCCGGCAGCGCCGGCGGCAGCGCCTTCGGCCCGCTGACCGTGCAAGGCAACCTGTCGTTCACCGCGGCCTCGACCTACTTGATCCAGGTATCGCCGACGAATGCCGGCCGCACCAACGTCACGGGCACCGCGACACTCGGCAACGCGACGGTGAGTGCGGTCTTTTCGGCGGGCAGTTATGTCAACAAGCAATATACCATCGTCAACGCGACGACCGCCGTCAACGGCATGTTCAATGCGCTGGTGAACACCAACCTGCCGACGAACTTCAGTTCCGCCCTGAGCTACGACGCCAACGACGCCTACCTGAATCTCACGCTGAATTTCGTCCCGCCGCCCCCCGGGCCTAACTTTCCGGGCGGCCTCAACATCAACCAGCAGAATGTCGCCAACGCTCTCGTCAACTTTTTCAACTCGACCGGCAGCATTCCGTTGGCGTTCGGTTCGCTCAACGCGGCCGGCCTGACGATTGCTTCGGGCGAACTCGGCACCGGCGTCATCCAGTCCTCGATCAAGGCGGACGACCTGTTCCTCAATTTGCTGCTCGACCCGACGATCGCCGGCCGCACCGGCTTCGCGACACCCGCCAGTGGCCCGACGCAATTCGCCAACGACGATCAGAGCCTGGGCTATGCCGCCAGGAACAGTGGGACGTCCAGCGAACGCGACGCCTATGCCATGGCGACCAAGGCGCCTGTCATGGCGGCCCAGCCGCTCAACCGCTGGAGCGTCTGGGGCGCGTCCTATGGCGGGTCCGAGACCGTCGGGGGCAACGCCGTGGTGGGGTCGCAGGACACCAAGGCGAGCGCCTACGGCCTCGTGGCTGGCGCCGATTACAAGACCGACCCCAACACGCTGTTCGGCTTCGCGCTGGCGGGCGGCGGCACCGCCTTCTCGCTGGCCAATGGCCTGGGGAGCGGCTCAACCAACGTATTCCAGGCCGGCGCTTTTGCGCGGCATGACATCGGCCCGGCCTATCTCTCGGGCGCGCTGGCCTATGGCTGGCATGACGTCACCACCAACCGCACCGTGGCACTGGCAGGCGTCGACATGCTGCAGGCCCGCTTCGGAGCCGACAGCTTCTCCGGCCGGTTCGAGGGCGGCTATCGTTTCGCAAACCCCGTCGTCGCGATCACGCCCTATGTGGCGGCCCAAGTGATCAGCTTCGAGTTGCCGGCCTATGCCGAACGATCGCTGAATGGCGGCGGCCTGTTCGCGCTGAATTACGCGGCGCAGACCACGACCGACACCCGCAGCGAACTCGGCCTGCGCAGCGACAAATCCTACGCCATGCAGGACGGCGTGCTGACACTGCGCGGACGTCTCGCCTGGGCGCATGACTACGATCCGAACCGCGCGGTGACCGCGATCTTCCAGGCGCTGCCCGGCGCCAGTTTCGTGGTCAACGGCGCGCGTCCCGACGCCGATTCGGCCCTGGTCAGCGCCAGCGCCGAGCGGAAATGGCTGAACGGCTTCTCGGTGGCCGCCACCTTCGAGGGCGAATTCTCCGGCAATGTCACGAGCTATGCCGGCAAGGGCGTCGTCAAGTATAGCTGGTGACTTCCGTTCGCTAGCTAGCTGAGTTTCAGTACGACCTTGCCCGCAATTTCCTAAGAGAACCTCTTGGGAACACTAAAAATGGCGATCATGTTGGGACCAAGATTGATTGTCTTAAGCAGGGTGCCGATGAATGACCGTTTTCGTCCCTTCTTCGTCGTTAAATTCCACGAACCAGTTCTGGTCATGTGTTTTCCTCGCTTCAACCGCTTAGCCATTTAGTCCCCCTGGCCTTTCCAATATTTGGACGTCGAAGTCTTCTACTTGCCGCCCTGCCATTGCCCGGAAACGCCGAGCACGACCCTGATCCGACCCGCACCGTTTTCGTTGGCAGCGGTGGTTTGCGGCACCTGGACGTCGAGCTGATCGACGAACAGGAACGGCATGCCGGCCTCCAGATCGTAAAGCAGCTTCTGCAACGCGGGCTGCTCCATCTCGCAGCTGACGACGAGGCCGACGAGACCGTCTCTCGCCTGGATGCCCAGCACGTCGACCTGGGAGGACTGGATGGTGCCGCCGACATTGGCAACGGCGGAAGCGACCCGCTGCAGCAGCGTGGCGCCGGCGACCGTCACCGTCGGTCCCTCCAGGAACGGCGTCCCCGGATGCCCGGCCGCGAGCGCGGCGGCGGCGTCGCGTGGCTTGCGGCCCCGCAACTGGTCCAGCAGGTCGGCAGTCTGTGAAAGCCGTTCGCGGTGGTCTGCGGCATCGGAGATCGCGAAAATTGCCGTCGCCAGCAAGGCGCCGAGCACGGCGACATACAGGGCGACCGCGATCAGCGGCGAGCGCGTCAGCGTGCGGGCGATGCCGTTTGCCGAACTCATGGGCTTGCCGTGTTGATCGGCTCGACCCGCGCCTCGATATGGAAGCGCTCGCCGGGATCGGAGGCCGAGCGCGTGGTCGGGGCATAGAAGGTCGCGCGGGTGAAATGCCGGGATTGCTCGATCAGCGGGATCAGCGCCGGCGCGTCGCGGGTGATGCCGGCGATCTGCAGCTTGTTGCCCGCCAGATGCAGTTCGGTGACGTAGGTATTGTCAGGCAGAGCCCGGCTCAGCGCGTCGAGCACGATCACGCTGGCCGGCGTCTCGTGTTTGCGCCGCTCCAGTGAAGCGATCGGCGAGCGGTCGCCGTCATTGCCCGAGCGAATGGCGGCGCGACGCGCCGAAATCTGCCGCGCGAGCTCGGCCTCCTGGGCGCCGACGCTGTCCGCCACATAGGCCGCCGAAGCGGCTGCGAGCAAGGCGATCACGGCGGCGGCGGCGAGCCCGATTTGCAGCGCGCGGCTGAGCCGCGCGGCATCGAGATGGCCTCTCGCTTTCTGCTCGAACACCTTGACGCGGCCCGCGTCCCGCTCGGCGACATCGGTGCAGACCGCGATGGCGGCGGGATGGAAGCCGGCCACCGCCTGCACATAGGTCATCGCCAGCTTGCGCGTGGTTGCCGCGATCACCGTGGTGATGGTGTCGGCGCCGCTCTCGACGGGCGCACTGCAGCCGAACACGGCCTCGCTGGCGCTCCAGGGCGTCAGGCGATCGATCTGGGCGCGCACGATGCCCTCGAGGAAATCCGCGGCCCGCGCGGGCAGCTCGAGCGGACGAAACAGGAACCGCGCGGGCTGCAAAACGATCTCGACCCGGCTCCCCCGCAGGACAGGCGCGAGGTCGGAAGCCGAAAGCACGCCATCCACGAAAGCGACGCGCGCTGGAACATTCTCGGGCCTCGCCGGCGTCTCGACCGCGAATCCTCCCGTGTCGTCCTCGATCAGCCGGATCACGCGCGGCGACACCAGCCGATCGAAGCCGCCGACGATCGCGGCGGCGACGCTGCCGGTCCATGCGCCGAGGATCGCGCCGATGGTCTCCAATGGCTTCATCCGGGAAAGGCCCTTTGCGGCGCCACGGCGCCGTCGGAAGCGTTGCGCCACGACAATACACGATAAGGTTCGTCGCCGCTTTCGAGAAGCAGGATCACGACCTCCGCCGCGCTGCGCCGTCCGCCGGCGCTGTCGACGCCGATCGTCATCCGATAGGCCCTGGAGCCGGCCAGTGTGGCGCCCTCGCCGCCGGTCATCTCCAGCAGGGCGTGCGGATCGAGCGCCGGGTCGGTGCGCTGTGACAGCACCGCCTGCAGGTTCTCCGGGGTCATGCCCGGCAGTGCCGCCAGAACCTGGGGCGCTGCATCGAGAACGTTTACCGCCGCGAGATTGCTGAACACCGTCACGAACGGCAGCATCCGCTCGATGAAGACCGGTGGAATGCCCTGCACCAGCCACAATTCCTCGGCTTCGGGGAATGGCGCATGGCGGGGGATGTAGGCCGCGCCCGAGGTCTTGTAGAGGGAGTTTTCCGGATCTTGATCGCCCAATTCGGTCGGCGCGCGCCAGGCCAGGATCCGATCGGCATAAGCAGCGGCATTCGACGGCGCCGCGCCCAGTCCGTTCAGGAGACCCGCGAGCAGGCTTTTCGGCGCGGCGTTGAGATCGATGCGCGCGGCCTCGGAGCGGAAGGTCACGGTGACCTTGCCGCCGCCCACCCTGGCGTTGAAAGTTCCGCTGGTCGGACGCGAAGTTTCATTGACCGAAGTCAATTGATAGGCGGCGAGTTCGAGGCCGGCGGTTTCCAGCGCCTCGGCCTGAACGCGGTCGGTGCTGCCGGCCACCACGACCGCGGTATTGGTGACGTAGGTCAGATAGATCAGCACCAGCGCCGACAGCGCGGCGAGAATCCAGAGCACGGCGACGACGATGAAGCCCCGCGCGCGCCGTTGTCGGCCGCCGGCAAAACCAAACCCCACGCTGTCGGGCAGGGATCTCAGAGCTGCTCCTCCTTTTTCCCGGCGTCGGGTTTCAGCCTCGCGTTCAGGCACGTCGCGGTGTTTTTTGCCCGCGCGCATTCGGCCCAGGCGCTGACGTGAACGATGGCCGCGCTGGAGACGTTGAGCAGTTCACCGGTGGTACCGTCGCGCACTGCGATGCGGATCTTGTCCGGAAGCTGCATCTGGCCGCGCCAGTCCGGCTGCCAGACCTGATCCGGCCCGGCATAGGAGAACGTGACGCGAAACGGCGCGCGGATCAGCACCACCTGATCGGCAAAACGGATTTGCGCATCCCGCGGCATCGGCGCAAACGGCGCGCGCTCGCGCACCATGGCAAGACCCTGGCTGTCGGATTTCTCGGTCAGCCTGATGATTTCGAGCCCGGGACGGGTGTTGGGCCCGACCGCGGTCCGCACGAAGGTGACGGCGAGTTCGGAACCCTCGAACAGCGGCACCCTGGCGTCGCCATTGACCGGCATCATTTCCGCCACCGACAGATCGGCCACGATGCGATCGAGCCCGAGCGCCAGCCGCTCGGCGCGCTGGACCCGCGCCATGCCCCGGTTCCAGTTCGGCAGCCATTGCGCGGTGACGGTGGCGAGCGCGGCGAGAATCACCGTCATCAACAATGTGGCGACCAGGACTTCGATCAGCGTGAAGCCCGCCTGATCGGCCAGCGCGGGGCGGGAGGGCGTCTTCATTCCGCGGCCCTTGGCACCAGCCGCACGGTGGTGAACTGGATCGCCGGGCCATCGGGCGCCTGCATCCTCAAGCTGACCGCGAGCGCCACGAAGCGCCGGTTTGGCGGCGCATCGCCTGCGACCCCGGGATTCATCGGGGAGACGTCGATCCGCCAGCGATGGCCGTCCAGTTCGCCGGACTGCCGGCCGGGCTTCAGCAGGTTGCGCGCCGGCAATTCCGCCAGCAGCGTCTCGGCGGCGCCGGCGAGCGCCAGCCGCTGGTCGATCGAGCGGGTGCCCTTCACCGTGGTGGCGATCACACCCGCAATCGACGACAGCACGACCGCGACGATCGCCAGCGCCACCAGCGCCTCGATCAGGGTAAAACCCCTGGCGTCAGAGCAGCTTCTGCGGGACAATATCGACGCCTCCGGTCAGCCAGTTGACGCGAACCTCATATCCCATCCCCGGGCGGGCCAGCGCGATCACGCCGCCGCACGACATTCCCGACGGAAAAAAATCGATCGACCGGCCGGCGGCCCGGTCCGCGCAGCGCGAAGCCAGCATGGCCTCCACCGTGACATCGCCGGGAAGGCGGATCACGCGGCCGGTCACGCCCGAACGGATCGAGCGCGCCTCGGCGTCGATCTGCGTCGTGACCTGGATCTGACGGCGCAGCGCCGCGCTGCGATCGGCCTTCAGCAAGGCCGCGGTTTCCACGGCAAAACTCTCGAGTTTCGCGCGCGAGGTGGCGCGCGGGATCGCCGGCAGGATGATGGCCGCGAGCAGGCCGATGATGGCGAGCACGCACAGGATCTCGATCAGCGCGAAACCCCGTCTATTGACTTGCCTGATGCGTGCCATTGGTGATGTCGGTTGCCGTTCCACTGCCGCCTTCCTGACCGTCGGAGCCGAGCGAGATGATGTCGTAAGGCGCGTGCTCGCCGGGCGAGCGATAGATGTAGCCATGGCCCCAGGGATCGTTGGGAACCACGCCGCCGCGCAAGTAGGGTCCGTTCCAGCCAGGCGCATTGTTGCCTCGCGTCAAGGCGGCAAGACCTTCATTGGTGGTGGGGTAGCGGCCGAGATCGAGGTAATAGAGATCGAGCGCAGTGGAAAAACTCTCGATCTGGATTTTCGCGGCCTTGGCCTTGGACTCGCCGAGATAGCCGAGCACCCGCGGTCCCACCAGCGCCATGATCAATCCGATGATGGTGATCACCACCAGGATTTCGACCAGCGTGAAGCCGGCCTGCTGGCGCCGCGATCGGCGTGTCGCCTTCGTCAGAACGTTTCGATCCACCTCGGTCGCCTCCCCGAATTCGAACTCATTTCCGCGCTAGCCGACAATCTGACTGACGGACAGCAGCGCCGTCATCACCGACACGATCAAACCGCCGACCACGATGCTGATCACGATGATCGCGGCAGGTCCCGCTATCCCGACCACGCGATCGAGCGTGCGTTGCAGCTTCGTCTCATAGAACTCGGCGACGCGGCCCGCCAGTACCGGCAATTGCCCGGTTTCGTCGCCGAGCCGCAGCATCCGCACCGCCATCGACGGCAGCGCCCTGGTATCGGATAGCGCATCGGACAGTTTGGCGCCATGGCGGACGCGCTCGGCGGCATCGGTCCAGACCGCGGCTGGACCCGCCGACGCCATCATGTCGACGAGAATCCGCAGCGTGGTCGTGAGATTGACGCCGCTTCCCAGCAGGAGTCCGAGGTTCCGGCAGAACAGCGAGGTCCGATAATACATCATCACCTGCCGGATCGCCGGCAGCCTTGTGAGCGCATTGAAGATGCCGCGGCGAACGCTCAGCTGGCGCAGCAGCAGCCAACTTGCAGCGATGGCGCCTGCGAGTATTGCCAGTACGAGATCCGAATTGCTGCGCAGGAAGGTCGAAAAGTTCAGGAAGGTCAGAATGATCGGATCGACCTTGGCGCCGAAATCCTGCAGCACGCTGGCGAACTGCGGCAGCACGAAGGTGAGGAAGAACAACAGCACGCAGCCGGCCGCGCTGAGCACGAACAGCGGGTAGCGGATGGCGTCGCCGAGCCGGCGCTTCAGCGCCTCGGTGCGGCTGCGCTCGTCGGCGAGCACCTCCAGCACCTGGTCCAGCGACCCCGACGCCTCGCCGACCCGGATCAGCGCCACATACATCGGCGGAAACAGCCCCTCGTGCCGCGACAGTGCTTCGGCAAAACTCTCGCCGGCGATGACGTGCGAGCGGATATCGGCGACCACCGGCCGCAGCCGGCCGAAATCGCGGTCGGCCGCGAGCAATTCGAGGCCGTCATTGATCCGCGCGCCGGCGCGCAGCAACAGCGCGAGGTCGCGGGTGAAGATCGTGACGTCCTCGCCGTTCGGCTTGTTGAAGATGCCGAGCACGCTGCGGGCCGCAGCGCCGCCCTCCTCCAGCGTGACGTTGTCGACCAGCACCAGCCCGAGCCGCTCGATGCGCTGCGCGACATCGCCCGGTGCCGAGGCCGCGATCGCGCCGGAGACCAGTTCGCCATTGCCGTCGAGTGCGCGGTAACGATAGTTCGGCATGGGATCACCGAATGGTCGTGACGCGGAAAACCTCGGGCACGGTGGTCAGCCCGGCGCGGCATTTCGCGACCGCATCCGCCAGCATCGTGGTCATGCCGCCGGCCATCGCGGCGCTGTCGATGGTGTGCGAGTCGGTCTGCGGCCCGATCAGCTTGCGAACGGTTTCGGACATTTCGAGGATCTCGAACACGCCGTTGCGGCCGCGATAGCCGGTGCCGCCGCAGCGCTCGCAGCCCGACCGGCCTCGTGAATCACTTCACCAGTCCTTGAAGCCGATCACCGCAAAGCGCGGGTCCTGGTCGATGTCGGCGGCGGTCAGCCGATGCGGCGTCTTGCAGCGATCGCACAGCACCCGCACCAGCCGCTGTCCGACCACCGCGCGCAGCGTCGACTTCAGCAAAAAGCCCTCGATGCCGAGATCGATCAGCCGGGGTACGGCGGCGGCCGCGGTCTCGGTATGCAGCGTCGTCAGCACCAGATGGCCGGTCAGCGCCGCGTGGATGGCGATGTGGGCGGTCTCGGCGTCGCGGATTTCGCCGACCATGATCACGTCGGGATCCTGGCGCACGAAGGCGCGCATCGCGGAGGCGAAGGTCAGACCGATCGACGGCTTGACCTGGGACTGGTTGATGCCGGGAATTTCGTATTCGACGGGATCCTCGATGGTCAGGATCTTGCGGGTCGGCTCGTTGAGGATCGAGAGCATGGTCGCAAGCGTCGTGGTCTTGCCGCTGCCGGTCGGTCCCGTCACCACGATCATGCCATGCGGCAGCGCCAGCAGACGCGTCATGGTGGCTTCGTCGCGGGCCGACAGACCGAGCCTTCCCATCTCGAGCAGGCCGCGGTCGCGCGGCAACAGGCGGATCACCGCGCTTTCGCCGGCCTGCGTCGGCATGGTGGCGACACGGATGTCGAGTTCGGACCGGCTGACGCGGACACGCGCCGCGCCATCCTGCGGCAACCGCCGTTCGGCGATGTTGAGGCCGGCCAGAATCTTCACCCGGGAGATCAGCGCCTGCGGCGGAATGCCCGAAGGCGCCGGCATCGCGCGCAGCAGGCCGTCGACCCGCATCCGCACCGTCAACCCGGATCGAAACGGCTCGATGTGGATGTCGCTGGCGCGAAGCTCGATGGCGCGCTCGAGCAGATCGTTCAGCGCCCGCACCACCGGCGCGCCGCTGGCGAGATCGCGCAGGCTCTCGATGTCGTCGTCCGATTGCTGGGTCGATCCCTTGGCGCCCTCTTCCGCATTGGCGCCGTCCACGTCGGTGCGCTGGTCGAGCAGCGTGGTGATGTCCTCGAACGAGGCCACCGCGACCTCGACCGGGGCGCCGAACACGATTTCGGCGGCGCGGATGGCCGCGGTATCGGAGGGATCGGCGACCGCGAGCCGGTAACTGCCGTTCGGCGCGCGGACTGGAAAGATCGTGGATTCCCGCAGGAAACGTCGGGAAAATCCGTCGAGGCAGGGCGTCGAGGCGAGAAGTTGCGGCAGGCTGAGCCTGAGCACGCCCCAATAGTCCGAGACCTCATCGGCGAATTCGGCGGCCGACAGGTCGGTGGCTTCCCACAGCTCCCGCAGCGGCCGCGCCAGTGTGGAATTGGCCGGCTTTTCGACGCGGGCGCGCGCCTTCGGCGGCAATGAAAATTTTTCCAGAAGATGCTGCCGGAAGGTCTCTGCGGAAAGCTCTCGCATCGAATTCACAGCGCTAACCTTGTTACTGGAAAGCAACAGCTCTCACGTGTGGCGCAAAGCCTTTAACCCTTGACATATTCAGTAGCAAAAACATAATCCTGAGGCAAATTTTTGAACGTCCGGACCATGGGGGTCGGACGTGTTTTTCCCAGTCGATCGTGGCTTTGGCAGGCGTATTTTGTTCAAAGTGGTCCACCCGCTTTCGCGCCTGCGTCCAGGGTTGGCTGGAACGATGGTGTTGCTGTTGTCAGGTTTCCTGCTGACAGCCTGCATCATGACCGCCAATCAGTCGGTCGAAGGCAACCCCAAGGACCCCCGCGTCCAGGATATCGCCGACAAGGTCCGCTCGATCGACTTGCTGCCGCGCGATACCACCGATGTCGCCAACACCGGGATCGGGCAGCAGGCACCCTCGCGGCCCGCGATCTATCTCAGCGACGGCACGACCCCGCCGGGCTCGGCGCTCGCCAAGCGCGACGATACCGATGCCGGCAGCGGCTATGACCTTAATTTCGAGAATGCGCCGGTTGCCACCGTGGCAAAGGTCATCCTTGGTGACGTACTTGGCGTCGGCTACACCATCGATCCGCGCGTGCAGGGCACAGTGACGCTGGCCTCGGTCCGGCCGGTACCAAAGGCTGACGCGCTCTATGTGCTCGAAAACGCCCTGCGAATGTCCGGCGTGGCGCTGGTGCGCGACCGCGGCGGCTATCGGCTGCTGCCGGCGGCCGAAGCCGGTCCCGGCGGCATCGACCGCACCGCCTCGGCGGAAGCCGGCCAGGGCATCAGCGTGGTGCCGCTGCGCTACGTCTCGGCGCAGGCCATCTTCAAGCTATTGGACGCGTTCGGCACCAGGGCCACGACGCTGCGTCCGGACAACGGGCGCAATACGCTGATCGTCACCGGCAGCGGTTCCGACCGCGCCGCGGCGCTCGACACCATTCTCTCCTTCGACGCCGACTGGATGCGCGGCCAGTCGGTCGGCATCTTCCCGATCCACAACTCTTCGCCCGAGCCCGTGATATCGGAAATCGAGAAGATCATGGATTCCGGCGACGGCGGCCTGACCCAGAACGTCGTCAAGTTCCAGGCGATCAACCGGCTCAATTCCATCCTGGTGGTCAGCCAGCGGCCCGAATATCTCAAGCGCGCCGCGACCTGGATCGCGCGGCTCGACAAGTCCGACACCGATGGCGTCAACCTGAAGGCCTATTCGCTGCGTTACGGCAACGCCAAGCAGGTCACGGCGCTGCTCAACGACATGTTGACGGGCAGCCATTCCGCCAATGGAACCAGCCTCGACAACGCATCCAGCCAGATTTCACCGGGCGCGGGGATTTCGGTGTCCTCGTCAAGTACCAATCCGGTGGCCGCCTTGAGCGCGATGCCGACGGCCGCCTCGGGCGCCTCCCCCGCCGGTGCCGCGCCATCGCTCAATATCCGCGCCGCGCCGAACGCCGGCGGACAGGATAGTCCGCCCGGCGGTCTGTTCGCTGCCGGCGGAAAGCCCGCCGCCGGCAGCGCCATCCTGCAGAATGTCCGGATCACCGCCGACGTCACCAACAACGCGGTGCTGGTCTACGCCGACCAGGAATTGCAGCGCATCATCGAGCAGACCATCCACCAGATCGACCGGCCGCAGCGCCAGATCGCGATCGAGGCGACCATTGCCGAGGTGACGCTGAACGATCAGCTGAACTACGGCGTGCAGTTCTTCCTGGCGAGCCAGAAGGGCTCGATCGCCAACACGGTGGCAACCTCCCCCGGCAGCAACGTCATCGCGCCGGCCGACCAGACCGAGAGTTCGGTCGCCAGCGCCGTGGTCAACTCCGCGGCCGGCAATCTGCTCGGCCGCGCGCTTCCCGGCTTCAATTTCCTGATCGGCGCCGAGAATTCGCCGCGCGTCATCCTTGATGCGCTGCACAACATCACCGACGTCAAGGTGCTCTCCAACCCGTCGCTGGTCGTATTGGACAACCAGGCGGCGACCTTGCAGGTCGGCGATCAGGTGCCGTTCTCGACCGGTACCGCGACCGTGCTGACCGCGAACAACACCGTGGTCAACACCATCGACTACAAGAACACCGGCATCATCCTGCGGGTGCTGCCGCGCGCCAACGCCAATGGCAATATCGTGCTCGACATCGAGCAGGAAATCTCGAGCGTGGCTGCTGGAACCGCGGCGGGCTCGCTGACGCCGACGATCTCGCAGCGGCGCGTCAAGAGCTCGATTGCGGTGCACAGCGGCCAGACCGTGCTGCTGGCGGGCCTGATCACCGAGACCGAGAACAAGCAGCGGCAGGGCATTCCGGGGCTGGATTCCATTCCCGGCATCGGCGACGCCTTCTCGCATCAGACCACCTCGCGCGCGCGCACCGAACTGATCCTGTTCATCCGGCCGACCCTGATCAGGGACGCCGTCGACGCCCATGTCGTCGCCGAGGAGATGCGCAGCAAGATGAACAGCCGGCTGGTCGGCACCAGCCTGCCCGTCGTCGTGACCGATGCTCCGAAGGCCGCGCACTGAGCGGGCCCGGCCGGCCAATTCTTCTCGCCCTCGTGCTGGTCGCGATGCTCGCCGCGAGCCTCGCGGCCGCGCCGGGCCCGGAGGGGCTTTTGGGGGCGCTGTTGGCCGCGCTGATGCTGGCGATCGCCGTCGTCGATCACGAGCGCTATATCATTCCCAACGAATTGACGGCGGCGGCGCTGGCGCTGGCCCTGCTTCGTGCAGGCATGGTTGGACCCGAGGCGGGTTGGCTGGCCGTGCTCTGGGCGGCCTTGCGGGCCGCGGCGATCGCCCTGCCGCTCTTCTTGCTGATGATCGGCTACCGGCGCTGGCGCGGCCGCGACGGGCTTGGGCTCGGCGACGTCAAGCTCGCCGCGGTCGCGGGCGCCTGGCTCGGTTTTGTGACCATCTTCGCCGTGATCGAAGTTGCGGCTCTGTCGGCGCTCGGCGCCTACGCCGTGAACGGCTATCTGCGAAACCGGCCGCTGAAGGCGACCGCTTTCCTGCCGTTCGGACTGTTTTTGGCGCCGGCGATCTGGATCGGCTGGCTGGCCGAGATGCTCTTGACCTGAGGTGCTCAGTGCTCGCGGCTCGGCGCCCACTCCAGCGCCCGGATGCGGGCCTGCGCGATCTCGCCGCGCGTCATCTTGGTGGCGACGGCGTCGCGGATGCGGGCGCGGGCTTCGCGGGCGCGCGGCGGTGCGGCCGCGGCCGACAGATTGAGCCATTTGCCGGCTTCGACGATGTCCCGCGGCACGCCAAAACCCTTGTCGTAGAGCAGGCCGAGCGAATATTGCGCGAGGCTGTCGCCCTGCTCCGCGGCGCGGCGGTACCACATCGCGGCTTCGGTGTAATTCTGCGGCACGCCGCGTCCGGTTTCGAACATGAAGCCCAGATAGGACTGCGCCGATGCATCGCCCCGCTCGGCCAGCGGAATGAAACTCCGCGACGCCGCGACATAGTCCTGCCGCTTGAAGGCGGCAACGCCCTGTCCGAGCGATTGGGCTTGCGCGAAGCCAGCGGCCGACAGCAGCAGCACCACAGCCGCCACCGCGATCAGGAAGCGCCCGATCGCCAAGCGCCTGCGCCCCGGCAAGGTAGCCATCTTTCCGCGTGGATAACCATAGCTGCCAATACGCATCGTCACTCTCACCTGCCCGCCCGTCGTCGCGGCAGGATAAACTTGCAACCGGAGAAAATCTACACCGCGCGCCCAACCACGATCCGGCTGCCGCCCGCTGGCCAGCGCCGTCCCGCCAGCGTCATACGAATTTCGGCACGCAGGGTGGCCTTAAACATATCATTGACGCGGCGGCTCAGCTTGAATTCGGCGAGCACATCGTCGTCCCTTTTGCTGTTTCGGCCTTTCAAGCGACTCGCCGCCATCAGAGGCAGTAGCAATGCAGTAAATGAGGATGAAAATAGAACCTCGAAGCCATTGCGGAGAAGTTTTTGTTCGAGCTCTCCGCGCCGGTAACGACGCTGGTGACGAGAGATTTCGTCGGCGTGGCTCCATAACCACGGGTGCTGCGGCACGGCAATGATCGTCCCACCGCCCGTTCGTGTTGCTGCGCGCATTCCACGCAAGACCCCCTCGTCATCGACGATATGTTCGATGACGTCAAACGCGCCCGTGACGTCGAAGACGCCCAAACAAGGAATGTGACGCGCATCCATCTGCACGAATTCAACCTCGGGCGGCAAGCGCTTTCGCGCGTAGGCCAGCCCGGACGGGTGCAGTTCGGAGCCGACTAGCCGCCGCCACGGGTGCAACTGGGAAACGGCGCTAAGTACCGCCCCGTTGCCGCAGCCGACTTCTAGAAAGCAATGCGCACCCGGGAAGAATTTATCTATCAGTCCAACGATCAGTTCGTTGCGGACGACGAACCAGAAATGTTCCACCTCGACCTTCGAGAGCGTCTCGAAATTTTTTGGATCCATTCCGCTGACGGTGTCGGCAAGGTCCGGAGCGAACATTGGAATGCCTTCGCTTTGAGCCACGACATGTCCACAAGCCGAGCAGCGCCACCCTGCCGGCCAGACCCGTTCATTATCGGCAACCGGCTCTACCGCACGGCATGCAAGACATCGCCGACCTGGTATGGCTCCGCCGTTCATTCCGAACCCGCGTCAAACCGATCGGCTGTGGGCGAGCACTCGATAACTCGTGATTTCATCATTCGATCACTATAGACACTGCCGGGAAAACTGGCCAGAAGCTGTCGCGCTGACGGTCAGCGAGTTGCCCCGGTCCATTGCCCGCCATGAGTTCGTACCGTGCGCGTCTGCGTCATCCAGTCCTGCTACGTTCCCTGGAAGGGTTTTTTCGACCTAATCGGGCGCTGCGACGAATACGTGGTCTATGACAGCGCGCAATATGTGAAACGGCATTGGCACAATCGCAACCGGATCAAGACCGCCAGGGGCGTCGAATGGCTGACCATCCCGGTTGTGACCAAGGGCCGCTTCGAGCAGCCGATCGATCGGGTCGAAATCGAAAAACCATGGGCGGACAGGCATTGGCGCGCGCTCGAACTGGCCTACCGGCGCGCGCCGTACTTCGAGCCGCTCGCGCCTACGGTGAAGGGCTGGTACGAGCGCGCCGACCGGCAGGCGCGCCTGACCGATGTCAACATGATCTTCCTGCAGGGCATCGCCGGGCTGCTCGGACTGAAGACCCGGTTCGTCAGGGATGTCGCCTATCCGGCGCGGGGCGCCAGGACCGAACGGCTATTAGGCATCGTCCGCGCCGCGGGCGCCGACCGCTATCTCAGCGGTCCCTCGGCGCGCGGCTATTTCGACGAGCCGATGTTCCGGGCGGCCGGCGTCACGCCGGAATGGATGAACTATCAGGGCTATCCGGAATACCCGCAGCTTCACGGCGGCTTCGAGCATGCGGTGACCGCGCTCGATCTCCTGTTCAATACCGGTCCCGAGGCGCCGCGCTATTTGCGCACTGCCGGAGGCGACGAAAACTGATCGTCTGCGGCAGAAGCAAAAATCCCGGGCTTGAGGCCCGGGATTTGAGATTGCTGGATGCCCTGTTGCGCGTCCAAATCCTGCAAGCGGAGCGCGCTACGCGAGCCTTGCGTTTACTGCTCGCCCAGATTCTGCACTCCGGTACCCGCTGCGGTCGTCGTTGTCGAACCCGTATTCCCGAACACCCTGTTGTTCCCGTAGCTTGTGGGCGAACCGGTCATTCCGTTGACGGTATTGAAGTTGATGTCCGAATTCGACAGCCGGATGTTGCCGGCGGTGGCTAGCACGCCGGTTCCGTTGCCGCTGATCGCGCTGTCGTCCACGGTGACCGTGGCTCCGCTGTCGGCTTCGACTCCGGTGCCGTTGCCGGAGAGAACGGACCGCTTGACGACCACGTTGTTGCCGGTCGCAGTGCCGATACCGAACAGGTTGTCGAACGACTGCACGCGGTCGATCACGACGTAATTCGGACTTGTCGCACCCAAGCCGATTCCGGTCGATGTATTGTGACTGACGATCGTATTGACGATCATCAGCTTGGTATTCCCGGCAGTGCGCGCATCGCTGATGCCCTGCTGGCCGAATTGCGTGATCACGCTGTTTTCGATCGCAACCACCCCGGCGCTGTTGATTTTGATGCCGACGGTACCGGCAGTTCCGGTGGGGCCGAGACCGATGATCTGAAGACCCCGGATGATCACCTTGTCGGCGGTCCCGGCGGCAATGGTGATGCCGGGGGTTCCAGCGACTAGGATCGATCCGAGCGTCGCGCTGCAGTTGAGCGTGATCGCCTTGGTGATGGTGATGCCGCCGAACCCGCCCGGATCCAGGCAGTCGATCTCGCCTTCCGCCGCAGTCTTCGAGATCGCGCCGGCGAAGGTCTTGCAGGGCGCCGTGCGGCTGCACGGATTGGCGTCGTCGCCGACGCCGGAGACCCAGGTTCGGGTCGCCTGGGCGTGGGCAGGTGCCGCCGCCAGGAACGGGACTAGAAATCCGATGGCTAAAGCCAGTAAACCTATACGACGCATTCAACCCTCCTTGTGGTGACCGAGCTTCTCTCAGCCTTGAAATAACGATGCAGTATGGTTCCGCGTCCGGAACTGCCGTCCGGGGCGATTTGGTAGCAATCCGAGGTCTTGGACAGACGACGACATCCCCTCACCCTTAGATTGTGTGTCGCCAGATAGCTTTGCAGCAGAAAACCAAACAGCAAAATTTGTAGCGCAAATCAAGTTCAGCATGCAAATCCCGGCAACGGGCTGCACCAATCCCGCCCAAGTAGTGTGTCCGGCAAATGCAACAACGGTTCAAACGAATTGTGTATTTTTGCCGCGCCGGAGAGGGCCGCGTCGATTGGGCGCAGGCAGTTGGCCGCCTGACCCTCGCAAGGCCGGGAAGGCCGTCCCTTCGGACCGCGCCCATTTGCGGGTTCCGTCCAATTGCCCTATGAAATTTGGTCGGGCGGGTTTATCCGTCCACGTTCCTAAGCCGCTGCAAAACAACATTGTTTTCCAGCCAGCAAAGTACGACCCCGCGGGAAAGATGATGCAAGCACGCGAATTGATCGCCGAAGTTCTGCGAACCAGGGTCCCCATTCCGGGGGATGACGTCCTGCTTGCGAACATCGAAGGATGGGATTCGCTGAAAGGTGTCCGGCTGGTCCTTCGCCTCGAGGAGATTACGGGACGCGAATTATCGGAGACCGACATCGAGAAGTTGCAATCGATCGAAGATGTCGACCGATTGTTGAAGGCTGCGTGAGCCGATGACCTCACCCGACGATCGCTGGGTTGTCGTGTCCGGAGCCGGCGGGCAGCTTGGACGCGCGCTTGTGTCGCACTATGCGGCGAAGGGTCGCCCCGTCCTGGCGCTCGATAAAACCTTCGATGCCGCCGCGCCATCGCCGGGCGTGACCGCGCGGTCCGTCGACCTCGTGATCGAAACCGACGTGCGGCGGGCGCTTGCGGAGGCGATTCCGGCCGCCGATACGATCGCGCTATTGATCAATGCCGCCGGCCTGATCTGGAACGAACCGATACTGGCCCTGCGCGGCGCCAAATTCGCCACCCATGGCGTGGAATCCTGGCGCGGCGTGATCGACGCCAACCTCACCGCGCCTTTTGTCGCCGCCACCGAGGTCGCCGCGCGCATGGTGCGCCGCGGCGGCGGGTCGATCGTGAACTTTTCCTCGATCGCAAGCGAAGGCAACGCCGGTCAGGCTGCATACGGGGCCGCCAAAGCCGGCATCGAGGGGTTAACGCGCACCATGGCGATCGAGCTGGGTCCGCTCGGCATTCGCGTCAACGCCCTCGCGCTCGGCTTCATCGACGTGGCCACCACGAGGAGCGCGGTCGCCGACGAGCGGCTGCAGGGCTATGCGCAGAAGACGCCGCTGGGCCGGCTCGGTCAGGTGGAAGACGTCATCGGGGGAATCGAATTTCTCGCAGCCAATCGGTTCGCCAACGGCACCATCATCAAGCTGGACGGAGGCCTGCGTCTCTGATGACGGGCTTGTGGAACGCGTTCGATGCACATGCAGAGACCGATCCCGCGGCGCCGGCGCTGATTTTCGGCGGTACGGCCTGCTCGTTCGGAGAATTGAAGGTGCTGACGCGGCGTTGCGCGGCCGCGCTTGCCGGCCGCGGCGTCGTCCGGGGCGACGTGGTGGCGCTGCAATTGCCCAAGCGCCGGATCGCCTATGCGCTGCTATTGGCATGCCTTCGGCTTGGCACTCCCTATGTGTTTCTCGATCCCAAAAATCCGCCGGAGCGCACGGCGCGGATGGTGGCGCAGCTGCGGCCGAAAATCCTGTTCAGCGAAACCGGCACTGCCAATCCATTCGGCGAGGCACGCACACTGGCGTCCGACGGCGATGAAAGCTGGCTTAAGGGTTTCGAACCGGCCGCGGACGATGCGGCGTTCCCGACCGTGACCGGGACCGATCCGGCCTACATCATGTTCACCTCCGGTTCGACCGGCGAACCGAAAGGCGCGGTCATTCCCCATCGGGGCGTATTGAGCCTGATGGCATGGGCGCGGACCATGCTGGGCGACCCGACGCGCCAGCGCTTTACCGGCATCAATCCGCTGCATTTCGACAATTCGGTGTTCGACATCTATTGCGGATTGTTGAACGGCGCGGCGCTGGTGCCGGTCGAGACGTCCGAGATCACCAACCCGGCGACCTGGGTAAGGACGATCCGTACGGCGGAAGCGACCGTGATGTTCGCCGTGCCGACACTGTATCTCATCCTCGATCAGCTCGGTTTGCTGACCCCGAAGGCGCTGCCCGCTATCCGCCTTTTCCAGTTCGGTGGCGAAGGCTATCCGATCGGAAAGCTGCGCCAATTCCGCGAACGCTTCGCAACACCCGTGCGGCTCGTCAATGTCTATGGTCCGACCGAGACCAGTTGCATCTGTTCGAGCATCGAAATCACGCCCGAGGTCTTGACCGCTCCCGACCGCGAATTCCCGCCGCTCGGCCGCATGCACCCGGACTTCACTCACGCGATCCTCGACGAACGGCAGATGCCGGTGCTACGCGGACAGGCCGGTGAATTGTGGATCGGCGGCCCCTGCGTCGGGTTGGGCTATTATGCGAAGCCTGAGGAAACCGCCGCGCGGTTTCGCCAGGACCCCGGTCAGGACGACCACCGCGCGATCTATTACCGCTCGGGCGATCGGGTGCGCGAGGATGAACAGGGGCTGCTCTGGTTTCAGGGCCGGGTCGACAACCAGGTGAAAATCCGCGGCCACCGCATCGAGCTCGAAGAGATCGACCTCGCGGTGCAGAGCATCCCCGACGTTCAGCGCGCCGTTGCGGTGGTGCTGGCGGGTACCGATGGCGGTGAAATCGGGGTAGCCTATGTCGCCAAGCGCGCGGTCGCGGCGGAAGAGGTTCAGATGGTTTGCAGGCAAAAGCTTCCGGCGTACATGCGGCCGGCGCAAACAGTTCAATTCGACGAGTTGCCGCGCAACGCCAACGGAAAGGTCGACCGCAAGGCGGCCAAGGCGCTCCTGGAGCAGGCGGATCGGGGATGAAGCTTTCAATCGTCACGACGCTCTACAAGTCGGGCCCCCACGTCGAGGAATTTCATCGACGCGCGTCGGAGGCGGCCCGGCGCGTGACCGGCGACTACGAGATCGTGATGGTCGACGACGGCTCGCCCGACAATTCGCTTGACATCGCCTGCTCGATCGCGCGCAACGACAGTCATGTGCGGGTGGTCGAGTTGTCGCGCAACTTCGGTCACCACAAGGCGCTGATGGCCGGGCTCGAGCACGCCCGCGGCGAGTTGTGTTTCCTGATTGACAGCGACCTCGAGGAAGATCCGGCGCTGCTCGGCGGCTTTCTCGACAGGATGCAATCGGCGGACTGCGACGTCGTGTACGGCTTTCAGGAGACGCGCAAGGGCGACAGGCTGGAAAGCACCGGCGGCAAGATCGCCTGGTATTGGATCAAGAAGCTGTATTCGATCGATATTCCGCTCAATCAGTGCACCGTCCGTCTGATGCGCCGCGAATATGTCGACGCCTTGCTGCTGCACCGCGAGAGCAACACGGTGATCGGCGGTCTCTGGGTGATCACCGGATTTCGCCAGAACGGCGTTCCGATCGAGAAGGGTCATCGTGCCGAGAGCAGCTATTCGTCGCTGCTCAGACTGGTGACGCTCGTTAACGGGATTACCTCATTCAGCACCATTCCGCTCAACCTGATGGTTCTGGTCGGCATGACGGTATCGTTCGTTTCCTTCGCGGTCGGCATTTTTGTCATCCTGCAAAAACTCCTTTACAACTCGGCGGCGGGCTGGGCGTCCCTGATCGTGTCGATCTGGTTGATGGGAGGGATGATCGTGTTTTGCCTCGGCGTCATCGGAATCTACATCTCGCGCATCTTCGTCGAGACAAAAAATCGGCCTTACGTTATCGTCAGAAGGGTCCACCAGCGGGCTGCGCCATGAAAACCGAGAAGATCGATCCCGTGCGCGCGTCGTACCAGCGCAAGGACGACGAGCATTGGGCCGAACTCGAGAGCATCCTGCGCGAGGGAAAAATCTCGCTGTCCGAGACGCTGATCAACTATCCGGCTTTCATCCGGCGGCGCGAAATGACCCGGCTGCTTGCCGATTATGACCTGTTCCGGATGATTCAGGACGTGCCGGGATCAATCGCCGAGCTCGGGGTTTTTCTCGGCGCGGGCCTCTTTACCTGGTCGAAGCTTTTGGAAACGTTCTTTCCGGGCGACCGCTCGCGCAGGGTTTACGGCTTTGAAAGCGGCGGCGGCTACCGCGACTTCGCTCCCGAAGATGGCGATCCCAAACCGTGGATCGAGAACGTCGTCGGCCGCAAGCTCGTGCCCGAGGGCTATCTCGAACGGATGGTGAAGCTGACCAATCTGGACAATCTGCTGCCGGGGGTCGAACGCTGCCGCGTCATTTCCGGCGATATCCTGGAGACGGTTCAGGCCTTCGCCGACGGCAATCAGGGCACACGGCTGTCGATGATCTTCATGGACGTCAATCTGTACAAGCCGACCCTGGCCGGCTTTCGCGCCCTGTATCCCCTGCTCGTGCCCGGCGGCGTCGTCGCCTTGAACGGCTATGGATCGCCGCCTTGGCTCGGCGAAACCGCCGCTTTCGAAGCCTATTTCAGGGAGATCGGGCAACCGCTGCCCCACGTCAGGAAGCTGGCTTATTCGATCAGGCCCGGCGGCTATTTCATCAAGGAATAGCGATGAGGAAGAAAGTACTGCTCTTCACGTCGCAGGATATCGGCAACGACGTGTTCTCCTACCTCCATTCGCGCGAGGACATCGACCTGGTTGTCGTCACCCAGCGCACCCGGCGCGACGAAATCTACGGCTATCGGGCCACGCTTGATCTATGCATCGAAAGCGGCGTCCGCGCCCTGACGCCGAAAGCGCTCGACAACTCGTTCCTGTCCGAGGTCGAGCGCATCGCACCCGACCTGGTGCTTTGCGCCTACTATCCCCAAATCTTTCCACGCCGGTTGATCGACATTCCGCCGCTCGGCTGCATCAATGTGCACCCCGGCCTGCTGCCGCAATATCGCGGCACGTTCCCGACGCCGTGGTGCATACTCAACAACGAAGAAGAGATCGGAATCACGATCCACTACATGGACGATGGAATTGACACCGGCGATATTTGGTACAGCGATGCCACCCGATCGGCTCCGAAGAGACGGGCCACGAGCTCTACCGGCGCTCGATGAAACTATGCGCCGACCTGATGATCGAGAATTTCGACAAAATTCTTCGAAAAGAGATCAAGCCGCGATCGCAGCCCGCCGGTGGCTCGTACTACAACAAGATTTCACCGCAATACAGAATAGACTGGCATCAACCGCGCTCGGAGATACGCAATCAAATCCGGGTCTACGCCCGGCCCTATTTTCCGGCGTTTTCGTTTTTGATGAACAAGTGTCTGACGATCAACAAGGCCTCGCTGATCGATCTCGCAGACTACAGGGCGCAGGGCGCCGGCATCATCTGCAGGGTCTTCCAGGACAGGAAATTTGCGATATCCTGTGTCGACGGCTGCCTGCTGATCGAAGACTACGATCTCTTTCCAATTCTTCGGCCGGACGACATCGAGCTTCACATCCGCGTTGGAAATCGGGTCTAGGAGCGCCGATGCCGGACTCCCCGCGGGTGACCCCTCCCACAATCGGCGACAGCTACGACGCGTTCTATCAGGCGCGAAACCCCGAGCACGTCTATCCCGTCGAGTTCGTGGTGCGGGCTTTTCTCGGCAACTATCCCCGGCACAAGACCGACAAGACGAGCTATCCCGGCAGGCGCGTGCTCGACCTCGGATTCGGCGACGGTCGCAACATGCCGCTGTTGCACAATCTCGGCATGCGGGTATCGGGGGTGGAGATATCGCAGGAGATTTGCGATCTCGCCGCAAGGCGAATGCAAGCGCTGGGCGTCGAGGCCGATCTCAGGGTTGGCCGCAATCACGCCATCCCTTACTCCGACGGCTTCTTCGATACCGTCCTTGCCTGTCACGCCTGCTACTACATCGATCCCGGCACCCGCTTTGACGACAATCTGCGCGAGATCGCCCGCGTTCTCAGGCCCGCCGGCGCATTTATATTTTCCGCGCCGATCGGCACCAGCTACATCATGGCGGGCGCCAGGGATCTCGGCGACGGGCACATGGAGATTGCCAACGATCCCTACGGGGTGCGCAACGGATACGTGCTCAGGAAATTCGACAGCGAAGCCGAGATCCGATCCGCGCTGTCGCCGGCGTTTACCGATTTCGAGATCGGCTCGTGCCGCAACGATTTCTGGGGTATCGATGAGCACGTCTGGGCGGTGATTTGCCGCAGGCGGGGCTAGCGGGATATCGAGATGCCGTTATACGCCAGAGAGGATCGATCGAGAAAAATCCTGATCTTCGGGACCGGAACCGGGGCCGACACCGCGCGCCGCTATTTCGAGCTGGATTTACCGCACCAGGTCGCCGGCCACGTCGTCGATCGCGAATTCCTCACCGCACCGGCCTTCAACGGCCGGCCGGTGGTTGCGGTCGACGACGCCATCAAAACCTTCCCGCCGGACGACGTGCTCGCTTTCGTGCCGCTGGGATCGGCGCGCATGAACATGCTGCGCGCCGAGAAGTATCGGCTGTTGAAATCGATGGGCTACCGGTTCGCGACCTATGTCCATGCGTCGAACCGGCTCGAAGGTCGCTGCCAGATCGGCGAGAACTGCTTCATTCTGGAAAACCAGTCGGTCAACTTCGACGCCGCGATCGGCAACAATGTGGTGATCTGGAGCGGCTGCCAGGTCGGCGACCGCAGCCGGATCGGCGATCACGCCTTCCTGGCCGCCCATGTGGTGCTCAACGGCGACGTCACCATCGGCGAGTACGCCTATCTCGGCAGCAATTGCAACATCTCCAACGGCGTGCATGTCGCGACACAATCGTTCATCGGCGCCAACGCCCTGATCACGCAGAATACCAGAGAACGCGCGGTCCATGTCGTCGAGGCGACGCCGGCCGCAGGGATCGACAGCCTGCGGTTCGTGCGGCTCCTGAAAACGCACAGCTGAGGCAGATCAAGAGCGACCATGATCGAAGACTACGAGCGATTGGGACTGGTTTGCGCGCCGACCGGCGCGCCATGGCATCGCTCGCACTGCCAGAACCCGTTCGTGCAACCGCTCTCGGACACCCGCCATCGCGTGCACTTCGCCGCGCGCGACGAGAAGAACCGCTCGCAGGGCGGCTGGGCCGATGTCGAGGTGAAGGATGGCAGGCTGGTCGTCGTCGGAGCGGCGCCAAGGCCTTCGCTCGAACTCGGCCGGCTCGGCGCATTCGATGATTGCGGCGCCATGCCGGGCAGCCTCGTGAGCCACCAGGGGCGGCTGTTGATGTACTACACCGGCTGGACGCTGGCGCGCGCGGTGCCGTTTTCCTTCTTCATCGGGGTGGCCGAATTGCGCGACGGCGGCGAAACTTTCCGCAGGCTGTCCGAGGCTCCGGTGCTCGGCCGCAACCATCACGATCCATTTCTCACCGGCGCCCCCTGGGTGATCGGCGAGAACGGCCGGCTGCGCATGTGGTACATCTCCGGCACCGAATGGGTGCCGGGCAAGACCGACGACGAGGCGCCGACCCACTATTACTCCGTCAAGCATGCGACCAGCGACGACGGCATGGTCTGGCAGACCAACGACCAGCTCTGTCTGCCCTATCTGGACAACGAGCACGCCATCGCCCGGCCGGTGGTCATGGCCGCCGATGGCCGCTATCGCATGATCTATTCCGCGCGCAGGCTTGGCGAGACCTATCGCATCTACCGCGCGAATTCGGTCGATGGATTGTCATGGCAGCGCGACAGCCTGCCGCTGCTCGATGTCGCCGCTTCCGGCTGGGACTCCGAGATGATCTGCTATGGCAGCCGGCTCGACAGCGCCGCTGGCCGCTTCTTGCTGTACAATGGCAATGCCTACGGCAAAGACGGATTCGGCGCCGCGCGACTGCGGTAGCGCCATATGGGCAAAACTCCCGGTCAGTGAATCATGAAGCCGCTGGCGTGCGTGTCGAGCCAGTGGGTGTGCGCGCCGCCTTGATCGAGCATGCTGCCGTGTCCGTCATTCGCCCACTGCAACGAGGCCGCATCGTGCGAAAATTCCGCCGGCGGATTGCCGGAGGCGGCAGGGAATGCATCATAGCCAACGGCATTCGGGCTGCCGCCGATCGCGGCGGCGCCCGTGGCGGGTCCGAAGACGAACGTATCATTGTTGGCGACGGTGACTGCGGCCGTCGCGAGGGAAACCGTCGCGACCGCGCCGCTGCCCGCGGGAACGCCGATCGTCCCGTCGCCGTTCAAATCCTGATGGAAGCTCGGCTCCAGGGATTCCAGCGCCGTGCTGGTTCCCGAGACGGAGCCGATCGAATCGGAGGTCACGTTGCCGCTGCTGTCGGTATTCCACACCGTGTATTGTGAGGTGCCCACGAGCTTCAAGGCCACCTCATACCCTGTCGCGGTCGCCTCGGCGCCGATCGGCGTCCACGCGCCGAACTCTCCGGCCGTCATGGGTGCGCCGCCGTATTTCAACTCGGGGCCGGTGCCGCTGCTGATGCTGGCGAGAAAATAGTTGTTGCCGACCTGGTCCAGGCTGGTCGAGCCAAACAACTCGATCACCGTGGCGGCGGTGGAGGTGCCGGGAATGCCGATCACCCCGTCGCCATTCAGATCCTGATGGAAGCTCGGCTCCAGGGATTCCAGCGCCGTGCTGGTTCCCGAGACGGAGCCGATCGTGTCGCCGGTGACGTTGCCGTTAAAGTCGGTGTTCCATACCGTGTACTGATTGGTGCCGGCGAGTTTCAAGGCGACCTCATACCCGGTCGCGGTCACCTCGGCGCCGATCGGCGTCCATGCGCCGAACGCCCCGGCCACCACGGGCGCACCGCCATATTTCAGTTCGGGGCCCGTGCCGCTGCTGATGCTGTCGAGAAAATAATTATTGCCGACCTCGACCAGGCTGGTCGAGCCGAACAACTCGATCGCGGGAATACCGATCACCCCGTCGTTGTTCAAGTCCTGGTGGAAGCTGTTCTCCAGGGATTCCAGTGTGGTGCTGGTTCCCGAAACGGAGCCGATCGTATCGGTGATCACGTTGCCGCTAGAGTCGGTATTCCACACCGTGAACTGAGTGGTGCCTGCCAGTTTCAAGGCTACCTCGTAGCCGGTCCCGGTCGCTTCGGCGCCGATCGGCACCCAGGCGCCGAACTCCCCCGCGACAACGGACGCACCGCCATATTGCAACTCGGGACCGGTACCACCACTGACGCCATCGAGAAAATAATCATTGCCGACCTGCACCAGGCTGGTCGAGCCGAACAACTCGATCACGGTGGACATCTGAATCTGAAACTGCTCCGCGGCCGTCGTGTTGCCAACGGCATCGCTGACCTGGAAGCTGAAGGAGTCGGTCGTGGCCGTACTGCCGGTCTCGCGGTAGGTGATGGTACCGTTGTCGATATCGGCCTGGGTGAAGGTCGAGGTGGCCGACCCGTTCTTGAGCAGCGTGCCGTGCGCCGGCGCGGTGAGGACCGTATAGGTCTCCTGCGCATCGCTGCTGGCAATATCATCGAACTTGAGCAGGCTCGATGTAATGGTGCCGCTGCCGCCGAGCGGAATCGTCAGCGAAGTGTCCGCGACCAGAGACGGCGGCATCAGGGCGGCGATGGCGGCATCGACCTGGACCAGGCCCGAACCGCTCACGGCCGAATTGGACATTGGCAGCGCGGTCTCCTCCATGACCTGCTCGACTTGGGCCGGGGTCAGGTCGGGGTTTTCCGACAACAGCAGCGCGGCAACACCGGCCAGGCTCGCCGAGGCGGCGGAGGTGCCGTAGAAATCGCTCAGTCCTCCCGCAACCGTCGTCGCGATGTCGTCTACGCCGGAAACCGCGACCGGACTGAGCACGTCGGGCGAGGACAGCGCCGTGCCGTTATTCGCAAACAGAAGCTCGGTTCCGGCGCCCGACGAAGAAAAGCTCTCGCTCGTCGGCGTAAAGCCGAAGGCCGGCGTATGGGCCGAACTCACGGCACCGGCGGCGATATCGCCCGGGGTCATCGCGTGGCCGAAGACGGTGCCGGCATTGGCGCCGCTGATGGTTGCCGGCAGGCCGTCACCTTCCGTGATTTCCTTGATCAGGCCGGGGTTCGGCCCGGACAGATTTACGACGGCGACTTGATAGGTTCCTGTGGCGGTGAAATCGTACTCGATCCACGGGTTGTTCGGCTCACCGCTTGTCCGGTTGGTGGCGGTGCCAACGAGGCTTCCATTCTGGAAAACCAGAACCTCGAGGTCCGAAGTCGCCGCCCCGTAGGCCTGATTCCACTCGAGCAGCAAGGGAACATCGTAGCCCGTCCCTTCGGTATTGATGCTGACGGTCTGGACGAGGCTCCCGCCGAAACTCTCTGCGTCGGTGAGCGTCCGACCGTCGAACGTCCCGGATATCGGCGTCCAGGCCGCCTGGTAACCATTGCTGGCATTATTGCCGGCCGCCGAAACATAGGTGACGCCTTCGGCTTCGACGGTCTGGATTGCCTGCGCCACGATCCCGTTCTGGAAGAACGGCTCGTCGAAATAGCTGACGTCGTCGCAGATGACTTTGCAGCCGGCGGCGGCAAGCGCCAGGATGCCGTTGGCGAAGTCCTGCTCACTCTCGAAGGCCGTGTAGAATGCGAGGCTGGCGCCGGGTGCAATATCGTGCACGATCTGCATCATCGCGCGGCCCTCATCGGTGCCGCCCGAGGAAAGGTCTTCGAGCACTTGAACATTGGACGCGGAAGGCAATGCGCCGTCCGCCTCATCGGCAGCGGCGCCGCCAAGATCGTTGAAGCTGTCGGAGATCACGCCGACTTTGATCCCCGAGCCGTTGACGCTCAAGCCGCTCTCGCCCAGGGCCTGCTGCACTTGCGCGGCGGTGGCGCCACCGGAGCCGACACCGGCCTCGGTGATCGGCCCGGAGGAGATGTGTGCCGAACCAGCCAGTTCCGCCAAGGCCATCGCGCCCGCCGCGCCGCCGGTGCTCGTCATCGCAGGTCCGCCGCCGTTGGCGGACGGGGCCACGTCCAACGCAGCGTGAAGTATCGGAAAGTCGGACTGCGCGGGCGTCTGGAACGCAGGGACATCAACAAGGCTGCCGACATCGACATGAACTGCCGGGAAGGCGGGGATCTCCTGGCTGGCGAAAAGCGACGGCCCCGGCAAAGGCGCGGCCCACGGATAGGGAGAATCCGCCGAAACCTCGCCGCCCCCGTCGTCGGCTAACGTATCCCAGCCGTTGTGGGCGAGTTGATACGTGAAGCCGGAGTTGGGCGCGTCCTCGGAGGAGCGGGTTTCGGGCAGGCCCATATCGGGCGAAATGGGCATCGTCATCAAAGCGGATGAATCGGCGTCCCCAGGTGAATTTCCATCATTGTGATCGTCAGTCGCAATCCAGGGATCCGGGTAAATCTCGGCAACAGCGGCATTGAGAACGCCATCCGGCAGGTCCGGGACAGACTTGGATCTCATCGCTTAGCCCATGGTTCCCATCTAGAATTTCGCGCTGTTCGTATCCGGATGTTTCCGCGGCCTGCGCCCTTGGAGGCAGGCAAAGCGTCGCGACATCTTCGAATCGCTGGTATCACGCATTTGCCCGATGTCGATACAGTGTTTCCATCCCGTTAATTTGCGGTTTCGAACCGCGGCGCAATTCGAAGCAGTGCCGGGTTCCCGAATGCAAGAAACTCCAGCCATCTGCCGTTGCCGCAGCCTGCAGGCATCAGCACCGGGATTGCGGATACATTGGGACGCTGCTCGTCGCGCCGGCATGTCCGTGATCGCCGATTGAATTTACCACCAATCCGGCCGATCAAACCAGAGTTCCTTCGCTTCCCCGTCCGGAGTTTGTCCGAAATGCCCTCGCCGCGCGCCTCGCAGGCCCTGTCCCGCTTCACCGTGCTCGATCTCACCCGCGTCCGCTCCGGGCCGACCTGCGTGCGCCAGCTTGCGGACTGGGGCGCCAACGTCATCAAGATCGATGCGCTGCTGGAGGATGCGGCGGCCGAACAGCCGGGAGGTCCGCGCCGTGGTTCCGACTTCCAGAACCTGCACCGCAACAAGCGGGCGATGACGCTCAATCTGAAAGACCCCAGGGGTCTCGAGGTGTTCCGGCGGCTGGCGGAGAAGGCCGACGTGGTGGTCGAGAATTTTCGGCCCGACGTCAAGACAAAGCTCGGCATCGACTACGAGAGCGTACGGAAAATCAATCCGCGCATCGTCTATGGCAGCATCTCCGGCTTCGGCCAGGATGGGCCGTATCACAAGCGTCCCGGCTTCGATCAGATCGCGCAAGGCATGGGTGGGCTGATGTCGATCACCGGCGCGCCCGGCGAAGGCCCGATGCGGGTCGGCATTCCGGTCGCGGATCTGACCGGCGGATTGTTCTGCGCGATCGGCATTCTCACCGCGCTATTGGAGCGCGAGGTCTCCGGCGAAGGCCAGTGGGTGCAGACCTCGCTGTTGCAGGCGCAGATCTTCATGCTGGATTTCCAGGCCGCGCGCTGGCTGATGGAAAAGGACGTCGCGAAGCAGGCCGGCAACAACCATCCGACCAGCATTCCGACCGGCGTGTTCAAGACCTCCGACGGCTACATCAATATCGCTACCACGGGCGGGCGGATCTGGGAACGCTGCGCGCAGGCAATCGGCGCGCCCGAACTCGTAGCCAATCCCGATTACGCCACCGCACCCGCGCGCTCGAAAAACCGCGACGCGCTCAATGCGGTGATCAACAAACTTACGATCAGGAAATCGACGGAGACCTGGGTCGACGAACTCAACGCCGCCGGCGTGCCCTGCGGCCCGATCTATTCGATCGACCAGATGTTCGACGACGCGCAAGTGAAACATCTCGGCATCGCGCAGGACGTGCCGAACGCCGAGAGCCGCCACATCCGCCTGGTCGGCCAGCCGGTCACGCTGTCGCGAACGCCGAGCAAGATGGCGGCGCGGCCGCCGGAGTTCGGCGAACAGACCGACGAGGTGCTGGCGGAGTTCGGATTTGGCGCGAGAGAGATCGCGGCGTTAAGGCAGGGCAAGGTGATTTAGGGTCTGTACCTAATTAGCGATCTCTGATTCTCTGGCAAGGAGCTGATTCGGGCCGGGGGAGACTTCGATGCGCAAAGGACTGTTCTGGCTCAACGACAAGCAGTGGGCTCGGATAGAACCACATCTGCCAACGAACCAGACCGGACCGGCGCGCGATGACGATCGACGCATTATCAGCGGTATCATTCACATGCTTCAGTGCGGCGCGCGCTGGCGCGATTGCCCGCCTGACTACGGTCCTTACACGACGGTCTATAATCGGTTCAATCGCTGGGCCAAGCGCGGACATTGGCAAGCGATCTTTGAGGCGCTCGCCCGCTGCGGCAAGGATAGCGTGACTTTGTCCATCAACTCCACCTCGATCAAGGCGCATCGCTCGGCGAGCGGCGGAAAAGGGGGGAGCATGAACAGGCGATCGGCCGCTCGCGCGGCGGGCGGACCACGAAAATCCACGCACTGAGCGACCCTGACTGCAGACCTTGCGCATTTCATCTCACTCCAGGCCAGGACGCAGATATTGCCGCAGCGCCAACCCTTCTGGAACTTGCGCCGCCCATGTCTGCCCTCATTGGCGACAAAGGATACGACGGCGATGGCTTTCGCGCCGAAATCGTCGATCGCGGCGCCAAGCCCGTCATTCCAAACAAATCCAACAGGGTCACCCTCCACAGCTTCAGCAAGCGCGCCTATAAGGGGCGCAACGTCATCGAGCGCTGTTTCTGCCGCCTCAAGGATTTCAGGCGTGTCGCAACTCGTTACGACAAACTTGCCAGAAACTTCTTGGCTGCCGTCTACCTCGCCGCCATCGTCGCCTATTGGATTAATTGAGTCTGGACCCTAGGCAAAGGCTCTCGCCTAAGCCTTCGCCGGCCGCCCCAGCCGTCCGATGTGGCCGAACGCCTTGTCGATGAGCGGCCAGAACAACAGCAGAATCGCAAGCGTCGTGATCGAGCCGACCAGGCCATTCGACCAGAACACGGCCATGTCGCCGCCGGAACCGATCATCGACAGCCGGAACGCATCCTCGGCGCGGCTGCCGAGCACCAGCGCCAGCGTGAACGGCGCGAGCGGAATGCTGATCTTCTTGAAGACATAACCGACCACGCCGAATCCCAGCATCAGCCAGATGTCGAACATCGCATTCTGGATCGCGTACGCGCCGATCGCGCACGACACCACGATCATCGGCGCGACGGCGGCGAACGGCACCCGCAGGATCGAGGCGAAGATCGGCACGGTCGTCAGCACCAGCACGAGCCCGACGACATTGCCGAGATACATCGAGGCGATCAGGCCCCAGACGAAATCCTTGTGCTCGACGAACAGCAGCGGGCCGGGATTTAATCCCCACACCATCAGCCCGCCGAGCAGGATCGCGGCGGTGCCGGAGCCGGGAATGCCGAGCGCCAGCATCGGCAGCAGTGCCGCGGTGCCGGAAGCGTGCGCCGCGGTTTCCGGCGCGAACACGCCTTCGATGCGGCCCTTGCCGAAACTCTCGGGATCCTTGGAAAAGCGCTTGGCCAGATTGTAGCCCATGAAGGAGGCCGCGATGGCGCCGCCGGGGGTGATGCCGAGCCAGCAGCCGATGAACGACGAGCGCAGCAGCGTCACCCAGTATTTCGGCAGGTCCTTCCAGACCGAAAGCACCACGCGCAGGCTGATCTTGGCGGCATGGCCGCGCAGCGCCAGGCGCTCCTCCATCGTCAGCAGGATTTCGCTGATCCCGAACAGCCCGATCACCGCGACCAGGAAGTTGATGCCGCGCAACAGGTCGTTCGAGCCGAAGGTCATGCGCAACTGGCCGGACACCGTGTCCATGCCGACGCCGGCCAACAGCAGGCCGAGCGACATCGAGATCAGCGTCTTGTGCTTCTCCTCGCGACCGAGGCCGACAAAGGAGCAGAACGTCAACAGATAGACCGCAAAGAATTCCGGCGGCCCGAATTTGAGCGCGAACGACGAGATCAAGGGCGCCAGGAAGGTGATCAGCAGCACCGCCACCAGCGAGCCGATGAAGGACGAGGTGAACGCCGCGGTCAGGGCTTCGGCCGCCCTGCCCTGCTGCGCCATCGGATAGCCGTCGAAGGTGGTTGCGACCGACCATGCCTCGCCCGGGATATTGAACAGGATCGAGGTGATGGCGCCGCCGAACAGCGCTCCCCAGTAGATGCACGACAGCATCACGATCGCCGAGGTCGGGTCCATCGTGAAGGTCAGCGGCAGCAGGATCGCCACCCCGTTCGGGCCGCCGAGTCCCGGCAGCACGCCGACGAAGATGCCGAGCACGAGGCCTACCATCATCAGCAGAAGGGTTTTCCACGTCATCAGGACGGCAAAGCCGTGCAGCAGCAGACCGAAGGCTTCCATCGAAGAATCCTAGTAGCCGAAGGCCGCCTCCAGCGGTCCCTTCGGCATGATGACATCGAAGGCGATATCGAAGGTCACGAACATCGCGGCGGTGAACAGGAAGGCGGTGAGCAGCGACTTCCACAGCGCGATGCGGCCGACCATCCGCATGAAGCCGGCGATCAAGAGGAAGCTCGCGACGTAAAGCCCGAGATATTGCGTCGCCAGGCAGAACAGCGTGGTCGGAACGAACACCGCCATGACGCGCCACAGTTGCGCGCGGGTAACGAAGGTTTCCGAGGCCTCTTTCCGCGACACGAAGGCGGCGGCGAGGCTGTAGAGGCTGGCGCCGGCCAGGATCACCGACAAATAGAACGGGAAGTAACCGGCCTGCGGGCCGGTCGAATCCCAGCCGATGCCGGTGCGCCAGTTGTCGTAACCCAGCGTCGCGGCGAGCGCGATCAGCAGCAGCGATACCGCGATGTCGACGACGCGGACATTGGTGACGGCGGGCAAGTCGGCCTCCGGCGCGGTCGGATCGTCGACGACGATTTCAATTTCGGAATCGGGCATGAGGTTTTTCGTTGTCTGGAGTTCCGCGAGCTTGGGTGATGATGAGTTAACGGGCTCGCCGAAGGCGAGGCCCGGTGGTGGCATGACGGCATCGTCTACTTCGCGACAAATCCCGCTTGTGTCATCAGCGACGTGTTGAGCGCGTCGTCCTCTTCGAGGAACTGCAGCATGTCCTTGCCGGTGAGGAAGATCGGCTTCAGTGCCTGCTTTTCCATGTAGTCCTTGTATTCAGCCGTTTGCGTCACCTTCTGGAACAGATCGACGTAGAACGCCTGCTGCTCGGGGGTGACCTTGCCGGGCAGGAACATCGCACGCAGCATCAGGTACTGAACGTCGAGGCCCTCCTCCTTGCAGGTCGGGATATCGTGCCATGACTGCGTCTCGGTCACCTTGGCGGTGTAGGAGATCCGCTCCTTGTCGAACACGCAGAGCGCGCGAACCTGGCCGGCGCGCCAGACCTCGAGGTTTTCGGATGGATTGTTGGTATTGGATTCGGTGTGTTTCCCGACCAGCTGGGTCGCCGCCTCGCCGCCCGACTTGTAGGGCAGATAGGAAAATTTCGCGCCGGTCTTCTGTTCGACGAACACGGTGAGAACGTTGTCCTCGCGCTTGGATCCGGTGCCGCCCATCTTGAACGGCGGATTGGCGGCCTTGGCGGCGGCGATGAAGTCCTTCACGTTCTTCGGTCCGTCGACATTGTCCCACAGCACGAACTGGTCGAGCGCGACCACCGACACCGGCGTCAGCTCGCGCCAGTTGAACGGAATCTTCGCCGACAGCGGCAGCATGTAGATCAGTGAATAGGCGATCAGCACCTTGTTGGGGTCGCCTTCCGACGACTTCATGTAGATCAGCGCTTCGGCACCCGAAGCGCCGCCCTTGAGCGACACCACGATCGGTTGCTTCATCAGGTTGTTCTTCTGGATCGCGGCCTGCATCATCCGCGCCATCTGGTCGGAGGCGCCGCCGGCGCCGGCCGCGACCACGATCTCCACGGGCTTGGTCGGCTCCCAGCCGGCGGTCGCCGGCGCGGCCGCCAGCATCGCCGCCAGCGCGGCCGCGGCTTTGATGATATGTCGCACGTGTTTCTTCCCCGTATCTTTGTGCGCCCGGCGACGCCGCACGAAGGGCCCGTTGGCGCCATCGCGCGGGTCAAGGAGCGTGAGCTCGATCAGGCCCGATCGAACTCCTTATGGCTTTCCCATGAAATTGCAAGCCGCTGGCACCGCCAGCCGGCTGCGTTGGACCCGTCTTTTGGTCGAAGGCATCTTCGCGACGGCAAGTCCGCCCGCGACCCCATGTGGCGGCAGGATGCTGCGCAGCGCGCCCATGACGAGAAGCCGCGACGCCGCGGGTTCCCGATGAAGCCCGCGACGCCGGTCCAGGTTCGCTCTCTATCGCCGGCTCACACGATCAGGATGTCGTGCGGGTGAAGCGTCACCCCCGGCTGCACCTGCGCCAGCGTCTGCTCCGATGCCGTCGTGCCGTCGGCGCTGAAGTAGAGCGTCTGGTTCGCGGTGTCGAAGTGGAACTCGGCGCCGGTCCCCGAGAACTGGTTGTCGGCGGTGGTTTCGAAGATCGGCGTCACGTCCATGCCGGCGGTCAGCCCGCCGCCGAAGCCGCTGGCGGAGATCGCGATATGATCGTTGCCGGTGACGTTGTTGAAGTCGGTGATGGTGATCGGACCGTCGGTATTGTGCAGGAACGCAAAGGTGTCGCTGGTGCCGCCGCCGGTCATGACATGGCTGCCGGAATTGCCGATCAGGATGTTATTGCCGCTGCCGCCGGTCAGCGATTCGCCGCCCTGGGTGGCGATCAGGATATTGTCGCCGGCCACGCCCGTCAGCGCCGTCGCCGAGGTTGCATTGTTGATGACGGTCGCGGTCGCGCTATTGCTGGAGACCGCGATGCCGTCCGTCGAGTTGTAGTTGAACGAACCGCCCGCTGTCGCGTCATCGGTGAAGAAGACATCGCTCCCGGACAGCACCGCGCTGCCGCCGCTGCTGGAGGTGATGCTGTTGACGGAGACGTGGTCGGTCGCGTCCGGATCGGTGTCATTGGCCGCCAGCGCCCATCCCGGAATATCGACGGTGCCGTTGGCGCCAGCGTCGGTGATGACGCTTTCGCTGACCGCGGTCGGCGCCTCGTTGACGCCGTTGATGGTGACGGCGACGTCCTGCACGGTGGAGGCGCCGTGGTCGTCCGTCACCGAGACCAGGTAATCCTGGACCAGCGACTGACCCTGCGCCAGGTACTGGATGTCCGCGTTGTTGACGGTGAAGTGCCAGTTGACCGAGCCGGTTCCCGAGGACTCCGTCACCGGGTCGAGCGAGAAGGTGCCGACGTAATTATTGTCGAGCGGCGCAAAGCTCGCGGTGTGCGTATCGCCCGTCTCGACATCGGCGAAGGTAATGTTTCCGCCCGTCGTCTCGGTCGCGGGCGCCGTCTCCGGACTGACCGAGACCTGGTCGAGGAACATCGCCGAACCGTCGTCGGTGTAGCTGAATTGCAGCGCGGTGGTAGAACTCGACGGGTCGCCCACGACATCGAAGGTGTAATGGGTGAACGCGCCGTCCTGGACGTCGCTCAGCGCCAGGATCTGGGTGCCATCCCAGGTCGCGACGAAGGAATTGGTGCCGGAATCCGGATCGCCGGTGACCGAGAAGCCGACGATGTAATGCTGGCCCGGCGTCGTCGCGACGCTTTGTGACAGCGTCTCGCCGCCCGGTGCCTGCAATTCCGCGGCATAGTTGCCGAAGGCGCCGCCCTCTCCCAGGAACAGCGCCTGGATTTGCGAACCGTTCTGGCTCCAGCCCGTGAGGTCGCCGGTCTCGAAATCGCCGTTCACAAGCGTGCTCGGTCCGGCGTTCTCCGTGACCTCGCCGAAGGTGGTGCCGCCGGTAATGGTGGGGGCGTCATCGGCACCGGTAACGTTGAAGGTCAGCGTGGTCACCACGCTTTGCCCGTTACTGTCGGTGACCGTGAGGTTGTACTGCTCGGTCGCATTCTGACCGGCCTGGAGCTGATCGAGCGCGGAGTTGGCGGTGTATTCGTAGAAGCCGCTCGAATCGACGAACAATGTGCCGTAGGTGCCGGCGATGTCGGTGTCGACGTTGCCCGCCTGACCGTTGACGGCGGTGATGCTGAGCGTCGAGCTGGCGTCGACGGCGCTGTCGGACACATCGGTGATGGCGTTGCCGACCGCGACGATATTGCCCGCATCGGTATTGACCGTGTCCGCCACCGCCGCGGTGACCGGATTCACAATTGGGGCGTCTTCCGCGCCGTTGGCGGTGATGGTCACCGTCTGGGTCGAACTGGTGAAGGCGTCGCTGACCGTGACGTCATAGGTCGCCGTCAGGGTTTCACCCGCGCCCAGGAAGTCGAGGTCCTGGTCCGGGAGGCTGAAGGTCCAGTCGATGGATCCGTTTCCGGTACCGTTAGAATCATGCAGCGCGGTGGCAAGCGCCGTCTGCAAATCGTTCAGCGTGTCGGAGGGAACCACCGGATTGGCCGACCAGACCGCCGAATCCAGGGCAATGCTGACCTGATGCGTATCCGTGAGATCCGGATCGGTGAAGGCGAGCGTGCTGGTCGGAGTGGCGTCGAGCGTCGACGATCCCGTCGTGTTGGGCAGCTCGTTGACGGTCCCCGATTCGGGCGCACTGGTGATGACGGGCGCATCATTGGCGCCGGTCACGATCACCGACACGGTCTGGGTCGAGGTGGTCGAGGCGTCGCTGACCGATACGTTGTAGTTGATGGTCAGCGTCTCGCCGGCCGCGAGGAAATCGAAATCCTTGTCCTGAAGGCCGAAGTTCCAGTCGATGCTGCCGCTTCCGGTGCCGGTCGAATCATGCAGCGTGGTCGAAAGCGCCGCCGCGAGATCGGCCTGCGTCGCCGCCGGAATGCTCGAGCCGCCCGACCAGGTGTCGGAGGCCAGCGACGTCGCCACCGTGTGGGTATCGCCGGTATCCGTATCGGTAAAGTTCAGCGTCCCGGCCGGAATCGTGGCGGTGGTGTCGATGGTGGAAGAGCCGGTGGTATCCGGAAGCTCGGCCACCGCGGCGGATTCCGGCCCGCTGGTGATGACAACCGGCGCGTTAACCAGAACGATATTGACGTGCTCGAAATTGCTGGCCGACAAATCAAACGCGCTGAAATGGAAGGCCGGCCCGTTGCTGGTATTTGGATTCGCGTGCAGCGCCAGGAACGCGTTATAGGCCGTAAGGTCAGCCTGCACGGCGGCGCTGGCGTACTGGGCGTGTGTCAATTCAAGGGTCAGCGTATCGGTGCCCTTGCCGCCATCGTACACGTCGGTGGTGCCGATGCTCTCCGACATGTTGTAGGTGACAATGTCGTTGCCGCCGCCTGCAGAGATATGGTCGCTGCCCCCGCCGCCATTGATGGTATCGTTACCGTTGCCGGACGTGATCACATCGTTGCCGGCGCCCGCAGTGATGGAGTTGCCGCCATTGCCGGCATGGATTGTGTCGGATCCGCTACCGGCGACGATGGTATTACTGCCGTTACCGACCGTAATCGTATCGCTGCCGTCTCCGACCGTAATGTGATTGGCGCCATTGCCCGCTGTGACAGCGTCATTGCCGTTGCCGGCAACGATCGTATTATTGTTGTTTCCGACGGTAACGGTGTCGTTGCCATTGCCGACATTGATGGCGTTGATCCCATTACCAGCCGTGATGGTATCGTTTCCGTCACCGTCGCTGATCGTGTTGTTGCCGTTGCCGACCGTGATGCTGTCGCTGCCGGCAAGGCCGGCGATGACATTGTTGCCGTTGCCGGCAGTGATAATGTCGTCGTCATCGGTGCCAACGATATTGTTGTTGCCGTTGTTTCCGTGGATGGTCACTCCCGTCGCCATGTCGATCTCCCATTATGGAATGAATTTGATTTGCAGATTCAAAACTCGGCGCGCGGGTTCAAGCGTGACGCGCAATGCGGGGCTGTATCGTGTATCGATGACGTCGTTTCTTTTTGCTCCCGACACGCGGGGTGCGTGACGGAAATTTCCGGCAATATCGGCTCTTCCTCCACGGTGATCGTTTGGATCTGAGTCGTCCTGAATGTGTTGAATGAACCGGCGACACGACCGGAATGACCGAGCCGCTCGACCGCACCGCCGGATGTTGCGCCGCGGTGTGAGTATCGCTGTGTCGGCGAGTGCGTTGAAGCTTGCAATCGCCGACAGGCCGTGAAAACCGGCACGTGATTGCTCATGAAAAACCCCTGCCTGCGAATGCCGTGCGAGCACTGCCGCGCACGACGCAGCAGGCGTGATTATTCGGAGTCTGGCCGGTGCGACCCGCGCTCGGCTTGAGGTGTGGTGAGCGGTGATGAATCCCGGAGCGGACGCGTTCCAACCCTATAGTCGCAGTTTTTCAATTTGATGACTTGCGGTTGCGATTTGATCGGCAGGAAAGATCAGGACCTCTTCTGTTCACACAAATGCTTCGACAAAAATAAGCAGACGTCATCGCAACCTCGGCGATCATATTCCGGAGATTGTCGCCGCGTCAACCTGTGCGAGAATGGATTCCGGTTGCGGCGATCTGTCGCGAGCGGATGAACCAGAATGCAAATTCGATGACTAAATTTTTCAGCAAAAAAACCGCGCTGCAACGCGGGCGTGTGCTCTGGCAAAAGTTCCAGCGTTGGAACCTTATTTGCCCTTCCAGTTCGGCGTCCGCTTGTTGAGGAAGGCGTCCATGCCTTCCCGGAAATCCTCGCTCATATAGGCGCGCAGGATCAGGTCCTCGCCCTCGTCGCGCGACAAGGTGCGCCGGATGCGGCGCACCGCCTCTTTCGTCACCTCGAGGGTGATCGGCGCGTGGCTTGCGACCAGTTTCGCGGTTTCATCGGCGCGGCGCTGCAACGTTTCGACGTCGGGCACCACTTCGTTGAGCAGCCCGAGCGCGAGCGCCTCGGGGGCTTCGACCAGCCGCGCCTTGAAGATCAGGTCCTTGGTCCGCGCCGGCCCGATCAGCGAAACCAGCCTCGAGATATTGGACATCGACAGGCAGTTGCCGAGCGTGCGCGCGATCGGAAAGCCGATCCGCGCTGCTTGCGTACCGATCCTGATGTCGCAGCAGGCCGCGATCCCGGCGCCGCCGCCGGTGCAGGCCCCGGCGATCGCCGCGATCGTGGGCACCCGGACCGCTTCCAGCGTGCCCAGCACGCGGTCGATCCGCAACTCGTAATCGAGCAAATCCTGTGCGGTCTTGAAGGCGCGGAATTGCGAGATGTCGGTGCCGGAGGCGAACGCCTTGTCGCCGGTGCCGGTCAGGATCATCGCCTTGATCGAACGGTCGGCGTTGACGGCCTCGCAAATGGCCGCCATCTGCTCGTACATCGCAAAGGTCAGCGCGTTGCGCGCCTGAGGCCGGTTGAAGGTCAGGCGCGCGATGCCGTCCTCGACGGCATAGAGCAGGTCGTCAGTGGCTTGTACCGGGGCGTTCATGGCGCGCTCTTTCTGTTGTTGCGAATGGGGATCGGCTCAGGCGACCGCAGCCTTGGATTTCGGCATCGGCACCACGTCGCGGCCTTTCAGGACTTCCATGGCGGCGAGCACGCCGCCGGAGCGATGCGGCACCTTGGCGAGATCCAGCCCCATCTCGATGCCCGACAGCGTTCCCATCAGCATCAGATCGTTGAAATGCCCGATGTGACCGATCCGGAACACCTTGCCCTTGATCTTGTTGAGGCCGGTGCCGAGCGACATGTCGAAATGATCGAGCACCACTTTACGGAAATGGTCGGCGTCATGGCCGTCCGGCAGCCGCACCCCGGTCAGCGCCGGCGAATAGGCCTGCGGGTCCTGGCACTGGGTTTCCAGCTCCCAGACCTTCACCGCCGCACGCGTCGCCGCGCCGTGGCGCCTGTGCCGCGCGAACACATTGTCGAGGCCTTCTTCCTCGAGCATCGCAATCGCCTCGCGAAGACCGAACAGAAGATTGATCGCGGGCGTGTAAGGCCAGGTGCCGACCTTGTTGAAGGCGATGACTTCCTGCCAGTCCCAATAGGAGCGCAGCGAGGGGTTGACCTTGGCCACCGCAAGCGCCTTTTCCGAGACCGCGTTGAAGCCCAATCCCGGCGGCAGCATCAGCCCCTTTTGCGAGCCGGCGATCGCCACGTCGATGCCCCAGGCGTCGTGCTCATATTCCATCGATCCGAGGCCGGAAATGGTGTCGACCATCAACAGCGCCGGATGTTTCGCCCGATCCAGGATTTTGCGGACCTCGAGCGGCGCCGTCACGCAGCCGGTCGAGGTTTCGTTATGCACCACGCACACGGCCTTGATCTTGTGCTGGCGATCGGCGGCAAGTTTTGCCTCGATCGCTTCCAGGTCGGCGCCGCGACGCCAGTCGCCGGGCACGAAATCGACGTCGAGCTTGAACTTGTCGGCGATGCCGTGCCACAGCACCGCGAACTGGCCGGTCTCGGCCATCAGCACCTTGTCGCCGGGCGACAGCGTATTGACGATCGCGGCTTCCCACGCACCGGTGCCCGACGACGGAAAGATCATCACCGGCTGTTTGGTGCGGAAGATGCGCTGCATCGCCGCCATCACGGCAAATCCGAGCTCGGCGAATTCGACGCTGCGATGATCCATCGCCGGCATGTCCATCGCCCGCAGCACCCGATCGGGGATGTTGGTCGGTCCCGGAATCTGTAGAAAATGCCTTCCAGTGTGCAGGGTCATCTGGCGTCCTTCCCGGGAGATTCTCGGTATTGGTGGGGTCGAATATCACTATTTGCCGGGCTTGTCCCCCGCCCGGCCGGTGCCGTCAATCCCTCCAGAAGGCAGGCTGTGCCGCCCTTTATCCCGTAGTGACCTGTCGCGCCGCCGACGGGAGGATGTTGTCCTCCTCGAATGGCGTCTCGGGGTGCATCAGAAACGCCGAAAAGCCTCCGAGCAGAAGAAATCCCATCGACATCAGGAACGGCAGATACCAGTTTCCGGTGACGTCGATCACATAGCCCGCGACCAGCGGCGAAACGATCGCCGCCAGCGCCGAGCCGGTATTCATCAGTCCGGCAGCCGTGCCCGAATATTTCGGGGCGATGTCCATCGGCACCGACCAGATCGGCCCGATGATGATTTCGGCGAAGAAAAACCCACCCGACAGGCACAGCGCGACCACCGTGATATCGTGGATGAACAGGATCGGAAGCAGCGACAGCAACGCCCCGGCGAAGCCGGCGATCGTGACGCTCAGCCGCGCGAAGCGGACATTGCCGGTTCGCTTGAGAATGCGATCCGACAGGATTCCACCACAGCTGTCGCCGAGCACGCCGGCAAAGAACACGCCCGAAGCAAACAGCGCCGAATTCTTGATGTCGAGGCTGTAGCTGTTCTTGAAGAACAGCGGCAGCCAGTTGAGGTACAGCCACAAGGTCCAGCCGTAACAGAAATAGGTCAGCGTGACCGGCCACATCCGGCGCGCCAGTGGTCCCCACGGCACCTCGGGCCGCTGATCCGGCGAGCGCGGCGGCAGCGACGCCAGCTCCGCCTCGGTGATCGAAGGATGATCCCTGGGCTCGTTGCGGAAATAGAGCGCCCAAACCACGCCCCATACCAGGCTGACGAGGCCAAGCACGACGAACGAACCCCGCCAGGTCAGCCAGGCCATCAACACCGCGATCAGCGGCGGCGTGGCGGCATTTCCGAGCCGCGCGAAGGCGTGGGTCAGGCCTTGGGCAAAGCCCCGCTTGTTGGCGGGCGTCCAGTACTGCATGGCGCGCGTTGCCGTCGGGAAGGTTGCGCCTTCGCCAAAACCGAGCGCGACGCGGGCGAGGAACAGCGTCAGCAGGCTGGTCACGAAGCCGGTGACGATCGTCGAGGCGGCCCAGATCAGGCCGCACCAGAACAAGGTCTTGCGCGGCCCGAAACGGTCGCCGACCCATCCGCCGATCACCTGGAACAGCAGATAGGGATAGGCAAAAGCCGAGAACACCAGCCCAAGCTCGGTGTTGCTGAGGTGGAGTTCCTTCTGGATTTCGCTGGCTGCCGTGCCGATGTTGACCCGGTCGACATAGGTGATGAAGTACATGATGCACAACATCGCCAGCACGACGTGGGTGGCCTTGAATCGAAGCCGCATTGTCTCACTCCCTGATCGCTGTTTTTGCTTTTGGTTTTTGCGACGGCAACAACCGGCCGGCACGCGCTATCCTCGGCAGTCAGGTCTTGACCACCTTCAGATGGCCCGGGGAATTCGTCGTCGGGCGCCCTTCCAGCGATGCCATCGCGGCGTCGACGCCGCCGGCGCGATGCGGCACGCCGGCCGCGGCAAGGCCCATCTCCACGCCGGACAAGGCCCCCATCAGCGTGAGCTCGTTGCACTCGCCGAGGTGTCCGATCCGGAACACCTTGCCCGCGACCTTGCTCAAGCCGGAGCCGAGCGACATGTTGTAATTGTCCAGCACGACCTTGCGGAACTTGTCGGCGTCGTGTCCCGGCGGCATCAGCACGGCGGTCAAGACCGGCGAATATTCCGACGGATCGAGACACAGCACCTCGAGTTCCCAATGCGTCACCGCGGCGCGGGTCGCCGCCGCCAGCCGCTTGTGGCGGGCGAACACGTTGTCGAGCCCTTCCTCGAACAGCATCGCGATCGCTTCACGCAGGCCGTAGAGCAGGTTGGTCGCAGGCGTATAAGGAAAGAAGCCGGAAGCATTGGGTTTGAGCATCTCTTCCCAGTCCCAATAGGACCGCGGCATCTTGTTGGTCTTCGCAGCCGCTCGCGCCTTCTCGGAGATGGCGTTGAAGCCGAGCCCCGGCGGCAGCATGAAACCCTTTTGCGAACCCGCGACGGTGACGTCGACCTTCCATTCGTCGTGCCGGTAATCGACCGAACCCAGCGACGAGATCGTATCCACCAGCAGCAGCGCCGGGTGTCCGGAGCGGTCGATCGCGGCGCGGATATCGCTGACCCGGCTGGTGACCCCGGTGGAGGTCTCGTTGTGCACCACCATGACGGCCTTGATGGCACGCGCGGTGTCCTGCGCGAGCCTCGCTTCGATCGCGCCGGGATCGACGCCGTGGCGCCAGTCGCCGGGAATGAAGTCGACCTCGATGCCCCAGCGCGCCGCCATCTGCCGCCACAGCGTGGCGAAATGGCCGGTTTCCACCATCAGCACCTTGTCGCCCGGCGACAGCGTATTGACGATCGCCGCTTCCCAGGCGCCGGTGCCCGACGAGGGGAAAATGATCACGGGGCCGGAAGTCTTGAATATTTTCTGGCAGCCCTCGAGCACCGCCTTGCCGAGTTCGGCAAATTGTTGGCTGCGGTGGTCGATTACCGGCATATCCATGGCGCGGAGCACGCGATCCGGCACCGGGCTCGGGCCGGGAATTTGCAGGAAATGGCGGCCCTGATGCGTCGTCATGGGCACTCCTCTTCTGGTCCAGATACATATTGCATTCAATTTTGCCTGCATCAACCCAATAATTGTTTACATTTTTTGATCGACGGCGCCGCCCCCACCGCCTATGCTCCACCGCCATGAAGCCCCTGATTCCCAGCGATGCCACCTCGACGGCGCTTGCGGCCGGCATTGCGGCCGACCGCGAGGACCAGTCGCTGCACGACGAGACCCTGACGCGGCTGCGCGACCACATCGTCGAAGGCAAACTTCCCGATGGCGGCCGCATTCCGGAGCGGCAGCTTTGCGAGATGCTGGGCATCTCGCGCACCCCGTTGCGCGAAGCCCTGAAGGTGCTGGCGGCCGAAGGCCTCGTCGAACTGTTGCCGAACCGCGGCGCGCGGGTACGGCCCTTGAGCGAGCGCGATCTCGCCGAGTTGTTCGACGTCATGGGCGGCCTGGAAGCGCTCGCCGGACGCCTCGCCTGCGAAAACATCACCGACCCCGAAATAGCCGAGATCGAGCGGCTGCATTACGAGATGTACGGCTTCTATTTGCATCGCGACATGCACGGCTATTTTCGTGTCAACCAGTCGATCCACCAGAAGATCGTCGAGGCCTCGCGCAACGCGGTGCTGAAGAGCACCTATGCCAACCTCGCCGGCCGGATTCGCCGGGTACGCTACGCCGCCAATTTTGCCCGCAAGCGGGAACGCTGGGGCGAGGCGATGCGCGAGCACGAGAGCATCGTGGACGCGTTGCGCCGGCGCGCCGGCTCCGAGCTCAGCGACATCCTGTTCGTGCACCTTCGCAACAAGCGGGCCGCTGCGGTCGAGCATCTGCGGACCGCCGAGCCGGCCTGACCTGCGATTTTGAATTCAAAACAAGATCAAGACAAATCGAAGCCCTGTCCAACCCGATTGTGAGCGAGCAAGTGTTTTAGCGGTGGGATGGGATGTCCAAGAAGACCTCAATGTCGCTTGAAGACCGGCTGTCGCGCGAGACCAGCGGCGAGGTCCTGTTCGACCGCTTCTCGCGCGGCCGCTACGCCACCGACGCCTCGTTCTACCAGATCATGCCGGCCGGCGTGGTGGTGCCGCGAAGCATCGACGAGGCATTGCGGGCGCTTTCGATCTGCCGCGACGACGGCCGCATCGTCACGCCGCGCGGCGGCGGCACCTCGCAATGCGGCCAGACCGTCAATGACGGCATCGTCATCGACTTCTCGAAATACCTGAACCGCATCGTCTCGCTCGATGTCGAGAACCGTTCCTGCGTGGTCGAACCGGGAATCGTCCTCGACGACCTCAACCGCCAGCTGAAAAAGCATGGGCTGTGGTTCCCCGTCGATGTGTCCACGGCATCGCGGGCGACGATCGGCGGCATGGCCGGCAACAACTCCTGCGGCGGGCGCTCGCTGCGCTACGGCACCATGCGCGACAACACGATCTCGATGGATGCAGCGCTCGCCGATGGCACGCGCTTGCATTTCGGCGAGGTGCCCCGCGATCTCGCGCAGGTGAATTCGAGCGGCAGCGGTCTGGCGCTGTTTCGCGACATGCTCGATCTCGGCGAGCGCGAGGCGGCCGAAATCGCCGAAAAATTCCCAAAGGTGCAGCGTCGGGTCGGCGGCTACAACCTCGATGCGCTGGTGCCGCGCAATGCCGCCAACAACATGGCGCACCTTCTGGTCGGCTCCGAGGGCACGCTGGCCTTTACCACCCAGGTCGAACTGAAGCTGTGGCCGATCATCCGCAACAAGGTGCTGGGCGTCTGCCACTTCGGCAGCTTTTACGAGGCGATGGATGCCGCCCAGCATCTGGTCAAGCTGCGTCCGATCGCGGTCGAGCTGGTCGACCGCACCATGCTGTCGCTCGGCCGCGACATCGAGATGTTCAAGCCGATCATCGCGACCGCCGTGCGCGGCGATCCCGATGCGGTCCTGATCGTCGAATTCGCCGAGCAAGACCAGGCCGAGAATATCCGGCGCCTGAAACAGCTCGGCGAGCTGATGGCCGATCTCGGCTTCGGCTGGAATAACCCGACGCGCAAATGGGGCGGCGTGGTCGAGATCACCGAACCCGCTTTGCAGACCGCGATCGCGGAGTTTCGCGCCGCCGGCCTCAATGTCATGATGTCGATGAAGCAGGCCGGCAAGCCGGTCTCCTTTGTCGAGGATTGCGCGGTGCCGCTGCCGCATCTGGCCGACTACACCGAGCGGCTCAACGCCATCTTCGCCAAACACGGCACCAGCGGCACCATGTATGCGCACGCATCCGAAGGCTGCCTGCATGTGCGCCCGGTGCTGAACCTGAAGCTCGAAAAGGACGTCAGGGCGATGCGCGCCATCGCCGAGGAAACTTTTGCGATGGTGCGGGAATACAAGGGTTCGCATTCCGGCGAGCACGGCGACGGCCTGGTGCGCTCGGAATTCCACGAAACCGTCTTCGGCGAGCGGATCGTCGCCGACTTCCGCGAGGTCAAGCATCGTTTCGATCCACTCGATTTGCTCAATCCCGGCAAGATCGTCGACGCGCCGAAGATGGACGACCGTTCGCTGTTTCGCTACCCGCCGGATTATCGCGTCGATGAATTGAAGACCGCGCTCGACTGGTCGGCCTATCCCGGCGCCGGCGGCGGCTTTCAGGGCGCGGTCGAGATGTGCAACAACAACGGCGCCTGCCGCAAGCTCGAGGGCGGCGTGATGTGTCCGTCCTACCGCACCACCCGCAACGAAAAGGACGTCACGCGCGGCCGCGCCAATACGCTGCGGCTGGTAATCTCCGGCCAGCTCGGGCCCGACGCGCTCTCGTCCGACGAGATGATGGAGACGCTGAAACTTTGCGTCTCCTGCAAGGCCTGCCGCCATGAATGCCCGACCGGGGTCGACATGGCCAAGATGAAGATCGAGGTTTTGGCGGCGCGGGTCGCAAAGCGCGGGCTGTCGCTGCGCGATCGGCTGATCGGCTATCTGCCGCGCTATGCCGGCGTTGCCGGCCGCCTCGCCCCGCTTGCCAATTGGCGCAACAACAGTCCGCTGCTGCGACGGCTGTTCGAAAGATTCGCCGGCATCAGCGCAAAGCGCGCCTTGCCGAAATGGCGGCGCGACGTGTTCAGAGCCGACGTCGCGGTGACGGGCCCGCCCGATGGCCGCGAGGTCGTACTGTTCGCTGATACCTTCAACCGCGCCTATGAGCGCGAAAATCTCGACGCCGCGCTGCGCGTGCTGGTCGCCGGCGGCTACCGCGTCCATCTTCCAAAGCGGGCGGATCGCGGCCGGCCGCTGTGCTGCGGGCGCACCTTTCTTTCGGCGGGCCTGGTCGATGACGCGCGCGCCGAACTCGACCGGCTGGTCGCGACCTACGCGCCATTCGCCGCGCGCGGCGTGCCGATCATCGGCCTCGAACCAAGCTGCCTGCTGACGCTGCGCGACGAGCTGCTGTCGCTGCGCTCCGACGACACCGCAAAAAGCGTCAGCGCGCAGGCGCTGTTGTTCGAGGAGTTTCTGGTGCGCGAGGCCGAGGCCGGGCGTCTCGCTCTGCCGCTCGGCCCCGTCGCCGCCAAGGCGCTGGTGCACGGCCATTGCCACCAAAAATCGTTCGGCGCGTTCAAGCCGGTCGAGCAGGTGCTGCGGCTCGTTCCCGAGCTTGCGGTCGAGACCATCGAGTCCAGTTGCTGCGGCATGGCGGGTGCCTTCGGCTATGGCGCCGACACCTACCAGGCCTCGATCGACATGGCCGAACTGTCGCTGTTGCCGGCGGTGCGCGGCGCCGATGCCGCAACCCTGATCGTGGCGGACGGCACCTCATGCCGCCACCAGATCGCCGACGGCGCCGGTCGCAGCGCTCTCCATGTCGCGCGCGTCCTGGCGATGAGCTTGGCGCGCGCTTCCTCCACACCAGCTCCCTCCGCTTTCGCAAAGGAACCGATTCATGGCTGAACTGACCCTCGACGTCGCCCGCAAGATTCTCGATGTCGCCCTGGCAAAAGGCGTCGAGAAAAAACTCAAGCCGCTGGTCATCACCGTGCTCGATGTGCGCGGCTGCGTCAAAATCACCGCGGCACAGGACGGCACCAGCCTGCTGCGCAGCGAGATCGCCCACGCCAAGGCCTATGGCGCGCTTGCCATGGGCATGGGCTCGCGGGCGCTGTTCCAGCGCGCCCAGGAGCAGGGTTATTTCATCGACGCGGTGAACACGCTGGCGCAGGGACGGCTGGTGCCGGTGCCGGGCGGCGTGCTGATCCAGGACGGCGGCACGCTGCTCGGCGCCGTCGGCGTGTCCGGCGACACCTCGGACAATGATGAAATCTGCGCGATCGCCGGCATCGAGGCCGCGGGATTGAAGGCCAATCCGGGGTAACTCCTGAGACCGCACGCCTGAAGCGGGATGAGTTTTGATTGAATCGGCAGAGCGGTGAGTCGCTCAATTGCCCCCCGACGGGGGGTCGATCTGCGCAGCAAATCGGGTCAGGGGGCGCTGCTCTAACGAGACAGGCGTTGCGATGATGGTGTCGTGCCGCTGATTTGCCCGACGTGTCAAATGGTTTTGCAAGATGCGTCAGGCATCGCGCCGGCAGCCACCGGCTACTTTGCATGGGGTCGTTTTCGATATTTTGTCGTCCGGTCGCGGAAGCCTCGGACCGGACGGCATCGGATTATTTCCCCGGCCAGATCGGCTTGCGCTTCTCGCCGAACGCCTTCAATCCCTCCTTGGCGTCTTCGGTCATCGTCAATAGCCCGATCTGGCTTTCGGTGTAGGCGATGGCCTGGTCGAACGACATCGCGGCGATCGCGCGCATCGCGTAGTTGCCGAGGAAAAACTTGCAAGGACGATTTAAGGTTTTGGGAACGCCGACGGCGTGGCTTTCCGCGCCCAGACCTTGTTGTCGTGGAACGCGGCACCTCCGACCGGCGCCACGGCCTCGGCGCCGGTGAGCATGTTGATGCCGCGGCCGCCGATATGGGCCTTGTTCGGGTGCACCGATTCCGCGATCAGGACGCCGCGGCGCACGCCGTCGAACAATCTTGCGGTGAGCGTGGTCTCGCCCCTCAAATTGCCGAGCGTGACGGCGTCGCCGTCGGCGATATCGAGGGAAGCCGCGTCCTGCGGGTGGATCATCACGCTGGGCACGCCTTCGCGCGCCTGCGACGACGGGGTTTCGTTGAAGCTCGAATTGAGGAAGCTGCGCGACGGGCTGGTGGCGAGCCGGAACGGATGGGCTTCGTCCGCTTCCTCGATGGAATTCCACTGATCGGGCAGCGACGGCATCTGGTCCCACGCGCCCATCATGCCGGCATTGCCGAGCGGCACATGCGCCCAATCGGCCCTGAAGTGAAATTTGCCGTCCGCATGCGCAAAACCGTCGAGATAATGCGAGGCGCGGAAATCGGGCTGGATGTCGCGCCACAAATCGGCCTCCAGCGCCTCGATCCCGCCATGGCCGCTCTTCTTCAGGGTGGCGTCGATCAATTCGCGCGGCGTCATTTCAAAGCCCGGGTGCACGGCGTTGAGACGGCGGCCGAGGCCCCGCAATACCTCATGGTTGGAGCGGCATTCGCCGGGCGGCTCGATCAGCTTGGCGCCGACCGAAATATGCTGATGGCCACCGCCGTAATAGAGATCGTCATGCTCCAGGAACATGGTCGCGGGCAGCACCAAATCAGCCATCTGCGCCGTCTCGGTCATGAACTGCTCGTGCACCACCGTGAACAGGTCCTCGCGGGCAAACCCCTGGCGCACCAGCGCCTGCTCCGGCGCCACCGTCATCGGATTGGTGTTCTGGATCAGCATCGCCTTGACCGGCGGGCCGCCCCTGAGCGCCGCCGCGTCGCCGGTGAGGATACGCCCGATCTTGGATTGATCGAGCTGCCTTATCGTGTCGTCGATTTCGTCATGGCCCTCGATGAGGGATTCGTTGAACTTCCAGATCGAGAAATTGTTGAAGAACGCGCCGCCGCCCTCGTATTGCCAGGCGCCGGTCACCGCCGGAATGCACAGCGCCGCGTGCATCTGCGCCGCGCCATTGCGGCTGCGGGTAAAGCCGTAGCCGAGCCGGAAGAAGGAGCGTTTGGTCTGACCGACCGCTCGCGCAAACGCCTCGATCTCCTCGACCGGCACGCCGCAGATCGAAGACGCCCATTCCGGCGTCCGCGTCGCCAGATGCGCTTCGAGATCGGCCGGACAATCGGTATAGCGCGCCATATACGCCCGGTCCGCAAACCCTTCGCGGAACAGCACATGCATGACGCCGCAGGCGAACGCGCCGTCGGTGCCGGGCCGCAGGATGATCTTGATGTCGGCCTGCTTCATGGTGTCGTTGTTGTAGACATCGATGGCCGCGATCCTGGCGCCGCGCTCTTTGCGGGCGCGCATCGCGTGCGTCATCACATTGACCTGGGTATTCACCGGATTGGTGCCCCAGATCACCACCAGGTCGGAGACGCCCATCTCGCGCGGATCGACGCCGGCGATCTTGCCGGTGCCGGCGGCAAAGCCGACCCGGGCGATGGTCGAGCAGATCGTGGAGTAGAAACGCGAGTATTTCTTGACATGGGCGAGACGGTTGATGCCGTCGCGCATCACCAGCCCCATGGTGCCGGCATAATAATACGGCCATACCGACTCGGCGCCGAACTCCCGCTCGGCCCGATCGAATCGCGCCGCAATCTCGTCGAGCGCGTCATCCCACGAAATGCGGCCGAACTTGCCCGACCCCTTCGGGCCAATGCGGAACTGCGGATAGGTCAGCCGGTCTGGATGATGGATGCGCTCGGCGTAGCGCGCGACCTTGGCGCAGACCACGCCAGCGGTATAGCTCTGGATTTTCGAGCCACGCACCCGGCCAATGGTCGAACCGTCGATCACCTCGACATCGAGCGCGCAGGCCGACGGGCAATCGTGCGGACAGGTGGAATGCCGGATGTCGATCTTGGCCTGCTGGTTCATGGGCCTATGGTTAACACCAAAAACCCCGATCTCCGAGCGCATTTATCCGGCAACCCGCCGCGAAAACGGCAACTCGCTCTGCGCTAGGCGCCGAGATAGGCCCCGCCATTGGCGTGGATGGACTGTCCGGTGATGTAGCGCGCGCCCGGGCTGCACAGGAACCGCACGGCGGCGGCGACGTCTTCCGGCCGGCCTCGCCCGCCGGCGATGGTCTGGTGGGTCGAATGATGCGCGGGCTCCGGCCTGTCCTTCGGGCGCGGCGTGCCGATCAGGCCGGGAACCACGCAGTTCACCGTGATGCCGTCATCCGCCAAATCATGGGCCAGCGCGCGGGTGAAACCGACGATCCCGGCCTTCGCGGCCACGACATGGGCGCGATTCCTGGCGCCGGTATGCGCGCTCAAGCCGCCGATGTTGACGATGGTGCCGGTACCGGATTTGCGCAATGCGGGAAGGCAGGCCTTAACGCAATGGAAGGTCCCGTCGAGCGTGACATTCATGATTTCGCGCCACTCGGCATAGTCCATCTCCGCGAACGGCTTTTCCCGCCGCAGCGCCGCATTGTTGACGAGGATGTCGATGCGGCAGAAATGCCCGAGCGCGGCATTTGCCATGGCCTGTACGGCCGCGGCATCGGCGACGTCACCGATATGGACCAGCGCCTTGACGCCGAACCCCTCGACCTCGCGTGCGGCGGCCTCGGCCTCGGCACGGTTGCTGCGCGCGTTGATGAGGATCGACGCGCCGGCTTTCGCCAGCGCCAGCGCGATGGCGCGGCCGATGTTGCGCCCTGCGCCGGTGACGATGGCGACCTTGCCGATGAGCTCGCTGTCCGTCATTTCCTTCCCCTGTCATGGCCGGGCAAGCAAAGCACGAAAGCAGCTTCACGACGAAATGACCCGAATTACGCGACCAGCGCGTTCTCCAATGTGGGCTTCCCCGCGACAGCGCCGGATTGGCGCTTCACCAGGAGTTCGTCGAATTTCGCAAATGGCAGCGGCGGCGAAACAATATAGCCCTGACCTTCATGGATTCCGCAAGCGAGAAGTGATGCAATCTGTTCCGGGGTCTCGATGCCCTCGGCAACAACCGTCATTTTCAGTTCGAGCGCAAGGCGAGCCAGCATTTCCACGATGGTGACGGCAGAACTTTCCTTGGTGATGGTGTCGACGAAGAACTTGTCGATCTTGATGGTGTTTGCGCCAAGGCCCTTCATCTGGGAAAGTCCGCTGTGACCGACGCCGACGTCGTCCATTGCAACCCTGAAACCCAGTTCGCGCAGGTCCTTCACTACGGTTGCGGCCTTTTCCAGATCGGGCAATTCATCCCGTTCGGTAACTTCAAGGACGATCTGACGCGGCGATACCCGTGCCTCGGCCACGATATGGCGCAGATCTTCAACGAAGCCCACCTTCAGCAGGTGGCGCGGCACGACGTTGATGGATAGCTTGAAATGTTTGTCGTGACGAAGGCGCGGATACATCTCGCCGAGCGCCGTCTTCAGCAGCATCCAGGTGATCTGCTCGATCTTGCCGCTCAACTCGGCGAGCGGGATGAAGCTCATTGGCGGAACAATGGTGCCGTCCGAGCGAACCCAGCGGGCAAGAACCTCGCAACCGGTGATGGCGCCGGTGCGCAGATCGAAGATCGGCTGAAAATAGGGTTTGAACTCGTTCAAGGCCAGCGCGCGGTCGAGATCGCCAAGCGGACTGGCGTTGCCCAGGGCTTTGGCGAGGATAAAACCGAAAGCCAGCCCGAGAGCCAGGGCGAGCAGCATCGCCGGCCCATAATCCTCGCGATGCCACTTCCACAGGGCGCTCGTCTCGACGCGGATCGTGGCGCGAATCGGATAACGGGCAGAGATTTTCGTGAAATCCCGCGAATCCGAAATCTTGCCTTCGCGTGTGGGCGAAAACCCTCCCGCGCTCAATCCACTGCTCAGCTTGAGCAATACTTCGCTGTGATCGCGCAGTTCGGCAGGCATGATATCGAATATACCCGAGTTGGTGGCGACAATGGCGACCAGCGAATGCCGGTCGTCGATGTCGCGCAAAACCCCAAGGGCTACACCTTCAAACTGGTTGACCTGAAAAAGCAGCAGACGACCGTCGCGCGATGGCAGCATGGCCGGCCGGCCGGCCCAATCCGAGTCGAACTCCAGGGTCTCCGAATAGGCGGAACAAATCACGGAGCCGTCGCGGTTGACGAAGCGAATGTCCTTGATCGCCGAGCGCTGATAGACTTGGAAGCGCATGGCCTGGAGCACGCCGGGCTCACAGTTCACCGGTCCGCGCTTGATGATATCGCCCAGCGTCACGGCGCCGAAATCGATCGCAACTTCGGATCTGCGTAGCGCGACGTCTGTCAGTTCGCGAAGCTGCTTGGATTGCTGGGCTTCAATGACCGCGGTTGCGGCGAAATGCCCTGCGGTCAGGAATACGACCAGGCTCGCCGCGATGATCAGGGTTCGGTTAACCTTGAGTCGCCACATTTCGTCAGACGTGCGGGTTGAATCCAATACCACCCTCGACCTTGGGCTTTATTTCTAAAGATTGTGTTTAGGAGGTGGACCGCGCCGCGGTCTATTGAAAAGAGGCCGTTAATCGAGTGTGTAACCTCTCCGTGTCATATTCGGTCCGACAGAAAAAGCTGTCCCTGACATGGGGCAGGTATCGCAGGTCGGATGCTGTCGGCTAGCTTCGTAACGCGCTGAGATCGATGCGGCCGCTGTAGAGTGTCGCCAGCAGCTTCAGCGTCGCATTGCCTTGCGCCTTGCTCCAGCCGCCATGCGCGACGTTGAGCGCGAATTTGTCCGACACGTCCCGCCGGGCCAGCGGCTCCTGCGCGCCGCCGCGCATGTGAGGCTGCCGCTCCTCGATCACGCTGCCGTCCTTCAGGGTCGCCCTGACATGACCGGTATAGTTGGCGGGGTAAGGATTTTGCGGATCGATCACGAATTTCACCTTGGCTGCGAGCGCCAGCACCTTGCGGTCGGCGATCGCCTTTTCGGTGAAGGCGCCGAGGCCGACGCCGCCATGGACAAAGCCGGTCGCCAGCAGATAGGGGGTAGCGAATTTGGCGGCATAGCCGTTGCGCGGTCGCTGCTTGGAGGCCAAGGGCTCCCACAGCCGGTGCACCGTGCCTTCGGCCACCTCGCAGACGATCTCGGCGATATCCTCCGCATTGACACCGCGCGCGGCCAGCCGCCGCGCGCAATCGATATAGGGCTGCGCCATGGTCCCGCAGGGATAGGGCTTGAACGCCAGCGTGTCCGTCACCCAGCGGGTGCCGAAGTCACCGGTCAGCGCCTCGTAGTCGCCATGGCTGGTGTGGGCAAATCCGTGAAACAGCCCGTGCACGCCCTCGAACACCGTGCGCGGACCGACAAAACCTCCCCGCGCCAAGAGCGCCGCGCGAATGCCTGATTGCGCCGCCCAGCCGGCATGCAGCCGCTTGGTCCAGGCGCCCTCGGCGAGATATTCGATGATGCCGCCGGCCATGCTGCCGGCGATCCCGAGCGCATCGACGATTTGCCTGGCGTCGAGACCAAGTGCCGCGCCGACGCCGGCGGCAGCCCCCATCGCGCCGAAGATCGCGGTCGGATGGAAGCCCGCCTTGTGCACCGCTTTCGGCACCACGAGGCTGAGCCGGCACAGTACCTCGGTGCCGACCGCAATCCCCGTCAGCGCCATGCGGCCGTCCGGATTGTGCCGCTCACAGGCGGCCAGCACCGCCGGCACGATCACCGCGCCGGCATGCACCGGGCCGCCTTCAAAGGTGTCGTCGAAATCCTCGCCATGCGCCGCGGTGCCGTTGACGAAGGCCGCCCCCGCGGCGGTCAGCGTGCGCGTGTGCCCGATCACCGTGCAGGGGCCGTCATCGTCGCAGCCGGCCAGCGCGCTTGCCACATAGTCCTCGTTGCGCGCGGTGACGCAGAGGCCGATGACGTCGATCAGCAGGTCCTCGCATTTGCGCGTCGTTTCCGCCGGAAGCGCGCCCGGCTTCAGCGCGACGATCTTCTGCGCCAGCGTTTCGGCGACCGCGGTCCTTGGCAACGGAGATGTCATCGCTCAGACATGGAATATCTTGGTATAGCGCGCCTTGATCGCGTCGCTCTCTTTTTCCACCGCGGCCGCATCGTCCTTCATGGTCTTGATGTCCTTGAGCGGCTTGCGCCCCGGCTTCTCCGTTGTTTGCGGATGCACCGAGCGCAGGCCGCCGACGTCGATGATGAGCTGCTGGGCGTCGCGGCTGAAGCAGAACGACTGGAACAGCTTGGCCGCGTTCGGATTGGGCGAGTCCTTGAAGATACCGTTGGGACCGATGATGATCGGCGAGCCCTCGGTGGCATAGACCGGCTCGACCGGGCGGCCCTTCTCCCTGAGTTCAAAGATATTGTACTCGTTGCCGTCGGCCATGACCGCGCGCTCGCCGAGATCGAGTTTCTTCGGCGGATCGGCCGACGATTGCACCTGCATGATGTTCTGTTTTGCGAGCTGCTCGAACCAGGTCCAGCCGAGATCGCGCTGCATCTGGTAGGTCGCGGTCATGATGGTGCCGCTATAGCCGGGATGCGCCTTGACGATCTTGCCCTTCCATTTCGGGTCGAGCAGATCGGCAAAGCTCTTCGGCGCTTCCTCCGGCTTCACCAGGCTGGTGTTGTAGGCGATGATCGACAACCAGACGCGCCAGCTTGCAAACAGCCCGTCAGCATCCCTGTGCTCGGCGGGATAGAGTTTTGCGACGTCCTCGGGCACGTAGGGCAGCAGGACGCCGTCGCGCTTCCAGACGATGAAATGCGCGGCATCGGACGAATTCACCACATCGACGGCGTGGATGTTGCTGGAATATTCCTGCCCGATGCGCTGGAACACGCGCTCGGCGCCGGAGCGCTCGACGCGAACCGCAATGTCAGGATATTTCGCCTCGAACGCCTTGGCCAGCTTCTCGGCGACCGGAAGATCGACCGAGGTGTAATAGTTGACATGGCCCTCTTTCCT
>CAVPFQ010000025.1:0-188288 GCA_963703845.1 uncultured Alphaproteobacteria bacterium
TCCTGCTGGCGCTGGCGGGGTCGACCGGGTCGACCACGGACTCGAGCGCGGGGCGCGGGAACTGGCGGGTGACCCGGCCGGGAATGGCCTGGCCGACCCAGGCGCCGACGGTGGCCGAGGCCAGGCCGACGCCCTGCACGACGTCGCCTGCGGTGGCGGCGCCGGTCGGGGTCGTAGCCCTGCGGGGTGGACCGCTCCAGGGATGTGATGACCCCGGGGCCGCCCCTCCCCCGCCGTCGCGCGGTCCCTGACCCGCAGCTCGCCGCCGAAGATGCGGCAGTGCGCCAGCCTGCTGCGCTCGGCGTGCTCGATCTTGTACACGACGCCGGACAGCGCGCAGGCCGACTCGCGGGCCCACGGCAGCAGCGTCGGCAGCGCGGCCAGCAGGTCGTGGACGCCGGCGCTGGTCAGCGCCGACCCGGCCGCGACCCGCACCAGCAGCGGCAGCGTCGGATCAGGGCCCGGGCCGAGCGCAGCGCGAGCCCGGCGCTGACGGCCAGTTCGCCCGGGACGGCGGTCTCGACCGAGACGGCGGCGCTCGGCTCGATGGCGGCGCTCGGCTCGGCCAATAGCCCACCGTTTGCCAGTTGACGGTTTGCCAGGCGTTGGCGCTGTCGCTCCATTCGAGGCCGTTACCGATCACTGTGGTGTCGGTGGGTGAACCTTCCAGATAAGCCAAGAGGGCGGCGGCTTCCTGAAGGACCGCCGGAGCCGGAATCGAGAAGCCGTCACCAGCCCCGTGCCCTTGACCGCCTGGATGAACTGGGCGAACTGTGGAATCGTGTCGGCGACCGAGTCGCCGAAATTGTTGGCGACGTTGAAATGGTAATCATCCGAGACTGGAGCCGCCGGGGAAGCGAAAGGTCGTCAAGCCCGCCGCCTCGACCATTTGCTGCGTCGGGGTGGTGGTGAGCATGATCGCCTCGTCGGCGATCACGGCCTCGGCGCGGCGGTAGACGGCGCGCTTGACCTCGGGCGACTCGGTCACCGCCTCGAGCAGGAAGTCCGCCTGCGCCGCCGCGTCCTCGAGCGAGGGAGCGGCGCGCACGCGCGCGGCGATCGCCTCCGCCGCGCCCGCGCGCATCAGCCCGTCCGCCTCGAACTCGCCGGCGAGCGCGATCGCGCGCTCGCGACCGGCGGCCGCGAGCGCCTCGCTCGCGTCGGCGACGACGGTCTCGATCCCGGCAAGGTGTGTTTGATGTCCCTGAGATACTTGAGCAGTCGCGTGACTTTACGGAACGAATTCGAACCCGAGTAGGCGTTACGCTGCTTGAGCCAATCGGTGTACGCGACTGGTTCGCTGCGCTCGAACTGGCCCGTGGCGCGATTGCAAACCTCGATGCTCCCGTTCCAAAGCCGACCAACCACGCAGGGGGTCAGATCAATCTTGCGCTCACCAGCATACCTGATGGTCACGCAGTAGTCCCAAATTTTTGCTTTGTCGGCGTACGTGGTGCTGCCGGAGAATACGTCGCCGAGCGTGTTCACGTAATCGGCGGCGCTCCAACCATCGACGTGGTCAACCAGCACAAGCAGGTCAGCATCGAACTCGTCGCCATCCACCGGTTTGATAATGGTATCGTGCGCCCAAGAGCCTTGCTCTTCGAAAGTGCGAATGCGCGGTTCCCAGTCGGACTGACGAACGAACGATTTGATGGCCAATATACTGTCCGTAAGCAGATCGATACGGCTTTGATTAAGATTCACCGTTTCCTTGAGAAAATCATTGAATAGCCCGACCAACTTCATCGTTATTTCCTACGGGCCATTTGCGGCCAATGCTTCCATTTTGCCAATCAGAACCACGTAAGGGATCGACCTAAGGTTCAATTGTATTTCACTTGGTTCGATCGCCTCATAGTTGATTCACGTTTCGTTCGGCTAGCCCGAAGTTTTCACCCGCAAATCGCACAAGTATTTGACGCGGCTTGATCATTCGTCCGCGAGGCATTTCCGTTACTGGACACGGACGGGATCGAGCCCGAGGAGCGCGAAGGCGGCCTCCTGGAGGGTAGTTGGTCTGGAGTGGAGGGTGAAGCGATGCTTGGGGCGTGCGGGCACGCGCATGGTGTTGCGGACGAGTGTTCCGAGATGCGCGACGAGATCGGCGAAGCTCATGACCCGTTGACCGTCTGCCGATCGCTTGGTGACCTTCTTGGCCATGACGGCGTCTGACGGTTCGGTCGCCGCAACTGGAGAAGCTCGCGCCGCTCTGGCCGCGGCCAAATCGGTGTCGTGGAACAATAGCGGCGCCAACGCTTCCCGCAGATGCCACTCGACATGATAGGCGAGCATGCAGAGGAAGACATGGGCGCGCACTCTGTCTGCGCTCCAATGCCGGATCGGCCGGATTTCCAGATCGACGCTCTTCAAGGATCGGAATGCCCGTTCGACGCGCGCGAGATCCTTGTAGGTCTGAACCGCTTCTGCGGCATTCAGATGCTCGGCGGGCACGCCGGTTCGGATGACGTAGATGCCGTCGAGGCGCGCCTCTGCCTCGATCTGATCGAGCCGTCTGTGCCAGGAGAGATGGCCGTCGCCGATCGTGACGGCGAAGTGCTTGGCCATCTTTCTGCGTTTGAGAGCCGGGCCGACCGCCAAGCCAATCTCGGCAGCGCCACGCAAGGTGGCGTTCTTGCGACGGACCTGCGCTTCGATCCGGGCCAGGTCGCGCTCGGTCGCAACCAACAAGTCCTCACGCTTGCGGGCCCGCTCAGTGGCGAGGTCTTGATTGCGGCACACGATCAACCGTTCGCCTGGGAACAGGTCTGGTGCGCTGATTTCCGCAAGATCGCGATCATCGAACAACGACAGCTGCAACGGCCCATTCTCCGCAGCCAGCGCCTGCACCGCAGATGCACGCAGGCAGGTGATCCAATCGAGATTCGCGGGCCTGAGTTCGTCGCGAATGCGGGCCGAGGTGATCATGCCGCGATCACCGACCAGCACCAGACGACTGATGCCGAAGCGATCCTTCACCTTCTCGATCTGCGCGCTCAAGGTCGATGGGTCTGCGGTGTTGCCGTCGAATACTTCCACGGCGATCGGCAGTCCCTCACGCGTGCAGAGCAGTCCATACACGATCTGCAGCCGGTCCTTGCGGTGATCCCGGCTATGCCCATAGCGCGCCAGCGGGCAGCAGCGGCCCTCGAAGTAAGATGAGCTGACGTCATAGAGCACCAGCACGCCGTCTTCGAGATGCCGTCGCGCCAAACCATTCTCGATGCGTGCCTGCCGTTCGAGCAGCCAATCCAGCGCCTCATAGGCCTCCCGCTCCTTGACCCGGCCAAGGTGCAAGACCGCGCCAAGACTCGACATCGCCGTCTCCTCATCGACTGCGCGCACAAAGCCCAGCTTCGATCGCGGCGCAATCAACCGATCAACCATCATGGCAACGACGAGATCGCAGCAGCGTCGCGAGGCCGGATCCTTCGCCGCGCTCAGGATCAACCGGTCGAGGCCGATCTTGCGGATCATTCCAAGCGCCGCGGCAACGTGACCGTGCGGCAATGAGCGTTCGACTTCCAGCTCCTGCGGACCGGTGCCGACGACCGTCCCGCCCTTCAGCACGGCCTTCAACGTATCGATCATGTCGCGCGGCAGCTTGCTGAGATTGGCCAACGTCCGCTTCTGCGAACGGCCTTGCTCGTCGCGATAGCTCTCCCTCAGCAGCACCGCAGGCGGAGACTCTCGATTGGGCACTGTCTCGATGAACATGCCCGAATCGAATTACATCTTCACCGATTTGGGAATCCCTTACATGGACACAGTCACAGGATCATTCCCGCCCTAACTCACTGCACTGACTCAATTCTCGCCTTACGAGACACGCAAACTTCTAGTGTTTTCGCAGCGAAGCAAACTTCGCTGCGAACCTTGTTCTATGCGAGCGGCGTCAGATATTAGTTTTAGCTACACCCCGTCGTGCTCCCACACGTATCGCACTTCATGCACGTGCCGTTGCGCACCAGCGAGAAATGCCCGCACTCGCCGCACATCTCGCCTTCGTAGCCCTTGGCCTTGGCTTCCGCCCGGCGTTCGGCTTTGGAGGGCATCGCGGCCGCGGCTCCGGCCTTGCTCCATTGCAGGGCTTCGAGCTTTTCCGTCGGCGACAAATCGTGCTGGGCTTCCTGCTTCAGCGCGACCGCGCCTTCGACCGCATCGCTGGCGCGGGCGGTCGGGCCGTGCTGGGACATCGAGGTGACGTTGCTGGGGCCGCGGGCCTCGGTCTGGCGGCTCGGCTGCGCCGCGCATGACGACGAGGTTGTCGGTGCGCGATCGCGTCAGGCCCTTCGACAGGTACTTGTTGTTGGGCTGCTCCGGCGCGCGGCCTTCCTCGACGCCCTTGCCCATGGCGTCGAAGCCGGACTCGGAGGGGTCGACATGGGCGAGGTCGAAGCGGCCCATGTAGCTGACCGCGAGTTCGCGGAACACATAGTCCAGGATCGAGGTCGCGTATTTGATGCAGTCGTTGCCCTGCACGGGGCCCGCCGGCTCGAAGCGGGTGAAGGTGAAGGCGTCGACATATTCCTCCAGCGGCACGCCGTACTGCAGGCCGAGCGAGACGGCGATGGCGAAGTTGTTGATGAAGGAGCGCAGTGCCGCGCCTTCCTTGTGCATGTCGATGAAGATCTCGCCGATCCGGCCGTCGTCATATTCGCCGGTGCGCAAATAGACCTTGTGGCCGCCGACCACGGCCTTTTGCGTGTAGCCCTTGCGGCGGTCCGGCATCTTCTCGCGCTCGCGCATCACCACGATACGCTCGACCAGGCGCTCCACGACCTTCTCCGACAAGGCCGCGGTGCGCGCGGCCATCGGCTTCTCCAGGAAGAGATCGATGGCGTCGTCCTCCTCGTCCTCGTCGGCGATAAGCTGCGAGTTGAGCGGCTGCGACAGTTTCGAGCCGTCGCGATAGAGCGCGTTGGCCTTCAAGGCGAGCTTCCAGGAGAGCAGGTAAGCGGACTTGCAATCGTCCACCGTGGCGTCGTTCGGCATGTTGATGGTTTTGCTGATCGCACCCGAAATGAACGGCTGCGAGGCCGCCATCATGCGGATGTGGCTTTCGACCGACAGGTATCGCTTGCCGATCTTGCCGCAGGGATTGGCACAGTCGAACACGCTGTAGTGCTCGGCCTTCAGATGCGGCGCGCCTTCCACCGTCATCGCGCCGCAGATGTGGACGTTGGCGGCCTCGATCTCGCGCTTGGTGAATCCGACGGCGGTGAGGAGGTCGAAGGAAGGCTGCGCGATCGCCTCGGGGTCGAGTTTCAGCGTGTCGCGCAGAAAATCCTCGCCAAAGGTCCATTTGTTGAAGGCGAATTTGATGTCGAACGCGGTCGGCAGTGCCGCTTCGACCTTGGCCAGGGCTTCGTCGGTGAAACCCTTGGCCTTCAAGGTGGAAACGTTGATGGCGGGCGCGTTCGAGAGCGAGCCGTGGCCGACCGCATAGGCCTCGATCTCGGCGATATCAGCTTCGCGATAGCCGAGCGCGCGCAGCGCCTCTGGGACAGCGCGGTTGATGATCTTCCAGTAGCCGCCGCCGGCAAGCTTCTTGAATTTCACCAGCGCGAAATCGGGCTCGATGCCGGTGGTGTCGCAATCCATCACGAGGCCGATGGTGCCGGTCGGCGCCACCACGGTTACTTGCGCATTGCGGAAACCGTTGAGCTCGCCGAGTTCGAGCGCGCGGTCCCAGACGGTTTTGGCGCGATCGATCAGGTCCTGTTGTTTGCAGGAGGCGTGGTCGAGCGGCACGGGATTGACGGCCAGCGCCTCATAGCCGCGCGATTCGCCGTGGGCGGCGCGGCGGTGGTTGCGGATCACCCGCAGCATGTGCGCGGCGTTCTTCTTGTAGCCGGGGAAGGGGCCGAGTTCTTTCGCCATCTCGGCCGAGGTCGCATAGCTGACGCCGGTCATGATGGCGGTCAGCGCGCCGCACAGCGCGCGGCCTTCCTTGCAGTCATAGGACAGGCCCATGGTCATCAAGAGGCCGCCGATGTTCGCGAAGCCGAGGCCCAGCGTGCGGAATTCGTAGGAGAGTTCCGCGATCGCCTTGGAGGGGAATTGCGCCATCATCACGGAGATTTCGAGCACGATGGTCCACAAGCGGCAGAGATGCTCGTAAGCGTCCGCATCGAACAGCTTGGTCGTGGTGTTGTAGAAGGTGATGAGGTTGGCGGACGCCAGATTGCACGCCGTGTCGTCCAGGAACATGTATTCCGAGCACGGGTTCGAGGCGCGGATGTCGCCGGAGGCCTTGCAGGTGTGCCAGTCGTTCATGGTGGTGTTGAAGTGCAGGCCGGGATCGGCCGAGGCCCAGGCGGCGTAGCCGATCTTCTCCCAGAGGTCGCGGGCCTTCAGCGTCTTCGTCACCTTCTTGTTGGTGCGGCCGATCAGCTTCCAGTCGCCATCGGTCTCCACCGCGCGCAGGAAATCGTCCTTCAGCGAGACCGAGTTGTTGGAGTTCTGGCCGGAGACGGTGAGATAGGCTTCCGAATCCCAGTCGGTGTCGTAGATCGGGAAATCGATCTCCTTGTAGCCTTGGCGCGCGTACTGAATGACGCGCTTGATCATGGCGTCGGTGACCAGCGCGCGGCGCGCCAGTTTTATCTCGCGGCGGAGCGCCGGGTTCTTCTCCGGATCGAAGCAATCGTCGCCACTGCCTTCGCAGTTGACGCAGGCCTTCATCACCGCCTTCAGGTGCTTCTGGTTCAGTTTCGAGCCGGTGACGAGGGCGGCGACCTTCTGCTCCTCTTTCACCTTCCAGTCGATATAGGTCTCGATATCGGGGTGATCGGCGTCGACCACCACCATCTTGGCGGCGCGGCGCGTGGTGCCGCCCGATTTTATGGCGCCGGCTGCGCGGTCGCCGATCTTGAGAAAGCTCATCAGGCCGGACGAGCGGCCGCCGCCGGACAGCTTTTCGCCTTCGCCGCGCAGCCGGGAGAAGTTCGAGCCGGTGCCGGAGCCGTATTTGAACAGCCGCGCCTCGCGCACCCACAGGTCCATGATGCCGCCCTCGTTGACGAGGTCGTCCTCGATGCCCTGGATGAAACAGGCATGCGGCTGCGGATGCTCGTAGGCCGACTTCGATTTGGTCAGCTTGCCGGTTCTGTAGTCGACATAATAGTGGCCCTGACCGGGACCATCGACGCCATAGGCCCAGTGCAGGCCGGTGTTGAACCATTGCGGCGAATTCGGCGCGACCATCTGTTTCGCCAGCATGTAGCGCAGCTCGTCATAGAAAGCGCGCGCGTCTTCTTCGGAAGCCGCGAAATAGCCGCCCTTCCAGCCCCAATAGGTCCAGCATCCGGCGAGGCGATCGAACACCTGCTTCGCCGAGAGTTCGCTGACATAGCGCTGCGATTCGGGAAGGTCGGCCAGCGCCTCGACATCCGGCACCGAGCGCCATAACCACGAGGGCACGGTCTCTTCCTCGACCTTCTTCAGGCGTGCGGCGACGCCGGCCTTGCGAAAATACTTCTGCGCCAACACATCGGAGGCGACCTGCGACCAGAATTCCGGCACCTCGACGTTTTCCAGCCGGAATACCACCGAGCCATCGGGATTGCGGATCTCCGATGTCGTCAATCTGAAATCTATCTGTGCGTAGGGTGACTGGCCCTCGGTGGTGTGGCGTCGTTCGATTCGCATGATCGTGCCCCGTTCTTTTTGACCGGCCCGTTTTGCACGCGGCGCCGGCTGGTGTTCCCTGAGCGGACTGTTGTCCGCAAGCTCTACCGGTGGACCCGGCCCTGTTTCTCTCGCGTCGAACTTCATGCAGATGCTGCCACGCACCTGTGCGAAGTCCGCTGCTTTCAACGCCCCCAACTCAATAACGTAGGGCCATTCTGGCCCGTTCTTGGCGCCTCTGCGCAGTCCGAATTCCGGGCAGACAAGCCCGTCACCCCCGGCCTTGTCCGGCTGGCGGAGTGGTCGTTTTCGGAACCCTTCAGGGAGCGACCGGCGGGACCCAAACACACTCGCGCCGAACAGGAAGAAAGCTAGGACAACTGCATCGCGCCCGTCAAGGACTAGTACGAGTTCCTGAATCAAATACTAAATATGGTGGAAAAGGCAGGAATCCAGAGCCGTGCGGCGGTTCCCGATGCCGCCAAGTATCAGTGAGTCCTCAGGGATTCCCAAGCGAAAAAAATTGTGCGGGTGCTGCCAAGGCAGGCTTCATCCCGCTGTTCACAGGGTAACTATTTATTGCCGGCCTGGGCTTGCATCAGCAAGACTCACGCGAAGCTACGGAGAGTTTTGGCCGGGCCTGCCCGTCGGCGGATAGTTTTGCGGCCGGAGAGGCGGCAAGGTGGCCCCGATTCTCCCTGGTGATTCCCCCATGACAGTTCCACATCAGCCGGGCGCGCGGGCGCGCATCACGCCCGCGGGGCTCATGTTCCTCGCCATCACCTCGATCGGCTGGGGTTTCAACTGGCCGGCAACGAAATACCTCCTGAGCGAATTGCCGCCGCTGACGCTGCGCGGCGGGAGCGGGGTGATCGGCGCGGCGCTATTGGCGATCCTGGCCGTTGTCAGCGGCCAGAGCCTGCGGGTGCCGCGCGCGATGTGGCCAAGGCTCGTGATCGCGGCCATCCTCAATGTCGCCTGCTGGATGGTGCTGATGGGGCTGGCGCTGCTCTGGCTGCCCGCCAGCGAGGCGGCGCTAATCGCCTACACCATGCCGGTCTGGGCCTCGATCCTGGCCTGGCCGATTCTCGGCGAGCGGCCGAACCTGTTGCGGGTGATTTCGCTTGTCATGGCATTCGCGGGGCTGTCCGCCATCATGGGCGGCAACGGCTTTGCGGCGAGCATGGCAAAACTGCCGGGAATCGTCATGGCGCTCGGCGGCTCCATCGGCTTTGCCGTCGGCACCGTGCTGGCGAAGCGGTTGCCGCTCAACCTGCCGCCGATCACGACCGCCGCCTGGCAGATCGGGATCGGCTGCCTGCCGGTCGCCCTCGTCGGGCTCGCCATCGAGAAGACGGATCTCGCCGCGCTGTCGGATACCGGGCGGTGGCTGCTGGTCTATTCGATCCTCGGCCAGTTCTGCATCGCCTATGTCGCATGGTTTGCGGCGCTGGCGCGGCTGCCGGCCTCGGTGGCGGCGATCGGCACCATGGCGGTGCCGGTGATCGGCGTCGTGACTTCGGCGCTCGCGCTGCACGAGCCGCTCGGCCCCGGCCAGATCGCGGCGCTGGTGTTCACGCTGGCCGGCGTCGCGCTGGCGACCCGGTCCTAGGGCCTTGTCTCCATGGAATCGGAAGCGCCATCGCCCGAGGCCGGGCGAGACTTTTATTGACGACAGCCAAGAGCGCATTGGGCGTGAAGGGCTTGCGCAGGCAGACGGTGGCGCCGAGTTCGAGCGTCATCGTCAGGAAGTCGGGCGCGGGTGGCGCGAACGTCGCGCAGGCGTAGCCGGACATCGCGATCAGGGGAGTAGCCGGCGCACTGCGGTGGAATAGCCTGACCCAGAGATATCAGGGCGACAAGCCTCAAAGGCGTCTATACGCCAGCGTGCATAAGGTTTTCGCCGCAGCACCGAAACGACGTCGCGCCGGCGTCAGCCACCGAGCGCGCGGCGTCTTTTTTCATTTGGAGGATTGCGCGATCTCGTTCGGTTTGGCGAAACATTGGTTGACGGCGGCCAGCAGCGCGTTCGGCGTGAACGGCTTGCGAAGACAAACCGTGGCGCCCAATTCGAGCGTCATTCGCAGGAAGTCGGGCGAGGGCACCTCGAAATTCGCAAAGGCATATCCGGACATCGCGATCAGCGGAACAGAAGGCGCCCTCTCGTGGAAGACCCTGATCGAATTCGAAGCCGCGCATGTGCGGCATGAAGATATCGATCAGCATGACGTCGAAGGCGGAGTTTTCGAGCGCGAGCATTCCCGCCTCGCCACCGTCGGCGATGGTTATTTCAAAGCCATGCCGTTGCAGGCAGAGTTCGATGGCGATGCAAACCATGGGGTCGTCATCGACGACAAGAACGCGCAGCGCCAAGAATATGATTCCTCATGGCGGGAGACAGGAAGATACGTTGCAGCCGACCGACACCTCTGGACGGCGTACTAGGGCCGGGATCAGACAATTCGTCTGCACGGTAGAATGCACAAGCGAGTTCCGGCGCGGCCGCGATCCATCATGCCGGTGACGTATGCGGCCGTGCCCGGTTCAAGGGCAGGGATGCCGGAGGCCGTCGAAGCCCATATAAGTTCCCGATCGCGGATCGTAGGAGCGATAGGTCTGCATGCAGAACGCTACCGCGTCGTCGCCGCCGGGCGCGGGCGCAGCCACCACCGGACCCTGATCGTAATACTGGTCGTCGTAATAGCCGGCATCGTAGCCCGGCCCGTAGTAATAGCCGGGACCGCCGTAATAGCCGTACGGCGCCGTCGCAATCGCGCCGCCAACCACCGCGCCCGCAACCGCGCCTGGAATAAAGCCATGGCGATAGCCGCCGGCGCCGTGCCAGCCGCCGCCTCCGCCAAAGTGCGCCGGTGCGCCACCACCGCCGAAATGGGCCGCACCGGCGCCGCCGAAATGGGCGCCGCCAGCGCCGCCGCGCGCACCGCCGCCATGGGGCGCCGCGAGGCTCGCAGTCATGGTCGCGATCGGCAGCACCAGGGCGATGGCTGCAGCGGTACTCCAAACTCTGAACCTGATCATCATGGGCTCCATCCGCGACACGAGCCCTCGAGGAGGGCCGACGTTTCCGCGCGGTTGCGACCCTGTCAGAATGGAACTGTACGCGGAATGAACGGATTGCGCCTATTCCGCGGCCGGCGCCGCCCGCTCGCGAGCCTCGCCGCCCGGCTCCGGGAGCGGAGTTGGCTGGACAATCCGGGCCGCCGATGGCATCAGGGTTTTTATCGCCCCCTGGAGCCGGCCGCGTCCATGAAACAGTTTTTTCTCAAGCTCTTCACGTGGTGGAACGGCCAGACCTTTGGCACCCAATTATGGACCTGGCGGTTCGGCGAACTGGTCGGCAAGGACGAGCAGGGCAACCTCTATTACCGCACGATCGGCGGCAAGATCGATCCCACGCTCGGCTTCGAGCGGCGCTGGGTAGTTTATAACGGCTATGCCGAGGCAACGAAGGTGCCGCCGTCCTGGCATGGCTGGCTGCATCACACGGTCGATGTGCCACCGACGCAAGAAGCCTACACGCCGCGCGAATGGGAAAAGCCGCATCTTCCCAACCTGACGGGAACGCCGCTTGCCTATCGCCCGCCGGGCTCGACGCTGGCCAGCGGCCGCCGGCCCGCGGCAACCGGCGACTACGAGTCGTGGACGCCGGGCAGTTGAAGTTTCACCTCCCTCTCATTCCGGGGCGATGCGAAGCATCGAACCCGGAATCTCGAGATTCCCCGATGTGCAATTGCGCATCTGAGGTCTGGTCCTTCGGACCATCCCGGAATGACGGCACAGCGGCCTGTGGATAATCAGCGGCGCAGCGCGCTGCGCAGCGTTTGCGCGATCTGAAACAGCGCCTGATTGTGCTTCACCAGACGCTTGGCGCGATTGAGGCCCGACATCGCGGATGCCGCGAGCCTGCCGCGCGGGCTGAGCGGGATGAAGCAATCGAACATTGGCTCGTCGCTCTTGCAGAACAGCCGCTTGTAGCGGTCGGAGCCGACGCCGAGGTCGAGCGCGCGATAGCCGCGCGCCGCATAATCGTCGATGATGTCGCGCATCAGGATCAGTCCAGGGCTGTAACGCGAACTGCCCGACATCGTGTAGGTGTTGAACATCATCGAGAAGCGATGCCCGTCGGCGACGCCGGCATAGACCGCGATCACCTCGTTGTCGCATTCCAGCGCGTGGATGTCGACGACGCGGCCGCCGCCTGCGAGCCGGGTCATGCAGGCGTCGCGGATGAAATCCTCAATTCCCGCTTCGGCGAACACGTTGGGCAGTTTCTGTTCGGCCATCCGCAGCGGCTTGACCGAGAAGAACCAGTTCAGCATCCGCTCGATATCGGCGTCCGATGTCGCGACATGATAGCGGTAGCCCGGGGTCTTGAGCTTGCGCTCCTTGCCTTTCAGGCGGCGCCGGAACGAGTTGCTGATCAGCGTGGCCGGGGCAGCGCCGGGAACCATCGTCAGCAGCGGGCAATCGTTGACCGAGGGTTGCCTGGGCAACAGCGCCAGCGGGTTCGGCAGGTCGCGCCAGCGCAGCGGCTGCTGGGTCAGCGCCAGCACGTCGGCGAAGGTGCGTTCGCGCAGTGCCGCCAGCAGCGCCGCGAGATCGGTAGCCGCAGCGCTTGCGGCAAAATCACGCTCCCACAACGCCATGTTGAAGGTGGCGTGCTTGCCGCCCATGAAACTGGCGACGCGAAAGCCGTGCCGCTGCCCGATCGCCAGCGGCAGCAACAACAGCGGCCGGCGCTCCGCATCATGGGCGATGACGATGAAGGGCGAGAGGTCGTTGCGTTCGCCGACCTTGCTCTGCCACGATGCGAGGAAATCGAAGCGCTGATACGGCGTCGAGAACTGGGCTTCGAGGCCGCGCCAGACGGCCTCGGCCGCGCCGAGATCACGGACGATATCGATGCCGGCGATGCGGCTCGCCGCGGACCACGCTCCTGCTTCCGCCGTTCTGCTTTCGATCGCGGCAGCCATGGTCATCGCGAAACCTGTCCATAGGGAAATATTTACGTTTTTCGGCTTCGGCCGACCTTTGCAAAGAAATGTCAACAAAGAGTAATGACAATGCGGACGAAACCGCCGCAGTGGGGGCTTGGGACGTTGCCATCGGACAATCCATTGCTGACGCGCCTGCGGCTCGAGTTCGCCTATTTCAGCGGCGTGCCGTGGCTGCGGGGGCGGGGAGCCGGCGGCGCCGGCGTGATCCTGCGGTTCGAGCGCGTGCGTCCGCGCCGGACCGACCCTTTTCAGCCGTTGCGGCATCGGGAAATCACGCCGAAATTCCTCGACCGCACGATCCGGGCGCTGAAGCGCTGGAAATACCAGTTCGTCTCGATCGACGAGGCGTGCCGCAGGGCGGTGACGCTGGCCGAGCGGCGGCGGTTCGTCTGCCTGACTTTCGACGGTGGCTACAAGGATGTCATCGCATCGGCCTATCCGGTGCTCGCCAGACATGCGGTTCCCTTTGCCGTCTACCTGCCCACGGCATTTCCCGACGGCGTCGGCGAGGCTTGGTGGCTTGCGCTCGAGCAGCTGATCGCGCGCGAGCCGCGCATCAGCCTGATGGTGGATCGCAGCGATCGGCGCTTCGACATCAGGACCGCGGCCGAAAAATATCAGCTCTACGAGTTTCTCGAGGGCTGGATGCGGCAGCTCGCGCCGTCCGATCTGTCGAGCGCGATCAGGGACCTGTGCACGCGCTACTCGCTCGACCTCGCTTCGGTGTCGCGCCAGGCCTCGATGGACTGGGACGATCTGGCGAAGCTTGCCGCCGATCCGCTGGTGACATTTGGAAGCATGACGGTGAACCATCCGGCGCTGTCGAACCTCAGGGATGGCGATGCGCTGCGCGAGATGACGATGGGGCGCGCGGTGGCGCAGGCGGCACTGCACCGCGATGTCAGGCATTTCGCCTATCCGTTCGGCGACCGCGCCTCGTTTCGCAGGCAGCACGTCGCGATGGCGGAAGAGGCCGGTTTCGTCAGCGCGGCATCGGCGATACCGGGGATCGTCGAAGCCGAAGGCCGCACCAATCTGCAGGCGCTGCCGCGGGTTGCCTGGGACGGGCGGCAGCGCTCGCTGCGCGCCATGCGCGTGATCCTGTCGGGCGCAACATTCCCAAAGGTGATGCCGACGCGCCGCGGGAATGTCTAAAGCGAGATGAGTTTTGATTGAATCCGAGGAGCGGCGAGTTTGGTGAACCTCTCCCCGACGGGGAGAGGTCGATTTGCACAGCAAATCGGGTGAGGGGGCGCTGCTCTCACGATAGACCGCAAGCCCTCACCCGGCGCTTCGCGCCGACCTCTCGCGATGGGAGAGGTGAACCGAGCCCCGGAATCGACCAAAAGTTCATCTTGCTCTAGCGATCCCGGCGCGACATCCAGCTCACGATCGGCATCGCCGGCAGCACCCAGCCAAGGCCGGCCACGACATAGAAGATCGCCTGCAACAGCCCTGAATTCGCCAGCCATGGCGTCTGCGCCACCGTCATTCCCAACAGCGACCACACCGTCACCAGCACCAGGAGCGCGATGGTTCCGAGCAATTTGCGCCTGCGTATGGTCATGACGGAATTGTGCAACTCACAGCAGAAGCGCGGCTTGCGCGCGGGAAGGGGCGGACTATAAGGGGCGCGCCAATTCAATCAAGCACAGCTTCGATGACCGCCGCTTCCGCACAACAGGCTCCGCAAATCCGCGCCGTCAGATGGTGGCTGGTCGGGGTCGCCGCGCTGATCGCGCTGATGGTGCTGGTCGGCGGCGCCACGCGGCTGACCGAGTCAGGGCTTTCGATCGTGGAGTGGAAGCCGGTCACCGGCGCGCTGCCGCCGCTCGACGAGCGGCAGTGGACCCAGGCCTTCGAGGCCTACAAGACGATTCCGCAATACCGCGAAATGAACGCCGGAATGACGCTGCCTGAGTTCAAGACGATCTTCTGGTGGGAATTCAGCCACCGGCTGCTCGGGCGCGTGATCGGGATCGCCTACCTGCTGCCGTTTCTCTGGTTCATGTGGCGCGGCTTGCTCGCTGCCGATCTGCGTCGCCGATTGTGGTTGATCTTCGGGCTCGGCGCGCTGCAGGGCGCGGTCGGCTGGTGGATGGTGGCGTCGGGCCTCTCCGAGCGGGTGGAGGTTTCGCAACTTCGGCTCGCCACCCATCTGGTGCTGGCGCTCCTGATCTTTGCCGCCATCGTCTGGACGCTGCGCCGGCTCTCGGACCGCCCGGCATCCGCCGCCTCGGTGCGGCTGAGGATCACCGGTGCTGTGCTGGTGATCTTGACGTTCGTGCAACTCTATTTGGGCGCGCTGGTCGCGGGCCTGCGGGCGGGAAAGATCTACAACACCTGGCCCGACATCGACGGATCGTTGATTCCCTCGGCGGCGCGGCTGTTCTTCGAGTCCCCGTGGTGGCGCAACCTGTTCGACAACACGCTCACCGTGCAGTTCGAGCATCGCATGACTGCTTACGCGCTGCTCGTGCTGGCGGTGCTGCACGCGCTCGATGCCATCGGTTCGCGCGCTGGCGCCGCCGCGGTCAACGGCGCGCTGTGGCTTGTGGCGGTGGTGACCCTGCAGGCGACGCTGGGTATCCTCACGCTGCTCAATCAGGCGCCGATCGACCTCGCGCTCACGCACCAGGCCGTCGCGATCGCGGTGCTGACGCTGGCGGTATTGCAGGCCGAGCGCCTGGCGGCGCGTCGGCCGGAGACGCAGCCGCAGGAGCTGGTGTTGCCGGCTACGCAAACCGGCTGACCGGAATTCCTCGCTAACAGTAGCCGTAAGCGCCGCAGGCGTAGGGCAGGCGATCCCAATAGGGAAGGTAGGGGCCATACGGCGGCGGCGACAGATAGGGGACGCCGACATAAACAGGCGCGAGCACCACGAAAGGCGGCTCCTCGACGTAAACGGGGCGCGGGTCGGCGGCACGATAAATGATCGATGTCCTGAAATTGTAGTGCGGCCTGGGAAGGCCCGGCGGCAGCATGACGGCCGCGCGATGCCTGCCGTGGTGGGGCACTGGCTTGTCGGCGGCCTCGGCGGTTCCGCTCGCCAGGACAGCGGCAAGCAACACAATCACAACGCGCAACATCGGCGGCTCCGAAGAAGGGTTCGGTGTTCGCGCAGTATACCGCGCCCCGCGGGGCGCGGCAGCCGCGATATCGAATTATGGCTAAGGCTTGTCCAAGCCGTCATTCCGGGGCGATGCGCAAGCATCGAACCCGGAATCTCGAGATTCCGGGTTCGCGTCTTCGACGCGCCCCGGAATGACGACAGCTCAAGCGCCCAGTGCCTGCTCCAGATCGGCGATCAGATCTTCCTTGTCCTCGATGCCGATCGACAGCCGCACCACGTCGGGGGCGGCGCCCGACTTCATCTTGGCGGCATCGTCGAGCTGGCTGTGGGTGGTCGAGGCCGGATGAATCACCAGCGAGCGGGTGTCGCCGACATTGGCGAGATGCGAGAACAGCTTCAGGTTCGACACCAGATTGACGCCGGCCTCGTAGCCGCCCTTGAGGCTGAAGGTAAACACGGCGCCCGCGCCCTTCGGCGCATATTTGCGAGCGAGGTTGTTGTAGGCGTTCCCCGCGAGACCCGAGTAATTCACCGAGGCCACCGCCGGATGGGTCTGCAGCCATTCGGCGACCGCCTTGGCGTTGTCGCAATGCTTTTGCATGCGCAGCGGCAGCGTCTCGATTCCGGTCAGGATCAGGAACGCATTGAACGGCGACAGCGCCGGCCCGAGGTCGCGCAGGCCGAGCACCCGGCAGGCGATCGCGAAGGCGAAATTGCCAAAGGTCTCCTGCAGCTTGATGCCGTGATATTCCGGGCGCGGCTCGCTCAGCATCGGGTATTTGTTGTCCTTCGACCAGTCGAAGGTCCCGGCATCGACGATGATGCCGCCGATCGAGTTGCCGTGGCCGGCGAGGAATTTGGTCAGCGAATGCACGACGATGTCGGCGCCGTGATCGATCGGGCGGATCAAATACGGCGTCGCCAGCGTGTTGTCGACGATCAGCGGCACGCCGGCCTCGCGGGCGACCGCTGCGATCGCCTCGATATCGGTGATGCTGCCGGCGGGGTTGGCGATCAATTCGATGAAGATCGCCTTGGTGTGCGGCGTCACCGCCCGTTTGAAACTGTCGATGTCGTCGGGGTCGGCCCACACCACGTTCCACCCAAAACTCTTGAAGGCATGGGTGAACTGGTTGATCGAGCCGCCGTAGAGTTTTCGCGCGGCGATGAATTCGTCGCCGGGCCGCAGCAATTGCTGCAGCGCCACGACCTGCGCGGCATGGCCTGAGGCAACCGCGAGTGCCGCGGTGCCGCCTTCGAGCGCCGCGACGCGCTCTTCCAGCACCGCGTTGGTGGGATTGCCGATCCGCGTATAGATGTTGCCGAACGCCTGCAGCCCGAACAGCGAGGCGGCATGGTCGGCGTCGTTGAACACGAACGACGTGGTCTGATAGATCGGCGTCACCCGCGCGCCGGTGGTGGGATCGGGTTGCGCGCCGGCGTGCACGGAGAGGGTCGCAAATCCCGGGAGACGATCGGTCATGCTCTGTGTCCTATTGCTTGAAATTACCGGCCCGCATGCTGATGGCCGCGGCGTGCTGCGTCAAGGCGGCGCGGGGCACATGATGTCGCTTGAAACGGTTGCGCTGCGTTTTGTCGCGATCCCGAGACAATGGCTTCGAAATTGCGTCACGAAAGGTCGTTCTTGCTTTTGGCAGCGCGATCGGACGCGGCGGTCTCGCCGCCGCCGACGCTCATCCGGTTCAGCGACAGCCGCATACCCTGGGTCGGGACAGGCGCGCGCTTCGAGCTCAGCGTCCGCGAATTGACGCCCATCCAGGAAATCTCCGAGGACAGCCGGCCATATTCGATCTTCGGGCAGCGGTTCATCACGACTTTCAGGCCGGCGGCTTCCGCCTTTGCCGCCGCCGCATCGTCGCGCGCGCCGAGCTGCATCCAGATCACTTTTGGCAATGGCGTCATCGTCAGCGCTTCTTCCACTACCGGCATGATGTGACTGGAATTTCGAAAAATGTCGATCATGTCGACGGGGCGGCCGATATCGGTCAGCGAGGCAACAAAGGGTTTGTCGAGCAGGCTCTTGCCGACATGGCCGGGATTGACCGGGATCATGTCATAGCCGCGCTGCGCCAGGTATTTGAACACGAAATAGCTCGGCCGCACATTGACCGGCGACGCCCCGACCATCGCGATCGACTTCACGCCGTTGAGGATCGAGCGGATGTAGTTGTCGTCATAGGCGTCGTGGTTCATTTTTGAACTTGTCCATTCACGCCATTGCGAGCGCAGCGACGAAGCATTTACGACCCGTCATTCCGGGATGGTCCGAAGGACCAGACCTCAGATGCGCAATTGCGCATCGGGGAATCTCGAGATTCCGGGTTCGATGCTTCGCATCGCCCCGAAATGACCGTAATTATTCATCCTGCCATTTCGGATCGCGCTTTTCGATGAAGGCGCCGATGCCTTCCGCGGCGTCGCGGGCCATCATGTTTTCGGTCATCACCTCTGCCGCATAACGATAGGCGCCGGCAAGGCTCATTTCGGCCTGCCGGTAGAACGCTTCCTTGCCGAGTTTTACGGTATAGGCGGATTTCAGCGCGACCTTCTGCGCCAGCGCGATCGCCGCATCGCGCTCGGTGCCGGCAGCCACCACGCGGTTGACGAGACCGATATCGCGCGCGGTCACAGCCGAGATCGGCTCGCCGGTCAGCAGCATCTCCATCGCCTGCTTGCGCGAGACGTTGCGCGACAGCGCCACCATCGGGGTCGAACAGAACAGGCCGATATCGACGCCGGGGGTGGCAAAGCTCGCGGCTTCCGAGGCGATCGCGAGATCGCAGCTGGCCACCAGCTGGCAGCCGGCGGCGGTGGCCATGCCCTGGACCGCGGCGATGACCGGCTTCGGCAGATGCACGATCGCCTGCATCATCGCGCTGCAGGCCGTCATGATCTCGGCGAAATAGCCGCGGCCGCGATCGGCGTCGCTGCGGCGGGACGTCAGTTCCTTCATGTCGTGGCCGGCGGAAAATGCCGGGCCATTGGCCGCGATCACCACCGCGCGCACTTTTGCATCGTCGTGAATGTCCCGGAGCGCCGCGTCGAGTTCGGCAATCAAACCCTCCGACAGGCTGTTGCGCACCGCCGGCCGGTTGAGCGTGAGCACGGCGACGTGGCCTGCCATCTCGCGCAGCAGGATCGGTGTTTGCGGCGGTGCGGCGCGGGCGGTCTGGCTGGTCATCGAAATATCCACTTAATAATCACTTGGGTGGCTGCCTTACCTTAATGTAACAAGCCGCATCAGGCGAGGGCAGGCGGAGCGATATGGCAATTGCAAAAATGACGGTGGCGGAACTGGAGACGTATCTGCACGACGTATTCCCCCAGGTCTTCCGTGGTGGCGACATATCGATCGAACGCGCCGATGGCGCCTCCTGCCTGCTGCGCCAGCGCTACAGCGAGCAGATGCTGCGCCCGGGCGGCACGGTTTCGGGACCGACGCTGATGGCGCTGGCCGATTTCGCGATGTATGTGGTGCTGCTGTCGGCGATCGGCCCGGTGGGATTGGCGGTGACGACCAATCTCAATATCAATTTTCTGCGCAAGGGCGCGCCGGGGCAGGATCTGCTGGCGCAGGCGCGGATATTGAAGCTGGGCAAGCGGCTGGCGGTCGGCGAGGTCGATCTGCTGTCGGGAACCTCGCCGGAACCGATTGCGCACGTGACCTCGACCTATTCCATTCCAAATGCTTGATGTTTTGTACGGTAACATCGCACCATAATTATAAGCTATTGTTTCTACAGCAGTAATTATCTCGGCCGGGCATTGACGCGCGCCGCGCGGTTATCTAGAAACCGCCGCAGTTCGGCGCGGACGCGCCGATTTCCCCTTTTACGGATTTCCTCACATGAAAACCTTTTCGGCAAAGCCTGCCGAGGTGACGAAGAAGTGGGTCCTGATCGACGCCAAGGGTCTGGTGGTCGGCCGGCTCGCTTCCCTGGTCGCGATGCGTCTGCGCGGCAAGCACCTGCCCACCTACACGCCCCATGTCGATTGCGGCGACCATGTCATCATCATCAACGCCGCGCATGCGGTGCTGACCGGGCGCAAGCGCGAGAACAAGGTCTATTACAATCACACCGGCTTCATCGGCGGCATCAAGGAGCGCACCGCAAAGTCGATCTTCGAGGGCCGCTTTCCCGAACGCGTGGTGGAGAAGGCGATCGAGCGCATGATCCCGCGCGGGCCGCTCGGCCGCGTGCAGCTCGGAAACTTGCGCGTCTATCCGGGACCTGAGCATCCGCACGAGGCCCAGCAACCCGAGACGCTCGATATTGCTTCGATGAACCGCAAGAACATGAGGGCCGCATAACATGTCCGACACCATGCAGTCGCTCGACCAGTTGTCGGCGTTGAAGCCGGCCACGCCGGAAGCGCCGAAATACGTCAAGAAGGTCGACAAATACGGCCGCGCCTACGCCACCGGCAAGCGCAAGGACGCGGTCGCCCGCGTCTGGATCAAGCCCGGCGCCGGCAAGGTCATCGTCAACACCCGCGAGGTCGAAGTGTATTTCGCCCGTCCCGTGTTGCGGATGATGATCCAGCAGCCGCTGGTCGCCGCCGCCCGCGCCGGCCAGTATGACGTGATCTGCACGGTTGCCGGCGGCGGCCTGTCGGGCCAGGCCGGCGCAGTGCGTCACGGCATCTCCAAGGCGCTGACCTATTTCGAGCCGGATCTGCGCAACGTGCTGAAAAAGGGCGGCTTCCTCACCCGCGACTCGCGTGTGGTCGAGCGCAAGAAGTACGGCCGGGCGAAGGCGCGCAAGTCGTTCCAGTTCTCCAAGCGGTAATAAATTGCAGCGAATGCTGCGTATCCGGAACCGAAAGGGCGCCCGTTGGGGCGCCTTTTTTCATATGTTGATCGCGGTGCATTTGCCGACGAGTTGACGCAGTTTTTTGCGAAAACTTGCGCGCACGCGACAACGAAAAGCAAACACGGCGGTCCTAGATTCCGCGGTGGAGGAGGCAGGTTCTTAACCTTCATCCGAACGGCACCGCTGCATCACAATTTTCGGGGTCGCCCATGTCGCTCGATACCTCAACGCTCTATCTCGTTGCCACCATGGTCGCGGCCATGCTGGGAGCCATGCTGCTGTTCTTCGGCAACCAGGAAAACATCCCGGCGCTGAAATGGTGGGGCACCGCCTATCTGCTCGGCGCGGCTTCCGTCGCGTTGTGGACGCTTGCCAGCGGCACGCTCGGCGAGATGCTGTCGCTGGCGCTGAACGCCGTCGGCTTCGTCGCCTGCGGCATGGTCTGGAACGCCTCGCGCGTATTTCACGGCCGCAAGCCCAATCTGCCGGGGCTGGTGCTGGGCGCCATGGCCTGGATCGCCGCCGTGATGACGCTGGCGCCGGAGGCTACCGAAATGCGCCTGACCATCGGCGCCGGCATCGTCGCGATCTATGCGGCGCTGACCGCCACCGAATTGTGGTCCGATCGCCGCCGCACCATGCGCAAGCGCTGGCCGGCCATCGTGGTGCCGGTGATGCACGGCTTCGTGCTGATGCTGCCGATCCTGCTCGGCGACCTCCTGCATCCGCAGGACGGCAAGTTCTCCGGCAGCATCTGGGTGACCGTGTTCGCGATCCAACTCGTGCTCTATGCGGTCGGCACCGTGTTCCTGATCTTCATGCTGGTGTCGGAGCGCACCGTGAGCGCGCACAAGACGGCGGCCTCGACCGATCCCCTGACCGGCATGTTCAATCGCCGCGGCTTTGCGGAGGCCTGTTCGCGGGTGATCGAGCGCGAAGCCCATGCCGGCCGTCCGGTGACGGTGCTGATCTTCGACATCGATCATTTCAAGTCGATCAACGACCGCTTCGGCCATCCGGCGGGCGACGAGATCCTGAAACTGTTCGCGGTCATCGTCGTCAACGCGCTCCGCCTATCGGACCTGTCGGGACGAATCGGCGGCGAGGAGTTCGCGGCATTGCTGCCGTGCTCGCTGGAGGAAGGCGTGATCGCGGCCGAGCGCGTGCGCGAGGCGTTCGCGGATTCCGGCATCGTCGACGATGCCGGGCCGGTCGATACCACCGTCAGCATCGGCGTCGCCGGCGGCCCCGCGGGCACCGAGCTCGAAGTGCTGCTGGCGGCGGCCGACACCGCGCTCTATCAGGCCAAGCGAAGTGGCCGCAACCGCGTCGAGGCCGCCGAGGAGCTGCCGCTGTCGCTGGAAAACTGGCGGCGCAAGACCGCAGGCCTTGCCCTTCCGGCGTCCTCGCGGCCGATAGCGGGGCTGGTGTGAAGCGGCCGGTAACCTGCCGTTTACCACTCGCTCCATATCCTTATGGCCATGGACACGATCCGGAATTGGAACGCCCGCACCGCGCTGCTGTCGCTGGAAGACGCGGCGGCTTCGGCCCGCGGCGGCTTTGCCTGCATGTTCCAGACTTCCGATGAATTTGAGACGGCGCTGATATCAGAACGCCGCGCCCAGGGCCGCTATGATCGGCTGCGTATCCGCTGGGCGGCGGTGATGTTCGCCGGCTGCGCGATGCTGGTCGCCGCCACGGTGCTGCTGTTGAAGAACTAGCGGGTATGCTCTTGAACGAGAGCAGGACATTTCCGCCATTCCTCCGGAAGCAGACATTGAACGGCAGACTTTCGGCCGGGCTGTGCATCAATAGCCCCCATTATGCGGCGCCAGTGCCCGCCGCCCAAGCGACACCCGCACCCTCGGTGGCCCCAGCCAGATCGTCCCGGCACTGAGCGCCCCGGCGCCGCTGCCGAGGATCGCGATCACGAGTCATAAAACACCACGACGCGGTGATGCCGCCCGCCACGACGCATGCTCGCTTTTGCTGCTGAACCGTTATGGTTCGAGAGGAGACAAATCTGAACGGTGCATGACTTGAAATCGTCGTGTCAGCAGGACGGGTGGAATGGCCATAACGCGACGGGACCTGATCGGCGGCATCGGAGGCTTGGCCCTGGCCGGCGTTGTGCCGTCGCGTTTGGCCCGCGCGCAGCCGGCCGCCGGGATTGCCCCCGCCGAGCGCGCCGCCATGGCCGACATCGCGGCCGCGTTCCTCAGGGATCAAGGCGTACCTGGGCTTTCGGTGGTGATCGCGAATTGCGGGCAGGTCGCCTATGAGGCGGGTTTCGGTTTTGCCGACAGAGCGAGGGCGGAGAAAGTCGTGCCTTCGAACCTCTTTCGTATCGCCAGCGTCAGCAAGCTGCTGACCTCGGTCGCGGTGTTTACGCTGATCGAAAAGGGCCGCCTGACGCTTGCCGACAAGGTTTTCGGCACCGGCGGCGTGCTCGGGACCGCCTACGGCACGCCGCCGTACAAGCCCTTCGTCGAGGACATCACGATCGAGCACCTTCTGACCCACACCAGCGGTTGGCCAAAGGGTGTCCCGGATCCGATGTTTTCGCATCCAGGCATGAACCAGGCGCAGCTGATTTCCTGGACCATCGACAACACGCCGCCGACGAGTCCGCCGGGCCAGACATTCTTCCTGTCCAATTTCGGTTATTGTGTACTCGGGCGCGTGATCGAGAAGGTCACCGGGCAGAAGTATGCCGATTACGTTCGTGCCGCCGTCCTCGAACCCTGCGGCATCACCGGCATGCGCATCGCGGGCAACACGCGCGCCGAACGCGCCCGGGGCGAAGTCGTTTATTACGGCGAGGGCGGCGCCGATCCCTACCGGCAGGATGTGGCGCGGACGGACTCGGTCGGCGGCTGGATCGCGACGGCCGGCGACCTCGTCCGCTTTGCCACGCATCTCGAGACCACTCTCAAGCCCGCGACCCTTGCGACGATGACGACGCCCTCGAGCGTGACCCAGCGCCGCCACTTTGTCACCGGCTGGAGCCAGTTTGCCAAGGGCTGGCTTATTACGGACGCCGGAAACTGGTGGTACAACGGCACGATCACCGGCACTTCAGCGATCCTGGTGCGAACGAAGTCCTGCTTCTCCTGGGCGGCACTGGCGAACTCGCGCAAGAATGCGCCGCATGAGTTCCAGGTCGTGCAGGCGCTCGACAAGATGATGTGGGACATGGTCGGTGCGGTGAAGGAATGGAAGGCCTGAGGTCGCGCCCGGGGTGGACATTGAACGCCGGATTTGGATGTCCGGTTTGTGCCCAAAACTCATCCATAACCGAGACTACTCGATCACCTCGTCGGCGAGCGTGAGCAACCCTGGCGGCGTTTCAACCCCGAGAGCCTTTGCGGTCTTGAGATTGATGACAAACTCGAACTTGTCGGACAGCATTACCGGAAGGTCGCCCGGCTTCTGACCCTTGAGAATCCGCCCCGCATAAGCGCCCGCCTGACGATGCGCCGCGGCGAAGCTGGCGCCGTAGCTCATCAAGCCGCCAGCCTCCGCAAACTCACGCGCATAGTACATCACGGGCACGGCGTGACGTGCCGCCAGTGCGATCAGTTGATCGCGCTGACTGATAAAAAACGGATCTGCGCTAACGATTAGGCCACCGGTCCGTTGTTGGACCAGCGCTGCGAAGGCCGAATTGAAATCAACTTTCGAGCTGGCGTTCAGGACATCAAGGTTCAGTCCAAGTCCCGTGGCGGCCAACTGCGTTTCCTTGATCTGGGGTTCCGCATTCGAATTGTTCGGATTCACAAGCAAGGCGAGTGAGGTCACGTTGGGCACGAACTCGCGCAGCAGTTGAAGCCGCTTCGCCCCCAGTTCGGCGGAAAGGAAGCTTACACCGGTGATGTTTCCACCAGGCCGGTTAAGGCTGGAAACAAGTCCGGACCCGACAGGATCGCTTCCGATTGCGAAAACAATCGGAATAATCGTGGTCGCCGCCTTGGCTGCGAGAGCAGCGGGAATTGGGCATGCCACGATCACTGCCACTTGTCGGCGAACCAGGTCAGCAGCCACGGTCGGTAGCCGATCGTATTGTCCTCCCTCCGCCCAATGGTATTCGATTGCGACATTTTGGCCCTCGACGTAGCCGGCTTGGCCCAAACCCTGACGAAATGCCGCGACGAAGCGCGGGGTGCTCGTGAAGTTGCTGAGAAATCCGATCATCGGCACTGCCGGCTGCTGGGCGCGCGCGTCAACCGGCCATGCGCTCGAAGCGGCGACGCTGCCCAGAAGCGTGACGAACTCGCGCCTTCGCATGTTCTGCCTCCAGTTAGGGAACGATCCTATCTTCGGGAAACGATCCTATCAACTCCGGCCAATACTTTGATAGGGGGAGGAAATCGCCATGAAGAGATTCCACGCGCCCAATGTCGCCGATGGGGTCAATAGCGGAAATCTCAGGCGGAGCACAGGATTTCCGTGATCTGCGATGCTAACGGCTCTGCGCCCTGGTTGCCGTGCATCTGGCTGGCGGGGTTCGCCGCTACCCTCGGGACCAACTGCCCGGGTTTTCGCAACCGTCGCCGCTTGCTGACACTTCAACAACGCAATGAGGTGCGCTACAGACGTGCAATCGAAAACGCAGAGGCCGTCCCCCATGATCACCGAAATCGCCCAAATCGACGTCAAGCCCGGCACCGAAAAGGATTTTGAAGCCGCGGTCGCCAAAGCGCGTCCGCTGTTCCTGCGCGCCAGGGGCGGCAAGGGTTTTGAACTGCACAAGTCGATCGAGAAACCGCAGCGCTACCGGCTGATGGCGAAGTGGGAAACGCTGGAAAACCACACCGTCGATTTCAGAGGCTCGGAGGATTTCACGGCTTGGCGCGGACTGGTTGGGCAGTATTTTGCTTCGCCGCCCGAGGTCGAACATACCGAGACGGTGGTGACGGGCTGACGGCTCAAGCGGGGGCCTGACTTGAGGCCTCATCCGCCTTGAAATAATCGATCATGACTTTGACGATCGCCATCAGCGGCAGCGCCAGCGCGATGCCCCAGATGCCGAACACGATGCCGAGCAGGATCTGGAACGCAAACAGCGTGGCCGGGGGAATGTCGAGCGCCTGGCGCTGCAGGATCGGCGTGAGGACGTAGCTTTCCAGCGCATGAACGCCGAGGAACAGCACCAGCGCGCTTGCCGCGGCGACCCATCCCGAGGCAAGGCTTGCGAGCACCACGATCAGGCCCGCGATCAGCGCGCCGACGGTCGGAATGAAGGCGAGCAGCCCGGCCTGGATGCCGAGGATGAACGCGCTCTGGATGCCGATGATGGCGAGCCCGATCCATGTCACCAGGAACACCGCGAACATGGTGAGGATCTGCGCGATTAGCCAGCGCTCCAGGGTTTCGCCGATACGGTCGACGACCACGGTGGCGCGGTCGCGGTGTTTGGCAGGGGCCATGTACAACAGCCCCTTGCGGTAGACACTCGGCTGCGCGGCAAACGCCAGCCCCAGAAACAGCACGATGAAGAAGTTGCCGACCACGCTCAGGGTGCCCAGCAGCAGCTTGAGAGTCTGACTGACGATCGCGCCGCCGCTGGAAGCGAGCGTACCGCTCGAAAGCGCATGCGTTGCCGCGGCGCCCGGCGTTGCCTGCGACGACGACGACGTTCCCGTTGCCGCCGGAGTGCCGATCTCGAAATAGCTGGTATCGATGCCGTTCCGCTCCAGGAAGGCTTTGACGACGACCAGTTGCGACTTGATGGTGTCGCTGAGCGCGGTCGCCTGTTCCGCGATGGTACTGCCGCCGAGGAAGACCACTCCCGACAACAGGCCCGCGAGCACCAGACACACAATGGTCAGCCGCAACGCATGCGGCAGCTTGACCACGCGGCCAAGCAGCGTGGTCATGGCGTTGAGCGCGACGCCGAGCAACACGCCGGCGAAGATCAAAAACAGCGCCGCGGCATAGTACCAGGTGAACGCCAGCAGCGCGGCAAAGCCGACGATGCCGACCCCGCCGACCGATATCGCCCATGCCAGATCGTTACGGGTCCGAACACGATCCTCTGAACCTTCCACCCTGTCTCCCTCTCACGCCAATCGCCGAACCTACTCTTTCGTCAAATGCGCCCGCGATCAAGCGGAGAAGGCGCCGGTTTGACGCGGGCGCCCTCGTTGTGCAAAGCGAAGATGCGGTCGTGCGGCGGTTGAGGAGTTGATGGCATGAACTTCAGATGGCTCGGGCCTGTGGCGTTGCTGGCCGCGCTTTTCATCGGCGACCAGATACGCATCAACCGGCCCGGTCACAAATACCGCCTGACGGTCGAGGTGGAAACGCCTGCAGGCACCAAATCGGCCTCCGGCGTGATGTCGGTGCATCCCGACCGCGGTTACAGCCGTCGCGGCCACACCGCGATGAAAGGCGATGCGGTGTTCGTCGACCTCGGCGGCGACAGGAATCTGGTCGCCTTGCTGGCCCATCTCGACAAGACGATTGATCTCGACGGCATGAATTATGTGGCGCTCCGCGCCTACAAGGCGGCCGGCCGCAACGTCTCGTTCAACGAGATGAGCGGGATGAGCGGCACGGTGCCGGTGACGGGCGCCCTGATTCCGCTGCTCGTGACCTTCGCCGATCCGACCGATCCCGCGAGCGCGCGCCTGGTTAAATCAGGCGATCTGGAAGCCGCATTCGGCAAGGGCTTTCGCCTTGATGCGGTGTCCGCCGAGGTGGTGCCGAACGGCCTGTGGCCGCTCGATTTCGGCGGCATGCTGGGAGAGCCCGTCACCCGCGGGATCGAGGCAAAATTGCCATGGCTGCAGGGCGCGGACGGTTCAGCAGCGACGGCGCTGCGGGCGGCGAGTTTGCCCGATGTCGAGGGAATCGATGCAAAAGAGGCCTTTACCCGGAAATAGCATCGCCGCCTTGCGGTCCGACCGGTTGATCCGGCCCCGGCCGGCGGGCATGATCGCCACGAATCCTTGGCAGTGCGCGAGGGCGAGAACCGGATTGATGGCGATGAGGAGGCCGGTGGTCGGTGTGATCGGGAATGCCCATCGCATCGAAAATCGATTTACGACCCAGCTGGTCGGCGAGCGCAACCTTCGGGCGGTGGCCGACGTCGCCGGCGCGCTGCCGCTGATGTTTGCGGCTACGCCCGAGATCACGGACATCGGGGCGCTGCTCGATGTCGTCGACGGCGTGGTGCTGACCGGAGCGCGCGCCAATGTCCACCCCACGCGCTTCGGCACCGAACCCGATTCCCGCCACGAGCCTTACGACATCCCGCGGGACGATCTGGCGCTGGCACTGTCGGAAGCCTGCGTCGCCCGCGGCATCCCGCTGTTCGGCATTTGCCGCGGCCTGCAGGAAATGAACGTCGCCTTCGGCGGCTCGCTGCATCCGGAAATCCGCGATATCCCCGGACGCATGAACCACCGCATGCCGCGGCTCGAAAACGGCGAAATCCATCCCGATCCCAAGGTCATCTTCGCCGACCGCCACGAGGTCACGCTGGTGCCCGGCGGGGCGTTCGCGCAAATCCTCAAATGCGAAACCATCCGCGTCAACTCGCTGCACGGCCAGGGCATCCTGGAGCCCGGCAAGCGCGTCGTCATCGAGGGCGTGGCGGAAGACGGCACCATCGAGGCGATCCGGATCGCGGACGCGCCGAGCTTCGCGCTCGGCGTGCAGTGGCACGCCGAATACGATCCGCAGCGCAATCCGATCAACCGCGCGCTGTTCACCGCCTTCGGCGAGGCGCTGGTGGCGGGCCGGCGGGTTACTTATTAGCACCTGGCTCACTAACGCGTCGCTACACGCGTATGCCGCCAAATCACAAGTTTCAAGATGACATCCCTAAAGCTTCTTGTCGAACCGGAACAGCAGCAAATATCCGGCCGGCACAAAGAACAGTGTCAATAGCGAAGCGATGGCAAGCCCGGACATCATGAGCACCGCCATGGGCTGCCATAATGCGCCGCCAGCAATCGCCATCGGCGCCAGTCCGAGAACTGTCGTTGCCGATGTCAGCAGGATCGGTCGCAAACGCTTTTCGGAGGCGACAACGATCGCGTCGCGCAGGTCGAGCTCCCTTCGCTCGATGTCGATCTGATCGATCAGCACGATGGCGTTGTTGATGATGATTTCCGACAGGCTGATGATGCCGAGCGTTCCAAAGAACGAAAGCGGCTGTCCGGTCAGCAGCAGGCCGAATGGGATGCCGATCACGATCAGCGGAATGGTGATGAATGTCAGCAGTGTACGCCGAAAGGAGTTGAATTGCAGAATGATCGCCAGCACCATGATGCCAAGGGCGAAAGGAAAGCCTGCGGCGAGCTTCTGGTTGGTCTCCGCGCTCTTCTCGATCTCGCCCCCGATCGCGTAGTGATACCCGCCGGCCAGGTCGAGCGCCTGCAGGCCGGGGCGAATGGACTCCAGGAGCCGACCCGCCGTCTGCGAAGCGCTCCGGGCGGTGACCGTGATGGTTCGTTCCTGGTTTTTTCGCCGGATGCGAGCAAAATCGAACTCCGGCCTTAGCCTGGCCACCTGTGCGAGTGGGATCAGCGCGCCATTCTTGGCGAAAGTCGCGCTGGTAAGCCCTTCCAGATTCTCGGAGGTGTATGCTCCGGCGCGGAGCACGATGGGAATGAGATTGTCGCCTTCGCGATAGATCGACACGGCGGTGCCGCTGAAATAGGTATTGAGGAACTGCGTAATCTCTTCGGATGTAATTCCAAGCTGCCGGGCGCGATCCTGATCGATCTCGACAACCACCTTGATGAGCTTGTTGCCCCAATCGTCTTCGTTATCGTGAACGCCCGGCGCTGTCCGAAACAGTGCTTGTACGCTTTCGCTGAGCGCCAGCAGGCGGTCGGCGTGCGGGCCGGAGATTTCCACGTCGACGATGCCGGATTCCACCGCGCCCATCGCCAGGCGCTTGACCTTGAATCTCGCTTCCGGTTGATTGGCATAAAGATATTTCCAGGCGCGATCCGCCGCCCGCACTGCACCGGCGTAGTCGTTGGTGTTGATCAGGAAGAAGGCCGACGCGGGATCTGGCGCCACGGGCGTCAGCGTCAAATAGAACCTCGGGCCGCCATCCCCGATGTAGACGATGTTGCTCGCGACCTCGGGATTTTGGTCCTTGTCGCCGAGCCATCTTGAGATTTCCAGCGCTTTGGTCTCGGTGCGGGAGACGTCGGTTCCATCAGGCATGTTCATGTAAATGAGGAACTGGTTGCGCTCGCTCAGCGGGAACATCTGTTTCGGCACGTGGGCGAACAGCGAGAGCGACAGCACGACCAGGACGATGCACGCAGGCAGCACGATCAGCGAGAAGCGGAGCGCGGTTCGCAAGGCGATCGCGTAGAGTCTTTGCAACCATGAAGGCCCCGTGGCTTGGTTTCCCGCAACCTGGCCGCGTCCGAACAACCAGACCGTCAACGCCGGAAGGATGTAGACGGCCGCGATCCACGAGCCGGTCAGTGTCAAGGCGACGACCGCGGCGAGCGAGTAGCCATACTCGCCGGACGATCCCGGAAGCAGAAATAGCGGCAGAAAAGCCGCAACCGTCGTGACCGACGATATCAGCAGGGGAAACGCGTATTGTTCGCCGGAGGCGAGACCCGCGGCCTGGGCCGGCACGCCGCGACCCATCCGGCTGACAATATCCTCGACGATCACCACGCCATTGTCGACCAGGAGACCCAGGGCAATGATGATGGCAGCAATCGATACCTGCTCGAGCGCAATGCCGAGCCAGCGCATGCCGATGAGCGAAAACATCACGGCGAAGGGAACGATCATCGCGGCGACCAATCCCGCGCGCAGGCCCAGAAACAGCACGACCAGCGCTGCCACGACGACAAAGGTCTGCGCCACGTTTGACAGCGCAGAGTTGACGGAGGCGCGGACCTGTTCCGCCTGGTAGGTCGCGAAATTGATCGCATAGCCGATCGGGAGCTGCCGCTCATAGGCGCGTGCCATCGTGCGGAGCTTCTGTCCGAGCTGGGTTACATCCTGATCGGGTTGCATGACCACGCTCAGCACGACTGCGGAGCGCCCGTCGAAGTAAACCGGCTTGATTTTGGGGGAGACGTAACCGCGGTGAACGGTGACGAGATCGGCAAGCCTCACGAGGCTGTCCGTCGCGCCCACGCGGGTCAGCATGGTTTCGACGGCACGCACATCCTGAAAGTCACCCGATGTTTCCAGCAGCAGGCGCGTGCCCTCGACATTGATGGATCCCGACGGCAGCACGACGTTTTGCGCCTGAAGGTCCTTGACCAGGGCGTTCAGCTGGACGCCGACAGCCGCGAGCTTTCGCGTGTCCAGTTCCAGCCAAATGCGTTCGTCCTGAACCCCGAAGAGATCGATTTTTGAGATTCCGGTCAGTTGATAGAGTTTCTTGCGGAAATCGTCCGCGACATCCTTCAGTTCGCGCGGTGAGAAACCTTCGCCGGTTATCGCGATCGTTGCAATGGCGACGTCGCCGAAGTCGCTGTTGACGAACGGGCCGACGACGCCGTCGGGCAGCTCGGTCTTGACGTCTCCAACCTTGTCGCGCAGCCGTTGCCAGGTCGCGTTGACATTGCCGACCTCATCGTTGAGATCGACGTAGATCGTCAGCGATCCTTCGCTCGCCAGCGTCCTGATATCCTTGACTTCGGCAAGCTCGCGGATTTTCCGTTCGATCGGAACGGCAATCAGGTTTTCGATGCGCTCGGGCGCCATTCCCGGGAAAAGCGCCGATACCACCGCCGTGCGGATGACGATGACCGGGTCCTCGCGCTTGGGAAAATTCGGATAGAGGACCACGCCGGCAACAAGCAACCCAATCATGGCTGCAATGGTAAATCGCGACCGCACGAGACCAAATCGCGTGAGGAGATTCACGATAGCTACTCCACGACGGGTAGAAGCTTGACCTTTTGTCCGTCAAGCAAATAGGAGACGCCGGCCGCGGCAACGATGTCGCCCGCGCCAAGGCCTTCCGTGACGATCAGGCGATTGTCACGGACTCCGCCAATCGTGACCTTGCGCTTGTTCACCGTCGAGCTGGCGTCATTATAGACAAAGACGGTCGCCGCGCCCTCCAGTTCCTTGCCGGCCTCGGGCGCAATGGCACTGAGCGGCAGCAGAAAGCCGCTGGAGGCACCGTTCAGCGGCTCCTGGATCGCCACTTCGACCGACATTCCGGCATTTAGCCCCGCAACCCTGTCTTCCAGCCGCACAACGATCGGGAACGCAGAGACCTGGTCTGCCTTCGATCCGAGCTCCCTGATCTCTCCCTCGAGCGAGAGATCAGGCATGTCGGCGACCTTGACCGTGACCGGTTGCCCGACCTTCAGCGTTTGAAAGGTCGGGGAGGGAATGAGGAAGGACATCTCGAAACGGTCGTCACTGTACAGGGTGACAATCGGTTGCCCGGCTGAAACCTGTGCGAACGACTTGACCTCGACGCGGGCGATGGTGCCGGAGAACGGCGCAACGAGCTTGCTACGGTCCAGGTTGTGTTCTGCCAGTTCGAGTTGACGCTTCGCCTGGTCCAATTGCGCTCTCGCCGTGAGCAAGGTCGCTCTCGACTGGTCGAATATTGCTTGGGTCGTGACTCCTTTTCCGAGCAGGGCTTCCTTGCGCTGGAAATCGGCTTCCGCGTTATCGACCTGGGCCTGCATCTGCAGCACGCCAGCACTGGCCTGGTCGACCTGCGACTGCAGCGAACGCGAGTCGATTTCCGCCAGAACGTCTCCCAACTGCACCTTTTGGCCGACCGCGAGCGTTACTGCCTTCAATTGTCCGGCAATTTCAAAGGATAAGCTGCTGACGTCTGCAGGCTGCAGGACCGTGGGAAAACGCCGAACCCGGCTCTCGACTTTTGCGACAACCTTGAAGGCGCGAAGTCCCCGCACGGGTTGCTCAGTGACTTCCTGATCCTTTCCGCCGCAGGCTTGCAGGCCGAACACGATTATCGCGCAGATCACAAACCGCAACGGTCGTCGACTCATTGTCGGCTCCATCTGAGGCAATTTGAGGGGCGGCGTCAGCGTGTCGCATTCTTCTCCAAACAGGGTCGCCTGCCAAGAGCTACCGATCTCATGCATGTGATCTTTGCGCGACAGCGTACGGCGGGAGGCTACGCCTTCCGGCGTTGACTCATCATTCTCAGGTTGCATCGCAATACGAACACTTTGCACGCCGCCAAAGCTAAGATGTCGCTCTTCCAGGCCGCAAGATCGTTACCGGACCAAGCACCGTGAGCGACTTTCCACCTCCGCTCAACGCAATCTGAACTTGAAAACGTCCGACTAAAGCGCAAACATGCCAGCGCTTATTTGTCGTGTTGCCCCACTGGAGTGATCGAATGACTATCACCGAGCGGCAAGTGAATGCGGCTCAACAGGCATGGTGCGATGGTTTGGTGAGGATTGGAACGGTCTACAGGGCGTCTGGAGATTTTCGGGCGGCTGCAACGGCTGTGATCGATGAGCTCTACGATTACCAGGACGGCGTTGTGTTTTTCAAACCCACGTTGGCTCATGGCCGTCAGACGTTTCGCAATACGGCGCGAGGAGCACTGTCATACTTTATCGGCTGCGATGCCGAATTTCCCGATGACAAGGGTTTTGCCTTAAAGCCCTGGGCGCGCGTCTGGTACGACAACAATGCCGCTGAAAACGGAATTCAGATTCACGGGATAATTGCGATCACCATGGGCAATGTATATCTCGCCGACTATGAGGGGAACGAAATCATGGTCGACAAGACTTTCGTCTTTCGTCTCTGCAAAGATGCCAAGCTTCGGCTTTGCGCCCACAAATCGGCGCTGCCTTACGTTCCGATACCTGATTGAGTCGATACCGTTCACGAGAGTGACCTTGCCGGTTCCGTCCGGTGAGTTGAAAAGGGGGGATTTTGTCGGGGTTCGCGATCACGCGTGGCGATATTTTTGGCGGCATAACTGCCGGCATCGTAGCGTTGCCGCTTTGCCTCGCGTTCGGGGTTGCCTCGGGATTGGGGCCGGCCGCCGGATTGTACGGTGGAATTATCCTGGGCATCGTTGCGGCACTGTTGGGCGGGACGCCAGTCCAGATCTCCGGTCCGACGGCACCCATGACGCTCATTGCGGCCAGCGTCGTTGCGGCAAACACGTCATCCAACGGCGAAGTGCAGCTCGCGCCGATTATTGGAATTTTTTGCCTCGCGGGTGCCTTGCAAGTGCTCTTCGGGATCGCAAGGCTTGGAAATTATATACGGTTCCTGCCATATCCGGCGATCTCGGGCCTGATGACGGGCATCGGGATTATCATCATCATTCAGCAGATTTTCCCGATAGTGGGTTTGCCGTCGCCATCGTCCAATCCGGTCGAAATCCTGAAGTCTTTCGGCGCCCTCGCGCATGGCGCCCGCCTTGACGCGTTCCTGCTTGCGGCGGCGACCATCGCGCTATCATTTCTTCTCCCGCGCATTTTTTCGGCCGTGCCTCCGTCTCTCGTCGCATTGATCGTACTGACGGGCATAGCCGTAGCTCTCGGGCTTTCGGCGCCGACCATCGGCGACATACCCAGCGGGCTGCCGGACTTTGTCCTGCCCGGGCTCAACATTGCCGACTTCAAGTTTTCCTTGATTGCTGCGTTACAACTGGCATTCCTGGGAGCGATCGACGCTTTAACGACATCGCTCGTCACGGATAACATGACGAGGACGCATCACGACAGCAATCGAGAGCTCATCGGCCAGGGTGCCGGCAATATAGGTGCGGCGCTGTTCGGCGGCATCCCGGGCGCCGGTGCGTTCATGCGAACAGCCATCAATGTTCGGTCCGGTGGACGGCATCGTTCCTCGGGAGTGATACATGGTCTCTTTCTGCTGGCGGTTCTTCTCGGTCTATCCAGCGTAGTGCGGTACATTCCTCATGCCGTCCTGTCGGGAATTCTGGTCAGCGCCGGGTTGAGCATCATCGACTATCGCAGCTTTGCTCATCTGTTTCGCGCGCCGCGCGGCGACACCTGGGTCATGGTGATCGTTGTTGTATTGACGATATTCACCGATTTGATCACCGCGGTCGGCACTGGCGCCGTGCTTGCGTCTCTGATTTTCATGACCAAGATTGCGCGCACGATGGAACAGAGCACGAACTCTGACGCTGGTCGAAGATGAGTTGTGGCAGGATGAAATCGAGATTCCGGACGAGCTAAAGCAGCGGCTTCTGATCAAGCATGTCAACGGGCCGCTGTTCTTCGGATTTGTCTATGCCTTTCGCCGAATTGCGGAGCGAGCGGCGGATGGCAAAATGCTCGTGCTGCGGATGGAGCGCGTGACCTATATGGATCAATCCGGAATTTATGCACTCCAGGACGTATTGGTCGATCTGGATGCCGCTGGACTAAAGGTATTAGTTGTCGGACTTCCTCAAGACCAGATCGACCAGCTCGAGGCAATGCATATCGTTCCGACAGTTTTGTCTGAAAAGGACTTCTTCCGGAATTTCGATGAGTTCAAGCAACGGTTGCCCGCAATCGTTGAAGAGATCAGCCGCACGAGCGGCCCGGGCCTGCCCATCAAGCCGATCGAGAGTTGACCAACGTCTTTTCAACGATCTGCAGCACGCAAGTCTTCTTGCTCTGTCACCGCTAAAAGCACGATCACGCGTTTTGCCGTTCAGGCGCGGGGAGGGGAGCAGCAGGCTACCTTGCGTCGAAGCGGACGTCGGTCGGATCGACCAGGCCCAGGCCGACTTATGAGCACATGTCCCATTACTTCAGTTCCGATTGAATCAGAACCAAAGCACTAACTGCGGACCTCGCTTCAGGCCGCCTTGTCGAGTTTCTCCACCTTCACGCCGCCGCCTTCCAGCAGCATGACCTTGTTGAGAAGTTTTACCAGCGCGTAAACCGACTCGATGGAGGGCGCCTGCGTATTGGTCAGCTTGGCCATTTCCAGGATCGAGCCGATCAGCGCCTCGGTCTCCAGCGAGCGGCCGGCTTCCACGTCCTGCAGCATCGAGGTCTTGTGCGCGCCGACGGCTTCCGCGCCGGCGATCCGCTTGTCGATTGAGACGCGGAAGGTGACGCCGAGCTTTTGCGCGATGTCCTGGGCTTCCTTCATCATCGCCGCCGCCAGCGCGCGCGTCTCGGCGAACTGGCAGATGTCGACCAGCGTGGCATGGGTCAGCGCCGAGATCGGATTGAAAGAGAGGTTGCCCCACGCCTTCAACCAGATTTCCGAGCGGATGTCCGGCAGCACCATCGATTTCAGCCCGGCCTTGATGAAGACGTCGTGCAATTCCTTGACGCGTTCGGTCTCCTTGCCGTCGAGCTCGCCGATCGGGAAGCGATCGCCCTCGACGTGGTGGATCACGCCGGGCGCGGTGGCGGCCGCGGCGGGATAGACCACGCAGCCGATAATGCGCTTCGGATCGATATTCTTGGTGAGCACGCCGGAGGGATCGAGGCTTTCCAGCTTGTGATTGTCGTACTGGCCGCCGAGCCGCTGGAAATACCACCAGGGCAGGCCGTTCTGCACGGTGAGCACGATGGTGTCGGGACCGAGCAGCATATCGATGTCGCGCACCACCTGGTCGAGGAAGTGCGCTTTCACCGCCAGCACCACGATATCCTGCCTGCCGGCATCGGCCGGCTTGTTGACCGCTTTCACCTTCGCGGTCTGGACCTTGCCGTCATGCCACTCCAGTTTCAGTCCGTTCTTCTGGATCGCGGCGAGATGCGCGCCCTGGTCGATCACGGTGACGTCCTCGCCCGCCAGCGCGAACTTGGCCGCCAAGAGGCCGCCGATAGCGCCGGCGCCGACCACGCAGATCTTTTTCTGTTTCGGTGGCGCACCCAGCAGATAAGGGCTCGGCAGCACCTGGTCGAACACATTGCTGAGGCTGCCGACGCCATCGATCACGATGTCAACGACGTTGTGGGCATCTCCCATCGTGCCGGCCCCGAGCGAGGTGCCGCAGGCGATGACATCGCCCGGCATCAGCGTCACGTCCTTGGAGATCGCCGCCACTAGCTTGTGCGGCGGGAAGAACATGTCGGCGACCGGATAGTTCTGGCGCTCCTTGCCGTTCAGGACGGTCTTGACCGACAGTTTTAACGGATCGACACCGGTCTCGATCACGGGACCGAACACGCCGAACGTGTCAAAGCTCTTGGCGCGCGCCCATTGCTCGAACGACTTGTCCTTACGCAGGAGATCGACGGCGGTGACGTCGTTCACGCAGGTATAGCCGAAAATATAGTCGCCGGCCTCGGCCTCCGAGATGTTGAAGCATTTCTTGCCGATGACGACGCCGAGTTCGCCTTCGTAAATGATTTTTCCGGCATAGGTGGAAGGTCGCTGGATCGGCTGGTTCGCGGGCCAATAGGCATTCGGCGCCTTAAGGAACCAGAGCGGCTCCTTCGGCTGCGTAAAATCGTTCTTGGCCGCGAGCTGGTGGAAATTATTCCACAGGCAGATCATCTTCGAGGGATCGCAGGGCGTCACCACGCGAACCTCGGAAAGCTTCAGCGTTTGGCCGCTCGGCTTGGCGCCTGCGAACAGGTCGCCGGTATGAACCGCGATCGCATCACCCTCCAGCGTGCCAAAACCGGTCTTTCCACCCTGCTCAAAACGAATCCATTTCGTCATCTTGCGACCTCCCGGTGATGTCTAAGGCAGCGTCGTTCGATCGCGCGGCCTTTTTTCGAATTCTATTTGCATATTGTATTCCTCACACCAATCCTCCCGCAATCATGCACTGCATCATTGCCGGCGCGGCCGCTGTCAGCGATGTCCGGTTGAAGTGAGATAGACGGGCTAACCTAAGGGTTTCGGCACGTGATCCGACGCGAAACGGCTTGCATCACGTTCTCGGGAAGCAGGCGCCAAAACAAAAGGCGCTCCCGTCGGAAGCGCCTTCTGCAATTCTGAGCCGGGATCGGCGGGCGACCCGCCGGCCCGTCAATTCGAGTAGTACATGTCGAATTCGACCGGATGCGGGGTCATCTCGAAGCGCTCGACTTCGGTCATCTTCAGCTCGATGAAGCTGTCGATGAAGTCGTCGTCGAACACGCCGCCGGCCTTCAGGAAGGCGCGGTCCTTGTCGAGATTTTCCAGCGCCTCGCGCAAGCTGCCGCAGACGGTCGGGATCGACTTCAGCTCTTCCTTCGGCAGGTCGTAGAGGTCCTTGTCCATCGCCGGGCCCGGATCCATCTTGTTCTTGATGCCGTCGAGGCCGGCCATCAGCATCGCAGCAAAGCCGAGATAGGGATTGGCCATCGGATCGGGGAAACGCACCTCGACGCGCTTGGCCTTCGGGTTTGTGGTGTAGGGGATGCGGCAGGAGGCCGAACGGTTGCGCGCGGAATAGGCCAGCAGCACAGGGGCTTCATAGCCCGGGACCAGACGCTTGTAGGAATTGGTCGAGGGGTTGGTGAAGGCGTTGATCGCCTTGGCGTGCTTGATGATGCCGCCGATGTAGTTGAGGCAGGTCTCCGAGAGGTCGGCGTATTTGTTGCCGGCGAACACCGGCTTGCCGTCCTTCCAGATCGACTGGTGGCAGTGCATGCCCGAGCCGTTGTCGCCATAGACCGGCTTCGGCATGAAGGTGGCGGTCTTGCCGTAGATGTGGGCGACCTGCTGGATGCAGTATTTGTAGATCTGCATCTGGTCGGCCATCAGCGTCAGCGTGTCGAACTTCATGCCGAGTTCGTGCTGGGCGGACGCCACCTCGTGGTGATGCTTCTCGACCTTGACGCCCATCTTGGCCATGGCGCCCAGCATTTCCGAGCGCATGTCCTGCACCGAATCCTGCGGCGGCACCGGGAAATAGCCGGCCTTGGTGCGGATGCGGTGGCCGAGATTGCCGCCTTCATATTCGGTATCCGAATTGATCGGCAGTTCGGACATGTCGAGCCTGAAGCCGGTGTTGTAGGGCGTGGTCTGGTAGCGGACGTCGTCGAACACGAAGAATTCGGCTTCGGGGCCGAAGTAGACGGTGTCGCCAACGCCCATCGACTTGACCATGGCCTCGGCCTTCCTGGCGATGCCGCGGGGGTCGCGGTTGTAGGGCTCGCCGGTGGTCGGCTCCAGCACGTCGCAGGTCAGGACCATGGTGGTCTCGGCGAAGAACGGGTCGATCGTCGCGGTGACGGGATCGGGCATCAGGCACATGTCGGATTCGTTGATCGCCTTCCAGCCGGCGATCGAGGAGCCGTCGAACATCAGGCCCTCGGCGAAGGTATCTTCCTCGATCATGCCGACGTCGAAGGTCACATGCTGCCACTTGCCGCGCGGATCGGTGAAACGCAGGTCGACGTATTTGACGTCGTTGTCCTTGATCGATTTCAGGACGTCTTTGGCGGTCTTCATGAATACCCCTTTGCTTACAGGTCGTCGCGATCTGGCTCGCCGCCAGCGACCGCGGGTTCAGCGACCGCGGATCATGCTCAATACAATTGCGGGATGTTCAACACAATATCAGAGTATGGGCAGTTTTTGGTCAGATCGCGTCGAGCCCGGACTCGCCGGTGCGGATACGAATGGCTTCCTCGATGTTGGACACGAAGATCTTGCCGTCGCCGATCCGCCCGGTTTGGGCCGCGCGCCGGATGGCGTCGATCGCCCGCTCGACCAGGTCATCCCCGATCACGATCTCGATTTTTACCTTGGGTAGAAAGTCGACGATGTACTCCGCGCCGCGATAGAGTTCGGCGTGGCCCTTCTGCCGCCCGAACCCCTTGGCTTCGGTGACCGTAATACCCTGCAGCCCGACTTCCTGGAGCGCTTCTTTCACCTCGTCGAGCTTGAATGGCTTGATGATGGCTTCAATTTTTTTCACTGAGCGCCTCCCGGGCGTTTTGATATTTCAGTCTGCAGGTTCATTTCAGGTTGCGCAGGGTGCGCAAATTGTCCGATCGTCCATCCCGCACCTTCGACCGCCCACGGCCGGGCGCGCCGTTCCCTGCCAATCGGCACGGCAGCGCCGGCTTCCTCAAAAGCAGGGTCTATGCCAAGTTGTTAAGACGCCTGATTTCGAAACGTTATCAACCTTTTAACAGGCATTCGCCCGAGGTCAGGCCAACAGGTTCACCATACCTCAGCCCATGAAATAGGCAACTGGATGAATTGGTATGCAATCATTGAGGGCGTTTCCTGACATTCTATCGGAAATGCCTCAGGATAAGGCGCTAAACCCACGGATTTGGCATGGAAGTTCTCACCACGGATGAAATGGGTCGAGCCGATCGGCTCGCGATCGCCTTGGGGATTCCGGGCTTCGCGCTGATGCTGAGCGCGGGCCAAGCCGTCGCCGAGGCTGCGATGGAGCTGGTGGAGGAGGGCCCGATCGTCGTCGTCGCGGGAGCCGGCAACAATGGCGGCGACGGTTTTGTGGCGGCGGCGGAACTGGCGGCGCGCGGCCGCGAGGTGTCGGTGATCCTGTTGTGCGAGCGCGACAGCCTGAAGGGCGATGCGGCGTCGGCGGCGCGGGGATGGAAATTTCCGGTGCTGCCGTTCAACCCGCAGGCCATCGGCAAGCCGGCGCTGATCGTCGATGCGCTGTTCGGCGCCGGTCTCGATCGCCCCGTCACCGGCGAGCCGCACGACATGATCGCGGCGATCAACGCCAATGGCGCGCCGGTTCTTGCCGTCGACCTGCCGAGCGGCATCAACGGCACCTCAGGCGCCGTGATGGGCATCGCCATCGACGCCACCGAGACCGTGACCTTCTTCCGCCGCAAGCCGGCGCATCTGCTGTTGCCGGGCCGGCTTCACTGCGGTCGCGTCCGCGTCGCCGACATTGGCATCGACCCGGGCGTACTCGCTGAAATCCGGCCCCGCGCGTTCGAGAACGTCCCGCCATTCTGGCGCGAGGCGTTTCCGGTGCCGCGGGTCGACGGCCACAAATATGCCCGTGGCCACGCCATCGTCGTCTCTGGCGGCCTTTCGACGACGGGAGCGGCGCGGATGTCGGCGCGCGGCGCGTTGCGGGCAGGCGCCGGTCTCGTTACCGTGGCCTCGCCCTCCGACGCCCTCGCCGTCAATGCCGCGGCGTTGACGGCCGTAATGGTTCACGGAGTAGACACGGCGGTTGAATTCGCGGAGATCTTGACCGACAGGCGTTTCAACGCCTGCGTGATCGGCCCGGGCGCCGGCGTCGGTGAACGGACCCGCGACTTCGTGCTCACGGCGCTATCGGCAAACAGGGGCATCGTCCTGGACGCCGACGCGCTGACGAGTTTTGGCGAGGCGCCCGAGCGTCTGTTCGAGGCCATCAAGGGCTCAGGCGACCAGCAGGTGGTTCTGACGCCGCATGAGGGCGAATTTCCAAGGCTGTTCAGCGCCATCAGCAATAAACATCCACTTCGCTCGAAACTCGAACGGGTTCGCGCCGCCGCTGAGCGTAGTGGCGCCATCGTGCTGCTGAAGGGGCCGGACACTGTGGTTGCCGCGGCCGATGGACGCGCCACCATCGCCTCCAACGCGCCGCCCTGGCTCGCCACCGCCGGTGCGGGCGACGTGCTGTCGGGGATGATCGCAGGTCTGCTCGCGCAGGGCGTGCCGGCCTTCGAGGCCGCCTCGATGGGGGTCTGGATGCATGGCGAGGCGGCGCGCGAGGCCGGTCCCGGCCTGATCGCGGAAGACCTGCCGGAGACGCTGCCGGCCGTGTTCCGCCGCCTCTATGACGAATTCGGCATCGAGTATTGAAACCTCACTCGACCGCGTACCACCGCACCAGGCGCGGCGCCGCCCACTCGGTCGCCACAGCTTCGATCAGGAAGCGTCCCGCGGAAGCGGCTGCGAATGCGATCCGCTGCGTTTGTCCGCCATCGATCGCCAGCGTATCGAGCCAGAACGGCTTCCAGCCGTCGTCGAGCCGGTCCAGCAGCCGGAAATGATGCCCATGGAGGTGGAACACCATCGGCCGATCGTTGCGATTGACCAGGGCCAACACCACCGTGCGGCCAAGCTTGGCGCGGAATGCGGGCGAAGCGGAGAGGGCGAAGTCCGGAGGCTTCACCCAGCCCGCCGCTCCGAGCGCGATCTCGAAACGCAGCGCGTTGCGGAGATCGAGCCGGGCCGGCAGGCCGTTGGACGGCAATGCGGGGGCCGCGGGCAACGCCGCATCCCGAAACGGCGGCTCATTGGCGACGACCAGGCGGCCGATCAGGCGGGCCTCGTTGCCGTCATGCAGCAGGATCGATGACGCCGAGCCCGGCAGGCCAGCGTCGATGAAGGCGTCGGCCCGGCTTCCCGGCGCCAGCACCAGCGCGCCATTGCGCGCCGGGAACGGTTCCGACGGCTGGCCGTCCAGCGCCATCACGCGGACCTCGTATCCCTCCAGTTTCACCGCAACAACATGGCGTTGGCAGCCATTGATGAAGCGAAGCCGCAGCCGCTCATGGGAGCGGGCCGTGATGTCCAGATTGGGCTGTCCGTTGATGGTGTAAACCTTAGAAGTGTTCTTCGGGTCGATGCCGGGCCCGATCGCGCTGCCATCGGCGCGCAGCCGCCAGTCCTCGATCAGGATGACCTCGTCGCGATCGACCGCGACCGGCCGGGTTTCGGCCACGATCAGCGCCCGCGCCGCAGACGGCCGCGCCCCGCCGTCGCCCAGGAGCCTGATATCGCACAGCAAGGTACCGGCGTGACGCAATGGAATCACAAGGTTTTCGGCTGTCCCCGGGGCGAGCGGTGGCCGTGCCGCCAGCGGTTCGGCGGCAGGCACGCCATCGAGCCCAAACCAGTTCATCGCCATCGGCACCGGCAGATTGTTCTCGAACTTGATCTCGATTTCGTCGCCTCGCCTGAGCCGGTCGGTGCCCAAGCCCCGGAGCGCCCAGATCGGGGTGTCCGGCTGTCCTGGTCCCAAGGCCATGAGCCCGGCTTCGGCGGTCAACCGCAGCGACCGGCCTCCCTCGGCGGCGGCGATCCCGGGCAGGGCCGGGGCAAGCGCCGTGGCGCCCATTCCGGCCATCAGTTCGCGCCTGTCCAGCCGGAAATTTCGATCTGCCATGGGTCGATGCGGATCATTTTCCGGTTGTTATGTAAAGCGGCCGCTTGTACTTCCGGAACAGGCTTCCAAAACGGCCATTTTTTTGCTGCGGACCGATGGGCTCATGTTATAAGCCCGCCGCCCGCGGGGCCGGACAGGACGCAACTCACGCGGGCGTGGCGGAACTGGTAGACGCGCTGGATTTAGGTTCCAGTGACGAAAGTTGTGGGGGTTCGAGTCCCTCCGCCCGCACCAAGCGCTGACAGCGTTTGCACGAGATGACTGGAGGGCTTACTTCGGGGAGGGCACGTCCTCCCCCTCGAAGAAGCGATCCGCCGGACCACCGGCGCCGACCTCTGGGGTCGCGCGCCGACCAAGTTGAAAAAGGTCTGAGCCGTTTCGGCCGGACCAAAGCGGGAAGAAGATTGACGCCATGCAGGTCACCGAGACCCTCGTCGAGGGATTGAAGCACGAATTCCAGATCAGCGTTCCCGCATCGGATCTCGATGCCAAGGCGGATGCGCGCCTGGTCGACCTCAAGGACAAGGTCCGTCTCAACGGCTTTCGTCCGGGCAAGGTGCCGGTCAGCCACCTCAAGAAGGTCTATGGCCGCTCGGTGATGGCGGAGACCATCGACCAGACCATCCGCGATACCAACACGCAGATCTTCACCGAGCGCGGCTTCCGGCTGGCGTCCGAACCCAAGATCACCATGCCGACGGAGGAAAAAGCCGTCGAGGACGTCCTCACCGGAAAGTCCGATCTCACCTACACGGTTTCGATCGAGGTGGTGCCGGCGATTGCGCTCGCCGACTTCAAGAGCTTTACCGTCGAGAAGCCGGTCGCCGAGGTGACGGATGCCGATGTCGACGAGGCCATCAAGCGGATCGCCGACCAGAATCGCTCGTTTGCGGCAAAGGGCGAGGGCGCCAAGACAGAAAGCGGCGATCGCGTCACGATCTCGTTCAAGGGCACCATCGAGGGTGTGCCGTTCGACGGCGGCACCGGCGAGAACATCCAGGTCACGATCGGCTCCAACACCTTCATTCCCGGCTTCGAGGAGAAGCTGCTGGGCATCGCTGCCGGCGAGACCCGCACGCTGCAGGTTCCGTTCCCGAAGAACTATGCGAACGAAAAGCTCGCCGGCCAGCCGGCCGAGTTCGAGACCACCGCGACTTTGATCGAGGCGCCGCAGGACACCGTGATCGACGACGAGTTCGCCAAGACGCTGGGCCTGGAATCGCTCGACAAGCTGAAGCAGGCCGCGCGCGAGCGGCTGACGGTGGAATTCGCCGCCGCCACCCGCCAGCGGGTCAAGCGCATGCTGCTGGACCGTCTCGACGAGAGCCACAAGTTCGAGGCGCCGCCGTCGCTGGTCGCGGAGGAATTCAATCTGATGTGGAACTCGATCAAGGCCGAGATGGAATCCAGCGGCAAAACCTTTGCCGATGAGGACACCACCGAAGAGGCCGCCAAGGAAGAGTACCACAAGATCGCCGACCGCAGGGTCCGGCTTGGGCTCGTGCTGTCGGAGATCGGCGAGAAGAACAAGATCACGGTCACCGACGACGAAGTCAGCCGCGCGGTGATCGAGCGCGCGCGGCAGATGCCCGGACGCGAGAAAGAGGTCTGGGACTACTATCGCAGCAACGCCAACGCGCTGGCCCAGCTTCGCGCACCGATCTATGAGGACAAGGTGGTCGACTTCATCCTCGAGCTCGCCAATGTGACCGAAAAGAAGGTTAGCCGCGACGATCTCTACAAGGACGACGAGGAAGCCGACAAGAGCGCCGCCTGACGGTATCAAGCCGGCGTTAAGGTTGAGACGCGAAAGGCCGCGCGGCGAGGCTGCCGTGCTATGCCGGAGGCTGCGAATCAGCTTCAACTGCGGCCAATTCCTTAGCGCTTCCAACCCGGTCTTGTGGCCGGGTCGGTCCGGCCTTGTGGCCGGGAAATTGGGCTATATCTGTCAGCCTGTCCTTTGCGTCCTGCATCACGGGACGTTCGTCCGCACCCGGCAATCTCAGCTGACCTGCCTTGCCGGTGGATGTTCGTCTCCGCCAACCTGTCCGATAACCATTTGGGTGACTAATGCGCGATCCCGTCGAAACCTACATGAACCTCGTGCCCATGGTGGTCGAGCAGACCAACCGCGGCGAACGCGCCTACGACATCTTTTCGCGCCTGCTGAAGGAACGCATTATCTTCGTCACCGGACCGGTCGAGGACGGCATGTCGACGCTGGTCGTGGCGCAGCTGTTGTTTCTCGAGGCCGACAATCCGAAGAAGGAAATCTCGATGTACATCAACTCCCCGGGCGGAGTGGTGACCTCGGGACTGGCGATCTACGACACCATGCAGTTCATCCGCCCTGCGGTCTCGACGCTCTGCACCGGACAGGCGGCATCGATGGGCTCGCTGTTGCTGGCCGCCGGCCAGAAGGACATGCGCTTCTCGTTGCCGAATTCGCGCATCATGGTGCACCAGCCTTCCGGCGGCTTTCAGGGCCAGGCCACCGACATCATGCTGCACGCCCAGGAAATCCTGAACCTCAAGAAGCGGCTCAACGAGATCTACGTCAAGCACACCGGCCAGACCTTCAAGGCCATCGAGGACGCGCTGGAACGCGACAAGTTCCTGACCGCCGAGATGGCCCGCGATTTCGGGATTGTCGACAAGGTGATCGACAAGCGCTCGGAAGAGCCGGCGGCCCTGTCGAAGACCCCGTAAGGCAACGGATTGGTTTCATTGCCGCGGCGTTAACGGCCGCCAAACCAGCCAATTGCGGCCCTATCCGGGCAGCTTATGCCCCCGCATGGGCAGAAAGTTCCACTTTCGTGCTGGTTTGACAGCGTGGCAATCGCGCAACGCTCTGCCGATTTCGGCAAGTTTGGCCCGTGCCAACGGCGCAAATCACGGTATTGTCACGGGTACCGGATGCCCGGCCGGTTAGCGAATTCTTGATAGTCGGGTGCCACCATGGTTGGCTGGGTCAGTTCGGCTATGATCGGGAGATTCGAGTTAGCCGCGATTCGAGTGGCATCTGGAGTAAAAGGCCTTTTTTGGTACGGATTTTGCTCTATCTAGAACTATGTGCCGGCGTGTCCCGGAATAGGTCGAGCAGACGGGATCGAACGGCGGACGGAGACGAGAATGAGTAAGGTCGGCACGAGCGACTCCAAGAACACGCTGTATTGCTCGTTCTGTGGCAAGAGCCAGCACGAAGTCCGCAAACTGATCGCGGGTCCCACGGTATTCATCTGCGACGAATGCGTCGAGCTGTGCATGGATATCATCCGCGAGGAGAACAAGTCCTCGCTGGTGAAGTCGCGCGACGGCATTCCGACCCCGAAGGAAATCTGCAAGGTGCTGGACGACTACGTGATCGGCCAGAGCCACGCCAAGAAGGTGCTCTCGGTCGCCGTCCACAATCACTACAAGCGGCTCAACCACCAGACCAAGCACAACGACGTCGAACTGGCGAAGTCCAACATCCTGCTGATCGGGCCGACCGGTTCGGGCAAGACGCTGCTGGCGCAGACGCTGGCGCGGATCCTCGACGTTCCATTCACCATGGCGGATGCGACGACGCTGACAGAGGCAGGTTACGTCGGCGAGGACGTCGAGAACATCATCCTGAAGCTGTTGCAGTCGGCCGACTACAATGTCGAGCGCGCACAGCGCGGCATCGTCTATATCGACGAAATCGACAAGATCAGCCGCAAGTCCGACAATCCCTCGATCACCCGCGACGTCTCGGGCGAGGGCGTGCAGCAGGCGCTGTTGAAGATCATGGAAGGCACGGTGGCCTCGGTCCCGCCGCAGGGCGGCCGCAAGCACCCGCAGCAGGAATTTTTGCAGGTCGACACCACCAACATCCTGTTCATCTGCGGTGGCGCGTTTTCCGGCCTCGAGAAGATCATCTCCGCGCGCGGACGTTCGACCTCGATCGGCTTCGCGGCGCAGGTGCTGGCGCCCGAAGACCGCCGCACCGGCGAAATCTTCCGCCACGTCGAGCCCGAGGATCTGCTGAAATACGGACTGATCCCCGAATTCGTCGGCCGCCTGCCTGTGGTCGCGACCCTGGAAGATCTCGACGAGGCCTCGCTGAAGAAGATCCTGACCGACCCGAAGAACGCGCTGGTGAAGCAGTATCAGCGGCTGTTCGAGATGGAGAATATCGAGCTGAGCTTTGCCGACGAGGCGCTTGGCGCGGTCGCCCGCCGGGCGATCGAGCGCAAGACCGGCGCGCGCGGCCTGCGTTCGATCCTGGAAAGCATCCTGCTCGAGACCATGTTCGATCTTCCGGGCCTGGAAGGCGTCGAAGAAGTCGTGATCTCGCGCGAAGTGGTGGAGGGAACGGCCCGGCCGCTCTACATCTACGCCGATCGTTCCGATCGTGCCGTCGAGAGCAGCGCCAGCGCCTGATCTCGTCAGCCGCAGGCGGAGTTGCGTGTCCAGAAAGACGGCTGCGGAGGCCTTTCCCCGCGGCCGCGTTTGCGTAGCTTCGCCTCGCGTGTTGGGCCCGTTTGACGGGCCTTTTTCAATGACTTGACACCCCCATGGTCGATAGCCACCTAATGCTGTCGGCGAAGAACTGCGCTTGAAATTCGTCGCACACTCCGATCCGGAGAAGTCGGCCGAAACGGCCACCACCTTCCGGAACATCCCGGCACCTTGTGGCGGTTGCGCAAAATTGCGGACTGCGTGCAGGGGGGCACAACAAAAGGAATAGGCCATGACGACCCCAAAACCCCGGCCATCGATCGTCCACGGCGAAAGCCACGCTTACCCCGTGCTGCCGCTGCGCGACATCGTCGTCTTTCCGCACATGATCGTGCCGCTGTTCGTCGGTCGCGAGAAATCGATCCGCGCGCTCGAAGAAGTGATGAAGAATGACGCGCTGATCATGCTGGCGACCCAGAAGAACGCCTCCGACGACGATCCGAGCCCGGAATCGATTTATGAGACCGGTACGCTTGCCAGCGTGCTGCAGCTGCTCAAACTGCCCGACGGCACCGTGAAGGTGCTGGTGGAGGGGCTGGAGCGCGCGCGCGTGCAGAAATATACCCCCCGCACCGAATATTACGAGGCGACCGCGACAGCGCTCGCCGATACCGACGCCAAGTCGGTCGAGGCCGAGGCGCTGGCGCGCTCGGTGGTGTCGGATTTCGAGAGCTATGTGAAGCTGAACAAGAAGATCTCCGCCGAAGTCGTCGCCGTGGTGCAGGCCATCACCGACTTTGCCAAGCTCGGCGACACGGTCGCGTCCCATCTCGCCGTCAAGATCGCCGATCGCCAGGGCATCCTGGAGACGCTGTCGGTGACCGCGCGCCTGGAAAAGGTGCTCGGCCTGATGGAGAGCGAGATTTCCGTGCTGCAGGTCGAAAAGCGAATCCGCTCGCGCGTCAAACGCCAGATGGAGAAGACCCAGCGCGAATATTATCTCAACGAGCAGATGAAGGCGATCCAGAAGGAACTCGGCGACGACGAAGGCCGCGACGAGCTCGCCGATCTCGAAGAGAAGATCGCCAAGACCAAGCTTTCCAAGGAAGCCCGCGAGAAGGCGCAGCACGAATTGAAGAAGCTGCGCCAGATGTCGCCGATGTCCGCGGAAGCCACCGTCGTGCGCAATTATCTCGACTGGCTGTTGTCGATCCCGTGGAACAAGAAGTCCAAGGTCAAGAAGGATCTGGTCGCGGCCCAGACCGTGCTCGACAACGACCACTATGGTCTGGAGAAGGTGAAGGACCGCATCGTCGAGTATCTCGCGGTGCAGTCGCGCGCCAACAAGCTGACCGGGCCGATCCTGTGCCTGGTCGGGCCTCCCGGCGTCGGCAAGACCTCGCTCGGCAAGTCGATCGCGCGAGCCACGGGGCGCGAATTCGTGCGCGTCTCGCTCGGCGGCGTGCGGGATGAAGCCGAAATCCGCGGCCACCGCCGCACCTATATCGGCTCGATGCCCGGCAAGATCATCCAGTCGATGCGCAAGGCGAAGACCTCCAATCCGCTGTTCCTCCTGGACGAGATCGACAAGATGGGCGCCGATTTCCGTGGCGATCCGTCGTCGGCGCTGCTCGAGGTGCTCGACCCCGAGCAGAACTCGACCTTCAACGATCACTATCTCGAGGTCGATTACGATCTCTCCAACGTGATGTTCATCACCACGGCGAACACCCTGAACATTCCAGGGCCGCTGATGGACCGCATGGAAATCATCCGGATCGCAGGTTACACCGAGAACGAGAAGGTCGAGATCGCGCGCAAGCATTTGATCCCGAACGCGATCGCCAAGCATGGCCTGGACCCGAAGGAATGGTCGATCGACGACGACGCGCTGCTCCTGATGATCCGGCGTTACACAAGGGAAGCCGGCGTGCGTAATTTGGAGCGTGAGCTGTCGACACTCGCCCGCAAGGCGGTGAAGGAGCTGATGATCTCCAAGAAGAAGTCGGTCAAGGTCACCGAGAAGTCGCTGGAGGAGTTCCTCGGCGTGCCGAAATATCGTTACGGCGAGATCGAGAGCGAGCCTCAGGTCGGCATCGTCACGGGGCTTGCCTGGACCGATGTCGGCGGCGAGCTGCTCACCATCGAAGGCGTCATGATGCCCGGCAAGGGCAAGATGACGGTCACGGGCAATCTGCGCGACGTGATGAAGGAGTCGATTTCGGCGGCGGCGTCTTACGTCCGCTCGCGCGCGGTTGGCTTCGGCATCGAGCCGCCTTTGTTCGACCGGCGCGATATCCACGTCCACGTGCCCGAGGGGGCGACCCCGAAGGACGGACCGTCGGCGGGCGTTGCGATGGCCACCGCGATCGTCTCGGTCATGACGGGTATCCCCGTGAGGCACGATGTCGCCATGACCGGCGAGATCACCTTGCGAGGACGCGTGTTGCCGATCGGCGGCCTGAAGGAGAAGCTGCTCGCGGCGGCCCGCGGCGGCATCAAGACGGTGCTGATCCCCGAGGACAACGCCAAGGATCTCACGGAGATTTCCGATGCGATCAAGGGCGGCATGAACATCATCCCGGTGGCCCGGCTCGACGACGTCGTCTCGCAAGCGCTGGTGCGCCCGCCGGTGCCGATCGTCTGGGAAGAGGACACCAAGGTGCCGGTGACCCCGGACGCCGGCGACGAAGCCCCAGGCGGGCTCACGGCGCATTAAAGAGACCGCAATATGAAAAGAACGGCGTCCCTCAGGGGACGCCGTTTTTGTATGTGGCGATGCTCGGCTTGCGCCGGCCCCCAAGGCAGCGCTAAACAGATGGCTTAAGGGCGGTTAGCTCAGCTGGTTAGAGCATCTCGTTTACACCGAGAGGGTCGGCGGTTCGAATCCGTCACCGCCTACCAGCCTTCGCTCGCTCCGCGAGCTTCGGCTCGGCATAACGCGAAGACCCGTTAAGCGACGAAGGCGGACTGGCTGGACGCCTTTGGTCATTCTCGGCGACGCCACGCGGAAATCGCGCCGCAAGGGGGAGATCATGCGGATGAAGTTGATCATGGCCGGTATTGTGATGGCCTTCGTGCTGGCGCTGTCGCCGGCGGCGCAGGCGGAGATGGTGCGTATCCCGAAGGAGGGATCGCCGGCCTTTGCCTTCGACGCGCCGCCGGGATGGCGGATCGTCTACGACGCGCACAACAACCTTCAGTTCTTCGATTCTGCCAACAGTGTCATGCTGCAGCTCAACGTCATGTCCGGTCAGGAGATGGTAGGGGCGTCGCTCGAAGACCTGGCGACGGCGGTGCTGAGGGCAGGCACATTCCCGACCTACACCAGCCAGCAGGCGGGCACCATCAGCGGGCGGGCGGGTCGGACCTTTTCCACGTCGAAGCCCGCCAATGGCATCCGGCTGATAACGGACCTCACCCTGGTGAGACTGGACGAGACGCACGTGGCGACGCTTACGCGCATGAAGCGATCCGACGTCAAGCCGACCGCAACCGCGGCACTGGAAACCTTGGCCGCCGAGGTCAAATTGACCGGCGTCAAGTAGCAACCGGATGGCCGCACCACGCCAGACAAATCGACAACGCCGATTTTCAGGCTTAACATTGCCTCAAGGGATGCAGCCGGAGCCCACGCATGAGAGTTTTCCTCGCCGCCGTGATGATTGCGTCACTCGCCGGGCCTGTTTACGCGCAGGACAAACCCGTGCCCCAATACGGCGACCAGAAGGCAAAATCGCCGCAGGAGATCGCGGCCGAGAAGGAAGCTGACAAGGCCTATCAGAGATCCCTCGGCAACATTCCCGACAAGGGACCCGTCGATCCCTGGGGCAATGTGCGCAGCGATGGTGCGCCCAAGCCGGTGGCGAAGGCCACGCCTGTGAAGCACACCAAGACCGACAGTGCGGCGAAGTAGCCGGTGATGGAACTCCCGGCAGGTGACGACCAAAACGCCGACCAGATCGCCTACTGGAACGGACCCGGCGGCCAGCGCTGGGCCGCGCGCCAGGCCAGCCAGGACATCGTGCTGGCCCCCGTGGCCGACGCCCTGATCGATCGCGCCGATGTCAAGCCGGGCGAGCGCATCGTCGATGTCGGCTGCGGCGCCGGCGCCACCACGGTCGCATTCGCGCAGAAGGTCGGCCCATCCGGGCATGTCATGGGCCTCGACATATCAGGGCCGATGCTGGCCCGCGCGCGCGAAAATCTCCCGGCCGGGCTATCAGCCGAATTCGTGCTGGCGGACGCAACCATCTATCCGTTCGAGCCCGCAAGCTTCGACCTCTTGGCCTCGCGCTTCGGCGTGATGTTCTTCGCCGATCCCGCGCGCTCCTTTGCAAACCTGCACAAGGCGATGCGGCGCTCGGGCCGGCTGGCGTTTGCCTGCTGGCGCGAGCCGCGCGAAAACCCGTTCTTCATGGCGCCGCTGCAGGCGGTCTACAAGCACGCGCCAAAACTGCCGCCGCCGGGGCCCGAAGACCCCGGTCCGTTCGCGTTCGCTTCCGTTGCGCGCGTGAACCGCATCCTGGGCGCGGCCGGATTTTCCGGCATCAAGATGGAGCCGGTCGATCTTGCGCTCGATATCGCGGTCGGGCGCGGCGTCGATGTGGCGGTGCAGTCCGCGCTCGAAATCGGCCCCGCCGCCCGCGCGCTCGCCGAACAGCCGCCGGAGGTGGTCGCGGCCGCCAGCAATTCGATCCGTGAGGCGCTGATGCCGTTCGTGAAGGGACAGGCGGTGCCACTGCCGGCCTCGATCTGGATCGTGACGGCGAAGGTGTAGCCACGCCTGCCTCACGGGAAAATCACCTCGTCTGCTGCGGCGGGCCGTCTAACTGTCATTGCGAGCGCAGCGAAGCAATCCATCTTCCCTTGCGCGGTGAAAATGGATTGCTTCGCTGCGCTCGCAATGACGAAGTGCAGCAATTGGAGACGTACGCCCACCGCTACGCCCGCTCTTCCCATATCATCGCCAGATGCACGATGGTCTGCACGGCCTTTTCCATGTCCTGCCGGCTGACCCATTCCAGCCGCGAATGGAAGGCGTGTTCGCCGGCGAAAATGTTGGGGCAGGGCAGTCCCATAAACGACAGCCGCGAGCCGTCGGTGCCGCCGCGGATCGAGGATTTCACCGGCGCAAGGCCGGCGCGACGGATCGCTTCCATGGCGTAGTCGATAATCTCCGGATGGCGGTCGATCACCTGCTTCATGTTGCGGTATTGCGGCTTGATCTCGAGCCGCCAGGTCGAGCGCGGATAGGATTTCATCACGTCCTTGACGATGCCTTCCAGCAGCTGTTCTTTTTCCTTGAGGCCGGCATCGGTGAAGTCGCGCACGATGAAACCGAGCACAGCCTTCTCCAGCGCGCCGGAGATCGCGATCGGATGCAGAAAGCCCTGTTTGCCCTCGGTGGTTTCCGGCGAGCAGGTATCCCTCGGCAGGCGATCGACGATGGCCGAGGCGATCTTGATCGCATGCTCCATCTTGCCCTTGGCAAAACCGGGATGGGTGGAGACGCCCTCGATCGATATGGTGGCGCCATCGGCGGAGAAGGTTTCGTCCTCGATGGTGCCGGCCGTCTCGCCATCGATGGTGTAGGCGAAATCGGCTGCGAGCTTTTTCAGGTCGGCCTTGTCGACGCCGCGGCCGATCTCCTCGTCGGGCGTGAAAAGGATTTTGATGGTGCCGTGCTTGATCTGCGGATTCGCCATCAGGAACTGCGCGGCATCCATGATCTCGGCAAGCCCGGCCTTGTTGTCGGCGCCGAGCAGCGTGGTGCCATCGGTGGTGATGATGTCGTGGCCGATCTGGCCGGCCAGCGCGGGATGCTCGGCGGCGCGGATGATTTGGGTGGGATCGCCCGGCAGCACGATGTCGCCGCCGCGATAATTCCTGACGATCTGCGGCTTGACGTCCTTGCCGGTGCAGTCCGGGGAGGTGTCCATGTGCGAGCAGAAGCAGATCACCGGGACTTTCTTGTCGGTGTTCGCCGGAATGGTCGCATAAACATAGCCGTACGGATCGAGATGGGCGTCAACCAATCCCATCGCCTGCAGCTCGGCGGCGAGCAGCCGGCCCAGGTTCTTTTGCTTCTCGGTGGACGGGCAGGTCGGCGAAGCAGGGTCCGACTGGGTGTCGATCACCACATAGCGCAGCAAGCGCTCGGTCACGCTGTGGGTAAAGGCGATGGACACAATCAATACCGCGCTCACTCGGAAAGACCAGAAACAACGGAACAAACGTCATCCCGGCGGGGCCGCGTACCCGTGCCGGAATGACGCAGAGTTTCGGAACGAAAGCTGTCTTGTCAGACGGCTTCCTTGAGCTCCTTGGCCGCGCGGAACGCAACCTTCTTGCTCGCCTTGATGTGGATCGCCTCGCCGGTAGCGGGGTTGCGGCCCATGCGGGCGGCGCGCTTGCGCACCTGCAGGATGCCGAGACCGACGATGCGGATGCGCTCGCCCTTCTTCAGGTGCTTGGTGACCCGGGCGACCAGATCGTTCAGGATCGCTTCGGCCTGCTTCTTGGACAATTCCTGGTCCTCGGCGATTGCCGCTGCGAGATGCTTGAGCGTGACGGTGGTCGGGGTCGCTGCCTTCTTCGCCATATTTGGCCCTCCTCGTTGTTGATCATGGCTTAGGAACCTAAGACGTATCAGGCCTTAAACGATTCGGGGGGCGCCTGACTATGCTGTTTCGCCGATAAACAGCCTATTATTTGCATCGACACCGCAAAAAGGCCTGACTGGCGGGAGGATTCGCAACAACCTTGACTAAAACAGGGCGCGCCTTTATGCCCTGCATCCTGTGCGGATGGTCTCTTATTCAGGAAATCCGCGGGAGTAGCTCAGTTGGTTAGAGCGCCGCCCTGTCACGGCGGAGGCCGCGGGTTCGAGTCCCGTCTCTCGCGCCATCATTTCAGGCACTTAGCGGCGGCTCGCCCGCCCCGCGATTCGACTCCTCCGGCGCCCGCGATTCGACTCTGATCACGCTTATGACCCCTTCGTGTTCGCATTGGCGCGCGCGATTTCGCGGCCGCGCTCGCGCGGTTCGGATGGCCTATGGTCACCTTGCAAACGGAATCATCCGTTGAATGTCCGACAAGCTGTCCGCCCGCCTCTGAATCGGGCGGCGCAGAAGATTGAGGGGGTCGTATTGCTTTTCAAGCGGCGGCCATGCTGATCGCGCTTGCGCTCGGCGCGGCATCGATCGTGCCGGCGGATGCAGAGGCGCCTTGCTCCAACCGGTCGATCCGCATCGTCGTGCCGTTCGGGCCGGGCGGCTTCGCCGATATCACCGTCCGTCTGCTGGCGCAGAAGCTCACCGAGCGCACCAACGCCCAAATGGTGATCGAGAACCGCCCAGGGGCCGGCGGAATCACCGCCGCCAATACCGTCGTCTCGGCGGCGCCCGACGGCTACGCGCTGTTCGTGTTCTCCAGCGGCATCGCGCTCGCCCGGACCAGCAGCAGCAAGTCGAACTGCGCCATGGTCGAGATCGGCGCGAATGCGGTGAGCGGATCGAACGGAAGGGATTTCAGCAGCGACTTCGACAGCCACCATCGACCGGCTGGTCGATGCCATTCCCGACGCGACCGCGCGCGCAAAGATTCTTGGCGCGACCGCCCGCGATCTCTATTTCGACGGTGAATGACTGGATGGGCGCCGGCCGCGTGCTGCCCCGGGGATGGGCCTGCTGGACTGAACAGGCATTCTCCAAAAAGCAAAGGCCGCCCTGAGGCGGCCGTCAGCTTATTCCTTTGAGTCAAATTCGCCTTAGCGAATGACCATCGCATCCGAGCTGGTCACGACCACCGCCTTGCCGGCTTTAATGACGTGCGCCGTCTGCGTGTAATCCGCGTTGCTGCGAGCTGAAATTCCAAAAGCCGCCACTGCGATACCGGCCACCAGCGCGAGGACCACGATTTTGAGGTGGGTACTGCGATCCAATGAATGAATTGAATGGTTCATCTGAGCCTCCAAGCGGACTTTTCGCCGCCTTGTTGTTCGTAGAATTACCCCCAGTTTGTTTCCGGGTGGTTTCGTGGGTTCCCCAAAATGGTTTCGTCGGGCCGGAAATGCAGCCGGCCAGCGACCTTGCGGAGGCCGCCGGTTCGAAGGAACTGCCACCGGACGCGCCAACGCGCCGGGGAGGCAAGAAAAATGAAAATAACCCGCAGGGGCCCGCTCGGGTCGGCATCGGCTGGCTTGGCGACCTGCTTCCTCGGCAAGCCTGCCAGCACCGCGGCCGAGTTCGAGTTCAAGTTCGGCGTCAACACGCCGGATACCCATCCCCTGACGGTTCGATTGACCGAGGCCGCCCGGGCCATCGAGGCGCAATCATCCGGCCGGCTGAACGTCACGGTATTCCCTAACGGCCAGCTCGGCGGCGATCCCGAGATGCTGTCGCCGGTCCGCGCCGGCGGTATCGAATTACTGGCCGCACCCAGCATGACGCTGTCAACGCTGGCGCCGCTGTCGGGGCTGCCGAGCATCGGCTTTGCCTTCGCCCCCTACGACCGGGTCTGGGCGGCGATGGACGGCGGCGTCGGTGATGTCGTCCGCGAAGCCATCGGCAAGGCCGGGGTCGTCCCGACCGGGAAGATGTGGGACAACGGTTTTCGGCAGATCACCGTCCGACCTGTTGGAACTCCTCAACCGAGAATTTGATCCCGCCGCTGTCAAGGAGCGCGCCGATCTGCTCGAGATGGATCGCTTGCTGCAGGCCGAACTCACCGGCAAAGGCATGGTCTTCAACAAGCCCGACCCGGTGCAGTTCAGGGCGGCCCTGGTGACGGCCGGCTTCTACACCCAGTGGCAGAAGACCTATGGCAGTGAAGCTTGGGCGAGGCTCGAGAAATACACGGGGCCGCTGGCCTGAGCTTTACGCCGCCCGTTTGATGTCGGCGCGGATCGAGGCCGCCGCCCACACGAACAATAGTGCGCCGAGCGTGGTGGTGACGGCGGCCGACAACAGCGAATAGCGCACGGCATCGGCGCCGTAGCTGGTCTTCAACGCGTCGTTGATCATGCCGACCGCAAGCGGGCCGACGCCTTGGCCGAAACAGGTTGCGGTCAAAAGGATGATGGCGGATGCCAGCGCCCGCATGCTGGGGCGTGCCACCGTCTGCGCGATGGCGAAGATCGGCCCGAGGTGAAAACCGACCAAAAACGAGGTCGCCGCCAGCGCCGCGACCATGGTCGAAAAATCCGGGGTCAGCATGCAGACCGCAAACACCGGTCCGGCGAGACCCGAGGTGATCGCCGGCGCCCACAGCTTCCAGCGGTCGTCGCGCCGGCTGATTTGCGCCACCACGAGGCCCCCGACCAGCGTGCCCGCCATCCCGAACAGGCCCTTGAAGGTGCCGGCATAGGTGCCGATCTCGGCGCTGCTCAGATGATGCACCCGTGCCAGGAATGGCGGGATCCAGGCGGCGGTGGCGTAATTGGTATAGGTGGTCAGGCAAAAGCCGATCAGCACGATGACGAAGGTTTTCTGCGAGGCAAGAAAGCCCAGCGTCGGCCCGATCGGTTCGGGCGCAAAAGTTTCGGCGTGCGCGCCGCGCTGCGGTTCGGAGATCGTCAGCCACAGGATCGCCGCCAGCGCAATGCCGGGCAGGCCGGCAGTGAAGAACGCCATCCGCCAACCATAGTGCTGGTTGATGTAGCCGCCAAGAAAATAGCCCAGGAATACCCCGAGATAGGTGCCGATGGCGTAGACGCCGAGCGCGCGCGGACGTTCATTCTTGTCGAAGAGGTCGGCGATCATGGATTGCGAGGCAGGGGTGCCGGCGGATTCGCCGATCCCGACTCCGATCCTGGCCAGCGCCAGGCTGCCCACGCTCGAGGCCATGCCGCACAAAAACGTCATCGCGCTCCAGAACGCGAACGCAAGCGCCACGATGTTGCGCCGGTTGAGCCGGTCGGCGATGCGCGCGATGGGAATGCCGAGCAGCGAATAGAACAAGACGAAGCCGAAGCCGGCGAGCAGGCCCATCGTGGTGTCGCTGAGCAAAAATTCCTTTTTGATCGGCTCGATCAGGACATTGAAAATGGTACGGTCGAGAAAATTCAGCGCATAGACGACGGTCAGAAGCCCCAGCACATAATATCGACGGCTGGACGGCCTTGCGGCTGCGTCGGCCTGCGCGGCCGCCTGCGGCGCAAAATCGACCATGGTCTTCCCCCCAGGATTGGCTTCTTGCTTTGAGCCGGCCCGCAGTCAGGCCTCGCGAATGAAATTTCCGGCCTCGAATTCAACCGGCGGCGCGCTTTTGTCGAACGAGACGCCGATCGGATCGCGCCCCGCCGCGAGCGCCTCGAGCTGATCGCCCAGCATCCGCCGGACCATCAGGATGCCCCGGTCGCTCTGGCCGAAATGCTCTTCCGAATGCAGCGTCACCGGCCCCTGGCCGACCTGGGCCTCGTAATCGCCCGGAAATTGCTGGTGCTCCTGCTCGGTCATGTCCCACCAGAACTTGCCGTTGAACTTTGAGCGCATCCGGCCGATATCACCGCGCGCCTTGACTCGGCCAGCGACGTAAATGCGGAACGAGGTGTCGTCGATCGGTAGTGTCCAGCCGATCAATTCGACGCGGGCGAATTGCGCCACCCGCGGATTGGGCACCACGCGCAGGGTGGGCAGCGCGGCCTCGGTCACCCGATAGAAGATCTTGCCGTCGTCCTGGTTGCGGATCGAGCGCACGGCGACGCCGCGCGGCGACATCTCGAACTTCACCTCCGGCATCGAGGCCATCATGTTGGTGAATTGGGGACCGCTGAAGGAGCCGTGCAGCACCGGAACGTGGTAGGGATCGACCACGTTTTCGAAATGCTGCAGCCAGTTGCAGGGGATGACGGCCGGGCCGCCGCCGCCGATCGAGGTATCGTCGGCTTCGACGAACTCGCCGTCATCCATCTTTTCCAGGCATTCATAGCGCGGCAGCACCGGTTTTTTCTCCGGTGGTCCCATATAGGCGAAGATCAGCCCGTAGCGCTCCTGCAGGGGATACCAGGGCTGGCGCACCTTTTCCCTGAACTGGCCGCCGTCGGGCTCGCAGGGCTGCTCCAGGCAGCGGCCCTCGGTGTCGAATTTCCAGCCGTGGTAGCAGCAGCGGATGCCGTCCTCCTCGACCTTGCCATAGTAGAGGGTGGTGCCGCGATGGCAGCAGCGCGCGTGCAAGAGGCCGGGGCGGCCATGCCTGTCGCGGAACAGGATGAGGTCCTCAGCCAAGGCCCGGACCTTTCGGGGGACGTCGGCGGTGTCTGCGGAGAGGCCGATCGGGTGCCAGTAGCGGCGCAGCAGTTCCCCCATCGGTGTGCCGCGGCCGACCGCGGTCAGTTCGGTCCGGCTCGCGGACGGCCGCATGGCATAGGCGGTGCCAAGATCGCGATCCCGCTGGGTGATGTTCATGTCAGCTTCCTCCACTTCCGGCCTTTCCCGCCTTGTCGCTGATTGCGGTCAAATTGGACTTCAGGCATGGGGAAGGTCAATGAGCAAAGAAATGGGGGCTGGCGAAGCCGTCAAAATAGCTTGTCTTGCGCCCCTTGTTGCGCTGCGCTAAGCCTCGGAATGTTCCCCGTTAACGAATTTGCGGCTGTCCTGTGCCGCAGGAAAAGGCAGCGCCGATGACCGGCATCCTTCAGAATTATCTCCCACTTGTGGTGTTCATCGGGGTCGCGGGCCTGATTGGTTTGGTGCTCCTGATCGCGCCCTTCGTGGTCGCGTTCCAGCAGCCCGATCCGGAAAAGCTGTCCGCCTATGAATGCGGATTCAACGCATTCGACGATGCCCGCATGAAATTCGATGTCCGCTTCTACCTGGTGGCCATCCTGTTCATTATCTTTGATCTCGAAGTGGCATTCCTGTTCCCATGGGCGGTGGCGTTCGGAAAGCTGGGGGCGACCGGCTTCTGGTCGATGGTGGTGTTCCTGGCCGTGCTCACCGTCGGCTTTGCCTATGAATGGAAGAAAGGCGCGCTTGAATGGGATTGAGCCACGCTGTAGCACCCGCCGCCACCGGCATTGTCGACCCCTCGACCGGCCGGCCGGTCGGCGCCAAAGACCCCTATTTCCTCGAGGTCAATCACGAACTGTCCGACAAGGGTTTTTTCGTCGCCGCGGCCGATGACCTGATCACCTGGGCGCGCACGGGTTCGCTGATGTGGATGACCTTCGGTCTCGCCTGCTGCGCGGTCGAGATGATGCAGGTGTCGATGCCGCGCTACGATGTCGAGCGCTTCGGATTTGCGCCGCGCGCCTCGCCCCGGCAGTCCGACGTCATGATCGTGGCGGGCACGCTGACCAACAAGATGGCGCCGGCGTTGCGCAAAGTCTACGACCAGATGCCGGAGCCGCGCTATGTGATCTCGATGGGGTCGTGCGCCAATGGCGGCGGCTACTATCATTATTCATACTCGGTGGTGCGCGGCTGCGACCGCATCGTGCCCATCGACGTCTACGTGCCCGGCTGTCCGCCGACGGCGGAAGCGCTGCTCTACGGCATCATGCTGCTGCAGAAGAAAATCCGGCGCACCGGAACCATCGAACGCTAAGGGTCTTGGAATGGACGACGGCAGGCTCGACGCCTTGGGGCAGACGATCGTTAGCGCGCTTCCGGGCGCCGCGACCGGCCACACCGTGGCGTTCAATCAGCTCACGGTGGCGGTGAATGTCGACAAGATCGTCGATGTCGTGCGTTTCCTGCGCGACGATCCTTCCTGCCGCTTTGTAAGCTTCACCGATGTGACCGCAGTCGACTATCCCGGCCGCGAAAAACGCTTCGAGGTGATCTATCACCTGCTGTCGCCGACGCTGAACACCCGCATCCGGCTGCGGGTGGCGGCCGACGAAACCACGCAGGTGCCGTCGATCATCGAGGTGTTTCCGGGCACCGACTGGTTCGAGCGCGAGTGCTACGATCTCTATGGCGTGATCTTCACCGGCCATCCCGACATGCGGCGGCTGCTGACCGATTACGGTTTCGACGGCCATCCCTTGCGCAAGGATTTCCCGCTCACCGGCTTCGTCGAGGTGCGCTACGACGACCAGGAGAAGCGGGTGCTCTATGAGCCCGTCCGCTTGAACCAGGAATTCCGCAACTTCGATTTTCTCTCGCCATGGGAGGGGGCCGACTATCCGATGCTGCCCGGCGATGAGAAGGCGGGGCCGAAGGTCTGATCATGAACGAGCAAAGCCTGCGCAACTTTACGATCAATTTTGGGCCGCAACACCCTGCAGCGCACGGCGTGTTGCGCCTGGTGTTGGAACTGGACGGAGAAGTGGTTGCGCGCGTCGATCCACATATCGGCCTCTTGCATCGCGGCACCGAGAAACTGATCGAGCAGAAGACTTATCTGCAGGCGATCCCCTATTTCGACCGGCTCGACTACGTCGCGCCGATGAACCAGGAGCACGCCTTCTGTCTCGCCGCGGAAAAGCTGCTCGGCATCGAGGTGCCGCGGCGCGGGCAACTGATCCGGGTGCTCTATTGCGAGATCGGCCGCATCCTGTCGCACCTGCTCAATGTCACCACGCAGGCGATGGACGTCGGCGCGCTGACCCCGCCGCTGTGGGGTTTTGAAGAGCGCGAAAAGCTGATGGTGTTTTACGAGCGCGCCTCCGGCTCGCGCATGCACGCGGCCTATTTCCGCGTCGGCGGCGTGCACCAGGACCTGCCGCCGAAACTGATCGACGATATCGAGGCCTGGTGCGATCCGTTCCTGCGCGTGGTTGACGATCTCGACCGGCTGCTGACGGGAAATCGCATCTTCAAGCAGCGCAACGTCGACATCGGCGTGGTCCCGCTCAAGGAAGCCTGGGAGTGGGGTTTTTCAGGGGTGATGGTGCGCGGCTCGGGCGCGGCCTGGGATCTGCGCAAGGCGCAGCCTTACGAATGCTATGCCGAGATGGATTTCGACATCCCGATCGGCAAGAACGGCGACTGCTACGACCGCTATCTGATCCGCATGGAGGAGATGCGCCAGTCCGTGCGCATCATGAAGCAGTGCATTGCGAAACTCCGCGCCGCCGACGGGCAGGGGCCGGTGGCGATCGAGGATAACAAGATTTTCCCGCCGCGCCGGGGCGAGATGAAGCGCTCGATGGAAGCGCTGATCCACCACTTCAAGCTCTACACCGAGGGTTTTCACGTGCCGGAAGGCGAGGTCTACGCCGCGGTCGAGGCGCCCAAGGGCGAGTTCGGCGTCTACCTCGTCGCCGACGGCAGCAACAAGCCCTACAAGTGCAAGATCCGCGCGCCGGGTTTCGCGCATCTGCAGGCGATGGACCATATCTGCCGGGGCTATCTGCTGGCCGACGTCTCGGCCATTCTCGGCTCGCTCGATATCGTGTTCGGAGAGGTCGATCGGTGATCGCGCTGCCGCCCATCCAGTTCGACCGCGCTTCGGGTTCGCTCGAGGGGGCCAACCTGTGGGAGCGGACGGCTGCGCTGGCGTTGGCGACGGGCTCGAAGATATCGTCGCATTTTTCGCACCGCGGCTACAACCACTGCGCCAACCTGCTGCGCAAGACGCTGTCCGAGCGCGACATCGCGATCAAGCTCAATGCGGACGCCACGTTCGAGTTTCCGTACGGCGACGGTTATTGGAGCAAGCTGCTCAACCGATCCTATTCGTATGAGGACGAACTGGAATTCCTGTTCCGCGATTCCGTCTCGGTGGATTACACGCTGATCGATTGCGGCGCCAATTTCGGTTACTGGTCGGTGCTGGTTTCGAGCGCACCTTACGGTTCGCACCGGGCAATCGCGATCGAACCGTCGTCGCAGAATTTTGCCAAGCTTGCCAACAACGCCGCCATCAACGGCAACCGCTTCGAGCTGATGAAATGCGCCATCGGGGCTGCGCGCGGCACCGCGCGGCTGTCCGGCACCAAGCACGAGGCGTTCAGCATCGCCGGCGGCGCCGCCGTCGGCGGCGAGGAGGTGCCGGTGATCGCGCTCGACAATCTGCTCGAGGACGGCAAGGTTTCGGCCGGCGGGAAATTCCTCATCAAGCTCGACGTCGAGGGCGTCGAGGTCGAGGCGATCAAGGGCGGCACGCGGCTCTTGCAAGGCGACAGCGTGTTGTTGTGCGAGGAACACGGCAACGATCCGCATCACACCGTTTCGCGCTATATCCTCGAACAGACCCCGCTCAAATTGATCGTCTACGATCCGCGCACCAATCGCCTGGAGACGGTCACCGAGCTGTCCATCCTCGACCGCATCAAGGTTTCATCCCACGTCGGTTACAACGTGTTCGGCACCGCAAGCGCGTTCTGGCAAGACCGGATCAACGCGCTGAACGCGAACGCCGCGCGCCGCATGCAATGAGAGACTGAACGACAATGTCCGTCCGCCGCCTCGCACCGAAGGAAATGCAGCCCGCGAATTTTACATTCACGGCGGAAAACCTCGCCTGGGCGAAAAACGAAATGGCGAAATATCCGCCCGGCCGCCAGGCTTCTGCCGCGATCGCGATCCTGTGGCGGGTCCAGGAACAGCACGAGGGCTGGGTTTCGGAAGCGGCGATCCGAACCGTCGCCGATCTGCTCGACATGCCCCATATCCGGATGCTTGAGATCGCGACGTTCTATACGATGTTCCAGCTGGAGCCGGTGGGCAAGAAGGCGCATGTCCAGGTCTGCGGCACCACGCCGTGCCGGCTACGGGGTGCTGCCGACCTCATCCACGTGTGCCAGAGCCGTATCCACCACGATCCCTTCCATCTGTCGAAGGACGGCAATTTCAGCTGGGAGGAAGTCGAATGCCTCGGCGCCTGCGTTAATGCGCCGATGGTGCTGATCTGGAAGGACACCTACGAGGACCTGACCAAGGAAAGCTTTGGCAAGGTGCTGGACGGCTTCGCCGCCGGCAATCCGCCCAAGCCGGGACCGCAGATCAACCGGCAGTTTTCCGCCCCCGTCGGTGGTCCGACCACGCTGAAGGAAACCACGTAATCATGCTCGACGACAAGGACCGCATCTTCAGGAATCTCTACGGTCTTCAGGACTGGGGCCTCGAAGGCGCGCGCCGCCGCGGCGCCTGGGACGGCACGAAAGCGATCATCGACAAGGGCCGCGACTGGGTCATCAACGAGATGAAGGCCTCCGGGCTCCGTGGCCGCGGCGGCGCGGGTTTTCCGACCGGGCTGAAATGGTCGTTCATGCCGAAGGAATCAACCGACGGCCGGCCGAGCTATCTCGTGGTCAATGCCGACGAGTCCGAGCCCGGCACCTGCAAGGACCGCGAGATCATGCGGCACGATCCGCATCTGCTCGTCGAGGGCTGCCTGCTCGCGAGCTTCGCGATGGGCGCGCATGCCTGCTATATCTATGTGCGCGGCGAATTCATCCGGGAACGCGAGCACCTGCAGGCCGCCGTCGATCAGGCCTATGAGGCCAAACTGATCGGCAAGGACAACCTCAACGGCTGGCCGTTCGATCTCTATGTGACGCATGGCGCCGGCGCCTATATCTGCGGAGAGGAGACGGCGCTGCTGGAAAGCCTCGAGGGCAAGAAGGGCCAGCCGCGGCTGAAGCCGCCATTCCCCGCCAACGTCGGTCTCTACGGTTGCCCGACCACCGTCAATAATGTCGAATCGATCGCGGTCGCCCCCGACATCCTGCGGCGCGGCGCCGCGTGGTTCGCCGCCATCGGCCGGCCCAACAATGTCGGCACCAAATTGTTCTGCATCTCCGGCCATGTCGAACGCCCCTGCAATGTCGAGGAGGCCATGGGGATTCCGTTCCGGGAGCTGATCGAGCGCCATTGCGGCGGCATCCGCGGCGGCTGGGACAATCTGAAGGCGGTCATCCCCGGCGGCTCGTCGGTGCGCATGGTGCCGGCCGAATTGATCATCGACACCCCGATGGATTTCGACAGCCTCGGCAAACTGCGCTCGGGCCTCGGCACGGCCGCCGTCATCGTCATGGACAAGTCGACCGACCTGATCCGGGCGATCGCGCGGATCTCGTATTTCTACAAGCATGAGAGCTGCGGCCAGTGCACGCCCTGCCGCGAGGGCACGGGCTGGATGTGGCGGGTGCTGACGCGGATGGCCGAGGGCCGCGCCCACAAGCGCGAGATCGACATGCTGCTGGAAGTGACAAAACAGGTCGAGGGTCACACCATCTGCGCGCTCGGCGACGCTGCGGCCTGGCCGATCCAGGGCCTGATCGCGCATTTCCGTCACGAGATCGAGGAACGGATCGACGAATATTCGCGGAAAGCGGATATCGACGATGCCGGCATTCTGGACCCTGCGCACATGGTCGCGGCGGAGTGATGCTGATGTCGCAACCGAGCCTTTTCTGGTGGCAGAAATACGGGACGCTGGCGCAGATGGCGCAAGCGTCCGTGGCGCTGCTCGGCTTCGTTGCGATCCTGTTCCAGATCAACGAAATCCGCGCCAACAACCGCGCCGTCAGCGCGCGGCAGGCGTTTCTCGGCTACACCGACCTGGCGTTCAAGAATCCAAAATTCGCGGCTCCGGATTACGATGCGATTAAGGCCGGCAGCCGCGACGAGCAGGTTCAATATGAAAGCTTTGTTTCCTATTTCCTCTATGCCTGCGAGGAGGCGACCGCAGCCTTCGCCGACAAGCGGGAATGGGTCGCCTCCTGCGACTACGACCTGAAACCGCATCTGCCGTTCCTGTGCGAGAAGTACAAGGCAGAGCCGGCCTATCTCGAAACCTACTCTGTCGACACCCAGCAATGGGTGAAGGCATCCATGAAGACCGCCAGCGTCACACCGCCCGACTGCAAGCTGGGAAAGACCTGAGACCGCTATGACCAAACTCATCGTCGATGGCAAAGAGATCGATGTTCCCCCGGAGTACACGCTGCTGCAGGCGTGCGAGGCCGCGGGCGCCGAAATTCCGCGCTTCTGCTACCATGAGCGGCTGTCGATCGCCGGCAATTGCCGGATGTGCCTGGTCGAGATCAAGGGCGGCCCAAAGCCGGTCGCAAGCTGCGCCTGGGGCGTGCGCGATTGCCGTCCCGGTCCGAAGGGCGAGCCGCCGGAAATCTCCACCAAATCGCCGATGGTGAAGAAGGCGCGCGAAGGCGTGATGGAATTCTTGCTGATCAACCATCCGCTGGACTGCCCGATCTGCGACCAGGGCGGCGAGTGCGACCTGCAGGACCAGGCGATGGGCTACGGCGCCGACGCCTCGCGCTTTGCCGAGAACAAGCGCGCGGTCGAGGACAAATATCTGGGCGCGCTGGTCAAGACCTCGATGAACCGCTGCATCCAGTGCACGCGCTGCGTCCGTTTCTCCGCCGAAGTCTGCGGCGCGCCGGAGATGGGCGCCACCGGCCGCGGCGAGGACATGGAGATCACGACCTATCTGGAGTCGGCGCTGACTTCGGAACTGCAGGGCAACCTGGTCGACATCTGCCCGGTCGGCGCGCTGACCTCGAAGCCCTACGCGTTTGCCGCGCGGCCCTGGGAACTCGGCAAGACCCAGTCGATCGACGTGATGGACGGCGTAGGCTCCGCGATCCGGGTGGACACCCGTGGCCGCGAGGTGATGCGGATCTTGCCGCGCGTCAACGAAGCCGTGAACGAGGAATGGATTTCCGACAAGACCCGCCATGTCGTCGACGGCCTGCGCACCCAGCGGCTCGACCGCCCTTACATCAGGGAGAATGGCCAGCTCCGCCCCGCGTCATGGTCGCAGGCCTTCGCGGCGATTGCGGGAAAGATTGCCCGCAGCGACGGCAAGCGGATCGGCGCCATCGCAGGCGATCTCGCCGCGGTGGAAGAGATGTTCGCGCTGAAGGACCTGCTTTCGAAATACGGCTCGGTCAACCTCGCGGTCCAGGGCGGCGACGCCTTCGATCCCAAGGCGGGCCGCGCCTCCTATCTCTTCAATCCGACCATCGCCGGCATCGATCAGGCCGACGCGCTGCTGATCATCGGCTCGAATCCGCGCAAGGAGGCTGCCGTCCTCAACGCACGTATCCGCAAGCGCTGGCGGACCGGCCAACTCAAGATCGGCCTGATCGGCGCCAACGCAGACCACACCTACGGCTACGATTATCTCGGCGCGGGTACGGATTCACTCACTGAGTTCGCAGCCGGCAAGCATTCCTTCGCGGATGTCCTGAAGGGCGCGAAACACCCGATCGTGCTGGTCGGATCTGGTGCTGCCGCGCGGCATGACGGCGTGGCGGTATTGGCGCTTGCGGCCAAAATCGCCACCGATGTCGGCGCGCTCAAGGACGGCTGGAACGGTTTTGCCGTGCTGCACGATACGGCCTCCCGGGTCGGCGCGCTCGATATCGGCTTTGCCGGCGGCGCGGGCGGCCTGAGCGCGGCACAGATGACGACGTTCGGCACGCTCGATGTCTTGTTCCTGCTCGGCGCCGATGAGACCAAGGCGCCCGACGGCACGTTCGTCGTCTACATCGGCACCCATGGCGACCGCGGTGCCCACCGCGCCGACGTCATCCTGCCGGGCGCGGCCTATACTGAAAAATCCGGCATCTTCGTCAATACCGAGGGCCGGGTGCAGATCGCCAACCGTGCCGGCTTTCCTCCGGGAGAAGCGCGCGAGGATTGGGCGATCATCCGCGCGCTGTCGGATGTGCTGGGCAAGAAGCTGTCTTACAATTCGCTTGCCGCGCTGCGCCAGGCGCTGTTCAAGGCCGCCCCGCATCTGATGCGCGTCGACGCCATCGAGGCCGGCGACGCCGCCGGCATCGGCACGATCGCGGGCCGAGGCGGCAGCGTCGAGAAGACGCCGTTCAAATCCTCGGTCGAGGATTTTTATCTGACCAACCCCATCGCGCGCGCCTCGGCGGTGATGGCGGAATGCTCGAAGCTCGCCTCCGGGCAGATGCTGACGGCGGCGGAGTGAGCGTGACCTGATGGATGGATTCTTCGCAAGCGCGTTCTGGACCGGCTTCCTCTGGCCGCTGATCGTCATGGTCGCCGAAAGCCTGCTGCTGCTTGTCGTGCTCCTGATCGCGATCGCCTACATCCTGCTCGCCGACCGCAAGATCTGGGCGGCGGTGCAGATCAGGCGTGGCCCCAATGTGGTGGGCCCCTTTGGCCTGTTCCAGTCCTTTGCCGATCTTCTCAAATTCGTGCTGAAGGAGCCGATCATTCCCTCCGGCGCCAACAAGGGCGTGTTCCTGCTGGCGCCGCTGGTGTCCTGCGTCCTGGCGCTCGCGGCCTGGGCGGTGATTCCGATGAATCTCGGCTGGGTGATCTCCGACATCAATGTCGGCGTGCTCTACATCTTCGCGATCTCCTCGCTGTCGATCTACGGCATCATCATGGCCGGCTGGTCGTCGAATTCGAAATACCCGTTCCTGGCCGCGCTTCGCTCGGCGGCGCAGATGGTGAGTTACGAGGTCTCGATCGGTTTCGTCATCATCACGGTGCTGCTGTGCGCAGGATCGCTCAATCTCTCGGCCGTGGTCGAAGCGCAAAATGCCCACGGCTTCGCCAGCCTGATCGGCCTGCCAAAACTGACCATCCTGAACTGGTACGTCTGGCCGCTGTTCCCGATGTTCGTGGTGTTCTACGTCTCGGCGCTGGCGGAAACCAACCGGCCGCCGTTCGACCTGGTGGAAGCCGAATCCGAACTGGTCGCGGGCTTCATGGTCGAATACGGCTCGACGCCGTATTTGCTGTTCATGCTCGGCGAATATGTCGCGATCACCACGATGTGCGCGATGGCCACCATCCTGTTCCTGGGCGGCTGGCTGCCGCCGATTGCGGTTCCGCCGTTCACCTGGGTGCCCGGCGTGATCTGGTTCGCGCTCAAGGTATTTTTCATGTTCTTCATGTTTGCGATGGCGAAGGCGATCGTGCCGCGCTACCGCTACGACCAGTTGATGCGGCTCGGCTGGAAGGTGTTCCTGCCGCTGTCGCTGGCGATGGTGGTTGTCGTCGCCGGCGTGCTGCATTTCGCTGGCATCGCGCCGCAATGAGGTCGCCATGAGTGTCAACATCAACGCCACCGCGCGCTCGCTCCTGCTGTCCGAATTCGTATCGGCGTTCTTTCTCGCCATGCGCTATTTCTTCAAGCCGAAGTCGACGCTGAATTATCCGTTCGAGAAGGGGCCGATCTCGCCGCGCTTCCGCGGCGAGCACGCGCTGCGCCGCTACCCCAATGGCGAGGAGCGCTGCATCGCCTGCAAGCTGTGCGAGGCGATCTGCCCGGCGCAGGCCATCACCATCGAGGCCGGCCCGCGCCGCAATGACGGCACCCGCCGCACCGTGCGCTACGACATCGACATGGTGAAATGCATCTATTGCGGGTTGTGCCAGGAGGCCTGCCCGGTCGATGCCATCGTCGAGGGGCCGAATTTTGAATTCGCGACCGAGACGCGCGAGGAACTCTATTATGACAAGGACAAACTGCTCGCCAATGGCGACCGCTGGGAGCGCGAACTTGCGAAATCGATCGAACTCGACGCGCCGTACCGGTGAGGTGAGGGCATGATCGCACGCCACACCTTCACGTCATTGCGGGGCGCGCATCGCGCGAACCCGGAATCTCGAGATTCCGGGTTCGATGCTTCGCATCGCCCCGGAATGACGGGAGATGCATGATGATCCTCCCCGCGCTGTTCTTCTATCTGTTCGCCGGCGTCTGCGTCGCCTCGGCGGTCATGGTGATTGTGTCGCGCAATCCCGTGCACTCCGTGCTGTTTCTGATCCTCGCCTTCGTCAACGCGTCGGGCCTGTTCATCTTGATGGGGGCCGAATTCCTCGGGATGGTTCTCATCTTCGTCTATGTCGGCGCGGTCGCGACGATGTTCCTGTTTGTGATCATGATGCTGGATGTCGACTTCACCGAACTGCGCGAGGGCTTTATCGAGTACCTGCCGGTCGGTCTGGTGATCGGCGGAATTTTCCTGTTCGAACTGCTGCTCACGGTCGCGGTCTGGACCATCAACCCCGGCATTGCCAAATCGATCACTTCGGCGATTCCGGCCAATGTCAGCAACACCGAGGCGCTCGGCCTCGTGCTCTATACGAAATATATCTATTACTTCCAGATCGCCGGCATGGTGCTGCTGGTGGCGATGATCGGCGCCATCGTGCTGACCTTGCGCCACAAGGCCAGTGTCAAGCGGCAGGACATCAATGTACAGAACGCGCGGACGCCCGAGATCGCTATGAGCGTGCGCAAGGTGGCCTCCGGCCAGGGGCTGCAGGACGCGGACGCGCCGGAGTGGGTGCAATGACGATCGGTCTCGGACATTATCTTGCGGTCGGCGCGATCGTGTTCACGCTCGGCATCCTCGGCATCTTTCTCAACCGCAAGAACATCATCATCATCCTGATGTCGGTCGAATTGATCCTGCTCGCGGTCAATATCAACCTGGTGGCGTTCTCGACCTTCCTCGGTGACATCGTCGGCCAGGTGTTTGCGCTGTTGGTGCTCACGGTGGCCGCGGCGGAGACGGCGATCGGTCTGGCAATATTGGTGGTGTATTTCCGCAACCGCGGCTCGATCGCGGTTGAAGACGTCAATATGATGAAGGGCTAGCGCGCTTATGATCCAGGCAATCGTCTTTCTGCCGCTGATCGGCGCTGTCCTCGCCGGCCTGATCTCCATTTTCGGGGCGCATGCGCGCAATCCGAGCGGCGACACCATGGAGCATCACGACGATGCCCATGGCACCGACGCGCATGCATCAGAGGCCCATGACGACGATGCCGACGATCATGGCCACGACGATCACGCGGTCGAACCGCCGGCGGCGGGTTCGCGCGCGGCCGAATTGATCACGACCGGCCTGTTGCTCGTTTCGGCGGGGCTATCCTGGTTCGTGCTGGTCGATGTCGGCTTCCTGCACCACGATGCGCGGATTGCGCTGTTCCCCTGGATCAATTCGGGCGATCTGCAGGTCGCCTGGGCGCTGCGGGTCGATACGCTGACCGCGGTGATGCTGGTCGTGGTCAACACCATCTCCTCGCTCGTGCATCTGTATTCGATCGGTTACATGGACGAGGATCCGTACCGGCCGCGCTTCTTCAGCTACCTCAGCCTGTTCACCTTCGCGATGCTGATGCTGGTGACATCGGATAATCTGGTGCAGCTGTTTTTCGGCTGGGAAGGCGTCGGCCTCATGAGCTACCTGCTGATCGGCTTCTGGTACCAGAAGCCGTCGGCGAATGCGGCGGCGATCAAGGCCTTCGTGGTCAACCGGGTCGGCGATTTCGGCTTTGCGCTCGGCATCTTCGCGATTTTCGCGCTGATCGGCTCGATCGACTTCGAGACCATCTTTGCCGGTGCGCCGGGCCTGACCGGCAAGACCATCGACTTCTTCGGCTGGCACGCCGACGCGCTGACATTGGTATGCCTGCTCTTGTTCATGGGCGCGATGGGCAAATCCGCCCAGTTCCTGCTGCACACCTGGTTGCCCGACGCGATGGAGGGCCCGACGCCGGTCTCGGCCCTGATCCATGCGGCGACCATGGTTACCGCAGGGGTGTTCATGGTGGCGCGGCTGTCGCCGCTGTTCGAACTCGCCCCGAATGCGCAGGCGTTCGTGATGTTCATCGGCGCGACCACCGCGATCTTTGCGGCCACCGTCGCTCTGGTCCAGAACGACATCAAGCGCATCGTCGCCTATTCGACCTGTTCGCAGCTCGGCTACATGTTCGTGGCGATGGGAGCGGGGGCCTATTCCGTCGGCATGTTCCACCTGTTCACCCACGCTTTCTTCAAGGCATTGCTGTTCCTGGGCTCGGGCTCGGTGATCTACGCGATGCATCACGAGCAGGACATCCGCAACATGGGCGGGTTGAAGGACAAGATACCCTTCACCTACATCGTGATGGTGATCGGCACGCTGGCGCTGACCGGCTTCCCGCTCACCGCCGGCTATTTCTCCAAGGACGCCATCATCGAATCCGCCTACGCCTCCCACAATCCGTTCGCGCTCTACGGCTTCCTGATGACGGTGGCGGCGGCCGGCCTGACCTCGTTCTATTCCTGGCGCCTGATCTTCAAAACATTTCATGGCGAGCCGCATGACCTCGAACATTATGAGGCCGCGCACGAGAGCCCGCTCTGGATGCTGATTCCGATCGGCATCCTGGCCGCGGGCTCGCTGCTGGCGGGCTTTCCCTTCAAGGAACTGTTCGCCGGCCACGGCGTAGAGGAATTCTTCCGCGAGTCGCTGAAGATGAACCCGCACATCATCGAGGACGCGGAAAATATCCCGGCCTGGATCAAATACCTGCCGACGCTGATGATGGCGCTGGGTTTCGTGGTGTCGTGGATGTTCTATATCCGCAGGCCGTATTTGCCGGTCGAACTCGCCAACCAGCAGCCGCTGCTCTACCAGTTCCTGCTCAACAAATGGTATTTCGACGAGCTCTACGACCTGATCTTCGTGCGTCCGGTGAAGTGGATCGGCCGCTTCCTGTGGAAGTTCGGCGACGGCTATATCATCGACGGTTTTGGGCCCGACGGCGTGTCGAATGGCGTACTTGACGTCACCCGCTATGCGGTGAAGTTGCAGACCGGCTACCTCTACCACTACGCGTTTGCGATGCTGATCGGGGTCGCCGGGCTGATAACCTATTTCATGTTCGGCGTGGGAGGCCAGTGATGACGACCTGGCCCATTCTCTCCGTCGTTACCTTCCTGCCCGTAGTCGGCGCGCTGCTGATCTATCTCAGCCGCGGCGACGACGAGGCCGCGCGGCGCAACGCGCGCTGGATCGCGCTATGGACCACGCTGATCACCTTTGCGGTGTCGCTGATCCTGGTCTGGCGCTTCGACCCCTCGCAGGCGGACTTCCAGTTCGTCGAAAAAACGCAGTGGCTGTCGGCCGGCATCACCTATCACATGGGGGTTGACGGCATTTCGCTGCCGTTCGTGATCCTGACCACCGCGCTGATGCCGCTCTGCATCCTGGCGAGCTGGAAATCCGTCAGCTTGCGGGTGCGCGAATACATGATGGCGTTCCTGCTGCTGGAAACGTTGATGGTCGGCACCTTCTGTGCGCTCGACCTCGTGCTGTTCTATCTGTTCTTCGAAGGCGGCCTGATCCCGATGTTCCTGATCATCGGGGTGTGGGGCGGCCCGCGCCGGGTCTATGCCTCCTTCAAGTTCTTCCTCTACACGCTGCTCGGCTCGGTCTTGATGCTGCTGGCGATCATGGCGCTGTACTGGAACGCCGCCACCACGGACATCCCCACGCTGATGCACACCGCCGTGCCGCGGTCTTTGCAGACCTGGGCCTGGCTCGCCTTCTTCGCCTCGTTCGCGGTGAAGATGCCGATGTGGCCGGTGCACACCTGGCTGCCGGACGCCCATGTCGAGGCGCCGACCGCGGGCTCGGTGATCCTGGCCGCGATCCTGTTGAAGATGGGCGGCTACGGCTTCCTGCGGTTCTCGCTGCCGATGTTCCCGCTGGCCTCGCAATATTTCGCGCCGCTGATCTTCTCGCTGTCGGTGATCGCCATCATCTACACCTCGCTGGTGGCCTTGATGCAGGAAGATATCAAGAAGCTGATCGCCTATTCCTCCGTCGCCCATATGGGCTTCGTCACCATGGGAATCTTCGCCGGCACCACGCAAGGCGTGGCCGGCGGCGTGTTCCAGATGATCTCGCACGGCATCGTCTCCGGCGCGCTGTTCCTCTGCGTCGGCGTCGTCTACGACCGCATGCACACCCGCGAGATCGCCGCCTATGGCGGGCTGGTCAACCGCATGCCGCTCTATGCGCTGGTATTCATGGTCTTCACCATGGCCAATATCGGATTGCCCGGCACTAGCGGCTTCATCGGCGAATTCATGACGCTGATCGGCACCTTCAAGGTTTCGATCCCGACCGCGACGCTTGCCACCACCGGCGTGATCCTGTCGGCCGCCTACGCGCTGTGGCTGTACCGCAAGGTGATTTTCGGCACGCTGAAACCTTCGCTCGCAGGCATCAGGGATCTGACCTTCCGCGAGGGCCTCATCATGGCGCCGCTGGTCGCGCTCACCATCCTGTTCGGCTTCTATCCGAAGCCGGTGCTGGACATGTCGGCGACCTCGGTGCAGCAGCTCGTCAACAATTACGCCACCGCCGTGACTGCCGTGAAGGCAGCCGCGCTGGTGCAGTGAAGGCAAGAACATGGGCTTTGAGACTGCAGGATATCAGTTGCTGCCGGTGCTGCCCGAGCTCGTGCTGGCAGTGGGCGCGATGGTGCTGCTGATGCTGGGGGCGTATCGGGGCCAGCAGACCACTGCGCTCGTCACCGCCCTGGCGGTTTGCCTGCTGGTGGTGACCGGCGCGCTGGAACTCTGGCTGCCGGCCGGCAAGCTCACGACCTTCGGCGGCAGCTTCATCGTCGATGATTTTGCCCGTTTCCTGAAAATCCTGGCGCTGATCGGCTCGGCGGCGACGCTGGTGCTGTCGGCCGAATATCTCTCCGATCCGTCACGGCGCATTTTCGAATATTCGATCCTGGTGCTGCTGTCGACGCTCGGCATGATGGTGCTGATCTCGGCGGGCGACCTGATCATGCTCTATCTCGGGCTCGAGCTGATGTCGCTTGCGCTCTACGTGGTTGCCGCGAGCAACCGCGACAATGTGAAATCGACCGAAGCCGGCCTGAAATATTTTGTGCTGGGCGCGCTGTCGTCGGGCATGTTGCTGTACGGCGCCTCGCTGATCTACGGTTTTACCGGCACCGTGGGCTTCGCGGGCATTGCCGCGGCGGTGAAGACCGGCAGCATCGGCATCGTGTTCGGGATCGTGTTCCTGCTCGCCGGGCTGTGCTTCAAGGTCTCCGCGGTGCCATTCCACATGTGGACTCCCGACGTCTATGAGGGCGCGCCGACGCCTGTGACCGCGTTCTTCGCCTCGGCGCCGAAGGTCGCCGCTCTTGCCGTGTTCACCCGTGTGACGCTGACCGCCTTTCCGGGCATCCTGACGCAATGGCAGCAGATCGTGGTGTTCGTGTCGATCGCCTCGATGGCGCTGGGATCGTTCGCCGCCATCGGGCAGAAGAACATCAAGCGGCTGATGGCCTATTCCTCGATCGGCCACATGGGATTTGCGCTTGTGGGCCTTGCGGCCGGCACCGCCGAGGGCGCGCAGGGCGTATTGGTCTACATCTCGATTTATGTGGCGATGACGCTGGGCTCTTTCGCAGTCATCCTGACCTTGAAGCGTAACGGCCAGCATTTCGAAAACATCAGCGATTTCGCAGGGCTCTCGCGCACCAATCCGCTGCTGGCGTTTTTCTTCGCGATGCTGCTGTTTTCGCTGGCCGGCATCCCGCCGCTCGCCGGCTTCTTCGCAAAATGGTACGTATTCGTCGCCGCGATCAAGGCAGACTTGTTCACGCTGGCCGTCATCGGCGTCCTGAGCAGCGTGGTCGGGGCCTATTACTATCTCTCGATCATCAAGGTGATGTATTTCGAGGAGCCGCTTGCAAAGCTCGATCCGATGCGCATGGAGCTGCGCGCGGTACTGGCGGTCGCGGGCCTGTTCAACATCTTCTTTTTCGTCTATCCGGGGCTGCTGGTGAGCGCGGCAACGGTCGCGGCGAAGTCGCTTTTCTAGATGACCTTCACGCTCGGTCCGCGAGCCATATCGGCGGGTTACCGGCTCGCCGCCTTCGATCAGATCGGTTCGACCAATGCGGAGGCGATGGTGCGCGCCCGCGACGGCGAGCGCGGGCCGATCTGGTTCGTCACCTCGGAACAAACCGCGGGAAGGGGCCGGCGAAACCGGCCCTGGATCGCGCCGCGTGGTAACCTCGCCAGCAGCATCCTGGAGGTGCTCGAGGTGTCGCCCGCGGTCGCGGCGACGCTGGGCTTTGCCGCGGGGCTTGCGCTTGAAGCGGCGCTGCGAAGAATAAGCATTGAAGCGTCGCTGCGAGCGGCGGGATCGGATGATATGAAGTTTTCGCTGAAATGGCCCAATGACGTGCTGGCGGGGCAGAAAAAGCTCGCCGGCATCCTGCTGGAAGCGGAGGCGGTGCCTGACGGCCGCCTCGCCGTCGTGGTCGGGATCGGCACCAACGTGGTCGCAGCCCCCGAGGGCACGCCGACACCCGCGACCTCGCTGGCCGCCCTCGGCATCCAGATCGGCGCGGAAGAGCTGTTTGTGCAGCTGTCGGACGCCTGGGCGGAGTTCCGCGGGCTTTGGGACAACGGCCGCGGCTTCGGCGAGATCCGCAGGCTTTGGCTAGAGCGCGCTGCCGGGCTCGGCGAGAGGGTTGCAATCCAGACCGGCGGCGCCAAGGTCGAGGGAACATTCGACGGTATCGATGAGACGGGCTGTCTGATCGTCCGCACCGCCGCCGGCAGGCTGGTCCCGATCTCGGCCGGCGACGTCTATTTCGGCTCGGCCGCATCGGCAGGGGCAGCCTGATGGCGCGGCCGGAGGAACTGACCTTTGCGCCGCTCGGCGGCGTCGGCGAGATTGGCATGAACCTGTCGATCTACGGTCTCGGCAATCGCCACCAGCGCTCCTGGCTCGCGGTCGATCTCGGGGTCTCCTTCGGCGACGAGGAGCACCTGCCGGGTATCGACCTGATTATGCCCGATATCCGCTTTCTCGAAAAAGAGCGCAAGAACCTGATCGGGCTGGTGCTGACGCATGCCCATGAAGACCATTTCGGCGCCATCATCGACCTCTGGCCGAAGCTGAAATGCCCTGTTTATGCGACCCCATTCAGCGCCGCGCTGTTCGCGGCCAAATGCGCCTCCGAGCGCAACCCACCGAAAATCCCGGTCACCGTGGTACCCTCCGGCGGCCGCATCGACCTCGGGCCGTTCAATGTCGAGTTCATTCCGGTCGCGCATTCGATTCCGGAATCGCACGCGCTGGCGATCCGCACTTCGGCTGGCACCGTGCTACATACCGGCGACTGGAAGATCGATCCGACCCCGATCATCGGCCAGCCGACCGACGAGCGGCGCTTGCGCGAGCTGGGCGATGCCGGCGTGCTCGCGCTGATCGGCGATTCCACCAATGCGGTGCGGGAAGGGCGCTCGCCCTCTGAAGCCGAAGTCGCCAAGACCATCGCCGAACTGGTGAAGGGCGCCAAGGGCCGGGTTGCGGTGACGACGTTTGCCTCCAACGTTGCGCGGCTGCGCGCGGTCGCCGATGCGGCAAAGGCCGCCGGCCGCGAAGTCGTGGTGGTCGGCCGCGCCATGGAGCGGGTGGTGCAGGTGGCGCGCGAGACCGGTTACCTCAACGGCGTACAGAATTTCCGCGGCGCCGATCTCTACGGCCATTTTTCGCCCGACAAGGTGCTGGCGCTGTGCACGGGGAGCCAGGGCGAGCCGCGCGCGGCGCTGTCGCGCATCGCCAATGACGATCATCCCGAGGTGACCTTGAACAAGGGCGATTGCGTGATCTTTTCCTCGCGCACCATCCCCGGCAACGAGAAGGCGGTCGGCGCCATCATCAACGGCCTGATCAACCAGGGTGTGGAGGTCATCACCGACCGCACCCATCTCGTCCATGTCTCCGGCCATCCGCGCCGCGACGAGTTGCGCGACATGATTTCGTGGGTGCGGCCGCAGCTTCTGATCCCGGTTCACGGCGAGGCGCTGCATCTGTTCGAGCATGCGAAACTGGCGCGCGCCGCCGGCGTTCCCAAGACCCTGATCTGCCGCAACGGCGATCTCGTGAAACTGGGTCCGGGCGATCCCGGCATCATCGACCAACTGCCGTCGGGCCGGCTCTACAAGGACGGCACGATCCTGGAGGATGCCAAGTCGCGCGCGGTGGTCGAACGGCGCAAACTGGCGTTCGCCGGCTGCGCCTTTGTCGCGATCGCGGTGAACGAAAAGGGCGAACTGGCCGACGATCCCGAAGTCGATCTGGTCGGCATGCCCGAGAAGAACCGGGCCGGCGAGATCATCGACGAGATCGTGTTCGACATCGTGGTGTCGACGGTGGAGAGCCTACCGCGGGCGCGGCGGCGCGATCCGGACGCCATGGCGGAATCGGTGCGCCGGGCGGTACGCTCCGTCATCAATGAGCATTGGGGCAAGAAGCCGCTGTGCTACGTTCACGTGCTGACGGTCTGATTTTTCGGAGGGGTTCCATGCTGGGCCGGCTCAATCATGTCGCGATCGCGGTCAAGGACGCCGAGAAGGCCGCAAAGATCTATGGCGCGGCCTTCGGCGCCGATATCTCGCAGGCGGTGCCGCTGCCCGAGCACGGCGTCATCACCGTGTTCGTGACGCTGCCCAATACCAAGATCGAATTCATCCAGCCGCTCGGCGAGGCCTCGCCGATATCAAAATTCCTCGAACGCAATGCCGACGGCGGCATCCACCACATCTGCTACGACGTGCCCGACATCATCGCCGCGCGTGACACGCTGATCAAGGAAGGGGCGCGGGTGCTCGGCGACGGTACGCCGAAGATCGGCGCCCATGGCAAGCCGGTGCTGTTCCTGCACCCGAAGGACTTTTCGGGCGCGCTCGTCGAAATCGAACAGGCTTGAGAGCTGCGATGATCTACACGATCTCAACCGGCTTTGCGATCTACTTCGTGATGTGGTGGCTTGTGCTGTTCCTGACATTGCCATTCGGGATCCGCAGCCAGCACGAGGACGGCGGCGGCTCGCCCGGCACCGATCCCGGCGCGCCCGTGGTGACCGGGATGGGCCGCAAGCTGATCTGGACCACGGTGATTTCGGCGCTGTTATTCGCGGTCTCGATGCTGGCCTATAATGCCGGGCTGTTGGATGTCGAGCGGCTGTCGAGGCTGATGGGGATCTGATCGGGGGGAAAACGCAGATGACGTTGCAAAGAGCCACTTTCGGGCTGTTGATCCTGACCATCGCCGGGCTTGCCGGGGCCTTTTACATCGACTGGAAGCTGGCGGTACAACTGCGGACCGTGAAGGCCTTTGTCGAAGGTTATGTCTTCGCCGAGGCGGTCGCGGCCTGCGAGAAGGCGCCGAGCTCGACCCCGTTCAAATGGAACGGCGGCGCCTCTACCGCCGTGGTCGGCTTGAACTCGGTCAAGCTCGACAAGTACACGGTCAGCGCGAGCTATACGCTGGTCGCCGACGGCATCTATTGCGACTACGATCCGATCAAAAAGAAGGCCGATATCGGCTCGAATTTCCTGGAACGGGATTAGCTCAATTCCCGCTGCAACCGTGGACTGAGCATGGAATGACTTCACAGCAGCAAACTCCAAACGCGGGCCCATATCGAATTCTGCAGGAAGCGGAGCTGCGGGACTATCTGGCGCGGCAACCGGCCGTCGCCGCGCAACTCGGCGGCTCGCCGGCGGAGTGGTCGATCGGCGAGGTCGGCGATGGCAATCTCAACCTCGTCTTCATCGTCAAGGGCAGCAAAGCCGGCATGGCCGTGAAGCAGGCGTTGCCCTATGTGCGTCTGGTCGGCGAAAGCTGGCCGCTACCGCTGTCGCGATCGCATTACGAACACCTGGCGCTTACCCGTCAGGCGCGGCTCGCGCCCGGCCTGGTGCCGGCGGTGCTTCATCATGATGAGACGCTCGCTTTGATCGCGATGGAGCTGCTCGAGCCGCATATCATCATGCGCAAGGGGTTGATCGCCGGAATCCAATACCCGCGCTTCGTCGATGACATCGCGACATTCGTGGCGCGGACGCTGTTCTTCTCCTCCGACCTGGCGGTTCCGGCAGCGGAGAAGAAGGAAGGCATCGCTGCGTTCGCCGGCAACCACGCGCTCTGCAAGATCACGGAAGACCTGATCTTCACGGATCCCTATCGCGAGGCCGAGCAAAACCACTGGACCTCGCCTTGGCTGGATGCGACCGCAGCCTCTTTCCGCGGGGATTTCGAGCTGCATGTCGCGGTCTCCCGACTGAAGCTGAAATTCCTGGGTCAGCCGGAAGCGCTGATCCATGGCGACCTCCATACCGGCTCGATCATGGTGACGGAGAGCGAAACGCGGGTGATCGATCCGGAATTCGCGTTCTACGGCCCGATGGGATTCGATATCGGCGCCGTGCTCGGCAACCTCCTGATGAGCTATCTGGCCTCAGCCGGCCACGAGCGCTCGCCGGGCGAACGGCGTTCGTTCGAGGCATGGGTGCTGGAGACGATCGAGCAGGTGTGGGCGGAATTTTCGCGAAAATTCGTCGAACTCTGGCGCACCGAGGCCCATGGTGATGCGTACCCCGCGTCGCTCTTCGCAGGCGAAGTGGGTGCTGCGAGGCTCGAGGCCGAACGGCAGGCCTATCTGGACCGGCTGTTCCAGGACGCCGTCGGCTTCTCGGCCGCAAAGATCATCCGCCGCATCCTCGGGCTTGCGCATAATATCGATTTCGAGTGGATCGAGGACCCGCGGCGGCGGGCGATCTGCGAGGCGCGGAGCCTGCGTCTGGCGCGCACGATGATGGTGGACGCGTCGTGGTTTCGAAACATCCGCGCCGTGACGGCTGCCGCGCGGCAGATGCGTAACTGGCAGCCGGATTTCGCGGGGTAGGGGGGCGCCTTTATTCGACGGTCCTCGCCCGCAGCCGCTGCGCATAGACGTTGATGACGAGCGCGGCGAGCAGGATCAGGCCGCGGATCAATATCTTTAGGAAACTGTCGATGTTGACGTGATCGAGGCCGTTGTTGAGGACGCCGAGCACGAACAGGCCGACGATGGTGTTGCCGATGCCGCCGCGGCCGCCGAACAGGCTGGTGCCGCCGACCACGACCGCGGCGATCGAATTGAGCAAATAGGTATCGAATTCATTCTGCTGCGCGCTGCCGAAATGGGCGACCCCGAGCATGCCGCCAATGCCGGCGCACACCGCCGAGATCACCATCACGCTGCCGAGGATCAAATTGACGTTGAGACCGGAATACTCAGCGGCTTCGCGATTGCCGCCGACCATGTAGACGTAGCGGCCGAAGCGGGTGTAGGTCAGGACCAGATGGCCGCCGAGCAGCATCACCGCGGCCACGATCACGATCCAGGGGATGCCTGAGATCGCCGACGATCCCAGCGTCGTGATGAGATCGGGCACCTTGTAGGCGATCTGCCCGCGCACCAACAGCGCCGATATGCCGGCGGCGATCTGCATCATCGCCAGCGTCATGATGAAGGAGGGGATACCGATCAGCGTCAGCCCGAAGGCGTTGACGAGGCCGAGCAGCGCACAGAGCAATAGCGCCAGCAGGACCGCCGCCCATCCGGCCATCGGGATATTGGCGATGTTGACATAGGATTCCTGCTGCGTGAAATAGGCCACCGCGATCCCGGTGACGTTGGCGATGCCTGCGATCGACAGATCGATCTCGGCGCAGAGGATCACGAACGTCAGCCCGACCGCGATGATGCCGGTGACCGACACCTGGGTCAGGATGTTGCCGACATTGTCGAGCGTTGCAAAAGACGGGCTCGCGGCGGCAAAGAAAGCGCTGAGACAAATCAGGGTCAGGAACGGTGCGATGTTGCGCATCTGGGAGCGCAGCATCGAGGAGAGCTTGTGCCCCCGCTTGCGATCCGCGGCGGAAACCGTCACGCCGTTATCGGTTGCCATCAACGTCTCCCTAGGCGGCCTGCAGCAGGCGGTCCTTGCTGATCGCCTCGTTGGAGAATTCGCGCACCACCGCGCCGCGCTTCAGCACGATGATGCGATCGGCAAGCGACAGCACCGTCTCCGGTTCGGTCGAGAAAACGATGATGGCGAGGCCCTGCGCGCGCAAATCCCTGACGATGTTGATCACGTCGTTCTTGGCGCCGACATCCATGCCGCGGGTCGGCTCGCACAACACCAGCAGCCGCGGCGGATAACTCAGCCATTTGGCAAGCGCAACCTTCTGCTGGTTGCCGCCGGACAGCATGCCCAGATCGAGTTCGACCGCCGCCGGCCTGATCCGCAGCTGGTCAACCTGCCGTGCCGCGATCGAGCGCTCGACCGAGGGTCTCAGGAACAGCGACGAAATGCGGCCGAGGATGCTGATCGAGATATTCTTGTAGACAGGCTCCCGGTGAAACAGCATGGAGCGGCGGCTTTCGGGAACGAACGCGATGCCGGCCCGCCGCGCCGCGGCCGTGCTGTGAAAGGCCATCTGGTCGCCGGCGACCGTCAGCGTGCCGCGGTCGGGACGCAGCTTGCCGAACAGCATCCGCGACAATTCGAGCTGCCCGCATCCCATGAAACCGTAGACGCCGAGCACCTCGCCGGAGCGAATTTCGAACGAGACGTCCCGCACGCTGCGGGCAATCGTCAGCCCGTCGACTTTCAGGACCACCGGCCGGTCGCTCGGCGCGGGCAGGGCAATATCGTCGGTGTAGGTTTCCTCCAGCGCCTCGCTGCCCTTGCCGATCATGGCCTCGATCAGGGCCGACTTGGTAGTGGCGGCGGCCTCGGTCTCGGCGACCTTCCGGCCGTTGCGGAACACCGTCACGGTGTCGGAGACGCGCAGGATGTCCTCGATGAAATGCGAAATGAAGACGATCGCGGTGCCTTCTTCCCGCAGCCGTCGCAACGCCGCGAACAGCCGTTCCACCTCCGGCGGCGAAAGGGCTGACGTCGGCTCGTCGAGGATGATGATGCGCGCGCCGGAAGACAGCACGCGCGCGATCTCGATCAATTGCTGCAATCCGATTGGCAGATCGCCGAGTTGGGACAGCGGATCGACGTCGATCCCGAATCTCGCGAGCTGTTCGGCCGCTTCGTGGGCCATGCGCCGCCATTGCACGAGGCCGAGCCGGCTGGTCGGCTGAACGCCGAGGAATACGTTCTCGGCGACCGAAAGATCGGGCGCGACGCTGAGTTCCTGATGCACCATGGCAATCCCGGCGGCGCGCGCGTCACGCACCGACCGGAAGCGGGTTTCCCGCTCGTCCAGCAGGAAGGTGCCGGAAAACTCCGGATGCACGCCGGCGATGATCTTCATCAGCGTGCTTTTGCCCGCGCCGTTCTCGCCGACGAGACCATGGATCTCGCCGGCGGAGAGCGCGAAGTCGACGCCACGAAGGGCTTCGACACCGCCGAACGCCTTCGTGATGTCATGCAGTTCCAGGATGGGCGAGCGTTCCAGCGGCATGAACGGCTCAGATCAGGAAGTGATCCTCCATCCACTGCATCCCCGCCGCATTGGCCTTGGTCACGACCGGACCGTCGGTGACGACGCTCTTCGGGATGCCCTGGCCGCTCTTCTCTCCCGCGACCACGGCGGCAACGCCGGCGACGATCGCGCCGCCATGGATGCGGCAGGAGGGATTGCGGACGGTGGCGTACATCCGGCCCTCGCTGACCGCCTGAATCGCCGGCGGCATGGCGTCGACCCCGCCAATCAGGATGTTGGTGCGGTTGTGCGCCTTCATGATGTTGTAGGCCGCGAGCGCCATGTCGTCATTGTGGAAGAAGGCCGCGTCGATCTGCGGGTATTTGGTCAGATAGGTCTCCCATAGCCGCGCGGTCTTCGAGACGTCCCAATCGGCGGGCTGGGTGTCGAGCACCTCGATATCGGGATGCTGCTTGACGACGCTCTCAAAGCCCTTGGCGCGGCCCTGTGCGCCGGTGTGGCCGAGCGCGCCCTGGGTCATGATGACCTTGCCCTTGCCGCCGATGGCGTTGACGAGGGCCTGCGTCACCGAGGCGCCCATGAATTCATTGTCGGGCGCGAGGAACGAGTGGACGTTGATCTGGTCGAGCGGCGCGATCAGCGTGTCCATGTCGATGACGGGCGTGCCGGCGCTGATCATCTTCTGCACCGGCTGCGTCAGCGTGCCGATGCCGAACGCCTGGATCGCCACGAAATCCCATTTCTGCGAGGCCATGTTGTCGATCGCGGCGCGCTGCTTGACGGCGTCAAGCTGGCCGTCGAACCAGGTGACCTCGACATTGAACAGCTTGCCCCACCATTCGGCCGCCTGCTTGCCCTGGGCGCACCACGTCGCCTGCAGGCCGGCATTGGAGAACGCAGCCTTCAGCGGCTTTTCCGAACGCCCGACTTCTGCTGCCAGCGCCGGACTGACGCCCAACCCTCCGAGCAGCGCGGTTGCCGCGCCCGCGGTCGCCGCCGCCTGTAGAAGTTCACGCCTGGTCTTCGAGATTTCGCCTTTCCCGGACATTTGCTTCCTCCCTGTTCGCCAATTGTTGTTGCCGGCGGCGTCATTGCATGCGCCGCGGGAGCAGGCAGTCTCTCACAATCGGGGCATTCCCGCCACCCGAACCGCCCGTTGCGGGTCGGCCTCGTCCGGCAGGAGGGCTTCCGGAGATCGGGGGGACCGCAGCGCGACCGCGATCGTCAGGCCTCGGTTCCGGTGACGACCTGATCGAGTTCTGTCAGCAGATCCTGCCACGCCGCGTCGATCTCGGGCGACCAGTCACCTCCGAGGACCTCGCGCAAGCTGCCCCTGATCACGCCGAAGAACTCGCCGAACAGTTTTCGCGGCGTGCCGTAGGCGTCGTGCGAGGTCACCTCGCATTCGATCAGGCGGAAATGTCCGCGGCGCTCGCCGGCAAAATCCAGGATGGCCTCGATGGTCAGCGCCAGCATCGAGCCTTTGGCGAGATCGCTGCCCTGGCTGCGAAACATCGCCCGGGTTTCCGGGTGTTCTCGGAACAGCCGGCGATAGACCTCTGGCGTCATATCCTCGCAACGCTCGGTGGCGAGCTCGAAACTGTGATGGATCGGATTGGCTGGCGTCATCGAGCTCGCCGCATGGCTAAAAAGAAAGCTGTCGCAAAAGAAAAAAGAGCAGGGCACGAAGCCCTGCTCTAAAAATTGTGTCGACCCTATTCGCCCGAAATTTGGATTTGATCTTGATTGACGGGTTGACGCCGCTTGTGCGCGTCAGGGCTCCTCCCGAGACTTGGACCACCAGACTAGAGCCTTTCGGCCAGCCTGAGCCCGCACTGGTAGACCATCTTTTCGCTCTTGTCATCAATTTCGGCAACGAATGTTCAAAATTAGAGCAATTTGCGAAATGATCGCAATTTCGCCACCCGAGGTTGCGCCCGACCGCGCGAATTAGTCTTTCGGCTAGGGGAGGGTGGCAGAAAACAACAGGAAAGCGCACCCCCGCGCCGTTCTCGATCCGCGCCTAGGGCGCCGGCTCCGATTTGAACAGTCCCTCCGCCGTCATCGCGGCGTCATATCTGGCGGACGGTTCGAATTTGTTCCAGCCAAGGATCTTCGGCAGCCACTCGTCGGAGATCGTGTATTTCAGGCCTTCGCCGGTCTTGCGATTGCGGATCACGATCATCGCCATGATTCCCGGCGCGGCCTTTTCGGGAGCGATCTGCAGGGTGCCTTGCCCGGGGCTGGCCTGGGTCGCGATCATCACGCCGTCAGCGATGCACGGGCAAGGCGGCTTTTCGCCGTTGTAATAGACGACGCTGAGACCGCGCGGGTCCGCCTTCAGTTTTTCTTTTGCATCGAGGCCGATCCGGATGCCGACGGGGATGAAGGCGCCGAAGGCGCCGTGGATTCGCGCGCCGAGTTCGATCCATTGCTCCCGGGTTTCCGAATGCGCAGGACCGGGGCCAATGACGGCAAGAGTTAGCGCGGCGACGACAAAAAGTCCTTTGCTCACGACAGCCTCCTGTATCAAGTCAAGCGGAATCAAGCGCCCTTCGGCAACAGGACAGCAAAACTGCCGTAACCGGTATGACGATGTTAATCAAACATCAAACGATCGCGCCACGCTGCACGTGCATCTTGATGATCACAATTGCATGGAGGTGACCGCGTTGCGCGGCCCCGGTGGCGAGGTGCAGCATTTCGCCGATCACATCATCGCCGAGCGCGGCGTCAAATACGGGCGCGTGGCGATGATCCCGAACCAAAGAGGCGGCAAGAAGCATGGAACGCGCAAGCGCGGTCACCGTCATTCCTGACCTGGTCCGCAGAGGTTCCGGACGCCGCAAGCCCCGGAAGATCAGCGGCGGGAGGGGACGAAGGATCAGGGCTTCGCCATATGCCAGGCGCCGTTGAGGAAGCCGTCGCCCGTCGTATCGCCGGGCGCCATGTCCTTTTTGAAGGCGTAGAGCGGCTTGCCCTTGTAGGCCCACATCATCTTGCCGTCGTCGCGCCTCACCACGCTCCAGTCGCCCATCGCCTTGGCGTCGGCGCTGGCCATCAGCGGCGGCCAGTTCTCCGCGCAGGGACCGTTGCACATCGACTTGCCGGCGGCGTCCTTGTCGAAGGTGTAGAGCGTCATGCCCTTGCCATCCACCAGCGTCTTGCCCTTCGCGGTATCGGCAACTTTCGCCGGAGCCATTTGCGCGAATGCCATCGAACTCGTGCAGATGACGACGGCTGCCGCGAGCGCGGCGATGGTCCTGTAAATCATGGCAGATATCCTTTCCTTTTATTGATCGCCGGTGAGCGAGCGTCAGCAATCAAAACTCCCGCCATTCAGATTTATTCCCACAGGGGCGGCTATTCCTGGATAAAAATTTCGCACGCAGGCGGCGGCGCGGCGTCGCAAGCGATCTCGACAAGGGATGGCGCGGGTGCTACGACGACGGTGGGTGTGTTGGGGATAGGCATGAGACGGCGGCTTCAGGCGATCGTTCCGATCGTGCTGCTTGCGATCCTGGTGCAAGTCTTTGCGCCGATCGCGGCATTCCGCGCGGTCGCCTACGCCGCCAACGATCCCCTCCATATGGCGTCGATCTGCTCCGAAATGGCGGCCGCGGATGAAACCCAGACCGCGCCCGCGGGAACGCCGCACGATCATGGCGGCTGTTGCGTGTTCTGTGCCGCCGGACACGGCGGCGGCGTAGCCGTCGGGCCACCGTCGCTCGTTTCGGCGAGCCTGCAGCGGCAATACCAGCTGGTGTCGTGGTTGCAAGCCGAAGATCCGGTGTCTGTGGCGCGCGTCGGCTCCAACGCCCAAGCCCGCGCGCCACCGGCCATTTCCTGACCTAACGAACACCGAATGATCTGTGCGGCTGCGCCGCGCCGATCGACGCCGTTCAACAAACTGGCCATCGCGCCAGTGTCAGGACCATTCCGATGTTTCCCTATCGTCGCCTGAGTAGCGCGAGCACGTTCGTGCTCTGCAGCGCTCTTTCGGCAATCCCGCCGGAGGCAGCAGCGCAGACGCTCGATCAAACGCTGCCGACGGTCAACATCGAGGCGCCGAAGCAGCGCCAGGCCGCGCAGCCGGCAAAAAGGCCGCCGCAACGAACCGCTGTCGCGTCCAGACGCAAGAAGCCGCCCGCAGCGGCGCCGGCCGGCCCGGCGGTCGCCGAGAGCGATGCCGGCGGCGTCAAAGCCTCGCTCGCCACGCCGCCGATCAAGCAGCGCTTCCAGCTGCCGCAGGAGAGCTTCAGCATCACCGCCAAAAAAATCGACGAAACCATCAACCTCAAGGATCCCGAGGACGCGATCAAATATTTCCCGAGCCTGTTCGTGCGCAAGCGCAACGATGGCGACAACCAGGCGGTGCTGGCGACCCGGACCTGGGGCCTCAATTGCAGCGCGTGCACGCTGATCTATTATGACGATCTGCTAGTCTCGGCGCTGATAGGCAACAACAATTCGGGCGCGTCGCCGCACTGGAACCTGATCGTGCCAGAAGCCATCGCGCGGATCGACTTCCTCGATGGTCCGTTCGCCGCCGCTTACCCCGGCAATTCGATCGGCGGCGTCTTGCTGATCACCTCGAAGATGCCGGACCACGCCTTCGCAACGGTGAAGCAAACCGTGTCGGTGATGCCGTGGAACCAGTACGGCACCAAGGACACCTATGCGAGCAGCGTCACCAGCGCGACGGCGGGCAACCGTGACGGCAACCTGTCCTGGCTGGTCAGCGCCAATTACCTCGACACCTATCAGCAGCCGCTGACCTACACCACCAATACCAGCGTGCCTGGAAGCACCGCCGGAACCTTCATCGCGCAGAACAAGCAAGGCGGCGTAGCCGATGTGGTCGGCACCGGTGCCCTGGCGCATTCGCAGCAGACCTCGGGCAATCTCAGGCTGGCCTACGACATCTCGCCGCTGGTGCAGGCGACCTACTCTCTGGGTGTCTGGAATAACGTCCAGACCTCCAATCCGCAGACCTATCTGACGTCGACAGTGAGCGGCGCGCCGACATTCGGCAACGTAGCCGGGTTCGCCAGCAACAAATACATCTGGGACCAGACCCACCTCAGCAACGCGGTTTCGATCAAGAGCGATACCAAGGGCGTCTATGATTTCGACCTCTCGGCATCGAGCTACAATTACCTGCAAGATATCCAGTACAATCCGTACACCGTCACGCCCTATGCGGTTGCGGGCGGCGTGGTCACGTCACAGGGCAATGGCTACTCCACGAACGGCAAGATCACCCGCAACGACGGCACCAATTGGCAGAACGTCGACGCCAAGGGCATCTGGCGGCCATACGGCTACGACGGACCGCACGAAATCTCGTTCGGTTTCCATGGCGATCGCTACGATCTGGAAAACCCTGTCTATTTGTCAAATATCTGGAACGCCACGCCAGCCACGGGGAACGGTCAGTTATTTTCGGACGGCGTCGGCGAAACACGTACGGGCGCGCTGTGGGCACAGGACGCCTGGAAAATTACATCGCAATTGAAGCTGACACTGGGCGCACGCGAGGAAGTCTGGCAGGCGCTGGACGGCTTCAATGTCAATTCCGTCGCTCTATTAGGCGGCACACCAACGACGCCGATACCCACCCTACATTCGGTACCAACATCTCAACCAGGACTCAACTCGGCCAATTTCTCACCGAAGGCATCGCTTTCCTATGACATCAACAAGGATTGGAACGTCACGGGCAATTTCGGCGAGGCCTATCGGTTCCCAACCGTCACCGAGCTCTACCAAAACGCCTCAACGGGCACCACGGTACTCACTCCAAATCCGAACCTGACGCCGGAGCAGGATCTGAATGGAGAATTCGTCGTCGAGCGGCATTGGAGCGATGGTAAGGTCAGGCTGACGTTGTTTAGGGAACACGTCAACAACGCCATCATTTCGCAAACCAACTTTGTAACGGGCAGTACGACTAACGTTACAACTTTCTCCAACGTTGGTGCGATCCGGATGCAGGGCGTCGAACTGGCGGCAGACAAAGACAATGTTGTGATCAAAGGCCTTGAGGTCTTCGGCAGTGTGACCTACGTGGATTCGCGCATTCTCTCGGACTCAACTTTCGTCAGCAATATAACGAACCTGCCCACAAACGTGGTGGGCAATCGTGTGCCCTATGTGCCGGACTGGCGCGCCAAGCTCGGAGCCACCTATCGGCCAAATGACAAATGGGCCTTCACATTCGCGGCACGTTACAGCGGCAAGCAGTACTCTACACTGGACAACTCCGATATCGTCTCCCACGTCTACGGCGCGTTCGACAACTATATCGTCGCCGATCTGAAGGTGCACTACAACGCAACCCAGAATTTCTCGTTCGATTTCGGCATCGACAACCTCTTCAACGAGCAATATTTCCTGTTCCATCCATTCCCGGGAAGAACCTTCGTTCTCGCCGGGAAATATACGTTCTGAAGCGTCGGGCAGGGTGGAATCGAAGATCAAACCATAAGAAGGAAAGGAGCCTCCGATGAAACAAATTCTGCGCAGCCTCGCTTGCACTGCGATCGTCGTCACCCTGTTCGCCCCACCCTTGCGTGCCGAGGAGGTCAAAGCCGGCGATCTCGTGATCACGCAGGCCTGGACCCGCGCCACGCCGGGCGGCGCGAAGATCGGCACCGGATACCTCACTATCGAAAACAAGGGTTCCGCACCGGACCGGCTGATCGGCGGCTCGGCCGATGTCGCCGGCAAGGTCGAGGTGCACGAAATGGCCATGAGCAACGGCGTGATGAAGATGCGGCCGCTCGACAAGGGGCTTGCCATCGAACCCGGCAAGACCGTCAAGCTCGCGCCCGGCGGTTATCACCTGATGCTGATGGACCTCAAGAGCCCGCTCAAGCAGGGCGACAAGCTGCCGATCACGCTCGACTTCGAAAAGGCGGGAAAGGTGAAGCTGTCGCTGGACGTCGAAGGGGTCGGGGCGCAAGGTCCCGCAGGGGCTGCCGCTAAGGGCGGCAAGATGGACATGAAGATGTCGCCTGGCATGAAGATGTGAGGCGGTTGATGTCCGGGACTCGCCGCTCGTTTGTTCTCACTGCGATCGTCGTGCTCGCCGCACCTTCGGCGAGCGCGCATATCACGCTGGAAACGCGCCAGGCGACGATCGGGTCATCCTACAAGGCGGTGTTCGCCGTGCCGCATGGCTGTGCCGGCTCCGCCACGGTCAAGATACGCGTGCAGATTCCCGAAGGCGTGATTGCGGTGAAGCCGATGCCGAAGCCCGGCTGGAACGTGGAGACGATCAAGGGCAAATTTGCCGCCGAGTACGACTATCACGGCGGCAAATCCGCGGAAGGCGTCAAGGAGGTGGTGTGGAGCGGCGGCAAGCTCTTGGACGACAATTACGATGAATTCGTCATCAGCACGTATCTCACCGCCACACTGAAGCCGAACACGATGCTGTATTTCCCGACCGTGCAGGAATGCGAACAGGGCATCAGCCGCTGGATTGATATTCCCGCCGGCGAGGACGCCGGCCATGCCCACGAGAGCAAATGGCCGGCACCGGGCGTCCGGCTGCTGCCGAAACCTTGACCGCGCAAACGAGACGCCTGATCGCCGGACTGGCGACGCTGCTGGTGGTTCTCGGCCTTGCGACCGGCGCATCGGCGCACGCCTCGCTGGTTTCCATGGAGCCCGCCGACGGCAGCGTGCTGGTGTCGCAGCCGAAGGTCGTGGAATTGCGGTTCAACGAGGCCGTGACGCCTGCCGTCGTCAACCTGATCGATGCGGCCGGTCGCGTGCGCGGCGACGCCATCGTGCATGCGGCGGGCGAGGCTATCGTCATCGTCGTGCCGGAAAACCTGCCGCGGGGAACGCAGGTGGTCAGCTATCGCGTGATCTCGGCCGACGGCCATCCGGTCGGGGGGTCCCTGGTGTTTTCGATCGGGGCCGTGACCGCTGCGGCAAAGATACCGAAAAATGACGGCACGGTCGACGTGCTGATCTGGCTGGCCCGAACAGGGGTTTATCTCGGACTGTTCGCGGGCGTGGGTGGGGTCTTCTTCGTAAGCTGGATCGGCGAGAGGCGCGCGGGCGCGGGCGTGATCAACGCCGCCCTTATCGTCGGCCTGGCAGGTGCGGCGGCCTCGCTCGGGTTGCAGGGCCTCGACGCGCTGGAAATTCCGCTTGATGGCCTGTCGCTGGCGGCGCCGTGGCAAGCTGCGTTTGCGACGAGCCTTGGGCCATCGCTGCTGATCGCGGCGGTCGTGATGGTGGCAGCGATCGTGGGGTTGCAGGGACGATCGGCGGGCACAGCGCGCGCGCTGTCGGCGCTGGCGCTTGCCGGCGTCGGCCTGTCGCTGGCGACCACCGGTCACGCCGCGACCGCTCCGCCGCAATGGATCACCCGGCCGGCCGTGTTCCTGCACGGTGTCGGCGCAGCCTTCTGGATCGGCGCGCTTACGCCATTGGCGGCAATGGTTCGGCGGCCCGGGAAGCGTTTGCTTGCGGTCGTTATGCGGTTTTCGCGCATCGCCGTCGCGGTCGTCGTCGCGCTGGTGTTGACCGGCCTTGCGCTTGCCGTCGTCCAGCTTCAGAGTTTTGGCGCGCTGATCGAGACCAGATACGGTATGATCCTTTCGATCAAACTGGCGCTCGTTATGGTGCTGCTGGGCTTGGCGGCGCTCAATCGCTTCCGCCTGACGCCGGCGCTTGCCTCCGATTCCCTGAACACGCGGCCGCTGCTGCGCTCGATCCTGACCGAGTGCATCGTTGCATTGGCGATCCTCGCCGTGGTCGCCGGCTGGCGTTTCACGCCGCCGCCGCGCGCGCTTGCCGCCGCCATCACGCCGCTGGCACTCCATATCCACACCGACGCCGCGATGTTCCAGGTTCTGGTTTCGCCGGGAACGGTCGGCGCCGACAGTTTTGTGCTGCAGCTGATGAACGGCGATGCCAGTCCGCTTGCCGCCAAGGAGGCGATGTTGACCCTGAGCCTGCCCGGGCGCGGTATCGAACCGATGGAGCGCCCGGCCACACTCGGCCCGGACGGCTATTGGCACGTTCGCGACGTGCTGCTGCCTTATCCCGGCCGCTGGCACATACGCATCGACGCGCTGGTCACCGACTTCCAGAAGATCACGCTGCAAGACGACATCGACGTGCCGGCGCCGTGACGCCCCGCAAAACGGGCTTTTTTCCGTCTCCCGTGCCTTCCGGCCCATTCGCGCCTTAATCGCACCCTCAACGTCGCCTGCAAAACATCAGAAAATCCGCAAGCTTAGCGGCATTTCCTGATGCCGCCCTTGTGTTTTCGCAGCCGATCCGGTTTCACTGCTGCCTTCCCGTGCCCGAGCGATTCTAATCGAGTGTGCCCATGCGATTGTCGCGGTTCTTTCTACCCATCTTGAAGGAGAATCCGAAGGAAGCCGAGATCGTCTCGCATCGCCTGATGCTGCGCGCGGGCATGATCCGGCAGGAGGCCGCGGGCATCTATGCGTGGCTGCCGCTGGGATTACGGGTGCTCAAGAAGATCGAGCAGATCGTCCGCGAGGAACAGAACCGCGCCGGCGCGCTGGAATTGCTGATGCCGACGTTGCAGCTCGCCGACCTCTGGCGCGAGAGCGGCCGCTACGACGCCTATGGTCCGGAAATGCTGCGCATCACCGACCGGCACAAGCGCGAGCTGCTGTTCGGGCCGACCAATGAGGAAATGATCACCGAGATTTTTCGCGCTTATGTGAAATCCTATCGCAGCCTGCCGCTCAATCTCTATCACATCCAGTGGAAATTCCGCGACGAGCAGCGCCCGCGTTTCGGCGTCATGCGCGGCCGCGAATTCCTGATGAAGGATGCCTATTCCTTCGACATCGACGAGGCCGCCGCCCGGCGCGCCTACAACCGGATGTTCGTGGCCTATCTGCGCACCTTTGCGCGAATGGGATTGAAGGCGATCCCGATGCGCGCCGAAACCGGTCCGATCGGCGGCGATCTCAGCCACGAATTCATCGTCCTCGCGGAGACCGGCGAGTCCGCGGTCTATTGCGACAGCGACGTGCTCGACCTGCCGGTGCCCGGCGAGGAGGTCGATTACGAGGGCGATCTCAGCCCGATCATCAAGCAGTGGACCTCGGTCTATGCCGCGACCGAGGACGTGCACGACGCCGCGCGCTTCGACCGCGAGGTGCCCGCCGAGAAGCGGGTGACCACGCGGGGCATCGAGGTCGGCCAGATCTTCTACTTCGGCACCAAATATTCGGATGCGATGAAGGCGCTGGTCGCCGGTCCCGACGGCGCCGAGGTGGCGATCCATGGCGGCTCCTATGGAGTTGGCGTGTCGCGGCTCGCCGGGGCCATCATCGAGGCCTGCCACGACGATGCCGGCATCAAATGGCCGGAAGCGGTCGCCCCGTTCAAGGCGGTGATCCTGAATCTGAAACAGGGCGCCGAAGACACCGATGCGGCCTGTGAAAAGCTCTACCGCGAGCTCACGGCCAAAGGGGTCGAGGTTCTGTACGACGACACCGACCAGCGCGCCGGCGCCAAATTCGCCGCGGCCGACCTGATCGGCATCCCCTGGCAGATCCTTGTTGGACCGAAGGGACTGGCCGAAGGCAAGTTCGAGCTGAAGCGGCGCAGCGACGGCGCGCGCGAAAACCTGAGCCCGGCGGATGTCGTGGCGCGGCTGACCGCGTGAGTAATTATCCACCGCAAGCGCCGGGATGTCGGACATCACGGCTACAATTAGCCCGAATCGTGTGAAAATCGGGCTATGGATGAATCCATGAACGAGACAGTTCGAACCCCACCTTTTGCGCCATTCGAATGGCTGCTGTCCGGACGCTATTTGCGGGCACGTCGCAAGGAAGGCTTCATCTCCGTCATTGCCGGCTTCTCCTTTCTTGGCATCATGCTCGGCGTAGCCACGCTGATCATCGTGATGGCCGTGATGAACGGTTTTCGCAAGGAGCTGCTCGACAAGATTCTCGGCCTCAACGGTCATCTCCTGGTGCAGCCGCTGGAATCGCCGCTGACCGACTGGAAGGACGTCGCCGACCGCATCAATCAGGTGCCGGGCATCAGGCTGGCCGTGCCGGTCGTCGATGGCCAGGCGCTGGCCTCCTCGCCGTTCAATGCCTATGGCGTGCTGGTTCGCGGCATCCGTGCCGGCGATCTCAACAACCTCACCTCGATCGCCAAGAACATCAAGCAGGGCTCGCTCGAGGGTTTTGATGACGGGCAGGGCGTTGCCATCGGCCGCCGGCTCGCCGACCTGTTGTCGCTGCATGCCGGCGATACCATCACGCTGGTGGCGCCGAAAGGCGCGGTGACGGTGATGGGCACCACGCCGCGCGTGAAACCCTACAAGATCGCGGCCGTGTTCGAGATCGGGATGTCGGATTACGACACCACCTTCGTGTTCATGCCGCTGCAGGAGGCGCAGGCCTATTTCAACCGCAACAACGACGTGACCTCGATCGAGGTGTTCACCACCAATCCCGACAAGATCGACAGTTTTCGCAAGACCGTGACGGAGGCAGCCGGCCGGCCGGTGTTCCTGGTCGACTGGCGACAGCGCAACTCGACCTTCTTCAACGCGCTGCAGGTCGAGCGCAATGTGATGTTTTTGATCCTGACCATGATCGTGCTGGTGGCGGCGCTCAACATCGTCTCCGGGCTGATCATGCTGGTGAAGGACAAGGGCAGCGACATCGCAATCCTGCGCACCATGGGTGCCTCCCAGGGCTCGATCATGCGGGTGTTCCTGATCACGGGGGCCGCGATCGGCGTGGTCGGCACGCTGACCGGGCTGTTCGTCGGCCTGCTGATCTGCCTGAATATCGAATCGATCCGCCAATTCCTGTCCTGGCTGACCTCGACCGAATTGTTCTCGCCGGAACTCTATTTCCTCTCGAAGCTGCCGGCCGAGATCGATTTCGGCGAGACCGCGGCGGTCGTGATCATGGCGCTGACGCTGTCCTTTCTGGCCACGCTCTATCCGTCGTGGCGCGCCGCCCGCCTCGATCCCGTCGATGCGCTCCGGTACGAGTGAGGGCCTGAGATGGAGCAGGGGGCGGAAGATGTACCGGTCATCTATCTCCACGAGATCAAACGCGAATACGTGCAGGGCGAAACCACGCTGACCATCCTCGACGGCGCCAAGCTCGCGCTGTGGGAGGGACAGTCGGTGGCGCTGGTGGCCCCGTCGGGCGCCGGCAAATCGACGCTGCTGCATATCGCGGGCCTTCTGGAGAGCCCCGACGACGGCGAGGTCTATGTCGGCGGCACTGCGACCTCCGGCCTGTCCGACATCGAGCGCACGCTGATCCGCCGCTCCGATATCGGTTTCGTCTATCAATCCCACCGTCTGCTGCCGGAATTCACCGCGCTCGAAAACGTCATGCTGCCGCAGATGATCCGCGGGCTGAAGCGGTCTGAAACCGTCAAGCGCGCCACCGAGATACTCGCCTATCTCGGCCTCGGCGACCGCATCAAGCACCGGCCGTCAGAACTGTCGGGCGGCGAGCAGCAGCGGGTGGCGATCGCACGCGCGGTCGCCAACGCGCCGCGGGCGCTGCTGGCGGACGAGCCGACCGGAAATCTCGATCCGAACACCGCCGATCACGTGTTCGGCGCGCTGATGCAGCTCGTCAAGGCGACCAAGGTTGCGATGCTGATCGCGACCCACAACATGGAGCTCGCCGGCCGGATGGACCGCCGGGTGTCGCTGGTGGACGGCCAGGTCGTGGAACTCGATTGATTGGCATCTACGACGCGTGGCGATGCCGGCCGTGGCGCAGGGGCGGCGTCACCTGGGCGTTCGCGAAATACGGATTGATCTCGCAGACGGCGGACCGGCCCGAGGCCGATACGGCACATTGCGGCAGCGAGGTATAGCCGCAGTCGAAATAGCCGATCGGTCCGTAGACGTGCAGGCACACCGGATAGTTCCGATCATAGGTCTGACCCCGCGCCGGCCCGGCGCCGAGCACAGTTGCGATCGCCAGAATCGCCAAGGTCGGAATTTGCATCAAGGCCTCCTTCGGGCCGGCCGCGCCCGATCGGGCTGCGGATTTGTCCCGCCCCTTGAGACGAACGCGGGGTTCGCGGCGCAGACGGCCTCCCGGCCGGACGCGGACGCCTGGCACTGCGCGAAGGACGAAAAACTGCAGTCACCCGGGAAGCCGCCGAAATCGCCGCCCGTCAGGCAGAACGGGTAATCGGCCGCCCGCGCGGGCAGGGCACTCAAGGTGGAGGCCGCGCAACACCACACCAATCCCAAAATCGCAGCGCGCATCAACGCCTCGGCCGGAGCCTCGCAACAGTCCGCAGCCGACAGCGATTATGGATACCAGTCAATTCACGTTCGCGCGCGGCCGGCGCCAGCAGTGCGAGCATGAGGTTACGCATCGAAATTTCCCGTCGTCGGCCGCTGCCCTTATTAATTCCAGCAATCCAACCCAGGCAGCGGCCGCTCGATGCGTCCCTCACATTCGGGAATGGGGCCGGCGTTTGCGCCCGACCCGCGATCGGGTCGCGGGTAAGATTTCGTTAACCTCTTGCCGGCGGCGCAGGATTTCCGGCTTGACGGACGGAACATAATAGGAACAATGTTCGTCTTATGTTCTCGAATCCGGGGAGGCCATCATGTTGAAGATTTTCGTGGAAGAAGCCGCCGCGCTGGCATCGATCGCGCTATTTGTCGGGATGATCGCGGTCTGGGCGCAGCTGATCCCGCAGCTCTGAGGGGCTTCGCGGACGGCATTGCCATGCACCTGTTGGGTATGGGGGACACCGCTGGGGAAAAGCCGGACGGCGGGCTGGAACGGCGCCTTGCGCGTGGACACATCCGGCCCAAGGCTTCACCATTGCGGTCGCGAGTTCGGCCTCTGCGGACGGCGAGCCACCCAGTGATCGCGGAAGTCCATGACCTCGAAACCGTCGGCCGCCACGTCCAGTGCCGGATTTATCCATCTGCACGTCCATTCGGCCTATTCGCTGCTGAAGGGCTCGATCAAGATCGCGCAGCTCGGCGAACTCGCAAAAGCCGATCGCCAGCCGGCGCTGGCGCTGACCGACACCGACAACATGTTCGGGGCGCTGGAATTCTCCGACAAAATGGCGGGCTACGGCATCCAGCCGATCATCGGCTGCGAAATGGCGGTCGATTTCGGCGACCAGGACCCCAACGCGCGCAATGCGCTGGCGGCGGCGCCGTCGCGGATCGTGCTGCTGGCCTCGCGCGAAAAGGGCTATCGCAGCCTGATGCGGCTGAATTCCCGCGCCTTCCTGGAGACGCCGACCCATCAGTCGCCACACATCAAGTTCGAATGGCTGGAAGGCGACGCCGAGGATTTGATTGCGCTCACCGGCGGCCCCGACGGCCCGATCTCGCTCGCGCTTGCCGGCGATCACCTGGCGCTGGCGGCGACCCGCTGCGACCGGCTGGCAAGCCGGTTCGGCGACCGCCTCTACATCGAATTGCAGCGCCACGGCGTCGAGAAGGAGCGCCGTGTCGAGGCCGCCCTGATCGATCTCGCCTACAGCAAGGGCCTGCCGCTGGTTGCCACCAACGAGCCTTATTTCGCAACGGCTGATGATTACGAGGCCCATGACGCGCTGCTGTGTATCGCCGGCGGCCGTCTGATCGCCGAGACCGACCGCGAGCAGCTGACGCCGGATCACCGCTTCAAGACCCGCGCCGAAATGGCGGTGCTATTCGCCGACGTGCCGGAGGCGCTCGCCTCCACCGTCGAGATCGCCGAGCGCTGTTCGTTCCGCCCCGTCACCCGCAAGCCGATCCTGCCGCGTTTCACGGTCGGCGCCGGGACTAACGCTGCAGATGCAGCCAGCGACGAGACCGCAGAATTGCGCCGCCAAGCCGAAGAGGGTCTCTCCAACCGCATCCGGATTCACGGCCTGTCGCAGGGCACCTCCGAGGAGGACTATCGCGCCCGCCTTGCCTTCGAGCTCGATGTCATCACCCGCATGAATTATGCGGGCTATTTCCTGATCGTCGCCGACTTCATCAAATGGGCGAAGGCCGAGGGCATTCCGGTCGGCCCCGGCCGCGGCTCCGGCGCGGGCTCGCTGGTCGCCTATGCGCTGACCATCACCGACCTCGATCCGATCCAGTTTGGCCTGCTGTTCGAGCGCTTCCTCAATCCGGAGCGCGTCTCGATGCCGGACTTCGACATCGACTTCTGCCAGGACGGCCGCGACCAGGTGATCCGCTATGTGCAGGCGCGCTACGGCCGCGACCAGGTCGCGCAGATCATCACCTTCGGCACCTTGCAGGCGCGGGGCGTATTGCGCGACGTCGGCCGCGTGCTGCAGATGCCCTATGGCCAGGTCGACAAGCTGACCAAACTGGTGCCGCAGAATCCCGCCGCACCCGTGACGCTTGCGGCTGCGATCGCCAGCGAACCGAAACTGCAGGCATTCCGCGACGAGGATCCGGTGGTCGCCCGCGCCTTCGACATTGCGCAGCGTCTGGAGGGACTTACCCGGCACGCTTCAACCCACGCCGCAGGTATCGTGATTGGTGACCGGCCCTTGAGCGAATTGGTGCCGCTTTACCGCGATCCCAAATCGGACATGCCGGTCACCCAATTCAACATGAAATGGGTCGAACCCGCGGGCCTCGTCAAATTCGACTTCCTCGGCCTGAAGACGCTGACCGTGCTCGATCTCGCGGCCAAACTGTTGAAGCGGCGCGGCGTCGAACTCGATCTGGCGCGGCTGCCGCTCGACGATGCGCCGAGTTACGCGATGCTGGCCAAGGGCGATGTGGTCGGCGTGTTCCAGGTGGAAAGCCAGGGCATGCGGCGCGCGCTGGTCGACATGCGGCCCGACCGCTTCGAGGACATCATCGCGCTGGTGGCGCTGTATCGGCCGGGCCCGATGGCGAACATCCCGACCTATTGCGCGCGCAAGCATGGCGACGAGGAGCCGGAATACCTGCATCCGATGCTGGAGCCGATCCTGAAAGAGACCTTCGGCGTCATCATCTACCAGGAACAGGTGATGCAGATCGCCCAGGTGATGGCCGGCTATTCGCTCGGCGAAGCCGATTTGCTGCGGCGGGCGATGGGCAAGAAGATCCGGAAAGAGATGGAGCAGCAGCGCGAGCGCTTCGTCTCCGGCGCGGTCGCACGCGGCATCGCGCGCGGGCAGGCCGACACCATCTTCGAGCTGCTCGCCAAATTCGCCGACTACGGCTTCAACAAGAGCCACGCGGCGGCCTATGCGCTGCTGTCCTACCAGACCGCCTACATGAAGGCGCATTACCCGGTTGAATTCCTCGCGGCGTCGATGACGCTCGACCTCAACAATACCGACAAGCTCTCTGAGTTTCGCGCCGAGGCGCAGCGGGTCGGGATCAAGGTCGAGGCGCCCTCGGTCAACCGTTCCGGCGCCACCTTCGAGGTCGCCGAAGGCACCATCTATTACGCGCTCGCCGCGTTGAAGGGGGTGGGCGCGCAGGCGGTTGAACTGATCGTGGAAGCGCGCAAAGATGGCGCGTTCACCTCGCTTGCCGATTTCGCCGGCCGCGTCAATCCGCGCGCCATCAACAAGCGGGTGATCGAGAGTCTGGCGGCCGCCGGCGCATTCGATACGCTGGATTCCAACCGCGCCCGGGTGTTTGCCGGCGCGGAAGCGATTCTGGCGGCATGCCAGCGCAGCCATGAAGCCGCGAGCATCGGGCAGAACGACATGTTCGGCGGCGCTGCGGACGCGCCGACCATCATGCTGCCGCAGGTCGAGCCATGGCTGCCGGCCGAACGCCTGCGGCGCGAATACGATGCGATCGGCTTCTTTCTGTCCGGCCATCCGCTCGACGATTACGCCGCCGTGCTGAAGCGCCTGCGGGTGCAGTCCTGGGCGGAATTTTCCCGCGCGGTCAAAACCGGCGCCACCGCCGGCAAGGTCGCGGCTACCGTGGTGTCGCGCATGGAGCGGCGCACCAAGACCGGCAACAAGATGGGCATCATGGGCCTGTCGGACCCGACCGGGCATTTCGAGGCCGTGCTGTTTTCGGAAGGACTCGCGCAATATCGCGACGTGCTGGAACCGGGCGCCGCCGTGCTGCTGCAACTCGGCGCCGAGTTGCAGGGCGAGGACGTCCGCGCCCGGGTGCTGCACGCCGAGCCGCTCGATGACGCCGCCGCCAAGACGCAAAGGGGTTTGCGGATTTTCGTGCGCGATACCAAGCCGCTCGAATCCATCGCCAAGCGGCTCCAGATGCCGGAAGGCGGGCAGGGCACCCGTGCATCCCAGCCGAAACCGGCTGGCGCAGCAGCTGGTGGCACTGACGGCGACGTTTCGCTGGTCATGCTGCTCGACCTCGAAACCGAGGTCGAAATGAAGCTGCCGGGCCGCTTCAAGGTCTCGCCGCAGATCGCCGGCGCGATCAAGGCGGTTTCCGGCGTGGTGGACGTGCAGACGCTTTAACCTCGTCATTGGAGGGCAGATACCATGTGCGAAATGTGTCGCCAAAATTCTCATCGTTCGCTGGGGCCATCACGGCGCTCCATCCTTTTATTCGGGGCCTCGTCGGTCGGGGTTCTGCTGGCCGGTGCGGCTGATGCCAAGGAAAAGGAAAAGGAAAAGAAAAAGAAGCCACCCAAGCCGCAGAACGTGTTGGCGCCGGATGCAGCGCTGACACGTTTGCAAAAAGGCAATGCGCGCTATGTCGAGGGCGTGTCGCTGCGCCACGATTTCAAGCATGAGCGGGAGGCGTTGGCCGGAGGCCAGAATCCCTACGCCGCGATCCTGAGCTGCGCCGATTCGCGCATCGCGCCGGAATACGCCTTCGATAGCGGGCGCGGCGATCTCTTCGTCTGCCGCGTCGCCGGCAACTTCGCCAATACCGACACGATCGCCAGCCTGGAATATGCCGTCGCGGTGCTCGGCGTGCCGCTGATTTTAGTGCTTGGGCACGACAGCTGCGGCGCGATCGATGCAACGATAAAATCGCTGAAGGACGACAAGCCGCTGCCGGGACACATGCCCTCGCTGGTCGATGCTATCGCACCATCGGTCAAGGCGGTATCGGGGCAGGGCGGGGACGTGCTGGGCAACGCGATCAGGCAGAACGTGATCGACAACGTCGCCAAATTGAACTCTGCGGCCCCGATCCTGAATGCCGCGGTCGAAGCGCGCAAACTCAGGGTGGTCGGCGGCATCTATCGGTTGAAAGATGGCAAGGTCGATATGGTCGCCTGAGGATCGGGCGGACAACCTGCGGCAAACCAGCCTTCGGCTGGACGGCAATCTGGAAATGTGAGACTTCGAACCGGGGCTGACCTCGCCGGTCACGCCTCTAGCGTGCGTTGAGCGGGAGGATTCCTTGACCGTTTCGGCTGCCAAGATCGCAGGCGCGCTCGGATTGTTGGTCGCGGTCGCCGCGATCGATGGCGCCGCGCGGGCGGCGCCGGACGTGCCCTCGGCCGCGGAGGGCATCTACGCCTCGGCGCCGCCGCGGCTCCTGCAGATTCGCACCCTGGTCGCCGACGCCGGACGGCAGACTTCGATCGGCTCGGGATTCCTGGTGTCCGCCGATGGGCTCGCGATCACCAACTATCACGTGGTGTCCCAGGTGGCGCTGGAGCCGAAGACCTACCGGCTCGAATATGCGGCCGCCGACGGCAGCCATGGCGAGGTCAGCCTGTTGGGAGTGGACCTGCCCAACGACCTTGCGATCGTCCGCCTCGACAAGCATGATGCGCCATTCTTCGCCTTCGCCAGGGCGGCAATGGACGGCTCCATTCCCAAGGGCGAACGCCTGTATTCGATGGGCAATCCGCTCGACCTCGGCTTCACTATCATCGAAGGCACCTATAACGGCCTGGCGGCGCATAGCTACAATGACCGCATCCATTTCTCCGGAGCGCTGAACCCCGGCATGAGCGGTGGCCCCACGGTTACCGCCGACGGCCTGGTCGTCGGCATCAACGTCGCCACGCGCCGCGGCGGCCAGCTGATCAGCTTCCTGGTGCCGGCGCGTTTTGCCGCCGATCTCCTGCAGCGGGTGCGCGCGCAGGAGGTGGGGCAGGACCTGCACGCCGAGATCGCCCGGCAGCTCGCCGCCTGGCGCTCCGGGCTCTACAAGTCATTTGGCGAAGACGGTTTTCGCTCCGCTGCGATGGGGCCCTATCAGGCGCCCGAGACAGTCTCGCCGTGGTTCGATTGCTGGGCGCAAACCAATGCCGGCGCGACGCCAAAACCGCGCGCCAGCATCAATACGACCACCTGCTCGAGCGATACCAGCCTGTTCGTCGCGTCCGATCTGAACACCGGCACGATCCAGGTCAACCATTCCTATGTGAAGTCGATCGACCTCAATCAATTCCAGTTCGCGACCCTGTTGACGCAGCTGAGCCAGCCGCGGCTGGTCGGCGGCGGCCCGTTCCGCAAATGGTACACGCCGGAACGCTGCAACGAGGATTTCGTCAGCATCGCGCTCGCAGCGGACCATCCGGCGCTGCGGGTAATCTGGTGCGCGCAGGCCTATCGGGAATTCGAGGGGCTCTACGATGTCGCCCTGATCGCCGTCACCCAGGATCACGGCAGCGAGGCGCTGGTGTCGCGAATGAGCCTGCAGGCCGTCGGCTATGACGACGCGATGGCGCTCGGCAAGCGCTTTCTCGAGGCGGTGAAGGCAGACAAATGATCTGGATCGAGATCCTGTCGCGCCATCGCGACATCGCCGCCCGTTTTCGCCTCCCCGGTCCGGAAGCCCGCATCGGCCGCGGCTACGACAACGACGTCATCCTCGACGATCCCTATGTCGCCGCCCAGCACCTGCGCGTATTTCGCGACGAGACCGGGCAACTGGTCGCCGAAGATCTCGGCAGCGCCAACGGCATGTTCCTCGATGGCGGCAAGAGCCGGCTCGCGCGCGTCGTCGTCGACGGCAAGCAACCGATCCGCATCGGGCAGACCTTCCTGCGGGTCCGCGAAACCAGCCACGCAGTCGAGAATGAGCGCGTCGCAACGCCGGAGCGGCCGATGGTGCCGATCCTGCTGGCCCTCGCGCTCGGCCTGACGATCGTGATGGTGGAAGAACTCGACGTATGGCTCAGCCAGACCGCCGAACCCCGGATTTCGCAGTATCTGTCACCGCTATTGGGGGTCGGCATCTTCGTGCTGGTATGGGTCGGCGGATGGGCGCTGTTGTGTCGCATCCTGTCCGGCCGCTCGCACTTCCTGCGCAATCTCCTGATCGCGCTGGCGGGCGTCCTGGCTTTCTCGCTCTACAACGAGTTCGGGCAGTTCGTCGGCTTCGCCTGGACCTGGCCTGTGGCCGCAAGCTACGAATATGTCGCGCTGTGGTCGATCCTCGCGGCCGTCTGCTTCTTCCATTTGCGCGAAATCGGGCAGAGGCGGTTGGTGCTCAAGGGTGTTGTCGTAGCGACGCTGCTCGTCACCGCGATCGCGGTGCAGACGCTGCAGCGATCGGAGGCCTTTTCCGACTCGGGCCGCCAATTCACCGCCCGCCGGCTGCTGCCGCCCGAGTTCCGCCTGGTCCCGTTGCGCGACGAGAACGCCTTCTTCGGCGAAATCGAAAACCTCAAGGCAAAACTCGACGCCGATCGCCGCCAGGCCAGGCCGGATGAGGCCGGGCGATAGAGTGTGTTAGGATTGTTCTTCACGTAGGGTCGGCCGTGCGCACAACCATCGAAATCGACGATACGCTGATGGCGGAAGCGCAAAAGGCTTCCGGACACGCAACCAAGAGACTGTAGAAGCGGCGCTTCGTTTGATGATCGGCTTGCGTCGACAGCAGGAAGTTGGGTTGCCTTCGGCAAATACCGCTGGCGCGGTGGCCTTGCCCGGTACCGGAAGGGGCGCGGGGCGGGCTGATCGCTGTCGACAGCAGCGTTCCGCGCGGGCCGCTAATCCGTTTCGACGTCTTCCAGGCGGACTCCGGGCTTTGCCTGCAGGGTGTCGCGGGCTTGCTCGATCCGATGCAAAAATCGCGGATCATTTTCGAGTTGATAATCGAACCAATCGTCCTCCGATTCGAATCCGTTCAGAAGTCCGGCCGGCTTGCCGTGACGCGTGATGACGATCTCCTGCGTCTCGGCCTCACGAAGGTATCGGGACAGGTCGTGCTTGATCTCCGAGAGCGGAACTTCCTTCATACCGGCTTTGCGAATTGTGCGAGCCAAGCGTCGGCCTCCAGTTTAGCGACGATCGCCAAAACCTCGACGGTCGCTTCGGTTACATCGTAGAATATTCGGACCTCGCCGACACGAAGCCGGTATTGTGGCTTGCGCAGGCCGCGCAGGCGTTTGTTGCGGTTTCGGCTTGCCTTTTTCGGCTTGTGGCCCGCGGGTCGGCGGGCTATTCGCCTGGCGAGGAATTAGCCCAATTTCCTTGCTTCCCGCCAAAATACCGCTATATAGCGGGCCATCTCACACGGAAACATGGCTCAAAAGGCCGTCCGGTGGCAGCCGGGCCATAAGGCTCGTCTGCTCACACGTTTCCGGAGGAACCAACCGGAGAACACATACGATGTCGGTACCCGATTTCTCTATGCGTCAGCTATTGGAAGCTGGCGTGCACTTTGGCCACCAATCGCACCGCTGGAATCCGAAAATGGCGGATTACATTTTCGGTGCCCGCAATAACATCCACATCATCGACCTCGCCCAGACCGTGCCGCTGTTGCACCGCGCGCTGCAGGCGGTCTCGGATACGGTTGCCAAGGGCGGCCGGATCCTGTTCGTCGGCACCAAGCGGCAGGCGCAGGACGGCGTCGCCGAGGCAGCCAAGCGTTCGGCGCAGTATTTCGTGAATTCCCGCTGGCTCGGCGGCACGCTGACCAACTGGAAGACGATCTCCGGTTCGATCAAGCGGCTGCGGCACCTCGACGAAGTGCTCAATTCCGGCGATGCCAACGCCTACACCAAGAAGGAGCGGCTGACCTTGCAGCGCGAGCGCGACAAGCTCGACCGTTCGCTCGGCGGCATCAAGGAAATGGGCGGCCTGCCGGACATGATCTTCGTGATCGACACCAACAAGGAAGACATCGCGATCCAGGAGGCGCAGCGGCTGAACATTCCGGTCGCCGCCATCGTCGACACCAATTCCGACCCCAAGGGCATCACCTATGTGATCCCCGGCAACGACGACGCCGGCCGCGCCATCTCGCTGTATTGCGATCTGGTCGCGCGTGCCGTCATCGACGGCATCTCGCGGGCGCAGGGCGATTCCGGAATCGATGTCGGCGCCTCCGCCCACCCGATGCGGGAGGAAGTTCCGGCCGCGCCGCAGGCCTCGGGCTTCCAGGGCCTGGCCGGGCCGCGCGGCGCGCCCGACGATCTCAAGAAGCTCACCGGCGTGTCGGGGGCGATCGAGAAGAAGTTCAACGATCTCGGTATCTTCCACTATTGGCAGCTGGCCGAACTCGATCACGACACCGCCCACCAGATCGGCGAAGAAGTCGGCCTGCCGTCGCGGGCCGATGGCTGGGTGGCCCAGGCCAAGGCGATGACCGCGGAAGCCGAATAACGAAAAAGCGCGCTGGCCGGATTTTTTCGGCCACGCCTTCTCAATCTCCGTCATTCCTGATGTTCGACGGCGGCGAGGCGCTTCAGCCGCGCCGCGGTCGCCCTGACAGGCAAAGGATTGCAACGATGGCGACAATCACAGCAGCGATGGTCAAGGACCTGCGCGAGACCACCGGCGCCGGCATGATGGACTGCAAGCAGGCGCTCACCGAGAACAGCGGCGAGATGCAGGCGGCGATCGACTGGCTGCGCAAGAAGGGGCTTTCAAAGGCCGCGAAAAAGGCCGGCCGCGTTGCGGCGGAAGGCCTGATCGGCGCCGTCACGGCGGGTCGCAAGGGCGTCGTCGTCGAAGTCAATTCCGAGACCGATTTCGTGGCGCGCAATGGGCAGTTCCAGGGCCTCGTGAAGATGATCGCGCAGGTCGCGCTCGATGTCGGCGCCGATCTGGAGAAGATCCTGGCCGCCAAGGTGGGTGCCGTGACGGTCGCGACCGCGATTGCGGACGCGATTGCGACCATCGGCGAGAACATGACGCTGCGTCGCGCGGCCTTGCTCGAAGTGAGCAAAGGCATCGTATCGAGCTACGTGCATAACGCGGTGATCGAGGGTGCCGGCAAGATGGGCGTCATCGTGGCGCTGGACTCCGCAGGGAAAACCGACGAACTCGCCGTCCTCGGCAAGCAGCTGGCGATGCATGTCGCGGCCGCCAATCCGCAGGCGCTTGATCCGTCAGGACTCGATCCCGACGTGGTGAAGCGCGAAAAGGACGTGCTCGCCGACAAATACCGCCAGCAGGGCAAGCCGGAGAATGTGATCGAGAAGATCGTCGAGTCGGGCCTGAAGACCTTCTACAAGGAGGTCTGCCTGCTGGAGCAGGCTTCGGTGCACGGCGAGCACAACGGCAAGGCGATCTCGCAGGTGCTCAAGGAAGCCGAGGGCAAGATCGGCGCGCCTGTGAAGATTACCGGATTTGTGCGCTATGCTCTCGGCGAGGGAATCGACCGGCAGGAAACCGATTTCGCGGCCGAAGTCGCAGCCGCCAGCGGCCAGAAGAAGCCGCCGGGAGATGCTGCAACGACATCCTGAGCCGGAAGCGGCCCGCGCGGGAAGGAAAGCGTTTAGCCATGGCTGAGCCGGTCTATCGTCGCGTGGTGATAAAACTCTCCGGCGAATATTTCGCCGGCGCGCACTCCACCGGATTCGATCAGCCGACGATCGACCGCGTGGCCGGCGATCTGATCGCGGCCCAACAGATCGGGGTCGAAATCGCGGTGGTTGTCGGCGGCGGCAATCTGATTCGGGGCGTCGAAGTCTCCTCGCGCGGCGTCTCCCGGACCACCGGCGACACCATGGGCATGCTCGCCACCGTGATGAACTGCCTGGCGCTGGAGGCGGCGATCGAACGGCGGGGTGCGCCGGCGCGGGCTCTTTCCGCCTTCGTGATGCCGCAAGTCTGCGAATTGTACACCCGGGGTGCAACGCACAAATATCTCGCCGAGGGCCGCATCGTGCTGCTCGGCGGCGGAACCGGCAACCCCTTCTTCACCACCGACACCACAGCGGTATTGCGGGCAGCCGAAATCGGTGCGCAGGCAATGCTCAAGGCCACCAATGTCGACGGTATCTACAGCGCCGACCCCAAAAAGGACGCCTCCGCCAAGCGGTTCGACCGGCTGACCCATTCACAGGCGATTGAAGGCGGCTACAAGGTGATGGACGCGACGGCTTTCGCGCTTGCCCGCGAGACATCGCTGCCTATCATCGTGTTTTCGATCGCCGAACCGGGGTCGATCGGCGCGATCCTGCGCGGCACCGGCCACGGCACCATCGTCGCGGGCTGATGCGGCGGACCGCAAGCAAGCCTCGCGGCTATCCAAGGGAGGGGAGAGCGTTATGCCCACCGGTAAGTTCGACATCAACGAATTGAAACGCCGCATGCAAGGTGCAACCCAGGCACTCAAGCACGAACTGGGGGGCCTGCGAACCGGCCGCGCCGCGGCCTCGATGCTGGAGCCGGTGCAGGTCGACGCCTACGGCACCCACATGCCGCTCAACCAATTGGCGACCGTGAGCGTGCCCGAGCCGCGGCTGCTCTCGGTGCAGGTCTGGGACCGGTCGATGGTCAAGGCCGTGGAAAAGGCGATCATCGATTCCAACCTGGGTTTAAGTCCCGCCACCGAAGGCCAGGTACTGCGCCTGCGAATACCGGAACTCAACGAAGACCGCCGCAAGGAGCTCGTGAAAGTCGCGCACAAATACGCGGAAGCTGCCAAGGTCGCGGTCCGGCACGTCCGCCGCGATGGCCTCGATACGGTGAAAAACCTCGAGAAGAACCACGAGATTTCCGAGGACGATCAGAAACGCCTGGCCGCCGACGTGCAAAAGGCGACCGACGGAACGATTTCGGAAATCGATCAGCTGCTGGCGGCCAAGGAAAAAGAAATCCTCACGGTTTAGGGATCGATTGATGTCGAACGCCGCTGCTCCCGCGACCGACGGAACGGATCGATCCGACGCGCCGTTGCACGTGGCCATCATCATGGACGGCAACGGCCGTTGGGCGGCGGCGCGTGGTCTGCCGCGCGCCGAAGGCCACAGGCGCGGCGTTGAGGCGTTGCGTCGCGTGGTTCGCGCGACCCACGAACTCGGCATCCGCTATTTGACGATTTTTTCGTTCAGCTCGGAAAACTGGTCGCGGCCCGCGACCGAAATCGGAGACCTGTTCGGCCTGCTCCGGCGGTTCATCCGCAACGACCTCGCGACCCTGCATCGCGACGGCGTGCGGGTGCGCGTGATCGGCCAACGCGACGGACTGGAGCCGGACATCTGCGCGCTGCTGAACGAGGCCGAAGAACTGACCAGGGACAATACGAAACTCACGCTCGTGGTCGCCTTCAACTACGGCTCGCGGCAGGAAATCGCCGGCGCCGCGCAGCGGCTGGCGCGCGAGGTGGCCTCCGGCAAGCGCGATCCCGCCTCGATCGACGCTGACACGCTCGGCCGATATCTCGATGCGCCCGATATTCCCGATCCCGACCTGATCATTCGCACCAGCGGCGAACAGCGGCTGTCGAACTTCCTGATGTGGCAGGCGGCTTACAGCGAACTGGTGTTCGTGCCGATCCACTGGCCCGACTTCGACAAGGCCACGCTCGAGGGTGCGATCGCCGAATATGCCAGGCGGGAACGCCGGTTCGGCGGTCTGGCCGTGAAAACCGGATCGTGACCGAGGGCGATGCCGCGTCGGCGGCGGCCGAACAGGGTTCGCGCAATCTGATGCTGCGTGTCGTCGCGGCGCTGGTGCTCGCGCCATCGGCGATTGCGCTGGCCTATGCCGGCGGATGGCTGTGGGCAGGGCTGGTCATGCTGGCTTCGATCGGCCTCTATGTCGAGTGGCTGATGATCGTGGGCGCGATACGCGAGAAAGCCGTCGTCGCAACGGGAGGGGTCGCGCTGGCGCTGTCGGGGCTTTTTCTCGCTTCGGGACGGATCGATGCCGCGCTTATCGTATCGGCGTTCGGCCTTGCCGCCGTCGCGCTGCTTTCGCCGCAGCCGCGGCGTTGGAGCGCGGCCGGATTCCTGTACGCGGTGACGGCGGAGATCGCATCGATCCTGGTGCGCCTCGATCAGGCCCATGGCTTCGTCGCGCTGGTGCTGATCCTGCTCGTGGTTTGGGCGACCGATATCGGCGGCTTCTTCGCCGGACGCACCTTCGGCGGGCCGAAACTCTGGCCGCGGGTAAGTCCAAAGAAGACCTGGGCGGGCGCGGCCGGTGGTTTTCTGGTGAGCGTGGCCGTATCGGCTGGATTTGCGGCGCTTGGTCTTGCCAAAACAGGCCCCATATTGCTGCTTGGCGCGGCGCTCTCGATCGCGTCCCAGCTTGGCGATCTCCTGGAGTCCGCGGTAAAGCGGCGTTTCGGCGTCAAGGATTCGAGCCACCTCATTCCCGGCCATGGCGGGCTGATGGACCGCCTCGACGGCTTCGTGGCGGCGGTGGTATTTGCCGCGATTCTCGGCCTTTTGCGGGGCGGCATGGATGGCGTCGGCCGCGGTCTTATGGTTTGGTGAGCAGATGAGCGCTGTTCCGTTGCGTAACAACAAGGCTGCGGCATCCGCCGTGCGCACCGTATCCGTGCTGGGCGCCACCGGTTCGATTGGCGACAGCACCATGGATTTGCTGCGGGCCTCGCGCGACCGCTACCGGGTCGAGGCCCTGACCGCGAACAGCAACGTGCCGGCGCTGGCAAAGCTCGCCAGGGAGTTCGGCGCGCGATTTGCGGCAATCGCCGATCCAACGCGCCTTTCCGAACTGAAGGACGCGCTGGCAGGCACCCGGACCGAATGCGGCGCCGGCGAAAGTGCGGTGATCGAAGCCGCCGCCCGTCCCGCGGACTGGGTGATGGCGGCCGTCAGCGGCGCGGCCGGCCTGAAGCCTGCGCTTGCGGCCGTGGATCGTGGCGCCACGATTGCCCTCGCCAACAAGGAATGTCTGGTCTGTGCAGGCGATTTCTTCATGCAGCGCGCGGCGAGGGCAGGCGCCTGCATCCTGCCCGCCAATTCCGAGCACAATGCACTGTTCCAGGCATTGGGGTCGGGAAACCGGGAAGAACTGGTCCGCGTCATCATCACCGCCTCGGGCGGGCCGTTCCGGACCTGGGCCAGCGCCGATATCGAGCAGGCGACGCTGGCGCAGGCGCTGAAACATCCGAACTGGAGCATGGGACAGAAGATAACCATCAATTCCGCCTCGATGATGAACAAGGGGCTCGAGGTGATCGAAGCCTCCTATCTGTTTGCACTGACGCCGGACGAGATCGACGTGCTCGTGCATCCGCAGTCGATCGTCCACGGCATGGTCGAATTTTCCGACCGTTCGGTGGTCGCTCAATTGGGGGCTCCGGACATGCGCACGCCGATCGCCCATTGCCTCGGATGGCCCGATCGGATCGTCGGCCCGGCGGCGAAGCTCGATCTTGCCAAGATCGGACAATTGACCTTCGAGGCGCCGGATTTCGATCGCTTCCCGGCGCTGCGGCTGGCTTACGAATCGTTAAGAACCGGACGCGGCGCAACTACGGTATACAATGCTGCCAATGAGGTCGCGGTGGCCGCCTTCATCGCCGGCAAGATCAAATTCGGTGCGATCGCACGCCTGGTCGAGGCGACGATCGAGGACTGGATCCGGTCCGGGAACCTGGCCCCCTTGACCTCTGCCGACGATGCCATCGCCGTTGACCATAACGCGCGAAATAAAGCTGCCACCCTCTTGCCTCAAATTGCCTTAAAGGCATCCTAGTGGGTTGGGGACAGGGCTTCCGGCTCTGCTGAAGGGGAAGTTGGATGTCCGAGTTTTTTCTGCATGGTTTCAATACCTTGAGCCATGGGTTCATCGGCTACATCATTCCCTTTTTGTTCGTCCTGACGATCGTGGTTTTCTTCCACGAGCTTGGCCATTTCCTGGTGGCCCGCTGGGCCGGCGTGAAAGTGTTAACGTTCTCGCTCGGCTTTGGACCGGAACTGTTCGGTATCAACGACCGGCACGGCACGCGCTGGAAGGTTTCCGCAGTCCCGCTCGGCGGCTATGTCAAATTTTTCGGCGACGATACCGAGGCCTCTACGCCGTCGGCCGAAGCGCTCGCCCGCATGAGCGAAGAAGAGCGTGAGGGTTCTTTCCATCACAAGAAAGTCGGGCCGCGCGCAGCGATCGTCGCCGCCGGTCCGATCGCCAATTTCATCCTCGCCGTTGTGATCTTCGCCGGCATGTCGCTGTACTACGGCAAGCCGAGTTCGATCCCGCGCGTCGATGTCGTTCAGCCGGACAGTGTTGCCGCCTCCGCCGGATTCAAGCAAGGCGATGTGGTGGTTTCGATCGATGGCTCTTCCATCGAGAGCTTCGCCGACATGCAGCGCATCGTTTCGACCAACGCAGGTTCCGAGCTGGTTTTTCGGGTGAAGCGCGACGGCGCTTTGGTTACTCTGAAAGCAATCCCTGCGCTGAAGGAAGTGAAAGATCTGTTTGGCAATAACCACCGGATCGGCGTGCTCGGCATCCAGTACAACGCCCAGCCCAGCGATCCCAAGAGTGCGCCGGTCGGCTATCTGGAATCGCTGAGAATAGGCGTCGACCAGGTCTGGTTCATCATTTCAGGCACGTTCAAGTTCGTAGGGTCGTTGTTCGTCGGCGCCGGCAGCTCGGGCGATGTCGGCGGACCTCTGCGGATCGCCCAGCTTTCGGGCCAGGCAGCCAGTCTCGGCTTCCAGTTCGTGCTGCAGCTTTGCGCGGCGCTTTCGGTGTCGATCGGGCTGTTGAACCTGTTTCCGGTGCCTCTGCTCGATGGCGGTCATCTTTTGTTCTATGCGGTCGAGGCGGCGCGCGGACGCCCGCTCTCGGACCGCGCCCAGGAGGTGGGATTCCGGATCGGGCTCGGCTTGGTGCTGATGTTGATGGTGTTTGCCACCTATAACGACATCCTGCATCTGGCTGCATCGTGAAACGGCTTTTTTGTGACGTGACCAATAGGCAACGTCTTGGAATGAAAATGGAATTGCGCTGCGATAGGACATTTGCCGCCCCGGCAAAGTTGGCTACAAGCAGGGCAACGAATGGGAATCTGCCGGCGCGTAGGGGTGCGCTCCGGCACTGGAATGACAAGGGCGCGTTGCGCATGAATGTTGGAATGCGAGTCCGGGGGGGCTTGTTGGCCGCCCTGATTATGTTCGCCATGCCGGCCGCCGCGACGCTGGCAGGTTTGCTCGTGTCCTCGCCGGCCGCCGCCCAGAACGTCAATACGATCGAGGTCCAGGGTAACCGCCGCGTCGAGATCGAGACCATCCGCTCCTACTTCAAGCCTGGGCCCGGCGGAAAGCTGGATCAGGCGCAAATCGACGACGGCCTGAAGGCGCTGATCGAGACCGGCCTGTTCCAGGATGTCAGGATCAACACGGTCGGCGGCCATCTGGTGGTGGTCGTGATCGAAAACCCGGTGATCGGCAAAGTCGCCTTCGAGGGCAACAAGAAGATCAAGGACGAGCAGCTCTCTGCCGAAGTCCAGTCCAAGCCGCGCGGCACCTTCTCGCGCCCGATGGTACAATCCGACGCCCAGCGCATCGTCGATATCTATCGCCATTCGGGCCGCTACGATGTGCGGGTCACGCCCGAAATCATCGAACAGCCGAACAACCGCGTCGACCTGGTCTTCACGATCGTCGAGGGCCAGAAGACCGGCGTCAAGGAAGTCGAATTCATCGGCAACAAGGCTTATTCGTCCTACCGCCTCAAGGACGTCATCAAGACGCACGAATCGAACCTGCTGAGCTTCCTCGGCGGCGGCGACGTCTACGACCCGGACCGGGTCGAGGCCGATCGCGACCTGATTCGCCGCTTCTATCTGAAAAATGGCTACGCCGACGTGCAGGTGGTGGCGGCGCTGACCGAGTACGATCCGGAGCGCAAGGGCTTCCTGGTGAGCTTCAAGATCGAAGAGGGCCAGCAATATCGGGTGGCGGCGGTCAATTTCGAGTCCAGCATCGCAACGCTTGACGGAAATTCGCTGAAGAGTTTCTCGCGCGTCTATGTCGGCTCGCTCTACAATGCCGAGGCGCTGGAGAAATCCGTCGAGGAAATGCAGATCGAGGCGTCGCGGCGCGGCTATGCCTTTGCGATCGTGCGCCCGCGCGGCGATCGCAACTTCGACGCCCATACCGTCACCATCACCTATGCGATCGACGAGGGGCCGCGGACCTACATCGAGCGCATCAATATTCGCGGCAACACCCGCACCCGCGACTACGTGATCCGCCGCGAATTCGATATCTCGGAAGGCGACGCCTACAACCGCGCGCTGGTCGACCGCGCCGAGCGCCGCCTCAAGAACCTCGATTACTTCAAGACCGTGAAAATCGCGACCGAGCCGGGATCCTCCAGCGACCGCGTGATTCTGGTGGTCCAACTCGAGGAGAAATCCACCGGCGACTTCTCGGTGTCGGGCGGTTATTCGACCACCGACGGCGCGCTCGCCGAGATCAGCATTTCCGAGCGCAACTTCCTCGGGCGCGGGCTGTATGCCAAGGCAGCTGTGACCTATGGCCAGTACGCCCGCGGCCTCTCGCTGTCGTATGTCGATCCGTACCTGCTCGATTACCGCATCGCGATGGGCATCGACGTCTTCTATCGCGAGCAGCTGCCGAACAGCTATATTGCATACGGCACCAAGACCATCGGTTTCAGTCCGCGGCTCGGATTCCAGTTGCGCGAGGATCTCTCGCTGCAGGTTCGGTATTCGCTCTATCAGCAGACGGTCTCGCTGCCGAATTATCTCGCGAATTGTAACAACACCACGAACAATCCGTTGCTGGCCTTCAACCCGTCGCCGGCATGGGTGGCCGCGAATCCGACGATTGATCCTACTGGCCCCGGCTATGGGGCTACCGACGCGTCAGGTATGGGCCTGTGGTGCTACAGCGACGGCGAGGCTTCGCTGCCGATCCGCCAGGAACTGGCGCAAGGCGCCGCGCTGACGTCCTCGGTCGGCTACTCGCTGGATTACAATACGCTTGATAACAACAAGAACCCGACCGACGGTCTCTTGATCGATTGGAAGCAGGACTTCGCCGGCGTCGGCGGCGATGTGGCCTATCTGAAGAGCGCGATCGACGGCAAATACTACTCGCCGCTGGTCGCCGATATCGTCGGACTGATCCACGTCCAGGCCGGCATTCTCAACCATGTCGGCAGCAGCCAGCTGCGGATGCTCGATCAGTTCCAGATGGGTCCGAACCTCGTGCGCGGCTTTGCTCCCAACGGCATCGGCCCGCGCGACATCAACCCCTACGGCACGATGGACGCGCTCGGCGGCACCAAATATTGGGGTGCCTCCTACGAGCTGCAGATGCCGTTCTGGTTCCTGCCGAAGGAAGTGGGCCTGAAGGGCGCCCTCTATGCTGACGCGGGCGGCCTGTATGACTACCAGGGGCCGACCACATGGGCCGCCACCGGCGAACTCACGACGCCGGCCAATTCGAATTGTATCAAGCCGACGAACAATCCGCCTTCGCCCGGTACCTGTACCGGATTGGTGTACGACAGCGGCAATACGGTCCGCACCTCCGTCGGCGTAGGCCTGATCTGGGCGTCGCCGTTCGGACCGCTGCGCTTCGATTATGCGATCCCGTTGACCAAGGGCAAGTACGACGTTGTGCAGCAATTCAAGTTTGGCGGCGGGACATCGTTCTGAGTTCGATCACCGGCCGGACCGCGACGAGGGGAATGGCGCAGCCGACATTTTTCGAGCAACCACCTGCGTCGACGCTGGCTGAAATCGCCGCGTTGACGAAGGCGCATTTGGTCGATGCCTCGAGGGGAAGCCAGATCGTACGGGGGCTGGCTTCGCTCGACGAGGCCGGGCCGATGCATCTGACGTTTTTCGACAATCTCAAATACAAGGGCCAGCTCGCTTCCACCAAGGCCGGTGCGTGCCTGGTGCACGCGCGCTTCGAGGCCGACGTGCCCGCCCACGTCGCGGTGTTGCGCACCGCCCAGCCGTTCCGCGAATTCGTCAAGGTGGCGCGCGAATTTCACCATGACGCGCTGCGTCCGCAATCCTGGTTCGGCAATGCCGGGATTGCGCCCTCCGCCATCATCGACGAAAGCGCGCATCTGGAAGACGGCGTGATCGTCGATCCGCTGGCCGTGATCGGCCCCAACGTCGAAATCGGCAGCGGCACCATTGTCGGGGCCGGCGCCGTGATCGGCGCCAATGTCCGGATCGGGCGGGATTGCAACGTCGGCGCGCGCACCGCCATCCAGTTCGCGCTGATCGGCAACAACGTCCTGATCCACCCCGGCTGCAGCATCGGGCAGGACGGCTATGGCTTCGTCTTCTTCGGGCCGGACGGCCATCTGAAGGTGCCGCAAACCGGCCGGGTCGTGATCCAGAACGACGTGGAAATCGGGGCGGGCACCACCATCGATCGCGGCAGCCTGCGCGACACCGTGATCGGCGAGGGCACCAAAATCGACAATCAGGTCCAGATCGGTCACAATGTGACTATCGGCAGGCACTGCCTGCTGGCGGCCCAGATCGGGCTCGCCGGCAGCCTGACGATCGGGGACAATGTGGCGCTGGGGGCCAAGGTCGGCATCAACAACCATCTTCACATCGGCGACGGCGCCCAAGTCACGGCGATGAGCGCGGTCAAGGACGACATTCCGGCAGGCGGACGCTGGGGCGGCCACTTTGCCAAACCGACCAGGCAGTGGTTCCGGGAAATCCTGGCGGTGGAGCGTCTGGTGCGCGACAGCGCTGCCGATCCGAAGGGCGAGGGGGAGTGATGGAGGACGCCGCGGTCAGATTTGCGCTCGTGGACATCAACGAGATCCTCATGACGCTGCCGCATCGCTATCCGATGCTGCTGATCGACCGCGTGATCAATATTCGCACCGATTACAGCGGCGTCGGGGTCAAGAACGTGACGTTCAACGAACCGCCGTTCCAGGGGCATTTCCCGGATCGGCCGGTCTATCCCGGCGTGATGATGATCGAGGCGATGGCGCAGACCGCGGGCGTGATCGGCATCAAATCGGTCGAGGGCACCGAGCGGCCGCGCGCGGTGTATTTTCTCACCATCGACAAATGCAAATTCCGCAAGCCGGTGATGCCCGGCGACACCATCGAATATCACATGCGCTCGATCGGCCGCCGCAAGACCATGTGGTGGTTTCACGGCGACGCCAGGGTCAACGGCACGACGGTGGCCGAAGCCGACGTCGGCGCGATGCTGACGGATTAGGACAGAGGCCGCGACAGGGCCAGATGCGGGCTCGGAATTGAAACACGGCGTAACCGGACGTCACTGGACAGTCCCGGAATGTCGCGCTAACCACCAGCAAACTCAGGCACATCCACAGCGACTTTTGCACGGCGATCTTGGCGAATAACCTGACCAGGAATACCATCGATCCCACCGCGCGGATCGAAGACGGCGCCGTCATCGGCGAGGGCACCACCATCGGCCCCTATTGCGTCATCGGCCCCAATGTCGTGATCGGCGTGGATTGCAAGCTGCTGGCGCATGTCCATGTCACGGCGCAGACCACGATCGGCGACAACTGCACGATCTACCCCTTCGTCTCGCTCGGCACCCCGCCGCAATCGCTGAGCTATCGCGGTGAATTGACCCGGCTCGAGATCGGCCAGGGCTGCACCATCCGCGAGCAGGTCACGATGAACGCCGGCACCGTCGGCGGCGGCGGCATCACCCGCGTCGGCGAGCGCGGTTATTTCATGAATTGCAGCCATGTTGGTCACGACTGCCGGGTCGGCAACGACGTCATCTTCGCGACCTCGGCCACCCTCGGCGGCCATTGCGAGATCGGCGATTTTGTCTTCATCGGCGGCCTGTCGGCGGTACACCAGTTCACGCGGATCGGGCCGCAGGTGATGGTCGGCGGCGTCTGCGGCGTCCGCAGCGACGTGATTCCGTTCGGCCTCGTCAACGGCCAGTACGCCACTCTGGAAGGGCTTAATATCGTCGGCATGCGCAGGCGCAAGTTCACCCGCGCGCGGCTCGCCACCGTGCGGACGTTTTATCAAAAACTGTTTCACGGACCCGGCATCTTCGCCGAGCGGCTGGACGCGGTGCAGCCGATGGCGGCCGAGGACCCCGCGATCGCCGAAATCCTGGCCTTCATCCGGAACAACAAGCATCGTGCTCTGTGCCTGCCGGCCGATGACGGCAAGCGGCATTGATGACATCAGGGCCATGACAACAGGGGCGCTGGAAATTTCTTCTCCGGTCGGGTTGATCGCCGGCGGCGGCGTCATGCCGTTCGCGGTTGCCGATTCGATGGTTGCGCGCGGCCTTCCGCCGGTGCTGTTCGCGCTGAAGGGCGCATGCGATCCGGTGGCGGTCGAGCGCTACCGCCATTGCTGGATTTCGGTCGGCCAGGTCGGCCGGGCCATCAAACTGTTTCGCGCCGAAAACTGCCGGGATCTGGTCTTTATCGGCACCTTGGTGCGGCCGGCGCTGTCGGAAATCCCGCTGGACTGGACCACGCTTCGCATCCTCGGGCGGGTATGGGCGGCCTTCCGGGGCGGCGACGACCATCTGCTGTCCAGTATCGGCCGCATCCTCGAGCAGGACGGCTTCCGCATGGTGGGCATCAGGGATGTCGCCCCGGACCTGCTGATGCCGCAGGGATCCCTGACCCGGTCGGCGCCCGATGCCAATGCGCTCGCCGACATCGCCAGGGGCCGCGAGGTGCTGGCAGCTCTCAGTCCCTTCGATATCGGGCAGGCCGCGGTCGTCATCGACGGCCATGTGGTGGCGGTGGAAGACATCGAAGGCACCGACGCCCTGCTGGCGCGGGTGGCGCGGCTGCGCGGCGAGCGACGCATTCGCGCCAAAGCCGGCCGCGGGGTCCTGGTGAAGGCGCCGAAAAGCGGCCAGGATCTGCGTTTCGACCTGCCGACGATCGGGCCGCAAACCGTCGAAGGCGCGGCCGCGGCGAAGCTTGCAGGGGTGGCGATCGTGGCCGGCAACACGCTCGTGGTCGAGCCGCAGGCGATGATCGAAAAGGCCGACGCCGCCGCCCTGTTCGTGACCGGCCTTTCCGCGTGATGGCCGCGCGACCAGCCGCGAGCGTCGCGCGAAAAATCTTTTTGATCGCGACGGAAGAATCCGGCGACCGGCTCGGCGCCAATCTGATGAAGGTGCTGCGCCAGCGTCTCGGCGACGCCGTCCGCTTCGAAGGCGTCGGCGGCCAACAGATGGCGCGCGAGGGGCTGATCTCGCGCTTCGCGATCGAACAGCTGTCGATCATGGGATTGGCGGCGGTCATCAAGCAGCTGCCGAAGCTGCTACGGCTCATCCGCGAAACCACGAAAGCCGTCACGGAGAGCGCACCCGACATTCTCGTGATCATCGACAGTCCGGACTTCACCCATCGGGTGGCACGGCGCGTGCGGGCGCGCGATCCCTCGATCCCGATCATCGACTACGTCTCACCCTCGGTATGGGCCTGGCGGCCGGGCCGGGCGCGCGCCATGGTCTCCTATGTCGATCACGTGCTGGCGCTGCTGCCGTTCGAGCCGGAGGCCTACCGCCGGCTGCGCGGGCCGCCCTGCAGCTATGTCGGCCATCCCCTGGCCGAGCAGCTCGGCTCGCTCCGGCCGGACGCTGCCGAACAGAAGCGCCGCGAGGCCGCCCCGCCGGTGCTGCTGGTGCTGCCGGGAAGCCGGCGCGGCGAGATCAGGCACCATATGGCGGTGTTCGGCGAAGCGCTGGCGCGGCTCGCGGAGGAGGGCATGGCGTTCGAGCTGGTCCTGCCGACGATGCCGCATCTGCAGGAAGCGGTCACCGAGGCCGCCAAAGGCTGGAGGGTCGGGCCCAGGATCGTGCTCGGCGAACAGGAGAGGCGGGCGGCGTTCCGGATCGCGCACGCCGCGCTCGCCAAGTCCGGCACCGTGACGCTCGAGCTTGCGATATCAGCGGTGCCGATGGTCACGGCCTACCGGGTGGGTGCCGCCGAGGCCTGGATCATGCTCAAGATGATCCAGGTGAATTCCGTCATCCTGGCCAATCTCGTCCTGGGTGAGAACGTGATTCCGGAATTCATCCAGCACGATTGCACGGCGGAAAAGCTATCGCCCGCGCTGCGCGACGTGCTGACGGATTCGCCGATGCGCCAACGACAACTCGCGGCTTTCGCAGGGATCGACGCCATCATGGCGACGGGCAACCAGTCGCCCAGCGTGCGTGCCGCCGACATCGTGCTGGCGACGATGCGAAAGGCGCGGCGGCCGATTTAGTTATCCGTCATCCTGAGGTGCGCGCTCTTGCGCGCCTCGAAGGATGACCTGCACCGGGTTTGCGGCCCATCCTTCGAGGCTCGCCCAGCGGTGCACGTGCACCGCAAGGCTCGCGCCTCGGATGCCGGATGGCAGGAGCGGCAACCTTCGAGCTTCCGACTACTTCCGCTTGCCGATATCCACGTAATCGCGCCGGGTGACGCCGGTATAGAGCTGGCGCGGGCGGCCGATCTTCTGCTGCGGGTCCTCGATCATCTCGCTCCACTGGCTGATCCAGCCGACGGTGCGCGCGACCGCAAACAGCACGGTGAACATCGAGGTCGGAAAACCCATCGCCTTCAGCGTGATGCCCGAATAGAAATCGACGTTCGGATAGAGCTTGCGGTCGATGAAATAGGGATCGTTGAGCGCGATCTTTTCCAGTTCCAGCGCGACCTTGAGCATCGGGTCGTCGCCATGGCCGGTCTCCGCCAGCACCGCGTGACACATCTTCTGCATGATCTTCGCGCGCGGATCGTAGTTCTTGTAGACCCGATGGCCAAAGCCCATCAGGCGGACTTCGCTGTTCTTGTCCTTCACCCGCTTGATGAAGTCCGGAATCTTGTCGACCGAGCCGATGCCGGACAGCATCGCCAGCGCCGCCTCGTTGGCGCCGCCATGCGCCGGGCCCCACAGGCAGGCGATGCCGGCGGCGATGCAGGCGAACGGGTTGGCGCCGGAAGAGCCGGCGATGCGCACCGTCGAGGTCGAAGCGTTCTGTTCGTGGTCGGCGTGCAGGATGAAGATCTTGTCGAGCGCATCCGCCAGCACCGGATTGATCCTGTATTCCTCGCACGGCACCGCAAAGCACATGTTGAGGAAGTTCTCGGCGAAGGACAGCGAGTTCTTCGGATAGATGAAGGGCTGGCCGATGGTGTATTTGAACGCCATCGCGGCGAGCGTCGGGATCTTCGCGATCATGCGCATCGAGGCGATCATGCGCTGCTGCGGGTCATTGATGTCGGTGGAGTCGTGGTAGAACGCCGCCAGCGCGCCGACGGCTGCCACCATGATCGCCATCGGATGGGCGTCGCGGCGAAAACCCTGGTAGAAGCGGGCCATCTGCTCGTGAACCATGGTGTGATGGATCACGCGGTTGTCGAAATCGGCTTTCTGCGCCTTGGTCGGCAATTCGCCGTAGAGCAGCAGGTAGCAGGTTTCCAGGAAATCGCCGCGTTCGGCGAGCTGTTCGATCGGGTAGCCGCGGTATTCCAGGATGCCGGCGTCCCCGTCGATATAGGTGATCTTGGACTGGCAGCTGGCGGTGGAGGTAAATCCCGGATCGTAGGTGAACATCCCGGATTGGGCGTAGAGTTTGGCGATGTCGACGACATCGGGCCCGACGGTGCCGCTCAGGATCGGGAAATCGTAAGTCTTGTTGCCGACCGTCAGTGTTGCGGTTTTGGTGTTGGATGTTGCGTCCATCGTGAAGTCCCCGATGAGATCGTTGCAGAATGCGGCGGCCAAGGGCGCCATGCCGAAGCGATGGCGACAGGAAGCCGGCTATTCCAGAAGCACTTCTTAGATGGGTATCTTATTGCTGTTTGCACTGCAAGATGGGCACGGCTGGCCTGCGCTACCATCTCATGACGGGGCTTGATCGCCAAGCCGGGACAGGCATTCCTGTTTTCCAAGCACCCAAAGCACCTCGAAGATGCCGGGCGAGGTGGTTTTCCCGGTCAGCGCCACGCGGAGCGGCTGGGCCACCGCGCCGAGCTTGAGGTTACTGGCTTCGGCGAACGCCCGCATCGCGGCCTCGGTGGTTTCCGCCGTCCACGGGTCGACCGCCGCCAGCGCGGCGCGCAGCCGGTCGATCAGTTCGCGCGTTTCCGGCGTCAGCAGGGCTTCGGCCTTGGGTTCGATCTCGAGCGGCCGGTCGGCGAAGATGAAATAGGAGGAGTCGATCAGCTCGATCAGCGTCTTGGCGCGCTCCTTCAGGCTCGGCATCGCCGCCAGCAGTTGCGCGCGCCTGGCATCGGTGAGCTTGGCCTTCAACTCGGTGCCATCAGGCACATAGTCCAGCACGCGCTCGAATTGGGTCACGAGGGATTGATCGTCGGAGTGGCGGATATAGTGGCCGTTCAGGTTCTCCAGCTTGGCGAAGTCGAAGCGGGCGGCCGAGCGGCCGATACCGGACAAGTCGAAAGCCCTCATCATCTCCTCGGTGGAGAAGATTTCCTGGTCGCCGTGGCTCCAGCCGAGCCGGACCAGGTAATTGCGCAGCGCCGCCGGCAAATATCCCATCGCGCGGTAGGCATCGACCCCCAGCGCGCCATGGCGTTTTGACAGTTTCGAGCCGTCGGGGCCATGGATCAGCGGGATATGCGACATGCTGGGGACGCCCCACCCCAGCGCATCGTAGATCTGCTTCTGGCGCGCGGCGTTGATGAGGTGATCGTCGCCACGGATGACGTGGGTGACGCCCATGTCGTGGTCGTCGACCACCACCGCCAGCATGTAGGTCGGGTTGCCGTCGCCGCGCAGCAGCACGAGGTCGTCGAGGTTCTCGTTCTGCCAGATCACGCGGCCCTGCACCTGGTCCTCGATCACGGTCTCGCCGGTCAAGGGCGATCTGAGCCGGATCGTCGGCTTGATGTCGATTCGCGCTTCCGCGGCGTCGCGATCGCGCCACATCCCGTCATAGAGGCGGGTGCGGCCCTCGGCGCGGGCCTTGGCGCGCATCTCGGCGAGCTCTTCAGGTGTGGCGTAGCAGCGATAGGCATGGCCGCCGGCCAGAAGCGCTTCCGCGACCTCGCGGTGCCGCGCGGCGCGGGTAAACTGGTAGACGACGTCGCCGTCCCAATCGAGCTCGAGCCATTTCAGCCCGTCGAGGATGGCGGCAATCGCCGGCTCGGTCGAGCGCTCGCGATCGGTGTCCTCGATTCGCAACAGCATCTTGCCGCCGTGCTTCCTGGCATAGAGCCAGTTGAACAGCGCGGTGCGGGCGCCGCCGATATGGAGGAAGCCGGTCGGGGAGGGCGCAAAGCGGGTGACGATGGAATCGGTCATTTAAGGGAGCGGGCCGGGAACAAAGAGGGCATGCGGAAAGCGCGCTGGTGTATAGCAGGAACGGTACATAACTAAAGCCTTCCGTGGGACTGGCGGATTTGGCAGAACCTTCCGTTGATTCCCGATCAGGAAACCGAGAATGACGACAATAGAACCGGTGGCCGCGGAGGCAGGACGCGATTTCATTCGCGACATCGTCCAGGCCGACCTCGACAAACACAGGCTGATCGTGACCCGGTTCCCGCCGGAGCCGAACGGCTATCTGCATATCGGCCACGCCAAGTCGATCGCGCTCAATTTCGGCATCGCGCAGGAATTTGCCGGCCGCTGCCACCTGCGTTTCGACGACACCAATCCCACCCGGGAAGAGCAGGAATATATCGACTCGATCCAGGCCGACGTGCACTGGCTCGGCTACGACTGGGGCAAGCACCTGTTCTATGCCTCGGACTATTTCGACAGGCTCTACGAATGGGCGGAGGGCCTGATCCGCGCAGGCCTGGCCTATGTCGACGACCAGTCGCAGGCGGAAATCCGCCATTCGCGCGGCACGCTGACCGAGCCCGGCAGGAACAGCCCGTTCCGCGATCGCCCCATCGAGGAAAACCTCGATCTGTTTCGCCGCATGAAGGCCGGCGAGTTTCCCAACGGCGCCCGCGTGCTGCGCGCCAAGATCGACATGGCCGCCGGCAACATCAACCTGCGCGATCCCGTGCTCTATCGCATCCTGCACGCCCACCATCCGCGGACCGGCGACAAATGGTCGATCTATCCGAGCTATGATTACGCCCATGGCCAGTCGGACGCGATCGAGGGCGTCACGCATTCGATCTGCACGCTGGAATTCGAGGATCACCGGCCGCTCTATGACTGGTTCCTGGACAAGCTGCCGGTGCCGTCAAAACCGCATCAGTATGAATTCGCCCGCCTCAATCTGAGCTATACGCTGCTGTCGAAGCGCGTGCTGACCCAGCTCGTGCGCGACGGCCATGTCTCGGACTGGGACGATCCGCGGATGCCGACCATTGCGGGCCTGAAGCGGCGCGGCGTGCCGCCGGCCGCGATCCGCGAATTCATCAAGCGGATCGGCGTTGCGAAAGCCAACAGCGTGGTCGATGTCGGCATGCTGGAGTTTTGCATTCGGGAGGAGCTGAACCGGACATCTCAGCGGCGGATGGCGGTGCTGCGGCCGCTGAAGGTCGTGATCGAGAATTATCCGGAAGGCGAAACCGAGGAGATCGAGGCGATCAACCATCCGGACGATCCCAACGCCGGCACCCGCCGTATCGCGTTCGGCCGCGAGCTCTACATCGAGCGCGACGATTTCATGGAAAATCCGCCGAAGAAGTTTTTCCGGCTATCGCCCGGCACCGAGGTGCGGCTGCGCTATGCCTATTTCATCAAGTGCACCGGCGTCCTTAAGAACGACGCCGGCGAAGTGATCGAGCTGCGTTGCAGCTACGACCCCGCGACCCGCGGCGGCAACGCCCCCGACGGCCGCAAGGTCAAGGCCACCATGCACTGGCTGCCGGCCAAGCAGTCGGTGCCGGCGGAAATCCGCGTCTACAGCCAGCTGTTTGCAAAGCCCTCGCCGGATGCCGCCAATTTCGCCGCCGACCTCAACCCGCACTCACTGGAAGTCTTGAAGGATGCGAGGATCGAGCCCGCGATCGTGCAGGCCAATTCGAACGAGGTGATGCAGTTCGAGCGCCAGGGTTATTTCGTCCGCGACAAGGACTCGGCGCCGGACCGACTCGTATTCAACCGCACCATTGGCCTGCGCGATACCTTTGCGAAGGAAGTCGGCGGCAAGACATGAGCGATCCGATGCGAGGCGTGGCCGACGATACGGTATCAGCCATCATCGAGAAGTGGTCGGCGGCGTTCAACAGGCTCGACGCGGATGCGCTTTCCTCGCTTTACTCGAAGCAAGCATTCTTCTTCGGGTCGAACCCCCGGCTCTATCGCGGCAGGGACGGCGTCAAGGCCTATTTCAACGGCTTGCCGCGATGGCGTTCGCCTGCCGTTCAATTCACCGATCGCGCAGCGACGATGGTCAATCCCGACCTGATTAATTTCGCGGCCACGGCATCTTTTGTCGTCGAGGAAGGGGCGCTGCCGTTATTGGTCAAGATCACCTGGGTCATCGTTCGCGAGGACGGCGGCTGGAAAATCGCCAGCCATCACGTCTCGTCGACGACCCCGCTCATCGAGCAGTAGGTTGGTGCAGCTACTGGCAATAGCCGTAGAGCCCGCAGACGTAAGGAAGGCGGACGGCATAGGAGACATAGGGCCCGCCGTAATACGCGCCGGGATAGTAGAAGTCCCACGACGAGCCGTAGTTATAGTTGCCGCGGTTCCACAGCGGGTTCTGCAGGAGATTGTAGGGGATGATCGGCGCCACGGCTTCGCGTTCGCGACGGACTTCGACACGGACCGCGGGCGGCTCGTCGGCGAAAATCGCGCCGAGCCGGCTCTGGGTCGGCAGATCGGCGGCCTGCGCGATCGTTGCGGTGAGCAAGGTTGCAAAAACAGACAGCACGATCCTGCGCGGCATGGCCTGATCCCCACGTTGAATTCGGGGATCCTAGTCGCGAGGCCGCTAGTAATGGTTAACGGCCGTAGCCCATGGGCCGAGCCCCCTCTTGATAAACGGCTTCAAGTTCAGGCTTCAAGTTCCGGCCTGCCTTGGGCCGACCCATAGTCAATCCAGGGCGTCGTGACCGGCCGGTGTCAGCACCGGCTCTCCGTCGCGCATTTCGATCAGGCCGAGTTCGGTCAGCGTGGCAAGGTCGCTCGCGCTGACGGGCGAGAGTTTCAGCCGCTGGGCCTTGATATCGCGAAGCGTCCAGCGCAGGGCGATGGCTTTCTCGAGGCTGAATTGGACGAATGGCGTGGGATTGTCGGTCATGGGCCTTGTAGAAGCCCCAGCGGCGGAATTCGTTCCGCCGCCGCAAGCAGCGATCAGTAGCGTGCGAGGATCGGGCTGCCGAATGAGTAGTTCACCCCGGCCTTGACGGTATCGATGCGCAGGTTCTGATTGAACAGGAACGGCGCCCCGCCAGCGCTGAAGACGGTGTAGCCGAGCACATTGCCGAAGTCGTAGTGCAGATACTCGACCTTGGCGCTCCAGTTCGGCGCAAATTTGTATTCCGCGCCGGCGCCGATGGTGTATCCGGAATCGGTGGAGTGCCGGGTCAGCGACGAGAATGAACCGGTGACGGTGCTGAAGCTCGACGCGTCATCCAGCAGGGCGTAGCCGCCCTTGACGTAAAACAGCGCGCGATCGTAGGTGATGCCGAGCCGGCCGGTGAAATCGATATAGGCGCCGCTCCGCAGGCCGACGCGGGTTCCGGACGCGGTACCCGTCAGCGGGGTGGTCCCGCCCAGATCCATGTAGCCGCCGTCGGCTTCGAGGCCGAACAGAAAGCTGCTGGCCTGCCAGTTATAGCCGGCCTGACCGCCGGCGAGGAAACCATTGGTGTTGATGGAGGTCACCGTTGCCGGGGGCGCCGCGGCGGCGTAGCCGTTGATGTCGGTGATATCGGAATGCGCCCATACACCGCCCGCGTTCAGGCCGGCGTAAAAGCCCGCCCAGCTGATCACGGGATTGACCGCCACCAGCGGCGGCGCCTTGGCGTAGGGCACCGCGCCGAAATCGGCCGCGGATGCCGCGCTGACGCTGATGATGGCGCCGATCGCCGCGGCGGCTGAAAGCACCGGTTTTGAACTTGTCATGCAAACTCCCCAGGCATGCAACGGGAGCATTGGCGTCAAAGCAAAATACCGTCGGCCAAGGCCCCATACCCCGCCTTCTTGGTAGGCCGAATACCCTTAAGGGAGCGTTCGGCGACATGGTAAACGCCCGGACTCCGCGCCGATGCGTGGGTAGCGTTTTCCCCCGATATTCCACATCCGTTCCACTAGCCCGGCGCCGACAGCCTACGGTAGCATTTCGACCCTGAGCATGTTGCGTGGGGTGAGGCCGGATGGCGCAGGGGCGCAGGACCCGGACGCAGGGGATCGCCGGCACATGGCCGCCGCGCGAGGCGGCGGGCGGCTTCGCGCCTTCCGGTTTCGACACATGGCCCCAGCTTGCCGCCAAACTGCGCGAATGGATTTTGGCCGAGGCCGGCGCCGGCCGCCTGCTGCCCTGGGTGCCGATCGCCTTCGGCACCGGCATTGCGTTCTATTTCGCCGCCGATCATGAACCGGTCCTGCCGGTTGCCGCCATCACGGCGATGCTGCTTTGCCTCGCCGCTCTCCTGCTCCGCCGACACAAGGCCTTTCCGGTCGCGGTAATGGTCGCGGCCATTGCGGTGGGCTTTGCCACGGCAACCCTCAGGACCGCTTGGATCGGCCATGGCGTGCTGGCACGGCCCCTCTATGGCGTCACGCTGTCGGGCTTTGTCGAGACCCGCGACATCCGCGAGCGCACCGACCGCTTCGTGCTGCATGTGGTCGCGATGGACAGTCCGCGCGCGGCGACAAAACTGGAGCGGGTGCGGCTGTCGGTGCGCAAGGGCACCGCACCCGACGTCGGCAGCTTTGTGGAATTGAAGGCGCGGCTGCAGCCGCCGCTCGCGCCCTTGCGGCCCGGCTCCTACGATTTCGGCCGCGACATGTTCTTCCAGGGTATCGGCGCCTCCGGTTTCGTCACGGGAGCGATCAAGACCGTGCAGGCGCCCGTCAGCGGCGGGCTCTCGCTGCGCTACGCCGCCATGATGCAAGGCTTGCGCGATTCCATCGACGCGCGGATCCGCACCACGCTCGACGGCGACAGGCGCGCGATCGCAACAGCGCTTCTGACCGGCCGCCGCGACGCCATCACCACGCCCGTCAACGATGCCATGTTCATCTCCGGCCTCGGCCATGTCTTGTCGATCTCGGGCTATCACATGGCTGTCGTCGCCGGCGTGGTGTTTTTTGCGGTGCGCGCGCTGCTGGCGCTGATCCCCGCACTCGCCACCGGCTTTCCGATCAAGAAATGGTCGGCGGCCGCAGCGCTGGCCGCAGCGCTGTTTTATCTGCTGCTGTCGGGCGCCGAAGTCGCAACCCAACGCTCCTTCTTCATGACGGCGGTGGTGCTGATCGCAATCATGGTCGACCGCCGCGCCATCACCTTCCGGACGCTCGCGGTGTCGGCGATGATCGTGCTTTTGATGGCGCCGGAAGCGCTGGTGCATCCGAGTTTCCAGATGTCGTTCGCGGCCACGCTCGGCCTGGTGGCGCTGGTGCAGATCGGCATGCCGCGCCTGTTTGCTTCGCCCGATCATTCGGCGACCGCCAAGGTCGCGCTCTGGGGCGGCCGCGAGCTGATGACGCTGACGCTCGCCTCGCTGGTCGCGGGGCTTGCGACCACGCCCTACGCCGCCTTCCATTTCCATCGCATCACGCCCTACGGCGTCCTCGCCAACCTGGCGGCGATGCCGGTGGTGTCGGCGTTGGTGATGCCGGCCGGCTTGCTGGGCCTGGCCGCGATGCCGTTCGGCTTCGACGGCGTGTTCTGGTGGCTGATGGGCATCGGCATCGACTGGATGATCGCGGTGACGCGATGGGTCGCCGCGCTTCCCGGCGCGATCGGACGGATGGCGGCATTCGGCATCGGGCCGCTGATCGCGGCCTCGATCGGGATCGTGTTGTTGGGGCTGTTGCGGACGCCGCTGCGCTGGTCGGGCGCAGCCGTGCTGGCGCTATCGGTGGTATGGGCGCTGATGGTGCCGCAGCCGGACATCCTGATCTCCGCCGACGGCCACAATGTCGGCGTCCGGGGCAGGGACGGCCGGCTGCATTTGATGCGCACGGCGAAGGATGCGTTCCTGCTGAAGGAGTGGCTCGCCGCCGACGCCGATCCGAGGTTGCCCACCGACCCCACGCTCGGCGACGGCGTGTCCTGCGACGGCGAGGGCTGCGTCACCGAGATGGAAGCGGGCGGTCTCGTCGCGCTGACGCTGAAGCCAGAGGCGCTGGCGGACGATTGCGCGCACGCGGCGCTATTGGTGACCGCGAGGCAGGCGCCGCCGTCATGCGCGTCGGCGGTGATCGGCCGGGATCTCTGGACCAGCCATGGCGCGATCGCGCTGTGGCGCAACGGGTCCGCCTTCAGGCTCAGCGCCAACAAGCCGCGCGGCGTCGACCGGCCATGGTCGCCGGCGGCAGGCGACGAGCCGGCGACCGAACCAGCGCTGGTTTCGCGCGCAAAACCGCCGCGCGCGGTGGACGCGACGCCCGCGGAGGCCGATCTTCAAGCGGAGGAGTGATTTTCTCTCCGTCATTCCGGGGCAGCCCGCAGGGCTGAACCTCAGATGCGCAATTGCGCATTGGGGAATCTCGAGATTCCGGGTTCGATGCTTTCGCATCGCCCCGCAATGACGAGAATCTATTTCTCCTGCGACGCCGGCACCTGCCGCAGTTCGAAGGCACCGAGATGAAACTCTTCACTCGCGTCGGTTGCGGGTGCCCCCGCGGTCTTGACCAGGGCGAACGTAGCGTCCGGGAATTGCTGCCAGACCGCGAGATCTTCCGGCGCAATGGTGAGCCAGCCGAACCGGAACATGTAGCGGCCGGGTTCGGTGACGTGTCCGACTTGCTGCCAGCTGACCTTGTTGACGCCCAATCCCACCGTCCTTCGCGCGAGCGGTCAAAACGGCGACGCGCCGCCAGCCGCCTTCGCGCCAGTCCTGTCCCATTCGTTTCTTCGGCACACACATTCTGGTCGCGATCCCTTCAGGAGAATCGCGTGTAACCCGGCGCGGTGCCGATCCCGCCGGCCGGAGCCGGCGGGGCGGCGAAAGGTCTCAGCCGGCGGAGAGCGGGGTAGCTCTCGGTTCGCTAACCGGCCGTGCCCGTTCCGCGGGCTGTGCGACGACAGGCAATTGCAGCACGGTGGCGCGCTGGCCCTCGCAGAGCAACGTCACCAGCACGTGGCTACCGTCGGGAAATTCGATCGCGTCATGGTGGCGGTCGGGAATGTGCCGGTCGATCTCGCCGAACTTGCCGACCCGGAAATTGATTTCCCGCGTCCAGATCCAGCGGTTGTCGTAGCGGACATTGTCGGCGAAGGCGAGTTCGGTGCCCGGAAGCATGCAGACCGCGACCGTCGGGTCGGCTTCGGACGCAAAGCCGCGGGTCGCCGTGCCGCGGAACATCGTCGTGATCAGCGTCTCTCCGACCTCAGCGGGGCGGGTCGCGACGGCATGCAGGCTATAGTCACACATCGGATTGCTCCTCGTTCGAGATAACGAACCCGCGCCGCTGTGAGAGGCGCAGGCCTCTATCAGAGTGGACAGTAACCGCCGAGACTCTTCCCGGTTGCAGGCAATTCTGCGACGGCGGCCGAGGCGGCCGATCACAAATGCGTTTTTTGGATCTGCGACGGCCTGATGGTTCGAGACGCGCGGCCATGCCGCGCTCCTCACCATGAGGGGACGGAGCGGGAGCTGCCAGACCCTCATGGTGAGGAGGCGCTCTTGCGCCGTCTCGAACCATGAGGCCGCGCCGCTCAGGATCGTCATTCCGGGGCGATGCGAAGCATCGAACCCGGAATCTCGAGATTCCGGGTTCGCGTCTGCGACGCGCCCCGGAATGACGGCAGCTCTCAATACTTCCGGTAGAGCCCGATCAGCTTGCCCTGGATCTTGACCCGGTTCGGCGGCAGGATGCGGACCTCGTAAGAGGTATTGGCGGGTTCCAGCGCGATCGAGGCGCCGCGGCGGCGGAAGCGTTTTAGCGTCGCCTCCTCCTCGTCGATCAGGGCGACCACGATGTCGCCGGTCTCGGCGCTCTCGTTGCGCTGGATCAGCGCCATGTCGCCGTCGAGAATGCCGGCATCCACCATGAAATCGCCGCGCACTTCGAGCGCGTAATGTTCGCCGGCGCCCAACATGTCCGGCGGTACGCTGATGGTGTGGCTGCGGGTCTGCAGCGCCTCGATCGGCGTGCCCGCGGCGATCCGGCCCATCACGGGGACCGCAACCGGGCGGCTGCCGTCGTCGTCGGCGGAGACGCTGGCCGAGCGGACCTTCCCGAGCGTGCCTTCGATGACGCTCGGCGTGAAGCCGCGGCGTCCGTTGCCGCCGCCGGACAGCTCCGGCAGCTTGATGACCTCGATGGCGCGGGCGCGGTTGGGCAGGCGGCGGATGAAGCCGCGCTCTTCCAGCGCCGTGATCAGGCGGTGGATGCCGGACTTGGAGCGCAGATCGAGCGCATCCTTCATCTCGTCAAAGGAGGGCGGAACGCCACTTTCCTTCAGGCGCTCGCTGATGAATCGCAAGAGTTCATATTGTTTGCGCGTGAGCATCTCGACCAATCCCCAGTTTGATACGTGCCGTCAGACTCCGAGGTGTTCAACAGACACCAGCACTCGAAACAAATCATGAACGAACACTATATGTTCCATATGTGTTCCGCAACCACTTAATTTCCCGTCAACGCGGCCCCGCATTGTTGGAACCGCTATCTCCGCCTCACACGGGAAGCCGCAGGATCTCGCAAACCGAACCCGTGGCGGCGGCTTTTGCGAACGGCGCGCGGATCACAAGCGCCCGTGCCGCAGCGAGATTTGCAAGCAGCGAGGAATCCTGATGGCCGACGGGGATGGCGACGAGCGCGCCGTCCGCACGCCGCTCGAGGCGGGCGCGAAGATAGTCCTCGCGCTGGTCGTTCTCGCCGACGTCGCGCCCGAGCAGCGCGCTCTCGCTGGTATGATGGACGTCCGCGCGCCCCGACAGCGCGCGAATCAGCGGCACCAAGAACAGGAAGCCGCAGACATAGGAGGAGACGGGATTGCCGGGCAGGCCGATCACCCGCATGCCCTTGAGTCTGCCGTGCATCATCGGCTTGCCCGGTCGCATCGCGATCTTCCAGAACGCCATCTCCACGCCCTCGGCCTCCAGCGACCGTTTCACCAGGTCACGGTCGCCGACCGAGGCGCCGCCGGTCGTGATCAGGATGTCGGCGGCGCAGTCGCGGGCGCGGCGGATGCCGGAGGTCGTGGCCTCGACGGTGTCGGCGGCAATGCCGAGATCGACGATCTCGGCGCCCTGGCTGCGGGCCAGCGCCCGCAGCGCGTAGCCGTTGGAATAGACGATCTGCCCGGGGCCGGGGGTTTGCCCGGGCATGACGAGTTCGTCGCCGGTCGCGAGTAGCGCCACCTTCGGCCGGCGGCGCACAGCCAATTCCGGGTAGTTCATGCCGGCGGCCAGCGACAGGTCGCGGTCGGTGAGGCGGCTTCCCTTGGCCAGCAGCACATCGCCTTCGCGAAAATCGATGCCGGCAGGCCGGATGTGCCGTCCCGAGCGCGCGGCTTCGGTGACGGTGACGGTGGCGCCATCGACGCTGGTGTCTTCCTGGATCACCACCGCGTCGGCACCGTCGGGGATCACCCCGCCGGTGAAAATCCGCACCGCTTCGCCGGCGCCCAGCGCCTTTTCGAACGGACGGCCGGCCGCGACCTCGCCGATCACGGTAAGCCGTGCCCCGATCTTGGCAGCGTCCGTCGCGCGCACTGCATAACCGTCCATCGCCGACATCGCCTGTGGTGGCTGCGTGCGCCGCGCGGTGACGTCGCGCGCCAGCACGCGATGATAGGCGGCATCCAGCGCGACCGTCTCTTCAGCCAACGGTTCCGCGCCCGCGAGGATGGCGGCAAGCGCATCGGCGACCGGCATGAGTGCCACGGCGAAAACTCCTAAGGACTCTATCCGCTGTCATTGCGAGCCAACGGGTCGGCGCAAGGCGCCGCCCGATGACAGGCTCCGCGAAGCAATCCATCTTTCTTTCGTCATTCCGGGATGGTCCGAAGGACCAGACCCGGAATCTCGAGATTCCGGGTTCGATGCTTCGCATCGCCCCGGAATGACAAAGAGCTTCTGCGCTCGCAATAACGGCTGCTGCTTTATAATCTAAATCCCGAGCGCGGCCAGCGCCTGCGCGACATCATCCGGCGACCTCACATGCACCCCGATCAGTCCCTGCGCGCGTGCGCCCGCGATATTGTCGGCGGAATCGTCGAAGAACACGATCCGCTCCGCCGGAACCCCGATCGCCCTGACCACATGATCATAGGCCGCTGCATCCGGTTTCCGCAGCCCGATCGAGGAGGAAAGAAAGACTTCGCGGAAATGGCCGAGCACATCGGCATGCAGAGCCGAGAAATGCGCGACATGGGCGTTGTTGGTATTGGAGAAGGCATAGAGCGGCAGTTTTTTCGCCGCGCGCGCCAGCGCCTGCGCGATGCCGGGCACCTCGCCGGCAAAGATCGCGTTCCACCCCTCCAGGAACTCGGCGTCGGACAGCTTTATCCCCATCGCCGCGCACTGGCCGGCGAAATATTCCGCATCGCCGATCTCGCCCCGCTCGTGCCGATGGTTGAGCTCGCCGAGCGACAGCCGCCCGACCAGTTGTTCCGGCGCGCAAGCCGCATGACGTGCCCAACAGGAAAACGCCCTGGAAAAATCGATGTCGAGTACGACGCGGCCGAGATCGAACAGGAGCGCGTCGGCCGAGCCGGGGGAGAGTGGGGGGAGCGTCATGGGGGCGGTGTACGAAAATCGGGGAGAGGGGGCAACGAAATCGGCACCGCCGTCACGCACAATATTTCACTGGACCAAGACCGCGGTCTTCATCTTCTCATAAACCTGCAGGAGCAGTTCGGCCTGCTGGCCCTCCGACATCAGAGCCAGCGGTGTGTTTGGCGAAATAGCCCCCTGAAACCTGGCCAACGGAGAGTCTGCGAAGGTCGACGACTTCACCGCAATCCAGAACACCAGGCAGCCTCTGTTGTTCGCCGCCTCCAATAGTTCCGGGAGTTCCTCGTTGGTGATGAACGGCGAGTTGAGGAAGTCCTGGGTGACTAGGAATACGGCAACGCGCGCCGAGCCAAGCGCCTTGCGTATTTCAACAAGCCACTCCGCACCTGGGCGTATCTCCGTGTCATCCCAGACACAGAATCAGATTTCGGTTTTCAAGCGGCCGCAGGAACTGCCGGAGCTTCTCCAGCCACTCCGCGTCCTTGTGGCTATAGCTGATAAACACCGGTTTTGTAACGCTCACTTTCGGCGCGACGAAGTGCTGGAGATAGAGGACGCGACGAGCCGCGTCGACTTCGAAGGTCACCTCCAGCGGAGGCGAAGGATGTTTATAGAGCCGCACCTTTCCGTCCTGGCTGATCGAGCGGACTCGACCTGGGTAGGCGTCCGGATTGTCAGCCAGCGTATCAAGCAAATCGAAAAGTATGGACAGAGCCTCCTGAGGCAGATCCTTTCGACTTTCCTTTCCGCTGTCCGAGTATTGAATCGCGTACGCCTCAGGCATCGTTGGCTCCATCTGGAGACGCATGGGGGCCATTGCCTGCGAGCCTTACAGCGACGACCTGAATGCGTTGCGAGGCGTGGTCGGCGACATACTCGATCTCGACGTGTTTGCCTTTAGTCGTGTCCGGAAGCGTCGCGCCTTCAGGGCGGGGATTTGCTTTCTCCTGCGCTTCGAGTCGCGCGCCGTTTGTACTGAGCTCCGCCACAAGGTCCCCGAGCTCGATCCGGTCCGCGACGTCCAGCGTGGCTCCCTGCTTGGAAGCATCTCGACTGAATGCGATCGCGTAGGCCTTTTGTCGAAAGGCGGCGCTTTGCAAGACAGCGTCCTTTCGATCCTTCGTGATCTGCGCGGACTCGATTATCGCGGTCTGTTCCAGGAGCTCGGCCGGAACAGAAACGACTTCGGGGCCTTCTCGCTCTTGCAGGCTCTGAAGCGCTTTCCTCAGCTGCTCGGCACTTGTCGCCAGGTCCATTCGCTCGCGCTGATTCCGCAGATATCGAGCGCCAAATAGTAAACCGGCCGTGATCCCGTAGAACGGCAGCGCGATGAATAGACCTATCCGCTCGTCAGGTGTACGCGCGTCGATCGCGGCTTTGCTCGCGACGACCAGGATCAAAATACCGATGCCGGGCAACAGAACGCTGCGAAGCCGGCTGATCCATCAACTCCGCCGGCTTTCCTTCCATAGGGAGGTGGAAAGAGAACCGAGGCCGAGTCGCTTCAGCCGCCTGTCTTCGCGAAAAGTCTTGAGAAGCAGCGGAATGTTCAGCGCCAGCGAGAGCATCGCGACAAGAAAGGACACCGCGAAGACGAGTCCCAGAACCAAGGCCAGCACCCAAAGCCAGTCTCCGCTGAACGAGGCGAAAATGATGGCAAGGAAACATCCGAAGAGGCTTGCCATGGCCACATCGACGCTGACCAATAACGCGCGGTATGTAATTCTTTCGAGACGCGTTAATTGCAGCGTCTGCCCAGCACTCGAAAGTACCTCAATGGTACGCTCGAGTTCATTCGAGGAGAGTGCGACAGCCATGGCGCCGAGAACCAAAAATCCAAACCTAACACCCTTGCCGTTCAGACGACAGAAGTTTTCGCGTGGCGCGGGTGCGAATCTTAGCCACAACCTTGACGCCGCGTCGCCCCGGGGACGCTGACGGACAGCCGCGTCCCGCGCCCGCAGACCGGAGGTCGACACTCGCGCCCGCTATGCAGGCCTGCAAGGTGCGCTTCGGTCAAACGAAGATGAATCGTCGGTCCAACCGGATTTCCTCACTGCTCCGCGGATCGGACAAGTGCGGGCCGCTCCCCCTCAATACCGGTACGGCTCGATCTCCAGCAGCGGATACGCGCTGAACACGCTCGGCATATTCACCGGCGCGGCTTGATGCAGATAGCTCTTGTCGAGCTCGGCGAATTTCGTCACCCCGAGCAGGCCGAGACAGCGCACCACTTCGTCTTCCAGCAGCTCCAGCATCCGCACGATGCCCTGCTCGCCCTTGGCAGCCAGCGCACAGCAGTGCAGCCGGCCGATGCCGACGAGGTCGGCGCCAAGCGCGATCGCTTTGACGATGTCGGTACCACGATTGATGCCGCCGTCCACCATGATTTTGGCGCGACCCTTCACGGCGGCGACGATTTCGGGCAGCACATGCATCGAGCCGCGGCCGTGGTCGAGTTGGCGGCCCCCATGGTTGGAGACGTAAATCCAGTCGACACCGTGATCGAGCGCGATCTCCGCGTCCTCCGCGGTGGCGATGCCCTTGATCACCAGCGGTATCTTGAACTTGTCCTTGATCAGCTTCACCGTCCGCCATTCCAGCCCCTTCTGGAAGTCGCCGCCGGTGGCGCGCACGCGGCTGGCGCGGACATAGCGCTTGGCGATGTCGCGCTCGCGCCGGCTGTAATGGGCGGTATCGACGGTCAGGCAAAACGCGCTGTAGCCGCTCTTGATGGCGCGGGCGACGCGGTCCTCGACAAAGGCGTCGTCGCCGCGGACATAGAGCTGATACATCCGCAGCGCATCGGGGGCGGCTTCCGCGGTCTTCTCCAGGCCCGGCTCCGACACCGAGCTCAGCATATGCGCAGCCCCGAACGAGCCGGCGCCGCGCACTACCGCCGCGCCGCCTGCGGGATCGAACAGTTCGAGCGCGCCGACGGGGGCGATCATCACGGGAATCCGCAATTTGCGGCCGAACAGAGCGACGGAAGCGTCGACGCGGGCGACATTGCGCAGCACGCGCGGCCGGAACGCGATCTCGTCGAGCGCCAAGCGGTTGCGGCGCATCGTGGTCTCGGTCTCGGCGGCGCCGGCGATATAGTCCCAGCAATTCTGGTTGAGGTTGGCCCGCGCCCTGCTGATCAGTTCGTGCAGGTTCTGGAACTCCTCGCCGCTGGCGCCGAGTTCGATTTGCGACGGAATGCGTGGCGCCTCGTTCATGGTGTCCTCCCCGGAAAATGCGTGTTTGTCTCGCCTTGGTCATTCGCCTATCGCGTCCTGCGCTTCCGCACCATCCCGAAAATTGCTATGGCTGTCGGCAGCGGGAGCAGAGCAGGAAATCCCGGCGACCAAAGGAGGGGACGTACATGACGAAATTGGCACTATGGGCGGCGCTGGGCCTGAGCCTAGCCGGCGCAACTTCCGCCACCGCGCAGAGCATGACGATTGCCAGCGCCGAGATCAAGGAAGGCGCCACCATCGCCAACGAGCAGGTGTTCAAGGGCTTTGGCTGCACCGGCGATAATGTGTCGCCCAGCTTGAGCTGGAGCGGGGCGCCTGCGGCCACCAAGAGCTTTGCGGTCTCCATCTACGATCCGGACGCGCCGACCGGCTCCGGCTGGTGGCACTGGGTGGTGTTCAACATTCCGGCCGCCACGACTTCGCTGCCGAAGGGTGCCGGCGACGTGAAAAAGAAGCTGATGCCGAAGGGCGCGATCCAGAGTCGGACCGATTTCGGCGCCGACGGCTATGGCGGCCCATGTCCGCCGGCGGGCGACAAGCCGCACCATTACCAGATCACGGTATTCGCCGTTGACGTCGACAAGCTGCCCGACGCCAAGAACGACATGGCCTCCGCCGCGCTGGTCGGCTTCGACCTGCATTTCCACACGCTGGCGAAAGCGACGCTGACCGGCCTCTACGGCCGCTGATGCTCCGCGGCGTAGGGTGGGTTAGCGCAGCGTAACCCAGGCGAGATCGCGGAAGTATGTCTTGGCGTCATTGCGAAGAGCACTCTTGTCCGCCGAAGCCCGCCTTCGGGCGAAGGCGGATGCGACGAAGCAATCCATCGAGCAACACGCAAGAAAGTTGGATTGCTTCGCTTACGCTCGCAATGACGCTCTTTGGCCGCTGAACTTAAATCCTCATCCGCCGCCCCGGCGGAATGCCGGCATCGAACTTCGGGAATTCCGGCTTTGCCGCGGTGGCCAAGCCCGTATATCGTTACGCGATCCGAACAAGACCGCTCGGCGCGCTGCCGGCATGACGATGTCGGCCGCCATACGGGGAAATCAGACATGTCCGGGATGAAGCTGTTTTCGCCGCTCACGATCCGGGGCGTCGAGCTGAAGAACCGCATCGTGGTGCCGCCGATGCACCAATATTCGGCCATCAAAGGGTTTCCGACCGACTGGCACCTGATGAATGCCGGCAAATTTGCCGCCGGCGGCGCCGGGCTCGTCGTGGTCGAATCGACCAAGGTCGAGCGGCGCGGCTGCGGCACCGTGGGCGATCTCGGGATCTGGGATGACGCCTTTGTCGAGCCGCTCGCGCGGCTGGTAAAATTCATCAAGCAGCAAAACGCCGTAGCCGGCATCCAGCTCGGCCATTCCGGCCGCAAGGCGCGCGCCAATCGCCCCTGGGAAGGCGACGGGCCGCTGAAACGGACGCCCGAGATCGACGACTGGGAGGCGTGGTCGCCGGTGGCGCCGAGCGCGATCGCCCATAGCGAGAAATGGCCGGTGCCGCGGGCGCTGGAGCGCTCCGAGGTGAAGGAGCTGGTGCAGGCCTGGGGGCAGGCGGCGCGCCGCGCCCACGAGGCCGGCTTCGACGTGCTGGAACTGCATGGCGCGCACGGCTATCTCGTGCACGAGTTCCTGTCGGAACGCTCCAACCAGCGCAGCGACGAATATGGCGGTTCGGAATCGAACCGGATGCGCTTCATCGCCGAGGTCACCGAAGCCGTGCGCACGCACTGGCCCGAGGACAAGCCGCTGTTCGTGCGGCTGTCGGTGCAGGACAATGCCGGATGGGGCCCGGAACAGAGCGCGCGGCTGGGGAAAATCCTGAAACCCAAAGGGGTCGACGTGATCGACTGCTCCTCCGGCGGCATCACCGATGCGGCCCCGATCCTGGGCAAGGAGATCAGATACAGCTACCAGGTTCCGTTGTCGGAATATGTCCGCCGTAACGCCGATATCATGACCATGGCGGTTGGCCTCATCATCCATGGCGACCAGGCCGAGCAGATCCTGCAGGCGGGGCAGGCCGATTTGATCGCGGTCGGGCGCGAAATCCTCAATAATCCGAACTGGCCGATGGATGCTGCCCTGAAACTGGGCATTGAGGGCGCATTCCGCGGCGTGCCTCCGCAGTTCGGCTGGTGGCTCGGCACCCGCGCCAAGCGGGGATTTGGCACAATGCCGTCAACCTGGCAAAACGGCCTCAAAGATACCGGAAAGGTGATGTGAAAACGGTGTTGTTGAGTTTGTCGGACCGGCCCAGATAAATGCTATCCGGGCGAGGCCGGCAGCCGGTCAAAATCGAAAGCGAGAAGGTCCGCCATCCCATGCGCAAGAATGTCCTGTTTTTCCTCGGCGCCGCGGCAGGTGCATGCCTGACCCTTCTCGTCACCTCGCCGCATGGCCCGCAATGGACCCAGGCGGCGCGGGCCGATGGCGGCCCCAACACCTATTCGTCGCTCAATCTGTTCGGCGAGGTGTTCGAGCGGGTCCGCAGCGACTACGTCGAGAAGCCGGACGACAGCAAGCTGATCGAAGGGGCGATCAACGGCATGGTTTCCTCGCTCGACCCGCATTCGCGCTACATGAACGACAAGGCCTGGCGCGACATGCAGGAGACCACGCAGGGCGAGTTCGGCGGGCTCGGCATCGAGGTCACCATGGAGAACGGCCTGGTCAAGGTGGTCTCCCCGATGGACGACACGCCGGCGGCGAAGGCCGGCATCCTCTCGGGCGACCTGATCACGGAGATCGACGGTGACGCCGTTCAGGGGCTGACGCTCGAGCAGGCCGTGAACAAGATGAAGGGTCCGGTCGACAGCAAGACCCACCTCAAGATCATGCGCAAGGACGTGGACAAGCCGATCGACGTCACGATCACCCGCGAGATCATCCGGGTGCGTCCGGTCACCTTCCGCACCGAGAGCGGCGACATCGGTTATATCCGGATCGCCTCGTTCAATGAGCAGACCACCGACGGCCTGAAGAAGGCGATCGCGGAGATTTCGAAACAGATCCCGCAGGACAAGCTGGCGGGCTACGTCGTCGACCTCCGCAACAATCCCGGCGGCCTGCTCGACCAGGCGGTGTCGGTGTCGAGCGCGTTCCTGGCGCGCGGCGAGGTGGTCTCGACGCGGGGCCGCACGCCCGAGGAAACCCAGCGTTTCAGCGCCCGCGGCGGCGATCTCACCAAGGGCAAGCCGGTGGTGATGCTGATCAACGGCGGATCGGCCTCGGCTTCCGAGATCGTGGCCGGCGCACTGCACGATCACAAGCGTGCCACCCTGATCGGCACCCGCTCGTTCGGCAAGGGCTCGGTGCAGACCATCATTCCCCTCGGCGCCGGCAACGGCGCGTTGGCGCTGACCACCGCGCGCTATTTCACGCCATCGGGCCATTCGATCCAGGCGCAGGGCATCAAGCCCGATATCGAGGTGCTGCAGACGGTGCCCGACGAGCTGAAGGATCGCCCCGAATTGCAGGGCGAGGCGTCGATGCGCGGCCATCTGTCGGCCGAAGGCGCGGAGGCGACCGGTTCGCAGTCCTACGTTCCGCCGAATGAGAAGGACGATAAGGCGCTGGCGGCGGCCTACAATTTCCTGCGCGGCGTTACCGTCAATGCCGACGTGCCGTCGCAGCCCAAGGCCGCCGTGCCGAACTAGACGCTGGCGCGGCGGGGCCTGCGCTTTCGCGGCGGGGCGAAGTTCGGGGACGGCCCGCGGTGCCCGAAGCACAGCTCCCTGATCGCGGCCGCCGGTTTCGGCGGGCTGAAGAGATAGCCTTGCATCTCCGAGCAGCCGAGTGCGGCCAGCAATTGCCGCTGCTGCTCGGTCTCGACGCCCTCCGCCGTCGTCGTCATGTTGCGCTCGGCGGCGATGTTGACCACCGCCTGCACGATGCAGGAGGAGCCGCCGGGCTCGGCGATATCCTTGACGAAGCAGCGGTCGATCTTGATCTTGTCGAACGGAAAGCGCTGCAGGTAGCTCAGCGAGGAATAGCCGGTGCCGAAATCGTCGAGCGCGATCCGCACGCCGATCTGGCGCAGCTGATGCAGGATGGCGAGCGCCGCCTCGTCGTCGCGGATCAATACCGCCTCGGTGATCTCCAGTTCCAGCCGCTCCGCCGGCAGGCCGGAAGCCGCCAGCGCCGCCACGATCTTCAGCGCCAGCGTGCCGCTCTTGAACTGCACCGGCGAGACGTTGACCGCGATCCTGATGTCGTCGGGCCAGAGGGCGGCTTCCGTGCAGGCCGTCGTCAGCACCCATTCGCCGAGCGCGTTGATCAGGCCGGTCTCTTCGGCGATCGGGATGAATTCGGCGGGCGAGATCATGCCGCGCTCGGGATGACGCCAGCGCAACAGCGCCTCGCAGCCGGTGATCTTGTCGTCGGCGAGGCTGACGCAGGGCTGATAGTAGACCTCCAATGCCTCCTCGGCGATCGCCTGGCGCAGGTCGGTCTCGAGCTTGCGGCGCGCCTTGATCTGAGCATCCATGTCGGGTTCGAAGAAACGCCAGGTCCGGCGTCCCGCCGCCTTGGCGGCGTACATCGCCAGATCCGCGTTCTTGAGGATTTGGTCGAGATCGGTGCCGTGGTCGGGCGCCAGCGCAATGCCGATGCTGGCGTCGGTGGCCAGCTGATGACCCAGGCATTCAAAAGGCTCGCGGATCGCGACGAACACCCGTTCCACGAGATCGGTGACGTCGTCGGAATGCCTGACCGCGGTCTGAACGATGGCGAATTCGTCGCCGCCGAGTCGTGCGACGAAGCCGGAAGCGGTCATGCAGCGGGTCAGGCTCGCCGCCACCGCCTTCAGCAATTCATCGCCGATCAGATGGCCTAGCGAGTCGTTGACGCTCTTGAATTCGTCGATGTCGATATAGTGCACCGCCAGCTGCTCGCCGGGAGCGATGCCTGCCAGTTCCTGCGTGAGCCGCTCGTGAAACAGGGCGCGGTTCGGCAGATCGGTCAGCGCGTCGTAATGCGCCAGATGGGTGATCTGCGCTTCGGCGCGGGTGCGCTCGGTGATGTCCTCGTGGGTCGCGACCCATCCGCCGTCCGCCAGCGGTTCGTTGACGATCTGGATCGAACGCCCATCCGGAGTCACGATGGTCATGGCCTGCCGCAGCCCGATGTCGCGCAGGATGCGGGCGCAATAGGCGTCGACGTCGTCCGCGAACGATCCGGTGGCCTTGCGATGCGCGATGATCTCGCGGAACGTGCAACCCGGCCTCACCACTTCCGCCGACAGGCCGTACATTTCGATATAGCGCTGGTTGCAGACGACGAGCCGGTGCGATGAATCAAACAGCAGCAGGCCTTGCGTCATGTTGTTGACGGCCCTGTCGAGGCGCTGCTTTTCCAGCAGCAAGCGTTGTTCCGCCAACCGGTGCTGGTGCGACAGCTTGCGCACCACGAGGAACAACAACGCCGCGATCACCATTGCCGAAAGGCCGGCGGCAGCAACCATGAAGCGGATTTGCGCGCGCCAATCCGCCAGCGCCACCGACACCGGCGTGGTCGCGATGACGACCAGCGGAAATTCGTCCAACAGGCGCGCCGAACCCAGCCTGTCCACGCCGTCGACCGGACTGATCGAGCGCAGTGTGACGCTCTTGCCGGTGCCGGAGAGCAGATGTCGGAGCAGCGGGCCGTCGCCGAGATTCTGTCCGATCAAACCGTCGGCATGGGGATAGCGTGCCAGCAGCGTCCCGTCGCGATGCAACATCGAGATCGCGGCGTCGTCGCCGAGCGCGAGGCTTGCAAAGAACTGCTCGAAATTGGTCGGCTCGATGCCCCTGCCGATGGCACCGAGGAATTCGCCATGCGGTCCCGTCATCTTGCGTGCGATCACGGTGGTCCAGACGCCGGTGATCCGGCTGTGCACCGGTTCGACCATCATGCCGGGCGATTGCGGATCATTCTTGAAGGCCTGGAAATAGGGCCGGTCGGCGACACTGACCGACGGAACCGGCCAGACCGAGGAGGAGTTGATCAGCATCCCGTCGGCGTCGAAAATGTTGATGCCGCCGACATAGGACATGGCGCTCAGCTTGGAGCTGAGCATCAGGTGGATGTCGGGGCTCGACATCCGCCGTTTGAAATGTTCCGGAGTGTCGATCGCGCTCGCCCGCATATAGGCGATCAGGTCGTTCTGCACGGCGCCGAAGTCTTCGAGCTGCTGGTCGAAATGACGCGACAGCAACAACACGGTGTTTTCCAGCTCGCGCTTGCTGTTGTCGAGCGCGCGGTCGCGCAAACTGCCGGCCATGATCGTGGTGCCGATCACGATCGCGGCGATCAGCAGCCCCCCGCCGACGATGAGCCAGCGGATCGGATTGCCGTCCAGGGACGCCTTGACACTGGGGGAGGCGGTGCCGTTTGCCGTCATCGTTCTGGATCGCTGCCAAGCTTGCATGCCGGCAGCTTCGTCATGCCCCAGCCCGGCGGAAAGATACGATGCCGAGATGGAAGTGACGTTAGCAAGTGGAGTTAATGATGAGTTAACGCGCTCGACGAGGCGGGCAGGCAGACCGGACTAGGCCCGACCGCCTGCTTCGTTCGTGACCCGATTAGTCCTCGACATCGCCACCAGGATGATCGCGGCCACAATGTTGGTGCCGGCGCTGGCCAGGATCGGCAGCGTATAGGTATGGCTGAGGTCGAAAGCGAAACCGGCGGCGCTCGGGCCGATCAGGGTGCCGAGCGCCACACTGGAATAGAGGATGCCGATGATGCCGCTGACATTGCGGCTACCGAATGAATCCATCACCACGGCCGGTAGGATCGCGACCCACCCGCCGTAGAACAAGCCGAAGATCAGCGCGAAGACCGTAAGCGACCAGAAGCTCGTCGCGACCACCCAGATGGCGAGTGCGAGCGTCATACCCGAGATCATCAGCAACAGCGAGGACTGGCGGTCGATCCGGTCGGCAAGGCCGCCCAGCGTGAAGCGCCCGGCGGTAGAGCCGATGCCGATGGTGCTCAGCAGCAACACGGCCGATGCCGGCGCAATGCCGTGGTCCCGCGCGTAAGGCACCAGATGGACGAACGGAACGAACCCACCGAACGAGGCGATCAGGCAGGCCGCGTACAGGCTGATGAAGCGTGGCGAACGGATCGCCTCGCCGACGGTTGCGCCTTCGCGCCGCGCCGGCTGGGCTCCCGACAGTGGCGGATCACCATCGGGACCAAGGCCGCGGTCGCGCGGATCGTTCTCGATCAAAAGCGCCAGTCCGCCACCGACGACGGCGACCAGCGCGCCGAGCGTGAAATAGGCACCGCGCCATCCGATCGTGTCGATGAGAAGTGTGGCGAAGGGCGGCATCGCCAGCGTGCCGACGCCGATGCCGCTGACGGCGAGGCCCGAGGCAAATCCGCGCCGACGGAAAAACCAGCGCTGCACCACGCCGATCGCCGGTACATAGGCAAAGCCGATCCCGACACCGACACCCAGTCCATACGCCGCATAGACCGCCGCGAGACTGCGTGCCGCGCCGGCGGCTGCAAGACCAAGGCCCGTCAGCACCATGCCGGCAACCACCAGTCGACGCGCGCCGAGCCAATCGGCAAGAGGTCCGCTGACCGCCCCGAGACTGAAATAGAGAAAGCCCGCGAGCGAAAACACCAGCGATACCGAGCCGCGCGAGGCGCCGAATTCGCGCTGCAGCGGCTCGACGAATGCCGAGAATGAAAAGGCGCAGCCGAAACCGACGAAGGTCGCGGCGAAGGCGGCGGCGACGACAAACCAGCCATAGAAGATGCGTGGACTGGGCATGGTCGCGCTGCTCATGGCCGACTCCTCCGGGCGCAACACTCGCATAAAGGTTGTAGTGCTGTCTATTGGCCCGCGCACGACGAACCGAAGGGCCCAAGGGAACCCGGCGCAAGGACGTTGCAGCGAAGATTATCGTTCGCCGGCGCCAATTCCGGAGCAGGGTGTTCGGATCGTCGCTCAGTCACGAGCGCGATAATGCCCGGACTTGCCGCCCTTTTTTTCCACGAGATGAATGGCTTCGATGCGCACGCCGCGCTCGGCCGCCTTGACCATGTCGTAGATCGTCAGACACGCGACCGACACCGCCGTCAGCGCTTCCATCTCGACGCCGGTCGGACCCGTGACCTTCACTGTGGCGCGCACGACGCAGCCGGGCAGCTTATTGTCCGCCGTAATATCGAGGCTCACTTTCGACAAGGCCAGCGGATGGCACAGCGGTATCAACTCCGAGGTGCGCTTTGCGGCCATGATGCCGGCGAGCCGCGCGGTGCCCAGTACATCGCCCTTCCTGGCATTGCCGGAAACGATCAGCTGCAGGGTCGCCTTGCTCATGACGACGCGGCCTTCGGCGACGGCGGTGCGTTCGGTGGCGGGCTTGGCCGAGACGTCGACCATCCGTGCCTCACCCTTGGCGTCGATGTGGGTGAGGGCGGGTTTGCCAGTCGAGGATTTGCGCGCCATGGGTCAGCGCGTACCGGTGGCGCGGGACAAGTCGTCGCGTGCGAGCAGCGCGCGGGTGGCGGCGGCGACATCGGCCTGCCGCATCAGGCTTTCGCCGACCAGGAAGGTCGACATGCCCACGCGTGCAAGGCGAGCGAGATCGGCAGGCTCGAAAATGCCGCTTTCGCCGACCATCAGGCGGTCCCCGGGGATCAGCGGCGCCAGCGCCTCGCTGGCGGCAAGCGTGGTCTCGAAGGTGCGAAGATTGCGGTTATTGACACCGATCATCGGCGAACGAAGTTTTAGCGCGCGGTCGAGCTCGGCCCGGTCATGGATCTCGATCAGCACGTCCATGCCCTGCGCTATGGCGGCGTCCTCGATGTCTTTCGCCGCGGCGTCGTCGAGCGCGGCCATGATGATCAGGATGCAGTCGGCGCCGAAGGCGCGGGCTTCGACCACCTGGTAGGTGTCGTAGATGAAATCCTTGCGTAGCACGGGCAATCGCGTCGCCGCGCGCGCCGCCACCATGAAATCGAGATGGCCCTGGAACGAGGGGGTGTCGGTCAACACCGACAGACAAGCGGCCCCGCCGGCCTCATAGGCCTTCGCCAGCGCCGGCGGATCGAAATCGGCGCGGATCAGCCCCTTCGACGGCGAGGCCTTCTTGACCTCGGCAATCAGGGCATAGTCGCCACGGCTGAGCTTCTCGCGGATGGCGCTGACAAAACCGCGCGGCGGGGAAGCGGCGCTGGCGCGGGCTTCAAGGCTCGCCAAGGGCTGCGCGCGCTTGGCCGCCGCGATCTCCTCGCGCTTGTAGGTCTCGATCTTGGTCAGGATGTCGGACATCGCATGGCTACCGCGTCAGCTGTTCGAGACGGCGATCAGATGCTTCAGGCGCGCCGCCGCTGCGCCCGTATCAAGCGATTTGGTGCCGAGCGCGACACCTTCCTTCAGGGTTTTGGCGCGTCCGGCCACGACCAGCGCGGCGGCCGCGTTCAAGAGGGCGACATCGCGAAAAGGGCTCGGCATCCCGTCGAGCACGCTCTGCAAGGCGACCGCGTTGGCGTCGGCATCGCCACCCTTCAGCGCGTCGCCGCCGACGCGCGACAGGCCGGCTTCCTCCGGCGTCACCTCGAAGGTGCGGATATTGCCGTTCTCGAGTGCGGCGACAAAGGTCGGGCCGGTGAGGGTGATTTCGTCGAGCCCGTCCGAGCCATGCACCACCCAGACGGATTCGGCGCCGAGGTTTTTCAGCACCTGGGCCAGCGGCTGCACCCATTGCCGCGAAAACACCCCGACCATTTGGCGGGTGACGCCGGCCGGATTGGACAGCGGCCCCAGAAGATTGAAGATCGTGCGGGTCGCCAGTTCGGCGCGCGTCGGGCCGACGTTTTTCATGGCGGGATGGTGCGACGGCGCGAACATGAAGCCGATACCGGCTTCATGGACGCAGCGACCGACCTGCTCGGGCTTGATATCGATCTTGACCCCGAGCGCAGACAACACGTCAGCGGCGCCCGAACGCGACGACAGCGCGCGATTGCCGTGCTTGGCGACGGGAATGCCCGCGCCCGCCACGATAAACGAGGCGCAGGTCGAAACGTTGACCGAGCCGGAGCCGTCGCCGCCGGTACCGACCACGTCGACCGCGTTCGCAGGCGCCGTGACGCGCAGCATCTTGGCGCGCATCGCGGACACCGCGCCGGTGATCTCCTCGACGGTTTCGCCGCGAACCCGAAGTGCCATCAATAGTCCGCCCATCTGCGAGGGCGTGGCCTCGCCGGACATCAGGCTGTCGAAGGCGGACGCCGCCTCCTCGCGCGACAATGTGGCGCCGGTGGCGACCTTTCCGATGATAGATTTGAGATCATCCATCGTGTGCTTTCGAACTAGTTATTCACGCCGGTCACCTGCGCCAAGGCGGCCTGGTTGATCGTCGTGCCGATGTCGGATTCAAGCTTGTTGACGTATTGCGCGAGCTGTTCATCGCTCAGTCCGCGCACGAGGGTTTCCTTCAGCTTCTTGATATCGTCCGAAGCAAAATCGACGGGGGGATCGGTGATGTTGGTAACACGAAAGACCACCCATTCGTTGGCGCCGCTGCCCGCGGTTTGCCCGACGCCATCCCTGGCGGTGGCAAAAGCCGCGCTGATCGCACCGGAGGGCACGCCGGGCAGCGAGGCATCGCGCCGGAAACCGCTGGCAGTTTCGACCTTCAACCCGGCGGCTGCCGCTTCGTCGGCCAGCTTGCCGCCCTGATCGAGCTTTTCGACCATCTCGGTTGCCTTGGTCCTCAGCCGGCTCGTGATCTCGTCGGCGCGCCAGCGCGCCTCGACCTGGTCCTTGACCTCATCGAGATTGCGCTCGCGCGACGGGGTAATACCGAGGACGTCGTACCAGACATAGCCGCCCTTGAACGAAATCGGGTCATTGTCGACGCCGACGTCGCTGTTGAAGGCCTGCGAGACGACGTCGAGGCCGGGGGGGATGTTGGTGGCGAGCTGACCGCTCGGCAGGCGGCCGGAGCGATCGACGGCGTCGATGGTGACGGCGGCAAGCCCCAGCTTGCTGGCGGCTTCGACGACGCTCGCGCCGCCGCCGCGCTCGTCCTCCATCTTGTCGCGCAATTCCGCAACCTTTTTGCGCGCGCGCTCGATCGCGATTTCCTTCCTCAGGCTGGCGGCGTAATTCTCATAGGCGGGTTCGACGCCGGGCTCGATCTTGCCGACCTTGATGAGCGCCACGCCGAACTTGCCTTGCACCGGCTGGCTGACCTCGCCCGAAGGCAGCGAAAAGGCCGCGTCCGCGACGGCGGGATCGAGGATGTCGGATTTCGCGACCATGCCGAGGTCGACATCGGAAGCGCTCCGCCCGCGCTCCTTGGCGAGATCGTCGAATGACAATCCGGAGGCGATGCGGCTCCGCGCCGCGGCGGCCTCGTCCGCGTTCGGAAACACGATCTGCGAAACTTCGCGCTTTTCCGGCCTTCCGAGCTTGTCGCGACGCTGCTCGAACAGTTTCTTGGCGTCCTCGTCGGAAACCTCCGACCATTTGCCGATCTCTTCCGGCGTCACCACGACGAAGGCGATCTTGCGATATTCGGGAGCGCGGAACAGCGTCTTGTGATCGTCGAAATAGCCCGCCAGCGCTTCCGGCGACGGCGGATCGATGGTGCCGGCCTGCGCGGCGTCGAGCTTGACGTATTCGATGGAGCGCTGTTCGTTCTGGAAGCGGCTGAGCGCCTCGATCATCGTCTTCGGCGGTTCCGTGCCCGCCGAGATGGCGCCCGCGATCTGCCGCCGCAACGATACCCGCCGCTGGTCGGCGATGTAGCGCTGCTCGGTGAAGCCGAATTGCCGGATCACCGACTGGAAGCGGGCCGGATCGAATGTGCCGCCGACACTCTTGAAATTGGGATCGGACAGGATTGTGCGCATGGTCTCGGCGTCGGATTGTCCGAGCCCGAGCCGGCGCGCTTTCTCGTCAAGCGCTGCTTCCGCGATGGTCTGCTGCAGCACCTGACGGTCAAGGCCGAAGGCGCGGGCCTGATCGGGGGTCAGTGGACGGCCGAATTGACGGCTGATCTGCTGCAGCTTGTCGGTATAGAGCTGGCGGAACTCGTTGACCGAGATCTCGGTGCGGCCGATGGTGGCGAGCGTCGATTGACCGTATCCCCTGAAGATGTCGGCGATGCCCCAGAACCCGAAACTGACAATCAAGACGCCCATCACCAAGGCCATAATGGTCTTGCCGAGCCAGTTTGATGAGGCTTTCCGCATTCCTCGAAGCATGGGTCCAACTTATTTGCAGGAGGGAGCCGGGTCGTGCCCAAGGGAAGTTCGGGTTCGAATTCCGCAAAAGGGCGTCACCGGGCTGGTTACGCATCATAAAGTGGCAAAGGCGGCGTCGCAACCATGGTGGCGACGGCGAATTGAAGCGGTTAACGCCGCGGATGCGGCAGCTGGAACTGATTGCGCCGCTCTGCTAGCGCATTCGTGACCGACTATTCCGTGAGGGGAAATCCAAATGCCCGACGCCATCCGGCCGCTGATCGCCGGCAATTGGAAGATGAACGGCTTGAAATCGTCCTCGGCCGAATTCGAGGCCATGCTTGCGGGCGCCTCGGAGGTGGCGGCCAAGGCCGACCTCCTGGTCTGCCCGCCGGCAACCCTGCTCGCGGCCTTCGCGGACAGGGCGCGCGGCGCCAGGGCGCTCAAAGTGGGTGCACAGGACTGCCATCCGAAACCGTCCGGCGCCCATACCGGCGATATATCGGCGGAAATGCTGGCGGACGCGGGCGCCAGCGCCGTCATCGTCGGCCACTCCGAGCGCCGCGCCGATCATGGCGAGACCGATGTCGAGGTCCGGCAAAAGGCCGAAGCCGCCTGGCGCGCGGGTCTCACCGCGATCGTCTGCATTGGAGAGACCCAACACCAGCGCGATGCCGGGCAAACCTTGGATATCTGTGGCGGCCAGCTCAACCTTTCGCTGCCGGATGGCGCGCGATCCGACAATCTCGTCGTGGCCTATGAGCCGGTCTGGGCGATCGGCACGGGGCTGACCCCGACGGTGAGGGATGTCGAGCAAATTCATCGGTTTATCCGGGAACTCCTGATGGCGAGATTTAACGGGGAAGGGGCGGCAATCCGGATTCTCTATGGCGGCTCGGTAAAACCTTCGAATGCTCGCGAATTGATGGCGGTGGCCAACGTCAACGGGGCGTTGGTCGGCGGCGCCAGCCTGAAGGCCGCCGACTTTCTGGCGATCGCAGCGGGTTGCCCCTAACCGGCGGGTCGCGCCTCGATCCGCTTCCAGTAGATCATGGTGCCCGTGAGCCCGCCATGCGGCTTCAAGGCGTAGTCCGGAATGACCCCGGTCAGCTGGAATCCGATTCTTTCGTAAAGCCCCGAGGCGCCATCCTCGACCGCGGTGTCGAGCACCAGCATTGTGCGTCCGCGCTCGACGGCCATGCGCTCGGCCTCGTGCATCAACGCCTTCGCCACACCGCGGCCACGATGACTGATCCGGGTCATCATTTTGGCGATTTCGGCACGGTGCGGCTGGTTCGGCGGCAGGTCCAGCAGCAGCGTGACGGTGCCGATCAGGTTCTCGCCATCGAAGGCGCCGAGAACGATGCGTTCATTCCGATCGGCTGATGCGAGCGATTGCCGCCAGAAGTTTTCCGCCGTCCCCTGTGCCAGCGGGTGCATGAAGCTGACCGAGCCGCCGCTCGCCACCGCCTCGATCAGGATTTCGCTCAGTGCAGCGCAGATCATCGGCTGTGAATTCAACGCTGCGATCTTGAATTCCGGCATCACTTTAGCTCCGTGCGAGGACGACGACATAGGCGCAGGGCGCGCTGGTCTCGTTACGGAAGGTCACCTCGGATGGCGGCCCGAACCCAAGGCAATCGCCGGCTCCAAGTTCGTGCCGCTCGCCGGCTTCGATGATGACGAGGTTGCCGGTGCGCACCCAGACGGTCTGACGGATGTGGGCGTAGGACGAAGCGGGCAGCACGACCTGCTGCCTGGGCGGGAGTTCGACGTCGATGATCTCGAGGGGGTGGTCGGACCGGTTGAACACTTGCCTGCGCCGATAGCCGGTCTTGGGGTCGCGCCAGACCGGCTGTTCAGCCGCCCGGGTCAGCCGTTCCTGGCCTTCCGCCCGCAACAGCAAGCCGGCGAGCGTGAGGTCGAAGGCGCCGGCCAGCCGAACCAGGATCACAGCGGTCGGGCTCACCTCTTCGCGCTCGATCTTGCTGATCGTCGCCTTTGAGACGCCCGAGCGTTCCGCGAGATCGGCCAGCGACCAGCCGCGGCTCTCGCGCTCCAGCCGCAAACGGGCTGCAATGCGCGGCGCAGTATCATCCAATAAAACAGACATTCGTCTATCATAATAGATGATCGCGAAACGGCAAGACGTCAGCCCGGTCGAAGCCGCGGTGACCCCACTGCAAATATGCAGCGAAGGGATTATCTACCCCGTGCTGCTCCCAGGGGTGACAATGCCCCGTCCGATCGTGTAACACCGCGCCACTTCGAACCCCGCAAACCCCCGTGCAGCCGGACCTCGGCCGCCCCTGGTTTGTGACGGAAGGTAGAAATGCAGACTGTCGCTATCGTCATTCATCTCATGATCGTCGCGGTGCTGATCGCGACCGTGCTCCTGCAGAAATCGGAAGGCGGCGGCCTCGGCATGGGCGGCGGCGCCGGTTTCATGTCGAGCCGCGGCACAGCCAACCTTTTGACGCGCACCACGGCGGTGCTCGCCGTAGGCTTCTTTGCCACCAGCCTGTTTCTGTCGTGGTATGCAAGCTACACGCGCGCGCCGAGTTCGATCATCGGTGCGACGCCTGCCTCGCAGTCGCAGCCGGCCGGCGGAGCGGCGCCGATCGCACCGCCGACCTCTGGCGGCATTCTGGATTCGCTGAAGAAAGCCGACGAGCAGCAACAGCGGAATCAGCCGGCACCCTCGGGGCCGCAGGCGCCGCGCTCGCAATAAAGCAGAGGGGCCATGCAGGATGGCATCTGCCGTCCTGCATCAGAAGTCCCAGTTAAGCTTTTGATTTCACTTTAGATTAAACTTCACCCACAGCCCCGCAAATTGTTCGCTGCGGCCTTCGATTCGCTTTGGCGAATCGGTGCCATGGCCTTAAAGGTTAAGTCCCATGGCGCGGTATATCTTCATCACCGGCGGCGTGGTTTCCTCGCTCGGAAAGGGTCTGGCTTCGGCGGCGCTTGGCGCCCTGCTGCAGGCCCGCGGCTACAAGGTTCGGCTTCGCAAGCTTGATCCCTATCTCAACCTCGATCCCGGAACGATGTCGCCGTATCAGCACGGCGAAGTGTTCGTGACGGACGACGGCGCCGAGACCGACCTCGATCTCGGCCATTACGAGCGCTTCACCGGCCGGCCCGCCACCAAGGCCGACAACATCACCACGGGGCGCATCTACCAGGACATTCTCACCAAGGAGCGGCGCGGCGACTATCTCGGCGCCACCATCCAGGTGATCCCGCACGTCACCAACGCGATCAAGGATTTCATCCTCGACAGCAATGACGAATTCGACTTCGTGCTGTGCGAGATCGGCGGCACCGTCGGCGACATCGAGGGGCTGCCGTTCTTCGAGGCGATCCGCCAGATCAAGAACGACCTGCCGCGCGAACACGCCATCTACATTCATTTGACGCTGCTGCCCTTCATACCCAGCGCCGGCGAACTAAAGACAAAACCGACCCAGCATTCGGTCAAGGAACTGCGCTCGATCGGCATCCAGCCGGATATCCTGTTGTGCCGGACCGACCGGCCGATTCCGAAGGAAGAGCGGCGCAAGCTCGGGCTATTCTGCAACGTGCGCGAAAGTGCCGTGATCGAGGCGCGCGACGTCGACAACATCTATGCGGTGCCGGAGGCCTATCATGCCGCCGGCCTCGACGGCGAGGTGCTGGCGGCGTTCGGGATCGTGCCAAAAATTCCGCCGGCGTTGCAGAGCTGGAACGTGATCAACGAGCGCGTCCGCAATCCCGAAGGCGACGTCACCATCGCCATCGTCGGCAAATATACCGGGATGAAGGACGCCTACAAATCGCTGATCGAAGCGCTGTCGCATGGCGGCATTGCCAACAAGGTCAAGGTCAACCTCGACTGGATCGAGAGCGAGGTGTTCGAGAACGAGGACCCGGCGCCGTTCCTCGAGCACGTCAACGGCATCCTGGTGCCCGGCGGTTTTGGGCAGCGCGGCGCCGAAGGCAAGATCCGCGCGGCACAATTCGCGCGCGAGCGCGACGTGCCCTATTTCGGCATTTGTTTCGGGATGCAGATGGCGGTCATCGAAGCGGCGCGCAATCTCGTCGGGATCGAGCAGGCCAATTCCACCGAGTTTGGCCCGACGCCCGAACCCCTGGTCGGCTTGATGACGGAATGGCTGCGCGGCAACGAACTGGAGAAGCGGACCAAATCCGGCAATCTCGGCGGCACCATGCGGCTCGGGGCCTATCCCGCGGCGCTCAAGCGGGGCAGCCGGGTGTCGGAGGTCTATGGCGGTGCCACCGAGATTTCGGAGCGCCACCGCCACCGCTACGAGGTCAACACCGCCTATAAGGACCGGCTCGAGCAGCACGGCCTGAAATTTTCAGGCCTGTCGCCCGACGGCGTGCTGCCCGAGATCGTCGAATATGAGGACCATCCCTGGTTCATCGGGGTGCAATTCCATCCCGAATTGAAGTCGCGGCCGTTCGAGCCGCATCCGCTGTTTGCGTCCTTTGTCCAGGCGGCGGTGGTGCAGAGCCGACTGGTGTAAGCAGGCAGCGTCGATCAGCGTGCTTTCCTTACACCGGAATCTTGGTCGGCGTTTTCTGAGGTCCGCGGTTTGGCAGCATGCGAGCAAGTTCGCCTGGCTTCAAATCCTTCAAGCGTACCCTTCCGGAAACTTCGCGGCCCAGGCAAAGTCTGCCTTCGTCCACTCCGGATTGTCGTCGTCGAAGACAGGTTTCCTAAGTTTTCGGGGCATGGCGTCTCATTTCCCTTGCATGCGCTCGCCGGAGGCCAATCGGACGATATCGTTCGTTGCGAACGGTGAACACGAGGCAGTACGAAATGCCATCGATGACTCCGTATGCGCGATATCGGGTTCGCCGTAGTCGAACCGGTCGTCCCTGACGATGTCGAAAACCTCAAGATCGATCCGGCGCGCCGGCGATATGCCGTGCTTCGCGAGATTGATGGCCTCCTTGGCCGGATCGAAATCAGCCCTTTATTGTATATACAATTTGCCGGGGTTGTGGTCAGCCGGGCAGGGGCGAGCAGAGGCGCTATGCGATCATCCCCTCAAGACAGCATTCGGTGCAGCCGCTATAAGCGCCGACGAAACAATCAGGGAGGACCATCGATGATCTACGAGATGCGCGTCTATCGTTGCCTGCCGGGCCGGCTGCCGGCGTTGCTCAAACGCTTCGACACCATCACGCTGAAACTGTGGGAGAAGCACGGTATCAAGCAGGCCGGGTTCTTCACCACGCTGGTCGGTGAATCCAACCAGGAATTGACCTACTTCCTGGCTTGGGAGTCGCTCGCCGAGCGTGAGAAGAAATGGGGCGCGTTTGCTGCCGATCCGGACTGGATCTCGGCGCGGGCGAAGACCGAGGAGGATGGCCAGATCGTCGGCAACATCGTCAATCAGCTGCTGGTGCCGACCTCGTTCTCGTCGGTGAAGTGACCGGCATTGCCTCACGGCATCGACCACATCGTGCACGCCGTTCGCGATCTCGACGCGGCCGGCGCGCTCTATCGCCGGCTCGGCTTCACCGTCGGGGCGCGCAACCGTCACGACTGGGGCACGCATAACCGGATCGTGCAGTTCAAAACGGCGTTCGTCGAATTGCTGGAGATCGGCGAGCCCGACAGGATCCCTCCTCACAACGGGCGGTTCTTTTCGTTCGGCGCTTTCAACCGCGACTACATCAAGTCGCGCGAGGGGCTTTCGATGCTGATCGGGAAAAGCTCCGATGCGATCGAGGATGCGGCCTCGTTCGAAGCCGCCGGAATTTCCGGGTTCGACGTGTTCGATTTCTCGCGTGAGGGCAAACGGCCCGACGGATCAAAGGTGAAGGTCGCGTTCTCGCTTGCCTTTGCCCGCGATCCGTCGTCGCCCAATCTCGGTTTTGCCGTTTGCCAGCAACATTACCCGGAGAACTTCTGGAATCCGGACTTTCAGCGCCACGCCAACGGCGCGATCGGAATCCCTTCCATCGTGATGGTTGCCGACAATCCGACCGATCATCATATCTTTCTGAAAGCCTTCACCGGCGTCAGCGACCTGCATTCGAGCTCGCTCGGCATCACCGCGCGCACCGAGAACGGTGACATCGAGATCATGTCGCCGATCGCCTTTCGCGACCAGTTCGGCGCCGTGCCTGATTTAAGCGGCGAGGGGATGACCCTGAATGCGATACGCTTTGCGGTCGCCGACCTGGCGGAGGTCGAAACCCTGCTGCGGCAGAACGCGATCCCGGCGCAGCGCCATGTCGGGCGGCTGGTGGTGGCGCCGGATCTCGCCCATGGCGCAACCCTGATATTCGAACCTTCCAAAATGGGTTGATCCGGTCGCCGCTGCCCGGCATGGTCCGATCCGCAAACGAAGGAAAAGGTCTTGAACGCCAACATTTCAGCCGCGCCGGTCGTTACCGCCGGATCGGTCAAATTCGGCAATGAGTTGCCGATTTCGATCATTGCCGGCCCGTGCCAGCTCGAGAGCCGGGCGCACGCGCTCGAGGTCGCTTCCGCGCTGAAGGAGATCGCAACCCGGCTCGGGGTCGGCCTCGTCTACAAAACCTCGTTCGACAAGGCCAACCGCACCAGCGTGTCGGCGGCGCGCGGCATCGGCCTTGCGCAGGCGCTGCCGGTGTTTGCGGAAATTCGCGCCTCGCTCGGCCTGCCCGTGCTCACCGACGTCCACGAGGCCGCGCAATGCGCCGAAGTCGCGCAGGCCGTCGACGTACTGCAAATTCCGGCGTTCCTGTGCCGGCAGACCGATCTGTTGCTGGCGGCGGCCGCGACCGGCAAAGTCATCAACGTCAAGAAGGGTCAGTTCCTCGCGCCCTGGGACATGGCCAACGTCGTCGCCAAGATCACCGGCGCCGGCAACGCCAATGTGCTGGTCACCGAGCGCGGCGCCTCGTTCGGCTACAACACGCTGGTGTCGGACATGCGCGCGCTGCCGATACTGGCGCGCACCACCGGCGCGCCGGTGATTTTCGACGCCACCCATTCGGTGCAGCAGCCGGGCGGCAAGGGGACATCGTCGGGGGGCGAGCGCGAATTCGTCGCCGTGCTGGCGCGCGCGGCGGTGGCCGTCGGCGTCGCCGGCGTGTTCATCGAGACCCATCCAGATCCGGATCATGCGCCCTCCGACGGCCCCAACATGGTGCCGTTACGCGAGTTCGAGGGTCTGGTACGGACGCTGATGGCGTTCGACGCGCTCGCCAAGAAACTGGAAAAGAAGCTCGAAAAGAACGCAGCGCGCTGATGCACCAGACGTCGCGGCGGCCGCTCGATCAGCGCATGCCGCCGGTCCTCAATATCATTGCGCTCTCGACATTCGCGGCGAGCCTGTCGGCGCGCGCGCTGGATCCGGTGCTGCCCCATGTCGCCGGCGATTTCGGCGTCAGCATCGCCACCGCCGCAGCTTTTGCATCGGTATTCGCCTTCACCTTTGCCATCATCCAGCCGCTGCTCGGCGCCGCCGCCGATCTGTTCGGCAAGGCGCGCCTCGTGATCGTGTGCCTGGTGCTGCTCGGGCTTGCCAATGTTCTCGGCGCCTTGTCGTCGTCGTTTTCGCTGCTGTTTGCCTCGAGGATCCTGGCGGGAATTGGCGCCGGCGGCGTGTTTCCGATTTCGCTGGGGTTGACCAGCGATCTGGTCGGACCGGAAAAGCGGCAGGTGGCGATCGGGCGAACGCTGGCGGGGTCGATGACCGGTAATTTGCTTGGGGCATCGCTGTCGGGCCTGATCGGCGATTTGCTCGGCTGGCGCGGCGTGCTCGCGGTGCTCGGCTCGCTTGCAATCGTGGCCTCGGTCGCGGTCGCGCTGGGCTTTCGCGGCGGCGGACTGGCGCGGGCGCCGGCAAAAGTCGACCTCTCGGTGCTCAAGCACGGCTATCGCACCATCTTTGCCAATCCGAACGCGAAGGTCTGCTACGGCGCGGTGTTCATCGAGGGTTGCTGCGTGCTCGGCCTGTTTCCCTACGTCGCGTCGTTCCTGTTCGAGCAGGGGGTCACCAGCCTTTCCATCAGCGGACTCGTCATTGCCGGCTTCGCGGTCGGCGGATTGTTCTACACTTTCAGCGTGTCTCGCTTGCTGCCGCGGCTCGGCGTCAACAACATGATGATTTCGGGTGCAGCCCTGATGGGCCTGCAATTGGCCATCGTCGCATTCGGCCCGCGCTGGCAGTTTCAGTTCGGCAATTTCATCCTGATGGGTTGGGGCTTCTACATGATCCACGGGTCGCTGCAGGTGTTTGCCAGCGAACTCACGGTGGAAGCCCGCGCCACCGCGCTGTCGCTGCACTCATTCTTCTTTTTCATGGGCCAGACCGTCGGCCCGATTGCCTATGGCTTCGGCATCGAGCATGCCGGAAAAATCTCGACCATGCTGACGAGCGCAGCCGTGATCATGGTGCTTGGCTTGATCTGCGCACGGTTGCTGCGGCAGACGAGGCCGAAGGATGCTGTCTGAGCCGCGGCGACGGGGCGTCCGGACAGATTGCGAGCTCGTCCGGAAGATTGCAGGCCTTACCAGGTGTAGCGCACGACGCCCTTGCCGGCGTAGGAGTTGGTGACCTGCGAGAACTCGCCCTCGAAGGTCGCCGCCGCCGACCAGCCGTTCATCCATTTCACCTCGGCGGAAGCCGTCGTCAGCGCGGAATCATGCGCCTGCGCCGCGCCGTTGACGACGAAACTTGCCCCCGGCAGCGCCTGGAACGTGGCGCCGATGCTGCGGTCGGGGTCGAAATCATGCGCCCAGGCGAAACGCCCGCGCAACGTCAGGATCGAATTCGTCATCGCCCAGGACTTGTCGGTGCGGATGCCGAGCTCGCTGCGCGTGTCGGTGACGTCCCTGGCACCATAAGCCAGTGCAAAGGTGTTGGCCCCAACGATCGCCCGCTCGGCATAGGCCGGCAGGTCGAAGGTCGTGAACTGCGCGGCGGCGTAGGGCGTGATGCCCATCCATGGCGTCGCGAAGCGATAGCCGCCTTCGGCCCGGCCGGAATACGCATTGGCGTTGAAGCGCGCCTGCAGCTGGTCGATGCCGGCGATGGTGACGGTGCGGTTGGTCGTGATGTCCTGCCAGCCGTAGGCGAGCGCGGCCGAGATGTAGGCCGGTCCGGCGGTGTGACGCACATAGGCGCCGGCCTGGAACAGGTCGGAACGTCCGCTGCCAAATCCGTTGACGCTGAAATTGGTGCCGCCGCCGGCAAGGGCAAAGCCGGCCAGCGTGTACGGCGAGAAGTGATAGTCGGCGCCCACGGCCGTACCGGCGATGCTGCTGGTCGTGTTGTTCGATCCGACCGCCGCGTTGCCGTCGGTGGTTTGCGAGCCGCCATAACCCGCGGCCCACACGCTCCAGCTTGGAACAAACGGAGCGGCCGGCGGCGCCTTGTGCCAGATCGCGGCAAAGGCGTCGCTGCTCGAACGAGATGCTGCCGTGTAACTCTCCGCGGCGAATGGCGTCGCGCCCGGGCCGCCGGTCCCGCCTCCGCCGCTGCCGCTGCCGCCGAAGAACGGATCGGTCAGCAGCCCCATGAACAGGCCCATTGCGTTGAACGTGGCCTGCTGCGATCCGGTCGCGGTCTCGCCCGAGGCCTGCGTGAGACCCGCCGGCGTCAATCCGCCGAATACCAGCGGAATGCTGCCAGTTGAATTGAAGAAGCCGACAATCGCGTTGGCTACATTCTGCTGGTTTTGATTGAGGCCACCATTCGGCGGCGGAACGAAGTTCAGCGACAGGTTCAGGAACGCGTCGTTGGCGTCGTAACTCAGGCTGGTCTTGAAATTCGACGGCAGGTTGCTGTTGACCAGCGAGCCGAATGTGCCGCTGACGCCGCTGGTCGCGGTCAGGATGGTATATTTCTTCGCGACATAGCTGCCATTGGCATAGATCGCATTCACCGTGGCGCCGTTCAGCGTCGCCGTGCCGGTGACACTGGCGAACGATGCGGTGGAGGGATTGACCGTTACCACATACAGTGCGCCCGAGGCGAAAGCGAGACTACCGCTCACGGTCATGAAGGTGCCGGGCGTGCCATTGCCTGGCGCAAAGCCGCCGCCGCTAGCGATCGTGGTATTGCCGACCGTGCCTGTGCCGGTCAGCGAGCCGCCGGTATTCACGGTGGTCAGGGTGGACGCGGCAATCGAACCGTTCACGTTCAGGATGCCGCCGTTGACGGTGGTGGCGCCGGTGTAGGTGTTGGTGCCGGTCAGGCTCACGGTCCCGGAATTCACGTTGACCGCGCCCACGCCGGAGATGGTGTTTGAATAGGTAAATGTGCCGGCGCCGAGCGCGAAGTTCACCGTGTTGCCCGAGCCCTGGCCGACGATGTTGCCGGCGATGGCGCCGCCACTGATATTCACCGTGTTGGCCAGCGGCGACAGCAGGATGTTGCCGGTGATGGTACCAGCTTGCTGATTGATGGTCGTCAACGTGCCCTCACCGCCATTGACCGTCCACAAATCGATCGCCGTTCCGCCGGTGCCCGTGATGTTGCCGCTGTTGGTGATGCCGCCCGCGACCGTGCTACCGCCGCCGACGACGATCCCGGTCTTTGCGGTGATGCTGCCTTGATTGGTTATTCCGCCCGTGACCGTGGATGCGAAACCGGAGAGCCTGATCGGGGTCTGATTGCTGACGAGAATGCCGACGCCGTTGGCGCTATTGATCGCGCCGGCCGACGTGTTGGCGATGCCATTGGTAACCGTTCCTCCGACCAGCGCGATGCCGGCAAAACCGGTGCCGTTGCTGGTGAGCGTCCCACTGTTGCTGATCCCGCCGGCAACGTGCGCCACGCCAAAGGTGTTGGTCGTATTCACCACCAGGATGCCGTTTCTGGCAGCCGTAATCTGGTTGCTGTTGAGAACGGCGCCTCCAATATTGCTGAAGGCGAAGATACCAATGCCGTCGCGTCCGGTGGCATTGATCGTGCCGGTATTGGAAATGTTTCCGGTGACGTTACTGGACACGACATTGCTGCTGCCGAACATGGCGATGCCATAGCCCCCGGAATTCATAATTCCGCTGTTGATGACTGAGCCGCCTATCGACGTCGGGGCCAATAAAATTCCATAGCGGGTAGAGGTGATGGTGCCGGCATTGGTGACTGTGCCGGTAATGGACGAACTGCCGGCAATGCTCATGCCCGCGGAGCCGGTGGTCGTAATCGTACCGGTAGACGAATTGGTGACGTTGCCCGCGATCGTCGCCCCGGTGTTGATTTCGAAGCCGTGACCGAGGGTAAGGTTTAGCTTGCCGTCGTTGATGATCGAGCCCCCGAGATGGGCATTGTTGGTCACCCCAATTCCGACTTCGCCCGAGATGGTTCCGTTGATGTCATTGGTAATCGAGCCGGTCACCACCGACCCCGTCCCACTCAGGCTGATGCCTGTTGTGCCCGAAGAGCCAACGCCGACGAGCAGTGAGCCGGAATTGGTGATCGAGCCATTGAGGGTCGCGCCCGCACCCGGCGAGGTCGGCGGCGTCCCGAAATTTCCGCTACCGATATTGATGTTCACATAATTCGACGTGATGGTGCCCTTATTGACGATGTTGCCGGTAAGGGTCGTTCCGGGGGCGAGGACGCTGATGCCGGAGGCGGTTCCGGGAAGCGGCCCACCCTCCACAGCGGTGGTCGTGAGCGACCCCGTCGCCTCGTTGGTGACGTTGCCCGCGAAGGCGCCGCCGCCGTTATAGGCGATGCAATCCTGCGCGGTGGTGTTGTCGACGCCGCCAGCCACGTTGTTATAGTGGCAGGCCGCCGCCTCGGCGGATCCTTGCAACCCGATGACCAGGGCCACCAGAGAACTCGTGGCCAGCAATCCGCCACGCAAGCCATGTCGTGCCATGACCGATCCTTTGTCCTTGGGGGGAGCCCGGATCAACACAGACGCTACGTGACACCCCCCAAACCACGCAACGCTGTCGAGAGCGGCAAACTGCGGGAGAAGGCTAGCGAGGCCGGCTATGGGTGTAAAATAGAACTCAGCACGTTACCGAGCACAGCACCGAGTTAGTCTCTGTGTGTGCCTGTTCAGCAACATTCGGGAACCCACTCACCGCGATCCCGGCCCTTGCACCAGGCAATCTTCAATCATCACGCGAATAAGCGCGTCGGCGCTCGCGCAACAGGATGCTAAACATCCAACGCGCATCGCGGGCACATCGTCAATTGAAGGTTGACTTTCGACAAAGCCCTTCCCGAAACCCGCGCCGCCGTGGCTGTGACAGGGCTTGGCACCGCGCTAAGATGGTTGCATTCGGCCGCCAACACGTTCAAGCGGAACAATCCAGCGGAGCTGACAACTGAGCGACAATCGCAATCCTCCCTCCACCTCCGGCACCGCGCCCGAACTTCCCGTGATCGTATCGCTACCGCTCGAGCAGGCGATCGCGCTGGCCGATCAGCACTTGCAGGCGGGCAGGCTTCCGGCGGCCGAGGCCGTGTGCCGGGATATCTTGCGCGCCCTCCCGAATTGTGCGCCCGCCCTGCATCTTCTCGCCCTCATTGCCTACCGGGTGGGTAAGCTGCCGCTGGCAATCGATCTTGTTCGAACTGCCATCGCAGCCGACGCGACCAACGCGCTGTATCACTGCAATCTCGGCGAAATGTACCGCCTCGCCGGCGACCGTGACGCGGCTCTCGCCAGCGGCCGCCGCGCGCTGGCGCTCGATCCGAAGCTGCCGCAGGCGCACAATAATGTCGGCATCGTCCATTACGAACGCGGCGAATTCGACGACGCGGCCGCCCATTATCGGCAGTCCATCGCGCTTACGCCGAACTACGCGGAGGCCCACAGCAATCTCGGCAATGCGCTGCGCGCAAAAAAGCAACATGGCGAAGCATTGCTCGCCTACCAGCAGGCGCGACAGCTGCGTCCGGATTACGCCGAGGCCATCAACAACATGGGCACGGTGTTGCGCGATATGGGCCGCGAGGCGGAAGCGGAAGCAGCCTACCGGCAGGCTTTGGCCATCAAGCCCGAGGACGTCAGCGTCCTCAACAATCTGGCGCTGGTGATGAAGCAGGGTGAACGGTTCGACGAGGCGAGCGCGGTGCTGGACCGTTCCCTGTCGCTCGATCCGAACAACGTGAAGACCCTGACCTATCTGGCGCTGCTCCGGCTCGACCAGAAACGCAGCGCGGACGCTGCAATGGCGGCGCAGCGTGCGCTGATGATCGCCCGCGACGACCCTGAAGCGATCAACACCATGGGCCTCGTGCGCTACGAGCAGCTGAATCTGGACGATGCACTCGGCCATTTCAGGCGCGCGATCGCGCTCAAGCCGGACCTCGCCGATGCCCACAACAATATCGGCAATCTCCTGAAGGAGAGGGGAGAGCTTGCCGGCGCGTGCGAAGCATACGAGCGGGCCATCGCGCTCGATCCGACGGAAGTCGCGCATTACGTCAACTACGTCGATGCAAGGAAATTCGTCGCAGGCGACCCGCATCTTGCGTCGATGGAAGCCATCGCGCAAACGCGCCAGAACCTGAGCGATACCGCACAGTACCAGCTCGATTTCTCGCTGGCCAAGGTCTATGACGACATCGGTCGCTACGACGACGCGTTCGATTCGATGCTTCGCGCCAATACGACGAAGCGCAAGAGGATCACGTATGACGAGGCTCAGACGCTCGGCCTTTTCGACCGGCTACGCTCCACATTCGATCGGGGCCTGTTCGAAGCGCGCCTCGGCAGCGGCTGTCGCTCTTCGCTCCCGGTATTCGTCATCGGCATGCCGCGCTCGGGCACCACGCTGATCGAACAGATTCTGGCGAGCCATCCAGCCGTTCACGGCGCCGGCGAGTTGTCCGAATTCGATCAGCTTGCCAAGCAGATGTGCGATGCCCGCGGCGAGGCTTTCCAGCTTCCCGAAGGCGCGCGGGTACTGCAGCCTGGCGATCTGCTCAAGCTCGGCGAATCCTATGCAGCGGAGTTGCAACGCCTCGCGCCGGGCGCCGAACGGGTCACCGACAAGATGCCGGCGAATTTCCTCTATGCGGGCCTGATCCATCAGGCGCTGCCGCACGCGCGCATCGTCCATGTGTCGCGCGACCCGCGCGATACCTGCCTGTCATGCTATTCGAAGCTGTTCACGGCGGAGCAGAATTTCAGCTACGACCTTGGTGAACTTGGGCGCTACTATCGCAAATATACCGAGCTGATGGCGCACTGGCGCGATGTGTTGCCCGAGGGCCGCATGCTCGAAATCCGCTATGAGGATGTGATCGCCGATCTGGAAGGGTCGGCGCGGCAACTGATCGGGCATTGCGGCCTCGACTGGGACCCGAGCTGCATCGCCTTTCACAAGTCGCAGCGCCCGGTGCGTACCGCGAGCGCAGCCCAGGTGCGGCGCCCGATCTATCGTACATCGCTGCAGCGCTGGCGAGCCTATGAGCCGCATCTCGCACCGCTGCTCGCCGAATTGGACGTTCTGGCACAGCCCCGCGGCGACGCCGACTAACCCTTGGGAACGCCGGATGCCGCGAACCGGCCTTTAGCGTTAGCTTTGAATGCGAGCGGCGCGAAAATCATCCGCGCCCGCGATAGGGCGCGACACCTTGATCCGGAATCCACATGCCATCAGGCAGTCTGCCGGTCTGCCAGAACACATCGATCGGGATGCCGCCGCGCGGATACCAGTACCCGCCGATGCGCAGGAATTTCGGCTTGATCGCGGAGGCGATCCGCTTGCCGATCATGACCGTGCAATCCTCGTGGAATGCGCCGTGATTGCGGAAGCTTGCGACATAGAGCTTCAGGGATTTCGACTCGAGTAGCCATGGCCCCGGCACATAGTCGATCACGAGATGGGCGAAATCCGGCTGGCCCGTCACCGGACAAAGCGAGGTGAATTCGGGCGCGGTGAAGCGCACCAGATAATTCTCGCCTTTTTGCGGATTCGGCACGCGGTCGAGTTGCGCCTCCTCGGGGGTCCTGGGCCATTCCACGGCGCGGCCGAGTTGCAGTTCGGATGATGATTTACGAGGCTTGGTGGACATGATGTTCTCCGCTGCCGCGTTATTAGCCAATTGTGACATCGGCGTCACGGGCATCGCGGCCTTTTCGGCTCCCGTGGGTTGCTGTAGAAGCAGCGCCAGCCGGATCCATCCCGCATTTCCGCAAGAGGCACCCATGACCGCCATCGTCGACATCATCGGCCGCGAAATTCTCGATAGCCGCGGCAACCCCACGGTCGAGGTCGACGTGGTGCTCGAAGACGGCTCGATGGGCCGGGCGGCAGTTCCCTCGGGCGCCTCCACCGGCGCGCATGAGGCAGTCGAGCTGCGCGACGGCGACAAGTCGCGCTATCTCGGCAAGGGGGTGCTGAAGGCGGTCGATGCGGTGAACAGCGAAATTTTCGACGCCCTCGGCGGCATGGACGCCGAGCGGCAGGTCCAGATCGACGAAACCATGATCGGGCTCGACGGCACGCCGAACAAGAGCCGGCTCGGCGCCAACGCCATTCTGGGCGTGTCGCTGGCCGTCGCCAAGGCCGCGGCCGAATCCTCCGACCTGCCGCTCTATCGCTATGTCGGCGGCACCTCGGCGCGGACGCTGCCGGTGCCGATGATGAACATCATCAATGGCGGCGTGCATGCCGACAATCCGATCGACTTCCAGGAATTCATGATCATGCCGGTCGGCGCCAAAACCTTTGCCGAGGCGCTGCGCTGCGGCTCGGAGATCTTCCACACCTTGCGCGCGGAGCTGAAAAAGGCCGGCCACAACACCAATGTCGGCGACGAAGGCGGCTTTGCGCCGAACCTGCCGTCGGCGGACGCCGCCCTCGAGTTCGTCATGGCTGCGATCGGCAAGGCCGGCTACAAGGCGGGCGGCGACGTGATGCTGGCGCTGGACCCCGCCGCAAGCGAGTTCTTCAAGGACGGCAAGTATGTCTACGCAGGCGAGGGCAAAAGCTTCAGTCCGTCCGAGCAGGCGAGGTATCTCGCCGATCTGGCGTCGCGCTATCCGATCGTCTCGATCGAGGACGGCATGGCGGAAGACGACATGGACGGCTGGAAGGAATTGACCGATTTGATCGGCAACAAATGCCAATTGGTCGGCGACGATCTGTTCGTCACCAACGTCACCCGCCTTGCCGACGGCATCAAAAACGGCCGTGCCAATTCCATCCTGCTCAAGGTCAACCAGATCGGTACGCTGACGGAGACGCTCTCCGCGGTCGAGATGGCCTACAAGGCCGGCTACACCGCCGTGATGTCGCACCGTTCCGGCGAGACCGAGGATTCCACCATCGCCGACCTCGCGGTCGCCACCAATTGCGGCCAGATCAAGACCGGCTCGCTGGCGCGCTCCGACCGTACCGCCAAGTACAACCAGCTGCTGCGGATCGAGCAGGAGCTGGGCACGCAGGCGAAATATGCGGGCAGGGCGGCGCTGAAGGCGCTGAGGTAAGATCGCGGGAGAGGCGGCTTCACAAAAAACACCAACGGGAGGATTTGGGATGAGCGACGGCAAGACCGGGCTTCAGCTTCGTTCGCTGATCAAGAAAAGCGGTGTAGCTCGAAATTTCTCTCGTCAGCGTGCCGGTGCCGGAACCGGGTCCCGACGAAGTCGTGGTCCGGGTCGAGGCTTCCCCGATCAATCCGTCCGACCTCGGGCTGCTGGTCGGGGCCGCCGATATGTCGACCGCCACGGCGTCGGGCACCAAGGACTCGCCCGTCATTACCGCAAAAGTCCCGGAGGCGGCCATGCGAGCCATGGCCGGGCGGCTCGATGAATCGATGCCGGTCGGCAATGAGGGCGCCGGCGTGGTGATCAGGACGGGATCGTCGGATGCGGCCAAGGCGCTGATGGGCAAGACCGTGGCCATGATCGGCGGCGGGATGTATGCGCAGTATCGTTGCCTGCGGGTCGCCGAATGCATGCCGCTTCCGGCAGGCACTACGCCCGCCGAGGCCGCTTCCTCCTTCGTCAATCCGCTGACGGCGCTCGGCATGACCGAAACCATGCGGCGCGAGGGCCACAAGGCGCTGGTGCATACGGCGGCGGCTTCCAATCTCGGGCAGATGCTCAACAAGATCTGCCTCAAGGACGGCATCGCTCTGGTCAATATCGTCCGCAGCAAGGAGCAGGCCGACATCCTGCACAAGATCGGCGCCAAGCATGTCGTCGACTCGACATCGCCGACCTTCATGGACGAACTCACCAATGCGCTGGTCGAGACCGGGGCGACGCTGGCCTTCGATGCCATCGGCGGCGGCAAGCTTGTGGGGCAAATCCTGACCTGCATGGAGATTGCGGCCAACAAGACCGCAAAGGTCTACAGCCGCTACGGATCCAGCGTTTACAAGCAAGTCTATATCTATGGCAGTCTCGACACCCGTCCGACCGAGCTGAACCGGGCCTTCGGCATGGCCTGGGGCATCGGCGGCTGGCTGTTGACGCCGTTCCTGATGAAGATCGGACACGCCGAGGGACAAAAGCTGCGCCAGCGGGTGGTCGACGAGCTCAAGACAACCTTTGCCAGCCATTACACCCAGGTCGTCTCGCTGCAGGAGGCGCTGCAGCCGAACCATATCGCCGTCTACGCCAAACGCGCGACCGGCGAGAAGTATCTGATCAATCCGAACAAGAGCTGATAACATTCGGGGTACCGGAGCGCTCGGTTCATGCTGACGCGATCAAGCCGCAGGAGTTGCTGAAGAATCGTTTTTGAAAATGGGGGGAATTCAATGTCGACAGATCTGAAATATCTGGCCTTTACCGCCATTCTCACGGCATCGCTGTGGATACCCTATGTGGTCTGCCAGGTGACGACGAATGGAGGGCTTAAGCCCGCTAATTATCTCGATCCCACGCAGCGGCCGATACCGCTATGGGGCAAGCGCGCCGACCGCGGTCGATAACTTCGTTGCCAATGTCTCCAAGGAACAGGCGGAGGCCGCGGCCGAGGCCGCTTACATGCCGAAAGGCATGGTGACGGTGCCGTTCAACCCGCAGCTTATCAACACCGGCTCGAAACTGGTCCTGATCGACTGCGGCAACGGCGTTTCCATGCTGGAGCCGAGCAAAGGCCGGGCCGGCCGCACCTTGCAAAACCTCGCCGCCGCCGGCGTCGATCCCAAGAGCATCGACATCGTGCTGATGTCGCATCTGCATCCCGATCATACCAACGGCATCCGGGCCGCCGACGGCTCGATGGCGTTTCCGAATGCCGAAATCATGGTGCCGGCGAAGGACTGGGAATTCTGGATGAGCCCCGAGAACGCCGCCAAGGCCGAGTCCAACACCATGATGAAGAACTACTTCGCCAATGTGAAGAAGATCTACGCCGGCATCGAGTAGAAGGTGACGAGATATGACTGGGGCAAGGAAGTCGCGCCCGGCATCACCTCGATCGCGACGCCGGGTCATACGCCCGGACACACCTCGTTCGCGGTCGCATCCGGCGATTCGAAAATCCTGGTTCAGGCCGACGTCACCAACATTCCCGAATTCTTCCTGCGCAATCCGGACTGGCATGTGGTCTATCACACGGATCCCGCGCTGGCGCAGGAAACCCGTCACAAGTTCTACGACATGGCGTCGGCGGAGAAGGCGACGGTGGTAGGCTTCCATTTCACCTTCCCCTCGATCGGCCATGTCGAGAAGGACGGCAGCAAGTACCGGTTGATCCCGGCCGTCTGGAGCCCGGTGATTTGACCGCTGCTGGCCGTGGTTGATACGTCAGGCCGCCGATCGGCGGCCTGACGGTTTTCAGGCCTCCGGGATTGCGAAATTCATGCACTTGCATCTTTTGCCGACATGGCTAGGGTGAGCGCAATCTCATCCGCCGTCCCGCTATCCAAGAGGAAGTCCCATGGCCAGCCCCTACAACATCGTCGTCATCGTCGGCAGCATTCGAAAAGAGAGCTTTACGCTCAAGATCGCCAATACCCTGGCCAAGCTGGCGCCGGCTTCGCTCAAGCTCGATGTCACGACGCTGCAGGGTATTTCCTTCTTCAATCAGGACCTGGAAGCGACCCCTCCGGCGGATTGGCTGGCGTTCCGGGAAAAACTGCAGCAGTCGAACGGAGTGCTGTTCGTCACCCCCGAATACAACCGCTCGATTCCGGGCGTGCTGAAGAACGCCATCGACGTCGGCTCGCGCCCCTATGGCAAGAGTTCGTTCCTGGGCAAGCCGATGGGCATCGTCTCCAATTCGCCGGGACCGCTCGGCGGCGTCAACGCCGCCAAACATCTGCAGAACATCCTGCCCGGCATTTCCGGCCCGATCATGGGACAGCCGGAAGCCTATTTGAATGCCGTCGGCGATGCCTTCGACGAGAGGGGCCAGTGCTCCAAGGAGACGCTGCTGAAGGTGCTGCAGCAATATATCGACGCCTTTGCGGCCTTCGTCGAGAAGCAAAACAAATAGGCAGCGCGCCTTCGCTGGCGACTGGCGGCCTTAGGATTCCATTAACCGGGCCGCCGCATCCTCCGGCCCATGGTCTCGCGCTCCCGACTTAAATCCCTGCTCACCGGGCTTGCCCTCTATACGATCGCGGCGGCGATGGTCGGCTATTTCGGCGTCAACGCTTATACCGGGAAGTATGGCTTGAACGCACGGCAGGAACTGGATCAGGAAATCATCACGCTGACGTCGGAATTGGCGCGGCTGAAGCGGGAGCGCGCCCAGGGCGAGCAGCGGGTGTCGCTGCTGCGCTCCGACCGGGTCGACCCCGACATGCTCGACGAGCGCGCCCGCTATCAGCTCGATTACGCCAATCCCCACGACCTGGTGCGGATCAACACGCCGAACTGATCGTCAAATTCCAAATTTGCACGGAATCAATTTCGAAAATGTCGCGCGGCATTGCACTGCGGTATGACGAAATTTTCGCTCGTTCACGCAATCCTTTCACCGCGGTTTGAGTTGGGTTAGAGAGGGCTAGTCGTTCTCTCATCCGGATCCGCCATGGCCGCACCGAAGAAGTCAGTCACAAAAGATTTCAGGCCAGGAAAAGGGCCCGGAAAAGGGTAACGGTTCCGACCAGCCCCCGGAATTCACCCGGGAGCAGGAGCTGGGCGCGCTGCGCGACATGCTGCTGATCCGGCGTTTCGAGGAGAAGGCCGGCCAGCTCTACGGCATGGGCGCGATCGGCGGCTTTTGCCATCTGTATATCGGCCAGGAAGCCATCGTCGTCGGCATGCAGATGACCCTGAAGAAGGGCGATCAGGTCATAACAGGATACCGCGACCACGGGCACATGCTCGCCACCGGCATGGAGGCGAAGGGCGTGATGGCCGAATTGACCGGACGCCATGGCGGCTATTCCCACGGCAAGGGCGGCTCGATGCACATGTTCAGCAAGGAGAAGAATTTCTTCGGCGGCCACGGCATCGTCGCTGCGCAAGTTTCGCTCGGGACGGGCCTTGCCTTCGCCAACCGCTATCGCGGCAACGATTTTGTCAGTCTGGCCTATTTCGGCGACGGCGCCTCGAACCAGGGGCAAGTCTATGAGAGTTTCAATATGGCCGAGCTGTGGAAGCTCCCCGTGGTTTACATCATCGAGAACAACCGCTACGCCATGGGCACCTCGGTGACGCGCTCCTCGGCGCAAACCGATTTTTCCAAGCGCGGCATTTCCTTCAACATCCCGGGCGAACAGGTCGACGGCATGGACGTCCGTGCGGTGAAAGCCGCCGGCGACAAGGCAGTCGCCTGGTGCCGCGCCGGCAAGGGCCCCTATATCCTGGAAATGCAGACCTACCGCTACCGCGGTCATTCGATGTCGGACCCGGCCAAATACCGCACCCGCGAGGAAGTCGACAAGGTGCGGCACGATCAGGATCCGATCGAGCAGGTCCGCAACCGCCTTCTGGCGGCCAAGATGAGCGAACAGGAATTGAAGGCGATCGACGCCGAGGTGCGCGAGATCGTCAACGCCGCCGCTGATTTCGCGCAGCACGACCCTGAGCCGGATCCGTCTGAATTGTGGACGGATGTCTATCGCTAAAGCGCCGGGCGCGCTTGCAGCCTCAAGAGTGAATTTTTCCGGAGCTACCATGCCAATTCAAGTGCTGATGCCCGCGCTGTCGCCGACCATGGAAAAGGGCAACCTTTCGAAATGGCTGAAAAAGGAGGGCGAGCCGATCAAGTCGGGCGATGTCATCGCCGAGATCGAGACCGACAAGGCGACCATGGAAGTCGAGGCCACCGATGAGGGCACGCTCGGCAAGATCCTGATCCCGGAAGGCACCGCCGACGTCGCCGTCAACACCCCGATCGCGACCATTCTGGCGGACGGCGAGAGCGCTGCCGATCTCGGCAAGGCGCAAGCGCCTGCCAAGCAGGAGAAAGCCGCGGAATTCTGCGCCACCCGCCGAGGCCAAAGCCGAGGCTCCCGCAGCCAAATCGGGTGGCGGCGAAGAAAAGAAGGCGCCCGCCGCGCCCAAGGCCGTCGCCGAGCCCGATCCGGAGGTGCCGGAGGGCACCGAGATGGTGACCATGACCATCCGCGAGGCGCTGCGGGACGCCATGGCCGAGGAGATGCGCCGCGACCCCGATGTGTTCCTGATGGGCGAAGAGGTCGCCGAATATCAGGGCGCCTACAAGGTCAGTCAGGGGCTGCTGCAGGAATTCGGCGCCCGGCGCGTCATCGATACCCCGATCACCGAGCACGGCTTTGCCGGCATCGGCGTCGGCGCCGCGATGGCGGGCTTAAAGCCGATCGTCGAATTCATGACCTTCAATTTCGCCATGCAGGCGATGGACCAGATCATCAATTCCGCCGCCAAGACGCTGTACATGTCGGGCGGGCAGATGGGTTGCTCGATCGTGTTCCGCGGCCCCAACGGCGCCGCCGCCCGCGTCGCCGCCCAGCACAGCCAGGATTATTCGGCCTGGTACTCGCAGATTCCCGGGCTGAAGGTGATCGCGCCGTATTCGGCCGCCGACTACAAGGGCCTGCTCAAGGCCGCGATCCGCGATCCCAATCCCGTTATCTTCCTCGAAAACGAAATGCTCTATGGCCATTCCGGCGAAGTCCCGAAACTCGCCGATTACGTGATCCCGATCGGGAAGGCGCGGATCGTGCGCTCCGGCGGCCACGTCACCATCGTCTCCTGGTCGAACGGCATGTCGTACGCGCTGAAGGCGGCCGAGGAACTCGCCAAGGAAGGCATCGAGGCCGAGGTGATCGATCTGCGCACTCTGCGCCCGATGGACACCGACACCATCATCGCCTCGGTCAAGAAGACCGGGCGCGCCGTCACGGTGGAGGAAGGCTGGCAGCAGAACGGCGTCGGCGCCGAGATCGCCGCCCGCATCATGGAGCATGCCTTCGACTATCTCGATGCGCCGGTCATGCGGGTGTCGGGCAAGGACGTGCCGATGCCCTATGCGGCAAATCTCGAGAAGCTCGCATTGCCCTCGGTGGCCGAGGTGGTCGAAGCCGCCAAGTCCGTTTCGTACAGGTAAGGCTCATGGCCGGTCCCAGGGAGCAACCATTGCCGCCAGACGTCATCGGCCGCGACGACGCGACCGAAGTGCTGCGCGCATTCGTGGTCGATGGCGGGCTGTCGATTGCCTTCACCCGCGCCTTCGAGGAGCCGGACATGTGGGGCCTGCTTCTGGTCGACGTCGCGCGCCACGCCGCGCGTGCCTATGCGCGCGAGAGCGGGTTTAGCGAGGAAGAAGCACTGAGCCGCATCCTCGATATGTTCGAAGCCGAAATCGCGCGGCCGACCGACATGGGCAACACCACGCCGCGGTCGCAACAAGGTCACTGACAATGCCAATCAACATCCTGATGCCCGCGCTGTCGCCGACGATGGAAAAGGGCAACCTTGCCAGGTGGCTCAAGAAAGAGGGCGACAAGGTCAAGTCCGGCGATGTCATCGCCGAAATCGAGACCGACAAGGCGACCATGGAGGTCGAGGCAGTCGACGAGGGGACCATCGCCAAGATCGTGGTGCCCGAAGGGACCCAGGACGTGCCGGTCAACGACGTGATCGCGGTGCTCGCGGGCGACGGCGAGGATGTGAAAGCGGCCGGAGCCGCGCCCCAGCCGCCGAAAGCGGAGAAGGCGGAAGCCAAAGCCGAGAAACCCGCCGCCGCGCCGCAGCCCGCTGCCAAAAAGGAACAAGCCGCCGCGGCACCGGGCGCCGGCGAGCAAAAATCCGCTCCGCAGGCTCCGTCTCCTTCACCTCTCCCCGCCGGGGAGAGGTCGCCGCCAAAGGCGGCGGGTGAGGGGGCTTCGCCGCAGGGCAACGGCCACGCTCGTATCTTTTCGTCGCCGCTCGCCCGGCGTCTGGCCAAGGAAGCCGGTATCGACGTGGCGCGCATCAACGGCTCCGGACCGCACGGCCGCGTCATCGCGCGCGATGTCGAGCAGGCGAAGTCCGGCAAGGGGCTGAAGGCGCCGGCCGCCGCGCCCGCGGGCGCGCCGAGCATCGCGCCTTCAATGTCGGACAAGCAGATCCTCGCGCTGTACGAGCCCGGCAGCTACGAGGTGATCCCGCACGACGGCATGCGCCGGACCATTGCCCAGCGGCTGACCGCCTCGACCCAGACCGTCCCGCAGTTCTACCTGACGATGGACTGCAACATCGGCTTGCTGGTCGAGGCCCGCGAGCAGATCAACGCCGCGGCCCCCAAGGACAAGGACGGCAAGCCGGCCTACAAGCTCTCGGTCAATGATTTTGTCATCAAGGCCCTGGCGCTGGCGCTGCAGCGCATCCCCAACGCCAATGTGAGCTGGACCGAAGGCGGCATGCTCAAGCACAGGCATTCCGACGTCGGCGTCGCCGTGGCGATGCCGGGCGGCCTGATCACTCCGATCATCCGAAAAGCCGAGACAAAACCGGTCTCTGCAATCTCGGCCGAGATGAAGGATTTCGCCGCCCGCGCCCGGGCCCGCAAGCTGAAGCCCGAGGAATATCAGGGCGGCACCACGGCGGTGTCCAACCTCGGCATGTACGGCATCAAGGATTTCACCGCCGTGATCAACCCGCCGCACGCCACCATTTTGGCAGTCGGCGCCGGCGAGCAGCGCCCGATCGTGAAAAACGGCAAGATCGAGATTGCGGAAATCATGAGCGTGACCATGACCTGCGATCACCGCGCGGTCGACGGCGCGCTCGGCGCCGAACTGATCGGCGCGTTCAAGCGGCTGATCGAAAATCCGGTCCTGATGGTGGTGTGAGGCAGAGGTGACTCACGCCGTCGTTGCGAGCAAAGCGAAGCAATCCATTTCGACGCGGGCAAGCTGGATTGCTTCGTCGCATCCGCCTTCGCCCGAAGGCGGGCTTCGGCGGACAAGAGTGCTCCTCGCAATGACGAGCACACGATGAGAGCGAGCGAGTAAACACATGGCCGATACATCTTTCGACGTCGTCGTGATCGGATCCGGCCCCGGTGGCTATGTCACCGCGATCCGCGCAGCCCAACTCGGCTTCAAGACCGCGATCGTCGAGAAGGCCTATCTGGGCGGCATCTGCAACAACTGGGGTTGCATTCCGACCAAGGCGTTGCTGCGCTCGGCGGAAATCTATTACTACATGCAGCATGCCAGGGATTACGGGCTGTCGGCGGACAACGTGTCGTTCGATCCCAAGGCCGTCGTCGAGCGTTCGCGCGGCGTCGTCAAACGCCTCAATGGCGGCGTCGAATTCCTGATGAAGAAGAACAAGATCACGATCATCTGGGGCGAAGCAACGCTCGACGCGCCCGGAAAATTCACCGTGAAGAAGTCGCAAGCCCCGGCGCCGAAAGGAGCGCTGGGCGAGGGTACCTATCAGGCCAAGCATATCATCGTCGCGTCAGGCGCGCGCCCGCGGGCGCTGCCTGGATTGGAGCCGGACAAGAAGCTGGTCTGGACCTATTTCGAGGCGATGGTGCCGGACAAGATGCCGAAGTCGCTGCTGGTCGTAGGGTCAGGCGCGATTGGCATTGAATTCGCTTCGTTCTATCGCACCATGGGCGCGGAGGTGACGGTGGTCGAGGTGTTGCCGCAGATCCTCCCGGTCGAGGATGCCGAGATCGCCGCCTTCGCGCGAAAACAGTTCGAGAAGCAGGGCATCAAGATCATGTCAGGCGCCAAGGTGACAAAACTCGACAAGAAGGCCGACAGCGTTACCGCCACCATCGAGGATGGCAAAGGGGCGACGCAAGCGCTCACCGTCGACCGCGTCATCTCCGCGGTCGGCGTAGTCGGCAATATCGAAGGTTTTGGGCTGGAGAAACTGGGCGTCAAGACCGAGCGCGGCTGCATTGTGATCGATCCCTACTGCAAGACCAATGTCCCCGGCATCTACGCCATCGGCGACGTCGCCGGTCCGCCGATGCTGGCGCACAAGGCCGAGCATGAAGGGGTGGTCTGCGTCGAAGCCATCAAGGGCATGCATCCGCATCCGATGGACAAGCTGCTGATTCCCGGCTGCACCTATTGCCATCCGCAGGTCGCCTCGGTCGGCCTGACCGAAGCAAAAGCAAAGGAAGCGGGCCACGAAATTCGGGTCGGACGGTTTCCGTTTGTCGGCAATGGCAAGGCGATCGCGCAGGGCGAAGATCAGGGCCTGGTCAAGGTGGTGTTCGACAAGAAGACCGGCCAGTTGCTCGGCGCGCACATGGTCGGCGCCGAGGTGACCGAATTGATCCAGGGTTTTGTGGTGGCGATGAATCTCGAAACCACCGAGGAAGAATTGATGCACACGATCTTCCCGCATCCCACCATTTCGGAAACGATGAAAGAAGCCGTGCTTGACGCCTATGGTCAAGCGTTGAATATGTAATCCGGCCGTCATTGCGAGCGAAGCGAAGCAATCCATCTTGCCGCAACGGAGGTATGGATTGCTTCGTCGCTTACGCTCCTCGCAATGACGATGGTCAACTGTTCTTGTGTCGTAGAAAGAGATACCCCGTGAAAGACAATGACAATCTGACGATCGAACGCCCGACGTTCGTGACCCATCTCGAATGCGCCATGGAAGGCGATCACTATCCGGCCGACCAGATCCACAACCTCTCGAAAGCCGGCAAGCCGCTGCTGGTGCGCTACGATCTCGCCGGCGTGAAGAGGGCGCTGACCAAGGATGCGCTCAAGCAGCGGCCGGCCGATCTCTGGCGCTACCGCGAGATGCTGCCGGTGCGCAAGGTCACTGATATCGTCAGCCTCGGCGAGGTCACGACGCCGCTGATCCGGCTGCCGAAACTTTCGAAAAAACTCGGCGGCGGCGAAATCATCGTCAAGGACGAGGGCCGCCTTCCCACCGGCTCGTTCAAGGCGCGCGGCCTTGTGATGGCGGTGTCCATGGGCAAGGCGCTCGGGATCAAGCACATGGCGATGCCCACCAACGGCAATGCCGGCGCGGCGCTGGCGGCCTATGCGACGAGCTGCGGCATCAGGACCACGATCTTCTGCCCCGCCGATACTCCGGAGGTGAATGTCAGCGAGATCGAGCTGCAGGGCGCCACCGTCTATCGCGTCAACGGACTGATCGACGACTGCGGCAAGATCGTCGGCGAGGGAAAGGCAAAGGCCGGCTGGTTCGATACCTCGACGCTGAAGGAGCCGTACCGGATCGAAGGCAAGAAGACGATGGGGCTCGAACTTGCCGAACAGCTCGACTGGGACGTGCCCGACGTGATCTTCTATCCGACCGGCGGCGGCACCGGCCTGATCGGGATGTGGAAGGCGTTCGCCGAACTCGAGGCGATCGGCTTCATCGGTGCGAGGCGGCCGCGGATGGTGGCGGTGCAGGCTTCCGGCTGCGCGCCGATGGTGCGCGCCTTCGAAAACGGCACCGAGCACGCGCCGCGCTGGGAGGACGCCCACACCATCGCCTCCGGCATCCGCGTGCCGCAGGCGGTTGGCGACTTTCTCATCCTGCGCGCGGTGCGGGAGAGCAAGGGTTTTGCCATTGCGGTGACCGACGAGGCGATTTCCGCTGCCCTGAACGAGGTCGCGCGCCAGGAAGGCCTGTTGCTGTGTCCGGAGGGCGCGGCCACCTATGCCGCCTACCAGCAGAGCCTGGCCGACGGCCGCGTCACCAAAAACGATCGCGTCATGCTGTTTAATTGCGCGACCGGACTGAAATATCCGCTGCCGAAGGTCGACCGCACGCTCGACCGCCACAAGCCGATCGATTATGCGAAGCTGTGAGAGGCTTCGTCCTGAGTGCTCCTGAAACCAACTCGAACCTCATCCTGAGGAGCCGTGCCAACGGGTCCGCGCGAAGCGCGGCCCGATGATAAACTCCGCAGGCGTCTCGAAGGATGGCCGCGAGTCCCGTTGTTGCCCGTCCTTCGAGACGCGTCGCTCCGCGATGCTCCTCACAGGATGAGGTCCGAGTTTGTCGCTACAAAGCTGTGCTGGAGGGCATGATGCGTAAAACAGTTCTGGCCGTCTTGATCGCGATGTTTGCCTTCGGCGGCAGCGCGCGCGCGGAAACCTACCCGTCGCATCCGATCACCCTGATCGTGCCGTTTTCGGCGGGCGGCCCGACCGATGCGATGGCGCGGATTCTGGCCGACCATATGCGGACGTCGCTCGGCCAGACCATCCTGATCGAGAACGTCACCGGTGCTGCCGGCTCGCTCGGCGTCGGACGCGTGGTGCGGTCTGCGCCTGATGGCTACACGGTCAGCATCGGCCATCTCGGCACCCACGTCGCCAATGGCGCGATCTACAAGCTCGGCTACGACCTCGTCACCGATCTGGAGCCGGTGGTCCTGCTGCCCAGCAATCCCATGATCATCGTCAGCAAGAATGCCGTCCCGGCCAAATCGCTGAAAGAGCTGCTGGCATGGTTGAAGGCGAAGCCGACGCTGGCGACCGCCGGCACTGCCGGCGCCGGTTCGGCAAGCCACATCGCCGGGCTCTATTTCGAGAATATCACCGGCATCAAGCTGCAATATGTGCCCTACCGCGGCACGGCGCCGGCGCTGACCGACCTCGTCGCCGGGCAGATCGATATGATCATCGACCAGACCTCGAATTCCATCGCCCAGGTGCGCGCCGGCACCATCCGCGCTTATGCCGTCACCGACGCCAAGCGGGTCGAATCGGCATCAGACATACCAACTACCGACGAAGCGGGACTGCCGGGGTTCCACATGACGCTGTGGTCCGGGCTCTGGGTACCGAAAGGTACGCCAAAGGACATCGTCGCCAGGCTCAACGCCGCGGCGATCGACACGATGAACGATCCCGCGGTGCGCAAGAAGTTCGAAGACCTGGGATTGCAGATGCCGCCTGCTGACAAGCTCACCCCGGAGGCGCTCGGCGCCTGGCAAAAGTCCGAAATCGCAAAATGGTGGCCGATGATCAAGGCCGCCGACGTCAAGGTGGAATAGATGTCGACGCATCGGCGCGCGAGGGAATGAATGCGCGGCGTGGGCGTGTACCCATAAATCGAGGTTGGTGAGCGCGCTCGACCCATATCCGCTATCCGGCGTATTGCAGATTTAAACCGGACGTCGCTCGAGATCCGAAATGTGCCAAATCCGGAAGTCGTCAGCTCACCACGTATACCGCACGACACCCTTGCCGGCGTAGCTGCGGGTGACGGTGGAAAACTCGCCCTCGAACGTTGCCGCCGCGGACCAGCCATTCATCCATTTCATTTCGGCGGAAGCCGTCGTCAGCGCGGAGTCGCTGGCCTGTCGCGCGCCATTGACGACGAAGCTTGCGCCGGGCAGCGCCTGGAAGGTGGCGCCGATGGAGCGGTCGGGATTGAAGTCGTGCGCCCAGGCGAAGCGGCCGCGCAGCGTCAACACGCCGCTCCACGCCGCGTAGGATTTGTCGGTGCGCAGGCCAAGCTCGCTGCGCGGATCGGTTACGCTCCTTGCACCATAGGCCAGCGCAAAGGTGTTGGTCCCGACAATCGCCTGTTCGGCATAGGCCGGCAGATCGAAGGTGGTGAACTGGCCGGCGGCGTAGGGCGTGATGCCGATACCGCCGACCCAGGGTGCGACGAAACGGTAGCCGCCTTCGGCGCGGCCGGAGAAGGCGTTGGCGTTGAACTGCGCGCGCAGGCGATCGATGCCGGCGACGGTGACGGTGCGATCGGTGGTGATGTCCTGCCAGCCATAGGCGAGAGCGCCGGTGAGATAGGCGGCGCCCGCTGTGTGGCGCACGAACGCTCCGGCCTGGAACAGGTCCGAGCGACCGCTGCCGAAGCCGTTGACGGCAAAACTGGTGCCGCCGCCGGCGAGCGCAAAGCCCGCGATGGTGTAAGGCGAGATCCGATAGTCCGCGCCCACCGCGGTGCCGGCGATGCGGGAGGTCGCGGTATTGGAGCCGAGCGTGGCATTGCCGTCGGTGGTCTGCGAGCCGCCATAGCCCGCCGCCCACACGCTCCAGCGCTGCTCGATTGCCACGGCCGGCGCCGCCTTGGTGAACATCGCATAGGCGTCGCGGATGGCGGCGGGCTTTTGCGTCGAAGCGTAACCGCTAGCCGCATTCGCGCCGCCGCCGGCGCCGGCGCCCGCGCCATCGCCGCGGCCATCGATAAAGGGATCGGTCAGCACGCCCATGAACTGGTTCATGGCGCCGAACGTGCTCTGCTGCGAGCCGGTCGCTGTCTCGCCCGACACCTGGGAAAGGCCGTTCGCATTCAGGGAGAAGAACGGCGCGGAGATGCCGCCTGTGCTGTTGAAGAAACCGATCAGCGCATTGCCGACCGCCTGCTGATTGCCATTGAGCGTGTTCGAGGCCGGCACCTGGAAGTTCAGCGCCAGATCGAGATACGCATGGCTGGCGTCGTAGCTCACCGCATCATGGAAGTTGGCCGGGAGATTCAGGTTGGTCAGCGTACCGAAGCTGCCGCTGATGCTGTCGGCGGTCAGGATGGTGTAACGCTTCGAGATGTAGCTGCCGTTGGCAAAGCTCGCGGTCACGCCGCCGCCGCCCAGCGTCGCCATGCCCGAGACATTGGCGAGGCTGGCGGTCGCGGGAGTGACAAAGACCTCATAGATCGCGCCGGACTGGAAGGTCAGCGTGCTGCCGGGGCCGGCGATCTGCATCGAGCCGGCCACGGTGCCGGCCACCGTCACGGTGGCGGGGGCGCCCACGGTTTCGATGGCAAAAGCGTTCGCGCTGGTCACCGTGCCGGTGGCGGCGACGGTGATGGCGATCGGGCCGCCGCCGGTGCTCCGCGCAAAGATGCCGTCGCCGCTGGCGCCGGTGACATTGCCGTTGGCGGTGATGGTGAGCGTGCCCAGGCCGTAGTTCCGCGCATAAATGCCCCTGGTGCCGCCGCTGACCGTGGTGCCGGCGGCGGTGGTCACGCTGAGACCGCCGTAGGAGCTTGCGAAGATGCCGCTATAGCTGCCGCCGCTGACATTGCCGTTGGCGGTGATGGTCAGCGCGCCATGGCCGTAGTTGAACGCCGAAATGCCGTAGTTGCCGCCGCTGACGGTGGTGCCGGCGGCGGTGGTCACGCTGAGATCGGTGCCGTGGTTGTTCCGCGCTTGGATTCCGGCACCGCCGGTGCCGCCGGTGACATTGCCGTTGGCGATGACAGTCAGCGCGCCCGTGCCGTCGTTGCTCGCATTGATGCCGTATTTGCCGCCGCTGACCGTCGTGCCGGCGCCGGTGGTCACGCTGAGGTTGGTGCCCGCGCTGGAATTGCCCGCGTAGATGCCGGTACCACCGGTACCGCTGGTGACATTGCCATTGGCGGTGATGGTGACCGCGCCCGTACCACCGTAGTTGATCGCCTCAATGCCGGAGCCGTATGAGCCAGCCCTGACCGTGGTGCCGACCGCGGTGGTCACGCTGAGATTGGTGCCGTAGTTGCGCGCGTTGATGCCGGTGCCGACGCCGCTGACATCGCCGTTGGCGGTGATGCTCAGCGCGGCCGTGCCTTTGTTGATCGCGTAGATGCCGACGCCGTGGCTGCTGCTGACATTGCCATTGGCGGTGACGGTGAGCGCGCCCGTTCCGTTGTTGCGAGCATTGATGCCGTAGTCGCGGCCGCTGAGGGCGCCATTGGTGTTGATGGTAACGCTGCCGGGCGTGCCGGCAAAATCGCCGCCGGAACTGACATTAAGCGCGGCGCCGCCCAGCGTCGTTGTGAGCGGCGAGGCGTTGGTGTCGGTATAGGACAGGGCGCCGTCGCCGGTAATCGTGATCGCATTGCCGGCGGGAATGTTGACGCTGAACCCCGCGAGGGTGGAGACGCTGGCGTTGTTGGCGTTGATCGTCTGCATGGTGACATTGGCGCCCGAGCACTGGTAGTTGGGTGCAACGGTTGGCGCGCAAGCCGCGTAGGCACGGCGGCCATACCCGCCCACGGCCGCCGCCAGCATGGTGCCCGACAGCAGAACCCGGCGGCGCAAGGCGCTCGGCGGCATGAACTTCCCGATCCGCGGGGCCGGGAAGCTGGAATTGCCAGCCGCTCTCTGCCGCTGGTTCCATTGTTGGACGGGGGCGCATGCGGGGTCAACCCGGCAGGGAATAAGCGCCGGAAGTTCCCGGCGTCCTGTGGCCGAAAACACACAGGGTTGCATTCCCGAAGCAAATTCAGCAAGCCGTGCATGCCACAACATCGGGGGATCGACACGTGACCGAGCGGAATCCGTCGTCAGGCTTGCGCGACCAAGGCCCTGCGCAGGCGGACGCGGAGATCGCGCCGGCCGAAGAGCGCGTCACCTATTCGATGTCGCCGGGCCTGTCCGGCTTCCTTGGCGCGCAGCGCATCGCGCTCGCGGTCTCGTCCTATCAGTCCGGCAAGTTCTACCTGCTCGGGCAGAACGTCGATGGCGGGCTGATGGTCGACGAGCGCTTCTTTCGCAAGGCGATGGGGATTTGCGTTCCCGAGCGGGACACCATCCTGCTGGCGACGCTGTTCCAGATCGTGCGGTTCAGGAACGTGCTCAATGAAGGCGAGCAGATCAACAATGTGTTCGACGCCTGCTATGTGCCGCGCGAAACCTACGTCACCGGCGAGATCGACGCCCACGACGTCGGCGTTCTCAGGGACGGGCGCGTGGTGTTCGTCAACACGCTTTACAATTGCCTCGCCACGCCGTCGCCGCGCCACAGTTTTACGCCGCTCTGGAAGCCGCCCTTCATCTCGTCGATCGTCAGGGAGGACCGCTGCCATCTCAACGGCCTCGCCATGGCGGACGGCGTGCCGCGCTACGTCACCGCGGTGAGCCGGTCGGACACCATCGACGGCTGGCGTGACCGTCGCGCCAGCGGCGGGGTCGTCGTCGACGTGCAGTCGGGCGAGATCGTCATCGGCGGCCTGTCGATGCCGCATTCGCCGCGGGTCTATCGCGACCGCCTCTGGCTGCTGAACTCGGGCACCGGCGAACTGGGCTGGATCGAGCCCGCCGCCGCCAAATTCCATCCGCTGGCCTTCTGCCCCGGCTTCCTGCGCGGCCTCGCCTTCCGCGGCGATCACGCTTTCGTCGGATTGTCGAAACCGCGCTACCAGCGCTTCGAGGGACTGGCGCTCGATCAAAAGCTCGCCGACGCCGATTCCGAGCCCTGGTGCGGCGTGCAGGTGATCGATCTCAACAGCGGCGCCTGCGTGCACTGGTTCCGCCTCGACGGCGCGGTGGCGGAACTCTACGACCTCGCGATCGTGCCCGGCGCGATGCGGCCGATGGCGCTCGGCTTTGCCAGCAACGAGATTCTCGGGCTGATCACGCACGATCCGCTCGCCGACGGCGCGCTGCCGCGTTGAGCCGTGCGACAGCGGGACAAATAATAAAGGCCCGCGCGCGGAGCAATGCCGTTCGCGAATGTCTCAATTGGGTCATTCGCGTCGTTTTGAAATATCGGCACATGTCCGCCCTCCGGCCATCTCAGACCTGCAGTTCGGCGTTGCAAACACCGAGCCATGCGTGATTTAAGCTCCCGAACCGGGGCCTCGAATTATGAGATACGAACTCACGGAATTTGAGTAGACTGCCAACGCGAGGAATGATCCATGAAAGCTGCTTTCATCGAACGACACGGCGGGCCGGAGGTTCTCAAATACGGCGACATGCCGGATCCGGTGGCCGCGCTCGGCGAGGTCGTGGTCGATATCGTCGCGGCAAGCGTCAATGGCGCGGACTGGAAAGTGCGCGAGGGCAAGTCGGGCCATTACTATTCGATCACCTCATCGGCAAGCGCCAGCAATGTCGGTGGTACAGTGAGGCCGAGCGAGCGGGCGGTCGACAGGTTAATGACAAGGTCTAACTTGTTCGCCTGCACAACCGGTAGATCGGCGGGCATTTCGCCCCTCAGGATGCGAGCCGCGTAGGTCGCAAGCTGACGATACGTGTTCGGCACGCTCGGTCCGTAGCTCATAAGACCGCCAATTTCTACATACGCGCGCACCGTATAGATCGTTGGAATGGCGTAGTGCGAGGCCAAAGTGACGATCTGCACGCGGCGGTTGGAAAAGAGTGTGTCGGCGGCGACCATGGTCGCCTCCACTTTGTCGTTGGCGAGCATCGAAAAGGCGGTGTCGATCTCATGGCTGTTGCGCGCGTGAACGATCTCAACCTCGATGCGAACAGTCGAGGCTGCCGTCGTCACATCCTCGGTGAAGCCCTCAGCAGTCACTGCGCTTGGATTCACCAGCGCACCAAGGCGAGCAGCAGCGGGAAGCAACTCACGCATTAGCCCCAGCCGCTTTGCCACCAACTCGTTGTTGAAAAGGTTCACCCCCGTTGCGTTACCGCCCGGACGATTGAGACTGGCGACAAGACCGAATTTGACGGGATCATCGTCAACTATGAAGACGATTGGTATCGTGCTGGTCGCGGCCTTCGCTGTGCGAGCCGCGTTGGCGCTGGGTGCGGTAACAACGACTGTCACCTGTCGTCGGACCAAATCCGCGGCCAGCTCGGGCAGCCGATCATATTGGCCCTCGGCATAGCGATACTCGATTGCCACGTTCTGGTTTTCGACATAGCCGGATTCGGCAAGCGCGCGTCGGAATTCTGCCATATAGGGTGCAACCGGGCCGGGTGATCCAGCATGAAGAAATCCGATCACCGGTGCCGGGCGCTGCTGCGACTGTCCATTGCGTGGCCAAACCGCCAAGACACCACCAGCCAGAGCGATAAACTCTCGCCGCCTCATTTTGCTCCCTCTAGGCTACGAACGCACCCTTATCATATCGTGACGAAGAGCTGTGTTTCGCATCACAGCAAAGTTGCGCCGCCGGAAGACCGAAATGGGTCAATCGCTACCGGGCGTTCGCCGCCAGGCCGGCTATCGAGTCCGCTTTCGCCCGAAATGTGTTGTTATTCGATCACCTCGTCAGCTTGAGCCAACAGCGTTGGTGGCACGGTGAGGCCGAGTGCCTTGGCAGTCTTGAGGTTGACAACCAGTTCGTACTTCGTAGGAGCCTGGACCGGCAGATCGGCCGCCTTCTCACCCTTGAGGATGCGATCAACGTAGCCAGCCGCGCGTCGATACTGATCGAGCCGATCAGGCCCATATGAGATCAATCCGCCTCGGGTGACGATGAAGCGTTCGCTATAGATCGCGGGTACCTTGTGCAGGGCCGCTAGCGTGACGATGAGATCGCGATAAGCCGTCACCGACGCACTTCCCGTTACGATCAGGCCGCCATTGGTTGAGCGCGCAACCGCAACTATGGCACGTTCAATCTCTTTCGCGTCGCGCACGCTGACCGGACTAACTGTCATTTCTTTCGACGACGCTACGGCCTGAATTGCGCTGAATTGAGAAATACCCGCGGGATTTGCCAAATCCCGAAGCACAGCCGCATGCGTTATCTGAGGTACAATCTGTTTGAGCAATTCGAGCAGCTTGCCGTTCAAACTGTACTCGGATTGCATAAAACCAGTAATGTTGCCTCCCGGATGGGCGATGCTATCCACGAAGCCCGCGGCGACCGGATCGGTGACAACCACGAAAACCACCGGGATGGAAGGCGAGAGCCGCTGGAGCGAGGCCACGGCGACAGTACCGGATGCGAGGATGATATCGGGGGAGAGCGCTATCAATTCCGCGGCAGCTTTGCGAGCAACGTCGACCTCGCCCACGCCAAACCGATATTCAATCCGCACATTGCCGCCAACACTCCACCCCAATTCCCCCAAGCCCTGAGAGAATGCTGCGATACCGTCGGCAGTTTCCGGATCGCCAGCGGCCCGATTGATCATCGCACCAATCCGCCGCATCCTTTGGGACTGCTGTGCAAGTGTCGCCAGCGGCCAAGCAATGGCCGCAACGCCTGCAAAGGTGATGAATTCGCGCCGTCGCACGTTCGCCCCCACTCAGGAGACCGCATCCTATCGGCTCAAGCATTTTTCTGGTAGGGGCTGAAACTCGCCCTCGCCGTTGCAGCGCGAACGCCGGAGGATGTCCGTTCAGGGTCTTTCGCGTCGATTTTGACATATCCCCAGCATGTCCGCTATCCGGTCGATCTCAGACTTGCAGTTCGGCGCAAACACCGAGCTGGGGCGTGATTTAAGCTCCCGAACCGGGGCCTCTATTCATGAGATACGAACTCAGGGAATTTGAGTAGACTGTCAAAGCGAGGAATGTCCATGAAAGCTGCTTACATCGAACGACATGGCGGGCCGGAGGTTCTCAAATACGGCGACATGCCGGACCCCGTAGCCGCAGCCGGCGAGGTCGTGGTCGATATCGTCGCGGCAAGCGTCAATGGCGCGGACTGGAAAGTGCGCGAGGGCAAATCGGGCCAGCTTTCGAAATTCCCCTACATTCTCGGGCGGGATTTTTCCGGCGTCGTTTCAGCGGTCGGGGAGGGTGTCACCGACCTGCGCATCGGCGATGAGGTCTTCGCCGTCTGCGACGTCGGCCAGGAGGGCGCCTATGCCGAGAAGATTGCGATCAAGGCTTCCATCGTCGCCAAAAAAACCGATCGCCTGTCGCATGTCGATGCGGCGGCGCTGGCGCTTGCCGGGTTGACGGCGATTTGCACCGTCGAAGACACATTGAAACTGAAGGCGGGCGAGACGATCCTGATCCAGGGAGGCGCGGGCGGTGTCGCAAGCTTTGCCATCCAGCTGGCGAAACATCTGGGTGCCCGCGTGATCACGACCGCAAGTGCTGCGAACCATGATTACCTCCGCAAGATTGGCGCCGATGAGATCATCGACTACAATGCGGTGGATTTCACCAAGGCCGTGAAAGGCTGCGACGCCGTCTTCGACACCGTCGGCGGCGATGTCGCGCAGCGATCGTTCGCGGTGCTCAAACCGGGCGGCCGGGCGGCTTTCATTGGCTCCGGCGCGCAGGCGCCGAAACCGGACCGCAGCGACGTCACAGCGCTGCGGCCAAGCGTCGGACGCGACCGGCCGCATCTCGAGCGCATCGTGGCGCTGGTTGCCTCAGGGGCCGTCCGTGCGCCGGAAGTGACGCGCTACCGGCTCAGCGAAGCCGCCGCCGCGCATCAGCTAAGCCAATCCCGCCACTTTCGCGGCAAGCTGGTGTTTGTCATCAGGTGAAACCACCGCGCCGCGGCCTGCCGTTTTCGCCGCAGTGATGCCCAGCTTGCGGTGCAGGAAACGCCGATGACGCTTGAAGCGGACTTCGCCAGCCCGGACTACTATCGCAATCCCGCCGCCGCGATCGAAAGGCTTCGTGCCGCCGGTCAGGTCGTGCAGGTGCGTTTCCCGCTGGTGGGTGTGGTCTGGACGCCGACGACCCAGGCGCTCGCCGACCAGATATTGAAGGACACCGAGACCTTCGCCATTCGCAACGAAAAGGGGTCGGTCGCCGGATTGAAATGGTGGATGCCGGGCATCGTGCGCACGCTCGCCAACCACATGCTGTCGATGGACGATCCGGATCACCGGCGGTTGCGCGACATCGTCGACGAGGCATTTCGCCGCCGCGCGGTGCTCGAGATGGAGCCGCGTATCCGCGCCATTGCCGATAAACTCGCCGGCAAGCTGTTCGCTCAGGGAAGTCCGGCCGACCTGGTCGGCCGCTATGCGCGCGAGCTGCCGCTATGGGTGATTTGCGAGCTTCTCGGATTGCCGCTCGCCGATCGGCCGAAATTCGTTGCCTGGGCCGGCGGCTTCACCCGTCTGACCGGCCCAATGGGAATTTTCGTCGCGATCCCGAACGTGGTTGCCATGAAGCGCTACATCGGACGGCATCTCGAGATGGTGCGCCGGCAGGGTGGTGACGGGCTGATCGCCGAAATCGTTCGCATCGGGAAGGGCGGCGGACAGATCAGTCCGGACGAAATCGTGTCGATGGTGTTCCTGTTGCTGTTTGCCGGGCACGAGACCACGACCCACCTGATCAGCGGATCGGTATTCGAGCTTCTGAAGAATCCCGAGCTCCGCGACTGGCTCGAACAGGACTGGAGCCGCGTCGATCTGGCGGTGGAGGAATTTCTGCGGTTCCTCACGCCGGTTCAGTTCACCAAGCCACGCTACATCCGCCGGGATGTCGAACTCGGCGGCGTCCAATTGAAAAAGGGCGAGAAGGTCATGGTGATGCTGGCCGCCGCCGACATGGATCCGCAGGCCAATCCCGATCCCGAGCGGCTAGAGCTGCAGCGCAAGCCGAACCGGCACATCGCCTTCGGCACCGGCATTCATTTCTGCCTCGGCCATCAGCTGGCGCGGATGGAAGGCAAGAGCGCGCTGAAGTCGCTGTTCCAGCGCTGGCCGAAGCTGACGCTTGCGGTGGAGGAGTCGGAGATCACCTGGCGTAAGCGGCCCGGCATCCGCGCGATTGAACAGCTCCCGGTCGTATCGGGCGAGCGCTAAAGCAAGATGAGTGTTGGTTCGATCGATTGGTTCGCTGGCCCGGCCACCTCTCCCTTTGGGCTCCCCGCTGGGGAGAGGTGGACCGAACACGCGGAAGATCGATTCGATCAAAACTCATCCCGCTTTGGGAGAATGAGATTGGGTTCGGGGCTTCGTCCCGGACGCAGTGCAGCAAAGAGTGCCGCGAGCCGTGTGCACGCTACTTTGCATGGGGTCGTTTTCGCGATTTTGGTCCCAAGCTCTGCGACGACAATCTCTGGATACAAGATGGTTGCCCTTGGGTCACGATTGTTGCTTGACCGCAACACCTGGCGAACATTTAACCCTCGTGCCAGCAAGTGCTTGCGCGCGCCGCTTTTTAGCCACACCCCTCCATGAAATCATCCTTCGTAGGCTTTTGGCCACGGCGCTCGCGAAGGCGAAAGGAAATCGATCTTTTTCAGAGATCGGCTTTTCCGGGTCCAACAAGAGATGGCTGGGGAAACAGGTTCGCGATGGACGCCAAGACCAGCATCAAGAAGCGTCTTCCAAGCCGGCACGTGACGGAGGGTCCCGAGCGGGCGCCCCACCGCTCGTATCTCTATGCCATGGGGCTGACCACCGATCAGATCCACCAACCCTTCGTCGGTGTCGCCTCTTGCTGGAACGAGGCCGCGCCCTGCAACATTTCGTTGATGCGCCAGGCGCAGGCGGTCAAGAAGGGCGTCGCCTCGGCCGGCGGCACCCCCCGAGAGTTTTGCACCATCACGGTGACCGATGGCATCGCCATGGGCCATGAGGGCATGCTCTCGTCGCTGCCGTCCCGCGAATGCATCGCCAATTCCGTCGAATTGACCATCCGCGGCCATGCCTATGATGCCCTGGTCGGCATCGCCGGCTGCGACAAGTCGCTGCCGGGCATGATGATGGCGATGGTGCGGCTCAACGTGCCCTCGATCTTCATCTATGGCGGCTCGATCCTGCCCGGTAATTTCCGGGGACAGCAGGTCACGGTGCAGGACATGTTCGAGGCGGTTGGCAAGCATTCGGTCGGCGAGATGTCGGATGCCGATCTCGATGAAATCGAGCGCGTGGCGTGTCCTTCGGCCGGCGCGTGCGGCGCACAATTCACCGCCAATACCATGGCGACGGTATCGGAGGCCATCGGACTGGCGCTGCCCTATTCGGCCGGGGCGCCAGCGCCTTACGAAATCCGTGACGCCTTCTGCATGACCGCGGGCGAGAAGATCATGGAGCTGATCGCCTCGAATATCCGCCCGCGCGACATCGTCACCCGCCGCGCGCTGGAAAACGCCGCGGCGGTGGTAGCCGCTTCCGGCGGATCGACCAATGCTGCGCTGCACCTGCCGGCGATCGCGCACGAATGCGGAATCAAGTTCGATCTGTTCGACGTAGCAGAAATCTTCAAAAAGACACCGGATGTCGCCGATTTGAAGCCCGGCGGCCGTTATGTTGCCAAAGACGTTCGAAGCTGGCGGCATACCGCTTCTGATGAAGACGCTGCTCGACAACGGCCATTTGCATGGCGACTGCCTGACGGTCACCGGCCGGACGATCGCCGAAAACCTCAAGAGCGTAAAATGGAATCCGCACCAGGACGTGGTGCGGCCGGCCGACAAGCCGATCACCGTCACTGGCGGTGTGGTCGGCCTGAAGGGCAATCTCGCGCCTGAAGGCGCGATCGTGAAGGTTGCAGGCATGTCGAACTTGAAATTCTCAGGGCCCGCCCGCTGCTTCGATCGCGAAGAGGATGCCTTCGAGTCGGTCCGCAAAAAGACCTACAAAGAGGGCGAGGTCATCGTGATCCGCTATGAGGGGCCGCGCGGCGGTCCCGGCATGCGCGAAATGCTGTCGACCACCGCGGCGCTGACCGGGCAGGGCATGGGCGGCAAGATCGCGCTGATCACCGACGGCCGGTTCTCCGGTGCCACCCGTGGGTTTTGCATCGGCCATGTCGGGCCGGAAGCGGCCGTGGGCGGGCCGATCGCACTGTTGCGCGACGGAGACATCATCGAAATCGACGCCGTGGCCGGGACTCTTAACGTAAAGTTGACCGACGCCGAACTCGCCGAGCGCAAGACCAAATGGAAGCCGCGGCAGACCAATCATACATCAGGTGTGCTGTGGAAATACGCCCAGCAGGTCGGGCCGGCGGTGGATGGCGCCGTAACCCATCCGGGCGGGGCGCACGAGAAACAGTGTTATGCGGGGATCTGAGCGTATCATTTTTGCGTTGATTTTGGGGGCCACGCCGGTGGCGGGCCCGGCGTTCGCGTTCGACGGTGCGCCGGTCAATCAGGATTTGGCGATTTCCCGTGGTTTCGGGCCAGCCTGGGGCCGCAGCCGCCCTGAAGAAGGCGATCCCACCGTCCGCGCCCGACTTCTCGCTGACCTCGCTGCAATATGCCGCCGAAGGCGGCCACCCGATCGCGCAATGGAAGCTCGGGCGGATGTACGCCGACGGCAATGGCGTCGCCCAGGACGATTTGCGCGCCTTCGAATATTTCAATCGGATCGCCAATGCGCATGCCGAAGACAGTCCGTCGGCGCCGCAGGCGGCAATCGTCGCCAACGCCTTTGTGGCGCTGGGGCGGTATTATCTGAAGGGCGGTATTCCCACTCGAAGATCAAGTCCGATCCGGAGCGGGCGCGCGAGATGTTCTCCTACGCCGCGTCCTATTTCGGCAATGCCGACGCACAATATGACCTGGCCCGGCTGTATCTGAAGGGTGCTCGGGTTCACCCGACGATCTCCGCTACGGCGCGCGCTGGCTCGCGCTTGCCGCCCAGAAGGGCCAGCATCAGGCGCAGGCCTTGCTCGGACAGATGCTGTTCAACGGCGACCAGCTGCCGCGTCAGGCGGCCCGCGGCCTGATGTGGCTGACCTTGGCGCGCGACAGCGCCGCGTCCGACGAGACCTGGATCAAGGACAGCTACAGCAAGGCCATCGCGAGGGCGTCCGAGGACGACCGCGCCATGGCGCTGCAGATGCTTGAGCACTGGGTTCAGGGCCGCAGGACTGAACAACGCCCACGAAAGCGTTGCGATCAAGCTCGCCTCGAAGATCGAGATCGGCCCAGACCGGAACATGGTCCGACGGCTTCTCCCAGCCGCGCACATAGCTGTCGATACCGACATCGATCAGCCGGTCGCTGGCCTGTGGCGACAGCAACAGATGATCGATGCGAAGGCCATGGTCTTCTTCGGCCAGGCGCCCGGCCCGCGATAATCCCAGAAGGTGTATTGGCCTGACGCGTCGGTGACGGCGCGCAGCGCGTCGGTGAGACCGAGGCCAAGCAGGGATTGGAAACTTTCGTGATTTTCGGGGCGGAACAGCGCATCGTTGATCC
>CAVPFQ010000026.1:0-20000 GCA_963703845.1 uncultured Alphaproteobacteria bacterium
ACAGTGCCCGGTGCTCGCCGATCAGCCGCGCCGGAACCTGCTCGATGAACGCAAATCCCGGCCGCCACATCAGCGAGCCATAGCCGAACACCCACAGGTCGGCTGGTTCCCCTTCGCTCTGGCGGGTCGCTGGCATCGCGCGCACGGCTATCAGAAGATGGTTTTGTTGCGAAGTGGAAAATCCGCTGTCCGCTTGCATCCATTGACCGCAGCCTTCGACGCGCAGCCGTTAACCGGCACGCGTCAACTTGCCACCGTTAACTTGATTGTGGCGGCCCGCATCGCTTAATTGACAAAATCATTGGCCAAAGGTCGCCGCATGTCCGAACTGACCCTCGCGCCGCGCCGGCGCCCGCTTTGGCGCCTTTTCTTCATGCCCGTGCTGGTTCTGATCGCCGCGATCGCCTGGAGCGCGTTCTGGTTCTATGCGGCCTCGGAAGTCGACGCCAAGGCCGACGCATGGCGCGCGCAGGAGGCCAAGTCCGGGCGGGTCTATGATTGCGCGCGGCGAACGGTGGCGGGCTTCCCGTTCCGGCTCGAAGTGCGCTGCGACGGCGCCAGCGTGTCGCTGGTCTCGCAGACCGCGGGGACGCAGCCGCCGCTGACGGCAACGCTCGGGCAGATCTCAGTGGTGGCGCAGGTCGACGATCTCGAAATTGCTGATCGCCGAATTCACCGCGCCCGCAACGATCTCCGATTTGCAAGGGCTGCCCGCGATGTCGGTGAACTGGAAGACCGCCCGCGCCAGCGTGGTGGGATTGCCCGCCGTGCCGCAGCGGGCCTCGATCGTGTTCGACGATCCCGAAATTGATCGCCTCAACGGATCGGTGGCAACGCCGCTGGCGCAGGCCCGGCATATCGAGCTGCATGGCCGTCTTGCCGAAGGATCAAGCGCCGATCATCCCGTGATCGAAAGCGTCTTGAGAGTAGAAGGCGGCAGCGTGCAGGAGGTGCATCCGTTGCTCGCCCAGCCGTTCGATGCCGACGCTCGGGTGATGCTGAGCGGCCTGAAGGATTTTTCGCCAAAGCCGTGGCCGCAGCGGTTTCGCGAGCTCGCGGCCACCGGCGGCCATGCCGAGATCGTGCAATCGCAAATCCAGCAGGGCGAGATGATCGCGGTCGCCGCCGGCACGCTTGGGCTCACCGCCAATGGCCGCCTCGACGGCGAATTGCAGATGACGGTGGCCGGCCTCGAAAAGATCATTCCGGCGCTCGGCATCGAGCAGATGCTGGAGCAGGGCGTGCCGCAGGAAACGCTCGATCGCGTCGCGCCGGGCGTCAAGACCCAGGATATCAACAATCTGTTCGGCGCGCTGGATCGCGCCATCCCGGGGCTCGGCAAGGCGATCAAGCAGAGCGCCAATGCCGGCGTCGCCGCCGGCATCAACGCGCTCGGCAAGGAAGCGGTGCTGGAGGGGCGCGAAAGGCGCGCGCCTTTCCGCTGCGCTTTTGTCCACGGCACCGTATATCTCGGCCCGCTGAAAGTTGGCCAGGCGCCGCCGCTGTTTTAGCCAAGCAACTGCTGTCGTCCCGGCCTCCGAGCCGGGACCATAACCACAGAAAGCACTTGTTGAGCGAAAGCCGTCGAATAGCATCCTTCAACCCGAAGGCCGCGGCGTATCGGTTCCGGCCTTCGCCGGGACGACGAAAGTGTCACTCCGTCTTCTTCCCCAATTGCGCATGCGGGCGGCCGAAGTCGGGGGCAGCCGAATCCTGGCCGGTCTCGACGATGCCGCGGCGGATGGCGCGGGTGCGGGTGAAATGGTCGAACAGCGCCTCGCCGTCGCCGCGGCGGATGGCGCGGGTCAGTTTGGAGAGGTCCTCGTTGAAGGTGCCGAGCATTTCCAGCACCGCCTCCTTGTTGGCGAGGAAGACGTCGCGCCACATGATCGGGTCGGAGGCGGCGATGCGGGTGAAATCGCGAAAGCCGCCGGCGGAAAACTTGATGACTTCCGACGAGGTCACTTGCGCGAGTTCGTCGGCGGTGCCGACGATGGTGTAGGCGATCAGATGCGGCAGGTGGCTGGTGATCGCGAGCACCAGATCATGATGGTCCGGCGTCATGATCTCGACCTTGGCGCCGAGCGCCGCCCAGAACGCGCGCAGCTTCTCCACCGCATCCGGATCGACGCCCTCGGGCGGGGTCAAAATGCACCAGCGGTTGATGAAGAGCTCCGGAAAACCGGGATATTCGGGGCTGGAATGCTCGGTGCCCGCCACCGGATGGGCCGGCACGAAATGGACGCCCCCCGGCAGATGCGGCGCCATCTCGCGCACCACCGCGGCCTTGACCGAGCCGACATCGGAGACGATGGCGCCGGGCTTGAGATGGCCAGCGACTTCTTCCGCGACCGCGCCGCAGGCGCCGACGGGGATGCAGAGGATCACGAGATCGGCATCCTTGACCGCCTCCGCATTGCTCTCGACCACGGCATCGACGATGCCGAGCTCCCTGACCCGCGCCCGCGTCTTCTCCGAGCGGGCCGTGGTGACGATCTCGCCTGCGAGCCCCTGCGCGCGGGCGGCGCGCGCGATCGAGCCGCCGATCAGCCCGAAGCCGATCAGGGCGATCTTCTCGAATGACGGCGCGCCGTTCACGTCTCGGCCATGAAGTCGCGCAGGCCCTCGACCACCAGTCGATTGGCCTCCTCGGTGCCGATGGTCATGCGCAGGCTGTGCGGCAAACCGTAATTGTTGAGCCCGCGCAGCACCAGACCGCGCCGGGTCAGGAACGCATCGGCTTCCGCCGAGGTCTTGCCCTTCGCTTGCGGGAAATGGATCAGCACGAAATTCGCCACGCTCGGCGTCACCTTCAGCCCGAGTTTCGTCACCTCGTCGGTCAGCCAGTTGCGCCACTTCTCGGTATGCGCCTTCGACATCTGCTGGTGGCCGGTATCCTCGATCGCGGCCACCGCCGCCAGCATCGCCGGCGTCGAGACGTTGAAGGGTCCGCGGATCCGGTTCACCGCATCGACGATATGGGCCGGGCCGAACATCCAGCCGATCCGAAGCGCGGCCAGCCCGTGGATCTTGGAGAAGGTGTGCGTCATCACGGTATTGTCCGTGGTCGCCACCAGTTCGATGCCGAGTTCGTAATCGTTGCGCGAGACATAGTCCGAATAGGCGACCTGACACAGCAGTACATGCGCGGGCAGGCCCGCGCGCAGCCGCTTGACCTCGTCGAACGGCAAATAGGTTCCGGTCGGGTTGTTCGGGTTGGCGAGCCACACCAGCTTGGTGCGCGGCGATACCCCTTTCAGGATCGCATCGACGTCGGCGGTGAAGTTGGTCTCGGGCGCCGCCGCGTTGATGCCGCCGTTCGCCTTGGTGGCGATCGGATACACCAGAAAACCATGGGCGGTGGAGATCGCCTCGTCGCCATGGCTGAGATAGGTGTGCGCCAGCAGATTGAGGAACTCGTCGGAGCCGGCGCCGCAGATGATGCGGTCGGGATCGAGCCCGAAGGTGCGGCCGATCGCTTCGCGCAGCACCCGCGAAGTGCCTTCCGGATAATCTTCCAGATGCGAAGCCGCTTCCCTGTAGGCCGCGATCGCCTTCGGCGAGGGGCCGAACGGCGTTTCGTTGGCCGACAGCTTGAACACCTTGCGGCCCGGCTCCGGCACCGGACTCTGCCGGGCGTGTAGGGCGCAATCTCGAGAATGCCGGGATTCGGCACGGGGCGGGACATCTTCAACTCCGAAAAGTCAGGGAATGCGAGAGCCGGGCACTAGCGGGGCACCGTATAGCGCGTTGCATGGCTGCCGACGAGGGCCGCGGAGCGCACCGAGGCGCCGGCCTCGATCAGGGCCGACCTGATCTTGTCCAGGCTGTTGGGGCGCGCGATCGACACCAGCAGCGCCGCGCCGTCGAAGGCGGTGTCGGGGACCGCGACGATGTCGGCCAGCGGCGACAGCGCGCGCGCGGTTTCGGCGTTCCAGCCCGATACCCGCACGCTCCAGGTCTCGACCTCGGTGACCATCGCGCTGTCGGAGACGCGCGAGACCACGAACACCGGCAGCGCCGCCGGATGATCGGCGCGTTCGAGGAACGGCAGCCGCGCGATGATTTTCGGGCTGCCGGCTGTCTCCAGCGCAATCCACCATGGCGTGCGGCTGGAACGGCCGGGACCAGCGCCAGGTCGCCCTTCGATTTCGCCACCGCCTCGACGGCGGCCTGGGCGCTGAAATGCGAGACATAGGGCACGACGAAGCCGAAATGAAACCGCGCCGAATCCCGCATCGCGGATTTGCCGACGGAAACATCGGCATGCACCGAGAACGGCGCCTGCACATACGTGAAGGTCGAGATGATGACGCGCCAGATGCTCTCGATGGTGTCGATCGGCAGGATGCCGCGATGGCGTTCGACCAGCCGCCGCATCATTGACGGCCTCGCGCGCCTGGCGGAACGCCGAGCCGACTTCCTGGGTCTGCTTGGCCTGGATCAGGCGGTCGATGATGTCGCCGCGCGCCATCAGGAGGCGGTGGACCTGTTCGTCGATCGCGTCGATCTCCTGGCGCAGCACGTCGAGCGAGGGCGGAGCGGGGGGCGGTCGGGACATGCGGGAAACCTGATGGAGGTAGAAGCGTCCAATTCACGGTTATTGCAACAAGGTTTCTCCCCTCATCCTGAGGAGATTGCGAAGCAAGCGTCTCCAAGGATGGCCGCAACGCCGGAGCCTGCTGCCATCCTTCGAGACGGCGCTTCGCGCCTCCTCAGGATGAGGTCTGAGGAACCTTCACAACCCCCGGGGAGCGGCCCCTTGGGCCGCGTCTCGAAGGATGAAAGCCCAGTTCTGTCCGATGGGTCGAGACGGCGCAAGAGCGCCTCCCCGCCATGAGGGACCCTCCGTTATCCTAGTTAACCATACGGCTCGCCTTGACGAAAAGCGCCCCGGTGACTAGTATTTAGTCCGTCCCGTGGTCATTTGAGCCGGCCGGCTTGCAGCCACGTTAAACAACTCGCTAAACAGGCCGGGGACAGAAGTGATCCCGGTCGAACTTACGTTCAGGCCGCGTTTTTTACGGCCTGATTTCCGTGGCGGTTTTGAAAAAAACCTCCATGAGGAGGTCGGTATCAAGATGGTAAACGTACAGTCGATCCCAAGCCCCGCGATCCATGCCGACGGGCGGACGCAGGAGGCGGATCATCCGAGTTCGCTTGTCGCATCATTCGGCGCGGACCAGCCCTTGCCGCTCGACTGCGGCATCGATCTCTCACCCTTCCAGATCGCCTACCAGACCTATGGCGAACTCAACGCCGACAGGTCCAACGCGATTTTCGATCTGCCACGCCCTGACGCTGCGATCAGCATGTCGCAAATCCGCATCCGCTGACCGGCAAGGCCGGCTGGTGGGAAATCATGGTCGGCCCCAGCCCGCCCGTTCGACACCGACCAGATACTTCGTCATCTGCTCCAACGTGATCGGCGGTTGCATGGGGTCGACCGGGCCGGCATCGACCAACCCCGGTCAAGCGGCAAGGTGTGGGGACTGGAATTTCCGATCATCACCATTCCCGACATGGTGCGGGCGCAGGCGATGCTGCTCGATCGCCTCGGCATCGAGACGCTGCTCTGCGTCGTCGGCGGCTCGATGGGCGGCATGCAGGCGCTGCAATGGACCGCGGCCTATCCGGGCCGCGTGTTTTCGGCGCTGGCGATCGCCTGCAGCACGCGGCATTCGGCGCAGAACATCGCGTTTCACGAACTCGGCCGCCAGGCGGTGATGGCCGATCCGGACTGGCACGGCGGGCGCTATGCCGAAGAGGGCACCCATCCGCATCGCGGACTTGCGGTCGCCCCGGTCGCCGGGCATATCACCTATCTGTCGGACGAAGCGCGCAAGTTCTGGCTGACGGATGCAGGACCGCGACCTGCCGACCTTCTCCTTCGATGCGGATTTCCAGGTCGAGAGCTATCTGCGCTACCAGGGCTCGTCCTTCGTCGAGCGCTTCGATGCCAACAGCTATCTCTATCTGACGCGGGCGATGGAAACGGTTTCGACATCGCCGCCGATCACCATGGCGTGCTGGCGCAGGCGTTTCGCGGCATCAAGACCAGGTTCTGCGTGGTGTCGTTCACCAGCGACTGGCTGTTTCCAAACGTCCGAGTTGCGCGCGCTGGTGCATGCGCTCAACGCCTCCAGCGCGCGGGTGTCGTTCGCCGAGATCGAGACCGACCGCGGGCACGACGCCTTCCTGCTGGATGTGCCCGAATTCTTCGACATCACGCGTGCCTTCCTGCAGTCGGGGGGCAAGGCGCGCGGCTTGAGGGCGGCCCACATGAGCATGCAGCAACAGGTGCTGCCGCTGAACGGCATGGCTCGACCGGACACCGGGCATTATCGCGGCGATCACCTGCTGCTCGCCGAGATGGTGGAACGCGGCTCGAAGGTGCTCGACGTCGGCTGCGGCGACGGCGACCTGTTGCAGCTGATGGAAAGCCGCGGCATCGACGGGCGCGGCATCGAGCTGTCGCGCGAGGGCGTCAACCGCTGCGTCGCCAAGGGGCTCGCGGTGGTGCAGGGCGACGCCGATACCGATCTGGTCAACTATCCCGACGATGCCTTCGACTATGTGATCCTGTCGCAGACGCTGCAGGCGACGAGGCAGCCGAAAATGGTGCTGGAGAACCTGCTGCGGATCGGGCGCCGCGCCATCGTCTCGTTCCCGAATTTCGGCTTCTGGCGGATGCGGCTGCAGCTATTGGTCGGCGGCCACATGCCGCGCACCGAAAACCTGCCCGCGACCTCGTACGACACGCCGAACATCCATTTCTGCACCATCAAGGATTTCGTGCAGCTCTGCGACGAGATCAACGTCAAGATGGAGCGCGCGGTAGCCCTCGATCTCTACGGCCGCCCGTTGCGGGTCAATCTGCCGTGGTGGTTCTGGAACATGTTCGGCGAGCAGGGCGTGTTTTTGCTCAGCCGCGCGGAAAAGGCGAGGTAGGGCTTCCTTCACCTCTCCCGTAGGGAGAGGTCGCGAGCTTGCGAGCGGGTGAGGGGTTGCAGCCTATCGATGGACCGTAATCCCTCACCCGACGCTTCGCGCCGACCTCTCCCAATGGGAGAGGTAAGAAAGGTCATCTGGCGTATCGCCCCGGAATGACGGTCAATTCTGATGCGCCATCGATCTCGGATCGCGCACCGGCCAGCGGCCGGCCTCGACCAGCGTGATGAAACGCTCGACCATTTCGTTGAACAGCGCCGGCTCCTCGAGATTGAGCACGTGGCCGGTCTTCGGGAAAAACGCCAGTCCCGCCGCCGGCAGGTGCTTCTTCAAAAACAGGCTGGGCTCGATGCAGCCGTCGTCCTCGTCGCCGCAGATGATCAGCGCGGGCGTCGGGACCTTCCTGATGGCGTCGGTCAGGGTGTAGATCGAGGGACGGCCGCCCTGGAAACTGCGCATGGTATTGGCCGAGCCCTTCGCATCGTGCCGCGCCAAGCCTGCGTAAAAGTCCGCATGCCCGCGCGGGTCCTTCAGCAGGAAGGGGATCCGGCTCGGCGCCTCGCGCGTCGCCTTCGCGACCTCGACCGAGCCGATCGCCTCGTACTGTTCGGCATTGGCCTTGCAATGCGTACGGAAGGCCTCGAGATTTTCCAGATTCGAACCCGAGCCGACGGCGGCCAGCGTCATCGACAGCGCGCGCTCCGGCGCGTTGAGACCGATCTGCAGCGAGGAATAGGACCCCATCGACAGGCCGACCAAATGCGCTTTCGCGATTCCGAGATGATCGAGCACGGCAAGCGCGTCGGTGTAGAAATGCCTGTAGGTGTAGACATCGGCCGAGGCCGGCACGTCCGAGGGTGTATAGCCGCGCGCGGAATAGGCGATGCAGCGGTGGCCGCGCGAGAAGTATCGCATCTGCGGCTCCCAATTGGTGTGGTCGGCCGCGAATTCGTGCAGGAAGATGATCGGCGTTCCCTCGCCCGCCTCCTCGAAATAGAGACGGACATTGTCGCTCGTCGCGGCGTGAGGCATTTGAGTCTCCTTCTCGTTGGTCGCTTGCCGAAAATCGCAGTTGTTAATGCTCGCGGCTGCAATGAGGCGGGAAGGCGGTTCCCTCGTCAAGGAATCATCGCGGAATCACCTCGAAACCGTTTCCGCAGCGCCGCATCGCGTCTTGCTCTCGCCATAACGGGAATTGCATACGGGCCGCGGATGTCGGCTTCCGGCGCGCCTTTCAAACGAAGGCGCACCCGGCCGATGGGAATGGGGGTGTGTCACAGAGGATTGAGTATGATTCAGTTGGTTGCGTTCTGCCGGTCACTTCGCAGGGTCTCGCCCCTTGTCGTCGCGCTGGCATTGGGTTCGGTGGCAATCGTCGCCTCGGCCTCCCCGGCTTCAGCAAGGTCTCACCACGGCGCAGCGCGGCACGCCTTCCCGCGTCATGTGAGCCGTTATCCCAAACCGCACTACGCGTATCGCCACATCCGTCATTACCGGCACCTCGCATACCGGCACCTCGCGCGTGTGTCGCGCTGGGATGCCGGCGTCGCGCAGATGCGGGCGCGGGGATTGGCCGACGCCAATGCCAGTATTCCGTCGGGCACCTATTATTCCAGCGGCATCGCGACCTCAGGCGGCTTCGGTTCGTCGAACATCGTCGCCGCGGCCCGCCGCTACATCGGCGGCAACCCGACCGGCCGCGGCAGCCTGTGGTGCGCGCGATTCATGAACATGGTGCTGCAGCAATCAGGCTATCGCGGCACAGGCTCCGACATGGCAAGTTCGTTCGCGCGTTATGGCCAGCGTGTCTCCGGTCCGCAGGTTGGCGCCATCGCCGTGATGGGGCGGCGCGGCGGCGGACATGTCGGGATCATTACCGGCATCGACGCCCAAGGTAATCCGATCATGATCTCCGGCAACAACGGCAACCGGGTCCGGGAAGCGCCGGTGTCGCGCGGCCGGATCTACGCCTACGTCATGCCGACGGGCTGACGGTCACGTCATCGCCGGTGGCAATGGCGCCGCCGGCGATCACCTCGGCATAGACCCCGCAGTCGGCGTGGCCGAGGCGGCGCATCAGCGCCGGCGGGATCTCGAGATCGCGCGCTGCGGTGTCGGGATTGACGTTGACGGCGGCGCAGCGGACGATCCGCTTCACGACTTTGAGCCGCGCCGCGCCGATCGCGAGCGTCTGGCCCAGCAGTTCGAGCTCATGCCAGGCCGGCCATCCCTCGAGATAGAGGTTGGCGCGGAAGCGCAGCGGGTGAACGGGCGCATCGACGATGGCCTCGATGGCCCTGAGGCTGCCGAGATTGATGACGGAGACGACCTTCCTGGCGACGTCCGAAAAGCTGTGGTTCCCGCCCGACAGCACCTTTGGGGGCCCCTTGAGTTCAGAGGAGAAATTCGCCGCAAAGAACGCTTCGATCGCGGCGCGGCCTTCCGTGGTCTCGAGGTCGCCGCAGGCAGCCACCCGATCGCCCTCGCGAATGGTGAGCAGATGGGTGCGATCCTGGTAATGCGTTTGCAACCCGGCCAGCCGCTCGTTGCGCATCAGCATCAAATAATGCGCCTTTGACAGCCACGCCGGAGCGGCCGGGTCGAAGCCGCTGGGGCCGTTCTCGATGGCGTAGCGGCGATCGGCCGGAAAGGTCTGGCCGGGCGCCAGCGGGACCGAGGGCAGGGGTTCAGGGGAGAGGCCCTTGACGGGATAGCGATAGAGGCCGGCGATCCTGGCGGGCTGGGCGAGGGACATCCGGCTTATTAGGGGATTTCCCGCCCCGAGGCCACCGCACACGAATTTGTGAAGCCGCCTCTTCCGTTTCGCCGGGCTCCTTCCCACATCTGCCCCAAGCCGGCGCAAGTGTCGGCGACAACGACCGCGGCCGGTTGAGGAATGTCAATGCGGCGCCCCGCGGATCCCCAATGAAGATGCCGTATCCGTGCCTGATGGGCGGAGCGGCAGGCTGAGGGAAGACGATGAATATTGAAAAATACACCGAGCGTGCGCGCGGTTTCATCCAGTCGGCGCAGTCGCTGGCGACGCGCGAAGGCCACCAGCAGTTTTCGACGCTACATATGCTGAAGGTGCTGTTGGACGACAATGAAGGCCTGGCAAGCGGCCTGATCGACCGCGCCGGGGGCAACTCGCGCGCCATCGTCAAGGCAACCGAGGAGGCGCTCAACAAGCTGCCAAAGGTTTCCGGAAGCGGCGCCGGCCAGGTCTATCTTGCCTCCGAGCTCGCGCGCGCTTTCGATGCCGCGGAAAAGGCGGCCGAAAAGGCCGGCGACAGTTTTGTCACCGTCGAACGGCTGCTGCTCGGGCTGGCGCTCGACAAGCAGAGCGACGCCGGCAAGATCCTGAGCAAGGGCGGCGTCTCGCCGCAAAACCTCAATGCGGCGATCGAGGCGCTGCGCAAGGGCCGCACCGCCGACAGCGCGACCGCCGAAAACGCCTATGACGCGCTGAAGAAATACTCCCGCGACCTGACCCAGGCGGCGCATGACGGCAAGCTCGATCCCGTGATCGGCCGCGACGAGGAAATCCGCCGCACCATCCAGGTGCTGTCCCGCCGCACCAAGAACAATCCCGTCCTGATCGGCGAGCCCGGCGTCGGCAAGACCGCGATCGTCGAGGGTCTGGCGCTGCGAATCGTCAATGGCGACGTGCCGGAGAGCCTGAAGGACAAGAAGCTGTTGTCGCTCGACCTCGGCGCGCTGATCGCCGGCGCCAAATACCGCGGCGAGTTCGAGGAGCGGCTGAAGGCCGTGCTGCAGGAAGTCACCGGGGCGGAAGGAAGCATCATCCTGTTCATCGACGAGATGCACACGCTGATCGGCGCCGGCAAGGCCGACGGCGCGATGGATGCGTCCAACCTGCTGAAGCCGGCGCTGGCGCGCGGCGAATTGCACTGCATCGGCGCCACCACGCTGGATGAGTATCGCAAACATGTCGAAAAGGATGCCGCGCTGGCGCGCCGGTTCCAGCCGATCTTCGTCTCCGAGCCGACCGTCGAGGATACCATCTCGATCCTGCGCGGGCTGAAGGACAAATACGAGCAGCACCACGGCGTGCGCATCACCGATTCGGCGATTGTGGCGGCGGCGACGCTGTCGAACCGCTACATCACCGACCGCTTCCTCCCCGACAAGGCGATCGACCTGGTGGATGAGGCCGCGGCACGGCTGAAGATGCAGGTCGATTCCAAGCCGGAGGAACTCGATTCGATGGACCGGGAGATCGTCCGGCTCAAGATCGAGCAGGAAGCGCTGAAGAAGGAAAGCGACCTCGGCTCGAAAACCCGCCTGCAGACGCTGGACAAGGAACTCGCCGATCTCGAGGAGAAGTCGGTGGCCCTGACCGCGCGCTGGAGCGCGGAAAAGAACAAGCTGTCGAACGCCCAGAAACTGAAGGCCGAGCTCGATGCGCTCCGCGTCGAACTCGCCAATGCCCAGCGCCGCGGTGAGTATCAGCGCGCCGGCGAACTGGCCTATGGCCGGATCCCCGAGCTCGAGAAGAAGCTTGCCGACATCGAGGCCAAGGAAAATGCCGGCGAAATGATGGAAGAGGCGGTCACCGCCAACCACATCGCGCAGGTGGTGTCGCGCTGGACCGGCGTGCCCGTCGACAAGATGCTGGAGGGCGAAAAGGAGAAGCTGCTGAGGATGGAAGACATGCTCGGCAAGCGCGTGGTCGGCCAGGCCGAAGCCGTGCGTGCGGTGGCGACCGCGGTGCGCCGCTCGCGCGCCGGCCTGCAGGATCCGAACCGGCCGATGGGCTCGTTCATGTTCCTGGGGCCCACCGGGGTCGGCAAGACCGAGCTGACGAAAGCGCTCGCCGAATATCTGTTCGACGACGAGACCGCGATGGTCCGGCTCGACATGTCCGAATACATGGAGAAGCATTCGGTGTCGCGGCTGATCGGCGCGCCTCCGGGCTATGTCGGCTATGACGAGGGCGGCGCGCTGACCGAAGCGGTGCGGCGGCGGCCCTACCAGGTGGTGCTGTTCGACGAGATCGAGAAGGCGCATCCCGACGTCTTCAACGTTCTGCTGCAGGTGCTCGACGACGGCCGGCTGACCGATGGCCAGGGCCGCACCGTCGACTTCCGCAACACGCTGATCATCATGACCTCGAATCTGGGATCGGAATATCTGGTTAACCAGCCGGAGGGCGAGGATACCTCCGCGGTGCGCGAGCAGGTGATGGGAATGGTGCGGGCGCATTTCCGCCCCGAATTCCTCAACCGCGTCGACGAGATCATCCTGTTCCACCGCCTGCAGAAGAGCGAGATGGGCCGGATCGTCGAGATCCAGTTCGGCCGGCTGCAAAAGCTGCTGGAGGATCGCAAGATCACGCTGACGCTCGATGCGGCGGCCCGCGACTGGCTCGCCGCCAAGGGCTGGGATCCCGCCTATGGCGCCCGTCCCCTGAAGCGGGTGATCCAGCGCAGCCTGCAGGATCCGCTTGCCGAGATGATCCTCGAAGGCTCGGTCAAGGACGGCGATCGCGTCGCGATTTCGGCCCAAGGCAACGTGCTGACCTTCAACGGCAAGGCGCCAAAGACCGCCGAGATCGCGCAATTCGAGGCGCCGGTGCCGAAGCGGAAGCTGAACTGATTCCTCTCACCCCCTCGCCCGCCGGCGGAGTGCGGGCAGGCGGGGTGAGCCTCGCGGCTCAGCGGTTCGCGGTGAGCCGCGGTGGATTGTGCGACAGCATCCAGAGTTCGATCGCAGCAAGGATCGCGACCACCGCGCCGATGATGACGTGCACCGTCATCGCGTGGGTTCCCTGGAAGCCCAATACCCACGGCGACACCAGTACCCACAGTCCGACGATGAGGTTCAGCCACTCCTCCCAGACTGCAAATGCCGCGAGCGCCGCCAGCGCGAGCACCACGATGACGATACCGGCGATATTGGCATTCTCGGACACCTTTCCGGCTCCGAAGCTGAATATCCATGGCGAGAAGAACAGGATCGCGCCGAGGATCAGGTTCGCGACGTCACACCATTTTGCATTTGACCAATTGTCCATGACAGCCTCCTTCCGAAGCTTTGCTTTGGAAATCAACGGAGCAGTTCCGGACGGGGTTCCGTGGCGGCTTGATGAAATTTGGCTTAATGAAATTTAATGAAACCGACGGCAATGGCGTCGGTTGCTCTCGAAGCGGTCAGCAGAGGCAGCGGCTGCAATTGCGCATTCGATGCGAATACGCCGGGCCCCGACACCCAGGAAGCGGCGCTCCCTTTCAGGAAGCGAAGCGGCTGACCCGACCCCGAGCGGAAAGGCTGCTTTTCATGACCAGGGAACTCGTGCCCCACAACAGACCCGTCTTCGACGAATTTCATCCGAATATCTACAAGGCCGCATTCGGCCTTGTTGCCCTGTTCGTCGTGGCGGCCTGGGCATTGTTTGATCGTCAAAAGGACACCGTACTTTCGCTCGGCATGGTGACCGTGTTGCTGCTGGTTGCCGTCCTGCTGGTATTGTCGTTGGTCCGAGTTTGGCAAAGACACCGAAGCCCACATCAGCGACATCCGGAAAAGATCGGATTCCATGACTGGAGAAGCGGCGATCTCGTGATCTGGGGCGGCAAGCTTCGGAGCATGCATGCCGCCATCGACATGTTGCTGCCGTTTGCCGCCGCCGCGTTCGGCCTCACGGCGATCGGAATAGTCTTTCTGATCTGCGCCAGCGCCGCATCGTAGCCTGGCGATCTTTATCGCGGGAAAAGCGTATCGACGGCGTCAGCGGTTGCTGATCTGCCGCACCCCGGTAGATCCCGTGGCGTCCGAGATGCGCGCGGCGCTGCCGCGGTTGTTCATCATGGCATCGAGCCGGTCGCGTTCCTTCTCGAAGCTCGTCAGCAGCGCCCCGTCGAGCGAACGGCCGCGCGGCAGCTTGATGCGCATCGGGTCGACGAAGCGGCCGTTGACCAGGATTTCGTAGTGGACATGGGCGCCGGTCGACATGCCGGTCGAGCCGACGAAACCGATCACCTGGCCCTGCCGCACCCGCTTGCCGGGCTCCATGCCCTTGGCGAAGGCCGACATGTGGCCGTAGGCGGTCTCATAGCCGTTGGCGTGCTTGAGGCGGATGTAGTTGCCGTAGCCGCCTTCGCGTTCGGCCTTCTCGACCACGCCGTTGCCGGAGGCGAAGATCGGCGTGCCGTAGGGCGCGGCCCAGTCGACGCCGGTGTGCATCTTGACGAAGCCGAGGATCGGATGGCGGCGGGCGCCGAAGCCCGATCGCATGATGGCGTTGTTGACCGGCTTGCGGACCAGGAACTTCTTCGCGCTCTTGCCGGTCTCGTCGTAGTAGTCGACCACTGCGTCGTCGGGGGTCTGGAAGCGATAATATTTCTTGGTCTCGCCGCCGACGGTGAGCGAAGCGAACAGCACCTCGTTCTTCTCGGTGCTGATGGCAGCTTCGTCCTCGCCGGCATAGAACACGTCGAAGGAATCGCCGGGCTGCACCTTGCGCTGGAAGTCGACGTCGTAGGAGTAGATCCGGACCATGTCCTCGATGACGCTCGCCGGCACCTTGTTGCGCAGCGCCGTCTCGTAGATGCTCTGGTAGAGCCGCACGCCCGAGCCATCGTCATCGTCGTCGTCGCTGTTGTCGGGCGCCTCGGCGACGGTGTTCATGCTCTGCACGTCGACGGCGACATATTTGCCGAGATCGGACAGCGCGGAAACCGCTTCGACGGCGGAATCGTTGGCGATGATCACCCGGTAGGGCTGCAGCCGCTGGCCGGGAGCGGCCGGCGCCATCAGGATGCGCAGCCGCTCGCCTTCCTTCAGTCCGCCGTCACGGCCGCGCGGGCCGAGCGTGGCGGCGATCGCCTTGGCTTCTTCCGGCGTGGCGCCCTGGTCGCGCAGCACCGAGGTGACGGTATCGCCTTTCTTGACGGGGTGGACGCGCTCGCCCGACGGATTGCCGCCGGTGACCTGATCCTTCGTCTTCGGCAGCAGGGTGACGTTTTCCGGCACCACGCGGGTCTCGAAGCCGGCATAGGGGTCGGCGGCAACGCCGCCTTCGGTGGCGTAGGCCAGTTTGAGTTCCGGTTGCGCGCCGCTGACATCGGCCGCGGCATTGGCAAGCGCTGCGTAACGCACGCCGGCGCTGCTGCCGTGCCAGTTCGAGGCATCGCGCACCCGCATCAATATGTCGTCGAGCGCGACCACCGCGGCGAGTTTCGCCTTCGGCAGCACCGGCGCCAGGTCCTTGGTGACGAACGAGACCTCGGCATCGGGTTCGGCCGCGTCGGCTGCGGCATCCGCATCGTCGGCGGCGGCCGGAGGCGGGGCGCCGACATCGCTCAGCATGCGCTGGGCGTTGAATGGCGGGATCTTGGCGCTGAGATCGCTGGTCGTCATCGACAGGTTGCCGGCGATGCGAATGAACGGACGAACCCGCATCACGTCGCGGTTGCCGACGCGGGCGACGGTAGAGACCCTGACGACGTTGCGCGAGGCCGTCGATTCGCCCGGCGGCGGCAGCCGGTCGCTCTTGCGCAGGCTGGCGGTCTTGTCGTTGGCGCTGAACGCGCCGCGCAGCGCGCCCTCGACCCGTTCCGGCACTTTGGCGAAGGTCATTTCACCGTCGAGCGAAGCAAAAACGGCGCCGCCGATGAGAGCCGCGCCGCACAGTCCGGTCAGGATGGTGCCGCTAAACCATTGTACGGAGACGCGGCGACGGTCGATGACGGCGGCTTCGGTCCCGTCGACGGAAAGCGGCGGCTCGTGACCAAGATCGATGATCCCGGCCTCGCGTCCGTAGCCGCCCCCGCGTGACGTCCTGTGGCTCAAACCACCGTCCCCCCAAATTCCATCAACATTCGACGAGATATTTCGCCCATCCCCGACCCTCGCCACCCTCTAAAAGCGCAGGTCCGGGAGTACATGGCAACGCCGCAATCGATGTTCGGGAACAAGGGGCCAAGAGCCGGCCGGATCACGAACAACTATTGGTCTGCCGATCTCGCGAATGTTTCCAGGCCGTAAGGAAAAGGCGACGGGTACATTGAAATCGCCTCCCCTCGGCAGAACGAGTGTCGGCAGCCTCCACTGGCATCCGACGATTCAGTTACTTGCCTAGGTGTCAGAACGTCGCAGGATTGTGGCTCAAGTACGGCGTGAAGTCCTGAAAAATCGAGACTTCTTCGCGGTGCGAGATTTTATCCCCCGATGCGACGATTTGTTGACAACAACCGTTGACAATGCCGATCGGGCGGGCTTATAAACCGCCCACTGAGCGCGGCGCTGTCTTGGCCCATGGCCAAGGCATGTTTTCGTGCCCGTGAAGCTCCTCACTAAGATGAGTGAATCAACAGCCGATGACAATCGGTTGTCATTTGCCGTCGAATGAGGTCTTTCGCGACCTCCCCGAGGGGAGGAGAGGCTCCCAGCGATGGGAGAGGGGCCTTCGGACCCCGGGCTGTTTGACAAGTGAAGATGAAGAAAGAGAAACGTGGACGGCGGAGTCCTTGCGAGTCTCGATGATTTGGATACGCAAGTATTCAAGTATCGAGGCTGGACGAAAGACTTCGGCGGTACACGTTTACATAGGTTACACCATGATCTCTTCATTGAGATCGCGTTGTTCGCGATGTGAATCGCGTTCAATAAATATGGTGGGACCTCGTCAAACGTTGTGATCAGCCGGTTTGAAGTTTCAAGTCCAACTTGAGAGTTTGATCCTGGCTCAGAGCGAACGCTGGCGGCAGGCTTAACACATGCAAGTCGAGCGGGCGTAGCAATACGTCAGCGGCAGACGGGTGAGTAACGCGTGGGAACATACCTTTTGGTTCGGAACAACACAGGGAAACTTGTGCTAATACCGGATAAGCCCTTACGGGGAAAGATTTATCGCCGAAAGATTGGCCCGCGTCTGATTAGCTAGTTGGTGAGGTAACGGCTCACCAAGGCGACGATCAGTAGCTGGTCTGAGAGGATGATCAGCCACATTGGGACTGAGACACGGCCCAAACTCCTACGGGAGGCAGCAGTGGGGAATATTGGACAATGGGCGCAAGCCTGATCCAGCCATGCCGCGTGAGTGATGAAGGCCCTAGGGTTGTAAAGCTCTTTTGTGCGGGAAGATAATGACGGTACCGCAAGAATAAGCCCCGGCTAACTTCGTGCCAGCAGCCGCGGTAATACGAAGGGGGCTAGCGTTGCTCGGAATCACTGGGCGTAAAGGGTGCGTAGGCGGGTCTTTAAGTCAGAGGTGAAATCCTGGAGCTCAACTCCAGAACTGCCTTTGATACTGAGGATCTTGAGTTCGGGAGAGGTGAGTGGAACTGCGAGTGTAGAGGTGAAATTCGTAGATATTCGCAAGAACACCAGTGGCGAAGGCGGCTCACTGGCCCGATACTGACGCTGAGGCACGAAAGCGTGGGGAGCAAACAGGATTAGATACCCTGGTAGTCCACGCCGTAAACGATGAATGCCAGCCGTTAGTGGGTTTACTCACTAGTGGCGCAGCTAACGCTTTAAGCATTCCGCCTGGGGAGTACGGTCGCAAGATTAAAACTCAAAGGAATTGACGGGGGCCCGCACAAGCGGTGGAGCATGTGGTTTAATTCGACGCAACGCGCAGAACCTTACCAGCCCTTGACATCCCGGTCGCGGACTCCAGAGACGGAGTCCTTCAGTTCGGCTGGACCGGAGACAGGTGCTGCATGGCTGTCGTCAGCTCGTGTCGTGAGATGTTGGGTTAAGTCCCGCAACGAGCGCAACCCCCGTCCTTAGTTGCTACCATTAAGTTGAGCACTCTAAGGAGACTGCCGGTGATAAGCCGCGAGGAAGGTGGGGATGACGTCAAGTCCTCATGGCCCTTACGGGCTGGGCTACACACGTGCTACAATGGCGGTGACAATGGGACGCTAAGGGGCAACCCTTCGCAAATCTCAAAAAGCCGTCTCAGTTCGGATTGGGCTCTGCAACTCGAGCCCATGAAGTTGGAATCGCTAGTAATCGTGGATCAGCACGCCACGGTGAATACGTTCCCGGGCCTTGTACACACCGCCCGTCACACCATGGGAGTTGGTTTTACCTGAAGACGGTGCGCTAACCGCAAGGAGGCAGCCGGCCACGGTAGGGTCAGCGACTGGGGTGAAGTCGTAACAAGGTAGCCGTAGGGGAACCTGCGGCTGGATCACCTCCTTTCTAAGGATGGTTCTTCAAGAGCTCGCTACTTGTTAGCTCGCTTTTATCGAACCTCTTTTGAAACATCAGGGGCCAGCAGTTTCAGGATTGCTGAGCTCCATTGGCGGGATTTCGCCGTCTTCGTTTCTCTTTCTTCGCGGACGAACACGCGCCAGGGGCTTAGCGCTTGTGCGATGCATCCGGCGCCTTCCAGGCGCGATGCGCGCGAGCATGCTCCCGATCCCTTTCACGGGATAAGCGTTAGGGGCTTGTAGCTCAGTTGGTTAGAGCGCGCGCTTGATAAGCGTGAGGTCGGAAGTTCAAGTCTTCCCAGGCCCACCACTTGATCGAGTGCGTCTTCCTTCCACGAGATGTGTCTCTGGCAGCCGACGTGAAGCATTCGTCTTCTGGTACGGGGCCATAGCTCAGCTGGGAGAGCGCGTGCTTTGCAAGCATGAGGTCGTCGGTTCGATCCCGTCTGGCTCCACCAGATGGAATTGAAGATCGAGGCCTCGAGCCCTCAAACAATCGTCCGCGAAAACATCACTTCGCATGCGCGCTCCTTCGGGACGCGCCTGCGGGATTTCTGACATCGTAAAGAGGAGATCGATCCGAGTTTGGATCTGGCGAAGCAATTCGCTTGAATCCAATCACTATCTCCAGATCATTTCGGCGCTCGCGCGATCGCAAGATTGAGCGAGTTGTGAATGATCCTGTTAGCGAAGCTTGACCGCCTCGCTATCGGTTCGATCTTACGAAGCAAGCTGGTCTTTCTAATCAGTGTCCGGCCGCATATCAGCATTCGTCGAGGGTGCGCGCCTTGAGGTTTCGACCTTACGGCAAGTATGCGGACTACATTCTGCCGAGTGTGTGGACATTGATAATGAGAGCAATCAAGTGCCTTAAGGGTGTTCGGTGGATGCCTTGGCGCTGAGAGGCGATGAAGGACGTGCTACGCTGCGATAAGCCGTGGGGAGCTGCGAAGAAGCTTTGATCCACGGATTTCCGAATGGGGAAACCCACCTTCGATAGCTGGAACTCCAAGATCTCGTATCTTGGGGTTCGTACAGCTTTATTTGAAAAAATAGAGACGTAGGAAACCAGGCCGCGAGGTTTTGGATTTCCAGTTATCAAGTGAAGGTATGAGACTTCCGAATAAAATAGGAGGTTTTAAGCGAACCCAGGGAACTGAAACATCTAAGTACCTGGAGGAAAGGACATCAACAGAGACTCCGTTAGTAGTGGCGAGCGAACGCGGACCAGGCCAGTGACACATCAAAGACAACCGGAACCTGTCAGGAAAGCAGGGCCTCAGAGGGTGATAGCCCCGTACGGGTAATGCGATGATGTGTCCTCGAGTAAGGCGGAACACGTGCAATTCTGTCTGAACGTGGGGGGACCACCCTCCAAGCCTAAGTACTCCTCAGCGACCGATAGTGAACCAGTACCGTGAGGGAAAGGTGAAAAGCACCCCGACGAGGGGAGTGAAATAGACCTGAAACCGGACACCTACAAACAGACGGAGCCCAAGATACGTTCTGGGTGACGTCGTACCTTTTGTATTATGGGCCAGCGACTTAATTTAACGAGCAAGCTTAAGCCGATAGGTGTAAGCGCAGCGAAAGCGAGTTTGAATAGGGCGTCAAGTTCGTTGTATTAGACCCGAAACCTAGTGATCTAGCCATGAGCAGGTTGAAGGTGAGGTAACACTCACTGGAGGACCGAACGGGTGTCTGTTGAAAAAGACTCCGATGACTTGTGGTTAGGGGTGAAAGGCCAATCAAACTGGGAAATAGCTGGTTCTCCGCGAAAGATATTTAGGTATCGCCTCGCATGAATGCTTCGGGGGGTAGAGCACTGGATGGGCTAGGGGGACTTACCGTCTTACCAAACCC
>CAVPFQ010000026.1:22500-775531 GCA_963703845.1 uncultured Alphaproteobacteria bacterium
GCGCCCCGCCGGCCGTGAAACAGATGGCGCTGACCGACAAGCAGGTCCAGGGCGTGCTCGCGGCGCAGAAGGACATGGACGCGATCACCGACAAGCTGCCCGACAACGTCAAGCCGGACGCCAAGGTCACCGCTCAACTCGACGCCGTGGCGAAGAAGAACGGCTTTGCCTCCTATGACCAATACAACGACGTGCTCGACAACATCAGCCTGGTGCTCGGCGGCTTCGACCCCGCGACCAAGAAATATGTCGGCTCGGAGGCCGTGATCAAGGCGCAGATCGCCCAGGTCCAGGCCGACAAGAAGATGTCGGCCAAGGACAAGAAGGAGGCGCTCGACGACCTCAATCAGGCGCTGAAGTCGCCGGCGCCGGCGGTCGAGAACAAGGGCAATATCGACCTCGTCGGCAAATATTACGACAAGCTCTCCGAGGCGCTCGGCGCCGACCAGCAATAGCTTGCCGAACTGAAATCTCGATAACTCGACCGCCATTGCGAGCGCAGCAAAGCAATCCATGATGCGGCAAAGCAAGTGTGGATTGCTTCGTCGCAAGTGCTCCTCGCAATGACGGAAGAATTACATCGCCGCGCCGAATTTCGCTTCCATCGCGCGCCGGGCCTTGACGGTCTCGTTGCCGGCATCGATCTCGACGTCGCTCCAGCGCACCACCGCGCCATGCGCGACATCGTTCCTCAGCTTCACCCGGTGCGCGAGCCCGATCGGCAGCGCGCCCGCCTTGAGGCTTGCGGCCGCCGGCATCAATTTGCCCCACACGGTATAGCCGCCCTCGCCGTCGAGCATTTCGCCGGCGCGCAGGCTCCGCTTGGCGATGGAGGCGACGTCGCCGCGAAAACCATGCGGCTGCCCGGTCGGCTCGCCACGCAACGCCGCCGACAGGATCGAGATGTTCAATTCCAGTCCGATCAGATGATACGGCTTGTACATCGCCGCATAACGGCCGCTGGCGTCGGTCTTCAGGCCGTACTGCCTGAAACAGTCGGCGGCATAATCATTCGGCGCCTCCAGCACGACATAGACGCCCCAGCGCAGATCCCGGAACACCGGTCGGCCGTCGCGCTCCAGCGATGACACCACCTCGACCACGCCGGATTTTTCCAATACGCCGCCGGCCTCGCGCGGCCGCATCACATGCGGCAGATCGTCGACGCCGCAGGGCGGAAACGACAACCCTTCCGCCGGCACGTCGAGCCCGGTGGCGTTGGCGATCGCCGCCATCTCGATCGCCGACTTGGTGCCGTCGAGAAACGAGTTGAACATCTGCGGATTCATCCCGGCCGATTGGGCCTCGTCCGCGGATAGCCCGTAGTGGCCCCAGACCGCCGCCGGCGTGACGTCGTGATAGGCAGGCAGGTATTTGGTGCCTTTGCCGGCGGCGACGACGCGGAATCCGGTGGCGCGCGCCCAGTCCACCAGCTCGGCGGTCAGCGCCGGCTGGTCGCCATAGGCCAGCGAATAGACCACGCCGGCTTTCCGGGCTTCCTCGGCCAGCAGCGGCCCCGCCAGCACGTCGGCCTCGACATTGACCATCACGATGTGCTTGGCATGCGCGATCGCCGCGCGGGCGTGCTTGATGCCGACCGCGGGATTGCCGGTCGCCTCCACGATCACGTCGATATGGCCTGACGTTGCCTTGGCCGCGTCGGCGGTGAAGGTGGTCGCAGCGATTCGGCCTTCGTCCCAGCCGACGGTGCGGCAGGCTTCGCGCGCCCGCTCCGGATCGAGATCGACGATTACGGGCACTTCAAGGCCCGGCGTATGCGGTACCTGCGACAGGAACATCGAGCCGAATTTTCCCGCCCCGATCAGCGCGACGCGAACGGGCTTGCCGGCAGCGCGGCGGGCGTCGAGGAGGTGGGAAAGGTTCATGAGAGATGATCCGGGTCAGCTTGCTCGCGAGAATCCGCTCTGTCGTCATGGCCGGGCTTGTCCCGGCCATCCACGTCTTTCTTGCTGCTACGTTCGTAAAGACGTGGATGCCCGGGACAAGCCCGGGCATGACGACTTGGCTTAATCCCGACGCGTTACTCCGCCGCCTGCCGGTGCGCCCGCGCCAGCCGCAGCAGTGCGTCGTCGTCCACGGTCTGGATCGGCGTAAAATCGCGGTGGGCGATATATTCCGGCCGGGTGGGGGTGCGGATGTAGTTGGAAACCGCGTTCAGCGTCAGATAGACGATCTTGCGCGGGTAGGGCGTGATGTTGCCGGCGGAGCCGTGCACCAGATTGCCGTGGAACATCAGCATGCCGCCGGCCTTGCCGGTCGGCGCGACAATGCCGCCTTCCTTCACCAGTCGCGTCACGGTTTCCTCATCCAATGTCCACAGCGGGTACGAGGTGGTCTGAAGATCATGCGAAGCCTTGAGATCGCCGGCATGCTGGCTCTTAGGCACCAGCATCAGGGGGCCGTTGATCGGCATCACCTCGTCGAGGAAGATCGCGATATTCATGGCGCGCGGCAGCGGCATGCCGTCGTCGCGCTTCCAGGTGCCGTAATCCTGATGCCATTGCCAGACGTCGCCGGTGAAGGCGGATTTGGCATTGATCTTGTACTGGTGCATGTAGACCTTTTCGCCAAAGATCTGCTCCACCGGATCGATCATGCGCGGATGGGCGCCGAGCAGGCCGAACGCCTCGTTGTAGAGATGGGCGGCAAAGGCGGTGCGCGGCGCGCCGCTCTTCTCGCGCCACACCTCCGGGCGCTGGGTGTCGTAGATGCCCACGGCCTCCTGCGCCAGCAGGGCCACTTCCTCGGCGCGGAATAACTCGGGCAGGAACAGCCAGCCCTCGCGATTGAAATCGTCGATCTGCTGCTGGGTCAGTTTCATGGCTTCCTCCTTGTTCTTCAGCCGATTTGCCGGAAGTTTACCGCAACCGGCCCGGCAAGTCGCGGTCCCCCGCTTTAGAATTTGCAGCCCAGTTCCTTCAGGGCGGCGTCGACCCAGCCGCGGTCCATCGAGCGTCCCGCCTTCAGGTCGGCCAGCGTCTTGTCCTCTGCCTTCTTCTTGGCGGCGGCGGCCTGATAGACTTCCTCGACTTCATCGAAGGGAATGCAGAGCAGTCCGTCGCCGTCGCCGATGACGAGATCGCCCGGCTCGATCACCATGCCGTCGATGGCGATCGTCCTGCCGATTTCGCCGGGACCGGATTTGTAGGGGCCGCGATGGGTGACGCCGGCCGCATAGACCGGAAAACTCAGGGTGCGCAGCGTGTCGGAATCCCTGATCGAGCCGTTGATCACGATCCCGGCGAGCCCACGGTTGATGGCGTGGCTGACCATGATTTCGCCGATGATCGAATTGGTGAGATCGCCGCCGGCATCGACCACGACGACGTCGCCGGGGGAGGCGATGTCGAGCGCCTTGTGCACCATCAGATTGTCGCCGGGCCGCGTCTTCACCGTAAAGGCCGGTCCGCCAAGCACGCCGCCGGCATGATAGGGCCGCAGCCGCGGGCCGCCGCCGGTCATCCGTGACATGCAATCGCTGACATTGGCGACCGGCAGCGGCTTGAATTTCTGCACATAGTCGGCGCTGACCCGGCGGGCGATGGGTTTTATCGAAAATCCGATCATTTAAGCCTTCTCCATCGTCTTCTTGCTGTCGCGGTTTGCCAGCCGGCTGAACACGCGCCTGGCGTTGCCTTCGAATATCTTGGTCTTGTCCGCCGCCGACAGCGGAAGCTGGTCGATGTAGCGCTTGGTGTCGTCGAAATGATAGCCCGTCTCGGGATCGATGCCGGGGACGGCGCCGATCATTTCCGAGGCGAACAGGATGTTGTCGACCGGGATCACCTTGGCGAGCAGCTCCTGGCCGGGAAGGTGATAGACGCAGGTGTCGAAATAGATGTTGTGCAGGAGATGATCCTTCAACAGCGGCAGTTTCATCGCCTGCGCCAGCCCGCGGAAACGGCCCCAGTGATAGGGCACGGCGCCGCCGCCATGCGGGATGATCAGCTTCAGTTTCGGGAATCTCGTGAACACATCCGAGGTCAACAGCTGCATGAAGGCGGTGGTGTCGCCGTTCAGGTAATGCGAGCCGGTGGTGTGGAAGGCGGGGTTGCAGGCAAAGCTCACATGGATCATCGCGGGCACGTCGAGCTCGACCATCTTCTCGAAGATCGGATACCAATAGGGATCGGACAGCGGCGGATCGGTCCAGTAGCCGCCTGACGGATCCGGGTTCAGGTTGCAGCCGATGAAACCGTAATCGCGGACGCAGCGCTCGAGCTCGGCAATCGAATTTTTCGGCGAGACGCCGGGGCTCTGCGGCAGCATGCAGACGCCGATGAAATTGTCCGGAAACAGGCCGCAGACCCGGTGAATCAGGTCGTTGCAGGCGGTAGCCCAGGCCTCGCTGGTCGCGGCGTTGCCGAGATGATGCCCCATGCCGGCGGCGCGCGGCGAAAAGATCGTCAGATCCGTGCCGCGTTCGCGCTGCACCTTGAGCTGGCCGTTGACGATCGAATCGCGGATCTCGTCGTCGCTGATCGGGGGCCGCGGCGGCGCCTGCGCACCCTTGCCATGCGCTTCGATCTGCGCCTGTCGCCATTGTTCGTGCTGCTTGGGAGCCGTGGTGTAGTGGCCGTGGCAGTCGATGATCATCGCGTGCACCTTTCGTGCGGTTCGAGACAGGAAGTTTTCGATCTCAAGAACCGCAGCAAGACCGCGCTTCGGTGGCGCAGGCTAGCGCGACCGGGCCGATCGAAATGAACCTCTTGACGGGCATTTTCATTGGACTCCCTTGGGAAAAGACTAGCACCGGGACGGCGGGTTTACCAAACCGTGCCGGGCGTAGCGCCATGACGGAGCCGGCCTTGCCAACGGGATGCCCCCGCCGCAGTCTTGCTCTAGACTCTGCGCACAACCCTCTCTCATTTGGAGTCCGGCATGACGGCAAATGATCGGCCTGTGATCACCAGGAAAGGCTTTGAGCACGGCAACACCGCCCAGTCCGGGGGTTTGAAGCTGATGACGGGCGTCGGTCCGCAGCATACGCCGGCCAGCCGGATCTGGTTCGGCAAGGCCTCCAACCCGCCGGGCTTCCGCTCTCTGCCGCATCATCATGGCGAGGCCGAAACCGGGGCCTATCTGCTTTCGGGGCGCGCCCGCATCTATTTCGGCGAGAACTACCAGGACTATGTCGAGATGTCGGAGGGCGACTTCATGTTCGTGCCGCCGTTCCTTCCGCATCTCGAAGCCAATATGAGTACGACCGAAGAACTTTGGTGGCTGGCCTGCCGCACGCCGGAAAATATCGTGATCAACCTGCCCGATATCGAGGATTCGCTGCTGGCGGGCTATCGCCGGGCGTGAGCCGCAGTCATTCCCCCAGGAACGCCAGCACGATCTCGCAGAATTCCTGCGGTGCCTGCTCGAACATCCAGTGGCGGGCGCCGGGGATCATCGCGGTCCGGGCGTCCGCAACCAGAGGGGAAAGCGCGCGCGTAATCGCCGGCAACAATCCCCTGGTGTCGGCGCCGCCAATGAACAGCGTAGGTGTCCGGATCGATTGCGCGTCGGCCTTGCTGTAGGGCCTGCGGTTCTCATGGACCTGGCCGATCAGCGTAAACACATTGTCGCGCAGTTGCTGCTTCGACGCCGCGGCCAGCCGCGCCCATGCGCCGTCGCCGTCGATTCCGTCGAAAAAGCCCTGCAGCGCACCCTCTATATCGCCTTCCCTGACCTTCTCGGCAGAGGCCATGATGCGCGAGCTCAGGGCCGAGGCTGCGGCGGGCGCAGCGGAGGGATCGAGCGTCGCATCGAGGTCGCCGCCGGGCTCGGCCAGCACCAGCTTGCGCAGCAGTTCGGGCCGCTGTTGAGCGACGCGGAACGAGATATGCCCGCCACGCGAGTGCCCCATCAAATTCACGGGTTTCGGATCAATCTGTTCGAGGAAGGCGATCACGTCGGCGACATGCTGGCTCATTTTGTAGTCATCGCCGATGCCGTCCCAGTGCTCCGGAAAAAAGTGCCGGAGACTGATCGAGATCACACGATATTCCTTCGACAGCGGCCCGTAGACCGCCGACCAGGTCCGGAAATCGCCGAGCGTGCCATGGACGCAGACCAGCGGCGGCCCGGAGCCGATCTCGAGATAGGCCATGTCGTAGCCGTTGACGTGAAGGGTCTGCATGGGGGCTCGCGAGGATGAGGGAAGGGCAGGGTCACCATCATCTCATGGAATGAGCGAGGTGCCCAGCGGTGGTCGGCCGGTGCTTGACACATAGCATATCAAAGCATAGCATTGCGATGTATAGAAACAACGCAGGAGCCTCACATGCCAATCGCCAAAGTCTATGTGCCGGAAGGCACCCTCACGCCCGCTCAGCGGCGCGAGATCGTCAAGGGGATTCACGGGGTCATTCTCGGCGTCGAAAAGCGGCCGCTGGATTCGCCGACCTATGTGATGATCAACGAGATACCGGCCGGCAACTGGGGCTATACCGGCAACGTCTATGTATCCCGGACCTGACCGCCGCCGGCAGCACAACCCTTGAACCCCGGGAGATTGGACCATGGACATGATCAACGCGCCGAACGACAACACTGAATCTCACGACAGCGCCGGATTGAACCGGAGGGCTGTCCTCGTGACGGCAGCGGTCGCCGCAGGCGCGGCGGCCGGCGTGTCTCCGGCCCTCGCCGACACGGCTCCGACGGCCAACTTCGGGGCGCCGCTGGTGGAGCTTTATCTGCCTCACGGCATCCTCACGCTTGAACAGCGGGCAGCCCTGCTGCAGGGCATGACCGAGGTTGTCCTCAATGCAATGAAGCTGCCGCCCGACCCGGCGAGGCCATCGTTTTCGCAAATCATCGAGACCGTCGAGGGCGGGTTCGGCGTCAACGGTCACGTCTTCGTGCCGCGCCCCAAATAATCTTGCCGCTTCGTCGGGCGGAGCCACGGGCGGCCGCGCCGCCCATGGCGGCTTGACCGTACCTGCGCTTAACCCTAGTATTACGAGGTATGGAAGGCGAAATGCTCAAGGGGCACCTCGACATGATCGTGCTCGCTGCGCTGGCGGCGGCGGGCTCGGCCCACGGCTACGCCGTCATCGAGGAGATCAAGCGGCGAAGCGGCGGCGCGTTCGACCTGCCGGAGGGCACCATCTACCCGGCGCTGCATCGCCTCGAGCAGGCTGGCTTTCTCAACAGCCGCTGGACCACCGCAGACAGCGGGCGGCGGCGGCGGGTTTACACCCTGACCAAAACAGGCAATCGCGCGCTGGCCGAGCGGCGCGCGGTCTGGAAGCAATTCTCCGATGCCATTGGCGGATTGCTCGGGGGAAGCCGGCCGCGCGAGACCCCGGCATGATCGCCGATTACCTCGACCGGCTTTCGCGCCAGCTCGATTTCGATCGATCGCTATCACGCTGCGTGCGGCAGGAAGTCGAAGACCATCTGTGGGAAGCCGTCGCCGCCGATCCGGCGGCAGACACGCTGGCGGCGCAAGAGCGCGCCATCGCGAATTTCGGCGATGCCCGTGCCATCGCCGCGCAGTTCGCCGTGGTATCGCTCGCCAGGTACAGCCGGCGCGCCGGCATCGCCGCGGTCGTCATCATCGCCAGCATCTACGTCGCCATGAAGGCTCGGGTTGCCTGGTATGCGGCGGCGCAATGGGCCGTCGGCGACGACATGCGGGCGGTCAGGGGACTTGTCGCCGTGATCGACCGTTACGCGTTCTTGCTGTCGGTTCTGGTTGGGCTCGGCGGCTTCATCTACATCTGCAGCCGCGAGATTCCTGCGGCGTTCCATCCGGTCTACCGCCGGCAGCTTCACCGCTTCTTTCTGCTTTGCAGCGTGGCCGCTGGCGCGCTGGTCGTTTCCGTAATCAGCGACGGGGTGCTCACGGCGCTCCGGTTGCGCGGCGCGGGGCTGTCGGGGACATCGCTGCTCCCGCTGTTCTCGATGGCGATCGAAATCGCCTGCGTCGGCATCCTGGTCTTTCATATCCGCGGCGCGACCCTGCGGGCGGCATCGACGGCCGCTTTGATGAAGGCCTGATTTCCCGGTTCCTTTTTTCGTGGGACGGCGCGAAATTTTCCCGGAATCCGGGTGGATCGCAACTATTTCCAAGCCTAGATTCTGCTCCAACCGCACGATCAACCCATGGGGCGAACAGGTTTGGAGCCAGCCATGACCGGACACAGCTTTGCAATCTTCGATACCGCGATCGGCCGTTGCGGCATCGTGTGGGGTTCCCGCGGCATCAATGGCGTGCAGCTGCCGATGGGCAACGAGGACAAGACCCGCACCCGCATCCGCCAGGTCCACGGCGATATCGCCGAGGCGCCGCCGCCGGCCGAGATACAGCGCGCGATCGACGCTATCGCCGAGCTGCTTTCGGGCAAGCCGAACGACCTTAGCGACATCGCGCTCGATCTCGACGGCGTCCCGGAATTCAACCGCGGCGTCTACGACATCGCCCGCACTATCCCGCCCGGCAAGACCATGACCTATGGCGATATCGCCAAACGGCTCGGCGGCGTCGAGTTGTCGCGCGACGTCGGCCAGGCGCTCGGGCGCAATCCCTGTCCGATCGTGGTGCCCTGCCACCGCGTGCTCGCCGCCGGTGGCAAGCCCGGCGGCTTCTCGGCCAATGGCGGCGTGGTAACAAAACTGAAGATGCTCGCGATCGAAGGTGCGGCCGTCAATCACACGCCGAGCCTGTTCGACTAGGGCGCGTACTCAGGAATCCGATCAAACCCAAGCAGGCAGTCCGCTCTGGCCTCAGGAGCGGACATGGTCAGTTCGCCCCGGCATGTCCGAAAAGTGCCAAAACCGGACTCATGCACTGCAACATTCTAAGCGGCAAGACCTACGCCTCGTGCTTATTCGGGCAGCCCCACTTTCCGAAATGCTTCCTGAAATTTTCTTGTAACTTCAGGCGATCGTACAGGACCACCCCAACCCCTTGGGGGACGCACTTTGGCCGACAGTCGGAGGAAGTCCCCCGCGATTTTTTGCGCATCCTCCATCCGGCCCGCTTCGACATAACACGCAATCGCTATTCGTTGCCCTCCGAGGAAATAGGGAAACACACGCATGAACTTGTCCGCCCAAACTGCCGCGTCTGAATACCTGCAAGCATTGAAATGTGCAAACGCAATTCCGATGATCGAACTGAACGTCCATGGATCGCGCGGACTTAGACGCATGGACTGTTCAAAGTCGGCAATCGCTGTATCTGACATACCGTCCCAAGCTCGCAAATACCCTCTCGATTGGTATGCCCACGCAAAATTGTGATTTGATCGGATTGCCTGATCAACTAGTTCGATGCCGGTCTCGCAGTTGACCCTGTTATGAAAAAGAGTTGTACCTACCGCATTCAGAGTGAATGCGTCATCGGTGTTCAATTCCCTAACACGTTCAGCGAAGCGCAAAAGTTGCGCATCGTCTTCGGCAATGTCGTGCGGCCAACCGTTCATTCTCCGCAGCGCCAAAGCGCCCGCTGCGCCACCATAAGCGGGGGGAAAATTCGGATCGAGCGCAATCGCATTTTTGAAATGTTGCAGAGCAGCATCGTTATTCTCTGCGCTTGTGGGCCAATGTATATGAGGAAGACCGCGATAGTGCTCGGTCACCGCATCGACGTTGCCAACTGGCCTTCGACGTGCCCGCTCAATCTCGGCACGGTCCAGTTCAGGCGCGATTGCCCCGACAACTTTTTGCGTTACTTCGTCCTGCAATTCGAAAATATCTTCGGGTGCACCGTCAAATCGATCCGCCCATAAATGGGCTCCAGTCGCGGCGTCGATAAGCTGTCCGGTAATCCGCACGCGACCACCGGCCTTGCGGACGCTACCTTCAAGCACATAACGCACACCAAGCTCGCGTCCTATCCGCTTGATGTCTACGGCTTTGCCTTTGTAAGTGAACGACGAATTACGGGCGATAACGAAGAGCGATTTGAACCGTGAAAGCGCCGTGATGATGTCTTCGACCATCCCATCCGCGAAAAACTCCTGTTCAGGGTCACCACTCATGTTCTGGAACCGCAGTACCGCGATGGAGGGCTTGTCGGGGAGCGCGAGCGCCGGAGCCTGGGCCGCTGGTGAATCGAACTGCGCCTTTGCGGCGTTTTGACCAGCAAGCTGAACCTGCCAGGCTCGGATGGGCTCGACAATATTCTTAAGAGTTTGCGACCCACGGTCTTCGCATGTGATCTCGACCTTGCCCCGGATTTGCCTATAGGCATCGTCCGACATGCAGATACCGCCCGGCTCGGCAATACCCTCCAGCCGCGCGGCGATATTGACGCCGTCACCGAAAATGTCGTCGTCGTCAAAAATGATGTCACCGACATGGATACCAATTCGGAATTCAATCCGGATGTCCTGCGGCACCCCTTCATTCTGCCGGGCGACGCCGCGTTGAACTTCCACCGCACCGCGCACTGCGTCGACGGCGCTGGCAAACTCGACCAGCATGCCATCGCCCGTGGTCTTGACGATCCGACCGCGATGCTTGGCGATGGTGGGGTCAAGGAGGGCCTTTCTGACCGCTTTGAGCCGGCCCAGCGTGCCTTCCTCATCAGCGCCCATCAGGCGGCTATACCCAGCGACATCCGCCGCCAGCACCGCTGCCAGTCGCCGTTCCACGCGCTCGGCGGTCAAAAAAATACTCCCAAAATCGGTAGTACCTGCCAGCGCATAAAAGCATATCGGGCCGCCGCTCGACTAGGGGCGACTTCCGGTTCGGGTCCAAGAAGCGACATCCAGGAGTTGCTTGCGGAACTCTGCTTCACCCCTGGAAGCGGACATCGCGCATTTGCGAGTTCCGCCCTGAAAGAGTGGTTTCCTCACCGGCCCTTGAAATCCGGCGGCCGTTTCTCGTTGAAAGCCAGCACGCCTTCGCGGCGGTCTTCGGTCGGAACCATTCGGTTATAGGCCTCGATCTCCAGCGCGAGCCCGTCGCGCAGCGAGGATTGCAGGCCGCGGTGGATCGAAAGCTTGGCCTGGCGGACGCCGATCGGCGCATTGCGGGCGATGCGCGATGCGGTGGCGAGCGCCTCGCGCAGCAAATCGGACAACGAAAATATCTCGTTCACGAGCCCCCAGGCGTGGGCTTCTGTGGCGGAAAATGGTTTTCCCGTCAGGATCAATTCCTTGGCGCGGCGCTCGCCGACCGCGCGCGGCAGCGTTTGCGTGCCGCCGCCGCCGGGCATGATTCCGAGTGTCACTTCAGTGAGCGCAAAGCGCGCACCCTCGGCGGCGTAAAGGAAATCGCAACAGGCGGCGATCTCGCAGCCGCCGCCATAGGCCGCACCATTGACGGCGCCGATGATCGGCACCGGGCAGTCGATCAGCGCCCGCACCATCCGTTCGAAGATGACATGCTGGCGCGTCCACGCCTCATCCGTCATGCCGCGGCGTTCCTTGAGGTCACCGCCGGCGCAGAAGGCCTTATCGCCCGCTCCGGTCAGGACGATGCAGCGCAGGCCTCGGTTGTCGAGCGCGACGTCCTCGAAGTAGCGCACCAGATCGAGGCCCATCCGGGTGTTGAGCGCGTTGGAGGCGTTCGGCCGGTTGAGCCGGACAATCGTGACGTATTCGTCAACCCGTTCGAGGGAAAGGGTCTCGAATTCAGGTGTTTCCGCAAGCGTGCTCACACCGCCTCGCAGGAAAATCCGTCGCCCCAGCGCCGGATTCGCCCCGCGGAGGGCGAGGGGAAATGCGCGGTGCAGCACACCGTGTCGGTGTCGCAATAGCGTTCCATGAAATTGCGCCGTGTCGTGGCGGCCTGCAACTGATCGACGTCGAATTTCGCCGACAGTTCAGGATAGCGCGCCTGCAGCGGCGAGTGCATCAGATCGCCGCTGGCAACCGCTGTGTCCCTGCCGCGGCCGAAGCTGAAGGCGACATGTCCCGGCGTGTGGCCCGGGGTAGGCAGGATGCGCACGTGATCGCCGATCTCGTAATCGTCACGCACGATCTCGGCCTTTTTCGCCTCGACGATCGGCAGCACGCTGTCGCCGAACGGCGGCACCTCTGCCTTGGCATTCTGTTCGGCCCAGTAGTCGAACTCGGTCTTGCCGAAGACATAGCGCGCGCTCGGAAAAGTGGGGACCCAGCGGCCTTCCTCCAGCCGTGTGTTCCAGCCGACATGGTCGACATGCAGATGCGTGCACATCACGAAGTCGATTTCGTCGACCGAAAAGCCGGCCGTGGCCAGCCCGCGCATATAAGTGCCGTCGGTCTTCATGTTCCATTTCGGGCGTAGCGGCCGCGGCTTGTCGTTGCCGATGCAGCTGTCGACCAGGATGGTGTGATGCGGCGTCTTCACGATGTAGGACTGGAAGCACAGGATCAGCACGTCGTTTTCGTCGATTGCGCCCGCTTCGCGCAGCCACGGCCGGTTCTCCGCCAAAACCTCCGGCGTCAGCCCGGGCAACAGATCCAGCGCCGGCAGGAAGGTGGTTTCCTGCTCGATGATGCGATGGATGGTGAGATCGCCGGCGGTGAATTTGAGGCTCATGACAAATCTCTTTTCCGTTCAGGCCGGCGGCGGCAGCGAGATTTTCACGGAAGGCCGCGTCAGCATTTTCTCGTGGAAGGCATCGAGCTTCGGATAGGCCTTGCGCCAGCCGCAATCGGCAAAACGGAAATCGGCATAGCCGAGCACGCAAGTGAGCGCGATCTGGGAGATATCGAGCGGCCGCGCCAGCATGTCCGCCTGTTTCTCGAAGTGCGCCATGCCGTTCCAGGCGCGGGCCCAGTGGTCGTCGCCCCAGGCCTGCCAGCGCAGCGGTTCCGGGCGCACCATCTTCTCGTAGCGGCACAGCAGCATCGAATCCAGCATGCCCTGCAGCAGGGAATGATCGCTCTTGACCTTCCAGCGCGCAGCGCCGGATGCCGGAATGAGCTTGCCGCCGCTGGCGAGGTCGTCGAGATATTCTGTTATCACGTAGGAATCCAGGATCACCTCGCCATTGTCCAGGATCAGCACCGGCAGCTTCTTCAGCGGCGTTATCTTCGAATAGTCGTCATTGGGCTGACCCGGCACCACGGCCGCCGGCATGAATTCGATTCTGTCGATCAGCCCGAGTTCGATCGCGGCGATGCGCACCTTGCGCGCGAACGGCGAGGCCGGGGAGTAGGAGAGTTTCATGGGACATGTTCCTTAAAATAAGGCTCGGATAAGCACTGCCGTCATCCTGAGGAGCCGCGCACCTTGCGCGGCGTCTCGAAGGATGGTCGCGGGCACCGTGCCAGTCATCCTTCGAGGCTCGCTCGACGACGCAAGTGCGTCGTCGAGTTCGCACCTCAGGATGACGATACGTTCACGCCGCGACGATCTTCTGCCGCTGCTCGCCGAGCCCCTCGATGCCGAGCGTGACCACGTCGCCGACATTGAGGAACTTCGGCGTTGGCTTCATGCCGGCGCCGACGCCGGGTGGGGTGCCGGTGGTGATGATGTCGCCGGGCAAAAGGGTCAGGAACGTCGAAACGTAGGCGATGCACTTCGCGATGGTGAAGATCATGGTCGAGGTCGAGCCGGTCTGGCGGCGCTCGCCGTTGACGTCGAGCCACATCGACAATTTCTGCACGTCGGGGATCTCGTCCCTGGTCACGAGCCACGGGCCGACCGGGCCAAACGTGTCGTGGGACTTGCCCTTGGTCCATTGTCCGCCGCGCTCCTGCTGGAAATAGCGCTCGGAGACGTCGTTGCAGATGCAGTAGCCGGCGACGTGATTGAGGGCGTCGGCCTCGCTGACATACTTCGCGCGGGTGCCGATGATGGCGGCGATTTCGACCTCCCAGTCGAGTTTCTTGGATTCTCGCGGCTTCTCGACGTCGTCGTTCGGGCCGCAGAGGCTGGTATTGGCCTTCAGGAAGAAGATCGGCTCCGGCGGGATTGGATTGCCGGTCTCCTTGGCGTGATCGACATAGTTCAGGCCGATGGCCACGAATTTCGAGATGCCGGTTACCGGCGCGCCGATCCGCGGGGTGCCGCCGACGGCCGGGAGCGAGGCCGGGTTGAGCGCGGCGAGCTTGGCCATCGAGGCCGGCGCATAGGCCTCGCCGTTGAGGTCATTCACATGTGCCGACAGATCGCGCAATTGGCCGGATTTATCGATCAGGCCGGGCTTTTCCTGGCCAATCGCGCCGTAACGAACAAGCTTCATTTGTTTTCACTCCCTGGAGGTGGCGTTTGCTTGGATGCTTCTTGGAACAGCGCGCGGGGAAATTCAACTGCCCAGCCGCATGGCAGGGTGGCTCAAACGACGAATTTGAAGGCATCGCCGTCGCGCCGGATGTGGCCGGCGTTGAAATGGCCGCCGATCACAAGTGTCGGGGTGTCGGCGAAGCGGGAGAACAACTCCCGCCGCGTCGCCACCGACTGGATCGCATCGGAATCGGCGGTCGACGACCAGTCGAGATGCGCCATCTGGCAGGGATGATGGGCGACGTCGCCGGTGAGGAGCGCCTGCTCGCCGTCCGACCGGATCAGGATGCTCATATGGCCCGGGCTATGGCCGGGTGTCGGAATCAGGGTGATTTCGTCGGCGATGCGAGCATCGCTGGCGACGAGATCGGCCTTGCCGGCGTCTGCGATCGGCTTCACCGAGTCGTTGAAAACGGCTTTCTGGTAGGGTTCCTCGCTATGGTCGCGCCAGTGCTCGTATTCGGTCCTGCCGAAGATGTAGCGCGCATTGGCGAAGGTAGGGACCCAATGGCCAGCTTCGAGCCGGGTGTTCCAGCCGACATGGTCGACATGCAAATGGGTGCACAGCACGGTGTCGATGCTGTCGGGTGCAAAGCCCGCCGCCGTCACGGTTTCGAGGTAAGGGCCCTGACGGTTATTCCAGGTCGGCACGTTGCGGCCCTGCTTGTCGTTGCCGAGCCCGGTATCGACCACGATCCGGCGGCCCGCTGTCTCCACCACCAGCGAGTGGATCGACATTTTGAGCCGGCCTTCCTCGGTGGCGAAATGCGGAATGAGCCAGGGTGATTTGCGGATTTCCTCGTTGCTGGCGAGCGGCAGGATGAAGCGCGTGCTGCCTGTCGTCTCCAGTTCGACGATTTTCGTGATTTTGACCTTGCCCACCTTCCAGATCATCCGGCGCTTCCCCATGTGCTGGTTTTGTTGGGGGTGAAAGATGCTGGTTTCCGTGCCCCCGCGCAATGGATCATCTCGCACGCCTGCGCGTTGACGCGGCATGCCAATCCAGGGAGCGCCACGATGCCAGAACTAGCCGTCTCGGTCGAAAAGGTCGCGTTTCTGATCGAGAAAATGCGCGAATTCGACGTCAAGGAGGGGGCGTCCGATCCGGACTCCGGTTCGAATGGCGCCGACGACAACATGATCGACGTGCTGGACGACAATGGCGACGACCCGGTGGTGCGCGAGATCACCGGCTTCATCAACGCCATGACCGAGGACGAGCAGATCGATCTGGTCGCCCTGATGCGGCTCGGACGCGGCGATGGCGGGATCGAGGAATGGGACGATCTGCGGCGCGAGGCGGCTGACGGCTACAACAACCATACCGCGAGCTATCTGCTCGGCGAGCCCCTGGTCAGCGACTACCTCGCCGAGGGCCTCGATGCGTTCGGCCTGACCTGGAACGACGAGCGCACCACGCCGGTGTGATATTCACCTCTCCCGCTTGCGGGGAGAGGTCGAAATTCGCGATAGCGAATTTCGGGTGAGGGGGACTCTCCGCGAGTCGCGCTCGTTGAGAGAGCCCCTCACCCCAACCCTCTCCGTGAAGAACGGGGGAGAGGGAGAAGCGATCGATGGTCGCTGCTCGTTCAACCTGATCGCGTCCTGTGAGCCAGAGCCAGCTCTCCCTTCACCTCTCCCGCTTGCGGGGGAGGTCGCGCGCGAAGCGCGCGGGTGGGGGCGCCTCGGCAAACTCGACGGCCGCGTAATGCTGAAGCACCCCTCACCCAACCCTCTCCCCGCGAAAGAGCGGGGAGAGGGAGAAGCCCTACCGCGCGCAGTCGACGATGACGGTGCCGAGCTTGTCGCCTTTTTCCACCGCGAGATGCGCCTGCACGGTCTCCGCAAGCGGAAATTGCGCGGCGATATTGTGAATGCGCGGTCCGGCGGCGAGCCATTTCGAGATATCGGCCTGGGCCGCAGCATGCAACGGCGGCGGCAGCGCGGGCAGCACCAGCGCGCGAACTGCGATGCATTTTTCCATCAGCTCGCGCACCGGCAGCGTGGGAGTGCGATTACCGTTGGTGGCGTAGACGGCAATGGTCGAATTCATCGCCATCAATTTCAGCGTGGTAGCGAGATTGCCGCCGAAGTCGACATCGACCACGCGGTCGACGCCGCGCTTTTCGGTGAATGCCATGACCCTGGCGACCACGTCCTCGGTCCTGTAGTTGACGACGAGATCGGCGCCGCCTAGGCGCGCTTCCATGTCCTTGGGCGCCGAACTGACGGTGGCGATCACCCGCGCGCCGGCCGCTTTCGCGAGCTGCACCGCATAGTGACCGACGGCGCCGGCGCCGCCGGTAACCAGGACGGTCCGGCCCGCGATCGGGCCGTCGCCGAACAGGCAGCACCACGCGGTCATGCAGGGAATGCCGAGCGTGGCGCCGGCCGCGAACGAAACATCGTCCGGCAGCGGCGTCACCAGGTGATCGGCGAGCGAGATATATTCCGCCGCGGTGCCGAACGCGCGGCCGTTGCGCTGGCCGTTGAAGAACCAGACGCGCTGGCCGACGCCAAAGCGCGTCACGCCCGCACCGACCTGGTCGACGATCCCGGCGCCGTCGCTGTTGGGGATCACGCGCGGATATTCCATCGCGCGATAGCTGCCGCCGCGGCGGGCGACATCGGAGGGATTGACGCCGGAGGCCTCCAGCCGGATCCGCACCTCCCCGGGTCCGGCCTGTGGCGTCGGCATCTCGCCGAAGGTCAGGACGTCGGGAGCGGCGCCGGTTCGCTCGTACCAGACCGCCTTCACAGCGTTCCCGGAAATGCGCCGCCGTCGAGCAGGATGTTCTGGCCGGTGATGAAGCCTGCCTTGGCGCCGCAGAGGAAGGCGCAGGCCAGCCCAAATTCCTCGGGCTCGCCGAAGCGTCCGGCCGGATTGAGCTTTGCCCGCTCCGCCATCACCGCTTCCACCGACATGCCGCGTTTCTCGGCCTCCGCCTTGCCGGTGCCGCGCAGCCGGTCGGTATCGAAGGGACCCGGCAACAAGCCGTTGATGGTGACGTTGTTGATCACGGTTTTCCGCGCGATGCCGGCGACAAAGCCGGTCAGGCCGGCGCGGGCTCCATTGGACAGGCCCAGTATCTCGATCGGGGATTTTACCGCGGCGGAGGTGATGTTGACGATGCGGCCGAATTTCCGCGCCATCATGCCGTCGACCGTCGCCTTGATCAGTTCGATCGGGGTCAGCATGTTGGCGTCCAGCGCCTTGATCCAGTCGTCGCGGGTCCAGTTGCGGAAATCGCCGGGCGGCGGCCCGCCGGCATTGTTGACCAGGATATCCGGATCGGGACAGGCCTTCAGCACGGCCTCGCGGCCCGCTTGTGTCGTGATGTCGCCGACGATCTCGGTCACGGTGACGCCGGGATTGGCCTTGCGGATTTCGGCCGCGGTCTTGGCCAGCGCCTCGGCGCCGCGCGCGGTCAGCGTGACATGCACGCCTTCGTTGGCCAGCGCGACCGCGCAGGCCCGTCCCAGGCCCTTGGAGGATGCGCAAACGATGGCGCGGCGGCCCTTGATCCCTAGATCCACTGTCTCACTCCCGTTATGTCGGATGATTTTTGAAGTCCGGTCCGCATCACCTTAGCGAAACCAGGCGGCGCTGATAAGGGAGCGGCTATCGCTGAAATGCATATCAGAGGCAATCCCGGGCTCAAATCCGCCGGTCTTTCCTGAGCCGATCGATAAAGGCCACGGCATCGGGCGGCAGCGATCCAAGACCTCTTTGACCCGCCACCGACAAGAGCGGCCGCAGCCGCGAACCGGCGAGATAGGCCGGCTGACGATCCGCCGGCACCAGCTGATCGAAAACCAGAACCAGCGTCACCGCGACCAGGCCGACACGGACCGAGCCGAGCGCCGCACCGGCAAGGCGGTCGCCGATCCCCCCTCCCGGCCCGATGCTTTCGTCGAGCGCCGTGCGCATCAGTTTTCCAAGCGCCATGCCGACGATCAGGAAAAACAGGAAGAACAGCAGCGAACTCTGCGCCCAGGTCGAGCCGGGCTGGTCATCGACGCCGGGCGAGACCAGCGACATCGCCCAGACCGCGATCGGCATCGCGATCAGATAGGCCAGAATGGTGACGAGGCTGCGCAACAGGCCGGAATTGAAGCCGATGACGCTGGCAACGACCAGGGCGGCATACACGGCAGCATCGAAACTGTTCATGAGCGAAAGATCTCACTTGGCGGAGCTGGTCATGACCCGGTCTATTCGACGTCTGTAAAGAAATCATTCTCGGCGGCGCCATGCCGCTGGAGCAACACACTCGACCGTCATCCTGAGGTGCCCGCCGCCTTCGGCGGGCCTCGAAGGATGGGGCCACGGGCTGTCATCCTTCGAGGCTCGCAAGCGCTCGCGCCTCAGGATGACGTTCGATGGACTACACATTTCAGATTTGAACTAATCCGACAGCGTTTCCTTAAAACCCTTCCGATATCCAGCCCCAAGCGGGGATCGCTTGAGGGCATCACCATGAGAATTGTTGTCTGTTTGGGATTTTTGCTGGCGGCAACGGCCGCCAACGCGCAGACCTATACGACGGTCGTCAATCGCGAGGCCAATACGGTGACCACCGTCGGACCGAGCGCGACGGCGACCACCACGCAGGTCGCGCGCAGCTCGACCAGCGCGACCTACACCACGACGGTCGTCCGAAATCCCGGCGGCTATCAGCCGATGGGCGCCAGCGGCTACAAGCCGATGGGGCATTGACGGTCTGAAAAGACGTCGATGGCCCGGCCATTCTCAGATGCGTCGATGGGATCTACCGCGTCGGGAATTGCGCGAAGATGGAATTGTGCCGCTGATTTGCCCGACGTGTCAAAATGTTTCCACGCGCAAAGCCTCCATGCCGACGACGGTAAGCTCCTTTGCATGGGGTTGTTTTCGATATTTTGGTAAGAGCGAGCGCCACGTCGGTCCTGCGGCTGTCTGCGGCGCCATCACCCCCGCATCTCGCCCTTGATGATATCGGCGGCCTTCTCGCCGATCATGATGGTCGGCGCGTTGGTGTTGCCGCCGATCAGGGTCGGCATGACCGAGGCATCGACGACGCGCAGGCCTTCGAGGCCGTACACCTTCAATTTCGGATCGACCACGGCCAGGAAATCGTTGACGCCCATCTTGCAGGTGCCGACCGGGTGATAGACCGTGTCGACATACTGGCGCAGCGTCTTTCGGATGTCGTTGTCGCTCTCGACGCCCGCGGTGAAGACGTCGGAAGTCTGCATTGCCTTCAGCGCCGGCGCATCGAGCAGCCGCTTCGTCATCTTGAAGCCGGCCACCATGGCATCGAGATCGGCCTGTTCGCCGAGAAAATTCGGATCGATCGCGGGCGCGGCGAACGGATCGGCGCTTTGCAGCCAGACGCTGCCTTTGCTCTTCGGGCGCAGCAGGCAGACGTGGCAGGAGAAGCCGGTGCCCCAGTGCGGCTTGCGGCCGTGATCGGACACCATCGCCATGCAGAAATGCAGCTGGATATCGGGCACGTCGAGGTCGGGCCGGGTTTTCAGGAAGCCGCCGCATTCGGCGATGTTCGAGGTCATCGGTCCGCGCCGTTCGCGGCGGTACTGCGCGATCCCCTTGAAGATCCGCGCGATGCCGCCGAACGAAAGCCCGGCGAAATGAGGCGCGTCCGAGGTAAAGCCGAAGACGAAATCCGGATGGTCCTGCAGGTTTTGTCCGACGCCCGGCAAATGATGCCGGCTTTCGATGCCGTGCTTGGCCAGTGCCGCGCTGTCGCCGACGCCGGACAGCATCAGCAGTTGCGGGGTCTGGAACGCGCCGGCGGAGAGGATCACCTCGCGGCGGGCGCGAATTTGCCTGATTTCCTTGCCCTGGCGGAATTCGACGCCGACCGCGCGCTTGCCTTCGAACAGGATGCGGGTGGCCTGCGCGTTGGTTTCGACGCGTAAATTGGCGCGCGTCGCCATGAAGGGATGAATGTAGCCGCGCGCCGCGCTCCAGCGCTCGCCGTTCTTCTGGGTCACCTGGTAGGTGCCGAGGCCTTCCTGCTCGTCGGCATTGAAATCCTCCCGGATGCGGAATTGCGCCTCGCGCGCCGCCTGCAGAAAAGTCTCCCGCACCGGATTGTCGGAGCGCGAGCCCGAGACATGCAACGGCCCGCCCTTGCCGTGATACTCGCCGTCGAGTTCTTCATTGTCCTCCGAACGCTTGAAATAGGGCAGCACGTCGGCATAGGACCAACCGGCGTTGCCGAGCGAAGCCCACTGATCGTAGTCGTGGCGGTGGCCGCGGATATAGACCATGGCGTTGATCGCGGACGAGCCGCCGAGCGTCTTGCCGCGCGGCTGATAGCCGATGCGGCCGTTGAGGCCTCCTTGCGGCACCGTATCGAACGCCCAGTTGTTGACCTTGCCGGAAACCATCAGGATCAGCGCACCGGGCGTGGTGACCACCCAGTTGTCGCCGGTGCCGCCGGCCTCCAGCAGCGCCACCGAGGTGTTGGGATCCTCCGAAAGCCGGCTCGCCACCGCGCAGCCGCCCGAGCCGCCGCCAACCACCACAAAATCGAATGTATCCGTCACGCGCGTTTCTCCCTGATTGTATTTTTGTTCGTCATTCCGGGCCGGTGCGTAGCACCGAACCCGGAAGTCTCGAAATTCCGGGTCTGGTCCTTCGGACCATCCCGGAATGACGAGGCGATCAAGACATAAATCGCAGCATCTTTTCCAATCGCGCGATCTTCGCGCCATAGGGCGGGTAGAGATCGGCCAGCCGGTTGAATGGCGAACGATAGAACACCGGCTTCAGCTTGCTTAAGTTGTCAAAGCCCCATTGGCCGTGATAGGCGCCGGTGCCGGATGCCCCGACGCCGCCCATCGGCTGGTTGATTTGCGTGAAGTGAAACAGGCAGTCGTTGACGGTGACGCCGCCGGACACCGTGCGCGCCAGCACCTCGTCGCGCGCCGCATCGTCCTTGCCGAACCAGTACAGCGCCAGCGGCCGGTCGTGCCTGTTGATGTAGGCGATCGGCTCGGCGGCGTCCCTGTAGCCGATCAGGGGCAACAGCGGGCCAAAAATTTCCTCCTGCATGATCGTCATGTCCGGCGTCGCATCGAGCACGATGGTCGGCGGAAATTTGCGCCTCGACTTCCATGCGGGATCGTCGGCTTTTGCCGGCTGCAGGCTGCGCGCGCCCTTGGCCGTGGCGTCAAGCAACAGGCTTTCGAGCCGCGCGTAATGCCGGTCGGAAATGATCGAGGTGTAATCCTCATTGGCGGGATCGTTGCCGAACATCCGGCGCATGTTGGCTTGCACCATCTCGGCAAACTCTTGCAGCTTGCTTTCCGGCACCAGCGCATAATCCGGCGCGATGCAGGTCTGGCCGGCGTTGAGCAGTTTGCCGTAGGCGATGCGTGTGGCGGCCTCGGTGAGATCGGCGGAGCGATCGACGATCGCGGGCGATTTGCCGCCGAGCTCGAGCGTGATCGGGGTCAGATTGCGCCCCGCGGCTTCCGCCACCAGGCGGCCGACGCGGGTCGAGCCCGTGAAGATCAGGTGATCGAAGGGCAGCGACGCGAAGTTTTTCGCGATATCGTCTTCGATGCCGGCTACGGCGATTTCCGTGGCCTCGAATTTGGCGGCGATCAACTCTTTCAGCAGCGCGGAGAACCGCGGCGTCAGCTCGCTCGGCTTGATCATCACCCGGTTGCCGGCGGCGATCGCGCCGATCGCGGGCGCCAACGTCAGCTGCAGCGGATAGTTCCAGGGCGCGATGATGCCGACAACGCCGAGCGGCTGCGGCATCAGCCGGTTTTTGGCCGGCATGAACTGCAGCGCGGTCGCAATCCGCCGCGGCGCCATCCATTTCTTCAGGTGTTTTGTGGTGTGCTTGATTTCGCCGAGCAGGAACATGGTTTCGGCAAACAGCGTCTCGGTCGCACAGCGATGGCCGAAATCCGCCGAGATCGCCGCCTGGAAAGCGGCCTCGTTGTCCGAAACCAGCGCGCGCAGCCGCGCCAGCCGGTCGAGCCGCTGCGCGAGCACAGGCTCGGGCTCGCCCCGCGACAGCTCGAACATGGCGTGAAAGGCGTCATCCAGGGCGCCTTGGCCCGCGCTTTTCAGGGACTGATCCATGGCGTTTCCTCAAATCCTGCTTGCCCCCGAGGCTCCGCTTTTGCGGAACTTCTGGCAAGGCTGGTGTTGCCGCCGGTTCGCACCCGCAAAAGGTGCAATTTGAGGCATTCCGGCTGTCATAAAATCCTCAAAACACCGCTTACGCCCCTTTCCAAAGCCCACCCGCGTTGGTACATACCGGCCGCGACCCAGGGGCATTCGCCAGGGGTTGCCTTCTCAGGAAGCCTCCGGACCGGAAGCGACGCCCAGGCGTTGGCCAAACCCGTTTCGGCATCCGGTTTTTCGGCGAAGCGCACGCAAAGGTTTATCGCGGGGTGGAGCAGCCCGGTAGCTCGTCAGGCTCATAACCTGAAGGTCATAGGTTCAAATCCTATCCCCGCAACCAGATCGAAGCCCGGTAGATCAGGCACCCGCCTCTTCTGCCGGGCTTTTTCTTTGGCCTGTGATAGCGGCATTCGACAATCTGTGCTTGTATGCCGGCCATCGTAACACCTCGTCTTTTTTATTTTCAGGCGCGGCGGCCGCGAATGCAGCTGTCTTGGTTTTTCGAGCTATCGCTTTCGCCCATCGACTTCGGGCGCGCTGCAAACCGGGTTTGTCATGGCACCAAACCGCATCATGTTCATTCGACATGCCGAGAAGCCCGATGGCACCTCGAACGTGAAGGGCGTCATGGCTGACGGCACCGAGGACAAGGAAAGTCTCATTGTCAGGGGGTGGCAACGGGCCGGCGCGCTGGTGCGGTTCTTCTGCCCGGTGTCGGGCGCGCGCGAACTGGTGCCGGCGACGATCTTTGCCGCCGGAGTGGCCCACGGCAGCAAGAGCGAACGCCCCCTCGAGACGGTCACGCCGCTGATCTGCTTTCTCAAGAAGAACGGCGGCGTCGAAGTCAACGAAAGGCATCTGAAGGATGAGCTGAAAGAGCTGATGGCCGACGTGGAGAATTGCGCGGGCACGGTGCTGGTGGCGTGGGAGCACACCGTCATTCCGCAACTCGTGGCGTTGCTGCCGAACCCGCCTCGCGTTCCCCGCAAATGGCCTGGCGACCGCTTCGACATGATGTGGATCGTCGACAGAGCGGGCGCCGGCTGGACATTTTCGCAGAAGCCGCAGCTCTTGCCGGCCGGCGACAGTGCCAGCCCGATTTCCTGAGAAGAACGACTTTGCTGAAGCGATTAATTTTTTGATTGGTCATTGAAGGGGGCTAAACCATGAGGAAACAGGTCAAGGGAAACGGTCTCATACTTCAGGCTGTCGCCGGCACCTATGTTGTTACCTTGGGTTGGGATATCAGCCAGGAGAGTGTGAAAGCCGGCTTACTCGGCTTTGCCATTCAGCGGGTCGATCATACCGAGAATGAAACCTACTTCATGCGCGGCATGAAAACCTTTCCAGACACGTCGCCGAAGTTACCACCGGGCGGCAACGCCTCGAGCCACGATCAGCCGTTTCAAAGCTTTCAGTGGGCGGACTACGCCGCCAAGCCCGAACATTCCTATACCTACATCATCATTCCGATGCATGGCGCGCCGGGAGCACTGACTGACGGTCCATCCCTTTCGGTCGATGTCACGACCGAATCCGAATGGGATGGAACCCACAGTGTGTTTTTCAATCGCGGCGCCATTGCGTCGCAGGAATACGCCCGCCGCTTTCAGGATAAGCGTCCAAGCGTGGTCGGCCAAGCCGCCTACGACTGGCTTTCGCGTGGCCTGATCGAGGCGATCGTCAGCTTTATCGGAAAGGCAACGGGATCCGGCTTCAGCTTGCGGATCGCGATCTACGAATTCCAATGGGCGACCGTCCTCGATGCGGTGAAGGCAGCCGCAGGGCGTGGCGTCGAAGTGAAGGTTCTGTTCGACGCCATCGAGAACGCCAAGGAAAATCCGGTTCACCCCAACGAGGAGGCGATCGCAACCGCCGGAATCGACGATGCCTGCCAGGGCATCACAGAAGGCAAGATCATGCACAACAAGTTCATTGTGCTGTTGCAGGATGGCAAGCCGGTTGAGGTGCTCACGGGATCGACCAACTACACCGAGAACGGATTGTTCGGCCACCTCAATTGCGCCCATATCGTCAATGACGCCGATGTGGCGCAAACCTATCTCGACTACTGGACCGAGCTGCAAAAGAATCAGGCGCTGGCCGACCTTCGTCCATGGAATGACGACAAAACCCCGGCGCCGCCGAATCCGCCCGATCCGGGCACGCAAGAAGTATTTTCTCCCCAAAAGGGCACGGCGACGCTGGGCCGGTACGGTGAAATTTCGAAGGGCGCGCAAAAGGCTCTGTTTATGACTTTCGCGTTTGGCATGAACAAGACCTTCGTGCCGATCTACCTTCAGGAAGACGGAGTGCTGCGTTTTGCTCTGATGGACAAGGAAGGCACCGGCAAGGGCATCGAACAGGCCAAGGAAACCATTGCGAAGATTCGGAGCCTGAAGAACGCGGTGGTCGCCGTCGGTCAAAACATCACCTTGAACGAGTTCGACCGTTGGCTGCGGGAGATCAGCGGCGTTCAGGCCAAGGAGAATGTCAGATGGGTTCACACCAAGTTTATGCTGGTTGACCCGCTTTCCAGCGATCCCGTTGTGATCACTGGTTCGGCAAACTTCAGCGACGCGAGTGTGAACACCAACCACGAGAACATGCTCGTCATCCGTGGCGACACCCGGGTCGCGGACATCTATCTCGGCGAATTCATGCGGCAGTTCTCGAGCTACGCCTTTCGTGACGCGGCGGCGGCCAAGGGCGATGATGCGGCAAACTTCAGACCACAGGACCTGCTGACCGACAATTCGTGGATCAAGCGCTATGAAGGCGCTGGCACCTCCGGCGCGCTGCGCCGGGCATATTTTTCCGGTCAATAGAGGCTCGCTGCCTCCCAGAAAGGAATCGGCCGTGACGCTCGCATATGGATATGTAAAAGCCAAAGTCGTCTCCGAGCCGGTCCTGAAACCGTCCCGCCACTCGCATGAAATCCAGTACCATCTTCATTTCAGCCTGCTCGTGGACGGCGAAAACTGGGACGTCGCGATCAATGTCGGGACCAGCGACGACGACGATCTCCTGAAATACAAGCTTGCCTTCGATTTCCGGCATCCGGTGATCCAGACGCTTGCCGCCGCGGCGCCGGGCTCCCATGACCTGACCGGGCAGAGCGCGCTGCCCGCGCTCGACTTCATGCGCAGCGACCTGCTCGCGAACACCGGCAAGTGGCGCGACAGCGACGTGATGGATGGATCCGACGCGCCCGAACCCGCCGCGACGCTGAAGCGACTGGTCTCGAAAGCCCAGCAGCAGAAATTCGACGTCTATGTGTTCGGGCGGTTCTACAGCGAGGGCAACGGCATCCACGACACCCATATGAACCAGGGATCGACCAAGAGTTTTATTCATCGCGACGGCGACGACGGCAACGATCACAACGATATCTGGCAGGACGGCGCGGTGCTGGTCGATATCGGCGAGCCGGAATGGGCCGGCTATTTCGCGGCGTTCAACCAGCAACTGGTTCCGACCGACAATCTCGGCAATCCGCTGCCTAACGCGGCGACGATCTAGCGCCCGCAGATATTGCTGCGTTGCACTATGCACCGGCCATCGTCGTAAAATTCCGTCGCGCTGGCGCGGACGGAGAGCGCATGCTGCATAGGCCATCACTTTCATCGGGCATGCGCTTGCCGAAGACCGCATTTGAAGTACGATCCGCGCGCTCGATAGCCCCTAAAAATAAATGGAGAATAAAATGCCGGGTCGCGCGCGTATCGTCATGGCTGTTCTCGCCACGACTACCCTCTCGAGTTCAATCGGCGTGGCGCTGACCGCGCCGGCACTCGACTACGCGTATTTCAAGGCCCGCGTCGAGCCGGTGTTCCTGACCAAGCGGCCGGACCATGCCCGCTGCTATGTCTGTCATGTCGAGAGCAACAACGCCTTCCACCTGGAGCGGCTGGCGCCCGGCGCAAGCGTCTGGAGCGAAGAGCAATCGCGAAAAAATTTCGAGACGGTCTCGCAGCTGGTCAATCCCGGCGACGCCGCCACCAGCCGGCTGTTGCTGCATCCGCTGGCGCCGGAAGACGGCGGCGACGTGTTTCACTCCGGCGGCCGCCAGTTCGCCTCCAAGCGCGATCCGGCCTGGCGAACGCTCGCCGCCTGGGTCAACGGAGCGACGCTCGCTTCGAAGAAACCGTAGCGGCGGAGCCCGGCGCATCGGGGACGACGAGCGTGTTGATGCGCTTGGGTACCTCGCCGACCGGCACCACCGCGACCACCTTCATGGACTTGGTGTCGACCGCCGAGACCGAGCGCAGGCCGGCGTTCGAGATATAGACCGTCTTGCTGTCGGGCGTGAACGTGACCCAATTGGCGACCGCCGATATCGGGGCATGGCCCGGCAGCTTGAGCTGCGGCAGCGCGACTTCACCGACCAGCGACAGGTCTGCGAGCGAATAGACATAGACCGCGTTGTTGGGGATGCTGGTCACCCACAGCGTCTTGCCGTCCGGCGCAACGCCGATGCCGTGCGAGGGCGCGGTCGCGCGATCGCCGTCGGTCTCGAACTCGGACTTGGCCGCAGGCAGCTTAATCCGCGCCACTTCCTTGCGCGCGGCGAAATCGATCACCGCGAAACCGTTGAAGTCGGACAATTGCACGAAAATCCGCTTGGTCGCACCATCGGGGCCGGCCTCGATTGTCATCGGGCGAATGCCCTTGTCGAACTGCACTTCCCAGACCGGTGTTTCCGTGAAGAGATCGATGATCGTGACGATCTTGGTGCGGATCGAACCGGTGACCGCGTATTTGCTGTCGGGCGTGACATAGACGTTGTGCAGCCTGCCATTGACCGGCACGCTCTTGGTCCGCGTCAGCGTCACCGGATCGATGATGTCGAGCGCGCCGGGATCGCGGGCGATGCCGACCACGATGCGGCCGTCCTTGGCCACCGCGATGTTGTTGGGGTGCGCGCTCAGTTCCACCTTCTTGAGCAGCTTGCCGGACTTGCGGTCGAAGACGTCCAGCGTGGAGTTCAGTTCGTCGCTGACATAGACCCGGGAGCCGTCGGGAGAAAAGTTGATGCCATGGGCGCCCTCGATCCCCTTGATCTGCTGCACCACCTTGTTGGTCGCAGGGTCGATGACGTCGATGCTGTCGCCGGCGCTGTTGGTGATGTAGATGCGGGTCATGCCCGCCCAGGCCGGAAGCGGCGCAAGCACCAGCAGGAGCGACAGATGGCGTAAGGTGCGGCGGACGTTCATGGCGGGCGAGCTCCCTTTCTGATTTTTGCCGCAGCGTAGCAGCAATCGGCCGGACGGCAAGGTGCCGCCCGTACCAACGCGCATGACGTCAGCGTTTGGCCGGTGCGCGCGACTGTGCTGTGTGCAGGAAGTTCACGGCCGCGGCGAGCGCCTTGTCGTCCTTCGGATCAGGCGGGATGTAGGATTGGGAAGCGACCTGCTCCACGCCCTGGCCGTGCAGATGCCCCGACAGCAAGGCTTCGCCCAGCGGGGCGCTCTTCTTCTTGACGTCCTCCGGTTCGTCCTGCAGCACCTCGATGTCCGGCACGATACCCCTGGCCTGGATCGAGCTGCCCGAAGGCGTGAAATAGCGCGCCGTGGTCAGCCGCAAGGCGCCGCGATCGGTCCCCAGCGGAATGATGGTCTGGACCGAGCCCTTGCCGAAAGACCGCGTGCCGATGACGGTAGCCCGCTTGTTGTCCTGCAGCGCCCCGGCGAGGATTTCCGATCCCGAGGCGGTGCCGCCATTGACCAGGACCAGTATCCGCTTGCCCTTGGCCAGGTCGCCCGGCTTGGCGCTGAAATGCTGGGTATCCTGCGCATTGCGACCGCGCGTCGAGACGATTTCGCCGCGCTCGAGCAGATCGTCCGATACCGACACGGCGGAGCTCAGCAATCCTCCGGGGTTATTGCGCAGGTCGATGATGTATCCCTTGAGATTGTCGTTGGCGACCCGACCGGTGATGTCGGCAATCGCCTGCCTGAAGGTAGAATCGGTCAGCTCGTTGAACGTGGTGATCCGAATATAGCCGACGTCGCCGCCTTCGATCCTCGAGCGCACGGCGACAACGCGAATGGTGTCGCGAACGATGACGGTCTCGAAGGGTTTTTCCAGTTTTTGACGGACGATCTTCAGCTTGACCCGGCTGTTCACCGGCCCGCGCATTTTCTCGACCGCCTGATTGAGCGTCAGCCCCTGAACCGGCGCATCGTCGATGCTGACAATGACGTCGTTCGCCAGAATTCCGGCCTTGGCGGCCGGCGCCCCGTCGATCGGCGAAACCACCTTGACCAGCCCGTCGGCCATCGTGACTTCAAGTCCGACCCCGCCGAAGGTGCCGCGGGTTTGCGTCTGCATGTCACGAAAGGCATTCGCATCCATGTAGCCGGAGTGCGGGTCGAGCGATGCCAGCATGCCGTTGATGGCGACCTCGACGATATGGGCGTCTTCACCGCCGGACGGCCGCTGGTTCATGATCGCAAGCGCGGTGTCGTAGACGGAGGTGAGGTCGCCCCTGGAATTGTCGTTGCCGGCGGAGTGCGTTTCCAGCGGCGCCGCGCTCGAAATCTGTTGCGCCGGCGGGAACGCCCTGCGCATGGCGGCACCGGCGGCGACGTACAGGTCCTTGTCGCTGCGCGGCTCGACGAAGTTCTTTTCGACCTGCGCGACCACGAGATTGAACGGCTCGAACAGCTTTTCGACCTCGGCCCTGGTCAGGCGTGGCGCGGCCGGCTTGGTCTCCGGCGCGGGTTTCGGTGCCGCCAGCGCGATCTTGCTGTTCTTGAGTTCGTCGCGGCGGGCGCGCGCGAACGGCCCATAGATGCTGCCGCCATATTGCTGGATGAAGGTCTCGATCACCGCCAGGCTCGTGGTGTCGCGGGTCGCGGCCCAGGCCTGCGCGGCATCGTCGTTTTTGCCCGCAGCCGGCGCGTTGGCCCCTGGTGCCGGCGGAACGAAATAAAAGCTGCCGTCGATCGGCGAACTCGAGACCCAGGGCTGCTGCGAGCCGCCGGTGGCGTGCTTTACCGCGAGCCCGACCTCGTTGAAGGTCTGGAAGATGTCCAGCCCGCTCTTGCGTATCGTTGCCGCGAGCGCCCGGGTGTAGGGGCTGTTGCCTTCGCCATCGAGCGCGACATTTCCAGGCTGGGTGGCGAAGGAAATCAGCGTTCCCTCGGGCGCGCGCATCTGCGCAAGTCCGCCATCGCTCGACCGCAGGCCGCGGCCGCCGAACGGATTGTTGCGGCATGCATCGAGCACGACGAGGTTGAGCTTGGTGCCCGCGGCTTCCATCTGCCGAAGCACGAGATTGACATCGACCATCTGGAAATCGACGTCGGCCTCGCGGGTCGGATTGGCGCCCACCGGCACGAGATAGTTCGAATTGTGCACCTGAACGCCATGGCCGGCGTAGTAGAACATCCCGACATCGGCGCCCTGCAGCGTCTCGCCGAATTTCTGGACCGCGAGATCGAGGCTGGCCTTGTCCAGATCGAGCTGCGCGCCATCGCCGATCAGCGCGAAGCCGAGCCCCTGCAAGGTCGTCGCCATCAGCATGGCGTCGTTGCGCGGGTTCTCCAGTCGCGACACATTCTTATAGGCCGAGTTGCCGATCACCAGCGCAACGCGCCTGTCGGCCAGGGCCGGGAACGCGACGATCGCAACGGCGAACGCCGTCGCGATCAGCAGCACGACGCGGCGGATCATCAATAGCCCCCTTGAGAACGCTATCTTCGGATGCCTTTGGTACGAATGTTCGCGCCTTTCCGGCCGACTTGCAAGACCGGCGCGAGGCCGGCCTTGATCCGCCGTCCGCCGGACGGCGGATGTGGCTCTTAACTTTGCCGGTTAACACTTGGTCAGGCCCGACGGTCTATAGATGGGCCGCGAATATTGTTCCGGACCGGCATGCATTCGACCATGAGCACAGACCTCATTGAGCAATCGGCAAATGCCCCGCGGTTGCGCGGAAAACCGTCCGCCGCCAAGTGCTGGCTCAAGGCGATCGAGCTGACCTCGCGCATCGAGGCCGATCCGTCGCGATTGTTCGCCGACCTCATCGAGGATTGGTCGACAAAGCAGCCGGACCGTCCCGCCCTGGTCTCGGAAAGCGGGATCTTCAGTTACCGCGCGCTGGCCGAACGCATCAACCGCTACGCGCGCTGGGCGCTCGCGGCCGGCATCGAGGCCGGCGATACCGTTTGCCTGGTGATGCCGGGCCGGCCCGATTACATCGCCGCCTGGCTCGGCATCGGCAAGGTCGGCGGCGTCGTGGCGCTGATCAATACCAGGCTGGTCGGGCTGTCGCTGTCCCACTGCATCAATGTCGCGGACGCCGATCATGTCATCCTCGCCGATGAGCTTTCGGATCTGTTCGAGACCGCGCTGCCCTATCTGAACCGCGCGCCGAAAATCTGGATCCATGGCGGCCACGGCCACGAGGCAAGGATCGACCTGGCGCTCGATCGAATGGATGCGGGCCCGCTGTCACCGGCCGAACGGCGCGATGTCACCATCGACGATCGCGCGCTCCTGATCTACACCTCAGGCACCACCGGCCTGCCCAAGGCCGCCAGCATCAGTCACCGCCGCATCCTCAACTGGGGCGGCTGGTTCGCTGGATTGACCGGGGCCACGCCGCAAGACCGGCTGTATGATTGCCTGCCGCTCTGTCACAGCGTCGGCGGCATCGTCGCGCCCTGCAGCATGCTCGCCGCGGGAGGATCGGTAGTGCTGGCGGAAAAATTCTCCGCGAGCACTTTCTGGCACGACATCGTGCGCTTCGATTGCACGCTGTTCCAGTATATCGGCGAACTCTGCCGCTATCTCCTGAAGGCGCCGCCCTCGGAATACGAGGCCAGCCATCGGCTGCGGCTCGTCTGCGGCAATGGGCTGCGCGGCGACATCTGGGAAGCCTTTCAGACGCGCTTTTCGATTCCCCGCATCCTGGAATTCTATGCTGCGACCGAAGGCAATTTCTCGCTGTTCAACGTCGAGGGCAAACCCGGCGCGATCGGCCGGATCCCGCCGCTGCTCGCGCATCGCTTTCCGGCGGCGATCATTCGCATCGACGAGGAATCCGGCCTTCCCCTGCGCGGCCAGGACGGGCTTTGCATTCCCTGCTCGCGCGGCGAGGCCGGCGAAGCGGTGGGGCGGATCGGCACCGCGGAAGAGGGCGGCGGCCGCTTCGAGGGCTATACCGATGCCGGCGAGACCGAGAACAAAATCCTGCGCGACGTGAAGGCTGATGGCGACGCCTGGTTTCGCACCGGCGACCTGATGAAGCTCGATAGTGAAGGCTTCTTCCACTTCGTCGACCGGGTCGGCGACACCTTCCGCTGGAAGGGCGAGAACGTCGCGACCTCGGAAGTCAACGAAGCCGTTGCCGATTGCCCCGGTGTCGACGACGCCGCGACCTATGGCGTGGCCGTTCCCGGCGCCGATGGTCGCGCCGGAATGGCGGCCGTCGTCGCCGGCGACCGCTTCGATCTCGTCGAATTCGGCGATCATCTCGCGCGCCGGCTGCCGGCCTATGCCTGTCCCGTCATCGTCCGCTTCTGCGCCTCGCTGGACACCACCGAAACCTTCAAGCTGAAAAAGCGCGAACTGGCCCGCGAGGGCTTCGATCCGCGCCTGGTGACCGATCCGCTGTTCTTCAGGGACCCGAAATCCGGCGCCTATCGTCCGCTCGACGCCGCGAGCTATGCCAGCATCGTGGAAGGTTCCATCAGGCTATAGGCCAACAAGCCTGCCTATCGAAAACGGCGCGGGCCGGACAAATTTCGGGGACGTAGAGCGGTGGCTTTGCTAGGCTCTGCCACTATCGGACAGGATCATGAAGCGGCGCGAATTCATCACAGGGTTGGCAGGAAGCGTTACGTGGCCGCTCGCGGCGCACGCGCTGCAGCCTTCGCAGGGCCTGCGCAGGATCGGTTACGTTGCAGCCAGTTCTAGCGCCGGCAGCGGCCAGAACCTGACCCGGTGCTTTATCGCCGGACTGAACAGCCTCGGTTGGAAAGAGGGTGAAAACATCCAGATCGATATCCGTTGGACGGAAGGGGTTTCCGAGAAATATGCGCTGTTCGCGCAGCAATTGGCTTCGGCGTCACCGGATTTGATCGTCGTGACGGGCACGCCCGGAGCGCTCGCGGCGCAGCGATTTGCGCGGGATATTCCGACGGTCTTTCTGGGGGTGAGCGATCCCGTCAAGAGCGGCATCGTGGCCAGTCTGGCGCGACCCGGCGGCAATATCACCGGAGTATCCAACTTCCTGCCCGCGACGAGCGGAAAGCTGTTTGAACTCTTAAAGCTGGTCGCCCCCACCGCTGGGCGTTTTGGCGTTCTGCATAATCCGGACAATGCCGGGAAAATCCTTGAGCTTCGTGAATTGCAGAAAGACGGACGAATATTAGCCGTCGCGGTCGAACCCATCGAAGTCCGCTCGCCGGGCGACTTTGACAGCGCGTTCTCGAAGATCGCGGAATTGCGGTGCGATGCTCTGATCACGCTTCAGGAAGGCGTGACGCTTGGCGCAAGGCGGCAGATTGCCGATTACGCGCTGAAAAACCGGCTGCCCGCGATCTTTCAAATCAGGGAATTCGTCGAAGCCGGAGGGTTAATGTCCTACGGTCTCAATTACTGCAAGCACTACCGTCGCGGAGCGGCCTACGTCGACAAGATTTTGAGGGGCGCGCGGCCAGCCGATCTTCCGGTCGAACTGCCGACCGAATTCGAACTGGTGGTCAGTCTCAAGACGGCCCGGGCGCTCGGCATCGAAATGCCGCCAACATTGCTGGCCACCGCAGATGAAGTGATCGAGTGAGGCTGGCCGTCCCCGCGCCTGGTGAGCGATCCGCTGTTCTTCAGGGACCCGAAATCCGGCGCCTACCGCCCGCTCGATGCCGCGAGTTACGCAAGCATCCTGGACGGATCGATCCGGCTATAGTTTTGTAAATCCGTCGGCGCTCCAGGCTTCGCTGCCGACGCCGTGATGGACGAAGAACAGGCCGTCCGGGTCGTATTTCTGCTTGATGGCGAGCAGTTTTGGATAGTTCGGGCCCCAATAGGATTTCTGCCAGTCCTTCTCGAAAAAACTGCTTTCCGCGACGTATGAACCGGGATCTGGTGCAACCTTCCTGAGTTCGGCGATTGCGCTCACGATCTTGCCGGCATGCTGGCGCGCATCGGCGAGATCAGGCTCGTGGCCGCGCAGGCCGGGAAAAGCGGGCTGCGCTTCGCTGGCGATGATCGCAAGAGCGAAGGCCTCAGTGACGGCAGGATTGGTCGCGGTGTCCCGCGCGGCCGCGATCGCCTCGGCGCTTCCGCCGGCTAACCCCTTCTGAAAATGCAGTTCAACGGTCGAATGCGCGCCCGCGGCCTTTAGCGCATCCGCGAGTTGCGGTTGCCTGTCGGCCCCTAGCAGCGAAGCGGGCAGCCACAGGGATTCAAAGCCGTGGATGAAGTGCCCGGCCTCGCTGAGATTGGCCGCCCAGAACACATTGTCCGCTGGCGCCCCCGGACGGTCGTCGGACAGGATCGCGCCCGGCGCGCGCGCCTTGATGACCGCCGCATTCCAGCGCAAGCGCGCGGGGCCGACACGGATGGAAGGCGCGCGGATGAATGTAAAGTCTCCGGCCGCCTCTCTCACCCACGCGACGAAAGGCTGCCAGAGGGTTTCGGTCTCCTGCCTGCCGAGGCCCTGGGATGACAACTGGATCTCGAGCCGGTTGCCCGGCCTGATGTTGACGATTTCGCCCCAATGCGGAGTGTGCAGACTTTCGGCGTAGAAACTGACGAAGCGCCGCAGCAGCCGCGCAAAAGCCGCGTCCGACGCCGCATCGATGGTCATGTTCACGAAGCCGAAAAGGTCAGACAAGTCGTGCGTGCGCAGCGTCACCCGTGTGACCACGCCAAACGTGCCGCCGCCGCCACCCTTCAGCGCCCAGAACAGGTCGGGGTTGCTGCAGGCATTGGCGATCCGCACATTGCCATCGGCGGTGACGATCTCCGCTTCGAGCAGGCTTGCCGCCGCGGTGCCGTAGCGTTTCGAATAGCTGCCAAAGCCGCCGCCCTGGACGAGGCCGGCGACGCCAACCGTGCCGCAGCCACCGCCCTGAACGTAACGCCCGCCCCTGGTGGTCACCTCGTCGTAGGCATGCATCCAGATCGCGCCGGCGCCGAGGCTCACGGCCGGTTGCGGCGGCCCGCTGCAGCCTTGCGCGACGAATGCGTCATGCAGCGCGATGCCGTCCATGAAGCGCGTCCAGATCAAAAGCAAATCCGGCGCGTTCGAGGTGCCGAGATAGCTGTGGCCGCCGCCCTTGACGACCAGCCGCAGATGATTTTCGCGCGCAAAATTCACGGCGGCCACGACGTCGCCGGTCTCTCTCGCCGCGACCGCGTAGACGCTCGGCGTTGAGGTCCATGCATCGACCCAGCCGGTGGTCTGGGTCAGCGCCACCTCGTCGCGAATGTAATAGGGATTCTTCAGCTCCCTGAAGACGGTTCGGCAGGAATCGCCAAACGGTTCGCCCTCGCAGGCCTTCAAGGGCGACTGCACCTCGATGAGGCGCCCGCCGGTTTGCTGCCTGAGTCGGTCCCAGTCAGCCGCGGAAGGCCAGCTGGCATCGGAGGGGCGCAGCCGGCGAGGGAATGGACCGCTTGAGGTCTCAGCCGCCTGCGCGGAGGGTGAAAAGGGTTTTGCCAGAAATCGCCCGAGCGGGGCCAGGGCTGCCCCGATCAGCAAATGTCGCCGGTTCATCGAACCTCACAGCCCGTGTCAGTGCTCGCCCGCAATGCTTGGCGGACATTCCCGGATATCGCGAAATCGAAGCATTCCGGCAAGCCTGATGTTTACCAACCAACGTAAAAGTTCGCGCCGAGGCGACCTTATTTCACATTTGCGTTCTATCATGGCGGCTCTGTTTCAACGAGAAGGCGCCATCACCCATGTCGGTAAGGTTAAGGATTATTTCAGCGATGCAGCGGGTCGCGGCCGAGCAGCAGGTGACGTTGCCGCCGCTCGACGACGATCTGTCGCTGCACGAGACCGGATTCGATTCGCTCGGCTTTGCGATCCTGGTGGCGCGGCTCGAGGACGATCTCGGCATCGATCCGTTTACCATATCGGAGGACGCGGCGTTTCCGCTCACGGTGGGCGACTTCGTCCGGGCCTACGAAAATGTCGCCGCGTGAAATCTTCGCGCTCCGGGATTATCTCGGTCCGGAGCTGACGGGCCGCACCATTTCGGATGCGCGGCGGGTGGTGTCGCTGACCGATAGTCTTGGGCAAACCTGCCTGGCCGACCGGCTTGGCGAGTTGTCGCGGCGAAGTGTGCTGCTCGCGGTTTCCGATCAGCTGATATCGGCGATCGCGATGACGGAGCTCGACGGCGTGGCGCGGCGGATGCTGCTGTGTCCACCCGATCTCAACGCCGACCACGTCAACGCGCTGATCGAGGATGCCGGGGTCGATGCGATCGTGACCGACCATCCCTCGCGCTGGACAGATGCCGACATCTATTTGGTGCTGGCAGCGCGGGTGCCGGAACGGACGATCAAAAGGGCGAAGAGCGAGCGCGCCACCGAATGGCTGATGCTGACTTCGGGCACCTCGGGCGTGCCGAAGATCGTCGGCCACAGCCTCGAGGCATTGACCGGCGCGATCGTCGCCGACGGCCCGGCCCGCGGCGCCCCGCCGGTGTGGGCGACCTTTTACGACATTCGCCGCTATGGCGGCCTGCAGATCTGGCTGCGCGCGATCCTCAGCGGCGGGTCGATGGTGCTGACCGAGCCTGGCGAGGCGCTCGCCGATCATGTCGCGCGCCTCCACGCTCGCGGCGTCACCCACATCTCCGGCACGCCATCGCATTGGCGCAAGCTCCTGATGAGCGGTTCCGCTTCGGGCTTTTCGCCGCGTTACGTCCGGCTGTCGGGCGAAATCGCCGACCAGGCCGTGCTCGACGGCCTGCGCCGCGCCTTTCCGGAAGCCTCGATCGGCCACGCCTATGCCTCGACGGAGGCCGGCGTCGGCTTTGCCGTCAATGACGGTCGCGAGGGTTTTCCCGCTTCGCTGCTCGGGACGCGCGACGGCGTCGAGATGAAAGTCGAGGACGGCTCGCTGCGGATCCGCTCGACACGAACCGCGCATGCCTATGTCGGCCTTGGCGCGGCTCAACTCGCCGACGCGGACGGGTTCGTCGACACCGGCGACATGGTGGAATTGCGCGGCGACCGCTATCACTTCGTCGGCCGGCGCGGCGGCATCATCAATATCGGCGGCCTGAAGGTTCATCCCGAGGAAATCGAAGCCGTCATCAACCGCCATCCCGACGTGCGGATGTCGCGCGCCCGCTCCCGCAAGAGCCCGATCACCGGATCGATCGTGGTCGCCGATGTCATTCTCGCCGACGGCTGCGATTTGAGCCGCGGCGGCGAAATCCGCGACGCGATCCTGGCCGATTGCCGCGCATCGTTGCCGCCGCACAAGGTGCCGGCCACGATCAAATTCGTCGAGGCGCTCGACATCACGGCGGCGGGAAAGCTGGCGCGGTCAGATGCATAATGTCGTCGTGACCGGGGGAAGCCGCGGCATCGGGCTCGCCATCGCGCGCAGGCTGGCTACTGCCGGCTACAGCGTGATCGCGGTGGCGCGGCGCGAGAGCGAGGAGTTGCGCGCGGCGATCGGCGACATCGTGAAACAGGGCAAGGGCGGTCTGCATTTCCGCGCCTTCGATCTCGGCGAGATCGACGCCATCCCGGCTTTCGTGAAGGGCGTGCGCGACGAATTCGGCGCGATCTACGGCCTCGTCAACAATGCCGGGATCGGCACCGAGGGCCTGCTCGCCACCCAGCACAACAGCGAGATCGAATCGCTGGTGCGCCTCAACGTCACCTCGCCGATCATCCTGACCAAATACGTCGCGCGACACATGATGGCCGACGGCGAGGGCCGCATCGTCAACATGTCCTCGATCATCGCCACCACAGGCTATAACGGCCTGTCGGTCTACGGCGCGACCAAGGCAGCCGCGACGGGTTTTACCCGATCGCTGGCGCGCGAGGTCGGCAAGCTCGGCATCACCGTGAACGCGATCGCGCCGGGTTTTATCGACACCGAACTGACGCAAACGCTTTCCGACGATCAGCGCAAGCGCATCGCCGGCCGCAGCGCCTTGCGCCGGTTGCCGCAGACCGACGACGTTGCCCGCATGGTCGAATATCTGCTCGGCGAGGGTGGCCGCAATATCACCGGCAGCGTCATGACCATCGACGCCGGCAATACCGCGTAGATCAGCCGACACGTAAGTCAGCCTGACGTGTTCTACGCCCCACAAGGTGCAGACAAACGCCCAATTTTGTGCAATCAATCACAATGTTCTGCTGGTGGCTCCAAAAATGATCCGGCGCGATTTGTCCGGGTCAATCAAGTCCTCTGGGTTTTGTACGATTGATCGGTTCTGTCGCGTCAGTCGACTTCCCAAGCGAGGGAGCAAGCCATGGTTCGTTCCGATATGCACCCGGCGTCAACCGAACGTCAGCAGGAGATGGATGCGAACGCCGATGGCGTGAGCAATCCGATGTCACAGCAAGACGCCGGCGATTGCCACGGCCACGAGATGCATCTTCAAAAATTCGTGCGGTTGACCGGCTGCCGCGATCCCGACGCGGGAAAACACCACGCCGTGCATCCTCTGCAATAGAGCATGATCCGGAAAAGTGGCAGGAGCTGAGGCGGGTTTAATGTCAAGTCGTGCCCGGGCTTGTCCCGGGCATCCACCTCTTGCTTTCTTTCTTGCGAGACAAAGACGTGGATGGCCGGGCATAGGCGAGCGGAAGCGACGCCGTCCTTCGGACGGCTACGCCCGGCCATGACGTTGCTCTCCGCGCGCCGGCTCAATACCCCTTGTGCGCGTAAATGTCGTAGAACGTGACGACGATCTCGAACATGATCAGGATCACCACGATGATCTCCAGCCGCAGCGAGCGCTTGGTGTCGATGATGTCGGAAAGCGTGGTCGCGGTGTCGGCAATCACCGCGAGCTTGCGGTTCAAGGTTTCGACCCGCTCGCTGAGCTCGTATTCGTCTTCCAGCCGCGCGTAGAGCCGTTCGAGGTCGGGCCGGTCCCACAGCACATCCGGCTTCTCGCCGACCGCGACGCGGCCGGACAGGCGATGCTGGACCAGAAGCGAGTTGCCGAGCAGCTTGAGCAGGTCGGTCCGGTTTCGCGAGGTCTTGCCGAAGCGTCCGAGTTCGCGCGCAAACGGCTCGATGGTGTCGAAGACGTTGGCGACCTGCCGTTCGTCGCGTCCGAGCACGACGCTCTTGGCGAGCGCGTCGGCCACCACCAGCAGCCGTTCCAGCGAGAATTCCCTGACCTGGATGGGTCCGCCGACCGGGATCGGTTCCTCGGCCTCCTTGGCGACCTGTATCTTCGCCAACTCCTCCTCGGGTGGGCTGATGTTGCCGAAGGTCCGGGTTTGCAGGCGTTCGAGAAAGTCCGCCTCCTGCGCGGCCGAAAGTCCGATGAACACCGCAACGCCATAGCGGAACAGCACGGCCAGCCCGTTGTCGCCGACCCGGACCGCCATCGGCGCGCTCGACAACACCTGGCCCTCGAAGCCGGCCGTATTGATGCGGTCGCCGATCAGAAGCGCGTGCGCGGTCAGTTGCTGGGCCGTTGGATTTGAATCCGGCATCCCCCACACTTAGCAAGCGGACAAGGGATTTTCGATGACCCCCGCGGCGATTTAGCCCGAGGCCGCCGCAACCAGATCGTCGATCCCGATCGGAAAACGCCGCACCCGGATGCCGGTGGCGTGCCAGACCGCGTTGGCGATGGCGCCGGCCGAGCCGGTGACGCCGATTTCGCCGACGCCCTTGATGCCGAGCGCATTCACATGCGGATCGTGCTCCTCGATCATCAGCGCTTCGAGCGACGGCACGTCGGCATTCACCGGGACGTGGTATTCCGCGAGGTTGGCGTTGATGATCCGCCCGGAACGGCGGTCGATCACGGCCTGCTCGTGCAGCGCAAAGGACATGCCCCAGATCATGCCGCCATAGATCTGGCTCTGCACCATGCGGGGATTGATGATCCGTCCCGCCGCAAAGGCGCCGACCATGCGGGTGACGCGGACTTGACCCAGATCGGGGTCGACCTTGACCTCGGCGAACACCGCGCCATGCGCATGCATGGCGTAGTTCGCCTGCGCCGCCGGATCGGTGGCGCCCTTGCCGCGGGCTTCGATCTGCGAAAGGCGAGCGCGCTTGAGGATATCGGCATAGCTCTCGCTGCGCGCTTCGTCGTCGCGGCGGAACAGGCGGCCGCCGCGCGCGACCACGCCGGCATTGCCCGCGCCGAATAATGGCGAGCGCTCGTCGCCGGTGGCGAGATCGGCCAGTTTGGCGATCACCGCTGCGCCCGCATTGTGGATCGCCATCCCGGCGGTCGCCGTGTGCGCCGAGCCGCCGGCAATGCCGGCGTCCGGCAGGTCGGAGGTGCCGGCCTTGAACTCGACCTGCTCGAGATCGAGCCCGAGGCCGTCGGCCGCGATCTGGGCGAGCGCGGTCCAGGCGCCCTGGCCCATGTCGTGGGCGCCGGTTTCCATCACCCCGGAGCCGTCGCCGCGAACCACCGCGCGCGCTTCGGCGGCGAACATCAGCGCCGGAAAGGTCGCGGTGCCGATGCCCCAGCCGACCAGCAGGCCCGCCTCGTCGCGCATCTGGCGTGGTGCGAGCGGCCGCCTGGCCCAACCAAAACGTTCGGCGCCTCGGGCATAGCACTGGCGCAGCGCCTTCGAGGAGAACGGCTTGCCGGAAATCGGCTCGACCTCGGCATAGTTTTGGATGCGGAAGGCGAGCGGATCGATCCCGCAGGCCCATGCCGCCTCGTCGATAGCGCTCTCCAGCGCGATCGATCCGGTGGCTTCGCCCGGCGCCCGCATGAACAACGGCGTGCCGGTATCGATCCGGACCGCCTCGTGCGAGGTGGCAATCGCAGGACTTGCGTAGAGCGTATGCGAGGCGTCGGCGGCCGGCTCGAAGAAATCGTCGAAGCTGCTGGTTGCGATTTTGGCGTGATGATCGAGCGCGGTCAGGCGCCCGTCGCCATCCACGCCGATGCGAAGCCGCTGGCGGGAGGGCGAGCGATGGCCGACCGGCCCATACATCTGTTCACGCCGCAGCACGAGTTTCACCGGCCGTCCGACCAGCCACGCCGCCAGCACGCCGAGCACCTGCGGCCCGGACATCAATCCCTTGGAGCCGAAACCGCCCCCAAGGAACGGGCTGCGAATGTGGATGTTTTCCGGCGGGATGCCGAACAGCCCGGCGAGCCGCCCCTGGGCCATGGCAAGACCCTGGCTCGGCGTATCGATCGACAGCCGATCGCCGTCCCATGCCGCGACGATGGCGTGCGGCTCCATGGCGTTGTGGTACTGGGTCGGCGTCTCATAGGTCGCGTCGATCCGCTTCGAGGCCGCGGCGAGACCCGCTTCCACATCGCCCCTCCGCATTTCGGAAGGATTGCCGATACCGACGGCGGGCGGCACGAAACTTTCCGCGCCATCGAGCCCGACGCGGGCCGGCAGTACGTCGTAGCGTGGCGCGAGCAGGCCAGCGCCTTCGGTCGCGGCCTCCAGCGTCTCGGCGATGACGACCGCGATCGGCTGGTTGGCGTAGCGCACGCCGTCGTTCTGCAACAGCTCCATCCGGAACATGAAGGGATTGGTCTTGGCGTCGGGGTCTTCCGCAAGCGGCGGCCGGTTGGCCGTCGTCATGACCTCGACCACACCAGGGTGGTTCTTCGCCGCGGCCACGTCGAGGAATGCCACGCGGCCGCGCGCGATGCTGGAGACCGCGAGAACGGCATGCAGCATTCCCCGCGGATGGTTGTCCGCGGCATAGCGGGCTTCGCCCTTGACCTTGAGGACGCCATCGCGGCGGGTCAGCGGCTGACCGATGTTCGACCCATGCCGCGCATGGGCAGCGGTTTTGGCAAGTCTGATCTCAGGCGTCATGGAGCGCTCCGGAAACGGATGCGAAAGGGGAGGCGGGAAGGGCGGCAATGCGCACTGGGGTTCCCGCCGCGGCAAGCGTGAAGGCCCGCACGATGATGCGCCTGGCGAGTTCGATCTTGAAAAGATTGTCGCCGGAAGGCTTTGCGTCGGCGAGTGCCGCTTCCGCCGCATGCCGGAAGGCGTCGGGAGTGGGACTGGCGCCTGCCAACGTCTCTTCCGCCGGGCGCGCCCGCCATGGTTTGGCAGCAACGCCACCCAGCGCGAGCCGCGCCTGCCAAATTTTGCCGGCTTCGACACGCAAGCCCGCGGCCGCCGACACGACGGCGAAGGCGAAGGAGGTACGTTCGCGCACTTTCAGATAGCGGGCATGTGCGGCGAATGCGCGAGCTTCGGCCGGCAGCCGCAGCGCGACGATGAGATCGCCGGGCTCGAGCAGGTTTTCCCGTTCCGGTGTGTCGCCGGGCAGGCGGTAAAACGCCTCCAGCGGGATTTCGCGCCGGCCGCCTCGGCCTTCGATTTCGACGACGGCATCGAGCGCGACCAGCGGCACGCAGAAATCCGAGGGATGCGTGGCGATGCAGGCCTCGCTCCAGCCGAGCACGGCGTGCAGCCGGTTCTCGCCGCCTCGCGCATCGCAGCCCGTGCCCGGCGCGCGCTTGTTGCAGGCGCTGGCGGTGTCGTAGAAATACCCGCAGCGGGTCCGTTGCAGGAGATTGCCGCCGACGGTCGCGGCATTGCGAAGCTGCGCCGATGCGCCCGACAACAGCGCTTCGGCGATCGCGGGCCAGGATTTGGCAAAATCTGAATCGTGCGCGAGATCGGCATTGCGAACCAGCGCGCCGATCCGGATGCCGCCGTCCGCCAAATGTTCGATGCGGTCGAGCCCGGGCAGCCGCGTGACGTCGACCAGACGGTCCGGACGGGTGATGCCGCCCTTCATCAGGTCGAGCAGGTTGGTGCCCGATGCGAGATAGACGGCACCCGGCTCGGTCGCGGCGGCGATCGCCTCCGGAATATTCGTCGGCCTGACATATTCGAAATTTTTCATGCGGAGCGCCTCTGGTTGACGGTCGCGAGACTTTGCTGGGCCTCGAGCACCGCTTCGGTGATTCCGGCATAGGCGCCGCATCGGCAGAGGTTTCCGCTCATGCATTCGCGGACGCGTTCGGGGTCGTCGCCGGCTTGCGCCTCGCCGATCAGGCCGATCGCGCTCATGATCTGGCCGGGCGTGCAGAAGCCGCACTGGAAGCCGTCATGGGCGATGAAAGCGGCCTGCACCGGATGCAGCTGGTCGCCGCGTGCGATCCCTTCGATGGTGAGGATGTCGGCGCCGTCATGGCTGACCGCCAGGGCGAGGCATGAATTGATCCGCCGGCCGTCGACCAGCACGGTGCAGGCGCCGCATTGGCCGCGGTCGCATCCCTTCTTGGTGCCGGTCAGATCGAGATGCTCGCGCAGCAGATCGAGCAGCGTGACGCGCGGGTCTGAAAGCGCGACGTCCCGCCGCGCACCATTCACGGTGAGGCTGATGGAGAGGTTCATGCAGGGCTCCGATCAATGCTATGGTCGAACATCAATGCCGCCGCCGAAGGGCATCGGCGGGCGTGTCGCGGCTTGACACTCGGACGCATATACGGAGGGACCCTCCGTTTTCAAGTGAGGGCACGACCACCATATGATCGGGAGCAAGGGAGCGGATTTCTCGAAAAGTTCATGCTCCAACAACGAGATGGGACGACGACGCGGCCAAAGGTAATAAGATTGTGATCAAGGCGAAGTGAGATGGCAGCCCCTTCCGCAGCAATGATTCGAAAGCCCCGTGCCGACGCGATCCGCAATCGCGAGCGCGTGCTGGAGGCTGCGAAGGCCGTGTTCAGTGCCGGCGGACCCGAGGCGAGCCTCGAGGCCGTGGCGAAACGGGCAGGGGTGGGCATCGGGACGCTCTATCGCCACTTCCCGACGCGGGAGGCCCTGTTCGAGGCGGTCTATCGGCGCGAGGTGCAGCAACTCGGCGAACTGGCCGAAGCGTTGAAGAGCGAGGCCGACCCGGTCGATGCCTTGCGGCGCTGGCTGCGATCCAATGTCGAGTTCGTCGCCACCAAGAAGGGCATGTCGGCGGCGCTGGCGCTCGCGGTGCAAAGCACGTCGGAACTCACGGCCTTTTCGTTCGACCGCCTGACCAAGGCCGTCGGCGCCTTGCTGGACCGCGCCATCGCCGCCGGCGAGATCCGCGCCGACATCAGTCCCGAAGACCTGCTGCGGGCGCTGGTCGGCATGTGCTACTTGCACGACCAGCCCGGGTGGCAGAAGAGCGTGGTGCGGCTGCTGGATGTTTTTGTCGACGGGCTTCGTGTGCGACGCGGGAGCGCGAAGGGAAAGCCAGCGCGGCGTGGTTCGCAGAAGAGCCGCAAGTAAAGATCAGGTAATGGCGATAGGGAGGCGAGATCGCGTCGTGTGAACCCAGATTTTATCCAACCCGTATCTGTTTAACGGCTCCACCAACCCGGATCATCTCATACCCATGACCATGCCAGGCGGCAGCGACGGTTTCTACGGCACCATCCCGGTGTTCCGCGGCTTCACGAGCCTGATGGACCCGGCGCTGTATGCGCCGCTGCCGGACGACTGGTCGATCGGCGTCGCCGATATCGTGGAATCGACCAAGGCGATCGCAGAAGCGCGCTACAAGGCGGTCAACATGGCCGGCGCCTCGGTGATCGCGGCGGTGACCAATGCGCTGGAGGGGCGCGAGTTTCCGTTCGTGTTCGGCGGCGACGGCGCAAGCTTTGCGGTCGCGCCCGGCGATCTCGACCGCGCCCGCGACGCGCTGGCGGCGACCGCCGCCTGGGTCGAGGAGAGTCTCAACCTCGCGATGCGGGTGGCGCTGGTGCCGGTGAGCGCGATCCGGGCGCAGGGGCTCGATGTCCGCGTCGCCCGGTTCGGGCCGTCGGCGAATTTGTCCTATGCGATGTTTTCCGGCGGCGGTCTTAACTGGGCGGAAGCGGCGATGAAGCGCGGCGAGTTTGCGGTCGCAGTCGCCCCGCCGGGGACGCAGCCGGATCTGACGGGCTTGTCGTGCCGGTTCGAGGAAATCCCGTCCGTGCGCGGTCTCATCCTGGCGGTGCTGGTGGTGCCCGCGCGTGGCGCCGGGACCGACGCCTTTCGCAAGGTGATCGAAGACATCATTGCGCTGGTCGAGCGCAGCCCCGATGCGGGGCGGCCGGTGCCGCCTGGCGGGCCGCCGCTGAAATGGCCCCCGGCCGGCGTCGATTACGAGGCGCGCGCGCATCGCGGCGGATCATTGCTCAAGCGGCGCGCCGGCGTGCTCGCCAACACCCTGTTCGCCTACGTGGTGATGCGCTTCGGCATCAAGGTCGGCGGCTTCGTGCCGAAGACCTATGTGCAGCAGGTCGTGGAAAATTCCGACTTCCGCAAATATGACGACGGCCTGCGCATGATCCTCGACTGCTCGAGCGAACTGGAGCGCGCGCTGACGCAGCGCCTCGAAAAGGCTGCGTCCGACGGCATCGTGCGCTTTGGCCTGCACCGGCAGGACGCGGCGATGATGACCTGCTTCACGCCCTCGGCGCTGCGCAGCGACCACGTGCATTTCATCGACGGCGCCCGCGGCGGCTATGCCTCGGCCGCCACCGCGCTGAAGGCGACGGCGTGAGCTAGTCGGCGCAGGCTCTGATTTCACCTCGCCCCGCTTGCGGGGAGAGGTCGAAATTCGCGGGTAGCGAATTTCGGGTGAGGGGGACTCTCGGCGAGTCTCGATGCCGATACAGCCCCTCACCCCAGCCCTCTCCCCGCAAGAGCGGGGCGAGGGAGCGCCGGCACTGCGCCCTATCCTGGGGAAAGGGAGACGTGATCGATGGCCACTGTCGCATCAGCTCCAGGCTAATCCGGCGTCAGCGCGCCGTCCGCGTCCAGGTCTCGCCGCCGCACAGCGCGCCGACGCAGCCTTCGACCCGGAGCGCATCGGGGCCCGCCACCGAAACGTTGCTGGCATAGAAGTTGCCGTCATCGGCGTTGTAGATCTGGCCGGACCATCGGTTCGGGCCGGATGGGCGCATGCCCATGAACAACGGCAGCCCGATCATCGGGCGTCTGGCGAGCGCGGGATTGGGGTTCTTGTCGTCGACCTGGGGTTTGCCCGTGGCGGGATTGATGGGATCCCTAAGCCACACCACGACGCCGCAAATGCCCCCGCCGCATCTGCTGACGCGCACCTTGGCATCGCCTGCTTGCGTCAGCCAGATGCCGCTTACCTCGCCGCTCTCCTGCGCGTGCGCCGCCGGCAGGGCCAGCAAGGCCGCCAAAATCATGAAAACAAAGCCTGTTCCGCGCACCATCGAGTCCCCAAAAAAGCGCGCCTGCTTAGCAGCAAATTCCATTCCTGCAATGCCGGATTAGCCCGGCGCGCGCATTTGCCCCACCCGCGAAAAACCAGCGGCCGCAGGGCTCACCACGGCAGCCCGCAAAGGTCGATGGTGCCCCGCCGCGGGGCGCGCTTCAGCTCGTAGACGTAGGGCGCCGTGGCGTCGTAACGGATGCGCCCCTCGGGCTGATCGCAGAAAATCTCGCCCTCGAACGGCTTCCAGCCGCGGCCCACATAGAACGCCACGTTGTGCGGTTCGCAGAACAGCAGCGCGAAATCGATCGAGCCTTCGTCCTTCAGGATTTGAATGGCGGCATTGAGGGCAAGGCTGGCATAGCCGCGGCGCCGAAACCCCTCATGGGTCAGGACGCCGCCGATGCCGCCGGCCCGCATCTTGCGGCCGTTCCATTTGACCTCGCGGCGCTGGACGCCGACATGGCAGATGACACCCTCCGGTTCGGCCTGAAGCAGCACCCGCCATTCCGGATAGGCGGTGGCGAAGCGGCCCCAGGGCAGTTTTTCGACCACATGCGGCGGCCAGATCGCATTGAACAGCGGCTGCGCCAGCGGCCAGGATGCGTGGCCGTTCAGCACTTCGATCTCGATGCTCATTCCGTACCCCATCTCAATTGGTGACCTTGATCACAGATCAGAGTTGAACCGCCTTGCTGTCATAACGACAAATGATATGATTTTCCGCCGTTTAGGATCTGGGAATATCGATGCGCCGGCTCGCCGCCCTGGTAGCTGCTCTGTTGGCAATCTGCTTTGCCAGCCCTTCCGCCATGGCCGGCAAGCGCGTGGCGCTGGTGATCGGCAACTCGAACTACCAGAACGCCCCCGCGTTGACCAATCCCGCCAATGATGCCGCCGCCATCACCGAGATGTTCAAGCGGGCGGATTTCGATGTGATCGATTCGCGCCGCGACCTCAAAGCGCAGGAGATGCGCCGCGCGCTGCGCGACTTCGGCGACAAGGCGCGCGGCGCGGATATCGCGGTGGTCTATTTCGCCGGCCATGGGCTCGAGGTCGACGGCAGCAACTACGTCGTTCCCGTCGACGCCGTGCTGGAACGCGACGCCGACGCCGAAGACGAAGCCGTTTCGCTGAACCGCATCCTGTTGGCGGTCGAGCCCGCCACGCATCTGCGGCTCGTGATCCTCGACGCCTGCCGCGACAATCCCTTCGCCAAGAAGATGAAGCGGACGCTGGCCTCGCGTTCGGTCGGGCGTGGCCTGGTCGGCGTCGAGGCCAACAAGCCGAACACGTTCATCGCCTTTGCCGCGAAGGAGGGCTCGACCGCGCTCGACGGCGACGGGAAGAACAGCCCGTTTTCGGCAGCGCTGATCAGGCACCTCGCCACGCCGGGGCTCGATATCCGAAAGGCCTTCGGCTATGTCCGCGACGACGTGATGAGCGCGACCGGCAACCAGCAGGAGCCGTACACCACGAATTCGCTCGGCGGCAACGACGTCACGCTGGTGCCGCTGCCCGCTGGCTCGCCTGCGGCGGGCGGTAACCCCAACGCCGACATTCGCCGCGACTACGAGCTCGCCGAACGCGTCGGCACGAGGGAAGCCTGGGATTCCTTCGTCACCGCGCATCAGACGGGCTTCTACAGCGATCTGGCGAGGGCGCAGCGCAACAAGCTTGCCGCCGAGGCCGCGCAGGCCGCGGCGACGGAAAAGGCGCGCGCGGCGGCGGAAGCGCAGGCAAGATTGGCGGCCGAGGGCGCCAAGGCGAGCGAGCAGGCCAAGGCGGCCGCGCAGTCGAAGGCCGCCGAGGACGAGCGGCTCGCGGCCGAAAGGAACAGGCAGGAAGCGGAGAAGGCGAAAGCGATCGAAGAAGCCAAGATCGCATCGGTGCCCCAGGCCGCGCCCTCGGCGCCGCGGGATGCGTCCAGGGACGGCAAGTCGGCGGAACCCGTTGTCGCGGCGCTGACTCCGCCGGCTGCGCCCGAAGCGCCGAAATCCGATACGCCGCCGCTTGCGGACCTTCCCCGGCTGTTGCAATCCGAATTGCGGCGGGTGGGCTGCAAGACCGGCGACATCGACAGCGAATGGAATGCGTCGGCCCGAAAGGCGCTGTCGTCGTTCAATGACCATGCCGGCACCAAATTCGACGTCAAGCTCGCCAGCCTCGATGCCTTGGATGCGGTGAAGGCCAAGCCGGGAAGGGTCTGTCCGCTCGATTGCGACCGCGGCTTCCGCGCCGACGGCGATCGCTGCGTCAAGATCACCTGCGACAGCGATCAGGTGCTAGGGCCGAACGGCACTTGCCGCCCGCGCCCGGAGCGGGCACGGAAAGTCGTCGCCCATCGCGAGCGCCGCTCGCCCGCCGGGCACGGCGGCCGGTGTTTTGTCTATAACGGTGCCTCGGTCTGCGAGTGAAGCAGACGCCGGCGCGTCGGGCGCCGCTTCATCCGCTGGCTCAGTAGGGCACGCATTCGGTATGCACGATACGCGGCTTGGCGCACAGGGCCACGCCCATATTGCCGGTGAAGGTGTATTGACGTTTACCCGGCTTGAGCCTGTTCTCGACCCGCAGGCGGCAGGAATTGCCGATGACGGTCATGTACACGACAACCCGGTTGTTCGGGTACTCGCGCACGGCCTGCAACGTGTGCCTGCTGACGACGCGCACGGACGCCGAGCCGCCCGGTGCCTCGCTTGGCTTGCCGCCTAGTTTGCCCGTATAGTTTTCCCGTCCCCCGATTTGTGAGTTCAAGCTCAGCGTAGCGGTGCGGTCGGTGGAGAGTTCGCCAGTGCCTTCCACGTGGACGGGAAAGTTCTGCAGCGCGGGTTGCACGCAGGTAGCGAGCCCGTCGAAGATGAATTTGGCGCGAATCATGGTCGCGGCATCGCTCGAGACGGGCAGCAGCGCCATCAGCGCGGCAATGGCCGCAAGGCTACGGATCAGTCGGATTGCCATCATTCACCCCCAGACGTTCGTGATCGGAATTCCTAGCGATCGCGCGATTTAATTGCAGGACGCGACGGTTTGCAAATGCCCCGTGCCCCCTTGCGGGACGGCCCGCCCCGCGAAAATGCGGTGTTTAAGCGCGATGGAACCTTCTATAAGGGTCCCCGTTAAGCCAATTCTCCCATCATTTCGGACATCACCCCATGACCTTTACGCTTCCCCCCTGCCTTACCCCTATGACGCCCTTGCACCCCATATGTCCAAGGAAACGCTGGAATATCATCACGACAAGCATCACCAGGCCTACGTCACTAACGGCAACAACGCGATCAAGGGGACCGAATTCGAGGGCAAGTCCCTGGAGGAGATCGTCAAGGCTTCGTTCGGCAAGAATGCCGCCGTTTTCAACAATGCCGGCCAGCACTACAACCATCTGCATTTCTGGCAATGGATGAAGCCCAATGGCGGCGGCAGCAAATTGCCTTCCCGGCTGGAAAAGAAGATCACCGAGGACCTCGGGGGCCTCGACAAATTCAAGACCGATTTCGCCGCCGCCGGCGTCGGCCAGTTCGGCTCGGGCTGGTGCTGGCTGACGATGAAGAACGGCAAGCTGGAAATCACCAAGACCGCCAACGGCGAAAACCCGCTGGTCCATGGCGGCACGCCAATTCTCGGCTGCGACGTCTGGGAGCACTCCTACTACATCGATTATCGCAACCGCCGCCCGGACTATCTGAAGGCGTTCTGCGATCACCTGATCAACTGGGAGCATGTCGACCAGATGTTCTCGAAGCTCTGACATTGGCCGTCATTCCGGGGCGCGCCTAGCGCGAACCCGGAATCTCGAGATTCCGGGTTCGATGCTAGCGCATCGTCCCGGAATGACTGACGAGCGCATGGGCCTCACCGAGGCGCGCATGGATTTCGTCACACTTCCGTTTGCATCGCTTATCCGGCGCGACTAAGCAGGTTTAAACCTCACGACGCGCCAGACCCATTGCCTTGACAGAAATCCCCCTGAAAGACCCGGCGCCCGCCGACGACGCCGCGGACGGCGAACCGCGTCCCGGACACATCCGAAGACCCGTCGGCTGGTCGATGATCATGATCGGCGCACTGGTCGCGGTCAGCGCGGCTCTGGTCTGGCGGCGCGACGGCATCGGTGGCGTCACCGAAATCCTGACCCATGATCTCACGCTGTTCGGCGGCATCCTGCCGCGCGTGCTGGCGGGCTGCCTGTTAGGGGCCTTCATCGCGGAAATCCTGCCGCACGAGCAGGTGTCGCGCTCGCTCGGGGCCAATTCCGGCCTGAAGGGCCTGCTGATCGGCACCGCGTTCGGCGCGATTTTGCCCGGCGGTCCCTTCACCGCCTATCCGGTGGCGAGCGCGCTGCTCACGGTCGGCGCCGATTTCGGCGCCACCATTTCGATGGTCGTGAGCTGGACCTTGATCGGCTATGGCCGCGCGGTGGCCTGGGAATTGCCGATCATGGGCACCGACTTCACGCTGTGGCGGGTCCTGATCTCGCTGCCGCTGCCGGTGCTGGCCGGCGCGCTCGGGCGCTTCGTCTATGTCCGGATGTATCCGGCGAAGGGCGCGGTCGAATGAGCGCCGCCCTGCTCATCGACATCATCCTGTGGGGTTCGGTCGCAGCCGTCGGCTTCATCGCGTTCCAGCGCGGCCCGAAGGTGCTGACCGCTTCGCTCCGCGAAGGCACCGTCGATTTCGTGCGGATCGTGCCGCGGATCGCGCTGGGCGTGATCGGTTCGGGCTATATCGCCGCCGTCATCCCGCAGGAAATCATCACGGGATGGCTCGGCCCTAACTCCGGCTGGCCCGGCGTCCTCACCGCCGTGATCGCGGGCGCCGCCACCCCGGGCGGCCCGGTGGTCGGCTTCTCCATCGGCGCGGTCGCATTGAAGGCCGGCGGCGGGCCGCCGCAGGTGATCGCCTATGTCATCGCCTGGGCGCTGTTCGCCTTCCAAAGGCTGTTGCTCTGGGAAATCCCCTTCATGCCGGCGCGCTTCGTCTGGTTTCGGGCCGCGGTGTCGCTGCCGTTCCCGTTCCTGGCCGCCGCGATTGCGATGGCGGTCGGCAAGCCGTAATACCTTGCGCAGCCGGCGGCGATTGCGCGGTCTCCCATTCGCCGCGGCGCCGCTGTTTCAATGAGATATGGACCGAGAAATGAGCCGCTTCTGGAGCCGCTTGACGCAGGAGTTAAAACCCTATGTGCCGGGCGAACAGCAGCGCATGGCGGAGTCGGTCAAGCTCAACACCAATGAAAATCCGGTTCCTCCTTCGCCGCGCGTGCTGGAGGCGATCCGCGGCGAGGCAACGGATGCGCTTCGGCTCTACCCGGACCCGCAGGCGACCGCGCTGCGGGCCGCCCTGGCCGCCTACCACAAGGTGCGGCCAGAGCAGGTGTTCGTCGGCAACGGCTCGGACGAGGTGCTGGCGCACGCCTTCGCCGCGCTGCTGAAGCATGACGCGCCGCTGCTGTTCCCGGACATCACCTACAGTTTCTATCCGGTCTATTGCCGCCTGTTCGGCATCGCCTGCGAGACGGTGCCGCTCGATGCGGCCATGCGCATCCGCGTCGCCGATTATCGCCGGCCGGCCGGCGCGCTGGTCCTGCCCAATCCGAATGCGCCGACCGGGATGGCGCTGTCGCGGGCGGAGATCGCGGCGCTGGTGGAGCAGCATCCCGACGCGCCCGTCCTGATCGACGAGGCCTATGTCGATTTCGGCGCCGAGACCGCGATCCCGCTGGTCGCCTCGCACCCGAACCTTCTGGTCGTTCAAACCATGTCGAAATCCCGGGCGCTGGCCGGCTTGCGCGTCGGCTATGCGATCGGCGACGCCGGCCTGATCGAGGCGCTCACCCGGGTAAAGGACAGTTTCAATTCCTACCCGCTCGGCCGGCCCGCCCAGGCCGGCGCTATCGCTTCGCTTCAGGACGAGGCGTATTTTCAACAGGCCCGCGCGCGCGTGATCGAAGCCCGCGAGCGGCTCACCCTCGGACTGCACCGGCTTGGCTTCGACGTGCTGCCATCCTCCGCCAACTTCGTCTTCGCCCGTCATCCGGCGCAGGACGGCGCGCGGCTCGCCGCGGCGCTTCGCGAGCGCGCCGTGATCGTCCGCCATTTTGCCGCGCCGCGTATCTCGGATTATCTGCGGATCACGGTGGGCTCGGACGCGCAAATCGAGGCGCTGTTGTCGGCATTGTCGGATATCGTGGGTAGTGAAGCTGCAGCGAGTGGCCCGCATGAGCGCAGCGATATGCGGGGACCGCAGTGAGCGGAAAGCCCCCGACGTCGAAACGGCATCGCCTCCTCCAATGTTTGCTGCCTCATAGCGATCGTCGGGTGCAGTCCAGCACTGTCAACGTAACCAGAAAGGCTCCGCAGCCATGCCGGCCGGGTAGCCCGCTTCATGGCAGCAACCGGCTCGCGCGCGCTGACCGAAACCATTTTTGGAACATGGCCTCCGTGTCCATCATCTCCGTAAAACCGGCCTGATTGATCTTGACGGTCGAGACGATCGAGGGCGGTCCCGGATCGGTCCGGCCGTGGCGCATGCTGTAGTCGGCATATTGAAACGACAGGCCGACGAATGCCTCGAGGCTGGGTGAAATCAGACCGTGCCTGCGCCGGAGCGCCTCCCAGGGCGCGATCCATTGCGGAAAACTTTGCGCCAGCGACAGCGGGACCGCATCGCCCGGTTTCATGTCCAGCGCGTCTGCAATCGCCGGCCACACGTTCTCCCAGGTGAACACGTCGCCATTGGTGACGTTGAACGCCTCGTTGCGCGCGGCATCGGCCTCGCCGGCCCAGGCGATCGCGCGCGCCAAGAGGTCGACATCGACCGCCTGCGACACCCGCGCCGCGCCGCCGGGATAGTCGAGCGGGCGGCCCCGTTCGCGCAGCATGGCGGCATAGACGCCGAGCGGCGGAATCAGATCCATGGCGCCGCCCATGGCCAGGCCCACGATCAGGACCGGTCGCAGGATGCTCCAGTGCCAGGCCTTGCCGTGCTGCAATTCGCGCAGAAAATTCTCCTGCGCCCAGTAGAAATTCGGCTGCTCACACATCTCCGAGCGGCCTTCCCGCGCCGGGACCGTCAACGGGCGGACGTGGACGCCATAGGCCTTGGTGCCCTGCAGCAGCGCGACATGCGTAAGCGCGGGCGCGGCCGGTTCGAGCACCGCCATCAAATTGCGCAGCATCCGGTCATTGGTCCTGATCTGGCTCTCGTCGCGCCAGCCGTCGACCAGGTTCGGCGCCTCATAAAGCGCGGCATAGACGAGATGGGTGGCCCCCTGCAATTGCTGCGCGATGCGGGCACATTGCGCGGCATCCGTCAGGTCGATCTCAACATGGCGGGCGCCGTGGAGATCGCGCGGCTTTCGGCGCGAGAGGGCTACGACTTCGCAATCCCCCGACGCGCCGAAGTGCCGCAAGGCGGCGCTTCCCACGAGCCCGGTCGCACCCGCGACCACAACTTTCCTGTTCTTCATCTGCCGGCTACTCGCCTGGTGCCTCGTCGGGCAAATCACCCACGTCCCAAAGACCTTATCCGGCCTGCTTGTCAAGTGCTCCAAGAAAAAATATTCTGCTTTGCCGAATATTCTGGTTATCCTATATTGCCTCCGTCCCGCCCCGCCAAAAGGGGCGTATCATGATCGTCGCGAGCGCGGGGCGGGATGCGGTGGACGTGGAGGGTGCCTTTGACGAATGGCGCTGGAAGCGTAGGAAGACGTGTGGGCCTGGCACCCCGACGCTGGTGTCAAGTTCGCGTTAAGGCACGCGGATGACGGTGGCCAACAAGCCCGGAGCACCGGGGCGAGCACGTAGCAGCCGTAAAACCATTGTGTGGGGAATGCCGGGTGATTCCGGTGTGACCTGACAACACGTGTGCGTTCTACCACTACCCGTTGCACACGTGGCTATCGGGCGCATCGGGCGCCCGGCATTCCCCGCGCCCTCTGATTGGAGGGTGGGAATAAAAGAATACCTCGCGCAACAAATCATGCGGCGAGATCGTGAACGTATGTCTCAACGTCATTGCGAGCGCAGCGAAGCAATGTATCCTCTTCGTCATTCCGGGGCGATGCGAAGCATCGAACCCGGAATCTCGAGATTCCGGGTCTGGTGCTAACGCACCATCCCGGAATGACGGCTTACGGTCGATGGATTGCTTCGCTGCGCTCGCAATGACGGTGTTAAGCGAGATCCCGAAGTCATGCACAGTGCGCCCCCCTCCTCCCACGCGCTCTTCGCGCGTGGCGGGGAGGGGTCGGGGGTGGGGGGTGGTGCAACAAATTCGCGCTCTCATTCCTGCACCGAATTTCATGCGGCGGCGAGTTCGCCTTGCTTCTCTGGCAGCGAATTTGCTGAGGTACCCCCCCCACCCCCGACCCCTCCCCGCCGCTCGCTACGCTCGCGGGGGAGGGGAGTAACAGCGACAGTGGCTCGCTACACCACCTGTCGCCCACATCAATGTCACCGGCCCTGCATTGGTAGACATCCGTAATGTTATAATATAACATTTTTCGATGGATGGTTCCAACTCCCACCACCACGATCACAGCCACCCCCATGGCCACGTGCACGCCCACAGCCACGGGCTCGCGACGCCGCATCCGGCGCAGGCCGCGCCCTGGTCGATCCTGCGCATGACCGTGCTGTCGCGGCTCGCCGCCGCGGCAGCGGTCGCCGCCGTGCTGTGGGGCATCGTCTGGCTTTCGATGAGATGAGCATGGCCGCGCAGATCAAATTCCGCGACGTCACGCTGGGTTATGACCGGCACCCGGCGGTGCATCACCTCGACGGCGAGGTCGCTTCCGGCGCGCTGCTAGCGGTGGTCGGGCCCAACGGCGCCGGCAAGTCGACGCTGTTTCGCGGGCTGGTCGGCATCCTGAAGCCGCTGGCGGGCGCGATCGAAACCCGCGGGCTGGATATCAGGGATATCGCCTATCTGCCGCAGACGGTCGACATCGACCGCAGCTTTCCGATCTCGGTCTACGATTTCGTCGGCACCGGGCTGTGGCGCAGCGTCGGCTTCTTCGGCGGCGTGGGCCGCGAGCGCGAAAAAATCGCCAAGGCGCTCGCTTCCGTCGGCCTCAACGGTTTCGAGAATCGCGCCATCGGCACGCTGTCCGGCGGCCAGATGCAGCGCATGCTGTTTGCCCGCGTGCTGTTGCAGGACGCGCGCTTGATCGTGCTGGACGAACCGTTCAACGCCATCGACGCCAAAACCTCGGCCGACCTGCTTGACCTGGTGCGGCGCTGGCACGCCGAAAAGCGCACCGTGCTGGCGGCGCTGCACGACATGGATCTGGTGCGCGCCAACTTTCCGGAAACCCTGCTGCTGGCGCGGACGCCGGTGGCCTGGGGCGCCACCGCCGAAGTATTGACCGCGGAAAATCTGCTCGAGGCCCGGCGGATGTGCGAGGCCTTCGATGAAAGCGCCGAGGCCTGCGCCGTCGACGACCTGCGCTCACGGGCCGCCTGATGATTTACGACGCGCTGATCGCGCCCTTTACCGAATTCGAATTCATGCGCCGTGCGCTCGCCGCGGTGATCGCGCTGGCGCTCGGCGGCGCGCCGATCGGCGTGTTTTTGATGCTGCGACGGATGAGCCTGGTCGGCGACGCCATGGCGCATGCGATCCTGCCGGGCGCTGCGATCGGCTTCCTGGTGTCCGGCCTCAACCTGTTCGCAATGACATCGGGCGGCCTGATTGCGGGCTTTGCGGTGGCGATTCTCGCGGGTGCGGTGTCGCGCTCGACCGGGCTGAAGGAGGACGCCTCGCTCGCCACCTTCTACCTGGTGTCGCTGGCGCTCGGCGTCACCATCGTCTCGATCAAGGGCACCAATATCGACCTGCTGCACGTGCTGTTCGGCAATATCCTGGCGATGGACGATGCGACGCTGCTGGTGATCGCGGCCAACGCCACCATCACGCTCGTGGTGCTGGCGGTGATCTTTCGCCCGCTGGTGATCGAGAGCGTCGATCCGGTGTTTTTGCGCACGGTGAGCCGCGCCGGCGCGCCGTCGCATCTCGCTTTTCTCGCGCTCGTCGTCATCAACCTCGTCAACGGCTTTCAGGCGCTCGGCACCCTGCTCGCGGTCGGGCTGATGATATTGCCCGCCGGCATCGCGCGATTCTGGTCGCGCGACATCACTGGCATGATCTGCATCGCGGTCGCAAGCGCCGCCGTCTCCGGCTATGCCGGGCTGGTGCTGTCGTTCCAGACAAAAGTGCCGTCGGGCCCGGCGATCATCCTGGTGGCGGCGGGGCTTTATGTCGGCTCGGTGCTGTTCGGAAGTGTCGGTGGCCTGGTCCGGCAGCTGTTTCCCGGGCGTCACCTCGAAGCGTAGTGCAGTTAATGAATTTGGAATCATTAGCATCCCTGGAGCCACCTCTCCCCTTGTGGGAGAGGTCGGATCGCATCGCCAGATGCGATCCGGGTGAGGGGTTACGCTCCATCGATAGACCGGAACCCCTCACCCCAACCCTCTCCCACATGGGGAGAGGGGGCTCACCGCCGTTGTTGCGGCGTCGAGCCAGTGCCTCAATCGATCGGACGCAAGCCCTGTTGCGCCTCTTGCTCTACATTCTGATGTTCGTGGGCGGCGTGCTCCCCGTGCACGCGCAGGAGCGCCTCAACATCGTCGCCAGCTTTTCCATCCTCGGCGATCTCGTGAAAAACGTCGGCGGCGATCGCGTCGACGTCACCACGCTGGTCGGGCCCAATGGCGACGTGCATGTCTATACGCCGGCGCCGGCGGATGCGAAGAAGATCGCCGATGCGCAGCTGATGATCGTCAACGGTTTTGGGCTGGAGGGCTGGCTGCCGCGGCTGTTGCAGGCTTCCGGCGGCAAGGCGTCGATCGTCACGGCGACCAAGGGGATCACCCCGCTGCGGGCCGGCAACGATGCCGACCCCCATGCCTGGCAATCGGTCGCCAACGCGAAAATCTACGTGGCCAATATTCGCGACGCGCTGGTCGCCGCCGACCCAGCCGACGCGGCAGCCTTTCGCGCCAATGCGGATGGCTATCTCGAAAAACTCGATGCGCTCGATCGCGAAGTGCGCGCGGCGATCGGAAAAATCCCGCCGGCGCGCCGCAAGGTGATTTCGACCCATGACGCCTTCGGCTATTTCGCCGCTGCCTATGGCGTCGAATTCGTGGCACCGGAGGGCGTTTCCACCGAATCCGAGCCCAGCGCCCGCGATATCGCCGCCATCATCCGCCAGGTCAAAACCCAGAAAATCCCCGCCGTTTTCCTGGAGAATATCAGTGACCCCCGGCTGATCCAGCGGATCGCGGCCGAGACCGGGGCCAGGCTCGGCGGCACCCTTTACTCGGACAGTCTGACGGACGAAAAGGGCGAGGCCCCCACTTACATTGAACTGGTCAGGCACAATATAAAGACCCTGACCAGCGCGCTGGCCGATTAGGGCAGGGGCCCTCCCTGTCGCCGCGCCAACAGTCCCTTTTCGGAGCCACTATGTCTGATTTGACGTCCCAGAAAATTCCCGTGACCGTGCTGACCGGCTATCTCGGCGCCGGCAAGACCACGTTGTTGAACCGCATCCTGTCGGAAAACCACGGCAAGAAATACGCCGTCATCGTCAACGAATTCGGCGAGATCGGCATCGACAACGACCTCATCATCGGCGCCGACGAGGAAGTGTTCGAGATGAACAATGGCTGCGTCTGCTGCACGGTGCGCGGCGACCTCGTCCGCATCCTCGACGGCCTGATGAAGCGCAAGGGCAAGTTCGACGCCATCATCGTCGAGACCACGGGCTTGGCCGATCCGGCGCCGGTGGCGCAGACCTTCTTCGTCGACGAGGACGTGCAGAAGAACGCTCGCCTCGATGCGGTCGTGACCGTCGCCGACGCCAAATGGCTTTCCGACCGGCTGAAGGACGCCCCCGAAGCCAAGAACCAGATCGCGTTCGCCGACGTCATCGTGCTCAACAAGACCGATCTCGTCTCCAAGGCCGAACTCGCCGAAGTCGAGGCCCGGATTCGCGCCATCAACCCCTATGCCAAGCTGCACCGCACCGAGCGCTGCAAGGTTGCGCTGGCGGACGTGCTGGAGCGCGGCGCCTTCGATCTCGACCGCATCCTCGAAATCGAGCCGGAATTTTTGGAGGCCGGCGACGGCCACGACCATGATCGTCACCACCATGATCACGGCCATGATCATCACCACGACCACAGCCATGGCGGCCTGAAGCATTATCACGACGAGGACATGCAGTCGCTGTCGCTGCGTTCGGACAAGCCGCTCGATCCCAACAAGTTCATGCCCTGGTTGCAGAACCTGGTCGCCAGCGAAGGCCAGAAGATCCTGCGCTCGAAAGGCATCCTGGCCTTCACCGACGACGACGACCGCTATGTGTTCCAGGGCGTGCACATGATGCTGGAAGGCGATCACCAGCGCGCCTGGAAAGAGGGCGAGCCTCGGGAAAGCCGGCTCGTCTTCATCGGCCGCGAATTGCCGGAAGCGATCATCCGCGACGGCTTTGAGAGCTGCATCACCACGTGATGAAAGAGTTCGATACGCTCGACAGCCCGGCGTCCATCGCCTCGGTCACCGACAAGGTGCGCACGATCGCGATCGGCGCGCCCGTCACGTCAGTGCATTTCCTTGGGCCTGATGCCGCTTTCGTCGGCGCCGAGGAGAATGTGTTCCGGGTGAACGGCAACGGCGAGGTCACTCCCGTCGCCGTTCACGGCGGTGGCATCCTGTGCGCGGCGTGCGACGGTGCGCGCCTCGTGATGGGCGGCGATGACGGCAAGCTGGTCGCGCTCGATGCCAAGGGCGAGGTCGTACTGCTGGCGACCGACACAAAGCGGCGCTGGATCGACAATGTCGCGCTGCATCCCGACGGTGCTTTCGCCTGGTCGGCCGGCAAGACCGCCTTCGTCCACAGCGGCAAGGCTGAAGACAAATCCTTCGACGTGCCCTCCACCGTCGGCGGGTTGGCGTTCGCCCCGAAGGGTCTGCGGCTCGCGATCTCGCACTACAACGGCGTGACCTTGTGGTTTCCCAACATGGCCGCCAACGGCGAAGTGCTGGAATGGGCGGGCTCGCATCTCGGCGTCACCTTCAGCCCGGACAACAAGTTCCTGGTGACCGCGATGCACGAGCCGGCGCTGCATGGCTGGCGGCTCGCCGATCACAGGCACATGCGCATGACCGGCTATCCCGGCCGCGTTCGCTCGATGTCGTGGAGCGCCGGTGGCAAGGCGCTGGCCACCTCCGGCGCCGATGCCGTGATCCTGTGGCCGTTCGCGAGCAAGGACGGCCCGATGGGCAAGGAGCCGGCGATGCTGGCGCCGCTGCAGGCGCGTGTCTCCACGGTCGCCTGCCACCCGAAGCAGGACATACTCGCCGCCGGCTACAGCGACGGCACCATCCTGATGGTGCGCCTGACCGACGGCGCCGAAATCCTGGTCCGCAGGAGAGGGCCGACGCCGGTCGCGGCCCTGGCGTGGAATGCCAAGGGCACGCTATTGGCGTTCGCCGCCGAGGATGGTGATGCGGGATTGCTGGAGTTGTAGCCAGTCGCGCGTGCGTTTTGGGTTCCCGCGGGGAACAATGCGTTGCAATGGCCGTTGATCCCGCTGAGAACTCGCGGGCAGACAAGATGGCCTTGAACGATAAAACGCGCGCCTTCCGGCGGGATATGCTGATCGCATCCGCAATGATCGCGGTGGGGTTTGGCATATCCGTATTTTCGGTGGCCGAGCTCAAGGCCGGTCCGCCGCAAATGGCGCAGGCGACGCAACCGTTGCAGGCCTCTCCGCCCGCGCCGCAGGATAACGCACCCGCTGAAGCAAAACCCGGCGGCGCGCGGCCGACCACGCCGGCGCCCGAACCCGCCCAGCCCGACGCGCAGGCGCAGAAGGAAGGCGCCAAGCCCGCGCTGCCGCCCGCGCCGGCCGAAAAAATGGCGCCGCCGATTCAGCAGAAGTAGGCTTCGTTATTCACTGAGTATGAATTTGTTGTTCGTCATGGCCGGGCCTGTCCCGGCCATCCACGTCTTTCTTGCTGCCACGTTCGCAAGACGTGGATGCCCGGGACAAGCCCGGGCATGACGAGTGCGTGAGTGCCCATTCTACAGTCTCGCTTGCGTTACCTTGCCATCTCATAATGTCTCATCGCGCGGCAGCGCGTATGACACATGAGGCCGGCCATGAAAATCGACGACATCCGAAAAACCGCCTATTCGATGCCGCTGACCAACCCGGCGTTCCCGCCGGGGCCCTATCGCTTCTTCAATCGCGAATATTTCGTCATCACCTATCGTACCGATCCCGAGGCGCTCGCCGCCGTGGTGCCGGAGCCGCTGGAGATCACCGAGCCCGTCGTCAAATACGAATTCATCCGCATGCCGGATTCGACCGGCTTCGGCGACTACACCGAAACCGGGCAGGTGATCCCGGTCCGCCTCAACGGCGAGGACGGCGCCTATACGCATGCGATGTATCTGGACGACGAAGGGCCGATCGCCGGCGGTCGCGAGCTCTGGGGATTTCCGAAGAAACTGGCGAGGCCGAAGATCGAGGTTGAAAGCGACGTGCTGGTGGGGACGCTGCATTACGGTTCGGTGCTCTGCGCCTCCGCCACCATGGGCTACAAGCATCGCCCCGTCGACCATGACACCGTGCTGAAAAGCATGAAGGCGCCGAACTTCATCCTGAAGATCATTCCGCATGTCGACGGTTCGGCGCGGATCTGCGAACTGGTGCGCTTCTCGCTCGAGGACATTACGCTGAAGGAGGCATGGACCGGCCCCTCAGCGCTCGGCCTGTTCCCGCACGCGCTCTGCGATGTCGCAAGGCTGCCGGTGCGCGAGGTGATCTCGGCGCTGCATTTCAAGGCGGATTTGACGCTCGGGCTGGGGTCGGTCGCGTTCGATTATTTGAAGAAGTGACTGTCTCCGTCATTCCGGGGCGATGCGCCGCATCGAACCCGGAATCTCGAGATTCCCCGATGCGCAATTGCGCATCTGAGGTTCGCATCTGCGATGCGCCCCGGAATGACGAGCGGCGCCTGCCTGCCCCTAATTCAGCGGCAGCCAGACGATGCCGCAGGCGCTGTTGCAGTTGTTGCAATGCGTAGGCTGATCGAAGGTGTTGGCGAGTTCCCATTCCTGGGATTCGTTGCTCCATTGCACCGTGGCGCGCGAGGTGATGTCGTCGGATCGGCAATTCGAGCAGACCGGTGTCGATCGGGTGGTATGCCGGTTGACGAATTTTTTGGCCGGCTCCGGGTTCAGGTTAAACGGATTGAGCAGTGACGCATGTTTCATGTGGTGGCCCGCAGGGAATCGGATCACCTACCCCGGCAGGACGATAGCGCCCCGATGATGCCGACGTCATCATCCGGGCTTTCGATAGTTGTGGATTGTCATCGAACCGGACTTCGCCCGGAAATGCGTCTCATCGCACCAGCACGTTGCGAAACTGCCAGGGATCGCTGATGTCGATATCCTCCGGAAACAGCCCGGGCCGATCGGTGAGCGGCGTCCAGTCGGTATAGAATCCCTTCACCGGGCCGAGATAGGGTCTTTGGATTTCGAGGCAGCGGTGAAAATCCATTTCGTCGGCCTCGACGATCCCGGCCGTGGGATTTTCCAGCGCCCACACCATGCCGGCAAGCACGGCTGACGAGACCTGCATGCCGGTGGCGTTCTGATAGGGCGCAAGCTGGCGCGTTTCCTCGACCGACAGCTGCGAGCCGTACCAATAGGCGTTCTTGCTATGGCCGTAGAGCAGCACGCCGAGCTCGTCGATGCCGTCCTCGATCTCGTGCTCGTCGAGGATGTGCCATTTGGCCTGCATCCGCCCCGTGGCGCCGAACATCTCGTGCAGCGACAGCACCGCGTCGTTGGCCGGGTGATAGGCGTAGTGGCAGGTCGGGCGGTAGATCACATGGCTCCCGTCGCGCACGGTGAAATAATCCGCGATCGAGATCGACTCATTGTGGGTGACGAGAAAGCCGTATTGCGCGCCCGGAGTCGGGCACCAAGAGCGCACGCGGGTGTTGGCGCCGGGCTGCAGCAGATAGATCGCCGCGCCACAGCCCTCGGTATGAGGGCGGCCATTGTCCGGCATCCATTTCTCGTGGGTGCCCCAGCCAAGCTCGGCCGGCTGCATGCCTTCGGAGACAAAACCTTCCACCGACCAGGTGTTGACGAACACGTTCATCGGCTTCGGCTTCTTCGAGCGCTGGGTGTCGCGTTCGGCGATATGGATGCCCTTGACGCCGAGCTTGTGGGCGAGCTGGCCCCAGCCCTCCCGGCTCTTCGGCTCGTTGATCTCCGTATTGGTGTCTCGGGCAATGTCGAGCAGTGCCTGCTTGACGAACCACGACACCATGCCGGGATTGGCGCCGCAGGTGGACACCGCGGTGGTGCCGCCGGCGCTCCGGTGCTTGGCCGCGAGCAGGGTCTCGCGCAGCGCGTAATTGGAGCGCTTTTCGGGGCCGATGTTCTTGTCGAAATAGAAGCCGAGCCACGGCTCGACCACGGTGTCGATATAGAGCGCGCCGATCTCCCGGCACATCGTCATGATGTCGACCGAGGAGGTGTCGACCGACAGATTGACGCAAAAGCCCTGGCCGCCGCCGGCGGTGAGCAGGGGCACCAGCACCTCGCGGTAATTGTCCTTGGTGATGCCCTGCTTGATGAAGCGCACACCGTGCGCCTTGGCGATCTCGCCGTCCTCATGCGGATCGATGATGACGAAGCGGGACTTGTCGTAGGCAAAATGCCGTTCGATCAGCGGCAGGGTGCCCTTGCCGATCGAGCCGAAGCCGATCATGACGATGGGGCCGGAAATTCTCGCATGGATTTGTGAGGAGGACGGGCTCATTCAATTCGGTCTCCGAAATGGGGATGGCTTGCATAAGCGGATCAGGCGGTGCGCCGCTTGGCGGTGACTTCGATCTCGACTTTCATTTCGGGCTTGTAGAGCCCTGCGACGACCAACAGCGTGGCGGCCGGCCTGATCTCGCCGAGAACCTCGCCGCAGACGGCGAAATGGGCCTCGGCATCCCTCGCGTCGGTGATGTAGTAGGTCGCGCGGACGATATCGGCCATCGCAAAGCCGGCCTCCTTCAGGGCCGCCTCGATGGTCCTGAAACAGTTCCGTGACTGGCTCGTGACATCCGCGGGCATCGTCATGGCGGCGTAATCATAGCCGGTGGTGCCGGCGACGAAGGCGAAATCGCCATCCACGACCGCGCGGCTGTAACCGGCGGTCTTCTCGAACGGCGAGCCGGTGGAGATCAGGCGGCGGGACATCGGGACCTCTGTGCAGGGATTCGACGCGGTTTACGGGGTTTTGCGAGGCTTGCGCAACCCCTCGCATTCTCAAGGTGCGCGGTGGGTCACATCGGGAGGCGACGGCGCGGCAGCGCTCCATCGGCGCACAAAGATGTCCCGCACGATCAGGATGGCCAGCATGATCATGAGCACGGTAGTGATCATGCCGCGGAAGCGCGACCGCGCCGTATGGCGGTTGGCATGCAGGCTCGTTGCCATGGCGGGTGCGATCAAGCCGCGCGCGGCATGGATCGCAGCGCCCTTCTGGTTCGAGGTGCCCGGATATTCATCACGACTTCCCCTGACGGCACGATCATGCCCCGGACGCCGTCGAGCGCGCCCTCCGACAGTTCGAGGGCGAGCAGGCGGTCGCGTTCGAACGGGCCGGGTAGCGACAATTCGCCGGTCTTGCGCGCCGAGAAGCCGAATCGCGCGTAATAGGGTGCATCGCCGAGCAGGATCACCGCACCATGCCCGCGCGCTTTCGCCGCCGCCAGCGCGTGATTCATCAGCGCGGCTCCGACGCCGAGCTTGCGGCATGACGGGTCGACCGCGAGCGGTCCAAGCACCAGCGCCCGCGCACCGCCCGCGCTGACGTGCCACAACCGCACGGTTCCGACCAGCCGGCCCTCACGCACCGCCGAGAAGGCAAGACCTTCGGCGGGTGCGCGTCCGTCGCGCAGGCGCTGGCAGGTGCGCTGCTGGCGGTTGTCGCCAAAGCAGGCATCGAGCAGCACTTCACGCGCGACCACGTCTGACGCGCGCTCGCTGCGGATCGCGAACGGAGCGGCATCGGGGATGAGGGCAATCGGGGTCTTCCGCAAACGGGTCATGGCACGTCAGTCCTCGCTTCGCATGGCGTCGAGCCGCGGGAAGCGTTGTCAGCTAATTCGCATGTCAGGGAATGGGAGCCGGCGGACCGGCTCCCGGTTTTCTTACTCCCTCTCCCGCGCTTCGCGCGAGAGGTGAGAAAACTCAGATGTGGTAGGTCCGCAGCGGCGGGAAGCCGTTGAAGGCCACCGACGAGTAGGTCGAGGTATAGGCCCCGGTGCCTTCGATCAGCACCTTGTCGCCGATCTCGAGCGTGACCGGCAGCGGATACGGCATCTTCTCGTACAGCACGTCGGCGGAATCGCAGGTGGGCCCCGCGAGCACGCACGGCGTCATTTCCGCCCCGTCATGCGGGGTACGGATGGCGTAGCGGATCAACTCATCCATAGTCTCGGCGAGACCGCCGAACTTGCCGATGTCGAGATAGACCCAGCGCACCTCGTCCTCGTCGCTCTTCCTGGAGATCAGGACGACTTCGGTCTCGATGACGCCGGCATTGCCGACCATGCCGCGTCCCGGCTCGATGATGGTTTCCGGGATCGCGTTGCCGAAATGCTTGCGCAGCGCGCGGAAGATCGACCGGCCGTACTGCACCACCGGCGGCACGTCCTTCAGGTACTTGGTCGGAAATCCGCCGCCCATGTTGACCATGGACAGGTTGATGCCGCGCTCGGCGCAGTCGCGGAACACGGTCGAGGCCATCGCCAGCGCACGGTCCCACGCCTTCACCTTGCGCTGCTGCGAGCCGACATGGAACGAGATGCCGTACGGCTCCAGGCCCAGCCGCTTGGCGAGGTCGAGTACCTCGACCGCCATCTCCGGATCGCAGCCGAACTTGCGGGACAGCGGCCATTCGGCGCCTGCGCAATCGTAGAGAATGCGGCAGAACACCTTCGAGGCGGGGGCGGCGCGGGCGATCTTCTCGACCTCGGCGGTGCAGTCGACCGAGAACAGCCGGATGCCGAGCGCAAAGGCGCGCGCGATATCACGTTCCTTCTTGATCGTGTTGCCATAGGAGACCCGCTCGGGCGAGGCGCCCGCGGCCAGCGCCATCTGGATCTCGGCCACCGAGGCGCAGTCGAAGCACGAGCCCATCGAGGCCAAGAGCGACAGCACTTCGGGCGCAGGGTTGGCCTTCACCGCGTAGAACACGCGGCTGTCCGGCAGCGCCCTGGCGAAGCTCTGGTAGTTGTCGCGCACGACTTCGAGGTCGACGACGAGGCACGGCTCGAGGTCCTGGCCCTCGTTCCGGCGGTTGCGCAGGAATTCCTGGATACGTTCGGTCATAGCACCCTCCAAACGGCCCAGCGACGGGACCCGTTCAAATGTGATCTCGGATAAGAGTGCCCCGGCCACACCGCGCGATGGAGGCGCAACGAAGCCAGCGAAACTCAAACCGAATTGTGCTGCCGTGGATTGGTTGGGAGTGATCCCGCCCGCACACCTGGCAATGAAGGACAAGCCTCTTCGGTATTCGCGCCGGCTGGTGGAAAGCCGGCAGAGACCAAAAAAGCCCGATCCGTCGTTGCTTTAAGTCGCGTCCCCCGTTGAGAGCGGGGTGCGCCGGTTCGCCTCCGGCTGCCAGTCACGGTTGCAAGGAGCGAAGAGACCTTCAGCGGCATCTCTTGAGAGAGATGCTGGCCTCTTTGGCCTTGCGACCAGAGCGACCCTCGGTTCTTCGTCCCTTGGCGGCTGTCCGGCCTCTTGTCCGGATACCTACCGACTGACACACGACCACAGGCACGTGCGAAATTGGGCAAGACCGGAAATATGTTATTTGATCCTGCTTCGCAACATTTTTTTTAGCCTGAGCGAAAATTTCCCTAACAGGTGCTTGCGACGCCGCGCTCGCCGCCGCCACGCGACCTCGGAAGTGAACGGATGTTAAGCTTTGCTAATGAAGCATGAGCGCGCGAGGCGCGGCTGTGTTGCTCGGCCGACTTACGCGCGTCGCGAGAACGGCTCGACGCGTTGCGCGGCGCGGATGAAGGCGATCATCACCAGCACGCCCGCCGCAAACAGCACCGCCTGCAGGATGTGCGCGCCGGCGTCGTCGAGCCCGAACAGGATCGCCAGCGCCCAGCCGCCCGCGAACGCCGCGCCGAACACCTCGGCGCCGATCAGGATCGCCGCGCTGATGACGGTGATGACGCTCGGCCAGACGATCTGGCTGGGGTTCTTCAAAGGGGTCTCGGAGCTCATGATTCAAGGTCCTGTTTCGAGCCGCAATCTCCCTGAAAAGTGCTCTGCTATCAAGCGCAAAAGGCGTAAAAACACCGCGCCGCGTGATATAGCGTGGCCAGCAGATTTGGGACAAAAGCGGGACTTGTCATGTCGGAAACCCAGCAAATGACCGCCACCTCGCAAGCGCCAGTCAACCCGCTCTTGAAGCCGTGGCAGACGCCGTTCGAGACGCCGCCTTTTGCGGAGATTGCGCCGGAACATTTCCTTCCCGCCTTCGAGCAGGCCTTCGCCGACCACGCAGCCGAGATCAAAGCGATCGAACACGACCCTGCCGCGCCCGACTTCGCCAACACCATCACCGCGCTGGAGCGCTCCGGAAAACTGCTCTCCAAGATCGCGGCGGTGTTTTACGACCTGGTGTCGGCGCATTCCAATCCGGCGCTGCTCGAGATCGACAAGGAGGTCTCGTTGCGGATGGCGCGGCACTGGAATCCGATCATGATGAACGCGGTGCTGTTCGGCCGGATCGCGCTGCTGCACGAGAACCGCGCCTCGCTGCCGCTGACGGGCGAGGAGATGCGGCTCCTGGAACGCACCTATACCCGCTTTCACCGCTCCGGCGCCGGCCTAGACGATGCGGCGAAGAAGCGGATGGCCGAGATCAACGAGCGGCTGGCCCATCTTGGCACATCGTTCAGTCACCACCTGCTCGGCGACGAGCAGGACTGGTTCATGGAGCTCGGCGAGGCCGATTTCGCGGGGCTTGCCGACAGTTTCGTCGCCGCCGCCAGGGCCGCCGCCACCGAGCGCGGTATGGCCGGCAAGGCGATCGTGACGCTGTCGCGCTCCTCGGTCGAACCGTTTTTGAAGAGTTCCACCCGCCGCGACCTGCGCGAGAAGGTCTACAAGGCCTTCACAGCCCGCGGCGACAACGGCAACGCCAACGACAACAACGCGACCATTCTGGAAATCCTGGCGCTGCGCGAGGAGAGCGCGAAACTGCTGGGCTTTGCCGATTTCGCCGCCTACCGGCTGGAGGATTCCATGGCGAAGACGCCGCAAGCGGTGCGCGGCCTGCTGGAGCGGGTCTGGAAGCCGGCCCGCGCCCGCGCGTTGCGGGATCGCGACGACCTGCAGGCGCTGGTGGCGGAAGAGGGCGGCAATTTTGCGCTCGCCCCCTGGGACTGGCGCTACTACGCTGAAAACCTGCGGCAACGCCGCGCCAATTTCGACGACGCGGCCATAAAACCCTATCTGGTGCTCGACCACATGATCGAGGCCGCCTTCGACTGCGCTCACCGCCTGTTCGGCGTCACCTTCGCCGAGCGCAGGGACATTCCGGTTTGGCATCCCGACGTGCGGGTCTGGGAGGTGAAGGATGCCGCTGGCCGCCACCAGGCGCTGTTCTATGGCGACTATTTTGCGAGGCCCTCGAAGCGCTCGGGGGCCTGGATGACCTCGCTGCGCGACCAGCAGAAACTCGACGGCGCCGTCTCGCCGCTGGTCATCAACGTCTGCAACTTCTCCAAGGGCGCCCATGGGGAGCCCTCGCTGCTGTCGCCGGACGACGCCCGCACCCTGTTCCACGAGTTCGGCCACGGGCTGCACGGCATGCTGTCGGAGGTCACCTATCCCTCGCTGTCCGGCACCAGCGTGTTCACCGATTTCGTCGAACTGCCCTCGCAGCTCTACGAGCACTGGCAGGAGCAGCCGCAGGTGCTGCGGCAATTCGCCCGCCACTACCAGACCGGCGAGCCGCTGCCGGACGAACTGCTGAAGCGCTTTTTGGCCGCGCGCAAATTCAACCAGGGTTTTGCCACCGTCGAATTCGTCGCCTCGGCGCTGATCGATCTGGAATTCCACAGCCAGCCGGCGTCCTCGATCCGGGACGTGCGGGCGTTCGAGCGGCAGGAAATGGACAAGATCGGCATGCCCGCCGAAATTTCGCTCCGCCACCGGCCCCAGCAATTCGGCCATATCTTCTCCGGCGACCATTATGCGGCCGGCTATTACAGCTACATGTGGTCGGAGGTGATGGACGCCGACGCGTTCGGCGCCTTCGAGGAGGCCGGCGACATCTTCGATCCCGCCACCGCAAAACGCCTGCACGACGACATCTATTCCTCCGGCGGCTCGCGCGACCCCGAGGATGCCTATATCGCCTTCCGCGGCCGCGAGCCCGAGCCCGACGCGCTGCTGCGCCGCCGCGGGCTGCTGGAGACGCCGGAGGCGGCCTGAGCGCGACACGCCGCGCGCTCGCGCTATTGCTGCGTTACGGCGCGCGCGTTAGGCTTGGCCGCCGGTTAGCCAGGAGGCATGCGTGACCACATCTGACGACACCAGGATTTCGGAAGACCGCCGCGAAGCGCTGCGCTACGCACTCGCCATCGGCAGCGGCGCGGCGCTTGCCTCCGCGCTCGCCAGCCCGGCCTCGGCGCAGTCGGCCGCCGACAACACGCTCGACGCCATCCGCGCCAACAAGGCGCTGCGCATCGCGGTGCTGCCGGGAGAGTTGCCCTATTTCAACAAGGATCTCACGACCGGGACCTGGTCCGGCTTTTCCATCGAGATGGCCAACGACATCGCCAAACTGCTCGACGTCAAGCTCGAATACACCAAATCGACCTACGGCAATTCGATCCTCGACTTGCAATCCAACAAGATCGACCTCGGCTTCGCCTTGAATCCCACCCCGCAGCGGGCGCTGGTGGTCGATTTCACCGCCACCGTGTTCCCGCATCCGTTCGGCGCCATGCTCAGGGGGATCGAGGCCAAAACCTGGGCCGACATCAACAAGCCTGAGGTGAGGATCGCGGTCGACGTCGGCTCGGCCAACGAGACCATCGCGCGCCGCTTCGCGCCGAAGGCCACCATCAAGTCGATGAAGTCGCGCGACGAGGTGATGCTGGAGATGTCCTCGGGCCGGGTCGATTGCGTGGTCAACGCGCTGGTGCTGGGGCTGACCGCGATCGCCAAGAACCCCAATCTCGGCACCTACAAGATCCTGCAATCGCCGTCGGTTGCGATTCCCTCCAGCATGGCGGTGCGGCGCGAGCCGGACAAGCGCTGGCGCGACTTCCTGTCGGTGTGGGTCGACTACAACCGCGGCATCGGCCAGATGCGCGAATGGTTCGTCAAGGGGCTGGCGCTTTCCGGCGTCAAGCCCGAGGACGTGCCGGTGGAACTCAATATCTGAAAGAGGGCGATGCGTCTCTTACCTCGCCCCGCGCTCGCGGGGAGAGCAAAGGCCGCCTTCGGCGGCCGTTCTTATAAGAGAGCGCCGAAGCGAGGCTTCCGCTATCGCGAAGCGCCGGGTGAGGGGCTCTCTCAACTGGTCACGCCCGCCGAGAGAGCCCCTCAACCCCACCCTCTCCCCGGTCTGAACACCGCGGAAGGGCGGGGAGAGGGAGCGATCCATCCCGCTCTCGCTCAGCCCTCCCGCGACCTCTGTTAGCCGCTGCTACCCCTTGGTCGGCGACCAGCGATAGGCCTTGGCGCAGGCGCCGCCCATCAGCATGGCGCGCTCGCTGTCGCTGAGGCGGGCGGTCTCGACGAAGGGCCGGACGGCCTGCTCGTAGTTGACGACCGCGAACGCGCGCGTCCAGTCGGTGCCCCACAGGCAGCGATCGAAACCCCAGGCATCGAATACCCGCACCAGCGGATCCCAGATATCGGGATACGGGTACGGCTCCCGCGACAGCGTGCAGGCGCCGCTGACCTTGATCACCGCGTTCGGGCGCTTGGCGAGCTCCAGCACCTTCGGCAGATCGGCCCAGGGCTGCGGCGGCGCCGGTGGCACGCGCGGCTGCAGGATCGCTAGATGGTCGATGATGAAGCGGGTGTCAGGATGGCGATCGACGATCGACATGCCGGCGTCGACATTGCCCCAGCACAGCATGTTGACCGGAAAATCATTCTGCACCGCCGCGCGGGCGATGCGGTCGATGCCCGGATGGGCCGGATCGCGGTTGACTTCCTTGGTCATCATGATCCGGATGCCGACCGTGCCCGGAATCTTCTTCCAGTCGGCTATGACATCGGCCACCGCGGGATCGTCGGGGTCGACCGGCTTGACGATGCCGAACTTGCCGGGATGGGCGCGCTGCACTTCCACCGCGTAGCTCGCGTCATAGCCGTACATGGAAAAGGCGGAGATGAAGATCGCGCCGTCGACGCCGACCTTGTCCATCGCCTCCACCATCTCGTCGCCGGTGACATGAGGCGGCCAGTTCGGCACGGTGCGCCAGGGCCGCTTCGCCGTGTTGGCTTCATAAACATGGACCTGGGAATCGATAATCGTCATCGGGTGCGTCTCCTCTTTTGCCGGCGAGTTTGGACGTTGCAGCGGGTTCGTGTCCAGAGGACAAGGGTTGCGCGCAACGCAGTGTCGCGATGTGCCAGAGGGAGAAACCGGGGGGACGTCGAGCCGCAGTTGTGCGGCGTGACATTGCACTATGCCGATCGCGCGAGCCCCACCGGTCGCGCGGCACGCGCCGCGAGCTCGGTGGCCGCACCGGCGATGACGGTGTCCCAGCTGTCCGCCCGGCCTTTGCGGAACAACCGCGCGCTCGGGTACCACGGGCTGGTCGGCCGATCGAGCAGCCAGCGGAAGTCGGGGACGCGCGGCAGCAGCACCCATACAGGCTTGCCCATGGCGCCGGCGAGATGCGCGACCGCGGTGTCGACGGTGATGACGAGGTCGAGCTGCGCGATGACCGCCGCTGTGTCGGCGAAGTCCCGCAACTCGCCGCCAAGCTCGATCACGTTGCCGCAGCGGCGGAAGTCGTCGGCGTCGGTCGCGCGAATGTCCTTCTGCAGGCTGACGAAGCGGGTGCCGGGAACGCCGACGAGCGAGGCCAGGCGCGCGAACGGGATCGAGCGCTCGTGGTCCCTGACGTTGTTCGGATGACCCGACCAGGCGAGACCGACACGCAATCCCTCTGCCGGCAAGCGCGGCGCCCATGCGGCGATCCGGTCGGCCGGCGCGACGATGTAGGGAACGCCGGCCGGGATCGTCGCCGGCGTGGTCGCGAACAGGCGCGGCAGGCTGAGCAGGGGACAGTGCAGATCGAAAGCTGGCAGCGGATCGCGGCCGGCCGCGACCACCTCGACGCCGAACAGCCCGCCGAGCAGCGGCGCAATCGATGCCTGGACCTCGAGAATGACGTCCGCGCCGCGCCTGGCTGCCTGTGCGGCATAGCGGGCAAACTGGATGGTGTCGCCAAAACCCTGCTCGGCATGCAGCAGAAGCCGCTTGCCGGCGATGTCCTCGCCCGACCATTCGGGCTTCGCAAAACCGCGTTCGACCCAGCTCGGCAATTTGCGGCGCCATTCGTAGGCCGGCCATCCCCGCACCATATCGCCGGTGAGCAGCAGCAGGAATGCGCGGTTCGTTCGCACCTCGGCGTGATCCGGCGCGATCGCGGCGGCGCGGTCGTAGGTCGCAAGCGCCTCGTCGAAGCGGCGCAGCTCCTGCAGCACGCTGGCGCGATTGATCAACGCCTCGACCCTGTCCGCATCCGACGCCAGCGCGCGGTCGCAGCTCGCGAGCGCCTCGTCGAGGCGGTCGAGCGCCTGCAGCGTCACGGCGCGATTCGACAGCACCACGGGATCATCGGGCCGCAGGCGCAGGGCGGCATCGTAGCTTTCGAGCGCGTCATCGAAGCGGCGCAGTGCCTTGAGCACGTTGCCGCGATTGGAGAACGCCTCGGCGTAGTCCGGTCGCGTGACGAGCGCACGGTCGTAGCTTTCGAGCGCGTCCTTGAGCCGGCCGAGCTCCCGGAGCGCGTCACCGCGGTTCGACAGCGCCGCGCTGAAATCGGGCGCAACCGCGAGCGCGCGATCGTAGCTTTCGAGCGCAAGCTCGAAGCGCTTCAATTCGTGCAGCGTGACGCCACGGTTGAAGAGCGCCTGCGCGTCGTCCGGCCGCGCCGTCAATGCGCGGTCGTAGTCGGCCAGTGCTTCGTCGAGACGCCCGAGCGCCTTGAGCGCGTTGCCGCGGTTCGACAGCGCCGCGCTGGAATCGGGCACAATTGCGAGCGCGCGGTCATAGCTTTCGAGCGCCTCGTCGTGGCGTCCGAGCGCCGCCAGCGCAGCGCCGCGATTGCACAGCGCCTCTGTATAATCCGGCCTTGCGAGCAGGGCGCGCCCGTAGGCCTCGAGCGCGTCGCGCGGCTGCCCGAGCGCAAGGAGCGCATTGCCGCGGTTGTAGTGCACCTCGGCGCCGCCTGGACGCAGCGACAGCGCGCGGTCGTAGCTTTCGATCGCCTCCTCGAAGCGTTGCAGGCCGGCCAGCGCCAGGCCGAGGTTACAATGATAGAGCGAGCTGCCGCGGTCGTGCGCGATCGCCCGGCCGATCAGATCGACGGCGACGTCATGGCGCCCGACCTGGGACGCAATCACGCCCAGGAGATGCAGCGCGTCGGCATGATCGCCCTGCAACGCCAGCGTCTCGCGATAGAACGTTTCGGCCTGCGCCAGCCGGCCCGCCTGATGATGCGCGAGGCCTGTCGCAAAAAGACCGGCAACGCGCGGATCCGACGGCTGTGCGCCGGATCGTTTCGCGGCCGCTTCGGCGATGCGGCGTTGCTTGCGGTTCATATCCTATGCCTCCCGGATGCTTCTCGCGAAGCGCCGACCGCCCCGCCGGGCGACTCACTGAATCCGGTCAGATTCTAGGCCGACGCGCTGATTCGTCATATGACGGGTAGCAATACGGGTCACCCCGCCCCGCTTGCGGGAGAGGGAGCGATCATTCCGCTCAGAATCACGCCGGGTCCATTCGCTCGACGAGATGCGCGCGCGACGGCCCAGGCTCGAACGGGTCGGCGAAATATTGGGTTTCGTGGGCCACGAGGCCATCGCGGAATTCCATGATGCTCACCGTGTAGGATGGTTTGCCGTCATAGCTGAGCACGAATTCGGTGACCCAGAGATCGCCGCTGCCGATCATTCGCCGGACCGCGAAGCGCTTCTTGTTCGGCTGGACGAACCGGCTCTCCTGAATGTTGTGCCGGCCGCGGATCCGCTCGCCCGATTGCGGGTAATCAAGCACGGCATCGTCGCGGTAGATTTCATGTTCTGTCTTGAAATCGTTCTCGTCCGAAGCCTCCCAATGGCGCTGCAGCGCCGCCCGCACGGTTCGATCATCCATCCCAAATCTCCCACTTGCGTTTCCGGTGATCCCGCTCACGCCTTGTCATAGGTCATGCCGCGCTCGAAGCGGCGCGCCACCAGGGTCGCCGGGAACAGGATCGCAAAATAGATCAGGGCCACGATGGTATAGACTTCCAGCGGCCGGTAGGTTTCGGCATTGATCAAAGTCGCGTTATAGACGAGGTCGGGCACGGCGATGATGGACACCAGCGAGGTGTTTTTCAATTGCGTCACCGACTGGTTGACGTAGGGCGCCAGCATCGGTTTCAGCGCCTGCGGCAGGATCACGAGCCGCAGCACGCGCCATGGCCGCAGGCCCAGCGCCTGCGCCGCGTCCCACTGGCCGCGATTGACGCTCTCGATGCTGCCGCGAACGATCTCGGCATAAAACGCCCCGCCATAGAGCGACAGCACGGTGACGGCAGCGACATGCGCCGGGATGTTGACGCCGATTACGACGGGGAAGGCGTAATAGAACCAGATGATCTGCACCAGCAGCGGCGTGCAGCGGAACAGCTCGGTGTAGGCGATCAGGAGCCAGTCGATCACGGGCAGGCGCCGCAGCCGCAGGATGCCGACCACGAGGCCGATCACCGATCCGAGAAATACCGTGCCGATCGTGTAGGCGATGGTCCAGCCGAGCCCGAGCCAGAACAAATGGCTGTACTTGCCGAGGATCGCAAAGTCCCAAACATAGTGCATGTCGGCCCCTTGGTTACTGCCGATGCTCTGGAGTCTCACCTCGCCCCGCTTGCGGGGAGAGGTCGAAATTCGCAGCAGCGAATTTCGGGTGAGGGGGCTCTCCGAGAGTCGGGCCGTTGAGAGAGCCCCTCACCCGAGCCCTCTCCCCGCGAAGAGCGGGGAGAGGGGGAAGAGGCCGATGCTGCCTGTATCAACTTAAACCCTCTAGAGGTAACGGCTCGGCGAAAAGGCACCGACGTCGAAAGGCGGCGGGCTTCCTGCGATCATCGCGGCGATCGCCGCTCCCGTCGCGGGCCCGGTGGTAAACCCGATGTGCTGGTTGCCGAACGCAAGCCAAAGTCCGGAATGTCGCGGCGCGGGCCCGATCATGGGCAGGCTGTCGGGCAGCGTCGGCCGCGCGCCGCGCCAGGGCTCGCCGACGGCGTCACCGAATTCGACCACGCCGCGGGCCAGCGGCACCACAGAATCGAGCTGGGCGAACGAGGAGGGCGCGTCGCGGTCGGTCAGTTCGACGCCTGAGGTGACGCGAATACCCTGCTCCATCGGCGTCATCAGAAAGCTGCCCTCGGCGTCATGGATCGGACGCTGCAAGGTACGTGCCGGGTTCGGCTTGAACTCGCGATGATAGCCGCGCTCGAACGCCATGGGCACGCGATAGCCGAGCGGCCGCAGCAGATCCGGCGACCACGGTCCCAGCGCGACCACGACATGGCGCGCCGAGATCGCGCCGTCGGCGAGTGTCACGCGCCAGCCCTCGCCGTCAGGCGAGATCGCCTTGATGTCGGACTGACGGAGCTCGCCGCCGGCGCCCGCGAACATCTTCGCATAGGCCTTGACCACGGCGCCCGGCGAGTCGACGGACGCGGTCTGCGTATGCAGCAGGCCGACCTTGTAAACGGGCAGGATGTTCGGCTCCAGCGCGGAAATGTCCTGGCGGTCGAGCAGCCGGCTTTCGATGCCGAATTCGCCGAGCCAGGCCTGCTCCTCCTTTGCCGCGGCGACCGCGTCGCTGCGCCACGCCTTCAGCCAGCCGGTCTCGCGGATGCGATGCCCGGCGTCCGCCTTCACGATCCACTCGCGATGCAGTTTCAGCGATGCGGCGAGTAGCCCATGCAGCGCCTTCGCCCGCGGCCTGACCCGGGAAGGTCTCGCATTGGCGAGGAAGCGGACCACCCAGTCGATATTGCGGATCGCCCAGGCCGGATTCCAGCGCAGCGCCGCGTGTCTGTTGGAGAGGTAGCCCGGCAGCGCGCCGAACAGCGACGGCTTGTTGAGCGGCAGGATCGAGCCGCTCGAGAGAATACCGGCATTGCCGTAGGAGGTCTCGCTGCCCGGTTCGCGGCGGTCGACCAGGATGACCGACAATCCCTGCTGCCGCGCGGCATAGGCCGCCGACACGCCGACGATGCCGGCGCCGAGCACGATGACATCGGTTTGCTTGCCAGTGATAATCTCCGCCATCGGTCTTTTCCCAACTCCCATCTAGATCAGCGTCAGGCCGCCATCGACCGGCAATACGGCGCCCGTCACATGTCCGGCCTCGGGCGACAGCAAAAAGACAACCGCCGCCGCCACTTCGTCGGGTTCAGCCAATCGCGCCAGCGGATTGGCCTTGGCGGCCACTGGCCAGGCACGCGCGTCCAGCGCTCCCATTCGTCCCGCCTCCTTGCGGGTAAAGCCGGGCATCACGGCATTGGCGGTCGCACCGGAGCTTGCGAGTTCGATCGCCAGACACTTGACCAGCGCCTCGAGCGCCGCCTTGGCCGCCGCGGAAGCCGGATAGGTAGAACCGGGGACGAAGCGATGCGCGACGAAACTGGAAATGGCGACGACGCGCCCCCGCGATCCGCGCGCTAGATCCGGCAGCGCGGCCGCCGCTAGTTCGTGAAACGCTGCGGCCATCACGGCGAACGATCGTTCGAGGCCTGCGCGCGGCAACTCGGTGAATCCGCGTCGATCGGCAAAGCCCGCGGCATGCACGATCGCGTCGATGCTGCCGAACGCCGAGCGCGCAGCAGTGACGAGTTCGGAGGCCGCGCCGGGATTGGCAAGGTCGCCCGCGTGCCAGGCGACCTTGGCGCCGGCCCGCTGGCATTCCGCGCCGACCGCTTTCAATCGCTCCAGCCCCGCTTCGTCGGCGCCTTGCCCATGCAGCATCAGGCACTGATCCGGCCCGGCCAGCCGCCGCGCCACCGCGGCGCCGATCCCGATCCCGCCGCCGGTGATGATTGAAACGCGCATGGATCCTGGTTCGTGAAGGCGGCTGCCCGTTCGCAAACTATAGGTCCGGCAAGCGCGAATGCAAACGATACCAATAGCTAGCTGTGCGAGCGATCACGGTGATTGCCGCAAGGGCCGCGAAATCAAAAGGCGTGGAAAAGCTCGGCGTCTACGAGTTGATGGACGTGAAGGCATACGCCGCCAGCATCCTCGGCCGCAAGACCGACATCATGACGCGCGACAGCCTGCACAAGTCGCTGCGGGAGGCGATCGAGGCAACAGCCGTCCGCGTGTTCTGGAGCTAGCCCTCCGTCAACTTCGACAATTCGCGGCTGAGCTCGTGCAACTGAAACGGTTTCTTCAGGACAGGAAACTCCGTCCGCGCCTCGTTTGCCCCGCCGCTGTATCCCGTGGTCAGCAGCACCGGCAAATCCGGCCTGATGGCTCTGATGGCGGAGGCCAGCTTCACGCCATCCATCTTGCCGGGCATGACGATATCGCTGAAAACGAGGTCGATGCCGTCGCGCTCGATTTCCTGCAGCGCCGCTTCGGCATTGGAGACCCAGCGCACGGCATATCCGAGCTGTTCGAGCAGTCCGGTGCTGGCGTCGGCAACCTCGGGATTGTCTTCGACAAGAAGCACCGTTCCGGAGGCGGACTTGTTCGCGGATGCTTGATCCCTGCTTTCGGCGCCCGTCGCCCGCGGCAGCTGAATGAAGACGGTCGTGCCCTTGCCGAGGATGCTGGATATTTCGACGGACCCGCCGGCCTGGTGAGCGAAACCGTGAACCTGCGAAAGGCCGAGACCGGTTCCCTTGCCGACCGGCTTGGTGGTGAAGAAGGGATCGAATACCTTGCTCAGAACGTCGTCAGGAATTCCGACACCGGTATCCTCAACCCCGATCAGGACCCGGTCGGGTTGCTGGTTTCTCGCGGAAATGGTGACAACGCCGCCGTCCGGCATGGCGTCCCGGGCATTGATGACCAGATTGACCAGCGCCGTTTCAAACTCCGAGAGATCCGCGACCACCGGCCATACGGCATCCTCGATATCGAGCTGCAACGTGACGGCATTTCCGAGGCCGCTGTTGAGGACGTCCCGCAACGACGCGATCCGCCTGGCAAGGTCGATCGGCTGGGGATTGACGCTTTGCCGCCGCGCAAATGTCAGCAATTGGCTGGTCAACGACGCGGCGCGCTGGGAAGCCGCCTCGATTGCACTGAGGGCCTTGAGACCCGTATCGGTCGACAAGTCCTTCTTGATGCGATGAACGTTGCCCGAAATGATCATCAGGAGATTGTTGAAGTCATGCGCGACGCCGCCGGTCAGCTGGCCAAGCGCATCCATCTTCTGGGATTCGGCGAGCTGTCGTTGCATCTGTTCGAGCTTTAGCTGTGCCTCCCGGCGCTCCGTAATGTCGCGCGTGATCTTGGCGAATCCGATCAGCCTGCCGTGGTCGTCGCGGATCGGGTCGATGACGACGCTGGCCCAGAAGAAGGAACCGTCCTTGCGAACGCGCCAGCCCTCTTCCTCGTAGTGGCCGGTTTGCTCGGCGATCCCGAGGGCGCGCGCGGGCTTGCCCGCGGCGCGGTCCGCCGGCGTATAAAACATCGAGAAATTCCGTCCGATGATCTCTTCCGGGAGATAGCCCTTGATGCGCTGACCGCCGGCGTTCCAGTTGGAAATGACGCCGGTGGGGCTCAGCATATAGAGCGCATAGTCGGTGACGCCTCCCACCAGCATCCTGAACTGATTTTCGCTGTCGTCGAGGTCCGCCGAGGCTTGCTGGCGTTCGCTGATGTCGCGGGTGATTTTGGCGTAGCCGATGAGCTGTCGTTTCTCGAAGATCGGGTCGATCACCACGGAGGCAAGGAACCGCGAGCCGTCCTTGCGAACGCGCCAGCCCTCGGCGACAAAATGCTTCTCGCTGCGGGCGGTGGCCAGAGCCCTGGCCGGGAGATCCGCGGCGAGATCTTCCGGCGTATAAAAGATGGAAAAATGCTTGCCGACAATCTCCCTGGCCTTATAGCCCTTGATTCGTTCGGCTCCGGCGTTCCAGTTGGTGATGTGGCCGGCGGGGTCGAGCATGAAGATGGCGTAGTCGGTGACGCCTTGCACCAGCAGCCTGAAAATGCGCTCGCTCTCGCGAAAGTCCTTTTCGGATTTCCGCGCCCCGGCTGTTTTGGATTTGGCCATTACCTGAGTTTCCACCCCCCAACCCGGCTAAACGCCCCAGTTCGAAAATGGTTCCCGGCCGACCGATTTGGCCGATCGTTGCCGCAGCGACCAACTCTTGAGCGCTTCTCAGTCCCTTGTCCTTTCTATGTTCTTGCTGCGCAATCCCCTTGACCTCGGGTGTGGAGGATATGCGGCAGGATCGCGTTCGACAGCGAACATGCCAGCAGATGGGTGGTGAGCCCACGCACCGGCTCGCCGGATCTGCGCGTGAGCAGCCAGCCAATGGTCGCGGCGGCGATCAGCAGGCCTTCGTCCGAGCCCATGTCAAAGCCGTGCTGACGCTCTCGATCGGAACGTCGGTGTGCCGCGCAATGCCACGCGCGATCTCCTTTTCCAGTCGTGTCGGACGAACCGCAATAACAGCAGCCATGGTCCAATCAAACCGCAGTCGGTTTCAACTCGGGAACGTCTGGTGTCACAAAAGGTTCACATTTGCATCGGCGGCCTGCGGCGAGTTGGGACGAGGGACAATCGATGGAATACCTCATTCGCTTTGTGGCTGGCGGCCTGGTCGTGTCCGCCTTCGCGGTGCTGAGTGATGTCCTGCGTCCGAAGAGTTTTGCCGGCTTGTTCGGTGCCGCCCCGTCCGTGGCTCTCGCAACGTTCGGTCTCGCCCTCTCGAAGCAAGGCGCCGACTATGTCTCGATCGAGGGACGGTCCATGATCCTGGGCGCGCTCGCGCTCGCTCTGTACAGCCTCGTGGTCTGCCAGCTGCTGATGCGTCTGCGCTGGTCTGCCTTCGCCGCCGCGACGGCCGCGGTCCTGCCATGGCTCGCGGTCGCGCTCGAATCCAAACAACTCCTGATCGGTCAGGCCGTGGTCATCGGCGCAAATTGGTCGGCCCTCAGGCAAAGCCGCTGGTACGAATATCTCTTGCAATTCGTGCTCGGCGGCCTGGTAACGGTTTTGGCCGGAGTTGTGGCGCAGGCTTTCGGACCCGAGACAGGGGGATTATTCCTCGCCTTTCCCGGCATCTTCTGTGCCAGCACCACGCTGATTGAAAAGCACGAGCGCGAACGCAAGAAAAAACTCGGGCTGGCGGGAGATCGTCGAGGAACGAATGCGGCGGCGCTCGATGCGGCCGGAGCCGGCTTGGGAAGCTTCGGTCTCGCAGTCTTCGGCTTGGCCGTTTGGCTGCTGGCGCCGGGCGTGCGGCTCGGATCGCTGAGCCACGCCCAAGGAACCTTCATCAGCTGACACTATTTGCTTCCTGTCCAATACTGGACGCACGGCAACTGGTAAGACACCATGAAGAAAGTTTTCTTAGCGACGGTCGCCATTCTCGCATTCGCTGCACCTTCCTTCGCCGCTGAACCGGCCAAAACGGTCGGTCAAGCACCGCCATCAGCCGCTTCCTCGTTCTACCTCGCTCAAGATACCGCGACGATGAAATGTCAAATCGTCGAGACCCAACCTGCTGCTGGCAGCAGCATGAAGGTAATCGGTGCTGCTCATCCGACAAAGGCATCGGCAGAAACAGCTTTGACGGCTGACAAAACTTGCAAGTAATGAAGTGACGGCGTGAATCTTTGGGAACCAATGTCGCCGTCGTAACTTGGTGGCTGGCTACCGGATGCACGGTGCCCCCAAGCATCCGATGGAATAGCGGCCTCGGCATCCCCCGTGCTGGGGCCGTTTCTACTCATCCTGTTTTAGCCGCGGCTTCTCGTGCAAAACCGCACTCAACAACGAGTTGTGAACCTCGATGTGTCCGTTGTAGTCGATGAGACCAAGCTTGCGAAACTTGTTCATGAAATGGCTGACGCGGGATCGGGTGGTGCCGATCATCTCCGCCAATGTTTCCTGACTGATGTTCGGACTGATCGGCTGCGGGCTGCCTTCCTTCCCGAAATTCGCGAGCAGCAACAACATGCGCGCAAGCCGCCTCTCGCTCGAATTGAATAGTTGATCGATCAGATCCTCCTCGATCCGGCTGTTGCGGGTCAGGAGATACGCCATAAACATTTTGGAAAATTGCGGTTCGTCATGAAGGGCGGCGATCATCGCGGCTTTCGTGATTGACGTGATCACGCAATTTTCCATCGCCGTTGTCGTCGCGATGCGTAGCGGATGGCCGTTGATGCAGCCTTCGCCAAAGAACTGGCCGGCCTCTAGAATAGCGACGACCGCTTCCTTGCCCTGCTCGGACAGAACAGTCAGTTTGACTCTTCCTTTTTGAATGTAAAACACCGCGTCGGCCACATCGCCTTGCTCAAACACGTGCTGATTCTTATGGAATTCCAATACCTGCTTTCCGGCGCCCACTTTGGCGAGAAAAACCTTCGCGTCAAACACGTCATTAGCTGCTTTTTCCATAGGAGCCTCCATTGGCTCGACGAGCGTCATTTCACCTCACCGGCGCGAGCATGGTCGCCGCCCTTCACACAACTCGGGGCGTCTTTGCCGAAAAAGTGGCGTAAGTGACCGACACGGTCGTTCCCTCCGGGCCGGCCAAGGTTTCAACCTTGGCACCGAGCTGTTGCGCGAGCGCCGTGACGATGCCCGTGCCGAGCCCGGTTTTTGGTTGAGCAAAGACGCCGTCCGGCTTGCCAACCCCATTGTCAGCGATCGAAAGCTTCCAATCTGTTCCGGAAACATCATACGCAACGGTGATCTGCCCATCTTCTGTATTTTCGCTGAATGCGTGCTTTAGAGAATTGATGACAAGTTCTGTGGCGATCAATCCGAGGCTCTCGGCCTGACGGGAAGTCGCGCTGCCGCCTTCGCCAGACACTTTCAGCGAGATCGGCCGGTTCTCGCCGATCATCGAGGCCGCGAGGGTCTCGCACAGCCTTGAGAGATAGGGCCCCATTTCGACGGACCCGCTGGCCGCAGATGCATGGAGGTGTTGCTGCACGGCCGCAACCGACATGACCCGCTTGTGAGCGTCTTGCAGATGAACGCGCGTCTCTTCCGAATCCACCGTCTTGGCTTTCAACAAGATTATGCTTGCAATGATCTGGAGACTATTGGCGACGCGGTGTTGAATTTCCTCGAGCAAGACGTCCTTCTGTCGCAGCAGGTCGTCTTTTTCGCGCTCCAGGACGCGATGCCGGGTGACATCCTCTATGCCAAGCAGAATAGTCGTGTGGGAGCCCTTCTCGTAGAACACCTTGCGGGCGTTCAAGCGCATCGTGCGTGGTCCGACGTTCGGAAATTCGTATTCGATCTCGTAATCCTCCATCACGCCGTTCTCGGGTACGATCTTTTCCAGCAGCAAGCGAAGCTCCGGAATGTCCCAGTGACCATCGCCCAGTTCGTAAAGCAGCCTGCCTTCGGTATCTTCGGGTCCAACCTCGAATGTCCGATAGAAAGAACGGCTCGCGGTGATCACGCGCAGGTCCTGGTCGAGCACCAGAATCGGTTCACGAACGGTATCTATGATCGCCTGCGCAAACGCGCGCGCTTCTTCGATCTCGGTCAACTGATTTTCGGCCAAGTCGGCCTCCAAGCAATCCCCCAGAGGAGCGCCATCAGCCCCGCGGTTTACCGATTGTGCGTCAGTTGGGAGGTGCTGTCGGTAATGTACATTACCGATTGGCGGAGAGCCTACTACTTTTACGTGTATGTTTTGGGAAGGTGAAAAGCGACCCGCATTTTGACCAACTGATAACATTCACAGGATTCTCCGGCGAGGCCCTGCCGATCAAGTATCGTGACCTGCTGGCGGCCTCGCTCGATCAGGCCTGCGCGTTCCAGCTCATGCGCAGCATTCGTGATGGTCGGCCTCTGAACACCCAGCATTTCGGCGAGCAGGCTCTGGGTGATCGGCAGCGCGTCCCCGTCACTGCGGTCACGCATCATGAGCAGCCAACGCGCCAGGCGCTGCTTGAGGCTGTGCGCACCGTTGCACGCCACCGACACCAGCACCTGCTCCAGAAAGGCGTGAACGTAAGCGGACATAAGATTTCGGAACGACGGCATTGACTCCATCGTGCGTGCGAAGGTCGCGCGCGACATCTTCGCGGCACCCCCCGGGATTTGGACCAACAGCCTGACAGAGGAAGTCTTGGCGCCGAAGAAGGCTTGCATGCCCGTGCAACCCTCTCGACCGATCGTCGCCATCTCAATGACGCTGCCGTCCGCATAAACAGCGAGCACCGAGACGACACCGCTATCGGGGAAGAAGACGTGGTCGAGCGAACTATCCGCGTCCATGAGAACCTGCTCGCGTTGACAGCGAATGTTCTCAAGCTCTGGCATGAGCCGTTTGAGATCACGGGATGGAAGGGCGAGCAATAGCCGGTTGCGGGGCCAATTTGAGCTACTCATACCCCGTAAACTCCGCCAACGCGCTTTGGTTGCAAGGCGCCGCGCGTTGTAACGCCGCTCTAGGGCTCTCGGGTACTGAATGCCAATTCTTGAGCTAAGGTGATGGAAGATCTGCGCGTGGGTGGTGGGGGCAATGTGATCAAAATAGATCACCGTGGCCGCGATGGATCATGCAAGTGATTTGCCCTGTCGGGCAAATCACCGACGTCCCAACGTCCTCGTTGACCTGCCTGTCAAGCCCCATTTGCAAAAATATTCTTCTTTCCAGAATATTCTGATTATCCTATATCTCTACCCGTCTCGTCTCACCAAAGGGGCGGCTCGCGATCGTCACGGACTGCGGGGCGGGATGCGGTGGACGCGGATGCGCCGATAACGAACGGCGTTGACGCGGACGGAGAAGCCGTGTGGGCCTGGCACCCCGACGCTGGTGTCAAGTCTGCGAGAAGGAGCGCAGGCGACGGTGGCCAACAAGCCCGGAGCACCGGGGCGAGCACGGAGTAGCCGTTAAAACCATTGTGTGGGGAATGCCGGGTGATTCCGGTGTGACCTGCTAACGTGTGTGCGCTCTACCCACTACCATTGCACACACGGCTATCGGGCGCATCGGCCGCCCGGCATTCCCTGCGCCCTTTGATTGGAGAGGGCGGGAAATAAACGAACACCTCGCGCATCACATGCGGCGAGATCGCGAACGTGTGTGTTGCCGTCATTGCGAGGAGCCCTCTTGTCCGCCGAAGCCCGCCTTCGGGCGAAGGCGGATGCGACGAAGCAATCCACACTTGCTTTGTTGCTGCATGGATTGCTTCGCTTGCGCTCGCAATGACGATGTTAGGCTCCATGCGGGCTACGATGCCGTCAAATCGGCAAATAGCGCCGGATCAGCGGCAGGAAGAAAATCGCGATGTTGATGACAAAGCCGGTGTTCCACAGGATCGAGCGCAGCCGCGGGCGGTCGCCGAGATAGGTGAGGACGTAGGCGACCCGCACGATCAGGAACAGCACCGACAATTCGTCGATCAGGCGCTGCGGGCCGGCCTTGAATTCCGCCAGCAGCACGGCCACGGCGAAGAACGGAAACGCCTCGATGCCGTTCTGGTGCGCGCCCAGCGCCCGTGCCCGCAGCGGGTCGTCGTAGAAGGCGGGGTCGCGCGGTTTGGAATTGTCGTAGCGGCGATAGCCGAGCCATTTGATCGGCACGATCGTCAGCAGATAGAGCATCAGGCTTGCGAAAACGCACCATTCGGCGACGGTCATGGCTTCTCCCACCCCGGGTCGCGGCCGACACTATCGAACCGGCCATTATCTTGACAAGGATGGTGCAACGCGCGAAGCCACGCCCACCATGACAACGGTCGTCGCCATCGAGAAGGCAGAGCCTGCCGCCGCGGTCGGGCCGCCGCGCGTCGGCGTGCTGCTGGTCAATCTCGGCACCCCCGACACCGCCGATACCAGGGGCGTGCGCGTCTATCTCAGGGAATTCCTGTCCGATCCCCGTGTGATCGAGAACCAGGGATTGTTTTGGAAACTGGCGCTGAACGGCGTCATCCTGTGGCTCCGGCCGCCCCGCAAGGCGCGCGACTACCGGAAGATCTGGAACACCGAGAAGAACGAATCCCCACTGAAAACCATTACGCGGGCGCAGTCGGAGAAACTCGCTTCCGCGATATCGGACCACGACCATGTCGTGGTCGACTGGGCGATGCGCTACGGCAACCCGTCGATTTCATCCCGCATCGCCGCGCTGGCGGCGCAGGGCTGCGACCGGCTGCTGGTCGTGCCGCTCTATCCGCAATATTCGGCCGCGACCTCGGCGACCGTCTGCGACGAAGTGTTCCGCGTGCTCGGTTCGATGCGCGCGCAGCCGACATTGCGGGTGACGCCGCCCTATTACGACGACCCCGACTATATCGAGGCGCTGGCGGTCTCGATCCAAGCGCATCTCGCGAGCCTGCCGTTTGTCCCCGAGCGGATCGTGGCCTCGTTCCACGGCATGCCGCAGGCCTATGTCGACAAGGGCGATCCCTATTTCGCGCAATGCACCGCGACGACGGAAGCCTTGCGCAAGCGCATGGGCCTCGATCCGTCAAAACTGCTGCTCACCTTCCAGTCGCGCTTCGGCTTCGACGAGTGGCTGAAGCCCTATACCGACAAGACCATCGAGCAACTGGCGAAGGACGGTGTGCGCGGCATCGCCGTGGTGACGCCCGGCTTCTCCGCCGACTGCCTGGAAACGCTGGAGGAGATCGCCCAGGAAAACGCCGAGATTTTCAGGCACCATGGCGGCGAGCGATTTTCCTTCATCCCCTGCCTGAACGACAGCGATCCCGGCATGGACGTGATCCGCCAGCTGGTGCTGCGCGAGCTGCAGGGCTGGATATGAACTTCCAAGTCTTGTCGTCATGGCCGGCCAAAGCCGTCCGCAGGACGACGTCGCTTCCGCCCGCCTGTGCCGGCCATCCACGTCTTTCTTGCTTGAGTGCCGCCAAGACGTGGATGCCCGGCACAAGGCCGGGCATGACGGGCCAATCGCAATGTTCAGTCGCCGCACATCTGGCAGGCGGCAAACGCGACCCTAGCTATGTCTGGCAAGCGCAGGCTGAACCGGCGCGGCCGGTATTGAGACCAATGAGCGTGCGCCCGGGCGTGTTTCGCGCCGGGCATTGGGAGGATTTATGACCGGTTTCGACATTTTCGCCATTGCGCTGGTGCTGTTGGTCGTTTTCACGCTGTTCGCCGGCATCAAGACGGTGCCGCAGGGCTATGACTGGACCATCGAGCGGTTCGGCAAATACACCCGCACGCTGGAGCCGGGGCTCAATCTCATCATCCCCTATTTCGACCGCGTCGGCCGAAAGATGAACATGATGGAGCAGGTCATCAACATTCCCGAGCAGGAGGTGATCACCAAGGACAACGCCACCGTCACCGTCGACGGCGTCGCGTTCTTCCAGGTGTTCGACGCCGCGAAGGCGAGCTACGAGGTGTCCAACCTCAACCAGGCGATCATCGTCTTGACCATGACCAACATCCGCTCGGTGATGGGCGCGATGGACCTCGACCAGGTGCTGTCGCATCGCGACGAGATCAACGAGCGCCTGCTGCGCGTGGTCGACGCCGCGGTGTCGCCGTGGGGCCTGAAGGTCAACCGCATCGAGATCAAGGACATCGTGCCGCCCGCCGATCTCGTCGAGGCGATGGGACGCCAGATGAAGGCCGAGCGCGTCAAGCGCGCCGACATCCTGCAGGCCGAGGGGCAGCGGCAATCGGAAATCCTTCGTGCCGAAGGCGCAAAACAGGGCCAGATCCTGCAGGCCGAAGGCCGCAAGGAAGCAGCCTTCCGCGACGCCGAGGCGCGCGAGCGCTCGGCTGAGGCCGAGGCCAAGGCGACGCAGATGGTCTCGGAGGCCATCGCCAAGGGCGACGTCGCCGCGCTGAATTATTTTATCGCCGACAAATACATCAAGGCGTTCGGCCAATTGGCGGACTCGCCGAACCAGAAGATCATCATGCTGCCGATCGAGGCCGTCAGCATTCTGGGATCGCTGGCCGGCATTGGCGAGATCGCGAAAGCTACCTTTGGCGAAAGCGCGGCGTCGGCTGCGGCCGCCGCGCGCCGTGCATCGGTGCCGAGCACAGGCACCGTTCCGCCGGTACCGCCGCCAGGTTAGAGTGTAGAGTCTTTTTCGATGCAGATCGCGCCGGAGCGTTTGGGTTCTGTCACCTCTCCCATCGGGAGAGGTCGGCGCGCAGCGCCGGGTGAGGGGTTACGCTCCATCGACAGATCGTACCCCCTCACCCCGGCCCTCTCCCCATGGGAGAGGGAGCAGACCGCCCGTGCTGCGCCGTCGTCGATAGACTAGCAGAGGAGATTTCATGACCGACATGTTCGTGACGCTCGGCACCTGGAACTGGCTGATCTTCGGCGTCATCCTGATGGCGCTGGAGTTGCTGGCGCCGGGCGTGTTCCTGTTCTGGCTCGGGCTCGCCGCGCTGCTGGTCGGGCTGCTGTCGTTCGCGATCCATCCGTCGTGGGAGATGCAGATCCTGATGTTTGCGATTTTCGCCGCCTGCGCGGTGCCGCTGTGGCGGCGCATCGCGCGCAGCAGCAGCGCGGTCAGCCGAAGCAATCCGTTCCTCAACCGGCGCGCCGATGCACTGGTCGGCCGGGTGTTCACGCTGGAGCGGCCGATCATCGACGGCTCCGGCACGGTCAAGATCGACGACACGGTCTGGCGCGTCGCCGGCCCCGACACGCCGGCCGGCAGCCGCGTCCGCATCGTGCAGGCCGACGGTGCCAGTCTGACGGTGGCGGCGGCTTGACTCTCTGTCGTCATTCCGGGGCAGCCCGCAGGGCTGAACCCGGAATCTCGAGATTCCGGGTTCGCATCCATCGGACCGCGCTTTGCGCCGACCCGTCGGACGCGCCCCGGAATGACAGGACCGACGGCGGGGCGAGGGAGAAGTAAGTGTCACCGCTTGCGCCACCGTTCCGCAAAACGGTGCAGCGGCAGGAAGGTTTCCTCCAATTCCCTTCCCGTCGCCGTCAGGCCATAGCCGCCGGAGGGATGCAGCTCGACAAAACCCGCCTCGCGCAGTTCCGACAGCCGCGCCTGCAGCACCGTCGGGGAAGCTTCGTCGCAGGCGGCCCGCAGCGCGCGCGAGGTCAGCGGCTCGCCGCGCAGTTCCCACAGGATGCGCAAGGACCAGCGCCGGCCCAGCAGGTCGAGCAGCACCATGATCGGACGGCCGGTCTTCGAACCGCGCACGGCGCGTTTTTTCACGGCAGGTATCTTCGTCGGCATCGAAGTTCCCATTGGCAAGCGTGCTACGGATAATGTAGCGTGACGCTACTTATATTGTAGCACGGGAGTCCGCCATGTCACGCATCGCGCCGCTGGAACCGCCTTATGCCCCTGACATCCGGGAGCAGTTCGACCGCATCATGCGCGGCGCGCCGCCGCTGGTGCTGTTCCGCGTCATGGCCGGCAACGCGCGGGCCTGGAAGAAATTCCGCGCCGGCAGCCTGCTCGACCGCGGGCCGCTCGGCTTGCGCGAGCGCGAGATCGTGATCGACCGCACCTGCGCGCGGACCGGCTGCGAGTACGAATGGGGCGTGCATATCCGAGCCTTCGCCGCCGCCGCGCAACTGACCGAGGAGCAGGTCCGCGCCACGGTAAAGGGCGCAGCCGACGCATCATGCTGGTCGGCGGCCGAACAGGCGCTGATCGCGACCGTCGACGCGCTGCACGCCCGCGCCACGCTCAGCGACGCCGAATTCAAGACGCTGTCGGCGCATTACGACGAGGCGAAGATTTTCGAAATCATCCTGCTCTGCGGCTTCTATCGCACGGTGTCGTATCTAGCGAACGGGCTCGCTTTGCCGCTGGAGGAGACGGCGGCGAGGTTTCCGCAATAGCCGTCATTCCGGGGCAGCCCGTCAGGCTGAACCCGGAATCTCGAGATTCCGGGTTCGATGCTTCGCATCGCCCCGGAATGACGAGGGATGCAATGGCGAACTGCGAGGCGACGTATTACGCCACGCCCGCCCGCAGCACGTCGTGGACGTGGACGATGCCGACCGGCTTGTTGCCTTCGGCGACGATCAGCACCGACACCGCCGGTCGCGACGCATCGACGCTCTCGCGCATGATCTCCGTGGCGAGCATGCCCGGCGCGATGGTCTTGGGATTTTTCGTCATCACCTCCTCGACCAGGGCCGTCATCAGGTCGGGTTGCCGCATGTGGCGGCGCAAGTCGCCGTCGGTGATGATGCCGGCGATCTCGCCGGTGCGATCGACGATGCAGACGCAGCCGAAACCCTTGGCCGACATCTCCACCAGCGCGTCCGACATTCGGGTGCCGAGCGGCTTGATGGGCATCGCATCGCCGGTGTGCATGATGTCGCGGACGAATTTCAGCGCCGCGCCGAGTTTGCCGCCGGGATGGAAATTGGCGAACTCGAGCGCGGTAAAACCGCGGCCTTCGAGCAGTGCAATGGCAAGCGCGTCGCCGATCGCGGCCTGCATCAAGGACGAGGTGGTCGGCGCCAGATTGTGCGGACAGGCCTCGCGCGCCTTCGGCAGCTCCAGCACGATCTGAGCGGCTTCGCCGAGCGGGGAGGCCGCGTTCGACGTCACCGCGATCATCGGGATCGCAAAACGCCTGGCATAGCTCACGAGGTTCTTCATCTCCGGCTGCTCGCCGGACCACGACAGCGCGATGATGACGTCGTCGGGCGTGATCATGCCGAGATCGCCGTGGCTGGCCTCCGCCGCGTGCACGAAGAAGGCCGGCGTCCCGGTGGAGGCCAGAGTCGCCGCGATCTTGCGCGCGACATGGCCTGATTTGCCGAGCCCGGTGACGATGACGCGGCCCTTGGCCTTGCGGATGGTCTCGACGGCTTCGGCAAATGCCGGCCCGAGCGGGCCTTGCAGGGCGGCCGCGATCGCGCTGATGCCGCTGCCGCCGGCCTCCAGGGTCCGCAGGGCGGATTGGACGGCGGCGTTCGCATCTGATGCGGACGAGGGTGTCATCAGCGGACTAGACTTGGCCATGAAGGTTTCCCGCAAGGCGGGGAAAGCTGTTTTTCGCCGCGGCCTCCTCCTTAGCACGGCCGGTTTTGCGACGCGACGCGGCGGCGGGGCGTTCTCAACCGGTCATTAACCATAATTGTTTTAACTCCATTAACGACGTTTTTCGCTCCGTCTCGTCGCGTGGGTGGAACCGGGTCGTCAAGCGTATGAATTCGCTGGAGTATTTTCATCGTGATGGCGGGTCCAGCAAGGGGCCGGAGCGGGCGCGTGACGGTTTGGCGCGCAGCCTTGCCGTGCCTCGCGCTGATCGCCTTCGCGTCCACCCGCGCCCAGGCCCAGACCCTCACTCCGGACATGTTCCGTCCCGTCCGCGCGAGCTCGATCCTTCCGCAGGATTTGCCGCTGCGCAGGGCGAGCGACAACGCCGCCGATCCCACCGCCCCGACCGATGATACCGGGCTGCGCGACAACGACAAACCGGCGCCATCGCGGATCGGCCAGATCCCGACCTATGGCCTGCCACCCGCCAATGGCGCCGCGGACACCGGCTTCAATTCGCTGAACCGTACGCGCAAGAAGCCAAAACTCTATCCGGGCCAGCCCAAGCCGAAGCCGTCGCCGGGTCCCGGCACGCCGGCGCCGACGGCTGCGACGAACCCTGCGACTTCGAACGGCCGGGTACGGCTGGCGATCCCGCCGTCGGAGACCGCCAACAAGCCGCCAATTCCGCCGGGGATGGCCGGCACGGTGGAGGGACAGCCGCCGCGCAAGCGGCTCAAGGTCGACGACGATCCGTTCGGCGCGGTCGGCGATTATGCCGGCAGCTTTCTGGTCAAATCCGCGGTCGAACTGTCCGGCGGCTATGACAGCAATCCCGGCCGGCTTCCCGAACAACATGGCCTGCCGTTCTATGTCGTAGCCCCGGAGTTTCTCGCCGTCTCCGACTGGGACCGTCACGCGCTGGTCGCCGATCTGCGCGGCTCCTTCACCGGCTATGGCGGCAACCTGCCGGCAACGGTCGACGGCGGCGTCTCGCCGGCGCCGACCAATGTCCAGCGCCCGGATTTCATCGGCCATGTCGACGGCCGTCTCGACGTGTCCAGGGATACCGACATCACCGCGCAACTGCGGCTGGGGCTCGCCACCGACAATCCCGGCAGCCCGAACATCCAGGCCGGGCTGGCGTCGTATCCCATCTACACCACGGTCGGCACCACCGTAGGCTTCGACCAGAGATTCAACCGCCTGCAGGTTTCCGCCGGCGGCACGGTCGACCGCACCGCCTATGGCAACTCGACCCTGACCGACGGCTCGACCGCCAGCAACGACGACCGCAATTTCAACCAGTATGGCGGGGTCGGGCGCGTCTCCTACGAGCTGACGCCGGCCATAAAACCCTTCGTCGAGGTCGAGGGCGACACCCGCGTGCACGATCTGCAATTCGACCGCAACGGCTACGAGCGCGATTCCGATGGCGGCTATGCCAAGGCCGGCACGTCGTTCGAATTCACCCGGCTGTTGACCGGCCAGATCTCGATCGGCTACGCCGCACGCGACTATGTCGATCCGAGGCTCGACCGCCTGCAGGGCCTCTTGACCTCGGCCTCGCTGACCTGGAACGCGACGCCGCTGACCACGGCCAAATTCTACTCCGACACCCAGATCGCCGAGACCACGCTGCCGGGCGCCTCCGGCGTGCTGGTGCACACCTACACGTTCGAGGTCGATCACGACTTCCGCCGCTGGTTGACGGCGATCGGCAAGTTCACCTACGGCACGCTCGACTACCAGGGTTTTGGGCGCAACGACCAGACCTACTCGGTCGAGGGCGACCTGATCTACAAGATGACGCGCAACCTCTGGATCAAGGGCACGGTTCGGCACGACATCCTCGACTCCAACATCCCGCTGTCGAGTTCGACGTCGACGGTGGTGATGCTGGGCGTCCGGTTGCAGAATTGACGCCTCGTCATTGCCGGGCTTGACCCGGCAATCCATCTCCTTCGAACAACGCTTCCTGTGAAGAGGGATGGATACGCGGGTCAAGCCCGCGTATGACAGTGTGTGAGGTGGCGCCACACATTGCACCTTACCTCGGGCGGTTCTATACAAAAACAAAAGGCTCGGGGGAGGCCAGCATGCGCGTCAACCGGTTGTTCGCGGCCTGCGTCATCGCGCTGGCCATCGCTCTCGCAACTCCCGCCGCCGCGCAGAAACCGGGCGGCACGCTAAAGCTCTATCACAATGACAATCCGCCCAGCACCTCGCTGCTGGAGGAAGCCACCATCGCCTCGGTGACGCCGTTCTCCGCCGTGTTCAACAATCTCGTGATGTTCGATCCCGCCAAGCCGCACGAGAGCATCGATACCGTGATTCCGGACCTGGCGGAAAGCTGGTCGTGGGATTCCACCAACACCAAGCTGACCTTCAAGTTGCGGCAGGGCGTGAAATGGCATGACGGCATGCCGTTCACCGCCAAGGATGTGCAATGCACCTGGCGGATGCTGATCGGCAAAAGCGGGACGCAGGACTTTCACCGCAACCCGCGAAAAGTCTGGTACTCGAAATTGCTGGACGTCAGCATCAACGGCGACTATGAGGCGACCTTCGAATTGAGCGAGCCGCAGCCGAGCCTGCCGGTGCTGCTCGCCAGCTCGTTCTCCGCCGTCTATCCCTGCCACGTGCCGCAGGCCGTGATGCGCACCAGGCCGATCGGCACCGGACCGTTCAAGCTCGTCGAATTCAACCGCGGCGCCTCGATCAGGCTGGTACGCAATCCCGACTACTGGAAAAAAGGCCGGCCCTATCTCGACGAGATCACGTTCCGCGTGGTCGACAGCCGCGCCACGCGGCTGCTGGGTTTTGCGACCGGTGAATTCGACATCACCTTCCCGTCTGACGTCAGCGTGCCCTTGATGAAGGACATCAAGGCGCAGGCGCCGAACGCGATCTGCGAGATGGTGCCGACGGGAACGCAGATCAATCTGCTGGTCAACCGGGTCAATCCGCCGTTCGACAATCCGGATATCCGCAAGGCGATGTCGCTGGCGATCGACCGAAAGCCCTTCAACACGATCCTGATGGAGGGCAAGGCGCTGATGGGCGGGGCCATGCTGCCAAAACCGGTCGGCGAATGGGGCATGCCGCCCGAGATGGTGTCGCAGCTTGCGGGCTATGGCCCCGACTCGGCCGCCAATATCGCGCAGGCGCAGGGCATCATGCAGAAGCTCGGCTACGGCGATACGAAACCGCTTGTCATCAAGATCCAGACCCGGAACCTGCCGACCTACCGCGAACCCGCGGTGATCCTCGCCGACCAGCTCAAGAAGATCTACATCTCGAGCGAGCTCGACATCCTGGAGACGCCGCAATGGTACGCGCGGCTGGCGCGCAAGGATTACACCATCGGGCTCAACGTCACCGGCGTCAGCGTCGACGATCCCGACGGCAATCTGGTCGAGAATTATTCCTGCAAATCGGAGCGCAATTACACGCAGTACTGCAACCCGGAGGTGGACAGGCTGCTGGCGGCGCAATCGCGCGAGCTCGACAGGGACAAGCGCAGGCAGATCGTCTGGAAGATCGAGCGCATCCTGGTCGACGACGCGGCGCGCCCGATCGTCCTCCACAGCGTCGCCGTCAATTGCTGGCAGCCCTATGTCAGGGGTTTTATCCCGCACGACAACAGCCAGTACAATGCCCTGCGGTTCGAGGACGTGTGGCTGGATAAATAGGGATAGTCTCCAGTTGAGCGGGCAGCGCCGGCTCCGGGGAGCGACGCCCGACTTCAAAATCCGCTGTAAATATCTATTTAAAGTTGTATAGGGAGGGATTAGATTTCGTAGAGGTCAATTGGGGGACATCATGGCCAGTGAGTTCATCGAAGGCTCCGCAAAACCAGCGGTCATCGAATCAGGTGACCGACTGGATTTTCTCGCTCGGCGAATAGATGATATTGCTGCCTTCCAGAAGTGGAAAGCCCCTTGGTATCGCGACACCAGTACAATAATTTCAGCTGCGGCTTTCCTGATTTCCATCGTAACAACGCTTGCATCATGGCATCGATCTTACCAACAGGATATAATCGCAACCAGGGGCCAACTCTCGGCAATACTCCAGCAAGCGGGCTCGCTTCAACGAGCAAATGTCGAGTACTTCGACAAATTCAAAGACAATTCCCAGGCAATGGCGACCATGTCCGTCATACTGAACCAGGAGAACGTGCAGTTAGCCAACGAGGCATACTCACTTGCCCGGTCCTTGGGGACCAACGCCAGCGTAACTCAATTGATGAACGCCGCCTATTATCTGATGCTCTCGGACTTAACTCAGCCGGGCAAAGAACTATTGGCGACTGCATTGACTCGTTCGGAAAACTCGATCGAATATGTCGCCGCACTGCGCATGCAAGGTGCCCTGCACTACAAACTCGGCAACCTCCCCGCAGGAAGGGACGCGTTTTTACAGGCGACGAAGGCCTTCGATAAATTTCCACAGGAAAGAAATGACAGCTACGAAAATGTTACGCAGGCATACACTCATTACTACTGGGCGGCTGCCGCGCTGCCCTACGATTGCGGAGAGGCTCGTGGACAGATGGAGCTGGCTACGCAATTTTGGAATAAGGTGCCTGGAGTTATGAAACAACAAAATCTCCCTTCGAACGCGGTGAATTGTCCTAACTGAGGCAACGGCGAGGCGCCTTCACCACGGCAAACGCGCGGCGGCGGCCTGACGAAGCAAGCCACCTTCCGCTATCGGCCTCCACTCCAACCCTCGCCCTTTGGCGGCGAGCAAGGACGGAAGCCGCAGCTACTTCGCGTATTTGCCCGTCAATTGTGGGGTGATGTCCGGGTAGGAACCCGGGTTCTTCTCCTTGGCCTCTTCGTGCATCTGGAGACGGGTCTTGCGCGCCCAGCTGCGCTTCAGGTCGTCCTTTACGCGGAATTTCAACCGACCGAGCCCTTCGGTTTCGAGCTCGATCGTGTCGCCGTCCATGAACGGGTTGAGACCCCGGTGATTGGTGCCGGTGGCGACGATGTCGCCGGGGTGCAGCGTATGGATAGCCGACAGCCAGGCAATGCACTTGCCGATCTTGTGACCCATATCGTCGGTATTGAAGTTCTGCATCAGCACCCCGTTGTTCCACTGCCTGATTTGCAGCTTCAGCGGGTCCTTGATTTCGTCGGCGGTGACGAGATAGGGGCCGATCGGCGCGAATGTGTCACGGCTCTTCATCTGGAAGAACACGTTGCCTGGTGGCGGCAAGCCGCGCGCCGAACCGTCGATGAAGTTCATGTAGCCGAAGATGCAGCTCATCGCATCAAGCTCGCTGACATGGCTGCACTTCTTGCCGATGACGACCGCCATCTCGGCCTCGCCCTCGAAGATCGTGGCCGGCACGTCAGGCAGCACCATCGTGTCGCCATGTCCGATGATCGCGCTCGGCGATTTGTGGAAGGCATTGATCGGCGCCGGCGCGTTGCGCGTGCCGTCTTCCATGTAGTTGACCGCCATGCAGTCGATCGTGCGCGGGCCCGGGACCGGCGGACGGATGCGGACGCCGGACAGCGGCACCCCGGCGCCGCGCGCGACCGCCGCCTCGAGCCGCGACTTGTAGCTGCCCCAATGTTCGATCAGCCCGTTCATCAAATCGCCCGGGCCGGTCCGCGGGATGTCCTTGACCTCGGCACCGACATCGACCACGGCGTCGCCCTTGAGCACGCCGAGCCTGAAATCATCGAAATAGAGTAATTTCATCGTTCCACCCCCACCCGGCCGGCCTTTTCGGGCGGCCACTCTCCCCACGCAAGTGCGCTGCCGACTTCGCCGAGGAGGTATCAGAAACGTCCGCTGCTCTAGCAGCGCGCTACCGCGGCAAATTCGTCGCCCCCATCAGGAACTGGTCGATCGCCCGCGCGCACAGCCTTCCCTCGCGGATCGCCCAGACCACCAGGGACTGGCCGCGGCGCATGTCGCCGGCGGAGAACACGTTCGGCCGCGAGGTCTGGTAGTCGGAGGTGTTGGCGCGGACGTTGCCGCGCTGGTCGAGTTCGACGCCGAGCGTCTTCAGCAGGCCCTCATGCACCGGATGCACAAAACCCATGGCGAGCAGCACCAGCTGCGCGTCGAGTTCGAACTCGGTGCCCGGGATCGGCTTGAACTTTTCGTCGACCTGCACGCAATGCAGCTTGGCGACCCTGCCGTCCTCGCCGGAGAAGCGCTGCGTCAGCACGGCGTATTCGCGCTTGGCGCCTTCGGCCTGGCTGGAAGAGGTGCGCATCTTGAGCGGCCAGTTCGGCCAGGTCAGGCCCTTGTTCTCATGCTCGGGCGGGGCCGGCATGATTTCGAGCTGGGTCACCGACTTGGCGCCTTGCCGGAACGAGGTGCCGATGCAGTCCGAGCCGGTGTCGCCGCCGCCGATCACGACCACATGCTTGTCGCCGGCGAGGATGTCCGACACCCCGCCCAGCGGCTCATTGGAGACCCGGCGGTTCTGCTGCGGCAAAAAATCCATCGCGAAGTGGATGCCGGCGAGATCGCGGCCGGGGATCGGCAGATCGCGCGGCGCTTCGGCGCCGCCGGTCAGCGCCAGCGCGTCATATTCGTTGAGCATCTCGCGCGGATCGATCGCGCCGGGCGCGGTGCCGCCGACGGGGCTGCCGTAGTGGAAGGTGACGCCCTCGGCCTCCATCTGCGCAACGCGGCGGTCGATGACGTGCTTCTCCATCTTGAAATCGGGAATGCCGTAGCGCAGCAGGCCGCCGGCCTTGGCCCAGCGCTCGAACAGATGCACGTCGTGGCCGGCGCGCGCGAGCTGCTGCGCGCAAGCCATCCCCGCGGGGCCGGAGCCGACCACCGCGATCTTCTTGCCGGTTTTGGCGGAGGGGATTTCGGGCTTGATCCAGCCATTGTCCCAGGCGCGGTCGACGATGGCGCATTCGATGGTCTTGATGGTGACGGGGTTGTCGTCGATGTTGAGCGTGCAGGAGGCCTCGCAAGGCGCCGGGCAGATGCGCCCGGTGAACTCCGGAAAATTGTTGGTCGAGTGCAGGTTGCGCGAGGCCTCTTCCCAACTGCCCTGGTAGACCAGATCGTTGAAATCCGGAATCTGGTTGTTGACCGGACAGCCCGGCGTGCCCGGCGCCACCGCGCCGGTGCCGTGGCAATAGGGAATGCCGCAATTCATGCAGCGCGCGGCCTGGTCGCGGGTGTCCTTCTCGCTCAGCGGAATGACGAATTCGCGAAAATTCTGGATGCGCTCGGGGACGGGCGCGTATTTGCGATCGTGCCGGTCGATCTCCAGAAAACCTGTAATCTTGCCCATTAACCCTGACGCCTCTGAAACCGCTGCTTCGTCTGTTACGTCATTCCGGGATGCGCCGCTGGCGCAGACCCGGAATCTCGATATTGATTTGCCAGATTCCGGGTTCGCGGCTCACGCGCGCCCCGGAATGACGCCTACTCTCGCTCTCGTCATCCTGAGGCGCACGCTTTTGCGCGCCTCGAAGGATGAACAACAAGCACCATCGTGGTCATCCTTCGAGGCTCGCCGAAGACGGCTCGCACCTCAGGATGACGCATTTCCTCTCACGCCCCGATCGCGATCTTCGGTTCGGCGTCGGCGTTGGCCTTCAATTCCCGCAGCGCGCGGCGGTATTCCACCGGCATCACCTTGCGGAATTTCGGCAGGTATTTTCTCCAATCGGCCAGGATGTCGGCGGCGCGCTTCGATCCCGTCAGTCTGGCGTGGCGGGTGATCAGGATGTGCAGCCGCTCGATATCGGATTCCAAGAGGTTCTCGAACACGTCGACCCGGCCATGGGCTTCGAGATCGCCCATCGCATGGTAGGCGTTCTCGTTGATCATCTCTTCCGACAGCACCGGCTCGAGTTCGACCATCGCCATGTTGCAGAGTTTCGGGAAGTCGCCGGCCTCATCCAGCACATAGGCCACGCCGCCGGACATGCCGGCCGCGAAATTGCGGCCGGTCTTGCCGAGCACCACCACGATGCCGCCGGTCATGTATTCACAGCAATGGTCGCCGGCGCCTTCGACCACGGCGACCGCGCCGGAATTGCGCACCGCGAAGCGTTCGCCGGCGATGCCGCGGAAATAGCATTCGCCCTCGATCGCGCCGTACATCACGGTGTTGCCGACGATGATCGACTGCTCCGGCACGATGCCGGAATGGCGCGGCGGCCTGACGATGATGCGGCCGCCGGACAGTCCCTTGCCGACATAGTCGTTGGCTTCGCCTTCGAGGTCGAAGGTGACGCCGCGCGCGAGCCAGGCGCCGAACGCCTGTCCCGCGGTGCCCTTGAAGGTGACCTGGATGGTGTCGTGGGGCAGGCCGGCATGGCCGTAGATTTTTGCCACGCTGCCCGAGAGCATCGCGCCCGCAGAGCGGTCGGTGTTGTTGATCTCCGTCTCGATTTTGACCGGCGCGCCGCGGTCGAGCGAGGCTTGCGCCTTCTCGATCAGCCGGCGGTCGAGCACGGCCTCCAGATGATGGTTCTGGCCCTGCGAATGATAGATCTTCTGGCCCTTTTCTTCCTTCTGGCGCACGAACAGCTTCGAGAAATCGAGTCCCTTGGCCTTCCAGTGCGCCACCAGGGTGGACTGGTCGAGCATCTGGGTCTGGCCGATCATCTCGTTGAAGGTGCGGTAGCCGAGGGCAGCCATGATCTCGCGGACTTCCTCGGCGACGAAGAAGAAGTAGTTGATGACGTGCTCGGGCTGCCCGGTAAAGCGCTTGCGCAGCACCGGGTCCTGCGTCGCGACGCCGACCGGGCAGGTGTTGAGATGGCACTTGCGCATCATGATGCAGCCGGCCGCGATCAGGGGCGCGGTGGCGAAGCCGAACTCGTCGGCCCCGAGCAGCGCGCCGATCACGACGTCGCGTCCGGTGCGGAAGCCGCCGTCGACCTGCACGACGATGCGGCTGCGCAGCCGCTCACGCACCAGAGTCTGGTGGGTTTCGGCAAGCCCGATCTCCCAGGGCGAGCCGGCATGCTTGATCGAAGTCAAGGGAGAGGCGCCGGTGCCGCCCTCAAAACCTGCGATGGTGACATGGTCGGCGCGCGCTTTCGCCACGCCGGCGGCCACCGTGCCGACGCCGATTTCGGAGACGAGCTTGACCGAGACCTGTCCGTCCGGGTTGACGTTCTTCAAGTCGTAGATCAGCTGCGCCAGATCCTCGATCGAATAGATGTCGTGGTGCGGCGGCGGCGAAATCAGGCCGACGCCGGGCGTCGAATGCCGCACTTTCGCGATGGTGGCGTCGACCTTGTTGCCGGCCAATTGGCCGCCTTCGCCGGGCTTGGCGCCCTGCGCCATCTTGATCTGCATCATGTCGGCGTTGACGAGATATTCCGTGGTGACGCCAAAGCGCCCCGAGGCGACCTGCTTGATCGCCGAGCGCATGGAATCGCCGTTCGGCAGTGGCTTGAAGCGGTCGCTTTCCTCGCCGCCCTCGCCGGTGTTGGACTTGCCGCCGATCCGGTTCATCGCGATCGCCAGCGTGGTATGCGCCTCGCGCGAGATCGAGCCGAAACTCATCGCGCCGGTGGCGAACCGCTTGACGATCTCCTTGGCCGGTTCGACGTCGTCCAGCTTGACGGGCTTGCGCTTCTCGTCCTCGGCGGTCTTGATCCTGAACAGGCCGCGCAGGGTCAAGAGCCGCTCGGACTGCTCGTTGAGGATCTTTGCAAACGCCCTGTAGCGCTCCAGCGAATTGCCGCGCACGGCATGCTGTAGCGTCGAGACCGACTCGGCGTTCCAGGCATGGTCCTCGCCGCGGGTGCGGTAGGCATATTCGCCTCCGACGTCGAGCGCGTTCTTGTAGACCGGCGCGTCGCCGAACGCATCGGCATGGCGGCGCGCGGTTTCCTCGGCGATTTCGGCCAATCCCACGCCCTCGATGCGGGTGTGGGTGCCGACGAAATATTTCGAGACGAAATCCGCCTTCAGCCCGACCGCATCGAAAATCTGCGCGCCGCAATAGGACTGGTAGGTCGAGATCCCCATTTTCGACATCACCTTCAAGAGGCCCTTGCCGATCGACTTGATGTAGCGCTTGACGATCTCGTAATCGTCGAGCGCCGCCGGCAGCCGGTCCTTCATCGCGATGATGGTCTCGAACGCCAGATAGGGATTGATCGCTTCGGCGCCGTAGCCGGCAAGGCAGGCGAAGTGATGCACCTCGCGGGGCTCGCCGGATTCGACGACCATGCCCACGGACGTGCGCAAGCCGGTGCGGATCAGATGATGATGCACGGCGGCGCAGGCGAGCAGCGAGGGGATCGGAATCCGGTCCGAGCCCGCCATGCGGTCGGACAGGATGATAATGTTGATGCCCTCGCGCACCGCGGCCTCGGCGCGTGCGCAGAGTTCGTCGAGCACCTGTTCAAGGCCGGCCGCGCCGAGGCCGGCATGGAAGGTGGTGTCGAGCGTGCGCGACTTGAAATGGGTGTCGGCGATGTCGGAGATCGAGCGGATCTTTTCCAGATCCGCGTCGGTCAGGATCGGCTGGCGTACTTCGAGCCGCTTGTTGCCGGCCGCGCCCTGCAGGTCGAACAGGTTCGGCCGCGGCCCGATGATCGAGACCAGGCTCATCACCAGTTCCTCGCGGATCGGATCGATCGGCGGATTTGTGACCTGGGCGAAATTCTGCTTGAAGTAGGTGAACAGCGGCTTCGGCTTGTCCGACAGCGCCGAAATCGGCGTGTCGTTGCCCATCGAGCCGTTGGCTTCTTCGCCGGTGGAGGCCATCGGCGTCATCAGGATGTTGATGTCTTCCTGCGAATAGCCGAACGCCTGCTGCCGATCCAGCAGCGGCAGGTTGGAACGCATGCCCTTGGTGGGGGCGTCAGGCAATTCTTCCAGCACGATCTGGGTGCGGTCGAGCCATTCGCGATAGGGATGGCTCTTCGAAAGCTGCGCCTTGATCTCGTCGTCGGGAATGAGGCGGCCCTGTTCGAGGTCGACCAGCAGCATCTTGCCGGGCTGCAGCCGCCACTTGGTGATGATGTGCTCCTCCGGGATCTTCAGCACGCCCATTTCGGAGGCCATCACGATGCGGTCGTCGGAGGTGACCAGATAGCGCGCCGGCCGCAAGCCGTTGCGATCGAGCGTGGCGCCGATCTGGCGGCCGTCGGTGAAGGCGATCGCGGCGGGGCCGTCCCACGGCTCCATGATGGCGGCGTGATATTCGTAGAACGCCCGGCGTTCTTCATCCATCAGGGGATTGCCGGACCAGGCTTCCGGAATCATCATCATCACGGCATGCGGCAGCGAGTAGCCGCCCTGCACCAGGAATTCGAGGCCGTTGTCGAAGCAGGCGGTGTCGCTCTGTCCCTCATAGGAGATCGGCCACAGCCGGGAGATGTCCTTGCCGTAGAGCTCCGAATGCACCGAGGCCTGGCGCGCCGCCATCCAGTTGACGTTGCCGCGCAGCGTGTTGATCTCGCCATTGTGGGCGATCATCCGGTAGGGATGCGCCAGCGACCAGGCCGGGAAGGTGTTGGTCGAGAACCGCTGATGCACCAGCGCCAGCGCGCTTTCGAAATCCGGCTCCGAGAGGTCGGGATAATACTTGCCGAGCTGGTCGGCGAGGAACATGCCCTTGTAGACCACGGTGCGACACGACAGCGACACCGGATAATAGCCGGCAAGGCCGCGATCGCGGCGCTGGTAGATCGCCTGCGAGATCGACTTGCGCAGGATATAGAGCTTGCGCTCGAACTCGTCGTCGGTCTTCACCGCGCCGTTGCGGCCGATGAACACCTGCATGTGCGCGGGCTCGGTCGGCTTGACGGTCGCGCCGAGCGAGGAATTGTCGGATGGCACGTCGCGCCAGCCGAGCAGCATCAGGCCTTCGGCCTTGATCTGGTCGGCGATGATGCTCTTGATGACCTTGCGCCAGGCCGTCTCCCTCGGCATGAACAGCGCGCCGACCGCGTAGTCGCCGGGCTTCGGCAGTTGGAAGCCGATCTCGGCGGCCTTGCGGACGAAGAAGGCGTGCGGAATCTGCACCAGGATGCCGGCGCCGTCGCCGGCGCGCGGATCGGCGCCGACCGCGCCGCGATGCTCGAGGTTGCAGAGAATGCTGAGCGCATCGGAGACGATCTGATGCGACTTCTTGCCCTTGATGTTGGCGATGAAGCCGACGCCGCAGGAATCCTTTTCCAGCGAAGGATCGTAGAGACCTTCCGCCGGCGGCCGCCAGCTGAATTCGCGCGCGCCTTCCTCCGGCTTCGAATCCGGGGTCGCCGATAGCGCATCTGTCACGATGGTTTCGCGCTCGAACTCCGACCCGCTCATCTTCAGTCCTCTCAAATAAGGCTGAGCCTCACCGCGTCCTGCGGCGCACCTTGGGCGTTTGCGGTACCCACCGGGCCACCGCTCGTCCTCCGCGAGCCGCGATTTCCTAAATTCAGGCCTGAGCGTTCAGCGTCCCCGACGAACGGCCCTGCCTGCTTTCTTTTGGCGCCGCGACGCCCTTGTTTGCGTTGCAATCCCCGTGCCGGGTTCGCCCCACAATTGAGACAGTGATGCTGTCCTAACTCCGACCATGCCAAATTTTTTTCTATCACACAAGCGCATGAAAGTCGCCGGTTGCTTGCTTTGGCCTGCGATGGCGACATGGGCGCGACATGGGCGCGCCGCGATCCGGCCCAAGGTCCGCCGGAATCGGCAATGAAGTTACGCGTGGGGCATGGAGCGAGAAGCTTTCAGGCCAGGGGGCGGCGTTGCAGGAGCAATGGCGCGATGAAGCAGTTCACAGGATGGATGATGTCGGCCGGCCTGGTTTTTGTGGCCTCGGCCGCCAATGCACAGGGCTTGGCGCCATATGGCGCGCCGCGCTATGCGGTCGTCTCCGACTTCCAGGGGCCCTATGCGGCGATGCCCGAGGCGGGGCCGGTCGGGCGCGACTACGGGCCGAGCCTGCTGCCGCCGCAGGAGGTCTACTCCGTGCTCCGCGACAACGGGTTTTCGCCGCTCGGAATCCCGCATCAGCGCGGCTTCGTCTACACCGTCGCGGTGATCGACCGCGGCGGCGAGGATGGGCAGCTGGTGATCGACGCCCGCAACGGGCGGATCCTCCGCTTCATGCCGGCCTACCGGATGGGCGACAATTTCAACGAGCAGGTGCCGGACCCCTATTACGGCCCAATGGGACCACCGGCGAGCCCGATCCGTGGCGGCCCGCGGCCACCGGCCCCGATCCCACATCTGGCCAGCCGCAATCCCTCGTCGGTGCCGTTACCGAAAGCCTCGCCGCCACGTGCCGGCGAGGTCAGGCCGCTGGCAGCCTCGCCGGCCGCCGAGCCGGCGCCGCAGCAATCGGCGACGGTACCGGCCAAGCCGGCTGACGCTTCTCCGGGCGCGGCCACCACCGTCGGTCAGGCCAAGCCCGACGCGCCGCCAATGCGGCCGACGCAGCCAATGCCGAAGGTGCAGGGACTGGATTGACGCGAGCCCGTATTCGCGTCCTGCGGCCTTCGGCGACCTGGGTTCATTTGGTGGTCCGGATGGTTCGCCGTGCCACGACGCCGAGCGTGGAGCCCTGGACGATGATGCTGAACAGAACCACCGCATAGGTCGCCGCAAGGATCGCGGGCCTGGCGGCGCTGTCCGGCACCGACAGCGCCAGCGCGACGGATATGCCGCCGCGCACCCCCGCCCAGGTCATGAACGGGACGTTGCGGACCGACATCAGACTGCTCCAGGCGAACACCAGGGGCGGCAGCGCGACGGCAAACAGCCGGGCCGCGAGCACGATCGGTATCGCCGCCGCGGCGATCAGAAGCGCCTGCCGTTCGAACCGGAGCACCAGCACCTCGAGCCCGATCAGCAGGAACAGCACCGAATTGAGTATCTCGTCGATCAGGGTCCACAGGCCGAACACGTAGGTCTGCGTCCGTTCGCTCATGGCATAGCGTGGGCCGCGATCTCCGATCAGCAGGCCCGCGGCCACCACCGAAAGCGGTCCGCTGACGTGCAGCCGCTGCGCCACCGCGTAGGTTCCGGTCACCAGCGCCAGCGTGATCAGCACCTCGATCGGATAATCGTCGATCAGGCGCATCGCCTGATAGGCGAGGTAGCCGCTGGCGAGCCCCAGCACAATGCCGCCGCCGGCCTCCAGCACCAGCAGTTCCGAAATCGCCGCGGGCCCGGTCTCGCCGCTGCCGGCGGCAAAGCGCAGCAGGATCGTGAACAGCACGATGCCGACGCCATCGTTGAACAGCGATTCGCCCTGCATCTCGACTTCGAGATTGGCGGGCACGTTGACGTTCTTCAGGGTGCTCATCACCGCGACCGGATCGGTCGGGCTGATCAGCGCGCCGAACACCAGCGCCCACGCCAGGCTCATGGGATGCCCGATCACGATGGCGATCCCGTAGAACGCGGCGCCGACCACCGCCGTCGAGATCACCGTGCCGAAAAATGCCAGCAGCGCCACTGGAACTGCCCGGTCGCGCAATTTGCCGAGATCGACATGGAGCGCCCCGGCGAACAGCAGGAACCCCAGCATGCCGTTCATCACGACCGAGGTGAAGTCGATCTGCGACAGCGCCGATGTCAGCGCGTCGAACAGGTGCTCGCCGGGCAACGCGATGTCGATGCTGACCAGGATCAGCGAAACCACCACGCTCATCACGAGCAGGCCGATGGAATGCGGCAGCGGAATGAATTTGTGATTGAGCCATCCGAACACCGCCGACAGCGTCAGCAGGATGGCGGCGAGATCGAGCAGCGAGAGCATTCGGATGGCCTTCGTTTTGCGGGGCGAATGAACCGGGAATTTGTCCAATAAGCAACCGGCCGATTTTGAAGTGAGGCCGAATTGAACCTCCCAACGCTTTGCGGGTTGGTAAAATCCTTGATAAAATCCAGACTGAATGCGCCGGTTGTCACGAATCATGGGCGATCGGCGGCAACAGAAGGTCGATCGGTACGCAGGGAAACAGGCGGTGACGATAAAATCGGAGTTGCCTTGACCGCGCGCTTCCGCAAGCTGCTTGCCGACCTTGCGGAGACGTTCTGGCTGCTTCCGGCAGCAGTGGTGCTGGCCGGTGTAACCGGCGCCCTCGTCTTGATCCAGCTCGACCGCAGCGAATGGATTCCGCTCTGGTTGCTCCAAAACTGGCTCTATGACGGCGGTGCCACCGGCGCGCGGACGCTGCTCGGCGCGGTGGCGTCCTCGACCATCGGCGTCGCGGGCACCGTGTTCTCCATCACCATCGCGGCGCTGTCGCTGGCGGCAGGCCAGATGGGCCCGCGGCTGCTTCGCAACTTTATCCGCGATCGCGGCAACCAGTTCACGCTCGGGGCGTTCCTTGGAACTTTCTGTTACGCGCTGATCGTGCTGCGGAGCGTTCGGACGGCAACCGAGGGGGGCGGATTCGTCCCGCATCTGTCGCTCAGCGTCGGCATCGCGCTGGCATTCGTGTGCGTGGCCACGCTGGTGTATTTCGTCGGTCACATGGCCAGCCGGATCAACGTCGACACCGTGATCGAACTGGTGAGCGATGACGTCCATTCCGCCATCGTCCATCTGACAACCGAGGGGCGACAGCCGGAGCCGCCGCCGCCGGCATTCTGGCGCGAAGCTGTGCCGATCGCGGACGACCGCCACGGCTATCTGCAACAGCTCGACGAAGGCGGCCTCGCCGCCTGGGCCGACGAGCACGACACTGCGATCCGCCTGCTGGTTCGGCCCGGCGACTATGTCTTCCCCGGCGCGCCGATCGCGCTGATGCTGCCGCCGGTCGAAGGCGCCGCGCTGGCGATCCGCAACGCAACGGCATTGGGGTCGCAGCGCGTCAGTTCGTCCGACCTGCGTTTTGCCGTCAATCAGCTCGTCGAGGTGGCGGTCAGGGCGCTATCGCCCGGGATCAACGATCCGCACACCGCGGTGAGCGTATTGGACCGGCTGGGCGCCGCTCTTTGCAAGATCACGCCGCTTCATCTGCCGACCGGTGTCTCGATGCGGCGCGAGCGTCCGGTGTTGATCGTCCCGCTCGTCCAATACGATCAGCTGCTCAACACCATGTTCCACATGATCCGCCAGAATGCCGCCGGCAACGCCGTGGTCCTGATAAGGCAGCTCGAGGTGCTGACCCAGGTCGTGAGTTGCGAGCGCGACCACGAGCGCATGGGCTCCCTGAAACGGCATGCCGATCTCGTTCTCGGCGATGCCGAGCGTGACATTGCCACGCCGGAAGACCTCGATGACGTGCGCAGGCGCCACCGGGCCTTTGTCACGATGATGCGGGACGGGCCGCTCGGCCAGTTTGCCGGAAGCCAGGCATGAAAAAACGCCCCGGATTGCTCCGGGGCGCCTGGAAACCGATCGAGCCGATGCCCGCCTTACGCGGCGGCCTTTTCGGTCGATCCTTCGACCGCCTGCGGACCCTGCACGCTGGACGAAATCGGAATGCTGCGGGGCTTCTTGGCCTCGGGGATCTCGCGGACGAGATCGACATGCAGCAGGCCGTTCTCGAGCGAAGCGTTCTTCACCGCCACGAAATCGGCGAGCTGGAAGGCGCGCTCGAAGGCGCGCGCGGCGATGCCGCGATAGAGCACCTCGCCCTGCTTGTCATTCTCATTGGCGGTTTTCTCGCCCTTGATGACAAGGGTGTTTTCCTTGGCGACGATGGAAAGCTCGTTTTGCGCGAAGCCGGAGACCGCGACCGTGATGCGATAGCCGTTCTCGCCGGTGCGCTCGATGTTGTAGGGCGGATAGCCGGGGCTGCCATCGGGGGTGGCGCGGTCGAGCAGCGAAAACAGCCGGTCGAAGCCGACGGTGGAACGGTAGAAGGGAGTGAGATCGTAAGTACGCATGGTGAAGTCCTCCATTGAGCGACTGTTGAATGAACCCGCCCGCCATCGGGCCGGGCTTTCGTGCGGCCCCCGCGGTCCGGTTTCCCGAAACGCTGGCAGCGGCCTGCACGAAGGTGATATGGGAGGGGCGATCACGCGTTCAAGAAGCGGGGAACGCCGGCTTTTTTCGCGCTCCCGCCCTTGATTTCCAGCCCCTTTTTCCTAGCCGGTCCGTCGCCCATGACGCTCGTCTCGATCCCTGCCAATCCGGTGCCGGAGGATTTCGTCACCGGCACCATCAAGACGCCTGATGGCGCCGAATTGCGGTTTGCGCGCTGGGCGCCGCCTGCCGGGCGCAAGGGCACGGTCTGCGTCTTCACCGGCCGCGCCGAGCAGATCGAGAAATATTTCGAGACCGTGCGCGATTTGCGCGACCGCGGTTTTGCGGTGGCGATGATCGACTGGCGCGGGCAGGGCCATTCGTCGCGGCGGCTGCGCGATCCGCGCAAGGGCTATGTGCGCGATTTCTCCGACTTCGAGATCGATGTCGAGACCTTCGTGCAGCAGGTGGTGCTGCCGGATTGCCCGCCGCCGCATTTCGCGCTGGCGCATTCGATGGGCGGCGCGGTGATGCTGCGGGTCGCGCACGCGGGAAAACGCTGGTTCGACCGCATGGTGCTGTCGGCGCCGATGATCGACCTGCCGGGGCGCCGCACCTCGTTTCCGGTGCGCGCGCTGTTGCGCGTGATGCGGCTGGCCGGCCAGGGCGGCCGCTACATTCCCGGCGGCAGCGACGCGCTGACCGGCACCAACTCCTTCGTCAACAATCCCCTCACCAGCGATCCCGTGCGCTACGCCCGCAACGCCGCGATCCTGGAGGAAGATCCCACCCTCGGCATCGGCTCGCCGACGGTGGCCTGGGCCGACACCGCGTTCCGCGCCATGCACGGTTTTCGCGCCGCCGATTATCCCTCGCAGATCCGCCAGCCGATCCTGATGCTGGCGGCCTCCAACGACACCATCGTCTCGACGCCTGCGATCGAGGAATTCGCCTATCATCTGCGCGCCGGCTCGCATCTGGTGATCGCCGGCGCCAAGCACGAGATCCTGCAGGAGCAGGACCGCTACCGCGCGCAATTCTGGGCGGCGTTCGACGCCTTCGTGCCCGGCACGCCGCTGTTCGGGTGAGGGGGCAAGCGAAGGTTCCGCAGGCCCTCACAGCGTCTTCAGATATTCAATGAGGTTGAGGCGCTCCTCATCGCTCAGCAGCCGGCCGATCACCCCGTTTTTGTGGTCGTGCGCACCCTCACCGGGCTTTGCCTCCAGCGAATGACCGAGATTGCTGTTGCCGTGGATCGGTCCGCTGGAATCGGTCGTCGAAAACAGGGTTTCGCCGGTCTTGCACTTCGGCGTTTCATTGGCCTCGACACGGAAGCCGACCTGCTGCGGATCGAAGTCGCGGAATCCCATGCAGAATTGTTTCGGACGCTCCGCCTGGGGCGTCAACATCCACCAGAGCGAGGGCACCGAACCGTTGTGAAGGTAGGGCGCGGTTGCCCAGACGCCGTTCAGCGGGCGTGCGCGATAGGACAGGTTTTCGTCATCTTGCGGTTTCTTCGGGTCACCTTGAGGGCGCCTTGCCGGATATTCGGACGCCTTCCAGTCATTGGGACAATTCTTTCGCGGCCCCCATACGGCCTTCTGATCCTCGCTCGTCATGGACAGATCATCCATCGATTTCCGGCCGACCAGATCGACAACGGTCATCAGGGCGATCGAATACGGCATGTCCGTCGAGGAATAACTCGAGGGATCGGGCATTGATGTGCAACCCCACACCTTGCCGAGGTCACGTGCCGGCTGGATGTCGAGGAAGCCGGGAACGGCGACCTTGCGGAATCCAAGCACCTCCGCCTGCGCCGGGTCGGTGCCCATGCCGATCACTGACTTCTGAACGGGTTTTAGCGCCGGCCCCATGGTCTCGTCCCAGTGCTCCGGTTTCCAGATGCTTTCGTCGGGAAATTGCGTATCGAAGGTGGGATCATCGACCGGTCCGAGGTGGCACTCGAAGCGAATCTCGGCATAAAGCGCGCGGCCCTTCACGACCCGCGCTGCGTCGATCTTCCACGCCGGATCGTTGGGGAATATCGCGGCCGGCCATTTCGGCGCTTGCAACCCGCCAAAACTCTTCTGATTTGGGCCGGGCGGATTCGGTCCACGCAGCATGTCTTCGATGCGAATGAGATTTGCGACCTCGACCGACGAACGGAACAGCATGTCCCGGGGTGCGTCGGGCGAGAAATTGAGCAGTGCCGAGACCCCGAGCGCCTCGCCGGCGTTGCGGATCAAAGGCTGTTCGATCGAGGCGTCGTATTGCGCCCACAACAGCCACGGCACGGTCCAGATCGGCGGAAAACTGACCGGCGCGTTCCTGGCCACCAGAATTCTTGTCGAATCCCGGGACGCCGCTCAGCGCCATGTCGGTGGCGAAAACCTGATTGCCGATCCGGTTCAGCGCATCCAGTCGCCCGTACCCTTCTTCGGTGTCCTGCTGGTGCTGGTCGTTGAGCGCCTTCTCTAGCGCCTTGACCTGGCCGAACACGACGTCCCAGGTCTGCGCCAGACCTTTCTTGAGCTCGTCGCGCTGTGCCGAAGTCGCATTGGGGCCGAGCACGCGGTCCGCGAAGCGCTTGAACCGGGTCGGCAAGTAACGCGTGGTCGCAATCGCGAGCCCGGTCGCGCGTTCGAGTTTCAAAAGATCGACCATGCTTGGGCCGCCGTCGAAGCGCACGCTCACACCTTTGTAGTTGATGTGTCCGGTGTGGCAGGCCGCGCAGGTCAGTCCGATCATGTCGGGTTCGGGCTCGCCGGTCGCGGGATTTTTGGCGCCGCTCATCCGGGCGAAACCGACCGGCAGGCCGTCGAAATTCTCGACCGGGGTTGGCTTCAAATTCAAACCCGTGACGGTCGCCGGCGCCGGCTCGGTCTTTGCGTCGGACGGGTAGTAACCGTAGCGCTGCAACGTCGCCTTGTCGGTATGGATGGTCTTCGGACTTGGCAGGAATCCGAATCGTTCGAGGTAAGCGCTGTCCTTGAACAGGCCGGGCCGGGTGATCAGGTGAATTCCCGGCTGTTCCAGCGCCACAAACCAGTCATAGGGCACGGGGAAGGTCATGGTGCCCTGGCTTGCATGGTGGAACCAGTGTCGGTCCTCCAGCGACCAGTTCTGGTCGAGCCAGTGTGCCTCCGTGATCGTGGGAAGGTCCGGCAAGGGCGGGGGCAGCAAATCCGCGATCTTCTGCGGAAGGATTTTCCCGAGCTGATTGGGAAACTCGGCCACCACCACAAGCAACACGATAACGGCGGCGACCAGCACGGCCGTCCACCGGGCGACCTTGCCGGCTACGCGCGCCAGCCCCGTCGCGGGCGCCGGCGCAGAAGCCAGCCGTTCCACGATCCGCTCGGGCAGCCGGCGCTCGTTGAACAGCGTGCTGACTTCCGCCACGCTGAGATAGCGTCGGGGGCCTTCGCTCTTGCCCATGATGTCGAGCAGGACCGGCCATTCGCCCTTCATCAAGATCGGGTCGTACCAGCGCCGGTTATCCCTGGCGCGGTCGAAATTCGCTCGCATGTAGGTCGTGATTTCCGGCGAGGTCAGCCCGCGCTCGGTTCCGCCGCAGGGATCCTTGCAGAGCCGGCCGAAGCCTGCGAGACGTTCGATTTCCGCCTCGTTCACCTGGCCGTCGACGCTGAGGATGCGGGAGCCTACGCCGTGCTTGTCGAGCGGACCGTTGCGCAGTTCGTCCAGCACGGCTCCCGACCGCCAGCTCCGCCACAGGCGCAGCGGACTGAGACCATTGGCGATCAGGGCGACCATGCAGGTCTTGATGCCCACGATCTTTTTCTTCAGTCCTGTTGTGCCGCTCGCGGCCTCGACCATGCGGCAAAGCGTGGCCAGCGGCACGACGTGGCCGCCGACGAAGCCGCCCGCCACCAGTGCGCGCAGGAACGGGCAGGGATTGTTGGGCGAAACCGGAATCTGTCCGGGCGTCCCGCTTGAACCGGTGGCGGTGCTGTCGCTTTGCATGGAGGCAAATCCTCACCAACATCGAATCATGAAACCGGATTATGAAAGTGACTCGCGACGATATAAAGAGGATGAAGCTCGAAAAGCGAATTCGACGATAGCGCCTACTTCAGGATGTGCTGGAGTTCTGGCGGAATTCGCGCCGGTGTCAACCGAACGCCGGCTGTTTGTTAATCGTCCCCGGAAGCCGGCTCGCCGTCCGCGGCGAGGTACTGCTTTGCCGCCGAATCGACGCCGGCGCTGGAACTCGACGGCACGCCGGCTTTCAGAAGTCCGTCGCGATAGTGGGCGGTGTCGGCGGCAAGCTTCCAGCGGAAATTCCTCAAGTGCCGTTCGACCGTCAGTCCCGGGAAACTGCTCAGCAAGACTTCGGTCGCATGGGCCGCTTCCTCGGCTCGTCCCAGTTGCGCCAGGGCGGCCGCCCGCACGGCCAGCACCTGGAGATGATTGGGATTCAAATACAGCGCTTCGCGCGCCCAGGACAAGGATGCGTCATATTGTCCAAGCAGATAATGGCTGAAGGCATTCAGCGCCGGCCACTGGAATCGGGGGTCGCTGTTGCCGCGCTGGAAAGCCGTGGAAAGCAGTTCGATCGCCTCCCGATGCTCGCCGCTGACGAAATGGCATACCCCGAGAACGCCGCGCACGCCCATGTCGTAGGGATTGAGTTCCACCGCCTTTCTCGCGGCGTTCATGGCGGCGTCGTAATTGCCCTGCATCGCCTGCACATAGGCCAGCAACCCGAATGCGAACGACGAACGCGGATCGAGCCGGACGCTGCTTTCCGCCAAACTCATCGCCTCGCTCCACAACTCCCTTGTGCTCTTGATCCAGCCGAACTGCACCCCCTGCACCAGCATGGTGCCGAGATAGGCGCGCGCAATCGCAAGCGCCGGATCGAGCGCGATGGCCTCCCGCAACAATCCGATGGAGATTTCGTAGTCTCGCTTGGTCGGCTTGTAATAGTGCGACAGGCCCCTCAGGAACCGATCCCATGCGGTCAGATCGGTGGCCAACGACCGCGCCGGCACGGAAGCTTCCGCGCGATAGATTTCCGGCGCCAGGGCGGCGCACAGATGGGTGGTGATTTCATCCTGCATCGCGAACAGGTCGCCGATGTCGCGGTCGTATCGTCCGGTCCATAATTGCTCGCCGTTCTCGGCGGCGATCAGTTCGGCGGTCACGCGAAGCTTGCTTCCCGCGCGCCGCACCGAACCCTGGATCAGATAGGTTGCGTCGATTTCGCGCGCGATCAGGCGCGCGCCGAGATTCTTGCCCTTGAACGCGAAAGTCGCGCTTCGGCTCAGCACCCGGAAGAACGACTGCAGCGACAGCGCGTAGATCAGGTCCTCGCTGAGCCCGTCGGAAAAATATTCGTCGGCGCTGTCGCTGAGATTGCTGAACGGCAGCACGCCCACGATCGCGGTCCGGTATTGCGCCGGCAGGCTGGATGCGCTCCTCGGCTCGCGGCCGCGGGCTTCGGTACCGCCCGGCTGCCAGTTCCAGACGTTGATCGTCTCCTCGATGTTCTTGAAACGGTGACTGCCGGCGTCGACCAGGGTGACGCTGAGGTGCTTGCCCGCCTCCTGGTAGGCCTTGGCCGAGACCGCGACGCCGCCGGGAGGCGCGACCGCTTCGAGACGCACGGCGATGTTGACACCGTCGCCGAAGACTTCGTCCTCGTCGGAGATCACGTCCCCCATGTGGACGCCGAGGCGGAACAGCATCATCCGGTCCGCGGGCAGGTGGTTGTTGCGTTCCGCCATCAGCGCCTGCATCGCGGTGGCGGCCTCGATGGCGCCGACGATGCTCGGAAATTCCAGCAGGAAGCCGTCGCCGGTGTTCTTTACGATCCGGCCGCCGTGATTGAGGATGATCGGGTAGATCGCGCTTCGATGGGCCTTGAAGGCGGCGTGGGTGCCGGCCTCGTCGGCGCCCATCATGCGTGCGTAGCCGGCGACATCAGCGCAAACGATAGCGGCTAGGCGTCTCTCCATCTCCGGTGTCCCGTGTCCCCAAGCCGGCAACTACCACGGTACGCGGTCGGCTGACCAATTCAAATGAATTTAAAACACAGTGCCGCAATGCTGGACAAGCCGGCCGGAAGCGGCGAGATGCTGCCGAAAATTGCGCCGTCCTGCGAAAATTCTCGGTTAGATTGATGATTTAGTATAAGGCACGCCAAAGTTTAAGAATCGGCCCGCGGCGTCGTCATCGGCAAGCCTGATGATGACGCCGTCATGACGAGACGGAACCATAGATCGCACTTGCCACCAGATAGATCCCGAGCAGGATCATCGCGACCAGGAACCAGCGGCGGAACGCTTCGGGCTGCATCCGCGAGCGCACCGCTTGCCCGATGAACATGCCGGCAAAGGAGCAGGCCATGGCGACCGCGCCCGGCAGCGCGGTCGCGGCGCCGAGCAGGCCGGCGCTGGCGAGATTGAACGCCAGCGCCACGGTGGCGACCGTGAAGAACACGCCGAGCGCCTGCACCATCTCGTCCTTCTCCATGCCGATCGCCTGGATGAACGGCATCGAAGGGATGACCTGCACGCCGGTGGCGGCGGAAATGACGCCGGTGACGACGCCGACCAGGCCGCCGATCCATTTCTCGTCGCGCGGGGCCACCTTGAAGCTGAACTTGTACAAGCCCGTGATCGCGTAGATCACCAGCATCACCCCGAGCACGATCGGTCCATAATGCGCATAGGGGCCGGTCAGCATGCCCGCGTTCAGCCAGATGCCGATCACCGTGCCGATCATCAGCGGCCACAGCCGCCGGACGATGGCGCGAAAGTAGGGGCCGGCAAAAGTCTGCCAGATATTGGTGACGATTGCGGGCACGATGACGATGGCGAGCGCGCGCGATGGCGGCATGGTGACCGCGAGCAGGCCCATCGCCACCGTCGGCAGGCCGAGTCCGACCACGCCCTTGATGAAACCCGCGAGCAGGAACGCCGCGGCGATGAAAATGAGGAGAGAGTCGGACATGCCGGCCACATTGACCGATCGCGGCCAGGGGCACAATCTGGAGGTTACGGAGCAAGCCTTCGGCATTGACGAAGGCAGAAGGAGCGCACCATGCGTTTCGACCTGGTCGATCTCCAGCTGTTCGTCGCGGTGGCGGATGGCGGCAGCATCACCGCCGGCGCGGACCGCGTTCATCTGGCGCTGGCGTCGGCGAGCGCGCGGATCAAGGGCCTGGAAGCCGCGCTTGGCTCGGCGCTCGTCAAGCGCCGCCGCCGCGGCGTCGAGCCGACGGCTGCGGGCGAAAGCCTGCTCGCGCACGCCCGTATCATCCTCCACAATGTCGAGGCGATGCGCGGCGATCTTGCGGCCTACGCCGGCGGCGCCAAGGCCAGCGTGTACCTGCTCGCCAACACCTCGGGGCTATCGGAACACCTGCCGAAGGCCTTGGCGGCATTCTTGCGCGAACATCCCGACATCAGCGTCGATGTCGAGGAGCGCGAGAGCGCCGATATCGCGGCTGCGATCGCAACGGGCGCCGCCGATCTCGGCTTCGCCGCCGAGCACGCCCTGCCGGATCACATGGAGCGGTTCGCGTTCAGCGAGGACCGGCTGATGCTGGTCGCGCCGCGGCACGGCGAGTTTTCCAGCCGGCGCCAGATCGACTTCCAGGCGCTCGCCGGCCGCGACTTCGTCGGCCTGACCAGTACGACCGCGCTTCAGAGCCACATCGCAAGGCATGCCGCGCGGCTCGGCGTGCGGCTGCGGTTCCGGGCGCGGCTGCGGGATTTCGACGCGATCTGCCGGATGGTGGCGGCCGGCGTCGGCATGGCGGTGGTTCCCGAAGCCGCGGCGCGGCGCTGCGCCGGGACGATGCCGATCGCGATGATCCGGATCCGCGATGCGTGGGCCAACCGAAGTCTCGCGATCTGCGCCCGCAGCTTCAAGACGCTGCCACGTCCGGCGAAACTGCTGGTGGAGCATCTGCGCAAGGCGGCACAGTAACCCATGCTCGTCATGTCCGGGCTTGTCCCGGGCATCCACGTCTTTGGTCTTGCAGGGAAGCAAGACGTGGATGGCCGGGACAAGCCCGGCCATGACGACTTTCGCGGGACTCACTTCTCGGTCGGGATGTGGGCGTCCCTGATCACTTTGGCCCATTTCGCGGATTCGGCTTCGATGAAACCGCGGAAATGCTCTGGCGTATCGCCGATCAGTTCCAGCCCCTGGCTGGCGAGTTTTTCCTTGACGGCGGGATCAGCCATCGCCTCCGTCGCGATCCTGTTCAGGGCGGCGACGATGGCCGGCGGGGTGGCCCCGGGCGCCACCATGCCGTACCAATTCTCGGCCAGCACGTCCGGCATCCCGACTTCAGCTGTGGTCGGCACGTCCATCGCGGTGGCGGCGCGTTGCGGGGAGCCGATCGCGATCGCCTTCAGGCTGCCGGCCTTGATCTGCGGCAACAGGATCGGCAGGTCGAGGAAGGTCATCTGAACCTGCTGTCCGAGCAGATCGTTGACGGCGGGCGCGGCGCCCCGATAAGGCACGTGGACGATGTCGATCTTCGCGCTCAGCTTGAACAGTTCGCCGGCAAGATGCGGCAGGCCGCCGGGACCGGTCGAGGCAAAATTGAGTTTGCCGGGCTGGGCTTTGGCCAGCGCCACCAGCTCCTTCATGTTGCTGGCGGGAACGTTGCTCGCGACCACCAGCATCTCCGGCACTTTCGCGACCAGCGTGACCGGCTGCAGATCCTTCATCGGGTCGTAGTTCACGTGTTCCATGGTGGGGCTGATCGCGAGCGCGCCCGCGCTCACGATCCCGATGGTGTAGCCGTCGGGATTGGCCTTCGCCACCGCATCCGTTCCGAGCACGCCGCCCTGGCCCCCGCGATTGTCGATCACGACCGGCTGTTTCATAAGTTCCGACATGCGCTGGCCGATCACGCGCGCGATGATGTCGTTGGGGCCGCCGGGCGGGAATGGCACGATCAGCCGGATCGACTTGGCTGGAAAATCCTCCGCCGCCGATAGTTCCGGCGACAGCAGCAACGACATCCCCGCCATCAGGGCGTACAAGATTTTCATGGAAACCCTCCCGGCCCGCACCTTTGAGCCCGCGGCGTTCGCGCAGCGACCGGTGGAGCATTTGCTTGAGGCGCATGCTAGCCAAGTTTGCAACGCCGTCGAGGACGAAAATGTTCGACGATCGGTGCGCAGCGGACCTAACTGTTGAGCAGCTTGATCGCGGCCTCATGCACGCGCGCGTCGCCGGCGGCGACGATGCGGCCGCCGCCCTGGGCGGGCTTGCCTTCCCATGTGGTGACGATGCCGCCGGCGCCGGTGATGATCGGGATCAATGCCGCGATATCGTAGGGTTTCAGTTCGGTCTCGACCACGAGATCGAGATGGCCGGCCGCCAGCATGCAGTAGGAGTAGCAGTCGCCGCCGTAACGCGTCAGCCGCACCGCCTGCTCGATGCGGCCGAAAGCGGCGCGGTCGGCGGCGTTCATCAGCAGCGGACTGGTCGTGAACGCGGTTGCTTCCTTCAGCGAGGCGCAGCGCCGCACCGCAAGCCGCCGCACGCCCGACGGTCCGTGATAATGCGCCGAGCCGCTGTCGCCGGAAAAGCGCTCGCCGATGAAGGGCTGGTGCATCATCCCGAACACCGGCGTGCCCTGGTGCAACAGCGCGATCAGCGTGCCCCAGATCGGAAAACCGGCGATGAAGGATTTGGTGCCGTCGATCGGGTCCAGCACCCAGACATATTCGGCGTCCTCGCGCTCATTGCCGAATTCCTCGCCGACGATGCCGTGCTGGGGGAAATTGGCCTTGATCAGCCGCCGCATCACCGCTTCCGCGGCGCGGTCGGCTTCCGTCACCGGATCGAAATCATGGCTGGTGCTTTTATTGTCGATCGAGAGCGAGGTCCGGAAGAACGGCAGGATGGTCTCTCCCGACGAGGTCGCAAGCCGGCCGATGAAGGCTGTGAAATCGATGACCGTCACGGCGGTTCCTTGAGAAGGGTGCGCGGGGAGGAGAATTTTAAGGCTCCTGCCTAGCTCAATCCTGCCGATCGCGCACCGGAAACCGATATCTATCCCGCCCGCATTGGCGCATTTTCGTCCCGCAAATCACCGCGCGCAGCGGTGTATTTTCTGATGATAATGTCGATCACGAATTCGAGAGATGAGGCAAAAGGGCTCTCGTACCGCGCCGATCGACGACCTGATATGATCTTAATCCATTGAAATAACTGTAGAAAATATCCAGATGTGACTTTTTTGTCCCGCCGCCGCACCGAGTGAGGTTTTACACTGGATATGCATGAAAACCTCTTGCGCTTTGTGCAGCGCGGTCGCATATTGTTGCGGTGCGGTAGCGCCTCGCGCTATCGCTGCCCTCCTTGGGCGTTTCCTCCCTAGACTTGGGCCGCTTGTTTACTCAAGCGGCCCTTTTTTCTTGGGACATGATTTCTCTTTAGGCGACATCCTCGGCCTTCGCGCCGACGCCTGCCTCGAAAAGACCGGCCTGTATACAACGCGCGCTACTCCGCCGCCGCCTGGAATGGTCCCAAATCGCCGAGCGGCGCCGCCGCCAGCGCCTCCGCCAGCGTTACGAAATCGGCCGCCACCCGCGCAAAGCCGGCGCTGCGTTCGCGCCGGCGTTCGTCCATGTAGATGGCGCGGTTGAGTTCGAGCTGGATGGTGTGCAGTCCGGAGGCCGGATTGCCGTAATGCTCGGTGATGAAGCCGCCGGCATAGGGCTTGTTGCGGCCGACCGAATAGCCGAGCCGGCTCATGGTCGCCTCCACCATGTCCGGCAGCAGTGCCGCGCAACTGGTGCCGTAGCGGTCGCCGATCACCACGTCCGGCCGCCGCGGCTCGTCGCGCGACACCCCGATCGAGGGCATCGAGTGGCAATCCACCACCACCACGGTGCCGAACGCCTGATGCGTCTTGTTGATCAGCCGCCGCAGCGCGCGGTGATAGGGCTTGTAGAGCGCCTCGATCCGCGCCAGCGCGTCGTCGACCGAAAGCCGCTCGCGATAGATTTCCTGGCCGTCGCCGACCACGCGCGGGATGGTCCCGAGCCCGCCGGCCACCCGCATCGATCTTGTATTGGCGAAACTCGGCAGCCGCCCGGTGAACATGCGCGGATCGAGCTCGTAGGGCTCGCGGTTGACGTCGACATAGGAGCGCGGAAAATTCACCCGCACGGTCGGAAAGCCGCGTGCGCTGAGGCCTCCGATCAACTCGTCCATGAACGAATCCTCGGACCGGCGCAGCGCCGGCAGGTCGATCCGCGAGGCGTCGAGAAAATCGCCCGGATAGACCGAGCCGGAATGCGGCGAGTTGAAGATGATCGGGGCCCGCCATTCGGCCGGCTCGACGATCTCGAACGGAAGCCGCTCCTCGCCATTAAACTGGGTCATCGTCCGGCGCCGTCCCTGGCATCCGTTTGATCCGGACAGATTGATTCTATCGGAAAAACGGAGCTTTTATGAGGATATATTGTCGGTAATCGCAACCCTTCTGCCAAGTGAAAAAATTCGCAAACGCACTGGAACGTGTCCAGAGCGTGAAAATGCCCGCCTTCATTGCGTTACCGCCCGTATCCGGTCCAGAAATAGCGCCGCAAGCCGTCCGCCCGAGCCTCGAGCCCTTTCACCCGAAATTTACCCTCTGTCGGGCTTAGTGGGCGGGACAGATCCTCCAATCCGGATTCGACGATCAGCCATGCACAAGATCCTCCTCGCCGAAGACGACAACGACATGCGCCGCTTCCTGGTCAAGGCGCTGGAGAACGCCGGATTTCAGGTCTCCCCCCACGACAACGGCATGTCGGCCTATCAGCGGCTGCGCGAGGAGCCGTTCGAGATGCTGCTGACCGACATCGTGATGCCCGAGATGGACGGCATCGAGCTGGCGCGCCGGGCCTCGGAACTCGACCCCGACATCAAGATCATGTTCATCACCGGCTTTGCCGCAGTCGCGCTGAACTCGGATTCCGACGCGCCGAAAAACGCAAAAGTGCTGTCGAAGCCGGTTCACCTTCGCGAATTGGTCAGCGAAGTGAACAAGATGCTGGCGGCCTGATTTCGGTTCATTATGGAGGTCAGGATCGGGCCTAGCTTTTTGTTTTGACGCGTTTTCTTGACGCGAACCGGTACCCACTTCGCTTGAAAACGCTATGGGTTGCCTGCCCGCTTTGGAGCCGATATACGGACCCCACCCGTAACAAGATTTCAGGGCGCGTAGCTCAGCGGGAGAGCACCTCGTTGACATCGAGGGGGTCACAGGTTCGATCCCTGTCGCGCCCACCATCCTTCGCTCGCGATAGCCGAGTGAAGGCTGCCGCGCCGAAGCCTACAGGGCGAAGGCGGGCCGTGTCCGCGAGCTACGGCTCGGCGAGCCAGCCCCCGGTATGCGTTCGTAAGTCAGAAGGCTTTTTTGAGCCGGATGGTCCATCACGATACCGCATTTCTCACAGGGTCACGCGATCTGGGGATTCTTCGGTCATGCACTCGCATTTATGCGTTCCGGTGAGCCATTCTACGAATTCGGTCATGTTCGGAATATGCGCCCCGACTTGCCCGTTATCCGCCCCCTCGCTTTAGTCGCCAACTTCTTCAAACGTTTTGGAAAGCTTTTGGTGACCGGGTATCTTTTTGCCAGAACCTTTTTTTGACTTCTTATAGTCTTTGATCAGCCTGTCCGAGCTGCGCTCAACCGCGTGCGTCACCTTTTTCATGATTGCCGCGCGAGACTTTTTACTGAGCGAATAACCCTCTATCGTTATTTTCAATTTGTCCTTGCCGTCGTGGTACTCGTGATCAATCTTTGGCTTTTTGGACATTATTTCATTCCTCGACTTTTGCTTTTGGCACGTCGCCGCGAACCGCCGTATGCGTCAACCCAGCGGCGACCAAATCAATAGTAAGCAACGATTATGATTGCGACCACAATGAATGCCGCGACTAGCGAAAGAGCGCGATCCAGCGACTTTGATCCTGGCTTTGCTGCATCGGGGTGAGGCATGACTTAATGCACCTGCTTAGGGATCATGCGCCCGTCTTGAACCTCGTGAGTGACAACGCGTTTTCCGCCGGTGCCGATGGCGCGTTGAAGCCATACGATAGCCTCATCGATCCAATGATCGTAATGCGCCGGATCGGCTTGTGCCTTCTCACGACAGATCGCAGCTTGAACCAAGCACTCTTGTCGCTGATACGTCACGTTTCCGGTCGTCTCGGCTCTAACCAAGCCTCGGTCACGGCACTTTCGATGATGTGCCGCTGAACCCTTTTGCATTGCGGGCAAGTGAACGTTCGCAAATCTTGGCCCGTACAGCTCGGCTCAATGGCCGAGAGCTTCATGGGAGAGCCGCAAGCGGTGCATTGCGGCCCTTGGTTCTGTGTGTCGAGCATGGCATTGCCTCAGTTCGGCGCAGTGAGTTCTCCGGTGAGCCAACCGGCTGCCCTGGATTTGAGGGGATCAGATGCAATGATGCTTGTCTCGACATGATCGCAGTTGGGACATTCGAACAGCCGGTGTTCGAAGCCTATTGGTCCGGGCGAAACACGTTCCAGCATCATCCGCGTTTGGCAGCGGCGGCATCGAAGGCGCTCAATAGCGGTCAAGGATTGTCGAGAGGAGGTCACTATGCTTCCCTTGTACTGGGCGGGAGCGTTATCGGACTCTCTGTCACCGGTAGTTGCCGAGGGCGTGCGGTGATAGCCTAACTTGCCACGTCGGGTGGCCAACATACTGAGCAATATAGCACCGGTAGTTGCCGAGGGCGTGCGGTGATAGCCTAACTTGCCACGTCGGGTGGCCAACATACTGAGCAATATAGCTCACAATCGAAATGCGATCCGGGAGCACTGATGATCACCGCCATCGTTCTCTACGACCTGCCGCCATCGATCGGTCTCGAGGAATGCCGCGCGCATTTCACCAAAATCGCGCCCGACTTCCTGAAAGCCAAGGGCTTCCTCCGCAAGCAATTCATCTGCCACAAGGAAGGCGGCGTCGCCGGCGGCGTCTACATGTGGGAAACGCAAGGCGACGCCGAGGCCTTCTACACCGGCCCCTGGCGCGACGGCATTCGCGCGCGTTACGGCAACGATCCGAAGATCCAGTATTTCGAGACGGTCGCACTGACCGACAAGGCAACCGGCAAGGCCGGCGCGATCTAGCAGCAACGGCCGGCCACCTCCACGCTGAACAGACATGCGGCGAATGTCGGTCCTTTGACCGCGGTCGCGCCGGCTCCCGGGCGGATGGTGCCGTGCAAGCGCTACGGAGTCGAACCCAAAATGAATCCCGCGCCGCGGACATTGCAAATCATCGGCGTTTCGTTTGACCCGTCGAGCTTGCGACGCAGCCGGCCCATATGAACATCGACGAGGTTCGATTCCGGAACGAATTTGTAATTCCATACGTCCTTGAACAGCGCCGCGCGCGTCACCAATTCGCCGCTCCGCTGCATCATGTATTTGAGCAGCTGGAATTCACGCGGCCGCAGATCGATCGGTCGGTCGCCACGCTTGGCCGTTCGATCGATCAGATCGAGCTCCAGCGGTCCAACGCTGAGCCTGGTCTCGGCCGGCTCGGCTGATAACCGAGCCAGGGCTGCCATGTTCGATATCAGGTCGACGATGGCCGGCGTTCGTCGGGCCGGATCGTCGCTTCGCCGTGACGACCCATGCATCTGATCAGCGATCATCAACAGCAGCGGTTCAATGTCTGCTTCCCGGAAGTGGTATCCCATTGCCGTGCTCCTTTGCTGGCAGACCGTACCGGCCGCAATGCCGTCGCGGCACGGATACTCCTGCGAGAATTCTCATGATCTCATGGATGGCCTGATGCCTCTTGGAGCGGTTTGATGTGGTCCGGAGACTCTTGCTGTTTTTGAGGGGTATCCCCCGGACCGAAGCCGGTCTGGACCGGCATCCGCGGAACCCTGGCATCGCTCCCTCTTGAGCGGGGGTTTCGGGGGGAATAGTTTAAAATGCCTGCTCCACAACGGGCGGGGGCAAGCAGTCTCGATGCCCCTATCGGTTGCATCACCGCCGAGTGCGCTCGATATGCCGACGCCGGTGCCGGACGCGAGAGTCCGGCAGGCTTGGGACGTGTCCATCTTGGCGGTGCTGTCATGGGAAGGTTGCTGCACCCGGCAAGTTCAATCCGCGCTTTCGCGCAGCACGCCGAATTCGCCTATTCGGTGGCGGAGGGAGCGACGCCTGCGCCGGACATCGAGCCGCTTTCAACCTCGTGGCGGCGCTCCGCGACCAGCGTCGATCCTGCCGATGGCGGCGCCCCGCGCATCCTGACCTCGGGTGAGCTGAAGGAGCTCCGCGAACCGCTTGGCAAGCTGATCTTCAGCGCGCAGGAGGAGATCGACCGGCTCTACAAGGTGGTTCGCGAGGCCGGCTATACCATTCTGTTCTGTGACACGGCGGGTGTCGCCGTCGAGCATCGCGGCGAGGATATGGAGGCGGACGGATTCGAATATTGGGGAACCTGGCTCGGCGGCGTCTGGTCCGAGGAGATCGAGGGTACCAACGGTATCGGCACGTGCATCGCCGAGGAGCGCCCCGTCACCGTTCATCGCAGCCAGCACTTCAGATCGCGACATATCGACCTGAGCTGCTCCGGCGCGCCGATATTCGGCGTCGACGGCAGGCTGACGGCGGTGCTCGACGTATCGGCGATCGATCCCGATCGGTCCGAACGCGCGCACGCGCTGACCGGCGCACTCACGATAAATTCCGCGCGCGCCATCGAGGAGCGTTTTTTTCGCGAGCATTTCCACCGCGAGTGGATCGTGGCGATCGCGCCGCAAGCCGGGTCCGGATCCGGCATGTTGCTCGCCGTGGACGGCCATCAGCGCATCGTCGGCGCAAACCGGCACGCGCGCACCTCGCTCCTGCTCGACGATCGCGGACTGCGGGCCGGGGTCAGCCTGTGGACGATCTTCGAACCGGATGTCGAGCTGTTTCGGCGCCGGTCGAGAGCCGACGTCAGTGCGCGATTGGTGATCGCCGGCAGCAACGACAGCCGATCCGCGCTGGTGATGCCGCCCGTCCAGGGTTTTGCGCGCAACGCGATGAATTCGGCTCTGTATGCGAGCCCGCGCCCCGAGGTGACCGATTTGCCCGGAAAAGATTCGCCGCCGCCGGCCCACGGCGGCTTGTCGCCCGGCGCGATTCGCAGGATCCGGGAATATGTCGAGGCCCATCTCGGCGAAAGCATGGATCTGGCAACGCTGGCGGCGGTCGCGGGACTATCGATCCATCATTTCGCCAGGGGATTCAAGCAATCGACCGGGCTCACGCCGCACTCCTATCTCACCCAGAAGCGGGTCGAACGGGCCCAGGAGATGCTGGCTCACACCGCGCTCTCGCTGTCGGAGATTGCCTACGCCGTCGGCTTTTCCGACCAGAGCCATCTCGCGCGTCATTTCCGCCAGATACTGGGCATCACGCCGGGAAGATTCCGCTGGTCGCAGTCGTAGCGCAAATGCTCGCCGCTCACGGCAGTCCCCGCGTCTCGATTTCGCGCACCAGCTCCAGCGTCGGCTCGGCCAGGCCGCCGCCCGATGTATCGACCCCGAACACATCGGCGAGACTTCTCGCGTGTCCTCAGCACCGTCGTGTGCGGACAATGGGTGGCGGAGTTGCAGAGGCGACGTTTCAGCTCTTCGCCCGCGGTCACGAGGCGCGGCGGATCCTGCGCCGACCAGGCGAGCAGCAGCGGCGTCTCGATGTCGAGGATGCCGGGGAACGCCGATCGCTGGTCGTATTGGCTCGTATCCGCGCCGAAATAGGATTTTTCCGCCGGCGTGGCGTCGGCGCCGGCGTGGTAAATGCCGGACACCAGAATCGCGGCGGCGAGTTCGGAATCGGTGTCCTGAAATTCCGGATGGGCCAGCAGGCTTGCGACGTGAAACGCGCCGACCGAATAGCCGACGGCCACGATCTCGTCGCGGCTGCCGCCGAACAGGTCGGCGTTCTCATGTACCCAGGAGGCCGCCGCCGCGACATCCCTCGCGCCCGACGGCCAGGGATTTGCCGGCGCGAGCCGGTAGCTCACCCTCACCCCGACCATTCCGTTGCGCGCGGCAAAGCACATCGCCGCATCCTGCACCGGGTCCTGTGCATCGGGCGCGGGGTTGTCGCCGGCAAAACTCTCGCCGGCCACGAACAGCAGCACCGGGCGCGGAGTTGCCGGGGCGGTGTCCGCGGCGCTGGTGGCGACGTCGAGCACGTTTTGCTCGCTCTCGCCGTATTTCAGGCTGCGCAAGAATGATACGCCCTCGCAGGCTTTGGTCAGATCCGCCGTTGCGGCCGGCGGAACAGGATCGTCGCCGGCGAGGCCAACCTTCACCAGATAGGCCGCGTTTCCGGGCCAGGGTTCGGCGCCTCGGACGGATGCGCCCGCCAAACCCGTCAGCAGCAGGCAAAGCAAGAGATATCTCGTCATCGCAAGCCACCCGCTTTGCACGGATTTTCCAGCCATCGCCCTATTTGAGCAGCCGGGCCGGAAATTCAACGGGCGAAATGATTTTTGTCGATAGAATGGCCGATCGGGAAACGCGAATACAGTGTTCGCGGGGGACCTACGCCGCGTTCGAGCGCTTACGCCGCCGCGCGCCGGCGCGCCGCCATCTGGCGGATGAGCCGGGCAACGATGTTCGCGGCCTCCGATGGCGGATGATGCGAACTCACCGACATCCACGTGGTCTGCAGGATTTTTGGCCGCACGATCGGGATCGCGCAGAGTTCGCTCGCCCCGATCTCGCGCGCAAACACCGCGCGAGGCGAGATGGTGGCAAGCCCCGCGGCCAGCATCACGTCCTTGATCAGGGGTGTCGAGCCGGCCTCGATCCGGACGTCGAGCTCGAAATGTTGCGAGGCGGCCAGTCCGGTCAGTACGCTGGTCAGGCTGTTGGGGCGCACCGGCAGCGCCAGCGGGATTTCGGCCAATGAGCGCACCGCCACTTCGCGCCGGCGCGCCATCGGATGATCGCGCCGGAGGATCAGCTCGACCTCGGCGCGCGACAATGCTTCGGCGTTGGCGACGCGGCCGCGGCGGTAGCGGTTATAGATCGCGATCTCGACCCGGCCCGAGGCCAGCCACTCCTCGACCTGGCCGCTATAGCCTTCCAGCGCGCGCAGCTTGATGCCCGGAAAACTGTTGCGCAACTCGCCGGCGATTGCTGCGATCAGCGAGCGCGAGGCGACCGGCACCGCGCCTAGCGTGACCTCGCCGTGCGGCTCGGCGCTCTCGCCGCGCGCTGCCTCCTGCCAGGCGGCGGCGTCCGCGACCAGCGCACGGGCGCGCGGCAGCATGCGCTCGCCGAGCTCGGTCAGCACCACGCCGCGCCCGGTGCGATGAAACAGCCGGCCGCCGATGCCGCGCTCCAGCGCCGACATCTGCCGGCTCAGCGCCGATTGCGCCACGCCGATGATCGCAGCCGTCCGCGCGTAGCTGCCATTGGCCGCGACCTCGACGAAAGTGGTGAGCTGCCGGATGTCCATGCGATTCCCTGGATATGCCGATCGGGTAATTCTGATTTATCTGAAATGACTATATCGCATAGCGGGGGACGCGGCTAGCATCGTCGAATGCCGAACCCATCCGATATTCCCGCGTCGACCGGCCCGCTTGCGGGCCTGCGCGTGCTCGACATCTCCACCGTGGTCGCCGGCCCCTTTGCTTCCACCATGCTGGCCGATCTCGGCGCCGAGGTTTTGAAAGCGGAAATGCCCGGCGAGGGCGATGCGCTGCGCCGGCTGGCGCCGCACAAGGACGGCGTGCCCTTGTGGTGGAAGGTCACCAACCGCAACAAGCGTGGCATCACACTCGACCTGCGCAAGCCGGAGGGCAAGGCGCTGCTGGGACGGTTGGTCGCCGAATACGACGTGCTGGTGGAGAATTTCCGCACCGGCACGCTCGACGAATGGGGCATCACGCGCGACTGGCTGCAGGGCATCAACCCGCGGCTGACCATCCTGCGCGTCACCGGGTTCGGCCAGACCGGGCCCTATCGCCGCAAGCCCGGCTTTGCCCGGGTGTTCGAGGCGATGAGCGGTTTCACGCGGATGTGCGGCGAGGAGGGCGGCACGCCGCTGCATCTCGGCTATCCCATTTCGGACGCGGTCGGCGGATTGTTCGGCGCGATCGGCATCCTCGCCGAACTCTATCGGCTGAAGCACGATCCCACCGCCCGCGGCCAGGAGATCGATTGCGCGGTCACCGAGGCCATGATGCGCACGCTCGACTTCCTCGCCATCGAATACGACCAGCTCGGCGCCGTGCGCACCCAGAGCGGCAACCGCAGCCAGTATGCCGCGCCCGGCAACATCTACGCGACCGCCGACGGCAAATGGGCCTCGATCGCGGCCTCGACGCAGAGCATCTATGAGCGATTCTGCGCCGCGCTCGATCTGGCGCATCTCGTTTCCGATCCGCGCTTCATCGATAACCCCTCGCGCGTGCAGAACTGGCGCGAGATCGACGAAATCGTCGGCGACGCCATTTCGCGCCTGACGCTCGATGAACTCGGCGCGCGCCTGATGAAAGCCCAGGTCGGCTTCTCGCCGATCTATGACGCCGCCGACATTTTTGCCGATCCGCATTTCGTCGCGCGCGGCACCATCGTGAAGGTTGCGGACGACGAGCTCGGCGAGGTCCGCATGCAATGCGTGGTACCGCGGTTTTCCGAGACGCCGGCTTCGGTGCGCCGCACCGGGCCTTCGCTCGGCCAGCACAATGACGAGGTGTTCGGCGCGCTCGGGCTATCGGCCGAAGAGATCGCGCGGCTGCGCGCGGCGGGCGCGATTTGAAGGCAAGCGTTTCGAAACAGAAAACGCGCCGGAAACAATAGAGGAGGGAGCGTCATGCGACGCCTGTTGATTGCGGTTGCGGTTCTCTTCCTCGGGCTCGGCGATGCCCGCTGCGCCGAGGTCACCCGCATCATGATCGGATTTCCGCCGGGCCAGGCCACCGACATGGTGGCGCGGCTATTGGCCGACCGCCTTGCGCCGCTGCTCGGCGAGAACGTGATCGTGGAAAACCGCCCCGGTCAGGGCGGCAGCATCGCTCTCGGCTCGCTGGCCCAGGCAGCAGCCGACGGCCACACCATGGTGCTGGCGCCGCTGGCCTCGATGGTCGTCAACCCGCACATGTACAAGTCGATCAGCTACGACATCTTCCGGGATTTTGCGCCCGTAGCCCAGGTCGCCGACCTGCCGCTGCTGTTGGTGACCAATCCATCGCTGCCGGTGAAGACGGTCCCTGAGCTGATCGCCTATGCCAAAGCTCATCCCGGCAAGCTGTCGAATCCCTCCTCGGGCAACGGCACGCTGTCGCATCTCGGCATGGAGCTGTTCAAGCAGAAGGCCGGCATCAAGATCGTGCACGTGCCCTATCGCGGCAGCCCGCAGGCGATGACCGACCTGATGGGCGGTCTCGTCGACGTCGCCATGGACACGGTGCCCGTCACCGAACCGTTCATCCGCGCCGGCAAGATGCGCCTGATCGCGAGCGCCTACGGCAAGCGCGTGCCGGCGTTCCCGGATACGCCGACGATCGCCGAGCAGGGCGTTCCGGAAATCAACCTCTCGGCCTGGCTTGGCGTCGTCGTCCCCATCGCGACCCCGAAGGCGCGGGTCGATCAGCTGGCGGCGGCGCTGAACAAGATCACGCAGTCGCCCGACATCGTCGAGAAATTCGCCGCCATGGGCACCATCCCGCGCGCGCTCGACCCTGCCGAGTTCGGCGCGTTTCTCAAAACCGAAGACGCGCGCTGGAGCGCGGTGGTGAAAGAATTGGGCGTGACGGTCGAGTAGGACGAAGCTTGCAGGGGCGCCGGCTATTTTGCCGGCGCCGCGAGGCTTCTGAAATCCACGTCCGATGCCGCGGCAAGATAGGTGAAGACCGACCACACGGCGACCGCCTGGTTGAGCTGTCTCGGGTCGATCTTGTCGAGGGTGTCGTCGGCGGTATGGTGGGTGTCGAAATAATCCATTCCATCCTGGCGCAGCGAGATCGCCGGCACGCCGGCCTTGTGCAGGTCGCGGATGTCGTCGCCGCCGCCTAGCGCCGCCCGACGATCGAGGATGGCGCCGAGCGGCGTGATGGCCCGTTGCAACAATCGGCCGAAGTCGCTCGCGGCGGCGCCGGGCGGAAGCTGGATCGCATAGACGTTGCGCGCACCGAAATCCGCCTCGGCGGCGAGCACGATCCCAGCCGTTTCTGCCTGGTGCGCGCCGGCGTAGGCGGCGCCGCTGAAATCCATCTCCTCGGCGCCGAACAGCACCAGACGAATGGTGCGGCGGGGGCGCTGCGGCAGGGCGGCGATCAACCGCGCGGCGCCGAAGGCGATGGCAACGCCGGCGCCGTCGTCGGTGGCGCCGGTGCCGAGGTCCCAGGAATCCAGATGTCCGCCGATCAGAACGATCTCATCCGGACGCTCGCTGCCCCTGACCTCGCCGACCACGTTCCAGGACGGCGCATGGTCCGCAACCACAGGCGTCAGCACCAGCTTGATCCGCACCGGACCCAGCGCCGCCAGCCGTTCGAGCTGCTCGGCATCGGGAATGGCCAGCGCCGCCGCCGGAATCCGCGGCGCGTTGTCCATGTAGTTGAGGGCGCCGGTGTGCGGCAGACGGTGGCTGTCGGTGCCGAGCGAGCGCAAGAGATAGGCGACCGCGCCGCGCTTCGCCGCCTCGGACGGACCTGCGCGCCGGATCGCGTTGGCGGCGCCGTAGCCGCTGCCGTCCTGCGCCCGCACCATGCGCTGGGTCACCACCGCGATCTTGCCGGTGAGCGATCCGGGCGCCGCCGCCAGCAATTCGTCGTAGCTGCGGAACAGCGCGATCTCCGCCTCGATGCCTTCAGCACCGGTCGCGACCGAGCCGCCGAGGGTGGTGATGGCGAGATGCTGCGGCACCGGCGCCACGATGTCGGCGCTCTCGGTGCCGCGGATCCAGGCGCGCAGGGTGAACGGCTCGGAATGGACGTTGTCGAAGCCCGCCGCTTTCAGCCGGGCCTCGGCCCAACTCGACCGCGCGGCGATGGGCCTCGGTTCCGGCCAGGCGTTGGCCGATCTCGGTGGTCAGCGATCGTACGAAGTCGAAGGCGGCGGGATCGTTGAGCGCCTTTTGTCCGAGGCCCGCTGCGGCAGCGGCCAGCGCTTCCGGAGGCGGTCCATCAGCGGTGGCTGTCGTGGTCGCGGCGCCGGCCGCCAGCACGGCCGCCACGACGAAAAGGCGCAAGCGTTTGGCCATCGGGCTGGCTCCTTTGCCGATTCAGCAGGGGCTCGATCGGCCCTGATGCCGTCAGTATCCAGACTTGATCATTCGCAGACAAGGCCTGCGGCATGATCGGATTTCCGCCGGGCCACGCGATCGCCATGGTCGCACGCCTGTTGGCCGATCGGCTCGCGCCGCTGCTCGGCGAGATCGACGAGAACCGGCAGGGGCAGCGCGGCAGCATCTCGAAGGCGTCGGGCGTGACGATCGAGTAGCTCCACTACATGGACGCTCGTCATGCCCGGCCTTGTGCGGGCATCCACGTCTTTGCCGGGCCTGAATAAGAAAGACGTGGATGGCCGGGACGACGCCCGGCCATGACGAATGGTGCAGCATTTTCTCCTGGTTCCGTGCCAAACCCTTGCGCTCCCGCCCCTTCGGCGGCACATTCGCGGTCGCGGCGCCGGCGCGCCGCCAACAACGATATCTCTCCAGGGAACACGCATGGCGGCGACGCGGATCGACTGCGATATCCATCCCGCGGTGGGCGGGACGCGCACGACGCTGTTGCCCTATCTCGACGATCACTGGAAGGAACAGGTGGTCAGCCGGGCGATCGACGGGCTCGATCTCACCAGCTATCCGCCCAACATGCCGCTGTCGGGCCGCGCCGACTGGCGGCCGGCCAACGGAAAGCCCGGCAGCGACCTCGCAATGGTCCAGCGCGGCGCGTTCGACCAGCTTGGCTCGAGCCACGCGATCTGCAACGTGCTGTACGGCGCGCAGGCGGTGTACGATCCCTATATGGCGTCCGCCTTCTGCAAGGCGATCAACGACTGGATCGCGGCCGAATGGCTCGCCAAGGATTCACGGCTGCGCGCCTCGATCGTGATTCCGCTGCAGGCGCCCGATCTTGCCATCGAGGAGATCGAGCGCCGCGCCGCCGACCACCGCTTCGTCTCGGTGCTGGTGCTGGCGCAGGGCGAGATGCTGCTCGGGCGGCGGCATTACTGGCCGGTCTGGCAGGCCGCTGAGAAGCACAGACTGCCGATCGCGGTTCATGCCGGCAGCCAGTATCGGCAGGCGCCGAGTTCGGTCGGCTGGCCGTCCTATCGCTACGAATATTATCTCGCGGAAGCGCAGGCGTTCCAGTCGCAGATCCTCAGCCTGATCTATGAGGGCGTGTTCGTGAAATTCCCGGAGCTGAAGGTGGTGCTGATGGAATCCGGCATCAGCTGGCTGCCGGCCTTCATGTGGCGCGCCAACAAGACGTGGCGCGGCGTGCGCGTCGAGGTGCCCTGGGTCGACCGCGAGCCGGCCGCCATCATGCGCGACCACTTTCGCCTCACCACGCAGCCGTTCGACAGCCCGCCGGACGCCAAGGGCGTCGCCGAGATCATCGACATGATCGGCTCCGACAAGATGTTCTTGTTCTCGTCCGATTATCCGCACTGGCAATTCGACGGCGACGACGCGATCCCGCCGCATCTGCCCGCCAGTCTCGTTTCGCGCATGTGTGAAGACAATCCGCTTGAAACCTTTCCGCGGCTGAAGCTCGCCGCATAGACCCGATCCCAGGGAGAACCGCATGAGCGACGTCATCGACCGCCCGGCACTTGCCGAGGAAGCCACCGCCAAGACCCGGCTTCGCATCATCGATTGCGACGTGCATCCGAGCCTGCATTCGCGCGCCGACCTCAATCCGTTCCTCGCAAAGCGCTGGCAGGAACACATGAAGACCTACGGCGACCATTTGCGCACGCCCTATATCGGTACCACGCCCTATCCGCGCTCCTCGCCCTTGATCGCGCGCCGCGATGCCTGGCCGCCGACCGGCGGCCCGCCCGGTTCGGATTTGGCCTTCATGCGCAAGCAGCATCTCGATCCGCTCGACATCGAGTTCGGCCTGCTGCAGGTGCTCGACCTCTTCATCTTCTCGCAGCAGAACCTCGATTTCGGCGCCGCGATCCAGCGCGCCATCAACGAGTGGCAGCTGGCCAACTGGACCCATCGCGAGCCGCGCCTGAAGGCCTCGATTCTCGTGGGCCAGGACGACACGCAGGCGGCGATCGCCGAGATCGAGCGCTGCGCCAAGCTGGGCGAATACGTCCAGGTCAACGTCTCGCCGCGCGCCAACGAGCCGCTCGGCCGCCATCGCTACTGGCCGATCTATGCGCGCTGCGAGGAACTCGGCTTGCCGCTCGGCATCCACGTCGGCGGCTATGGCGGCCACGCGCCGGCTGGCGGCGGCTGGCCGTCCTATTACGCCGAAGAGCACCAGTCGAACGCGCATACCATGGCGGCGACGCTGACCAGTTTCGTGCTCGAAGGCGTGCCGGAGCGTTTTCCGAAACTGAAGATCGTGTTCATCGAGGGCGGCTTCGGCTGGATTTCATCGACCATGTGGCGGATGGACCAGCATTTCGAAAAATTCCGCAGCGAGGTGCCGCATCTGAAACGCCGGCCGTCGGAATATGTGAAGGAGCATTTCTGGTTCACCACCCAGCCGATCGACGAGCCCGACGAAGCAAAACATCTGCGCTCGCTGATCGAATGGGTCGGCATCGACCGCCTGCTGTTCTCGTCGGACTACCCGCATTGGGATTTCGACGATCCGCGCTTTGCCTTCCGGACGCCACTGTCAGACTTCGAGCGGCAGAAGATCTTCAACGGCAACGCGCGCGCGCTCTACAAGCTCTGACCGCAAGAACAAGAACAAGAAAAAATGGCCCGTCACATCGTCGCGCGCGCATCCGAGATTCCGCCCGGCGGCAACAAGGTGGTCGACGTCGAAGGCCGCGACATCGTGGTGTTCCACGTCAACGGCGAGTTCTTTGCGCTATTGAACCGCTGCCCGCATGCCGGCGCCCCGCTCGACCAGGCCGCCTGCGTGGCGCGGCTGACCTCGCCGGAGCCCGGCGTCTACGTCCGCTCCCGTATCGGCGAACTCTTGCGCTGCGCCTGGCACGGCTGGGAATTCGACATGCGCACCGGCCAGTCCTGGTTCGACCCGAAGCGGCTGAAGGTGCGGACCTATCCGGTCGTGATCGAGGACGGCGAGACGCTGGCGAAGGGGCCGTATGTGGCGGAGACGTTTCCCGTGCATGTCGAGGACAGTTACGTGGTGATCGAGACCAATACTTAATAACTCGTCATGCCCGGGCTTGTCCGCGGGCATCCACGACTTACTAGCGCGCGGCGAGAAAAGACGTGGATGGCCGGGACGAGCCCGGCCATCACGGCAGAGAGAGGGGCGCAATGCAGTTCGGCATTTTCGACCAAAACGACCGCGGCCCCTACGACCTCACCGAGCAATACGAACACCGCCTGAAGCTGATCGAGTTTTACGATACGGCCGGCTTCCGCACCTACCACATGAGCGAGCATCATGCGACACCGCTGAGCCAGACGCCGTCGCCGGGCACCTTTCTTGCCGCGGTGGCGCAGCGGACCAGACGCATTCGCCTCGGGCCGCTGGTCTATGTGTTGCCCGCGCATCATCCGCTGCGGCTCGCCGAAGAAATCTGCATGCTCGATCATCTGAGCCGTGGCCGGCTCGAGGTCGGCATCGGCCGCGGCGCCTCGCCGCACGAGCTTGCCTATTTCGGCATCGATCCGGAGCAGGCGGGCGCGATGTATGTCGAGGCCTACAACGTCATCAGGCAGGCGCTGACGCAGCCTTCGGTCAATTTCACCGGCAAGTATTATCGCTTCGAGGACGTGCCGGTCGAAATGAAGCCAAAGCAACTGCCGCATCCGCCGCTCTGGTACGCGGTGCCGGTGCCCGACGGAGCGGCCTGGCCGGCGCAGAATGCGATCAACATCGTCTGCGCCGGGCCGTTGGCAAAGGTCCGCGAGATCACCGACCGCTACCGCGCGGAGTGGGCGGCGGCCGGCCACGCGCCGGAGACTACCCCGCTGATCGGCATCAACCGCTTTGTCATCGCCGCCGATACCGACGGCGAGGCTATGGCGCTCGGACGCCGCGCCTGGCCGGTGTTCTGGGCGAGTTTCATGAAGCTCTGGAAGAAGCACGGCACCCAGCCGCGCTATGCGCGGATGCCGGAGGATTTCGACACCATGGTCGCCGGAGGCGGCGCGATCGCGGGCTCGCCCGCGACCATCCGCGACCAGGTCCGCGCCATGGCGGACACGGCCGGCGCCAGCTATTTCATCTCGCAATTTTCCTTCGGCGACCTCACACAGGAAGAAGTGCTGCATTCCGCATCTATCTTCGCCCGCGAACTGATTGCGCCCTCCCGCGAGCGGGTCGTCCGCGTCGTCTAAAGCAAACCGGCGGCGATTTTTGCGTCCAGTGTTAGAAATCATCCAATGCCGGTGCTATAAGCCGCTCCGGTTTCCATGACGAGGCGCGGTTCGGATGTCGAAGGAACAGATGCGGGAAGAGGCCGAGCGCCTGATCCGCGAAGCCATGGCGAAGAAGCCGATCGTGGTGAAGCAGGGCAATACCAGGATCGAGACGCTGTGCGGCAAATGCGGCGCGCCCAACCGCGTCTCGGCAGAAAAAGGCGCAACCCGGGTGAAATTCGCCTGCAAGCAGTGCGGCCGCAAGCAGGAGACGCTGTGACGGTTCCGGTGTCGTGAGCGCGCCGGTCGCTGGCCCGATGCCTGCCGTTCGATGCGGGCGCGGAGGCTAATTGGCCTCATTGGCATCCTGCTCTCCGGCCCAAAACATTCGCCTGGCGCGGACGCACTCGTCGCCCCCGAAGTAGAAGCGGAATTTGTTGAAGCGTTTCACGCCGAATGCGTCCCAGTAGACAAGCACGCCCCAAAGATAAATCCTCTGCTCGTTGCCAGTCTTGACGCGGCCTCTTTCCTCCCGGGTGATCGGGAGGCGGGCCACGTAACCGAATTCGGCGTGAGGCTGGATGACCCGCGGCGCGTAGATCTTGTCGATGTTGATCTCGAAGAAATCAGGAGTCACGGAAGAATCGACTATCTTCAATTCACCGCGATAGTGGACGCGATAAGCGGGGGTTGCGCCGTAGTTGTGAAAAGTCAATTTGACGTCGATGTGGTCGATGGCGGCGTCGATATCGATCTCGCTTTCGATCCCGACGCCCATATAGGCGCGCAATTGCCGCTCGGCGGTCTTATCCGCTCCCTTGACGAGTTGCCACGTTGCCCATGCGAGCCACGCAGTCGCGAGAAATAGCAGCCACTCCCCGTATTTGACGCCCAGAAATTCGCCGGCAACGGGATTCGGTGGTGGCCGATAAAACAGAGGCAGCCCGACGAGTGGCCATGCGGACAATGCAATCAGCGCCACGAGTAGTGCCACGAGCGCAATTTTTTCGTCTGACTTTTCTCGCATGAGCCCTTGCCCGCCGAGTAACGTGGGATCGTACCGCTCCTCAATCGCCGGCTGCAAGCCATCACCGGCGTGATGCGAGCAGGTTTTCCACGGCGGTGAAAAGCGGATGTCGAAGGAACAGATGCGGCAAGAGGCCGAGCGCCTGATCCGCGAAGCCATGGCGAAGAAGCCCTTCGTGGTGAAGCAGGGCAATACCAGGATCGAGACGCTGTGCGGCAAATGCGGCGCGCCCAACCGCGTCTCGGCGGAAAAAGGCGCAACCCGGGTGAAATTCGCCTGCAAGCAGTGCGGCCACAAGCAGGAGACGCTGGGAGCGATGCTCCGGCGGGCAGGCCGGGGCGGAATGCGGCGGGTGCAACAAGCCGCCTAACCCATTGCAATCGGGCCGCTTTCCGAATTAAAAAAATAATTTTCGAAATTACAGAAATAGTGCTTGCAGTAGGTTCGAAGCCATCGTATATGATTTGCGTCCCGCCCCACCAAAAGGGGCGTTTCGCGGTCGTCACTAAACGCGGGGCGGGATGCGGTGGACGCGGATGCGCCTTTGACGAATGGCGCAGACCGCGGACGGCGAAGCCGTGTGGTCCTGGCACCTCGACGCTGGTGTCAAGTTGGCGTGAAGTCGCGCTGGTGACGGTGGCCAAAGAGCCCGAGCACCGGGGAGATCACGGAGTAAGCCGTAAACCATTGCGTGGGGAATGCCGGGTGATTCCGGTGTGACCTGCCAACGCGTGTGCGCTCTACCACTACCCATTGCACACGCGGCTATCGGGCGCATCGGCCGCCCGGCATTCCCTGCGCCCTTCGTTCACAGAGGGCGGGAAATAAACGAATACCTCGCGCGAGGCTCGCGGCGAGATCGCGGACGTATGTCTCAACGCCCTCGCGAGGAGCCCTCTTGTCCGCCGAAGCCGCCTTCGGGCGGATGCGACGAAGCAATCCATTCTTTCCTTCTGTTGCACGATGGATTGCTTCGCTTGTGCTCGCAATGACGCTGTTAGCGCTGTTTCAAATCTGAAAAGGCGCGACCGCTCTCGACGGTAACGGTCGCACGAAGTCCTCGAACAGCGTGTATCAAAGCGTGAGGCCGCGGCGCATGGGTCCCGGCTCGGAGGCCGGGACGACGGGATGGATTTCGCTTCGCAAGCTCGTCTTGCTGCACTCGCAATAAACCGACTCATCCCCGCTTCACGAAATCCGCAAACGCCTCGGCGTAATCCGGATGCCAGCGCGACAGCGCGGGGCGGTTTTCGACGATGTCGGAGGCCGCCCACAGGATGCGGCGCTCGTCGAGTTGTCGCGGCACGTCGTTGTCGGGGCAGAGAATGTAGAAGTCGCCGGCTTCCACCCGCCCGATCATGAAGTCGACGGTCTGCTCCGGTGTCCAGGCGCCGGCCGGCTTTTCGGTGCGGCCGCGCGCGGTCAGCCCGGTGAAGACGTGACCGGGGATCATCAGATGCGCGCTGATCTTGTGGCCTGCGATGTTGCGCAGTTCGTGTTGCAGCGCCTCCGTCAGCGCTTTCACGCCGGCCTTGGAGACGTTGTAGGCGGGATTGCCGGGAGGCGTCGTGATGCCCTGCTTGGAACCGGTATTGATGATGAGGCCGGGCCGGCCGCGCTCGATCATGTGAGGCGCAAAGGCCTGCGTGCCGTGAATCACGCCCCAGAGATTGACCGCGAGAATGCGTTGCCAGTGCTCCAGTGGGCCGAAGCTCGTGCTGTCAGGGCCGATGCCGGCATTGTTCATCAGGATGTCGGTGCCGCCGAAACGATTTCGCACGGCAGCCTCAAGGGTGGAGACATCCTCGATGCGGCTGACGTCGACGGCCATCGCCATGACATTGGCAGCGCCTCCAAGCGTGATCGAGGCGAGCTTCGCTTCGGCCTTGGTGAGACGATCGCCGCCCAGATCGGCGATGCAGACCTTCATGCCGAACGCGGCGAACCGTGTCGCGGCGGCAAGACCCAGTCCGGATGCGCCCCCGGTGATGACGGCGATGTTGTTGGGCGACATGGCGGGATGTGGCACGGGGATTCTCCTGACGGGATGGAGGGCTCAATTGACAGCGAATTATGACAACGCGACGGATCCACCATGTCCGAAACCGCATGGGAGATGCTCGCCCGCCGTGATCGTGCCGTCCAGCCTTTTGCGGAATGGCCGAACCGGCTACATGCTGCGCATCGCCCCGGAATGACGGAGTACTTCATGGCAAAAGCAGCGAAAGCAGCCGGTGTCTCGCAGGGCCAATGCCTGTGCGGCCAGGTCCAGTTCGAGATCGATACGCCGGCGCGCTGGGCCTGGCACGATCATTCGGCCACCAGCCGCCGCGCGCATGGCGCGGCCTATGCGACCTATGTCGGCAGCTGGCGCAAGCGCTTCCGCATCACCAGGGGCAAGACCGGGATTGCCCGCTACGAGGACAAGGCCACGAAAGCCGTGCGCAGCTTCTGCACCCGTTGCGGCTCGCCGCTCACCTACGAGCGCGCGCGCTCGCCGCACATGGTGAACATCCCGCGCGCGCTGTTTTCGGGCCGCACCGGGCGGCAGCCGCTCTATCACATCGCGATCGAGGAGCTGCAGGAATGGGCCTATACCGGCGAGCCGCTGGTGCCGCTGAAAGGGTTTCCCGGCGTGGTCTGGCAGCGCTCGAAGAAGAAAAGGCGCGGCAGCGGTGACGACCCGTTCGAGCTCAGCCGTGCTGAGCCATGAACACCTCATCGAGCCGCTGGCGCCCGCCAATTTGGCTCGCGCAGGGCAGCCATGAGCCGGCTTCCTTGATCTCAGTATCGCCGATCAGCCATGATGGCAAAAGCCCGACGGGAACAGCCGCGGCAACGGAGGAATTTCATGAATCGCATCACCGGGCGCTCGGCATTCCTTGCGCTGCTCAAGGACGAGGGCATCACCCATCTGTTCGGCAATCCCGGCACCACCGAACTGCCGATCATGCATGCGCTGAAGGATCATCCCGACCTCACCTATGTGATGGCGATGCAGGAGAGCCTGGTGGTCGCGATCGCCGACGGTTTTTCCCGCGCCTCGGGGCGGCTGGTCGCCTGCAACGTCCATGTCGCGCCTGGGCTTGGCAATGCGATGGGCTCGCTGTTCAATGCCAGTTTCACCGGCACGCCGATGATCCTGACCGCGGGCCAGCAGGAGCAGGGCCACGGCCTGATGGAGCCGGTGCTGTATGGGCCGCTGGTCGAGATGGCGAAGCCGGTGGTGAAATGGGCGGTCGAGGTGACGCGGCTGGAGGACCTGCCGCGGATCGTGCGCCGCGCCGCCAAGATCGCGACCACGCCGCCGACCGGGCCGGTGTTCATCTCGCTGCCCGGCGATATCCTCAATTCCGAAGCCGGCATCGAGCTCGGCCGCTCCACCCGCGTCGATACGCGGGTCAGGCCTTCCGACGAGGCGCTGCAGGCGCTGGCCGCGCGGATCCTGAAAGCCGAGCGTCCGGTCGTCATCACCGGCGACGAGATCGTGAAAAGCGACGCGCTGCGGGAAGCCGCTGCATTGGCCGAGACGCTCGGCTGCCCTGCTTATCAATCGTCGACGCCCTATGGTGCGAGTTTTCTGTCGGAAAGCCCGTGCTTCATGGGCGCGCTGACGCGGCTGCAGAAACAGGTGCGCGAGGTGCTCTCCCCCTACGATCTGATGATCGTGCTGGGCGCCGATCCCCTGCGGATGTCGGTCTACAGCGAGGTCGATCCGCTGCCGGATGGGCTCTCGATCGTGCAGATCGGCCTCGTCGATGGCGACCTCGCCAAGAATTACGGCGCCGAGATCGCGCTCAGGGCTGACGTCAGGGAGACCCTGCGCGTGCTGGTGCCGGCGCTGAAATCCGCCGGCGGCGCCGCGCTGGAGGCGCGCGCGAAAACGGGCATTGCCGCGCTGGCTTCGAAGAACTGGACCGCGCGGCGCGGCCCGCTGATCGAGCAGATTTCGAAGGCCAGAGACCGCTCGCCGATCGATCCGGATTATCTGACGCTGCAGGTGGTGGAAGCGATGCCGGATAACGCCATCCTGGTCGACGAGGGGCTGACCTCCGGGCGGCAGATGCTGGCGTTGCGCCCGCACCGCGATCGCTACGGCTATCATGCGCTGGCCTCGGGGGGCATCGGCTGGGGCCTGCCGGCTTCCGTCGGCGTCAGCATGGCCAATCCGGACCGGCCGGTGGTGTGCTTCTCCGGCGACGGTAGCGCGATGTATTCGATCCAGGCGCTGTGGACCGCGGCCCATCACAAGCTGCCGCTGACGGTGGTGATCTGTAACAATGGCGGCTACCGCATCATCAAGCAGCGGCTGCTCGCGTTCCACGGCGACAGCAACTACGTCGGCATGGATTTCGCCGACCCGCCGGTGGATTTCGCCGGCGTGGCAAAATCGCTCGGGCTGGAAGCGATGCGGATCACGGAGGCAAAGGATCTGAAGCCAACATTGACGTCCGCGTTCAAGCGGCCGGGCCCGAAGCTGATCGAGGTCGTGGTTGACGGCACGGTTTAATCATGCCCGTCATTCCGGGGCGATGCGAAGCATCGAAACCGGAATCTCGAGATTCCGGGTCTGGTCCCATCGGCCGCGCTTCGCACGGAGCGGCTGTGACCATCCCGGAATGACGGATTACCAATTACTCCGCCGCCTTCGCCCTCACGCCCGGCCGGTATTGCACCGCCGGATGCGGCGCGGCGAGGCGCGCGCGGCCTTCGCCGAACAGCTTTTCGCGCAACGTTCCCGGCCGATACGCGGCCTTGTAGCGCCCGCGGCGCACCAGTTCCGGCACCAGCATGTCGGCGATGTCGGCGAAATCGCCGGGCGAAACCGCAAACGGCATATTCAACCCGTCGACGTCGGTGTCGTCGAACCAGGCTTCGATCTGGTCGGCGACCTTTTCCGCCGTGCCGATCGCGACCGGCCCGGCGCCGCCGATACCGACATGCTGGGCGACCTCGCGCACGGTCCAGACCCGGTCGGGATCGGCGCGGGTGACGTTGTCCATCGCGCTGCGGCCGGCATCGTTCTCGACGTGGCGGACCTGCTGGTCGAGATCGTAGGTCGAGAAATCGACGCCGGTCCAGCCGGACATCAGGGTGAGCGCGCCTTCGACGCTGACATGGCTGCGATAGTCGGCGTATTTGGCTCTCGCCTCGGCGTCAGTGCGCCCGAGAATGACGGTGAACATGCTGAACATCAGGATTTCGCTCCCGTCGCGCCCACCTTTCGCGGCGAGTTCGCGGATCGCGGAGACGCGCGGCCCGATCACTTTCGCCGACGGACCCGACATGAACACGCATTCGGCATGCTCGGCGGCGAACTGCCGTCCGCGCGGCGAGGTGCCGGCCTGATACAGCACCGGCGTGCGTTGCGGCGACGGCTCGCTGAGATGGATGGCGTCAAGGCGATAATTGTTGCCCTCGTGCCGGACGCGATGCACCTTGGCGGGATCGGCAAAGATACCGTTGATACGGTCGCGCAGCGCGGCGTCGTCCTCCCAGCTGCCTTCCCAGAGCTTGTAGACCACCTCCATATATTCATCGGCGACCGCATAGCGGTCGTCATGCGCCGTCTGCTTGTCCTTGCCGGCGCCGCGCGCGGCGCTGTCGAGATAGCCGGTCACCACATTCCAGCCGACGCGGCCCTCGGTCAGATGGTCGAGCGTCGACATCCGCCGCGCGAACGTGTAGGGCGGCTCGTAGGTGAGGTTCGAGGTCACGCCAAAGCCGAGATGTTCGGTGACCGCCGCCATCGCCGGAATCAACAGCATCGGGTCGTTGCAGGGCGTCTGCGCGGCGTTACGCAAGGCCGCATCCGGACTGCCGCCGAACACGTCGTAGACGCCGAGCACGTCGGCGAGAAACAGGCCGTCGAAGCGCCCACGCTCCAGCGTTTTGGCGAGATCGATCCAGTAGGGCAGGCGGTTATATTCCGCCGTGCGGTCGCGCGGATGGGTCCACAGCCCCGGCGACTGATGCGCCACGCAGTTCATGGCGAAGGCGTTGAGCCGGATTTCTTTCTTCATGATCGGAAGGCCTCGATGGCCGAACTTGTTGCATTCCGGCCTGCTTTGGCAAGGCAAATCCGGTGCGGTGATGGCGCGCCCCGTACAGGCCTGCCGGGTTTTGCGGACCGAGCAATCGGGACAAAACCTGCCGCCAGCCGGAATTCGTGCCCTGTTGCGTCCCGATACCATGTCTCTAGGATCAGGGTCTGGCGGAGATCATTCCATGCAAGATATATCGTTCGGCTTTCAGGCGGCCGCCGCTGATGTGGCGGGGGTTCCCGACGACCAGCTCTATCGCGATCTGATGTCGGATTGCGAACTGGGTCACAGGCTTGGCTACGACGCGGCATGGCTGCTCGAGCATCATTTCAGCGACTACTACCCGACGCCAAGCCCGCTTTTGATGATGGCGCATATCGCCGCCAGATTTCCCGACCTGTCGCTCGGGACGTCGGTGCTGGTGCTGCCCTGGTATCATCCGCTGCGGCTCGCCGAGGAGATCGCCATGCTCAATTTGTTGACCAGGGGCCGGTTGCATCTGGGCATCGGGCGCGGCACGGCCAGGATGGAATATGAGGCGTACAATATCGACATGAACGAGGGTCGCGCACGTTTCGCCGAAGTGTTCAAGATCGTCGAGCAGGGCCTGGCCGGAAAGCCCTTCACCTATTCGGGCAAGTTCTGGAACATCGAGCAACCGATACGCATCCGCCCCGAGCCATCAGACAAACCGGTTCACTTCTATGGTGCGATCGGAAGTCCGGCCAGCGCCGAAGTGATGGGGGACCTCGGCATTCCTCCCATCTGCCTTTCGACTTTCCCCGATGGCCTGCTGGTGAAGATCCTGGATCGTTGGCGGGCGCGCGCCGGCGCCAAGGCGAACGGCGCCATTCTTCCGATCTCGGTCAAGATGTTCATCGCCGACACCGACGAGGAGGCGCGCGATATGGGCCGCCGTTATTTCCCGGGATATTTCGCGCTGCAGGCGGATCACTATGAGGCGGATGCCAATCCGTGGGCAGACATTCCCGAATATGCCGATTTCAGCCGGATGTTCGCTAATCTGCGCAAGTTGACGGACCCGGCAGAGCTCGGACCGTTCCACAACTCCAATCTGATCGGCAGCGCGGAGACGATCTGCCGGCGCATCGATGCGCTGATCGGGCTCGGCTTCAACTACTTCATGGTGTCCTGCGCGACGCCGGGCACGCCGCTCGCGGTCCGGCAGCGGATGATGACGCGGTTTGCCGAGGAAATCTGCCCGCGTTACTCGAGCGCGATGCGGAAGGGCCGCGCCGCATGACCCCGCCAGTTCAAGGCAGGGGTGATGCCATCGCCAACGTCCACCGGCAGTTTTCGTCCGGCGAGTTCCTGCAAACGCTGGCGCGACGCGTCGCCTACCAGACCGAAAGCCAGAGCACCGGGCGTGCGGCCGAGTTGCGCGCCTATCTCGAAAAGGAAATGCGCACCGCCTTTGCCGAGCTCGATTTTGAGAGCCGGCTGGTGGAATCCCCCAGCGGCAGGTCGCCGTTCCTGGTCGCGGAGCATCGCGAGAGCGACGCGTTGCCGACCGTCCTGATCTACGGTCACGGCGACGTCGTCGACGGCATGATCGGCGAATGGCGCGGCGGGCTTGACCCGTGGAAGCTGACGACGATCGGCAACCGCGTCTATGGCCGCGGCGCTGCCGACAACAAGGGCCAGCACAGCATCAATCTCGCCGCGCTGGCTGCGGTGCGCGACGCGCGCGGCGGCAAGCTCGGGTTCAACGCGAAATTCCTGATCGAGATGGGCGAGGAGATCGGCTCGCCCGATCTGAACAAAGTCTGCGCATCGCTGCGCGACGAGCTGAAGGCCGATCTGTTGCTCGCCTCCGACGGCCCGCGGCTTGCCGCCGATCGGCCGACCATCTTCCTCGGCTGCCGCGGCGGCATCCGCATCCATCTCGACGTGAATCTGCGCGAGGGCGGTCACCATTCCGGCAATTGGGGCGGCCTGCTCGCCAATCCCGCGACCATCCTCGCCAATGCCATTGCGTCGCTGGTCGACAGCCATGGACGCATGAAGCTCGAGGCGCTGAAGCCGCCGCGGCTGACCAACCAGGTCCGCAGCATGCTCGCCGACGTCGAGATCAACCCGCTGCCCGAAGAGCCCGCGCTGTCGGAGGATTGGGGCGAGGAGGGACTGTCGGCGGCGGAACGGGTCTACGCCTGGAACACGCTCGAAGTGCTGGCGATGTCATCGGGCAATATCGATCACCCGGCGAATGCGATACCGGGCCATGCCCGCGCCGTCCTGCAGCTTCGCTTCGTCGTCGGCACCAAACATGAGGGGGTCGTCGACGCCGTGCGCGCGCATCTCGCAGCCAGCGGATTTCCGATGGTCGAAGTCAGCGCCACCCAGAGCTTCATCGCCTCGCGCACCGATTTCGACAGTCCCTGGATCAAATGGGCGGCTGACTTCGATCCGGCAGACCACCGGCAAGACGCCGGCCGTGCTGCCGAATTTCGGCGGCTCGCTGCCGAACGATGTGTTCTCCGAGACGCTGGGATTACCTACGATCTGGGTGCCGCATTCCTATCCGGGCTGCTCCCAGCACGCGCCCGACGAACACATCCTGCTGTCGGTGACCGAGGAGGCGCTGGGGATCATGGCGGGGCTGTTCTGGGATTTGGGCGAAACGTCGCGCGCGGGAGATTTGAAATGACCGTATTGGCGCCGGCGGAGGGAATGCCGCAAACCGCTTCGGAGAAAAAGAACGTCACCAGGCTTGTGGTCGCGACCTCGCTCGGCAACGCGCTCGAATGGTTCGATATCTCCGTCTACGCCTTTTTCGCGGTCTATCTGTCCAAGGCGTTCTTTCCCGCCAACGATCCGACCACCTCGCTGTTGCTGACCTTTGGTTCGTTCGGCCTGACATTCCTGGCGCGGCCGGTTGGGGGCGTGCTGCTCGGCGCCTATGCCGACCGCCACGGCCGGAAGGCCTCGCTGCTGCTCTCCATCGCGATGATGACCTTCGGCACGCTGGCGGTGGGCTGCATGCCGACCTTCGACAAGATCGGCGTGTGGGCGCCGCTGCTCGTGATCGTCGCCCGCCTGGTGCAGGGCTTTTCCGCGGGCGGCGAGTTCGGCAGTTCGACCGCGTTCCTGGTCGAGCACATGCCGGGCCGGCGCGGCTTTGTCGCGAGCTGGCAGTTCGCAAGCCAGGGTATCAGCGCGCTGCTCGGCTCCGGCTTCGGCGTGCTGTTGTCCTCGACCCTGACCGAGACCGAATTGCAGACCTGGGGCTGGCGTATTCCGTTCCTGTTCGGTGTGCTGATCGGGCCGATCGGCCTTTACATCCGCAACAAGATAGAGGACGCGACCGCGCCGCCGGCGGCAAAACACGACACGCCGGTCCGCAATGTCTTCATGGCGCAGAAGTTTCCGGTCTTGCTGGCGGTCGGCGCGATCGCCACCGCGACCGCCGTCAATTATCTCATCATCTACATGCCGACCTATGTGGTCAAAACGCTGCACCTGCCGCCGCTCATCGGCTACCTCGCGGCCTTTGCCGCCGCCATCGCTGCCGTCACCCTCAATCCTGTCGCGGGCGCCATCTCCGACCGGGTCGGACGCACGCCCTACCTGATCACGGTGGGCGTCTTGCTGCTGCTTGCGATCTTTCCGCTGTATCTCCTGCTTGCCAGCAAGCCGTCAGGCACGATCATCGTGCTCGCGGTGCTGCTGCTCGGCTCGCTGAAGGCGCTCTATCTCGGTGCGGTAGCGGCGCTGATGTCCGAACTGTTTCCGGCCAGCACGCGCGCGACGGGTCTCGGCCTCAGCTACAATATAGGGGTCACTGTCTTCGGCGGCATGGGTCCGGCGACCGTGACCTGGCTCGGCACGTTCGCTGTCATCGGCGATCTCGCGCCGGGCTATTATCTCACCGCGGTGTGCCTGTTCAGCCTTTGGGCACTGACCGCCATCCACAGGACCCGGGCCAACCGCTATGCCTGATCGGGTCGGAAGGCGCAAAAGCCGCCGAAAGTCACATTCTATTCCGGCCCGGATTATGCAAGCATCCGGTCAGTCATCCAGAAGGGGAGAGGTCGAATGAAGCATTTTCGAATGATCGGGTTTGCGCTTGCCGCTGCGTTCTGCGCCGGACAGGCCAACGCTGAGAACCTGACGGGGACATTGAAGAATATCAAGGACACCGGCACGATTACCCTCGGTTTTCGTGATTCCTCGATCCCGTTCTCCTACCTCGACGACAACCAGAAGCCGATCGGCTTTGCGATGGACATCTGCTACAAGATCGTCGACGCCGTGAAGACGGAACTCAAGCTCGACAAGCTCCAGGTCAAGCTCGAGCCGGTGACGTCGTCGAACCGTATTCCGCTGCTGGCCAACGGCACCGTCGATCTCGAATGCGGCTCGACCACCAACAATGCCGAGCGCGAGAAGCAGGTCGCGTTCACCAACACCCACTTCCTGACCGCGAGCCGCTTCGTGTCGAAGAAGGCCAACAAGCTCGACAAGATCGACGATCTCAAGGGCAAGTCGGTGGTCTCGACCGCCGGCACCACCAACATCAAGCAGCTCACGGAAGCCAATGCCGCCCGCAACCTCGGCGTCAACATCATTCCGGCCAAGGATCACGCCGAGGCCTTCCTGATGGTCGAGACCGATCGCGCGGTGGCGTTCGTGATGGACGATGTGCTGCTGGCGAGCCTGATCGCCGGCTCGAAGGATCCCGCCGCCTATGTGATCTCCTCGGACGCGTTCTCGAAGCCCGAGCCCTACGGCATCATGCTGCGCAAGGACGACGTGCCCTTCAAGAAGATGGTCGATGCCGCGACCGCCGTGCTCTACAAGAGCGGCGAGGGCCAGAAGCTCTACGACAAATGGTTCATGTCGAAGATTCCGCCCAAGGGCCTCAACCTCAACACGCCGATCGCTCCCGCACTGAAGCATGAATTCGCCAATCCGTCGGATTCGCCCGATCCCGATTCCTACAAGGCGATGTGAGGCTGGCCCGGCCCATGCAATGGCCCAGCCATTGCATGGGTATCGTATCGGCATCCGTTGCAAGAGTCCGGGATCGCTGGTCGCGACCGAATGGCGTTCGGCCCGATTTATGCAGGCATTGCGGCCGTGATCCAGGGGGGAGCACGAATGAGATGCCTGCGGCGCGGAGCTGAGGCATGAATTTGCCAATTCTCCCGATCCGGATTCGTACAAGCCGATGTGAGGCGTCTGATGAGCGGGGCGACGCATAGTTCTGGCGCACGGAAGGTTTCGTGAATTATCACTGGAACTGGCACATCTTCTTCGAGCCGTCTCCGACCGGGACCGGCACCTATCTCGACATGCTGCTGGCCGGGCTGCTGCTGACGATCGAGACCTCGCTGTTTGCCTGGGTCATCGCGCTCGCCTTCGGGGCGATCGTCGGTGTGATGCGCACGCTGCCGTCGAAGACCGCTTCCTTCATCGGTTTCGTCTATGTCGAATTCTTCCGCAACATGCCGCTCTTGGTGCAGCTGTTCATCTGGTTCTTCGTGCTGCCGGAACTGCTGCCGCACGGGTGGGGGCTGTGGATGAAGCAGATGCCGCACGCGCCGTTTTACACGGCGGCGATCGGGATTGGGCTGTTCATGTCCGCGCGCGTGGCTGTACAAACCGGCGCCGGCATCAATTCGCTGCCGCGCGGCCAGAAGCTGGCCGCGACTGCGCTCGGACTGACGACGGCGCAGACCTATCGCTACGTCCTGCTGCCGATGGCGTTTCGCATCATCATGCCGCCGCTGACTTCCGAATTCCTCGCCACCATCAAGAATACGTCGGTGGCGATCACCATCGGCCTGATCGAGCTGACGGGTGCCGCGCGCGCCATGCAGGAATTCTCCTTCCAGGTGTTCGAAGCCTTCACCGGCGCAACCGTGCTCTATCTCCTCGTCAATATCGTGGTCGTCGTCGCGATGCGCTTTCTCGAGCGCGCGCTGGCGGTCCCCGGCTACATCTCGGGGAAGTAGCGCGCCATGTTCGCCAGTTTCGACTTCGACGTCATCCGTCGCTCGCTTCCCTATCTGTTTCTCGACGGCATGACCTTTACGCTGATGCTGACGGGGCTCGCGGCCCTTGGCGGCCTGATCTTCGGCACGCTGATCGCGTTGATGCGGCTGTCGGGCCTCAAACTGCTCGGCCGTATCGCCGGGCTTTATGTCGACCTGATGCGCTCGCTGCCGCTGGTGCTGGTGATCTTCTGGTTCTATTTCCTGGTGCCCTATATCGGCCAGTGGCTGACGGGAGCTTCGCGGCCGATCCACGTCGGCGCATTCGCCTCCTCGCTGATCACCTTCATCCTGTTCGAGGCGGCGTATTTCTCCGAAATCATGCGCGCCGGCATCCAGTCGATCTCGAAGGGACAGCCGGCCGCGGCCCAGGCGCTCGGCCTGACCTACAGCCAGACCATGCGCTATGTCGTGCTGCCGCAGGCGTTCCGCAACATGCTGCCGGTGCTGTTGACCCAGACCATCGTGCTGTTCCAGGACACCTCGCTGGTCTATGTGGTGTCGATCACCGACTTCCTCGGCGCCGCCAGCAATGTCGCGCAGCGCGACGGCCGGCTGGTCGAAATGTACCTGTTCGCAGCCGTGATCTATTTCATCATCTCCTGTTTCGCGTCGTTCGGCGTGCGGCGCCTGCAGGCGCGCATCGCCTACGTGCATTAGAAAGACCGCTATGATCGAGATCAGCCATGTCGACAAATGGTACGGGCCGAGTTTCCAGGCGCTGAAGGACTGCACCACCGGCGTCGCCAGGGGCGAGGTGGTGGTGGTATGCGGTCCGTCCGGTTCGGGAAAGTCGACCTTGATCAAATGCGTCAACGCGCTGGAGCCGTTCCAGAAGGGTGAAATCGTGGTCGACGGCATCAGGGTCAACGACCCCAGGACAAACCTGCCGAAACTGCGCGCCCGCGTCGGCATGGTGTTCCAGCATTTTGAATTGTTCCCGCACCTGAAGATCATCGAAAACCTCTGCCTGGCGCAGGAAAAGGTGCTGGGACGCTCCCATGCCGAGGCGCTGGCAAAGGCCTCAAAGCTGCTCGACCGCGTGGGCCTGAAGGACCACGCGCGCAAATATCCGGCGGAATTGTCCGGTGGCCAGCAGCAGCGCGTCGCCATCGCCCGCGCGCTGGCAATGGACCCGATCGCCATGCTGTTCGACGAGCCGACCTCGGCGCTCGATCCGGAAATGATCAGCGAGGTGCTCGACGTCATGGTCGACCTCGCCCGCGAGGGCATGACCATGATGGTGGTGACCCACGAGATGGGTTTCGCCAGCAAGGTGGCGCACCGGGTGATCTTCATGGACCAGGGCGAAATCGTCGAGGACGCGCTGAAGACCGATTTCTTCGGCAGTCCCCGCAGCGACCGCGCGCAGAAGTTTCTGTCGAAGATATTATCGCATTAGCTCGCCGTCATTCCGGGGCGATGCCAACGGGTCCGCGCGAATGCGCGGCCCGATGACAGGCTCCGCATCGAACCCGGAATCTCGAGATTCCGGGCTCGCCTGCGGCGCCCCGGAATGACGATACGAGGGTTTCTCGGCATTAACGATTCACGTATACCGTCCCGCATCCGCGCTTCGCATCACCATCAGGAGAACTCGCTTGGACCAGATCGCCTACGTCAACGGGTCGTTCGTGCCGATGTCAGAGGCCAAGGTCTCGATACTGGACCGCGGCTTTCTGTTCGCCGACGGCATCTATGAGGTGGCCGCCGTGCTCGACGGCAAGTTGATCGACAATGCCTCGCATCTGGCGCGGCTGGAGCGCTCGGTCGGCGAGATATCGCTGGCGCTGCCGGAGACCAGCGCGCGGATTCAGGAGATCCAGAAAGAGCTGGTTGCGCGCAACAACCTCGTCAACGGCATGGTCTACCTGGAGGTGACCCGCGGCGCCGATACGGGACGCGACTTTGCCTTTCCCAGGGAAGTGAAGCCGACGCTGATCATGTTCACGTCGGTGAAGGACATCGTCAACGCGGCGTCGGCCAAGACCGGCATCGGCGTGATCACGGTGCCGGACATCCGCTGGACCCGGCGCGACATCAAGAGCGTGGCGCTTTTGGCGCAGGTGCTGGCAAAGCAGGCTGCCGCCGAAGCCGGCGCCGGCGAGGCCTGGATGATCGAGGACGGCAAGATCACCGAAGGGGGATCGTCGTCGGCCTTCATCCTGACCCAGGACGACGTGCTGGTGACGCGGCACAACGGCAGCGAAATCCTGCCCGGTTGCACCCGCAAGGCGGTGGTCAAGCTTGCCGAGGAGCGCCAGCTCCGCGTCGAGGAGCGGCCGTTCACGGTCGACGAGGCGCTGGCCGCCAAGGAAGCCTTCATTACCTCCGCCACGGTGTTCGTGCAGGCGGTGGTGTCGATCGACGGCAAGATAGTCGCCAACGGCAAGCCCGGTCCGATGACCGATCGCTTGCGCGAGATCTACGTTGATTTTGCCCGCGCCACGGCAGTGTGAATCGAGGCCGCAACGGCGCGCTTGCGCCGCCGCTTGGCTCCGGAGGAATTGAACGGAAGCGCACGTTTCGACAAAGCGGCGTCTGGATCGAATTGCAGCAATGCAATAATCTCATCTGCATGCGGCTCGCAACGTCCGGACCTCAACGCATCATTTCCGGCAATTTCGCGTCAGTCCGGCTGTATGTCGCGGTCGTGGCTGCCATTTCGGCTGCGGTTCCCTTATCGGCGGCGGGTGCTGCCTTTGGGCCGCCGCCGGGCGCCAAATTGTCGCTGGAAAAACTCGCCCCGATCGAGGATTTCGTCAACGGCGAGATTGCCGCGGGCAGGATTCCCGGCGCTATCGTCCTGATCCAGCGCCATGGCCAGCCGGTCTATTTCAAATGCTTCGGCCAACGCGACGTCGAGAAGGGCGTGCCGATGACGGCGGACGCCATCTTCCCGATTCATTCGGTCACCAAGACCATCACCAGCGTGGCGGCGATGATGCTGGTCGATCAGGGAAAAATCGCGCTCGACGACCCCGTCAGCAAATACATTCCCTCCTTCGCCGGCGTGAAGGTCGGCGTCGAGCGCAAGGACGAGGCCGGCAAGTCGGTGCTCGACCTGGTGCCGCCGTGGCGACCGATCAACATCGAGGATTTGCTGCTGCAGACCTCCGGCATCACCTACGGCTTCTATGGCGAGGGGCTGGTCAAGGCCGCCTATGCCGGCATCTATCTCGGCGACTTCGACAACGCCGGATTCGCTGAGCGGATCGCGAAGCTGCCGCTGGCCGAGCAGCCGCGCACGCTGTGGGATTACGGGCATTCGACCGATATTGTCGGCCGCGTGATCGAGGTTGCCTCCGGCCAATCGCTCTATCAATTCGAGAAGACGCATCTGCTCGATCCGCTCGGGATGAAAACCACCAAGTTCTTCCTGACCGATCCGGCCGAGCGCGCGCGCTATGCCTACCCGCTTGCCAGGGACCGGCATGTCGAGCGAAACTCGCTTCAAGTCACGCGATGGGAATCCGGCGGCGGCGGAATGGTCTCGACCATCGCCGATTTCGCGCGCTACGGGCAGATGCTGCTCAATGGCGGGACGCTGGACGGCAGGACCTACCTCAGCCCAAAGACCTTCGCCGCCATGACCACTGATCACATCGGTCCGGGGTCGGGGGTCGCGCGCGACTATTTCTATTATCCCGGCGACGGCTTCGGATTCGGCTATGGTTTTGGGGTTCGCACCGATCCCGGCAATGCGGTGCCGCCGCCGCCGGGCTCGCTCGGGGAAATCAAGTGGGATGGCGCCACCGGCGTCTACATCGTGGTCGACCGTGCCGAGGACATGTTTTTCGTCGTCATGCAGGATTCGCCTTCCGGGCGAATGCCCGTCATAACGACGATCAAGAAGATCATCTACGACGCCTTCGAAAAATGATTTTCAGATGAAGCCGATGCAGCGTAGCACCAGCGAAAGCGCCACCCCCGCGAAACAGACGGCCCGCATCGTCGCGCTCGACCGCGCGCGCACGTTCACGACGCTGTTGGTGGTGATTCACCATTCCGTCGTCAACTATACCTGGTTCGGCAACGGCGACCGCATGCGCTGGCTCGGCTTCGACCTGGTCGTCCTGTTCAACGACAGCTTCTTCATGGCCTTCATGTTCCTGATTTCGGGACTGTTCGTCCACGACAGCCTGACCCGAAAGGGAGCGGCGGGCTACCTGCGTCGTCGCACCTGGCGGCTGGGGGTGCCGCTCCTGATCTCGATCTTCGTGCTGATTCCGATCGCCTATTACGCGTCGTTCCTGCGCTATCATTTCCCGGGCACGACGGATTTCAATTTCTTCCATTTCTGGTGGCACACCATAACGATCGGGCCGTGGCCGTCGGGACAGTCCTGGTTTCTATGGGTGCTGCTGGTGCTCGATGTCATCGTCGCCGCGATCTGGTCGGTCGCGCCGAACATCCTTGCAGGCTTCGGCCAGTCGATTGATGGCTTGCGCAACCGGCCGATGACGGCGTTTGTCGCCTTTCTGGCCGTCTCCATCCTGTCCTATCTGCCCTTGCATCTGGCGTTTGGCGACGGAAGTTGGTTCGAGCCGGGCCATTATCCGTTTCCGATACAGACCAGCCGCATCCTGCTCTATCCCGCCTGCTTCTTTACCGGCGTCGGTATCGGCGTCGTCAGCCTGAGAACGGGTATCCTTGCGGAGGGCGGCCAGGTCGCCAAACGCTGGGCGGTCTGGCTTGGCTTTGCGGTGCTGTTCTATGGCGCCATCGTGCTGCTGGTCTATGCCCACCACAATTGGATCGCGAATTTCGCTTCGCCTGCGCTGTGGTGGAGAGCGGCCTATGGCGTCGCTTTTGCGTCGTTCAGTGCCGCGATGGCGTTCACGGTGCCGGCGACCTCGTTGCGGCTGGCGCATTCGAGCCTGAGGCTACTCGACGCGATGCAGCCATCGGCCTACGGCATCTATCTCCTGCACTACATGTTCATCATCTGGCTGCAATATGTCGTCTACGATCCGACGTTTCCCGCCGCAGTCAAAGCGGCGATCGTGTTCGTCGGCACGCTGTCCGGAAGCTGGATACTCACGCTGCTGTTGCGCAGGATTCCGGTGGTAGCGCGGATGATTTGAAGCACTTGAACTTGTCATGCCCGGCCTTGTGCCGGGCATCCACGTCTTGCTTCTCTCGGAACCAAAAGACGTGGATGGCCGGGACGAAGCCCGGCCATGACGGAAGGTCGTTTTGCTACGGCTTCAAGATCAGCTTCTGCACCCGCCAGTTCAATAGTTCGGCCACCCAGATCACGTTTTCCGACGGGCACGCCATCGCATGGATCCAGCCGAACTGCTTCAGCTGCTTGCCGGATTTGCCGAGCACCCCCAGCACCTTGCCGTCGAGGCTGAGCTTGTAGATGCGGCCGGGCCAGGAGTTGGAGCTGTACAGCACCTGGTTCGGCGGCGGGGTGATGCAGATCGACCACGGCGAGCCCGGCGCGAAGGTGCCGCCGGCCATCATCGCCTCGTCGGGAATCTTGCCGATCGCAGGTTTCGCGTCCGGCGGCACCGGCACGTCGATCACGAACTGGCGCAGGAATTTGCCGTCGCCGTCGAACACCTGGATGCGGTGGTTGCCGCGGTCGGCGACATAGACATTGCCCTTGGCGTCGGTCGCGATCGAATGCGGGGTGTTGAACTGGCCCGGCTCCTTGCCGCGGTCGCCCCACGACTTCAGCCAGTTGCCGTCCTTGTCGACCTTGGCGACGCGCGAATTGATATAGCCGTCGCTGATGAAGGTGTTGCCCTCCTTGTCCCAGGCGACATCGGTGACCTGGCGAAACCGCCCGTCCTCGGCCGGCAGCGGCGGCTTCGGGTGTTTTAACGGCCCGGTATCTTCATCGGAGGCTTCCTGCTTGCGGCCGAACACCATGACGACACGGCCCTCGGGATCGAATTTGATCACCATGTCGGAGCCCTTGTCGGTGACCCAGATGTTGTCCTGGGGATCGATCTTCACTGTGTGCGCGAACGACCAGGCATAGAGGTTCTTGCCGATTTCGCGGACGAACGCGCCCTTGGCGTCGAATTCCAGCAGTTGCGTCGCCGCCGCGGCGTAGGCCGGACCCGAGGTATTGCCGCGCGACAGCGCGAAGACATGGCCCTTGGAATTGACCGCGACGCCCGACACTTCGCCGAAATACATGTTGGTCGGCAATTTGAGCGGATTGGCAACCGACTCGAAGGCGATTTGCGGCACCGCCTGCTGCGCAAGGGCCGGTGGCCCAATCAACAGCAACAATCCGGCCAGCCAGTGCTTCATGAGTTCCTCCCGAAGATATTCTTGTCGTTGCGATTGACGCTAGTCCATCGGGGGTCCCGACGTCCATCCTCGCGCGCCGCATCGGCCGTCATGACGGTTCGTCTTCTGGCGCATGGCGCTGCGTCGGATGCCGTGATCTGCTATGGCGGTCGTCGAAGACTTCAGTGAAGACTCAGTTGTGGGTGGATGCGCATGCCGTTTGGACCGAAGACAAAAACCACCTCCGTTCTGTTCGCGCTTGCAGCATTCTGGCTCTCGGCATCGATCTATCCCGCGCTTGCAGTTTATCCCGACAGGATCGTCCGGATCGTCGTTCCCTTTGCTCCGGGCGGCGGCACCGACGTTGTGGCGCGCTCGCTGGCGCAGGAACTGGCGAAGGATCTGGGTGTTTCCGTCGTCGTCGAGAACAAGCCGGGCGCGGGGACCATCATCGGTACCCAGGCGGTGGCGACCAGCGAGCCGGATGGCTACACGCTCTTGATGGGGACCTTTGCCAATGCCGTCAATCCAAGCCTGAAGGCGACGCTACCCTACGATCCGCACAAGGATTTCGCAGCGGTCGCGCTGGTGGCGCGGTCCTTCAATATCGTTGTGGTCAATCCCAAATCGCCGATTAGATCGATCGCCGATCTAATCGCGGCGGCGAAAGCCGATCCTGGGAAACTATCGTACGGCACCTACGGTACCGGCACCTCGGCGCATCTGGCGGGGGAATTGTTCAAGAACCTCGCCAAGGTCGACCTGACGACGGTGCCCTACAAGGGCGCGGCGCCCGCCATCACCGACCTGATCGGCGGCCAGATCCAGGTGATGTTCACGACGGTGGCCAGCGCCGCCTCGTTGATCCAGGCCGGACAGCTGCGCGCGCTCGCCGTGACCTCCGTGCAACGCTCGCCGGCGTTTCCCGATTTGCCGACCGTCGCCGAGGCCGGCGTTCCCGGCTATGAGGCGGAGAGCTGGTACGGTCTGTTCGCGCCGGCCAGGACGCCAAAGGACGTCATCGAACGCCTCAACAAATCGGCCGCGGCAGCTGTTGGATCGGAGGTTTTCAAGAAGCTCGCCATCAACGAGGGTCTTGTGATGGTCGCGCGTCCGCCGGAGGAGTTCGATCGCTACTTTCGCGGCGAGGAGGAACGCTGGCGCAAGGTGATCCGGGACGCCGGCATCAAGAAAGATTAGCGGCCGCAGCGGTCGCCTTTGGCCGTTCTCCGGAGATCGATTTGTTTCGGAATATTACCAGGCCCGAGGGGTTGCAGGGGAGACATCCGCAGCATCAAACGCTGCGCCGTGAGCCATCAACTCAAGGAGTATCACTTTGTCCGGCATGATCCAGCAAGATGACCAATACCAATGTCGAGCAGACCGTCGCCGGCGTCGATGGGCCGGTGCTCTCGGTCAAATACAAGGATGGCGAGAGGAACGTCATGGTGACGCCGGAGACCGCGGTGGTTACCATTGTCGCCGGAGACAAGGCCGACCTCAAGCCGGGGACCAAGGTCTTCGTCGCCGCCGCGAAGAAGCAGGCGGATGGCACCCTGCAGTCCCCGCGCATCACCTACGGCAAGGATGGCTTGACGCCGCCCATGTAAATGGCTGTATGACTTGCAACCAATAGAAACTTCAACTGGGAGGTTAGTATGCGTTTTATTGTTTCGACGATTCTGGCGGCTTCCGCCCTGGCGTTCCTGAGTTCGGCGGCCGTTGCACAGACGCCAACCCCGGCAACGCCTCCGGCGCAACCCTCGGCGGGCGGCACGCCCGATGCGATGCCGTTCGATATTCCCTATGGCCAATCGATCGGGCTGGAGCGGGCCAAGCAGGTGGTGGCCGCGGCTGAAGCCGAGGCCAAGAAGCGAAACTGGAAGATGAATATCGCCGTGGTCGATACCAATGGTGAGATCGTCATGTTCGAACGGATGGAAGGCGCGCAGATCGCATCCGGCCCGATCTCGATCGGCAAGGCCCGCACCTCGGCCCGCTTCCGGCGAGAATCGCGCGTGTTCTACAACGCGTTCGAAAGCGGCCACGGCTATGTCAGCACGCTCGATCCCGGCCTGGTCGCCAGTCCCGGCGGATTTCCGCTGGTCGAGGGCGGCAAGCTGATCGGCGCGGCTGGATGCAGCGGCGGCACCGGCGATCAGGACGCCGCCATCTGCAAGGTCGGCTCCGAGATCGTGAAATAAAACGGCGCCTTCCGCGCCGGGCGGAATTTGGCATTGCCTTCGTGGGCGCCGCGGCGAGACATCGTCCGCGGCGCCAAGGTGTTTGCGCACGCGATCACGCAATTGCGTTCCGATCCCTGCATTGCAGCATCGGAAAATTGGCTGGCGCCCGGCAATTCCGCCCCCAGATTGTTCCGGCAGGGGAACGCCGGCGAAGTCGCCGGCCAGAGCCGGAGGTCACCGATGCGGATCCTGTTGCTCGCGCCGTTCGTCGGGCTGTTGTGGGTGCCGTTCTATAATTTCCAGGAGCCGGCGCTGTTCGGCTTTCCATTTTTCTATTGGTATCAGCTTGCATGGGTGCCGATCACCTCGCTGCTGATCTGGCTGGTCCATCGCGCGCGCCCGCGCGACGACGCCCCGTAATTTCCCGATGGCAGATTTCTGACGAGGCTTTGAGCCATGGCCAACCAGATCGACTGGGTAGCTCTTGCGGTTTTCCTGTTCTTCTTCCTGCTGGTCACCGTGATGGGATTTCTGGCCGCGCGCTGGAAGGCCGGCCCGGTCAGCGCGCATCTCGACGAATGGGGGCTCGGCGGACGGCAGTTCGGCATCTGGATCACCTGGTTCCTGATCGGCGGCGATTTCTACACCGCCTATACCGTGATTGCAGTGCCGGCGCTGGTCTATGCGGTCGGCGCCTACGGCTTCTTTGCGCTGCCCTACACCATCATCGTCTATCCCTTCGTGTTCGCGGTGATGCCGCTATTGTGGAAGGTGGCGCAGGCCAATGGCTACGTCACCGCCGCCGACGTGGTCCATGGCACTTACCGCTCGCGCGGGCTCGAACTCGCGGTTGCGCTCACCGGCATGGTCGCGACCATGCCCTATATCGCGTTGCAGCTAATCGGCATGGGCGTGACCATCAAGGCGATGGGCCTGACCGGCGACCTGCCGATCATTGCCGCCTTCATCATTCTCGCGCTCTACACCTATAGCTCCGGCTTGCGCGCGCCGGCGCTGATCGCCCTTCGTCAAGGACATCATGATCTATATCGTGGTGCTGGTGGCGGTGATCGTGGTGCCGGCGCAGCTCGGCGGCTATGGCGCCGTGTTCTCGGCCGCCAGTGATGCGTTCGCGACCAAGGGCGGCGACACCGGGCTGATCTTGAAGTCTTCGCAGATACTGCCCTATGCGACGCTGGCGCTGGGCTCGGCGCTGGCGGCGTTCATGTATCCGCACACCCTGACCGGCGTGTTCGCCTCGAAATCCGCCGACACCATCCGCAAGAACGCGATCCTGCTGCCGGCCTATACGCTGTTGCTCGGCCTGATCGCGCTGCTCGGCTACATGGCCTATGCCGCCCATATCAAGGTGACGTCGCCCAACGACGTGGTGCCCGAGCTGTTCAAGGCGTTGTTCTCCTCATGGTTTGCGGGCTTTGCGTTCGCGGCGATCGCGATCGGGGCGCTCGTGCCGGCCGCGGTCATGAGCATCGGCGCCGCGAACCTGTTCACCCGCAACGTCTGGAAATCCTATGTCGACCCCGGCATCAGCCATGCCGGCGAGGCGGCGGTGGCCAAGATCGCTTCGCTCGTCGTCAAGCTCGGCGCGCTCGCCTTCATATTGTTCCTGCCGGTGCAATACGCGCTCGACCTGCAGCTGCTCGGCGGCCTGTGGATCCTGCAGACTTTTCCGGCGCTGGTGTTCGGGTTGTTCACGCGCTGGTTCCGCTCGGAAGGACTCCTGCTTGGCTGGGCGGCGGGAATTGTGTGGGGGTCGTGGACGGCGTGGGGCCATGGCCTGAAGCCGCTCGCGTCGATCGATCTCGGCGGCGCACATTATGTCTTCTACGTCGGACTCGGCGCGCTGGTGCTCAATGCCGTCGTCGCCGCGGTCGCAACCGTCATCGCCGGGCGGATCTCGCCGAAGCCGACCAGCGCTACTGCTCGATCTTGATGTTGGCGGCCCTGGCGACTGCGCCCCATCGCGCGATATCGGCGGCCAGGATTTTGGCGAATTCGTCCGACGTGTTGCCGACGGCGTCGATCCCGATCAGCTTCAGCCGCGCAACCACATCGGGTAACCTCGCGACCCGCATCAATTCGCGCTCGAGCTTGTTCACGACCGCGGGTGGCGTGGCCTTGGGAACGAAGATGCCGCTCCACAAGACGGCGTCGACGTCCACGCCGGCTTCCTTCAGCGTCGGCACGTCGGGCAGATCATCCGTCCGCCGGCGCGACGTGACGGCGAGTGCACGCACCGTTGCCGCCTTCACCTGGCTGGAGACGGGACCGGCGTCCGCGATCGTCGTGGCGACCTGGCTCGAAACCACGGCCATCACCAACTCGGTCGCGCTCTTGTAGGGAATGACCTGCATCGGCGCGCCGGTCTTCTGCTTGAACAGTTCGGTCACCAGCTGAAACGAAGCCGACGAACTCGCATAATTCATCTTGTCGGGATTGGCCCTGGCGTAGGCCACGAGCTCCGCGACCGATTTGATCGGCGAGGCCGCGTTGACGATCACGATCAGCGGGTAGGAGCCGAGCTCGGAAACGGCGGTAAAATCCGCAACCGCATCATAAGGCAGCTTGGCGTAGACGGCGGGATTGATCGACAGGCCGCTGGCGCTCATCAATAGCGTGTAGCCGTCGGGCGCGGATTTCGCGACGTATTCGGTCGCGGTGATGGCGCCGGCGCCGGGCTTGTTCTCGACGATCACGGGTTGGCCGAGGCCTTCCTGCATCTTCTGCGCAAAGATGCGCGCGATGATGTCGTTGCCGCCGCCGGCCGCGAATCCGACGATGATGTGGACGGCCCGGCTCGGGTATTTCGACGGGTCTTCCTGGCCACCCGCGGAATTCGCCGTCAGGGTGACCAATGCGAGGCAGGCACCTAGCAGGTGGTGTCGGCAGGACATGATCATGGTCGCTCCTCAGAGTCGCGTGACGTGAACGTGCAGCACGACGGCCTTGCCGTCGTCGAGCGCGGCGAGGCAGCGGTCGATGGCAGCCGCAAGCTCGTCCGGTTCGCTGACGCGTTCGCCGTGGCCGCCGAACGCCTTGGCAACTTCCGAAAAGCCCCGCGCCTCGCCCTGACGGCCCGACGTCAGCCGCGACTGGAACTGGTCGGTCTCGGCCGCAATGCCCTTCGGATAGACCCGCTGCACCGCCGATTTCACCGCCTGCCAGCCGCCATTGTCCACGACCACCGTCAGCACCGGAAGCTGATATTGCTGCGCCACCGCATAGACGCTGTCGGGCGAGGAGAAATGAAAGCCGCCATCGCCGATCACCTGCACGATGCGGCGATCGCCCTGCGCCAGCTTCAGTCCCAGCGCCATGCCGCCCGAGAAGCCGAGCCCGCCGCCGGCCAGTCCCACATAGCTTGCGGGCCTGGTGCGCCTGAGGTGCTCCTGCAGGATCGGCCCGTTGCGGATCGCTTCGTTGATGACGATATCGTCCTGCGACAATTTTGCGCCAAGCGTTGCGAACAAGAAGGCCGGACTGAGCGCGCCTGAAACGCCCTTGTTGGCGCTTGCCGCCGCGCGGCGCTTTTCGGACGTCTCGCGGGCGCCGCTCCAGCTTGCGATTCGATCGGCGACGCGCCGGCGCCACGCGCCATCGGCGCGCGCCTCCACGGCGTCCAGCACCTGCCGCAGCACAATGGCGCAATCGCCCTGGACGCGCATGTCGGTGGCAAATCCCCACATCGGAAACTCCGACTTCAAGGGATCGATGTCGACCTGAATCCATTTGATCGCGCCGGCGCGCTTGGCGTAGCGCGGAATGAACGGCACGTCGGAATCGAGCAACAGCCCGAGGTCGGCCTGCTCCAGCAAGGGCAGCGGGTCGAAGCCGGCGAAGCACGGCGAATCCTGCGGCATGTTGAGGTCGATCGAGTTGAATTCCGCGACCCGGAGGCCGCAGGTTCGCGCCAGGCGGTCGAGGATTTCGACGGCGTGCGGCTTGCGGCCGAGATAGGCGGTCAGCGCGATCGGGTTCTCCGCCGCCATCACCGCTTGCGCGATCGCCTCGACCCGCGCCGGCTCGATGCCGCCCGATTGCACGCTGCCATAGCGCGCCGGCGGATAGGCCGGCATCGCGGCATCGTCCCATTCCTCCGCCAGCGTCTCGCGCGGCAGCATCATGTAGACCGGTCCGGGCGGATCGCTCTGCGCGAAGGCGCAGGCGCGCGCCAAGGCCTCCTTGACCACGACGCCGGAGGGCAGCGAATATTCCCATTTGACGTAGGGCCTGACGATGCTGGCGATATCGAACGGGTCCTGCACGAAATGCACATAGGCGTCGCGCGAGCCCGTCAATTCGCCGTGCAGGGTGTGCGGCGCGCGCCCGGCGAACAGCATCACCGGCAGGCGGTAGCGAAACAGGTTCTGGATCGCCATGCAGGCATTGGCGGTGCCGGCATCGACATGCACCAGCACCGCCTGGGTCCGACCGGTCGCCAGCGCATAGCCGCCGGCCATATGGACGGCGACGACCTCGTGCGGGCACAGAATGATTTCAGGATGCTTGCGCCCCTCCTTGTCCCAGCGCGCCAGCTCCTCGATCAAGGAGACGTGGTCGGTGCCGAGATTGGCGAAGATGTAGTCGACCCCGAGATCGACCAAGCCTTCGAGGAAATGATGCGCGGTGGTGTGACGGCTCATGCCTTGCTTCCGGGCGGCGTCTCCCTGACGAATTTATTGCGAAGCGTGCCGATGCCGGTGATCTCGATCTCGACGACGTCGCCGTTCTTGATGTCGGGGGAAGCGCCGTCGGTGCCCATCCAGATCACGTCGCCCGGCCACAGCGTGAAATATTTCGTCATTTCGATGAGGAACGGTTTGATTCCGAAGATCATGTCGTTGGTGTGGAAGCGTCCGGTCTCCTTGCCGTTGACCTTGTTGATGGTCTCCATCTTGTCGAGACTGACCTCGGTCTCGATCCACGGTCCCATCGGCTTGAAGGTGTCGGCATTCTTGGCGCGCCACAAGCCGCGATCGGCCTTCTGCCAGGTGCGCTCGCTGACGTCGTTGCCGATGGTGTAGCCGAACACGCAGGACATCGCGTCCGCTTCGGTCAGGTGTTTCGCCTTCTGGCCGATCACGACCACCAATTCGCCTTCGTAGTGGATTTTCTCGGTGGCGGTCGCCGGGAATCACAACGTTCTCGTCATGCGCGATCAGCGCGTTCTGCGCGCGATAGCCGATCTCGGGCCGGTCCGGAATGTTGGGGACCGTGCCGGCCTTGTCCGCCGCCTCCTTGAGGTGCTTGAGGTAATTCAGGCCGACGCAATAGAAAGTGCGCGGCATCACCGGCAGTTCGATCTTGACGTCGCCGAGCGGATGCGAGCGCTGGGTGCGCTGCCATTCGCCGAAGGGATCGCCGCCGACCACGGTCACGCGATCGTTTTCGACGATGCCCCAGGAGGTCTGTCCGTTCGCACTGAATTTCAGCCAGCGCATGTCATTTCCCTTTTATTCCGCCGCGACCTGCGGCTTGCTTTTCCATGCGCCGGCCGCCGGGCGCGGCAGCCCGAGATTTTCGCGCAAGGTCTTGCCGGCATAATCCTTGTGGAACAGTCCGCGGCGCTGCAATTCGGGAACGACGTAGCGCGCGAAATCGGCGTAAGACCCCGGTACATAGGTGGCCGCGATGACGAAGCCGTCGCAGCCGCGACCTGCAAACATCTCTTCCAGCCGGTCCGCGATCTCCTTCGGCCCGCCGACGATGGCGTCCGCGGTCTGGCCGCGGCCGGAGAAGGTGACAAAATCGCGCGCGCTGGGGTTGGTCTTGCCCGAGGTTTTCAGCACGCCGTCGCGGATGCCGAGAATACCCTGCATGCCCTGCAACTCTTCCGTGGTCAGCGGCTCGTCGATGCCCTTGGACGCGAAATCGTAGTTCAACCCCTCCGACAACAGCGACAGCGCGTCGATTTCCAGCGGCAGCTTGCCGATCAACGCCATCTTGTCCTCGGCCTCGGATTTTGTCGCGCCGGATACCGGCGTGATCAGATTGCAGAGGAACATCTGGTCGGGATCGCGGCCCGCCTTGGCGGCCTCGTTCCGGATCGCGTCATAGCCTTGTCTGGCGTTTGTAAGGTTGCGCGCCGCGGTGAAGATGACCTCGCCCCATCGCCCCGCGAAACGTTGGCCCCGGCCGCTAGCGCCGGCCTGAATGATGACGGGATGGCCCTGGCTGGAGCGCGGCACCGTAAACGGCCCGCGCGACTTGAAGAATTGCCCCTTGTGATCGAGGCGTTTCACCTTGGTCGGATCGGCGAAGCGGCCGCTTTTCTTGTCGATCAGGAGCGAGCCGTCCTCCCAGCTGTCCCAGTGGCCGAGCACCACTTCCATGAATTCGTCGGCGCGGTCGTAACGGAAGTCGTGATCGAGATGGGCGTCCTTGCCCATATTGTGGGCTTCCCCGTCGTTGACGGAGGTGACCACGTTCCAGGCAGCGCGGCCGCCGGTCATCAAGTCGAGGGTGGCGAACCGCCGGGCGACATCGAAGGGCTCGTAATAGGTGGTCGAACAGGTCGAGGCGAGGCCGAGCTTTTCGGTCGCCATCCCCATCGCCGTCAGCACCACGATCGGGTCCATCTTCACGCAACGGATGCCGTATTCGACGGTGTGGGCGTGATCGTTGCCGTAACGATCCGGCATCGCCAGCCGGTCGTCGAAAAACGCCATGTGGAATTTCCCGGACTCCAGGATCCGGCCGATCTCCTGGTAGTAATCCGCCGACATCGAATCGTCGCGGAACTCCGGATGCCGCCACGAGCTTGGCAGGTTGGTGCAGTTCTGCGCCTGCAGGAAGCCGACCATCACCATTTGCCGCGTCATGTTGCTCTCCCTGTGGCCTGCCGAACGCGACATCACGCCAGATCGAGTTCGGCGGCCAATTTGTATTCGCCGGCCAGCGCGCGCAATTTGTCCCAGGTCGCGTCTTCGACGTCGATGCCGTGCGCCTTGCGCTGCTGCTCCCGGATATATTCGACCTCGCCCGGATAGAACACGCCGGTCGAACCTTCGGAGGGCGGCGTCGCCTTGAGATAACGCGCAAACTCGGCGACTTCCTTCTTGAAATCCTTCAGCGGGCGAAATGCGGCGACATTGAACACCGCCATGAAGCATCCGTCATTGTGCCGGCCGGTGGGCTCGACGCCAAAACCCAGGCCCGTGAGCAGGCCGCAAAGGACCTCGACCATCGCGGCGAGGCCGCTTCCCTTGTAGCCTTCCGTGCCGCCGAGCGGCAGTAGCGCGCCACCCTTGCGGAATTGTTTGGGGTCGGTGGTCTGCCGGCCGTCACTGTCGACGATCCAACCGGTCGGAATCTGCTCGCCACGCGCAACCGCGAGCGCGATCTTGCCGGCGGCGACTGCTGACGTCGCCATGTCCAGATAGAACGGCGCCTCAAGGTCGGACGGCACCGCGATCGAGATCGGATTGGTGCCGAGCCGCGCCTCGCGGCCGCCGAACGGCGCGACATGTTTCGGCGAGCGGCCGGAATCGGCGGTGGCAAGTCCGATCATGCCCTCCCGCATCGCCATCATCGGGTAGGCAGCGAGCCGGCCGACATGGCTTTGCCGGAACACCGTGCAGGCCGCGACATTGGCGGTCTTGGCCTTTTCGATGGTCAGCGCCATCGCCTTGGCATTGACGTGAAATCCAAACCCCCAATGACCGTCGATCACGGTTGTGGTCGGCGTCTCCTGCACGATGCTCCATTTCGCGCGGGGCACGATATGGCCGACCTTGATGCGGTCGATATAGGTCGGGATCGCGATCACCCCGTGCGAGTCATGGCCGGCGAGGTTGGCGTTGACGCAGCCGACGGCGACCGCGTTGGCCTCTTCGTCGGAGGCGCCGGCAGCCCTGAGCAGCGCCGCGCCAATGCGCGTGAGACGGTCGGCCTGGACCATCGGCATGGGGGTTTCCTCTCAAAGCCCGCACGGGAAGCGGATCTTGCTTGTTGTCGCAATGCCCATGGTCTCAAAGCCATGGCCGGTTAGCAATGACCCCGGGCCAGAAATCTCGGGTGCCATGCGAGGTACGCCTCCGGGCTTCCCGCCATCCCCCAAAGGGGGCTTCTGAGGCGGTCCATGGCCTGAAAATCCGTAATTTTTCGGAGATTCTGGCGGCATTATTGGCAGGCCATTTACTCTGAATCGCAACTAATCCCGACTCATAACGGCCACTTAGGCCTCGCCGGCGCATAACTCCCCCAAACGACTGGGAAATACCGTTTGGGGACCGCGATCTTGGAGACCAACATTCCGCGCACATTGGCGGCGTTGAGCGCGACCAACGAAGCGATCCTGTACGCCCAATCACCCGAAGAACTGTACCAGCAGGTCTGCAAAGCCGCGTTTTCCAGCGGGGATTTTCTGGCGACCGCGGTCTTCCTGCTGGAGCCGGGAACCAATCTGCTGCGCTTTGCCGCCGGCTTCGGCGAGGACATCGTGCGGCTGTGCAAGATCGATATTTCGATCCTGGCCGGCACGCCGGAGGGCTCAGGCGTTTGCGGACAGGCGTTTCGCGATCAGAAAGTCATCGTCAGCAACGATTTTCTGAACGACAACAAGTCGCTGGCGTGGCGGGAAGGCGCAGCCAAGGCGCATGTGGGGGCTGCGGCGGCATTGCCGCTGACCTGCAACGGCCGCGGCGCCGGCGTATTGCTGGTCACCCTGCGCCAAGCCGGTTCGCTGACCGATCCGATCGTGTCGCTGCTTGAGCGGATGTCGGCGAACATTTCATATGCGCTCGCCAACTTCGATCGCGAGGCTGCGCGCCAGACCGGCGAGCGGGCGATGCGAAGGCTCAACCGCATGTTCGGCGCCTTGAGCGCGACCAACGAGGCCATTCTTCGCGCCAGGACGCCGCAGGAACTCTACCAGCTTGTCTGCGACGCCGCCGTTCATAGTGGCAAATCGATCGCCACGGTGGTCTTCCTCGCAGAGCCCGGTTCGATCTGGCTGAAACCGGTCGCCGGAACGGGAGAAATCGTCGAACTGGTGACGCGCGCGCCCTTCTCGATCGATCCGGACAACATCTATGGCACCGGCGTATGCGGCAAGGCATTCCGAACCCAAACGCCCAGCATCAACACCGATATTCTGAACTCGGTGCAGGCACAGCCATGGCGCCAGGCGGGACGCGAAACCGGCGTCGTCGCCTGTGTGGCGGTTCCGCTGATCAAGGCCGGCGCCAGCGTCGGCGTGTTGATGTTCTTCGTCAGCAAATCCTGGGCGATGGACGAGGAAATCATCGCGCTGCTGGCGCGAATGGCGGAGAACGTCTCGTTCGCGCTCGAAAATTTCGATCGTGCCGACGAAAAGGCGAGAGCCGGCGAACAGGAAGAGCGTCTGGCGCGAATGTACGCCGCCCTCAGCGAGACCAACGAAGCCATCATGCGCGCGCGGTCGCGCCCCGAGCTGTTCGAACTGGTCTGCCAAGCCGCGGTGCATGGCGCGAAATTCCATTCCACGACCATCGCGTTGGCCGAGCCCGATTCCGATTTTCTTCGTGTGGTGGCCTCACACGGGCCAAGGGCAAACGAAGTGAAGGACCAGAAATTCGCGATCACCCAGGCGCTACCGCAGGGACGCGGGTTGACCGGAACCGCATTCCGGACGCTGCAGCCCTGCATCAGCAACGACTATCTGGCCGATGAACGCACCAAACCCTGGCACGATTTCGGCCGTCGCAGCGGCCTTGGATCGTCGGCGGCATTGCCGTTGCTCAATAGCGGCCGCGCCGAGGGCGTCTTGATCTTCAATTCCCTGGAGAAAGGCGCGTTCACGCCGGAACTGGTCGAGCTGCTGCAACGGCTTGCGCAGAACGTGGCGTTCGCGCTCGAAAACTTCGATCGCGCCGACGAGAAAGCGAGGGCGGAAAAGCAGAAGGAGCGGCTGGCGGGAATGTTCGAAGCCCTCAGCGCGACCAATGAAGCCATCATCCGGGTCAAGACGCGGGCAGAATTGTTCGAACTGGTTTGCCATGCCGCGGTATTGGGCGGGATGTTCGCCTCTGCGACCATCGCGCTGGTCGAACCCGATGGCGAATATCTTCGAATCGCCGCGGCCAAGGGCTTGAACCACGAACGCATGAGGACCCGCCGCTTCGCCACCTCAGCCGACAATCCGGAAGGCCGGGGGTTGTCGGGAACATCGTTCCGGACCCGTCAGCCCTGCATCATCAACGATTTTCTGGCCGATCCGCGAACCGCCTTCTGGCACAGCCTTGCAAGGGAGGACGGCACCCAATCCGCCGCAGCCTTCCCCTTGCTGCAGAATGGCGACAAGGCCGTCGGCGTGCTGTTGTTTCTTTCCCGCGACGAGGGTGCATTCACCGGCGATCTGGTGGGGCTTTTGGCGCGACTGGCGGAAAACGTCTCGTTCGCGCTGGATAATTTCGATCGCACCGACGAAAAGGCCAGGACCGAGGAACAAAAGGAGCGGTTGACGCGGATGTTCGCGGCGCTGAGCGCGACCAACGAAGCGATCATGCGGGCGAAAACGCGCGCCGAGATGTTCGAACTGGTCTGCGTGGCGGCGTCGAACGGCGGAAAGTTCACTTCGACCACCATCGCTCTGGCCGATCCCGCCAGCGATGCGCTCGATGTCGTTGCCGTGGCCGGACTGGCCGCGGACACCATACGAAACATCAAGCTTTCGATCGACGACCGGTGCCCGGAAGGCCGTGGGCTCAGCGGGACCGCGTTTCGGTCCCGCCACGCCTGCATCAGCAACGACTATCGGGCGGACCAGCGAGCCAGCGCCTTCCACGCACGGCTTCGCAGCGACGGCGCCAAGTCGGGCGCGGCATTTCCGCTGCTGGTGCACGGCGATGCAGTCGGCATCATCATGTTCATGGCCGCCGAAAAGGACACGTTCACCCCGGAATTCGTCGAATTGCTGCAGCGGCTGGCGGACAACGTGTCGTTCGCGCTCGAGAATTTCAAGCGCGCCGACGAAAAAACCAAGGCGGACGAACGCATCGAATATCTCGCGTCACACGACAGCCTGACCAACCTGCCCAACCGGGAAATGTTCAACGAATTGCTGCGTTACGCGATCGAGGCGGCGCGGCGCTATCAGCGGCGATTTGCGGTACTGTTCATCGATCTGGATCGCTTCAAGATCATCAACAATTCGCTGGGGCATGACGCCGGCGACGTGCTGCTGGTGGAAATCGCCAACCGGCTGCGCAGTTCGTTGCGTTCGAGCGACGTGGTGGCGCGGCTCGGCGGCGACGAATTTGTGGTGATCCTCGAGGAAACCGCCGAAAGCGACGACATCGAGCGGATCGCCTGCAATCTGCTGTCCGTGCTGAGCCAGCCGCTGCAATTGAGCGGCCACGAGTGCCACACCACGGCCTCGATCGGCATTGCGATGTATCCCTCCGACGGCTCCGACGTGCAGACGCTGACCAAGAATGCCGATATGGCGATGTACCTCGCCAAGGAGGATGGCAAGAACGGCTTCCGCTTCTTCACCAACGCGATCAAGACCCAGTCGATCGAGCGCCTGACGCTGGAAACCGCCTTGCGGCGGGCGCTGGATCGCAACCAGTTCGCGCTGCATTACCAGCCGAAGGTGGATATGACGACGGGGCAGATCACCGGCGTCGAGGCGCTGCTGCGCTGGACCCATCCCGATCTCGGTGTGCTGCCGCCCGCGCAATTCGTTCCGCTGGCCGAGGAAACCGGATTGATTGTTCCGATCGGCCGCTGGGTCCTGAACGAGGCCTGCACGCAGAACATGGCCTGGCAGCGCCGCGGCTTGCGGCCGGTATCGATGGCGGTCAATCTGTCGCCGCGGCAGTTCGTTGACGAGCACCTGCTGCAGGACATCGACGAGGCGCTGGCGGCGAGCGGCATGTCGCCGATGCTGCTGCAGCTCGAAGTCACCGAAAGCATGGTGATGCGCAACGTTTCCCGCGCCGTCAAGGTGCTCGACGCGATCCAGAGCCGCGGCATTCGTCTTGCGATCGACGATTTCGGGACCGGCTATTCGTCGATGTCGCTAATGAAGCAGTTTCCGATCGACACCATCAAGATCGACCGCTCCTTCGTGCGCGATCTGCCGAGCGATTCCGAGGATCAGGCCATTGCGCAAGCCATCATCAGCATGGGCAAGGCGCTGGGAATGACGGTCGTCGCGGAAGGCGTGGAGACCGTCGAACAGCAGACCTTCCTGCGCGACCATGCCTGCGACGAGATGCAGGGTTACCTGTTCAGCAAGCCGGTCCCGCCGCAACAATTGGCCGAACTGCTGAGATCGCCGCCGTTGCTGGCGTCGCCGCCGCTGCAGCCCGCGAACGATGCCCCGAACAAGCCCGGCCGGCGATCACGGCAAACGAGCGCCACCGCAGGGCATTGACGGTTATGCGGGATCCGCATGCGGCGCGTGGCCCGGAAAACCGCCGGGCCAGGACGGCGACGTCTGGCCCGCAAGGCATTTGAGGAAGACCTCTGCGCCGTCGGTATAAGTCGCGTCAAGCGGCAATTCCAGACGAGCGCACCAGTCGGCCGGCATCGGCTGGGTCACGACGTGTACCTCGATCGCCGGGCCCCACCACCATGCCGGGGCCGGCGATCTCTCGCGTTCCGGGATCGCGCGCCAGCGCGCGAACTCACGTACCACGCGCTCGAATTGCAGATTTGCGGCCTGATGCATCGAAAGTCTCCCGCCGACCTCGTGCTATTTCTCTTCCGCCGCGGTCGACGTCGCGGGTCCTTCGCCCATGATCAGCAGCACCGCGTTCTCGTCCTTGGCGCCGTCCCAGTGCACCTGCTTGCCGAAGTGGGTGACGAAGCTGCCGGCGGGCATCGGGGTGGTATTGGCGGGATCGAATTTCGGTCCCGTGCCCACCCACCAGGTGCCCTGCAGCACGACGATGTAACGGTCGTTGGGATGGAAATGCGGCCGGCTGAAATGGTTGCCCTTGGTCCATTTGTTGTAGACCATATAGAAGCCGGGCTTGGTCGGATCCCCGACGACGACAGCGCTCTGCGCGCCGGCGGCATTGACCGGCCCCCACGGAATCTGGTCCGGCAGCTTGTAGACCAGCGCGGCGGGATTGAGCTCGGCCGCCGAACTGATGCTCAACATGCCGGCGAGAGACAGCGGCATCACGAGGTATCGCCAGAACCGGTGGGTGGCTTTCATGGAGTTCCTCCGCTGCGTTTAGTTGATTGTCGTTCGATGCTAGCCGGTCTGCTTCCGGCGCTGCAAGATGCGCCGGCGCATGGCATGGCTGCCGAGGGCGCGCAAATCGCGCAACCTGTCTGGTGTCATGGGGTCTTCACCTGAAATCCCGAGCAGGCGGCATCGGGAGTCCCATTGATGCCGATGCTGATGCAGCCTTCCGGGTGACGGGCCAGGCTCTCCCGCAAGGGGGTGAAGCCGTGGCCGCCGGCCTGCTCCAGATCGGACAATTCTTGCTGCAGACCGTCGTAGAGTTTTCCTTCCGATTTTTCCTCCGGATGAAGCCGGACCGAGATGCGATTTCGCGCCCCGAGCGCGGGCAAATAGGTTGACAGCGAAAACACCGGCTCATAGGCGCCAGGGCCGTAGGCTTCGAGGATGATCGGGCTGTCCGGAGATTTTTTGGCGGCGCCAAGCGCCAGCTGTAGTTCGTCGTAGAACGCGTTGGTCATTTCAATATTGGTCCGGACGGCGGCGGCCAGCGCCTTTCCCTTGTCCGGATGGCCGATGCCGAACGCGAGGCCGATACAGATCGATGCAGCGGCGGCAAACTGCGCATAATTGATGGTCCGCTCCGAAAGGATGTCGCGCGCCAGATAGAATGCATAGCAGGCCGCAATGCCAAGACTGGACGGCACCAGCAGCATGGCCGGAAAATCGTAGCGCGTGTTCAGCGGGAAGTTTGAACGATAGAGCGCCGATTGCGCGGCATACATCGCGATCATAAAACCGTATGCCAGCACTACGATCGCGGAAGCTGTCAGCCAGCCTGCAAGCGGCCGCGCCGAGAGCTTCAACAGCGCGGCATAGAACAGGATCGGCGCTACGCATATCCACCAAGTCTGCCTGACCGCGAAGTACACGCCCTTGGCAGCAAACACCAGCACCGGCCAGGCCTGCACGGAATTGGCATAATAGTCCGCGCCGCTGACACGCACCTCTTTCACGACGACCGCCACGATGCCGCAAGCGGCAGCGAACACGGCCAGCATCAGAATGGCGACGACGGAAGGCGCAAGCCGCTTTGCAATGCCTGCCAACAGCAATGCCGCGACAGTGCCGCCGGCGAAGGGCAGGAATGTCTCCTTCATGCCGACGAGGGCCACCGTTGCCAGCGTCAGCACGATGGCGCCGGCGTTTCTGCTTCGAACGGCAGTTCCGAAGAAAAGGAAATAGGAGGCATACAGCATGAGGCCGACGCAGACGGCGCCATAGGCCTCTGACGTTCCCAATCGGGACCAGATACCGGCCCACAGCGGCAGCAACGCAATGCAGAGCGTCAACATACCGCCGAGCCAGATGCCGACGAAGCGCCGAAGCAACCACCAGATCGAGCTGAGGAATATCGCAAAGCCGACGGTCCGCGCCAAATACCAGAGATGGACGTTGGCGCCCCATAGCGACGTCTCGATCAGTTTGGCGGTGTAGTATGCCGGCCTGAAACGTCCCTGCAGCGACCCGATCTCGGTTTTCGCCAGCAGCGTGCTCCAGATATCGGTCAGCGGAAGGTGAAGGCCGGGTCCGAGAAAGTAGAATACCTCATGATCGTCGATCAGGCCCCAATTGGCCCGATAAATCTGCCGGCCGATCAAAATAAGCGAAATGGCGCCCGACAGGCACGCGATGATGACAAAGTTCAGAGTCTCACCGCGTGGGAAGAACCATCGTTCCAATCTCCTCATGCAGGCGGTCCAGCTGAAATGGAATTCGGCGTCGGAAGTCAGACCGTCGACCGCCGCTTGTGTGCGCGGTTCAGGCGCCGATAGTTCCACTTCGACAAGCAAGTCACGGCGGTGTTTGGCAACAGCCGCAGTATCGATTTCCGGGCGTGCCACCCGATGTCGCCGATCTCCTGCAACTGTCCCGGCTCGACCCGCGTACGCGCGACCGCCTCCGGCAGCGAGGCGCGAGCGCGCGCGTTTGCATAAAGCACGGTGTTAAATCGGTACCAGGGCTCGACGCTCCTGTCGGCGCGAAAAACCGGACGAACCGCGTCGTAGGCCTCAAAGCCGCTGGCTTCAAATATGGCCTGCCAGAATGCCAAGGGTTTTTCGTTGATGTGGTTCTCGCCGCCCTGGCCGGGCGTCGCCGCGGAGAAAAGCACCAGGTCGGCGTGTGCGGCCAGCGAAGAAATAAATGTCTCCGAGCAGGAACGCGGCAGGTGCTCGGCGACTTCGAGGCAGGCGACGAGATCATAGCGCCGTCCCAGATCGAATTTTTGCGAAAGGTCGACGGCGGTGAAATCCTGCGCCGGAATCAGCAGCGCTTGCCGGCGGACATAGGGGCCATCGACGCCTTGCGCGATCCCGGCGCCGGCGTTCTTCCATTCGCGCAGCCAGCCGCCGCGCCCGCATCCGACATCCAGGATGGAATTCACGCCGAGCAGGGGAACCAGAAATCCGCTGAATTTCCTGGCCGAGACGATCGAGCCGCGTTCGATATATTCAAAAAACTCATCGGTATATTCGTGCAGCTCGGTCATTGCGTGGTACCGCGTTCGATGGCGTCGATGATGAATAACGGTCGATTTTTCGTGCTCAGATAAATTCGCCCGACATATTCCCCGATGACGCTCAGCGCAATCAGCTGGAACAGCGAGACCACGATGATCGAGATCATGATGCTGGTCCATCCGGGCACGACCTCGAGATAGGCCCAGGCATAGATCGAATAGATTGCAACCCCGATCAGCGCAAGCAGCAGTCCGAAAGCGGCGAGCGAGGAGAACCTGAGCAGGGCCATCGAGAAGCCGAGAAAGGCGTCCGCCGCGAAGCTGATCATCTTCGAAAGCGGGTATTTCGTCGAACCCGCGTAACGCTGCTGCCTGTCGTACGGAAACGGGATCTGCTTGAATCCGACGGAGGCGATCATTCCGCGAATGAAGCGATCGCGCTCGGGCATTTGCGCGACGATGTCGGAAATTCGCCGCGACATCAGCCGGAAGTCTCCTGCGTCGACCGGGATCAGGATATCCGTTGAAATTTCAAGCAGCCGGTAGAACAGACTGGCCGTGGTGGTCTTGAACCAACCATCCCCGGCACGGCTCCTGCGCTGGCCGTAAACGACGTCGGCCCGGCTCTCCCGCATGGCCTCGAGCATGGCGCCGAGCAATTCAGGCGGGTCCTGCAGATCCGCGTCGAGCACGAAAACCGCCCGTCCGCGGACCGCCGCCAGCCCGGCGGTAAGGGCGACCTGATGCCCGTAATTGCGCGATAGCTTGATCGCGACGACGTTTGCACGATGCGCGATCTCGGCAGTGATCGCGGTCCATGTGCCGTCGGTGGACCCGTCATCGACCAGGATCACTTCGTATCCCTCGCCGACCGCCGATCGCGCGCTTTCACAGCAGCGTCGAACCAGTTCCGTTATTCCCGTTTCCTCGTTGAAGCATGGAACGACAATCGATAGCGGCAATATTTCCGTCGGTTGTTGCTGGTCGTTCTGTTGCATGATCGCTTCACGTAAACCCGTTCGATGCGCTTGTGCGGCGCACTTAAGCCTCATCGAGATCGGGATTCAACCGGAAACTGGCGGCGGCAGTTGTTCCGTTACGGGCGCGCAGCCATGCTGGCGATCGAGCCGACGCACGGTCGCTCCGCCGGCTTCACGGCTCTCAGTCGCCGCTCGAAGGCCGGCTCTTGTTGAACAGCAGATAGAGCGCGCGGGGATTGGTGGTGAAATAGCGCCAGAACAATCGGCGCGGTTCGAGCCAGATTCGCCAGGCCCATTCCAGGCCGATCTTCTGCATCCACCGCGGCGCGCGGGGCCGGCTGCCCGACAGGAAGTTGAACAATCCGCCCGACGTCTTGATGACACCGACATTGGCAAGTTGCGGCGTGAATTGATCGACGAAGGCCTGCTCATAGGGAACGCCGAGCGCCACCCAGAGGTAATCCGGCGCCAGCGCGTTGATCTCGTCGACCTTTTGCCGCAGCGCGTCGCCTCGCAGATAGCCGTGCGAGCGCCCGGCGATGCGCAAGCCCGGATACATTCGTCCGACGTTGGCAACCGCGGCGGCGTTTTCGGCCTCATCGGCACCGAACATGTAGAACGTCAGCCCTGCTGCCTGCGCCTTGCGGGCGACAACGTGAAACAGGTCGGTGGTTGCGACCCGTTCCGGCAGCGGCGTCTTGGATTTCAATCGCGACACAGTGACCAGCGGCTGTCCGTCGGCGTTGATGAGGTCGGCGGCGCGAAACAGCCGCCCGATCATCGGCTCGGTCGAACAGCGCGCCAGCACCTCGCCATTGGCGGACGTCAGATAGAGCGGCCGGCCGAGCTGCCGTTGCGGAAACACCATTTCGATCATGAAATTTGCGGTCTGCTCGATATCGAGCACGGCAAGCCGCAAGCCTCCCAGCGAGATCCTGGGAATGCCGGATGTGGCGGCCCTGCCGAGCGGATTGATGCGGCGCTCAAGCATATTGTTTGTCTCGCTGCCGGGTGACGGGGGCGGATTTTAGTTCGTTGAGGACGACGCCGACCAGCTTGCGTTCCGCGCCGCCGAGCGCGGCGATGATGTCCTCCATGCGGTCGTTGATATCGAGATCGACCGGCAGGATCGCGATCAGGCCGTCGGCGACGTCGAGCAGCTTGCGATCGGCAGCGGCTGAGGGCATTGCCGGACCGTCGAGGATCACGAGATCGTAGCCGCCGGCGGAACGCGCCTGCGCGATCGCCCTGGAGATGGCGTCGGCAGCCTTGGCGGGCGCAGCCTTGACCGCGGGCAGGATCGAGATGCCGTTGACGGTCTTGATCGCGCGCGAAGCCTTGGTGCCGATGCTGAGCCAGCCGAGGCGGTTGGACTTGTGCTCGCCGAGGCGGTTGATCCTGTTCGAAAGCGCGTGGCCTGCGCAATCGGCATCGATCATCAGCACGTTGACGCCGTCGCGCGCCGCCGCAAGCGCCACGTTCAGCGCGGCGATGCTGCGATCACGACCCTCCGCAGCGCCGATTACCGCCAGCACCGGGATCGTCCCGGCAGGCAAACGCCTTGCGAGCGTCGAGCGCATGTCGCGCATGGTGTTGAGGAAGCTCATCAGCGGCAAGCCCGCGCGCAGCGTCGGCCAGCCCATTCGCGTGACATCGGGGACCCCGCCGATGGACAGGATTTCGCCCAGCGTCCGCATGACGTCGGCTTCCTGCAGGCGTGCGATCAGGGGCTTTTCGATCGTCGCGGCGCGCGCCGGTTGCGGCGGCGGAATTTCGCTCGGCGGTTTCGCCGGCGGCGCCGGGATTTGTTGCCTGGCGCCGGCCGGCCGCGGCTCCGCCGTGTCGGCCGACAGCCGGTCGGCCGCGACAGCCCAGCCGGAAGCGGCGAGCGCGCCTAGGGCGAAGCCGAGCATCGCCAAAAGGCTCATCGCCGGCGGGAAGGTGCGTCGCTGCGGCACGGTGGCTTCGCCGATGATCCGCGCGCTCGAGGTGTTGAGGCTCTCCTGTTCCTCGGTCTCGCGCGAGCGCTTGAGGAACGATTGATAGACGTCGCGGCTGGCGTCGACCTCGCGTTCCAGCTCGCGCAGCCGCACCGACGCCTGGCTGAGCTGGACGCTCTGACGCTTCTGTGCATCGAGCGCCTTATTCAGCGATTCTTCGTAATCGCGCGCGCGGGCCAGGTCGTTCTTCGCCGACTGCACGAAGCGGTCGACCTCTTCATTGATATTGCGGCGCAGATCCTCGACCTGCTTTTCCATCTGGCGCAGCGAGGGATGCAGCGGCCCCAATTCGCTGGCGAGCTCCGCGTAGCGCTTGCGGGCCTCGGCATACTGCGCGCGCAGATTGGCGATGGTCGGCGACTGCAGCGCTTCCGGAAGCGCGCCGGCATCGGTCGCGGCGCGACGGCTGGCCTCGATCTGGTCGTATTTGGCCTGCGCATCGAGTGTCAGGGCATGTGCGGCGGCGAGCCGCTGGTTGCTCGTCGACAGCTGCTGGTCGCTGATCAGGGTGTCCTGGGTGCCGACGAAGTTATTCTGCGCCTTGTAGGTGGCAAGCGTATTCTCGGCGTCGCGCAGCCGTGCCTGCAGTTCCTTGAGCCGGCCCGAAAGATCGGTGGTGGCGCGCCGCGCGGCGGTGGCCTGCGACGTCTTTGATTCCGCGAGATAGGCGGCGGAGACCGCATTGGCGAGCATGGCGGCCTTCGCCGGATTATAGGACCACACCTCGACGTCGACGATGAAGCTGCGATCGGTCTTCTTGACGTTGATGTGCCGGTTCAATGCCTCCAGCGCGGGAGTCTGGCTCAGCGTCGGGTCGCCACTCGGCCGGATCGCGAGACCAAACAGGCCAAGCAACGACGCCAGAAGGCCCCTGGATTCGCCGCCGAACTCGGGATCCTTGTCGATGCTGGTGTCCCGGATCACGCGCAGCAGTACGCTGTTCGAGGTGATCAGGCGCGCCTGGCTTTCGACCACCATGGCAAGACCGGAAAGATCCTGGGTACGGGGCGTCAGTTCGCGATCGACCAGCTGCAGTTCGCGGGGGTCCACGTAAAGCTGGGCGGTCGCGGAATATTTCGGCGTCAGGCTCTTGCCGACCGCTACCGCGGCGCAGGCGCAGATCAGCGCGGCGGATGCGATGGCGACCCTTCGCCGCCACAACAGGCGGACGAGTTCCAGCACGCTGAAGCCCGCGGGGCTTCGCGGCCGGGCGTTGCGCTCGTCCGAACGAGGACGGCTTATGGGTTGATCATAGGCAAACATCGGCCCCAGCTTCCATTCGAACTGCCGCACGCATCGGCTGAGGGGTCACTTTTCGGGTTACGCCACGCGCGCGCGCGTCCGGCACGAAACCGACGCAACAGCAAAAATTAACCATACTCATTGAGGGACTATTCACCGAAATGGCAAAAAAAGCGTTTAAGCGCCCGCGCATAGCGACCCCTGCGCGATGTCCGGAATCGGGATTTGCCGCCGCAAAGCCAGGAGAAATTAACGTTCCATTATGGGTTCCCGCTTCGTCGTGCGTCCGCGCCGGCTGAAGGCGGTGCGCAAGCAAGGCTGTTGCCGGCTTTCGGCTGACGCTCGCGTCTGCTCGCGACAGTTTCGCGTTCATCGTTCAGCGCTTTCTCATGATCGCGTGATAGTCGCCGTGCCGCACGTCGACCTTTCCCAGCAGCAGGAAATTCATGGCCGCGGCGGCGGCGTCGAGCACGGCGGCGAGCAGCGGCTTGCGTATTCGCATTTCCGCGAAGCGCGGGCTCTCATACTGCTTTCGGTAGATCATCTCGAGACCATTGGTTTTGGCGAAGGTTTCGAGGCTCGAAAGCGTAACCAGCGGATGGAAGACAGTGGGGAACGGTGGCTCACCAGGCTGGCCGGCCGCCTTTTCACCGCGGACATAGCGGTAGAACCAGACATGGAACCAGTGCGGCGAATATTTGGTGACGACGCCGGAAAGTGATTGAGGATTCGGCGCGCCGATCACCAGCAGGCCGCCACGTTTCAGCAAGTCGCAGAAGCGGAGCAGCGCCGCCTCGACATCGACAAGGTGCTCGATGACGTTGTAGCAGACCACCAGATCGAAGCTGCCGGAAGCAAAACGATAGCTCTGGATATCGCCGAGAACCGTCTCCTGTGCATAGTCGTTGTTGCGGATCTGATCCGGATCGATATCGACGACCGTGACATGGGCGCGTCGCAACACGTCGAGCGGCAGGAAGCTGGTCGAGCCGCCGCCGGCTTCGTAGACCGCAAGCCCGGTCGGCGGCAACTGCGCGGCGAGAACGCAGTGAAAGGCAAGCAGGCTCTCGCGGGCTTCGCCGGGAGGCAGGTCGAGCAGCGATTGAGGATGGGCGGACGGCAGCAGCGATGCGCTGGCCGAGGCGCGGGCGTCGGCGGGCGCATCGTGAGCGAGATCGATCGTCGCTGTTTTGGCCATGGGGTCTTATCCGATGTTGATGTTGGCAAGCTTGGTTCTGAAAAGCGCGAACCCGAGTTTCAGCCGCTCGCGGGTCCGGGATATATCGAGCAGCCAGCACAGCGCGGCGTAGCTCGTCGATCCGGCCGCGGCCAGGATGATGCACGCGGCCAGATCCGAAACATGCAGGCTTCTGTCGAGGGTCGCGACGGCCAGCGCCATGGTCAAACCGGCGATCATGGTAAGCCCAAGCCGGCGCAGCGGAAACGGAACGGGAAATGCCATACGGCTGAGAACCAGCGCACAGACAAATCCGACGACGTCGGCGCCCAATCGCGCCCAGGCGGCGCCGACGGTGCCTTGCTTGCTGACCAGAATATAGGACAGGACCAGATTGGCGGCGATGATCGAGGCCGTGTTGATCAAATACAGCGAATTGCGCCCTGAAAGCAGAAAGCTTGCATGCAGGTATTGCTGCGTCATGACCTGGAAGATCACGGCGAGGGCCACGATCGGCATGACCTGTGCGGCTACCTCGCGGAAGTCGGCGCCGAGAACGACATTGGCAACATGCGATGAGATGACGGCAAGCCCCAGGCTGGCCGGCAGCGTAATGCCGAGCAGCAGCTCGGCGCACTCGGCAAGATGCGATCGCGCCGCTGCATTTCCCTGCCTGGCATGAATCTTCACGGCCAGCGGGAAGAACGCCGTGGCGGCGCTGATCGCCGGTATCATCAGGGTCTGCCGGACCAGATCGAGCCCCGCGACATATTTTCCGGCCTCCGCCGCACTGACGAGATTGGCGATCATGAATCGGTCGGTGACGTTCGAGACGGCGAGCAAGGTCAGCGACAGAGTCAGCGGCAAGCCCTGCCAGGCCACGGCGGCGAGACTCGAAACGTCGAATTTGACGATCGTTCCGCGCCAGGCGGCGCGGGCCTGGACCAATACCGCAAGCAGACACGCAAGCGCCGACGAAAGCAGCAGGAGGAACCCCGTCGGCCAGAGCAGCGCAACGACAACACCGAGGCAAAGCACCGAAACCGCGCGAACCAGCGTGGCCTTCATGGCGGTGATGGCCCTGAGCCGCGAGCGAACCAGATCCTGGGTAACCTCGAACAGTCCGATCGCGACCGAAAGGACGACTGCAGCCAGGGCCACCAAAGCGTCCAGGCCGATCAGGCGTCCCAATTCGTAAGCAACGGGCGCGGCAAGGCAGCCGATGAAATAGCCGGATATCACAAGACCGCGCACGTCGGTGCCGTCGTCCTTCGCGTGTCCGCTCAGGATCAGGTTGCGAAACCAGCCGGCGAGGAAGACGCTGATGACCGAAGCAAATCCAGCCGCGAGCAGATAGCTGCCATAGTCGTGCGGCGAAAACAGCCGCGTGAAAATGAAGACGCTCAGCAACCCCATCATTGCCGTGAGGATGTTGGCGGACAGATTGATGCTGGCTTGTCCGATCAGCATGACGCGGCGAGTCCCGCGGCTTGTCTCGGGACGAAAAAAGGCGTGCGGCCGGCGCCACTTTCCCGCCGGTATGTTGGGGTTAACAACGCAATAGCCTTCATTTTAGTGAGCTTCTCCGGCCCTGGTCTCGGAGCCATGTGGGACATATGGCTTCCCGGCCCGTCAAAAAGAGCAAGATCGGTGCCGGATGTATCGCCACCAGCCCCGTCCCTTTCAGGTTGGTTAATCGCTTGGCGCATTAACCATTCCGGACATATCGCCCGCCACTGCATGGCCGGCGGCAGGGATCGGGCTCGATGTTTCCACGGCGGCGAGGCCGCGCGGCGCTGGACCAGATGTTGCAAGGGTTGTCACCGGTCGGCAGCGGCAGCCCGAAATGGCGCGAGCATGGTCGTTTCGGCACAGCCGACCCGTCCGGAGTGTCCGCTTTTGCTACGGCGGGTTCCTGCCGCACGGGTTGCGGGCGAACTGCAATAGAGACAAAGCATCGATGACAGCGCAAAACCCAGATATCGGCCGGGGCGCCGTTGAGGATCGTCGCTACCGGCGCATGGCCAAACGGCTGTCCGTCATGCTGGTCGCATTCGCCCTGAGCGGAAACCCTTCGGCGTATGGCGAGAATAATGTCCGGCGCGATCCCGTGAATTCCGCAAAGCTCGCTGGCGCATTCGTCAACTGGGGGGCCGTCGGGCGCGAAAAAACCTTGGAGAATTGGGAAGGCTGGCTGAACCAGGCGCCGTCGTCGGTGCTGGGCGTGGACTTCTACGGGCAAACGACGTGGAAAGATTTCTTTCGTCTGACGTGGGTGCCGGGTATCTGGAAAGACCTCAATCCGGCGCGAAACGTCGTCTGGTCGGTCCCGTTGACGTCGAAGGGGACGTCGCTGGCGGAAGTTGCCGCCGGCGCGCACGACGCCGAATTCGAAGCCGCGGCCAAGGCGATTTCCGAGGCGCAGCCGAGCGCCATCATTCGCCTTGGCTGGGAGATGAATATCGCCGACTGGGCATGGTTCGCCAAGGGCCAGGAGGCCGATTACATCAAGGCCTTCCGGCACGTCGTCGAAATCTTCCGGCGACAATCGAGTGGCTTCAAGTACGACTGGTGTCCGGGATGGGGATCGCAGCAACTCGCGGCAGATTTGGCTTATCCGGGCGACGACGTCGTCGACTATATCGGTCTCGATGTCTACGACTTCAAATATGAGGGTTCGCCGCAGGAGCGGTGGGACACCTACTATCTGAAAGGGCCGTTCGGCCTGCAATGGCAGCGGGAGTTTTCTGCCCGTCACGGCAAGCGCATGAGCTATCCCGAATGGGGCGTCGGCAATTTTGGCGACAACCCGTTTTTCGTTCAACAGATGCACGACTGGTTCGTTGCGAACGAAAAGGATATCGCCTACGCCGCCTATTTTGACGTCAACGGATTATGGCCGACGCAGATCGACAACGACCAGTTTCCCAGGTCTCGGGAGCTGTTCAAAAAGCTGTTCGGGCGCTGATAAAGCTCAGTTGGCGCTGCTTCCGGCCAGCAATGTCAGGCCCATCTTCAGCTTGTCGTTCAGCGTTCGTTGCGACAGGCAGGTGAACAAGCACAGCTTGTCGCAGGCAACGGTCTCTTTGCGCCGCGTGCGGGCTTCCTCGCCATACCAGATTTCGCGCGCGGTCTGAGTTCTGACGTTACCGATCGGCTTGAAGAACCAGCAGACCTCCAGGCGGCCGTCGGAGCGAATGAAGTAATTTCGCATGCCGACCCGGCAAGGCATGACCTCGGGCGGCGCTTTTTCCCGCCGAAAATGATTGGGCCAGGCGTTGAGCACCGCCTCGCCGTTCAGGATCGGTGCCCCGCCGCGCTTCAGCCGCAGCAATTCATCGCGAACGGCGGCGAGATCCTCCAGTTCGTCTTCACCAATCCACAATTCGTCTTCAACTTCCGATGTTCCCATTTCAACAGGCTGAAAACTGAGCGCGGTGGCGCCGATTTCCTGGATCCAGTCCACCATCTCCGGCAAGCGGCGGAAATTCAGCTTGTGGACGACGGGCTTGATGATGATGGGAAAATCCAGTCCCTCGGATCGCCGCATATCGGCAATATTGCGGATGCCCTGGACGATATCGGTCAAGGAGTCTGCGACGCCCCGCGAATAGTCGTGGATTTTCGGATCCATGGAGTCGATCGAGATATTGATGTTGAATGGATTTGCCTGCACCGTTTGAGCGACGATTTTCTGGTTGTGATAAGCGCCGCCGTTGGTGGTCACGCCCCAGTGGATGTCGTTGTCCCGGCAAAATCGAACAAGATCCAGGAAACCCTTCTTCAGATAGGGCTCGCCGCCCGCGAATTCCACGTGATAGGGACCGATGAATTCCTTCAAGCTCAGTAGCGCCTGCTGCCATTCGGCAATCGACATCTCGTCCCGGTAGCTCGGGCGCCTCCAGTAGTCGCAGTACCGACATTTGTAATTGCAGCGCTCCACGACTTCCGCGAATATTGACGCCGGGCGGGTGACATCGCGCCCGGTGCGCAAGTAAAGTTCTTCCGACAGGGCATTGCGAACATGCCTGGCGCCCAGTGAGACGAGGTCTCGCGCTTTCAAGATGTAATCTCCGGTGCTTGTCTCGGTCGGTCGCCGCCGACTGGATGTCGGTAACTGAAGGATAGCTCCGTCCAGTACAGCAAATTGCACGCCACTCTCGCGCTATTCATCCTGCCAACGGTTGCGACCGGCCGTTAACCCTAATTAACCACCACCGATCAGAAGAGAGCCGGCGGCCATGCGGCCTGAAGCGGCTTCGCGTCCATGTCGTTAACCGTAGCGAGAAATCGCCATCGCGACGTGCGTCGATGGACCGATTATTGCACCCGTGCCGGGGTAATAATTGCACTTCAAAACGGATCAAAGTGCGCGCATGTCTATAGCGGCGGATTCACGGCACGATGTTCTGCGGGGCGCGGCAACAGCCGCGGCCCTCGATGATCATATCGAAACGGAATTGCCCCGCTATCGGGACGTGATCCCGTTCCGGGACGACGAGCCGCTGCAAGGCCGTTTGGTCCCCAGATCAGGCCGATGATGAACCAGGTTCCAGCCGAATTGCCCGCCAATGGAAAATCCAGCGCCATTTCCGGTGCGTCCCGGGTTGTGGCGGCGATGTCGCCTTCGCTCGACTGCTCGATTGACATCGTCGTCTGCATTCCCTGCTTTCGCCGTCCCCAGCATCTGCATCTTACCCTGGAGTCGCTGGCCAATCAGCGCACCGGCCGCCCCTTTGCGGTCGTCACGGTCGAGAACGATTCCGTCGGGCGCGCAAGCTTGCCGGTCGCCGCCGGGTTCTTGGCATCCGGCAGATTGCGCGGACTGTGCGTGGTCGAGCCGCGGCAGGGCAATTGCAACGCCATCAATGCCGCTTTCGAGACGGCGCTGGCGACGTTTCCCGCAGCCTCCAGCCTGCTGATGATCGACGATGACGAGATCGCTTCGCCCGACTGGCTCGAGTTGATGGTCCGCGCCGCCGAGGCCACTGGCGCCGACGTGGTCGGAGGTCCGGTGTTTCCGAATTTCGATGACACGCGCAAGCAGCGGCTTCGTCGCCATCCAGCGTTCTATCCGGCCTATGAAACCAGCGGCCCGGTCCCGGTGATCTACGGTTGCGGCAATTGCCTGATCAGGCGGTCGGTGTTCGCTGCTCTCGCCGATCCAACCTTCGACCTCCGCTTCAATTTTCTCGGCGGTGGTGATTACGATTTCTTTACCCGATGCCGTCGCGCCGGCCTCCGGTTTTACTGGGCGGCGGAGGCGGTGATCGCCGAGACCGTGCCGGCGAGCCGGTCCAATATCGGCTGGCTCGCGCGGCGGAGCCTGCGGATCGGAGCGATCAACTATCATATTCAGCGCAAGGCAGCGCAAACCGCGTGGTCGCGTGTCCAGCTGATCGCCAGGATGTTCGTATTGCTGCCGCTGTCGCTGTTTCGGGCCGCACGGCTGGTTGTCAGCGAACAGAAGGCGGTCATTGCCATGCATCCAATGGCGGTGGCGGCCGGCAGTGTGCTGGCGATTGTCGGCATTGAGCCGCAACCCTACAAAGCCTCGAAGATCGGCTCGTGAGCCAGCTGATCGCCACGTCGCAGTTGCAATCCGTCGTCGGAGAATTGCGGCGCCGGCAGGTCATGGATGTGGTGCGCGGTGCCACCTTCATCGGGGCGATTCTGCTGGCCTGGATATCGCTGCGGCCGTTCGCCGACCTCGGCAATGTGGAGCTCAAGGATGTCTCCAGCGGCAGCGATGCGCTGACCTATCTCGCGTTCGGCTGTCTGGCCGCGCTGGCGATCGGGCTGGCAATGCGCGACAACGCGCACGGGCTATTGACGCTGCTGACGCCGGGGCATGTCTTGCTCGGCGGCTGGATCGTCGTGACCATCGTGCTGTCGCTCGAACCCGGCACTTCGATAAAGCGCTTCGTGCTGACGGCTTGCGTCATGGCGGTAGCGGCAACGCTGATGTTGTTGCCCAGGACCCAGAGCGAATTGATGCGCTGGCTCAGCGTCGCGGCGCTGATCCTGCTGGCGGTCTGTTATCTCGGAATAATGCTGGCGCCGAGCCTGTCGACGCATCTGGCGACCGACGTGCAGGAACCGCAGCTTGCCGGCGACTGGCGCGGTTCGTTCGGTCACAAGAACGTGGCGGCGGCGATCATGGCGATGCTGGTGTTCGTCGGCATCTTTGCCGTGCGCTGCGGCGCGTGGCTGTCGGGGATCGCGATCATCGGCATGGCGTCGCTGTTCCTGGTGTTCGCCGAAGGCAAAAGTTCGATCGCGATGTGCGTTGCCGTACTGGCGCTGACCTCGCTCGCCGCCATCGTTCGCTGGTTCTGGCTGCGCGTCCTGATGCTGTTGACCCCGCTGCTGCTGCTCAATCTGTTCAGCGTCGGCACTGTGATGAGTGAGCGCCTCGCCGAAATCGCAAAGATGCTGCCCGTGGATACGAGCTTTACCGGCCGCGCCGATATCTGGACTTTCGCCGTGCAGTCGCTGCAGTTGCGGCTGCCGACCGGTTACGGCTTTGCCGCGTTCTGGGGCACCAATTCCATCCGCAATCTCCCCGAGGGCAAGGAGTGGGCGGAATATGCGTCCCACAGCCATAATGGTTATCTCGATACCGCGCTGGCGATGGGGCTGCCGGGATTGGCGCTGTTGATCGCGGTGCTGGTGATCGCTCCGTTGCGGAATTTCCACGTCGCCGACCGCGGCGGCAACAACGGGCCGCTGGCGATGCTGCTGCTGCGGATCTGGCTGTTCGGTCTTTATCTCTCGTCGCTGGAGAGCTTCTTCCTCGACCGCGCCGACCCGCTGTGGTTCACGTTTCTGCTGGCGGTGTTCGGCCTGCACTATCTGGCGCGCTTTCGCCTGCGGGAATGACGGGGAGCCGCGCGCGGACTGTCTGCGCGACATCCTGCCACCAGCCGTCGAAGTCGAACGGCATCTGCACACCCGGCCATTTCAGCGCCGATACGACCTTGTCGGCATAATCCTCGTCATCCGAGCCGCGTGCGACCAGCATGATGGTGCCGCGCTCGATCACCTCCTTGAAGCGCGGGTGATGATCGAACTCGTCGGCCCCGGCCGGGCCGGTGACGATGACGGGGCGACCGGATTGCACGCAGGTGAGGATACTGGAGCGCCGCGCGGTAAGGCCTTCGTCGAGCGGATAGCAGAACGCGTCGACTTGGCAGAACAGGCCGAATAGCTCGTGGTCGGTGGCGACATAGCCGGTGACCAAGACATCGTCAGACAATCCGAGTTCGGCGGCTCGGGCATAGAAATCATGTTCGACGCTGTCGACGCCGCGGATGAACGATCCGATATAGACGATCAGCGGCTTCTTGCCGCGCGCCTTCAGGATCGCGCCGATGTTGAGCAGCGCGTTCGGTTGTTTGCCCGGATAGATTGATCCGAAATGGCCGATCACCAGCCGCCCGTCCGTCCGCGCGGCGACCAGGCGCTGCCGCCACTTGGAATCGGCGATCCCGGCGGGCGCTCCGATGTTCGGCGGCAATGGGGCAAGCACGCATTTCCGCGCGGTCCAGCCGACGATGGGATGGGCGGCGAGTTCCCGCCGTACCAATGGCGAGAACATGATGATGGTATCGGCAACGAACAGCGCCGGAAGATAAGTGGCGCGACGCAACCAATGCAGACCGGCCCATTCATGCTGGATCAGGATGACACGCCGGCCGCGCAGCCGCGCGAGCGCCAATGACAGCAGGGGGCGGAATATCACACGCTTCCAGGCCACGATCGGGAAATTGCAGATCACGCTCCGCGCCGATCCCACTGCGCGCCAGATCTCGGCGGCCGTGCCTTCGCTTCGCGTCAGGGGTAACGTCGTGCAGCTGCCCGGCTCGAGCTTTTCGATGGTTTCGCACAGGCGCCGGGTAAACTGGCCGACGCCGCATTGCATTTGCGGGCCGGCGCCGAGAAACAGCGCCTGAAATGGGGGTTCTGAAGCCATCGTGCGGCGCCGGCGCCTTCCCAGGAATAACTGCGTTAGCGATATAGCCCAGACATTATCTTACCGTAAGCGGCGGAGGTGCCTTGGGCACTTATCTTGCCAGAGTGCGGGTAAGGATCGGACCGTCGTCTCATATCGGGACAGCGGGTGACCCTTTTTGGTGAGGCGTCCGGGATTCTGGGACAGCGCCGCCAGGCCAGCGAAACACGCGAAGTCGCGGGGAGCACGACGATGACAACGAACAGGGTTTTCGGCAGCTGGGACGACACCCATTCGCTGCTGTGGGGCCACCAGCCGATCCAGCTTGCGCATCAGCTGCACCAGTCGCCGCTGTTCTCGAGGGAGATGCTGGCCGAGCTGATCCAACGCTATCCGCGCGAGCATTACAGCCTGGTGCAGACCGGCGCTCGCGGCTCGGAGCGGGTCTGGCGCGAGGGCGAGATCGGCAACCTCAGCGGCGCAGAGGTGATCGAGGCGATCGGGCGCGGCGGGCTCTGGCTCAATATGCGCGACGTCGGTGCGGTCGACCGCCGCTACGGCAGCATGATCGACGGCATGTTCGAGGAGGTCGCCGCCAAGGTTCCCGGATTCGAGGCGCGCAGCCACCAGGAAAGCATCCTGGTCTCCGCACCCGACGCGCAGGTCTACTATCACGCCGATCTGCCGGGTCAGGGCCTGATCCAGCTCGTCGGACGCAAGCGCGTCTATGTCTATCCGAATACCCCACCCTTCATCACGCCACAGCATCTGGAGGACATCGCAGTCTACAATGTTGAAGTCGATATCCCCTATCAGCCCTGGTACGACAGGCACGCCAGGGTATTCGATATCGGGCCGGGCGACATGCTGAACTGGGAGCTGAACGCGCCGCACCGCGTGGAAAATCTCGACACTTTTAGCGTTTCGATGACCGTCTCCTACACCAACGACCAGATCAAGCGCTGCGAGGTCGTCAATCTCGCCAACGGCCTGTTGCGGCATCGCTTCGGCTATCGGCCCAGAACCCGCAACCTGCGCGGTCCGTCGTATTTCGCCAAAAGGGTGATACAGAAGCTCTATCGCGACAGCGGCTGGGTCAGGCGCGCGCGTGAGGCGCGTCGCCCGACCGAGTTCCGGCTCGACGCGGCCCTGCCCGGAAAAATCGTCGAGCGGCCGAAGGCCGCGTAAAGGAAATTCAACTGGCGATGACGGCTTTCGGGGCAGCAGCGGAAAATCCGGCGACGCGGAGAACAATTCCGGCCGCTGGATACGGCGTGGTGTTTTTCCGCGACTGGAAACAGGCCGCCGCGCGATGGAGCGAGTTCGGCGCGCTGACGGCGTTCCAGGATCGGCGCTGGCTTGACGCCTGGTATGCGGCGTTCGGCAATATCACCGACGTCGAGCCATTGATCGCCATCGTCACGGACGCCGCGACATCGGAGCAGGTCGCGCTGTTGCCGCTGGTGCGCCGGCTGCGGAAGGGCATCCGGATCGTCGAATTCGCTGATCTCAACCTCACCGACTACAACGCGCCGATCCTGACCGCGGCGGCGCCGCGCGATGCACAGGCCGCGCGTACGCTTTGGCGTGACGTGAAGGCCGCGCTGCGAGGCTTGCCCGGCGGCGTCGATCTGGTCCGGCTGCGCAAGATGGCGGTCGAGCTCGACGGCCGGCCCAATCCGCTGGCGCTGCTCGAGGGGGCGGGCAACTGCGTGCTCAACGGCAATGTCGTCACCACCGGCGACAATTTCGACGCCTATCGCTACTCGCTGGAGCGGACCGTGCGCAAGGAGCTGGAACGGAGCTGGCGGGTGTTCACGCGCGAGCCCGCCGCAGCGTTCCGGATCGTCACGGCCCAGGACGATGCGCTACGCGTGCTGGAGGAGATGGAAATCCAGCAGGGCGCGCGGATGCAGCATCTGGGCTTGAATTTCACTCTCAACAACGACACCTGTGCGGCGTTTTATCGCCAGCTGGTCGACGAAAATCTCGAAAGCGGTTATGCCGTGTTGTCGGCGTTGACTGTCGGCGAGGAGGTGGTTGCCTCCTTGCTCGGAATTCGCTGCGGATCGCGCTACGTGATGCTGCGCATCAGCAATGCCGGCGAGAAATGGTCGAACTGTTCGCCGGGCCGGCTGATCATCGAACGCACCATGGCGGCGCTGCATAGAGACGGCGTCAGGAGCTTCGATTTCAGCATCGGCAATTATGCCTATAAGCGCCGCTTCGGCGTGGTGCCGCTGCCTTTGGCCGATATCACCGCACCGCTAAGCTGGCGCGGCATACCCTATGCGCTGCGCGACCGCGCCGTGCTCGAACTCCGCCGTCACCCGCGGCTCGCAACCGTGGTGGGCCGCGCGCTCGGCAAGGCCGTACCGGGCGAAGAAAGCTAGATCTCCCGCACCACCCCCGGACGGCCCAGCGGGCATTCCAGCGCGTCGCGGTCCCATTTCGCCGCATTGGCTGCCGCCTCGTAGGTGCTTTGCAGGAATTCGAGCAGCGCCTGCTCGGGCTCCGCCGCCGTGCGCACGGCATCATAGGGCAAAATGAATTCGCCCAGGCCCTCGCTGAAGAACGCTGCCTCCGGGCGCACCTTGGTGGCGCGATAGCCCGGAGGTTCCGGGTAGGCATAGGAATAGAACGCGGGATAGTCGATCGCGCCGCTGCCGGGCCAGAAGCCTGCGCTCAACTCTTCGTGCGAATAGGCCTCGCAAGTCACCGCATCGGGCAAATTCGGCACGCCACCGGGATGGCGCGGCGCGCGGCGGCCGGAAAAACGCGTCACCGCCAGATCGAAGCTGCCCCAGAAGAAATGCACGGGGCTTGCCTTGCCGAGGAAGCCGGTACGGAATTGCTTGAACACGCGGTCGGCGTCGAGCAGGATCTGAAAAAAGCGCCGCACCGCGCTCGGGTCATACGACGCATGACGGTCGTCTTCCGAAAACCGGATCGGCTCCGGCAATTCGCTGGGCATCTCGTCGATGGTGAGGCGGATGCCAAGGTCGGCGAGATCGGCCATCACCGCCGCATAGAAACTGGCGACCGATTGTCCCGCCAGCGCAAGCTGGCGCCTGGCGCCGTCGCTGGTGGAAATACGCAACGCGTGGTCGATGAAGTCGAACTCGATCTGAAAGCTGCGGGTGCCGTCGGGGATCGGCGAGGTCGTAAGCCCCCGCGCGGTGACGTACAGCACGACGTGCCAGGAGTGATTCAGCCATGGCGAGCGCACCAGGCAAATCTTGCCGACGATCTGGGTCCACAGGTGCAGCGTCTCATAGGTCTCGCGCCACGCCGCGGTCGGCAATTCCGGCCAGGGGACTAGCTGGGCGCTGCGCATGCCTGAACTCTGGATCGTGAGACCGTGACAGGTCCACTAGCTATCACAAATCGTCACGCCGCGCTCACGAATTGGTGGCCTCCGGGCATCCGCGCTTGCCGCGCGTGGCGCGGAATAGCCTGCGGCACCACCAGCGCCGGGCGATGGCTTCGATCGGATTGCGCGCCAGTTGATACATGAAAAGAATTTCGAGCATGGCGAAGTCCATCGACGGTCCCGCCAGCAAAATGGGACGGCATTCACCGAAAGCAATGCCGCCCCATTTCCTGTCAGCCATGCAGTTTCTTCGCTGTCTCCGCGATCACGCGTCCTTGATAGCGCGCGCCGGCGAGTTCGTTCTCGGTGGGCTGGCGGCTGCCGTCGCCGCCGGTGATCGTGGTAGCGCCATAGGGCGAGCCGCCGGTGACGTCATTGAGCTCCATCTGGCCGGAGAAGCCGTAGTTCAGGCCGATGATGGTCATGCCGAAATGCAGCAGATTGGTGATGATCGAGAACAGCGTGGTCTCCTGGCCGCCATGCTGGGTCGCGGTCGAGGTGAAGGCGCCGCCGACCTTGCCGTGCAGCGCGCCCTTCATCCAGAGGCCGCCGGCCTGGTCGAGGAAATTCGCCATCTGCGATGACATCCGGCCGAAGCGCGTGCCGGTGCCCACGATGACCGCGTCATAATTGGCGAGGTCCTCGATCTTCGCCACCGGGGCCGGCTGATCGAGCTGGTAATGTGACGCCTTCGCGACGGCCTCGGGCACCAGTTCCGGCACCCGCTTGATGTCGGCGGTAGCGCCGGCTTCGCGCGCGCCTTCGGCCGCGGCATTGGCCATCTTCTCGATGTGACCGTAGGCGGAATAATAGAGAACGAGAACTTTTGTCATGGGTGATCTCCTGAGCTTTGGGGGTTTGAATTTTGAACTCGTCATGCCCGGCCCTGTGCCGGGCATCCACGTCTTGATTTCTGGCGCGAAAGACGTGGATGGCCGGGACGAGCCCGGCCATGACGATTGAGGAAAGGCGCTACGCCGCGTCGACCAGCACCAGTTCGGAATCCTCCAGCGCGGTGATCCTGAGCTTCGCTTCGTCGCGGATCGCCGCGCCGTCGCGGGCGTTGACGCGGACGCCATTGACTTCGACCGCACCGGCCGCGGGCACCAGATAGAGGTGGCGCGCTTTGTCCGGCGCGTATTCGGCGCTCTGGCCGGCCTTCAGCGTGGTGGCGAGCACACGCGCTTCGGCGCGGATCGGCAGCGCATCCGTGTCGCCGGCAAAGCCGCTGGCGATGGTGACGAAATTGCCGGAGCGGTCCGACTTCGGAAACGGCTTGGCACCCCAGGTCGGCGCGCCGCCCTGCGTGTCGGGCTCGATCCAGATCTGGAAAATTCTCGTCCTGGTGGGCTCCAGATTGTATTCGGAGTGACGAATGCCGCTGCCGGCGCTCATCACCTGGACGTCGCCCGCTTCGGTGCGGCCCTTGTTGCCGAGGCTGTCCTGGTGGGTGATCGCACCCTCCCGGACATAGGTGATGATTTCCATGTTGGCATGGGGATGGGCGGGAAAGCCGGTGTTGGGAGCGATCTCGTCGTCGTTCCACACCCGCAACGCCCCATGGCCCATATTCTTTGGATCATGGTGGCTGCCGAACGAGAAGTGATGTTTGGCCTTCAGCCAGCCGTGGTCGGCGGCGCCAAGTGTTGCAAAGGGTCTGAGTTCGATCATGGGAAGTTTCCTTGATTTGAATTTCCGTTGCCATCTGGATATGCCTTCGCGCCTAGCTTAGAAATAGAAACTATAGAAATTCATTGTTTCCAAAACTGATCCGAAGGGATATCCCGATGGCGAAGCTCCCGGATTTCGAAGGCCTCGCGATTTTCGCAAAAGTCGTGGAGTTACGGTCCTTTGCGGCAGCGGCCAGTGAATTGGCGTTGTCCAAGGCCACGGTTTCCAAAGCCGTCACTCGGCTGGAGGAACGGCTCGGCGCACGGCTGTTCAACCGCACCTCGCGCCGGCTTGCCTTGACCGACGCCGGGCAGAAATTGTCGGCGCCTGCGGCGCGGCTGCTCGCCGATGGCGAGACGCTCGAGAACGAGGCGCTGGCGCAGTCGGTGGCGCCGCGCGGGCTGGTGCGGCTCGCGGTGCCGATGACGTTCGGGGTCAAGGCGGTGGCGCCGATTCTGCCGGAGTTTCTGGCGCAATATCCCGATGTCTCGATCGACCTTCATCTGAGCGATGCGATGGTCGACCTGATCGGGGAGGGATTCGACGCCGGCTTGCGGATCGCCAGCCTGCCGGAGTCCTCGCTGATCGCGCGGCGGCTGTGCGCGATGCCGCGTCACACCGTGGCCGCGCCGGCCTATCTCAAGCGTTACGGCCGGCCGACCCATCCGATGCATCTCGCCCAGCATCGCTGCCTCGGCTATTCCTATCTCTCCACGCCCGGGGTCTGGCACTTCACCAATTCGAAGGGCGAAGAGGCAAGCGTGCGCCCCGCCGGACCGCTGCGCGTCAACAATGGCGAAGCGCTGATGCCGGCGCTGCTGGCCGGCCTCGGCATCGCCGACCTGCCGGACTTCATCGTCGGCGACGCCATCGCCTCGGGCGAGGTCGAAGTGATCCTGAAGGACTGGAAGCAGCGCGAGGGCGCCGTGCATCTGGTGACGCCGCCCGGCGGCCCGCGCCCCGCGCGCGTCGAGGTACTGGCGGACTTTTTGGCGAAGCAGTTTGCCAAGGGCAGGAAGCGGAGGTGACGAATGGGGATTCCGCAGGGTGGGCAAGGCGAAGCGTGCCAGGCGCGTGACGTGCCCATGCCTCACTGATTGAAGGGGAGGAATAGCGTCTTCACATTGTTTTGAATTTGCCGAACCTTCCCAAGCCGCATTCATTCTCAAGCCTGCGGTCGAGCCGTTCCGCTTCGCGGAACACGTAACGTTTGCGAATCCAGGGAAGGACCGGACATGCACACGAACCGCGCAGTCCTGAGCCTGGCGATGTCGGCCGTCTTCGGCATCGCAGGTCTTAAGCCAGCCGCTTCCGACGAATATCGGGGGACGTTTGAACAGCAGCTGGCCTGCACGCCCGACGTCTGGCGGCTCTGTGGCGATCAAATTCCCGATGTCAACCGGATCGTGGCGTGCCTGCGGCAGAATACCCCGCAGCTCAGCGGCGGCTGTCGCGCGGTATTCGAATCGAATGACAGCGTGCCCGACCCGCAGCAGACACCGAAAACCCCCGGCAATCGTCCGAGGTTCTACTCCGGCGACCGATAGACAGGCCATCGTTACCGCGGGTCCTGGCAGACGTCGACCCATTCGGCCTCAGTCAGCTCGGCTATTCGCGATGGCGCGATGCGCACCGCGCTGTGGGTCGAGCCCGCCGCCGGCACCACCTCGTCGAACGCCTTCAGCGAGACGTCGCAAAAGACCGCTAGCTTCGTCTTCAGGCCGAACGGACAGACGCCGCCGACTTCATGGCCGGTGACCTCCGCGACCTCCTCCAGCCGAAGCATCTTCGGCTTGCCGCCGAACATCGCCTTGACCTTCTTGTTGTCCATCCGCGAGGTGCCGCTCGTGACGATCAGCACCACGCGCTCGCCGACCCGCAAGCTCAGCGTTTTCGCGATCCGTCCCGGCTCGACGCCATAGGCTTCGGCGGCCAGCGCCACCGTCGCCGAACTCAATGGCGATTCGATCACGGCGATATCGGGGGCGTTCTCCGCAAAGAAGGCGCGGACGGATTCAAGACTCATGCTGGATATCCATGTTCAGGATGTTTGGCGGGCGACCAGCGCGGGAAGTTCGGCGAGCGCGTGGATGCGATGGTCGGGCACGATCCCGAGTTCGTCCATCTGCGTGCGCAGCGCCTTGAACATCGTCAGCGGCGGCACGACGTCGCTCTTGACGCAGAGCTGTGCCATCGCTTCCGGCGTCACCCGCTCGATCCAGGCGACGGAGAGCCCGAACGCCTTGGCGCCGCAGGCGTCCCACGGGTTCGACGAGATGAACAGCACTTCCGAAGGCGTGACGGCGAGCCGCTCCTCGATCAGGCTGTAGGCCTCGGGCGCGGGCTTGAAGATCTTTTTCGCATCGACGCTGATGGTCGCATCGAGCACGCGGTCGAGGCCGCTATTGGCCACCAGCGCGGTGAGCATCGCGGTCGAGCCATTGGAGAGAATCGCGAGCTTGCGATCCCGCATCGCGGTCAGCGCGGCCATTGCATCGGGATAAAGCTCGAGATGCAGATACTTGTCCATGATGCGTTCGAATGCCGCGGCATCGTGCTTCAGCCCAAGCACCCGCAGCGTGTAAGCGAGCGATTCCCGGGTGAGGACGGAGAAATCCTGATAGCGCCGCATCAGCGATCGCAGCCAGGTGTATTCGAGCTGCTTGATCCGCCACACTTGCGTGATGATCTCGCCGTAGCCGGGAAAAGCTTCCTCGGTGACGGAAGCTACCGACTGAATGTCGTACAGCGTGCCATAGGCATCGAACACAACGGCTTTGATGGTCATCGGGAACTCATGGTGGGCATGCGGGAAAGCAGGACGCATCGAGGCTTCCGCGAGCGCGGAAACGCATTATGGTTCTGCCGGGCGTTGGCGTTGTTGAGACATGTTGGATACGGCAAAGCGATCGAAGGAGAGCGGCATGAAGGCCTGGCGATTGCAGAAGCTCGGTGGCGAGCTTCGTTTCAGTGACGTGCGCACGCCGGACCCACGCCCCGGCAGTGCGCTGGTGCGGATCGAGGCTTCGGCGCTGATGTCCTACCTGAAGGCCTATGTCGAGGGAAGACTGCCCGCCTACAATCCGCCTCCCGGCCCGTTCACGATCGGGACCAACGGCGTCGGCGTCGTCGAGGCGGTCGGCCGCGACGTCTGGCATCTGAAGCCGGGCCAGCGGGTGGTGCTGTCGTCGCATTTCGTCGCGCCGGAGAATGTCGAGGATGCCGCGCAGATCCTGATCGGGCTGACGTCGAGCCCGGACGGGGCACCGGTGCTGGCGGACTGGCCCGACGGCACGCTCGCCGAATACGCGCTGATGCCGGCCGCGGCGATCACGCCTGCGGAAGGTCTCGACCACATCGAGGCCACCCAGCTCGTCGCCATCGGCCGCTGCATCATCCCTTACGGCGGTCTGCTGCGGGGCCGGCTGGCGGCGGGCGAGACGCTGGTCGTCAACGGCGCCACCGGCGCCTATGGCACGGCGGCCGTGCTGGTCGCAGCCGCGATGGGCGCAGCCCATATCATTGCTGCCGGCCGCGATGCGAGCGCACTCGAAGCGGTGGCCGAAGCCTGCGGCCCGCGCGTTTCGACGGTGACGCTGACCGGCGAGGTGCAGAAGGACGCGGGCCAGCTCCGTGATGCCTGCGGCGGCGGGGCCCATATCGCCTTCGACATGGTGGGACAGGCGCGCGATCCCAGATCGACGCTGGCCGCGCTGCACAGCCTTCGCCGCGGCGGCAGGCTGGTGCTGATGGGAAGCATGACCACCGATCTGCCCGTTCCCTACACCACGCTGATGGTGAACAGCTGGGAGATTCTCGGCCAGTTCATGTATCCGGCCAGCGCCTATCGGCGACTCCTGGATCTGCTGCGCAGCGGCCTGCTCGACATCGACCCGATCCGTCCGCGTGTCTATCCGCTCGCGGCGCTGCCGGAGGCGATGGAGGCCGCGGCAAGCGCCGGCAACCTCGAATGTATCGTGATGCGGCCGTGAGCGCCGGACCCTCGAAAGCGCGACGTTCATCTGGCCCGCGCCTTTGCGCCGATCGTCGCATCAAGGAAGTCATGAACGGCGCCGATCGATCGATCGGATGCCGCCTGGTTGAATTCGAGGTGATGCCCGAGCAACTGCTTCGGCGTCTTGAGGCCCGGCGCATCGAAGGCATGATAGGCGCCGGGATAGACGATGAGCTTCGTCGGGATCCCCTGGCCCTTCTGCCGCGAGGTGCCCCAGTCGTCGCGGCCATCCACCATGCTGCGGCACTCATCCGCCGGTGCCCAATCGTCGAGTTCGCCGACCAGGACCAGGGTGGGAACGGTCATGTCGCCCCGGAACGCGCGGCAAGGCGGATAGAAGGCGATGGCGGAGCGGAATTTGGTTTGCGACGTCTGCTCGACGATGCCGCGTTCGACCGAGACAAGCGCGAGCCAGCCGCCTTGCGAAAAGCCGAGCGCGGCGACGCGCGCGGGATCGACGAAGGGTTGGCGCACCAGATAGTTCAGGGCGCGATAGGCGTCGAGGCCGAGATCGACCGGCCCGTTGCTGTCGCAGGTGTTCTTGAGACCGCGCGACCCAAAACTGTCGACGGACAGCGTCACATAGCCCCAGGCGGCGATCCGCTTGCCCCAGCGCTCGTCGAGCCGCAGCCAGTTGCCGTTGCAACTATGCAGCAGCACGACGGCGGGTGAGGGGCCCGGGCTGTCGGTCTGTCGCAGATAGCCCTGCAGCGGTTGCGGGTTCGCCAGCGGGTTTTCCAGGTCGACGACGATCGCGGACGGTTCGGCCGCGGCGACGCGCTCGGTCGCGGCTCCGATCAGCAGCGCGGCGAGCAAGGCTGCGGCTTTCGCAAGTTTCGTCAAGGCATCACCACTCGCTCGGCGCACCACCCACCGATTCCCCGCGTCTTCAAATCCCCAGCAGTTTTCGCGCGTTGGCCTTGAGCACCTTCGACCGGATGTCGTCGCGGATCTCGAGTTTTGCAAAATCCGACAGCCAGCGGTCGGGCGTAATCACGGGCCAGTCCGAGCCGAACAGCATTTTGTCCTGCAGGATCGAATTGATATAGCGCACCAGGATCGGCGGGAAATATTTCGGCGACCAGCCGGAGAGGTCGATATAGACGTTCGGCTTATGGGTCGCGACCGACAGCGCTTCCTCCTGCCAGGGGAAGGAGGGATGCGCCAGGATGATCTTGAGGTCCGGGAAGTCGGCTGCCACATCGTCCATGTACATCGGATTGGAATATTTCAGGCGCATCCCCATGCCGCCGGGCATGCCGCTTCCAACGCCGGTCTGCCCGGTGTGGAACAGCGCGATGGCGCCGCCGTCGCTGATCGCCTCATAGAGCGGATAGGCCATGCGGTCGTTGGCGTAGAATCCCTGCATGGTCGGATGGAATTTGAATCCGCGGACGCCGTATTCCTCGATCAGCTTCCTCGCCTCGCGTACCCCGAGCTTGCCCTTGTGCGGATCGATGCTGGCGAAGGGGATCAGCACGTCGGAATTTTCGGCGGCGATTTCCAGCATCTCGTAATTGTTGTAGCGGCGAAATCCGGTCTCGCGCTCGGCATCGACCGGGAAGATCACCGCGGCGATCTTCTTGGCGCGGTAATAGGCCGCGGTCTCCGCAACCGTCGGCGGATGCTTGTTCGGCGACTTGAAATATTCCGCCATCTGCGCCTGGAAATCGTCGTAGCCGTCGTCGCCATGCATGCCGCAGGGCTCTTCCGCATGGGTGTGGATGTCGATCGCCACGGCGACGTCGAGATCAGGCAGTTTCAGCTTGGGCATTTGCGTTTCCCGGCGGCTTGATTTTGTGGTTCGATAAATTGATTATACCATATAACAAATTCCGCAAGGCGGCAGAAAAAGCCCGCGAAAAACAGGGAGCATGGCATGGCGCAGAGCGAGGCCTTCGAAACCGACTTCTGGAAAGACGCCAATTTGCGCAAAGTCTGGGACGACATCGTTCCCGGCGAGCCGCGCCCGACCATACCCTATACCCTGACCAAAGAGGCGATCGAATTGTACTGCAAATCGGTCGGCGAGACCCACCCGATCTATTTCGACGAGGCTTTCGCGAAGTCCACCCGCTATGGCGGGCTGATCGCGCCGCCGTCGATCCATATCCTGCTGATGTTCTCCTGCACGCCGGCCGACGACTGGATGCGCTCGCCAGGCACCGTCAATGCCGGGCAATCCTGGAGCTACAACATCCCGGCGCGGCCGAACGACGTCATCACCTTGCAGGCGCGCGCGCTCGACAAGTTCATCAAGCGCGAGCGGCTGTTCGTGGTGCACGACAATGTCTTCTTCAACCAGCACGGCGAGGTGATCTGCTCGGGCCGCGGCTGGACCATCCGGCCGCAGTGAGGGACTGATAGCATGACCACGACATTCGATAGCCTGCGCGACGGCGACACCATCGAGGGACCGCACTTCGCGGTCTCCCGCGAATCCATCCGCCTGTTCTGCGACGCTTCGCTGGACTACAACCCGCTGCATCTCGACGACGACTACATGAAGGGCCATTTCGGCAAGACCCTTTTCGGCGGCATCATCATGCATGGCATGAACAATTTCGGGCTGATCTCGCGCATGATCACCGACTGGGCGTATCCCGCCGGCGCCATCCACCGCCGCCTCGAAACAAGATGGGTCAAGCCGGTGCGTCCCGGCGACACCATCCAGCCTGCCGGCATCGTCAAGGCGAAGCAGGCGACCGCGAATTCGCGCTGGGTGCTGATCGACGTCATGGTGAAGAACCAGGCCGGCGAGAAGGTCGCGACCGGCGAGGCGATGGTGGAGTTTCCGGCGGAGTGAGGCGACCTGCATAGTGACGTTTCATCGTCCGACAGCAACTCTGCTCCCCTCCCTCCGCGAAGCGGCGGGGAGGGGTCGGGGGTGGGGGGTGTCTCAGCAATTCGCTGCGAGAGGAGCGAGCCGATAGACCCCCCGCCCCCGACCTCTCCCCGCCACGCGCGAAGTGTGAGCCTCCTCCGAATTAGTGGACACCTGTAGTAGGCTCGTGGAGCCAAGAGGTGTCGAATGCAACAAAAACGGCGTTCCTTTACGGACGACTATAAGCGAGAGGCGGTTGATCTGGTGGCTTCGAGCGGCCGGTCGATCGGTGCGGTGGCCAAGGAGCTTGGCCTGCGTGATTCGGTATTGCGCCGCTGGGTCGAGCGACGTGGGGCTGGGCGCGAGCCGACGGCAGCGCCGCGGCTCCCCATGCAGCAGGCGGTGCTGCCGTCGGCGGACCAGGCGGCAGAGATCTCCCGTTTGCGGCAGGAGAATGAGCGACTGCGAATGGAACGCGACATTTTAAAAAAGTCGATCGCGATCTTTGCTGGAGTTCGGACATGAGGTTCCGCTTTATCGAAGATCACCGCCCCGACTACCCGGTGAGGATCATGTGCGGCGCGCTCGATGTCTCGCCGGCCGGTTATTATGCGTGGCGCTCGCGTCCGGAGAGCCGGCGGTCCGCCGCCAATCGCGACCTGCTGGATCATATCACGCAGGTTCATCGCGATACCGGCGGACGCTATGGCAGCCCGCGTATCCATATCGAGCTGCAGGCCCAGGGCCGCGGAGCGAGCCGAGGCCGTATCGAGCGGTTGATGCGCCGGCACGGCATCCGCGCCATCATGGCAAGGCCGCGGCGGGCGCGGACCACCGACAGCCGTCACGACAACCCGATCGCTCCGAACTTGCTCAACCGGAACTTCAGCGCGGCGGCCCCAAACCGGATATGGCTGACCGACATCACCTATGTGGAAACCGATCAGGGATGGCTCTATCTGGCCGCCGTCATGGATTTGTACAGCCGCAGGATCGTCGGCTGGGCGATGGATGATCATTTGCGGACCGAATTGCCATTGGCAGCCCTGAACATGGCGATATCAACCCGACAGCCCGGCGCCAACCTGATCCACCACTCCGACCGAGGCGTCCAGTACGCATCGAGCGACTACCGTGCCGCGCTGCAGTCCGCCGGCATCCAGGCCTCGATGAGCAGAAGGGCCGACTGCTATGACAATGCACCGATGGAAAGCTTCTTCCATACGCTCAAAACCGAGCAGGTACACCACCGCCAATATGCAACCCGAGACCAGGCCAAATCCGATATCTTTGCCTACATCGAAGGCTTCTACAATCGAACACGACGTCATTCCTCGATCGGCTACAACACTCCGATCCAGATGGAGCTAAAAGTAACTTAACCCTGTCTACTTTTTCGGAGGAAGATCAGTGCGCGTGGGAGGAGGGGAGCGCAAGCACCGCGCATAACTTCGCAATGACGTTGAGACATGACGTCGCGATCTCGCCGCATGCGTTTGCGCGAGGTATTCGTTTATTTCCCGCCCTCTCCAAACCAAGGGCGCAGGGAATGCCGGGCGCCCGATGCGCCCGATAGCCGCGTGTGCAAACGGGTAGTAAAAAACGCACACGCGTTGTCAGGTCACACCGGAATCACCCGGCATTCCCCACGCAATGGTTTACGGATTATCTCGTGCTCGCCCCGGCGTACCGGGCTTGTTAGCCACCGTCATCCGCGCGCCTAAGCGCGAACTTGACACCAGCGTCGGGGTGCCAGGCCCACACGACTTTTCCGTCCGCAGGAAAGGTGCCATCGTCAGAAGCACCCCCGGCGTCCACCGCATCCCGCCCCGCGTTGTTGACGTTGCGCAACGCCCCTTTGGTGGGGCGGGACGGATGCAATATAGGATAATCAGAATATTCGGTAAAGCGGAATCTGGTCCGGGAGGCTGCGACAAAATAACCCGACGGGCAAATCGGCCGGGCCGGTGCGGTCGGGCTGGCGTCAACGCATGCCGGTAATCGAGCTCGACATGGCGCGCGGGTCGCGCACGGGCCAGCGGCCGGCATCGACCTGGGCCACGAAGTCGCCGACGATATCGTTGAACAGGCCCGGCGCTTCGAGATTGATCGCGTGCCCGCAGTTCGGCATCACCGACAGAGCGGCCGAGGGAATCGTGCGCTTCATCAGCAACGCCGGCGCGAGACACGGCCAGTCCTCGTCGCCGGTGAGGATCAGCGTCGGCACGGTAAGGCCGGCCATCTCCTGTTGCAGATGATAGAGCGAGGGGCGTTCCTTCTGGCAGCCGAGCTGGGTGTTGATCGCTCCCAGCACCGAATGCCCGGCGAGCGCCTGCTTGAACATGACAAAGCCGCGCGGGTCCTTGGCCTCGAACTGCACGCGGGTCGGGCCGTAGGCATAACGCTCGGCAAACGCGGCCATGCCGTCGGCGCGCAGCGAGGCCACCACGGCGTCGGCCTCGGCGCGAAACTGCTCGCGCATGTCCAACTCGGCGCCATAGCCGCAGCCGGCCACGCACAGCGACAGCGCCCGGGACGGATGGCGAAAGCCGAAATGCAGCGCCGCGAAACCGCCCATCGAAAGGCCGCAGACATGGGCCTTGTCGATACGCAGATGATCGAGCACCGCCAGGATGTCGTCGGCGGCGCGGTTCTGGCTGTAGGAGGAGGGGTGCTCCGGCACGTCGGACGGCGGATAGCCGCGCGCGGCATAGGCGATGGCGCGGTAGCGCCGGCCGAAATGCTGCAGCTGCTGTTCCCAGCTGCGATGATCGCCGGCGTATTCATGGACGAAGATGATCGGCGTGCCGCTGCCAGTCTCCTCGTAATGGAGTTTTACGCCGTCGTCAGTGGTCGCAAAAGCCATGGTCAGCTCCGGTTCCGCGTGCGGCAAGGGCCAGCGGACGGAAGCTATCCAGCAAACGGCAGGCCGATCAAGTCACCGCGCCGCCGTCGATCGACCGCTTGGCGAACTCGACCGCCTTCCCGGCGGTGAGCGCATCGGCCGAGGTGGTGGCTTCGTCGAGCACCGCGGGCGGGAAGGCAACCCGGATCTTCTTGCCGTCCAGCCGGCGGATGGTCGCGCGCCAGTTGTCGGTATCGTGCTGGAAGGCGTCGATGACATAGGCCTTGTAGGTCACCCCGCTCATGGCGGCGGGCTTTTGCTGCTGCGGCGGGGATAGCCCGCCTGCGATGTCTTGAACGGTCTCGATGATCTCCCGGACGATGTCGTCGCGCACGGCGCCGCGGGCATCCCTGAGCAGATACTTGACTGCCGCGCCGAGCTCGGCCTTGGCGTCGTCCTCGCCCGAAAAATCCCAATCGATCTGAACTGACATGATGGCTGGGCGCCTCCGGACGCGTCACGCGATTGCTGAGGGCTCCAGATAAGCGGGCGTCTGTTAAGGTCCGATTATCGGAAAAGTTTAGATTTTATCGGTTATCGCCACTGACGGGCGCGGGGCTCTTGCTGGCGGCCATCAGAATATCCGCACCGCTTCCGGCTCGACATCTCCAATGATGTAAGGCGACAAGCCTGTGCGGGTCGAATAGCCGATCTCGACGGCGTCACCGAACGCCTTTTGGATGGCTTGGTACGCATCCATGAACGGCAGAAATCCGAAGTCGCGGCCGGGAGCCGGTTCGACGAAGACATCCACATCGGATCCCGATCGGGCTTCATCGCGGGCGTGCGATCTGAACAGGTAAAGTGCTCCCACCCCGAAACCCCGCAGGGCAGGCTCGGCTTCCTTCAGTCTTGCAATGACTTCATCGCGGCGCATGTCCTGAATATAGGACAAGGGACGCGAACTTTCCAACGTCGCGGAGTTGTTCGTTTTCAGATGAAACCAACACCCTAACCGTCGGGCGGAGAAGCAATGCCGTCCGCCGTAGCTCGAAAAGCTGAGGCGGATAGTGCAAAATGCGGCTGTTATTCTCCGCGCGTCGCCAACCTGGGCCGTGCGGCGAGATGCAGGCTCGGCGCCACCACGTCGGAAGCGAGCCCAAGCCACGCCATCGCGCGGATGGTGAGCCAGGTGCTGTCGATTTCCCAGCGGCTGTGGCCGTGGCGCGCCGAGCGCGGATCGGCGTGATGGTTGTTGTGCCAGCCTTCGCCGTTGGCGATCAGGCCGACAAGGATGTTGTTGCGGCTGTCCTCGCCGGTCTCGTAGCTGCGGTAGCCCCACAGGTGCGTCACCGAATTGACCGCCCAGGTGATGTGCCAGACCAGCACCGTGCGCACGAACACGCCGAACATCAGGATGCTGAGCCCGGTCCCTGCCGCAACCGCCAGCGGTTCGCCCGACAGCAGGCCCGCGACAAAGCCCGCGGCAAAGAACAGCGGCATCTGGCCGAGATTGATCCAGACCAGCCAATGGTTGCGTTCGAGGCCGGCGTAAAAGCGATCGCGCAGGATGTCCCGGGCGTAGCGCTGGTAAATGCCAAGCCGCGCGAGCTCCGGTTGATCGACCAGCAGCCATCCCATGTGGGCCCAGAAGAAATGGGCCAGCGGGCTGTGCGGATCCGGCTGCTCGTCGGCGAATTGGTGATGCCTGCGGTGCACGGCGACCCAGCGCGCGGGGGTTTCCTGCAGGCAGGACATCGCCACGATCGCCATGGCGTGCTCCAGCCATTTTGGGCATGTCAGGCCGCGGTGGGTAGCCGGTGATAGCAAAGGTTGATGCCGAACAGCCCGCAGACATGCGTGCCGAGCACGGCGATGAGCAGGCCGCTCCAGCTGAAGCAGAAGGGCAGGAAGGCCGTGACCGCGGCCGCATGATAGGCCGATATCGCGACGATGTTGGGCCAGTTCAGCCGAAACGGCCTCACGCCTTCGGGCAGTTTCAGGCGCTCGGTCGAAGCGGACAGCGCCGCGGTCTCAACGACCGCCGGGGGAATAATCGTCATGGCGAGGTCAAGATACCCGTCTCTGCGCCAGACGCAGTCTGCCGGCTGAAAGCCCGCTTCCTGATAACAGGGATTCGTCGAGCTGTGGGTGCAAACCTTTGGCCAAATTCATTTATTTTTGATGGACGGAACGAAGATCGGTTCCGTCGGGGCTGGCCTCCCATCCCCGTGAAATGGCCGTTTCGATTGACATTCGCCGGCCCCATGGCTTAGAAACCGCGCGTCCTTAGGCGGCGTGGCCGCTCTCGGGACAAAGCCCATTTTGCCAATGCTTCGGGCGCCCCAAAACGATAGCGCCAAAACGGCCTTTCGACGCATCAGGATTGTCCCATGAAAGTCCGTAACTCGCTGAAATCGCTGCGCGGTCGCGATCGCGACAACCGCCTGGTCCGCCGCAAGGGCAGGGTCTATGTGATCAACAAGGTCAAGCGCCGTTTCAAGGCGCGGCAGGGTTGATTCACGGCCGGCCGGCCACGAAAATTTAGCGCCTTCACGGCTGTTTGACGCTTTTGCTGCTTTGCAGCGCGTTTTGCCGCGTCTAGACTTTGCCCATGGCACAGAGATTCCCGCCCTTGCGCATTGGCCTGACCGCGATGCTTTTCGCCATTGTGACGGCTGCGGCGCCGACGGCAGCGCTGGCGCAGGACCCGCAGGTTGCGCCCGCCAGGCAGAAGAAACCCCCGGAACTCGGCAAGCTGCCGAAGGTCGGCGACAAGACCAAAGGGCTCGACTTCCTGTTCGGCGCGCTGAAGGTCGCGCCCGATGACGCCAGCGCCAGGCATGTCGAGGCCAGGATCTGGGCGATCTGGCTGCAGACCCCGAGCGATACCGCGGCATTGTTGATGATGCGCGCCAAGGCCGCGATGGACGCCCAGCAGACCGATGTCGCGCTGAAACTGCTCGATGCCGTCATCAAGCTGCGGCCCGATTATATCGAGGCCTGGAACCGGCGCGCGACGCTGTATTATTTGCGCAACGACTACGCCCGTTCGCTCGAGGATATCGAGCAGGTTTTGGTCCGCGAGCCCCGGCATTTCGGCGCGCTGGCCGGGCTCGGCATGATCATGCAGGATCTCGGCGACGAAAAGCGCGCGCTGGACGCGTTCCGCCGGGCGCTCGCGATCGACCCGCATCTGGAAAAGGTGCCGGAACTGGTCAAGACCCTGAGCGAGAAGGTCGAAGGCCGCGACATCTAGTGGCGCAGGATGTCCCTTCACCTCTCCCCGCGAAAGAGCAGGGAGAGACGGAGAAGTGTTCGATCTATCGCTTTGTCGATCGATCCCGCAGCGCGCCGATTAACCACAATCGGAGAGGATGTGTCGTGAACGGGAACGCTTTTCGCTTGCCCGCGACTTATTCGCCGGTACCCTGTTTCAAGGGAGCGAAAACATGAGATCCCTGATTTTGGCCGGCGTAATGATGTTTGGCGCCACGACGGCCTGTCTTGCGGACGGCCTCTATTGGGTGGTCGGCAATCTTTCGACCGGCAAGTGCGAGATCGTCACCAGCAACCCGGTCATCACAGGCGACATCTGGTTCGAGGATGGTCCTTATAATTCGCTCGCCGACGCCAAGCTCGCCCGTTCGACCATTACCGTTTGTCCCGAAAAGGACCCGACCGCCAAATGAGGCGGGCGGAGTGCGGGCGTTTTCGAGCGAAGTGGGCACCGGTTCGCGTGAAGAAAACGCGTCAATCTAATGCAGGACGTTGTCGCCGCGTTCGAACGTCCCGCCCAGCGCCACCGCCGCATAAAGCTGTTGCAGCTCCGCCTCCAGCTGTTCGTTGACCAGCAGCAGCGCTTTCAGCGCACTGTGGATGTCGCCATTGCAACTCGCCACAATCTGGTCGATGGCAGCTTCGACCGGTTTGGAACTCATCGAAAAACCTCCAATTTCATGTGACGTGAATGCTTGGCGTCTGATCCGCGTTCCTGTGGATTGCGTGGATAGGCGACGGCCTCGATGGGGTGCCCTCGTCACATGGCAAAACTGCGTTGAGGTTATGTCGTTATATGAAGCTCACGATGATGCTTATATGACGGTGCGTATCGTCGTGCGGGATAACTCCCTTTTGGCTGCGAAACCAGGCGGCTGTAAAACCGTACCTCAGGGATGCCCAGGCTCATCCGGACCTTCAACATGACAGCCATCGTCGTCGTGGCCGCGTTCGCGCTGTTGGCGCTGGTCACGCAAGCGGGAGTGTTTGCGCTGCAGCGGCTCCATCCCGCGCAAGGCCGCATGATCGAGGTGGCCGGCGCAACGCTGCATGTCCTCGAACTCGGGCCGCGCGACGCCAAAGGCCCACCCATCGCGATGATCCATGGCGCGAGCTCCAATCTCGAGGCCATGCGCCGGCCGCTCGGCGAGGCGCTCGCCGCCGCACATCGGGTGATCCTGATCGACCGTCCGGGGCACGGCTGGAGCACGCGCGCGCGGCTTGAGGATTCGACGCCTGCTATCCAGGGCCGGATGATCGACGAGGTTTTGGAAAAACTCGGCCTCGGGCCGGTGATCCTGGTGGTGCATTCCTGGGCCGGCGCGCTCGGCGCGCGCATGGCACTCGACGATTCCGGCCGCATCGCGGGCCTCGTGATGCTGGCCCCGGTCGCCTATCCCTGGCCGGGCGGGGTCGGCTGGTACAACAAGCTCGTCACCATGCCCGTGATCGGGAAGCTGCTCGCCTATACCATCACGCTGCCGCTCGGGCTTTTGCTCACCGAGCCGGGCACCCGAAACGTGTTCCTGCCGCAGGCCATGCCGGAGAATTATGTGGGCAGCACCGCGACGCAGCTGTTGCTGCGGCCGCGCGAGTTCCTCGCCAACGCCTGCGATCTGGTGACGCTGAAGCAAGCCGTGATCGAGCAGGCGCTGCGCTATGGCGACATCAAAATACCGGTGGTGGTGATCTCGGGCGACGTCGACAAGACCGTGTCGACCGGCATTCACTCGCGGCCGTTCGCGAAGGCGGTGCGGGATGCAAAACTGATCGTATTGCCCGGCACCGGCCACATGATCCAGAACGCCGCGCCCGATCTCGTGATCTCGGAGATCGAGGCGATGAGCGCAAGCATCGCGCACCGCACGGCGGCCGCGGCGAATTGAAATCGTGCTTCGTTGAACCGCCGATGCGCGAGTTCAGTCACCTCGCCCCGCTTGCGGGGAGAGGTCGAAATTCGCGCCAGCGAATTTCGGGTGAGGGGACTCTCGACGAGTTCAGCTCGCTGAGAGAGCCTCTCACCCCGACCCTCTCCTCGTGAAGAACGGGGAGAGGGAGATGAGCGGAGCTCAGTTGCTCGAGGCCGTGCGTGCGGTGCCGTCGGCGCAGGAGGCGCCGACGATGTGGCAGGCCTTGCCGCGCTTGCCGCATTCGTCGAGCGCGTTTGCCCTGGCTTTCTGGATGTCGTCGCGCGACACGATCGACCAGCTCGCCGTCGACAGCGCAAAGGCGCCGCAGGAGGTGCCGAAGAAGCTGATCTCGGCGGAGCAGCCCGCGGATTTGCATTGCGAACGGGCGCTGGCGACAGCCTCCTTACGCGACGGCTCGCCCCACGCCATGCCCCATTGGCCGGCGGCCTTGTCGTAGACGATGGCGCCCCATGGTTTCAGGCCGCCGATCTCGCGCAACCTTGTGAGCAAACCTTGCGTGATTTCGCCGGTCGGCGGCAGCTTGCTCTGGGCCTCGAATTCGCGGACCGTCGACTTGATGTCGCCGGCCGCGGCCGAGGCCGGATCGAAGTTCAGCTCGTAGAGTCGATCCCGGATTTCGCGCAACGATCCGGGATCGTCGATCGCGAGCTTTTCGTCGGGCGCCGAGGCCATCGGCCGGGCCACCGCGACCTTGAACTGTTCGAGGTCAATTTTGGCGATGTCGGCGAACGCGCCGTTGGGATAACGCTTGAGATAGGCATCGAACAGCTGCGGGTTCTTGCTGTCCTTGATCGAGTTCCAGAACGTGACTTCGACATTGTCCTGGTCGGCGCGCCCGCTCGACGAGGCGGCGGCCGGCGGCGACTTGAAATAGAAGTTGCCGTCGATCGGCGAGTTGGAAACCCACGGCTGCTGGGCGCCGCCGGTTTCGCGCTTCACCATCAGGCCAACCTCGTTGAAGGCGGTGAAGATGTCGAGCCCGGGACGGACGATGGTCGCTGCCAGCGCCATCGAATAGGGGCTGTCGCCGTTGCTGCCGTCCTGGGCGACGTTGCCGGGCTGGGTCGCATAGGAAATCAGCGTGCCCTCGGGCGCGCGCATCTGCGCCAGTCCGCCGCTTGCCGCGCGCAAGGCGCGGCCGCCGAACGGGTTGTTGCGGCAGGCATCGAGGACGACGAGGTTGAGCCGCGTGCCGGCGCCCTGCATCTGATGCAGCACCAGATTGATGTCCATCATCTGGAAATCGACGTCGGTCTGCCGCGTCGGATTGGCGTTGACCGGCACCAGATAATTGACGTCGCCGATCTGCACGCCGTGGCCGGCATAGTAGAACAAGGCGACGTCGGCGCCCTGGATCTGCTGCCCGAAATTTTGCACGGCAGTGTCGAGGCCTGCCTTGTCGAGATCGAGCTGGGCGCCGCCGCCGATCAGCGTGAAGCCGAGATCGGCCAGTGTCCTCGCCATCAGCGCGGCGTCGTTCCTCGGATTGTCGAGCGGCGTGACGCTGCGATAGGCCGAATTGCCGATCACCAGCGCAAACCGCTTCTCGGCGGCGGCGGGCGCAATGAGGAACAGCGACAAGCAGGAGATCGCGGCGAACAGCGACAACAGCCTGAAGGCCAGGTGCGCGCGACGGGCCAACCGCGAAGGCGTCTTCACCACGAGGCGTCCCATTTGGAATTTGCTCCGTTCGATATCGACGCTTCGCCCGACGCGTGATTGCCGGTCCGCGAACCCGCGTAGCTGCCGGTCACCGCGCCAAATGCCGGATTGTCGGTGCGTTCCATCTTCATGGAATTTCCCGCAAACGAAGTCACGACGAATTTCGTGACATAACCATGGCTCCAGGTTCCCTGATAATTGCTGCCGCCGACATTGCGCAAGCTGATCGTGTAGTTCAGGCCGTGCCAGTGCTCGTTCAGCTGAATGGTTTTCGGCAGCGCGTCCTCCCGGCTGGCATGCGTCGACCGGCTGGGCCCGGCGTCGGGAGAGCTTTCCTCCTCGCCCGAGATCGACTTGTTGCGCTTGCCGACACTTCCACCGGTACTGCCGGCCTGGGCGACACGTGTCGCAGCCTCATAGGTGGGAACATGCTGCGCGCGGGCGGACTGACAACAGGCCGTTGCCATCATCACGACGGCCGCCAGACCCGGAAGCGAATGACCCCACTGCAGCACCTGCTGCCCCCTCGCGGCAAGAAGCCGCCCGGCTACGAGAATAAGCCACCTGATCCCCGTTGCAAACGGGTTTCGCCAAGGCCATCCCGCGCAAGGACTATGCCCGCGGCGGCCGGCCGAGAACGGTGTCGACGAGTTCCCCGGCTCGTTCCGGCTCGAATGGCGTATTCGTCATCAAGCGCTTGAAAAAGATCGTGCCAAGCAGCGCCTGCGCCGCGAGCTCCGGATCGACAGGGCCCGTGAAATCGCCGCTGGCGATGCCCTCGGCGATCACGGCGATCAGCGGCTTGCGCGCTTCGGCCTGGAAACGATGGTGGAATCGTCTGAGATCGCGGTCGCGTTCGGCGCCTTCGATCAGCGCGGGGATGCAGGCAGAGAAGGTCGAGCCGGCCACCACCTCGGCCACGTGACGCATGATCCGCTCGACCCGGTCGCGCGGACCGCCGCTCGAAAGGTCGGGTCCTTGCTGCTCGTGGAACGTCATGAAGGCGTCCCTGATCAGGGCAAGCTTGTCGGACCAATGCCGATAGATGGTGGACTTGCCGACGCCGGCGCGGACGGCAACCGATTCGATGGCGAACGCGCCATAGCCGGCATCGCCGAGTTCGTCGAGTGCGGCGCGCAGGATCAATTGCTGCGACCGTTCAATCCGGGGGTCGATTTCCGCCTTGCGCGGCTTGCCGGCCATTATGGGTGCGAGCCAAGGCGGGCCTCGGCGAGCAGCGGTTCGAACAGTTCGACCGGATTGCCGGAAGGATCTTCCAGGATGATCTGCTTGCCGCCAACGCCGGTGACGATGTCGTTGCGAAATCGCGCACCCGCACTGCGAAGCGTCTCGACCATCGCCGCGAGATCGTCGACCTCGATGGCGAAGCGGTTCCAGCCGCCCGGCTGCTGACGCCTACCGTCGGGCATCGATTGACCGCCGCCGCCAGATGGATTCGGCGCGCTCAGCACCAGCCGAAGGTCGCCGCGCGTGAGCATGGCGAAGCCGGGCGCCGGATGCATGACAAGATCAAATCCCAACTGCCCGGTATAGAACGCAATCGCCACGTCGACGTCATCAACGATGTAACGGACCTGAATCGTTGCCATCAGACGATCCTCCATGCCTCGAAATTACCTGTAAAACGTAACCGTATCGTAGCGATACGTCAACGTTTCGTTTCTGGTACCCGTCGATCTGACGCGATGGTTGGTCGTGCGGGGATGGATCGCCGTCGCGCCATGTGACGACCGCGCGACAGACCGGCGATTTGTTCGCAGCCACTTCGGTTGGAATCACCGGCACGGGGTGATAATCGTTCGCCCATGAGGAAATCCGATATCATCTGTCCCGAATGCAGGGCCGGCTATCGCCGGATCGAGCTGGTCTCCAAGCCGGGACCGAAAGGCGAGTTCCGATGCCTGCTCTGCAATCGTCTCATTGAGGTTTTCGACGGCTCGACCGAAATCGCCATCCGCCTCACGGTGCAGCCGGAAAAGACGTTCGAATAACGCGCTATTTGGTCTTGCCGTCCTTGTCGTATTGCGAGATGAACGCCCAGAGGTCGTTGACCTCCTTGTCGTTCTTGATGCCGGCGAAGGCCATCTTGGTGCCGGGAATCTTCGCCTTCGGATCCCGGATGTATTCCTTGAACTGGGCCTCGCTCCAGGTGATGCCGGAATTCTTGTTGGCATCGGAATAGTTATAACCCTCCGCCGTGCCGGACTTGCGGCCGTCGAGCCCGTTGAGTTCGGGGCCGACCTTGTTCCTGGCGCCTTCGCCGATCGAATGGCATGGCAGGCATTTGTTGAACGAGGTCTTGCCGGCGGCGGCGTCCTGCGCCAGCGCCGCCGTGCTGGCTGCCGACGCAGCGATGACGACCAGCGCGCTCAGGGTCAGTTTTTTCATGGCAGTCCTCTTGGTTTTCCGGGGAGGGGATGACGGTGCCGCCACCGTTGTCGCATGGGGCGGTCGCAATCGACAAGCCGCCAAATGCGTCGCGGGTTCATCCCGGCCGCCTTCATCTTTCGGATGGCAGGCATTCGTCCCGCTCGTGCGTCGACAAGCTACCCAAAGCGGCCCAAACATGCTTGATTTGCCATGATAAATCAGCGAGCGGAAATCCGCGCCCGGACTTAAGCGGCGCCTCTGGAGGAAATCACATGGCCGTCATGATGCCGGCGCCGGATCGGGCCGTCCTCGACCGCCGCGAGAAGATTGTGGCCGACTTGCGCGCGATCGTGCCGGGCGAGGGCGTGATCGACAGCGCGGCCGAAATGACCCCTTACGAGTCCGATGGCCTGATGGCCTATCGCCAGCCGCCGATGGTGGTGGTGCTGCCGGACACGTCAGAGCAGGTGTCGCAGGTCCTGAAATATTGCTTCGAGCAGGGCATCAAGGTGGTGCCGCGCGGCTCCGGCACCTCGCTGTCGGGCGGCGCGCTGCCGCTCGCCGACGCCGTGCTGCTGGGCCTGGGCAAGTTCAAGCGCATCCGCGAGATCGATTTCGACAACCGCGCGGTGGTGACCGAACCCGGCGTCACCAATCTCGCGATCAGCCAGGCGGTGGCGCATGCCGGTTTCTACTATGCGCCCGATCCGTCGTCTCAGATCGCCTGCTCGATCGGCGGCAATGTCGCGGAAAATTCCGGCGGCGTGCATTGCCTGAAATACGGCATGACCACCAACAACGTGCTGGGCTGCGAAATCGTGCTGATCACCGGCGAGATCATCCGCCTCGGCGGCAAGTCAGCCGAGACGAGCGGTTACGATTTGATGGGCATCATCACCGGCTCCGAGGGGCTCCTCGGCGTCATCACCGAAATCACGGTGCGGATCCTGCAGAAGCCCGAGACCGCGCGCGCGCTGATGGTCGGATTCGCGGAAGTCGAGGCCGCCGGCCAATGCGTGGCCGAGATCATCGGCGCCGGCATCATTCCCGGCGGCATGGAGATGATGGACAAGCCCGCGATCCATGCCGCCGAGGCTTTTGTGCACGCCGGCTATCCGCTCGATGTCGAGGCGCTGCTGATCATCGAGCTCGACGGTCCCGGGATCGAGGTCGACGAACTGATCGGCCGCGTCGAGGCGATCGCGAAGGCGTGCGGCTCGACCACGCTGCAGATTTCCAATTCCGAAGTCGAACGCAACCTGTTCTGGGCCGGCCGCAAGGCGGCATTCCCCGCGGTCGGGCGGATTTCGCCCGACTATCTCTGCATGGACGGCACGATCCCGCGCGGCGCGCTGCCGGAAGCGCTGGCGCGCATCCGCGATCTGTCGAAAAAATACGAGCTCCGCGTTGCCAATGTGTTTCACGCCGGCGACGGCAATCTGCATCCGCTGATCCTCTATGACGCCAACCAGCCGGGCGAGATGGAGCGCGCCGAAGCTTTTGGCGCCGACATCCTGCGGGTCTGCGTCGAACTCGGCGGCGTGCTGACCGGCGAGCACGGCGTCGGCATCGAGAAGCGCGACCTGATGGGCGAAATGTTCAACGAGATCGACCTCAACCAGCAGCAGCGCCTGAAATGCGCCTTCGACGCGCAAGGTCTGCTCAATCCGGGAAAAGTGTTTCCGACCCTGCACCGCTGCGCCGAACTCGGCCGCATGCACGTCCACGGCGGCAAGCTGGCGTTTCCGGACCTGCCGCGGTTCTAGGGCAAAGCGGCCGGTAGCGTTCGACACGACTCGGACGTCGGCCCTATCGCATCTGCAGACCGCTGTGCCTGACTATAGGGTTTCCGCACCGGCAGCCTGATTGAGGGCGTCGCTTTCGGATCAATGCGGCTCAAACATCGCCGCCCAGTTCGCCAGCGTTGCACGCGACTGGTGCTCGAACGAGCCCAGCTGAGCCTCCTGCCAGATCTCGATCGAACCCGCACCGAGAGAAATACCCTTCCGAAGTGTGCCTTCGAAATCTGGTGGAACCACATGGAATGTCTGGAATGTGATGTTGGGCCCGAATTTGCGTTCGAATACGTAGACCGGAAGGATCGAGGGCGGCGTCTTGGTATCGAGATCATGATTGCTCAGGATGCAGCGCAGCCCGATCGTCAGGCGGCATCTACGCATGATCCGCTCGCTGACGGCATAGTCCTCTTGCTGGAACAGCCCGCTAAACCCGTTGATCGAAAACTCCAGCCGCGTCGTTTTCCAGGCCTCATAATCGTCAATGGCGTTCGTCAGGCATTCCTTATACAAGGCGTCGTTAAATCCGGCTTTGCGCAGACCGGGGGCCGGAAATGCCGGCACCGGGTCGGGCGCCGGGTTCTTCTTCGTGAATGTCGGCTCCTTGAGATTGAGGAAGAACGGCTCGGCGGAAAAGCTCGTGCAGGATGTGACCGAAATCTCCTGGATCAGCGGGTTCGCGTCGTACTTTTTGGCGAGCCGCGTTAGGAAACGCCTCCACGCCTTCGAATAGTTCGAGCCGGTTTCCCAGAATTTGCCGAGCACGCATTTTTCTGGTTTTCCATCGTATTCGCCTTCGAGTGTGATCGGAAAGCCGGTGTCCGCTTCCATAGCCCACTTCGGCGCGTCGTTTTCGTTGGCGCTGCACCCGGTAAATATCCGAAGCCTGACGCCGATCTGCCGATTGTTCGGCGCCGGCAGCGCCGCAGCGGCGGCGTTGTATTGGGTCAAATTATTATATTGGGTCAAATTATTGATAACAGCATTGGGATTCCCGCTGAGGATATCATCGATGATGGAAGTCTTGAGTTCGGTCTCGTTGTCCGGCTGAAAATCGCTCCACTTGGCCTGGACCACGAGTCCGCCGAAGATTCCGATCATGTTGGCTGGCGTAACCGTTCCGGTAACGTCATTAAGCGCGGACAGCGTATTCGGCTGGGCGCCGGTGGAAATGAGACCGGTGATGGCCGGCTTGATCGCCGGATCGGCTAGCGCGGGGCCCAGCGGCAGCAGTGCCAGCATTGCGCCCAGGGTGAGAAAGTGAGCGCGACTGGTCACGTGCATTGCCATTAACCTTCCCGGTTACCGAGCGCGCGAGACGGCGCTGTTGATTCGGCCTGATAACGATGCTTAATTGCGGAACCTCTTATAATAACGGCCGCATACTTCTGCAATTATGGTCCCTCTCTTTGCCAGGCGATCCAGAACCGGACCGGGCAGTCACGGGTCAGAGCGTGCCGACGGCAAGATGAATCTGACCGATCACGCGCCCCCGCCATATTCGCTTGATGTCACCGACGCGCGGTCGGCTGCGTGCCGTGTATTGCGGCTTTGTCTGGCGGCCCTGGTATGGGCGGCGCTGCTGTGCCTGACGCCACCGGCAATGGCTGACTTTACACAGGCGAAGCTCACCGCCAGCGATCCGGTTGGAAGCGCCGAGCGGCAGGGCTTCTCTGTGGCGGTCTCGGCGGACGGCGATATCGCCATTATCGGCGCGCCGTTTGACAACAGCGGCGCCGGGGCGGCGTGGGTCTTCGCCCGCAATGGCGCGACGTGGACCCAGCGGCAAAAGCTGACCGCCGGCGACGCGACTGGATGCTCGCAGACTGACTTGTCGGCATGCCCGCAGTTTGGCTGGTCGGTCGCGCTATCGGCCGACGGCAACACCGCTATCGTCGGCGGGCCGGGCGACAACAACTCGAGCGGTGCGGCGTGGGTGTTCACGCAGAGCAAGGGCGTGTGGAGCAAGCCGGGCGTAAAGCTCATCGGCACCGACGCGATCGGAGCCGCGGAGCAAGGCTACTCCGTCGCGCTGTCCGCCAACGGCACCACCGCCATCATCGGCGGCTGGGCCGACAACAGCGCGCTCGGCGCGGCGTGGGTGTTCAGGTGGAACGGCACGAAGTGGAATCAGCTGGGCGCAAAAATTGTCGGCACCGGCACGACTGCGACTAACAGCATCTATCAAGGCTTTTCGGTCGCACTCTCCGGCGACGGCAGCGTCGCCATCGTTGGCGGGCCGGACGATGGCATCGTCATCGGCCCCGCGCCCGACTACGCCGTCCGCGATCCCCCCATCGGCGCAGCGTGGGTATTCACGTGGAGCGACGGCGTGTGGGTCCAGGAGACCAAGCTTGTCGGCATGAATGGAAGCGAGACGGGAAGCGAATCCGAGCAAGGCTTCTCCGTCGCGCTATCCTTTGACGGGCGCACTGCGGTCGTGGGCGGGCCGGGCGAAGAAACGCCTGGGCCCGGTACCTCCAACGCGACCATCCAGACCTGCTCTACCGGCGCGACGACCCCGGCCTGCAAAGGGGGGACGATTTCACCACCCCAAACCGAGACGACCGTAGCCATGAGCAATGGCGCGGCATGGGTGTTTACGCGCAGCAGGGAAGGATGGGGTCCGCAGGGGGGGACTATGCTAGCTGGCACTCCGGCACCCAGCAGCAATCCGGGGCAAGGCTTCTCCGTCGCGTTGAACGATCGCGGCAACACCATGCTGTTGGGCGCACCGAGTGACAACGCCAATACCGGGGCAGCCTGGGCGTTCACCTTGAGTAGCGGAACGTGGACTCCACAGGCAAGAAAGTTGGTCGGTACCGGCGCGGTCGGAGCCGCCGGCCAGGGAGCCTCCGTCGCGCTATCGCGTAACGGCAGTGCCGCGATCATCGGTGGAGCGCTCGATCGGGATGCAACCGGTGCCGCCTGGGCATTCGTGCAGTTTTTCACTTTGACCGTGAGCGACAGCGGCGCCGGCACGATTTCGAGCAGCCGGTCCGACGTCGATTGCCAGACCGAGTGCAGTTCGAGCTATCTCGGCGGCACCCGGGTTACGCTCACGGCGACGCCACAAAGCGGCTATGTCTTCGCCGGGTGGAGCGGCGCGTGCAGCGGCACCGGAAGCTGCGTCGTGACCATGAGCATGGCAGAAAACGTGACCGCCATGTTCGAGCCGGCGCCCAACTTCACATTTGTTTCCGGCGTGGGCGACGACAGCAATCCGTGCAGCCGCGAGGCGCCTTGCAGGACCTTTGCGGCGGCCATCTCCAAGACCAAAGCCGGCGGCGAGATCGACGTTCTCGATCCGGGCGGATACGGCCCCGTCACCATCACGAAGTCGATTACCATCGACGGGAAGGGAATGGCCTCCATTCTGGCGTCAGGAACCAACGGTATTAGCGTCAACGCCGGATCAACCGATGTCGTCATCCTGCGCAACCTCAGCATCACCGGCGCTGGGCGTTAACGGCATCAACATCCTTGCCGGATTGAGTGTCACCGTCGAATTGCGCGACCTTCAACTTTTCGAACAATGGAATTGTCGACACGCGCTAGCACCTGGAATCTCAAATCCGTATTGCAGCCCATCCTTCAATCGCTTACGGGGGCACACCGGACATGGCGCGGACGGCCGATTTCGGACGCGGTTTGACCCGGGCGATCATGTCGATGGTTGATGAACCGCGTAACCCACCGCAGCATTGAACCGGTATATCGTCTGAGCACACAAATAAACCGAACCGGGGATGCGTTCTGACCGGCAGGGCTGGCCTATGCTTCCAAGAGCGCGATTTTTTGGCGCATTTTTGACCGCAGCGATGCCGTCAATGACAATTCTGTCGCTGGCATGGATTCCGGCCCCGGCTGGCGCGCAAACTTTGATCGACCGTAGTTGCACCGGTAAGTCCGATATCCCGGCCGGCCAACAAATCCTCGGATGCAGTGACGCGATCAAGTCGGGAGCCTTTGCCGGCAAGGATCTTGCGGCAGCCTTTGGCAATCGTGGCAGCGCGTATCTCGACAAAGGCGAGCTCGACCGTGCGATTGCGGATTATGATCAGGCGATCACCATCGATGCCACCTCAGCCGTTTCGTTTTATGGCCGGGCCGCGGCATATTTTGCCAAAAAGCAAAACGACAACGCGATCGACGACTTGACCAGGTCCCTCGCGCTCGATCCGAATTTCGCCGTCGCTTACAATGGCAGGGGCAACGCCTATGCGGCCAAGGGTGACATCGACCATGCCATCGCCGATTTCGATTCTGCGATAAGGATCGATCCCAAGGCCGCGTATGCCTTCAACGCCCGCGGGTCGATGTACCAGGCCAAGGGCGACATCGACCGCGCCATCGCCGATTATGGCCAAGCGATCAGCCTCAATCCGGCTTACGCCAGAGCCCACACCAATCGCGGTGGGGCGTATCAGATCAAAGGCGACTATGACCGCGCCATCGCCGATTACGATATGGCGATCCGGATCGACCCGAACTACGCCCGTGCCTACGACAGTCGCGGCAGCATTTACGGCAACAAGGGTGACCAGGATCGCGCCATCGCGGACTACGATCAGGCGATCCGCCTCGATCCTGGTTTGGCACATGCCTACGCCAACCGAGGCAGCGTCTACACGGAAAAGCACGACTACGACCATGCGTTGGCGGACCTGGGTCAAGCCATCCGCCTCGATCCGAGTTCCGCCCAGGCGTACTACAACCGCGGCGTCGTCTACAGCGTCAAGGCGGATTACGATCGCGCCATCGCGGATTACGATCAGGCAATCCGCCTGCAGCCACGATTGCCCGTTGCCTTGAACAATCGCGGGCTCGCCTATTTGCACAAAAACGAGATCGACCGCGCCATCGCCGACTACGACGAAGCCATTCGGCTCAATCCAAGATTCTCTGTTGCCTTCAACAATCGCGGCACGGCTTTCGTCCGAAAGAAGGACTATGCCCACGCCATCGCCGACTACACCGAGGCATTTCGGCTTGATCCGGGTTACGCCGAAGCCTTGTTTCGACGTGGCGTCGTCAGGCGGCTGGACGGAGACAGGGCCGGCGGCGATGCAGATATCGTCGCCGCAAAGAAGATCGATCCCGACCTTGCCGAATAGGATCTTGGAGTTCGCGAAGCTGAAATCATCGCGACCCCGGAGGCTCCGGTTGAAGCAATTGCCGGGCGGGATTTCTTCGGAAATTGGCACTTAACGGATTTGCGAAATTCGTGGGTCGCGAATTTCGGGTGAGGATGCCTCTCCGCTAGTCGCGCCCGTTGAGAGAGCCTCTCACTCCAACCCTCTCCCCGCAAGGGCGGGGCGAGGGAGATGATGGAGCCCGCCGTCGTCGTCACAGCAGCGCGTATTGCGCGCGCTCGCGCTTGGCGAGCAGCGGCAGCGCTTCGCCGGCGATATAGGTCTTGAAATGGGCGCTCTCCTGATGCGCCTTGAAGGCTAATTCGTCGCGGAACAGTTCGTAGAACAAGAACTGCGCCGGATTTTCCTTCGCCCTGGAGATCAGGAACAGCTTTGCGCCGGGTTCCTTCTGCGCCTCGGGCAGGAAGCGATCCAGGATGCCGGCGACCCTGTCGGCTTGTCCTTCCCTGGCCTCCCATTGCGCGACAATCAACAGGCCGCCGCCATCGACGGCTTCGCCGACGGTCTTGTCCATTGCATATTGAACCATGGTCGTCACTCCTTCGGGTTTTCTTCGGTAAGCGGTCTGATAGATCGAATCGTGAAGATAATAGTTCGATTAACGTCGAACGATAACGTGATCACTTCGATCCCGATCGAAACGTCCTGGAGGCACGCGGCGCGCAGGTTCTGCCGGAAGCCGATGGCGCGCGAGTTTCATCGAACCGGCTGCTGCCTTCCGGCATCGGCGCCCTTGTGTCCGGCATCCAGCGCTTTAGAAGGGATGGCGGTGACGGCCGCGGCCAACGCGGCCGCGTGGATGACGAGACGGGGCAAGGCGAGCGACGTGGATACCCTGAAAGTACGTGACGCCAAGGATGTCGAACAAGTGGTGCGGGCGGCGATCGCGAGCGACCAGCCGCTGGAAATCGTCGGTCATGGCTCCAAGCGGCTGATCGGCCAGCCGATGGCGACCAATGCGCTGCTCGACCTGTCGGCGCTCAATGCGGTGACAGCCTATGAGCCGAACGAACTGGTCATTACCGTGCAGGCCGGCGCGCCGTTGGCCGACGTCGCCTCGCTGATCGATTCCAAGAGCCAGCAATTCGCTTTCGAGCCGATGAACACCGCCATGCTGCTGGGGACGCCCAATATCGGCACCATCGGGGGCATGATCGGCGCCGGCCTGGCCGGTCCCCGCCGGATCAAGGCCGGCGGCGCCCGCGACCATCTGTTGGGCGCGCACGGGGTGTCCGGCTTCGGCGACAGTTTCAAGGCCGGCGGCCGGGTGGTGAAGAACGTCACCGGCTATGATCTCTGCAAATTGCTGGCGGGTTCCTGGGGCACGCTGGCGGTGATGACCGAGGTGACGCTGAAGGTCATGCCGCGGCCGGAGAGCGAGCGCACGCTGGTGCTGCGCGGGCTCGACGATGTCAGCGCCAACAAGGCGATGACGGCGGCGCTCGGCTCGCCCTTCGATGTCACGGGCGCGGCGCACGTTCCGAACTCGGCATTTCGATCGGCCGGCGGCGGGCTCGGTGAACTCGGCGCTCAGCGGCAGGCGGCCACTTTGTTGCGGCTGGAGGGCATTTTGGCCTCGGTCGCCCATCGCGCCGCAGCGCTCGGCAAACTGCTGGCCCCGTTCGCCGCCGCCGACATGCTGGAAGATGCCGCTTCTGCCGCGCTCTGGGGTTCCATTCGCGACGTCGAGCCGTTCGCCGCCGGCGGCGCGCTGGGGGCATGGCCGGTGTGGCGGATCGTCTGTCCGCCGGCCTCGGGCGGCAGGCTCGGCGAGTGGCTTTCGCGCGACACCGGCGGCGACGTGATCTACGACTGGGGCGGCGGGTTGATCTGGGCGGCGCTGCCGCCCAGGCCCGACGCCCAGGCCGCTTTGGTCCGCATGCGCGTCGACGAGGTGTCCGGCCACGCCACGCTGATTCGCGCTGCGGGCGAAGTGCGCCGCAATGTCGACGTGTTTCATCCACAGGCCCGCGGTCTCGCCGCCCTGAGCGAACGCGTCCGGCAAAGTTTTGATCCGAAGAACATCCTCAATCGCGGCCGGCTGCTGCGAGGAACCGCAACATGAAAACCGAATTCAGCCTCGCGCAGCTTGCCGATCCCGATATCGCGGAAGCCGACAAGATCCTGCGCGCCTGCGTGCATTGCGGCTTCTGCACCGCGACCTGCCCGACCTATGTGCTGCTCGGTGACGAACTCGACAGCCCGCGCGGCCGCATCTATCTGATCAAGGAGATGCTGGAAAAGAACCGTCCGCCGACCGCGGAGGTGGTCAAGCACATCGACCGCTGCCTGTCCTGCCTCGCCTGCATGACCACCTGTCCTTCGGGAGTGAACTACATGCATCTGGTCGACCAGGCGCGGGTCAGGATCGAGACGCAATATGCGAGGCCCTTGCCCGAGCGGCTGCTGCGTGCGGCGCTCGCCTTCGTGCTGCCGCGGCCAAATTGGTTTCGCGCCGGCATGACATTGGCGCGGTTTGCGCGACCGCTGGCGGGGCTGCTGCCGGCCCCCAAATCGCCATCGGCCGAGCCGGGTTTATTGAGGCGGATCAAGGCGATGCTGGCGCTGGCGCCGGCCGGCCTGCCGCCGCCTGGAGCTCCCGGCGGAAGCGTTTTTCCGGCGCAAGGCGAGCGTCGCGGACGGGTCGCGCTGCTGCAGGGCTGCGCCCAGCAGGTGCTGGCGCCCCGCATCAACCAGGCCGCCATCAACCTGCTGACGCGCCACGGCATCGAGGTGGTGCTGGTCAGGGACGAGCAGTGCTGCGGCGCGCTGACGCATCATCTCGGCCGCGACGACGACGCCAAGGCGCGGGCGCGCGCCAACATCACGCTCTGGCTCGAGGAGGCCGGGCGCAACGGCCTCGATGCCATCCTGGTGACGACGTCGGGCTGCGGGACCGTGATCAAGGACTATGGCTTCATGCTGCGCGAGGACCGCGATTTCGCAGGCGCGGCCGCCAGGGTTTCGGCGCTGGCCAAGGACATCACGGAGTATCTCGGCGGCATGGCATTGCAGAACTCGCAGCGACACGGCGACATCGTGATCGCCTATCACTCGGCTTGTTCGCTGCAGCACGGACAGAAAATCAGCGAGCTTCCGAAAGAATTGCTTTCCAAGAACGGATTCGTGGTGAAAGATGTCCCCGAGAGCCATTTGTGTTGCGGTTCGGCGGGGACCTACAACATTCTCCAGCCTGACATTGCGGACAAATTGCGCGATCGAAAGGTCGCCAATATCGCGATGGTCAAGCCGGACATGATTGCTGCGGGCAATATCGGATGCATGGTTCAGATTGCCGGCGGCACGTCAGTTCCTGTGGTGCATACGATTGAGCTTCTCGATTGGGCGACAGGCGGTCCAAAGCCTGGATTGAAGGCGCCAGGATTGACCTGATCGATGGGCCTCGCCGGAGGCGGACGACTTGAAACGCTCGATACACATTGATCGGCGGCAACAGGAGGATCACGATGGCTAAAGGCAAGAAGAAGAAGGGTGGCAAGAAGAACAAGAAAAACAAGAAAGTCCTGACGGCAAAGAAGAAATCCGCGAAGAAGGCGTCCAAGAAGTCGGCGAAGAAGGCCAAGAAGTCGGCAAAGAAATCCGCCAAGAAGTCCAAGGCTGCGCCGAAAAAATCAGCCAAAAAGGCCGTCGCCAAGAAGGCTCCGGCAAAGAAGGCTCCGGCAAAGAAGGCGTCGCCCGCGCCCGCGCCCGTCGCGGCAGCGCCGCCTGCACCGAAACCGGTTCGCAAGCCGCCGGCCCCGAAGCCTGCAGCTCCTCCCGTGGCCGCGCCCGCGCCGGCTCCCGCACCTGCGGCCCCGAGCTGGGCGGCTCCGACTCCGGCGCCGCATTCGGGATATTCGACCGACGGTTCTTCCGGCGGAGAGCACGACAACTAGAGGGCGATCGGTTCTGATGGGATCAGAACCGAGGCTCTGATTTTCGCTTTGACGCGTTTTTTTCGCGCGAAAAAAACGCCTTTGCCGAACACCCGATTCCCTCGGGTGCGTTTCAAGGCCGCAGCTCGCCGCTGCGGCCTTTTTGCATTGGCTCGTTTGCATTGGCTCGCCGCCGGCTCCGAGCGCCCGGTGCGAGGACGCTCTGATTCGAGTGGTCTGGGCCGGCTCCAGAGTCGTCTCGGAGACGTTCAAAGCCCCTTGAAATTGTTGTCGGAATGCAACACCCACCGACAACCTTTCGTAGAACGCCCATAACGCCTAAAAAGTCGGCAAATGCTTCTCTTTTTAGCTTCACGGAGCGAGTGGCGCGTTCCAGATTGCGGGCGGGTAAACGAATTTGTCGCAGTCGGTTGTCGCATGTCCCTTGGGGTCGCCGGAACGGACTGATCTTTAAAACGGGATGGGGATCGTCATGAAGAAAATCGTCTTGTTAGCAACGGCGCTGGCAATGGTATCGGGGTCTGTTCTGGCGGCAGATTTGCCGGTGAAGGCAGTCAAGGCGCCGCCCCCGGCGCCGTTCGATCCCTGGGATCTCGCTTTCGGCAGCGCGATCATGAACGACTACATCTTCCGCGGCGTCACCCAGTCCAACCACAACCCGTCGGGCGCGGCCTACTTCGAACCGCGCTACAACTTCAACAAGGACGTGCAGGTCTACATCGGCACGTCGTTCGAGAGCATCTCGTTCCCGAACCGCGCCGCGGCTGAAACGGACATCTACGGCGGTATTCGCCCGACCTTCGGCGCGGCGGCCTTCGACTTCGGTCTGTTCGGCTATCTCTATCCGGGTGGACAGTGCTTCAATGCGGCCGCTTTCCCGGGTTCGGGCATCCCGGGTTCGGAACTGGGTTGCATCATCAACGGCAGCCTGCCGTTCAACGGCAACGTCGCCAAGCGAAACGCGAGCTTCTTCGAAGGTTATGGCAAGCTTAACTACACCATCAACGACAACTGGGCGGTCGGCGTCAACGAGTACTACTCGCCGAACATGCTGAACCTCGGCGCCTGGGGCGACTACGCATCGATCACCGCCAAGTATACCGCGCCGGCCACGATCTTCGGCAGCAGCGGCGTCGGCCTGTATGTCTCCGGTGAATTCGGCCGTCAGTGGCTCGGAACGTCGGATGCGTTCTACGGCACCGGACCCGGCACGCCGTTCGCGGCGGGCGTTCCCGAGCCCAGCTATAACACCTGGAACATCGGCGTCGGCTTCACCTACAAGGTGTTCACGCTGGACCTGCGTTACTCCGACACCGACCTGTCGAAGGCCAACTGCAACGTCTACACCAGCGATTACACGACGCGTAACTTCTCGCCGTCCTTCATCACCCCGACCAATCCGGGCGGCTTCGGCTCCAACTGGTGCGGCGCGGCCGGCATCGTCAAGCTCTCGGCCGACCTGACGGCCATGACCAACCTGAAGTAAATCCTTCTCCGGGAATAGCAGGGGCGGCAGAGCAGTCTGCCGCCCCTTTTGTTTTGTCAGGGCTCGACGCTTTCGCGCTCGTCCTGCAGCGCGAACCGGTCGCCTTCTGCTGTCAGCGCGACACGGCGCTGGTGGAAAGTTTTGAGCGTCGAGCGATGTCCGATCGAGACGATGGTGGCCGCCGGCATTCTCTCTTCGAGCAGCTTGTAAAGGCTCGCTTCCGAGGCTTCGTCGAGCGAGGCGGTCGCCTCGTCGAGGAACAGAAATTGCGGCGCGTGCAACAGAGCGCGCGCCAGCCCCAACCGTTGCTGTTCGCCGAGCGAGAGCATCCGGTTCCAGTGCGCCTCCTCTTGCAGCCGCGGCGCAAGCTGCGGCAAGCCGACCGCGAGCAGAATCTCGCCGACCTTTTCGGTATCGAACGCGCTTGCTTCCGAAGGGTAGACGATCGCGGCCTTCAGCGAGCCGACCGGAAAATACGGCCGTTGCGGCAGCACCATCAGCTTTGCCTGCGAGGGGATCGAAATCGAGCCGCTGCCGAACGGCCAGACGCCGGCGACGGCGCGGAACAGGGTCGATTTGCCGGCGCCGGACGGGCCCGTGACCAGCGTGCGCTCACGGCTACGAATCCGAAAGCCGTCGGCCGCGACCAGCGGCGTTCCGCCGGGCAGGCCGACCACAAGCTTTTCGAGGTCGATCGTCCCGCTGTCGTCCGGCCTGACATGAATGGTGTTTTCGGCGACACTCAGCCTGGCTGCGTTTTCGATCGATGTCTCGAACCCGTCGAGCCGTTGCACCACCGACTGCCATTCGGCGATGGTCCGGTACGAGGTGATGATGAACGACAGCGAATCCTGCACGCTGCCGAACGCGGATGCCGTCTGCATCATGCCGCCGAGCTGAACCTTCTCGGCAAAATAGGCCGGCGCCACCAGAATGTAGGGGAAGATCACTGCCGCTTGCGAATAGCTCGCGGTAAAGGCCGTCACCCGCTTGGTACGTCGCATGATGCCGAGCCAGTTCTCGACCACCGCCCCAAATCGCGCAAGCAGCCGCGTGCGTTCGGCCGGCTCGCCGCGCAGCAACGCGATCTGCTCGGCATTCTCCCGCGCGCGCACCAGGTTGAAGCGGAAATCGGCCTCGAAGCGCTGCTGCTGGAAATTGAGCCCGACCAGCGGCCTGCCGATCAGGTGGGTCAACCATGTACCGAACAGTGCGTAGATCAGGGCGCCCCACACCAGGTAGCCCGGAATCGGGATGTCCGTGCCGAACAAATGCAGCGGCGCATCCCTGGACAAGCCCCAGAGGATGACGACGAAGGATGCCAGCGTCACGACCGAACTCAACAAGCCGATGCCAAGCCCCAGCGTCAGCTCGACGAAACGCTGGGTGTCTTCGGCGATGCGCTGGTCGGGGTTGTCGGCGGCGTCGCCGAGCAGCTGCATCCGGTAGTGATTGGCCTCGTGCAGCCATTCGCCGAGATAGTGCGCCGTCATCCAGCGCCGCCAGCGGATCTGCAGCCATTGATTGAGATAGAGCTTATAGACACTGAGCCCGACCCAGAAGGTCGCAAGCACGCAGAAATAAATCACCTGATAGGTGAACAGGGCCTGATTGTGCTCCTGCAGCGCATTGTAAAAATCATTGTTCCATTTGTTGAGCAGCACCGTCAGGAACACGCTTGCGAGTTCGATGACAATGACTGCGGCGAGAAGCCCGCGGCCGGCCCATTTGTCCTCTGAACGGAAATAGGGCGCAGCGATCCGCCACACGGTGGCGAGCGTCGATCGAAGGTTGTTCACAGAATGCCGTCTCCGGGAGAAATGGCCTTAAAGGCCTGAAAGAGCGGGAAAATCGAAGGAAACTAGACTAAAGTCGTAGTTCTAATGGCTCGCGTTCACTTGTCCCCGGCTTCGAGTCAACCCTAGCATGGCCACAACGGCGAGGGGCGGGGGCGTCAACACTTCGCGAGGTCGTGAGCGGATTTTGGATTTGCCCAAATTTGCAGCTCACCTCGCGCATTACTTGGGCACTCCCGCAATCGCGCCAGGCACGCCTGACCCTCCCACGCTGGTCCGGGGCGCGCCGCATAACGGCGTGGGGAGGACGTGCAATGTGGACTCAAATCCATGACCCGCCCGGCAACGCTGCGTTGTCGACCAGCGCCGCCGCAATTTGCGTGGCCAGGCTGTTGGCGTCGATCGCCGGCGGGTGACGAATCTTCATCTGCCGCCTCAAGCGAACAAGCATTGTTATCGACCGCCGTTCGGGACATCGAGCGGCAACACAAACAAAGAAGCCTACGGGCCCATACGAGGGGGAGGAATTGTCCATGTTCACGCAGATTCTCGATCCGACCGGAAACCTGTTCCTGACCTGGCTGGTCGCGCTGGTTCCGGTCGTCCTGTTGTTGTTCCTGCTGGCAGGCCTGCGCCTGTCAGCTTGGCTCGCCGTGTTGATCGGCTCGATCGTCACCTTCCTGCTCGGGCTATGGGTTTGGAAGATGCCGCTCGACGACGGCATGCGCGCCTACCTCTACGGCGCCGCTACCGGCGTATGGAATGTCGACTGGATCACGTTTTGGGGCGTGATGTTGTTCAACACGCTGGTGACCACCGGCGGGTTCGACAGGTTGCGCCGCTGGCTCATTCAGCAGGGCACCCGTGACGTGCGGGTGCAGACCATTCTGTTCGCCTGGGCCTTTGGCGCGCTGCTCGAAGGACTGGTCGGTTTCGGCTACCCGTGGGCGTTCGTCGCGCCCATCCTGATCGCGATCGGCATCCCCGATCTCGACGCGATCCGGGTCGCTGCGATCGCCAACAATGCGCCGGTTTCCTATGGCGCCCTGGGAGCCCCGATCATCGCGCTCGCCACGGTGACCGCCGGCACGCTCGGCATGAGCTTCGTCGATCTGTTGCCGATCTATTCGGCTTCGGTCGGCAAGATCGTGGCGATCCTGGCGCTGCTGCCGCCGTGGATCCTGCTTTACCTCGTGTCGGGCAGCAAAGGCATGTGGTCGGCGTGGCCGCTCGCGATCGTCGGCTCGCTCGGTTATATCGCCGGCCAGCTTCCGACGGCGATCTATCTCGGTCCCTATCTGCCGGACGTGATCGGCTCGATCGTCTGCTTCGCGGCGCTGCTGCTGCTGCTCAAGATGTGGCGGCCTGCGCAGATCCTGGCCTATGGCGGTGCGCCGGCGACCGGCGATATGCAGGCGGAGGCGCATGGCCTCACAGCCGGCGAAGTCGGCATGGCCTGGCTGCCGATCGCGATCTTGATCGCGGTGGTGGTGGTCTGGACCGGACCCTGGTCGCACCTGCCCTCGATCGTGCTGCTGCACTACGTCGTCGCCGCCAATTCGGCGATCACGCCCGGAGCGACCATCAGCGCCGTGTTCAACTGGACGCCGTTCGTCGGCGGCACGGCCATCCTGGTGTCCTGGATCATCAATGTGATCGTGCTGCGCGTCAGCCCGAGTCAGATCGCCGCCATCTTTGCGAAGACCTGGTCGCAGATGTGGGGCGCATGCCTGGTCGGTGTGTTCATCTTCGGCCTCGCCTATGTCTTCAACTACTCGGGGATGGCCGGCTCGCTCGCCAGCGCCTTCTCCAAGCTCGGAGCCGCCTTCATCGTCGTGGCGCCGCTGCTGGGCTTCATCGGCGTGGCCTTGTCGGGCAGCAATACCTCGACCAACGCCATGTTCGGCACGTTCCAGGCACTGGTCGGCAAGGTGCTCGGCTTTCCCCTGCTGCTGTTGCCGACGCTGAACTCGGTCGGTGCCGAGATCGGCAAGCCGATCGCACCACAAACCGCGAGCGTCGGTGTTTCGACCAGCAGGTTCGTGCGCAACGAAGGCGAGGTGATCCGCCATAATTTCGGCTGGACCCTCGTCCTGCTGGTCTATCTGGTGATCATCGGCGTGGCCTGCTATCTGTTCTTCCCGAGCATCGCTGTTTTGCCGGGACATTAGGAGTGTGAGCCGAATTTACGGCAATTGAGACCTGGTATGGGCCGCCGACGGCGGCCCATTTTTTTGGGTACGATGCACCTCATGACGAGCATCGGCTCGTCCGGTGACGGTGTGTCTGTTCAATGCAATTTTTGTCGAATAAAACCGCGCGCGGGTTGTGGGTCAGGACAGTTCGAGAGGGTGCATGGTTTCGGTCGCATGTAATGTGAAGCGGATCGTCTTGGGCGCGACCCTGCTTGCAGCCGTCTGCAATGGCGGCGCGGTTCGGGCCGATGACGGCTTTCCGTTCGGAATGAACATGACGCTGGACGTGGCGCGGCAGCCGGGATCGAAGCGGCTGCCGAACCTCGAGATCGGCGACAATGGCGAGGCGGTCCTGGAGCTGTGGTGCAAGGGCGCCAGGGGCCAGTTCTCGGTGGCCGGCAATACCGTGATCTTCGTTCCCGGCCCGATCGAGGACCGCGCCTGTCCACCGGCGAAAGCCCAGGCCGACGACGATCTGGTCGCAGCCCTCAGCGAGGCCGCCACTTGGCGGCGGCAGGGCGATTTTGTCTCGTTCATCGGGACCAGGACCTTGCGGTTCCAGCTCAATACCAACTGAGGGTTCGGCCGTATAGCGCGCCCGCTTATTTCCAGACGTATTTGTCGGAATCCCAGCGCTGGCCCTTGAATTCCCTTGTCAGCGCATCGACCGAGCCGTTGTCGTCCTTCTGCTCGCCTTCCTCGTCGGCGCTCGACTCGTCCGACAGATTGAGCTTGGCGCCGGCCGATTCGTCGGCCGTCGAAATCACGGGACTGGAAATCCACAGCATCAGTCTGTCGCTGCCGCCGGGCTTGTCGGCGGAGACCAGCGCGGTGACCTCGACGGTCTCGGTGAGGTCGAGCGCGGGGTAGAGCTGGCTCGGCCGCTTGAAGGTCAATTTCAGCGTCCCGGTATTGGCGTTCCAGCTCGATGAAGATGATTTCGCGGCCAGCGTCCTGGCCAGCACGCCGGCGATCGCGCCTGCGAGCTTGTCCCTGTTGAGCTTGTCGCCGTCGCGCCAGTCGGCGGCCGAGATGCGGATGGCGCGATCCATGTCCACGATGCCGCTGGCCCAGCCGACCGTGACCACGCCGGGCTGCTGTTTGAATTTGGCGATCAGCGCCGCGGCGCGGTCGGGATCGACCGAAATGCTGATGGTCTGCTGGCCGGCGCGCAATGCGTCGCAGCCGACGGCAAGGCTCGAGAGCGCGACTTCGAGATCCTGCCCCTTCAGCGCTTTCAGGAAATCCTGCGCGGCGTCGAGCTTGATCCGGACGCCGATCGATTCCGGCGACACTTCGGTAAAATCCTTCGGCGCCGGCGCGATGCCGTCATCGGTGGTCTGGCTGTCCAGAAATTCCTTCTCACCGAGATCGGAATTGTCCGACGAGTTCACCTCGGTCACGCTCTGGCCGACGCCGATCGCGCCCTTGAATTCGAAGGTGTCGCCGGTCGGCTTGCGCACCAGCTTCACCGTGACCGGCAGTTTGTCGACCAGGCTCTGCGTCGTGCCGGTCATGTTCTGCCCGTTGACCGCGAGATTGGCGACGAAGCGGTCCTTGCGCTCCGAGCCCTTGGTGGCGGGATAGCAGACATCGAGCACGGCCGAGGTGACGGTCTTGCCCTGCCGCGTCTCTTTCAGGATGACGTCCGCATCGCCGTCCATCAAGCCGTCGATTGCGGTGAAATACCTGGTTTCGTTGGGGTTGGCAGGCTTGGTCTGCAGCTTGATCTGGGCCAGGGCTGCGTCCGGCGAGGCCATCATCAGACCGAGCAGGCAGAACAGAAGCGCGCGCATGTCACATTCCTCGAAAGGACCCAAGAATCGGCCGACACCGTAGAGATTTCTTACCAAAAAAGAAGGCCGCCCGGAGGCGGCCTTCGAGGGTTGATGATACCGGTTGCGGGATGGCCCTTAGAAGCCCATGCCGCCCATGCCTCCCATGCCGCCGCCACCGCCGCCGGGCATCGGCGGAGCCGGCTCCTTCGGCAATTCGGCGACCATGGCCTCCGTCGTCACCAGTAGCGCCGCCACCGAAGCCGCGTCCTGCAGCGCGGCGCGCACCACCTTGGCCGGGTCGATGATGCCCTTGGCGACCATGTCGACATATTCTTCGGTCTGGGCGTCGAAGCCGAAGGTTTCCGACTTGTCCTCCAGGATCCGGCCGACCACGATCGAACCTTCGACGCCAGCATTTTCCGCGATCTGGCGGGCCGGGGCTTCCAACGCCTTCAGCACGATGTTGATGCCGGCCTGCACGTCGGAGTTTTCGTGGTGGATGCGGCCGACCGCCTTCTTGGCGCGCAGCAGCGCCACGCCGCCGCCGGGCACGATGCCTTCCTGCACCGCTGCGCGGGTCGCATTCAGCGCGTCCTCGACGCGATCCTTCTTCTCCTTGACCTCGATCTCGGTGGCACCGCCGACCCGGATCACCGCGACGCCGCCGGCGAGCTTGGCCAGCCGTTCCTGCAGCTTCTCGCGGTCGTAGTCGGAGGTGGTCTCCTCGATCTGCGCCTTGATCTGGCCGACCCGGGCCTCGATGTCCTTTTTCTTGCCGGCGCCTTTGACGATGGTGGTGTTTTCCTTGTCGATCACGACCTTGCCGGCGCGGCCCAGCATGTTGACGGTGACGCTTTCGAGCTTCATGCCGAGTTCATCCGAGATCAACTGGCCGCCGGTCAGGATCGCGAGGTCTTCCAGCATCGCCTTGCGGCGGTCACCGAAGCCCGGCGCCTTGACGGCGGCGACCTTGAGGCCGCCGCGCAGCCGGTTGACGACGAGCGTGGCGAGCGCCTCGCCCTCGACGTCCTCGGCGATGATCAGCAGCGGCCGGCCCGATTGCACCACCGCTTCCAGCACCGGCAACATCGCCTGCAGGCCCGACAGTTTCTTCTCGTGCAGCAGCACGTAGACGTCCTCGAGTTCCGCCGTCATCTTTTCGGCGTTGGTGACGAAATAGGGGCTGAGGTAGCCGCGGTCGAACTTCATGCCCTCGACGATGTCGACTTCGGTGTCGAGCGACTTGTTCTCCTCCACCGTGATGACGCCCTCATTGCCAACCTTCTGCATCGCCTGCGCGATCATCTTGCCGATCGCGGCATCGCCGTTCGACGAGATGGTGCCGACCTGGGCCACTTCCGACGACGAGGCGACCGGCTTGGCGCGCTTTTCGAGGTCCTTGACCACCGCATGCACGGCGATCTCGATGCCGCGCTTGAGGTCCATCGGGTTCATGCCGGCGGCGACCGACTTGGCGCCCTCGCGCACGATCGCCTGCGCCAGCACGGTCGCGGTGGTGGTGCCGTCGCCGGCGGTGTCATTGGTCTTGGAGGCGACCTCGCGCAGCATCTGCGCGCCCATGTTCTCGAACTTGTCCTCGAGTTCGATCTCCTTGGCGACGGTGACGCCGTCCTTGGTGATGCGGGGCGCGCCAAAACTCTTTTCGATGACGACGTTGCGGCCCTTGGGGCCGAGCGTCACCTTCACCGCATTGGCGAGAATATCGACGCCGCGCAGCATGCGGTCGCGCGCGTCTCCGGAAAACTTGACGTCCTTGGCAGCCATGTGGAGTTACTCCTGATTGAATGAATGCGGGCGTTTGCCGCGTAATTTTTTCGTCATTACCGGTCTTCTCTTCCCCTCTCCCCTTGTGGGGAGGGTGCGTAGGCGGCCTCCGGCCGCCGTCCTTGGAAAAGAACGCCGATGCTTTGCATCGGCTATGGATGCGAAGCATCGCAGACGGGTGAGGGGTTCTCTCCGCGAGCACTGTCTCCGCGGACAGAGACCCCTCATCCGGCGCGCTTTGCGCGCCACCTGCTCCCACCAGGGGAGAAGGGAAGAAGTAGCCTCACGCCAGCACGCCCATGATGTCGCTCTCCTTCATGATCAGGAGTTCCTCGCCGTCGAGCTTGATCTCGGTTCCCGACCATTTGCCGAACAGCACGCGGTCGCCGACCTTGAGGTCGATCGGGATCAGCTTGCCGCTTTCGTCGCGACCGCCGGGACCGACCGCCGTGATTTCGCCTTGCGAGGGCTTTTCCTTGGCCGTGTCGGGAATGATAATGCCGCCCTTGGTCTTCGCTTCGGCGTCGATGCGTTTGACCACGACACGGTCATGCAACGGACGAAAACTGGATTTAGCCATGGTGCTTCCTTTTGTGAGCCGGGTTTTCGGATCTGGTCTGCGTCGAATGCCGATCGGAATCCGGGCCCTTCGAGACCGCCGAAGCAGCTAAAGGGCCCGGGTTCCTTAGCAATCGCGCTCTCGGAGTGCTAATTGGTGCGGCCGGGAATATGGGCTGACGCCGATGCTGTCAAGCAATGGGGAGTTAATCCGTTGGTGAGGCCGATATAGGATGCTTCGGAAACCAAATCGGAGCGCCAGCGTAATTTACTGGACGTCATTGCTCCGACAGCAGTTTTGCGCTTGGCTGCGGGACGGGTGCGGCCACGAATTTGCTCAGGGGAGTGCCATGTTCAGGTCAGTTCGCGCGAGGACGGTTGCCAAGGTGGGGATCGCCTCGGCGCTCGCATTGTCGCTGGGCGGGTGCGAAGGAGGCTTCAACCTGCCCTCGCTGTCATCGTCCTCGCCGCCGCCGCAGGCGGCAGCGGAGCCCGGCATGGCGCCCGAAATGCCCGCCACCATTCGGCCCGACGAGATTGTCGGCCGCTGGGGACTTGCCTCCTACCAGAATCCGGCCGACCGCGCGCGCACCGAAGCCGCCGCGAAGGCGCAATGCAAGCAGCCTTACGTGATCGGCGCCGGCCAGTCCGGCGGCGTGATCATGCACCTGGCCGACCAGGCAACCCCGCAGGAACTGCGGCTGAAGGGTTCACCCAGCGGCAAGAATTATATCGGGCCGCCCGGACCGACGCCCGGCGAGCAGGATCGCGAGATCGTCTCGTTCGACGGCCGCGTGCTGATTACCCGGTTCACCGACAAGGATGCCGCCACCCGCTACGGCAACATGGTTTATGTCCGCTGCGGGCCCAGGGCCTGATCCGCTCAATCCGTCATTCCGGGGCGATGCAAAGCATCGAACCCGGAATCTCGAGATTCCAGGTCTGCGCACCATCCGGAATGACGATCTGAACAAAAAACGCCGGCCTGAGGCCGGCGTTTTGCATTTCGTCTGATGCGCCAAGTCTCAGTCGAACAATGCGTCGATGTCGTTCTGCGAGGCGTGACCTTCGTCGCCGTCGAGCTTCGGACCGTTCAGCAGCCGGGCGTCGCCTTCGCGGGTATCGACGTGTGGCGGCGCATGCGCCTTGATCGCGTCCACGCCACCCCAGATATCCATCATGACGTTGATGTGGTTCTCGATGAATTTCATCGTGGTCATCACCTTGCTGATGCGCTGGCCGGTGAGGTCCTGGAAATTGCAGGCCTCGAAGATCGAAACCACGCGCTCCTGGATTTCCTCGCTGAGGATTTTCTGCTGATCGGGCGAGGTCACCTTGGACAGCGCGCTGGAGGCGTTGTCGATGGCTTCGGCGGCTTCCAGGATCTGCTGGGTGGCCTGCTCGGTGCCGCCGACCACCGCGCCGAGCTCGCCATTGACCTTGGCCATCTCGTTGCCGTCGAAACTCTTGCCGTGCAGCACCGCGATTTCGCGTTTGGTGCGGCTGATGGCATCGTGAATCAGGTCGAGCTCGATCTTGAGCTTCTCGCACTGTTCGATCTGGGCGCGATAGGTCTCGAGCAGCGCATGGGCCTCGGCGACCTCGCGAGTGACCAACTCGCCGATGGTCTCCGCCGTTGCACTGCGGGTGGAGCCGGCCATCTGGGCGCGGATCGCGCGCAGCTCGTTCATGATCTCGCGATGGGCCAGACCGACATCGCCGTCGGCGGTCTCCGGCATCGTCACGTCGCCGCCGCTGAATGCTTCTTCGATGCGAAAACGTCTGCGATGAACCGGCATGAGATTGTCCCTGAGCTTCACTCCAAAAGTTTTATACAGATGCGATTTAACATCGGGTTCACGCCGGAACCGCGGTGGATGACGCGGCTTGCGGCCGCACACCGGCGATTAACCATGTGCGTCCGCCGTTCATCGAAAATAAACGCTACCGGACAAAACCGCGCCGATCTGGCGACGTGGTGAATCGAAAAGCCGTTTCTGTTTACCAAACCGATGCGGTTTTGGTTCTAGCTGGTGACGTGCAAGGGCGCTCTGCAAGCGGGCGTTTTTCGCAGAACAGTGTCAACAAGACGAAACAGTACAGAGTACGTCGATGTTCAAAGCCATGTCGCTGGCGCTCCTCGCGGGCGCATCCGTTCTCAGCCTCGGACTTGATCAGGCCAACGCCTTGGAGGCTGCGCCGGAACCCTCCGTGGTCTACGCCGATCCATCCGCGCAGCGGCCACTCCCGGTGCGAACCGCCTATGCCGAGCGTTCCAACATGGGCGGCGGCTTCATCGAATTCCTGTTCGGCGACGGACCCGGTCAAGGCGAGCGCTATCAGCAGCAACCCGCCTATCAGCAGCCTGTCTATCAGCAGCAACCGCCGCAAGGCGCGCTGCTGCCGCAGGAGGAGGCCTCAGATCCCAGACAGCGCCCGTTCGATCCGAAATTCGAAAAGCAGCTCGTGGAATATCACGGCAAGGAAAGCCCCGGCACCATCGTGATCGATACGCCCAACAAGTTCCTGTACCTCGTGCAGGGCGACGGCAAGGCGCTGCGCTACGGCGTCGGCGTCGGCAAGCCCGGTTTCTCCTGGTCGGGCGTCAAGACGATCTCGGCGAAGAAGGAATGGCCGGACTGGACCCCGCCGCCGGAAATGCTGGTGCGTCGCCCCGATCTGCCGCGGCACATGGAAGGCGGCCCGCAAAATCCGCTCGGTGCGCGCGCGATGTATCTGGGATCCTCGCTATACCGGATTCACGGCTCCAACGAGCCCTGGACCATCGGCACCAACGTCTCGTCCGGCTGCATCCGGATGCGCAACGAGGACGTGATCGACCTCTACGGCCGCGTCAATGTCGGCGCCAGGGTGGTCGTGATCTGATCGTGCCGCGCTCGAAAACAAACGGCCGCCCGATCGGGCGGCCGTTTCGCTTTTGCGCGATGCGAAAAGCCGATCAGGCGTAGTCGCTGTCGTTGTCGCCGCCGAAATCGTCGTCGGAATCCACATCCATGTCGTCGCGGTCGTCGTCGTCATCGGCCGAAGTCTCGTCGTCGTTCGACGCGGTATCGAACAATCCGGCACGGCTGGTGTCGTCGGTACGATTCGTGGATGAGCCGATGTCGTTGATGCCGGCGTCGCGGGCGAGGCTGCTGCCGGATGCGTCGCTCCACGGGCTTTGGTTTGCGCCGCCGCCGGCCAGCGCATTCTGTGCACCGAAACCTTGACGGCTACCTCCCATCATCGAGCGGATGCCGTTGAGCAGCAGCGATCCGCCGACCATTCCGGCCGCAGCCGCCGCAGCCGTTCCCAAGAACGAGCCGCCCCCGCCCGTCGGCGCCCCTGAGGGCTGACCGTAGGGCGCCTGACCGTAGGGCGCCTCGCCATAAGGCGCTTGATCGTAGTGTCCGGGGGATTGGCCCTGCTGCAGCACTTGACCCTGTTGCAATACTTGGCCGCTGTTCCAGACCGGGCGGCTGGCGGGCGGCGGCACGTTCGGCACCGAGCCGCGCGGCTGACTTTGCCCGAACACCGTCTCGCGCATCGAATCGAGAAACCCGCCCGATTGATGTTGCTCGCCCGCGGCCTCCAGTTCCTGAATGCGGGCATTGGCGCGCTTGAGCGCTTCATCCTGCACCAGAACGGTCTGCACCAGCGGGTAGACGGCGTTCGGCGCCCTGCGCAAGCCATCCGAGATGGCGGCAACGGCATCGGAATCGCGCGGCGCGCCCTCCAGCCTGGCGAGCCGATCGAAAAGATCGTCGATCATTTGGCGTTCTTGCGGTGTCATGGATTTTCTCCCTCGCGTCGAAGCGCAAGCGGAGATGTAGGGGGGCTTTGTGTCGCCAGTAGTGGCTTTCGAAAATTAAATTTGTGCGACGGGATTCCCGAGCGATCCTCGAAGGATATCAGCTCAGTGTAACTTTGTTTGCGGCCAAAAGCCGCGGAAACTCCTCGCCACCGATGAAGGCGTGTTCATGTTCGCGCTGGGTGGTGAGCGGGTCGAGGCTCTCCAGGGTGTCGTCGACGAAGCCGGGATGGCACATGATGAGGCCGCCTTCCGGCAGCCCGTCGAGGAATTGCCGCATCAAGTCGCCGAAGTCGGGCCGCCCGGTGAAATCATAGGCGCCGGCGAATCCGGGATTGAAGGCGATACCGGCCCGGGCGGCGCGGCGGCGAAATTGCGCGCTGAGGACGTCGAGGACAACAGCCTTGGGCGAGCCGAACCGCCAAGCGAGGTTCTGCTGGCGTCCGCCCTGGCGAACCCAGGCGCCGGGTGCGGCCGCTTTCACGGCCGCCAGAAACGCCTCGCGCACGCCCGGAAACAGCTGCGCGTGCTGATGGCCGTCGACGAAGTCGGGCGCGCGGCCGAATATCTCGCCAAAGGTCGCAAGCTGCACCATCAATTCGGCCTGGATGATTTCGGGATCGAGCCGGCGTAGCAGGCCCGCGCGCAACAGTTTCGCAAACGGCAGGAACATGCCGCCGTCGGCGGGGCGGAAATGCATCGTCAGCGGACGGAATGGCGCGGTTAGCGTGACGTGGAGGCCGATCGCGCAACGCGGGCTTTTGGCGACGCTATCATGCAGCTTGCCGATTTCGTCGCGGCCGGTCGCAGGCCCCACCACCATCACCGATGTCGCATTGAGACGGCCGCGCTCGATCAAATCGCGAATCGCGCGGTTGACGCCGGGGCTGAGACCGTAATCGTCGGCGCACAGCCAGATCCGGCGCGGCGTCGCGGCCTCGCTCATTCGGCCGCGGTCCGCTCGGTGGCGGCCGTGTCAGCTTCGGCCGCGACGTGCTTCTCGCTATGTTCGGCGACGAAATAGATCGGACGCGCCTTCAGCTCTGAAAGAATCTTGCCGATATATTCGCCGACGATGCCGATCATGATCAGCTGCACGCCGCCGATGGTCATCAGGCCGACCACCAGCGAGGGATAGCCGGGGACCTGCTTGCCGGTGGTCCAAACCTCCCAGACGATCGACAGCCCGAACAGGAAGGCGCCGGTGGCGAGCAGCACGCCGAGCAGGCTCGCAAACCGCAGCGGCGCCACCGAGAACGAGGTCAGGCCCTCGATCGAAAGCCCGACCAGCCGGCCGGCGTTGAAGGTGGTGATGCCGTGGGCGCGGGCGGCCGGTTCGTAATCGACGCGGATCTGGCGGAAGCCGATCCAGCTGGCGAGCCCCTTGAAGAAGCGGTTGCGCTCGGGCAACTGCCGAAGCGCTGCGGTCGCGCGCGGCGACAGCAGGCGGAAGTCGCCGGCATCCTCCGGGATTTTTTGCCGCGCCCCCCAATTGATCAGCGCGTAGAAGCCGGCCACGGCAAGCCGCCGTGCCAGCGATTCATTGTCGCGGTTCGCCTTGGCGGTATAGACCACGTCGTAGCCGCCCTCGATCCAGTGGCCGACCAACTGCTCGACGAGGTCGGGCGGGTGCTGGCCGTCGCCGTCCATGAACAGCACCGCGCCGCGCCGTGCATGATCGAGGCCCGCCATCAGCGCGGCCTCCTTGCCGAAATTGCGCGACAGCGACACCACCTGGACGTCGAGCGCATCGGCCGCGAGCGCGCGCGCGATCGCGAGCGTGGCATCGGTGCTGCCATCGTCGACATAGACGACTTCGGATGCGAGCCGGTAGCGGCTCCGCAGCGTCCTGGCGAGAGCCTCGAGACGCTCGTGCAGCGGCGCGAGCCCGGCCGCCTCGTTATAGAGCGGCACGACGATCGACAGTCCCTGCGCCGCGGCGGTGGCCGCGGTGGTGGACAGGCTGGAAACGTCGCTACCGAGCATCATCGATCAGGTTCCACCATCGCAAGACAACATACGGCAACATATGGCAATCGCAGCGACTTGTCGCCACGTCAACGACTGCGCCCCTTCGCCTCATTGCCGCAGGAATGCCTCGAGCCGGGCGAACAGCGGATTGTCGCGATCGAGCACATAGTCGAGCGAAGCCACCGACACCGTATCGGCGCCGTGCGCGCGAAGAAAGCTGCCGAGCGCGTAAAGCTGCGCCGGCGGGCAGTGCAGCGTCACCATGCCCGACGAGGTCGGACCGCCGAACGGCGAGACCACCCCGAAGCGATTGTGGGCCTCGGCCAGCAATGCTGCATCGCATTCCTTGAAGCGGGTGCGCACTTCCCGGTACTTGCTGGCGCGCGCGCGGGCGGCGATGTGGTCGAGGATGACGCGCGCGGTCTCGCGCGCCTCCGCCGACCAGTCGGCGTCCTTCGACGCGACGAGGTTGGCCTGGCTGCGCAGGATCACGCCGTCGTCGAGCACCTTCAGGCCGTTGGCGGCCAGCGTCGCGCCGGTCGTGGTGATGTCGACGATCATCTCGGCAGTGCCGACCGCGGGCGCGCCCTCGGTGGCGCCGGCGCTTTCGACGATGCGGTAGTCGACGACGCCATGGGAAGCAAAGAATGCCCGGGTCAGGTTGATGTATTTGGTGGCGACCCGCATCCGCCGGTTATGCTGGGCGCGAAAACCGGTGGTGACGTCGTCGAGATCGGCCATGGTGCGGACGTCGATCCAGGCCTGCGGCACCGCAACCACGACATTGGCGCTGCCGAAACCGAGATTGTCGATCAGCAATACCCGCCTGTCGGCGTCCGCAATGGTTTCGCGCACCAGGTCTTCGCCGGTGACGCCGAGATGCACCATGCCGCGCGAAAGCTGCCAGGCGATCTCGCTCGCCGAGAGATAGGCGATCTCGACATGGTCGAGGCCCGCGATGGTGCCGCGATAGTCGCGGGCGCCGCGCGGCTTTGCCAGCATCATTCCCGCGCGCGTGAAGAAGGCTTCCGCATTCTCCTGCAGGCGGCCTTTCGAGGGCACCGCGACAACGAACGGCGTCGTCATGACACGCCCCCGGCCATCGCGGGCTGGCGGCCCATCTCGGTGAGGGTTTCGACCCAGATCGAAAATCCGACCGCCGGGATCGGCTTGGCGGCGCCAAGCTGGGTCATCAAGCCGTCGTAGCGGCCGCCCGCGACCAGCGGTTCGACGCCGTTGCCCCTGGCATGCAGTTCGAATTCGAAGCCGGTGTAGTAATCGAGGCCGCGCCCGAACGAGGCGGAAAATCGCGTCGCGCCGATATCGATGCCGCGCGCGGCCATGAAGCCGACCCGGCTTTCGAACTGATCGATCGCGGCCGTGATGTCGAGCTTGGCGTCGGCGGCGAGCGCGCGCAGTCGCGCGATCGCCTCGTCGGGTTCGCCGTCGATGGCCATGAAGCGCTTGATCAGGCCGAGCGCATCGCGCGGCAACGCGCCGCTCTTCAGGGTCGACTGCTCGAGGAAGCGATCGGCGATTTCGGCGACCGTGCGGCCGCCGACATTGGTCGTGCCGGCGATCGTCATCAGGTCGCTCACCAAAGCGAGCGCCGCCTTGCGGTCGGAGCCGGCGAGCGCGGCCAGCACACCCTCATATTCGCTGTGGCCGGGTCCGGCTGCGAGCGTGATCTGTTCGATGTCCTGGGCGAGGTTGATCTTGCGGTTGAAATCCTTGAGCAGCCGGCGCCGCCACACCGGATAGAGCTTGAGCGCATCGATCAGCGCGGTGAACAGCGCCACGTCGCCGGTGCGGATTTCGATCTCGCTCAGGCCGACCGCAGCTGTGGCTTCCAGCGCCAGCGCCAGCATCTCGGCATCCGCCGCGGCGCGATCGGGCCTGCCGAACGACTCGACCCCGGCCTGCAGGAATTCGCTCGCCTGGCCGCCGCGGTAGCGAAAAACCGGCCCGAGATAGCTGAAGCCCGCGGGCTGGCCGCAGCGGTCGGAGGCAAGGTAATCCCGCGCCACCGGAATGGTGAGATCGGGACGCAGGCAGAGTTCCTCGCCGCTGGCGTCGGTGGTCAGATAGAGGCTTTTGCGGATGTCCTCGCCCGAGAGGTCGAGGAAGGGCTCCGCCGGCTGCAGGATCGAAGGCTCGGCCCTGGCGTAGCCGGCTTGCGCGAACGACAACAGCAGGCCCTCCGCCCAGGCGGCGGATCCGGTCGCGCGAGGGGCGGCGGTCAGGGTCATCACGAAGTCCAGTTAAGGGCCGGAAAACCAGTTCCGGCGGTAAGCCGGGCAGCCCTTAGCATGGCCCGGGGCCAGTTTCGACAGGGATCGGCCAAGTCCCTTAATAGGCCAATACGCGCCTTGATGCCGGTTAAGGCCGCTACCTGTCCGGGCCGGAACCGGTCCAGTCGCCGAGCGCTGCCTGGACCAGCGCCAGCGCCGCTACGCCTGCGGTGTCGGCGCGCAGGATCCGCGGGCCCAGCGAGAGCCGCAACGTACGTTCCTGCCGCAGCAGGATGGCGCGTTCCTCCTCGGCAAATCCGCCTTCCGGGCCGACCAGGACGTCGATCCCGGCCCCGCGCCGTTCGCCCTGCAGCGCCCGCAGCGGATCGGCGACCTCGGTGGCCTCGTCGCAAAAGACCAGCAGGCGCTGCGCCTCGCGCGCGGCGAGATAGCGATCGAGCGTGACCGGCTCGGTGACCTCGGCGAGGCTCAGAATGCCGCACTGCTCGGCGGCTTCGATGACGTTGGCGCGCATCCGTTCGCCGTTGACCCTGGAAACCTGGGTGAAGCGGGTCAGGACCGGTTGCAGGGTCGCGGCACCCATCTCGACCGCCTTCTGCACCATGTAATCGAGCCTCGCATGTTTCAGCGGCGCAAACACGTAAGCGAGATCGGGCAGGCGATCCTGTGGCCGGGCCTGGGCCAGAATGGTGAGGCGATCGACCCGTTTGCGGCCCTCGATCGAGGCCCGCCATTCCCCGTCCCGCCCGTTGAACACCAGGACGGAATCGCCCGCGCCGAGCCGCAGCACATTGCCGAGATAGTTGCCCTGGCTGCGCTCCAGCGCGACCGTTTGGCCCTCCGCCAGGGCGGCATCGACGAACAGGCGGGGACTGCGAAAATCCAGCTGCGGCATGGTTTGAGGGTCCATTGGCCCGCGGCCTTTTAGCCGAAAGGAGCAGGGCTGGCGCGATAATTGATGTCCGGACGCGACTCTGCGCCGCGCTATTGCCAAATTCCACGGGTTGTTAAGGGACGGCAGGAATCGTAAAATGGGCTCGCTCGGAAGTCGCTCTTCTGTCGGGAAGACGTTGGGGAACCATTGCACCTTGCCGGAGGGACAGCCTTGATCATCCGCCGCTTGATTATGCCGCTGGCCGTGGTGGTGGTCGCCGTCCACGCCGGTCAGGCGTTGGCGCAGGGCGCATTTCCGGCACCGCTGCCGAGCCAGATCCAGCCCAACGATCCGGCCTTTCCACCGGTGAATGCCCCGGCCCAGGCCCCTTCCCCAGGCGCGGCCCCCACCTCCTTCCCGGTCACCGGCGCGGGGCCGTTCGGCGGCGGCGGAGGATTTGGGCAGGGACCGGCTCCGCCGTCGCAGCAAGCCGGCGCGGAGGCGTGCATGAAGGGTTTCATCCCGCTGCGCGAAGAAGCCGAGAAGCGCGGCAAGCTGATCAAGGCCGCCGGCGATCGCAAGGCGCCTCCGGATGAGGCCTGCAAGCTGATCGGCAATTTCGGCAAGGCCGAACTCAACATGATCAGCTATGTCGAGAAGAACTCGGCGAAATGCGGGATTCCGCCGCAGGTGGCGGAACAGCTCAGGGCCGGCCACAAGGGCACCGAGAACCTGGAGAAGAAGGTCTGCGCCTTCGCCGAGCAGGCGAAGACAAGGGGGCCGGCCGGCCCGAGCCTGAGCGAAGTGCTGGGTTCGGCGGCAGCGCTTCCCGAAGCCTCTACCACGATCAAGAAGGGTGGCAGCACGTTCGACACGTTGAACGGCAATGTGCTGACGCGATGACATCGGCCCGATGAACGGCGCGGCCTCCCGGGTTGCCGATGCAACGGGCAACTGGGTCGATACCCGCGCGCCGCAATGGTCGCGGCCTTATTTGCGGCTCTCGCGTCTCGACCGGCCGATCGGATCGTGGCTGTTGCTGCTGCCGTGCTGGTGGTCGGCGGCGCTGGCGGCGCGGATGGCCCACTCGATCGCGCAACTGCCGCTTGTGCTGGCGCTGTTTTTTATCGGCGCTTTCGCCATGCGCGGCGCCGGCTGCACCTGGAACGACATCACCGATCGCGATCTCGACGCCAGGGTCGAGCGGACGCGCTCGCGGCCGATCCCGGCCGGGCAGGTGAGCGTGTGGCGGGCGTGCGTCTTTCTGGTCGCGCAGGCACTGATCGGCCTCGCGGTGCTGCTGCAATTCAACCGCTTCGCGGTTTTGACCGGCATCGCCTCGCTCGCGATCGTCGCGGTCTATCCGTTCATGAAGCGGATCACCTGGTGGCCGCAAATCGTGCTGGGGCTGGCGTTCTCCTGGGGCGCCTTGATGGGATTTGCGGTGACGCTCGGGCGGATCGATGCGGCCGCGGTGGCGCTCTATGCAGGCTCGATCGCCTGGGTGGTCGGCTACGACACCATCTATGCCCATCAGGATGCCGAGGACGACGCGCTGATCGGGGTGAAATCGACTGCGCGCCTGTTCGGCGCGCGCACGCATCAGGCGCTGACGGTGTGTTACGCGCTCGCGGCGGTCCTGATCGGCGTGGCGCTCGGGCTTGCCGGCGCCGGCCTGCCGGCCTGGATCGGGCTTGCCGCCTTCGCCGCGCATCTGGCCTGGCAGATCAGGCGGCTCGAGATCGGCGATCCCGCGCTGTGCCTGCGCATTTTCAAGTCCAACCGCGATGCGGGCTTGCTGCTGTTTTGTGGCGTGCTCGTGGATGCGGTGATGGCCGCCATCTAGATGTGGTCTTTCAGGAGGTTGTCCATCTGGTCTGAACCGAGGAAACTGAGGTTGCGAAGCTTCAATGTTCCAGGGAGAGACCAGATGAACGTCCACAAGAATGCGCCTTTGACGCCCAAAGGTCGAGAGGCGATGGTCCGCAGTGTGGTGGAGGGGGGACTGAACAAGGCTGACGCGGCCTACCAGTTCAACACGACGCCGAAGACCGTTGCCAAATGGGTCAAGCGGTTCCGCACAGAGGGGTTGGACGGGTTGCGTGATCGCTCCTCTAGACCCCTTTCATCGCCAAGCCAAACCCCTGTCACCACATGTACCGCCATCGAGGCCTTGCGCCGCCGGCGGTGCACGGCAGGGCCTGGACAAAAAATCCCGAAAACAACCCCATGCAAAGTAGCAAGGGACTTCATGATCAAGTCCCAAATGCCGGCCATTCGCCAACGAACGAACCGGTTGTAGCAGGCCGTGCAAGGCGCAAAGCTCTCCGGCAGGTCGCGCCATGGTGCGCCCCGCCAATGTTGGGCGCGCCGCTTGCTTGTGACCATTGAGTTGCAAAAGGAGGGGCCTTACGATTGCGCCGCCATCGAGGGGGCAACACGTGATGAGCATTGTTCTTCGTCCGGGCACAACCGCCGACGCTTCGGCTTGTGGTACGATCTGCTATGAGGCCTTCAAGGCGATCTGCGTCGCGCATAACTTCCCGCCGGACTTTCCCTCGCCGGAAGTGGCGAGCGGGCTGCTGTCGATGCTGCTGACCCATCCGCGCTTCTACTCGGTCGTCGCCGAGGGTGAAGGCCGCGTCGTCGGCAGCAATTTTCTCGACGAGCGATCCTGCATTGCGGGTGTCGGTCCGATTACCGTCGATCCGACGGGACAGAATCGCGGCGTCGGCCGGCTCCTGATGCAGGACGTTCTGGATCGCGCGGCCCGGCAGCAGGCGGCCGGAGTGCGCCTGCTGCAGTCCGGCTTCCACAACCGCTCGCTCTGTCTTTATACCAAGCTCGGTTTTCGCACCCGTGAGCCGGTGTCGATCCTCCAGGGCAAGCCGCTCGGGCAGAAGTTCGCCGGCTACGAGGTTCGTCCTGCCACAGTCGCCGACGTGCCCGCCTGCGACAGGATCTGCCTCCAGGTCCATGGCTTCGATCGCGCGGGCGAATTGCGTGACGCGATCAATCAGAAGGCAGCCTCGGTGGTCGAACATCTCGGGAGCGTCACCGGCTACACCACCGGGCTTGCCTTTTTCGGCCACAGCGCCGCGGAGACCAACCGCGATTTGATGGCCCTGATAGCTGCTGCGCCCGCATTCGGCGGACCCGGCTTCCTGCTGCCGACGCGCAATCACGAGGTCTTCAAATGGTGCTTGGAGGCTGGGCTGAAGCTCGTCTTCCAGATGACGCTGATGACTATCGGTCTCTACAACGAGCCCACCGGGGCATACACGCCGTCCGTTCTTTATTGAGGGCACGGTGCGCTCGTGGGCGCCGTGCAAGGCGGCCCCGCGGTGTGTGCGCAGCCGTGGCTTGCGTGATCGGCGCATGACGTTCTCGCGATGCCCGTTTCTGACACGAAGCGGACATGCTGCCGGGGTGTCTGTTGTTGGGTGAACAGCGGACGACAATTGCTCCCAGCGAGTATTTCGTCTTTTGGACCCGATTCGGACATCGGCATCGCGTTCCATCAGTCGCCCCACCACTGCAAATCCGGGTTGATCCCATCGATCCCAAGAACGACAATTGGGCCGACGAATGTTGGGCTAAGCCATGACCGATTTCAAACTGCCCGAAACACGCTATGCGCAGAGCGGCGACGTCAGTATAAGCCTATCAGGTGATGGGGGATGGGCCGGTTGACATCATCGTCGTGCCTGGGCTGTGTTCACATATCGAATTCCAGCATGAGACGCTCGGTTACACGGCTTTCCTGCGTCGGCTGTCACGCTATTCGCGGGTCGTGACCTTCGACAAAAGGGGCCAAGGACTGTCCGACAGGGTAACCGGCGCGCCGTCGCTGGAGCAGCGTATGGACGATGTGCGCGCCATCATGGATACCATCGGCTCGCGCCGCGCTGTCCTGTTCGGCTTCTCCGAAGGCTGTTGCATGAGCATCCTGTTCGCAGCGACCTATCCAGAGCGGGTATCGCATCTCATTCTGGTTGGCGGCTTCTCTCGTGCGGCGAATCGAAGCACGGACGATGTCTGGCAGCTTCGCGTCGAGCAGATCGTGAAGGCCTGGGGTACTGGCGACATGATAAAAAGCGTCGCGCCCAGCCTGGCCAACAATCCCGAGGCGGTCACACAGTACGCCAAGTTTGAGCGGCTATCGAGCAGCCCCGGCGCGCTCCGTACGATCATGCGTCTCAACCGTAACATCGACGTCACGACGATCCTGCCAACGCTCCAGGCTCCCACGCTGGTGCTGCATAGCCTGACCGACGTGCAGGTCCCGGTCGTGTATGGTCGCAAGCTCGCTGAGCAGATCCCGGGTGCCAAATACATCGAATATCCGGTTGGCGATCATTACGTCTGGCTCGGCGACACCGAGGCGTTGCATGGCGATATAGAAGAGTTCGTCACCGGCCATCGTGAAACCGCTGCTGCCGACTTTGAGCGTGTTCTGGCCACAGTGCTGTTTACAGACATTGTCGATTCGACGCGCAATGCCGCCGCAATGGGCGATCAGGCATGGCGAAGGTTGCTAGACCGTCATGATCAGTTAGCAATCCAGACCGTCGAGAAGCACCGCGGGACATTGATCAAGACGACCGGAGACGGAATCTTGGCAACTTTCGATGGACCGGGCCGCGCGGTTCGATGCGCATTATCACTCGGAGCGGCTACAAAACAGATTGGCTTGCCCCTACGTGCGGGGCTCCATACCGGCGAAATCGAAATCAGGGGCCGGGACATCGGAGGTATTGCCGTGCATGCCGCAGCCCGAGTTATGGCACAATCACAAGAAAGCGAAGTTCTTGTTTCAAGAATTGTTACCGATCTGGTGGCTGGGGCAGGTCTAAAATTCTCAGAGCGCGGGTCGCACGAACTCAAAGGTCTCCCAGGTCGGTGGGACTTATTTGCCGCGACGGCATAGATGTCTCTTCATGGCACTTTTCGGACCTGAGCAGATCTCCGGTTCAAGTCCGCAAAGCGTCGGATAGGGGACATCGTTCAAAACTGGCGGTTAATCTCGATTTTATGAGTACACGGCCTGGCCCGCGCTTAATCCCGCGCGATGATCTCGCGCTCGCCCTGATGGATATTGGCCGGGTTGAGCAGGTCGCCGGCGCGCCGCCGCACCAAAAATTTCGGCCGCCGCGCGCGGATCGCGTTGTGACGGCGCCGGCGGGAGGCGGGTTCGGCCGATTTGTCTTCCGGCAGTTGCGGCAGCGCGAAGATGTCGCTCCACGTCGCCCAGGCGGATGCGATCTCGTCGGGGTCGGAACTCACGCACAAGGGAATCGTCAGCGAGGGGTCGCGATGCACCAGCGCCAGCATCTGGGCATCGTCGATGCCGCGCAGTGCTACGCCGAGAAAATCACACACGCGAACATTGACCGCCATCCGCATGCCGTGCAGGGCACGGCGCAGCACGACGCGTTCGCGATGCAGTTCGATGCTGCGCACGCCGCCGTCGGCACGGCTGTCATGCGTGTCGAAGCTGATGGGCAGGGAAAGAGGGTCGAGCCGCAATGCGCGGCTCGACCCGGCGGGGTTGATCCCGCTTGTTGATGTTTGACGCCTCACGGCTTTGTCTCCCCGCCGGGATTATGTTCCCGGTCGATACGCGAGAGCATGCCAGAGCGGCATCCGAAACCGCTTAAAAAGGCTGGTTAACCCGACGTCACCTGCCCTGCATTCGCCCGCATGATTGACAAGTGCTTGGCTCACATGATTGACGAGACGTTGCGGCATAGGCGAAAATCTTTGCCGTTTCGCGCATTAAATTGCTTGAAGTCCGCGTGAATCAGGCACATCTGAAGGGATCGGCAATTCAGCCGTGCCCCCTTTCATTGTTCGGGATTTCGTTCGTGATCTCTTCACCATCCGCCGCCTCGAGGCTTTCACCTGACGCCGCCAGCGCCAGCCTGTTCGATCAATCCACCCTGAGTTCGCTGGCGGAGCGGTTGGTCGAGGCGGCGAAGCGCGCCGGCGCGGACGCCGCCGACGCGGTGGCGGTGCGCGGCGTCTCCCAAGGGGTGGAGGTGCGCGACGGCCGCGTCGAGGAATCCGAGCGTTCCGAAGGCGACGACATCGGGCTGCGCGTTCTGGTGGGACAGCGACAGGCGGTGGTCTCGACCAACGACGTCAGTGGCGACGGCATCGCAAGGCTCGCCGAGCGCGCGGTCGCCATGGCGCGCGTCGCGCCCGACGACAAATATGTCGGCCTCGCCGACCCGTCGCTGCTGGCGCGCGATTTCCCCGATCTCGATCTGCTCGACTCCAATGTCCCCACCACCGCGGAGCTCGAGCGCCGCGCCAGCGAGGCGGAAGCCGCAGCGCTGGCGGTCGCGGGCGTCACCAAGTCGGGCGGCGCGTCGGCGTCCTCGGGAATCGGCGGCATGGTGCTGGTGACCTCGACCGGCTTCCACGGCTCCTACCTGCGCTCGAGCCAGGGCATCTCGATGACCGCAATCGTCGGCGACGGCACCAACATGGAGCGCGACTACGACTACACCTCGGCGCCGCATGCCTCCGACCTCGCTTCACCCGAAGAAGTCGGCCGCAAGGCCGGCGAGCGCACGGTGGCGCGCGCCAATCCGCGCAAGGTCGAAACCTGCAAGGTGCCGGTGGTGTTCGACCCCCGGGTGTCGGGATCGCTAATCGGCCATCTCGTCAGCGCGGTGAACGGCGCCTCGATCGCGCGCAAGACCAGTTTCCTCAAAGACCGGCTCGGCCAGCAATTGTTCGCGAAAAACATCCGCATCGTCGACGATCCGCTGCGCCGTCGCGGCCTGCGCTCGCAAACCTTCGACGCCGAGGGCGTCACCGTCCGCAAGCTCGCCATCATCGACGAGGGCGTGCTGAAATCCTGGCTGCTGGACAGCGCCACCGCGCGTGAACTCGGGCTGGTCACCACCGGCCACGCCCATCGCGGCGTATCGTCGTCGCCGTCGCCGGGGCCATACAACCTGCACCTCGAAGCCGGCGAGCCGACGCCGGCCGAACTGATGAGCGACATCAAGCAGGGGTTCTATGTCACCGACCTGATCGGCTCCGGCGTCAACGGCGTCACCGGCGACTACAGCCGCGGCGCCTCCGGTTTCTGGATCGAGAACGGCAAGATCAGCTATGCGGTGAGCGAGGTCACGATCGCGGGTCATCTGCTCGACATCTTCAAGTCGCTCGTGCCCGCCAACGACCTGGAATTCCGCTACGGCGTCAATGCCCCGACGGTGCGCATCGAGGGGCTGACGCTTGGCGGACGCTAGCGGGGCTGATGTCGATGACGGAATTCTGGCGCGCGATGCCGCGCTGCTGCGGGATACCGTGCTGCAGGCGGGTGCCCTGGGGCTGTCGCTGTTCCGCACCGAGCTGAAGAACTGGACCAAGGGCGCCTCCTCGCCGGTGTCGGAAGCCGATATCGCCGTCAACGATCTGCTGGAACAGCGGCTGCGGTCCGCGACCCCGGATTACGGCTGGTTGTCGGAGGAAAGCGTCGACGATGAGTTCTCGCCTCGGCAAGCGCCTGGTATGGATCGTCGATCCGATCGACGGCACCCGCGGCTATCTCGCCGGCCGCGAGGACTGGTGCGTGAGCGCAGCCCTGGTCGCGGATGATTTGCCGGTGCTGGCGGCGGTGTTCGCGCCGGCCACGGAAGAATTTTTCTTTGCCGCGCGCGGGCAGGGTGCTGCGTGCAACGGCGTGCCGGTTCAGGCGACCGCCGGCACCGATCTGGATTTCTCCCGCATCGCCGGACCAAAGCCCCTGGTCGAGCGGCTCAACCGCAATGGCGGCGAGATTACCCCGCATCCGCGCATCGGATCGCTGGCGCTGCGGCTCTGCCGGGTCGCGCAGGGCCGTCTTGACGCCGCGTTCGCCGGCGGGCAAAGCCGCGACTGGGACCTTGCCGCGGCCAATTTGATCGTGCAGGAAGCGGATGGTAACATGACCGCGCTCTCGGGGGACGCGATTTCGTATAATCGCCGGGAGGTGACGCATGGGGTGCTGGTGGCAGCGGGGCGCGATCGTCATGCTCGCATCGTCGAGCATTTTCGCAACCGCCCGTTGCCCTGAATGCTCCGGATCGGCGTCGCTTATTCGGCCTGCCGGACACCGCGTTAGGAAAAGGGATCATGCCAGATAGTGCCCAGCAACTGCTTCACCTCGTCATCGGCGGCGAACTGACAGAACTCGGCGGCACCACCTTCAAGGATCTCGACAAGGTGGAAGTCGTCGGCATCTATCCCAATTATGCGACCGCCTACACCGCCTGGAAGGCGAGGGCGCAGCAGACCGTGGACAACGCCCACATGCGCTACTTCATCGTCCATCTCCACCGGCTGCTCGATCCAGGTCAAGACCCGAAGTCTGCCCGTTGAAGAGACTGCTTCGCAACGTGCTGCGCAGCAGCTGGGTTCAGCGTGCTGTGGGTTTCCTCGCGGCCGAGTGGCTGCGGCTGGTGTGGCTGACCAACCGGTTCAGCTTCGAACCCACGGACGTCTATGAACTGGTCGAGCCGCAGCAGCCGGCGATCTTCGCGTTCTGGCACGGCCAGCATTTCATGACGCCGTTCATCAAGACCAAGCAGAGCCATCGCGCCAAGGTGCTGATCTCGCTGCATCGCGATGGTGAATTCAACGCCATCGCCGCCGAGCGGCTGGGCATCGGCACCATCCGCGGCTCCGGCGATCACGGCTCGGCGTTCCATCGCAAGGGCGGCGTCGGCGCCTTCAGGGAGATGGTGCGCGCGCTCGAGGAGGGCTATAACGTCGCTCTCACCGCCGACGTGCCGAAGCGCTCGCGCGTCGCCGGCTTAGGCATCATCATGCTGGCGCGGGAATCCGGACGGCCGATCATGCCCTTTGCAATGGCGACCAGCCGCTTCATCCGGTTGAAGAATTGGGATCGTACCACCATCAATTTGCCATTCGGCAAGGGCGCATTGGTGGGGATCGAAGCGATAGTGGTGCCGCCGGACGCCGATGCCGAGACCATGGAAAAACTGCGCGCCGAGCTCGAAGCCAACCTGAACGAAGCGACCCGTCGCGCCTATGCGCAGCTCGGCCGTCCGCAAGGGGCGGCGCATGGCTAATACGCTGCCGATCACGCTGCGCGTCTACCGCAAGCTGTCTTTTGCGATCGTGCCGCTGGCGCCGGCGGTGATCAAGCGGCGGCTGAAGCTCGGCAAGGAGGATCCGGCGCGGATCGGCGAGCGCCGCGGCATGAGCCGGGACGTCCGGCCGCACGGACCGCTGGTGTGGATTCACGGCGCCAGCGTCGGCGAAGTGCTGGCCGCCGCAGCGCTGATCGAAAAGCTGCGCGCGCTCAACATCCGCATCCTGCTGACCTCCGGCACGGTGACGTCGGCGGCGATCGTGGCCAAGCGGTTTCCCGCCGACATCATCCATCAATATGTGCCGTATGACTCGCCGCGCTATGTCGCGCGCTTTCTCGATCACTGGCGGCCGTCGCTGGCGCTGTTCATCGAGTCCGATCTGTGGCCCAATCTGATCCTGTCGAGCGCGGCGCGGCGGCTACCGATGGTCCTGATCAACGGGCGGATGTCGCACCGCTCGTTCCCGCGCTGGCGCCGCGTCTCGGGCACGATCTCCGCGCTACTCGGCCGGTTCGAGGTCTGCCTCGCGCAGTCGCAGGCCGATGCCGAACGCTTCATCGCGCTCGGCAGCCGCAATGTCGTCACCACAGGCAATCTCAAGCTGGACGTGCCGGCGCCGCCCGCCGACCCGGTCAGGCTGGAGCGGCTGATGTCGGTGACGCGCGGCCGCCCGATCGTGGTGGCGGCCTCGACCCATCCCGGCGAGGAAGAGATTCTGATCGAGGCGCATCGCACGCTGGCGGGATTCTTCCCGTCCTTGCTGAGCGTGATCGTGCCGCGGCATCCGCATCGCGGCGAGGCGATCGCCCGCACCATTGCCGCCTCGGGGCTCCGCGCGGCGTTGCGCTCGCGCGAGGAGCTGCCGATGGCGTCCACCGACATCTATGTCGCCGACACCATGGGCGAACTCGGGCTGTTCTACCGACTGTCGGGAATCGTGTTCATGGGCGGATCGCTGGTCGAGCATGGCGGGCAGAATCCGGTCGAGGCGGTCAAGCTCGGCGCCTCGATCGTTCATGGCCCGCACGTCTTCAATTTCACCGACGTCTATGATGCACTCGACGTCGCCGGCGGCGCACGACGGGCCGAAACGCTGGAGGCGCTGGTAAAGCAACTCGGCCAGCTGTTGGCCGACCCCGCGGCGCGGCAAATCTCGCTGGCGGCCTCCGAGCGCGTCGTCGTCGAACTCGGCGGCGCGCTCGATCGCACGCTCGCCGCGCTCGAGCCCTATTTGTTGCAGTTGCGGCTCGAAATGGGAGCGGCGAATGCGTGAGCCGGCCTTCTGGCACCGGCCGCCGTCGTGGACATCCTCATTGCTGACGCCGCTCGGCGCGCTCTACGGCCTGGTCGCGGCAAATCGGTTGCAGCGCGGGGGATTCGATGCCGGCATTCCCGTGCTCTGCGTCGGCAACTATCATCTCGGCGGCGCCGGCAAGACGCCGATGGTGCTGGCGCTCGTAAAGCTGCTGCGCGAACTCGGCGAGATGCCGGTCGTGCTCAGCCGCGGTTATGGCGGACGGTTGCGCGGCCCGGTCAAGGTCGACCCCGGGCGGCATGCGGCTGACGATGTCGGCGACGAGCCGCTGATGATGGCGGCCACCGTGCCGGTCGCGGTGGCGCGCGATCGCGTCGAGGGCGTCGCGCTGGCACGCTCGCAAGGCGCGACCGTGATCCTGATGGACGACGGCTTTCAGAACCCGGCGATATCCAAGGATGCTTCGCTGATCGTGATCGACGGCGACCGCGGCCTCGGCAATGGTTGCGTGTTTCCCGCCGGCCCGCTGCGCGCGCCGCTAGCGCCGCAGCTCGAGCGCACCGATGCGCTGATCGTGATCGGCAATGGGACCGCCGCCGCGCCGGTGGCCGCCGCCATCGCCGCGCGCCAAAAACCGGTCCTGTCGGCGCATCTCGTGGCCGACGAGGCGCAGGTCACCTCGCTGCGCGGCAAGCGCACGCTCGCCTTCGCCGGGATCGGCGACCCCGAAAGGTTTTTCCGGACGTTGCGCGGCTGCGGGATCGAGCTCGCAGCCGAACGGCCATTCGCCGACCATCATCCGTTTTCGCAAACCGAGATCGAGAGCCTTATCGCGGACGCCGGACGCGACGGCTTGACCCTGGTGACGACGGAAAAGGATCTGGCGCGGCTGCGCCGGGCAGGCGAGGGACTGCCGGTCTGGGCGCGCGAGATCGTGCCGTTCAAGGTGACGCTCGAATTCGACGACGCCGCGCGGTTGCGGAAGTTCGTCTCGGAGCGGCTGTTCAGGGCAAGAGAGAAGAGGTTTCGGACGGATCCTTAAGGCGGCCAAAGGCGCGAAGTGCGCCTTTGCGCGCCCTACGCAGTACGCACTCAGCCCTTCAGCGCGCCGGGAAAATGCCGCTGCAGCACCGCGGTTGGAAGGGCATAGGCCTCCTGCAGATCGACGCTCCAGTATTTCAATTCGTCGAGCGGGATCCGCGCGTCGGTCACCGCGCAGCGCACATAGGTTCCCGGCGAGATCACGCGGAAATCGCCATCCAGATATTGCACCTGCGCCTCGCCATGGCCCGAGGGGCCGAATTTATTCAACACGCTCGAATTCTCCCGAACTCCCCGGCCGCCCGCCCGGCAACTCGAACCGGGCTAAACGTTTTTCCAATGGCGATCTATCATAAATAGGTCTTGCTGTCCGCCCGTCAAACCCACCGATTTGTGATGAAATTCCGCCATTCGCGCATGCTAGCGTTTCGCCCGGGGGACGCTGTCTTCAGCGCTCCACAGCCACCCGGCCCATCGAGATGCGACTTCCGTCGGCAATCACATTCCTGACGCTGTTGAGCGTGGCCTTTAGGGCTGCGGCGGCGCCGTTGCCGAGCCCGCATCAGGTCGACATACCCCAGGCCAACGGGGTGCTGCACGCGCAGCTCTACAAGCCCGACGGCGATGGCCCGTTCCCTGTGGTGATCGCGCTGCATGGCTGTGGCGGACTGGCCGCCGGCCGTTCCGAACAGGTCGCGCCGCGCTATCGCGATTGGGCCGAGCAACTGATCAAGGGCGGCAAGGCCGTGCTGCTGCCGGACAGCTACGGCTCGCGCGAGTTGGGTCCGCAGTGCCGTGTCGGCGAACGCCGGGTGCACGCCCGCCGCGAACGGGTGGCCGACATCATGGCGGCCAGGCAATGGCTGCTGCAGCAGCCCTGGGCCGCGCATGACCGCATCAGCCTGCTGGGCTGGGCGAACGGCGCCAGCGCGCTGTTGTGGGCGGTGCGGCCGCAGCTGTCGTCGCGCAGCGCCGAGCCGGACTTCCGTTCCGCCGTCGCGTTCTATCCGGACTGCCGGGTGTCGGCGGGGCTCGGCTGGAGCGCGCGGATCCCGACGCTGGTCCTGATCGGCGCCAAGGACGATGTCAGTTCGCCGCCGGCCTGCCGCCAGATGATCGACGGCGCCCGCGGGCGAAGCGCGCTGGTCCGGATCGTGGTCTATCCCGGCGCCTATCACGATTTCGACCGCGCCAATTTCCCGCTGCATGTGGCAAGCGGCACGTCGGATGCAGCGCTGCCCGAACGTGGCCATCTCGGCACCGATCCCGAAGCCCGCGCCGACTCGCAAAAGCGCGTCGCCGAGTGGCTGGCGCGGTGAAGCGATTGCGACCAATAGGTCGTCATGGCCGGACTTGTCCCGGCCATCCACGTCTCAAGCTGTCGCGAAAAAGAAAGACGTGGATGCCCGGGACAGGCCCGGGCATGACGAGTTCTAAAACAGGCTTCCCTGCCCGACCGGTTTGACGACCCGTTTGGGCGGGGCAACCTTCGGCTCGCTCGCGCTCGGCTTCGCCGGCCGCGCCACCGCCGGGCGATCGGCGTCGGCGGTCGCCGCGACATGGCCGTCGGCAAATTCCAGATCGAGCCGCGCGCCCGAACCCACGCTCGCTGCGGCATACACCCCGTGGCCCTGCTCGTCGCGCACCAGCACGAAACCGCGCGCCAGCACGCTGCGATAGGACAAGGCGCCCAGCAATTGCCCGCTGTGTTCGACGCGCGCCGCAAGCCGCTGCGTCGCGGTTGCCAGCCCGCGGCGCGCGCGCTCGGCGAGCCTGGTCACGCGTTCGCGGTTGCGCGCGATGGCTTGCCGCTGCGCCTGTGCGTTGGAGAGTTTCGAGGCTTGCAGCCGGACCGCTAGTCCGGCGAAGCGGTCCCTGCGTTTGTGAAGCAGCGACCGGGCGGAAAGCGTCAGGCGTTCGCCGCTCACCGTCAGCCGATGGCCGGCCTGGGCGAGTTGTCCGCGCAGTACCCGGATGGTCAGTCGCGCGCTCGAACTTGCGAAGCGGCGGAAATGGGCGTGGGTGTTTGCCCTTAGCGCGCGGGGCAGCGACGCGCCCGCGCCATCCAGCCGCTGCCGCGGGATCGCCAGCAACTCGCTGGCGGCGGGCAGCGCGCGCGCCGCGGCACGCAATTCGTTGCGGCGGGATTCGTGGCCGCGCTGCCAGCACAACAACGTGCGCCGCGCATGGGCTGCGACCTCGACGAACAGCTCGGCGCGAACTGGAACTGCCATTTCGGCGGCTGCCGTCGGCGTCGGCGCGCGCTTGTCGGCGGCGAAATCGATCAGCGTGATATCGGTCTCGTGGCCGACCGCCGAGATCAGCGGGATCATGCTCTCGGCCGCGGCGCGGACCACGATCTCCTCGTTGAACGACCACAGATCTTCCAGCGAACCGCCGCCGCGCGCCACGATCAACAGGTCCGGGCGCGGGATACGGCCGCCTTCCGGCAGCGCGTTGAAACCGCGGATCGCGGCCGCGACCTGTTCCGCCGAACCTTCGCCCTGCACCTTGACCGGCCACACCAGCACGCGGCGGGGAAAGCGATCCTGCAGCCGGTGCAGGATGTCGCGGATCACGGCACCGGTCGGCGAAGTGACGACGCCGATCACCTCCGGCAGCCAGGGCAATTCCTGTTTGCGTGCCGCGTCGAACAGGCCCTCGGCGGCAAGCTTCTTCTTGCGCTCCTCCATCAGCGCCATCAGCGCGCCGACGCCGGCGGGCTCCAGCGCCTCGATCACGATCTGGTATTTCGACGAGCCGGGATAGGTCGTGAGCTTGCCGGTGGCGATGACCTCGAGCCCTTCCTGCGGCTTGAAGCGCATCCGCGCATGGGCGAATTTCCAGATCACCGCCTCGATCTTGGCGCCCTCGTCCTTCAGCGCGAAATAGCAGTGACCGGAGGAGTGCGGCCCGCGAAAACCGGTGATTTCGCCGCGCACCCGGACATGGCCGAAATTGTCCTCCACCGTCCGCTTCAGGGCGGAGGACAGTTCGGTCACCGTGAATTCCGGCGCGTTGATCAGGGCTTCGGGGGCGGGCATCGCGGTCAATCGATTCGGGTTTTTGGACTGGCGCCCAAGGTAGGGATTTTCGGCGACGACCGCTAATCGCGACTTGCAATTTGGTCGTTGCAATCCATTAGCTCTGTGATATAGAGTACTCTACATTGATCCATAGTATCGGGTGATGTCATGGCAAAAACGCTGCTGTTCCGGTTCTTCAGCGCCGTCAGATGGCTGCTGTGCCTCGTGGGCGTAGCCGCCCTGTTGCTCACGGCCCTCATCGCCACGCCGCTGAAAAGCCCTCCCGAACTGCGTTCGCTTTCGGAGGCCCGCAAGACCGTCGATTTCTCCAATCTGCCCGATGTCGAGCGGTTTTCCGCGCGCGACGGCACGCTGCTCGGCTTCCGGCACTATCCCGTCACTGGCCCGGCGACGGGCCGCGGCGCCATCGTGATTCATGGCTCGTCGGGATCGAGCGGCGGCGCCATTCACGCGCTTTCGGAGGCGCTCGCCGCGCGCGGCGTCGAGACCTGGGCGATCGACATTCGCGGCCACGGTACCTCCGGGACCCGCGGCGATATCTTCTATGTCGGCCAGCTCGAGGATGATCTCGCTGATTTCGTCGCGGTGGTCCGCAAGCGTGCGCCCACCCTGCCGCTGACGCTGATCGGCCATTCCGCGGGCGGCGGGTTTGCGCTGCGGGTCGCGGGCTCGCCGATCCAGAGCCTGTTCGCCCGCATCGTGCTGCTGGCGCCTTATCTCGGCTATGACGCGCCGACCAACCGCCCGCATTCCGGCGGCTGGGCCAACCCCGATGTTCCGCGCATTCTCGGATTGCTGGCGCTGCGCAAGCTCGGCATCGATTGCTGCGCGGCGCTGCCGACGCTTGCCTTCGCGGTGCCGCCGCATTCGGAAATGGCTCTGGTGGCGGCCTATTCCGACCGGCTGATGCGCAATTTCGCGACGCGCGGCTATCGCACCGATCTGGCGGCGGCGACCAAGCCGCTCATGATCTTCTCGGGCACCGACGACGAGTTGATGATCGCGGACAAATATGCCGAAGCGGTGCGCGGCATTGCGCCGCCGGTCGATGTGAAGCTGATCGAGGGTGTCAATCACATCGGCATCGTCAGTGCACCCAGGGCGGTGTCGGCGATCGCCGACGACGTCGCCAGCAACGGGGCAAGCTCATGATGATCGTCATCCTGATCGTCCATACCCTGGTCAACCGATATCGAATGAAATCCAGGCAACGAAAGGTCGCGTCATGATGGCAACGATGGTGTGGGGTGGCCTCAAGGCGGTCGTCTGGGGCCTTGCCCTCATCGGCTTCGCCGGATTGGTGCTGGCGGCGATGATCGCGACGCCGATCAAGCGGCCGTTGGAATTGACCTCGATTTCGGCGACGGCGGGCGCGGTCGATCGCAGCGACATGCCGCCCCTGCAGCGGTTTCATGCCCGAGATGGCACCGAGTTGGCCTACCGGCATTATCCGGCGCGGGCGCCGGCGAGCGGGCAGGCCGCGGTGGTCATCCACGGCTCGTCGGGGTCGAGCATCGCCGTCCACGCGCTGGCCAAGGCGCTCGCCGCGCACGGCGTGGAAACCTGGGCGCCCGACATTCGCGGCCATGGTGCCTCCGGCACGCGCGGCGACATTGTCTATCTCGGCCAGCTCGAGGACGACATGTCGGATTTCGTCGCCGAGATCCGCAAGACCGATGCCACCGCGCCGCTGACGCTGCTCGGCCATTCCTCCGGCGGCGGCTTCGCGCTGCGGATCGCGGGCTCCTCGATCCAGAACCTGTTCGCGCGCACGGTGCTGCTGTCGCCCTATCTCGGCTATGACGCGCCGTCGAGCCGCGAGGATGCCGGTGGCTGGGCGAGCCCGGACATCCCGCGCTTCCTCGGCCTGTCCGTGCTGCGCCGCCTCGGCATTACCTGCTGCGAATCGCTGCCGACCATCGCATTCGCGGTTGGCCCGGATACCAGCGCGATTTTGGCCTCGACCTATTCGTACCGCCTGATGCGCAATTTCGGCGCCGCGCAATATCGCGCGGACCTGGCCGCCGCCGGCAGGCCGGTCGCGTTGTTCGCCGGCGCCGCCGATGAATTGATGTTTTCGGAGAAATACGGCGACGCGGTCGGCCCGCGTGTTCCCGTGAAACTGCTCGACGGCGTCAATCACATGGCTATCGTCAGCGACCCGGCGGCGGTATCTGTCATCGCCGACGACGTGGCGAAGGCAGGGAGCGGGTCATGACCAGTATCGACGCCAAGCAGGCCGCCTCGGCGCTATCGGAGATCAACTCCATCGCCCAGCGCGTTCGTCAATCGACGATCTACGATATCGCCAGCCTGATGATGATCTGGTGGGGCGCGCTGGTGTTTGCCGGCAACATCGCAACTTATCTTTGGCCGCGTCATGCCGCATACATCTGGCCTACCGTCAACATTATGGGTGTCGCGGGCACAATCGTCATCAGCGCGCTGGTCTATGCGCGAACCGGCGTGCGTGCCATGTACGGACAGGTGCTCGTCGCCTACGTGCTGTTCTTCGCTTTCGGCATCCTCTGCTCGCAGGTGTTCGGCCATTACGGGCCACGCGAAATGGGCGCCTTTTGGCCGATCTATTTCATGCTGTTCTACGTGCTGGCTGGGATGTGGTTCGGCTATGCCTTCGTTGCCATCGGTCTTGGCATCAGCGCGCTGACGCTGATCGGTTATTTCTTCGTCGGCGGGTTCGCTTTCCTGCTGTGGATGGCGGTGGTCAATGGCGGCGGGCTGGTCCTGGGCGGGCTCTGGATGCGGCGGAGCTAGGGAATGGCGGAGCTCGACGACATCATCCACCAGCCGCTGCGCTTGCGGATCATGGCGGCGCTGAACGCGCTGCCGCCCGCCGCCCCGGGGCTGGAGTTCTCGCGGCTGAAGAAGCTGACCGGTGCCACCGACGGCAATCTCGGCGCCCATATCGAGACGCTGGCGCGGGCCGGTTATGTCGCGGTCGACAAGGCCTTTGTCGGCAAGAAGCCGCAGACCACGGTGACGGCGACCGCCACCGGGCGCGGCGCTTTCATGCGCCATGTCGCCACCCTGCAGGAGATCATCGCGGCCTCGGCGGGGCGGGGATAGTTTCCCGTCATTCCGGGGCGATGCGCAGCATCGAACCCGGAATTTGGAGCTGGCAATGCCTGAGTGCTAGCAATCTCTGGATTCCGGATCGGCGCGCAGGGCGCGCCGTCCGGAATGACGGAGATTCTCCCTCTTGCAGCGAGGGGGAGACTCGTGCGACCGACTTCGCTCTCACGCCCCCATCCGGTTGCTCCCCATGCACATCCTCCTGCTCGGTTCCGGCGGCCGCGAACATGCTCTGGCGTGGAAGATCGCGGCTTCCCCGCTGGTGACAAAACTCTGGTGCGCGCCGGGCAATGCCGGGATCGCGCGCGAGGCCGAGTGCGTCGCGCTCGATATCGCCGACCACGCCGCCGTGATCGATTTCTGCGACGAGAACGCGGTCGATCTGGTCGTGGTCGGCCCGGAAACGCCGCTCGCCGCCGGCATCGTCGATGATCTCGCCGCGGCCGGCATCAAGGCGTTCGGGCCGAGCAGGCAGGCCGCGCAGCTGGAGGGGTCCAAAGGTTTCACCAAGGCGCTGTGCACCGAATTCGGCATCCCGACCGGCGCCTATGGCCGGTTTGGCAATGCGGCTGACGCGCTCGGCTATCTGCGAAAACAGGGCGCGCCGATCGTGGTCAAGGCCGATGGGCTTGCCGCAGGCAAGGGCGTGGTGGTCGCGCAGACGATGGCCGAGGCGGAAGCCGCCATCGCCATGATGTTAGAGGGCGCGTTTGGGGCTGCCGGCGCCGAGGTCGTGATCGAGGAGTTTTTGTCCGGCCGCGAGATCAGTTTCTTCGCACTGTCCGACGGGGAGACCGCGATCGCGCTGGCCTCGGCACAGGACCACAAGCGGGTGTTCGATCACGATCAGGGACCGAACACCGGCGGCATGGGCGCCTATTCGCCGACGCCGTTCGTGACGCCGGCAATTCATGATCAGATCATGTCGCGGATCATCCTGCCCACCGTTGCCGGCATGAAGGCGCGCGGCACGCCGTTCCGCGGCGTGCTCTATGCCGGCGTGATGCTGACGCAGGACGGCCCAAAACTGTTCGAATACAATGTCCGCTTCGGCGATCCCGAGTGCCAGGTGCTGATGCTGCGGATGATGTCGGACCTCGTGCCGGCGATGCTTGCCTCCGTCGACGGCCAGTTGAAGAATTTCGACGTCCGCTGGTTTCCGGAGTCCGCGCTGACGGTGGTGATGGCGACCAAGGGCTATCCCGGCGATTACGCGAAAGGCACGCGGATCGAGGGCCTCGACGAGGCCGCCAAGGTCGAGGGCGTCGAGATTTTTCATGCCGGCACGGTGGCGAAGGACGGACACATCCTGGCCAATGGCGGCCGCGTGCTGAATGTCTGCGCGGTGGGCAAGACGATCGCCGAGGCGCAGCAGCGCGCTTATGAGGCAGTCGACCGTATCAGGTGGCCTGACGGATTCTGCCGCCGCGACATCGGCTGGCAGGCGGTGGAGCGGGAGAAGCAAGCGGGTTAGCCGTCATTCCGGACGACGCGCGAAGCGCGTCGATCCGGAATCTCGAGGTTATTTACCCGGCTGCGCATCTCATATCGAGATTCCGGGTTCGATGCTTCGCATCGCCCCGGAATGACGAACAGAAATCATAGCAAATCGCCGCCCGCGGCCAGCGCCGTGGTGCCGTGCTCGCGGAACGCTCGGATCACGTTGCGGCCGACCCGCCATTTGTGCACTTCGTCGGGACCGTCGACCAGCCGCTGCGAGCGCACCTGCGTGTACCATTTGGCCAGGACCGTATCCTGGCTGAAGCCGAGCGCGCCGTGCAGCTGGATCGCGGTGTCGATCACGTGATGCACCATGTGCGCCAGATAGACCTTTGCGATCGAGTTCTCCTGCCGCAGGTCCATGCCTTTTTCCGCCTTGTAGGCGATGTGCAGCAGCATCAGCCGCCCGATATAGAGCTGGGTGGCGCATTCGGCCAGCATGAATTGCACCGCCTGGCGGTCGGCCAGCAGCACCCCGAAGGTCGAACGCTTCGTCACATGCGCCGCCGCCATGTCGAGCGCGCGCTGGGCCTTTGCGACGTTGTGCATGCCGTGACGCAAGCGCCCGTAGGCGAGGCGGTGCTGGCCCATGTTGAAACCGTTGCCTTCGCCGCCGAGCAGATTGTCGGCCGGCACTTTCAAATCCTTGATCTCGATCTCGGAATGGCCACCGGAGAGCTTGTCGTAATGCGGGCCCTCGATCGCCATGTTCTTGATGTTGCGCTTGATATTGTAGCCGGGGTTCGGCAGCTCGACGATGAAGGTCGAATACTGCTTGTGGCGCGGCGCATCCGGATCGGTCCTGGCCATCACCAGCGCCATGTCGGCGACGCTCGCGGACGAGGAGAACCATTTCTCGCCGTTGAGGATGTAATTCTCGTTGCCGTCCTTCACGGCTGTCGTCCGCATGCCGGTGGCGTCGGCGCCCGAGGCCTTTTCCGTCATCGAGAAGCAGATGCGCTTGTCGCCGTTCAAGAGCGGCTTCAGGAACTTTTCCTTCTGGTGCTCCGTGCCGTGCTCGAGGATGGTCAGCATCGAGGCGTCGTCGGGGCCTTGCGTGTTCATCGACAGCGCGCCCAGCATGCTCTCGCCGAGCTCCATCTGCACCAGCGCGTTGGCAAGCGGGCCGAGCCCCATGCCGCCATATTCTTTCGGCACGAACGGACACCATAGCCCTTGTGCGCGCGCTTTCGCCCTGAGCTTGCCGAGCACCTCCTCGTAGGGCTTGGTGTCGAGTTCCTTCTCAGCCGGGATGCATTCATCATGGACGAACTTGCGGACTTTCTCGCGGATCGCCTTGGCCTCGGCCGGGATTTCGAAATCGATCGACATCGGGGGTTTCCTCGCACTGGTTTGTTGTTGGTCGGGCTTGCCGGATGGCATATATCCGCTGGCGGCCTGCGGCAACGACAAACAAAGTTTGAAGCGGGCCCCGCCGCGCCGCCGATGACATGAGAGTTGTGAAAATGCCCGATCTCGCCGACCTCTATCCCGGCTATGCCTCCGAATGGATCAACACCAGTTCGGGTCGCATTTTCGCCCGCGTCGGCGGCAAGGGACCGCCACTGCTGTTGCTGCACGGCTTTTCGCAAACCCATGTGCAATGGCACCGCGTCGCGCTGCAGCTCGCCGATCGGTTCACCCTGATCATCGCCGATCTGCCGGGCTATGGCTGGTCGGACATGCCCGACAGCGACAAGGATCACATACCCTACACCAAGCGCGCGATGGCGCGGGTGATGGTGGAAGCGATGGAGCGGCTCGGTTACGTGCATTTCGCGCTCGCCGGACACGACCGCGGCGGGCGGGTGTCCTATCGCCTGGCGCTCGATCATCCGGGCCGGCTGTCGCGCCTGGCGGTGCTCGATATCCTGCCGACCTATGAATATTGGGAGCGCCTGAACCGGCTCTATGCGCTGAAAATTTATCACTGGACGTTTCTGGCGCAGCCCGCGCCGCTGCCGGAGACTCTCATCGGCGGCAATCCGGATTTCTTCCTGCGCTTCAAGATGGCAAGCCAGACCAAGAGCAAGAATCTAGATGCCATCGATCCGCGCGCGCTGGAGCATTATCTCGCCCCGTTCCGCGATCCCTCCCGCGTGCACGCGATGTGCGAGGACTACCGCGCCGGGGCCTATGCCGATTTCGAGATCGACAAGGCCGATCTGGCGGCGGGCAGGAAAATCACCATCCCGATGCTGGCGCTGTGGGGCAATGCCGGCATCGCCAGCGCGGCGGCGACCCCGCTCGATACCTGGAAGAAATGGGCGACCAACGTGTCGGGCGAGCCGGTTGATTCCGGACATTTTCTCACCGAGGAAAATCCCGACGCGACGGCGAAGGCGTTGCGGGCGTTTTTTCTGGCGGGGTAACCGTCATTCCGGGACGATGCGCAGCATCGAACCCGGAATCTCGAGATTCCGGGTCCGGTCCTTGCGGACCGTCCCGGAATGACCGCAGCACTCATCGCCGCACCTTGAAAAAATCCTTCAATAGCGTCGCCGCCTCGGTTTCGCCGACGGCGGAATAAACTTCCGGCGCGTGGTGGCAGGTCGGCGAGGCGAAGAACCGCACGCCGGATTCCACCGCGCCGCCCTTGGGATCCGCCGCGCCGTAATAGAGCCGCCTCACCCTCGCAAACGAGATCGCGCCGGCGCACATCGTGCAGGGCTCCAGGGTGACATAGAGGTCGCAATCGACCAGCCGCTCGGTGCCGATGGCCTCGGCGGCCTGCCGGATCGCCAAAATCTCCGCATGCGCGGTCGGATCGCGGTCGGTCAGCGTGCGGTTGCCGGCGGTGGCGATCACCTCGAAACCCCGCACGATCACGCAGCCGATCGGAACTTCGCCGGCTTTCGCGGCGTTTTTCGCCGTTTTCAGCGCCAAATCCATGAAAGAGGGGACGGTCATGCCTCGTATCATCGGAATAAACCTGCTAAGAGATGCGCCTTCAGCAAAAGTGGACACCGATTTTGCGTGAGATTGCGCCTCGAGCCAAGAGCGCGCGCGTGATCGCCATGACAGCCCACATCTGCCGGATCGCCAATTTCATCCGTCCACGAGAGACCCTTCATGCCCCGCGACAACGATAAAGACAACGATTCCCGCGGCCGGCGTGATCGCCCCTCCGGCGGCAAGGGCCGCTCCGGCGCAGCGAGGGGACCCGAGAAGAAATTCGCCAAGCGCGGTTTTGCCGGCAAGGGCGATGGCGAGAAGCGCCCGTTTGCCGGCAAGTCCGACGGCCCCAGGACCTATGGAAAGAAGCCCTATTCCGGTCGGGGCAAACCCTATGCGGGCAAGCGCGAAGGTCCGCCGCCGCGCCGCGACGATGGTGATGCGCCGCGTCCACGCTTCAACCGGGATGAGCGTCCCCGCAGCGATGACCGCGGCGGCGACAAGCGCCCCTATACCCCGCGCGGCGATCGTGGCGATCGCGGCGATGCCCGCCCGGCCGCGCGCTTCCAGGACAAGAAATTCGGCGACCGCAAGCCCTATCCGCCGCGGGAAGGCGGCGGCGACAAGCGGCCCTATACGCCAGGCGGCGAAGGGTTTCGCAAGGAAGGCGACCGGCCTCGCGGCGATCGGCCTTATAGTGCGAGACCTTCGCGCGACGGCGATCGGCCCGAGCGGAAGTTCGGCGGCGACAAGAAGTTTTCGCGCGGTGCTCCCGATAGGGGCCCTCGCAAGGAGTTTGGTAGCCGGCCCGATCGCGGCCCGCGCAAAAATTTCGGCGATCGCCCCGATCGTGGTGACTTAAAGCCCTGGCAGAAGCGCGACGCTTCCTCGCCCGATCATGCCGGCCGCAATTCGCGCCCGTCACGCGACGGCGCGAGAAATTTCGACAAGCCCCGCTATGACAGACCGCGCGAGGATCGCCCTCCAGGCGATCGTCCATCCCGCGAGCGGCCGAAATTCGATCGTCCCCGTGAAGACCGCCCGAAATTCGAGCGGCCTCGGCGGGATCGCGAGGGCGGCCCTGGGGAAGGCCGCGATGAACGTCCGCGCAGCGCCTGGCAGGAGCATCCGCGCAGCGAGCCACGGTCGTTCGCCCGCAACGCCGACCGGCCCCGCCGCGATAACGAAGACGACAGCAAGGTCTTTGCCAAGCGTCCGGCGTTCGGCGGCCGCGGCGCCTATCGCGAACGTGCGCCCGATTTCGAGAAACGCGCAGCCCGCCCGCCGCGGGTGAAAAAATCCGGCGAGCGCATCGCCAAGGTGGTGTCGCGCGCAGGGCTTGCCTCGCGCCGCGACGCCGAGGAATGGATCGTGCAGGGCCGCGTCACCGTCAACGGCCGCGTCATCAATTCGCCGGCGCTCGACGTCACCGAGAGCGACGTCGTCACCGTCGACGGCAAGCCGTTGCCGCCGCGCGAGCGCACGCGGCTGTTCCTGTTTCACAAGCCGCGCGGCTTGATGACCACCCATGCCGACCCGGAGGGGCGGCCGACGGTGTTCGACAATCTGCCGGACGGCCTGCCGCGGCTGATCTCGATCGGCCGGCTCGATTTCAACACCGAGGGCCTGTTGCTGCTCACCAATGACGGCGGGCTGGCGCGCGCGCTCGAACTGCCCGACACCGGCTGGCTCAGGCGCTATCGCGTCCGTGCCCATGGCGAGGTGACGCAGGCGCAGCTCGATGAATTGAAACGCGGCGTCGAAGTCGACGGCGTCAAATATGGCCCGATCGACGCCGTGCTGGAGCGCGACCAGGGCGCCAATGTCTGGCTGGTGTTTGCGATCCGCGAAGGCAAGAACCGCGAGGTGCGCAACGTGATGGCGCATCTTGGCTTGGAAGTGAACCGGCTGATCCGGATATCCTACGGCCCGTTCCAGTTGGCAGAGCTTGCCGAAGGCGCGGTCGAGGAGGTCAAGACGCGGGTGCTGCGCGACCAGCTCGGCGAGAAGATCGCGGCACTGGCGGGGGCGGATTTCAACCGGCCGATGCCGGGCGATCAGGCCGCGAAGGCCGATGAAGAAGCCGATACGCCGCGCGGCAAAAAGCCGTTCAAGCCGGCCGGCAAGAGCGGGTTGATCGCCGATCGCAAGGGCCGCCGCGTGCTGGTTCAGCGCACCGGCAGCGAGGAGGCCCGCGCCCGCAATGAGCTGGAAGCCAACGGCTACGGCCCACCGCGCCGCCCCCAGCGCGGCTACCACGGCAAGCGCGACCTGAAGCCGCGCGACGAGTAGAGGCTACCTGTGGGTCCTCGATTGGAACTCGCCACGCGCTCGGTTTCACCTCTCCCAAAGGGAGAGGTCGGATCGCACAGCGATCCGGGTGAGGGGTTAAGCCCTATCGATAGACCGTACCCCCTCACCCCGGCCCTCTCCCCACGGGAGAGGGGGCGCATTTCCTTTGCCGCGGCAGTGGGGTATCTACTTCAATACAAGGGCAGCGCAATCTAATGCGCGTCGTCGGCGGAAGATTGAAGGGCCGCAATCTGGTCTCGCCATCCTCGCGCGACATCCGCCCGACCGCGGATCGCCTGCGCGAATCCGTCTTCAACATCCTCATTCACGCCTATGACGACCCGCTTTCCGGCGCGCGCGTGCTCGACCTGTTCGCCGGCACCGGCGCGCTCGGCATCGAGGCGGTCTCGCGGGGTGCAGCGTTTACGCTGTTCGTCGACAACGGCGCCGAGGCGAGGGCGCTGTTGCGCAACAATGTCGAGACGCTGGGCCTCGGCGGGGTCACAAAAGTCTATCGCCGCGACGCCACCAACCTCGGCCCGGCGCACCCGATGCAGCCGTTCTCGCTGGCGTTCCTCGATCCGCCCTATGGCAGGGGGCTCGCCGACAAGGCGCTCGCCTCGCTACGCGACGGCGGCTGGTTGACGCCGGGCGCGCTCGTGGTGGTGGAAGAAGCGAAGGCGGCAGCGTTTGCGGCGCCCGAGGGATTTCAGGAGCTGGAGCGTCGGGTGTATGACGATACGGAGTTTGTGTTCTTGAAAGCGGGGTAATCACAGCGTCATCCTGAGGTGCGCGCTCTTTCTTGCTCGCCTCGAAGGATGGGCAACAAACACCGTCGCTTGTCATCCTTCGAAACTCGCCGAAGAGGCTCGCACCTCAGGATGACGTCCTCACCTTCCTCACCTTCGCCCGAACAGCTTCTCGATATCGCTGAGCTTCAATTCCACGTAGGTCGGCCGGCCGTGGTTGCACTGGCCGGAATTCGGCGTGTCCTCCATCTCGCGCAGCAGCGCGTTCATCTCTTCCGGCTTCAGCCGCCGGCCGGCGCGGACCGAGCCGTGGCAGGCCATGGTGGCGGCGACATGCATCAGGCGCCGCTCCAGCGGCAGCGCCTCGTCCCATTCCGCCATGTGTTCGGCGAGATCGCGCAGCAACGAGCCGGCGTCCGGCTTGCCGAGCAGCGAGGGCGTCTCGCGCACCGCCACTGCGCCGGGGCCGAAGGATTCGATCGCAAGCCCGAACGTCGCCAACTCCTCGGCGCGGTCGAGCAGTTTCTCCACGGTGGCCTCGTCGAGTTCGACGATCTCCGGAATCAGGAGAATCTGCCGCTGCACCCCGTTCTTCGCCAATGAGGCCTTCAGTCTCTCATAGACGATGCGCTCATGCGCGGCGTGCTGGTCGACAACAATGAGCCCGTCGCGGGTCTGCGAGACGATATAGGTCTCGTGGATCTGGGTCCGCGCCGCGCCGAGCGGCCGGTCGAGCAGATCGGCCGGTGCGGCTTCCTCGAAACGCACGTCGGCGGTGGGGGTGCCGACATCGAACGCGGCCTGTCCCGGTTCGGCAAAAGCCGTCGCCGCCGCGCCCCCGAAGGCCGGCCTCGGGCCGACCGGATAGGCCGGCGAGCGCCGCCAGTCCCAGTTGGCGCGCGGCGCGAAGGCCGGGCGGAACGCGGAGGTGATCGCATCGGCGTCACCGTTCGCTGCGGTGCGCTTGCCCTCGCGGGCAAGCCCATTCTTCAGCGCATGCACGATCAATGCGCGGACCAGGCCGGCATTGCGGAAGCGCACCTCGGTCTTGGCCGGATGCACATTGGCATCGACCTCGGCGGAATCCACTGTCACGAACAGCGCCACCACGGGATGGCGGTCGCGCGGCAGATAGTCGGAATAGGCCGCGCGCACCGCGCCGAGGATGAGCTTGTCGCGCACCGGGCGGCCGTTGACGAACAAATATTGCCCGAGCGCATTGGCCCGCGTCAGCGAAGGCGCGGCGGCAAAGCCTTCGACCGTGACGCCCTCGCGCTCGGCGCGCACGTCAATGGCGCTGGCGCGAAAATCACTTCCGAGGATATCGCCGAGCCGCGTGAGGCGGCCCGCCGCACCGGGCAGCGCGGCGGCCCAGGTGACCGGCGCGCGTTCCTCTCCGGACAACGTAAAGGCGATGTCGGGCCGCGCCATCGCGAGCCGCCGCACCACCTCGCGGATCGCTTCGGCTTCGGTGCGGTCGGTCTTGAGAAACTTCAGCCGCGCCGGCGTCGCGTAAAACAGATCGCCGACCTCGACGCGGGTACCTACCGAAAGCGCCGCCGGCATGATCGCCGATTTCACCCCGGCTTCCACCGATAGCGACCAGGCATGCGGCTCGCTTGCATGGCGCGTGGTGATGCCGAGCTTGGCGACCGCGCCGATCGAGGGCAACGCCTCGCCGCGAAACCCCAGCGTGCGGATGCGCAACAGGTCTTCGTCGTCGAGTTTGGATGTCGCGTGGCGGTCCACCGCGAGCGCCAGGTCGGTCGAGGTCATGCCCGAGCCGTCATCGGTGATGCCGATCCGCCGCCTTCCGCCGCCATCGGTGAAAATGTCGATCCGGCTGGCGCCGGCATCGATGGCGTTCTCCACCAGTTCCTTGACCACGCTCGCCGGCCGCTCGACCACTTCGCCGGCGGCGATGCGGTTGACGATTTGTTCGGGAAGCTGGCGGACCGGCATGGGATTGGGGCAACTCGTGGGAGCGGGGCGCATCAATTTTAGAGGTGCAGGAACGAAAATGCATGCGAAGAGATTGGGAATTCCTTCTCTTTCACAGCGAAAACGGCGTCATCCCCGGATGAACGCTATTGCGCTCACTCGGGAGGTGCGAGCCTCTTCGGCGAGCCTCGAAGGATGGAATGTGCATGCGCCCATCCTTCGAGGCGCGCAAGGGCGCACACCTCAGGATGACGATCATGTGTCGAAGCCGCTGTACTCCGTCTCAATCGTCGAACCTTGCCGCACCCCGTTTCGCCTTGATGTCGCCGCGGTGCTTCTTGCCTTCGAGCCGGCGCTGTTTCGAGCCGAAGGTCGGCTTGGTCGCGCGCCGCGGGATCGGCCGCACCATGGCCTCGCGCAGCAGTTCGAGCAGCCGGTCGATCGCATCGGCGCGGTTGCGCTCCTGGGTGCGGAAGCGCTGGGCGTGGATCACGATCACGCCGTCCTTGGTCATGCGCTGGCCGGCGAGCCGATGGAGCCGCGCCGCGGCGTCATCCGGCAGCGCGACCTTGCGCGTATCGAAACGCAATTGCGCGGCGGTCGAGAGCTTGTTGACGTTCTGCCCGCCCGGGCCGGAGGCGCGGACGAAGGAGATATCGATTTCGTTTTCGTCAATTGCGAGATCGCGGGAAATCCGCAGCATGGCGTCACCGGGGCCGCGCATCCCCCCAGCGGGAATCGGGCGCGTGCAGGATAGCGGGTTTCGCCTTCCGACGCGCGTCTGGGACGCAAGACAGGTGGTATGTCGCGTTAGTTCGCCGTCGCCGTCGGCGCGGTCGCCGCCGCGGGCTGGGCGACGGCCTGCGGGGCGCGGCCGACGATCACGGTGATCAGGCCCTTGCCCCACAGCCGCTGCGCGGCCTGCCTGGCGTCATCCAGCGTCACGGCGTCGATGATGGCGTTGCGCTTTTCGATATAGTCGATCGGCAGCCCGTCGAGCTGGTATTGCAGCAGGGCGCCTGCGAGATTGGAGGACGTGTCGAGCGCCAGCATTTGCGAGCCCTTGAGGTAGGATTTGGCTTCGTCGAGTTCCTTCCCGGTCGGGCCATCCTCGGCCATGCGGCGGACTTCCCGCTCGACCGCGTCGACGGTCTCTCCGGCGCGGTCGGCGCGGGTGCCGGTATTGCCGACGAACAGCGCGGAGTGATCCATCCACAGCAGCGATTCATAGATCGAATAAGCGAGCCCGCGCTTCTCGCGGACCTCGCGGTAGAGTCGCGATGACGATCCGCTGCCGAGAATGTGGTTGACGACATAGGCCGCCATGAAATTCGGGTCGTGGCGCCTGAAGCCGGGGCCGCCGAAGGTGACCACGGTCTGCGGCACGTCGAGCGGAATGAAGGCGCGCTGCGGGGGCGTGGCGGCCACGATGTCGGGAACCGGCGTCAGGCTGGCCTTGGCGGGCAATCCGCCAAAAGTCTTGTCGAGCAACTGGCCGAGGGTTGCCGGGTCGACATCGCCGACCACGGCGATCTTCAGCGTATCCTTCGCCAGTACCCGGCGGACATAGTCCTTCAGCTCGGCGACGTCGATTTTCGGCACGCTTTCCAGGGTGCCGCTGGCCGACCGGCCATAGGGGTGGTCGCCGAAGGCGATTTTGAGGAACTTGCGCCCGGCGAGCGAGCCCGGATCGGTGGTCTCGCGCCGCAGTCCGGCGAGCACCTCCGAGCGAATCCGCTCGACGTCGGCGGCCTCGAAATGGGCTGATGTCAGCGACATCCGCAGCAGGTCGAAGGCCTCGTCCCGGTTGTCCCGCAGCATCCGCAAGCTGCCGCGGAAATAGTCCCGGGTCGCCGCGAAACTCAGCTCGATGGCGCGGCGGTCGAGGTGCTCGTGGAACGCCTTGGAATCGAGATCGCCCGAACCTTCGTCGATCAGGTCGGCGACCAGGTTGGCCACGCCGGGCTTGTCGGAGGGGTCCTGGGTCGCGCCGCCGCCGAAGGCATATTCCATGGCAATCAGCGGCACGGTCGAATCCTGCACGAACCAGGCCTCGATGCCGCCGGGTGAGATCAGGTGCTGGATTTTTGCCGCGGCCTGCGCAGGCGTCGCGGCGAGCGGCAGCAGCGCGAGGCCGGCGGCAACCATCCATGCGAAGCGGCGCGAGCAAACCCTCGAAGCAGCGTTGGAATAAATCACGAACGCTTCTCCTCGCGTCTGGGCGTGGTGTCCTTGACCAGATAACCGGTCACCGAACGGTTCTTGTCGAGCCATTTCAGCGCGGCCCCACGGACCTGTTCGGCGGTGACGGCGCGGATCCGGTCCGGCCAGCTCCTGATGTCGGCGATGCTCAGGCCCGTGGTCAGCGCGCCGCCATACCAGCGCGCCAGCGTCGCCTGGTTGTCCTGGGCGTAGATCGCCTCCGCAATGAGCTGGGTCTTGACGCGCTCGAGGTCCTCAGGCGTCGCGAGCTTGCGTCCGGCATCGGCGATCACGCCGTCGATGACCTGCTCGACCTGCGAAAACTCCACGCCCTGTCGCGGCGCGGCCGAGATCATGAACTGTGTGGCGTCGAGCGAGGTGCCTTGATAGCCGGCACCCGCGCTGATCGCGAGCGGCCGGTCGACCACCAGCGCGCGATAGAGATAGGAGTTGCTGCCGCCGCCCATCAATTGCGCGAGCACGTCGAGCGCCGGGCTCTCTCCAGGTGCTGCGGTCGTGGCTGATGGAACCAGGTAATAGCGCTTGAGGCTCGGCTGTTCGACCTGCGGGTCGGCCAATGTCACCGTGCGCGGCGCGACCGGCTCCGGCTCCTGCGGACGCAGGCGTTTTTCGGGGATCGCGGGCTGCGGCGCGACCTCGCCGAAGGTCTTTTCCGCCATCGGGCGAACTTCGGCGGCATCGACGTCGCCGGCAATCACCAGGATCGCGTTGTTGGGCGCGTAGAAGCGCCGGTAGAACGCCAGCGCGTCCTCGCGGCCGAGCGCCTCGATCTCATGGTGCCAGCCGATCACCGGGCGGCCATAGGGGTGATTGAGATAGAGCGCGGCCATGATCTGCTCGACGAGCCGCGCGTCCGGATTGTTGGCGACCCGCATGTTGTATTCCTCGAGCACGACGTCGCGCTCCGGCAACACGTTTTCGTCCCTGAGGATCAGGCCGGTCATGCGGTCGGCCTCGAACTCCATCATGGTGCCGAGCTGCTCGCGCGGCACGCGCTGGAAATAGCCGGTGTAATCGGTCGAGGTGAAGGCGTTCTCGTTGCCGCCGACCCGCAGCACGGTCTTGGAAAATTCGCCCTCCGGATGTTTCGCCGTGCCCTTGAACATCAGATGTTCGAGAAAATGCGCCAGCCCCGACTTGCCTGGCGTCTCGTCGGCGGAGCCGACCTTGTACCAGATCATTTGGGTGACCACCGGGGTGCGGTGATCGGGGATCACCACGACCTGCAGGCCGTTCTTGAGCGTGAAGCTGGCGGGAGGGTCCGATGTCACCGTGGTCTGGGCGCGCGCGGGGCAGGTCGAGAGCGCGAGGACCGAGAGCAGCACGGCGGAAAGAGCGGCAGCGAAGCGGGGTTGCGGCATCATGACCTGTATGGCGCGTCGTTACGCAAAAGTGGGCAGCGGACTTTTCGGGAAAGCTGTGCGCGATTTTTGCGCAAGAGGCCCGGACGGACGAGTTCGCGCCTGCACCGCGGCACCGTACACCGCGTGGCGGCGGACAAGGCTCACGAAGCCGAGAGACAAAAGCGGCTATTCGCCATATTTGCCGGCGGCCGGGTTGTATTCCTTGTACATGGATTCCTTCGGCCCGGTGCCGTAGGCGAAGTTCGGCGACGGCGTCTGGTAGCCTGGCGGAGGCTGGGTCAGGCTTTCCCGCGTCGGCTCGCCCTTGAACGGCGCCGCCTCCGCCTTATTGCCGCCGAACAGCGAACCGAACTTGCCTTCAAAGCCGAGCTGCGAAGGGCTGAGGATCGGATTGTTGGCCGAGTTACCCGGCTGGACCGGATCGTTATTGGTGCGGACCGGAGCATCTGTCCGGCCGACATTGAGCTCGCTCGGGCTCAGGACACGCGCCGCTTCCACCGGATCCTTGTTGGCCTTCTTGCGGGCGGCGATCGCAGCCTTGCGGCGCGCCTCGTCCGGATCTTTCGGCCAGTTCGGATCCTTGATCTCGCTTCTTGCGGATTCCGGCGGCGGCAGATCAAGCTTCGGAGGCACCACCAGCGGCGACCGCTCGCGATAGTCGATGCCCCGGTTCTCCATGTTGGTGCCGCCGACGCCGGCCATGATGCCCTCGATGACCTTTTCCTCGAAGGTCTTGCCGTCATCGTCGTCGTCATCCTGGGCGCGGGCGACGCCTGAGGTCATCATCAGGCCAATACCGAGCGCGATCGCGGCAAACCGCAGGCCGCGGTTGAGCGCTCCCGGCGGGTTCTGCAGCATCCGGCCGCTGGCTTCGATGTCGCGCATCGCTATTCCCGTCCAATTTGTAAGGCGCAGACTACGCCAAACCAGGCGCAAGCTCCGCACCTTCTGGGCAAAGCCCGGGGTTCGTATCAGCCGGGATCAGGGCGCTTTTGCGGCGGGTACCCCCAGAAGGGAATCATACAATAGGGCGGCGACGCCAGCAACAATCGCCACGTCCGCAAGGTTAAATACATACCAGTTGAAGGGTTTTCCGCCGATCTGGACGTGAAACAGGACGAAATCGACCACCGCGCCATAGGTAAAGCGGTCGATGGCATTGCCGATGGCGCCGCCGATGATCAGGCCGAGGGCGACGGTGGCGAGCAGGGTGCGCGACCGGGCCATCCAGATCGCCAGCACAATGACCGCCACGATTTTGACCGCGAGCAGGACGACCTGCCCGGCCGCGCCTTCGTCCTGGAACCAGCCGTAGCTGATCCCGGTATTCCAGGCCAGCACCAGGTCGAAGAACGGCGTCACGGCCACCGCGCCGCGACGGGCGATGTCGAACACGAACAACAGCCACGCCTTCGAGGCCTGATCGAGCACGAGCACGGCAAGCGCTGCGATGATTCCGGGGCGGAGGCGGGAGGTCAAACCGCAACCCCCAGCGCCTTCCATTCGCGCAGCGCCAGCGCGTCGCGCGGCGAGACGTCGGGATATTCGGGGTCCTCGCCCACGGTCGGCAGGATTTTCCACGAGCGCGCGCATTTGCGGCCTGTGGCCTTTTCGACCACGACGGCGACGCCGGGCACCTCGTGCAGCCGGAATGCGTCTGCCGGCGGGTCGTCGTCGGTCACCATCGCGTTCGAGGTGATGCAGACTTCCGCCAGATCGACATCGAACAGGGTTGCGAAAATCTTCTTGTCCGAGACGTAGACCAGAGGCGAGGCCTCCAGCGAGGAGCCGATGCGCTTGGCCGCGCGCTCGACCTCCAGCGCGCCGGTGACGACGCGCCGAACATTGCGGATGATCTCCCATTTTGCCGCCAGCGCATCGTCGCGGAAGCATTCGAACCCGTCCGGGAACAGCGTCAGATGGACCGACGGCTCGGTGTCCGGTCGGTACAGCTGCCAGGCTTCGTCGCAGGTAAAACTCAACACTGGCGCAAACCAGCGCAGGATCGCGTCGCAGAGGATGTCGATTGTCGTCAGCGCCGCCTTGCGCACCAGCGACGACGGCGGGTCGCAATACAGGCTATCCTTGCGGATGTCGAAATAGAACGCCGACAATTCGGTGTTCATGAACGCCGACAGGCTCGCCACCACGGTCTTGTAGTCGAACTCGGCATAGGCCTTGCGTACGATGTCAGCCTGCTGGCTGAGTTCATGCAGCATCAGCCGCTCCAGCTCCGGCATCTCGGCGTAACCGACCGCCTCGCCGCGCCTGAAATGATGCAGCGTGCCGAGCATCCAGCGGATCGAGTTGCGCAGCTTGCGGTAGGTCTCGATGGTGTTTTTGAGGATTTCCGGGCCGATGCGCTGGTCGTCGGCATAGTCGGTAGCGCAGACCCAGAGTCTGAGGATATCCGCGCCGGACTGCGCGATCACCTTTTGCGGTTCGACGGTGTTGCCGATCGACTTCGACATCTTGCGGCCGTTCTCGTCCAGCGTGAAGCCGTGGGTCAGCACCACGTCGAACGGCGCCCGTCCCCTTGTGCCGCAGCTTTCCAGCAGCGAGGACTGGAACCAGCCGCGGTGCTGGTCGCTTCCCTCCAGGTACATCACGGTATCGTCGCCGCCATCTACCTTGCGCTTGATGCCGGCGAGCCCCGGAAAGTGCACGGGGTCTTCCAGCACGAAGGCATGCGTCGAACCGGAATCGAACCAGACGTCGCAGATGTCGTCGACCTTCTTCCACTCCTCGTTGGCGAGCGAGCCGAGAAAGCGTTCGCGCGCGCCGTCCATGTACCAGGCATCGGAGCCTTCCTGCTCGAAGGCGTCCGCGATGCGCTTGTTGACGGCCTGATCGAGCAGGATTTCGGCGGAGCCGTCGCCCTTTTCGCGCACGAACACTGCGATCGGTACGCCCCAGGCGCGCTGCCGGGACAGCACCCAGTCGGGCTTGGCGTCGATCATGCCGTTGATGCGGTTCTGGCCGGACTGCGGCACCCATTGCGTGACCGAGATCGCATGCAGCGCGCGGGCGCGAAGCGTGTCGCCTGCCTTCACCTCTCCCCGGTGGGGAGAGGTCGACCCCGCAGGGGTCGGGTGAGGGGGCTCGGTGCCCAACGGAGACCGTAACCCCTCACCCGTCGCGCTCTGGCGCGCAAGAGCGCTGCCGAGCGCGCCGACCTCTCCCGATGGGAGAGGTGAAGGGTTCGCGATGTCCTTATCCATCGCGATGAACCATTGCGGGGTATTGCGGAAGATCACCGGCTTCTTGGAGCGCCAGGAATGCGGATATTGATGTTTCAGCCGGCCGCGCGCCAGCAGCATGCCGGCCTCGATCAGCGCCTTGATCACGGCTTCGTTGGCATCGCCCTTTTCGCCCTTGTCGTTGATGACGCGCCTCCCGGTGAAGCCGGGCGCCTGGTCGGTGAAGGCGCCGTTCTCGTCGACGGTGTAGGGGATCGCGGTGTTGATGCCGCGCGCTTCAAGCGCGCGTGCATTCGCGGTCCAGACATCAAAATCCTCGCGGCCATGCCCGGGCGCGGTGTGGACAAAACCGGTGCCGGTGTCGTCGGTGACGTGATCGCCCGTGAGAAGCGGCACCTGGAAATCGTATCCCTTGCCTTGCAGCGGATGCGAGGCATGATCGATATGGTAGGGATCAACATCCTGCTTCCTTACGAAGGCTTCGACCTTTGCGGTCTTCATCACCTCGGCGGCGAGCTTGTCGGCGAGGACGAGCTTGTCACCCTTCTTGGCCCAGTTCTGGTCGGGCGCCTCGGTGACCTCATAGAGACCATAAGTGATCTTCGGCGAGTAGCTGATGGCGCGGTTACCTGGCAAGGTCCAGGGAGTTGTAGTCCAGATCACTACATAAGCACCGACGACATCCTGCGCGGGGCCTGGCTCGCCCAGATACTGGTCGATACGAAACTTCACCCACACCATGTCCGAGGTGTAGTCCTCATACTCCACCTCCGCCTCCGCCAGCGCGGTCTTCTCCACCACGCTCCACATCACCGGTTTCGAGCCGCGATACAGCGTGCCGTTGGCGGCGAATTTCATCTGCTCGCGCGCGATCTGGGCTTCGGCGAAGTAATCCATCGTGGCGTAGGGGTGGTCCCAGTCGCCGATGATGCCGAGCCGCTTGAATTCCTCGCGCTGCACGTCGAGCCAGTGCCCGGCATAGGCGCGGCACTCCTTGCGAAAGGCGACCATCGCCGCGGAATCGCGGAAATCCGGCTTCTGCTTGCCCTTGGAGCGGTAGTTCTCTTCCTCGATCTTCCATTCGATCGGCAGCCCGTGGCAGTCCCAGCCCGGCACGTAGTTGGAATCGAAGCCGAGCATCTGCTGGCTCTTGGTGACGACGTCTTTCAGGATCTTGTTCAGCGCGTGCCCGATATGGATGTTGCCGTTGGCATAGGGCGGGCCGTCATGGAGCACGAATTTGGTCCGGCCGCGGGCTTTTTCGCGCAAGCGCTGATAGAGGCCCATCTCGTTCCAGCGCTTGAGGATTTCCGGCTCGCGCTGCGGCAGGCCGGCGCGCATCGGGAATTCCGTCTGCGGCAGGAACAGGGTCTTGGAATAGTCAGTGGCGTCGGACTTTTGCGGCTTTTCGGACATGAAGGCTCTGATTGGGCTGAAACGGCGCTGAAAACGCGATTTGGATCGCGGGATGAATATAGAGGCTCCCGGTCTTGCGCCGAGCCGAAAGCTCAGGCGGAAGCCGGGCCGCTAATGCCGATGATGGTGCGCCGCGCAAACATGGGGCTTTCCATAGCAGCCGGGCGGGAGAAATCGCAAAGGGCGTTGGACACGCCAGCGTCATCCTGAGGTGCGAGCCTTGCGGTGCACTTGCACCGCTGGGCGAGCCTCGAAGGATAGGCCACAGGCTGTCATCCTTCGAGGCTCGCCGAAGAGGGCTCGCACCTTCGGAATGAGCGCAATCGCGCTCATTCCTGAGATGACGCACCGACCATTCCCAGCTTCGGAAACGCCTCCGGCGCTGCCGCCAATGCCGCGCGCGCCCGGGCGCTGTCGTCGTTCATCTGGGCCACCAGCGCGTCCACGCTATCGAATTTCAGCTCCTCGCGGATGAAGCCGATAAAGGCCACATCCAGCGTCGCGCCGTAGAGGTCGCCCGAGAAATCGAACAGGAAGACTTCCAACAGCGTCGCGCCATTGTCGAAGGTGGGGCGGCGGCCGAAGCTTGCGACGCCGTCGTAACGCTTCTCGCCGCGGCCGACCCGCACCGCATAGATGCCGTGCCTGAGCCCGCAATTCCTGTCCAGCCGCATATTGGCGGTGGGAAAACCGAGATCGCGGCCGCGTTTGTCGCCATGGATCACCTCGCCGGTTGCAAACCACGGACCCCCCAGCATCGCCGTGGCGTCCTCGACCTGTCCCTCCGCCAGCGCCATCCGGATCGCGGAGGAGGAGACCGGCCGCTCCTCGATGTCGACATGCGGCTGCACGTCGACCTCGATGCCGAGCCGGGGCGCCTCGCTGACCAAAAGGCTCGGCGAGCCGACCCGGCCCTTGCCGAAGTGGAAGTCGTAACCGACCGCGATACCGCTGATGCCGAGCCGCCCGATCAGTTCATGGTGAATGAAATCTTGCGCCGTGGTCCCGGCCCTGACCTTGTCGAAGGTCATCACGACGGCGCCGGCAAGCCCGGTTCCGGCCAGCAGCCGCAGCTTGGCGGCCTCGTCGGTGAGGCGGAATTGGGGGGTGTTGGGGCTGAAAAACAGCCGCGGATGCGGCTCGAAAGTCAGCGCCAATGCGGGCCTGCCATGCGCGCGCCCCATCTGCACGGCGGCTGCGATCACCGCGCGATGGCCGAGATGGACGCCGTCGAAATTGCCCATCGCCACCACCGCTCCCCTGGGGATGGCGGAAGCGGGCGTGCTGTCGCGGATGATCGTAAAGCCGGACGTCATTTTTCCAGAATTCTTCAACTTGACCGGTGGGGGCGGGACCGTGACGCGGGGGCGACAATGAAGTCAAGCCGGGCGCCGATGGAAGTCCAGGCAGACAATGGCGTTTATCCGGCAGTGGCCGGGTTAACGCGCTGTTTAACGGCTGATGCTAGTGCTTGGGAAGGACCGCGGGGCATGGCCCGCGCGGGCCGGTAGTTGGTTTGTGGCGTCAGGTTTGGTTGCGGGGAGTTCAAGATGGCGGTTGATACGTCGATGTCGGTTCTGGTGGTGGACGACTACAACACCATGATCCGCATCATCAGAAACCTTCTCAAGCAGCTCGGTTTCGAAAATATCGACGACGCCAGCGACGGATCGGCGGCGCTGAACAAGATGCGCGGCAAGAAATACGGGCTCGTGATCTCCGACTGGAACATGGAGCCGATGACCGGCTACGACCTGCTGCGCGAAGTCCGCGCCGACCCCAATCTCGCCACCACGCCGTTCATCATGATCACGGCGGAATCCAAGACCGAGAACGTGATCGCGGCCAAGAAGGCCGGCGTCAACAACTACATCGTCAAGCCGTTCAACGCCGCCACGCTGAAGACCAAGATCGAGGCGGTATTCCCTGATACGGTCGGCGCGTAAGCCGCTTTCAGCTTTCCAAAATTCGTCATGCCCGGGCCTGTCCCGGGCATCCACGTCTTTAGTGCTGCGCGTGTGTCAAGACGTGGATGGCCGGAACAAGCCCGGCCATGACGGAGACAGTACGACGCGGCCGACGTGACGTCACTGCCTACCACCGCAGCTCCCGCATCAACGCCCGCGGCGGATGGCCGAACAATTCCTTCACCGAGGCCGGGTCGAGCTGGTCGATGCCCTCGAAATCCCCGGCATGGATGCCGCGCGTCACGAACAGGCAGTCGATGCCAAAACCGTGCGCGCCCGCCAAATCTGTCCGCACGGAATCGCCGATCGCCAGCACGCGGTCGAGCGTGATGGCGTGGCTTTGGCGCTCGGCGGCGAGCTCCATGGCGCGCTCGTAGATCGGCCGGTGCGGCTTGCCGTAGAAAATCACCTCGCCGCCGAGTTCGCGGTAGAGTTCGGCGACCGCGCCCGCGCAGTAGATCAGGCGGTCGCCGCGTTCGACGACGATGTCGGGATTGGCGCAGACCAGCGGCAGCTTGCGCTCGCGCGCCTGCAGCAGCATCGCGCGATAGTCTTCGGCCAATTCGGATTCTTCGTCGAACAGGCCGGTGAAGACGATGCAGTCGGCCTCCGGCAGCGGCGCAAATACCGCATCGAGCCCGCGAAAGATCGAATTGTGGCGCTCCGATCCGACCCAGTACATCTTGTGGCCGGGGTGGCCGGCGACGAAATGCCGGGTCAGGTCGCCCGAGGTGACGATGGCGTCGTAGGTATCGTCGGCGATGCCGAGCTTGCGCAATTGCCGCTGCACGGAGTCCGCAGGGCGCGGCGCGTTGGTGATCAGGATCACGGTGCCGCCCTGGCCGCGAAAGCTGTGCAGCGCCTCGCAGGCTTCCGGGAACGCCTCGAGCCCGTTATGCACCACCCCCCAGATATCGGAGAGCACGACTTCGACGCCGCCGACGAGGTCGCGCAGCCGCTCGACAAAACGGAGTGACGTCATGGCAGGGATGGCCGCTCAGCCCGGACCGGCCGCGCGCCGTGCCAGCGCGGCGTTGCCTGTCGCCCGCGGTGGATCGATTGCCGGGCTGTCGAGGGAAGCGGTCTTGCCGGAGCCATTGTTTTCCTGCGCCTTGGTCGGGGCCCCGCCGGTAGCAGATGCGCCCTCGGGCCGCAACGGCCGCGGCGGCGCGAACAGGAATCCCTGGCCGAATCGCACGTCAAAGTCGAGCAGGTCGACCACGGCGCGCTCGCCCTCGATCCGCTCCGCGATCAGGTCGATGCCGAAGCGGCCGAGCAGGTCGGAGAGGTCGGACGGGTGAATGTCGGACATCGAGTTTTGTTTTGGATCGAGCAGCAGCGCCGCCGGCACCTTGATGAAGCGGACGCCGCGGTCGGCCAGTTCCCTAGGCTCGATCCGCAGATCGGTGACGTGATCGATCGAGAAACGAAAACCGCGCTGCGCCAGCGCCGCCAGATGTTCGGTCTCGATCGGGCCGAGATTCCGGAACGTCGCCTGCTTGAATTCGAGCACGAAGGAGGGCGCCAGCGCCCGATTGGCCTCGAGAAAATCCTGGCATTGCATGAAGGTGGTGGGGTTGGCGAGGGTCGCCGCGGCAACGTTGCAGAATACGCCGACGTCCTTGTTGCGCACCATCAGCCGGCGCAGCACCTGCACGCATTTGAGCATCACCGCGTGATCGATCCGCCCGATCAGGCCGGCGGCTTCCGCGATCGCGATGAAATCGTCGGCGGCAAGCAACTGATCCTGGTCGTCGCGCAGCCGCGTCACCGCCTCGTAGTAGCGCACCTTGCGCTGCGGCAAGGTCACCATCGGCTGCAGGAAGATATCGATCCGGTTTTCCTCCACCGCATTTTTCACCGCGGCGAGGATTTGCGCCGGGCTGCGGGAGGGCGTGGCGTCGCCGGCGACGGCAGCGGGCAGCGCCCGCGCCGCGCCCTCGGCCGCGAACGGCAGTTCCTTTTGCGGTTCGTGGTCCGGTTTGCCGCCCGGTGCGGGCACGGCCGCCGCCGCGACACCGGCCGACAGCATGTCGTCGTGGCCGGCGACCGAGGCCGCAAGCTGCTTGACCAGCGTGCCCAGTTCGCCGATCTCGCCGGCCACGGCCTGAACACGATCGGCATTGGCGGAATTCGCCGACGCCACCCGGCCCTCGACGGCGGCCAGCCTGCGCCCGAATTCGGCGACCTGGCGGGCGAGGTCGGCGGTGCCGCGCGACAGATCGGCGATCTGGCTGCCGACGTCGGTGCGATCGCGCAACCGCATCGATACCGCGTTGTAGAGGATCAGGAAGGTCAGCGCGGTGAGCGCCACGATCGCGGATTCCGTTCCGCTGATGCCGGCCACCGAATACAGGATCAGGCCGAGGGAGGCTGCGACCAGCACCATGCAGATGGCGATGAAAATCGTGGAAATGCGGATCATGTTGCGCGGAAGGCCCTCAAGTCCCTGTGTTCCCCTGGCCGGGAGCGACTCCCACAGGCCCGTCGCGCTCCCCCAAGCGGCGCAACCTTAGCACCAATGTTGATTCGCAGAGCTAGTGTTCTTTTGGCAGACAGGGAACGGCGCATCCGTGCGCGCTGGCGGCCGCGGAGCCGGACGGCTACGGGCGCCCGACGACGGCAACCAGCCCGGCCTGGTGTTCGATTTCCGAATTCAACTCCGCGCCCCAGAGCACGATGATGGCCGACATCCACATCCATATCATCAGTCCGATGGCCGCGCCCAGCGAACCATAGGTCGCATCGTAATTGGCGAAGTTGGAAAGATACCAGGACAATAGCGCCGAGCCCGCGATCCACAGCAAGGAAGCCGCGATGGCGCCGGCGCCCAGCCATCGCCAGCGCGTCGCGCGGCGGTTCGGTCCGAACCGGTAGAGGACGCCGAGCGCTGTCATCAGCACGGCGAGCAACAGCGGCCACCGGGCGAAAGCGACAATGCTCCGGCTTTCCGGCTCGAGGCCCAGATGATCGAGCGCGAGCGGCAGCGCCACGACCGCGGCCACCATCAGGAGCAGGGCGGCAATGCCGCCGACCGTGAAGACGAGCGAAATCAGGTTCAACCTGAAGAAGCCGCGCGTCTCGCGCACCTCATAGGCGACGTTGAGCGCATCGATCACCGCTTTGACGCCGGCATTGGCGCTCCAGATCGCAAGCGCGAGACCGAACAGGAAGGTCATCCCGAGCGAAGCGTTTCCCTTGTCCAGTACCCGGGCGATCTGGTCCCGCACGATCTGGAACGAGTCCGCCGGCAACATCAGCGCCAACGTCTGCAGATTGTCGGTAATGGTCGATGGCCTGGCGAACAGGCCGTAGGATGAAACCAGCGCCGTAATCGCAGGGAATACCGCCAGGAGGCCGAAGAACACGACCCCGGCGGCGGTGGCGAGCAGCCGGTCGTCGCCGGTCCTCGCATAGGTCCGCCGCAGCAGCTCTTTCCAGCCGGTCCACGGGATCTGATGGGGACCAGCGGCGCGGCGTCCGCGAGCGCGCAATGCCGGGCTGCCCATGGCCATGCTCCGCAAGCGCGGCATCCGCGGGTTGCGGAAGCGGGTCTGGCCGGCGCGCCCCGAAATAGCGCTGCGCGGTCAGGATCAGGAATGTCGTGGCCGCGATCAGGAGCAGATTGTCGGTATGCCCGGGTCGCCGGTCCGGCATCACACAGCCGTCCGTCGCGTCTGCCGCCGTCTCGCGGCGGCCCAGCCCAGCAAGGTCGCGGTCAGGATCAGGCCGGCTTTCATCGTCGCGTTGCCTGGCCCGGTGCGACGCGGCGCTCGCCGACGCCTACGGCCAATCCGTGGCGCAGGCCCCGAGGGAGCCATCAGGATAGCCTCGGCGGTGTCCCGAACGGCCTCGACTTGATCGGGTTGAACCGGATTAGCCTTGATCGCGACGCGCAGGCGGCTGGTGAGCGACGGAAACTGCGGCGGCGGACGCTTCAATCGGCTGGCGGCGACGCTGGCCAGCACCAGGGCGATCAACAGCAGCAACGCACCGACCACACCGAAGGCGGGAAACCGGCCATAGGTGGTTTCGACCCAGCGAAACAGGGCGGCAATGCCGACAAAACAGGCCGCGATCAGGAAGATGCCGGATGCCGCGAACAGCCCCGCGGCGACGGCATAGGACGCGACCGTCCCGGTGGCCTGGTTCGCGCGATCGCGCAGATAGGAGCGCGTCGCCAGCTTGACCTGGTTGACTTTGAGCGCGAGCCCGGCGCGCAGCAAGCCGCTCGATGCCCCCGGCATATCCATCATTCCTCCGCGGCAGCGACCAAAGCGTCGCTGCGGTGGTTGAACGTGGAGACGTTTGTAAGGTTCCGCGAGCGGCTGTGCCTCTGCCGTGAAGAAGACGGAAGAGGCTGCCAATCCTAGGCCACCGCGCGGATCACCTTGGCGACCTTGCCGACGATCTCGCCGATCTGGTCTTCGCTGACGATCAGGGGCGGGGTCAGCGCCAGCGTGTCGCCGGCGATGCGCAGCATCAAATCGTTGTCGTGGAAGGCGCTGTTGAGGGCGTCGAAGCCGCGCTTGCCCGGCAGGTCCGGCCGAGACGCAAGATCGATGCCCGCGGTCAGCCCGATGGTGCGGATGTCGACCACGTTCGGCTCGCTCTTCAGCGACATCACGGCGTCGGCGAATTTCGGCTCCAGCGCACGCGCCCGCTCGAACAGCTTTTCGTCGCGGTAGATGTCCAGCGTCGCCAGCGCCGCGGCGCAGGCGATCGGATGCGCCGAATAGGTATAGCCGTGGGTCAGCTCCACCATGTGCTCGGGCCCGCTCATGAAGGCGTCATGGATGGTGTCGCGCACCAGCACGCCGCCCATCGGCGCGGCGCCATTGGTGATGCCCTTGGCGAAGGTCAGCATGTCCGGCAGCACGCCGTAGCGTTCGGCGGCGAAGGCGAAGCCGAGCCGGCCATAGCCGGTGATGACCTCGTCGAAGATCAGGAGGATGCCGTGCTTCTGGGTGATCTCGCGCAGCCGCTTCAGATAGCCCTTCGGTGGCGGCAGCACGCCGGTCGAGCCGGCCATCGGCTCGACGATGACGGCGGCGATGGTGGAGGCGCCGTGCAGGTTGACCAGCCGCTCCAGCTCGTCGGCGAAATGGATGCCGTATTCCGGCTCGCCCCTGGTGAAGGCCTGCTTGTCGCGGTCATAGGTGTGCGGCAGGTGATCGACGCCGGCGAGCAGCGTGCCGAACATCTTCCTGTTGTTGACGATGCCCCCCACCGAAGTTCCGCCGAAGCCGACGCCGTGATAGCCGCGCTCGCGGCCAATCAGGCGGGTGCGGGTGCCTGCGCCTTGCGTTTGATGATAGGCCAGCGCGATCTTGAGCGCGGTGTCGGCGGCTTCCGAGCCGGAATTGCAGAAGAACACGTGATCGAGGCCTTTGGGCGCGAGGTCCGCAATTCGGCTGGCCAGCTCGAAGGCCTGCGGAATGCCGAACTGGAACGGCGGCGCGTAGTCCAGCGCCGCGGCCTGCTTGCCGATCGCTTCCGCGATCTGGCTGCGGCCGTGGCCGGCATTGCAGCACCACATGCCGGCGGCGGCATCGATGATCTTGCGGCCGTCGACGGTGATGTAGTGCATGTCCTTGGCGCCGGCGAGCAGCCGCGGGTTCTTCTTGAACGCCCGGTTGGCGGTGAACGGCATCCAGTGCGCGGCAAGGTCGTTGGGGACATTGACGGTAGCGGGGCGTGGGCTCTTGTCCAGCATCGGGGGCCTCTTGAAGTGTTGGGGTGTGGCGGCTTTCCGGCAGGCTATCAGTTTCGCTGCGGGACGGAAACGCCATCAGCCCCACTATTTCCGCACAATCGGGCTGCTTCGGGACGGATCGCGGGGAAGCCTCGCTCAGAGATCGGCGGCGGCGATCCAGAACACTTCGCCGTCCGAATCCTCGGAGTCGAGCCAGAGCAGCGGCAATTGCGGGAAGGCGGCCTCGAGCCGCTCGCGGCCGCGGCCGATCTCGCACAACAGTCCGCCCGCGGGCGTCAGGTGCCGTTTCGCCTGCTGCAGGATGCGACGGACCAGATCGAGCCCGTCCGCGCCGCCGTCGAGCGCGATTTTCGGCTCGGCGCGGCATTCGCGCGGCAGAATGGCCATGCCCTCGGCGTCGACATAGGGCGGGTTGGAGATGATCAGGTCGTAACGCGTCGCGCCAAGCGGCCCGAACAGGTCGCCGCGATGCAACCTCAGTCGCTCTTCGAGGCCGTAATCGGCGACGTTGCGGGCGGCGACGTCGAGCGCGTCCTTCGAAATATCCACCGCGTCGATCCGCGCATTCGGAAAGCTTTGCGCGGCGAGGATCGCCAGGCAGCCCGAGCCGGTGCAGAGGTCGAGCACGCTCTCGATCGCACCGGGATCGTCGATCAGCGAACCGCCTTGGTCGCTCTCGCCGCTGAAGTGCGAGTCGAGCAATTCGCCGATGAAGGAGCGCGGCACGATCACGCGCTCGTCGACATAGAACGGCAGGCCGCGCATGTAGATCTTGTTGACGAGATAGGCCGCCGGCTTTCGCGTGCTGATGCGGCGGCCGATCAATTCGAGGATTTGCTTTGCTTCCCGCGCGGTGATCCGCGCGTTTGCAAAGGCCTCGAACTGATCGGGATGCAGATGCAGGGTTTCGCAGACCAGGAAGGCGGCTTCCGCCACCGGATCGGGCGTGCCGTGTGCGAATACGAGTTTTGCCTCGATAAAGCGGCTCACCGCATAGCGGACGAAGTCGAGCAGCGTCACCAATTCGCCGGCAGTTACTTTCGGAAACTTCGATACGGCGGCGCCGCCCCTCGGCTTTGCGCGTCTCGCCATCAGGATTTGGTCCAGCGCGCGGCGGCCGCGTCATCATGGTCGCGCGCATCGACCCAGGCGGTGCCCCCAGCGCTCTCCTCGCGCTTCCAGAACGGGGCGTTGGCCTTGAGAAAATCCATCAGGAACTCCGCCGCTTCGAACGCGGCCTGCCGGTGCTTCGATGCCGTCAGCACCAGCACGATGTTTTCGCCGGGCGCGATGCGGCCGACGCGGTGAACCACGGTCAGGCCCTCGAGCGGCCAGCGCGCCATCGCGGTCTCGGCGTGGCGGCCGATTTCGGCTTCCGCCATGCCGGGATAGTGTTCGAGCGTCAGCGCCGCGATGTTCCCGCCATCGTCTTCGCCCCGGCAGATGCCGGAGAAACTGACGACCGCGCCGATATCGGTGCGGCCCTTGGTCAGCGCCGCGATCTCCTGTGCGATGTCGAAATCGGCCTGCTGGATGCGGATGGTGACATGAGCGGACATGAAGCCGTCGCGATCCCCTTGGAAATCAGCCGCCGGTCATCGGCGGGAAGAAGGCGATCTCGCGCGCGCCTGATATGATCGCGTCCGGCCTGACATGGGTGTGGTCGATCGCGGCGCGGATCACCCGCGGTTTCTCGAACGCATAGGCATAGCTCTCGCCGCGGCGCGTCAGCCAGCCGATCAGATCGTCGACGGTACGCACATCGGCCGGCGGCTCGATGGTTTCCTCAGACTTGCCGACCCGTTCGCGCACCCAGGCGAAATATTTGACCCTCACCCTTCATCCTCCTTGATGAGGTGATGAATGCCGGCCCGGAAATAGTCGTAGCCGGTGTAGATCGTGAAAATCGCCGAGGCCCAGAGCAGCAACAGGCCGACCTGGGTGACGATCGGCACCACCATGTCGCCGGCCTCGCCCGCGAGCAGGAAGCCGATCGCCACCAGCTGGATGGTGGTTTTCCATTTGGCGAGCTTGGTCACGGGCACGCTGACCCGCAGGCCTGCGAGATATTCGCGCAATCCCGACACCAGGATTTCGCGGCACAGGATCACGATGGCGGCCCACAGCGCCCAGCCGTGGATGATGCCATCGGCGGCCAGCATCAACAGGCAGGAGGCGACCAGAAGCTTGTCGGCGATCGGATCGAGCATGCGGCCGAACGCCGACTGCTGGTTCCAGATTCGCGCATAATAGCCGTCGAGATAATCGGTGACCCCGGCGGCAATGAAGATCGCCACGGCGACCCAGCGCAGCCAGAGCGGCCCGTCCATGATGGATTGGGCATAGATGCAGCCGACCACCACCGGGATGGCGGCGATCCGGGCGTAAGTCAGGATATTCGGCAGGGAGAGCGAGCTCTTCGCCGCCCCTCGGGTTGTCGCAATGTTCATTTGTCCTACCAATACCGACTGATTGGGAAGGTCAACCGTGGGGCGCACATGACCCGCTGGATAAGACGCATATGTGACTCACGACCTTTGTCTAGCCCGCCTGGGCATGGAAGAATTCGAAAATCTTGCGCGCGCTTTCGGCGCTGACGCCCGGAACCTTGCCGAGATCGGCGATCGAGGCCCGCTCGATCTCCTTCAGGGTTCCGAAATGATGCAGCAATGCACGTTTGCGGGCCGGACCGATGCCGGGAATCTCCTGCAATCCCGCCTCGCGGATGTCCTTTTTGCGCAGCTTGCGGTGCGAGCCGATCACGAAACGGTGGGCTTCGTCCCGCAGCCGCTGGATGAAGTACAGCACGGGGTCGCGCGGCTCGAGCTTGATCGCCTCGCGATCCGGCATGAACAGGGTTTCCCGGCCGGCGTCGCGGTCCGGCCCCTTGGCTACCGCCAGCAGGGCGACCTGGTTCAGCCCAAAGCCTTCGAAGATCTCCCTGACAGCATTGAGCTGGCCGCGGCCGCCGTCGATGATGACGAGATCCGGCCATTGCGGGAACGAATCGTCGTCGGCAGGTTTGGCGGCTTCGCCTTCCGCGGTCGGCGTCATCAGCCGCTTGAAGCGCCGCTGCAGCACCTCGCGCATCATCGCGTAATCGTCGCCGGGGGTGAGCCCCTCCGACCTGATGTTGAACTTGCGGTACTGGTTCTTGATGAAGCCGTCCGGCCCCGCCACGATCATGGCGCCGACCGCGTTGGTGCCCTGGATGTGGCTGTTGTCGTAGACCTCGATCCGCTTCGGCGGTCGCGGCAGGCCGAGGGTGGTGACCATGGCTTCCAGCAAGCGCCCTTGCGTTGCCGTATCGGCGAGCTTGCGGCCGAGCGCCTCACGCGCATTGGTCAGCGCATGCCCGATCAATTCCTTCTTCTCGCCGCGCCGGGGCGTTGCGACTTCTACCTTGAAGCCGGCCTTGATCGAGAGCGCGTCGGCGAGCAGTTGCTGTTCCTCGATTTCGTGCGACAGCAAGATCAGTTTCGGCGGCGGCTTGTCGTCGTAGAATTGCGCCAGGAACGAGGCCAGCACTTCCTCTGACGTAAACGACTTCTCCGCGCGCGGAAAATAGGCACGGTTGCCCCAGTTCTGGCCGGTGCGGAAGAAGAACACCTCGACGCAGGAATAGCCGCCCTCCTGGTGGATGGCGAACACGTCGGCTTCCTCAACCGTGCGCGGATTGATGCCCTGCTGCGACTGGATCGCCGACAGCGCGGCAAGCCGGTCGCGGTACAGCGCCGCGGTCTCGAATTCGAGATCGGTGGAGGCTTTTTCCATCTCGCCCGCGAGTTCCTGCTTCACGAGGCGCGAGCGGCCGGACAGGAAGTCCTTGGCCTCGCGCACCAGTTCGGTATAGCCGGGAAAATCGATCTCGCCGGTGCACGGCCCGGCGCAGCGGCGGATCTGGTAGAGCAGGCAGGGCCGGGTGCGGCTTTCGAAGAAACCGTCGGTGCAGGAGCGCACCAGGAAGGCGCGCTGCAGTGCGGTGATGGTGCGGTTGACGGCGCCGGCGGAGGCGAACGGTCCGAAATATTGTCCCGGCCGCGTCTGCGCGCCGCGGTGCTTCAGGATCTGCGGCGCCCAGTGATCCCCCGTGATCAGGATATAGGGAAACGACTTGTCGTCGCGCAGTTGCACGTTGAAGCGCGGCCGCAGCTGCTTGATCAGATTGGCTTCCAGCAACAGCGCCTCGGTTTCGGTCGAGGTCGAGATGATCTCGACCGCAACGGTCGCCGCGATCATGCGCAGGATGCGCGCCGGCTGCGGCGCGCTCACCCGCGCATAGGAGGAAAGCCGCTTGCGGACATTTTTGGCCTTGCCGACGTAGAGCACGTCGTGGGCTGCGTTCAGCATGCGGTAGACGCCGGGCGAGGTCGGGGCGAGTTTGACCGCGTTTTCAATCGCGGCATGACCGGCCGCGAGCGGGCCTTCGGCCACGGTCTCGATCGCCTCCTCGGCAACCTCCGGCAATAGCGCCTCGTCGTCCTCGTCCGCGGCCGTCATCGCCGGGTCGATATCGTCGGCGGCCCGTGCCTGCGGCGGCAAATCGGTCGCCAGGCCAGGTCCGGAACCGCGCGGCGTCGTCCGCGGGGCAGCGGCCTTCGGGCTTTCCTTGGAATCCTGATCCATGGGCTTGAACTTAAGCGCGCCGGCCGCTCATCGCCAGCGCTGCGACGCCGATAGCAGACCGCGATCCGGCCATCGCGCGTAACGCTTTCTTAAGAATGCTGAGCGGCCGGTAAGGTCCCTTAACAAGCCTTTAACTTAAAAGTCTCGATAAATCTTATCGATAAGAAGTGGAATTCCGTAACCATCGAGGCCTCGCGCTCGCGCGCTTCATTCGAAGCGCGACCCTGGGGTCGCGGCAGTTGCGTTGGGAGAGTGGGATGAGCAGAAATTTTTTGCGGATGGCGGCGCTGATCGCCGCGGGCTCCGCGGTATCGGCACAGGCGGCCGATCTGCCTTACGGCTCGCGCGCGCCCTATACCGTCAACCAGCCGCTCAACGCCTATAGCTGGGCCGGCCCCTATCTCGGCGGCAATCTCGGCTATGATTGGGGTACGGTGAGCAACAATCCGACCAAGCCGTCCGGCTTCGCCGGCGGCGTCCAGGCCGGCTACAACTGGCAGAACGGTCCGTGGGTGTTCGGCGTCGAGGGCGATATCCAGGCGACCGGCGCCGACGACACCTTTGCACCCTGGAAGTTCTCCAACCCGTGGTTCGGCACCATGCGCGGCCGCGCCGGCTATACCGTCAGCAATGTGCTGTTCTACGGCACCGGGGGGTTGGCGTTCGGCGAATTGAGCGGCCAGACCTTCGGACTGGCGGAATCCCACACCAACTTGGGCTGGACCGCGGGTGTCGGCGCCGAAGTCGGGCTGGCGCCGAACTGGAGCGCCAAGATCGAATATCTCTACGTCGATCTCGCCTCCAGCAACTTCGTCATCACCGGCGTGCCGAACAGCTACCGGTTCGGAACGGTGCGCGCCGGCGTGAACTATCACTTCTGATAGCAACAAAAAACTTCGCGATCACAACCTTCCGGCCGCCTCGTGCGGCCGGAATTTTTTTGACCCTATCCCGTCGCCGTCGCGAAGCGACCGCTCAAGACGAAATCACCAGATTGACCGCCTTGGGGCCTTTGCCCTTCTTGTCCGGTTCGACTTCGAATGTGATGCGCTGTCCTTCGGTCAGGTCCTTCAACCCCGCCCGCTCCACCGCCGTGATGTGGACGAACACATCGCGACCGCCGTCATCGGGCTTGATGAAGCCATAGCCCCGTTCTCCATTGAAGAACTTGACCGTACCACTCATGGCCATCGGGAAACTCCTCCCCCGTACTGCACCGCCGCTACGCGAAGCTTGCGTCCCGGCCCGACCGGCATGCGCGCCCGGAAGGCTTGGCCACTTTTTGCGGATTAGGCCGTTCGAGGCCGATCCGTCTTCAATTAATTCGAGGCCTTGTCACTCCGCCGCTACCATTTGCGGAAGCGGAACTTAAAGCCGATCCCAATGGGGCTGAGCATAATACGGTTCCCGGCAAATTGCCTACGGTGGAAATCGCTCTTTTCGCCGGGCTCTGCCGATGGAAGGGGCGATCAGGGTTTGGGCGTCTCCAGCCTGAAGCGGCCCGCGCCGCCCTGGCCCAGCGGCTTTTCCAGTTCGGGCAGGATCGCCTTGAGTTCGCCCATCAGCGTCCATGGCGGGTTGACGATCAGGAGGCCGCAAGAGGCAAGCCGCTCGCCCGCCGCCTGGGGTGCTACGGAAAACTCCAGCCGCAGGACTTTTCCGGGGGGCCGGGCGGCAGCCGTCACGCCAGCGACCTGGCGGGCCAGGGTGTCGGTGGCGCGGCGGCTCTTCACCGGATACCACAGCAAATAGCTGCCGGTCGGCCATTTCGCGAAGGCCTCGCCGAAAGCGTCGGCGAGATGCTCGAACTCGTCCTTATCCTCGTATGGCGGATCGACCAGCACCAGACCGCGGCGCTCGTTCGGCGGCACGAAGGCCGGCAGCGCCAGCCAGCCGTCGAGGTCGACCACGCGGGCCTGGCTGTCGCGGCGCAACGCGTCGATCAGCTGTTTGCGCGCCTTCGGTTCGACCTCGCAGGCGGTCATTCGGTCCTGCGGCCGCAGCAAGGCGCGCGCGATCAGGGGCGAGCCGGGATAGGTCTTCAGCTCGCGCTCCGGATTGAAGGCCCTGACGATGTCGAGATAGGGCTTTAGCAGCGGCAGGGTCTGTTCCGAAAACCGCGCCTGCATGATGCGCGCTACGCCCGTGAGCCACTCGCCGCCGCGCCGGGCTTCGTCGGAGGTCAGATCGTAGCGTCCGGCGCCGGCATGGCTGTCGATGACGCGCAACGCGGCCGGCTTCTCCTGCAGATAGACCAGCATCCGCACCAGCACGATGTGCTTGATGACGTCGGCAAAGCCGCCGGCATGGAAGGCGTGACGGTAGTTCATGGCGGAGGGTTACGACATCGGGGCGACGAAAGTAACCCGCGCCGTCATTCCGGGGCGATGCGAAGCATCGAACCCGGAATCTCGAGATTCCGGGTCTGGTCCTTCGGACCATCCCGGAATGACATCCGCTCTGCTCAGCCGCCCCTTAACGGCGGCATCGTCACCTCGTCGCGGCGGCAGCCGCGGCGGGCGATTTCCTCGCAGTCGCGGAATTGCAGGTCCTTGCTCAGGCAAATTCGCACCTCGGAAAGCCGCGTCCGGTTGCAGGTCACCGCCATCGCCGCGTTGCTCAGGCCCGGATTGGCCTTGATGAAGGCAGCCTCGATCTCGTCGGGGGCCACCGTCAGGGCTTGCGACAATTCGAGATATTCCGGCGGGATTTTCACCGCCGCGCGGGCTTTGCGGATGGTTTCGAAATAGGCCCGCGCCCCGAGCCCCGAGCAGGTGCCGTGCTTGTCCCATTCGTTGAAAATCAGCCCTGGCGCCGGCATCACATCCAGCATCGAGGTCATGATATTGCGATCGAGCCGGGGCGAGGGCCGCTGGCAATATTCCGGAAAGCCGTGCTCATATTGCGGCCACAGGCCGTGGACCACGAAGGAAAACGGTCGCCCGCCGCACTGGGCCCGGGAACGGCCCTCATTGCCGCGCTCGGAGGCCTCCTCGCAGAAGGAGGGCGACCATGACAGCGACAGCACGTAGTAATCGAACTCCCCGGGTGCATTCTGCCGGCTATCCTGCGCCGATGCGGGTCCCGCCGCGAAGGCCAGCGCCAAGAACAACGCTGAGGCCAGCGCTGAGACCAGCAGGCCCCAGGCGACCAGGAATGAAGCAATCAAGGATCTGGAAATCCGCGCGGTCGGAAATGGCTGCAACATGGCTACGCTCCCAATACCAATGCCGCCGCGAGCCTAGCAGGCGCAGAGAACATTTCAAGAACAAAAAGTGGGGTGAGCGATTTTGAAGTCGGGGAAGGTCGAAAAATCCGGTCAGGGAATCAAGGCTTGGCGCCTCTGCAGTCGGGATTATTGGCCCAGTTGCGGTCGAGCCCGGTGACGCACCATTCGACGCCCTGGCCGAAGCCGGCAAAACCGCCGTCCTCGATCAGCGAGAAATACACCTGGCGTAATTTGCCATCGCTCAGCATGACGTCGGCGGCGCAATAGCGGCGCGGAATGTTGTCGGACTGCCATGGCCGGAAAGCGATCTCGTGCACCGCGCCATAGGCCTTGATCCGCAGCGCCGAATTCCAGAACGTGCTTTCCTTTTCCTGGAATTGGGAGGTGATGGTGCCGAGCGCCGCCTCGCATGGTTTTAGCCGACCGTCATATTTCGGGCCGAACAGTCCGAAGTTCAGCTCCATCGGATTGGCCGCCTGCGCCGGCGAGCCAAGGACCAGCGCGCCGAACATGGCGCCGAGCGCGGCCAGGCCGAATTTCTTGATAGACATGCGCATGGGGCGATCCGCCGGGAAAATTAACGCAGGGACGGTGCCGTGAAGCCCGAACGAGGTCAAGTGCAACGCGGCAACACCTGTCCAATAAGTCCAGGCGGCACGGTTGGTCGTTCTTTCCATCGCCAAGGATGCGCACTAAGGTATCCTCCGAAAATGGAGTTGGCGATGCGAAAGATGGCGGCGAGCCTGGTTGCGATCTGCGGGATATTGGCGTGCGCGCCCGCGCAGGCCCAGGGCGTGTGGGGCGTCAAGGGCAACGACACCGGCGGCATCATCCCCTATCCGCTGACCTCGCAATACGATGCCCGGCAGCTCGCGGTCGATCACTGCGCCCGCTACGGCAAGGTGGCGAAGTTCCTGGGGGTGGATCCGCAATATGGCGGCTACATTTCCTTCTCCTGCCGCTGGGTGCCCTATGGCGCCAACGACCAGCCGCTGATCACCCGCTACTGAACCGCACTATCCCATCCGGCGAAACGCGCTGACCGGAGCAGAAGCATGACGCGACGGCTTCTTGGATTTTGTTTGGGATGTTGCCTGCTGGCGCTATCGCCGGGGCGGGAGGCGCGGGCGGCCGAAATCCCGCTGCGCAAACCCGGCCTGTGGGAGATGAAGCTGGTGAAAACCGGCTCGGCGTTTCCCGAACTGACCATGCAGCACTGCACCGACGAGACCACCGACCGCGACATGAGCACGGCGTCCTCGCCGCTGTCGAAGGAGATCTGCTCGAAGCGCGATGTCCAGCAGAGCGCGAGCGGCTATGTCATCAATTCCGTCTGCAGCGTGGCGGGTGCGTCGATGACGTCGCATTCGGAAATCACCGGCGATTTCAATTCCGCCTATACCGTCAAGACCACCGCGCACAGCGAAGGCGGCCCGCTCGGTTCGCGCGATGCGACGACCGTGATCGAGGCGAAATGGCTGGGGGACTGCAAACCCGGCCAGAAGCCCGGCGACATCGTGATGCCCGGCGGCTTCAAGCTCAATGTCAGGGACGCCCAAAAGCTGAAAGGCCTGGTGCCGAAGTAGCGGCGGGCTGCCGATAGCCGAGCAAGGCCGTTCTTACCTCTCCCGCTTGCGGGGGAGGTCGCCGTGCTCGCAAGAGCACGGCGGGTGGGGGAAATCTCTCGGCGCACTCTGGCGCAGCAGTTATGCGGCAGCACCCCCACCCCAGCCCTCCCCCGCAAGCGGGAGAGGCAGCGCGGGAATCGCACCGGGATCCGCACCGTGGCGCGCAGGCCGCCCATCGGGCTGTCGCCGAGCGTGATGTCGCCGCCATGCGAGCGCGCGATGTCGCGGGCGATGGCAAGGCCCAGTCCGGTGCCGCCTTCGTCCTGGTTGCGGGCGTCGTCGAGCCGCAGGAACGGCTTGAACACTTCCTCGCGCATGGAAAGCGGAATGCCCGGCCCGTCGTCGTCGACGGTGACCGTCAGATAGCGGTGATCGCGCTGGCCCGTGATCGAGATCGCGCCTGCGTGCCGCGCCGCGTTGGAGACGAGGTTGGCAAGGCAGCGCTTGAACGAGGCCGGCTTCACCGTCACCACCGGCAGCCCGTTGAACGATACGGTAGCCGCGGTATGGCCGTTGCGTTCGGCGTCGCTGCGCAATTCCTCCAGCGCCAGCGCCATGTCGGTCGGCTGCGCCTGCTCGCCGGAATCGCCGCGCGCAAACGCCAGATAATCCTCCAGCATGCCGCTCATCTCGTCGACGTCGCGGCGCATGCCGTCGACCTCCGGGCTGTCGCCGATCAAGGCCAGCTCCAGCTTGAAGCGGGTCAGGATGGTGCGCAGATCGTGGCTGACGCCGGCCAGCATCGCGGTGCGCTGCTCGATCGAGCGCTCGACGCGTCCCTTCATTTCGAGGAAGGCCTGCGCGGCGCGGCGCACTTCGCGCGCGCCGCGGGGCCGGAAATTGGTCGCCTCGCGGCCCTTGCCGAAGCTTTCGGCGGCGTCCGCCAGCCGCAGGATCGGCTTGATCTGGTTGCGCAGGAACAGCCAGGCCACGATCAAGAGAATCGAGGAGGTGCCGAACATCCAGACCAGGAAAACCCCCGAATCCGAGGCATAGGCCGCGCTGCGCTGGGCGAAGATCTGCATCACGGCGTCATCGAGCTGGATGCGGATTTCCAGCTGGTTGGAGCGGCCGACGGTGTCGATCCAGAACGGCCGGCCGATCTGGCGGCCGAGTTGCACCGACAGCGACTGGTCGAGCAGCGAAAAAAACGGTTTTGGACCAGGCGCGGGCATGTCGCCGACGGGGAGGAAATCCACCACCAGCCCGAGCCGCTGCTGGGCGATCCGCCGCAGCAGCGCGCGGTCCTTGTCCTGCGGATAGCCCTTGTAGACGTCGATCAGGCTGGCGATGTCCTGCACCACCGACGCCGACAGATGCTGCGTGACGTTGCTCCAGTGCCGTTCGAAGAACACGAACGCCACCACCCATTGCAGCACCACCATCGGCACGATCATGATCAGCATGGTGCGGGCATAGAGACCGGTCGGCATCCAGCCCTTGAAGGCGTTGCCCATCCAGTTGTTGGCCGCCGAGACCCGGCCCGCGGCGGAGCGGATCAGGGTGATGCCGGTGTCGAGCGTGCTCATTTGAAATGGCTCAGGGCGAGGCGACCAGGCGATAGCCGATGCCGCGCACCGCCTGCAGGAACAGTGGATTCGCCGGATCGCGCTCGATCTTGCGCCGCAGGCGGTTGATCTGCACGTCGACGGCGCGCTCGTTGACGGTGCCGTTGCCGGTCAGCGCCCCGCGCGGCACGGTGTCGCCGCGCGCCAGCGCCAGGATGCGCAGCATCTCGCGCTCGCGGTCGGTGAGATGGACGGTCTCCTCGCTCTGCCGCAATTCGCCGCGCTCCAGATGATAGACGTAGGGCCCGAACGCGACCTGCTCCAGCGTCTCGACCGGCGGCGGCGCGGTGCGTTTGAGGATATTGCCGATCCGCAATACCAGTTCGCGCGGCTCGAACGGCTTGGCCACGTAATCGTCGGCGCCGATCTGCAGGCCCTCGATCCGGGCTTCGGCCTCATGCCGCGCCGTCAGCATGATGATCGGCACCGACGACGACGAGCGGATGAAGCGGGCGAGATCGAAGCCGGTCTCGCCGGGCATCATCACGTCGAGGATCAGGAGATCAAAATGCAGGCCGTGGAGCTTGGCGCGGGCGTCGGCCGCGCTCATCGCCGTGGTGACGCGATAACCCTCGCCGCAGAGGAAGCGCGACAACAGGTCGCGGATGCGGCGGTCATCGTCGACCAGCAACAGATGCGGCGCGTCGTCGGCCGGCTGCGACGGGGTGCGCGCGATCGTGGCGGCCTGGATCACGTTTTCTCCTTTGCGGTTGCGCTGGAGCTCGAGAGGATCTTCTCCAGCACCTTGTCGGGATCGTCGCGATCGATCATCGCGCGCAGGAACTGGCGGACCGTCTCGGTGCCTGCCGGGCCGATGCCGGCAATCGCGCGGTTGATGCGGTCGGTCTGCAGGCCGGCGAGTTTTGCCACCAGCGCCTCGCCCTTGGCGGTCGCGAACAGCAGGCGCTGCCGGCGGTCGTTGTTGCCGGTCTTCTGCACGATATAGCCTTCGTCGAGCAATTGCTTGAGCACCCGCCCGAGCGACTGTTTTGTAATACGCAGCACGTCCAGCAGGTCGGCGACCTTCAGTCCGGGATAGCGGTGGACGAAATGCAGCACCCGGTGATGCGCCCGCCCGAACCCGAATGCCTCGAGCTCATGGTCGGCGTCGCCGACGAAATCGCGGTAGGCGAAAAACAGCAACTCAATGATGTCCCAGCGCAAATCGCTCGCTCCGGAGGCCGCAGATCGCCCCTCCGGCGGCCGCGAATCGGGGTTGGGGGAGTCATTTGAGAAATTTATGTCAGCCATATTGACGTATCTTGGGTTCAATGTTACAAAACAATCGACCATGACGAAACATTCGATCGTTTCGCCGCGGCGATGTTTCGAGCGGCCGGAAGGCCGAGGTGGCGGCCCGGGGCCGCGAATCTGGTTACCGTCGAGATTGTCGAGCGGCATTTCGGCAAACATACTGGACTTCCGCTCTCCGCAAAAGCATGTCCTATGGCCATGCCGGCGCGGAAGCCGGCCGCAGGGCCGAGGGCGCAGGGCCAAGCGCAATTAATAAGCCTGCCAAACTGAGTGAAACGCCAGCCACGGACCTGTCCGATGAACGCACATCAGAAGATCATCTTTTCCTGCAGCCCGACCAGCGACCCCGTCGGCGCCGGTGCGCGGGCGGAGCTATTGAAGGATCCGGGTTTTGGCCGGGTCTTCACCGATCACATGGCAGTGGTCCGCTACGACCAGGCAAAGGGCTGGCACGGCGCGCGCATCGAATCCCGCGCCAATTTCCCGCTCGATCCGGCGACCGCGGTGCTGCACTACGCCCAGGAGATTTTCGAGGGGCTGAAGGCCTACCAGCGCGACGACGGCGGCGTGAACCTGTTCCGGCCCGACGCCAATGCACGGCGCTTCCGGGATTCGGCCGAGCGCATGGCGATGGCGCCGCTGCCCGAGGCGGTCTTCATCGAAGCCGTCGAGCAGCTCGTGCGCATCGACCGCGCCTGGATCCCGGGCGGCGAGGGCAGCCTCTATTTGCGGCCCTTCATGATCGCGAGCGAGGTCTTCCTCGGCGTGAAACCTTCGGCCGAATACATCTTCGCCGTGATCGCTTCCCCGGTCGGCTCCTATTTCAAGGGCGGACCCGCGCCGGTGTCGATCTGGGTGTCCGAGAACTACACCCGCGCGGCGATCGGCGGCACCGGCGCCGTCAAATGCGGCGGCAATTATGCCGCCAGCCTGCGCGCGCAGGCCGAGGCCATCGAGCACGGCTGCGATCAGGTGGTGTTCGTCGATGCGGTGGAGCGCCGCTACATCGAGGAACTCGGCGGCATGAACATCTTCTTCGTGTTCGACGACGGTTCGCTTTCGACGCCGCCGCTCGGCACCATCCTGCCGGGCATCACGCGGGATTCGATCATCGCGCTCACCAGGGATGCCGGCACGGTCGTGCGCGAGGAGCCCTACACGATCGAGCAGTGGCGCAAGGACGCGGCCAGCGGCAGGTTGAAGGAGGCCTTCGCCTGCGGCACCGCGGCCGTGATCTCGCCGATCGGCAAGGTGTGTTCCGTGAACGGTGATTTCCTGATCAGCGGCGGCGCCGCCGGCCCCGTCGCCATGGGCCTGCGCAAGCAGCTGGTCGACATCCAGTACGGCCGCGCCGCGGACCCGCACAACTGGATCAAGAAGGTGTTTTGAGCGGAACGATTCCGCCACTTCTGCGGGCAGGCACGCTCTATCGCTCCCTCGCCCCGCTCTTTGCGGGGAGAGGGTGGGGTGAGGGCTACCTCCGCGACAAGAGCACTGTGCCTGCCCCTCACCCGAAATTCGCTTTGCGAATTTCGACCTCTCCCCGCCAAAGAGCGGGGAGAGGTTAGGAAGACCGGCGCTTGCTGCATTGTGCAAGCGCTGGTACCAACGCGCCCCATGGCCGACAAACCCAAAAAACCGCAAAAACTGCGAGCGCGCCTGCCGCGCGGGCTGGAGGATCGCGGCCCGGCCGCGATCGCCGCGACGCGCCAGATGGTCGAGAAAATCCGCGAAGTCTACGAGCGCTACGGCTTCGAGCCGGTGGAGACGCCGGCGATGGAATACACCGACGCGCTCGGCAAATTTTTGCCCGACCAGGACCGGCCCAACGAGGGCGTGTTCTCGTTCCAGGACGACGACGAGCAGTGGATTTCGCTGCGCTACGACCTGACCGCGCCGCTGGCGCGGTACGTCGCGGAGAATTTTGACTCACTGCCGAAGCCGTATCGCAGCTACCGCGCCGGCTATGTCTATCGCAACGAGAAGCCGGGCCCGGGACGCTTTCGCCAGTTCATGCAGTTCGACGCGGATACGGTGGGCAGTGCTTCACCGGCGGCCGATGCCGAGATGTGCATGATGGCGGCGGATACGATGGAAGCGTTGGGCATTCCGCGCGGCAGTTATCTGGTGAAGGTGAATAACCGGAAGGTACTTGATGGAGTGCGGGATGCGATTGGCGTCGCCGACGATGGTCAATGGCTGACCGTCATGCGTGCGATCGACAAACTTGATCGGCTCGGAGTTGCAGGCGTTCAGCAATTGCTTGGTGAGGGACGCAAGGACGAGTCCGGGGACTTCACGAAAGGCGCCGCGCTTAGTCGCGCTGACATCGTCCTGATAACCAGCGTCATCGAACCGGTAGATGATGTCGAAGATCAAGATGTGCAGATCGAAATACGCTTGGGTGATAGCAAGATCGGTCAGGAAGGCCACGCCGAGCTGGGGGAAATAAGAAAACTAGTTGAAGCTTCCGGTTATGGAGCGGACCGTATTCGCATCGATCCCTCCGTCGTCCGCGGCCTCGAATACTATACCGGCCCGGTCTTCGAAGTAGAACTCACGCTCGAAACCAAAGACGAAAAAGGCCGCCCCGTCCGCTTCGGCTCGGTCGGCGGTGGTGGCCGTTATGACGGTCTCGTCTCGCGCTTTCGCGGCGAGCCGGTGCCGGCAACCGGATTTTCCATCGGCGTGTCGCGGCTGCAGGCGGCGCTGACGATGCTCGGCAAGCTCGACACCCGGCCCGCCTTCGGCCCCGTCGTCGTCACCGTGTTCGACCGCGACCGCATCGCCGACTACCAGAAGATGGTGGCGCAGCTGCGCAACGCCGGCATCCGCGCCGAGCTCTATCTCGGCAATCCCAAGAACATGGGCAACCAGCTCAAATATGCCGACAAGCGCAATTCGCCCTGCGTCATCATCCAGGGCAGTGACGAAAAAGCGCGCGGCGAGGTGCAGATCAAGGACCTGATCGAGGGCGCGAAAGCGGCGGCTGCGATTGCCTCCAACCAGGAATGGCGCGAGAGCCGGCCCGCCCAATTTTCGTGTCCGGAGGACGAGATCGTGGGCAAGGTGGGCGAGGTGCTGGCGCGCCATGACGTGCGATGGGGATAGCCATTCATTCGGGCGTCATGCCCGGCCTTGTACCGGGCATCCACGTCTTGTTTGATAGGGAAGACGTGGATGGCCGGGACAAGCCCGGCCATGGCGAAGCAAAAAAGGGAGTGACGAACAATGCCTGAAATTACCATCAGCATGGCCGCCGGCCGCACCGATGAGCAGAAGGCCGGGATGATGCGCGACATCACCAAGGCGCTGGTGACGAACCTCGGCGTCGACGCCGACGCCGTCGTGATCCAGATCAACGAGGCGCCGCTCGCCCACAAGATGAAGGGCGGCAAGACCTTCGTCGAACGCGCGGCGAAGAAGTGACGCGAAGCGTCATTCCGGGGCGCGCGAAGCGCGAACCTCAGATGTGCAATTGCACATCGGGGAATCTCGAGCTTGTAACCTCTGGATTCCGGGTCCACGCGAAGACGCGTGGCCCGGAATGACGAACAAAGTCATCCCATGGACGCCCGCGACGTCATCAAGATCGGCATGAGCGCCGAGCGCACCCTGGTGGTGCCGCCGGAGCGCACCGTCGGGCATTTCGTCAAGCACATGCCGATGGTCTATGCGACGCCGATGATGATCCTGGAAATGGAGATGACGTCCGGCGACGCCATCAACCGGTATCTCGCACCCGGCTGGGTCACGGTCGGCACCGAGGTCGATATCCGCCATCTCGCCGCAACCCCGGTCGGCGCCACCGTGCGGACGACAGCGAAAGTGATCGCGGTGGAGCGCCGCGTGATCCGCTTCGAGGTCGAAGCCTTCGACGACAAGCGCCGCATCGGCGAAGGCAGGCATGCGCGCGGACTGGTCAATGTCGAGGCGTTCACGAAGCGGCTGGGGGCGGGGTAGCGGGAAGCCGCCGCGTATTCCGCCGTCATCCCCGCGTAACGGCTTCGCCGTTATCGCTGGAGGTGCGCGCCCTTGCGCGCCTCGAAGGATGGGTCGCGGGCACCGTCCTTCGTCATCCTTCGAGGCTCGCGAAGAGGCTCGCACCTCCCGAGTGAGCGCAAGTGCGCTCATCCGGGGATGACGGTCGCGCGAGAATTACTTCGCCAATTCCCGCGAACGCTTGGTCGCCGCCGCAACCGCGCGGATCAGCAGCGACTGCATTCCGTCCGGCCCCATCAGCACTTCCAGCGCCGCCGCCGTGGTGCCGCCGGGCGAGGTGACGTTCTGCCGCAGCACGGATGAGGCGAGTTCCAAGCGATGCAGCAATTCGCCGGAGCCGGCCACGGTTTCGCGTGCGAGTTTGGTCGCGAGCTTTTCCGGCAATCCGGCCTCAACGCCGGCGCGCGCCAGTTCCTCGGCGAGCAGGAAGACATAGGCCGGCCCCGAGCCGGAAACCGCGGTCACCGCGTCCATCAATTTCTCGTCATCGACCCATTCGACCGAGCCGGTGGCGCGCAGCAGCGCATCGGCCACCGCGCGCTGGCCGGCGCTGACGCTGGGGGCTGCGACCGCGACCGTGATGCCGCGGCCGATCGCCGCCGGCGTGTTCGGCATCGCCCGCACCACGCTGCCGCCGCAGACCTCCGCGATCGAGGCAATCGTCATGCCCGCCATGATCGAGACCACCAGCGTCGACGGTCCGGCGAACGGCTTTAGCGCGGTGCCCGCTTCGCGAAACGATTGCGGTTTTAGCGCGACCACCAGCGTGGCGGCGGCGCCAACCTCTTTCGCCGATGGATTGAGACCAATGCCTTTCGCGGCCAGCGCGCGAATGTCTTCGGATGGATACGGCTCGATCACCGCGACCTGCTTCGGATCCAGCCCGTGCGCAAGCCATCCCGTCAGCATCGCCCCGCCCATCTTCCCCGCGCCGGCAAGCACGATGGGGCCGGTGAGGTGTTGCAAGGCGTTAGCGGAGTCCAAAGCCGTCACCACAAATTCTCTCGTCGTCCCGGCGAAGGCCGGGACCCATAATCACCAGCGGTTCTAGTGAAGCGCACAACAGCCCACAAGCATTTTGCTTGAACGTTGACGGCACGGCGTATGGGTCCCGGCCTTCGCCGGGACGACGTGGAATTAGGCCTCACCCTCGGTATCGAACATCGCCGCGCTCATCGCCTCGCCTGCGCTCTTGCCGGCCCAGACCACGAACTGGAAGGCCGGATAATAGCGCTCGCAGGCGTGGATGGCGCCGACCAGCATGCTCTCGCATTGCGCGGTGGAGGCGGTGAGGCCGCCGGGCAGCACCAGCGCCTGGCGGTGCATGATCATGCCGGTGTGGGTCCAGATGTCGAAATGCCCGATCCACAATTGCTCGTTGATCGCGGCGATCAGCCGCTGCACCTCTGGCCGCCGCGCGGCGGGAATCTTCATGTCGAAGGCGCAGGCCAGATGCAGCGCCTCGATCTCGGTCATCCAGGTGAAGGACAATTGATAATCGGTCCAGTCGCCCTTCGAGACGATCGTCACCTCGTCCTCGCCGGAACGTTCGAACGACCAGTTGTTATCGGCGGCGATGTCTTCAACCACCGCGAGCGGATTGTTCCGGGAATCGATGATGCCTTCGAGCAGGGACATGCCGTCTCGACCTTACTTTCGCTAGTTCAGATACGATGGTGGTTACGCACGCCAGCCAGGCCGACACGCTGATGCGCCGCTGCCAACTGCAATCCCGCGAGGTTGCCCCGGAGCCTGCCGGGATCAACTGATGTGATTTGCGGAATCGGCGCAACGGCACGTCGAGTCCATCCACAGCAAACCAGCTGTTAAATTTCGATCGTCCACAACTGATCGCGCGTTAACTTTTTCGCATACGAGAACAAACCGGAATCAGAGTGATCCGGCCGCGGTTCCGGCCCGATTCGCGCCTCCCATTGGGCTGCCGAAAGGGTTAATTTTTCCTTAACCCGGGTCCTGCCGCGGAAACCCCGGCAGCGGCCCCGCCGGCATGGGGACATGCTGATTCGCCATAGCGAAGGTCCTTGCTGGCACCGCCTCGCTTCGCCATAATTCACCTCAGGCCGCTCATTCCGGGCGGCCGATGTTCTCAGGGCGGGGTGTAATTCCCCACCGGCGGTAAGGGTGGACGAGACCCAAGCCCGCGAGCGCCTTCCGCTCCATCGATCTTTGGCGAGGAAGGGTCAGCAAATTCGGTGCGATTCCGAAGCCGACGGTTAAAGTCCGGATGAAAGAGAACGGTCGCGGCAGCCGCATTCGTGCGCGGCTAACGTCGTTCCGTATGCCCTGATTCTGGTCCTGAAAGAGGAAAGCCATGAATCAGATGTTGCAAGATGCTCCCGAAGCACAAGAACCCACCGAAGCCAAACACTCCTCCGACATCGTCGATCGTCCGCCGGCGCCCGTGCACCCGCGGTTTGCAAAGCCGCAGCGGGTCGCCTTCGTGCAGTCGTCCTGGCACCGCGAGGTGGTCGAGCAATGCCGTATCGCCTTCCTCGACGAGATCGAGGCGCGCCACATCGATCGCGCGCGCGTCGATCTGTTCGAGGTGCCGGGCTCGTTCGAAATCCCGCTGCACGCGCAGATCCTCGCCAAGACGCGGCGCTACACCGCGATCGTCGCCGCCGGCCTGGTGGTCGATGGCGGCATCTACCGTCACGAATTCGTCGCCGACACCGTGATCAAGGCGCTGATGGACGTGCAGCTGAAGACCGAGGTGCCGGTTTTCTCCGCGGTGCTGACGCCGCAGCAATTCCACGAGAGTTCGGCCCATGTCGAATTCTTCCGCAAGCATTTTGCCACCAAGGGCGTCGAGGTCGCGGAAGCCTGCGCCAACACGCTGCTCAGCCTGGAGCGCCTGCGCGGCCAGGTCGCCGCGGGGATCGTGTAGCGAGCAGGCGCGAGGCTTCACCTCTCCCCGCCCTTTTGCGGGGAGAGATCGAAATTCGCGGCAGCGAATTTCGGGTGAGAGGGACTCTCCGCGAGTCGGATCTGTCGAGAGAGCCCTCAACGAAGCGATCCATGCTTCGCTCGCAGTATTTGCGGCCATGGATTGCTTCGCTTCGCTCGCAATGACGGAGAAACACCGGAGGGCGGGCAAAGGCGCGCTTGCGCCGTGCCCACCATGTCAACGCCGATCAAGATGGTGGGCACGCTTGCGCTTTGCCCACCTTACGCTGGTCTCCGTCGCCCGATTGGAATAAGAAACCACCATGACCGAACAACACCCATCCGACTGGCTTGGCCTCGCCGGCCGCGTTTGCGTCGTGACCGGCGGAGGCGGCGGCATCGGCCGGGCCGTGGCGTCGAGTCTGGCGCGGGCCGGCGCGCGGGTAGCGGCGATCGATCGCGACGAGCGCGGGCTGGAAGGGACGCGTACCGCGCTGCGCGAATTCGGCGACGGCCATGTGGTGACACCCTGCGACACCACGAGCGCGGACAGCGTTGCGGCTGCGGCTGCAAGCATCGAGCAGTCGCTCGGACCCTGCGGCGTGCTCGTCAACACGGCGGCGGTGTTGCGGCCGGGCGGGCTCGACACGCTGTCGCTGGCAAAATGGAATGCGGTTCTCGCGGTCAACCTGACCGGCTACTTCCTCTGCGCGCAGATTTTCGGCCGGCAGATGCGCGAACTGAAGCGCGGCAGCCTGGTTCATATCGCCTCGATCGCCGGCAGCCATGCGCAGGGCAAGAGCGGCGCCTACAGCGTCAGCAAGGCCGGCGTGGTGATGCTGTCGCGCCAGCTGGCGAGCGAATGGGGCCCGGAAGGCATCCGCAGCAACGTCGTCAGTCCGGGCATGGTGATCACGCCGATGAGCCAGGCGTTTTACGATACGCCGGGGGTCACCGAGCGCCGCGCCGCCGTCACGCCGGCGCGACGGGTCGGCATGCCGCAGGACATTGCCGACGCCGTGCTGTATCTCGCCAGCGACCGCTCGTCCTATGTCACCGGCGACGAGATCGTGGTCGACGGCGGCTACACGCGCACGCTGATGAACCTGGTGCCGCGGCCGGGCTTCGACTGAGTTCCGTCCGAATGCGCCGACGAGCGTGGCAGCCATCCACAAAAGTGGCTTGTGCAACGCAACATAGCCGATAAAACCCGCGCTTCCCCTGCGAGGTTGAGCGCGTGACCGATACCAATGCCGAGGCCTTTGTTTCATCGAGCCATCGGCCGATGGGCTTTCCCGAATTCGTCGTCGTGATCGCCTCGATCATGGCGCTGAACCCGCTCGCCATGGACATGATGCTGCCCGCGCTGCCCGACATCGCCTCGGCCTTCCACATCACGGCCGCCAACCGGCCGCAGGCGGTGCTGTCGACGTTTCTGATCGGCTTCGGCCTCGGGCAATTCGTGACCGGACCGCTGTCGGACCGGTTCGGGCGGCGCCCGGTGCTGGTCGACGGCATGGCGCTGTATTGCATTGCCAGCGTGGTCGCGATCACGGCGTCGTCGTTCGAGACCTTGCTGCTGGCGCGTCTGCTGCAGGGGCTCGGCACATCAGCCACGCGGGTGATCGCAACCTCGATCGTGCGCGACTGCTATTCCGGCCGCCGCATGGCCAGCGTGATGTCGCTGGCGATGATGGTGTTCATCGCCGTGCCGGTGATCTCGCCGTCGCTCGGCCAGGCGGTGCTGCTGCTGACGCAGTGGCGCGGCATCTTCGTCGTGCTGATGCTGTACGGCGCGCTGGCGCTGATCTGGAGCGCGCTGCGGATGCCGGAGACGCTGCCGATCTCGGAGCGCAAGTCGCTTGCCGTCCGCGACGTGCTCGGCGCCTTCCGCCAGACCGTGACCAACCGGCAGACGCTCGGTTATGCGCTGGCGGCGGGCCTCGTGCTGGGTGCGCTGTTCGCCTACGTGTTCTCGTCGCAGCAGGTGTTCACCGGGATCTACGGGCTCGGGCATTATTTTCCGCTGGCGTTCGCGGCGATTGCGATCGGCACGGCCGTTGCCGGCTTTCTCAATGCCCGTTTCGTCGGCCGGCTCGGCATGCGGGTGATTTCGCACGGCGCGCTGACGGGCTTCGTGGCGGTGGCGGCGATCATGCTGCTGGCGGCGAAGCTGCAGATGCTGCCGCTGCCGCTGTTCGTCGTGCTGTCGGCGCTGATGATGTTCGCCTTCGGGCTGATGATGGCCAATTTCACCTCGCTGGCGATGGAGCCGCAGGGCCACATCGCCGGCACCGCATCGTCGTTCTACGGCTCAATCACGACGCTCGTCGGCATCGGCGTCGGCTCAACGATCGGCCAGGCCTATGACGGCACGCTGTTGCCGTTCGCGACCGGCTTTTTCCTCTGCACTCTGGCCTCGATGGCGGTCGTGCTGGTGGTGGAAAAGGGCCGGCTGTTTCGGCCGCACGGGAAGCCGGTGTAGCGGCGGCGGTGCCTTTTGAAATTCGAATCCGTAGCCCCGGTGGAGCGGAGCGAAACCCGGGGGCCGGTCTCACGGATGGAATCCCGGATTTCGCCGGGCTACGATGGCTCGCTGCTAATCGAACAGGCTCGATACCGACTCTTCCGCCGCCGTGCGCGCGATCGCTTCCGCGATCAGGGGCGCGATCGGCAGGGTGCGGATGTTCGGCGCCTTCTGCACCGCTTCGGTCGGCAGGATCGAGTCGGTGATGACGAGCTCCTTCAGCCGCGAGCCGACGATGCGGGCGCTCGCGCCGCCGGACAGCACGCCGTGGCTGATATAGGCGTAGACATCCTTGGCGCCGTTGGCGAGCAGCGCGTCGGCGGCGTTCACCAAGGTGCCGCCGGAATCGACGATGTCGTCGATCAAGATGCAGGTAAAGCCGGCGCAATCGCCGATCACGTTCATCACCTCGGATTCGCCGGCGCGTTCGCGGCGCTTGTCGATGATGGCGAGCGGCGTGTTGATGCGCTTGGCCAGCCCGCGCGCGCGCACCACGCCGCCGACGTCGGGCGACACCACCATGACATTGGCGAGATCGAAGCGCTCCTTGATGTCGCGCACCATAACCGGGGAGGCGAACAGGTTGTCGGTCGGGATGTCGAAAAAGCCCTGGATCTGCGCGGCATGCAAATCGAGCGTCATGACACGGTCGACGCCGGCGCGGGTGATCAGGTTGGCCACCAGCTTGGCCGAGATCGGCGTCCGCGAGCCGGATTTGCGATCCTGCCGCGCATAGCCGAAATAGGGGATCACCGCCGTGATGCGGCGCGCCGAGGAGCGGCGCAGCGCGTCGGTGAGGATCAGCAATTCCATCAGATGGTCGTTGGCCGGAAACGACGTCGACTGGATGATAAAGGCATCCGAGCCGCGGACGTTTTCCTGGATCTCGACGAAGATTTCCATGTCGGCGAAACGCCGCACCACGGCCTTGGTCAGCGGCAAACCGAGCCCGGCCGCGATGCCCTGCGCCAGCGCCGGATTGGAGTTGCCCGCGACGAGCTTGATGGAGCCGTTCTTGGCCGACATCGAGGCTTCTCCCCGTGTCTTGCTGGAGACCACGTTCAGCATATCGGGATACCCACAGAACCGGCGCGTTTCGACCGCCGAGGTGATATCAAGGAGGGGGCGCGGCTGGCAACCCGTGGAATCACGTTTTCCGGCGCAAAATCAGCGTCCAAGGACTATTTTGCGTTAATGGGCCAGCGCGCTGACCCGGAATGCCGCGGTGGCCGGGGCGGGCGCATCGGCGCTTGCGACCGCGGGGCCCCGTTTGCCGGGTGCGGGACCCGCGGGCGGGGCGTCCGGAGCCGGCGTGCCGTTGATCATGGCGCTGAGCCCGCTGAAACCGGCCTGGGCTATTCTCCGCAGCACGAGGTCGTCGGCCGAATTCCAGGGATCGCGCCCGGACTTGCCGGCCGGCTCCTCGCCGGACAGCCGCAGCGCCCGCTGCTGGTTCAGGTCGTAGACGTCCCAGACCCAGGCGATGGTGGTGCGGCCGTGGCTGACCTCGGCGGCGAGGTAGCTGCGCACCCGGTAGGAGGCGGAGCCCTCGTTGCGCGACACGATCGAGAGGTTGCGCAATTTCGATTCGCTGTCGAGCACGCCGACCATCCGATCGAAAATCTGCGGCGGCGGCCCGTCGATCGATTCGAAGGCGACGGTGGGGCCGCTGCCGCTGGAGGCCATCGCAAACGAGCCGCCGGCCGCCCCGCCGCCGGCACAGCCGCCGAGCGCGCAGGCCAGCGCGAGCAGCGCCGCGGCCAACGCGGCACGCGCCGGTTTGGCCCGAAACAAAGTTGTCGAGACGTCCATCATCGCGTCCCGAGCGATATCGTTAAAACGCGTTAAGGTCTAGGGCAGGAAAGCCACGATGGCGGAGAGTTGGCACGGCGGGCCGCCCTTCAATCGCCGGATTTGCGTTTGCCGAAGTGCGCCCGGAAACTGTCCCACATTCCGATCCGCACGCCGTTCCGTCGCATCACGATGGCCTGCTGCAAAATCGTCAGCGAATTGTTCCAGGTCCAGTAGATCACCAGCCCTGCCGAGAACCTGGCCAGCATGAAGGTGAAGATCAGGGGCAGCCAGCCCAGGATCGCCGCTTGCGCCGGATCGGCGGACGCCGGCGTCAGTTTCAGCTGCAGCCATTGCGTGAAGCCCATGATCAGCGGCCATGCGCCGACGATCAGGAATCCGCCGAGCAGCGGCAGCGACGTCGGGTCGTATGGGATCAGCCCGAACAGGTTGAACAAATTGGTCGGGTCGGGCGCCGACAAATCCCTGATCCAGCCGAAGAACGGCGCCTGGCGCATCTCGATGGTGACGAACAGCACCTTGTAGAGCGCGAAGAACACCGGAACCTGGATCAGCGTCGGCAGGCAGCCCGCGATCGGATTGATCCTCTCCTTGCGGTAGAGCTCCATCGTCGCCTGCTGCTGCTTGACCCTGTCGTTGGCGAAGCTCTCGCGGATCATCTGCAGTTGCGGCTGCAGCGCCTTCATCTTCGCCGCCGAGGCATAGGATTTGCTGGCGAGCGGAAAGAACGCGGCCTTTGAGCATCAAGGTCACCAGCAGGATCGCCACGCCGAAATTACCGACCAGCCGGTAGATGCCGTGCATGATCTGGTCTCCGTGGCCGGCTGCAACATAGTTTGGAACCGGTTGCGGAAATACAAGCCCCGCGTCGCCTGTTCTCCCTCTCCCCGCGCTTGCGGGGAGAGGGTTGGGGTGAGGGGCTCTCTCAGCGAGCACGGTTCGTTGAGAGTCCCCTTCACCCGGATTGCTTCGGACGATGCTTCGCAGCGCCTAGGCAATCCGACCTCTCCCGCAAGCGGGGGCGAGGTGACCAGCATTGTCAACGATCGTCGTCGTCAAAGCCTACGCGCTTTCGAGCGCAATCGCGTGAACATGACGGCCGTAGTCCGGCTCCTTGCGGTGCACCGAGCGGCGGTAGCTGTAAAAGCGTTCATCGGAATAGGTGTCGACGCCGATGTCGTCGATCATCAGGACGCCGGCGTTTTCGAGCCGCGTCCGGATGAAGCCGGCGAGGTCGAACATCGCGTGTCCCTTGCGCTCGCCGGGGATGAAGAACAGCGCGTTGTCCGCATCGGCCTCGATGAAGCGCGTGACGAATTCGTCGCCGACTTCGTAGGAGTGCTGGCGGATCAGGGGCCCGATCGCCGCCACGATTCCGCTTCGCTCGGCGCCGAGTTTCTCCATTGTCTCGACGGTAGCTTCGATGATGCCGCTCAGCGCGCCCTTCCACCCGGCATGCGCGGCGCCGATCACGCGCGCATTCGGATCGGCCAGCAATATCGGACCGCAATCGGCCGCGGTGACGCCGATGGCGAGCCCCTCGGCGCGGGTGACCATGGCGTCGGCGCGCGGCCGCTCGCTTTGCCAGGGACCGCTGGCCACCACCGCATCGGGCGAATGGACCTGCCAGACGCTGAGAAGGTGCTCGGGCCGCACTCCCATCTGCTCCGCCATGCGCTTGCGGTTTTCCGCGACGTGAGCCGGATCGTCGTTGGAACCGATGCCGCCATTGAGGCTGCCATAGACGCCGGCGGAGACGCCGCCGTCGCGGGTGAAGAAGGCGTGGCGCAGGCCGGGGATCGCGGAGAGCAGCGGCGAGGCGAGCATCATGAAGGCGCGGTCCTGGCGTTCTGCTTCTCGTCCTCAAAGCCTGCGAGCGTGTTGAGATGAGGTTCGGAGACCGCCAGCACCTTGAACATCTGCCCCATGCCGCCGCGGCCGCCGCCGATCAGCCGCTTCAGCGCGCCGGAAATGTCCTCGGAGACCTCGTGGCTGGCCTTCGCCATCAAGGTCAGGGCGCGCGTTTCGATGCCGAGCCGTTGCAGGAAATCGCCCTGCGGCACCGGACCGTGAACGCGGGCGCCCAAATCCTCGGCGGCGCGCGCCAGCGCCTGGAAATCGACATGGGCCGTGACGTCGGCCTGGCCGGGATTATTCAGCGGGTCGGCAAAGCTGTGACGGGCGATCGCCTGAAAGGTATCGCCGGCGTCGCTGCGGACATGGCCGTAATCGATGATCAGCGCGGCGCCATCCTGGTCGCGGACACGGGAGGCGATCTTCATGATCTCGGCGTCGGGCCGCCACTCGAACACGGCGCCGAGCGGAGCCGCGCGCAACAGCGGCGGCAGCAGCACCTCGAACCGCGGCGTCGGCTCGGCCATGGCGCCGAACGCCAGCCTGCCGTCGGCATCGATTTCGACGGTGCGCTCGTGCCAGCCGCTCTCGCGCTTCACCACCTGGTGGATCGGCAGCACGTCGAAATATTCATTGGCGAAAATCACCGCGGGCCCGTCGGGAATGTCGTCGATGCCGTGGTGCCAGGCGATGTTGCGCACGCCCGACAGCGTCGACTTCTGCCTCTCGCGCAACACCGGATTGATCTCGACCAGATGGATGGAGAGCGCCTGGTAGAGCGGCGGCAGCACCCGCAGCGCGCGCAACGCATCGGCCATCATGGTGCCGCGGCCGGGACCGAGTTCGATCAGCCGCAGCAGCGGCGGCGAGCCGATCGCCTTCCAGACCGAGGCCGCCCACAGCCCCAGCAATTCGCCGAACATCTGGCTGACTTCGGGCGCGGTGGTGAAATCGCCCTCGCGCCCCAGCGGATCGCGCGACACGTAATAGCCGAATCTCGGATGCGTCAGGCACAGCTCCATGTAGCGCCAGACCGGCATCGGTCCGGACGCCTTGATCAGCTGCCTGATCTCGGATTGCAGCGGCGAATATTCGGTCACGGCCAGCCCTGGAACTATTCAACTATTGACTTGCAATGGCTTCGGCGCCCCGCGGCGCCATGCCAGCACAATAAGGATAGCACCTGCAACAAGCATCGGCACCGACAACAGCATACCCATGGTCAGCCCGCCCCACAAAAATCCGAGCTGCGGGTCGGGCTCGCGGAAATGCTCGCCCGCGATCCGGGCCATGCCATACAGCATGATGAAGCTGCCGAGGATCAGGCCCGGCCGCTTCAACGCCCCCATGCGGATCATGACCGCCAGGATCGTAAACAGCACGATGCCCTCGAGTCCTGCCTCGTAGAGCTGGCTCGGATGGCGCGGCAGCTGCAGCGCGTCGTTGGGAAATACCATCGCCCAGGGTAGCTTGGGGTCGGCCTGCCGGCCCCACAATTCGCCGTTGATGAAATTGGCGATGCGGCCGAGGAACAGCCCGATCGGCCCGACCGCGGTGGTGATGTCGCCAAGCGACAGGATCGGAATGTCGTGCGCCCGACAGAACAGGATCACCGCGGCGACGCAGCCGAGAAAGCCGCCATGGAACGACATGCCGCCCTTCCACAGCTCGACGATCTCGAACGGATGCTCGACGAAGAAGGGCAGATTGTAGAACAGCACATAGCCGGTGCGGCCGCCGAGGATGATCCCGAGCGTGACCCAAAGAATGAAATCGTCGAGCTGCGGCAGCGTGATCGGCACCATGCCGCCCCATAGCCGCTCGTTCTTGACCAGCGATCGCGCGTAGATCCAGCCCAGCACGATGCCGCCGATATAGGCGAGCGCATACCAGCGGATCGCGATCGGACCGATCGCGATCGCGATCGAATTGAACACCGGAAGGACGATGACGAGGAGAAGCATCGAGCAGGTCTATGCCGACAGATTGCGGCGATAGAGCGCCAAGAGGCGCTCCCAATGCCGCTCGGCGGCGTCGCGGTGGTAGACCGGCCGCTTCGGAAACGCAAAGCCGTGATGGGTGTCGGGATAGACCTCGACTTCGGCATTGGCCTTGTCGGCCTGCATGCCCTGCTTGAGCTTGTCGATGATTTCCTGCGGCGCATAGATGTCGGTTTCCGCGCAGCCGAAATAAAGCTCGGCCTTGGTCTTCTGTCCGGCGAGATGCGGGCTGTCGGGCTGGTCGGTCGCCAGATGGGTGCCGTAGATCGAGGCCGCGGCCTTGACGCGATCGGGAAAATGCGTGGCCGCGTTGACGGCATAGCGGCCGCTCATGCAGTAGCCGACGGTACCGACGATTTTCGTGTTGGCGGCCGGCTGGCTGTCGGCATAGGCGAGTAGCGCCTTGGTGTCCTCCATGACGAGGGGAATGTTGAGCGAGCTCATCAGCTCGAACATCCGCTTTCGCTCCGGGGAATTCGGATCTGGATTGATCGGGCCGAGTTCCATGACGCCGGCGCGGTAATACATGTTCGGCAGCATCACGTAATAGCCTGATGTTGCCAGCCGCCGCGCCATGTCGCGCAATTCCTCGCGGATCGCGGGTGCGTCCATGTAGAAGATGATCACGGGGAATGGCCCGCCGCGCTCGGGATGGCTGATGAAGGTGGTGGTATGGCCGTCCTTGGTGGGGATTTCGATCTGCTGGTCGATCATGGGTGTTCTCGCTTCCCGATTCGCGTTTCTTGGCGCTGGCGATCGATACGATTGCAAGGAAACCGCAGCATGACAAGGCGAGCCGCCGCGAAGGGCCGCATGCCGGCCTTGAACTGCGCCGTCCGGATCGCCATTGTGTGATGGACCGAGCCCTGCACAGCCGACCGGAGACCAGGCGATGACCCAGACCAGCAACCGGTTTTTCGACGAGATCGGGCGTTTGATGAACGATGCCGCCGGCGCCGCCCAGGGGGTCAAGCGCGAGGTCGACGCGGTGGTTCGCACCCAGGCCGAAAAAATCCTGCGCGACCTCGATATCGTCAAGCGCGAGGAATTCGAGGCGGTCAAGGACATGGCGCGGCTGGCGCGCGAGGAAAACGAGGCGCTGAAGGCGCGCATCGCCGTGCTGGAGGCCAAGCTCGGGGCGACGTCGTCGGCCCCGGATGCCGGCAGCACGCGGACGGACGGGTAGTCAAACAAAAATCCCCGCATTTCCTTGTCATTTCGCCCCTTTGGGGCTAGAACGCCGCCACGTCCGCAGCCCCCGCACCCCTGGAGGCTTGCTGTGGAGTGTGACCGGGCCGCTGATTGCGGCCTTTAACTTTTGAAAACAAGGACTTAAAGCAGATGGCGACCGTCCAGGAATTGAAGGCGACCGCACGTCCGGCAGGCGGCAAGGGGGCCGCACGGGCAGAGCGTCGCGCCGGGAGAGTGCCCGGAGTGATCTATGGCAACAACGAGCCCCCCACGACCATTTCGGTCGACGACGCCGAGCTGCGCCAGCGCATCCTGGCGGGGCGGTTTCTCACCACGATTTACGACATCGATCTCGATGGCAAGAAGCACCGCGTGATCCCGCGCGACTTCCATCTCGATCCGGTGCGCGATTTCCCTGTTCATGTCGACTTCATGCGGCTTGGCGAAGGCGCCACCATCCGCGTCAGCGTTCCGCTCCACATCATGAATGCGGAGGCCGCGCCCGGCGTGAAGCGAGGCGGCACCGTCAACATCGTCACCCACACCATCGATCTGGAATGCTCGGTCGACAACATTCCGCAATTTGTCGACGCTGACGTCAGCGGGCTCGAGATCAGCCACTCGCTGCATCTGTCCGACATCAAGCTGCCCGCCGGCGTGAAGTCGCTGACGCGCGAAGACGTCACGCTGGTGACGATTGTGCCACCGTCCGGCTACGCCGAAGAAATGAAGGCGGCTGCGGCTGCAGCGGCTGCCGCCGGTACGGCGGCGGTTGCCGGTGCGGCGGCTGCGCCCGGTGCGGCGGCTCCCGCGGCTGGTGCTGCGGCGGCGCCTGCCGCCGGTGCGGCTGCTCCCGCGGCCGGTGCGAAGGCGCCCGCGGCCGGCGCCAAGGCGCCCGCCGGTGGCGGCGACAAGAAGAAGTAATCGGGCGCGGGATGCCGCGTCATGCGCCTGTTCGTTGGGCTCGGCAATCCCGGCGCGAAATATGCGCATAACCGGCACAATATCGGCTTCATGGTCGTCGATGAAATCGCGCGGCGCCATGGTTTCGCAACCTGGCGCCGCCGCTTTCAGGGCGAGACGGCGGAAGGCACGCTCGGTCATGAGCGGGTGATCCTGCTCAAGCCCACGACCTACATGAATGATTCCGGTCGCGCGGTGCAGGAGGCTGCGAATTTCTTCAAGCTTTCGGCGGGCGAGATCACCGTGTTCCAGGATGAACTCGAACTGCCGCCGGCAAAGGTTCGCGTCAAGATCGGCGGCGGCATCGCCGGTCATAACGGCCTGCGGTCGATCTCCTCGCATATCGGCAACGACTATCGCCGGGTGCGGCTCGGGATCGGTCATCCCGGCATCAAGGAGCTGGTGCACAGCTACGTGCTGTCCGATTTCGCCAAGGGCGACCGCCCCTGGGTCGAGGCGCTCTGCGAAGCGGTCGCCGACAACGCCGGGCTGCTCGCCACGGGACACGACTCGACGTTCCAGAACAAGGTGCATCTGGCGATGCAGGCCAAAGGATTTTTCGACAAGGGTGACGACGGCGCGGAGAAGCAGGACTGACTTCTCGCGCGCGCAAACATACACACCGCCGTCATGCCCGGCCTTGTGCCGGGCATCCACGTCTTTTCTTTGCCAGCGACGACGTGGATGGCCGGGACAAGCCCGGCCATGACGATGAGGAAATATCGAGGACGAAATGGGATTCAAATGCGGTATCGTCGGATTGCCCAATGTCGGCAAGTCGACGCTGTTCAACGCGCTGACCGAGACCGCGGCGGCGCAGGCGGCGAATTACCCGTTCTGCACCATCGAGCCGAATGTCGGCGAGGTCGCGGTGCCCGATCCCAGGCTCGACAAGCTTGCCGAGATCGGCAAGTCCGCGCAGATCATCCCGACGCGGCTGACGTTTGTCGATATCGCAGGGCTGGTGCGCGGCGCTTCCAAGGGCGAAGGCCTCGGCAACCAGTTTCTCGCCACCATCCGCGAGGTCGACGCGATCGCCCATGTGGTGAGATGTTTTGAGGATTCCGACATCACCCATGTCGAAGGCAAGATCGCGCCGCTCGCCGACATCGAGACCATCGAGACCGAATTGATGCTGGCCGATCTCGACAGTCTCGAGAAGCGCGTCGACAACCTCGCCAAGAAGGCCAAGGGCAACGACAAGGAAGCCAAGGAGCAGCTCGATCTCGTCAACCGCGCGCTGGTACTGCTGCGCGAGGGCCGGCCGGCGCGGTTTCTGGAGCCCAAGCCCGAAGAGGAGCGCGCCTTCGGCATGCTCGGCCTGCTGACCTCGAAACCCGTGCTCTATGTCTGCAACGTCGAGGAAGCCTCCGCCGCCACCGGCAACAAGTTTTCGGAAACCGTTGCCGAACAGGCCAGGAAGGAAGCCGCGGTCGCTGTCAGCATCTCGGCAAAAATCGAATTGGAAATCGCCACCCTGTCGCGCGAGGAGCGCGCCGAGTTTCTCGACACGCTGGGGCTGGAGGAAGCCGGCCTCGACCGCCTGATCCGCGCCGGCTATCAGCTCTTGGACCTCATCACCTATTTCACCGTCGGCCCCAAGGAGGCGCGGGCCTGGACCATCCACCGCGGCACCAGGGCGCCGGCCGCCGCCGGCGTGATCCACACCGATTTCGAAAAAGGTTTTATTCGCGCCGAGACCATCGCCTACGCCGATTACGTCGCGCTCGGCGGCGAGGCCGGCGCCCGCGACGCCGGCAAGCTGCGGCTGGAAGGCAAGGACTATGTCGTCGCCGACGGCGACGTCATGCATTTCAGGTTCAATAATTGAGCGCCGCCGTCATCCTGAGGTGCGAGCCTTCTTGGGCGAGCCTCGAAGGATGATTGGTTCGGCGCAAGCGGCCCATCCTTCGAGACGCCGCGCGAGTGCGCGGCTCCTCAGGATGACGGTGAACTTGCTGGGGCGTATCGCCTCAATGCCCCGCGCCCTGGTCGCGGATCGCGCCGAGATGCTCGTTGATGCGGAACACGATCAGGATGAATTCCGCGGCGATGCGCGAGAACACGATGCCGACGACCACGCTGGCGATCGACGACAGCAGCACGATGAACCCGCCGAACGGGCTGATCGCCATCGCGGCGAGGCCTGAAAAGATTCCGGAGAGGCCGAACAGCGAGATCAGCGCGATGACCAGCCAGTAAAAGGTCTTGATGATGGTGGGCGTGATGAAACGGTCCCACTGGAACAAATCGCGAAATTCAAACATCTGGCGTTCTCCCCCGGCAAACCGAATATCAGTTGCGCCAGGCCCCAGGAGCTGGCGCAACGAACCCTACAGGGCCTAGCTCCGAATGCCATTCCGGGCAAGGTCGCAAGCAAGACCGACAAGGGCGACACCCGCCCGCGGAGCACGAGCCATGCGGGCAGGCCGGTTGAGATTGCCGCAAAGTGCGGCCACAATCAGGCTTCCTCGCAGCAATCCCCACCATGACGCTGACCTTCGAAGATTTCCCGATCGGCCATTTCGGCAGCTTCGGCCCGCGCCGCGTCAGCCGCGAGGAGATCACAGCCTTTGCCGCGGAGTTCGATCCGCAGCCGATGCATCTCGACGACGCGGCGGCCGCAAGATCGATGCTTGGCGGGCTGTCGGCTTCCGGCTGGCATCTGTGCTCGGTCATGATGCGGATGATGGTCGACGGCTTTGCCGGGAAGAGCGCGTCGCTGGGCTCGCCCGGCGTCAACGAGGTGCGCTGGCTGGCGCCGCTTCGCCCCGGCGACGATGTCACGCTCGATATCGAGGTCGTGGAGGCAAGGGTTTCGCGCAGCCGGCCCACGACCGGCCTCGTGATGCTCAAGGCCGTGGCCCGCAACGCGGCCGGGCAGGCGTTGTGCGAAATGGTCTCGCCGATGATCATGATGCGGCGTGCTGGCGTCGCGGCGGAGCCCGGCTGATGTATTTTTTCGAGGAAATTGAAATCGGGCGGCGGCGTGAGGTGGGTTCGTTCACCTTCACCGCCGAGGCAATCAAGAAATTCGCCCGCCAATTCGATCCGCAGCGCTTTCATCTCGACGAGGAGGAGGGCAGGAAGTCGCTGTTCGGCGGGCTCGCCGCGTCGGGCTGGCATATCGGCTCGGTCTGCATGAAGCTGATGGTCACCGACGGCCAGCGGCTGGCGAAGGAGGCCGCCGCGCGCGGCGAGCAGGTCGCGGTGTGGGGACCCTCGCCCGGTTTCCGCGAACTGCGCTGGATCAGGCCGGTGTTGGCCGGCGACACCGTCAGCTTTGCCAGCGAGGTCGAATCGCTGCGCATCTCGGATTCGCGCCCCGAATGGGGCATCCTGCAGGCCCGCAACACCGGCACCAATCAGCGCGGCGAACTGGCGTTCTCGTTCCTCGCCACCGCCTTCGTGCCGCGCCGGAACCCGAACCGCTGATTCGCCCCTCGTTTGGGATCGTGGAACGTTTCTCGCGCTAACTCATTTTGAACCTAGTCCCTTTATTGACTCAAGCCCGGGGGACGGATGTGAGGGGACGATATCCATGGCAGACCGCAACGGCCTGAAACTTGTCGGCTTTATCTTCGCCACCGTGACGCTGGTGGTGATGCTGACGGCCGCCATGGTGGTGAAGGGTTATGCCGACGGCGCCTATTCGCTCGACAGCGCGCAGGTCGCCAGCCGATAAGTCACCATTCGCTAACCATTTTGGCGGAATCGCAGGCGTAGTCCGGCGAAAAATCAGCGGCTCCAGATCAGCGCCAACAGCACCACGGTCGCGATCAGCAATCCGACGAACCTGATCATGAGGATGCCCATCCGCGGCGGCGCGCCCTGCAGCGGGATGGGATCTGGATTGTCCGGCCGAACGCTTTTCATGAAGACATGTCCCCCCTCGTGATTGAGCCTGCCCTTGGTCGCGGCGCGAGCCCGGCAAGTTCAATCGTCATTCCGGGGCGATGCGAAGCATCGAACTACGATGTGCAATTGCACATCGGAGAATCTCGAGATTCCGGGTCTGGTCCTTCGGACCATCCCGGAATGACGAGAGGAAACCGCGTCAGCCGTTGCGCAGGCCGTCGGCGGTGCGTTTCCACTGCGCGACATTGTCGGCGATCATGCGGGTGGATTTCATCGCGGCCTGGCTGAGCTGGGCGTAGCCGGAGATCTCGCGCTGGACGCGCTGGCCTTCGGCGTGCAGCAGGTCGCGCAGGCTTTCCAGCTCGGAAATCAGGTTCTCGATCTCGCCGAGCGAGGTTCCGGCCACCCGCTGGATCAGCGAGTTGACGTTGTTGACGGTCGCCTCCGCGGACGGCTCCAGCGGCGCATCGGTGCCGGCGAGCATGGAGGGTGCGGGCCGGCGCAGATAGGCGATGTCGTTGCGGACGAAATCGCGGATGCCGGCCTCGACCTCCGAGACCGCGGCGAGATTGGAGTCTTCTTCAGTAGACTCGATTTTTTCGGAACGAATGGCAGTCATCGGCTATTCCCCTGTTTCGCGGTTCAAAGCGAGCGCGGACGTCCCCCGCACGACGAATGTGAAGCGACCCCATCAGGACTTTCGATTTTGACGGCAACGCGGCCAATATGCGGCAATGCCTGAGCATTGGCAGGGAATTGCGGGCGAACGATTCGCGACCTACCAGCTGCGCCTGAATCCCGCCGTGACGCTTTTGTTGGTGGCGCCCTGCGGCGTTTCCCCGATCGAGCCGTTGATGGTGACGTCGCCGAACAGCTTCTGCTCGGCGCCGATCCTGCGCAGCCATTTGTCATCGGCGGTGGAGAGCGTCTGGCCGGCCATGAAGCTGGTGCCGGTTTCAGTGATGGACAATTTGGCGGATTGCTCGGTGTCGTAATTGCGCGCCGGGCGTCCGGGGATGCCGGGCAGCGGCAGGGCGCCCTGCTCGGTGACGTTGTAGCCGTTCTGCAGGGTGAGCGAATATTGCTCGCTGAACGGGATCGACTTGCTGAGCGAGGTGCCGAGCTTGCTCTGCTCCTGGCCGGGATCGAGCCGGGCTTCGACCGCGGTCTTGTCCCAGATCGAACTGAGGCCGGGCGCCGTGACGGCGGCCCATGCGGTGCCGGAGGATTGCGGCAAGTTGCCGCCATTGGCGAGCTTTTCCGCCAACAGCTGCGACTCGGTCTGCGCCGGCCCTGGCGCCACCGTCATGTCGGCGCCGATCCGGGCATCCCACAATGGCGACAGCGGCTGCTTCACGGAGACCGCCGCCGAGCCGTTCGGCTTGTCGTTTCCCGACCACGACAGGCCGGCCGCCGGCCCCGCCTGCGGCGACCGCGGCTTCGACGCCGGCGCGCCCTTCATCAGCGTGGCGGCATCGACGTCGAGCTGGCTCCAGTCGAGTTCGCTGGCGTCCGGGATTGCCGAGGCCTCCACCTCGCCCGAAGCGTGCCGATGGTCGTCCGCCGGGGCGGTCTGCGCGCGGGTCTGCGGCGCCGAAAGCCCAAGGCTCGCCGCCAGCATCAGCGCCAGCCCATATCGTCGTGTGGAGACCATGCCCGCCTGCCTGCAACTGCGCCATTGATGCGGATACATCGGCGCGAAATTGTGGCGGGGGTTATCGTCATCAATAGGTGACTTCGTCATTCCGGGATGGTCCGAAGGACCAGACCCGGAATCTCGAGATTCCGGGTTCGATGCTTCGCATCGCCCCGGAATGACGGGATCAGGCCACCGAGGTGATCTTCGGCAGATGGATCGGGCGCCCGAGCGTCTGCTCGACCAGGTCGAAGCTGTCGAGCAGCACGCGGATGCTCGAGAGCCGGCCGGCCTTGAACTGCGCGAAATGCGCGACCCGCAAGCTGATCGGCTTGTTGCTGTCGAGCATGGTCAGCGAATAGCGCAGCATCGAGGCGGCCGAATCCACGCCCAGCATGATGGTCTCGCGATCGAAGCGGTGCACCCGGATATTGTCGGCGATCTGCCGCATCACCTCCAGCACCGCCGCCTTGCCGCGGCGGGCGCCGAGAAACGGGAACATGTCGATCGGGCCATAGATCGCCCAGTCGACATCGTCGTCGATCAGCTCTTGAAGTTCGTCGTGCCGGCGCTCGTTGATCGCGCGATGGAACGCGCGTGAAAAACGCCAGAGGCTGTGCTCTGTCATGATTTCTGCTTCCTGAACTGGATTTTCAGACGAGCCAGCGGCCACAAAAAAGGGCGTCATTGCCGACGCCGGGACCCGTGCTCACCGCATTAGTTGAAGCTTCAAATAATCGCCGCCGGCCGAAATGCAAGGCGCATTTTTGCATTGCACGAATGCGGAAGATTCCGAAAATTCAGGAGTTGCGGCGCGGCGCCGGCGCCCGTTCGACCGCGATCTGGGCGTCGCGCATCGCGATCACGGCAAACAGCAGCCCGCCGCCGAGGCCGCCGATCGCGGCCCCCAGCGGCATGAAGGTGAAGAACACCAGCATGCCGCTATAGCCTTCAAAACCGGTGGTTTGGAAGATTTCGACCCAGGCGAGCCCGGCGCCGATGCCGAGCGCGGCGCCGCCGAGCGCGCCCAGCAACAGTCCCAGCAACGCCAGCAACGCGATTTTCATGAGGATGATTTGCCCGTCGAAAATCAGCAATTTCCCGAGGTGTGTCGCGGCAGGGGGCAGCGAGGTTCAACGCGGCGGGGAAAATACCGATGTCATTCCGGGGCGATGCGAAGCATCGAACCCGGAATCTCGAGATTCCGGGTCTGGTCCTTCGGACCATCCCGGAATGACGACGGGAGCCTCTACGCCTTGTCCGGCCGCGTCTCCGCCAGCAGCGCGGCGAGGTCGCGCTCCAGCACCTGCTGCACCAGATCGAAGGAATCGATCACCTCGCGGACTTGCGCGATGCGCCCGTCGCGCAGCGCGGCAAACAGCGCGACGTCGAATTGCACGACCCGGCCGTTGCCGCGCTTGGTGAAGAAGGCGCGGATATAGACCGCGACCCTGTCGGCTTCGGCGACCGTGATCGGCGCTTCGTAGCGCATGGTCGAATAGCGGGCGCGCACGGTTCGCCACATCTGCCGGACCTCGGCCTTGCCGCGGTGGTGGCCGAGATGCGGCAGGATGTCGACCGGCGCCGAGGCGATGTAGTCGATGTCGTCGGTGCAGCGATCGAGCGCGCCCTCGATGTCGCCGGCGTAGAACGTCTCGAGCATGTTGATGACGCGCTGACGGTTGAGTTGCTCGACCATCTTCGTCTCCGCCGGTGTTGGGCCCGACTCGGATTGCAGCTCGCATAGTGGGCCGAATTGCCTGCCGATCGATCGGCGGCGCATTTCAACCCCTTTGACGTTAAAATATCAAAAACGGTTCACTACCGGGAGATGTATTTTAGAGAGGGCACCCGTTTTCATTCCGCCGGGCGCTGGCGCGATCGGGCGCGCGTGGCGGTCCTCGACCGAAAACTCTGCAAAAAATCATTTCAAGCCGGCCGGCCCGGGCGCGTAGCCCGTCAGCCGGCCGGGGCGGGCAACGCCTCACTTCTTGTTGCTGTTGGGGCTCTGGCCCGCAGGCGTCTTGCCGGCGGCGAACGGCGAGGGCGCCGCGCCGCCCTTTTTGAGGTTCTTGTCCGCCTTCGGTTTCTTCTTTTCCTTGTTGCTGCGCATCTGACCCTTGGCCATGGCTGCTCTCCCTTGCGCCGGGTTGAAGAATTTGGCGCGCGGGCGATGTTAGCAAATGCGCGCGGCTTTGTATGCCCGGCATCGCAAGTCGCGCGGCGGGCGCGCAAGCCTTTCCCCGATTTAATGAAACCTTGCGCGTCCCGGGCGGTTTGATCGGTACGGGCGACGATTTCTCCAAGGAGTATCCGACATGAGGAAATCCGCTTCCGTCGCCGTCGCCGCCGCAGTGCTGCTGTCCGGGGTGTCCGCCGCTGCCGCCGCCAGCCACATGACCAAGGCCAGCGACACGCTCAACCTGTCGGCCACGCAGCAGAAGGAGATCTGGAAGGATCTCAAGCTGCACGCCACCAATCAGACCGCGCCGTCCGGCTTCAACGCGGCCGCGGGCCAGGCGATCCCCTCCGGCCTCAGCACCTATCCGCTGCCGCGCCAGGCCGCCCGCGACGTCCCGGCCGTGAAGCCCTACCGCTACGCCATGACCCAGGACAAGGTCCTGATCGTGAACCCCAGCGACAAGAAGATCGCGGACGTGGTGACGAAGGGGTCGTAGCTTCCGTAACAAGCCGTCGTCCCGGCGAACGCCGGGACCCATACGCCGCGGCCGTACGATTTGAAACGCGCTGTTCGACGGCTTTCGCACATCGCTACCGACTCTGGCTATAGGTCCCGGCTCGGAGGCCGGGACGACGTGGAGGACTTGCGGCTTCACGTTTCAAACAGCCCAAGACGCGAACGGTCTGGAGCCCGTCATTGCGAGCGCAGCGAAGCAATCCATCTTTCTTACTTTCTTACTTGCTGCGGCATGGATTGCTTCGCTGCGCTCGCAATGACGTCGAGACATGATTCCGCGATCTCGCCGCATGCGTTTGCGCGAGGTATTCATTTATTTTCCGCCCTCTTCGAACAAAGGGCGCAGGGAATGCCGGGCGGCCGATGCGCCCGATAGCCGTGTGTGCGATGGGTAGTAAGCAAATGCACACACGTTGGCAGGTCACACCGGAATCACCCGGCATTCCCCACGCAATGGTTTTAACGGCTGCTTCGTGCTCTTCCCGGTGCTCCGGGCTTGTTGGCCACCGTCGCCCGCGTTCCTTAGCGCGAACTTGACACCAGCGTCGGGGTGCCAGAACCACACGACTTTGCCGTCCGCTTCAGCGCCATTCGTCAAAGGCGCATCAGCGTCCACCGCATCCCGCCCCGCGTTGTTGACGTTGCGCAACGCCCCTTTGGTGGGACGGGACGGAGGGAATATAGGATATTCCGAAGTTTCGGCAAAGAAGAATTTTATGAAAAGGGGTGCGGCAAAATAACCCGACGGGCAAATCGTGCGGTCTCCGCCGTCATTCCGGGGCGCGCGCAGTGCGAACTCGGAATCCCGAGATTCCGGGTCTGATGCTTACGCACCATCCCGGAATGACGAGTACCTCGTATCGACCGAAAGCCAGAAACTCCTCGGCCTTTGCGCGTCTCGGGAAGCGGCCAAGCTCGCGCTCGGCCAAACATTGATAGAAGAAATCCAGTGCTTCGATCGCTAAGCAAAATGAGCTGGGCGCCTCGCCACAGCATGCGTCTGCGAAGGTAGAACGACGGGTTTATCAAGAGGTCTGTGATTGATAACGCCCGATCGTGCATCGTTGACGCGTTTCCGTGCAATACGCACGTATTTCACCTCGGTGTCGCAGCCGGAAAAGCGGCGGCCCTCAATTAGGCTCGCGACTGCCGATGAACCAGACCCCATAAAAGGATCCACGACTAAGCCGTTTGATGGAGTCAATGCTTTAATGCACCGCTGGACTAGGGCCACCGGAAACTGGCACGGATGAGCGGTCTTTTCGATGTGCTTCGATTTAACGTTGGGAATATCCCAAACATCGGATGGGTTCTTGCCAGCTGGATTACCGCTTAGCTGGCCTTTTTTGGGACCCTTATAGTGTCGCTTTCCAGGGTATTTTTGAGGAACTCTGATCGGCCCCAAATTGAAGTAGTAATCATTGCCTTTCGTAAACCACAGAAGGCTCTCGTGCCTGCCGCTAAATCGCTTCGACGCATGTGCGCCATGACCAAAGGTCCAAATTATACGATTTCTGAGCGTCAATCGTTTCTCGCTAGAGAAGACGTTATAAACAACGGCATCCAGAGGTATTAGTACCCCATTCTTAACGTGGTTCCCGACTTGCCAGCAGATGCTACCACCCTCTTTCAAAGCACCGACGAGTAGTGGGAGCATGCGAATATGGTCTTGTTCGAACTCCTTGATACTGGTCGATCGGTCATATTCTTTGCCCATAAAATAGGGGGGAGAGGCAATGATTAGGTCCGCTGAATTTGGCTCAAGTCCGGATAAGAATTCAAAAGCATCTCGTTCGGCTAGTTGAATTTCCGTGCCCCAGCGCGGCGCTCCCATGGGAGCGCTTCTTTCGGTTTGCTTAGCAGCTGCAACTTTAGTTGGGGTGGGCATGTGTTTTCCATTAGCGATTGAGCTATACCTTATCACCGAAGATCGGTTAGATCCAGAGGGTGTTAGCTTGTTAATGTGATTTTTTATGTCCTCCGTGCGGCCGATGGAATCCTTCTGCGGGCGGGTTCAGTTTGGTCAACTAATGACCTGAGGAACTATACCTCGATAGGTCTTTTCGTGACGCCGCCAGGGAATCAAGTGGGGAACTAGGATGGGCTATCAAGTTATTTTGCGACCGAGTTCTGAGAGAGAGACACTCATTCGTTCCGCAATTAAGGCCAGTACGCAAAAGCGAGACTTTTACGACTTTCGCGGGCAGAAAACAGATCTTCCGTTTGTTAGGCTCCCGGAAAACGCTCTGGTTTATCGGATGGAGAATTTTCGCACGTTCATTGATCAAAAAGAATATTTGATTCGTGAAAACAAGCCGGCCCATTTTTTTCTGACTGGCCAAGAGAACGAAAGCGTCCAGCAGCTTCAACACGATATTCTCGAAAAGTTAGCGCGTAGAGGAGTTTCCGATTCGGTGGTTCCCGTTATCGATGTCCTCAAGTCAGAGAAACAGCGTGAGCCCCTTCTTATCACGTTCCGCGGGGTGGTTGTGAACGGCAATCGGAGGCTTGCCGGAATGCGCGAACTATTCACGGAGAACAAGCAGGCATACAACATCTTCTCTCATATTGATTGCCTCGTCCTCCCTGAAGATGCGACGCCAGATGAAATCGTTGATATTGAAGCTGCTCTTCAAGCCAAGCCCGAAACGCGTCTCGATTATGATTGGATCGGCGACTGTCAATTGATTGCCAGGTTGCTGGAAACTCACAAGAACGTTGATGCCGTTGCCAATCGATTAAATCGAAAGCCAGCCGAAATCAAGAACTCTCTTGCTGCGCTCACTGAAGCAAATCTTTATTTGCGTGACTGGGCAAAGGCGGAAGGCGAGTACAGTCGAGTCGTTGATGCAGTGCAATTGTTCAAAGATCTTCCCTCTAGGCTGGAGGGGAAAAACCAAAGCTTAATGGAGGCAAGTCGTGCAATTGCTTGGACGCTATTTGACAAGCGCGCTTCCCTTAAGGAGCGCGTGTACGCTTTCAATTCGACTTTCGGGAAAAAGGCTCCCGATGTACTAGACCGAGTTGCCACAAGTCTTAGCATCTCACTCACCGAGAAAGAGCCAACGCAAGACGACGGTAGCTTTGCTGTTGATTTAGAGCCGCCTGAAAAGGAAATTTCCTACGAACCAATTATCAAGGCTCTACAAAGCTCGAAAACGAAGGAAGAAGCGACCGAGACGTTGATTGATGTTTGTAAGAGTGTCTTGGAAGCAGAGAGAGAGATCAAAGGCGGAAACGCTGCCCTCAAAGCAGTGGCTCAAATTAGCAGTCGACTGAAGGATGTTGATATTGGTTCCGCTGATCCTGCTACGCATTCTGCCATCGAAGGTCATCTAAATGAAATTGCATCTCAAGTCGACGGATTGCTAACTATTCTTAAAAAGCTAGGCGGGGCAGACGGCGGCCCTCGATGACGACAGAAACTGCGATTGTAAAGATCGAGTTTGACCCTCTACGACTTTCGGGGCGGTTGGTTCGAGAGGTGCCAGGAGCAGAAGCAATTTGGGATCGTTTGCGAGCGAAAGTCATCTCAGAAGGGATCGAAAATACCATTACCGAAAGGGTAATTGAACTTCCGTGGTCGCACGCTCTCGCAATAGTTCGAGAGTTCGGAACTCGTTCGCAACAACAACAATTCGGATTCCGGTTTCATCCAGAAGGTGCAGCGTCGGACCTCCTGCGCAAGTTCGGAGAGGAAATCAAAGCGACAAAAGCTGCAAGAGAAAGGGTGCTAACTTTCGAAGGCAACATTCAGGATCGATTGACAGAGCTCGGATTTACCAAGCGGTCGCTGAAGTCGTTTCAGTTGCGAGATTTGCAGACGTTGTTGCAGCTTCCTCACGGAGCAAATTTTTCTGTTCCGGGAGCGGGAAAAACGACGGTGACGTTTGCGCTACATCTTCTCGTGCATAAACCTCACCAAAGGCTCCTTGTAATTGGACCGAAGTCCTCGTTCGGGGCGTGGCGCGAAGTTGTTGGACAATGCCTGGACGTCTCCGATGAAAGCCTGCCCCAAGAGCAATTTTGTGTCCTAGAGGGGAATAGCAGCGATATCGACAGGCTACTTAAATCTGGTCAGAAGCGCTTTTTAATTTCTTATGACTTGGCAGTTCGGCAAGCTGACCTCCTGTCTAGCTACCTAGCGCGCACCTCGGTGCATCTCGTACTCGACGAAGCACATCGTATGAAAGCGGGGTTCGCATCTCAGCGAGGTGCTTTCCTTCTGAATGTAGCGAGCCTGCCTCTAAGGCGGGATATTCTTACGGGCACCCCCATGCCACAGGGACCCAATGATCTTGCTGCTCAACTTGGATTTTTGTGGCCGGGCCAGGGTTTAGACCTAAGGATATCGCGTGGCGAGATACCTCGTGAAGTATGTCAAAACCTGTATGTCCGGACCACGAAGAACGAACTCGGCATTCCCCCGGCGAAACGGCACTTTGTTCAGGTCGGAATGGCGCCGGGCCACCTGGCGCTTTATTCGGTGGTGAGAAGGGAAGCGTTGCGACAACTTGCGCAAGTGACCTCTACTGCAATAGGGGGCCAGATCGATTTCTTGGGAGCGCGTAAGTCCGTCATGCGGCTGCTGCAGCTTTCGTCCAATCCCATGTTGGCGCTCCAAGGGATGACGAAGGACGTTGTCGGACTGAGTTCGGGTATCGCGGATCAGGTATTTTCTGAGGGGCCTTCATTGAAGATGAGGGCCGTCGAAGAGCATATACGTAGACTGGCGTCGGAGGGAAAGAAGTCGCTAGTTTGGACAATCTTCACCGACAGCCTGTTCGAACTAGAACGTATGCTCGCAGACCTAAATCCCGTGACATTGTACGGAGGAGTTCCGACCGGTACTAAGTCCGATTTAAATAGTCGGGAAGGTCGCATTCAGCGCTTCCATGCCGACAGATCCTGCCAGGTTCTTATTGCAAACCCAGCGGCGGCTGGAGAGGGCATAAGCCTACATACTGTTTGTCATGATGCAATCTATTTGGATCGAAGCTACGTATCCACGCACTATCTTCAGTCGATTGATCGGATACACCGTCTGGGGCTTCCTCCGGAAACCGAAACAAACATAACAATTTACCAAACAAAAGCTCCCGCCGGTTTGGGAAGCATTGATTTTTCGGTTAGCCGTCGGCTAGCGACTAAGATTCGCGGCCTCCAGCAGCTTTTAGACGATCCGGATCTGCACGAAGTGGCGTTAGATGAAGAGGAAGCGGACGACCCAATTGACTATTCAGTGGATTTGCAAGACTTGGTGGATCTTGTCGAAGAACTTGAGGGAGTAAATCGAAATTGGGCCGATGACGAAGCTCTAACATGAAGCTGAGCGTTCATCGCATTTTTTCGATGAGTGCGTTTGAGGCACTCAGGAACCTTCACACATATCGATTTGCTCATCCTTATCTTTCCGAGGGCGATCTGATAGGGCTGGTGAGCAAGCTTGAGGTTGGTGCGCTTGACTATGAAGCGGCTCAAGTGCTGAATGAGCTTGTGCCTAAATCGGCTGATCACCGGGACCCAATAGGCTTCTTCAGGGCCTGCATCGAAGCAGCCATGAGCCAAAATGATATCTGGGTAAGATCAATTACTCTTGGAAGAAAGAAGTTCATCCAAAAGCTTGATCGCGATGAAGTAAGTTGCTTCCGTTGCGCCCGGCTGCTCGATGATCCGCCCTCCAGGGAGACGGTTGCTTGGTGGGATCAACTCCAAGCGGCGGGCAGAGAGGCTTCGGAATCAGCAACAATGGAACGGGCGCGGGATGCTGAGAGGCTTTCGTTAGAGTTCGAAATCGAGGCGATTGATAAAATTAGGAATCAATAAAGCGCCGGTCTGGATGTCCATTGAAGACAATACGGTCGGTTACGACATTTTGTCGTTCGATCTCGGAAACTTTGAACCGATTGCAAAGCTGATTGAAGTAAAATCATTTCTCGGCCAGCGGCGCTTCTACATCACCCGTAATGAATGGAATACGGCAATCAAATACGGCTCCAGTTACGTCTTCCATATCTGGGATATGGAAGCGGCGATTTTTCATGAAAAAACTGTCCAACAAATTCTTTCCCAAATCCCATCTGATGGGCAAGGCGGTCGATGGAGTGAGGCGATCATTCAGCTAACATGACAATAAGAGTTCAGGTCAGGCACTCATTGAGAACAGTCTCTGCTAGACCGAAACGTGTGGTCACGGACTGAGTACTATTTGTGCCGTAGGTGATTGCCTTTACGAAGCGATCATCTGATAGAAGCATCCGGAAAGCCAATTTTACTCTCTCAACAAAATTTGGATCAACCGAGAGCTGTCCGCTGTGTTTCGCGATTAGTACAGAACACACATCGAACAGAGCTATGTTGAGCACGTTTCGGCGGACGTCTGCATCCTTTGACACGAGCGATTTGCGAAATGCATGTTCACCGAAAAGCGAGCGATTTATTCGCATAGAATCCGAGAACTTGGCTCGCAGATCTTGTAGCTCGTTAGAGGACAAGGTGTTCATGGTTTCCAAACCAGAAGCAAGAAAGACTTTGACCTGAGCCCCTTCGTTCATCCAGCGATGGGTAAAGTCTCCGGTTGATTTGAGCCGGTGTGGCCCGGTGATGCAACGGGATGGGGCGCGGAGCCCTCGGCATAGCGCAGCGTCCCATCCCGTTGCATCTTGGGAGCGCTGATTCTTGCGTAAATTGACGGTGCGAGATTGCCAACACCGCTGTGTGGTCGGACCGTGTTGTAGTCGTCCTTCCAGCCTGCCAGTTCTTCGCGGGCGTGGGCAAGGGACGAGAATAATGTCTCGTTGAGGCATTCGTCCCGCAGCCGGCCGTTGAAACTCTCGACAAAGGCATTTTGCTGGGGCTTTCCAGGCGCGATGTAGTGCCACGCAACGCCGCGTTCCTGTGACCAGCGCAGCATCGTCATGCTGGTGAGCTCTGTGCCGTTATCCGAAACAATCATCGCTGGACGGCCGCGGCTGGCGATCACGGCATCGAGCTCGCGGGCGACACGCAAGCCGGGCAATGAGGTGTCGGCGACCAGCGCCAGGCATTCGCGCGTGAAATCGTCGACGATCGCCAGGATCCGGAAGCGCCGGCCAGCGGCGAACGCGTCCGATAGAAAATCCAGGCTCCAGCGCTGGTTGGGACCGTGCGGCAGCGCCATCGGAGCCCTTGTACCAACGGCCCGCTTGCGGCCCGACCGCCGGCGGACCTGAAGCCGTTCCTCGCGGTAAAGACGACGGAGCTTCTTGTGGTTCATAACGATGCCCTCTCGCCCGAGCAGGATGTGGAGGCGACGATAACCAAACCGCCGGCGAACCGACGCAAGTTCACGCAGCCGGGCTCGTATCGCCTCATCGTCGGGGCGCCGGCTGCGATAGCGCACCGATGTCCGATCTGTTCCGAGCGCTGAGCACGCCCGCCGTTCGCTGACCTTGTAGGTGACCTGCAGGTGAGCGACGGCTTCTCGCCTGACGGCGGGCGTCACCATTTTTTTGAAGCGATATCCTTCAGCATCGCGTTGTCGAGCATCGTCTCGGCCAACAGCTTCTTCAGCTTGGCGTTCTCGTCCTCAAGCGTCTTCAGCCGCCTGGCGTCCGAGACTTCGAGGCCGCCATATTTGGCCTTCCATTTGTAGAATGTCGCGCTGCTGACCCCATGCTTGCGACAGAGGTCGGCGGTCTTTGCCCCAGCCTCCTGCTCCCGCAAAACCCCGATGATCTGCTCTTCCGTGAACCGACTTGCCTTCATGTCCATCCCCCAGCGGGTGACGGACTTTACCCATTTTTGGAGGAATTTGCGGGGCTCGGGTCAACTTCCATGTCGCTTCGGTATGAATCCCAGCCGATCAGATAGAATGAGCAGAAGCGATTGATCGCTTCACGGTCTCGCATCGCTTTCTTGTCGAGGGATTCACCAGTAGCTAACTTGAAGGCTATGCTATCTGCGGCTTGTTTTAACCACGTCGTTGCGGGACCAGAGTAGAGGGCGTTACGCATTTGTTGGCGCGTAAGGGGGACGCCGCTGTTTACCCTCTCGAATATATCAAGACGTGCTCGTTCGGGAGCTTTAGAATCCAAAATATAAGTTATCAACTGAGTATCTAAAATCCTCTCTTGCAATTCGATTGTTAGACCGGCGAATTTCTTTCCTTCCAATGGGTGCGTGCCCTCTACAAACTGTGGAGATGCCAAGCCTTTCAGGCGAAAGTGTCCTTTGACAAAACGATGGAAAGTCGTGAGCCGTTGAAGCCCATCGACAACCACTATTCGACCGTCTTTCGCTTCCGCCAGATAAAAAACGGGAAGCGGGATGCGCATAATGCAACTTTCAATTAGTTTTGACTGCTTGTCCTCTGGCCAAACAAAATCACGTTGGAAGTCGGGATCCATAATGTATCGCTTGTTATCGATACGACGGATTACGTCTGAAATTGATCGATTTTCGTTTCGAACAAAAACGGAATCGAGTCCGTATTCTCCCCATGAGATTGAGGTCGGCTCGTCAAATCCCTCAATCTCGGAATTAGCCACTTCCATAGAGGTCATAGAAATACTCATGACGAGCGAGTTTGCGCGTATAAGTAGCACCCTAGGGAAAACTGGCTCGGATTCCAAGGCTTTGTAGTCGGTCGGAGTGGTCGTGGACGCGACGGTAACGGTCGAAATTTACCGGAAAGGGTCAATTCGCCGGACGCTGCAATCCTTACCGCTTCTTCCACCCACCCCGATGCCCCGGCGCGCCGCCCGTCGATCGTGGCGAGGGCCCGAATTCGGGGCCGGATTCGCGGGAGTCGGTGGGCTGGATGATCCGGCTGTTGTCGCCGAATGGTTTCTTGGGCAGGGCGCCGCTCGGGCGGAAGGGCAGGGATTCCGGGCCGTGCATTTCGTCGAGCTGGGGTTTGTGGATTTTGGAGGCGGGGGTGTTGGCACCGCCCGTGGATCGCCCCTCACCCCGACCCTCTCCCCGCGAAGGGCGGGGCGAGGGGGAAGAGGCGGCGGCGCGCATCGTACCACCGCCGCGCTTTTTCAGCGAGGCGGTCGGCAGGTTCGCGGACTCGCCGTATTTCTTCATTCCCGCATAGGCGCCGGCCTTGCCCTGGACGGTGCGCTGCTTGGCGGTGGGATCGTCGACGACCGCGAGCTCGGTGGCGCGGAGGCGTTTGACTTCGTCGCGGAGTCGCGCGGCTTCCTCGAAATTCAGGTCGGCGGCGGCTTCGCGCATTCTTGTCTCCAGGTCGGCCAAAACCGTTTCGAAATTGTGGCCGATGGAGATGACGTCGTCGGCCATGCCGCCGTCGCCGATCTCGACCAGCACGTGGTCGCGCTCGTAGACGCTGTTCATGATGTCGCCGATGGATTTCTTGATGCTTTCGGGCGTGATGCCGTTTTCCGTGTTGTATTCGACCTGCTTTTCGCGGCGGCGGTCGGTTTCGGCGATGGCGCGCTGCATCGAGCCGGTGATCTGGTCGGCATAGAGGATCACCTTGCCGTCGACGTTGCGCGCGGCGCGGCCGATGGTCTGGATCAGCGAGGTTTCGCTGCGCAAGAATCCTTCCTTGTCGGCGTCGAGGATCGCGACCAGCGCGCATTCGGGAATGTCGAGGCCCTCGCGCAGCAGATTGATGCCGACCAGCGCGTCGAAGGCGCCGAGCCGCAAATCGCGGATGATCTCGATGCGCTCGATGGTGTCGATATCGCTGTGCATGTAGCGCACGCGGATGCCCTGCTCGTGCAGGTATTCGGTGAGGTCTTCCGCCATCCGTTTTGTCAATACGGTGACGAGGCTGCGATAGCCGGCCTGCGCGGTGGCGCGGACCTCGCCGACGAGATCGTCGACCTGGGTGCGCGCCGGGCGGATGTTGACCGGCGGATCGATCAGGCCGGTGGGGCGGATCACCTGCTCGACGAACACGCCGCCGCTCTCGTTGAGCTCCCAGGCGGAGGGCGTCGCCGACACCGCGACCGATTGCGGGCGCATCATGTCCCATTCCTCGAAGCGCAGCGGGCGGTTGTCCATGCAGGAGGGCAGGCGGAAACCGTATTCGGCCAAGGTCGCCTTGCGCCGGAAATCGCCGCGGAACATGCCGCCGATCTGCGGCACCGTGACGTGGCTTTCGTCGGCGAACACCAGCGCGTTGTCCGGGACATATTCGAACAGTGTCGGCGGCGGCTCGCCGGGGCGGCGGCCCGTCAGGTAGCGCGAATAGTTCTCGATGCCGGCGCAGCTAGCCGTGGCTTCCATCATCTCGAGATCGAAGGTGGTGCGCTGCTCCAGCCTTTGGGCTTCCAGCAGGCGGCCCTGGTTGTTGAGCTGGTCGAGCCGCTGCTTCAACTCGCTCTTGATCGATTTTATGGCCTGCACCAGCGTCGGGCGCGGCGTCACATAATGCGAATTGGCGTAGATCTTGATGAATTCGAGCTCGTCCTGCTTGTGGCCGGTGAGCGGATCGAACTCCTCGATATTTTCCACGGTGTCGCCGAACAAATTGACGCGCCAGGCGCGGTCTTCGTAGTGCGCCGGAAAGATGTCGATGACGTCGCCGCGCACCCGAAAGGTGCCGCGCGTGAAATCGGCTTGCGTCCGCTTGTATTGCAGCGCGACGAGATCGGCGATCAGTTGCCGCTGGTCGATGCGCTCACCCTTTTTCAAGGCAAAGGTCATCGCGGTGTAGGTCTCGACCGAGCCGATACCGTAGATGCAGGACACGGAGGCCACGATGATGACGTCGTCGCGCTCGAGCAGCGCCCGCGTCGCCGAATGGCGCATGCGGTCGATCTGCTCGTTGATGGAAGAATCCTTTTCGATATAGGTGTCGGTGCGCGGGACGTAGGCCTCGGGCTGGTAGTAGTCGTAATAGCTGACGAAATATTCCACCGCGTTGTCGGGGAAGAAGCTCTTGAACTCGCCATAGAGCTGGGCGGCCAGCGTCTTGTTCGGCGCCAGGATGATGGCGGGGCGTTGCGTGGCCTCGATCACCTTGGCCATGGTGTAGGTCTTTCCGGAGCCGGTGACGCCGAGCAGCACCTGGGTGCGGTCGTTGCGCGAGATGCCCTCGACCAGCTCCGCGATCGCGGTCGGCTGGTCGCCCTTCGGCTCGTATTCGGATTTGATGACAAAACGCTGGCCGCCTTCGGATTTCTCCGGGCGCGGCGGACGATGCGGGGTCCAGATTTTGATCTGGCCGTCCGCGCCCTTGAACTCGGGGCGGCCGTCGCGGATCAGCGCGTCCAGCGCATCCGCGGTCGCAGCAACGCCCAAGCGCCTCCATCTTGTTGCGCGGCGGCCGCGCCAGCGCCGCGGCGTCTTCCTCCTCGGTGGTGAAGCCGAGCTGCTTTGCCAGCTCCGGATCGAGCGTGGGAATGGTGGCGGCAGTGCCGTAGTTGGCCGGCGCGAATTCGCGTTGCGGGGATTCTTTGAAGCCGGGCCTTTCTTCTCCCCTCCCCCCGCGCAGCGGCGGGGAGGGGTCGGGGGTGGGGGGTGCTTCAGCAGACTCGGTGGCAGAGGGACTCGCCGCACGACCCTCGTCATACTCGCCGGCAGTCGGACTCGCTGCACCACCCCCCACCCCCGACCCCTCCCCACCACGCGCCAAGGGGCGCGCGGGAGGAGGAGGGAAGGAAGCATCCCGTTTCGCGACATCCTCGCCGGTCGCGCGTGTCGACTTCCGCGCGCGGTGCGCGGCGGCTTCGCCGCCGGCGCGGCGGTCCCAGGAATTGTCGGGCGGCGGCTGCAGGCCGGTGCCGGAGCCGAGGCCGGCGTCGCCGCGATTGATCGCGGGATTGAGCAGTTCCGCCAGCGCCGGCCCGATCGGCTGCACGTCGGGACGCGAAGCCTTGGATTTCGGGGTTTTACGCGGCTTTTTCGGATGGTCTGGATTCTTCGCCATGGGGCGAATATGGGATGAGTTCGGCTGCCGGAAAAGGGCAAAAGGCTGTTCGCCTTGCGCGCGCATGATCCCGGCGGAAAACCGGTTCCCACTTTTCCGGATCATGCGTTAGTGTCATCTGCTGACATTTTTACAAGGGAAATCCCGTGGCCGCCGACATCAATCCGCTCGCCGGCAAACCGGCCGATCCCTCGATGCTGGCGAACATTCCGCGGCTGATGACGGCGTATTTCGCCGAAAAGCCGGATCCTTCCGTGCCTTCGCAACGCGTGGCGTTTGGAACTTCCGGCCATCGCGGCTCCGCGCTCAACCACGCCTTCAACGAGAACCACATCCTCGCGATCAGCCAGGCGGTCTGCGACCATCGCAAGGCCGCCGGCATCGACGGTCCGCTGTTCGTCGGCATCGACACCCATGCGCTGGCCGAGCCGGCGCTGGCGAGCGCGCTGGAAGTGTTCGCCGCCAACGGCGTCGAGGTGATGATCGACGAGCATGACGGTTACACGCCGACGCCGGTGATCTCGCACGCCATCCTCACCACCAACAAGGGCCGCACAAAGGGTCTCGCCGACGGCGTGGTGATCACGCCGTCGCACAATCCGCCCGAGGATGGCGGCTTCAAATACAATCCGCCCAATGGCGGGCCGGCCGATACCGACATCACCTCCGCCATCGAGCGCGCCGCCAACGGTTTCCTCGAAGACGGCCTCAAGGGAATCAAGCGCATCGATTACGACCGCGCGCGGAAGGCGGCCTGCGTGCACGCTTACGATTACATCGGGCCCTATGTCGCCGACCTCGCCGATGTCGTCGACATGGAGGCGATCCGCAGCTCAGGGGTCAAGATCGGGATCGATCCGCTCGGGGGAGCCGCGGTGCGCTACTGGCAGCCGATCATCGAGCGCTATGGCATCGCCGCCACCGTGATCAGCGACGCCGTCGATCCGACCTTTCGTTTCATGACGGTGGACTGGGACGGCAAGATCCGGATGGACTGCTCGTCGCCTTATGCGATGGCGCGGCTGATCGGCCTGCGCGACAAGTTCGACGTCGCGTTCGCCAACGACACCGACGCCGACCGGCACGGCATCGTCACCCGCTCCAACGGGTTGATGAATCCCAATCATTACCTCGCCGCCGCGATCGCCTATCTGTTCGAGCATCGCCCGGGGTGGCGGAGCGACAGCGCGGTCGGCAAGACCATCGTCTCCAGCGCGATCATCGATCGCGTCGCCAGGAAAATCGGACGAAAACTGGTGGAAACGCCGGTCGGCTTCAAATGGTTCGTCGACGGCCTGATCGGCGGCGGCTTCGGCTTCGCCGGCGAAGAGAGCGCCGGCGCCTCGTTCCTGCGGCGGAACGGAACGGTGTGGACCACCGACAAGGACGGCCTGATCCTCGGCCTGCTCGCCGCCGAGATGACGGCGCGGACCAAAAGCGATCCGAGCCAGTTGTTCGACATCCTCACCCGCGAGCTCGGCGTGCCCTATTACGAGCGGATCGATGCGCCGGCGACGTCGGCGCAGAAGAATCTGCTCAAGGCGCTGACCGGCGAAAAGCTCGGCCTGAAGCAGCTCGCCGGCGAGCCGGTCCGCGCCGCGCTGACGGCCGCGCCCGGCAACGGCCAGTCCTTCGGCGGCATCAAGGTCGTCACAGACGACGGCTGGTTCGCCGCAAGGCCCTCGGGCACCGAGGAGGTCTACAAGATCTATGCCGAGAGTTTTAAGAGCGAAGCGCACTTGCGCCAAATCCAGCAGCAGGCGCAGAGCGCGATCGACAAGGCGTTCACCGTCTGACCGCTCCCTCGCCCCGCCTTTTGGCGGCTATGCAAATCTCGTCATGCCCGGGCTTGTCCCGGGCATGACGTCTTTACAAATGTAGCGGCAAAAAAGACGTGGATGGCCGGGACAGGCCCGGCCATGACGAAGAAAGTAATTCGTTCTCAGGCGCGCCGTCTCAAAGAATGGAGCCATCGACCCGAAAACGCTTCAGCTCGCGTGCGACGGGGCCGGCGCCTTGACAATGTCGAGATGTATCCCGCCGCATTTCGTGCAGCGCATGGTCCAGTATTCGGACCCTGCCTTGCCCGCGATGACGCGCAGGATCGAAAGACGCCCGTGACAGTCCGGACAGTCGGATCGGACCGTCCGGGAAGGCTGCTCGGTCGATAGGGTGTCGGATCCAAACATGGGATGCCTGCCGCATTCAAATCGGGTGAGCCGCCGACGGTCTCGTCCACGCAGCCCACCGCATTGGACGTGTGAAGCAAAACATGCGCCGGCCGGGACGGATGTGAAGCCGTTCACATCCTCCGATTTTCTTTTCAAGAAGTCTCAACCGGCGGGGCGCTGCGCCCGGCCGGCAGCCTTGCCGCGCAGCGCGGGCGCCGCCGCGGCGCGGATGATCCAGCGCCGGAACGCGGCAAAGTCGCGCTGCTCGGTGCGGAAGCCGCGATAGACCAGGTACCAGCGCATGCCCTTGGGCACGCTCAGCGCAAACGGCGCCACCAGCCGGCCGGCGGCGAGGTCGTCGTCGATATAAGGCCGGATGCCCATGGCAACCCCGAGCCCGTCGGCGGCCGCCTGCTGCGCCTGGCCGTAGAATTGAAATTCCGGGCCGCGCGCGCTGACCCGCGCGGCGCCGGCGGCCTTCAGCCATAGCGGCCAATCCTCCGAAGCATGCGCCACGCGCAGCAGGCTCGGGCCGCGCAGGTCGCCCGCGCGTTTCAACTGCGCCGCCAGCCGCGGCGCGCAGACCGGCAACAGGTCGGCGGCGAATAAAGGCTCGGCGACCAGGTCGGGCCATTCGCCGTCGCCGAGCTTGACGCCGCAGCTCCAGTCGTCGCCGAACGGCGCCGCCGCGCCGCCGGTGGCGATGCGCACGTCGATGGCGGGCTCTGCGACGCGAAAATCCGCCAGCCTCGGGATCAGCCATTTCATCGCAAAGGTCGGCCCGACGCCGATGGTCAGCACGCGCAGGCGGGAGGGCGCGGTGACCTGCGCGGTCAGGCTCGCCAGCGCGTCGAAGATCGGCGTCAGTCCGCTCTGATAGGCGCGGCCGGCGGGCGTCATCGCCAGCCGGTTGGCCTTGCGCTCGAACAATTCGACGCCGAGCCGCTGCTCCAGCAGATGCACCATCCGGCTCACCGCCGCCGCCGAGACGTTGAGCTCGGCGCCGGCGCCGGCAAAGCTGCCGCTGCGGGCGGCGGCCTCGAACGCCTTGATGCCGTTGAGAAACAGGAGCCGCCGCATGCCCACCCCAAAAACTGGCTACCCTCAGGAAAACTGATGCCAGGGCAAGATAACTCGCTTTGCACGCCCGTTACAAGCAGGGCAGAAATATCGGCGGAGGATTTGCAATGACGCCGCTGATGATCGCAGCGCTTGGCCTGTTGATGGTCGCGACCGCGTTCCTGTCCGGCCTGTTCGGCATGGCCGGCGGGCTGATCCTGATCGGCGTGCTGCTGGCGCTGATGCCGCTGCCGACCGCGATGGTGCTGCATGCCATCACGCAGATGGCGTCCAACGGCTGGCGCGCCTTTCTGTGGCGCCGCCACATCCGGTGGCGGCCGGTCGCGGTCTATTTGATCGGATGCGCCACCGCGCTGGCGGCGTGGTCGATCACCCGCTACGTGCCGGACAAGCCGGTGGCGCTGTTGATGCTGGGGGTCACGCCGTTCATGGCGCGGCTGATGCCGCCCAGCCTCAAACCTGATCCCAACAGCGTCTGGCAGGGCGCGCTCTACGGCTCGATCTGCATGGGACTGATGCTGATGACCGGCGTTTCCGGCCCTCTGATGGACACCTTTTTCCTCGGCGGCCAGTTCGACCGCCGCGGCATCGTCGCGACCAAGGCGACCTGCCAGGTCGCCAGCCATTTCCTGAAGCTGATTTATTTCGGCGGCATCATCGACCAGGCCGCGACCCTCGATCCGGTGCTGGCCGGCGTTGCCATCGCCGCATCGATGCTCGGGACGTCGCTGGCGCGGCGCATTCTCGAAGCCATGACCGATCTGCAATTCCGTACTTGGGCGCGGCGGCTGATCACCACGGTCGCCGGCTACTACATCCTCTATGGCGGCTGGCTGCTGCTTTCGCGCAGCTACGCGCTGGCGTTTTGATGGAAGGAGATTCCCGATGGTCGAAACCGCAGATCCGCTGGTGCTCGATTTGGTCGAATGGATCGCGCGGGAGCCGCGGCTTTATTCCGAGGTGATCGCGACCTGGCGCACCTCGTGCCCGCGGCTGACGATCTGGGAGGACGCGGTCGATCGCGGCTTTGTCGAGCGCGAGGCGGTCGCGGGTTTCGGAGTGGTCGTGACCGTCACGCAGGAAGGCGAGCAACTGCTGCGCGCCCACGGACGCGCCAGCGCCGGCTGACGGATCAATTCGGCGCGATGCCGATGGGGCGCCATTGACTTCGCGGCGGCGATGCGGTGGACTTCATGCAATCGCATCCAATTTGCGTCAGCACGAGGGAACGCCCATGATCGACCTCTATTACTGGACCACGCCGAACGGCCACAAGATCACGATGTTTCTCGAAGAGAGCGGGCTCGCCTACAAGGTCTTCCCGATCAACATCGGCAAGGGCGACCAGTTCAAGCCGGAATTCCTGGCGATCGCGCCGAACAACCGGATTCCGGCGATGCTCGACCACGAGCCGAAGGGCGGCGGCAAGCCGATCTCGATTTTCGAATCCGGGGCGATGCTGCTCTACCTCGCCGAGAAGACCGGCAAATTCCTGCCCGCCGACCTCTACGGCCGCTATGACGCGATCCAGTGGACGTTCTGGCAGATGGGCGGGCTCGGGCCGATGGCCGGCCAGAACCATCACTTCCGGAATTACGCCCAGGAAAAGCTCGACTACGCCATCACCCGCTATGTCAACGAGACCAACCGGCTTTACGGCGTGCTCAACAAGCGGCTGAAGGATCGCGAATTCATCGCAGGCCAATATTCGATCGCGGACATGGCGAGCTATCCCTGGGTCGTTCCCTACAAGAACCAGGGCCAGAACATCGACGATTTCCCGCATCTGAAGCGCTGGCTGGAAACCATCGGCGCGCGGCCCGCTACCGTGCGCGCCTACGCCAAGGCGAAAGAGGTCAATCCGAATTTCGGCCAGCCCGCGATCCGCACCGAGGAAGAGCGCAAGCTGCTGTTCGGCCAGACCGCGGCGGTGGTGAAGTAGACGGAGTAAAGGCTCTCGTCATGGCCGGGCTTGTCCCGGCCATCCACGTCTTCTGACTTGGCCGGGAAGAAAGACGTGGATGCCCGCGACAAGCGCGGGCATGACGGTGGAAGGAACGCGCGCTCCGTCATTGCGAGCGAAGCGAAGCAATCCATCTCTCAACACGTTCGAAGAATGGATTGCTTCGTCGCTTCGCTCCTCGCAATGACGGCTTGAGGTAAGGCGGGGAAATGATGTCACTCAAACTCTTCGAACTCGTCGGCACCGACGCTTCGCGCCCGTTCAGTCCGTTCTGCTGGCGGACGCGAATGGCGCTGGCGCACAAGGGGTTTTCTGCGGAAACCATTCCGTGGTGCTTCACCGACAAGGACGCGATCGCGCCGCATCAATCCGAGAAGGTGCCGGTGCTGCTCGACGGCGACAGCTCGGTCGCCGATTCCTGGGCGATCGCGAACTATCTCGAGGATAAATATCCGGAGCGGCCGTCGCTGTTCGGCGGCGAGGGCGGGCGCGCCATCGGGCGGATGATGAACTGGTGGGGCGACATCGCCGTGGTCGGCGGCATGTTTCCGCTGATCGTTGCGGATATTCCGCCGCATCTGAAACCGGTCGATGCCGAATATTTCCGCAAGACGCGCGAGGCGCGCTTCGGCAAGCCGCTGGAAGAAGTGGTGGCCGGGCGCGACAAGGCCGTCGAGGGTTTTCGCCGCGCGCTCGAGCCGATGCGGCAGACCCTGAAGACGCAAGCCTATCTCGGCGGCGAGAAGCCGAACTACGCCGACTATATCGTGTTCGGCCCGTTCCAGTGGGCGCGCGTGGTCAGTCCCTTCAAATTGCTCGCCGAGAATGATCCGATCCATGCCTGGCGCGAAAAACTGCTCGACGCCTTCGACGGCATGGCGCGGAGGTCGCCGGGCTATCCGGTCTAGCATTGGATCGGCGGCGGCTTGATTGACAGAGAGGTAAGTCGGCCATGTCGGATCATGCGGAGACGATTTCCACGAGGGCGGTGATCGCCGCCGCCGAGCCGCAATTGTTCGTCGCCGACATCATGGCGGCTTGCGAATTCTTCACGCGCAAGCTCGGTTTCGCCATTGGGTTCACCTATGGCGAGCCGCCATATTATGCGCAGGTCAGGCGCGACGGCGCGCGGATCAACCTGCGCTGCGTCGGGCGGCCGCCGATCGACGAGGTCATGCGGGAGCGCCAGGAGCTGTTGTCGGCGACGCTGGTGGTCGCGACGGCGCACGAGATCAAGGCGTTGTTTCTCGAGTTTCAGGCCGCAGGCGTCTCGTTCCTGCAGACGCTGCAGAGCAAGCCGTGGGGCGCGCGCGATTTCATCGTCAGGGTTCCGGACGGGAATTTGCTGTTGTTCGCAGGCCCGGCGGAGTAGGGCGCGAATGATCGTGTCCCGGACGCGGCGCGGCACGCAGTGACGTGACGCAGAGCCGGGACCCATCGGTGCGATGGACCCTGGATCAGCAGCGCATCACGGCGTGCTGCGCAGCGTCCGGGGAATGTCGGCGGCCGCCTTCCGCAAACACTCGCGGCACAGGCAATCCTCGGCCCGATCGCCCGGCATCGGCAGGCGGGCACCTTCCTCCGCGCACCAGCACGACCCCGACAGGCCGCAGGTGAATTCCACTCCGCATCGGGAACAGGCGAGGCGCCGGGACGGCGGCATTTCTAACCGATTTGTCATCAATGGAACCGCATCGCTGATCGTGTTCTTCATGTCGGGTTCATGCCGAACTGCGGTATACTTGGCCTGCAATATACGCGCAGGATCACCCGAGGGAAATCCGATGGCCCGCAATTCGCAAGCCGCGCTGGTCGCGCTCAATCGCTTCGGGTTTGGCGCCCGCGGCGGCGCCTCCGGCGATCTGGTCAATGCCGCCTCCGATCCGCGCGGCTATGTCAAGGCAGAATTGAGCCGTCCCAACGGCGTGCTGCTGGAGATGCCGGGGCTGCAGTCGACCCCGGCTTTGGCGGAAGCGGTGTTCGCCTATCAGGCGGAGGTCAAGGCGGCGCGCGAGGCGGCAGCGAAGGCGGGCGCGGCCCCGTCGGAGGCCAATCCGGCACCGCCGGCGCAACCCGACGGCAAGACGCCGCGGCGAAGCCTGTCGCTGAACGCCGTCGCCATGGAGATGTCGCCAAAAGACCCGGCCATGAAGATGGCGGACAACGCCAATCCCGCCGCGACGATGGCTGCCTCCGACGCGGCTCAGCAAAACGCCGCCAAGCAACAGGCCCAGCCGCTCAACGTCATCCAGAAAACCTACCGCACCGAGGCGCTGGCGCGGCTGCAGCGTTCGATCATCGCCGACTGCGGCATCACCGAGCGGCTGGTGGCGTTCTGGTCCAACCATTTCTGCATCTCCGCCAACAAGGGCGAACTGGCGCGGATGTGGGCCGGCTCGTTCGAGCGCGAAGCGATCCGCCCGCATGTGCTCGGGCGTTTCGCCGACATGCTCAGGGCGGTCGAGCAGCATCCGGCAATGCTGTTCTTTCTCGACAACCAGCAATCGCTCGGGCCGGACAGTCGCGCCGGGCAGAACCGCAAGCGCGGGCTGAACGAAAATCTCGCGCGCGAAATCATGGAGTTGCATACGCTCGGCGTCGGCGGCGGCTACACCCAGGACGACGTGACCTCGCTGGCGCGCATCATCACCGGGTGGACCTTTGCCGGGCGGCAGGGACAGCTCGGCGCGCCGGGCAGTTTCGTCTTCAACGCCAATGCGCATCAGCCGGGACCGCAACCGCTGCTCGGCAGGGTTTATGAGGCCAACGGCGTGGCGCAGGGCGAAGCGGCGCTGTCGGACATCGCGCGCCATCCCTCCACCGCGAAATTCATCGCGACCAAATTCGTCCGCCACTTCGTCGCTGACGATCCGCCGCCCGCTCTGGTGGCACGTCTGCAGGAAGTATTCCGCAAATCCGACGGTGATCTCCTGAAGATGACGATGGCGCTGATCGATTCCGACGAGGCCTGGCAGGCGCCGCTGACCAAGATGCGCTCGCCGTATGAATTCCTGGTCGCGACCGGCCGCCTGCTGGCGCGCGTTCCAGAAGATCCCGGCGCCTATCTCGGCGGTCTCAACCAGTTGGGCCAGCCGCTGTGGACCCCGGCCGGTCCGAACGGTTTTGCCGACACCAATGCGGCCTGGGCCGCGCCCGAGGGCATGAAGCTGCGGCTCGATATCTCGGCGCAGATCGCCTCGCGCCTCGGCAACAATATCGATCCCCGCGATCTGCTGGAGCTTGCCGCGGCGGACGCCGCATCGCCGGAAACCCGCCGCACCATCGAGCGCGCCGAGACGCGGCAGCAGGCATTGGCGCTGCTGTTGATGTCGCCGGAACTGCAGAGGAGATGACACCGATGGAAACGACAATGGATTGCTGCGAAAGCCGCGCCGCGTTTCCGACGTCGCGCCGCGCGCTCTTGCTCGGCGGCGCCTCGTTCGCGGCCTGGGCCTACTTGCCGAAATTCGCGCGCGCCGCCGATGGCCGCGACCCCCGTTTGATCGTCGTGATCCTGCGCGGCGCGCTCGACGGGTTGGCCACCGTGGCGCCGGTGGGAGATCCGGATTATGCCGCCCTCCATGGTTCGATCGCGCTCGCAGCCGATGGCCCGCATGCGGCGCCCATGCTGGATTCCTTCTTCGCGCTGCATCCCTCGATGCCGGAATTTTCGCGGATGTACCGGGAGAAGCACGCCGCGGTGATCCATGCGGTGTCGACGCCGTATCGCGACCGTTCGCATTTCGACGGCCAGGACGTGCTCGAAAGCGGCTTTGCCGGTCCCGGCCGGGTGCAATCCGGCTGGCTCAACCGCGCGCTCGAAGCCCTGCCGCGTGGCGAGCGGGTGACGAGCGCGCTTGCGGTCGGACCGACCACGCCGCTGGTGTTGCGTGGCGCGGCGCCGACCGTCGGCTGGGCGCCGGTGGCGCTGCCGCAGGCCGATGACGATACCGCGACGCGGCTGGTCGAACTCTACCGGCATCGCGATCCGGCGCTGGCGTCTGCCCTGTCGCAGGGACTGCAACTCGACAAGGCAGCGCAGGGCGACGACATGAAGCCGAAACCCGGCGGCAATGCCGTGACGGCGATGCGGCAGGTGGCGCGCGGCGCCGCTAAATTGATGGCGGCCGACGACGGCCCGCGGATCGCAGCGCTCGCCTTCGACGGCTGGGATACCCATGCCAATGAAGGCGGCCCGGTCGGTCGGCTGGCGTTTTTGCTGTCGGGGCTCGACGGCGCGTTCGCGGAATTCGAAAGCGGATTGGGCGAGCGCTGGCGCAACACGGTGGTCGTGGTCGCCACCGAGTTCGGCCGCACCGCGCGCATCAACGGCACCGAAGGCACCGACCACGGCACCGGCACCATCGCGCTGCTTGCCGGCGGCGCGGTGAAGGGCGGCCGGGTTATCACCGACTGGCCTGGCCTGAAACCCGCCAACCTCTACGAGCACCGCGATCTCGCACCCACCACCGACCTCCGCGCCGCGATCAAGGGGGTGCTGCGCGACCATCTCGGCATCGCCGAGCGCGTGCTGGCCGAGCGGGTGTTCCCCGAGAGCGCGCAAGTGAAGGGGATGACGGGGCTGGTGGGGTGACGATGGCACGTCATTCCGGGATGGTCCGAAGGACCAGACCCGGAATCTCGAGATTCCGGGTTCGCATCTTCGATGCGCCCCGGAATGACAATCTTACTTCGAGAGCGCGCCGGCGAAGGGGACGACGGGATTCATCATTTGAGCATCCATGGAAACGTCTGCCGCTCGGCGATCACGACATCGTTGTTGAGCGCATAGAGATAGCAAAGACCGTCAGATTTCTTTCTCCCCACCAGATAGTCGCATCTTGCGAGGGCCGCATCGGCGGCGTCCTTGTCGGTTGGAAATCCCGAAATCACGATCATCTGGCCGGTCGGATTGATGGCGATCGCCTTCGGCCGCGGTGCCGATAGATAGTTCTGGATGTCGGCTCGCTTCCGAACGTCGTCCTTCACGATTGGCAATTGTTTGAGGTCGAAGCCGCCGGAGTAGCGCAGGCGGGGCATGTCCTGCTCTGCGCTCTGGGCGCCGAGTTGCACGAGTTCGTCGTTCACGGCCAGTAATCGGCATGGCGAGCCGAGCCGGAGCTGACAACCTTCGAGCGTGCGCTCGGAGGTCACGTCCTTGCTGTCCTGGTCCGTGGTCTGCCAATACTCACCTTTCGCCACGTTGACGGCGAGGGCCTTGTTAACCGGCGCCTTCTCGTATTCGTCGACCATGATTTCCCGTTTGTGAAAATACAGGTCCGGCGTGAGGGTCGACATGACGAGGTTGAGGGCCTTGGACAGCTCCGAGGGCGGATGTTCGGAATCCGCGAGGCCTGCGTGGGCGCCGCCGTGCAGCAGGGCGACAGCGAGAAATATTGCGAGATATCTCATGAAACGGTGGGCGCTGAACATCTCAACCCTTCGTGATCCGATCAATCTCGGCCGTCTCCTCCGCGCTCAGCGCCCAGCCGATCGCTTTGACGTTCTGCTCGACCTGTTCGACCCGCGTTGCGCCGGCGATCACGCTCGATACCTGCGGCCGGGAGGCCAGCCATGAGAAGGCAAGCGCCAGCATGCTGTGGCCGCGGGCTTGCGCAAACGCCTGCAGTTTTTCGACGATCTCCTCGTTGCGCGGCGTGACGTAGCGGTCGCGCAGCCGCGGCACCTTGCCGAAGCGCGTGTCGTCGGGCGCGGCCTCGCCCTTCCGGTATTTGCCGGTGAGCAGGCCGCTGGCGAGCGGGAAGAACGGCAACACCCCGAGATTATATTCCTGCGCGCAGGGCAGGAGGTCCTTCTCGATATCGCGCACCACCAGCGAGTACTCGTCCTGGCAGGAGATGAAGCGGGTTGCGTTCATCGCGCGCGCGACATGCTCGGCCTCCGCGACGCGCCAGGCCGGGAAGTTCGAATTGCCGATATAGCGGACCTTGCCTTGCCGCACGAGATCGTCGAGCGCGCGCAAGGACTCCTCGATCGGCGTCAGGGGATCGTAGTCGTGCTGCTGGTAGAGATCGATGTAGTCGGTCTTCAGCCGCTTCAGGCTCGCTTCCACGGCCTCCAGGATGTAGCGGCGCGAGGCGCCCTGCTTGGTGCCGTCGTTCGACATGGCCTTGGAATATTTGGTCGCCAGCACGATGTCCTTGCGGCGGTCGCCGAGCACGGCGCCCAGCACGGTCTCGGAGCCGCCCATGTTGGAATAGATGTCGGCGGTGTCGAACAGCGTGATGCCGAGGTCGATCGCCTTGTGGATCACCTTGCGCGAGGCCTCCAGATCGATGCGCTGGCCGAAATTGTTGCAGCCGAGGCCGACGGCGGAAACACGCAGGCCGGAGCCGCCGAGATTGCGAATTTGCATGGAATGGTCCTGTGGGATGGGGAGCGCGAGCGGGATCGCATTGTGGCCCGGCGCCGCCGGGGCTGCAAGGCGCGGCGCAGCCAATGCAGGGCCCCAAAAAAATGCGGCCCCCGGTCAGACGCGGCGACTGACGGGGACCGCTGGGGCGCGTGATCTGTGACGGGGGGCCTGATCAGACGCGAGCGGAACCTAGCCGTGCTTTGTTACGCGGCCATGACAGGTTTATTTATCCACAGGCCCCGCGAGGCCCTGAAAGTCAGGCGTTTCGCCGCTGCGCAAGGGCGCCGGCGGGCGCCTGCATCAGACGTCCTTGCGATAGACGATGAATCCGAGATGCGCGGCGACCTTGTCATAGAGCGTGCGGGCTGTCGCGTTGGTCTCGTGCGTCTGCCAGTAGACCCGCGGCGATCCCGCCAAACGCGCCTCCTGGTAGACGCGTTCGATCAGCGCCCTGCCGACGCCCTTGCCGCGCGCGGCCTCGGTGGTGAACAGATCCTGCAGATAACACAACGGTGCAATCGCCGTGGTGCTGCGGTGAAACAGATAGTGCGTCAGCCCGAGCAATTGTCCGCCGCTCTCCGCGACCAGCGCATGGACCGGCTCATAGGCGTCGAAGAAGCGCGCCCATGTCATCGCGGTGATGTCGGGCGACAGCGCGGTCGGACCCGACCGCTCGTAGAACGCGTTGTAGCCGTCCCACAGCGGGAGCCATTGCGCGTAATCCTGCCGGGTCACGAAGCGGATCGACAACTCGCCGGAGTTTTGGGATTTGGCATTCATGCAGGGAGCAACATGGGCGAGGGGACGATTCGCATCGCATCCCCTGTTTAGGGAAATCGCGGTACTGGATCAACCGCGTTCGCGGGCGATGCCCTGCCGGCGATCATTCCGCGGCGCGCAAGTGGTGCATGAGGCCGCGGTCGCCGCCGCGCAGCGCGCGGTGGAATTCGGCGCTGGCGGGGTCGTCGTCATGGCGGACAAGGTCCGTCACCGGCGTGTAGCTCAACATCCGTCCGCCGTCGGGCAACGCCGCGCAGGAAAACCGCAGCACCCGCCCGTCCTTGAGCTTGATGTCGATCGGCGTGGTGTCGCCGGATCGCATCATCTCGGTGCGGCGCGCGATGAAGGCGCTCAATTCGTCCTCCGGCAGTTCATAGGCCCCGGTATCGCGGCCGTGATACATCAGCGCGATGAACGGCGGCCTGGAGTCGGCCTTCTCGTCGGAGAGCGAAAAATAATCGCGGAAGGCGCGGTTGATGAAGTCCGCGCGGGTGTCGCTATCGAGCAGCACGATGCCGATGTCGACCTGGTCGAGCGCCGCTGACAGCCGCTCCGCGGTGGCGTGGTGCCGGCGCTCCCAGCCCAAGACATCCAGCATGCGCTGGCGCAGCAGTCCGGTGATGGCGGCGGTGCCGGCCGCGGTCATCGCCAGTATCGCGAGGCGGACCAGATCGGCGATATCGTAGCCGGGTGTGGCGCGGTGATTGAGGAAAAACACCGCCGACGCCGCGATCGCGATTGAGGCGCTGATCATGCCGGAGGCAAGGCCGGACAGCGAGCCGGCGAAGGCGATAATGCAGATCAAGAGCGGCGCCGGGTTCGGAACCGTGACAAGGGTGCGGTCGACCAGGATGGCGATCAGCGCGGTGGCTGCCGTCAGGGCCGGACCGGAGATGGCACGCCAGTCGAACTGCATGTCGCTTCTCGCTTGCCTGCAGGAATACCCGCAAGATTAGGAGGCGCAGTTTGACCGATGGTTGCACGCATGGTGGGCTTTCTCGCCGCGTCCTTAAGCGGCGGTTGACCGGATCGCGGGACCTTTCCGAGCTATTAGATCAAATGATAACGAAAGCGGACGGAACCGGGTTCGCGCGCCGGTGTTGAGCGCCGAGATTTTCGAAGGGACATTCATGCCAGCCATTTCGCCGCAGCTGCTGCCGATCCTGATGCTGTTTGGCTCCAACGTCTTCATGACATTCGCCTGGTACGGCCACCTCCGCTTCAAGGAGGTCTCGCTGCCGCTCGTCATCATGGTGAGCTGGGGGATCGCGTTCTTCGAATACTGGCTGGCGGTGCCGGCCAACCGCTGGGGCAGCGCGGTCTATACGGCGGCGCAGCTCAAGACCATGCAGGAGGTGATCACGCTGATCGTGTTCGCCGGCTTCTCGGTGTTGTACCTGAAGCAGCCGCTGGGCTGGAATCACGGGCTGGGTTTTGCGCTGATCGCGCTGGGGGCGTTTTTCATCTTTCACGAATGGTCGTGAAGCCAAGCGACGGCGCTTCCGCGCCGCGCGTGCCGTTGACGATCAAAAGCGAGGCGGCGAGCAGGATCGCCACCGTCAGCGCTATGGTCACGAGGACGACAGGTGTCTTCATCGTTGCCCGCTCGCGGTGCCAGGCACCGCGTGTGTTGTCGTGCCGAATTGCCAATGATCGGGAAAAAGATTTCTTCGCTATGCCGGGATCGGCATCGCCATGGAGACCTTGGTCGCCAGCACCGTCAGCGTGAGGATGACGCACAACGACAGCGAGCCGATCGCGAGCGAGGCCGCAACCGCATTCCTCAGCCGGGACGAAGCAACGGGCGCGGAGCGGCCGTTGAAGCCTGCCGCGCCGGGCGACCGAATCATGGTCCGGAATCCTTAACTACGCGCGGGCGAATCACCCGCAACATCAGGTAATGTCGATGGAATCGCTGGCAATATTGCGGCGGGGCAGCGTCAAAAATGGCAAAAAGGCGGCGCGCGCACCGGTTATGCCCGCTATTCCCGCTACTATCCCCACTATCCCCACTGTTCTCGCGCCTCAGGCCTCGGCGGCGATATCAGCGGAATCCTCGACGTCGGCCTCGGGGCGCCAATCCATGGTAACAAAGCCCGGGGTCTGCTCGACCCGGTGCAGCCAGGCGCGGATCGCCGGAAAGGCCGTGAGGTCGTAGTCGCAGCGGTCGGCAACATGGCTGTAGCCGTAGAGCGCGATATCGGCCACCGTGAGCTGGCCGGCGGCGAAATAATCGTGAAGCTTCAGGTGGTTTTCCATCACCTGCAAGGCGGCGTAGCCGCGCTCCATCCAGTCCTCCAGCGCGTGCGTCTGCAGGTTGCGGCCGCCCTTCACCAGCGCCAGCCAGAAATAGGCCGCGCCGATATTCGGCTCCAGCGCGTGCTGCTCGAAGAACATCCATTGCAGCGCCTCGGCGCGCTCGATTCGCGCTTCCGGCGCCAGCGACGTGCCAAGGGCGACGTACCACAGGATGGCGTTGGATTCGGCGAGGTAGCGTCCCTCGGCGACTTCCAGCAGCGGCACCTGTCCCGACGGATTCTTGGCGAGGAAATCCGGCGTGCGGCTCTCGCCGCGCAGAATGTCGATCTCGATCGCGCGATAGGGCAGCTTCAACAGTGCCAGCGCAAGGCGGACCTTGTAGCTGTTGCCGGAGCGCTGCATCGAATAGAGCTTGTACATTCGGAATCAGTTCGATCGCTTAAGACGTTTCCTCGCATGCGCGAGAGCGATCGTGTTGTCGCCCCGCAACGCGGCTAAACAATGATGCCGATGCCGCTGCGTCGCAAGGCCTGCAGGATGGAAATAGTCGAAAACTTCTGCCGCACTGCAAACGCGTAGAAGACTTTACCAACACGGGCGAACAAATCAGATCACGCCTGCGCGATACCGCGAATCGGGACCGTGACGGGGACGCGATCCGACAACGCGCGCCGCAGCGTGAAGGCGTAGAGCGTCAACGACACCAAAAGTCCCAGCGGTATGCCGGTTAGGCCGGCGATACCGCGCGACAACAGCGGCACGAGGAAAGCCGCGGCCAACAGGCTGATCTCGTAGTCGCGGAAGCCGCGGGCGAAGCCATGGCGCACGAAAAACGCGATCGCGACCGCTGATACGACGAGGTCGTAGTCGAGCACATAGGGCGTCGCCAGCAGGCTGGCGGTCGCCAGCGCCGAGGCCTTGAGCTCGAAGGCGGCCTCGCTTTGCCACAGCCAGGCGAGGCTTGCGGCAAGGCCCAGGGCGAGCGCGAACTGGACCGCATAGGCCAGATGCACGCTGCCGCCCCACATCCGCATCGCGGAGAAGATCGACTGGATCTTTTCCCAGCCGGTGCCGCCCTGTTCGAGCACCACGGTCTGGGTGAAGGTCGTGGAATCCGCGAACGCATGCCAGACGCCGCCGCCCAGCGTTGCGAAGCTGAGCGCGAGCAGGGCTGTGACGGTGGCCGTGGCCCCACCTATGGTGCGCCAGCGCGCGCCGGCGAGGAGCGCGACCGGAATCAGGACGCCGAATTGCGGCTTGTAGGCGAGGCATCCGATCAGCACGCCGGCGAGCCACGGCCTGCGATCGAGCCATTGCAGCGCGCCGCCGAGCAGGGCCGCGGTGAGAAATCCGTTCTGGCCGTGGCCGATATTGACGAACACGGCGGGAAAGGCCGAGGCGATCAGCAGGGTTTCCGGTCGCGGCAGGATCGCGCGTATCGCCGCCAGGTAGGCCGCAAAACTCGCCGCGAGCCAGATTGCAAGCCCCCAGGCATAGGGAAAGGCGGCCACGATGACGGCGACTGCAAAGAACAGCGGCGGATAATGCCAACCGAAGAACGGCACCTCGCGGCCGCCGAAGGTGGCCTTCTCCGCCTCGTGCTGCAGCGCCGGCGTATAGGCGTCGGCGGGCCGGCCCTGCCAGGTCAGCGTTCCCGCGGCATAGATGTCGGAAAAGTCGGTGCCGATCGGCTTGCCGTTGCGATCGATCAGGCCGTCGGACAGGGCGATCCAGCCCATCGCCGCGACGGCGCAGATGGCGAGCAGGATCAGGCTGTAGCCACGGGCGCGCGAGGCGGTCAGCCATCGGCCGGATCGCAGGCCTTGCCAGAAATTTGTCATTTCGCCGCGGAACTTTATGAATGTTGCGCCAAGCTACAAGCGGCCCTTTAACGTTTCCTAAAGTTTGGGGCGCCGTGGCCCAAGCTTCTTGCGATGCAGCGTGGCCCGCTTTAGAGTGCCGCGATCCCAACAACGAAGAGTCGTGGATCGCCGGCGACACGTGGTGTGTTCGCTTTTGCCTTGGCCTTGAGGAGATGACGATGCCGTTCCTGTCCGCTGCGCTTGACCGTGTGAAGCCGTCCGCGACGATCGCGGTCACGGATAAAGCGCGCGAGCTCAAAGCAGCCGGCCGCAACGTCATCGGGCTTGGCGCCGGCGAGCCCGATTTCGACACCCCCGCCAACATCAAGCTGGCGGCGATCCACGCCATCGAGGCGGGCAAGACCAAGTACACCGCGGTCGACGGCTTGCCGGAGTTGAAGGAGGCGGTGATCGCCAAGTTTCAGCGCGAGAACGGGCTGACCTACAAGCCGAACCAGGTCATCATCGGTACCGGCGGCAAGCAGGTGCTCTACAACGCGTTGATGGCCACCATCAATCCGGGCGACGAGGTCATCATCCCCGCGCCCTATTGGGTGAGCTATCCGGAAATGGTGGCGCTGGCCGGCGGCGAACCGGTCGCCGTGGTCTGCACCGCCGAGCACGGTTTTAAACTTCAGCCGGACGCGCTGGAGAAAGCAATCACGCCCAGGACAAAATGGATCATCCTGTGCTCGCCGTCGAACCCGACCGGCTCGGCCTATACGCGCGCCGAATTGAAGGCGATCACCGACGTGCTGCTGAAGCACCCGAACGTCTGGGTCATGACCGACGACATGTACGAGCATCTGGTCTATGACGATTTCGAGTTCACCACGCCGGCGCAGGTCGAGCCGAAACTGTACGGCCGCACGCTGACGGTGAACGGCGTATCGAAAGCCTATTGCATGACCGGCTGGCGCATCGGCTATGGCGGTGGTCCCGCCGAGCTGATCAAGGCGATGGCGACGATCCAGTCGCAGTCGACCTCGAACCCGTGCTCGATCTCGCAATGGGCCTCGGTCGAGGCGCTCAACGGCCCGCAGGATTTCATCCCGGTCAACAACAAGGCGTTCCGTGAGCGCCGCGATCTGGTGGTGGCGATGCTCAACCAGGCCAAGGGCATCGATTGCCCGCGGCCGCAAGGCGCGTTCTATGTCTACCCGTCCTGCGCCGGCACCGTCGGCAAGACCTCGCCGTCCGGCAAGGTGATCGGCAACGACGAGGACTTCGTCACCGAGCTGCTGGAGACCGAGGGCGTCGCGGTGGTGCAGGGTTCGGCGTTCGGGCTCGGGCCTGCGTTCCGGATTTCCTATGCCGCGAAAAACAGCGATCTCGAGGAAGCCTGCAAGCGCATCCAGCGCTTTTGTGGCAATTTGAGATAGAGCGTTTTCAAGCGGGGCCTGTCCCGGACTTGATCCGGGGCCTGTCCCGCACGTGATGCGGGATGGTCGCCGGTTCGCTGTCCGAGAAAACGCGTCAGAAAAAAGGCTGTCAAATCACATCTCGAAGCATACTCTTGATGTTTTGACGGCAGCATGAAGCGAGCGCCTTGTTTTGGACACGGCGCTTCCTTCCTGTCCGCCCCGCTACCTCATTCATCACGCGGGGAACCCGACTCATGCCGAACTCCTGACATCAGCTATCGCCATCGCTGCGCTCGCAGCCTCGTTCGCAAGCGCCAACGCGATGCCGCCGGTGCGCGCCGGCCTCCTGCAATGCCAGGGCGGCCAGAATGTCGGCTTCGTCGTGGGCTCCACGACCAGCCTCGAATGCGTGTTCCAGAGCGATGGCCACCGTCCCGAACCCTACATCGCAACGCTGCGCCGCATCGGGCTGGATCTCGGGGTCACCGACCACACCCGCCTGACCTGGGCGGTCAGCGCCCCGACCAACCGGGTCGGCCGCGGCGATCTTGCCGGCAATTACGGCGGCGTCGGCGCCAACGCCTCGGTCGGGGTCGGCGGCGGCGGCAATTTCCTGGTCGGCGGCCCGCAGAATGCCTACGCGCTGCAGCCGATCAGCGTGCAGGGCCAGACCGGTCTCAACGTCGCGGCCGGCGTCGCCGACATCGAGCTGGAGCCGGTGCGGTTCGGTTTGCATCGGCACCACTACCGGCATCATCATCGCGGTTGACCAGACACAAACGTTAACGAAAGAGGCTCGCGGAAGCGGGCCTTTTTTTGCGCTCGTCATTCCGGGATGGTCCGAAGGACCAGACCCGGAATCTCGAGATTCCGGGTTCACGCTTCGCGTGCCCCGGAATGACAGCAACGGCAAAATCTGGAATCACCGGCAATGTTGTGCCATAGAAAAGTGGGCGCCCCGGACATGGCGCTTTGCCGATTCTCTGCTCGCATCACGTCTTTCAGCCGGAGATTTCCTCATGCGCCGTTCCCTCATCCTTGCCGGTGTCGCCATGGCCACGCTGGTGGCATCCCTCGCCGGCGCTCCCGCACAGCAGCCGGTGCAGCGCGTCCAGGTCGGCGTGCTGGAATGCCGCGGCGGCGCCAGCATCGGCTTCATCGTGGGATCAGTGACCAATCTCGGTTGCGTGCTGCGCGTCGACGGCGTGCCGGACGACCGCTATATCGCGACCATCCGCAAGGTCGGCGTCGATCTCGGCATCACCCAGGAATCGGCGCTGGCGTGGGGCGTGTTCGCGCCGACAGCGCGCCTCGGGCCGGGCGATCTCTCGGGTACCTACGCCGGCGCGCAGGGCTCAGCGACGCTCGGCGTCGGCGTCGGCGGCAATGTGCTGGTCGGCGGTTCGAACAACTCGATCGCGCTGCAGCCGCTCAGCGTGCAGGGCCAGGTCGGCGTCAACGTCGCCGCCGGGCTGGAAAGCCTGGAACTGCGGCCGGGAAGGTAGGATATTCCAACTACACGTGGGATCGTCATCCTGAGGTGCTCGCCGTCTTCGGCGAGCCTCGAAGGTTGGGAGCAGTGCACGTATCTCATCCTTCGAGGCGTGCAGCGGCGCAATTACGCCGCTGAACGCACCTCGGGATGACGTCGGTGGCTGTATCGCACAATGCACCGCAACGACGTTTTTCCGGCTTGCCAAATCGCCGACGGAGGGGGAGCATCACCCTGCCGACCCAATCAAGGGCCGAGCTCCAACCAAGGAGGCGGCGATGGGACAAGACGTCAGAAGTCCCCGAGGTCCACGGTGCATTGCATTGGTGGGCCCTTTCCAAAGCGGTAAAACCACACTTCTCGAAGCCATATTGGCGCGCACCGGCGCCATCCCCCGCGCCGGCAGCGTCGATGCCGGAACTTCCGTCGGAGATTCCAGTCCCGAGGCGCGGCATCACAAGATGGGCACCGGCCTTTCCGCCGCGACCACGACTTTCATGGGCGACAGCTACACCTTTATCGATTGTCCCGGTTCGGTTGAGTTCGCGCACGACATGCGCGCGGCGCTGCCGGCGGTCGACGCCGCGGTGGTGGTCTGCGAGGCCGACGAGAAGAAGCTGCCGCAGCTCCAGATCATCCTGCGCGAGCTCGAGGATCTCGGCATTCCGCGCTTTCTGTTCCTCAACAAGATCGACCGCGCCAGCAAGCGCATCCGCGAGACGCTCGCGACCTTGCAGCCGGCGTCGCGAATTCCGCTGGTGTTGCGGCAGATTCCGATCTGGAACGGCGATTTGATCGCGGGCTTTGTCGATCTGGCGCTGGAACGCGCCTTCGTCTACCGCGAGCACAAGGCTTCCGAAGTCGTGGCGCTGGAGGGCGGCGATCTCGACCGCGAGAAGGAAGCCCGCTTCTCGATGCTGGAAAAGCTCGCCGACCATGACGACGCGCTGATGGAGCAGCTGCTCGAGGACATCGCGCCGCCGCGGGACGCGGTATTCGACGATCTCGCGCGCGAATTGCGTGAGGGACTGATCTGCCCGGTGCTGCTCGGCTCGGCCTTGCGCGAAAACGGCGTGTTGCGGCTGATGAAGGCGCTGCGGCATGAATCGCCCGGGGTAGTCGATACCGCCAAGCGGCTCGGCGCGCCTTCGGGCAAGGATGCGCTCGCCTATGTCTTCAAGACCGTGCACTTGCAGCACGGCGGCAAGCTGTCGCTGACGCGCGTGCTTTCAGGCCGCCTCGACGACGGCGCGACCCTGCAGGCCTCATCGGGCGAGAGCGGCCGGGTGTCCGGCATCACCAATGCCAACTGCGCCCATGACGCGAAGCGTGCGTCCGCCGAGGCCGGCGACACGGTCGCGCTCGGCAAGCTCGACACCATCAAGACCGGCGATACCCTGTCAAGCGGCAAGACCGCGCCGAAAGCTCTCGTCAGCATCGAGCCCTCGCCTCCGGTGCTGGCGACGGCGCTCGCGGCAGCCGACCGCAAGGACGACGTCAAGCTCGGCCAGGCCCTGTTGCGGCTGAACGAGGAAGATCCGTCGCTGACCATGGTGCAGAACCCGCTCACCCACGACATCGTGCTGTGGGGCCAGGGCGAGATGCATCTGCGGGTGGCGCTGGAGCGGCTCAGCGACCGTTTCGGCGTCAACGTCAAATCGCATCCGCCGGCGATCGGCTATCAGGAGACGATCCGCAAATCGGCCACCCAGCGCGGCCGGCACAAGAAGCAGTCCGGCGGCCACGGCCAGTTCGGCGACGTGGTGCTGGAGATCGCGCCGCTGCCGCGCGGAAGCGGCTTCGTGTTCCACGAGAAGGTGGTCGGCGGCGCGGTGCCGCGCAACTACATCGGCGCGGTGGAAGAGGGCGTGATCGACGGGCTGTTGCGCGGGCCGCTCGGCTTTCCCGTGATCGACGTGCAGGTCACCCTGACCGACGGCTCCTATCACAGCGTGGATTCCTCCGACCTCGCTTTCCGCACCGCGGCGCGGCTCGGCGTTTCCGAAGCGCTGCCGCAGTGCCAGCCGGTGCTGCTGGAGCCGATCCATGTGGTCGAGATCGTCTGCCCGACGGAAGCCACCGCCAGGATCAACGCCATCCTGTCGGGACGGCGCGGCCAGATCCTCGGCTTCGACACCCGCGAGGGCTGGCCGGGCTGGGACCGCGTCCGCGCCATGATGCCGGAGGCCGAGATCGGCGAATTGATCGTGGAACTGCGCTCGGCCACTGCCGGCGCCGGCAGTTTCACCCGCCAGTTCGACCGCATGGCCGAAGTCACCGGGCGCGCCGCCGACCAGATCATCGCCGCGCACCGCGTCGCGGCGTAGCCTCGCCTTCTACCCGGTTTCGCGTGCGCCGTTCCCGCTCTCGCGGGAATGGCGGCGCTTGAGTTGGTGAAGGCAAGTCTCGATGTTTTTTACATCATTGTAACCGGACGAAGTAAAGGATCGTTCATCCTCTCTTGCATATGGAATGCCGTCCTCTTTGATCGACCATGCATGCAAATTGATGCTTGAAGTCGGTATTCATATGTTATAAAAATAATTGGCCGGGATTGAGAGAAACGACGTTCATGATTTCCGCCAGTCAACTCAGGGCCGCTCGCGCGCTCCTGAACATCGATCAGCGGCAAATGGCCGAGCTGTCGGACCTTTCGGTGCCGACGATCCAGCGCATGGAAGCCAGCGACGGCGTGGTTCGCGGCAATGTTGATTCGCTGATGAAGCTGGTTTCCGCGCTCGACAATGCCGGGATCGAGCTGATCAATCCCGGAGGTTCCAGCACGAGCGGTGGCCGCGGCGTCCGGCTCCGCGAGCATGTCGCCAAGCCAAAGACAAAAGCTGGTCGGCAACCGAAGCCGGCTTCGGCGCGCCCGCTCGAGCGGGCGCGTTGAACAACCGCGCCATCTTGAAAAATCTTCACGGCGTAACGGCTGCGTCGACCCGCTCCAGCAGCGCCAGCACTCCTTGCAGCATCGCCATCGGAGCAGGGGGGCAGCCCGGAATATGGAGGTCGACCGGGATCACCTCGGAGACGCCGCCGACGACCGCATAGCTGCCGGCGAAACAGCCGCCATCCCTGGCGCAGTCTCCGACCGCGACCACCCATTTGGGATCGGGGGTCGCATCGTAGGTGCGCTTCAGTGCCTCGCGCATGTTCTTGGTCACCGGACCGGTCACCATCAGGACATCGGCATGGCGCGGCGAGGCGACGAAACGCAGACCAAAACGTTCGACGTCGTAATACGCATTGTTGAGTGCGTGGATTTCCAGTTCGCATCCATTGCAGGAGCCGGCGTCGACCTCGCGGATCGACAGGCTGCGGCCGAGCCGCCGCCGCGCCGCCCGGCCGACGGACGTCGCGAGTTCGGCGAGCGCCGCATCGTCGGGCGAGGGCGCCGGTTCGGTGAAGGGTGAGCGAAACAGGCTTTGGAAAAGTAACTTGCGCATTTGCTAGATATCCTGACCCGAATAGGAACAGTTGAACGATTTGTTGCAGAGTGGAAAATCCGCGACGATATTGCCTTCGATCGCGGCCTCGAGCAGCGGCCACTGGAACCACGAGGGGTCGCGCAGATGACAGCGCTCGATCCGGCCATCGCGCAGGCGGAGCCAGACCAGCACGTCGCCACGGAATCCCTCGACGATGGCCAGGCCCTCGCGCGCTTCCTGCCGATGGCCCGCGTCCGTGCGCGACCGCCCTTGCGGAAGCCGGTCCAGGATCTGGTCAATCAATGCAAGCGACTGCTCGACCTCCCGCATCCTGATCCAGACGCGCGCGTTGACGTCGCCCTCACGCAGCATCGGTACCTCGAAGCGCAGGCTGTCATAGGGCGGATAGGCGAACGTCCGCCGCGCGTCGAAGGTTCGGCCCGAGGCACGACCGACATAGCCGCCAGCAAGGTATTGCTTGGCGAGAGCGGGCGTGAGCACCCCAGTATCGACGGTGCGATCCTGCAGGGAAGCGGTGTTGTCGTAGAGTTCGACCAGGACTGGAAAGCGCAGGCGGATGTTGTCGAGCGCCGCCTCGATGGCCTCGCGCCCGCCATCGCCGAGGTCGCGGGCGACGCCCCCTGGCACGATGATGTCGCGCATCAGGCGATGGCCGAACGCGGTATTGGATGCGCGCAGCAGGGTTTCCCGCAGCACGCTGCAATGCGCATGGATCAAAGTGAAGGAAGCATCGTTGCAGATCGCGCCGATGTCGCCGAGATGGTTGGCAAGCCGCTCGAGTTCGGCGAGCAGCGCGCGCAGCCAGACCGCGCGATCGGGCACCACGAGTTCGAGCGCTGCTTCGGCGGCCTTTGAAAACGCGTAAGCATAGGCCACCGTGCTGTCGCCCGATACGCGTCCGGCGAGCTGGGCGACGCGATCGAGGCTGGCGCCGGTCATGAGCCCCTCGATGCCCTTATGGGTATAACCCAGCCGCTGTTCCAGCCGGACCACGGTCTCCCCGCTTGCCGCGAAGCGGAAATGTCCGGGCTCAATGATTCCGGCGTGTACGGGTCCGACGGCGATCTGGTGCGCGCCGTCGCCTTCCACCGGCAGGAAGCGATAGGGCGCGGCCTCCGGCAATGCGTCGATGCGATTCCCCAACGGGAAGCGCACGCCCCAATTGTTGTGCTCGAGCCATGGGCGGGTGTCAGGCAAGCCTTCGGCTGTTAGTCCGAACAGATCGTTGATGGTGCGCTCCAGCCGCAGCGCCGGCGGATGATGCAGGCCGACGGAGGGATAGAGGCGGTCGGGACAATCCAGGCTGACGACCGCGATGCTCGTCGCGGCTTCGTCCATGATCGCCATGTGCACCGTCGAGGGTTCGCCCCAGAGGCCAACGAGGCCAAGGCGTCCCTGCGCCAGCTCGCTGGTCGCGGATTTCCACAGCGGCGCATCGACCATGGCGCGCGGCCATGGGCCCGACGGCCCAACCTCGCGGCCGTTTTGCATGAGATCGATCAGCGACGGCATATCCTGTTCATCCTATCCAAGAAGACGGGCCACATGCTGGAACCAGGCGACGAATGGCGCGGGAAGATAGATGCCCGCAATCAGAACCAGCGAGAGATGGGCGAACATCGGCACATAGGAGGCTTCCGCCGACGCCGTGCCGCCGCGCGGCGCGCCGAAAGCAACGCTGGTCAGCCGCATGGTCAATGCGCCGAAGGCCAGCAACAGGCCGAACACCAGCGCGATCGCAAGCAGTGGCTGGCGGGCGAAGGTCGAACTCACCACCAGGAATTCGCTCATGAAGATGCCGAGCGGCGGAAGTCCCGATATCGCGATGACGCCGACCACCAGTCCCCAGCCGAGCGCTGGATGGGTCACGGTGAGGCCGCGAATCCGGTTGATCCGCTGCGTGCCCTTGATCTGCGAGATATGGCCGACCGCGTAAAAGATCGCGGATTTGGTCAGGCTGTGCATCACCATGTGCAGCAGACCTGCAAAATTGGCGAGCGGGCCGCCCATGCCGAACGCGAACACGATAATGCCCATGTGCTCGATCGAGGAATAGGCGAACAGCCGCTTGATGTCGCGGCGGCGGTAGAGCATGAAGGCGGCGAACACCAGCGACACGAGGCCCATCGTTACCATTAGCGGGCCGGGCGCGAGGGCGCTGGGATTGGCGGCGAGCAATATCTTGAACCGCAACAGCGCGTAGAGCGCGACATTCAGGAGCAGCCCCGACAGCACGGCCGATATTGGGGTCGGACCTTCGGCATGCGCGTCGGGAAGCCAGGCGTGCAGCGGCGCGAGGCCAACCTTGGTGCCGTAGCCGAGAAACAGGAAGATGAATGCGACGTTGAGCAGCGCAGGGTCGAAATTCGCGGCATGCTGGATCAGGATCGTCCAGACCATGCCGTCCTGGCCCTCGCCCACGACCGGGCGCGCCGCCATGTAGACCAGGATGGTGCCAAACAGCGCGAACGCGATTCCGACACTGCCGAGGATGAAATATTTCCACGCCGCTTCCAGCGCGGCGTGGGTGCGGTAAATGCCGACCATCAGCACCGTGGTCAGGGTTGCGATTTCCACCGCCACCCACATCAGGCCGATATTGTTCGACACGAAGGCGAGGTTCATGCCGAACATCATGGTCTGGTACATGGCGTGGTAGAAGCGCAGGTACACCGGCGTCAACCGGCCGGTTTCGAGTTCATGGGCGATGTAGCTCGCACTGAAGATGGAGGTGGTGAAGCCGACGAAGGTATTGAGCACGATGAAGACGATGTTGAGGTCGTCGACCAGCACATACGGCCCGGGCTGCGGACGATCGATTACGAACAGCGATAGCGCCGAGAGAAACGTTGCCAGGCTCGCGACCACGTTCAGCCGGGCCGTCAGCCGGTAGCCAGGCAGCATGGCGAGCAGCGCCGCCGCGCCGATCGGTATCAGCAGAACGGCCGCGACGGGATCGAAGGAAGCAAGGCTCATCGGTGCTCGCCCCGGTAGTCGTCGAGCGCGGAGACGTCGACCGAATCGAACCGTTCTCGGATTCGGAACAGGAAGATGCCGATGACGATGAAGGCAATCAGGATCGAGAAGGCGACGCTGATCTCGACCACCAGCGGCATGCCCTTGGCGCCCGTCGCCGCCAGCACCAGCCCGTTCTCGAGCGACATGAATCCCACGACCTGGCTGACGGCGTTGCGGCGCGTCACCATGACTAGAAGTCCGAGCAGCACCACCGACAGAGCGAAGGCGAGGTCCTCGCGCGCCAACGGGTCGGCCTCCGCGGTAACCCGCAACATCAGCACCATCGAGAGCGCGACCAGACCCATCCCAGCCAGCATGGTCGGGCCGATCCCCACCGCCGATTCGATGTCGCGGTGAATCCCGAGCTGCTTGACGATGCGGTGCAGCGCCACCGGGATGACGATCGCCTTGAAGACAAGAGCGATGGCCGCGGTCACATAGAGATGCGGCGCGTCCTGGATATAGGCCTGCCAGGCGACGGAAAGCGCGAGCACCAGCGCATGGAACGCGAAGACGTTGAGCAGCGAATAGAGCCGATCCTGGTACAGCATCATGAAGCTGATCAGGACCAGCCCTCCGGCCAAGGTATGGGAGACGTCGAAGGCGAGGCTGTGCATCTGCATCAGAAGCTCCTCGATACGAACAGCAGCAGCGTTCCGAGCAGGCCGAGCATCAGCGCGGCGCCAAGGAATTGTGGAATGCGAAACACCCGCATCTTCGCGGTCGCGGTCTCGAACAACGCCAGCAAAAAGCCGGCCACCGTAAGTTTCATGATGTAGACGGCGGCGCCGATCGCGTAGGCAAGCGGCCCGGTGCCGAACAGCGCGATCTTCCAGGGCACGAACACGCAGGCGATCAGCGAGATATAAAGCAGCAGCTTGAGAAAGGCGCCGAATTCGATCATCGCGAGATGGCGCCCGGAATATTCGAGCACCATCGCCTCATGCACCATGGTGAGTTCGAGATGCGTCGCCGGATTGTCGACCGGAATTCGCGCGTTCTCCGCGAGCGCCACCATGATCAGCGCGACTAGCGCCATTCCGAGCGACACCCGCAATCCGACGTAGGACGAACCGAGGAAATTCGCGACCGTCGAAAGCTGGGTCGAGCCTGCAACCAGCGCCATGCAGAACACGATCAGCAGCATCGCCGGCTCCGCGAGGGCCGCGATCATGACTTCGCGGCTGGAGCCGATGCCGCCAAAGCTGGTGCCGACGTCCATCCCGGCCAGCGCCAGAAAGAAGCGCGCGCTTCCCAGCAAGGCAACGATGGCGATCAAGTCCGCCGTCCAGTTGAACAACAGACCGGTCGCGAAGGTCGGCACCAGGGCTGCGGCAACCCAGATCGCGGCAAAGGTCACGTAGGGCGTCACGCGGAACAGCCATGAGGCGTTGTCGGCCAGCACCACCTCCTTGCGGAGCAGGCGCAGCAGATCGCGATAGGGCTGAAAGATCGAAGGCCCCCTGCGCCGCACGAGCCGCGCCTTGACCTTGCGCACGAAGCCGGTCAGTAGCGGGGCGAGCAGCAGCACCAGCAGCATCTGCGCGCCCTGCACAAGGAGGTCTGTGATCACGACCATATCGCGAGCACCAAAAGCAGCGTGACGAGGGTGGCGAAGACGAGACTGAGGTAGCGGCGAATAGTGAGGAACTGCAGATAGTTGAGTCGCTCGGAAGCCAGGCCGATCGCGCTTGCGATCGGCTCATACATTCCCTCCCAGATCAGATCGTGCAGTTCGATGCGGAGCCGTGCCGGCCTGGTATCGCCGGGAGGCGGCATCTCGACATGATCGCGGGCATGGAACACCAGCGTGCCGAACACGCGGCGGATCGGCTGCGCGAAGCTGGCGCCCGAATACTGCGCCGCCGGCACCGGGTCGGAAAAGCCGCAGCCCCAGGCCGGTCCGCGCCGCAGCGCATGCGAGGCGAAGCGGTGAATAAAGAAGACGGCTGATGAGGCGGATATCGCGATGAACACCATCACCAGCAATCCGTTGTAGGAACTGCGGCTCTCCGCGATCGGTGCGATCGAAAGCCAGGCCTCATCCGCCTGGATCGGCATGTGGCCGCCGAGGATCTCGGTTGCGATCGGCGACAGCGCGTCGATCACCAGGCCCGGCAGGATTCCGGCGAGCAGGCAAAGTGCGGCGAGGATGAACATCGCGACGAGCGAGTAGCGGTCGACTTCATGCGCCGTCTCCGCGGCGATGCTGCGCGGCCGTCCGAGAAAGGCGACGCCGTATGCCTTGACGAAGCACGCCGCCGCCAGCGCTGCGGCCAGCGCCAGCATGGCGCCCACCGCAGGCACCATGATCTTCAGGGCCCATTGCGGCAGGTCCGGGCTCTGCAGCACGGCCTGGAAGATCAGCCATTCCGAAACGAAGCCGTTGAAAGGCGGCAGCGCCGAGATCGCGACGCAGCCGACCAGCACGGCGAAGCTCGTGTACGGCATGCGGTGAATGAGGCCGCCCAATTTGTCCATGTCGCGCTCGCCGGTCGAGGTCAGCACCGCGCCGGCGCCGAAGAACAGCAGGCTCTTGAAGAAGGAATGGTTGAGCGCGTGGAACAGCGCGGCGGTGAAGGCGAGCGCGGCCAACAGCTTCATGCCGTTGGCCTGGAATGCCAGCGCCAGACCGAGTGCGACGAAGATGATGCCGATATTTTCGATGGTCGAGTAGGCAAGCAGGCGTTTCAGATCCTTTTCCATCATGGCGTACAGGATCCCCATCACGGCGGTGATGCTGCCGAGCAAGAGGACGACCACGCTTGCGGGCCAGCTTGGCGGTCCCAGCAGATCGAAGATGACGCGAATGAATCCGTAGATCGCGACCTTGGTCATGACGCCGCTCATCAGCGCCGACACGTGGCTCGGCGCCGCCGGATGGGCGAGCGGCAGCCAGACATGCAGCGGCACCAGGCCGGCCTTCGAGCCGGCGCCGATCAGCATCAGGACCAACACCAGCGCCGCGGCGTAGGGCGTATGCGTGGCAGCGCGGATGGCGGCAAAGTCGTAGTCTCCCGCCGGTCCCGCCAGCAGGCCGAAGGCCAACAGCAATGCTAGCGTGCCGAAGCTTGCCATCACCAGATAGACGTAGCCCGCCTTGGCGTTGCCGGGTTCGCGATGGTGCGCCATCACCAGCGCCCAGGAAGCCAGCGACATGAATTCCCAGCACAGCAGATAGGAAAACGCGTCGTCCGCCAGCACCACCAGATTCATTCCGGCCAGAAAGGCCGGGAAGAACGGCAGCACGCGGTGCGGAGCGGGGTCGTGATGGCCGTAGCCGAGCCCATAAAGGCTTGCCGCGGCGCCTCCGAGATTGACGATGACCAGGAAAAACGCAGCCAGCGCATCGAGGCGGAAATGGGCGCCAAGCCAGGGCAGGCCGATCGGCAAGGTCAGGCTTGATGCATTCAGCGTGTCGCCCAGCAGCCAGCGGAGCGAGCCGAACAAGGCGGTCGCGCAAATGAGGAGAGTAGCGCCGTAGATGACCGCGGTGGCGCGCCCGGAGCGGCTGAGTGCGATCGCGAGAATGGATGTCGCCAGCAACCCCGCGACGCCTGACATTTGCAACGGCAGGGCCGACATCATGTGCGCGCCTTGCTTCGGCTCGAGGTCTTGTCGGCCGGTGGAGCGCCCGGAACAGTTTTTGCCGATCCCGACGTCATCCTCAGCCGTACCCCGCGCCCCTGCGAATGGCTGATGGCTCCTTCGTCGATCATCTCGATCCCGGCCGCGTCGAATGCGGCGATTAGCTTGACGAGCGAATCGACATTGCCCCGCACCATCGTTTCGCTAGCCTCCATGCGCTGAATGGTCGGCACGGAAAGCCCCGACAGTTCCGCGAGCTGGCGTTGATCGATGCCGAGAAGCATCCTGGCGGCCCGCAATTAAGTCGCGGTGATCATTGATCTGCCTCACTATCGGGACCCCAGCCAATATTAGACATCATCTTTGCATGATAATTAATGATGTTAAAATGTCAATAAATGATATTTAAGATATCTAATCTAAGGGATGCTAGCTCGTACTTTTCAAGTCTGCCGCTTTCATGAACACTATCGTTCAGGGCGATGGTGCTCTGGACGACGCTCAATTCACGCCGCGACATTCGCTTGGCCCGCATACTCTCCGCGCCGGCCAATCACTGGATCAATCTCGCCGCGATCTGGTTCGCTGCGGCCGCAGCCCTGGCGCCGAACGCGATCGTCGCCGTGACCGTGCATCGATGGCATTGACAGCGAACACGGCTTGCCCGATTTGAGCAGCGGCGACGCCTGCCACCTTGTGCGGCCGCCACAGGACCCGCGAATGATAGTCGTTAAAAAAGCCCGCGCCGCATGCCTGATCGGATGGCCGGCAGCGCATTCGCGCTCGCCGCTGATCCATCATTACTGGCTCAAGACGCTCGGCATCGCGGGCGGCTACAATATCGAGGCGGTGCCGCCGGAAGGTTTTGCGGAATTCGTGCTGCATCTGAAGGCCCACGGCTTCGTCGGCGCCAACGTCACCATTCCGCACAAGGAGCATGCGCTGGCGCTGTCGAAGCCGGATGCGCGCGCGCGTGCCGTCGGCGCCGCCAATACGCTGTGGTACGAGGATGGCGAACTGCGCTCGACCAACACCGACATCGAAGGTTTTGTCGACAATCTCGACGCCTGCGCGCCGGGCTGGGATGAGGCGACCGAAGCGCTGGTGCTGGGTGCCGGCGGAGCGTCGCGCGCGGTGGTGTTCGGATTGATCGAGCGCGGCATCAAGCGCGTGCATCTGGCCAACCGGACCGCCGAGCGCGCCGGCGCGCTCGCGGACCGGTTCGGCGCCAACGTTTTTCCGGTGGCCTGGGATGCCGCTGCGGATCTGCTGCCGCGAGCAAAATTGCTCGTCAACACCACTTCGCTCGGCATGCACGGCCAGCCGGCGCTCGATCTCGACACCGGCTTGCTGCCGTCACATGCCGTTGTCGCGGATCTCGTCTATGTGCCGCTGCAGACCCCTCTGCTGGCCGCCGCGCGGGCGCGGGGATTGAAGACCGCCGACGGACTTGGCATGCTGCTGCACCAGGCGGTGCGCGGGTTCGAATTGTGGTTCGGTCAAAGGCCCACGGTCACGCCGGAGCTGCGCGCGCTGGTCGAGGCCGATCTCGCCCTTGTCTGAGGGCGCATACCGGATGCTTGCGGATGGGAGATTGCAAGGTGCGGCTTGAATACATTCCCCTCAAGGGAAGCCTGCTGCAGTTGCAACCCTTCGCACCCGAGCTCAAGGAGGAGGTTCGCGCCGCGGTGGACTGCGATCCCGAAACCTGGGCGATCATGCCCGTCAATCCGATGGGCGACGGTTTCGATCGCTACTGGTCGGCAGCCTGCGGCGCTCCGCCCGGCGAGCGAATGGCGTATGCGATCAGGCGAGGCCGCGATGACCGCGTCATCGGGATGTCGACCTATTATACCTCCCTGGTAAGTCAGGGCGGCGTCTCGATCGGAACCTCCTTCATCCATCCGTCCGCCCGTGGTGGCGCAGCCAATCCGGAGGCGAAGCTCCTGATGCTCGACCACGCCTTCAAATGCGGCGCGGTGCGCGTCCAGTTCAGCGTCGATACCCGCAACAAGCGCAGCCAGGCGGCCGTGGCCAAGTTGGGTGCCACCCGGGAGGGCGTGTTGCGCCGGGATCGCCTCACCTGGACGGGCTACATTCGTGACACCATTGTCTTCTCCATCCTTGACCACGAATGGCCGGAGTTGAAGGCCCGGCTTCAGGCGCGGGTTGAGGATCTGACGAAGGCTGATCTCACCAAACTTTGAGCCGGAATATCGTTGAGGCGCCGGAATCCATGGTTAGGTCCCTCCACCCGAGACTTTTCCTGCGGAGACTGTTCATGCCTGTTCGCCGTTCAACGCTGCTTCGTCCACTTGTCGCCATCGCGGTCGTCGCCGCATCGTGCATCGCGGCGATCGCCCAGCAGCCGCCGACGCCGTCGCGGGTGCGCGGCACCATCGAGGCCGTCGACGGCGACATGTTCGCGGTCAAGTCGCGCAGCGGCGAGGATTTCAAGCTGCGCATGGCCGGCGACATGAAGCTGGTCGGGATCGTCAAGAATCTCGCTGTCCGACATCAAGGTCGGCTCCTTCGTCGGCGCCACCACGGTGCCGGGACCGGACGGCCGCAATGACGCGATCGAGGTGCATGTGTTTCCGGAGGACATGCGCGGCACCGGAGAGGGATCGCGGCCGTTCGACCTGCGCCCCAACTCGACCATGACCAATGCCACGGTAGCCGAGAGCGTCGCCGGCAATGACGGGCACACGCTGCTCGTCAAATACAAGGACGGCGAGAAGAAGGTCGTGGTGTCGCCCGATACCCCGGTCGTAACCTATGTGCCCACCGACAAGTCCGAACTGAAGCCCGGCGCCAAGATCATCGCCTTCTTCAAGAAGCTGCCGGATGGCTCGTATGAGGCCACCCGGATCAGCGTAGGCCTCAACGGGCTGACCCCGCCGATGTGACGCGAAGCGTCATTCCGGGGCGATACGAAGTATCGAACCCGGAATCTCGAGATTCCGGGTTCGCCCTTTGGGCGCCCCGGAATGACCGGATTTGTTGGAATAGCGCGGCAGCTGCGGGGTTGTGTTTTCGACCGGAAAGCGCCTGGGAGGGAAGAATCAATGCTGAATGTTTCTACATTGTTGCCGCGTGCGCTGGCTTCGCTGGCGGTGCTGTCCATCCTGGGGTCGGTGGCCTTCGCCCAGCCGGCGCGGACGGTACGCATCCGCGGCACCATCGAAGCCGTCGACGGCCCGATGCTCTCGATCAAGTCGCGCGAGGGCACCGACATGAAGGTGCGCATGACCGACAATGTGGTGGTGGTCGGCATCGCCAAGAGCGAGCTTTCCAACATCAAAGAGGGTTCCTATATCGGCGTGTCGGCGATGCCCGAACCCGACGGCACCCAGAAGGCGCTCGCCGTCCATATCTTCCCCGAGGCCCAGCGCGGCGCGGCCGAAGGTTTCGGGCCCTGGGATCTGCGTCCCAACTCGACGATGACCAATGCGACGGTGGCCGAGACGGTTGCCGGCACCGACGGCCAGAACATCATGGTCAGGTACAAGGACGGCGAGAAGAAAGTCGTGGTGCCGCCGGGAACGCCGATCGTCGCGTTCGTCACCGGCGACAAGGCCGAACTCAAGCCGGGCGCCAAGATCATCATCTTCGGCGCCACCAAGAAGGACGACGGCTCGCTGGAAGCCGGCCGGGTCGCCGTCGGCCTCGACGGCATAGCGCCGCCTATGTGAGGCTGCTTCCGCAGACGGAACGTCATCCTTGAGGAGCCGCGCCCCTGGCGCGGCGTCTCGAAGGATGGCCGCGGGCACCGACCTCTGTCATCCTTCGGCTCGCCGAAGAGGCTCGCACCTCCAGCGATAACGGCGAAGCCGTTCCGTTACGCGGGGATGACGACGAGAGATTCACACCGCAATCACGTGGTCGTCGATCTCGGCGATCCTGTTGACGCCGCACAGGCCCATGGTGACGCTGAGTTCCTTGGCGATCAGGTCGATCGCCTTGGCAACACCTTCGCCGCCGAACGCGCCGAGGCCATGGATATAGGCGCGGCCGATCATGCAGGACTTTGCGCCGAGGGCGAGCGCGCGCATCACGTCCTGGCCGGAGCGGATGCCGCCGTCGAACATGATTTCCGTCTGCGTGCCGACGGCGTCGACGATCTCCGGCAGGACTTCGATCGACGACGGCGCGCCGTCGAGTTGCCTGCCACCGTGATTGGAGACCACCATCGCCTGCGCGCCGGTCTTCACCGCTTCCTCGGCGTCCTCGACGTCGAGGATGCCCTTGAGAACCAGCTTGCCCGGCCAGATGCTGCGGATCCACTCGACATCCTTCCAGTTCAGCGTGGTGTCGAACTGCGTAGAGATCCAGGTCCCCAGCGCGGTGATGTCGTCGGTGCCCTTGAGATGGCCGACCAGGTTGCCGAAGGTGCGGCGCTTGCCGCGCAGCACGCCTGCGACCCATGCCGGCTTGCTGGCGAAATCGAAAAACTTCGACATCGTCCATTCCGGCGGCACCGTCATGCCGTTCTTGATGTCGGCATGGCGCTGCCCGATCACCTGCAGGTCGACGGTCAGCACCAGCGCGCTGCATTTGGCCGCGATCGCACGCTCGATCAGCGCCTTGATGAAACCGCGGTCCCTCATGACGTAGAGCTGGAACCAGAACGGCTTGTCGACATTGGCGGCGACGTCCTCGATCGAACAGATCGACATCGTGCTCAGCGTGTACGGGATGCCGGCGGCCTGCGCGGCGCGGCAGGCATGGATTTCGCCGTCGCCATATTGCATGCCGGTCAGTCCGACCGGGGCCAGGATCAAGGGCAGCGCGGCGGGTTCGCCGAGGATCGTGGTGGAGAGATCGCGTTTCGACACATCGACCAGGATGCGCTGGCGAAACTTGATCTGCTGCAGGTCGTCGCGATTGGCGCGCAGCGTCTCCTCGGCATAGGAGCCGCGGTCGCAATAGTCGAAAAATGCCTTCGGCACCTTTCGCTTGTGAACCTGGCGCAGGTCTTCGATACAGGTGATGTGCTTCATGGACGTTCCCGGCCCTTCTTTTATTGCCTTCTTGTATTTTCCCGCCTGGCAGTCATCTAGCATGGTTGGGCCATCCGCCAAACGCCGGGGCGCAACGGCATGCCACGAGGAGGTCATCCCATGACCGCACCACGCTCGAAGCCCGAAAAGGCCGACGACGGCGAGAAGCGCCGGCTCGATCAGGCGCTGGAGGAGGGATTGGAGGAGACCTTTCCGGCTTCCGATCCGGTTAGTGTCACCCAGCCGTCGCCCTCGAAAGCGGACCATCACGTCAAGCGCAAGGACCACCGGTAGCTCGCTCGGCACCCCTCAGCCGGCATTATACTTGCGTTAACAATGTGTTAAGTTACGGGAACCGGACGCGCGGCCGGTAACCGTTCATCATATTTTTTGAAGCCATTTTAGCCCCGAAGGCATTATAACCGCTCGACACGCCATGTTTGGCGGGCGTTCGAGGCTTGTTGCCGTCGGGTTAAGCGGCCTCGATAGCTGTTGGGGGGACCATGAGCCGCAAATATTTCGGGACCGATGGGATTCGCGGCCGTGCCAACGGCCTGATCACGCCGGAGCTGGCGCTCAAGGTAGGCCAGGCGGCGGGGCTGGTGTTTCAGCGCGGCGAGCATCGCCATCGCGTCGTCATCGGCAAGGATACGCGGCTGTCCGGCTACATGATCGAATACGCCATGGTCGCAGGCTTCACCTCGGTCGGCATGGACGTGCTGTTGCTCGGCCCGATGCCGACGCCGGCGGTGGCGATGCTGACCAAGTCGATGCGCGCCGATCTCGGCGTGATGATTTCGGCCTCCCACAATCTGTTCGAGGACAACGGCATCAAGCTGTTCGGCCCGCAGGGCTACAAATTGTCCGACGACGTCGAGAAGCAGATCGAGCAATTGCTCGACGAATCGCTCGACAAGAAGCTGGCGCAGAGCGCGAGCCTCGGGCGCGCCCGCCGCATCGACGGCGTCCACGACCGCTACATCGAATTCGCCAAGCGCACGCTGCCGCGCGACCTCAGCCTCGACGGTTTGCGGGTGGTAATCGATTGCGCCAATGGCGCCGCCTACAAGGTGGTGCCGGAAGCTTTGTGGGAGCTCGGCGCCGACGTGGTTCCGATCGGCGTCGACCCGGACGGTTTCAACATCAACAAGGAATGCGGATCGACCTCGCCGGAGGCGCTCTCGCGCAAGGTGCGGGAGATGCGCGCCGATATCGGGATTGCGCTCGATGGCGACGCCGACCGCGTCATCCTGGTCGACGAGCGCGGCCATCTGGTCGACGGCGACCAGCTGCTGGCGGTGATCGCGCAGAGCTGGAAGGAAGACGGCCGCCTCGCCAAGCCCGGCGTGGTCTCGACCGTGATGTCCAATCTGGGACTGGAACGCTTTCTCAATGGTTTGGGGCTGGAGCTGGTGCGCACGCCGGTCGGCGACCGCTATGTGCTCGAGCAGATGCTGAGCCGCGGCTACAATCTCGGCGGCGAGCCTTCCGGCCACATCATCCTGTCCGACTACGCCACCACGGGCGACGGTTTTGTCGCGGCGTTGCAGGTGCTCGCGGTGGTGCAGAAACTTCGCCGTCCGGTGTCGGAGGTCTGCCATCGCTTCGATCCGCTGCCGCAGATCCTCAAGAACGTGCGCTACCGCAGCGGCAAGCCGCTCGACGACGCCGACGTCAAGTCAGCGATCGACGCCGGCGAAAAGCGGCTCAACGGCCACGGCCGGCTGCTGGTCCGCTCGTCGGGCACCGAGCCGGTGATTCGCGTGATGGGCGAGGGCGACGACCGCATCCTGGTCGAGGAAGTGGTCGATCACATCGTCACCGCGCTCGGCCAGGCCGCGGCCTGACCGGCTTTCAAGGCGCTCATTATATTCTCTGCGCCAAACCGGTTGCGCTTGCGCGGGATCAGCGCGTCGGATCGCATCCCAGCCATTATGTTATGGAGCTGGTCGGCGGGACGCCGGCATCGTAGTAAACCGGCGCAGCATTGCGAATCCATCGGGAAGTGCCTCTTGAACCAGTCCATCATTGTCTCCGAAGAAGCGCTGGTCGAGCCGGTGGTGGTGTCCTACATAACGCCCGCTTCGGTGGCGGGCAGGGCGGCTGTCGGGCCGGCCTACATCGTGCTCGCCGGCATCAGCTTCTCGCATTTCCTCAACGACACCATGCAGTCGCTGATCGCGTCGGTCTATCCGATCCTGAAAGACAGCTATGCGCTGGACTTCGCGCAGATCGGCCTGATCACGCTGGCGTTCCAGTTCACCGCCTCGCTGTTGCAGCCGGTGGTCGGGCATTTCACCGACAAGAAGGCGCAGCCGTTCTCGCTCGCGATCGGCATGGGGTTCACCTTCTTCGGATTGCTGCTGCTCAGCGTGGCCGCCCATTACAGCGTTATTCTCGTCGCGGCCTCGCTGGTGGGTCTGGGGTCTGCGGTGTTTCATCCGGAATCGGCGCGGATCGCGCGGCTCGCCTCCGGCGGGCGCTATGGCTTCGCGCAATCGGTGTTCCAGCTCGGCGGCAGCTTTGGGACGTCGATGGGGCCGGTGCTGGCGGCGTTGATCGTGGTGCCGTTCGGGCAGCCGAGCATCGCCTGGTTCTCGCTGATCGCGTTCCTGGCGATCGTGATCCTGTGGCGGATCGGTCGCTGGTACCGGCCGCAGATCGCGGAAAAGAAATTCGCAGCCCCCGAGCCGCACCCGGATGCGCCGAACTCGCGCCGGGTGAAGCTCGCGCTCGGCGTGCTGGTGGCGCTGTTGTTCTCCAAGCAGCTCTACGTGTCGAGCCTGTCGAGCTATTACATCTTCTATCTGATAGAGAAATTCCACGTCTCCACCCAGACCGCCCAGCTCTATCTCTTCGTCTTCCTCGCCTCGAACGCGGCGGGCGCCTTCATCGGCGGACCGATCGGCGATCGCTTCGGCCGCAAATACGTGATCTGGTGGTCGATCCTCGGCGCGCTGCCGTTCACGCTGGCGCTGCCCTATGCCGGCCTGTACGGAGGCGCGGTGCTGACGGTTTTCATCGGGCTCATCATCTCGTCGACGACGTCGTCGATCATCGTATTCGCGCAGGAGCTGATGCCGCACCGCTTCGGCATGATCTCCGGCATGTTCTTCGGCGTCGCCTTCGGCATCGGCGGCCTCGGCGCCGCGGTGCTCGGCAAGGTCGCCGACCATACCGGCATCGAATTCGTCTATCAGATCTGCGCGTTCCTGCCGGCAATCGGGCTGCTCGCGGTGTTCCTGCCGAAGCTGCCGCGCGGCGCGCACTGACGCGCCGCCGCTAAGCGGATTCACGTCAACGATTTGTTAGCGATTATGGCGATTCCGCCATCTTTGGCGCGCACGTTTCAACGGCAGCCAAAAATCTTCGGAGAATATCAACCTTAAGAATTAGGGTTAAGTGGCGCTTAAGCATTTGGTGGCATCGTCCGACCGTGAGTTTTGGATGTGGGGCTTTCGCTATGCCTCACCGGACAAGAGGACGAAGCCAATGCGTAGCGTGAAGTATCTGATGGCCGCCGCCGGTGCGGCATCCCTGTTTTCATCGTCGGCCTTCGCCGCGGACATGCCTTCGATCATGCCGCCCCCGCCGCAGCAGTATTACGCGCCGCCGCCGCAGGATTTCGGCGGCTGGTATCTGCGCGGCGATGTCGGCATTACCGCTCAGCGCGCGACGAACATATCCAATCCGCTGGATACGACGCTGAACGTCACCGGACCGAGCTACGCCGGGACTGGCCTGTCGGGCGCGGGCAGCTACGACATCGGCGTCGGTTACATTTTCAACAACTGGCTACGCGCCGACCTTACCGCGGAGTACCGCAATGCGGCCTCGCTGAAGGGTTCGGTCTACGGGCAGTTCAGCGCATTCGGCGGCAATTTCGCCGATGTCGACAACTACAGCGCCAACCTCTCCAGCTTTGTGTTCCTCGCCAACGCCTATGTCGATCTCGGCACCTGGTGGTGCATCACGCCGTTCATCGGTGGCGGTGTCGGCGTGGCGTACAACCATCTCGCCGACTTCCGTGACGACGGCCTGACGACCTTCAACGGCCTTACCGCCGGCACTCAGTTTGCCGCCAACGGCGACAAGACGAGCCTCGCCTGGGCCGCCCACGCCGGTCTCGCCTACCACGTCAACCAGAACCTGACCATCGAACTGGCCTATCGCTATCTCGATCTGGGATCTGCGGTGACGGGATCCACCAACTTCGCCTATTCGAGCCCGGGCGTGCTCGGCACCCATTCATGGACCGTCAACGACCTGACTTCGCAAGACCTGCGGATCGGCCTGCGCTGGACCTGCTGCGATCTGCCGCCGGCGGCTCCGCCGCCGCTGGTGCGCAAGGGCTGATCGGGTCTCCGATCTCTTAACGAATGCTAACGGCGCGGGATGTTCCCGCGCCGTTTTGCTTTGCGCACGCGCATGATCCGGAAAGGCGGGAATCGCTTTTCGGACAACATCATGCCCATCAAAAAAGTCCCGCGACAACGATTGGTTAAGGTTAACGCGCGATGATCATCGCCAAGTCGGTGTGTTCGATGGGAGCGTTGCGATGCGTGGGTTTCTGCTGGCGGTGGCGATGATCGGAGCAGTGTCGACCGCGCAAGCCGCCGACATGCCCGACCTGTCGGTTCTTCGCGGCGGCGTCCCGCCGAGCCTGAGCAGCGCCACCCGGAACTGGGACGGCTGGTACGCCGGCGGCCAGGTCGACTACACGTCGTCGTCGATGGATTTCAGCCAAACCGTCGTCGGCCTGACCAATTTCATCTTTCGCAACAGCGTGCTTCAGCAACCGACCTCTTCATGGTCGTTGCTGAACAAGAACAGTCCGCAAGGCACCGGCTTCGGCGCGTTTGGCGGCCGCAACTATCAATATGACGATCTCGTGTTCGGCTTCGAGGCCAACTACGTCTATTTGAACAAGCTTGCGAGTTCGTCGACGAGTTCAATGTCACTCGGCATCGTCAATCCGGCGGGCTCCAATCCACCGGCCGGCCACACCTACACTTACCAAACGAGTTTGACCGGCAACGCCGCGCTGCAGATCAAGGACGTGGTGACGTTGCGCGGCCGCGCCGGCTGGGCGACCGGCGATTTCCTGCCCTATTTGTTCGGCGGCGTGGCCGTCGGCCGCATGGACGTTGCCCGTTCGGTGACGGCCAACGTCGTGCTACGCGACAACTCCACTACCACGGAAGTTTTGCCAAACAACGGCGGCACTATTACGTTCAATAACCAGCCGGCGTTCTCCAATGTGCTTTCCCAGTCCGATAGCGAAGAGAGAACCAACAGCTTCGTCGCCGGCTGGACCGCCGGTCTCGGCATGGAATACATGCTGTGGGGCAACGTGTTCATGCGGGGCGAGTGGGAATACATCAAGTTCCTGTCGGTGAAGAATACCTCGGTGTCGATGAACAGCCTGCATGCCGGCATCGGCTACAAATTCTGACATCCGGACGCCTTGACAGCCGATGACGCGGCTGGTCGGATATCCGCCGATCAGGGATCGGCGCACCCATGAAAATCTACGGCGACGGCATTTCGGGCAATTGCCTGAAGGTGAAATGGGTCTGCGACGCCCTGGCGCTGCCCTACCAATGGATCGAAGTCGACATCCTCAAGGGCGAGAGCCGGACCCACGAGTTTCTCAGGCTCAATGCGGGCGGGCAGGTGCCGACCGTCGTGTTCGATGACGGCCGGGCGCTGGCGCAGTCCAACGCCATCATCCGCTATCTCGCCCGCGGCAGCGACCTCATCCCGACCGATGCCTATGACGCCGCCAAGATGGACGAGTGGCTGTTCTGGGAACAATACAGCCACGAACCGTACATCGCGGTGTGCCGCTTCCAGGTCAAGTATCAGGGCAAGCCGGCATCCGAGCTCGATCCGGAAAAAATCAAGCGCGGCTATGCAGCGCTGGCGCGGATGGAGCATCAACTCGCCGCGTCGCGCTACCTCGTCGGCGAACGCCTCTCGCTCGCCGACGTCGCGCTGCTGGCCTACACCAGGCTGGCGCATGAAGGCGGCTTTCACCTCGACGGCTATGCCTCGTTGCGGCGCTGGATCGGCGAGGCCGAACGCTCGCTTGGGCTGCAGCCTTCGCGTTGAGAGCCTCACGGGAATCCCGCATGACCGCAATACCATCCGTCGCCATCCGTCGCGCCCGCCGCGACGACGTAGGTGCCATCGTCGGCATGCTGGCGGACGATCCGCTCGGCAGAAGCCGCGAACGGATCGAAGAGCCGCTGCCGCCGGGCTATCACCTCGCCTTCGAGGCGATCGAGCGCGATCCCAATATCCAGCTGGTGGTCGCGGAAGACGAAAAGGGCGCCGTGGTCGGCTGCCTGCAGCTTTGCATCCTGCCGGGCCTGAGTTCGCAAGGCGCCTCGCGCGCCCTGATCGAGGACGTTCGCGTCGCCAGCCATTGCCGCAGCCGCGGCATCGGCGAGCAGCTGGTGCAATGGGCGATCGGGCAAGCGCGCGGCAGGGGCTGCAGGCTGGTCGAGCTGTTGACGCACCAAACCCGCGTCGACGCGCAGCGTTTCTACAGGCGGCTCGGATTTGCGCCGAGCCATGCCGGGATGACGCTGCGGTTTTGACCCGAGGCATCGCCGGGAAACAGATCGCGATCGCAACCGGCGTTGCTTCCCGCGTGTCGTTCAAGTGCAAGGAGAACCGCCATGTCAGCCATCGATCCCCTGACTGCCGCCGCCGTCGTGCTCGCCACCGCCGCCACCGATGCGGTGTACGTCATGTTCACCTCCGCCGTGGTGGCGCGCCGGCGCGTGCCCGCGGCGACCTGGAGCAGCGTCTGGTATCTGCTGTCGTCGTTTGCGGTGATCAGCTACACCGAGAACTGGGTCTATGTCGGGTTTGCCGCGATCGGTTCCTGGCTCGGCGCGTTTGCGAGCATCAGCTTTCTGCACCGTCCGCCCGGCGGCCCGCCGGTGGGCGCCGCACCGGAATGAGACATTCATCCGTCGTCCGTTGCCATCGCTGCGAAACGCGTTTTGCCATTGGTTCCGGTTAACACGCGATAAACTAATCAGCCGATCGTAATTATTGTCATGGAACGGACCGTGACATGATCGCGTATCCCGTCGGGCTCGGGTAGCTTGGGGACCGCACATGAAAAATTATTCGATTGTCAGGGTCGGCAACGAGTACGTCGTGCAGGCGGACGAAAAGAGCGTCCTGAAAATCGCGAGCCGGCGCCGGGCCGCCAAGCTTGTCAGCGATGCAACGGAATTGATGGATCCCGCGAAGGCAACACCAACGCCCTCCGACGTCCACGACTTGCCATCAACGGCCCGTGATCTCCAGGGCATAGCTGATCCCCACGAAGTTCCTTGACGATTCCGGACGATTCCCCTATTGACCGCGGCGGGACACCTCCCCCCAACGGGAGGCTAGCTATCTGGAAGGATAGATCATGACCGTAGCGAAGCCCGCTTCGCGGCCGAACGTGCCGCATTTTTCCTCCGGCCCCTGTGCCAAGCGCCCCGGCTGGAACCCGCAAAATCTCAAAGACGCAGCCCTTGGCCGCTCGCATCGCGCCAAGATCGGTAAAGCGCGGCTCAAGCTCGCGATCGAGTTGACGCGCGAAGTGCTGGAAGTGCCGGCCGGCTACCGGATCGGCATCGTGCCGGCTTCCGATACCGGCGCGGTCGAGATGGCGCTGTGGTCGATGCTCGGCGCGCGGCCGGTGACGACGATCGCCTGGGAATCCTTCGGCGAGGGCTGGGTCAGCGACATCGTCAAGGAATTGAAGTTAAAGGACGTCACCACGCTGCATGCGCCCTATGGCGAGCTTCCCGATCTCAGCAAGGTCGATCCTGCTTCCGACATCGTCTTCACCTGGAATGGCACCACCTCTGGCGTGCGCGTCCCCAATGCCGACTGGATAGCCGCTGATCGCGAAGGCCTCACCATTTGCGACGCCACTTCGGCTGCGTTCGCGCAAAAGCTCGACTGGCCAAAGCTCGATGTGGTGACGTTCTCCTGGCAGAAGGCGCTGGGCGGCGAGGCCGCGCATGGCATGCTGGTGCTTAGCCCGCGCGCGGTGGAGCGGCTCGAGACCTACAAGCCGGCCTGGCCGCTGCCAAAGATCTTCCGCATGACCAAGGGCGGCAAGCTCAACGAAGGCATCTTCGAGGGCGAAACCATCAACACGCCGTCGATGCTGTGCGTCGAGGATTATCTCGACACGCTGCACTGGGCGAAGTCGATCGGCGGTCTGAAGGCGCTGATGGCGCGCGCCGACGCCAACACCAAGGCGCTCGCCGACTGGAAGGCGAAAACGCCGTGGATCGATTTCCTGGCCAAGGATCCAGCCGTGCGTTCCAACACCTCGGTGTGCATGAAGGTGGTCGATCCTGCTATCACCTCGCTGACCGCGGAGGCGCAGGCGGATTTTTCCAAGAAGCTGGTCGCACTGGTGGAAAAGGAAGGCGCCGGCTACGACTTCGCCCATTACCGCGACGCGCCCGCGGGCCTGCGCATCTGGTGCGGCGCCACGGTGGAAGCAAAAGACGTCGCGCTGTTGACGCAATGGATCGACTGGGCTTTTGCCGAGATGAAGTCGTCGCTCGCCAAGGCGGCGTAAGTTCTCTTTCTCAACCTCTCCCCGTCCTACACGGGGAGAGGTCGGATCGCGCAGCGATCCGGGTGAGGGGCTCCCTCCGCAAGTCCCGCCCGCTGAGAGAGCCCCTCACCCCCGCCCTCTCCCCGTAAGAACGGGTAGAGGGAGAAGATTTCGCCACGCTCCCGCAAGGGGAGACGTTCCAGCGACCCATCCCGATTCTCGTTTTCAGGAACACCCAATGACAAAACCAAAAGTTCTCATTTCCGACGCGCTGTCGCCCGCCGCCGTGCAGATTTTCAGGGATCGCGGCATCGAGGTCGATTTCCAGCCCAATCTCGGCAAGGACAAGGACAAGCTCGCCGAGATCATCGGTAATTACGACGGACTGGCGATCCGCTCCGCGACCAAGGCCACCGCGAAGATCATCGAGAAGGCCACGCGGCTGAAGGTGATCGGCCGCGCCGGCATCGGCGTCGACAATGTCGAGATTCCCGCAGCGACGGCAAAAGGCATCATCGTGATGAACACGCCGTTCGGCAATTCGATCACCACCGCCGAGCACGCCATCACCCTGATGCTGGCGCTGGCGCGCGAAATTCCGCAGGCCGATGCCTCGACGCAGGCCGGCAAGTGGGAGAAGAACCGCTTCATGGGGGTCGAGATCACCGGCAAGACGCTCGGCATCGTCGGCTGCGGCAATATCGGCTCGATCGTCGCCGACCGTGCGCTCGGCCTGCGCATGAAGGTGATCGCGTTCGACCCGTTCCTGTCGCCGGAACGCGCCAAGGATATCGGCGTCGAGAAGGTCGAGCTCGACGAACTGTTCAAGCGCGCCGATTTTGTCACCTTACATACCCCGCTGACAGAGAAGACGAAAAACATCATCGACGCCGCCGCACTTGCAAAAATGAAAAAGGGCGTGCGCATCATCAATTGCGCGCGCGGTGGGCTCGTCGACGAGCAGGCGCTGGTCGATGCGCTCAATGCAAAACAGGTCGCGGGTGCCGCCTTCGACGTATTCGTCGAGGAGCCGGCCACCTCCAACGTGCTGTTCGGCCATCCCAACGTGATCTGCACGCCGCATCTTGGGGCTGCCACCACCGAGGCGCAGGAGAACGTCGCGCTGCAGGTCGCCGAGCAGATGTCGGACTATCTGTTGAGCGGGGCGATTTCCAATGCGGTCAATTTTCCCTCGATCACCGCGGAAGAGGCGCCAAAGCTGCGGCCGTTCATCGAGCTCGCCGAAAAGCTCGGCTCGTTCGCAGGCCAGCTCACCGAGAGCGGCATCCTCAAGGTGCAGATCACCTATGAGGGCCATGTCGCCGAGATGAAGATCAAGGCGCTGACCTCGGCGGCGCTGTCGGGCCTGTTGCGGCCGATGCTCGGCGACGTCAACGTGGTCTCGGCCCCCGTCGTGGCCAAGGAGCGCGGCATGGTGGTCGACGAGATTGTCCGCGCGGCGCAGAGCGACTACGAGAGCCTGATCACGGTTACGGTGACGACCGAGCGGCAGGAGCGCTCGGTGTCGGGCACGGTCTATGCCGACGGCAAGCCGCGGCTGGTCGACATCAAGGGCATCCGGGTCGACGCCGAATTCGGCAAGTCGATGATCTACATCACCAACGAGGACAAGCCCGGCTTCATCGGCCATTTTGCCGGCCTACTCGGCGACGCCAAAATCAATATCGCCACCTTCCATCTCGGCCGCAACAAGCCGGGCGGCGACGCCATCGCGCTGGTCGAGGTCGACGGTGCGGTGCCGCCGACGGTCCTCGCCAAGGTGCAGGCGCTGCCGCAGGTCAAGCAGGCCAAGGCGCTGGTGTTTTAAGGCGGCGGCTGTCTTCCCCTTCCCCTGGAGGGGAAGGCGCAAAACTCACCATTGGGGCGATCGCACCCGGCCGCCGGGGGTCGCGGGTTCCACGCCCTGGTGGGAAGGATCGGCCGAGTCCCGAGGCGCCTGACATCGCCTGTTCGCCTGGCGGCTTCCGGCGGTTGGAGCGTCTGTCGATTTATGATTTGGCGCGCGATCCGACTCGAAATCGGCTACCACTCTTGCTGATCGCGCGGCCTGCGATCGGGAGGAGCCAGCCGATGCCGCATCAGCACATTATCGTCGACGATCCTCGCCCACGCGTCCGCCGCATCACGCTGAACCGGCCGGAAAAGCGCAACGCGTTGAACAACCGCTTGCGCGCTGAAGTGTTCGAGGTGCTGGAGGCCGCCGATCGCGATCCCGGTGTCTCGATCACCATCCTGCGCGGCGCAGGCTCGTGCTTTTCGGCCGGTTACGATCTCTCGGCGGATAACAAGGCCGACCAGCCCTATCATTCGGCGGCGGGACCGGGGCAATGGTCGCGGCATGTGCTCGAGGGCTGGTTTTCGATCTGGGATCTGGCGAAGCCCGTGGTCGCGCAGGTGCACGGCTATTGCCTCGCCGGCGGTACCGAACTTGCGACCGCCTGCGACGTCGTCTACGTCGCCGACGATGCCCAGATCGGCTATCCGCCGGTGCGACTGATGAGCCCGCCGGACATGCAGTATCATCCCTGGCTGGTCGGCATGCGTCGCGCCATGGAGCTGATGTTGACGGGGGACGCGATGTCCGGGCGCGAGGCCGCCGAATGGGGGTTTGCGACGCGCTCGTTTCCGCTTGCCGAACTCGAACAACGCACGCTCGATTTCGCCGAGCGCGCGGCGAAGGTGCCGGTCGAGTTGCAGCAACTCAACAAGCGCTCGGTGCATCGCGCCATGGAGATCATGGGCGCACGCGCCGCGATGCGCGCCGGCACCGAAATCCAGGCGCTGGCATTCACCACGGAAGCGAGCCGGAATTACATGTCGACGTTCCGGCGCGACGGCGGCAGCGTGAAGGCGCAACTGGATCAGCGCGATACGACATTCGGCGATTACCGGACAAGGAAGGATTAGCCTATTCCTTCACCGCGCCCGTCAGCGACGACACGTAATAATCGACGAACAGCGAGTAGAAGATCGCCACCGGCAGCGAGCAGCGAGCCTCCTTGGCAGACGCGAGTTGCGCCTAGCTGTTCGGACCGCGCTCCATGCTGACAGGTTGCCAGCGGCGAAGCGAGGTATTTTGCAGCACCGAGGGGTTGACGCAGCTTACCGGCCACAGGCCCTGCAGCACCAGCGACAATTCATAGCCGACCCTGCGCTTGCGCGCCTCGTCGAAGCGCGCCGAGGCCGAGGCGACGTGCGCGGTCAGCGTGACGTTCTCCATGCCGAGCATCGGATTGTTGTGCGACGGCGGTTCCTTCTCCAGCACGTCGAGCGCGGCATGGGCGATCCAGCCTTCCTGCAGCGCCTTGATCAGCGCCTCCTCGTTCACGGTCGGTCCGCGGCCGGTGTTGATGAAGATCGCGCTCTTCTTCATCTGCCTGAAGTGATTTTCGCCCAGCATGTGGTGCACCTCGGGCCGCGCCGGCGCGTGCATCGAGACGAAATCGGATTGCGACAGCACTTCCGACAGGGTTGCCGGCAGCACGCCGTGATCGGAAATCAGCGTCTCGGCGATGAAAGGATCGTAGGCCATCATTCGCAGGCCGAAGGGAGCGGCGCGTTTTGCCACCGCGCGCGCGACGCGGCCGAACGAGATGAAGCCCAGCGTCTGTCCCATCAGCCGCGGAATCTTCAACAGCGCCGGGCGGCCTTCGGACCAGCGGCCCTGGCGCACCATCTTGTCCTGCTCGACTAGGCGGCGGAAGCCCGACAGCAGCAGCATCATGGCGTGGTCGGCAACTTCCTCGATAAAAGTGTCGGGAATGTTGGTGACCGGAATTCCGCGCGCGGTGGCGGCCTTGACGTCGACGCTGTCGACGCCGACGCTGCCGAGCGAGATCACCTTGCAGTTCTGCAAGGCGTCGATGATCTTCTTCGAAATCGGCATGCCCTTGGCATAGACGGCGTCCGCGGTGCGCGCGGCCTCGATGAACTCCGCCTCGTTGGCGGGCGCCTCGATGATTTCGGCGTCGACCGGGTCGAGCGCCTCCTTTTCATAGGCATAGCCGCCACCGGCAATCGTGAAGCTCGCGCCCTTCGGCGTTACAATCCTGAATTTCGGCATTTCCTGCTCTCTCCCCGATTTGACGTTTCGGTGTTGCTTATGGCCGCGACACACCGTCGATCTCAGTAGTTCTACGCGGCATCGTAACCAAGCGCTAAAGGGTTCACTATACCGTGCCGGGAATCAATCCGCCAATCACCCGCCAATCCCCCGGAGACATCCCGTGAAGCTGACCAATCTGAAGATCACCCCCAAACTCGGCATTTTGGTGGGTGTAACCTTGGTCGGCCTCTGTATCGCCAGTGCACTCGCAGGCTATCTGATGCAGCGCGAGATGCTGAATGCCCGGATCGATCAGGTGCATTCCATCGTCGACATGGCGCGCAACATGGCCGCCGGATTGCAGAAGCAGGTCGAGGCCGGTCAGCTCACCAAGGAAGCGGCGTTGGCGGAATTCGGCCGCCGCGCCAATTCCATGACCTACGACAACGGCAGCGGCTACCTGTTCGGCACGACATTCGACGGCATCACCGTGCTGGCGCCCGACCCCAAGCAGGTCGGCACGAACCGCATGGACGTGGTGACCAATGGCCGGATGCTCTCCCGCGAATTAATGGAAGGCGTCAAGGCTCATGGCGAAATCCTCCTGACCTATGAATATGTCAAGCCCGGCCAGGAGACGCCGATCCGCAAGATCGGCTACGCCGTCGCGATCCCTGCCTTCAATATGTATCTCGGCACCGGCGCGTATCTCGACGATCTCGACACCAAGCTGAAGCCGGTGATCTGGGCGCTCGGTCTTGCGACGCTGATCATCGCGGTGCTCTCGGGTGGCGTCGCCTGGATGATCGGCCGCAGCATCAGCCGGCCGCTCGGCCAGCTTGGCGCCCGCATGCAGGCGCTGGCCGATGGTTCGCTGGAAGGCGACATCCCCGGCGTCGGACGCGGCGACGAGGTCGGCGCGATGGCCGCCACCGTCCAGATCTTCAAGGACAACGCGGTGCGGATCCGCGGGCTGGAACAGGCCGAAGCCGAAACCCGGCAGCACGCCGCGGCCGAGCGCCGCGCGGCGATGGAAAGCCTCGCCGGCGATTTCGAGCACAGCGTCAACGGCATCGTCCGTTCGGTGTCGACCGCTGCCGCCGGCATGCAGACCACCGCGCAATCAATGACCGCGACCGCCAGCGACGCCAGCGCGCGTGCCGCCACCGTCGGCTCGGCCTCGCAAAGCGCCTCCAACAATGTCGGCACGGTCGCTGCCGCCGCCGAAGAACTGTCGAGTTCGGTGGCCGAGATTTCCCGTCAGGTGACGCGGTCGAGCGAGATCGCCAGCAAGGCGGTCGGCGATGCCGAGCGCACCAACGCCACCGTGCAGGTATTGTCGACCGGCGCCGAGAAGATCGGCGAGGTGGTCAAACTGATCCATTCGATCGCGGCGCAGACCAACCTGCTTGCGCTGAACGCCACCATCGAGGCGGCGCGGGCCGGCGAGTCCGGCCGCGGCTTTGCGGTGGTCGCTTCCGAGGTAAAGGCGCTGGCCAACCAGACCGCCAAGGCCACGGAAGAAATCTCCGGCCAGGTGGCGGCGATGCAGGCTTCGACCAGCGACGCGGTCGCCGCGATCAGCGGCATCACGCAAACTATCGCGCAGATGAGCGAGATCACGGTCAGCATTTCAGCGGCGATCGACCAGCAGGGCGATGCGACCCGCGAGATTGCGCGCAACATCCAGTCGGTCGCGGCCGGCTCGAACGAGATTTCGGCCCATATCGGCGGCGTCACCCAGGCCGCGACGGCCACCGGGAAGGCTGCTTCCGACGTGCTGTCGAACGCTCGCGAACTGGACAACCAGTCCGGCATGCTGCGCAGTGCCGTCGACGGATTCCTGGCCAAGGTCCGCGCCGCGTAAGCCTACGCGGCCGACGCCTGCCGCGAAGCGATCACGACGCCGGCGAGCACCAGAACGTAGCCGATCAGGTGAAACAGCCGCGGCTGCTCGCCGAGCAGCAGGATCGCCATTGCCGAGCCGAACACCGGGACCAGATGCAGGAACGGCGCGGCGCGGTTCGGCCCGATCAGCGCGATGCCGCGGTTGAAGAACAGATACGCCAGCGTCGAGGGAAAGATCACGACGTAGACCAGGGTCGCCATCGTCAAGGCGTCGAATTTCAAGGTGGCGCCGGTGGAATATTCGAAGACCGAGAACGGCAGCAGCAGCAGCGCGCCGCAGCCCATGGTGAAGGCAATCAGCGACAGCTGATGCGTCTTCGGCCGCCGCGGCATCAGCGCCGAATACAACCCGAAACTCAGCACCGCGCCGGCGAACATCACGTCGCCCTTGTTGAACTGGATGCTGGCAAGGGCCGCGAGGTCGCCGCGCAGGATGATGGTAAGTACGCCCAGCAGCGAAATCGCAATGCCGGCGAGCTGTGCCCAGGTCAGCCGCACTCCGAACAAGGTGAGCGACCACAGCGCCACGAACAGCGGTCCCGAGGACTGGATCAGCAGCGCGTTCAGCGCCTGGGTGTATTGCAGCGCCCAGTAGGACAGCGCGTTGTTGAAGGCGAAACCGGTCGCCGACAGCGTCACCATCAGCGGCAGCCGCGCCCGCAGCGCCGGCCAGTCCCGCTTCAGGTGCGGACCGGCGAACGGCCACAGCATCCAGAACGCGCCGATCCAGCGGACGCAGGACAGCGTCATCGGCGGCACATGGCCGGCGACATAGCGCGCCAGCACGATATTGCCGGCCCAGAACAGCGAAGTCAGGCTCAGGAGCAGATAGGGCTGGTTGGCAAGCCATCTGGCCGGATCGCGGGCAGGCGGCAGGGCTGCGGGTTTGGTCATCGTTTCAGGCGACGTTGTGCCGGATTCGCGCCGCGCGACAAGTGCCGCCTCCGCAATGCTACAATGCCGGAAATCGGCCGAGCGCAGGGGAGAACCATGGCGGTGGATTTGCTCAATATCGAAGGCCTCGAGGCGCTCGATCGTCAGTTGCCGGTCGTGATGGTGAACCTGATGCGGTTTCACGAGCGCTCGCTCGACGGCGATGGCAGCGGCTGGGATGCCTACCTGCGCTACAGCGCGCACACCGTGCCGATGATCAAGGCGCGCGGCGGTACGCTGCTATGGACCGGCAACGCCCGGGCGGTCGCGCTGGGCCAACAGGCCGGCAATCAATGGGACTATCTGGCGCTGGTGTACTATCCATCCGTCGCAGCCTTCATCGACATGATGACGTCGGCGGACTACGAAAATCTGAGCGACCCGCATCGCCGCAACGGCTGCGCCGAGCATCTGATCATCGCGACCAGCGAGGCCTACAGCAAGTTCAAGCTGGGTTAGGTTTCGGGCCGTCATTGCGAGCAAAGCGAAACAATCCATCTCGCAATGTAAGCAATGGATTGCTTCGTCGCGGAGTTTATCAGCGGGCCGGCCGAAGGCCGGACCCGTTGGCTCCTCGCAATGACAGGGAGATTAGAACTTGCGCACCAACTCTCGCGTAATCTCGCCGATACTGCGGACGCCCATCAGCGCCATGTCGCGATCGACCTCGTCGCGCAGCAGCGTCAGTGCGCGCGTGACGCCGGCCTCGCCGGCAACGACGGCCGCGAACAGGAACGGCCGGCCGATGAAGACGAATTGCGCGCCGAGCGCCAGCGCCTTCAGCACGTCGGTGCCGCGCCTGATGCCGCCGTCCAGCATCACGGTCATGGGACCCGCTTCGGCGGCGATCTCCGGCAGCGTGCGCAGCGAGGACACGGTGTAATCGAGCTGTCTTCCGCCATGGTTGGAGACGATCACGCCGTCGACGCCGCTCTCGCGCGCGATGCGGGCGTCGGCCGGCGCAATCAAACCCTTGACCACGAGCTTGCCCTTCCACTTGCTGCGGATCAGCTCGACATGCTTCCAGGCAAGCTGGTCGCGCTTGCCGATGTTGCGCATCAGGTTCTTGGCGAGCACCGGCGGTCCCCGCCTGGCGTCCATGTTCTCGAAATGCGGCATGCCGTGGTTTGCAAAGGTGCGCGCCCAGGTGCCGAACAGCCAGTGCGGATGGGTCACGGTATCCCAGGCGATCTGCGGCGTGATCGCCAGCGGAATCCTGAAACCGTTGCGGATGTTGTTCTCGCGGTTGGGCGGCACCGGCACGTCGGCGGTAACGACAAAGGTGTCGTAGCCGGCATCCGCGACGCGATCCACCAGGGGCTCGATGCGCGAGGCGTCGCCCGCCAGATAGGCCTGGTACCAGGCGTTCGGATTCTCGCGATGCACGTCCTCAAGCCGGATCAGCGAGGACGCGCTGAGGATCATCGGCACGTTCATCGCCCTGGCCGCGCGGGCCAGCACGATGTCGCCGCGATAGGCAACCAGCGCCGCCGAGCCCATCGGCGGAATCCCGAACGGCGCGGCGTAGGTCCTGCCGAACAATTGCGTGGTCTGGTCGCGGCCGGAGTCGTCGTTGAGCACGCGCGGCACAAAGCCGTATTCCGAAAACGCCCGGCGGTTGTCGGCGAGCGCCGTGTCGGTCTCGGCGGCGCCGGCGACATAGCCGTAGAGGAATTTCGGCAGAAGGCGGCGCGCGGTCGCCTCGAAATCCTTGAGCGAAAGATAGCGGCGCAAGCCGCGCGGTACGGCGCTTTCGGGGCGTTCCACCGTGGTCGGCGGGGGCGTCACGTTTGAAGTCTTGTCGTGCATGTCGGCGGCGATCCGTCGTTGCAGGTCTCGGTCGAGATGGTCCGACAAGGTGGCCGTGCGGTCAACCGGCTGACTTGGCATCTTGCCAGAAATCTATTCCACGGCGGCTTGCTTTCTCGAGGCGATGAATACGCCGGTCAGCACCAGCGCGAAGCCGACGACGTGAAACAATTGCGGACGTTCGCCGAGAAAAACGATCGCCATCAATGCGCCGAACGCCGGCACCAGATGGAAGAAGGGCGCCGCGCGGTTGGCGCCGATCAGATGCACGCCGCGATTGAAGCACAGATAGGCGATGATGGACGGAAACACCGGGACGTAGAGCAACGTCAACAGATTCGCGGTGTCGAGTTGCATCAGCGGCCGCGTCAGCAATTCCCATATCAACAGCGGGATCAGGCACGCCGCGCCGACGCCGAAGGTGAAACCGATCAGCGACAAGGCATGGATCTTCGGCCGCTTCAGCGTCAGCACCGAATAAAGCCCGAAGATCACCAGCGCCACCGTGAAGATGACGTCGCCCTTGTTGAAGGCGATCGCCGTGAGCGCGGTGAGGTCGCCATGCAGCAGGATCACCAGCACGCCGGTCAGCGACACGACGATGCCGCCGGCCTGCGCCAGCGTCAGCCGGACCCCGAGCAGCAGCAGCGACCACACCGCGACGAACAGAGGCGCGGCCGATTGCAGCAACAGCGTGTTCAGCGCCTGGGTGTATTCGAGCGCCCAGTATTGCAAGGTGTTGAAAACGCCGATGCCGGTGACCGAGAGCAGCACCATGGTGCCGAGCCGCTCGCGGATCGCCGCCCAGTCCTGCCGCAGATGCTTCCATGCGAAGGGCAACACGATCAGGAACGCCAGCGACCAGCGCAGGAACGACAGCGTCACCGGCGGAATGTGGCCTGCGGCGAGCCGACCGACGATGGCGTTGCCGGCCCAGCACAGGGAGGTGATGGAGAGCAAGAGATAAGGCTGGTTGGCGAGCCAGTTGCCGGGGGAGGCGGCGCGGGTGGCCTGATCGGAAGCGAACATGAGGTTTGGATTCTTGGGCCCGGGTTCGACGCCGCCGCGGCCCGGCCCGGCGCTCCGGGCCGGTCAAACCCGGCCCTCTCACAGACACGGAATTTCGCGTTCATTCAATGGCGCTCGATGCATCGCGACCATGCGTGCAGCGGGTTCCGAAGCCGTGGTTGGAAATCGAAGGCCGCCTGGTCTATTCTGAGCAGATGTTGCGAAAATTCATTCTGGCCTTGGCGATCGGCGTGGCATTTCCGGGAATGCCGATGCCGGAGCCCCGCTCCGGTATCGACGTCTCGGCGATCGATCCGGCCGTGCGGCCGCAGGACGATTTCTGGCAGTTCGCCAACGGCAAATGGCTCGCCGCGACGACCATCCCGCCCGACCGCCCCGCCTGGAACACCTTCCTGCAGGTCTACGAGACCACCCAGAACCAGCTGCGCGAAGCAATCGAGGGCATCGATCCCTTGAGCCCGGAAGGCGGCGAACCGCGCAAGCTCGCCGATCTCTACGGCTCGTTCATGGATGAGGCGGCCGCCGAAGCAGCTGGCCTGTCCGGCCTGCGCGACGAGCTTTCGCGCATCCACGGCATCAGCGAGAAGGCGGCGCTGCCCGCGACCTTCGCGCGTCTTTCCCGCCTCTGGGTGCGCATCCCCTGGGATCTGGATATCGGCCCCGACGAGCACGATGCGACGCGCTATGTCGCGCATCTCGAGCAAAGCAAGCTCGGATTGCCGGATCGCGACTACTATCTCAAGGACGACGCGCATTTCGGCACGATCCGCGCCGCCTATCGGCAACACATCGTCAAGTTGCTCTCGCTCGCGGGCGAACCCGCGACGGCGGAGATCGCCGACGGCATCATCGCGCTCGAGATCGAAATCGCACGGCTGCAATGGACGCGGGTCGAAAACCGCGACCCGGTCAGGACCTACAACAAGCGCGAGATATCGGCGCTGCCGGCGCTGGTGACGACGGACGACTGGCCGGCCTATCTTTCCGCCGCCGGCGTCGGCGCGGATATCAGCACCCTGATCGTGGCGCAGCCGAGCTATTTCGACCGAATCGGCGCGATCCTGAGCGAGGTGCCGCTCGCAACCTGGCAGGCCTATCTCACCTACAACCTGCTCAGCGCCTATGCGCCCTATCTGTCGCAGCCCTTCGTCGCCGAGGATTTCGCCTTCGAGCAGCATATCCTGCGCGGCGTGCCGGAAAACCTGCCGCGCTGGAAGCGCGGCGTCGCGACCGTCGATCGCCTGATCGGTTTTGCGCTCGGCCGGCTCTATGTCGCCCGCTACTTTCCACCGGCCAACAAGGCCCGCGCCGAAGCCCTGGTCGCCAATCTGATGGCCGCCTATCGCGAGAGCATCAGTACGCTCGACTGGATGGGCCCGGAGACCCGCCGCCAGGCGCTGGACAAGCTCGCGGCGATCCGCCCGATGATCGGCTATCCCGACAAATGGCGCGACTACGGCAAGCTGGTCATCCGTCGCGACGATCTCACCGGCAATGTCATGCGCGCGCGCGCCTTCGGCACCGATTTCTGGATGGCCAAGCTCGGCCACGAGGTCGACCGTGATGAATGGCGAACCTCGCCGCAGACCATCAACGCCTATTATGATGCGAGCCGCAACCAGATCACCTTTCCCGCCGGCATCCTGCAGCCGCCGTTCTTCGACGCCACGGCCGACGATGCCGCCAATTACGGCGGTATCGGCACCGTGATCGGCCACGAGATCAGCCACGCCTTCGACGACCAGGGCAGCCGCTTCGACGGCGAGGGCAACTTGCGCAACTGGTGGACCGACGAAGACCGCGCCCGCTTCGACGCCAAGACCAAAAGCCTCATCGCGCAGTACGACGCCTTCAGCCCGCTGCCCGGCTATCACGTCAACGGTACGCTGACGCTCGGCGAAAACGTCGCCGACAATGCCGGCCTTGCCATCGCCGAGCGCGCTTACCGGTTGTCGCTTGGCGGCTGCCCCGCGCCTAAAATCGACGGCTACAGCGGCGAGCAGCGGCTGTTCATCAGCTTCGCGCAAATCTGGCACGACAAGATGCGCGATGCCGCCCGCATCGAGCGCCTCAAGGTCGACCCGCATTCGCCGGGTCAGTTCCGCGCCAATGGCAGCCTGCGCAACCAGGGCGCCTTCGACACGGCCTTCGACGTCAAGCCGGGCGACGCGATGTACCTGGCGCCGGACCAGCGCATCTCGCTGTGGCAGACCGACCGCGACATCGAATGCAGGGAAAAGGGCCGCTAGTCCAGACTAATCGATAGGATCTCATAAGTTGCCGCCGATAGCTTGGGCATTTCCGGTTAGGCCGCCGCAATCGCAGCAATCGGAATGCCAAGCCGCAGCGTGGCGCCGTTAAAGGAATTCGGGCTGGTGGCAAATCGCTCCCAGCCCGAACTATTCGCAGGCTTCCCACATTACAGTGCCAGGAGCACACCGTTATCGATCCGGGTCCGCTGCCTGGCCGTTCAACCCGATGCGGCGCCGGCCGATCAATTGAACGATGCGGGTTCGCACGGCGGCCGGGTGTAGGGGGCGGTCGCATATGCGCCGACGTCCGGAGCGCGGACGCAGTCACGCGTATCAACGACGTTACGCGTGGTGGCGATATCGGAACCCTTGGCGACGTGCCGATACTCCCGAGCCATTGCGGGCGTGGTCAACATGGCTGCGGCGATCAGCCCAGCCGACAGAACTTTAAACCGGGTCATTACAGTTTCTCCATTGGATACAGAAGCCAAAACATTTTGGCGTCCGCTTTGGAATTAAGGGGGCGACCGGCGATTTAAATGAAATATTTGTTTATGGTCGTTCACCGCTGCGCGATGTCGGCGGAGGAAACAATCACGATTTCCGGCCTTCGATTGCCTGATTTCAAGCAGTGCCAATGACCGGTTGAATTTCCCTTGCCAGCTCTAGGAGCGGCGCAAATCGGGTGAATCTCGAGCAGTACGGCACGTTGTCGCGTTGGCGCGTGCGTGTATGCACCGTTGCGGCGTTGGCAGAACCGCACAGGACTACCAATAAGCCCAAGCCAAAAACAGAATGCGTAACCTTTGCTCCAATCGAGCGGCCCCGCCGTTCTTGGCTGATGCCAGGCCGTGCCGCTCGGGTTTTCGCCGATGGCTGCACTGAGGTCGATCGGGATGCGACCGCCGCGTGGCGATCGTACCCTGATCAATGTCTTTCAGGCTCATTTTGCGACTCTACGCACCATCGCATGAGCGTTGTTTGCCCCAAACGGCGGGGCCGCACCGCCAGGCAGCTCCAGGCCTATTCTGCCTGCAGGTGTCAGCCTGCCTTCGTTCAGAACATCCCGATTCGGGTATTGCGCTTGAAAGGAAGCCGGGTTCGAGGCCGCCCAAGGCGGCAACTGCGCGCTGGCAGAGGTTACCGCGATCATCGACACCAGCGCTCCCGCGATCAGGGTTTTGAATACAGTCATAGTCGTTCTCCGTTTTGGATGATCTGTGCGGAGAATTAGCGCTCGCGATGACTGCTGCTTTGTTGAGATCGTTTCCTGCGGATTTTTCTAGACAAACGTTATCTAGGCATTGCATCCGAGAAAACCCACCGAGTGAACATCACGCTTGCGCGAACGCACAAACGATAGCTACGACGAAACACCAGTCGTATCCACGATCGGCATTCAAGACCGCACTCGCTTTCGGGCGAGCGCGACGTCTGGATGCGGAGTGACAGCGAGCGATCCTTCAAGCGCTGGCATGACTTGTATTTTTGACATCGCCTTCTGATTCAGTCCGAACTTGGTATCCTAAAATCAAATTTAATGGCCGTCGCGCGCATCGTCGCTATTTTTTCGGTTAACGCCCGCGTGCAGCTCGAAAATCCGATTTCCAATGCTGCGAGCAACCTGGCAGCAGCGAGCAGTCAATGTGGGGCTCCTGCAAAACGAGGATCCGAACGATGAAGATGAAGTCCTTTTTGGCGGCGCTGCTTCTTGTACCGTCACTCGCCGCGCCAGTCACGGTTCACGCGCGAACGCGGGATAGTAGTGCACCGCCGCGTGCAATCGAGGGCCGTGAGGTCGCGGCTCCGCCTTGGAGCGCTGCCTGCATGACTGACCACGGCCCAAGCCAATGCGATGAGCCTATGTGGATTTATGGGAGCCCAGGTCGAATCGCGCGATACAAGAATGCGTTCTGACATCGCGGACGCGAGCGCTGGCGGTTGTCCGTCGGGTAACAACCGGCGCTGTTCAGTCAACACCTTTTCGGAGCAATGCCGGTGTCTGGCCCGGATCGCTATTGCAAGGCGACGAATAGCCAACGCAAAACGAGACGAGCTTCCAAGGTTATGGACAGCGACACGCGATTCGCCACGCTCGGTGACGATATTCCAACGATCCTGTTCGGGCTTGCCGACCAGGTGAGAAACTGGGTGCGGCGATTCCAGTGCCGGTACTCGGTCTGCATTGACGTTCTGGCGGAACGGCTGCTTTGCGCCCCAGAAGCGGCCATTCGCCGTCTATCGAAATCCCGGAACTCCGGTTGAGCTAGGTCGCCGATCGATAGCTGAGCGCCCGCGGCGAATAGCGCAGGTTCATCCGCGAAAGCGCGCGAACGCCGCCTCGACCTCGGCTTCGGTCGCAAATTCACCGCGGCCGGCCTGCGCCATGGCTTCGTCGACCGCTGCGAGTTCGTCGTCGCTGGCGACATAGGTTTTGCCGAGGCGATCCAGTGCCAGCAGCATTTCGGCCGCTTCGTCCTGTCGCCCGGTGGGCCAGCGGCCAACGGCGGCCAGCGCCTTTTCCATCAGTTCGGTCATGACCAAAGGACAGCAGGCGAAGCTGGTCGAGAAAAGCAAAACAGCCGCCAGGCGACCTCCGCGGCACATATCGGCCGCGGAGGCTTCCGAGGCTGACGCTCAGGCCGCCCTGGTTTCGATCTCGCGGATGCTGGACGTCGGCGAACCGTTGATCGCGATCCGGCGCGGCTTCATCGCTTCCGGGATTTCGCGGATCAGTTCGATTTGAAGCAACCCGTTGTCGAACGCGGCGCCCTTGACCTGGACATAGTCGGCCAGGTTGAACTGGCGCTTGAACGGCCGCGACGAGATGCCCTGATAGAGAAACTCGCGCTGCGCCTTCTCGGCCTTGCGGCCTTCCACCGTCAGCACGTTCTGCTCGGCGGTAATTGCGATCTCGTCGGGGGCAAAGCCGGCCAGTGCCAGCGAGATCTGGTAGCGGTCTTCGCCGAGCCGCTCGACATTGCAGGGCGGGTAATGGTCGTCGCTGCCGGCGTGCTGCGCCGCATCGACCAGGTCGAAGAAGCGGTCAAAGCCGATGGTCGACCGCCAAAGGGGAGTGAAGTCGTAGGTTCTCATAGCCAAATCCTCCGTTTGAGCAAGTTGGGTACGAGCGGGCGCCGGACATTGCCGGCGTCCGTCTCAACCGGGCCCCGCTGGGAGCACCCGGGGCCGCGTATCGCGGCGGAGAAAGAATTAGCAAAGGCCATTTCAGTTTCAAGAGGGTGCGCAATTTTTTGGTAAATCCGCCCTTGCAAGCTCGTCCCGGGCACGGCTCCGCCGCAGCCGACCGGCCATCGAAGATTTTTTTTAGCCGCGGTCTTGACGCCGGCCCGGACTTTTCTAAGTCGATTTCCGTCCGAAAAACGAAAGGAGCGATGGAGGACGCCATGAACGATCTTGACCGCGGCTTTGATGAAAATGTCTACGACCTGAACGCCATTTTGCATCCCGGTTCGGTTTTCGATCATCCCCGGGATGTGCTCGCCGATACCACGCTGACGCGGGCGGATAAGAGAGCCATCCTGGCCTCCTGGGCGTCCGATGCGGCAGCGGTGACGTCTTGCCCATCCTTGCGCGCGATACCGGGGGCGAAGCAGACGGTCTCGATCGACGAGATCCTGGAGGCGCTCTCGAGCCTCGACCACCCGCCGCGCCATCCGCCTGGCGGCAAGCCGGTCCGGCTGAAGTCGGCAGAGCGGACCGCGCTGGCGGCCTGACCGCCTGGTTGCCGTTACGTCATCGGTGCAAAGTTGAGTCTTCGCTGGCAGCCGTCAGCGCGTGCGCGACCGCGCCGGCCGCGATGGCGGCGTCGTTGGGGTCGATCTCGATCTGCAGGCCGCGTTGCCCCCCATTGACGAACACCGTGGTATGGGCCATCGCCGCGCGTTCGATCGCGACCGGCAGTTTCTTTCTCTGTCCGAACGGACTGATGCCGCCGACATGATATCCGCTCAGCCGCTCGGCATCAGGGGGCCGCATCATGTGGGCGGCCTTGCCGCCGAATGCCGTGGCGAGCTTCTTCATGCTGACCTCGCAATCCGACGGCACCATCACGCAGACCGGCCGGTCGTCGACCACGGCCATCAGGGTTTTCAGCACCCGGCCCGGTTCGACGCCGAGTGCTTCGGCCGCCTGCAGCCCGATGCTCTCGGCGCTGGAATTGTAGACATAGGTGTGCAGCCTGAAGGCGATGCCGAGCTTGCGCAGTGCAAGGGTGGCAGGCGTCGACTTGGGCATGGCGCTTGGCTCCGTCGTCGGATTCCGCCGGAGCCCAATCGATAGCAAATTTCCGGAGCAGACGCAGCGCTGGCGCCCGTTCGCTGCACGCCGTCCGACCGGTTGCAAAATGGGCACGGCCGAACGACGCGCATTCGACCTTAGCCGTATCCGCCGCCATTCTCTCGACACAAATTTTCGGGGGATATCAAAGGCTTGAACCCGCTTTCGAGGCCGGCCAAAGGCCCGTTCTTGCTTGCGTCGCCAGCCTGCTTCCGTTATCCGGTGGGATGCCTCGCATGCGAGCGGCCCCGGCCGTGATTTAGGCTGGGCGCATGATCCGGAACGGCGGCCGGTTTCTTTCGGACAATCATGCTCGTGTGAATTCTCACTTGCAGAGGGAAGCTTTACGAAATGGCCAATGTCGTCGTCGTCGGCGCCCAGTGGGGCGACGAAGGGAAGGGCAAGATCGTCGACTGGTTGTCCGAGCAGGCCGACATCGTCGTGCGCTTCCAGGGCGGCCACAATGCCGGCCATACGCTGGTCATCAACGGCGTCACCTACAAGCTGGCGCTGTTGCCCTCGGGCGTACTGCGGCCCTCGAAACTCTCGGTGATCGGCAACGGCGTGGTGGTCGATCCGCAGGCCTTCCTCGACGAGGTGACAAGGCTGCAGGGCCAGGGCGTCGCCGTCAGCCCGGAAAACCTGCGCATCGCCGAAAACGTCACGCTGATCCTGCCCTTGCATCGCGACCTCGATTCGATCCGCGAGACCTCCAGCGCGGTCACCGCGATCGGCACCACGCGGCGCGGCATCGGCCCCGCCTATGAGGACAAGGTCGGCCGCCGCGCCATCCGCCTGATGGATCTCGCCGATCTCGATACGCTGCCGCACAAGATCGACCGCCTGCTGGCGCATCACAACGCGCTGCGCCGCGGGCTCAAGCTGGAAGAGATCGACGGTGCCGGCATCTTGAAGGAGCTGACCGCGCTCGCACCGCAGCTGCTGCCCTATGCCGAAACGGTGTGGCGGCTGCTCGACCTCAAGCGCCGCGAGGGCAAGCGCATTCTGTTCGAGGGCGCGCAGGGCGCGCTGCTCGACGTCGACCATGGCACCTATCCCTACGTCACCTCGTCCAACACGGTGGCGGCCCAAGCCGCCACCGGCAGTGGGCTGGGGCCGAGCGCGGTCGGCTATGTGCTGGGCATCTGCAAGGCCTATACGACCCGGGTCGGGCAGGGACCGTTTCCGACCGAGCAGGACAACGCGATCGGCCGCCGGATCGGCGAGCGCGGCCGCGAGTTCGGCACCAATACCGGCCGGCCGCGACGCTGCGGCTGGTTCGACGCCATGCTGGTGCGCCAGACGGTGCGCACCTCGGGAATCAACGGCCTGGCGCTGACCAAGCTCGATATTCTCGACGGCTTCGATACGATCGAGGTCTGCACCGGCTACCGGCTGGACGGCCGCGAGATCGACCATTTGCCGGCCGGCGAGGGCGCGCAGGCCCGCGTGGTACCGGTCTATGAGAGCATCGAGGGCTGGAAGGAGCCGACCGCCAACGCCCGTTCCTGGGCGGATTTGCCGGCCCAGGCCATCAAATATGTCCGCCGGGTCGAGGAACTGGTGGGCTGCCCGATCGCGCTTCTTTCCACCAGCCCGGAACGCGAGGATACTATTCTGGTCCAGAACCCGTTCGAGGCTTAAGGAGATGTTACCGGAAGGCCTGCATTGTTGAGTAGAAATGGCTGATTACTACCCGCTGATCGCCCGCGCCATTGCCGGACTGGACCCCAGTGCTCCCGGCGAGAGCAGGCGTGCGCTTTATGAGCGCGCGCGCGCCGCGCTGATCGCGCAGCTGCGCAGCGTCGAACCGCCTTTGAGCGAATCCGAAATCACCCGCGAGCGGTTGTCGCTGGAAGAGGCCGTGCGCAAGGTCGAATTGGAGGCCGCGCAGCGCGCCCGGGATGCCTCGCGCTCAGGCGACGCCTCGCGCGGCACCGGCGGCGATCGCTCCCGCGCCGGCGACGCGTTCCGCGCCAATACCCGTAACCCCGCGCGGCCGGCCGATGCACCTCCGCCGGCCGCTCCGCCGCCCGCCTCGGCCTCGCAGCCACCGGCGCGTCCGCGACCGCCCGCGCCGCAGGGGCGCAACGAGCGGCCGCCGCTCGGACAGGAAGATCGTGGCCCCCGCAACCTTCGCGCCGACGCCGGCTCCCTGCCGGCGCGGCCACAGGCGCCGCCGATTCCGATGCAGGATCCGCAGTTGCCGCCGACCCGGGAGCGATCGGGCGCGCCGCGCCGCGGCCCCGACAGCGCCTCGCCGCCGACGCAAGGCGTGCGCGGCTTTCGCGACATCGCCGCCGACGCCGACGATCTCGGCCGCGCCGCCGCGCAAGCCAATCGCGCCGCGCGAAAAACCTATGCCAACGTGCCGTCGCCCTCGCCGGAATTCGACCGGCTCGAGCCCAGCCTCGAAAACCGCGGCGCCGATCCCGACGCGCCCTATTCCTGGGACGAATCGATCGAGGAGGCCGAGCGCTACGCGCCGCCGCAGGCGCCGCGCGCGCGGGTGGCGGCCGACCGCGAGTTGAAGAAGCCGGCGCGAGGCGGGGCGGTGTTTCCGTTCAAGAGCGCGATCGCCATCGGCGTGGTGCTGATCCTGGTCGGCGCCGCGATCCTGTGGGGCAGGGCGGTGGTGACCTCGGTCAGCGGCCTGTTCAAGCCGTCCCAGCAGGTGGTGGAAGCGCCGAAGGATACTTCGCCCTTGGCCAAGCCGAAGATTCCCGACCGGGTCGGCCAGCCGGCCTCGTCGGACGTGGTCGCGCCGGTGGGACAGCGCGTAGTGCTGTATGACGAGGACCCGAACGATCCCAAGGGCAAGCAATATGTCGGCTCGGTGGTCTGGCGCACCGAACAGATCAAGGGCGCGGCCGGACAGCCCGCCGACATCGCGGTGCGTGCCGACATCGAAATTCCCGACCGCAAGTTCAAGATGTCGATGTCGTTCCGCCGCAACACCGACGCCTCGCTGCCGGCGAGCCATACCGCGGAACTGACCTTCACCCTGCCGTCGGATTTCGCAGGCGGCGGCGTCAGCAACGTGCCGGGCATCCTGATGAAACAGAACGAACAGGCCCGCGGCCTGCCGCTGTCGGGCCTCGCGGTCAAGGTGACCGACGGCTTCTTCCTGGTCGGTCTGTCCAACGTCGATGCCGAGCGCGCCCGCAACATCCAGCTCCTGAAGGAGCGCAGCTGGTTCGACATACCGCTGGTCTACGTCAACAAGCAACGCGCCATCATCGCCATCGAAAAGGGCCCGCCGGGCGAACGCGCCTTCGCCGACGCCTTCGCGGCGTGGGGGGAGTAGGCGAGGCGCCATCCGTCATTGCTCGGCAGAAAGCGCGAGGAGCAGCATGAGACGTTACCTGATCTTCGCGGCCCTTTCGCCGCTGCTCGGCGGGTTCCTGCTGCTGCTGACCTCCACGGTGATGTCCGGCTACTGGAGCCATCCGCCGAATGCGGCCGAGGCCGCGAAGCTTTTGACGGTGTTCGCCAAGACGTTGCAATACAGCTATCTGTTCGGCGTGCTGCCGGCGCTGATGATCGGGGCGGTGGACGACATCCTGTGGCACGTCCGGCGCATCGGCCCGGGCTTTCGGATGCTGATCGTCGGCGTGATCGCGTTCGTCGCGGCGGAGTTTGTCTATGGCGGCCGCGGCCCGGACAGCGGCGCGCTGCAGTTCGTGCTCTATGGGCTGGTCGGCCTCGTCCCGGCGATGGTGTGCTCGTGGCTCGCGCATGAGGCGATCGACGAGCCGCCGAAGGCGGCGTCGCAGCCGGCGGCGGAGACCAAGTAGGCGGCCGTTTTTTTCAAGGGTCGTCGCGGTGCCGGGCCCGCAGTCTGGAAACCGGGCCGCAAGGAAATCGACGCCCGGCGGCAAGCGAAGGAGAAGCGCCTTCGGCAGAGAAAGGTCACCCCTGTTGACCGGCTTTTGTCGCGATATCCATACCGGCGCCGCGCCGCTATGTTGGTCTCCGGAAGCAAAATCCAGTGGACGAGGCGTCGCTTCATCCGGAGCGGCCTCATCCAACTGAAACCAGCAAGGAGGAGCCGAAGATGGGCACGAACAATCGTGTCACGAGGCGTCGTTTCTTGAAGGAAACGGGTCTCACCCTAGCCGCCGCCACTGCCGCACCCATGATCTCCGCGCCATTCGTGTCGCGGGCGATGGCCGACACCAAGGCGCTGTCGATCGTGCAGTGGAATGATTTCGTTCCGGCGTACGACAAGTGGTTCGACCAGTTCGCGAAGGACTGGGGTGACAAGAACAAGGTTTCCGTCACGGTCGATCATATCCCGGTGGCGGACATCGCCGCGCGCGCGGCGGCCGAGGCGTCGGCCGGATCGGGACACGATCTGTTCGGGTGGAACGGCGCCGGCGGCGCGCATCTCTATCGCAAGTTTCTTGTCGACGTCACGAGCCTGGTCGAGTCCGTCGAGAAGAAGTACGGCAAGGCCACCACCATCGGCCGGCAGATCGCCTACAACCAGGACGACAAGACCTGGTCGGCATTTCCCGACTACTACATCAACTTCCCGGCGATGTATCGCAAGAGCCTGTGGGACGAGATCGGGATGAAGCCGGACACGTGGGACGACGTGAGGATCGGCGGCGCCAAGCTGAAGGCCAAAGGTCACCCGGTCGGGATTTCGCTCGGCCACAGCAACGATCCGGAAACGACGTGGCGCGGGGTACTATGGAGTTATGGCGGCGCCTTTCAGGACGAGACCGGCAAGAAAATCGTCCTCGACAGCAAGGAGACGGTCGAAGCGGTCAAGTTCGTCACCGCGCTCTATAAGGAGGCGATGACAACGAACGTCCTTTCCTGGAACGATGCCAGCAACAACCAGTACATCGATTTGGGTGTCGCCTCGCTGATCGTCAATCCGATCTCCGCGTATCGGACTGCCCAGACACTCAACAAACAGGTGGCGGACGACATTTTCGTGATGAAGCCGCCCAAAGGTCCGGTACGCCGGTTGATGGACGGCGGTCCGGAATTCTACGGCATCTGGAAGTTCGCCAAGAACAAGGAAGCGGCGATCGAGTTCCTCAAATACTACGCCGATAACTGGGTCGATGCCTTCAAGGCAAGCTCGGGATACAACATGCCGATCTTTGCCAACCTCGTTCCCAAGCCGATGCCGCTATTGTCCGACGATCCGACGTCCACCCCGCACGACAAGCTGGCGATCCTGCAGACCTCCGACGAGTGGACCGCCGGCACCGGCTATCCGGGACCGTCCTGGCCGGCCACCGACGAAATCTACAACAGCTTCATCATTAGCGACATGATGGCCAAGGCGGCGACGGGCGCGATGACGGCCGAGGAATTGGTCAAGTGGGCGGCGCAGCAGTCGCAGGGCATCTTCGACAAGTGGCTGCACAAGGCCTGATGGAGACTGCCCGCCCCGGGCCGCGCGCTTGCACGCGGTCCCGGGCGGATGACTTTGGACCGGGCGCGCGCAGACGCGTGCCACGCCGTCGAGGGATGGGCGGCGCGGTTTTTCTTTCCTGCATTTCAGGGACATTCGATGGCTGCGGTATTTACCAGGGATATCATCAAGAAATTTGATCAGGTTGCCGCCGTCGACGGCATTACGCTTACGGTCCCGGATGGCGAGTTCATGGTCCTGCTGGGGCCGTCGGGCTGCGGCAAGACGACTTTTCTGCGCATCATCTGCGGGCTCGAGCGGCAGACCAGCGGCGACCTCATGATCGATGGAAACCTCGTCAACGATATTCCACCGCGCGCCCGCGGCGTGGCGATGATGTTCCAGAGCTACGGGCTCTACCCGCATTATACGGTGCGCAAGAACATCGCCTTTCCGCTGCGGACGCAGCGCATTCCCACCCCCCAGATCGAAAAGAAGGTCGAGTGGGCCTCGCAATTGCTCGGCATCGATCATCTTCTCGACCGGCGGCCGCGCCAGCTCTCCGGCGGCGAGCGGCAGCGCGTAGCGCTCGCGCGCGCGCTGGTGCGCGAGCCGACCGCGCTCCTGCTCGACGAGCCGCTCTCCAATCTGGATGCCAAATTGCGCGCCTCGGCCCGCCAGGAGATCAAGCAGTTCCAGCAGCGGGTGGGAATCACCACCATCTACGTGACCCACGATCAGGTCGAGGCGATGGGCATGGGCGACCGCATCGCCGTCATCGACCATGGGCGCGTGCGGCAGGTCGGAACGCCGACGGAAATCTACGACGACCCGGCCGACCGCTTCGTTGCGACCTTCGTCGGCACGCCGCCGATGAATCTGCTGGCCCACAATGACGGTTATCTGGGTTTCCGCCCGGAGAACTTCCTGCCCAAGGAAATGATCGACGACGGCAACGGCAACGTCACCGAGTTTTCGTTCCGGGTCGATCGTTCCGAATACCTCGGCTCCGAGCGGATCGTTTACGGCGCGATCGACGGCTTCGACCCGGCGCAGGTGATCACCGCGAAATTGCCGGGCGCGCACGTCGCCGAGGAAAGCATCCGGCCCGGCGAGTGGCATCGCTTCGCGGCGCGCAACAGTGCGCTCCGCTATTTCGGCGCGGACGGCAAGCGGGCCAGCCGCCACTGAACGGGTTCTCTCCAATGGCCTCAATAGCTGAACCAATCGTCAAACCGGTATCCCGCTTTCGCTTCATCCTGGACCGGCGCGAAGTGCTCGGTGCCGTCTTCGTCGCGCCCGCGATTCTTTATGTCCTGCTCCTGGTCGGTCTGCCGTTTCTGCTCGCGGTGTATTACTCGGTCAGCGCCTACACCATCTACGATCCCTCATGGCGCTTCGTCGGCCTCGCCAATTTCAGGCAGATCCTGCAGAACCCGGTATTTCTCGAAACGCTGGGCAACACCTTCCTGTTCACCTTCGGGTCGCAACTGCTCGGCCTCATCCTCGGCAAGTTCGGCGCACTGTTGCTGTTGCGGCCGTTCCCCGGGCGCAAGCTCGTGAGGGCATTGATCATCTTGCCGTGGGCGGTGCCGATCGCACTCGCCAGCGTCGCCTGGGAGTGGATGTTCGATTCGCTCTACAGCGTCATCAACTGGACCTTGGTCGCACTCGGTATTTTCAACCCCGGGCAAGCGCCGAACTGGCTCGGCGATCCGCATCTGGCAATGCTGTGCGTGATCGTCGTCAACGCCTGGCGCTTCTTTCCGTTTGCGATCGTCGTGTTTCTCGCCGGCATCACAGCCGTCCCGCAGGACGTCATCGACGCCGCGACCGTCGACGGCGCCGGCTTCTGGCGCCGCAACTACCAGATCATCCTGCCGATGATTCTTCCGATTGTCGCAGTCGGCCTGATTTTCGGAATCGTGTTTACCTTCACCGATCTTTCGGTGGTCTATCTCCTGACCAATGGCGGCCCGGTCAACTCGACCATGGTGCTGGGGTTCCAGGGTTTTCAGGTCGGCATCGTCTCCGGCGACGTATCACATGGCGCCGCCATCTCGCTGTTCATGCTGCCGGTGCTGTTCGTCGTGGTGATCGGCATGCTGCGCTTCATCCGGCGGCGGGAGATCTGACATGCAGCGAATCGCCGCCACCATCTTCCGGGAGACCGCGTTCTATGCGGGGGTCGCGTTCTTCGTCGTTCTGGCGACGTTTCCGTTCTACTGGATGTTGATCACCTCGTTGAAGAGCAATCCCGACCTCTACAATGTCACCAATATTCCCTTCTGGTTCAATGAGGCGCCGACGCTCGAGCATTTCCGGTATCTGTTCGAGCAGACGGAGTTCACGCGCTGGCTGTTGAACTCGCTGGTGATCGGCGTCTGCGTCGTCGTGATCACGCTCGTTGCCTCCCTTCCGGCTGGCTACAGTCTGGCGCGGATGACCGGCCGCAACGGCGAGGCGCTCGGGATCGGCATCTTCCTGACCTATCTGGTACCGCCGACCCTGCTGTTCCTGCCGCTATCCCGGATCGTCGCCGGTCTCGGACTGCAGAATTCGATGTGGGCGCTGGTGTTGATCTATCCGACCTTCACGATCCCGTTCTGCACCTGGCTGTTGCTGGGATTTTTCAAGGCCATGCCGCCCGAGATCGAGGAGGCGGCGATCGTCGACGGCTGCAGCCTGTTCGGCGCCTTCATCCGGATGGTGCTCCCGCTGTCACTGCCGGCGATCCTGACGGTTGTGATCTTCACTTTTACCCTGACCTTGCAGGAATTCGTCTACGCGCTGACCTTCATTTCCTCGACGGCGCAAAAGCCGATCACGCTCGGCGTGGCGACCGATCTCGTACGCGGCGACATCTTCTTCTGGGGCGAGATCATGGCCGGCGCATTGATTGCCAGCATTCCGGTAGCGATCGCCTACAACCTGTTCCTCGATCGCTTCATCTCCGGTATCACCGGCGGCGCCGTCAAGTAGCCGGATCGATCGTCCGGTCGGGCACGGCGGCTGGCGGTGCGGCGGCCTGACGCAACTTGCGCCGGCCTTGCGCGTTACCCATCTGATGGCCATGTCGAACGAAGAGATCATAGTTCCGGAGCGAGCCCGTTATCAGGGCAACAGCTCCGCCGGCGCGAATTTTCGCAGGTCCCAACCGCATGGGCCGGTGATCGATCAGGACGGGCGTGAAATCCCTGTGGAGACCTTGCGTCCGCAGTTCCAGGGTTTCCGTTTCGATTTCGGCAACTCCACCGCCAATCCCTTCGCCAATCTCACGCGCGAGCAACGGCTGGCGCGGCTGGAGGCGATCGCGAAACTTCTGGACATCGCTTTCATCCTGCCCGGCACCAACATCCGCTACGGCATCGACGGCATCATCGGGCTGATCCCGGTGGTCGGCGATATCATCGCAACCGCCTTGTCGCTATGGCTGGTGCGCGAGGCGCGCGCGCTGGGCGCGCCCTGGCACGTCACGGCGCGGATGCTCGGCAATGTCGCGATTCAGGGTGTGGTCGGAGCGGTGCCGGTCGCCGGCGACGCCTTCGATGTGCTGTTCCGCGCCAACATCCGCAATGCGCGGATGCTGCGGCGCTGGCTCGAGAAGCAGCCGCGTTAGCGTCTCGTTTCGATGGAATCGAAAATAGCAAACCCCCGGGCGTGAGCCCGAGGGTGCTTATCCCAGTGCAGGATCTTACGCCGCTTCGGTGTCGGCCTTGTCGCCGGCGGGCGCAGGCTCGGGCGCGCGGGGGCGGCGCGGCAGCGGAAAGTCCTGGCTCTCATAGAGATTACGGATGCCGCTCTGGTCGAAACGGGCTTCGTCGACCTGCAGATAGGCGCCGTTCAGCGAATCCGCCGGCAATTCCTCGATCGCAAAGCGTACGGCTTCGGCCGCGGTGCCAAATCGCCGATACGCGAAACCCGCCCGCTTCTTCTTGCGGATCGCGGCGGGAAACAATTCGGCGGCAGTGTTGAAGCTGAAGGAAGCCATGGTCAGGGACCTCTGAATCTTTTTAGTGAGAACGCGATTTCGGTATCGCGATCGGATCGCACGGGCACGCCGGGCGCGCCGGTACACGTCATTTCAGGACAGCCCCCAATATAAGCTCGTTTGACAGAAATGCAACTCCGGAGCGGGACGATGATGAATCCGCCCACCCCGGTACCGGTTCGAGAATAAGTCTTTTTATTTCAATGGCTTGTGAGGATTACAGCTTGCCCAGCAAGAGCAGGACGAGGAGCACGACCAAAATCACGCCACCCAGGCCCATGCCGGAATGGCCCATACCATAGCCGTAGCCGCCGAAACGGCCGGAAAAGCCGCCCAACAGGTAGATGATCACGAGGATGATGAGGATCATTCCGAGCGACATGGCACTCTCCTTCGCCGCGGATGGACAATCCGCCACCCCGCGCGTCCCGCAGAAAAGCATATTGCGGCGATTGATTCCATAGCGGGAAACCGCTGATGCGGCCGGGTCTCGTCGGGCGCGGCTCGCTATGCCCGGATCGCATTTCTCCTGAATTGCTTTGCGGAGCCTGTCATCCGGCGCGCATTCGCGCAACTCGTTGGCTCGCAATGATGGTGTTGGGCTGCGACCTCACGCCATACTCCACGTCGTCCCGGCCTCCGAGCCGGGACGACGTCGAGAGATCAGGCCCGCAATACCAAACCCGGGGAGGCGATCCGGACTCAACCGCTTCGCAATGCCGGACCGCCGCTACTTCGGCTCGAGCTTCAGCGCCGCCGAATTGATGCAGTAGCGCAAGCCCGACGGGCCGGGGCCGTCCTCGAACACATGGCCGAGATGGCCGTTGCACTTCGAGCACAACACCTCGGTGCGGATCATGCCGTGGCTGATGTCGCGTTCCTCGTCGACTTGGCTTTCCGCCGCCGGTGCGGTGAAGCTCGGCCAGCCGCAACCGGAGTCGAACTTGGCGTCGGAGTCGAACAGAGTCTGGCCGCAGCCGGCGCAGATGTAGGTACCCGGGCGCTGCTCATGTTCGTATTCGCCGGAGAACGGCCGCTCGGTCGCCTTCTCACGCAGCACGGCGTACTGCATCGGCGTCAGTTCCTTGCGCCACTCGGCCTCGCTCTTCTGGATCTTGCCGGGCATCGTCTTGCTGTCGGACATGGAGGTTCCTCACACGTTGCCAAACTGCCGTCAGTTGGTGACCTTTGCGCTGCTCACCAGGGTCGGCTTCTCGAGATAATTGTCGGCGAACAGTTTCTTCAGGTTCTCGACTTTCGGAATGTCGTTATAGGCAATATAGGGCTGCGTCGGGTTCAGCGTCAGGTAGTCCTGGTGATAGGCCTCTGCCGGATAAAACCCCTCCAGCGGCGAAACCTTGGTCACGATCGGCTTTTTGTAGACCTTTGCGGCATTGAGCTGGGCGATATAGGCGTCGGCGACCTTCTTCTGCTCGTCGGAGGTGGTGAAGATTGCCGAACGATATTGCGTGCCGCTATCCGGGCCCTGGCGGTTCAGCTGGGTCGGGTCGTGAGCGACCGAGAAGAAGATCTGCAGCAGCTTGCCATAGCTGATCTTCTTCGGATCGAATTTTATTTCGACGGATTCAGCGTGCCCGGTCGAGCCGGTGGAGACGGTGCGGTAATCGGCGGTCGACTTGCTGCCGCCGGCATAACCGGACACCGCGTTGACGACGCCGGCGGTGTGCTGGAACACGCCCTGCACGCCCCAGAAGCAGCCGCCGGCGACAACCGCGGTCTGGAGATCGTCGGTGGCCTTCACGTCGATGCCGGGGGCGGGGATCACCACGGCGTCTTCCGCGGCCCGCGAGGGCGCCACGGCGAAGGCGGCAATTGCCAGCGCGCCGAGGGCGGCGGCGCAAAGCGACAGGCGGCTGAATTGGCTGCGGGACATGGGATTTCCTCTTGGGGTTCGCTGGCGCGCTGGATTGATGGCAGTCTAATACGGCAGTCGCCGTTCGCAAATCGGCGCCGGCCCGCCCGATGCCCAAGATACGCGGCGGGCCTGACTTTGTTACATCGAAATGGACACGAGTTCGTGAGTAAAATCGCGGCGGTTCAAGGCGTTGGAGCCGGGAGAAATGCGGCCGGCCGGACCGCCATCGGCAGTCCGGCCGGCACATCGCCTGTAACTGGCCTTAAATGAACCGCGATCGCTCTTGCACGACAAAGCGCTGATGCCCCGGAGCGTTCCGCCAATGTTGCGCGCCTTTCTCTTGCCGATCGTCCTGCTGGCGGTTTCGAGCGTCGCGCCCGCGATTGCCGGACCGACGCTTTCGGATGACCTCGAGACCTGCCGCAACAAGCAAGCCGAGGACAAGGCCGGACGCGTGCAGGCCTGCGAAAGAGTGATCGCGGGCGGACAGGCCACGGGCAAGGATTTGGGCCTCGCCAACGCCGTCAGAGGACAGGAATTTCTGCACAAGCGCAACTATGACAAGGCGATCGCGGCGTTCAGTGCGGCGCACGATGCCGATCCGGAAGAGATGAATTTTATTCACGCCCGCGGTTTTGCCTACGAGTCAAAGGGCGACGACGACCACGCCATGGCGGACTACAATCTGGTGCTGCAAAACCGGCCCAAGGCCTTCAACACCATGTATTTCCGCGGCACGCTGTATCTGCGCAAGGGTGCCCTGGAAAGCGCGCTCGACGATTTCAACGCAACCTTGAACATCAAGCCGGATCACTTGCGTGCGCTGGCCGACCGCGGGCGCGTGCTGACGATCAACAAGGATTTTAACGGGGCGCTTGCGGATTTCGCCGCGGCGGAAAAGATCAATCCGGCGTTCCCGCAGGCGCGGCTCAATCGCTGTCTCGCCTATACCGCCATGGGGAAGTTCGACGAGGCGCTTGCCGACTGCAACAGCGTGATCGAAAAAGCGCCCAAATTCCAGTTCGCCCTGGTGAGCCGCGCCGATGCCGAACAGGCCAAGGGCGATCAGAATGCGGCGCTGAAGGACTATAATTTCGTGCTCGGCCTCAATCCAAACAACGTACGCGCCCATACCGGCCGCGGTCAGTTGTCCGAGAAGAAGCACGATCTGGCACAAGCGCGCGCCGACTATCGCTCCGCCGCCTACGCCTTGACGCCTTACGACAATTTCGAGACCGGCCTAGCGCGCCAGATCGCGCGCGAGCGGTTGGCCGCGCTGACGCCGCAGGCGCCGGCCCCGACCGACAAGCTTCGCAAGATCGCGCTCGTCGTTGGCAATGGTGCCTATCGCAACGTGCAGGAGCTCGGCAACCCGCCGCGCGACGCCAAATTGGTCGCCGCGGCGCTGAAGGACGTCGGTTTCCAGACGGTGACGCTTTCCAGTGATCTCACCCGTAACAAGTTCTTCGAGGTGCTGCGCGCGTTCGCCGGCGACGCGGAAAACGCCGACTGGGCGGTGGTGTATTATGCCGGCCACGGTTTCGAGATCGGCGGCGTCAATTACCTGGTGCCGGTCGACGCCAAGCTCGCCGCAGACAAGGATGCCGAAACCGAGGCGGTGGCGCTGGAACAGGTGATCGCCGCCGTCGGCGGCGCGCGCAAGCTGCGCCTCGTGATGCTCGATGCCTGCCGCGACAATCCATTCGCGCCGACCATGCAGCACACCATGGAGATGAAGCTGGTCGACAAGGGATTTTCGGACATCGAGCCGGCGGCCGGCTTCATGGTGGTATACGCCGCCAAGCACGGCGAGACCGCGCTCGACGGCGACGGCGTCGACAGCCCGTTCGCAACCGCCGTGGCGCGCGACATCAAGGAGCCGCATGTCGAGGTGCGAAAGCTGTTCGACCTCGTCCGCGACGACGTCTGGAGCGCGTCAAAGCACCAGCAGCAGCCCTTCACCTACGGCTCGCCGCCGGGACGGGAAGATTTCTATTTTGTCGCGGGGAAGTGACGCTTGCAGGATTGCGCAGCAATCCGAAAGCGTCATTCCGGGGCGGCTCGAAGAGGCGAACCCGGAATCTCGAGATTCCGGGTCTGGTCCTTCGGACCATCCCGGAATGACGAACACCTACACCACCACGCTCAGCCGCTTCGCCGCCCGCGTTATCCCCGTATAGAGCCACCTTGCGCGGCTGTCCTGGAAGGCAAAGCTCTCGTCGAACAGCACCACGTCGTCCCATTGCGAGCCCTGCGATTTGTGCACCGTGAGCACGTAACCGTAATCGAACTCGTCATAGGGCTTGCGCTGCTCCCACGGGATGGTTTCGATGGCGCCGCCGAAGCAGTCGCCGCGAACGGAAACCTTGGTCACCTTGTGGCCGAACTCCTCGTCCGGCGACAGCCGCATGGTGATGATCCTCGATTTCGACGCCGCGCGCGACTTCACCCGCCACAGCCCGCCGTTGAACAGCCCCTTCTTGCGGTTGTTGCGCAGGCAGACCAGCTTGTCGCCGGCGACCGGCAGGGGATCCTCGATGTGCTGCTTTTGCCGTACCCGCATGTTGTAGGCGCGCCGGGTGTTGTTGCGTCCGACCAGAACCTGATCGGCGCTCATTACGCGATCCGGATCGAGTTCGCTGCGCGCGACCACCTCGCTCTCGCCATAGCGGCCGATGTCGAGTTCGCGGCCCTCGCGAATATCCATCGACATCCGCACGATCGGATCGTTCTGCGCCTGGCGATGCACCTCGGTCAGCATCGCATCGGGCTCGCAATCGGTGAAGAAGCCGCCGCCCTGGATCGGCGGCAGTTGCGCGGGGTCGCCGAGCACCAGCAGCGGACATTCGAACGACATCAAATCGCGGCCGAGCTCGGCGTCGACCATCGAGCATTCGTCGATCACGATCAGCTTCGCCTTGCTCGCCGGCGCGTCATCCCACAGTTCAAAGCTCGGCTGCTCGACGCCGGATTCGCGCGCGCGATAGATCAGCGAATGGATGGTGGAGGCGTTGTCACAGCCCTTGTTGCGCATCACCAGCGCGGCCTTGCCGGTGAAGGCTGCGAATTTCACCTCGCCGTCGACGCCGTCGGCGATATGGCGCGCCAGCGTGGTCTTGCCGGTGCCCGCATAGCCGAACAGGCGGAACACCGGCGGGGTTCCGTTCCTGCCGGGCTTGGCCTTCAGCCAGTCGGCAACGGCCTTCAGCGCGGAATCCTGATGCGGCGTAAAGATGGGCATGGAGGCTCGATGGGGAAGGATCGCGCGGTCGAGCGGCAACTCAACGAGCCCAAACCTAACCATTCGCGGCGTGAGCGCAAGCCGGCCTTCCGCCGTGCGGAATTGGCGCAAGGCTGGACTCAGGGCTCCCCGGGCATACACTGTCGCAAACGAACAAGCCGGCCCCTCGGGAGAGACGTGATGAAATTCGGCATTTTTTATGAATTGCAATTGCCGCGCCCTTGGGTCGCCGGCGACGAGTTGAAGCTTTACCAGGACGCGCTGACGCAGCTGGAGACCGCCGACCGGCTCGGCTACGACCATGCCTGGGTGGTGGAGCATCATTTCCTGGAGGAATATTCGCACTCGCCGTCGCCGGAATCCTTTCTCGCCGCGGCCTCCCAGCGCACCAGGAATATTCGCCTCGGCCATGGCATTATCCAGCTCACTACCAATCATCCAGCCCGCGTCGCCGAACGCGTCGCGGTGCTCGATCTGTTGAGCCGCGGCCGCTGCGAATTCGGCATGGGCGAGAGCGCCTCGATCACCGAGTTGACGCCGTTCGGCCGCGACATGGAAACCAAGAAGGACGTGTTCGAGGAGGCGGTCCGTGCCATCTTCCCGATGTTCAAGGACGGAGGCAGCGAGCATCACGGCAAGTATTTCGACATTCCGCTGCGCAATGTGGTGCCGAAACCCGTGCAGAAGCCGCATCCGCCATTGTGGATGGCGTGCTCGCAGCTTCCGACCATCGAGCGCGCCGGCCAGAACGGCTTTGGCGCGCTGGGCTTCCAGTTCGTCTCGGCGGACGCCGCGCATGCCTGGGTGCATGCCTATTACAATGCGATCACAAAACGGCTGAAGAAGCTCGCCGATTACCAGATCAACCCGAACATGGCGCTGGTGTCGTTCTTCATGTGCGCCAAGACCGACGAGGAGGCGCGTGCCCGCGCCGACGGGGCGACCTTCTTCCAGTTCGCGCTGCGCTTCTACGGCGCCTCGCAGAACCGCCAGCGTCCCGATCCCGGCACCGTCAACATGTGGGACGAATACAACAAGTGGAAGCGCGAGAACCCGGAGGCGCAGGAGGCGGCGCTGCGCGGCGGCCTGATCGGCTCGCCGGAAACAATTCGCAAAAAGCTGCGGCGGTTCCGCACCTCGCATATCGACCAGGTGATCCTGCTCAACCAGGCCGGCAAGAACAGTCACGAGCACATCTGCAACTCGCTCGAATTGTTCGCCAGGGAAGTGATGCCGGAATTCCGCGAAGATCCCGAGCATGAAGACTGGAAGGCGGGCGTGATGAGCGGGGAGATCAAGCTCGAGGAGATCGATACCGAAGCTTTCAAGGATCGCTACGGCAAGCTCGCGGTCAGCGTCGCAAAGCCGGCGGTCGCCGCGGCCGGCTAGCCGCGCGCGATGGACAATCGGTTATGCGCAAGCTAGTCGAAGATCGCGCTCAGCGTCGACGGGCTGTCGATATGGACGGTGCTGCCGCGCACGCCACTCCACATCCCCTGTATGGTCTGGGGCTTGTTGGTCAGCGGAACGGCGACGACCAGCGTGGTCGGGATGCGGCCGAAGCTTGACGGTACCTGTTCGTTATAGGTGAAGGATGCTATCACCGGTGAGACGGTGCCGTTCACCGATATCCCCAAGGTTCCGCCCGGATTATTATTTCCCGACGCGTATGGGTTCGGCAGATTCAGGATGACGAGCCCAAATGAATTGACGCCCTCGGGAAGGGTGAGCGTCAGGCCCGGTATCGGAACGAACGAACCCGAGTTTGTCGTGAGTGTACCACTCGTCTGCGCATACAATGCCATGATCGCCCTCCCGCTGTTGTTCCTTAGAGTAACAACAAAAGGTTGAGCGAGGCAATCCCCAATTCGACGCACGGCGCCGCGACCCGATGACCCGATGAAATGAAACGTCTCGCAGTCTGGGCCTTTTACGGAATCAGCGCACTGGCGATTCTCTATCTCGCGCTGTACGCCTATGCGACGTTCACCGGGCGCGCCCTGCAGCCGGGCGATCCGATCCACATCTTCCGCAAGCCCGACGCGCCGGATTATTCGGCGGCCACCGAGGCTTGCTTCGGATGATGGCGTGAGACGAAGGTGCGTCCCATGGTGACGTTCTTCTGGGCGCGAATCTGGGTGTTGTCATAGGTCCAGCACTCGCCGGAATCGTCCAGGAAGCAGACCCAGAGCAGATTATATTCGGGCCCATAATCGATCAGCAGATGGGCGTAGGCCTCGCCCTTCGGCGTAACGACCGGGATCGGCGGATCGAGCTGCAGGATGGACATCGACGGCTTTCAATCAGGATGCGGCAGGAGCCCTGATTGAAAACGGGGAAGGCGCGAAACGGTTCCGGCGCAAGGAAGCCTCGTGCCGGGTTATTCGTTGCAGCCGGTAATGAGAAGGAACTACGCCGACGCGGCGACGCGGTGGTAGTCGCCGGCGCCGGCGGGCGTGATCGGCAATCCGCCGTCGGCGTATTCGTTCAGCTTGTTGCGCAGCGTGCGGATCGAGATGCCGAGGATGTTGGCGGCATGGGTGCGATTGCCGAGGCAATGTTTCAGGGTCTCCAGGATGAGGTCCCGCTCGACGTCGGCTACCGTACGCCCGACCAGCGCTCGCGTGACCTGTTCGGCGGCGAAGGTGGCGTGCGCCACCGCCGGCACGGTTTTCGGCGTATCGAGCCGGTCGCCATCCGGGGTGAGGATGGCGTCGACGCCGATCTCGTCGCCCTGCGCCATCAGCACCGAGCGATGCATGGTGTTTTCGAGTTCGCGGACGTTGCCCTGCCAGCGGTTGGAGGTCAGCACCCGCCGCGCGTCGGCGGAAATCGGCCGCAGCGGCAGGCCGTTGGCGTCGGCATATTTCTTGGCGAAATGCTGCGCCAGTTCGAGGATGTCGGCCGGGCGTTCGCGCAGGGGCGGGATCTTCAGGTTCACGACGTTGAGCCGGAACAGCAGGTCCTCGCGGAAGGAGCCCTCGCGGACGGCATCGGCCAGATTGCGGTTCGAAGTGGCGATGATGCGGATGTCGACCGGCACCGGGCGAGTGCCGCCGACCCGGTCGATCACGCGCTCCTGGATCGCGCGCAACAATTTCGACTGCAGCCGCACGTCCATTTCGGAGATTTCGTCGAGCAGCAGCGTGCCGCCGGTGGCTTCCTCGAATTTTCCGATGCGGCGCGCCACGGCGCCGGTGAAGGCGCCCTTCTCATGGCCGAACAGTTCGGATTCCAGCAGATGCTCGGGAATCGCCGCGCAATTGATCGAGATGAACGGCTTCTTGGCGCGGTTGGAGCGGGTGTGGACATAGCGCGCCAGCACTTCCTTGCCGGTGCCGGATTCGCCGGTGATCATCACCGAAGCGTCCGAGCCCGCGATCTGCTGCGCCAGTTTTATGACCTTGGCCATCGCCTCGTCGCGGTAGACCAGGTCGCGCGAATCGTTGGCGACGGCGGCCAGAACTGCTGCGATCAATTCCGGGTCCGGCGGCAGCGGGATGTATTCCTTTGCGCCGGCGTGGATCGCGGCGACCGCGGCGCGGGCGTCGTTGGAGATGCCGCAGGCGACGATCGGCACATGGATGTGCTCCGCCTCGAGCCGCATCACCAGATCGCGGATGTCGAGGGCGACGTCGACCAGCAGCAGGTCGGCGCCCTTGCCGCCGCGCAACACCCGCATCGCCTGTTCGTGGTCCTCCGCGTGCGTGACGGAAGCGCCGTTGTCCATCGCGATCTTGGTGGCTGTCGTGAGCTGGCCCTTCAATGTGCCAACGATGAGAAGCCGCATGGTAGTCTCCTGTTCGTCTGTTCGCGCCTGCCGTCCGCCGTATGCCCGAGAGAGCGTCTAGCTGCGTTCCGCCTTGATGATTTCCGTCATGGTCACGCCAAGCTTGTCTTCCACCAGCACCACTTCGCCGCGCGCCACCAGCCGGTTGTTGACGTAGATGTCGATGGCTTCGCCGACGCGGCGGTCGAGTTCGAGCACGGTGCCGGGGCCGAGTTTCAGCAATTCGCCGACATCCATCTTGGAGCGGCCGAGCACGGCCGACACCTGTACCGGCACGTCGAACACCGCCTCCAGGTCGGCGGCAATGCGCGAGGCTTGTTCGTCTTCGTTATAGGTCACGTCACCAATCGGCGGGGCGTCGGCGGCGTTGAGATCCGGAAGCGGAACCTGTGCGTCGGTGTCGCTCATGATTTAGGCCCTCACTTCCTTGCGGTCTGATTGCGCGACGCCATGTAGCGCCCGACAAGTTCGTTGATCTTGGCCTCGATCGCCGCGCGCTCCAGCACGACGCCGCCATCGGCCCACTCAATTCTGCAGTCGCCGGTCTCGATCGCCGGCTCCGCCAGGATCACCAGCCGACCCTCGAAGCCGCTCTGTTTCGCCAGCCGCTCGATCCGCTCGCGCGCGGCTTCGTAGAGCTGCTCGTTGATCCGGACCACCAGATGCGGTGTCGACACCAGGTGCGAAAAGCAGTCGCTGACCAGGCCGGTGATCTCGCCGAGCGGCTCGCCGGCGATCAGCTCGCTGCACAGCTTGCGCGCGACCGCGACCGCGACGTCGACCGCCTCGGTCTCCATCCTGGTCTCGATGCCGGAGAAGCGTGCGGCGATGCCGCCGATGCCGACCCCGATCTCCTCCAGCGCCAGCGCGGCGCGGCGATCGCTTTCCGCCTTGGCCTCGCGTTGCCCGGCCTCGTGCCCGTTGCGATAGGCGCGGGCCTCGGCGGCGGCGATCTTCTGGGCGATTTCCGCGGCCGTGGCCGGCCGCTCGCGCGCCTTGTCCGGGGCGGAGAAGTCCATGTCGAACAGGAATTTCGCGGGGGCGGCCATCAGTACACCAGCTCGTCGTCGGCGCGGTTCTTGGTCAGCGTGATTTCGCCCTTGGCCGCGAGATCCTTGGCGAGATTGACCAGCAGCGCCTGCGCCTCGTCGACGTCGCGCAGCCGCACCGGTCCCATCGCGGCCATGTCGTCGAGCAGCATCTTGCCGGCGCGCGACGACATGTTGCCGAGGAAGAAGCCGCGGACTTCCTCGTTGGCGCTCTTCAGCGCGATGCCGAGCTTGTCCTTGTCGACGTTGCGCATCAGCGTCTGCGCCGAGGCGGTGTCGAGCTTGATCAGGTCGTCGAAGGTGAACATCAGCGCCTTGATGCGCTCGGCGGATTCGCGATTGTCCTCTTCCAGCGAAGTGATGAACCGGGTTTCGGTCTGGCGGTCGAAATTGTTGAAGATTTCCGCCATCACCTCGTGGGCGTCGCGCCGTCTGGTCTGCGACAGGTTCGACATGAATTCGGTGCGCAGCGTCTGTTCGACGCGCTCGATCACTTCCTTCTGCACCGCCTCCATCTTCAGCATCCGGCCGACCACGTCGAGCGCCATGTCCTCGGGCAGGATGGCGAGCACGCGGGCGGCATGTTCCGGCTTCAGCTTCGACAGCACCACGGCGATGGTCTGCGGATATTCGTTCTTGAGGTAGTTGGCGAGCACCTCTTCCTGGACGTTGGAGAGCTTTTCCCACATGTTGCGGCCCGCGGGCCCGCGAATTTCGTCCATGATGCCGGTGACGCGCTCGGCGGGCAAATATTGCTGCAGCAGTCGCTCGGTGGCGTCGAAGGTTCCCATCAGCGCGCCGGAGGCCGACATCCGCGAGACGAATTCGAGCAGCAGGTCTTCCACCACCTCGGCCTCGACGGTGCCGAGCGAGGACATGTGGATCGACAGTTCGCGCACCTCGTCGTCGTCGAGCAGCGACCAGACCTTGCCGCCATATTGCTCGCCCAGCGCCAGCATCAGGATCGCGGCGCGCCTCGGTCCGCTGATCTTGGGTCCCTGCGGACGATTGGCCTGACGGGACGCCAGCGAGGAAATGACGCTGGAGATGTCGTTGGCGTTGGAGGTTTGCGGCAGGGCCATGTCAGATCACGCGGGCTCGGAAAGCCATTGACGAACAATGGTCGCGGTTTCGTTGGGGTTGCGCTCGGCCAATTCGCCGACGCGGTGGACCGATTGCGCGTGGACCTGGCCCTGGACCTGGGCGACGTCGATCAGCTGCGCGGTGGTGTTGGTGCCGGGAACCAGGCTCTGGCCGGTGCCATCGGCCGACGCGCTGCCGTCGGTCAGCGCCGGCATCGAACCGGCGCCGGCCTGCGCAGGGACCTCTTCGGAAGCCAGGATGCGCTTGACCAGCGGCCGGACCACCATGAACAGCACCACGATGCTGAGCATCATCATGACGCCGAGCTCAATGACGTACATCACGTCGTCCTTGGTGAACTGCAGCATGCCGAACATGCCCGTCGGCTCCGTCAGCGGGGCGATGGCCGGGGCCTCGGCGAATTTGAGGTTCACGACCTCGACCTGGTCGCCGCGCTTCTGATCGAAGCCGATCGCCGAGCGTACCAGGGTCGCGATGCGGTCGAGCTGCTCCTTGCTGCGTTCCTGATAGACCAGCTCGCCCTTTTCGTTCTTGGCATAGCTGCCATCGACCAACACCGCGACCGAAATGCGGTTGACCCGTCCGGCTTCGGTCACTTCGGTCTTGGTGGTGTGGGAGATCTCGTAATTGTTGGTTTCCTCGGTCTTCTTGCTCTGGTCGCGCGCGGCCTGCGCGTTGTTGTTGGTCTGATTGCCCGGCAGTTCGTTGTTGACGGTGACCTGGCCGTTACTGTCCGTGGTCGCCGTGGATTCCTCGCGGGTCTGGGTCGAGCGCAGCACCCGCCCTTCGGGATCGAACTTGTCCGAGGTCTGGGTAATCTTGTTGTAATCCATATCGGCCGAGATCTCGACGCGGGAGCGGCCGGCGCCGACCACCGAGGACACGATCGCCTCGACCTGATTGCGCATCCGCTTCTCGAGCCCTGCCCGGCGTTCGTCGGCCACCGCGTTGTCGGCATCGTTGCCGGTACCGGCGCCGTCGGCGAGCAACTGACCGGCTTCGTCGACGATCGACACCCGCTGCGGTTTCAGGCCGTTGACGGCGGAGGCGACCAGATGGCGGATCGCCCGGATCTGCTGGGGTTCCAGCGCGCCGCGCACCCGCACCACGATCGAGGCCGAGGGCTCGGGGGTCTCCCGCGAAAACAGCGGCCGCTCCGGCAGCACCAGATGGACCCGGGCCGCCTGGATGCGATCAATGGCGCGGATGGTGCGGGCCAGTTCGCCCTCCAGCGCGCGCAGATGATTGATGTTCTGGACGAAGCTCGTGGTGCCCAGCGCGTCGGACTTGTCGAAAATCTCGTAGCCGACGCCGCCGCCCTTCGGCAGCCCGCCCTCGGCAAGCTTCATGCGCAGCCGGGTGACCTTGTCCTTCGGCACCATGATCGCGGCGCCGTCGCTGCGCAGCTCGTAGGGAATCGCCTGGCGCTCCAGGTCCTTGATGATGGCGGAGGAATCCTCGACGCTCAGGTCGGTGAAGAGCGTGGTCATCTGCGGCGTCGTGACGCGCATGATGACGAACGCGAAGAAGCCGATCAGCGCGGCCGTCACCGCGACCATCGCCATCAACCGCGAAGCACCCAGGCCCCTCAGGAAACTGACCAAACTCTGCAAAACCAACCGCCCCCCAGATTCGGCTCCAGGAGCCGACTGGGCAATTATTGCCTATGGGATGGTTTCGATATGGTTAACGAAGGTTAAGGGCAGCGGCAAAACCTGGTCATGAAAAAAATCGGCTTCGCGAAGCGAAGCCGATTCTCATCAAATGCCACAGGTGCCGGCGAGGCTTTATTGCCGATATTGCTGAATTCGGGTGGTGCGCAGGCCGGCCAGGCCGTGTTGATCGATGGAAAACTGCCAGGACAGGAATTCGTCGACCGTCAGCGTGTAGCGGCTGCAAGCCTCCTCGAGGGAGAGCAGGCCGCCGCGCACGGCGGCAACGACCTCGGCCTTACGGCGAATAACCCACCGTTTGGTGCCGGGCGCGGGCAAATCCGCGATCGTCAACGGACTACCGTCAGGCCCGATGACGTATTTTACCCTCGGGCGATGGGGTTCTGTCATGGCGTACTCACAAACTCTCAACCACTGAACTCACCGTAACAACCTACGCCCGGCGGCTTAAAATTTGCCTAAGCCCAAGGCTTCAATACAAATCTCCTTGGAAATGCCGTAAACGCCCCCGCGGCCGGGGTCTGGAGACACCGGGTCAAGGCAGGCCGAAAAACGGGTTGGACTCGATCGCGGCTAGTCGGTGATGCTCTGGATCTGGCTGACCGTGTAGCTCTGGCCGTTGATCGACAACAGCGGCGGCGACTGGGTAAGGTCGACCGAACTGACCACGCCCTGAATCTGGGTGGTGATGGCGACGTTGTTGCCGGAGGCATCGGCAGCGGTTGCGGTGAGCTTGTACGAGCCGTCCGGATTTTGCGTGCCGTCGGTGCCGAGGCCGTTCCAGGTGAAGGGCTGATTGTTGCCGGCCTGGGCCGAGTAGTTGCCGCTGTACACGGTCTGCCCGGTGCTGTTCGTGATCGTGACATTCAGGGTGGAATTGGTCGGCACGCTCAGCTCCCAGGTCGCCGACGAGTTGGTCAGCGCCGCGGTACTGCCGTTGACCACCGCGGTCTTGCCGACGAATCCCAAAGCCTGGGTCGATTGCGCGGTCTGCTGCAGCGACACCAGCGTCGCCAGCAAGTCGTTGGTGTTGATCTGCTGCTGGACGCCGGCGAATTCGACCAGCTGCTGGGTGAACTGGTTGGTGTCGAGCGGATCGAGCGGATTCTGGTTCTGCAATTGTGTCGTCAGCAGCGTCAGGAAGCTCTGGAAGTTGCCGGCGATCTGCGAGGACGCCAGCGCGTTGGCGGCCGCCGCCGAACTCGCCGCAGACGAGGATGAGGACGAAGCCGGCGGGGTGGTGGTTGCCGAGACGACCGAAGGGGCGACGCTGTTTGTGGCCATGACTGTCTCCTCAAACCCTGATGTCGACGCCGCTGCTCGATCCGAGCGGGCGGCCGTAGCTTCGTCCGGCAATTGCCGCCGGAATCGTGTCGTCGTCGCTGATGACCAGCCGCTGCACGTTGCCGCCGGTCTGGTTGCCGCTGTTCTGTCCGGACGAGGACTGGTCGCGCAGGCTGAACTGCAGGCCGCCGTCGCCGGTCTTGAAGCCGGCGTCGTCGAGCGCGCGCTGCAGCTGGGGTGCGTCCTGCTGCAGCATCGACAGCGTTTCCGGCTTCTCGACCGTCAGGTGCGAAGTCACCTGGCCGTTGTTGTCGACGCTGATGCGAACGTCGATGCGGCCGAGGTCGGCCGGATCGAGCCGGATTTCGAAGCTGCTCTTGCCGGCTTTCACAGAGGCTGCGATCTCGATCGCAATTCCGCTCAGCGGGACCGGCGCATTGGTCGCCGTTACGCTCAGCGGCCCTGCGGCATTGGGCACCGCCGCGGCGGTGGGAAGCTGCGGCTGGATGGTGGTGGTCAGCTGGGAGCCGGTATCCGATGAACCGGCCGGCGTAGTTCCCGCACTGACCGACGAATGGTCGTGGCCAGCCGCGGGGGCCGGAGTTGCCAACGGCGCGCCGGCCGAGCCGCTGACGGCGGCATCATTGCCGGCGTCTTTGCTCGTGGCGGCCGGTTGCGGCGTGGTGCTGCCGGTGACTGCCCCGGTTGGTGCGGCCGAGGCCTGCGGGTCCGATTTGACCGAATTGGTATCGCTGGCGCCGGCCGTGGTCTTGGCCTGCCCGGTGACCGGTGTAGTCGGGGCGGTGGCTTTCTGTGTAACCGGCGCGGCTGCCGTGACCGCCGCGGTCAATGCGCCATCGGTTGCCACGGTCTGGGTCGACGGCTGCTGCGCCGGGGCGGCGGTCGCTTGGCTCGGGGCCGCTTGCGCCGCGACCTTGGTGGTGGCCGAGGTCACCGCCGCTGCGGTAGCCACCGCTGAAGTAGCCGCCGCTGAAGTAGCCGCCGCTGAGGTAGCCGCCGCTGAGGTAGCCGCCGCAGCGGTTGCAGCGAAATCGACATTGATCTGCGCCGATTGAACCGCCGGCGCCGCACCGGCCGCGGTGCTGGCGGCGATGGCCGCGGCGGCAATCGCAAGCGGCGCCGTGGCGGCTTTGCTGGATGCCGGCGCGGCCGCGGGGGCATTGGTCGACGTCGTCGTTACCGCGATTGCAACCGCGACCGCGTTCGGCGTCGTCGCTGGCGTGCTGCCTTGCTGCGCCGAGGCCGGGGTGGCCGTGGCGTTCTTGTCGGAAGCAGGCTTGTCGGATGATCTGGTGTCGTCGGATTTCGAGCCGCTGGAGTTGGAGCGGGACCGCTGGGCCGCCGCATTGGCATTGGCGTCGGAAGCCTGCTGGGCCGCGGCGTTCTGATCCGCCAAATCGGTGCCGGTCGAGGGGTCGGCGGATGCGGTGTTGCGCGACGCCGAATTGTCCTGCGCGGCCTGCGCATCGCTGCCGGACGGCTGTGGCGCGGGGGGCTGCGGCGCCGTGGTCGGCTGCTGCGGCGCGGGGGAGGGATCGTAGGCGGCGGCCTGGATGTTGCTGTCGACCAGCGCGCCGAAACTGTCGTTGGCCTGCTGCGACGGATCTGGCCAGGCGGGCCTGGGCGCAGCCGTCTGGAACGACACGCTGTTCGCTGTATCCGACGTCACACCGTACACGGGGCGGCCTCTCGCAAATGAAACTCGTATCTCCCGTCAGCAAGGACCGGGCCACCCCGGCCACAAATATTATACAGATAATTCAATGGCTTCTGTCGGCGTCCGATGAAGTACGGGGCGCCGCGGCGGCCGCTTTTTCTGCCCGGCGGCAAGATTTGCCGCCGGCCCTGCGCAAAACGGGCAAGCGCGATTGCCTGCGAGGAATACGGCCTATATTAGAGAGCAGCTTTTCGGGCGTTTTCTGCGGGGCCGGTCGGCTTTTGCGGGAACCGCTTTCTAGTCGAACACGGGCCTTTGGCTGGCCCCAAAATCGTTTCCTGATCGCGGGACAAGCGTTCGATGCAGCCGCGATCGCATCGATTGACCGGAACCATGCTCAACAGTCTGGATCTCGAGGGCCGTCCGCAGGACACCAGGGTCGTGGTCGCCATGTCGGGCGGCGTCAATTCCTCGACCACGGCCGCGCTGTTGAAGTCGGAAGGCTACGACGTCGTCGGCATCACGCTGCAACTCTACGATCATGGCGCCGCAGGCCATCGCAAGGGCGCCTGCTGCGCCGGCCAGGACATCCACGACGCCCGCAATGTGGCCGAGCGGCTCGGCATCCCGCATTACGTGCTCGACTATGAGGAGCGTTTCCGCGAATCCGTGATCGACAATTTCGCCGACAGTTACGCTTCCGGCGAAACGCCGGTGCCCTGCATCGAGTGTAACCGGTCGATCAAGTTTCGCGACCTGCTCAAGACCGCGCGCGAGCTCGGGGCGTCGGCGCTTGCCACCGGCCACTACGTCGCCTCGCGTCGTCTCGCAGACGGCTCGCGCGCGCTGGTCTGCGCGGCGGACGCCGACCGCGACCAGAGCTATTTCCTGTTCGCGACCACCCGCGAGCAACTCGACTTCCTGCGCTTTCCGCTCGGCGACCTGACCAAGCCCCAGGTGCGCGAACTGGCGCGGCGGTTTTCGCTTGAAGTCGCCGACAAGCAGGACAGCCAGGACATCTGCTTCGTGCCGAGCGGCCGCTACACCGACATCATCGGCCGGCTGCGGCCGAACGCGGTGACGCCCGGCGACATCGTCGATCTCGACGGCCGCGTCATCGGCACCCATCAGGGCATCGTGCATTTCACCGTCGGCCAGCGCCGCGGCATCGGGATTGCCTCCAGCGCGCCGCTCTATGTAGTGCGGCTCGATGCGGCGAACGGCCGTGTCGTGGTCGGCCCGCGCGAGGCGCTGCGGATGGACCGGATTGCGCTGCGCGACATCAACTGGATCGGCGACGGCGCGCTCGATCGCGCGGTAGGCTGCGGGCTCGAGATGTTCGTTCGCGTCCGCTCGACCCGCGTGCCACAGCCGGCATGGCTGCGCGCGACAGACGGCGGTTATGAGGTCGAACTGGTCGCAGGCGAGGAGGGCGTTTCCCCCGGCCAGGCCTGCGTGTTCTATGATGCGCCCTCGGGCCAGGCCCGCGTGCTCGGCGGCGGTTTCATTCAGAGCGCGACCGCGAGACATACATCGGCTGGCTCCGCGGCGCGGCCGCCGCTTGTCGAGGCCATGCGCGGATAGAAATTTCAGGCAAATCATTTCAAGGCTGGGGCATGGCGTCAGATATCGACCGCGCGGGGGTCGCAAAGGCTTATGGACGCTGGGCGCCGGTCTACGATCTGGTGTTCGGCAAGGTGTTCGACCATGGCCGCCAATCCACCATTGCGGAGGCCGACCGGATCGGCGGGCGGATCCTCGACGTCGGCGTCGGCACCGGGCTGTCGCTGTCGGATTATGCGCCGACCACCAAACTGTGCGGCGTCGATATTTCCGAGCCGATGCTGCGCAAGGCACAGAGCCGCGTGCGGGCGCTCGGTCTTGCCAATGTCGAGACGCTCGCGGTGATGGACGCGAAGAATCTCGCCTTCCCGGATGCTTTCTTCGACGCGGTGGTGGCGCAATATGTCATCACCGCGGTGCCGGATCCGGAAGGCACGCTGGATGATTTCATCCGCGTGCTGAAGCCCGGCGGCGAACTGATCCTGGTCAATCATATCGGCGCCGAAAGCGGCCCGCGCCGCGCCTTCGAACTGGCGTTCGCGCCGCTGGCGCGCCGGCTCGGCTGGCGCCCGGAATTTCCCTGGGCGCGGCTGGAGAGGTGGGCGGCAAGACATGGCGGCATCACGCTGAGCGAGCGCCGCCCGATGCCGCCCATGGGGCATTTTTCCCTGATCCGCTACCGCAAGTCCTGAAGCCGTCAGGGTTCCCCGGGGAACATCGGCGCGCGCCGGCCGTTGCCTTCGCATGCGGATAAAACACGCGATCCCACTTTTGTGCGTGCTGATGGCAGCGGGCAGCGCGGCGAGCGCACAGGCGCCACCGACGCCGGTCACCCCGCCGGCGCAAACCGTGCCGCCAGCTTCCGCCAACACGGATTGCGCGCCGACGCAGCCGGCGCCGCCGCGCGGCACCATCGCGCCCGAAGGCACGACCACCGGGCAGGCCGCGCCGCTCAGCGACCGGCTGGCAAAATCCGGCGGCGTGTTGTGCCCGCCTGCGGGCGTCGACCCGGAAATGCGGGCGCCGACGCCGGATGCCGGCAACATGCCGGTGATCCCGCCGCCCGGCAGCCCCGGTGGCGACCCCAATGTGCGGCCGAAATAAGCGCGGACTCCGGGCATTTGCGGGCAGGCCGGTTTGCTTGACATGCCCTTGCGCGGCTTCTTATATGCCGCGCGTTCGCGACCGCGGTATAATGCCGTGACGGCGGATGCCGTGGCGGGGTAGCTCAGCTGGTTAGAGCACGGGAATCATAATCCTGGGGTCGGGGGTTCGAGTCCCTCTCCCGCTACCAGAATACTAGCCATTCCGATCATGCATGAAACGGACCGCATCGGGATACCGCCCGGTGTCTGATGCGCCTTGCTCGCGGGAACGACAAAGGCGCCACGCCACGAATCGGTGACGCCGGCTAAGTCTCTGAGAGTTAACCTAAAACTTGACCGCTGATATCCAGCATGAAACTCTCCCGACTTGCAACTTGAGGTAAAGCCTAACTAACATCGAGCGCCGATTTGCGCAACCCCGGGGGCACCGTTGCAGGCAAAAGTTAAGAACGCGCCAATGGAGCCTGAAAGCGCTGCGCCGGACAAGCCCCATTTTAGCTGGCTGCATTTGTCCGACTGGCATCAGGGGCTTCCCGACTACGATCGCCGCGTGCTGCTGGAGCGAATGCTCGAGGATATCGGCAAACGCGGCGAACTCGATTCCAAAGATTCCAAATTGGCGGACATCGACCTCGTCATCTTCAGCGGCGACGTCGCTTTCTCGGGCCAGAAAGCCGAATACGATGCGACCCAGCGCGATCTCATCGATCCGTTGAAGGAGATATTGGGTGCCCACACGGCGTTCTTCTTCGCACCCGGCAATCACGATCTCGATCGAAACAGGATCAAGGAGATTCCGCGCGAATGGGACCGGCTGCTCGCTTCGGGGGCGCCCGACCGACAGAAGAAGATCGGCGACCTTCTCTACGACAGGAAGAAGGCGCCGACAATTCTGGCGCCGTTCGAGAATTTCTACCAGTTCTCCGGCGCCAACGGATGCGAATACCCGGAAGGCAAGATCATCGTCGCCAGGACATTCAAGCGCGGCAACGCCAGCGTCGGGATAGTTGCGATCAACACGGCCTTTTGCTGCGCGCGCCACAACGTGCAGTCCGTATTCGACGACAAGGCGACCGAGCCGTGGGACTATGGCGTATTGTCGATAACCGAGCAGCAGCTTAAGGACGCGATCAGCAAGGTCAAAGGCTGCGCGGTCAAGTTCCTGGTCATGCACCATCCGATCACCTGGATGCACGAATCGGAACAGCCGCAACTGGAGCAGTGGATCTCGACGAATTTCGATCTGGTCCTCTACGGACACGAACACCTGCCGCGCTTCACGTCGGTCTCCGGCAATTTCGGCGACATCAAGTTCGTTCCGGCCGGTTCGGCCTATGCATCGCGCTGGAACAGCGACTCGCGATATACCAACGCTTTCAATTTCGGCGCGATCGACGTTCCGAGCGGCGAGGGCGCGATCCATCACCGGCGCTGGATGGAGGAAAAGGACCAGTGGGTCTGCGACGAACGTTACTGGCCCGAGGGAATAGCCCGCTTCATGTTGCAAAGCAGCCTGCCGGAGAACCGGAAATACCTCTTCGAGGCCCAGCGAAAATACAAGCGATACCATCCGTTGCGGCCCTTGAAGGAAGCCGAGATCATCCTCAAGCACGAGCCTGTCGTGGTGGACGGCAGGAAATTCGTCCAGGCCACGGTTCGTTACCGGCTCGAATTCTATCCCGGCCCTCCAGGAAAATTTCCCTTTGGCACCCAGGCCAACAAGCGGGTTCTGCACAACGCATCCGATGAAATCAGACGCCGGGCTTTCACCGTCATTTCCCAGAAGCCGAGACCGACGCAGAGCGTCAAGGACCCGGGCGACGGCACGATGATCAGGGGTCTCGTCGATCTGCCCGCGGGCAAGGCGACGGTCGAATATCACTACCAGATGCTGGAATCCGAGGATGGCGTCTGGACCTTCGTGCTGGGACGGTTCATCGACAAGGTCCGGATCATCCTCGAGCAGGCGGAAGGCTACCAATACGAATACATGCCGCTCGGCGGCTTTCCGGACCGTCAGCCCAGCCCCGACGGCGTCTTCAAGTTCGCGACCGTGGACAGCGACGCTGGGCACCTGCCGCATCAGGGCTATCTGGTTCAGTGGTATCCGGCCGGGACGTAGGCTCACATCAAGCATCCGTTTGCGCACAGCCGCAGCTGCGGTCGCGCGCAAATTTCTGATTCAAATTTCAAACAGCCTAACAACGTCACTGCGAGCCAAGCGAAGCAATCCATGGCGTAGCAAGCGGAAATATGGATTGCTTCGCTGCGCTCGCAATGATGGCAAGACACACCGCCGTGTTCTCGCCGCGCCATGCGCCCGAGGTTTGCATCTATCTCCCGCCCTTTGCAATCAAAGGGCGCAGGGAATGCCGGGCGTCCGATGCGCCCGATAGCCGCGTGAGAGGGTGATACGTCGATCAGGGACGGCCATCGCTATATCTCGGCATTCATCGCTAAGCCTTAGGGGTACAGGAGCGCATTTCCAGCTAGAGGTCAGTTCACGACTTCGCGGCCCATCCTGGTAACCTTCTGATCTCTATCCGCAGACATCCCGCAATCTTCCGGCCAGCTACATCCGTATGCCGCTTGCCAGAATGGCGTCCGCAAGTTCGGCGGCAGGTCCGCTCAAGGTTCGGCCCGCGCCGAGCAGAACGGTTTCGATGGTGCCGAGATCCGGCAGACCGTGACCGCCCGGGAGCTCGACCAGGCCCGCCGGGATCAGGTCTGCCGGGAAAATCGTGATGCCGAGTTCCGGCGAGCGTCGCGGCCCGCAACCCGGTCAAGCTGCCGCTTGTGCACACGACGCGCCACGGACGATCGCACCCCTCGAGCGCGGCAAGAACAATGTCGTGGGTGATGCTGGGCGGCGAATAGAGGATCAGCGGTACCGGCGTTGATGAATCGATGCGTAGCAGATCGCCGGACACCCAGGCTAACCGATCGCGCCAGACAACCCGTCCGCGATCCTCTCCCGGACGACGTTTGCCGCAGACGAGGTCAAGCTCTCCGCGCTCGAGTTTCTCGTAGAGTCCCGCGCTCAGGCCAACCGTGAGCTCGAATTCGACAAGTGGATGCGTGCGCACAAACTGCCGCAACACGTCCGGCAAAAGCGACGTCACAAAATCCTCCGACGCGCCGAACCGCAGCCGGCCGCGCAGCTCCGAGCCCGCGAAATAGCGCTCCGCCCGTTCGTTCGCCGCCAGGATGCTCCGGGCGAACTCGAGCATGGCTTCCCCATCAGCGGTCATTGTTACCGAATGGGTATCGCGGACGAAGAGCCGGCGTCCGGCCTCGTCCTCAAGCTTTCGGATGTGCTGGCTGACCGTCGACTGACGCAAGCCCAGCCGCTCGGCGGCCCGGGTGAAACTCCGGGTCTGGGCAATCGCCAGGAAGGTCTGAAGCAGGACAGGATCCAGCATGGTCTATCATCATGATATTCGATCACAGTAATAGTTATATGCGGCATTCACAATGAGCGGCCGCGCCGATATCAAATGGGCTATCGGCCGCAAACGAGGCTCGAAATGACTTTGCTGCGCTCCGTCTGGTCACGTATCGACAGCTTCCTTGCGGCCATCCTGTTGACGGTTGCTTTCGCCGCCGTGATGCCGGCCCGCGGCGAGGCGGCAGAGGCGCTTGGCCGGCTAACCGTTGCCGCCATCGCCCTGTTGTTTTTCATGCACGGGGCGAAGCTTTCGCCCGAAGAGGCGCTTGTTGGAGCGCGGCACTGGCGACTGCACCTGATGGTGTTCCTGGGTACCTTCGCGCTGTTTCCGTTGCTCGGGATTTCCGCGCGGTTCCTGGCCCCAGGTTTCCTCTCCGGGCCGCTGTGGGCGGGGGTGATTTTGCTCACCGCGCTGCCCTCGACGGTGCAGGCCTCGATCGTTTTCACGTCGGTGGCGGGCGGCAACGTGCCGGCGGCGATGTGCAGCGCTACCGCCTCGAGCCTGCTCGGCGTTTTCCTTACTCCCCTGATCGCCGGTTTCCTGCTCGCCCGCCACGGCGTCGACATCTCGGTGCGCTCGATTCTTGGCATCGTGGTGCAACTTGTGCTGCCCTTCGTCGCCGGTCAGCTGTCGCGGCCGTGGATCGGCGCCTGTCTCGCGCGCCATCCACTCGCGCTCAAGAGCGTGGATTACAGCTCGATCCTGATCCTCGTTTACGCGGCTTTCAGCCGCGGCGTCGTGGATGGCATCTGGCATCAGATCGATGCCGGAGATTTGTTCAGAGTGGCGCTTGTCGATATCGGGCTGCTCGCGGCCGTGATGACCATCCTGATCTTTGGGAGCAGGCTGCTCGGCTTTTCGCGCGCCGATGAAATCACCATCGTTTTCTGCGGATCGAAGAAAAGCCTCATCAACGGCCTGCCGATCGCAACCTTGCTGTTCGCCGGACACGTGGGCATCGTTGTCATCCCATTGATGCTGTTCCACCAGATCCAACTCATGGTCTGCGCATCGCTCGCGCGGCACTACGCGGCGCGCCGGGTCACGGCGAGTGAACCGCTTCCGGCTCTCCCCACAACCTCCGCCTGACGCCCCGCAACCGTCGAGCGCTATCGCCCGTTCTCAGATATCCGGCACCTCGACCTCGCACGGTCGCGCCGCCGGCTGGCCAAGAGTGCCGGACTGTCGAGGCCAAGCCGCAGATGTCGATTGTTCCGGATTTGCGAACAACGCGTTTCAATTCCGTCGGATACCAAAACCCTGGTGGCGGCCGCACCTTCAGCTTTCAGGCCGGCCAACCGTCAGGAGCGTCGCCATGCTTGTCCGTGAGAAGATCGACCGCCCCGACGATCAAGCCGGTGAGTCGCGCGCTGACGTCTCTTTACCAAACGGCTCGACGCTCGCTCAGAAAGCCTCCGAATTGCGCTCCGAACCGCGCGAGGTGCCGTCGATCGTGCCGACCGGTCCGGCAAAGCGGCCCGATGCGAGCGCAACCGCGGCAGCGCCAAAGTCGCCTCCGGCGGGCAATCGAAGGGTCCGATGGGCGCTGTTCGCGCTGCTGCCGATCGCCGCGATCGCCGGCGCCTACTGGTATGTTACCGGCGGCCGGATCATGTCGACCGACGATGCCTATGTCGAGGCGGACAAGGTCGGCATCTCGACCGACGTTTCCGGCATCGTCAATGACGTCGATGTCCACGACAACCAGTATGTGTCCGCCGGGCAGATTCTTTACCGGCTCGACTCCCGTCAATTCCGGATCGCGCTCGACAACGCGGGGGCGAATCTCGCACAGATCGGGCTCACGATCGACGCGATGAAGGAGGATTACAAGCGCATGCTGAGCGACGCCGCGGCCGAGCAGGCGCAGCTCGATCTCGGCCAGATCAATTACAATCGCGCAAGCACGCTGGTGCGTTCCGGCTCGGTGTCACAGGCTGCGCTCGATCAGGCGAACTACGCGCTGCTCGGCAACAAGAGCAAACTTCAGTCGTTGAAGCAGCAGGCGGCCACACAATTGGCGCGGCTTGGCGGCAATCCCGATATCGAGACGACGCAACATCCGCAATACCTGCAGGCCAAGGCGGTGGTCGACGAAGCCCAGCGCGAGCTCGACCATAGGTGGTGCGGGCGCCGTTCGCGGGGACGGTGACCAACGTGCCCCCGATCGCGCCCGGCAAATATCTGGGCGCCTCGGAGATCCGGCGCTCTCGGGCCAATTCTGAGCAATTTCTTGCCAAAGCGATTTTCGATCGACGCATTTTATCCGCGCCGCGAGCAGTTGCCCGCAAAGGCGCGTACGTTCATCGATCTTCTCGTGGACGATTTACTTCATATCGATCAGGATCCCTGTACATACAATGGAGAGCGTTCGGGTAGTCCTGTGATGCAAGCGGTATCCTCGAGCGATCCGTTTCCTGCGCCGAAACGGACGAAACGGTAACCGCTTTTTCGATTGTTCGTTTTGGTGGAAAAGCAGCGCGCCTCGTGCTTAGGGATTATCCATTCCCCGGGGAACAGTCTGTTCCGAACGCATTATCGGATCGCCCAACCATCATCATTTTCAGGGAACGGAAGACACAAATCACGGATCTTCCGCAAAGAACGATGGGAGACGACGATGCGCAATACAATTCTTGCCTTGCTCGGTGCCTCGCTGATTGCCGTATTTGCCGCGCAGGCGGCTGCCGCCTCGGAACATCACCGCCGCGCGCCTGCGATCGGCCGCAACCATGCGACCGCAAGCGAACAATTCCGGAACAGCAATGCCTATGGCGCGCCACGCAATATTGCCGTGCCTTCGGATGGGCCGGTCTATGATGGCGCACTGGGGTCGGGGATGGCTGGTCACTGATCTCCGATGGATCGAAGAGAAGAAAGCGGCCCCGGAAACCCGGGGCCGTTTGTTTGAAGGCGAGCGCGCCACACTTCCAATACGAAATTAGGAGCGCACTAAATGTTCGAACGGTGTTCCGGCGTGCCAAATGCCACGGCGATACCCATATGTCGGCGGGGGGCCGTCGAGAGGGGAAATTGATGCGCTGGTTTCTGGGATTCCTGGCCGCGTTCGCCATCGCGCTCGTGATCTATGTCGGGTCGGCCATCCTGTCCTTGAACGGTTTGGTCGAGGCTGCCCGCACGGGCGACGGTGCCGCGATCCTGTCGCGAACGGACCTGCCGCGGCTGCGGCATTCGCTGGTCGACCAGATCGTCTTCGCCTATCTGAAGCGCGTCGGCCGGGACCGGCCCGTGAAGCCGATGGAACGGCTGGTCGCCTCGACCTACGGCGCCACCATCGCCGACGCCATGGTGGGGAAGATGCTGACCGCGGACAATCTCACACACATGCTGCGGGATGGCAGGGTTGCGGTCGGCGAGAGCGACGTCGACCTGCAGCGGTTGAGCGACCTTGATGCCCGCGGGGTCTTGCAGAAGATCGGCCGCCTCTCGTTCGTCAAACCCGTCGAGTTTCAGGTCCGGCTTGGCGACGGCCATGACGCCGGCGGGATCAGCCTTCACTTCGAGGGCTTTGGATGGAAGCTCTCGGGCGTGCGATTGCCGGATGCCGTCATCGAAGCCCTGGTGCAGCGTCTGTCGGACAAGAGCGGCCGGTAGCGGTAACCCCGCGGCTCCAGGGTCCGAAAGGACACACTGGTGAAAAAAACTCCGGCAGATGCGGGCCGGAAGCTTGCTCCCTCGCCATGGCGGGCGGTACACCGGAGGGGTTGGGTTGGGGGATACAAGCAGCCATGATCGTCTGCTCGTGCAATATCCTGAGCGATCGGGACGTTCGCGCCATCGCGCGCAATCCCGCCTACGTGCCGCCTCGCGTGGCCCAGATCTACGACCGCCTGGGCTGCAGTGCGGAATGCGGACGGTGCGCGCGGACCATCAAGACCATCATCGAGGAAGCCACCGCTTCGACTTTGCCGGTCGATTTCTGACAGGACCGCGACGGCGGCGTTGCCGGGCGGCGCGGCAGGCGAGACCATGATCAGATTTGAACGAGCGTGAAGCCGCGACCGCTTGGGGACCGTGGCCACCGTGCACACATCTTTTGGCGATGGCGCGTGCGGGAGCAAAAGCGATGCGATCTGTGTTGGCTTTGGTTCTCGTCCTGGCATGTTGATCACTTGCAGCGCTTCCGCCGACGCCGCGACGATGCATCGCTTCAAACCACCGGCGCGCGCATACCACGGTGTTGCCGTCGCTCCCAGCCAGCGTGTTACGGCGCCGGCGAGTTTCGCCCTTTCCGGTTGGACCGACGAACAGACCCGGGAACGGCTGGATAACGCCAGCCGCGGCTCTCACGAAGGCTGACAGACGGCGCGCGATCGGCAAACGTTCATTTTATTGCTGTCTCGGCCGCGATCAGCTCCTTGCCCTCCGCGGTGCTGATCGTCAGTTGCACCGGTTCGCCGCTGTGGCCTTCGGCAATCGGCGCGGAAATGCGATTTCCATCTCTCGGGTCCGCTGTCACGGCCTCGTCGAATAATACCGCGTCGCCGCGTTTCAGCGTGACGCGCAGCGGTGCGGCCGGTTCGATGCTGAAGAACTGAAGGTTCACGTAGGACGCCTCGGCCTTGAAATTGATCAGCATGTTCCGGTTCGCATCCGTCACGTTGCTCATGCCGACCGACGGGCTGTAGGTTTCCGCGATCGACACTTCGCCCCGTGCCGGAAAGCTGGCGCTGTGGAAAAACTGGTCCGACATGCCGGCCCATAATTCGACGTAGGGCTGCGCCGGATTGGGGTCCTTGCGCGGGTCCGTTGCGTTCGCCATCGACGGATATCCCCAGGTCCACATTTTCAGGCCGGGCGTGACCGCATTGTCGGCGATGCGGATGATCCCCTCTTCGTTGTCGTGGTTGATCACGCCCCAGAACTTTCCGCCACCCATGTCCGGTGTGGCGTAGGCGATGCCCGCCACGGGCCAGTTCCTGAAGTAGCGCAGGTTTTCGAAGCGGCTCCGGCCCGGACCGAGACTCGCGTCGCCGTCGGCGAGGGTGGCCGACCAGCGCGGCGTGGTGTAGGCCTCGATCGGCGCGATGATTTCGGCGCCGCCGGTCGCTTTGGGATTGTTCGGGTCCGATCCCGGCGCCAGCGTCGTGCAGGTCCAGTATTCGTAGTCGATCGCCCGGGCTTGCGGATTTTTCAGCACGACGCGCACATCGAGCGCGGCGCGACCGGCCTTCAGCGTGACATATGTCGTGGCTTCGATCCCGGTCGAGCCCGGCCTGAACCGCGGCGGCGCCGCGGCATAGGCGAAATCGTCCTTCAGCGACATCGCCACCGTCACTTCGCCGGCACTCTGCTTGACCACCCTGAACTCCCATGGTTTTAGCCAGGTCTTGCCATGCTCGGCATCCGGGAAGGTGGGGAAGATGCCGCCATACACCATCATCCAGTCGTAATAGAACGTGCCGCCCTTCATCCCGTAGGGCACGCCGACTTCGCTGCGATAAAGCTGTTCATGCCCGGTCGGCTTGTAGATGATGGAGAGAATGCGCCCGCCGAATTCGGGCACCAGCGTCACCTTCAGATAGCTGTTCTCGAGCACGTAGCCCTTGAACCTGCGATCGACGATGGTCCGCGCGTCGAGCGAGCCTGGGACGAATCCGTTGTCCGCATCAACGGCGTATCTGACGGTGTTCCACTTGATCGTCAATTCGGTGAGGAACACCCGGTCGGATACGGGCGCCGCATGGACGACCGCCTGAAACGCGCCGACCGCCGAAACCAGGGCAACCGCGATACGGACGCGGGCGAGCCGGGGAACATCCATAGCCATGAGCTTCGCCTTCGCGCGAGCGGGGTCGATCCCTTGGCAAATATCAAATGGCTGGAGGAAACGGCGAAGATTCTGGCAGCAGTATGGGTTGAGCCTTCGCGGAACCCATCAGTTTGCCGGGCGTCCTTGGCTGCTTGATGGGTTTCGCGAAGGGCTCGACCCATCCTGCAAGCTAGATCGTCATCAAAAAGCTCTCGACGGCCTCGCAGGAGACGCAACTGTAGGTCATCAGTTCGAGCCGCGTGCTGCGAGGCTCCGAGAGGACCAGCCTCATTTGCTCGCCGCACCTCACGCACAGCATCTCCGTCACCCGGAACTGCACGCATGTGGGGGTGGGTCGGGGCGGTTGCAGCATGTTAGCCTCGCAGGGATCAGAGGGCAGTACGCAACGCCTACCGACGTCTTGATTCTGCCAGATTCGAGACGGCTTTCAAACCCGGTCGCGGCGAAATTTGGGTCCGAATGGGGTGGAACCCGCACGGGTGAAGTCCTGCTGATCGCGGGGTCACGGGTTGATCGGGCAGCTTCCCGGCGTGTCGCAGGGCGCAGGCGTGGACCGCGTGCTGGCGCTGATGTCGGCGGAAGGCGGAACTTCCGCGCCGTTCACGACCGCCGAGACATGCCACCGATAGCCGGTTTGCTGCTTCAGCCCGGAATCGCCAAAACTATATCCTGCGATATCTCCCACCGCCGTGAACGGGCCGTCCGCCTCCGCGCGCTGGACGCGATAGGTCGTCACTCCCGCCGCCGGCGTCCAGGCGAGGTCGGCCGCGGTGTCGGAGGTGTCTATCACCACCAAGCCCATCGGCACCGCTGCCGGTGGTGCGGCGGGAGGGGTCACAGGCGTCGCGTGCGCGGTCAGCGCGCCCAGCATGGCCTTGATCGCTGTGATCTGCGGTCCGGATTTGGTGACGTAATCATCGGTGTGGTCGACATAGCTCCACCAGTCCCAGCAGGCCTGCGGATTGGACGAGCTCACCTGCGTTTGCGGATAGAGCACGATCAGATGGTTGGTGTCGGCCCACGCATTGTAGCCGGTGTCCTCGACAAAGCGCTGGCCGACGCCGGCTTCGCCTGTATCCTGCGCACAGCCGTGCAGGGCGATATGGACGCGGCAAGAACTCGCCGCGCGCGCATGCGTCGGGAACATAGACGTAGCCGGTATCGCCGAGGCTCAATTCGCTCGGATTTTTCGGACTGGTGTAGACGGATTGATCGAAGCTCAGGAGTTTACCGCCAAGCTGGCCCCGATTGGGCTGGTTCAACGCGCCATAAATATGTTGCAGCAGAATGCCGGCCTGGTCGTAGTCATCGCAGCGGTCGATGAAGGGGCTCTCGTTGGCGTTGCAGTCCTTCAGGCCGTCGCCTTGCTGGTCCTGCCGGACGACCAGGGAATGGCCGGCTCCAACCGTGGTTTGATAGAACAGGTTGCCGGCGCCGCCGAGATAGTGGCGATAGAAATCGGCCGCCACGTCCGTGGGGGCCCTGGCCACGATTTTATCGTTGGTGCCGTGGAACAGGTAGATTTTCTGCCGGGCGATGTTTGCAAGTGGATCGATGTCGCCGGATTTGGCCTCGTCATCCGCCTTGCCGGTGAAATCACCAAGCTCCAGGTCCGACGGCGGCCGTCCCGTCATGCAGGAGCCCAAAGCGCGCGCGATCGGGCCCGAAAACCAGGTGACGGCGTCATCCAGATCAGCCTCGGCGCACCAGTAGGGGCCGCCGGCAATCGCGCCGACACCTTTGATCACCGAGGACCACGCCGTGCCGAACTGGATAGCCATGAAGGCGCCCGACGAAATGCCGGAAATCGAGCTTTCGCCGATGGCGGCGTTGAGGCTCGGCAGCTCGGCGGCGAGCGCCGAGCTTGTGACGGCGATCGCGATGGCCGACGCAGCGACGGTTCGGTGCAGGATGCGGATGCGCATGAAAGCCTCTCATTCCCCGTCGGTTGCGGGCATGCCCAGTCGGGACATTCAAGACCCATGCCGACGTCATCATGAGAAATGGCTTGTACGCCTAAACCCATGGTTGAAATGTGGCCCCGAACCCGCGCGCGCGGGGGGCGGCGAGGTCGCAGCCGCTTTCTTAATCGGCCTGCTCCCCGGACAGGCTGTAAAGGTAATTCGTATCCAGCGGCTCGATGCTGCTGACGTCGATCGCTTCCTCGGCCAGCACGCGCCGCGCGATCCGGAACATGCTGGTGCCGGCGGCGATTCCGCAATACTGCGCGATGTGGAGCAGCAGTTCCCGCAACTGCTCCAACGGGACTCTGGTCCGCAACAGCGCCACGCGGAAATGCAACTCGAACTCGTGCATCTGTCCGGATGCCGCCAGCATGGCGAGATTGACCAGGCTGAGTTGCTGCGGCGGAATGATGTTGCGCGACCACGTTCCGGCCCAGTTGATGTTGGTTACATACATCTGCCAGGCGCGATCGAACTCGGTGGCGTTTTGGCTGTTGCCATCGACCCATTCGTCGCCCAGCACCTGCCTTCTTGTCTTCGCCCCGACCGCTGACATCAATGACTTCATCACGGTAGTCCTCCAGGTTGAACGGTTGGTGCGCCGACGCGTACTCTAATCAATCGAAATATTCGCCTCGCGCGCGACCTTGATCCAGCGCTCGGTTTCCATGCGCATCAGCTCTCCGAATTGCTGTGGGGTCATGGTTGCGGCCTCGGCGCCCTCGTTGGCGAGAGGCTTGCTTAGTTCCGGCGAGATCAGCATCTTGCCGATCTCGGAGTTGAGCGCGTTGACGACAACGGCCGGCATCCCGGCCGGGCCGACGATGCCCCACCAGGACGACAGGTCGAAACCGGTGAGGCCCGCCTCGTCCAGCGTCGGCACATCGGGCAGCAGCGGCGTGCGCTTGACGCTGGTCACCGCCAGCGCGTTGGCCTTGCCGGATTGCGCGAGCTGCAGCACCTGCGGCAGGCTGGATACATAGACGTCGACATGGCCGCCGATCAGATCGTTGAGCGCCGGCGCACCGCCCCGGTAGGGCACGTGCATCAGCTTCACGCCGGCCGACAGCGCGATCAGCTCGGCCGCGATCTGGTTGATGCTGCCGGGACCGGCCGAGGCGTAGGTAATCTGGCCCGGCTTGCTCTTCGCCAGCTCAATCAATTCCTTCGCCGATTTCACCGCCAGACTGGTCGATGCGACGAGGAGCAGCGGCGAGCGGGCGATGAAGGCGACCGGCGCGAAATCCCTTGTCGTGTCGAACGGCATGCTTTTGCGGATCGCGGGGTTGATCGTAAAGGTCGACGACACCAGCAGCAGCGTGTAACCGTCCGGTGCTGCTGCGGCGACGTCCGAAGAGCCGATCAGGCCGCCGGCGCCGGACCGGTTTTCGACCACCACGGGCTGACCCCACGCCTCGGTCAACTTCTTGCCGATGGCGCGGCCGATGATGTCGTTGGAACCGCCGGCCGCGAACGGAATGACCAGCGTAATCGGCTTGGACGGATAGGTCTGCGCCGAAACCGCCGGGCTTGCGAGCACGAGGACGGCGGCAAGCCAGGCTGCAGACTTGATCATGATGCGTTTCTCCCTGTGACCTGCCTCGCTACATCCCATCCAGCGCATGAACCCAGGGCTCCGGAATCAGCGCATAGGCGCCGCCTTGCCGCACCAGGTGCGAGAAGGACGGGAAATGCAGGTGCATCCCGGCGACCAGGATGCCGTCGGTGGCGACGCGATCGAACATCCGCTTGCGGGCGGCTGCGGCCGCCGCAAGATCGGTATCGAAGGCCATGCCGGCTTCGGGCAGCGCGGTCTGCACCTCCGGCACGTGCACGGTGTCGCCCCAGATCATCAGCTGCTCGTCGCCCGAGGCGATCAGATAGGCGGTGTGGCCGGGCGTATGCCCCGTGCTCGGCACCGCGGTGACGCCGGGAAACACCTCGCCCTGCGCGAACAGCCGCGTGCGATCCCTGTAGGGCTCGACCTGCTCGCGGCCGGCGAGGAAATACAGTTTTTTCGACCGCTCGTCCGCCCTCGCCATCGCGCCGTCGTCGAACCAGTGTTTCGGCTCGTTCGCGTGCATCACCAGTTCCGCGTTCGGAAACAGCCGCTCGCCGTTCGACATGTCGGTCAGGCCCGCGGAGTGATCCGGATGCATGTGGGTCAACAGCACGGTGTCGATCGACTTCGCATCGATGCCGGCGGCCGCGAGATTGCGCTGCACGAAGCCGGCGGTGGGCAGCAGATAATTGCCCGACCCGGTGTCGACGATGGCGCTACGCCCCTTCGAATGAATCACGAAGGCGTTGACATTGGTTCGCCGCGCCGGCCGGAATGCATCGCGCAACAACTGACGCGCCTGTTGGAGATCGACATTGCGCATTACGTCGAGGTTGCCGTCGAGATAGCCGTCGCTGATGGCGGTGACGACTATATCGCCGATCTTGCGATGATAGACGCCGGGAATCTGCTGTGCGGGTTGCGCTGTCATGAGGGAAGACCTTGGGTCAGGGGAGAAGGGATCAGGTTCGATTACGCGCCGACCGTCTGGAGGAATTCGCCGATGGCGCCGGCGATCAGATCGGGCGTCTGCACCGACATGTAATGTCCAGTGCGGAGCTCGATATAGCGCGCGCCGGGGATGGATCTCGCGGTGGCTTCCGCAAGCGGCGGCGGCCGCACGCGATCGAGGCTGCCGCCGATCACCAGCACGGGGCAACGCAGCCCGCCCAGTTCGTGTTGGATGTCGAGGCCTGCCAGCATCCGCCAGATCGTCGCATAGCTTGCGGGGTCGTTGCCGAGCCATCGCGCCCGGTAACGCTCGAAGCGCTCGATGTCGCCGCGAAGCTCCGGGGCATAGCCGTTGCGCATGGAATCCTCGACCGCCAACGCCATGCCGGCGGCCTCGATCCTGGCGACGCGCTCGAGCGCCGCGGGCCGCCGCTCCGGCGCGACGCCGGTCGCGGGGCTGCCGACCACCACCGCGCCCGTGCGCTCGGGGTATCGGGCGGCGAAATGCAGCGCGATCGCCCCGCCGACGGCGATGCCGGCCAGCGCGACCGGGCCTTCGATTTTGAGCGCATCAAGCAGGGCCGCGATATCGTCGGCCATGGTGTCGATGCCGAGTTCGCCGCGGGCCTTCTGCGACAGCCCGGCGCCGCGGGTATCGTAGCGCAGGACACAGCGGGAGTTCGCGAGGTGCGGGACGACGTCGTCCCAGCTCTCCAGCGAGCCGCCCATTTCGTGCACCAGCACCAGCGGGCGCTCGCCCTTGCCGCACAACTCGTAGCGCAACGCGACGCCGTCCAGTTCGATGAAATCCATGCGGCGTTTTCCGGTTGCCCTGTGTGATTTTCTTGGTTCTGCGCCGTTCGCGGGGTTTTGCCAATCAACCCGGAAATGCGCGATCTGGCAATATTCGTTTTCGAATGGCGGCCGGTTGCGTTGACACCGCTCATGCAGGTGCGCGATCCTGCCTTTGCAGCGAAAGATGACGGAAATGGCCGACTTGCCCGAGAATGGCAGCCCGCGATCGGTGAGCGAGATCGCCAGCTATCACGCCCACGTCTATTACGATCCGGCGACCACCCGGCCTGAGGCGGAGCGGCTGCGCGGATGGATGGGCGAGCGTTTCGCGGTCACGCTCGGGCGCTGGCACGACGTCAAGGTCGGTCCACACGATCAGGCCATGTATCAGGTGGCGTTTGCTTCCGATCTGTTTTCGACGCTGGTGCCGTGGCTGATGCTCAACCATGGCAGCTTGAGCGTGCTGGTGCATCCGAACACCAAAAACCCGCGCCGGGATCATCTGGTCAATCCGCTGTGGATCGGTGCACCGCTCGACGTGCACGGCGAGAAGCTTCCGGAAGAGACCGAGGCGGAGCACGCGCCCGCGCCGAATACGCATCCGCATCACCATCCCTGACCGTCGCGCGAAACCGCGCGATCCTCGCAGGCTCAGCCGTGCTTCGGCTTCCGGCTAGCCGGCCTTTTCCTTGAGGGACGGCTGCGGGAGCTACCGCTCCTTCCTGCCGAAGTGCTGCGATCTCCGCGGCGTCGAAACCATAAGCGCTCAACACCTCGTCGCTGTGCTGGCCATAGAGCGGCGCGCCGCTTCGCACTCCGCCGGGTGTCGCGGAGAATTTGATCGGCAGCCCCATGGTCTTGACCTTGCCGAGCGATGAATGCCCGACTTCGACCACCATGTCGCGGGCAATCGTCTGCGGATCGCCAATGCCTGCAGCATGTCGTTGACCGGCCCGCAGGGGACGTCTGCTTGCTCGAGCGCAACCAGCCAGTGTTCGGCGGTTTGGGTTCGGAATCGCGCGGACAGCAAAACTTCCAGCTCCTTCAGATGCGCCATCCGGTCGCCGCCGGTCTTGAAATCGTGGATCGCTTGCCAGTTCCGGAATGCCCAACACCTCGAGCGTCCGCATCCAGTGCTTCTGGTTGGCGCCGCCGACCACTATCCATTTGTCGGACGCCTCGAAAGCCTGGTAGGGCGCATTCAGCGGATGGGCCGAACCCATGGCTTTCGGCGCCACGCCGGTCGCCAGCGCAATCGCCGCCTGCCAATAGGTCTGCACCAGGGCGGCCTCGAACAGCGAGGTTTCCACCCACTGGCCCTGGCCGGTTTTCAGGCGATGGGCGTAGGCGGCGACGATGCCGAGCGCGGCGAGAATCCCGGCAGTGATGTCGGACAGCGGGGAGCCGCATTTCACCGGCGGCCCGTCAGGCCGCTCCCCGGTGAAACTCATGATCCCGGACATCGCCTGCGCCACCAGGTCAAATCCGCGGCGATGCTTGTAGGGACCGGTGCGTCCGAAGCCGGACAGCGAGCAATAGATCAGGGCAGGGTGATCTTTCGCGAGGTCGGCGTAAGCGAAGCCGAGCTTCTCCATCACGCCGGGGCCGAAATTCTCCACCAGCACATCCGCCTTCGCGATCAGGCGCCGCAGCACCTTGGCGCCGCCCGGCTTCTTCAGGTCGAGCGCGATGCCCTTCTTGTTGCGGTTCATCATCAGGAACGACGCCGCCTGGTCGCCGATTTTGGGAGGCACCATGTAGCGGGTGTCGTCGCCGGCCGGGATCTTCTCGATCTTGATGACCTCGGCGCCCATGTCGGCGAGCATCAGCGTACAGGTCGGACCGGCCATCACATGCGTCAGGTCGACCACCTTCAATCCAGCCAGAGGCCCCATGGTTTCTCCCGCGGTTTTTTATGGGACAGGTTCTGAATGCAAAAGCCGGCTTCAGCAAGGCCCGATTCGTCGAACCCGTTATTTCCTGACGCAGCGGCTATTTCCACGGCAAGGTCGCACCTGTACTGTCTCCGAGAACACCGGCCTCATCGGTGAATGAAGCTCCATCACGCGCGGTAGAAAATTGTCCGAGACTCCCGAATTCGACTACGTCATCGTCGGCGCCGGCTCTGCCGGCTGCGTGCTGGCCAACCGGCTGAGTGCTGACGGCAAACATTCGGTGCTGCTGCTCGAAGCGGGGCCAAGGGACACCAATCCCTGGATCCATATTCCGCTCGGCTACGGCCGGCTGTTCAAGGAAAAGACCGTCAACTGGATGTACCAGACCGAGCCGGAGCCGGGGCTCAACGGACGGAGTGTGTTCCAGCCGCGCGGAAAAACGCTGGGCGGATCGAGCTCGATCAACGGCCTGCTCTATGTGCGCGGCCAGCACGAGGATTACGACCGCTGGCGCCAGCGCGGCAATGTCGGCTGGGGTTTTGACGACGTGCTGCCCTATTTCAAGAAGGCCGAGAACCAGGTACGCGGCGCCGACGATTTCCATGGCGTCGGTGGCCCGCAGCCGGTGTCCGAATTGAGTCACGCCGATCCGCTGTCGGCGGCGTTCATCGAGGCCGCGGTGGAAACCGGCATCCCCAGGAATCCTGATTTCAATGGCGCGACCCAGGAAGGCGCGGGCTTCTTCCAGACCACGACGCGGTACGGCAGGCGCGCGAGCACGGCGGTGTCCTATCTGCGGCCGGCGCTGGGGCGGAAGAATCTGCAGGTCGAGACCTCCGCGCTGACGCAGCGCATTCTGTTCGAGGGACGCCGCGCGGTCGGCGTCGAATACCGCCGGCAAGGCGCGATGCGCACGGCGCGGGCGCGCCGGGAAATCCTGGTGAGCGGCGGCGCATTTAACTCGCCGAAACTACTGCAGCTCTCGGGCGTGGGCCCGGCGGAGTTGCTGCGCCAGCACGGTATCGATGTGGTGCTGGATGCCGTGGGCGTCGGCCGCGACCTGCAGGATCACATGCAGGTGCGGATCGTCATGCGTTGCACGAAACCGATCACGCTCAACGACGTCGTCCACAGCCCCGCGCGAAAAATCCTTGCCGGCCTGCGCTATGCCGCGTTCCGCGACGGCCCGCTATCGATCGCCGCCGGCACCTCGGGCGCCTTTTTCAAGACCAATCCGCGGCTAGCCACGCCCGATATCCAGATTCACTTCCTGCCGTTCTCGACCGACAAGATGGGCGAGAAGCTGCATCCGTTTTCCGGATTTACCGCATCCGTCTGCCAGTTGCGCCCCGAGAGCCGCGGCTCGCTGCGCATCCGCAGTGCCGACCCCGCGGCGCCGCCGGAAATCCGCATCAACTATCTTTCGACCGAGACCGATCGCACCGCCAATGTCGAAGGCCTGAAGATCTTGCGCAAGATATTGCACGCGCCGGCGCTTGCGCCATTCGTGGTCGAGGAGGTCGATCCCGGCAAGAAAGTCTCGACCGACGAGGAATGGCTGGCTTATTGCCGAGCGCGCGGCAGCACGATCTATCATCCGACCTCGACCTGCCGGATGGGAAGCGATCCGCTTGCGGTGGTCGATCAAAGCTTGCGCGTTCGCGGCATCGAGGCCTTGCGCGTGGTCGACGGCTCGGTGATGCCGGACCTGGTGTCCGGCAATACCAATGCGCCGATCATCATGATCGCCGAAAAGGCCTCCGACCTGATTCTAAGGGATCGCTAGTTAGCCGCTCCCGGGCGAACTCAGAAGGCGCTTTTGTAGCGCGAGAGCGCGGCGGGGCTGCCATAGACCCACATCGGCTCGCCGCACTGGCTCGGGCCCTGGTCGGTCGTGCAGGCGTCGCTCCATGAGGGCGCTGCGACCTCGCGGCCCTCGGTTTGATATGGCCGCGCCGGCGCCACGCTTCGCTCGCCTTGCGCCTGGACCGCCAACGGCATCGCCAGCGACAATGCAAACGGCAACACCGTCAGGAACTGATAAATCTTCATGGTTTGGCTCCTTGATTGTGACCTCTCGCTGAGGCATCAGTTGCTGTATCGGAGATGGGGGCCGAAAATTCCCCGACCATTAAATTGGAATTCGCAAAGCTAAATTCGGGTTTAGCAAAGGTCTGGATCGCCGCGATCGCTGCGCGGTGAAGGAAACGTGAATGGCCGCAATTCAATTGAGGATCGGCACGCGCAAAAGCGTGATGGCGCTGGCCCAGACCGGGGAAATTGCCAGGCGGCTGACCGCGGCCGTTCCCGGTCTCGATGTCGAGATCGTGAAGTTCGAAACGTCAGGCGATTCGGATCAGGTCGGCAAGCTGTTGCCGCATGGCGGCAAGGGCGGGGCCTTTGTTGCCGAAATCCGCAAGGCGGTGATTTCAGGCGAGTTGCAGGCGGCGATGCATTCGCTGAAGGACATGCCCGGCAACGAGGACACGCCGGGGCTTGTGATCGGCGCGACGCTGTCGCGCGATCCGCCCGGCGACGTGCTGGTGCTGCGTCCGGGTGTCTCGGTCGACGATCTCAGGGCTTCGCGCGGCAGGGGATTCAAGCTCGGCACCAATGCGGTGCGGCGCGCGGCCTATGCGCGGCGGCTGTTTCCGGACATCGAGGTGATCCATTATCGCGGCGCCGCCGACACCCGCGTGCGCAAGCTCGATGCGCTGGAGAAGCAGCGGCTTCCCGATGGCGGCGCGGCGGGACCCGCGGACGCGCTGATCATGGCGCGATCCGGGCTCGAGCGCATCGGCCTCGCCGGCCGTGTCGCCTACGAGTTCTCGATCTCGGAAATGCTGCCGGCGGTCGGCCAGGGCATCGTCGCGGTGGAATGCGCGGCGCAGGATTGGCAGACGCGGCGCATCCTGTCGGCGATCGACGACCCCGCCGCGCACAGATGCGCCGACGCCGAGCGCGAGGTGCTGTGGGTGCTCAACGGCCATTGCAATTCGCCGATCGCGGGATTTTCCACGATCGACGGCGCGCGGATGACGCTGACCGCTTCCGTGCTGGACGAGACCGGCGGCCTGTTCATCGAGGCGACGCGCGCAGGGCCTGCGGACCGGCCGCGCGAGCTTGGCCGCGCGGTCGGGCTCGAACTGCTCGCCAGGGGCGCGGCCGATATCATCGAACGCAGCCAGCCGCACTAGCGGTTAGCCCCGATACGCCCGCACCCGCTTGATCATCCGCTCGACATGGGCGATCGGGGTTTCCGGCTGGATGCCGTGGCCGAGGTTGAAGATCAGCCGGCCACGGCCGTAATTGGCCAGCACGTCGTCGACCGCCTGGTCGAGCGCGGCGCCGCCTGCGATCAGCGCCAGCGGATCGAGATTGCCCTGCACCGCGACCTTGGCCTGCACGCGTTCGCGGATCAGCGAGGGTTCGGCCGTCCAGTCGATGCTGACGGCATCGACGCCGGTCGCCTGCACATAGGAAGGCAGCTGCGCGCCGGCGCCCCTGGGGAAACCGATGATCCTGGCATCGGGCGCCTTCGCGCGCACGCCCTCGACGATGCGCCGCGTCGGCTCGATCGACCAGCGCAGGAATTCGCGCGGCGGCAGCACGCCGGCCCAGGTGTCGAAGATCTGCAGCAGGTCGGCGCCGGCGGCCAATTGCCCGAGCAGATAGCGAATCGAATTTTGCACCAGCACGTCGATGATCTTCGAAAGCGCCGCGGGGTGGGCATAAGCCATCATACGCGCCGGCGCCTGGTCCGGCGTGCCTTGCCCTGCCACCATGTAGGTCGCAACCGTCCACGGCGCGCCGCAGAAGCCGATCAGCGCGATTTTGGGATCGAGCTCGCGGCGCACCCGGCGCAGCGCTTCATAGACCGGCTCGAGTTTGTCGAAGTCGGCCTGCGCCGCCAGCGTCTCGACCTTCGCCGGCGAATCCAGCGGATCAAGCCGCGGGCCTTCGCCGGCCTCGAACCGCACCTCGCGGCCGAGCGCGTAGGGAATGACGAGGATGTCGGAGAAGATAATCGCGGCGTCGAAATTGAAGCGGCGGATCGGCTGCAGTGTGACTTCGGCGGCGAATTCCGGGGTGAAGCACAGGTCGAGAAAGCTGCCCGCTTTGGCGCGCAGTTCGCGATATTCCGGCAAATAACGGCCGGCCTGCCGCATCATCCAGATCGGCGGCACCGGCATTCGGTCGCCGGTCAGCACGCGCAGCAGGGGTTTGGTGGGATCGGTTGGGGTCAAGCGCTTGCTTCCGCAGGAGGCGATCGAGGGGCGAGGGTCGCTCCTGATACACTGCGGATACGGGCTTGGCCAAGCCACGATCGCCTCCCGCTGTCTGCCATGTCGCAGGCAGCGGGCGGCGAAACGCTGGTTTCCGTCGCGATGTCGCGACAATTGGACCCTGAGCGCACAGTCCTCCGGCCCGGCGAATTAGGTCCGGCGGTCGCCCCAAATCGGAAATTCCAAACGGGCTGGGGTCGGAATTTGTCTTTGGAGCGCCGCGAGTTTGCCTCTTCGATGAGGATGCAGTCTCACCGGCACAATAGTCGATCCTAAGTTGCAGCCCGAGTTTGTGCGCTATTGGTCATAACCTGAAAAATTACTGTTCAAACCTGTTTGCCCGCTTGCGTGCATAGCCGCGGCGATGGAACGGCTCCGGGCCATTCGCGGGGAACCTCCGGTTTGTCGGCGCGTTAACCCGCCTTGGAGGCGAACATGGCTGAAAAATTCGATCCTGCGGCGCACGACAAGCATGCCGACGATCCCCGACAGGCCGCGAAGGCCGATCTGGAAACTCACGCCAGGCTGGAAGCCGGCCTGATCGGCACGTTTCCGGCATCCGATCCCGTGAGCGCGGCGCAGCCGGCGCCCTCGAAGCCACGTCGCGAGCGGGCGCGCGAGTGAGTCAGGAATTCAACCACGCTGCCAACGATTCGCCGCGAAGCGGGAGTTCGAAGCATTTCACGCCCGTGGCATGGGCCGTGATCGTACTGGCCATCGTCGCAGTGGCGATATGGTTTGCAGTGAAATCGTAAGCATCCTTGTTTCGGCCGTCGAGGTTCCCGTAACACTACGGCACTGGTTGCATGGTTTTGACGACGTTTTCTCATATAAATTTCAGGGATAAATAAGGTGTCCGTGGGATTGTCCGTCATTCGGAGAATTTCGCGAGATGGACGCCGCCCCTCACAAAGCCGGCCTGATGCGCCTGCCTTTTCGGACCGCGCTGTTCATTGCGCTGGTTTGCATTGCCATTCTCGGGTTGAGCGGCTTGCGCGAGTGGAACACGCGGGCTGCCACGCTGAAGGCCTCGCAGGTGGAACTCGCCAACCTCGCCCGTTCGCTGATCCAGCACGCCGAAGACAGTTTCGATCTGCTGGATGCCAGCATCCTTGGCGCCGTCGGCCGCCTCGAGACGGATGGGGCAACGCCTGCGACGCTTGCCAAACTGCAGGACATTTTCGTGGTGCGGAAGGCGGCGTCGAACCGGGTCAGCGGGTTTGCGATCGTCGACGACAACGGTAACTGGCTGGCGTCGTCGGGAGCGCGCGGGACAAGCCTCGGCGATCGTGAATTTTTCCGCCACCATCTGCAATCGACCGATCCGGGCGCATTTATCGGACGTCCGGTCAGGAGCCTGACCGGCGAATGGGTCGTGACCGTGTCGCGGCGGTTCAATCACCGTGACGGCAGCTTTGCCGGCGTGGTGATCGCGACCATCGGCGCTCCCTACTTCGCGAAATTCTACGGCCAGTTCGACATTGGCGCGAGCGGCAGCATCACCTTGCTTTCTACCGACGGGATCGGTCTGGCGCGCCGTCCCGACGACGGCTACGTCGGACGCGACCTGTCGGATGGACCTTTCTTCAAGAACGTTGCCTCCGGCGTGCCTTCGGGCACGGATTATTTCCGATCGAACCTCGATGGTTTGCAGCGGGTAGGCTCCTACCAGCAAAGCAGCCGCTATCCCTTTATGGTTCTGGCCAGCAAGGCCGAGGATGAGGTGCTCGCGCAATGGCGTCACGCCGCCCTCATGCGCCTGATGTTTGTAACGGGCCTGGTCACGCTCATCGCGGTGATGGGACTCTACCTCGTGCGGCAGTTGCTGCAGGGGCAGCGCATGGCGGCCGCTCTCGCCGCCAAGGAAGCCAATTTCCGAGTGCTGGCGGAAGGATCGAGCGACATGGTGACCCGCGTCGGACGGGATGAGCGGGTCACCTACGCTTCGCCCTCGTCGGCTCGCGTCCTGGGCTGGGACCCCGAGCAGTTGGTCGGAATGTCGGCGCTGGCCGGCGTCAACCCGGAGGATTTGCAGCGGGTCGAGCAAGCCGTCGCGGCGTTGAGGCGCGGCGAGGCCGAGGAAGCGCGCATCGCCTACCGCACCCGCCGCCGGGATAAATCCGAGATCTGGGTAGAGTCCACGCTGCGTGTCACGCGGACGGTCGACGGCGAGGTCGACGGCGTTGTCGGCATCACCCGCGATGTCACGCAACAAAAGGATCTGGAAGAAAAACTGGAGACGCTGGCCACGGAAGATGGCCTCACCGGCCTTGCCAATCGCCGCCGCTTCGACGAGCGGTTGCTGGAGGAATTGGGTAGGGCCTACCGCGAGCGCAGGCCGTTGGCGCTGTTGATGATCGATCTCGATCATTTCAAGACCTTCAATGACGAGTACGGGCACCTGGCCGGCGACGCGTGCCTGCGCACCGTCGCCGGCATATTGGCCAGGGAGGGCCAGCGTACCACCGACCTTGCGGCGCGATATGGCGGCGAGGAATTCGCCATGCTGTTGCCGGATACGGATGCCGCGGGCTGCGAACGGATCGGGCAAGGCATTCTGCGGGAGATCAGGAAAGCGGGAATGCCTCACCGCCTGAATCCTCCTTCCGGGCTGGTGACTGCGAGTATTGGCGGAGCGGTTATGCGCCCCGGCGCCGACAAGCCGGCAGACCAGGCGTCGCTGATCGCGGCGGCCGACCGGGCGCTGTATGCCGCGAAGAATGGCGGCCGCGATCGATTGGTGATGGCGGCAAGGCCCTTGCGGCCGCTGCTGCATCGATCTTCGGCGGGATAATGGACGTGTCATTCCGGCGCGCGCGTTAGCGCGAGCCGCTAATAATGCGGCGGCGGCTCGTCGGCGGCGCCTGGCGCCTGCGCCTCGGTTTCCCGCAGCCGTTCGCCCAAGGCCGCGAGCTGTCGCGTCAGCGCCTCGATCGTGCGCCACTGCTCGGTGATGGTCTTGTTCAGCGTCTCGATGGCATCGTCCTGGAACATCGCGCGTGCCTCGAGCGCGTCGATGCGATCGCTCAGGGTTTTCGTCTCGCTCATTGGTCGCTTTCCGTTTGGCGCTCCCGCAGGCCGTGGCCGAGCGCGATGCGATCGTCGAACACAAAACATTGGCCGCGCCAGCGGCTCTCTCCTTGCGGAATGCGTTCCAGATATTTCAGGATGCCGCCCTTGAGGTGATAGACCTCGGCAAAGCCGCGCGCGAGCAGATAGCTGGAAGCCTTTTCGCAGCGGATGCCGCCGGTGCAGAACATCGCTATCCGCCGGTGCTTTGCGGGATCGAGATGGCGCGCGGCAAAATCCCTGAACTGCCCGAAACGCCCGATGCCGGGATCGACCGCGCCGGGAAACGTGCCCATCGCGACCTCGAAGGCGTTGCGGGTATCGATGACCAGCGTGTCGGGAGCCGCGATCAGATCGTTCCAGTCGGCGGGGTCGACATAGGTGCCGACCTGCCGGGTCGGATCGGCGACCTCATCGCCGAGGGTGACGATCTCCTTCTTGAGCCGGACTTTCAGGCGCCGAAACGGCATCGCTTGGGCAGCGGAGAATTTCAGTTCGAGACGGTCGAGCCGGCCGCCGAACAGGCCGCCACAGCCCAGCGCGTCGATCAATCCGGGGATGGCCTCCGGGCTGCCCGCGAGCGTGCCGTTGATGCCCTCATGGGCGAGCAGCACGCTGCCCTTCAACCCGAGGCCGGCGCAGATCGCGCGCAGCGGCTCGCGCAACTCGCGGAAATCCGGCAACGCGGCGAATTGGTAGAAGGTGGCGACCTTGGTGGGCATGGCGGTGGTCTATCAGCGGGGGGTCACCGGGGAAAGCCGGGATGGTCTGAAGGGTTCGAGCTATGCGCCCCCGCCATTGCTCATCCCCGCATGAATATGCCATGTAAATTCAGACCCGAAAAACAACGATATCGCGACAAAGTGAGCCAATCTTCATGAGGAATTTCCATCTCGCCGGCCGCTCCACGGTCCATGCCCAGAATGCGATGGTGGCGACCTCGCATCCGCTGGCCGCGCTGACCGCGGTCGAGGTAATGCGCGCCGGTGGCACCGCGGTCGATGCCGCCGTCGCAGCCTGCGCGCTGCTCGGCGTGATCGAACCGCAATCCACCGGGATCGGCGGCGACTGTTTTGCCCTGGTGCAGCCGAAGGGCGAGGGCAAGATCGTGGCCTATAACGGCTCCGGCCGGGCGCCGAAGGCCGCTGCGGCCGAATGGTATCTCGATCGCAATATGCATGCGATCCCGCTGACGTCGGCGCATGCGGTCTCAATTCCAGGCGCCGTCGACGCCTGGTCGATCATCCTGCGCGATCACGGCACGTTCGGGCTCGATACCCTGCTGCAGCCGGCGATCAAGGCCGCGGAGGAAGGCTATGTGGTGACGCCCCGCACCGCCTTCGACTGGAAGAACCAGTTCGAGAAGCTGAAGCAAGGCACCAACACCGGACGCTATCTGCTGCCGCAGGGCAAGCCCGCGGTCGCCGGCGACGTCATCCATCAGCCCGAACTCGGCAAGACGCTGCGGGCGATCGCCAAGGACGGCCGCGACGCGTTCTATTACGGCGCCGTCGCCGAGGATATGGTCGAAACCCTGCGCGGCATCGGCGGCCTGCACACGCTGGAGGATTTTGCCGAACATACCACTGAGACCACCGCGCCGATCGGCACCCTCTATGAGGGCCACGACGTCTGGCAGTGCCCGCCGAACGGTCCGGGCATCACCATGCTGGTGATGCTCAACATCCTGTCGCGCTTCGATCTGAAAAAGTTTCCGGCGATGAGCGTCGAGCGTTTCCATCTCGAAGCCGAGGCCGCGCGGATCGCCTACATGATGCGCGAGCAGCACATCGGCGATCCCGCCCAGGTCAATGTCGACGTCGCCAGGATCCTGACGGAGGAATTCGCCGAGGAATACGGCAGCAAGATTCGGATGGACCGGATGCTCGACCTGCCCGATGTGGCGCCGCCGATGAATCCGTCGACGGTCTACATCACCGTGGTCGACCGCGACCGCAACGTTTGTTCGTTCATCAACTCGATCGCGCAATCCTTCGGCTCGGCGATCGTTTCCAACAACACGGGTATCCTGCTGCAGAATTGCGGCGGCGGTTTCCGGATCCAACCCGGTCATCCGAATTGCATCGCGCCGGGAAAACGGCCGCTCCACACCATCATTCCCGCTCTCGTCACCAAAGGCGGACGCGCGCAAATGCCGTTCGGCGTGATGGGCGGGCAGTACCAGCCGGTCGGCCAGGTGCATGTGCTGACCAACATGCTCGACTATGGCTGCGACGTGCAGGAGGCGATCGACATGCCGCGCGGCCTACATTACGAGGGCGTCTACCAGCTCGAGGACGGCGTGCCGGCCGCCATCGTGGAGGGCCTGCAAAAACTCGGGCACAAGACGACGAGCCTCGTCGGGCCGCTCGGCGGCGGCCAGGCGATCTGGATCGACTGGGACAAGGGCACGCTGACCGCCGGTTCCGATCCGCGCAAGGACGGCTGCGCGCTGGGGTATTGAAGGTTCCTTCACCCTGAATCGCCGCGGCCAAGCCGCATTTCGGAACGCGCGCGGCCTCCCGGCATTGACTCGTCGGGAGGAATGAATGCCGATATTTCGTTTTGACATTGCCGACGGCGTGCGGCTCGAGGATCCGGTCGGACTGGATTGCGCGGACGAGCACGACGCAAAACGAACCGCCGACCTGATCGCGCGACAGATCGCCATCGACCTTGATTCCGACAGCGAGGATCGCGCGGTCGTGGTGGTCGACGAGGCAGGTTCCGAAATCTACAAGGCGCCGGTCAAGCCGTGATGTGTTTCCGGCCGCTCCCATGCGGTCTTGTTCCATTCAGCAAAACTTTACTACCGAGCGTCGCGCGGCTCTTTGGCAACTGGGATGGTTTCGGAACCCCGCTGCGCGGTTGTCGTTAGGACAGTGAGGCGCGCAGGCGTGCGCGTCGCTCCCATGCCGCGGCGGAGGCCGTCATGACCGACAACCCCGACTCCCCGACCACGTCCGGATTCGACCGGCGCACTTTCATCCTGATGGCCGGCGCCGCCGGAACCGCGATGGTTCCGCTCACCGCCACGGCCGCCGGAACGCCGGCGGAAGCGGCCACCGCGCAGGATGCATCGGCGGCCGTCAATGTGACGCTTCGCGTCAATGGCGCGAACCAGTCGATCAGCATCGATCCGCGGACCACGCTGCTCGATGCGCTGCGCGAGCACATCGGTCTGACCGGCAGCAAGAAAGGCTGCGACCACGGCCAATGCGGCGCCTGCACGGTGCTGATCGACGGACGGCGAGTGGTGTCATGCCTGACATTGGCACTTGTCGCCGAGGGCCAGCAGATCCTCACCGTCGAGGGCCTCGCCAGGGACGGCAAGCTGCATCCGATGCAGCAGGCCTTCATCGATCAGGACGCGTTCCAGTGCGGCTACTGCACGCCGGGACAGATCATGTCGGCGGTGGCCTGCGTGACCGAGGGGCATGCCAACAGCGACGACAATATCCGCGAATATATGAGCGGCAACATCTGCCGCTGCGCCGCCTATCCGAACATCGTCGCGGCAGTGAAACAGGCCGCGCCTGCGATCCTGTTCGACCAGCAGAAAGGCTAGCCCCATGCGACCTTTTGCATATCGGAGGGCAACCGACCCGTCGTCCGCGGTGCAGGCGCTGGCCGTCGCCGCGCCCGCCAACGATCCCCTGACGGTCGCCGCGATCCAGCCGCTTGCCGGCGGCACCACCCTGGTCGACCTGATGAAGCTCGATGTGATGCGGCCTTCCATGCTGGTCGACATCAATCCGCTGGCGGGTACGTGGTCGGCGATCGATGCCGGCGGCGGAAACCTGCGGCTCGGCGGGCTGGCGCGGATGTCGGACGTCGCCGCCGATCCGGACGTGCAGCGCAGTTATCCCGTCATCGCCGATTCACTCAAGCTCGCCGCGAGCCCGCAGCTCCGCAACATGGCCACCCTGGGCGGCAACGTCCTGCAGCGCACCCGCTGCACTTATTTCCGCGATGTCAGCTTCAGCAATTGCAACAAGCGCATTCCCGGCTCCGGCTGCGCCGCGCTGGATGGCCTCAACCGCGGCCATGCGGTGCTCGGCACATCCGAGCAGTGCATCGCGACCTATCCCGGCGATTTCGCGCAAGCCCTGATCGCGCTCGATGCCGCGGTTGAAATCACCGGAAAATCCGGCGTTCGCAGCGTGCCGTTCGACCAGTTGCACAAGCAGCCGGGAAACTCTCCGCAAATCGAGACGATCCTGGCGCCAGGCGAATTGATCTCCGCCTTCCGCATTCCCGGGCAATGGCCGCGCTCGGTCTATTTGAAGGCGCGCGACCGGCAGTCCTATGAATTCGCGCTGGCCTCGGCCGCGGTCGCGCTCGACGTGCAGGACGGCCTCGTGCGCGATGCGCGCGTGGCGCTTGGCGGGGTTGCGACCGTGCCATGGCGCGCGCGCGAGGCGGAGGCCCTGCTGAAGGGTGAGAGGTTCGACGACGGTCTCGCGAACCGCGTCGCCGAGGCGGCGTTTTCAGGCGCGAAGGCGAGGCAGCACAACGTCTTCAAGATCGCGCTCGGCCAGCGCGTGGTGGCGCGCGCGCTGCACCAGGCCGCAGCGATGGAGGTCTGACCATGTCGATTACCGCTCCCGAGCCGAAAGCCAATATGGGCCAGCCGGTGCCGCGCTACGATGCCGTGGCCAAGGTGACCGGCAAGGCGGAATACGCCGCGGACACGCGGCTGAACCGTCCAGCCTATGCGTATCTCGTCACCAGTTCGATCGCCAGGGGCCGCATCGACGGCTTTGACCTGGCGGCCGCCAGACGAGTCCGTGGCCTGATCGACATCGTGACCCACGAGAATGCGGAGAAACTGAAAGAAGCAAAACTGTTCAGCAACGGCGGCTACGCGTCCAGCACCATCCAGCCGCTGAAATCGGTCGAGATCGCCCAGGACGGCCAGATCATCGCCGTGGTGCTCGCCGAAAGTTTCGAGGCCGCGCGCGAGGCGGCGCATCGGGTCATGGTGAATTATACCGCGGCACCCGCGACCGCGAGCTTCAATTCGGTGGGCACGACCACGGGGCGCGCCAAGGGCCAACTCGCCCAGTTCAAGGAAGACCCGAAGGTCGGCGACTTCGCCAAGGCGTTCGACGAGGCCGAGGTGAAGGTGACCGCCAGTTACGAGACGCCGCCGCAGCACCACAATCCGATGGAGCTGTTCGCCACCAGTTGCGTGTGGAACGGCGACAGCCTGACGATCTATGAGCCGAGCCAGTATGTTTGCGGCCTCAAGAATGGCGTGGCCGAACAGCTCGGGATCGAGCCTGACAATGTCAGGGTGATCAATCCCTATGTCGGCGGCGCTTTCGGCTCGAAGGGTTCGATGACGCCGCGCACTGCGATCATCGCGAGCATCGCCCGCCGTCTCGGCCGTCCCGTCAAGCTGGTCGCCACCCGCGACCAGGGGTTCACCATTGCGACCTATCGCGCCGAGACCCGGCATGAAATCCAGATCGGCGCCAGCCGCGACGGCAAACTGGTCGCACTGCGCCATGAGGGCGCCGAGATTTCCTCCCGCGCCGACGCCTATGCGGTCGGCGGCACCAAGACCACGACGCGGCTCTATGCCTGCCCGAACGTCGAAAGCATGGTGTCGATCGTCCGCGCCGACCGCAATACGCCCGGCTTCATGCGCTCGCCGCCGGAAGTGCCCTACATGTTCGCGCTCGAAAGCGCGATGGACGAGCTTGCCGTCAGGCTCGAGATGGATCCGATCGAGCTGCGCCGCGTCAATGACACGATGAAGGAGCCGATCGGCGGCAAGCCCTATACCTCTCGCTCGCTGATGGCCTGTTTCGACGCCGGTGCAAAAACCTTCGGCTGGGCGGATCGCAGGGCCCGGCCGAGGTCGATGGTTTCGGGCGACTGGCTGATCGGCTATGGCTGCGCCACCGCCTGCTACCCGACCCAGATGGCGCCGGCGGCGGCGCGCGTCCGCCTGCAGCGCGACGGCCGCGCCCGCGTCGAGATCGCCGGCCATGAGATCGGCAACGGCGCCTACACCGTGATCGCGCAAGCCGCCGCCGAAAAACTCGGCGTGCCGCTCGAAAAGGTCGCGGTGTTCATCGGCGACAGCGACCTGCCGCCCGCGCCGGTCGCCGGCGGCTCCAATTCGACGGCGAGCACATGCTCGGCCGTGATGATGGTTTGCGATCAGGTCAGGCAACGCCTGTTCAAGGCGATGATGCCGAACGAAAGCCTGGTCGACAAGGCCAAGGAGACCGTCGGCATGGGCCAGACGCCGAGCACGCAGGCCGCCAAAAGCGACCGCCCGCTCGACCTCGACCGCGCATTCGATGCGCTCGGCGTCAGCGTCGTCGAGGAATATGGCGAGTGGAAGCCCGACGGCGCACCGATGGATTCGTTCCGCGCCATGCACAAGGGTCAGATGCGCATGGTGGGCGGCGACCAGTTCGGCAAAAATATGGCCTATGCCTTCGGCGCCGAATTCGTCGAGGTCCGGATCAACCGGTGGACCCACGAGATCCGGCTGCCTCGGCTGGTCGGCGCCTTTGCCGCCGGCCACATCATGAACCCACGCACCGCGCGCAGCCAGCTGATGGGCGGCCTGATCTGGGGCATGTCGGCCGCCTTGCACGAGGCGACCGAACTCGACGAGCGCTATGCGCGCTACGTCAACAAGAATCTCGCCGACTATCTGGTGCCGGTGAACGCCGACGTTCCAAGTGTCGAGGTGATCCTGCTGTCGGAGGAGGATGATCGCGTCAATCCGGCCGGGGTCAAGGGCCTCGGCGAACTCGGCAATGTCGGCACCAATGCGGCGGTCTGCAACGCGATCTTCCACGCCACCGGCCAGCGCATTCGCACGCTGCCGGTACGGCTGGAAAATCTGGAAATCTAGCAACAGCAAGAGTGAGAAGAGTAAAATGTCAGCTGATCCCAAACCCTCGCGACGATCCATCGTCGACGCCGCCGGCAGGGCAGCCGTGGATGCGGCCGCCATGCTCGCTTCCACGAGTGCCGAAGGAAATTTGCGGGGGAGCGAAGAGGCTGTGCTGCAGGATCCGACGGCGAGATATCCAAAACCTCCCTACAAGCGGCAATCGCAGCCATGGCCGGGACTGGCGAGCAAGATGGATCCGCGGCCCGACCACGGCGAACAGAGCTATCGCGGGTCCGGCCGCCTTGCCGGCCGCAAGGCGCTGATCACCGGCGGCGATTCCGGCATGGGCCGGGCGGCTGCGATCGCCTATGCGCGCGAAGGCGCCGACGTCGCGATCAACTATTTTCCCAGCGAAGAGCCGGATGCGGCGGAAGTCATCGACCTGATCAGGGCAGAGGGACGGGTCGGTCTCGCCATCCCCGGCGATCTCAGGGATGAAAAATTCTGCCGGCAACTGGTCGAACGCGCGGTGCAAGGTCTCGGCGGCCTGGACATCGTGGTCAGCAACGCCGGCCGGCAGCAGACCCGTGCCTCCATCCTCGATATCAGCAGCGAGGACTTCGACGCCACCATGAAGACCAACATCTACGCGCCGTTCTGGATCATCAAGGCGGCGCTGCCGCATCTCAAGCCAGGCTCGGTGATCATCGGAACCGCCTCCGAGCAGGCCTATGATCCATCGCCCGACCTCTATGACTATGCGCAGACCAAGGCCGCGACCATGAACTATGTCAAGTCGCTGGCCAAGCAGCTCGCGCCGAAGGGCATCCGCGTCAACGCCGTGGCGCCCGGGCCGATCTGGACGCCGCTGCAGGTTTCCGGCGGCGCCACGATGGAGAAGCTGGAAGAATTCGGCGGCCATACGCCGCTCGGCCGCCCCGGCCAGCCGGCGGAACTCGGTTCCATCTACGTCCAGCTCGCAGCGGCGGATGCGAGCTATGCCACCGGCCAGGTCTATGGCGCGGCCGGCGGATCGGGTCAGCCGTGACCGCGGCCATCTTCCTGGCGCACGCAGGAACTCCCACGTTCGAGAAATGTTGACCGGGCAGGCCCGCTTCCGGGTGTCGACATTTTGTATGGAGGAGAGACGTGGGACTGCTTTCGAAAAACTTCATCGTGAATGCCTCGATGGTCGCGGTGGGCGGCCTTCTGCTGGCGGGTCCGGTGCTCGCGCAATCGGTCGGAGAAAAGACCGGCGTCAACTCGACGCTCGGTATCGCCCCCAGCACGGCCGACTTCGTGAAGGAAGCGGCGATTTCCGACATGTTCGAAATCGATTCCAGCAAGCTTGCCCAGGACAAGGGCAATGCGCCGGAAAAAGCCTTTGCCTCGCAGATGGTGACCGACCACACCAAGACCTCGACCGAACTCAAAGGCCTCGTCTCGAGCGGCAAGGTCGAGGCAGACTTGCCTGATGCACTCGACAGTTCGCACCAGAGGCTGCTCGACAAGCTCAAGAGCGAGAGCGGCAAGAACTTCAGTTCGGACTTTGACGCCGACCAGGTCAGTGGCCACAAGGACGCGGTGTCGCTGTTCGAGCGCTACGCCAAGGGTGGCGACAATCCGGACCTGAAGGATTGGGCCGGCAAAACCCTTCCGACGCTCAGGCATCATCTGGAAATGGCGCAGAACCTGAAGAAAAAGAGTGGCGGATCAACTTAGCAGACATTGGACGACGCATGTGGGGCAGGCGGCGGGACATCCCGCCGCCTTCCTTGTGGTCGTGATGCCCTGCTTTGGCTATTCCTAGACCGCGCCAGCTTCGACTGGAACGCGCTCGCGACGCTTGCGGTGTTTATGACGCTGTTCCAGCGCGACAATCTGGCGCTGCACGCCAAGCTCGACGAATTATTGCTGGTCGATCATGCGGCGCGTTCGAAACTCACCCAGCTCGACGGGCAGGAACCCGAAGTCATCGTGCGCCATCGCAACGAGGAAGTGCGCAAGGCCGGCGCTTGAACCGGATTTGTCGTGCAGCCGACCAATTCCATCGGCACTGATTGCCTCAATTTTCTGCATCAAAATCAGGCTTTTAGCGGGAACGATTTGCCGCATTGGCGGCTTATTTCGCCATCACTCAGGTTGAAAAATTCCTCACAGGAGATGCGACGTGGAAATTCGGGCAGGGTACGACATTGCGTTTCAGTGTTTTCAGGAAACCCCGATGGTGCTGATGCTCAGCATCGAGCCAGCGCGGGTGAAAGATCTCCTGAGCGAGCACCGGATTTGGTTTTCGCCTGACCTCGAGGCGCGGGACTATGTCGACCTGTTCGGCAACACCTGCACGCGGATCGTCGCACCTCCCGGCCTGGTCGAGATTCGCAACGAGTTTCTGATCTCCGACAGCGGTCTGGCGGACGAAGTCGCGCCCGAGGCGCAGCAGCTGGAGGTCGGCGAACTGCCGGACGACGTTCTGATCTATCTGCTGGGCAGCCGCTATTGCGACACTGAAAAGCTTTCGAATCTCGCCTGGTCGCTGTTCGGCGGCACCGCGCCGGGTTGGCAGCGGGTGCAGGCGATCTGCGATTATGCCCATGACCGGATCTGCTTCGGCTATCATCACGCGCGCGCCGACCGCACCGCCTCGGAAGGCCATGAGGAGCGCATCGGCGTCTGCCGCGATTTCGCGCATCTGGCAGTGACGTTGTGCCGCTGCATGAACATCCCGGCGCGCTACTGCACCGGCTATCTCGGCGATATCGGCGTCCCCATCGACCCGGCGCCGATGGATTTCAGCGCCTGGTTCGAGGTCTATCTGGATGGACGCTGGTTCACCTTCGACGCCCGCCACAACCACCCGCGGATCGGCCGCATCGTGATGGCGCGCGGCCGCGATGCCGCCGACGTCGCGATCTCGACCAATTTCGGCGTGGTGCAATTGGTGAGATTTTCGGTGATCACCGAGGAAGTGGCGTCTGCATCGGCCAGAACCTCCCGGGCCGCCTGAGCGCTGTCATTCCGGGGCGATGCGAAGCATCGAACCCGGAATCTCGAGATTCCGGGTTCGTGTCTTCGACGCGCCCCGGAATGACGTTGTGTGGACTGCCGGACTGGCCTCGCCGGCCTCCTTGCGCTAGACACCTTTCCGATCCGAAACGGAAGGTGCCCCAAGATGCGACACATCCAGCGCGCGATACTCTCGATCCTAGCGGCAATGTTCATTGCTGCGGCATTGGTACCTTCCATAGCAGCGGCCCAGTCCGCGGGGAAAACCATGACCACAGCTTCAGGCCTGCAGATCATCGACAACACCGTCGGCAGCGGCGCCTCGCCGAAACCCGGCCAGACCTGCGTCATGCATTATACCGGCTGGCTCTATGAGGACGGCAAGAGGGGCAAGAAGTTCGATTCTTCCGTCGACCGCAACGAGCCGTTCGAATTTCCGATCGGGCAACATCGCGTGATCGCCGGCTGGGATGAAGGCGTCGCCACCATGAAGGTCGGCGGCAAGCGCACCCTGATCATTCCGCCGGCGCTTGGCTACGGCGCCCGCGGCGCCGGCGGGGTCATTCCACCCAACGCCACGCTGATGTTCGACGTCGAATTGCTGGCGGTGAAGTAGGCGGAGAGGGAGGGTTTCGTGAAGATTTCCATCCTCGACGATTATTTCGATACCGTGCGGACGCTGAAATGCTTCGGCAAGCTCGCCGGACACGATGTCAAAATCTGGAACGACCATGTCCAGGATGTCGATGGGCTGGCGGAGCGGCTGGCCGATACCGAAGCACTGGTGCTGATCCGGGAGCGCACGCAAATCCGCGCGCCGCTGCTGGAGCGGTTGCCGAAGCTGAAACTGATCAGCCAGCGCAGCGTCTATCCGCACATCGATATCGACGCCTGCACCAGGCTCGGCATCGTGGTGTCGTCGGACCAGCACGCCGACACGCCTTCCTACGCGACAGCCGAATTCACCTGGGGGCTGATCCTCGCCGCCGCGCGTTCGATACCGCAGCAGGTGGCGTCGCTGAAGGCGGGCCAGTGGCAGATCGGTGTCGGCCAGACGCTGCGCGGCAAAACGCTCGGCATCTACGGCTACGGCCGGATCGGCGCGGTGGTTGCCGGATATGGCAAGGCGTTCGGCATGCACGTCCTGGTGTGGGCGCGCGAGCCAGCGCTGGCGAAAGCGCGTGCCGACGGCTACGCGACCGCGGCCAGCAAGGCCGAATTCTTCGAGCAATGCGACGTGCTCTCGCTGCATATGCGCCTGGTCCCGGCCACCCGCGGCATCGTCACCGCGGACGATCTGGCGCGCATGAAGCCGACCGCCATCCTGGTCAACACCAGCCGCGCGCCGCTGATCGCGCCGAACGCGCTGGTGAACGCGCTGCACGCCGGACGGCCCGGCATGGCGGCGGTGGATGTTTTCGAAAAGGAGCCGCTGCGCGATCCCGGCGATCCGCTGCTGCTGATGCGCAATGTCGTCGCCACCCCACATATCGGCTACGTCACGCGCGACGAATACGAGTTGCAGTTCGCCGATATCTTCGACCAGATTGTCAGCTATGCGGCGGGGACGCCGATCAACGTCGTCAATCCGGATGTGATGGGGAAGCGGCGGTAGCTATTGCCTGTCATTGCCGGGATTGACCCGGCAATCCATCCTCTTCGGGAAGAGCTTCTTGCGAAGATGAGGGTTGCCCGGGTCAATCCCCGGGCATGACGAGGGCGAGAGATCAAACGAAAAAAGACCGGCCCTTTCGGACCGGTCCTTTCCGTTCGAATATCGTTCAGCGCCGATCAGAGATTCTTGTTCGCCGCCGCGGCCGCCTTGTTGACGGCGTCCTTGGTAGCTTCCTTGGCATCGCCGACGGCCTTCTGGCCCTTGCCCTTGATTTCCTGCACCGCGCCTTCACCTTGCAGACGGTCGGAACCGACGGCTTCGCCGACGCCTTGCTTTGCCTTGCCGATGGCCTCGTTGGTGGCGCCTTTAACCTTGTCTGCCGTTGCACCCATGGGAACTCTCCTTTGCTGTCAAGCTTCGTAAAGATAAGTCCTGCCTGCGTGAAATGTTCCCCGTTCCGTCTGGCCGGCGATCACGGTTTTCTGTACCGTCCGCGGCGATGAATTTTGACCGAAAGCAACGCGATGTCTGGTTCCCATGACCATACCCACCCCGACCATTCCCACGATGACGCTGAGCGCTGGAAGCATGACGGCGTCCGCGTCATTCCCGGTAACCAACTCGATCCCAACGTGCCCTCGACCCCGGGCATGGACCGCAAGGCCGCGATCAATTTCGCCCGCGTCGGCGCGCAGAAATTGTGGGCCGGCACCGTGACCATCAGACCCGACGCCAAGACCGGCGCGCATCATCACGGCCATCTCGAAAGCATCATCTATGTGGTGAAGGGCAAGGCGCGGATGCGCTGGGGCGAACATCTGCAGTTCACCGCGGAAGCCGGCCCCGGCGATTTCATCTTCATTCCGCCCTACGTGCCGCATCAGGAGATCAACGCCAGCCGCGACGAGGTGCTGGAATGCGTGCTGGTGCGCAGCGACGGCCAGGCGGTCGCGATCAATCTCGACATCGAGCCGGTGGAGAAGCCAGAGACGGTGCTGTGGGTCGATCCGGTGCACCGGGATCCGGCGGAGAAAAAATAAGATCCTGCGTCATTCCGGGGCGCACGAAGTGCGAACCCGGAATCCCGAGATTCTCGGATGTGCAATTGCACATCGTAGTTCGATGCTTCGCATCTCTCCGGAATGACGAAAAAATAAAGAGGGAGAAAACCATGACAAAAATCGATCGTCCGTTGCCGCGCCGCGCGGTCATCAAGGGCGCCGCACTTGGCCTCGTCGCTGGCAGCCTCGCGAGCGCGCTGCCCACGCAGGAGGCGAGCGCTCAATCTTCACCCGCCGGCGAAATCTGGAGCCGCGAGTACTGGGCCAGGAAAGGCGACATCCCCTTGTGGATGTATCGCAAGCGGGTCGGCGCGCCGAAGGCCGGCGAGCCGCCGCGGCCGGTGATCTTCTTCGTGCACGGCTCCTCGGTGTCCTCGCGGGTGTTCGACCTCAACGTGCCCGGTCACGGCGAATATTCGGTCATGAACGAGTTCGCCCGCTACGGGTTCGATTGCTGGACCATGGACCATGAGAACTACGGCAAGTCGGGGCGCACCTCCGGCAATGCCGATATCGCCAGCGGCGTGGAGGATCTGAAGGCCGCGGCCGAAATCGTCGCGAAGGAAACCGGTCGCCAAAAGTATCATTTCCTCGGCGAATCCTCCGGCGCGCTGCGGGCCGGCGCCTATGCCATGGCCGCTCCGGAGCGGATCGACCGGCTGGCGTTCGCCGCCTTCACCTACAAGGGCGAGGGCTCGCCGACGCTGACCAAGCGCGCCGAGCAGCTTGCCTATTACCGCTCCCACAACATGCGCAAGCGCGACCGCGACATGATCCGCTCGATCGCCACCCGCGACAAGCCCGGCACCAGCGATCCCGCCGCGGTCGAGGCGCTGGCGGATGCCGAGATGCAGTTCGGCGACCAGGTGCCGACCGGGACCTATCTCGACATGACCGCCAATTTGCCGGTGGTGAAACCCGACAAGGTGCTGGCGCCGGTGCTGCTGGTGCGTGGCGAATATGACGGCATCGCTACCGTCGCCGACCTCGAGGAATTCTTCAATCTGCTGCCGAACGGCGACCGCCAGTTCGTGATCCTGCCAGGCACGGCGCATTCGGTGACGCTTGCCACGAACCGGCAATTGTTCTGGCACGTGACGCGGTCGTTCCTCACCATGCCGGCGCCGATCGCGACGTGATGTCAGTCATTCCGGGGCGACGCGAACCTCAGATGCGCAATTGCGCATCGGGAAATCTCGAGATTCCGGGTTCGCACTGACGTGCGCCCCGGAATGACGGCTGAAAAATGCGAGCGGGCTGTCGGGATCGCCTGGCTCCATTCGTCCTCCGGCCGATCGCTCCCAAAGAGGAACCCACCCATGTCCAAAATCTCCCCCTGCCTGTGGTTCAACGGCGAAGCCGAGGAGGCTGCGAAATTCTATGTCTCGCTGCTGCCGGATTCGCGGATCGAAACGGTGCAGAAGAGCCCGATCGATAATCCCGGCGGCAAGGCCGGCAGCGTGCTGGTGGTGGAATTCACCCTCGCCGGCCAGCGCTTCATGGCGCTCAACGGCGGCACCCGGTTCGAACACAGCTACGCGGTCTCGTTCCGGATCGATTGCGCCGATCAGGCCGAGGTCGACCGTCTGTGGGACGCCTTGACCGCCGATGGCGGGCAGGCCGTGCGCTGCGGCTGGCTCAAGGATCGTTACGGCATGTACTGGCAGATCACGCCGAGCGTGATGCCGCAACTGCTTGGCGGCCCGGATCGCGCGGGCGCCCAGCGGGCGATGGCCGCGATGATGGGCATGGTCAAGCTCGACATCGAAAGCCTCAAGCGCGCCTATGAGGGCGCCTGAAACGCGCCGTCGCCGCTCAGCGCCTGTCGGCGTGCCAGACCGCTGATGACAGCATGACGATCAGGCAGAGCCCGGCATAGGCGATAAGCGAGGCGGCGACCAGCGCCGACAGCCCCGCCATGCCCGCGCCGAAAGTGCCGACCGCGATCCAGCCGCAGCCCGCGGCGACAGCGATGCGCGCCGCGGAAGCAATGAACGGCCAGAACACGTGGCCCGCGCCCTGCGCGGCAAAAGCCACGACGAAACCAAATCCGAGCGCGCCATAGGCCGGCGCCACGATCCGCAGATAAGTTGCGCCTTCGCGCAGCACGTCGGGGTCGTGGCTGAACAGATGCAGCCAGAGCAGCGGAAACGCCGCCACCGCCAAACCGATGCTGCCCGTCAACGCCAGTCCGACCAGCCCGCCGGTCCAGCCGATCCTCCGCGCGCGCGCCACGTCTCCGGCGCCGATGTTGACGCCGACCATGGTCAGCACCGACGTGCTGACGCCGAACAGCAGCGGAATCATGACATAGTCGAGCCGCGAGGCGATACCATAGGCCGCAAGCGCGCCGGTGCCGAACAGGCCGACCGCGCCGGTGACGAGAATGACGGTCAGGTTGGTCAGCACGGTGTTGATGGCGGTGGGAATGCCGACCTTGAGGATATCGCCGAACAGTTTTCCGCGCAGGGCTACGATCCGGAACGTCAGTCCGGCGCGGCCCGAGGCCATGTAGCGCAGCAACACCAGCATCGCCGCGCCATAATAGACCGCGAACGCTATGCCGGCGCCGCCGATGCCGAGGCGCGGAATTGGTCCAAGACCGAAGATCAGGATCGGCGAGGCCGGGATCAGCACCAGTGCTCCGACCAGCGTCACCATGGCGGGCACCTTGACATTGCCCGAGCCGCGCAACGCAGCCGCCTGCAGGTTGACGATCCACACCGGGATCGCGCCGGCGAACAGGTAGTTGGAGTATTTCAACGCGGCATCGAGCGCTTCGTTGCGGCCGCCGAGGGCGCGATACAATACCGGGCCGCCCCAGATGGTGCCGATCGTGAATAGCGCGCCGGCGATGACGGCAAGGATGATGGCGTGGAAGACCAGTGCGTCGGCGTCGTCCCTGCGGCCGGCGCCGACGGCGCGCGCCACGGCGGAGGCAACGCCACTGCCGAGGCCGCCATTCGACATCATCGTCATCAGCATGAAGACGGGAAAAACCATCGCGACGCCCGCCAGCGCATCGGTGCCGAGGAAGCCGACGTAATAGGCTTCCGCGATGTTGACCGCGGTCTGCGCCAGCAGCACCGTCATGGTCGGCAAGGCGAGCTTCAGCAGGGTCGCAAGGATCGGGCCGGTCAGGAGCGCGGCACGGGCCGCGTCGGCGCGCGATGGCGCATGTGCCTCGCGCCGTTGCTCCGCGGCCGGCCCTGGACGATATCCCGCGGCCGCCGTCTCGATAGCCTGGTCTGCGGACAGCGCAGCCGCCCGCTTCAATTCCATGTTCATGTTGCCGATCCGCTGATATTTCTATTGAATTACAATCATAATGCATTATTATGATCGTAATGCAACAAACGATACTGCGGCACAATCGCGTGGGAGCCATGCGGCGAGGCGCGACAGGGAGCTGAAATGCGCTACCAAAAGGGACACAAGGATACGACCCGCCAGCACATCATCGACGTGGCCTCCGGGCAATTCCGCGAAAACGGTGTGGCGGCGGTCGGCCTTGCCGGCATCATGAGCGGCGCCGGCCTGACCAATGGCGCCTTCTACGCCCATTTCGATTCCAAGGAAGATCTGGTGCAGGCGGTGCTTCGCAATGCGCTGAGCCGCCGCGAGGGCGCGCTTCGCACCGCGCTGGAGTCCGGCGCCGGGCTGGAAGCTGTGGTTCGCGACTATCTCTCCGCGCGCCACCGCGACGGTGCCGGCCGCGGTTGTCCGACCGCCGCCCTGGTCGCGGAGATCGCGCGCCATCCCAACAAGACGCGCGATGCGTTCACGGCAAAGATATCGGAAATCATCGCGTTGCTTGCCGCGCAAATCCGCGATCGTTCGGCCGCCGCGCGCCGCCGCAAGGCGGTTGCGATCTACGGCATGATGGTGGGCACGCTTCAGCTCGCGCGCGCCGTCAGCGACAGGCGGCTGTCGGACGAAATCCTGGAAGGCGGCGTGACCGCGGCGCTCACCCTGGCCGGCGAGCGATGACGCTGAAGCCTAGTAGTTGATGCGCAGGCCGACGCCGCCGTGAATGGTGTTGCCGACCGGTTGCGGGCCCAGCGTGCCGTTGAGGAACAGGTCGGCGACCCAGCCTTTGGTGATGCGGAAGCCGAGCCGGCCGCCATATTCGAACCAGCCCTGGTTGCCCATGGTCGGCACGACGATACCGTCGCCGGTGACGGTGGCGACGATGCCGGAATGGCTCGCGAACGACTGCACATAGCCGCCGTTGATGTTGCCTTCGACGCTGGAGCCGAACAGATGCGTCCACTGCCCGCCAAGCTTGACCAGTTTGGTGCGGTCGGTGCCTGACGCGATCGAGGCGTCGAATGGATCGAACACGGCATTCGGGTCGGTGTACCCATTGACGCTCTGCCACAACTGCCAGACCTCGACCGAGGCCGCGACCTCGTCGCGCGGCGACAGCCGGCGGATCCAGCCCGCGCGGCCGTACACGCCGTAATCGCTGCTGTCGGTCGAACTCGTCAGCGCAACCGGCCCCAGGCTCGTCAGGTAGCTGCGGCTGTAGCGGACCCTCTCGAACGGCGTCAGGATGGCGCCGACGTCGAGGAACGGCCGCGACGCTCCCCAGTCGACGAAATCGTAGCGCAGCGCGAAGGCGCCGATCGGCGCGCCGGTGACGCTGTAGCCGGCTTCGCTGAACTGGGTGTAGGCGATGCCGGCCAGGAACGACAGATTGGGCGTGATCTCCTTGCGGCCGTGAATGCCGGCCGAAAACGAACCCGCTGAGCCGAACGCGCTGATGCAGTCGCTGCAATTGATCTGTTCGTTGACGCCGAGCAGCACCGTGCCGAGCACCCGGTTGGTGATCATCTGGTTGAACCGCGCGTTGGCGAGATTTCCGATCGATGCTCCGCTGGAGCCGGCGCCGGTCGGCGACGGGGAGGGAGTTGCCGTGGGGGTAGGCGTCGGCGTCGGAGTCGGAGTGGGCGTCGAGGTCGGTGTCGCGGTGGGGGTAGGCGTGGGAGTAGCCGTGGGAGTAGCCGAGGGAGTAGCCGAGGGAGTAGCCGTGGGAGTAGCCGTGAGGGTAGGCGTCGGCGTCGGAGTTGAGGTTGGTGTCGCCGTGGGGGTAGCCGTGGGAGTAGGAGTTGGCGTCGGGCTAGGCGAGGGTGAAGGCGTGGGTGACGGTGACGGACTGGGCGATGGCGATGAGCTCGGTGAAGGCGATTGCGCGCAAGCCGGAAGCGTCTGCACCTGCACCAGCACAAGTGAAATCACCGCCGTGAGCGCAGCCGAGGCCACGAAGTTTATCGCGGATCGTGCCATCGTCAGCGTCCGCACAGCATGCCGGTGGGATCGCTGCCGTCATCGACCGGCGGCGTTACCGTGGGCGTGGCGTCCGCAAAATCGGTGACGGTGCAAAGTCCCGGCAGTGCCGCGCAGTTCGCAGCGAAGGTCCACGGCGAATTGTTGGTCTTCTGGATCGTCGTCCGGCCGCCGGTCGAGGTGATGACCGCGGTGTCGCCCGGTTGCGTCAGCTCGATGCATTGGCCGCCGGCCGCGCAGACGCGCGAGGCGCCATCCTGCAGCACCACGGTGGTGCGGCCGCGCAGCGACAGGATATCCAGCACGGTGCCGCGGACGCCGATCGTCGCCAGCGGCGTGGTGATCTTGTAGGCGGTCTTTTCCGAATGGCCGGTGACGAAGCGGAACGCGCCGGTCGTCAGCCGGATCGCGATCTCGCGGTAGCTGTGCTCGTCGTCGAACACGGTGCGGTCGAGCTTGATGGTCGCGCTGGGGCCGAGCGACAGGTTGGTGCTGTCGGCCATCACCAGCCGCGCCGCGCCGTCCTGCCCGGTGCGCACGACCTCGTCGCGCAGCACGCCGTCGCCGACATTGATCTGGCTCGACGCCGATCCCATCACGCGCACGACTTCATTCTGGATCACGGCGGCTTCGCCGACGCGAACCTGCGCGTGCGCGGGGTCCAGCGTAAGCCCGGCCGCGAAGCAAAGCGCCCAGACAAGAAGAATATGACGCAAGTGCATTTCAATCCCGATCGACTTATCCCGACATCGTACCGGATCACGGGCATGCGATGTTGCAGATTTATCACAAGCGACGCGTTACTAGCCGATCGGTTGGTGACCGCGAGATCGAAATGCGTTCAAGATAACCGGCAAGATATTTTTCGACAGCCCGCACTTGACCGGGTTCTCAAACGCCATCTATCCGTGAACATCGCGCCTGAAACTCGTTCGTCTTTGAAAAATTCCCACAGAAGATTCCAGCAAAACTCTCGAGAAAAAATTCCAAAGCAAGAATCCCATGACGAAAAGCTTCATTGTCGCCATCATCATTTTTTTCGCGGCGCACTTCGCGCTGCTGATCGGGGTGACGACGCCGGAGAAATTTGTTTTCGACGAGGTGCATTATGTGCCGGCCGCGCGTCAGATGCTGGAGCCGGTGCTGCCACAGCCGATGCTCAATCCAATGCATCCGCCGCTGGCAAAGCAGCTGATCGCGCTGTCGATCCGCTTCTTCGGGGATAGCGCGCTGGGCTGGCGCTATCCGGGCACGCTGTTCGGGGCGCTCGCGATCGTCGCGATGTATTGCTGCGGCCTGGCGCTGTTCGAGGGCCACGGGCCGGCCATAGCCGCAGCGTTGCTTGCCTTCTTCAACCAGATGCTGTTCGTGCAATCGCGGATCGCGATGCTGGATATTTTCGCACTCGCCTTCGGGCTGTTCGGGATCGCGGCCTTCATGCACGGATTCCGCCGGTCGCGGCCGCATCTCCACTTCGCGCTTGCCGGGGCAGCCTTCGGTCTTGCGGCCGCCTGCAAATGGAGCGGCCTGTTCCCGTTGGCCGTCTGCATCGTCATCATCGGCGCGGTCCGCCTGCTGCAAAGCTGGCGCACGGAATTCGCCGACGGCAACGTCGATGATTGGTACCGGCCGGGGCTGTGGCCGGATTTCGGCCTGCTTGGTTTCACCACCTGCTTCGTCCTGATTCCGGCGCTGGTTTATCTGTCGAGCTTCGTCCCGCTCTATGGATTGTCGTTCCGGGATCTGTTCGAAGCGCAGCGCCGCATCTTTGCCGACAACACCACGACTGCGATCGCGGGCCACACCTATATGAGCTCGTGGCCGTCCTGGCCGCTGCTGGTGCGGCCGGTGTGGTTTCTGTTCGACAAGGTCGGCGACGACCGGATCGCGGCGATCGTGTTCCTCGGCAACCCCGTGGTGCTGTGGGCGGCATTGGTGGCGCTCGCCGTCTGCCTGCGCGACTTCATCGTGGCGCGCCGCGCCGACGCCTTCCTGATCGTGGCGTTCTATTTCGGGACCTGGCTTGCCTGGGCGCTGCTGCCCCGTACCCTCGGATTTCTGTATTACTATCTGCCCGCCGCCACGCTCGCGAGCCTTGCGCTGGTCTACGCCCTGCGGCGCGGCAACAGCCCGCGCTGGCTGTTGTGGGCCTTCGTCGCCGTCGCGTTCGCTGGCTTTGCCGTGATGCTGCCGATCTCGGCCGCCTTCGTCGGAACGTCGATGGAGACGTTCAACCGGCTGATGCTGTTTCAGAACTGGATATGACCAGACAATTCGCAGCCGTCGACGGCGTCACCGTCAGAAACGGAACAGCCAGGGTACCCGGCTCCAATGGATCCGGTTGTGATAAAAATGCGGCCAGAAGATCGGAAACGGCTCCCAATAGGCGGTGCGATAATAGCCGTAGCGGTGCCAGTGGCGATGGGCATAGCGCCGATGGCGCGGCGCCGGCTCGGCATCGGCGGCCGCAGGTGCAGGCTCCGCGGTCTTCGGCACGATCAATGGACGCGGCACGCTCGTGGGCGGCGTCTCGGTCTGGGGTACGGCCGCCGCGGGAGGCGTCGCCGGCGCGGGGGCGTCATCTGCGAGGCTCGCGAAAGCTGGAGCGACCACCAGCAAGGTGGCGATGGCGAGGCCGGTGAAATGCGTTTTCATGTCGATCATCCTCTTAGCGGAATCATTTCGGGATGGTCCGAAGGACCAGACTTCAGATGCGCAATTGCGCAGCGGGGAATCTCGAGATTTCCGGGTTAGCGCTTTCCGCGCGTGCCCGGAATGACAACGTTCTTACTTGGCCGGAGCAAGATCCGCCGGCACGGTTTCCGGAGCCTTGGCCGGGGTTGCATCCACGGCCGGAGCCACGGCAGCCGGGGCGGCGTCTTCCTTCCTGGCGGAAGCAACGCGCGCGCCGTCCTTGTGCGCCTTGTGGATTTTTGCCGAACGGCCGCCATTATAGGAGCCGTAGCCGGGCGCGTAGACCGCCACGCATGAGGACGACATGCAGCCGTCCCGGACGTGAACGGTGACGCCTTCGTAGGAATAGGTACCGGCGTGAGCCGACGCGCCGACGGTGAGAAGCGCCGCGGCAATGATGATCTTTTTCATGGAAGTCCCCTGTTTCGAAAAGCTTGATGCCAGATGTTCACGCCGACCGGCCGCCGATCGTTGGCTGGTCCGCACGCGCGTGTCTCGAATGTCCGCCTGCCGCTCAGGGCAGGCGGACCAGCACGGCTACCCTCACTTCGACGCGGTCTTGGTGTCCATGTTGACGACCTGGACGCGGCGGTTGAGCGGGTCCATCGGCGCATTCGGATCGATCGGCCTGGTCTTGCCATAGCCGACGGTGACCAGATCGGAGCCGGTGATGCCGAATTTTTCGGTCAAATAGCGCTTGATGGTATCGGCGCGGCGCTCGGAGAGATCCTGGTTGTAGGCTTCGCCGCCGACCGCATCGGTGTGGCCGGCAACCACGAAGGTCGAACCCTTGAGCCTGGCATCGGAAAGCGCCTTGCCCAGCTCCTCGACGGACGACTTCGAGGATGGGCTGATCTCGGCCGAATTGTATTCGAACTGGATGTTGAGATCGATCTTCGGCTTGGTGGCCGCGATTTCGGCGATTTCCGCGCGCTCGCCAAGCGAGAGCGAACGGGTTTTGCGGTTGCGCAGTGAATCGACGAAATGGATTTCCCTGGCCTTTGCCGCGGGATCGACGATTTGTTCGGGCGACTGCCCGATGATCAAGCCGCGCGTCAGCGGCTTGGGCTGCAGCTTGTTGATGATCTGGTCCGCCGGGACGGTGTTGTCGCCGGCAATGGCAATCCCCGCCGTCATCGACAGCGCGGCAGTGAGCGTAATCGCCTTGAGCGCGGTAAGTCTGAGAAAGCTGGTCATGGTCGTGGTCCTCGTTGTGACGCCTGATAAGCAGTTTGATGCCGGCAGGATAGGTCAGGTTCGAAGCGGCGAATGTGATTTGGGTCACACGGCCGGAATCAGCCAATTTTTGCTCTGATATCCGTCGCCAGAACGGGGCGCAGAGGGACAGGCAATTACAGCTTGCGCTCGACTCGGTCCGGACGGCTGCGGGGCTTCGGCGCGACCCTTTGAGCTCGCAGGATGGTGCCACGGCCGAAATTCGCGCCCCGTCGCGTCCCAACGAAATCTGGTTCGACCGCTCCCACGCTCAAGTGACGTGGATCACAGTCTCCGCGCCCGAACCGGAGCACATTGTCCGCAACGGTTCGGCCCATGGCCAACCAGTTCGACGCTTAGAGCAGGGGAGAATGGATCATGCGCTTCTGGATCGCAGCACTGTCAGTCGCAGCATTTCTCGTCAGCGGCAACGCGGCGCTTGCCGACAAGCGCGTCGCCTTCGTGGTCGGCAACGGCGCCTACAGGAACGTGGCGCCGCTTCCCAACCCGCCGGTCGACGCCAAGTCGATGGCGGCGCTGTTGCGCAATGTCGGGTTCGACGTGGTTGAGGGCACCAATCTCACCCGCGACAAGATGACGGAAAAGCTGCTGGACTTCGGCAAGCGGGCCGAAGGCGCCGACGTCGCGCTGTTCTTCTATGCCGGCCACGGCATCGCCGTGAACGGCACCAACTACCTGCTGCCGGTCGACGCCGATCTCAAATCCGAGATGGACGTCAAGCTCGGCGCCGCCATCAATGTCGACCTGACGCTGGAGCAGACCATGGCCGACGCCAAGGTCAAGCTGGTGTTCCTCGACGCCTGCCGCGACAACCCGTTCGCGGCCAAGCTCCGTTCCGTCAAGGCGACCCGCAGCCTGTCGGTGGAATCCGGTCTTGTCGACATGAAATCCGGCGAGGGCACGCTGATCGCGTTCGCCACCGGCCCCGGCCAGACCGCGCTCGACGGCGAAGCCGGCACCAACAGCCCGTTCACCCGCGCGCTGCTGGCCAACATCGCCGCGCCCGGCGTCGAGATCCAGCAGGCCATGACCAGGGTGCGCGCCCAGGTCAACGAAGAGACCAACAAGAACCAATTGCCCTGGGGACACACCGACCTGATCGGTTCGGTCTATCTCAATCCGGTCGCGGGCGCGGCGCAGGACAAGGCCGAGGCGCCGAATACGCCGGCCGTCACCGCGAGCCCGGCTTCGGAAGTCGAGCTCGAGTTCTGGCGCTCGATCAAGGACTCCAACAAGCCGGAAGAACTCAACGCCTATCTGACCAACTATCCGAACGGCACGTTCAAGTCGCTGGCGCTGGCCCGCATCGCCTCGCTGCAGGACGGCCCCTCGACCCAAACCCGCAACCTGACCACCGGCATCGATCCGGCGACCTTCACCCAGGACGCCGACCAGACCAGCGAGGACCAGATCGGCCTCGACAAGGGCCAGCGCCGTGACGTGCAGCGCCGTCTCACCGCTATTGGTTTCGACACCCGCGTCAACGGCAAGTTCGACGAACAGACCCGCGCCGTGATCACGCGCTGGCAGGCCGCGCGCGGCTATCCGAAGTCCGGTTTCCTCAACGCGCTGCAGCTCAAGGCGCTGCAGTCTGAAATCGCAGCCACGAGGGTTGCTTCGACCGACGACGGCGACGACGAGTTGACACGCCACTCCCGCCACTACGGCGGCGGAGGCGGCGGTGGCCGTCACTATCGCAGCGGCGGACCGGGCGCGTTCTTCGGTGGCATGATGGGCGGACTGTTCGGCCGCAGGTAGAGTTCACGCTTCGAGAAGATCGATGGAACTTCTCAAATCAAGGCGGTCCCTATGGGCCGCCTTTTTCGTGCCGGCTTTGCAAGAGGCCGCAAAGCCGTCGCGGCAGCGCCGGGGTGCGAACAACAAATCGGCCAGATGCACGTCTAGAAAACGCTCGCGTACAAAACAAAAGAAAAACAAAAAGACAGCGAAGCGTCAGGGCCTTGTTTCAGTCACCGAAAAGATACGGCGAGTATCAGGGGTATCGCGCGATTATGCCGGATCGCCAGGGAAGCTCGGTACCGATTTTGATCGGGGCCGTCATCATCGCAGCGGCAATCCTGTTGTCGACGCTGATCACGGCCGTCGGCACGCGGTTCATCGGCATGGACAGTCCGAACGACGATAATGTGTGGCTGATCGACCGTCTCACCGGCAACGTCTACAAATGCCAGGCCGCCGAACGCGGCAAGGCCTCATGCGAGCCCGACATCGCGACCGGCAGTATCGGCGGGCAGCCGAAACGCTGAGTCCGGAACATTCTTCGTCGCATGACGCGGACGAATCCGCCTGCTCGGCTCGGATTCTCTCGCATTGCATTGCAACATGCAAAATTGTCTTCCGGCTGAAACGCGGCCGGTAGAAAATACGTACCTCGATAGCCGGCATTCCGCTGGCTTCATCTCTGAAGCGAGGTTCATATGAGAATATTGATCGCTGCTGCGCTGCTTTCGGCCTTGGCCTTGTCACCCGCTTCGGCGGCCATGATGGCATGCACGTCCGCCAACATGATGAAATCCGCCATGATGATGGCCCCCGGCGAGTCGCCCGGAAACAAGGAAATGGCCATGGCCAACACGGACATGAGCAAGGGCAAGATGCGCAGCGCCTGCATGCACTACATGAAGGCGCAGAAGATGAGCATGGCGAAGTAGCGAATGCAGCGACCGAAGATGGCCGCGCCGCGCAAGGGCGGAGCGGCCTTTCTGCAGACCGGCGACGGAAAGTTCCCATGATGGCGCGCCGGCTGCATCGGACGATTTTGACGATCGGACTGACGCTCGCGCTCGCAGCCCCAGCCATTGCGGGCGATGGCTGGGTGAAACTGCCGTCCGAGCGCTACACGCTCAACAACAAGCAGGATGCCATCGCCTTCGCCGACGCCCTGACCGGCTGGTATGGCAACGGCGAGGGGCGCATCTATCGCACCGATGACGGCGGCGAGGCCTGGACCTTGATCTGGACCAAGCAAGGCACCTATGTGCGGGCGCTGGAATTCATCGACGAAAATACCGGCTTTCTCGGCAATGTCGGTCCCGGCTATTTCCCTGGCGTCACCGACCGGCAACCGCTTTACGTCAGCCATGACGGCGGGGTGCATTGGGCGGCGGTCAGGCTGGCCCAGGGCCGCCAGATCACCGGGGTGTGCGCGATCGACGTGCTCAAACTCGACGGCAAGGTCGCGGCGGTGCGCGCCGGCGGCCGGGTCGGCGGTCCGGCCGGCCTGCTTGAATCCTTCGACGGCGGCGAGAGTTTTCGTGCCAGGGACATGAGCGGCGTGACCGGCATGATCCTTGACATTCATTTTGTCGATGCCGCGACCGGGTTCATCGCCGGCGCAAGTGCTGCCGAAGAAAACAAGGCGCATGCGCGGATCCTGAAGACCTCAGACAACGGCCAGTCGTGGCGCGCGGTGTTCGACAGCGATCGGGCCGGCGACGTCAACTGGAAGCTGGCCTTTCCGACCGCGAAGGTCGGCTACGCCACCATCATCAGCTATCGGGCCCCGGCGGACGAGGCCCGCGGCTACGTCGTGAAGACCGAGGACGGCGGCGAGCATTGGCGGCGCCTCACCGTCAGCCATGACAGGGACTGGATACCCTATGGCATCGCCTTCATCGATGAGGAACAGGGTTTTGTCGGCGGTTCGACCGGCGGCTACGGCACGACAGACGGCGGCAAGACCTGGTTTGCGCAAGCCATGGGCCTTTCCACCAACAAGATCAGGTTCGTGCAACGCCGCGATGGCGGCATCTCCGCCTTTGCCATCGGCAAGGACCTCTACAAGCTCGAGCTGCCGCCCCCGGCACGCTGACAGCTCTGGCAGGACGGGCGAATCCCGCTACATTGCTGCGCGATGTCCCGCCCGAAGATTTCACATCCCCTGACCAAGGCCGCGGCCAGGCGTCTCTGGCTGTGCGCCCAGCGCCTCGACACCCGGGCGCCGTTCGGCGCGGGGCCGGAGGCCGTGGCGGCAGCCGTCGAACATCTCGGCTATGTCCAGATCGACACCATCAACGTCATCGAGCGCAGCCATCATCATATCCTTTGGAACCGGATTCCCGAATACCGGCGGGCCGATTTGCGCCAGGCCCAGAGCACGGACAGAAGCGTGTTCGAATACTGGACCCACGCCCTGTCCTACGTGCCGACGCGGGACTTGCGGTTCTTCATTCCCGCCATGAAGCGCCACCGCCGCGAGGGCCACAAATGGCTCTCGTCGGTCAAGCCGGCCGACCTGCGCAAGGTGATGCGGCTGCTCCGCCGCGACGGCGCGCTGACCATCCGCGACATCGACGATGACGTGCTGGTCGACAAGGCGCATCTGTGGGCGAGCCGCAAGCCCTCGAAGCGGGCGCTGCAGCTGTTGTTCTATCAGGGTATAGCTACGATCTCCGAACGCAACGGCATGCTCAAGACCTACGAGCTGATGACGCGGCATTTCGGCTGGGCCCATCAGCCGAAGGGTGCTTCGCCGCGCGAGACCACCGCCTACCTGCTCGACCGCGCGTTGCGCGCGCAAGGCGTCGTCAGCCTCGATTCGATCTGTCATCTCGACGCGCCGAGCAAGGCGCAGGTCAGCCGGCTGATCGAGGCGAGGGTGCGCGCCGGCGAGCTGGTGCCGGTCGCGCTGGAAGGCGCGGCCAAGGAGCACTGGGCACGGCCCGAAGCGCTCAATGTTTCGGATATCGGCGCTTCGGAGCTGGTGCACATCCTCTCCCCGTTCGATCCGCTGATCATCCAGCGCAAGCGGACGCAGCTGATCTTCGACTACGAACATCGCTTCGAGGCCTATGTGCCGAAGGAGAAGCGGGTGCTCGGCTATTTTGCGTTGCCGGTCCTCGCCGGCTGCGACATCGTCGCTGCGCTCGACCTGAAGACCGACCGCAAGAACAGGAAATTGCTGGTGCAGAAATGGAGCTGGGTCGGCGCCGGCGCAAGGCGCGACGCGCGCAAGGCGTTGAAGCCGCGTATCGAGCAAGAGCTGCACCGGTTCGAGCGGTTTCAGCTGGGGGATTAAGCCTGTCAGGTCGAAGCGTTTGCGGCATCGGGCAGCCGCGCTTCATCTGTCGTCGTGCCTTGCCACCCGGAACTTCAGCTCATCCACCTTCGACAGGATGAATTTCAACAGCGGCGAGCGGTTGGCTTCGTTGTACCCGATCACCAGGTCGACCATCGGCGGCGCGCCCTGGATCGGCCGGCTGACGACGGTTTTCGGCAGCAGGTTTTGCGCATAGAGCGGCGTCAGGCAGATACCGCCGGTGGAGGCCACCAGCGAAATCGCCATGGCCAGATTCTCGGCCTGATGCTCCGGCTTCAGCGCAATGCCGGTGCGCTTGCGGTACTCCTCGATCACCGCGTACAGCGTCGGCGCCCGCGTCGCGGATACGCCGATATAGCTCTCGCCGGCGATATCCTGCGGGCGGACCGAGCTTCGCGCAGCGAGCGCGTGGTCGCGAGGCATCAGCACGATCAGCGGGTCCTTTCGCAACAGCCTGAATTTCAGCCCGGGCGCCTGTTTCTCCGGGCGCAGAACGGCCAGATCGATCTTGCCGCGCATGAGGCCGGCCGCGAGATCCGGCGAGTCCTGGCTGTGGATCGTGACCTCGGCCGAGGGCAGTTCCGCGCGCAGCAAGCCCATCACGGCCGGCAGCCAATCCATCTCGTAGCCGGTGAGGAAGCCGAGCGCGAACGACGTCCGCGCCGGTTGCGCCGCCCGCCGCGCGGCTTCGCCGGCCGCCTCGACCTGCAATAGCGCCACCCGCGCGTGATCGAGGAATACGCGCCCGGCCGCGGTCAGCTCCACCCCGCGCGGTCCCCGGTTCAACAACCGCACCCCGAGCTCGAGTTCGAGATCGTGGATCTGCCGGCTCAGCGACGGTTGCGCGGTATGCAGCCGTTTTTGCGCGGCCAGGGTCAGGCTGCCTTCCTCGGCCACGGCGACGAAGTAGCGCAGATGTCGAAGTTCCATCAGAGCCATCCCTGAAAAGTATGGTCTCGACCTTACAAAGTCTTTCTCCGATGTGCCAGCGCGACCTATATCCCGAGCAACCACAGCGAGAACGCGCCGGATGACGGTGGGGCCGCGCGAAACGTAGCGCTGCAATGAAAGTCTCAAAAGGCATATCACGAAGGAGAATTCAGATGAGCCATCCCGTCGTCCTGATCACTGGCGCGCTGACCGGCATCGGCCGCGCCACAGCGCTCGCCTTCGCCAACGAAGGCGCCCGTATCGTCGTTTCCGGCCGCCGCGATGACGCGGGCCGGGCGCTGGTCACCGAGCTTCGCGCGATTGGCGCGGAGGCGGAATTCATTCGCGCCGACGTCCGCCACGAAAGCGACGTCCAGAACCTCGTCGACAGGACCGTCGCCCGCTTCGGCCGTCTCGATGTCGCCGTCAACAACGCCGGCACCGAAGGCAAGCCCGGGCCGGTCACCGAACAGACCGCGGAGAATTACGCCGCAACCTTCGACACCAACGTGCTCGGCGTGCTGCTCTCGATGAAGCATGAACTGCGGGTCATGCAGGCGCAGGGCGCCGGCAGCATCGTCAATCTGTCGTCGACCATGGGCCATCGCGGCGCGCCGAACGCTTCGCTCTACACCGCCAGCAAGCACGCGGTCGAAGGGCTGACCAGATCGGCGGCGCTCGAAGCCGCAGCGTTCGGGGTCCGCGTCAACGCCGTGGCTCCCGGCCCGATCGAGACCGCGATGCTCGACCGTTTTACCGGCAGTCCCGAGCGGAAGGCCGGCCTTATCGCCGGCCTGCCGCTGAAACGCTCTGGCCGGCCGGAAGAGGTCGCCGACGCCATCGTGTTCGCGAGTTCGGCCAAGGCGTCCTTCATCAGCGGCCAGATCATCGACGTCAACGGCGGCAAGACCGCCTCGTAGGCAACTTCCCCGACTTGAACGGCGGCTCGAAACAGGAGGCCAGGATGAAGCTCTATCAGTCGAACGCATCGCCAAATTCCCGCCGGGTGAGAATCTTCCTGGCGGAAAAAGGGATTTCGATGCCGCTGGTTCCCGTCGATCTCGCGGCCAAGGAGCAGTTCTCCGAAGCCTACGCCGCGATCAACCCGCGGCGCGTCGTTCCGACGCTGGTGCTGGACGACGGGTCTGCGATCGGCGAAGTGCCGGTCATCCTGCGCTACCTCGAGGAAATCCGTCCCGACCCGCCGCTACAGGGGACCACGCCCAAGACGCGGGCGCAGGTGGCGATGTGGGAGCGCCGCGTCGAGCAGGAAGGATTTGCGCCCGTGATGGAAGCGGTCCGCAATGCGGTCCCCGCGCTGCAGAACCGGGCGATCGCCGGACCGCATGACTATGTGCAGATCCCGGCGCTGGTCGAGCGGAGCAGGCAGCGGGTTGCGAATTTCTACGCCGATTTCGACGCCAGGCTGGCCGAGGTTCCCTTCATGGCCGGCGGCGAATTCTCGGTCGCCGACATCACCGCGGTCGTCACCGTCGACTTCGCGACCAGGGCGGCCGGTCTTCCGCTGCCGGAGGGGCATGTAGCATTGAAGCGCTGGTATGGTCTGGTCTCGGCGCGCGCCGGCATGGCGGCGTAATGGTGCGCCGAGGCGGTCCAGCGCCATCGCGAAGGGTAACACGTACTCGTCAGGCCCGGGCTTGACCCGGGCATCCATCCGCCTTCGCAAGCATTTTCGCGAAGGAGATGGATTGTCGGGTCAAGCCCGGCAATGACGTTCAACGTCACGCCGACGGCGCGTCGGCGATCGGGATCGTCAGCCCGAACGCCGTCCCTCGTTCTGAATCGAGCAGGCGGATCGCCCCGCCATGGGCGTCGAGCATGGCCCGGACGATGGCCAACCCCATGCCGGTGCCGCCCTTCTCGCGCCGGGTGGTGAAAAAACTGTCGAAGATCTGCGAGCGGTTGTTGGGCGAAACGCCTTCGCCATTGTCGGCCATTGTGATCAGCAGCAGGTTGTCCCGCCGCGTGGCGGATAGTTCGAGGGCCGTGCTGCCATGACGCAAGGCATTGTCGGCGAGATTGGAGAAAATGATGGAAGCATTCTCCTCCGATATCCGCATCGGCGTCTCGAGTTCGCCGGAAGTGCGAAGTTCGAGCGCGGGAAAAGCCGAATGCAAGACGGCGATGGTGTCGGACAGTTTGGAAGCACCCAGCGCCACCGGATTTTCGGCGCGGGCGAGATCGCGCAGGCGCGCCGAAATCTTGGTCAGCCGGTCGGCGTCGGCGATGATGTTGTCGAGAAATTTGCGGCGGTCTTCGTCGTCCATCGACGGCGCCTCGACGTCGTCGCGCAGCAGCTCGGCGGCGCCCTGGATCGAGGTCAGTGGCGATTTCAGCTCATGCGACACATGGGTGGCGAAGGTCGAGATGAAGCTGGAGCGCGTGTTGAGCCGCCGCGCCATGTCCAGAAAGCTTTGCGACAGCCGCGCGAATTCCGACGTGCCGCGGCGCTTCAGCGGCCGCAAGGCATCGCGGTCGCCCTTGCCGATCGGCCCGGTGCGCTCGATCAGTTCCCGCATCGGCTCGGTGATGGTGCGGTGAAACAAAAAGCCGATCAACAGCGTCGGCACGATCATGGAAAGGATCGCGAGAATGACCTTGCCGCGCTGTTCGTAAAGATACTTGAAGACGTTGCTCGGCGTGCGCGAGGCATAGACGATTCCGGCGACCTGGCCGCGGTCGATCACCGGCATCGCGGTAAAGACGCGCATGCCGGTGCCCCGGCTGATGGAATAGAGCGAAGGCTGGTCATGCTTGGAGACACGCACGCGCAACACGGCGCTGAAGCGCCCCTGCAGCGCCTCGGCGACTTCCTCGAGATGCGCCAGCGAAAGCCCGACTTCCTCGCGGCCGGCGATGACGACGCCGTTGGGGTCGAGCAGCCGAAAACCCGCCAGCGTCACGTATTGCGTTGCGATGAGATCGGGCATCATGCGCGCACCCAGCGCCGTGAAGGCGGGATCCGCCGGCGCGGCGGGCTCGCGGGCTTGCGGCCTTGGCGGCAGCACGCTCTCGTTCGCCAGTTCGAGTTTCGGCCAGATCGGCTGATACGGTTCGCCCGGAGGCTTTTGCCGGGGAGGCGGGACCTTGGTCCCGAGTGCTACGGTCGAGGGAATGGCGGTCTCGACCTCGCGCTGGAACATCGCCGAGAGCGCCGCACTTTGCGCGATCAGTTCGGACTCGGTCTGCTGGATCAACTCGTTCTGGTAGACTTTCAGGAAATACAGGCTGAACAGCGGCAGCGACAGCACGCTCGCCAGCACCAGGAAAACCACGAGGCTGAGGCTCGGCCGCCACTTCCGCGGCGTCGCGGACACGGCTCTGGCGTCGTCGATCAACGCGATGCCTCGCAGCGTCCGAGCTTGAAACCGACGCCATGAACGGTCTCGATCACGGAATCGCAGCCGGCAGACGCCATCTTGGCGCGGATGTTGCGGACATGGCTGTCGATGGTGCGGTCGGCGACGTGGATGTTGCCGGCATAGGCGGCATCGAGGATCAGTTCGCGCGTGAACACGAATCCTGGCCGCGCCAGCAGCGTGCGCAGGATCGAGAACTCCAGCGCCGTCAGCGACACCGGCGTATCGTCGAAACTCGCGGTGCGGGCGTCCGGATCGATCGCAAGCCCGCCATGGCTCAGCGCTTTGGTTTCCGAAGGCGCCGGCGGGGTCCGTGCGCGGCGGAGGATCGCATTGACGCGCGCCACCAGTTCGCGCGGGCTGAACGGCTTTGTCACGTAGTCGTCGCCGCCGATTTCCAGGCCGAGGATGCGATCGATCTCCTCGTCGCGCGCCGACAGGAACAGGATCGGGGTATCGGCGGTCTTCCTGATCTGCCGGCAGACTTCGAGGCCGTCCATCTCGGGCATGCCGATGTCGAGCACGATGAGGTCGTGGACGTTGCGATCGAACTGGCGCAGCGCCTCCTTGCCGTCGGGCGCGATCGAGATCGCCATGCCGGTCTTTTCGAACGCGAAGCGCACGACGTCGCGGATGTGGGGGTCGTCATCGACGACGAGAATGGAATGAGCCACGTGCGCTAGCCTTTGCCGCTTTGATCGGGATTAGGCGGTGTATATGGATTGTTAGCCAAATATCGCTCCAGGCGCCATGTCCGGAAGCCCCAGGCCCGCCAGTTTTCGTGATAACCGAGGCGATGGTTGGCATTCCTGCCTCTACTAATCACGTGTTCGAGTGCTGGTATCTGCTTCAGATGCGGCCTGAGCGCAGGCTCGGCCTGCGGACCCAATGACCCAAGATAACACAGATCGAGTTTAGGCCCGGCGCCCGCGATCTCCTGCGAATGTTGCACGTTGTAGGACGCCACCAGGTACGGCATGTTGATGAAGCAGCAGGCGTAGAGGGCGAGCACCAGCGAGATGGCATTGGCGGACAATAGCCAGCCGTTGGATTTTTTCAGCTCGATCTGGATTAGGATCAGTACGAGGCCGATGGCGACCAGAACCATCCATATGAAAGCGGCAAATCGCAGATAGGTCAGCGAGTAGGCGGCGACATAGAGATCGAGCCGGAAGATCGACGAGATCACCAGCAGGATGTTCTGTCCGACCCAGAGCAGTACCAGCGGGCGGATCAGCTTCGACTGTTCCGACGGTCCGCCCCGCCGCATCGCGATCAGGACAAACCCGGCCGCAAGCAGCGCGGTGGCGATCAGCGGATAGGCGCCGCGATGGGCATATTGGGCGTGGCTCATGCCGTCGGGCAGGCTGGCGCCGCCCCAGAGATAGGTCAGGTCAAGTCCGCTCTGCAGCGCGAACAGCGCATTGAACAGGATCAGCGAGCGCAACATGGCCTGCGCGCCAAGCAGAAAATCGAGATCGGAGGTTTGCGCGGCGATGGCGGGGCGGGGTTCAGTTTCCCGAATCGGCCTGCGTCGCAGGCGCCGCCGGATCAAGGGCCAGCTGACGCAGGCCATCATCAGCCAGAATGCGATCCGCCAGAGGTTGAACAGGTTGACGAAGGCGCGCAGGTCGATCTGCATCAGGGTGTTTTCGATCAACGGATTTGCCTGCGCGAACAGCGCCAGGAAAACCGCGAAGACGCAAAGCGGAACGATCCAGGCCACCAGCGAGCCCAGCCAATTCGGCGTCCAGTTTTTCATGCGACGAAGCGCGCCGAACACATCGCCGATCAGTTGGAACGGTCCGCGAAACGGAAGGGTCACGGCTTCGAACAGGTTGCGTTGCCAGGACGATGCTTCGGGAGCCGTCATGACGATGACGAACAGCGCGGTCGCCAACTCGGCTACCGTCCGGGAAAGATCGCTGCAATCCTCGACCACGGCAAGCAGGCCGATGACGAACGCGGTGCCCATGACGATTTGAGTATTCTTTGGCGCGCGCGCACCATTGATGGAGACGGCGACAAGGCCGAGCGCGGCGAGGAACAGCGCGAGCGAGACGCCGATTGTCTGCCAGTCCCAGAACAGCCAGTCGGCCAGCGCGACGCAGGCTAGGGCGGCTGCGAGCGGCAGCAACAGCGGGCGCGCGGGAGCGGGAGCAATCTCGAGATCGGAGGCGGTCGCGATCGACATGGTTTCACTTTCCGGGGTGCACGAGGGTGAGATGGCGGATTTTGAGTTTTGGCTTCGGCGCGCTAGCGTTCGGCAGCGCGATGACGACGGATCGAACCGGCGGCGAAGTCAGCCACCGGCTCTTCGCCAGCAGCCGGCGCGGCAGCCGCGATCGCCGAAATCGAAAGGGGATGACCTTCGCCATGGCCGCGACCATGCCCGGCCGATTGGCAGCCCGTTTGCCCGACCCGTTCAGGATTTGCGGATTTTTGTGCAGGTTTCGCGCAGACGCGCGCCCGACCGGAACGATCGTCGGAATCCTGGACCGGGCATCCCGACAGTTTGGGTTGAGCCGGTCGGAAGGAATTCACGTCCCTTAACCCGGCTTCGTGCTTCACGAAATCATGATTACTGACGAATATTGACATTCATCATTAGACAATTGATGCTTTCCCTCTGAGCTTAATGAGGGAAGCCACCATGTTCGTCCGATCTATTTTGTCGAGCTATTCCAGACTGTTAATCGGCGCATCGCTGGCATTTCTGGCCGTGGCGCTCGCCGGCTGCAATGACAAGGTCGCCGAGAAGGTGGTCCCGCCGCGCCCGGTTCTGGTCGCCACGGTGCATTACGAGGCCGAATCCCCCGAGCGCAGCTTTGTCGGCACCATCAGGCCCCGAATCGAGGCTGACATGGGGTTTCGGGTCCCGGGCAAGGTGGCCAAGCGCCTGGTCGAGGTCGGCCAGACCGTCGAACTCGGCCAGCCGCTCGCCACCCTCGATGAAATCGACCTGAAGCTGCAGGCCGAGCAGGCGGAGGCGGAATTGCGCGCCGCCACCGGCGTACTGGAGCAGGCCGCCGCCGCCGAAACCCGCGCCAAGGACCTGCGCGTCAAGGGTTGGACCACGGACGCGCAGCTCGATCAGGCCAAGGCCACCGCCGACGAGGCCCGCGCCCGGCTCAATCGCGCCCAGCGCTCGGTCGAACTCACCAACAACTCGCTGTCCTATGCAACCCTGGTTGCTGACAGCCGCGGCGTCGTCACCGCGACCCTGGTCGAGCCCGGCCAGGTCGTGGCTTCCGGCCAGACCGCGATCCGCGTCGCGCGCTTTGGCGAAAAGGAAGCCGTGGTCGCGATCCCCGAGACGCTCTTGGGCCGCGCCAAGGAGGGTACGGCGAGCGTGACGTTGTGGTCGGAGGCGAACAGGAAATATGCGGCGAAACTGCGCGAGATCGCGCCCGCGGCCGATCCCGCCACGCGTACTTATCTCGCGAAATTCTCACTGCCTGAGGCCGACGACCACGTCTCGCTCGGCATGACCGCAACGCTGACGCTCGCCGATCCCGCCACCACGCGCGTCGCGCGGCTGCCGCTGTCGGCGCTGTTCAGCGAGGGCGGCGCTCCCTCCTTCTATGTCGTCGACGACAAGGGCGAGGTGGCGCTGAAGCCGGTCACGGTGAAATCCTACGAGAGCAACGACGTCGTCATCACCGGCGGCGTCGACGAAGGCGCCAGGGTGGTGGCGCTCGGCGTACAGAAACTCGATCCGGCGCAAAAGGTCCGGGTCGTTTCGTCACTGTCGTTCTGATCGAGGAGGGCGCGATGCGGTTGAAGCTTGTTCGCGGCCTTCCCTTCACCTCTCCCATCGGGAGAGGTCGGCGCGCAGCGCCGGGTGAGGGGTTACGCTTTATCGATAGACCGTACCCCCTCACCCCAGCCCTCTCCCCATGGGAGAGGGGGCGCACTGTCGTTGTGGCAGCACCGCTCGTCCAGCAAGGTTTTGGCAGGGGAGAAGCGCGATGAAACATTTCAATCTTTCGGCCTGGGCGGTCAGTCATCCCGCGCTGATCCTGTTCCTGATCATCGCGCTCGGCGCCGCCGGTTTCTTCTCCTATGAGCGGCTCGGCCGCGCCGAGGACCCGTTCTTCACGGTGAAGGTGGTCAACGTCTCGGCGATCTGGCCGGGCGCCACCGCCCAGGAAATGCAGACCCAGGTCGCCGATCCCATCGAGAAGAAGCTGCAGGAATTGCCCTATTTCGAAAAGGTGCAGACCTATTCGAAGCCGGCCTTCACCGCGATGCAGGTCACCTTCCGCGATTCGACGCCGCCGAAGGAAGTGCCCTACCTGTTCTATTTGTTGCGCAAGAAGCTCGCCGACGTCCAGCCGCAGTTGCCGGCCGGCCTGCTCGGCCCCGTCGTCAACGACGAATTCTCCGACGTCGACTCCATTCTCTACATGATGACCGGCGACGGCGCCGATTACGCGCAGTTGAAGAAGGCCGCCGAAGGCATGCGCCAGCGGCTCCTGAAGGTGCCTGGGGTGACCAAGGTCGATCTCTACGGCACCCAGGACGAGAAGATTTTTGTCGAATTCTCGCACGCCAAGCTGGCAACGCTGGGCATCACTCCGCAGGCGCTGTTCGAACTCGCTCGCCAAGCAGAACAATGTGGTGCCGGCCGGCACGGTCGAAACCTCCGCGCAGCGGGTGCCGCTGCGCGTCACCGGCGCACTCGACGGCGTCAAGGCGGTGGCCGAGACGCCGGTCGAAAGCAACGGCCGGGTGTTTCGCCTCGGCGACATCGCGACCGTCAGCCACGGCTATGTCGATCCGCCGACTTTCGTGGTGCGCCAGGAGGGCAAGCCCGCGCTCGGCATCGGCGTGGTCACCGCCAAGGGCGCCAACATCCTCGAGCTTGGCAAGGACGTCGGCAACGCGGTCGACGAATTCATGAGGGCGGTGCCGCAGGGGATCAATGTCGACCAGATCGCCGACCAGCCCAAAGTGGTCGAGCACGCCGTCAGCGAGTTCGTGCACTCCTTCATCGAGGCGCTGGCGATCGTGCTGTTCGTTTCCTTCGTGGCATTGGGCTGGCGCACCGGCATCGTGGTGGCGGCCTCGGTGCCGCTGGTGCTGGCGATCGTCTTCATCGTCATGAATTCGATGTCGCTCGACCTGCACCGCATCACGCTGGGCGCGCTGATCATCGCGCTCGGGTTATTGGTCGACGACGCCATCATCGCGGTCGAGATGATGGTGGTGAAGATGGAGCAGGGTTTTGATCGCGTCCGCGCCGCGTCGTTTGCCTGGGAATCCACCGCATTTCCGATGCTGACGGGCACGCTGGTCACCGCCGCGGGCTTCCTGCCGATCGGCTTTGCCAATTCGGCGGTCGGCGAATATGCCGGCGGCATCTTCTGGATCGTGGCGATCGCGCTGGTGGCGTCCTGGTTCGTTGCCGTGATCTTCACGCCCTACATTGGCGTCAAGCTGTTGCCGAACATCACGGTCAGCCCCAACCACGATCCGCACGCCGTCTACGAGACCCGGGTTTATCGCATCCTGCGCAGCATGATCGCGTGGTGCGTCGAGCACCGCCTCACAGTGGTGCTGGCAACCGTGGGCGTGTTCGCGCTGTCGATCGTGGCGTTCGGCCATGTGCAGCAGCAATTCTTCCCGTTGTCGGAACGGCCCGAATTGTTCCTGCAGCTGCGGTTGCCCGAGGGCACCGCATTCAACGTCACGCAAAATTCCGTGAAGAAGGCCGAAGCGCTGCTGAAGGACGACCGGGATATCGCGACCTACACTTCCTATGTCGGGCAGGGCTCGCCGCGGTTCTGGCTGGGCTTGAACCCGCAGCTGCCGAACGAGGCCTTTGCCGAGATCGTCATCGTCGCGAAGGACGTCCAGGCGCGCGAGCGGATCAAGGCGCGGCTGGAGAAGGCGGTTGACGACGGCGCCTTGACCGAGGCCCGCGTGCGGGTCGACCGCTTCAATTTCGGCCCGCCGGTCGGCTTCCCCGTCCAGTTCCGCGTCATCGGCCCGGATCCCGCTGTTGTACGCGACATCGCCTACAAGGTGCGTGACGTCGTCAGGCAGAATCCGAACGTCAAGGATCCGCAGCTCGACTGGAACGAGCAGTCGCCCTACCTGAAGCTCGTGGTCGATCAGGATCGCGCCCGCGCGCTCGGGCTCACCCCGCAGGACGTCTCGCAGGCGCTTTCGATGCTGATCTCGGGCGCGCCGGTCACCACGGTTCGCGACGGCATCGAGAAGGTCGAGGTGGTCGCCCGCGCGGTGCCGTCTGAACGGCTCGATCTCGCCCATGTCGGCGATCTCACCGTCACCTCGCGCAACGGCGTCGCGGTGCCGCTGACCCAGATCGCCAAAATCGAATATGCCCACGAGGAGCCGATCATCTGGCGGCGCAACCGCGACATGGCGATCACCGTGCGCGGCGACGTCGTCGACGGCGTGCAGGCGCCCGACGTCACCAACCAGATCTCGCCCAAACTGCAGGACATCCGCGATCACCTCGAGCCGGCCTACCGGATCGAGGCGGGCGGTGCGTTCGAGGAATCCGCCAAGGGCAACGCCTCGATCTTCGTGCTGTTTCCGCTGATGGTGATCGTGATGCTGACGCTGCTGATGATCCAGCTGCAGAGTTTTTCGCGGTTGATCCTGGTGTTTCTGACCGCCCCGCTCGGCATCATCGGGGCCTCGCTCGGGCTGAACCTCGCCAACCAGCCGTTCGGCTTCGTGGCGCTGTTGGGGCTGATCGCGCTCGCCGGCATGATCATGCGCAACGCGGTGATTCTGGTCGACCAGATCGAAACCGACGTCGCCCATGGGCTGTCCCGCAAGGAAGCCATCATCGAGGCCACCGTGCGGCGCGCCCGCCCGGTGGTGCTGACGGCGCTTGCCGCCATCCTGGCGATGATCCCGCTGTCGCGCTCCGCGTTCTGGGGCCCGATGGCCATCACCATCATGGGCGGATTGTTCGTTGCAACCTTCCTGACGCTGCTGTACCTGCCGGGCCTCTACGCGCTCTGGTTCCGCAAGAGCCTCGAACAAACCGGCGCGAGCCGGCCGTCCGATCTTGCGGCGCAGCATGGCAGCCGCGCGAGGCCCGCATTTCCGCTTGCTGAAGCCGCTGAATAATTGAACATTGAGAACACCGATCGAGCACCGACATGACGCTGGTTTCCGAACATATCGAACCCGACACACGGGAACGGATTCTCGTGGTGGCGGAGCGCCTGTTCCGCGAAATCGGGTATCAGAAGACCACGGTCGCCGACATCGCCAAGGTGCTGCGGATGAGCCCGGCGAATGTCTATCGCTTTTTCGATTCGAAAAAGGCGATCCACGAGGGCGTCGCGCGCAGCCTGATGGGCGGGGTCGAGGACGTCGCCCAGTCGATCGCGGCCAGGCCGGGACCCGCGGCCGCCCGGCTGCGCGAGCTCGTCATCACCATCCATCGCATGAACTCGGAACGCTATGTCGGCGATTCCAAGCTGCATGAGATGGTCGAAGTCGCGATGGAGGAGAGCTGGGAAGTTTGCGTCGCCCACATGCACCGGCTGACCGAGTTCATCGCCATGGTGATCGCCGAGGGCGCGGCTTCAGGCGAATTCGAGGCGCCGGACGTGCCGCTGGCGGCGATATGCACCTGCACCGCGATGATGCGTTATTTCCACCCGCAGATGATCGCGCAGGGCATCAACAAGCCGGGACCTTCGCTGGACCAGATGGTCGATTTTATCCTTGTTGGCCTGTCGGCGCGGGGTAGATGATTGTCATTCCGGGGCGATGCGAAGCATCGAACCCGGAATCTCGAGATTCCGGGTTCGCGCTTCGCGCGCCCCGGAATGACGTACTTGAATGCTAAGGAATACCGCCGTGGACGCAACCAGCCCGAAAGACCTGCACTTCTACGAGCCGAAAAACGGCCACGGCCTCCGCCACGATCCTTTCAACGCCATCATCGCGCCGCGTCCGATCGGCTGGATTTCCTCGCGCGACACCAAGGGCAATGTCAACCTCGCGCCCTACAGCTTCTTCAACGCGTTCTGCTACACGCCGCCCATCATCGGCTTTGCCTCGACCAACTGGAAGGACACCGTCGCCAATATCCAGGAGACGAAGGAATTCGTCTGGAATCTCGCCACCATGGATTTGGCGCAGCAGATGAACGCAACGGCCGCGCACGTCCCCCACGACGTCAACGAATTCAAGATCGCCGGCCTGACGCCGATTCCGAGCCGGTTCGTCAATGTGCCCCGGGTCGCCGAAAGCCCGGTGACCTTCGAATGCAAGCTGTCGCAGATCATCCAATTGCAGGGCGCCGACGGCAGGAAGGCGCAATCCTGGCTGACGCTCGGCGAGGTCGTCGCCGTCCACATCGACAAGGCCATGATCAAGGATGGCGTCTACCAGACCGCGCTGGCCCGCCCGATCGTCCGCGCCGGCCGCAAGGGCGACTATTTCGAAATCCGACCCGAAGCCATGTTCGAGATGGCCCGGCCGGATTGATTCTTCTTCTCCCTCGCCCCGCTCTTGCGGGGAGAGGGTTGGGGTGAGGGGCTGTCTCAGCGAGCGCGACTCGTCGAGACTCCCCCTCACCGACGCGCAAGAGCGCGTCGACCTCTCCCCACAAGCGGGGCGAGGTAAGACGGAACCGATGCGCTGGACCGCCGTTATCGGTCTCCGGCGCATTGGATCAATTTCGCTTTAGTTGCAGTGCGAAGTATTCACGCAATTCCCACGCTTTCCGCTACAATGAGCCGTCTTTTGGCATAAGCGTGACCGCTAGCCGCGCGCCGCACCCCCCGACGACCGAGGACATCGCCATGAGCTTTCGCCGCGATTTCATCACCAAGCCGATCTTTTCCTGGGCGCACGGCGTGCTGCCCGCGATGTCGGACACCGAGCGCGAGGCGCTGGAGGCGGGCGACGTCTGGTGGGATGCCGATCTCTTCACCGGAAATCCCGACTGGTCGAAGCTGCTGGCGAACGCGCCCGCGACCCTGACGGCGGAAGAGCAGGCCTTCCTCCATGGCCCGGTCGACGAACTCTGCGCTATGCTCGACGACTGGAAGATCAATTGGGAATGGCGCGACCTGCCGCCGGAAGCGTGGGACTTCATCAAGCAGCACAAGTTCTTCGGCATGATCATTCCGAAGGAGCATGGGGGGCTCGGCTTCTCGCCCTATGCGCATTCCGAGGTGGTGCGGAAACTCTCGTCGCGATCGCTCACCGCGGCCGTCACCGTGATGGTGCCGAATTCGCTCGGCCCCGGCGAGTTGCTGATGCGGTTCGGCACCAAGGAACAACAGCAGCAATGGTTGCCGCGGCTTGCCGATGGCCGCGATATACCCTGCTTCGGCCTGACCAGCCCGGAAGCCGGCTCCGACGCCGCCTCGATGATCGACTCGGGCATCATCTGCAAGGGCACTTTCGAAGGAAAAGAAGTGCTGGGGCTACGACTGAACTGGCACAAGCGCTACATCACGCTGGGCCCGGTCGCCACGCTGTTGGGCCTCGCTTTCAAGGCCTATGATCCCGACCATTTGGTCGGGCAAGAGGACGAACTCGGCATCACCGTGGCGCTGATCCCGACGCATCTTCCCGGCGTCTCGATCGGCCATCGCCATCTGCCGGCGATGCAGGTGTTCCAGAACGGCCCGAACTGGGGCCGCGATGTCTTTATCCCGATGGACTACATCATCGGCGGCCAGGCACGTCTGGGCCAGGGCTGGAAAATGCTGATGACGGCGCTTGCCGCCGGCCGCGGCATTTCGCTGCCGTCGCTGTCGGCCGCGGGCGCGGCCTATGCGGCGCGCACCACCGGCGCCTATGCGCGGATCCGCGAACAGTTCAATGTGCCGATCGGAAAATTCGAGGGCATCGAGGAGCCGCTGGCGCGCATCGCCGGCACCGCCTATCTGCTCGACGCGGCGCGGCGGCTGACTTGCGCGGCACTCAACCAGGGCCATCATCCCGCGGTGATTTCCGGCATCATGAAGCTGCAGGCGACCGAGCGGATGCGGATTGCGATCGACGACGCCATGGACATCCATGGCGGCAAGGCCGTGATCGACGGGCCGCAGAATTATCTCGGCAATCTCTATCGTTCGGTGCCGGTCGGCATCACCGTGGAAGGCGCCAACATCCTGACCCGCAATCTGATCGTGTTCGGGCAGGGCGCGATCCGCGCCCATCCCTATCTCCTGGAAGAGATGAACGCGCTGGGCGACACGGATCGCGCGCGCGGGCTGGATGCCTTCGACAAGGCGTTCTGGAAACATATCGGCCACAGCATCACGACGCTGTTCCGCGCCTGGGGCCGCAGCTGGACCGGTGGGCTGTTCGCGCCGGCGCCGGACGCCGGTGAGGCGACCGGGTTCTATCGCCAGCTCTCGCGCTATTCCTCGGCGTTCGCGCTGTGCGCCGACATGGCGCTGCTCACCCTCGGCGGCGCCCTGAAACGCAAGGAAATGCTGTCGGCGCGGTTCGGCGATATCCTGTCCGAACTCTATCTGCTTTCCGCCGCTCTAAAACGCTGGCAGGACGAGGGCCGTCAGGCTGCCGATTTGCCGGCGCTTGAATGGTGCATGGCGAGCGGTATCAAAACCATCGAAAACCGTTTTGCGGAGATCCTCGCCAACCTGCCCAATCGTTTCGTCGCGATCATTCTCAAATTCGTGATCCAGCCGTTCGGCGCCCGCGTGCTCGGACCCTCCGATCTCGTCACCCACCAATGTGCGCAGCTGGTGTTGGAGCCGTCGGCGGCGCGCGATCGGCTGACGCCGGACCTGTCGCATGTCGACGACGACCGCGGCGTGGCCCGGCTGGAAAAGGCGTTCCTGCTGGTCACCGCAGCCGAAGACATCGCCAAAAGGATGCGTGCCGCGCACCTCCACGATTTGAAGGAGGCGGTGAAGAAGGGCGTCATCACCCAGGCCGAGGGCGACCAGCTTGCGGCCGCACATGAGGCGGTTGCGAAAGTGATCGAGGTCGATGACTTCGCGCCGGAAGAGCTTTCGCCGATTTACAAGAAGCCTGCCGAAGTGCATCAGTTCTTTCAGGAACTGGGTGAAACGAGGGCGGCAAGCTGATGGCGCGACCGGTCTTTATCGTCGACGGCAGCCGGACGCCGTTCCTGAAAGCGCGTTCCGGCCCGGGCCCGTTCACGCCGGTCGATCTTGCCGTGCAATGCGGCCGGCCGCTGCTGGCCCGGCAGCCGTTTGCGCCCACGGCGTTCGATCAGGTGATCCTCGGCTGCGTCAATGTCATTGCCGACGAGATGAACCCGGCCCGCGTCGCGGCCCTCCGGCTCGGCATGGGTGAGGCAATGGTGGCCTTCACGGTGCAGATCAATTGCGGCTCCGGCATGCAGTCGATCGATACGGCCTACCGCTACATCCAGGAGGGTATCTCCGATCTCATCCTGACGGGAGGTGCCGAGGCTTTGAGCTACGCGCCGCTGGTATGGCCGCAAGCCGGCGTACGCTGGTTCGCTGGCTTGGCCGGCGCCAAGGGCATTTTGGGCAAGGTCGCCGCGCTCGCCAGGGCAAGGCCGGCTTATTTCAAGCCGATCATCGGGCTGGAGCGCGGGCTGACCGATCCGATCACCGAACTCAATATGGGCCAGACCGCAGAAGTGGTCGGCCACCTCTTCGGCATCACCCGGGAGCAGTCGGACGCCTACGCGGTCGAAAGCCACAAGCGGCTCGCCAATGCCCAAGCGCAAGGTTTCCTGAAAGGCGAGGTCGAGACCGCGTTTGCCCGTGACGGCAAATTTTACGATCATGATGACGGCGTGCGGCCGGACTCCTCGGCGGAGACGCTCGCAAAACTAAGGCCGGTGTTCGAGCCGCCCTGGGGTCAGGTCACCGCCGGCAACTCCTCGCAGATCACCGACGGCGCGTGCTGGTCCATCCTGGCCTCCGAAGACGCGGTCAAGAAGCACGGTCTGACGCCGAAGGCAGTGATCGTCGACAGCCAATGGTCGGCGCTCGATCCCTCGATCATGGGCCTGGGCCCGGTGCTGTCGGCGACCGAGCTTTTGAAGCGCAACAAGATGACGCTCGGCGATGTCGAGACCTGGGAGTTGAACGAGGCTTTCGCCACCCAGGTGCTGGGCTGTCTCGCCGCCTGGAACGACGAGAAATTCTGCCGCGAGATTCTGGGACTTGAAGGCGCGGCCGGCGCGATCGACCGCGCCAAACTCAATGTCGACGGCGGCGCCATCAGCCTCGGCCATCCCGTCGGCTGCAGCGGCAACCGCATCGTGCTGCATCTCGTCAATGCGATGAAGCGGCTCGGCACCAGGCGCGGCATCGCCACCGAATGCATCGGCGGCGGGCAGGGTGGCGCCATGCTGATCGAGATGGTGTGATCATGGACAGCCGCATCCTCGACGTTCTCGCAGATCGGGTGCTCGCGCTCGGGCCGAAGCCCGACGAGAGCAGCCCCTGGCGCAATTTCAAGCTCACCCGCGATACCGACGGGATCGCCTGGCTGTTGTTCGATCGTGCCAATGCCAGCGCCAATACGCTGTCGGCCGACGTCATCGAAGAGCTCGACACCATACTCGCGGCGCTGGAAAGCCAGCGTCCGACGGGACTTGTCGTTCGCTCGGCCAAAAAGTCCGGCTTCATCGCCGGCGCCGATGTCAACGAGTTTCGCGGCGCGACCGATCCCGGCGCGGTCGAAACCGCGATCGGCCGCGCGCATGCCGTGATCGACCGCCTCGAGGCCTTGAAGGTACCGACGGTCGCCGTGATCCACGGCTTCTGTCTCGGCGGCGGCCTCGAAGTCGCACTCGCCTGCCAGTCGCGGATTGCGATCGACGGCGCGCGTTTTGGCTTTCCGGAGGTGCTGCTCGGCCTGCATCCGGGCCTGGGAGGCACCGCGCGCTTCACGCACCTGGTCAACCCGACGCAGGCGATGACGCTGATGCTGACGGGAAGGACCATCGACGCCCGCCGCGCAAAATCGCTGGGGCTGGTCGATGCGGTGACGCAGGAGCGGCATGTCCGCAACGCGGTAAAGGATGCGGTGTTCGGCCGGTTGAAACGGGCAAGGCCGGGCCTCCTGAACACCGTTCTGAATTTCACGCCGGTGCGCGGTTTCCTCGCCTCGCGGATGCGCGCGGAAGCTGAGAAGGCCGCGCCGCATGAACATTATCCGGCGCCTTACGCGCTGATCGATCTCTGGGAAAAGCATGGCGGCGATAAGACCGCGATGCTGGCGGCGGAAAAGACCTCCTTCGCCAATCTGATGGTGACGCCGACGGCGCAGAACCTGATCCGGGTGTTCTTCCTGCGCGAGCAGATGAAGAAGCTCGCGGGGTCCGGCAACAAGGTCGAGCACGTCCATGTCATCGGCGCCGGCGCCATGGGCGGGGACATCGCCGCCTGGTGCGCCAGCCAGGGTTTTCGGGCGACGCTCGGTGACGTCAAGCCGCCGCCGATTGCGGGCGCGATCAAGCGTGCCTCGGACCTGTTCGGCAAGATCATGCGCAAGCAGACCGATATCCGCGACGCGATGGACCGGCTGATGCCCGATCTCGACGGCGAGGGGGTGCGCAATGCCGACCTGATCATCGAGGCGGTGCCGGAAAAGCTCGAACTGAAGCAGAAGGTCTATGCCGGCCTCGAGCCGAAGATGAAGCCGGGCGCGATTCTCGCCACCAACACCTCGAGCATTCCGCTGCAGGATTTGCGCACCACCCTGCAAAAGCCGGAGCGGCTGGTCGGGTTGCACTTCTTCAATCCGGTGTCGCGGCTGCAGCTGGTCGAGGTGATCAGCCATGACGGCAGCGATCCCGCCGTGCTCAAGGAGGCACTCGCCTTTGTCGGCGCCATCGACCGGCTGCCGCTGCCGGTCAAGAGCTCGCCCGGTTTCCTCGTCAACCGCGCGCTGACGCCCTACATGCTGGAAGCGATGGTGATGCTGGACGAGAAGGTCGACAAGCTCGCGATCGATGCGGCGGCGGAAAAGTTCGGCATGCCGATGGGCCCGATCGAGCTCGCCGACCAGGTCGGCCTCGATATCTGCCTCGATGTCGGCGACATGCTGCGCTCGAAATTCGGCGACCAGCTGCCGCCGACGCCGGCCTGGCTGCGCGACAAGGTCGCCAGGGGCGAATTGGGCCGCAAGACCGGCAAGGGCTTCTATGTGTGGAAGGACGGCAAGGCCGAGAAGACGCCGGCTTCGCCGTCCACCGCGCAGCCGACGGAAGAAATGATCGACCGGCTGATCCTGCCGATGTCGAATGTCTGCGTCGCGGCCTTGCGCGAGGGCATCGTCGACGATGCCGACGGCGTCGATGGCGCCATGATCTTCGGCACCGGCTATGCGCCGTTCCGCGGCGGTCCGCTGAATTACGCGCGGACCCGGGGGCCGGAGAACGTGGTTGCCGCGCTGCGCGCGCTGGTGCAGAAGTTCGGCGGCCGCTTCACGCCGGATGCCGGCTGGGGGAACTTCAAGTGACCGACACGACAGCCGTTCACGCCCCTGTCAATACCGAGGTCGAGCCCTGTGGCGATCTCTGCACCCGCACGCTGGCGATGCCTGCCGACACCAATCAGAACGGCGACATTTTTGGCGGCTGGCTGCTCAGCCAGATGGATATCGGTGGCGGGGTATTCGCTTCCAAGATCGCAAAGTCGCGCACGGTCACGGTCGCGATCGAAGCGATGAATTTCCGCAAACCGGTCTTCGTCGGCGACCTCGTTTCCGTGCATGCGAGCCTGGTCAAGGTCGGCAAGACCTCGGTCACCGTGCATCTCGAAGCCTGGGTGCTTCGCCGCAAGGAGATGCATTCGATCCTGGTGACCGACGGCAATTTCACCTACGTCTCGATCGACGAAACCGGCCATCCGCAAGCCATCAAGCAGGACGAGCCGCCGGTTCTCGCCTAGCCCGCCCGGCCGCCTCGCGCCCGCGTGAGCCGGTTTCGCGGCGGCACTGCAAAGAAACAATTGAAGTCGACGAAGAAACCGCTTCTGCTGTCCGATGAAGACAGCCGGCAACATTGCGCGCGCATGCTGAGCCGAGCCGAGGGAGTATACGCCGATGCTCGCCGAAAAGTTCATGCTGCTGCTGGAGGCGCTCAGGACTTCGCGCCAGCTACGCCGATGGAAGCCCGCGCGTGATCAGCACCTCGCCGCATGTGCCGGTTCAGTTGCCGGCCGGCCTCACCAAGTAGCGGTATTGCGGGGGAGCCAAGGGCGCCGTTCCTGCGAGACACATCGGTGTTGCCCGCTGCTTCCGTTCGGAACTTTTCCCCGTTCTTTCCGTTGTTGGCCCGCCCTGAGAAACAGGGCCGCTCGGAACAGAAAATGTCGGACACCTACATCATCGAAGTCTCCTCAAAGGCCGCCGGAATCGTGGTGCGAACCGACGGCGGATATCAGTTCTTCGCCGCTACCCACCGTTTCAATCCGCTGGAAGGCCAGGTCTTTCGCAACGCCCGCGAGGCCGAGCGCGCCGCGATCCGGCTCGCCAATGGCGAACTGAGGCGGGCCGCGTAGAGCATGATCCGGAAAAGTGGACACCGGTTTTCCGAACAGATCATGCTCAATCAAAAAATTAGAGCTGGATGACGATTCGAAGAAACGTCATCCGGTTCTAGCCCCCGGGCCACGCTGCTCCGCCCGAGATGGGCAGGGTTCAGAGGCCCAAAATTCCGATTCGTTAAGTACAGAAGTGAACTTACGCGGACGGCCGCGTGGTGCTTTGTGGCACGAGAGCGGCTGGGCTTCGCGAACGTTGTTGTGTCTGATGAAATACAAGGGAGTGGAATATTCCATCGTTCAATTGGTGGATGGCGCCGGTTGGCGATGGCAAATCAGGTTTGGCGATGGCACCACCAAAACCGGCGTTACTCCGGCAAGCCGGGCGATCGCGGTCAAACTGGCCGAAAACGAGATCGATCGCGCCCTGAGGGACAGCGAGTAGGGCGTCTCCGCAGCGGCAACGAATAGAATAAGGAGACAACCCTTGGGGAAGCAAGTGTCGGGCACCGAACCGACACGGGTGCGCAGGGATGCGATGATTCCCGCATGACCTGTTACGCCTTCCGTATCCGCCAGGGCTCCTATTCAAGCGATCTTGCCGTCGACCTGCCGGATGATGACGCGGTATGGCAGGAGGCCGCGAGGGTCTGCGCCGACCTGATCAGCGACACCGTCGCAGGGCTCAGGGACAATCCCGAATGGCGGCTCGAAGTCCTGGATGCGTCGGGCTCGCTGCGCCATCTCTTTCGGCTGACCTCCGAAACCTTCGATCGAGCATGATCCGGAAAAGTGGACACCGGTATTCCGAAAAGATCATGCTCAAATCAAAAGCTGGAGCGGGATGACGATTCGAAGAAACGTCATCCCGGTCTGCCGCCGCGGGGCGCCGGGCGCGATCGCTGTGGACTTGAGTCCGGGACCGGACAGACACGGCGATCATTCCATGAACGGAATCGCATTCCTCCACGGGCATGGTTTCGCGCGCCGTGGGCGGATGGGTGGCGGGGATGGCGGAGTACCGGGTGTTTCCGGTCGGGCTCGACGGGCATTTCGTGGGAGCACGGGCGCTGACATGCGCCAATGATGCGGAGGCAATCGAGCAAGCCATGCAGCTGGTCGATGGTCACGATGTCGAACTCTGGAGCGGCGACCGCTTCGTCATCCGGCTTTTTTGCAAACCGAAACAACCGCCATCCGGGCAGCCTTGTTGACCGGAGCGATGCGGCAGCGTGCCGGCTATCACAACGCCTGCATTTCCCCCTTCCCACAGTTACGGTGACAGTGCACTTAATCACTCCTTGGCAATGGCGCTCATGAGCGGCTCTCCGGTCCGGACGGTTTTGGCCCGCGCTTGCCTGGTTTGAGGGGGCGCCCGGTCATGCGCTCGAGGCGGTTGAGGAAGCGATTGTCTCCGAGCGGCCGGCCAATGCTCTCCGCGGCACGCAGGCGAGCGAACAGATCCTCCTCCGGTTCGCTGCCGAGCAGGTCGGCGAAGTCGGGGAAGCGATCGTTGACCGGCTTTAGCGCGGTGATGCCATCGTCTTTGCCGCGCAGATGCGCGCGCGTGCTCGACCAGCGCCAGTCCTGAGCGCGCTCCACCAGACGCGCCCGCACCGGGTTGAGCGACACATAGCGCAGCGCGGCGGCGAGATGTTTCTCGTCCATGGCAACGGCGCCGAACCGGCCCTGCCAGAAATGACCGCTGCGCCTGCGCCGTGCCTGGATGACGCCGGCATAGGTTCGGTGCACGCGCGCGAGCGCGCGGCGCAACCCATCGGGATCGGAGGGCACCAGGATCAGGTGTACGTGGTTGGGCATCAGACACCAGGCCCACACCTCGACCTCGGCTGCGCGGCAATGCTCCGCGAGCAGGTCGCGATAGAGCGCGTAGTCGGGCTCGCCGAAGAAGCTCCGCGCGCGGCCATTGCCGCGCTGGGTGACGTGATGCGGGTGATCGGGGACGACGACACGGGCGAGACGAGCCATGCCGCAGGATAGACGTGAAGGGGCGGCAAGTCAATTAAGTGCACTGTCACCGTAATTGCCAAGTCAATTGAGTGCACTGTCACCGTAATTGCTGATCGGAGCGATGCGGCAGCGTGCCGGCTGTCACAGCGCCTGCATTTCCCCCTTCGCCCAGAATTCACGCAGCTTGAATTTCTGGATCTTGCCCGATCCGGTCAGCGGGAAAGCCTCGACCACGAACCAGTGTTTCGGCGTCTTGTGATGGGCAAGCGAGGCGCGCATGTAGTCCGACAGCTCGTCCTTGTCGATGGTGGCGCCGGGCGCCGGGCGGATGAAAGCTGCGACCTCCTCGCCCCATTTCTCATGCGGCAGGCCGATCACGGCGACCTCGCCGACCTTGGGATGGCGGAACAGCAATTCCTCGAGCTCGCGCGGATAGATGTTCTCGCCGCCGCGGATGATCATATCCTTGAGCCTGCCCTCGACCGTGCAATAGCCACGCAAATCCATCGCGCAGAGGTCGCCGGTATGCAGCCAGCCGTCGGCGTCGATTGCCGCCGCGGTCGCCTCCGGCATCTCGAAATAGCCGAGCATGACGTGATAGCCGCGGGTGCAGAACTCGCCGATTTCCCCGATCGCGCAGGTCTTGCCGGTGTCGGGATTGACGATCCTGGTTTCCATGTTGGGCAGCGGCAGGCCGATGGTACCTGCCTTGTCCGCGATGCTGTCGGTGGTCATGGTCTGGGCCGCCACCGGCGAACATTCGGTCTGCCCGAACACGATGGTGAAGGGCGCGCCGAGCTTCTCTTCGAACCGGGTGACCAGCGCGGCCGGTACCGTCGAGCCGCCGGAGCAGATCGCCTTGACGGTAGAAAGATCGGTCGAGGCGAAGGAGGGATGTTCCAGCATCGCCACCAGCATGGTCGGCACGCCGACCATGGCGTTGCCGCGATAGGTGGCAAACAGCTCGAGCACGAGGCCCGGATCGAACGCCTCCAGCAGCACCTGCGTTGCGGCCTTCGACACCGAGCCGAGCACACAGCAGACGCAACCGCCGGTGTGGAAGAGCGGCATGGTCGTCACGAAGACGTCGCCCGGACCGAACCCCATGCGGTCGGCGGTGTCGGCCCCGTTGTTGGCAAGTCCGCGGTGATGCAACAGCGCGCCCTTCGGGAAGCCCGTGGTGCCGGAGGTATACTGGATCATCACCGGATCGGTCGGCTTCACGGCGGGAAGCCCGATGGTCCTGTCGTCGCCGGCGGCGATGAAGGCCGGCCAGTCGTCGAACGAGATGATCTCGCGCAGTTCGCCGCAGCGCGGCGCGACCTCGCGCGCCGTCTCCAGCATCGGATTGCCGCGAAACGAGGGCACCACGAACACGCCGGCCGCGCGCGATTGCTTCAGCACATATTCGACTTCGTTGGTCCGGAATCCGGGATTGACGGTGACCAGCACCAGGCCCGCCATCGCCGCGCCGAATTCGAGCATCACCCATTCGGGGATATTTTGCGCCCACACCGCGATCCGCTCGCCCGGCTTGAAGCGCGTCAGCAGCGCGCGCGCCGTGCGCTGCGCCTCGGCATGGAGCTGGGAATAAGTCCACTGCCGGCGCAGCGCGGGATCGGGGAGGCCCGCGATCAGCGCGATCCGCTCCGGCGCCGAGTTTGCCGCCTGTTCGAGCAAGCCGCCGAGCGTGACGTCGCGCACCGCAGGCGCGCTCGGTCCGGCGACGTAGGATTCCGTCAAAGCCATTGGTCCCTCCCCCAGGCCGGATGTTGCCGGCGTACGGCGCCGTTGACCGGCGATTGCCGCAACTATGACATCAGGAGTTGGTCATTGCAGCCGGGGAGCCGGGATTTTTGCGCGTCCGATAAAACAGGAGGACCCGGGTGATCCCAGGCCCTCCCTGACGATCGGCGCTGCACCCGGTGTCAGGCGTCATATTCCTTCGAAATGTCCTTGCCGGTGTAGTCGGGCATGAACGCCGCCGACACCAGGCTTACGACCGCGCAAGCGGCGATGTAGATGGAAATCGCATAGCCGGAGTGATAGGCGGCGAACAGGGCGGTCGCGATCAGCGGCGCCGGCCCGCCGGCGATGATCGAGGCGAGCTGATAGCCCAGCGAAGCACCGCTGTAGCGCAATCGCGGCGTAAAGGCCTCCGCGATCAAAGCCGCCTGCGGCCCGTATTGCATGTCGTGCGGGATCAGCGACAGCACGATGGCAATGAACACCGCCGATGGAATTGCGGTGTCCACCATCCCGAAATACAGGAAGCCGAACAGGCCCGTGGTCGCCGCGCCGATCAGATACATTTTCTTGCGGCCGATGCGGTCGGAGATGTGGCCCGACAGCGGGATGGTGATGAACGAGACGCAGGACGCGACCAGCACTGCGGCCAGGATCAGATCGCGCGACATGTGCAGGGTACCGACGGCGTAGGCGAAGATGAAGGCGGTGAAGATATAGAACGGCGCCTGCTCGGACATCCGCAGCAAGGCCGACAGCAGGATCTCCTTCGGATGCTGCTTGAAGACCTCGATGACGGGGGTCTTCTCGATCTTCCTGTCGTCCAGCAGCTGCTGGAATACCGGCGTCTCGAGGATGCCAAGGCGGATCCACAGGCCGACGCCGACCAGAACGATCGAGAGCGCGAAAGGAAGCCGCCAGCCCCAGGTGACGAACTGGTCGCCCGTCAATTGGCTGAATGCGAGGACGGCAAGGTTTGAGAGGAACAGGCCGCAGGGCACGCCGAATTGCGGCCAGGAAGCCACCAGACCTCGCTGACCGTGGGTGCGCGACCATTCCATCGCCAGCAGCACCGATCCGCCCCACTCGCCGCCGACGCCGATACCCTGAAACACCCGCAACACCGTCAGGATGATCGCGCCCCAGATGCCGATCGACGAATAGGTGGGCACGAAGGCGATCAGGAAGGTCGCGATGCCCATGCACAGCAGCGTGGCGATCAGCGTCGCCTTGCGGCCGATGCGGTCACCGTAGTGGCCGAATATCGCGGCGCCGATCGGGCGTCCGACAAAGCCGATGAAATAGGTGGCGAAGGCGGCGAGCGTCGCCGTCAGCACATCCTGGTTGGGAAAATAGAGCTTGCCAAAGATAAGCCCGGCGGCCGTGCCGTAGAGAAAGAAGTCGTACCATTCGATGGCGGTGCCGATGGTCGATGCGATCACTGCCTTGCGCAGCTGGGCGTTATGATCGGATTCGGATAATGCCTCGTGCGTGACTGCCATGGTCATTGAATATTTCCCCTTTTGGTTGGTCGTCTCTCCCGCGGGAACCGGTTCGTTCCGTTTCATTTTGGCGGATGCTACAATCAGCTAGCGGCAACCGAAAGATACATCTCGTTGAAGGCTGTCATATTGCTGCACTGCAAATTGCGCGAAGTCCGGTTTGGACCTCGTGCAACTCCGCGCGGCAAAAGATTTTCCGGGCTGGAGCGGCATCCAACGCCGCAATGTCCGCTATACTGTCGTTGTCCGGGCGACGGCGAGTTGGAAAATGCCTGGCTGCTTTCGCGACGTCGGAGAACTGAATGCGGATCAGAATAGTCCTCGCGGCCCTGGTGATGCTGTTTGCCGCCGGAAGCGGCCGGGCGGAAGACAACCGGGCCTGCATATCGAAAGCCACCGAAACGTTGCCGCATATCTCCGGCATTGTGGTCAAGAAGACCCGGATCCGGCCGGCGCCGCCGGCAATCCTGGCGACGTGGCAGGGCCAGACGCGGCCGATCATGGTCGACCTCGATACGGTCGCAGGCGACACGGTGGAAACCTATTCCTACATGTGCGTGGTGACGAAGGGGGCAGCCTTCGTGCGCCGGGTGATGGGTTAGCGCCCGGTCCGCGCGACGCCTTAACCAGGATTCCCTTATCCTCGCCGGACCGTCCTTGCCGCCGATCTGCCGCGTTGACCGGATGACGGAACGGCCGCACCATGGGCCCGCGCTCTTGTCTTTAGAGGTGCCGTCATGACCGGCCTGACCCATCGCCAGAATGAAATCCTCAACATCGCCCGCGCCTTTGGCCGGGTGATGGTAGAGGACCTCGCAAGGCGTTTCGAGGTGTCGGCGCAGACCATCCGCAAGGATCTCAACGATCTTTGCGACCACCGCGCCCTGACCCGCATCCATGGCGGCGCCATCATCGCTTCCGGCGTGGAAAACCTCGCCTATGAGGCGCGCCGCTTCGTCGCCGCCGAGGAGAAGAAGGCGATCGGGGCGGCCGCGGCTTCGCTGATCCCGAACGGCTGCTCGCTGTTCATCAACATCGGCACGACCACGGAAGAGGTCGCGACCGCGCTGACCTCGCATCAGGACCTGCTGGTCATCACCAACAACCTCAATGTCGCGATGCTGCTCTATCGCCATCCGCGCATCGAGGTGATCGTGGCCGGCGGCGCGGTACGGCGCGCCGACGGCGCCGTGATCGGCTCGACCGCGATCAGCCTGATCGGCCAGTTCAAGGTCGACTACGCCATCATCGGGGCGTCGGCGATCGACGAGGAGGGCGCGCTCCTGGACTTCGACTACCGCGAGGTGCAGGCGGCGCAAGCCATCATCGCCAATGCCCGCAGCGTGATGCTGGTCGCCGATTCGACCAAACTCCGCCGCAGCGCGCCGGTCCGCATCGCCCATATCAGCCAGATCCAGACCTTCGTGACCGACATCGCGCTGCCGGCCGGACTGGCCAATGTGTGCCACACCCGCGGCATCGAGGTGATCGAGGCAATGCCGAAGGCAGCGGCCGATATCGACGAGGCGGCGGTGGAAGCGCCTTCGACCGTGACGCGGTTGAGATAAAGTTGCGACCTCAGTTGCTCGTCATGCGCGGCCTTGTGCCGGGCACCCACGTCTTCAGCTGACCCAGGCGAGACTGAGCAGACCCAAGCGCGAAACACGTGGATGGCCGGGACGAAGCCCGCCATGACGCCGAGTATCCCTTTTTACTTGCTTTCACATTTGGTTGTGATTTATTCCAAACCGAAAGCGAAATCGCCAAAGTGAACTGGCGAGCGCCGGGGGAGCGCCGTTGGATCGAATATTCGACCTCGCGATCATTGGAGGCGGCGTTAACGGCTGCGGCATCGCGCGCGATGCGGTCGGACGCGGCAACTCGGTTTTCCTGTGTGAAATGAACGACTTGGCGAGCGGGACGTCGTCCTGGTCGACCAAACTCGTGCATGGCGGGTTGCGTTACCTCGAATATTACGAGTTCCGCTTGGTGCGCGAGGCGCTGATCGAGCGTGAAATCCTCTGGCAGATCGCGCCCCACATCATCCGTCCCCTGCGATTCGTGCTGCCGCACCATGATGGCCTGCGCCCGGCCTGGCTGCTGCGGCTCGGCCTGTTTCTGTACGACCATATCGGCGGCCGAAACCTGCTGCCGCCGACCCGCTCGGTCGATCTCAGAACAGACGAGGTCGGAAAACCGCTGGTCCCCGGCCGCTTCACCAAGGGTTTTGAATATTCCGACTGCTTTGTCGATGACGCACGCCTCGTGGTGCTCACCGCGCGCGATGCCGCCGATCGCGGCGCCGACATCCGCACGCGGTCGCGCGCGGTCGAGATCCGGCAGGAGAACAAGATTTGGCGCGTCACGGTCGAAAACACGCTCACCCGCGAACGTACGGTCATCAGCGCCCGCGTGCTGGTCAATGCCGGCGGTCCCTGGGTCGAGCAGGTGCTGGCCTTGGGTGCCGGCGTCAACGCCCGGGCAAAGGTGCGGCTGGTGCAGGGCTCGCACATCGTGGTGCGGAAGCTCTACGAGCAGGACCGCGCCTACATGTTCCAGAACAGCGACGGGCGGATCGTGTTCGCGATTCCCTACCAGGAGGATTTCACGCTGATCGGCACCACCGATCGCGACTACGAGGGCGATCCGTCGAAGGTGAAAGCCTCGAGCGAGGAGATCGATTATCTCTGCACTTCCGTCAGCGAATATCTGGCAAAGCCGGTCAGCCCGCAGGACGTGGTCTGGACCTATTCCGGCGTGCGTCCGCTCTATGACGACGGCGCCAGCGAAGCCAAGGCGGCCACCCGCGACTACGTGTTCGAACTCGACACGCCCGGCGGCGCGCCGCTGCTGTCGATCTATGGCGGCAAGATCACGACCTACCGGCGGCTGGCCGAGGAGGCGCTGCAACGGCTGGAGCCCTATTTGCGCCGCGCCGCGCCCCGCGAGGACTTGAAGGCGCGCGAGGGCTGGACCGCGAAGTCGCCGCTGCCCGGCGGCGACATGGACGTCTCGGCGATCCCGGCGCTGACGGCGGAACTGCAGCGCACCTATCCGTTCCTCGACACCGCGCATGCCAACCGTCTGGCGCATGCCTACGGCACCCGCGCCGGCAAGATGCTCGGCAAGGCCAAATCGATCGAGGATCTCGGCCAGTCCTTCGGCGCCACCTTGACGGAGCGCGAAGTCAGGTACCTGATGTCCGTGGAGTGGGCCTTGACCGCCGAAGACATCGTGTGGCGGCGATCCAAGCTCGGATTGCGCCTGTCGGCTGCCGAAATCACCGCCCTCGACGACTGGATCGCGGCGCATCATGTCCCCCTCGAAAATCCCTTGCGGGAAGCTGGAGGGCGGACATGAGCGTTACCTTGCAAAACGTCACGCGATCGATCGATGGCATTCCGCAGATCCGCGATGTCTCGCTGACGCTCGATCGCGGCACCCTCAGTGTGCTGTTGGGGCCGACGCTTTCCGGCAAGACCTCGATCATGCGGCTGCTCGCCGGGCTCGACAAGCCGACCACCGGGAAAGTGCTGGTCGACGGCAAGGATGTTACCGGGCTCGACGTGCGTAAGCGTTCGGTGGCGATGGTCTATCAGCAGTTCATCAATTATCCCTCGCTGAGCGTTTATGAGAATATCGCCTCGCCGCTGCGGGTGCGGCGCCGGCCGCGCGAGGAGATCGACAAGCGTGTCCAGGAGGCGGCAAAGCTGTTGCGGCTCGAACCCTATCTGAGCCGCACGCCGCTGCAATTGTCCGGCGGCCAGCAGCAGCGCACCGCGATCGCGCGCGCGCTGGTCAAGGGCGCCGATCTGGTGCTGCTCGACGAGCCGCTCGCCAATCTCGACTACAAGCTGCGCGAGGAGCTGCGCACCGAGCTGCCGCGCATCTTCGAGGCGTCGGGCGCGATCTTCGTCTATGCCACCACCGAGCCCTCGGAGGCGCTGCTGCTCGGCGGCCGCACCGTCTGCATGTGGGAAGGCGAGGTGCTGCAGACCGGCGACACCTCGAAGGTCTATCGGCATCCCGACACGCTACGCGTGGCGCAAGTGTTTTCCGACCCGCCGCTCAATGTCGTCGGGATCGAGAAGCTCAACGGCTCCGTGCAGTATGCCGGCGGCGTGCAGGCGCCGGCGAGCGGCCTCTACGCCGGGCTCGGCGACGGCGCCTACCGGGTCGGCTTCCGCGCCCATCAGCTCGAGGTCGCGAACGGCATCGCCGGCCGCCATGCCTTCCAGGCCACCGTGACGGTGACCGAAATCACCGGCTCCGAAAGTTTCGTGCATCTCAACCGTGACGCCTCGAACTGGGTCGCGGTGCTGCAGGGTGTGCACGAATTTCCCCCCGGGCACGTGCTCGATGCCGTGCTCGATCCGGATAATGTCTTCGTGTTCGACGCGGCCGGCCGCCTGGTCGCCGCGCCGGGCGCCATCGCGTTTTCAAGCGAAGAGCGTAGCGGTTCGCCTGAAGAAAGCGCCAAAGAAAATAAATTGAGGGAGATGCCGCATGGCCCGCATTGACCTCGTCGATCTCGCGCACTCCTACAGCGGCAATACCGCAGCCCCGGAATCCTTTGCGCTGAAGCCTGTGACCATGACCTGGCGGCAGGGCGGTGCCTATGCGCTGCTCGGGCCGTCGGGCTGCGGCAAGACCACGTTGCTCAACCTGATTTCCGGGATCGTCACCCCGTCGCGCGGAAAAATCCTGTTCGACGGCACCGACATCACGCCGCTGCCGACCGAGAAGCGCAACATCGCCCAGGTGTTCCAGTTTCCGGTGATCTACGACACCATGACGGTCGGCCAGAATCTTGCGTTTCCGCTGAAAAACCGCGGCGTGCCGAGGCGCGAGATCGAAGCGCGGGTCGCCGAGATCGCGGGCCTGCTCGACCTGACGCCTTATTTGTCGCGCCGCGCGACGCGGCTGAACGCCGACGCCAAGCAGAAGATCTCGCTCGGCCGTGGCCTGGTGCGCTCCGACGTCGCCGCCGTGCTGTTCGACGAGCCGCTGACGGTGATCGACCCCGAATTGAAATGGCAGCTGCGCTCAAAACTCAAGGCGCTGCACCGCGCGCTCGATTTGACGATGATCTACGTCACCCACGATCAGACCGAGGCGCTGACCTTTGCCGATACGGTGGTGGTGATGCATGACGGTCGTGTGGTGCAGAGCGGCACGCCGGCGGAATTGTTCGACAAGCCGGCGCACACCTTCGTCGGCTATTTCATCGGCTCGCCCGGCATGAACATCGTATCGGCCGAAGTGCGGGGCCGCGAGGCGCGGATCGACGGCCACACCATCCGGCTCGACCGCAATTACGACGGCCTTCCGGCCGGCGCCAGGATCGAGATCGGCGTGCGTCCCGAATTCGTCGACGTCGTGCCGCCCGGGCCCGGGCTGCTGTCGGCCGATATCGAGCGGATCGACGATCTCGGCCGCGTCCGTTTCGCGCGCGTGCACGTCGGCGACGTGAAATTCGCAGCCCGCGTGCCGCCCGGCTTCTCAAGCGCCGACGGTGTCGCGGCACTGAAGTTCGATCCGGCGCACGTGCATGTCTATGCCGACAGCCGGCTGGTCGAGGGAGCGGCGTGATGAGAAAGACCCTCAACAACCGTGCCTGGCTAATGGTCGCGCCGGTCATGATCGTCGTGCTGTTCTCGGCCCTGCTGCCGGTGATGACCGTCGTCAATTATTCGGTGCAGGACGCGATGGCGGAGAATCATTTCTTTTGGAACGGCGATGGCTGGTTTCGCGACCTTCTGGATCCGGGCACCGAAATCGGCAGCCGCTTCTCGGGCGCCCTGGAACGAAATCTGATCTTCTCGTTCGTTGTTCTCCTGATCGAGGTGCCGCTCGGCATCGCGCTCTCACTCGCGCTGCCGCGGCGCGGCTGGGCGGTCGGGCCGAGCCTGGTGCTGATTGCGCTTCCGATGCTGATCCCATGGAACGTGGTCGGGACCATGTGGCAGATTTTTGCGCGCGGCGACATCGGGCTGTTCGGCGCCGCGCTGAACGGCTTGGGTCTGCATTACAACGATACGCAGGACCCGGTGTCGGCATGGTTCACGATTCTCCTGATCGACGTCTGGCACTGGACGCCGCTCGTCATCCTTTTGAGTTACGCGGGGTTGCGCGCGATTCCCGACGCGTTTTATCAGGCGGCACGCATCGATGCGGCCGGCCGCTGGTCGGTCTTTCTCAATATTGAATTGCCGAAGCTGCAACAAGTGCTCGTTCTCGCGATCCTGCTGCGCTTCATGCAGAGCTTCATGATTTACACCGAGCCCTTCGTCGTGACCGGCGGCGGACCGGGCAACGCGACGACGTTCCTGTCGATCGACCTGGTCAAGATCGCGCTCGGACAAGTCGATCTCGGCAGCGCGGCTGCGATGTCGCTGGTCTACTATCTGATCACGATCACGCTGTGCTGGATATTCTTCACCGCCATGACTCAGCTCGACCTGTTGAAGGAGGCCTGAGATGAATCGCGGAATTCTCCCGAAACTTGGCCTTGTGATCTACCTTCTCTGCTTGTTGCTGCCGATCTACTGGCTCATCAATATGAGCTTGCGCAGCAACGAAGATATCATGTCGGGCCTTGTGATTTGGCCGCGGCATCCGTCGCTGGTGAAGTATTGGTTCATTCTTCACGATCCGACCTGGGTGCATGGATTTCTGGTGTCGTTGACCTATGTCGCGATCAACACGGTGATCTCCGTAACCGTGGCGCTGCCGGCGGCTTACGCCTTCAGCCGCTATCGCTTCATCGGCGACAAGCACCTGTTCTTCTGGCTGCTCACCAACCTGATGGCGCCCACCGCCGTGTTCGCGCTGCCATTCTTCAATCTCTACTACGCGGTCGGCCTGTTCGACACGGTTTGGGCCGTAGCGCTCGCGCATTGCCTGTTCAATGTGCCGCTCGCGGTCTGGATTCTCGAAGGGTTCATGCGCGGCGTGCCGCGCGAAATCGATGAAACCGCCGCGATCGACGGTTATTCGTTCCCTCGTTTCTTCGTGCGTATTTTCGTGCCGCTCATCGCCAATGGTGTCGGCGTCACGGCTTTCTTCTGCTTCATGTTCTCGTGGGTCGAACAGCTGCTCGCCACCACGCTGACTGCGACCAATGCGCTGCCGTTCGCAGCCGTGATGTCGCGCACCTACTCGGCCTCCGGAATGGACTGGTCGCTGCTCGCCGCCGCGGGCGTGCTGACGATGTTTCCGGGCGCCCTCGTCATCTGGTTCGTACGCAACCACATTGCCAAAGGCTTCGCCCTGGGCCGCGTTTAGGAGGACGGCATGTCGTCATTCGCATGGATGGCCTGGACGCCGCAGACGGCGATCTTCTTTGCCTTCATCGCGCTGTCGCTGGTCATTCTGACCTTGCTCGCGATCTACCGGCCGGAGACGCCGCGCAAGGGTATTCTCGGGTTTCCGACCACGCGGGGCGACCGCTTCTTCGTCTCGCTGCTCGGCTCGGCGTTCATTTTCATTCTGTGGATCCGCTTGGGCGGCGGCGAGCTCTGGTACGCGTTCGCGATCTGTATTCCGTTCGCCGTCGCAATGTTTCGTTTGGCGTAACTGCAACTGCCCCGCGCGCTGTGTGCGGGGTTAAAACAAGGGAGGAGTGGAAGATGGATATCAAACGTCGTGACGTTCTGAAGGGCGCAGGCACGGCCGCCGTAGCGGCCGCGGTCGGCGCGCCGGCGTTGCTCACGCCAACCGTGAGCTATGCGCAACAGGTCGATGCCGCCAAGAAGTGGGTCGACAACGAGTTTCAGCCGTCGACGCTGAGCAAGGATCAGCAGATGGCTGAGATGCAATGGTTCATCAAGGCATCGGCGCCCTTCAAGGGAATGCAGGTCAGCACGGCTTCGGAAATTCTCGGCATTCACGAGTACGAGTTGAAGACGCTGACCAAGGCGTTCGCCGAGATTACCGGCATCCAGGTCAATCACGAGATGATGGATGAAGGCTTGATCGTCGACAAGATCTCGACGGAAATTCAATCCGGAAAGCCGATCTACGATTTCTGGATGAACGACTTGGACTTCATCGGCACCCATCCCCGCTATAACGACATCATTGGTGGCTCGCTGACCGACTTCATGGCGGGCGATGGCAAGGACATCACCAATCCAAACCTCGACCTTGCCGACTTCATCGGGCTTTCGTTCGCGACATTCACCGATGGCAAGCTGTATCAGCTGCCGGACCAGCAGTTCGCCAACCTCTATTGGTTCCGCTACGACTGGTTCAAGCGTCCCGAGCTCAAGACTGCGTTCAAGAACAAATTCGGCTACGAGCTCGGTGTTCCCGTCAACTGGTCCGCATACGAAGACATCGCCGACTTCTTTACCAACACGGTGAAGCAAATCGACGGCCAGCGGGTCTATGGCCACATGGACTACGGCAAGAAGGATCCGTCGCTCGGCTGGCGATTCACCGACGCCTGGTTGTCGATGGCCGGTAACGGCGACAAGGGCCTCCCGAACGGCAAACCGGTCGACGAGTGGGGCATCCGCATGGAAGACGGCATTCCACGCGGCTCCTCGATCACGCGTGGCGGCGACGCCAACGGGCCGGCCGCGGTGTACGCGCTCACCAAGTTTGTTGAGTGGCTCAAGAAGTATGCGCCGCCGGAAGCCGCGGGAATGGACTTCCTCGAGGCCGGTGCAGTGCCGGGGCAAGGGCATATCGCCCAGCAGATATTCTGGTACAGCGCGTTCACGGCGGCGCTCTCAAAACCGGAGCTGCCCGTGATGAACCCGGATGGCACGCCGAAGTGGCGCATGGCACCGAGCCCGCACGGTTCGTACTGGAAGGAGGGTATGAAGCTGGGCTATCAGGACGTCGGCTGCTGGACATACTTGAAATATGCCCAGCCGGAGAAGGTGAAGGCGGGCTGGCTGTACGGGCAGTTCTGCGTGTCGAAGACCGTCTCGCTGAAGAAGTCGATCAAGTTCCTGCATGTGATCCGCGAGAGCGACATCTGGGCGGACGCGATGACGGAGCTTGCGCCGAAGGTGGGCGGTTTCGTCGAGTTCTACCGCAGCCCGGCGCGCAAATTGTGGACGCCTACCGGCGTCAACGTGCCGGAATACGGCAAGCTGGCTCAGGTCTGGTGGCAGAACGTCTCGAAAGCCATCTCGGGCGAGGCAACGGCTCAGCAGGCGATGGACGGTCTGGCCAAAGCGCAGGACGATATCCTGGGCCGGCTGGAGAAATCCGGCGTGCAAGGCAAGCTTGGACCGAAGCTCAATGAAGAGAAGACTGCGGAATACTGGTACGCCAAGTCCGAGAAGGACGGCAATGTCGCCCCGGCGCGCAAGCTCGCCAACGAGAAGCCGCAGGGCGTCACGCAGGACTATGACGAGCTCATCAAGAGCTGGAAGGCCGAGGTTCCACACAAGAAGACCTAAGCCGGTTGACGCATGACGAACGGGGTGGGAAGCTCTTTTGCGAGGTTCCCACCCCTTTTTCTTTCACGCAGCAGGTTCGAAGAAATCCGGGCATGTCCGGCACCGACGTCGAAGTGAAGGGGTTGTTTGCTACGCCGGTAGCGGCAGTGATGCTGCCCGGCGCCGAGGAACGCAATGCGGAATTGACCGAGATCATCCTGCGGCGCCGCGCCGCGCAGCCGTCGATCGGTGCCTCGAGCATTGGCGGCTGGCATTCGACGCGCGACATCGTGGAGTGGGGTGGCAAGGGCATTCAGCAGGTGCTGACCGCCGGCCAATCCGTCGCGACCCAGCTTACCGCCGACCGCGACGGCAACCCGATCAAGCCCGACTGGAAGGTCGAAGCCTGGGCCAACGTCATCGCAGCAGGCGATTCGAACGCCTGCCACTACCATCCGGGTTCGTTCTGGTCCGGCACCTATTATGTCGCCGACGGCGGTTGCGCCGACGACGCCGCGCTCGGCGGCGAGTTCGAGATGTTCGATCCGCGCGGCCCGTCGCCGATGATGCATGCGCCGCTGCTGAAATTTGCCGGCGAGGACGGCCGCTCCGCGGGAAGCGCGCAGACGATCCGGCCGCGCGCCGGGCTGTTGTTCCTGTTTCCGTCGTTCCTGTTGCACGCGGTGCGCCCCTATACCGGCAATTCCTTGCGCATATCGATCGCCTTCAATCTGGGCCTGTATCCGAACTCATGAAGCTCGGGAAGGGCGGCAAGCGAGTGTTCTCATGCGGGTGACGTTTCGTTGCGATCGCGCATTGATCGACACGCTGGCGCGGCCAATTCCGGCGCGGCAGGCCTTGCCCGAATGGCTCAGAAACATGCCCGGCACCGCCTGGTCCGCCTTGCATGGCGAGGACGTCCGCACCGTCAAGCACTGCCCGCCCTTTGTCGACGCGATGGCCTTCGGCTTTGTCATTCCGCTTCCCTGCGATGTCACCATGCGTGACGGCGTGCTGTCGTGGGATTGGGAATTGCCGCAGCTGGCCGCGGATGCGCACCCGCGGTCGCCGATCAGCTTTCACGTCCCGGCGCAAGTGACTGCGACGCCGTTTCACGACGCGGCAACATCCATCGTGAAGTTCAACAGCTTCTGGACCATCGAACTCGAGCCCGGATACTCGCTGTTTGCGACCCACCCTCTCAACCGCGCCGATCTACCGTTTCGGCTGTTGAGCGGGCTTGTCGATTGCGATCGTTTTTCCGATGTCGGCGTGCTGTTTCCGGCCGTCTGGACCGACCCCGATTTTGAAGGTGTGCTGCCGCGCGGCACCCCGGTCGCGCAATGCTTTCCGGTGGCGCGACGCACGCTGGAGCTGCATTGTGAAGCCCTCTCGGCAGCGGCGGAGCGTCGCTATGACGAGACGGCCGCAGCACTCTTGAGCCGACGGGGCGTGTACCGTCGGAAATTCCGCGCGCGGAGGGGGCGCTCAACCGGCAAGTGACCGCCTGAGCCGTTCGGGGTCGAGCCACAACTCGCCGCGCGGCGCGGCCGGCAGGGCCTGCGCGATGCGCCCGAATGTATCGGCGCGAAGCTTTATCGCGCGGCCGAACATGGCCTTGGCCGCGGCGATGTCGCCCGTCTGCTGCAGGCAGATGCCAAGGTTGACATGGGCTTCCGCCAGTTCGGGAGACAATTGCAGCGTGCGACGATAGGCCGTGATGGCGGCCGCTGTATCGCGCGAGTCCTGACGGACCAGCCCATAAGCGAACCAGAGATTTGCGCTCTCGGCGTTTGAGGCGAGGATGCGCTCGAGCTCGGCTCGCGCCGCGGCAAGCTCGCCGAGCTTGTGGAGGCAGAGCGCCAGCTGCAACGCGATATCGGCATTATCAGGCAGCCGCGATCCGGCCTTGCGCAAGACACCGGCGGCCTCAACAAGCCGCCCCAACGCCTGCAAGCTCGCGGCACGGGCCACTTCATGGCGGGGATTTTGAACGAACTCCGCCGCACGCGTGAAGGCGACCAGCGCCGCCTCGAACTTGCCGGCCCTGTGCAGCGTCATCCCGATTTCGTGCCATCCTTCGGCATCATCTGGAAAGCGGCGCAACAGATCGTGCAAGGCGTCATTTGCCCGGGGATCACCACGCTCCAGCAGCGTGATACACAGCATGAAAGCCGCATCGGCTCTTTCGGGGGCGCATTGCGCGGCCTCGCGAAAGAACTGCAAGGCGCAATCGAGATCGCCCGCGGCTCTCGCGGCGCGGCCGGCGAGAAGCAGGGCGGGCGCGTGTCCCGGCTGCAGCGCGAGGCACGAGCGCGCCCAGCGGAGCGTCTCGTCGTGGTCGCCCCGCTGCCAGGCGAGCGTCGCAACGAGCTGATGCGCGGCGGGGTCATCCGGCGCATCATCGATCAGCGCACGAGCCAGCGTGCCGGCCTGCTCGATACGACCTTCGCGCAGGGCGGTGAGCGCCGCATTGATCGTTTCGGCGCGCCGCCGCTGGTCGTCAGGCGTCTGTGGGTTCACGTGAGATTGCCGCCGGCATTTTCCAGATCATCGGGATGACCCCAGCAACGACGATCTTACATCGAAACGTCGATCAAAAGAATAGCGAGGCTTCAACATGGCCGAAAGAATATCGAATTGTCCCGGTCGCCTTGAATGGCACGAACCACCGCCATCCCGAAACACGGAACTTCGAGGTTGACATTGCGGTTGAAAATTTGGCGTAATGCTTTCGCTTCCTTGTTTCTTGATTGATTTCGCAGGTGGATCATGTTTCGCCGTGCCTTGGTTGCAATTCTTGCCGCGGGTGCGGCAACGCTGCCCGCGGCGTCCTTTGCCTACGAAATCAAGGCGAAGACTTCCGAGTCCGCGTTCGAGGCAAAGCTGCGCCCGGATATTCTGGGTATCTCTACCAACTCCACGGCCGACTCCGCGCGGACGATCCTGTCGACCTTCAAGGATCGCGCCGGTGCCAAGATCGACATTCAGCAGGAGAAATTCGGGGATACCGCCGTCAGCTATATCGCGGCGCTGAAATTCAATTCTGCTTCCGGCCCGAAACAGACCGGTGAAATGCTTTCGATCAGCTTCTCCTCGCCCGCCAGCGCCAACCGCGCCTATTTCATAGCGCGAAGCCTGACGTTCGCGCAGGACCAGCAACCGCCCAAGGCCGAGATGATCAAGCAGGTCATGGACAAGTATGGCGCGCCGACCATCGTCGGCGACCATCATCTCTATTACATCTATCGCGCCGGCAAGACCGTATCGGTGGGAACGAAATACAAGGAGACCACGGCACTCGAGGCGATCGACCGGCCGCTGGATCCGAGAGCCGCGATCAAGCTCGACGACGCCAACGGCCACGGCAGTTGCGTGGCCGGCGTGAAGCGCTCGCAGGCAAAGGACAAGACGCTGAGCGCGATGCTGGTCGAGGCAAAGGGCGCCAACTGCGATGGCGCGCTGGGCGTGGAACTGACGCCGGGCATCTCGCCGGACCGGGTCGGAAATGCACAGTTCACGCTGGTGGATTTCAAGCGCATCATCAGCGCGGCCACGATCGACAGCGACGCGCTTGTTGCGGAGAAGAACGAGCGCAATCCGACGCCGCAAGGTACCGCTCCGAAACTTTAAAGTTTGATGGCTTTGAGTTCGCTCGGAAACGAACGCAGGTCACCTCGCCCCGCTTGCGGGGAGAGGTCGGATTCGCGCGATAGCGCGAATCCGGGTGAGGGGGACTCTCCACGAGTCGCACTCGCCGAGAGAGCCCCTCACCCCGACCCTCTCCCCGCGAAAGGGCGGGGAGAGGGGGGAGATCGACCTCACTTGCATCGAGTTCGAGCGCAATCTCGCTCCGGTCTAGCCGTTGCGGTGTCGAGGCGCTTTACTGCGCGGCGTCAAGCGCCTCGCTTAAGCTTGGATAATCCGTATACCCCTTGGCGCCGCCGCCGTAGAAGGTGGCCTTGTCCGGCGCGTTCAGCGGTGCGCCGCGCCTGAGGCGCTCGACCAGATCGGGGTTGGCGAGGAAGGGTTTTCCGAATGCGATCAGGTCGGCCGCGTCAGCCGCCAGCATTTTGGTCGCGAGCTCGAAATCATAGCCGTTGTTGGCGATGTAGGCCTGCTTGAAGCGCTTGCGCAAGGATCCATAGTCGAACGGCGCGATGTCGCGCGGCCCGCCGGTGGCGCCTTCGATGACGTGGATGTAGCTCAGCTTCAGCGCGTTGAGGTGATCCACGATATAATCGAACAGCGGCTGCGGATCGGAGTCCGAGACGTCGTTGGCCGGCGTTACCGGCGAGATGCGGATGCCGGTGCGCTCGGCGCCCGCTTCCGCCGTCACCGCTTTTGCCACTTCCAGCATCAGCCTGGCGCGGTTCTCGATCGAGCCGCCATAGGCGTCGGTGCGCCTGTTGGCGCCGTCCTTGGCGAACTGGTCCAGCAGGTAGCCGTTGGCGCCGTGGATCTCGACGCCGTCGAATCCGGCTTCCAGCGCGTTCGCGGCGCCTTGCCGGAAGTCTTCGACGATGCCGGGAATCTCTGCAAGCGTCAGCGCGCGCGGCTCGGAAATCTCGGTGAAGGTGTTGTTGACGAAGGTCTTGCCCTTGGCACGGATCGCCGACGGCGCCACCGGCGCGCCGCCATCGGGCTGCAGCGAGGTGTGGGAGATGCGTCCGACATGCCAGATCTGGATGAAGATGCGCCCGCCGCGCGCATGTACCCGCTCCGTCACCTTGCGCCAGCCCGCGACCTGTTCTTTGGAATAGATGCCGGGGGTGTCCTGATAGCCCTGGCCCTGCTGCGAGACCTGGCTTGCCTCGGTGATCAATAGTCCGGCGGAGGCGCGCTGCCCGTAATATTCGACCGCCAGCGGGCTCGGCACCATGCCCGCGACCGCGCGGTTGCGGGTCAGGGGCGCCATCACGAGGCGGTTCGGAAGCGTGATCGGGCCAAGCTGGAAGGGCTCGAACAGTTTGGTCGGCGTGCTCATTTTTTGCAGCTTTCGGTGATTGGCGGGTAGGCGGGGAACGTCAAAATCTCCAGTGAAATGTACATTCCGGAGGCTCACGGCAAGCCGCGAGCCATTCAGCGGACGCAGATTAGCTCTCCGTCATTCCGGGGCACGTCGAAGACGCGAACCCGGAATCTCGAAATTCCGGGTTCGATGCTTCGCATCGCCCCGGAATGACGGCTAGAAATCAGTTCACCCCGAGAAAATCGCGCTTGCCGATTTCCACGCCGTTGTGGCGCAGGATGCCGTGGGCGATGGCGGCGTGGAAGTAGAAATTCGGGAACGCGAAGTTATTGATGAAGTGCTGGCCCTTGAGCGTCATCGTGTTGGTCGGCCCGACCGGAAAGCTGACATCGCGCGCATCCGCGCCGTCGAACCGGGCGGGCTTGAACGCCTTCAGATCGTCGATGGTTTTCGCCAGGCGCTGCTTCAGCTCGCCAAAGGTCTTTTCGGTATCCGGCGTGGTCGGCACCTCGACCTGCGCCAGCCGCGCACAGCTCTTGCCGGCGAAATCGCAGACCAGTTGAATCTGCTTGCTGAACGGCAGCATGTCCGGGTAGAGCCGCGCGGAAAGCAGCACCTCGGGCGCGATGTTCTTGGCCTTGCAGTGCGCCTCGGCCTTGGTGAGGATGCCGGTAAGGCCGCCGAGGATCTGCAGGAAGGCCGGTACGGTAGCGTCGTAGAAGGACATGTGAGACTCTCTTTTTTCGTTGTGGTGGTCATTCCGGGGCGATGCGCAGCATCGAACCCGGAATCTCGAGATTCCGGGTTCAGCCCTGCGGGCTGCCCCGGAATGACGGGATGGCTATCGCACGGCCGCTACGCCCGGCGGAGGTGCCTGCGCGCGCGGCACGCCGCGCATCCGCGCCAATAGTTCGGCGGTCGGCCAGGAATCCGCCGGCAAGCCGTATTTGATCTGCATCGCCTTCACGGCGCTGCGGCTCTGCTGGCCCATCACGCCATCGACCTTGCCGACATTGAAGCCTGCGCGCACCAGTAATTGCTGCAGTTCGCGCAGCTCGTTGAACGGCAATTGCGCCACGGGGGCCGCCGGACGCAGCATCGGCGGCGCGCCCGCGATGCGGGTGGCGAGGTAGCCTGCCGTGGTCGAATAGATCAGCGAGTTGTTCCATTCGGTATAGGCGGCGAAATTGGCATAGGCGAGAAACGCCGGCCCGGTGCGGCCCATCGGCAATAGCAGCGAGGCCGGCAGGTCGTCGTTCGGCAGCGCCTTGCCGTCCGGATAGGTGACGCCGAGCTGCGTCCATTTTTTGCGCGGCAGCTGGATGGTGAGATCGGCCTGGTCCCATGGAAAATTGGATGCTGCCGATACCCGCACTTCCTGCAGCCACGGTTCGCCGCGCCGCCATTTCAAGCCGCTGGCGATGTAGTTGGCGGTCGAGCCGATCACGTCGGCCGCGCTGTGCAGGAGATCGCGGCGGCCGTCGCCGTCGTAATCGACCGCATAGGTGAAATAATGCGTCGGCAAGAACTGCGTCTGGCCGAGTTCACCGGCCCATGAGCCGACCATTTCGTCAGCCGTGAGATCGCCGCGATCGATGATTTTCAGCGCGGCGATGGTCTCGCCGACAAACCGCTCCGAGCGGCGGCAGTCGTACGCCAACGACACCAGCGACGGGAGCGTATGCAGTTTGCCCAACTCGGCGCCAAAGCTGCTCTCCAGCCCCCAGAAGGCGGCAATCACGGCGGGCGGCACGCCATATTCCTTTTCGGCGCGGTTGAACGCTGCCGCATGCATCCGGATTCGCGCCTGCGCGTTTTTTGCCGCGCCATCCGACGCCCTGTTCCGGGCGAATTCGGTGAACACCTGCCCGAACACGCGCTGGCCGCGGTCGCGATTGACGATGCCCTGGTCGTAGACGAGGTAGGGCGAGGCTTCCGCGAGCGCGCGCTGCGAGACGCCAGCGGTGGCCGCCTGCTGTTTCAGCTCAGTGAGGAAGCGGTCGAAGCTCATGCCGTTGTGGCAGGCGGCCGCGCCGCGCGAAACCGGCGCGGCGGCACGCGGCATCGGGGCAGCGATCGGCCGCGCCGGAGCCGCCACCGGTTGAGCCGACGTGGCTTGCGGCGCGCCGAGAAGCATCACGAGGGTGCCGGCCAGAAATGGTGCCGTTGGAAACTTTCGCATGCGATTACCGATTGGCCTGAAGTCGGGGGCGATTGTCGTGTCCTAGCATCCCCGTCGGACCACGTCACCCGCCGCGGCGCGATTGACATCGGCGGCCCGTGGCTTACCGAGGACTTCGTTATCGGCTATCATGCATTCGGATTGAATGGGATCGGGGGAGATTGCCATGCGGTTCCTCATTTTGGTCGCAAGCCTGCTGATGGCTGTCGTCGCGCCGGCGTTTGCCGATGCCGCCAGCGAGTACCAGGCCGGCCAGACCGCCTACAGCCAGAACAATTACGCCGAGGCTATCAGGCACTATTCGAATGCGATCAAGCTGAAGCCGGACCCCCGCGCCTATGTGGCGCGCGGCAACGCCTATGACGACAACGGCCAAGTCGACCTCGGAATTGCCGATTACACGGCGGCGATCGCCATGTCTGCCAAATATGCGGACGCATATTCGAATCGTGGCGTCGCCTATTATCGGAAGAAGGAGTACGACCGGGCGCTCGGCGATCTCGGCAAGGCGATCGAATTGAAACCGGATTCCGCGTTCAGCTATGTCACCCGCGGCAATGTCTATGACGACAAGGGTCTCACCGACCAGGCGCTCGCCGACTACTCCACTGCGATGCAGATCGATCCGAAATTCTACCGGTCCTATGGCGAGCGAGGCTCGGCCTATGGCAGGCTCGGTCGATTCGACGAGGCGATCACCGATCTCACCAAGGGAATTGAACTGAATCCGCGCTATGCCTTTGCCTATCTCATACGCGCCCAGATCCACGAGAAGAAAAACGACCGCGACAAGGCGATTGCCGATTACCGCCAGGCATTGGCGCTCGACCCTGCGCGCGCGGTCGCGCGGCAAGCCTTGCAGCGGCTCGGGGTCGAACCCTAAAGCGCGATGAGATCAGGATGAATCATCATCGCGCTTTAGATCCTTGGTTGCGCATGATCTTTTCGGAAAACCGCTTCACACTTTTCCGGATCATGCGTTAGCCGCGGGTGTGCGGTTTGCTCACGGGTGACGCCGGAGCGGCGGGACCCTCGCTACGCGGCGCCCTCCGCTTGCGTCTCGATCGACGGCAGCGGCTCTTCGTGGATCTTGGCCTCGAAGCCGCGCAACCGCTGATAGATCGAGATCAGCTCGACGATCGTGCCCCATGCGGTGACAAGATACTGGAACGAGCTTCGCACTTCGCCGAACGCGCCCAGGATCTGTTGCATTTGGCCGAGCGTGATCTTGCCCGCAACGATGGTCGGTGCGAGCAGGATGTAGGGAAACATGACGTCAGTCTGCAGATAAACGTAGCGGCCGACGTTGAAGTACATGAAATTCAGGTAAAGACGAAAATAGTTGGTCCTGACGTTGCTAAACAGGGCGTTCAATGTCGGAGGGTCGGCACGGGCCGGATCGTCTTCGCCAAGCACAAGTTCCTTGCGATAGGCCGCCTCGACACGCTGGTTGAAAAACTCGATTCGGGGCAGGCGAATACCGATCAAGGCCAGCAGGCCGGTTCCAAGCACCGACCAGACCACCGCGGCGAACACGAGTGAATAGGGGATGGCACCGATCAGGGGCAGTTCGGTGATATCGCCGGACAGGTTGACCAGAACCGGCAGGAAGGCCACCAGCGTAAGCACGGCCCTGATGAGATTGACGCCGAGACTCTCCACCGTCGTCGAAAACCGCATGGTGTCTTCCTGCACCCGCTGCGAGGCACCCTCGATGGTGCGAAGCCGTGGCCAGTTTGCGACATAGTAGTCATTCATCGCGGTGCGCCAGCGGAAGATGTAGTGGCTGACAAAGAAGCTCGTCAGCACGGTGACCACGATGGCGACCGTGGCGATGCTGAAGAATGTTGATATTCCGCTGTACAATTGCGCGAGCGTGACCGATCCCGGTTTCGAAAGCGCGGCCTGGATGAGATTGTAGAACGGCCCACGCCAGGTATTGATGGCGACGCTGACCTCGACCTGGAAGTAGGAGGTGAACAGGATCAGTGCCGAGCCGAGGATCGACCACGGCGCCCAGGGATGCGGCGAGAACACCATCCAGGCGCCGGCGAAGATCGCGACACAGATGGCGAAATACAGGTCGAACCAGAGCTCCCGCGCCGACGCGAACATCGCGACGCCGATGACCGGCTGTGCGGACGAGCCGATCAGATCGTTGGCGTAGCCATACCAGAACGCCATCGCGATCGCCGTCCAGACGACGACCGATATGAAGAACAGCTTGGGCCGGGGAAAGAATGAGACGAACATGGGTTTGGCTATCCAGGTCAGAGGATTTGTCGAGACGGCATCCGGGCGTCCGGGGGACTGGACGCTGAACGCTGCGGTCAAGGGATCGCGAGGCGAGGCTAGCGATAAGCGGCGAGTTACACCATACCGCTGGGTCGGCCAAGCCGCGCTCGATTAAAAGTCCGAAAGGAAGCATTGCCGCGCCACAGCGCGCCTTCAAGAGGCTAGCGCAGGGAGGCCATCAATCCCGCGGCGACGCGCCGATTGCCCTCCGCCGTCAGATGCAGGCGGTCGCGTTGAAGCATTCCGGCCTTTGCCGCCGCCACGATCAGGCCGGTGGCATCGACGATCCGGATGTGGCGCGCGCGGAGCCGCTCTCTGATGCTGGCGGCGTTGGCGCGGTGCATCGCCGGCGAAACGCCGTGATGCCCGTCATTCAGCATGAACAGACTGAGGATGACGATCCTGGTGCCTTCGGGCACCGAACTGTCGACGCGCGCAAGGATCTGGCCAGTGGTTTCGCCGCTGACGCCGGCGTTGACCACCTGCGTCGCCGAGCCACTGGCCTGCAGCATGGCCTGAAGCTGGGCCGGAAACGATTCCGATGGAGCGAGCCCATATCCAGCGGTAGCGCTGGCGCCAAGGGCCACGATCTGCGCCGAGCCGCAGCGGGCCGTGGCGAAAAAAATGTTGCCGCGATCAGGACGATCCAGGCGATCCTCGTGCTCATGAGGGGGCTCACAGCTCCCGTGCATTGGAGAACGCAAACGACGATACCCTTCTCGTGTTCTCGTCGAGGATCAGCGTGCGGGTGATCGGCGGCTCGGCCCGCTGGCTGCAGTTTTCGCGCTCGCAGAGCCGGCAATTGACGCCGATCGGCGTGCCCTCGGTTTTCTCCAGATCCATGCCGCTGGCGTAGATCAGGCGCGAGGCATGGCGGATTTCACAACCGAGCCCGATGGCAAAGCGCGGCTGGGCCTGCGGGTGCGGCGCCACCGGCCGGCGCACGACCTGCGCGATCGAGAAGTACCTCGCGCCGTCGGGCAGTTCGATGATCTGCTTGAGCAGCCGGTCCGGCGTGTCGAAGGTCGAGTGCACGTTCCACAGCGGACAGGTGCCGCCGAATTTCGAGAACGGGAAGGTGCCGGAGGAAAACCGCTTCGACACGTTGCCGGCATTGTCGACGCGCAGCATGAAGAACGGCACGCCGCGCGCGTTCGGCCGCTGCAGCGTGGTCAGGCGATGGCAGACCTGCTCGAAGCCCGAGTTGAAACGCTGCGCCAGCACGTTGACGTCGTAGCTCAGCGCTTCAGCCGCGCCGTGAAAAGCCTGATACGGCATCATCACGGCGGCGGCGAAATAATTCGCCAGCGTAATCCGGTAGAGCCGGCGCGGCGTGTCGTCGAGCGGACCGGCGCGGTTGATGATGGCCTCAAGGCCGGCACCGCATTCGGCAATCCCTAGCTGGAAGGCGAGCTGGAACGCGCGGCCGGGCGCGTCGATCAATTCCGAGATCAGCAATTGCCGGCGATGACGGTCGAACCGCCGCAAGGTCTCGCGCATCACGTCGACCGGCATGATGCGGGTCACGATCGAATGCTTTTCGCGCAGGCGGGTGCCGAGCGCGGCGAACAACTCCTCGGAGGACACGTTCAATTCGTCGCGCAGGGTTTCGGCGGCCTGTTCGAGTTCGGGGAAATAATTGCGGTTGGCCTCGATCAGGTCGCGGACGCGCTCGATCGGATTGGCCTCGAATCGCGTGCCCTCGTCGCGGTCGGCCATTTGTGCCGCGACCATGGTCTCGCCGCGGCGGGCCTCGGTATAGGCCGCGTACAACCGTTGCAGCGAATGGGTCACGCCGGGGCACAATTCGGCGAGATCGCGCAGTTCCTGTTTCGGCAAATCGATCTGGCGGAACAGCGGATCGGAGAAAATCTCGTTCAGCTCGGCGAAGAACCGGTCCTCGTCGGCGCTGGCGAGATCGCGCAGATCGAGGTCATAGGTCTCCGCCAACCGCAGCAATATCTGCGCCGTCACCGGGCGCTGGTTGCGCTCGATCAGGTTGATATAGGAGGGTGAAATGCCGAGTCCCTCGGCGATCTGAGTCTGCGACAGACCGAGCTGCTGGCGGATGCGACGGAAGCGCGGGCCGACGAACAGCTTCTTTCCGGAACCTTCCGCCATGACAGCCCTCGCTGACTGATTTTGTGACAAAAACGACAAAATTACATGTATGACAAGTTCATATGTTACATGTCATCATCATTAGAATGCAAGGAGTATATACGAATTGAGAAGATTAGCGTTTAGCTCCCGTTACGTTTCGCGGCGCACTGTCACGAATGTCGATTGGAGAATACGAAAATGGCGAAGACTTTTGAACAGCTGGTTCCCGCGCCCAAGGGGCGTTTCGATGGTATCAGCCGCCCCTATAGCCCCGCCGAGGCGGAGAAGCTGCGCGGCTCCGTGCCGATCGCCTATACGCTGGCCGAGCGCGGCGCCAACCGGCTGTGGGAATCGCTGAAGAAGGAGCCTTACGTCAATTCGCTCGGCGCCGTCACCGGCAACCAGGCGATGCAGCAGGCGCGGGCCGGCCTGCCCGCGATCTACCTCTCGGGCTGGCAGGTCGCCGCCGACGCCAACACGGCGGGCGCGATGTATCCCGACCAGAGCCTCTATCCGGCCAATGCCGGCCCGGAGCTCTGCCGCCGGATCAACCGCACCTTCCAGCGCGCCGACCAGATCGAGCACTCCGAAGGCGGCGCCAGGATCGACTGGTTCGTGCCGATCGTGGCCGATGCGGAAGCAGGCTTCGGCGGTCCCTTGAACTCGTTCGAGATCATGAAGGCCTATATCGAGGCAGGTGCTGCCGGCGTGCATTTCGAAGACCAGCTGGCGTCGGAGAAGAAGTGCGGCCACATGGGCGGCAAGGTCTTGATCCCGACGGCGGCGCATGAGCGCAACCTGGTTGCGGCGAGGCTCGCCGCCGACGTCTGCGGCACGCCGACCTTCGTGCTGGCGCGCACCGATGCGGAAAGCGCCAAGCTCATCACCGCCGATGTCGACGAGCGCGATCGCGAATTCATCACCGGTGAGCGCACCGCGGAAGGTTTTTTCCGCCTCAAGCCCGGCACGGGCCTTGCGCATTGCATCAAGCGCGGCATTGCATTTGCAAAATATGCCGACCTGCTGTGGTGGGAAACCTCGACCCCGAACCTCGAAGAGGCCAAAGAATTCGCCGAGGCCGTGCACAAGGTCTATCCCGGCAAGATGCTGGCGTACAACTGTTCGCCGTCGTTCAACTGGGAAGCCAATATCGACAAGGCGACGATTGCCAAATTCCAGCGCGAGATCGGCGCGATGGGCTACAAGTTCCAGTTTGTCACGCTGGCGGGTTTCCACTCGCTCAACCACGGCATGTTCGAACTGGCGCGCGGCTACAAGGCCGAGGGCATGGCGGCCTATTCCCGCCTGCAGCAGGCTGAGTTCGCTTCCGAGAAGCACGGCTATTCGGCGACGCGCCACCAGCGCGAAGTCGGCACCGGCTATTTCGACCTGGTCTCGACCACCATCACCGGCGGCACCTCGTCGACGACGGCGCTCCACGACTCGACCGAAGCCGCGCAGTTCAAGAAGCAGGGTTCGGAAATCCACATTCAAGCGGCTGAATAGAAGGAGGCTATCATGACGAGCGGCAGCAATTTCTGGGTGATCGGCGGCGAGTTCGGTTCGATGAACTTCCACAAGCTGGTGGAAGGCTCGGCCCAGGTCAAAGGTCCGTTCAAGACCCGCAAAGAGGCCGAGGACTGCTGGCGCGAGGTCTCGGAAGAGAGCCGCCACAAGGCCGGCGTGCGCTTCTCCATCGTGGAAGAACCCGCCCGTGTCGTGGCCTGACGGACCGGTTCAGGGCTAGAAGAAGACGTCCAGGGACGAAGCGGTCCCATCCGGAAATCCGGGTGGGGCCGCTTGCGTTTCGAGCCAGAGCACGCGCCTCTCGTCTCCCTCTCCCGCACTTCGCGGAGGAGGGCGGGGTGGGGTGCTTCCGCAAGCACTGGCGCCAATTGAGAGAGCCCCCACCCGCCGCGCTTCGCGCGTCGACCTCCCCCGCAAGCGGGGAGGCGAAGGGGATCGCGAATCCAGGCTGTAAGCCATTGGCAACAAACGGCCTTTGCGGAAAACGTGGTTACTGATAGGTTAACCCCGGGTGGGACCATCAGCATAGAGGCCGCCAAGGGATGTCAGACGCGCAAAGTACCGGAAGCCAGGCTGCCAGCGAAACGCGCCCTATTCGTTTGCGCGACGCGCTGCGGCAGGCGCGGATCGAGGCGGCCGACCGCACCGGCGTTGTCGTCGACCTCCGCGATGCCGAAGTCGCCCGGCTCGAAATCCTCAACGAAGCGCTCGATCAGCTGTTTGCGCAAATCCCCGACACGGTCGATCTGTTTGATCGCGGCATCAGCCAGGGCGAAACGCCGCGGCTGTGGATCGACGTCGTCGCCCATGTCCTGATGGGACGCGACAAGCGCATCTACCGCTTCGTGCAGGACACCCGTTTCGGCCGCATCGTGCTCGCCGAATCCCACGACGCCGCGGTCATCGTCAACGCCGTCACCGACTATGTCGCGCGCCGTATCATCGAGCGCGAACACGCGCTGGTCGCCACGCCTGCGCCGGAGCCAGTTGTCGTCGAGAAGCCGCGCCGCGGCGGGTTCTGGATTTTCGTGCTCGGCTTCATCGTCGGCGCCGCCGCGCTGTTCGGCTTCGCGCTGTTCACGGCCTTGCGCAGTATCTAGATCAACCGCGTCCGCCGCAGCTCATCGACGTGCAACCTGTCGTCGATGCCGCGGACGGTCTGTTCGCAGCGCCACGCCGCGCCGTCGCGCGCGATCGAAAACAGATTATAGGCGGCATCGGGATAGCGGCCATGCGCGACCGCGGAGGCCGAGGGCACGCCGACCGCGGGGATCGCGCCGTTCGGCCCCTCGACCCAGATCGTTGAATGCACATGGTCGTGCCCGTGCAGCACCAGCTCCACGCCGTGCCGCTTCAAGAGCGCGAGCAGCTCGCGCGCATCGGTCAGCCGCTTCAGGCGCGAATCCGAACGCAGCGGATGGTGGATCAGCAGCACGCGAAACGCCGGCTCGGCCGATAGCCGCGCCAGCACGCGCTCAAGCGCTTCCAGCTGCGCGGCGCCGAGCGTGCCCGTCGCCATCAGCGGCGGCGTCGGCACCGCCGTGGACAGGCCGATCAGCGCCAGCGGGCCGCGGCGGCGCAGGAAGGGGAATTTGACGCCGTCGGCGGCCGCCTCGTCGCCAGCGAGATATTGGCCCCAGGCCTCGGTAAAGCGATGCCTTGTGCTTCGGACATAGGCGTCGTGATTGCCGGGAATCACGGTGACCCGATCCGCCGCGCCGAGGCTTTCAAGCCACACCCGCGAGGGTGCAAATTCCGCTGGGAGCGCGAGGTTGACGAGATCGCCGGTGACGGCGATGTGATCCGGGCGCTGCCCCTGCAGGTCCGAGACCAGCGCATCGAGCACGTTGCGCCGATGATATTTGTGGCGGTTGCGCGTCCAGTTCAGGTAGCCGAGCGCGCGCTTGCCCGCGAGCTCGGCAAGCCGCACCTTGGGCAGCGGCGGCAGATGCGGATCGGACAGATGGGCAAGCGTGAATGCCGCCATCACGCCGATCCAGCCGGCCGGCCTGCGAGAGGGAGCGAAACGATCATCCCGTGATATCCTGTGAACGTCTCGAATGTAATGGCAAGCGGCGACAAGCGATGCAAGAATCAAACGCGATGTTCGTGACTGTTGGATCAATGCCGCAATGACCCTGCAAGCCCTGCGAAAAAGCCTGGAGCCGCTGCTGCGCCGGCTCTTCCATCTCTATTGGCGCTTTGCGCGCGGCATGACGTTGGGCGTCCGCGGCGTGGTCGTGGACGGCGACAACAGGGTATTCCTGGTCAAGCACAGCTATGTCGCGGGCTGGCATTTGCCGGGCGGCGGCGTCGAGGTCGGCGAAAGTTTTGGCGAGGCGCTGCGGCGCGAACTGGCCGAGGAGGGGCGGATCGAGGTCGTGGGCGAGCCGGCGCTGCTTGGCGTGTTCTTCAACAGCCACGTGTCGCGCCGCGACCATGTTGCGGTCTATCTCATCCGGCAGTTCCGGCAGGATTGCCTGCCCGAGCCGAACCGCGAAATCATCGCCTGCGGCTTCTTTGCCCCTAGCGAACTGCCGGCGGAGACCACGGACGGCACGCGGCTGCGGATCGCGGAGGCGCTGGAAGGCAAAGCGCCGATCGCCACCTGGCGTTAGCTGGGTCTTGCGGCTGCCTGCGAATTTGGCGACAACCCGTGAGAGCGTCACGCGGCGGGACAACAGCGATGAACTATCCGAAGGCCGCCTGCGGCGTACTGTGTTTTCTGGTGCTGGCCAGCAATGTGTGGTCGATGTCGCGCTGGAGCGAAGCCCGCGGGGTCTACGACGATATCTGCTACCTGCGGCAGGCCCATCTGTTCCAGCGCTTCGGTTTTGACGGGCTGGATACCGATCTGGCCCGGGACGACGATCATTACATGGCGTCCAAACTGCGCGAGATCGGTTTCCCGGACTGGAGCGATCCGTCGAGATTTCCCTGCCACACCCCGATAGCGGCCACCAACAAGCGGGTGGTGCAATATCCGCCGGGCACCGGCTTCGTGCTGGCGCTGTTCCCGCAAGGCTTCCAGGTGATCCCGATGTACGTGCTGGCGACCGTCATCAGCTTCGGTTTTGCGCTGCTGGCGATTCACTACGCCCGGTCGAGATCGGCGATCCTGATCGCGGGCGCGTTCGGCTGCGTGGCGCTTTCCCTCATGATCAATCCGACCAAGGCGAGCTATTCGATGGCGCCCACCATGGCGGTTTGCGGGCTGGCGGGCTTATTGACGGCCCGTCTGTTCGTGAAAACGCCGCAGCGCCATCCCGTGCTCCTGACGATGCTGATTGGTTTTCTGATCGGCCTTGCCGTCGATTTCCGGTTGGCAAATCTGTTTCTCTCCGCGGGATATTTCCTGTTTTTTGGCTTCGTCTTTTTGAGATCGCGGAAACCGGAAGCGTTCCTGCAGGGTGGACTGTTCGGGGTGGCATTCCTGGTGGGGCTCACACCGACACTGATCGCCAACGCCATCAATGCCGGAAGTCCTTTTGCGACGACGTACGGGGCTGACCCCAACGATTTAAAGCCTCCGGGCATCGATGCCAGCGTCATCTGGGCTTATGTCACAGACCTGCAAGGCGTTTTGCTGATTGTTGCGGGCGCCTGGGTTGTGCTGATTTTGCGCCTGTACAGAGAAACCGGCATAAGGTCGGTCGCATTTCTCACGGTCTTGAATCTCGCGGTCAATGTCGCGTTCTTCACGACCCACTTTTTCAACCCATATTACACCATTCCCATCAGCATGCTTTCACTCTGGAGTCTGCTGTTTGCATCCCTGATGGCGCCGGCCGAATCCGGGGACGACCGCATAGCGCAAGCGGCAAAGGCTTGAGGCTCCGGTTTGTTGTTTGACGCGTTTTCTTCGCGCGAACCGGCGTCCATCCCGCACCAAGTGCGGGACAGGCTTTCGCTCGAAAACGCCATGGGCTACCGGCCCGGTGTGACTTCCGATGAGTCCTGATCCATGGCAGCGAGCGTCCGGTCGCGCCTGATCGGAATACTCATGATACCCGCCAGGAAGACGGTGAAGGCGAGTTGAACCCCGATCACAATGCCGGTCAGAGAGATGATGAGCACCCTCAACACGATTGGATTTGTAAGAGGCCCAAAATCGACGGAAGCCCAGGTCAGGAATGACCAGATGAAGCCTGCCGCTCCCAGCCCGATAACTGAAATCGCGACAATCAGTCCTCGTTCAAATGTAAGAAATGACACCAGCCGATGATTCCATTTCGATTCGGGCAGCAGCTGATATCTGACGGCGAACCGCTGCGCGATCAGGCCAAAGGTCAGGTTCTGAATTCCGATCAGAATTGCGATGGCGCCAACCAGAAACGTCTTGATTTCGAGATTTACGCCGTCTGCAATCTGGAGCGGACCCGGAAATAGCACCGCCTCGATGCATAAACCAAACAGGATGAGCGCAAATCCCGGATAGATGAACAGCCATCGCGGGCTCAGCATCAGCAAGAAGCTCAAATGCCGCCATCCATCGCGCCAGGTCCGCAAATGTGGCGGACGTGATCGGCCGTCTTTTCTCAGGGTCGTTGGCACCTCGCAGATCCGGTAGGATCGCACGGCCGCTGAGATGAGCATCTCGCTCGCAAATTCCATTCCCGTCGTGTGAAGGTTGAGAGCCTGGACTCTTTCACGATTGAATGCTCGCAGGCCACAATGGAAATCGCCTACTTTCACGTCGAAGAACAATCGTCCGAGAAAGCTGAGGACCGGGTTCCCCAAGTAGCGGTGCAGGAATGGCATGGCGCCAGGCGCTATCCCGCCTCGAAATCGGTTACCCATGACGATGTCATATCCTTCCCGGAGCCTTGCCACGAACAGCCCCAGATCCGACAGGTCGTAACTGTCATCGGCGTCCCCCATGACGACATAGCGACCGCGCGCCGCCAGGATGCCATTCCGGAGCGCCGACCCATAACCTCGATCGCGCACCTGGACCAGACGAGCTCCCTTCGCTGCCGCCAGTTGTTGCGATCCATCGGTCGATCCGTTATCTGCGACAAGCACTTCTCCGCTTACATCGCTGCGCGAGAGGTACGACGTGGCTTTGTCGATGCAGGTCTCGATCGTCTCCGCTTCGTTGAGGCAGGGAAGCAATATCGTCAGTTCGAGTTCTTCAATTGTCCGGCGATCGTCGGCTAGCATGAGGGCATACCCCACGGAGCTGGTAACCAGGCCGAAAGCGCATCGTGGGCCGCAAGCGGTACGGCTTCCGCCAAAATCAACGTCTTCATCCTGTCCCTGCCCGTGGTCTATTTGAGCGGGATAAAATCACGCCTGCGGTACGGTGTCCAACCGCCGCAAGGGAGGCGTTTTGGCGGCACGCATCCGGTCAAGACCCGGGCGACAGCGTTAGAGATCGTTAGCGATCGCTGCTTATGATCGGGGGTCAAAACCCTAACGATTGTTAAGGATTTCCCAATGAGCCCCGCGCCGGAGTCGAAACGACCGCCGAATCTTCGCGGCGATCTGGCCGGCATGGCGGAGGCGCTCGAGCAGTTTGCGCGGCGGGAATTTCTGCAGCCGCTGCCGGCACAGCCGCGAATTGCGGTTCTGGTGCCGTGCTTCAACGAGGAAGCCGCGGTTGCAACCGTCGTCGCCGATTTTCGCAAAGCGCTGCCGTCGGCCGAAATCTTCGTCTACGACAACAATTCGTCGGACCGCACCATCGCGGTGGCGCGGGGAGCCGGCGCCGAGGTGCGCAGCGAGCGCCGTCAGGGCAAGGGCCATGTGGTGCGGCGCATGTTCGCCGACGTCGATGCCGATATCTACGTGCTGGTCGACGGCGATGCGACCTATGATGCCCCGAGCGCGCCGCGCATGATCGAGAAGCTCACCTCCGATCATCTCGACATGGTGGTGGGCTTCCGGGTCGATCAGGATCAGGCCGCCTATCGGCCCGGCCACCGCACCGGCAACTGGATGCTGACCAGCTTTCTGTCGTCGGTGTTCGGCCAGGCCTTCAAGGATATTCTTTCCGGCTACCGGGTGTTCTCGCGCCGTTTCGTGAAATCCTTCCCGGTGTTGTCGGACGGATTCGAGATCGAAACCGAACTGACCGTGCATGCGCTGGAGCTGGCGCTGCCGGTCGCCGAGGTCGAGACGCCCTATTACGCGCGCCCCGAAGGGTCGTTCAGCAAGCTCAACACCTGGCGCGACGGCTTTCGCATTCTCGGCACCATCCTGAAGCTCTACCGCTCGGAAAAGCCGCTGCGCTTCTTCACGGCGATCGGGATTTTCCTGACGCTGGTCTCGATCGGGCTCGCGACCCCCGTCATCATCACCTATCTCGAACAGGGTCTCGTGCCCCGCCTGCCGACCGCGGTGCTGTCGATGGGCCTGATGATCCTGGCCGTGCTGTCGGTGTCGTCGGGCCTGGTGCTGGACACGGTGACGCGCGGCCGCCGCGAGATGAAGCTGTTGGCCTATCTGTCGCAAGACCCCGTGCCAACCGCAACTGACGCGGTTCGGCATCGGCCAAGCCGGGACGATGGACCGCGCCCCTGCCAGATGCTATCCCGCGCCGCATGAGCGATCTCGCCCTGACCATATTGCCCGAAACCGCCAACGACGCGCAGGCGATCGAGCGCCTGCACGAGCGCACCTTCGGGCCCGGCCGCTTCGTGCTGAGCGCCTACCGGCTTCGCGAGCATGTCGATCATTTGCTCGACCTGTCGTTCACGGCCCGGATCGGCACGCTGCTGGTGGGATCGGTGCGGCAATTGCCGGTCTGCGTCGGTGACACCAAGGCATTGCTGCTGGGGCCGCTGACGGTCGAGCCGCCGTTTCGCGGCCGCGGCGTCGGCCGCGCGCTGCTGGATCGCGCGCTCAGGGATGCCAGGGCAAAAGGCCATCGCCTGGTGCTGCTGGTCGGCGATGAGGCCTATTACAGCCGCGTCGGCTTCAAGCTGGTGCCGAAGGGGCGCGCGGCCATGCCGGGGCCGGTCGACTACAGCAGGCTATTGGTGGCGGAACTCGTCGATGGCGCCTTCGCCGAGGTATCCGGCGAAATCCGCCCGGACTGGAGCATGGCGCGATAGAGCATGATCGATCCCAGCGCGAGACTTGTTTCTCAGAAGCAGGTCACGCGCTCGGCGGCGACATAGCCCAGCAGCAATCCCACGCCAAACAGCAGCACCAGTCCGGCGGCTCCGAACTCGACCCCGCGCATCAGCAGCGCACCGCCGCCTTCGCGGCCGGCCGCCATCCGCCGCGCAAGCCCTTTTGCGGAGACCGCAACGATGGCAATGGCCGCAACCGTGATCGCGGTCCCAAGCCCCATCACGAACGTGGCGGCGACGCCGGTCCAGAACAATCCTTGCGCCAGCGCGAACACCAGAACCAGAATGGCGCCCGAACACGGCCGGATGCCGACCGTCAGAACCGCGCTGAAACCGCGCCGCCAGCCGCCGGGACCGGCCAGTTGCGTGGGCTCCGGACCATGGGAATGTCCGCAATGCTCGTCATGGACATGGCGATGATCGTGATGTCCGTAGATGGGCGTGCTCGGGCACGGGATCGCAAACGACGGTTGCGTGCGCAGGGGCGTGGTCGTGACAATGATGTCCGTGATCGCCGTGACGTTGCGAGAGATGTTCGTGATCGAGACGAGGTGCCGCCGCATGCGCGAGGACCGGCGCCAGTCGCGGGCCGGCCGTTCGCCAGGATGATTGCAACGCCCGGACAAAACTGCCGCCCTTGGTCCAGACCAGCCGGACACCGAAGGCCGCGATCAGCGTATAGCTGGCGATCTCGATCACGCGCTCGGCGCCGCACATCGTCTTCGCGGTGACATTGAGCAGCCAGGCGCCGATGCCGACGATCAGCACCGCGATCAGCGACTGCATCATGGCGGAGACGAACGACAGTGCGATACCGCGTCGCGCGGTCTCTTCGTTGGCGACAAGGTACGACGAGATCACCGTCTTGCCGTGGCCGGGGCCTGCGGCGTGGAATATGCCGTAGGCGAACGAAATCGCCAGCAGCGTCCAGACCGCGCTGCCGTCGGCCTTGGCGGCGCGAATGGTGGACGACATCTCGCGGTAAAATTCCGATTGCTTCATCAGCAGCCAGCCGACGATGCCACCCACCTGTGCGTCGGGCGCCGCGGGCGGACCGCCGAACGGATTTTGCGCCAGCGCGTCATGCAGGGCGCCGTCGATTGCCAGACCGGCCAAGGTGATCGCCAGGCAACTCAACGCGATCTGTCGGCTCTTTTTCATATGCTTGATCCTCAAGGACAATCCACCGTGATCCTGTTGGCGAACATCGCTCCGTAATTGGCGTTCACGCCATTGAGAAAGGTGTCTTCGCTGAGCTTCTGCGCCGCGGCCGTGCCATCGCTGGGGCGCTGGATTGCGGCGGTGCAAGCGGCGGGCGCGCCGACCAGGCGAACGGGATTTTGTTTTTGCAGCGAAAAATCGACGAAATAGGACGGGTCGAAGATCTCGACCACAAGCTGCCTGGTCGTGATCGGCGCCTCGAACGGAAGCGTGAAGTGGAGCACCAGCGTGCCGTCGTGGTAGTCGAGAAAGTAGTCGGTCGGATTGCGAAATTTCTGTTTTATTCCCTCGACCTTGGTGAAGGTGAAGAAGCCGTACGCTTTCAGCGATTCCATATTGGTCTGCGCCAGCGGCGCCAGTTCTTCACGGGTATAGGCGCCTTTCCTTTTCGCGACCGTCCCTTGCAAGGCATAGGCCGAGAACATGTCGTCGAACGTCCAGGCGTGCCGGATCGCCGTAACCGAGCCGTTCGGCGCATAGATCAGTTCGCTCGCCGAGGTAACCCAGACATGCGGATGGGCCTGCGCCGCGCGCGCGCTCAAGGCGAGCGCGGCTGAGGCCAACAGCAGATGAAGCAACCGATGCCGACGGTCCCGGCGGCCGGACCTTGCGCGGCTCATATCTTCTTCGAGATGCCAAGGAAGAAGCCGCGGCGCGGCCCGAATTGCGGCGCGAACACGCCGATGCCCGAGCCGTCCCTGATCTCGTAGATCTCGTCGAACAGGTTGACGACGTCGAAGCGAACCGTCATCGGCAGGGGATCGTTGGGCAGCAGGAATTCGCGCTTGATGCCGACATTGACCTGCGTATAGGCCGGCACCGTGCCGATGTTGGCGTCGCCGGCCCGCAGGCCGCTGCCATAGATCATGTCGGCGCTGAGTTTGGTGCCGCACCACCAATTCCCGCCGGTTCCGAACGTTTCCGCGACCGTCGCCGGCCGGCCGCCGCAGAACTGGTAGAGCGCGCCCGCCGAGGCGGTGACGAACTGGTTGTGGTCGGTATAGACGAAGTGCGTCTGGATGTACTGAAACTCGGTCAGGCCGCCGAGGTCCGCGAGCGGCATGGTGTTGTCGAACAGGTACTGGTTTGACACCACCTGGCTCGCCCGCTGCTGGGCCACGGCGACGTTGGCATAGGCCTGGAAGTTGCCGCTGTTGTACTTGGCGTGGAATTCGATGCCTTCATTGTATCCCTTGGCATAGTTGAACGCGCTCAGCACCAGGGCCTGGCCGAAAAGGCCGTTGTCGATCAGGTCCTGAGCGATCTTGTAGTAGGCATCGACGCCGAGCTCGAGGCTGGAGCAGTCCTTTGGCGATGACGCGGTGCATCCCAACGGAATCTTCTGATCGACGCCGGCATCGAAATAATGCGAGCGCTCCGGCAGGACGGGATCGTTGGCCTGACCGGCATTCGGCGCTCCCGTCGTGCTGGCGAACAGGCCGATATTGGCGGGCGCCGCCTCGACCAGCGTCGGCGGCGTGAAGTAGCGGGCATAGCCGGCATGGAAGGTGGTGTTCTCGAACGGCTTGTAGGTAAAACTCAGGCGCGGGCTGAGCTGGTTGGCGCTGATGAACTGATACATCTGGTCGAAGCGCAGGCCGGCATTGATGGTGAACTGGTTGGTGAGCTTCCACTCGTCCTGGGCGTAGACTCCCATCAGCACGCCGAGCTTCGAGACGTTGTCGGTGATCGACTCCGGCGCACCATTGTCGGTGCCGTCGCAGACCACGCAAGGCTCGACCAGCGACGTATTGCCGACGAACGCCTGCTCGCCGCTGACGCTGAAGCCGGCGCGGACCGTATGGGCCGAATTGAGCTGGTAGGAGCCGTCGCCCTGGATGCCGTTGGTGTAGGAGGTGCGGGTGATGGTCGAGGCGATGCCGTTCAGCAGGAGATCGCCGACTGGATCCGGCAGGTAGTGCAGATTGTTGTAACGGGTGAAATAGGACAATTGCCCGTCGAAACCCTCGTAGGATTTCTGCACCGACAGCACGCCGAAGTGAGTGACCTCCCACTGGTTTTCGTTGAGCTGCGCTGAATTGAAACTGTTGATGCCGAAGGCGCTGGTGACCGGCGGGTTTCCGAGCGTTCCGATCGGTTGACCGGGGTTGTTGGGAATCTGGAAATTGTTGTTCGAGGTGCCGGCGATCAGGCTGACCCGGGTAGTCGGGTCGACGAACGCGGACATGTAGGCAAAGCCCCTTTCCTGCTGGGAGAAATCGTGGATCGCGTTGTACGCCCCCGTCGGGGGCTCAAGTCCCAGCGTGGTCTGCAGGTAGCGGCCGGTGAAATAGTACTGCACGCCGGCAAAGCAATCCGCGGAGGCCGCCGGCGCCTTGACGTAGGTTGGCGTGGTCGCGGGCGTTGCGGGACAATTGCTGCCGAACGTGCCGCCATATTCGAAGCTCGGCGTAATGGTGCCGTGGCTGCCGCCGTAAATGCCGACGCTGCCGCTGTTGTTGAAGATGTCGCTGCGGGTGGTCATGTCGACCAGGCCCACCGTGCGCAGCCCGTATTCCGCCGGCAGCGCGCCGGTGACCAGTGTCATGGTGCCGATGAAACTGGTGTCGAAGATGCTGCCGAACCCGGTGACGCCGTCGGGCAGCATGATCCCGTTAATCCGGTATTGCACGTTGGCGTGATCGTTGCGGACATGCAGCGAGCCGCTGGCGGCGGAATCCTGCGAGACTCCGGGCGCCTGCAGCAGCACTTTCTCGACCGGCGCGGCGTCGCCCTGGGGCAGATCCTGGATGGTTTGGTGGCTGATGGTGTCGGAGGTCGTTCCATTGGTCGTGAACAGATTGCTGCGGGCCTGATCGAACACGCTGGATTTTCCGGCGAGCTGCGCCGCCGGCGAGACCGGCGGCGGTGCGCCGGGCGCCTCGCGCGGGCGCCCGGTGGTGACGCGCGTCTTGGGAGGGCGCGGCTTCGCGGTTCGCGGCGCCGTGACCTCGACCTCCGGGAGCATTTTGGGGCCGCTTGTGCTGGGCGCCGGGGCCGCCGGTGGTGCGGGTGCAGGCGTGGTCGTGGCTTCCGGCGCAGGCACGGGGTTGGGCGTCTGCGACCGCGCCGTTTCGATGCCGCACAGCATCAGACAGGCCGCACCGAAGCTGGCCAACATTCGTTTCGAGGCTACCGGCATTGTCCCGATCCTGATGAAGCCGCCGCCGCATTCGTCGTCGACGAATGAGGAAAGCGCCTGCCGCCGACGTCAGGCGGACTGATTTCGTTTGATCCATCGGTGCCCCGCCACGCGCGGCGCGGCGGTCGCCAAGGGAATCACGAACCGATCGAGGTCAGGAAGTCGGTGGAGCGCGGGGCTGAAAGGCGACGCGAACGGCGTTCAGATGGACGAACTCGGCGTCGGTGGTCAGGCGCAGAAATTCGATCGCCTGCGGCAGCAGCAGCAGCGGAGGCGTCGCAAACAGCACCGTGTTCGCCATCGCCATGACGGCGCAGATCGCGCAGGTGTCGCCCGGCTGCTGGTCGGAATCCGGACTGGACGCCGGCGATTGCTGCTGGACCGACACAATAACCGGCGCGGCGTGCGCGGCGACCCCGTGGAAATGTCCGAACGAAAGCGCAAACTGGATCGCCAGCGCAACGAGCGCCGCGCGCGAGCCATGCTTGATGTTCGATCGGAACCACTTCATGCAGCGATGCGCCTTGCGCCGGGAGGCCGAGGCATTTCGGCCGCTCCGACGTTACACTATAACATCGCAAGCGTCCGCGCAGGATGTCAACCGTAGTCGGTCCGCCCCGCTCGAAAATTCGCAAGCGCTGTGTGATTCGCGCAACGCCGCGCGCCGGCCGCGGTCAGCGGCCCTCGCGCAACCAGGTGGCCGCAAACCCGCCAAGCAGCAACAGCAACCCGATCAGCCCGGCGAACATCGGCAGCACGCCGACGCCCTTGACGATGCTGGCATCGCGCATCCGCACGCCCATCCAGCCGTCGCCGTGGAACACGCTGGATGAACGCACCGGCACGATGCGCGGAAGCTCGACACTGGTGCCGTCGGCGATGCGCCTGGTGTCGCCGCCGCTGGCCTGCGTCAGCGGCTTGAGCAGGTCGGTGGTGGAAGTGACTTCCGAAAATTCCTTCGGGTTGGTCGGGCCGACATTGATCAGCGCCTTCAGCTTGCCGTCGCTGGCCTGCCACAGGCCGAGTTCGCCGGCAGGGATGGTCGAGCGCCAGGTCCCCGGCTCGCTTTCGCTCAAGGTCACTTCGCGCGTTGCCCCCGTCGGAGAGGTTACCGTCACCGGCGCGACGCTGTCGGCCATGGTCTGGCGCAGCACCACCAGATCGTGGCCCTGGACCTGCAGGCGTAGCGCTTCCTCGTCGAGATCGGGCTGCTGCATCAGCCAGTGCGACATCCGCCGCAGCAGATCGAGATGCGGGCCGCCGCCTTCATAGCCGCGCGCCCACAGCCAGATGTGGTCGGACAGCAGCAGCGCGACGCGGCCCTCGCCGAAGCGCGACAACAGCAGCAGCGGCTTGCCGTCGGCGCCCGTCATCAGCGGCGGGGTGGTCGCATTGCGGGTGTCGACGGTGCGGAAGAACCGGCTCCAGTGCGGCGGCTCAAAGCTCGATCCTTCCAGCCCGCGCGTCACCGGATGACGCTTTCCGGCGTCGCTCAGATGCGCGTAATAGGGTTTTTCGGTGACGCCGACGGGTTCGGCCGGCAAGACTGAATCCAGCGGCGTGCGCCAGATGCTGGTGTTCGAGGCGTAATCGGGACCGGCCGACACCAGCACGGCGCCACCGGAGCGCACATAGCGCGCGATGTTGTCGAAATAGGCGACCGGCAGCACGCCCTGGCGGGCATAGCGGTCGAAGATGATCAACTGGAATTCGTTGATCTTCTGCTGGAACAGTTCGCGGGTCGGAAACGCGATCAGCGACAATTCGTTGATCGGCGTGCCGTCCTGCTTCTCCGGCGGGCGCAGGATCGTGAAATGCACGAGATCGACGCTGGGGTCGGATTTCAGCAGGTTGCGCCAGGTGCGCTCGCCGGAATGCGGCTCGCCCGACACCAGCAGCACCCGCAATTTGTCGCGCACGCCGTCGATGGCGACCACGGCGCGGTTGTTGATCGGCGTCAGTTCGTTTTCGAGCGGAGAGGCCTCGATCTCGACGATGTTCGGTCCGGAATGCTTGATGCCGATGTCGACATTGACGGTCTGGCCGCTCAGCACGGCGCGTTCGTTGATCACTTCGCCGTCGCGGCGCACCGTGACCTTGGCGCGGTCGCCGCTGACGCCCTGATCGTCGAGCCGGTAGGTGATGGTCTGGGACTGGCCGACGATGCCGAAGCGGGGCGCGGCTGATATCGCGATGCGGCGGTCGCGTTCGTTGCTGCGTCCGGTGATCAGCGCATGCACCGGGGCCTGAAAGCCCAGCGCTGCGGTATTGGCGGGAATGTCGTGCACCCGCCCGTCGGTGATCAGGAACGCGCCGGCGACGCGATCGACCGGAACGTCCGACAATGCGGAAGACAGCGCGCCGAACAGTTTGGTGCCGTCGGTCTCGCCATCGGCCTGGCCGGCCTCGACCACCCGCACTTCCAGCCCCTTGATCTTCTTCAGGCTGTCGACCAGGGCTTCGCGGGCCTGTTCGGTCTCGCGGGTGCGGTTGCCGAAATTCTGGCTCGGGCTCTTGTCGATCACGACGGCGGCGACCGACGACAGCGGCTCGCGGTCCTCGCGGGTGAACGACGGATTGGCCAGCGCCAGCAGGATCAGCGCCAGCGCGGTGACGCGGACGGCAGCACCGCGCGCACGTCCGAGCAGCAGGAGCACGGCGATCACCGCGATGGCGGCGAGCCCCAGCCACAGGACGAAGGTCGGAACAAGCGGCGTGAACGCGATACCGTACTGCATTAATTATCTCGCAACGTTGACGTCATCCCCGGACGAACGCATTTGCGTTCGCTCGGGAGGTGCGCGTCGCGCTTGCGACGCGCCTCGAAGGATGTCCTGCCTGGACTCGCTCGTGGCCATCCTTCGAGGCTCGCCCAGCGGTGCAAGTGCACCGCAAGGCTCGCACCTCAGGATGACGGCGGCGCTCATTGCCCGAGCCGTTCGATCAGCGCGGGCGCGTGCACCTGGTCGGCCTTGTAGTTGCCGGTCAGCGTGTACATCACGATGTTGACGCCGGCGCGGAAGGCGAATTCGCGCTGCCGCGGCTCGCCCGGCGTCAGCGGCAGCATCGGCTGGCCGTCGGGGCGCATCGCCCAGGCGCCGACGAGATCGTTCGAGGTGATGATGATCGGCGAGACGCCGTCGCCGCCGCGCGCCGGCCGCGAGGAATCCTCATCCTCCTCGCCGCGCGGCAATGCCTCGACCCAGGTCTGGCCGGTGTTGAAACGGCCGGGAAAATCGCGCAGCAGATAGAAGGTCTTGGTCAGGACGTGCTCGCGCGGCACCGGCTCCAGTTCTGGAACGTCGAGCGAGGACAACAGGTCGCGCAACGCCACCATGCCCGGCGTCTGCGACGCACCGTTGTCTCCCGGCGGCGCATCGATGGCGTCGCGGGTATCGAACAGCACGGTGCCGCCCTGTTTCATGTAGGCGTCGATGCGGTTGATGGCGTCCTGCGGCGGTTTTGCGGCACCCGGCACGACCGGCCAGTAGATCAGCGGGAAGAACGCCAGTTCGTCATGCGCCGGATCGACGCCGACGGGGTCGCCGGCTTCCAGCGCCGTGCGCTGCGCGAGGAACATGGTCAGTCCGGCCATGCCGGCCTTGACGATGGAATCCACGTCGGCATTGCCGGTGACGACATAGGCGAGTCTCGTCTGCGAGGTGGCCTGCATCGCGAAATCGTCCTTGTCGTCGGCATGCGATGGCGAGGGTGCGAAGGCCATCACCGACAATACCAGCGCCAGCGCGGCCGGCGCCGCGCGCCGCCTCACGAGCGCCGCGATGCCGCCGCCGAGCATCGCGACCACGATGGCGTCGATCAGGAACAGCGCGAGCGCCGCCGACAGCAGGATTCCGCGCAGGTCCCGCGGCTCGGCATTGGTGTAGCTGGCGCGCCGGGCGCGCAAGGAGGAAGTATTGAGCGGCGCGACGCGATCGGCCGCGGCCAGCGTGTTAACCGCGAGCGGACCGTCGGCGGGGCCATAGAATCCGGGCGGATGTTCCGGGCTCGCGCGGTCGCGGAAATCGGCCGGCAGCGGTTTCGCGGTCGAGGGCGGCGGTCCGAATGCGCCGAAACCGTCGAGCGTGTGCAGCGGCGCCACCGTCTCGGTGCTGCCCTGGGCGGCGACGCCGGGGCCCGGTTTGGCGGTGTAGCCGGACATATCGACGATCCTTCTCAGCATCTCCACGAAGGTGCCGGACATCGGCAGGTCGGACCAGCGCATGTCGGCGCTGACGTGAAACAGGATCACCATGCCCTTGCCGCGATGTTCGCCGGTTACCAGCGGGGTGCCGTCTTCCAGCGAGGCCCAGCTTTTCGTCGCCAGCACCGCATCCGGCTCGGCCAGCACCTGGCGGTTGACGGTGACGTCGCTCGGCACGGCGATGCCGGCGAACGGCTGATCGGCGGCGAAGGCTGCGAGATGCTGCGGCTTTTCCCAGGTCAGGCTGCCGCCGAGGCTGCGGCCGCCGCGGCGCAGTTTGACCGGCACCAGGTCGTCATCGGCCTGCGCCAGCCGCGGTCCGGCAAAGCGCACCAGCACGCCGCCCTGCTCGATCCACGCCGTCAGCCGTTCGCGGATTTCGGGCGACAGCGTGCCGACGTCGGCCAGCACCATCATCGGCAGCTTCTGGTCGAGGAATTGCGTGATCACCTGCTGCGGCGCGCCCTTGTCGCCGAGCCGCACATCGGCGAACGGCGCCAGCGCCCGGGTCAGGTAGAATGTCGAGGCCAGCAGCGGCTGCGCGGTATCGGTGCTGGATCCGGAGACCACGCCGATCGCGCGTCTCCGCCAGCGCTTGTCGAGCAGTTGCACCGCGCCGGCCGACCGTTCGCCGGAAATCTCGAGCCGCGCGATATCGTTGCGCAACTCGACCGGAAGATCGAAGGCGGCTTCGGTCTCGCGCTCCCCTGAGGCAAAGGTGTAGCGGGCCTCACCGATCGGCGAACCCTTCTGGTCGAGCGCGCGCACCACGCCGGCTTCGATGCCGCCATCGGCGCGCAGCACCTTTACCGTCATCTTCGCGGCGGCATTTTCGGCCGCGGCCAGCGCCAGCGACGGCGGCGTGCCGCCTTCGAAAATCGTCAAGGTCCGATCCCCGATGGTCTTGTTGAGGCCCTCCAGGAATTCCGGCCCGCGCCCGGTATCGACACCGTCGGTCAGCCAGGCTATCTCGCAGTCGCCGGTCATATTAAGGAAACGCTCGATCGCGGGCAGGGTCTCGACGCGCTCGATCGAATAGGGTTTTGGCACCAGCTGGCGCAACGCCACGCGCGCGGTGCCGCCCGGCATGATGGTGACGTCGCGGGCAGGCTCGGACAGCGGCACCAGGGCTATGCCGCGCCGGTCGTTGTCGGCATTGGCGATCAGCTCGTCGGCGGCCTTGATCCTGGCATCCCAACTCGAGGCCGCGCTCCAGCCGTCGTCGAGCAGGATCAGAAGCGGCGCGCGCGAGCCGGCAGCGCCGGTTCGCGGATTCCAGATCGGTCCCGCCGCCGCCAGGATCACCAGCGCAGCGGCGGCAAGGCGCAAGGCGGTGAGCCACCACGGCGTGCGCGCCGGGGTTTCCTCCTTCGGCGCGATGTCGAACAGCAATCGCGTCGGCGGGAATTCGACGCGCCGCGGCCGCGGCGGCATCACCCGCAACACCCACCACAGCACCGGCAGGCTCAACAGGCCGAGCAGCAGCATCGGTTCGGCAAAGGAAAGGGGAAGGCCGGCGATCATGCGCTTCGCCCCGCCTTGACGGTTGAGGTGCGCGCGCTGCCCTTGGCTACCATCATGCCCGAATGCAGGAACAACAGCAGCTCGGCCGCCGAGCGGCTGGTGGTGTGGGTCGAGAACAGCCAGTCGAGCTTGTCGGTCTCGGCGCGAATCTGGTCGCGATGCAGCGCCACGCGCGCCACATAATCGCCCGCCCATTTCTCGGCGCGGCCGGCGGTAATGATGCCGCCGCCTTCGGGCTCGACGAATTCGATCCGCCCGGAATAAGGAAAAGTTTCTTCGGCGGGATCGACGATCTGGACCAGCGTGCCGTGCGCGCCCGATGCGGACAGTCCGGCCAGCATGGTTCTGATCTCCGATATCGGCGACCAGAAATCCGACAGCACCACGATTTCGGCCAGCGCCGAGGGCACGAATGACGGCGGCAGGCTCAGCCGTGCCGCATCGTCATGCAGCATCGCCTGCGCCATCTTGTCGATCACGCTGCGGCTCGCGGTCGGATTCAACAGGCCGGGAATGCCGACGCGTTCGCCGCCGGCGACCAGCAGTTCGGCGAGCGCAAACGTCACGATCAGCGCGCGTTCCAGCTTGCTGTCGCGCGACTGCCTGGAGGCGAACGCCATCGACGGCGAACGGTCCGGCCAAAGCCAGACCGTATGGGCGGCTTCCCATTCCTGCTCGCGGACATAGAGATGATCGTCACGCGCCGAGCGCCGCCAGTCGACGCTCTGCGACGGCTCGCCGGAGACGAAGCGGCGGTATTGCCAGAAACTTTCGCCGGCGCCGGCGCGCCGCCGTCCGTGCAGGCCGTGGATCACGTTGGCGGCGATGCGGCGGGCTTCGAGCACGAGACGCGGCAGCGTTGCCGCCAGTGTTCGGCTCTCACCATCGGCACGCCGGATTGCGGTGATCTCCTGGGCGGCGCGCTTGGTTTCTGCGGCCATCAACCGATCCGCGTCTTCAACTGTTTGATCACGTCGGGAATGGTGCGGCCTTCGGCGCGCGCGGAGAAGGTCAGCGCCATGCGGTGCTTGAGCACGGGCTCGGCGAGATCGAGCACGTCGTCGATCGAAGGCGCCAGCCGCCCGTCGAGCAAGGCGCGGGCGCGGACCGCCAGCATCAGCGACTGGCTGGCGCGCGGTCCCGGTCCCCAGGCGATCAGCTTGCCGGCTTCGCCGCCCTCGGGGTCCGGACGCGCGGAGCGCACCAGCGAGAGAATCGCCTCGACCACGGAATCGCCGACCGGCAGCCGCCGCACCAGCCGTTGCGCCGAGATGAGAATGTCGGCGTTCATCGCGGCCTTGGCCAGCGTCTCGTCGGCGCCGGTGGTCTCGAACAGGATGCGCCGCTCGGCGTCGCGATCCGGATAGTCGACGTCGATCTCCATCAGGAAGCGATCGAGCTGCGCCTCCGGCAGCGGGTAGGTGCCTTCCTGCTCCAGCGGATTTTGCGTCGCCAGCACGTGAAACGGTTTCGGCAGATCGTGGCGCGCGCCGGCAACCGTGATGTGCTGTTCCTGCATCGCCTGCAGCAGCGCCGACTGGGTGCGCGGGCTGGCGCGGTTGATTTCATCGGCCATCAATAATTGCGCGAACACCGGCCCCGAGATGAAACGGAACGAGCGCTTGCCCGAACTGCTCTCGTCGAGCACTTCGGCGCCCAGAATGTCGGATGGCATCAGGTCAGGGGTGAACTGGATGCGCTTGGCATCGAGCCCAAGCGTGATGCCGAGCGTCTCGACCAGTTTGGTCTTGGCAAGACCGGGCACGCCGATCAGAAGCGCGTGACCGCCGGACAGGATCGTCACCAGGGTGTTTTCAATCACGCGGTCCTGGCCGAAGATGACGGTGGAGACCGCATCCTTGGCGGCGCGGATTTGTCCGGCGACCTGTTCTGCCGAGCGGACGATCACGTCCTCCAGTTTTTCGACACCTTCTGCGCCAGCCATCTATTTCTCCTTCGACCCGATTCTCGCGACCAAACGCTCTGTCCAAAACGCCGGTGTTGCCATGAAGCCCATGCTAGACTTATGCGAAGGCCATGTATTTGTTGAATTAAACTATCCCCACATTATCGGCATTTCGGGGTATGAACGGCATCACGATGTGGCGACTTGATCCGTTATATTACGGGCGGAACTCGTCGAGGACACACGTCGAAGGCTTGCACCAATCGTGCCAATTTTCGGCGGTCAGAGTCAGGGCAAACCATGGCGAAGCAAGGGCAGACCACGCAGCAAGACCTTGAAGGGCTGACGGCTGCCGCCAAACACGCCGCAGACGACAACATCGCCGGAAAGGGGCTGCCCCCGGTGCATCTGTGGAATCCGCCGTTCTGCGGCGATCTCGACATGCGAATCGCCGGCGATGGTACGTGGTTTTACCTGGGCACGCCAATCGGAAGGCCGGCGCTGGTGCGATTGTTTTCGACCATCCTCAAGCGCGAGGACGGCAAGCACTTTCTCGTGACACCGGTGGAGAAGGTCGGCATCCGCGTCGACGATGCGCCGTTCCTCGCGGTCGAGATGGTCAGGGAAAGCGATGATCGCGGCGTTCTACTTCGCTTCCGGACCAATGTCGACGACTGGGTGATGTGCGATGCCGCCCACCGCCTGCGATTCGAGGCGGCCGCCGACGGGGGCCTTGCGCCCTATCTCCACGTTCGCGCCGACCTGTGGGCCAAGGTCACCCGCGCGCTCTACTACGATCTGGTTGACATGGGCGAGGAGCGGGTGGTCGATGGTCGTCCAATGTTCGGCGTCGCATCGGGCGGGGAGTTTTTTGCAATGGCCGATGCGGAGCAGGTGAGGGGCGCGCTTTGAACGGACCGATGCTGAAGACCGATCCGGCTGCGATCGGCGCTGCGGAATTTTTCGCCCGCGCCCGCGCGCGGCTCAATTTCGACGTCCCGCCCGGCCTCGTCGATCCCAACATCATTCCGAGGAGCGGCGATCGCGGCAACGACCGCATGCTGGAGATCGTCGCGCGGGAACAGCCGGTTCGCCCGGCCGCGGTCTTGATCCCGGTGGTCGACCATCCGCAGCCGACCGTGCTGCTGACACAGCGCTCGGCCCAGCTCAACGAGCATGCCGGCCAGATTTCCTTTCCCGGCGGCAAGATCGACGCCACCGATGCCTCACCGCTCGCCGCCGCGCTGCGCGAGGCGGAGGAGGAGATCGGCCTTTCCCGCGAGTTCATCGAGCCGATCGGCTATCTCGATCTCTACGGCACCAGTTTCGGGTTTCGCATCCTGCCGACGGTGGCCCGGGTGCGGCCGGGCTTTGAGCTGCGCATCAGCAAGTCCGAGGTCGATGACGCCTTCGAGGTGCCGCTGGCGTTCCTGATGGACCCGGCCAACCATCAGACACACACGCGGGAATTTCGCGGCATGGAGCGCTCCTACTACGCGATGCCGTTCGCGGAACGCTACATCTGGGGCGCGACCGCGGGAATCCTGCGGGTGCTGTACGAGCGGATCTGCCTGTCATGATCCGTCCGGCCTTGACCGAGGTCCTGGTTTTCCTGAGCCCGTTCGCGGTCTATGTGCTGTTCCTGCTGGCGACCCGTTCCGGGCTGATCGTGCAGTCGTCGTGGCCGCTGCATGTGATCGCCAAACTGCTGATCGGCGCGCTGCTGCTGGTGGTCGCCAGTCTGGTCCTGCTCGCGGAATTTTCCGGCGCGTCGCCGAATTCGACCTACATTCCGGCGCACATCGTCAATGGCAAATTCGTTCCCGGAGTTGAAAAATGAGCGATGCGCGGGTCCTCGACGCGCCCTGGCTCAGATCCGGTCCGTCCGCCCGCGTGCTGAAACTCCTGAACGGCGACGGCGAGGAGGCGCGCGTGGTCGGCGGCGCGGTCCGCAACGCACTGCTCGGGATTCCGATCGGCGACATCGATATCGCGACCACCGCGCTGCCCGCCGAAGTGGTCCGCCGCGCCAGGGCCGTGGGCATCAAGAGCGTGCCGACCGGTATCGAGCACGGCACCGTGACGCTGGTGCTCGACGCGCAGCCGTTCGAGGTCACGACGCTGCGCGAGGACACCGAGACGTTCGGGCGCAAGGCCAGGGTGGCGTTCGGCCGCGATTGGGTCGTCGATGCCGAGCGGCGCGACTTCACCATCAACGGCCTGTCGGTCGACGCCGATGGCCTCGTGCACGATTACGTCGGCGGGCTTGCGGACATTGCCGGCAAGCGCGTGCGCTTCATCGGCGACCCGGCGCAGCGGATCGCCGAGGACTACCTGCGCATCCTCCGGTTCTTTCGCATGCACGCCGCCTTCGGCGCGGGCGAGCCCGATCGCGCCGGCTATCTCGCCTGCATCGTCGCGCGCGCCGGCCTTGCCGCTTTGTCCGCCGAGCGGGTACGCATGGAGATGATGAAGCTGATGATCGCCGATGGCGCCTCCGGCGCGATCGAAGCGATGGCGGATGGCGGCCTGCTGCAGGCGATCCTCGGCGGCGTCGCCTATACCGGGCCGTTTGCGGCGATGATCGCAGCCGAGCGGCTGATGGGATTGAAGCCGGACCCGGTTCGAAGGCTCGGCGCGCTCGCAGTCGCCGTCACCGAGGATGCGAGACGCCTCGCGACCCGGATGCGGCTGAGCAATGCCGAGGCCCGCGCGCTGGATTCGATGGGCCATCGCTGGTGGCGGCTCGCCGGAATGGACGAGGCGACCGCGCGGCGCAGGCTCTACCGGCTCGGTGCGGAGCGCTATCGCGACCGGCTGATGCTGGCCTGGGCGCGGTCCGGCGGCGACGGCGATGGCGCGCAGTGGCAACGGCTTGCGACCTTGCCGGAGCGCTGGAGCGCGCCGAAATTTCCGCTGAAGGCCGCCGATTTCATCGCGCGCGGCGTGGCCGAAAGCCCGGCGCTCGGGCAGCTGCTGGCGCTGGCGGAAGACGCGTGGCTCGCGGCGGAATTCCCGCTCGATGAGGCCGCGCTGAAGGCCATTGCCGATCAGGCCGTAGCGCGATACACGCGCGACATACGCCTGTGAATATCCTTTCGAGCTTTGCCGATATCTCGCTGTTGCAACTCCTGCTGGTCGCGGGCGTGGCGCTGTTTGCCTCCGTCATCGGCGGGCTCGCCGGCTATGGCACCGGCGCGCTGATGCCGCTGGTGCTGGTGCCGTTGCTCGGCGCCGAACCGGTGGTGCCGATCATCGCCATCTCGGCGATCTTCACCAATCTCAGCCGCATGGCCGCCTATCTGCGCTATACCGACCGCCGTCGTGCGCTGATCGTCATTCTGGCGGGCGCGCTTTCGACCGCGCTCGGCGCTTACGGCTATACCCGGCTGACCAATTCCGGCGCGGCGCTGGTGATCGGCGCCATGCTGATATCGAGCGTGCCGCTGCGGCGTCTGGCCAGGCGCCGCGATATCCGGATCGGGGATGCCGGGCTCGGCCTCAGTGCGGTCGGATACGGCGTCGTGGTCGGCGGCACCTCGGGTTCCGGCGTGATCCTGTTGTCGCTGCTGATGGCGGCGGGGCTCCAAGGCGCCGCCGTGATCGCCACCGACGCCGTGATCTCGGTCGTCACCAGCCTGATCAAGATTTCGGTGTTCGGTCTGGCCGGCGTCGTCACCGCGCAGGTGCTCGCCTTCGCGATCCTGATCGGCGCGATCTCGTTTCCGGGAGCGTTTTTCGCGCGAGCCTTCGTCGAGCGCATGCCGGTGCATATCCACACCGCCATCCTCGACGTCGCCGTCATGACGGGCGGCGTGGTGATGATGTCGTCGGCGCTGCGGAGTTTCTTCTAAAGCGTGGTCAAGGGCGATACGGCGCCGCCGGTCAGCGGAACCCGGCGGCACGACAGGCGAACTCCTCACGCAACTTCGCTCTCCTCGGTTTCGTCCTCTTCTTCGTGATCGTCGTCCTCTTCCTCGTCATCCGATTGCTCGATTTCGGCGAGTTCGAGCACGGCCGGCGGCAGCGTTTCGCGAAACAGCGTGCCGTCATCGCCCATCCAGAGGCACTCGACCGCCTCGTCGCCGACTTCCGCCACCGTCAGCGGATGGCCTCCGGATTTCAGAACCACGACATCGCCCGGCTTCAAATCCATGATCTCTTCCTCCAGATTGATTGACGCGACGAGCAATCTACCGATCTGTGATGACAGGCCGATCACGGCCGGAAATTTCGGTTTCGGACGATCAGTTCCTGCCGGGAGTCGGCATGACCGCCGCCAGCGGCGATGAAGTCATGTTACGTCCGTTTTACCCGGCAGCCTGACTGCTTGCTTCCAGAAAGCGCCCGAACGCATGGCTCGGCTGAACGCACGGCACTTTCGCGACGCCGCCATCTATGCATAATCGCGAGGCCAAAGAACAATAAATCACGAAGGGGGAAACCATGAGCGAGGTCGATGGCGCTACCTTGATCGCGAGGAGCCTCAAGCAGCAGGGCATCGATCACCTGTTCGGGATCGTCGGCTTCCCTGTTACCGCGATTGCCGCGGCGGCGCAGAAGGAAGGCGTCGCCTATCTCGGGGTGCGCAACGAGCAGAGCGCGGCCTATGCGGCGGCGGCCTACGGATATCTCACCGGCCGCCCCGGCGCCTGCCTCACCGTGACCGGCCCCGGCGTGGTGCACGGTCTGTCGGGTCTCGCCAATGCCCAGCAGAATTGCTGGCCCATGATCCTGATCGGCGGCGCCTCGGAAACCTACCGCGGCGGCATGGGTGCGTTCCAGGAGGAGCGGCAGGTGCTGATCGCCTCGCCGTTCTGCAAATTTGCGCACGGCATCGAAAGCGTGCACCGCATCCCCTACTATGTCGAGATGGCAACCCGGAACGCGATTTATGGCCGCCCCGGCGCCACCTATCTCGACATGCCCGACGACATCATCAGGGGCAAATGCGACCTCGACAAGGTCGTCGAGGTCGAGCGCGTCGGCGAACCGCCGCGCATGGTGGCGCCGGCGGAAAACGTCGAGGCGGCGCTGAACCTGCTCGAAAAGGCCGAGCGACCGCTTGTGATCCTCGGCAAGGGCATGGCGTGGTCGCGTGCCGAGGACGAGGTCCGCACCTTCCTCGAGCGCACGCAAGTGCCGTTCGTGCGCTCGCCGATGGGCAAGGGCGTCATGCCGGACGACCATCCGCTGTCGGCAGGCGCAGCCCGCACGCTGGCGCTGCAGCAGGCCGACGTGGTCTTCCTGATGGGCGCGCAATTCAACTGGATCTTCCATTTCGGCCTGCCGCCGCGCTACGCGAAGGACGTCAAGATCATCCAGCTCGACATCTCACCCGAGGAGATCGGCCACAACAAGCCGACCGAAGTGGCGCTGGTGGGCGACGGCAAGGCCATCGTCAGCCAGCTCAACAAGGCGCTCGACAAGCGCCAATGGTTCCATGCCAAGGACTCAGCCTGGCGACAGGCGATTGCTAAAAAGACGTCCGACAACGCGGCGCAAATCCGGCCGCAGGTCGATGACGATGCTGCGCCGGCCGGCTACTACCGCGCGTTGCGCGACGTCGCCGCCTGGATGCCGCGGGACGCAATCCTGAGCGCCGAAGGCGCCGGCACCATGGATATCGGGCTGACGCAACTGCCGAGCTTCAACGCCCGGTCCTGCCTCAATGCCGGCACCTACGGCACGATGGGGGTCGGCCTCGGCCAGGCCATCGCCGCCTGCGTGGCGCATCCCGACCGGCCGGTCATCCACCTCTCCGGCAACTCGGCGATCGGTTTTTCCGGCATGGAGATGGAGACGCTGGTCCGCTACAACCTCCCGGCCAAGATCGTCGTGCTGAACAACGGCGGCATCGGTCCCGGCATGCCGGAGATCCCGGACAATCCGATGTTCAACCTGAAGCCCAACGCGCTGATCTACGGCGCGCGCTATGACCGGGTGATGGAAGCTTTCGGCGGCAAGGGATTCTTCGTCCAGGACCCGAAGGACATCCGCGGCGCCCTCGACGAGGCGATGAAATTTGACGGTCCCGCGCTGGTCAATGTCGTGATCTCGCAGGGGTCAACCCGCAAGGCGCAGGACTTCGCCTGGCATAGCTGAGTGATGCATCAAAGCGCCGCAGCGGCGATGGCCCGCGGCGCGATATCGGGAGGATTTCGCCATGCAGGAACAGGTAATGCAGCCGGAGACCGCGACCGGGGTTCAGCCGGCGCTCAAGGGCATCAAGGTGCTCGACCTCACCCAGTTCGAGGCGGGACCGTCCTGCACCGAGGCGCTGGCCTGGTTCGGGGCTGACGTCGTCAAGGTGGAGGAGCCCAATCGCGGCGAGCCGGGGCGCTGGGGATTGACCGATCGCCCCGACGCCAATTCCACCTATTTCATCTATTACAATCTCAACAAGCGCAGCGTGACCTGCAACCTCAAGAGCGAGGAAGGCAAGGCGCTGCTGAGGCGGATGATCGCCAAGGCCGATGTCCTGATCGAAAACATGGCGCCGGGCACCTTCGCACGCCTCGGCTTCGACTATCCGCGGCTGAGCGCGATCAATCCGCGATTGATCTTCGCCCAGGTCAAGGGGTTTGCGCCGGAGAGCGAGCACGCGAACTATCTGGCCTTCGACATGATCGCCCAGGCGATGGGCGGCACCATGGGAGTGAACGGCTTTCCCGACCAGCCGGCGGTCCGGCCGGGCTCGACCGTCGGCGATACCGGCACCGGCATGCTTTGCGCCATGGGCATTCTCGCCGCGCTCTATCAGCGCATGACGACCGGCCGCGGCCAGCACATCCAGATCGCCATGCGCGATGCAATGCTGAACTATTGCCGCACGCCGATGAGCCGGCAGGCCGCCCGCAAGGACCAGCTGCCGCGCGGCGGCAACGGGGTGTTCGGCACCGCGCCCGGCGGCCTCTACAAATGCGCGCCGGGCGGGCTCGACGATTTGTGCTACATCTTTGCCTCGCGCGGCAACCCGGAGCATTGGCAGCGTCTGGTGAAGGCGATCGGCCGCGAGGACCTGCTCGACGATCCGCGCATGAAAGACGGCATCACCCGTTTCGAGAACCGGGAGGCCGTGGATGCGGCCATCACCGAATGGACGTCGAAGCGCACCAAGCATGAGGTGACCCGGATCATCGCCGGCGCCGGCGTTCCCTGCGGCGCCCTGATGACCACGCTCGAGCTGATGCACGACCCGGATCTGCACAAGCGCGGGATCATGCAGACGATCGAGCATCCGGTGCGCGGGCCGGTCATCGTGGCGGGTTGGCCGCTGCGGATGTCGGACACCAAGGTCCCGCTGAAATGCGCTCCCATTCTCGGCGCGGATTGCGAGGCGATCTATGGCGAGTGGCTCGGCTGCTCGCCCGACGAGGTCAGGGACATGCGGCAAGGCAAGGTGATCTGAGGACCGCAAATCCTGACCGCGCGAGGAGCCGCTGCCGCCGCGGGCATCGCGCATGAATGCTACGCGCGGGATGTCCGTTCCGGGTCCCGAAGCGGAAATGGACGATGGCCCCGCACCGTCCATGCCTGCACTTGGCGCGCTGCGCTTCAATCATCCGAGCACAGGGCCGCTTCGATGCGCTGGATCCGTCACAGAAATTCTGGCTGTAGCCGTGCGGTAATTCGCGGACTGATTGGACTGGACATTGGCACCGCAATTCACGGAAGTAAGACGCGGCTGCGCTGCTCCCCTGTCCGTCCGGTCACTCAGCAGCCTGACCTTATTGCGGTAGAAAGGCTATTTGGCGGAAATCAGCGTAAGCAGCTCGCTTTGGACCCGCTCGAGTACGCTCCCGTAGTCGCGGGTTTCGGTCTGCCGGAAGAGCCGTACCGTCGGGTACCAGGGGCTATCGTCACGATCGAGCAGCCAGCGCCAATCGGGTGTGTAGGGCAACAGGAGCCAGACCGGGCGTCCGAGGGCGCCGGCGAGATGTGCGACACTGGTATCGACCGTGATCACCAAATCAAGGCAACAGACCAAAGCAGCCGTCTCGGCGAAATCGGTAAGATGCGCGGTCAGGTCGACAATGTCGCTCCGTTCGAACAGCATCGCCTTGTCGTCGGGCCTTGGATTCTTCTGCAGGCTCACGAAGGTCGCATCGACATCCAGCACGCGGGCCAGCATGCGCAGTGGGATCGACCGATTGTAATCGTTGTTATGCTTGGGATTGCCGGACCAAACGAGGCCAACCCGCAATCTGTCATCGGGGCCGAGGCGGTCTTCCCAGGCATGCAAACGAGACGCCGGGGGAGCGGGCAGGTACGGCGTCGAGGATGGGATAGTCTCAAGCCGCGTCCCGAAAGCGAACGGCAGACTGGACATCGGACAATAGGTGTCGAAAGCCGGCAGCGTACTCGCTGATTTCGGAACGCACTGCGAGACGCCTGTCAGCCCTGCTAACAGAGGAAATACCTCATCCTCGACGACAAGAATAACGCGTGCGCCGAGCGCGGCCACCATGGGGACAAAACGCACGAACTGAATCGAATCTCCCAACCCTTCGTCGGTATGGATGACGATGGTCTTACCGTCGATGGAATTCTTTCCAAGCCACATGGGCTGGGGAAATTCAAAACGGGCGATCGCCAGTCCGGGAACTTTCGACCGAGCTTCGCGCCCGGCCCAACCAGCTTCGAAATTCCCGGTAAGCAGGCGCACAAGCGAGGCATCAAAGTCGGTTTCCGCATGACCGGGATCGACCACCTTCATCTCATCGTAGACCGCGAATGCTTCGTCGAACCGGTGAATATGGGTAAGCGCAAATGCCTTGTTGCGAAGCGCAGCAAGAAAGTCGGGCCGGAGTTTGAGGGCTTGGTCGAACCATGACAGCGCCTCTTCTTCTCGTGCAAGCCGCCGGAGGAAGACGCCAATAAGATTGCAGATGTCGGCGTTCGCCGGAACGAGAGTGTGCGCGAGTTTGATGTCGCGTAAGCCTTCCTCGAACCTGTTGAGAATGAACATCGCAAGCGCTCGCATCTGCAGCTTCAGGCCGTCATCGGGCTGCATTCTTTCGTACAAATTGAAGAGGACAAGAGCTTCCTCGAACTGGCCCAACTGATGGAGAATAAGTCCCGCTTTGTATGCTGCGTCCCAATGGCGAGGATTGAGTTTGAGTGCATGCTGAAAGGTCAGGATCGCGTCAGCCGGGCGTCCCATATCGGAAAGAACGTTGCCGAGATTTCTCCACAAGTCCGCGTCGTTCGGCTTGATTTGCACCGCCTTGTCAAAGGCCGCGAGAGCTTCTTCGCGCCGTCCCTGATTCAGGAGCGCGGTGCCGAGGTTCGTCAGATAATCTGTTTTGGGTTCTCGCCTGATCGCGCGAGATATCCACTCCAGCGCGTGGTCGTATTGTTTGGCGCGGAGAGACAATAGCCCCATGAGATGCAGGGTGTCCGCGTGTTCCGCATCTATCGTGAGGGCCTGCTGGCAGCAAATCTGGGCGTCGAGGTGCCGCCCGGTGAGGAAATGTTCAATGCCGGTCGCATAGAGCGCAGCAGGTGTGTTCGTCTTCGCCGTATTCGGGGCTGCCTTGGAGCCCTTGACGGCTGCCCTGCGTTCGCGACGGTTCATCGGCACATTTAAAAATGATGGAGTACCAACCTCTAGATGATTCGCCGCTTTTAACAAACCATTTGGCGCAACGCGCGATGACCGCTTGTGGCGGCACTTTTCGGACGTCACGCAATGTCCGACTTGAGTCCGCTTTCAGGGGTAAAGCGGACCATGTGTGCTCGCAGCGAGTGTTTCGCCTTTTGACCCGACCCGGACCTCGCTGTTCGTTGCCCTAGACACAGAGTTTCACCTCGACGATGATCGTTTCGGCCTGCTAGGAAACGACCATGGACGTTGGGGTGTGGCTGCGCGGCCTCGGTCTGGGCCAATACGAAGCAGCATTTCGTGAAAACGAAATTGGCGGCGATGTTCTGCCGAATTTGACGGCGGACGATCTCAAGGAGCTTGGGGTCACAGTCGTGGGCCACCGGCGAAAACTGCTGACCGCGATCGGGAGCCTGGCGGACCGCGCCCGGCATCCGACATGGCCGCCACGGCTCCGCCGCCACCCCCTCTCCGGGATCGGCATGCCCAGGACACCGCCGAGCGCCGCCAGCTTACGGTGATGTTTGTCGACCTCGTGGGCTCGACCGCGATGTCGGCGCGCCTTGACCCCGAGGATATGCGGGAGATTTTCGGTGCCTATCACCGCAGCTGCGCCAAGCAGATTACCAAGGCCGGAGGGTTCGTCGCCAAGTATATGGGCGACGGGGTGCTGGCTTATTTCGGCTATCCCCAGGCCCACGAGCATGACGCCGAGCGAGCGGTAGTTGCCGGGCTCGCGCTCGCTGAGGCGGTGCCGATGCTCAAGACCACTGCCGGCACGCCCTTGCAAGTGCGCGTCGGTATCGCCACTGGGCTCGTCGTGGTCGGCGACCTGATCGGCACGGGTGCCGCCCAGGAACAGGCGGTGGTCGGCGAGACGCCGAACCTCGCGGCGCGACTGCAATCGATCGCCGAGCCGAACTCGGTCGTGTTTGCAGAAAGCACGCGAAAACTGCTTGGCAATCTATTTGAGCTCGATGACCTCGGCTCGAAAGACCTCAAAGGCATCACCGGACCGGTGCGTGTCTTCGCGGCGCTGCGGCCGAGTACTGTCGAAAGCCGCTTCGAGGCGCTGCATGGAGGTGGGCTGACTGAGGTTGTCGGCCGGGAAGAAGAACTCGAATTGCTGATGCGCCGCTGGGCGAGGGCAAAGAGCGGCGAAGGTCAAGTGGTGTTGCTCTCTGGTGAAGCCGGCATTGGTAAATCGCGGCTCACGGCGGCGCTTCTGGAAAAGCTTGCCGGCGAGCCGCATACCCGGCTGCGCTATTTCTGCTCGCCGCAGGCGACCGACAGTGCGCTTTATCCGATCATCGGCCGGATGGAACGCGCGGCAGGGCTGGCGCGTGACGACACGGTCCAAGCGAAGCTCGACAAGCTCGATGCGGTGCTGGCGCAGACCGCAACCTCCAGCGAGGAGGCGGAGCTGTTTGCTGAGATGCTTTCGCTGACCAACGACGGCCACTATCCGGCACTGGCGCTCGATCCGCAGCAGCGCCGGCGGAAAACGCTCGACGCGCTCGGCGCGCAATTGGAAGCGCTGGCGCATCAACGTCCCGTGCTGATGATCTTCGAGGACGCGCACTGGAGCGATCCGACCAGCCTTGAAGCCCTCAGCCGTATCGTGGAGCGAATTAAAACCCTCCCGGTTCTGCTGATTGCGACGTTCCGCCCCGAGTTCAACGCGCCGTGGCTCGGGCAATCGCGCGTGACCAGCGTGACGCTCAACCGGCTCGGCGAGCGGGAAGCCGCTGCCATCGCCGCCGGCCTCGCCGGTAATAAGGAGCTGCCGGCGGATGTGTTGGCGGAGATTGTCGAGCGTACCGACGGCATTCCGCTGTTCGTTGAGGAGATGACCAAGGCGGTTTTGGAGGCTGAGGGCGAAGGCGAAGCGCGGCGCACCGCTGCCGCAGTGCCGTCGCTGACATTATCAGTTCCGCGCAAGTCGGTGCCGCGATCGGGCGGGAGTTTTCGCATGCGCTGCTGGCCGCGACGGTGCGCAAGCCGGACGCGGAGCTCGCTTCGGCGCTCGACCGGCTCTTGGCGGCCGGTTTGCTGTTCCGCCAGGGCTTCCCACCGCACGCGACGTATCTGTTCAAACACGCGCTGGTGCAGGATATCGCCTACGGCACGCTGCTGCGCGAGCCGCGCCGCGCGCTCCATGGGCGCATTGCCGAGACCCTGGAGGATCAATTCCCGGATATCCCCGAAAACCAGCCTGAGCTGCTCGCGCGCCACTGCACCGAGGCGGGCCTGATCGAGAAGGCTGCAAGCCTGTGGGGCAAGGCGGGACAGCGGTCGCTGGCGCGCTCGGCGCTCGTTGAAGCCGCAGCCCAGTTCACCCGCGCTCACGATCAAATCGCGACCTTGCCAGCCACGCCGGCGCTGCGTCGCGAGCAGATCAAGCTGCAAGTCGCGCTCATAAACGCGCTCATGATTATCAAAGGATACGGTGCTCCGGAAACCCAGGTGGCCGTGGAGCGGGCACGTTTGCTGATCGAACAGGCTGAAGCGCTCGGCGAGCCTCCCGAAGACCCGCTGCTGTTGTTCTCGGTGCTCTACGGCTTTTGGTATGCGAACCTTGCAGCGTTCAACGGCGATGTGTTGTGCGACCTTGCCGTGCAGTTTCTGGCGCTCGCCGAGAAGCAGAGGGCGACCATTCCGCGGATGGTCGGGCATCGCCTCGTGGGTTCTTCATTGTGGTGCACGGGAGATTTCGTGGGCGGACGAGCGCATTACGATCAGGCGCTCGCGCTTTACGACCCCGCCAAGCACCGCTCGCTGGCGACTCGGTTCAGTCAAGACATCCGAGTGATGGTCTTGTCATTAAGGTCCATCGTCTTGTGGATGCTTGGCTATCCCGAAGCCGCACTGGCCGACGTGGATCAAGCGCTCAAAGACGCCCGCGAGATAGATCACGCCCCGTCGTTGATGCTCGCGCTGGCTTTGACTTCGCTGACCCGTCTCCTCCTCGGAAATTATGCGGAAGCAAACGCGCAAGCTGACGAGCTTGTGGCTATGGCCGAAGAAAAAAGCGCCGCATTGTTCAAGGCGTGGGGATCGATAGAGCAAGGTTGCGTGTTGGCCCCAACCAGCAAGGCCCCGGACGCGGTTCACCGGATCACCTCCGGGATCGCCGCGTTTCGATCAACGGGAGCAACATATTTCTTGCCGTCCTGGTTGTCATATCTGGCGAAAGCCTATGCGGACCTCGGCCAATTCGACGATGCCTGGCACTGCATCGGCGAAGCGATCGTTGTGGTCGAGAAAACCAGGGAAACGTGGTGGGAGGCCGAGGTTAATCGCATCGCCGGCGAAATCGCGCTGATGTCGCCGGAGCGGGATACCGCGAAAGCAGAAGGCTATTTTGACCGCGCGCTCGCGGTCGCGCGCAAGCAGCAGGCAAAATCCTGGGAGCTGCGCGCGGCGATGAGCATGGCCCGGCTCTGGCGCGATCAGGGCAAGCGCGACGCGGCGCGCGAACTTCTCGCTCCGGTCTACGGCTGGTTCACTGAAGGCTTTGACACGCTCGATCTGAAGGAGGCCCAGGCGCAGCTCGGCGAGCTGCGAGTTTGACAGCCAATTTCGAAAATCACCCGATTTTGTCGCAGTGCATGAGTTTGTTCCTGGCACTTTTCGGACGCGACGCGATGCCGGACTTGAGTCCGGAATCCGCACCAAAGCGGACGTTGACCAACGTCTTTGACCCCCGCAAAAGGCGGCAGAGGTGAAGTGAATTCCCGCGCGCCTTGATGGGCCGCACCCTGAATCAATGCCGCTGATTTGCCCGACGTGTCAAATGGTGTCGCTGGCATCGCCCGTCCCGGCGCCCCGGCCGGCTCCTTTGCATGGGGTTGTTTTCGATATTTTTGTATTCGAGCCAGAACTGGGCCGACCCTTGCACCGGCAAAGCCTTCATGCCGCGCCGTCCGGCAGCAACTCCGTTAGCGAGCGGATGATCCGGTCCGGCTTCACCGCGGAGCCCTCCGGCAGGCCGTCGCCGTGGACGTCGATCCAGATCGCGTAGATGCCGAGCCGTTGCGGCACCTCGACTTCCCATTGCAGATTGTCGCCGACCATCCAGGTCTCGGAGGCGGTGACGCCAAGCGCCTGCATGGCGTGCCGATAGGCACGCTCGTCCGGCTTGCCGAAGCCGTGCTCGCCTTCGATCTGGATATGGTCGAAGCGGTGCGTCAGCGCGAAGCGTTCGACCTTGGCGCGCTGGGTTCCGGCCGCGCCGTTGGTGACCAGCGCGAGCTTCACGCCCCGGGCCTTCAGCCCGTCGATCGCGTCATGCGCGCCGGGGAAGACGAACATCTCCTCCTCGCGATAGGCAGTGAAACGGTCGGCGATGCGGATCGCGAGATCGTCGGGCAGGGAAGGATGGCCGTTCGCGGCCAGCGCGGCAAAGCCGCCCTTCACCGATACGCGCCGCGCTTCCTCGAGCTTTAATCGCCACGCCGGTTCGGCCGTTGCCCAGAAATTTCGTGCGAACGTCAGGATCGCGGCGGCGGCCTGTCGTGATGGTACCGGCGCAAGCTCGTCGGCAAATTCGGCGGTGATCCTATTCCAGGCGATCTCGGGGCGGCCATAGGCCGACAGGATGGTGTCGTCCATGTCGATCAGCATCGCGCGGGGCAGTGGCATTGTCGTCACGGCCATTTCACTTCCGGCGGCATCGACGACAGGATGGAGTCGACATTGCCGCCGGTCTTCAGCCCGAAGATGGTGCCGCGATCGTACAGCAGGTTGAATTCGACGTAGCGTCCGCGCCGGATCAGCTGTTCCTCGCGGTCTTGCGCGGTCCACGGCGTGGCAAAATTGCGCCTGATAAGTTCGGGATAGATCTTCAGGAAGGCGCGGCCGACCTCCTGGGTAAAGCCGAAGTCGGCGTCCCAGTCGCCGCTGTCGTGCCAGTCGTAGAAGATGCCGCCGATGCCGCGCGCCTCCTTGCGATGCGGCAGGTAGAAATATTCGTCGCACCAATTCCTGTATCTGTCGTAGTCGGCAACGCCGTTGTGTCCGCCGCAGGCGGCTTTCATCGCGGCATGAAAGGCAACCGTGTCGGGGTCGTGCTGGGTGCGGCGCCGTTCCAGCACCGGGGTCAGGTCGGAACCGCCGCCGAACCAGGCTTTGGTGGTGACGACGAAGCGGGTGTTCATGTGCACGGCGGGTATGTTCGGATTGTGCAGGTGCGCGATCAGCGAGATGCCGGACGCCCAGAAGCGCGGGTCGTCGGCCGCGCCCGGGATCTGGGCGCGGAATTCCGGGGCGAACTCGCCATGCACGGTCGAGCAATGCACGCCGACCTTCTCGAACAGCCGTCCGCGCATCATGCTCATGACCCCGCCGCCGCCGCTCTTGCCGGTATGATCGGTGCGGTCCCAGCGCGTGCGCGCGAAGCGGCCCGCGCGACCTGCATAGAGCGAGGCCGGCGCGTCGTCCTCGAGTTGCTCGAAGGCCGCGCAGATATCGTCGCGCAGGCGCTCGAACCAGGTCCTGGCGCGCGCCTTGCGGTCTTCGATCACGGAGATGTCCATTGCCGAAATCTAGCTCTTTGCGCCGGATGTGGAAGCGGTTTGCCGCACTGCCTCGCCGAGCGCCATCGCCGCGGCCATCGCCACGTTGAGCGAGCGCAGCCCGGGCTTGATCGGGATCACCAGCCGCGCATCCGCCGCATTGACGACATCGTCGGGAACCCCGGCTGATTCCCGCCCGAACAGCAGGATGTCGGCCGGGCCAAAACGGTAGTCAAGATACGAGCTGACCCCCTTGGTCGTGAACAGGATCAGCCGGTAGTTGCCCTGCTTGCGCCATTGCTCGAATTTTGGCCAGGAATCATGACGCGTGATGCTGACCTGGTCCAGATAATCCATTCCCGCCCGGCGGAAATGCCGGTCCGATACCGGAAAACCGGCGGGCTCGATGATATGGGCCGACACATCGAGGCACGCGCAGAGGCGCAGAATCGTTCCGGTATTCTGGGGGATGTCGGGCTGGAAAAGCGCAATTTGCATTTCGTCTCAGTCGCTCGGTCCTGCCGCGATCTCTCAAATAATTCATCGCTCGGGGCGGAATTAGTGCATTGCACGCTGGGCAGCCGATAGCGGGCTTGCGCTCGTCCGGCAAGGGTGCCAATAGAACGATTCTGGACTGCTTGTTCCGCCCGCCGGGGCAGGGGAAAGCGGTCCATTTGCCGCCGCGGGGGTCGCGGGCGCCGGCAGACTCCCCTGGGTCGTCAATGCGTTGCCTGGGGCGGTTCCACCGGCTGCAGCTTGGGAAAGGGCTTGGAATCGTGACGACAGCGTCTTCGGCGGATCATCCAACACGCCGTGATTTCCTCTTTGTTGCAACGGGAGCCGCCGTCACCGTCGGCGGAGTGCTCTCGCTCTGGCCGTTCGTTTCGCAGATGAATCCGGACGCCTCCACGATCGCGGCCGGCGCGCCGATCGAGGTCGATCTGGCACCGATCGCTTCAGGGCAGGACATCAAGGTGTTCTGGCGGGGAAAACCGATCTACATCATGAACCGCACCAAGAAACAGATCGACGAGGCCCGCAGCGTCGTCGTCGCGAGCCTGCCCGATCCGGCTACCGATCAGTCCCGGGTCAAGGAGGGCCACGACAACTGGCTCGTCGTGATCGGCATCTGCACCCATCTCGGCTGCATCCCGATCGCCTATGAGGGCAATTATGACGGGTTCTTCTGCCCCTGCCATGGCTCGCAATACGACTCCTCCGGTCGCATTCGTCAGGGACCCGCGCCGCTGAACCTTCATATCCCTCCCTACCAATTCGTCTCCGACACCAAAATCCAGATCGGCTGAGCCTCGGACCTGCTATCCGAGACTGTAAGCCCGTCGCGTCGTTTACTTCCCCAGGGATCGCATCATGAGCGGACCATCCGACTACCAGCCGACCCACCCCGTCCTGAAGTGGATCGAGCGGCGCCTGCCGATCCTGGGCTTTGCGCATTCCACGTTCGTCGCCTATCCGACGCCGCGCAACCTGAATTACTGGTGGACCTTCGGCGCCATCCTCTCGTTCATGCTCGGGTTGCAGATCCTGACCGGCGTGATCCTGGCGATGCATTACACGCCCGAGGCCACCATGGCCTTCCGCTCGGTCGAGAGCATCGTGCGCGACGTCAACTACGGCTGGCTGCTGCGCAACATGCACGCCTCCGGCGCCTCGATGTTCTTCCTGGCCGTCTACATCCACATGTTCCGCGGCCTTTATTACGGCTCGTACAAGGAGCCACGCGAGGTGCTGTGGATCCTCGGCGTCATCATCTACCTCCTGATGATGGCGACCGGCTTCATGGGCTATGTGCTGCCGTGGGGCCAGATGAGTTTCTGGGGCGCCACCGTCATCACCAATCTGTTCTCGGCCATTCCCTATTTCGGCGAGAGCATCGTGACGCTGTTGTGGGGCGGCTATTCGGTCGGCAACCCGACCCTGAACCGCTTCTTCTCGCTGCACTATCTGCTGCCGTTCGTGATCGCAGGCGTGGTGGCGCTGCATGTCTGGGCGCTGCATGTCGCGGGCCAGAACAATCCGGCCGGCGTCGAGGTGAAGACCGAAAAGGACACCGTGCCGTTCACGCCTTACGCCACCATCAAGGACATGTTCGGCGTCTCCTGCTTCCTGATCTTCTTCGCCTGGTTCATCTTCTACATGCCGAACTATCTCGGCGACGCCGACAATTACATCCCCGCCAATCCCGGCGTGACGCCGCAGCATATCGTGCCGGAATGGTACTACCTGCCGTTCTACGCGATGCTGCGCAGCATTCCGAACAAGCTCGCCGGCGTGATCGTGATGTTCTCCTCGATCCTGCTGCTGGCGTTCCTGCCGTGGCTCGATACTGCGAAGACCAGGTCGTCGAAATACCGTCCGCTGGCCAAGCAGTTCTTCTGGATCTTCGTCGTCGTCTGCGTGCTGCTCGGCTATCTCGGCGCGCAGCCGCCGGAAGGCATCTATGTGATCGCCGGGCGCATCCTGACCTTCTGCTACTTCGCCTATTTCCTGATCATGCTGCCGCTGCTCAGCCGGATCGAGACGCCGCGCCCGGTTCCGAATTCGATCGCCGAGGACGTGCTGGCCAAGACCGGAAGCAAGACGACGCCGATGGTGTCCACGGTGATCGCGCTTGCGCTTGCGGGCAGCCTGTTCGCGGGAAGCGCGCAAACCGCCCGCGCCGATGAGCAGCCGACGCCGGTCTCGCAGAAATGGTCGTTCGCGGGGCCGTTCGGCAAGTACGACCGCGGCGCGTTGCAGCGCGGCCTGAAGGTCTACAAGGAAGTCTGCTCGGCCTGCCACTCGCTGAACTATATCGCGTTCCGCAATCTCGCCGATCCCGGCGGTCCCGGCTATTCGGACGCGCAGGTGGCCGCACTGGCGGCCGAATACAAGGTCAAGGACGGCCCCAACGATCAGGGCGAGATGTTTGACCGGCCCGGCCGGCCGGCGGATTATTTTCCGGCGCCGTTCCCCAACGAGCAGGCGGCACGCGCGGCCAACGGCGGCGCGGCGCCGCCCGATCTGTCGCTGATCGCGAAAGCGCGGTCCTATGAGCGCGGCTTTCCGTGGTTCATCTTCGACTTCTTCACCCAGTTCCAGGAGCAGGGCCCGAACTACATCGTCGGGATCCTGACCGGATTCGAGGACAAGCCCCCGGCCGGCGTCACCATTCCCGACGGCTCCTACTACAACAAGATTTTCCCCGGTCACGCCATCAAGATGCCGAAGCCGCTCTCCGACGGCCAGGTCACCTTCGACGACGGCTCGCCGGCGACCGTGCCGCAATACGCCCATGACGTCGCGACCTTCCTGATGTGGGCCGCCGAACCGAAAATGGAGCAGCGCAAGCAGCTGGGCCTGGAAGTATTCGTGTTCCTGATCCTGTTCGCGGGATTGATGTATTTCACCAAGAAGAAGGTCTGGGCCGACGCGCACTGACCTCTGTGACGATGACGTGAATTTGAAAAAGCCCCCAACGGGGGCTTTTTTGTTTTGTAAAACCACACGCCGTCATCCTGAGGTGCTCGCCGGCTTGGGCGAGCCTCGAAGGATGCTTGTGGCCCATCCTTCGAGGCTCGCCGACGAGGCTCGCACCTCAGGATGACGATTGTGGGTAGGGGAGCTTTTTTGCGACCGTCATTCCGGGGCGGGCGCGCAGCGACCGGACCCGGAATCTCGAGATTCCGGGTTCGATGCTTCGCATCGCCCCGGAATGACGAAGGGCGATTGCATCCCGCCCGCACAGCGGACAAAATAGCTGCCAATCTCTTCCCCCAGAAAATCACGGAGGATCCCCATGGGCACCAGCATCACCTTCAAGCGTCCGGACGGCAAGGACGCCAGCGGCTATCTCGCCAACGCCGCGCGCGGCAACGCGCCGGGCGTGGTGGTGATCCAGGAATGGTGGGGGCTGCAGGACCAGATCAAGGGCATGTGCGACCGCTTCGCGCTGGCCGGCTTCGATGCGCTGGCGCCTGACCTCTACAAGGGCAAGGTGGTGCCCTATCACGACACCGATGCCGCCGGCAAAGAGATGAACTCGCTGGACTTCATGGACGCAACCACCCAGACCGTGCGCGGCGCCGCGCAATATCTCGCCAGGAACGGCGCCAAGGTCGGCCTGACCGGGTTTTGCCTCGGCGGTGCGGTGACCATCATCGGCGCCACCAAGATCCCGGAACTCACCGCGGGCGTGGTGTTCTACGGCATCCCGCCGGAAGCGGCGGCCAAGCCCGCGGACGTCAAGATCCCGCTGCAGGCGCATTTCGCCACCAGGGACGACTGGTGCACGCCGGCCCTGGTCGACACCTTCGAGAAGGGCATGAAGGCTGCCGGCAATTCGCTCGAGATTTTCCGCTATGACGCCGAGCATGGTTTTGGCAATGAGCAGCGCCTGTCGGTGCATGATCGCGCGTCGGCGGAGCTGGCGTGGGGCAGGGCGACGGAGTTTTTCCGGAAACACCTGGGGTGAGGCGAGGGAACGAGTCGTTGACGAAATCTTTCGACGACCACATCGCCGGTGTATTTGTTGTGCCCGAGCAACATCGCGCCGCCGTCCTCGAAGGCCTCGAACAGGCCGAGCGCGGTGAGTTCGTGACTGACGACGAAATAACGGAGCTATGGAAAAAGTGCGGTTCGTGAAGCTGCGCGCCGCTTAGCGAACCCCGTCCCACCACGGGCATGTCCCCGGCATCAGCTTGTAATTGCCCTCCAACACCTGCACCGGCGCGCGCAGGCCGGACGCCGCGGCGTGCATCCGCATTTCGCGCGCCAGTTCGCGATCCTTCTCCGGCAGCCAGACGCGCTCATGCCCCCACAGGCTGGGGCCCGCATGCATCTCGACCGGTTGCCAGTTCGCCGGCTCGATCTCGCGGCCGCCCCAGCCGCATTCGATCATGAAGGAGGACGGCGACTTGCAGTAGAACGAGGTCATGAGGTCGTTGGTGTGGCGGCCGAGCGTGACGCTGACGCGCTCCTCCTGGGTCAGCGCGATGTCGTAGGCCTGGCCGACATCGTCGAGCGAAAACAATTCCATCATCAGATGGTGCATCCCGCTCTTGCCGGTCTCGATCAGCGCCAGCGAGTGATGCCGCGCGTTGACGTGAAAGAAAAACGCGCGAAACGGCTTCAGGATGTAGTCGGAGAGACCGAAGCCGAGCACGTCGACATAGAACGACATCATGGGATCGATGTTCTCGACCGTCAGCACGGCATGTCCAAGGCCGAGCGGACCAGTGCGGAATCCCGAGATCGAGCGGCCCGGGCTGAACGGGGTATCGTCGATCTCCGGGCCGTAAAACGCTTCGAGCCGATTGCCGGCGGGATCGCTGAACGAAATCAGGGCACGCACCCGCCTCGCATCCGCCAGCGTCTGCGGCTCGGCGGTCACTTCGACCGCGGCGGCTTCCAGCCGGGCCGCAAGCCGATCCAGATCAGCTGCGTCAGAAACTTCCCAGCCGAAGAACCGCGCGCCCTCGCCCAAGGCGCGGTCGATGACGATGCGCTGCTTGCGGTCGTCCATCCGGAACGCCAGCAGCGAATTGCCGCGCTCGACCGCCTGCAGGCCGACCAGGCCGGTGCCGAACTGCCGCCAGTCGTCGAGCGCAGCCGAGCCAAACCCGGCATATCCCAGAGCCTGCACCGCCATCGCAATGCCTCCCGCTTCTTGATATTCTTGGCTAAATCCTACGCATGTTTTCCAGCTCACGCGAGGGCCTGTTTCGTGGTCCATCCCGGGGCCACGCCTATTGCCGGGTGGGGCGTCGGAGCGGTCAGACCCGCCCCGACGTGCCCTTGACGTACCCGTCCGGTCATGGTGTTTACTCGACCCCATGAGCACCGCCGTCCGTCCAGCCCAACTCTGGTGGCGCACCTCCTAACGAGGTGGCCGGTGCGATTTCATTTTCCCCAATCGTTCGAGGCCGTCATCGCAGTGCGACGGCCTTTTCGTTTGTCCTGTGTGGCGTTCCCTCGGCAAGTTTCGTAAGAGGATCACATGAACAGGACAGCCTTCTCCCTGCCGGCAAGGTACGAATACCGTACCCGTGGCGGGCTTGCGGTCACCCGCTCGGTGGAGCAGTTTTCCGGCGGCGCCAACCGGCTCGACGACCTGATCGATCTGCTCGACCGCCGGCCCGGCGTGGTGCTGTCTTCGGGCACGACGGTGCCGGGCCGCTACGAAAGCTTTGACCTTGGCTTTTCCGATCCGCCGCTGCGGCTGGAAACCCGGGGGGCCGAGTTTACGTTGCAGGCGCTGAACGCGCGCGGCGCGGTGCTGATCGCCTTCATCGGCGATGCCTTACGCGAGCCCTGCGTCGTCGTCACCGAGAAAAACGCCTCGCGCCTTGCCGGCCATATCGTGCGTGGCGCAGCTCCGGTAGACGAGGATCAGCGCACCCGCCGCGCCAGCGTAATGTCGCTGGTGCGTGATCTCGTGGCCGCGTTCGGCGCCAACGACGATCCCTTGCTCGGCCTGTTCGGCGCCTTCGCCTACGACCTCGTGTTCCAGATCGAGGATCTCGTCGAGAGGCGCGCCCGGGAAAAGGACCAGCGCGATATCGTGCTCTATGTGCCGGATCGGCTGCTCGCCTATGACCGCGCCACCGGACGCGGCGTGGTGCTGAGCTACGATTTTGCCTGGAAGGGCAAATCGACCGAGGGCCTGCCGCGTGAGACGCCTGAAAGCGTGTACGCCAAAACGCCGCGGCAGGGATTTGCCGATCACGCGCCCGGCGAATACCAGGCCACCGTGGAGACCGCGCGCGCCGCGTTCGCGCGCGGCGATCTGTTCGAGGCGGTGCCGGGACAATTGTTCGCAGAACCCTGCGAGCGAACGCCGGCCGAAGTGTTTCAGCGGCTGTGCCGGATCAATCCATCGCCCTATGGCGCGCTGATGAATCTCGGCGACGGCGAATTTTTGGTGTCGGCTTCGCCCGAAATGTTCGTGCGCTCCGACGGCAGGCGGGTCGAGACCTGTCCGATCTCCGGCACCATTGCGCGCGGCATCGATGCGATCGGCGATGCCGAGCAGATCCGGCAACTGCTGAATTCGGAGAAAGACGAATTCGAACTCAACATGTGCACCGACGTCGACCGCAACGACAAAGCACGGGTCTGCGTGCCCGGCACCATCAAGGTGCTGGCGCGCCGCCAGATCGAGACTTATTCAAAGCTGTTTCACACCGTCGATCATGTCGAAGGCATGCTGCGGCCGGGGTTCGATTCGCTCGATGCGTTCCTCACCCACGCCTGGGCGGTGACCGTGACCGGCGCGCCAAAACTGTGGGCGATGCAGTTCGTCGAGGATCATGAGCGGTCGTCGCGGCGCTGGTATGCCGGCGCGATCGGCGCGGTCAATTTCGACGGCAGTATCAACACCGGGCTGACCATCCGCACCATCCGGATGAAGGACGGGCTCGCCGAAGTGCGGGTCGGCGCCACCTGTCTCTTTGACTCCGATCCCGCCGCCGAGGACCGGGAGTGCCAGGTCAAGGCGGCGGCGCTGTTCCAGGCGCTGCGCGGCGATCCGCCAAAGCCGCTGTCGGCGTTCGCACCCGACGCCACCGGAAGCGGCAAGCAGGTGCTCTTGATCGACCACGACGACAGCTTTGTCCACATGCTGGCGGACTATTTCCGCCAGGTCGGCGCCACCGTCACCGTGGTGCGGCACGTTCATGCGCTGGATATGCTCAAGCAAAAGAACTGGGATTTGCTGGTGCTGTCGCCGGGGCCGGGCCGGCCGGAGGATTTTGCGATCGCCAAAACCATCGACGCCGCGCTCGGCCAGAAACTGCCGATCTTCGGCGTCTGCCTCGGCGTGCAGGCGATCGGCGAATATTTTGGCGGCCAGCTCGGCCAGCTCGGGCAGCCGGCGCACGGGCGGCCGTCGCCGGTTCAGGTCAAGGGCGGGCGGCTGATGCAGAACCTGCCCAGCGAGATCGTGATCGGCCGCTATCATTCGCTTTATGTCGAGCGCGACAGCATGCCCGAGGTGCTTGCCGTGACCGCGAGCACGGAGGACGGCGTTGCGATGGCGATCGAGCACAAGAGCCTGCCGGTCGGTGGCGTACAGTTTCACCCGGAATCGCTGATGTCGCTCGGCGGCGAAGTGGGGTTACGCATCGTGGAGAACGCGTTCCGATTGGGAGTGGGACGAAGAGAATGAAAAATTTCACACGTCATTCCGGGGCGATGCGAAGCATCGAACCCGGAATCTCGAGATTCCGGGTCTGGTCCTTCGGACCATTCCGGAATGACGACAAGAGGAAAAAATGAATTTTGAAAACGACCTGAAAGCCTCCGTCCGCACCATTCCGGACTACCCGAAGCCGGGCATCCTGTTTCGCGACATCACCACGCTGCTCGGCGACGCGCGCGCCTTTCGCCGCGCGGTCGACGAGCTGGTGCAGCCCTGGGCCGGCAACAAGATCGACAAGGTCGCCGGCATCGAGGCGCGCGGCTTCATTCTCGGCGGCGCGGTGGCGCACCAGGTTTCCGCCGGCTTCGTGCCGATCCGCAAACGGGGCAAGCTGCCGCATACCACCGTGCGGATTGCCTATTCGCTGGAATATGGCCTCGACGAGATGGAGATGCACGCCGATGCCATCCATCCCGGCGAGCGCGTCATCCTGGTCGACGATCTGATCGCCACCGGCGGCACCGCCGAGGGCGCGGTGAAGCTGATGCGCCAGATCGGCGCCAATGTGGTGGCGGCCTGCTTCATCATCGACCTGCCGGACCTCGGCGGCGCGACAAAATTGCGGGCGATGGACGTGCCGGTGCGAACACTGATGTCGTTCGAGGGGCATTGAGGTTGTACGCCCAACACGTCGTCCCGGCTCGCGCTTCGCTTGGCCGGGACGACAAGAATTTACGACTTCAGCAGGATCAAGCTCAGCTCCAGCTCCCGAAAACTGGTGTAGTTCCGGCGGATCCATTGATGCAGCTCGGTCGATGAATCCTTCTCGTTGCGCAGATAGCCGGTGAACGAGAAGCTCAGGCGGTCGACATAGGTCTTCAGAAACACCGGCAACGCGGCGATGCGCAGGACGCGGCCCTGCGCCATGGCGTCGGGCAATTCGCCGCGCACCACGTGTTCGTTGTCGACCACGACCAGGGCGGACCTCGGAATCTGCTCCTTCAGGACCGGGAAAGCGCGCGCCGAGACGCGGTCGGTGTCGGCGACGAACAGGATGATGGGCGCAACCGCGCGCCGCGCCGCTTCCTTCATGAAGCCGATTTCTTCCGACATCTTGAAGAACTCGTCGAAGGCGTGAAAGCCGAGATCGATCACCTTGGCGACGCCGTCATTGACGATCAGGCGGTCCATCAGCGCCATCTTGCCGAAGGTATTGTCGACGTCGGCGGTCTCGGTGATCGCTGGCAGGAATTCCAGCAGCGACGGCTCTTTCAGGTTGATGTCGAACGCCGTCACTTGGCCGTGCTTCAGCAATAGGAATTCGCTCAGCTGCCGCGCGATCAGCGTCTTGCCGACCAGCGGGCGAGGCGAGCAGATGATGAAGACCGGCGTGATGGACATCGTCAGCTATATCAGGCGAAATCGGCGCCCGATCCAGCCCGGCGGCGCTCGATCCCGCAATTATTTTTCGCCGCCGCGCGCGCCCGGTTTACCGGAGCCGACCAGGTCGGTCAGCTTGATGCGGTCGAATTCGCTCCAGACATTGGCCAGCCAGTGCCGGACATAGCCGCGCAGCACGAACGAATAGTTCGCGGCCTCGTCATGCACGCCCTTGTTGGCGACGAATTTGAGGAACGGGACGGAGGCTACCTCGACCTGCTCATAGGCCATTTCGTTGAGTTTCGGGATCGTCAGCTCGGTGGCGTCCTTGATGCGGTGGAAATAGGAATTGTAGGTTGCCTCGTCCCACTGGAAGAACTGGGTGTCGTTGATGAAGTTCTTGACCAGGAAATATTTCGCGCCGACCATGAAATTCGCGGTCTCCGCGATCTCGTCCAGCGAGGCGATCGAGGGCCCGAGGATATGGAACACGGCAAAGGTGATCTGGCCGGATTTCGCGGCGTCGAGAAAGCCGATGTCGCGCAATGAGGCCAGCGACGGCGACAGCAGCCCGGCGCGGACGTCGATCACGGTGACGGAGGGGCTCGCTGCATTCAGGGTGTCGAAGATCTTCATCTGATCCGAGGTCGTCGTCATGTCGACGATCTCGGTGAGATCAGGATGGAAGCGCTTCAGGGTGCCACGCGGAGACTCGGTATCGAAGGCGCGCGTCGGCACGTTGTTGGCGCTGAAATAATCAAGCAGGGTGCGCGCGACGGTGGTCTTGCCGACCCCGCCCTTGTCAGCACCCACCACAATCACTACTGGCTTCGCCATAAACGTCCCTTACCCGCCATTTTTGCCGGCAGCACGATCCCTTGACAGACCAAGCCGTCTGTTTCCGGAAAAACGGCGATCTGCCCGCGGATCATGCCCTCAAAATCCCCCGACCGATAGCGAGAGTCCCCCGGTCGGCGCAAGGCTGCTTTGGGCGCGAACATGGCAGAAACAAGGGGGAATTCAATTCATTAGACTGCCGTTAGGGTTAATCCTGCCGGCGTCGTTAATGCCGGCCCGGGGGGCCAAAGCCCTAATGCGGGCCCCACGGGCCGGCGGGCGGACGGCCCCAGGGGCTTGGCGAGCGGCCTTGTGAAGCCCCCGCGGGGTCCTTGGCGCCCCATGGTCCGGACGACGGCAGGGGCGGCGGGATTTGACCGTCGCTCAGCCCCGGCGGCTGACCGTCCCCGGCTGCATCGGCTGGAAGCGCCAGCGGGCCGGGGTCATGTCCGCCGGCGTATTTCACCAGCGCCTGCACCCTGGCTTCGACCGATGGATGGGTGGCGAACAGGTCGTGAAACCCCTCGCGCGGGTTGTCGAGGCACAATTCCATCACCGCCGAAGTGGCGCCGGGAAGCTCGCCGCGGCCTTCGATCTTGCGCAGCGCCGAGATCATGGCGTCGGGGTTTTTGGTCAGTTCGACCGAGCCGGCATCGGCCAGCAACTCGCGCGAGCGCGACAGCGCCAGCCGCACCAGCTGCGACAATAGCCACGCCAGCGCGATCAAGACCACCGCGATGATGATGACGACGATGGCGCCGCCGCCGGAACTCTTGCGATCGCCATCCGACGAGGAGGACGACGATGAGGAGGATGACCACGAGCCGCGACCGTAGCCGCCGCCATAACCGCCATAATAGCCGAAATTCGTAAACGTCCGGAAGAACAGTTCGGCAAAGAAGCCGACCACGCCGGCGATGATCACCGCGATCACCATCATCTGAACGTCGCCGTTGCGGATATGGGTGAGTTCGTGGCCGAGCACCGCCTCGACTTCCTGGTCGTTCAGTGCCTTCAACAGGCCCGAGGTGACGGTGATGGCATATTGCCGCTGGTTCAGCCCGGTCGCATAGGCGTTGAGTGCGTCGCTGTCGATGATTTCCAGTTTCGGCATCGGGATGCCGCGCGAGATGCAGAGATTTTCGAGAAGATTATAGAGCCGGGGCTGCTGTTGCCGCGTCACCTGCTCGCCGCCGGTCACGGCGTCGACGATCGATTGATGAAAGAAGTAGGCGATCACGATCCACAGCGCAGCCCCACCGGTGGCATAGGGAAATGCCGTGATGAGGTCGCGCGCCGCCGCCGCGAGGTAATAGTCGACCGGACCGCCGCTGTTGCGCACGACCTCGGCAATCAGCGCGCCGGCATAGACCATGACATAGACCAGCACGAACAGGCCCGCGAGCAGCAGCATCGAACGAAACTTGTTCGATGCGATGTGAGTGTAGAGACCGTACGCGGCCATGATGAGTTATTCCGCTAGAGACCCGTCATTCCGGGGCGCGCGAAGCGCGAACCCGGAATCTCGAGATTCCGGGTCTGGTCCTTTCGGGCCATCCCGGAATGACGGCGATAGGCAATCATCGCCTCAAAACTTCACCTGCGGCGCCGTCTCGACTTCGGTCCTGGCGGCGCCGAGGTCGAAGAAATCCTTCCTGGTGAAGCCGAACATGCCGGCGAACAGCGCCGCCGGCATCTGCTGGATGCCGGTATTGTATTCCTGAACCGCGTTGTTGTAGAAGCGGCGGCTGGCGGCGATCTTGTTCTCGAGGTCGGACAATTCGCTCGCCAGCTGCTGGAAGTTGGTGTTGGCCTTGAGGTCCGGATAGGCCTCCGACAGCGCGATCAGTTTTCCGAGCGCGCCGGAGAGCTGGTTTTCCGCGGCGGAAACCTGCGCCGGGCCCTGTGCGGACATTGCAGCACCCCGCGCCTTCACCACGTCGTCGAGCGTGCCCCGCTCATGCGCGGCATAACCCTTCACGGTCTCGACCAGGTTCGGGACCAAATCGTGGCGCTGCTTGAGCTGCACGTCGATGTCGGCAAACGCCTGGCCGACGCGCTGGCCGAGCGCGACCAGCCGGTTATACGCGCCGAACGCGAACAACACGAGAATGACGAGGACGCCGAGAACAATCCAGCCGGTCGACATGGCAAACAACTCCTGATGAGACAATGTATGCGCAGCCTAGACGTAAACGACGCCGGGCGTCAGGCCGCCACGAGGTGGGTATCCCCTTGGTCTGCCGCAAGGCGAATTTCGTTCAAGGGGTGTACGGGCCAGGATTAACCTTCGTCCATCACGGCGTCGCCCCAGCGCCAGCGTCGGGCGCGGGCGTAGCCCGCCTTGGCTCGGCGAGGCACGCTTGATATGACCAGACCGTCCGCCGTACAGAATTTCGCCGTCACTTCGACCTTGCCGACGACCGGCTGCGCCAGCACGCGGGCAGGACGTCGAACCGGCGGCGCCCGCGTCAGCGCAATGTATGCGAACTTTTCATCCTCGAATGGCAGCTCTGCGTCCTTCACCTGCTTATGCGCGCGCAAGCGCGGCAGACGTTGAGTGAAGTGGCACCAGTCGGGCGCTCGAAGCGGACATTTGCCGTCGTGCGGGCAGGGGGCGGCGGCATGCGCGCCGGAGGCGATCAACTGCGCACGCGATGCGATGACCCTCGCGTAGCCCGAGGGTGTACCAGGTTCGACGATCAAGAGCGTGTCGCGGGTTTTTGCCCACATCTGATCGGTGAGCGTTCGTCGTTCGGCTTCGGCGATCTCCCCGATCATGTAGCTCGCGATCACAAGATCGGCCGCTTCTGCATCGGCCAGCGCCGCGCGGGCCCCGCCGTGTTGGTATCTGACATCGTGGAAGCGGATACTTGCGCTGAAGAGCTCCAGCGCCAGCGCGCGCAAGGCGCGGTTGGCATCCAGCGCGGCAAAACTTTGCAACGACGAAAACGCCTGCGCCGCCGCCCAGCTTGCGGTGCCCGGCCCGGCGCCGACTTCGAGCAGGCTTTTGGGCGCGAAGTTCGGGGTGATCTCGCGTAGCGCATTCAGGCTCGCAGTCACCGCGGCATAGGTCGCGGGCATCCGCGCCAGCGCGTAGGCGAGTGCATCGGCCTCGGAGACGATCGCGCCGGAGCCGCCGCCGTCGCGATAGGTTTTCGAGATCGACGCGGCGCGCGCGGCGGCCTCATTGCGCGAGAAGCCCTGCAGCTTGGAATCAAGCGCCGATTTGAGTTCGGCGGGAAGGTCGGGTGAGGTCATCGTATGGCACCGCCGTCATCCTGAGGTGCGAGCCCTTGCGAGCCTCGAAGGATGAGCCGCGAGCACCGCGCCTTGTCATCCTTCGAGCTCCCAGCGGTGCGAGTGCACCGCAGGGCTCGCGCCTCAGGATGACGCGCGTGCTCACGCCACGTTCTGGTCCAGAATCTTCACCGCGTCCTGCAGATCGACCGAGACCAGTTGCGAGACGCCGCGCTCGGCCATGGTGACGCCGAACAGCCGGTTCATCCGCGCCATGGTGATCGGATTGTGCGTGATGATGATGAAGCGCGTCTCGGTGGAAGCGGTCATCTCGTGCAAGAGGTCGCAGAAACGCTCGACATTGTGGTCGTCGAGCGGCGCGTCGACTTCGTCCAGCACGCAGATCGGCGAGGGGTTGGTGAGGAACACCGCGAAGATCAGCGCCAGCGCGGTCAGCGCCTGCTCGCCGCCCGAGAGCAGCGACAGCGTCTGCGGCTTCTTGCCCGGCGGTTTGGCGATGATTTCGAGCCCGGCTTCCAGGGGATCGTCGCTCTCGATCAAGTGAAGCGCCGCCTCGCCGCCGCCGAACAGTTCTGTGAACAGCCGCTTGAAATGGCCGTTGACGGTCTCGAACGAGGTCAACAGCCGCTCGCGGGCCTCGCGATTGAGGCTCTGGATGCCCTGGCGCAGCCGCTTGATGGCTTCCACCAGGTCGTCGCGCTCGGTGGTCAGCGACGTGTGCTGGGCCTCGACCTCGCGCAGCTCTTCCTCGGCGCGCAGGTTGACGGCGCCGAGCCGCTCGCGGTCGCGGCGCAGCTTTTCGAGATTTTCCTCGATCTCGGCAAGCGGCGGCAGCTCCGCGCCCGGCTTGATCTCGGCGAGACCGGCGACGTCCATGCGGCTCGATTTCCAGCATGTCGTGGATTTCGCGCTCGATGTCGGCGAGCCGGCGTTTCGCGCCTTCCAGCCGCTCTTCGGCGCGGGCGCAAGTTTCGCGCGCAGCCGACAGCGCTTCCAGCGAAATCTTGGCGGCGCGGTCGGTTTCCGCCATTACGTTTTCGGCTGACGCCAGCGCGTCGGCGGCGACGCGCCGGGCGGTTTCGGCGGCTTCGATTTCCGAAATCAGCGCGCGGCGCTTTTCGGCGAAGATTGCCGGCGCATTGTCGAGCTCGGCGCGCTCGGCCTTGACCTCGGTGACGCGGGCTTCGATGGTCTCGATCTGCGAGACCGCGCCGGCCTTGCGGTTTTGCCACTGGTTGCGCTCGGCCAGGATGGCTTGCAGCCTTCGGTCGGCGAGTTCGGCCTCGCGCGCCAGTGCCTGCGCTTCGGCGCGCACTTGCGCTGCGAGCCGGCGATGGCCGTCGATGTCGCTGCGGACGGCTGCGAGTTCGGTCTCGGTCTCGAAACTCGCCGGCAATTCGTTAAGCGCCATGCTGGCGCTCTCTTGCGCGGCCTCGGCCTCGCTGCGATCGGCGTTGAGGCGGCTATGCGCCTCGGCCAGCGCGGATTTGCGCGCCGCGTGGCGGTTGATCTCGCGCTCGGTTACGGCATGACGCTCGCGCGCGGCATCGGCCTCGCGCTGCGCCGTGCGCCAGGCCTCGCGCGCGGAACTCTCGGCCGAGGAGGCCGCCTTGAGATTGGCTTCCGCGGCCTCCATGGCCTGACGCCTGGCGCCGGCCTCGGTGCGGGCCTGCTCCAGCTCATTCTCGATGTCGACCAGCCGCGCCCGCTCGGCGAGCCGGCGTGCCGCGCCGGTCGGGGCGTGGGCGGCGGCGACAAAGCCGTCCCAGCGCCAGACGTCGCCTTCCAGCGAGACCAGCCGCTGGCCGGTCCTGAGCTGCGCCACCAGTTCCGCGCCGCGCTCCTTCGGCACCACGCCGATCTGCGCCAGGCGGCGGGCGAGTTCGACCGGCGCCTGGACATGCGCGGCGAGCGCCTCGACACCTTCCGGCAGCGCCGGATCGCCCTCGGTGACGCCGGCGTCGGTCCAGCGCATCGGCGCCGACGGATCGACCGGCGCATCGAGATCGTCGCCGAGGGCAGCGCCAAGCGCCTTCTCAAAACCCTTGGCGACGGTGATGCCGTCGATGATCGGCGGCCACAAATTCTTGGTTTCGCCGTTGACCAGCTTCGAAATGGTGCGCGCCTCGGTCTCCAGCCGCTGCACCCGCTTGTCGGCGTCCGTCAGCGGCGCGCGGGCGGCTTCCAGCTTTTGGCGGGCGGCGACGTGGCTCGCTTCGACCATCTGCACGGTGGTCTCGGCCTGCGCGAGGCCCTGCTGCGCGGTCTCCATGGCGCCGGCGAGCACGGCGAGGTCGCCAAGCCGGCTGGTTTCCAGTTCCAGTTTCTGCTCTTCGACCGCGACGTTGGCGATCTCCTGGTCGAGCCGCGCCAGCCGGTCGCGATGGCTGCGCACATTGCCTTCGAGCTGGTGCCGTTTGGCGGTGAGGTCGGCGAGCGCGGTAGTCAACTCGGCAAACAGGCGCTCGGCGGCGGCCAATGTCGTTTCAGCCTCGGAGACGCGCTCGTCGACGCCGCTGCGCTTTTCGACGCGGGTCCTGATCTCTTCCTTCAACTCGGTGTCTTCGGCATCGAGCCGGCCCAGCGCCACCTCGGCGTCGGAGGCCTGCTGCTGCTCGCGCGCGATGTCGGCCGAAAATTGCATCAGCCGGCGGTCGAGTTCGGCGACGCGCTCCTTGGCGCGCTCTTCCTCGCGGTCGAGGGTTTCGCGCGCGCTGGTCAGCCGCTGCAGTCCGGCCGCGGCCCGCGCCTCGGCCTCGCGCAGCGCCGGCAATTCGGAAGCACGGATCGCCTGAATTCGCGCGGCTTCCGCCTGTTCGCGGGTGCGCTCGGCCATCTCGCGGACCGAGAGGTCGTGGGTGGTGGTGGCTTCGGCAACGCCGGCATGGGCCTCGATCCAGCGCAGGTGAAACAGCAGCGCCTCGGCCTTGCGCACTTTGGCGGCGACCTCGCGGTAGCGGATCGCCTGCCGCGCCTGCTTCTTCAAGCCGTCGATCTGGCCGGCCAGTTGCCCGATCACGTCCTCGACGCGGGTAAGGTTGGTTTCGGCCGCCTTCAGCCGCAACTCGGCTTCATGGCGGCGGGCATGAAGCCCGGCGACGCCGGCGGCGTCTTCCAGCACGCGGCGGCGCTGCTCGGGCTTGGCCTGGATGATCTCGCCGATCTTGCCCTGGTGCACCAGCGCCGGCGAACGTGCGCCGGTGGCGGCGTCCGCAAACAGGATCTGCACGTCGCGGGCACGCACGTCGCGGCCGTTGATGCGATAGACCGAGCCGGCGTCGCGTTCGATCCGGCGCGAGATTTCCAGCATCTCGCGATCGTTGAGGGCGGCCGGCGCCGAGCGGTCGGAATTGTCGATCGTCATCACCACTTCGGCGTGGTTGCGCGAGGGACGGTTGCCGGAGCCCGCGAAGATCACCGCGTCCATGTCGGCGGCGCGCAGCGACTTGTGCGAGGTCTCGCCCATCGCCCAGCGCAGCGCCTCGACCAGGTTGGACTTGCCGCAGCCGTTCGGCCCGACCACGCCGGTCAGGCCCGGTTCGATCAGGAAATCCGTGGGCTCGACGAACGACTTGAAACCGTGGAGGCGAAGGCGGGTCAGCTTCATGGGCACAGATTCTCTGTTGGCAGGGCGCGAATCTCCCTGCCGGGACAATACCATAGAAGGCAATGTCGGTGTGTGGGGGTGAGTCGCTTTTCGCAGGCTCGTGGGGCGACAATGGCGAGGCGGGGGCTTGAGGGCAACCGCCGCCCGGCGCTTTTCCCAAGGCTTTTGTGAGGCTTGAGAGAGGCAAATCAGTCCTGTGTCGCGCCTTGCGACGATCAGGTTTTCAACAGCGACTTGATCTTCCTGTCGAATTCCTCGAAGCCGGGCACGCCGTCGATCATCTCGCCATTGATGAAGAAGGTCGGCGTCCCCGGGATATTCAACACCTCGAGGGCAAATTTCCGATCCGCGATGAGCTTGTCGAGCAGCGCCTGATCCTTCAGGCAGGTCTCGACGGCCTGCTGGCTCAGGCCGGCCTGCCGGCCGATCCGGGTCAGGGTTTCCGTGGTCTTCTCCAGGAATTCGTCCTGCTGCCGGAACACGACGTCGACGACGGCGAAGTACTTTGCACAGTCGTCCCCGGCGATGCTGCGCGCCAGCATCGAGCCGGCCGCGTCCTTGGGGTCGCGCGGAAATTCACGGAAGACGTAGCGCACCTTGCCAGTGTCGATGTATTCCGACTTGATCTTTGGAAACACGTCCTTGTTGAACGCCGCGCAATGCGGGCAGGTCAACGATCCATATTCGATGATCGTAACCTTGGCATCAGTGGGACCGAGCGCCATGTCGGGCAAGGACACCGGTTTTGTGACGTCGGCGGCACCTTGCGCCATCGCCTCCGTGATCAGGCGCAGCGGCGAAAATCCAATGGCAGCGGCAAGCCCGGTCAGCGACAGGGCGGCGGTGAAGGCGCGGCGGGTGACGATCATGGCTTGCTCCCGGACCGGACGAAAACAACCGCAGCTGGCGTGATCGATCAGCTGTTGAGCAGCGGGTCGATCTTCTTCTGGAATTCCTCGAACGAGGTCTCGCCTTTGATCTTCTCGCCATTGACGAAGAACGTCGGCGTCGAATCGACCTTCAGCACCTCGGCGGCGTATTTCTGGTCGGCGGCAATCTTGTCGAGCAGCGCCTGGTCCTTCAGGCAATCGTCGATCTGTTGCTGGGACAGACCCGCCTGCTTGCCGATTCGGCTCAGGGTATCGGTGGTGTTCTTCATCACCCAGTCGGCCTGCTGCTTGAACAGCAGATCGATGACCGTGAAATACTTTGCCGAATCATCCTTGGCGATGCAGCGCGCCAGCATGGAGCCAGCCGCCGCCTTGATGTCGAGCGGGAACTCGCGGAAGACGTAACGGATCTTGCCGGTGTCGATATAGGCCGCCTTGATCTTGGGGAACACCTCCGCGTTGAAGGCCGCGCAATGCGGGCAGGTCATCGAGGCGAATTCGACGATCGTCACCTTGGCGTTGGCGGGGCCGAGCGCCATGTCCGGCAGCGAGACCGGCTTGGACACGTCCGCGGCGGTTTGCGCCATGGCGCCTGCGATCAGGCGGAACGGCGAAAACCCGGCGAGGGCGGCCAGCCCGGTCAGCGACAAAGCGGCGGTGAAGGCGCGGCGGGTGATGATCAAGGTGTTACTCCCGGATAGGCGCGTGCACGCCGAAAGGACCCAAAGAACCGGCTGTTCGCTAGCTTGAAACGAGAATTGTGGCAATGGCGGTCCGCAATTCCTTCAAATCGCGGGCTCAATTTCGCTTGATCGAGGCACCCAGCCGCGCCAGCGCGGCCCGAAGCTCCTCGTCCTCCACCGAGGACAGGGTTTTGGCGATGTCGGCGACCGCCTTGGGGTCCGGGGCGCGGGAGGCCGCAGGCCGGTTCCGGCGCGACAGCGGCGCCTGCCGCAGCGCCAGTTTCCCCACCGCGCTCCAGCCGAAGAAGCGATTGACCCGCTGCAGGATGACGTCGGAGGCGTGCTGGATTTCCAGCGCCATCGGCCCCTCCACCCGCAACACCAGCGTCGCCGGCTCCTGCGGCTGACCCTCGACCGGCCGCGGCCACTGGATTTTCAGCGGCTCCGAATGGGCGGCGACTTCGGGGCCGGCGATGTCGGCCCAGCGCGTGACCAATTCGCGCGCGGCAAACCCCTGCTTGGCATAGGCGTCGGAAAACACGTCGCCGAGCAGGACGGAAAGCGGCTTTGCGCTGATATAGCCGGGTTTAGCCATAGGGCGATATGTATCACGCCGCAGATGGCGGGAACACCGGGTCGTCATGGCCGGGCAAGAGCGCGAAGCGCGTCTTCGCGCCAGATATCCCGGCCATCCACGCCTTGACCCGTAAAGAAAGACGTGGATGCCCGCGACAAGCGCGGGCATGACGTGGAGAGATTCGTGCTCGGCCGTTACAGTGTCGTCATGAATTCCTCCGCAATGGCCAAGACAAAACGCCGCGAAGCTGCCTCCACACAGCCGTCCGACCGCCCCGCGTTGCTGCTCGCCTGGTACGACCGCCATCGCCGGCGGCTGCCATGGCGGCCGCTGCCGGGGAAACCGGCCGATCCCTATGCGGTCTGGCTGTCGGAGATCATGCTGCAGCAGACCGGCGTCAAAACGGTCGGGCCCTATTTCCTGAAATTCATGGCGCGCTGGCCCGATGTCACCTCGCTCGGCCGCGCCTCGCTCGACGACGTCCTGCGGATGTGGGCCGGCCTTGGCTATTATTCGCGCGCCCGCAATCTACATGCCTGCGCGGTTGCGGTGGCGCGCGAGCACGGCGGGGTGTTTCCGGACAGCGAAGAAGGCCTGCGCGCATTGCCGGGCATCGGGCCCTACACGGCCTCCGCCATTGCGGCAATCGCGTTCGGCAGGCGGACGATGCCGGTCGACGGCAATATCGAACGCGTGGTGTCGCGGCTGTTCGCGGTCGAGGAGCCGCTGCCGCAGGCCAAGCCGCTGATCCAGCAATTGGCGGCGACGCTGCTGGGAGCTTCCGGGGCCGGCGACGAGAAGTCTCGCGCCGGCGATAGCGCGCAGGCGCTGATGGACCTCGGCTCCTCGATCTGCACGCCGAAGAAGCCCGCCTGTGCGCTGTGCCCGCTGAACGATGATTGCGTCAGCCGCGCGCGCGGCGATCAGGAGACGTTTCCGCGCAAGGCGCCGAAGAAGGCCGGCGCACTGCGGCGGGGTGCGGCGTTCGTCGTCGTGCGCGGGCAAGAGCTGCTGGTGCGCACCCGTCCCGAAAAGGGCCTGCTCGGCGGCATGACCGAAGTGCCTACTTCGTCCTGGCTCGCCGCCCAGGACGACAAGGCGGCGCTGAACCAGGCACCTCGGCTGAAAGGCATCGCGCGCTGGCACCGCAAGGCCGGTGTCGTCAGCCACGTGTTCACGCATTTTCCGCTGGAGCTCGTGGTTTACACCACGACAATTGCAGCGCGGACGCGCGCGCCGCAGGGGATGCGCTGGGTGCCGATCGCGACGCTGGCGGACGAAGCGTTGCCGAACCTGATGCGCAAGGTGATCGCGCACGGGCTCGGGCTCCGACCATGACAACCGCATCGGCGGCCATCGGCTGCTGACACCATGCTGTCAGCAGAGCTGCGCTAAACCATGTCGGAACGAAAGGACCGGCCATGATCAGCACCGCACTCGACCCCCCCAAAACCCCACCATGTCAGGCCCGTTTCCCCAAGCGCGAAAGCCTCCCACAGGTTGACGCCCCAAGCCTTGCCTGTGCCGACATCACGCATGATCGACCGCGCTCGTCGCGAAATCCAGGGCAACATGCGCTTGCCGCCATCGAGCGAATTTTTGCGTTCATCCGGATGTGGCGCGAACGCCTGCGCGCCCGACGTCAACTCGCCGCCATGAGCGAGCGCGAGTTGCGGGATATCGGGATCTGCCGGTCGGACATCGAGAGCGAGATCGGCAAACCGTTCTGGCGGGCACCAGCTGTGGCGAATGCGGCGCGCTAGTTCGGTTGTGACACTTCGTCATTCCGGGATGGTCCGAAGGACCAGACCCCAGATGCGCAATTGCGCATCGGGGAATCTCGAGATTCCGGGTTCGATGCTCCGCATCGCCCCGGAATGACGGGTTCCTTAAGCGTTGCTCGAACGCTTCCCCTCGGCCGACAGCCTCACGATCGGCGGCTTGGCGTTCAGCCCTTCGACCTGAAATCCCGCGACGCGCTTGTAGTTGGCGGCGATGTCTTCCAATTCCTTCAGCGACAGCACGTCGGTGACGGTCTTGTAGCCGTCGGGCGCGCGTTCCTCGACCAGCTGCATCACCTGCTCCGGTCCGTTGCGGCGGTTGAGCATCACGAGATCGGTGGTGGCCGGGCGGCGCTCCGCCTCGTAGGCGGCGAGCGCGGCATGGTTTTCGCCATGCGCCAGGATTTCGCGGGTCAGCACCCGCGCATCGAGGATCGCCTGCGAGGCGCCGTTGGAGCCGATCGGATACATCGGATGCGCGGCGTCGCCCATCAGGGTCACGCGGCCAAAGGTCCATTGCGGGATCGGATCTCGGTCGACCAGCGGATATTCGTAAGCCCGCGGACAATTGCGGATCAGGCCGGGCACGTCGAGCCAGTCGAACTTCCAGTCCTTGAACCAGGGCAGGAATTCATCTGATATGGCGGTGCGGTTGTAGTCCTCGCGCCGCCACTGATAGGTCGGCGGCATGTGCCGCTCGGCGACCCAGTTGATCTGGAATTTGCCTGAGGCGTCGGCTTCCTTCGAAATGCAATAGCAGACGAATTTCAGGGTTTCGTGGCCGGCCATGATCATGGTGCGGCCGGAAAGAAACGCGTCCGACGTCGTGATGCCGCGCCACAGGATGCGTCCGTTCCAGATCGGCGGTCCCTCCTGCGGGTAGAGTTTCTCGCGGACCGCCGAATGGATGCCGTCGGCCGCGATCAGGATCGCGCCGTCATGGCTGCCCGCTGATTGCCCGGTCGCCCTGTCGATGAAATCGGCGCGCACGCCGCTGGCGGTCTCCGACCAGCCGCTGAGGTGATGGCTGGTGAGGATGTTCTCTCGCCCAAGCCGCTCGGTCGCGGCATCGAGCAGGATCTGCTGCAAGGTACCGCGATGCACCGAGAATTGCGGCCATTTGTAACCGGCCTCGAGGCCGCGCGGCTCGCTCCAGATCGGCCTGCCGTGCTTGGAGAAATACGCCAGTTCCTTCGTGCGCACGCCGGCCGCGTCGAGCTTCTCGAGCAGGCCGAGTTCGGTCAATTCCCGCACCGCATGCGGCAGCACGTTGATGCCGACGCCGAGCGGCTTCAGCTCGGTCACGCTCTCGAATACGCGTGCGGAAACGCCGATCTGGTGCAGGCTGAGCGCCAGCGTCAGCCCGCCGATGCCGCCGCCGGCGATGAGTACGGTCATGATGGGCCCTCGATATCGGGCATGGTGATGGCACGAGAGGCGAGCCGTGGGCAACAGCGAAAGCCTTGCCGATTGGCAGGTCGGGATGGACGCCGCAACGCCGCGCCGCTAACCTCCGGCCTCCCAACGAGGATCAAAAAAATGCTCAAGCTTTACTATGCCCCGGGTACCTGCGCGCTGGCCTCGCATATCGCGCTGCAGGAGGCAGGCGCCGACTACAGCGCGGTGCGGCTCGACTTCAAGGCCAATCAGCAGCAGAGCCCCGACTATCTGGAAGTCAATCCGAAGGGGCGCGTGCCGGCGCTGGTGACCGACAAGGGCGTCCTGACCGAGACGCCGGCGATCCTGGCTTATATCGCGCAGACCTTTCCGAAAGCGAAGCTCGCTCCAACAGACGATCCCTTTGCATTCGCGCAGGTACAGTCGTTCAACAATTATCTCTGCGCCACCGTGCATGTCGCGCATGCGCACAAGGGCCGCGGTTATCGTTGGGCTTCGGACAAATCCTCTTTTGCGGACATGAAGCGCATGGTCCCGAAGAGCATGGGCGCCGTTGTCGAACTGATCGAGAAGGGGATGTTGAAGGGCCCGTGGGTGATGGGCGAGCAGTATACGATCTGCGATCCCTATCTCTACACCATTTCGCTCTGGCTCGAGGGCGACAGCGTCGATCTCAAGACCCTTCCCAAGGTCGCCGACCACATGAAGCGGATGGCGGAACGCCCGGCCGTGAAGAAGGTGATGGGCGAGCAGCAGGCGAAGGCGGCGTAACGGCACGTCGCACGCGCCTTTGCCCGCCCTATGTAGCCGATCGCAGGCAGCGTAATCTTCAAGCCTGCATCGTCCGTTGCCGGGCGAGGATGAACTGCGCGACCGCCGCGCGGCTGGCCTTGCCCGTGCTGCCGACCGGTATCGCGTCGCAAAAGATGATCGCCTCCGGCAGTTTGAAACGCTCGATCCTGCCGGACGCCCAGGCCAGCAGGTCGGATTCGCTGAGCGTTGACCCTCGCTTGAGAACCGCGATGGCCTGGATCGTTTCGCCCAGACGCTCGTCGGGGACGCCGGTGCAGAGCGCGACCGCGACGTCGGGATGAGCGGACAGCAAGTTGTCTATCTCGAGCGGCGAGATCTTGTTGCCGCCGCGCGAGATGATTTCCTTGGCGCGTCCGACGATTTCGGTGCGCTGGTCGGCGCGGATACGCGCGAGGTCGCCGGTCCGGAAATAGCTCTCGTTGAACGAGACCCGCGTCAGGTCGCGATCATCGAGATATCCGAGCATGCCGTAGGGCGTATCGATTTCCAGCTCGCCGGCCTCACCTTCTCGCGCGAGCCGTCCGTCGCTTGCCGTGATCCTGAATTTAACGTCGCGCGTCGGATGCCCGATCGAGCCGCGGCCGCTGATCTGTTCTGCCGGCGTCAGGCAGAAGTCGCACGAGCCGGTCTCGGTCGAGCCATAGAGGTCAAAAATGCCGGCGTGCGGCCAAATGCGGGAAATGGCCTCGTTCAGAGACGGCGTCATCACCTCGCCGCCGGCCAGGATCATGCGAAGGTTTGCGGCTTGCGGCACCGGGCCGGCAAGCAGCGTCCGCAGCATGGTCGGCACCGCGCCCAATACGGTGGCACCGTCATCCAGCCATTGGCCGGCAGCATCAGCGGAAAATTTCGAGAGCAGCACGATCCGCGATCCGCACTCGATCGCGAGCAGGCAGATCCAGAGTCCGAAGATGAAATTGAGCTGCAGCGGAACGAGCACGGTGTCGTCGACCTCCAGGCCAAGCAGCGATTTCAGCACGGCGATCTTGCCGGCCAGCGCGTCGTGGCCCAGCACTGCGCCTTTCGGCCTGCCGGTCGTGCCCGAAGTAAAAATCACCAGCGCGGCCCCGCTCAACAGCGCGCGCGCCGCAGGAGGTTTTTCGGCAAGCCGCTCGATTTCGTCTCCGTCGATCAGGAATTGCGCACCCGTCTTTGCCGCCAGCAGTTGCCGGGTCGCCGCTACGGCGGTTGCGTGAATGGGGACGGCGACCGCGCCGGCGAGCCATATCCCCAGCAGCGAAGCGACATCGAGCGGCCTGTTGTTGATCACGAGATGGACGGGCTCGTGAGCGCCGGTATCGGCTTGCTTCAGCAGGCCGGCAATCCGATGGGCATGCGAAATCAATTCCGTCGCGGGCCGTTTTGCCCCGCTCGCATCGCACAGGACGCTGCCGGATGCGGCGAGCGCCTGTTGCAGATTGCGGGCCAGTGCTCCGATCACGCGCGCGTGCTCGAAAACCGGCTGTCGCGCCACGCCAGCGCCGATTTCAGCCCCTCTTTTCGCGCCAGATCCATGAAGGCGGCCTTGTCGGGCGAGCCTTGTCCCTCGATCAACAGGTCGATTTCGAGCGCCTGTTCGAGCGCGCCGAGCATGCCGCGGGCCTCCATCGAGCGGTTGATCGCCCGCTTGGTCTCCTTGACGAGGTTGGGATCGATTACCGCGATATTTCGCGCGATCTGCAGTGCGACCTCGTCGAGCTTTTCGCTCGGCACGATGCGGTTGATCATGCCGATCTCGCGGGCGCGTTCGGCGCTGATGCGGTCTTCCCCGGTCAGGATGATTTCCTTGGCGATCTTGGGGCCGACGATCCAGGGCAGGATCATCACGACGATGCCGGCGCCGAATTTCAGCTCAGGCTCGCCGAAGAACGCATCCGGCGAGGCGATCGTGAGATCGCAGGCCAGCGCCAGCTCGCAGGCGCCCGCAAGGCACGGCCCGCGAACGGCCGCGATCGTCGGCTTCGGGCAATGCCAGAACCGCATCGGGACGTCGAAATCCTTGCGCAGGATCGGACGCCAGGTCTCGATGCCGGTGGGCCGCCGCTCCATCTGCTCCTTCAGGTCGAAGCCGGAAGAAAACGCGTTGCCCGCGCCGGTCACGATCACGGCCCGCACCTCGGCGTCCGCATCGATCGCGTCCATCGCCTCTGCGATCTCGGACAGCATCGCCGCGTTCATCGCATTGGTGCGCTCGGGACGGCGCAAGGTGATGCGCGCGACGAAGCCGATCTTGTCCAGGGCGATCAATTCGAACATGAGGCAACTCTCCCGATGGCTCCGCGGCCGACGAAATGGAGCGCAATGTTTGGCCGCGCGCAAGCGGGGAAATCCTCACCCAGCCGGCTTCGCGCAATGCGATCGCTTCAATGGTCGGTAATCTCGGCTAGACTGGTGCAAGCGCCAAACCGGGAGAAACTCATGAGCACGCCATCGAAGCAATTCCTCAATCCAAAGACCCTGATGCAGCCGGCCGGCTATTCGCATGTCGCGAAGGTCACCGAGGGCTCGCTCATCTATATCGCGGGCCAGGTCTCGGCCGATACCTCCGGCCAGCTGGTCGGCGAGGGCAATCTGGAGGCACAGGCCGAGCAGGTGTTCAAGAACCTCAAAGCCGCGGTCGAAGCCGCCGGCGGCAGCATGGCCGACATCATCAAGATGAACGTCTATCTCGTCGCCGAGGTGGATGCGAATGAGGTGCCGAAATTCCGCGCGGTCCGCGACCGCTACGTGAATGTAAAGACGCCGCCCGCCTCGACACTGGTCGTTGTGACCCGGCTGGCGCGGCCGGGCTGGCTGATCGAGATCGAGGCGGTGGCGGCGATCGACGGGTGAAACTTCCCGTCATTCCGGGGCGCGCGTTGGCGCGAACCCGGAAATCTCGCGCGACAACCTCTGGATTCCGGGTCCACGCCGAGAGGCGTGTCCCGGAATGACAACAGAACTCAGGCCGCCTTGGTCTTGAGGTGGCCGAACATGATGTGCTTGGCCTCGTCGTCCATTTCGGCCTTGAAGGTGAACTTGTCCTTTAGCGCGACGGCGCGTGTCGCCGCGGGACGCGCGGTGATCTCGTCGACCAGCCGCTTCACGTTCTTGTATTTGGCGGCTCCTTCGTCGCCCAGCACGAAGGCGGCGAGCCGCGCCCAGCCCCACAACGCCATGTCGACGACGGTGTAGGTGTTGCCGACCATGTATTTGCTCTTGGCAAGGTGATCGTCGAGGATCTTGTAGTGACGATGCGCCTCATAGAGATAGCGGTTGAGCGCATAGTCGAGGTCCTTGGGTGCGGCGACCTTGAAATGCACGGCCTGTCCCGAATAGGGGCCGAGTCCGGAGGCGATGAACATCAGCCATGACAGCGTCTGCGCGCGGTTCTGCGGCGTGTTCGGCGGCAGGAACTTGCCGGTCTTCTCGGCGAGGTAGAGCAGGATCGCGTTGGAGTCGAACACGAACACGCCGTCATCGTCGATCGCCGGCACCTTTCCGTTCGGATTGACTTTGAGGAATTCCGGCTTGAACTGATCGCCCTTGCGGGTGTCGACCGGGACCAGTTCGTAAGGCAGGCCGGACTCTTCCAGAAACAGCGCGACCTTGTTGGGGTTCGGCGCGCCATTGAAATAAAATTTCAGCATCGGGGTCTCCCTGGGATTTGGCGGCAACATTCGCAAGCGCATACAGGACGTCGCGCTGCGGGCGCATTGTCTCGCGTGGTTTGCCGGCCGGCGCAACCGAAGACTTCGTGAGCCAGCTCTGCGCGCAAAGCGGCACCGGCGCTGGAATGTCCCTGTAATCAAGGCTGGCTCAGGCGATGCAAAGTTACAACAAGCGGTTCGGTTGTCTGCCTGATTCAGCCGGTATCGGCCCGGCCGATCTCGCGCGAGCCAACCCTGCTCAGTTCAGCCGCAGTTCGGTGATGTGGCGGGGATCGGGCTTGAGCTCGCCCCGTTCCACGCGCTTGACGATGTCCGTCAGCACCGCGTTGGCCTTGCAGGACAGGCCGACCTTCTCGCCCTCGCGCACCACAAAGCCGTTGAGGAATTCGATCTCGGTGCGGCGGCCCTTTTGCATGTCCTGGCCCATCGAGGGACGCTGCTCGGAGGCGGTGTGCTTGCCGTCCTTGAAGCGCTGCTCGTCGCAGGCGTGCATCGCCGTCTCGTCGCCTTCACCGGCCTTCGCGATCGTCTCGGGCGGAAGATGCAAAATCTCCTCCAGTTGATAGCCGTGCGCCTGGCCGACGCGGATCGCTTCGCTGCCGAGCCGGGTCGAGAAGCGTCGGATCGGCTCGTTCTGCAGCAGCTCGCCGCCGGGCAGACCGGTGCAGGCGGAGAGCCCGTTGCCCATGACGTTGGCGACCAGTTTCGACCAGCGCTCGCCCCACAAATTGCCGGTGACCTTGGCGCTGTCGGTATAGCCGACCAGCCGGCATATTTCCTCCGCCCGTTGGGTGACGCGGCCGTGCACTTCGCCGGTGCGGAACACGGTGTGCTTCGCTCCGTGCTTGCCGGCGCCGCGGTGGATGTGGCCGGGCTCGGGCAGGTTGACGGTGATGCTTGAGGCAATGCAGCCCAGCGTCTTGCCCCAGCCAACGATGCCGGCGATGGTTTCCTCATTCATGCAGTTCTGCAACGACACGACATAGCCGTCGGGCGCCAGATACTGCTTGATCAGCATGGTGGCCCAGGCGGTGTCGTAGGACTTCATGCAGACGAAGGCGATGTCGACCGGGCTCTCCTTGGCGAGCTGCTGCGCGTCGGTGACATGCAGCGCTCGCACCGGGACGGTGAATTCCGCGACGTCCCTGGCGTGGGTGACGCGCAGGCCATGCTTTCGCATGTGCTCGACATGCTCCGGCCATGGATCGATGAACGTCACGTCCTCGCCCGCCTGCACCATATGGGCGCCCGCGTAGCCGCCGACCGCACCCGCTCCGACGATCGCTATCTTCCGACCCATGCGTCACTCCCTGTTTTTCCGAGGCTAGCCTGCCGGAGGGTCCCATCACAACAGTCGACTACGCACGGCAGGCGCGAGAACATTCATTGCGCGCGCAAAGGCCTTGCGCGCAGAGACGGATTGTCGAATTGAATCAAGGTGATTTGGGTCTGCGTCCGAAAAAATATGTCGCTTCCCCTGGAGTCGGAACGGCTCACGGTTGGCGCCAGCCGGGATCAGAGTTGATGTCGACGGTTTCCCGCATGCAGCAGCGGCATGGTCTTGTGTGGGCGATGACATCGGTTCGCCTGGAAACCTGGCCCGCCGCCATCCCGGAGCGGATCGCGGTGCGCTGATCGTCGGTCAGCCGAAGCAGAAAAAGCCGAACAATCCGGCGACGATAAGTCCGGCGCCCGCAATGTTCATCGCGGTCGAAAAACGAATGGCGGAATGCAAATTGGACGCATGCATGGTCCGTTCCGACCGGCGCGCATAGCCGTGGACGATGACCTCATGATTGAAATCGCTGTTGGCGTGCAACCCATTGCCCAGGCCCACGCAAACCAGCAATACGCCGAGCATGCCGAGACCGATAAATCCGAGGACACCGAAGACCAGCATCGGGAGCATGCCGAGAAGAAAGATCGGCAATAACGGCCACCACAACGACAGTTCGGGCTCTCTCGATCGCATCGGACGATCTCTTGGGACCGCAGCAACGCGGCACCTATGCGTAACATATCGGGAGGAAAGATGAAACAGGCTGCGGTGGGCCGCGGATCTCAGCCAGCCGCCATTTCGGAGCGGATTTCGGCGCGCAGCTCGTCGATCAGCCTCAGGCCCTTCTTGGTCTCGACGTGCCAGAAAGTCCAGCCGTTGCAGGCTTCCGAGCCTTGCGCCACCGCGCCGATGCGGTGGATCGAGCCGACCTTGTCGCCGAGCATGATGGCGCCGTCGGCGCGGACCAGCGCCCCATGGCGCTTCCTGGAGTCGACCAGTCTGGTGCCGGGCGGAATCATGCCGCGCTCGATCAGTTCGGCGAACGCCACGCGCGGCGCGTCGCGCGCGGTCATGAACGGCGCCAATGTGGCTTCCGGCAGCGGCTCGATCGCGGCGATGCGGGCTTCGGCCGCGGTCGCATAGGTCGGGTCGCGCTCGAAACCGATGTAGCGGCGGCCGAGGCGTTTGGCCACGGCGCCGGTGGTGCCGGTGCCGTTGAACGGATCGATCACGAGGTCGCCCGGCTTCGACGACGACAGCAGCACCCGCGCCAAAAGGCCCTCGGGCTTCTGGGTCGGGTGGACTTTCTTGCCGTCATTGCCCTTGAGGCGTTCCTCGCCGGTGCAGAGCGGGATCAGCCAGTCGGACCGCGCCTGCACGTCCTCGTTGGCAGCCTTCAGCGCCTCATAATTGAAGGTGTAGCCTTTTGCCTTCTCGTCGCGCGCCGCCCAGATCATGGTTTCATGCGCATTGGTGAAGCGGCGGCCGCGGAAATTCGGCATCGGATTGGTCTTGCGCCAGACGATGTCGTTGAGCACCCAGAAGCCGAGATCCTGCATGATCGCGCCGACGCGGAAGATGTTGTGATAGGAGCCGATCACCCACAAGGTCGCCGCGGGTTTCATGACGCGGCGGCAGGCCAAGAGCCAGGCGCGGGTGAAATCGTCATAGGCGGCAAACGACGAAAACTTGTCCCAGTCGTTGTTGACGGCGTCGACATGGGATTCGTCGGGGCGCTTGAGGTCGCCCTTGAGCTGCAGGTTGTAGGGCGGGTCGGCGAATACCAGGTCGACGGAGGCGGCTGGAAGCTTCGACATCTCGGCGACGCAATCGCCGACGATAATTTGGGTCGTGGACGGGGACTCGAATTTAGTGCGGGGCGCCTTTGCAGACGCCCCGCGACGCGACACAACCATGACTCAAATACTCTGACTCAGGCGACGCTGTCGGCGACGCGGGACCAAACAACCGACTGCCGATACATTGACGAGGCAAAGTAAAAATCGACTTAACCGGGTAATTCTTTCACGCTAGGCAATTTTTGCCGGGCGGGTTATTGATTAACGGAATGGAAATTTTACGTGAATGCCGCGTTCGGTATCCACGATGCGGGCGCCGCCGGCAGATCGAGTGAGGAACAGCATGCAATACGATGACTTTCGCCGCAGTGCCGACATCGAAGACCGTCGCGGCGATGACAGCAGCGGCGGGGGCGGCGGCATCGGCCTGCCGATGGGTGGCGGCGGGCTCGGCATCGGCACCATCATCGTGCTCGGCCTGATCTCCTATGCGTTCGGCATCGATCCGCGCATCCTGATCGGCGGCGCGCAGATTCTCAACGGCAGCGGCCAGGCGCCGAGCTATCAAAGCGACCGCGGCTCGACCTCGGCCAGCAACGGCGTGCCGAAGGACCAGATGGGCGACATGATCTCGGCCATCCTCGGCGAGATCGACGATCGCTGGAGCGAAATCTTCCAGGCCGCGGGACAGACCTATACCGGTCCGAAGATCGTGCTGTTCCGCAACGTCACCAATGGCGGTCGCTGCGGCATGGCGCAGTCGGCGATGGGCCCGTTCTACTGCCCGCCAGAGCGGAAGATCTTTCTCGATACCGGATTCTTCCGCGAGATCGAGACCCGCTTTCACGGCTGTTCGGGCGGCGCCTGCAAGTTCACCTCGGCCTATATCATCGCCCATGAGGCCGGACATCACGTCCAGAACCTGCTCGGCATCCTGCCGCGGGTGACGGCGCAGCAGCAGGCGGCCGGCAGCAAGGCGGCGGCCAATGCGATGCAGGTCAAGATCGAGTTGCAGGCCGATTGCCTGTCCGGCGTCTGGGTCAACCGCGAGGCCAAGAAGCGGCCGGGCTTCATCGAGCCCGGCGACATCGACGGCGCGCTGCAAACGGCGTCCGCGATCGGCGACGACACGCTGCAGCGGCAGGCGACGGGACGCGTGGTGCCGGATTCCTTCACCCACGGCTCGGCCGAACAGCGCAAGCGCTGGTTCATGAACGGCTACCAGCAGGGCACCGTGAAGGCCTGCGACACGTTCAGTGCGGGGGCGCTGTGAATGCCGAGGCGTCATCATCCCTGCGCAACGGCTTCGCCGTTGTCGCTGGAGGTGCTCGCCTCTTCGGCGAGCCTCGAGGGATGACAAGGACGGTGCTTGCGGCTCATCCTTCGAGGCTCGCAAGAGCTCGCACCTCAGGATGACGTCCGAGAATGGGATGAAAAGAGCTATCCATGTCTTCCATCGATGAGCCGCGAAAATTCGTCCCCCTCAACATCGCGGTGCTGACGATTTCCGACACCCGCTCGCTGGCGGACGACAAGTCCGGAAACACGCTTGCGGATCGGCTCAGCGCTGCGGGCCACACGCTCGCCGCACGCGAGATCGTCACCGACGATATCGAGGCGATCCGCGCCGTGGTCCGACGCTGGATCGCGGACGCCGGCATCGACGTGATCATCACCACCGGCGGCACCGGTTTCACCGGGCGCGACGTGACGCCGGAGGCGGTCGAGCCATTATTCGAAAAAAGGATGGACGGTTTCTCGATCGCGTTCCACATGCTGAGCCATGCCAAGATCGGCACCTCGACGATCCAGAGCCGGGCTACCGCCGGCGTTGCCGCTGCCACCTTCATCTTCTGCTTGCCGGGATCGCCGGGCGCCTGCCGCGACGCCTGGGACGGCATTCTGGCGGCGCAGCTCGACTACCGCACGCGGCCCTGCAATTTCGTCGAGATCATGCCGCGACTCGACGAACACCTGCGCCGCCCCAAGGCGAAGGGCGCGTCGGCGTGACCGCCGTCACCGGCGGGCGATCTTTCGCAGCGAAGCCCACATCGCGCGCCAGAAATCGCGGCAGGCCTGCGCGCGCAACCGATGCGCGCGCTTCTTGTGATAGGCCATCAGTTCCGGCGTGACGCGGCGCGGTTGATCGCGACGCGCCGGCGTCATAGTTCATGTTCCCAGGTCTCGCCGATCAGGTTCTGCCCAAAACTGCGGTGCGGCTCGCTCGCCACCAGCACGAAGCCGGCGTCCTGATAGATGTTTCGCGCAGCCGTCAGGATGCTCTGGGTCCACAGCGTGATCTTGCGATAGCCGCGGGTATTTGCGAACGCGATGCATTCGCCGACCAGCCGCTTGCCGAGTCCCTGGCCGCGCCCGGCCGGGTCGACCAGCAGCAGCCGCAGCTTGGCGACGTCGTCGCTGTGCCTGACGAGAAACACGGAGCCGACCGGCGCGCCGTCGAGTTCGGCGATCCAGCAGCGTTCCCGCGAGGCGTCGAACGCGGCCAGGAATTTTGCCGCGATCTCCGCCACCAGCGCCTCGAAACCGGAATCGAAACCGTATTCGCTGGCGTAGAGCGCGCCGTGGCTCTGCACCACCCATCCCATGTCGCCCGGGCGTGGCTCCCGCAGGATCGCCGGCTTCGGCGGGGCGAGGGATGCGCCGAGCAGCCGCTCGATCTCCGCCATCGCGCCGACCAGGCGCCGGCGATCTCCATCGGGCAATGCGCCGAGCATGGCGGCGACGTCGTCCTGCGAACTGCGTTCGAGCCTGGCGAAGGCCTGCCGCCCCTTGGCCGTCAGGCCGAGCCGGTACTGCCGCCGGTCCGCCGGCAGGGGTTTTCGGGTGATCAGCCCGTCCTCGTCGAACCTTTGCACGATCCGGCTGAGATAGCCGGGATCGAGGCCGAGCTCGATTCCGATTTCCTTGGCGGCCGCATCCTCGCGGTGGGCGAGTTCGTAGAGCACCCGCGCCTCGCTCAGCGAGAACGGACTTTTCAGAAGCTGCTGGTCGAGCACGCCGAGTTTTCTTGTGTAGAAGCGGTTGAACGCCCGCACCTGTGCGATCTGGCCGCCGGAATCTTGCTGGAGCATGGCACACCTCAATAGTTGCCATTGTCAAACAATTATTTGACTTTGGCAAGTATCGTGGCTTCAACTATCCTTGTGTCAGGCCACCACGATCCGGCTGCGCAGCGTGATGCGCGAGGTGCGGCCGAGCTGGCGCAGCAGCCTCGCCTCGGAACGGCGGGCATCCGGCGCGTAGCCGCCGAGCCGCTCGTAATGCTCGCGGGCGATCAGCAGTCCCTGGTCCGCCGACGGCCCCGCGATCATGCGCACCACGAATTTGAGGCCGTCGCGCAGGCCGGTCTCGGCATACGGCGAGCGGGCATAGCGGAAGATGCCGGCGCGGGGACGTCCGCTGCTCGAGACGCGTTCGATGAATTGCGCGGTTTCCTCGATCCAGCCCGAATCCAGCACTGCGCCGGCATGCAAAAACATCAGCCAGGGCGAGCGGGCCTGGCGGGCGCCGGCGGCAAGCGCCGCCGCGCGCGTTCCCTGGAACGGCAGAAAGCGGCAGCCCGCGACGTCGGCCACCCGCTCGATCACGCCGGTAGCGGCACGGTCGACCAGCAGCACTTCCTTCACCACGCCGGCGGCGGCGCCGGGCACCAGTGCCGCAAGGGTGGCGACCGCGGGTTGTTCGACGCCTTCGGTGGGAATGATGACACTCAACATGGGCAAGGCTTCGCTGGTTCGGACGACAAAAAGCGCTGCACTGTTAGCACCTTGTCATAATCAAAACAGCCTGCCGGCTGCAGCTTTTTGCGGCATCCCCGCACCGTCCGGCGCTGAGGGGCCGAATTCCCTGACGTCTGGATTGCGACTTTATGTTCTTGATTTGTTCTAAAGCCGTGTTATGTTCTGAAGCATGAGCCGAGCATCCTCTCATGCCCTCAAGCACCCGCCGGTCACGGCGCCCTCCGAACCGGCGGGTGCGACTACTTCTTTTCCGGAACTGGCGGTCGCAATCGAGCGCGAGCGGCGGCGCGGCCGCGGCGCGCAATCCAATGCCAGCGGCCGGTTCGAGGCCGAAGCCCGGGTCGCGTTCGACGACGGCTGGCAGAGCCTCGACGAACTGCCGCCATTCAAGACCACGGTGGCGCTCGACACCGCGCGAAAGGTCATCACCCGCAACGATTCGCCCGATATCGGCTTCGACCGCTCGATCAACCCCTACCGGGGCTGCGAGCACGGCTGCGTCTATTGTTTTGCCAGGCCGACACATGCCTATCTCGGCCTGTCGCCGGGGCTCGACTTCGAATCGAAACTGTTCGCAAAGCCGGACGCGCCGCTACTCCTGGAAAAGGAACTGGCGGCGCCGGACTACGAACCGCGGATGATCGCGATCGGCACCAACACCGATCCCTACCAGCCGATCGAGCGCGAGCGGAAAATCATGCGCGGCATCCTGGAGGTGCTGGATCGCACCGCCCATCCCGTCGGCATCGTGACCAAATCGGCGCTGGTGACCCGCGACATCGATATTCTCTCGCGAATGGCCCGGCGCAATCTCGCCAAGGTGGCGATTTCGGTGACGACGCTCGATGCCAAACTGGCCCGCACCATGGAGCCGCGCGCCTCGACGCCGAGCAAGCGGCTGGAGGCGCTGCGGCAACTGTCCGAAGCCGGCATTCCGACCACGGTGATGGTGGCGCCGGTGATCCCCGCGCTGAACGATTTCGAGATCGAGCGCATTCTGGACGCGGCCGCGCATGCCGGGGTCAAGGAAGCAAGCTATGTGCTGCTGCGGCTGCCGCTGGAAGTGCGCGACCTGTTTCGCGAATGGCTGATGGCCAATTATCCCGACCGTTATCGCCACGTCTTCACCCTGATCCGCGACATGCGCGGCGGCCGCGATTACGACTTGCAGTGGGGCACGCGGATGAAGGGCACGGGCCCGATGGCCTGGATGATCGGACGACGGTTCGAGATCGCCTGCGAAAAACTCGGGCTCAACAAGCGGCGCTCGAAACTGACCGCCGACCATTTCGCGAGGCCGAAGCGGAGCGGGGAGCAACTCAGCCTGTTTTAGTTGGAGACGGGTTATGCGTTTTCTGGCGATTTGTGGCGCTGTGCGGTTGCGCCGCGTCGAAGCAGGAAGTCGTCGCCCGATTGGGCGATCAATATATCGGACAGAACGTGGATGCGCTGGTCGTTCGGTTCGGACCGCCGACAAGCGTGTTTAAAATGAACAGCGGCCAAAGCTCCTATATCTGGCAGCTCTCGGCGGTGACCGACATTGCCACCGAAGCTGAATAACGGGAATTGCGCCGAGTTCCCGGTTGCGCCGCCCGACGCACTTGCGCAACCATCCCGGCCATGATTTGGGACAAATCCAGGGACGATCCGGCCAAGCCCGCCAAGGGCGTGATCGCGGTCGCGCCGCCGAGCTTTCGCCGCGAGCGCGCGCTGATCAAGCGCGGGGTCTGGCCGGTGGCGGGCTGCGACGAGGCCGGGCGCGGTCCGCTGGCGGGACCGGTGGTGGCCGCGGCGGTGGTGCTCGATCCCAGGCGGATCCCCAAGGGCATCGACAACTTCAAGCGGCTCACGGCCGAGCGCCGCGAGGAACTGTTCGAACAGATTTGCGCCACCGCCTCGTTCGCGGTGGCGTTCGCGCCTCCGAGCCGGATCGATCGCGACAATATCCTGCGCGCCTCGCTATGGGCGTTGGCGCGCGCGGTGCACGCGCTGCCGGAGCTGCCGAAACACGTATTCGTCGACGGCCGCGACCGGCTCGACACGCCGTGCGACTGCGAGGCCGTGATCGGCGGCGATGGCCTGGTGGTCTCGATCGCGGCGGCCTCGATCGTCGCCAAAGTGACGCGCGACCGCCTGATGTGCGCGTTGGCGCAGGATTGCCCCGGCTACGGCTTCGAATCCCACAAGGGCTATAGTGTGCCGGAGCATCTGGAGGCGCTCGCCCGGTTGGGACCCACCGTGCATCACCGCCGGCTGTTTGCGCCGGTCGCGGCCGCACGGGAAAGGCAGCTCGCCATGACGTTCGAACCGGACATCGTCGCGGCGGAAGCGCAGGTCGGGCTTTCCGCCGGAATCTGATGCCTTGCTGGACGCGTTTCTTGACGCGAAGCGGTGCCCGCTTCGCTCGAAAACGCCATGGTTGCCTCGGCGGCCTACGGGCTCTATCACACCTGCGAGATCGAATGACGCCAGCCTGAGGGGGCAGGCGTTGGCCATTCCGGACGGTTCATGCGTTTCACTTCCCTGATTATCGAACTGATCCGCGCCCGGCCGCGGCTGGTGGTGTGGATCGTGGTGCTGCTGCAGGCGGCGCTGTGGCTGGTCGTGGCGCTGCTTTTATACCGCAGCCCTCCCGGCGAGCTTGCAACCGTGCTGGCCTATGGAAGGGAATATCAGGTCGGAACCGATCTCGGGCCGCCGCTGGCATTCTGGCTCGCCGACATCGCGTTTCGCGCCGCCGGCAATCACATGTTCGGTGTCTATCTGCTGGCGCAGCTCTGCTCGGTCGTCACCTTCCTGACGCTGTACCGGCTGGCGCGCGCCGTTGTCGGCGGCCAGCAGGCGGTGCTCGCGGTGCTGTTGACTCTCACCGTCGTGGTGTTCGCCTCGCCCGGGCTCGAGTTCGGCCCGCAGGTAGCGGCGCGTCCGCTGTGGGCGCTGTTGCTGCTGCATTCCTGGCAATTGATCGGCCAGAACCGGCGCAACGTCTGGTTTGCATGGTCGATCGAAGCCGGGCTCCTGTTGCTGACGAGCCCGGCCGCCATCGGCCTGTTGCTGCTGCTGGCCGGATTTGCGCTCGCCACCGCGCGCGGGCGGCGCATGCTGATGTCGTTAGATCCGCTGTTCGCGCTCCTGGTCGTCGTCGTGCTGGCGCTGCCTTACCTGATCTGGCTGATCCGGGCCGATACGCTTTCGCTGCCGCCCTGGCCTGCGATCGCGGATTTGAGCGCGCGCGCGCTGCACGCCGCCGCGCTGCTCGGCGGCTTGCTGGCGGCATTGTCGGGCATCGTGCTGCTCTCGGTGCTCAACTCCGGCTGGTTCGACCGCAATCCGGAAGAGGCGCCGATCATCTATCGGCCTCCGGTCGATCCCCTGGCGCGCCAGTATGTTTACTGCTTCGCGCTCGCGCCCGCGCTGATCGGAAGCCTGATCTCTGGAGTTTTCAACCTGGATGGCGTCGCCGGCGGATCCGGCGTCGCGCTGTTGATGTCGGGACTTGCCGTGATCGTGACGGCAGGCGACCTGGTCTATTTGCAGCGCCAGCGGCTGTTGCGCTCGGTCTGGGCCGCCGCGATCGCAGCACCTGCGCTGGTGGCATTTGCCGCCACGCTGTTTCTGCCCTGGACCGGCGGCGGCGAGGTGGCGACGTCATTGCCGGCACGGGCGATTGCGCGTTTCTTCGGCGACAGTTTTGACCGCCGCACCAACCAGCCGCTGCGGGCGGTGGCCGGCGATCCGCAGCTCGCCGCCCTGATCGCGCTGGACGCCGGCCGTCCCCACCTTTTGCTCGACGCGGCGCCGGAGCGGACGCCGTGGCTGAGCCTGTCGAAATTCAACCGGAGCGGCGGCGTCGTGGTCTGGCGCGCGGCGGATACGGTCGGCACCCCGCCGCCCGATATCGCGCAACGGTTTCCGGGCCTGGTCCCGGAAGTGCCCCGCGCGTTCGAATGGTTCGTCAACGGGCGGCAGCCGCTGTTGCGGATCGGTTGGGCCATCGTGCGGCCGAAGGCGCCGTAACTTGTTCGAAATTTGAGGATTGGGGCGCGAGATGGATTTGAACCCGCCGGCAGGATCGAAGATTTCGATCGTGAGCGAAGGCGCCGATCCGACCATCATCATTCCAGCGGCAAGCAGCCCGATGCGTTACTTCACGGGGCTGGTTTTTGCTGTTTTGGCTGGGCGGTTGGGCTTTCGGATTCGTCAGCGACGCGAGTGGCTGGCCCGGCTTTTGGCGCAGCGCTATTCGCTGCCGCAGGTGTTGGCAACGCCGGCGCCGGCGAACTGAAGACGACTTCATTGCCGGAGATTCAGCCGGCCGGCCATTGCGCGCAGCGCGAAGCGTCCGCCCGCCGGTGTCGCAGTCGAACGGGCAACTGCGGGTCTTCATGATGCCCTCGTGGGGCCAAAGTGGCGAAGCACACATTTGCCCAAGCAACCGCTTCAGCCCATTCGTTCCCACAACCGACCGACCAGCATTCCCACGCGCTTCTCGATCGCTGCCGCCGCGTCGAGCGCGAGGTCCTCGCGGTAGCGGCCTGCGATCAACTGCACGCCGATCGGCCTTCCCTCGTGCAGCGCCACGGGCACGACGGCGCTCGGCAGGCCAAGCACGTTGATCGCCGAGATGAAACGCAGGTCGTTCCAGAATAGCTCGCTCGCACGCTCCACGCTGACGGCGTCCGCGCGCGGACCGGGCGTCGGCTTCACCGTCGTCGGCGCAAGCACCACCGGATAGTCCTCGAAGAATAATTGCCAGGCGCGGATATGCGTGTTGCGCGCAGCCGTCAAGCGCATCCAGCCCGCCAGGTCGCACGCTTCCGACTTCGCCTTGATGCCGCCCCAGGCCGTGTGAAAATCGCCCGTGGTCACCGCCAGCATGGCGGCTTCCTGCATCACGGCGACTTCATTGGCGATGATGTCGCACCAGGTCTGCCAGACCCCGTTGATGTCGGGAACCTCGACTTCGCTCACCCGGTAGCCCGCCCTCTCGAGATGGTCGGCGCTCTGCCTGAGCGCCGCACGCACCGAGGGATCGACATCCATGTCCCCGGGCAACTTCGCCAGCGCAACCTGGACAGGTGGTTTCGGCTTCGGCCCGATCAGGGGCGCCGGCACCCACCAGGGATCGCGCGGATCGCGCTGGCTCATGACTTCCAGCGCGAGTTCTGCGTCGGCGATGCTGCGCGCCAGCGGTCCCTGCGCGGACATCAGGTGAGCCATCATCGGCCGCTCGGTCGCCGAACTTTCGTTGTAGGCGGGGACCCGGCCCTGCGTCGGCTTGATGGTAGCAATCCCGTTGCAGTGTGCCGGCCAGCGCAACGAACCGCCAATGTCGTTGCCATGCGCGATCGTTCCGATGCCGGCCGCCACGGCCGCGCCGGCGCCGCCCGACGATCCGCCGCAGGTGATATCGGGATTCCAGGGATTCAGCGTCAGCCCGTGCAGCGGATTGTCCGTGAAGCCGCGGAACGAGAATTCGGGCGTATTGGTCAGGCCGATGACGATCGCGCCGGCCTTCTTGAGGTTGCGCACGACCGGCGCGTCGGAAGGAGCGATGATCTTCATTTGCGCCGGAACGCCATTGGGGTTGGGCCTGCCGCCGTAGTCCACGTTCTCCTTGATGGTGATCGGCACGCCGTGCAGCGGGCCCAGTGCGCTGCCTCCGGCTCTCGCCTTGTCGGCGGCTTTCGCGGCCTTGAGCGCTTCCTCCGAAAGGTCGACGACGACCGCGTTGAGTTTTGGATTGACGGCACGCATGCGCTCGAGATGGATGTGGGTGACCTCGACCGCGGAAAGTGCGCCGGAGCGGATGACCGCCGCCGTCTCTACCGCCGACCATTGCCAGATCGGCCCCTTGGGCGGTCGCATCCTGGCGGACTTGCGCGGGCCGGCCTTCCTCGCCGCTTTCGCGGCGACGCCGGAGGTCTTGGTCGTCGATTTCGTCTTTCGCCCCGCTTTGCCGGCGCCGCTCTTGCCGCCGATGACTTTTTTCCTGATCACGTTCCGGCTCCCCATTCCCACGCAGCGCACGGTAAGGGCGTCAGCGCATGCTGTCGAGTACGCTGACTGTCAATCAGGAGACTCTGTCATGCCCGGGCATCGCCGTTCGCAGAACGGCGTCGCTTCCGCTCGCCTATGTCCCGAGCATCCACGTCTTTACTGCGTGGTTGAAAAGAAAGACGTGGATGGCCGGGACAAGCCCGGCCATGATGGCGGACTGAAAGCGTCGCGGGACTCAGGATGATGCAGCCTGCTCCAGCGCCTTCGCGATGGCGCGCAAATCCTGCCAGGACATGCGCTTGTAGGATGGCGAGCGCAACAGATAGGCCGGATGGAAGGTGGCGAGCGCGCGGATCGTCCGCGTGCCGGTGTCGTAGTCGAACCAGCGGCCGCGGGTTTTCATGATGCCCTCGCGGGTCCCGAGCAAGGTCTGCGTGGAGGGATTGCCGAGCGTCACCAGCACGTCGGGATTGACCAGTTCGATCTGGCGCTGGATGAACGGCAGGCAGATCTGCGTCTCCTGCGGCGTCGGCGTGCGGTTGCCGGGCGGCCGCCAGGGAATCACATTGGCGATATAGGCCCTGGTGCGGTCGAGCCCGATCGCCGCGATCATCCGGTCCAGCAGTTTTCCGGAGCGGCCGACGAACGGCAGGCCCTCGAGGTCTTCCTCGCGGCCGGGGGCTTCGCCGACGAACATGATTCGCGCCTTGGGGTTGCCGTCGGAAAACACCAGCCGTGTCGCGGTCGATTTCAGCGCGCAGCCGTCAAAATTTTCCAAGAGCGCGCGTAACGCCTCCAGCGTCGGCGCGGTCCGCGCCGCTTCCCGCGCGGAGACGATCGCCGCCTCCGGGGCCTGCGCCGCCTCGACGCGCGCAGCCGGAACCGGGGCAGCCGTCCTGACCGGTTTCGGCAGCGCGGTTTCGCTTGCCACAGGCGCGAGCCCGGGATCGGCCAGCCGGTTGGCGGGTTCTTCCGTCAGCGCGCAGTCGACGCCTGCCTCCAGGTAGAAGGCGAGCAATTCGGAAACGGTGGGTGCGCTCTCAGGCGTCATGGCGTATGGATCGGGAACATCAAGGCAATCTACAGCATGATCCGGAAAAGTGGGAACCGGTTTTCCGAAAAGATCATGCTCGAACAAAAAGATAGAGCGGGATGACGATTTGAAGAAAAGTCGTCCCGCTCTACGGATCGCGCTGCAGCGAAACGTCTCGCGGGTCATTTCCTCGGTTGTTCTCGGCTGAAAAATCGGACAAACGACGTATATAGGGAGTTCTCAACCGGGCCGGGATCAGATCATGAGTAGCGAAGAATTGCCGCCGCGCGAATCCATGGAATTCGACGTCGTCATCGTCGGCGCCGGGCCGTCGGGCCTTGCGGCGGCGATCCGGCTGAAGCAGCTCAATGCCGATCTCACCATCGTGGTCGTGGAGAAGGGCTCCGAAGTCGGCGCCCACATCCTGTCCGGCGCGGTGATCGACCCGGTCGCGCTCGACAAGCTCGTTGCGGATTGGCGCGACGACGCCGACTGCCCGCTGAAGACGCAAGTCAAGACCGACAAGTTCTATTGGATGACCGCAGGCAGCGCGATCCCGCTGCCGGGCTTTGCGATGCCGCCGCTGATGAACAACCACCACTGCTATATCGGTTCGCTCGGCAATGTCTGCCGCTGGCTGGCGCGCAAGGCCGAGGCGCTGGGGGTCGAGATCTATCCGGGCTTTGCGGCGGTGGAAGTGCTCTACGACGACAAGGGCGCGGCGCGCGGCATCGCCACCGGCGATATGGGCGTCGCCAAGGACGGTTCGCACAAATCATCCTATACCCGCGGCATGGAATTGCTCGGCAAATACACGCTGTTCGCCGAGGGCGCGCGCGGCAGCCTCACCAAGCAGCTGATCGCGAAATTCGCGCTGGACGCCAACGCGGAGCCGGCGAAATTCGGCATCGGGCTGAAGGAAGTCTGGCAGGTCGATCCGTCGAAACACCGGAAGGGCCTGATCCAGCATTCGTTCGGCTGGCCCCTGGACAATTCGACCGGCGGCGGCTCGTTCCTCTATCACTATGACGACAACCTGGTCGCGGTCGGCTTTGTCGTGCATCTCAATTACGACGATCCCTATCTGTCGCCGTTCGACGAGTTCCAGCGCTTCAAGACTTATCCATCGATCCGCAACGTTTTCGAAGGCGGCAAGCGGCTGGCCTATGGCGCGCGCGCCATCACCGAGGGCGGCTATCAGTCGGTGCCGCGGCTGACCTTCGCCGGCGGCGCGCTGATCGGTTGCGCGGCGGGTTTTGTCAATGTGCCGCGCATCAAGGGCGTCCACAACGCCATCGGCAGCGGCATGCTGGCGGCCGAACACGTCCATGCCGCGCTCGACGCCGGCCGGGCCAATGATGAACTGGTCGAGTACGAGAATTCCTGGCGCGCCTCGCCGGTCGGCAAGGACTTGTACCCGGTGCGCAACGTCAAGCCGCTGTGGTCGAAGTTCGGCACCGTGATCGGCGTGGCGCTCGGCGGGTTCGACATGTGGTGCAACACGCTCGGCTTCTCGCTGTTCGGCACCCAGTCGCACGCCAAAGCCGACCGCAAGACGCTCGATCCGGCGCAAGCGCATGCGCCGATCGCTTCGCCCAAGCCGGACGGCAAGCTCACCTTCGACCGGCTGTCATCGGTATTCATGTCCAACACCAACCACGAGGAGGACCAGCCGGTTCATCTGAAGGTCGCCGACATGAACCTGCAAAAAACCTCCGAGCACGATGTCTATGCAGGCCCCTCCAATCGCTATTGCCCGGCCGGCGTCTATGAATGGGTCGAGGAGACCTCCGGCCCCCGCTTCGTGATCAACGCCCAGAACTGCGTCCACTGCAAAACCTGCGATGTGAAGGACCCCAACGGCAACATCACCTGGGTCCCGCCCGAGGGCGGCGGCGGACCGAATTACGAGGCAATGTGACCAAGATTGCGTGAGGCACGGTGGCCGGATAGGGCTGCCGGCCACGATACCGCCACAGTGAAAGCCTTTGCAGGCGGTCGGCGGCACCCGAGGCGTTCCTGCCAGTCGATTCGCCAGGCCGTATCCTTGCGGTTGAACGCCAAAAGCGGCATTGTCGCAGGCCGTGATGCTGCCGGTTGGGTTCGCATTCGAGACGATCCATAAGATCTTGAGATCTTGCCGTAAATCTTGCCGTCAACCCCTGGAGCCAAGGCGAACCGTGATGCTTTCCATTCGTTTCAATCGCTCGACGATTGCCGCACTCGCCATCACCGCGCTCGCGGTGCCTGCCTCGCTTTCGGCGCAGACGCCCGATCATCCCGCCGACAATTCGGCGCAGTTCCCGACCAGCCACGACCTGAAATCGCTGACCCAGTCGGGCAGCTATCTGGCGGCCCGGCACGCCAATGTCGAGCACGACGCGGCTTCCGCGGCGGCGTTCTATCGTTCGGCGCTCCGCACCGACCCGAAGAACAACGAGCTTCTGGACCGCGCCTTCATTTCGTCGCTCGCCGAGGGCGATATCGACGAGGGCGTCAAGCTCGCCGAGCGTATCCTGACGGTCGACAAGTCCAATCGCGTCGCCCGCCTGGTGCTCGGCGTGCGCGACCTGAAGGCGAAGAAATATGCCGCCGCCCAGCTCAACATCAATCAATCGATCCGCGGGCCGATCACGGACCTGGTGGCGACGCTGCTGTCGGGCTGGGCCAGTTACGGCGCCGGCGATACCAAGGGCGCGGTTGCCAGCATCGACAAGCTGACGGGACCCGAATGGTATCCGATCTTCAAGGATCTGCATTCCGGCATGATCCTCGAACTCGCGGGCAAGGAAAAGGAAGCCGGCGTCCGGCTGGAGCGGGCCTACAAGCTGGAGGATTCCATGCTGCGGGTGGCCGACGATTATGCGCGCTGGCTCTCCCGCAACAAGGACGACGCCGCGGCGACCGCGATCTATGAAGCCTACGACAAGAAGCTGCCGCGACATCCGCTGGTGCTCGAAGGGATGCGCGAAACCAAGGCCGGCAAGAAGCTGCCGCCGCTGGTCGATTCGCCGCAGGCCGGCGCCGCCGAGGCGCTCTACGGCATCGGCTCGTCGCTGACGCGCCGCGGCGCCGAGGATCTCGCGCTGGTCTATCTGCAGCTGGCGCTGTACCTCGCCCCCAATCATCCGATGGCGCTGCTGTCGCTCGCCGACCTCTACGAATCGGTGAAGAAGCCGCAGATGGCGATCAAGGTCTATGAGCGGATGCCGGCTTCCTCGCCGCTGAAACGCAACGCCGAGGTCCTGCTCGCGACCGATCTGGATGCCGCCGACCGCAGCGAGGAGGCGATCAAGATCCTCAAGGGTGTGGCGGCCGAAGATCCGAAGGATGTCGAAGCCATCATGGCGCTCGGCAATATCGAGCGCGGCCGCAAGAAGTTCGCCGACTGCACGGTGACCTACACCCAGGGCATCAACGGCCTGCCGGAAGGAACCGAAAAGGCCAACTGGGTCTATTTCTATTACCGCGGCATCTGCGAGGAGCGCTCCAAGCAGTGGAGCAAGGCCGAAGTCGACATGCGCAAGGCGCTCGAGCTGCAGCCCGAGCAGCCGCATGTGCTGAACTATCTCGGCTATTCGTGGATCGATCAGGGCATCAACCTCGACGAAGGCATGAAGATGATCAAGCGCGCCGTCGAACAACGCCCTGACGACGGCTACATCGTGGACTCGCTGGGCTGGGCCTACTACCGCATCGGCAACTATGAGGAGGCGGTGAAGAATCTCGAGCACGCGGTCGAGCTCAGGGCCGAGGATCCCACCATCAACGACCATCTCGGCGACGCCTATTGGCGCGTCGGCCGCACGCTGGAGGCCAAATTCCAGTGGGCGCATGCCCGCGACCTGAAGCCCGAGCCGGAAGACCTGCCGAAGATCGAGGCCAAGATCGAGAACGGATTACCCGACGACGCCTCCTCCTCGGCCGCCTCCGCCGACAAGAAAAAAGAAGACGACAAGGGCGGCTGATCGCTCGGCTTGATCGGGGACTGATCGCGATGCCGGCGCTGAGCGAGGACGGGCGCGCCAAGGTCAACCTGACCCTGCGGGTGATTGGCCGGCGGGTTGACGGCTACCACGAACTCGAAAGCGTGGTGGCGTTCGCCGATTGCGCCGACCATCTCAGTCTTTCGCCCGGATCCGAACTGCATCTCAAAACCACCGGGCCGTTGGCGCAGGCCTGCGGCGAGGGTGTCGACAACCTCGTGTTCAAGGCGGCGCAGCTGCTCGGCGAACGCGTCGCCGGTCTCACGCTCGGCGATTTCATCCTCGACAAGATGCTGCCGGTGGCTGCCGGAATCGGCGGCGGCTCGGCGGATGCCGCAGCAGCCCTGCGGGTCCTGGCGCGCGCCAACGGACTTGCGCTGGACGATGCGCGCCTGATCGAGGCCGCGCAGATGACCGGCGCCGACGTGCCGGTGTGCCTCGCCTCGCGCGCCTGCGTTATGACCGGCGTCGGCGAAACCCTGCTGCCGCTGAGTTTGCCGAAAATGCCCTGCGTGATGGTCAATCCGCGGGTGCCGGTGGCGACCAGGGACGTGTTTGCCGCGCTGGGGCTGCGCAGCGGCGAATTGCTGGTCGGCGCGGCCGACGTGCTGCAGGCAACCGCCTGGCCGGAACCAGGCGCTTCGCTCGAAGACTGGGTCGAAGCGCTCAGCTCCGGCGCCAACGACCTCGAAGCGCCGGCGATGCGCATTCAGCCCGTGATCGGCGAGGTGCTCGCCGCGCTCAACGCCAGCAACGGCGCCTGGCTGGCGCGGATGTCGGGGTCGGGCGCGACCTGCTTTGCGATCTATGAGAATACCGCCGAGGCGCAGCGCGCCGCGCAGCAGATCCAGCTCGATCACCCCGGTTGGTGGGTGCATGGGGGGGTGTTGAGCTGAGGGGCACCACATAACTGCCGTCTTCCTTGAGGTGCGCGCTCTTGCGCGCCTCGAAGGATGGGCCACGGGCTGTCATCCTTCGAGGCTCGCCGAAGGAGCTCGCACCTCGGGACGACGTACGCAACGGCTAATGCGACCTCGCCAGGCAGAACGCCACCACCTGTTCCAGCGCGCTCTTCATGGGCGAGCCCGGAAACAGCGCCAGCGCATCGACCGCCATCGCGCCGTAATGCTGGGCGCGGCTGATGGTGTCCTCGAGCGCGCGGTGTTTGGTCATCAGCCCGATGGCGTGATCGAGATCGCCGTCGCCGATCTCGCCGTGCTCCAGCGCCCTGGTCCAGAATGCGCGCTCGGAATCGTTGCCGCGGCGGAACGCCAGCACCACGGGTAGCGTGATCTTGCCCTCGCGGAAATCGTCGCCGACATTCTTGCCGAGCTTTGCCGCCTTGCCGCCGTAGTCGAGCACGTCGTCGACCAGCTGGAACGCGATCCCGAGATTCATGCCGACCGAGCGGCACGCCGTCTGTTCGGCCTTCGGACGATTGGCGATCACGGGGCCGACCTCGCAGGCGGCGGCAAACAGTTCAGCCGTCTTGCCGCGGATCACGGCGAGGTATTCGTCCTCGGTGGTCGCCGTATTCTTTGCGGCGGCGAGCTGCATCACCTCGCCCTCGGCAATGGTAGCCGCCGCGGACGACAGGATATCGAGCGCGCGCAGCGAGCCGACCTCGACCATCATGCGAAAGGCCTGGCCGAGCAGGAAGTCGCCGACCAGCACGCTCGCCTCGTTGCCCCACAGCATGCGCGCCGACAGCTTGCCGCGGCGCAGCTCGCTTTCGTCGACCACGTCGTCGTGCAGCAGCGTGGCGGTGTGCATGAACTCGACTGACGCCGCGAGCTTGATATGGCCGTCGCCGGAATAGCCGGCGAGCTGCGCCATCGCCAGCGTCAGCATCGGGCGCAGCCGTTTTCCCCCGAGGAGATCAGGTGGTTGGCGACCTCGGGGATCATGGCGACTTCCGAGCCGGTCCGCGACAGGATGGTGGTGTTGACCCGCTCCATGTCGGGCGAGACCAGCGCCACCAGCTGATCGATGGAGGCGCCTGCCGGGCTCTCGAAGGGTACAATAACCGCCACGCGCTGGTCTCCACTTTGCCCAATCGGCACTATCCATATAACAATAGAAAGCGAGGGCCGAAGCGGCAAGGGCACGCTGCGGCGACAGGCCGCGTGCCGCCGCCGGTTCGGACCGTAAAAGGAGCAGGAAAATTGCGGGAATTGGTGCGGACCAACGATATTGTGCTGGTTTCGGCGGTAGGCTCACTGCTCGATGGCGCCAATATCCATCATCTGGTGCTGGATCAGAACATGAGCATCATCGAAGGTTCGCTCGGCATCCTGCCGCGCCGGATCCTGGTGCATGAGGACGACAACCGGCAGGCGCGCCAGCTGCTGCGCGACGCCGGTCTGGCCCACGAATTGCGGGCCGATGACTGACGCGGGCCGGTTTACCGAGGATGCGTTTCTCGGCGGCCGGTTGCGTCTGCGACAACCGAAAACCGGCCACCGCGCCGGCCACGATGCCATGCTGCTGGCAGCAGTGACGCGCGCGCAAACGGGGAATCGCGTTGTCGATCTCGGCGCCGGCGTGGGCGCCGCGGGTCTTGCGGTCGCCAGCCGCGTCGCCGGCATCGAGCTGGTACTGGTCGAGATCGACCCCGGGCTCGCCGCGCTCGCGCGCGGCAATGCAGAGGCCAATGCGATCGCGGCGGAAATCATCGTGCTCGACGTCACCTCCGAAGCCCCGGTCTTTGCCGAGGCGGGCCTGCCGGCCGACAGCGTCGACGTCGTGCTGATGAATCCGCCGTTCAACGATTCGGCGCGGCACCGCGCCTCGCCGGACCCATCCCGCGCGAGCGCGCATGTGGCGAGCGAGGCGACACTCGAACGCTGGATTCACGCCAGCCGGCGCATCTTGAAATCTGGCGGCATCCTCAGCCTGATCTGGCGCGCCGATGGGCTAAGGGATGTGCTGGCTGCGCTCGATCGCGGCTTTGGCAGTCTTGAAATTCTTCCCGTTCATGCCGACGCGGCGACGCCGGCGATTCGTGTGCTGGTGTGCGCGGTCAAGGGTGGCAAGGCGCCGCTTCAGATCCACGCCGCGCTGCTGCTCAGGGACGAGTCGGCACTGCCCAATAAACAGCTGCAGGAGATTCTGGCCGGGAAGGGGATATTGCCGTGAGCGATACGGTGAGGTCGGGAAGTTGCGGGGCGTTACTTAGCGGGGGAGCGTCTTCGATCCCGGTTTTGGCGCCGAAGTGAAATGAATTGCGGTAAAAATCGCACCGATCAGCATCATGAGCAGGTAAGCTTTCATCTCTTTCTCCGCCGCGCCATTGCAACTAACAACCACGGCAATGCAAAAGCTGTTCCATCAATTCAATGACAATGATGATGTAAGAAATGGTTAAGATTGAGGTAACCGCATGAACGAACGAAAAAGTGATCGCGCAGGCTGGTCGGGCCTGACCGAGCGGCTGATGCAACTGGTTCCGGCGCGGCTGCGGCCTGGAACCGCCGTCGTCCCCGTGGTCCGATTGTCCGGCGTGATCGGCGCGGTGACGCCGCTGCGGCCGGGCATGTCGCTTTCGGGAGTAGCGCGGGTACTCGAGCGCGCGTTTGCGACCAAGAACGCCAAAGCGGTGGCGCTGGTGATCAATTCGCCCGGCGGCTCGCCGGTGCAGTCGCGCCAGATCTACCTTCGCATCCGACAACTGGCGGCGGAGAAGAAATTGCCGGTATTGGTGTTCGTCGAGGACGTCGCGGCATCCGGCGGCTACATGATCGCGTGCGCGGGCGACGAGATTTTTTGCGATCCGTCCTCGATCCTGGGCTCGATCGGCGTGGTCGGCGGTACCTTCGGCTTCCAGGAATTGATCAAACGGATCGGCGTCGAGCGGCGGCTCTATACCGCTGGCGAGCACAAGGCGATGCTGGATCCGTTCCTCCCCGAGAACCCTGACGACGTCGCGCGTGTCAAGGCGCTTCAGCGCGAGATCCACGCCATCTTCATCGCGCTGGTGAAACAAAGCCGCGGCAACCGGCTGAAGGGCGAAGACGGCGTGCTGTTCACCGGCGAATATTGGGCCGGCGAAACCTCGGTGTCGCTCGGTCTGGCGGATGCGATTGGCGACCTGCGTTCGACCTTGCGTGCCCGCTACGGCGAGAAGGTCGTGACGCCGGTGATCGCGCCGTCGACTGGGTTGCTCTCCAGCCTGTTCGGCCGCAAGGCGGCGGGCGCCGGCGCGCTTCATCAACAAAGCGTCATCGCGGGCCTGCCGGACGAGGTGATTTCCGCGCTGGAGACCCGCGCAATTTGGGCGAAATTCGGGTTTTGACGTTTTCGTGTCCGCGCCATTTGGTCCCGGAAAAGGCGATTGCAGGCGCAGCCGGCTTGCGCGAGAATATCTGGATGGGGCGTGACGAATGAACGACAAGGATCGACCGATGCCGCCGCTGATCGTCTTCGCGGGCGTCCTGGGTGGGCTGGCGGTAGTCCGCTGGGCCTACCGCGCCGCGCTACAGGTCAACCGGGAACTGGAAGAGGCCCGCCTCGCACGGGTCGCCGAAACCGCCCGCTCCGGCGACATCCCGACGCTGCGCCGCGACCCCGCCACCGGCGCCTATCGGCCGGGCTGAAAGCGGCTCCCACCCTCTCGGGGGTTTTGCAGCAACGGCCCTTCGGCGGTTGCCTTGATTCCCGGTTCCCCCACCGATACGGTCCCGCGCGCTTACGCCTCCCTTGAGCGAAGACCGAATCGACGATGGATTCCCTGCCCCCGCACATGCGCCCGGAACGTTCGTTCCAGGGTTTTATCCTCGCCCTGCAGCGGTTCTGGGCCGATCAGGGCTGCGTGATCCTGCAGCCCTATGACATGGAAATGGGCGCGGGCACCTTTCACCCGGCAACCACGCTGCGCGCGCTCGGCCCAAAACCGTGGAAGGCCGCCTATGTGCAGCCGTCGCGCCGGCCGAAGGACGGCCGCTATGGCGAAAACCCCAACCGGCTGCAGCACTATTACCAGTTCCAGGTGATCATCAAACCGTCGCCCCCGGACCTGCAGGAGCTCTACCTGAAATCGCTCGCCGCGATCGGCATCGATTCCAGCCTGCACGACATCCGCTTCGTCGAGGACGACTGGGAAAGCCCGACGCTCGGGGCCTGGGGGCTGGGCTGGGAATGCTGGTGCGACGGCATGGAGGTGTCGCAGTTCACCTATTTCCAGCAGGTCGCGGGCGCCGAATGCGCGCCGGTCGCGGGCGAACTCACCTACGGCCTGGAGCGGCTCGCCTGCTACCTGCAGGGTGTCGACCGCATCATGGATCTCAATTTCAACGGCCGCGACGGCGCCGAGAAGGTCTCTTACGGCGACGTGTTCCTGCAGGCCGAGCAGGAATATTCGCGGCACAATTTCGAAGTTGCCGACACCGCGATGCTGTTCGAGCAGTTCAGGATGGCGGAAGAGGCCTGCAAGAAGTATCTCGCCGCCGGATGGAAAGAGGGCAACCGCAGGGAACACCTGATGGCGCTGCCGGCCTACGACCAGTGCATCAAGGCGAGCCACGTCTTCAACCTGCTGGATGCCCGCGGCGTGATCTCGGTGACCGAGCGCCAGAGCTACATCATGCGCGTGCGTGAACTCGCCAAAGCCTGCGGCGAAGCCTGGATGCATACCGAAGCGGGCGGGGTGGGATGAAGGACTCTCAGTGAGACTTCAGCGGTATCGCATGACGCCAAATCCGCTAAACCAGGAAAGTTCGATTTTGAATTCGATACTCGCAGAGAGCGCCAATCTTCTCCCCTCCCCCCGCGAGCGCAGCGAGTGGCGGGGAGGGGTCGGGGGTGGGGGGTGCATGCCACAGACACCGCCGCGTCGGTTAGACTCGCGCGTGCCACGCGCCCGCGCGCTGCGTCGCGACTTTACCGAGGCCGAAAAGAAACTCTGGCAACTCCTGCGCCAGCCTCCCTTCAAGCAGCACAACTTCCGCCGCCAAGCCCCCACCGGTCCATACTTCGCCGATTTCGCCAGCCATAGGCTCAGACTCGTGATCGAGCTCGATGGCGGGCAGCATTCCGGCAGTGGGTCGGATAAAGTTCGCACGCAATTTCTCGAAGCGCGCGGCTATCGAGTGTTGCGGTTCCGGAATAACGAGGTCTTTGAAAACATGTCCGGCGTTCTCTCTGCTATCGATGCAGCAGTGAATGCCGAGACACCCCCCACCCCCGACCCCTCCCCGCCGCGCGCTGCGCTTGCGGGGGGAGGGGAGTAGAAAAAATGCCCGATCTTCTGTTCGAACTTTTCTCCGAAGAGATTCCCGCGCGGATGCAGGCGAAGGCGGCCGACGACCTGCGCCGCATGGTGACCGACAGGCTGGTCGCCGAGGGCCTGGTCTATGAGGGCGCGAAGGCGTTCGCGACGCCGCGGCGGCTGGCGCTGACGGTGCACGGCATTCCCGTGCGGCAATCCGACCTGAAGGAAGAGCGCCGGGGCCCGCGCGTCGGCGGGCCGGAGGCTGCGGTCGCGGGTTTCCTCAAGGCCACCGGGCTTGCCTCGATCGAGGAAGCAAAAATCCAGCGCGATCCGAAGAAGGGCGATTTCTACATCGCGCTGATCGAAAAACCCGGCCGCGCCACGATCGACGTGCTCGCCGAGATGCTGCCGGTCATCGTCAGAACTTTCCCGTGGCCGAAATCGATGCGCTGGGGCGAGCGCTCGGCAAAGCCCGGCGCGCTGCAATGGGTGCGGCCGCTGCACGCCATCGTCGCGACCTTCGGGCTGGAGACCGAGGAGCCCGACGTCGTCGCGTTCGCCGTCGACGGCATCAAGGCCGGCCAGACGACCCACGGTCACCGCTTCATGGCGCCAGCCGCGATCAATGTGCGCCGCTTCGAGGACTACGAGGCAAAACTGCTGGACGCCAAAGTCGTGCTCGACGCCGAGCGCCGCAAGGACACGATCCTCACCGATGCCAAGACGCTTGCGCAGGCGCAAAATCTCGAACTGGTCGAAGATCAGGGGTTGCTCGACGAAGTCGCGGGCCTCGTGGAATGGCCTGTGGTGCTGATGGGATCGTTCGACGAGAAATTCCTGTCGATCCCGGACGAAGTGATCCGCGCCACCATCCGCAATAACCAGAAATGTTTCGTGGTGCGGAAGTCTTCACCTCTCCCCGGCGGGGAGAGGTCGGCGGCGCGCGTCAGCGCGACGGCGGGTGAGGGCGCTCGACCCTCTCATGCGACCGAACCCCCTCACCCGGCACTTCGTGCCGACCTCTCCCCAACGGGGAGAGGTGAAGGAGTCCTGACCAACAAGTTCATCCTTACCGCCAACATCGAGGCCTCCGACGGCGGCAAGACCATCGTCGCCGGCAACGAGCGCGTGATCCGCGCGCGGCTGAGCGATGCGAAATTCTTCTACGATACTGATCTGAAGACCAAGCTGGAAGACCGGTTGCCGAAATTCGACAATATCGTGTTCCACGAAAAGCTCGGCACGCAAGCCGAGCGCATCGCGCGGATCGAGCGGCTGGCCGCCGAAATCGCGCCGCTGGTCGGCGCCGATGTCGAAAAAACAAAACGCGCGGCACATCTGGCGAAAGCCGATCTGCTCACCGAAGTGGTCGGCGAATTCCCGGAGCTGCAGGGCCTGATGGGAAAATACTACGCGCTGGCGCAGGGCGAGGACGCCGCCGTCGCCGCCGCGAGCGAGGGGCACTACAAGCCGCAGGGACCGAACGATCGCGTCCCGACCGATCCGGTGAGCGTGGCCGTGGCGCTGGCCGACAAGATCGATACGCTGGTTGGATTCTGGGCGATCGACGAGAAGCCGACGGGAAGTAAGGACCCATATGCATTGCGTAGAGCGGCGTTGGGAGTGATTCGAATCTGCGATAGAGCGAAAAATTGACCTGTACCCTCGCGGTCTTCTTGCCGCACGAATCAAAAGGGTTCGTGCAGACCTTTCTGATGAGAAGATCTCTGAAATCGGTAACTCGTTCCAGCGCTTCTTTGAAGATCGTCTCACTGTCCAGCTTCGCGATCAGGGAGCACGGCATGATCTCGTAGGCGCCGTGCTTCATCTTGGTGGCCGCGAGGTGGGGCTTTTGTCAATTGTTCGCCGCGTCGAGGCGCTCGGCAAATTCCTCGATACCAACGACGGCAAGAACCTGCTCGCGGGCACCAAACGCGCGGAGAATATTTTGCGCATCGAGGAGAAGAAGGACGGTAAGACCTATGACGGCACGCCCGATCCCGCGCTCTACGGTCTGCCCGAGGAAAAGGCGCTCGCTAAGGCCATCGATCAGGTCAAGGTCGAAGCCAGTGCCGCAGTCGCCAAGGAAGACTTTGCAGCCGCCATGAGCGTGATGGCAAAGCTGCGTCCACCGGTCGACGCGTTTTTCGACAAAGTCAAAGTCAACGACGACGATCCCAAAGTTCGCGAAAACCGCCTCAAGTTGCTGAACGAAATCCGCGCCGCGACGCGGGCGGTGGCGGATTTTTCCGTAATCGAGGGCTGATCCCGTGGATCGCGCCACGCTCGCCGCCTACGACAGCGATGCGGCGGCCTACGCGAAGGACTGGCACGAGCAGCCGGCGCCGGTCGATCTGCAGGACATCGTCGCGCGCTTCTTCGTCAAGCGCGGTTCGACCGCCGATATCGGCTGCGGTTCTGGCCGCGAGGTGGCCTGGCTCAACGCCAACGATTATCCGGCGACAGGCTATGATGCGTCCGATGGCCTGCTCGCCGAGGCGCGCTTACGATATCCGCTTCTGAAATTTGCGCATGCGGAATTGCCCGAGTTGAAGGCCATCGCCAGCGGCGTGTTCGACAATGTGCTGTGCGAAACCGTGATCATGCATCTCGACCGCGCGCAGATCGCCCCTTCAGTCCGCCGCATGCTCGACATCGTCAAATCCGGCGGCGTCTTCTATCTGAACTGGCGCGTCACCGAGAAGGCCGACCAGCGCGACCAGCATGGCCGCCTCTACGCGGCGTTCGATGCCGCGTTGGTGCGAGCGGAATTGTCGGCCGCGACGACGCTGCTCGATGAAGAAGTCGTGAGCGCTTCCTCGGGCAAGAAAATCCACCGCCTCGTGGTGAGGAAAAGAGGCTGAAACGAGCTCGTCATTGCGAGCGAAGCGAAGCAATCCATTCTTTCTTTACGGCGAGATGGATTGCTTCGCCGCGCTCGCAATGACGACCTCACTTGTCATCACCCGCGAAAGCGGGTGATCCGGTATCCCAGAGAGGTCGATGATGAAACCGAGGAGCCTCGGCGTACTGGATCGCCCGGTTCAAGCCCGGTGATGACAACCTTGGCCGACCAGCGTCCTGCAATGACGAGATGAGTAGGCACACGCGACGACAAAAAGCCCCGCCCGGCGGGGGGACCGGGCGGGGCCTCGATGTCCGAAAGCGCCGCTGCGATTTCCGGACAGATCATTCAGACGCAACTACTCGATCACTCCAACGCTACGCTACTCGATCACCTGAACGATGCGACGGGTGCGCGGTTCGACCAGCACGGTCTCGCCGTTGACCACGGTGTAGCGATAGGGCGTGACGCCGTACTCTTGCGGGACGTCGTAATAGGTGACGCCGGTTTCCGGCAGCACGCCGCCGACGATGACGCGATCCGGAATGGTGTAGGTCGGCACCCGCTCGCGAATGACATATTCGCGGAACGCCGGCCGCTGATCGACCGCGATGCCCGCGGCCTCGCCGCCCACGACCACCGGGCCGGCGGGAGCAATGCCAGTGGTGATGGTGCCCTGCGCCTGCGCCGCGATCGGCGCGCCGAGGGCGCCGGCGATCGCCGCAATGACAAGTAATCTGTTCCGCATGCTCAACTCCTTGAGGAGATGGTCGCGCGCGGGCCTTGCGGCCGGCACGCAATCCCCTCCCAATTCATCCGCCAAGGCATCGTTCCGCAAAAAATGCCGCCTCAAACGCGGCATTTTTCGGCATTTTTTGTGCGGGAGGGAACCGGTTGAACGGACAGGCGTCTCCTATCGTGGAACTTCGCAGGCAGCTAAAATGCGAAGCCTCGATTCGATTTCCCAAAAAGGCGCATCCGGAGAGATTTCAATGGTCATCACAACTGCCCACATTTCACCGATCATTTCCCTGATCGCCGGCGTACTGATCCTGATCATGCCGCGGCTGCTCAATCTGATCGTCGCGATCTACCTGATCTGCATCGGCCTGATCGGTCTCGGCGCGCTCACCTGGCTGCACCAGTAGCGTTCCAGCCGGGAACTCGCGGCTTGCGCCGAACCGTTCAAAATGGTGTAAGGCGCGCAACTTCCTCCCCTCTCGCGGATTATTGCACGCCATGGCCAAAGCCGCAGCTAAATCCAGGAAAACCGTAGTGAAATCAAAGCCTCCCATGCCGGCCCGGGCGAAGCCCGTGGCGCCGGCCATGGCTCGCAAGGCGCTCAAGAAGAGCCCTGTGAAAGCTGCGCCGAAGCCGGCCGGCAGGGTTGTCGCGGCCACGCCCGCGAGGCGATGCCGCCAAGGCCGGCAAATGGGTGTTCACCTTTGGCGACGGCCGCGCCGAAGGCAAAGCCGAGATGCGCGATCTCCTGGGCGGCAAGGGCGCCAATCTCGCCGAGATGGCCAATCTCGGCCTGCCGGTGCCTCCCGGCTTCACGATTCCGACCTCGGCCTGCACCTATTTCTACGCGCACGACAAGGCCTATCCGAAAGAGCTGAAAGCGCAGGTCGAAAAGGCGCTCGACCATGTCGGCAAGCTCACCGGCAAGGTGTTCGGAGATTCGAAGAATCCGCTGCTGGTCTCGGTACGATCCGGCGGCCGCGCCTCGATGCCGGGCATGATGGATACCGTGCTCAATCTCGGCCTCAACGACAAGACCGTCGAGGCGCTGGCGGAAATGTCCGGCGACCGCCGTTTTGCCTATGACAGCTACCGCCGCTTCATCACGATGTATTCCGACGTCGTGCTCGGCTTCGAGCATTCCCATTTCGAGGACATCCTCGATACCTTCAAGGATAGCCAGGGCTACACGCTCGACACCGATCTGACCGGCGAGGACTGGGTCAACCTGGTCGGCCAATACAAGGATGCGGTGGCGCGCGAGACCGGCAAGGATTTCCCGCAGGATCCGCATGACCAGCTGTGGGGCGCGATCGGCGCGGTGTTCTCATCCTGGATGAACGCCCGCGCGGTGACCTACCGGCGGCTGCACGATATCCCGGAGGAGTGGGGCACCGCCGTCAATGTGCAGGCGATGGTGTTCGGCAATATGGGCGAGACCTCGGCGACCGGGGTGGCGTTCACGCGCAATCCCTCGACCGGCGAGAGCCGGCTGTACGGCGAATTCCTGATCAACGCGCAGGGCGAGGACGTGGTGGCGGGCATCCGTACGCCGCAGGACATCACCGAAGATGCGCGCAACGAATCCGGTTCCGACAAGGCGTCGATGGAAACCGCGATGCCGGAAGCCTTCAAGGAGCTGACGCGGATCTACACGCTCTTGGAAAAGCACTACCGCGACATGCAGGACATGGAGTTCACGGTCGAGCAGGGCAAATTGTGGATGCTGCAGACCCGATCCGGCAAGCGTACCGCGAAGGCGGCGCTGCGCATCGCCGTCGAACTCGCCAATGAAGGCCTGATCGGCAAGAAGGACGCGGTGATGCGGATCGATCCCGCTTCGCTGGATCAATTGCTGCATCCGACCATCGATCCCGCCGCCAAGCGCGACGTCATCGCCACCGGCCTGCCGGCCTCTCCCGGCGCCGCGTCAGGCGAAATCGTGTTCTCCTCGGATGAGGCCGCCAAACTGCAGGCCGACGGACGCAAGGTCATCCTGGTGCGGATCGAGACCTCGCCGGAAGACATCCACGGCATGCACGCCGCCGAAGGCATTTTGACCACGCGCGGCGGCATGACCTCGCACGCCGCGGTGGTCGCGCGCGGCATGGGCAAGCCCTGCGTCTCCGGCTGCGGCTCGATCCGCGTCGATTACGGCCGCGGCACCATGAGCATCGGCGCGCGCACCTTCAAGACCGGCGACGTCATCACCATCGACGGATCGCTCGGCCAGGTGCTGGCCGGACGGATGCCGATGATCGAGCCGGCGATGTCGGGCGAGTTCGGCACGCTGATGGGCTGGGCCGATTCCTTCCGCAAGCTCGGCGTCCGCGTTAACGCCGACACCCCGGAGGACGCCCGCACCGCGATCAAGTTCGGCGGCGAGGGCATCGGTCTCTGCCGCACCGAGCACATGTTCTTCGAGGAAACGCGCATCCGCACCGTGCGCGAGATGATTTTGGCCGAGGACGAACAGGCCCGCCGCGCCGCGCTGTCAAAGCTGCTGCCGATGCAGCGGGCGGATTTCGTCGAGCTGTTCGAGATCATGAAGGGCCTGCCGGTGACGATCCGGTTGTTGGATCCGCCGCTGCACGAATTCCTGCCGCACACCCAAGCCGAGATCGAGGAAGTCGCGCGCGCGATGAATACCGATCCGCGCAGGCTCGCCGATCGCGCCCGCGATCTCGCCGAGTTCAATCCGATGCTGGGCTTCCGCGGCTGCCGGCTGGCGATCGCCTATCCCGAAATCGCCGAGATGCAGTCCCGCGCCATCTTCGAGGCCGCGGTCGAGGCCGAGAAGCGCACCGGCAAGGTGGTCGGGCTCGAGGTGATGGTGCCGCTGATTGCGACCAGGGCCGAGTTCGACCTGGTCAAGGCGCGGATCGACGCCACGGCGCAATCGGTGATGAAGGAGACCGGCAAGAATCTCTCCTACCAGGTCGGCACTATGATCGAATTGCCGCGCGCCTGCCTGATGGCCGGCGATATCGCAAAAACCGCGGAGTTCTTCTCGTTCGGCACCAACGATTTGACGCAGACCACCTACGGCATCAGCCGCGACGATGCCGCCGGATTCCTCGGCACCTACATTGCCAAGGGGATCCTCGAGATCGATCCGTTCATCTCGGTCGATCGCGACGGCGTCGGCGAGCTGGTCAAGATCGGCGTGGCCCGCGGACGCAAGACGCGCCCGAATATCAAGGTCGGCATTTGCGGCGAGCATGGCGGCGATCCCGCTTCCGTTGCGTTCTGCCACGCGATCGGGCTCGACTACGTCTCATGCTCGCCCTACCGCGTTCCGATCGCGCGCCTCGCCGCCGCCCAGGCTGCGCTCGGCAAGGCGGTCGCCAGTCAGGCTTAAAGCCCCACCGTCATTCCGGGGCGCGCGTCAGCGCGAACCCGGAATCTCGAGATTCCGGGTTCGATGCTTCGCATCGCCCCGGAATGACGGCTCTATGATGAAAGAACTCGAAACCCGTATTGATACGGAGAGCCGGGAAGTTCTTCTTCATCATTTTTATTGACGCGATATTTACCACTCCCTTCGCGCGGCCGTTTACCAAGCTTTTCGATGTCAACGGCGCAAAGCCAAGCAATACTTGCCTGTGTCGCGCGTGCAACGCCGATTAACTCCCTCGCAACCTAAATTCGATAACACCAAAAAAGATCGAATTGCACGGATGTACTGGATTCGATTTTCGTATGTGTTGCGTTGCGTGAGTTGACGATGTCAGTAATGCGTAACCGGCCGAAGGGCGCGCGGTTCGCGTCCTTCGGAATCGGCCTTTGCGTCTTCGCATTGATGCCGACCGAGATCGGATACCAGGATATCGCCTCGCTGCTGGCCCGGCAGCCCGGGGTCGCCGAACGCTGGCAGACGCGGGTATTCTCCGCCGCCTCCACGATCCAGGTCGCGACTTTCTCGTTCGGCCGTCCGATCGGGACTTCGATCCCGCAGCCCGTATCCTACGTTCTCGCCAGTCTCGACAACCAGGGCAGCGACATCACGGGATCGGTGACGCGCAACCCGATCCTGCAGGCGCCCGCGCGCTACCAGGCTTCCGATTTCCCCAGGGTCGATCGCACGCTGAAGGGCGACCGGCTCGTCGCGCCCCCGGCCGCGGCGCCCGCCGGTGCCACGCCCGCGCTCGAGGACCCGTCGGCCTCCAACGCCTCGGTAGCCGGCGCCAAGACCGCCGCGGCACCGTCCGCCGAGCGCGCGCCGCTCGATCCGGAGCTTCAGGCCGCGCTGAACGCGCCGCCGCTTCCGCAATACGATGTCGCGATGTCGCTGGAAGCCCAGCCGCTCGACGACCTCAAGACCTCGCCCGATGCCTCGCCGATCCCGCTCGAGCCACCTGCGCCACGTGACGGTTTCTCGGTGAAGACCGCGAGCCTTTATTTCGGAGGCTCGCTCGGGGGCTTGGCCGGGAACATTGAACGCTGGCAGCCCGGCGAGGAACCTTCGATCGTCACGCCGGAGGTTGCCGCCCCCGATCCCGACATGAAGGTGTTGGCGTCGCTGCCGCGGTCCGCGGATGACGCGTCGAAGGCCGCCGAGAGCGGCGAGAGCATCGCGCCGAAGGGCGAAGTCAACACCGACAATCAGCACGCCAAGACGCCGGCCGAGCGGCTCGGCCTGACGGACGAGAAGGCGCGCGCCAAATCCGAGAAATGCCTTGCGGAGGCGGTCTATTTCGAGGCCCGCGGCGAGGCGGTGCGTGGCCAGATCGCGGTCGCCCAGGTGGTGATGAACCGCACCTTCTCCGGCTTCTATCCGACCACGGTGTGCGGCGTGGTCTACCAGAACAAGAATCACCATATGGCGTGCCAGTTCACCTTCGCCTGCGACAACAATCCCGACGTCATTCGCGAGCCCGAGATGTGGGAGCGCGCCAGGAAGATCGCGACCGCGATGCTCGACGGCCAGATCTGGCTGCCGGAAGTCGGCAAGTCGACGCACTACCATGCCTATTATGTGCGCCCGTCCTGGGTCAGCGAAATGACCAGGATGTACCGTTTCGGCGTGCACACCTTCTACCGGCCGAAGGCGTGGGGCGACGGCAGCGATGCGCCGAGCTGGGGAACGCCGGCGCAAACCGCGGCACTGTCGGCCGAACTGACTGAAGAGGCCAAGAGCGAGGCCGAATTGAATCCGAATTCGGTGCGGCGTTAGAGCATGATCCGGAAAAGTGGACACCGGTTTTCCGAAGAGATCATGCTCAATCAAAAAAGTTAGAGCGGGATGACGATTCGAAGAAAAGTCATCCCGTTCTAAGCGTCGATGTCGATCGCGACGTCGAAGTTCGGCGCCGAATGCGTCAGCGCGCCCGACGAGGCGTAGTCGACGCCGGTTGCCGCGATCCTCGCGATCGAGCCCTGCGTGACGCCGCCGGAAGCCTCCAGCACGACGCGGCCTTTGGCCAGCGCCACCGCCTCGGTCAGCGTGGCGATATCCATGTTGTCCAGCAGCACCACGTCGGCGAGACCGGTGTCGAGCACCTCGCGCAGCTGCGACAGCGTATCCACTTCGATCTCGAGCTTGACCAGATGCCCGATATGGGCCCGCGCACGCTCCAGCACCGGCTTGATGCCGCCGGCGACCGCGATGTGGTTGTCCTTGATCAGGATCGCATCGTCGAGCCCGAAGCGATGATTGAAGCCGCCGCCGCAGCGCACCGCATATTTTTCCAGCGCGCGCAGGCCGGGCGTGGTCTTGCGGGTGCAGCAGATGCGCATGTTGGTGCCGGCGGTATGGCGGACATAATCCGATGTCAGGGACGCAACCCCCGAGAGCCGGCCGACGAAATTCAGCGCGGTGCGCTCGCCGGCCAGCACGGCGCGCGCCGGGCCCGAAATCGTCAGCACATTCATGCCGGCGGCAACGGTCGCGCCATCGCGAACATACGCCTGGATGTTGATCTCCGGCGACAGTTTTCGAAATACGGTGACCGCCAGCGGCAGCCCGGCGATCACACCTGCCTGCCGTGCGACCATGATGGCATGGGCCATCGTTGTTTCCGGGATGGTCGCGATCGAGGTGACATCGCCAGCGCGGCCGAGATCCTCGTCGAGCGCGCGCTGCACCGCCTCATCGATCGCGAGCGGCGACAGGAAAGCATCCGGGTGCAACAGCGAGGCTAAAGTGGTCACGATGCGTTTTCCTCTCAGGCGGTGATCGGCTGCGGCGTCCGCGCCGAGATTCGTTCGAGCGCGGCTGCCATTTCCCGCACGGCCGCCAGCGTCGTCATGGTGCGATGCCTGAGCTCCGGCCGCTCGGCCGGATGATCGATGCGATAATGCGCGCCGCGGCTCTCGCGCCGTGCCCACGCCGATGCCGCTGCCAGCAATGCCGAGGTAGCCATGTTGCGCAGCGTGATGCTGCCGGCATTGCGCTCCAGTGCCGCGAACGATCGCACGGCTTGCTTGAGTTGCTCGCCGTCGCGGATCACGCCGACATGCGAGGTCATCACGGCGCGAAGATTCTCCTCCGCCGCCGGTGGCATCTCGTGGTTCGGCAGCTCGATCGGCGCCGGCGGTTTGCGTGCGGCGGCAGCGCCCGCGTCACCGGCGATGTCCTCGGCAATGCGGCCGGCATAGACCACGGCTTCCAGCAGCGAATTCGACGCCAGCCGGTTGGCGCCATGGGCGCCGGTCGACGACACCTCGCCCCCGGCCCACAACCCCTCAAGCGAGGTGCGGCCACGCGCATCGACCGCGATGCCGCCCATGTGATAATGGGCTGCGGGCGCCACCGGGATCGGCTGCAAGGCCGGATCGATGCCGGCGGCGAGGCAGCTTGCATGGACGGTCGGGAATTTTTCGGCGAAGCGCGCGCCGAGCGCCTGCCGGGCGTCGAGGAACGCGCCGTGGCCGGTGGCGATTTCGGCGAACACGCCGCGCGCCACGATGTCGCGGGGTGCAAGCTCGGCGAGCGGATGGCGCGCCAGCATGAAGCGTTCGCCTTTGTCGTTGATCAGCGTCGCGCCTTCGCCGCGCAGCGCTTCGGTCGCGAGCGGCGCCGGATCGCGTCCGACCATGATCGCGGTGGGATGAAACTGGACGAATTCCGGATCCGCGACGACGGCGCCGGCGCGCGCGGCAATCGCAAGCCCCAATCCGCTGGCCTCCATCGGGTTCGTGGTCACGGCATAGAGATGCCCGATGCCGCCGGTCGCCAGCACCACCGCGCGCGAAGCGACGGCAAGAGGCCTGGCGGAAGCGTCGCCGACTTTTCGGATCTGCAGCCCGTTGACGGCGCCGTCCTCGGTCAAGAGCGCTTCGGCCGCAAAACCTTCGATCACCCGGATCGAGGGCGTCGCGCGCACCGCTTCCGTCAGCGCCGAGATGATCGCCTTGCCCGCCATGTCGCCGCGGACGTGGACGATGCGCCGGGCGGAATGCGCGGCCTCGCGGCCGACCGCGAGCCTGCCCTCGAGGTCGCGATCGAAACCGACGCCGTAGCGCAAGAGATCGTGGATCCGGCTACCCGCCTCGCGCGCGATCCCGAGCGCGATCGTCTCATCGACCAGGCCCGCGCCGACCGCGACCGTGTCGGCCGCGTGCGCCTCCGCGCTGTCGCCTTCGGCAACCGCCGCCGCAATGCCGCCTTGTGCCCACGCCGTCGAGGCGCCCTGGCCGAGCGGGGCTGCCGAAATCACGGTGACCGGACGGGGTGCCAGCTTCAGCGCGCAGAACAGTCCGGCAAGGCCGCCGCCGACGATGACGACATGGTCGGTATTGCGGGTGAGATCGTGAACTTGATCGGTCATGTCGGCTTCTCACTGCACGTCGTCCCTGCTTTTCGCGGGAACGACGGCGTTTGTTCCAGCTCAATTCTTCAGATTGATCATCCGCTCGACCGAACGGCGCGCCCGCTCGGCGATCAGCGGATCGATGGTGATTTCCTCGTGCAGGTAAACCAGGCTGTCGAGAATCTTCGGCAGCGTGATTCGCTTCATGTGCGGGCACAGGTTGCATGGCCGCACCATTTCGACGTCGGGCAATTCGGCCTGGACGTTGTCGGCCATCGAACATTCGGTGATCATCACCACCCGTCTGGGGTGATTGTTGCGGACCCAGTTGATCATGTGCGCGGTCGAGCCGGTGAAGTCGGCCTCCGCCAGCACGTCGGGCGGGCATTCCGGATGCGCGATGATCTGCACCGATGGATCGGCTTCGCGATAGGCACGCAGCTCGTCGCCGGTAAAACGCTCATGCACCTCGCAGGCGCCCTTCCAGGCGATGATCCTCACGTCGGTTTTCGAGGCGACGTATTTCGCCAGATACTGATCGGGCAGGAAAATCACGGTCGGCGCATTGAGGCTTTCCACCACCTGCACCGCATTCGACGAGGTGCAGCAGATATCGACCTCCGCCTTGACGTCGGCCGAGGTGTTGACATAGGCCACGACCGGCACGCCGGGAAAGCGTTCGCGCAACAGCCGCACGTCGGCGCCCGTGATGCTCGATGCCAGCGAGCAGCCGGCCCGTGAATCCGGGATCAGCACCGTCTTGTGCGGATTTAGGATTTTCGAAGTCTCGGCCATGAAGTGCACGCCGCATTGCACGATGATGTCGGACTTCACCTTGGTGGCCTCGATGGCGAGCTGCAGCGAGTCGCCGCCGATGTCGGCGACGCAATGGAAAATCTCCGGCGTCTGGTAATTATGCGCCAGGATCACCGCGTCGCGGGTTTTCTTCAATTCGTTGATCGCCTTGACGTAGGGCGCCATGAACGGCCACTCGACCGGCGAGATCACATTCCTGACCCGCTCATAGAGATGAGCGGTGGCGCGCTCGACCTCGGGCGTCCATTCCAGCTGCGGCATCGGCAGCGCAAGGGCGCGCCCGGGCAGCGCACGGGCGCGCTCGGCGTGGCCGACGCGGTTGCGCGCCTGCGCGGCGGGATGACGGTGAGCGGGTCCGAAATCTTCGGGACCGTAGATTCCAGCGATCGGCATGAATGCCTCCCTTGGATACCCTAATATACTCAATATGAGCATATTCAGGTGTTGAGAAATCCGGCCTCGATGGGCCGGCGTCTTCCAGAAGCTCCGTGGTATCGTCCGAACCAGCCCGCAGCGTCGCGAGGGGTTCGGCAGCTCACGAGGAAAGAGACTTATCCTCATAACGAGCAAATCGAATATAGCATGCCTCCCGCGGCTCCGCTAGATAGGCGGATCATTAATTTGGCACGCCTGTTGGCCGTCACTTGCAACGCTGCATTGCGGTGTGCGGTTAGACGGGTATAGCGATCGGGATTTCCATGCTATTGCATTGACTTCCCGGCGCGCGGATTTGCTGGCGGCATTCGCATCTCGCGCGCTGTCGAATCTCTCTTGTGACCGCCCTAATCCTCGAGGAATTGGCATGACTGCGACCAAGGGCGAACTGCGTCCATCCGTGACGGTCATGAGCTGGCGGACGCCGCTCGTCATCATCGTCTGCGGCTGCGCCATCGCGCTGTTGGGTTTCGGGCCGCGCGCCAGCCTCGGCTTCTTCATTCAGCCGATGAGCCGGGAGTTTTCCTGGGGCCGCGACGTGTTCGGTCTGGCGCTCGCCTTGCAAAACCTGCTGTGGGGGCTGGGCCAGCCGGTCGCCGGGGCGATCGCCGACCGCTTCGGCGTGCTGCGCGTAATGTGGGTCGGCGCGCTTCTCTACGCCGGCGGCCTCCTGATGATGCGCTATGCGGCGACCCCGCTGTCGCTCGATCTCGGCGCCGGCGTCCTGATCGGTTTCGGCCTCTCCGGCTGCTCGTTCAACCTGGTGCTGTCGGCGTTCAGCAAGCTGTTGCCGATCGAACGGCGCGGCCTCGCGCTCGGCGCCGGGACGGCTGCCGGATCGTTCGGGCAATTCCTGTTCGCGCCGTTCGGCGTGGCGATGATCGGCAATTTCGGCTGGCAGGCGGCGCTGACCGTGTTCGCCGGCCTGATGCTGCTGATCGTCCCGCTGTCGCTGGCGCTGGCCACTCCGCCCGCGACGGCGGTCAAGGTGGCCGTAGCGGATGATCAGTCGTTCAAGACCGCGCTGGCGGAAGCGTTCGGCCACAGGTCCTACGTGCTGTTGGTGTTGGGCTTCTTCACCTGCGGCTTCCAGCTGGCCTTCATCACCGTGCATTTGCCGGCCTATCTGGTCGATCGCGGCATCGCGGCGCAGACCGGCGGCTGGGTGATCGCGACCATCGGCCTGTTCAACATCATTGGCTCGCTCAGCGTCGGCTGGCTTCAGAACCGTCTGCCGAAACGCTACATCCTCTCGACGATCTATCTTGTTCGCGCGATCTCGATCGCAGCCTTTGTCTCATTGCCGATCACGGGCTTCTCCGCGATCGCCTTCGGCGCCGTCACTGGCCTGACCTGGCTCTCCACCGTGCCGCCGACCTCGGCGCTGGTGGCGTTGATGTTCGGCACGCGCTGGTTTGCGACCCTCTACGGCTTTGCCTTCGTCAGCCATCAGGTCGGCGGCTTCCTCGGCGTCTGGCTCGGCGGCGTCGTGTTCGAGAGGTTCGGATCGTACACGCCGATCTGGTGGCTGTCGGTAGTGTTCGGCGTGCTGTCGGCGCTGATCAACCTGCCGATCGTCGAGGCGCCGGTGGCGCGCCCGGTTGCGCAACCGGCGTGATGCGGTAAATATCCGGGGCGAAAAAAGGGAGTTTTCGGGTTGGCAACGTTCAAGGCGATCAGGATCGACAAGGCGGAGAAGGGCACTACCGCAGCCCTCACCCGGTTCGACGAAGCCGAACTGATGGAGGGCGACGTCACGGTAACAGTCGAATGGTCGACGCTCAATTACAAGGACGGGCTTGCCGTCACCGGCAAGGCGCCGGTGGTGCGGCGTTTTCCGATGATCGCCGGCATCGATTTTGCCGGCACCGTCGAGGCCTCCTCGCATCCGCAGTGGAAGCCCGGCGACAAGGTGATCTGCACCGGCTGGGGCCTCGGCGAGACCCATCTCGGCGCCTATGCCGAGAAGGCGCGTGTCAAGGGCGACTGGCTGGTGCGCTTGCCCGACAGCATGACGTCGCGTAGCGCCATGGCGATCGGCACCGCCGGTTTCACCGCGATGCTGGCGGTGCTGGCGCTGGAGAAACACGGCCTGACGGCGAAGCACGGGCCCATCGTGGTCACCGGCGCCGCCGGCGGCGTCGGCTCGGTCGCAATCGCCGTGCTGTCGAAGCTCGGTTATTCCGTCATCGCTTCCACCGGCCGTATGTCCGAAGCGCCGTATTTGAAGGCGCTCGGCGCGGCTGAAGCGATCGATCGCAATGAACTGTCGGGCCCGGCCAAGCCGCTGGCCAGGGAGCGCTGGGCAGGCGGCATCGACAGCGTCGGCTCGACCACGCTCGCCAATTTGCTGTCCATGACGAAGTATGGCGGCGCAATTGCATCTTGCGGCCTTGCCGGCGGCATGGACTTGCCGTCCTCGGTAGCGCCGTTCATTTTGCGCGGGGTGTGCCTTCTCGGTATCAATTCGGTGATGTGCCCGATTGAGCTGAGAAAGATCGCCTGGAGCCGCCTTGCCAGCGACTTGGATCCCGGTAAACTATCTGAAATCACTCATGAAATTGGGCTCGACCAGGTAATCGAGGCCGGCGTCAAGATACTGGCCGGCCAGGTTCGGGGCCGCAACGTGGTGAAAATTGTCTAACGATGTTCAGACTTTACCAACCAAGCTGCTCCAATGTTGCCACGGTTGGTATGGTAAGCAGCGGGTAAAGATTACCAGGCGTTGCCCGCGCTCTAGTAAAGTCGGAGTTACAGCATGCTTGCGCGTTTCGTGTTGGGGGCGGTCACGGCCGGGGCGGTGATCGCGCCGGCCTTGGCCGGACAGATGATGAATGCCGAAGAGGCGCGCAGGTTCGTGGCGGGCAAGGTGTTCGCTTTCACCTGCTTCGATGGCACCCGCGGCGCGGGCCGCGTCCTCGACGACATGGGAGCGGCCGGCGCGGTGCAGTTCTCGGGCTCGGGTCCGATCAGGCATCTGCGGCTGCCCGGCAATACGCTGCAGATCCGCGGCCAGGCCGTCTGCGCCTCGATCAAGGGCCTGCCGTTCGAGCCGTGCTTCAACCTCGACAAGCAGGACGAGCGCAGCTTCCGCGGATCGGTCTCGGGCATGTCTTTCGCCTATTGCGATTTCCATCACCAGGGCGCCACGCAGATGCTGCTGGCGCGGGCGGTGGCAAGGCCGCATGCGCTGCACCCGGAGCGCACCGGCTCGGTGGAAGCGTCGGCCCGCGTCGAGACGCCCCACGTCGAGAGCGCGGGAATCGAGCCGGTCAAATCCGAGGCCCGACCGGAACCGTCGAAACCCGAAAGCGCGCCGGAGTTGCGCCGCTCCACCGACTGACCGGTCGCGGTCTTACAAAAAATTCCGTTGGTTCATCAGTTTCGCGCACCTCGCCAACCTTGTGGCGAGGTGGCAAAACGGTTACCACGACGAATCGGGAAAAGGGGCTTCGAGGATGAGCCAGCTGAGCCGCGGACTTGCACGGGTTGTTTGCGTGGGCTCATCGGGTTTGGCCGTGCTTGTCGTCAGTGTCGCGCCGGGCTGGGCGGGCTTGCCGGTTCCGGCGCCCGTGGTCGGGGTGACCGGACCGGTTGGGCTCGCGGCCGCAGTTGTGGCGTATGGCGGATATCTACTTTTCAAGCGCCTCAAGCATCGCGGCTAGCCAGGTTTCCGCCTTCCGTTGTTTCGGAAGCGGCGCAATCCGCACCATACATTTGAATAACAGATGCCCAGGCGTATTTGCATGCGATGGGGTGAGATTTGCACATTTCAATCGCCGGCGGAATGGAACGGCCGGAGCTCCCTGCAGCTGTCGTATCCGTCGGCCGCCGCGAAGCCTGTCTCTGGGCCGCGATCTGCCTTCTCGCCAACCAGGCGGTTCAACTCATCGACACGGGTTCCTTGCAGGCGTTCGCCGCCAGTCTGGCCGCCCAGAACTATATCTATTGGCTCGCCTGCTACGTGGTCGTCTATCGCCTGAAGGTCAGTGACAAGGCGGCGCGCGCGTCCCGCCTCGACGTTTGTCTGGTGCTGGCAATCTGCGTTCTTGTCTTTTTCATGAGTTTCCTGCCCTACCGGTTTGGCACGGGACTGCTTGCGACCGTCACCGCCTTCTATTTCCTGATCGCCGGCGGCGGCGATCGAAATCTGAAGGCTGCGGGCGGGGTGTTGCTGGCGCTGTCGACGCAGCTGGTGTGGGGACCGATTGTTTTCCAGCTCTTCACGCCGGAGCTGCTTCGTGCCGACGCGGCCCTGGTCGGAGAAGTCCTGGCCTCGTTGCGTCCGGACATCAGCTGGCATGGCGCCAGCTTCCTTGCTCCCGGCGGACACGCCATTGTGCTGATCGGCGGCTGCTCCTCGTTCAACAACGTCTCGACCGCCGTGCTGGCCTGCGTCGCGGTCGCCATGCTGATCCGAACCGAATGGGTTCGCCGCGATTTCGCGACGCTGGCGATCGCCTGCACCGTGATGATCCTCGTCAACACGCTCCGGCTCTGCCTGCTGGCCTGGAGCGGCCCGTCGCATGACTATTGGCATGATGGGGACGGCGCGCACATGCTCGGCATTGGCCAGACGATCGCCGTGCTGCTGATCGCGTGGTGGGGCGCCGTCCCGTGGAGGCGCGCGGCATGAACAAGGCGGTCATTCGCAGCCTTTGTCTGCTGGCGCTGATCGCGTCGATCGCCGTCCGGGTTCAGGCCAACCGGACGCGCGAGGCAATGATGACTGACTTCGACGTCGGCGCGGCGGTCGCCGATGTCATCCGCCAGCATGGATACGCCTTGCGGGAAAACCCGGTCAAGCCGCCGAAGGTGCTCTCGGTCGTCGTCTATTTTCAGAGGCCGGAATGCCAACAGGTTTCGCTGGTGCTGCCCTATTTCATCAATGCCGAAACGCTGCCACTGCTGGCGCGTGTGACCAGGCCGGACTTCGAGCGTCACTTCTTCTACATGGACGGCGCCTGGGATGAGCAGAGCCGCGTTTCGATGTTCTTCGAATGGGCCAAGTACGCGGTGCTCGATATCTTCGGCGCGTCGCGATATGTCCCGGTGAAGAAGGCGCTGGTTCTCGCCGAAGCCCCTGATTGTCATCCCTCAGCAGCGATCGACTGGCGGCCGGTGTGGGACAAGTATCGCTATCGCGACGCCGGCAACGGCGCCGCGGCACACGCCGGGACCTGACGATGACAGGCGCGCTGATCCGCGAACATGCCTGGTTCCTGACGTTCTGGGGCATGATCGTGCTGTTCGGGGCGGTCGAATTTGTGTTTCCGCAGTTTCGGCAACCGGCCGAACGCGCTCGGCGGTGGCCGACCAATTTCGGCCTGGGCATCCTCAATGGCCTGATCGTTTCCGCGGTGCCCGTCCTGAACGTGGCGGCGGCGCAGTGGGCTGCCGATCATGGCGCTGGATTGTTCAACTGGATCGCGGCGCCGTGGTGGATCGCATGGCCCGGCACGCTCCTGGTCAAGAGCCTGGGCCAATACGCCTTTCACCGCTTCTCTCACCGCAGCCGGCTACTGTGGAGGCTGCACCGCGTTCACCATTGCGATGTGCATCTCGATGTCTCCTCGGCATTGCGCAACCATCCGATCGAGATGATCGTGAGCACCGGGTTCATGATTCCGCTCGTTGCGCTTGGCGGGCTGTCACCAGTCGTGCTGGCGGTCTATGAGAGCGTCGAGGCCATCGTCAATATGTTGACGCATGCGAATATCCGCATTCCCGACGCGGCTGAACATCATGCACGTGCGCTGCTGGTGACGCCCGGCCTGCATCGTCTGCATCATTCCGCGGTTCAGGCCGAGACCGACAGCAACTACGGCAACGTGTTCTCGTTCTGGGACCGCCTGTTCGGCACCTATTGCGGCAAGGCAACTCAAGCGGACCAGCCATTCCGTTTCGGGCTCGACGATGTCAGCCGCGAACGCGCCGTGAATTTCCCCGCGCAGCTGGAACTGCCCTGGCGTTGAACGCGATAGCGGTCGGTTGATGCCTTCAGCCGGCTCCGACGGCCGTAGTCATACGGTCCGGAAACTTCATGGCTTGGTAGTAAGTCGCGTTCAAATTTGCCGAAAATCGACCGGCTGTGGGGACGGCCCAAACAAATGGGTTCGACGATGTCGCTGTATTTTTTCCGGATCAGCCATGGCCGCTATTCCGGGGCCTCCGACCAGCCTTCCGAATTCGAGAGCCGCGAGGCCGCCTGGGCCGAGATGACCAAGGTTTGCGCCAACGTCGTCGGCAGTATTTCGCGCAGCCTGAAGCAGAATGCCGAATGGCACATGGAACTGCTCGACGAGTTCAGGAAGCCGGTGTTCCGGATTCGTCTGGTGTCGGAATCATTGGGTTAGGCCGACAGGTGTAGCGCCGCCATCAGCCGGCTTATGTCCCGGCCGGTACGGCAGGCGGCGCCTGCCGGCGGAACAGGATGCGCTGGTACAGCCAGCCGATCGCCACCAGCACCAGCCCCAGGCACATGAACGACAGCGCGCGGTAGACGCCAGTCAGCGTCGACATGTCGATCAAAAACGCCTTCAGGATCGTCAGCGCGATCACGACCGCCGACGCAAGCCTTGCGCGCTGGGAATTGACGACGATGCCGATGCCGAGCAGCGCCACCCCGAAGGCGAGCCAGGCAATCGAATAGGTGTATTGCTCGGCGCCGCCAGTCGCGCCGCTGGTCAGGATCGGGCCGTGATAGAGCCTGCGGATTTCGAGCGTTACATAGGCGATCGCGAGCGTCAACGCGCCGGCCGCGATGGTGTTGCCGTAGGCTGCCGGGCGCCGGCCGGCCACCGTATAGGACAACAGCAGCGCCAGCACGGCCGGCATCGCATAGCCGAGCAGCACCGGGTTGATGAAGAAACCGCCGATCTCGATCGGCCAGATCGCCGGGTTGTCGAGGAACGCAAGCCCGAAGACGGCCGCAAGGCCGGCAAACGCCGTCAGCAGGATGGCGCCGATATTGTGGACGATACTACAGGTGCGAATGCGCAAGCGTTCCAGGCCGATCGCCATGGCGAGCGCGACGCAGACCTGCAGCGCGGTTTCGGTGAGGCCGGCGGTGCCGCGGTAGACGTCGCCGCCGTTGACGGCATGGCGGATTTCCAGGAACGCCAGCAGCACCGTGAACAGGATCGCCGCCGCTTCGACCGCGCGCAGCGGCGCATCGTCGCCGCGGCGGCGCAGGAAATAGCTCGCCACCCAGAACGAGAGTGCCGGAATGCCGTAGCCCAACAACAGCCAGTTGAAGATCGGCGTGGTGCCGACCGCGTTGCCGACGATGCGCGGCTCGTAGCCGATCCGCAGCACCACGATGCCGGCAAGAATGGCGGCCAGCGTGCGCAGGAACGGGATCGGCCGCTGCATCGAAATCCACGCCGTGCCCAACGACATCAGCGACAGCGCGATCGTGAGCCAGCCCTTTTCGAGCGCAAAGGTGAACGCCAGTGCCAGCGCGCCGAGGGTGCCGGTCGCAAACAGCGCGATCGAAATCGAAAGTCCCGGCCGCGCCTCGCGCTTGCCGAGAATTTCGGTCGCCGCGCCATAGGCCGCCGCCAGCCCCACCGCCAGGATCGCAAACGGGATCGAGCGATCGAGATGGGCGATGCGGGCATAGAGCGCGATCAACAGCGCCAGCGGCGTGAACACGGCAGCCGCCGACCAAACCACCGGGATGATGGCGCTGACGGAGCGGCCCTGCGCCAGAAATCCGCCGGCGCCGAATAGGCCCGCAAACAGCGCGGCCGCGACCAGATGCAATCTTACCGACGCCTCGGTGGGTGCGGGTCCGCCGATGCCGGGCAGCGGTCCGCCCGGCAGCACCAGCAAGTCCGAATTGCCGCGCACCGCCCATTCGGCGAACACCACGAAGACGAATAGAGACGCGGCGGCGACCGCGCCGGTGGCCGCTTGCGCGAACCATGCGACGCCCAGCGCAGCCGCCACCAGCGCCGCGAGCACGACGATGGCGGCGTCGGCATGAGAACTCGCGAGCACGATCATGGTCGCGCCCAGCAGATAGGCCGCGAGCGATCCGGACGAGATCGGCTCGATCCGGCCTTGCTCCGCGGGCGGGCCGAACATGAATCCGCACACCACCAAAAGAGCGGCGAGTGCGAATCCGGCGATGACATGAAACGCATGCGGGCCGACCATCGCCGGGCCGCATTGCAGGCAGGGCACGGTCCAGAGCAGCGCGAAGAAAATGGTGGTGACCGCGAGCCAGCGCCACAGCCGGATCCGCGCCAGGCCGAATGCCGCCGCGGTGACGATGGCGAGATAAATATAGAGCGCCCAGTAGTCGGGCGCTTGCGAAGACACCAGGATCGGCGTGACGAAGCCGGCGGCGACGCCCAGCCCCGCCAGCGCTGGCCCGTGCAGCAGGGCGGCTGCGAGCGTCGCCAGCGCCACCAGCCCGAGCAGGATGAACGCGGCGGCCGGCGCGAGGAACCCATAGAGCGCATAGGCCGCATAGACGGTCGCGAACGCCACCGCGGTGCCGGCGGCCGTGAGGATCGCCGGGATATTGGCGATCGGCAGTGTCGCGATCGCCGAGACGTTCTCCTTGCGGCGGGTCCATTCGCCGGCCAACAGCAGCGCGAGCGCGAACGCGCCGCCCAGCAAGGTGCGCACGCCGGGCCTGAGCAGGCCGGCCTCGATCGAATAGCGCACCATGAAGAAGCCACCGAGCGCGAGCGTCAATCCGCCGATCCAGACCACCCAGCGGGTGCCGATGCGCTCCTCGAAACCGGGCTCTGCCGGTGGCAGCGGCAGCGGCGGAGGCACGGGCACCCGAATAGCGGCGTTTGCCGGCGGCGCGGCAGTTTCAAGCGGCGCCGGCGCAGCTTCGCTGGCGGCCGCGGTCCCGATCCCGCTTTCGGCCGGCGGCACGATCGGACTGTCCTGTGCCGCGCGCGGCGGTCGCTCGGTCCTCGCCTCGGCCGCCGCCGCGAGCGTCTGCATCGAATCCAGCCGCGCGCGCAACGCGGCCGCCTGATTGAACGCCTTGCGCGCGAAGATCAACGCTGCGATGGCAATGACAAGCGAGAAAAAATCGAACGGCACAAACATCGAGCCTCCAGGCGATTCACCCGATCTCGAGGGCTACCGCGTCAAAATCGTTGGCGCCGTCCGCCGTCAGCGCCGTCCGCGCACCCGCAGACCCGGCGCGGGCCGTTCCTGCAGCACCTCGCGGCGGAAGCGAAACAGCGCGGCGGGCCGCCCACCCGTCTGTGTCGACATCACGCCGGTCGGTTCGACCAGGGCGCCGGCCTCCACCAGACGGCGGAAATTCTGCTTGTGCAAATGCCGCCCCGAGATCGCTTCAACCGTCCGTTGCAATTCAGTGAGTGTGAATTCGGGCGGCAAAAGTTCAAACACCACGGGCCGGTATTTCAGTTTCGCGCGCAGCCGCGCGATCGCGGTCGCTAGAATCCGCCGATGGTCGAAGCGCATGGAAACGCCGAGCACAGGTATCTTCTTGCGCGCCAGCGCCGCGGGCCGGCCGTCGCGCCGCGCTTCCTCGGTCAATCCCGCCTCATAGAGCAGCTCATATCGGTCGAGCACCCGCTCTTCGTCCCAATGCGCGCCCTCGGTGCCGAAATACAGCCGCACCCGGTCCTTGCGGCTGAGCGCGCGCGCGGTGTCGGGCTGTTCGCTCTCGCCGGCCCAGCGCGTGAGTTCGGGCAGGATGTCGCGCTTGATCATCTCGGGCCGCGCCTCGCGCCAGTCTTCCCAGGGGAAGAAGCGATACCAGGGTTCGAAGGTCGCGCCCGGCGCGCGCGAGGCGTTGTCGGCCGCGCGGGTGAGCGCGAGATAGCCGATCGAGGCGACATGGGTGTCGCCGGCCTCGGTGTGCCGGCCGCGGTCGCCGAAGGTATAGAGCTGCTCGACATAGCCGAGCCGCAACCCCGCCTGTTCCTCCACCCAGGCGCGCAGGCCGATCTCGAAGGTGCGATGCGACACCGCGTCGAACGGACCGAACGGCAGGCCGGCAAGCTTGTCGCCGTCACCGGCGGCGGCGGTGAGGATCAAGGGCTCGTTGCCTTCGATCGCGACGATGGCGGCGGTCAGGCCGATCTCGATCGGCGTGAGCAGCTTGTCGCTCATCTGGCGCCGTTTTCTGGCATCAGTCGAGATCGATGCGGAACGGGCGGCCCTCGACGGTCATGCTGCCCGGGCCCATCTCGTCGAGCGCGCGCAGCATCCGCCCCTCGCGTCCCAGCGCCTTGTCGGCGAGGCCGACGATCAGCCGGTTCGGTTGCGCGATCGCCGACGCCGCGCGGATCTGGCGGGCGATCGCGATTTCGTCGCGATGCGGATTGAGCATGCAGGCGGCGGCAAAGGCGCTCGCGGTCGAGCGGCTGATGCCGGCATAGCAATGCACCACCAGCGGCGCGGCGCGGTCCCAGCCGCGCACGAAATTCAAGACCTGCTCGACATGGAAATCCGAGGGCGCGACATAACCCTCGATCGCCTCGGTGATGTCGTCCATCTGAACCTTCAGATGGTTGGCGGGAAGCACCGATTCCGGTCGCTGCACCTGGGCGACATTGGCCATCACGGTGAGGACATGGCTGGCGCCGGTGGCCTTGACGGTATCGGGAAGTGCGGCGAGCGAGCAGACGTGAAGCATGGCGTTCCTTCGTTTGTCCCCGATTATAAGCCCGCGCGCGCGGTGGTGAAAGGTCGCGTTTACGCGTGCAATTTCGCAAATTGCGCCAAAAACTGCTTCTCGGCCCTGGCTGCGGTCCAGGGCGTCAGATAGTCCTGACGCGCCGCCGCTGGCAGGCCGGGGTCGCGGCCGAACAGCCGTTTTGCCTCTCTTTCCGCAAAGCCCGCAAGTTCCGTCGCCTCGAGATAGGCCGCGCCGCGGTCGGCGGCCTTGATCTGCTCCGTGATCTCGTCGGTCAATGCCGGCGGCAGGCCGAAGCGGATATGGATCGCCGCCAGCAGCCGTTTTTCCACCGCCTTGTAGTCGCCGCCCAGCACCGCCTTGAACGGCGAGATCATGTCGCCGATGACGTATTCCGGCGCATCATGCAATAGCGCCGCCAGCCGCACGCGGACATCGACGCGCGGGGTCTGTTCGCGCATCACCGCCTCGACCAGGAGCGTGTGCTGCGCCACCGAGAAGATATGGGCGCCACGGGTCTGGCCGTTCCAGCGCGCCACCCGCGCCAGCCCATGGGCGATATCGGCGATCTCGATATCGAGCGGCGAGGGGTCGAGCAGATCGAGCCGCCGCCCCGACAGCATGCGCTGCCAGACGCGAATGGAAATCGGCGGCGCCGCGAGCTCCTTTCGGGAGGTCATTTGACTTTGAGGCGGGGGCCGCGCTGTTTTCCGGCGCAGGTTTCATGGCAGAAGCATGTCACCAGATGGTCGTTGACCATGCCGGTGGCCTGCATGAAGGCGTAGACGATGGTCGGGCCGACGAACTTGAATCCGCGCGCCGCAAGTTCCTTCGATATTTTGATCGACAGCGGCGTCGACGCCGGCACGCTGGCCGTGGTCTTGAAGTTGTTGACCTTCGGCTTGCCGTCGACGAAATCCCAGAGGAATCTCGAAAAGCCGGGGCCGTCTTCCATAATCTTCAGGTAGGATTTCGCGCTGGCAACCGCGCCCTCGATCTTGGCGCGGTTGCGCACGATGCCGGCGTCGTTCATCAGCGCGTGGATTTTTTTGGCGTTGTAGCGCGCGATCTTCTCGGGTCTGAAATCATCGAAGGCCTTTCGGAAATTCTCGCGCTTTCGTAAAATCGTGATCCACGACAGCCCGGCCTGGAAACCGTCGAGGATCAGCTTTTCATAGAGCGCGCGGTCGTCATATTCCGGCACGGCCCATTCGGTGTCGTGATAGGCCATGTAGAACGGGTCTTCGCCGGGCCACGGGCACCGGGTCTGGCCATCGGCATGCAGGCGGGCGGACCGGCTCATGCGACGGTCTGCTTCGGCTGGCTGGCGAGATCATCCGGATCGGCGAGCCGGACGGCAAGGCCGCCCGAGGTCAGCTTCTGACCTGCGGCCAGCGCGTCGGCGGCGCGATCGATCCTGATCAGCGCCAGACCCCTGTGATCCGCCGTCGAACCCAGGGTGCCGACCGGCTTTTCCCCGGCGACGATTGCCGTGCCCGGTTCCGGCGCAAAACCTTCGAACAGGATGCGAACGGTTCGCGTCCGCGCGGTGCCGCGATGCTGCATCCGCGACACCACTTCCTGGCCGACATAACAGCCCTTGTCGAAATCGACGCCGTGCAGGCGATCCATGTTGGTCTCGTGCGGAAACGCGTCGCCATACATGAAATCGAGCCCGCCGCGCGGGACGCCCGCGGCGATGCGATTGATATCATAGGCGGGGCTGTCCACCAGTTCCGCGCCGATCAGATCGGCGACCCTCGGAGCGAGTTCTTCGGGGATCAGGATGCGCCAGCCGAGCGCGGCGTTGCGGGGATCGGCGAACGAAAGGTCCGGCCGAACCGCGAAATCGCCATCCCAGGCCGCGAGCACGCCGAGATTCTCGGACAGATTCTCGATTCCGACCTTGGCGCGCAGTCTGTAGAAGCCGAGCTTGTCGGCAAGCGCCTGCGCCAGCGCACGCGGGCAGTCGAACAGAAAACCGCCGCCGTGGCCGGCGGGCGCCTCGGTGATCAGGAAATCCACCGATATCTTGCCCTGCGGGGTCAGCAACGCCCCGAACCGGGCGAGGCCAGGGCGAAGCAGCGTCACGTCCGTGGTGACGAGGCCGTTGAGAAAGTCCCGCGCGCCCTCGCCGCTGACCTTGACCACGCCCCGGTCGGGAAGAAACGCTGCTTTCATAAGAGGTTGCTCTTGAAGTTCTTGTTGAAAGGCAAGTAGCCGATACACAGGCGCAAGTTAAGTCGCTAAAGTGCCGGGAACAAGGCCCGCAGGACATCCTGTTCGCTGAAGCGGGCGCCGAGGAGTGATGAATCAACGATTTGATACCATTCTAAAGTCCGGCACCGTGGTCAATCAGGACGGCGAGGGCGTGCGCGACATCGGCATCGCGGGCGGCCGCATCGCCGAGATCGGTTCGCTCGCAAGCGCCACCGCGGCCGAGGTGATCGACTGCAAGGGCCTGCACATCCTGCCCGGCGTGATGGACACGCAGGTGCATTTTCGCGATCCGGGCCTGACCCACAAGGAAGACCTGGAAACCGGTTCGCGCAGCGCCGTGATGGGCGGCGTCACCGCGGTGTTCGAGATGCCCAACACCGATCCCCTGACCGTCAACGAAGCGGCCTTCGCCGACAAGGTGAAGCGCGGCCGTCACCACATGCATTGCGACTTTGCGTTCTTCATCGGCGGCACCCGCGACAACGTGGCCGATCTGCCGGAACTGGAGCGGGCGCCGGGCTGCGCGGGCGTGAAAGTGTTCATCGGCTCATCGACCGGGGCGCTGCTGGTGGAGGATGACGAGAGCCTGCGGCGGATTTTCAGCGTGATAAAACGCCGCGCCGCGTTTCATGCCGAGGACGAATATCGCCTCAACGCGCGCAAGCATCTCCGCATCGAGGGCGATCCGCGCTCGCATCCGGTGTGGCGCGACGAAACCGCGGCACTGTTGGCGACGCAGCGGCTGGTCAAGCTGGCGCACGAGACGGGAAAACGCATCCATGTGCTGCACATCTCGACCAGGCAGGAGATCGAGTTTTTGCGCGACCACAAGGATGTCGCCTCCTGCGAAGCGACGCCGCATCATCTCACGCTGGTCGCGCCCGAATGCTACGAGCGGCTCGGCACCCGCGCGCAGATGAACCCGCCGGTGCGGTCAGTCGATCACCGCGACGGCATCTGGCGCGGCATCGAACAGGGCATCATCGACGTGCTCGGCTCCGATCACGCCCCGCACACGCTGGAAGAGAAATCAAAAACCTATCCGGCCTCGCCCTCGGGCATGACCGGGGTGCAGACGCTGGTGCCGTTGATGCTCGATCACGTCAACGCCGGACGATTGTCGCTGGCCCGCTTCGTCGATCTCACCAGCGCAGGCCCGGCGCGGCTCTACAACATCGCCTGCAAGGGCCGCATCGCCGCCGGCTATGACGCCGACTTCACCGTGGTCGATCTCAAGCGCAGCGAGACCATCACCAATAAATGGGTGGCCTCGCGCGCCGGCTGGACGCCCTATGACGGCGTCAAGGTGACGGGGTGGCCGGTCGGCACATTTGTCCGCGGCAAGCGCGTGATGTGGCAGGGCGAGTTGGCGACGCCATCGACCGGCGAGCCGGTGCGGTTCCTGGAGACGCTGAAGCCCTGATCCGTTCCGAGAAACGGGCAGGGCGTCCAGTCAGGCGTATTCGTGCAACCCGAGTAGTGGGAAACTGCCATGGCGATGAATAGCCGCGCCGCCGCGTTCACGGCAGTTCTTGCGCTGGGACTTCTATTCGTGTCGCCTGCCATGGCTGAGCCGGGCGCGCTCACGAAAAGACAATCGGATGCGCTGAGTACCTACGATCATGCATTAAAGAACTTCGAGCAGATCCTGCGCCAGCGGCGCGAGCAGATCGCCGGTCGACGGCTGCCGAACTTGCCGGGGCAGGCGCTCTACCTCGCACGCAACGGAATGATGAGCGCGTACAAGGACGTCACCGATGCGCTCCCGTCCAGGATCGGACGGCCCAACAAGTTCGAAATTCCGCCGGCGTATTTCGACGCCGACCGCGAGCCGCTGATCGACGAGTACCTCGGTCTTTTCGACCTGATGGATGCGCCGCCCGCCAACGCGCAAAAATCGGATACGCCATTCAAGGACGTTGTCGATCTGGCAATTGCCATTGCGCGAGCCAGGGGCCTTGATCGGGCGGCCGCCGAGGCGGCAGGCCGCATCTCGCTCGGGCTGTTCTTCGCCGAGACCAATGGCAATCAGAATCTGGGGAATGCGCGCTCGAACAAATACAAGGGAAGTTTTCAAACCGGGCCATCGGAAGATCAAAATGGCCGAAGCAAGTGGACGGGGATAAAAAAGAGGGTCGCAGCCTTCGATCCTGCACTGAGCCGTCGCGACGACATGGAAGAGGCTCGCGTCGGCAATCTGGATCATCGGTTGAACCATTGGACCGCCGTGCGCGACGCCCTGATGAACGCACACGCGGACATTTTCCCGCAAGTGGCGGCGATCGTGAAAACCCTGCCTGACCCGATCGACCAAATGAAGCTGTTTGAACTCATCCAGATCGTTCCCGCTCCGACCCGGTCCGCATTGAGGTCAGGCCATCTGCTCGATTATCGGATTTCCGATCCCGTCATCATGGGATATCTGCGCAACAACAGCATCTTCGCCTTTGGACGGGCCGACAGGGCGAGAGCATCCGCTACCTTCCGCGAAATTCTTGATGCGATGTGGCTCTTCAACAGCAAATTTGAACGCGCGCTTGCCAAATTCGAGGAGATCAAGGCGGGACAAGAGGGTTGAAGTGCCGGCGACCCCAAGGACGTCGCGGCATCCTGTCGATGCTTTCAGCCTGTCCGCTCGCGGGTTTATTTCCGGCCATTTATGGTTCATGATTCGGCGCCGCATGATGCCGGCACGCTTCATGAAGCACGAATCGACAATCGCTCCGAGGGAAAGCAGGGATTGCTGTCGTCAGGGAGAAAACTGGGCCGCTCGGGCTTCGGCATTTGGTCATGCCGTACCCTCATCGCCGCGACCGCAGCATTGGTCGTGTTGCCGATCGAGGTCAGCGATGCCAGCTGGCTGTCGGATGTCTTCAAAAGCCAGTCAAAACCTGGCAAATCGCAAAAGCACGTCGTCGCGCCGCAGGCGGCCGCCTCGGCAAGGTCGGCTGCCTTGCCAAAGTCCCACACTGCAAGGCGAGCCGCTCTCAGGGCGTCTGCCTCGAACCCTTCCGGTCCGAAACCCGCCGCAACAATTTGCGATCCCTCCAAGTTCCGGATCGTTCTGGATGTCGGACATACCGCCGAATCGGAAGGCGCAACCAGCGCCCGGAACGTCGCCGAGTTCGTCTTCAATCTGCGCCTTGCGCGGCAGATCGAGGATAAACTGAAAGCCGAAGGCTTTGCCGAGACCAAACTCCTGGTGACCGAGGGCAAGGCCAGGCGGAGTCTCGTCAAGCGCGTCGCTGCGGCCAACGATCTGCACGCGGATCTCTTCCTGTCGATCCACCATGACTCCGTGCCCGACAAATTCCTCGAGAACTGGGAATTCGAGGGCAAGAAAAGCCATTTCAGCGACCGCTTCAGCGGTTATTCCGTTTTCGTCTCCCGCGACAATCCGGATTTCAAGACCAGCCTTGCTTTCGCCGAACTGGTGGCCGAGGAAATGAAGGCCCAGGGTCTGCAATATGCCCGGCAATATAGCGAGCCCATCATGGGACGATACCGGCATCCGCTGCTGGACAAGGAAACCGGTGTTTATAGCTATGATCAGCTCGTCGTGCTGAGAACGACCCGGATGCCGGCAGTCCTGCTGGAAGCAGGCTCGATCATCAACCGGGACGAAGAGCTCAAGATGGATTCGCCTGAGCGCCGCGACATCATCAGCAACGGTGTTGCCATGGCGGTGAAGGAATTCTGCGACGCCCGATCGGCCTTCCTGGGTCCGCTTTGATGCCGCGTTATGGCATCACCTCGCGCCCGGCCGCCGCCGATTCCGATACCGCCGCCGGGGGGCAGCACGGAAGTATCTCAAAAGGAACCCAGCGCGCCGGACTTGTCGATCCAGCGCAGGATGACGGCATCGAGACTGTACGGCCCGGCCCCGGCCGAGACGAACAGGATCAGCATGAACGCATACAGGACCTCGGGCAGATAGAGCCAATCGTCGATCCGGTCCGCTCGATCGATCGGCTGGTAACCTGCGATGCGCAGTCGCCCCGACGTGACGCTGGCGACGAGGACGATCGCAAGCAGGCCGAGCGCGGCAAGCGGCGTAAGCAGGCCGATGAGGACCGCGCTGCCGCCGGCGAATTCGACCGATGGCACCCACCATTGGTTGATCCAGAGCGCCGCAACGTGCAGGGATGTCAGCTCGTCGACAAAGGCACGATGGCGCTGCGCGTTGAACAGCTTGTGGTAGCCAGAGAACATGAAGAACATCCCGACCGCGACACGGTCGAGCGTGAGCGCGATGTCGGTCCACCCGACCCCCTTGAACAGCATATCGATCACTTTGCCTCTCCCTGGGTGATGATTGTGCGCGCCTCGCGATGGCAGCGGTCGTCTCGATGATCGGTGAGCGGCTTCAATAGCAACCTCGGTGCGACACTCCTGCGTCGGAAAGGTTTGCGCAGTTGCGATCCGCGACACGGCCGGTAACGCGGCAGCGCTGGCTGCCGGATGGGTGGCGCGGAAGTTTCATGGCGGTCTCTTGCAGGTCAATATTATTCCAATTTCAGCTCCCTGAAAGCAGCGCCGGCTCCCCAGCATGGCGCGAAGCACACTACGGGGCGGCCTGTCCGGATCGCCAGAACCGGATCCTAAAGAGCGTTAGCGACCGACGGCAAGGTCGGCTATCATTGCCAAAACCAATCGATTGACGGGAGGCGAAGTTGAATAAAGCCACGTTGGCTCGGCGATATATTCTCAAGCTGATGGCCGCCGCGGGCGGGATAGCTCTGTCCGCAGCGCGCACCTTCCGAGCCGGCGCGGCCCATGCGGCCGGCGTGCCCGCGTATGATCCCGCTGCGAAATTCGATCTTGCCGTCAGCGAAGTCGAGCTTCGGCGCAACGGTGCCGGCCGCATGCTGATGGCCCGGATTTACCAGCCGAAAGGGCCGGGACCATTCCCGACCGTTCTCGACCTGCACGGCGGCGCATGGAATGCAAAAAACCGCCTCGCCGAAGAACCGATGGATCGAGCATTGGCGGCCAGCGGCCTGCTGGTGGTGGCTGTCGACCTGACGCTTGCGCCGGAAGCGCCGTATCCGGCCTGCGTGCAGGACGCCAACTTCGCCGTGCGCTGGCTCAAGGCGAACGCCGCCACCTGGAACGGTGACGCCTCGAAGATCGGTGTCTACGGATCCTCCAGCGGCGGTCACGTCGCGGAACTGCTGGCGATGCGGCCGCATGATTCGCGCTACAATTCGATTGCTCTTGCCTCTGCGCCTGGTGTCGACGCCACCGTCGGCTACGTTGCGATGCGTTCGCCGATCAGCAGCACCTTTGCGCGCTATGAAAACGCGGAGCGTCGCGGCAACGCGGGCATGGTGAAAAACAACAAGGTGTTCTTCAATCCGTGGGAGACGATCCACGAAAGCAACCCGCAGGAAATCCTGGAGCGCGGCGAAAAGGTCACCCTGGTGCCGTTTCTCATCATGCAGGGCGCGCTTGACGACAACATGTTGCCGGAGTTTCAGGAAAAATTCGTCACGAGCTACAAGGCCGCCGGTGGCGCGTGCGACTATCGCCTGTTCGAAAACTCCGTTCACGAGTGGGTCGCGCAACCCGGTCCTCAGACCGACAAGGCGCGCGAGGTGGTGAAGGAATTCATCGCCCGCCAGCTGAAAGTCTGATTGAGGGGCGCTGCCCGCGCGCGGTCGATTGGCAACGACAAGAAGAGCGAGGACATCATGACCATCCGCAAGACCGTCACCGTGGTCGAGGAGATCAACAGCGAGTACGGCGCGCCCGCCAGCACGCCGCTGCGACGCGTCGCGATTGCCGCGGTGTTCGAGAACCCGCTCGCCGGCAAGGCCGCCGGCGCCGACCTCAAACCTCTGGTCGAATATTCGCTTCAACTCGGGGCTTCGCTCACCAGGACGGCGCTGGCGACACTTGGCGCGAGCCCCGTGCAACTGCGCGCCTACACCAAGGCGGCGGTGGTCGGCATCGGAGGCGACCTCGAACATGGCGCGGCGATGATCCATCCGAGGTTAGGCATGGCGATGCGCCGCGCCATCAGACGCGGTCGCGTGATCATTCCCGGCCACGCCAAGGTGGGCCCGCCGGGCACGACCGTCGATCTGATCTATGGGCCGCTGGACGAGGGTTGGGATCTGGATGCCTTCGATTCGACCCCGGTGCTGATCCACGACGCGCCGCGGCCGCACGAGATCGTACTGTGGATCGGTTACGCCACCGGCCCGCGCGTCAATGCCCGCTCCAAGGGCCCGGATCAGAAGGAAGTCGACGCGCTCGTCGCATCTTTCGCCGGCGGCTGAGATTTCATTCGGCGTGCTTGGCGTGGCGACCGCCGATCCTTGCAGGGCGGGCCTTCGGCGCATAGGCATAGGCGGTGCGGGCATCGGGCAGGAACGGATCGCGGAGACAATCGCCGCCGCGGCCGGAGGACATCGCCTTGACACTGCGCCATGGTATCGAAACTGCAGGACAGCATGTAGAAGGCAATGTCCCTGCGGCAATATTCGCCCGCCGCAGCCGGCGTCGCAGACGCGACAAAAGCCAGCGCACACAGCGCCGTGAGGCGGGAGTTTAGCTCCCGCCCAGATAGGCGACGGTTTCTATCTCCACCAACACTTCCGGCTTCGCAAGGGACCGCACTTCTACAAGCGTGGAGGCGGGAAAGTCTCCGGTGAAGAACTCGCGCCGCGCTCGCCAGACTTCGGTATTGTTCTTGATGTCGACTACGTAGATCGTCATCTTGACGAGGTTGTCCATCGTTCCGCCGGCCGCCTTGATGATGCGATCGATGCGTGAGAATATTTGCCTGGTCTGTTCGTATTCATCCTTGCCGACTATCTCCGTGCCGCCATCAAAGGGACGGGCCACTTGACCCGAGATGTACAGCATGTCGCCTGCGCGTATGGCGTTTGACCACAGACCGGGAGCGACCTCAGCCACATCGGGGACGGACAGCTTTGTCCTGGGCATGATATTCTCCTTGTGAAGTTGATCTCGGATACCGGCGCCTATGTGAGAGGAACATAGTCGTAGTCGCCGATTCCCTGGAGAACCAAAAACGTGAGCGACCTGGTACCGCCGTTGGTGACCAGATGAGGTCGCGCTGCTCCAACTGCATGGGTTTCGCCGGGATTCAAATTCACTTCCTCTTTCGGGTCCTGCAGGAACAGCCTCATGTGGCCTTCCAGAACGTAAAAAGTATCGGTGATATCGGTGTGGCTGTGCCACGGCACCTTCTGCGTCGGCGAGAGCTGCAACTCCATAATGCGAAAACCGGGGCGCGCGGCATGCTCGACTCGGCGCTCCACTTCGTAAAGATGACTGGCGTCCCGCATTGACGGCCCTTGGCTCATATCGATCTCCCTCAATAACTGCCCGGGTTGCCAGTAAATCCCACGCTGCGACGCATCGCAATGTGAATGATGTTCCTGCGGCACGCGGTTGACGTGGCGGTTGCCGCGGAAGGTCCTCCGTTGAAGCAAGAGCGGACGTCGTTGGTGATCGCGTGAGGGGAAGAACGTCGAGCGGCGACGCCGTGTCGAAAATGAGGGAAGAGTACGATTTGTCGGCGGTCAATGAACCGTGAGGCGAGAAAACCCGATGAGCTGCCGCCCGCCGGCTGGTCCGACGGGCAAATCACCGGCGTCCCGACGTCCTTGTCCGACTCGTTTGTCAAGGCCCGCGCCCAAAAATATTCTGGTTGTCAGAATATTCTGATTATCCTATATTCACCTCCGTCCCGCCCCACCAAAAGGGGCGTATCATGATCGTCGCGAACGCGGGGCGGGATGCGGTGGACGCCGAGGGTGCATCTGACGAGGGCACTCGAGGCGGACGGAAAAAGCGTGTGGTCCTGGCACCCCGACGCTGGTGTCAAGTTCGCGTGAAGTGACGCGGATGACGGTGGCCAAAAGGCCCGGAGCACCGGGGAGAGCGCGCTATAATCCGTAAACCATTGCGTGGGGAATGCCGGGTGATTCCGGTGTGACCTGCTAACGCGTGTGCGCTCTATCTCTACCATTGCACACGTGGCTATCGGGCGCATCGGCCGCCCGGCATTCCCTGCGCCCTTTAATTGGAGAGGGCGGGAATAACGGAATACCTCGCGCAAAAAAAATCATGCGGCGAGATCGCGGATGTATGTCAGGTCGTCATTCCGGGGCGATGCAAAGCATCGAACCCGGAATCTCGAGATTCCGGGTTAGTTCTTCGGGCGCCCCGGAATGACGGCTCTAAAAATTGGCCGTTGAAACTCGAATCGGAAAACTACTGCTTCGCCAACCGCGTCGAAAACTCGCCGTTGCGGACGCGTCCGGGAAGGCCTTCGACGAATTTCGCCACCGCGTCCTCGCCATAGGTTCCGACCAGTTCGGCGAATGCCGCAAACAGGCTCGCCTGCGCCAGGCAATCGCCGTCGACGCCGTCGTGCCGCGCCTCCGCCCAGGCCTCGTTCAGATAGCTCAGCGCCGCCTGCTTCTGCTCGTGATCGGGCAACGGGTCGCGGGCGATCGAGTAGGACGCTGGATGGCTCATGAAACTCAACAGGCTTTGCGCGGGTCCAGGGCGGAACGCGTCGAACGCTGCGAGATGTAGCACGCGCCGCGCGGCCGCCTAGGCCAGTTCTTTAGGAAAGGTTAACGGCGCCGAACAATATGAGCCGTGGGTCCAAAACGAGACATGCGCCGCGTCAGTTGGCATAGCGGGCGGTCAGGTCGCGCGAAATCTTCGAACCTTCCTCGATGTAGCGGTGGATTGCCACGGTCGCCGCCGGCGTGCAGGTCCGGTAGGTCTGCTGGAACCCGTTATAGCCGCGATTAAAACCCGCGATCATGCGGGCGCGACGCTCGCCGGAGGGGGTTTCGGCATCGATCAGCGCCTGCATCTCGTTGCGCCACTTGCTGCCTTCGTTGTTGCCGCAAATGCCCCGGAGGTAATGCAGGGTGCCGAGGATCTCGGCCAGCCGCTGCAGGTCGCCGTCGAACGGCGCAGCCGCGTCCTGGGCCCGTACGGGGCTCGAGAGGCCAACCGAGATGAGGATGAGAACGGCCCAAAAATGCTTCGACATGGATGGCCGTGATATGCCTTTTCAATGGGCTGGAAGCAAGGCGCGGGCGGGTCCCGGCGCCGGGTGGTCAGGCCTGGAGCAGGTTCTGGGCCCGCCGGATCATCTGCTGCAGGCCCGGCGTGAGTTCGAGATCGCCGAGCGAGCCGGGCGACAGCCACCTGAAATCGTCGAGTTCGTCGTTCAGGACCACCTCGCCGGAGGCCCAGCGCGCCGCGAACGACATGATCAGATAATGCCCGCCGCCCGTGGTTCCGGGGACCACCTCGCGCCAGCCGGCAAGGCCGATGATCTCGATCCGGAGCGAGGTTTCCTCGTCGATCTCGCGATGCAGCGCCGCCTGCAGCGTCTCGCCGAATTCGACCCGGCCGCCCGGCAGCGAATAAAGCCCTTTGGCGGGGAAACGGGCGCGCCGCACCAGCAGGATCTTGCCGTCGCGAAAGATCGCCGCGCTGACCGCGAGCTGGGGATGGGGGGGATGAGCCTCCGCCATGGCTCAATGCGTCATGATGTAATCGACGTCGGCCTCGGCGCCGCCATTGATGACGCCACCGGCCAGCGCGACCAGCGGCTTGACCCAGCCGGTGGCCTGCTCGGCCAGCGTAGCGCGGGTCTTGTCCTGCCTGGCTTCGCGCATCGCCGCGCCGACCGCGGTCAGGATCGAGGTCATGGCGCTGGTGAGGTTGTCGAATTCGGTGCGGATGACCGTGTCGGCGGAATCATAGGCCTCGATGGCAAGCTCGCGCGCCTTGAAGTTGGAGGCCGTGAAATGCTCGCGATAGCTCAGCGGTTGCCAGCCCAGGAAATCATCGGCGCATGCCGGCATGTCCGGAATCATCTCCAGCAGCATGATGGCTTCGTTGAAATGATTCAGATAGTCGGTGGCGAGCCCGGTGCGGGGATTGATATTGGCGGCACGCAGCAGGGCAGCCCGCGCCGGGTCGACGGGGCCGGTCTGCCGCGGCGCCGGGCGATCGGCTCGCGCGGGTTTGGAAGCCGTTGATGTCATCTGCCGCAGTCTTGACGTTCGGGGTTAAAAGGTCCTGAACTTATGCATATCTGAAGTACAGAATGTGCGGACGCTTCGTCATCACCTCGCCCCCGGCGGCCCTGCGGCTGATTTTTGGCTATCTCGAACAGCCGAATTTCCCGCCAAGACATAATGTTGCGCCGACGCAACCCATACCCGTGGTGATCGTCGACAACGGCATCAGGCATTTCCGGCTGATGCGCTGGGGCCTGCTGCCGGCCTGGGTCAAGGACCCCCGTAATTTCACGTTGCTGATCAACGCCCGTGCGGAGACCGTCAAGGAAAAACCGGCCTTCAAGAACGCGATCAGGCGGCGGCGCTGCCTGATCCCGGCGGACGGCTATTATGAATGGCAGGCTTCCGGCCAGCGCAAGCGGCCCTGCTTCGTCCATCGCCGCGATGGCGCCCCGATCGGTCTCGCCGGGCTGGCGGAAACCTGGACCGGGCCCAACGGCGAGGAACTCGATACGGTCGCCATCGTCACGGCACCGGCGAGCCGCGATCTCGCCAGCCTGCATCCGCGCGTGCCGGTGACGATCGGCGCCGGCGATTTCGATCGCTGGCTCGATTGCAGGTCGGACGACGCCGATGACGTGATGACGCTATTGAGGCCGCCGCGCGAGGGCGAGTTCGCCTGGCACGAGGTCTCCACGCGGGTCAACCGCGTCGCCAATGACGACGCGCAGCTGATCCTGCCGATCACCGCGGAGCAGCGCGAAGCCGAACAACCTGCGCCCGCGAAGAGGCCAAGCCAGCGCAAGCCAGCGCCGGCGGCGCCCGATGACGGGCAGGGAAGTTTGTTCTGAAGATCGCCTTCCTCAGGCACGAACCGCGAGGAGATCCTTCAGCTTTGCAACCGCGCTGTCCGGCGTGGTCAGCACCGGCCGGCCGGAGGCCTCGGCGACCAGCGCAGCCGCCGGCGCCATGCTGTATTGCGCGAGCGCGATCAGGTCGCAGTCGCGCAAGTCGCGCGAGGCTTCCGCGACCAGGCGGTCATGCTCAGTGCGGTCGCCGCGATCGAGCGCGGCCATGGCGCCCTCCGCCAGTTTCGGCACGATTTCCACGGCCGCGGGAAATTCCCGGGGCATCGAGGCCAGCGTCGGCGGGAACGACGACAGCAAACCGATTCGCATGCCGCGAGAGGCGGCCTGCTCGATCATCGCCTCGTTGGGCTTGAGCACCGGCATCGGCGCCAGCTCGCGCGCCACCGCCTCGATGCAGGGTCCGAACGCCGAGCAGGTGAACAGGATCGCATCGGCGCCGGTCGAGGCCGCATAACGTCCGAGCGCGAGAAAGCGGTCGGTCATCGCGACGGTGAGGCGGCCGTCGCGCGCGAGATCGGCCGACAGGCTGTCGTCGACCAGGTTCATCAAGGTCGCGTCCGGCCAGAGCCGGGCGAACGAGGCCTCGATCGGTTGGATCGAATGTTTCAAAGCGTGGATCAGGGTGATGCGCATCTTGTTCAATCTTGTTTCCTCATCGAAAGATGTTCAGCGCCGCGTATTGCAAGAGCGCGGCGGACTCACGCGACCGGCGTGTAATGTCGTTTCAACCATGCACATAGACCGTCAAGGCCACGCATCAATACCCTCTCATTGATGTTCGATTGATCAAGTTTGTCGCGAATTTCCCATTTCAGTCTGGAGGGAATTACAATCTTTGTAATAGAGACTTTTCCCTTTACGTGCGGCATCTTGAACCAGTCGTCCATGCTAAGATACGGATCACTCAATGCCGAAAAATAGGCAAACTGGTTGACGATGCGTTCGTCGATCGCGGGCGGCTCGAAGAACACAGCCACATCGAAGTTATTCGCGTGCAAATCGCCAAGCTCTTTCAGATTCTTGATGCTTTTCGCCAATGCATCAATGGAAAAGATGCTCGATCCGAATTTTTTAAGAATCTTTAGATGGTTGTTTTGCAACAGAGAATGAGCTTCTGCATAGTTTACTTTCCAAATCGCGGCATTTTTTCCGAAATCGGTGACGGAGCTGGTCGCAAAATGGAGCGCCACGAACGGAGAATATGTCCAATCGAGCAAGCGCGTCGGGAGCCCATGATGCTGGGCGATACTGATCCAGTGCCACTCCGTATCGCGCTCGACGACATTATCGTGTGCATACTTCTTGAATTGCTTGATCAGATTCTCTTCAAGCGTCCGATATGGCTTGCCCAGCCGCATCAGCCCGTTCGACAGGGGGTAATCGTGCACATTCACGCCCCTATAGGCGAATGTGGATCGAAATCGCTTGATCGAAGGATCCCAGGTGTCTGAAAACAGCGCATCGTTTAAATCGGACCACTTCTTTATTTTAACGATATTCATACGCCCCTCCCACTGCCTGCAAATCAATTACTTTAGCATTGATGAGGCGGTCAACTCAACTAAAGCGGGCATTTTATGGCGGTCGCTGGCCCTAAGAGCGGACGGAATCGGAAACCTTCAGGCCGACCGATGGTCACGACGCGGTTTTCCGGCCATCGAGCCACTTTGCGAAGACGATCGTCTCGGCTTCTTCGTACCCGATCGACTGGTAGAATGCGCCAGCCATCACGTTATCGCGCCGGACCAGCAGCTGCAGCTTCGGGATATCAGCCGCGCGCAGCCAATCCTCCGCCGCGTTCATGATGGCTCGGCCATGGCCTTGCCCACGGCGGTCGGGATCGACCGCGACGTAATAGACCCAGCCGCGATGGCCGTCGTGTCCGACCATGGCGGTTGCCACAATCGTGCTGCCGTCGCGGCCGATCAACACGGTCGAGTTTGGGCCGCGCCGCGCCAGCGCGATATCGGCGGCGGGATCGTTCCACGGCCGCGTCAAGCCGCAGAGCTGCCACAGCGCGATGACGGAGGCGACATCGTCGTCCGCGATCGCGGCAATGGACAGGACAGGCACGGTGCTTGTTGGAGCCACGCCTACAGCACCTTGCCCGGATTCATGATGCCATGCGGATCGAGCATCGCCTTGATGGCCCGCATCAGTTCGATCGCGACCTTGTCCTTGACCTCGGGCAGTTCGTCGCGCTTGAGCACGCCGATGCCGTGCTCGGCCGAGATCGATCCGCCCATCCGCAGCACGATGTCGAATACCACCGCGTTGACCTCGTGCCAGCGGCCCATGAAATCCGCGGTGTCGCCGCCCAAGGGCTGGCTGACATTGTAATGGATGTTGCCGTCGCCGAGATGGCCGAACGGCACCGGCCGCGAACCGGGCATCAGTTTGATCACGGCAGCGTCGGCCTGTTCGATGAAATCGGGCACCGCGACCACCGGCACCGAGATATCGTGCTTGATCGAGCCGCCTTCCGGCTTCTGCGCCGCCGACATCTCGTCGCGCAGTTTCCAGAACGCCGAGCGCTGACTGAGGCTATTGGCGATCACGGCGTCGTCGACGATGCCGGCCTCCAGGCCCCGCGCCAGAATCGCTTCCAGCGCGGCGCGGGCGTCCTCGCGCGGCGAGGACAGCTCCATCAGCACGTACCAGGGATGCTTGCCGGCGAGGGGATCGCGGACGTCGATGCCGTGGCGGACGGAAAAATCCACCGCGATATCGGAAAGCAACTCGAAACTGGTCAGCGTGCCAGCCGCCTCGGCTTGCGAGATCGAAAGCAATTTCAGCGCCTGCGCCGGCGATTTGAGGCCGACATAGGCGGTCTCCACGGCGCGCGGCTTCGGATACAGTTTCACGGTCGCGGCCGTGATGATGCCGAGCGTGCCCTCGGCGCCGATGAAGAGGTTGCGGAGGTCGTAGCCGGTATTGTCCTTTTTCAGCTTCGACAGCGCGTTGAGAACGCGCCCGTCGGCCAGCACCACCTCGATCCCGAGCGCCATCTCGCGCGCCACGCCATAGGCCAGCGCCGTGGTGCCGCCGGCATTGGTGGAGAGATTGCCGCCGATGGTGCAGCTTCCTTCCGCGCCAAGCGACAGCGGAAACAGCCGGTCGACTTCGGCGGCGCGCTGCTGGGCGACCTGCAGCACCACGCCGGCCTCGCAGGTCATGGTGTTGGAGGCGGTGTCGATGTCGCGGATCTTGTCCATCCGACGCATCGAGACCACCACCTCGCCATGGTGCGGGGTCTGGCCGCCGACGAGGCCGGTATTGCCGCCCTGCGGCACCAGCGCGATGCGGTGTTCGCTGGCCAGTTTGCAGATCGCCGACACTTCCGCCGTCGAGGCCGGCCGCAGCACCAGCGGCGAGCGGCCGTGGAACAGGTCGCGTTCCTCGGTGAGGTAAGGCGCGATGTCGGCGGCATCCGTCACCGCATATCTGTCGCCGACGATGGCGCGGAAACGCGCGATCAGTTCGGGCGAGAGCGGCGGCGCGGATGGCTGGACGATGTTCATCTCGAATGCTTTGTAGTTCTCTGGCCTGCTACTTGCGTTGGCTATTCCCGCCCCACCGCGGCGCGGCGCAGCCGGTCGTTGATCGCTTCGCCGAGCCCGTGCTGCGGTACCGGCATGACCGCGATGGCGCGTGCGCCCCTGGCATCGAGCGCGCGAAGATAACCGAAAAGATTGGCGGCGGCCTCATCGAGATCGCCACGCGCGGACAAATTCATCACCGCTGCTGCCGCGTCAACCCCCGCCACCGCATCCGAGCCAAACGCCAGCAGTGCCTCGCCGGGCGCGATGCTTTTGGCATTGAGCCGCACGGAGGTGCGCGGCGCATAGTGCGAGGCCAGCATGCCCGGCGCCAGCGGCTGGCCGGTATCGCTGTCGGCGTCTTCGGGCGGTTGCCTGAGCTGCCGGCCGAGCACGCGCTCGATGTCTTCGCGCGGCAGGCCGCCGGGCCGCAGCAGCATGGGCTCGCCAAAACAGCCGACGATGGTGGATTCGACCCCGACCTCGACCGGGCCGCCGTCGACGATCAGGTCGATCCGTCCGGCGAGGTCGCTTGCGACATGTGCGGCCGTGGTCGGCGAAACATGCCCCGACAGATTAGCCGACGGCGCCACCACGGGGCGGCCGAACGCGCGCAGGATCGCCAGCGCCACCGGGTGCGCCGGCACCCGGATGGCGACGGTTTCGAGGCCGGCTGTGGCGAGATCGGCCACCGGACAGTCTCTTGCCTTGGGCAACACCAGCGTCAGCGGCCCCGGCCAGAACGCCTCGACCAGCATCGTCGCCTGGGCGTGAAAGACGGCAATCCGCCGCGCGGCTTCGATATTTCCGACATGGGCGATCAGCGGATTGAACGCGGGCCGGCCCTTGGCCTGATAAAGCCGCGCAACCGCGGCGGAGTTGGTGGCATCGGCGCCGAGCCCATAGACGGTCTCGGTCGGGAATGCGACCAGTCCGCCCGCGGTGAGGCAATGCGCGGCCCGGGCCACGGCAGCTTCGCCGGCGGGCAGAATTGGCGTTTTCAGGCCCACATCCATGAGGGGAACCGTCCTTCATTCGGCTTCTTGCGGTATGCGAAACCCAAGGCTATAAGCCGCGTTCTTGTCGGAGTGTGGCTCAGCCCGGTAGAGCACTGCGTTCGGGACGCAGGGGTCGCAGGTTCGAATCCTGCCACTCCGACCATGATTTCAATAGCTTATAGATTTGCTTCCGGCCATGCGCAATCAAATGCGCAACCAAAAGGCCTCCTCACCGCCGGCCGCCGAAGGCTTGGGCAGCAGCGTCCTGGAGATCCGGGCGGTGATGACCATAACCGTCCTCCAATTGCTCCAGGGTTATGCCAGGTCAGCCGTCTCAAGGTCGCGGCGTACACCACCCGGTTGCCGCGATGCTCGACGCAGCCCGCGAGAATATCTCGATGTCGGAGCGGCCGGTTGACTGGTCGTGACCGAGCCGCCCCAGACATTGTTGATGATGACGTTGATTGCCGCGTCTGCGGTTGCTCACCGGATCTTGAGTTTTGGCATCAAGTTGATCACCGGCGGTTGTTGGCCGGTGACCTTGTTAAATCGACGCGTAGTGCTTTCGTGCAGCAAACGCGCGCATCAAGAAAAGAGCATTCGGAACTCTAAATCGGTTTTTAATTGAGAACGCGGCGACCGGGCGCCATGTCCGAGCGTAACCCGGGCCGCGCTTGCGTGCCGGGTGTTTTGTCGGGCGCCCCTCAAGAAGACATCAAGGAAACGCAAGGCGGGGTCGCAGGGCCATCCGCACAGGCAACGGCTGATGGTCAGGAGGTAACGATGGTTTTGTTCTCGCACTCTTTCAACCTGAAGCGTGTGGTTTCTCCGACAGATTGCATGATGCGATGACGCCCTGCAGCGTAGTCATTTTGTGGAACCCGGCGGATCGGCGCGCGAATAGAGGATAGGCCATGGGCATTGTTCGTTTCGCGCTCCGATTTCCCCACACCTTCTATGTGGTGGCCGCGCTGATCCTGTTTCTCGGCGTCGCTGCGATCCGGACGATGCCGACGGATATTTTTCCTGAAATCCGGATTCCGGTGGTCACCGTCATCTGGCAATACACCGGTCTCACCACGCCGGAGATGGAACAGCGCGTCACCACTTACAGCCAATATTCCATCAGCGCCAACGTCAACGGCATCAAGAACATGGAAGCCCAGACTCTGAACGGCCTGTCGGTCCAGAAGATCTACTTCCAGCCTGACGTCAATCTCGACCTCGCCATCGCGCAAATCGTCTCCGCCACCAATTCCATTCGCGCGCTGATGCCGCCCGGCATCCAGCCGCCGATCGTCGTTCAGTTCAATGCATCGAGCGTTCCGGTGCTGCAGCTCAGCCTCAATTCGGACAGCCTGAACGAGCAGCAACTCTATGACTTCGGCATCTATCGCGTCCGGCAGCAATTGGCGCCGGTTCCCGGCGTCACGCTGCCGACGCCGGCGGGCGGCAAGTATCGCCAGATCATGGTGGACATCGATCCGGACAAGCTGCTGTCGCGGGGATTGACCCCGCTCGACATCGTCAACGCCGTCAATACGCAGAACCTGACGCTGCCGTCGGGGACCGCGAAGATCGGAAACATCCAATATACGGTGCGAACCAACGCGACGCCGACCACGATCGACGACCTCAACAGGATCCCGGTCAAGTTCGCCAACGGCGCCACCATTTTCCTGAAGGACGTGGCGCAGGTCCGTGACGGATCGCAGGTGCAGCAGAACATCGTGCGCGAGGATGGCCGCCGCTCCGTTTTGCTCAGCGTGATCAAGAACGGCAATGCCTCCACGCTCGCGGTCGTCAACGGCGTAAAGCAGGCGCTGGGGGCCATCCGCGCTGCAGCGCCGGCCGGCCTCAAGATTACCGCGCTGTTCGACCAGTCGGTGTTCGTTACGAGCTCGGTCAATGGCGTGCTGCGCGAAGGCGCCATCGCAGCGGGCTTGACCGCGCTGATGATCATGGTCTTCCTCGGATCCTGGCGCTCGACGCTGGTGGTGATGATTTCGATCCCGCTGGCGATCCTGTCGTCGCTGGTCGTGCTGTATTTCCTCGGCGAAACGCTCAACACCATGACGCTTGGCGGTCTGGCGCTGGCGGTCGGCATATTGGTCGACGATTCCACCGTGACCATCGAGAACACCCACCGGCTGTGGACTGAAGAGGGCATGTCGCTTGCCGAGGCGACGCTGCATGGCGCCGCCGAAATCGCGGTGCCGACCCTGGTTTCGACGCTTGCGATCAGTTGCGTATTCACCTCGGTGGTGTTTCTGGACGGGCCGGCCAAGTATATGTTCACGCCGCTTGGACTTGCGGTGGTATTTGCGATGTTGGCCTCCTACGGATTATCTCGGACCCTGACCCCGATCACTATTGGCCTGTTGCTCAAAAGCGAGCGCCCTCACGTCGGCGACGGCACCCCCGCAGGCCGATTCGCGCGGCTTTCCGCTGCATTCGACCGCGGCTTCGGGCGCCTGCGTGACGGATATTCCGCATTCCTTACCGTGTTGCTTCGCCGGCGCTTCATTGTACCCGTCGCTGGAGCCTTCATTCTCGGTCTCGGCGCCGTGATGCTGTTATCCGTCGGCCGCGACTTCTTTCCGCAGATCGATGCCGGCCAGATCCAGCTCCACGTCCGCGCGCCCGCCGGAACCCGCATCGAATCCACCGAGCGGATATTCCAGGCGGTCGAGGACAAGATCCGCGAGGTCATTCCGGAGAAAGACCGCTCGCTGATCGTCGACAATATCGGATTGCCGGCGCGAGCCTACAATCTGGCCTTCGCCGATGGTTCGACGATCGGGATCAATGACGGCGTGATCCAGGTCGCGCTCAAGGATGGTCACAAACCCACCGCCGGTTACATTAAGAAATTGCGCGAGGTGCTGCCGGTCGCCTTTCCGGAAGATGTATTTTATTTCCAGGCGGCGGATATCGTGACGCAGATTCTCAATTTTGGACTGCCGGCGCAGATCGACGTCCGAACGGTGGGCTACGACAAGAACAACCTTTCGGTTGCACGAGAACTCCGCCAGCGGCTGGCCGCGATCCCCGGCATCGTCGATGCGCATCTGCAGCAGGAAGTCGACGCGCCGGCTTTCTACGCCCAGATCGACCGGACCCGCGCCGCTCAGCTCGGCCTCAACGCCAGCACGGTAGCCACCAACATCAATGTCAGCCTCAGTTCGTCGGAGCAGGTGTCGCCCAACTTCTGGACCGATCCGACTTCAGGGATTCCGTATTATCTGGCGGTGCAAACGCCTGAGTACAAAGTCAACTCGCTGAACGCGCTCGCGAATACGCCGGTTTCCACCTCGCTGGCGTTCAGCGGCCAAACCGTCCCGGGCATGTTGAGCAATGTCGCGACGTTCAAGCGGGACACCGTGGCAACCAACTCCAACCAGACCAACATCCAGCCGGTCTTTGACATCTATGCCAGCGCGCAGGGCCGCGATCTCGGCGGCGTCGCGGCCGACATCAACAAGGTCACGGCGCAACTGCAAAAAAAGATGAAGCCCGGCAATTCGATCCAGGTGGTGGGCCAGATCCAGAGCATGAATGGCTCCTTCCGCGATCTGGGCATCGGCCTGCTATTCGCCGCGGTGTTCGTCTATCTGCTGATGGTGGTGAACTACCAGACCTTCGGCGATCCCTTCGTCGTGATCCTGGCGCTGCCGGCGACGCTGTGCGGCATCGTGACGATGCTGTTCATCACCGGCACCACGCTGAACGTGCCGTCGCTGATGGGAGCGATCATGGCGGTCGGCGTGGCTTCGGCGAACTCAATTCTGCTCGTCACCTTCGCGCGCGAGCAGCAGCTCAAGGGACATTCGGCCTTCGAGGCCGCGCTGAGTGCCGGCCATACCCGAATCCGTCCCGTGCTGATGACCGCCGCCGCGATGATCGTCGGCATGATCCCGATGGCGATCGGCGGCGCCGGCGAGGAGCAGAACGCGGCGCTCGCGCGCGCCGTCATCGGCGGGCTGCTGTTTGCGACGCCGACAACATTGCTGATCGTGCCCTACCTGTTTGCCATGCTGCGTAGCGGCAACGACGGAAAACCTCACCATGGCGTATTCGAGGAAATTCCGGAATGAGCGAGATCCTTGAACGGCCCAGAAATGCAGGTGTCCAGCACCGACCAGATCCTGAAACCGATCGGGTTGTTGCGCTGCCGAGCGTTGCACCGAGGCGGCGAAATTACGGAGGCGCCCTGTTCGGGGCAAGCGCGCTGCTGTTGCTCGCGGGCAGCCTCGCGCTGGGGGGGTGGCGCCACTACCAGGGCCGGCTCGAGGTCGCGGCTACCGGGCAAGAAAGCCGCACCTTCGTCCCCAACGTTCGCGTGGCGACCGTCCGCGCCAGTGACGGCAAGATGAGCGTCACCTTGCCGGCGACTACGACGGCCTTCGAGGCGGCGAACATTTTCGCGCGCACCAACGGCTATATCGAAAAGCGCTACGTCGACATCGGCGATCGGGTCAAGGCCGGGGCCCTTCTGGCGGATATCACCGCCCCGGAATTGGACCACCAGATTGCGCAGGCCAAGGCGACACTGACCCAGGACCAGGCCACGTTGCAGCAAACACAGGCAAGCCGGGAACTGGCCCAGGTCACCAATGCGCGCGACAGCAAGCTGGTCACGCAGGGGTGGCTGACGCTGCAGCAGGGCGACAATGATCGTCTGACCTTGCGGGCACAGCAAGCCGCCGTGGCGGTGGCGCAGTCAAATATTGCCGCGCAGGAGGCCGCAATTCGAGTTCTCGAGCAGGAGAAGGCCTACCAGCGAGTCGTGGCACCGTTCGATGGTGTGATCACCCAGCGCAACATCGACAACGGCAGCCTGGTGACGTCGGGATCGACCTTCATGTTCACGCTGATGCACCCGAACGTGATCCGCACCCAGGTGTTCGTCCCCCAGGATGAAGCATTCGGGCTTGGACCCGGTGTCGATGCGGTGGTCCGTGTCCCGGAGATCCCGGATCGGACCTTCCCCGGCAAGGTGACGCGGATCGCGAGCGCGTTGCAGCCCGGCAGCCGAACGCTGCTGACCGAGATCGACGTGCCGAATCCGGACGGCGCGCTCAGCCCCGGCATCTATTGCACGGTCGAGCTGTTCATTCCGCGCAAGACACCATCCATGGTCATACCGGCCGATGCGGTGGTGTTCGACGAGAACGGCCTCCACGTCGCGGTCGTCGAGAACGGCGTCGCCCATATGCAGAAGATCACGATCGCGCGCGACTTCGGCGAGGAGGTCGAAGTGCATGACGGCGTCAAGCCGGGCGATCAGGTCATCCTCAATCCGATGGTGAACCTCGCGGAAGGCAGCAGGGTCGCCGTGCGCAAGACGCAGACAAGCTAGATCGGCGCGGAGGCAGCCATGGCGATGCGACGCTTGTTGTTCAGTGCAACCGTCCTGTTGTCGGGCTGCCAAGCCGGCCTGGCGCAGGTCTCCACCATGGGCAGCACGGCCATGGGCCTTCCATCGACGCCGGGGACGATTGTCAGCTCGCCGCTCAACGGCCCGAGTTCGTTTTCGGCGGCAACCCAGCCGGGCGCTCCCGATACGACGCTGGCGCCGGTGCCGCTGGCTTCCGACCCCACAACGCCGGGGACGGTCGTGACCTGCGCCACGCCGACAGCTCAAATCGCGGCTGGCACACCTCCGGTACCGGTTGCTTCCAGGCCAGCGATGGTCGGCACGATGCCACCGGCGACACCGACGACGGCGGCCGCATCGCCGCCAACCGCAAGCGCGACCGCGCCATACCTGACGCTATCCGCACAACCAGCTACATCATTCATGACCGATTTTCCCGGCTCGAACATCCCGGCGCCGCAGCCGCCCGCCGTGCCACCCCTTCCGTCGCCTTCCCTGGCTCCGGTGCCGGTACCGACGCCATCGCCGGCGCCGAGCAATACAGCAATGCCCGACACAGCCGTGATGACCACCTCGTCAATGACGCCGGCGGCCGCGATGACACCGGGCTCTCCGTTGGGGACTATCCCGTCGCCGATCGCCATCACGACGACCGGAAACGTTGCGCCGATAGCCCCGATCGGCAGCTCCTCGACCACCGTATGCAGCTCGACGCCGGGAGGCCCATCCAGCAATGGCGCGGCCTTGCCACTCTCAACGCCGCAAATCCCGGCGAGCCCTCCGCCCGGCACGATCCAACCGGCCCTCACTGAGCTTGGCGGCACCAGTATCGATCCGAGCATGACGGTGATGCCCACGCCGAACACGCCGGCATGTGCCGAGAGCACGACGATGAATTTGGCGACCCCCGGGATGATGCCAGCGGCGAATGCCACCGGCGCTACGGCGACCCCCGGCGTGTCGTCGCCATCCGGCTGCTGATGCGGGAATGCCGGTGTCGGCCCTGCAAGGCTAAACTAGGATTTGGTTGGAGACCTCGCGAAGCGCCTGAACCATCGTTCAAGATCGCCCGGGAGTTCATACGGGTGATGGAAGCCTGGCAGGATCAGGTTCGCCCGGGAGGCTGACTAGACGGCCGCCGGCTTCGACGGAATCTCGATCGCGCCAGCCCTGGAAATCGCCGCGGCGGTGACCATCGTCGCCGTGCGGCCATCCTGCGGAGCGCTGCTCGGGCCGAAATCGTTCAAGAGGATTCCTGCCATAGCCGCGATTGCGACAATCGCGCTAATGATGACAGGTCTCAAGCCGCGGTGCAGGCTCTTGCTTTGCGTATCCATCGTTATCTCGCCAATCCGTTGGGTACCGTGTTCTTGGAGCGATGTGCCGTTTGAACCGGAGATAGGTTGCTAATCAGGCTATACCACTAAATTGAATTTCATTCGGCGTGGCCGCCTCGCCGGGGTACATCCATTTCCCGGCGGTCGCGCACGCTCGCCGGCGGCATGAAAAAGAGGTCGGGCTGATGGAATTTCAGCCCGACCTGTTGGCGGTCCGGATGGATCAGTAACCGGTCGTCGGTTCGCAAGGCGGGCCGTTGTCCCAGGGTTGGGTGGCGTATGCGCCCACGGCCGGAGCCGGAACGCAGGCACGCCCGTCAACATAGCGCTCGGTGGTCGCCTTGGCGCCCTTGACGTGGCTCTCGCGAGCCATGGCGGGAGTTGCGAGCATGGCTGCGGCGATCAATGTGGCCGACAGAAGTTTGGTCATTCGAGTTCTCCGTTTTTTCCATATGAAAGCCAATAGTGTTGGCTCCTTGACGGAAGTGGCGAACGGATCGATCAAAGCAACGTTTCCCTCACGGGGTTTCAACACGGCGCGAGGCAGCGCTCGAGCAGCTTCCGGCTATTTGGCTGATTCTAAAATGCTATTTAATGGTGCGGCTCCCTCGGCAGGCCTATTATTCGTGTGGGCGGCCGCACCGCGCTCGCCCACGGAGGCGGTGGTCATATGGCCGCAGAGCGGGCGGCGTACGCCGTGCACCTTCCTTCAGCGTAGCGGGTGGCGCCGTCCGGCTCTTTTTGGACGAAACCTATGGCAATCGCAGGTCGTTGACATGGCATTCGTCTCAAGCAAGCCTAGAGCTTCGGGGCCGACAGGCTCCAGCCCTGCGAATGCTTTGACCGCAGCCGGGGATCGATCGATGGCAAAAGTACTCCTGATCGAGGATGACAGCGAGACGGCCGAGGAAATCACAGCCGAACTGGCCGATCGCGGCTTTGAAGTCGAATGGTCCGCCGACGGCATCGAAGGCCTCGACAAGGCGCGATCGCTGCGGCCCGACGCCATGATCGTCGACCGGCTGTTGCCGGGAATGGACGGCCTCACCGTCATCGAGGCGCTGAGAAAGGAACAGGTGCACACCCCGGTGCTGGTTCTGAGCGCGCTCGGCGCCGTCGATGACCGCGTACGCGGCTTGCGGATGGGGGGCGACGACTATCTCACCAAGCCCTTCGCGATCGTGGAACTCATTGCCAGGGTAGAGGCGTTGCTGCGCAGGCCAGTGGAGTCGCGCGAGACGATATTGCGGGTGGGGCCGCTGGAACTCGATTTGATCGAGCGCACCGCCAAGCGCGGGGATCGTGTGATCGATCTCTTGCCGCGGGAGTTTCGCCTGCTCGAGTACATGATGCAGCGGAGCGATCAGTTGCTGACCCGCGCCATGCTTCTCGAGGAAGTCTGGAATTACAAGTTCATTCCGGCGACGAATTCGTGGACGTTCATATGGGCCGGCTGCGTCACAAGGTGGACGGACCCGGCGAAATCCCTATGATCCACAATGTTCGCGGCTCCGGTTTCATTCTACGCACGGGACCATAAGGTTCGGATGTCCGGCCTCAATGTACCCTCGTTAACGTGGAGCAGGATGCCCGGGCAGCGAGATCCGATGCGTCAACCCCAATTCATGCGCTCCACCACCTTTCGCTGGGCACTTGCGGTGGCCGGCGTGCTCGCGGTTTTCGTCATCGTGCTGTTCGGATTTATCTATCGGACGACGGACGACTACCTGATCGCGCGATCCGACATCATGATTGCGAGGCAACTGGACTATCTCGCCGGCCTGTCCGGCGAACTCCGGCGGCTGGCGATCGATGCGCATCTGGAGGAGGATTCCCGCGGCGTTCAATATGCCGGTTTGTTTGGCCCGGACGGCCACAAGCTGGCCGGTAACCTCGAGCAGCTTCCCACCGGATTAAGAATTGACGATTCCGTCCAGGGCGTCACCGTTGTTCGAACGCTTGCCGCCGGGTCGCAAACCCGCGCGATACGCGCGATCGCGCGCCGCTTGCCGGATGGCAACGCGCTGGTGATCGGACGCGACGTGGACGAGGCCAGGGAGATTTCTCGTGTCGTCGGGCAGGCGCTGGCGCTCGGCCTGTTGCCCGCGCTTTGCCTGTGCCTGCTGGCCGGCGCGTGGCTGAGCATGCGCGCCCAGAGGCGCGTGGAAGAGGTCAATCAACGGGTTCGTCGCATCATCGCCGGCGATCTGCGCGAGCGGCTTCCATACCGCAACACCGACGAGCCGTTTTCGAAGCTCGCAGTCATTGTCAACGGCATGCTCGATGAAATGGAAGCGATGATCCACGCGCTTGCCGGCGTCGGCAACGACATCGCGCACGACTTGCGGACGCCGCTGACGCGAGCCCGGCTCACCCTCGAGCGCGGCCGCACCAACGCAACCAGCCTGGAGCAGCTTCAGGCCGTCGTCGACAAGGCGATCGCGAACGTCGATCAGTCGCTGGTAATTATCACGGCGCTGCTGCGCCTGGCCGAAATCGAAAACAGCCGGCGGTCGGCGGCCTTCGGCAGCGTCCCGTTGCAGGAGATGCTGAGCGAGATCTGCGATATCTACGAACCGATCGCCGAAAACAAGAACATCGATTTGCGGGTTGAGGCGCGAGATCAGCTGAACGTGCGCGCCGACCGCGATCTGTTGTTTGAGGCGGTCGCCAACCTTGTCGATAACGCCATCAAGTTTACGCCGGAGGGCGGCAAGGTGGCCATCGAACTGCTGCGTGGCGACAGTGAAACAATCGTTCGCGTTGCCGACACCGGCTCCGGCATCAGCGAGCAGGAGCGCGATGCGGTGCTGCGGCGCTTCTATCGTTCCGACAAGATACGAAATACGCCGGGCGTGGGCCTCGGCCTCAGCCTCGTGGCAGCGATCGTGAAGCTGCACGGCTTTCGGCTCGCGATCCACTCCGGCGCCGGCGGTCGGCTTGAGATCATCTGTCCCGACCCGCAACCGGTGTGAATCCGGGCAGCAAATCCTAAAATGGAATTTAGTGTTGCGCCGGGGCAGTTCATCCTAAATCCTGCCCGGCCGCGGTGCTTTACGTGCTGCGCGGCGCAGGCCTGCAGGGTTCCAACGTGAAATCACGGCGCATAGTCTTGCCGATTGCAGCGGCTATCTTTGTCTCCACGCTGGGCGCGGATGCGCCGAAAGCCGACGAGGCGCCTCCGAAACTCTCTCCCCAGGCACTGCAGGAAATCGCGCAGGTCGAGGCCGAAATCGACCGCATCGAAGCGCAGACGGTCGCACGCGTTGCAGCGCCGCCGGACAATCAGACCCAGCAAATCGAGCTACTCGGCAAGCTGATGCTGTACGACAGGAACTTGTCGGTAAACCGCAATGAGGCTTGCGCCTTCTGCCACATGCCCGAGACGGGCTTTACCGGCCCGGTGTCGGAGTTGAACCGCACGACCGGCGCCTATCCCGGGTCGGTGCGGACGCGGTTCAGCGATCGCAAACCGCAATCGCACGCCTATGCGCCCCTCTCGCCTGTGCTGCACTACAATCCCGGGCAGGGCGACCTCGTCGGCGGAAATTTCTGGGATATGCGCGCGACCGGACGCCGGCTGGGCAATCCGGCCGCAGAGCAGGCGCAGGGTCCGCCGACCAATCCGGTGGAGATGGGCCTGCCCGATATCGCCTGCGCGGTCTATCGCGCCTCGCAGCGGCCCTATCGCGGCCTGTTCGAAAGCGTCTGGGGCGTACAGAGTTTTGCGATCGCCTGGCCGGGCGACGTGGCGGAGGTCTGTGATCGGCCGGGGCCGGCGACCGCCAGTCAGCCGTTGCCGGTTCATCTCGGCCCGATCGATCGCGGCCGGGCCGGCGCCACCTTCGACCAGATGGCGCAATCCATCGCCGGTTATGAGGCGTCGGCGGAGGTGACGTCGTTCACCTCGAAATTCGACGCAGTCCTCGCGAAGAAGGCCCAGTTCACGCCGCAGGAGCAGCAGGGATACGACCTGTTCCGCGGCAAGGGGCGATGCAACGAGTGTCACCGCGACGGCGGCCCCGGCGAAGACCCGCTGTTCACCGATTTCACCGCCAGCAATATCGGCACCCCGGCCAATCCGAGGCTTCCTTACTACGCGGAAAATCAGCCCGACGCATCGGGATATGCCGCCAATCCGCAGGGGACGTCGTTTGTCGATGGCGGTGTCGGCACGTTTCTCAAGCAGGGACATGTGCTGAGTCAGCCCTCCGCGGTGGATCAACGATGGCTCGGACTGGCGCCGGACAATCAGGCGCGTATGCAGGTGCCGACACTGCGCAATGTCGACAAGCGACCCTCCGCGGCCTTCGTAAAGGCCTACGGGCATAACGGGTACTTCACCAGCCTGAAGGAGATCGTGCATTTCTACAACACGCGCGACGTCCTGCCGCGATGCAAGCCGCATGATCCCGGCGAAGGCACGACGTGCTGGCCCGCACCGGAATCGACCGACAACATCAACACCAGCAAGGTCGGGCACCTCGGGCTGTCCGACGCGGAAGAGGACGCCCTGGTTGCCTTCATGCAGACGTTGACGGATGGCTTTATGTCCCGCGATTCGCCGTAGCGGGTGAGGCCTGCAGATCGCCGGGCGTCACTGCCGCCGTGATCGTGCTGGTCAAGCGCGAGTTGAGCAGCCATCTTGTCTCATTGCACACCGAGCTGGCGCCGTCCCTTCCCACAATCCTTGGCGATCGTGTCCAACTGCAACAGGTGATCATCAACCTGCTGATGAACGGTATCGAGGCAATGCTGCCGATCACGGATCGGCCCCGCGTAATGGTGATTTCGATCATCCCGGGACGAGACGTCCCGCGCGGTCGTCAGCGTGACCGATTGCGGCGTCGGAATTTCCGCCGAGAATGCAGACCGGCTGTTCAACGCCTTCACGGGAGCTTTCATGCTTGTAGCGGGGACAGCCTTCGCCACCAGGGTGTCGTCGGCTGACGCACCCGTCGCGCAAGCGGAACAGCAGCAGACCTGATATTGCCGTGTGCCAAGTCATGCGAGCCATCGCGCCCTCCGACGTTCTCTCGCCTAACTTTCCAATCCGAGCGCCTCCATCCTTGCGTCAATTGCGCTCGTATTCAAGCTGGATTTGACGCTCCGGAAGGGTTCCATCGGATGTCGGCAAGCCGACCCTTGCCGCGACGGGCCGAACGCTCAATCCCGCGACGCAGCGAAGGCTGCATAGGTCGCTGTCGCATGTCTTTCGAGAGCCAGGGCGGCGCCCTCGCAGTGATCGGCGTAGCAATCGGGATCGCAATAGGGCAGCCGCGTCGCGATCTCCCGCAGATAATTCGCGCCGGTCGGCTTGCCGCACAGCGCGCAGGCAGACTGCCGGAGCGGCGTCCTGCCATTCACCAGGATGTATCTCATGTGTCACCTCCTAAAGCCGTTTGCGTGACTCGTTTGGCCGTTTCCGAATCCCATGGCCGCAATCGCAATCGTTTGTTGGGCGGTCTGAAGGCGCAGCAACCATCTGCGGTCGCTTTCCTCGCGCGATCGAAGGCGATCGAGGCACCTCCGCGAGCAGACCGCTGTTCGCCAGGAGTAATGCCGGACCAGACCAAATTTTCCGTCGCAGATGGCGCAGCGCTTCGCCGCGTCGTGTCCACGATATCGAAGATGATTGCGCAATCTTGCCTCCTCTGGGTTTGGCGAGATCAATCGTCTCGCTGATGCCGATATTCGGTCGGCGTAAGCCCGGTGAATCGGCGGAACGCCTTTGTGAACGAACTCGCTTCGCGAAACCCGATCTGGATGCCGATGTTCGTCACCGGGAGCGACGGCCTCTGCAGCAGGCTCCTGGCGCGTTCCATTCGGCGGGCCATATGGTAGCGGTGCGGGGGAACGCCGAAGGACTGCCTGAAGACGCGTGCGAAGTGATAGAGGCTCAGGTCGACGAGCTCCGCGAGAGCGGCCAGCGAAATCTTCTCCGCCAGATGCCCTTCGATGAAGTCGATCAGGCGCTTGCGTTGCCATGCCGGCAGGCCGCCACGAAGCGGCGTCGTCGCGACGCCCGCCGCTCGCTCCAGGCGGATCAGTTCGTGCATGAGCACCTGGCTCAAGGACTCTGCATACTGGCGGCTGCCGGGGTCCGAGTTGCCGACCTCGGCCTTGAGCTTGAGCGCCGTGTCCCAGATGGCCTGATCGAAGAAGAACAAGCGGGGGCTCATCGTCGGGCAGATGGTGCCGAATGCCTGATCGAGCGGTCGATGGTGCGGGTCGATATAGAAATAAGTGACGCGCGTCAGCACCCGCGGCGTCTGCCATCCGTAAAACCGATGTCCGGCGGGTACGAAGCTGAGCTTGCAATTGAACTCGCGCAGCGTCGACTTCGGCAGCCCCTCGATCACCGTCTCGCCATCATCGCGTTCTGCGCGCTCGTAGGCGATCAGCAAATGGCGTCGAGCCTGAAAGCCGTATTCGAAAGTCTCGCGCCGGGTAACCTTGACCGCGTCTGCCTGTATCGCGCCCCAGTTCGCCAGTCGACGACGGGCGATATCGGGCGGCGAAATCTCGACAATCGATGGAGCGGACGAAGCAACATCTGCCGGGTGTATGCCGATGTCACTCATTCTGGTTCTCCTGACGACGTTTGCACGGCCCCCCGGTTTGCCTCGATGACGGCTATCAGTGAGAGTAAGCGAACGGATTTTCGGCACCATTAAATTGCTGTTCAGACTACTAAATTCCATTTTATTCGCGGGCGCGCGCCAAACTTACTACGGAGGCTTTTTGCGGGATTCCGCGCAAGAATGCACAACAGCGTGGCAAGCCGGGACAAGCGCAAAATGCGTTCGTCACCAGATAGCGGGTGTGTCCCCCGCAAGATGCGCATCAGAAGGTGCGGTTGCCCTGGGACAGGAGCCGCAAAATGTCTAAACGCCAGTCTCGTCCCCCTGTTGCCCGTGGAAGCGCCTCCGATGGCCTGACCCCTGAACGGCGCGCCGCCGAATTGGCCAGCCGCGCGCCGGTCGCGGGCGAAATCGGCTTTATCGGCCTCGGCCACATGGGAGCGGCGATGGCTGCGAACCTCGCGGCTGCCGGGCGACGGGTGATCGGCCACGTCCGACGCAAGGATCAGATCAGCAGGCTTGAGGGACGAGGTATCAGGGCGACGACGGATATCGGCGATCTGCTCGATTGCGAACTCGTCATCAGCATGTTGCCTGACGACGATGCCGTGCGGGACGTCGTGTTTGGCCGCCGCGATGATGATCTCGACGGTCTGGCCGCGGGCCTGATGCCGGGTGCAGTCCACCTGTCAATGAGCACGATCAGCACCGCGGCAGCTTTGCAGTTGTCGAGCGAGCACGCGCGACATGGACAGGGCTATGTCGCAGCACCCGTGTTCGGCAATCCCGAAGCAGCCAGGGCACGCCAGTTGTTCATGGTCGCCGCCGGCGCCCCGGTCGATGTCGAGCGCTGCCGGCCGATCCTCGACATTCTCGGACAACGGACCTTCGTGATCGGAGCCGACCCGCAGCAAGCAAACCTTGTCAAGTTGCTCGGCAACATGATGAGCGCGACGGCGCTGGAGATGCTTGGCGAGGTCGCAGCCGTGGTCCGCAAGCGCGGGCTCGATCCACAGCCCTTCATCGACCTCATGACCAGCACGATGTTTGGCGGACGTGTGCACAAGGTCTACGGCGACAAGATCGCCAGGCAGAACTACGCGCCGGGCTTCGTCTTGCCTCTCGTGCTGAAGGATGTGCGTCTGGCGCTTGCGGAAGCGGAGCAGGCGGGCGTGCCGATGCCATCGGTGAGCGTGGTCCGCGACCGGTTGATCAGCGGAATTGCACGCGGCTACGGCGAACTCGACTGGACCGCGCTGGGGCTTGTCGCCGCGGAAGATGCCGGGCTTCACGCCGTGCCCTCGGTGACGACCACCTGAGGCCGGTCATTCACGCGACCGAGGGCGATCGCATTCAAGAAAGGAACAGGATCATGGCCGATCAGACAGAAGCTCTCAAAACAAAAATGGAACTTACCGACATTCCCGGGACCTCGCTCAAGGTATCGCCGGTCGCGATCGGAACCTGGGCCATCGGCGGATGGATGTGGGGCGGCACCGACGAGCGCGAATCGGTTGCCACCATCCAGGCCGCGTTCGAGCATGGCGTCAACATTGTCGACACCGCCCCGGTCTATGGATTCGGTCGCTCCGAGGAGATCGTGGGCAAGGCGATCGCCGAGCGCCGGCTGCGCTCGGAGGTGTTGATTGCCACCAAGGCCGGACTGCAATGGGACGGCGGAAGCGTATCGCGCAACGCCAGCCGTGCCCGCATCATGCGGGAAGTCGAGGATTCCTTGCACAGGCTTCGAACCGACTACATCGACGTCTACCAGGTTCATTGGCCCGATCCCCTGGTGACCGTCGAGGAAACCGCGGAAGCGATGCGGACGCTGTTTGAGCAGGGGAAGATCCGGGCCATCGGCGTGAGCAATTTTTCGGTCGACCAGATGGAGCGGTTTCGCCGCGTCGCGCCGCTGCATGTGCTGCAGCCGCCGTACAATCTGTTCGAACGCGATGTCGAGGCCGATCTTCTGCCCTATTGCCGCAAAAACAAGATAGCGACGCTCGGATATGGCGCACTGTGCCGGGGTCTGCTGTCGGGGCGAATGCGGCCGGACACCACCTTCGATGGGGATGATTTGAGGCGCACCGATCCGAAATTCCGGAAACCCAGGTTTGCGCAATATGTGGCAGCCGTACAAAAGCTCGATCGGCTGGCCCAGGACCGTTTCGGCAAGCGCGTCATTCACCTGGCGGTGCGCTGGATGCTCGACCAGGGCATCACCACGGCGCTGTGGGGCGCGCGGCATCCCCAGCAGCTGCAGCCTGTCGACGAGGTGACCGGTTGGTCGCTGGATGCGTCTGCCAAGGCTGAGATCGACCGGATCCTGCGCGAAACCATCACCGATCCCGTCGGCCCGGAATTCATGGCGCCGCCGGCGCGCAGCATGGCATGAGGCCGAGACGGCCACCTCGTGGCCCTCCTTCAGGATGAGGTTTAACCTGTTGAAATACACAACCTCATGCTGAGAAGCGGTTACCGAACGAAGCGGCGCGGGCTGCGCCTGCAGTCACGACAGCCCCCGCTGCCGAGACCGCCAGCCTATCCCGTCTCGAAAACATGATTCCTATCCTGTCCAAAATCGGCTGGGGGTACATGGGAGCTAGGTTCGCGATGATCGCGAACGATTAAATTAGCATTCAGAATCGTGGAGATTCAGATCATGCACGCACCGGCAGCCCGGAAAGCAGCTTGTCGAGCGTGATCGGGTAATCCCGTATCCGAATGCCGCACGCGTTGTAGACCGCATTGGCGATCGAGGCGCCGGCGCCGCAGATTCCGAGTTCGCCGATCCCCTTGCTCTTCAGCGGATTGGATCTGTCGTCCAGTTCGGCAAGAAAAACGGCGTCGATGGACGGAATATCGGCGTGCACCGGCACAAGGTATTCGGCAAGATCCCGATTGACGAAATAGCCGAATTGGGGATCGAGCGTCATCCCTTCCTGCAACGCCGCGCCGATGCCGAACACCATTCCGCCGATAGCCTGAGACCGCGCCGTCTTGGCGTTCAGGACGCGGCCGGCGGCGAAGACGCCGAGCATGCGCCGCACGCGTACCTCACCGGTATCTTCGTCGACGCCGACCTCGGCGAAATGGGCGCCATATGATTGTTGCGAGAAATCCTTGTTGTTGCTGCCCGGCTGGATTTCGCCGTCGGCCTCCATCCCCTGGCCGACAAGGTCGGTCAGATTTTTGGACTGTTCGCCGAACGAGATGCTGCCGTCGGCAAAGCGTGCCGTTGCCGGGTCCATGCCGGCGGTCCGTGCCAGTTTTTCGCGCAGCGCATTGCAGGCCTCGAACAGGGCCGAGCCCGAGCTGCCTGCGCCGAACGAGCCGCCTGAGCCGGCAGCTTCGGGAAAGTTGGTGTCGCCGAGTTCGACCCGGACCCGTTCCATCGGCAGGCCGAGCATCTCGGCCGTGATCTGTGCCAGGATGGTATAGGTGCCGGTGCCGATGTCGGTCATCGCCATTCGCACGGTGGCATTGCCGTCAGGGTCCAATCGGACATTGGCCTTGGAGAGCCGAAGCGGATTGCCGCGTGTTGCGGCGGCCATGCCGATCCCGACCAGCCAGCGGCCGTCGCGGATCTGGCCCGGCTTCGGATTGCGCTTGTTCCATCCAAACCGGCGCGCGCCTTCCTGCATGCAGGCGATCAGGTGACGGCTGGAATAGGGAATGTGCTTTTCCGGATCCTCGCTCGGCTCGTTTCGAACGCGCAATTCGATCGGATCGAGATCGAGCTTTTCGGCGAGTTCGTCCATGGCGCATTCCAGCGCCATCAGTCCAACGGCTTCGCCGGGCGCGCGCATCGAGGACGCGACCGGAATATCCAGTGGCGCGAGGCGGTGTCGCGTCAACCGGTTCGGCCCGGCGTAAAGCGTGCGGGTCTGCAGGGCGGCTCCCTCATAGGTTTGCTCGCTGGGCAGGTTGCCGGAGAACACATCGTGGCCGATCGCGACGATGCGGCCCTCGCGATCGGTACCGAGCCGGAGACGCTGGATGGTGTCGGAGCGGTGGGTCGTGACGTGAAAGATTTGCTGGCGCGTCAGCGCGATCTTCACCGGCCGCTTGAGCTGCTGTGCGGCGATTGCCGCCAGGATGGCATCGGCATTGACCCAGAGCTTGCCGCCGAAACCGCCGCCGATGAAGGGGCTGATCAGGCGCACGTTCTCAACGGGAATTTTTAGCGTTCTGGCAATGGCGTTCTGACCCTGGTTGAGCATCTGGTTGGCCGTGTGCAGGATCAACTTGTCACCGTCCCACATGGCCAACGTGGCATGCGGCTCCATCATCGCGTGACTTTGCAATGGGGTGGTATAGGTCACGTCGATTTGCACGGGCGCGCCGGCGAAAGCTGCTGCAAAGTCCCCCACCGCGCTGTCGGCTGCGGGTGCGCCTTTTGGCTTCGGGACGCGCGCCTCATCGAGATTGGCACGGAGCGCATATTTTCCGTTCGACCGGTCATACTTTACATCCACCAGGTAAGCGGCTGCCCTGGCCTCTTCGAAGCTGTCGGCAACCACGAAAGCGACCGGCTGACCGTAGTAGGTCACTTGCGGCCCGGTGAGGACCGGGTGCGCTTCATGGTGATCGCCGCTGCCCTGCGCGGGCGCATTTCGATGGGTGAGGACCAGTCTGACGCCCGGCGCCTTCTCGGCAGCACGGCTATCGATCGATCGGATCGTCCCCTTTCCGATCGAGGCTTCGACGACAAAACCATACACCACGCCGTCCTGCTGCATCTCATAGGCGTAGCGCGCGCCGCCCGTGACCTTCAGCCGGCCATCCACGCGGTCGAGGGGCTTGCCGACGACGCCGGGGGCATCAAGTGCATTCGGACCGATGGGTGAGTTCATTTCCATTGTGTTGTTGTCCTTCAGGTCCGGGTCATCTCTTCCAGCACGCGGTGCAGGGTTCGCCGCGTCAATGGTATCTTGAAATCGTTGCCGCCGAATCCGCGCGCGTCCTTGAGAACTGCATTGGCGGCTGCATTGAAGGTCGCTGTGTTCGCAGGCGCGTCTGCCAACACTTGCTCCGCCTGCGATGATCGCCAGGGCTTTGGCGCCAACCCCCCGAACGCCAGCCGGGCGGATCGAATCCGGCCGCGCGCGCTGTCGACGATCGCGGCGACGGAAACCAGCGCGAACGCGTAGGAAGCGCGATCGCGAACCTTGCGGTAGAGCTGTACACCCGGCGGCGGCGGAGGCAGCGTCACGGCCGTGATGATTTCGCCGAAACTCAGCGACGTCTCGATCTCGGGAGTCGTGCCCGGAAGACGGTGAAGCTTCGCGATGGGAATGGTTCTGTTTTCGCCGGAGTCATTGATCGTCTCCACCTTGGCATCGAGCGCTCGCATCGCCACCGCCATATCCGACGGGTGCGTCGCGATGCACTGCTCGCTGGTTCCGAGGATCGCGTGAATGCGGTTGAGGCCGGCGAGCGCCGCGCAGCCGGAGCCCGGGTTGCGCTTGTTGCAGGGCTTTGTGATGTCATAGAAATAGTAGCAGCGGGTTCGCTGCAGCAGATTGCCGCCGGTGGTGGCCTTGTTGCGCAATTGGGCGCTGGCGCCCGCCAGCAATGCACGGCTCAGGACGCCGTAATGCTGCCGCACCCGCAGGTCGGCGGCGAGATCGCTGTTGCGGACCAGCGCGCCGATCCGCAAGCCGCCCTCGGGGGTCTCTTCGATCTTGTCGAGCGGCAGGCGGTTGATATCGATCAGGCTGGACGGCGTCTCGACCTGCAATTTCATCAGGTCGAGCAGATTGGTGCCGCCGGCGATGATTTTCCCGCCGGGCTGGATGGCGGCAGCGGCGGCGTGAACCGGCGAGTTGGCGCGGTGATAAATGAAGGCTCTCATGTCGACATTCCCGCGGCTTGTTTGATGGCGGCCACGATATTGGGGTAGGCTGCGCAGCGGCAGATGTTGCCGCTCATCCTCTCGCGGATTTCCGCATCGGTGAGTTCAACGGCCGGTTGCTTCAGATTCTCCGTCACGTAACTCGGCATGCCAAGCTGGCTTTCGGCCAGCATTCCAATTGCCGAACAGATCTGTCCGGAGGTGCAGTAGCCGCATTGAAAACCGTCATGCTCGACAAAAGCCGATTGCATCGGATGCAGGTTCTCGCCATCGGCGAGCCCCTCGATCGTGGTGACGGATTGACCGTCATGCATCACGGCAAGCGTCAGGCAGGAGTTGATGCGGCGGCCTTCGATCAACACCGTGCAGGCGCCGCACTGACCGTGATCGCAACCTTTCTTCGGGCCTGTCAGCGCGAGATGTTCCCGCAAGGCATCGAGCAATGTCGTCCGCGGATCCAGCGCCAGCGAATAGGGACGACCGTTGATCTGAAGTTCGACCGTCACCGGGGGCGGGGGCGGCTGATTGTCGTCGACCGGAGCGGCGGCAAGAGCGGCCCGCGGAAGCGCGGTCAACAGCAGCGCGGTGGTGCCGGTCTCGATCACCGTGCGGCGCGTGACCTCAATCTGATCGAGCCCGGTATGGAATTTTTCTTCGTCCATGATCGCTCCATGTTTGCACTGTCCGACCTGCAGGAAGACGTCAGGCCTACGGCCAGGTGTCGTCCGGCAGATTGACGACGATCGGTGTTGCGGTACTGCGCACGACAACCCATCGAAACGGTTCCAGATTTGATGGATTGATTTCCATGTGCGGCAGGAAAGCGGGGACGTGAATGAAATCGCCGGCCTTCGCGCGCGCGGCGGATTCTCCCTCAGTCCCCCAGCGGATTTCGCAAATACCGGAGAGGACGTAGGCTATCGTCTCTTGCTCTCCGTGATGATGAATTCCGGTCCGGGATCCCGGTGCCACCTCGAACAGGCCGCCCCAGTTGGCCGACGCGACGCCGAGCGCCGGCGCGATGGCGGCGCGACGCTCGGAGCCCGGCGTCTGCGCGGTTCCCGGATCGAATTCAGCCGGGCTGACGATGTGGATTGTGGTTGCGCTCATGGGTCCGGGACCGAATTGGAATCTTCAATTAGAGAGTTAGGTAGCGGTCGGAGCGAGAGCCACTAAATTGGAGTTTAGCTAATCCGAGTTCAGCACTCCGTATCGAATTGCGACGGAACCCTTCGCGGAGAAGCTCGCAGCAGCCTCCCGATCAAACTCGATGATCGCCCTGGTTGGGCGATCATCGAAGCCGTGGAGCGGTTTATGTCAACGAACGCTCATTCGGCGGGCACCGCCGCAGCATGTCCGCTTGGCGCATGCTTCTTTTCCCCGAACAGCCAGCTCTGCAGCCGATCCAGGTAAATATAAACCACCGGAGTCGTATAGAGCGTGAGGACCTGCGACAGCGCGAGGCCACCGACGATAGCATAGCCGAGCGGCTGGCGAATCTCCGATCCAACCCCGGTGCCGAGCATCATCGGAACGCCACCAAGCAGCGCCGCCATCGTCGTCATCAGGATCGGCCTGAAGCGCATGATGCAGGCTCGATGGATGGATTCCTCCGCCGTCAAACCCTGCTCATGTTCGACGTGCTGGGCAAAATCGACCAGCATGATGCCGTTCTTCTTGACGATACCGATGAGCAGTATGATGCCGACGATCGCGATCACGCTGAGGTCGAAGTGAACCGCCATCAGCAGCAGTAACGCGCCGAGACCGGCCGAAGGCAGGGTCGAGATGATGGTGATCGGGTGAATCAGGCTCTCGTACAGCACGCCAAGGATGAGGTAGATGACGAACAGCGCCGCGGCTATGAGGATCGGCGTGCTCGACAGTGAGGCTCCGAATGCCTGGGCGTTGCCCTGAAAGCTGGTCTGCAGCGAGAGCGGCTTGCCGAGCTGCTTCTCCACTTTCTGGATGGCGCTTGTCGCCTGGCCGATCGCGGTGCCCGGCAGCACGTTGAAGGAGATCGTCACCGACGGGAACTGGCCCTGATGGTTGACCACGAGCGGCGCGACCTTCACCGACCGAATCGACGAGGGTCGATAACGGCACCTGCTGCCCGCTCGATGATTTGACATAGATGTTGTTGATCGCGTCGGGCGAGTACTGGAACTTGGGATCGACCTCCATGACCACATGATACTGGTTCAAGGTCGTGTACATGGTCGAAACGATCCGCTGGCCGAAGGCGTCGTCGAGCGTGTTGTCGATCGTATAGGGCAAGATGCCGTAGCTCGACGCGACTTCGCGCTTGATCGCGATGTCGAGCAGCGGCCCCGCATTGAGCTGATCGGTCGCGACGTCGGTAATGCCCGGGATGGCTCTGATCCTGTCGAGGAACAATCCCGCCCAATGGTCGAGCTCGCCGGGATCGGCGTCGTTCAGGGTGTACTGATACATGGTCTTGGCGACGCGCCCGCCGATGGTGATGTCTTGCGCGGCTTGCATGTAGAGCGTGATGCCCTGGATCTTGGCGAGGTTGGTCCGCAGCCGCGCCAGCACCTGGTCCATGCTGCCGCGCTGACTTTTCGGCTTCAGGGCAATGAAGACGCGGCCGTCATTGACCGTGGTGGTCCCGCCGCCCGCGCCGACCGCCGCGCCGACCGAGGCGACCGCGGGATCCCGCATCAGGGCGTTGAGCAGGGCTTGCTGGCGCTCGGCCATCGCCGGAAAGGAGATATCCTGCGCCGCCTCGGAGAGGCCGATGATCAATCCGGTGTCCTGTTCGGGGAAGAAGCCCTTGGGGATGACCACGTAGAGATATCCGGTCAACGCGATGGTGCCGAGCATCGTCATCAGGGTAATGAAGCGGTGCCGCAGCACGATCTTGAGGCCCGCCTCATAGAGGTTGAGCAGGCCATCGAAGCCGCGTTCGAACACCCGGTAGAGCCATCCGTGCTGCTTGGCCTCCGGCTTGAGCAGCCGCGCGCACATCATCGGGGTCAGCGTCAGCGAGATCAGCAGCGACAGCACCAGCGCCACGCTGACGGTGATCGCAAATTCGCGGAACAGGAGGCCGACATATCCGCCCATCAGGAACAGCGGAATGAACACGGCGATCAGCGATAGCGTGATCGATATGATGGTGAAGCCGATCTCGCCTGCACCCTTGATCGCCGCGTCGAACGGCGAGGCGCCTTCCTCCATGTGCCGCACGATGTTCTCGATGACGACAACGGCGTCGTCGACAACGAAGCCGACCGCGATCGACAAAGCCATCAGCGAGAGGTTATCGAGGCTGTAGCCAAGCTCGTAGAGTACGGCGAAGGTACCGATCAGCGACAGTGGCACGGTGACGGCCGGAATAACGGTGGCCCAGAAATTGCGCAGGAATATGAAGATGACCATCACAACCAGCGCGACCGTCAGCATCAACGTGAACTGCACGTCACTGACCGAGGCGCGGATGGTTTCGGTGCGGTCGGAGATGATATTGACCTTGACCGCGGGCGGGATCGAGGCCTGAAGCACCGGCATCATCGCCTTGATCCGGTTCACGGTGTTGATGACATTGGCGCCGGGCTGGCGCTGGATTGCCAGAATGATGCCGCGCTGGTTGTTGTACCAGCCCGCGATCAGGTCGTTCTCCGGCGCGCTGATGGCGCGGCCGACATCGCGGATACGGACCGGCGCGCCGTTGCGGTAGGCGATCACCAGATTGGCGTAATCGTCGGCCTTCAGCAGTTGATCGTTGGTGCTGAGGGTGTAGGTCTGGCGCGGGCTGTTCAGCGTGCCCTTTGCCAGATCGACATTCGCCTGGCCGAGCGCCGTCCGCACGTCTTCGAGGTTGATGCCGCGGGCCGCCAGGGCCTCCGGGTCGAGCTGCACGCGGACGGAGGGCTTTTGCTGGCCGCCGATGCCCACGAGACCGACGCCGGAGATCTGCGATATCTTTTGCAGCAGGATATTTTCTGCATAGGCGTCAACGGTGGTCAGCGGCAGCGTATCGGAGGTCAAGCCGAGCACCAGGATCGGCGTGTCGGCGGGATTGACCTTTCGAATCGTCGGCGGATACGGCATTCCCACCGGCAGATACGCGGTCGCAGCGTTGATCGCCGAGAGCGTATCGCTCACCGCGCCGTCGATCTGGCGGTTCAAATCGAACTGCAGGGTAATCTGGGTGTAGCCGAGCGCGCTCGCCGACGTCATCTGGGTGAGGCCCGGGATCTCGCCGAACTGCAATTCGAGCGGCGTCGCCACTGACGACGCCATGGTCTGCGGATCGGCGCCCGGCAGCTGGGCCGTGATCTGCAGGGTGGGGTAGTTGACGTTCGGCAGGGCCGCCACCGGCAATAACGGATAGCTGATCAGTCCGACGACGAGCAGTCCAACCATCAGCAGAGCGGTAGCGATCGGCCGATGGATGAATGGGGCGGATATGTTCATGGGATGGGTGCCTGCTCGGCGCTTTGTGCAATGGCTTCCTGGGCTGCCTTGCCGTGCAGCATCCTGACATGCGTGCCCGGTTGCAGCTTGTATTGTCCGTCGACCACGACCTGCTCGTTGGCCGTGAGGCCGGAATCGATCAGCGCCTGACCATCGCTGATTTGCGCGACCTTGACGGGGCGGATAGCCACGGTGTTGTCGGGATTGACGACGTAGGCATAGGATCCATTCGGGCCTTGCTGCACGACGGAGGCGGGAACCGTCAGGCCGTTGTGCCTTGTATCGAGGAGCAGGCGAGCGTTGACGAGCTCCCCCGGCCAGAGCTTGCGCTGCTGGTTGGGAAAGTTCGCCTTGAGCTGGATCGAGCCCGTCGTCTGCAGGATCTCGTTGTTGACGAGGCCGAGCACGCCCTGATCCAGCTGGAGTTTGTCATCCTGGCTGTAGGCAAGGACCTTGAGCGGCGCGCCGGCTTTTTGCTGTTGCTGCTGGATCTGCGGCAGAACGGTCTCAGGGAGCGTGAATATCATCGAAATCGGATTGAGCTGCGTGACCACCACAAGACCGTTGGTCGTCGACGGGCTGATGATGTTGCCGACGTCGATCTGCCGGATTCCGGCCACGCCATCGATCGGCGACGTCAGCTGCGTGAAGCTGAGTTGCACTTTCGCCGCGTCAATCAGCGCCTGGTCGCTCTTGATCGCCGCCTGCAGCTGCCCCACTTGCGCCTTCTGGGTCTCGACCAATTGCGGGGTGGCCCAACCCTGGTCGCCCAATTTGTTGTAGCGAGTGAGGTTGGCCTGGGCATTGACGAGCTGGGCCTGATCGCGCTCCAGGTTTCCCGTGTACTGTTCGATCAGCGCCTGGTAGGGGCGCGGATCAATTTGCGCAAGCAGGTCGCCGGCATGCACGGCCTGGCCTTCGGTGAAGTTGATGCTGATGATCTGTCCCTGAATCTGGGCGCGCACAACGTCGGTGTTGTACGCAATCACGGTGCCGACACCGCTGAGATAGATCGGCACGTCATGTTGGGCGACCGCCCCTCCGACGACCGACACCGGAGGTGGCGGAGCGGGCGCGGCCGAAGCCTTCTCCAATGGGCGAACATGCGCGTACAACAGACCGCCGGCGGCAAGCACGGCAATCAGGACGGCCGCAGCAACGAAGACTTTGATTTTCATGTTTGCTCTCGCTCGCGAAGGTAGTTGTCCGTTAGCCGCCCGGAAGAATTGGCGTTCCGGTACTGGAGGTGGTGCCCGGTCCCACCGTAACCGGAGAGGGCGATGCACTAGTCATCGGTACCGCTGCTGCGGAACTGACCCCGAGATTTCCGATCTCGGTCGAGCCCAGCGGAATTCCTGTTCGCGGGCTGCCGCCCGGAGTGATCGGCGAGGTCAACGTCGACGATGAAGCCATGCCGGTCGAGCCGGAGCCGCACATTCCCGACAATCCCGACGTTTCCAGCATTCCGGAGGTCGCCGATATTCCCGACGACGCCGACATTCCGGAAGTCGCCGCGCTGCCTGACATGGCTGCTGTCGCGGGCGAAGCCGATCCGACTGTCAATCCGCCGCCATCATAGGTCGCGGTCGATCCGAACATCCCCGATGGCGAAGTCCCTGGCGTTGAGCATGACGTCCCGCTCGACGGCGTTCCCGTCGCGCCCGTTACCATGGGCGCCGGGCTAACTCCGGGCGATGCGATTTCGGTGGACCCAAGCGGGATTCCGGTTGGAGAAACCGATGAACCCGTTGTGATGCCGAGTGGCGATGTAGCGCCAATCGCAGGTGTTGGACTGGCCATCCCGGTGACTTGGGCGAGGGCTGGGTTGCAGATGATGAGCCCTGGAAGAATTGCCAGGGCGTACAAGACTGTCGCTCGCGTTCTCTGTTTGACGACGGTTTTAGCTGATCTGGGATTATCGGACATCGGTCAATCCATGGCTTGTGGTGCACAGAGCTTCGGAAAAATCAGCAACCGCAGGTGCTCAACTTTTTATCCAGCGCCTCGTCCCGCTTCTCTTCTCTTGCGTCAAACGTCGAAAGCTTCTTCTGCTCGACTTTATTCGCGCGAGAATGAGGACTGAAATCGTGGCCTCGCGGCTGAACGCGAACGACCGGCGCTCCGGCCGGGGGCGAACTTCCGAGTGGGCTGGCCTCTGCCACGACCCAGCTTGAGATCAGAACGCTCGCAAGAATTGATGTAGCGAGAAATGTGCGCATGAAAATCCTCCCGAGTGTGCGCAAGACTGCTTTCGTCTGGGCCCAAGGTGGACGGATCACTCATCCCATTCAATTAAATACGCGTTTATTGTTTTGACGCTGGCGAGGCAGCGCGAATGAAAGTGGATCAAAGCGCAGTGATCGATTGTGCGGAACTGGCCCTGGGAATCTAACAATCTTTTTAATTGAGCCGGTCGCGTTCGTTCCCGATGTCTCCTGGATCATCCCTGGTGGATAACATCAGCAGATCCCGGACGATGGAGAGCGCCGATGAGCGAGGACGATGTCGTGGGCGTCAGCGACTACGAGGGCGCCGCGGCAGGCTGGGGCGCCCTGAAAGCCGTTGCAGAAGCCATCCGTGGTCAGAAGGCTATCGTCAAGGAGACCCACGGCCTGCTTCGCATGAACCAGCCAGATGGATTCGATTGTCCAGGCTGTGCCTGGCCCGATCCGAAGCATACTTCGTCGTTCGAGTTCTGCGAGAACGGCGCCAAAGCCGTGTCATGGGAAGCGACGGCCAAACGGACGACGCCGGAGTTCTTTGCCGCGCATACGGTCAGCGAACTCTGGAGATGGAACGACTTCGATCTCGAAGATGAGGGTCGCCTCACGCATCCGATGGCCTACGATCAGGCAACGGATCGATATCTGCCGATTTCGTGGAACGAGGCGCTAGCGCGCATCGGTGCCTCGCTCCGCGCCTTGCCACGCCCCGACATGGCGGAGTTTTACACGTCAGGCCGGGCCTCCAACGAGGCAGCCTTCCTCTATCAGCTGTTTGCGCGGGAATACGGAACCAACAATTTCCCCGATTGCTCGAACATGTGCCACGAGGCGACCAGCGTCGGCCTGCCTCAGTCAATCGGCGTCGGCAAGGGCACCGTGACGCTCGAGGATTTCGACCACTGCGATGCGCTGTTTTGCATAGGCCACAATCCCGGGACCAATCATCCGCGCATGCTCACGACGTTGCGCGAAGTCTCGAAGCGAGGCGTGCCGATTATCGTCTTCAACCCGCTACGCGAGCGCGGGCTGGAGCGGTTCACCGCGCCCCAAAATCCCATCGAAATGCTGACACTGAGCTCAACGCCGATCGCCTCGACCTATTATCTTGTGAAGGTTGGCGGCGACATCGCCGTGCTGAAGGGGATGATGAAGACCCTCGTGACGCTGGATGCGAAAAACCTCGCGGAAGGCGGCCCGGGTGTTCTCGACCGTGAATTCATCGCAAGGCACACGACCGGCATCAAGGAGCTGCTCGCCGAACTCGACGCGACGTCCTGGGACGCGATCGAGCAGGCCTCGGGCCTGTCGCGATCGGACATCGAGTACGTCGGCAACATCTACGCCAGGTCGGAGCGGGTCATCATCAACTACGGCATGGGGATCACCCAGCATCGTCACGGGACCGGCAATGTCCAGCAGATTGCCAATCTGCTGATGCTCCGCGGCAATATCGGGCGCCGGGGCGCCGGCATTTCGCCGCTGAGGGGTCATTCGAATGTGCAGGGAGACCGCACGGTCGGCATTACCGAGGTGCCGAGCGATGGGCTTCTGAATGCACTCGCCCGCGTGTTCGGATTCGATCCGCCGCGCCACAAGGGCCACAACGCGATCGAGGCCGTTGAGGCGATCCGGGATGGACGCTCGAAGGCCCTGGTCTGCCTCGGCGGTAATCTCGCCGTTGCGATGTCCGATCCCGAAGCGACATTCAAGGCGATGCGAAATCTCGATCTCGCGGTGCACATCGCCACCAAGCTCAATCGCTCGCATTTACTGCTCGCGAAGCAGTCCTTCATCCTCCCTTGTCTCGGGCGAACCGAGATCGACCTGCAGGCGACGGGCCCTCAGTCGGTCACCGTTGAGGATTCGATGTCGATGGTCCATGCCTCGCGCGGCGGCCTGAAACCGGCTTCCGAGCATCTCCGGTCGGAGCCGGCCATCATCGCAGCGATGGCGCTGGCGACATTGCCGCATACCCGGGTCGACTGGGCGGAGCTCATTTCCGATTACGCCAAGATCCGCGATTGCATCGAGGCGGTATTTCCGGAGTTTGCGGACTTCAATGCGCGCATCAGGAAGCCGGGTGGATTTCGGCTGTATGTTGCAGCATCGGAGCGCGAATGGCGGACACCGACGAAGAGGGCCAATTTCCTGGTCTATCCCGGAGTGGACGAGGATCCACTTACCGCGGACCGCGAAGCGCTGACGCTCACGACGATCAGAAGCCATGATCAGTACAACACCACGATCTACGGCATGAACGATCGCTATCGCGGAATCAAGGGGCGCCGTGACGTGGTATTCGTCAACGAGCGCGACCTCGCGCACCGCGGCCTGAAACATGGTGATGTCGTCGATATCACTGTCGTGTCCGATGCGGGAGTGAAGCCGCGCACGCGGGTGATGCACAACCTGACGGCGGTCTCCCACAATATCGCGGAGGGCTCGATTGCCGCCTATTATCCGGAAGCCAATGTGCTGGTTGCGCTCGATCATTACGATCAAAAGTCCGGCACACCCTCCTACAAGTCTACGCCGGTCCTGCTCAGCCCTTCGTCAAGGCACGAGGTGGTTGGCCGACTGCTCGAGGCGGTCGGCAAGTAAGGCGAAGCCAATGATGAAGTCGGTGAAGTCACAGCCGCCGTCGCCTGCCAAGGTTTCGGCGGGCGCATGATTGCGTGGACGTCGACGAGGATCGCCACGCGACGCGCTTGGAATGGCGGCCGGCCGCGGTTTCAGGCAACCGAGGCCGCCAGCATCGCCATCGGCGCCGGCGCTTGTGTGGCGCGGGCCCTGGCGGCCTTCCGCACCTTCTCGAACGCGCGAGCCTCGATTTGCCGGATGCGCTCGCGCGATACCTTAAAGGTTGCTGCGAGCTCTTCCAGCGTCTGCGGTTCGTCGGCCAGAAGGCGTGCCTCGAAGATACTCCGTTCGCGGACGTCGAGTACATCGATCGCGGCAATCAATGCCTTGTGTTGGCGTTCCGTCTCGTCCTGTTCAACCACGATGGCTTCCGGCGAGGGTGACTGATCGACGAGATAGTCCTGCCATTCGCCCGCTTCGCCGTTGTCGTGCACGGGCGCATTGATCGATTGATCGCCGCCGAGCCGGCAATTCATGTCCACGACCTCCTGGTCCGGGACATCGAGGTTCTTTGCGATCAACGCTACCTGATCGGGATGCAGGTCGCCGCTTTCCAATGCGGCGATCTTGCTTTTTGCAGCGCGCAATTTGAAGAAAAGCTTCTTCTGGTTTGTCGTTGTGCCGATTTTCACAAGCGACCACGAGCGCAGGATGTAGTCCTGGATGCAGGCCCGGATCCACCACACCGCGTAGGTGGAAAAGCGAAAACCTTTTTCGGGCTCGAATCGGTTCAATGCCTGCATCAGGCCGAGGTTGCCTTCCGAGATCAACTCCGAAACCGGCAGACCGTAGCCGCGGTAGCCCATGGCGATCTTGGCGGCAAGACGCAGATGACTTGCCACAAGCTGGTCCGCGGCATCGCGGTCACCGTGCTCGCGCCAACGTCTGGCGAGTTGGTATTCCTGGTCCCTTTCGAGCATTGCAAAACGCCCGATGTCGAAGAGATAGCCCTTGCCGCGTCCATCCTTGACAAAGGCCGGCGGACGCCGGGTTCGAACCGCGAGGCTCGCGAATTGTCCCTCAATGCCCATATCGGTCGCTCCGTGGTGAAGAACCTGGATATCTCTGTCGCTCGAAACTCGAGCTGATCACCACAGGATAGGCGGGGGGTGCCGGGGAGCCATTAAATTGGGGTTTAAGAGACTAAATTCGAATTCAATGAGGGGGATGAGAATTGGCAGGCATGGCCTTGATGCCGCGTTTTGCGGCATCAAGGTTGGGGCCGTGCGGATTCAGTAGCTGCAGTAGTAGGGCGGAGTATCGGAACTGTAATACGGGTAATACGGGCACCCCAGGCCGTAATCGTACAAGTTGCCTCCAGCGAAATGGCGTCTTCCAGCGCCGAAGTGATCCCGGCCGACACCGGCGACGTGAGCTCCGCCGATGCCGCCGATGTGAGGTGCGCCAAACCCTCCGACGCGGCCTCCGCCGAGACCGCCGATATGGCCACCGCCAAAGCCGCCGATGTGACCGCCGCCGAAGCCGCCCATGTGGCCACCACCGAAACCGCCGCCGTGTCCGCCGCCACCTCCGCCGCCGCGGGCTTGTGCACCGGTGGCAACAAGGCTGCCCGCAAGCAACGCACTTGCCAAAATCATCATCCATCGTCCTCGCATGACATTTCTCCTTTTGAATGGGCGGGCCTTCCGCCACAGGACTTCATCAGATGCCGGCCGCGTCTCCGCGAGACAGGCGCCGACGTCGCGATGGTCCGGAGATGGGAATTGTCGCCTGCGGTCTCCATTAAAATCTCGTTGAACGAAAGGCGCATCGCAATCAAAAGTGAGCACGCAGCGACCGGGCGTCAGACCGAAATAAGTGCGCACGCCGATGGCTTCAGCGTTTTCGCAATGCTAAATTCGTTTTTAGTTGCCAAAGCCGCGTCACTCCGCGACCTGTAATCGGCATGATGGAAGCGGCTCGGATCGTTGATCGCCAGATTTGGCGGGACGTTGGTCGTTCTTCCGGGGGTCGCTCGATCCCGGAAGAAACCGCGGTGGCGCTTACCTACAACGGCGGGACTTATGCGGTCATGATGGCGACGCCGCAGGATCTCGAGGATTTTGCGGTGGGGTTCAGCCTGAGCGAGGGCGTCATCAGCTCTCCGGCCGATATCAACTCGCTGGACCTCGTGCGTCTGGATGACGGCATCGAAGTGAGGATGTGGCTTAATAAACGCAAGGCCGATCGTCTGCAGGAGCGACGGCGGTATATTGCCGGACCGACCGGATGCGGATTGTGCGGCATTGACTCAATCTCGGAAGCCATCCGTCCGGCGGCGGTTGTCGGGTCCGGCCGGCAATTCTCGCCGGCGCAGATCATGGCTGCCATGCGCAGCGTGGCGTCGCGTCAAAAATTGAACATCGAGACGCGCGCCGTGCACGCGGCGGCCTTTTGGGATGCCGCGGGCGGGATCGTTGCCCTGCGCGAGGACGTTGGCCGTCACAACGCGCTCGACAAGCTCTCGGGCGCGCTGGCGCGCGCGGGCGTCGCGGCGGGCGAGGGGATCATACTTCTCTCCAGCCGGGTGTCGGTGGAGATGGTGCAGAAAAGCGCCGTCATCGGCGCGTCCGTGATGGTATCGGTTTCGGCGCCGACGGCGCTGGCCGTTCGCATGGCGGAAGCGGCAGGCATCACACTCGTCGCCATCGCCCGCGCGGACGGATTTGAAGTGTTCACGCACCCTGGCCGGATTCGGTTTGCCAGTTCCAGCCGCCGCTTGCCGGGAGAAGATTTACAGACGGATATCATACTGAGAAAGGGTACATGATCATGAAGATCGGCATAGTTGGTGCGGGGAAGGTCGGCAGTGCGTGCGCGATGGCGATCGTGGTTCGTGGCAGTGCCCGCAACATCGTCATGGTGGACCGAACCCGAAAACGCGCCAAGGCGGTTGCGACCGACCTTGCCTACGGATCGCCGCTTTGCCCCAAGACGTCCGTGGTGGACGGGGATTTCAGCGATTTGGCGGATGCCGCCCTGGTGATGGTTACCGCCGGCATCAATGAAAAGGCCGGCGGCGCCACGGATCGCAACGACCCGCAGGGCCGGTTGCGGCTTCTCAATACCAATGCAGAAATCTACCGCGACATCGTTCCCCGGATCGTCCGCGCTGCACCGCGTGCCGTTTTATTGGTCGTGACCGACCCGCCGGATCCGCTGGCCGATATCGCCCGCATCGGCGCAGGACATGATCGCGTCCTGAGCACGGGCACCTTCCTGGACAGCCTGCGATTTCGCTTTCACCTGGCGGAGCACTTCGACGTCGATGCCAATCAGGTCGAGGCGCAGGTCGTCGGCGAACACGGGGTCTCGCAGGTGTTTCTCTGGTCGAGCGCCCGCATTGCCGGCGTGCCGCTCTCTGTCCTTGCCAGCGAGCGCGGCGAAACGCTCGATAGCCTGCGCGCGCAAATCGAGAAGAGCGTGCGCTTTGCCAATATCACCATCATCGAAGGCAATGACGCGAGCCAGTTCGGCATAGGCATCGTATCGGCACGGATCGCCGAGATGGTTCTTCGCGATGAGCGGGCGGTTATACCGGTAGGAAGCTTCCACGAAAGGTTCGGCGTTACGCTGTCCCTTCCGAGCGTCGTCGGTCAAAACGGCGTTGTCCGGAGCCTTGAACCGGAGATGTCACCCGAGGAGAAGCAGGCGCTGCAGAAGAGCGCGGCCAATTTGAGCAAATCGGAAGACCGGATGAGCGTGACAGCCTGAAGACGCGACGAGAGTCTCTCTCGATCGCCACGCAGCTGATGCTGCCCGTGGTACGCAGGCTTGAGGCAGCCGACGAGTGCGATGGTTATGGCGATTGCAGATTGTGGTGCAAGCTACATCGTGAAATCGATTTGATCCTCCTGACGTCCAATTTAATGGGACGAGCAGAGTGTCGGCTTATCTCCGTGAAGAGGCCTCTGAACATTCAGGGGAGATGACGAGAATCCCGGATTTCGCCCCCGATCAATTCACGGAAGAAGAAAAGCTATAACCAAACTCAAGATCTTCGGCGGGGCAGCGATGCTGTCGCTCATGTTTGCAACGCCGGTATTCGCGCAGGCGGTTATCCAGGAGCCGGGCGCGTTCGCCTTTTACTATCCCAACTATGATGTCCTGAATGGCGGCCGGCCTACGCCGGTAACGCGCATGGACGCCGCCGCGGGCGGGGGACCCTTCAGTGGCAGTTACGCTTATACACACGCGCGTAGCAAAGGTGCCGCGAGGGCGAGAGAATTACGCCGCTGAACTATCACCAGGACCCGGCCTTCGGCGCGAAGATTGCCACGGCCTGACGTGTCGCCCGGTGGCTGGCTCGTACCAGCCGCGCCGGGCCATTCGACCGAATCAGGCGGCCTTGGGCTTCGATTTCGCCACGTGGGTGGCAATCGCATCCATCAACGCCGGCGCCAGGCAGTCATAGGGCTCGAGTCCAAGTTCCTTCAGGCGCGACCGGATCGCGCCCATCTGGCCTGGATCGACGCCGGATTCGATCACCGAGGACACGAACGCCGCAAAGCCCGGAGCCGCCGAACCGCCTTCGGTGAACAGTTCGGGATGGATGAAGTCCAGCCCATAGAACGGATGGCCCTTGTTCTCGATGCGCCCGTACATGTGGGTGCCGCAGGCCTTGCAGGCGTGCCGCTGGATGGTCTTCGAAGCATCGACAATATGAAGTTTGTCGCCGTTTTCGAGCACCGTCACGGCGTCGCGCGGAACCACGGCTACCACCGAGAAGGTGGCGCCTTCCGGTTTCCAGCACTGGGTGCAGCCGCAGGCATGATTGTGCGCGACGTCGCCCTTGATGCCGACCTTGACCGGCTTGTCCTTGCATTTGCAGACCAGGGTGCCGCCGGCAAAGCTGCCCGACCCCTTCTTGACGCCATTGTCAACCGACGGATGGATGTGAACGCTCATAGCCAATCCTCCCTTGTGTTTGACGTTGATGGTCGAAATCTGCGGCTCCGAACTCCAGTTAGAACACGACGACCGAGCGGATCGACTTGCCTTCGTGCATCAGATCGAATCCCTTGTTGATCTCCTCGAGCCTGAGCACGTGGGTGATCATCGGATCGATTTGAATCTTGCCGTTCATGTACCAGTCGACGATTTTCGGCACGTCGGTGCGGCCGCGGGCGCCGCCGAACGCCGTTCCCTTCCAGACCCGCCCGGTCACGAGCTGGAACGGCCGCGTGGCGATTTCCTTGCCGGCTTCCGCAACCCCGATCACCACCGATACGCCCCAGCCGCGATGACAGGCTTCCAGCGCCTGGCGCATGACGGTGGTATTGCCGGTGCAGTCGAAGGTGAAATCGGCGCCGCCATCGGTCAGGGCGACCAGGTGCTGGACGATATCGCCGTCGACTTTTTTCGGATTGACGAAATGGGTCATGCCGAAGCGGCGGCCCCATTCTTCCTTGGAATCGTTGACGTCGACCCCGATGATCTTGTCGGCAGCCACCATCTTCGCGCCCTGGATGACGTTGAGCCCGATGCCGCCGAGCCCGAACACGACGACGTTGGCGCCCGGCGTGACCTTGGCGGTATTGACCACCGCGCCGACCCCGGTCGTCACCCCGCAGCCGATATAGCAACTCTTGTCGAACGGTGCGTCCTCGCGAATCTTCGCCACCGCAATTTCCGGCAGCACGGTGAAATTCGAGAACGTCGAACAGCCCATGTAATGGAAGACGGTCTGGCCCTTGTGGCTGAAGCGCGAGGTGCCGTCGGGCATCAGCCCCTTGCCCTGGGTGGCGCGGATCGCGGTGCAAAGATTGGTTTTGCCGCTCAGGCAGCTTTTGCACTGGCGGCATTCCGGCGTGTAAAGCGGGATCGCGTGGTCGCCCGGCTTCACCGACGTGACGCCCGCGCCCACTTCGCGCACGATGCCGGCGCCTTCGTGACCCAGGATCGAGGGGAAGATTCCCTCGCTGTCGAAGCCGTCAAGCGTGTAGGCGTCGGTGTGGCAAATTCCCGTCGCCTTGATTTCGAGCAGGACTTCGCCGGCTTTCGGACCTTCGAGGTCGAGTTCCACGATCTCAAGCGGCTTCTTCGCCTGGAACGCGACCGCGGCGCGTGTCTTCATGATCGTTCCCCTCGAAGGTTTTTGCTTGAACCCAGATTGTCTTGGGCGCTTGAAGTTTTGTCCGCCCGGAAATCTGTTCGTCGGCAATGTGGCGCATCAACGGCGTCTGCCACGAAGCGCGAAAACCGGGCAGGGTCAGGTGTATCGGGGATACATTGCACGCTCTCGCTCATTGTCAAGGCCGGTCGTCGGATTGCCGGGATGAGATTGCGATGCGCAAGAAAGTTGCGTGACCGCCCTGGCGGCGTCTGATCGATCATCGTCGAGCGCGTGAGGCCAGTCCGGGCAAAGATATTGCGGGCTCCGGTGCAAAGGGCCGTCAGCTTACCGTCCATCCGCAATCCAGAGGAATGGCGGCGCCACTGATGTCGCGCGAATTCGGTCCGCACAGGAAGCCCATCAGAGCGGCAACCGACTGCATGGACACAAAGCGCCCGCCGGGCTGGCGTTGGGCCAGATAGTTTTGCGTTGTCGCCTCGACGGAGATGCCTTGATTCGGCAATGCCGCGAAGTCTTGCTTCGATGGCCGGCGTCGGCAAGGTTGCCGGCGCAACGGCGTTGCAGGTGATGCCTTGTCCGGCGGTCTCCAGCGCGACCGTGCGCGTCAGATCAAGCAGGGCCGTCTTCGTGGTTACATAGTCGATGCGGTTGGCGATCGCGATGAAACTGTAGCGAAGCTCGTTCTGATAAAGGGCGGCGAGCGGAATCCGAACATGGTGCGGACATCGTGCCCCGGCCGCCTGATGATCTCGGCGATTTTTCCCGTCTCGATCCGCAGCGCATGGCGCTCGTCCCCGAGAGTCAGGGTAAGGGCTGTGGTGAACCAGTCCCCGATGACCGACATTTCCTGATCGGCATTGACGCGCGCGCGATAGCGCGCAAGCCAGGAATCGCCGGGATATTTGTTGTCGCCCATTGGCATGTGACTAACTCGAAACCTGCCTTGCAGGGGACCGGCCGCGCCATTCCGGTCAGATTGACAGACAGCAATATGCTCCGTCAATGTAGCGGCCGCCGGGAGAGCGGGCGGCGAGTGCCCGTGTTCGCGACCCATAAGCATTTCCCTCAAAGGGACCGACGAATGACAGTCAAGACTCTCGGTTTCATTGGCGTCGGCCGCATGGGCGCCCACATGTCGCGGCGTCTTGTAGCGGCGGGCAACACGGTCATCGTCTACGACGCCGACCCGCGCGCATTGCAGAGGGCAACTTCGGAAGGCGCGAGCGCGGCGCATTCCCCGGCCGATGTCGCGTCCCAGGCAGAGATCGTCCTGGTCAGTCTGCCGACGCCCGATATCGTCAAGACGGTCGCGCTGGCGTCGAATGGCGTGGTGGCGGGCAGCAAGGTCAAGACGTTCATTGACCTGTCGACGACCGGTCCCCGCGTCGCGATCGAGGTCGCCAACGGCATGGCAGAGAAGGGCATCGTCGCCGTCGATGCACCGGTGAGCGGCGGCCCATCCGGTGCCGACAAGGGAACGCTGGCGGTCATGGTTTCGGGCCCGAAACATTTGACGGGCGAATTGATGCCGATCCTTGGCGTCATCGGCAAGGTGTTCTGGGTCGGCGAACAGCCGGGCCTCGGGCAGACGATGAAGCTTTGCAATAATCTTCTGTCGGCGACCGCCATTGCGATTACGTCGGAAGCGCTGGTGATGGGAACGAAGGCCGGCCTCGACCCGGCGGTCATGCTCGACGTCATCAATGCCGGCAGCGGTCGTAACACGGCAACCGCCGACAAGTTTCCGCGCTGCGTGCTCCCGCGGAAATTCGATTTCGGTTTTGCGACCGAGCTTCTCTACAAGGACGTTCGGCTCTGCCTGGAGGAGGCCGAGCGCCTCGGCGTTCCGATGATCGTCGGTAACGCCGTCCGCCAGCTCGTCGGGATCGCAAAGGCGCTCAAGGGGGCGGATTCCGACATCACGCAAATCGTTCAACCAATCGAGCAATGGGCCGGGGTAGAGGTAAAGCCCGGCGAACGACGGTAGCTGTCGTTGGAAAAAGGCTGCCTTTGGCAGACTGTTTTGTGCGAATGCTAACAACGTTCAGGACGATCGCAGCTTCGAGACTGTCGCTCCTCCCCTGATATTCTCGGATTTCCGCCCTTTTTCCGGCGCGCCTTGAGACCGACCCCGGTTTCATGAAGCCTGCGGGCGGCTTCGCCCGTGCAGGCAAGCCGATCGGCCAGGGGGTTGGTCCGATCACGTTGAAATCACGATAGCGCGGTCAGATTGCCGGCACGGCGTGCGTCCAACGCCCCGCGCATTCGAGGGAAAGATGACCGCGATCATCTACAATTTTGTTCGTTCAGACGAGAGCAGTTCGGAAGACGAAACTGAACGGCTTGTTGCCGCCTTGGGACGATACACCGTCGCGGAACTCCACGAACTCCTGTATGTCGGCGAGGAGCCGGGGTTTTTCGAACTCATGCGGGGGCTATTCGGGCTATCTGACGAGAGCCGCTTGATTCTGGAGAAATTCCTGACGGTGGACCCCCACCAGACCGTCACGGCGTCGATCGATCCGGCGGGCAGGTGCGTCCTGACGCTTGGAACTTTCGGGCAGGAAAAGCCAATTAAGGGGATTGCACGTTAGCTCGTGTAACGCCTATAGTTGCAACCCGGTTCGCCAGCAATCAGAGGTCTGGAGACTGTGGTTATGTTGGCTAAAACGCCCGACCCACTCGACGTCATGGTGGGAGCCAGGATTCGTATTTTTCGGACTCACCGCGGAATGAGCCAGAGCGACCTCGCCGCCAGGATCGGCGTCGCGTTCCAGCAGGTGCAGAAATACGAAAAGGGAATCAATCGGGTAGGCGCCAGCCGGCTGTCGCGGATCGCTGCCGTATTGGAGATCTCGATCGGGGATCTTTTCGAGCCTTCCGGGAACAAGCGCTCCGACGCGAAATCACCCTTTCGGCTGCTTGCCGAACGGGATGCATTGCGCGTTCTCACGGCCTTTTCGCGAACCCGCGATCCGCGGGTGCGGCGCGCCATCGCGCTGCTGGTCGAAACCATCGCCGACCTGCGGCCCGCGGCGAGATCCGCAGCGGCGCGCCCCGCGGCGGTCAAGCGGCTGGTGCCGCGGCGAAGCAAGGCGGGGAGTTGAGGTCTGGGCTGCGCGTTTACGGCTTGCGGCGATCGGACGCCTCGTTGCTTGCGTGAATCAACCTATCCGACGGTGCCTCATCCGGCGGCATAAATGGCTCGCCTTTCCCGCAACAGCGGCGCCGAGATGAACTCGCCGATCCAATTGCAGCGCTTCGCCTCGATATGCCATGCCATCGCCTCCGCCGAGGACGGAGCCGGGTCTGGAATATCCTTGCGGACCTCCTTGCCATCCAGCCAGCCGCAACTGTGCGAATAGCGGGTTTCGCAGACCAGGCGGATGGTGTCGCGCTGCTGCACCAAGGCGTAGCCATCGGCTGGAAAGAAGGTGCCTGCGAGTTCGATCGGCGTCGGCAACTGACGCACCAGCAGAAAGGTGCTGGCGGCGTCCGTTTCGGATTCCGAGACCAGCACACCGAACAGGCTGTGGATCGGGGCAATGGCGCCGGGCGCCGAAAGCCCGGCCGGTTCCATGATCGGGCCGGCGGTTGCGATGGACAGGTACTCGCCCTCGGGACCCCAGCGGCACGCGATCAACCACTCCCGGCTGCGGCTGCGGATGAGGGTTGGCTTTGCATAGTCGGAGCGGGCAATATCGGCTGCCATGGCGATGACAAAGGCTTTCGCGAGCATTTCTTCCTCCGGAGCGATCTTGAAATCTACCCGCCCGGGAGACTGTGCGAGGCAGGCGTGAGGCCACCGTGAACCGGGCCGGAGACGGGATGCCAAATCTGTTTGCGCGCGCCGCCTCATTGTTGCTTGGCGACATGCCGGCAGGCACCGATGATCTCGCTGCCCGGTCCCTGCTCAACGAGCTTGGCTATGCGAGCGCGGCCGAATTCCAGGGAAGTCGACTCGGACGCTGAGAGGCGCCATCGCGCCAACCTGCTCAAGGCGGCATCCCGGTTTGCGCGGGTCTTCGAACTCGCCGCGCCCGATGCTCCCGGCTTGGTCGCCCTTGGCGCCGAATTCGATCCGGGCCTCGCCGATCCTCTCCACGCAGGGCATCCATTGGTCGGTGTCTCCGGCGTGGGCCTTTCGCTGCAGGATGCCTTTCAGGGCTGTGTCGGCGAGGGCATCGAATATCTCTCCCAGCTGCAGACCGCCGACGACGTGCTGGAGCCTGATCCAGGCGACCCTGTAGCGGGGCTGGGTCCGCAGGCGCGCGAGTTCCTCGCGGCGTTCGCCGCGCACCGTATTCGCCCCGATGCGGAACTCTCATGGCACCGGGTCAGGCGGCTCACCGACAGCCGCGAAGTCCGGCTGCCGGCGGATTTGTGCCTGCGGCGGCCGCTGCATCGGCAGCAGGTCAAGCCGCCATTTCCGCTGAGCACCGGATCGGCCGCGGGCCAGTCCTTGGACGCGGCCGCATTGCACGGACTGCTCGAACTGATCGAGCGGGATGCAGCCGGGCTGTGGTGGCAGGGCGGCAGCCGCGGCAAATCGATCCCGCCGGGGCATGAGGCCCAGGCCGCGGTGGAGACGCTGTTGGCGCAACTGCGGCAGGGCGCGTCCGCGCGGCGTAGCTGGTTACTCGATATCACGACGGAAATCGGCGTGCCCTGCGTCGCCGCGGTCTCCTGCATGGCGGACGGCTTCGGCTTTGCCTTTGGCCTGGCGGCACGGCCGACACTTGAGGCCGCGGCCCGTTCCGCCGTTCTGGAAATGTGCCAGGGCGAACTGGCCCATGTGGTGGTCGAAGCGAAGCTGCGGGAGCGCGGAGAGGCCGCGCTGAATGCGCGGGACCGAATTCACCGGCGGCAGATGACGATGTTGAACGCCGACCGGTGTCTGCTGCTGCAGCCGGGGCCGGAGCGCTCAACGCACCTGGCGATCGACATGACCGACCCGGGGGCCGTGCTGCGGCTGATCGTGGACCGCCTGGCCCAGCTCGGAATCGAGACTTTTGGCCTCGATCTGACCCGCCCGCAGTTCGCTGTGCCGGCGGCCCGCGTCGTCGCACCCGGCCTCCAGCCATTGCCTTCGGAGATCATTACGCCGAGATTAGCCGATATGATTGCACGAACTGGCGGGGGTTTGACTTATACGGAGGGCATCGCCCTGATATAATTGCCGAAACCGCAACCCGGTACGGAAATCTTGGAATGCAACAGGTTGCCAGAGTTCAAGCATTAACAGCAACCGAGGCCGCAACGGTGCCCGCCAGCGCCGCGCGGCTTGCCGTCTCGCTGGTGGGGCGTCCCTCGATCATGTTCGGCGGTCACGTGGTCGAACTCCGGACCCAGAAGGCGGCCGCCGTTCTCAGCTATCTCGCCCTGACCGAGGCCAAACACGAGAGCCGCGAACGGCTGGTCGGCTTGTTGTGGAGCCGCTCGGACGAGGAAAAAGCCCGCGCCTCGCTGCGCCAGGTGGTTCGCGAATTGCGGACCACGTTCGAGGACGCGGGATATCGCGGTTTCTCGGCGGGGAGGCTCGCGATCCATCTCGACCCCGGGAAAGTCGAGGTCGATATCGAAAGCATCATCAGCCTGGCGGAAAATGGCAGCGTCCATCGCTCGCTGCTCAATACCCCCGATTTCGGCGAACGGATACTCGAAGGCATGGACGACCTCGATCCGTCATTCCGGATCTGGGTTCTCGCCAAGCGTCAGACCATCAGCGACAGGCTGATGCGGAGCCTCAACGCCGGTCTGGTCGCGGAGGATGCTCCCGCCGACGTCAAGACCGAAATCGCAACCGCCATCGTCAATCTCGATCCGACCCACGAAGAGGCCTGCTGCCACCTGATGCGCGAGCATGCGGAGCAGGGCGACGTGGCAGGCGCGCTGCGCATCTACAAGGCGCTGTGGGACTTGCTGGATCGGGACTATGGCATGGAGCCAGCACTCGCGACGGAAGAACTCGTCGCGAAGATCAAGCTCGGCGCTTTCGAACGGCCGCTCGTCGATGTCGCTGCGCACCGTACCGCCGATAAGCGTGCATTGAGGGCGACCAACGGAAGTGTTGATCGGGTTGTTTCGCCGGCCGCTGCCGCGGTCAAAGCACCCGCCAAGACATGCCTCGTGCTGAGGCCCTTTGCAATGCACGCCATCGACAGCGATCATGTTCATCTCGTGCAGGGATTCAACCAACATCTCGCGGCGTCGCTCGTGCGTTTTCGCGAATGGAGCGTGGTCGATCGGGATCCGTATTCGCTTTCACGAATGGAGCGGCGTGGTTGATCGTCAGCTTGCGAATGTCGCGGTTCCTGCGAAGGACTCGATGCTTCAATACAGCATAGAAACCACCGCCTATCAGGCGGGCGCCGAAATCAACATGGTGATGGTGTTGAAAGACGATACGCATGGGCATTTATGTCTGGAGCGAAAGCTTTCGCCTCAGCCTCAATAACTGGTTCGAGGCGCAACAGCGCATCATCCGCCGTATCGCGATGTCGCTGAACGTGCAGCTATCGGCCGAACGGCTGATGCGACTTGCAGGCGAACCCGACGTTTCGCTCGATTTGCACGACCGCTGGCTTCGCGGGCAGAGTTTGCATTTCAAGTACGATGCGGAGAGCTGGCAGCGTGCGGTTACCATCTTCCGCGATGCGCATCCGTGAAAATCCGACGTTCTCGCCTTGCTACAGTAGCCTTGTGCAAATGAACAACATCGAGCATTTTGTTCACCCTGGCTTGTTCCGCGATCTCGGCAAAGCAAAGGCGACGCTCGAACTCGCGAAACGTGCCGTTCAGCTGGATCCGGTCGATTCCAGAGCGCATCTTTGCTGCGGCTGGTCTTATGTGATGGCGCTCCGTGAGGCAGAGGCGGCGCCACATATGGAACTCGCTTGCGAGTTGAATGACAACTGATCCGTGGACGCTGCTTTCCTTCGCGCTCTATTGCGCCTTCTGCGGCTCTATCGAGCAAGCTCGATCTACGTGCCGAGCAATCGCTGGCCCTTTCGCCAGCGCCCCCATATCTCGGATGGGCATACCACGGCACCATCCGCTTCCTCTGCGGCGATTATGCCGACGCTCTTGCGGCTTGCGATCACGCGCACGGTGCCACGCATCTCCTGCCTGTTTGGCGTACGGCGGCGCTATTCCGTCTTGGGCGAACTAGCCATGGCGCGGGAAGAGGCTCAACGCTTTCTCAACGGCATCCGATCATTTTGGGTTGGATCATTCCGCGCCGACCGACGAGGCCGTGACACGTTGGGCCCTCCATGCGCATCCGATCAGCATACGTTCTCGGTGGGAAGCCCTGCGCGACGGTTTGCGCGGCGCAGGGCTTCCGGTCGAAGGTATCGCCCAACTACCCCTTTGAGATCTTCAAGCAAAAGGCCAATCTGTACAACCGCCAACTGGAAAAGCGCAAGAGGAGGGTTGCACGCCAACTCGCCCAACGCTTATAGTTGCTTGGCTTTGGTAGCCTTCGACGTCTAGGGACTCGTTATGTCAGCGAATGACCCGCTCGACATCCTGGTCGGCACCAGGATACGTGCTTTTCGCAGCCATCGCGGGATGAGCCAGGACGATTTGGCTGGCGAACTCGGGATTGCCGTCCAGCTATTGCAGAAGTACGAGAAGGGAATCGACCGGGTAGGCGCCAGTAGTCTATCGCGCATCGCGGCTGTCTTGGGCGTTTCGATCGGTGAATTCTTCGTATCCGTCAAAGATGGATACTCGAGTTCGACGCTTGTCGACCGGGAAGCATTGCAATTTCTCACGGGCTTTCTGCGGATCAGTGATCCGCACCTGCAGCGCGCCATCGCGCAGCTGGTCGAAGCTGTCGCCGATCCGCAGCCTACGACGAAGTCTTCAATGGCGCTTTTTGCTGACGCCAAGCGGCTCGTGGGTCGGCGCACCGGCCAATCGGGAGTTTCGCTGGATTTGCACAATCTTTGGCTGCGCGGGCAGAGGTTGCATTTCAAATTCGATTCGGAAAGCTGGCAGCGCGCGGTCACCATCTTTCGCGACGCCGTCCGGGAAAATCCGAGGTTCTCGCCTTGCCATAGCGGCCTCGTGCAAATGAACAATGTCGAACATTTCGTTCACCCGGGCTTATTCCGCGATCTCGGCAAGGCAAAGGCCACGCTCGAACTCGCGAAACGAGCGATTCAACTGGATCCCGTCGATTCCAGGGCGCATCTGTGCTGTGGCTGGTCCTATGCAATGGCGCTGCGAGAGGCCGAAGCGGAGCCGCATATGAAACTCGCCGGCGAGCTGAACGACAACGACCCGTGGCCCCTATTGTCCTCGGCAATCTATTATGCCTTCTGCGGATCAATCGAGAAGGCTCGGCTGCGGGCCGAGCAGTCGCTGGCCCTTTCGCCAGCGCCCCCACATCTCGGATGGGCCTATCACGCCGTCATCCGTTTCCTCTGTGGCGACTATGCCGGCGCTCTTGCGGCCATGCGACCAGGCGCAGGGTGTTACGCATCTCCTGCCTGTGTGGCGCGCGGCGGCGCTGTTCCGCTCGGGAGACCAGTCATGGCGCGCGCAGGAAGCTCAGCGCTTTCTCGCTGGCATCCGATCGTTTTGGGTTGGATCGTGCGTGCCGACCGACGAGGCCGTGATTCGGTGGGTCCTGCAGGCGCATCCGATCAGTATACAGCATCGCGATGGGAAGCCCTGCGCGACTGCTTTGCGTGGCGCAGGGCTTCCGGTCGAGGGTATTACCCCAACTATCCCAATCACTTAGATTCAGGAACAGAGGCTGATCGTATAATCGCCGATGCGTTCCGCATGCACCTGGAATTTCTCGCTCCTCCGGAATCACCGGCTCCATGCCATTGAACAGGCGTTTGTAGAACGGCGGAAGCGGATAGGTGGCGCCCGGCTGACTGAGCCGCTCCTCGGAATCTGCGATCATCACCTTTGGCGGTAGCCGTACCACGATCGTATCCTGCTCCTGTGCCACGAACTTGATCTGCTTGAAGCGCTCCGGCACCGTCATGAACACCTGGGCCTTGGCGAGTTGCTCCTTGAATTCGTCGACGCTTTCCGGGATCGGATACTCGTTGCCGTCCTCCAGATAGTTCTTGCCGGTCGACCAGGTCTTCACCAGGTTGCCCCAACGCTCGTGGTTCGTCACTGTCATTCTTTCGATCGCCATTCTTCAGTCCTCCGGGTTGCGTGAGACGGAGTAATTCTGTCTCACAAAAATGCTGGTTCCGCCTGTCGCAGGCCAGCGATCTCGGCCGTGAATTCGACCAGCTGCTCCATGCGTTCAATTTCGGGTACTTCTTCGAAAACGTTGGTCGGGTAATATTCCTGGCAGAGCTTGGCGAGCGCTTCGGCGAGCGAAGGCGCGCCGCGTCCGGCGGCGATCTCGTTGTCCGCGAGCGCGCCGAAAATCACCTCCGAGACGATGATCGAGCCGAGCGGCCCGAGGCACAGGCCGTCGGCCTCTTCCATCGCCTCGAACAGGATGAAGAACGGCAGCGGCGGATCGTCGGCAATCGCTTCGATGTCTTCGGCGGAGAGCCCGCCATAGGCCGTTTCCGAAGCCAGCCATTCGCGTATCCGGCTGACGCGATAGGGACGATCGGCCAACAGCCGCGACGCGCCGACGAAATCCGGCCGCCTGACGGCAATCTCGGCCGCCAGCGCATTCACCGACCAAAGTCCCGCGAGCGTGGCGCCGACGAGATCGCGATAGAGCAGGCCTACCCGGTTGGTTTGGTCGAAGGCGGGAAATATCTGGTCGTTGCCCAGTCCGTCGCTGAGATAGGGGCCGATGCGCCGGCTGAAATTGGGCCTGGTTTCCCCGATCTTGAAAAACCGCGACCATCGCACGATCCATGTCGCATCGAGCGGCATATTGACGGGATCGTTCGCCGAGGTTTTCTCAAGGGTCTTGTTCAGATCATGGGTCGAGAGGTCGTTGATGACGTATTCCGGCCGGACCATGGCATGGCCGAAGCGAAATGCGCCGTGGGAGAATTCAAGCGGAACTTGCCACCCATCCTGCTCTCGCCGGTCCATGAAGTTCGGGATCGGGTCGCTGTAAGCGGCATAGATCGAAGGGTACATCGTCCGCCGCATCAGATCCTTGCGGATGACGTTGTGGTAGATCAGCGTTAATGCGTCGCGGGCGCACAGAAACCGCCGGTAGGACGCACCGAGGTTGGCATTGGGCCCGGTGGAGGGTTCGCCGCGGCGAACCATGTCGATCAGGCCGTTGTGCAGCAACGCGAAAAGCGCCGTCAGCTGCGACATAATGGCATGATCGTCGTTGCGGGGGTCGGCAATCAGCGCTTCGGTCAGCGCCGAGCGCTTGCCGGCAATGCTGCGGTCGATCCCGGTGACATTTTCCGCCGGCGTCCGCGCGATATCGCGAAACGGACAGCCTGGCTCGACATCCCGGTCCTTCCAGCGCATGCGGCCTAGCCGCAGCTTGGTCCGCCGCTCGTCGTTTGGCGTGTCCTGTGCGTACACAGAGGGCGAGCCCACCGGGCCGCTGCCGAACAGCGTCTCCAGTTTTAGCGCGGTGCGCCGCGCATTCGCGGTGTCGGCGCTGAGGCCGCCGGCCACCGACAGCGGCATAGACGAGTGCACCAGGTCGTGGGCCACGAACTGCAGCAGGTAGGTGTAACCCGAGGGAAGCCGGGGGTTTTCCCAGCATTCGATGGTGGCGTCGTCATGCGCGCGCCATCGCAATTGGGCATCCATCCGGCGCGACAAACGGTTCATCAGCCCGCGCACCCCAGGCGAATGCTCCGGCGCGTCCAATGGGTCGAGGCCAAAAACCTTGAACCGCTGCGAAGGCTCGGGAGTGCCAAGGAAGTGTCGGAATCCGGCCGGCGTTGGGCGAGCTTGGAGTGGACCGCCCATCACTGCGGTTTGCGAAATCCCGAAAGAGGACGACTCGGCTGCTTTCTGCACCGGCATCGAAAAGTTCCCACATTCCCAGCATACAATGGTGCGGGGACAGCCGTGAAATTATCGTGATTTGAGAATTTGGCGCGTTGCTGCCTCGGAGATGGGCAACCCGGTTGACACACGGCTGGCGCGCCCGATCAAGGCCGACCCGGACAAAGTGCTCAAGGAATATGCCGAGGCCGCCGGCGGCGAGACGGAAATCGCCTTGTCGCGCGAAATCCTGGCAGATCCGGACTTCAGTTCGACCTCGCTGGACCATCCCGACCCGCTTCGGCGGCTGCGAGGAGCGAAGCGCACATGGCGGTCTCCGAAATCAATCGTCGAAATCGTCGATCACGGCGTCGGCGATCGACCGCTTGGTGATGATCCCGACGATGTCGCGCACCCGCGGGCGCTCCACGCCGTGGAAGATGATGGCGGCACCGGAGCGATGGCGTCTCAGCCGGGCGAACACCAGGCTCAGGAGATCGATGTCGCGGCACACCACGACCCGGCTTTCGACGAAGCTTTCGATCAGAAGGTGCGGGTTGGTTCGCGCCTCGCGCCACAGGCCGGAGCGCGGCGGAATCAGGCCGACGATGCGGCCCTCGCGCTCGACGATGATGGCGCGCAGGTCGTCGGTGTCTTCGGCGACCATTGCTTCCTGCAGCGTGGTCCCGGCCTTGGCAACGATGAAGCGCCGCTCCATGATATCCTGCGCCTGCTTCACCAAATAGAGATTGATGTGCCGTTCCTTGGGAATGCGATGCCCGCGATGGCGCAGCTTGACCGTGTAGATCGTCTCGCCGATCAGGCTGCGGCGAATGCCGGCGGCGACCGCGACCGCGACGATCACGGGAACGATGACGGCGTAGTCGCGCGTCATTTCGAACACCATGACGATGGCCGTCATGACGCCGCCGGTTCCGGCGCCGACCATCGCCGCCATGCCGACGATCGCAGCCGAGGGAATGGTCATGCCGGAATGTGGAAAGATGGCGGCGACTGCTGCTGCGAAGGCCGCGCCCAGCGTGGCACCGAGATAAAGCGAGGGCGAGAAGATGCCGCCCGACGCGCCGCAGCCAAGGCTGATGGTGGTGGCGAGCAGCTTGAGCACAAACAGCAGCGTCAACAATCCCGCCGCCATCATCCTCTGGTCGAGGATCGATTGGATCACCGAATAGCCGACGCCGTCAACATACGAATGGCCGAAGGCGTGGGTGAGCGCGACCATCATCGCTCCGACGATGGCCATGCCGATCGCATTCTGGGTGTAGGCGTTGCCTGGTAGTTTCGGAAAGCCGTCTTCCATGACGACGAGAAGGCGGATGAACGCCCAGGAGGCCGCCCCGCACAGGATTCCGAGCAACGCGAATGCGATCGTCTCCTGAAGGCCGAAAGACTGCGCCAGCGACAACTGGATATCGGGGACCGCGAACGCCGGATTCGGCCCGATCAGGAGGCGGCCGATGGTGGTGGCCGCGCCGGTGGCGATGACGACGGGAAGGAAGGTCCGGTTCGAGACCTCCGGCAGCAGGATTTCCAGCGCGAACAGCACCCCGCCAAGCGGCGTGTTGAAGGTCGCGGCGATGCCGGCGCCGGCGCCGGCCGAGAGCAGGGTGATCTTCTGCCAGGTCGAGAGCCTGATGACCTGCGCGAAGGCCGAACCGAGCGCGGCACCGATCTGGATGATCGGGCCTTCGCGCCCCACCGCGGCGCCGCTGCCGATCGAAAGGGCGGAGGCAAGCGCCTTGACGACCGCGACCTTGCCGCGAATGTTGCCGCGGTTGTAAAATATGGCGTCCATGACTTCGGGGACGCCGTGGCCCCTTGCCTCCGGCGCAAAACGCTCCACCAGGAAGACCACGACGAGACCGCCGAGGATCGGCGAGAAAAAGACAAGGTCGCCGAACCGGCTCGGCGTTTCGGTGATATTGGCGTCGTACACGAAACTGAATGTGCCGTTGTAGAGCGCGTTGTGGAAGAATCCGATCAGCGCACGCAATCCGACCGCGCCGAATCCGGTCATGATTCCGACGACCAGCGCCAGGCCGCAAAGAATCAGGAGATTGACTCTTCTTTCGTCGTCCCGGGATGTTGGGCTGGAGCCGACAGCGGGCTCAGGGTGTTCGGGTACAGAGACGGGGGCTACAGACATGCCGGCAGTGTTACGTTGGTCATGAACGATAATGCTTGTCTTAGACGATGATGGCGTCGCCGCCAACGACGATCGCCCCGCCGCCCACGGTTACTCCGGGCGAAACCTCGGCTTGCCGACGGGACCGGTCTGCAATCGAAGATTGGGAGGTCCCGACAGGGCTTCGGGGTCGGCAACGGGACCTCCCATTGGCAGGCCGCCGACAGGGGCTGATGGCGGCTCGGTCCGGCAACAGGCCCCAAGCCAGATCGTTCCGGCCCCGGAACAAAAATGGGCATTTTGCGCCGCGACCGCGTGGCACGGTAACCTTGCCGTCAACATCGGCTCGCATTGCACGCGCGACGTTCCTAAATAAGGGTGTTGCCGCATTATTGCGTATTTCAGGAGGCCTGAAATGGTCCCGAAAAATGTCTTGACCGCCTTCGTATGCGCCGCGCTGCTGGCATGGAGCGGCGCGGCCACCGCGGACGAGTATCGTCCGGATCAGTTCCTCGGTCTCGATCTTCCCAGTGCCGTGCTCTCGCCGAAGCCGCTCGGGCCTTCGAGCACATTCGCGCCGGCGCCGGCCGAGGCCAGTGCCGATCACAAGGCCGATCGTTCGGCCGAGCGCGCGCAGGCCCGTGCCGAACCGAAAGCCGCGCCCAGGGTCGTGGTTCACAACACCCGCATCGCGCATGCGCGCGCCCAGCAACCGCGCCCCGCCGCTCGCACCAGACTGGCGCACCGGCATGGCAATCCGCTCGACGCGCAGGCCTTCGATACGCGGATCCAGGTCTGGCCGTGCCGGTCGGGCGGCATCTGCAACTGGAAGCGATAAGACGGTCGCGGCGATTGCCTGCTTGAGTCCCACGTCCGTCGCAAAACCTTAGGGCCAGAGTCAAGCTGAGCGGGCACCCTCCGTCGTGATTCGACGAGGGTGCCGCGATGGCGATTGCAAAACGCGACAGGCAAGGTGTGAGCCGACGGCATCTGCTGGTCCGCTCGGCGTCTAGCCTCGCCCTGGCTGGCCTTGGTGGTCTCGCCAGGCCATCGCTCGGCCGCGCCGCGGATCGGCCGGGAATGGTATCCGGCATTCAATCCGGCGATGTGTCCGAAAACTCCGCGGTGATTTGGGCGCGCGCCGACCGGCCCGCGCGGTGATGTTGAAGGATGTCGGCAACCGCGATCCGTGGTCGGTCGATATCGAGCCGCGACCGGACGCGCGGCCCGGACAATTGCCGGCGCAGCACATCTGATCCTTGCCCACCGCCTCCGCACTCGACCTTGATCTTGACCCGCTTCTGCGGGCAGACTGGCAAACGGCGGAACCGCTCCCACCCATGCCTTCCGGCAAAACGCGTGTCCACGCGGCATCGCCGGATGCCGATCCCTCCGATTTCAAGCCCTTCAAGGAACCATCATGGAATATCTGCAGACCCAGGGCATCAGCCTGCCGCGGCTCGGGCTCGGCACCTTCCGCATGCAGGGCGATGCCTGTCGCGCGGCGGTCGAGAGCGCGCTCGGCCTCGGCTACCGCCATATCGACACCGCGGAAATGTACGGCAATGAAGAGGCGATCGGTGGCGCGATCGCGGCCTCGCGCGTGGCGCGTTCCGAGCTGCATGTCACGACCAAGGTCTGGAACGAGAATCTCGCCCCGGACGCGATCCGCCGCGCCTTCGATACGTCCCTGAAGAAGCTGCGGCTCGACCGGATCGATCTCTATTTGGTGCACTGGCCGGCGAAGAACATGAATTTGCCGGCGATGTTCGAAACGCTGATGAAACTGAAAGCCGAGGGCCGCGCCCGCGCCATCGGGGTCGCCAATTTCAACATCGCGCTCTTGAAGACCGTGGTCGAACAGATCAAGGCGGAAATCGCCTGCAACCAGGTTGAGTATCATGTCATGCTCGACCAGACGCCGTTGCGCCAATACATGGCTTCGAAATCGATCCCGCTGGTGGCCTATTGTCCGCTGGCGCAGGGCCGGGCGGCGGCCGATGCAACGTTGACCGCGATCGGCCGCAAGCACGGCGCGACCGCCGCCCAAGTGGCGCTGAAATGGCTGCTCGACCAGGACGGCGTCGCCGCGATTCCGAAGGCGTCGCGGCCCGAGAGCCAGAAGGCCAATCTCGGCGCGCTCAATGTCGGCCTCGACGACGAGGACAGGCAGGCGATCGCCGGCCTGCCAAAGGACCGCCGCTGCGTCAATCCCGGCTTCGCCCCGGCATGGGATTGAGCGGGCTGGGCCGAAGCCGGCGCGATGTGCTAGAGCGATGGCTCGAACCGGGAGGATATCGACATGGCGCCGACGGCCGACCTCGCCGCATTGCAGCTCGGTGATTTCTCGCCGCAGCTCGATACGATCTTCGACATGGAGGCTGCTGGCGGCAAGATCGCGCTCAGGCTGGTGAAGGCCGACCCGGCCGGCCAGAGCGGCCGCGCCGGCGGGGCGTTCTCGCTGTTGTTCGTGGCGCCGGCCGGCCCATTTCTGCCGCAGGCCATCTATCCGCTCGAGCATCCGGCGATCGGCAGGATGGAAGTGTTTTTGGTGCCGATCGGGCCGCTACAGGGCGGCAACGGCTATCAGGCGGTGTTTGCCTAAGCGGTTGTGGACCGGTCCGCAGCCGCGCTCCAGCGCATCAAGTCGTAGACGCCCTTGTCCTCTTCGGTCGTAAAACCGAGACGCCGGTAGAGCCGCATCGCCGGATTGAATTTCTCGACATGGATCGATACGGCCTTGCCGCAAGAGGCCGCCTCGTCCATCAGGTCGCGCAACATCGCGGTGCCCAATCCCTTGCCGCGATGCGCCGGCAGCCAGGCGATGTCGATGATGCAGTGCTGGCTCGGCCACCGTTCGATGTAGAGGCGGCCGATGTCCTCGCCACCCCGCATCGTCACCAGGCAATCGGCTTTCGGATAATATTGCTGGTAATGGGCGTGCTGCGCCCGGAACTGGCTCTCCAGAAATGCCGCCTTCTGTTGGTCGGACCAGCCGGTGGCTGCAAGCTCCTCGGTCCGCGTTGAGGCATAGAGGCGCGCGAGAAACGGCAAGTCGCCGTCGGTGATCCGGCGAAAGGTCAGCCCGGCATCGGCGGCGCGCGCCCAGCCGAACGGCGCCGCCGCGCCGGTCGCCGACGAAGGCTGGTCGATCATAGGGGGCTTACGTGCGTGGCGGGTACACGCCCTGCAGCGCGATGCAGAAATTCAGCGTGAGATACGGCATCAAATTGTTGTGCGGCTGGCCGCCGCCCGCGGGCGCGATCGCGTTGGCGCTCATCCCCGTCAGGTTGGTTGTCGTGTTCCTGTAGGCGCTGCCGGGAGTGGACCGCGAATAGCTCGACGTCGGCCCCGGCGTATTGACGTCGGCCGTGCTGACGTCGCCCATCAGGCTGTGGCCGTGCAGCGGTATTTCCGATTGCAGCAGCGTGACCGTGTCCGATCCGCCGCTTTCGCCGAGCTGATACAGCGAAAGCCCCGGCCCCTGTCCCTGATGCAGCGGCGAGGCGCCTTGCAAGTTCGGCAGGGCGAAATTGGACTTGCCGTCGCCGCCATAGGTGGTGCCGAGCAGCGAGAACAGCGCGGTGTTCTGCGAGATAGGCAGCAGATACCCGTTGCAGAACGCCCAGCCTTTGGGTGCGAAGTTGAACGGGAAGATGCGGATCTCCGCGACGAACGGGTTGGCCATGAACGCGCTCCTAGGTCGGGCTCGGGTAGACGCCGAACAGCGATATGATGAAGTCGATGCAGAGATAGGGCTGGATATTGCTGTGCGGCTGGTTGCCGCCCGTCTGCGACACCGCGAGGTTAGACATCAGCGCGCCGGGCGTCGCGTTGCGATAGATTTGTATCCCGCCCGTCGTGCCCGTCAGATTATTGGTCGGGGTATTCGAGGTGGCAAGGCCGGTTGACGCCAGCAGCGGATGGGTGTGCGAGGGAATTTGCTGCGTCGTCAAGGTGACGGTCTCGGTGCCGCCCTGCTGCGCCAAAATGAAGCCGGGACCGATATGGACCGGAACCCGCCCGCGCAGGTCCGGCAGCCCGAACGTGCTCTGGCCGTCACCGCCATAGGTGGTCCCGATCAGATTAAACAGGGTTTCATTTTCGGAAATCGGCAGCAACTGTCCCTGGCAAAACATCCAGCCGGCCGGCGCGAAGTTGCCGCCGAACATGCGGATTTCTCCCACATAAGGCTGTGACACGGGATGCTCCTTCAGGTTTGCGAGGGGAAGATGCCCTGCAGGGCAATACAGAAGTTGAGGGTCAGATACGGCTGCTGGTTTGGATGCGCCTGGCTGCCGCCGGTCGGCCCGAGCGAAGCAGGGTTCAGCGACGTTAGCGGGGTAGCGGTCCCGTATACATTAGCGACGGTGGCCAGCAGGTTGGCGGGAACCGTCGGCAGGTCCGCGGCGAGCGTGGTGCCGTTGAGGTTGTGAATGTGGGTCGTTAGTTCCGAGATCGACAGCGTATGGCTCGTCTCGCCGCCGCGCTCGCCGAGCGTATGGCCGCTGCCGGAGTGCATCGGCACTCGTCCCTGCAGGTTCGGTAGGCCAAAATTGACGCGGCCGTCACCACCATAGGTCGTTCCTAAAAGGGAAAACAACGCCTGGTTCTGATTGATCGGAAGCAGCTGCCCGTTGCATTGCGCCCAGCCCTTCGGCGCGAAATTGAAGGACATCATCTTGATTTCCGAAAGAAACGGTTCGGACATGCGCGCTTCCCCCCAAGCCATCTTACGTTGCCAGTATGGCATAGCGCAGCGGAAAGTCGACATGAATCTATAGCGGTTGTGCGAAGGCTATGGATTGACCTTCGCGAGCAGAGGTGTCAGCGGGCGTTACAAAATGTTTCGGGCCGGGATGTGCGCTGCCCGTACCGGCGAGACGTCGCGGGCGCGTCAGAGCATGATCCGGAAAAGTGGGAACCGGTTTTCCGAAAAGATCATGCTCGAACAAAACGATGGAGCGGGATGACAATTTGAAGAAAAGTCATCCCGGTCTAGTCGACGATCGCCTGATACACCAGCGCGTTGATCTTCTGGCGATAGTGCCAGCGGATTGGGCCCGGGGCCGCCGACAGATACACAACCGCCAGCTCGTCCTTCGGATCGACCCACCAATCGGTGCCGCTGGCGCCGGGCCAGGAGAACTGCCCGATCGATCCCATCATGCGAACAATGCCCGATGTCGTGCGCACGGCAAGCCCAAGACCAAAACCGTAATCGGCCCGCGTCGGGTCGGCATTGCCGACGAGATTCTTGATGTTCGGGCCCAACTGGTCGGACAGCATGTAGTCGACCGTCTTGGGGCCAAGCACGCGGGTCTCGCCGGCGCGCCCGCGGTTCATCAGCATCATCGCGAAGCGCAAATAGTCCGACGCTGTGGAGGAAGCGCAGCCGCCGCCGCACTCGAATTTGAGCCGCTGCGTCAGTTCGGGACTGCGAAGCTGCGCCTTGCCGGTGTCCGGATCGGCCGGCAGCGGTTTGGCATAGCGCGCCGCCTTGTCCGCGGGCACCGAGAAGCCGGTATCGGTCATGCCGAGCGGGGCGAACAGGTTCGCCTGCAGATATTGTCCGAGCGATTGCCCGCTGATCTTCTCGATAATGAGGCCCATCACGTCGAGGCCGAAGCCGTAATCCCAAACGGTCGCCGGCTGATACAGCAGCGGCAGCGAGGCGAGCTTGTCGAGGAAGGCCGGGCCGTCGTAGTCGCGCGCGGCGTCCACGCTTCCGCCGGGATACATCTTGTGCACCAGCGTATTACCGCGCCCGCCATAGATCAGGCCGGAGGTGTGGCGCATCAGATCCTGCATCGTGATCTGCTTGTTGGCCGGCACGGTCTCGGCGACGGGCTCGCCATTATCGTGTATCGCGACGCGCATGTCTGCGAATTTGGGAAAATATTTGGCCAGCGGATCGTCCATCAGGAGCCTGCCCTGCTCGTAGAGCATCAAGGCGCCCACCGTCGTCATCGGCTTGGTCATCGAGGCGACGTTGAAGATGGTGTCGGTGGTCATGGCGATGCCGGCTTCCTTGTCGCTAAAGCCATAGGCATCGAGCATCACCAGCTTGCCGCGCCGCGCGATCGCGATGACCCCCCCGGGAATGCGTCCGGCCTCGATATCGGCTTTCAGAACAGCGCCGATCCGCGCCAGCCGCTCCGGGGAAAAGCCGACATCTTCGGGCTTGGCGCGCGGCAGCGGGTCCTCGGCGCAGGCGGCAGTAGACGTCAGCAGGCAAGCTTGGCCGGACGCCAGCAGACAAAACGCGGTCGCTAAAATTCTGAGGGCGGCCATGGACATCTCCCTTTCGGGCTCTTGCGGCCCTGTTTGCAAGAGATGAGGTTAGGGCAAGGCGTTAGCGGAGGCCAGCGGCGTTCGTACTCGTTTTCTCAGGGGCTGGCCCAGCGCCAGCGCGGCATCTATGCAGAGCCGGCGTTGGGTTGCCGTTGGCGGTGAAGATGCCGTCCCTGATGCTGTATGCGTCCTTCTGGTCGTGATTATACATCGTGCGCACGCTGCCGTCGGGCTGCTTCATCAGTCCGTAGTCGCGGGTTTGCTTGAACTTCGGGAAGAACACGCGCAAATTCAGCATGCTGTCTGCGGAAACTTCCGCCCCAACCACTTCGTTCTCATCCGTGGAGTCGCCGAAGTCGCGCCGGTGCACGACCCGCTCATCCGCCGTGATCTCATAGATCAGCAGCGTGTTTTGGTTTCTGCCGGGCTTGAGCGAACAGTCGCGCGACCACGATCCGATCAATCCCCAGTTTCGCACGGCCTGGGCCACGGTTTCGGCGGATGCGCCGAACGAGAGCGTCAGGCAGAAGAGGATGGCCAGCGCCAGCCGGCTGAATTGTCCGTTCAACTCTTGCGCTCCGTTTCCGTAACATCGTCGCCGATCGAAGCTTAGCATTTCGATATCGTCGTGCAACGGCGGTTGATTTAACGGATCGCGACGACTCTCCTCCAAGCTCAAATGGAGCTGCGGGCGTGCGCCTCCACGTTGGCGATTCTCGCCGGGACGCCGAACTCCCTGCGGCACACCTCGGCGAGCACGGCAACGCCTTCGCGGATCTGCTCGTGCGAGGGACTCGCAAAACACAGCCGCAGCCGGCTGCCGGCATAGGGCTTGTCGGTCGACCACTCCGGGCCCGGATTGATGGCGACGCCGGCGGCAAGCGCCGACTGGTAGAGCTTTAGGGTATCGACATTGTCCGGCAATTTCACCCACAGGAAAATGCCTCCCGCAGGCGTCTCGAATTCAGCGGAGGTGCCGAATTGCTCGTTGAGTGCCTCCATCAGCGTGTCGAGCTTGGCACGCAGGCCGCGCGTCAATTTCGGCACATGCGTGGAAAAATGCGGCGCGCAATATTCCGAAAGCACCATCTGCTCGAGCGCGCCCGAACCGGCGTCGGTCTTCAGCGCCAGCATCCGCGACATCAAGGCCCACGGCGCGACGATGAAGCCGACGCGGAGCGCCGGCGCGATCGATTTCGAAAACGAGCCGATATGGATGACGCCGGCATGGCTGGCCATGGCGTAGATCGCGGGCGGCCGCTTGCCGTCCCAGATCAAATCGGCATAGCAATCATCCTCGAAAACAGGCACGCCATATTGCTGCGACAACCTCAAGAGTTCAACGCGGCGCGCCTCAGGCAGGATGGTGCCGGTCGGGTTCTGCACGGTCGGGATGGTGTAGACGTATTTCGGTGTGATGCCGCGCCCTTTCAGGTCCGCCAGCGCTGCCGCCAGCGCGTCCATTCGCATGCCGTGCTGGTCGAGCGGTATGCCGACCATGTTGACCCCGAGCCGGGTCAGACGATTCAGCGCGCCCTGGTAGCTGTCGCGTTCGATGATCACGGTGTCGCCGCGCGACAACAGCGTCGCGTTGACGAGGTCGAGTGCCTGCAATGAGCCGGAGACGATCAGGATGTCGTCGGCGGCACAATCGATGCCGGCGTCACGCTTTAATTTCGCAGTGAGGAATTCGCGCAGGGGACGATAGCCCTGCGGGCCGCTGGCGAGGCCATAGGTGGCGAGCGTCCTGCCCTCGCGCCGCAGTACCGCGTCGACGGCTTCGATCAGGCCTTCGACCGGGACCTGGTCGGGGTCGTTGTTGCCGCCGACGAAACTGTATTTGGCAAGCCCGGTCCATTTCGCTGCCGGCGCGGGCAGGCCCGCGGGCAGCAGGGCAGCGAAGTCGAAGGCGGTGGATGGCATGAACGGCATCTCCCTTGTTCTTGTTGGCTGTATCCTAACCAAGTCCGACACGCTTGTCTCGCTGCGACGCCAGAGCCGTCCTGCCCTGCGTATTGAGGCTGGCGCGGGCGCAGAGTCCGGCTAATGCTCCCGGCGCAAAGCGAGACTTTAAAGTATGGCCGAACTCGATCCAGGACGTTCTGCAGGCCTTCGCCCTTGGCGCACTCGTCGTCGTCACCGATGACGACGACCGCGAGGGCGAGGGCGATCTGATCGTCGCGGCCTCGCTGTGCACCGCCGAAAAGATGGCGTTCATCATCCGTCACACCTCCGGCATCGTCTGCGCGCCGATCACCGGCGAGGACGCGCGCCGGTTGCGGCTCGATCCGATGGTGGCGCACAACGAATCCAACCATACCACCGCGTTTACGGTGTCGATCGACTACAAGCCCGACGGCGGCACCGGGATTTCGGCCGATGAGCGTGCCTCCTGCTGCCGGGCGCTCGCCAATCCCAACGCCGGCGCCAACGATTTCGCCCGTCCCGGCCACGTGTTTCCGCTGATCGCGCGCGACGGCGGCGTGCTGTTGCGCTCCGGCCATACCGAGGCCGCCGTTGACCTCTGCAAGCTGAGCGGCCTGCCGCCGGTCGGCGTGATCTCCGAATTGATGAACGACGACGGCACCGTGATGAAGGGCGAGCAGGTCGCCCGTTTCGCCGCCGCCCACAAGCTCAAGCACGTCACCATCGCCGACATGATCGCCTATCGCCAGGCGCGCGAAAAACTGATCGAGCGGGTCTCGACGTTTACCACCGAGAGCCCGATCGGACCGCTGCAGGGTTACGCCTACCGCTCGCCGTTCGATTCCATCGCCCATGTCGCCTTCGTCTATAACGGGATCGGCGACGGGCGGAACGTGCTGACGCGCTTTCACAAGCCCAACATCGTCAGGGACATTTTTACCGGGCACAAGCGCATGCAGGCGGTGCTCGAACATTTCAGAAGGGACGGCCGCGGCGTGCTGGTCTATTTGCGCGATGGCGCCGCCGGTGTTCCCGTAGCACCGCTGCCGGAGGAGAAATCCGCCGAGGCTGACCGCAACCGGCAATGGCGCGAGGTCGGCGTCGGCGCGCAGATCCTGCGGGATCTCGGCGTCACCTCGATCCGCAATCTGACGTCGTCGGTGCACGACTACAAGGGACTGTCCGGTTTCGGCATCGAGATCGTCTCCAGCGAACAGCTCGAAGGATAGTGATCGTCATTCCGGGGCGCGCGCAGCGCGAACCCGGAATCTGGAGGTGATATAATCGATCGAGATTCCGGGTTCGCATCTTCGATGCGCCCCGGAATGACGAAGCCATTGCATTGCGCTTCCATGCATATCGCTCTAAATTAAATACAACGACGCGAAAGGAATTTTCATGAGCGTGCGCCCTCAGACCAAGGACAAGCCGTCGGTGGTGAATTTCCAGTGGGACGATCCGTTCATGCTCGACGAGCAGCTCACCGAAGACGAGCGGATGATCCGCGACACCGCGCGCGCCTATGCGCAGGACAAGCTGATGCCGCGTATCGTCAAGGCCTATCTGGAAGAGAAGGTCGACCGCGACATCTTTCACGAGATGGGCGAGCTCGGCCTGATCGGCATCACGCTGCCGGAGGAATATGGCTGCGCCAATGCGAGCTACGTCGCCTACGGCCTGGTGGCGCGCGAGATCGAGCGGGTGGATTCAGGCTATCGCTCGATGAATTCGGTGCAGTCCTCGCTGGTGATGCATCCGATCTATGCCTATGGCGACGAGAACCAGCGCAAGAAATACCTGCCGAAACTCGCCACCGGCGAATGGGTCGGCTGCTTCGGCCTGACCGAGCCGGATGCCGGCTCCGATCCCGGCGGCATGAAGACCCGCGCCGAGAAGACCTCGGACGGCTACCGGCTGACCGGCACCAAGATGTGGATTTCCAACGCGCCGATCGCCGACGTGTTCGTGATCTGGGCGAAATCGGCCGAGCACAACAACCAGATCCGCGGCTTCATCCTGGAAAAAGGCATGAAGGGCCTTTCCGCGCCGAAGATCGGCGGCAAGCTGTCGCTTCGCGCCTCCGTCACCGGCGAAGTGGTGATGGAAGGCGTCGAGGTGCCCGAGAGCGCGCTATTGCCCAACGTGTCCGGCCTGAAGGGTCCGTTCGGCTGTCTCAATCGCGCCCGCTACGGCATATCCTGGGGCGCGATGGGGGCGGCAGAGGACTGCATGCACCGCGCGCGGCAATACACGCTCGACCGCAAGCAGTTCAACCGGCCGCTGGCGGCAACACAGCTGGTGCAGAAGAAGCTTGCGGACATGCAGACCGACATCGCGCTCGGGCTTCAAGCCTCGTTGCGCGTCGGCCGGCTGATGGACGAGGGCAAGATGGCGCCGGAGATGATCTCCATCGTCAAGCGCAACAATTGCGGCAAGGCGCTCGACATCGCGCGGATGTCCCGCGATATGCACGGCGGCAACGGCATCCAGATCGAGTACCACGTGATGCGCCACACCGCGAACCTGGAAACCGTCAATACATATGAAGGCACCCACGACGTCCACGCTCTGATCCTGGGACGCGCCATCACCGGCATCCAGGCGTTTTCGTAGACTACGCTCCAGCACCAGCGCGTGAGGAGCGGCGTTGCCTCCAAGTTTCGTCATGGCCGGGCTTGTCCCGGCCATCCACGTCTTGGCTGCTAAAAAGAAAGACGTGGATGCCCGGCACAGGGCCGGGCATGACGGACTTGAGCTACGGGTGAAATAGCAATGACCGACAACGACGACGTTCCCTTCAATCGCAACTTTCCGCTGAAGCCCGGCGTAGCGGAGCAAGTCGTCCCCGGCGTGCGGCGTGTGCTCTCCGACAATCCGAGCCCGTTCACCTTCACCGGCACGGTCAGTTACATCGTCGGCAAGGGCAAGGTCGCGATCATCGATCCCGGTCCCGATAGCGAGGAACACGCCACGGCCCTGCTCGATGCCGTGCGCGGCGAGACCGTGACCCATATCCTGGTGACCCACACCCATCGCGACCATTCGCCGAACACCGCGCGGATCAAGGCCGCGACCGGCGCCACCGTTTATGCGGAAGGTCCGCATCGCGCCTCGCGGCCTCGCTTCGAGAGCGAGAAGCATAATCCGGAATCCGGCGCCGATCGCGACTTCAGGCCGGACGTTCAGGTCGGGAATGGTGAAACCATTGAGGGCGATGGCTGGAAGCTCCAGGCGGTGGCGACGCCGGGTCACACCGCCAATCATCTGGCCTTCGCCTGGCCGGAGCGAAAGATAAGCTTCGTCGGCGATCATGTGATGGGCTGGTCGACCTCGATCGTGGCGCCTCCCGACGGATCGATGATCGACTACATGGCTTCGCTCGAGCGGCTGGCGCAGCGCGAGGAGCAGCGGTATTTCTCCGGCCACGGACCGGAAATCCCGGATGGACCGCGCTATGTCCGCTTCCTGATCCGCCACCGCCAGGCCCGCGAAGCTTCGATCCTGCATCGCCTCGCCAAGGGCGAGACCGATATCCCGACCATGGTGCGCGCCATCTATATCGGCATCGACCCGCGGCTGATGAACGCGGCCGGCTATTCCGTGCTGGCGCATCTGGAGGATCTGGTGGCGCGCGGCATCGTGGCGACCGACGGCGATCCGGTGATCGGCGGGACGTATCGTTTGGCGTAAACTTCATCCGTCATTCCGGGGCGCGCGCAAGCGCGAACCCGGAATCTCAAGGTTTCGGGTCTGGTCCTTCGGACCATCCCGGAACGACGAGGCCGTCACTTCTTCACCACCTTCGGCGGCGGTTTCACCGGCACGACCGGCTTCTTGACCGGCTTGAGGTTGGTGTCGTCGGCGGCGTTGTTGATGTCGTCGATCAGTCTTGAGATGCGCGCGGCGTTGCTGCCGAGGTCGCTCTCGAAATAGCGCGACGCCGAGCGGATATCGACGCGCGATCCGTCGCCGTCGGCGGTGACGCGGATCGAGACGTCCTCGCGGAAGCCCATGATCGGGGTGCGCGCCACCGCCTCGATGCGGCCGAGGCGGCGCGGGGCTAAGGGGGCGCGCTCGTCGATCACCAGCCATTTGCGCTTGTTGACGAGGCCCAGGGTGATGTCGAAGGCCCGCTGCGCGGTTACATCGAGTTCCACTGTCTCGATGTCCGGATAATAGAGCCGCTGCTGCTCGGCCGAATAGAGCCCGGCATAAACAGCGGTATTGGTGCCCTCGCCGGTGCGCAGCCGCGCCAGCGCTTCGAATTTCGGCGGATCGATCGGATCGGTGGTGATGTCGTGGATCGGCGGCAGCCTGCGGTATTGAAGGCCGAGATAGGCGGGGTAGGCCAGCACTACCGCGTCGATCAGGAACGCCAGCAGGATGCGGCTCATGCCGCGAGAGCCGTTCTGCCAGATCGCTGCAAAGGCGGCAAACCCGACCAGGATCGAAAGCCCGGCACAGGCGAGCGCCCCGAAGAAGGTGGCCAGCGCCGGTTTCATCTCCAGGAAGCCGAAGCGGACGATGATGATCGAGACCACGACCGCGACCACCGAGAATACCGCGAGATTGCGCGCCCATGAGGCAAGGCCGGACACGGGTTCCGACTGATAGGGAGCGGAAAACCTGCGGGCCATCCTTGAAATATTCCAATATGGATTGGTTCGCCGGGCCGGTCCGGCGGACGGCCGCGCGCAGGTCACCTAGCGCATTTCTCTGGGCCCTGTGAAGCGCTTTATGCCGGAAAATGCGTCGATCCCAAGGCCGGCAACGCCCGCGCTGTCGCTCCGGGCGGGCGTTGTCGCTCAGTGCATCGCCGTGCCGGCGGAAGTGCGCTCCCTCGCCCCGCTCTTCAGAGCGGGGAGAGGTTGGAGAGCTTAATGCGTCGCCAGCGGGCAGGCCGAATCGGAAAGCTTGCCGAAGGCCTGTTCGCCGGACATGGTCTGCACCAGCTTGTAATAGTCCCAGGGCGCTTTCGATTCCTCGGGCTTCTTGACCTGCATGATGTACATCTCGTGTTCCATCAGGCCGTCGGGGCGGATCTTGCCGTTGCTGGTGAACATGTCGTCGATCTTCACCTTGTGCAGTTCGGCCATCACCTTGTCCGGATCGGTGCTGCCCACCGTCTTGACCGCGTTGAGATAGGTCATGGTGGCGGAGTAATAACCGGCCTGGTTCATGGTCGGCTCGCGCTTGGTCTTCTCGTAATAGCGTTTGGCGAAGGCCCGGGTCTTGTCGTTGAGGTCCCAGTACCAGCCGGTGGTGAGATAGAGGCCCTGGGCGGTCTTCAGTCCGAGGCTGTGGATGTCGCTGATGAAGGCGAGCAGGGCCGCGGGCTTCATGGTCTTGGCGATGCCGAACTCGTCGGCTGCCTTGATCGAGTTGGTGAAGTCGTTGCCGGCGTTGGCAAGCCCCAGGACCTGCGCGCCGGAATTCTGCGCCTGCAGCAGGTAGCTCGAGAAGTCCGAGGTCGACAGCGGCACCCGCACCGCGCCGACGACTTTGCCGCCATTGGCCTCCACGACCTTCGCGGCGGCTTCCTGCAGTTGGGTCCCGAAGGCGTAGTCGGCGGTGAGGAAGAACCAGGACTTGCCGCCCTGCTTGACCATGGTCGAGGCCGTGCCGTTGCCGAGCGCGGTGGTGTCATAGACGTAATGTACCGTGTAGGGCGTGCAGTCCTTGCCGGTCAGCGAGGCGCCGGCGGCGCCGATGGCGAAGAACGGCGTCTTCTTTTCCTTCGCAATCGTCGCCATCGCGATGGAGACGCCGGTGTTCGAGCCGCCGAGCACCATGGTCAATCCGTCGCGGTCGGCCCATTCGCGGAATTTTTGCGCGCCGAGATCCGGCTTGTTCTGGTGATCGGAGGTCAACAGTTCGATCTTGTTGCCGAGAACGCTGCCGCCGAAATCCTCGATCGCCATCTTGGCGGCCTCGACGCCGCCGGGTCCGATCACGTCAGCATAGAGGCCGGACATGTCGTCGATGTCGCCGATCACCACCTTGTTGCCAGCGGCATGAGCGGCGGTCGCACTCAGCGACGCCAGCAATAGCCACGGGAGGGTTCGAAGTCCGATCGCTCTCTTCATCTTGTTTGTTTCCTTGGTTTTTTGGTGCTGACGGAAGCCGCAAATTAGGAACCCGTCCGGCCGGGTCCATACGCCTTTCGTCTCTACAGGGCCTTATTATTAATGCCGCCCGCGCAACCCTCGCGTCCAAGCCCAGGGTTCCCTGGGGGACATCAATGCCCCGGATATGATCAAGCGTGGCCCAAGCGGAACCTGGTGCCCCAAATCGGAATACATCAATTTGCAATCGGGGAATTGTTCGCAAGTCGCAAGCCGTCCATCGCTGCCGTGAGGGAGGGATGGACGCGCCTTCGCCCTCACGCCGCCGCGTTCGGGAAACGATAGGCCTTGAAAGTGTCGCGCAGCGCGGTCTTCAGGATCTTGCCGGTGGCGGTGTGTGGGATACTGTCGACGAATACGACGTCGTCGGGCATCCACCACTTTGCGATCTTGCCGTCCATATATTTCAGGATGTCCTCGCGGTTGGCGTTCTGGCCGGCCTTGAGCTGCACGATCAGGAGCGGGCGCTCGTCCCATTTCGGATGATAGACGCCGATCACGGCGGCTTCGGCCACCGCCGGGTGGCCGACCGCAAGGTTTTCCAGGTCGATCGAGGAAATCCACTCGCCGCCGGACTTGATCACGTCCTTGGAGCGGTCGGTGATCCGCATGTAGCCGTTGCTGTCGATGGTGGCGACGTCGCCGGTGTCGAAATAGCCGTCGTCGTCGAGGATGTTGGTATCGACGCGGAAATAGGCCTTGGCGACCGCGGGGCCGGAAACCTTGAGCCGGCCAAAAGTCTTGCCGTCCCACGGCAGCTCCTTGCCGGCATCGTCGGTGATCTTCATCTGCACGCCATAGGGCGGGAAGCCCTGGGTCTGCAGGATGTCGAGCCGCGCGTCGCCCTCGAGATCGGCGAACGGCGGCTTCAGCGCGGCCAGCGTGCCGAGCGGGCTCATCTCGGTCATGCCCCAGGCATGGCGCACGGTGACGCCCATGTCGACGAACGCCTTGATCATCGAGCGCGGCATGGCAGAGCCGCCGCACACGACGAATTCGAGCTTGGGCAGTTTCAGATTGTTGGCGGCCATGTGGTTGAGCAGCATCAGCCATACCGTCGGGACGCCCGCGGTATGGGTGACCTTCTCGGTGTCGAGCAGTTCGTAGACGGAGGGGCCGTCGAGCTTCATGCCGGGCATGATCAGCTTGGTACCCATCGCCGGCGCCGAGAACGCAATCCCCCAGCTGTTGGCGTGGAACAGCGGCACCACCGGCAGCATCACGTCGCTGGCCGAGGTGCCGAGCGCGTCCTTGGCATTCGCCATGAACGAGTGAATGACGTTGGAGCGATGCGAATAGAGCACGCCCTTGGGGTCGCCCGTCGTCCCTGAGGTGTAGCACATGGCGGCGGCGGTATTTTCGTCAAAATCCTGCCACTCGAATTGGCCGTCGGCCTGCGCCAGCCAGTCCTCATAGGCGACCGCGTTCTTCAGCGTGGTCTGCGGCATGTGCGCCTTGTCGGTCAGCACGATGTAGCGCTCGACGCTCGGCAGCTTGTCGGCGAGCTTCTCCAGGATCGGCACGAAGGTGGTGTCGACCATCACCACGCGGTCGCCGGCGTGGTTGACGATCCAGGCGATCTGTTCCGGGAACAGGCGCGGATTGACCGTATGGCAGATGGCGCCGATCCCCATGATGCCGTACCAGCATTCGAGGTGGCGCCAGGTGTTCCAGGCGATGGTCGCGACACGGTCGCCGAGCTTGATGCCGTCGCGCTGCAGCATCTGCGATACTTTCAGTGCGCGCTTGTGAATTTCGGCGTAATTGGTGCGGACGATAGGGCCTTCGATCGATCGCGTCACGACCTCCTGGGTGCCGTGATATCTCGCGGCGTGCTCGATGATCCGATGACACAGCAAAGGCCAGTCTTGCATCAATCCAAGCATACGAACGCTCCTCCAGAGATGTGTTATCGCCTGTCGCTTCCATTCACGGAATTGCCATGAACTTTAGCGCGGAGAAAGCACGCCGCAAATGGCCTTGTGGCGGCTTTCGCTACGGCGAATGGCCAATGGTTACCCTCGCCGTGGCGCTCGTGATGCTCTGCGCGCTGGCCGACCCGGCCAAGGCGGCGCGCCGGGGCGGGGGGACGTGGGGCGACCTGTTCGGGGTGCGAACGCCCAGGCTGCGCGGGTCGCTGCTTCCGGCAGCGGTGCCATTGCCGAAACCTCGCCCGGCCGAGGCCCCGGCCGCCGAGCCGGAACAGCCGGCGACGGCAACCCAAACACCTTCCCAGACCGACAAGCCGGCCGAACAGCCCGCGCCGGCTCCGCAGCCCCAGCCCACGGCCTGCCGGCTGGCGCTGACCGAGGCGATCGCGATCGCCCCCAGCATTGCCGACATCCACGGCCCCGGCGGCTGCGGCGGCGAGGACCTGGTGCGGCTGGAGGCCGTGGTGTTGCCGGACAAGCGCAAGGTCGCGGTGACGCCGCCGGCGACCCTGCGCTGCGCGATGGCCTCGGCCATCGCCGATTGGATCCGCACCGACGTGACGAACCTCGCCGCCGGCCTCGGCACCGAGCCCGTGGTGCTCGACAATTTCGACTCCTATGAGTGCCGCGGATTCAACCGGATTGCGGGCGCGCATCTCTCCGAACATGGCCGGGCCAACGCGCTCGACGTGCGCGCGATCAAGCTCGCCGACGGCCGGTCTATCGGGCTCACCGACCGCACGGTGTCGCGGGAGCTGCGCGAAAACGTGCTGCATTCGGTGTGCGCGCGGTTCATGACGGTACTGGGGCCGGGTTCGGACTGGTATCACGAGGACCACATCCATCTCGACCTGATGGAGCGGCACAACAATTACAAGATCTGCCAGTGGAACGTGTGGGACCCGCTGCCGCAGGTCGCCCCGCTATTGCCGGCGGCAAGGCCGGACGACGCCCCGCCGCGCGAGGTCGCGAAGAAGGGCTCGTAGCGAGTAGCGAAGAAGGCTGGGTCGGCGTCCTTTCCTATTCGCCACTCGCGCCAATCCAACAAAAAAGCGCCGGTAAACCGGCGCTTTTCTGAATTACTCATCGGGCCTTCAGTTACTGCACCATGCTGCCGCCGCCCTGCAGCGCCAGCGTCGAGTTGTAGGGTGAGTCGCCGTGGTGCGGCTCCAGCACCACCACGATGGTGCCCATCTTCACCCGGTTGTAGAGATCGATCACGTCCTCGTTGGTCATGCGGATGCAGCCCGACGAAATCGACGCGCCGATATACTCCGGCTGGTTGGTGCCGTGAATCCGGAACAGCGTGTCCTTGCCGCCCGAATACAGATACATCGCGCGCGAACCCATCGGATTGTCAGGCCCCGGCGGCACGAAGGACGGCACGCCGAGCCGCTCGATTTCACCCTTGGTCGGGTGCCAGGGCGGCCACTCGGTCATGCTCCCGATCTTGGCGATGCCGGACCAGGCCATGGCTTCCTCGCCGACGGTGATGCCGTAGCGGATCGCCTTGCCGTCGTTGAGGACGTAATAGAGATAGTGGTTGTCGGAATCGACCACGATGGTGCCGGGCGCTTCCTTGCGGTGATAGTCGACGATGGCGCGGCGGAACGGCTCGGCGACCGGCACATTGGTGTAGCGGATCTTGGCCAGCAATTCCTTGTCATGCGGCTTGAAGGCGGCGGTATTGGTCGCCTCATAGGTCGTGGCCTGCATGCAGCCTGTGAGCAGCACGCCGGAGGCCAGGATTGCCAGTGTAACTTTCAGCGACATGGTTTACTTCCAATCGAAAGGCCCACACTCGCGCGCGCCAAAATTGCGCCCGAACGCCACAATTCCAGTGCGCGCATTATCGCCGAAATTGGTCATAATTCCAGACCTTAGATGCCGGTCCCGCGCTGCGGGACACCGGTTGTGTCTTTTTTGCCGCAAACAGTCGGACGTGCGTCTCATTTTTGGGCAAACCGCCATTTTCGCCAAATCACGGCCACGCCAAAGCCACCCAGCCGCCACAAATATCGCTCCGGGGTTAACAGGAGGTCATCAAGCGCTTGCCAGAATCGAGCTAAGTCCTGTTGGGTAGCCCTGCCTGCCCGGTTTCCGGAGTGAGATATGTTGTCGGTTTTCGTCCCTGCCGAGGCCTCCTTGAAAAAAGCGGCCGCCGCCGATCTCGACGCGCTGCCCGAGGCCGCGGTCTGGATCGATCTGGTGAAGCCGACCGCGGCGGAGGACAGGGCGGTGGAGCGGCTCGCCGGGATCGCGGTGCCGACGCGGGAGGACATGCAGGAAATCGAGATTTCCTCGCGCCTCTACATCGAGAACGGCGCCCGTTACATGACCGCGACTCTGATGTGCGCGGCGGATACCGAGAACCCGCGCACCACAGCGGTGACCTTCATCCTCGCCAGCCATCGCCTCGTCACCGTGCGCTACGACGAGCCGAAACCATTCATGCTGGTCGAGAACAAGCTCGCGCGCGCCTGCGCGCCGGCCGTCACCGGCGAGATGGTGCTGATGGAGCTTCTGGACGCGGTGATCGACCGCAATGCCGACATCCTGGAGCGCGCCGGCAGCGACATGGACAACATCAGCCACGACATTTTCGAACCCGAGGGGGCGGCGCGCACCGGCCATGCCAAGCGCTATTCCGACATCCTGATCGCGATCGGCCGCAAGGGCGACCTGACTTCGAAAGTGCGGGAAAGCCTGGTCTCGATCGGCCGCGTGGTCACCTTCGTGGCGGCCGCCGTCGACGGCGTCAAATGGTCCAAGGACATGCGCGAGCAGCTGAAGACCATGCAGCGCGACGTCACCTCGCTGACCGATCACGCAAGCTACCTCTCCAACAAGATCACCTTCGTGCTCGACGCCATGCTCGGCGTCGTCAATCTCGAGCAGAACAACATCATCAAGCTGTTCTCGGTGATGGCGGTGGTGTTGATGCCGCCGACCCTGATCGCCTCCATCTACGGCATGAATTTCAAGGTGATGCCGGAACTGGAATGGGAGCACGGCTATCTGTTCGCGGTGATCGCAATGGTGTTCGCCGCGGCCGGGCCCTACATGTATTTCAAGTGGAAGAAGTGGCTGTAACCGAAGTAGAGCGACGTGTCGCACCAGATTCGCCGTCATCACCGGGCTTGATCCCGGTGATCCACGTCTTGCTCTCTTTCGTTGCGGTTTAAAGAAGTGGATGGCCGGGATAGGCCCGGCCATGACAGCATCCTTGCTATCCTCCTCAATTCCTCTCCTAAAATTTGAGCGGTGCGCTGAACGATTGAGCGAAGTCTTTCTGCGATAACGCTTGCTCACGCGGCGAGGATTGCAATGGTTGAGAAAGTCATAATTTCAGGCGAGAACGTCGTCGATCTCGCCTGCTACCAGCGAAACCGCGGGGCCAGGGCGGCAGCGATGTCGCCGCGGCTGTGCCGGCATTGCGGCGCGGCGCTTGCCGAGGGTGAGCGCGAGGAGGAGTGTTCCAGCGCCTTCAACATCGAGGCCAGCCTGCGCTGGCAGGCCGCGCAGATTTTGCGCGGGCTGGTGTGAGATTGTTCGTCATTCCGGGTTCGATGCTTCGCATCGCTCCGGAATGACGATGGCCTACACGTGCTGCCCGCCGTTGATGTGGATCTCGGCGCCGTTGACGTAGGAACTCGTCTCGGTGCACAGCACATAGATGATCTTGGCGACTTCGTCCGGCGTGCCCAGCCGATGCAGCGGGATCTGCTCGGCGACGATCTTCTCGGTGCCCGGCGACAGGATCGAGGTGTCGATCTCGCCCGGCGCGATCGCATTGACGCGGATGCCATGGCGCCCGAAATCCGACGCCATCTCGCGGGTTAGCGAAGCCAGCGCCGCCTTCGAGGTCGCATAGGCGGCGCCCGCGAACGGATGCACGCGGCCGCCGGCGATCGAGGTGACGTTGACCACCGAGCCCTTGGCGGCCTTCAATTCCTCGATCAGCCCGCGCGCCATCATGATCGGCGCGAAGAAATTGACCCGGAACACGTGGCTCCAGGTCTCGACGTCGGTATCGATCGAGCCGAGCCGCTTGCCGCCTTCGGCCTTCGGCGAGATCGCGGCGTTGTTGACGAGCGCGTGCAGCGCGCCGCCCTCCAGCCGCGAGCGGATTTCGGAGATCGCCCGCGTGGTGTCGGCATGGTCGGCGAGGTCGACCTGGATATGGTCCTCGGGCCCGGCGTCCCACGGGCAGTCCTCCGGGAACGGATGCCGCGAACAGGTCAGCACGCGCCAGCCGGCGGAGGAAAAGCGGATCACGGTCGCATGTCCGATGCCGCGGCTGGCCCCGGTCAGGAGCAGCGTGCGCCGCGGCGTGTTGGCGGAAGTCGGCATAAACAATTCTTTCGTTCTTCGTCATGGCGCGCTTCGCGCTTTAGCGCGGCCCTGACGGCTTAAATCTCAGGGATAGAGCCTCACCTTGGACCAGGGTTGATCGGCAGCATCGCGGCGGAATTCGATGCGGTCGTGCAGGCGGAACGGGCGGTCGTGCCAGAACTCGAAGCGCAATGGGGCGATGCGCCAGCCGCTCCACCCCGGCGGCCGCGGCACCTCGCCGATGAGGTGTTTGGCTGCGACTTTTGCAATGGCTTGTTCGAAGGCAAAGCGGCTTTCCAGCGGCTGCGACTGTTTCGAGGCCCAGGCGCCGATCTGCGCCTGCTTCGGCCGGGTGGCGAAATAGGCGTCGGCCTCGGCTTCCGTCACCGGCGACACGTTGCCGCGGATGCGGACCTGCCGGCGCAGCGACTTCCAGTGAAACAGTAAAGCCGCCTTAGGATTTGCGGCCAATTCGCGGCCTTTCGGGCTGGCGATGTGGCTGTAGAACACAAAACCCTCGGCGTCATAGCCTTTCATCAGCACCATCCGCACGTCGGGCAGGCCGCTCTGGTCGACGGTCGCCAGCGACATGGCGGTGGGATCGTTAGGTTCGGACTTCACCGCTTCGGCAAACCATTCGCCGAACAGGGCAAACGGCTCGCCCGCCTCGGTGAAATCACCGGATGTTAACGCTGTCGGGTGTTTGATGGAGGTCGTGTCACTCATTTTGGAGTCCCGAGTTGCGCCCGCCCGCGGTCCGGCACGCGTTGCCGTCCTCTCACAGGCTTGTCCTATATAAGACATGGCGGCGCGTTGGCCTATCGGCGATCGGGCCCGCGGGCGCCGTGGTGAGCCTGATCTTGATCGGCCTCGGCGCCGGCGGCTGCAGCATGTCCCGGCCCGACAATGCCTTCGCCAGGATGGGAGATAACGAGGTCACGGGGTCGGTCGGCGCGATGAAGCCCGGCCCGGCGCCGACGGAGGCCGACCTCGCCTTTGCCCGCAATGCGGCTTCCGACGTGCTGACCAAGGGCGACAAGGATTCCAGCCAGCCCTGGGAAAACCCCGAGACCGGCGCGCGCGGCTCGGTCACCCCGCTGGCCCAGGCCTATAGCTCGGACGGGCGCACCTGCCGGGATTTCCTGGCGAGCTATGTCAATGGCAGCAACGAAAGCTGGCTGCAGGGCGAGGCCTGCCAGACCGCTGAGGGACGCTGGGAGATTCATACGCTGAAACCGTGGCGACGGGGTTGAGGGTGGCAGTTGCAAAAATGCAACGACGACCCCAAATGAAATCGTGCAAATGAAACCGTAGTGGGCGGGCAGCCCTTTAGTTTAACATCTGATTTCCCTGAAGGAGACCTGACGGATGCGCGACCCCTATGAGGTCTTGGGGGTGCCGCGGGGCGCCAGCGCTGCGGCGATCAAGAGCGCCTATCGCAAGCTTGCCAAGAAGCATCACCCCGACGCCAACAAGAACGATCCGAAGGCAGCCGCCCGATTCTCCGAAATCAATTCGGCCAACGAGATCATCGGCGACGAGGACAAGCGCAAGCAGTTCGATCGCGGCGAGATCGATGCCGAGGGCAAGCCGCGCTTCCAGGGTTTTCCCGGCGGCGGCGCGGGCGGCCGCGCGGGCCCCGGCGGCTTCGAGACGCACACCTTCCGCACCGGCGGCGCCGGCCCCGGCGGAGGTGGCGGCTTCGAGGATATCCTCAACAGCATGTTCGGCGGCGCGGCGGGACGGGGGCCGCGGCCCGGCGGTGGCACCACCTTCGAATTCGACGCCGGCGGCATCGCGCTCGACCTCGATCTTTCAGTGGCCATGACGGTGTCGCTGGAAGAGGCGGTCAACGGCGCCGAGAAGCGCGTCCGGCTGCCGACCGGCAAGGAGCTCAATGTCAAGATTCCGGCCGGTGTCATGGCCGGCCAGCAGATCCGGCTGAAGGGCCAGGGCGAGACCGCGCCCGGCCATCCGCCCGGCGATCTCCTGATCACGGTGTCGATCGCGCCGCACCGCTTCTTCAAGGTCGACGGCAGCGATTTGCGCGTCGAACTGCCGATCACGCTCTATGAGGCCGTGCTCGGCGGCAAGGTTCGCGTGCCGACGCTCGGCAGCGCGGTCGAATTGTCGATCCCGAAGAACACCTCGAGCGGGCGGACCTTTCGCCTCAAGGGCAAGGGCCTGCCGAAGCCGACTGGAACGCCCGGCGACCTGTTCGTCACCACCAAAATTGCGCTGCCCGACGGGAACGATGCCGAACTCGAAGCGTTGATGGAGAAATGGCGCGACATACGCCCCTATAATCCGCGCAGCGATCTCTCCTGATCGCTCGATTTCGCTTCGACAAATTCATCCGAAAAAAGTGCGACCCCGACCAGGGGACCAGCGCGGTACCAAACCCCAGTCGAGGTCGCTTGCGTCGATCGGCGGATCGAACGCGGCTCAACTTCGCGTGATCACCTGGTGCGATAATGAGACGCGCCCATGGTATGATTCCAGAAATTCAATGTCGGAATTGGGGACGCAGGCCAACGCGCCAATCAAGACGCAATCAAGTCGCAATTCAGCCGCCGGTTTTCTCGGTTTGGTCGTAGACGAGGCGCGCGACTTGCGCGAGGCGCTCGCGGTCGCTGCCGCCGCTGACGACGTAGCCGACGCCGTTGTCGGCCCAGAACAGCGCGCCGTCATTGTCCTGTTTCGCGTATCGCATCTGCGTGGTCGTGGCATCGGCGCGCGCGGTGTAGACCGTGAAACGCTCACCGGAGGCGCTCTCATACATCAGGAACGATGCGGGGCCGGTGGGGCCCGGCAACAGCCGGCCGCCGACCAGTTTCAAACCCGTCGCGTCGAGCTCCGGCGCGCGCACGTCCCAGCCGCAGCGCTTGGTCAGCCATTGCTGCAGGTGGACACGTTCGCTGCCGGGCACATCGACCGGATGGCGGACCTCGACCACGTAGAGCCGGTGCGCATCGAGCGCATCGTCGGTGAAATTCTGGAACAGCGAGGGCGAGGCGACCGCGCCGCGCGCCATCCAGCCGGCGCCGCCGCCGGCGATGAACGCCAGCAACGCGGCCGCCACCGCCCCGTAAATCCAGCGGCGCGGCTGCCGCTCCAGCCGCTCGATCTCGAGCCGCTTCGGCACCGGCTCGTCGGCAACGCGGTCGTAGCGCGCGTGCAGCGCATCCGCCATCGTGCGCCACGAACGCACCCGCTCGGCATCGTCGGGATGCGCCGCGAGCCACGCCTCGACATCGCCGCGACGCTCCGCCGGCAATTCGTTGTCGACATAGGCGTGCAACTCGTCTTCGGTGACGGGAATTTTGGGGTCGGTCATGGTCGTTGTCTCTCAGTCGAAATTTTATTGATACACTCTCTCCTTACGGGAGCGAGCAAAAACACAGGTCCAGGCCTGACGGCGCAACTCACATCGAAACACGCATCCACATGCATAATGCCTGCCATCATTTCACCCGCCGCAGCGCCACCCGCTCGCCCTCCAGCGAGGCCCTGACATGGGAGCGGGCCCGCGCGAGCCGCGACATCACTGTGCCGATCGGCACCCCCTGGATGTCGGCGACCTCGCGATAGCTCAACCCTTCCAGCATCACCAGCAGCAGCACCGAGCGTTGCTCCTCCACCAGTGTCGCCAGCGCGCGCGCGATGTCGCGGCCTTCCGCCTCGGTCCCGCTGGCGTCGGGATTGTTGTCGAGCAGCGGCATGAATTGCGGCCGCCGCGCCAGCGACCGCCGCCGGTTCTTGTTGAGGTTGGTCAGGATCGTGTAAAGCCAGCTCCTGACGTCGCCGCCGAGAAACAGCCGTTCCGAACGCAACGCCCGCACCAGCGTGTCCTGCACCAGATCGTCGGCGATGTCGGCATCGCGCGCCAAGGCGCGCGCATAGCGACGCAGCGCCGGGATCATGGCTTCGACACTTTCGCGGAACGCGGTCATTGACGCTTTCGGTCTCGGATATGTCCGGTGGGCGTCAAACCTCGACAACGCCTTGAGCTATATAACACCGAAATCTCGCGGCTATTCCGGCTGTTGAGGTTGTCGCCGTCGACCATCCGGACCGGGGGCGGATTTGGGCTGTACCGGGTGGGAGGGCTGGTGTACCTCCAGACCGGGGCAGGGTCGATTGGAAACGGTGATGGCGCAAAGTTCAGGTCTGATGCAGGGCAAGCGCGGGGTGATTCTCGGGGTTGCCAACAACCGCTCGATTGCCTGGGGCATTGCGAAAGCCTGCCACGCCGCGGGCGCGGAGATTGCGCTGACCTGGCAGGGCGACGCGCTGAAGAAGCGCGTCGAGCCGCTGGCGAAGGAACTGGGCGGCATCCTGCTCGGCCATTGCGACGTCACCGATCCCGCGACCATCGATGCCGCCTTCGACGTGGTGCGCCAGAGGTGGGGCAAGATCGATTTCGTGGTGCACGCGATCGCGTTCTCCGACAAGGACCAGCTCGACGGCCGTTATCTGGAGACTACCGCCGACAATTTCTCGAAAACCATGCTGATCAGCTGTTATTCGCTGACCGCGATCGCGCAGCGTGCCGAAAAACTCTTGATCGACGGCGGTTCGATCCTGACGCTGACCTATTACGGCGCCGAAAAATGGATGCCGCATTACAACGTGATGGGGGTGGCGAAGGCCGCGCTGGAAGCCAGCGTGCGCTACCTCGCCGCCGATCTCGGCGAGAAGAACATTCGCGTCAACGCGATCTCGGCCGGGCCGATCAAGACGCTGGCGGCGTCCGGCATCGGTGATTTCCGCTATATCCTGAAGTGGAATGAATACAACGCCCCGATGCGTCGCACCGTCACGATCGAGGAAGTCGGCGACAGCGCGCTGTATCTACTCTCGGATCTTTCGCGCGGCGTCACCGGCGAGGTGCACCACGTCGATTCCGGCTACCACGTCGTCGGCATGAAGCGCCCGGACGCGCCCGACATCACGCTGAGCAATTCGCTGGCGAAGGAATAGCCGAACGCGTCATGCCCGGGCTTGACCCGGGCATCCATCCCTTCAAAGAGTCTCTGTGGAGATGGATTGCCGGGTCAAGCCCGGCAATGACGCGGAGAGAATATGCCCACCATCTACTACATCCGCCACGGCGAAACCCAATGGAACGCCGACGGCAGGCTGCAGGGCACGAAGGACGTTCCGCTCAACGATCTCGGCCGCAGGCAGGCGGCCGCCGCAGGGCTCATCCTCGCCGGCCTGTTGGCGCGCGATGGCCGCAGCCCGGCGACGGTCGCGTTCGTCGCCAGTCCGCTCGGCCGGGCACGCGCGACCATGGAGCTGGTGCGCGGCGCGCTGAAACTGCCGCCCGCTGAATACGCCATCGACGCGCGGCTGCGCGAGATCGCCTACGGCCAATGGGAGGGCTCGACGCTTCTTCAGATACAGGCGAAAGACCCGGTATTTTTCGCTCGCCGTCGGGCCGATAAATGGTCGGTCGCAGCACCAGGCGGCGAGAGCTACGCCCACGTGCAGGCGCGGGTGACCGGCTGGTACGAGCAAGTGACCGTGGACACGGTCGCGGTCGCCCATGGCGGCACCGCGCGGGCGCTGATGGTGGCGCTCGGCTTCGAGACGCCGGCGAGCGCCGCCGATCTCGCGATCGCGCAGGGCGCGGTCTACGTGTTCGGCGAAGGCGGGCTGACGAAGTATGGTTAATGGGCGACGGGCCGCCCAACCATCTGCCGTCATGCCCGGGCTTGTCCCGGGCATCCACGTCTTTTATGGCGCCAAAGCAAGACGTGGATGGCCGGGACAAGCCCGGCCATGACGAAGGAGAGGTTTGACCGACCGAGTCCCGCGCGATACGACAAGTCAGCATTGACTTACGATCGACGAGCCGGCGCCAAAATGTCCTTCAACACCTTCGGCCATATGTTCCGCGTCACGACCTTCGGCGAGAGCCACGGGGTTGCGATCGGCTGCGTGGTCGACGGCTGCCCGCCGCTGCTGCCGCTCACCGCCGAAGACATCCAGCACGATCTCGACCGCCGCCGCCCCGGCCAGTCGCGCTTCACGACCCAGCGACAGGAAGCGGACGCGGTCAAGATCCTGTCCGGCGTGATGACGCATCCCGAAACCGGCGTGCAGGTGACGACGGGCACGCCGATCGCGCTCTTGATCGAGAACACCGACCAGCGCTCGAAGGACTATTCCGACATCAAGGACAAGTTTCGCCCGGGGCATGCCGATTTCACCTATGAGGCGAAATACGGCTTGCGCGATTATCGCGGCGGCGGCCGCTCCTCGGCGCGCGAGACCGCGACTCGCGTCGCCGCCGGCGCCATCGCGCGCAAGATTTTGCCGGGCGTCATAGTGCGCGGCGCGCTGGTGCAGATGGGCCCGCACAAGATCGACCGCGACAAATGGGATTTCGACGAGATCGCAAGAAATCCGTTCTTCTGCCCGGACAAGGACAAGGCCGTCTTCTTCGAGGATTTTCTTGACGGCATCCGGAAAGAAGGCTCGTCGATCGGCGCGGTGATCGAAGTGATCGCCGAAGGCGTGCCGGCCGGCCTCGGCGCGCCGATCTACGCCAAACTCGATGCGGATTTGGCCGCCGCGCTGATGAGCATCAACGCGGTGAAGGGCGTCGAGATCGGCGCCGGCTTCGGCGCGGCGGAATTGTCGGGCGAGGAAAACGCCGACGAGATGCGCATGGGCAACCAGGGTGTCAGCTTTCTGTCCAACCACGCCGGCGGAATTTTGGGCGGCATTTCGACGGGCCAACCGGTGGTCGCGCGGTTTGCGGTCAAACCGACGTCGTCGATCTTGTCGCCCCGCCGCACCGTGGATCGCTCAGGCGCCGACACCGACATCATGACGAAGGGCCGCCACGACCCTTGCGTCGGCATCCGCGCGGTGCCGGTCGGAGAGGCCATGATGGCCTGCGTGCTGGCAGATCATTTCCTGCGGCATCGCGGGCAGGTGGGCGGATAGTTTTTGTAGGGCGGGGTGGAGGCGAAGCCGTAATCCGCCGTTCCGGCGAGATGGCGGGTTAGCCTTCGGCTACAACCCGCCCCGCCAGGGCTGGCTGAAACGCCTTTGCGCGGCTCTTTGAAAATAGAGTCCGTACCCGTCATTGCCGGGCTTGACCCGGCCATCCATCAACTTCGCGAAAGTCGTTTTCGAAGCGGATGGATCACCGGGTCAGGCCCGGTGATAGCGATTTCCTATCGTATGACACTCACGGCTTAGCCGAACTCATACTCCGCCTTCTCAAACCCCGCCGTCATCTTCCAATATTCCACCAGCCGCCACGGCGTGATCGCGAACACGCGGCCGTGGGGGTTGCGGTACCAGTTGGTCATGCCCGGATGCGTCCACACCATGCGGGCGTGCATGGCGTCGACCTTGCGATTGTAGGCCTCGTAGATTTCCGGCCTGCACTCGATCGAGCGATGGCCGCCTTCCACGAGTTCACGCAGAGCGAGCATCATGTGCCGCACGCCGCATTCGGTCATGAAGATCTGGTTGCCGCCATGGGCGAGACCGGTGTTCGGGCCGGTGAGCATGAAGAGGTTGGGAAAGCCGGGAACGGTGAGGCCGAGATAGGCTTTTGCGTCGTCGGCGCCCCAGACCTCGTGCAACTCGCGCCCCTTCCGGCCGTGGATTTTCATGGGATGCAGCATCTTGCTGACCATAAAACCGGTGGCGAACACCAGCGCATCCGCCGGCCAGATGTTTCCGTCCCCCGTGCGGACGCCCTCGGGCACGATGCGATCGATCGGGTCGGCGACGAGATCGACATTGTCGCGCTTCAGCATCCGAAACCAGTGATTGTCGATCAGGATGCGCTTGCCATAGGCCGGATAGTCCGGAATGACTTTTTGCAAAAGGTCCGGCCGGCCAGAGAGCTCGCTCCGCATATGCTTTTCCATGAAGCGGCGGTGCTTTTCGTTGATCGCATTCAGCGAGCGCTTTGGGTGCGGCCAGTCGGGGTCGACCGTCAGCGCTCCATGCAGGCCGTCGGCAAACCCCCAGAACAGCTGGAAGCGGTACCAGCGCAGATAGAACGGTATATTGGCCAGCGCCCACTTCTTTCCCGCGGCAACGCCCTCGTGATAGTTCGGGTTCGGCACCACCCAGTGCGGCGAGCGCTGGAAGATCGTCAGGCGTTCGACATCGGGCGCGATGCTCGGGCCGACCTGGTGGCCCGATGCGCCGGTGCCGATCATGGCCACGCGCTTTCCGCGCCAGTCGAAATCGCGGTCCCATTGCGCGGTGTGGAAGGCCGGCCCGGCAAACGAGTCGAGCCCGGCAATGTCAGGCAGTTTCGGCCGGTTCAGCACGCCGACGGCGGAGACCAGCACACGGGCCGTGAGCTGGTGCTCCGTCGCATCGCGGCTCTTCGCCGTGATGCGCCAAACCGCGTCGGTCTCGTCATAGCGCGCCTCGGCCACTTCAGTGCCGAGTCGGATATGTTTGCGCAGATCGTATTTGTCGGCAACTCCTTCAAAATAATTCCAGAGCTCGTCGCGCTTGGCGAAGAAATGCGACCAGTCGTGATTGGGCTCGAACGCATAGGAATAGAAATGATTGGGCGTGTCGACGCCGCAGCCGGGATAGATATTTTCATACCAGGTGCCGCCGACGGCGTCGTTCTTCTCGAGGATGACGAAGGGAATGCCGGCCTGTTGCAGCTGGATGCCGGCATAGAGGCCGGACATGCCGGCGCCGATGATGACGACTTGCGTCGCCTGCAGCGCGTCGGGCCCGGGGGCTTTCCGCCATGTCAGGCTGCGCGACGCCAGATTGTCGCAGGTCAGGTCCTCGCGCATCATCGCGATATAGTCGTCCGATACCGCTTCGCCCGTCGCGACCGCCATCATCTCGCGCAGCAGCGAATCGTCGGCCTGTCGCGGCGGCGTCCTGTTGCTGCGCGAAATCTCCGCCAGCACCTCGGCGAGCCGGTCGCGCACCGCGGCGCGCAGCGGCTCGGGCATGAACTCCTGATAGTTCATCGGGCCGCGGATGAACGGCTTTGCCGCCTCCAGCCAATGTTTTTCGCCGGTGAGTTGCACCAGCGACAGTAGCAGCGTCGCCGGATCGGCCGCCTCCAGCGCCCGCCGCAGCAAGGCCGTATCGGCCGGTGTTGCCGCTCCCGAATCCAGCATTTCTCGTCTCGCGTCCGCGATGCCGTTTGCGCCAACTTTGCCTTGCTGACGCGAAAACGCAAAGCATTTGTGTTAGCTTGACCTCCTCGGAACTTGCGCAGGACATGCATTCCTCATGAACGCACCAGACCTGAAGAAAATCTCCGACTGGCTGATCGACGGCGCAAGGTCGGCCGCAAATTCGAACGCGATGGTGACGGAATTCTGCGAGCGGCTGGTGGCGGCGGGCCTGCCGTTATGGCGCGTCGGCCTGTTCATCCGGACGCTGCATCCCGACATTCTCGGCGTCAATTTCATCTGGAAGCCGGGCGCCGAGGTGATCTACGGCACCGCGGATTTCGGCCTCCTGGACTCCCCGGAATTCAAGAGCAGTCCGCTGGTGGCCGTGTTCGGCGAGGGCCACGAGGTCAGGCATCGCATCGCCGATCCCGAAAGCCGGCGCTTTCCGTTCCTCGAGGACATGCGCGCCGAGGGCGTCACCGACTACGTCGCGTTGCCGCTGCTCGCCACCGATGGCAGGATTCACGCGTCGAGCTGGACCACGAAGGAGGCCGGCGGCTTCAGCGACGGGCAATTGGACGGGCTGCGATCGCTGATGCCGCCGCTGGCCCGCCTCATCGAGGTCATCAATCAGCGCCGTCGGGCGTCGGTCCTGCTCGATACCTATGTCGGCAACCGCGCCGGCGAGCGCATCCTTGGCGGCCAGATCAGGCGCGGCCACACCGAGACCATGCATGCCGCGATCTGGCTGTCCGACCTGCGCGGTTTCACCGCGCTGTCCGACCGGCTGCCGGCCGAGACCGTGGTCGACATCCTCAATCATTACTTCGATTGCCAGGTGTCGGCGATCCGAAACCATGGCGGAGAGGTGTTGAAATTCATGGGCGACGGGCTGCTCGCGGTGTTTCCGATTTCGGAGGCCGACGGCGACGAGGAGCATGTCTGCGCGGGCGTGCTGGAAGCCGCCCGTGAGTCCCGTGCCAGCGTCGAAGCGCTGCAATACCCGATCGGCGACACCATCGAACGCTTTCGCTTCGGGGTCGCGCTGCATGTCGGCAAGATCCTCTACGGCAATATCGGCGGCGGCAACCGGCTCGACTTCACCTGCATCGGCCCCGCCGTCAATCTCGCCGCAAGGCTGGAGAAGATCGCCGGCCGGCTGCATCGCATCGTCGTGGCGTCTGAAGGCTTCGCCAGCATCTGCACCGGCGGCTGGACCGAACTCGGCGAGTTTCCGATCGCCGGATTTTCCAAGGCGGAACGGGTCTACGGCCTGGCGGATGAGATCCCGAAGGATTCGTAGCCCGGATGGAGTGCAGCGTAATCCGGGACCGCATCGCCAGCACGAGCACCGTCCCCGGATTGCGCTTCGCTCCATCCAAGCTACGAACCATGTTGCCGCGCTACTCCTCGGGCTCGGTGGTGAACAGCAGCGGATAGCCCTTGGCGCGACCGGCGTCGGTGGCGCGGGTCGCCTTGGTCTCGGCGACGTCCTTGGTGAAGACCGCGACCACGCAGACGCCGCGCCGGTGCGCCGTGATCATGACCTTGTGGGCCTGGTCATCGGTCATGCGGAATTCCGCCTTCAGGACGGTGACCACGAATTCGCGCGGCGTGTAGTCGTCGTTGACGAGGATCACCTTGTGCAGGCGCGGCCGTTCGGTCTTGGTCTTGACCTTGGTCTTCGGCTTGGTGACGGCGTCGATCATTGCGGCGGCAGCTCCGGATCGTCTCCTTGCATCGGGCTTGGCAGTTTACAACCTCCCGGCCCGGGGCGGAACCGGCGCTTTGCGATGGCTTCATTGCAGCGGCGGCACCGTACGTAGATAGGCGACGATATCGGCGAGGTCGGCGGGCGTCAGGCCCGCATAATAGGCATAGGCCATCGGCGGCTTCAGCATCCGCCCGTCGCGTGCAACGCCTTGCGTGATGGCACGGCCGATTTCGGCATCGGTCCAGGCACCGATGCCGGCCGTGGGATCGGAGGTGATGTTGGCGGCGACGCTGTCGGGTGTTCCCGCGGGCGCACCCTCGCGCGCCGGGAAAGTCCTGCCGCCGCGGCCAAGGCCGTTCCTGAAATCGGAGACGCCGCGCGACCAGGCGGTGTGGCATTCCATGCAATGTCCGATGGTGGCCAGATAGGCCCCGCGCCGGACCGGATCGGCAAACATCTTCTTGTCAAAACCGGCCTCTGCGTCCGGATAGGGATCGCGCCGCACCGGCGCCTTGTACACCGGCGCCGGGAATTCGTTGCGGATCGGCTTGATGCTGCGCAGATAGGCGACGACGGCATCGAGATCCTCAGGCAGCAGCGCCCGATAGAAATTGGCCGGCATGATCGCCGCCAGCGGCACGCCGGCGAGGTGGCCATGGTCGGGACGCACGCCATCGATCAGCGCGCGCCTGATCTCGGCATCGCTCCAGCGTCCGATCCCGGTTTCGGCATCGGGCGTGATGTTCGGTGCGGTGGCGACGAAGGCCGGCGTGGCGAATGTCAGCCCGCCGGAAAAGGCCTTGTCGGGGATCATCCGGCCCTCGGCGTCGCGCGGCGAGTGGCAATTGCCGCAGGCCATGATGGTGTTGACGAGGTAATCGCCACGCGCGGCGAGGGTTTCCGCCTTAGCGCCATGAGCGGCAACCGACAGCACGACGCAGCACGCGATAGCGATCCTGAACATGATGCCCCCTTCATTCGAGGGACGCTGTATCGCACGACTATCCGGCGCAGCAAAGCCGGCGGCTCCATAATTGAGGCGGCCTTGCGGCTAACTCGAATGTGAAGACCAGGGCATGTTCCTGCTTTTCGAAGTCCGCTTTGCATGTCACCATCGCATTGGACGACGGAAGGGCCGCTGATGCGCTGGTATGTCTCGTTCCTGACGGTGCTCGTCGCCGGCGCCATCGCCGGTGGCGACGTCGCGGGGCTCGCCGCACCCGGCCCCAAGGCGCGAACGACGGCGCAAGCGGCCGACAAAACGCCGGTCGACGTCGAACTGATCCTCGCGGTCGACGTCTCCTACTCGATGGACATGGATGAACTGGCGGTCCAGCGCGAGGGATACGCGCAGGCCATCGTCTCCAAGGAGTTTTTGCAGGCGCTCAAAAGCCTGCCCAACGGCAAGGTCGCGATCACCTATTTCGAATGGGCGGCCTCCAGCGACCAGAAGATCATCATTCCCTGGCGGCTGATCGACGGTCCGGAGACCGCGGACGCCGTCGCCGAGGATATATTGAAGACGCCGATTCGCCGCGCCTCGCGCACCTCGATCTCGGGCGCGATCTATTTCGCGATGCCGCTGTTCGACGAGAACCCGTATCGCGGCATGCGGCGCGTGATCGATATCTCCGGCGACGGGCCCAACAACAACGGCTCGCCCGTCAGCGGCGCGCGCGAGATGGCGCTGTCCAAGGGCATCGTCATCAACGGGCTGCCGATCATGGTCAAGGAGCCGTCCTATTCGACCATGGATATCGACAATCTCGACTGGTACTACGAGGACTGCGTGATCGGCGGCCCCGGCTCCTTCGTGGTCGCGATCAAGGACCGCGAAAAATTCAAGGAAGCGATCCGCGCCAAATTACTGCTCGAAGTCGCGGGCCGAACGCCGGAGCGGCGGATCGTCCCGGTCGCCGACAAGGAGCCGCGCGTCTCCTGTCTGATCGGCGAAAAGATCTGGCAGGACCGGTGGGGAAGGTAGGGCGAGAGTTTTCGAAAGCCGTACGGTGAAACAACACCGCCGTCATCCTGAGGTGCCGTCGCTCTTGCGAGGGCCTCGAAGGACGAGCCACAAACACCGGCGCCGGTCATCCTTCGAGGCTTGCAGGAGCTCGCACCTCCAGCGATAACGGCGAAGCCGTTACGCGGCGATGACGATCTCTGTCACCTCACAAATCGCGCCACCAGTTCGACATGCGGCGTGTGCCGGAACTGGTCGACCGGGGTCACGCCCTCGAGCCGGTAGCCGCCATCGACCAGGATCCGCGCATCGCGCGCGAAGGTCGCGACGTTGCAGGACACCGCGACCACGACGGGAATCCTGCTGGCCGCGAGTTGCCGCACCTGCGCCTCGGCGCCCTGCCGCGGCGGATCGAACACGATCGTGTCGTAGTCGCGCAATTCCCCCGGCATCAGCGGGCGGCGGAACAGGTCGCGCGCCTCGGCCTTGACCGGCTTCAGGCCGGAGGTCGCCATTGCCGCCTTCTGCAGCGCCGCCACCGCGCCGGCGTCGCTGTCGAACGCGGAAACCCGCGTCCTCGCTGCGAGCCTTAAGCCGAACGGCCCGACCCCGCAGAACAGATCGGCGATGTGTTTAGCGCGCTTGCAATGTTCCGAAACCAGCGCCGCCAGCGTTTCCTCGCCGGCAATCGTCGCCTGCAGGAACGATCCCGGCGGCAACGTCACACGCGCCGTGCCGACCGCGATCGTCGGCGGCTCGCGCATCAGCACCAACTCGCCGTGCCGCGTCAGCCGCGCCAGATGGTGCTGTTCGGCGACGCGCGACAGCGTCGCGATCATTTTGGCCGGCAGCGGACCGGAGCCGCGGACATCGACGTCGAGGCCGCCGTCGGTCGCCGTGATCTGGATGTCGAGCGGCTTTCCCGTCGGCGTCAGCGGCTCGGCCAGCGCCCATGCCGCCTCCAGCCCGCCGCTTAATCCGGGATCGAGGATCGGGCAGCGATCGACGGGAACGATGTCGTGGGAGCCTGCCGCCGCGAAACCGACCTTGAGCACGCCGTGCGTGCCCATCCTTGCATGCAGCGTGATCCGCCGCCGGCCGAGCCCATGGCCGTCGATCAATGGCGCCACCTCGCCATCGAGCCTCGCCTGCGCCAACGTCTCGACGACGAGATTTCGTTTCCAGGCGCGATAGGGCTCGGCATCCCAATGCTGGATCGCGCAGCCGCCGCAGACGCCAAAATACTGGCAGAAGGGCGGGATCCGTTCGGGACTGGCGCGCTCGATGGCCAGCAGGCGGCGGCGGTCGGGATGGCCGGCAACCGGCGCGACCTCCACCGTCTCGCCACGAAGCGCGTACGGCACATAGAGGCTTCCGCCGTCGACGAGGGCGACCCCATCGCCAAAATGGCCGACGTGATCGATCAGAACAAGCTCAACCACGGCGCGCGCCGAGGAAGAATTCGATATTGCCGTCGCCGCCCTTGATCGATGACGGAAACACCTGGATGTCGGTGCAGCCCAGCGAAGCCGCGAAGCCTGCGATGTCGTCGCAGATCTCCTGGTGCACCATCGCGTTGCGGATGATGCCGCGCTTGGAATGCCTCCGCGGCGCCTCGAATTGCGGCTTGATCAGCGCCAGCAGATGCATCGGGGAGGCGGCAAGCGACAAGGCCACCGGCAGCACGGCCTTCAGCGAGATGAAGCTGACGTCGATGACGACGATATCGGGCCGCACCGGCAGCCGCTTGCCTTCGAGCTTGCGGATGTCGGTCTCCTCCATCGAGACGATTTTTGGATGGCCGCGCAGCGATGGATGCAGCTGCTCCCGCCCGACATCGATCGCGAACACGAGATCGGCGCCGTTAGCCAGCAGCACTTCGGTAAAGCCGCCGGTCGATGCGCCGACGTCGAGGCAGACATGCCCCTCGATCTCCACAGGGTACTGTTCCAGCGCGCCGGCGAGCTTGACGCCGCCGCGCGAGACATAGGGATGCGCGGGCTCCGCCTGCAACGCCGCATCGGCGGCAACCGTCTCCGACGATTTTGCGATTTGCCTGCCATCGGCAATCACGAGGCCGGCCTCGATCGCGGCCCGCGCCCGGGTCCGGCTCTCGAACAGGCCGCGTTCGACCAGGAGAACGTCGATGCGCTTGCGGGGGGATGACATGCCGGTTTGCCTTTGGCGCGAAGTCAACGCTGCGTCGGCGGATGCGGCGCGGCCAGCCGTTCGGCCGCGGTCCGCACGCAAGCCTCGAACGCGGTCAGGTCATGCCAGATATAGGCGGGCGCCTGCAGCGGTGTCACCAGCCGGCAGCCATAGAGCTCGAGCGCATGAACGATCATCAGGTTTTCGGCCAGGCCAAAATCCTCAACCGTCAATCCCGCCGCGTCGACCAGCCGGCCGTCGCGCGACGTTACCTCGGTGAACCGACGGACCCGGTCGGCATAGGGCGAGGGATCGTTGGAGTAGCCGAGACAGAGCTTGCCGCGCCCGGCCATGAAGCCGAGCTCGTAGACGGTGCCGGCGTCCGCGCCCGGCCCGCGAAACGGTGTCAGGTTGGCGATGATGGCATCTGCCTCGTTCATCATGGCCTCGTTGCCGCGAAAGATCTGAAGCGAGGCGTCGGGCGCGGCGAGGTCGATCGCATTGTCCAGCGGATACAGCCCGGTCAGGGCGTGCCGATGACACAAATCGGCCTTGCGCCGTCCGATATCAATGGCATCGGGCAGGAAAACATCGGGACCGGCGAGATAGATTTTCATTGAAGTCGAAGCCACGGATCACCTCGCCCCGCTTGCGGGGAGAGGTCGAAATTCGCGGTAGCGAATTTCGGGTGAGGGGGACTTCTAGCGAGTCGCGCCCATTGAGAGAGCCCCTCACCCCAACCCTCTCCCCGCGAAGGGCGGGGAGAGGGAGAAGTGAGCTGTCACGGCCGAGCCTCAACCCGCCTGGGCCTCAGGCCAGCTTCACGGTCTCGACCTTGAAATCCTTGCCGAGGGTTTCGAACACTTTTGCGACGATGCCCTTGGCGTCGAGGCCGGCGCGGGCATACATCGCATTCGGCGAGTCGTGGTCGAGGAACACGTCGGGCAGCACCATCGCGCGCATCCGCAAACCGCCGTCGAGCATGCCGTGCTCGGCCAGCGTCTGCATCACATGGGAACCGAAGCCGCCGATCGCGCCTTCCTCGATGGTCAAGAGGATTTCGTGCTCGCGCGCCAGTTTCAGCACCATGTCGACGTCGAGCGGCTTCATGAAGCGCGCGTCGGCGATGGTGGTGGAAAGGCCGTGGGCTGCGAGTTCGTCGGCCGCCTTCTCGCATTCGGCCAGCCGCGTGCCGAACGACAATAGCGCGATCTTGCTGCCTTCGCGAACGATGCGGCCCTTGCCGATTTCGAGGGGAATGCCGGCTTCCGGCATCTCGACGCCGCGGCCTTCGCCTCTGGGGTAGCGCAGCGCGCTCGGGCGGTCGTTGATCGCGACTTGCGTGGCCACCATGTGCACCAGTTCGGCCTCGTCTGATGCCGCCATGATGACGAAATTTGGCAGGCAGCCGAGATAGGCGTTGTCGAATGAGCCGGCATGGGTGGCCCCGTCGGCGCCGACCAGGCCGGCGCGATCGATTGCAAACCGCACCGGCAGGCTCTGGATCGCGACGTCATGGACCACCTGGTCATAGCCGCGTTGCAGGAAGGTCGAATAGATCGCGCAGAACGGCTTGAATCCCTCGGTCGCAAGACCGGCCGCAAACGTCACCGCGTGCTGCTCGGCGATGCCGACGTCGAAGGTGCGCTCCGGAAAGGCCTTGTTGAAGATGTCGATGCCGGTGCCCGACGGCATCGCCGCGGTGATGCCGACGATCTTCTCGTCCTTCTGGGCCTCCTTGACGAGGCTCTGGCCGAACACGTTCTGGTAGGCCGGCGCGTTCGGCTTGGCTTTCGCCTGCGCGCCGGTGGCGACGTCGAACTTGACCACCGCGTGGTACTTGTCTGCCGCCGCTTCCGCCGGACCGTAGCCCTTGCCCTTTTGCGTCACGACGTGGACCAGGATCGGGCCGGTCTCCATGTCGCGAACATTCTTCAGGACCGGCAGCAGATGGTCGAGGTTATGGCCGTCGATCGGGCCGACATAATAGAAGCCGAGCTCCTCGAACAGCGTGCCGCCGTCCATCATGAAGCCGCGGGAATATTCCTCGACGCGGTTGGCGCGGTTGGCGATGATCTTGGGCAGGCGCTTGTTGATCTGCTTTGCCGCTTCGCGCAGCGTGCGATAGGTCTTGCCGGAATACAGCCGCGACAGATATGCGCTCATCGCGCCGACCGGCGGCGCAATCGACATGTCGTTGTCGTTGAGAATGACGATCAGCCGGGAATTCATCGCGCCGGCATTGTTCATGGCCTCATAGGCCATGCCGGCACTCATCGCACCGTCGCCGATCACGGCGATGACGTTGTTCTTGCCGCCCGAGAGATCGCGCGCCACCGCCATGCCGAGCGCCGCAGAAATCGAGGTAGAGGAGTGGGCGGCGCCGAACGGGTCGTAATCGCTCTCGGTGCGCTTGGTGAAACCGGATAGTCCGCCGCCGGTGCGCAGCGTGCGGATGCGGTCGCGGCGGCCGGTCAGGATCTTGTGTGGATAGGCCTGGTGGCCGACGTCCCAGATCAGGCGATCGCGTGGGGTGTCGAAAGTATAGTGCAATGCGGTGGTCAGTTCGACGACGCCGAGGCCGGCGCCGAAATGTCCGCCGGTCACCGAGACGGCGTCGATCGTCTCCTGCCGCAATTCGTCGGCGACCTGGCGGACCTGTTCCACCTTGAGCCGGCGTAAATCATCGGGGGTGCGGATGGTGTCGAGAAGCGGCGTCTTACTGAATGCGGTCACTGCGATATTCCAATTTTGCATGTCGGAAAAAGGCCCCGACGTGAGATGGGTTGCGCGTTAACCAGCGCAGCGAAAACCCAGACGCCGGACGTCACCTGAGCTAGGCCGAAGCCTGAATTTTTTCAGCCTAGTGCACTCCGGGTCGGTCAATGTGATGTTCATCACCTTTGGCGATTTCACCCTTCCCAGCCATTTTTCTCAAGCTTTTGAAGTGCTTACCGGCGCCATCCAGCGGCGGCGCGGCGCTTTCAAAAGCCCATAATGCGTCAAGCTTTACACCAAAGCGGCGGTTAAAGCCAACCCGGCGGGCACTGTAACGTGCAGAGGAATTGGCAAGCCCCGGCGCATCATTCAACCCCGGCGCCGCGCCGATGGTTCCGCCGTGCCCAAATCGACGGCACCGGTGCGGTCGGCGGGGGGCGCTTCGAGCTGTTTCCAGGCCCATTCGCGGGCGGTGGCTTCCCCGGTCACGACCGTGAGCGCCGCCTCCGGGCGGGTCATGCGTTCGCGCAAGGGGATCGGCCCGCAGACGATCATGAAGAAATCGTAGGCGTGGGGCAGTTCGTTGGCCATGACGAATTGGAAATGCACCCGAAAGAACTTCCAGCGGAACAGGTTGTAGTGCTCGGGCTTGATGATCTCGCGGAACCGCACCGCCACGATGGTCGGGTTGCGCCTGGCGGCGCCGACGTCGATGCCATGGCCGGCGACCGGATCGAACTGGAAGAAATTCATCACATCCTTGCGGGCCTGGCATTCGATCCAGTCGATCGAAGGCTCGACCGCCAGCTGCCGCAAATGATCGCGGAAATCCTGCGACACCTTGTGAAAACCTACGATCGGATAATTGCCGCCGAGCGTCAGCAGCACGATGCGCGGGCCATGCTGGCCGAGCGAGGGATCGAGTTTCAGCGCGCGCGCCACGATCTCGGTCCCCAGGAACGATCCCGAACTGTGGCCGACCACGACGATCTCTTCGGCGTCGCTCTTGCGGGCGACGTCCACCAGGTATTGGGCAAAGCGGTCGATGCGTTCATCCCATTCCTGCCGCTGGCGGTGAGAAAATTCCCAGGTCCAGATCGTGTCACACAGGAGATAGAGCAGGTAGGTCTGGTTTTCCGTGTATTTCAGCGCGGTCCCCAGCAGCGCAACGAACAGGGCCGTCGCGGCCAGAATGCTGAACGGGTCGGGAATGCCGATCGCGGCAAGTCCTTTTTCGAAGATGAATGCAAATCCCGCGGCACACAACGCCTCACCCAGCAGCATCAGATGCGGATAGGTGATGAAGGTCGCGAACCGCCAGTTCGCCTTCCAGAACCGGGCGATGGTGCCGCTGAAGACCAGGCGCCAGTAAATCCACACGGCGTGGAAAACCGTATGCCAGATCGGCGCGGCGAGGTCGTGCTGAATGAAGTCTTCGAAACGCAGGAAATCGTAACGCGTGCGGGTCTGCCAGTCGGGAGCTGTCGTCTCGATGGTCCAGGACGCGATCTCGCCGTTAGCCGCCACCTGCGGCCGGCCGATATTGGCGACGAGTTCGTACAGGCGGCCGAACTTCCGCAGTTCAGTCCGGAACATGCGGTAATACTGCGCCAGCCCGCGCGGATCGTAACCCTGCACGTAGATGATATGGCGGTTAAGAACGGGCACTTAACTCATGATCCCCCACCTGATGGCCGGACTATATCAGGCTGGCTGAAGCGCCAAGAGCTAATTCGACCTCGGGCGGGGGGGCTGTTGGCCCGGGTTTCAGCTAATATTCCGACCTGTTGCCGGGGAGCGACGTGCGCACCGCACCACCCGGACGCGGGCTGGCGATCACTGCACGTCGAGCGGCTCGGTGCCTGTCGGCTGGCCTGTTGCGTCGGTGGTGATCTTGTCGACCCGGGCTTCGGCCTGACGCAGCAGCTCCTCGCAGCGCCGTTTCAGGGCCTCGCCGCGCTCATAGATCGCGACCGATTCCTCCAGCGGCACCTTGCCGTCCTCGAGCCGCTTGACGATGGACTTCGAGTTCCTCGAGCGCGCGCTCAAAACTCAGTTTCTTGACGTCGGTCTGCGGTGTTTCGGCCATGTTGCTTTCCCGGATGCGCGGTTTCGTCGGCGCCGACTTAAATGAAATCATACGGATGGTTTATGGCGGGAATCCGCGCCCATCAATGCGGTGACATGGGCTGCGACCGACTCCTGCAAGCCCTGCAGATCATAGCCGCCCTCCATCACCGAGACAATTCGCCCGCCCGCGCTCCTGTCGGCGACATCCATCAGCTGCTGCGTGACCCAGCCGAAATCCTCCGCCCTCAGGTTGAGCGAGGCCAAGGGATCGCGAAAATGCGCGTCGAAGCCGGCCGAGACGATGATCAGTTCCGGGCTGAACTTCCGCAGTTGCGGCAGGATCACGTTTTCGAACGCGGCGCGGAATTTGGCGCTGCCGTCTTCCGAGGCCAGCGGCGCGTTGACGATATTGTCGTGCTCGCCGCGCTCGCCGCTGGCGCCGGTGCCGGGGAACAGCGGCATCTGGTGGGTCGAGCAATACATCACGCTTTTGTCGGCCCAGAAGATATCCTGCGTGCCGTTGCCGTGATGGACGTCGAAATCGACCACCGCGGCGCGCGCGATGCCGTATTTGCGCTGGGCGTGACGCGCGGCAATCGCCGCATTGTCGAAAAAGCAGAAACCCATCGCGGTCGACTTTTCGGCGTGATGGCCGGGCGGGCGGACAGCGACGAAGGCGTTGTCGTGCGTGCCCGACATGACCGCATCGGTGGCCGCGACCGCGCCGCCGACCCCGCGCATCACAGCCTCCCAGGTGCCCGGGGACATCGAGGTGTCGCCGTCGATATAGACGAGCCCGCTCGAGGGGGCGATATGCCTGATTTCGCCGACGTAATGCTCGTTGTGGCAGAGCGTGACCGAATCGAGCGACCCCTCCGGCGCCTCGCCGCGCACCAGAGTGTTGAAGCGCTCGGCGCTGAGAACCTGGTAGACCGCGCGCAGCCGGTCGGCGCGCTCGGGGTGTCCGGGCGGCGTGGCGTGATCGAGACAGGCCGGATGGGTGAGATAAAGCGTGGTCATGCAGGGCCCTGGCGCGCAAAAGGCGCGCTTTTCGAGAAGCGGCTAACTTAAGGGCTCACCGGCCGCTCGGAAAGAGCCGGGGTTCCCTTACCTCGCCCCGCTTGCGGGGAGAGGTCGGATTCGCGCGATAGCGCGAATCCGGGTGAGGGGGACTCTCCACGAGTCGCGCTCGCTGAGACAGCCCCTCACCCCAACCCTCTCCCCGCAAGAGCGGGGCGAGGGAGTACCAAGAGCCTTCAATTCAATCGCGCGATGCGATCGGGCGTCACTGGGGCGATCGGGCTGTGGGCCTGGAAATAGGCAAACAGTGCGTCCGAATCGTAGATGCCGACGCGCGGCGCGGTGCCCTCTTTCAGCACCGTAAAACCATCGCCGCCGACGGAGAGATAATTGTTCACGGTGACGCGGTAGCTCGTCTTGGGATCGATGCGCTGCCCGTTCAGCATCATGCTGTCGGCGATCACGCGCTCGCCATAGGGCTTTGCGGCGTCCCAGCGATAGGCAAAACCCCTGGACACCTGCAGGATCCGCGGCCGCTTCGGATCGAGCCATTGCTGCTCGAGCGCTTCCTTGATCTGCGTCCCCGTCAGCGTCAGCGTCACCAGCTGGTTGCGGAACGGCTGGCTGGCGAACACGTCGGCATAGCTGACGCTGCCATCCTCCTTCTTTGCGATATCGATGCGGATGCCGCCGGGATTGGTGAGTGCGATCACCGCCGCGCCGTTGGCGTCAGTACTGGTCGCGGCGAGCTGCGCATCGGCGATGATATCTCCGAGCGGGCTCTCGCCGGCCTCGTTGGGGGTGCGCGACAGCGTGTCGGTGACCGCGCCGGCGCGGCGGTTGGCGATCGGTGCGGCAACCTTGTCGTAGGACTGCAGCAGCGCGGTCTGGTCGGGATCCTTGCCGTAGGCGCCGACGTCGACAATGACGTTGTCGGCGTGGGCGCTGACGACGTCGCGCGTGGTGTGATCGAGTTTCAGGTCGATCGCCGTGACGAGCGTGCCGTATTTGTCGGCGGAGGTGACGAGTCGGCCGTCGATCTCGCAGACATAGGCCTGATGGGTATGGCCCGAGATCACCACATCGACCGCGCTGTCGAGTTTTTTCACGATATCGACGATCGGGCCGGCGATGTCGGGGCACTCATTATAGTCGCCGGTCGGAAAGCCGCCTTGATGGATCAGCACGACGATGGCCTCGACCCCGCGCGCCCTCAATTTCGGCACCAGCGCGTTCACCGTTTCGGCCTCATCGAGGAATTCGAGGTTGGCAACCCCGGTGGGCGAGACGATGTCGGGCGTGCCCTTCAGCGTCAGCCCGACGAAGGCGACCGGAACGCCCTCGAATTTTCTGATCTCGTAAGCCGGGAAGACGGTCTTGCCGGTTCTCCGCTCGAAGGTGGAGGCCGCCAGATAATGAAATTTGGCGCCGGCGAACGGGTGCGGTCCCTGGCAGCCGTCGACGGGATGGCAGCCGCCGTTCTGCATCCGCTTCAGCTCGTCGATACCCTCGTCGAATTCGTGGTTGCCGACGGCGGAGATCGCAAGCCCCATCATCGACATCGATTCGATGGTCGGCTCGTCATGGAACATCGCCGACAGCAACGGGCTGGCGCCGATCAGATCGCCGGCCGCAACGAAGATCGTGTTGGCGTGGCCCTCGCTCAAATGCTTCACCAGCGTCGCCATGGTCTCGGCGCCGCCGGCGGGGACGGCGATCTTCTTGGTCTTGTCGGCGGGATCGTCGATCCGGATGCCGCCCGGCGGCGGCCGCAGATAGCCATGGAAATCGTTGATCGCGAGAATGCGCAGCTCGACCGGCCCCGCCTGCGCCGCCGCGCGCGAGGCGGGATCGAGCACGAGCGCCAGTGTCAGGGCTGCAAGGACGGGCGAGAGCCGGTGTTTCATGACATTATATTATAGAGGCAACACAACGATTTCGCGAAGTGTCGCTGCCTTGTCATTGCCGGGCTTGACCCGGCAATCCATCTCCTTCGAGAAAAATGCTTCTTGCTAAGATGGATGCCCGGGTCAAGCCTGGTCAAGCCCGGGCATGACGACTTTCATCACGCCTTCATGCGCGCGGCGATTGCCTTGAAGGCGGCGGCGGCCTCGTGGGAGTGCATCTGCTCGCCGGCGAGGTAGTCCTCGAGGTCGATCCGGCGGGTCAGTTCTTCCGGCGGCAGCCTCAGCATCCGGCGCGAGACCGCGACCGCCTGCGGCGGCAGTTCGCAGATCTCCAGCGCCGCCTTGCGCGCCTCGGCGTCGGCCTGGCCCGGCGGCACCACCGCATTGACGAAGCCGGCGATGCGGGCATCGTTGGCGCTGATGGTGCGTCCCATCACCAGCGCGGCGAAGGCGTGCTGATGTCCCATCGTGCGCGGCATCAAGAGGCTGGAGGCGCCCTGCGGCACCAGGCCGAAATGGATGAACGGCGTGGAGAATGTCGAGGTCGTGCCGGCCACGACGTAATCGCAATGGAACAGCATGCTGGTGCCGATGCCGACCGCGCTGCCGTCGACGGCGGCGATCAGAGGCTTGACGTTTTGTACCAGCGAATAGAGGAATTTGGTGGCGCTGGAGGCGCGCGGGCCGCCGTCGCTGGAGGCGACTTCGCCGGCGAGGTCGTCGAGATCGTTTCCCGCGGTGAACACGCCCGAGCCGCCGGTGATGATGATGCAGCGGATGTCCGGATTGTTCTGCGCGGTGTCGATGGCATCGCTTAAGGCGCGAAACATCTCCTGCGTGATCGCGTTCTTCTTTTCCGGCCGCCGCAGCCTGATCACGCGCGTCGCGTCTTCGTCGGTGACAATCACCTGGCGGTTCATGGCAGTCCTCGAACCCGGCAAAGGGCCTCCAAATGCCAAAATTATGTGCATTTGCTTACATAATCCTTACATCATTTATATGGCGACGGAAACCGCGGCGGCCCATTTTTCCCCGGTCGTTCAATGATGCGTGCGAGGAGCAGCCATGCAATTGACGGGAATCCACCATTTGACCGCGATATCGGCCAAACCGCGGGACAATCTGGTGTTCTATACCGGCACGCTCGGCATGCGGCTGGTCAAGAAGACCGTCAACCAGGATGACGTCAGCGCCTATCACCTGTTCTACGCCGACGGCAAAGCCAACCCCGGCACGGATTTGACCTTCTTCGATTTTCCGGCCGCCCCCGAGCGGCGCGGCAGCAACAGCATTTCCCGCACCGGCCTGCGGGTCGCGGGCGAAAAAAGCCTGGGCTTCTGGCGCGACCGCTTGAGGCAGGCGGGCGGTCATACAGGCGACGTCGTCGAAGTCGACGGCAGGCTGACGCTGCCGTTCGAGGACAAGGAAGGCCAGCGGCTGGTGCTGGTCGACGACGGCGGCGCGGGCGCGTCTTCGCCATGGGAGAAGAGTACGGTGCCGCCGGAGCATCAAATTCGTGGCCTCGGCCCGATCGTGCTCACCGTGCGCGATCTTTCGCGCACCGAGCACTTGCTGAGGGGCGTGATGAACATGCGCCGGGCGCGCGACTATGCCGCGTACGGCGCGCACATTCATGTGTTCGCGATGGGCGAGGGCGGCCCGGCGGCCGAGCTGCACGTCCTCGAGAGCAAGGATGTGGACGAAGCGCGGCAGGGCGCGGGCGGCGTGCATCACGTAGCCTTCCGCACGCCGGACGAGGCGCAATATCACGCCTGGACGGCGCGGCTGAACGAGTTGGGCATCCGCAATTCCGGCGAGATCGACCGCTTCTATTTCCGCAGTCTTTATTTCCGCGAGCCCAACGGCATCCTGTTCGAAATCGCCACCGACGGCCCCGGCTTTGCGACGGATGAGCCGCTGGAGGCGCTCGGCGAAAAACTCGCGCTGCCGCCGTTCCTCGAGCCGCGCCGCGCGGAGATCGAAGCCGGGCTGAAGCCGATCTAGCTCGTCGTGGCCGGGATAGCCCGGGCATGAAGTTGGAAGCAGCCATGCGAGCCGCGCGCACCGGCGTCATCCTGAGGTGCGCAAGTCAGCGGCGCAATTGCGCGGCTGACTTGCGCCTCGAAGGATGGGCCACGGGTGCAAACCTCTCGGCCTTCGAGGCTCGCCGAAGAGGCTCGCACCTCAGGATGACGCCGGTGCCTTCGGGCGCCGGGTTCCCCCGGCCTCACACTCTCCATCCTGCCGCCTTGCTTTGGTCAAACCGCGGTGAAGTCTGGGGCAAGGCACAGCCGGCGCGGGCGCAAATCCGCCGGTCGCGCCGTTGCGCTGTCATTGGACCAAGGGGATGAGCCAATGCAATCGACGTTGAAGCCCAAGCCGGCTGACGATCCGCATGATGTGCTGGTGGTCGCGCCCGATCTCGTTCGGGTCGCGCCCGCCGAGGAAGAACTCTCCAGCCTGTTGCGTGAGGCCGCGCGCCAGCACTCGGTGCCGGCCAGAGCGCTTTCGAGCGAAGTGCGCAGCGGTTCGCGTGAAGAAAACGCGTCAAATCAAAAAGGCTCCAGGACTGAGCCCGATCGCGCGGCCGGCGTTGCGGTGCCGCCGGTCGACACGACCTTTCGCGCCGCCGCGGTCGACGATGGCAGGCGGCCGCTCGGCCGGCGGGTGGCGCGCGCCTTCGCTGCGCTGCTGCTGGTGGCGTGCCTCGGCGGCGCAGGGGTCGCATGGCAGGCGTATGGCGATGAGGCCAGAGCGCTGATCGCGACTTCGGCGCCAGAGTTTTTCGCCTCGCTGCTGCCGGCGCAAAAACCGGACACATCGCAGCCGGCCCCGACCGCGGCTGAGACGCAAGCCGCCGATGGCGCGCCGACGGCCGCTACGCAGGCAATTTCAGCGCAGCCGGCATCACCGCCCCAAGCCGGGCCTGACGCCGTGGCGCCGGTCGCCGCCGCGCCGTCGCCCGAATCGGCGGCGTTGCTGCAATCGATGGCGCGCGACGTCGCAAGCCTGACGCAACAGGTCGAGGCGCTGAAGACCAGCGTCGATCAGCTCAAGGCCAGCCAGCAACAAATCTCCCGCGACGCCGCCAAGGCGGCTGACAAGGCCGCCGAGCCGAACCCGCGGCCGAAGCCAGCGAAACTATCCGCGGCCCCACCGCGTCCGATCGCGCGGCCGCGCCAGCCGATGCCGATCTATCAGCCGGCCTATCCGCCGCCGCAGGCCCAGATCGCGCCTTCGCCGCAAGCCGCCGCGCCCTATCCACCCACCGCGCCCTATTACGCGCCGCGGCAAGCGGAGCCGCCGGCGGCCGCGCCCTCGGATGATCCGGAATTGTCAGCGGTGCCACGCCCGCCAATGCCGTTGCGGTAACGCGCGATAGGGTGGGTTAGCGCTGCGGGTCCGCGCAAGGCGCGGCCCCCAAGGGCGTCTCTCACCCCGTCGCGCTTTGGATGGTGGGTTACGCTTCCGCCTTCGCTGCTTGAGCTGCGGCGGACAAGTCGCTAACCCACCCTGCGCTACGCCGGGGGATGGCTTGTCGTCCTCCCGTCTGCTAGCTTCCGCGCATTGTGAAAATGCCTTGGGGAGGCGGACCATGCATTTCTTGCCCGAACAATACGCGTGGTTCGAGCCCGTGCTCATCGCGGCCATCGTCGTATTCGTCATCGATCTGATCGGCAACACGATCGGTTTCGGCAACCGCTTCGTCGGCGCGCTGATGAGCGCCATCCTGTTTGCCGTGGTGTTCGGAGCCCTGGTCTATTTCGGCTATGGCAGCGTGTCGATGCAGGTGACGACGACGCCGAGCGCGACTGCGCCCGCGCAAGCGCCAAAGTAGTCCGGCTCCATGCACGCCACCGATCCGCTCCTGACGTTTCTGCTGGTTCTCGCCATCGGCGTCGTCGCCGGCATCCTGTTCGACCGGCTGGCCGGGCCGTCGTGGCTCGCCCGGCAGTTCGCAGGATCAAGGAGGGGTATCGTCACCAGCGCGCTCGTAGGCACGGCCGGAGCGTTCGTCGGTTATCACATCGCTATGCTGGCGCTCGCGGGCAATCTGCTGACGTCGCTCGTCGCCGCGGCGGTTGGTGCAGCCGTGGTGCTGTTCGCCTGGCGAACGGCCAGGTAACGGCAGCCGAGCCGCGCCGCCTCATTCGATCACGTCGTCGGCCTGGGCCAGCAGGGTCGCCGGCACGGTGAGGCCGAGCGCTCTTGCGGTCTTGAGGTTGATCACGAGCTCGAACTTGGCGGGCTGCATCACCGGCAATTCCGACGGCTTCTCGCCCTTGAGTATTCGCCCCGCATAGATGCCCATGTTGCGATGCGCATCCGTCAGGCTGGTGCCATAGCTCATCAATCCGCCGGCCACCGCCGATTCCCTGAAATCGAACATCGACGGCAGATGGTGGCGCATCGCCAGGGCGGCCAGTTGCTCACGCCTGTTGTTGAAGAAGGCGTCGGTGCCGACCAGCAGCGCATCGGCGTTTTGCGCGGCGAGCGCCTCAAACGTCTGGTCGAAGTCGCCTTCGTCAAACGTCCTCGCGATCTGGATTCGCAGGCCGATCGCCTCGGCCGCCGCGCGAACGCTCTTGACCTGAAAGTCGGCGGTCGGGTTGGTCGACCTGACCAGAAATGCGATTCGGCTCGCCGCCGGGATCAGCTCGTGGATCAGCTGCAAACGCTTGCAGACGATCTCGGCGTTGAGCAGCACAAATCCCGTGGCATTGCCGCCGGGGTGGCTGAAGCTGTTGACAAGCCCGTCCTCGACCGGGTCGCCGGTCATCATGAAGACGATGGCAATCGTCGTGGTGGCGGCCTCGGCGGCCAGCGCGGCATTGATGTTGTTGGCGCAAATCACGGCCACGTTCCGGCCGGCCAGATCGGCGGCCATCGCCGGGAGATGCTCGCTGTGGTTCTCGCCCCAGCGCAACTCGATGGCCACGTTGTCGCCTTCGACATAGCCACCTTCCTTCAGGCCCTGGCGGAAGGCGGCAAGGTAGGCCGCGGACTCCCGCTGCAATCCGCTATAGAGAAACCCGATGGTCGGCAGTTTTGCGGGCTGCTGCGCGGCGGCGGCAAGCGGCCACGCCGCCGCCGCGCCGCCGATCAGGCTGATGAACTCACGTCGCTTCACGCCATGACCTCGTCGGGGGGGCTCGGCCTCAACCGTACAAAACGCCCGGCTTGCTTTGCCCAACTTCTATAATGTAGCCGTCGGGATCGCGGATGTAGCAGCGGATCTCGCCATACTTGTCCTTTGGCTCCGTGATGAACACCGCGCCTCGGCTGCGCCATAGTTCATAGCACGCCTTAATATCCGCAACGCGGATGTTCATGAAGCTGCTGAGCCGATCCGGGTCGGGCGGCACCTCGAGAATGACCGACGGCTTGTCGGGGGTCGGACCGCCGCCAACGTTGAGGATCATCCAGGTGTTTGCGATCTGGATATACACCGGCGCGCCGCCGCTGTCGCCCCGGCTCAGAATGCGGGCTCCGAACACCGTCTCGTAGAATCGAGCCGATCTCTCCATGTCGTTGACCGTGAGGAAATGCGCGATGGAAAATCCCTCGCGCGGCGGCATCTCGTAGTTTGTCTGCTCGACCTGTACTTGGCTCATGGATCACTCCTGCGCTCCGCTACCGCATTGAGAGAAATGCGAGGGCCAACACGACCAGCCATCCCACGATGACCACGGAGGTCAAGGCCCCGGCGGTTATCCTGGCTTTCTCTTTCGGGGTGTATCCGCGCATTCGACGCCTCGGTAGCCTTCGTCCCCATTGTCTCACGGCTTGAAATCCCTGCAATATGCCTTGGGCAATCCGGCGGATCACTAATAGGTGGGTTACGCCGACGCCTGTCACAGAAATTACCGTGTCTCACTTGCGGAGTGCAGTCCAAGACTGTCACCGTAACTCTCAGCTCACGACCACGCGCGTTGCCTCCCCACCACTTCGCTTCGCGAAGCATGGCGAGGGGAAAAGCGCACCTCGGCCTTCTCGCTGCCGGGTGATTTGCCCGGATGTCAAGCCATTCCAGAAAAAATATTCTCCTTTACCGAATATTCTGATTATCCTATATTGCTCCCGTCCCGCCCCACCAAAAGGGGCGTATCATGATCGTCGCGAACGCGGGGCGGGATGCGGTGGACGTGGATGTGCCTTTGACGAATGGCGCAGACCGCGGACGGAAAAGACGCGTGGTCCTGGCACCTCGACGCTGGTGTCAAGTTCGTGAAGGGAAACTTTCACGGGTGACGGTGGCCAAAAAGCCCGAGCACCGGGGAGAGCGCGCCCATAATCCGTAAACCATTGCGTGGGGAATGCCGGGTGATTCCGGTGTGACCTGCTAACGCGTGTGCGCTCTACCTCTACCATTGCACACGCGGCTATCGGGCGCATCGGCCGCCCGGCATTCCCTGCGCCCTCATTTTCGGAGAGGGCGGGAAATAAACCAATACCTCGCGCGATGCTCGCGGCGAGAACGCGAAGTCACGTCGCACCGTCATTGCGAGCGCAGCGAAGCAGTCCATCTTGCTTTCTTGTTGCGGCAGGGATTGCTTCGCTGCGCTCGCAATGACGGCCTCACTTGTCATTGCCGGGCGTGACCCGGCAATCCATCAATCTTCGCAAGAGCGATCTCCGAAGCGGATGGATGGCCCGGTCAAGCCCGGGCATAACGAGATGAAATAGGCCGCGAGCCTATGTGCTCCTTGCATATGTCTCGCTCGCCGTCGCCGAATGATCGGCTATACTGTGCCGGACAAAAATCCCGATCACGGGAAAAACACAAGGCGAGGGAACACGGCGATGCGGGTGGTTGCGTTGGAGGAACATTTCACGGTGCCGGCGCTGGTGGCTCGCATCGATCGGGACGCGGTCAGCGCCCGCGGCTTTCGGCCGCGAAACGTCCCCAAGACGGGCCCCAATCCGGTCGACCTGATGCCCGAGATCGGCGAGCGGCGCCTGCAGTCGATGGATGAGGCCGGCATCACCGTGCAGGTGCTGTCGAACACCGGCCCCGGCCCCGACCTCGTTCCCGGACCTGCGGGCACCGCGATCGCGCGCGAGATGAACGATCATCTCGCCGCGGCCATTGCGCGAAATCCCCGGCGGTTCGCGGGCTTTGCCCTGCTGCCGATGCAGTCGCCGGATGCGGCAGCTGTCGAGCTGGTTCGCGCGGTCCGGGAGCTCGGTTTCGCCGGTGCGCTCATCAACGGCACCACCGAAGGCCGCTTCCTCGATCATCCCTGCTACGATGCGCTGCTGGCGAGCGCGGTGGAGCTCGATGTTCCGATCTATGTCCATCCGCATCTCGCGCCCGACGCCGTCCGGCGCGCTTACTACTCGGATCTGCCGGCGGGCGCGGGCCGGGTGCTGGAGGCGGCCGGCTGGGGCTGGCATTCGGAGACCGCGATCCAGATCCTGCGGCTGGTGCTGTCAGGCGCGCTCGACCGGCATCGGCGATTGAAACTCATCATCGGCCACATGGGCGAAATGCTGCCGATGATGCTGGCGCGCGACGACGAGGTGTTCGCGCTCGACCTCGATCATCTGGCGCGGCCGATCAGCCGCGCCATCCTCGACCAGGTCTGGATCACCACCAGCGGCATCTTCACCGAGCCGCCGTTCCTGGCGGCGCTGCTGACGTTCGGCATCGACCGCATCATGTTCTCGGTCGATTATCCCTATGCCCAAAACGCCAAGGGCCGCGCCTTCCTCGACCGCCTTTCGCTCGCGCCCGCCGACATGGAAAAACTGTGCCACGGCAATGCCGATGCGCTGCTGAAGCTGAAGGTGGAATGACGCGAGCATTAGAGGCCGCGGCGTTTGCTGTGGACCTCATCCTGAGGAGCTTGCGAAGCAAGCGTCTCGAAGGATGGACGCAAGGCACGGACTCGCGGCCATCCTTCGAGACGCGCGCAAGGGCGCGCTGCTCAGGATGAGGTCGGAGAAAGCGGCGACGGCGAGCAGAGAATGTGAGGCGGCGAATGTTACCCCAGCAACACGGCATCGGCGCCGTTCACCGCTTCCGCGCTGTCGATCACGGTGCGCTCCAGCGAGGGCGCCTGCACGGAAATATTCTCGGCGAAAAACCGCGCCAGCGTGACATGGCGCGCGGCATCAGTGGCGCCATCGCCGAGATCGCGCGCGGCGAGCGCCTCGCCCGCCAGCATGCAGCCGCCGAGCGTCGCGCCGAACAGCCGCAGATAGGGCGTCGCACCCGCCAGCGCGTCGTTCGGCGCGGACGCCACGCGCTCCAAGAGCCAGCGGCTGGCGCGGTCGAGCGAACCGAGCGCCTCGCGCAGTTTCGGCCCCGTCGTGCCGAACGCGGGATCGTTGGAGGCCTCCACCCGCTTGACGATGCCGGAGAGCTCATCCAGCAGCGCCCACACCGAGGCGCCGCCATTGGCCGCGAGCTTCCGCGTCACCAGGTCGATCGCCTGGATACCGTTGGTGCCCTCATAGATCGGCGTGATGCGCGCGTCGCGCAGATGCTGCGCGGCGCCGGTTTCCTCAATGAAACCCATGCCGCCATGGACCTGCACGCCGAGCGAAGCCACTTCATTGCCGGTGTCGGTGGAAAACGCTTTCGCGATCGGGGTCAGCAATGCGCCGCGCGCGGCGGCCAGCGCGCGCGTGTCGCCGTCGGTGGCGCGCACGGAGACGTCGAGCGCCACGGCGGTGGCGTAGCAGATGGTGCGCGACGCGGCGGTGAGCGCGCGCATCTGCATCAGCATGCGCTTGACGTCGGGATGCACGATGATCGGGTCGGAGCCGTCGCCTTGTCTGCCGACGGCGCGGCCCTGGCGGCGCTCCTGCGCAAACGCCAGCGCCTGCTGATAGGCGCGGTCGGCGATGCCGACGCCTTCGAGGCCGACGCCGAGCCGGGCCTGGTTCATCATCGTGAACATGCACTGCATGCCCCTGTTCTCCTCGCCGATCAGGTAGCCGATCGCGCCGCCGGCATCTCCCATGGTCATGGTGCAGGTGGGCGCGGCGTGCATGCCGAGCTTGTGCTCGATGCCGCTGCAATAGATGTCGTTGCGCGCGCCCAGCGAGCCATCGGCATTGACCAAAAATTTCGGAATCAGGAACAGCGAAATGCCACGGGTACCCGCGGGCGCGTCCGGCAGGCGCGCGAGCACGAAATGCACGATGTTGTCGGTCATGTCGTGATCGCCATAGGTGATGAAGATCTTCGTGCCCTTGACGCGATAGCTGCCATCGGCCGCGCGCTCGGCGCGGGAACGCAGCGCGCCGACGTCGGAGCCGGCCTGCGGCTCGGTGAGCTGCATGGTGCCGGTCCATTCGCCGGAGACGAGCTTTTCGAGATAGACCTTCTTCAGTTCGCTGCTGCCATGGGCGTCGAGCGCCTCGATCGCCGACAGCGTCAATAGCGGGCAGAGGCCGAAGGCGATATTCGACGCGCTCCAGATTTCGGTGCAGGCGGCGTTGATGGCGAGCGGCAGGCCCTGGCCGCCGAAGGCTTCCGGCCCCGACACCGCGTTCCAGCCGGCCGCGGCCCAGCGCCTGTAGGCATCGGGCCAGCCCGGCGACGTCGTCACCTTGCCGGCGTCGAGCTTGATGCCGTGTTCGTCGCCGATCTCGTTCAGCGGCGCCAGCACGTCCGAGGCAAACTTGCCGGCTTCCTCGAGGACGGCGGCGGTGATGTCGGCGTCGAAGTCGCCGTAATGGCCGGCTTTCACGGCGGCCGCGAGGCCCGCGCCATGGTTGAGGGCGAGCAGCATGTCGTTGATCGGCGCGCGGTAGGTCATGGCGGTCACTCGCATCGGGCAGAAAGTACTGCCGTCTTCCCACGAAACGGCCCGGCCCTCAATATCGGCCGCGCGGCAGGGCTGCGGCGGTCGCCCCGGCGGAGCCAAAAACGCCAGCAATTCACGTGAAGTATCACGTCATTTCAAGTGAAGCTTCACCTCATCATGGAAAGGCCCAATGGAGCGTCCGATTCAACCTCAATTCACCCCTCCAGCTGTTGAAATGGCTGGACTCCCTCTATAGACCGGCGTGGCCGGATGGAATCCGAAGGGGCAGCCTGGTCCCGCCGCTTTCCGCAACCGTCAGATGGGGCGTCGCCAAGTGGTAAGGCAGTGGATTTTGATTCCACCATACGGAGGTTCGAATCCTCCCGCCCCAGCCACGCCGTCGCGCATCTGGCCGCAGCCCGTCGCGCGACGTCGGTGGCTTCCAGATGAATGAAGCTGGCAACTATTTTGCTCCGGTGACGCTGGTTGGAAAGCGTGTTCGCCTCGAACCGCTTGCGATGACCCACCTTGCGGATCTGAGCGAGGCCGGCGCCGACGAGAGCGTCTGGCGCTGGCTGCCGACTGCGCATCACGCGCCCGGCAGCATGGCATCCTTCATCGAAAGTGCGATCGGGCGATACCAGCAACGTTTGGCCGTCCCCTTCGCGACGATCGAGGCGGAAAGCTCGCGCGCGGTTGGATCGACGCGGTTTCACTGCATCGAGCCCGCGCAACGCCGGCTCGAAATCGGCGTCACCTGGATATCGCCTGCCTGTCAGCGCTCGCACATCAACACCGAGGCAAAGCTGCTGCAGCTCTGGTACGCCTTCGAGGTGCTGGCGTGCCGGCGTGTCGAGTTCAAGGCGGACGCGGAGAATCTGAAGTCGCGCAACGCGATCCTGCGGCTGGGCGCGAAGGAGGAGGGATATTTCAGGAAGCACATGATCTATCCGAACGGTCGAAACCGCGACAGCGTCTATTTCTCGATTCTGGACGAGGAGTGGCCGGATCGCAAAATGCGCCTGCTGGACCGCCTCGGCTACGACGTGACGCCCGCCGTTCGCGCGGACGGCAGCTGATGCCCGAAGACGCCGGCCAATTCGCCAGCTCTGCCGGTCCGTCGGCAGGCGGCGGCCAGGCGGGCCCGGCATTGTTTTTCGGGTGGTTGCCCATATCATGAGCATATGCTCTGATGGCTTCGGAAAGCCCATGACCAAACCCGACCTCATCATTTTCGACTGCGACGGCGTATTGGTCGATAGTGAGGTGCTGAGTTGCCGTTGCCTGTCCAGGGCTCTGGCGGGATATGGCATCGATCTGGGTGTCGATGAGGCACTCGACCTGTTCCTCGGACGAAGCATGACCGCGGTGTTTGAATATTACCAAGCGCAGCAGCGCCCGATACCGGAGCGGTTCTCGGCCGAACTCAGCGCCGGGATTCGTGCCGCGTTTCGATCCGGGCTTTGTCCGATCGAGGGCGTGAACGGCGTGCTCACGGGCTTGCGGATCCCGCATTGCGTCGCCTCGTCCAGCGACGTCGATCGCGTGTCGCTTTCGCTTTCGCTGACCGGCCTTGCCCCGCATTTCGACGAGAGGCTGTTCACCTCGCAGATGGTCGAACGCGGCAAGCCGGCGCCCGATCTGTTCCTGTATGCGGCGATGCGGATGCGGGCCGATCCCCGCCATACCCTGGTGGTCGAGGACAGCGTGAGCGGGGTCGCCGCGGGCAAGGCGGCCGGCATGACCGTCTGGGGATTTGTCGGCGGCAGCCACTATCAATCCCGCGACGGGGCGGCCATTTTGCGCGACGCCGGGGCGGATCGCGTTTTCGACAGGATGGCGGATTTCTGGCCGAACGGATCGGTGGAGTGCGATGGCGGCATCCGATAACGAGAAATCGCGCCTCGACGAGGCCGCGCGTGCCGGCTGGCTGTATTTCATCGCCGGCCACACGCAGGACGAAATAGCAGGGCTGCTTCAGGTCTCGCGCGCCTCGGCCCAGCGGCTGGTTTCGCTGTGCCTCGCCGAGCGGCTGATCACCTTCCGGCTCGAACATCCGATTGCCGCATGCATGGAGTTAGCGGCGCGTCTGAAGGACTTGTTCGATCTCAGCTATTGCGAGGTGGTGCCGACCGATCCCGCCGCGCCGCTCGCGGCGGCCGGGATCGCGGAGCGCGCGGCCAACGTCCTGGAATCGACGTTGCGCGCCGAAAAGCCCGCGATCGTGGCGCTCGGCACCGGAAGAGCCGTGCGCGCCGCGGTGGAGCGGGTGTCGCCGATCGATCGTCCCAACCACCAGATCGTGTCGCTGGTAGGCAACATCTCGGCCGACGGCTCCGCCAGCTTTTTCGATACCGTAGGCCGCCTCGCCGACCGCACCAAGGCGCGCCACTATCCGATGCCGCTCCCGTTTCTGATGTCGTCTCCCGGCGAACGCGACCAGATGCTGAAGATCGATCCGATCGCCCGGGTGCGGGCGGTCGCAGCCCGGGCCGATCTGCGGCTGGTCGGGATCGGGCAAATGGACCAGCAGGCGCAAGTCCATGTCGACGGTTTCGTCACGCGCGAGGAGTTGCTGGAAATGATGCGGTTGGGTGCGGTCGGTGAACTGACCGGCTGGGCATTCGACGCCCAGGGCCGCATCATCAAGGGAGGAACCAACCTGCGCCTGACCAGCATTCCGCCGCAGGTTCCCGCCGAAACCCTGACCATCGGCGCGGCCGTCGGTCCCGCCAAGGTTTCGGCGATCCGGGCGGCATTGAAAGGCCGTCTGCTCAACGGGTTGATCACGGACGAGGCGACCGCAGGCGCGATCCTGAAGCCTTGAGTCAACCGCCGGAGGCCTCATGCCGCGGCAAGCCCCAACCTTTCAGAAGCCGTCCGCGGCAGTTCCGCTCCCATGTCGTCCCGCAAAAACGACGTGCAGCCGTCCATCTTGATCTTGACAGCGGTCATGAGGCGGTGTGAACATAACTTCAATGCGTGGGCATATGCTCAACGCAAAGATAGGGAGGTTACCGTGAAACACGTCCTCGGCGCCCTCATGGGCGCGGTTACCCTGTTGGGCTCGGCCCCCTCGATTGCGCAGACGACGCTGACCATCGCCACCGTGAACAACAGTGACATGATCCGCATGCAGGGGTTGACGAGCGATTTCACCGCCAAGAACCCCGATGTGACCGTGAAATGGGTGACGCTCGAGGAGAACGTGCTGCGCCAGCGCGTCACCACCGACATCGCGACCAAGGGCGGCCAGTTCGACGTGCTGACCATCGGTACCTACGAGGTTCCGATCTGGGCCAAGAAGAACTGGCTCGTCCCGCTCGACAATCTCGGAGCCGACTATGATGTCGGCGATCTGCTTCCCAAGATCCGCGATGCCGTATCGGTCAACGGCAAGCTCTACGCCGCGCCGTTCTACGGCGAGAGCTCGATGATGATGTATCGCACCGACCTGTTCCAAAAGGCCGGCCTGAAGATGCCGGAAAAGCCGACCTGGGATTTCGTGATCGATGCAGCCAAGAAACTCACCGACAAGACCGACGGCGTCTACGGCATCTGCCTGCGCGGCAAGGCGGGCTGGGGCGAGAACATGGCGTTCCTCACCGCCATGTCCAATTCGTTCGGCGCGCGCTGGTTCGACGAGAAATGGCAACCGCAATTCGACTCGCCGGAATGGAAGAAGACGCTGTCGACCTATGTCGACCTGATGAAGGTCGCCGGCCCCCCCGGCGCCAGCTCGAACGGCTTCAATGAAAACCTGGCGCTGTTCAATTCAGGCAAATGCGCGATGTGGATCGATGCCACGGTGGCCGCCTCGATGGTGACCAATCCAAAGGATTCCAAGGTTGCCGACAAGGTCGGCTTTGCGCTCGCGCCGAATGCGGGACTCGGCAAGAATGCCAACTGGCTCTGGGCATGGAATCTTGCGATCCCCGCAGGCTCGAAGAAGGTCGAGGCGGCGGAGAAATTCATCGCCTGGGCCACCAGCAAGAACTACACCAAGCTCGTCGCCTCGAAAGAGGGATGGGCCAATGTGCCGCCGGGCACGCGAACCTCGCTCTATCAGAACCCGGATTATCTGAAGGTCGCGCCGTTTGCGAAGCTGACGCTCGCCTCGATCGACCTGGCCGATCCGAACAAGCCGACGGTAAAGCCGGTGCCCTATGTCGGGGTGCAATACGCGGCGATCCCCGAATTCCAGGGCATCGGCACCACCGTCGGCCAGCAGTTCTCGGCGGCGCTGTCCGGCTCGTCGACAGTCGATGCGGCGCTCGCCGCCGCGCAATCGGCGACCGAACGCGAGATGAAGCGCGCCGGCTATATCAAATAGAGCGATCGCGCCGATCGCCGCGGCCAATCGGCGAACCGCAAGCTGGTTGCCGTCCAACCCGGTATCGGGCGGACGGCAGCCCTCATCGGGGTTCAGGGATCACGGGAGGCGGCGATGGCAACGCAGCAAACGCAGGTTCTCGGCAGGGCGCTGCTGACGCCGGCCGTCGCGCTGCTGTTCATCTGGATGATCGTCCCGCTCGCGATGACGATCTACTTTGCGACGCTTCACTACAGCCTGCTGGACCCCGACACCGAGAGCTTCGTCGGACTTGAGAATTTCAGGTATTTCCTGACCGACCCGGCCTTCCTGACCTCGCTGCAGAACACGCTGGTGCTGGTCGGCTCGGTGCTGGCGATCACCATCCTGCTCGGCACGCCGCTGGCGCTCCTGCTCGACCAGCCGGTGATGGGTCGCAGCATCGTCCGTCTGATGGTGATCGCGCCGTTTTTCGTGATGCCGACGGTGAGCGCGCTGGTCTGGAAGAACCTCCTTATGCATCCGGTTTCCGGATTGTTTGCCTGGGTCGCGACGCGATTCGGCCTAACGCCGATCGACTGGTTCACCGATGCGCCCTTGCTTTCGGTGATCCTGATCGTCTCCTGGGAATGGCTGCCCTTTGCGACCCTGATCCTGCTCACGGCGCTGCAATCGCAGGACGAGGAGCAGAAGGAGGCGGCCGAGATGGACGGCGCCGGCGCGCCGTCAAAATTCATCTACCTCACGCTGCCGCATTTGGCGCGGCCGATCACCGTCGTCATCCTGATCGAAACCATCTTCCTGCTCACCGTATTCGCCGAGATCTTCGTCACGACCGGCGGCGGACCCGGGCTGCAGACCACCAACATCGCGTTCCTGATCTACTCGCAGGCGCTGATCCAGTTCGACGTCGGCAACGCCTCGGCCGGCGGACTGGTCGCGGTCGTGATCGCCAATATCGTGGCCTTCTTCCTTGTGCGGATCATCGGACGGAACCTGGAGGCATAGGCGATGGCACGCAAGGTAACGACGAGACGCGTGCTGGTGTCCACCGCAGCGGCCTGGTTTTTCGGATTCGTGGTCTTCCTGCCGATTCTGTGGATGTTCCTGACGAGCTTCAAGTCGGAGCTCGACGCCTTTGCCATGCCGCCAAAATTTCTGTTCTTTCACTGGACCACGGAAAACTACGCGACCGTGCAAAGCCGCAGCGACTACATTCATCACGCGCTCAATTCGATCATCGTCGCCGGCGGCTCGACGCTGATCGCGCTGCTGATCGCGGTTCCGGCGGCCTGGTCGATGGCGTTTGCGCCGACCAAGCGGACCAAGGACATCCTGCTCTGGATGCTCTCGACCAAGATGATGCCGCCGGTCGGCGTGCTGGTGCCGATCTACCTGATCTACCGGGATTTCGGGATGCTCGATACCCGCGCCGGTCTGATCTTCATCCTCTGTCTCGGCAATCTGCCGATCGTGATCTGGATGCTGTTCACCTATTTCAAGGAAATCCCCAAGGACATCCTCGAGGCGGCGCGGATGGATGGCGCGACCATCGGACGCGAGTTGATCTATGTGCTGACGCCGATGGCGATACCGGGACTTGCCTCGACGCTGCTGCTCAACTTCATCCTGGCGTGGAACGAGGCGTTCTGGACGTTGAACCTTTCGACCCTGGATGCTGCGCCGCTGACGGTGTTCATCGCGTCCTATTCAAGTCCCGAGGGCCTGTTCTGGGCAAAACTGTCGGCCGCCTCCACGCTCGCCATTGCTCCGATCATCATCCTCGGATGGTTCAGCCAGCGGCAACTCGTCCGCGGCCTGACCTTCGGCGCCGTCAAATAGATTCAGCGAAAGGTGGGAGATCATGGGCCAGATCACGCTCGAGGGAGTCCAGAAATCGTTCGGGCCCGTCAACATCATCAAGGACGCCAATCTGGATATCGAGAACGGCGCGTTCGTGGTGTTCGTCGGGCCTTCGGGTTGCGGCAAGACCACGCTGCTGCGCCTGATCGCCGGGCTTGAGGATGTCACCGGCGGCCGGATCCTGATCGACGGCCACAATGTGGTGGACGTGCCGCCGGCCAAGCGTGGCCTGTCGATGGTGTTCCAGTCCTACGCGCTCTATCCGCATATGAGTGTTCGCGGCAACATCGCGTTCGGGCTGAAGATGGCCGGCCTGCCGCGCGCAGAGATCGACCGCAAGGTTGACGCGGCGGCCGCCACGCTCAATCTCACGCCCTATCTCGATCGCAAGCCGCGCGACCTCTCCGGCGGCCAGCGCCAGCGCGTCGCGATCGGGCGCGCCATCGTGCGCGAGCCGAAGGCATTTCTGTTCGACGAGCCCCTGTCTAACCTCGACGCCGCGCTCCGCGTCCAGATGCGTCTGGAGGTGACAAAACTGCAGAAGCAACTCGGGACGACAGCGGTTTACGTCACCCATGACCAGGTCGAAGCCATGACGATGGCCGACAAGATCGTCGTGCTGAATGCCGGCCGCATCGAACAATACGGTTCGCCGCTGGAGCTCTACGAACGTCCGGCCAATATCTTCGTCGCCGGCTTCATCGGTTCGCCGAAGATGAACTTTGTCTCCGGCGAGGCGGCCGGCAAATCCGGCGTCGCCACCATCGGCATCAGGCCCGAACATCTGAAAATCGGCAAAGCGGGCGAAGGCTGGCCCGGGAGCGTGTCGGTCGCCGAGCATCTGGGCAGCGACACCTTCCTCTATGTCGACGCCGGCAAACTCGGAACGCTCACGGTTCGTGCCATCGGAGAATTCAACCTCAAGGCCGGCGACCCCGTATGGCTTTCGCCGGATCCCGCCCGGCTGCACCGCTTCGACAAGGAGGGTGGGGTGGTCAGGAGTTGAGCGGCGCACGATACCGTTTGTAAAACAGGAACAAGAAGAAGATGTATCTGGAAAAATTCAGGCTCGTCGGCCGCACCGCCGTGATCACGGGCGGCGGGCAGGGGATCGGGCTTGCCTGCGCCGAGGCGCTCGCCGAGGCCGGGGCCACGGTCGTCATCGCCGACCGCGATCCGAAGGCCGCCGAGGCCGGTTGCGCCAGCCTCCGGGCGAAGGGCTACGATGCCGAGATCGTCGATCTGGACGTAACGGATTCCGCACGCGTCGCCGAGGTGGCGGATCAACTCGCGGCGCAGCACGGAAAGATCGATATCCTCGTCAACAATGCCGGTATCGCGCGCAGCGAAACCCCGGCGGAACAGGTAACCGACGAGCATTGGCTGAACGTCATCGACGTCAACCTCAACGGCACCTTCTGGTGCTGCCGGGCCTTCGGCAGGCATATGCTTGGCGCGAAATCCGGCGCTATTGTCAATATCGGGTCGATGTCAGGCTTTATTGTCAACAAGCCGCAGGAGCAATCCTATTACAACGCCTCCAAGGCCGCCGTGCACCACCTCACCAAGTCGCTCGCGGCGGAATGGGGCGCCCGCGGCGTCCGCGTCAATGCCGTGGCGCCGACCTATATCGCCACCCCGCTCAACGCATTCGTCAAGAACAATCCGAAGATGTATGATGCCTGGATCGGTGGCACCCCGATGGCCCGCATGGGGGAGGTCGACGAAATAGCCTCCGTCGTGCTGTTCCTGGCATCAGACGCGGCAAGCCTGATGACCGGGAGCATCGTGCTCGTCGACGGAGGCTATACGTGCTGGTAGAGCGTTTTCGAGCGAAGTGGTCACCGGTTCGCGTCAGGAAAACGCGCCAAATCAGGAAACTGGAGCCCCGTTTCGATTTCATCGAAACGGAATGGGCTCTGGGCGTGCGCGGGCGTCGAATGGAATTGGAATGAGGCAGGCCCTCATCGGTGTCGACGTCGGAACCTCGAGCGCCCGTGCCGGCGTGTTCGACGAGACCGGGACCCTGTTGGCGACCGCGCGGCATCCGATCACCGTCTGGCATGAAGCCGGCAATGTCGTTGAACAATCCTCATCCGATATCTGGACGGCCTGCGCTGCTTCGATCCGCGCCGCGATGGCGGAAGCCGCGTTGCCGGCATCCGCCGTCAAAGGCATCGGCTTCGACGCGACCTGCTCGCTGGTGGTGCTCGACACCGCCGGTGGTCCGCTCACGGTCAGCGCCTCCGGTGACCAGCGCCGCAATGTCATCGTCTGGATGGACCATCGCGCGACGGCCGAGGCCCGTCTGATCAACGACACCCGGGACGACGTGTTGCGTTATGTCGGCGGCTCGATCTCACCTGAAATGGAAATTCCAAAACTGCTCTGGCTGAAGCGGCATTTGTCGTCGAGCTACAACAGCGCGGGTCATTTCCTCGATCTTGCCGACTACCTTTCGTTTCGCGCGACCCGATCGACGGCGCGATCGGTCTGCACCCTCGCCTGCAAATGGAATTATCTGGCGCACGAGCAGCGCTGGAGCGGCAGCTATTTCGACCGCGTCGGCCTTGGCGATCTCGCTTCCGATGGCCATGCCCGGATCGGCAACCAGATCGTCGCGGCCGGCACGCCGCTCGGCACCGGCTTGAGCGCCTGCGCGGCGCGCGATTTGGGCTTGCTCGAGGGAACGCCGGTCGGCGCTTCGCTGATCGACGCCCATGCCGGCGGCGTCGGCACGATCGGAGGTCGTGAAAAATCGGGCGCGCCGGTCGACGCGTGCCGTCGCCTTGCCTACATCATGGGAACCTCGGCCTGCATCATGGCGACGACGTCCGAGCCCTGCTTTGTCCCGGGCGTCTGGGGTCCCTATTATTCGGGAATGGTACCCGGCCTCTGGCTCAACGAAGGCGGCCAGTCGGCGGCGGGCGCGGCCATCGATCATCTCATCAGGTCGCACCCCGCCTACAACGAGGCCGTCGCGACGGCGCGCTCGGGCGGCATGGAAATCCTGGAATTTCTGGAGCGGCGCATCGTCTCGCGGGCCGGCGGCCCGAGCGAGGCGGCGCTGCTCGCCCGCGACATCCACGTCCTGCCGGAGTTTCTCGGCAATCGCTCGCCGTTCGCCGATCCCGACGCGCGCGCGGTCGTCGCAGGGTTGGGGCTCGACGTCGACATCGGCTCCATTGAACAGCTGTTCGTGGCGGGACTCTGCGGTCTTGCCTACGGCCTTGCTGATGTCGTCGACGCCTTTCGCGCGCATGGTGTCGGCAGCGACCTGATGGTGATGGGCGGCGGCGCCGGCCGCAGTTCACTGGTACGGCAGATCATGGCGGATACCACGGGCCTGACGGTGGCGCTTCCCGAGACCCAGGAGCCGGTGCTGCTCGGAGCCGCGATGCTGGGCGCGGTCGCAAGCGGAGTCTACGGATCGATCGGCGAGGCGATGACCTCGATGTCGGCAATCGGCTGGTCGAGCGCGCCGACAGCGCCCGCGATGACCGACTTTCATCACGCCAAGCGAAAGGTCCATGGATTGATGCGAGGGCTGGATCGGCAAAGCCGCGACACGATGCGCGGGCTTGCCTCCCACTGACGGTGATGCGGAAATTGCAACGATGCTGCTGAGTTGCGGAGATGCCCTGGTCGATTTCCTGCCCGCGCGGACCGCGGACGGACGAGACGCGCTCGTTCCGATGGTCGGAGGCTCCTGCCTCAACATCGCCGTCGGCATGGCGCGTCTCGGCGCGCCTGCAGGATTTGTCGGGGGCATCTCGACCGATCTGTTCGGCCGCATGATCGCCGACCACGCGACCGCCTCCGAGGTCGACCTTCGATACGCGACGCGCAGCGATCACCAGACGACGCTTGCATTCGTGCGTACTGTTGGGGGTGAGCCGCAATACGGCTTCTATGACGAGGCGACGGCGTCGCGAAACTGGGTCTACCGGCGCCGCTCGAATTCCCTTCGAAGCGATCGAAGCCATCCATGTCGGGTCGACGACGCTTGCTGCGGACGGGGGCGCCGCGCAGGCGCTTGCGTTGGTCGAGGACGCGCGTGGCTCGGTCGCCATTTCATTCGATCCGAATTGCCGGCCCAAGCTGGTCAGGGACAGGGTGCGCTACGTCGAGCGCATGAACGGGTTTGCCGCCCGCGCGGATGTCGTGCGGATGTCGGACGTCGACTTCGAATTTCTCTATGGCGGCGGCGATCACGCGGCAATGGCGAAACGGTTCATTGACGGCGGCGCGGGCCTGGTCGTCGTCACGCGTGGAATCAAGGGAGCTCAGGCGTGGCACAGGCAAGCCGGGATGATCGAGGTCGAGGCGCCGGCCGTGGATGTCGTGGATACCATCGGCGCCGGCGACAGTTTTCAGGCCGCGCTACTGTTCGCGTTGCGTGCCCTCGGCCGGATCGAACGCGGATCGCTCTCGCGGGCGGTCGCCCAGGAACTCCGCCGGGCGCTGTCGTTTGCAGCAAGCTGTGCGGCCTTCACCTGTGGCCGCGCCGGGGCCGACCCGCCGCGCAGCGCCGAGATCGGCAGGGAGTTGTCCCGTCTCTTTGCCGACCAAGGTAAATGAATTGAGACACAGTGGAAGAAGCCGTGCACCGGCTCCAAATAATTTGGCGGATGATCGATGAACGTGGTCTTTCGATGCGCGCTGGATCGTGCCGGCCCTTTTCGCCGGCAAGCTTGTCGATCTGCTGACCTTGCTGTGCTGGCCGATTGCCGCGCCATGGCGTTACCGGTGCAAGCGGCAATGGAGCGAGGACGGCCGCGGTCGGCGCGATCATCTCGCGGTCAGGCTGGTGCTGTTGATCGACGCGGCCGTCATCGTTGCGACGGTGGTATTTTTTATCAAGAGCTCGGACCTCACCATTTTCAGCGATGCGCTGGATGCGCTGCGCTCGCGCTCTATGCGCTGGCATGGCTCGGTGTTCTCGGGGCGATCGTGACGCTATGGGCTGTCGTACGGTTCTGGCGCAATGGCGTCGGCAGCCGCTGGTCGCGTGTCCATCACTCCCTGATTGCCGCGAGCAGCGCGACGATCGCCTGGTTCTTCCTCACCGTCCACATCGCGGGGACGACGCTGAACTATTAGGTGCCTCTGATCGAACGCTTCGTGCCCTGCGGATGCGCCGCGCCATGAAACAGGATGCGGAAGAACATTGCGCCGAGCCGGTCCGGCGGCTGGCCGCCGGGACGCAGCCACTCCAGTGTCCAGTTCATCACGCCGAACAGGCCGTAGCGCAATGCCTCCTCGTCGATGTCAGGATCGAGCCGGCCCGCCGCGCGGGCGCGCTGGATCAGCTTGCGCCAGTCGGCGTTGTAGCGCTCGCGCACCTTGCGCAGTCGCTGCTTCATCTCGTCCGGCACATGATTGAAGCATCGGATGTTGGCGGACGCATAATCGCCGGATTCGTGCAATGCCTGCAGATGCGCCCGGATCGCGATCTCGATGTTATCAAGCGGATCGGCATCCCCAGGACGCGCGTCCAGCGCCTTCTGCACAGCGGCCCTGACCAGATCGATACCCTCGACCATCACGGTCTCGGCGAGTTCTTCCTTCGAGGCGAAGTGGTAATAGAGACTGCCCGCCTTCATCCCGGTCGCCGCCGCGATGTCGCGCAGTGACGTCGAGGCGTAACCATTGCGCCGCAATAACCTGGCGGCCGCGTCGAGAATTTGACGGCGCGTGTCGTCGGGTGGCGCCTTGGCTGGCGCGACCGCGGGGCTGCGCGACCTGCGCTTCGTCGTCGCCGGTTTGTGCTGCGCATCCGCCCGCATCGCAATGGAAGCCCGTGTCCGACCAGGCCGGAATCCAGCTTGGCGTGCCTTGATTTCCGATTCTAACTAATGTTAGGTAGAAACGCAAATCCGCCGCATGCGGAGTCAAGTCCTGGAAGCTTTCTAATGGCGACGCTGGCAAGTTCGATCGACAAGGGCGCCGAGGCCTACAAGGCGAACGCGGCGATCTATGACAGCCTGGTCAAGACCCTGCATGAACGGCAGGCCTGGG
>CAVPFQ010000027.1:0-131317 GCA_963703845.1 uncultured Alphaproteobacteria bacterium
GGGAGCGCCAGTTTCGCGATGTGCGCACTGAATTGGAATCGCTTTCTGAGCGGTCCAGCAGACTTACGGTTTGCCACTCACGCCGAACTGGATTATGGCACCGTACGTGGATTTCCATCACAGGTTGCGCGAGAGTTTAGAGTGAACCCCTATTCTTCAAGTTAGGCGTTCGCGACGGCGCAGCTTGGGATGCTTGGCACCTGTTGGTCGGCGTTTCCGTCAGGGAACTTAATATGCATATCGAAGCACTGCGGATTCGAAATTTTCGCCGACTGAGGAATGCCCGCATCGATCTCCAGCAAGATATTTCAATCTTTGTGGGGGCGAACAACAGTGGCAAGACATCGGCCGCTCACGCTATTGGCCTTTTCTTGGGCGACGAAAGCGGTGGGCTGACGGTTCACGACTTCAGCGCTGAGACTTGGACCGCGATGAACGCGTTCGGCAAGGAGGAGCCGAATGCAGTGTTGCCCACCATCTCCATGGATTTGTGGCTGGCCGTCGGGGAAAACGACCTCTACCGCGTCCTTGAACTGCTTCCTAGCGTCAAGTGGCAGGGAAGTGTCGTCGGCGTGCGAATAGAGTTTGCTGCGAACGATCCGGCAGGTCTCCTAGGGCGATATAAGGAACGACGGCAAGCTGTCCTCAGGGCTGTATCTCCTGCGGAAAAGGAGACGGATGTGTTTGACCCGTCTCCTAGGAATATGCGCGAATTCCTGACTACGAACATTAAGCGTGAGTTCGGACTACGATATTTCGTGCTGGATCGAAGTAAGTTCAATGAAGACTTCGAGCCAATAGGCGAGGTCGCACCGCAACCGTTCAGCCGAGAGCACGGCAAACAGGGTAAAGACGTGTTCGCGTCTCTGATCAAGGTGGACATGCTCTATGCCCAAAGACATCTATCCGATACGGCAGGCGGAGCTAGAGCCGAAGACCTGACTAAGCGTATTGGACGGATTTACGCGACGGGCGCAAGCGAGCGCGGAAACGATCCAGACGCCCTTCGAGCTCTGATGGATGCCGAACAGAACTTTAACAAGCACCTCAAGGACGTCTTTGAGCCGTTCCTCGCCCAGGTGGGCCAGATGGGTTATCCCGGCGTCGCTAATCCACATCTGGTCATCAAATCCTCCCTCAATCCGATGGCGGTGCTGACTGCAGCTGATGGCGCCCAGGTTCACTACGCGCTCAATGATGCGGCCGGTGGTGGCGAGCTGACCCTTCCCGATCAATACAATGGTCTCGGATACAAGAACCTCATTTACATGATTATCGAGCTCTTCGACCTGCATTCGAGGTGGCTCAAGATTGAGGATAATCGGCCGCTCTTGCACCTGATATTCATTGAAGAACCGGAGGCGCATCTGCACATGCAGTTGCAGCAGGTCTTCATTAGGAAGGTTCTCGACATCGTTAAGGTGGATGGCGAGGCTGCCGACTTCGCGACGAGCCAAGTGGTAGTAACGACGCACTCCTCGCACATCGTCTACGAACTCGGGTTTGTGCCAGTTCGATATTTCCGCCGCTCTGGCAACGGTACGGCGCAACAGTCCGAAGTGCTTAACCTCTCAATCTACTACGAGAAACTCGGCTCACCCCTGAGCGAATTTCTGGTTCGCTATATGAAATTGACGCACTGCGACCTGTTCTTTGCTGATGCAGCGGTGCTGGTGGAGGGCAATGTCGAGCGGCTCCTGCTTCCCGAAATGATTGCGATCGCAGCGCCTCGCTTGCAGGCGACGTATCTCAGCGTTCTCGAAGTCGGTGGGGCATATGCGCATGTGTTCCGTAGTCTGATCGAATTCATCAACATTACCACCTTGGTGCTTACCGACATCGACAGCATCAATGGGCCGAAGGAGGAGGATGCGGCAGCCGACGACACCGTCACCGATCCGGCGGATGCGGCTGATCCTCACGATGAAGCCGGTCAGGCCTGCCTTGTCGCAACCCCCGGCGCTGTGACGTCAAACCGTACCCTGATCGGATGGCTGCCGGGGGAGACCAGGATTGCGGACCTTCTCGCTGCCACTCCCGAGCAGAAGACACAGAGCGGTACACCCGTGCGGATCGAGTATCAAAGTGCTGTCGACCTCACATCGAACGGCGAGACTAAGGCTGTGGTCGGGCGCACTCTGGAGGAAGCTTTCGCGCTCGAAAATTTCGAGTGGTGTCAAGGTGTCGAGCGGAAGAGCTTAGGACTTTGGTTCAGGGGTGGGGCAAACCTTACCGTCGACGAGATCGTTCAAAAGGTTCATAAGCGCGTCACTTCCTCCAGTTTTAAAAAGACCAGTTTCGCGCTCGGTTTGCTGGAGCAGGATCCGTCAGCTTGGAAGGTTCCTCGGTACATTCGCGAGGGATTGACGTGGCTTGAGACGATGGTTGCCCCGCTTCCCTCTCCATCAGTAGCAAAGGCAGAGATCGTCATCGATGTCGGTATCGCAAACGATGCAGCCCCTGAGCCTCCCCCGCAGCCGGCAGAGGAATCTGGAAAGTGACGATTCGAATCAATCAGCCCGACACCCATGCCGACAAAGAGCTCAGAGCGTGCTTAGAGACAAAGCCGATTTACAGCTTCGTCATGACGGCCGGGGCTGGATCGGGAAAGACCACATCCCTAGTTAAGGCCCTCGCGCATCTCGCGGCAACCAAAGGCCCGTCGCTTCGCCAAAAGGGGCAACGGATCGCCTGTATCACCTACACCGAGGTGGCGGTCGGCGAAATTTGGGGAGACGTTGGCAATGCTCCGCTGTTTCACGTCTCGACTATCCACAGCTTTCTCTGGAACATTGTCCGGCCGTTCACCGACGATATTCGGGAATGGGTCGCATCCCGCATCAACGACAAGATCGCCGACGCGAAGGGGCGTCTTGAGAAACCGAGAACCCAATCGGCAACCAAGATTAGATTGAGCGAGGACCTCGTCCGCTACGCCGAACAACTGGAGGCCATCAAGAGCGTGGCGCACTTCACCTACGGCATCGGGAGCAACTACTCGGAAGGGGTTCTCGGTCATGACGATGTTCTCAAGATTGGACCGGCGATGATCACGGATAGCGCCCTGATGCGCCGCCTAGTTGCTGATCGGTTTCCGTATCTTTTCGTCGATGAGAGCCAGGACACTGATCCTGCCGTCGTCGAAGCTTTTCGCTTAATCGAGCGGGATCACGCGGGTCGCTTCTGCCTCGGGTTCTTCGGAGACCCCATGCAGAAGAATATCTATTTGACGGGCGTTGGGCCAATCGAGAAAGGGGAAAAGTGGTTTTCGATCACTAAGCCCGAAAACTTTCGCTGCCCGCGGTTGGTGCTCGATGTCATCAACAAGATACGGGCAAAGGACGACGGCCTCGAACAAACTTGAGGGAGAATGATGGAGGTCGATGGCAAACTCGTTTCAGTTCCGGGGACCGCGAGGATATTCGTGTTGCCGGCCGACGGTGCCCGCCGCCAACGCCTCAGAGCCGTCCGCCAGTGGCTCAGCGAGAAAAACGTAGACGAACAATGGCTTGACAATTCACTCGATGGCGGCGTCAAAGTCATGGTGCTCGTTCACCGCATGGCGGCGCAGAACATGGGCTTCCCCGACATTTACGCTGCACTAAACGATAATGGGTCAAGCAGTCTCAAGGACGGTCTACTCGATGGCTCGGCTTGGGTATTGCGTCCGTTTCTACAGTATATCCTGCCGATCGTACGGGCGAGCCGCAATGGCGACGACTTTACTGTCGATAGAAATCTACTGCGGGCCACCGCACCCGCGCTACAAGTCGAAAACCTCAAGCCGCAGACGGCCCGCCAAATATTGGATAAGCTAAAGATCGACGTCGATGATCTCGTCGCGCTGTTCCAGAGGGCAAATCTGCCAACGACGCGCGACGTACTGGCCCTGATCCTAGATCGTAACCTGTATCCCACGGATGACCGCCTAAGGTCTCATCTTGCTGGTCCATCTCTCGGCGTCGGTGTCGGCGAAGGTTCTGGAGATGACGCAGCGGTTGCAGCTTTCTTCGCCTGTCCCGCTCAGCAAATGTCGGCATACGAGGACTACGTGATGAGGCAATCCCCGTTCGACACGCACCAAGGGATCAAGGGGGCCGAGTTCCCACGTGTCCTGGTCGTGCTCGACGATGAGGAGGCGAACTACAACCTGTTCTCGTACGGGAAGTTCTTCGGTGTGACAGCGCTGTCTGACGCCGATAAGACAAACATCAAAGACGGAAAAGAGTCAAGTTCTAGAGCGTACCAGACGCCTTTTCTATGTGTGTTGTTCCCGTGCTGTTGCCGACTTGGCGGTTGTGCTCTACTTGCCGGAGGCTAACATTCCGCTGGCCGTGGTGAATGCTAAGCAGTTCTTCCGTGAAGAAGATATCTTCACTGCTGCCGACCTAGCTTAGGCGAGCCCGATCAAGTTGCGCTTGCTATGCCCCCGAGGTCCTTAGGGCTTCCTGTCATAGCCTTCGTTCCGTCGAGTATACATAGGCCTGCCATTCTTGAGAAATCCTTCATTCACAACTGCTGCATAGTCAGCGGAGCGGACCGCGTCCGATCCTGGACCGAATAATATGAACTTGATATACGCTTCGTCGGCCCGATGGATCATGAGACGGTGCATGTTAATCCAACCATCCCGTTGGAGAACGCCTCTCAGTAATCGTCGCGTCGCATTGGTAAGAACGTCTACAAACTCCAGGCCCATTTCAGCACCCGATTTGAAGCTGAAGTTCTGTAGGAGCAGGCTGGGGTCCAAACTCTTGTTACCAGTCATTTGCTTTGCCTTAAATGCATCAAGGAATGTATAGTTGTAGAGATGTGGCGGGCCCGGATCGGGCATTGGTACGGGGCTCCGCTGGGAGAGGCTGATAAGAGCGCCTTGTGCATAGAATTTTAACCAATTCTCCCAATTCGTAGCTTTCGCGACATCCTTCCCATCCACCACCCATGTAAACGAGGAAAGCTCGTACGGTCGCCGCTGGCTGAAATATAGTATCGAGTGGCTGATCACACGATGAATGAGTTCGAATGTGATTAGTGCCTGGAGAAAGAGTTGCGGAATCAACGTATCGAGATAGCCTACCGCTTCAGCCACCTTTCCTCGCAATGGCTCGGGAAACGCTGCCAGATTCGCGCGTGTTTCGGCAGCTAACTTGCGCCGGTATGTAAGAACGCCGGCTTCCGTGTGTAGCCCAAGATCAAGAGCCGTTACTTCAAAGACTGCTTCGCGAGTTGCAAGGAGGCGCACGACTCTGTTCAGGTCGTGTTCTTCGAGAAGCCTGCCTTTAACTTCAGCACCTTCCTTTAGAAGGCTAGGACGTATCCTTGCGAACTTTCGACGGAGTCGCGCAAGTTGCCATCCGGGATGACCAGCGCCCCCACGACGCCAATGGAGCCTCTTTCGTAACCAACGAAGGACCCGCTTTCGTCGAGGAAAATGTGCATGCCCCCATCGCCTCCGTATCGATATCCACAAGGTTATTATCGCATGCCGATGCGTTAGATCCGCCATGACACGGGTGGCGGATGCTAGATTAGCAGTGGGCGGTTCGCCGGACGAATGTTTGGGCGCCTGTTCTGAGACGCCTTGAAGAACATAAGGCGTCCTTTGCTCAATCGGACAACCCGCAAAATTGGTAGAATGACGCCCTTCCTTAGGAGTGCCATGGCCTAATCGGAGTTGTAGGCCCTATCCGATGTATCTTCGGATGTAATCACGGCCGGAAGGGCCAAGTCTCCCCTAAGATCTGTCAGGTAATCATTTGTAGCTGTTGCTAGTTTCTCGGCTCGAGCACCGAGCCATGAAGGAAAATTCGTTAGCTGCGTGGACGCCAAATCACCGCCGATGTATTGCTGATTCAATTTCTCGTTCGTTATGGCGTAGCGCCCAACGTAGTCCATTGGATCTTTTTCGAGATTTTAATGTTAATCGCGGGTCCGATCAGAGCGATATTAGCGAGAGCGTTTACCAGTTCCTCCGGATGAGCGTTGCCGACAAAAGCCTTCGGGAAGATGTGATGGAACTGCGGAGCAAAGCCGGAGAGCAGCCCAACCGAATCAAATCCGATACGGATCTGCCTCTGATCCCAATCGACAGCCGCGTTTTCTTGTACCAAAAGGTAAAGGAGAAGTCGGCCTGAACGCGAATCCCCATAGTCCCGCATGAAATCGTCCGCTGCAACCTTTGGAAGGTAGCGAATGCGAGCGAGAAGACGCTCCAAGGAGTCCTTCAACGAAGTAGATTCGGCGACGTCCTTTAGGTCCTCTTCCATGGAACTCGTCGATGAGGTGGAGTAGCGACCAAACCGGGAAGCTTGAACAAACCAATAGAATATCTGGTTGAAGTTTTCCTCTGGAAATTTGTCCGCCAGTGCCGTTAACGTGACAAGCGCGTTATCCGATGGAAGTAGCGCATTGCCTGCGATGCCCTTATCCCGAAGGTGTTTGATTACGAGGCTCCATGCCCGCTTCGTTCGTTCCCATACTGGTTTGATACTCGCCTCATCCCAAAAATCCTTGTCGATGTCCTTAAATCGTATACGCTTTTTTCCGACGCCAGTTAGCGTCCGGAACACAAGGTTAGGTGACACATCAAAACCGGCGTCTCCGAGGCTTTCAACGAATGGTAGATATTCGCGCCGCACCCAGCCCGGCGCTCGCGCCGCCACGATGCCAAGGTAAATATCGGCCTCGGTCACCCGTGTTCCACGACTATTCAAACGAGAAAAAATCTCTACGACATCCTCAAGCTCATTATCGACGGTTATAAGAACGACCTCCTTGTCGCGAATTTTACGAAGCCTATCGAGCCTCGTGTAAACTTCCATTCCGTCCATACCATCGCATAGACCCTCGATCTTAATTCGTTTTGCGAGTTCCTGAAGTTTCTTTTGATCGTCTTCTCGGGACGTATCAAGATTAAGGATATCACGGACGGGGATATATCTGTTTGCTGTTACTTTGCGCGTTGCAGCGTTGGCCACCACGAAAAACGGTGTCGACTTCGTATGAACATCAAAACGGATATCAAACTTTCGGACGAGCTTATCCCAATCGGATGATGACCCCCACCAATAGGGTTTGCGGCCGCTAGGGTCTGTACCTAATTAGCGATCTCTGATTTCTCTGGCAAGGAGCTGATTCGGGCCGGGGGAGACTTCGATGCGCAAAGGACTGTTCTGGCTCAACGACAAGCAGTGGGCTCGGATAGAACCACATCTGCCAACGAACCAGACCGGACCGGCGCGCGATGACGATCGACGCATTATCAGCGGTATCATTCACATGCTTCAGTGCGGCGCGCGCTGGCGCGATTGCCCGCCTGACTACGGTCCTTACACGACGGTCTATAATCGGTTCAATCGCTGGGCCAAGCGCGGACATTGGCAAGCGATCTTTGAGGCGCTCGCCCGCTGCGGCAAGGATAGCGTGACTTTATCCATCGACTCCACCTCGATCAAGGCGCATCGCTCGGCGAGCGGCGGAAAAGGGGGGAGCATGAACAGGCGATCGGCCGCTCGCGCGGCGGGCGGACCACGAAAATCCACGCACTGAGCGACCCTGACTGCAGACCTTGCGCATTTCATCTCACTCCAGGCCAGGACGCAGATATTGCCGCAGCGCCAACCCTTCTGGAACTTGCGCCGCCCATGTCTGCCCTCATTGGCGACAAAGGATACGACGGCGATGGCTTTCGCGCCGAAATCGTCGATCGCGGCGCCAAGCCCGTCATTCCAAACAAATCCAACAGGGTCACCCTCCACAGCTTCAGCAAGCGCGCCTATAAGGGGCGCAACGTCATCGAGCGCTGTTTCTGCCGCCTCAAGGATTTCAGGCGTGTCGCAACTCGTTACGACAAACTTGCCAGAAACTTCTTGGCTGCCGTCTACCTCGCCGCCATCGTCGCCTATTGGATTAATTGAGTCTGGACCCTAAGAATGCACAGAGCGGTCGCTCGCTGTTGGCCATCAACGACCCATTGAGCGGGATCTTGCGCGTCAGTTGCACTGCGCGTCTGTACTGGTCCTGAGCTATCCCAAATGAGCAAGGTCCCGACCGGGTAATCCAACCAAAGGGACTCGACGAGGTCGCGCACTTGAGTGGTCTTCCAAACAAAGCCACGTTGAAACTCAGGAATGCTCCAATTGTGCTCAACTGATCGCTTTACAATGTCTCTTACGTAAACGGCCGAATAGCCCATTTCTGCTTCCCTTCGTATCTAACCAAAATGCGCGGGGCGTGAGGGCGAAATGTTGTGTAGAACAGGTTGGGGTCAAAGCCTTAATGAGGCTTGCCGTGCGAGTGGTAGCAGATGATGATCGCAGTCGCGAGGTAGAAAGTTGGCTTTGGGTTCGATTTAATGGCGTTTCTTTGCGGTCGCTCCATCACTTCATCTCCTCCAGCAGCTTCCGCGCTTCCCCCAACAGCGCCTGAATCCGCCTTCGCTCTTCGATCGCATCCCCGGTGAACAGGCCGTGCTTGCGCGCGTTGCGGTTTGCCCTTGGCGCGCCGGATCCCGGTGCGCCGCCATGCATGCGGCAGCGCTTTTTGCCGTGCACCGCCGGCGCGCGGCACGCGCCGCCGCAGCGGGTCCTGGCGCCGCAGCGTGGGCTCGCCAGCATCGGGCCGATATCATTGACGTGATCGCTCATGCCTGGGCTTCCCGCTCGGCATCAGCGGCATCGCGCCTTCGCCTGGCGCGCGCGGCCTTCGGCGCATGTTGCGCCGCCGAGCCTGCGTTCTTGTCCGACACGATCACGCGCGCATGCTGCGTGACGTTGCCGACGATGGCCTTGCCGCCGTCGCCGACCGACACGTTCTGCACGGTGATGGCGGGCTCGCCCTGGCTGCGGTAGCGGTTGAGCGCCTCGATCTGGGCGGGAAAGGTGCGGGCAAGCCGGCCCAACGCGCGCGCGGCACTGTCGTGCTGGGCGAGATCGTTGGCACGCGCGAGGGTGTGGGCACATCGCATCGCCATCACATGAACGGAAACCATTTGCGCCACCAGCATGGCCTCGACGGAATCCCGGGGGCGAATGCTCTTCACCATCGAAATCATGAAGGCGAGGTTGACCTCGTCGGGCCTCTCGCCGCTCGCGCTGGCCTTGACCAGTTGCCGGAGGATGCCATGCATCGCTTCGCGGTCGGCGACGCCCAATGCGTTCGCCATCAGCTGTTCGCCGATCTGGGGGTCTGGATGGTCGATGGCAGAATCCATGCGGCAGCAGCTTTATTCGCGGGGCTGCGGCAGCGTTCGTCGGATCGGTTGCGGTGATCGTGGTTGGCATGGCGGCGAGGTCGGGAACGGTGTTCATGTCGGGATTTCCTTGGGCCACGGCGCGGCCAGCGCGTGATGGGTCACGCGCGGGCGATCGCCGCGGTTGGGCGGTCCAATTCCAATGGTGGGGCGAGGATGTCGAGCCGCAATCGCAACCGGCGCGCCGCAGTGTTGCGGAGCGAGGGGCGTTGACAGGATTGCGGGATGGTGAAGAAATGCCCCTGATTTGCCCGACGTGTCAACTTGCTTTCGAAGCCTCCATGCCGGCCGCCTGCACCTTTGCATGGGGTTGTTTTCGATATTTTGGGAGCGCATCTTCGCTGGCGGCCGAAGATGCTGAACGCTCTGTAGCGCTGGCCGCTCCGCGAGCGAGATAGGCGCGTCCGATGTCACCGTACAAGGTTATGGTCGATGACAACTACCATTACATGGATGAAAGCGAGCGCTACGAGCACGGTGTATTTCGGACCGCCGATGAAGCAGTCGCGGCATGCAAACGCATCGTCGATGAATATTTGAAGGATGCATTCAAGCCCGGCATGACCGAACAGGAATTGTACCAAGCCTACACGATGTTCGGCGAGGATCCCTTTATTGTCGCTGTCGGCAACATCGACAACCCGATGCACTTTTCGGCATGGGATTATGCAAGAGAGCGTTGCAGGGCTATAACCTCGCCGCGGGAAAGCGAGTAATCTGCTCTGGTCACTCAGGCTATGCGCGGTCCGGCTGTGGTTATCGCATCATTTGAGTTTGTCGTTGTCCCCAGGGTGGGACAAGATCGCCGCCACACGTCGGCCGAACCTTTCGGAGATACTCCATGGTCGCTCAACCCAATTCGCTCGCCGGTCGCGATGTCGCCTCCGTCATTCACCCCTACACCAACCTCGAGCAGCACAAGATGGTCGGGCCGACCGTGATTGCGAAGGGCGAGGGGGTCTATGTCTACGACGACGGCGGCAAGAAATATCTGGAGGGGATGGCCGGCCTCTGGAGCACCTCGCTCGGCTTTTCCGAGAAGCGGCTGGTGGCGGCGGCCGTTCGCCAGATGGAGCAGCTTCCGACCTATCACACCTTCAACGGCCGATCGAACGAGGCGATGATCGAGCTCGCCGCGGCGCTGCTGAAGATCGCGCCGAAAGGGCTCGGCAAGGTGCTGTTTGCGAATTCCGGCTCGGAAGCCAACGACCAGGCGGCCAAGATCGTCTGGTTCTACAACAATGCGATTGGCCGCCCGCGCAAGAAGAAGATCATCAGCCGCGTGCGCGCCTATCACGGCATCACCGTGTTTTCCGGAAGCCTGACGGGGCTTGCGCCCAACCACAATGATTTCGATCTGCCGGTGGGCGGCGTGCTGCGGACCGACTGTCCGAGCCACTATCTCTATGGCCTGCCCGGGGAGAGCGAGCAGGCCTTCGTCGACCGGCTGGTCGGCAATCTCGAAGCGATGATCATCCGGGAAGGACCCGACACCATCGCGGCCTTCATCGCCGAGCCGGTGAACGGGGCGGGCGGTGTGATCGTGCCGCCGCGCGATTACTTTCCCCGCGTGCAGGAAGTGCTGCGCCGCTACGACATCCTGTTCATCGCCGACGAGGTGATCACAGGTTTTGGGCGCACCGGCAACATGTTCGGCTGCGAAACGTTCGGCATCGAGCCCGATATCATGACGGTCGCGAAGGCGCTGTCGTCGGCCTATCTGCCGATCTCCGCGACGGTCATCAGCGAGACGATCGCCGAGGCCGTCACGAAGCATTCCGGCAAGCTCGGAAACTTCGCGCACGGCTTCACCTATGCCGGACATCCGGTTTCCGCGGCGGTCGGGCTCGAGACCCTGAAGATATACGAGGAGCGGGATATCCTCTCCCACGTCAGGCAAGTCGGCCCCTATCTGCAAGGCAAGCTGCAAGCGCTGGCCGGCCATCCGCTCGTCGGCGAAGCGCGCGGCGTCGGACTGATCGGTGCGGTTCAGATCGTCGCGGACAAGGCGAGCCGCTTGGCCCTGCCGGCCGCCGCCGGCATCGGCCCGCTGATCCAGCAGAGCGCCATGGATCGCGGCGTTCTGCTTCGCGCCACACCCGACGCGGTTTATGTGTGCCCGCCGCTGATCATCACCAAAGCGGAGATCGACGAGCTGATGGACGCGCTGTCGGCCGCGCTCGACGATGGATATGCCGAAGCCACGCGCCGGCGGCTGGTGGGAGACGCCGTGAAGCAGGCGGTGTGAGGGGTGGGGCCATAATGCGCCGCAGGCCAGTGTGACACCGCGCACAGAATCTGTCGCCCGAAGTTCGTAGCCTTCACCGTATTGGTCGGCACGAACGACTCCCTCTATCGCGGTCACCAGAATTTCTCTGTTGGCAGGCGATCGACAGAAAGGAACGACAGATGAAGAAGACAGCTCTCATTGTTGCGACGGTTGCCGCGCTTGCGGCTGCCGCCGTCACCGCGCCTGCCGAGGCGCGAGGTTTGCACGTCGGCGCCCGCGCCGGCATCGGTCTTGCCGCCGCTGCCGTTGCCGCCGGCGTGGCGGCGGACGCTTATGCTTACGGGGCCGGCTACGGCTATTACGGGCCCGTGTATTACGGCGCGCCGGTTTATTACGGCGGATGGAATCACGGCTGGCGGCAATACTGGTGATCGATCGCGCGATGGTCCGGGGCAAGTGCTCCGGGCCAACGCTTACGTGACAAGAATCTGACGCGCGCTTCTTCCCGTGAGAACCACCCGCGGGAACGTTTGCAATCGGTCGCCCATTGCCGTCGCGTGCCCGCTGAACGCCAATAGGACGATGGTGTTCCCGCTGGAGCGGGCAGCATGGTTCCCGTTTCCCGCTAAATACTCCTCAGGAACTTCCGCCGCGATCTGCGCGTTCGCTTGTTTGAACGCGGAGGGAAGGACCATGCCGTTCTCATTGTACTCATATCTTCTGGGCGTTGGAACCGTCGTCGGTGCTTTGGCCTTCGGCTTCGGCGGCGGGGTGTTGTTGACCAATACGGCGATGAAGGAAAATCCCGCAGGCCCGACAAGGATGGAGCGGGTCGCACGATCGGAACCAGCGCCGGCGGCCGCGCAGCAGGTTGCGAGCGCTCCCGAAAATGCCGCGCCGCCGGCGGCGCAGACAACGGCCGTCAATACCGGCCAAGCGCCTGCTGCGCAGACGGCTGCTGTTAATGCCGACCAGCCTCCGGTAGCACAGGCGCCGGTAACGCAGGCTCCCGCCGCTCAGCCTGCCACAACTGAGCCCGTCGCAACTCCGACGGCTGGTACGGAGCCGACGAAGCCGAATCCGCAGCGGGAAGCTGAACGCGCGAAGGAACCGGGCCGGGCACAACCAGCCGATCAGGCGAGGCAACCCGCCGAGCAAGCAAAGCAAACTGAACCCAGGGAGGACGAGCAGAGGAAAACAACCGAGCGGAAGGCCGAGCGGTCGAAACGGTACGCCGAGCGAAAGCCCAGAGATGCGACCAGCGACATGACCGTTGCCAGAATGAGACCGCGGAGGCTCGAGATCGTGGAGGAGCCCGAGGAAGTCGCGCCCGCGCCGCAAGAGCCGCATTTCGATCTGTTCAGGATGCCGGGCTTGTTCGGCCGACCGGACGGCGGCAACGAGTGACCGAGCGCGGGGCATCGTCGAATTCGATTCCAAACGATGCCTGCCTTTGACGCGGCGGAGGCGCAGACGCTCCTTCGTCCGTTGCTCCGTCTCGCTGACCCCGCGACAATGACGTGGTGTCGCAGATCGAGGCGCGGCTTGCCCAATTCAGCCATTAGATCGGCGAGGTCGCGGCATCGCCCAATGGGTCGGCAACGACATCACGAAGGTCGTCGTCGCCGTGACCGCGCTCGGCATGGCGCCGCGCTTCCACGCCGAAATGACCGGCGCAGTCGCTTCCCGGATGTTGGCGCTGAGCCAAGAACTCTCGGCGCAGATGGGATTTCCGAGTGCGAAGGCAATAACAACGACTCCAGCAACGGCCGGCGGCCGATCACTGTTTTGTCAAATGACAAGACGAAGGTGCGCGCGGAATAGTCGCGATGCGAAAATGGCTGTCGTCTATCGCACCCGCCCATTGGGGATGGAAATGATTCCGCAAACCCTGGTCCTGATCGGCAGTATCACTGTTTTCGCGCCAGCCTTTGCGCTGGAGGGTCCCAGGACCGCCCCGTTACGGCTTTCACTGCTCGTGACCAGCGACCCGCCCGGCGACCAGTGCCGCCGCATCGGCCCGCCGGAGGCCCTCCCTCCGCTCGCGCCCGTGTCCTTGCACCGGACCTTCCAAGATGATTTCGAGGAGCATCCGCTGTCGAGTGGAAAATGGGAGACGCATTACACCGGGAGAGTTGAATTGCCGGAAGCGGACTATGCGGGGGGAGAAGGATCGGAACTCGAGCGCAAGACCAAATACAACGGCGAACAGCAGATCTATGTGGACCCGCACTACCGCGGATTGGCAACGACGCCGCTCGGGCTCGATCCATTCATCGTTCGCAACGGGATTCTCTCGATCGTCGCCAGCCGCACGCCGCCCACGCTGAAAGCGGAGCTGTTCAACAATGAGTATGTGTCGGGCATCCTGACGACCCAGAGATCGTTTTCGCAGAAGTACGGATATTTCGAGATCCGCGCCAAGATTCCGCTGGGTGTCGGCGTATGGCCGGCGTTCTGGCTGCTCGCCAATGACGGCGGCTGGCCGCCGGAAATCGATGCGATGGAAGGCCGCGGGCAGCGGCCCGGCGACGTCGTGATGACGACGCATTGGCGGATTCCGGCCACCGGTTACGTTGAAGACTGCGGGATGGATTTTTCGGTGGCCAACGCCTGGATGGACTTTCACGACTATGGCGCGCTGTGGCAGCGGGATCGCGTGGTCTATTACATCGATCGCAAACCGGTACTGGATATCAAGGCGCCACCCGGCTTCGAGGACCCGATGTACATGATCGTGAATCTGGCGATGGGTGCGAAGCGTTTTGGCGGCGTGGGGTTCGTCGACGCCAAATCTCCTGATATGGTGGAATTCCAGATCGACCGGGTTTCGGCTTACCAAATCGATTCAAATTAGACATTGTCGGCGGCCGGAGCGCCGTTGCCGGGAAGCCAGCCTGACGGGAGAAGGCGATGTTCGGAAAATTCTCGCGTCGGGCGTTTGCGAAACTCGCAGGGTCTGCCGCGCTCGCAATGACGGCGACGCGGGCCAAGTCGGAGGAGGGTGGACCAAAAGCTTTGCCTGACCGCCATGCGCCGGCGAGTTTCCCGGACGGCTTTGTGTGGGGCACGGCGACCTCGGCCTATCAGATCGAGGGCGCGGTCGCCGAAGACGGCCGGGGCCGTTCGATCTGGGACACCTTCGCCCACACGCCGGGCAGGATCGCCGATCACAGCACGGCCGATCGCGCCAACGATCACTATCACCGCTACAAGGAAGACGTCGGCCTGGTAAAAGAGCTCGGCGTCAAGGCCTATCGCTTTTCGATCGCATGGCCGCGGGTTTTTCCCGAAGGCAATGGGGCGCCCAACCCCAAAGGCCTCGATTTCTACGATCGCCTGATTGACGAGCTGCTGCGCAACGGCATCGAACCCTATGCGACGCTGTATCATTGGGACTTGCCGCAATCGCTGCAGGATCGCGTCGGCGGCTGGCAATCGGCCGAAACCTCCAAGGCGTTCGGGGACTACGCCGGGTACGTCGCGGAGCGGCTCACCGATCGGGTGAAGAATATCTTCACGGTCAACGAACCCGGAAGATTCGTGAACTTCGGTTATGGCTGGAACATCGACGCTCCCGGCCTCAAACTGCCGCTGCGCGAACTGAACCAGGTCCATCATCACGTCGCGTTGGGCCATGGGCTCGCCGTGCAGGCGATCCGCGCGCGGGGACGCGCGGGCACCAGGGTCGGGCCGGCCGAGAACATCGCCGGCTGCGTGCCGGCGATCGGCACGCCCGAAAACATTCGCGCCGCCGAGATAGCGACCCGCGAGTTGAACGCGGGCTTCCTGGGCGTGATCCTGGAGGGCAAATACACCGATGGATTTCTCGCCTATACCGGCAAGGACGCCCCGACCTTTACCGCCGACGAGCTGAAGATCATCTCCTCCCCGATCGATTTCATCGGCCTCAACATCTACGCGCCGCAATATTACGTGGTCGCCGCCGAGCAGGCGCCGGGATTTTCCGTGTTGCCGTTTCCGGCCTCGTTTCCACACATGAATTCCGAGTGGCTCCGGGTCGGGCCCGAGACCATTTATTGGGTACCGCGACTGGCGGCGAAAATCTGGAACATCGATAACATCTACATCAGCGAGAACGGTACGTCGTCCACCGACGTGCCGGCCGACGGCCGGGTCAGCGACCTCGATCGCATCATGTACCTGCGCAACTATCTGACGCAGCTGCAGCGCGCCACTTCCGAGGGCGTGCCGGTGCGCGGCTACTTCCTGTGGAGCCTGATGGACAATTTCGAGTGGATATGGGGATTTGAAAAACGCTTTGGCCTGTACCACGTGGATTTCGAAACCGAGATCCGCACGCCGAAGCTCAGCGTCTCATTCTATCGCGATGTCGTCGCCCGGAACGCGATAGACGTATAGAGGAGATTTCAGCGCCATCGCAGGGCTGCGAATCCCTCCTGTCGCGACGGATCCTGTGCCGCCGTGCGCGGTCGCGGCAACGGAAGCACCCGAGGCGCGATCGCGGCCTGATCGTAGTGCGGCTTCCGGGCCATCGTCGGCGCCGATCTGGCATGGCTCGCCTTTTCGATCCGTTTTTCCGACGCGATGTCGGCGAACGCGTTGAGGTCGCCGTCGCCGTAGGTCCGCAGGCATACCGCGTGGCTTGTGGCCTGGGCGGGAGACGGGCCGAAATCGGCTGACGGAGTGCTCTCCACAGCGGTTGGTGTGGCCGCGTTTGCGACGATCGTCTCGCCGGGAGAGCCTGAACCTGGCTGCCTGGCGGACGGTGCGCCGTCGCCCCCGGTATCCGGTGGTCCCGCCGGGCTGACGGCGGCGATCCCGGGCGATGCCCGCATGGCGACGTTGACATGAGCAGACGGATCGACCGATGCCGCCGACATCTGCATGAACAGCAGATAGCCCGCGACGGTCAAAACCGAACCTCCGGCGAAGGCGAACGCCCCGGAGGCCAGCCTCTGAATCCTGCCGGCGATGGCGTATCTGAATGTCTGATCCTGCTCCTGGCGCGCGAGGTCCAAGAGATCGTCGTAAACCGCGCGCTGTTCGGCATCGCCGAGAATTTCGCTGGCGCGGACGATTTCCCGGAATCTCCGCGCCGCGTCCGGATCGCCAGGCCTGATGTCGGGGTGGGCGCCCTTGACGGCCCTGCGGAACGCGGCCCTGAGAGCTCCGGCGTCGTCGTTCGGAAGCGCCCCGAGCAAATCGTAAAGCGTCTGCATCGTCGCTCTCGCTGCGAGATTCGTCCCCCGTCCGAAATTCCCGCCGCGAATTTACGCTGGAGCACGCATACAAACTGAACTCAACTGGCTGTGGATATTGTTGATCCAGTGCGGCGGAAAAATGTCGCTCCGAGCCGCAAACCGGCACCGCTTATGGCGCCGGTAAGGCGCAGTTGGGACGGGCATGGGCGTCCAGCAACCTTCCGGGCAAACTGCCTCGTCGCGACAGGCAACCGAAGTCAACTTGCAAAAATGACATCCGGTCATCGAGAGACAATTCTTGAAAATACCACCACAGCGTGTTTAGCTCCGAGGCGATATTCCCGCAAAGTAATGACTGCAATCGGCGGCTCGATTGGCTCGATCTGATGCGACCGCCGGCCCTGACTGTGGATTTGGCTCGAATTCCAGAACATTGGGAGAAGCATTATGGTAGGTCGTACGCCGGAGCGACGCGTCGATTTGAATGGCCGGCTCGCGCGCAACGGGCCTCGCAAGCTGCTCGCGATTGACGGAGGGGGCATCCGCGGCGTGCTCTCGCTGCAAATCCTGGCCGAAATCGAGAAATTGCTGATCGCGGCAAGCGGGCGGCCGGACTACCGGCTCGCCGACTATTTCGACTATGTGGCCGGCACCAGCACCGGCGGAATCATCGCCGCCGGAATCTCGATCGGGATGTCAGTGAAGGAAATCCTCGGCTTCTACCTCAACCACGGCAAGGAGATGTTCGACAAGGCGAGCATCATCCGCCGGCTGCAATACCAGTACAAGAGCGAGCCGCTTGCCCTGCAGCTCCAGGAGGTGTTTGGCGCGGCCACCCCGCTCGGCGCGCCCGAGATCGAAACCCTGCTGCTTCTGGTGATGCGCAATGCCACCACCGACTCGCCCTGGCCGATCTCGAACAATCCGTTCGCCAAGTACAACAACGACGCGAAGTACGGCAAGGACAGCAATTTGAAATTTCCGCTGTGGCAACTGGTCCGGGCCAGCACGGCGGCGCCGACCTATTTCCCGCCCGAGGTGATCGACTGCGGCGGCAAGCCTTTCATCTTCGTCGATGGCGGCGTCACCATGTACAACAATCCGACGTTTCAGATGTTCCTGATGGCGACCGTCGATCGCTATTGGATCGATGCGCCGCCCGAAAGTCGCGGCTGGAAAACCGGCGTTGACGACATGCTTATCGTGTCGGTCGGCACCGGGACCAGCGCCGGCGAAAACTACAGCCTGAAGCCGGACGAGATGAACCTGCTGTTCAATGCCACCACGATTCCCTCGGCGCTGATGTATGCGGCGCTGAACGAACAGGATTTCCTTTGCCGGGTGTTTGGCGATTGCGTCTGCGGGCCGCTGCTCGACCGCGAAATCGACACCATGATGCCGTCGCGCGGGCCGCTCGACAACAAGCTGTTCCGCTTCGCCCGTTACAACGCGGAACTCACGCCCGAAGGCCTCAAGGCGCTCGGCTGCGGCGACATCGAGCCGGCCAGCGTCCAGAAGATGGACTCGATCGATGCGCTCGACAGCCTGCAAAGGGTTGGAAAAGCCGCGGCGCAACGGGTGAAGGCCGAGCACTTCAATCTCGGAACGTTCAAGCCGTGACGAGCGATCGGCGCTAGCCCCAGAGCTTGCGCGTATCCAGCCAGTAGATCTTTTCCGTCTTGCGGCCGGCTTCTTCCATGAAGTGACGCGTTCCGCCGGGACCGTCGCCGCCCTGTCCGTTCCAGAGGCACATGAAGACGATTTTTTCCGGTCCAAAGCGCGCAGCGGCGTCCAGCATCCGCAGGTTGTTGCGCTCGTACGGATTTTGCCCATCCGCCAGAGGGCCCAACTCGTCGGGCATGATGTGAAGTGTCGCGCTGGATTTCACCGCCTCGTAACGTTGGTGCCAGCTTCCTGGATCGCGCGGATCGGAGTCGGCAAAATCCACCGAATCCTTGAGGAAGGTCGTTTCGTCAAATGCGATATAGAGCTCAAGTTTCATGCCGCGCGCGCCGCAGGCCTCGGCGAACAGCAGATCTCCGCCGCATGCGCCGCCGCAGATCGCCAGATCGCCTGCTTCCCCGCCTGCTTCCGTGAGCGTCGCCTCGATCGCGGCTTTGGCAACATTCTCCTTGTCCGCCGGGAAGCGCGGCTCCTTGCGGCCGGGAGCGTCGATCATGTGCCCGCTGAAGAGGAAGACTTGGCGCGGGGGCGCATTTTCGTTCGACATGGGGCACCTTGAGGGTCTCGCTTCGAGGCAGTCTGATCCCATTTTGGTCCGGCGGCTACCCGTTCGGCGGGATCGCATGGTACGGGAGGGGAAAACCCCGCCCGCACCGCGCCATTTGTCTGATAATGAATCAGGGTCGGCGCTGTTCCATCCTGGCATTGCCGGTCATGTCGATTCCGGCATGCTTTGCAGATGAGGAAATTGACGTTGTCCCAACAGTCGAATTGCATTCGTCGTCCCGTGATCGGCCGCGCCGGTCGACGCCCCTGTCGGCGGGCGCCATGACTGATTTCCACGGCGTCTTTCCCTACCTGGTCTCGCCCGTCCATGCGTCGGGGGAGATCCGCGATGACGTGCTCGGCCGTCTTTGCGAGGACCTGATCGCCTCGGGCGTGCACGGATTGACGCCGCTTGGCTCGACCGGCGAGTTCGCCTACCTCAACAATGCGCAGCGCGCCACCGTTGTGCAAACCACGATCGAGGCCGCGAAAGGCCGCGTGCCGGTGGTGGCCGGCGTCGCCTCGACCTCGACATCAGATGCGGTGGCGCAGGCGAAGGCGTATCAGAAGCTTGGCGCCAATGGCATTCTCGCCATTCTCGAAGCCTATTTCCCGCTGGCCGACGCGCAGGTCGAGGCTTATTTCCGCGCCATCGCGGACGCGGTCGATATTCCCGTGGTGATCTATACCAACCCGAACTTTCAGCGCTCCGACCTGACCCTCGACGTGATCGCGCGGCTCGCCAGCCATCCGCGCATCCAATACATCAAGGATGCCTCCACCAATACCGGGCGACTGTTGTCGATCATCAACCGCTGCGGCGACGCTATTCGCGTGTTCTCGGCTTCCGCCCATATCCCGGCTGCGGTGATGCTGATCGGCGGGGTCGGCTGGATGGCGGGGCCGGCCTGCCTCATTCCACGGCAGAGCGTCGAGCTCTACGATTTCTGCAAGGCCGCGCGTTGGGACGATGCGCTTGTGCTGCAACGAAAACTGTGGCGGCTGAACGAGGCGTTTGCGCGCTACAATCTCGCGGCCTGCATCAAGGCGGGCCTTGCGATCCAGGGCTATGACGTCGGCGATCCCGTGGCGCCGCAGGCGGCACTGACGGCGGGCGAGCGCAAGGCGGTGGCAGCGGTGCTGCGGGAGATTGGGTAGGCCGTCATCTCAGGCACTTTATTTTGCTCCGTCATTCCGGGGCGCATCGAAGATGCGAACCCGGAATCTCGAGATTCCGGGTTCACGCTGGCGCGTGCCCCGGAATGACGGGACGGAGAGTTGTTTCGGGACAAAAAGGCATTAGAACAACTCCCAATCTGAAGAGAATCGAAGGACAAACTGATGAATATTCTTCCCGGCAACCTGCGTTTCGGTGCGGGCCAGCCCGTCAAGCGGCTGGAGGACCAGAGGCTTCTCACCGGCAAGGGGCAGTTCATCGACGACAAGCCGGAAGACGGCGCGCTGTGGCTGCATGTGCTGCGCTCGCCGCATGCGCATGCGAAAATCACCTCGATCGACACTAAACCCGCCGCCGGGATGCCGGGCGTTAGCGCGGTTTACACCGGCGCCGATCTGATCGCCGACGACATCGGCACGCTGCCGACGCTGCTGGTCTTCATGCGCCCCGACGGCAAGCCGATGACGGTGCCGCCGCGGCGGTTATTGGCCCATGAGATCGTGCGTTTTGCCGGCGAGCCGGTTGCAGCTGTCGTTGCGTCATCGCGGGTTGCGGCGCAGACTGCGGCGGAAGCGATCTCCGTTGAATACGAAGTCTTGCCTGCGGTCGTCGATCCCATCGAAGCCACCAGACCCGGCGCGCCCGCGGTGTGGGCGGAAGCGCCCGACAATATCGTCGCCGCGATGAGCTATGGCGATGCCGCGGCCGTCGAGGCCGCGTTCGCCAATGCGGCGCACAACGTATCGCTCGACCTGGTCAGCCAGCGGCTGGCGCCCTCCGCCATGGAGCCGCGCTCGAGCCTTGCCGAGGTCGACAAGAAATCCGGCCGGCTGATCCTGCATACGCAGTCGCAGACCCCGGGCTCAACCCGCGACCTGCTCGCCGAAGCCGTGCTGAAGCGGCCGAAGGAAAGCGTCCGCGTGCTGGTCGGCGATATCGGCGGTGGTTTCGGGCAGAAGACCAGCCTCTATCCGGAAGACGGTCTGGTGGCCTATGCCGCGACAAAACTGAACCGCAAGGTGCGCTGGCGCGGCGACCGTACCGATGAATTCGTCGGCGGCACCCATGGCCGCGACCTGACCTCGACCGGCGAATTCGCGCTCGACGCCAGGGGCCGCGTGCTGGCCTATCGGGTGCGCTCGGTCGGCGGCACCGGCGCCTATGTCTCGGGAGCCGGCACCGTGATTCCATTGGTGCTCGGGCCGTTCGTGCAGTCGGGCGTCTACGACCTGCCGCTGGTGCATTACGAGGTCAAGGCGGTGATGACCAATACCGCCCCCGTCGGCGCCTATCGCGGCGCGGGCCGCCCTGAGGGCGTGTTCATCGTCGAGCGGCTGATGGACGCCGCCGCGCGGCAACTCGGCATGGACCCGCGCGCGATCCGGAAAGTGAATTACATCAAGCCCGCGCAACTGCCCTACACCAACGCCGTCGGCCAGGTTTATGATTCCGGCGCGTTCGCGCACATGCTGGAGCGCGCCGCAAAGCTCGCAGACTGGGACGGTTTTGGCGCGCGCAAGAAGGCGGCGAAAAAGAAAGGCTTGCTCTACGGACGCGGGCTGACCAGCTACATCGAATGGACCGGCGGGCGCGTGCATACCGAAACCGTCAGCCTGCACGCCACGGCCGAGGGCCGCGTCGTCCTGCATTCGGGCACCATGGCGATGGGGCAGGGGCTGCAAACCACCTACACCCAGATGATCTCGCAATCGCTCGGCATCCCCATGGACAGGATCGACGTCGTGCAGGGCGACACGGACCTGGCCACCGGCTTCGGCAGCGTCGGCTCGCGCTCGCTGTTCGTCGGCGGCACGGCGGCCGTGGTATCCGCCAACGATTTGATCGCGAAGGCCCGTGAGAAGGCCTCCCACATGCTGGAGGCTTCCGTGGAGGACATCGAATATCGCGACGGCTTTCTCACGGTGGTCGGCACCGACAGGCGGATCGGCCTGTTCGAAATCGCCAGGGCCGAGAAGGCCGCGCGGCTTTCCGTCAACTCTACCGGCGAAGTCGGCGGCCCGAGCTGGCCCAACGGCACCCATATCTGCGAGGTCGAGATCGATCCCGAGACCGGTATCACGCGGGTGGTGCGCTATACTACGGTCGACGATGTCGGCGTCGCCGTCAATCCGATGCTGGTGACCGGACAAGTCCATGGCGGCGTCGCGCAGGGGATCGGGCAGGCGCTGTTCGAAGGCGTGACCTACGACGCCGAGGGACAGTTGCTGACCGCGAGCTATCAGGATTACTGCCTGCCGCGCGCCGACGATATTCCGCCGATCGCCGTCACGCTCGATGGCAGCGCGCCGTGCCGCACCAATCCGCTGGGCGCCAAGGGCTGCGGCGAATCCGGCGCCATTGGCGGCCCGCCCTGCATCGCCAATGGCGTGATGGACGCACTCGCCGAATTCGGTATCAAGACGCTGCACACCCCGCTGACCCCGCAAAAGGTCTGGCAGGCGATCAGGGACGCGAAGGCGGCGGGCGCAACTGACCCGTGGTCATTCCGGGGCGCGCGTTAGCGCGAACCCGGATCTCGAGATTCCGGGTTCGACGCTTCGCGTCGCCCCTCACCCCGGAATGACGATGTAATTGCAATATCCTTCTGCTAGCTTGCGGCAGTTTTCATGGAGAGCCTTCGATGCGCAGATTTTTCACCATGCTGGCGGCGCTGGCGAGTTTGAGCCTGACCAATTGCGGCTACAACGCGATCCAGTCCAATGACGAGCAGGTCAAGTCGGCCTGGTCCGAGGTGCTGAACCAGTATCAGCGCCGCGCCGATCTCGTGCCCAACCTCGTCAATTCGGTGAAGGGTTTTGCGCAGCAGGAGAAGGACGTGCTGCTCGGCGTCACCAACGCGCGCGCCAAGGTCGGCAGCATCCAGGCCACCCCTGAACTCGTCAACGATCCCGGCGCGTTCGCGAAATTCCAGGCCGCCCAGGGCGAACTGACCAGCGCGCTATCCAAGCTGTTGGTGGTCACCGAGAACTATCCGCAGCTCAAATCGGATGCGCTGTTTCACGATTTGATGTCGCAACTGGAGGGTACCGAGAACCGCATCACGGTGGCGCGCAACCGCTATATCAAGGCGGTGCAGGACTACAATGTCGGCATCCGCACCTTCCCGAACAACCTGACGGCGATGGCGTTCGGCTACAAGGAAAAGGCCAACTTCACGGTCGACAACGAGAAGGAAATCTCGACCGCGCCGAAGGTGGACTTCAATCCGGCGCCGGCCAAGTAGTTCGACAGCCGGATCGGCCGCGATGAACGCTGCAAGAGCCGCCATGCTTGCGCTACTGATGGGCTGGGCCTTTCCGGCGTTTGGCGACGTCGCGGTACCGCCGCTCACCGGCCGCGTGGTCGACCTGACGGGAACGCTGTCGAGCGACGATATATCGTCGTTGACCCAAAACTTGAAAAATCTCGAACTGAGGAAGGGCAGCCAGGTTGCGGTGCTGATCGTGCCGACCACCCAGCCTGAAACTATCGAGCAGTATTCGATCCGGGTCGCCGAGGCCTGGAAGATCGGGCGCAAGAAGATCGACGATGGCGCGCTGCTGGTGATCGCCAAGGACGACCACAAGCTTCGCATCGAGGTCGGCTACGGCCTCGAAGGGGCGCTCACTGACGTTACCGCCCGGCGCATCATCGACGAGGTCATCACGCCCAAATTCAGGAGCGGCGATTTCGCCGGCGGCATTTCCGCCGGCGTGGGCCGGATCATCGGCGTGATCGATGGCGAGCCGCTGCCGGCACCCGCGCCGGAGGCGTCGCACGGCGGGGATTTCGACAACTGGATCGGCTTTTTCAATCCGCTCAATCCGTTCTTCATCTTCGGCGTTTTTGCCGTCGGGGGGACCCTGCGCCATCTGCTCGGAAGGCTGATCGGCTCGGCCGCAACCGGCGGCGTGATCGGCGCCCTCGCCTGGTATCTGCTGGGGTCGACTATTCTTGCAGCCCTCATCGGCGGGGCTATTTCCGTGCTGACCTTCTTTGTGGATGTCCTCGCCGCGGCGAACCAGAACTATCAGCGCAGCAGTGGCAGGGGCTGGTCGGGCGGCTCCTCTTCCGGCGGCGGCTGGAGCAGCGGCGGCAGCGGTTCGAGCAGCAGCGACAGCGGATTCTCGGGCGGCGGCGGCAGTTTCGGCGGCGGCGGCGCGTCTGGAAGCTGGTAGAATCTGGAGCTGGCAGGGATGGATATCAGGCGGATCGGCAGGCATCTGATCGAGCACCACTGGCGGGTGCGGCGGATATTTACGCCGGAGGCGCTCGACCACATCGAGCAGGCGATCAAGGCCGGCGAGGCCACCCATTCCGGCCAGGTGCGTTTCGTGGTCGAAGGCGCGCTCGATGGCGCGCCGCTGTTCCGCGGCCAGTCGGCGCGCGAGCGCGCGCTGGATATTTTCGCGCATCTGCGCATCTGGGACACCGCCCATAACAACGGCGTGCTGATCTATCTCTTGCTCGCCGACCGCAAGGTCGAGATCGTCGCCGACCGCGGCATCGACGCGAAGGTCGGCCGCGAGGGCTGGCAGAAAATCTGCGGCGGGATGGAAGCCGACTTCAAGGCGGGCAACTTCGGAGCGGGTGTCATCAAGGGGATCGCGGCGGTGTCGCGCCAGCTGGCGGCGTATTTTCCAAAGCAGGGCGCGGGGCCGAATGAACTGCCCGATAGGCCGGTGGTGATGTGACTTTGTCATTCCGGGGCGATGCGAAGCATCGAACCCGGAATCTCGAGATTCCGGGTTCGCGCTAGCGCGCGCCCCAGAATGACATCATCATAAGCCTACGCTTTCACCGACGGCCTCGTGCCAACCCGCGCGAACCACGCCGCGATATTCGTATTCGCAGGGTCCAGCGGTTGGCCGACCTGGTTGTCGAAATCGATCCAGCAATAGAGCAGGATGTCGGCGAGCGTGAAGCGCTTGCCGCACAGATGCTCCTTGCCCGCCATCTGCCCGTTCAGCCATTGCAGGCGGTTGGCCGCGATCTTCTTCAGGCCGGGCGACGCCTCCGGCACGACCGTAATGCGTTTTTCGAAAAATTTCGCGCCTTCGCCGAAGCGATAGCCGTTGGCGAGCGGCTCGGCGATGTTGAGGTCGACCCGCCGGGTCCACATCCGGCATTCGGCGCGCTCTTCCGGGGTCGATCCGATCATCGCGGGCGCGGGCGTCTTCTCCTCGAGATATTCGCAGATCGCGGTGATCTCCGACAGATAGCTGCCGTCGTCGAGCTCGAGCGTCGGCATCTGGCCATGCGGATTGCGCTTGAGATGTGCATCTTGCCGGTTTTCGCCGCCGCGCAGGTCGACGGTCTGTTTGGGCATGTCGATGCCCTTCTCCGCCATGAACATGCGGACAATGCGCGGATTTGGCCCGATCGAATCGTAGAGTTTCATCGCTCGTTTCCCCCAGCCTTGTCTTCAGCGTTGATCTTGCCGCTTTTGAGCAGATCATCCGGTCGCTTGTCAAACGGGTTGGACATGGATTAGGCGTCGTCGAGCTTGTTGAGATCGCGCACCGATTGCATGATCGGCTCGAAATTCTGCCGCGCATCGAGCGCGTCGAACAGCTGGGCTGTGTCCGACAGCAACCCATGCGAGCGCGCAATGGCGATGCGGACGTCTTCCTGCGGCGTGTCGGACAGCCGGCCATGGCCGGACAGCAGGATTTTGGAATTCAGGCCCTTCAGCCGCTCCAGCGACTGGATGTAGTCGGAGATGCTGCCCGAGCCGAACACCCCGCCCATCACCCCGCCCGGCATCAGCGTGTCGGCCGCGAACAGCAATCCCTGCTCCTGGTCGAACAGGCTGATGCAGGCCGAGGTGTGGCCCGGCGTGTACATCACGTTGAGGCGGAAATTGCCGAGGTCGAGCAGATTGCCCTCCTCCAGCCAGATATCGACGTTGATCGGCACGTTCGGCTCGTTGAACATCTTGCGCAGCATGGAAAAATCGTCGCGCAGCATGATCTTGTTGGCGGCGAGCCGGTGCGCCGCGACGATGGTGCGGCCGCCGAAATGCCAGGCGGCGCCGATGTGGTCGAGATGCTCGTGGCTGAGGATCACCATGTCGATTTCTTCAGGCGGGCAGTCGAGATACTGCAGGCATTCCAGCAAGGCCGGGAAATTGGACGACAGGCCGACGTCGATCATGATGGTGCGCGACTTGCCGCGCACCACATAGGCGTTGGCGGCGCGGTTCTTGAAACGGACCTGGTAGACGTCCTCTGCCGCCTCGATCAGCGAACAGATGTCGTTGTTGAGGAGGACCGGAAACGGGCTCGGTTTGCGGTCGCTCATGGATTGGCCGCCCGGAAGGTGACGGCGTTGGACGCGCGCAAGCGCTTCGACAGCGCGTCCATGATCATCAGCGCGAACGCCGGCTGCTGGCTGACCAGATAGACGAAGCGGGCATGATTGATGCGCATCACGCGGGTGTTCGCTGCGCCTGCGATCGCGGTCGCCGAACGTGACGAGCCGTCGATCACCGCCATCTCGCCGAAGAATTCACCCTTGCCGAGCGTGACGATCACGGTCTTGCTGGCGCCATTGACCTTGGCGATCTCGACCTGGCCGTCGAGCACCACGAACAGCTCGCGCCCGGTCGAGCCTTCCTCGAAAATGACGTCGCCGACATCAAATTCATTGATGCATTTTTCGATGGCCATGGGGTCCCCGCCTTCTGGCTGGTCGTTTTGTCATGTTAGTCGGGAAATACGGCCGCGCAAACGACGCGTCGGCAGCCAATGGTATCAGATACCGCAGGGCAGCATGAACCGGGTCACGCGCCGCTGCCGTGCCGGCGCCGCGCAAGGGACCGAAAACGGCCCCGAAGAGTTCCTAAAATTTCCGTAAGCCGGGCGCCGGTAACGATTTCGCAAGCAATAAAAGTTACCAAATGGTCAACCTTTACTGGAGATTTGCACGTGAGCGAGCAACAGGCCGAGCAGAGCAGCACCGAAACCGGTTCCCTCGGTGCCGGGTCAGAGGCTTCCAGTTCCGTCGACGCGAAAGACACGCCCGTGATCGCTTCGGCCCCGGAAACCGGGGTCGAATCTCCCACCATCGCGCCCGACCACGAGGCGCCGAAGCCGGACTTGCCCAGGATGACCATGCCGAAGGCCGAGCCATTCAGGGTTGAACCGGCCAAACCTGACACAGCCGGCTCAGCCGAACCGGATGCGCCACGGATGCCCGGCAAATTGATGATCATGTCGCCCGGCGAACGCGCCTGGCATGGCGAGGAAGCGGCGTCGTCGAAGGCCGAGCCGAGTTCCGGATCATCCGGCAAGCGCCGTTTCGGCGCCATGGCGGCGGTGGTTGCGCTGGCGACAGTGGCAGGCGCGATCGGTGGTGCGCTCGCGACCTCCGGCGTCGAACACTACTTCGGCGGCAACGCGGCGGCATCGAACAATAGCGCGCTGGAAACCTCGGTCGCGCGGATCGATGCCGATGTCCTGGCGCTGAAGATCAGTGTCGAGCACACCGCCAAGATGGGCATGAGCCAGTACAACAAGACCAGCGACCGGCTCGACAAACTCGAGAAGGCGCAAGCCGAGCCCAATGCCAAGCTCGCCAAGCTCAGCGAGGCCGTGGACAAGCTCCGCGTCCAGCCCGCTGCGGCTCCAGTCGTCGCCGCCGCCACGCCGGCCGCCGCAAAGGAAGTGACCGGCTCGGTGACGCCACCGGCAGCAACCGCAACCCTCTCGACCCCGCAAGCGGCCGCCGCCGCAGCCCCCAAGGCCGAAATCGGCCGGTTGCCGACGATCGACGGCTGGGTGCTGCGGGACGTCGGCTATGGCGGTGCGCTGATTGAAAGCCGGCGCGGAACCTACGAAGTCTATGCCGGAGACATGATTCCGGGACTGGGCCGGATCGACGCGGTCCGGCGCCAGGACGGACACTGGGTCGTCGTGACCAGCAAAGGCCTGATCGTCGCGCGCTAACGCGCCTGCTGCTTCACCGTGACGTGAAGCAATGCTTCCGAGGCGTCCGGCTTGCCGCGGGACAGCCCGTGCGCTTTTCGGCTATTTTCTCGAAACGCCATCGGCCAGACGCCTGGAATGGGGCGTCCACCACGGTGTTTGTCGGGATATGGACCGCGTGCGACTCGTCCTCTCATTGCTGATTTTGCTCGCCGGCATTTTGCCTGTGCGCCATGCCCAGGCTACGCCGGCACTGGAGCGCGGGACCGCGATCACCGATCCGTCGGCCCTGCGCGAGCTCGATCATGGAAGATTTGGCCTGACCCGAATCATGCTGCCGGCGAGATCGAGTGACGCGGCGCTCACCAACAGCCAGTTGTTCGCCCTGCCGTCGATGGTTGCCGTGCGCAAGGCGATCGATGACGAGTTTGACCGATACGTCGCGCGACACAAGGCCAGCCTGCCCAACGAAACCATCGGGGTCGGGACGTCCTTCGATCTTCAGTTGTTCGACCGCGCGCTGCTTGATTCTCCCGATGCGCGCTTCGTGCTGGCGGGCATCGTCAACCGGATGGACCGCGGCTATGTGCGGGAGGCGAACTGCGGCGAAATCCGCCTGATCTATCGCCTGACCCGGACCGATCTGCCGGAGACGGCGGCCGAAGGCGCAGTCTCGCCGCGGCTGCCGATGACGCTGAATGTGGTGTTGAAAGCCAAAAGCGATGTTGCGATCGACGGCGGCGGCACGCCCATCACCTGCGCCGAGATCGCGCGGCGCTGGCTCGCCACCGGCGAATTGCCGATGACGGGAGCCGAGCTTGCGGAAAAGCTGACGGCGAAAGACGGCGCGCTGGATCTGATCAGGCCGGAGAACATCGAGCGCATCGAAACCAATCTCCAGATCGCGCATGCGCCGAAATCCGCGGTCAGGGATTTTCGCACCGACTATCTCCTGAAGGTATTCGACTTCAACAGGCAGTCAGGGGCGTTCGAGGAATCACCCCTCGAAAACCAGATCGACCGCGACCGGATTTTGGCCGACGAGCAGCTCGGGCGCGAGTTCAAGGCGTGGCTGCTAGCTCCAGCGCATTTTGCCGAACTCGATCGCGGCACGATCCTGATCCCCGAGAAATTCCTGGCCAAGGGCGCGATCGCCCCGACCCCGGTCGGATTTTCAAATTCGGATCTGCAGCCCGCCTTCGGTCTGGTGCAGGGCGATGGCGCTTCAGTCCAGCCTGTTTTCACGGACAATGAGGTCGTCGCGGCCCTGAAAAAGGCCGCCGAGCGCGGCGCCGGCCTGCAGAACATCCGCTCGGTTGCGGGCTTCGAGCGCCGGCTCAACGACGTCACCTGCGCGGGCTGCCATCAGACCCGCGGTATCGGCGGCTTCCATTTTCCCGGCGTCGACTGGATGGCCGCAAAACCCGACAATTCGATCGTGGTGCCGGCCTCGCCGCATTTCTTCGGCGACCAGATTCGCCGCCGCGACGTGCTCGCCGCGCTGCGCGATGGCAAGCAGCCGGACTATTCGCGCGGCTTCGCCAGCCGTCCGCAACTGCGCGGCAGCACGGAACTGGCGGGAACCGAATATGAGGACGGCTGGGGCGCGCATTGCTATGTCCAGCACGCGGCCGCCGCCGAGAACGACAAGAGCTTTGGCTCATGGACCTGTGCCAAGGGGCTGGCATGTCAGGCCATGGCCGCGTCGCGGATGGGGATGTGCTTCGTCAAATGACACGTGCGATCGTCCGATCGGTCAGATTGACAGTAGGCTCACTAATCTGTTTCATCCCGGCAACCGCCTGATAACAAGCGCCGGGGAGGCAACATGGACGACGTCATTATCGTCGGCGCCGGCATTGGCGGTTTGACGCTCGGGCTGGCGCTGCACGCCGCCGGCATCCCCAGCCGCATTTTCGAATCCGCCGCCGAGATCAGGGCGATCGGCGTCGGCATCAACCTGCTTCCGCACGCCACCAGGGAATTGGCGGCCCTCGGGCTGCAACAGGCGCTGGCAAACGTCGCGATCGCGACCAGTGATGCGACCTTCTTCAATCGCTTCGGCCAGCTGATCTATCAGGAGCCGCTCGGCCGCGCGGCGGGCTACGAGCATCCGCAATTCTCTATCCATCGCGGCGACCTGCAGATGGTCCTGCGCGACGCTTTCGTCGCGCGCGCGGGAGCCGGCCGGCTCGTCACCAACCATCATTGCCTCGCCGTCGAACAGGATGAAACCGGCGTCAGCGCTATTTTTTCCGACGGACCGGGAGGGGCGAACCGCTCCACCATGCGCGGCAGCGTCGCGATCGCCTGCGACGGCATCAATTCCGCGGTCCGCAAGCAGCTTTTTCCGGATGAGGGCGAGCCGCGCTATTCCGGCGTCAACATGTGGCGCGGCGTGACGCGATGGCAGCCGATCCTGTCGGGCGCCAGCATGGTGCGGGCGGGATGGCTGTCGCACGGCAAGATGGTGATCTATCCGATTCGCCCTGCCGGTGCGGACGGGCTGCAACTCGTCAACTGGGTCGCGGAAATCGAGACGCCGGTCTATCGCAAGCGCGACTGGAACCGGACAGGCTCACGCGAGGATTTCATCGGCGCGTTCGCCGACTGGCATTTCGACTGGCTCGATGTGCCGGCCTTCATCCGCGCTTCCGACAGCGTGCTGGAATTTCCGATGGTCGATCAGGACCCGCTGCCGCGCTGGAGCTTTGGCCGGGTGACGCTCCTTGGCGACGCCGCTCATCCGATGGTGCCGCGCGGCTCCAATGGCGCGGGGCAGGCGATCCTGGATGCGCGCGCGCTGACCTCGGCTCTGCTCGAGCAGGGCGATCCCGTCGCCGCGCTTGCCGCTTACGAGAAGCAGCGGCTCGAGGCCACCACGCGCATCGTCCTGACCAACCGGACCAACCCGCCGGATGCGATCCTGCGCGAGGTGTTTCAGCGGACCAGGGACCAGCCTTTTGCGGCCATCGACGACGTCATCAGCCGCGACGAGCTGCTGGCATTGTCGGAAGGCTACAAGAGGATCGCCGGCTATTCGAAGGAAGCATTGCGGACGCGGTGAAGCGGAGTCGGTGAGAACGTCATTCCGGGGCGATACGAAGTATCGAACCCGGAATCTCGAGATTCCGGGTCTGGTGCTAACGCACCCTCCCGGAATGACGATAACGGGGGAGACAACGATGGCTATTTCTCAAGCTCTAGGCGGTGCACCACAGATCGACGTCGCCGACTTCATCGACCAGCAGCCGGTCGGTTCATTCCAGCTCAAACTGCTCGCAACCTGTGCTGCGGTGTTGTTCCTCGATGGCTTCGACACCCAGGCGATCGGCTATGTCGCGCCCGTCTTGGCAAAGGAATGGGGGATGACCAAGGGCGCGCTCGGCCCGGTGTTCTCCGCCGGCCTGTTCGGTTTGATGATCGGCGCGCTGCTGTTCGGACCGCTGGCGGACCGTATCGGCCGCAAGAAGATCATCGTCCTCTCCACGCTGGCATTCGGCATCGGCGCGCTGGTCACGGCTTTGGCCCAGGACGTCAACGCGCTGCTCGCGATCCGCTTTCTGACCGGGCTCGGGCTTGGCGGCGCGATGCCGAATGCGATCGCCACTACGTCGGAGTTCAATCCGCGCCGCCGCCGCGCCACCATGGTGATGATCATGTTCTGCGGCTTCTCGGTCGGCGCGGCGCTCGGCGGCCTGCTCGCAGCAGTGCTGATTCCGCATTTCGGCTGGCGCTCGGTATTCGTCGTCGGCGGCCTTGCGCCCCTGCTGTTGGTTCCGATCCTGGCGCTTCGGTTGCCGGAATCGGTGCGGTTCCTCGCGCTGACCGGACGCGCCAATGCGCGCGTCGCCGGGTTGCTCTCCGCGATCAACCCGAAGGCCGCATTTGCGCCGGCCACGCAATTCGTCGTGCGGGAGCCGCATCTGGCGGGGATTCCGGTGCTGCACCTGTTCCGGGAGGGCCGCACCCTGGTGACGCTGCTGTTGTGGGTGGTGTTCTTCATGAGCCTGCTCGATATCTATTTCCTGGCGAACTGGCTGCCGACGGTCTTGAACGACCTCGGCGCCTCGGTCTCCGAAGCCGCTGCCATCGGATCGATGCTGCAGGTCGGCGGCGTGGTCGGGACCTTTGCGCTCGGCAGCATCATCGACCGCTTCTCGTTCCGCGCGCTGGCGCTGGTGTATTTCATCGCCGTGTTCGCCGTCGGCGCGATCGGCCAGCTCGGTCACTCCACCGTCTTGGTCACCATGGCCATCTTCGCCTCGGGCTTCTGCGTCGTCGGCGGCCAGATCGCCGCCAACGCGCTGGCAGCTGCGTTTTACCCGACCTCGGTCAGGTCATCGGGCGTCGGCTGGGCGCTCGGGATCGGGCGGGTCGGCTCGATCGTCGGGCCGCTGGTCGGCGGCGCGCTGATGACCATGAAATGGAGCACGGCAGATGTCTTCATGGCGGCCGCGGGCGCGGCCCTGTGCGCGGCGCTGGCCACATTCTGCCTGAGCCGGCTCGCCGGGATGGGCGGCAGCGGCAGGGACATCGATGCACCGGCCTCGCTCGAGGCCGGCTTGCGTCCATCGACGACGGCAAGCGTCTAGGCTAGGTTGCGCGAGCGACAGATCGACCTTCTGGGGACGGGGAGGCAGGCGATGAGCGATAGCGAGAACAAGCAGCGAAATCGTGAAATCGCCGAGAACGAAGCCGAACGGCAAACCACGGGCGACATCCGCGTCAGCACATGGGCGATCGCGGTCGCCGTCATCATCGGGCTCGCCGCCGTCGGCTGGGTGCTCCTGCACAACAACTAAAGCGTTGCGATAGCCGAAGCCAACACCGGGTTTCAGCGCCTCAGTTCGGGAAATGCTGATGGCAGTAAGATATTCTCTGGTCCATCGTGTAGCCGAGACTGTTACCGAATTTTATGCACTCGGCGTAATTGTGGGCGCGTCGAACAGTCACACGCTGACCGGCTGCATTGGTTAGTTCTGTCTGCTGTTTTCCGTTCAGAGCGGACCACTTTTGCTCGCAAGCGGCCTGTGTCGGTTCTCGCCCCTGTGAGACCGCGCTGGCGCATTTTGCCTTGCAAGAGGCGCCGCAAGCGGCCGACGCTGATGTCGGCGCGCACACCAGCAGGCCAAAGGCTGCAACCATAATGATCGACGATTTCGACATGGCGTGTCCCCCTCAAAGCCGCGAGATTAGAGGATCGCCCTTGGTCTCGCAATCTCTGATCGAGCCGTCGCTTCGCTTCGCGTCCTTCCACTCAGGCCACCGCGCCCGACGCCCGCAATTGACGAATCGCTGCCTCGTCGTAGCCGGCCTGCCGCAAGATCTCGTCGCTGTGCTCGCCGATACCGGGGGCACGCCGCGGTTTTACTTTCGGACTGCCGTCGACCCAGATCGGGCTGTTGACCGTCAGCATGGTGCCGCCGTCATAGGGCACCAGCACATCGTTCTCGATCATCTGCCGGTCGTTCGGGATATCGTCGAGGATGCCGATCACGCCGAACACCAGGCCGTTGCCGTCGAGGATCTTGCGCCACTCGGCGAGATTCTTGCTGGCAAAGATCTCGTCGAACAATTTGATCAGTTCCAGCGAGCGCGCGTGGCGGTCTGGCTTGGTGGCAAAGCGGGGGTCGGTGACGAGATCCTCGCGGCCGAGGCAGCGCGCCAGCGTCGGCCATTGCCGCTCCTCGTTGAGCAGGGACAGGATCAGCCAGCGCCCGTCCTTGCATTGGTAGTGGTTGGTCACCGCGTTGAGCGCGCGTTCGCGCGGACGTCGCGCGGAAAATTTCGCGCCGCATAACTTGGCCTGCGCCAGCACGGAAGCCGCCCAGACGCCATTGGCCATCAGGTTGGAGCTGACATGCGATCCCGTGCCGGTATGCTCGCGCTTGTAAAGCGCGGTCACGATCGCGCCATAAAACGCCATTGCGCAGGGATGGTCGCCCATGCCGGCGATCGAGCGCGCCGGCGTGGTGTTCTCGTCGGCGCGCACCAGATCCATCAGGCCCGAACGCGCCCAATAGGCGTTGCTGTCAAAGCCGGGCTTGTTGGCCTCTTCGCCCTTTTCGCCATAGCCGGTGAACGACGCATAGATCAGTCGCGGGTTGAGCGGGGCCAGTTCCTCATAGGTGATCCCCAGCCGCTGCCGCACGCCGGGCGGAAAGTTGGTGATGAAGACGTCGGCCTCGGCGGCAAGCCGGTACAGCACCGCCTTGCCCTCCGGCTTGCCGAGGTCGAGCGCCAGGCTCTTCTTGTTGCGCAACTCCAGCATCCACGCGAAATTGTGGGGGCTGGCCGGATATCCCGGCAGGCTCGTCAGGTTGCGATAGGGATCGCCTGTCACCGGCGGTTCGATCTTGATCACGTCGGCGCCGAAATCCGACAGCACGGTCGCAGCCGCGGGCGCAGCGATGAAACTCGCGCAGTCCAGAACCTTGAGACCTTCGAAGATGCCCTTTTCCATGGTGGCAGTCGCTCCCGGGATGTTGTCGGTCTTATTCCGCGATGTGGAATCGCTCGGCAGGTTGGTTGAGCATCGCATTTGACCGATGTTGGCGGCGGGATGCAACGGTTGAAGTGCGGCGCGCCGCAAACGACGCCGTCATCAAGAGCGCGCACCTCAGGGTGACGTCCTCACTCCGTGTCCGACAGCAGCGCTGCGTTGCCGCCAGCCGCGGCCGTATTGACGGTGATAGTCTGTTCGGTCGCAAATCGCGGCAGATAATGCGGGCCGCCGGCCTTCGGCCCGGTGCCGGATAGCCCCTGGCCGCCGAACGGCTGCACGCCGACCACGGCTCCGATCATGTTGCGGTTGACATAGACATTGCCGACCGCAAGCCGGTCGATCATCGCCTCGATCCTGTCGTCGATGCGAGAGTGGATGCCGAGCGTCAGCCCGTAGCCACTGCGCTCGATCGATTGCAGCACGCGATCGAGGCCGTCGGCGGGGTAGCGCACCACATGCAGCACGGGTCCGAACACTTCCTCGGTCAGTTGTTCAGCGGCGGACAATTCGAAGATATGCGGCGCGACATAGTTGCCGGCGGGCGCGTTCCCGGCGAAATGCACGCGGGCCTCGCGCTTCATCCGCGCGATGTGCGCTTCCAGCCGCTGCTTCGCTTCAGTGTCGATCACCGGCCCGATCTGGGTCGCGATCTCGCAGGGGTCGCCGATCGAGAGTTCACGCGCCGCGCCTGCGATCATCTCGATCATGCGATCGGCGACGTCGTCCTGCACGAACAGCAGCCGCAACGCCGAGCAGCGCTGCCCGGCGGAGCGAAACGCCGAGGTCACGACGTCGTCGGCGACCTGCTCCGGCAACGCGGTCGCATCCACGATCATGGCATTGATGCCGCCGGTCTCGGCGATCAGCGGCACGATCGGACCGTCCTTGGCGGCGAGCGCTCGGTTGATCGCCCGAGCCACTTCGGTCGAGCCGGTGAATACGACGCCGGCGATATCGGCATGCGCCGTGAGCGCCGCGCCGATGCTGCCGTTACCGGGTAACAAATGCAGCGCGGAGGCGGGCACGCCGGCCTCATGCAGCAAGCGAACGGCCTCGGCGGCGATCAGGGGCGTCTGTTCGGCGGGCTTTGCCACTACGGCATTGCCGGTCATCAGCGCCGCCGTCACCTGGCCGGTAAAAATCGCGAGCGGAAAGTTCCACGGCGAGATCGCGGCGAAGACGCCGCGACCGCGCAGCCGCAGGGCGTTGCTCTCGCCGGTGGGGCCGGGCAGCGCCTGGTCCGCGCCGAACAACCTTCGTCCCTCGGCGGCATAGTAGCGGCAGAAATCGATCGTCTCGCGAACTTCCGAGACCGCGTCATCGAGCGTCTTGCCGCCCTCGCGCTGCAGCAGCGCGATGAAATGCGCGCGCCGCTGCTCCAGCAGGTCTGCCGCACGCTCCAGGATTTCCGCGCGCGTCGTGGCGGAGGTTCGGCTCCAGGACAAAAATCCGTCGCGCGCGGCGGCGACGGCTTCGTTCGCCTGCTCCGGTGTCGGATCGATGACGCTGCCGACCGGCGTTGTCAGGTCGATCGGGCTGACGATTGGCCGCGCCACGCCTGTTGCCATCAGGCCATTGATGACAGGTGCTGCCGCCACGGGCAGGGTTTCCGCCGCCATCGCGGCAAGCAGTTTGCTCAATGCTGCGCGCTCGCCGAACTCGATGCCGCGCGAATTCCGCCGCTGCGGCTGGTAGAGATCGCGTGGCAGCAGAATCTTCGGATGCCGCGCGTTCGCGGGCGTACCGATGAGTTCCGCCGGGCGCCGCAGCAGCGTCGCCACCGGCACGGAATCGTCCGCCGCGATCGCCACGAACGACGAATTGGCGCCGTTCTCCAGCAGGCGCCGCACCAGGTAGGCCAGCAGATCGCGATGACTGCCGACCGGCGCATAGGTCCGGTAGGCCAATCCGGGACGATCCTCGCTCAGCTGTTCGTACAGCACTTCGCCCATGCCGTGCAGGCGCTGGAACTCGAACCCACTTTCGTCGCCCGCCGATTCGAGCACGGTTGCCACCGTCAGCGCGTTGTGGGTGGCGAATTGCGGGAAAATTCGCGGCCGCAGCGCCATCAGCTTTCGCGCGCAGGCGATGTAGTTCAGGTCGGTCATCGCCTTGCGCGCGAACACGGGATAATCGTCGAGGCCGCGCTCCTGCGCGCGCTTGATCTCGCTGTCCCAATAGGCGCCTTTCACCAACCGCACCATCATCCGCCGGTCCAGTGCTCGCGCCAGCCCGTCTACGTAGTCGATCACGGCTTCGGCGCGTTTCTGGTAGGCCTGGATCGCCAGCCCAAAGCCGTCCCAGCCTTGCAGCGAGGCGTCGCTGAACGCAGCCGCCATCACCTCCAGCGACAATTCCAGCCGATCGGCTTCCTCGGCGTCGACGGTGAAATTCAGGTCGCGGGCCCTGGCGCGGCGCGCCAGATCGATCAGCCGCGGCACCAGTTCCGCCATCACCCGCGCTCGGCTCAACGCCTCGAAACGCGGATGCAGCGCGGAGAGCTTTACCGATATGCCGGGGCGGTCGGGCAACGGCTTGTCGCCGGCGGTGCGGCCGATCGCCTCGATCGCGCTGGCGTAGGAATTGAAATAGCGCTCGGCATCTTCAGCGGTGCGCGCGCCTTCGCCGAGCATGTCGAAGGAATAGCGCATCGCGCCTGCCGCTTGCGCCCGCGCCAGCGCGGCGTCGATGGTTTCGCCCAGCACGAAATGGCTGCCCATCAGCCGCATCGCCTGCCGCGTGGCGGCGCGCACCGCGGGCAGGCCGATCCGTTTGGTCAATCGCCCGAGGGTGCCTTGCGGGGTCTCGCCGGGCTGAATCACCCGCGCCGACATCCCGAGCGCCCACGCCGACGCATTGACCAGGAAGGCGCTGGATTTGGTCTCGTGATGGACGAAGTCGCCCTGGCCGAGCTTGTCCTCGATGAAGCGGTCGGCGGTGCGGCTATCCGGTACCCGCAGCAGCGCCTCTGCGAGCACCATCAGCGCCAGGCCCTCTTTGGTGGAAAGCGCGAACTCGCGCAGCATGTCCTCCACCCCGCCGAGGCGGTCGTCGCGGGCGCGAATGGCATCGATCAGCCGCGTCGCGGTGTGATCGATCCGCCCGTCCTGCGCCGCGCTCAGGCCGGCCGTTTTCAGCAGCCGCTCGGCAATGGCGCCATCGTCGGGCGCGTAAGGCGCGGTAAACGACGGAGGGGGCGGGGAATCGGGCATCTTGGCATGTCCCAGATTCTCTCATTCTATCACGCAGCCGACTGCTGTGCGGCGAAACCGCCGCGACGATGAACCTGCGGGTTTTCCTTGATCGAAGCCGGCGGCCGACGGGCCGGCGGAAAGGCAGGCGCCGCCGGAGCCAATACGTTGGCCACGACAACGCCAATGCGCGCAAGAGCGCCAGCCGCTCCCGCCCGATGCTCTCTGATTTTGAAATTTTAGGAAAGCTCCACTCCCGGATTACGTCCGAGAGGGTGCTGTTATCCGCGCCTCAAACCTTGAGGTTCTCGGCCGAGGTCTTGCCGCGATTGGCAACCTCTTCGTATTCCACCGTCTGTCCTTCGTTGAGCGTGGAAAGGCCTGCTTTCTCGACCGCCGAAATATGAACAAAAACGTCCTTGCCGCCACTCGAGGGCTGGATGAATCCAAAACCCTTGGTCGCATTGAACCACTTCACAGTACCTTTAGCCATCGCGTCGTCTCCGCAGGATCAAAAAAGAAAAAACGGACTCCCGGCCCCGCAAACCGGCATGTCCGCCCGGCACACGATACGCGGTATAATGCAGGCTTGATAGCTTAAACCACAGCCCGATTCTGGCGAAAAACGATCATTATCGGGGCGCATTTGCGCATTTTGCGGGTTTCGGGAATATTCGACGAAGTAAAGTGGTGGCAAAACGCCGATCGTTGCAATTTTATTGAAACGGGTTCCCCCGCTGCGCCCGGCCCACAAATCCCTGCGCACGAGGTCGTGCTCCCGCCGTCTCGCGGCTGCCGCGATGCGAGAATAACAGCTGCCTGAGCACCGCGGCAGGCCTTGCCGGGCTGAAAAGATAACCCTGCATTTCGGCGCAGCCGAGGGTACGGAGCAAATCCCGTTGCTGTTCTGTTTCCACGCCTTCCGCCGTCGTAACGATGTTGCGCGCCGCGGCGATGTTTACCACCGCCTGCACGATGCTTGATGATTCGACGATGGTGTCGACGAAGCAACGGTCGATCTTGATCTTGTCGAACGGAAATCGTTGCAGATAGCTGAGCGAAGAGTAGCCGGTGCCGAAATCGTCGAGCGCAATCCGCACGCCGGCGGCCCGGAGCTGATGCAGGATTGCGAGCGCGGCCTCATCGTCGCGAATGAGCACCGCCTCCGTGATCTCCAACTCCAGCCGGCTGGCCGGAAGACCGGACGCCGCAAGTGCCGCGACGACCTTGAGCGCAAAGGTATCGTCCTTGAACTGGATTGGCGAGACGTTGACCGCGAGCTTGATGTCGTCGGGCCAGGTCGCGGCCTCGGCGCAAGCCGTCGCAAGCACCCACGCGCCCAACTCGCTTATCAGGCCGGTTTCTTCCGCAACGGGGATGAACTCGGACGGCGGGATCATGCCGCGCGCTGGATGCCGCCAGCGCAGCAGGGCTTCGCATCCCGTGATCCTGTCATCCCGAAGATCGAGGGATGGCTGGTAATGCACCTCCAGCCCGCCCGCTGTGATCGCCTGGCGCAGATCCATCTCCAGGACACGGCGCGCCCTCACGCGCGCGTCCATCTCCGGCTCGAAGAACCGATAGGTCCGGCGTCCCGCGGCCTTGGCGGCATACATGGCGAGATCCGCGTTCTTCAGCAACTGGTCCAGATCGCCGCCATGCTGCGGTGCCAGCGCAATACCCACGCTGGCGTCGGCGGAGACCTGGTGGCCGATGCACTCATAGGGCTCGCGGATGGCGTGATAGATTCGCGTCACCAGGTCAACGGCATCCTGCCGGTCCTTGATGGCGGTTTGAACGACGGCAAATTCGTCGCCGCCCAGTCGAGCGACGAAATCGGACGCCGTGACACAACGGCCAAGGCTTGCAGCCACGGATTTCAGCAGCTCGTCGCCGATCAGGTGCCCCAGCGTATCGTTGACGCTTTTGAATTCATCAATGTCGATATAGAACACGGCCAGTTGCTCGCCCTCACGCATCCGCGCGAGTTCGTGTCCGAGTTTTTCCTGGAACAGCGTACGGTTCGGCAAGTCGGTCAGCGCGTCGTAATGCGCAAGGTGCGTGATGCGCTCCTCGGCGCGCCGGCGCTCGGTGATGTCCTCCAACGTCGCCACCCAGCCCCCCTGGGATAGTGGCCGGTACATGACCCGGATCGAGCCACCGTCTGTCGCATCCAGGATCGTTTGAAATATCTCACCCTGGGTCATCTTCTGGGCGAGAGCGGAGCAATACTGATCGACGTCGCCGCTGAAGGACCCGGTATCCTTGCGATGCTGAAGCAGTTCGCGAATGGTACAACCTGGCTTCACCACATCGGTGGAGACACCGAACATCTCGACATAGCGCTGGTTGCAAACGACAAGCCGCTGCGATGAGTCGAACAGCAGCAGGCCCTGGGTCATGTTGTCGATCGCGGTGTCGAGGCGCTGCTTTTCCAGTCGATGCTGCTGCAGCAGCTTTCGAACAATGAGGAACAGGATCCCGATGATGATGAGCACGGATAGCCCGGCGCCGCCGATCAGGAATTGCGTTTGTTGCTGCCAGGCGGCCAATGCCGCCGCCACGGTTGTCGTCGCGGCTATCGAGATCGGAAAATTGCTCAGGGCGCGGATCGAGCCCAATCGGTCGATGCCGTCAAGCGAACCGGTCAAACGCATCGTCCCGTGACTCGACTTCGATAAAATCTGCTGCAGCGGACCGTCACCGAAATTTCGTCCGATCATGTCTTCAACGTGAGGATAGCGGGCCAGCAGCGTTCCGTCGCGATGGTACATGGAAATCGCCGCGTTCTCTCCGAGCACGACGGATGCGAAGAATTTTTCGAAGCTGGCCGGCGTGATCGCCCTCGTCACAAGCCCCAGGAATTCGCCCTCGGGGCCCGTCACCGGCTGAGAGATGACGGTTGCCCAGCCCCTGTCGCCGAGGCGGCTCGGCACCAGTTCGACCAGAACCGGTCGCGCCGCGGAACCTGATTTGAAGGCCCTGAAGTAGGCTCGATCGGCGATCGTGATTGGTGCGACCGGCCACGGTTCCGACGAATTGATCAGCGTCCCCTCTGCATCGAAGACATTGACGCCGGCGAAGTCCGAATATCCTGCGACCCTGGCTCTCAGCATCTCGTGCCATTCAGGGGTGGCCATCTGCCGCCTGAAGACCTCGGCCGAGCTTGTGCCGCTTCGCTCGATCTGCGCGACGACGTCTTTCTGGATGACGGTGAAGTCCTCGAGTTGCTGGTCGAAGTGGCGGGCGAGCAGCAGCACGGTGTTTTCCAGCTCGCGTTCGCTGCTTTGCAGCGCGCGTTCGCGGAAATTGTCTACCGTGACAACGGTCCCGATCGCGATCGCGGCGATCAGCAGCGCCCCGCACAGGAACAGCCAGCGGATCGGACCATCCGAAACCAGCGATTTGAGATCGAACAGGGAGTTTCCGCTGGCCTTCATTCGGTCCTCGACCCGCGCCGGGGGCGGATCTTCGCCACGCGCAGAGCACAAGGATATATCTTGCGAATGGAAGTGTGGTTACGAAGTCAGGTTAACGAATGGTTACCGTGCGGTTCGGCGCCGGAGAGCCAATTCGCGCCAGACCTAGAGCCAGACCTAGAAATGCGCATCGATCGATGCCATGCGGTGGCGGATTTCCGACGGGTCGTCCTGCTGGCGGGACCACGAGAGGTAGTAGGCGACTAGCGTCAGCATGGCGATGCCGGCCGCACTGACGAGAATCTGCGCCAGCAGGGAACCCGAACTCAACATCAGCGCGAAGTGACCGACAAACGAGAGGAACACGCCGAAGCAGAACACCGCAATCGACTGCTGCCCGCATACGATCAACGGCTGCAGGATTTTCCATTCCAGCCCGGGCCAGTCCTTCGATACGTATCGCGTCACGATCAGCGTCGCGAAGATGAGATGCACGATGCGATACGGCGCGAGATTCATCCTGTCATTGGGGTTGAAGGCGTCGACCAGCGATGCCGGGAACAGGCTGGCGAAATGCGGAAAGCGGCCGGCCATCGTCATCGCCAGCGCAAAGACCAGATAGGCGATCCCGAGATGGAACAGGGCCGGAAGCCTGATAAATGCGCGGCACTTTTCCGCTCCGCCAAGCGCGAGCCAGGCGCCGAACACAAACAGCAATTGCCAGCAAAACGGGTTGAAGTACCAGTCGCCCTCGGGAAAGGACCGCAGGTTCCAGTCGAACGCGTGCGCGGCAAGATACAGTGCAAGGGAGCCGCCCATCGCGAGGTCTGGCTTGCGCAGCATCGTCCACAGCACCGGCGGGAAAAACGCCATCAGGATGATGTAGAGCTGCAGGATGTCGAGGTTGAGCGGCCTCGATCGCAGCAGCAGCCCGTAGGCCAGAGTCCGGATCGGGTGGTCGACCAGGCCGGTGACGTTGAATTCGTAGATGATGTCGGGAGCGGCAAATCGTCCTGCTACGTCGGCGATCGTCACGATGTAGATCACGAACAGGATGATGTAGGCGACGTAGAGCTGCCACACCCGCTTGAAGATCCGGGTTGCCCCGACGACGAAGCCCCGCTCCACCGTCATCTTGGCGTAGACGGTGGCAGCGGCATAGCCGGATATGAAGATAAACATGTCGGCGGCGCCGCTGAACCCGAAGTTTCGGAGCGTGATCCAGTTCACGACGTTGTTGGGAATGTGGTCGAGGAAGATGAACCAGTTCGCGATCCCGCGAAACAGGTCGATCCTGACGTCGCGTCGCTGCGCCTCGAGTGCTTTGATATCCATGAAGGCGGTTTCGTGCTGCGGAATTCGTTGGCGTCGCGCGAATCAGGCACGCGAAAGCCAGAGACCGTAGTGCAGATATGCATGCGATCCCAATCGACTTTGCGTGAATGGAACGGCGAACCGGATCACGATCAGAGCCGCCGGCTTGGCCGGAGGAATTGTATGTCAGGACGGCAAGCCCGCCTGGCGAAGAGCCGCGGCCAAGCGGTTGCGATCGTCCAGCGAACGGACGGGGAAGGCTTCCGCCACGTGCGATACGCGAAAGTCCGGTTGCAGCTCGAGGAGCCGCGTGGCCACCTGCCTCGCCTCGGGCTCACGTCCACCCGAAGCCGCGTTCACGATGAAGGCGCCAAGCGTATGCGCATTGGTCGAAAACTGGATCGCCTTGGTTGCCGTCGCGCACCCTTCGTCGTAGCGCCGCAGCTGGAACAAGGCGAACGAACTCCCGTTCCATGCGCCAACCCGCAGCGGATCGAGGGGACTGAGCCGGATCATGCGGTCAAAACCCTCGATGGCGCGTTCCGCTTCTCCGCACATCAGCGCGACCCAGCCCAGCGAAAACCAGGCGACGGCGAGATTGGGATTCAGCGCGACGGCCTGCTCGACCATCGAGGCGCCGCGATCATATTCGTGTCCGAGGTAGGTCAGGACATGGCCTGATCTCGCAAGCGTGAAGGCGTCGTCGCCTCCCGCTCTCGAACCCGAGTGGGCCAGCCGAATTGCGTCAGCTCGCATTTCGGATGTCAGGGGCACGCCGTCGAGCGATTGTTCCATCAGTAGTGTCCAGGCGGCCATGGCATAGGCGGCGCCGTATTCGGAATCTTGTTCAAAAGCCCTTCTGAACATTTCACGCGCCGCGGCCAGCAACTCGCGCCTGTTCGCCAACGCCATGCCGCGCAAATAGAAATCATAGCTGTCGAGCCTGTCGGTCGGCTTTTGCCGGGCCCGCTCGATCTCCGCCTGTTCGAGCGTCGGAGCAATCAGCCCAACCACGCTCGCGGTGACCTGATCCTGCAGGCCGAATACGTCCTCGAGCGCACCGTCGAATTTGTCCGCCCACAAATGCCGTCCGGTCGCGGCCTCGATCAGCTGGCCGGTGATGCGAACCCGATTGCCGGCCTTCCTGACGCTGCCTTCGAGGACATAACGCACGCCGAGATCGCGTCCAACCTGCTTGATATCGACGGCTTTGCCCTTGTAGGAGAAGCTCGAATTGCGGGCGATCACGAACAGCGACTTGAAGCGGGACAGCGCGGTGATGATGTCCTCGACCATGCCGTCGGCGAAATACTCCTGCTCTGGATCGCCGGACATGTTCTGGAACGGTAGCACCGCGATCGAGGGCTTGTCGGGCACCGGCAGCGGCTGGCTCGCCGGGGCGACGCTGGTTTTCGCCGGGGCGTGGGCGGCGATCCGGATCCGCCACGCCCGCATCGGTTCGGCGATGTTCTTCAGCGTTTGCAGCCCCATGTCCTCGCAGGCGATATCGATCTTGCCGCGGATCTGACGCTGGGCGTCGTCGGATAGGCAGACGCCGCCGGCCTCGGCAATTCCCTCGAGCCTGGCGGCGATGTTGACGCCGTCGCCAAAGATATCGTTGTCGTCAAAGATGATATCGCCGACGTGAATGCCGATGCGAAATTCGATCCGCCGGTCCGGCGCGACATCGCTGTTCCTTACCGCCATCGCGCGCTGGATCTCGACCGCGCAGCGCGACCCGTCCACGACGCTCGCGAACTCGGCGAGCAACCCGTCGCCCGTGGTCTTGACGATGCGCCCGTGGTGCTCGGCGATCCGGGGGTCGACAATGTCTTTCCGGACCGCCTTGAGCTGCGCCAGCGTGCTTTCCTCGCTGGCGCCCATCAGGCGGCTATAGCCGGCGACATCCGCCGCCAGGATTGCTGCAAGTCGCCGTTCCACGCGCTTGTTCAAGACCGTTCCAACCCGGCACATCGACTGATGATGCCATATAGCGGGCCGATCTCAGGCCATGTCAAATTTCGCAATCGGTTCGACGGTAGCGTGCGCACGGATTACAAACCCGCGCGGCAGGGTTTCACGACGTTGCCAAGGCCCACGGAGCCGGCCGCAAGCGCGGCGAGCGCCGCAACTCGCGCCGCCCCTCAATAGGTAGCGGCGAGATATTCGACGATCTTCGGCACGTCGGCATCCGAGATCGGCGCCCCGTAGACCTTGATCATCTTGGTTACCTCGGCTTGCCAGAAATCCTTCTTGTATTTCGGTCCGCGCGGCTGGGTCTGGATATAGTCGGCGGAGTGGCAGGCCGTGCAGTTGTTCTGCACCGTGTCGAGATTGGGGCCCGGCTTGAACGCAGCGGTTTCCTCAGGCAGCGCATAGGAAATCGGGGCCGCGCCGACCGACCCGAAACTCAGGAGTGCGATGGCAGCGGTCGCCAGCAAGGGCGCAACGACGAACCAGCGGGTCATGATCATTCTCCTCACGCCGCGGTGACGCGAACGGTTTCGACGACGTTGCGCATATAGCCCGCCGGATTCCACAAGGGTTCGCCCGGCTGGGTGTCGCCGGCATTGTTGGTGGCGCGAACCTTGAGTTCGTGATCGCCGGCGGCAAGCTTGACCTTCAGCTTCCATTCGCGGAAGGAATATTTGCCGAGATCCTTGCCGAGCTTGGCCGGTGTCCAGGTCTTGCCGCCGTCGATCGTAACGGCGACTTCCTTGATGCCTTTGCCGCCGTCGAAGGCGATGCCCTTCAGCGTCAGCCCGCCCGGCTTCAATTTGGCGCCGTCGGCGACGCTGGTGATGAAGGAGCGGACGTTGAAGCGGTTGATCGGGATCGTCGCCTTCGGCGCGGTGCCCGGCTCGACGCAGGCGCATGGCGTGTCCGGAATCCGGTAGGCGGTCTTCATCCAGAAGCCGTCGAACACGCCGTCGATCACGGTGATCTCGTTGAGGTGCTTGACCCAATAGGTGCCGTAATAGCCGGGCACGATCAGGCGAATCGGAAAGCCGTTGAGGAACGGCAAGTCGTCGCCATTCATGCCATAGGCCAGCATCACCTCGCCGTCGCGCGCATGCTCGATATCGAGCGCCTTGACGAAATCCGGCGTGGTGTCCATCACCGGCCCGTCCATGCCGTTGAAGGTGACCTGTTTGGCGCTGCCCTGCACGCCGGCCTTGTCGAGCAGGGTCTTCAGCGGCACGCCGCGCCAGCGCGCATTGCCCATCGCGCCGTTCGCCAATTGCCCGCCGGCCACGCGCGGATTGAAGAATCCGCGGCTGTTGCCCGAGCATTGATTGACGGCCACCAGCTCGACCGCGGGCAGTTTTCTGATTTCCTTCAGCGACAGTTTCAGCGGATGGTCGACCTTGCCCTTGATCTCGAGGGTGAATTTGTCCGGATCGATATCGAGCGGAATCCCGGCCAGATGATAGCGGACGAAGAAGGCGTTGTTCGGCGTGATCGGGCCGTCATTGAAGATCGAGAACGGCGTCTCCAGCTGCGGCGGCCGGCTTGTCAGCCCGATCATCGGGCGCTTCTGCGGATATTTTACCAATGGCCGCTCGCCATTGTCGATCGGCAGTGTCACGCTATCGAGCGCGAACGCTCTTGTCGAACCAAACCCCGCGGCGAGCGCCGCCATACCGGCGCGCCGCATCAATTCCCGTCTGTCGAGCATCGCGCTTCCTCCGAAGCTTGTTCTTGCCGAGGCCGGTCTCCACCGACTCGCGCACCGAGTGTCCGCAGCGCCATTGCTTAAGTCAATTCATGCTTTCGGCGCGGGAATTGCGGGTTGCGTTGCAGCAATCCGAGGGCGCTGTTCGCTCGCGTCCGCTGTGACAAAAACAAAACCCCGGCCGCGCGACGCGACCGGGGCTTGTTGACCTGAGCGAACCTTCGGGTTCGATCAGTATCCGCAGATGTTGATGGTGCGCAGGCGATAGCCGAACGGGGTCAGTACCGGACGCGTCACATAGCAGCCGTCGTCGGCATAGCCGGCGCCGACAACGTTGACGCCGAAGCCGCCGAAGTGATGAAAGTCATCGAAGCCGTGGCCAAAGCCGTGACCGAAGCCGAAGCCGTGCGCCGAAGCGGCCGAGGGAGCCAGCGCCATGGCGCCAAGCGAAGCTGCGGCAACCAGTCCAAGAGTGAGTTTGCGTAACATGATCGTTCTCCTTCAGTGATGCGCGCGCGGCGCGGGTTATGGTCTCTCAGCCGGTTGTAGTCTTTCTTGCCCAACGCCCATCAGTCGCGTCCTCGCTTGGCGCGGTTCGTTGGGTTCGCCGGCAATTTCATGAATGAACGTTCAGGTGTGTGATAGGTCACACAACCGCGCAGCTGTCAGGCTGCAACCACGGCCACGTCTTCAACCAGCGCGGCCAGCGTCGATGCGCTGCCTACCGAGCGGACCATCATCGGCTCGCTGCGCCCGCGGATCGTGACTTGCTGCTGCGGCAAGGCGTCGGCCGAAAGCCCTGCGGTAGCGTGGACTTCCTCCGAGACGATCACCTCGCAGGCCAGGCTCTTCGTCATGTCCTGCAGCCGCGCCGCGACATTGACCGCGTCGCCGAGCGCGGTGAAGATCATGTGGTCGCGATACCCGATATCGCCGATGATCACCTCGCCGCCGTGAATACCGATGCCGAAGCGGATCGGCTCGCGCAGGTCGTGGCTCAGGAATTGATTCAGCTCGTCGACATTGGCCGATATCATGGCCGCCGCACGCAGCGCCTGCCGGCAGGCGGTTTGCGGGCTCGTGCTCAGCCCGAACAGCGCCAGTTCGCCGTCGCCGAGGAACTGGTTGGGCTGGCCGCCGCATTGGGTCACCGCGGCCGATACCGCGCCGAGGAAGCGGTTGACGATGAAGACCGTATCGAACGGCAGCTGGTTTTCGGCAAGCTGGGTCGAGCCCCGCATGTCCACGAACATGCTGACGAGATAGCGCTCCTGGCCGATGCGATGCGGATGCGAGGCGTGCGCCGCCATCGCGTGCGGCATGAAGAGTTGGAAGAACGACAGATCGGTCTCCGGCCTCAGCTGGCAGGCGAGACGGATCGAGGGATCGGTCGCGCCGACCCGGTTGAGCACGAAGGCCTCGCGCTGCGACGGCTCCGGGAGCCGGCTGTGGTCGCCGATCACGCGAACGCGGCAGGTGGAGCAACGGGCGCGGCCGCCGCAAACGCTGGCATGCGCAATGTTATGCCGCAGGCTCGCCTCGAGCACGCTGAGACCCTTGGGAACTCGAACCGTCCGGCCGTTGCCGTAGGACAGGTTGATCATGCCGCCCCGGCGCTCGTTGATCGCGCGCGCGCCACGCGCCAGCAGGGCGAGGCCGAGCAAACCGAGATAGGAGATCATCAGGAAACCGGTAATGCCGTCCAGCGTGTTCTGCTCGGCGGCGGTGCCGACATGGAGCCGCGAAAGATTATCCGCCCGCCATTCGGCGCTTTCGCTGTCGGCGACGACGCTGCGACCGCCCTGGTAAAGACCCAGCAGCGCCAGCGTCGGAATCAGTACCGCGGCGGCGAGCAGGAACGGCGCCAGGCGCTTGAAGAACGTCTTCATCCGCAGCCAGAAATAAAGCCCGATACAGCCGTGGACCCAGGCCACCAGCAGCACCGCATACATCAGCCACATCCGGAAAGGCCAGACCACCCAATAGGCGTAGAATACCTGCGGATAGGCCTTCTCCTGGTCGTAAAGCGCCTGACCGAGCCGCACACCGGTGATGTGCGCAATGATCAGCGCCGGAATGCTCAGGCCGAGCACGAGCTGCAGCGGCTCGATTGCCTTCCATCGGAATTGCCGGCGCTGGTACAGCGCCCAAATCCCGAGACCTGTATGCAGCAGGGCGGCGCCGTAAAACACGATCGCCACCGGAGGGAACTGCCAGAACCCGGTATGGATGAGGAGGCCGGCGGCCAGTGCTTCCATCGAGATATTGCCGAGCGCGTGATTGAGGAAATGGCTGACCAGGTAGCTGAACAGCACCAGCCCGCAGGCGAGGCGGACCTGCCGGACGCCGATGCCGCGGACGAATCTCGTCAGTTGTTGCCGGGAAATTTGGGCCATGCGATCCAGATCGACGATCATGCAGAGACTGGATCGACGATAGTGGAGTTTATTTCCGTCGGCGAGCATCTTTCGCGGCTCGTCCCGGCTCTGGCCGGGAGGCCGCCGCTCATGTCAACACGTTGACACCTCGCGACCAGTCGGGGAAAAGGCCTCGTGACGATTGCCGCCCCCGATGCCAGCCGCGCCAAACCGGAGAGTCCAGCCTCCCGGCGATGGCTTGCCGTGGCCGCGCTGATGGCTGCGATGACGGCGTTGCGCGTGATCTACGCCTGCATGATCGATCTGCGCACCGACGAGGCCTATTACTGGACCTGGTCGAAGGAGAACGTGCTCTCCTACCTCGACCATCCGCCAATGATCGCGTGGTTCATCCGTTTCGGCACCACGATTTTCGGCGACACCAATCTCGGCGTGCGGTTTGCCGGCATCCTCGCGATGCTGGTGACGCAACTGCTGCTCGCCGATATCGTGCGCCGGGTGACCTATGATTTCCGCGCGGTCGTACTCGCGCTGCTGCTGCCGGAGGCAGCCCTCTATTACGGGCTGCTGATGGCCAAGGTGTCGCCCGACATCGCGATGATCCCGTTCGCGGTGGCGATGCTGTGGGCGCTGGTCCGGCTTGCCGAAAGCGGCGACGGACGCTGGTGGCTGGCCGCCGGCGCCTTCGGCGGGCTCGCTTTGCTCTCGAAATTCACCGCGATCATGCTGCTTCCGGCGGTGATTGCATTCGCGCTGGTGCCTTCCTGGCGCCGGCGCTGGCTGTTCAACCCGTATCCCTGGGCTGCGGCGCTGATCGCGCTGGTCGCATTTTCGCCGGTCCTGATCTGGAATGCCGGGCACGACTGGGCGACGTTCCGCTTCCAGTTCGTGCGGGCGGCGGCGACCCACGAATTGTCGTTGCGCACGCTCGGCGATTTCATCGGCCTGCAGTTCGGGCTGGTCGGCTTCATCCTGCTGCCGGTGGTGCTGTCGGGCGTGACGCTGACGGCGTGGCGGGGCTATCGCTGCGGCGATGCGGTCGCGGTTCTGCTGTCGACCGCGGTGATCGTGCCCTTCGGCTATTTCTTCCTGAAATCGCTGACCTTGAGGGTCGGCGATACGTGGCCGATGTTTTTGTGGCCGGCCGGCTTTGCCGCAACCGCCATCAACATCGCGATGCTGCCACGCGAAAACTTTCCGGCCTGGATGGTCAGGTCGACCATCCGCTGGGCCGATGCCGCGGTCGCCTCCGGCATCGTCTTCGTCGTTCTGGTGTTTCTCTATTACGTCGCAACGCCCTGGAATTTCATCGGCAGGATCGATCCGATCGGTGGCGAAGCGGGCTACCGTGAGGTCGCCGACCGCGCGCAGGTGGAGTTGCAGAACACCGGCGCCAGCTGGATCGCGACCACCGACTACCGGACCTATTCGATGCTGCGCTGGTATTTCAACGGCCGCGTCCCGGTGATCCAGATCAACGAGCGCGGCCGGTTCATGGGCTTTCGCGATCCCGGCATGGAGTTAGTCAAGGGTCACACCGGCCTCTATGTCGGGCGCGAACCCGACAACATCAGTCCGTTATGGGATGCCACGACGGCGGTCCGGCAGCCGCTGGAACGGGTCGACCGCAGCTGGCGCGGCATGGTGATGGACACCTACGCGCTGGAGAAGCTGACCGGCTGGACCCCGGAGCTTGCGCCGCCGAAGGACTCGCCGCTGTATAAATGGCGCGTGCTGGCGGGCGATGTTGGTCTGCTATTGCGTGTCACTGCCAAAGAACCGTCATTCCGGGGCGCGCGCAGCGCGAACCCGGAATCTCGAGATTCCGGGTCTGGTCCGATCGGGCCGCGCGTTGCGCGGAGCCGTTGGAACCATCCCGGAATGACCGGACCAATAGGGTGAGGATCATGAGGACGAACGTTTGTATTTCCGTTCTGGCGATTTCGCTTATCGCCATGGCGTTGCCGGCCGCCGCCGCCGATTATCCCGATCATACCATCAAGATGATCGTGCCGTTCGCGGCCGGCGGGGGCACTGACGTGCTGGCGCGCATCATCGCGCAAAACCTCAACAGCAAATGGGGCCAGCCGGTGGTGGTGGAAAACCAGCCGGGCGCCTCGGGCGCGATCGGCACGCGCGCCGCGATGAAGGCACGGCCCGACGGCTACACGCTGTTGATGGCCTCGACCGGCGCGCTGATGACGGTTGCCGCCGGCGCCGGCGCCGACGGCCCGTTCGACGTCAACAAGGTGCTGTCGCCGATCGTAATCGCCGCGGCGCCGCCCTATCTCCTGGTGGTCAGGCCGACCCTGCCGGTCAATTCCACCGCCGATCTGATCCGGCTCGCCAAGGAAAAGCCCGGGGAGCTGACCTTCGGCTCGTCCGGCGTTGGTGCCGCGTCGCATCTCTCCGGGCTGTTGTTCGCCAGCGAAACCGGGACGAGGATGCTGCATGTTCCCTACAAGGGCACCGGCCCGGCGGTGACCGATCTGCTCGGCGGGCGCATCGACGTGATGTTCGCGCCGGGACCGGTGGTGCAGCAATTCGTGGCCTCGGGCCAGCTCAAGGCGCTGGGCGTAACCGATACAAGACGCTCGAAATTCTATCCGGATGTGCCGCCGATATCAGAAACCGTGCCCGGCTATGAATCGGTCGGCTGGTTCGGCCTGCTGGCGCCGCCGCTCACGCCGCCCGAGATCGTCAAGCAACTCAACGAGGTCATCGTCGCCGCGATGCAGACCCAGGAATTCCGCGACCATCTGGCGACCTTGGGCGCCGAGCCGAAACCGCAGACCCCGGAAGAATTCGGCCGCTACATCAACGCCGACGTCGCCAAATGGAGCAAGCTCGTGAAGGACAACGACGTGCAACTGCCGGGAGGAAAGTGACGATGCGATTGGCGTCTTTTGTCGATCCGAAAGCGGGCCATGCGCCGCGCTTCGGCATCGTCCGCAGGGACAACATCGTCGACGTCATCGCCGCGGCGGACGCGCTGCATCGTGCGGTTCCGGCGACCACGGTCAAGATCGCGCTGACCAGCGGCGCGCAGACGATCGCGGCGCTGGAAGAGCTGGCGGTCGCCGCCGAACGCGCCAGGCTGCTTCGCCCGGTCACTGGGCTAAAATTCCTGCCGCCGATTCCCGATCCGTCAAAATTCTTCTGCGTCGGCAAGAACAACAGGAGGCATCGCGAGGAACTCGCCGCCAACAGGATGCTGACCGAAGTCCCGAACGAGCCGACCGGATTCATAAAACTGATCTCGACGATGTCGGGTGACGGCGACGAAGTCGTCAAGCCCGCCGACATCACCAAGCTCGATTACGAGCCCGAGCTTTGCTACGTCGTCGGCAAACGCGCCCATGGCGTCAGGAAGGGCGAGGCGATGGACTACATCTCCGGCTTCACGTTGACCAACGACGTCAGCGCGCGCGAAATCCAGCAACGCGAGGTGGCCTCCGGCAGCCGGTTCTGGACCGCGAAAAACATGCCGGGTTTTGCACCGGTCGGTCCCTACATCCTGACCATGGATGAAGCCACTGATACCGACAATCTCTGGGTCACCTGCGATGTCAACGGCAAGCGCCGGCTTCGTTCTAACACCGGCGACTATCTCTACAAGATCGCGGACGTGCTGGAGCATTTTTCGCGCCACGTCGTGTTCGAGCCCGGCGACCTCATCGCCATGGGCGCGCCGAGCGGCGTCGCCGTCGGGCAGCCCAATGCCGAGGAACTCTACCTGCGCCCCGGCGACGACATGGTGATCGCGTTCGAGGGCCTGATGTCGCTGCGAACGAAGATCGTGGGACCGGCTTGAATGTTGAAGTATTGATTCGCTGTTTCAGCAACGGCGGTGAGCTCCTTCTCCCCCCTGTGGGAGAGGGTTGGGGTCAGGGGTTACGGTCTCTCGATAGTCCGAAACCCCTCACCCGGATCGCATCTGGCGATGCGATCCGACCTCTCCCCCACAAGGGGAGAGGTGACACCGAGCAAGTGCGCTCATCTCCATCAGGACAATTCACTCCCCGTCCTCGCGCTTGCGCAGCAAATCCTTGGCGAGATCGCCGAGCGCGGGCCGCGGCAGCGCCGTGAATGGCAGCGGCCGCGTGACGTCGATCGCGGCAAGGCCCAGCCGTGCCGTCAAGAGTCCGTTGAGCACGCCTTCGCCGAGCCGCTGCGAGAGTTTCGCGGCGATGCCATGGCCGAGCACCTGCTGGATCAGACTGTCGCTCGCCGCCATGCCGCCGGTGATGGCGACATGGGCGATGACGTGGCGCATCAGCGAGATCATGCCGAGCGCGCCGGGACGGCCGCCATAGAGCCGCGCCAGCTGCCGGATCAGCCGCAGCGAGGCGGCGAAGACGAACAGCACGTCGACCACGGCGCGCGGACTGACCGCGGTGACGAGGGAGACGCGCTGGGCAGCCGACGACACCAGCCGGCGCGCCTCCTGGTCCAGCGGCGTCATCAATTCGCGCTCGGCGAGGCGGATCATATCAGCGCCGTCGATGATGTCGTCGGCATGGCCCTGCAGCGTGGCGCGGGCCCGCGCCAGATGCGGGTTCTGGTGCGCGATGCCCATCAGGTCCCGCACGATGGCGCGGCTTTCGGCCCGGTCGTCGTTTTGGAGCACCGCGACGGCACGCTGATGCAGTTTTTCGATTGTCGCGAGCCGGACCAGCCCCAAAACTTCGCGCGCGACAATCACGGCGAACGCCAGCGCGGCGACTATGGCAAGCGCCAGGCCGAGAATTCCAAAACCCTCGCCGCGCGCGAACAGGTCCTCGATCAGATGGCTGATGCTGAGCCCGGTCGCGAGCACAACCAGCCCGCCGACCGCGCCCCAGAACAGCGTGCCCCAGCGGAAGCCACGCCGCGGCGGGATCGGCGGCGGCTCGAGCGGAACCGGCAGCAGCGCCGGGTCGGCTTCCGGGGTGACATGGACGGTACCGCGCGACGGGCGGCTGGTATCGTCCGGATCCATGACGATGACGCCGGGATCGTCGAGCTTGAAGGTCGCGGGCTTGCGGTGCGGGGCGCGCTCGCTCATTGCAGTCTGTCTCCGATCAGGAACTGGAGGGCGCGGTCAAGGCGGATGTGAGGCAAAGCGGGGCCATCGGGCTCGACGTTCTCCAGTTGCGGCGGCCGGAAGCGCAGAAAGCGATAGTCGCTCTTCTCGGCACTGGCGCTGGAAAGCCCGCGAAACGCGCCTTTGCCCGCGAACAGCGCTTCGGCGTCGGCCGGCAGATCGCCTGGAAAGGTCGCCACCTCGGTGTTGCCGTCGAACGCCTCGCGGCCCGCGGTTTCGCCAGGGGCGGGTGTGCCGAGGATCGAGGGCAATTTGTCGCGGCCGCGCGCAACCATCGCCTCGCGGGTGGCACGTACCGCGGACAGCGCCACCACGTCGATTAAGGCACCGGTGTCCTCGGCCCGCGCCACCGCGTTGGCCACGGTCCGCCGCAACACCGCCTCCAGGCGATCATGGCTCGAATGGTGCAGGTGATCGGCCTTGGTCGCGGCGAACAAGATGCGGTCGATCCGGGGGCGGAACAGGCTGCTGATGAACGTGCTGCGGCCGATCCTGAAGCAATCGAGGATACCGGCCAGCGCCGCCTCGAGATCGTGCAGCGCCTCGGGGCCGGAGTTGAACGCCGAGAGCGCATCGACCAGCACCACCTGGCGATCCAGGCGCGCGAAATGATCCCTGAAGAACGGGCGCACCACCACGTTCTTGTAGGCCTCGTAACGCCTTGCCATCATCGCCCACAGCGATCCTTCGGGCGCCGTGCCTTCGTCGGGCAGATCGAGCGGCGCGAAAGTCAGCGCCGGCGAGTGAGCGAGATTGCCCGGCATCAGGAAGCGGCCGGGCGGAAGCAGGCTCATGGCGAAGCGTTCGTCGCGGCAGGCGCGCAGATAATCGGTGAACAGCCGCGCTGCGGTCAGCGCCGCCTGCTCGTCCTCATGTCCTTCGGCACTCAGCGTCGCCAGATAGGCGTGCCACTGTTCCGCGAGCCTTGCCCGCGGCCGCTCCCGCGACAGCGCGAGGCTCTCGCTCGACCATTGCTCGTAGCTCTTGTGCAGCAGCGGCAGGTCGAGCAGCCATTCGCCGGGATAATCGACGATATCGAGCGTCAGAGTGCGGTCGGCGCCGTTTTGCCGCTGATAGTCGATCACGAGCCGCAATTCGCTGATGTCGATCGTGGAGTTCGGCCAGCGGCGCGCTTCGATCAGGGTGCGCACATGGTTTTCATAATCGAAGCGCGGCACCGCATCGTCGGGCTGCGGTTCCAGCCGGGCGCGGGCGATCCGCCCGCTGGCGAACGGCTCGAACACCGGAAAGCGGCCGCCCCGGGTAAGGCCGTGAATCAGCGCCGTGATGAATACGGTCTTGCCGGCCCGTGAAAGTCCGGTAACGCCGAGCCTGATCGTCGGATTGAAGAAGTGCTCGCCATAATCCTTGATGGCCCGCGCCGACAGGCGGACTTCCTCGATCATCTCGGAAAAAACTGGGGCCATGTGGGCGGGCTAATTCGATTTGCAGGGGGCAATACGGCGAGAACCATCCACAAAAGTGGCGATTGGCGGGGCAAAATCAAGTTTCATACTAAGGACGCGATTGGCGTTTTAGGGTTCGTTGACCACATCAGCGGTATCATCTATCGCTTCGCCATCAACGCTTGCCGAGCCGACATGACCATTTTCAGGCTGAAACAACTGGCTTCGACCTCCGTCCATGCCGCGGCTGGCGCCGTGCGCTGGAACTACGACCGAGCTGAATTGATCGCCGACGGGGTCGTGCACGGTATCGGCGTGTTCGGCGGCGTGGTCGCGGCCACGGTGCTGGTGGTGCTCACCGCCGTCTATGCCACGGCATTCGAAGTGGCCGTCGTCTCGGTCTATGTCGCCGGCCTGCTCGCCATGCTGGTGCTGTCGGCAACCTATAATCTGTGGCCGGTGTCGCGCGCCAAATGGGTGCTGCGCCGCTTCGATCACTCGGCGATCTATGTGCTGATCGCGGCGACCTACACGCCGCTCATCACGGAGATGAAGGACAGCATCTTCGCCATCGCGCTGCTGATCGGGGTGTGGTGCGTGGCGATCGTAGGCATCGTGATCAAGCTGGTTTTCCCCGGCCGCTTCGACCGGCTGGCGGTCGGCCTCTATCTGGCGATGGGCTGGAGCGGCTTCATGATCTACGACACCGTGGTGAAGTCGCTGCCCGCGCTGACCCTGTGGTTCATCGCGGCCGGCGGTCTGCTCTACAGTCTGGGGATCGTCTTTCACGCCTGGCACCGCTTGCGTTTCCAGAACGCGATCTGGCATTCTTTCGTGCTGTTGGGCGCGGCCTGCCATTATACCGCTGTGCTCGACCTCGTTCTGACCTGAGACATTTCCGGAAAGCGCGCGATGCAGGTGACAGGCAAGGTCGTGGTTGTCACCGGCGGCGCCAACGGCATCGGGCGCGCGCTGTGCGAAGCCTTCCATCGCGCCGGCGCCGCCAAGGTGATTGTCGCCGATCTCGATGGCGCGGGCGCGAAGGCCGTTGCCGCTTCGGTTCAGGGCGCGGCGTTCACCTGCGACGTCGGGCAGGAAAAGCACATCCTGCACGTCATCGAGGAGACCGAGCGCCAGTTTGGCCCGATCGCGCTGTTCTGCTCCAATGCCGGCATCGGCGGCGGTTTTGATCCGCTGTCGGAGAATGCGGGCGGGGTGTCCGACGAGCCCTGGGCGCGAAGCTGGGCGATCCACGTCATGGCGCATGTCTACGCCGCGCGGCATTTGATCCCGCGCATGAAGGCGCGCGGCGGCGGCTACTTTCTCAACACGATTTCCGCCGCCGGCCTGTTGTCGCAGGTCGGCAGCTCCGCTTATTCGACCACCAAGCATGCCGCGGTGGGATTTGCCGAGAATCTGGCGATCTCGCACAAGGCCCACGGCATCAAGGTGTCGATCCTGTGCCCGCAGGGCGTCGACACCAACATGCTGCGTTCGATCCCGAAGGGCCCGCAATCCGGCGACGGCGACCTTTCGCCGGAGCAGGTGGCGCAGGATGTTTTGAAGGGCTTGGATCAGGAGACGTTTGTCATCCTCCCGCATCCGCAGGTCGCGGGTTACATGCGCAAGAAGACGGAAAATTACGACCGCTGGATCGCGGGCATGGCCAAGATCCAGGCGAAGATGCGGGAAGTTTACGGGAAGTGATTTGAACTCGTCATGCCCGGGCTTGTCCCGGGCATCCGCGTCTTTGTCGGCGCAAAGCAAGAAAGATGTGGATGGCCGGGACAAGCCCGGCCATGACGGTTCTCAGCCCCTCCGCGCATAAAGCATAGGCACCGCCGAATCCACCATCACCTCGATCAGGCTCGCGCCACCATGCGCGAGCCCGCGTTGCAATGCTGGCGCAAGGTCGGACGATTTGTCGACCCGCACCGCGTCGCAGCCAAAACCTTCCGCGACCTTCACGAAATCGATGCCGGGCAGATCGAGCCCGGGTACATTGCGGACCTGCATCACCTGGCTGAACGAGCGCATCGCGCCGTAGCCCTGGTTGTTGATGACCACGACCGTCAGCGGCAGCTTGCGCCGCGCCGCGGTCCACAGCGCCTGGATCGAATACATCGCCGAGCCGTCGCCGATCAGGCAGACCGTGCGGATGCCAGGTCGGCCGAGCGCGATGCCGACCGCGGCCGGCAGGCCGTAGCCGAGGCCGCCGCTCGCCATGGTGTAAAAACTGTCCTGTCCGCGCATCGGCATGAATTTTTGCATTGCCGGCCGGTGCGAGGGCGCTTCCTCCACCAGCACGGCATCGTCGCGCATGGCGGTCGACAGCGCGTGCAGCAGATATTCGACCGGGATCGGATCGGCTGCATCAGGCGCCGGCGGCAGGCTGTGTCCCGCCGGCATCGCGCGCTTTGTCTCCGGCAGCAATTCCAGCAGCATCGTCAGCGCCGGCTTCATGGTGGTGATAATGCTGGTGCCGTGTGGCGTCACGGCTGCCGCCGTGGGATCGTCGGTGATCTGGAAAATCGTGGTCGCACCATCGAAGATCGCGGCATGGCCTTCGACATGGAACGTAAAGGCCGGCGCGCCGATCACGACCACGAGGTCGTTGCCGCGCAGCGTTTCCGAAAGTTGCCCGGGCGAGGCATGCAAGAACCCTGCGAATTGCGGATGCCGCTCCGGAAAACTGCAGCGCGCCGAGAATGGGCTGACCCATACCGAAGCTCGTGCCTTTTCCGCGACCTTCACCATGAGATCGACGGCCTGCGCGCGATCGACGCCGGGGCCGACGACGAGGGCAGGGTGCTTGCTTGCCGCGAACGCTGCGGCGAGCGCCTGCATCGCGCCGGCGTCGGGACCAAGCTCGCGGCTGATCTGGCGGGCTGCGACCGGCTGCGTCGGATGGGCCCAGTCGTCGATCGGCACCGACACAAAAGTCGGGCCGCAGGGCGGCTGCATCGCCACGTAATAGGCGCGCGCGATCGCCGCCGGAACGTCTTCGGCCCGGGCCGGCTCGACCGAGAATTTGACGTAGGGTCGTGGAAATTCCGACGCGCGCTCAGCGTAGAGAAAGGGCTGCAGCGGCAGGATGCTGCGCGCCTGCTGGCCCGCCGTGATCACCAGCGGCGTCTGGTTGCGATGCGCGGTAAAGATGTTGCCGAGCGCGTTGCCGACGCCGGCGCCCGAATGCAGATTGACAAAACCGGCATTGCGGGTGGCCTGGGCGTAGCCGTCGGCCATGCCGACCACGGACGCCTCCTGCAGCCCCAGCACATAGTCGATATCATCGGGCCAGTCGGCGAGGAACGGCAATTCCGTCGAGCCGGGATTGCCGAACACTTTCCTGATACCGAACGCGCGCAGCAGGTCGAGGGTGGCCTGCTTGACGCTGACAGATCTGCTGGCTGCTTTCGATTTTGGACGCGACAAACTGACAATCCTCAAGTGAGCGATAAGCGAAGGCCGGGCTACAGGCTCGGCTTCACCTCTCCCATCGGGAGAGGTCGGCGCGCAGCGGCGGGTGAGGGGTTACGGCCCATCGATAGATCATAACCCCTCACCCGGATCGCATCTGTCGATGCGATCCGACCTCTCCCGATGGGAGAGGTGACGAAACTCGCTGTTTGCCGCTCAATCGTCACGGTCAACGGCACGGCCCCTCACCACGTCGCGGTGCCCTTCATGGTTGGCTGGCCCGACGAATTCGCGGTCCACAATTCCATCCCGGCCGGCGTTTCGCTGGCGTTGACGCTGAACTCGCTGCCTTCGAACAGGGGCTGCAGCCCGCGATAGCTGAATTTCTTCGGCGCCGCGCCGCCATGCAGTTTTGCGCCGAATTCCACCAGGAGCGCCGCCTGCAAGGGCCCGTGAAAAATCAGGCCGGGATAGCCCTCGACCCTGGTGACGTAGTCGCGATCATAGTGGATACGGTGGCCGTTGAAGGTCAGCGCCGAGTAACGAAACAGCAGTACCGGATCGGCCATGTGGCTTTCGCGGTGCGTTGCAAGGGGCGGCGCTGGCGCCGGCTTGGCGGTCGCGGAAGGCCGCGCCGTCGACATGTCCCGATAGACGATGTCCTGCCGCTCGCGCAGCGCGGTGCCGCGCGGTGTCGTCACCAGATGGTCGACGGAGACGAAACACAGCGCGCCGGTGCTGCCGGTCTTCATGGTCACATCGGCGATGCGCGAGGTCCGCGTCACCTCGTCGCCGACGCGCAAGGCGCTGAAGAATTCCAGTTCGCCACCGGCCCACATCCGGCGCGGCAGCGGCACCGGCGGCAGGAAACCGCCGCGGGTCGGATGGCCGTCGGGACCCAGTTCCGACATCGGGTGGACCGGCTGCGCCAGGCACCAATGCACCGTCCACGGCGCGGCATCGCCGACCTTCGGCTCGCCGACCTCCATGAACAGGGTGGCGCGAAGGCCTTTGACGATTTGCGCGGTGACGATGCCGGAGGCCTGATTGCTGCGCCCGATCCACCGCCGCAAATGGTCGATATCCGGCTTTTCATCGAGTTTTACGGTCATGACGATCGGGTCCGGACTTTGGGAAGTTCGCTCCTGCCGACGCGCTCGCCGATGGCGGGCACGGCGCCATAGTGGCGCGGCTGATCGACGAAAATGGCGGCCGGCGCAGGATGGCTCACCGGTCCTGCCGGGGTGTCGACCTCGATGCGACGCAGATGCGGATGACGGGCGAGGTCGGCCATGGTGTTGACCTCGGCGAAGGCGATGTCGGCGTCCGACAGGCGTTTCAGCAGCTCATCCCGCGTCATGGTGGCAAAGCTGGCGCCGACGGTCGCGTCGGTGAGTTTGCGATTGCGAACCCGCTCGATCATGTTGGAGAACCGGGGATCGTCAGGCAAGGCCGGCTGGCCGAGCACGTCAGCGCAGAGTTTCTTCCATTCGCGTTCGCTCTGGATCGAAATCAGGATCTCCTTGCCGTCCTTCGAGCGGAACACGCCGTAGGGCGCGATCGACGGGTGGGCCAGTCCCATCCGCTGCGGCGGATTGCCGGCTTCCGCATTGAGCAAGGGCGTCGTCAGCCAGTCGGCCATCACGTCGAACATCGAAATCCGGATGTCGGCGCCCCTGCCGTCGCGCGACCGCGCGATCAGGGCTTCGAGGATCGAGGCGTGCGCGGTAGCGCCGGTGGCGACATCGACGATCGAGACGCCGACGCGCGAGGGACCCTCCGGCCCGCCGGTGATCGAGGCCAGCCCGCTCTCGGCCTGGATCAGCAAGTCATAGGCCTTGCGTTGCGCGTAAGGCCCGTCGTCGCCATAGCCCGTGATGGTGCAGCAGATCAGTTTTGCATAATCCTTGCGCAGGCGTTCCAGCGTGAAGCCGAGCCTGTCCATCGAGCCGGGTTTCAGGTTCTGCAACAGCACGTCGGCGCCGGCGATCAGCTGTTCGAGGTGCTGGCGACCCTCCCTGGTGGCGAGGTCGACGACCACGGAATCCTTGCCGCGGTTGAGCCAGACGAAATAGCTGCTTTGCCCCCTGGCGGCGGCGTCGTAGCCGCGGGCAAAGTCGCCCTCGGGCCGTTCGATCTTGATGACATGGGCGCCGGCATCCGCCAGCCGCGAGCTGCAGAACGGAGCGGCGACCGCCTGTTCGACGGCGATGACGGTGATTCCCTGGAGCGGTAACATCTGTTGTTCTCAGTAGGAGCGGGGCATGCCGAGCACGTGTTCGGCGATGTAGGACAATACGAGATTGGTCGAGATCGGCGCCACCTGATAGAGGCGGGTTTCGCGGAACTTGCGCTCGATGTCGTATTCTTCGGCAAAGGCAAAGCCGCCATGGGTCTGCACGCAGGCGTTGGCGGCTTCCCAGGACGCATCGGCCCCCAGCATTTTTGCCATGTTAGCCTCGGCGCCGCAATCGAGCCCGGCCTCGTATTTGCGGGTGGCTTCCTTCACCATCAATTCGGCGGCGCGCATCGCCGCATAGGCCTTGGCAATGGGAAACTGGATGCCTTGATTTTGGCCGATCGGCCGGCCGAACACCGAGCGCTCCCTGGCGTAATCCGACGCCTTGGCGATGAACCATTTGGCGTCGCCGATGCATTCGGCCGCGATCAGGATGCGTTCCGCGTTCATGCCGGACAGGATGTAGCGAAACCCCTTGCCTTCCTCGCCGATCAGGTTTTCCGCCGGCACCCGCATGTCGGTGAAGAACACCTCGGTGGTGGAGTGGTTCATCATGGTACGGATCGGGCGGATCGAAAGTCCGGCCTGCTTGGCTTCCTGCATGTCGACGATGAACACCGACAGGCCGTCGGTGCGCTTTTTGACCTGCTCCTTCGGCGTGGTGCGGGCCAGCAGGATCATCAGGTCGGAATATTCGGCGCGGCTGGTCCAGATCTTCTGGCCGTTGACGATGTAGCTGTCGTTGCCTTCGCGCCTGGCAAAGGTCTTCAGCGAGGAAGTGTCGGTGCCGCTGGAAGGCTCCGTGACGCCGAATGCCTGCAGCCGCAACTCGCCGCTCGCGATCTTCGGCAGCCATTTCGCCTTCTGCTCGTCGCTGCCGTGCCGCAGCAGCGTGCCCATGGTGTACATCTGGGCATGGCAGCCGCCGCCGTTGCACCCCGCGCGCTGGATCTCTTCCAGGATCGCGGCCGCCGCCGAAAGCTTCAGTCCGGAACCGCCATATTCTTCCGGAATCAGCACCGAGAGGTAGCCCGCTTCGGTCAGCGCATCGACGAAGGCCTGCGGATAGGCCATCTCGCGGTCGAGCTTGCGCCAGTATTCGCCGGGGAATTGCGCGCATAGTTTTGCGACGGCATCGCGGATGTCGGCATGTTCTTCGGTGGTTTCTGTGGCAGTCATCGGAACTCGGCTGGCGGATCGAGGGCGCGCATGCAGGCGGTGCGAATGGCGGGCACGGCGCGAAGCGGCGCCTTTGCCCCCTGCGATCTCAGCACGTAGGGTGGGCAAAGCGCAAGCGTGCCCACCACTAGGCTGGAATGCGCACGGGCAGGGATTCGATGCCGCGCACGAAACTCGAATAAACCCGCTTCGGCTCGCCGACCACCTCGATCCGCTCGAACCGCTTCAATATCTCCTGCCAGACGATCTTCAATTGCAGTTCCGCCAGCCGCATGCCGACGCAGCGGTGGATGCCGAAGCCGAACGACAGATGGGTACGCGGCCGGGCGCGGTCGATGATGAATTCGTCGGGGCTCTCGATACTCGTCTCGTCGCGGTTGCCCGAGACGTACCACATCACCACGCGGTCGCCCTTCTTGATCTGCTTGCCCCCGATCTCGGTATCGACCATGGCGGTGCGCCGCATATGGGCGAGCGGCGTTTGCCAGCGAATGACCTCGGGCACCATCAAATCGATCAGCGCCGGATTGTCGCGCAGCTTCCGGTACTGCTCGGGATGCTCGTTCAACGCCAGCACCGAGCCGCTCATGGTGTTGCGGGTGGTGTCGTTGCCGCCGACGATCAGCAGGATGATGTTGCCCATCAGATTATCGGGGTCCATGTAGCGGGTGGCCTCGCTATGCGCCATCATCGAGATCAGGTCGTTGCGCGGCTCGGCATTGACGCGCTCGTTCCAGAGCTTTGTGAAATAGGCCGCGCATTCGTCCATCTCCTGCCGGCGCTGCTCGGCGGATTCGACGACCCCGCCTTTCGGCAGCGCGGTGGAGACATCGGACCAGCGCGTCAGCTTGCGGCGTTCCTCGAACGGAAAATCGAACAGCGTCGCCAGCATCTGGGTAGTCAATTCGATCGACACCCGGTCGACGAAGTTGAAGGTCTCGTTGCGGGGCAGCGCATCCAGCACCCTGGCGGTGCGCTCGCGGATCAGGATCGCGAGTTCGTCGAGATGGGTAGGCGTAAACATCGGCGACACGGTCTTGCGCTGGGCCGAATGCCGCGGCTGGTCCATCGCGATGAAGCTCGGGTAATCGTAGCCCGGCGGCACGTCGCGGATCGAGATGCCGCCGAGCGAAACGTCGGACGAGAAGATGCCGTGGTTGGTGTCGACATGCATGATGTCGTTGTATCGGGTGACCGACCAATAGGGCTCGATCGGCGCGTTGGTGCAGTAATGCACAGGCTCTTCCCTGCGCAGCCGTTCGAAGAAAGGCCACAGCGTGTCGTTCTGGAACAGTCTTGGCGCGCCCGGGTGAAATTCGCTGAGCGGCGTGGAATAGGCCTCCTCGCGCGCCAAACGCTGAAGCTCGGCCTTGTCGGTCCGGACCGCTGTCTGGATGTTCATCGCTCGTCGTCCAAATGATCCAAATGAAATGATATGTGCCGGCGCCGATCAGCCGGCGATACGCACCGGCAAGGTCTCATAGCCCTTCACAAAACTCGAATACACCCGCTTCGGTTCGCCGACCACCTCAATATTGTCAAAGCGCTTCAGGATTTCTTCCCAGATGATCTTCAATTGCAGCTCGGCCAGCCGGATTCCGACGCAGCGATGGATGCCGAAGCCGAAGGACAGGTGGGTGCGCGGCCGCGCCCGGTCGATGATGAATTCATAGGGCCGATCGATCGCCGCTTCGTCGCGGTTGCCCGAGACGTACCACATCACGACCTTGTCGCCCTTCCTGATCTGCTTGCCGCGGAACTCGAAATCCTCGAGCGCGGTGCGGCGCATATGCGCCAGCGGCGTCTGCCAGCGGATCACCTCGGGCACGAAACTGTCGATCAGATCCGGGTTTTCGCGCAGTTTGCGGTACTGGCCCGGATGCTGGCTCAGCGCATAGATGCTGCCGGACATGGTGTTGCGGGTGGTGTCGTTGCCGCCGACAATCAGGAGGATCAGGTTGCCCAGGAAATTCTTCGGGTCCATGTCGCGGGTGGCATCGGCGTGCGCCATCATCGACAACAGGTCGCTCTTCGGCGGCTGGTTGATGCGATCCTTCCAGAGTCTGGCGAAATAGCTCGCGCATTCCAACAGCTCGACCTGGCGGTCGTCTTCGGTCGCGACCACGCCGTCGGGACCGGGAAGCGTCGTTGCGACGTCGGACCAGCGCGTCAGCTTGCGGCGGTCTTCCCAGGGGAAGTCGAACAGCACGGCGAGCATCTGGGTGGTCAGTTCGATCGAGACCTGGTCGACGAAGTCGAACACATCGTTGACCGGCAAATTGTCGAGGCATTCGGCCGAGCGCTGGCGGATGCTGATTGCGAGCTGGTCGAGATGGGTCGGCGTGAACATCGGCGCCACCGTCTTGCGCTGCGCGCTGTGGCGCGGCTGGTCCATGGCGATGAAGCTTTCGCGCCGCAGGTCGGGCGGGGCGTCGCGGATGGTGATGCCGCCAAGCGAGGCCGCCGACGAGAACACCGCGTGATTGGTCTCGATGTCCATGATGTCGTTGTATTTGGTCACCGACCAGTACGGCCCGAACACGCTATCCCGGCAGTAATGTACCGGCTCTTCCCTGCGCAGCCGGTCGAAATACGGCCAGAAGGAGTCGGAGCGAAACAATTCGGGATCGCCGGGATTTATTTCCGCGAGCGGGATCGAATAAGCGTGCTTTCGCGCGGCCTCCTGATTGGCGTCCTGAACGGCATCGATCGTCCCGTGCATCGGGCAGCTCCCTGATTGTCCGCTCCCGTGGTGACCTGCCGGGGCGGCTGTTTGGAGCGAATTACATCCCGTTGCGCGCGCCAGAGCAAGGGCGAGTTTGGCCATGCCGGCGCATCGGTCGATGGCTTTCCGTGGTATACAACGGAAGCCTTTCGCGGCGCCTTCCTCCCGTGACAAGCCTGTTGGCAAAGATTAAGGCTGTAGGCGATAGAACGCTGCACGTCTTGTCCGGAGGCCGCCCGACCATGATCCCCAACGCGCATCGGATGTTCAACTTCGATCTCGGCGAAACCGCGGACGCGATCCGCGATACCGTGCGCGATTTCGCAAGCCACGAGATCGCGCCGCGCGCCGACGAAATCGACAGGAGCAATCAATTCCCGAGGGATCTCTGGCCGAAAATCGGCGCGCTCGGCCTGCACGGCATTACCGTCGAGGAGGAGTATGGCGGCTCCGGGCTCGGCTATCTCGAGCATTGCCTGGCGGTGGAGGAAATCTCGCGCGCCTCGGCCGCGGTCGGCCTGTCCTACGGCGCGCATTCCAACCTCTGCGTCAACCAGCTGCGCCGTAACGGCAGCGACGCGCAGAAGCGGAAATACCTGCCGAAACTGATTTCCGGCGAGCAGGTCGGCGCGCTGGCGATGTCGGAGCCCGGCGCCGGCTCCGATGTGGTGTCGATGTCGACCCGCGCCGAGAAGAAGGGCGACCGCTATGTCCTGAACGGCAGCAAGATGTGGATCACCAACGGACCGATCGCCGAGACGCTCGTAGTCTATGCCAAGACCGATCTTTCGGCCGGCCCGCGCGGCATCACCGCCTTCATCATCGAAAAGGGCATGAAGGGATTTTCCACGGCCCAAAAGCTCGACAAGCTGGGCATGCGCGGCTCGGATACCGGCGAACTGGTGTTCGACAATTGCGAAGTGCCGGAGGAAAATGTGCTCGGCGAGGTCGGCCGCGGCGTCAACGTCCTGATGTCCGGCCTCGATTACGAGCGCACGGTGCTGGCCGCCGGCCCGCTCGGGATCATGCAGGCCTGCATGGACGTGGTGATGCCCTATGTGCACGAGCGCAAGCAGTTCGGCCAGCCGATCGGCAATTTTCAGCTGGTGCAGGGCAAGATCGCCGACATGTACACGACCATGAATGCTTCGCGCGCCTACGTCTACGCGGTGGCAAAAGCCTGCGACCGCGGCGAGACCACGCGGGAGGATGCCGCCGGCGCCATTCTCTATGCCTCCGAGAAGGCGACGCAATGCGCGCTCGACGCGATCCAGCTGCTCGGCGGCAACGGCTATATCAACGACTATCCCACGGGAAGGCTGCTGCGCGACGCCAAACTCTACGAGATCGGCGCCGGCACCAGCGAAATCCGCCGCATGCTGATCGGGCGCGAGCTGTTCGAGAAATCTGCGTAGCGCAATGAACGGCTAACGTCCGTCATGCCCGGCCTCGTGCCGGGCATCCACGTCTTATCTGGCGTGGCAACAAAGCAGGACGTGGATGGCCGGGACAAGCCCGGCCATGACGGAGAAAATCTCATTCACTCCTTTAGATCATTCACCTTCCGCACCCACACCAGCACATCCGCCAGCACTTCTGGCAGCACGGCCTTGACCTGCTCGATAGTCATGCCGGCCTTGATGCGCGGGTCATACAGGATATTCAGGATGTACTGGTCGTAGACGTCGAAGAACCCCATCGACACCTCGTCGTTGAACATGGTCCAGGGCACCGAGGAGGTGTCGTTGATCGGCCCCAGCGACTGCAACAGTTCCTCATAGGCGCAATCCAGGAAGGTGAAATCGCCGTTGTCGACGGTGAGGATGACGTCGGAATGCTCGATTTCGTAATTGTCGTTCTTGCGGAAGCCGGACAGGCATTGCGGATCGAGCGAGCTGCGGATTTCTTTGGCCCGTTCGCTGCCGTAGAATTTTGCGATGGTGCGATAGAGATCGCGGTCCCGCACCATGTTGACCGTGATGTTGGCGGCGTCGCGGCTCTCGGCCATGGCGATGTCGAGATGGGCGATGCGCTTGCCGATGTCGGCCACGACATTGGCGAGCTGCGCCTTGCGGTCGGGACGGTTGCCGTCGGCGAACACCCGGACCGGCATGACGTATTTGCGGATGCGGTCGACCCGGCCGGCCAGATGAAACTCGGCGCCGAACGCGGTCTTGAAGAACCCCTCCGCGATCTCGCTGTCGGTAAAACTCTTCTTCTCCGCGCGCTGGCGCGAGGCGATGGCGGGAATTTCGCCGCTGGCGGCAGGTGGCGAGGCGAGGTTGCCGAACACGATGGCGGCGAAGGCTAGCGCGAATATTTTCAGAACCTGGGAAGACCGGCGAGAGGTAACCATTGCATGCGACGCTGCCGCAATCGGCGGGTACGCGCAAGGCTCGCGTAGCCGGCTGAAGATCGCGGACAACTGGCATTGGAACTGGTTGTCAACGATCGAATTGTAGCGTATACGATACACGTGCCGATAGTGACCCGGACGGAAGAGTACGCTGCATGGTTCCGCAAGCTTCGCGATGCCCGGGCCAAAGCGAAAATTTTGACCCGGATTGATCGGCTGCTGGATGGCAACGCCGGCGACGTTGCACCCATCGGCGATGGGCTCAGCGAGCTGCGGATTCATTACGGGCCGGGGTGCCGCGTCTATTTCGCCAACCGCGGCGACACGCTGATCTTGCTGCTGATCGGCGGGGACAAGGATAGCCAGCAGCGCGGATATCGAGACCGCCAAGCGGCTCGCACAGGAGTACTGACGATGGCAAGGGTCAAAACAGCCAACGCTTATGACCCGGCAGAATTTCTGGATAGCCCGGAGGTCGTCGCCGAATACCTCACCGAAGCGCTCGAAACCGACGACGAGGTGATTATCGCGAAGGCGATCGGCACCGTCGCCCGCGCGCAGGGCATGGGCGCCGTTGCAGAGACCGCCGGCGTCTCCAGGGAAAATCTCTATCGTGCGCTCAGCGGCGAGACCCGGCCCGAGTTCGAGACCATCCGCAAGGTGCTCGGCGCGCTCGGCGTGCAACTGGTGGCGAAACCGCGGGTGGCGTGAACAGGAGAGGACGGCGCGCAAACGAGCCGCCGGACTTCCGCAGCAGATATTCTAGTTCTTCACCACCACGGTGGCGCCGACGGAAACCCGGTTATAGAGATCGGTGACATCCTCATTGGTCATGCGGAAGCAGCCGGAGGAGACCGCCTGGCCGATCGTTTCCGGCTCGTTGGAACCGTGGATCCGATACAGCGTCGAGCCGAGATACATGGCGCGGGCGCCGAGCGGATTGTCGATGCCGCCGGGCATGTAGCGCGGCAGATCGGGCCGCCGCGCCAGCATCTGCGAGGGCGGCGTCCAGCCCGGCCATTCCTTCTTGGCGGAGATGCGATGCACCCCGCTCCAGCGAAAGCCGTCGCGGCCGACGCCGATGCCGTAGCGCAGCGCCTGGCCGTTGGGCAGCACCAGATAGAGCCTGCGCTCGGCGGTGTTGATCAAGATGGTGCCGGGTGCATACTCGCTGTTGAGGCTGACGGTCTGCCGCGGGATCGGACTCGAGCCGCCGGCGAAGAAATTGGGGCCGCCACCCATGACGTCGCGTGAATCGAGACCCTCCGCCCGCGCTTGGCCGGCGCAGGCCAGCACGGTCACCGCTGCCAGAAGCAACGCAAAAGCCCGCATCATGTCAGCCCTCTTCAAGAGACCGGTTTGACCGCCAGACAGGCCATATTTGAGGCGATTTCGCAAGCCACGAGCCCGCGACCGGGGGATTTTCAAATGCCGCGGTTAAGAAAGCATCATGGTCCCGGCGATGGCAGCAATGCCCTCGAAACCTTTGACGAAACGCGCTGGGAATGATTGATCTCAGGGCGATTTCAGAAAAAGGCCCCACGGGAGTGAATGATGAACGGTGCGGAAAGTCTGGTGCGGACCCTGGTCGCGGGCGGCGTTGACGTCTGCTTTGCCAACCCCGGCACCTCCGAGATGCATTTTGTCGCCGCGCTGGACCGCGTCGAGGGCATGCGCTGCGTGCTCGGCCTGTTCGAGGGCGTGGTGACGGGCGCGGCCGACGGCTATTTCCGGATGAAGGGCACGCCGGCTTCCACGCTGCTGCATCTCGGCCCCGGCCTCGCCAATGGGCTCGCCAATCTGCACAACGCCAAGAAGGCGCATTCCGGCATCGTCAACATCGTCGGCCAGCACGCGACCTATCACATCGGCCTCAACGCGCCGCTGACCTCGGACATCGAGGGGCTGGCGCGGCCGATGTCGGATTGGGTGCGGACTTCGCCCGATGCCAAGTCGGTCTCCGCCGATGGCGCCGCGGCGATTGCCGCCGCCAGCAGTTCACCGCCTGTTATTGCGACCCTGATCCTGCCGGCCGATACCGCCTGGAACGAGGCCGACGGCATCGCGAAGGTTCCGGCGCCGAAGCAGCAACCGGGCTTTTCGACGGAGGCGGTCGAAAAGGCGGCCAGGGTGCTGCACGCCGGCGGCGACACCAATCTCCTGCTCGTCACCGGCGGCGCGTTGACCGAAAAGGGCCTGGCCCTGGCGCAGCAGATCGCAGGCAAGACCGGCTGCAAGGTGATGGGCCAGACCTATCACCCGCGCATGGCGCGCGGCCGCGGCCGCTTCTCCATCGACCGCATTCCCTATGTGATCGAGCAGGCGCTGCCGATCCTGAAGAACTTCAAGAACATCGTGCTGGTCGAGGCTCGCGACCCGATCGCCTTCTTCGCCTATCCGAACAAGCCGAGCATGCTCAAGCCCGAGGGCTGCGAGGTGCACCAAATGACCGCCTGGGGCGAGAACTCGGTCGCGGCGCTGGAAGCACTCGCGGACGCGCTCGGCGCGAGGCCTGCCGATGTCAAGCCGCAGAAGCTCGCCGAACTTTCCAGGCCGACCGGCGCGCTGACGCATGCCTCGATCGCGCAGGCGATCGCCATGGCGATCCCGGAAAACGCCATCGTAGTCGATGAATCCATCACCACCGGACGCGGCTTCTTTCCGCCGACGGCCTCAGCCGCGCCGCACGACTGGCTGCAGAACATGGGCGGCTCGATCGGGTTTTCGACCCCGGTCGCGACGGGAGCTGCGGTCGCCTGCCCCGACCGCAAGGTGATCTGCATGGTCGGCGACGGCAGCGCGATGTACACCATCCAGTCGCTGTGGACCCAGGCCCGCGAAAACCTCAACGTCACCACCATCGTGTTCGCCAACCGCATCTACCAGATCCTCCGCGGCGAATTCGACGGCGTCGGCGCCGGCGAGCCCGGCCAGCGCGCCCAGGACATGCTGAAGATCGACCGCCCGACCATCGACTTCGTCGCGCTCGCCAGGGGCATGGGCGTCGAGGGGCGCGCGGTCACCACCGTGGACGAATTCGTCGCGGCGCTGGCGGAGGCCATTCCCGAGAAGGGCCCGCGGCTGATCGAGGTGCGGATGTGAGGAAGATATTGAAACTGTCATTCCGGGGCGATGCGAAGCATCGAACCCGGAATCTCGAGATTCCGGGTCTGGTTCTCATCGGGCCGCGCTTTGCGCGGACCCGTTGAGACCATCCCGGAATGACGGGGAGTTTGTTTCTGGGGGCAACATGCAAACCGAGCTCAACAAGGTCGTCGCCGCGCTTGCCGAATTCTACGCGCGCGAATCCTTTCTGTTCGAGCACGATCTCGGGGAGCGCGCGCTGACCCATCGGCTGGCGGTCTACGTCGAAACGCAGTTTTCGGGGTGGCAGGTCGATTGCGACTACGACCGGCTCGGCGAGCGCACATTGCGGCTGCCGCGTGGCAGCATCATCTCGACCGATGATCACCTGGCAAAGTCGATCTATCCCGACATCGTCGTGCACCAGCGCGAGATTCCCAACAACCTGCTCGCGATCGAGGTGCGCAAGGCGTCCAACCATCAGCCGCCGGAACACGACCGGCACAAGCTGCAGGCGCTGACCGACCCGCATCTGTGGTTCGCCTACTGGATCGGAATCTTCCTCGTGCTCGGCAAGAACAGCGTGGTCCCGGACGTCTATGTCGGCGGCGTGATCGACGCGCCGATGGCCGCATGGCTGGCCGAACGGCTGCGGGATGCGGGTTTGGGCGTGGGCTGAAGCCGGCCCAGGACTGCACTCGCCCGTTGGCTCAGTGCTGCAGCGCGTCATCCCGGCCTCACGATCGGGTGTGAAATGCATTTCCGATCTCAAACCATGGAACCCGCGGGCCGCCGCCGCGATTGTTACCTCGAGTTTTGAACCTTGAGCCGCTGGCGGAGACCTAGCTACCAGAGGCGGAGTTCTAGGAGGCGATCATGTCGCACTGGCACGATACCATGGTGGACAGGCCGGAATCCGACGGAGCGATCTATGTGACGGGCTGGACGATTTCCGGCCTCGCTGTACTCGGAACCATCGTCGCGGTCTGGGTGCTCGGAATTTAGCGCGGGCCGTTACGGCTCCAACGATCTTTGCAGCACCCTCTTACCGGTCAGCAGCAACCCCAGCCGGCGCCCGATCAGCAGGCTCAGCATCACCAGCAGGCACCAGACCGGCAGAAAAAACAGCGTCAGGATTCCGGCGTCAGCGGGTTCGGCTTGCAGCAGCCATTTGACCACGACGACCGGCGCGCAAAGGCCGATCGCGCCTCCGGTCAGGCTCATCAGGGCAGTCAAAACGGCTGGCTTCTGTCGGGACATCGCCATCTGGTTCTTGCCGCTGCCGGTGAACCGAGCGGCCCGCCCTGCTATTTTCTCGATAGGACCAGCGCTTCCCGATAGAGCTGGGAAAAGCAGATCAGAAGCGAACTGCACAGCAGGAAAATCCTGATCTGATCGTAGTCCGCCGCGCTCAACGGATTGAATTCGAAGTAGGGCGGCATGAACGCCCACCAGACGATTGGAATCGTCACACCGGTAGCGAAGGCGCCCGCCGCGGCCCCGCCCAAAAGGCTCGCGACCAGAATGGCCGGAAAGAATGTCGCGAAACACAGCGTCGAGCCGAACAGGACCAGCACTTCCTGGGTTGCGGCCGCCAACGCGACCACAAGCAAGGTGGCCGAGAATGCCGAAACCGGCCGAACCCTGAGGATATATTCCGCGCCCTTACGCACCAACTCGCCCCGAAATACTCAATTGCCCAAATCCAACACTACCAAAGTCCAAGGCTATAGGAAGAAAAACAGAAACGGAAGCCCACCCCCAGGGCTTGAGCTTCCCGCCCTCGATTTCCATGCCGCGTTTCGCAAAAGGAATGGTGGGCGCACAAGGGATCGAACCTTGGACCTCTCCCGTGTGAAGGGAACGCTCTCCCGCTGAGCTATGCGCCCGGGATTTTCGTGCAAAATCAAAGACCGATCATCGTCCGGCCGGATTCTGCGCGTCGTGTCGGATGCCGCGATTTACGGAGTGCGGGCTGCCGGTGTCAAGCCAAAGGCGTCAGGTGCCGTGCTGGCGGGCGCGCGAGGCGTGCGACTGCAGCGCCCGGATCCGCTCGGCGAGCGTGCCGCCGCCTTCGGAAGGGGCCGTCGGGGCCGCGCCATTGGCTGCGGCGTCGTTGGCGGGTTTTGCAGGCTTGGCCGGGATCGCCGGGTCGCTGGCGTTCAGCATCGCCTCGATCGGCGAATTCGGTCCCTCGAGCTGCATCGCGAGTTTTGCCACCTCGGCGGCGATGTCGTTGATGCGCTCACGCAGCAGCGCGTTTTCCATGCGCTCGGTCGCCCAGGAGCTTTCGGCCTGCTGCTGGATCGCATTGATGTCGCGCTGCAGCTTGGCGCGCTCGTCGCGCGCGATCCGCAGCTGTTCCTCAGCCGCGGCCTTTTCGCTCTTCAGCTTCTCCAGCGCCGGCGATTTGCCGCCCTCGTTCAGGGTCGCGATTTCGGCGCGCAACTCCCTGATCGTGCGCTCGGAGGCCTCGCTGCCCTGGCGCAGCTGGTTGTTTTCGAAATCGCGCTCGGCGAGCAGCTTGCCCTGGGTGCCGAGCCGCGCCTCCAGATCGTTGACGCGGTTGCCGAGCATCTCGGCTTCCTTGACCTGGACGATCAGCTGGCGATCGAGATCGGTGACGCGCTGGCTCAGATTCTCGACCCGGCCGCGCGCCTCGTTGAGCTCCTGCGTCGCCTTCTCGGATTCTGAGCGCTCCTGCGCCAGCCGCGCCTGCGTCGCGGCGAATTCCTTTTCGGCGTCGCCGACGCGGTTCTTCAGTTCATCGATCTGGGCGCGCACTGCCACCAGTTCGACCTGCCGGCTCTCCGCCATCATCGAACGATCGGACAGTTCGGCGTTGATCTTGGAAAGTTCGTTCTGCTTGTCCTTCAGCGCCTGCTCGGCGTCGCGCAGCGCCCCGGTCTTGGCGGTGAATTCCTCTTCGGTGGCGCGCAACTGCTCCTTGACCGCCTTCTCGCGCGCTTCCAGCGAAAAGATCGCGGCGTTCTTCTCGCCGAGCTCGATCTTCATGCGGTTGATCGCGTCGGTCTTCTTGCCGAGTTCGGCGAGCTGGCTCGTGGTCTTGTTCTTGAGCTGGTCGACGCTCATCTCGAGCCGCCGCGCCGACATCGCAAATTCCGCGCGCAGCTGATCCTTGTCGGCCTGGATTTCGGCCATCGACAATGGCGTCGCCGCCTCGAGCCGTTTGGTCGTCAGCCGCACCGCGCGGTTATGCACCAGCGGCACGATCATCAGCCCGAACAGCATCGAGATCAGAAAACCGATCGCCAGATACATGATCGGTTCGACCATCGGCACACACTCCCCACGAACAGAAACTCAAGTCACAATGCCATGGGGCACAGGGTAAACGCCAGCCTAATGCCGCGTTAACGTGAATCCGTAACCGCAGCCGCGCGGGCAGCCGTCAGAACGGGTTCCAGGTCGCGCGCGGGGTATATTTGAGATAGCCGATATTGGCGCCGAGCCGCAGGCCGATACCGGAGCGGATCGGCACCAGCACGATATTGTTGGCGGTCAGCGCGGTCATCCCGAAGCCGCCGATGATGTAGGCCGAGCCGTCGATGCCGACGAAGCGCTGGTAGATCGCGTTGGTGGCCGGAAGATTGTAGACCAGCGTCATGGTGCGGGCGCCGTCGCCGCCCCAGTCGAAGCCGACCGACGGTCCCTGCCAATAGACCCGGAGGTCGCCGGCGTTCTTGGTGTAGAGCGTGCCCTCGCCATAGCGCAGTCCGGCCACGAAGGCGCCGGAGCCTTCCTCGCCCAGCACATAGCCGTTCGGCAGGCCCCATTGGCTGACCGCCTTTTCGATGATCGAGGCCAGCCCGCGGGAGACATTGCCGAAGAACTTGTGGCCGGCATTGACCAGTTCGTCCGGCCCGTAGGTATAGGGGCTCGGCTGGCGCTGCGGCGGCGGCAGGTCCGGTGGCGGCGCCTGCTGGGCGGCCGCGGGCACGATGCCGCACACCAGCGCAGCGAGCACCGCGGCGGCAAGGCGGGATGCGAAAGTCATAAAAGAACCCCTGCGTATCGAAACCTGGCCGCAGCCTTAACCTGATGCCAACAGGCATGGCTCAAGCTCGCGCCCAGTGTCCCCCGACTCGGATGTTATCGGCATCAACTATGACGGCACAACGGCAGGAAAGAAACCGCAACCGGCCCGGAACAGGCTTTCGCCCCGGAATAGCCTTGTTGGCCTTGCTGGCCGGCCTTGCCGCGCCGGCCCCGGTCGGGCCCGCGGCGCAGGCGGCCACCACCGAGCGCGTGGTCGTGAACCGCTTTTCGGGACTGGCCATCGAGGGCTACGATCCCGTCGCCTATTTCGTCGATGCCCGCCCCGAACTCGGCATGGAGGACTTCGAGGCCTCCGAGGCGGGGGCGGTCTGGCGCTTCCGCAACGAGGGCAATCGCGCCTCCTTTGTCGCCCATCCCGACATTTACGGACCCCAATTCGGCGGCTACGACCCGATCGATGTCGCCCGCGGGGTCTCCGTGGCCGGCAATCCCCGCTTCTGGCTGATTTCCGGACAGCGGCTCTATCTGTTCAGCCGCGAGCAAAGCCGCGACGCCTTTGCCGCCGATCCCGAGCACGTCCTGCGGGAAGCGAACGCGCGCTGGCCGGCCTTGCTGCTGGAGCTGGCGGAGTAAACAGAAATTCGTCATGCCCGGGCAAAGGCGCGAAGCGCGTCTTCGCGCTGGATGTCCCGGGCATCCACGTCTTTTTTGCTTGATACGGCGACGACGTGGATGGCCGGGACGGGCCCGGCCATGACGAGATCGCAAAGCATACGCGGCGTTAGTCCACGGCTCCAGGATCGCCCCAGGCGATGAATTCGGGCACGATGAAGCCGTTGCCTCCCCGGCCGAATTGCAAGCTCGCACCTTTCGCATCGGTGATCTTGCCGCCGGCCGCGGTGACGACGGCGTGGCCCGCCGCGACATCCCATTCGGAGGTCGGCGCGAGGCGGGGATAGATATCGACCGCGCCTTCCGCGACCCGGCCGAATTTGACCGCCGAGCCCAGCACCTCGCGGACAGCGCCCGGCCGCCCGGCGATAAAGGCCTCGCTGCGGCTGTCGAGATGCGAGCGGCTGACCGCGACGACCCAGGGCGCACCGCGCCCGGGATGGGCGCGGGTATGGATCGGCTCGGCCGCGGAGGATGCACGGGTGTTCAGCCGTTCCGCGCCCTGGCCGACCAGTCCGCGCCAGATCAAGCCGAGCGCCGGCGCGCCGACGATGCCCAGTAATGGCGTCCCGTTGGTTACCAGCGCCAGATTGACCGTGAACTCGTCGCGGCCGGCGACGAATTCCTTGGTGCCGTCGAGCGGATCGATCAGGAAGAAGCTGCCGTGATAGAGCGACCGCGCCAGATCGAGGCGTTCCTCGGACAGCGCCGGGATGTCGGGCGCGAGCCGCGCAAGGCCTTCGGCAATGATCCGGTCGGCGGCGAGATCGGCTTCCGTCACCGGCGATCCGTCGAGCTTGCCGTCGATCCTCATCGCGCCACGATTGACGGCAAGGATGGCCGCGCCGGCCTGGATCACGAGATCGGTCAGGGGACCCATCAGGGCGGCGGCAGCCGTGCGGTCGATCGCAGGGGCGTGTGAACGTGCCTCATTCATTGGCGGATCTCATGGGCTGTTTGTCTTTCCCTCGGCGTGCCCGCCATTGGCAGTCCGCGCATCGGCAGTGTATCAAGCCCGTTAAGCATGCGTGATTCGCCTTGGTCCGCGCTAACAGGCGGATTTACAGGAACTCCTGATGTCTGGCACCCCATCTTTAGGCTCCGCCCCCGATGCGCTCGAACTGGCCGCGCTGCTGTGTTCGCGGGTTTGCCACGATCTCATCAGTCCGGTCGGCGCCATCGTCAACGGGCTCGAGGTGCTCGACGACGATCCCAAGCCGGAAGACCGCGAATTCGCGCTCGACTTGATCCGCAAGAGTGCCAGGACCGCCTCGGCGCGGCTGCAGTTCTGCCGCCTGGCGTTTGGCGCGGCGGGATCGTCGGGCGCGCAGATCGATCTCGGCGACGCGCAGACCATGGCGCGGGGACACCTCGAGGACGGCAAGACCACGATCGCATGGAATTTGCCGCGCATATTGCTGCCGAAGAACCGGGTCAAACTGCTGCTCAACATGCTGGTGATCGCCCAGCAGACCATCCCGCGCGGCGGCGCGCTCACGGTCAATTCGACCGGCGAAGGCGAGAAGATCGGCTTTCGCGTCACCGCCAGCGGGCTCAACGCGCGCCTGCCGCAAAATATCGCCGATCTGCTGAGTTCCGGCTCGACGGCTTCGGTCGATGCCCATGCGGTGCAGCCTTATTATACGAGGCTCCTGGCGCAGGCCTGCGGGCTGAATGTGAAGCTCGCAGTCGAGGGCGAGGCGGTGGTCGTGACCGCCGCTTAACGGGCCTTCGGCGCGAATATGGTTAACCGATGGTTTACAGGCGCCGATCGGAATTCCGTGAGGCGCCTTATCTATTTGTTGATCCCGTTCATTTCCAATTACTCAACCAATATTAAACGGTTTGCGCAGATGCTGGCCGAACTCTGAAAGGCGTGTCGAAATCGCGCGCCCGTGCGTTCGAAGGCGTGTTTCATGGATGATCTGTTGCGGGAGTTTCTGACGGAGACCAGCGAGAGCCTGGACACCGTTGACAACCAGCTGGTTCGGTTTGAGCAGGAGCCGAACAACGCCAAGATACTCGACAACATTTTTCGCCTTGTTCACACCATCAAGGGCACCTGCGGCTTTCTCGGCTTGCCGCGGCTGGAAGCGCTGGCGCATGCCGCCGAGACGCTGATGGGCAAGTTCCGCGACGGCATGCCGGTGACCGGGCAGGCGGTGACGCTGATCCTGACCACGATCGACCGCATCAAGGAGATCCTGGGCCAACTCGAGGCGACGGAAGCGGAGCCCGATGGTTCCGACCAGGACCTGATCGACGAATTACAGGCCATGGTGGAGCGTGGGATGGCAGCGATGTCGGCTGCGGCTGCGTCCGCACCGATCGCCCCGGAGCCCGTGGCCGCGGTCGCGCAGGGCACGCTGGTGCCGCAAGTGCTGGAACGGGCGCTCCGTCCAGGCGAAGTGTCGCTGGATGAGCTGGAGCGCGCCTTCCGCGAGACCCCGATCGAACTGGCCCCGGCGCCGGCAGCAGCGCCGGTAGTGGCCGCAGCCCCCGCACCGGCGGCAGCGCCCGCGCCCGAGAAGCGCGCTGCGGCCGGCAAAGAGGCAAAGCCGGCGACCAAGGCCAAACCGGCCATCGTCAAGCCTTCGGCCGCCGGCGAGGAAGTCCAGGAAGCCGACAAGGTCGCCAACCAGTCGATCCGCGTCAACGTGGATACGCTGGAACATTTGATGACGATGGTCTCCGAGCTGGTTTTGACCCGCAACCAGCTCCTGGAGATCTCCCGCCGCAACGAGGACACCGAGTTCAAGGTTCCGCTGCAGCGGCTCTCCAACGTCACCGCCGAGCTGCAGGAAGGCGTCATGAAGACGCGGATGCAGCCGATCGGCAACGCCTGGCAGAAGCTGCCGCGCATCGTGCGCGACCTCTCGGGCGAACTCGGCAAGCAGATCGAACTGGAGATGCACGGCGCCGACACCGAGCTCGACCGCCAGGTGCTCGATCTGATCAAGGATCCGCTGACCCACATGGTACGCAACTCCGCCGACCACGGGCTGGAGACGCCGGCCGAGCGGGCGGCCAACGGCAAGCCCGAACAGGGCACCATCAGACTGTCGGCCTATCACGAAGGCGGCCACATCATCATCTGCATCGCCGACAACGGCCGAGGTCTCAATACCGAGAAGATCAAGGCCAAGGCGATCTCGTCCGGTCTCGTCAACGAGGCCGATCTGGAGAAGATGACCGAAGCCCAGATCCACAAGTTCATCTTCGCCCCGGGCTTCTCGACCGCGGCCGCCATCACCTCGGTGTCCGGCCGCGGCGTCGGCATGGACGTGGTGCGCACCAATATCGACCAGATCGGCGGCACCATCGACGTCAAGTCGGTGGCCGGCGAGGGCTCCTCCGTCACCATCAAGATCCCGCTGACCTTGGCCATCGTCTCCGCCCTGATCGTGGAAGCCGCCGGCGATCGCTTTGCCATCCCCCAGCTCTCGGTGGTCGAACTGGTGCGGGCACGCGCCAATTCCGAGCACCGCATCGAGCGCATCAAGGACACCGCGGTGCTGCGGCTGCGCAACAAGCTGCTGCCGCTGATGCACCTGAAGAAGCTCCTGAAGATCGACGACGGCTCCTCCTCCGATCCCGAGAACGGTTTTATCGTGGTGACGCAGGTCGGCAGCCAGACCTTCGGCATTGTGGTCGACGGCGTGTTCCACACCGAAGAAATCGTGGTCAAGCCGATGTCCACCAAACTGCGCCACATCGACATGTTCTCCGGCAATACCATCCTGGGCGACGGCGCCGTGATCATGATCATCGACCCCAACGGCATTGCCAGGGCGCTCGGCGCCGCGGGCTCGGCCTCTCACGAGATCGCGGACGAGAACGCGGCCTCGCGGGCGTCCGCCGCCGAGCAATTGACCTCGCTATTGGTGTTCCGCGCCGGCACCAACCAGCCCAAGGCGGTGCCGCTCGGCCTCGTCACCCGGCTGGAAGAGTTGCCGATCGACAAGATCGAACTCTCCAACGGCCGCTACATGGTGCAGTACCGCGAGCAATTGATGCCGCTGGTGCAGATGGCCGGGGTCAGCGTCCAGACCTCGGGCTCGCAGCCGATCCTGGTGTTCGCCGACGACCGCCGCTCGATGGGGCTGGTGGTCGACGAGATCATCGACATCGTCGAGGAGCGGCTCAACATCGAGGTCGGCGGCTCGGAAGCCGGCATCCTCGGCTCGGCCGTGATCAAGGGCCAGGCCACCGAGGTGATCGACGTCGGCCACTTCCTCCCGATGGCGTTCCCCGACTGGTTCACCCGCAAGGAGATGACGCCCTCGGCTTCGGCGCAGTCGATCCTTTTGGTCGACGACAGCGCGTTCTTCCGCAACATGCTGGCGCCGGTCTTGAAGGCCGCGGGCTACAAGGTCCGCGTTGCCCCCAACGCCCAGGAGGGCCTCACCGTGCTGCGCTCGGGGCAGGTCTTCGACGTGGTCCTGACCGACATCGAAATGCCCGACATGAACGGCTTCGAGTTCGCGGAAGTGATACGGGCGGATCATAATCTGAGCGCGCTCCCGATCATCGCGCTGTCCTCGATGGTGTCGCCTGCGGCGATCGAGCGCGGCAGGCAGGCCGGGTTCCATGATTACGTCGCCAAATTCGACCGTCCCGGCCTGATCGCGGCGCTGAAGGAACAGACTGCCGAAGTCCATCGGGCGGCGGCATGAACAAAGTTCAGCCGGACGGCGTAAGGAATCAAAGCATGACCAGCAAAATCGCATCGAGTGAGGGCACGGTCGCCGAATACGTCACCGCGATGATCGGCGGGCAATTGTTCGGGCTGCCGATCTCCCGCGTGCAGGACGTGTTCATGCCGGAGCGGCTGACCCGGGTGCCGCTGTCGCCCTCCGAGATCGCCGGCGTGCTCAATCTGCGCGGCCGCATCGTCACCGTGGTCGACATGCGCGCCCGCCTGGGCCTGCCCAAAAACGACGACGGCAAGCCGCCGATGGCGGTCGGCGTCGACCTGCGCGGCGAATCCTATGGCCTGTTGATCGACCAGATCGGCGAAGTGCTGCGGCTGCCCGACCAGGGTCGCGAGGACAACCCCGTCAACCTCGATCCCCGCATGGCCAAACTCGCCGGCGGCGTCCACCGACTCGACGGCCAGCTGATGGTCGTCCTCGACGTCGATCGAGTCCTCGAAATCGTGCCCGACATGCTGGCGGCATAAGGCCGGCGGCGGGCAGCACCACTGTTGGAATGGAACCGTCCCGTCAGGGATCAGAAGAAGCAGAGGCTGAAATGAGAACATGTCTCGTAGTGGATGATTCGAGCGTCATCCGAAAAGTCGCACGCCGCATCCTGGAAGGGCTCGACTTCCAGATCATCGAAGCCGAGGACGGCGAGAAGGCGCTGGAAATCTGCAAGCGCGGATTGCCGGACGCCATCCTGCTGGACTGGAACATGCCGATCATGGACGGCTACGAGTTCCTCGGCAATCTGCGCCGCATGCCCGGCGGCGACGCGCCAAAGGTCGTGTTCTGCACCACCGAGAACGACGTCGCGCACATTGCGCGCGCGCTGCATGCGGGCGCCAACGAATACATCATGAAACCGTTCGACAAGGACATCGTGACCGCGAAGTTCCAGGAAGTCGGCCTGATCTGATCTGTCTGTCTTCGATCCGGCGGCTGAATGCCTTCGGCGTTGTCGTCTCAAGTATGCCGCTTTCAGCCGGACCTGGTGAGTGATGAGTGTGACGTTGACAAGTTCCTCCGCCCTGCCGAGCGCGACTCGACAGGAGCCACTGCGGGTGATGGTGGTCGACGATTCCGTCGTGATCCGGGGGCTGATCTCGCGCTGGGTCGAGGCCGAACCCGACATGGTGGTCGCGGCATCGCTGCGCACCGGGCTTGATGCCGTCAACCAGCTCGAGCGCGTCAATCCCGATGTCGCCGTGCTCGACATCGAAATGCCCGAACTTGACGGCATCTCCGCGCTGCCCCAGCTGTTGGCGAAGAAGCGCAACCTCATCATCATCATGGCCTCGACGCTGACCCGCCGCAACGCCGAGATCAGCTTCAAGGCGCTCTCGCTCGGCGCCTCGGACTACATTCCGAAGCCCGAAAGCACCCGCGAAGCCGGCGCCGCCGAAATCTTTCACCACGACCTGATCCAGAAGATCCGCAACCTCGGCGCCAAGGTCCGCCGCCCCGCCCCGGTTTCGCCGCCGCTGGCGCCCGCGCTCGCTTCGCTGCGCGAGCCGTCGCACCGGCCGCAGCCGGCCGCGGTTGCACAACTGCAGCTGATGCGCCGCGCCTTCTCTGCGCAGGCGCCGCGCGCGCTGGTGATCGGCTCCTCGACCGGCGGGCCGCAGGCGTTGATGACGCTGGTCACCGACATCGGTCCGGTGATCGACCGCTTCCCGGTGCTGATCACGCAGCATATGCCGCCGACTTTCACCACCATCCTCGCCGAGCACCTGGCGCGCTCGAGCCGCCGGCCGGCGCAGGAAGCCGTCGATGGCGAGATCGTCAAGGCCGGCCGGATCTATCTCGCGCCGGGCGGCCGCCACATGCGCGTCGTCCGCCATGAGCACTGATGCCGCGATCGCGCTCGACGACGGGCCGCCGGTCAATTTCTGCAAGCCCGCGGTCGATCCCCTGTTCACTTCCGCGATCGACGTCTGGCAGGCCGGGGTCCTGGCGGTGGTGCTGACCGGCATGGGTTCCGACGGCATGCGCGGCGGCAAGGAGATCGTCGCCGCCGGCGGCAGCGTGATCGCCCAGGACGAAGCCTCGAGCGTGGTATGGGGAATGCCGGGCGCGGCCGCCAATGCCGGCATTTGCGCCGCCATCCTGCCGCTCAACCAGATCGCACCGAAACTGGTCCGGTTGTTCGCGGGAGATCGCTCGTGACGCCGCTCGATTACGAGTTTCTGCGCAAGCTCCTGAAGGAGCGTTCCGGCCTCGACCTGTCCGCCGACAAGCAATACCTGGTCGAAAGCCGGCTGATCCCGCTGGCGCGAAAGCAGGGACTGCCGGGGATCGCCGAGCTGGTGGCGAAGATCAAGTCCGGCTCGGACGCCGTGACGTCGGAAGTGGTCGAGGCGATGACCACCAACGAGACCTTCTTCTTCCGCGACAAGATTCCGTTCGACCACCTGCGGGAGACGATCTTCCCGGCGCTGGTGCAGGCGCGCGCCGGCCGGCGCTCGCTGCGGATCTGGTGCGCGGCCTCTTCCACCGGGCAGGAACCGTATTCGATCGCGATGTGCGTGAGGCAATTCGCCGGCCTTTCCGGCTGGCGCGTCGAAATCGTCGCCACCGACCTGTCGCAGGAAGTGCTGGAGAAATCCAGGGCCGGAATCTACAGCCAGTTCGAGGTGCAGCGTGGCCTGCCGATCCAGATGCTGGTCAAGCATTTCACGCAAATCGGCGAGCTGTGGCAGCTCAACGCCGATATCCGCGGCATGGTGCAGCACCGGCAGCTCAATCTACTGCAGGACTTTTCCCATCTCGGGACCTTCGACGTGATCTTCTGCCGCAACGTCCTGATCTATTTCGACCAGGACACCAAGGTCGGGATCTTCGACCGCCTGGCGCGGCTGCTCGATACCGACGGCGTTCTGCTGCTCGGCGCCGCCGAATCCGTGGTCGGGATCACCGACGCCTTCAAGCCCTATCCGGAGAAGCGCGGAATGTACCGGCTGAATGCCGATCGGGCGCGCGCAGGCGTCGCACCGGCGTTGAAGATGGTTGCCTCCGCGGCCCGCTAAAGCGGGATGTGTTCGATCCACCTCTCCCCAGCGGGGAGAGGTCGATTTGCGCAGCAAATCGGGTGAGGGGGCGCGGCTCTAGCGAGAGACCGCAACCCCTCACCCGGCGCTACGCCGTAGCTGAAGCTTCGCTTCAGCGTCCTTCTTAAAGAACGGCCGCCGAAGGCGGCCTACGCCTCTCCCTGTGGGAGAGGTGGCCGGGCCAGCGAACAAATCGATCGAACTAAAACTCTTCTTGCTTAAGTCGTCAAAGGATCGCGTGCGGCAAAAACCGTGACGTGTTGCCGGTGACCGGATTTTCGTCCTCGCGGATCGACAGCCCGCAGGGCGCGTGATCGACCAGCCAGCTGCCGATCACCGGATACTGGTTCGAAAACTTCGGCAGCCTCGCCAGCGCCTGGCGAATGAAACCCTCGGCGCCATAAGGCCCCTCCTGCTGCGCGATCGTCGCGCCGCCGCTGACCAGGGTGACATTGGCGCCTTCACGCGAATAAAGCGGCTTGCGCACGAACGAGGTGCCGAGGTGGGCGGCGTTCGGGTCATCCTCGAAATAGGCCGGCAGCAGATTGGGATGGTTCGGAAACATCTCCCACAGCAGCGGAAGAATGCCCTTGTTGGACAATAGCGCCTTCCATGGCGGCTCGATCCAGCGCGTCGGCGCCCTGGCGAGCCGGCTGCCGAACTCGTCGTGAAACATCCACTCCCAGGGATAGAGTTTGAAGGCGAGTTCGATGTCGCGGTTGTCGAGATCGACGAAGCCGCCGTCGTCGCGCCATCCGATGTGTTCGATGTCGATGGAAGTCGTCGCCAGGCCGGCCTGCCTTGCGGTATCTTCGAGATAGGCCAGCGTGCCGGCGTCTTCGGTGCTTTCCATCATCCCGGCGAGATGCAGGTGCCGTTCGCTTCCAAAATTCTTCCACGCCTCGATCAGGCGCTCATGGATCGAATTGAACTGGTCGGCGTGCGCCGGGAGAATGCGCCGTTCGATCGCCTGCTCCAGCCAGGTCCACTGAAACACCGCCGCCTCGAAGATCGAGGTCGGGGTATCCGCATTGTATTCCAAAAGTTTCGCCGGTCCCCGTCCGTCGAAGGCGAGATCGAGCCGGCCGTAGAGGCTGCCCTCGTCGTCGTGCCAGCTTTGCGAGATCAGCGGCCAGAACGCTTCCGGTATCTTCAGGCGGCGCAGGATTTCTTCGTCGCCGATCGCGCGGCCGGCAAGCTCGAGACACATCGCGTCGATTTCGCCGGTCGGTCCCTCGATTCCGCGCTCGATCTGGTCCAGCGTGAAGGCGTAATAGGCGCGCTCGTCCCAATAGCGCTCGCCGTCAATGGTATGAAAATCGAAGCCCGCGCTTTCGGCGGTCTGGCGCCAATCGTCGCGCTCGGGACAGGCGATACGCTGCATGGACGGCTGCTAGCCGCCTCCATGAGGATGTCCGCCATGGCCGTGGCCGTGAAAACCCCGCGGCACGCCGCCGAAGCCGCCATAGATTGCGCGGCAATAGGGCCGGCCGTCCGGGCCTGGCACGACGGTGAGGCCGGGGCCGCAACCCTCCCGCGGCACAAACCCCATCGAGACCGCGCCCACGGCCGCAGTCCCCATCATGGTCAGAACGACGCGGCGCGAACGTTTCATGGTTTTCAGTCCCTGCGCTGTTCGGGGAGTTTTCCTGCAACGACCAGTCTCCATCATTTGGAGGCAGCGAGGCAAGCGAAAGCCGTTCATTTCACAGCATCGTGCGGCGTTCGCGGCCTTGGCACGCCGGCCTGGAATTCTCGCTACGCGACTCCAGGGGAGCCAACAACGATATCAGGCTCTTGATTGATTTCCTGCACGCCTGCGCTCGTTCGGCAAATCATCATGGCCTCACGCAGGCTCCCCGCTACCAGGTCGGCCTTGGCCGTCTCCCGCAATGCTTCCAGGGAATCCTTGTCGATATCCTCGGCCCAACAGCCGAGCAGGATGGTGGCCCTGGGCAACCTGCGGCGAAGGCGCCGGACCGAGTACCGCATATGGGCGGGACTGCTCGCGTCAAGGTAAGACAGGCAGACGATTGCGACGCCGGTGGTCTCCAGCCGCAGGATATTGGTCGTCGAAAGCGCGACCGCGGGTTCAACCCGGGCAGCCAGACCGTGAGCATTGGAAAGCTGCGCAAACAGCACCGCGGCGGCTTCGTCGAGGAGGGTGCGCCCGGCCAGGCAAAGCACCGGAGCCTCGCCCTGCCAGCTGAGGGGAAGATCGGCTTTCTGAACGACGGGCAAATTGCTGGAGATCGCGGTATCGGGTACGGCTTCAATCGCGGCCGCCGCTTCCGCGTCCATGGTCGGCGACGCCACCTCGGGTATCGAGTCGTCCTGGGTGGAAAGGTCGCTGGCAAACTCGGTGACGGCATCGCGAATTTTGGTCATGCGAGCCTGGTCCAGGGTGCCGCGCTTTGCATCGACCTGGGCCAGCTGCAGGCCCTTGAGCGCGACCTCGTCAAAATAGGAGGACAGCGATTTTTCCTTCAGGAATTCCTCGGCCTTTCCCGCGGCCTCGGTCGGATCGCCGGCGAGCATCCGTTGATAGAACATTTCCGGCGGTGAAAGAGCGGGCCTGTCACCGAAGATCACATCGAGAAATTCGAGCCGCTCGACATGACGTCCCAGCACGACGAGGCAGACCGTCAATGGCGTTGCCAGCACAAGCCCGATCGGTCCCCACAACGCCGTCCAGAACGTCGCTGAAACGACGATCGCGACGGGAGAAAGTCCGGTGCTCTGGCCATAGACCAGGGGTTCGATGACCTGGCTGACGACCGGACCCACACCCAGAAAAAGCGCCACCGTCCAGGCGAGCATCGACCAACCGGGATCGACAGCCGCGGCGATCGCCAGTGGAAAGGCGGCCGAGATCACCGAGCCGATATAGGGAACGAAGCGCAGGACGGCGGCCAGAATGCCCCACAGGATCGCGCTGGGAATGCCGATGAACGAAAGCCCCACCCCTATGATCAGGCCAAAGGTCGCGTTGATCATCAATTGAGCGAGGAACAGCCGGCTGAGGCGCGTCGCGGCATCGTCCAGCGCCGCCGTCGTTCGTTGCAGGTCATGCGAGCCTGCGAGCCGTATGAGACGATTTCGAAGATCCTCGCGCTGAATCAGGATGAAGATCACGAATATGATGATGATGCCGGTGGTCGCGAGCGGATTCAGCAACGGTGCAATCAAGGTCCGCAAGTTTTCCAGTGCCCCTGGATCCGGCTGGCGCACTTCAACCGGGACCGGAGTTATCGAGCCTGCGGAATTCGAACCGCCGAAACGGTCGAGGGAGCCGCGGACGGATTTGTCGTCTTTCGGCTTGTCCAGCTCCCGGCTCAGCTCTTGAAGCATGTCGGCCGCGCGTTCCAGCGTGCCGCTGCTCGCGGTGGCGCCCCGAACCGACTTGATCTTTTCTCGCATCGTCGATTGATAAACCGGAAGGTCGCCAGCCAGCTGGGTCAGCTGATTTGCGATCAGAGTGCCGACGCCGAAAATGACCATGAAGGCCAGAACGACGACGCTCACGACCGCAAAACCTCGCGGAATACGCGCACGCTGCAGCTGTCCGACGAGCGGCGCCAGCACAAAACTGAGCAAGATTGCCAGAGCAATGGGTACGAAGATGTCGCGACCGAAATACAGCGCGCCGATCAACAGCGCCGCCAGAATGGCGGATGAAACCGCGCTCAGCAACGCAATCAGCTCCTCCGTGGTGCGTCCGTTGTAGATTTTTCGGGCGATCAAACTCATTGCGGATCTCTGAAGAAGGCGGACATGAGTCGGTCGACAGCCGGTTATCCGGATGTCGCTCAAACCGATCCAGGGAGAGGAGGCAGGCAAGGACACAAGCAGGCAGCGGAGATTAGGTTCCGATGCACAATCAGCGCGACTGCCAGGACAGCCGCTGTTGCTTCCGCGAAGCCCTCAATTCGAGGACGTAGCTGCGAAGGGCACGCCTGGCAATGAAACTGAAGCGCCGCGCCAGTTGCCATCCCCTGAAGGATTCGACCCACTCGCGGGCCTGGCGCACCCTGTCGTAGCACCACGCGAAAGCCGGAATTGACAACAGCTTGGCACGGCTGATGCAGAAAAGACGTTCAATCAGCACGAGCTTGAGAATTTCGCCGATGAGAAGGGCCGTCAGCCCGCCCATGATGTGGCCGGTCGCGGTCAGATAGGCCGCAACAGGCTTGACCGGCTCGAGGGTCACGACCGGTACCATGAACAGTGCGAGCGTGGGGTAGGGCCGCAGCGACACGATCCATGCCCGCAGGCGATCGAAAATCCACAGCCCGGCAAGCCGGCGAGCGAGGGGTCTCGCGACCGTCAAGAAGATGGCGTCCACGAGGAAGTAGACGACGGCAACCAGCAACACCAAGGGTTTGAAGATGCGGTTCACGTTGGTTCTCCGACAAACCAAATCGCGAACCAGCCATAGGTTGCACGGTATCGAGAGACGAATTTGCAGGCGACAAGGGAACTTTTGAGGAAGTGACGCCGGTTGATCACGGGAACCGCTGCCCAAGCGAGCGTTTATGGCTCAAGCCGTCCCCCCAAAAACAAAAACCCCGCCGTTTCCAGCGGGGTCCAGTCTGGGAGGATGAGAGCCTGACCGGCTCTCGGGTAGAACCTTGATCAGGCGGGAATTCTGTCTTCCACTTCGTGCGGCTCGCGCAGCACATAGCCGCGGCCCCACACGGTCTCGATGAAGTTGCGGCCTTCGGAAGCGTTGGCGAGCTTCTTGCGCAGCTTGCAGATGAAGACGTCGATGATCTTCAGCTCCGGCTCGTCCATGCCGCCATAGAGATGGTTGAGGAACATTTCCTTGGTCAGCGTGGTGCCCTTGCGCAAGCTGAGCAGCTCCAGCATCTGGTATTCCTTGCCCGTCAGATGCACGCGCTGGCCGCCGACCTCGACCGTCTTGGTGTCGAGATTGACCACGAGGTCGCCGGTCTGGATCACCGACTGGGCGTGGCCCTTGGAACGGCGCACGATCGCATGGATGCGCGCGACCAGTTCGTCCTTGTGGAAGGGCTTGGTCATGTAGTCGTCGGCGCCGACGCCGAGGCCCTTGACCTTGTCCTCGATGCCGGCAAGCCCGGAGAGGATCAGAATGGGGGTCTTGATCTTGGAGACCCGAAGCTGCTTGAGCACGTCATAGCCGGACATGTCGGGCAAATTGAGGTCGAGAAGGATAATGTCGTAATCGTAAAGTTTTCCGAGATCGACGCCTTCTTCCCCGAGATCGGTCGTATAGACGTTGAAACTCTCGGATTTGAGCATCAGCTCGATCGACTGCGCAACGGCGCTGTCATCTTCTATCAGCAGAACGCGCATGCCAGTCCCCTATAGTCGCCGCTCCGGGCGTCAGGTCGGCCGCACTTGCGGCACTCAAAACGCCTTTGCACAACTGATTCGGATCCTGACGACATATGGTTAACAAAATCTGATTCCCCTGTGCAAGGTCTTCGAGTGCAATTTTTGTCGAATCGCTCTAAGACATTGCGCTGAGACAGGTTTTGCTATCCGTACCCGTTCAAGTTCCACATTAGGAGTCGGGCCTAACCAACTCCCGCAACTCAGCCTTCCTTCTGAAGGTCGAGCGCTCTCAGTCACCAAAGACAGTGACGTAATGATTAACGATGCGGGTAAACACGAAGTTAAGGTCCGGCCCCCAATGCGTAGAAACTTAAGGTTTTCGCAATGAAGGCGCTCGCCGAGCAGATCGGCGACATCGACGGCGTCAATATCTACGGCCGTGTGGTCGGCGTGCGCGGACTGATGGTCGAGATCGCGGGCCCCATCCATGCGATGTCGGTCGGCGCCCGCATCGTGATCGAGACCGGCGGCGACCGCCTGATCCCCTCCGAGGTGATCGGCTTTTCCGGCAGCAACGCCGTGGTGATGCCGTTCGCCGGCCTTGAGGGCGTCCGCCGTGGCTGCCGCGCCGTCATCGCCAATGCCGCAAGCCAGGTGCGGCCGTCGCCCCTGTGGCTCGGCCGCGTGCTCAACGCCATGGCCGAGCCGATCGACGGCAAGGGGCCGCTGCCGCAAGGGCCGTCGCCGATCCCCTATCGCAATGCGCCGCCGCCGGCGCATTCGCGCAAGCGCGTCGGCGCCCCGCTCGATCTCGGCGTCCGCAGCCTCAATACGTTCCTGACCTGCTGCCGGGGCCAGCGGCTCGGCATCTTCGCCGGCTCCGGCGTCGGCAAATCGGTGCTGCTGTCGATGCTGGCGCGCAATGTCGACGCCGACATCACGGTGATTGGGCTGGTCGGCGAACGCGGCCGCGAGGTGCAGGAATTTTTGCAGGACGACCTCGGCGACGAAGGCCTGGCGCGCTCGGTGGTGGTGGTTGCGACATCGGACGAGCCGGCCCTGATGCGGCGGCAGGCGGCCTATCTGACGCTGGCGATATCAGAACATTTTCGCGACGAGAACAAGGATGTGCTGTGCCTGATGGACTCGGTGACGCGCTTTGCCATGTCGCAGCGCGAGATCGGCCTGTCGGCGGGCGAGCCGCCGACCGCCAAGGGCTATACGCCGACCGTGTTCACCGAACTGCCAAGATTGTTGGAGCGCGCCGGTCCGGGCACCGGGGTCGGCACCATCACCGGCATCTTCACGGTGCTGGTCGACGGCGACGACCACAATGAGCCGATCGCGGATGCGGTCCGCGGCATCCTGGACGGCCATATCGTGATGCAGCGCTCGATCGCCGAGCGCGGGCGCTATCCGGCCATCAACATCCTCAGATCGGTGTCCCGCACGATGCCGAGATCGGCCGATCCGGCCTATCTGCCGGTGATCACCCGGGCCCGGCAGGTAATGGCGACCTATGCCGACATGGAGGAGCTGATCCGGCTCGGCGCCTACCGGGCCGGGTCCAGCCCCGAGGTCGACGAGGCGATCAGCCTGCACGAGCCGCTCGAGGGTTTCCTGCGCCAGGCCAAGGACGAGGTCACCGGGTTGCGGCAGGGATACCAGCAACTTGAGCAAATCCTCAAGGATTTGGAAACGGAACGCTAACTTTGTCAGGCCATCATCCGCGCCACACAACTAGCGATACCGGTGGGGCCCCGGAGGGGTACCGGTCCTGTCCCGCGTTCAAATCGGGACTTCTGGGGAGTATGAGTCGATGAAGTCACGTGAAACGCTGATCCGCCTGAAGAAATTTCAGGTCGACGAAAAGCGCCGCAGGGTCGCCCAGATCGAGGGCATGATCGCCGATTTCCAGCGGATGTCGGTCGACCTCGAGCGCGAAATCCAGTCGGAGCAGGAGCGCGCCGGGATCAACGACCCCTCGCACTTCGCCTATCCGACCTACGCCAAGGCCGCGATCCAGCGGCGGGAGAACCTGACCCGCTCCGCCGACGAACTGCGGATCCAGCTCGAAGACGCCAAGAGCCTGTTGAGCGAGGCGTTCGAGGAGCTCAAGAAGGTCGAACTGCTCGACGAGCGCGACCAGGCCCGCGAACGCGCCGAAGAAGGAGCCCGCGAACAGGCCGATCTCGACAGCATCGGCCTGATGCGCGCCCGCATCGGGGCCGTGGTGGCCTGACGGCCTCCGCCTGTCTTGCCGGATATCAGTCGAGAAACCCGCGCCAAAAGGCCCGGGTTTTTTATTGGCCAAAAGTCCACAGGCCGGCCCGGGTGACTTGGTGGATCGCATTGCCGCAGGATATGATACGACAGGCCGGAAATGGTACCTGGTTGTGTAGACACGGCGATGGGCATCGCGATTTCGGGGGCACTGAATGCTGACGCCAGCTGAGCTGGTCTGGCTGATCGCCGCGGTTGCCAAGGGGGACGAGGCCGCTTTCGAGCGGCTTTACGCCGCCACGCGGGCGAAACTCTTTGGCGTGGTGATCCGTATCTTGCGCCGACAGGATCTCGCGGAGGAGGTGATTCAGGAGGCTTACGTCAAGATCTGGAACAGCGCAGGCCAGTTCAATCCGGCGCTCGCCTCGCCGATCACATGGATGGCGTCGATAGCCCGCAACCGGGCGATCGACGTCGTGCGCAAGAAGGGCGAGCTCTCGATCGAAGAGGAGCCGACGGCCATGGAAGTGGCCGCCGACAGTCCGGATCCGCTGGCGCGCCGGGAGATGACCGAGGAATTGAAGCGGTTGCTCGAATGCGTCGGCCGGCTGGAGCCGGACCGGCAGAAGCTCGTGCTGCTGGCCTATTACAACGGCTGGAGCCGCGAGCAACTGGCCACCAAGTTCGAGACGCCGGTCAATACGATCAAGACCTGGCTGCGCCGCAGCATGATGGATATCCGGGAATGCCTCGGACTGTAGAGATCCCGGAATTGGGAGTGTCTGGACGTTAGATGATGGCCTACAGCGAAGACCATATCGCGCTCGCCGCCGAATATGCCCTCGGCACGCTCGATGCCGACGAGCGGGCGCAGGTCGAAACCATGATGTCCATCGACAAGGACTTCACGGCGATGGTGCAGGCGTGGGAGTTCAGGCTCGGCGTGCTGAACCAGATGGTCGGCTCGGTCGAGCCGAGCCCGCAAGTCTGGGACAGGATCAAAACCGCGACCGGATTGTCCGGGCAGCAGGCGCCGCTGGTGCTGCCCGAGCCGCCTTCGGCTCCGCCGCCGGCGGCTGTGCCGGAGGTCGTTGCGCCGATCGTCATTGCCGCCGACAATTCCAATGTGATCCGGCTGTCCGCCCAGGCGCGGCGCTGGCGTGGTGTTGCCGCCGCCACCAGCGCAATCGCCGCCGTGCTGGTGGCCATGATCGCGGTCGGCGCCTGGCAGCCGGATTTGCTGCCCGATTCGCTTCGCCCGAAACCGCGCACCCAGGTGGTCGAGGTCAAGGCGCCGCCGGCACCGGTGCCGCCATCGGCCCAATATGTCGCGCTGCTGCAGAAGGATGGCGGCTCGCCCGCCTTCATTCTGACGGTCGACGGGACGACCAGGCAATTCACGATCCGCAGGGTCGGCCCCCCCGCAGAACTCGGCAAGAGCTACGAGCTATGGCTGATCTCGGACAAGCTGCAGCGGCCGCGCTCGCTCGGCGTCGTCGGCAGCGGCGAATTCACCTCCCGTCCGGTGCTGGCGTCTTATGACGCCGACACCGTCAAGGACGCGACTTATGCCGTGACGATCGAGCAGGGCGGTGGATCCTCCGACGGCAAGCCGACATTGCCGCCGGTCTATGCCGGCAAGCTGATCGAGAGCGTTCCGTCCCGCTGAGCTCGGGCCTCAATGGATTTCCAGGGCCTGGATCTTCGATCCATTCGGTGAAATCCCCACAAAAAGAAAACGCCCGTGGGGAGCGGGCGTTTTCGGTAGTCAACTTGGGGGTAGTTGGGGTCTTCTATTATCCACGTGGCGACTTTGGGGGGCTGGTAAAGAGCCGCGTGAATTCGCAAATTTCGTTAGCGCACCACCATCATGTTGGAGTTGGTGACGGCGACCGGCTTGCCGGCCTTGATGACGTGGGCGGTCTGGGTGAATTCATCCGAACTGGTGCGAGCCGAGATGCCGAAGGCCGCCACGGCGATACCCGCAACGAGCGCCACGACCACCACCTTGAGGTGGGTCGAGCGATCCGCGCTGTAGATCGAGTGGTTCATGGAAGTCTCCTGCCGCCTTCCTGCCTTTGCGCATTCGTCGGCATCGCGCGCCGGCAGGTTCAACGTCTCACGCAAGCAAACGTAGGGATTCGCCGTTAGGTCCCAAAGATGCGATCACAAGGCGGTGAATAGAGTTGAACGCCCGCGACCGGAGTTTCGCATCAGCACCTTAGCTGCGAGAAATATTTGAAGTATTACAGTATCTTATAAGATTTTACGGATTCCGAGCCTGCTGCGGCGCGAAATGGCCGCAAAGCCTTGGCGGGGAATAAATCATTTGCCTGTGGCGAAAAAGCCGCCGCACGGCCGCTTCGCTTACACGCTGCCGACCGTCTTGAGCCGCGCCCTGGGGTGGATTTCCGCCTGCGACAGCACCGTGGTCTGCGAACGGAAACGCTCGACCAGCGAGCGCACGAAGGGGCGGATCGCGGCCGAGGTCACCAGCACCGGCGCCTCGCCTTCGCGCGCCGCCTGCTCGAAGCGGTCGCGCACCACGGTCATGAACTCGGACAGTTTTGAAGGTTGCATGGCGAGGCTGCGTTCTTCGCCGGTGCCGACGAGGGATTCCGCAAAGGCCTGCTCCCATTTCGCCGACAGCGCGATCAGCGGCAGGTAGCCGTTATGCGAGGTGTTTTGCGCGCAGATCTGCCGCGCCAGCCGGGCGCGGACATGCTCGACCATGGTGGCCGGGTTGCGCGAGAACGCCAGCGCGTCGGCGATGCCTTCGAGGATGGTGGAGAGATCGCGGATCGAGATGCGCTCGGCGAGCAGCAATTGCAGCACGCGCTGGATGCCCGAAATCGTGACCAGGCTCGGCACGATGTCCTTGACCAGTTCGCTTTGTTCTTTCGGCAGCTCCTTCAAGAGTTTCTGCACCTCGCCGTAGGACAGCAGGTCCGACATGTTGTTCTTGAGCAATTCGGTGAGATGGGTCGAAAGCACGGTAGCGGCGTCGACCACGGTGTAGCCCTTCAGCGTGGCCTCTTCCTTCAGGCTGGCGTCGACCCAGGTCGCCGGCAGTCCGAAGGTCGGCTCCGTGGTGTGGATGCCGGGCACGCTGACCTGGTTGCCGGCGGGATCCATGACCATGAACTGGTTCGGCCAGATTTTTCCGGTGCCGGCGTCGACTTCCTTGATCTTGATGATGTAGGTGTTGGCTTCCAGCTGCACATTGTCGAGGATGCGCACCGCCGGCATCACAAAGCCCATCTCGATCGCGAGCGAGCGGCGCAGCGCCTTGATCTGCTCGGTCAGGCGGTCGGTGCCGTCGGGGCCGTTCACCAGCGGCAACAGCGCATAGCCCAGTTCGATCTTGAGATCGTCGATCTTGAGCGCCGTCGAGATCGGCTCTTCCGCGGTGCCCGCGGCTGCGGCCGCGGCGGCGGCGGGAGCTGCCGCGGCGGCGGCGGCAGCGGCCGTGGCGGCGCGCTTTTGTTTGCGTGCATTCCACGCCAGCGCGGCCGCGCCCGAGCCCAGCGCGAGGAAGGGAAGCATCGGAATGCCCGGCAGCGTCGCCAGCACCAGCATGACGCCGGCCGACATGCCGAGCGCCTGTGGATAGCCCGAGAGCTGCTTCATCAGCGCCTTGTCGGCGGCGCCGCTGACGCCCGCCTTGGAGACCAGCAGCCCGGCCGCGGTGGAGACGATCAGCGCCGGGATTTGCGTGACCAGGCCGTCGCCGACGGTGAGCAGCGTATAGCTTCGCGCGGCTTCGGCAAACGAGAGATCTTGTTGGGCGACGCCGATGATGATGCCGCCGATGATGTTGATGAACACCACCAGCAGGCCCGCGACCGCGTCGCCGCGCACGAATTTCGAGGCGCCGTCCATGGCGCCGAAGAAGCCGCTTTCGTCCTCCAGCGCCTTGCGGCGCTCTTTCGCCACCTTCTCGTCGATCAGGCCGGCCGAGAGATCGGCGTCGATCGCCATCTGCTTGCCCGGCATGGCGTCGAGGTGGAAGCGCGCGGCGACTTCGGCGATGCGGCCCGAACCCTTGGTGATGACGACGAAGTTCACGATCACGAGAATCGCGAACACGATGATCCCGATCACGAAATTGCCGCCCATCACGAAATTGCCGAAGGCCTCGATGACGTGGCCGGCAGCCGCCGTGCCCTCGTGGCCGTGGGAGAGGATCAGCCGCGTGGAAGCGAGGTTGAGCGACAGCCGCAGCATGGTCGAGATCAAGAGGATGGTCGGGAACGACGAGAATTCCAGCGGCGCCTGGATAAACAGCGAGGTCATCAGGATCAGGATCGAGAGCGTGATCGAGATCGCCAGGAACAGGTCGAGCACGATCGAGGGCAAGGGCAGAATCAGCACCACCAGGATGGTGAGGATGCCGAACGCCAGCGCCAGATCGCCGCGTTTCAGGATGGTGCCGATATCAGAGAGACTAGGAAAGCTCGGCCTGCCCGCGCCCTGACCCGCCGTGACGTCCACCATCGTCGCTGCTTCCTCCCGCGAACGCCGGTCGCGGGTGCCAAACGCCTGCCCGGCGGCAAAGGGGCCACCGTTTCGAAAGTGAGGCACCGCACTGGCGTCCACGGGTACTCCCCCGTCTTACGCGGCTGACGACACTCGACTTCTCGCTACTGGGCAATTTTTGCCCGGTTTATGGTTAGGAAAGCGTTAACGGCGGACACATCGTCGTTCCGGGGCGCCAACGGGTCCGCGCAAGGCGCGGCCCGGCGGCGAACCCGGAACCTCGAGATTCCCGGTCTGGTCCTTCGGACCATCCCGGAATGGCGGTCTTGGTCGGTTGCCCCGCGTCTGCATGCCTAATCTTGCGGCAATGTTGCTTGACCCGGAGGCTGCGGGCGACGAAGTTGCGCCCCGTGCACGCCCCCTCCGATCGCAGAGAATCACCCGCCTTCATTCCGGACTCACGCCCGGCCTGGATGAGGCTTGCGATTGCGCTTTTGATCGGCTCGATCGGCAGCGTCGGCATGTGGTCGATCGTGGTGGTCTTGCCGGTGGTGCAGACCGAATTCGGCGCCAGCCGCGGCGCGGTATCGCTGGCGTTCACGCTGACCATGCTCGGCTTCGGCCTCGGCGGCGTCGTCATGGGGCGGGTAACCGATCGCTTCGGCATCGTGGCGGCGATCTCGCTCAGCATCGCCATCCTCGGCAGCGGCTATGTCATGGTCGGGCTGTCGACCACGCTGTGGCAGTTCATCGCGGTGCATTTCCTGATTGGGCTGGGCATGTCGGCGACCTTCGGCCCGCTGATGGCGGAGGCCTCGCACTGGTTCGAGCGCTATCGCGGGCTCGCGGTCACCATCGTCGCCAGCGGCAACTACATCGCCGGCACGGTCTGGCCGCCGCTGATCACCTTCGGCATCCGGTACGCCGGCTGGCGCCACACCCACATCGCCATCGGCCTGTTCTGCACCGTTGCGATGACGCTGCTGCTGCTTTTGCTGCGCGCCCAGATCGGCACCGCCACGGTGCGCGACCACGCCAACGCGCCGCCGCCGCGCGTCGATCTCGAGCTTTCGACCAATACGCTGACGGTATTGCTGTGCATCGCCAGCATCGGCTGCTGCGTGGCGATGGCGATGCCGCAGGTCCACATCGTCGCCTATTGCGGCGATCTCGGCTACGGGCCGGTGCACGGCGCCGAGATGCTGTCGCTGATGATGGCGTTCGGCATCGTCAGCCGCATCGGCTCGGGCTTTCTCGCCGACAGGATCGGCGGCATCCGCACGCTGCTGATCGGCTCGGTGGCGCAGGCCTTTGCGCTGGTCTTTTATCTGTTCTTCGACAGCCTGTCCTCGCTCTACATCATCTCCGCGATGTTCGGGCTGTTCCAGGGCGGCATCGTGCCGAGCTACGCCATCATCGTCCGCGAATCGATGCCGGCGCGCGAAGCCGCGACCCGCGTCGGCATCGTGATTTTCGCATCCGTGTTCGGCATGTCGTTCGGCGGCTGGGTGTCCGGCGTGATCTTCGATGCCACCGGCTCCTATGCGGCTGCGTTCATGAACGGCATCGTCTGGAATGCGCTCAACATCGTCATCGTGGTGTCGCTGTTGCTCCGGGCGCGGAGCCGGCTGGTGATGGCGTAGTGTGAAACCCGAAGATAGCTAACTCGTCATTGCGAGGAGCACTTGCGACGAAGCAATCCATTCTTTCTTCTTTGCAGCATGGCTTGCTTCGCTGCGCTCGCAATGACGACGCCTACACCGCCTGCCCCGCCTTCAGCAGGCTGCACCCGGTGATCTTCAGGCTGCCGTCGGGCTGTTGCTCCCGTGTGTAGAGCGCCTCCCACGCTTCGCCGTTCTCGTCGATGATGTGGACGCGCTGCGCGATCACGCCGCCCTCGGCGCGCGCCTCGCCGAATTCGAAACTGCGGTGGCGATAGACCGGCGAATAGCTCTGTTGCACCATCGACATGAAGATCTCGGCCCGCGGGAAGATGGTCTTGATCGCGGGCGCCGCAAAGGAATAGGCCGCAGCCGCATCGCCGTGGCTGAAGGCCTCGGCCTGGGAGCGGATGACGCTTTGCGCTATGGCGACGTCGTCGCCGGCGCGAGCGGGCGAGGCGAGAGCAAGCAGGAACGCGAGCAGGATCAAAACGCGCATCGGAATGCCTCCTCGCTGTAATGCGAGGTCCAAATTATACCCGAGCGGCCGCCCGCGCAAACGCCGTTGCCATCACCTCGGCAGCCCCACCAAATTCTGCTTCGCCTCGGGATTGCCGAGCGCGGCCGCCTTTTCGTACCACTCCCGCGCCATCTTGACGTCGCGGCGGACGCCGGAACCTTGCATGTACATCACCCCGAGATCGTTCATGTTGGCGGCGTCGCCAAGCGCAATGCCCTGCTCGAACAATTGGCGTGCTTTGGCGTAGTCGCGCGGAACGCCCTTGCCGCGGAGATAGAGCAGGCCGAGATTGTTCATGCCCGCGGGCACGCCGGCCTTGGCGGCCGTCTCGTAAAGCCGGTGGGCTTCGGCCAGATCCTGGGCGACGCCATGGCCGTGTTCATACTGCCAGCCGAGATTGACCATGGCGATGGGCTCGGCGGCGGCCACCGCCTTGGCGTACCAGCGTGCGGCTTCCGCATAATTCCTGGCGACGCCCAGCGCGCCCTCATACGTGGCGCCGATATTGTTCATCGCCATGGCGTAACCGGCGGCGGCCGCCTTGTCGTAGAGACGGCGGGCCTCGGCATAATCCTTGCGCGCGCTCGCCACCCGTCCGGCTTCAAAGGTAAATCTCGCCACGTCGGGATAGCGCTGCATGGCGTCGTTGCAGGCGGCCTCCGCCGCCTTGATATCGATCTTGTCGACCGAGAGGCCCGCCACGCCCGGCACCTGTCCGGTATCGTAGGGCATTCCTGCCAGCCGGTCGCAATCGGTGACCAGTCCCTGTTGCTGTGGATCATCAGGCGAAGGCAGCCGCGCTTCGACCAGGGGTTTTGCTGCGGCCGGCGTTTCGATCGAAGACGGCGCAGGCTTGCCCGCGAAATAGAAATTGCCCGAGATCGGCGAGGTCGACACCCACGGCAGTTGCACGCCGTGGGTCGCCTTCTCCACCGCCAGCCCGACCTCGTTGAATGTCTTGAACAGGCCGAAGCCGGGATGCTGCATGGCCGCGGCCAGCGCGCGGGTGTAGGGGCTGTGGCCGTCGTCGCCGTCGAGCGAGACGCTGCGCGGCTGGGTCGCAAAGGATATCAGCGTCCCGGGAGGGGCCTGCATCTGCGCCAGCCCGCCGCTCGCCGAGCGCACGCCCTGATCCCTGAACGGATTGTTGCGGCAGGCGTCGAGCAGCAGCAGGTTGATGCGAGCGCCGGATTTCTCCATCTGGTCGAGAATGCCGGCAAGGCCAATGGTTTGCGCAAACACGTCGCCTTCATCGGCCGGATGCACGTCGACCGGCACCAGCAAATTCAGGCCGTGGGTCTCCACGCCGTGGCCGGCATAATAGAACAGCGCGACGTCGGCGCCGTTGAGGGCCCTGGCGAAGTCCCGCAACGCGACCTCGAAACCGGCCTTGTCGAGGTCGATCTGCGCGCCGCCGCCGACCACGAAAAAGCCGAGCGACGACAGCGTGTCCGACATCAGCCGGGCGTCGGAAGCGGGGTTCGGCAGCACGGCCACCGTGCGATAGGCCGAATTGCCGATCACCAGCGCCACGCGCTTCTCGGCGTGCGCCACCGATCCCATTCCGGCGCACAGCAGGAATGCGGCGACCATCAATCGCGAGATGATGCCGATCCGGCCGGCCATGACGAAACGCTCCCCGACCGGACCAATTCCCGGCCACCTGATTTGTGTCACGGGAGTGGGGATAGGTTCGACGGGGCTCTACGGCAGAGCAAACGCTCCCTCTCCCCGCGCGGGCGGAAATGTGAACAAAGATCGCAGATGGATGACGTTCACGGCAATGCCGCAAGATCCCGCCGCAGATCGGCGGCGGAGGCGGGCTCGGCGCCGTGCTCGCGCACCACCCGCACCGCTTGCTCGACGAGTCCGAGATTGTCCGCGCTCGTGCCGAGCGGCGCATCCTCCAGCCCAACGCGAATGTGGCCGCCGCGCGTGACCGCCTCGCCGATCAAGGGGGTGATCTCGACGCCGAGCCCGGCGACCATCCAGGGCGCAGCGCCGGCTTCCTCCTCCAACAGCGCCAGATGCGCTGCCAGCGCATAGGGTTTCGGCGGAAAGCCGAACGCGAATTGCTCGGAGAACATGAAGCGATAGATCGGCGTCTTGACTTTCGTTGCGCGCGCCAGCGCGGCGCCGGCGCGGGTGAAACCCGGTTCATAGATCGCGAACGCTGGATGAAAGCCATGACGCGCGGCAAAATCCAGCGCATGCCGGATGTGGGCTTCCGGATTGAGGTAGGTGCCGGCCGGCGTTGCCGCCGCCGTCGTCGCCGTCAGCGTGAAATTGACGCTGCCGGGATCGGCCACTGCGAATTCGAGCAGACCGCGCGCGGCCAGCGCCTCGATATGGGCGAACCGGTCGGCGGCGTCCGCGACCGAGCGGGCGCCCTCGAGATCGGTGGTCTGGATCGTCGGGTAGGACGGATACACCGGCACGTCCACCTGCGAGCGGATGCCCTCGATGATGCGGGCATAGACCTGCCAGTCGAACGTCTGCGGGCCGCCGCCGTCATAGGCGTGGGTATGAATGATGGTGGCGCCGGCCCGCGCGCAGGCGATTCCCTCGGCGATGATGGCCTCGACCGTATCCGGAATGCCCGGCTGCCTCGCGCGGCTCCAGGGACCGTTCAGGGCCGCCTCGATCCAGACCTTCCGCATCGCGTCGTCTCCCTGATTTTATCTGCAAACGTATCCCGTTTCGCAAGCTTGCGTCGATGTTGAAAAATCTACATATTTCTACCATGGCAAAAGCCACGCATCTGAACATCAAGAACGGCGAAGCCCGCAAACTCGCAACCGAGCCCTCCGGCCTCACCGGCGAAAGCCTGACCGCGGCCGTCACAGTGGCTTTGCCCGAGCGGCTGGCACGCGAACGCCGGCGCCGGCGTCCTGACTTGATTGCGGCACGGTTGATGAAGATCGGAGGCCAGTATGCCGCGCTGGCCGACACCGGACGCAGCCCGGATGAAATCCTCGGTTATGACGAGCACGGTCTGCCGACGTGATCGTGGTCGACGGCTCGACCATCATTGCCATCTTTCGTCAGGAGGACGATGCCGGAATCTGGGCGTGAGGCATCGCTGCCGACGACGAGCCGGTCATGTCGGTCGCCAACCTGGTGCACCATATTTTCGTGGTCACCATTCCAGATTTGATCTGGCCCACAACTCACATTGTCTGCCTTGCGCCTCGTTGCAATCCTGTTGCAAGCTTTGTCGCGCAAGCTAGGCTGGTTGCGCCTGGGCGGCCTGATCGAAGATGTCGGCGCACAATCCGGGCAGCCTCGTGTCGCCATGTTCGAACACCGCGGCGCAGATGTCGACGACGCCCTCCGCGGCTCCGCGAATGACCGCGTTGGTGCATGGGCTGCATTCGCCGGAGAATTTGCAGGTCTTGCACGGAAACATCCGGGCGTTGCGATGCTTCCTGGCGACCGAGCGGTCGAACCCGAGAAACAGGCTTCTCTTGCGAATGTCGGAGATCGGATTGTCGATCGCGTTCAGCGTCGGGGAGCGGGCGCTGATATTGCTGTCGACATTCTCCTCGAACGACATCGCGGGGCACGGCAGATTGTTTCCGTAGAGATCGACATAGGTGTAGACTTGGGTGCCGCCGCAACTGTCGAAATTCCAGAACTCCCTTGGCGCGTATAGTATCCTCTCCAGGTACAGGCCGAAGGCGGGCGGGATATGCATGTCCAGATTGATCTGGCTCTCGATCACGCAATAGAAATAGAACGCCGTGCATCGGTCCAGCAGCTGCTTGCTGGTGAGGCCGAGGCTCGACTGATTTTGTTCGGCGCGATCGTTGAACTGCAATGTCTTGAAGTTCAGCTTGTTGAACGCGTATTTCCGGTAGAACGCGACGAGATCGAACGTCTCGTGCTGATTGAAGGCATTCAGCACGAATGTGAGATCGACCAGAATTTCACCATTCCGTACTCTCGGATGTTGCGACAGCCGCTCAAGGTTTCTTGTCGTGCGCACGAAACTCCCGCGTCCCCGCAATTTGTCGTGCGAGGCCGGCGTTACCCCATCGACGCTGACGACGATATTGAACAGGGACCGGTGATGCAGGATCCGATCCAGCATGGAAATGTCGATCAAATTGGTATTGATTGAAGTGCGAAGATCGAGCTCGTCGCAAACCGCCAGAATCTCCGGCAGATCGCCGCGGTGACTTGTCACCTCGCCGCCGAGCAAGGTGACCGTGTTCGTTCCCGCGTCGTGAAGATTTCGGAGCACCGCCGCAACATCGGCGGTCGACAATGCCGGCCGCCCGGAAAGCTGGTCGTGACCGACGAAGCAATGCTTGCATCGCAGATTGCAATCGCCGGTCAGATAGATCGTCGCCGATGACACGCGAGCGGGCTCCGTAGCGGGATGACTCGGCGTTTATGCGTTGCGGTCCTTGGCCGCGAACGTGCCGAGCGCCATGATCTTGGAGTTGCAGCAGCCGGCGCCGATGCCCCAGTCCGCGGCCGCGCTGGTTTCCAGCCCGCTCGCCGCGCCCACGGACCTGAGCGCGGTGTGGCCGCTCAGGGCCAGTCGCTCGAGGTCTCTTATGGTGTCGACGTCATCGACGTGAACTCCAAGATCGAACGCGACCCCCTTGGGGTCTGCCAGAAAGCGGGCCAGAGTCGCGGTGTTGGAGAGTTTTGCTGCCAGATCGTTGTTTGCCATAGCGGCCTCCTCAGTGTGTGTCACAATGATAATACAATCCAAGATTGATGTCGAGTCGAAGCCGGCTGCGAGCCGGGCGGCGCGGGCTTGCCCTTGGACTGGAAGGACCGGTCATTCGCGCTTGCGCGTCGCCGACCGGCCCGTCCCGCGAGGCGAGGCCTTGCGCTGTCCTTCGATCACCTCCGCCAGACGTTCCACCGCGGGAACGATGGTCCGGCGCTCGTGCTCGGCCGCAGCGGCGGGAGATGTCCGGGCAAGGCGCATTGGAAATTCTAGAGCCCGGATTCAGCGGACGGCTCGCAACCGTAAGCCGGGACGGCTATCCCTATTGCATCCCGCTGCTCTACGTCTGGATGGACGGCGAAGTGTATGTTCACACCACCAGCGCCAGGGGCCACTTCCGCGGCAACATCGATTCTGAGCCGCGGGTGTGCTTTGCGATCGACGAGCCGGAACAGGTGTTCGACTACGGCCGCTTCGAATGCAATTCGGGGCTGGCGTACCGCAGCGTGATCCTGTTCGGCCGAATACGGATCGCCCGGGAGCAGGCCGAAAAGCAACGCTTCTGCGAGGCGTTGATGACGAAATACGGCAAGCCGGGATACCACAAGGCCCAAAGGCTTCTTTCCGCGCCTCGACATCATCACGGTCTACGCCATTTCCGTCGAGCGAATGACCGGAAAGCAACGGGCATTGCCCCCGCTCTCCAAGCAGTGGCCGGCGAAGGACATGACGAGGACGCCGAACGCGCGGCCTTGAGGGGCGGAAGCGGATTCGTTTTGGCCATCACGCGACGCCGCCGAGATAGAGCCGCTTGACGACGTCATTGCCCTTCAATTCGTCGACCGAAGCGGCGGCGACCACGATCTCGCCATGGACGATGATGTAGCCGCGATCGGCGATGCGGATCGCCTGGTTGAAGTTCTGTTCCGCCATCAGCACCGTCAGGCCGAAACGTTTGTTGAGCTCGCCGATCTTGGCGATGGTCTGCGACACCAGCAGCGGCGACAGGCCGACCGAGGGCTCGTCGATCAACAGCAGCCGCGGCGACGACATCAGCGCGCGCGCCAGCGCCAGCATCTGCTGCTGGCCGCCCGACATGGTGCCGGCGAGCTGGCGCTGCCGCTCCTGCAGCGCCGGAAACGTCTCGAAGGCGAGCGCGAGGTTGCGATCGATGTCGCGGCGGGCGGCCTTGCGGAAGGCGCCGAGCATCAGGTTTTCCAGCACCGTCAGCCTGGCAAACAGCCGCCGTCCCTCCGGCACCAGCGCGACGCCGAGGTCGACGATGGCCTCCGCCGGCAATTTCGTCAAATCGTGCACCTTGCCGTCGATCGTCAGCCGCACGCTGCCGCGCTGCGGACGAACCAGGCCCGCCACGCACTTCATCAGCGTGCTCTTGCCGTTGCCGTTGGTGCCGAGCAATGCCACGGTCTCGCCGGCCTCGACATGCAGCGTGACGCCGCGCAGCGCCTTGACTGCGCCATAGCCGGCGTCGACGTCGTTGATGGCGAGGCTAAGTCCCAAGGTAGGCCTCCTGCACCCGCTGATTGGCCATCACCTCGGCCGGCGCGCCGATTGCGATGATTTTGCCGGCGTCGAGGCACATCACGCGCTCTGAAAACCGCATCACGGCCTGCATGATGTGCTCGATCATGATGATAGTCATGTCCTCGCCGGCGAGCATCAACAGCAGATCGAGAACCTCGTCGACTTCGGATGCGGAAAGTCCGGCCATTGCCTCGTCGGAAATCAAAAGCTTCGGGTGCGTCGCCATCGCGCGCGCAAGCTCCATCTTGCGCAATTCCACCTGGCTCAGTTTGGTGGTCGAGATGTCGGCCTTGGCGGCAAGCCCGGTCCGCGTCAGCACCGACATCACGGTGTCGCGGCGCTGCGCCTCGGGGACGAAGCCGCCAGCCACCTTGGCGAAATCGAGCGCCACCATCAGGTTTTCGGCGACCGTCATGCTCTTGAACGGACGCGGGATCTGGAAGCTGCGCGCGATGCCCCGGCGCGTGCGCACATGCGGCGGCAGCCGGCTGACGTCCTCGCCGCGGAACGTCACGGTGCCGGCATCGAGGCGGAGCGCGCCGCAGATGCAGTTGATCAGCGTGGTCTTGCCGGAGCCGTTCGGGCCGATCAGGCCGAGCCGCTCGCCGGGACGAATATCGACGCTGACGTTGTCGAGCGCGACGAAGCCGCCGAAGCGCTTGGTCACCGCGTCGATCCGCAGCAGGGGTTCGCTTCCGCCCGATGACGTCATGCTTTGCTCCCGGCGCGAATACCGACAATTCTGCGGATCAGGCCAAGGATACCTTCGGGGGCTGCGACCACGAACAGCACCAGCATCACGCCGAGCACCAGCACGTTGACTTCCGACGAGATGGTGACGGCCAGCAATTGTTGCGTCACGCCGAGCAGGATCGCGCCGAGCACCGGGCCGATCCAGTTCGCGGTGCCGCCGATCAGCGACATCGCCAGCACGGTGACGGAGTAATTGAGATTGAAGGCGGACGACGGGTCGGCGTATTGCAGGTACATCGCGGCAGGCGCGCCTGCCGCGCACATCAGGGCGCCTGAGACGATGCACGCCATCAGCTTCAGCCGTAACGTCGGCACGCCGGTGCACTCGGCGGCGAGTTCGTCGTCCTTGAGCGCCTGCAGGCCGCGGCCGAGCCACGAGCGCTGGATGTAGCGCGCGATCGCAATCGCCAGCACCACGAGCAGCGCCTGCACGAAGAACAGCATCTGCACATAGCTGTGAAACGGTTCCATCACCGGCGGCCGCTGCAGCTGGATGCCGGCCGCGCCGCCGACATAGCGCCAGTTCGTCACCGACGTCTCGATCACGATCGACAGCGCGATGGTCGCGATCGAAAAGAAGATGCCCTGCATGCGCAACGTCAACAGGCCCACCGCGAGCCCGAGCAGGGCGCCGACCACTGCTGCGGTCGCGATCTGCACGAACAGCGAGGCGCCCGTTGCCTTGACCAGGAACACGGCGGTGTAGACCCCCACGCCGAAAAACGCGTTGGTGCCGAAATTCACGTAACCGGCATAGCCGCCGAGGATGCTCCAGGCCACCGCGAGCACGATGAATTGCAGGATCACGTAGCCGGCAAAGAACGGATATTCATTGCCGACCACTTGGGTGGCCAGCAGCACGGCGCCGAGAAATGCCGCCATCGCGATCCAGAAGCCGATGCTGTCGCGCCTCATGACCGCCTGCCGAGCAGGCCCTGCGGCCGGATCGCCAGCACGGCCAGCAGCATGGCGAACGAAATCGCCGGCGCCCAGGAGGCGCCGACCGTGCTCAGCACGATCGATTCGGCCACCCCGAGGATGATGGCGGCGATCAGCGTGCCGGTGATGCTGCCGAGCCCCGCCATCACCACGACGCAGAAGGTGCGGCCGATATAGGCGCGGTCCAGCGTCGGCTCCACGGGAGCGACGATGATCAGCAGCGCGCCGGCAATTCCGAGCACGGCGGTGGCGATGCCAAACGCCCATTGCTTGATCCGCACCGGATTGGCGCCCATCAGCCGCAGCGCCTCCTGGTCCTGCGCGACCGCGCGGATCGCGCGTCCCATGAAGGTCTTCGACAGATACAGCGTCAGCAGGATGGTCAACCCCGAGGCCACCGCGAAGGCGACCAGCAGCCGGAGCGGGATCCGCATGTCGCCGAGCCGCCAGGCCTTGCCGATATAGGAGGCGCTGACCGAGCGCTGGTCGACGCCGAATTGCAGGATGATCAGCACCTCGATGATGAAGGCGATGCCGAACAGAAACGCGATGCCGCGCACGCCGGCGTCGGTGCCACGCTTCTCGAACGTCTCGTAATAGACGCGATAGGCGACGAGCCCGAACACGAACAGCAGCGGCGTGATCATGAGCCCTGCCAGCAGCGGATCGATGTCATAGCTGTCGTTGAGGAAGTACACGCCGTAGGACGCCATGATCAGGAACGCCGGATGGGCGACGTGGGGCACGTCCAGCAGGCCGAACGAGACCGACAGCCCGAGGCTGACGGCTGCATAGAAACAGCCGAGCAGCGTGCCGAGCACCACCGCGTTGAGCAGCAGGTCCATTGATATCACTTAAACGACCCCCTTGACCCGTTCTCGATCCGCTTCCCCGTCCAGATCGGGATGACTCGGGTTGATTCGCCAACAGTCGAATTCGGGTCACCGCTCCCCGCTTGCGGAGAGAGGTCGAAATTCGCGTCAGCGAATTTCGGGTGAGGGGGACTCTCGACAAGTCGTGGTCGCCGAAAGAGCCCCTCACCCCGACCCTCTCTCCGCGAAGAGCGGGGAGAGGGAGAAAAGACCGATCGCTGCTGCCGCCTCAACCTAACTGATCACGCTTTAGCTTGCGTAAGCTCAATCGCCATACCGGGATCGGAGCATGTTTGCCCCGATCCCGGTCAGCCGAACGACACTGCCGAAAAAGAAAACGCGAGTCTACTTCCGCGCCGCCTCGAATGGACTGATCAGATCGCCAGATTTGAGGCTGGCCGGAGACAGGATCACCTGCTTGCCGGACTGGCGGAACTGCTCGACGTTCTTGTCGACGACACCGCGGAACTGCGCCATCAGCGTCTTGGTTTGCTTCCACTCGCCGTCTTCGGCAAAGTCGACCGGGCCGACGATGGTGTTGACGACGTTGGCGTGCAGATATTTGGCGATGCCCTTCTGGTCCAGCGACTTCGTCGCGTTGACGGCCGCCTCGACGAGTTGCCCCATCTCGTAGCCGAACGGGGCAAGATAATAGCCCAGCGGATCGACCTTGGCCGCGATCGCCCGTTTGGTGTATTTGTCGAAGAACTCCTTGGTGCCGTCGAAATACATGCTCTTTTCCGGCAGCCACGTGTTGTAGTTGACGACGCCGTTGAGCAGCGAGCCCAGATTCTCCATCACGGAAGCGAATTGCAGGCCGACCATGCCGCCGCCGAAAATCTTGACGCTGTCGGCGACCCCGATCTCGTTCACGGCGCGCAGGATGCCGGCCGAATCCGGCGGATAGGACGCGACATAGACGATGTCGGGCTTGGCCGCGTTGAGCGCACGGATGATGCCGGAGAATTCCACCGTGTTCGGCGGATAGGACTGGTCGAACACCACCGACAGGTTTCGCTTCTTGGCGACATCCCGCGCGGTCCGCGCCAGGTTCTGGGCGAATTCCTGGTCCGACGCCAGCAGCGCCATGGTCTTGCCGCCGGCCTTCTCCGCCTGATCGAGGTACGCTGCCGCCCAGCTGTCGGCCGGTCCCCAGGGCGAATTGTTGAACCACATGTCGTGTTGAACCGTCCTGTTGACCTGGAACGAGAAGTTCCCCATCAGCAGCAGGCCGCGCTGCTTGACCATCGGCATGAGCGGCGCCGTCGGCACCGTCGCGTAGGGCGCGAACAACAGATCGACCTTGTCGACGTCCAGCAGCTTCGAATAGATCGCCGGCGTCTCGGAAGCGCTCGACTTGTCGTCATAGACCACGAGCTCGACCTTGCGGCCGAGCAGGCCGCCCTTGGCGTTCACGTCGTCGCGCCAGATCTCGATGCCGAGCAGCGACGCCTTGCCGCCGGCGGCGAGGCCGCCGGTTTGCGGCATCGACATGCCGATTTTGATCGGCGGTTCATCGGCCCGTAGAGCCGAAGTCCGCCCGACGACGGCGGTGGCGATCGTTGCGCCGAGAAACGTCCTGCGTTTCATAGATCCTCCCTTTTTTTTCGATATTCGATTGTTCGATTGACCGCCCGCGCTCGGGTTGATCGCCCGATTGGCGAGGGCGGTGGCGGTGTCGCGCCGAAGTGTCCCGATCCTGCCGTTTTTTCGAATTCCCCTGCCGCGCTTGCGATGACGTTAGAACCAAAGCGACTGCGACCACAATAAGACTCTCGGGCGAGTTTGGGGCTTGACCTTGCCCGGGAAAGCCGCGGCGGCGCGGGATGCCGGCCGGCCGGCGTCAACTCGCGGCCGGCGCCGCCTGCTGGGACTGCCCATTTCCTGACCTTGCCGGCGCTTTCAGGATCGCGGCCGGATCGGAACCGACGCGTCCGCTGGCGCGGTCGGCGGCGCCTTCCCGCGCCAGCCGCAGGTCGAACCGGATGCTGGGCAGCCCCTTGATGGGGCTGTTCGGGTCGTGGGCGTCGATGTCGACCGCGAGATCGTCGGAAGAGCCGAATACGACGTCGTCGGCGAGATGCGGATCGTCGCGCAGATAGAGCGCCGTCACCAGCTCGCGATAGCCGGGCGCGCCGACCAGGAAGTGGATATGGGCCGGCCGCATGCCGTGCCGGCCCTGCGCCTTGACCATGCCGCCGACGGGGCCGTCCATCGGGATCGAGTATCCGACCGGCTTGACGGTACGCAGCGCATAGACGCCCTCGGCGTCGGTGGTGAACACGCCGCGATAGTCGACGACGGTGGCGCTTTCCTGGATGTCATAGAGGCCGTCGGCGCCGGTCTGCCAGATCGAAACCGTGGCGTTGGCGAGCGGCTTGCCGTTGACGTCGGTGACGCGGCCGTAGAGCGCGCATTCGCTGCCGGGCTTCACGGTCCTGGCGATCTGGCTGCCGGCCGGCAATCTTGGCGTGGTCTCGCGGTAGAACGGGCCGAGCAGGCTGGTATGGGTGCCTTCCTCGATGGCGGTCGAGTCGTGCAGGCCGTTGACCAGCGCGGACAAGCCCAGCGTATCCGACAACAGGATGAATTCCTGCCGCTCCGGCGTGCACATCTTGCCGACCGTGGTCATGAATTCGATGCCCTTGATCCACTCGCCGGGCGTCAGGTTCACTTCCCGGGCAAAGGCATGCAGGTGTTTCACCGCGGCCGCCATCACCTCCCGCATGCGCGCATCCGGCGTCGTCGCCATCTGGTCGAGCACGGCATCTGTGATCGTTTCCGGGGTCAGCTCTTGCATAGGTTCCTCCATTCGGCCTCGCGACCGTGACATCGTTTGGCCCAGCCTACCGCGCTCCGGGGGCGACCGCCAGTCACGGGTTGCCGTGCGGCCGATCAACTGGGCGAGGTTTTCGGTGACGGCCGTATCGATGACGGGAACTCGTTTGCCCCGCGCTTATTTCTCCGCCGCGGCTTTCAGGATCGGCAGCAGGCGGGCGGATTCGCTTTTGACGAGGTCGGCGAGCGGTCTTGGTCCGCGGCGGCCGGGCTCGATGAGTTCGGCGCCGAGATCGGACAATCGCTTCTGCACCTGCTCCTCGCCGAGACCCTTGTTGAGGGCCTCCACGAGCCTGTCGATCACCGGCTGCGGCGTGCCGCTTGGCGCGAACACGCCGTAGAACGGCGCGCAGTCGAATTCAGGAAAACCCTGTTCGGAGGAGGTCGGCACATCCGGCAGCATCGGGCTGCGTTTCTTGGCGGCGACCGCCAGCGCCTTGACGCTGCCGGCCTGCACCTGGCTCAAGGTGCCGAGCACGGGATCGCATTCATAGTCGATCTGGCCGCCGAGCATCGCATTCAGCACCGGCGCGGTGCCGGTGAACGGCACCAGCGTCGGCTTGATCCCGATCGCCGAGTCGAGCAGCAGGCAGCCGATGTAGGACACCGAGCCAAGTCCGGCGTGCCCGACATTGAGCTTGGCCGCATTGGCCCTGGCATAGGCCACGAATTCGCCGAGATTGTCGGCTGGAAAGTCCTTGCGCACCACCAGCAATTCCGGATATTCGGCCGTGAGGCCTACGGCTGCGAAATCCTTCTGCGGATCGTAACCGAGATCGGGGTAGAACGCCGGCGCCAGCGCATTGGTGCCCAGGTGTCCCGACAGCAGCGTGTAGCCGTCGGGCGCCGCGCGAGCGGCGCGAAGCGCGCCGATGGTGCCGCCGGCGCCGCCGACATTCTCCACCACGAATTTCTGCCCGAGATGACGGTTGAAGATATCGGCGACTATCCGGGCGGTGATATCGGCCGGCCCGCCGGCCGCAAACGGAACGATGATGGTGACGGTGTGGGCGGGATAATCCTCGGCCTGGGCGCCACTGATTCCGGCGAGCATCAAGAGAACGGCCGTCGCGATCCAGCGCTTTGCCATTTATCGCCTCCCTGACATCATTATTGTTACCATATGATTATTGTTACCATATGCCGGTTTCGCAGACAGCAAGTTGCTGCCGGTTCCATGGGCCTCCATGAACTGTTACGATGTCGCCTTTGCGCCTGTGTCGAAGGAAGGCACAACACGTTATGCGGAAGTGTCTACTTGCTTCAGTATTTGTCATCGCTGGGTCACAGTCGGCGGTGGCATCGGATGTCGCTGTGCGGCATGCGATTCAGATCGTTCGCCAACATGGGTATTTACGAGAGCCTTCACTCCATTAATTCAAGAGCCAAATTTATCGCTAGCATCGCCGGAAACCATCGGAGTGGCCCACCCATGGGTGAGCGGATCAGTCGCTGCGTCGAGCTGCTGGAGCAGGATCAGGCGATCTATTATGACGGACCGCATAGCGGCCACGTGCTGACCCACGCGCAGGGTCGCATCGATGCTGCTACCTGGGCCGACTACATGAATGTGGGCATGGAGCACGGCTGCTTCGACATGGCCGGCCTTGCCGAGTACATGCGCGGCATGGTCGATGCCGGGCCGACACGGTCGGGGCACCGCACGCCTGCGGTGATCGTCGAGGCGCCGGTGAACGGCATCGACGCCGCGCATGTGCGCTACAACGCCTGGCAGTTCCGCCAGATTCTCGGCCGCGGGGTGCACGGCATCCTGCTGTGCCAGGCGGAAACCGCTGACGCGGTGCGGGCCTTCGTGGAATCCTGCCGGTATCCGCACAACACTGGCGGCGTCGATCCCGAAATCCCCTCGCCGATGGCGCGGATGGCGGGCGCGATACGAGCTGGTGACGGCGGGACCGGCTCCGCGGAGCGTAAATGGCTCGGCATCGGCACGCGGGGACGCGGATCGGAAACCACCGCGGCGCCGATCTGGGGCCTGTCGACCGAGCAATACATGGAGCGCTGCGATCCCTGGCCGCTCAATCCGAAAGGCGAGCTGTTGCTCGGGGTGAAGCTGGAAAGCCCCGAAGGCGTCGCCAATTGCGAAGCGATCCTCGCGGTGCCGGGGCTGGGATTTGCCGAGATCGGCCCCGGCGACTTGAGCCTTTCGCTCGGCTACCGCACCATTCCCCGCGAGCCTTTTCCACCCGAAATGCAGGCGGCGCGCGACCGCATCCTTTCGGCCTGCCGCAGCAACGGCGTCGCCTTCCTGCAAGGCTGCAACGCGGACAACGTGATCGAGCGGATCGACGAGGGCGTGCGCATGATCGCAGGGCATAGCGAGGCAGCCGCCATCAAGGGTAGGGCACACCAGAAGCGGAAGTTGCCGGTGTGATGCAGGTGCTGCAATCTGAATTCGAGGAAATCATTCGTCGGCGCAATCGGAACCGAGCCAGGGGATCCCACCTGGCGTACAAAGAGACCGCCTATGCAAATTGAATCCGTGCTCATTTGTCCGCATTGCAGCCACCAATCGGCGGAGATCATGCCGACCGACGCCTGTCAGTTCTTCTACGACTGCAAAGGGTGCGGCGTCAGGCTGAAGCCGCGGCAGGGCGATTGCTGCGTGTTTTGCTCCTACGGTTCCGTGCCATGTCCGCCGACCCAGGCCGGCGATCGTTGTTCTTGATGCAAGCGTAACGCGGGGTCATCATCCTCAACGCAAGTCCGGAACAAGCAACCAGCAACCATCCCGAATTCGGCGGGAATGTTCATGAAGGTTTCGAACCAGATCGACCATCACGTCCTCATTGAGGCACTCCGACGTCGTGTCCTGGAGGGACCGGGCGAGACGCCTCCAGCCGCGCGCCAGCAGGCCGCGCAAGCGGCGGCGGGCGGGTCGGCTGTACAAGACCGTTACAGTGACTTGGCGCGCCAGATCGGAGAGTCCGCCCGTGGTGTCACAGACGCCGAGGTGGCCGCCGTGGTGTCGGACGCCGGAAGCCAGAAGGCGGCCTTCGAAATTATCGCCGCGGCGGCATTGGGAGCTGGCCTCCTGCGTTGGCGGCAAGCGATCAAAATGCTGGAGGAGGCCGGCGATGCGGCTGAGTGAGATCGATCGCGGCGACACGCTCGCAAATCGCCTGCTGATCGGCTTCATCTCGCTGGTTTCGGGAATGCGGCTGCCGGACGCCGCGCGTGTCGCTTTCTATCACAAGAACTTTTTCGGCGTGCCGATGGGCGCCTGGACGCAGGCCGCGATGCGGGGGCCAAGCGAATGGAGCGTCGGCGAGCGCGAATTGATGGCGGCCATGGTGGCGAAATGGAACGCTTGCGACTTTTGCATCGGCGCCCACGGGGCCGTCGCCGCAAAGGTGTTGCAGCGGCCGGCAGTCGATGCGGCGCTGGCGGACTTTCGTGCTGCGCCGATTTCGGAGCGCCTTAAGGAAACACTGGCGTTCCTGCAGACCATGACGTTGCGACCGATGGAATTGACGGTCGAAGATGCCATGGCGGTGCTTCGCAGCGGCGTAAGCCGGGAAGCTCTGACGGATGCCATCGCGGTTGCGGCGATCTTCAACATCGTCACCCGCTACGCCGACGCGCTCGACTTCGCAATGCCGCCGCCCGATGAGTTCGAACGTGCGGCCAACATGCTGCTCAAGCGGGGTTATGGATCCTAGTTCCTGTTCCTTTGGCGCCGCGCCCCGGGGCCGGTCACACTCGGGCAGGCCAGCAGCCATCCTCTTCCGATCCTGGATGCCAATTGATGCGCGAATCCCGTGCGTTGCACGCAGGGCGTGCCTCCGGCATTTTGGGGCACGCGTGTCGCAACCTTGCAGGCCCGGGCTGACGATGCCGCCCTTGCGCAATGCGGATAGTGGCGGACAGCAGAAATGAGGCGTTCGCTCAATACTATCTCATCAATATTCAGCAATATGAAGAGTTGGCCGCATAATGGTCAACCGGAAGGGAGGATGTGATGCGGCGTCTCTTGGTTGCAGGTGTCGTCAACGGCGCGCCGAGCTGTGGGTCATCGAGGCCATCCACAATTCGGCCGGACAGGTCATTCCAATTTTCGCCGTTCGCTATCCGATGCCCTGTGCGGCAATACCGAGACTCTCGTTCCCTATCTCTACATTTCGGCGCCACTCATCGCTCTTGGTTACTTGATTTGGCAGCGGAGAGGGTCGCAAGCATGACAGCCTATCCGAGCAAGCGCCGCGTCACATTGATTGCAAAGGCGACAGGCACCCCGACAACCAGTCCTAAAAGCCCGTAATCGACCCCGGACGCGATCGCCCCCAAGGTACTTGAGCTGAGCATTATCCCATACAGCGCGCCAGCACAGCAGCAGCCCGCCGCGGGCGGCAGCGATCTGCATCTTCAGCTTCAGGTCATCGATGCTGTGCCTCGGATCGTCGATCCGCGCGTTGTGATGAATCCGCCACACTCGCGCAAATTTATCGACGGTAGCCAGTTCCATTCGATCCGCGGTGTTAGCCTTATCGAGCACTCAAACGTTCGACAAGAACGAAGAGGCTGGGGATGGGCGTGGGTAGAACGGCGAGATCTCGCCAGGCGTTGCTGGCGGGTACGGCGCTGGCGACCGGATTGATCGTTGTCGGCGCCGCTCCGGCGCGTGCGCAGACGGTTTGGCAGGGGACCACGAGCACCGATTGGTTCGTCGGGACGAACTGGTCGACCGGCACCGTTCCGGCCGCCGGCGACAACGTCATCGTCAACCAGGGCAGTCCAAACGCCAATCCAACCATCGGCGTCAACGGCACCAGCAATGCGGCGACGTCGCTGACCGCCTCGATCGGCGATACCGCCGGCACGACGGGCGCGGTGACGGTGAGCACCACCAACGCCGGTGTTCCGGCGAGCTGGACTCTTGGCGGTGCGGGTGGCTTCAACGGCAACCTCGTCACCGGTCCGCTGATGGTCGGTAATAGCGGCACCGGCTCCCTGACCATTACCAACGGCGGTGCGGTCACAACCACCGGCAATTTGGGCAATGTCGTGATCGGCTCCGTCGGCAGCGGCACGATCACGGTCGGCAGCGCCACGGCGCCGAATTTGGCGAGCCCGTCCACCCTCACCAATAGTGGCCCGCTCTTTGGAGGGGGCGGGCTGATCGTCGGCGATACCGGGACTGGCACGCTGGTCATCAATCAGGATGGCGTGGTGAGCGGCTTCCAGAATGGCTTCATAGGTCACGGCACCGGCGGCCAGGGCACCGTCATTGTCAACGGCGGCAGCCTCAACGTGATCAACAACATCGCCGGCGAACTGGATGTCGGCCTCTCCGGTCTCGGCACGCTGACGGTCAAAAATGGCGGCACGGTTACGAGCTTGTCGGGATTCGTCGGCCAGCTCGCCGGCAGCAGCGGCAGCAGCGCCACCGTGACCGGCGCCAATTCGATCTGGAACGTCACCGGCGGTTCCAGCCTGGGCGGATTTGGCGTCGGCAATGGCGGCTCCGGGTCGCTGTCGATCCTGGCTGGCGGCACCGTCAATGCCGTCGGTTCGCCCGTCAATATCGGCGCGGCGCCCAACAGCGCCTCTGTCGGTACCGGAACGGTGCTCGTCGACAACGGCACGCTGAATGCCAAGGGCGGGATCATCAGCGTCGGCGTTGCCGGGTCCGGCGGCAGCACCATGACGGTGCAGAATGGCGGCCAGGTCTCCAGCGATGGAGGTGCGATCGGAGGCTTCAGCCCGTCCAGCTTCAATGGCAACAACGCCGCAACCGGCACCGTCACGGTGACAGGCGCGGGGTCGGTGTGGAACGCCGCGCTCGACGCTGGCGGCGCCAATGATGCCGCCAGCCAGCTTTTCGTCGACAATCCAGCCAACATGACGGGTCTCGTGATCCAGCAAGGCGGCCAGGTCATCAGCGGCGCCGGGTTTGTCGGCGACTTTTCCAACGGCTTCACCAACACGGTCGTGGTGGACGGTGCCGGATCGAAATGGACCAATCTGACGTCGTTGAACGTCGGATATTTCCAGCCCGGCTTCGGCGCCGTCGCCAGCAACGGCATCGTCAATATCACTAATGGCGGACAGGTTTCGGCGCCGACGATCGGCATCGGCGTGCTCCCCGACGGCGGCGGCGGCACGATCGACACGATTTCGGTCAGCGGCGCGGGGTCTGCCTTGCAGGCCCCTACAACGCTCGCCGTCGGCCTGTTCGGTACCGGCAACCTCACGGTATCCGCCGGCGCGACCGTCACCAGTGGCGCCGGCATCATCGGGTTTTCCTCCGCGACGCCCGGCAGCCTGATGCAAACCGTCGTCGGCGCGCTCGATACCTCGAATGTCGGCGCCAACAGCGTCGGCACCGTGCTGGTGACCGGCGCGGGCTCGACCTGGACCACCAACAGCCTGATCGTCGGCGACAACGCGACCACCGATACGAGCGGCACCTTCACCGGCATCGGCGGCGGCACCGCGACCGGCACGCTGACGGTCGCGAGCGGCGGCGCGGTCGACAGCACCGGCGCCATCCAGGTTGCGCTCAACGCCGGCTCGACCGGCACCATCAACATCGGCGCAGCCGATGGCCAGCCCGCTGCCGCGCCGGGCACGATATCGGCGCCGGCGATCGTGTTCGGCGCCGGCACGGGCACGCTTGTCTTCAACCACACCAGCGCGAACTATGTTTTCGGTGTTCAGATCCAGGGTCCGGGCTCCGTGATCGTCGACAGCGGCACCACGGCGCTCGCGGCGGCCAACAGCTACAGCGGCGGCACCGCGATCAATGGCGGCACCGTCGTGGTCGGCAACGACACTGCGCTCGGCACCGGGCTGGTGACGATGGCGGCGGGGACGACGCTGTCGTTCCTCGCTACCGGCAATTTTACGGTCGCCAACAATTTCCACATTTCCGGCGACCCGTTCTTCACGCCGCCGACCGGCACCACGCAAACCCTCTCGGGCATGATCGCCGACGGCGGTACGCCCGGTGTCCTCAACGTGACGGGCGGCGGCACGCTCGTTCTCTCCGGCCCCAACACCTACAGCGGCGGCACCAACATCAATGCCAGCACGCTGCTGCTTTCCGGCGCCGGGACGCTCGGCGCGAACACGGGCGTCACCACGATCGCCGGCGGCACGCTCGATCTGGGCGGCACGACGCAAACCCAGGCCGCGGTCGATCTGAACGGCGGTACGCTGCGGAACGGCGCGCTCAATGCGCCGATCACATCGACCGGCGGCGCCATCAGCGGCATCGGCGGCACGGCGAGCCTGACCACGACCGCCGGCACCACGATCCTCACCGGTATCGACGGTTACAGCGGCGCCACCACCGTCAATGGTGGAACGCTCGAGGTCGACGGCACCATCACCGGCACCTCGTCGGTGACGGTCAATGCCGGCGGCACGCTGACCGGCAACGGCACCATCGATCCCGTGACGGTGGCCATCAACAACGGCGCCACCTTCGCGCCCGGCAACAGCACGCCCGGGAACTCGACCGCGATCGTCGGCAATCTCGCGTTCCAGTCCGGCGCGCTCTATGTGATCGCGCTCAATCCGGCGGCCACGTCATTCGCCAGCGTCTCCGGCACGGCGACGCTGAGCGGGGCGACCGTGAATGCGGTCTTTGCCAACGGCAGCTACGTCCAGAAGAAGTATACGATTCTGACCGCAGGCGGCGGCGTCAACGGCACGTTCGGTTCGCTCGTCAACACCAACCTCCCGACGGGCATCACCGCCAGCCTGAGCTACGACCCCAACGATGTCTTCCTCGGCCTGTCGGCGGTGCTAGGCTCGGCGGGCGGGCTGAACCAGAACCAGCAGAACGTCGCCAACGGCATCAACAATTTCTTCAACGGCGGCGGCGCGCTGCCGCCGGCGTTCCTTGCTTTGTTCGGTCTCACCGGCAGCAATCTCGCGGCGGGCCTGACGCAGGTCTCGGGCGAGACCGCGATCGGATCGCAGCAGACCACCTTCGATGCGATGAACCTGTTCCTCGGCCTGATCACCGATCCCTTCGTCGCCGGGCGCGGCGGCGGTGTCTCGGCCGGAGGCGGCGCGGCCGGCTATGCGGACGAGCCGCTCGGCTACGCGGCGAAGCGCAAACCGGACGATGCGCTAGCCTCGATCTACAGCAAGGCCCCGCCGCCGGTGACCTTCGAGCAGCGCTGGAGCGTCTGGGCAGCCGGCTTCGGCGGTTCGCAGACCACCGACGGCAATGCCGTCACGGGCTCCAACACCGCGACCAGCCGGATTGCCGCCACCGCTGTCGGCGCCGACTACCGCTTCTCGCCCGATACACTGGCCGGCTTTGCACTGGCCGGCGGCGGTACCTCCTTCAGCGTCGCCAATGGCGGTACCGGTCGTTCCGACCTGTTCCAGGCCGGCGCATTCTTCCGCCACAATGCCGGGCCGGCCTATGTCACGGCGGCACTGGCCTATGGCTGGCAGGATGTCACGACCGATCGCATCGTCACCATCGCCGGCGTCGATCGCCTGCAGGCAAGCTTCAACGCCAACAGCTATTCCGGCCGCATCGAGACCGGCTACCGCCTCATCGCGCCCTGGGCCGGCGGCATCGGCATCACGCCCTATGCCGCGGGCCAGTTCACCACCTTCGAATTGCCGGCCTATGCCGAGGGCGTTCTCTCCGGCGCCAATACCTTTGCGCTCGCCTATGGCGCCAAGACCGTGACCGATCCGCGCAGCGAACTCGGCATCCGCACCGACAAATCCTGGGCGATGACGGGCGGCATCTTCACCCTGCGCGGGCGGTTCGCCTGGGCGCACGACTACAACACGGACCGCAGCATCGGCGCGACCTTCCAGACCCTGCCGGGCGCGTCATTCGTGGTGAACGGCGCGATGCAGGCCCGCGACTCCGCGCTGACGACGGCGTCCGCCGAAATGAAATGGGTCAACGGTTGGTCCGCGGCGGCGACCTTCGAGGGCGAGTTCTCCAACGTCACCGCGAGCTACGCCGGCAAGGGCGTGGTGCGCTACAGCTGGTGAGCAAGCCGTCCGCCGCAACCAACGTCACAGCGTCAGCAGCTGATCCAGCGCGCTGCGGTCGGACCGGAGCGCGGCGGCGGGGCCGGCAAAACGCACCGCGCCCTTCTCCAGCACGTAGACGCGGTCGGCCAATGCGAGCGAGAATTCGATGCCCTGCTCGGCGAGCAGAATGGTCGTGCCCTGCGCCTTCAGTTCGCCGACCTTGGCCAGCAGTGCCTCGACCACGAGCGGCGCGAGCCCCTCCGACGGCTCGTCCAGCAGCAGCAACTCGGGATTGCCCATCAGGGTGCGCGCGATGGTCAGCATCTGCTGTTCGCCTCCCGAGAGAAAGCCGCCCTGCCGGTCGCGCAGCTGGCCGAGCACGGGGAACAGCTCGGTGACCGTCTCGATGGTCCAGCGTCCGGGCCGCGCGGCGGCGCGCCGGGCGACGTCGAGGTTCTCCCACACCGACAGCTCGGCAAAGATGCGGCGATCCTCCGGGCCGGGCGCCGGCGGAGGGCGCGCCGGCGGAAGGGCGCGCCGGCGAGAGGGCGCGGCGGCCACGGCCGACGGCCAGGGCACCACGATCGACCTGGGGACTTCCCGTACCACGCCGGCGGTGGCCAGCACCGTACTGGCCGGCGCCGGCGGGGCCGAAGGCGGAGTGGCACGGTGACCGACGTCGCCGGCACGGCACCGAAGATCGGGCCCCAGATCGTGACCTCTCGCTTCGGGCGCCCGCAGAGCTGGTCGCTCAAGTCCTACCTGGAGAGCGGGGGCTACGAGGGGCTGCGCAAGGCTCTGGCGATGACCCCCGAGGAAGTCCAAAAGGCGGCTCTGGCGTCGAGCATCCTGGGACGGGGCGGAGCCGGGTTCGACGCCGGCCGCAAATGGGGGATGTTGCGCAAGGCGGAACCGGTCTACCTGGTCGTCAACGGGGACGAGAGCGAACCGGCCACCTTCAAGGACCATGCACTCCTCGAGGGCGACCCCCACCAGCTGATCGAGGGCAGCCTCATCTATGCCTATGCCGTCAGGGCCGCCCGGGTCTTCATCTTCGTACGCGGCGAACTGGCCCTCGGCCTCGAGCGTGTGCAGGCTGCGCTCAACGAGGCCTATGGCTACGGGGCGGTCGGTGCCAACATCTTCGGGTCGGGGTCTCGGTCGACGTGGTCGTGCACCCGGGTGCCGGCGCCTACATCTGCGGCGAGGAAACGGCGCTGCTCGAAAGCCTGGAAGGCAAGCGTGGTTTCCCGCGCATCAAGCCTCCCTATTACCCCGCTGCCATTGGCCTGTACGGGGCACCCACGGTGGTCAACAACGTCGAGACCCTGTCCAACCTGCCGTGGATAATGCTCCACGGCAGCGATGCTTTTTTCGCCGTGGGCGACGGCCGTTCCAGGGGCACGAAAATGCTCGCCCTTTCCGGCCATGTCCGCCGACCAGGCAACTACGAGATCGAGTTCGCCAAGGTGAGCTTCCGCGAGCTCATCTACGACGACGCCCTGGGCGGGGGGATAAGGCAGGACCGCGCCCTGAAAGCGTTCATCCCCGGGGGAGTTTGGTCGGCTCCCTGGTTCGGTCCCCAGCACCTCGATGTTCCCCTCGCCAACGAAAAGATCGCCGAGGCGGGCTCGATGGCGGGCTCGGGCGCCATCACGGTGATGGACGAAACCACATGCATAGTCCGGGCGGTGTGGCGGATCACACGCTTTTCCATCGCGAGTCCTGCGGTCAGTGCACTCCCTGCTCGCGAGGGCTCGGGCTGGATCGAAAAGATCATGCGCCGCATCGAGGACGGCCATGGCCGGGAGGCCGACCTCGGCCTGTTGATGGACGTGTGCGACAATATCGTCCCCGGGGTGAGCTGGCCGCCGGCCCAGACGACCATATGCGTGCTCGGGCCTTCGATACCGAGCTCGGTAGCCTCCGGGATCCGGATGTTCGGCGACGAGTTCATGGACCACATCCGGCTGGGCCACTGCCCCTTCCCGCCGGACCGGTTGCGAAAAGAGCCCCGCGTATGCCTGACCCCGCCCTCCCGAACAAGCCGGGCGCGCCGGCCGGCGAGGCCGGGGCCACCGGTACGCCTGTGGTGACGGCCACGGAGGCCGAAGGTGTCTCGATCATCCTGGACGGGCGCCCGGTGAAGCGCCCGTAAGGGCGAGATGCTGATCGCGGCGGCCGAACGGGCGGGGGCTTACATCCGCGTTTTTGCTACCACCCGCGCATGAAGCCCGTCGGCATGTGCCGGATGTGCCTGGTCGACGTCAAAGGACCGAGGGGCTTCAGCCTTTCGCCCGCCTGCTTCATCGCCGTCGCCGAAGGGATGGAGGTGGTGACCGACAGCGCCGGGGTCAAAAAGGCACAGAACGGGGTGCTCGAGTTCCTCCTCATCAACCATCCCCTCGACTGTCCGGTGTGCGACAAGGGAGGCGAGTGCCCGCTGCAGGACCAGACGCTCGCCTACGGTCCGGGTGAGACGCGCTTCGTCGAGGAAAAACGCCACTGGGACAAGCCTGTGCCTCTTTCTTCGCTGGTACTGATCGACCGGGAGCGTTGTATCCAGTGCGCCCGCTGCACCCGCTTCGCCGAGGAGGTGGCGGGGGACGCCGGCATCGATTTTGCCTCCCGCAGCGACTCTGTCGAGGTGGCTATCTACCCGGGCCAGGATTTTGTTTCCAATTTCAGCGGCAATGTCGTCCAGATTTGCCCGGTTGGCGCCTTGCTGGCAAAGCCGTACCGCTTCAGGGCCCGCCCCTGGGACCTGGAACAGGTGGAGACGACCTGCACGTTGTGCGCCGTCGGTTGCCGGGTGGCGGCCCAGTCGAGCTCGGACCAGATGGTCCGCTTTATCGGGGTCGACAGCGACCCGGTCAACTGGGGCTGGTTATGCGACAAGGGCCGCTTCGGGTTCGAGGCTCTCAACAGCAACGAACGCCTTACTCACCCCCAGGTGCGCCTGGCCGCCGGCGCCGTCGGAGAGGCCAACGGGAGCGGCCCCGAACTGGTGGAGGTCAGTTGGGCGGCGGCGCTCAACGAGATCGTGGAACACGTGAGCGGCGTCCCGGCAGACCGCATCGGCGTCATCGGGGGCGCCCGTCTGCCCAACGAAGATGCCTACGCCTGGTCCAAGTTGGCCCGGACGGTGCTGCACACCGACAACGTGGACGCCCAGTTGGGCGACGGCCTGCCCGCCGATCTGGTCGCCAGCCTGCCCCGGGCCACCATCGACCAGGTCTGCGACTCCCCGCTCATCGTCACCGTGGCGCCCGACCTCAAAGAAGAACTTCCCGTCCTTTACTTGCGCTTGCGTCACGCGGCGGTGGAAAAGGGCATACCGATCATCGAGATAAGCTCCGCCCCAACCGGCCTGTCTTCAAGAGCGGGGCAGAGCCTGCGTTACCGGCCGGGTGAGCTCGCGGCACTGGTACGCGCCCTGTGCTCGGGAACGCCCGTGACGGACGCAGTGGCAGGCGTAGACGCCGGAGAGGTGGAACGGGCACGGGCTGCCATCGCTGCCGCGGTTGCCCCTGCGGCGGCGGGAACGGGGCCGGCTGTCCCCAGGGTCGCCGTCGTCATCGGGCGGCCATCGCTGGCGGAGGCGTCCGGGGGCGCCGCCGAGGCGGCGTCGTTGTTGGCCGAGCTGCCGGGTGTGTCCTTCCTCCCGGCTTTGCGCCGGGCCAATGTCCATGGGGCTATCGACCTCGGCTTGGCGCCGGGCCTGCTCCCGGGCCGCATAGGCCTGGCCGAGGGCCGAAATTGGTACGAGCGGCACTGGGGGACAAACCTCCCCGCTGAAGCGGGCCTCGACACCATCGGCATGCTGACCCAGGCGGCGGCCGGCCAGATGGACGTAATCTTCCTGGTCGGTGCCGACCCGCTGGCTGATTGCCCCGACAAAGGCCTCCGCCGCACTGGCTCTGCAGACTGCCCGGTTCGTGGTGGCCATCGATGCCTTCGCCAATGAAAGCGTCCCCTACGCCGACGTCGTACTCCCGGCCGCCATTTACACCGAGCGCGGGGCAGCTTCACCAACATCGAGGGTCGCGTCACCTGGCTGGGCCAGAAGGTCACCGGCCCGGGGACGGCGAGGCCCGACTGGATGATCGCTTTGGAACTGGCGTCCCGCCTCGGGCCGGGCCTCGGGGTGAGCTCCCTGGAAGAACTGTGGGCCGAGATCGAGGAGGTGTCGCCCCTCCATGCCGGCGTTACGGCGGCCCTGCTCACGTCGCGCCAGGGCCGCAACGGGGTTGTCGTGCCCCTCGAAGCGGGGGCCGGGAGCCGCGAGCGGGCCGAGGTGCCGCCTCCGCTGGACCCCATGGCCGACCCCGGGATCGCGTCAGCCGAAATCCATCCGGCACCTCCCGTGCCGCTCTCGGTTGCCGGCAACGGCGTGGGGCGGGCGAACGCCCCCGGCGCCGGTCCCGAAGAGCTCCAGTCGCCGAGACCGCGTGCCGGTGCCGCCACGGCTGCGGCCACGCCCACCGGCAGCTGCGAGCACCGGTCCATCTGTCTTGCCTGCCCCGCGGCGGGGACGGGCGCCGGCGGCACGGCGGTACCAGGGGGCGGGGTTACGCTTTCGGTCCGACTGGTAGCCAGCCGGCCCATGTGGGACGGTGGTGTGCTGGTGCAGAGATCACCATCGTTGGCCGCACTGCACCCCCCGCTGGCGTTGGCGGTCAACCCCGCCGACCTGGACCGCCTCGGGGCCGGTCCGGACAAGAAGGTACGGGTCAGCACCGGTAGGGGCACCATCGTGGTGGTGGCCGTAGCCGACGCCGCCGTGCTCCCGGGGACGGCGGTGCTGCCGTTCAACCTGCCAGCGGGCGACTCCGGCACGCTGATCGACGCCTCGGCCCCGTACACCGAGCTGACCGTCGAGCACGTGAGGGGCCCAATCGACGCGGCGGCAGTGTCGACCGGCGGCCCGGTCTTCAACAAGGGCATAGACCTCGTCGTCTGGCTGATCGTGCTGGTGAAGCTGGTGGCCGTGTTCGTGCTGGTGATGATCTCAGTCATCTTCATGATCATGTACGAACGCAAGGCCATCGCCCGCCTCGGGAACCGCTGGGGGCCGAACCGAGCCGCAAGGGGTGGCTGCAGGCCCTGGCCGACGGCACCAAGCTGGCCTTCAAGGAAGGGCTCGTGCCCTCGGGTGCGGACAAGCTCATTTACCTGGCGGCGCCGGTGATAGCCCTGGTGCCGGCGTTCGTCGCCTTCTCCATCGTGCCCATCGGGGGGACGATAACCATCGACGGCTACACCACGCGCCTGCAGTTGGCCGACCCGCCCTGGGGCATCCTGGTCATGCTCATGGCGTCGAGCATCAGTGTCTACGGGGTGATGCTGGCGGGCTGGGCGTCGGGCTCCAAGTACCCGCTGATCGGCGCGGTGCGGGCCAGCGCCCAAATGATCTCATACGAAGCCGCCCTCGGGCTCACCGTGGCCACCATCGTGGTGCTCACCGGCTCGCTGCACACCAGCGACATCGTCGCCGCCCAGCACGGCGGCTTCCTCTACCACTGGAACATCCTGCGCGCCTATGGCGCGCCCGCCGCCATCTTTTTCGTCGCCATTACCGCCGAGATGACACGGCCTCCCTTCGACCTGGTCGAAGCGGAGGAGGAACTGGCGGGCGGGTTCAACATGGAGTACTCCGGGGTTGGGTTCATGCTTTTCTATATGGGCGAGTACATCGCGGTGGTGACCAACTCGGCCATCTTCGCCACCCTTTTCCTGGGCGGCCCCGACGGGCCTCGCATCGCCGGCCATTCGGTCGGGCCTTTATGGTTCACGATCAAAGTACTGGTCCTGCTTTATGTCTACATCTGGATCCGGGCCACGCTACCCCGTCTGCGCTACGACCAGCTCATGGACCTGGGATGGAAACAGCTCATCCCGGCGTCGCTGTCCCTGTTGCTAATCGTTATCGGGGCGCGCGTCGGCTGGCGCTGGGGCCTGGGCGCCCTGTCGGGCAGCCTCCTCGCCTTCATCCTGTTGACCAGGGCCATCGAAGTGGGCCAGCAGCAACAGTCCTGGACGGCTTCAGAACTGGACGCGCCATGAGCTTCCTGGACGACAGCAGGTTCGTCTCGTTTTTCAAGGGCTTCTTCGTCACCGGCAAACAGCCGCTCAAGCCCAAGGTGACGGTGCAGTACCCCGAGGAGAAGCGCCCCAAGCCCGAACGGGCCCATGGCCGCCACGTCCTCAACCGCTACGAAGACGGCATGGAGAAGTGCATCGGCTGCGAACTGTGCGCCGGTGTCTGCCCGGCCCGGTGCATCTTCGTGCGGGGAGCGGATAACCCGCCCGATGCGCCTGTCTCACCTGGCGAGCGCTATGGCTTCGTGTACGAGATCAATTTCCTGCGGTGCATCCACTGCGACCTGTGCGTGGAAGCGTGCCCGACCGAGGCCATAACCGAGTCCAAGTTGTTCGAATTCTCCTTCACCAACCGGGAGGATGCCATATACACCAAGGCCGAACTGGTGGTCGACGACTCCGGCAGGCCCAGGGAACTGCCATGGGAAGACTGGAAACCAGGGGACGACCGCAATACATCGGCCTGGGTGCGGGCGACGTCGCCGTCAGGCCGGGCCGACCTGGAGGGTGTGCCTCTATGGTCCGGTGAGCTCGGTTATGGCGTCCGGCCGGCCCAGGCGGGCCAGTCCGACCCCGAGGCCGCCGACGTCGCCGCCGATTTCGACATTTGCATCCGGGAAGTCGGGAAGTCAGAACTGAAGGGCGTCGGCCTCTCCACCGTCCGGCCGGTGAAGCGGCCCGGCGGGGTCGCTCGAGGAGGACAAGGGTGAGCCTGCTGGCGACCACCGCACTGGCTTCCGGTTCGGCGTGGGCCGTCTACGGCGTCGGCACTTTCATGGTCCTGGCGGGAGCTTTCGGGGTCGTGCTCCTGCGCAACCCCGTCCACTGCGCCCTTTCACTGGTGGTCACCATCTTCGGGATCGCCCTGCTCTTCATCGACCAGGGCGCCAATTTCCTGGCCGCCGTCCAGATAATCGTCTATGGCGGCGCCATCGTCGTGCTGTTCCTGTTCGTGATCATGCTCCTCGGAGTGGACCGAAAAGAACCTCGGGTGCAGGAAAGCCGCCGGCGCTGACCCCGTCGCCATCCTCGTAAGCGTCGTCGCCGTATTCGAACTGCTGGTGCTCTCCCGGGTGCACTACTGGGCGGCGGGCGCCCAAGCCGATACCGAGAGGCTGAGCGGGCCGGGCCAGGACGTGCAGAAGCTGGGGCAGACCATCTTCACGGCCTACTTGTTGCCTTTCGAAATGACATCCGCCCTTCTCGTTATCGCCGTCGTGGCTGCGGTCGTCCTGGTGAGACGGGGTGGCCAGCCCGGCTCGCGCCAAAAAGTCCGTCGCCGCCACCCGCCAGCCGGTGAGGCCGCCGGACGGCCCCGTCGTTGGAGCGCCTTCCGCACCCAGCCCTGCATCTTCATCTGCATCTGCATCTGCATCTGCGGGCGCATCTACATCCGCAACCGCGACCGCGGCGGCGGCCGAGCGGCCGGTCGCCGAACCAGCGCGGCCAAGGGGAACCGCACCATGAGCGTCCCCGGGCCGTGGTACCTGGTCCTGGCCGCCTGCCTGTTCGGCATCGGCGCCACCGGGTTATTGGTACGAAGGAACATCCTGGTCATGTACATGTGCATCGAGTTGATGCTCAATGCCGTGAACCTGACGTTCGTGACCTTTTCGCGGATGCTCAACGACGTCGGCGGTCAGGATGCCGTTTTTTTCGTGCTCGTGGTGGCCGCGGCCGAGGTCGTCGTCGGCCTCGGCATCATCGTGGCCATTTACCGCCGGCGTGCCGGTGCCACCGCCGATGACATCGAGCGCGCTGAAGGGGTGACGGAGATGGTCCATGCTGCCTACGCCATCGTCGCCCTGCCCCTGCTCGGCTTCATCGTCAACCTCGTCGTAGGCCGTCGCCTGGGAGAGCCCGTCGCCGGCTGGGTCGGCACCATCGCCGCCGGCGGGTCGTTCGTAGCCACGGTCATTGTCTGGGTGACGATGCTGGGCCGGCCGGCGGCCGGCCGGGTTTCCGACCTGACCCTGTTCTCGTGGTTCCCGGTGGCCGGCTTGCACGCCAATGTCGGCTTCCTGGTGGACCCTCTGTCGATGACTATGGCGCTGTTCGTCACCGGGATCTCCACCGTGATCCATCTGTACTCGATCGGCTACATGCACGCAGATCCCGGCTTCGACCGGTTCTTCGTGTACCTCAACCTGTTCCTGTTTTCCATGGTGGTGCTCGTCCTGGGGGACAATTTCCTCTTCTCGTTCCTGGGCTGGGAAGGAGTGGGGTTCTGCTCCTACGGCCTGGTCGGGTTCTGGTTCCAGCGGGAGGTGGCCGCCGTTGCGGCCAAGAAGGCCTTCGTCACCAACCGCGTCGGCGACACCGGTTTCCTCCTCGCCATCTTCGTGATGTTCGCCCACTTCGGCTCGGTCAACTACTCCGCCGTGCTGGGCACGCTGGTGCACGGCCATGCCACCGGGCTGCTGGCCGGCGCCGCCGGGAGCATTGCCGGGACCACGGCGACGGCCATCACCCTGCTCCTGTTCCTGGGCGCGGTAGGTAAATCGGCTCAGATCCCGCTGTACATCTGGTTGCCCGACGCCATGGAGGCCCCACGCCCATCTCGGCCCTCATCCATGCCGCCACCATGGTCACCGCCGGCGTCTACCTGATGGCCCGGGTTGCCCCCATGCTGCACTACGCGCACGCCACGTCATGGGTCATCGCCTGTACGGGAGCGGCGACCGCCTTCCTGGCGGCCACTATCGCCTGCGCCCAGGACGACATCAAAAAGGCGCTCGCCTACTCGACAATCTCCCAGCTGGGCTATATGTTCCTGGCCATCGGGGCCGGAGATTACGTCGACGGCCTGTTCCACATGCTGACCCACGCCTTTTTCAAGGCTCTGCTGTTCCTCGGCGCCGGCGCCGTGATACACGCCCTGGCCAACCGCCAGGACATGAAGGAAATGGGGGGCCTGCGCAAGTACCTGCCCCTCACCTTCTGGACCTTCGGGGTGGGCTGGCTGGCCATCTCGGGCATACCCCCGCTGGCCGGTTTCTGGTCGAAAGACGCCATCCTTTCCTCGGCCTGGGGCATGAACAAAATCCTGTGGGCGATCGCTCTCCTCACCGCCGGCCTGACCGCGTACTACATGAGCCGCCAGTTCGCTCTGGTGTTCATGGGCCAGGCCCGCTGGCAGGAGGCTCGCCCGAGCCCGGCAGGGTCGTCCGGGCACCGAGGGCGGCGCGACCCACGCCGCCACCGAGGGCCCGGACGGGGGACGAAGTTGTAGCCGGGCACGAGGGCACGGGGCCGGGCTTGCCCGCACCGGTGCACGCCGAGCCCCGCCCGCGACGCCTCCTGGCTCATGTCCGCCCCGCTGGTCATCCTGGCCGTCGGCGCCATCCTCGGCGGGGGTATCAACTTCCCGGCCTGGCACCTGGACTTCCTGTCCAAGTTCCTGAGCCCTCTGTTCCCCGCTGCGAGTTTCGTCACCGTCAGTACGGGCACCAAATGGGTGCTGTCGTTGATCACTACGGCGGTGGCGCTGACCGGGCTGGGGTTGGGCCTCAACACATGGAGGACGGCCTACCATCCCCAACTGGAGCCGAACTTCCTGCGCCGCGCCTGGTACTTCGACGACCTGGTGGCAGCGATGGTTTCGGGCCTACGGGTGGCCGCCACCGGGCTGGCGTTCGTGATGGACCGCAAGGTCGTCGACGGCGTGGTGAACGGCACCCCGCTTTCTTGGCCTCTCCGGCCAGGCGGTGCGCAAGGTGCAGAACGGCTACCTCCGCAGCTACGCTCTCGGCATCGGCGTCGGGGTCGTCATCCTGCTGGCCTATCTCAGCTTCAGGACCGGGGCCTGAGAAATGGCCTTCCCTATCCTGGACGTGATCGACCTGCTTCCCTCGGGGTGGCGCTGATCGTAGCCCTACTGCCCGAGAGCGCGGTCGGCAACGTCGGTCGCGCCCTCGCCTTCAGTACCGCGGCGGCGGAGCTGGCCCTGGCCCTGTGGACCGTAGTCGCGTTCAAAACCGGCAATGCGCACGCCGGCTTCCAGTTCACCAGCAAGGAAGCGTGGATCGGGCCGCTGGGTATCTCCTGGTACGTCGGCGTCGACGGTATATCGCTGTTCCTCATGACCATGACGGCGCTCCTATTCCCGATCGCCATGGCCAGCCCCCGGGTGGAACATTTCCAGCACGCGCCTACCTCGGTTGGATGCTGCTGCTCGAGTCGGCGTGCATGGCGACCTTCCTGTCCCTGGACGCCTTCTTGTTCTTCATCGCTTTCGAGGTGACCCTCGTGCCCGGGTATTTCTTGATCATCAACGGGAGCGGTCCGCGCCGGGGCTACGCCGCCACCAAGTTTTTCCTGTACACGTTCGCGGGCTCGGCGTTCCTGTTCGTGGGCATCCTCGCCGCTTACTTCCTTTCTGCGGGGCACGAGCCGGCAGGCACCGACCGGCGTCGTTCGACATAGTTTCCCTGGCCCGCGCCACCGCTCACCTTCCCGTGGCCGACCAGGAGCTACTTGGCCACGTTCGGGGTGGCCTTTGCGGTGAAGATGCCGCTGGTCCCGTTCCACGCCTGGATGCCGGACGCTTACACCGAGGCACCCACGGGAGTGTCCATGGTGCTGGCCGGCATCCTGTTCAAGCTGGGGGCCTACGGCATCCTGCGCTGGGGGATCTTCCTGTTCCCGACGGGCGCCGTGAAACTGGCCCCCGTGGCCTTGACCCTGGCCGCCATAGGCATCATCTGGGGCTCAGGTGCGTCGCCGCCGTGCAAAAGGACTTGAAGCGCCTGGTGGCCTACGGCACGGTGGCCGGCGTCGGGTTCATAGTCATCGGCCTTTTCGGGTTCACCACCCAGGGGATCACCGGCGGTATCGTGGAAATGGTCAACCACGGCTTGTCGACAGGCGCTTTGTTTTTGCTGGTGGGCATGGTGTGGGAGCGCCGGCGAACGTACAGGTTCTCCGAGCTGGGCGGGCTCCAGAGCGTTGCCCGTCCTCGGGTGGGTGTTCATGGCCGTGATCATGAGCGATATCGGGTTACCGGGGCTCAACGGTTTTCATCGGCGAGCTTCTCGTGATCCTGGGATCGGTTATCACCCACCGTTGGTGGGCCGTGGTGGCCACCACCGGTGTCGTGCTCGGAGCGGTTTACCTGCTGTGGGCGTACCAGAGGGTCTTCCACGGCCCTGCTCAGGCCATAAACGAGGGGGTGCGGGACATGAGCTGGCCGGAGCGCCTGGCGGTGGCGCCACTGCTGGCCGGGATCATCTTCATCGGTGTGTACCCCCAACCGTTGCTCACACGCATCCAGCCCGCAGTCGACCACCTTGTCGGCACATATGGAGTACGCCGACCCGAGCCTCCCGGCTCCCCTCTACCGGAGTGGGGCACGGCACCTTCGCCGTCCCGCCCAACCAGGTGGTCGATTTGCCCGCAAGCGGAGCCAAGTCTTCGTCGACGGCGTCAGCAGTACCTGGAGGTAACCCGTGAACGGGGCTGCCGCTTCTTTGGCCTACGCCCGGCAATACGGTGCGGAGGCCAATTAGTGAGCAGCCCCGTTCACGGGTTACCTCCTCCTATGCTGCCGCCATCAACGAGGACTCGGCTCCGCTTGCAGGCAAATCGACCACCTGGTCGGCCGGGACCGCAAAGTGCCGTGCCCCACTTCGGTGGAGGGGAGCCGGAGGCTCGGGTCGGCGTACTCCATATGTGCGACAAGGTGGTCGACTGCTGGCTGGATGCGTGTGAGCAACGGTTGGGGGTACACACCGATGAAGATAATGCCGGCCAGCAGGGGCGCCACCGCCAGGCGCTCCGGCCAGCTCATGTCCCACCCCCGAGTTTATGGCCTGAGCGGGGCCGTGGAAAACCCTGCTGGTACGCCCAGAGCAGGTAAACCGCCCCGGCACGACGCCGGTGGTGGCCACCACGGCCCACCAACGGTGGTGATGAAGTCCCCAGGAGCACCAGAGACTCGCCGATAAAACCGTTGAGGCCCGGTAGCCGAGTCGCTCATGATCACGGCCATGAACACCCAGCCAAGGATAGGGGCGACGCTCTGGAGCCCGCCCAGCTCGGAAAAACGGTACATTCGCCGGCGTTCCCACACCATGCCCACCAGCAAGAACAAACCGCCTGTCGACAGGCCGTGATTGACCATTTCCACGATACCGCGGTGATGCCCTGGGTGGTGAACCCGAAAAGGCCGATGACTATGAACCCGACGCCGGCCACCGTGCCGTAGGCCACCAGGCGCTTCAAGTCCTTTTGCAGGCAGCGACGACCGAGCCCCAATGATGCCTATGGCGGCCAGGGTCAAGGCCACGGGGGCCAGTTTCACGGCGCCCGTCGGGAACAGGAAGATCCCCCAGCGCAGGATGCCGTAGGCCCCCAGCTTGAACAGGATGCCGGCCAGCACCATGGACACTCCCGTGGGTGCCTCGGTGTAAGCGTCCGGCATCCAGGTGTGGAACGGGACCAGCGGCATCTTCACCGCAAAGGCCACCCGACACGCCAGGTGCAGCTCCTGGTCGGCCACGGGAAGGTGAGCGGTGGCGCGGGCCAGGGAAACTATGTCGAACGACCACGCTGGTGCCTGCCGGCTCGTGCCCCGCAGAAAGGAAGTAAGCGGCGAGGATGCCCACGAACAGGAACGCCGAGCCCACGAACGTGTACAGGAAAAACTTGGTGGCGGCGTAGCCCGGCGCGGACCGCTCCCGTGATGATCAAGAAATACCCGGGCACGAGGGTCGCCTCGAAAGCGATGAAGAACAAGAAGGCGTCCAGGGACAGGAAGGTCGCCATGCACGCCGACTCGAGCAGCAGCATCCAACCGAGGTAGGCGCGCTGGGAATGTTCCACCCGGGGGCTGGCCATGGCGATCGGGAATAGGAGCGCCGTCATGGTCATGAGGAACAGCGATATACCGTCGACGCCGACGTGCCAGGAGAAACTCAGCGGCCCGATCCACGCTTCCTTGCTGGTGAACTGGAAGCCGGCGTGCGCATTGCCGGTTTTGAACGCGACTACGGTCCACAGGGCGAGGGCCAGCTCCACCGCCGCGGTACTCAAGGCGAGGGCGCGACCGACGTTGCCGACCGCGCTCTCGGGCAGTAGGGCTACGATCAGCGCCACCCCGAGGGGGAGCAGGATGATCACGTCCAGGATAGGGAAGGCCATTTCTCAGGCCCCGGTCCTGAAGCTGAGATAGGCCAGCAGGATGACGACCCCGACGCCGATGCCGAAGAGCGTGCTGCGGAGGTAGCCGTTCTGCACCTGGGCTGGCCGGAGAGGCCAAGAAAGCGAGCGGTGCCGTTCACCACGCCGTCGACGACCTTGCGGTCCATCACGAACGCCAGCCCGGTGGCGGCCACCCGTAGGGCGCCGAAACCCGCTGCCACCCAGGTCGTCGAAGTACCAGGCGCAGCGCAGGAAGTTCGGCTCCAGTTGGGGATGGTAGGCCGCCTCCATGTGTTGAGGCCCAACCCCAGCCCGGTCAGCGCCACCGCCGTAGTGATCAACGACAGCACCCATTTGGTGCCCGTACTGACGGTAATAGAAACTCGCAGGGGGAACAGAGGGCTCAGGAACTTGGACAGGAAAATCCAGGTCCCAGGCCGGGAAGTTGATACCCCCGCCGAGGATGGGGCCGACGGCCAGGATGACCAGCGGGGCGGACATGAGCCAGGAGGCGACCACGCGGGCGGGGCTCGGCGTGCGCCGTTGCAGGGCAAGCCGGCCCCTGCCCTCGTGCCCGGCTACAACTTCGTCCCCTAGTCAGGCCCTCGGTGGCGGCGTCGGGTCGCGCCGCCCTCGTCCCAAACAACCCTGCCGGGCTCGGGCGAGCCTCCTTGCCAGCGGGCCTCAGCCATGAACACCAGAGCGAACTGGGCGGCTCATGTAGTACACGGTCAGGCCGGCGGTGAGGAGAGCGATCGCCCACAGGATCTTGTTGGTGCCCCAGGCCGAGGAAAGGATGGCGTCTTTCGACCAGAAACCGGCCAGCGGGGGTATGCC
>CAVPFQ010000028.1:0-638357 GCA_963703845.1 uncultured Alphaproteobacteria bacterium
TTTGAGATTAGCGACAATCGCGGCTGGAGCCTCGTAAGAGCTTTAGGCGCTTAACCGACTGCAACCCGGAGACCGGTTAAAAGGGCAGCCGCTGGAGCGTGAGCATAGCGACGCCGTAGGCGGCACGCGGGACCGACTGCCCCCGGCGAGGGGTACATTATGTCTTGCGCGAGGGATCGTCACCGAAGGCCGAGACCCGGCATCCCGGCTTCGGGATCTGCGGGGCTCGGTGAGCAAAGCGAGTAGAGCCCGACCGGTGAAGCCGGACGTGCCCAAGCGTGGTGCCAGCGGTGAAATGATTATCCGATGGAATCTCTGGTAGGCAATTCAAACAATTCAATTAGCTTGTTGAGACGACTTTTCGCGAAGTCTCGAACAGCACACGGAGCACTACAGGAACAAGGATTTCGGTGCCAATGGCTAAGGGTAACGAAAAAGCCGACAAGACAATTCCCAAGGGTAAGGTGGCGCCAACAGCGGAACCCCATGCCGCGAGTGCTCCCGGGGCGCTGAGGCCGAAGATTTTCGACCAAGGCCATGATTGCCTCAACGCATCTTCGAGTTTGCTCAAGACGACCGCATGTAACCGAAGCTCAAGTGCAGAACGCTGGTCGTCCGGTGCGGCGGACAATTTCAAGGCGTAAATCCACGCGGTATTGCGTAACTGGATCAGCCAGGCAAGGAATAGTAAGTCGAACTCAAATGGGCGCCAAAGCAAGAATTTCACGAGCGGCGGCTTATCCCAGTTCGATCGCACCGCGTTTCGGAACCCCCTTTTCGAGGGCAAGATAGATTTCCGCCGCTCGGGCCTGACTTTCGAGAGGATTACGGGCAATTCGTCCACGGGCAATTTCGGGTGATGCCAAGATAATTAGAAAGTTTGGCGACCTGCCGGACAATCTGAGTACGTCATATCTGTAAAGGGGTGCCGAAAAGGCAACTCTGAATGCCGTCGGCTAATCGGCGAGCACTTTCTCAAGAGCCGCAACCTCGGCTGCGCGCTTTTCCGGCGCGAACTTAGCGAGATTGAGCTCTCTAAATTTCACGGCGGGGAGACTGGCTGCTTCGGCAAACCGATCGATGCCCAATTCGGGTTACCGCGTACGAAGGAAATCAGAAACTTCCGGTGCGCGTCCGGCATCGTGCCCACGACTTGCGTAATGAAGGTTTCGCGGGCGGCGTTCAGCTGTTCGAGCGTGACGGGCTCCTCGGTCATGCCCTCGAAGCCTCGCTCGAAATCCGCCGTCATATCCCTGCGCCGGGCGGTCAGGATTTCATGGATGGGTCTCGAGGCGCTGACGAGATAAACAAGGAAGGAGCGGCGCAGAGTGTCGTCGATGCCTTCATTGTCGAGCAATTCGCGCGTGTCGATCGAGCGCCTCAATGGCGAGATCAAGCGGCGCACCGAGGTGGTTGGCATTTTCCCCAACGAAGACGCCATCGTCCGTCTCATCGGAGCGATCCTGCTCGAGCAGAACGACGAATGGGCCGTCCAGCGGGCCCGCTACATGACGCTGGAAACTATCGCGCCGTTGAGCGATGATCCCACCGTCAGCCTTCCGGCTATCGCCGGCTGATCGGCCCGGCCCTGGCCGGCGAACGCGGTGACCCGCCGCCAGCTACACCACGCCCGGGGACACGATCGGGGGTCGTTGGCGGCTCCACTTGCGACGAGTGTTTCCAGGCGGTCGAGACGATCCTCAGGAGGTTGCTTCAGCAGCTGTGGGTTTCCGATGTAGTCAATCCAAGGCTGCGCGCGCGTCGCCGGGCATCGTCATAGCGGCTCAGATCAGCCTTCGAACGCCCACCTGCCAAGGTCTTCCAGTAAACCTCAAGCTCTTCATTCAGCTTGTCGGCAACGCGCGCGGCGCGTCGCCCCGTGCGGTCCTGCGCGATGCGTACTTTGGTCGAATGTTTGATAATTCCGCGCCGATCGAACTGCGCGAACTCCAAAGGAACGCGGCGTACAAAGTGCCATGTGCCAGACCGGCGCGTAAGGAAAACCGCGCGTTTACGGACTTGATTGATCATCTCCCTGGGCTGCGGCGCGGCCGCGCCTAAGCGCTTCTGCTGCTAGTCGGCGCTCAATATAATCGTTTATCGACTTGACTGTGATGCGTCGCGATTTGCCTTCGGTATAACTTTTCAACTCGCCTGTGTTGATTAGTTCGTACAGCTTTTTGCGTGAGACCTGGATTGCCCTCATCGCCTGATTCGGCGATGCTACGAGCGGGGCTTCAAACGCGAAAGGCACGGCGCGAGACATATGAGCATCCTGTCGTCCCCGGATGTTTCTGAGCATGCCAGACTAAATTTTTGCCGCAAAGTACTCAGCGGACAGTGCGCATATTTCGGATGCCCCGTCGTAGGAAATCGCGCCCGTTGCGGCCCGCAGGCTGGATTTCTTTGCCTGCCTACGTAGGCGGATCTACTAATTCCCAATAGTCCCGAACCCGAAACCGCCGAAGACGATGGTTAGAACCGAATGAAGGGTCTGCGCAAATCGGCCTTCGATCCTGAACGAAGGCTGAGTTGTCCAAGAAGGATTAGCCCACTTTGCCCAAACGGATGACGCTTGATCCTGCGAGGAATTGCGACCAATCTTTCATGAGGGCGCGTCGCTTCTCGAGCTTTTGCCCGCGCTGGTAGGCTGCCGTGGTCTCCGATTTGTATTTGTGCGCTAGCGCTGCCTCGCGCACTCCATCAGGATAGTCCGTGCATTCTTCAGCCCAGGTTGCGAACGTCGAGCGAAAGCCGTGCACCGTAACGTGGCCGCAGCCCATGCGGTCCAGCACGGCAAGCATTGCATTCTCCGAAAATATTCCGCCCTCCGGATTCGGGAAGATCAATTCGCCCTCGGCGCCATCGTGCATCTCGTCCAGGATGGCAAGAGCAAGATCCGACAAGGGCACGACGTGGTCCTGGTTCATCTTCATGCGTTCGCCAGGGATCTTCCAAGCGGAGGACGGCCGATCGATCTCGGACCGGCGGGCCTCTACCACTTCGTTCGTACGGCACGCCGTGAGGATGAGAAAGCGCAGCATCATTGCGGCTGTTCCGACTGCCGCTGCGAGATCAGTCACGAATTGCGGTGCCTCGGCATAGGGCAGTGCAGGATGATGCCGCACAACACGTTTGGGCCGCCTTGGAAGCTTCTCGCGCAGCTGTTTGGTGAGCTCGGCTGGATTTCGAAAATCGGTGTCGTCAACATCGACATTCTTCGCGATGATGGTTTCAATCCGTCCGCGGACACGATTAGCCGTCTCTCGCTTCTCAACCCAGATCGGCCGCAACAATTCGTAGACGTGGCTGGGCTTGATCTCCGGGATCGTGAGTTTTCCGATTGTCGGATAAGCGTACCGTTTGAGCGACGACGGCCATTGATTGCGATGCTTCTTGCTCCAGGTCGACCAGTGCTCGCGTATGTAGATTTCGGCGCATTCTTCGAAGACAGGCAGACTGAGCTTGATCTGTACGGCCTTCGCTTCCTCGCGCGCCGCTCGCTTCTCCTGCACGATATCGACGCCAAGCGTGCTGCGATCGCCCTTAACTCGGAGACGCGCGGCATCGCGAGCTAGGCGCGCATCCTTTAGCGACACGTCCTTGAGCGAGCCTAGACCGAGCCAGCGCTGCTTGCCATCTTTCCAGTACCGGTAGCTCCAGTTCTTTGATGTGGGGCTTGCGACGATGAGGTAGAGGCCGTCGCCGTCCGGATATTTGCCTGACCGAGTTTCACGTTCGACGTCGAGCGGTTTGAGCTTGCCGGGCATGTGTTCTCCCTCGCGAAATCCGTCCTCCGAACCCACGGTCAAAAGCTACGGTTTGCGTGGTGACTAGGGGTAACATCGCGGAACTAGCCGCAACAGCCTTCGTCGCGCTACTCGTTGTTTTTGCTGTCGATTCGAACAATCGGATACAGAGGAGAACAGTGTAGTGGCGGAGAGAGTGGGATTCGAACCCACGGTACAGTTTCCCGCACACACGCTTTCCAAGCGTGCGCCTTAAGCCACTCGGCCATCTCTCCGGATGCACCTCTCTTGAAGCGCTGGGAGGATTTTTGCAAGGGAGCCTGCCCGGAATGCCGGATATTTCCATAACCGGCTGAATAGACTTGATAATTTCATTTGCCGGCCGACGACGCCGCGCTCGATCGGTGGATTGAACCGGAGACCGGTCGCAGGCGACGATTCAGGATCGCGGCAATTCAGCTGAGTGAGGGGCGGCATGACGATCGATCGGGCTTTGGCATTCTCAATTCTGCTGTCCGCGCTATCGGGCGCCGCCACGCCGGCGCTGGCGCAGACCTGCAGCCATGTCGGCGCCGACGTCACCTGCGATGACGGCCGCCGCGGCGTGCTGTCGGGCAATGCCATCATCTGGCCCGACGGCACGCGATCCAGCCTGACGCCGCATCCGAGCGTCATCATCGGCAACAAATCCTCGGTGCATGTGGGAGCGGGCGTATTCGTCGGTGAGGGCAAGGGCTCGGTGCCGCTGGACGATCCGAACGCGCCGAACAAGACGCGCTGCGCGATCCTCGATGGTACGTCGTATTGCTATTAATGAATCCGCGCGCCGGAATTGACCGAGCGCAGCGGCCACAGCGTCGGCGGTTCCACCAGCAGCGGCTCGACCACGGGCTTGTCGGCCTGGGTCTCCTGCAGGGCGTCGACGAAATCGGCGAACCAGCGCTGGATCGTGCCGGTGCGCAGCTTCTCCATCATCGCCTCCCAGCGCATGCGCCGTTCGGTCAAGGGCATCGTCAGCGCAGTCGCGACGGTCCCCGCCATGCCGTCGATGTCATGCGGATTGACCAGCAGCGCGGTATCCAGCTCGTTTGCGGCACCGGCGAATTTCGACAGCACCAGCACGCCGGGGTCGGCCGGATTTTGGGCGGCGACATATTCCTTGGCGACCAGGTTCATGCCGTCATGCAGCGGCGTCACCACGCCGACCTGCGCGGTGCGATAGAGTCCCGCGAGCACGGTCTGGCCAAAGCCCTTGTTGAGATAGCGGATCGGGGTCCAGTCGACTTCGCCGTGGCGGCCGTTGACATCGCTGATCAGTTTCGCCAGTTCGTCCTGCAGATTGCTGTAGGCCTCGATCGCGCCGCGTGACGGGGTTGCGATCTGCAGCAGCGATACCGTGCGCGCCAATGACGGCTGCATCGTCCACATCCGGTCGAACGCATTGATGCGATTGATCAGTCCCTTGGAATAGTCCAGCCGATCGACGCCGATCGCGAGCTTCTCGCCGTTGAGGCTGCGCCGCAGCCGCGACACGTCGGGATGGGACGCCGCCTTGGCGGCCTGCTGCGCGAATTTTTCCGGGTCGATGCCGATCGGAAACACCGCGACGCTGGTTTTGCCGAAACGCGAGGTGACGACGCCACCTGCAACCTTGAGGCCGAGCTCCGACGAAATATAGCCGAGAAAGTTCTCGCAATCGTCCTGGGTCTGGAATCCGATCAGGTCGCAGGCCAGCATCGCTTCGATCAGTTCGCGATGATGCGGCACGCCTTCGATGACGCCGCGCGCCGGCCACGGCGTATGCAGGAAGAAGCCGACCGGCTGGGTGACGCCAAGCGCGCGCAATTCGGCGGCCAGCGCCAGGAAATGATAATCCTGAATCCAGAATGCAGTGTCCGGCTTCCGGAACCGGAGCAGCGCCCGCGCCATGAAGGCGTTGACTTCACGATAGCTGTGATAATCTTCCTGCGAGGCGCTGATCAGGTCGGTCCGGGAATGCAGCGCCGGCCACAGCGCCGAATTGGCAAAACCCTCATAATATCCGCCGTAATGGGCGGCCGGCAGATCCAGCATCGCCAGCGCGCCGGCGCCGAGCGCCTCGATTTCGGCGAAAGGTTCCTTCTGGACGACATCACGGACACGTCCGGAGGAACCCACCCAAATCGCACCGGATTTCTCGACCACCGGTAGCAAAGCGGCCGCGAGCCCGCCCGTCATAGGTTCATTGGCCTTGCCGCGCGCCACCCGGTTCGAAACGACGACGAGGTTCACAGGTCCCACTCCTGACGATACGCCCGGACGTTTAACTGCCGTTCATCAATATGGTTCCCGGTCAAGGTTTCAACGGAATGAAACCAAATTCGGGCCGAGCCGTGGTGGAACCCGGCCGCTCCACAGCGCAAAACGTGGTGAAAAGGGCAGCGTAAGTGACCGATATCGACGCGACATGATGTTTTCGCGAGTTTCGTCATCCACTTCAGTCACGCCCGCGCCGCAGCTTCGTCATCGACAAGGCGCGCCAGCCATTCACGTACATCGCGCGGTTCGGCGAAATGATAGGCGACGCCTTGCGCGCGACGGCCGACGGAAAACGACAGGCCGCCGAAATCCGGCATGATGGCGAACACGCTCTCGTCGGTGACGTCGTCGCCGATGAAGATCGGGCGGCGGCCCTTGAACGGTTCGTGGTTCATCAGTTCGATGACGCCGGAGGCCTTGTTGAAGCCGGAATGCTTGATCTCGCAGACGCATTTTCCCGGCAGCACTTCGATCGGCGCATTCGGCAGATCGGCCCTGATCAGCGACACCGCCGCGTAGATCGCCTTCTCCGCATGCGGCGCGAGGCGATAATGCAGCGCCAGCGAATAGCCCTTGTCTTCCAGCAGAATTCCCGGGCTGAGCTTGGCGATCGCCGCCAGCCGCCGTTTCAATTCCTTGTCCATCGGCGGAGCATGGGTGGCAACCGCTTCGCTATCGATCGAAAGCCGCATTTCCGCGCCATGGCCGCCGACCGCCGGAAATTGCTGGGGTGCGAAAATCAGGTCGATATCGTTGAGCGAGCGGCCGCTGACGAGCGCGAGCGCGCCGGAGGTTTTCGCAAGCAAGCGGTTGAGGGTGTCGGAAAGCCCCGGCGGCACCCACACTTCGCGGGGCGTCGGCGCCAGATCGAGCAGGGTGCCGTCGATATCGAGCAGGATCGCGTATTGATCCAGCCGCCGCGCGATTTCGCCCGCGGCAGGTTTCGACGATGGCTCGTCCGGCGATGGAATGTCCTGTTGCAATGCCACCTCGGCCACATCATGGTTCATGTCATTCTACTCCACAAAAGCCAGCGGGCGCGCCACCGATTCCAGCGGCCGGCGCTCGGCCGCGACGGCGTAACGCCACGCGATTGCGGCCGCCGCGATCATCAGCGCCGATCCCAGCAAATAGCCCGCGAAGACGCTGTCGCGCGAGCCCGTGTCGATCAGCGCGCCCAGCAGAGCGGGGCCGGCGACGCCGCCAATTCCGGTTCCGATCGCATAGAACAATGCGATCGCCAGCGCGCGCACCTCCAGCGGAAAGGTTTCGCTGACGGTGAGATAGGCAGCGCTCGCGGCCGGCGATGCAAAAAAGAAGATCACCATCCAGGCGATGGTCTGGGTCTGTGCGCTCAAGGCGCCGGTCGCGAACAGATAGCCGGAGAACGCCAGCAGCACGCCGGATACGCCATAGGTCAGTGCGATCATGGCGCGGCGGCCCAGCGTGTCGAAGAAATGGCCGAGCAACAAGGGCCCGAGAAAATTGCCGGCCGCGAACGGCAGGATGTACCAGCCGATCCGGTCGGCAGGGATATGATAGAAATCGGTCAGCACCAGCGCGAAGGTGAAGAAGATCGCGTTGTAGAAGAACGCCTGCGCGATCATCAGCGCCAGGCCGACCAGCGAACGCCGGCGGTACATGACGAACAGCGTTCGCGCCACCTCGCGCAGCGGCGTGTGATCGCGCATCCGCAGTTTAATTTTCGGCCAGGCGTGCTGACGCGGGTCCTGGACGTGGCCTGTGACCGATCGTTCGATGTCTTCGACAATCGCATGGGCCTGTTCGGGACGGCCGTGGATCATCAGCCAACGCGGGCTTTCCGGGATCCACATCCGCATCACGAACACGATCAGGCCGAGAGCGGCGCCGGTGAAATAGGCCAGCCGCCAGCCGAGATCGGGCGGAAGCAGGTTCGGATCCAGCAGTACGATCGCACTGGTTGCGCCGAGCGCCGCGCCGATCCAGAAACTGCCGTTGATCACCAGATCGGTCCAGCCGCGATAGCGCGCCGGCACCAGTTCCTGGATTGTCGAATTGATCGCGGTGTATTCGCCGCCGATGCCGGCGCCGGTGAGAAAGCGGAACAGCGCGTAGCTTGCCATGTCCCACGACAGCGCAGTCGCCGCAGTCGCCGTGAGATAGAGCGCGAGCGTGATGAAGAACAATTTCTTGCGCCCGATCCGGTCCGTGAGCCAGCCGAATCCGAGCGCGCCGATCACGGCGCCCGCGAGATAGAGGCTGTTGGAAAACCCGACGTCGAAATTGGAGAAATGCAGCACCGGGCTTTGCTTCAGCGCGCCCGACAGCGCGCCGGCGAGCGTCACTTCGAGGCCGTCCAGAATCCAGGTGATGCCGAGCGCCAGCACGACGCGGGTATGAAAGCCGCTCCAGGCGAGCGCGTCGAGACGGGCGGGAATGCTGGTTTCGACGACGCGATCGTCGTGCCGCGACGGCACCGCGGCAGCCGTCGCACCGCGCTGTGTCAGTTGCAGATCCATCACGTCGAACCAATGAGAAAGCGCCCGGGCATGCGGCATTCCGAGGCCACCCTGGTCAACGTCCGCGGACGGCGGGAGTTCCGCACGGCGGCAGGGGAACCGATTGCGCCGGTGACGGTTTCGCTAGCAATGGCATGGAGTTGACGATGGCAAAACCTCGGAAGCAGGCGCCTCCGCGCAAAACAGCAGCCCACAAAGCCACTCTCAAGCCGAGGGTCCGAAAGGCATCCGGAAAACGCTGGTCGCAACGCGTAACGCGGGAAAGCGACGCGCTCGATCTGAGAAAGGGCGTCTTCACGTTGCGCGACCCGAAGCGGATCGCCGCGTCCCTGAAGCGCTCGGCGGAACACAGTTCGCGCCGCAAGACCGGCGCCTATCGTTCGGCGCTCTCGATGCTGACCTTCTACATCAACCGCGCCGGCAGGACGCTGCCGAAGACACAGCGGGAGCGGCTGGAGCGGGCGAAGCTGGAGTTGAAGCGGGTGTTTCATCGCGATTGATTCTTGCGGTCATGCCGGCGAGCGCGAACATCACGATTTGATTCGCTTCGTCATTGCCGGGCTTGGCCGGCAATCCATCTTCTTCGGAAAATGCTTGCTCCTTGCGAAGGTCGATGGATGGCCGGGTCAAGCCCGGGCAGACGAGTTTTTGCGGACACGACTCCACGATCCCGCCGCATGATTTTTTTGCGCGAGGTATTCTTTTATTCCCGCCCTCCAAACAAAGGGCGCAGGGAATGCCGGGCGGCCGATGCGCCCGATAGCCGCGTGTGCAATGGGTAGTAATAGAACGCACACACGTTAGTCAGGTCACACCGGAATCACCCGGCATTCCCCACGCAATGGTTTACGGATTATAACGTGCCCTCCCCGGTGCTCGGGCTCTTTGGCCACCGTCACCCCTGAGAAGCCTGCTTCCCAGGAACTTGACACCAGCGTCGAGGTGCCAGGACCACACGTCTTTTCCGTCCGCTTCAGCGCCATTCGTCAAAGGCACATCCACGTCCACCGCATCCCGCCCCGCGTTGTTGACGTTGCGCAACGCCCCTTTGGTGGGACGGGACAGCGCGAGATATAGAAGTGATTCGGGAGGGTCGCAAGCGCTATTTCTGTAATTTCGAAAATATTTTCCGTAATTCTTTACCCCCGTGATTGCCGGGCTTGACCCGGCAATCCATCCCCTTCGAAAGAAAGGCCTTTTGCGAAGAGCGATGGATGCCAGGGTCACCCGGCTACGCTAAAGCTTCGCCGGGTCCTCCGTGCTGGTCCGTCGAAGCCTTGGCGAAGGCGGAAGTCCGGGCATGACGGGTCTACGCCGTCTCATCGCTTCGGCCGCTTCACCGCGTCCGCCAAACTCGCTTTCGCCGATCCCGGCTGTAGCGGCTGTTGCTGGCTGTCGTGCGGGGCCCAGCCGGACAGCCAGATCACGTCGAAGGTGGCGCGGATGCGGCCATCCGGGTCCGAGAAGCGCTCGCCGTAGACCTGCGCCATCCGCAACATCGTCGAACGGCGGGTCGGCGTCCGCCGCCGCTCGACCAGCACATTGGTGGCGCCCATCCGCCGGAGATCGGCCATCAGCGCGAATGCGCTGTCGTAGCGCGCCACGGCGCGGTCGACGTCGGTGACCGGCAGCGCAAAGCCCGCACGCTGCAGCAGGGCGCCGACATCGCGCAGATCGGCAAATGGCGCGACATGCGGCGACGCCCCGCCTTCGAGCTCGGCTTCGGCTGCGGCAAAGGATTGCCGCAATTCGGTCAGCGTATCGCCGCCGATCATCGCCGCCAGCAACAGCCCGTCCGGTTTCAGCGCGCGGCGGAGTTGCGAGAGCGTGCCGGGCAGGTCGGTGACGAATTGCAGAGCGAGCGCGGAGACCACGAGCTCGAGCGATTCCGGCTGCAACGCCAGCGGCTCGGATTCCAAATCCGGCAGATCGATGTGCGCGAGCCGTTCGACCAGTCCCTCCAGCGCGTGGCGGAGCTGGAGGCCCGGCGTTCCGACATCGGCTGCGTCCTTGAATTTCCGCATCACGGCCTGCAGCCGTTCCGCGGTATCTTCGCCGACGCGATCGAGCAGGAAGGTCGCAGGCCCGATGCGCAGCGCGCGATGCTGCCGCAGCCGCAGCAAGGCGCGGTCGAACAGGACAGGCGCGGCACCTGGATTTGAGGCCATGCCGGTTGGTACGCCGATCCGCCGGTGGCTGACAATCCGGCCGATCGGAATCCCAATTGAGTCTAAAAAGATACTTTTCAGTACACGCTTTACAGGCTAGCTTTTTGGCATGGCCACAGAAAAAGCCGAAACCGACCGTGTTCCGATCACGCTGGCACTCTCGACCATTGGCTATCTCGAAAAGCTGGTGCGGCAGGGAACCCACGGCACCAGCGTTCCCGGCGTCGCCAGAACCCTGATCGAGGAAGGCATCCGGCTCGCCATCAAGGACGGGCTGCTGTCGATCCGCGACAACGGCAAGACGTGAAGGGGGGAGCATGAGCGCCAAGGAACCCACATGGACCGACGAGCGCATCGAACGCCTCAAAAGCGGCTTTGCCGCCGGGCTGACCTGCCGCGAAATCGCCGACGACATTGGGGTGAGCCGCAACGCCGTGATCGGAAAACTTTCGCGCCTGCATCTGACCCGCGAAAAAGGCGACGGCCCGCCGCGCCCGCCGCGCAAGGAGGCGGCGAAGGGGCGCCGCCGGGGATCCGTGCCGCGGCTGCAATATCAGATGCTCAAGGCGCTCTACGCCGAGCCGCAACGCGCCCCCGAAGCGCCGATCGATACCGGACGTGCCTGCTCCCTGCTCGAATTGAGCGAGCAAAAATGCCGCTGGCCGATCTCGAGCCCCGGGGAGAAGGATTTTTGCTTCTGTGGCAACACGCCGGTCGACGGCCTGCCCTATTGCCCCGGCCATACAAGGCTCGCCTACCGGCCCGGCTCGCGCCAGCGTGTCGCGCGAGGGTGAAGGCCTGGTCCCGGCAAGCGGTTGCGGCTTTGCGGCCACACAAGCCGACATTGCTCGCATGTCTCCAATTGTTACAGTGACTTCCGCTCGCCCCTTTGCGAGGGTTTCCCCGTCGCGGCGGTGAATCAGGGGGGCTCTTGGCACCATTCGGGACGAAAGCCGTTGGCATGACCTGTCATGCGCGGGCCGGAACTGTCCGCGCCACGCTGCTCGCGGGCATCGCGCTGTTTGGCGCAAGCTGCGCGGCCGTGTCGCCGGCGCAAGCGCAGAACACCTGGGGCGGCGTCGGCAGCACGACGGCCACCACCGACTACAATCTCGGCACCAACTGGAGCTCGGGCGTCGCTCCCGTGGCGGCCGGCTCCGGTGCATTTTTCGCTGCCACGGGATCGGCCGCCGTGGCCGTCACGGCCGGCCCCATTGCGCCGTTCGGCTGGGTATTCAGCGCCACGTCGCAATCCTACACGATCAGCGGCGCAGCGGTAAATTTTGGTGACGGGATCACCAACAACGCCAATGCGGGTCAGATCATCACGATCAGCAACGACATGTTCGGAGCGGACCTGACCAACGGCGGCAAACTCGTGTTGTCGGGCACGAACAGGTTTTTCAATTTTATGCAAAATTTTGGCACGATGACCAATAACGGAACGATCAACAATACGGTGCAGAATGGTGGTTTGGCGGCGTTTACTGCGGTCTTCAACAATTCAGGCACGGTATCAGGAATCGCGACGACATTCGGTTCGGTGAACCTTGCGTCAACCAGTGTCGTCGGCAGCATCTTCAATAATCAGGGGGGCGTCAATGCACAGGGACAGATCACCGGCGGAATCGACAATGAGGGCGGATTCGCCGTTGTCGGAACATTGACCGGTGGCGGCAGTTTGACGAACTACCCCGGCGGGGTGTTCCTCGTCAGTGGCGGCGATGCCACGCTCGGCCAGGTGACCAATGGAGGTACCGACGTGGCAACCGTCCAGGTTTCCGCCGGCCGGACCTTGACTGCCACGAGCGTCACAAACAACGGCGCCGGGATCATCAACAATTTCGGCACGCTGACGGCGCCCACCATCGTGAACAATCAAAGCGCCACCTTGAACACCAATGCGGCGACCAGCGTCGTCAACGGCAATCTGACAAACAGCGGAAACGTCAACGCAGCCGGCCAGATCAACGGTGCGATCGTCAATCAGGGCTTTATCGGCCAGTTCAGCGCCCCAAGCGTGTTCACCGTCACCGGCGATCTTGTCGTCAACGGCGCCTTCACCAACTCCCAACAGGCGCGGTTGACGGTTTCGGGCGGCAATCTCACCGGCATTACCACCCTGGACAACTCCTCGACCGTTGGGATTACGGTCTCCGCCGGGCGGACGCTGACCGCGAATACGATCGTGAACGAGGCCGGCGCGTTCATCGAGAATCTCGGCACGCTGACGGCGACAGCGGGCATCACGAACTCTTTGGGCGTGTTTGCCACTTCAGGCGTTGTGAACGGTAGTCTCGCCAACGCCGGAACGGTGTTTGCTCAAGGCCAGATCAACGGTCCGATTTTCAACACCGGCAATCCTGCCACCGGCGGCCTGTTCAACATCACCGGCGACCTTGCAGTCAACAATACCTTCACCAATGACGCCAGCGCGCGTCTGCTCGTGTTCAGCGGAAATCTCACCGGCATTACCACTCTGGACAACAAATCCACCGACGCGGCAGGGGTCAGCATTGCCGCCGGCCGGACGCTGAGCGCGAACGCGGTCCTCAACGAGGCCGGCGCGACCATCAGTATTTCGGGCACGCTGACCGCGCTGACGAGCCTTGCGAACAGCGGCACGCTCACCGGCGCCGGCACCATCATCGGAAATCCCGTCATCAACAGCGGCGGCACGTTCGCACCCGGCAACGGCACGCCGGGGTCCGCGATGGCGGTGACCGGCAATCTCGCGTTCCAGTCGGGGGCGATCTACCTAGTCCAGCTCAATCCGGCGACATCGTCATTGGCCAATGTGACGGGCACGGCGGCGCTCGGCGGCGCCACCGTCGATGCGTTCTGGGCCAATGGCAGCTATGTTTCGAGGACCTATACCATCCTGACGGCCACGGGCGGCGTCAGCGGCAGCTTCGGGCCGCTGGTGAATACCAATTTGCCGGCCAACTTCTCGACCAGCTTGAGCCAAAACGCGAACAATGCCTATCTCAACCTGACGCTGAGCTTCGCGCCGGCTCCGGGCTCGGGCGGCCTCAACGGCAACCAGGCCGCCGTCGGCAACGCGCTGACCAATTTCTTCAATACCACCGGCGGTATTCCGATGGTCTATGCCACGCTGACGCCGGCCGGGTTGTCGCAAGCCTCCGGCGAGACCGCGACCGGTTCGCAGCAGGCAACGTTCGGCGCCATGACGCAGTTCATGGGATTGCTCACCGATCCCTTCATGAATCGTTCGGGCAACGGCGCAAACGGCGCCGGCGCAACGCCATTCGCCGAAGAGGAAGACGCGGCGAATGCTTATGCGGCATCACGTTCGAAGCGCGAGCGCAACGCCTATGCCGCGATCTATCGCAAGGCGCCCTTGGCCGCGCCGTTCGTTCCGAGCTGGAGCGTGTGGGCGTCGGGTTTTGGCGGCTCGCAGACGACCGATGGTAATGCGGCGCTGGGCTCGAACAACACCACCAGCAGTATCGCCGGCACGGCGGTCGGCGCCGACTATCGGTTCTCGCCAAATACGCTGGCCGGCTTTGCGCTCGCCGGTGGCGGCACCAATTTCAGTGTGAACGGTTTCGGCAGCGGCCGCTCCGATTTGTTCCAGGCCGGCGCCTATGTTCGCCATGTGCAGGGACCGGCGTACATCTCCGCGGCATTGGCCTATGGCTGGCAGGACATCACCACCAACCGCACCGTTACCATCGCCGGCATCGACCAGCTTCGCGCCGAGTTCAACGCCAACGCCTACTCGGGCCGCGTCGAAGGCGGCTACCGCTTCGTCAGCCCCTTTATCGGCGGCGTCGGCTTGACGCCCTACGCCGCCGCGCAGTTCACGACCTTCGACCTGCCGGCCTATGCCGAGCAGGTGATCGTCGGCAGCAATGCTTTTGCGCTGGCCTATGGTGCGAGGGACGTGACCGACAGCCGCAGCGAACTCGGCATCCGCACCGACAAGTCCTTTGCCATGACGAATTCGATCCTCACGCTACGCGGCCGCTTGGCCTGGGCGCACGACTTCAACCCCGACCGCAGCATCGGCGCCACCTTCCAGGCGCTGCCGGGCGCAAGCTTCGTCGTCAACGGCGCCGCGCAAGCCTCCAACTCCGCGCTCACCACCGCGTCCGCCGAACTGAAATGGACCAACGGCTGGTCGGCGGCCGCGACCTTCGAGGGCGAGTTCTCCGCGGTGACAAGCAGCTACGCCGGCAAGGGCGTGGTGCGTTATGCGTGGTGATCGGCGAGGCGCCGAGTGGGAAGGCGATGCGAGGGTTCAGACTTCGAATGGAAAAACAGCTCGGCTTCTATGAACACTCACGCTCGTGGCAGACCAGCGATTTCGAGACCGTCGCCGAGACGAGACATGAAGGCTGGCGAGAAGGGCCATGCCTTTCGAGCTTCCATGACAGTGAGATCAGGATCCTTTCGCATTAGCTGGCGGCCCAAGCGACGAGCTTCTCCCCGCTCTCCGGTCAGCGCCGCTGCGGCTACCTCAATTCTTTGCGCCCAGAATGAACCAGGAGAAGCCTTCACGCCGCTCCGCACCCATAGCGCCGCCCGATCGTATCGGCCCGCGGCAAAATGAGCACACCCCATTCCGATGAAACTGAGATGTCGCAGTGGTTCAAATGGCATCAAGTGAAGTGCGATGCCGAGTTCACGGATTGCCGCATCACTGTCCCCGAAATAGGCCGACATCCAACCGCGACGAACCCAGGCATATGCCAGCCATGGATCAAGTGCCAGCGCTCGTTCGAGTTGAAGGTCGGCTTCTTCGAGGCGGTGCGCCAGCACGAGAGCCCCGCTGCTCAAAGTAAGCGTAAGCGCATCGTTTGGCGCGAGGTCATGAGCCTCCTTGGCGAAGTGACAGGAGCGCTCTCGATCGACTTTCGGAGTCGCGCTGAAGCGGTGGGCGGCGCGCTGCCCCCAGCACCAGGCGGAGATCGCCTTTGGCAACCCGTAAGTAGGGGCCAGTTCCTGAGGGCGGCCCAATTCCTCCAGGGCGATGCTGCATTGTTTCGGTGCGACCGCGAAAGCAAATGGCAGCGCGCCCAGCGTCAAGCGAATGGCTTCGTCGAGGTCCATGTCGGCGGCGCTTTCCAGTGAGCTCCTGGCTCGTTGCATGGTCGTTGATGGAAGCTCCCCGAAGGCTTTTCGATAATCGGCAGCGAACCGACCCGGTTGGCCGAAACCATTGCCAAGCGCAACACCTGTAACTGTATCCTCCGGCGCCGCGTTCAGGAGTTCCTGGCGGGCATGCGCCAGCCGCATCCGGCGTACCCAGCCGAGTGGCGTCGTGCCCAGAAACATCTTGAAGTGTGTCTCAAGCGTACGCGGACGAACGCCGCCGACCCGCGCAAGCTGTTCAAGCTGGACAGGTTCGGACAGATGGCCACGAAGCCAGTCGAGAGCCCTCACCAAGTCCATCGGCAACGGCGACACGACGCCGGGGGCGGATGTCGGGTCGCGGTGGATTTTTGAAAACGAATTATGTGTCAAGTTTGCCGAATCCATCCACTCATTGGCTTCGAGCCACTCCAGATCGTACCCCATTCCGACGTTTGCAGCGAGATTTGTATAGCATGGCGATAATTGCATAGCCGCCGGCATCCGATTGGCCCAGTCTGGGAGGGGGCAGTCGATGACCAGATTTAGTCGAAAATCCGGCGGACCTCTGACTAGGCTAGTGCATAGTTTGCGAAGGCACGGCAATTCCACCGCCCGGTCGCGCCGTCTGGCAAGGATGGCTCGCGGGGGGCTTGGAAACTTTAACAGATCGAGGCGATCCATGATGACCGTGGGGCTTCGTGCGGGCGGTTTCGCCTTTGCGATCAGCGTGCTCTTGAGCACGATTGCCGCAAGCTGGGCTACGGATCAGACGATTACTCTTACGCTCGGCACCGGATCAGCACTCTTGCTTGAGAGGCCTTTCAAAACCGTACTGATCGGAAATCCAAGCATCGTCGATGTTGTTACACATGGCAATCGCTCGGTCACTTTTGAACCGCTCAAGCTCGGAGCGACAAACGTCGTTTTCATTGACGAGAGAAGCATCGCGATCATCAATATCGGAATCCTCGTTTGCCAGGCCGGCGCCACCCGAATTGTGTACCAAAACAACCCCGATTGTGCCGCAGACAAGAAGGAAAAGGCGCAGGGATGACGGGCGCTGCGCTGACCTTCAGCAACTTATCCGTTTGATGGAGCAGCCCGATGTTGGCGACTGACAAAGTCTTCTCAGGATCCATTCCCGAGATATACGATCGGTACCTGGTTCCTCTTATCTTCGAGTCGTATGCGCTCGACCTCGCCCGGCGAGTGACACTAACCGACCCCCAGAGCATATTGGAGACGGCCGCCGGAACCGGAGTTCTAACTCATGCGATCGCCTCGCGGCTTCCCGAGCACGCGCGCATCGTGGCAACCGATCTAAATCCGCAAATGCTTGGGCGGGCGAGGGGACGCCAATATCGCCATCGAATTGAGTGGAAACAAGCCGATGCTTTGTCGCTGCCGTTTTCGGATCAAGGCTTTGACGTTGTGGCATGTCAATTCGGCGCCATGTTTTTTCCCGACAAACTTCAGGGTTACAAGGAAGCGCATCGGGTCTTGAAGCCCGGCGGTCGATTCGTTTTGAATGTTTGGGACCGACTTTCGGAGAACGAGTTCGCCGACACCGTGACGGAAGCACTGGCGGCTCTCTTTCCGCATGACCCTCCTCACTTCCTGGCGCGCACCCCGCACGGGTATTACAATGTAGAAGTGATTCGCAAGGAACTGACCGCCGCGGGTTTTGGAGACGTTTCAATTGAAACCGCGGAGCACACGAGTAATGCCGCATCGGCGAGCGATCCGGCAATTGCGTACTGTCAAGGAACTCCGCTCAGGAACGAAATCGAGGCTCGCGACGCATCGCGCCTTGAAGATGCCATCAGGCTCGTGACTGCCGAATTGGTGCGTCGATTTGGAACTGGACCGATCGAGGGTCGCATCAGAGCGCACGTAATTACTGCCGCAGGCTAGGGCGAACAAGCACCATGCTGCGATTTGGTTTGACCCTCTGCCAGTCACTTCCGGTCTACCCCGACAAACAGACATTCTCGGCCGTAAAGCCGTCAAGAAGGAGCTTCTGAGGTCGTAGGCACGTGGCCGCGTGCGGCTCGCAGGCTTGAGCGCGGCGCGACACGGCGCTACCCTCTCCCCCATGGACGCCTCGGCATCACCATCCCGCTCGATCTCCGCGCACCTGCGCGGCGCCATGGCCACCGCGCACGCGGCCTTCCGCCATACCGCCCGCCTCGCGCTCGACATCGCGCTGCCGACCTTGTGCGTCTCCTGCCGCGAGCCGGTTTCCGGCGAGGGCGTCTGCGCCACCTGCTGGGCAAAGCTGTCGTTCATCGCTCAGCCCTATTGCCCGCGGCTCGGCATTCCCTTTGTCTACGATCCCGGTCCGGACCTGCTGTCGATGGAGGCGATCGCCAATCCGCCGGCCTACGCGCGGGCGCGGGCCGCGGTGCGCTATGACGACGTCGCGCGCACGCTGGTGCATGCGCTGAAATACCAGGACCGCACGGATCTGGCGCCCGCGATGGGCCGCTGGATGGCGCGGGCCGGTCGCGAATTGCTGACTGACGCCGATGCGCTGGTGCCGGTGCCGCTGCACTGGCGGCGGGGCTGGAGCCGGCGCTACAACCAGTCCGGTGCGCTGGCGCGCGCGATCGAGCGGCAGAGCGGCGTCAAACTGGTATCGGAAGCGCTGCGGCGGGTGCGGCCGACCCAGCAGCAGATCGGCCTGTCGCGGACGCAGCGGGCGACCAATGTGCAGGGCGCCTTCAAGGTCGCGTCCGACCGGCAATCGCTGATCCAGGGCCGCCGCGTGATCCTGATCGACGATGTCTTGACCTCGGGCGCCACGGCGGACGCCTGCGCGCGGGCGCTGTTGCGGGCCAAAGCTGAAACCGTCGACGTGCTGGTGTTCGCGCGGGTTGTGGACACCCACAAAGCTCCCATATAATCGGGCAACATTGCTGACCCGAAACCTGAGCGCGACATGACCGTTGCCATCGAAATCTACACCCGCCCCGGCTGCGGCTATTGCAGCGCCGCCAAATCGCTGCTGACGCGCAAAAAAGCCGCGTTTACCGAACACGATGTCGCCGCCGACTCGAAATTTCGCCAGGAGATGTGGGATCGCGCCGGCGCCGGCTCGACCTTTCCGCAGATCTTCATCGGCGAAACCCATGTCGGCGGCTGCGACGAGCTCTATGCGCTGGACCGCGAGGGCAAGCTCGAATTCGATGCTGGCGGGCGAAAAGGCCAAATCATGAGCGATGATCTCAGCTTTACCGCCGCCATGGTGCAGATGTGCACCGCCATGCTGCCCGAGCATAGCCTCGCGCAGGGCACGAAACTGATCCGGCAGGCCGCCGCCGACGGCGCCGACTATGTGCTGACCCCCGAAGTCAGCAACATGATCCAGTCCAACCGCAAGGCGATGTTCGAGCATCTCGCCGCGGAGGAGGACGATCCTTCGCTGAAAGCCTATCGCGCGCTCGCCACCGAGCTGAAGATTCATCTGCATATCGGCTCGCTGGCGCTGCGCGCCTCGCCCGAGCGCGCGGTCAACCGCTCGTTCCTGATCGGGCCCGACGGCATGGTGATCGCGAGCTACGACAAGATCCACATGTTCGACATCGACCTGCCCGGCGGCGAGAGCTATCGCGAGTCCGCCAATTACCAGCCGGGCGAGACCGCCGTGATCGCGGACCTGCCCTGGGGCCGGATCGGGCTGACGATCTGCTACGATCTGCGCTTTCCGGCGCTGTACCGCGCGCTGGCCGAAGCCGGCGCCTCCTTCCTCACCGTGCCCTCCGCCTTCACCGTGCGAACGGGCGAGGCGCATTGGCACACGCTATTGCGCGCCCGCGCCATCGAGAATGGCTGCTTCGTGTTCGCGGCAGCCCAAGCCGGCACCCACGAGAGCAAGCGGCAAAGCTACGGCCACTCGCTGATCATCGACCCCTGGGGCGTGATCCTCGCCGAGGGCGGCGCCACCGAGACCGGCGTGTTCATGGCCAGGATCGATCCCGCAAAAGTCGAGACCGCGCGCAAGACCGTGCCGTCGCTGCAGCACGGACGGCGCTTCAGCCTCGCCGATCCCAAGGCCGGACCCGAACATCTGCACCTGGTGCGGGGATCGGCATGATCCGATACTCGCTGCAATGCGAGCAGGGCCACGCCTTCGAAAGCTGGTTTCAAAGCTCGTCCGCGTACGAAACCCAGGAAAAACGCAGGTTGGTGAATTGCCCGATCTGCGGTTCGGCCAAGATCGAGCGCGCCATCATGGCGCCGCGGATCGTCAGCGGCAGGAAAAAGCAGGATCGCGCCGAGCCGGCGCCGGCCGCAGCGCCCGTGCCCGCGCCTTCCACCGAGGTCACAGCACCCGCGCCGACGTCGACGCCGCTGTTGATGGCTCAGGAGCGCGAGTTGCGCGCGAAACTCAAGGAATTGCGCGACCACATCGTCAAGAACGCCGACAATGTCGGCGAGCGCTTTCCCAACGAAGCCCGGAAAATGCATTACGGCGACATCGAGCACCGCCCGATCTACGGCGAGGCCTCGCCGGACGAGGCGCGCGCGCTGATCGACGAAGGCGTCGAGGTCTCACCGCTTCCGGTGCTGCCGGAAGATCGGAATTGATCTTCCCCGTCATTCCGGGGCGCGAAGCGAACCCGGAATCTCGAGATTCCGGGTTCGCTCGTTTCACTCGCGCCCCGGAATGACGGCGTGAATTACACCGCCACCAGCAGCGCGACGCCCACCACGATCAGCGCGATGCCGGAAAGTTCGCGCCCCGAGATCGGTTGCTTGAACGAGTAATACGCCACGCCCTGCGCGAACAGCACTTCGACCAGCGCCAGCGTGCGCACATTGGCGGCTGCCGTCAGCGCGAACGCCAAAAACCAGAACTGCGAGGCGAATGCGCCCATGAAGCCGGCCAGCAGCGAGGGCTTCCACAGGGACAGGATTTTCGCCAGCACGTCGGGCGCCCGCGCCAGCAAATAGATCGACAGCACCAAAGTCTGCACGAACAGCCCGAGCACCAGCGTGAACGACGCAGCCGTCACGAAGGAGACGCCGGGCACCACGATGATCGCGCCGCGAAAACCGACCGCCGACAGCGCGAACGTCGCGGCGGCGACCAGGCCGGTGATGGTCGGTCTCAATTCGGCGAAATTCTTCTCGCCGCCCGGCCGCAGCGCGGTGATGACGACGCCGATGGTGGCGATCAGGATCGCGATCACCTTCAGCGTGGTGAGATGATCGCCGAGAAAGACAAAGCCGAAGATCGCGGTCTGGATCGCTTCGGTCTTCAGGTACGCCGTCGTCACCACGAAGGAGCGGTCGTTCATCGCGACCAGCATCAGCCCGGTGGCGATGATCTGGCTGAGCGCGCCGAGCAGCAGCCACGGCCAGAACACCGCCGTCGGCCACGGCAGATGGTCGCCGCTCACGGCCATCACCACCGCGAAGAACAGGATCGAGAACGGAAACCCGAACAGGAAGCGGATATTGGTCGCGCCCCAGGTGCCGAGCGGCCGGGTCAGCGACCGCTGCATCGCATTGCGCGCGACCTGCCCGAGGGCGGCCGTGATCGTGAAGGGAATCCAGAGCGTGACGATGCTGATCATGGGGATTTTGGCTGGCGGGCGAGGAATCGCGGGGCACCGTGAAGGGCGCAAGGTCCGCGGTCAACCGGAGTGGCGTCATGACAGGATTGCAAGTCGCTCTCCTCCCTCTCCCCGCTCTTTTCGCGGGGAGAGGGTCGGGGTGAGGGGCTCTCTCAGCGAGCAGGACTCGCGGAGAGAGCCCCTCACCCGGCGCTACGCGCCGACCTCTCCCCGCGGAAGAGCGGGGCGAGGTGAAGAACTCACGCCCCCGCCGCGACCACCATGTAGTTCACGTCCATGTCGGAGGACAGGCTCCAGCGGTCGGCGAAGGGGGAATAGACGACGCCGGTCTGCTCGGTAATCGCGAGCTTGTTGTTGGCGAGGTGATGCTCGAGTTCGTCGGGGGTGACGAACTTGTCCCATTGATGGGTGCCGCGCGGCAGCCAGCGCAGCACGTATTCGGCGCCGACGATGGCGAGCGCAAAGCTCTTCCAGTTGCGGTTCAAGGTCGAGATCACCATCATGCCGCCGGGTTTGAGCATCGCGGCGCAGCGGTTGAGGAAGACGCCGACGTCGCTGACATGCTCGATCACTTCCATCGCCAGCACGATGTCGAAGCGCTCGCGCACGTCCATCTCTTCCACCGTGGTGCAGCGATAGTCGATCGACAGATGCCCCTTGTCGGCATGCAGCTTGGCGGCAGCGATGTTGCTGTCAGAGGGATCGACGCCGATCACCTGCGCCCCCAGCCGGGTAAACGGCTCGCACAACAGTCCTGCGCCGCAGCCGATATCGAGGATACGCAAACCGGAGAGGCAATTGAGGCTCTTGACGTTGCGTTCGAACTTGCGTGCGGCCGCGTCGCGGATATAGGTCAGCCGCAGCGGATTGATCCTGTGCAGCGGCGCCATCTTGCCGGTGGGGTCCCACCATTCCTGCGACAGCTTGGAGAATTTGGCGATCTCGGCGGGATCGACCGTGGTCGCGGCAGCGCGCGGGGTCTGCTGCGTGGCCATGGCTCTCACCGCACGGTGATGTGGCTGCGGAAGTCGAGCGGCGCGGCGATCGTGGGGATGGTCTCGTTGCCCTCGCCGACGCCCTTGATGGTGACGTCGCCATAATTGAGGATACGCCCCAGGATGCTTTGGTTGACGTCCACGCTTTCGACCTTGTCCAGCGCCATCTCGAAGGTGCGGCGCTTGATGAAGCCGGTCTTGTGGACGACGCGCATGTTGGTGACGTCGGTCTCGGTGGTCCAGCGGTGGAACCAGGCCCTCACCGTCCAGTACAGCGCCACCACCGCGATCACGGCGGCGACCGCCCAGCACAACAGCTCGAGGCTGTCATTGTGGGTCATGCGCGACAGGATCAGCAGCACGACCACCGCGATCCAGGCCCCGATCGCCGGCAGATAGAAGATCCAGTGCGCGTTGGTGGAATACAGCACCTTTTCGCCGGGCTGCAGGATTTGGTCGATATAACGCCCCATACGCCAGCCTCACTTGACCTTGTCGCCGCCCCGAGCCGCGCCATTCCGGGGCGGCGGGGGAACCCGTTGCTTGCCCGAAACGGCGCCGCTATGTATACGCGCCTTTTGGCGGGCGCGCGCGCCGTTTTGCACGTTGGCCACAATACTCAACCGCACAGGGAATGCACCAGTCGTCATGGGCCGCCTCGTGATGAAATTCGGCGGCACATCCGTCGCCAATATCGACCGGATCCGCAACGTCGCGCGCCATGTGAAGCGCGAGGTCGACGCCGGCCATGACGTCGCCGTGGTGGTTTCCGCAATGGCCGGCAGGACCAATGAACTGGTGGAATGGTGCCGCGAGGCGTCCCCCCTGCATGATGCACGGGAATATGACGCCGTGGTGGCCTCAGGCGAACAGGTCACCGCCGGACTGCTGGCGATCGCGCTGCAGGCGCTGGGCATCCAGGCGCGCTCCTGGCAGGGCTGGCAGATTCCGATCAAAACCAGCGACGCCCATGCCTCGGCGCGGATCCTCGAGATCGATGGCAGCGAACTGATCGGCCGTTTCAAGGAGCGCAAGGAAGTCGCCGTGATCGCCGGCTTCCAGGGCGTCAACCCGCAGACGGGACGAATCACCACGCTCGGCCGCGGCGGCTCCGATACCTCGGCGGTGGCGATCGCGACCGCGATCCACGCCGACCGCTGCGACATCTATACCGACGTCGACGGCGTCTACACCACCGATCCCCGCGTAGTGCCGAAGGCGCAGCGATTGGGCAAGATCGCGTTCGAGGACATGCTGGAACTGGCCTCGCAAGGCGCCAAGGTGCTGCAGGTGCGCTCGGTGGAACTCGGCATGGTGCACAACATGCCGATTTTCGTCCGTTCCAGCTTCGATCAACCCGAGGATATCGACCCGCACGGCACCCCGCCGGGCACGCTGATCTGCAGCGAGGAGGAGATCATGGAAACCCACGTCGTCACCGGCATCGCTTTTTCCAGGGACGAAGCCCAGATTTCGGTGCGCCAGATCCAGGACAAGCCCGGGGTGGCCGCCTCGATCTTCGGGCCCTTGGCGGAGGCCAACATCAACGTCGACATGATCGTGCAGAACGTCTCCGAGGACGGCGCCACCACCGACCTGACCTTCACGGTGCCGGCCACCGACTATGTCCGCGCCCGCGACACCATCACCAGCGCCAAGGCCAAGATCGGCTATCAGCGGCTCGACAGCGCCACCGATGTCGCAAAGGTCTCCGTGATCGGCAGCGGCATGCGCAGCCACGCCGGCGTCGCCGCGAAGGCGTTCTCGGCGCTGGCCGCGCGCAACATCAACATCCGCGCCATCACCACCTCCGAGATCAAGTTCTCGGTCCTGATCGACGCCGCCTACACCGAACTCGCCGTGCGCACGCTGCACACGCTGTACGGGCTGGATCAGGTTTAGTCCGTGCGCTCCCTCTCCCGCTCTTCGCGGGGGAGGGTCGGGGTGGGGGTGCCCGATCAGAACGCTGGCGTTTGCGGAGACATTCCCCCACCCGCCGCGCTCTATCGAGCGCGTCGACCTGCCCCGCAAGCGGGGGAGGTGAGAGACAGCGCGCTGCAAGACCGAATCGAACATTCGCTCAGCAATCTTTAGAAAGAATTTCCCTTAGCTACCGCAGCATTGAACTGGCGGAGACGTTATCGGCTCTGGCAGGCGTTTTGCTTGGCAAAGCAAGGCTCGATTCGCTATACGGCCTGATGGGTGGGCTGCCGCAAACTGTGCCACAGTTTTGGCTATCCTGATTCGGCCGGTATTGCAGGCTCGCGGCGGCGCCGAATGAATAAAATTGTAGTTTTTCGTGGGTTTAACGCCAGTTGCCGGCCACCCGGCGGGCTGGCCAGGCGGAGGAGGATGTCGGCACATGCGGAGCGCGTCGGGAGGTCCCCGCGTCTTGTTGAGACGGCTCCGCGAAACCATGGCGGAGCAGGTCTCGGCCCAGGAACGGCTCGACAAGATCGTGGTGCTGATCGCCGCCAACATGGTGGCGGAGGTCTGCTCGGTCTATGTGCTGCGCGTCGACAACACGCTCGAACTCTACGCCACCGAAGGCCTCAACCGCGACGCCGTCCACCGCACCGTGCTGAGTTCGCATGAGGGCCTGGTCGGCCTCGTCGCCAGCGAGGCCAATCCGCTCAACTTGAGCGACGCCCAAAGCCATCCGGCGTTCTCGTTCCGCCCGGAGACCGGCGAGGAAATCTACCACTCGTTCCTCGGCGTTCCCGTGCTGCGCGCCGGCAATACGCTCGGCGTGCTGGTGGTGCAGAACCGCGCCAAGCGCACCTATGTCGAGGAAGAGGTCGAGGCGCTGCAGACCACCGCCATGGTGCTGGCGGAAATGATCGCCTCCGGCGAATTGTCCGCGCTGGCGCAACCCGGCGCCGAACCCGCCGCGCGGCATTCGCAGCACAAGACCGGCGCCATCCTGTCCGACGGCATCGCGCTCGGCCATGTCGTGCTGCACGAGCCGCGCGTCGTCATCACCAATTACATCGCCGAGGACCTGCCGAAGGAAATCAAGCGGCTGGATGCGGCGCTGACCAAACTGCGCGCCGACCTCGACCGCATGCTGGAGCGTGGCGACGTCGCCGAGGGCGGCGAGCACCGCGACGTGCTGGAAGCCTACCGGATGTTCGCCAACGACCACGGCTGGTCGCACAAGCTGCACGAGGCGGTCGCCACCGGGCTGACCGCGGAGGCCGCCGTCGAGCGCGTACAGTCCGATACCCGCGCCCGCATGCTGCGTTCCACCGATCCCTATTTGCGCGACCGGCTGCACGATCTGGAAGACCTCGGCCACCGCCTGATGCGGCAATTGGTCGGCCAGGATCACGCGCCTTCTCGGGAACAATTGCCCGACAACGCCATCCTGATCGCGCGCGCGATGGGGCCGGCGGCGCTGCTCGACTACGACCGCAAGCGGCTGCGCGGGCTGGTGCTGGAGGAAGGCACCGCCAATTCCCATGTCTCGATCGTGGCCCGCGCGCTCGGCATTCCCGCGGTCGGCGAGGTGCCGAACGCGCCCGGCATCGCCGATCCCGGGGATGCCATCATCGTCGACGGCACCTCCGGCGAGATTTACGTGCGGCCCTCCGCCGAGATCGAATCCGCCTACGCGGAGCGGGTGCGGTTCCGCGCCCGCCGCCAGGCGCAGTATTCGGCGCTGCGCGACAAGCCCTGCGTCACCAAAGACGGCCAGCGCATCGAGCTGATGATCAATGCCGGGCTGACCATCGACCTGCCGCATATCGACGACACCGGCAGCGCCGGCATCGGGCTGTTCCGCACCGAACTGCAGTTCATGGTGGGCCAGAGCCTGCCGCGGTCATCCGACCAGCTCGCGCTGTATCGCGCGGTGCTGGATGCCGCAGGCCCCAAGCCGGTGACCTTCCGCACGCTCGACATCGGCGGCGACAAGGCGCTGCCCTATATGGAGACCGTGATCGAGGAAAATCCCGCGCTGGGCTGGCGCGCGATCCGGCTCGGGCTCGACCGGCCCGGGCTGCTGCGCGGCCAGATCCGGGCGCTGCTGCGCGCCGGCGGCGGCCGCGCGCTGCGCATCATGTTCCCGATGATCTCGGAGGTCGCCGAATTCGATTCCGCGAAGGCAATCGTCGAGCGCGAATTGACCTACCTGCGCCAGCACGGCCACGCGCTGCCCGAACGGATCGACGTCGGCACCATGGTCGAAGTGCCGGCGCTGCTCTATCAGATGGACGAACTGCTGAAGAAGGTCGATTTCGTCTCGGTCGGCTCCAACGATTTGTTCCAGTTCCTGTTCGCCGTCGACCGCGGCAACGCAAAGGTCTCCGAACGGTTCGACACCATCTCGGCGCCGATCCTGCGGGCGTTGCGCGACATCGTGCAGAAGGCCAATGCGGCGAAAAAGGCCGCTTCGCTGTGCGGCGAAATGGCCTCGAAGCCGATCGGCGCGCTGGCGCTGGTCGCGCTCGGCTACCGCTCGCTGTCGCTGTCCGCCACCGCGCACGGCCCGGTCAAGGCGCTGATCCTCGACCTCGACGCCAAAAAGGCCGAGGCGATGATGGCGCCGCTGCTCGAGGCGCCCTCCGGCAGCGTATCGATCCGCCAGAAACTGACGGAATTCGCCGAGGCCGAGGGACTGTCGTTGTAGCGAGGCTGTTTGCCCGCGCTTCGCCTCCCTTTGCATTTCGAAACTCGAGACCATCCGATGTCCATGCTCCCCGAAGCCAAACTCGATATCCTGCTGGCGCACCACGCTTCGCTCGAGAACCAGCTGCTCGCCCAGCTCGGTTCGGAAGACTATGTCCGGATCACGCGCGAACTCGCCGAACTCAATCCGCTGATATCAGCGGTGAAGGCCTATCGCGCCGCCGAAAAGGAGATCGCCGATACCGAGGCGCTGATATCGGATCCCGCAACCGACACCGAAATGCGCGGCATGGCGGAGGCTGAGCGCGAGACGCTGAAAGCCCGCAGCCTCGAACTGGCGCAGCAGATCAGGCTCGCGCTGCTGCCCAAGGACGCCATGGACGACCGCAACGTGGTGCTGGAAATCCGCGCGGGCACCGGCGGCGACGAGGCCGCCCTGTTCGCCGGCGACCTGTTCCGAATGTATGAGCGCTTTGCGGCCCTGCAGGGCTGGAAGGTCGAGGTGATCTCGGCCTCTGAAGGCACCATGGGCGGCTACAAGGAAATCATCGCCGAGGTGCGTGGCCGCGGCGCGTTTGCGAAACTGAAATTCGAATCCGGCGCGCACCGGGTGCAGCGCGTGCCCGACACCGAAACGCAAGGGCGGATTCACACCTCTGCGGCAACGGTCGCGGTGCTGCCGGAAGTCGAGGACGTCGATGTCGACATCAAGCAGGATGATTTGCGGATCGAGACCATGCGCGCCCAGGGCGCCGGCGGCCAGCACGTCAACAAGACCAAATCGGCGATCCGCATTACCCACATTCCGACCGGCATCGTGGTGATGATGCAGGACTCCAGGTCGCAGCACAAGAATCGCGCGTCGGCCATGAACATCCTGCGCTCGCGCATCTACGACGCCGAGCGGCAGCGCATCGATGCGACGCGCGCCGCCGACCGCCGCGAGAAGGTCGGCTCCGGCGACCGCAGCGAGCGCATCCGCACCTATAATTTTCCGCAAGGCCGCGTCACCGACCACCGCATCAACCTGACGCTCTATAAATTGCCGCAGGTGATCGCCGGCGAAGCCTTGGGCGAACTGGTCGACGCGCTGACCACGGAGCACCAGGCCGCGCAACTCGCCGCGCAGGGCGCGGCGGCGTGACTCACCGAGGCGGAGGCGAATGGAAACGCATCTGCCTCGCCCCATGAATCAGCGGTTGCCGCTCAATCGCAGACGCGAACATTGCGGATCACGCGTTCGCCCCAAGGGGTGATCGTGACCCGCCGCTGAATGTAACAGTCGGGCGCGTAGTAGGGAGCGGGCGCCACCACAACACCACCGCCATAATAGCCGTGGTGGTGATGGTGGTGGTGGTGGTGGTGATGGTGATGATGGTGATGATGATGGGGATAATAGAATTGGGCGAGCTTGAGCAGGGGCTTCGGTTGCCGGGCGCGCGCCAGATCGTCCGCGAGCAGCGCCTCCCTGGCGTTTGGAATCGGCTCCAGGAGGTCCGCATAGGACTGCGGCCCGCTGGCGGGCGCGGGCTCCGCATATGCGGCGGTCCAAGCCAGCAGCCCGGTCGCGCTGCACAACAGAAAAGCGATATGGTTCTTCATGACGGTGTTCTCCAATGACTCGATCGTTGGTGAGATGGCTCCGCCTACGTTCCGCCTTGCACGCCACCTCATTTTTCCCGATGGCGCGAGCCAAGCAGTGCGCGACCTTAACCAACTCCGCTGGCTCGACACCGGTTCCTTTGGGAAATTACAGTTGTTGTCCGCATAGCGAGGCATGACTTCACATGATCGACCGCGCTGGACAAAATGTCGCAACGGCTCGACGAGCGCTCGCGGCGCGTTTTCGAGCGAGTCTGATCGAATTCGGCGGAGCTCGATTCGCGAATGCTGGTTGGCGCCGTGCTGGGGCTGGATCTCACCGGCATGATCGCCGCCGAAGATCGGGGGCTCACGCCTGGGGAGGCTGTGCGCCTGGAAGATTTCGCGCGGCGCCGCCTCGCCGGCGAGCCGATCGCGCGCATCCTCGGACAACGCGAGTTCTGGGGCCTGCCGCTGAAACTCTCGGCCGCAACCCTGGTGCCGCGGCCGGACACGGAGACCGTCGTCGAGCTGGCCCTGGAGATGCTGCGCGCCGGTCCGCACGCTACTCGGCGCCCGCGCATTGCCGACATCGGCACCGGCTCGGGCGCGATCCTGCTCGCGCTGCTCTCGGAATTGCCGGAGGCCCATGGTGTCGGCACCGACATCAGCACGATTGCGTTACAAACAGCACACAATAATGCCAGTGATCTCGGGCTCGGGAGCCGCGCGTGCTTTGTCGCCTGCGACTATGCCGCGGCGCTTTCGGGCCCGTTCGACCTGATCGTATCCAACCCGCCCTATATCCGCTCGGCCGATATCGGCGGTCTCGCCCGGGAGGTCCGCGATCACGATCCGCTTGCGGCGCTCGATGGCGGCGTCGACGGGCTCGACGCCTATCGGGCGCTGATTCGGCAGGCCGCACAACTGCTCGAGCCAAACGGAGCGCTGGTCGTGGAAGTGGGGCAAGGTCAAAGCAGCGATGTCCAAGGCTTGATGACGGGGGCAGGGTTAATACGGGAGCGGCCTGCCAAGCCCGACCTGGCCGGCATCGGCCGGGCCGTGGCAGCCCGGAAACCGCCCCCATAAAGCCCGATTGGGAGCTAAAAAAACCACTTGGAATATTCCCCGGGAGCGACTACGTTCCGTACACAACATCGGTCCAGGGTTGCTGGCCCCGTTGATTTCCCAAAAGGATAAAGGGACATTGCGGGTGGAGGCCAGAGTTCTCGAAACGCGAGAGCCCGCCCCGAGTGAAAGGTTCCAAAACGCAGGTCCAATTGAGCGCGATGGCTTTTCAGAGCTGCGCTGCTTCCGACCGCAAGAGCGAACGAAAGCCTGATATTGCGTTTGAAGACTCACGCGAGAAGCCCTTGCTTGTTTCGGCAGGCGGAATGACTTGATGCAGTCGGCGGCATCCGCCGGGCTGTTGGGGAGCGCGTCATTGTTGACGGCGACATGCGGCAAAACCTGTCTGGAATTGAATAGCGCTGTGATCAGGCCGCGCCTGAGGCGTGCCGCTTCCGGCGCGATGACGACCACAATTCAAGGCTGATGAACCCAAGGCTGAACCCACAAGGCTACTAACTCCAGGGCTGGAATAAAGGCGAGACATGAGAAACGGTCAGAACAACAAGCGGATGCGTAACCGGAACAACAACAACGGTAGTAACAACAACAATAACCGGCGCGGCCAGAACCCGATGACCCGGGTGTTCGAGTCCAACGGGCCCGACATCAAGATCCGCGGCACCGCATCCCACGTCGCGGAGAAATACGTGCAGCTGGCGCGCGACGCGCGCTCTTCCGGCGATCCGGTCGCCGCCGAGAATTACTACCAGCATGCCGAGCATTATTTCCGCCTGATCGCCGCGGCTCAGGAGCAGTTCCGCCAGAACCAGCCGCAGCCGCGCACCGAAAACGAGATGGCCCCGGAGGACGGCGACGACGAGGGCGAGAGCTTCTCGCATTTCGGCCAGGAGCCCGGTTTCGTCCCGGTGCAGCAGCAGCCGTTCGTGCCGCGGGACAACGGTCAGCGCGATCACCAGCGCGAGGGCCAGCCTTACCAGCCGCGCGAGCAGCAGCATCAGCCGCGCGAACATGGCGGCCAGCGCGAGCATCGTCCGCAGCCGCAGTTTCAGCCGCAGCCACAACCGCAGCTGCAACCCCAGCCGCAACCGGTGATTCCCGATAACGCCAGCGTCGACCGTCTGCCGTCCTTCATCACCGGCCCGCAGCCGCAGATCAACAGCGGCCCCGGTGGTTTCGAAGCCGGTGGCGAGCGATTTCCGCGCCGCCGCCGCCGCCCGCACGGTCCGCGTCCCGACGGCCTCGGCCCCGCGCCAGCCGTACCCGGCGGCGACGATTTCAATCCGGGTAACGAGTAAGGGCGACGCTCTCTCAACAAGTCGTCCCGGCGAAGGCCGGGACCCATACTCCGTGTCGCTTATGTCGAGTGACGCTGTTCGACCGCTTTCGCGCAACAACCAAGTCCTGTGGTTATGGGCCCCGGCCTTCACCGACGGGCTGTCATACCTCGTCCCGCTGCAGCGACGACGGCACCAGCACCGGCTCCAGCGCCGGGATCAGCCGGGTGCGCTCGCGCGGCGCGGGAATCGCGCGGTAGACCTGCTTGGTGGCTTCCACGATATGAACGCCGGCGAACGGCAGCGACAGCGTCGCGCCGACGCGCTCCCACACCAGCGCCGAGCGCAGGAACCAGCCGCCGGCGACCGGCGGCATGAACAAGGCCTCGCCCCATCCGGTCGGCGTGAACCAGGTCTGGCGCAGTAATTGGGTGATCTGCGAACGCGAATAGGGCCGGCCGTGACCGAACGGCGTATTGTCGGTGCGCGTCCACACGCCGCGCCGGTTCGGTATCACCGCCATCACCCGCCCCGAGGGCGCCAGCACCCGCCAGACCTCGCGCAACAGTCCCTCCGGATCGTCCGAGATTTCCAGCGCGTGAACCAGCAGGATGCGGTCGATGGAGGCATCCGGCAGCGGCAGCGAGAATTCATCGACCAGCGCGGCCAGCGTCGGCCGCGCCGTCGGCCATTTCAGCACCCCCTGGGCCGCCGGCATGAAGGCGATGCAGCGCTCGCTGTCTTCGCGGAACAGGCCGAGATAGGGGGTGGGATAGCCGATGCCGAGCACGCGCTGGCCTTCGGCGCTCGGCCAGCGTTCATGAATGCCGCGATTGATCAGCCGCCGCGCCACGATACCGAGGCGTTGCGAATAGAAATCGCGCAAGTCGATGACGTCGATGGTCATGACACCAATGTAACACGCCGGCGCGCGCCAGGGGTCCCGGAATATTGCATTGCCGTCGATGCGTTAACGCCATATTTCATGGCTATGGGAGCCACAAAGGCGCCCCGATCCACTGGATGACGGAGATATCATGGCTGCCGAGATTCGCCTGTTCCCCTGCCTCTCCGACAATTTCGGCTATCTGATCCACGACCCCGCGACCAAGGCCACGGCCTCGATCGATGCGCCGGAAGCAGCCCCCATCCTCAGGGCACTGGAGCGCGAGGGCTGGACGCTGACCGACATCCTCGTCACCCATCATCACCACGACCATGTCGGCGGCGTCGCCGAGCTGAAGCAGAAGTTCGGTTGCCGCGTCGTTGCCCCCTACGACAAGTCGACAAAAATCGCCGATGTCGATCTGCGCGTCGGCCAGGGCGACGTCGTCAAGGTCGGCGGCCTGTTGGCCCGGGTGCTGGAAACCCCCGGACATACGCTCGACCATGTCAGCTACGTGTTCGACACCGACAAGGCGCTGTTCGCCGCCGACACGCTGTTCTCGATCGGCTGCGGGCGGGTGTTCGAGGGCAACTATCCGATGATGTGGGAGTCGCTATTGAAACTGCGCGCGCTGCCCGACGATTTCAAACTCTATTGCGGCCATGAATATACCGCCTCCAACATCAAATTCGCGCTCACGGTCGAGCCGGACAACCCGGCCTTGCAGGCGCGCGCCGGGGAAGTGACGAAACTGCGCGCGGAGGGCAAGCCGACGATCCCGGTGACGCTCGGCGAGGAGAAAAAGGCCAACGTGTTCCTGCGCGCCGACGATCCGTCGGTCGCGGTCAAACTGCACATGAAGGGCGCGGACGCCGCGGAAGTGTTCGGCGAATTGCGCGAACGCAAGAACAAGTCCTAGAGCACGGTCCCACGCCATGCCGAGCGCGGCCGACATCATCGCGCGGCTCGAACTGAAGCCGCATCCCGAGGGCGGGTATTATCGCGAGACTTTTCGCGACGAGCAGACCGGCGCCAACGGGCGCTCGTTCTCCACCGCGATCTATTACCTGCTGGCGCGCGGCGCGCCCTCGCACTGGCATCGCATCGACGCCGTCGAGATCTGGCATTATTACGCGGGCCACGCGCTGACCCTGAACATCGCCCATGACGGCGGCGCGGCGCACACGGTGCGGCTCGGCCCCGATGTCGCGGCCGGCGAACGGCCGCAGGCCATCGTGCCGGCGCATGCATGGCAGACCGCCGAGACCGCGGGCGACTGGACGCTGGTCGGATGCACGGTGGCGCCAGGATTCGAATTTGCGAAATTCGAGATGGCGCCGAAGGGATGGGGGCCGGCGGGTTGATCCAACGCCGTCATTCCGGGGCGCACGAAGTGCGAACCCGCAATGACGATAGCGCTTCAACGCCCGCGGAACATATCCCGCGCCGCGATCAGGCCACCGCCGGCGATCAGCACCGCGGCGATCGCAATCGTTGCGCTCGGCCTGGCAAATCCCGCCAGGATCAGAAACGCGGTCGAGAGCAGTGGCGTGGCGTAGGAGGCTGCCCCCAGCACGCGGATGTCGCCGCGCTTCATGCCGATGTCCCAGGCGTAGAACGCAGCCCCGACCGGGCCTATGCCGAGCACCGTTATCGCCAGCCACTGCGTCAGCGTCTCCGGCCAGACCGTGACCTCGATCAGCCCATGCACCGCGGCGGCGAGCAGTGCGGTGGCGGCGCAGAATCCCGCGACCGCATCGGTCGGCACCGATTTGAGCTTGCGCGACATCACCGAATAGGTCGCCCACACAAAGGCCGCGACGAAGGCCGCGGCCAGGCCTGGCAGTTGGCCCGGCGCAAAGCCGCCGCTCGCATTGCCGGCAAACAGCAGTACGGTGCCGGCCAGGCCCAGCAGCGCGCCGATGATGTGGTGCGGCAACAGCCGCTCGCCAGGCAACAGCGACGAGAACAGCACGATCAACAGCGGCCAGAGATAATTCAACAGCCCCGCTTCGGCGGGCGGCGCAAAGCGCAGCGCCAGGAAATACAGCGCGTGATAGCCGAACAGGCCGCCGACGCCGACGAGCCACGCGATCGGCGGCTGCCGCAAGGCGCGGACGGCTTGCGGCCGGCCGATAAAAGTCAAAAACCCCACCAGCGCGCCGATCGCAAACGTCATCGCCGCCAGCTGGAAGGCGGGAATTTTTCCCGTCGCCACCGTCAACGCCGCCAGCAGCGACCACATCAGGATCGCGGTCAGGCCGATCAGGGTTGCGGCGCGGGGGGTCATGGAGTTCGCCGGATTCTCTGCCGTCATGGCCGGGCTTGACCCGACCATCCACGTCTTGCTTGTTGTCAGGTTGTAAAGACGTGGATGCCCGGGACAAGCCCGGGCATGACGACGTAGAGGAGACGGCATCGCTTCGCCGCTATTGTGCCTCGCGATGCAGGACAACAGCGCTCACGCGTGATACTGCCCGCCATTCACGGTCAGCGTCGATCCCGTGATGAAGCCGGCCTCGTCGGCGGCAAGGAACACGACGCTGCGCGCGATTTCATCCGGCTCGCCGAGGCGGTTGACCGGGATCAGCGGCAGGATGCTTTTCTCCAGCACCTCTTTCGGCACCGCCTGCACCATCTCGGTGTTGATATAGCCCGGGCAGATCACGTTGACGGTGATGCCGCCCTTGGCGTTCTCCAGCGCCAGGGCCTTGGTGAAGCCGATGTCGCCAGCCTTGGCCGCGGAATAATTGACCTGGCCGAACTGCCCCTTCTGGCCGTTGACCGAGGAGATGTTGATGACGCGGCCGAATTTGCGGGCGCGCATGCCCTCGATCACCTGGCGCGTCATGTTGAACAGCGAGCCGAGATTGGTGTTGATGACCGCGTTCCACGCTTCCAGCGTCATCTTGTGGAACGCGCCGTCCCGGGTGATGCCGGCGTTGTTGACGAGCACGTCGACCGGGCCGAGATCGGCCTCGACCTGCTTGACGCCGGCGGCGCAGGCGTCGAACGAGCTGACGTCCCATTTGTAGACGGGAATGCCGGTCTCGGCCTTGAACTTTTCCGCCGCCGCGTCATTGCCGGCATAACTGGCGGCGACCTTGTAGCCGGCGGCCTTCAGTGCCTTGCTGATCGCCGCACCAATGCCCCGCGTTCCTCCCGTCACCAGCGCAACACGTGCCATGTCGAATCCTTCCCTTGGCGTTTCCAGACTGCGTTTTTTATTTAGCTTCGAATTATGCGGGCCGTTTGACCGACATCAAGAACAAAACGCCCGGCAATGAATGCCGGGCGTTTCTTATCAGCGAAAACTTCTGCGGTTGCGAGATGATCTTTTCATCACGCCGCGCTGCACGCTTAATCGCGTGCGATGCACATACCCGGCTTTTCGGAACGATTTTATCGGCGAAACCCGCAACTTCGGGCTATCGCCCTCCAAGAGGCCCGACCTGAGGGATAGGCCATGCCGGCCCGATACACACCGGGATCAACACCGTTTGGAGCGTACTTGGCGCACCAATCCGCAGAGACCGTAATGTCAGCCGTCCTGGATTTCTTTTTCACTGTCTGGCCATTCTCGGCGGCTGAGGCTGGTCTATTAGGCTTCCCTGTCACTTTGGATCCAATCGAAGGATGGGGCGTTGGGGCATTTGCTGGCAAACTTGCATTTTTGACGAGTTGTGCGCGCGCGAGGTCCGCATAAAGTCCAGTCGGATACTTTGCAAGAAACGCATCCCACGCCTCTTTCGTCCCGAGCTTCGCGGCCGCTTCATAGTCGCGCGCGGCGGGCGCGTCGACATCGGCAGGAGGAACATCTAATCGCTCCCCTGCCGTCAGCGAAGCCAGCGTCACGACTGCTCCGCCGAGCGAGCCGTAGACGAACGGTTCCTGCTTGTTGCCGGTGCTCGCAAGAACGTCGTCGCGCACGCGGCCAAAAGCGAGACGCACGTCGAGGCCAGGCGTCACAAGGTATTTCAATAGCGCCGTGGTGAAGGGGCTATGGGCGCCATCTCCGTCGGCTGCGGTGAGGCCCGCCTTGGCGGCGAACGCAATCAGCGTATCCGACGTCGCCGGTTCGACCCGCGCCAAGCCACGGCCGATCGAGCGGCTCGCCATCGTGCGCGCCATCGATCTAGTGAAAGGATTGTCGCGGCAGGCGTCTAGGATGACTAGGCGCAAGCGTTTCGCCGGCTCCATCACCTGCAGCAGGCGATCCAGCGAAACGGCTTCGTCCTCTACATCGATGTCGCGACGCAACGATGCATCGACGGGAATGAGGTAATTGATGCCGCCGGTCTCCATGCCGTGGCCGGCATAATAGATCACCGCGATGTCGGCATCGCGCACGCTGTCCGAAAAGTTCCGGACCACGCGCCGCATCTCGTTGACGCCCAAATTCTCCTGCACTTCGACCGAATCAAATCCGGCGCTTTTGAACAGAATGCCGACCGCACCCGCGTCATTCGCCGGGTTCGGCAATCTCGGCACATGCTGATAGGCCGAATTGCCAATCACAAGAGCGACCCGCTTGTCCGCCAGCGCCTTGTCGTTCCTCCATAAAGTCAGAGCAAAACAAAGAAGAAACATTGCTCGTGCGCGCATTTGATCCCCTCCAAAGCGCACTTCCAAATTCCGTAGCGGTACCCTACCCCGCTGCCTAGAGACCAAGTGTGAGAGTCCTCACATAAGCTCTACCGCCAACGCATCTTAGGTGAAAAAGCCCGGCGCGAGACGCTTCATCAGGCAACGCCTGCCGCCATCGATTAGAATTTCTTGGCCAGTTCCTCAGGCAGGACGACAACCAAGGGCCCACGCGGGGATTTACCGGAGTGGGACGCGAGGCGGCCACTGCCCGGCAACTTGAGATTTTTCAGCGGTATTTGATCCTGCACCGCAAGTGATCTTAGGTTGGAAACCTGCCAAAACATCGCCCACCGAGTATCCCCTTCAACAGCCGACTTCGGACGTAGTGAGGGGTCCGGATGCCTGTAATTTTTTGCCTCGGTAGTGCCTTGATAGATTCCAACTGCGGTGACGTATCCGGGACGATGAAGGGGATGCGGGCCTTGCAGATCGGTCGAAGAACCAAAAATGAGAACCGGTAACGTGCCTTTCCCCTCAGCGAATTCTTCTTTCAGAAAGAATTCGAACGACCACGCTCCACTCTTATCTTCACCGAGTTCCCCCGTGCCAAAAGCAACGAGACCGGAGGGATTTACAACCTCGAACCCATCCGCCAGTATTTTAAGCCGGAACCGGAGCAAGCAGCGCAAACATCAATCGCGTGCGATGCACATCGCAATGCCCATGCCGCCGCCGATGCAGAGCGTGGCGAGGCCCTTCTTGGCGTCACGCTTCTGCATCTCGTGGAGCAGCGTCACCAGCACCCGCGCGCCGGAGGCGCCGACCGGATGGCCGATCGCGATCGCGCCGCCATTGACGTTGACCTTGGAGGTATCCCAGCCGAGGTCCTTGTTGACGGCGCAGGCCTGCGCGGCAAAAGCCTCATTGGCCTCGATCAGGTCGAGGTCGCCGACGCTCCAGCCGGCCTTTTTCAGCGCCGAGCGCGAGGCCGGGATCGGCCCGGTACCCATGATCTTGGGATCGACGCCGGCCTGGCCCCAGGACACGATGCGGCCCAATACCTTCTTGCCTTCCTTGGCGGCCTGCTTGGCGGTCATCAGCACCACCGCGGCAGCGCCGTCGTTGATGCCCGAAGCCGAGCCCGCGGTGACGGTGCCGTCCTTTTCGAACGCCGGCTTGAGCTTGCCCATCGCCTCGATGGTCGCGCCATGGCGCGGATATTCGTCGTCGCTCACGACGATGTCGCCCTTGCGGGTCTTGATGGTGACCGGGACGATCTCGTCCTTGAACCGGCCGGCCTTCTGCGCGGCCTCGGCCTTGTTCTGCGAGGCCACCGCGAACTCGTCCTGCTGCGAGCGGGTGATCTGGTACTGCCGGGCGACGTTTTCGGCGGTGTTGCCCATGTGGTAGCCGTTGAAGGCGTCCCACAGCCCGTCCTTGATCATGGTGTCGACGAATTCGACCGGGCCCATCTTGACGCCGCCGCGCAGATATTGCGCGTGCGGCGCCATGCTCATGGATTCCTGGCCGCCGGCGACCACGATCTCGGAATCGCCGTTGAGCAGCGCCTGGTAGCCCAGCGCCACCGTGCGCAGGCCGCTTCCGCACAGCTGGTTGACGCCCCAGGCCGGGCTTTCCACCGGGATGCCGGCCGCGATCGAGGCCTGGCGGGCCGGGTTCTGGCCCTGCGCCGCGGTCAGGATCTGGCCCATGATCACCTCGGAGACGCGGCCGGGCTCGACCCCTGCCCGCTCCAGGGCGGCCCTGATGGCGACGGCGCCGAGATCGTGGGCCGGCAGGGTGGCGAACGCACCGTTGAAACTTCCGACCGGGGTGCGGGCGGCGCTGACGATGACGACATCGTCTGACATGGACATCTCCTGGGGTTGAAGCGCTGGGGCTTTTGGAATTCTTTGACGGCGGGCGGCCGGATTGGCGGGCCAGTCTCTCGCCCCATCCTGTTAACGGAGTTGAGGCATGTCAATCGGCTCGGGGCCGAAATCTCGCCGCGGCGCATTCAAAATAACGTTCTTGGCAGTTTCCTGAGCAGTGCCTATGCTTTGGAATTAACCGTGCCGCACAAAACGGTAGCGGAACCGCATTGAAAATGCTTACTTTGTTGCGTTGCGTTGCTGTTAGCCCACGGCGAGGCCGTCGGGTTCCTTGTCCCCGGTGAGCATGTGTGAGCCCCCATGGCGAAATCTGACCAGCCTACAACCATCAAGAAATATGCGAACCGGCGGCTCTATAATACCGGTACCAGCACCTATGTGACGCTCGAGGATCTCGCCTCGATGGTGAAGGATGGCGAGGATTTTCTCGTCTATGACGCCAAGACCGGCGACGACATCACCCGCTCGGTGCTGGCGCAGATCATATTCGAACAGGAAAACAAGGCCGGCCAGAACCTGCTGCCGACCACCTTCCTGCGCCAGCTGATCCGCTTCTACGGCGACAGCATGCAAATGGTGGTGCCGAAATATCTCGAGCAGGCGATCGACTCGCTGACGCGCGAGCAGGAAAAATTCCGCAAGCAGCTGACCAATACTTTCTCCGGCACGCCGTTCGCGCCGCTCGAAGAACATGTCCGCCGCAACATGGAACTGTTCCAGCAGACGTTTTCGATGTTCAAGCCGTTCGTGCCGCCGCGCGGTGGAGCGACGAGCGCCGAGCCGGAAAAGATCGCGGAGCCTGCGCCGGATGAAGCCAACATCGACGATCTGCGCCGCCAGATGAAGGACATGCAGGAGCGGCTCGAGCGGATGTCGAAAGAGCCGAAGAAGGAAGAGTGATCTTGGTCGCCCCGGCGCAGGCCGGGGCCCATACGCCGCGACGCCTCGTTTTGAGAGACGCTGTTCGACGGCTTTCGCACAACAAATGACGCTGGTGGTTATGGGCCCCGGCCTGCGCCGGGCGACAGTTCAACCCGCCGCAAGCGTGCGATTCCGATACGTCCGCGTTTCCGCGACTTGATTTGCCCAAATCGCCCTGAACCCCGCGCCAGAAAGGGACTGCCCTTGCGCCGGCCAATGTCGTAGTGGTGAACGCACGTTTTGCGGGAAAACCAGAAACCATGGCGCGAAGTCCAAAGAAAAACCAGGGAACGGAGAGCAAGAAAGACGTCGAAAACAACGGCAATGGCGCCTTCGAAGCGAGGCTCTGGGCCGCCGCCGACGCGCTGCGCAACAACATGGACGCGGCCGAATACAAGCACGTCGTGCTCGGGCTGATCTTCCTGAAATACATCTCCGATGCGTTCGAGGCGAAGCACGCCGAACTGGATGCGCAGCGCGCCGAGGGAGCGGATCCGGAAGATCCGGACGAGTACCGCGCCGGGAACATCTTCTGGGTGCCGCCGGAAGCGCGCTGGAACTATCTCAAGTCGATGGCGCCGCAGCCGACCATCGGCCAGTTGATCGACGACGCCATGGCCGCGATCGAGCGCGACAACGCCTCGCTCAAGGCCGTGCTGCCGAAGGATTTTGCGCGGCCCGGACTCGACAAGCAGCGTCTCGGTCAGATCATCAATCTGGTCAGCGACATTGCGCTCGGCGCTCCCGCCGACCGCTCAAAGGATACGCTGGGCCGCGTCTACGAATATTTTCTCTCGCGCTTCGCCAGCGCTGAAGGCAAGAGCGGCGGCCAGTTCTACACGCCGTCGCATGTGGTCCGGGTGCTGGTGGAAATGCTCGCGCCCTACAAGGGCCGGGTCTACGATCCCTGCTGCGGCTCCGGCGGCATGTTCGTGCAGAGCGAAAGTTCATCGAGGCGCATGCCGGCAAGCTCGGCGACATCTCGATCTACGGACAGGAGTCCAATTACACCACCTGGCGGCTCGCCAAGATGAACCTCGCGATCCGCGGCATCGACGCCCAGATCGGCCATGGCGACACTTTCCACACTGACCGCCATCCCGACCTCAAGGCCGATTACGTGCTGGCCAACCCGCCGTTCAACGATTCCGACTGGCGCGGCGACCTGTTGAAGGACGACAAGCGCTGGGCCTACGGTACGCCGCCGGCCGGCAACGCCAACTACGCCTGGGTGCAGCACTTCATCCACCACCTCAGCCCCACCGGGTTGGCCGGCTTCGTGCTCGCCAACGGCTCGATGTCGTCGAACCAGTCCGGTGAAGGCGAAATCCGCAAGGCGATCGTCGAGGCCGACCTGGTCGACTGCATGGTGGCGCTGCCGGGCCAGCTGTTCTACTCGACACAAATTCCGGTCTGCCTCTGGTTCCTGGGCCGCGCCAAGAACAACGGCCGTTTTCGCGACCGTCGCGGCGAGACGCTGTTCATCGACGCCCGCAAGATGGGCACGCTGACCGACCGCGTGCATCGCGAACTGACCGATGAAGACATTGCGATGATCGCCAGCACATACCATGCGTGGCGCGGCGACCCCATCGTAGGGGCAGGCCTCGTGCCTGCCCCCGCCAGCCACGACGCACCCACGACGGGCGACCACAAGGGTCGCCCCTACGCCGACGTGCCCGGCTTCTGCAAGGCAGCGACGCTGGACGACATCCGAAAGCACGGCCACGTGCTCACGCCGGGACGCTATGTCGGCGCGGCGGATGCAGAGGAGGACGACGAGCCGTTCGAGGAGAAGATGGCGCGGCTAACGGCGACTCTGCGAGAGCAGCAACGAGAGGGAGCGAAGCTTGATATCGCCATTGGCGCCAACCTGAGGGAGCTTGGGTATGGCGGATGAATGGCACGCTGCGACGGTTTCCGAGCTTCAACGTGATGGAGTGCTTCTCGTTGAAGACGGCAATCACGGCGAGTATCGGCCTCGGCCGGACGAGTTCGTGACAGCCGGCGTAGCTTTCATTCGTGCGGCAGATATGGACGCAGGCCGCGTGCAATTTGAGTCGGCATCGAGAATTAACGACCGCGCGAGTGCTAGAATTACAAAAGGCATTGGTGCTGCCGGCGACATTCTGCTTTCTCACAAGGGAACGGTCGGCAAAGTTGCTCTAGTTGCGGACGATGCCCCGCCTTTTGTGTGCAGCCCGCAAACAACTTTCTGGCGAACGCTTGATATAAATAGACTTGATCGCAATTATCTTTTTGCCTTCTTAAGGTCCCCAGAATTTCACGCCCAGTTGGCCACGCGAGCTGGCGAAACGGATATGGCTCCGTATGTTAGCCTGACCTCGCAGCGAGGGCTCTTTGTCACACTACCTCCTCTCAACGTTCAGCGCGCCATCGCCCACATCCTCGGCACGCTCGACGACAAGATCGAGTTGAACCGACGGATGAACGAGACGCTGGATGCGATGGCGCGGGCGCTGTTCAAGTCGTGGTTCGTGGACTTCGATCCCGTCTCCGCCAAAATTGAAGGTCGTAATCCTGGCATTTGCGCTGATCTGTTTTCGAGGACTTTTGAGGATTCGGAACTTGGACGAATTCCTTCGGGGTGGCGAACAGGAACGTTGCACGAAGTAGCATCGGTATTTATGGGACTGTCACCTGACGGCGATAGTTACAATGCCATCGGGCTGGGCACGCCATTGATCAACGGACCCGTGGAATTCGGCGAGTATTTTCCAGTAAAGTCCAAATGGACAACATCTCCGGGTCGCATGGCTGAGGCTGGAGATTTGATCTTTTGTGTTCGCGGTTCCACGACCGGCCGACGTGTTGTGGCAGACGACGCCTATTGCTTGGGTCGAGGGGTCTGTGCACTTCGCCCAATCGGTGTGTCACGAGCCTTCTTGTATCAACTCGTGGAAGCCAACCTTGATCGCTTGCTTTCCAAGACGACCGGTTCGGTCTTTCCTAGTTTAAGCGCTCCGGACATTAAAGAATTCTCTGTTGTTGTTCCAAGCCACCAGGTTTTGGCGGCATTTGGGCGCTTCGCACAGCCATTAACAGAACGAATCGAAGCAAATATCGTCATGTCGGTAACCCTCGCCGCCCTCCGCGACACGCTCCTTCCCAAACTCATCTCCGGCGAACTGCGGGTCAAGACAGCGGAGAAAATCGTCGAGGCCGTTGCATGAGCGATGCCCCGTCCCGCGGCGAGTCGATGCGGCACGATCGCGCCGAGGCAGGGGCGTAGCGGTGGATCCACGCGTCACCGAACTGCATTGCATCATGCCGATGGTGAATGCCGGTTCGGTGATCGCTCATGGCATCCTCTCCTACGAAAGGGCGGCGCAGCTCGAGCATCACTCCGTCGCCCTTCAGCCGGTGCAGGACAGGCGCGACCACAAGCAGATACCGGGCGGCCTGAAACTCCACCAATACGCCAATCTGTATTTTCATGCCCGCAATCCGATGCTGTTCAAGCGCCTGGGCGAAGCGGCCAATCTTTGTGTGCTGCAGGTCTCGACGCAAGTGCTGGGGCTCGACGGCACCGTGATCGCGGACCAGAATGCCGCCAGCGACTACGTCCGTTTCCTGCATCCGCGACAGTGGCGGGCGCTCGATTTCGACGCCATTTATGCGATGGATTGGCGCCACCCGGGGGATCAGGTCGCCTATTGGCAGCACCGGGCGAAGAAATGCGCGCGGAGGTCCTGGTACCGCACCGGGTGCAGCCCGAGTTTCTGGCGGGCGCCCATGTGGCGACGAAGCCGCGAAAGCCCGGCTGGCCGGCAACGGATTTGCCCTGCCCGTCACCGTATCACCCGTGCTATTCTTCCGTTGAAGGGGAATTCGCATGCTCAAGGCGCTGATCGGAGACCTGCTCGAAAGCCGGGCCGAGACCCTGGTCAACACCGTCAATTGCGTCGGTGTGATGGGCAAGGGCGTGGCCGAGCAGTTCAAGCGGCGGTTTCCGGCGATGTTTGCCGACTACAAGGCCCGCTGCGAGCGGGGCGAGGTTCGGCTCGGCGAACCCTATCTTTTTCGCGACCTGTCCGGCGTCCGGATTATCAACTTTCCTACCAAGGATCACTGGCGGTCGCCGTCCCGGCTCGCCGAGGTCGAGCGGGGGCTCGATCATCTCGTCGCGCATGCGGCCGAATGGGGCGTTTCCAGCCTGGCCATGCCGCCGCTTGGATGTGGGAACGGCGGGCTGGAATGGTCGGAAGTCGGACCGCTGATTTTCAGCAAGCTCGCCGATCTGCCGATCGAGGTCGAGCTTTACGCGCCTTACGGCACGCCCAGGCAGCAGTTGACGCAGGACTTCCTCGCCGCGCCATCGCAATTGAGCCTCGACGGCAAGGGGCGCAAGCCCGATCCGCTGAAGCCGGAATGGGTCGTGCTGATGGAAGTGCTCCGCGACCTGGAAGCGCAGCCTTATGCGACGCCGGTGGGCCGCACGATCTTCCAGAAGATCTGCTATGTGGTGACCGAAATGGGCGTGCCGACCGGATTCCGGTTCAGCAAGGGCAGCTACGGTCCATTTTCCGACGACGTGAAGCCGGCGCTGCGCGATTTCGCCAACCGCAACTGGCTGAACGAGCAGCCGCTCGGCCGCATGATCGCGCTTCGCGTCGCGCCCGAATACGACAGGGATCGTGGTCGCTACCGGGAGCTGATCGAGCGCTACCAGGGAAAGATCGCCAAGGCCGTCGATCTGTTCAGCCGCATCAAGAGCACCGAGCAGGCGGAGGAGGTTCTGACCGTGTTCTTCGCCGCCCGGGAGCTGAAGCAATCCAGGGGCGAGGGGGACATCGCCGAACAGGACCTGTACGATTACATCCTCGATTGGAAAAAAGCCTGGCGGACGGACGAAAAGAAGCAAGCGGTCGCCACCGCCATCCGCAACCTGGTGCTGCTGGGCTGGCTGCGTTTGACGATCAGCGAACTCGATGTCGGAGGCGGCGTAGCTTGGAGACCCTCCATCGCCGCCGGAGCCTTCGCCTCAAGGGCTACGACTACACCATGGCGGGGGCGTATTTCGTGACCATCTGCACGCAGGACCGAGCCTGTCTGTTCGGCGATGTGGCCGCCGGTGCGATGCACCTCAACGAGGCCGGACAGATGGTGGCGGCGTTGTGGGACGGCATCGCGGCGCGGTTTTCGAGCGTCGAGATCGATCAGTTCGTGGTGATGCCCAATCATCTGCACGGCATCCTGGTCTTGCCGGATTCCGATAGGAGCGGGGCGACCACGAGGGTCGCCCCTACGATCGGGGGACCTGTAGGGGCGCCCCTCGTGGGCGCCCCTGTTACTGGCGTCCGGCTGGGCGACGTCGTCGGCGCGTTCAAATCGTTGGCGACGGTCGGCTATATTGACGGCGTCAAGGCCAACGGCTGGCCGGAATTTCGCGGGCGGCTCTGGCAACGCAACTATTATGAGCACATCATCCGGGACGAAACAGCGCTGAACCGCGTCCGGCGCTATGTCGACAATAATCCGGCAGGTTGGGAGTTCGACGAAGAAAACCCGCGGAAGACACGGCCATGAGCGCCTTCACCGAATCCGTCGTCGAGGAGGCCGCGCTCGATTGGCTGGCGGCGCTGGGATACGCCGTGCGGCACGGGCCGGAGATCGCCGCCGGCGAGGCCTCCGCCGAACGCAATGATTCCGGCTATCGCGACGTGGTGCTGGCAGCGCGATTGCGGGCGGCGCTGGCGCGCCTCAATCCGGATTTGCCGGCCGAGGCGCTGGAGGATGCCTGGCGCAAGCTGATGCGGCTCGATGCGCCGTCGCTGATCGAACGCAACCGCGCCGTCCACCGCATGCTGGTCGACGGCATCACGGTCGAATTTCGCCGCAGCGACGGCTCGATCGGCGGCGCGCAGGCCAGGCTGATCGATTTCGACGATCCCGCCGGCAATGACTGGCTCGCCGTCAACCAGTTCACGGTGGCCGAGGGGCAGCACCTGCGGCGGCCGGACGTGGTGCTGTTCGTCAACGGCCTGCCGCTCGCCGTCATCGAACTGAAGAACGCCGCCGACGAGGGCGCCGACGTCTGGGCGGCGTTCCGCCAGCTGCAAACCTATCAGGCGCAGATCCCGGCGCTGTTCTCGACCAATGTCGCGCTGGTCGCATCCGACGGCGCGCAGGCCCGGATCGGCTCGCTCGGCGCGGGGCGGGAATGGTTCAAGCCCTGGCGCACCATCACCGGCCGGGACCAACCGGCCAAACTCGCCGAACTGCAGGTGGTGCTGGAGGGTGTGTTCGAGAAACGGCGGTTTCTCGATCTCGTCAGGTACTTCATCGTGTTCGAGGCGCTGGAGGGCGGCAGACTGGTCAAGAAGATGGCCGGCTATCATCAATTCCACGCCGTCAATGTCGCGCTGGAGGAAACGCTGCGGGCGGCGATCCCGGCGCAGAGCTGGCGCAAGTCGCAGGGCTTTTTGGAAGGCGCCGGCCGTTATGATGCCGGCCCGATGGCCGGCGGCGAGGAAGGCGATCACCGCGTCGGCGTGGTCTGGCACACCCAGGGCTCCGGCAAGAGCCTGACCATGGCGTTCTATGCCGGCCGGGTGATCCTCGCACCCGAGATGGAAAATCCCACTATCGTGGTGCTGACCGACCGCAACGACCTCGACGACCAGCTGTTCGGCACCTTTGCGCGCTGCCGTGACTTGCTGCGGCAGCCACCGGCGCAGGCGACAGACCGCGCCGACCTGCGCACCAGGCTGTCGGTCGGCGCCGGCGGCGTGGTGTTCACGACCATCCAGAAGTTCTTTCCGGAGGAACGCGTCGACCGCCATCCGGTCTTGTCGGAGCGGCGCAACATCGTGGTGATCGCCGACGAAGCGCACCGCAGCCAGTACGATTTCATCGACGGCTTTGCCCGTCACATGCGCGACGCGCTGCCCCGCGCCTCGTTCATCGGCTTCACCGGCACACCGATCGAGCAGACCGACGCCAACACGCGCGCGGTGTTCGGCGATTACATCAGTGTCTACGACATCCAGCGGGCGGTGATCGACGGCGCCACGGTGCCGATCTATTACGAGAGCCGGTTGGCCAGGCTGGAATTGAAGGCATCAGAGCGACCCAACATCGACCCCGACTTCGAGGAGGCGACCGAAGGCGAGGAGATCGAGCGCAGGGAAAAACTCAAGAGCCGATGGGCGCAGCTCGAAGCCGTGGTCGGCTCCGAGGGCCGGATCGAACTGGTCGCGCGCGACCTGGTCGAGCACTTCGAGACCCGGCTGACCGCCATGGACGGCAAGGCGATGGTGGTGGTGATGAGCAGGCGCATCGCCGTGGCGCTGTATGACGAGATCGTCAAGCTGCGGCCGGGCTGGCACAGCGCGGAGGACGACCAGGGCGCCCTCAAGATCGTGATGACGGGCTCGGCCTCCGACCCCGTGGAATGGCAGTCGCACATCCGCAGCAAGAAGCGCCGCGAGGATCTGGCGGAGCGTTTCCGCGACGCGCAGGATCCGTTCAAGATCGTGATCGTCCGTGACATGTGGCTCACCGGCTTCGACGCGCCGAGCCTGTCCACCATGTATGTCGACAAGCCGATGCGCGGGCACGGGCTGATGCAGGCGATCGCGCGGGTCAATCGCGTCTTCAAGGACAAGCCCGGCGGATTGGTGGTCGACTATCTCGGCCTGGCCGACGAACTGCGTAGGGCACTGGTGATCTATACCGAGGCCGGCGGCACCGGACGGACCGCGCTGGATCAGGCGGAGGCCGTCGCCGTCATGCTGGAGAAGTATGAAGTTTGTCGTGGCCTGTTCCACAATTTCGACTGGTCGCATTGGCTGACAGGAACTTCCATCCAGCGGGTCACGCTGCTGCCGGGCGCTCAGGAGCACATACTGGCGCAGGAGAACGGCAAGGACCGCCTGATGCAGGCGGTCACCGAGCTGTCGAAGGGGTTTGCGCTGGCGGTGCCGCATCCCGAGGCGATCCGGATTCGCGACGACGTCGGCTTCTTCCAGGCAGTGCGCGCGGTGCTCGCCAAGAACGAGCCTGGCGAACGCAAGAGCAACGAGGAGCTCGACCATGCCATCCGGCAGATCATCTCCAAAGCGATGGTTTCGGATGAGGTCGTCGATATCTTCGCGGCCGCGGGCTTGAAGAAGCCCGACATCTCGATTCTGTCCGATCAATTTTTGGCCGAGGTCCGCGGCATGCCGCAGCGGAATCTCGCCATCGAGCTGTTGCAGAAGCTGTTGAAAGGCGAAATCAGGATACGATCCCGGCGTAACGTGGTTCAGGCGCGCGCATTCTCCGAGATGCTGGAGCAATCCTTGCGCCGCTACCAGAACCGCGCGATCGAGACCGCAAAAATCATCGAGGAGCTGATCCAGCTGGCCAAGGATATGCGGCAAGCTGCCCTGCGCGGCGAAGCGCTGGGACTGAGCGACGACGAAGTCGCCTTCTATGATGCCCTCGAAACCAACGATAGCGCGGTCAAGGTCATGGGTGACGATGCGCTTCGTACCATCGCGCGCGAGCTTGTCGCCACGGTTCGGGCGAATGTCACCATCGACTGGACGGTCCGCGACAACGTCCGCGCGCAGCTGCGTGTCCTGGTGAAACGTATCCTTCGCAAATACGGTTATCCGCCGGACCTGCAGGAAAAGGCGACCCAGACCGTGCTCGAGCAAGCGGAAGCGCTTTCCCAAGGATGGGCGGTATTCTGATAGGGCGAGGACGACCTGCGAGCCGAGAGATTCTACTTTGCATGGGGTCGTTTTCTATTTTTTAGTTCACCCTGCCGCCGGCAGCACCAACTCCGCCACGACACCCCACGGCCGCTCGGAGGACGCAAGCCCGATCAGCCGACCCTGGATGTAGTCGCAGCCCCAGTCGCGCAGCATCAGGCCTGACTCTTCGTCCTGCACCCATTCGGCGACCGTCTTGATGTCGAGCCGCCGCGCCAGATCGATCAGCGTCTGCACGAAGGCGCGGTCGTCCGCCGAGCGCGCGATGTTCTGTACGAAGGCGCCGTCGATCTTCACGATATCGACGCCGAGCTTGCGCAGATTGCGGAACGACGTGTAGCCGGCGCCGAAATCGTCGATCGCGATCCGGCTGCCGAAGTTCTTCAGGCGGGTGACGAAGCCGCGCAAATCGTCGATATCCTGGATCGCCACGGTTTCGGTGATCTCCACGATCAGCCGCTCGGCGACGCCGGGATGGGCGCGCATCAAGGATTCGATCGAGCCCCACCAGTCCGGGTCCATCGTGGTCTCGGGCGAGATGTTGAGGGAAAGCTGCACCTTGGGGGACGCGGCGAGTTCGGCCACCACCAGCTCCAGCACGCGGTGATCGACCAGCCGGATCAGACCGAGTTTCTCCGCCACCGGCACGATGTCGGGCGCCAGCAGCATCCGCCCGTCATCCTGCTCCATCCGGATCAGGCATTCGTAGAACGCGGTCTCGCGCGAAGCCGCCTCCACGACCGGCTCGAACGCCATCACGATGCGGCGCTCGTTGAGCGCGGTGACGATCTCGTCGGTGACGCGGATATTGACCTTGCGCTGGGCGTCGCGCTCGACATTCGGGCGCCACAGCGCGAACGAGCCGGCGCGGCGGTGTTTGGCGCCGTCCAGCGTCTCATGGGCGCGGTTGATGGCCTCGTTGGCGTTGCGCGCGTAGCGCGGCACGCTGACCGCACCGATCGAGGCGGTGACGGAGACCGGTCCGGAATTGGTCGGCACCACCTCGTCGCGGATGCCGGCGAGAAACCGTTCGGCGGCGACATTCATATCGTCGACGGTGCAGTTCTTCAGCACCAGCCCGAACTTGTTGCCGGAGAAGCGCCCGAGCACGTCGCCGCCGCGCAGGCGGATGCGAATACGCCGCGCCACGTCCGAGATCACCGCGTCGGCGACGTCGAAGCCGAAGGCGTCGTTGATCCGCGCCAAATGATCGATGCCGATCAGCATGAAGGCGCAGGAGCTGCGGAAGCGCGTGGCTTCCTCGATCGCCTCGGCCAGCGCCGCGATCAAATGGGTGCGATTGAGCTCGCCGGTCAGGGGGTCGTGCCGCGACAGCCGCAGCAGCTGCTCGTCGCGGGCGTGACGCTCGTTGTTGATGCGGACGATGCCTTGCGCGCGCGCCGGCTTGCCGTCGGCACCGGCGAACCAGCAGCCGGTTTCCTCGATCCAGAGCACCGGCTCCGAGGTCGAGGTCCGCACGCCATATTCGATCCGGTAGGGCGCGCCCTCCCCGCGCTTGGCGGGAGCCGAATGCGAGAGCGCCTCGGTGCGGATCGAACGCTGCGGTTCGATCAGTCTGGAAAACTCCGCGCCGCTCGCAAGCGAGGCTGCCGGGATATCCGAAAACACCGCATTGGCCTGCTCGCTCCAGACGATCGCATCGGTTGCGAGGTCCCAGACGAAGGCGGCCTGCCCGAGCGAAGCCAGGATGGTGGACGCTTTGGGGAGAGCGGATGTCACGGTCGCCTCGTTTCAGGACACGGGTGATTCCCGCCTCTTCAGAATACTGCCTGTTCCGGCGATCACCCTAGGCAAAGTTCATAAATATTCCGGAAACCACAACTGCAAGATGCCGGGAACGAAACCGAGCGCATTGGCATGGTCCTTGCGACCAGGAGATGAAAGCGGGATACCTTCGTCCCGAAACGCGACAGCTTTGGCGGATCTCGATTGGCGATGTCAGTTAACGACCGACCAGGACAGACAGCGGATGACGGCGCCGTTGGCGGCGAAAAGCCCGCCTGCATGGCGCTGGTGCCCGTGGTGTCGACCGTGCAGTGGTCGCGCGGGACGGACCGGCAGATTTCGCGGGCCGACTTCGTCACCCAGCTGATCGCCACCGCCCAGCATGCGCCGCAGACCTGCAGCCTGCGGCGGGCGAGCCCGGCCGATGCGCAGGCCGCCTACAGCGCGCTGCGGCGCCCCCTGCATGGCGCGGGCATCCGGACCCGGCAAGTCATCTAGCCAGAGCATGATGGATCGGAGTTCGATCGATTCGCCCCAAGACAGGGCCTGGACAAAAAAATCGAAAACAACCCCATGCAAAGTAGATGAACCCCGGCCCGCAGCCCTCTTGCTGCGCCGGCGTCCCCGGGCAGGAGAAGAACAAGGTCTCCACCCGATCTCATCCCGCTCCAGGGGTGCGCCTACAAAATGAGCGGAACACATGCCGCTATTCCGCCAAAAGCGCGCATTGAGCGGTGGGCTTCCAGTTTCCGCTTTGTGCCCCACGAACGGACATCCGCGCACGCTTCCCAATCGCTCGAAAAGGCGGTCATATGGCGTCCGGGGACACTTGGCGTTTTGGGGCGAGGGTGTCCGCTTGCAGGGGAGAATGCGCCTGAAGGAACTCGCTGGAAAGACTGTGTTCGTGACCGGTGCAGCGTCAGGCATTGGACTGGGGATCGCGACCGCCTTCGCCCAAGCGGGGGCGAAAGTCATGCTTTGCGACATTGAAGAAGCGGCTCTGCACGCAGCGCTCAAGCAACTGAGGCTAACCAACGTCGATGTCGACGGCGTGAAAGCGGACGTTTCACTCAAAGCCGAACTCGTGGCGGCCGCCGAAGCCACGACCGCCCGCTATGGCAGGGTGCATATCCTCGTCAACAACGCAGGCGTCGGCGGCGGTGGGCCTTATGGCACCTGGACCGAGGCGTCGTGGAACTGGACCATGGGCGTCAACCTGATGGCGACCATTTGGGGGATCGAGATTTTCGGGCCGTTGATCGAGCAGCATGGCGAGGGCGGACACATTGTCTCCACAGCCTCGATCGCTGGCCTTATTTCAGGAGAGAGCAATGCATACAACGTCTCCAAGTATGGCGTTGTCGCGCTGTCCGAGGGCCTGCGGCGTGAACTCGCGCCCCGAGGGATCGGCGTATCGGTGCTGTGTCCAGGGGTCATCCGCACTCAAATCATGAACTCGAGACGCAATCTCCCCAAGCGCTTCGAGGGGACGCTCCCTGCCTTGCCGACTTCGGGCCCACGTGCCGAGCGGATCAATATGCTCCGGGAACGCATCTCTCAGGGCATAGAACCCAACTATGTCGGTGAACTCGTCCGCGAAGGCGTAGAAAAGGACTTGCCATATATCTTCACCGACCTCGAGTTTGAGCCGATGATCGAAGCGCGCTTCGCCGCAATCAAGCAAGGCTTTGACCACATCCGCGGACGCAACCCGAAACGTTGAGCGCGCAGCCCTTCCACCAGCCTTGGCGGCCAAAACGAATATCCGGATAGGGCTGAAACCGGCTTCAAAACCGTTGCGCGGTGGACCGCCAAGTTCTCGGTTGAGTCAAAGGCCGAGGAGCTCAATGCGAGCATAAGGTTTCCGCTGTTCACCCAAAGCCGGAACTAGCCGCCGCCGCTCCGCCGTCCAAAGCGACATCGCTGCACGGTTTATTTATGGACCCGCCTCGACAATCGAAACGTCAGCGCCTAGGCGCGTCCGGCGGCGGCGATGAGCCTTCGCTCGGTTGCAATCCCGGTGAGGGCACCTCCGGCGAGGGCACAGCAGGTGCGACCTCGACCGGCGGGACGTCCGGCTCGGTGCGATGTGGCAGGGCCGCTTTGGCGACCGGAGCCGCGGCCGGCGGGGCTGACGGCGCGGGATCGAATCGGGGCTCGGGGGCCGGTGTCGGCGCGGCGGGTCTTGCGACCGCGGCCGATGCCACCTTGCCGCGCCGGGCGCGCAGCGCAATTCCCGACAGGAAATCCGAAAGCGACAACAGCGTCAGCAGGAAATAGGTCGAAGTGTTGAACTTCGGCCACAGCAGGAATTCCGCCGCCGCGGCGCCGAACACGATTAACGAGAGCAGATGATCGGTGAGGAATTTCGCGCCGGGGCGCGCGCCCTTGATGACCTCGAGCAGCAGCAGCACGATGCCGAGCGCCAACAGGACATCGCTCAGCGTCACCGGCCATTGTCCGCCGGACATCAGCGTCAGCGTGAACAGCGGCTCGGCGAAGCTGACGCCGGGCATCAGGAAGACAACGATGTTGTAGATCGCCAGCGGAATCAGAAGCAGCGGGAAACCGACCATGGACATCGGCAAGCCTTCTATCAAGCAAGAGAACCGGGACATCTCGGGCGAACTTTTGGGATTCGCCGCTGGAAACCGTCTTACCTTACTCGTTGGCCGAATTCAGGCAGCGCCGTCGCGATGGCGCGCCTTTTCGCTGGGGTCAGGATTCCTTCTTCTTCAGCACCTGGCGGCCCTTGTACATGCCACTCTTCAGGTCGAGATGGTGCGGGCGGCGCAGCTCGCCGGAATCCTTGTCCTCGGCATAGGTCGGCTTCTTCAGCGCGTCCGCCGAGCGGCGCATGCCACGGCGCGAGGGCGACGTTTTTCTTCTGGGAACGGCCATGTCGGTGTCCTCTAGGGGTGTCGTGGTCGAGGCATCGTCCGGAAAATGGACGGCTGCAGCGTTTTTGACGCGCGAGCTGAATGCCGGTAAGGCCGCGCTTATAGAGGATGGGATGGCGCAAGGCTAGGGCTACAACCCGTCAAAACGGCCCAAAATTGGCTCAAAAAGCACGATTTTCGCGCCAGCAGCGCTGCAGGCTCTGGGCCTGCGCCCGGGCCATGTAGATCCCGGCCAGACGCCGCATCCCGGGACCGGGATTGCGGGCGCTGCGCTTGACGGGGTTGGGCAGGGTCGCCGCCAGCAGCGCCGCCTCGCGCGGGGTCAGCGACGACGCCGGATGGCCGAAGGCGTAGGTCGCCCCGGCCTGGGCGCCGAACTGGCCGGAGGGGCCAAGCTCGGCGATGTTGAGATAGATTTCGAGGATCCGATGCTTCGGCAGCACGAAGTCGATCCACAGCGCGAGTGGAAACTCCAGCGCCTTGCGGACCACGCTGCGCCCCTGCCACAGGAACAGGTTTTTCGCGACCTGCTGGGTGATGGTGGAACCGCCGCGCGTGACCTCGCCCTCCTCCTCGGCATCGTCGATCACCTCGCGCAGCGCGCCGAAGTCGATGCCGTGATGACGGCAGAAATTCGCATCCTCCGCGGCCACCACCGAGCGCGGCAAATAGGGCGAGATCGCGCCGAGTTCGACCCATTGCCGCGACACCGGCGCGCCGGTCAAATAGCGCCAGGCCATCAGCGTCGAGACCGGATGGCCGACGCGATAGAACGGCGCCACCAGATAGGGCAACAGCAGCACGGCCAGCGCGATCAGCAACAGATTTCGGACAATGCGCAAAATCGGGGTTTCTGGTTCGAGGCTATGGGCGTGGCGCGCGGGCTCGACCGGTATGTTTCAGTGATTTGCTGTCTTTTCCAGCGGTTTCAAGGCGCAAACCAACCCTCGAAGCGGAATTGACGAAGCCCGTGCCATCAACGATTGTCCCGGCCGACCCGACAGGAGCAGCTTTTGATGACGACCGGCACGACCCATTCCGACTTTGCCAAACGGCTGGACCAGACCGCTGACGATACCGAAGCGCTGCTTGCAAAACTGCTGTCGGATCGGCTTTTGCCCGACGAGATCGCGCGGCCGAAGCGGCTGATGGATGCGATGCGCTATTCCAGCCTCAACGGTGGAAAGCGGTTGCGGCCGTTCCTGGTGGTCGAAAGCGCGGCCGTGTTCGGCGTGCCGCGCGAGGCGGCGCTCCTGGCCGGTGCCGCGCTCGAATGCATCCACTGCTATTCGCTGATCCATGACGATTTGCCGGCGATGGACAACAGCGATTTGCGGCGCGGCCGCCCGACGCTGCACAAGAAGACCGACGACGCCACCGCGATTCTCGCCGGCGACGGGCTGTTGACGCTCGCCTTCGACATCATCACCCGCGACGAGATCCACAACGACCCGACCGTGCGCCTGCTGTTGACCCGCGCGCTGGCGCGGGCCTCGGGAATCGGCGGCATGGTCGGCGGCCAGATGCTCGACCTCGCCGGCGAGGGCCGCTTCGGCGACCGCGAGCCGGTCGATGTCGCCCGCCTGCAGCAGATGAAGACCGGCGCGCTGTTGCGCTTCGGCTGTATGGCCGGCGCGATCCTCGGCAAGGCCACGCAGGCAGAATATCAGGCGCTCGACGATTACGGCCGCGCACTCGGCGAAGCCTTCCAGATCGCCGACGATTTGCTCGACGTCGAGGGCGACGCCGCGGCGCTCGGCAAGCAGACCGGGCAGGACGCGGCGCTCGGCAAGACCACCTTCGTCACCCAGCTCGGCATCGAAGGCGCCAGGCAGCGCGTCCGCGACCTCTTGGCGCGCGCCGATGCCGCGCTGTCGGTGTTCGGCGCGAGAGGCGCCGTGCTGCGGGCAGCGGCGCGCTTCGTCGCCGAACGCAAGAACTAGCCGGAAACCTGCAGGTGCCGATGGCGGACCAGGAAACCGAGGATCCTTTTCTCACCCGCTTCCGGAAAATGTCCAAGCCGGTGCGGGTGGTCTATGCGCGGCCCCGCACCTTCATTGCGATCCTGATCGGTGTGGTGGCGTTCTTCCCGTTGCCGGAATCGCTGCGGCTGGTGACGCGGCTGTTGATCTCGTGGGATATCTTCGTCGCGCTGTATCTCGTGCTGGTCTACGCCATGATGTATCGCAGCGGGCTCAAGCGCATCAGGCGCAATGCGGCGCTGCAGGACGACGGCCGCTTCCTGATCCTGCTGGTCACCCTGCTCGGCGCCTTTGCAAGCCTCGCCGCGATCATCTCCGAACTCGGCGCGTCGCAGCACAGCAGGCACGGGCTGGCGCTGGCGACGGGGACGATCGTGCTGTCCTGGGCCACCGTGCATACCGCGTTCGCTTTGCACTACGCCCATGACTATTTTCGCGGCGGCAAGACGGGGGGCCTGCAGTTTCCCTCGGGCGACACCGACGAACACCCCGACTATTGGGATTTCGTCTATTTCTCGTTCGTGATCGGCATGACCGCGCAGGTCTCCGACGTCGGCATCACCGACAAGATCATCCGCCGTACCGCCACCGTGCACGGCATCATCTCGTTCTTCTTCAACACCGCGCTGTTGGCGCTGATGGTCAATATCGCGGCGAGTGCGATTTGATTTTTACCCGTCATTCCGGGGCGATGCGGAGCATCGAACCCGGAATCTCGTGATTCCGGGTTCGCGCTTCGCGCGCCCCGGAATGACGGAAATCCGTTTCGACCTTTGCCAATCCGGATTTTTGCGGGCAAAATCAGCCCAACCAAGAACAAGCGGAGGAAACCATGCGCGGCGTTGTGTTCACCGGTGACCGCGAGTTGGAGCTGATGCCATTTCCCGATCCCACGCCGGATACCCACGACGTGGTGATCGAGATGAAAGCGTCGGGCATGTGCGGCAGCGACCTGCACCAGTACAGACGCCCCAAGACCGGGGTGCGGGCGACCGGCATTCCGGCGGCCGCTGGTCCCGTGATCGCCGGGCACGAACCCTGCGGCGTCGTGGTCGCGGTCGGCGCCGCGGTCGGACCCAAGGAGGCGCGGGTCGGGCAGCGCGTGATGGTGCACCACTATCAGGGCTGCACCCAATGCAATCATTGCCGCTCCGGCTGGCAGCAGCTCTGCCAGGAGGTGCCGGTCAAGGTCTATGGCAACAACGCCCATGGCGGCCACGCACAATATCTGAAGGTGCCGGCCAATACGCTGGTAGCGCTGCCGGACGAGCTGTCGTTTTCGGCAGGCGCGGCGATCGCCTGCGGCTCCGGCACCGCCTATAGCGCGCTGCGCCGCATGAACCTGTCCGGCAACGACACCATCGCGATCTTCGGCCAGGGCCCGGTGGGCTTAGCCGCCACGCAATATGCCAAGGCGATGGGCTCAAAAGTGATCGCGCTCGACATCAGCCCCCAGCGGCTGGAGCGCGCCAAGGCATTCGGCGCCGATCACGTGGTCGATCCCGGCTCGAACGATCCGGTCGCCGCGATCAAGGAGCTCACCCATGGCCGCTACGCGGATTTGACGCTGGATACCTCGAGCAACCCGGATGCGCGGCTGAACGCGATCCGCTCCACAAAAGTGTGGGGCACGATGTGTTTTGTCGGCGAGGGCGGCGAGGTCCACATCGACGTCTCGCCGCATCTGTTGCGCCGGCAGTTGACATTGGTGGCGTCATGGACATTTTCCAATATCATCCAGGCCGACTGCGCGCGGTTCTCGGTCGAGCGCGGCGTCGACGTCGATCGCCTGTTCACCCATCGCTGGACCCTCGACCAGGCCGAGGAAGCCTATAAACTGTTCGACCGGCAGGTCGACGGCAAGGGCGTGTTCTTGATGTGACCAACACCGTCATTCCGGGGCGCGCGCCAGCGCGAACCCGGAATCTCGCGCAGCCATCTCTGGATTCCGGGTTCGCGCTTTGCGCGCCCCGGAATGACGAACAGAAAAAGGAGCACCCCCAATGTCTCACGACCGTTCCACCGTCGAAGCCGTGGTCCAGCATTATTTCGACGCCCTCTATGAGGGCGACGCCGACAAGCTCGGCGAGATTTTCCATCCCTCCGCCGACCTGCGCGTGGTGGAAAAGGGCGAGCTGAAGGTCCTCACCGTGCCGGACTGGATGGGCTGGATCCGCAAACGCCCCTCCGCCAAGTCCGAGGGCAAGCCGCGCGAGGATTTCATCGTCACCATCGACCGCTCCGACGACAACACCGCCTTCGTCAAGGCGCGCTGCCAATTGCCGCCGCGTTATTTCACCGACTATCTGGTGGCGATGAAGCTCAGGGATGGCTGGCAGATCGTCTCGAAGTCGTATCGTTATGATTTGAGGGAATAGCCACCACCGGCGCGACTCACCTCGCCCCGCTTGCGGGGAGAGGTCGAAATTTGCGGTAGCGAATTTCGGGTGAGGGGGACTCTTGGCGAGTCGAACTTGCCGAGAGAGCCCCTTCACCCCAACCCTCTCCCCGCCAAGAGCGGGGAGAGGGAGAAGTGATAGATTCCCGGCATTGACGGCGCCGCCGGCCCGGGCAAATTTGCCCGGGCAGAGGAATTCGCCGTCGTGGAAGCCAAGTTCCAGATCTTCCTGATCCTGCTCGCGGTACTGGCGGGCACCGCGCTGTTGGCGCGGCGGACCCATGTCGCGCCGGCGATCCTGCTGCTGCTCGCAGGCACAGCCCTCGCCTTCGTGCCGGGCATGCCGTCGCTGGAATTGCCGCCGGAGCTGGTGCTGCTGGTGGTGCTGCCGCCCTTGATCTATTCGGCCAGCGTCGCCATGAGCTGGCGCGAGTTCAAATTCAATCTGCGCCCGATCATCCTGGGGGCGGTCGGCGCCGTGATTTTCACGGCGTTCACTGTCGCCGCCGCGACCCATTATCTGATCGGGCTGCCCTGGAGCATCGGCTTCCTGTTAGGCGCCATTGTCGCGCCGCCGGACGCGGTGGCGCCGCTGGCGATCGTGCGCAGGCTCGGACTGCCGCGCCGCATTCTGGTCGTGCTGGAGGGCGAGGGACTGGCGAACGACGCCACCGCGCTGATTCTCTATCGCTTCGCCCTGGCGGCGATTTTCACCGGCGCGTTTTCGCTGTCGAAGGCGACGAGCGAGTTCCTCGTCATCATCGGCGGCGAGATGGCGTTCGGCGCGGCGGTGGGGTGGCTCTCGTTGCGGGCGCGGCATTACGCGCGGGATCCGCAGATCGAGATCACGCTGTCGCTGATTACGCCCTATGTCGCCTATTGGATCCCTCAGCATTTCGGCGGCTCCGGCGTGATCGCGACCGTTGCCTGCGGGCTCTATATGAGCTGGAACGGGCCGCTGTTGATTTCGGCGGCGACGCGGCTGCAGGGCATCTTCTTCTGGGATCTGGTGATCTACCTGATCGAGGGCTTGCTGTTTCTCCTGACCGGATTCCAGATGCGCCTGCTGCTGGAGAAATCCAAGGCGTTTCCGCTGCACGACATCCTGCTGGCGACCGCATTGGTCGTCGTCATGATCGTGGTGGCGCGCTTCGCCTGGATGTTTCCCGCGATCTATTTGCCGCGGGTGATCAAGCGCGTGCGCGAAACCGATCCGTCGCCGCCGTGGCAGTGGGCATTCGTGCTCGCCTTCACAGGCGTGCGCGGCGCGGTGTCGCTGGCCGCAGCGCTCGCGATCCCCTTCGCGCTGCCGGGCGGCGAGGGCTTTCCGTACCGCGACCTGATCCTGTTCGTCACCTTCGGCGTCATCTTCATCACGCTGGTGGGCTTTGGGCTGGCGCTGCCGCCGGTGGTGCGCTGGCTCGGCCTCGCCGACGCCGGGCGCGCCGAACATCTGGCGGCGCATGAATCGGAGATCGCGGCGCGCCGCGAGGCGCTCGATGTGGCGCTCAAATCGCTCGACGCCATCACCGACCGCGTCGAATTGTCGGATGAAGTGATCAAACAGCTGCGCGCGCGGCACGAGACCCGCGTCAGCCAGCTGCCGGCCTCGCTCGATCCCGACGACTATGACGTCTCGGTGACGGGGGCGAAACTGACGCGGGAATTGATCGCGGCGGAGCGGAAATTCATCCACGTGCTGCTGCGCGACGGCAGGATCACCGACGAAATCCGGCGGCGGATCGAGCGCGACCTCGACCTGGAGGAGGCAAGCCTCGCCAACCGGGAATATCGCAAGGGGCCGCTGTAACGGCCTGCCGTCATTCCGGGATGGTGCGCGAGCACCAGATCCGGAATCTCGAGATTCCGGGTTCGCGTCTTCGACGCGCCCCGGAATGACCGGAGAACCCCGCTACTCCGCCGCCGCCGTCCGCGGCCGCCCGACATAGCCGGTCTCGTTACCGAAGCGTTCGAGCATCACCGCGGGCAGATCCTTCTCCCGATGCGTCACCCAGCCGCCGGAGCGCACGGTGTAGCGATCCTGGTGCTTCAAATGCGGCGGCGCGTGGCCCTGCTGCAGCGCGCGGGCGGCGTCCATCACCAGTTTGCGGAAATGCAGGATACCCAAATCCGTGGGACCGAGATGCTCGCGGGTGCGGTCGGCGATCGGGCGCTGGCTGTCCTGCACCGCGGCGTCCTGCTCGGAGACGCCCTTGATCCCGGTGTAGCTCTTGGTCTTCTGCAGCTTGCGGTCGATCAGATAGTCATTGGCCTTGTTGCGCAGCGGGATGTAATTTTCGTCGACCACCGACATCACGCCATTGCCGCGGGCATAACCGTCGCGCTCGGCTTGCGTCAGGGGACGCTCCGGATTCCAGGCATAGGTGTAGATCCAGCAATTGGTGTCGGTCACCGGCACGAAACTCTGGCCAAAGATATTCTCGCCGGGCATCGAGCTCGGCGCATAGGCGTGCACCGGCATCAGGTATTGGGCGATGCGCCAGTAGATGTTGTCGCCGTCGGTCAATCTTCCGCCCGCGACCACGAGGCCGGCGTCATGCGGATTGACCTTGATCACCGGCCGCGGGTCTTCCGCGATCCAGCGCATGTGGTCGGTCGCGACCCGAACAAGCGGATTGACGAAGTGCTTCTTGATGTCGAGGATTTCGTTCTCTTCCTTTTCGAAGGAAAGATGCGCGAAGGTGAAATGCGCGGTATCGATGGAGCCTTCCGCCGCCTGCACCCAGTTGCAGTCCTGCCATTTCTTGGTGACGTAGCGGTGCGAGGCCGGTACCAGCGCCATCTCCAGCGCTGGCAGATCCGGGACTTCACCGGCCGGTCCCATATAGGCCCAGACCATGTCGCCCCATTCGCGCACCGGATAGGATTTGATGCGGATCAGGTCCTTGGCATTGAGGTCGGGATAGGAGGTCGGCATGTCGACGCAAGCGCCCTCGGTGTCGAATTTCCAGCCATGATAGACGCAGCGGATGCCGCATTCCTCGTTGCGGCCGAGCCAGAGATTGGCGCCGCGATGCGGGCAATACTGGTCGATGATTCCGACCACGCCCCTGGAATCGCGGAAGGCGAGCAGTTCCTCGCCCATCACAACGATCTTCTTCGGCGTCCCGTCGGCCTCGGGCAATTCCTCCGACAGCAACACCGGCAGCCAGAAGCGGCGCAGCAAGTCGCCCATCGGCGTGCCCTCGCCGCTTTCGGTCAGGAATTTATTGTCCTCGGCGCGGAGCATGGCGCGACCTCCGGGGGTGTTGCTTTTGTCCAAGCTTGGCGCTGCCGCGACGAGGCGTCAACGCAGGTTTGTGGGGCCGTCGCTCACACCGGCCGTTCGCCCTTCACCGTCACGCGTGTGCCGGCGCGGGTGTGCGGCCAGTAATCCCACAGCGCGCGGTGCTGGGCGCAGCGGTTGTCCCAGAACGCGATCGCGTTCTCGCTCCAGCGGAAGCGGCACTGGAACAGCGGATTTTCCACGTGCTGGTAGAGATATCTGAGGATTGCGCTGCTCTCGTCGCTCGGGATGCCGATGATATGACGGGTAAAGCCGCCGTTGACGTAGAGCGCCTTCTTGCCGGTCACCGGATGGGTGCGTACCACCGGATGCTCGGCGCGCGGATAGGCCGGCCGGTCGGCGACGCCGTAATTGGCGTAGAGCCCGCGATAGATCGGCTCCCCGTCATGCAGCGCGGTAAGACCGTCGAGGTAAGCCTTCATCCGATCCGACAGCGCTTCATAGGCGGCATACATGTTCGCGAACAGCGTGTCGCCGCCGCTCGGCGGGCACTGCTTGATGTGGAGGATCGAGCCCATCGGCGGCTCGACGTCGCAGGACACATCCGTATGCCAGCCCTCGCCGTTGACGCGCGGCAAATCCTTGTCGGCGTAGATCTTCATCAGCGCCGGATCGTCGCCCTCATGCGGCGCGGCCGGATGGATGTGCAATTCGCCGAACTTGCGGCCGAAGGCGAGATGCTGCTCCGGCGTGATGCGCTGGTCGCGGAAGAAGATCACGAGATTTTCGGCCAGGGCACGGTGGATCTCGTCGATCTGCCGGTTGGAGCGCGATTCGTCCGAGACGAGCCTGCCGATATCGACACCGGAGATTTCCGCGCCGATGATCGGCGTGAGTTTTTCGACGCCGATGGTTTCGTACGGTTCGGCGGCATCGGCCGTGTGGCGATATCGCGGACCTTGCTTGCTGGCGAGTGAAGACATGGCTTCCTCCGGTGAGTTTTTGAGTTGCGACCATCGTAGCTTGGGTCGAGCGAAGCGCAATCTGGACGCGCTGCCCCACGGCTCGGGATTTCGCTGATTCACCGGGCTTGATTTTTATACACTACTGTGACACAGTGTGGGTGTTTGCGGGAGGTGATCATGGGAAAGTATGAGCCCCTCGGAGTGTTTTTGCGTGGGCAGCGCGCCCAAGAGGTGCCGCTGACATTCCACGAGATCGAAAAGATCACGGGCGTGAAATTGCCGCCGAAGGCGCAGCACCATCGCGCCTGGTGGAGCAACAATGCTTCCAATAACGTGATGACAAAGGTCTGGCTGGATGCGGGTTACGAGAGCACGCGGGTCGATATGACTGCGCGCAAACTCGTGTTTCGCCGGGTCGCAAAGGCCCCGAGCCGAGAACCGTCGCCCCCGCTTGCGCTGACGGATACGAAGAAGGGCGAACGTCATCCGATTTTCGGGGCCTTAAAGGACATCACGCGGCTTGTCCCGGGCGTCGATCTCACCGAGCCTGCCGATCCCGAGTGGGCTGATCTGGTGGACAAGAAGTACGGACCGCAGGTGAGGTGAAGGATCGATGCTGACGCTCCTGCTCGACACGCACACTGCGATCTGGATTGTCGGAAACCAGCGGATCGCGCGTGAGGCAGAGGATGCAATCAACGCCGTCCACGAGACCGACGGCACGCTTCTCGTTTCGCCTATCACGGCATGGGAAGTCGGCCTCCTCGTCTCGCTCAAGCGAGTTGATCTGCTCGCGACGCCGCAGCGATGGTTCGCGCGCCTGCTATCCATACCGAATGTTCGACCCGCCGAACTCTCGCCCGACATCCTGATCGCGTCGTCATTCCTGCCGGGCAAGCCGCCGGGCGATCCTGCCGACCGCATTTTGCTGGCGACCGCGCGCGACCTCGGCGCCACGCTTGTCACGCGGGATCGTGCCTTGCTGCAATACGGCGTGGATGGTCAGGTCAGCACGATCGCGTGCTGAGGCACACGTTTATTCCGCCGCAGTCACCGGCGTCTTCGCGCCCGCGCCGTAGCGCTGGTCGATGTAGTCGATCACCATCGCCTTGAACTCGGTGGCGATATTGGGGCCGCGCAGCGTGCGGAATTTCTTGCCGTCGACGAACACCGGGGCCGCCGGAGTCTCGCCGGTGCCGGGCAGCGAGATGCCGATGTCGGCGTGCTTGGATTCGCCGGGACCGTTGACGATGCAGCCCATGATCGCGACGTTCAACGATTCCACGCCGGGATAGCGGGTCTTCCATGCCGGCATCTCGTCGCGGATGAAATCCTGGATCGAGCGCGCCAGCTCCTGGAAGGTGGTCGAGGTGGTGCGGCCGCAACCCGGGCAGGCCGCGACCAGCGGCACGAAGGTGCGGAAGCCCATGGTCTGCAGCAGTTCCTGGGCGACCTGCACTTCGAGGGTGCGATCGCCGCCGGGCTCGGGCGTCAGTGAAATCCGGATGGTGTCGCCGATGCCGTCCTGCAGCAGGATGCCGAGGGCGGCCGAGGAGGCGACGATGCCCTTCGATCCCATGCCGGCTTCGGTGAGGCCGAGATGGATCGCATAGTCCGAACGGCGCGCCAGTTCCTGATAGACCGCGATCAGGTCCTGCACGGCAGAGACCTTCGCCGACAGGATCATCTTGTTCTTCGGCATGCCCAGTTCTTGCGCGCGAGCGGCCGACAACAGCGCCGACTGCACCATCGCCTCGCGCGTCACCGCGCGTGCATCCTTCGGATTGGCGGACGCCGTGTTCTCGTCCATCAGTTTGGTCAGCAGTTCCTGATCGAGCGAACCCCAATTGGCGCCGATCCGCACCGGCTTGTTGTTCTTGTTGGCGATCTCGATGATATCGGCGAATTGGGTGTCGCGCTTGTTCTTGAAGCCGACATTGCCGGGATTGATGCGGTATTTGTCGAGCGCTTCTGCGCAGGCTGGATATTCGGCGAGCAGCTTGTGGCCGATATAATGGAAATCGCCGATCAAGGGCGTGGTGATGCCGCGCTTGCGCAGGCCATCGCGGATATGCGGCACCGCGGCCGCCGCCTCGTCGCGGTCGACCGTGATGCGCACCAGTTCGGATCCGGCGCGCGCCAGCGCCGCGACCTGTGCGATCGTGCCCTCGACATCGGCGGTGTCGGTGTTGGTCATCGACTGCACCACGATCGGGGCGCCGCCGCCGACGGCGACATTGCCGACCATGACCTGGGTGGTTTTGTGCCGCGCCTTGGGCCCGGCGACGTCGTCGTGAGGTGGTTTGATGGGTTTGTTCATGGGGCCATCGAATATCAGGTTTTGGTGACATTCACCAAGGGGGTCGGCGACAGCGTGGAGATCGGCTTCGCGAGAAAACTTCAACGGCTCCGGTGCGGCTTCTTTTCCATCATTGTTTCAATGACTTATGCCATGAGATCAAGGATCGCGCCGTTAACATGCCTGACCGCTATATTGGAACGCGAACGCCGGATTAAAGAGCCGCGGCCGGCTTTTCATCCGGCATCCCGCGCCATAGCATCCCACCCAAAATTTCAGGGAGGTCATCCATGGCGGAACGCGGCGGACTCATCGGCACGGCGGAGCTTGCGGGCATCCTCGGGGCGCCGAATCTGAGGCTGTTCGATTGTACCACCTATCTGGAACCCGCGCCTGAGGGCAGCGATGTTCCCTATATCGCGGTTCCAGGACGCGCGAGTTTCGAGGCCGGCCACATTCCGGGCGCCGATTTCCTGGATTTGCAGGGCGAGTTTTCCGAAGCAACCACGGCGCTTCGCTTCATGATGCCATCGGTCGCGCAACTCGAGGCTGCCTTCGGCCGGCACGGCATCGGCGCGGACAGCCGCGTGGTGCTCTACAGCATCGGCACGGCGATGTGGGCGACGCGGTTCTGGTGGATGCTGAGATCGATCGGCTTCGACGGCGCTGTGGTGCTCGATGGCGGCCTCGACCAGTGGAAGGCCGAGGGCCGCGCGATCGAAGCCGGACCGGCGAAAGGATATCCGCCGGCGATTTTCGCCGCAAAACCCAGGGCCGGCTACTTCGTCGGCAAGGCCGACGTGCTTGCGGCGCGCGCCGACCGCAACACCGTCATCGTCAACGCGCTCGGACCGCAATTCCACCGCGGTCTCGAGCCGAGCCGCTACGGCCGGCCCGGACGGATTCCCGGCAGCGTCAATGTGCCGGCGGCGACGCTATCAGATGCGCAGAGCAAGGCCTTCATTCCGCTCGCGGAGGCCGAGCAGAAGTTTGCCGCGCAGGGCATCGCGAAAGACAAGCGCGTGGTGGCCTATTGCGGCGGCGGCATTTCGGCCACCGTCGATCTGTTCCAGCTCCATCGGCTCGGCTACGACAACCTCACCCTCTACGACGGCTCGATGGGTGAATGGGCCAAGGATGCTTCGCTGCCGATCGAGACGGATTGAGCGGGACGGCCGACTACGCCGGCACGTTCGGATCAGGCACGACCTTCGACCCCGTGACTTCGGGCCGATTCACCAGATAAAGCCCCGCGATCACCAATAGCGCCGCGGCGCCGAAGGCGAGCGTCAGCGTGTCGTGCATGATGAAATAGCTCGCGACCACGCCGAACAAAGGGGTGATGAAGGTGAAGGCCGACAGTTTGCTGGCGGAGTAGGTCTTCACCAGTGCGAACCACAACGTAAACGTCGTTCCGACCACCCAGATGGCCTGATAAGCCAATAGCGTCACCGCCAGCGGCCCGGGAATATGGGTCAGGGTTTCGCCGGAAAGCCAGGCCGCCAGCGCCAGAATCGGGACCGAGCAGGCCACCTGGTAGCCCAGCGCCTTTTCGGGCGGCGCCCGCAGCAGCGACGTCGCCTTGACCAGCAGGGTGGTCGCCGCCCACAGCGCGCCGCCGCCCACGATCATCAGGTCGCCCAGCAGCACATCGGTATCGACATTGGCTTGCGGAATGCCGATCGCCAAGGCGACGCCGGCAAAGCTCAAGGCCAGTCCGCCCCATTGCACGGCGCGCAGCCGCTCGCCGAGGAACTGATAGGAGCCGAGCGCCACGAAGAAAGGCGCGGTGTAGAGAAACACCACCGCGCGCGAGGCCGATGTCAGCCGCAGGCCATGATAGATCAGCACGAATTCAAGACCGAACAGCAGCCCGGCGAACAGTCCGGCGCGAAGCGTTCCGTCGGGGGCGAACATCCTTACCCCGCGCAACCGCGCGATCAACAACAGCACCGGCAAGGCGGCCGCCGAGCGGATGGTGGCCTGCAGCATTGGCGGAATGTCGGCCAGGATCAGCTTGATCGCGATCTGATTAAAACCCCAGCTGACGCAGAGCATCAGCATCAGGGCGACCGCAACCGGGCTGAGCGGACGCCCCGCCGATGAATTGCCCGCATTGGAAGACATGGAACCTCGTTGTCCGGCTTGTCGCCGTGTTATTTCCGGCAATGCGCGCAGGTGCCGGCGATCTCGACCACCGACAGCTTTGGAACAAAGCCCGAAGCGCGCGCCGCCGCGTTGAGGCTCTGCGCTACGGGCGCTGCCGGAATTTCCCCGACCGAACCGCAGTCGTCGCAGATCAGAAACGCCACCATCGCCGCCGCGTCATGGTCGTGCGCGCAGGCGAGATACGCATTGCGGCTTTCGATGCGGTGGACGAGGCCGTTCTGCATCAAAAAATCGAGCGCGCGATACACCGTGATCGGCGCCGGCCGCGGCATCGATTTGGCGAGTTCGTCGATCACCTCATAGGCGCCGAGCGGCCGGTGGCTGGACAACAGCGCCCGCAGCACCTGGCGGCGGATCGGCGTGAATTTCTGCGACCTCTGCCGGCAGACCCGCTCGGCATGCGCGATCGCGTCCGCGGCGCAGCGGCCGTGGTCGTGATCGGGCGGAGGAAAGGTAGGTCTGGCAGTGGTCATGGCGAACGTCATGTAACGCGGCTGGGCCGATCCGTCTAATCGGGGCCTGGAATATTTGCAGTGCAGCATGATGCAGTATTTTTCGCAGGCGATCCGGGATCCTGGCGGTTTTTCCCCCGGATTTCCCGGATCAGCCATGTTTTCCCGGCGGGTCTGTCCTCCGTTAACCTGCCATGAAAAAATCATAAGCAAGCTTATTATATCCAAAGCTTATGGAGGCGCCCCCCGATGTCCCGCGGTCCCGTGGATATGAACTTCCTGTTTACGCTCGGCGAATTGCAGCGGCTGGTGCGTGCCTATGCCGACAAGCAGGCCGCGCGCTACGGCATCACCCGTGCCCAATGGGCGGTGCTGGCCAAGGTGGAACGCACCGAGGGCATGAAGCAATCGGAACTCGCCGAGGAAATGGAGATGCAGCCGATCACGCTGACGCGGCTGATCGACAAGCTTTGCGACAATGGCTGGATCGAGCGCCGCGGCGACGAAACCGACCGCCGCGTCAACCGCCTTTACCTTCGCAAGGCGGCCCGGCCGCTGCTCGGCAAACTGAGCGGTCTGCGCTCGGAACTGACCGCGACCGCGCTCGAGGGCATCAATCCCGCCGACGCCCATCGCCTGCTCGACCAGCTCGAGGCCATCAAGGAAAACGTGCGCAACGCCATCCAGGGCGCGCCCGCGGAACCGCCGAGGAAAGAACAGCGCTATGGCTGAACCGCTATTGAAATTTCCGCCCGAGCAGAAGGGCAACCCGCCGGCCAAGCCGAGGGTGAAGATCTCGGCCGAGCCGCGCCGCCGGCTGATGGCCGGGATGCGGCGCTATCGCCGCACGCTGCTATTGGTGGTGCTGCCGCTGGTGGCTGTCATCGCCGGACTGACCTTCTATCTCAACGGCGGCCGTTACGTGACCACCGACGACGCCTATGTCGGGGCGCAAAAGATCCTGATCACGCCCGACGTTGCAGGCAAGATCATCACGATCGCGGTCAAGGAGGGCCAACAGGTCGCGACCGGCGACGTCATGTTCCAGATCGACCCGGTGCCGTACCAGTTCGCCGTGGCGCAGGCCCGCGCCAAGCTCGACGATGCCAAATCGAGCCACGACAACCTGATTGCGAATATCAAGCTCTTCGACCAGACCATCGACATCGTGAACGCCGGCATCGCGCTGAAGCAGCGCGACGTCGATCGCAAGACCGCGCTGGTGAAGAACAGTTTTGGCTCGCAGCTCGACCTCGACAACTCTTCGGCCGCCCTGGTCACCGCGCAGGCGCAGCTGCAGTTCGTCAGGCAGCAGCGATCGACCGCGCTCAACCAGCTGCTCGGCAAGCCCGACCTGCCGCTCGAGCAGTTTCCGGCCTACATGCAGGCCAAGGCCGCGCTCGACGACGCCCAGCGCAACCTCGATCTGACCACCGTGCGGGCGCCGATGGACGGCATCGCGACGCAAGTCGACCAGATCCAGCTCGGCCGCTTCATTCCCGCGGGCACGCCGGTGTTCTCCGTCATCGACGTCGCCAACCCCTGGGTCGACGCCAACCCGAAGGAATCCGATTTCACCTATGTCGCGGTGGGACAACCCGTCACCATCGACGTCGACGCTTTCCCCGATCATGTCTTCAGGGGCACCGTCGGATCGCTCTCGCCCGGCACCGGCGCGCAATTCGCGATCCTGCCGCCGCAGAACGCCACCGGCAATTTCGTCAAGGTGGTGCAACGCGTGCCGGTGCGGATCTATTTCGACAAGAACGACAAATACGTGAAGAAGCTGAAAGCCGGCATGAGCGCCTACACCTCGATCGACACCGGCCATCGCCGTTCGCTCGCGGCCCTGCTCGGCTTCACGCCCGCGGCGGCGGCGAAACAGGACGATTAGACGCGATGACGACCGCGGCCGCAGCCCCGATCGCCGTTCCCGGCCTGCGCCGGAACATGGTGACGATATGCGCCATGACCGCAACCATCATGCAGGCGCTGGACACGACTATCGCCAATGTCGCGCTGCCCTACATGCAGGGCTCGCTGTCGGCCTCGCAGGACCAGATCAACTGGGTCTTGACCTCCTACATCGTGGCGGCGGCGATCATGACCGCGCCGGTGGGCTGGATCGCCAACCGTTTCGGGCGCAAGCGCATCTTCATCCTCTGCTCCGGCGGGTTCACGATTGCATCCGTCCTGTGCGGGCTGGCGCAGGACATCAACCAGATGGTGCTGTTCCGCCTGCTGCAGGGCGTGTTCGGCGCGGCGCTGGTGCCGCTGTCGCAGGCGGTGATGCTCGACACCTATGCGCTGCACGAGCGGGCGAAGGCGATGTCGATCTGGGGCATGGGCGTGATGATGGGCCCGATCATGGGGCCCTCGCTGGGGGCCTGGCTGACCGAGACCTATTCCTGGCACTGGGTGTTCTTCGTCAACCTGCCGTTCGGCTTCTTCACCGTGCTCGGCCTGCTGGTCTTCATGGACGAGACCAAGAAGGATTTCAGTTTGCGCTTCGACTGGTTCGGCTTCACCGCGCTTGCGGTCGCCATCGGCTCGCTTCAGCTCGCGCTCGACCGCGGCGAACAGCTCGGCTGGCTGGAATCCAACGAGATCATCGCCGAATTCATCGTCTCGGCAGCCGGCTTCTATTATTTCTTCGCGCATTCGCTGACGACCTCAAAGCCGTTCATCCAGTTCGCGTTGTTCAAGGACCGCAATTTCGTTACCGGCTGCGTGTTCATGGCGGTGATGGGCCTCGTCCTGTACTCGACGATGGCGCTGTCCTCGCCGTACCTGCAGAATGTCGTCGGCTATCCGATCATCACCGCGGGCGTGCTGCTGGCGAGCCGCGGCTGCGGCACCTTCGTCGCCATGATGCTGGTCGGCCGCCTGATGCGCTATATCGAGGCGCGCACGCTGATCATCGCGGGTCTGTGCCTGACCGCGCTTTCGCTGTTCTACATGACCGGCTGGACCGACCAGACCGGCGTGCAGGAGATCGTGACCGTCAGCATCGTGCAGGGCTTTGGCTTCGGCCTGGTGTTCGTGCCGTTGTCGACGGTGGCGTTCCTGACGCTCGCCAACCATCTGCGGACCGACGGCACCTCGATGCTGACCCTGATGCGCAACGTCGCCAGTTCGATCGGCATTTCCGTGGTCATCGCGCAGCTGACGGAAGGCGGGCGGCGGATCTACGCGGTGCTGAACGAAAACGTCACCCCGTTCAACCACGCCATGCAGATGCCCGACGTCAGCCGCATGATCAACATGGGCACCGACACCGGCCGCGCCATGGCGGACGCAATGATCGCCGTGCAGGCGCAGATCATCGCGTTTTCGCAGGACTACCAGCTGGTGATGATGTTCATCCTGGCCTCAATTCCGCTCGCGATCATGATCGGCTCGACCAAGGCGGCGCTGCGCAAGCAACAGCTGGCGCCGGATCACGCGGTGATCGATTAGCGGCGATCGGCGCCCTGCAGCATCTGGACGACGCTCGAGTGGCTCTGCGGATTGCTATTGAAAAAAAATTCCGGGAACTGTATCGCCGGAACCTCGCAAAACGATCGGAGACCCACGCATGGCCTTTTCGCTCTACGACGCGACCGTCGCCAACTACCTCCAGATTCTCGGCGCCATCGGCGCCAGCCTTGAGAAGAGCCTCGCGCATTTCCGCGACAAGGGCGTCGATCCCGCCGAAATCGTCGACGCGCGACTTGCGCCCGATATGCTGCCGTTCCGTTTCCAGATCGTCTCGGTCGCACATCATTCGCGCGGCGCGATGGAGGCGGCAAGGAACGGCGCGTTCGTCCCGCCGTCGGGCAAGCCGGACCTCGACTATGCCGCACTGCAGGCACTGGTGGCGGAGGCGCGCAATGAACTTTCGACCCTGACGCCGGAGGCGGTCAACGCGTTGGTCGGCCGCGACGTCAGCTTCAAGGTCGGCGACCGCACGCTTCCGTTCACGGCGGAGGGCTTCCTGATGTCGTTCTCGCTGCCGAACTTCTTCTTCCACGCCACCACGGCCTACGACATTCTCCGCCACAAGGGCGCGCCGCTTGGCAAACGCGATTTCATGGGCAAGCTGAACTTGAAGAAGTAAAGGCGCCGCGTCGGATCGGCCGCGCCGCTTCATCCAGCGAGCTGCTGCTCCAGTCTATGCAGCACCTGGTAGCACGGCAGCACCTGGGCGACGCTCGCGTTCGGTTCGCGGCCCTCGGCAATGGCGGCGAAGAATTCGCGATCCTGCAGCTCGATCCCGTTCATCGACACGTCGACCCTGGAGACGTCGATCTTTTCTTCCTTGCCGTTGAAGAGATCGTCATAGCGCGCGATATAGGTGCCGGTGTCGCCGATATAGCGGAAGAAGGTACCGAGCGGACCGTCATTGTTGAACGAGAGGCTGAGCGTGCAGATTGCGCCGCTTTCGGTCTTGAGCTGGATCGACATGTCCATCGCAATCCCCAGCGTGGGATGGATCGGCCCCTGCAACGCGTTGGCTTTCACGATTTTTGAGCGTGCCTGGTAGGCGAACAGGTCCACGGTGTGGGCGGCGTGGTGCCACAGCAAATGATCGGTCCAGCTGCGCGGCTGACCCAGCGCATTCATATTGGTGCGGCGGAAGAAGAAGGTCTGCACATCCATCTGCTGGATGTTGAAGTCGCCGGCGACGATCTTGTTGCGCACCCATTGATGGCTCGGGTTGAAGCGGCGGGTGTGGCCGCACATCGCGACCAGCCCGGTTTTCTTCTGCAAGTCGACGACGGCCTGCGCGTCGGCAAGCGAATCGGCGAGCGGAATCTCGACCTGCACATGCTTGCCGGCCTTCAGGCAGGCGATCGACTGCGCCGCGTGCAGCTGCGTCGGCGTGCAGAGGATCACGGCATCGACCTGCTTCAGTGCGAGGCTGTCGGCAAGCTCGGTCGAGGCATGCGCGATGCCGTATTTGGCGGCGACTTCCTTGGTCGGCTCCAGCCTGCGGCCGACCAGCGACACGACCTCGACGCCGTCGATGTTCTTGATGCCGTCGAGATGCCTGATGCCGAACGCGCCGGCGCCGGCGAGCGCCACTTTGATGGTCCTGGTCACGTCAGTTGTTCTCCAGAATCAGATGGCCCACGGCGGTGTTGCTGGCGGGCACATGGTAGAAGCGGTGCCGGACAATCGGCGGCTCGCCGCCATTGACATCCGCCATGGCGCCGCGCGCGATCAGCCACATCACCAGTTCGATGCCCTCGCTGCCGGCCTCGCGGACATAATCGATATGCGGCATGCCGGCGAGCTTTTCCGGCTCGGCGATCAGCCGATCAAGGAAGGCCTTGTCCCACTCCTTGTTGATCAGCCCGGCGCGCGGTCCCTGCAGCTGGTGGCTCATGCCGCCGGTGCCCCAGATCTGGACGTTGAGCGGCTCGTCGTAGGATTCGATCGCCTTGCGGATCGCCTTGCCGAGCATGAAGCAGCGCCGCCCGGAGGGCGCCGGGTACTGCACGACATTGACGGCAAACGGGATCACCGGGCACGGCCAAGCCTGCGGCTGGCCGCACATCAGGCTCATCGGCACCGTGAGGCCGTGGTCGACGTCCATCTTGTTGACGATGGTGAGATCGAAATCGTCCTGGATCACCGACTGCGCGATATGGCCCGCCAGCTTCGGGTGCCCGATCAGCTTGGGCACCGGGCGCGGGCCCCAGCCCTCGTCGGCGACCGCGAATTCGGGCGCCGTGCCGATCGCAAAGGTCGGAATGATATCGAGGCTGAAGGCGTTGGCGTGATCGTTGTAGACCAGGAAAATGACGTCCGGCTTCTGGTCCTTCAGCCAGCGCTTGGAGAAGTCGTAACCCGCGAACACCGGCTGCCAATACGGCTCGGCGGTCTTGCCGAGGTCGAGCGCCGCGCCTACGGCCGGAATATGCGAGGTATAAACGCTCGCGGAAATATGGGCCATCACTTCTTCTCCCCGGTGTAGCGGTTGCCCTCGATCGAGCGGCCGCCGCCGACCATCATGTTGCGGTATGCCTCTTCGCTCATCCCGGTCATGCTGCCGGCCATCTGCTGAAAACTCTTGCCGTCGGTGGCGCCGATCTTGGCGAGGAAGTAGATGTTGCCGCCGAGTTCGATGCAGCGATTGAGGTCGCGCGCCAGCACGGCCTGCTTCTGCTCCTCGCTCATCGGCCATTCGTCGAGATAGGCGCGCTCATCGGCCTTGAAGCGCGCCCGGTTCTCCGCCTTCATCAGCGACATGCAGAACTGGTTCAGATGGTAGCCGAGGCGCGACATGTCGGCGTCGAAGATGGTTGTGCCGGGGACATCGGTATAGGGCTTGTCGAGTGACATCGGACTGCCTCCTCTAGGATTGTTCGGGCCAGTACAGCCGCATCGGGTTGTCGACCAAAAGCTTGTGCTGCAGTTCGGACGTGGTCGCGATGTGCGGGATGAAATCGACCAAGAGACCGTCGTCCGGCATATGGTCTTTCAAGTTGGGATGCGGCCAGTCGGTTCCCCAGAGCACGCGACCGGGAAAAGTTTCCACGATGCGCCGCGCGAACGGAACGACGTCCCGGTAGGCGTTCTGTTCGCCGTTCAGCGCGCGCGGGCCCGCAATCGAGATCCGCTCCGGGCAACTCACCTTGGACCAGACATTCGGATGGTCCCGCATGAATTTCACGAACAGCTCGAATTCCGGACCATCGACCGGCTTAGTGACATCGGGCCGGCCCATATGGTCGACCACGACCGCGGTCGGCAGCGTCGTGAAGAAATCCCACAATTCCGGCAAATCCACCGCCTCGAAGTAGATCACGACGTGCCAGCCCAGTCTTTCGATGCGGCCGGCGATCTCGATCAATTCCTCCCTGGGCGTGAAGTCGACCAGGCGCTTGACGAAATTGAAGCGCACCCCGCGCACGCCCGCTTCATGCATGGAGCGGAGTTCCGCATCGCTGACGCCGCGCCTGACGGTCGCAATCCCGCGCGCCCGGCCCCCGGAATGCACCAGGGCGTCGACCATCGCGCGATTGTCGGCGCCGTGGCAGGTGGCCTGCACCACCACATTGCGGGCAAAGCCGAGGTGATCGCGCAGCGCATAGAGCTGCTGTCTCGACGCGTCGCAGGGCGTATATTTGCGCTCGGGCGCGAAAGGATACTCGGCGCCCGGACCGAACACGTGGCAATGCGCATCCACCGCGCCGGCCGGCAGCTTGAACCGCGGCTTCGAGGGGCCGGCATACCAATCCAGCCAGCCGGGGGTCTTTTGAAATTTCGTCGTTGTGTCTTGCATCCCTGTCATCGCCTCAATCGATGTATCTGAGGCCGGCCTTCGCCAGCGGCTCGCGCATCTTGTACATGTCCAGCCCCAGCACGCCAGCCGCGAGCTTGGCGCGCTTCTCGCCTTCATTGGCCTCGCGCGCCTCCGCCGCATCCGCGACCTGCTGGGCGACGCCGGCGGGAACGATGACGACGCCGTCGGCGTCGGCAATGACGGCGTCACCCGGGTTGACCAGCGCGCCGGCGCAGACCACCGGGATGTTCACCGAGCCGAGCGTCGCCTTCACCGTGCCCTTGGCGCTGACCGCCCTGGAAAATACCGGGAATTGCATTTCCGTCAGATCCCGCACGTCACGCACGCCGCCGTCGATGACGAGGCCCCTGGCGCCGCGGGCGCGAAAGCTGGTCGCCAGGAGATCGCCGAAGAAGCCGTCGGTATTTTCGGCGGTACAGGCCGCGACCACGACGTCGCCCGGCTGCAGCTGCTCGGCCACCACATGCATCATCCAGTTGTCGCCCGGCTGCAGCAGCACGGTGACGGCGGGGCCGCAGGCCTGCGCGCTCGGATAGATCGGCCGCATATAGGGCAGCATCAACCCGACGCGGCCCATCGCCTCGTGGATGGTGGCAACGCCGAAGCGCGACAGCTTTTCGACCGCCGCCTTGTCGGCGCGGACGATGTTGCGCCTGACGACGCCGAGGTCGTTGAGCGGCATGTTCATGTCACTTTCCCTTCGCCTTCAGCGCGGCATCGAGGCGGGGGAACACCCGCCGCGCATTGCCCTCATAGACCTTTTTCTTGTCGGCTGCGCTCAGCATCGTCGAGGCCTCGATATAGCGCTTGGTGTCGTCATAGGGGAAACCGGTTTCCGGATCGATGCCGCGCACCGCGCCGATCATTTCGCTGGCGAACAGGATGTTGTCGACCGGGATCACCTTGGTCAGCAGATCGATGCCGGGCTGGTGATAGACGCAGGTGTCGAAGAAGATGTTCTTCAGCAGATGATCCTTCAAGAGCGGCTTCTTCATCTCCTGCGCCAGCCCGCGGAAACGGCCCCAGTGATACGGCACCGCGCCGCCGCCATGCGGGATCAGGAACCTCAACGTCGGGAAATCCTTGAACAGGTCCGAGGTCAGGCATTGCATGAAGGCGGTGGTGTCGGCGTTCAGATAATGCGCGCCTGTGGTGTGGAAGCAGGCATTGCAGCTGGTGGAAACATGGATCATGGCGGGGATGTCGAGCTCCACCATCTTCTCGTAGATGGGATACCATTGCCGGTCCGACAGCGGCGGCGAGGTCCAGTGCCCGCCCGACGGATCCGGGTTGAGGTTGATGCCGACGAAGCCGTACTCCTTGATGCACTTCTCCATCTCGGGAATGCAGGTTTTGGGGTCGACGCCCGGCGACTGCGGCAGCATCGCGGCACCGATGAAATGGTCGGGAAACAGCCTGGCGACCCGCGCGCAAAGCTCGTTGCAGATCGCAGCCCAGGTCGAGGATACCTCGAAGTCGCCGATATGGTGCGCCATGAAGCTGGCGCGCGGGCTGAAGATGGTGAGGTCGCTGCCGCGCTCCTGCATTTTCTTGAGCTGATTGTCGACGATGCTCTCGCGCAGCTCATCGTCGCTGATCTTGAGCTCGCTGACCCTGGGCTTGGCCGAGGGATCCTTGATGCCCGCGATCTGCCGGTTGCGCCAGTCCTCGAGCGCCTTGGGCGCGGTGGTGTAGTGGCCGTGTACGTCGATGATCATTGATTTTCCTTAAACCACGCGCGATGAATTTTGGAGGGTCGCGCCGTATTCCCTGGCCTGATGTCCATTGTCCGTCAGCGGGGGCGCCGTCGCGCCACCGGTTGCATCGCAAATGACGCCCGCGCCTTCGGCGTCAGTTCAGCTTCTCGATCGCCATCGCCACGCCCTGGCCGACGCCGACGCACATGGTGGCGAGCGCGCGTTTTCCGCCGCGCTTCTCCATGCCGTGCACGGCGGTCATCGCCAGCCGCGCGCCACTCATGCCCAAGGGATGACCGAGCGCGATGGCGCCGCCATGCGGGTTGACGAAATCGGCGTTCTCCTTGACGCCCAATTGCCGCAGGCAGGCGATGCCCTGGCTGGCAAAGGCCTCATTGAGTTCGATCAGATCGAAGTCGCTGATCTTCAGGCCAAGCCGCTCCATCAGCTTGCGCGTCGCCGGCACCGGGCCGATGCCCATGATGCGCGGCGGCACCGCGGCCGAGGCGAGGCCCAGGATTCGCGCGCGCGGCGTCAGGCCGTGTTTCTTCACCGCCGCTTCCGAGGCGAGAATCATCGCGGCGGCGCCGTCATTGACGCCGGAGGCATTGCCGGCCGTCACCGTGCCGGGATTGCGCACGATCGGCTTCAGCTTTGAAAGTCCTTCGAGCGTGGTTTCCGGGCGCGGGTGCTCGTCCTTGTCCACCGTGGTGGGTCCGGCCTTGCCGCCGGGCACCGAGACCGGCGTAATCTCCTCGGCAAAATAGCCTGACGCGATCGCCGCACCGGCGCGCTGCTGCGAGCGGATCGCAAACGCATCCTGGTCGGCGCGCGACACCTGAAACTCCTCGGCGACGTTCTCGCCGGTCTCCGGCATGGCGTCGACGCCGTATTGCGCCTTCATCAAGGGGTTGATGAAGCGCCAGCCGATGGTGGTATCGAAGATCTCGGCCGAGCGCGAAAACGCCTCCGCCGCCTTGCCCATCACGAACGGCGCCCGCGTCATCGATTCGACGCCGCCGGCAATGGCGAAATCGATCTCGCCGGCGCGGATCGCGCGCCCCGCCGCACCCACCGCATCGAGCCCGGAGGCACAGAGGCGGTTCAGCGTCTGACCCGGAACCGTTTCCGGCAGGCCCGCCAAGAGCAGCGCCATCCGCGCCACGTTGCGGTTGTCCTCGCCGGCCTGGTTGGCGCAGCCGAAATAGACCTCGTCGACTTCCGACCAGTTGAGCTTCGGATGCCGCGCCATCAGCGCCTTGATCGGTGCCGCCGCCAGGTCGTCGGCACGCACTTTTGCCAATGCGCCGCCAAAACGGCCGATCGGGGTTCTCACGGCGTCGCAAATGAATACATCGCCCATTTTTTCTCTCCCTGAATGCCGCATTTTGGCGCTGGAAGGCCCGGAATTGATGGCGAGTTTTAGGAGCGCCGGTGCGGCAGGTCAATTGACGGAAACGCTGGACTTGCCCCGCTCTATCGCTCCCTCTCCCGCTTGCGGGGGAGGGTTGGGGTGGGGGTGCCGCCGCATCGGCACTGCCCGAGTGGCTTTCCCCACCCGCCGCGCTCTGGCGCGCAATTGCGCTGCCGAGCGCGTCGACCTCCCCCGCAAGCGGGAGAGGTACGGTCGTGCACGTGGCGGGCGTGGAAAACGCGCCTCGTTACGGCAAACCAATAGGACCTGAGGCCAAAATTTTGTAGCTTCCGCCCCCATGACGATCCAGCAATCCATTCCCGTTCCACCCGACGCCGCGCAGCCGGCGGAGGCGGCGCGGGTCACGCCGATGATGGAACAGTACCTCGAGATCAAGGCCGCCCATCCGGGGCTGTTGCTGTTCTACCGGATGGGCGACTTCTACGAACTGTTCTTCGAGGACGCCGAGATCGCCTCGAAGGCGCTCGGCATCGTCCTGACCAAGCGCGGCAAGCATCAGGGGCTGGACATTCCGATGTGCGGCGTGCCGGTGGAACGCTCGGAAGACTATCTGCACCGCCTGATCGCCGCCGGCCATCGCGTCGCGGTGTGCGAGCAGACCGAGAATCCGGCTGCGGCGCGGGCACGCGGCAACAAGAGCGTGGTGAGCCGCGGCGTGGTGCGGCTGGTCACGCCGGGCACGCTGACCGAGGACACGCTGCTGGATGCGCGGGCCAACAATTACCTGCTGGCGATCGCGCGCACCCGCGCCTCCACCGGAGGCGACCGCATCGGGCTCGCCTGGATCGATATCTCCACTTCTGAATTCATCGTCACGGAATGTGCGACCGGCGAACTCGCGGCGACATTGGCGCGGATCAATCCCAACGAGGCCATCGTCACCGACGCGCTCTATGGCGATCCCGAACTCGGGCCGCAATTGCGCGAATTGCCGGCGGTGACGCCGCTGACCCGCGATTATTTCGACAGCGCCACGTCAGAGCGGCGGTTGTGCGACTATTTCGCGGTCGCCACCATGGACGGTCTTTCCGCGATGTCGCGGCTGGAGGCCACCGCTGCCGCAGCCGCCGTCACCTATATCGACCGCACCCAGGTCGGCAAGCGGCCGCCGCTGTCGCCGCCATCGCGCGAGGCCCGTGGCGCCACCATGGCGATCGATCCGGCGACCCGCGCCAATCTGGAATTGACACGCACGCTGGCGGGCGAGCGGCGCGGCTCGCTGCTGGACGCCATCGACTGCACAGTGACATCAGCCGGATCGCGGCTGCTGGCGCAGCGGCTGGCCGCGCCGCTGACCGAAAGTGCTGCCATCGCGCGACGGCTCGACGCGATCGCGGCCTTCACAGCCGACAGCGCGGTGCGCGACGAGGTCAGGACCACATTGCGCGCGGCACCCGACATGTCGCGCGCGCTGGCACGGCTCTCGGTCGGCCGCGGCGGTCCGCGCGATCTGGCAGGCCTGCGCGACGGCATTCTCGCAGCAGACGCCGCGCTGGCGCAACTTGCCGGGCTCGACGATCCGCCGGCCGAAATCGCCGCCGTGACGGAAGCCTTGCGCCGCCCCTCGCGCGATCTCGCCCGCGAATTCGAGCGCGCGCTGTCCGAGCAACTGCCGCTGATCAAGCGCGACGGCGGTTTCGTCCGCGAGGGCTATGAGGCCGCGCTCGATGAGTCGCGCAACCTGCGCGACGCTTCGCGCCTCGTGGTCGCCGCGATGCAGGCGCGCTACGCCGACGACACGGCCATCAAAGGCCTGAAGATTCGTCACAACAACGTGCTGGGCTATTTCGTCGAGGTCACCGCCCAGCATGGCGACAAATTGATGGCGCCGCCGCTGAACGCGACCTTCATCCATCGCCAGACGCTGGCCGGCCAGGTGCGTTTCACCACCTCGGAGCTCGGCGAGATCGAGGCCAAGATCGCCAACGCCGGCGACCGCGCGCTCGGGCTGGAGCTGGAAATCTTCGAGCGGCTCTGCGCGCTTGTCATGGCCGCCAGCGACGATCTGCGCGCCGCCGCGCACGCCTTTGCGGTTCTCGACGTCGCGACCGCGCTGGCAAAACTCGCGGTCGACGACAACTACGTGCGGCCCGAGGTCGACGGCTCGCTGACCTTTGCGATCGACGGCGGCCGGCATCCGGTGGTCGAACAGGCGCTGAAGCGCGACGGCCAGCCGTTCATCGCCAACGCCTGTGATTTGTCACCGGTACCCCCACCCTACCCTCCCCCGCAAGCGTGCGAAGGGAGGGTGGGGGCCGGCCAGATCTGGCTGATCACCGGGCCGAACATGGCCGGCAAGTCGACCTTCCTGCGCCAGAACGCGCTGATCGCGCTGCTCGCGCAGATCGGCAGTTTCGTGCCGGCGATGCGGGCGCGGATCGGCATCGTCGACCGGCTGTTCTCGCGGGTTGGCGCCGCCGACGACCTCGCACGCGGCCGCTCCACCTTCATGGTGGAAATGGTGGAGACCGCCGTCATCCTCAACCAGGCCAGCGAACGCTCGCTGGTCATCCTCGACGAGATCGGTCGCGGCACGGCCACCTTCGACGGGCTGTCGATCGCCTGGGCCGCGATCGAGCACCTGCACGAGAGCAACCGCTGCCGTGCGCTGTTCGCCACGCATTATCACGAGCTCACCGCGCTGTCGGCAAAACTGCCGCGGCTGTTCAATGCCACCGTGCGGGTCAAGGAGTGGCAGGGCGACGTGGTGTTTTTGCACGAGGTGCTGCCGGGCTCGGCCGACCGCTCCTACGGCATCCAGGTCGCAAAGCTCGCGGGACTCCCGGCTGCGGTGATCGCGCGCGCCAAATCGGTGCTGGCCAAACTCGAGGCGCAGGACCGCGGCCAGACGGCGCGGGCGCTGGCCGACGACCTGCCGCTGTTCGCGGTACCCTCGCGCGCCGCCGCCGAGCCCGCGCCGCCGAGCGAAGAGGAAAAGCTGGTCGAAGCCGTGAGGGCGCTGCATCCCGACGAGATGTCGCCGCGCGAGGCGCTGGAGGCGCTGTATGCGCTGAAGGCGAAACTGCCGAAGAGGTGATTGGGATCGTCATTTCCGGGGCGATGCGTAGCATCGAAGCCGGAATCTCGAGATTCCGGGTCTGGTCCTTCGGACCATCCCGGAATGACGTTGTTACAATGAGCACGCGAGCTTCCTTCGCCCGTTCCACCACAACGCCAGATTCCAGCTCACGCATGTCAGCAGCGCGAGGCTTAGCCCCGCCGCCGAGCCGAACCGCAGCACCGCGACATGCAGCACCGCGATTCCGAGGCCGAATCCCATCATGCCCCAGCCGCCATTGGCGACCACGGCCGCGGTCGGCTTGCCGCCGATGCGCGGGTGCAGGATCAGCATCATGCTGGAGAACACCAGCGGAAACAGCGCCAGCACGCCGCTCACATAGGGACCGGCCCAGCCCGACAGCGTCACAACGGTGGCGACGAGGGTCGCGACCAGCGAGGCGCGCAGCGGGATGTCGTACCAGCGCCGCGTGATCAGCGGCATCTTGACGTGACGGAAGCGCGCCAGCAGCGGCAGGCAGATCGCAAAGGTGACCGCGTTGGCGAGGAGGGCGCCGGTGAGCGTCCACTGAAACCACCGCGACGCTGCGGCGAGCGCGATCCACACCACGGCCGCACACCCCCAGCTGACCAGGGCGCCGTGGCGCTGCGCCAGCACGACATAGGTCAGCGCCAGCCAGATCGTGGCGGCATTGATCGGCAGGCTCGCCAGCGCGCCATTGGCGATGAATGCCGCATCATGATCGAGCGCGAGGAAGACGTAGGAGGGACCGGCCGAAATCGGCAAGGTCGCGACCAACGCGCCGATTACCGGTCCGGAACGCTCGGTGATGATCGAGGCCGACACGACGAACGCCGCGGTGATCGCCATCCGCAGCGCCAGCGTCAGGATGAAAACGAGATCGGGGGACATTGAGAGTGTCGTCATCCTGAGGTGCCTGCGCAACGCACGGGCCTCGAAGGATGTGCCACAAACGCACCCTTCGAGGCTCGCCCAGCGGTGCAAGTGCACCGCAAGGCTCGCACCTCAGGGTGACGGCGCGCAGGTAGTCGTCGACATTAAATTCACACCCGGCGCATCGTCACCGAAACCTTCGGGCCGTTCTTGATGGTCTGGTAGACCACGCAATAGCGCTCGGTGAGTTTCAGAAGCAGATCGAGTTTCTCCTGCGGCGCTGACGTGTCGACGTCGAAGCGCAGCCGTATCTCGGCGAAGCCGACCGGCGCCTCCTTGTCGACGCCGAGCGTGCCGCGGAAGTCGAGATCGCCCTCGGCGGTGACATTGCCCGACTTCAGCGGCACCTCGACCGCGGTCGCCACCGATTTCAGCGTAACCCCGGCGCAGGCGACCAGCGCTTCCAGCAGCATGTCGCCGGAGCACAGTTCGAGGCCGGAGCCGCCGGTCGCCGGGTGCAGGCCGGCCACCGCCAGCGCGCGACCGGTCTCGACCTTGCAGGCGATGCCTTCATGGTCGATCGAGCCTTTGGCTTTCAGCGTGATGACGGCCGACTTCGGATCGGATTTATAGCGCTCCTTGATCGGAGCCTGGGTGGCGCGGAGTTCGGCGGCGTCCATTTTTTCTTCTCTCCCGGAACTGAATGCCCATCGGGTGTAATGAAAGTCTCCGCCAATGTCACCACCCGGGGCCGCCGCGGCCGATCTTGTATTTCGGAAACATCGCTTTATTTCAACCGGTTAGGCAGCCATGGCGGTCGACGCGCCGGGCCGTGGGAACATCCTTGTCGAAAGCGGGCGGGAAGAAATAAGCAGTGAGTTGCCCTCATCCAACAATGTCCCGTGACAGCATCGATGCCGTCCGATATCGGGGTAGGCCATGGACAGCGTCGTGACACAAACAAAGCCCGAGGCCAGGCTTGAGGCCGACGAGCGTTTCGACACCGCGCGGATATCAGCCGCGGTGGATGCGCTCGCCGCCAAACATGCCGGGCGCGAGGATGTGTTCCGCGCCGCCACCGCGCAACTGTTGAAGGCCGAGATGATCGCGGCGCGGGCCACCGCGCAGGCCGTGCTGCTCAGGGATCGCCACGGCCGCCGCTGCGCCGAGCGGCTGTGTTTCGTGCAGGACGAAATCATCCGCATCCTGTTTTCGGCCGCCACGCGGCATCTGTATCACTCGCCGATTCCCTCCGGCGCCGAACGCATGGCGGTGGTCGCCACCGGCGGCTATGGCCGCGGTCTGATGGCGCCCGAATCCGACATCGACCTGTTGTTCATCCTGCCCTACAAGCAGACCGCCTGGGGCGAGCAGGTCGCGGAAGCCATCCTGTACTGCCTGTGGGACATGGGGCTGAAGGTCGGCCACGCCACCCGCTCGGTCGACGAATCGATCCGGCAGGCGCGCGGCGACATGACGATCCGCACCGCGATCCTGGAAACACGGTTCCTGACCGGCGACAAGCCGCTCTATGACGAGTTGGTCGGGCGGTTCGACAAGGAAGTCGTGCAGGGCACTGCGGCTGAATTCGTCACCGCCAAGCTCGCCGAGCGCGAGGAACGCCATCGCCGCGCCGGGCAGTCGCGCTATCTGGTCGAGCCCAATGTCAAGGACGGCAAGGGCGGATTGCGCGACCTGCACACGCTGTTCTGGATCGCGAAATACGTCTACCGCGTGCGCGAGACCGACGAGCTGCTGCAACGCGGCGTGTTCGACGCCCAGGAATACCGCACCTTCCGCCGCTGCGCCGATTTCCTGTGGTCGGTCCGCTGCAACATCCATTTCTTCTCCGGCCGCGCCGAAGAGCGGCTGTCGTTCGACATGCAGCGCGAGATCGCGATCCGGCTCGGCTACACCTCGCATCCCGGCATGCAGGATGTCGAACGCTTCATGAAGCACTATTTTTTGGTCGCCAAGGACGTCGGCGACCTCACCGCGATCCTGTGCGCCAAGCTGGAGGACCAGCAGGCCAAGCCCGCGCCGGTGCTGAGCCGGATGATGGCGCGGCTGCGGCCGAGCACGGTGCGAAGGCGCGTGCCGGACAGTGACGATTTCATCGTCGACAACAACCGCATCAATCTCGCCGCGCCCGACGTGTTCAAGCATGACCCGGTCAATCTGATCAGAATCTTCCGGCTGGCGCAGAAGAACAACCTCGCCTTCCATCCCGATGCCATGCGCACGGTGACGCGGTCCCTGAAACTGATCAACACGCAATTGCGCGACGATCCCGAAGCCAACCGCCTGTTCATGGAGATCCTGACCTCCAACGACGCCGAAATCGTGCTGCGGCGCATGAACGAGACGGGGGTGCTCGGCCATTTCATCCGCGCCTTCGGCAAGATCGTTTCGATGATGCAGTTCAACATGTACCACCACTACACCGTGGACGAACACCTGTTGCGCTGCGTCGGCTATCTGCAGGACATCGAGCGCGGCGGCAATGACGAGTTCATCGTCGCCAGCGACCTGTTCCGCAAGATCCGCCCCGAGCACCGCGCGGTGATCTACATCACCACGCTGCTGCACGACATCGCCAAGGGCCGGCCCGAGGATCACTCGATCGCGGGCGCCAAGGTGGCGCGGCGGCTGTGCCCGCGGCTCGGCTTCAACTCCGCCGATACCGAACTGGTGGCGTGGCTGATCGAGCAGCATCTGACCATGTCGACGGTGGCGCAGTCGCGCGATCTGTCCGACCGCAAGACCATCGAGAATTTCGCCGCCGTGGTGCAATCGGTCGAGCAGATGAAGCTGCTGACGATCCTGACCACCGCCGACATCAGGGGCGTCGGCCCCGGCGTCTGGAACGGCTGGAAGGCGCAGCTGCTGCGCACGCTGTATTACGAAACCGAGCCGGTGCTGACCGGCGGCTTCTCCGAGGTCAATCGCGCCAAGCGCATTGCCGCTGCACAGGCGGAGTTTCGCGCGGAGTTCACGGAGTGGCCGGAAGCCGAACTCAACTCCTATATCGGCCGGCACTATCCGGCCTACTGGCTCAAGGTCGAGCTGCCGCGCAAGATCCGCCAGGCCCGCTTCATTCGTGCCAGCGAGCAGGCGGCCCACAAGCTCGCGATCAATGTCGGCTTCGACGAGACGCGCGGCGTCACCGAACTGACCATCTGGGCGGCCGACCATCCCTGGTTGCTGTCGATCATCGCCGGCGCCTGCGCCTCGGCGGGCGCCAACATCGTCGACGCCCAGATCTACACCACCACCGACGGCCGCGCGCTCGACACCATCGCAATATCGAGGGAATACGACCGCGACGAGGACGAGGCACGGCGCGCGACGCGAATCGGCGAGATGATCGAGGACGTGCTGGAAGGCAAATTGCGGTTGCCCGAAGTGGTGGCGCGGCGCGCCGCCGCCCGCGGCAAGGCGCGGCCGTTCGTGGTCGAGCCGGAGGTCATCATCAACAATCAATGGTCGGACCGCTACACCGTGATCGAGGTGTCCGGCCTCGACCGCCCGGGCCTGTTGTACGAACTGACCACCGCGATCTCGAAGCTCAACCTCAATATCGCCTCGGCCCATGTCGCGACCTTCGGCGAGCGCGCCCGCGACGTGTTCTACGTCACCGATTTGCTTGGCGCGCAGATCAACGCGCCGACGCGACAGGCCGCGATCAAGAGCGCGCTGGTCCATCTGCTGGCCAACGACGCGGCCGCGGCGGCCTGATGCCGAAGGCTGCGAGGCTTCCCCGCAACGTCCGGGCGGTCGTGTTCGATATGGACGGCCTGCTCTTCGATACCGAAGTCCTCTATCGCGACGCCGTTCTCGCCACGGCTACCGACGGCGGCCATGACGTCCCGCTGGCCTTCTATCTGTCGACCATCGGACTGACCGCCGACGCCACGCGGGTGGCATTCAATGCGCAATGCGGGGAAACGTTCGATTTCGACCGGTTCTGGGCGATCGCCTCGACGCGATTTCGCGAATTGACCCGCGCGCAGCTGCGCCTGAAGGCCGGCGTCACCGAGCTGCTCGATCTCCTGGACGAACTTCGGTTGCCGCGCGCCATCGCCACGTCCTCGGAGAGCGAGGATGTCGGGCATCATCTCGGCTTTCACGGCCTGCTTGGCCGGTTCGATGCGATCGTCGCGCGCGGCGACTATTCGCGCGGCAAGCCGGATCCGGAACCTTTCCTGAAGGCCGCCGAACGGCTCGGGGTCGAATCTCGATCCTGCCTGGCGCTGGAAGATTCCCCCTCACGGGGTGCGCGCGGCATCGGGCGCCGGAATGATGACAATCATGGTGCCCGACCTGTTGCCGCCGACCGCCGAGACGGAGGAACTGTGCATCTGTATCGCTCGCGACCTGCACGAGGTCCGCCTGCTGATGAGTGCGCAGGCTTCCTAGAATTTCGCAATGGGCTCCAGCTTCCCGCCGCTGCGCATTCGCGCTCGCAATGACGGCACACTACAGTACCACGCCCTCGTGGTGCAGCAGCCAGCGCTTGCGCGAAAGCCCGCCGCCATATTTGACCAGCGAGCCGTTGGCGCCGATCAGCCGATGACAGGGCACCACGACGCTGATCGGATTGGCGCCGTTGGCGTGGCCGACCGCGCGCATGGCGTTCGGCGCATCGAGTTTCAGCGCCAGTGCGCCGTAGCTCATCGTGGTCCCGGCCGGGATTTTCGGCAATGCGTGCCAGACCTTTTGCTGGAACGGCGTGCCGGCGACGCGCCATTTGATCGCGGTCAGGGCAGCGAGATCGCCTTTGAAATATCGTTTCAGCGCCGAGAGCGAGTCCCTCGGCGCCTTCGCCGCGTTCAGGACCACGGCGCCATATTGACGCCGCAACAGTTCCCGCATCCGCGGCTCGAAATCCTCCCAGTCCAGCGCACGCAGAACGCCTTCGGCATCGGTGACCAGCAGCGCGGTGCCGATCGGCGTTTCCAGGCGGTCGAGACCGAAGGTTTCAGGCGGCTTCGCGTTCATGGGAGACCGGCGATGGCACCGGATGCGGGATGCAAGCGGCCCAAAGATGCTGCGCGGCATAGGCCCGCCAGGGCCGCCAGCGCTCGGCGCGCGACAGCAATGCGGCAGGCGACGGACGAAGGCCATTACCGTCCGCCATCGCGCGCAGCAATCCGATGTCGCCGGCGGGAAATGCGTCGGGTTCGCGCAGCTCGCGCATCGCGATGTATTGCGCGGTCCATTCGCCGATCCCCGGCAGCGAGCGCAATTTTGCAACCGTCTCTTCGAGGCTCGCGCTTCGGCTGAAGATGGCGGGATCGGCGGCAATGGCTGATGCCAGCGACGTCACCGCCATCGCACGTGCCCTGGGCATGCCGAGGCCGGCGAGATCGGCGCCGGCAATTCGTGCGGGCGATGGAAACAAATGACTGAGACCCTCGCCATCCCGCAGCCCCGCCGGCAGTGGGACGCCATGGGCCGTCACCAGCTTGCCGAGCAATCTGATCGCCGCCGGCACGGTGATCTGCTGGCCGAAGATCGCGCGCACCGCGAGCTCGAAACCGTCCCACGCGCCGGGCACACGCAGGCCCGGCCGGGCCGCGACCAGCGGCGCCAGCACCGGGTCGAGCGCCAGATGCGCGCCGATCAAGTCGGGATCGGCGGCGAGATCGAACACCCGCCGCACCCGTGCGATGATTTGCGGCAGCGCCGCCATATCCGGAAATCGAACGGAGACGTCGACACGATTTTTATCCGCAGGCGTGACACCGATGACGCCGCTGTTGTTCCCGACCGCGATCGTGCGCCGGTAGACGTTCCCCGAAACCGCCTCGACGCCTGGTATGGCGCGCGCCGCGAGATGCGACAGCATCGCGTCCCAGTCATAGGGCGGCCGATAGGCGAGACGGACCGATAGCGCGCCGGCCTCGCGCCGGGTCCTGTCGCGCGTCCGCCGCAAGCTCGCCGGCGGACGTCCGAACATCTCGAGAAAAGTCTCGTTGAAGCGACGGACGCTGTTGAAGCCCGAGGCCAGCGCGACCTCGGCCATCGGCAACGAAGTCTCGTGGATCAATTGCTTGGCGAGCAGCACCCGCCGCGTCTGCGCCACCGCAATCGGGGAGGCCCCGACATGCCGGTGAAACAGCCGACGCAATTGGCGTGCGCCGACGCCGAGCCGGTTGGCAAGGCCTTCGACATCGGCGCCATCGAGGCCGCCGGCCTCGAGCAGCGCGAGCGCGCGGGATACCGTATTGCCGGTGCCGCGCCAGAACGCGAGATCGGGCGAGGTTTCCGGGCGGCAGCGCAGGCAGGGACGGAAGCCCGCCTCCTGGGCCGCGGCGGCGGACGAATAGAACGATACATTCTCGAATTTCGGGGTGCGCGCCGGGCAGATCGGCCGACAATAGGTGCCGGTGGTTTTCACGCCGACGAACAGCCTGCCGTCGAAACTGGCGTCGCGGGTCGAAATCGCGCGGTAGCAGGCGGTCCGGTTCATATCCATCGGCAAATCATGGTCCAATGCCGGCCGCTTGTCTCGCGGTTTTCGGACATCGTCAGTCCGCGAAAATAAGACAGGTGGTGGTGCCATGGGCAAGCAGGCGCCCCTCGCCATCGGTGATCCGCCCCTCGGCGGTGCCGACGCGCCGACCCCGGGTCAGCACGGTGCCTTCAGCCCTGATCATCCCCGTCCCGGGCGTGATCGGGCGCAAGAGTGAAATCTTGAATTCGAGCGTGGTCGACCCAAAACCCTTTCCGAGGGTCGACTGAACAGCCAGTCCCATGCAGCTGTCGAGCAGCGTGGCCGAGAAGCCGCCATGTACGGTGCCGGCCGGATTGAGATGGCCGTCGTTCGGCCGCGCGGTGATGACGACGCGCCCGCTCGCCGCCTCGGTGATATCATAGCCCAGCGTCCGAGCGATCGTATTGAGCGGCAGCGTTCCATCGGCGAGCCCTTGGACGAATTCCAGCCCGCTCATTTCGCTCCGCCGCTCGGCACTGACGGTGCCATAGGTCTTGCTTGCGATGTCCATGATGCAAGCATGGTCTGTTGGCACAGGCTTGTCTCGCGGTTTCCGGACGTCGTCATTGCAACGGAAGCACTCGAGCGAAGGACGTCACGCAACACGCCGGAAAAAGGCCGCCGATGCCGCCGTGCTGGCCGCCAATCAGGGGCTCTATAACGGCTTTCTCGCTGCCGGCCTGCCCTGGGGGCTGGTGCACGGCAATCCCGGCTTCTCATTCCAGATCAAGACGTTCTTTCTGCTCTGCGTGATCGTCGCCGGCGCCTATGGCGCTGCGACCGTCAGCCGCAGGATTCTCTATGTCCGGGCGGCGCCCGCCTCGATCGCGTTGATTCTGCTCTGGGTGAGCTGACTTCGTTCACCTTATCCCCCACCATCGTCTTGCAATGCAAGATGGCTTCATCCAGTATCGCCATAGCGATGGCGTTCGGCGCGCCTGGACACACCATCGGAAAAATCACCCACATGAGGAACGCAGCGATATGAGGAACGGCATTTTTCATCTGCTCACCGGGACCGCGTTGGCGATCGCGCTGTCGGCGTCGCCGGCATCGGCACAGAAGAAATACGACACCGGCGCGACCGATACCGAGATCAAGATCGGCCAGACCAATCCGTTCAGCGGCCCGGCTTCCGCCTATGCCACCATCGGCAAGACCCAGGCCGCCTATATCAAGATGATCAACGACCAGGGCGGCGTGAACGGCCGCAAGATCAACCTGATCCAGTATGACGACGCCTACAGCCCGCCCAAGGCGGTCGAGCAGGTGCGCAAGCTGGTCGAGAGCGACGAAGTGCTGCTCACCTTCCAGATCCTCGGCACGCCCTCGAACGCCGCGGTCCAGAAGTACCTCAATTCGAAGAAGGTGCCGCAGCTGTTCGCCGCGACCGGCGCGTCGAAGTTCACGGACCCGAAGAATTTCCCGTGGACGATGGGCTTCAACCCTAACTATTTCGTCGAGGGACGCATCTACGGCCAGTACATCATCAAGAATTACCCCAATGCCAAGATCGGCATCCTTTATCAGAACGACGACCTCGGCAAAGATTACCTGAACGGCATCAAGGCCGGCCTCGGCGACAAGGCCGCGACCATGATCGTGGCCGAAACTTCCTATGAAGTTTCCGACCCGACCATCGACTCGCAAGTCCTCAAGATCAAGGACGCAGGGGCGGACCTGTTCTTCAGCGCTTCGACGCCGAAGCAGGCGGCGCAGGCGATCAAGAAGATCGCCGAACTCGGCTGGCACCCCGTGCACATCCTCGACATCAACGCCACCTCGGTCGGCGCGGTGATGAAGCCGGCGGGCCTGGAAGCTTCCAAGGGCGTGATCAGCGTCAACTACGGCAAGGATCCGCTCGATCCGACCTGGAAGGACGATCCCGGCATGAAGAAGTTTTTCGAATTCATGGCGAAATATTATCCGGATGGCGACAAGGATTCGAGCTTCAACACCTACGGCTACTCGACAACGCAATTGCTGATCTACGTGCTCAAGCAGTGCGGCGACGACCTGACCCGCGAGAACATCATGAAGCAGGCGACCAGCCTGAAGAACGTTCAGCTCGACCTGTCGCTGCCGGGCATCGTCGCCAACACGTCGCCGACCGACTATCGGGTCAACAAGCAGTTGCAGATGATGAAGTTCAATGGCGAGCGCTGGGAACTGTTCGGCCCGATCCTCGAAGACACCGGCCCCGCCGGCTGACATCGACACCTGATCGAACTGACGCAAAATCGTCATGCCCGGGCTTGTCCCGGGCATCCACGTCTTTGCGACCATGAAACAAGGAAGACGTGGATGGCCGGGCATAGGCGAGCGGAAGCGACGCCGTCCTTCGGACGGCTATGGCCCGGCCATGACGTGGTAGAGAATTTCGGACCGGCGGTAGGGTTAAGCGTGTCTGAAATCCCATATTCTCAGACGCTTACGCAAACGCCGCCCTGTGCGGATTAACCATCGCTTAAGACGGCTTTAAACCCCGCCCGCTAATCTCCCGCGTCGGGTGGCGTGGGCGTTCTGGGTATGGCGTGGGGACGGAAAAAGGGCGGCGGACGCAAGGAGCCGCAATTCGGGCTCGCCGCAGCGCTATCGGAATTACGCCTCAGCCCGCAGGACCGCATTGCCGCCGGCGAGGAGACGCCGAAGAAGCGCGCCCCATGGCGCGAGACCCGGGACGCCGATGACGATCCCCCACCTGCGCGAAAGCCGCGCGTGAGCCAAGCAAGCCGCAAGCGCAAATCAGGCGGCCGCGCGCGCGGCGGCATCGCGCGCCTGTTCTACTGGGGCGCGGTGCTCGGCCTGTGGGCGGCAATCGCCGTCGTCGGCGCCGTGGTCTGGGCGGGCGCGCATTTGCCGCCGATCCAGTCACTCGAAATCCCGAAGCGGCCGCCGAACATCGAGATCACCGGCCTCGACGGCAGCGTGCTGGCGACCCGCGGCGAAATGGCCGGCAGCAACGTCGCGCTGAAGGACCTGCCGCCCTATCTGCCCAAGGCCTTCATCGCGATCGAGGACCGCCGCTTCTATTCGCATTACGGCGTCGATCCGCTCGGCATTTTGCGCGCGGCGGTGGCCAATGTGCTGCACCGGGGCGTCTCGCAGGGCGGCTCGACCTTGACCCAGCAGCTCGCCAAGAACCTGTTCCTGACCCAGGAGCGCACGCTGCAGCGAAAGCTGCAGGAAGCCGAACTCGCGCTCTGGCTCGAGCGCAAGCATAGCAAGGCCGAGATTCTCGAACTCTACCTCAACCGGGTCTATTTCGGCTCCGGCGCCTATGGCGTCGAAGCCGCGGCGCAACGCTATTTCGGCAAGTCGGCGAAGAATGTCACGCTGGCGGAAGCCGCGATGCTCGCCGGCCTCGTCAAGTCGCCGTCGCGGCTGGCGCCGAACCGCAACCCCGAAGGCGCCGAGAAGCGCGCGCAGACCGTGCTCGCCGCGATGGCGGATGCCAAGTTCATCACGGAAGCGCAGGCGCAGGCCTCGATCGGCCATCCCTCCTATAACGTGAAGGCGGCGGGCGCCGGCACCGTCAACTATGTCGCGGACTGGATCGGCGAAGTGCTCGACGATCTGGTCGGCCAGATCGACCAGGACATCGTGGTGGAAACCACGATCGATCCGAAACTGCAGAGTGCCGCCGAATCCGCCGTCATCGACGAGTTGGCGGCGAAAAGCGTCAAGTTCAACGTCAGCCAGGGCGCTCTGGTGGCGATGACGCCCGACGGCGCGGTGCGCGCCATGGTGGGCGGCCGCAATTACGCCGAAAGCCAGTACAACCGCGCGGTCACGGCCAAGCGCCAGCCGGGTTCGGCGTTCAAGCCGTTCGTCTACCTCACCGCGATCGAGGCAGGTCTGACGCCGGAAACGATCCGGCAGGATGCGCCGCTCGACGTCAAGGGCTGGAAGCCGGAGAATTACAGCCGCGAATATTTCGGCGCGGTGACCCTGACGCAGGCGCTGGCGATGTCGCTCAACACGGTCGCGGTGCGGGTCGGCCTCGAAGTCGGGCCGAAGAACGTGGTGCGCACCGCGCACCGGCTCGGCATCTCCTCGAAGCTTGATCCCAACGCCTCGATCGCGCTCGGCACGTCCGAAGTGTCCGTGCTCGAACTGGTCGGCGCCTATGCTCCCTTCGCCAATGGCGGTCTCGGCGTCTCGCCGCATGTCGTGACGCGAATCCGCACCGCCGACGGCAAGCTGCTTTACGCACGGCAGCCCGACCAGTTGGCCCAGGTGATCGATCCGCGCAATGTCGCCGCCATGAACATCATGATGCAGGAGACGCTGCTGTCGGGCACCGCGCACAAGGCGGAACTTCCGGGCTGGATGGCGGCCGGCAAGACCGGCACCAGCCAGGATTTTCGCGATGCCTGGTTCATCGGCTATACCGCCAACCTCGTCTGCGGCGTCTGGCTTGGCAATGACGACAACTCGCCGACCAAAAAGGCCACCGGCGGCGGCCTGCCGGTGGAAGTCTGGACCCGTTTCATGAAAGCGGCGCATCAGGGTCTCGTGCCCGCACCATTGCCGGGCTCGCAAGGGGGCGGCTTCTTCGCCAACGTCGCGCAGGCCGCCTCGCAGGTCAGCGCGCCCGTGGCCACCGCGGCCGCGCGGCCGGCGCCGACGCGAGCGTCGGTGCGGCCGGAAGCAGCAGGCGGGTTGGACGGCTGGCTGATGGACCGCTTATTCGGACGGTAGATAGATCAGCGTTCCCCGGATGCTGCGCAGCACGAAGTGATGCGCTGCTGGTCCGGGGTCCATCTCTCCCACTACAATGGGTCCCGGCTCTGCGGTGCATCGCCAACAACTGCCGCACCGCGTCCGGGACACGAGCGAAGCTGCTACTCCTGGATCCCGTAACGATGCAGATCGTTGCCATGGGTGTCGAGCCAGGCCTTGGCGCGCTCGACATGGCCGCAGGCTTTCCGACCACCCGCCAGAATCGCGCCGAGTGGTTCATCTCGACCAGATGCGCCACCTCGTGGGCCGCGAGATAGTCGAGCACGTAAGGCGGGGCGAGGATCAACCGCCAGGAAAACGACAGCGAGCCGGCCGTGGTGCACGATCCCCAGCGGCTCGACTGGTCGCGGATCGACAGCCGCTTCACCCGCACGCCCAGCGCCGCCGCGTAAGCCTGCGCGGACTTCTGCAGGTCGCGGCGCACTTCGCGTTTCAAATAGTCGAGCACCCGGCGCTCGATATGCTCAGGGCCGCCGGCGACGCAGAGAATCCGATCGCCGCTGTCGCGCATTTCCGTCCACACCGTGCCGCGCTGGCCGGCGCGATGCACGATCCGGTGCGGAACGCCGCGCAACGGCACCACGGTACCCGGCAGAAAGGGCGCGGCCTTCGGCAAACGGCCGAGGCGCGCGGCAATCCAGCCGCCGTGACGCTGCGCGAAATCCTTGGCATCGGCGATGGTGCCGCGCGGCGGCATGGTCAGGATCGCTTCGCGGTCGCTCGGGTGAATTCGCAAGGTGTAGCGGCGCGCGCGCCGGTGCCGGCGCAACCGGACCGAATAGATTTGCGAGCCGTGCTTGACCAAAAGGCGAGATGGTTCGTAGGGCCGCCGATAAAGGAGGGCGCGAGTGGCCATGTCTGCTAGTCCGGGGATGAGAAGCTCGCCCGGATTCTGCCACATCCGCCGCCAGTGAAATCGCTCGGCGCAAAAACAAATCATTTGCCCAATATACAGGGGTTGTCCGAAAATCAGGCCCTACAGGAAGGGGCTGGACCGAATAATTTCGGCCCCAAACCCCGGTCCAATGGCCGCTCAAGCTCTGTATTTCGAACTCATTCCTTCGGGGCGCGTGAATCGCCATTTCCGCAGGCCTATTCAAAGGGTTAGCCGATCGGTCGAATCGGCGGCAGATTGCGGCCCATTTCGCCGATCAGGCCGGAAAAACCGGCGATCGGCTCGGATTCACACCCGAAAGTCCATTTGACGCCCGATATTCGGCAACGCAGCGGGGCGCGCCTTCAAAAGCGGCGATATCGATGCGGTTCGGCGCTCATTCCGCCGCGGCGGCGAGCGAAGGCCGCGGATTGGCCGCCGACATCATGAAATCGGAGATGCGGGGCACGATCTCCGATTTGAAACGGGAACCGTTGAACACGCCGTAGTGCCCGACGCCCTTTTGCACGTAGTGCACGCGCCGGTGGGCGGGAATCGAACTGCATAGCGCATGCGTTGCTTCGGTCTGGCCGAGCCCGGAGATATCGTCGTTCTCGCCTTCCACCGTCATCAGCGCCACGCGCCTGATCTTCGAGGGATCGACCGGCTTGCCGCGATGGGTCATCTCGCCCTTCGGCAGCGCGTGCTTGACGAACACGGTATCGACGGTCTGCAGATAATACTCCGCCGACAGGTCCATCACGGCAAGATATTCGTCATAGAAATCGCGGTGCTTGTCGACCAGATCGCCGTCGCCCTTCACCAGGTTCTTGAACAGGGCCTTGTGGGCGTCCGTATGGCGGTCGAGATTCATGCTGATGAAGCCCGAGAGCTGCAGGAAGCCCGGATAGACGTCGCGCATCACGCCCGGATGCGGAAACGGCACCTTGGTGATGACGTGGTTGCGAAACCAGTCGATACCGCGCTCGGCGGCGAGGTTGTTGACGGCGGTGGGATTGCGGCGGGTATCGATCGGGCCGCCCATCAGCGTCATCGAGATCGGCACATAGGGGTCGTGCTCGGCTTCCATGATGGAGACCGCCGCCACCACGGGCACCGAAGGCTGGCACACCGCGATCACGTGCATGTTGCCACCGAGCACATGCAGCATCTCGATGACGTAGTCGACATAATCCTCGAGATCGAAACGGCCCGCGGCGAGCGGGACCATCCGGGCATCGGACCAGTCGGTGATGTAGACTTCATGGGTCGACAGGAAAGCCTCCACCGTGCCGCGCAACAGCGTCGCATAGTGCCCCGACATCGGCGCCACGATCAGCACGCGCGGCTGCGGGCTGCGCAGCGGTCGCGTCAGCTTGCGGTCGAAGTACAACAGCCGGCAGAACGGCTTTTCCCACACGACACGGATTTCGATCGGCGTGCGGACGCCATTGACCTCGGTGTCATGGAGGCCCCATTCGGGCTTGCCGTAGCGGCGGGTGGTGCGCTCGAACAATTCGCAGCCGGCGGCGACCGACTTGCCGAATTCGGTGTGCGACCACGGATTGAGCGGATTCTGAAACAGGATCTTGGTCGCGTCGGTGACCGCTCGCGCCGGATTGAGCGAGGCCTGCGCCATCTCGTACATCCAGTACATCGGCGTGGTCAGCGCCGGACTGCCTTCGGCCACCAGTGGCGGTGCGCCGCCAAACTCACCAATCGGCATTTAATCCTCAATCCCTTTGCAGCGCAGCATAGTGCCGAATGCGTAATAATGCGTCAATGCAGAGATCGGTATGTCTACCGTGCCGGACAAGTCGAAGATTCTTCAAATACTTGGGATAAGTGACTTATTCGCCACCCCCAAGCAGCGAGCCGTGGCGGCGGGCGCTCTGCAAAAGCGCAAGAAATACCCCAAATGACGCAATCAGCAGCACGGCGTTGATGGCGAGCGCATCGATCATCAGGTCGGTCCGAAACACCTGGTTGATCAACAGCGCCCGCATGCCCTCGAATACGTAGGTCGGCGGCAGCGACCAGGCGACATATTGCAGCCAGTGCGGCAGCACCGTTACGGGATAGTAAATGCAGGCCAGCGGCATGATGCCGAACATCAGCGTCCAGACGATGCTCTCCGCCCCCAGCCCGTTGCGCAGCACCAGCCCCGAGACGAAAATTCCGACCGACCAGCTGGTGAAGATCAGATTGCAGAAGAACGCGATCAGCGGCAGCCCGATGCCGTAGAAATTGAAGTGAAACAGAAACAGCGCCAACAGCGTCATCGGAATCACGCCGATCGCGAGCCGGATCAGGCTCATGACCATCAGCGAAATCAGGAACTCGATCGGCTTCAGCGGGCTCATCATCAGGTTGCCGAGATTGCGCGCCCACATCTCCTCGAGAAACGAGATCGAAAACCCGAGCTGGCCGCGAAACAGGATGTCCCACAGGATCACCGCGCCGATCAGGGTGCCGCCGGCGCGCGCGAAGAACCCGGCATTCTGCGCGATGTAGCTCTGCAGAAAGCCCCAGGTGATGATCTGCAAGGCCGGCCAGTACAGCAGTTCCAGCAGCCGCGGCCACGACGACATCAGAAGATACCAGTAGCGCAGGATCATCGCGCCGATCCGATGCGGCGAGATATCCAGAGGCAGCGCGAGGCCGGTCATGGCGCCGCCTCCCGAACGCGGCCGCGCGCGACGTCGAGAAATACTTCCTCCAGCGTCTCCCTGTTGTAGCGGGCCATGATGCCGTCGGGGGTATCGTCGTCTTCGATGCGGCCGCGCTTCATGATGATGACGCGGTCGCACAGCCGTTCCACCTCGAGCATGTTGTGCGAGGCCAACAGGATGGTCGCGCCATGCGCCTTGCGATAGTCCATCAAATGCTGCCTGACCCAGTCGGCGGTATCGGGATCGAGCGAAGCGGTCGGCTCGTCCAGCAGCAACAATTCCGGCTGGTTGATCAGCGCTTTCGCCAGCGCGACGCGGGTCTTCTGCCCGGCGGAGAGCTTGCCGTTGGCGCGGTCGAGGAAATCGCCGAGATCGAGATCATCGGCGAGCTGCGCGATGCGCTCGCGTAAGTGATCCACCGCATAGAGCTTGCCGAAGATCGTCAGATTCTGCCGCACCGTGAGCCGCATCGGCATGTCGACATAGGGGCTTTCGAAGTTCATCCGGCCCAGAACCGCGGCGCTCTGATCGGGCATCGAGGCGCCCAGCACCGTTATCTTGCCCGAGGTCGGCAGCACCAGCCCCATGATCATGGCGATCGTCGTGGTCTTGCCGGCGCCGTTGCCGCCGAGCAGCCCGGTGATGCTGCCGCGGGCGATGGCAAACGAGATGTCGTCGACCGCGCGGGTGGTCTTGTAGACCTTGACGAGATGCGCGACCTCGATCGCCGCCGATAGGGTCGGATCGGCGGCGGGCAACGGGGAGATGGCTGCGCCGTCATTCATCATGCGGGCCGTTCATTGGGCCATCGCGGCGGCAAGTGCAAGACGGTCGTCATGCCCGGGCTTGTCCCGGGCATCCACGTCTTCTTGCGGCTGTACCGAAAACAAGACGTGGATGGCCGGGCATAGGCGAGCGGAAGCGACGCCGTCCTTCGGACGGCTATGCCCGGCCATGACGGATACCAATGTGAAGCCGGGCCGAATTTGTGGTCGGAACCTCGCACGGCTAAACTCCCGATATGACCGATGTCGCCGCCTCCGATTTTCGCCATCCGCGCCGCCATATCCGCCTGGACACGATCCTGCGGCTGCGCTGGCTTGCGGTGCTCGGGCAACTGGTCGCACTTTTCATCGTGGTGCAGGGGCTCGAATTCGACGTCGAGGTGGTTCCCTGCGTCGCCATCATCGGGCTGTCGGCGCTGCTCAACCTGGTCCTGCAGACCGCTTTCAATCCGATGCAGCGGCTGGAGCCGGCCTATGCGGCCGCGCTGCTGGCGTTGAATATCGCCGAGCTGGCCGGGCTGCTGTTCTTCACCGGCGGCCTCGAAAACCCGTTTTCGTTCCTGTTCCTCGCCCCCGTCCTGATCTCGGCGACGGCGCTGCCGGTGCGGCTGACGATCGCGCTCGGCGCATTCGCCGTCGCCTGCGCCTCGGTGCTGGTCTATTTCCATCTGCCGCTGCCATGGGACAGCGATGATCCGCTGGTGCTGCCGCCGATCTATCTGCTCGGCGTCTGGCTTTCGATCGTGCTGGCGATCGGGGTCACCAGTCTCTATGCGTTCCAGGTCACCGAGGAAGCCCGCAAGCTGTCGGACGCACTGGCTGCGACCGAACTGGTCCTGACCCGCGAACAGCATCTCACCCAGCTCGACGGGCTAGCGGCGGCGGCCGCGCACGAACTCGGCACGCCGCTGTCGACGATCTTCCTGATCTCGCGTGAGCTGGAGAAGAGCCTGGGCGACAACAGCCAGCTTTCCGGCGACATCAAGACCTTGCGGGAACAGGCGCAACGCTGCCGCGACATCCTGGCCAAGATCACGCAATTGTCTGCGACCGGCGCGCCGTTCGACCACATGAAGCTGTCGACGCTGATCGAGGAAATCGTGGCGCCGCATCGCGATTTCGGCGTCACGATCAAGATCCGGATCGCGGTCGCCGGCGCAGCCGAGCCGGTCGGCAGCCGCAATCCGGCAATCCTCTATGGCGTCGGCAACATCCTGGAAAACGCCGTCGATTTCGCGCGGACCACGGTGGAGGTGAATGCGTGGTGGAACAGCGAGACGGTGGAGATCATGATCTCCGACGATGGGCCCGGCTTTGCCCCCGACATCATCAAGCGGATTGGAGAACCCTACCTGTCGCGGCGCAAGAGCACGGAGGAAACCCCGCTCGAGCCCAAGGGCGACCATCAGGGCCTCGGCTTGGGCGTCTTCATCGCCCGCACGCTGCTGGAGCGGACCGGCGCCAAGGTGTCCTTCTCCAACCGGATCTTTCCGGATCACGGCGCCGTGGTCCAGATCGCCTGGCCGCGCGACCGCTTCGAGACCGCCGAAACGCCTGCCGAGCCAGCGGCTTAATGCAGTCGTTCATTCGGCATCGTCCCGGCGCCGAGCCGGCGACGAGACTTTGTGCGGCCTTGGCAGCACCACTTTCCCACGCCATATCTTGGGCGCCCGACAAAAGGATGGACCCTTCTCGTGAACGCCATCGCCGAACTGACCGGCCACCCCGACCGCTCGCTGCTGATCGTGGAAGACGACAAGCCGTTCCTGGAGCGACTGTCGCGCGCCATGGAGACCCGCGGTTTTACCGTGACATCCTGCGACAGCGTCAGCGACGGCCTGGCGCAGATCGGCAAGGCCGCGCCGGCGTTTGCGGTGGTCGATTTGCGGCTTGGCGACGGCAACGGGCTCGACGTGGTGTCGGCCCTGAAGCGCAAGCGCCCCGACGCCCGCGCCATCGTGCTGACCGGCTACGGCAATATCGCCACCGCCGTCACCGCGGTGAAAATGGGCGCGGTGGATTATCTCTCAAAACCGGCCGACGCCGATGATGTGGTCGCGGCGCTACTCGCCAGCGGCACCGAGAAGTCCGAGCCGCCGCAAAATCCGATGTCGGCCGACCGGGTGCGCTGGGAGCACATCCAGCGCATCTACGAGATGTGCAACCGCAACGTCTCGGAAACCGCGCGGCGGTTGAACATGCACCGCCGGACGCTGCAGCGCATCCTCGCCAAGCGCGCGCCGCGGTAGTTCTTGCCTAGAATTCGCCATGCCCCTGCGGATCGACCAGCCGGTTGATGCGCTGTGCCGCGGCGACCGCAAAGCGCACGGTCATCGATTTGCGGGTCGGCGCCGCCAGCCGATGCTCCGGCGCGTTGCAATGCAGATGCGCGCCATAAGCGTCCGCCACGATCAGGCCGGTATCGGCAGGGAAAATCTCGCAGGGAATATCCTGGGTGAAGGCGAAAAACAGCCGGTCGCAGTGCAGCCGGTAATCCTGCCATTTCTGGTCGGCCCGGAAATCCTCGATCGACGACTTGATCTCCACGATCCAGATCTCGCCGCGCCCGTTCAGCGCCACGAGGTCAGCGCGCCGGCCCGAAGGCAGCGCCAATTCGCTGATGCAGGAAAATCCCAGCGACCGCAACAGCCGCGCGGTGCCGCGCGCGATCGCAAGCGCCGTGTCGGACTGACGGCGGTCCGGCGGCGGCACGAGGCCGATCTGGCGGGCGGGCTTTTCCATGAGCCGCAATCTATCCGATTCCGGGAAAACCCTGAAGCCGCAATACGGGCCGGACATCAGGACTGTTCCCGTCGAAATGCTCGAATCTTTTACTTGGCTCGCTGCCAAAAATCGGCATTGTCCTGACATGACAGAGCAAACCGAAATTAGGGCGAAGGCCGGCGCCGCCATCATCCCGGTCACGCTGTTCGAGCAGAACTGCACCCTGCTCTGGTGCGAGGCCACCAGAAAGGCGGTCGTGATCGATCCCGGCGGCGAGGTGCCGAAGATCCTGGCCGCGATCGAACAGACCAAGGTCAAGGTGGAGAAGATCTGGCTGACCCACGGCCACATCGACCATGTCGGCGGCGCCGCCGAACTGCGCGACGCGCTGAAGGTGGCTATCGAAGGCCCGCACATCGCCGACAAATTTTTGCTCGACAATGTCGTGACCAGCGGTGCGCGCTTCGGCATGACCGGCGTGCGCGATTTCGCGCCGGATCGCTGGCTCGAGGAAGGCGACCGGGTCGCGGTCGGCGAGTTGAGCTTCGACATCCTGCATTGCCCCGGCCATTCGCCGGGCAGCGTGGTGTTCTACAACAGGGAAATGCACTTTGCCCATGTCGGCGACGTGCTGTTCAGCGGCTCGGTCGGGCGCAGCGACATTCCCGGCGGCAATCACGCGACCCTGATCAAGTCGATCAAGGATAAGCTGTTGCCGCTTGGCGACGATGTCGGCTTCATCTGCGGCCACGGCCCGGGATCGAGCATCGGCCAGGAGCGGCTGACCAATCCGTTCCTCGCCGGCGAGATGTAGGCGCGCGGCCTGCTTATTCGGCCGCTTCCATCTCGACCGCGTTCGATGGCACCAGATGGCGCGTGCCCCAATCGCGGATCGCGGCGATGACGGGGACAAAGCTCCGGCCTTTGCGGGTGAGGCGATATTCGACCCTGGGCGGGACTTCGCCAAAATCCCGGCGGTCGATCAGGCCCTGCTCGGTCAGCGCCTTCAATTCACGCGACAGCACCCGCGGCGCGATTTCAGCGCTGCCGCTAGAGCCACGCAGCAGGCCGCTGCGGATTTCGCCATAGCGCCTCGGGCCGTCCTGCAGGTCCCAGACGATGCGCAGCTTGTATTTGCCGCTGATCATCTTCTGGAACGCCGCCACCGGGCATCCGCAGGCCGGCACTGTCTTCGCTTTTGCCATGGCGTCATCTCCGGTCGCACGTCTTAAGGAAAATCATGAGCGGCAGACGCGTCCATGGTATCATTTTTGTCCATACTTGCAAAAGGGTACCTGCAAGCGCCAGATTGAGGCCTGCAGCAGGAGGCCCGCGATGAAGCACTTCATGATCAAATACCAGTTCGCCAACGGCACGTCGGAGCAATGGCATCGGGAAGTCGCGCGCTTCATCGCCGCGCTCGATGGCGATCCCGAGTTGAAGGGCAAAATCAGCTACCGCGTCATGAAGAACCGCGACGACGCCAGCTATTTTCATCTCGCCGCGGCCGCAGACGAGGCGGCCGTGAAGACGCTACAGTCGCGCGACTTCTTCAAGCATTATACGGAGAGGACGAGACAGGCCGCCTCGGGCGGCGAGGTCACGGTGACGCCGATCGAGGTGATCGGCGCGACGGCGTCGTGAGCGCATCGGCCTGACTGCGATCAATGCCGCTCAATTCGAAATCATCGCGCGGATACGCTGCGAGAGGTTGTCGAGGTCGAACGGCTTGGTGATCATTTCCATGCCCGCATGCAGGAAGCCGTCGGCCGTCGCCACGCTCTCGGCGTAACCGGTGATGAAAAGTACCTTGAGGCCGGGGCGCATCTCGCGGGCCTGGTCGGCGAGCTGGCGGCCGTTGATGCCGGGCAGGCCGACGTCGGTGACCAACAGATCGATCCGCTGGTCGCCGCGAAGAATTTTCAATCCCGAAGGTCCATCGACCGCCTCCAGCGTACGATAGCCCTGCTCGGTAAGCATCTCCAGGATGACGCCGCGCACCACCGGCTCGTCCTCGACCACCAGCACGGTCTCGTCGGTGAAGGCGAACTCGGCCTTGACACCCGCGGCATGATCCGCGGCGTGACCGCCATGATGACGCGGCAGATAGAGCCGGATCGTCGTGCCCTGTCCGAGCTTGCTGTCGATGGTGACGTGGCCGTTCGATTGCCGCGCGAAGCCATAGATCATCGACAGCCCGAGCCCGGTGCCCTGCCCGATCGGCTTGGTGGTGAAGAACGGATCGAAGGCCCGCGCCGCCACTTCCGCGCTCATCCCGACGCCGTTGTCGGTAACCGTGACGCAGACATAGTCGCCCGGCGCAAGCGCCGGCATGTCCGCGGTCAGTTTGTCGATCCGCGCATTGGCGGTCGAGATCGCGAGCCTGCCGCCGTCCGGCATGGCGTCGCGGGCATTGATGGCGAGATTGAGCAGCGCGCTTTCCAGCTGGTTGGGATCGCATAGCGTGAACCACAGATCGTCCGCCGCCCGCATCTGCAGGTCGATGGTCTCGCCGATGGTCCGGCGCAACAGATCCTCGAGCGACACCACCAGCTGATTGACGTCGACGCTCTTCGGGATCAACGGCTGCCGCCGCGCAAAGGCCAGCAGGCGATGGGTCAGTGCCGCGGCGCGGTTCGCCGAGGTCATCGCCGCATCGATGTAGCGCGCGACGTTTTCTGTGCGCCCCTGGTTGAGGCGGGTCTGCAGCAGGTCGAGTGAACCCACGATTCCCGTCAACAGATTGTTGAAATCGTGGGCAATGCCGCCGGTCAATTGCCCCACCGCTTCCATCTTCTGCGACTGCAGCAGGGCTTCCTCGGTGGCCTTCAGCCGTTCGGCAGCGGCCTTCTCGGCGGTCACGTCACGGGCAACGGCGTAAATGTGATCCCGGTCGGCGACGCCGGTCCAGGACAGCCAGCGGTAGGAGCCGTCCTTGTGGCGGAAGCGGCTTTCGAATTTGACGGTGGTCTCGCCGGCGACCAGCTTGTTGACGTTCGCGCGGGTGATGCCGCCATCGTCGGGATGCGCCAGCCATTCGGCGGTGCGGTTCAACAGTTCGGCCTCGCTCCAGCCAAGCGTCCGGGTCAAGGCCGGATTGACCGTCCGCCAGACACCGTCGCGATCGGCCACTACCAGGAGATCCTGCGACACGTTCCAGATCCGGTCGCGTTCCCGGGTCTTCTCCTCGACGCGCTGCGCCAGAGTGGCGTTGAGCTCGGCGAGCTGGTCGGCCAACTTTCGGAAGCGCTCCTCGCTTTGCCGCAGCGCCTGCTCGGCTGCGACCTGCTCTGTGACATCGGTGTGTGCGCCGACCAGGCGGATCGCCTTGCCCTGCGCGTCGCGCTCGATGGTGGATCTGACCGAAATCCATCGCGTCTCGCCGTCGGAGGGACGAATGATCCGGTACTGCACGCTGTATTCGCGCGCATCTCCGGCGACCGCGTCGCGAAATTTCTTTTCGGTCGCCTCGCGATCGTCGGGATGCAGGCGCCGCACCCAGTCCTCGTGGGATTCCTCGGCCGCCTCCGGCGGCAGCCCGTGGATCAGCAAATATTCCGGCGACCGGCGATTGCGGAAGCCGGTCGTCAGATCGACTTCGAGCCCGCCGATCCGGCCCAGCTGCTGCACCCGCGCCAGTTCGGCCTCGCGTTCGCGCAGCACCCGGGCGGCGAGATATTCATTGGTGACGTCGCGACAAACCACCAGCACGCCGCCGACGCCATCGTCTTCGTCGATCGGGCTATAGCCATAGGTCCACCAGACCTGTTCGAGCCTGCCGTGGCGCGTCAGCGGAATGAGCTGGTTCTCGTGCCAGGTCGCGCCGCCGCCGCTCATCACCTGCTCGATCTGCGGCCCGATGATCGGCCAGATTTCGGCCCAGCATTCCCGGCCGGGTTGACCGAGCGCGCTGGGGTGACGCTCCGGTCCCATGGTCTGGCGATAGGCGTCGTTATAGAACTGGATCAGTTCGCGACCCCACCAGATGAACATCGGGTGGTTGGTGTTGAGCAGGATGCGCACCGCCGTGCGCAGGCTCTGCGGCCAGCTTTCGGGTTTTCCAAGCGGGGTCGCCGACCAGTCATGGGCCCGCGTCAGCGCGCCCATCTCGCCCCCGCCGGCAAGAAAATCCGCAGAACCAAATCGGTTGATATTCAGCATCAGGATGGGTCGGTGGCCAAGTTCAGCCCAGTTGCAGCGGGAACTTAGCCGCCGGTCACAATCCGGGCAAACGCGCGACCCCGCCAAGCGGTTCCGAAATATTTTTGCGGAAGCGGAACAAAATGCCAGCGGCCGGCGCGGGCGATCGCCGTTAACCATGCCGCCGTCACGCGCCGCTATTTCATCAGGCCGGCGGCGGTCAGCGCGCGGGTGATGACGCCGCCGACATCGATGACGCGACGCCGCGGCTGACGCGGCGGCTCGGCAGGACGGCGGACGGTCCCCAGTGGCCACAGCGCCTTGGAAAGATCCGGCATCGGCAAGGGCGCCGGCGGGATCATCGGAACGACTTTTGGGATCTCCTTCGAGGCCGCCACAGGCGCCGGTCTGGGCTGGCGAATCCGTTCGGTCAGGCCGAAGAAATTGGCGATGTGATACGACGAGGAGATGCCCGCCTCGATCAGGAACGCGCCCTGCGCGCCGTAGCGCTCGTCATTGTCGGCGAGCCCGAGCGGGGTGCCGTGCGCCATGTCGGTGATGGTGTAGGATTCGACGGCTGTGTCGCCGTCGGCGTCCCACCAGATCTGGCGCGGATAGCCGTCGACGGTGTCTTCCGACATCGGCGCCGCGGGCAGATGATGCAGGTCGAGCCATTGCTTGACGATCTCGTCGGCATTGGCTGGGTTGACCGTGCGATCGGCACTGCCGTGCCACACTGAAATCTTCGGCCAGGGCCCCTTATGCTTCGACGCCTTGCGCACCAGGTCTCCCAATTCGCGGGCTGGGCGCGAGGGCGACTGGAACATGCCGTTCAACGCCTCCCGCACATTGCTGGCGACGCCGTAGGGCAGGCCCGCGATCACGGCGCCGGCGGAAAACACCTCGGGATAGGTTGCCAGCATCACCGACGTCATGGCGCCGCCGGCGGAAAGGCCGGTGACGAAGATGCGGCGTTCGTCGATTTCGTGCTCGCGGACCATTCGCGCAATCATCTGCCGGATCGAACAGGCCTCGCCGCTGCCGCGCGCGGTGTCTTCCGGATTGAACCAGTTGAAACAGCCATTGGCGTTGTTGGCGGACTGCTGCTCCGGCATCAGCAGCGCGAATCCATAATGCTTTGCCAGCGTCGACCAGCCGGCACCCAGATCGTAGGCAGCAGCGGTCTGGCCGCAGCCGTGCAGCACGACGACCAGGGCAGGCGTTGGCTGGAGGCCTTCCGGAACGAACGAAAACATCCGCAAGTCGCCCGGATTGGTCCCGAAGGCCGTGGTTTCGACCAGCGGACTATGCGATCCGGGCCGCAGGTTGCGTCCGTAATGGCCAAAGCCGTTGAGGGCAGTCAGCTTTGGCAGATGCCGTAGGAATTCGACATTCTTGGCGAGGGACACCGGCAGCTCCTTGACGAGAGACTTGTTAACCCCAAGGAGTACAGATAGTTGCTGCACTGCAAAATAAAAAGACCGTGTGCTGTCATTCCCCAGAAATAACATTTCGCGGAAGGGCGAGCGGCGCTTCCACGACAAAAATGCGGCGCTGGCGATGGGTGAAGGAGCAAACAGTTCGTCATTGCCGGGCTTGACCTTGGCTTGACCCGGCAATCCATCTTCACTGAAGAATCTTGCGAAGATAGATGGATGCCCGGGTCAGGCCCGGGCACGACGAGTTATGTATGACCGACACAGCTTCGCGATCTCGCCGCGCGTTTTCGCGCGGGTTTTGCCTTTACGTCGGGCGGGGCAAGATGGGCTAGCCGCGAAGTGCGGCGGCGCGGCGCATCCATGACAGAAACGCGGCGGCGGTGGCGATCGACAGCGCAAACAGCGCCAGCGACGCAAACAGCGCCGTCTGCGCGGAGCCGGCAGCTTCAATGGTGAAGAAGACCGCGCCGATCGCCGCGACCCCGCCGGCGTTGGCGATTTGCTGGGTGGTGCCATACATCCCGGCACCGGAGCCGGCGCTGGCAGGCTTCACGGTGGAAAGCACCGCGCTCGACAATGGCGCCATCACCAACCCCTGTCCGAAGCCGAAAATCGCCAGCAGCAGCGCCAGCCGCCATGCGGTCGCTTCCGCCGATGCAACGCCGAGCGCCAATAGCGCGAGGCCGGCAATCTGGATGGTGCAGCCCTCGATCAGAACGCGCGTGCCGTAACGGCGCGCCCGCATTGCGCTGTGCCGCGAAGCCACGACAAAGGCCAGCACCAGCGGCAGGAACACGCAGCCCGCCTGCAGTGGCGGAATATGCAGCCCCCGCTGCATGAAAATCGTCATCACCAGATAGAACGACAAATTGGCGAAGAAAAAGAAGAACGCCGCGTACAGGCCGCGCATGAAGACGGCATCGGACAGCAACGCAAGATCGATCAGCGGCATGCCGCCACTTCCGGCGACCTTGCGCTCGAGCCGCAGGAACGCGGCGACGACGGCGATCCCGCCGGCCATGACGAACCAGACCGAGGGCTCCCAATGCAGGTCCTGGCCCAGCAATAGCGGCCCGATCAGGCACACCAGGCCCGCAAACAGCATGATCGCACCTGATATATCGAGCCGCGTGCCGGGACGGCGCGGCATCTGCGGCATGATGCGCCAGGCAGAAGCCATGATGATGAGCCCGAACGGCACGTTGACAAAGAACACCGCGCGCCAGCCGAGCCCCGCCGGATCGAACGCGACCAGCACGCCGCCGAGCAGGAAGCCGGCCGCGCCGGCGAGTCCCAGCACGATGCCGTAGATCGCAAACGCACGGGCGCGCGCGCCATCGGCGAACAACAGATGCAGCGTGGCCAGCACCTGCGGCACCATCAGCGCCGCGGTCGCGCCTTGCGCCAGCCGGGCGACTATCAATTCGGGACCGGACTGCGACAGCCCGCACCACAGCGAGGTCGCGGTGAAGCCGAACACCCCGGCCAGAAAGACATTCCGCGTGCCGTAGATGTCGCCGAGCCGGCCGCCGGTGACCACCAGCGTCGCATAGGCGATCAGGTAGATCGCGATCACCGCCTCGATCTGCGCCGGGCTCGCATGCAGCTCAGTGGCAATGGTCGGAATCGCGACATTGACGATGAAGGCATCGACGCCGAACATGAATTGCGCGGCGACGACGGTCGCGAGCACCCACCAGCGGCGCGAGGAATCCACGGTCCGAGATACAGTCTGGTGCATGGGGAGAGCTGCCTGATCCAAAAGCCCTTGCACTGGATTGATCAGCTTTCGGTCACGCGAGCGATTACCTCGAGAGTAAGTGTTGGCGGCTTTCTGGCCCGATTGCTGCATGGGAAATGCTGCCTCGACCCCGTTTTCAGCCGGCTTTCTTCCTGTTCGGACCGCCCGCGATGCATGATTATGACATGGTTGTGATCGGCTCCGGCCCGTCCGGCCGCCGCGCTGCCGTGCAGTTCGCCAAGCTCGGCAAGTCGGTGCTGGTGGTGGAAAAAGGCCGGCGGGTCGGCGGCGTCTCGGTCCATACCGGCACCATTCCGTCCAAAACCCTGCGCGAGACCGTGCTCAATCTTTCCGGCTGGCGCGAGCGCGGCTTCTATGGCCGCTCCTACCGGGTCAAGCAGGATATCGGCGCGCCCGACCTGATCGCGCGGCTGCAAAAAACCCTCGATCACGAAGTCGAGGTGCTCGAACATCAGTTCAGCCGCAACATGGTGAAGACCGCAAGCGGCGAGGCGCGCCTTGCCGGACCGCACCAGATCGAGATCACGATGGCGGCCGGCGAAACCCGAAACGTCACCGCCGCCCATATCCTGATCGCCTGCGGCACGCGGCCGTTCCGCCCCGACTATGTGCCGTTCGACGGCCGATGCGTATTCGACAGCGACGAGATCATCGATCTGCCGAAACTGCCGCGCAGCCTCGCCGTGATCGGCGCCGGCGTGATCGGTGTCGAATACGCCACCATCTTCTCCGCGCTCGACGTCGCGGTGACATTGATAGAACCGCGGCCGACATTCCTTGATTTCATCGACAAGGAGTTGATCGAGGAATTCATGCACGAGCTGCGCGACCGCAATGTCGCGGTGCGGCTCGGCTCCGCGGTGAATTCGATTCAGCACAGCGAGAACGGCAGCGTCGTCACCAGGCTCGCCGACGGCCGCCAGGTGACCACCGAGATGTTGCTGTTCGCCGCGGGACGGGTCGGCGCCACCGACCGGCTCAATCTCGATGCCGTCGGGATCGCGGTCGACCATCGCGGCCGCATCAAGGTCGATCCCGTGACCTTGCAGACCAGCGTGCCGCACATCTATGCCGCCGGCGACGTGATCGGCTTTCCCTCTCTCGCCTCGACCTCGATGGAACAGGGGCGGGTCGCCGCCTGCCACGCGCTCGGCATGGAGCCCCTGGCGCCGCCTGAATTCTTTCCCTACGGCATCTATTCGGTGCCGGAAATCTCCACCACCGGGCTCACGGAAGAAGAAGTGCGAACCCGCGCCATTCCCTACGAAGTCGGCGTCGCGCGCTTCCGCGAAACGTCGCGCGGCCACATCATGGGACTCAACAGCGGCATGATGAAGATGATCTTCTCGACCAGGACGCGAAGGCTGCTCGGCGTGCACATCCTCGGCGAAGGTGCCACCGAACTGATCCACATCGGCCAGGCCGTGCTCAACCTCAAGGGCACCATCGACTATTTCATCCAGAACACTTTTAATTATCCGACGCTGGCGGAGGCCTACAAGATCGCCGGGCTCGATGCCTGGAACCGGATGACGCGGTAGCATCTCGTCATTCCGGGGCGCGTGATAGCGCGAACCTGGAATCTCGAGATTCCGGGTCTGGTGCTTGCGCACCATCCCGGAATGACGGCTTTGGCTTGAGCCGCCGATTCCCAACCCTCATTGCGAGCGAAGCGAGGCAATCCATTCTTTCTTTCCGTGAGGAAAATGGATTGCTTCGCTGCGCTCGCAATGACGATTTCAGCCCTCGGTTGTTTCTGGCGACCGTCTCAAATCGCCTTCAGCTTGCGGTAGGCGAACCAGACCATTTTCAACAGCAGCCAGCCGTCGCGGAAGCGCGAGATCTGCGTCTCTCCGAAAGTGCGCGCCTTGTAGTGGATCGGTGTCTCGATGATTTTGAGGTTCTGTTTGGCCGCACCGAAGATCAGGTCGAAGTCACCGAACGGATCGAAATTGCCGAAATAGCCACGCTCGCTCGCCAGCACTTCGTAGTCCTTTCGCAATAGCACCTTGGTGCCGCACAGCGTGTCGGTCATCCTTGTGTTGACGAGATAGCTGAACAGATAGGCGAAGCAGCGGTTGGCGATGAAGTTGAGCGGACGCATCGCCTCGTTCTCCATCGGATAGATCAGGCGGGTGCCGTTGACGAACTCGGCCTTCCCGGTCTCGATCACGGCGTGGAATTTCGGCAGCGCTTCCGGCGGCATGGTCAGGTCGGCGTCGAGGATCATCAGGACGTCGCCGGTCGCTGCGGCAAAGCCCTTGCGCACCGCGTCGCCCTTGCCCTTGCCATCCTGCTTCAGCACCTTGATGTCCCATGAGTCCCTGTAGGCATCGCGGACGCGCTCGCATTCCTCGAAGGTGCCGTCGCTGGAATTGCCCTCGACGAACAGGATTTCCTGCGCAGAGCCGAAGCGCGGCATCCGCAGGATCGCGTTCTCGATGTTGCCGCGCTCATTGCGGCAGGGAATGAGAATGCTCGCGGAGAATTTGCGGTCCGGAAACAGCCGAACCGGGCGTCCGACGATATAGGTCCGCAGGCACAGCTTCCTGATCCCCGGCAGAGGGGCGATGAAGCGGTTGACGAACGGGCCGATGCCGAACAGGCGCAGCGGAATCAACTGCCGCTGTTCCTGGCTGATCATCTCGAAATCCGCGAGATCCATCAGATTGAGGAAGTCGGCGGTGGCGATGTAATTGATCTTCGGCTGCCTGGCGCGCAGACGCAGCAGCTCGGCGAGCTTGAGGATCGGCTCCCACAGATGGGAGTAATAGGAAATCACGATCCGGGTCGACGGCGCGCACAGATGGTGCACCAGTCTTAGCGTGCCGTCGATGTCCTCGAACATGCCGATGGTGTCGGCGATCACGATGTAATCGAACGGCCCCTCGACGCCCGACAGCGTCGCCGGGTCCTCGACGTCGCCGAGCACGAAATACAATTCGGGGTGGCGCGCATTCGCCTTCGCGACGGTGGCGGTGCCGAAATCGACGCCGACGCCGTAGGAAGGTTTAAGCGCGGCCAGCAGATCGCCGCTGCCGCAGCCAAGCTCCAGCACCCGCTTGCCCGGCGGAATCACGAACTGCATGAACTTGCGGTCGTCTGCATGGTAGGCGGCATTGTATACGCGCCAACGCTCGAGTTCGGCGCCGTTGGCCTCAAAATGGTCGAGCAGATCCCGCTTGCGCTGGCTGGAAAGCTGCAGCGGCGCGGGCTGGTCGGGTTGCTTCAGATACATCGCAGCCTCGGGCCGGAAACGGGCCATTCTCTTAGCCGAAGGGCCGCGGGGTGTAAATTCGGTGGAGTCCGGCCGTTCTGCCCGTTGGCGCAGCGGTTTCGCGAACTGGCAAGGTGAACCGCGCATTCCAAATTTGGCAACGCGAGCGGCAATTGTTTTCTGACGAGTAGTATCAGTAATGTCCAGAAACGAACGGATCAAGGAGCTCGACGGCTTGAGGGCGCTGGCGATCCTGTCCGTCGTCGGGCGCGGCTGCTGCGCGATCCCGGGGCCGCCGCGCGCTTCTCGGAAACCACGGTTGCGGCCTATAGCCTGACGTCCGGCCCGATCCATCGCCTGCGCGCATGGCAGCAAGCCGGATAGGCCGCAAGGGGCTTTCCATGATTGCCTTGGCGCATTCCAGCCCGTAGCCTGTCGGACAGCCCCATCGACAAGAATATTCCGCCCGGAGAAACACCCAATGGCACGCCTGAAATTCGGCGCTTTCCTCGCCCCGCATCACCCGATCGGCGAGCATCCGATGCTGCAATTCCGCAGGGACCTCGATTTCGTCGAGCAGATCGACGCGCTCGGCTACGACGAATTCTGGTGCGGCGAGCATCATTCCTCGGGCTGGGAAATGATCGCCTCGCCGGAGATGTTTCTGGCCGCCGCCGGCGAGCGCACCAAGCGCATCAAGCTCGGCACCGGCGTGGTCTCGCTGCCCTATCATCACCCCTTCAATGTCGCCCAGCGCATGGTGCAGCTCGACCACATGACCGGTGGTCGCGCCATCTTCGGAAGCGGTCCCGGCGCGCTTGCGTCCGACGCGCATACGCTCGGCATCGATCCGATGACGCAGCGCGACCGCCAGGACGAGGCGATCGCGATCATCCGCCGGCTGTTTCGGGGCGAGCGCGTCACCGCCAGGAGCGACTGGTTCACCATGAACGACGCCGCGCTGCAGCTGTTGCCCTTGCAGGAAGAGATGCCGTTCGTGGTGGCCTCGCAGATCTCGCCCTCGGGCATGACGCTCGCTGGCAAATACGGCATCGGCATCATCTCGCTGGGATCGATGTCGACCCAGGGCCTGATGGCGTTGCCGACGCAATGGGGCTTTGCCGAGGACGCCGCCAGGAAGCACGGCACCACCGTGAGCCGCGCCGACTGGCGCGTGCTGCTGTCCTGGCACATCGCCGAAAGCCGCGAGCAGGCCCGCCGCGAGGCCGGCCCCGGCCTGATGCGCTGGCACAACGAATATAATGTCGGCACCCTGCAGCGGCCGGGCCTGCAGCCCTTCACCTCGCCCGAGGACGCCGTGGAAAAGACCGCCGGCGGCGAGGGTGCAGCCTCCACCATCGGCACCCCCGACGACCTGGTGAAAACCATCAAGAGCCTGATGCAGGTTTCCGGCGGCGTCGGCACCATCGTCGGCTTCGTGCACGACTGGGCCAATCCGGAAAACACCCGCCGCAGCTGGGACATGGTGGCGCGCTACGTGATTCCGGAAATCAACGGCTATGTCGCCAAGCTGCGGGAGTCGCAGAAATTCGTGATCGATAATCGCGCGATATTCGAGCGCGCGGGACAAGCGGTGATGGCCAAGATCATGGAAAACGAAAGGGCCGCCGCCGCCCTGCCGCTCACCGGCCCCGGCCGCGTCGCGATCCCGACCATCAACGCGCCGGACCTGCAGAAGAAAGCCGCCAAGCGGAAGGCGTGAGGTTTCTCCCCTCTCCCCGTTCTTCACGGGGAGAGGGTTGGGGTGAGGGGCCTTCTCGGCGAGCACGACTCGCGGAGAGCCCCCCTCACCCGAAATTCGCTACCCGCGAATTCCGACCTCTCCCCGCAAGCGGGGCGAGGTGATTCGCCGTCGCTTCTGACAACTCACTTGCCGTAATATTCCTGCGCCGTCTCCCACGCCACCGTCTGCAATAGCCGCGCGGTCGGCTCGTCGAGTGTTGCGTGATAGGCGTTGCCGATCGGCGAACGGCCGGTCAGCGCGGCGAAAGTCGTGCAGGCGGCGAGATACGTCCCCGCCAACGAGGGATGGCGCTTGTCGGGGGCATAGAGGTTGAGCTCCGGCTGCGTGCGGCGGGCGCGGGCGAACGCCAGCCCCGCCGGAATCACCAGCGCATTGTTGGCATTTCCGGCAACCGTATAGGCTTCCGCCAGCTCCGCGGTCATCTCCGGCTTGTCGGAATAGGCCCAGGACATGAAGAACACCGGCCTCGCCCCATGGGCGCGTACGATGCCGCTGTCCTTTTTGGCATATTCGGTGAATACCGACTTGAGTTGCGGATGGATCGGGCACTGGCTGCAATCCATCATGATCGCGACGTCGAACAGTTTTTCGCGCTTGTTGAAGACGATCTTGTTGTTCTCGTCAAACGAATAGGAGCCGACCGCATCCGGCCGGAAATAGCTCTCGACGTCGTGCCATTCGAGATCTGAACCACCGATCGCCACCAAGGTCGTTCGATACCCTTTGTCGGCGGGGTCGGCGGCCTTTTCCATCCTCAGCACGTGATTGGGCAGGCCGTTGTTGTAATAGAAGAAGCTGTTGCCGATGAAAATCTGGGTCCTGGGAAAATCGGGGCCGAGGCTGGTGACCACAGGTTTGGTCTGCGCGAGCGCAGGACCCGTCGCGATCCAGCCCGCGACCGCGATCGCAACGACGACGAACGCCCGAAAAACACCCCGCATCACAGCCCTCCCGTTTCGATTTCATTTTGCGGTAGCCTAGCACGGCCTGCGCGTTTGTCTTGCCGCGGATCGGCATAATTTCGCCCGATCGGAGCGCCAGGCTTTGCAGCGCCGCGACATCGGGCTATTTTGCTTGTTCAAGCGCGACCAACCGGAGCCGTTGCCATGTCGATGCAAACTGCGGTCTCGCCTGCGATCAGCCTCACCCCGCCCAGGCGCAATTCGCTGACGCACATTCCCGGCGACGAAGGCTGGCCGCTGATCGGCAAGACGCTCGAGGTACTCGCCGATCCCAAGGGTCAGGTGGAGCGCCAGGCCGCCAAATACGGGCTGGTCTATCGCAGCCATTTGTTCGGTGAGACCAGCCTGGTGCTGCTGGGACCGGAGGCCAACGAACTCGTGCTGTTCGACCAGGCCAAATTGTTCTCCTCGACCCATGGCTGGGGCCGGATTCTCGGGCTGCTGTTTCCGCGCGGGCTGATGCTGCTCGATTTCGACGAGCACCGGTTGCACCGGCGCGCGCTGTCGGTGGCGTTCAAGTCCGGACCGATGAAATCCTACCTCGCCGAGCTCGACACCGGCATCGCGGCGCGGGTCGCGCGATGGAAGGCACAGCCGGGGGCGATGCTGTTCTATCCGGCGATGAAGCAGCTCACGCTCGATCTTGCCGCAACCTCCTTTCTCGGCGCCGGCATCGGCCCCGAGGTCGACGAGATCACCCGCGCCTTCGTCGACATGGTGGCGGCTTCCGTCGCCGTGATCCGCAAGCCGCTGCCCGGCACCATGATGGCGCGCGGCGTGCGCGGGCGCAAACGCATCGTCGCCTATTTCTCCGAGCAGATTCCGATCCGCCGCGCCAAAGGCGGCGAGGACCTGTTCTCGCAGCTGTGCCGCGCCACCCACGAGGACGGCGCGCTGCTCTCGACGCAGGACATCGTCGACCATATGAGTTTTCTGATGATGGCCGCGCACGACACGCTGACCTCGTCGCTGACCTCCTTCATCGGAGCCCTTGCCGCGCATCCGGAGTGGCAACAGAAGCTGCGCGAGGAAGTGACGGCGCTCGGCGTCGCGGCGGACGAACCGACGACATTCGACAATCTCGAAGCCTTGCCGCTCACCGAGATGGCGTTCAAGGAGGCCCTGCGGCTGAAGCCGCCGGTGCCCTCGATGCCGCGCCGCGCGGTGCGCGACTTCACCTTCAAGGGCTTTGCGATCCCGGCCGGCAGCATGATCGGCGTCAACCCGCTGTTCACCCACCACATGCCGGAGATCTGGCCGGATCCCGGCCGCTTCGATCCGCTGCGCTTCACCGAAGAGGCGCAGCGCAACCGCCATCGCTTCGCCTGGGTGCCGTTCGGCGGCGGCGCGCACATGTGCATCGGGCTGCATTTCGCCTATATGCAGGCCAAATGCTTCGCGCGGCATTTCCTGCAGAACCTCGAAGTCTCGCTGGAGCCGGGCTATACGCCGGACTGGCAGATGTGGCCGATCCCGAAGCCGCGCGATGGATTGCGGGTGACGGTAAAGCCGGTTGCGTCATAGAGGCAACGCGACGGCGGTCGCGCCGTTTCGCTTTCATTTTGCGGTAACTCGGCATGGCCTTAAGGATTTGTCGCAGCCCCGGCCGGCTTAATTTCTCCGGATCGGGCCAGCAGGCTTTGCAGCGCCGCGACATCCGGCTATTTTGCCCGATCGGCGCGACCAAACCACCAAGGCAAACAGCCATGTCGATGCAGAATGTGGCCTCTCCTGCGACCAGGCTGACGTCACCCCGGCGCAACTCGCTGACGCACATTCCCGGTGACGAGGGCTGGCCGCTGATCGGCAACACGTTCGAGATCCTCGCCGATCCCAAGGGGCAGATGGAGCGGCAGGCCGCCAAATACGGCCTCGTCTATCGCAGCCATTTGTTCGGCAAGACCGGCGTGGTGATGCTCGGGCCCGAGGCCAACGAATTCGTGCTGCTCGACCAGGCCAAGCTGTTCTCCTCGATGCAGGGCTGGGACAAGATTCTCGGACGGCTGTTTCCGCGCGGGCTGATGCTGCTCGATTTCGACGAGCACCGGCTGCACCGGCGCGCGCTATCGGTGGCCTTCAAGGCCGGACCGATGAAATCCTATCTCGCAGAGCTCGATAAGGGGATCGCGGCGCGGGTCGCGCAATGGAAGGCGCAGCCGGGCCCGATGCTGTTCTATCCGGCGATGAAGCATCTCACCCTCGATCTCGCAGCGACCGCGTTTCTCGGCGCCGGCCTCGGCCCCGAATTCGACGAGATCACCGAAGCGTTCGTCGACATGGTGGAGGCTTCCGTCGCCGTCATCCGCAAGCCCTTACCCTTCACCATGATGGCGCGCGGCGTGCAGGGCCGAAAGCGCATCATCTCCTATTTCGCGGAGCAGATTCCGATCCGCCGCGCCAATGGCGGCGAGGACCTGTTCTCGCAGCTGTGCCGCGCCACCCATGAGGACGGCGCGCTGCTCTCGACGCAGGACATCGCCGACCACATGAGTTTTCTGATGCTGGCCGCGCATGACACGCTGACCTCGTCGCTGACCGCGTTGGTTGGCTCGCTCGCCGCCCATCCGGAATGGCAGCATCGCCTGCGCGACGAGGTCAGGAGCCTTGGCCTCGCGGCCGACGAGCCAACCGCATCAGACAATCTCGAGGCCATGCCGCTCACCGAAATGGCGTTCAAGGAGGCGCTACGGCAAAAGCCGCCGCTGGCCTCGATGCCGCGCCGCGCGATGGCTGATTTCACCTTCAAGGGATACGCGATCCCCGCCGGCATCAACGTCGGCATCAGTCCGATGTTCACCCATCACATGCCGGAAATCTGGCCCGATCCGGAAAAATTCGATCCGATGCGCTTCACCGAGGAAGCCCAGCGCAACCGCCATCGTTTTGCCTGGGTGCCGTTCAGCGGCGGCGCCCATATGTGCCTCGGGCTGCATTTCGCCTACATGCAGGCGAAATGTTTCGCGCGGCATTTCCTGCAAAACCTCGAAGTCTCGCTGGAACCCGGCTACACCCCGCAATGGCAGATCTGGCCGATCCCGAAACCGCGCGACGGACTGCGCGTGACGCTGAAGCCGGCCGCGAATCCGTAGGGTGGGCGACGCTTCGCGCCGCGCCCACCATCTATCGCCACGCATTCGCGCGACGCATTGGCTTTGCCCAGCCTATGATTTGCTCGCGACCGAGGCGGCTTTCCTCGACCGGGAATGATAGCGGCCGGTGACCGAGTTCATTCCGGGGCGCCCGAAGGGTGAACCCGGAATCTCGAAATTCCGGGTTCGCTGCTTCGCATCGCCCCGGAATAACGGTTGCATGTTCATCCGTTGCCCTGCTCGAAGGCCTTGCGCGCCGCCACATAGGCCTGCTGCGACTGGCTCCAGTTGCGGCCGCCGATGATGGCGCCGTCGACCACAAGGTCGTGGCCGTTGACGAAGCTGGAGTCATCGCTGGCCAGGAACACCGCGGCATGCGCGATGTCGTCGGGCAGGCCGGCGCGCGGGATCGGCTGCGCGGTCCTGGTCAGCTCGCGCATCACGACGGGCGTCTGCTCCGCCGCGTCGACCGGGAGGCCGAGCGCCTTGCCCAGAATGCCGGTGGCGATCAGGCCCGGCGAGATCGAATTGACGCGGACGCCGGATTCGCCGAGCTCCATCGCCACGCATCTGGTGAGATGGATGACGGCGGCCTTGGCCGCGCTGTAGACCATCGACGAGGAATAGCCGGTGCGTTGTCCAGCGATGCTGCCATTGTTGATGATGCTGCCGGACCCCTGCTTCTTCATATGTGGGGCTGCGTGCTTCATGCCGAGCATCACGCTGCGCAGCAACGTCGCGATCGCAGCGTCGAAGCGGTCGACCTCGAGGCCTTCGATGCCGCCGATCTGCGCCGGGCCGCCGGCATTGTTGAACAGGCAATCGATGCGGCCGAATTTTGTCGCTGCCTGCCCGATCAGCGCGCGCATCTGGTCCTCGACCGTGACGTCGGTCTTGAGAAACATGCAGTTGGCGCCGAGCCTCTTCGCCAGCGCCTCGCCCTCCGGCGCGCGGCGCCCGGCGATGACGATCCTGGCGCCCTCGGCGACGAACACTTCGGCGGTGCGCAGGCCGATGCCGCTGGTCGCCCCCGTGATCACCGCAACCTTGCCGTCGAGCCGTCCCATGTCGTTCTCCTCATTTTGGGCGATGTTGGTTGCGCTATATTCCCGGCTTGAAGATGCAACGCAAGCTATGCCTGCGGCGTTAGACGGCGTATTTGGTTGGATTGCTGATCGACAGACAGGACCCATGGCGAAATTGATCGACGAATTCCGGCGCGGCTGGCAGGGCACCTCGCAGCCCTCGCTGCTGTTCGGCGCAGGCTTTGCCGCCTGCTGCCTCGCGCTTTCGACCGCCGCACGGTGGGGCCTTTCGCTGATCCGGCCCGACGTGTTCTTCACGCCCTATTTGCCGGCCGTGTTCTTTGCCACCGCGGTCGGCGGATTGCGGGTCGGGATCGCAACCGCGCTGGCCAGCGGCGTGCTCGGCGTGACCGTCAATTTCGGCGATACGGCGGTCGATTTCGCAAGGCTGGCGCTGCTCCTCATCTACCTGATCGTGTGCGGACTGACGATCTGGGGTATCGAGCATTACCGTACGATCGTCTCACAGCAGCGGGAAATCTCGGGGCGCCTGATCCGGGAGGAGGCCTATCGCAAGCTCTTGGTCGACGAGCTGCAGCACCGGCTGAAGAACAAGCTGTCGACGATCCACGCGGTGCTGCACCAGGTGCTGTACGACCAGCCGCAGGTCTGGGCCAACATCGATCACCGGATGCGGGCGCTGTCGGCGACCGACGATCTGATCGCGGAGGTCGACGGCAGCGGTTGCGACATCAAGGATCTGCTGCTTTCAGAACTCGGGCCCTACGGCCATGTCCGTTTCACCCTGAACGGCAATCCGCTGTTTCTTCCCGACAAGCTGGCGGTCAGCCTCGCCCTGATGTTTCACGAGCTTGCCACCAATGCCGGAAAATATGGCGCGTTTTCCTCGCCACGCGGGCTGTTGCAGGTATCGTGGTCGGTGACCGATGATCGCCTCAACATCACCTGGGATGAGACCGAAGGCCCGCCGGTCGAAAGCGTCGGACAGGCCGGCTTCGGCACCAGGCTGCTGAAATCGGCCCTGCGGCCATTCGACGGCAAGACCGAGATCGCGTTTTTGAAGAGCGGGGTTCACTGCACCATGCATTGCCGCATACCGCAGAGCTGAGCCACGCGCGGCGAGGCGCGGGCAAGGCGTTCCCAGCCCCGCGTTGATGTTCTGTTAATGACGATTGGGCCGGCTTCCGTTCACATCCGCGTGCGAGCAGGCCGGGCCTCCTGTTTCTGCGATTTATTTAACGAAAACTACAAGAGACTCCGTCAAACTCGGCGATCATGCAAAGCCGCGACCCCAACGACCTGCCGACCACCGCGACGGGAGACGAAAGCGTCTTCGCCGATGACACCGGGCTCGGCATGCTCGGCGATGTCATCCGGATGCTCCCCGTTGGCATCACGGTTCAGGACGAGCATGGCCGCTTCCTGCTGGTGAACGAGGCCGCGGCAGTCCAGCTCGGGATGGCGGGCGACGAAACCCCCGTATCGCAGGACTTCAGCCAGCGCCGCGAGGCCGGCCTCGAATTGCTGCGCGGGGGCCGTGAGGCCACGGCGGAAGAGACCTTCGGCCACGGCGCGGCCAGACAGGTCGTTCTCACCTCGCATCGGCCGGTTCGCATCTTGGGCCGCAATCTGCTGCTTTCGAGTTCGGTCGACATCAGCGCGCAAAAGGCCGTCGAGGATCATCTGTTCCGCTCGGCCTATTACGACGAACTGACCGGCCTGCCGTCGCGCCGGGTGATCGAGCATCGCGTGGGCGGCCAGTTGCAGCGCGAGCCGCACGGCCGCTTCGCATTGGCGTTCCTCGACATCGACAATTTCAAGCACATCAACGATTATTACGGCCACGCCGTCGGCGACGCGCTGCTGGTCGAGGTGGCCAGGCGGATTTCGCTGGACTTGCGCGAATCCGACATGCTGTCGCGGATCAGCGGCGACGAATTTCTGCTGCTGCTGAGCCCGATCCAGAACGAGGCAGAAGTCGCCGAATACATCCACTTTACGCTGGAGCGATTGAAAGCCCCGTTCTTCATCGACGGATCGGAGGTGTTCGCCTCGATCTCGATCGGGGTCAGTCTTTATCCCGAGCATGGCCGCAGCTATGACGTGCTGTGCCAGAACGCCGATATCGCGATGTATCGGGTCAAGAACGAGGGCAAGGGGATGGCGGCCTTCTTCGACGCCGGCATGGAGCGCGAGGCGCAGGCGCGGATGAAGGTCGAGCAGTCGCTGCGGCTCGCCATCCTGGAAAAGCGGTTTTGCTGCGCGTTCCAGCCGAAGGTCGACATCCGAACCAAGGAAATCAAGGGCATCGAAGCGCTGGTGCGGCTGCGCGACGACGAGGGCGTGATCCAGGCGCCCGGCACCTTCATCAACCTCGCCGTCGAACTGGGACTGATCGACGAATTGACGCATCTGGTGCTGGCGGAGATCGTCAAATCGATCGATCTGATCAACGATACCTTCGGTCACGACACCACGATCAGCATCAACGTCGCCGCGAAACAGGCCGGCAATACCGAATTCATGCGCTCGTTCGCGGAGGCGCTGGAGGCGACCGGCTTCCCCAGGCGATTCATGATTGAGGTGACGGAAGACGCCTTCGTCACCAAGAGCCATTTCCAGGACGAGATCCTGCCGATCTTCCGTCAATTGGGCGTCGGGATTTCGATCGACGATTTCGGCATCGGCTACTCGTCGCTGTCGGCGCTCGCCGACATCACCGCCGACGAGATCAAGATCGACCGCTCCTTCATCACCGAGATCCACAAGCGCCCGCGCAGCCAGGGCATCCTGCGGGCGATCGAATCCCTGAGCGAGGCGCTCGGCATGACCGTGATCGCGGAGGGCATCGAATCCTTCGAGGAACTCGCCTATCTGCAGGCCGCCACCAGGATCCGCTACGCCCAGGGTTATTATTTTTCCCGGCCGATCTTCCTGGAAGAACTCAGGCCCGCGATCCCGATCGCCAGCGAAGCGCGCATCAGCCTAGCCAGCCGCCCGGCGCAGGAAAGCCGCCCGGCCTACGCGCGCCGCGGCAGCTATCGGCGCTGAGGCGCGAGCGATATCGTCTCAGCGAACTCAATTGTCATGCCCGGACTTGATCCGGGCATCCATCCATTTTCACAAGAGTTTTTGCGAAGAAGATGGATTGCCGGGTCATTGGCGAGCGGAAGCGACGCCGTTCGGACGGCTATGCCCGGCAATGACGGTGGGGTGACAACCCCTACTTCTCCAGCGCCGGCAACGGCTTGACGCTGTCGTTGGGCGCGCCGGCCTGCATCGTGATCAGGGTCATCGAGGTGATGTCGTAGTAGCCCATGAGGCCGATGATATCCATGATGCCGCGCTCGCCGAATTTATCCAGCGCAGCCTTGTAGACCGGGTCCGACACCTTCTTGTCGCGATAGAGCGCCATCGCCAGATCGTACAGCGCCGTCTCGTCGTCCTTCATGCCTTCGGGGCGCTTGCCGAGGGCGATATCGCCGATGACCTTGGGATCGAGCCCGCCCTTGATCGCGAGCGGATAATGCGCGAACCATTCATATTGCGCGGTCCACTGCCGCGCGGTGATCAGGATCGCCATTTCGCTGAGCCGCGGCGGCAGCGAGGTGTTCCAGCGCAGATAGTCCGTCATGGCCGTCAGCCGCGGCGCCAGATCGGGGTTGCGGATATAGGCGCGATAGGGCGCGTTGGTGAACTTCGCATTGCGCGGCGGCGCCGCGATCGCCTCCGCCCAGGCCTTTTGCGCCGGGTTGAGTTCCTCGACCTTGAGCGGCGCAAAGCGGGTGATGTCCTCGGCGCGGCAAAACTGCGGCAGCGCGATCAGCGTGCCGAACGAGATGACGGCGAACAGTTTCTTCATGTTGTTCTCTCCCGGATGATCGCGGATTTTCGCCGCATCGGCCTTTCCAGCCGCTTCCGAGATTATGCCAAGCGCGGACCGGTTCAACGGGATTCAGCCGTCGGAATGGCCCGCAATTCAGCTTGCTTGTCAGGCCTGTCATCATAGGATGGCAGGATCGTTTCCGCGCCCCGCGCGCCTCACGCCGGCTCTCGAAGAAACACCATGCCTCCGGTTTCGATATTTCTGAACGTGCTCTGGATCGTCCTCGGCGGGTTGTGGATGGCGGTCGGCTGGGTGATCGCCGCGATCATCATGGCCATCACCATCATCGGCATCCCCTGGGCCAAGGCCGCGCTCACCATCGCGGCTTATACGCTGATGCCGTTCGGCCAGAAGGCGGTGCCTCGCGAACACCTCACCGGCCGGCCCGATATCGGCACCGGGCCGCTTGGCCTGATCGGCAATGTGGTCTGGCTGGCGCTGGCGGGCTGGTGGCTGGCGCTGGCGCATCTCGTCACCGCAATCGTTCTCGCGGTGACCATCATCGGCATCCCGTTCGCCTGGGCGCACCTTAAGCTCGCAGGCCTCGCGCTGTGGCCGATCGGCAAGGAGATCGTGCCGGCATAATCAGCCCGCGCAGCGTTCAGTCGGCCGCAGGTTTGCCGCCGAGCGCCTTGATCGCCTCCTCGACGCTGCGGAAGGAATGGTCCGGCCCCAGCAGTTCGTCGATGCCGAACCGCGCCATCGCTTCCTGGGCGCGGATCGATTCGAGGCGGGCGATGGCGAAATCGACGCCGTCGGCGTGAGCCCGGCGGATCAGCTCGCGCAGGATCTGCGCGGCGGTGAAATCGATCTCGACGATTCCTGTCGCCTCCAGCACCAGCAGCCGCGCCGCTTGCCCCTCCGCCTGGATAGCATCCATGATGTCGCGCCGGAATGGATAGGCGTTGAGAAACGACAGCGGCCCCGGGAATCCCGCGACGATGACGCCCGGCTCCCGTTCGCCGGGAAAATGCGGGCTCGCCGGCCACCAGATCGAGGTTTTCGGGATGCGTTCGAACTGGATCACCCGGGCGCGCGTCGTGCTCCAGATGCCGTGCAGCAGCGACAGCGCAATCCCGATGCCGACGCCCTGCTCGATCGGCAGCACGATGATCGCGGCCGCGGTCGCCACGATCAGGAGGAACTCGCCGAGCGATTGCCGGGCAATCGCGACGATCTGGCTGACGCGGACGATCCGCAGGGCTACGAACAGCAGCACGCCGCCGAGCGCCGCATTCGGAATTCGGGCGAGCAGCGCGGTGCCGAACGCCAGCAAGGCGATCACGATGACGGCGGCGGCAAGGCCAGCGAGCTGCGATTTGCCGCCGGTCTCGCACACCACCGCGGTGCGCGGCGGGCTGGCATCGACCGGAAACGCGCCGATCAATCCCGACAACACGCTGCCGACGCCGACGCCCGTGAAATCGCGGTCGACATCCGGCGGCTCGTCGGAGCTCGACGGGAAGGATCGCGTCGTCGCCGCCGTCTGTACCATGACCACGACCGCGACGATGAGACTGAGCGAGATCAGGCTCGTCAGGTGGTCCGCCGTTACCATCGGCACCTTGACCGCCGGCAGCGAGGCCTGGACCGCACCGAGAACGCCGACACCGCGGCTCTCGAGGCCGAGCAGCACGACGGACGCGCCGGCCAGCGCAAGACCGATCAGTGCACCGGGAATTCGTGCGTCGATCTTTTCCGATACCGTGATGATCGCCAGGACCCCCACGCCGATCACCAGCGTGAACGGATTGGTCTGGTTCAGATGCGTCACGAGGGTCGCGAGCTTCTGCAGCATCGGCCCTTCGGGCGGCGGCAAGCCGAGAATACCGGGCAACTGGGAAACCAGGATGTGCACGGAAATGCCGGCGAGAAAACCTGTCGTCACCGGGATCGAGAGCAGATCGGCGATCCAGCCGAGGCGGAAAATGCCGGCGCCGATCAGCCAGAGGCCGACCATCAGCGCCAGCGCGGCGGCCAGCGCCTGATAGTCGGGCGAACCGGTCGCGGCCAGCGCCGCAAGCCCCCCGGCGAAGATCGGTGTGATGGTGGAATCCGCGCCGCAGGACAGGAAGCGGTTGCTGCCGAAGGCGGCGAAGGCCAGCGAGCCGGCGAGGAAGGCGAAGAAGCCGATCTGCGGGGTGAAGCCGCCGAGCCGCGCCGTCGCCATTTGCTCCGGAATGGCGATCGCGGCCAGCGTCAGGCCCGCGAATAGATCATGCGTCAGGAATGAAAGCCGATATGAATTCAGCGAGCGGAACAGCGGCCAAGCCTTGCCGGCCAAACCGGAACCCGGCGAGCCGGAAGTTTTCGCCATCACACCTCGCCCCCTGGCAATACCCGCGTGCGATCACGCCGGTTCCGATGACGCTACCATGCTCGCCTCCGATATCGAAACAGCATGCCCGTCCGGCGCTCCCGGGTCATCCTGCAGTGCGATATATGCATGTTCCGCGCGTGATCCGTTAAGCCTTAAATAACCGGATTTCCTAACCGGGATGCTATTTCTGCATCGTAAGCATGTCCCCCTGGAGTTGGGGAATGCGAAAATTTGTTTCCACCATATGGGGCGCGCCTGCGACGCCCCGGATCGCCGCGACCGGGTCGCACCGGACCGCCACGTCGATCCGGCGAGGTCCGGTGTTCTGGCTCATTCTGTTGGGCGCTCTTCTGATCGTGACGATCACGATCGGCACGATGCTGATGGTCAGCGAATTCCGCGAGCGCGCGCTCGGCAACAGCGAGCGCGAACTGGAAAACACCGTGCGGCTGCTTGCCCGCCATTTCGACCAGCAACTCGACGATCTTGAGGTTCCCCTCGATGACCTGATCGCTCGGACACGTCAGGCGGGCGTGGTGTCTGCCGACGACTTCAGGCGCCAGATGTCCACGCCGGAAACGCACCTGTTGTTGAAGGCAAAGGTCAGCGGACCTTCGGAAATCGCAGGCATCAACATTTATGACGCCGGCGGAACCCTGATCAATTCATCGGAAGTGGCTGTCGTCCCGTCCGTCAACATTGCCGATCGCGATTATTACAAGGCGCTGACGTCGACCCCCGAGCCGCAACAGATCGAACTGGTTCGCAGCCGCTTTTCCGGGGGCTTGAGAACGGTGATCGCCCGCAAGGTGACCGGGCCGGAGGGCCAATTCCTTGGCGTCATCTCGCGCGCGGTTGCGCCGACGAAATTCGAGAGTTTCTTTTCATCGGTGGCGCTCGGAAAAGACGCCGCGATCTCCATGTTCCATCGCGATGGAACCATGCTGGCGCGTCACCCTTACGTCGATTCGATGATCGGGCGAAAATTCAAGACGGCGCCATTGATCGCGAAGGTGCTGGCCGACGGCGGCCAGCAGACCCTGCGCGTGCACAGCCCGGTCGACCAGCAGGAGCGGCTCGGTTCGGCGGCGCAGCTGAGCCATTTCCCGATCGTGGTGGTCGCCACCACGACGGTCTCGGCGGCACTCGCCGACTGGCGCGCGCAAACCAGATTTCTGGTGGTCGCCGCCGTTCTGTCCGCACTGGTGATCGCCGTCATCCTGCTTCTGATCGTGCGGCAGATGACCCTGCAAGGCCGGGAATTGCAGGCGCGGCTGGAAGCGGAAAAGCACCGGCTCGACACCGCGCTGAACAACATGCTGCAGGGCCTCGTGCTGTATGACGCTTCCGCCCGCGTCGTCATCTGCAACCAGCGCTACCTCGATATGTACCGATTGTCGACGGAAGTGGTGAGACCCGGCTGCCACTTTCGCGACCTGATCCAGCATCGCAAGGACACCGGATCCTTCGACGGCGATGTCGACGAATTCTGCTCGACCGTCCGGAAAAATGTCGCGCAGGGCAAGGTCACCGTCCGCGACCTGAAAGCCGCCGACGGGCGAATTGTCCAGATCGTCAACAAGCCCCTGGCGCAGGGCGGCTGGGTCGCGACCATCGAGGATATCACCGAGCGCCGAAAACTCGAAGAGGAGCGCGACCGCAACTATGCGTTCCTGCGCCAAATCATCGACCACATCCCGACCCAGATCACGGTCAAGGACGTCCGCGACCGCCGTTACGTGCTGGCCAACCGGGTGGCCGAGATACAGTTCGAGAAGCCGCAGGACGCCATCATCGGCAAGACCCCTTTTGAATTATTCTCGAAGCAATTGGCCGAGCAGATCGCAGCTGATGACGAAAGGGCGCTGCAATCCCCCGACGGCTTGGTACTGCAAGAGCATCCCTGGGAAAGCAAGGTCTCGGGCAGCCTGATCATCACCTCGAAACGCATCGCAATCCGCGATCAGGACGGCGAGCCCCGCTATATCATCAACGTGGTCGAGGACGTCACCGAGCGGCGGCGCGCCGACGAGAAGATCGCGCATCTGGCGCATTACGACGCGCTCACCGACCTGCCGAACCGGGTGCTGTTCCGCGAACGGATCGAGCACGAGCTGAAGATGACCGGCCGCGGCAGGCAGTTCGCATTGCTCTATATCGACGTCGACGAATTCAAGGGCATCAACGACTCGCTCGGACATCATGTCGGCGACGAGCTGTTGAAGTTGGTGGCCTCCCGCCTCCGGAGCTGTATCCGCGATACCGACATGGTCGCGCGGCTCGGCGGCGACGAGTTCGCGGTGATCCAGACCGATGTCGGCGATGTCGACGATGTCGTCGAATTCGTGACCCGAATCCAGGAGGCGATCCGGCAACCCCATGAATGCCTCGGCCATCAGCTCTCTACCGATGCCAGCATCGGCGTCGCGCTGGCGCCGCAGGACGGCACCGACCTGGACCAATTGATCAAGAACGCGGATCTGGCGATGTACGGCGCCAAGGCCAGCGGGCGGCGAACCTACCGCTTCTTCGAGCCCGATATGGATGCCCGCGCCAAGGCGAGACTCACCATGGAGCGCGATCTGCGCCAGGCGCTGCTCGACGGCGGCTTCGAGATCCACTACCAGCCGCTGGTCGATCTCGCGCGCGACAAGGTCACCGGCTGCGAGGCGCTGTTGCGCTGGCGCCATCCCGAGCGCGGCATGGTCTCGCCGGCCGAATTCATTCCCGTAGCGGAAGACACCGGCCTGATCGTCGAACTCGGCGAATGGGTGCTGAGAACCGCCTGCGCGGAGGCTGCGACCTGGCCCGCCCATGTCCGGCTTGCGGTCAACGTCTCGCCGGTGCAACTGAAATGCCCGACGCTGGCGCTGAAGATCGCGAGCGCGCTGGCAGATTCCGGCCTGTCCGCCGACCGGCTGGAAATCGAAATCACCGAAGCGGTGTTGATCCGCGACGACGAGGCCGCGCTCGCCATCCTGCATCAACTGCGCGCCGTCGGCGTCCGCATCGCGCTCGACGATTTCGGCACCGGCTACTCCTCGCTGAGCTACCTGAAGCGTTTTCCGTTCGACAAGATCAAGATCGACCGCTGCTTCATCAGCGACGTCGCGGAAGCCGACGGCTCGTCCGCGATCGTGCAGGCAGTGGTGAACATCGCCACCGCGCGCAACATGACGACAACGGCCGAAGGCGTCGAAACGCTGGCGCAGAAGGGAATGCTGCGCACGCTGGGCTGCACCGAGATGCAGGGCTTTCTGTTCTCGGCGGCGAAACCCGGCGCCGAGGTCAGAAAGCTGTTCGGCGCAAAAGTAGAAATGAAGGCGGCGGTGGCCTAGCGAGCACAGTCACGCGATCGGCCCGGGCGGCTGCGCAGAGACGCGGGCGCGCCGGACTCTGGAATGACGGCATTGGGAAGGATATCAGATGGCCCGCGCAAGAAGCTCGGAGGTTGCGCATTCCTACGCCGTGCGGCTGATGCAGCATTTGGTGGTTCCGACCTTCGTCATCGACCCGAAGCGGCGCGTCGTGATCTGGAACCGGGCCTGCGAACGCCTGACCGGCGTTGCCGCCTCCGAGGTCCTGGGCAGCTCCGGACACTGGCGCGCCTTCTATGAAAAGCGCCGATACTGCCTGGCGGATCTCGTGGCCCTCGACCGCCCGGACAAGGTGGGGGAGCTTTATTCGGAACACATGACGCCCGACGATTCCGGCCTCGGGCTCAGCGCCAAGAACTGGTGCGTGATGCCCAAGCTCGGCAACCATCTCTATCTGGCGATCGATGCCGGCCCGATTCACGATGAAGCCGGCCAGTTGATCGCGGTGGTCGAGACCCTGCGCGACATGACCGACCAGAAGCGGGCGGAGCTTGCCTTGACGACGCTGGCGGCCAAGGACGGATTGACCGGCCTCGCCAACCGGCGATGCTTCGATCAGACGCTGGACACGGAATGGGCGCGCGCGCAGCGGACCAAGAAGCCGCTGGCCCTGCTGTTCGTCGATGTCGACCACTTCAAGCTGTTTAACGACCGGCACGGCCATCAGACCGGCGACGAGTGTCTGCGCGCCATAGCCAACGTCATCGGCGCCAACGCGCTGCGGCCGACCGATCTCGCCGCGCGGTATGGCGGCGAGGAGTTTGCGATCATCATGCCCGACACCGGGCCGGAAGGCGCCTGTATGATTGCCGAGCGGCTTCGCCAGGCCGTGATGGACATGCAGATCGCCCATGGCGATCCCGGAGCCGGACCATCGGTGACGCTGAGCATCGGCGTGGCGGCGCACGTCCCCGCTGACAATGCCGGTTCCGACTGGCTTCTTGGCCAGGCGGATCAGGCGCTCTATGCCGCCAAGCGGCTCGGCAGAAATCGCGTGATCTCCACCGATACGATGCTCGCCGATTTCGCCAAGCTTGCATCCCGGCAGGACCGACCGACCAAACCCGCTGCGCGCCGCCGCGCCAGGACCTAAGCGTCAAGACTTAGGCGCCAGGACTCAAGCGTCAGGCCGCGAGCCGGCCGCGATTGTTCCCGGCGAGGATCGGGCGCACCAGCCGGCCGAAACGTTCGGCCTCTTCGTCATGCAGGTAGCCGGACAAACAGAATGAGTGGCAGCCGGCGTCGATGAATTGCTGCAGCGTTTCCGCGCATTGCGCGGGATTGCCGACCACCGCAATGCCGGCGCCCGGCCGCACCTTGGTGATACCGGTCCATAGATGCGGCAACAACAGGTCGCCGTGCTCGCGAGCAAGCTGCTGCACCCGCCGGTTGGCCTCCGAATTATTGTAAAGCGTCCTGATCTCCTGCTTCTGCCGCTCGCTGGCGTCGCGCACCAGGATATCGGCGGCTTCCCAGGCGTCGCGCTCGTCCTCGCGGCAGATCACCTGCAACCGCATGCCGAAGCCGATCGCGGCTTCGCGGCCATGAGCCTTTGCCATTTCCCTGATCTCGACGATATTTTGCGCGATCCGTTCCGGCAGGTCGCCCCAGAACAGATGCACGTCGGAATGTTTGGCCGAAACTTCCCACGCCTGACGCGAGCCGCCGCCGAGATAGAATTTTGGAAACGGCTGCTGCAGCGGCCGCGGCCGGATATGGGCGCCGGAGATGGTGTGGAATTTTCCCTCGAAATTGAGCGGTCCGCGCGCGGTCCACAGCGCTTTGAGGATCGAGACCTCCTCCTCCATCAGCGCGTAGCGCTCCTCCTTGGCATAGCGCACGCCCTCGGCCACGACCTCGCTTTCGTTCTGGCCGGCGATCAGATTGACGCAGATGCGGCCGCCCGACATCTGGTCGAAGGTCGAGATCATCTTCGCCAGCAGCACCGGATTGATATAGCCAGGCCTTGCCGCGATCAGCGGCTTGATGCTGGACGACCGCGCCGCCATGAACGCGCCCGCGATCCACGCCTCCCAGCAGGTCGAGCCCACCGGGATCAGCAAATACTCAAAACCCGCCTGCTCCGCGGCCTGCACCACGCGCTCGCATAATTCGGGCGATCCCGCCACCTGGGCCTCGGGCACGCCATAGGCCGTGGTGTCGCCATGCGTGGGCAAATACCAGCCGAATTCGAGCGGACGCATGAAGTTTCTCCTGGGGCGCGCGGCGCCGCTTTCCGGAAGCGGCAGTCTACAGAATGCATCAAGCGGGACAACCGCCGGGCGCCGATCGCGCGCGCGGAGCCAAGACCCGGCTATTTGGACCGCGACAGCCGCTCCCGATAGGCCTCCATTCCGAGCCGGACGTCCGTGTCCGCGACCCATTCGCCGCCCTCGTCCATTATGCCCGCCTCCAGCATCGCGGCCGCGCATGGCCAATGCAGTTCGACCCAGCCGGGGATATCGCCTTCCGCCATGCCGTTCCGGCGACAGATGCGCTCGGCAATTTCACGGGCCAACGGTTCGATGTTCGAGGTCATGGGGGCGTCAATTGCCTTGAGTTCCGGCCGGGAGCGTTATCTCCGGAGACATTGCCCACAGCAAGGCAATCGGCTAAATGAACGCTCGACGCACCCGTAGCTCAGCTGGATAGAGCGTTGCCCTCCGAAGGCAAAGGTCACACGTTCGAATCGTGTCGGGTGCGCCAGTGATTCAATCCCCTGGCTTTTCACCTGAAATGAGAGACACCGGCTGGCAAACAGCCGGCATCTGACCCGCGCCCCGGATCAAGCGAGCGTTTCGTCCAGCCCGTCGAACATCCGCGCGAAGGCGAGCCGGCTTGTATCTGGCAGTGCGCGCCCGCGCCCCGAGCGCGCTTCGCGGGTCTTTCTCGCCAGCCTGGATGCGGTCAGCGGCCTGAAGTCTCTTATCCCCGAGCTCGGGCTCCAATGCGAGCTTCGCGCCCGGGATTCGCTTTACCTTGCGGCCGGCAGCAGCGGCAAGGATCTCGTCGAAGAGCATCGGCTGCGTCGGCGCGCAGGCTTACCCGGCGAATTCCTGGATCAATGCAAGGCTGTTGGACGTCTTCAGGATTGTCCGGGCCGGTGCGATCGTCTCGCCGAGCGCAGCCGACGCCGACCCGATATTGCTGGCGCAAGGGTTGCTCAGAATCGCGGTCTCGCGCGGCGCGCGCCTGTTCGAGGCCGAGGCGACCGAATTCCACGCCACATCGGAATCGGTAGGCACGCTGATGGTGGATAGCCATGAAATCGAGGCGCGATGGCTGGTCCTGGCAACCGGCTACGTCATGCCCGGCATCGTTCGTTCGAACGTACAAAAGGTCTCTTCGAGCTGGGCGATTGCGACCGTGCCACAGCCGGAGAAAATCTGGAAAGACGGCGTACTGATCTGGGAAGACAGCAGGGATTATCATTGCGCGCGGACCACCGACCGGCCGTATCATCATCGGCGGGGAAGACAGCGACCGGGTGGTCGAGCCCGATGAGCGGGACCGCCTGATCCCCGCCAAAGCTAACCTGCTGGCGCAGAAACTCGCTGCGCTGTGGCCGGCCGCCAATCTCGACATCGAATTCCGCTGGTCAGGCGCATTCGATACCACGGGTGACGGAATGCCCTTGATCGGGCCAGTCCCTGACATGAAAGGCATTTATGCGGCTTACGGATACGGCGGCAACGAAATCACGTTCAGCTTTCTCGCCGCGTCGCTGATCGGCGATCTGATCGCTGGTTCAACCTCGCCGCTTCTCAGGGATTTCGCGATCGACCGCGATGGCGACCCGCACGCAATTCAATGATCTGCATGGACGGCCCCTTGAAATCGCAGGCGACACCGCGCAGATGCTGTCCACGCGCTTGTTCGCCGGGAGCATCGCTTGATGATATGTTTCACGCCGCTCGCAGCGTGTCCGCTTTTCAAAATCGTCCCGGCGTATTTTCAGATCACATGCAAATGAATGAAGGTCGCAAACAAGCCTGGATGACCATAGATTGCCAGGATGAAAAAAATCGGCTTCCTCTCATTCGGGCACTGGACGCCCTCGTCGCAATCGCAGACCCGCTCGGCGGCTGACACGCTCCTGCAATCCATCGAGCTCGCCGTTGCCGCCGAGCAATTGGGCGCGGACGGGGCCTATTTTCGGGTCCATCACTTCGCCCGCCAGCTTGCCTCGCCTTTCCCGCTGCTGGCGGCCACAGGCGCGAAGACCAGCCGCATCGAGATCGGCACCGCGGTGATCGACATGCGCTACGAGAATCCGTTCTACATGGCCGAGGACGCCGGCGCCGCCGATCTCATCGCCGGCGGACGCCTGCAGCTCGGCATCAGCAGGGGGTCGCCCGAACAGGTGATCGAGGGATGGCGATATTTCGGGTATCGACCGGCCGAAGGCCAGGATGACGCCGACATGGGGCGGCGCCATGCGGAGGTCTTCTACGACCTGTTGCGCGGTGAGGGTTTTGCCAAGCCGAATCCACGGCCGATGTTTCCAAATCCGCCAGGACTCCTACGCCTGGAACCCTATTCCGAATACCTGCGCGACCGCATCTGGTGGGGTGCCGGCTCGAACGCCACGGCGGTCTGGGCCGCAAAACGCGGGATGAACCTGCAGAGCTCGACACTGAAAAACGACGAAACCGGCGAGGCTTTCCATGTGCAGCAGGCCGCCCAGATCCGGGCCTACCGCGCCGCCTGGAAGGAAGCAGGCCATGCTCGCCAGCCGCGGGTTTCAGTCAGCAGGAGTATTTTCGCGCTGATCGACGATCGCGATCGCGCCTATTTCGGGGGCGGGCGCGAGGATGATGACCAGATCGGATTCATCGACGAAAGGACTCGCGCGATCTTCGGCCGCAGCTATGCTGCCGAGCCGGATGTACTGGTCGAGCAGCTCAGGAAAGACGAGGCGATCGCCGAGGCCGACACGCTGTTGCTGACCGTCCCCAACCAATTGGGCGTTGCCTACAACGCCCATGTGATCGAAGCGATCCTGACCCACGTCGCGCCCGCCCTGGGGTGGCGCTAACGAAGCGCTCGGCATATCTCAGCTGAAAGGAGTTTGAATTGAGCGTTGCCTTCACCAAGGAAGATAGTGCCGAAACTGCGTCGGAGATACTGCTCCCCGATCGCCCGGTTTCACCTCACCCGAACCTTGTTACGGAAGCCGGGTTGAAGGCTCTTGAATTTCAACTCCAGAGGGCTCGGGAGGCGTACGAGACGGCGCAAAAGATCGAAGACGTCAATGAACGACGGCGGCAGGCCGCAGCCCCCTTGCGTGACGTGCGCTACTTTGCGGCGAGAGTTCGGACGGCACAGGTCATCGCCAATCCCACGTCAACCGACACTGTCGCCTTCGGCAGCACGGTGACCTTCAGGCGCGACGATGGCCGCATACAGAAATATCGTATCGTGGGAGAGGACGAGGCGGAACCCAAAACCGGCTCGATTTCCTTCGTATCGCCGGTGGCAAGGCTTCTGATGGGCAAAGCCGTTGGGGATGTAGCAGGCATACCCGGTCAGGAGCTCGAGATCGTTGCGATCTCGTAGCACGCCCGCACCGGACCTGCCTCAGATTGCTTTATATGATGTAAATCATGTAAGATGCACGGGACCATAACTGAATGTTACGCTCCTGCTCAATTGTCAAAATCCGTTCAGGGAGACTGTCATGTCGGGTCCGCTCGCGGGCGTAAAGGTGCTGGATTTCACCGCTGTCGTGTCGGGACCGTTTGCGACCATGTTTCTGGCCGATCAGGGCGCCGAGGTGCTCAAGATCGAGCCGATCGGCGGCGACAGCGCGCGCCGCAGCCGCGCGACCATCGACAAGGCCGGCGAATTCTCCGCCTTGTTCATCTCCTCCAACCGGGGCAAGCGTTCGCTGTCGATCGACGTGAAGAGCGATGCCGGCCGCGAGGTGCTCGCAAAACTGGTGGCGCAGGCGGATGTGCTGGTACAGAATTTCCGGCCCGGCGCCATGGAGCGGCTCGGGCTCGGAGCCGACGAGCTTCGCGCCCGCTTTCCGCGCCTGATCTACGTCTCGATCAGCGGCGTCGGCGAGACTGGGCCCTATGCGAAGAAGCGGGTCTACGATCCGATCATCCAGGGTCTTTCCGGTTTTTGCGATATCCAGTCGCAACCGGTCACCAACCGCCCGCAGATGATCCGCACCATCGTCGCCGACAAGACCACCTCGGTGTTCACCGCACAGGCGGTGTCGTCGGCGCTCTACGCCCGCGAAAAGACCGGGCAGGGCGATCACATCAGGGTCGCGATGCTCGACGTCATGATCTCCTATCTGTGGCCGGAAGGCATGATGCAGTACACGGTGGTCGGCGCGGAGGAGAGTGCTGCCGATCCCAAGGACCGGCCCGATCTGGTGTTCAAGACCAGTGACGGCTACATCACGGCCGGAACGCTGTCGGATTCCGAATGGCAGGGCTTCTGCAGGGCTTCGGGCGATTCCGAGCTGATCAAGGACGCGAGGTTTGCAACGCCTGCCGCGCGCTCGGTCAACGCCACCGCGCGCATTCACAAGATGGCCGAATATATCGCGCGGGACACCACAGCCGAATGGCTGGCGCGCCTCGACGCCAACGATGTGCCGTGTGCGCCCATCCTGCGCCGCAGCGAGGTCATCGATAACGAGCAGGTAATCGCGCGCGGTCTGATCGCCGAGTTCGACCAGCCGACGGTCGGGCGGGTACGGCAGCCGAAGCCGGCGGCAAGATTTGAGCGCCATGAAGCGGTGATCGGCGTCCCCGCCCCCAGGGTGGGCGAACATTCCCGCGAGGTGCTCCGCGGGCTCGGCTATGCCGACAGCGCCATCGAACAGATGATCGCCGACAAGACGGTTCGCGCCGCTTCCTGAAAAAGGGCCGCAACGGGAGGAGAACCCAGGTGGAGATTCGCAATCAAGTGGCATTGCTGGTCGGTGCTGGGGACGCGATCGGCGCCGCGGTGGCCCGGCGCTTTGCATTGGGCGGCTACAAGGTCTGCATCGCCCGGCGCGACGCCGCCAAATCCGATGGTCTGATCGCCGAGCTCAAGGCCGAAGGCTGCGAGGTCCATGCCTTCGGCGTCGATGCGCGCCAGGAGGGCGAGGTGCAGACCCTGTTTGCCCGTGTCGAGGAAAATATCAGCCCGATCGAGGTCTGCCTGTTCAATGCCGGGTCCAACGTCAAAAAGCCTCTGCTGGAGACCGACGCCAAGCTATTCCTGAAATCCTGGGAACTGGCCTGCTTTGCCGGCTTCCTGGTCGGCCGCGAGGCCGCCCGTTACATGACAAAGCGCGGCCACGGTACCCTGCTGTTCACCGGCGCCACCGCCAGCATGCGCGGCGGCAGCGGTTTTGCGGCGTTTTCATCGGCGAAGTTCGGCCTGCGCGCGGTGGCCCAGGCGATGGCGCGCGAACTGGGTCCGAAGAATATCCATGTCGCGCATCTCGTGATCGATGCCGGGGTCGACAGCGCGGCGATCCATGCGCGGATGAAGGCCGCAAGCGGCGTCGACGCCAGCGAAATCCCGCCTGACAGCCTGACCAAGACCGGTTCCATCGCCGATGCCTACTGGTTCGTGCATCGGCAGACCAGGGACGGCTGGAGCCATGAGCTTGATCTGCGCCCTGCTGTGGAGAAATGGTAGCATGGCCGTATCCAACCTTACGCTGTGGGGCGTCGGCACCAGCCGCACGGTGCGCGCGCACTGGGCGATGCATGAACTGGGGCTGCCTTACGAGACGCGGCCGATCGGCCCGCGCACCGGCGAGACCAAGACCGCCGAATACACCGCGCTCAATCCCCGTCAAAAAATCCCGCTGTTGCAGGACGGCGATTTCCGCATCGGCGAGAGCGCGGCGATTGTCGCCTATCTCTCGCGCACCTATTCGACAGAGGAAAAATCGCTGATCCCGGAGCCGCAGCGTGACTTTGCCGCCTGGCTCGAATGGTCGTTCTTCATCGTCGCGGAACTGGATTCCACCAGCCTCTATGTGATGCGCCGCCACGGCGCCGATGCACTCGGCCATATCTACGGCGTCGCCCCCGATGTCGTCGCCAAGGCGGGCGAATATTTCCGCCAGCAACTCCGCCATGTCGAGGTCGCACTCGCCGACGGCCGCACCTACCTGATGGGTGACCGCTTTACCAGCGCCGACATCCTGCTCGCCACCTGCCTCGACTGGGCGATCGCCTACGGCGTCGGCATCTGCGACAACGCGCATCCCTATCTGGCACGCATCCAGCAGCGACCGGCGTATCGGCGTGGCCACGCGGCGAATGTCGCGCGCCCGGCGGGAGAGGCGACGCGGTGATGCTCCTTCGCGGTGCTGTCCGACGCAGCGCGCTGGTGTGAACGAAGCCGATAGACCGAGGCAGCCGCCACATATCCGGTATCAAGGGGATGAACGAACCTGGTTCAGACCAAGCAGGGCGGGTCGACGAAACAGCCGGGCGAGATGCCAATGCACATGACGCCGGCTATGGGAGCGCAAATGCCAGGGGAAAACGTGATGCGTACACGATCCCGGCGCGCCGCGCTCTCGCTGTATCCGACACGAATTCCGCTCCACCCCCAAGAACGGACATCGTCAGGCCGTCCCCGGAATGTCCGTTTGCGCCACAAGCAGCCAGTCGCAAGTCAGGACGTCATGTATGTCCGACAGACCAAACGCGACTTCCGATTTTCCCCTGAAAGCAGACATCAAACATACATCGCGAGCAGGTCCGAAAAGTGCAAACACGGAAGTCGCACCATCGAACTCACCAAACAAAAAGCCGCCCGAAGGCGGCTTCCTAAACTCAAATCCGATGATCGCAGATCACGCCATCAGTCAGTGTTGGCTTCGACTTCCGACGATACCCTCCGATCGTTGAAACGGACTATGTTTCTGTTGACGGAATGGCCACCGCTCGCGGCCTAAGGCAAGCTTCTTCCTTCAGGCGCGGGCAATGAGGTAGCGAAACTTGTTCTTCAGGTAGTACTCGCCTGAAGGCTTGCGGAAGGCCGAAATCGCGCTCGCAACCGCGTCACGTGCGCGGTCTATGCCGGAGTTCCGGATCGCCCGCTCGGCAGGTCCGGCGGAAAGCATCGCACGAAGCGCAACGTCCAGGTTCGGGTAACTCCACGGACATACCACGTCGACCACCGCTATCGGCGTGAGACCGGCCTCGGACACCAGCGCCTTCAATTTAAATTCGTCGGATAATGCGAAAGGCCCTGGCGTTCCCGGCGGCGGCGGCGGCATCAACGCTCCGAGGGCTTTGAGATGCCCGGCCGCCTCGCAGTGCTCCGGCGGGCCCCAGGTCGCGACCACCACAGCGCCGTCCGGCTGGGTTACGCGGCGTGCCTCGCGCAGGGCGTTGACAGGTGATGCGGCGTATTGAAACGCGTTGAAGCCGGTCACGACATCGAAACTTCCATCCGCGTACGGCAGCGTTTCCATTTCGCCGACACGCAAATTCCGTCCAGGCAGGCGCTCACGCGCGATACCGATGAACGCGGCGGATGCGTCTATGCCGGCGACGTTGGCAAGTGTTTGTGAAAACACCTGTGCGGCGAGGCCAGGACCGCAGCCAACATCGAGGCTTGATCGCGATTTCGCGAGTTCAGGCCGGCGCTGTACGCTCTCGTACAGCGGAAGAAAAAGGGCTCCTGCAATTCGGCGTAATCGCGTGCGCGAGCACTCCACAGGTCGCCTTGCATCTGCGCGGAGCCGGTGACCTGGGGCGATATAATGGTGTCATTCATCGTTGTCTCCTTTGACTTTGAATACCGAAGCGGGCTGGCGAAATGCTCGTTCGCCGGGGAGAAACGTGTCTGAAACGGCCGACGCCGTCATGGGACCCATGGCCCAGGCCTCATCTCAATGTGTCGAGTGCGCTGAAAATGCTGGGCCAGGAGACCCAGACCGGACTAGCCCGTCGGCATCCCCATGCCAGCCTCGCGCGCGCGCACGATGGCTTGGGCTCGGTTGGGGATATTGAGCTTTTCGAAGATGCCATTGATGTGATTGCGAACGGTTTTTGGGCTTACCGACAGTTGGCTTGCAATCGTTGCGTTGTCGAGGCCGCGAGCGATCAGTTCGAGAACCTCACGTTCGCGCTGGGTAAGTTCGGCAAACGTCGTCCCCTCGGAAGCGTCGGCCGCGCCTCGACCATGAACGAAACGGGCGATCTCGGCCAGAAACTGCTTCCACGCCGGTTGGTGCTCCAACAGGATGTGGTTGCGGCTCTCAAGCGGAACGAATTCCGCGCCGGCAATCGAACTGGCAACCATGCGACCCTCCGCGAATGGTACGCGGGCGTCGTCTCGGGCGTGCAATACCAGCGTAGGGCAACTTACCTTTGGCAGAAGACCGGTGACATCCATGGCATCAAATCCCCGGATCAGTCCAACTGCGTTCTCTGGCGAGGTCGACATGCGCTGGAGGTCGGTGAACCAGCGGAATTGCTCTGGCGTGCTCTCGGGGATGAACATTGTCGTGTAGACCTGACGAAAAGCGGGATTTTCACGTCCCCAGCCAAGCTCGACAAGTTTTAGCATCATGTCGGCTTCCTCGAGGTCCCGCTCAGATGGGTTGCGCTTCAGCCTGCCGCGTGCAAACGCGCCATAGAGAACCAGATTGCTGACGCGTTCGGGGTGGCGTGCTGCATAGGCAATCGCCAGCCCGCTGCCCTGGCAGCAGCCGAGCAGGATAAAACGTTTGAAGCCCACCGCGTCGGCCACCGCCTCAAGATCACGAAGATTGGCGTCGAACGACAAGTCCTCGACCGCCCGATCCGACAAGCCGCAACCTCGGCCATCGTATCGCGCCATGGTATAATTCTTCGCCATCTCAACCAGTCGCGGACGCCAGACTGGACTTTGCCAATCGAATTCCAGATGGTTGAGCCAGGTTGCAACCTCAATCATCGCCGGCCCTCGACCGGTCGTCGCATGAGCGATGCGTACCCCGTCCGAGGCCCTGCAGAAGCGGATTTGCGGCGAATTGAGCATTCCTGGAAGATTGCGCCGTAATTCTCGTCTTAGCAACTCGCGGATGGTCCATGTCGAACGACTTAAGTCCGCGCATTTAATTTGAGCGCGCCAGCACGCTCGGAGGCGTGATTGTGGTCCGGTTGAAGGCCAACGTGACATGGAATTTCATCGCCGTGGCGTTGGGAATGGTTGCTTTCGGCCTGTTCGCGTTGCCAACTCTTATTCGCCGCTCCGGCCATGAGTAACATGCCCTTCGACGGAGCGCTGATTTGAACCACATTGAAAGGTACGCACCTGTGCCTGGGCTTCTTCCGCTCAGCGCTCGATGCCCTTCCGCAGATCCGGATACGCGGGACGCGTGCCTCAAGAATTCGCCTCGGCGAGTCCGGACTTATGTGGCTGTCCTCTCCGTCCTGTCTGATCCTGGTTGGTATTGAGTCTAATTTATCATCCGTTGCGAAGAAAAATCCCGGCAATCGGGCGAGTCAGGGGTATTCTGCCGCCTCAAATCAAGAAAGCAAAACCCCATGACCGAGCGACTTGAGACGTTGAAAAAGGCGCGCGAGCGCATGGCCGAGGACCGCGACGCGTTCGCCAAGACGCTGGCGGCGCCGTTCGATCGCGACAAGGCCGAACGGGCGCGGCTCAAATTCATCGAGACCCAGGCCGTGATCGACGCCATCGATCGCGCCATTGCGGGCGAAGCAGGCCGGGACCGCCTGAGGCTAGGGCATGATAGCTTTCAGCGGAATCGGCAACACGCTAATTCGGGTTACCTCGCCCCGCTCACGGTGATCTTCCTCCGAAAAAGTAGACAGGGTTAAGTTACTTTTAGCTCCATCTGGATCGGAGTGTTGTAGCCGATCGAGGAATGACGTCGTGTTCGATTGTAGAAGCCTTCGATGTAGGCAAAGATATCGGATTTGGCCTGGTCTCGGGTTGCATATTGGCGGTGGTGTACCTGCTCGGTTTTGAGCGTATGGAAGAAGCTTTCCATCGGTGCATTGTCATAGCAGTCGGCCCTTCTGCTCATCGAGGCCTGGATGCCGGCGGACTGCAGCGCGGCACGGTAGTCGCTCGATGCGTACTGGACGCCTCGGTCGGAGTGGTGGATCAGGTTGGCGCCGGGCTGTCGGGTTGATATCGCCATGTTCAGGGCTGCCAATGGCAATTCGGTCCGCAAATGATCATCCATCGCCCAGCCGACGATCCTGCGGCTGTACAAATCCATGACGGCGGCCAGATAGAGCCATCCCTGATCGGTTTCCACATAGGTGATGTCGGTCAGCCATATCCGGTTTGGGGCCGCCGCGCTGAAGTTCCGGTTGAGCAAGTTCGGAGCGATCGGGTTGTCGTGACGGCTGTCGGTGGTCCGCGCCCGCCGCGGCCTTGCCATGATGGCGCGGATGCCGTGCCGGCGCATCAACCGCTCGATACGGCCTCGGCTCGCTCCGCGGCCCTGGGCCTGCAGCTCGATATGGATACGCGGGCTGCCATAGCGTCCGCCGGTATCGCGATGAACCTGCGTGATATGATCCAGCAGGTCGCGATTGGCGGCGGACCGCCGGCTCTCCGGACGCGAGCGCCACGCATAATAACCGGCCGGCGAGACATCGAGCGCGCCGCACATGATCCTCACCGGGTAGTCGGGGCGGTGATCTTCGATAAAGCGGAACCTCATGTCCGAACTCCAGCAAAGATCGCGATCGACTTTTTTAAAATGTCGCGTTCCATTCGCAGTCGCTCATTCTCCTGCCGCAAACGGGAGATCTCTGCCGCCTGGTCCGCCGACGGCAGCACCGCCTGCTGCATGGGGAGCCGCGGCGCTGCCGTCGGCTCGCGCCCAGCCCCACGTCGCTCGACCCAGCGGCGCAATACCAAATCACGCAGGCCAAGCTCCTTGGCCACCGCACCGATCGACCGGCCGCTCGAAGCCACCAGATCAACCGCCTCTCGCTTATAGTCGTCCGTAAAGGAACGCCGTTTTTGTTGCATTCGACACCTCTTGGCTCCACGAGCCTACTACAGGTGTCCACTAATTCGGAGGAGGCTCACGGGGAGAGGTCGGATTGCGAAGCAATCCGGGTGAGGGGGCTCTCCGCGAGTCCCGACGCCGAGAGAGCCCCTCACCCCAACCCTCTCCCCGCGAAAGGGCGGGGCGAGGGGGAAAAGGTCGATGCACCCTCAGCCCGGCTGCATGGCCCGATAAATGCCGCGCTCGAACTTGCGATAGAGGTCGAGCGCCTTCGTGTCCGCGAACGGCAATATCTGCATCATGATCACGCCGGCAAGGCGCGCGGCCGGGTCGATCCAGTAATAGGTGTTGAAGAGGCCGGCCCAGGTCAGGCTGCCCGCTTTGCGGCCGTCCGACACGGGATCGAGGTTGATCATGTGCCCATATCCCCAGCGCAGCCGGTTTCCCGGGAAGAAATCGACGTCGTTCGACAGGTTCGGATTCGTGGTCTTCCAGGATTCCCGCCTCAAGGTCGCCGATCTGGTTGGTCGACATCGCCGCGACCGTCTCGGGCCGCAGGATGCTGTTGCCGGCAAGACTTCCGCCGTTGAGCAGCGCCTGCAGCAGCGCCAGGTAATCCGGCGCGGTGGAATAGATGCCGCCGCCGCCCGAAAACACCTTTCGCACCACCGGCTTCTCGGGCGGTTTCGCCACCAGCGTGCCATCGGCCTGGCGGACGTGCAGGCCGGCCTCGCGGGCGCGCTGCGCCGCCGTGATCGAGAAGCCGGTGTCGCTCACGCCGAGCGGGCCCGTGATCTGCTCGCGGAAATACAGATCGAGCGGCTTGCCGGCGGCGATTTCGATCAGCCGGCCGACCCGGTCGAGGCTGCCGCCATAAGCCCAACGCGTCTGCGGATCGAACATCAGCGGCGTGTGCGGCAACCCCGGATGGCTGCGCGCGGCTTCGAGGTAACGATGCATGTTCTGGTCCCACAGCGGATAGCTGAAGCCGGAGGTGTGGGTCAAAAGATCATGCAGCGTGATTTCTCTTCGCGCCGGCCGCAGCTGCGGCACGCCCTTGGCGTCGAAGCCGGTGAGAACCTGCGGCGAGCCAAGCGTCGGATCGATCCTTGCGGCGGGCTCGTGCAGGCTGAGCCTGCCGCGCTCGACCAGTTGCATCGCCGCGACCGACGTCAACAATTTGATCATCGAGGCGATGCGAAACACGGTGTCTTCAGACATTTTCGCCGCCGCGCCCATGGCGCGCGCGCCGAACGCGCCTTGGTAGACCACGGAGCTTTCCGTCGCGATCATGGCCACGACGCCTGGCGCCTCGCCCGCATCTATTCCCGCCTGCAGGATGGTGTCGATCTCACCGCGGGGGGATAGCGCGCGCAGCGGCACAGCGGCGCCGGCGAAGCGCGCGCCCGGCAATAGGCTCGCCGTCGCGACTGCCGCGGTCCGCCGCAACGCCTCGCGCCGGCTGAATCTCGCCGTCATCATTGACCGGCGGGCTCAGTCACCGCCGCCCGCCAGCGCTGGTCGCGCATCGAGGGCCGGCGATGCAGGCGGCGATCGAGCAGTTCGCGCGCGGGGGCGGCCTCGCCGCTCTTCATCAGTGCGATCAGCAGCATGTCCTCGATCATCTCGCGCTGCGCGTGGCTGCCGCCGATCCGCACCACCTCGGCAGCCACCGGCGCCAGGACTGCGGCGCATTGCCCAAAATCCTGCTCCGCATAGGCGCGCGCGGCGCGGCAGATCGCCGGCACAACGGGGCCCGCCGGAAGCCTGCCCTGTTCGCGCCGCGCCTCGAGATCGGCGAGACGCGTCTCCAGCGCGCCAAAATCCTCCGCCATCGCCGCGAGCAGCGCCATGTGGATGTCGACGAACGAATTGCCGGCTTTCGGAAACCAGCGCCCGGCATGCTCGCCGAGATCGCGCCAGGCTTCAGCTGTGACCGGATGGCCGGAGGCCTGCATCCGCCACAACAGCGAGACGCTATCGGTCATGACATTGATCGGCGGCGCCGGATTGAGCTTTGGTTGGATGACTGTCTCGTAGATCGCGGCGGCGTGCCCAGTGTTGCCGTTCTCCAGCGCCAGCAATGCGTGATGCCAGGCGACATGGCCATGCAACAGGCCGGAGCGGTCATAGATCGGAAGCCAGCCCGCGATCAACTCCTCGGCATCCCGCGTCGAGCCGTCTTCGAACATCGCATGCGCCAGCGCGTGCACGGCATTGGCATTCTCGCGCCGGATGTCGAAGGCGCGCCGGGTGTAGCGGCGTCCCACATCCGCGCTGCCGTTTTCGGTGTGCGACCAGCCGAGATAGGTGAGGAACCACCAATCGTCGCCATAGTCCTGCTTGTAGCGTTCGCAGAGATCGACGCGCGCCTGGTCGTGGTCGGCCATCCCGGAAAAAGCGTAGAGGCCGAAAGCGCCGAGCGGCAGCGATAGGATCACCGCATCGCGCGGCCAGTTTTGCAGATGCGACAGCGTCAGGCTCAGCGCCTTGACCGGCTGGCCTTCGGTGGTGAGCGCCAATATCTCGACATGGCTCCGCTCGCGCTCGCTGCCGTTCCGCGCGACCAGTCTTCGCGCGGTCGCCGCCTTTTCCCGCGCCAATTCCATCTCGGCATAGATCAGATGCTGGCGCGAGCGCGCCGCTTGCGCCAGCGCGAAATCGCCATCGGCTTCGATCGCGCGGTCGAGCGCCAGAGCCGCGCCGGGCCACGCCGACAGCATCAGGTCGATGCCGCCGCGATACGCCTCGGCCGCCGCCTCGCTCGCGGTCGAAAGCGGCAGGCCGTATCGGTCTTCAAAAGCCATCACGTTCCCTGACATCGGCCCGATTGAACACGGGGCTCAGGGTACCGCAATTCACCGAACTGCTCCACGCCAATGCGGCGGGCAAGGACACCTCGTCTGCCGCATCCTCGACGAAGTGCTGCACGCCGATGCCGCGGGCTGGCCGCCTAGCTGCGATCGGAAAGGCCGGCCAGCGCCATCGCCGCCTTCAGTTCGTGCACACTCGCCCCGGCGCCGCGCATACCTTGGGACGGCAATCGCATCGGGTTCAGCGGCCATTGCGTAACGTTGGCCGGGCCGCGTGGCGGCTCGAAGACGAATGTCTCACCCGCGCCGGCGTAAACCTGGTCGACCTGCCGGATGGCATGGCGCATCTCCGCCAATCTGGCCTCGAGCGTCGTCGCCAGCGGCCACGGCTGGGACCGGATTCCGAGCGCTCGGACGGCGTCGGGCAGTCCGGCGCCTGCCAGCCAGGGATGACCGATCGGCCGTGCCGTGTCCTTGAGAATCTGGAACAACCGTTCGACCCGCTGAAAATCCCGCCGGGCGAAGCGACCTTTGAAATCGCCATGATGCGCGAGGATCAGGACTGCAAGCGCGGCGACATGGGCGGCGCCGAGCGAAGTGCCGTCGCAGACCGCGTAGCTGTCAGGGGATTGGCAGGCGACGACCGCGACGCCGGGTGCGCAGAGGTCGAGCTCGGGCCCGCGACAGGAGAACGGCGGCACAAACAGCCCGTCGGTGACGGCTGCGGAAGCCGCGGCTTGCTGCGCCTGCGGACCGTCATCGGGGTAGCTTCCGACCTGTCCGATCGCCCCAACAGCCATGACATGCGGAGAGCAGGCGGGAAACAGCACCGCACCGGCAGAATTGCCGGCCGCGGCAATGATGCCGACGCCTTGCTGCTTTGCCGCGGCGATCCGCTGCTCGACGATGGCCGAACCGCGCTCGCAGCCAAATCCCAGGCAAGCGACATTGATACCGGTCTCGAGGCAATAGTCGAGCGCCGCCACCAGATCGCTGCAACGCGCATCGGAAGGAAGCCTGCAAACGTGCAGTTCGGCTTCCGGTGCGTAGCCGCGGATGCCTGTGGCTGCATCCGGGGCAGCACCGATGATGCTTGCGCACGGCGTACCGTGACCCGCGGCGTCCTGCGACCACGATCGTCCGTCGCCGCCACCCCTGATATCGATGCCGCGGTCGATCTTCGCCAGTTGTTTGTGGCTGATGGCGACACCGGAATCGATCAGCGCAATCTTGATTCCAGCGCCGCGACATTCGGCCGGGAGCTGGTCCAGTCGCATCGCCTTGCCGCCCCAGTCCGGTCCCTCGGGCAGCGACAATGGTTCCAGCGTAAGGCTGTTCACCGCGTCGGTCTGAAGGTTGGGCCGCTGTCGCCACAACCCCCAATATCCGGAGCGAGGCTTGACCGACAGATCGGTGATGGTCTCGAGCCTTTCGCCATAAAGCGTCAGATCGACCTTGCCATCCTTGTCGGTCAGCCCGCGCGCCATCCCTTGCTCGCCTGCGATCCGGACCTCGGCGCGCTCCAGCGGCGCGCCGCTCGCGGCCAGCACCCGGATCGTCACGGTGTATTCCGGACCGAGCGCGTTGATCGCGGCCGTCGTTTGCGGGAGCGTCGACAGCACCATCAGCGACGCCGCGCGCAGGTATCGGTCCGGTTCGATGACCCATGCGCCGCCGGTGGACCTGCGCAGTGCGACCGCGCTTTCGTCGGAGGCGCGCACCACGGCGATGGGCGCGGGAGCGGTTTCGCGCTCCTTGTAGGTCAACACGATCTCGACATCGGCCCGGTTGAGCCGGTCGATCAATGTCTGTCGCGTCACGCCCGGCCCAGTCGGCGCGATCATGTAGTAGCCTTTGCGTGCGAGCGCGGGCTTTCGCCGGTCGGTGCGCGAGGCGGCGCTGCCTTTATCCTTTTCTGAACTCGTGGCCATGGCGTGCCTCCCGGTTCAATGGATGGACGACGAAGTTTGATCGACCGGTGTCGAGCCACCCCGCAGCGGGGGAAGCTGTGGATCGGCGGCCCGGATCGTTTCGATCGACCGGTATGCGAGCCAGATCAGGTTGAAGGCCTCCGCATAGTCCCGCGCGCCAAAGCGCTGCGCGGCTTGCGTGACGATCGGAACACAACTCTCCAGGCCGGCGTGTCGCCCGGCATTGGCCTCGAGATAGCCGGAGAGCGTGCGCAGCGCGTGCGCGCTGACGTCGGCGATGAGGTTTTCCGCGGCTTGATGCTCGATTGCCGGGTTCGGAACCATGACGTTGCCGGGTCCGCCCTGGAACGGCTGCTCCAGGGGCTGCCGCCCCAGGCGCAGCAAGAGCGGCATCAAGCTGCCGAGCAGGCCGACGAGCTGCTGGACGTCTGCGGGCTGCGGCTGCGAGGTGGAAGCGGTTGTGGCAGAGGAATAGGGATTGGGAGCGAACATGGCATTTCTCCTTCGTCGGAATGCATTCATGGAGCTGGCCGGACGACCGCCGCGTTTGGCAGGCGGCGGTCGTCCATTACCAATTGAAGGAATGCAGCGTCTGTGCGATCAGATCATGCGCTGCTGGTTGAAGGCCTGCAGGTTCCCGATCACCTGGGGAATCACCCCGATCAGCTGGCGGGTGACGTCAGCGACATCCTGCTGGGTCAGTTGCCGCTGTTGTTGGCCCCCGCCAAAGGGAGCGCCGAACGCCGCCTGGAATTGCGGCCCGCCAAACGGCGTTCCGAAGTTCTGCAGCGGATTGCCCAGCGCGAACTGGCCAAAACCCTGCTGGCCATAGCCCTGTTGGCCGAAGCCTTGCTGGCCAATGCCTTGCTGGCCAAATCCAAGGGCGCCGCCTTGCATCGCCCCGTATTGCGGCTGCGACTGGCCCTGCAGCATTCCAACGATTTGCGGCACGATGGGCAGGATCTGTCTCACCACTTCATTGACATCCTGCTGGCTCAGCTGGCGTGGCGCCTGGCCGTAAGCGGCGTATCCGATCGCGGCATGCGGCGACTGTGCCTGAGCCAGGATCTGCGGCAGGATCGGCACCAATTGCCGTACCACCTCGCTGACATCCTGTTGCGAAAGCTGGCGCTGCTGCTGACCGCCCCACTGAGGCTGCGCGCCCCATCCCGGATTGTATCCAAAAGCACCGATCGACGGCTGGCCACCATGTTGGCCGTATTGCTGGCCACCGTATTGCTGGCCATGGACTGCCTGCCCATAACTGCCAAGTCCGTAGCCCCCCATCGCTTGCATCGACGGTGAGCCGGACCACGCGCCGGAGGGCTGGGCAGCCTGCGCATTGAGCGCCGCCCATTGCTGCGGGTTGAATTGCCAATTTTGTCCTGAGTTCTGTTGCTGGCTTTCGTAGTAGGTCATCGCTTGTTCTCCTTGCGATGGTTGACGCCCTCAGCCCACGACGAACGAAGACTTTTCGTCTTCGCACTCGAACGGTTCGAACTCTTCCGTCACGTCGGTATGACGGACTCCACTGACGCGCGAGCACGCGATCGGGATCACTCAATCGGGGTCAAGGCGCTCGCGCAAACCCGTCTGCCCAACTCCGTCGACACGCCTGCCGCCGCTTGGGCGACAGGTGCATGGCTCCAGCGAATGATGAATGGCTGCGAGATGGCAGATGAGGACAAATGAGAATGCGGCCCGTCGTTGCATGCCGCTCCGGAGTTCGTCCCGCTTGTGAGCTTAGCTTGGTCCCGGTTCGGCTGCTCCGCGGTTTTGTGGTCGCTCCCGACTATTTTCGTGATGCAAGCCTTTCGCGACAATTCATCGCCCGAATGATTTTTTTGCGGAGCCCCGGCGATCTTTTTGTGAAAACTCTGTGCCCGGTTCCAAATCGCGACAGCCGCACTTACGCAATTCGATTTGAAATCAGTAGGCGAGACTGAGCAGGGCGCCGACCCGTTCCGAAGTCGCGGGATGACTGCGAAGCAGGCGTGCCGGACCATCCTCGCGTGCGGCTACCGATAGCGCCGGAAAACCGGCATGATGGCGCTCCAGCTTGTCGAGCGCGGCGATCAGCGCCTGCCAGTCTCCAGTCAATTCGAGCGCGGTGGCATCCGCGTCGAGTTCGCGCGAGCGCGACAATGCCAATCGAAGCAGTTCCGCAATCGAAGGCGCCGCACGCAGTAGCGCGGCAATCGACGGGTTGGGCGCCATGCCGCCGTATTGGGCGCGAAGCAAAACGAGACCAGTCAGCGATGTCCATTCGATAGCGCGATGCAGCTCGGCCGCCCAGCTCATGGCCCAGACGTCATTGTTGCGGATGTGGGCAACCTCATGGGCGAGGATGCCGGCGATCTCCCCGCGCGTCAGCCGTTGCAGTAGCCCCTCGGTCAACATGATCGCGGCGCCTTCCGGACCGCCGAGCGCATAGGCATTCATGTCGCGCGGCGCCGGCAGGCAATAGAGATCCGGCAATCGGGACAGACCAGCGCGGCGGCAGACGTCCGCGAGAATGTCGAACAATCCGGGTAGTTCGGCAGGAGACAGCAGACGGGCGCCGAACCATCGGAAAATGGCTTCGCGCGCCAGCGCCGGACCGTTGGGCCGCGGCGCGCCTCCGGTCAGCGCCTGACGCATCCCCTCGGAACCGCCGACGACCCAGCCACAGACCGCGAGCAGTAGCGTCATGCCGGCAATTGCCCATGCCGACGAGCGGTGGTTCTCGTTCTGATCAATGGAGTTCCGAAGATGCGACGGGTCGGCCGAAACGAAGCCCGGTCCGTTTCGACCATGCCACGCCTCGACGCCAGCGCTGACGTTCAACACCCCAGAATCCCCCAACACGATTGAGCAGGATAAGCTCTACCGGATGCGGTGTCAGGCGAATTTCATGCCAATGCCACAGAAAAATCCGCAAGCAGACATTTTGGTGACAGCCGGGGAAATGTGGGCGGATATCCATTCAACCCTGGCGGCACGCGGCCGCCTCCGGCACCGGATGATACCGGCCGAGCATGGCCGGCTGTGTTGCGGCCGCCTCAGCCGACGAATTTTTCCAGCTTGTCAAGCGCGCCGTTCCAGCCGCGCTGATGGCCGTCGCGCGCGGCCTGATCGAAAAACGCCTCGTGCTGCAGCGTCAGCAGTGTGCCGTCGCCGTCGGACTGCAGCGAAACCGTGACCTGCGATTGTCGTTCCGGAGTCGTGTGCCAGGCCCAGCTGAACACCAGAAGCCGGTTCGGCACCATTTCGCGATAGACGCCGCCGATTTCGCAATGTTCGCCGTCTTCCATATCGAAACTGATGCGATACCGGCCGCCGACGCGCGCGTCGATGACGGCCTGCTCGGTGCCGGCCTTGACCCGGGCCGGCCCGAACCAGCGGGCTATCTTTTCCGGGTCGGTCCACGCCGCGTAGACTTTCGCAGGGCTCGCGTCGAGGCGCCGCCTGATGGTGAGGCTTGGTTGGCTGACGAATCCGGCGTCGCCAGCGGCGACTGATTTGACGGCCATCGATCTTCCTCCACGAATGCAGCCAGGCGGTCGAGATTGTCTGACCAGAAGCACTGGTAGCGGTTGAGCCAGTCCATCGCCCGCGCCATCGGGCCGGCGGTCAGCCGGCAGGCCACGGTGCGGCCGGTCTTGGTGCGCGCGATCAGGCCCGCATCCGACAGCACGTCGAGATGCTTCATGATGGCGGGCAGCGACATCGCAAACGGCTGCGCCAGTTCGCTTACCGAGAGCACGTTGCGCTTGCCGAGCCGGGCCAGCAGCGCCCGACGAGTCGGATCCGCCAGCGCGGCAAAGGTGCGGTCCAGAAACCGCTCGTCATACTTAACCATAAGGTTTAGTATGACGGCAACAGAAAAACGAGTTAAGCGCGGCCGACCCGTTTCCTCCGGTTTTCAATAACGCCGGTAGCGCCGATGGTGCGGGTAGCGCGGCTGCTCCGCATAGGCGTAGCGCGGATTGATGCTGCAGTAGGCAAGCCGCCCGGAGGCGCTGGCCTCGCACTGGGCGTAGCTGCTGTAGGAGCAATCGCCGAGATAACCGTAGCCCGAGCCCGAGAGGCAGTAGGGGTAATCCTGGGCGGCCGCCGGGCCGGAACCGGCCAGTGTCGCGACACTCGCCGCCAGCAAGACCAACATCGCCAAACCAACATTGCGCATGGATCGCATCCTCCGCTGAAGCGCGCCTCGCCCCGTGATGAAGAACGACGCCTGCTCAAAATGGTTCCGGCCGCTTCCCATTCAAGCCCCGTGCGCGCGAACTTGATCGGTCTCGCCGATTTTTGCGGCCGCGGTGCCCCTTTCAGGCGGGCGTCAGTTTCTTCACCGGCGTCGGGTCGAGGTTGAAGATCCGCGCCGCGTTCAGCCCGAGAATGTTGCGCTTGGCCTGCTCGCTCAGGAACGGCAGGTCGCAGATTTCCTGCGGCAGGTCGAAATCGTAATGCGGCCAGTCGGACGCGAACATCAATTGGGTCTCGGCCCTGATCATCTCCAGGGTATTTTCCAGCGCCTTCGGATGCGTGGTTTCCATCGGCTGCGTCGTATAGAAGCAGTTGTGGTTCATGTACTCGCTCGGCAGGCGCTTGAGTTGCGGCGCTTCCGACGGGCGCATCAGGTACTGATCGTCGAGCCGCTGCATCAAAAACGGCACCCAGGCGAGCCCGCTTTCCACCCACAGCGACTTGAGTTTTGGGAAGCGCTCGGGAATCCCGTTCAGGACCCAGTTCGTCATGTGGATCATGTTGCTCCAGACGAAGCCGAGCGCATGCATGCCGAGGAAGCGGTTGACGGTCGCAAGCGATGGATCCTGCCAGTGATAGCCGGCGTGGAACGCGAGCGGCTTGCCGCGCTCCTCGATCATCGCATAGAGCCGCATGTAATCGTTGTGGTGCACCGGCTTGTAGCGGGTAGAGGTCACGCAGAAGCCGATGACGCCCTTCTTGTCGCCGAGTTGCTCGACCGTCCGCTCAGCCTCCGCGGGCGTGTTGAACGGCAGATAGATCAGCGATTTGATCCGGTCGTCGCCGGATAGTATCCGGTCGATCAGCCAGCGGTTATAGGCGTTGCCAAGCCACACCTCCATTTCCGGCTGCGGGTGCATGCCCAAAAACAGCATCGGCGTCGGGAACACCACCATGTTGTCGATGCCGAGCGAATCCATCGCCCGGCGCGTCAGGACCACGTCGCGATGCACGTCGCTCTCTTCCACGATCTCGCGCTGGCCGTCCTGGTGCGGAATCCGCCCGCCGACCGACTGATAGCGAAGCCCGAGGTCGCCGTTCAGCCCGTAGGGCGGCGCGCCGACCCGCTCGGCCTGAAACCGCATCGCGTTGTCGCGCACCACCGGGTCCTCGATGTAGGTGACGATCTCCTTCCACGACACGGTTTCCACATGGTGGGCATCGATGTCGCAGACGAACCAGTCCTGCAACCCGCGCCGGATGGCGTTGCGCCGCGCGTGCGCGAGGATGTCGCGGGTGTCGGTGTGGACGCTGATCTCCTGGATCGCCGAAAATGGCGGATCGAACTTGCCCTGGATATTCATGGTCTGTTACCCGCTGAATAAGTGTCCTCGTCGGGACGGCGCCGGTACCACAGCGCCAGCTCCATCGGGCCCAGATGCAGCGCCCGCAGCATTTCCGAGACCGCCGACAACAATTCGGTCGGCGTCATCTCGCTGTCGCGTTGGCCCGCGATCGGCGGAAACGTCCGTTCCTCGCCGTCGGATTTCGCGACGTAGAGGCGGATTGCTGCCGTCAATATCTGCGCCACCGCCTCGTCGGAAACGCGGCCGGCTTCATTGTTCTCGACCAGTTCGCGCGAGGCCCGCAGCAATTCGGGCGCGGCGGCGTCGATCCAGCCATAGCGGTCGTTCTTGCGGTCGCCTTCAGGTTCGAACATAGATTTCGCCATCCCTGATGGTCATTTCGGCCTTGCGCAGCCGGATGCGCGCACTGCCCTGGTGAATTCCGGTCTTGATGTTGAATTCGTAGCCGTGCCAGGGGCAGACGATGTTGGTCTCGGTGGGGTCGTAGGCCTGCGCGCGGATGGTCCGGTCGTCGGCGACCGGCTCGATCACCCGCTGCATGATGCGGCCCTGGCAGACCGGTCCGGCGCGATGCGCACAGCGATTGTGCCACGCAAAAAACTCGCCGCCGACCTTGAAGACGCCGACCTCGAACTCGCCGCAATCGACGACCTTGCGGTCGCCATCGGCGTAGTCGGCCACTTTTCCCGCCGAAACCTCCGGCATGCGTCACTCCCGATGCAAGAGCCGAGCGCTTGACGCGCAGGATGCTGCGCCAACGCCTCCCCGTCAATCCGGATCGATCGGCCGGCGATGCCTACCGATCGCGGTCAATCGATCTTCAGCCCGGCGGAGGTGACCACCTTCCCCCATTTTTCGGTCTCGGCCGCGATCATCGCGCCAAACGCCTCCGGCGTGGAGATCAGCGGCTCGCCGCCGAGTTCGGTCAGGCGCTTCTTCATCTCGGGTTCCGCCAGCACCGCGTTGATCTCCTTGTTGAGCTTCGCGATGATCTCGGGCGGCGTTTTCTTCGGCGCACCCATGCCGAACAGCGCGCTCGCCTCATAGCCCGGAACGGTTTCGGCAAGCGCCGGTACATCGGGCAGTTCCGGCGAGCGAGTCGCCGTCGTCACCGCCAGCGCTCGCAATTTTCCGGAATGAATGTGTTGCACGATGGAGGGCATGTTGTCGAAGATCACCTGGACGCGGTCTCCGAGCAAATCGGTGATCGCGGGTGCGGCGCCCTTGTAGGGGATGTGCTCCATTTTGGCGCCCGTCATCGCCATGAACATCTCGCCGGACAAATGCACCGAGGTGCCGTTGCCGGAGGAGGCCAGGTTCACCTTGCCCGGATTGGCCTTCACATAGGCGATGAACTCGGCGACCGTCTTCGCCGGCACGCTAAGTGCGACCGTCATCACGTTCGGCACCCGGGTGAACGAGGCGACCGGTGCGATGTCGCGGATGAAGTTGAACCTCAAATCGGTGTAGAGCGTGGCATTGATGAAATTGGCCGGATTGACCAGGAACACGGTGTATCCGTCCGGCTCGGCATTGGCCACATATTCGGTGGCGATGTTGTTGCCGGCGCCGGGCTTGTTCTCGATCACGAAATTCTGACCGAGTCGCTCGGAAAGCCTTTGCCCGATCAAACGCGCCAGGATGTCGGTGGCGCCGCCGGCCGGATAGCCGACCACGAAGCGAACCGGCCGGGTCGGATAGTCCAGCGCCGAGGCGCCGGAGGCCGAGGCAAAGGCCGAGAGACCCATGGCGACCAGAAAAATCGCGGCGCGACGCAAAACCATGCAGTTTCTCCCTGAAGAACCGGAATTGAGCCCGGTTTGTTGTTGAATTGACGGACGGTCGGGGTTGTAACAAACAAAGCGTGAAACGGCCAATGGCGCGGGCGCGCCAAAAAGCCGCGAGATCAGGGATAATCCCATGTCGGTCAAAATCAGCGCAATCGATCATATCGTGATCAATGTCAGCGATGTGGCCCGTTCGGCGCAGTGGTACCAAAAGGTCCTGGGCATGGAGATCCGGGTGTTCGATCCCGGAGGGGGCAAGGCGCCGCGGACCTCGCTGATGTTCGGCCAACAGAAGATCAATGTGCGGCCGCGCGATGCCGACAAGGTCGAATGGTTCACGGCCGACCACGAAACCGCGGGCAGCGACGATCTGTGCTTTCTCACCTCAAGCACGCCGGACGAGGTGGTCGCGCATCTGAAGGCCTGCGGCGTAGCGATCGAGGAAGCCGGGCCACGACAGGGCGCCCGCGGCACGCTCCGCTCAGTCTATTGCCGGGATCCCGACGGCAGTTTGATTGAGATTTCCTCGTACGAGGGCGGGTCTTGATACACGCCCTGACGTCATCCTGAGGAGCCGCGCCGTTGGCGCGGCGTCTCGAAGGATGGCCGTTTGCACCTCCCAGCATCCTTCGAGGCTCGCCGAAGAGGCGCGCACCTCAGGATGACGCCGTTCTGCGGATTTGCGCGCCGCGCCATCCAATGCCAGAACTGCTCTCAAGAAAAGACAAGAGGCAGCCGACAAGGCTGCACGGGAGGAATTGATGCTGGAGTCGCAATCGCCGGGCGTGGTCGGGCCGTTCGCCGGGATGGATGTGCCGTGGCTGCTCGAGATGCGCGCCCGGGCCCGACGCGATCATCCGTTCCTGATCTGGGCGCCGTTCGACGCACCGGCGCGGATCTGGCGTTACGGCGAATTCCACGACCGCGTCGGTGCTTTGGCCGCAGGCCTTGCCGCCCGTGGCATCGCGCCGGGCGAATTCGTGCTGATTCATCTCGACAATTGCATGGAGGCCATGCTCGCATGGTTTGCCTGTGTCGAGCTCGGCGCCATCGCGGTCACCACCAACACCCGCTCGGCGCCGGCGGAAATGCAGTATTTTGCCGGCCATTGCGGCGCGGTCGCCGCGATCACGCAGCCGGCCTATGCCGAGATCATCTCGGCACATTGCAGGGATTTGCGCTGGCTCGCGGTGATCTCGCATGACGCCGGTGCGGCGCCTGCGCATGCTCCCCAGCGCTCCGACAGCTTTGAGGCGCTGTTCGGCGACAGCGCCGACCGGCCGCACCGCCTGACCGACCCGCTCGCCCCCTGCAGCGTGCAATATACTTCAGGCACCACGTCGCGGCCGAAGGCGGTGCTGTGGACGCATGCCAATGCGCTGTGGGGCGGCAAGGTCAACGCCGCGCACCAGGACCTGCATGAGCGCGACGTGCACCAGACCTATCTGCCGCTGTTCCACACCAATGCGCTGGCCTATTCGATGCTGGCGAGCCTGTGGGTCGGGGGAACCTGCGTGATCCAGCCGCGGTTTTCGGCGAGCCGTTTCTGGAACGTGGCGCTGGAGCACGGCTGCACCTGGACCTCGACCATCCCGTTCTGCATGAAGGCGCTCTTGGAGCACGAGATCCCCAAGCATCACAAATTCCGGCTGTGGGGCACCGCGGTGAACGATCCGCCGCCGTTTGCCGCCTTCGGCATCAAGATCATCGGCTGGTGGGGCATGACCGAGACCATCACCCACGGCATCGTCGGCGAGGTCGATCAGCCCAACACGCCGATGTCGATCGGCCGCGCGGCAGTCGAATATTCCATCCGGATCACCGATGACGACGGCGCGCCGACCGAAGTCGGCGGCACCGGCAATCTCTCGATCAAGGGCATCGCTGGGCTGTCGCTGTTCAAGGAGTATCTGCACAACGAGAAGGCGACGGTGGAGAGTTTTGACGAGCACGGGTTTTTCCTCACCGGCGACCGCGTCACGCTGCTCGAGAACGGCTTCATCAAATTCGGCGATCGCGCCAAGGACATGCTGAAAGTCGGCGGCGAGAACGTCGCGGCCTCCGAGATCGAACAGGTGATCGCCGTGGTGCCCGGCGTGCGCGAGGCCGCGGTGGTAGGCAAGAAGCACCCGATGCTGGATGAGGTGCCTGTCGTGTTCATCATCCCGCAATCAGGCGTCGAGCGCGCACCGCCGGACCTGCACAACAACGTCATGACCGCCTGCCGCAACGCGCTGGCCGACTTCAAGGTGCCGCGCGAGATCCGGTTCGTCGACGAAATGCCGCGCTCGACACTGGAGAAGGTGGCGAAGGCGGAATTGCGCAAGATGCTGGGGTGATCTCGTCATTCCGGGGCGATGCAAAGCATCGAACCCGGAATCTCGAGGTTCCGGGTTCGCGCTGCGCGCGCCCCGGAACGACAAAGCAAAAATAACGAAGGAAACTTCAATGATCCGTCCTACTCTAATACTCGCTCTGCTCCTCGCCGCAATAACCGCCGCCTCGGCACAGACCGCCGATACCGTGCTGTTCAACGGCAAGATCATCACCGTCGACAAGGATTTTTCGATTCAACAGGCGCTGGCGATCAGCCACGGCAAGGTGCTGGCCGCGGGCACCACGGTCGCGATGAAAAAGCTCGCCGCTGACCACGCAAAACTGATCGATCTCGGCGGCCGCACCGTGATTCCCGGGCTGACCGACGGCCACATCCATGGCATCCGCGCCGCGCAGACTTTTGCCACCGAGGTGAACTGGATCGGCGTGCCGAGCCTGAAGGAGGCGCTGGAAAAAATCCGCGCAGCCGGCAAGGCGCAAAAGCCCGGCTCCTGGATCGTGGTCGCCGGCGGCTGGACCGAGGAGCAATTTTCCGAGAAGCGGCGTCCGACCCCGCGCGAGGTGGCCGAGGCCGCCCCCGACAATCCCGTCTACATCCAGCATCTCTATGACTGGCTGCTGCTGACGCCCAAGGCGATGGAAGCGCTCAACATCCATAGCGACGCCGATGTCACGCCCGGCGGCAAGCTCGAACTCGGCACCGACGGCAAGCCGAGCGGCGTCGTGATCGGCAACGGCAACACGCTCGGCAAGATTTTCGATCACCTGCCGAAGCCGTCCATGGAGCAGCAGGTCGACGGCTCCAAAAAATTCTTCCGCGAGATGAACAGTCTCGGCATCACCGGCATCGTCGACGGCGGCGGGGTCAGCGTTTACCCGGCCAATTACCAGGCGGTGTTCAAGCTCTGGCACGACAAGCAGCTGACGCTGCGGATCGCCTATCACCTGTGCGCGCCGAAACCCGGCAGCGAGCTTGCCGACCTGCAGAACCTGACACAGCTGTTGCCGCCGCGATTTGGCGACGACATGCTGCATTTCAACGGCCCCGGCGAGATCCTGATCTGGGCCGACTGGACCGACGGCGACATCACCCCCGACGGCAAGGCGAAGCTGGCGGAACTTTTGCGTTGGGCTGCCTCGAAGGGCTACACTATCCAGTTGCACTGGAACCCGAACCGCACGGTGCACGATCTGCTCGATGTCGTCGAGGACATCAACAAGGATTATCCGGTGCGCGATCTCCGCTGGACGGTGCTGCATCTCTACAATGCCTCCGAGGAAAGCCTGAAGCGGATGAAGGCGGTCGGGCTGATCTGGGGCGTGCAGGACGGGCCTTATTTCGGCGGCGAGCGGCTGCAGCGCGACGAGGGCATCGAGGCAGCAAAGGGATTGCCGCCGATCGCGACCGCGTTGCGGCTCGGATTGACGGTCGCCGGCGGCACCGATGCGCACCGGGTGTCGTCCTACAATCCCTTCGTCGCGTTGCAATGGTATCTCGACGGCACCACCATCGGCGGCGTCAAGACCCGGGGCGACGCCGAAGCCCCTTCCCGCCGCCAGGCGCTCGAAATGTACACCCGCAATTCCGCTTTCATGGCCAACGACGACGCCAAACGCGGCACGCTCGAGCCCGGCAAGTTCGCCGACCTCGCGGTGCTCTCGGCGGACTATCTGACCGCGCCGACAGGCGAGATCGGAAAAATCCGCTCGCTGCTGACCATGGTCGGCGGCGACGCGGTGTATGCGAGCGGGCCGTTCGAGAAGCTTGGATTCAACGGTGGCCGGTAGGGAGAGATGGCATTGGGTTCACCTCTCCCCGCTTGCGGGGAGAGGTCGGCGCGAAGCGCCGGATGAGGGGGACTCTCCGCGAGTCGAGCCCGTTGAGGCAGCCCCTCACCCCAGCCCTCTCCCCGCGAAGAGCGGGGCGAGGGAGCAGAAACGGCGGCACGGCCCTCAATAATGCCCGAACGCCACCGGCCGGAACGCCTGCAGCAGATGCCGGTCGAGCTTGTCGCCCATCTCTTCCATCATCGAAAACGCGCGCGCGTGGGTGAATTGCAGTCGGTAGGTGCGCTTCTCCACCATCGCGGCATAGATATCCACCATCGTGGTGAGGCGCACGATGTCGCTGATCTGCTTGCCGCGCAGGCCGTCGGGGTAGCCTGACCCGTCGAGAAATTCGTGATGGTGCAGCACCACGTCCAGCATTTCCGGCGGAAAGCCGCCCTGGCGCGCCAGCGCCTCGAACCCGCGGCGCGGATGCTCGCGCATCTCGACCATTTCAGCTTCCGTCAATTCGCCTGGCTTGTCGAGAATCGCGACCGGGATGAACGCCTTGCCGACGTCGTGCAGCAGCGCCGCGCGCGCCAGCCGGCGCTGGTCGTCCTCGCGCATGCCGAGATGCTGGGCGAACGCCAGCGCAAATCCGGTCACGAACAGGCAATGTCGATAGGTGGCGGTGTGATGGCAGCCGACGGTGGTCAGCCATTCGCGCAAGGAAGAATGCTTGATGGCCTTGAGAATTTTGGTTTCCGCGGCCACGATGTCGCTGAATTGCAGCGGGACGCCGGCCGGCAGTTTCTCGAACATCTTGACCATCACGGCGTGCGCGGCCTCGACACCCCGGTTCAGCGCCTTGCCGCGATCGGTCTCGTCGAAACCTTCGCTATCGGGAAAGGCGGCGCGGATCCGCTGCAGGATGCCCTGCGCATCGAACGGCCGTGCGATGGTATCGGTGGCGCCCAGCGCCCAGGCCTGCATCGAGCCGTGATGCAGCGCATCCGCCAGCACGAACAGCCGCGGCATCTCGCGGTAGGCCTCGGCCCGCAGCTTGTTGCGGACGAGTTGCACGCTTTCGGGCGAGCGCAGATTGATGTCGACCACGATCCCCGAAAGGTCGCGCGCGGGCGTGTCGGGAATTTCCGATGTCGAGATGGTGTCGACCTGGCTGACCGATCGCAGGATGCCGGCGAGCTCGCTGCTCTGGTCGCCCCGATCGGACGCCAGCAGCAACCGGCGCTTGGTGGAAGTTTTTTCGGCTAACGCTGTCATGATCCCCGAACCCCTGCAGTGCGATTACCGCCAGGCTAGCCGGGAATGCGTTCCATGTGGCTTAAGGGGTATCGTGAAGGCAGCCGTAGCGGGAACGCTGCAATTTGAACGAATCTTTCGGGCGTGCGGCGATAAAAAAAATCCGCCGGGAGCAAAGCCTCCGGCGGATCGCTGTTGTCGCGCAATCGGCGATGACCGTTTACGCCTTCATCGCCGCCTTCACCGCCTCCGCCGTGATCGGCAGCGCGCGGACGCGGGCTCCGACGGCGTTGAAGATCGCGTTGCCGAGCGCGGGCGCGATCACGGTGACCGCCGGCTCGCCGACGCCGGTGGCCTTTTCACCGTTGGCGATGACAGTGACGGCGACTTCCGGCACCTGGCTCATCCGGAGCGGCGTATAGGTATCGAAGTTGGTCTGCTCGATACCGCCGTCCTTCAGGGTGGCCTTCTCGTACATTGCAAGCGACAGCCCCCACAATGCCGCGCCCTCGACCTGGGCGTGGATGTTGTCGGGATGAACCTGCGTGCCGACGTCGGTGGCCACGGTCAATTTCTTGACCTTGACCTCGCCCGATGGCGCAACCGCGACATGGGCGACGCAGGCGGTCCAGCTGGCGGTCGCCCGCTCCTGCGAGGAGACACAGGCAACCCCCATGCCTTCACCCTTCGGCAGCTTGATGGTGCCATAACCGGACAGGCCCATCGCCGCGAGCAGGGTGTTGCGCAGGCGTTGCGCGCCGCCGTCGTTCTTGCCCGCGCCGTCCAGCATCGCGATCCGGTACTGCGCAGGGTCTTTGCCGACCGCGTGCGCAATCTCGTCGACCATGCTTTCGACCGCCCAGAAGGTCCAGCCCGGTGCGACCGACCGCAGCTGGCCCGACGGGGTGGCGTTGTGCGCCATCTCGTTGAGGATGGCGCGGACGTTGTGGTTCGGCACGGTATAGAAGAAGTCCGCGCCGTTGACGGTGAAGGCGTCGAGCGGCCCCTTCTTGTCGACCGAGGGCGACAGGAAGTCGGGGATGCCCCAGCGCTTGGTCGGCCAGGCCGAGACCACGTCGTGGTTGAGCGCGATCAGCTTGCCGTCGCCATCGAGCCCCGCCTTCACTTTTTGATAGGTGAGCGGCCGCGAGAAATCCATCGTCATGTCGTTCTCGCGCGAATAGATCACCTTGACCGGCTTGCCGACCGCTTTCGCCGCCTGCACCGCCGGCACCATCATGTCGGCATCGAGCCGCCGCCCAAAGCCGCCGCCCAGCCACATCTGATGCAGCACGACGAATTTGGGGTCGACCCCGGCCGCTCCCGCCGCGATCGCGCCGGAGCGCGTCGCGAACTGGTTGCCGGAATAGAGGTGCCAGATATCGCCCTTGAGTTCGGCGGTGGCGTTCATCGGCTCCATCGGCGCGTGGATGTTGATGTTGGTGGTGTATTCCGCCTCCATCAGCTTCGCCGCGGTGCCAAAGGCCGCCGCGGTGTCGCCATCCTTGACGAAGAATTCCCCGGAGTCATCCCGCGCCTGCAGCCGTTTGGCTTCGTCAAGCAACGACTGGCTCGACAGTTTCGCGTTGGGTCCGCCGTCATAGGTGATTTTCAACGCGTCCGCCGCCTTGCGGGCGTTGGCGTAGGTATTGGCGACCGCCACCACCCAGCCCGTCGTGGTACCGGTCTTGTCGTCGAGCGTGACGGCCTTGATGAAGCCCGGCACCTTCTTTGCTCCGCTGTCGTCGACCGATTTGACGGTTGCGCCGAAGCGCACCGGCGGGGTCACGATCTTGCCGTACACCATGCCCGGCAGCATCACGTCGATGCCGTATTTCGCGGTCCCGTTGGTCTTGGAAGGGATGTCGAGCTGCGGCACCGACACGCCGATCAGGGTGTATTGATCGGCTGTCTTCAGCTTGATCGCCTTGAGCTCGTCCGGCGTGAAGGTTTTTGTCGCCTTGCCGCCCTTGACGATCTCGGCAAACGTCATCGACTTCTTCGACTTCGGATCCGAAATCACGGAGTCTCTGACCACCAGTTGGCCGGCCGGCACGCCCATCGAGGCGGCGGCGGCTTCCGTCAATGCCATCCGGCCCGCGGCGCCGGCGCGGCTCATCGCATCGAAGTTCATCATGGTGCTCCAGCTGCCGCCGGTAATCTGCGCGCCGAGTACAGGGTCGTTGAACTTCGGATCGTTGGACGCGAGCTGGACCCGCATGTCCTTCCAGCTGGCGCCGAGCTCTTCGGCGATGATTTGCGCCATGGTGGAGGCGATATGCTGGCCCATGTCGGCCTTGCCGCAGGTGACCGTGACGATCCCGTCGGGTGCGATCGAATACCAGACTGAGGGATCGAAATTGGAGGCTGCCGCGAATGCCTGATCGGCGCCGAGCATGCCGGGCACGGTGGAGTAGCCGAGCGCGAGGCCGGCGGCAGCAGAGCCGACGAGAAACGAGCGGCGGCTGAGATCGGTGGACTCGATCTGGGGGGTTTTCACGTGCTTGTTCATGTGGGTCTCCGCTCGCTGGCGTTGGACGCCGTTCGCATGTCGGCGGCGGCGCGCATGATCGCCTTCTGGATGCGTGAATAGGTCATGCAGCGGCAGAGATTGCCGTCCATGTGCGCTACCACTTCCTCCTTGGTCGGATTCGAGTTCTTTGCAAGCAGCGAGGCCGCCTGCATGATCTGGCCGGATTGGCAGTAGCCGCATTGCGGAACCTGCTCGGCGATCCAGGCCTTCTGCAAGGGATGATCGCCCTTGACGCTGAGGCCTTCGATGGTGGTGATCTTCTTGCCGGCGACGTCGGAGAGCGCCGTCTGGCAGGAACGCACGGCTTCGCCATTGACGTGAACCGTGCAGGCGCCGCACAGCCCGGCGCCGCAGCCGAACTTGGTGCCAGTCATTTGCAGTTGTTCGCGGATGGCCCAGAGCAGCGGCGTATCGGGTGCCGCGTCGACGGACATATTATGTCCGTTGATATTCAGATTAGGCATGGTCGCTTCCCCTGCCGGTGCATGATGCCGCTTACGGCGACAACTCACTTTTGGGTAATGGCTGGCACCCACCGGGTCGATGCCAGCCTTGCCGCGCAGAATGATCGCGTTCCTTTTCCGAGGCAACGCCATTTGGGATGGCGCGGAGAGAATAAAATTCCGAAATGCATATTTTGCATTGCGGCAATAACATCGTCATGGGTCCATCGGTGCCCACACCGGGCGGAAAGCGCGACCGCGGCTCGCAAAGTTGGGCAATTCCCCTTCACGAAGAAATCGCGCTAGAATGATCTTCGGGCTGGCCGGGGACCTCACAATGCCAAAACTCGATCGGGACGGCGTCAAGATTCACTATGAGGTGCATGGCAGCGGGCCCGTGCTGCTGTTGACCCACGGCTATTCGTCGACCTCGGCGATGTGGCAAGGTCAGATCGCGGCGCTGTCGAAGCATCACAAGCTCGTGCTGTGGGACATGCGCGGCCATGGGCTCTCAGACTATCCCGACGACCCCGCAAGCTATAGCGAAGCGCTGACGGTAGCCGACATGGCGGCGCTGCTCGACGAGGCCGGCGCGGAAAGCGCGATCGTCGGCGGGCTTTCGCTCGGCGGCTACATGTCGCTCGCCTTCCATCGCGCGCATCCGGAGCGCGTGCGCGCGCTGTTGATCGTCGACACCGGACCGGGCTTCAAGAAGGACGACGCCCGCGACGCCTGGAACACGCGCGCGCATGCGACCGCCGACCGTTTCGAGCGCGAGGGGCTTGCGGTCTTGCAATCAGCCAGCCGCGAACGCTCCTCGGTCAGCCATCGCGACGCCTCAGGCCTTGCACGCGCCGCGCGCGGCATGCTGACCCAGCGCGACGCCGCGGTGATGCTGTCGCTGCCCGACATCAAGGTGCCCTCGCTGATCGTGGTTGGCGCCGACGACACTCCGTTTCTTGCGGCTTCCGACTACATGGCGGCGAAAATTCCGGGCGCTGCGAAAGTGGTGATCCCGGCCGCCGGACACGCCGTCAACATCGACCAGCCGCAGGCTTTCGTCGACGCGGTACTGCCGTTCCTCGCCGGCCTGCCGTTCCTCGCCGGCCTGCCGCGCAACGCCGCGCCTGCAGGGCTGGTCGCGTCATGAGCCGTCTGACCCGCATAGCCTTGCTGCTGACGGCGGCTTCCGTTGCGCAGTCGAGCCTCGCAGTCGCGCAGCAGCCGGCTTTGGGTTCGCGCGCGCCCTTCACCGCGACGCTATCGAACGATACGCCGCTGGTATTCGGGATGGATGTGTCGGGCGTCTCGCGCGCACTGGGCGAGCCGCTGAGCTATTTCAGCGGCCCTCCGGGGGACGAGATCTATCTGGCGATCCGCAACATCGGCGGCAGCGGGTTGTTCAATCATCACGACCGGCTCTATTTGCAATTCCGCAACGGCCGGCTGGTGGCCTGGAAGGGCGATTGGGGCCACAACTGGATGTGGCAATAATAGGCGCCATCTCGCCGTCATTCCGGGGCGATGCATAGCATCGAACCCGGAATCTCGAGATTCCGGGTTCGTGCTGGCGCACGCCCCGGAATGACGGATTTAAAAAAATCAGAACCAGCGCTCGCCGACCTGCACGGTATCGCCGGGGCGCACCGCGGTGCCGAGCGGCACCACGACGCGCGTCGAACCGGAACTGTCGGTGTGGGTCAGCGTCACCCGGTCGCGCAGCGCGCGCGGCGAGAAGCCGCCCGCGATCGCGACGGCGCTTTCGACGCTCATGTTGGGAACGTAAGGGTATTGGCCGGGCGCCTGAACTTCGCCGAGGATGAAGAACGGCCGATAGGACTCGATCTCCACCGCCACGGAAGGATCGCGGATAAAGCCGTTGCGCAGTTTCGCGGAGATCTCGGCCGCGAGTCCCGCCGGCGTCCGCCCGCGCGCAGGCACCGAGCCGATCAGCGGTAGCGTGATGGAGCCGCCGGCATCGATGGCGTAGGTGTTGGTGAGACCTTCCTGGCCGTACACCACGACGCGCAGCTTGTCGCCGGCATCGAGCTTGTAGGAAGCGTCATAGACGGCCGGCATCGGCGCGGAAGCATAGGCAGCCATGGGTTGCGCTGCATAAGTGGGTTGAGGCGCGTAAACGCGGCGCGGCGAAGCGGCAAGCGCGTTGCGGAGCGCGCTGATCGCGCCGCCGCCGGAAGAATCGGCAACGGCGGGAGACGAAGGGGCGGCCGCATAAGGCTGTCCATAGGCCATGTAATCGAGATCGCTTTGCGGCTGCGCCATCGCGACCGGACCGGTCGTGCTCACGCAGCCCGACAAAGCGAGCGCGGTCATGGCGACAATCACTGGCAATCGAAACGCGCGCGCGACCCGCACTTTGGCTATCCCTCATAGCGAGACAGCTCAATTCTTGCACCGGTTATGGTTAACAAATCGTTTTTACGCGCGGCCCGCGAGGAGAGAAAAACTTCGCGTCCCGCTCATCTCCCTCGCCCCGCTCTATTGCGGAGAGAGGGAGAAGAGCAATCAGGCGCCAACGCCGATCGGGCACGACACGCCGGTGCCGCCAAGCCCGCAATAGCCGGCCGGGTTCTTGGCCAGATATTGCTGATGATAGTCCTCGGCAAAATAAAACTCGCCGGCCTGAGCGATTTCGGTGGTGATGGCGCCGAGCCCCTTCTTGGCCAGCGCCTTTTGATAGGCCGCTTTCGACGCCTCGGCGGCCTGGCGCTGGATCTCATTGAAGGCGTAGATCGCGGAGCGATATTGGGTGCCGACATCGTTGCCCTGCCGCATGCCCTGGGTCGGGTTGTGGCTTTCCCAGAAGGTCTTCAGCAGCCTATCGTAGGATAATTTGTCCGGGTCGTAGGCCACCAGCACCACCTCGGTATGACCGGTCCGGCCCGAGCAGACCTCCTCGTAAGTAGGGTTTCGGGTATGGCCGCCGGCGTAGCCCACCGCGGTGGTGAAGACGCCGTCGCCGAGTTGCCAGAACTTGCGCTCCGCGCCCCAGAAGCAGCCGAGCCCAAACACCGCCTGTGCCACGCCTTGCGGAAAAGGCGGCTGGAGCTGGCGGCCGTTGACGAAATGGCTATTGGCGGTGGGGATCGGGTTCGCACGGCCGGGCAGCGCCTCGGCCGCGCTCGGCAATGCGGTGGTCTTGCGCATGAACAGCATGGAGTGGTTCCCGGCTGGATATCAGGCGAATGAATGACGAAGAAATGTGACTTTAATATAAGTGGCGACGCAGCCCGGGCCAGCCCCGTTTATTGTCGGCGATCCGACTCGAAGCCCGCGAGCCGCGATCAGTTCCGTGAATAGCCGATCAGCGGCTTGCGCGGCCGGAACAGCAGCATCAGCAAGATGCCGAGCACCCCCATGACGGCAAACACCGGCTGGTCCAGGATCACCTTGACGACACTGTTCCAAAGCCAGGGCGCATGTCCCTCCACCCAGGCGCGGAACGCCTGCTGGCTCGATTGATGAATATCGTTCCAGAATTGGCCGAACCGGGTGAACCGCAGGGTCTGATCGGCGACCCAGCGCGCCCCGTCATAGACCATGAAGATGAATCCGCCTGCCAGCAGCAATAGCCCTACAAGTCGGAAAAAACCGCGGATCATGCGTCACCTTCTGTCGCCTGCGCCCCGAAACGCCGTCAGCCATTACCGGGGCGAGGAGGGAAATTCAACCTCATCAGCACCTTATCGGCCTTTGCGGCGGTCCTCGAAACCCTCCTGGCAGGGCTTAAGGCGTTGACGCTGCAGGACGTGGCCTCTATAAGGGCGCCAATGGCGGCGGGCGCAATCCCGCCGCCGCAGTTCTTTGAGCGGCGCCGTCTTGCAAGCGTATTTGCTGGCAGAGAATGGCACTGTCAGAGACATCCGTACAACAACATCGCGTCGATTACGCGGCTGGGCGGCCGGTACGAAGAACCCCGAGCCCATGAGCGATCGATCGCCGCCGAAGGATTTTGAAAGATGGCCAACACGACTTCCGCCAAGAAGGCGACCCGCAAGATTGCCCGCCGCACCATCATCAACAAGTCGCGCCGGACCCAGATGCGCGGCGCGGTTCGATCCGTCGAAGAGGCGATCAAGAGCGGCGACCGCGCTGCAGCGCTGAAGGCGATGGCGCGCGCGGAACCGGAACTGATGCAGGCAGCGCAGCGCAATATCATTCACAAGAATAATGCGAGCCGAAAAGTCTCGCGGCTCGCGCATCAGATCGCCAAGCTCGCGAAATGAACTGATCAAAACAGAAATTCGTCAGAAAGCCCGGCACCGCCGGGCTTTTTCTTTTTGCCGGCAGGTTGCGTCGCCGATTGCAGCGTGCGACGTTTTCTTTGGCCAGTATTTTTACGGGCGCTGCAGCGCTGTGCAACAAGCCGGGCTTATGCCTTGAGCGCGCCATGACCCTGCCACGATTGATCGCGCGCTTTCAGATTGCAACTGTGACAGCGCGGCCGCGTTGAAAAAACGCAACGGGGTTACCCTCTTCCGACGAGCAAGAAAAAACGCGTTTGCGTAGTCACTTATCGGCATAGTGGACGGCGGTTGTTGGAAAATTCCCTCCGGCTCCACTCAAACGTAAACATTTTGTGAAAATTATTGGACCGTTGTCAGAAATGTCACAGCGCCGGCGCGTTTCGAATCTGCGCACAGATTCAAAACCTTGCCGCGCGCGGTGAAACGCGCTGCGCGACTTTGCGAAGGTCGAGCCGTTTTCGCGGGCACCACAGCTGAATCATTTCCGTTGCGGGAAAGACGGCATGCTGTACATCTAAGAGCGTTCGCGGCGCCCACGGCTCTTGAGACCAGCGCGGTTTAGGGAGCGGGGCGGACGTGCAAATCGGCGGCGGTGTGCGCGTTGGCGACGCTTTCCAAGCGATTGTCGGGTACGACCTCATAGCAATATGGGGAATGTGGTTCTGTGTCGAAATTTCTCAAAGCGGGGGCATCCGTGCCTCGCTCGCGTCGAACAAGAGAGATACGCACCGGCGGACCGACGGCGCTGCCAGGGAGCGAAGCCAGTGGACGGGTTAAGACGGGTGAGTGAGGCGGCGTGGCAACTGAACGATTTTGATGTTCGGACGCGGTCGGCTGAATTTGGAACATACGTGAGATGACAACTTGCCGCGGGTAACGCGGCGAGATGGGGAGGTTGCATGCTTTACGGAATCAGCGCGGTACTCGATCGAGTTTCATTTTCAAATGATGCGGTAGTGGATGTCCTGGACGCCACCAGCAGACGGCCTCCTGCGCGAGCTCCGGACAGGCCGTCGAGTACGCGCTGACCTCGCGAAAGCTTCTCTTCCAATCGCTGAGCCGACCGACGGCGTTTTCGCCGAACGGCTGGTCTGTGGCTGAAGACGAAGCCTCGGCTTGAGGTCGCGTCGTGGCAGGAAACTTGCTCGGCGCTTTCGCCAACGCAACCTTACTCCTTCGGAAAAGTTCTCAGGCAATGACAAATATGGAACAGGATCGCTGGTCTCGCGTGAAAGGACGGCTACGCACAAGCGTTGGTGAAGACGTCTATACCAGCTGGTTTGCGCGCATGGACCTGGAAAGCGTCGAGCAGGAAAGCGTCCGCCTTTCGGTTCCAACGCGCTTTCTCAAGAGCTGGATCCAGGCCCATTATGCCGAGCGCGTTCTGACCTGCTGGCAGGCCGAAATGCCGCAAGTGCACCGGATCGATCTGACCGTGCGCACCGCGATGCGATGCGCGGCGCCGGTCAAGGAGGCGCAGGCCCCGCTCGATGCGCGCCGCGCCGAGCGCGGCGATGGCCGTCCCGTGCCCGAACTGCGCGCGGTCGCGACCGCGCCGGTGTCGGCGAGTCATGATGCGCTCGGCGGCTCGCCGCTCGATCCGCGCCTGACGTTTGGGAGTTTTGTCATCGGCCGCTCCAACACGCTGGCGCATGCCGCGGCGCGACAGGTGGCGGAAGGACGCCGCGGCGACGCCGTGATGTTCAATCCGCTCTACATCCATGCCGGCGTCGGCCTCGGCAAGACCCACCTGTTGCAGGCGGTGACCTGGGCCGGCAACTCGGGCAGCGAGCGCAAGGTGCTCTACCTCACCGCGGAAAAATTCATGTACGGTTTTGTCGCGGCGCTGAAGACGCAGACCGCGCTCGCCTTCAAGGAAGCGCTGCGCGGCATCGACGTGCTTGTGATCGACGACCTGCAGTTCCTGCAGGGCAAGTCGACCCAGGCCGAGTTCTGCCACACCCTGAACGCGCTGATCGATGCGGGACGGCAGGTGGTGATCGCGGCCGACCGTCCGCCGTCGGACCTCGAAAGCCTCGACGACCGCGTGCGCTCGCGGCTCGCCGGCGGGCTCGTGGTCGAGATGGGATCGCTCGGCGAGGAATTGCGGCTTGGCATCCTCAAGTCGCGGGTCGCGGCGGCCCGCGCGCATCATGCGAGCTTCGACGTGCCGGAACCGGTGCTGGATTATCTCGCCCGCGCCATCACCCACAACGGCCGGGATCTCGAAGGCGCCATCAACCGCCTGCTGGCGCACTCCAAGCTCAACGCCCAGCCCGTGACCCTGGAAATGGCCGAGCGCGAGGTGCGCGACCTGATCCGGCCGCAGGAACCCAAGCGCATCAAGATCGAGGACATCCAGCGGGTGGTGGCCCGGCAGTATAATGTCAGCCGCTCCGACCTCTTGTCATCGCGGCGCACCGCCAACGTGGTCCGCCCGCGCCAGGTCGCGATGTATCTGGCGAAAACGCTGACGCTGCGCTCGCTGCCGGAGATCGGCCGCCGGTTTGGCGGGCGTGACCACACCACGGTGTTGCACGCGGTTCGCAAGATCGAGGCGCTGGTCGCCAAGGATACCGCGTTGTCCGAAGAGGTCGAATCGCTGAAGCGCCAGCTGCAGGAGTAGCTCCGGCCACCCGGCGATCTCAGCCCGAAAACGTGGGGGACGGCGCGCCGTTTCCCTTGCACTTAGCGGCCATCCGCGCCACCTTGCGGTCCCCCCAAGGGTTTGATCAAATCCACACCGGATCGGGCTTTTCGGGTTTCAAATGCCGCGGCGCGCCTTTCGGGCCGCCCGGCTTTTCCATCTTTGGGATCAGGCGGGTATTGCTATGAAGGTCACCATCGAACGCGCGCAACTCCTGAAATCGCTCGGCCATGTGCATCGCGTGGTCGAACGCCGCAACACCATCCCGATCCTCGGCAACGTGCTGGTGCGCGCCGAGGGTTCCCGGCTGTCGCTGAAGGCGACCGACCTCGACCTCGAGGTGACGGAAACGCTGGCCGCCGAAACCGGAACCGGCGGCTCGACCACGGTGCCGGCGCATATGTTCTACGACATCGTGCGCAAACTGCCCGATGGCGCCCAGATCGTGCTGGAGGGCGACGGCGACCGCTCGGTGCTGGCGATCCGCGCCGGGCGCTCGCGCTTCACCCTGCAGACGCTGCCCGAAAACGATTTCCCCGATCTTGCCGCCGGCGACATGACGCATTCGTTTACGCTGGCCGCCTCCGACATGAAGCGGCTGATCGACCGCACCCAGTTTGCGATCTCGACCGAAGAGACCCGTTACTATCTCAACGGCATCTATCTGCACACCGCGGGCAGCGCCAAGGCGCCGAGCTTGCGCGCGGTCGCAACCGACGGCCACCGGCTGGCGCAGATTGATCTCGCGCTGCCCAGGGGCGCTGACGGCATGCCCGGCGTGATCGTGCCGCGCAAGACGGTCGGCGAGGTGCAGCGCCTGATCGAGGACAACGAGGCCGAAGTCAAAATCGAACTGTCGCAGGGCAAGATCCGCTTCACCATCGGCGACGTGGTGCTGACCTCGAAACTGATCGACGGCACCTTTCCGGATTACGGGCGCGTCATCCCGCAGAACAACGACAAGGAACTGATCGTCGACAAGAAGGATTTCGAGGCCGCCGTCGACCGCGTCTCGACGATTTCGAGCGAGCGCGGCCGCGCGGTGAAACTCGCTCTGTCCGCAGGCAAGCTGGTGCTCTCGGTGACCAATCCGGATTCCGGCAGCGCCACCGAGGAGCTCGAAGTCGAATACGCCTCCGACCCGCTCGATATCGGCTTCAACTCGCGCTATTTGCTCGACATCGCCGCCCAGATCGAAGGCGAGGTTGCGGTCCTCAAGCTCGCCGACCCCGGCTCGCCGACGCTGGTGCAGGACAAGGATTCCAAAGGCGCGCTCTACGTGCTGATGCCGATGCGGGTGTGACCATTCCCCGCGAGCCGCATCCGCCTCTTCCCTCTCCCCCTGTGCGGGAGAGGGAAGAGGATCGCCCGTTCATCCCACCATGACCCCCTCCCGCATCCATCGCCTGACGCTGACGCATTTCCGCAACTATCGCGCGGCGAGCCTTCAGGCGCGCGCCGACATGGTCGTGCTGGTCGGGCCGAACGGCGCCGGCAAGACCAACTGCCTGGAGGCGATCTCGTTTCTCTCGCCGGGACGCGGCTTGCGCCGCGCGACGCTGGAGGACGTCGCCGACAACCAGGGCGACGGTTCCTGGGCGGTGTCGGCCGAAGTCGAGGGCGCGCTGGGGCTCGCCACGCTGGGCACCGGCATCGATGCGCCGGGCGGCGAGGGGGCTGCGACCAGCCGGCGTTACCGGATCGACCGTGAGCCGGTCGCTTCGGCGACCGCCTTCGGCGATCATTTGCGCATGGTGTGGCTGACGCCTGCCATGGACGGGCTGTTTCTGGGCGCGGCTTCGGAGCGGCGGCGATTCTTCGACCGGCTGGTGCTGGCAATCGACAGCGAGCATTCGAGCCGGGTCTCGGCGCTCGACCGCAGCCTCCGTTCGCGCAACCGGCTCCTGGAGGTGCGCAATTACGACGACCATTGGTGCGACGCGATCGAGCGCGAAACCGCCGAGCTCGCGGTCGCGGTCGCAGCAACAAGGAGCCAGACCGCGACGCGACTGGCGGCGATGCTGCGCGAACGCGGCGACGCCTCGGCCTTTCCCTCGGCCCGCATCATTCTCGACGGCTGGATGGAGAACGCGCTCGTGAGCGAACCCGCGACCTCGGTGGAGGACCGCTACCGGCGGATTCTCCGCGACAGCCGCGCGCGCGACGCCGCGGCGGGGCGCACGCTCGATGGCCCGCATCTCACCGACCTGCAGGTGATCTACGCGCCGAAGGGCATGGCGGCACGCGAGGCTTCCACCGGCGAGCAGAAGGCGCTCCTGATCGGGCTGGTGCTGGCGCATGCCAATCTGGTCGCCGAGATGACCGGCATCACGCCGCTGCTCTTGCTCGACGAAGTCGTGGCGCATCTCGACCCCAACCGGCGGCGTGCATTGTTCGACGAGCTGGCAAAACTCGGCGCCCAGGTCTGGATGACCGGCGCGGACCCTGCGGCCTTCACCGAGATCGGTACATCCGGTGAGATTTTCGACGTCGATTCCGGCCGCATCATCAGCCGCTCGTGAAGCGCGAGGGCAGCCCTTTTCGGCTGGCCCGGCGCCTCGTCCAGCGGGCCCCGAAAGCCGGATTACGGGAATCGAAAAAACGCTTGCGAATCGCGCTTTTGCCAGGCCTCGGAATCGGCTTGCCGGCGCCTTGAAAAACACGAGAAAATCCCCACTTATTCAATAGCTTGCCGATGGAGACTTTGCGCTAGGCGGAGTTGGTCTTTCATGGCACAAATAGACGGCTCAGCGCCCTTTTGCGCCGCTGATTTCGATGACGTCCTCGAAGGCCTCACATGACAGAACCCGCGCGGCAATCGATTGCCGACACCGAGCATTCCATTCCTATCGAATACGGCGCTGAATTGATCCGGGTCCTGAAGGGCCTCGATGCCGTGCGCAAGCGGCCGGGCATGTATATCGGCGACACCGACGACGGCTCGGGACTGCATCACATGGTCTACGAGGTCGTCGACAACGCCATCGACGAGGCGCTTGCCGGTCATGCCACGGCGGTCGAGGTCGTGCTGAACGCCGACGGCTCGGTGACGGTGCGCGATGACGGCCGCGGCATTCCGGTGGACATCCACAAGGGCGAGGGCATTTCGGCTGCCGAAGTGATCATGACCCAGCTCCATGCGGGCGGAAAATTCGACCAGAATTCCTACAAGGTGTCGGGCGGCCTGCATGGCGTCGGCGTCTCGGTCGTCAACGCGCTGTCTGCGACGCTCAAGCTGCGGGTCTGGCGTGACGGCAAGGAGCATTACATCGAATTCGCCCATGGCGACGCCGTGGCGCCGCTCAACGAGGTTGGCCCTGCCAACGGCAAGCGCGGCACCGAGGTGACGTTCCTGGCCTCGAAGGAGACCTTCACCAATGTCGAATATGATTTCGCCACGCTGGAACATCGGCTGCGCGAACTGGCGTTCCTGAATTCGGGCGTCAACATCGTGCTCTCCGACATGCGCCATGCGGTCGAGAAGCGCGAGGAGATGCATTATGAGGGCGGCGTCGAGGAATTCGTCAAATATCTCGACCGCAACAAGAAGCCGATGGTGCCCTCCCCGATCATGATCAATACCGAGATGAACGGTATCGAGGTCGAGGCGGCGCTGTGGTGGAACGACAGCTACCATGAGAACGTGCTGTGCTTCACCAATAACATCCCGCAGCGCGATGGCGGCACCCATCTGGCGGGTTTTCGCGGTGCGCTGACGCGCCAGGTCAACGGCTATGCCGACGCCATCGCCAAGCGCGAAAAGATCGCGCTGACCGGCGACGACTGCCGCGAGGGCCTGACCGCGGTATTGTCGGTGAAGGTGCCCGATCCGAAATTCTCATCGCAGACCAAGGACAAGCTGGTGTCCTCGGAAGTCCGTCCCGTGGTCGAGAACGTCATCAACGAGGCCCTGGCGGCGTGGTTCGAGGAACATCCCTCCGAGGCCAAGATCATCGTCGGCAAGGTGGTGGAGGCGGCCGCCGCCCGCGAAGCCGCGCGAAAGGCGCGCGAACTGACGCGGCGCAAGGGCGCGCTCGATATCGCCTCATTGCCCGGCAAGCTCGCCGATTGCCAGGAGAAGGATCCCGCCAAGTCCGAACTGTTCATCGTCGAGGGCAACTCCGCCGGCGGCAGCGCCAAGATGGGCCGCAACCGCGAATTCCAGGCGGTGCTGCCCCTGCGCGGCAAGATCCTCAATGTCGAGCGCGCCCGCTTCGACAAGATGCTGGGCTCCGAGCAGATCGGCACGCTGATCACCGCACTCGGCACCGGCATCGGCCGCGACGATTTCGACCTCTCGAAGCTGCGCTATCACAAGATCATCCTGATGACCGACGCCGACGTCGACGGCGCGCATATTCGCACCCTGCTGCTGACCTTCTTCTTCCGCCAGATGCCGGCGCTGATCGAGGGCGGTTTTCTCTATATCGCACAGCCGCCGCTCTACAAGGTGAACCGCGGGAAATCCGAGCAATATCTGAAAGACGAGCGCGCGCTGGAGGATTACCTGATCGGGACCGGGCTCGACGACTGTGTGTTCAAGCTGGCGTCGGGCGAGGACCGCAAGGGCCGCGACCTGCAGGCGCTGGTCGAGGATGCGAGGGTTATCCGCGGCACGCTGCATAATTTGCACAGCCGCTATGACCGCAAGGTGATCGAGCAGGCCGCGATCGCCGGCGTGCTCAATCCGAAAATCACCGGCGATGTCGCCACCGCCAACGCCGCCGCGAGCTATATCGCGCGAAGGCTCGACGCGCTGGCCGACGAAGTCGAGCGCGGCTGGACCGGGCGCTTCACCGAAGGCCAGGGTTTTGTCTTCGAGCGCACCGTGCGCGGCGTCAAGGATGTCGCCATCATCGACGACGCGCTGCTCGGCTCCGCCGACGCGCGCAAGCTCGACGATTATGCCGCCCAGCTGCAGGAAGCCTATCCGAAGCCGGGCCTGTTGCGCCGCAAGGACGCCGAGACCGTCATCCACGGACCGGTCGGCCTGTTCGAGGCGGTGACCGACGCCGGCCGCGAGGGCATCAAGCTGCAGCGCTACAAAGGCCTCGGCGAAATGAACCCGGCCCAGCTCTGGGAAACCACGCTCGACACCAACGAACGCTCGCTGTTGCAGGTCAAGGTCAAGGAAGTCGACGAGGCCGACGACATCTTCACCAAGCTGATGGGCGACGTGGTCGAGCCGCGCCGCGAATTCATCCAGGACAATTCGCTCAGCGCCAACGTCGACGTGTGAGAAGACAGGATCAGCCGGTGTCCCCTATCCAATATGTGGTGGAAGGCGGGCGCAAACTTTCGGGCACCATCGAGCCTGCCGGCAACAAGAACGCCGCGCTGCCGATCATCGCCGCGGCGCTGTTGACCGAGCATCCGGTGACGCTCGAAAACGTGCCGCGCATCCGCGATACCGAAACGCTGGTGGAACTGGTTCGCTCGGTCGGCGCCTCGGCCGAGTGGCGCGACCGCAACACGCTCGATATCCACGCCAAAACCATCCGCGCCGCCGATCTCGATCCGGCGCTGTGCGCGCGGATTCGCGCCTCGATCCTGCTGGCCGGGCCGCTGCTGGCGCGCTGCGGCGAGGTGATGCTGCCGCCGCCGGGCGGCGACGTGATCGGGAGGCGGCGTCTCGACACGCATCTTCTGGCCTTCGAGCAGCTCGGCGCCACCGTCACCGCCTCCGACCGGCTGGAATTCCGCAGCACCCGCCTCACGGGCGCCGACGTTTTCCTCGACGAGCCGAGCGTCACGGCGACCGAGAACGCGCTGATGGCGGCGGTGGCAGCCCACGGCACGACGCACCTGCGCAACGCCGCCTCCGAGCCGCATGTGCAGGATCTCGCGCATTTCCTGACTGCGCTGGGCGCCCGCATCGAGGGCATCGGCACCAACACCATGGTGGTGCACGGCCCCGCGACGCTGGGCGCCGTCACCTATTCGATCCAGCCGGACCATATCGAGGTCGGGTCGCTGATCGGGCTCGCCGCGGTGACGCGCTCGCCGCTGCGCATCGCGCGCGCCGGCGTTGAGCATCTGCGCTCGATCCGGATGGGATTCGAGCGGCTCGGCATCGTCTGCGAAGTCGAGGGCGACGATCTCCTTGTGCGCTCGGGCCAGACGCTGAAGATCCAGGACGATTTCGGCGGCCATGTGCCGAAACTCGAGGACCAGCCGTGGCCGGCCTTTCCCGCCGACCTGATGTCGATCGCGATCGTTACCGCGACCCAATGCAATGGCGTCATCCTGATGTTCGAGAAGATGTTCGAGTCGCGGATGTTCTTCGTCGACAAGCTGATCGCGATGGGTGGGCGCATCGTGCTGTGCGACCCGCACCGCGCCATCGTGGCCGGCCCGAGCCGGCTGCGCGGCGCGCTGATGACATCCCCCGACATCCGCGCCGGCATGGCGATGCTGCTGGCCGCGGTCTGCGCCGAGGGCACGTCCACCATCAACAATGCCGATCAGATCGAACGCGGCTATGAACGCATCGACGAGCGGCTGAACGCGCTCGGCGCGAAGATCACCCGCATGCCGCAGCGGACGCGCGGGGTGTAATCCTCCTCGCGCGCCACTCGAATGCCGTCATCCTATTTGACGCAGCGCCCGGTATCGCCCGAGGATGCCGGGCTTTCGAAATTGCCGGGATTGACCGGCTGGCCGTCGAAGAAGATCGAGAGCTGGTTGGGGATGCCGAAGGCCTCGACGCCGCGGCGACGCTCGTTCAACAGCCGCGCGATGTTCCATTCGTCGTGCGAGCCGAGGCTGAAGGCGACCGACGCCCGCAGCCCGTAATAGATGCGAAAGCCCGGCTTCGTGATCTGCTTGGCTTCGACCGCCTTGCGGAAGGCGTCGTCGCTCGCCACCCGCTTGTCGAAGAAGTCGTCGAGCTTGCCGAAATAATCGTCGACCTGGTTACGATCTTTCCGAGGCTCTTCCTTTTGCTCCTTGCCATCCTTCGGCGGCTTCAGAAAATATCGCGAAAAATCCGTCGGCCCGGCGAAATAGAAGAAATCGAAATCCTCGCCGTTGCCGCCTCCTTCGAGGATCTGGGTCCACATGTACATGAAATCGGCGCCGCTGCCGCCGTTCATGCCATCGCCCGCCTCGGCGCCCGGATTGAGGAGGTAGACCGACGGGCCGAACCGCTTCACCACATCGCCCGCGATCTGTGCGGCGGCTTCCGAATTGATCTCAAACGAACCGCCGCCGGCGGGCGAGAGCGGAACACTGAGATAGCCGATCGTCCGGCCTGCGGCCTTGTTGTCCCGGATGATCTTGCGCACCCGGGTGACGTTGGCGTCGATCGCGGCGAGATATTTGGTATTGACGCAGTAGCAGATGTCGAGCGCGGTGCACTTCGTCACGGGCCCGTCATCCGCGCGCGCCGATGCAGCCAGCGCCAGACAAGCCGCGACCGCAGCGACCGCTCCAAGTTTCCACCTCGACCTGCCCATGTTCGCCCTCCTGTGTCCGGCCTGCTTAAGTCTATAGTTGTACCTTGAAAAAGCGACAACTTTTGTGACGTTCGCCGGACCGGCGGCCGGAGCCGGCGCATCGCCGCGCATGGACGCATCGGCCCGCGCGTGCTTTGGTCGGTCCAGCCAACATGCCGGGGTTCGCATGACCTTGTCCGTCGATCTGTTCTTTTCGTTCCGCAGTCCCTACAGCTATCTGGCGCTGCCGAAGACGCTGAAGCTCGTCGCCGATTACGACGTGACCGTGAACCTGCGCCCGGTCTATCCGATCGCGGTGCGCATCCCCGGCTTCTTCAAGCGCGCCGATCCACGCTTTGCCCGCTACATCGTGCTCGATTCCAGCCGCGTCGCCAAACACGACAACATCCCGTTCCGTTTTCCCCGGCCCGACCCAATCGTGCAGGACATGACGACGCTCGACGTCGCCGAGCACCAGCCCCACATCCACCGCCTGACGCGATTGGGGGCCGCAGCCCAACTCGAAGGCCGCGCGCTCGGCTTTGCCGACGCGATCTGCCGGGTGATGTGGGGCGGCGTCGTCAAGGGCTGGAACGAGGGCGATCATCTGGCGCGCGCCGCCGATGCCGCCGGCTTCGACCTGCCCGCGATGGATGCCGCCATCACCGCCGATCCCGATCGCTTCGAGGCCGTCATCGTCGAGAATGAGGCGGCCCACGCGGCCTCGGGTCATTGGGGCGTGCCGACCTTCGTGTTCGAGAACGAGCCGTTCTTCGGGCAGGACCGGATCGATCTGTTGATCTGGCGCATGCAAGGCAAGGGGCTGGCCCGCCGCGCGGCTAGGGCGGCACTTCAGACCACTCCGTGACGGTGCGCTCCAGATCCTTCAGGTTCTGCCGCATCTGCTCCAGCACAAATCCCAGCGCAAAGAAGTGCTCGATGACATCGCCGGGCAGGCCGCGCGTCAGCCCTTCGCCGCGCATCGCCGCGACCTCAGCGGCATAGCGAGATAACGCGGCGTCGACCGGTGCAGCCACCGGCGCCGTGGCACGGGTTCGCAATGCGGCGGCGCTGGAACGGAGATAGGCAACGAAGGTATCGCTGACGTCGGCCAGCGGCCTTGCGAGCCGGGTTTGCAGATCGGCCGGCAGCGGCGCGGCGCATCCGCGTCCGATCATCACGACGTCGTGGCGTAGCCGCAACGTGGTCCGCAGCAGCGGGCCGGTGTCCGGCCCTCTCGACAAGCGCGCCGCGCGCTCGCGTTCCGCTTCCGCACCCAGCGCATTCAATTCGACCAGCGCCTTGCCGATGCCATCCTGGATCTGATGCAGCGCGTCGTTGTCGAGCCCACGCGTCAGGCCGGCGAGCAACTCCCTGAGCGCGGCCGCGATCAGTTCCAGTGTCCGCGCTGCGCTGATGCGGATCTGGTTATGCGCCCGTGACGGCAGCACGAAGAACGACACCAGCAGTCCGGTGAATGCCCCGACCGCCACCTCCATGACGCGATCAACCGCAGAAGCGAGAGGATCGACATGGCTCAGCGTGGGAACCAGCAGCACGATCACGGCAGTAACGGTGGCGGCGTTCAGGCTGGGGTTGATGGCGGCGACGAACGCCAGCGGCGCGACCGCCAGAACCAGCAACCCGAGCAGCCCGAGTTCCCCCGAATAGGGAATCAGGACCGCGATGGCGCCGCCATAGATCGCGCCGCCCACCGTGCCGAACATGTAGTCGCGGGTCGCCTTCAGCGATCGGCCGACGCTCATCTGGGTCACGATCAGCGAGGTCAGCACCGCCCACAGCGGCAGTCTCAGATGCAGCGCAGCCGCGATCGCGTAGGCACCGGCGGCGCCCACGGTGACCCGGAATGCCAGGACGAGCTGCGCCTTCCGGGACCGGATCAGGGTGGTGAGAGGCTTCAGCAATGCGGTCATTCGCTCGATTTGGGCATCCGGCAGACAAACCCTTATAGACGACATTGGGCATGGCTGCTGCCCGTCTCGTGGCGGGTGCTTGAAACGCGAAATCAGCCCGCTTACCCTGTGCGGCAACAACGAGGAAACACCATGGCCCACGAGACCGCAACGCTCGCCGCCTATGTCGCGGATTTGAAATTCGAGGACATCCCCGACGAGGTCAAGGCGCGCGCCAAGGCGCTGACGCTGGATTTCCTCGGTAGCGCCATCCGCGCGCGGCGCGATGCGGAATCGACGCCCGCGCTCTTGAAGATGCTGGAGGCTCTCGCGCTCGACGGCAAGGGCGAATCCACCGTGTTCGGCGATGCCAAGACCTGGACGCCGGCGGTTGCGGCCCTGCTCAACGGCGCGCTCGGCCATTCGCTCGATTTCGACGATACCCATGCGGATTCCTCGCTGCATGCGAGCGCGCCGGTGGTGCCGGCCGCATTCGCAGTCGGCGAACTGGTGGGCGCCTCGGGCCGCGACGTGCTGACCGCGATCGTCGCCGGCTATGAAGTATGCTGCCGGCTCGGCAACGCGCTTGATCCCACTTCGCATTATGCGCGCGGCTTTCACCCCACAGCCACCGCCGGCACCTATGGCGCGGCGGCGGCGGCATCGAAACTGTTCGGACTGTCGAAGGAGCAGATCGTCGCCGCGTTCGGCGTCTCCGGCAGCCAGGCCGCGGGCTCGCTGCAGTTTCTGGTCAACGGCGCCTGGAACAAGCGCTATCAAGTGGGCGCCGCGGCGATGAACGGCGTGATCGCGGCGACCCTGGCGCGCAACGACTTCGTCGGTGCTACCGGATCGATCGAGGGCAAGCACGGGCTATTGGTCGGCTACAGCGACAACGCCCATCCCGACAAGGCAGTCGCGGGCCTGGGTAAGACCTACGAGACCATGAAGATCGGCGTGAAGCCCTATCCGAGCTGCCGCTACACCCATGCCGCGCTCGACGCGCTGATCGCGATGCGGCGGGAGCACAATCTGACGCCGGACCAGATCAGGCGCGTCGAAATCGGGCTGCACCGCAACGGCATCACGCTGACGGGAGACGCCGCCACCAAGCGGCATCCAACCTCGATCGTCGGCGGCCAGTTCTCGATGTTCTTCACCGGCGCCGTGGCGCTCGACCAGGGCCGTTTTGGCTGGGACGATTACGACCGGCTCGGCGATGCCGCGGTCGATGCGCTCGCCGACAAGTTCGAGGTGGTGCAGGACGACCGCCTCGAGGTCGGCCGCACTCATCCCTTCGGCGCCCGCGTCAGCATCACCACCGACGACGGTACCCACGAGCGGCTCTATCCCGATCCCTCCGGCGAACCCAACTCGTTTCCCGACGCGCAGGCCATGGCGCAGAAATTCCTGACGCTGGCCCGCCCCGTGCTGAACGGCCGCGCCGATCAGCTCGCCGACGCGATCCTGTCGCTGGAACAATTCGACCGCGTCGCGCAAGCGACGCAGTTGGGACGGCAGTAATCGACGCAAACACGGTGCCCACCTCTCCCTGTCGGGGAGAGGTGAATCGCGCCTCCCTCTAATTGCCAGCCGCCACACGCCCCTTGCCGCTGGTCGTGGCGACGACATCGCGGACCAGATCAGACGCGCCGTCGGCTTCGGGCGGCCAGTTGGGCGAGGTGCCCATCCGCACGATCACCAGACGCTCGGACGGAATCACGATGACGTATTTGCCGATCGTTCCCTTGGCCATGAACGCATCGCGCGGCCAGCCGTGCTCGATCCGGTAGCTTGCGCCAAAACTGTCGCCGAGATTGGTCCAAAACCCCGCGCCATAACCGACCCAGCCGTTCGGCGTCGGCGATACCGAATATTTCACCCATCCCTCGGGCAGGATTCGTTTTCCGCCGGCGACACCGTCGTCGAGATAGAGCTGGCCGAATCGCGTCCAATCGCGTGCCGAGGCCAGCATCTGGCCCGACCCCTCCGGCGTCCCGGTCGCATCGAACTCCAGCGTGACGCTGTGCATGCCCAGGGGATCGAACAATTCCTGCCGCGCGAAGCGCAGCACGTCGGCGGCATGACCCCCGACCGCGTCGCGGATCAGGCGCGACAGGATGAGGTAGTCGCCGTCGTGGTAATTCCAGGCGCTGCCCGGCCGCGTCTCGAGCGTGGAACGCTCGGCGAAGACGGCCATGTCGCGTTCGACATATTTCATCCGATTGACCGGTTCGAGCACGCTGCCGAGCGACGCCTGCAGCGAGCTGCCCATCGCGAGCCCCGCGGTGTGGCGCAACAATTGGTCGACGCTGATCGCGTGCCGCGGATCGTTCGGATTTTGCCAGGCCGCCACCGGCGCCGGTTGATCGACCACAAGTTTGCCCTGCCGAACCAGAATGCCGATCAAGGCCGAGATCACCGATTTGGTCGCCGAAAATCCGAGGATCGGCGTGTCGATGCCATATCCCGGCGCATAGCGCTCGGCGACGACATGGCCGTCCTTGAGCACGACGATCGCCTTGGTGCGGCGGAACGGCGGGCTGTCGGGCTCCGCGAAGGCGCGATCCAGCGCCGCGCCGAGCTGCGGCGTGGCCGGCGCGACCAGCGATGGCCCGGCGATTTCCGGCTGCGATGCGCGGGTAATCTCGGCTGCTTCCGTCGGAAGCGAAGCCTCGGCGACGTCATCGCCGACATGCGCGACATAGCAGCCAAAACCCTGCCGGTAGACCGCGCGGCTTTCGCCGCCACCAAGCAAGGTCGTCGTGACCTCCCGGCGATCGCGATCGACACGGTAGGCGAACGCCCAGGAAATCAGCCCCACGCCGGGCATCGCCTCCAGGGTTTCCGTATAGACCTGATCCGGATCGAGGCCGGAGACGAAGGCGGCCGAACACAGGGTGTGCGCGACGAATCCGGTCGCGATCCACGGCGCGTCGTGGGCGCGCACCGCCGTCAGCGCCAGCGCGACGCCCGATACGGTCGTCACCAGCAGAATGATTTTGTTTCTTCGGGTCACGGCGTTCTCCGGCAGTCTCGTGCCATCATGGCGTGCCGGACATCACCTCGTCGGCGGCGCGAGCGCTCGCCGGATTTGCAAATCGCGCTGGCGGAAAACTCAACGCGCCTCGCCGATTTTGAAATAATCCCGTTTTTCCAGCAGGTTATCGTTCAGGCGCGGGCTTCGTTGAGACGGCGATATTCACTCGGCGTCACGCCGGTGGTTGCCTTGAAGGCGCGATTGAAGGGCCCGAGCGACTGAAAACCCGCATCCATCGCAATCGTGATCACGGGCACTTCGGCTTGCGAAGGATCGGCAAGCGCGGCCTTGACCTCCTCGATCCGGTGATCGTTGAGGAAGACGTTGAAATTGCGGTAGCCGAGTTGCTGGTTGATCAGCCGGCGCAATCGGTATTCCGGCACGGCAAGTTTCGTCGCCAGCGTGCCGATGGTGATGCCCTCGTGGCGATAGATGCGCTCGTCGGACATCAACCGCATCAGGGCATCGACCAATTTCCGCTCGGTAGCGCTCTGTTCATTTGCGGCGACGGTCGCGACAGCCGGCTTCTCGGCCATACCAAAAATCGTCTCGCCCTTCACACGTGTCAGCGAAACTGCGATCGCGATCACCACCGCCGCCAGAATGGCCGCGTTCGCCGTGGGTACGATGCCCGACGGGCCGTTCGCGGCGACGAAAATCTGCAGGACCGCGTTGAAGCCGGCATAGACGGCGGTGGCGACCACCACGAACACCCGCAGCCGCCGACGCTCCTCGACCAGGTCGGTGGACCAGGACGCAACGGTTTGGCCGGCCGCCAGCGCCACGAATGCGAGCGAGATCGCAGCTATGGCAACGGCGAAGACTCGCGGGTCCGGGGTTTGCGCGGGCACTAGCACCAGGCAATTGACCAGGCTCAACGCCACCACCGCCGCCCATGGCACGGCATGCCAGCGTCGCAGCCTGAAGCCGTCGTCGAACAGCGCACGGGCGAACAGCCAGAACACCACGACGTTGCCGGTGGAAACCGCGATCAACGCCGCCTGCCACGGCGTCACCGGCGGCGCAAAGCCCGATGTCGCGGTCATGGCATGCGCGGCCGAGCCCAGCGCAAAAGCGATCGCCAGCCGGCCGGCGGCGATGGTCCTGAAATCGCGGAACTGCAGCGCCGCGAGCAAGAGCAACAGCGTCGTTGTGGCGGAGCTGAGCGCGAGATTTATCTGCGACAACATGAGATCACGAATTTCCGGCTGACCACGCTGCGGCTGAATCTAGTGCAATCGATCAGCGGTTTCAATTTGCCGGCCGCGCCTGCCATTTGTCGCGCGAGGTCACCCAGATGTCGGCGACATGGCCGAACAGGTCGTGTTCGCGCCCCTTTTCCGCGCCAAGCCGCCGCGCCACGGCCTGTGACGCCGTGTTCTCGCGGTCGATGGTGTGGATGATTTCATCGAGTTCGAAGGTCGCAAACGACCAGTCGAGCGCCGCCCGCGCCGCCTCCAGCGCATAGCCCTTGCCGCGAAACTCGCTGGCGATGCCCCAGCCGACCTCGAATCCCGGCCAGCCCGGCGGAAACCATGGTCCGACCCGGCCGACGAATCTGCCGGTTGATTTTTCCTCGACCGCGAACATGCCGACGCCATGCAACACCCAGTGCCCGGACATGATCGCGGCGTTGCGCCAGCCGACGAAGGCATCGGTGACGGGCTTGTTATCGGCGGTAATGAAACGCCCGGAGAGCGGATCGGCCAGCATCGCCGTGTTTGGTTCGATGTCGGTGCCGCGCCAGGGCCGCAACCGCAGCCGCGCGGTCTCGACGACGGGCCCATTCGGCTTCGCCAGCGTGACGCCGGGCTTGAGGGGAGGCAACATGACAGTTTCCTTGATCTTGGAAACTATCTGCCAGCTTGCGTCAGGCGGCAAGTGCGGCCCGGATCATCCGTGCAAGATCCGACTTGCGATACGGCTTGGCGAGCAGCAGGACACCGGCATCGAGATGACCGTTGTGGATGATGACTTCATTCGAATAACCCGACGTGAACAGGGTTTTCAGCTTGGCCCTGCGCTGCAACGCGACGTCGGCGAGTTGGCGGCCGTTCATCGAACCCGGCATGATCATGTCGGTGAACAACAGGTCGATCGGCTGAGGACCATCGATGACGATCAAGGCTTCCGCCGCATCGATCGCCGCCAGCGTGGTGTAGCCGAGAACTCCGAATTTGGGACACAACGAACGTTCGTACCAGATTGTCATCCTCGACAATCAGGATGGTTTCGTGGCCGCCTTCGAGCGCCGAATCGCTTGCCGGTTCGTCGGGCTTGGCGGCGCCGATCGCCTGGGGCAGATAGATTCTCACGGTCGTGCCGTGGCCCTCTTCGCTGTAAATCTTGATGTGCCCGTTGGACTGCTTGACGAATCCGTAGACCATGCTGAGGCCGAGACCGGAACCCTTGTCGACGTCCTTGGTGGTGAAGAAGGGCTCGAAGACGTGCTCCAGGATGCCGGCCGGAATGCCGTGGCCGGAATCGGTCACCGCGACCATCACATAATTTCCGGCGACGACGTCGCGGTTGGTGCTGGCGTAGCCGTTATCGAGCACGACATTGCGGGTCTCGATGATGAGCTTGCCGCCGTCCGTCATCGCATCGCGGGCGTTGAGCGCGAGGTTGAGGATCGCGTTGTTGAGCTGACTGGGATCGATCAGTGCGCGCGAAGTATCGCCGGCGAGCTTCATACTCACCTCGATCTGCTCGCCGAGCGTCGGCCGCAGCAGCTTGGCTGCTTCGATCACCAGTGCATTGACATCGACTTCGCGCGGGCGCAACGGCTGCTTGCGGGCGAAGGCGAGCAGGCGCTGGATCAGGTCGCCGCCGCGTGCCGCGGCCTCGTCGATCATTTTTGCGACGGCTGCAAGCTCCGGCCGGTCGGCGACGGCTTCGGCGAGGATTTCGATCGTTCCGGTAATGACGGTGAGAATGTTGTTCAAATCGTGCGCGACGCCGCCGGTCAGTTGACCGACCGCTTCCATCTTCTGGGCCTGGCGAAGCTGCAGGTCCGCGACGTGCTTCTCGTCCAGCAGGCGGTCCTTTTCCTCGACCAGCGCTTTCATCGAATCGACGGTGATCTGCAGGGCTTCGCCCCGGGAGGCGGTCGACACCGCTTCGGCCAGAACGTTGGCGAACCCGGTGAGAAAATTGATGTCGTACTGGTCGTAATCGTGCTGCTGGTCGTTGTCGATCTCGAGGATTCCGTAAGGCTGGCTGTCGCCGCCCTTGATGATGACGTCGATGATGGAGACGATGCCGTGCGCCGCATAAAGCGGCGGCGGATCGAAACCGGCGGCGCTTTGGAGATCGTCGATGATCGAGGGTTGTCCGGTGATGAAGGCGCGTCCCTGCGGCGAGCTCATATCGGCGCGCGACACCACGTTGCCGATCACGCCCTCCTCCCAGCCGTAACCCGCGACGATGAGCAGATCGTTTTCATCGGGGCGATAGCGGCAAACCTTGCTGAAGGGGACACTGAGGCCGTCGGCGCAGACTCGCACCGCTTCGGTCAGGATTTTCATCAGATCCCGCTCGCGCAGCGCAAAGCTGCCGAACCTGGCGATCGCGGCCTGCTGGCGAAGCAGCTTTTGGACTTCTGCCGGGGCGTCGTTCACGGGGTGGCTCGACTGCTTGAGTCGTGAATTTGCCGGGAAGCAGCATGAACCGATCGGCCCCCGACTTGTATCCGTGGATTTTACGGGCTTAGACGATTCGTGCCTCCATGAGCTGTGACATTTTGTCAGCACAACCGCAAGTGTGCAAAATTGACCACTGGAGCGCGGGACGGGTTGTGGTCCCGGCCTTGCTCCAGGTCCTTCTAAGGGTTGGTCAGCCGAGCGTATTCCCAATTCAACCTGCTAACGCGCGTGCGCTTCTTGCTACCATTGCACACGCGGCTATCGGGCACCCGGCACTCCCCGCGCTCTTCGTTTGGAGGGCGGGAATAAAGCAATACCTCGCGCAAAAACGCGTGCGGTGAGGTCGCGGAGTCGTGTCCGTTAGGTACATTCGTCATGCCCGCGCTTGACCCGGGCATCCATCCATCTTCGCAAGAAGCCTGTTCTCGAAGACGGATTGCCGGGTCAAGCCCGGCAATGACAAGGAGAGCCTAACCCTCGCTGGCTTGTCCCGGACGAACTCCTGCCAATATGCTAATCACCGTCCGCAAAACACCACGGAGCCCCCATGAGCTGGCTTCCTTCCAACGATCCCATTCTCGGCGATCCCAAATCCTGCGACGCGCTGGAACTCGTCATCGTGCCGCGCACCCGCGACCTCGGCGATGGATTCGAGGTGCGCCGGGCGCTGCCGCACGGCAAGCGGCAGATGGTCGGCCCTTTCATCTTTTTCGATCATTTCGGCCCGGTGCAGTTCATGTCGGGCAAGGGCATGGACGTGCGCCCGCATCCGCATATCGGGCTTGCCACCGTCACCTATCTGTTCGACGGCTCGATCATGCATCGCGACAGCGAGGGCAATATCCAGGAGATCCAGCCGGGCGCGATGAACCTGATGACCGCGGGCCGCGGCATCGCCCATTCCGAGCGCACGCCGGACCTGCAGCGCCGGAATGGCCAGAATATGCTGGGCCTGCAGAGCTGGATCGCGCTGCCGAAGGGTTCGGAGGAAATCGCGCCGTCGTTCCAGCATTATGCGGCAGCCGACCTGCCGATGGTCGTCGAGCGCGGTTTCACCGCGCGCGTGATCGCCGGCCACGCCTTCGGCATATCCTCGCCGGTGACAACGGTGTCGCCGTGGTTCTATACGGAGGTGGCCGCTGAACAGGGCGTCGGCGTCCCGCTCGACCCCGATCACGAGGAGCGCGCCATCTATCTGGTGGACGGTGAGGTCGAAATCGCCGGCGACCGCTACGAGGGACCGCGGCTGCTGATCTTCCGGCCCGGCGACCGCATCACGGTGAAGACGACAAGGCCGGTGCGCATGATGTTCCTCGGCGGCGACGCGCTGGAAGGCCCGCGTCACATCTGGTGGAATTTCGTCTCTTCCAGTAAAGAGCGGATCGAACAGGCGAAAGCGGACTGGAAGAGCGGCCGCTTCGCGCCCGTTCCCAACGAGCACGAATTCATTCCGCTGCCGGAGTGAATTTTTCGCGCCTCCTTTTTCCTGCCTCCCACGCGCCCGCGCGGGCTCAACCCGCTTTCGAAAGTTTTGACCGATGAACACCCTGCTCGCCAGCGACCTGCCCCTGCCCCGGATCGGGCGCGGCAAGGTCCGGGACATCTACGCAGTCGGCGACGACCGCCTGCTGCTCGTGACCACCGACCGCATCTCGGCCTTCGACGTGGTGATGGCCGAGACCATTCCGATGAAAGGCGCGGTGCTGACCCAGATCAGCGCCTGGTGGTTTCGTCAACTCGAGGGCGTGGCGCATCATCACATGATCAGCGCCGACGCCGGGGAGATCATCGGCGAAGTGCCGGCGCTAAAAGGACATCGCACAGCCCTCGCCGGGCGCGCGATGTTGTGCAGGCGCACGATGGTCTTTCCGATCGAATGCGTGATCCGCGGCTATCTCTCGGGCTCGGCGTGGAAGGAATATGCGGCGCACGGCACGCTCGCCGGCGAAAAGCTTCCGCCGGATCTTCTCGAAAGCGCAAAGTTCGAGCCCGCGATCTTCAGCCCGGCGACCAAGGCCGAAAGCGGCCATGACGAGAACATCACGATCGCGCGGATGCGCGAAATCCTCGGCAGTGAGGTGACCTGGACGCTGGAGAGCATGACGCGCGCGGTCTATACGCTCGGCGAGCAGATCAGCCGCAACCAGGGCATCATCATCGCCGACACCAAATTCGAGTTCGGCCGCGACAAGGATGGCCACATCATCCTGATCGACGAGGTGATGACACCCGACAGCTCCCGGTTCTGGGCCGCGGATGATTATCAGCCCGGCCGGCCGCAGCCGAGCTTCGACAAGCAGCCGCTGCGCGATTATCTCGACGCCGAGCGCCGTGCCGGCCGCTGGAACGGCGATGCGCCGGCGCCGCCATTGCCGGCCGAGGTCGTCGACGCCACCAGCAAGCGTTATCTCGAAGCCTATCGGCGGGTTACGGGGAGCGAGCTTGCCATTTGACGTCGTCATTCCGGGATGGTCCGAAGGACCAGACCCGGAATCTCGAGATTCCGGGTTCGATGCTCCGCATCGCCCCGGAATGACGAACAAGGAAGAACAGGGAGAGCGCCACCATGTCCGAACCCGATGCCGTGCTGGTCGAACGCGATGGGCCCGTCACCATCGTCTCCATCAACCGTCCACATTGCCGTAAGGCCGTCGACGGCGCCACCGCGCGCAGGCTTTACGACGCATTCCTCGCGTTCGACGCCGACAAGGACGCCTCCGTCGCGGTGTTCACCGGCACCGGCGGTTTCTTCTGCGCCGGCGCCGACCTCAAGGCGGTGGCGGCGGGCGATCCCAACAAGAAGCGCGAGATCGGCGGCCACTCTTCGATCGCACCGATGGGGCCGAGCCGGCTGCGGCTGTCAAAACCCGTGATCGCGGCGGTGGAAGGCTTTGCGGTCGCCGGCGGCATGGAGCTGGCGCTATGGGCCGACATGCGCGTGGTCGCCGAGGACGCGACCTTCGGCGTGTTCTGCCGCCGCTTCGGCGTGCCGCTGATCGATCTCGGCACCATCCGGCTGCCGCGATTGATCGGGCATTCGCAGGCCATCGACCTCATCCTCACCGGGCGTCCGGTCGGCGGCCCCGAGGCGCAGCGCATGGGCCTTGCCAACCGGCTGGTGGCGAAGGGCGAGGCCCGCGCGCATGCGATCGCGCTGGCAAAAGATATCGCGCGCTTCCCGCAAACCTGCCTGCGTGCCGACCGGCTGTCGGCGCTACGGCAATGGGACTTGTCAGAGGAAGAGGCGATCGCCAACGAAATGCGCGGCGGCCTCGAGGTCATTGCGTCAGGCGAGACACTGTCGGGCGCGACGCGCTTTGCGTCAGGCGTGGGACGCCACGGCGCGTTTGGCGGGAGTAGTGCGGACTGATCAATCCAGGATTTCATTCCCGGATCGATGCCGCGAGACCGTGCGTGAATTCCGCCGCGTTCCCGGCAAAAAAGCTGTTGTCCCCTTGCGCCGCTGTCGTCTACCACGGACAGTGGTGATGGGGACAAGCTTGAGCGTCATCAGTCAATCCGTCAGTTTCAGCCCAAAACTGCGCCGGGCGATCAACGACGTTCTCGGCGGCAGCGCCGCCAGCGTCCTGACGGTGACGTTCGGCCTTTCCTATTCGCTCTTGATCTTCGGCGGGCCGCTGGCGCCGTATCTGTCCTACGGCGTCGCCGCCACCTTCATTTCATCGGCCATTCTCGCCGCCGTCATCGCGCTCGGAAGCTCTCTGCCGTTCGCGGTCGGCGGGCCCGAAAGCTCTACCGCGGCGATGACGGGAATATTGGCGTCGTCGATGGTCGAGCGGATGACGCTGGCAGACGCCAGCGCGCCCTTGCTGGCGCCGGTCATCATCACCCTTGCCCTGGCCAGCATCGCGACCGGCCTCGTGCTCTGCGGCTTCGGATTGACGCGGATGGGCCGCGCCATCCGCTATGTGCCTTATCCCGTGGTCGGCGGATTTCTCGGCGCCACCGGCTGCCTGATCCTGCTGGGCGCGGTCCGGGTCATCACCGGTCACCGTCTCCAATTCGCAACCCTCGGCCAATTCGCCAACCAGCTGACCCTGTCCGAACTGGCGGCGGCCTGCCTTATGGCCATCGTGCTGTACCTGACCTGGCACCGCTCGCGCAGTTCCTTCGGGCTGCCGGCCATCCTCGTCGTCGGGGTCATCGCCGCTCATCTCGCATTCTGGCTGATCGGCATCTCGTCGGCCGACGCGCAGGCCGCGGGATGGACCTTCCAGCCGCCGTCCAGTGTCAACTTCATGCTGCCATGGAACGCGGCCGAGCTCAGCCGCTACCCCTGGTCCCAGTTGCCGGAACTGTCAGGCAATCTGATCGCCGTCGTCTTCGTCACCGCGTCCTGCACCCTGTTCAACACCACCGGCATCGAGGTCGCCACGCAACGCGAAGCCAATCTCGAGCGCGAGCTCAGCGCCACCGGGCTCGCCAACCTGCTGTCGGGGGCGCTCGGCGGCTATACCGGCTGCATCTCCGTCAGCCGTTCCGTGCTCAACTTCAACGGCGGCGGCAGCGGCCGGCTCTCCGGCCTGACGGTCGCCGCGATCTCGGCGCTGATGCTGGCTTTTGCGCCGACGCTGCTCGGCTACATGCCGAAATTCGTGCTCGGCGGCCTCCTGATCTATCTCGGCGCGGATGGGCTGCACAAATGGATCGTGCAGTCGCGGCGGCGGCTTTCATTGATCGAATATCTGTCGCTGCTGGCGATCATCGTCATCATCGTGCAATGGGGCTTCATCGCCGGCATCCTGATCGGCACCGTGATCGGCTGTGCGACGTTTGCGCTCAGCGCCTCGCGGGTCAACTCCATCAAATTCAGCTTCGACGGCTCGGAATATCGCAGTTCGCTCGACCGCTCGCGCGACGACCAGGCGGTGCTGTCAGCGCATGGCGGCAAGATCCAGGGACTGAACCTGCAGAGCTATCTGTTCTTCGGTTCGGCCAACCGGCTGTACCAGCACGTCAAGGCATTGCTGGGGCGGCATCCCGAATGCCGCTTTCTGGTGTTCGACTTCAAGCTGGTCACCGGCATCGATTCGTCGGCGGCCTACAGCTTCGACCAGATCAAGCGCACCGCCCATGACCGCGGCATCGGGCTGGTGCTGGTGCATCTTCCCGCCGCGGCCGAGAAGGCACTGCGCTCGAGCGGGTTCGTCTCGCAGGAAGTCTCGATCGTTCCGGAACTCGATCATGCGCTGGAATGGTGCGAAAACGAGATCATTTCGCTGCATCGGGGCCGCGAGGCCGAAGAGGCCTCCTTGCGCGACTGGTTCACGCAGATTCTCGGGACCGAACCCGACGCCCTGGAGCTGATGGGACGCTGCGAGCGCCTCGAGGTGGACGCCGGCGACATCATCGTCAACGCCGGCGACGCCGCCGAATTCCATGCACTTTATTCTCGACGGCCGCGTCGGCATCATGATCCCCGCGGGCGAAGGCCGCACCTCACGGGTGCGGAGCCTCGGCCGCTACACCACGATCGGCGAGATGGGTCTCGTCTCGCACGCCCCCCGCAGCGCCACCATCCAGGCCGAGGTCGCCAGTATTCTTTATGTCCTGAGCACGCATCAATTCGAGGCGCTCAAGCTGGAGAATCCAATCCTCGGCCAAAAACTCCTGACCTATTTCGTCTCGGTGATGGCCGAGCGGCTGACCTTCGCCAACCGCATGATCGCGGTATTGCGGCGATAGTTTCACCATTCCTTCTGAAAGGTTCGAAACATGAATGCGCCCCTTGCCGGTACTGACACGAAGGCCTTCGTCACCAAAAATTTCCGCCTGCAGAGCGGGACCGTGATGCCGGAGGTGACCATCGCCTATCGGACGCTGGGGACACTTGCGCCCGGCCGCGACAATGTGGTGCTGGTCACCCATGGCAACACCAGCGGCCCGCAGATGATCGATCCCGGCGGATCAACCGGGGAAGGAAGCTGGAACGGGATCGTCGGTCCCGGCAAGGCGGTCGATACCGACCGCTACTTCGTCGTCTGCCCGAATATGCTGGGGTCGTCCTACGGGTCGACCAATGCGGCAAGCATCGACCCCACGACCGGCAAACCTTACGGGCCGCGCTTTCCCGATATCACGGTGAGCGATATCGTCGCCACCCAGCGCGCGCTGCTCGCTTCGCTTGGCGTCGAAAAACTGGTGGCGATCGTCGGCCCGTCCTATGGTGGCTTCCAGGCCTTTCAATGGGCCGTCGACTACCCCGGCGCGATGAAGGGGATCGCCGCCATCGTCACGGCGCCGGCGCTGCCGCCCGGGCGCGCCGACGGCAATGTGGAGCGGCTGCTGTCGACCCTGTCGAAGGATCCGAACTGGAACGGCGGCGACTATTACGACCGCGGCGGCGTGCTGGAATCCATGATCCAGATCCGCATCACGACGTTGAAGACTTATGGCATCGAAACTCGATTGAAGGACACGATGTCCGACCCCGAACAGATCGCGGCGGCGATTCGCGACGAGGCCACGCGGTGGGCAAAGGGCTTTGACGCCAACTCGCTGCCCATCCTGGCGAAGGCGCTGCGCAGCTTCGACGTGACGGCGAGATTTTCCAGCATCGCGGCCAAGGTGCTGTATGTGCTGTCGCGGACCGACCGGCTGTTTCCGCCCGATCTCGCGCCCCGCGTGATGCCGGCGTTGAAGGCTGCCGGCGTCGACGCCGACTACTTTCTGCTCGACAGCGACTACGGTCATTCGGCGACCGGCCGCGACGCCGACAAATGGGCGCCGCGGCTGCGCCAGTTCATGGACGGGCTCTAAATCCCCGCCATCATCACGTATTTGATCTCGACATATTCTTCCATGCCGTGGTGCGAGCCTTCGCGCCCCAAGCCGCTTTCCTTGACGCCGCCGAACGGCGCCACTTCGGTGGTGATCAGGCCGGTGTTGACGCCGACCATGCCGGACTCGAGCGCCTCGGCCACGCGCCAGACCCGGCCGAGGTCGCGCGAATAGAAATAGGAGGCCAGCCCAAACGGCGAATTGTTGCACATCGCGATCACGTCGGCCTCGTCCTTGAAACGGAACACCGGCGCCAGCGGCCCGAAGGTTTCCTCGTGCGCGACCAGCGCATCCGGCTTGACGTTGGAAAGCACCGTCGGCTCGAAGAAGGTGCCGCCGAGCGCATGGCGCTTGCCGCCGGTGACGATTTTGGCGCCGCCCTTGACCGCGTCTGCGATGTGCTTCTCGACCTTGTCGATCGCCTCCATGTTGATCAGCGGTCCCTGGGTGACGCCCTGCTCGGTGCCGTCGCCGATCTTCATCGCCGCGACCTTCTTCGAAAGCTTCTCGACGAACTGGTCGTAGATCTTGTCCTGGGCATAGATACGGTTGGCGCAGACGCAGGTCTGGCCCATGTTGCGATACTTCGAGACCATGGCGCCTTCGACCGCGGCATCGATGTCGGCGTCGTCGAACACCACGAACGGCGCGTTGCCGCCGAGCTCGAGCCCGAGCTTCTTCACCCCGACCGCGGCCTGCTGATAGAGAATCTTTCCGACTTCGGTCGATCCGGTGAAGCCGACGAAGCGCACGGCGGGATGCTCGCACAACACCTTGCCGATTGCCGAGGAATTGCCGGTGAGGATGTTGAACACGCCCTTGGGCACGCCGGCCTTCTCGGCCAGCGCCACCAGCGCCAGGGCCGTCAGCGGCGTTTCATTGGCGGGCTTCAGCACCACGGTGCAGCCGGCGGCCAGCGCCGGCGAGACTTTCCGGGTGATCATGGAGCAGGGAAAATTCCACGGCGTGATGGCGCCGCAGACGCCGATCGGCTGGCGGATGGCGAGCAGCCGCGCATCCGCCCGCTGGGTCGGAATGGTTTCGCCATAGACGCGGCGGGCCTCCTCGGCGAAGAACTCGACATAGGCGCCGCCGATATCGACCTCGCCGAGCGCTTCGCTAAGCGGCTTGCCTTGCTCGGAGGTGAGGATCAGCGCCAGATCCTCGCGGTTGGCGATAATCAGGTCGAACCATTTGCGCAGGATGTTGGAGCGCTGCTTGGCGGTGAGTTTGGCCCAGGCCGGAAACGTGCGCTCGGCGGCCTCGACGGCCTGGGTCGCCTCGGCCGTGCTCATGACCGGCACCTTCGCCAGTTCGACGCCGTTGACCGGATTGGTGACCGGGCGGGACGGCGTGCCGACCCAGGCGCCGTCGATGTAGCAGCGGTCGCGCAGCAGCGAAGGATCTTTCAGGCGGTCGTGCAGCGAGGGAACTGAGGGTTTCGATGCGCGTGCGGCGGCGGTTGGGGTCATGGCGGTACTCCCTGGATTTTGTGGGCTTTGAATCCAACTATAGGCCGAAACCGACCGCAATGCACCGGCCGCAAAGGCACGGCTGCTTCAAGCTATTTTGAGGGCTGGGAGCGGCATCGTCATTCCGGGGTGATGCCAACGGGTCCGCGCAAAGCGCGGCTCGATGGCACCGAACCCGGAATCTCGAGATTCCGGGTCTGGTCCTTCGGACCATCCCGGAATGACGGCTTTCATCAGGCCGCGCCGCTCATATAGGTTTCGCGGCGGCCGATCATGCGCTCCGCTGCGGCCTTGGCGTCGGCCTTGGTCGATGTTGCGCAGGTACGATATTCCAGATCGGGATTATCGATGCGTTCGCGGCGCGCGAACCATGATTTGGAACCTCTCGGCAACAGTGCCAGCGCCTGGGCGACATTATCGACCGCATCGAACGAGTGCAGCGCACCCGTTCCGACATAGCGAACTTCGAAAATTCCGGGCGAGATAGGGGCTTCGATATTTTCGCCGCGCCCGGCCCGGGGATACCGCTTCCATTCGCTCCAGGTCGAAATCATCACTGTCCCCCCGCGGCAACAAAGGCTGCCATCAATTGCATGAAATCATTCCGCCGAAAGCACCGTTTGTGCTGCAATGTTAATATCTTATTGCCAAAACAGTTCCACATTTACGCTGCAAAGATATCGCCGATGTGGCGACAGGTCACCGACAATGCAGATCAATCCACCGCAAATTATGGCGAGTGTTGCAGTTCGGTCGCTCTACCGGCCCACCTTTGATCACGAGATCGCGACCGCTGCATCCGGGCGAGACGCCCGCGCTTGCGGGAAGCGGCGGGCGGGAGGAAGATCGCGCCACTTCAAAAAATGACCGGGAGGAGACCCCATGCAAAGCAAGGCTCAGATCGATCAGGTACTGCGGCAGAAGAGCGACGCCAAGGAGATTCCCGGCGTGGTCGCCATCGCCGCCAGCAGCAAGGAAGTGATCTACCAGGGCGCGTTCGGCAAGCGCGACCTGTCGATAAACGACGCCGTGGCACTGGACAGCGTGTTCTGGATCGCCTCGATGACCAAGGCGATCACCACTGCGGCCGCCATGCAACTGGTCGAGCAAGGCAAGCTCTCGCTCGACGCCCCGATCGGCAAGGTGCTGCCCGATCTGGCTTCGCCGCAGGTGCTCGAAGGTTTCGATGCCTCCGGCGAGCCGAAACTGCGGCCGGCGAAGAAGGACATCACGCTGCGCCATCTGATGACCCACACCGCCGGCTTCTGCTACGACATGTGGAACGGCGACATGGTGAAATATCTGGAGAAGACCGGAACGCCGGGGATCACCACCTGCAAGAACGCGGCGCTGAAAACCCCGATCATGACCGACCCCGGCACGCGCTGGGAATACGGCACCAACATCGATTTCGTCGGCAAGGCGGTCGAGGCGGTCAGCGGCAAGCGGCTCGACGCGTACTTGCGCGATCACCTGTTCACACCGCTCGGGATGAGCGACACCGGCTTCAAGCTCGGCGAAGCCCAGCGCAAGCGCCTCGTTGCCATGCATGCGCGCGGGCCGGACGGATCGCTGGCGCCGATCCCGTTCGAACTCGAGCAGGATCCGGAATTCCACATGGGTGGCGGCGGGCTCTACGGCACCGCGGGCGACTACATCAAGTTCACCCAGATGATCCTGAACAAGGGCAAGGGCAACGGTAACCAGTTGCTCAAACCCGAGACCGTCGCGATGATGGGCCAGAACCACATCGGCGATCTGGTCATGACCAAGATGACCTCGTATGTCGCCTTCGCCACCAACGATGTCGATCTCTATCCGGACATGGCCAAAAAATGGGGACTGTCCTTCCTGATCACGACCGCCAAGACGCCGGAGGGGCGCAGCCCGGGCAGCCTCGCCTGGGCAGGCCTTGCCAACACCTATTTCTGGATCGATCCGGCGCGCGACGTCGCCGGCGTCATCCTGATGCAGGTGCTGCCGTTCGCCGATGGCAAATGCCTGGAGGCCTTTGCGGGCTTCGAGCGCGGCGTCTATGCCGGGCTCGACGCCGGCAGCGGCCAGAAGGCGGCGTGACGCATTCGTGCTTTCCCGGCGCGGCCGCGACGGTCGCGCCGGCAGTTGCCCCGAACCGCAACCTTGCTCATGATGCGCCCTTGGGATACGCGCCTTGGCACATGGAGAGCCGCCTTGACCGAAATTGCAGATAGCTATGTTTGCGGCATTTCCGATGCGCCGCTGCTTGGCGAGACCATCGGCCACAGTCTCGACAAGGCGGTCCAGCGCTGGGGCGATCGCGAGGCGCTGGTTTCGCCGAGCCATGGCGTCCGCTGGACCTGGACGGAATTGGCCGGGCGGGTCGAGGCGCTGGCCGCGGGCTTTCTGGCGCTCGGCCTCGAACGCGGCGCGCGGATCGGGGTCTGGTCGCTGAACCGGCCGGAATGGACGCTGACGCAGTTTGCCGCCGCCAAGGCCGGGCTCATCCTCGTCACCATCAATCCCGCCTACCGCCTGAGCGAACTCGAATTCGCGCTCGCCAAGGTCGGATGCGCGGCGATCGTCACGGCGACCGCGTTCAAGACCTCCAACTACATGGAGATGCTGAACACGCTGCTGCCCGAACTCGCGAAGGCGGCGCCGGGCGACCTGCATGCGGCACGGTTGCCGCAATTGCGCGCGGTGATCCAGGTCGGCGGCCCGCGGGCATCAGGCACGATTGCGTTCGATGAAGTCGCCGGCATGGGCGGCGCGCGCCATCGCGATGCGCTGGCGACGTTGGCAAAAACTCTTCAGTTCGACGATGCGGTCAACATCCAGTTCACCAGCGGCACCACGGGATCTCCCAAGGGAGTGACGCTGACCCATCACAACATCCTCAACAACGGCTATTTCACTGGCCGCGCCATGCGGCTGACCGAGCAGGACCGCATCTGCATCCCGGTGCCGCTCTATCACTGCTTCGGCATGGTGATGGGCAACCTCGCCGCCGTCACGCTCGGCTGCGCCATGGTCTATCCGGGCGAAGGTTTTGACCCGCTGGCGACGCTGAAGACCATCGAGCAGGAGCGATGCACCACGCTCTACGGCGTGCCGACCATGTTCATCGCCGAGCTCGATCATCCGGATTTCGCAAAGTTCGACCTGTCGTCGCTGCGCACCGGCATCATGGCGGGCGCGCCCTGCCCGATCGAGGTGATGAAGCGCGTCAACAGCGAGATGAACATGCGCGAGGTGACGATCGCCTATGGCATGACGGAGACGAGCCCGGTCTCTTTCCAGAGCGCGGTCGACGATCCCCTCGAACGCAGGGTGTCCACCGTCGGCCGGATTCATCCGCATGTCGAGGTCAAGGTCGTCAACCTCGAAGGCAAGATCGTGCCGCGCGGCGAGCGCGGCGAACTCTGCACCCGCGGCTACAGCATCATGCTGGGCTATTGGGATGAGCGCGAAAAAACCGCCGACGTGCTCGACGCCAGCGGCTGGATGCATACCGGCGACATCGCCGTGATCGACCAGGAGGGATATTGCAACATCGTCGGTCGCATCAAGGACATGGTGATCCGCGGCGGCGAGAACCTCTACCCGCGCGAGATCGAGGAATTCCTCTATCGCCATCCGAAGATCCAGGACGTGCAGATTTTCGGCGTCGCCGACGACCGCTATGGCGAGGAGCTCTGCGCCTGGGTGAGGACGCGATCCGGCGAGACGCTGACGGCCGAGGAAATCCGCGCCTTCTGCCAGGGCCAGATCGCCCACAACAAGATCCCGCGCTACGTCGAATTCGTCGACGAGTTTCCGATGACCGTCACCGGCAAGATCCAGAAGTTCATGATGCGCGAAGCGGTCGAACAGCGGCTCGGATTGAAGGCGGCGAAGACGGCGTGAATGCATGCGGCTGGGGCATTGCGCAGCGCTAACGCTCCCTCTCCCCGCTCTTCCGCGGGAAGAGTGATCTTCCTCCAAAAAAGTAGACAGGGTTAAGTTACTTTTAGCTCCATCTGGATCGGAGTGTTGTAGCCGATCGAGGAATGACGTCGTGTTCGATTGTAGAAGCCTTCGATGTAGGCAAAGATATCGGATTTGGCCTGGTCTCGGGTTGCATATTGGCGGTGGTGTACCTGCTCGGTTTTGAGCGTATGGAAGAAGCTTTCCATCGGTGCATTGTCATAGCAGTCGGCCCTTCTGCTCATCGAGGCCTGGATGCCGGCGGACTGCAGCGCGGCACGGTAGTCGCTCGATGCGTACTGGACGCCTCGGTCGGAGTGGTGGATCAGGTTGGCGCCGGGCTGTCGGGTTGATATCGCCATGTTCAGGGCTGCCAATGGCAATTCGGTCCGCAAATGATCATCCATCGCCCAGCCGACGATCCTGCGGCTGTACAAATCCATGACGGCGGCCAGATAGAGCCATCCCTGATCGGTTTCCACATAGGTGATGTCGGTCAGCCATATCCGGTTTGGGGCCGCCGCGCTGAAGTTCCGGTTGAGCAAGTTCGGAGCGATCGGGTTGTCGTGACGGCTGTCGGTGGTCCGCGCCCGCCGCGGCCTTGCCATGATGGCGCGGATGCCGTGCCGGCGCATCAACCGCTCGATACGGCCTCGGCTCGCTCCGCGGCCCTGGGCCTGCAGCTCGATATGGATACGCGGGCTGCCATAGCGTCCGCCGGTATCGCGATGAACCTGCGTGATATGATCCAGCAGGTCGCGATTGGCGGCGGACCGCCGGCTCTCCGGACGCGAGCGCCACGCATAATAACCGGCCGGCGAGACATCGAGCGCGCCGCACATGATCCTCACCGGGTAGTCGGGGCGGTGATCTTCGATAAAGCGGAACCTCATGTCCGAACTCCAGCAAAGATCGCGATCGACTTTTTTAAAATGTCGCGTTCCATTCGCAGTCGCTCATTCTCCTGCCGCAAACGGGAGATCTCTGCCGCCTGGTCCGCCGACGGCAGCACCGCCTGCTGCATGGGGAGCCGCGGCGCTGCCGTCGGCTCGCGCCCAGCCCCACGTCGCTCGACCCAGCGGCGCAATACCGAATCACGCAGGCCAAGCTCCTTGGCCACCGCACCGATCGACCGGCCGCTCGAAGCCACCAGATCAACCGCCTCTCGCTTATAGTCGTCCGTAAAGGAACGCCGTTTTTGTTGCATTCGACACCTCTTGGCTCCACGAGCCTACTACAGGTGTCCACTAATTCGGAGGAGGCTCAGAGGGCTGGGGTGAGGGGCTCTCTCGACATCGGGACTCGCGGAGCGTCCCCCTCACCCGGATTGCTTCGCAATCCGACCTCTCCCCGCAAGCGGGGCGAGGTGATCCGAACTCGCACATTGCCGATTCAATTCAAGGCCATCCAAGCCTAGGCCGTCCGCAAAACGCGATCACAGGCAGGTAGCGTCACTCTTGCTGCCGCAAGGCAGCCGCTTGGAGAGCTGCTGAACCTTTTGTTTGGCATTGGTTTGCGCCAGCACGTCGAACACGTTCTTCGGCGTGAGTTCGGTCGCCCGCTTGAAATCGGCCGAGGCCTTGCCGATCTTGTTCTGGGCTTCATAGACTCCGGCCCGCGCAACGTATTCCTCGACGGTCTCCTGTTTCTCGATCGCCTGATTGAGATCCTCGAGCGCCTTGGGATATTCCTTCATGGCCGACCACGCGGTGCCGCGCATGGTCAAAGCCTGGACGTCCGCGGGCCGGGCGGCGAGGACCGTATTGAGATCAGGCATGGCGCCGGCCGCATCTCCCTTCGCAAGGAAGGCGCGGGCGCGAATCAGGCGCGCGGGCGTGTCATTCGCTCCTTTGCCGACGACCTGATTGAGCGCGACGATCGCGCGATCGAACTGGCCCGATGTGATCATCGCAATCCCGCGCCCGAGCAGAGCCACCTGGTTGGTGGGATTCCGCTCGAGCACATTGTTGAGATCCGGCAATCCCTCGGCCGAGTTTCCCTTCAGCAGCAGGGCCAGGCCTCGGGTCGCCCGCGCGTTGTCGTTGTTTCGATCGAGCGCCAGCGCCTGGTCGAGGTCGGGCAACGCCTTGTCGATCCGGTTCATCGCGATGTAGGTCGCGCCGCGCTCGGCGAACACATTGCTTTGCGCCGGAACGATCGCAATCGACCGATCGAAGTCGGCAATGGCTTCGGCGGGCTTTCCGAGCAGCCGCTTGATCAGGCCGCGGCTGAAAAAGGCAGGCGCGCTGTTCGGATCGAGGGCGAGCGCGCGCTCGACCTCGGCCATGCCCTGATCGGTCTGTTTCAGGGCCGCGATCGTCAGCGCATGGGCCGCCAGCAATTGCACGTCGGCCGGCCTGAGCTTGATCAATTCATCGAGGTCGGTGCGGGTCTCGGCGACCTGATTCAGCTTGCCGTGCGCCAGCAGGCGCAGCCGCAGCGAAATCTCGTCGTGAGGATCGGTCGCCAGCGCCTGATCCAGCAGCACGACGGCATCGTGATATTTCGCCTGAACGATGAATAGCCTGGCCCGGTCCACCAGCGCCTTTGTCCCGGACGCGCCGGAGAGTGCCGCTTGCTGCGACGACTGTCCGGGCCCGACGGGCGCCGCGGGGGCTGGCCCGGAGGCCGCCGGCGCAGGTAGCGCCGGCTTCTCCTGCCCTCGCGCCACTTCGGTCTGCATCGCGAGCGTCGACTGGCGCAGCTGCTTGGCCGCCGCATTGTCCGGTGCGACGGCGAGAACCGCATCGATGTCGGCTATCGCGCGCGCATAGTCGCCCTTGGCGCTGTAGATCTGGGCCCGCGCGAAGTGGGGAGCGACGTCGTTCCTGGGGGCCTGAGCGACGGCACGGGAGAAATCTTCCAGCGCGCGATCCATGTCGCCCTTGCGGCGATAGGCCTGACCTCGCCAGAAGAACGCGGCCGGCACGTTGACGTTGATGGTAATGGCCCGATCGAGATCCTTGATCGCATTGTCCGGTTGGCCCATTTCGACCGCGGCACGCGCGCGCCCGACATAGGCTAGCGCGAAATCCTCCCGTAGCGAGATCGCCGCACTGTAGTCGGCGATCGCATCCGCCCAGTTCCGCTGCAGCGAACGCAGATTGCCGCGCGTGACGAATGCAACGGCATTTTTCGGCTCGATCTCCAGGGCGGAATCGAAATCGGCCCGCGCCAAATCCAGCTTGTTCGTCCGCTCATAGGCATAACCTCGCGCCAGCAGCGCCGGAACCGACTTCGCATCCAGCTGCAAGGCGGCTTCGGCGTCGGCTAGGCCAAGGTCGAATTTCGAACCATTCAGATAGCTTCGAGATCGGTTCACGTAGGCCTTCACCCGATCGCCCGGGGGGCGCGCTGCATCGCCGATGACGGCGGAACAGGCAGCCTCCACCTTGTCGGGCGCTGGGCCGTTACAATCGGTCCAGTCGTCGGCGCGGGCCGAGCTAAGCGGCTGGCACAGGCTGAGGGCGGTCAATGCCGCCAATAGCCAGAGGCGGGAAACGGCTTGCGTTGTCCTCCGTGGAGACACAGCCGACCTCCCATGGCACGAAACGATGGCGTGTTTTGGCAAAATTATCCGGCCATGGCTGCAAATGCAATCCAGCGCTGCCCGCATGCTAGAGCATGATGTGTTGGAGTTGGATCGATTCGTTCCGTAATCGCGAGGCGCTGACGATCTCGTGTCCCGGACCCGGCATCGCGTCCCTTCGGCGGCGCGCGGCATGGCCTGGACAAAAAATCGCGAAAACAACCCCATGCAAAGTAGAGTGGACCTCCGGCTCGCCGCACCCTCACTTATGCTGCTTGCAATGACGGCTGGTTCAGACATGGAAATTCGTTCCCGCGACGCCATGCGCCCGAGGTTGCCAGGGAAGTTTCGCGCACCCCGAAATCCAGAGGGCGCGGGGAATGCCGGATGCACGCTGCACCCGCGGTCCCGTGTGCAAATGGGTAAAGAAAGCGCACACGAGCATACAGGTTCAGCGGAGGCAATCCGACATTCCCTGCGCAATGGCTTTACGGCTTATACGTGATCTCCCCGGAGAATCGGGCTTGTTTGCCTCCGTCGCCTGCGAATATGGCTGTCAGAGCCCGGTTGGGATGACAGGCCTCCGCAGACTTGACGCCAACCTCTGAGGCGTCAGGACCACACGACTTCACCGTACGCAGCAACCGTCCACGCCAAAGGCTTCGCCGGGTTTTTCAAGTCCCATTCCGCCGAAGCTTCAGCGCAGGCGGAAGCGCCGTTCGTCAGCCCGCCGTATCATCGCTCACGGGAAACCCGCCCTGCGATCACTGGCGCGCCTGACGCTGCCGCGTCCACCGCTCCCCGCCCCGCGTCTCTGACGATCCGGATACGCCCCTTTGGTGGGACGGGATAACGGGGAATATAGGATAATCCGAAGTTTCTGAAAAGGAGAATCTGATCCGGGAAGCTGCGACAAATTAACCCGACGGGCAAAATGGCGGGCCTCACGCACCGCGCTGTCGTTGATGGCCTGTAGGGCGGATTGGAGCCGAAGGCGTAATCCGCCGTTAGACTTGAAGAGATGGCGGGTTACGGCTTCGCCTCCAACCCGCCCTACGAGCTACGAGCTAGATCATGTCGGCGGCGGCGAGATGCACGCCCGTCATCTCGCGCGCGTCAGTTTCTTCAGATCGTCGTTGATCCGCGACTGCCAGCCATCGCCTTGGGCGCGGTAGTGATCGATGACGCGCTGGTCCAGCCGCAAGGTGATCTGTTTCTTGGTTGGCGTCTTCTGCGACCCCCGCTGCCCCGGCCGGCGTTTCGGCAGCACGGCCAGCAGTTCTGCGGGCAGCACATCACGCGCCGGACACATTCTGGCAATATCGGCCCTGGTCAGCTGGCGGACTTCGCCATCGGCGCCGGTCAGCGGCCTTCTGGTTTCAGGTTTTTTCGGCATGATAACGAACCTCGCGTCGGCTGGCCTTGCGAAAACTGATGATCCGAACGCCACCTTCGACCGGCGTGAAGCAGATCGAATGCAACCGATCCCCGAGATAGCCCAGCGCCACGAACCGTTGCTCGGGATAGTCGCGACGGGAGTCCCGATCGTAGACCGCGCCAGCTCAATCGAAATCGTGCGCCCGGTCAAACGGAAGCCCGCGCTGCCTGGCATTGCGCTCGCTCTTGGCGGGATCGAATTCAATCCTCACAGCTTAATGTAGCTACAAAAAACGAGAACTGCAAGAGCTTCCGGTTCGCTGCAGACAACCGGGGCGCCCGAATGCGGGATTCGGCGGGCGGGCAAGAGCGGGGCGAGGTGAAGCGCCCTCACACCGGCAACCCGTTCTGCTTCGCCAATTCCCTCAGCGACACCTGCGGTCGCGCGCCAATGTGCTGGATCACTTCGGCTGCCGCAAGCGCCCCGAGCCGGCCGGCATTCTCATGACCGGCGCCGCGCACCAGGCCGAACAGGAATCCGGCCGCGAACAGGTCGCCGGCGCCGGTGGTATCCACCATCGTGCGAACCGGAAATGCCGGCACCGCTGACACGCCGTCCTTCGAGGCGACGACGCAGCCCTTTTCGCTGCGGGTGACGATGCCGAGGCCGACATCGCTGCGCAGCTGCGCCAGCGCGGTGTCGAAATCCGAGGTCTCGTACAGCGAATGCAGTTCGGCCTCGTTGGCGAACACCAGATCGACCGTGGCCTGCCGCATCAGCTCGAGGAATTCGCCGCGATAGCGATCGACGCAAAACGAATCCGACAGCGTCAGCGCGACCTGGCGGCCCGCCTGGTGCGCGATCGCAGCCGCCTTGACGAAGGCGTCCTTGGCGTCCTTCGGGTCCCAGAGATAGCCTTCGAGATAGACGATGCTCGAGGCCGCGACCTCCGCGGCGTCGATGTCTGCGGGCGTCAATTGCTGCGCCGCGCCGAGATAGGTGTTCATGGTGCGCTCGCCGTCCGGCGTCACCAGGATGTAGGAACAGCCGGTGGCGGGGCCATCGGCTGCGGGGGCGGTCGGGAACGCGACGCCGGCGGCACGGATGTCATGGGCGTAGAGCCGCCCGATCTGGTCGTCCTTGATCTTGCCGATATAGGCGGTCCGCGCGCCGAGACTGGCGAGGCCGACGATGGTGTTGGCTGCCGAGCCGCCGGACATCTCCACGGCCGGGCCCATGTCGCGGTAGATCGAAGCGGCGCGCGTCTCGTCGATCAGCGCCATGCCGCCCTTGGTCATGCCGTGGGCGGCGAGGAAGGCCTCGTCGGTCTGCACCAGCACGTCGAAAATCGCATTGCCGATGCCGAGAACGTCGTATTTCGCGGAGGTCATTCTACCTAAGTCCTGTCGCGGCGATTGCCGGAGCCTTTCATGTTCGGTCCACCTCTCCCCAGCGGGGAGAGGTCGATTTGCGCAGCAAATCGGGTGAGGGGGCGCAGCTCTCACGAGAGACCGTAACCCCTCACCCGGCGCTGCGCGCCGACCTCTCCAATGGGAGAGGTGCCGAACCAACACTCATCTGATTTAGCGGATGCGGACTATCACGATCGGGCTAGCGCCAGCAAGCATTGCTACTGCTATAGAACCTTCATGATCCGCTCCTTCCTCACGGTATCCTCGGGAACGCTGGCGTCGCGGCTGCTCGGCTTCGTGCGCGACGCCATGATCGCGGCGCTGCTCGGCGCGGGTCCGGTCGCGGATGCGTTCCTGGTGGCGTTTCAGTTGGTCAATGTGGTGCGGCGGTTGTTGACCGAGGGCGCGCTGAACGCGGCGCTGGTGCCGGCCTGGTTGCGGGTGCGCGAGGCCGATGGCGCGGTCGCGGCCTCAGCTTTCGCCGGGCGCGTGCTCGGCACCGTCAGCGCGACGCTGGTCGTGGCGACGGCGCTGATCGGCCTGCTGATGCCGTTCCTCATCAGCGCGCTGGCGCCGGGATTCGCGGGCACACCGGGCCTGCAGCTTGCGGTCGACGACGCGCGGCTGATGCTCCCCTATCTCGCCTTCGCGGGTCCGGTCACAGTGATGATGGCGCTCATGAACGCGCAAGCCAGATTTGCGCTGACGGCGTTTTCGCCGCTGCTGTTCAATATCGCGCTGATCGCGGTAATGGCTGCGCTGCTCGGCTGGCGACAAGATGCGGCCTCCGCCGCGCTGATCGTCGCCGGCACCGTCGGCGTTGCCGGGCTGCTGCAATTATCGATCCTGCTGTTGCGCCGTGGCGGCAGCCCGGCTGTACCGCTGCGGGTCTCGTTCGATGCGGACATGCGTAGCTTTCTCGGCCACGCGATCCCCGGCATGATCGCCAACGCCGCGCCGCAATTGCTCGTTGTCGGCGGCGCGATCATCGCCTCGTCGCAGCCCTCGGCGGTGTCGTGGCTTTATTTTGCCAACCGCCTGATCGAACTGCCGCTCGGCATTGTCGGCGTCGCCATGGGCACCGTGCTGGTGCCCGAACTGGCGCGGAGCTTGCGCGGCGACGACGCAAGCGCGGTCGCATATGCGGAGTCGCGCGGCCTCGAACTGGCGGTCGGGCTGGCGCTGCCGGCGACGCTGGGATTGATCGTGCTGAGCGAGCCGGTGGTGCGGATGCTGTTCGAGCACGGCGCCTTCACCGCCGCCGACGCCGACGCCACCGCGAGTGCGCTGATCTGGCTGGCGCTCGGCCTGCCCGCCCACGTGCTGGTGAAAGCGCTGTCGCCGGCGTTCTTCGCCCGCCACGATACGCTGACGCCGCTGTGGGCGACACTGAAGGGATTTGCGGTCTCGATCGCGCTGGCGCTGGTGCTCGGCCACCTGTTCGGCGCCAGCGGCATCGCGACCGCGATTGCGCTGGGGGCCTGGAGCAGCGCGCTCTCGCTGATCCGCAAAGCCGCCGCGACCTTCGGATTCTCCATCGATGCCGCCGCGCGCCGCCGGCTGCCGCGCATCGTGGCGGCGGCGCTCGCGATGGGCGGAGCGCTGTGGCTGGCGGCGCGGTTGCTGCCGCTGGCGACAGTCGCGCTTGGCTTCGCGCAGGCGCTGCTGCTGCTGCCGCTGATCGCGGGGGCGATTGCGGTTTACGGCCTGCTTCTTTCGGCGTCCGGCGCGCTCAGCTGGCGTGAGGCGGTCAACGCGGTCAAGCAAAAGGCGCCTGCCGACTTGCGCGGCTGATATCCTCGTGGCAATGGACGGCGCGACACAGGGAAGCTCAAAATGGCATTCGTCGAACGGGTTTTTTCAGGCGTTCAGCCCACCGGCAATCTGCACCTCGGCAATTACCTCGGCGCGATCGTCAACTTCGTCAAGCTGCAGGAGACCTACAACTGCCTGTATTGCGTAGTCGACATGCATGCGCTGGCCCAGCCGGTGGAGGTCTGGGGGGGACCCGCGGAACTGGCGCGCAACACCCGCGAAGTGACCGCGGCCTTCATCGCCAGCGGCATCGACCCGAAGAAGCATATCGTCTTCAACCAGAGCCAGGTCCACGAACATGCGGAACTGACCTGGATCTTCAATTGCGTGGCGAGGGTCGGTTGGCTCAACCGCATGACGCAGTTCAAGGACAAGGCCGGCAAGGACCGCGAGGCCGCCTCCGTCGGCCTTTACGACTATCCGGTGCTGATGGCGGCCGACATCCTGGTCTATCGCGCCACCCATGTGCCGGTCGGCGAGGATCAGAAGCAGCACCTCGAACTGTCGCGCGACATCGCGCAGAAGTTCAACAACGACTTTGGCGACTCGATCAGCCGTCACGGTTTCTCTGACGGAATGTTCTTTCCGTTGCCCGAGCCCTTGATCACGGGGCCCGCGACGCGGGTGATGTCGTTGCGCGACGGCACCAAGAAAATGTCGAAGTCGGACGCCTCCGACAATTCGCGGATCAATCTCACCGACGACGCCGACACCATCGCGCAAAAAATCCGCAAGGCGAAGACCGATCCGGAACCGTTGCCGTCGGAGGAGAAGGGGTTGGAGAGCCGCCCCGAGGCCGACAATCTGGTCGGCATCTACGCCGCGCTGGCCGAGAGGACCAAGGCCGAGGTGCTGCGGGAATTCGGCGGCGGGCAGTTTTCCAGCTTCAAGAACGCGCTGGTCGAGCTTTGCGTTTCAAAACTGTCGCCGATCGCTTCCGAGATGAAGCGGCTGGTCGCCGACCCCGGCCACGTCGATGCGATCCTGATCGAAGGCGCCGACCGCGCCCGCGCCATCGCCGCCGAGACCATGAAGGCGACCAAGGACATCGTCGGTTTCGTCCGGAAGCGGTAGCATTCGATAAATCCCCGAACCATCGCGACGCTCTTCATCTCTCCCCTTGGGAGAGGTCGGCGCGTAGCGCCGGGTGAGGGGTTACGCTCTCACCGATAGACCGTACCCCGTACCCCCTCACCCCAACCCTTTCCCCATGGGAGAGGGGGCGCACTGCCAATGCCGCGATAGGGAAACAGAACTCTTCTGCGCATTCGCCCTATTTGACGCTGCGGCATTTGACAGCCGCTTGTCTGACATGGCTGCGCCGTGGCAGCATGCAAGCCGGCGCAGCACGGGACATGCATGAGCACCCAGCGACGAAGCTACCAGGCCGGTCACAAGCCGAAATGCCTGGTCATCGTTGACGACACCGCGGAATGGGATCGCGCGGTCTACTACGCCAGCCGCTGGGCGATCCGCGCCGGCGGCGGCGTGGTGATGCTGCGCATCATCGAGACAGAGGACCAGAACCAGCAATGGCTCGGGGTCGCCGAGGTGATGCGCGCCGAGGCGCATGAAGAGGCCAACGCCGCGCTTGATCGCGCCGCCGGCCGCGCCAACGGCATCGCCGCGATCACGCCGGAGCGCGTGATCCGCGAGGGCGACGCGATCGAGCAGATGCTCGACGTCATCGACAAGGATGCCGATATCGCCAAGCTGGTGCTGGCCGCCAATCCGGGGCCGGAAGGCCCGGGACCGCTGATCACCATCATGGCCAATACCGTCGGCTCGTTCCCGATTCCCGTCACCATCGTGCCCGGCGACCTCAGCGACGCCGACATCGACGCCCTGTCCTAGGCGGAACTGGCCACAAATCGTTGATACGGCTGCGGAAACCCTGCCCCGCGCCCCTTGACCGTGCATCCACAGTCGCCATCTGCTATTGCATGACCTACGCGCCGGCCTTGAACCGGCGACGCCGGAGAAAGCCCATGTTCATCCAGACCGAAGCCACCCCCAATCCCGCCACCCTGAAATTCATTCCCGGCCGCATTGTGCTCGACGGCGGCACCATGGAATTCGCCAACCGCGAGGCCGCGAGTTGTTCGCCGCTCGCCGAAAAACTGTTCGCGGTGCAAGGCGTCACCGGCGTGTTCTACGGCTCCGATTTCGTCACCGTGACCAAGGACGAGAGCGACTGGCAGCATTTGAAGCCCGCCATCCTCGGCGCCATCATGGAACACTATATGTCGGGCGCGCCGCTATTGGCCGACGGAACCGTCGGAAGCGATGAGGATGCCGACGAGCGCGACGAATTCTTCAGCGAGGCCGACGCCGAGACGGTCGAGATGATCAAGGACCTGATCGAAACCCGGGTCCGGCCCGCGGTCGCCAATGACGGCGGCGACATCACCTTCCGCGGCTTCAAGGACGGTATCGTCTATCTCAACATGAAGGGTTCTTGCGCGGGCTGCCCCTCGTCCACCGCGACCCTGCAGCACGGCATCCAGAACCTGCTGCGGCATTTCGTGCCCGACGTGGTCGAAGTCCGACCGATTTGAAGGGAGCGGCGAGTGGCGAATAGCGAATGGCGAATAGGGGTTGATCTCAATCTTCCATTCGCCATTCGCCACTCGCCATTCGCGCGCCCCCCATGCTGATCCTCGCCATCGACACTGCGCTGGATGCCTGCGCCGCCGGCGTGCTCGATACCGACGCCGGCAAGCTGATCGCGCAGCAATCGGAAGCCATGAAGCGCGGGCACGCCGAAGCGCTGATGCCGCTGATCGCGCGCGTCATCAAACAGGCCGGCATCGGCTTTTCCGCGCTCCACCGCATCGCGGTGACGACCGGTCCCGGCAGCTTCACCGGTTTGCGGGTCGGTCTTTCCGCCGCGCGCGGCATTGCGCTGGCCGCCAACAAGCCGGTGGTCGGCGTCACCACGCTGACGGCCTATGCCGCGCCCATCGTCAGCGAGAGCGGCAAGCATCCGGTGATCTCGGCCATCGATGCCCGCCATGACCAGGTCTATTTCCAGGCGGTGAGCGGCGATGGCAGTTCCCTGATCCGGCCGCGCGTCGGCCCGATCGAAGAGGCGCTCGGTGCGGCGCGGTTCGGCGCAGCACACCTGGTCGGCAACGCCGCAGGATTGCTCGGCCAGCGCTGGCCGGCGGATGCGCTGCCCCCCTTCAAGATCGACGCGCAGGCCGCGCCCGATATCGCCTGGGTGGCGTGGCTCGGAGCCGCGGTCAGCCCGAATACCGCGCCGGCGCGCCCGTTCTATCTGCGCGCGCCCGACGCCAGGCCGACTAAGGATCCGCTGCAGAAGGCCGCGCAGCCTTCCCCGTCATGATCGCGTGGCTGTCCGGACTGTGGAGCGGCGGCACCGCGGCGGTCGAGCCGGCGACGCTCCGCGACGCGGCGTCTCTCGCGCAACTGCATGGCGCTTCGTTTCACCGCGGCTGGGGCGAGGGCGAATTCGAGACCATGCTGACCGAGCGCAACACGCTGGTGCATCGGCTGCGGCTGGGACGCAAGATCGTCGGCTTTGCGGTATCGCGGATGGCGGCGGACGAGGCCGAGATCCTTTCGATCGCGGTGGCGGCCGGCCACCGCGGCCGCGGCCTGTCCCGCGATCTCTTGCTGACGCATCTCGGCCATCTCGCCGGCCGCGGCGTGCGCACCGTGTTCCTGGAAGTCGAGGAAAACAATCGGCCGGCGCGGCGGCTTTACGACCGGGCCGGATTTACCGTCGCCGGCCACCGCGAACGCTATTACCGGCAGGCCGATGGAGAACAATTGAACGCGCTTCTGATGCGCCGCGACTTGTCCTAGCCCCGGCGCGGTGGCACAACAGGACGCGCAAGGAGCTGGCGGATTTGCGCTGTTACCCAAGGCAAGACCGATGACCGCACTGAAATCCACGCCCGCGCTGAATGCCTCCGGCATCGAAGCCCGCTGCGCCGCCACCGGCATGCGCATGACCGAACAGCGCCGCGTCATCGCCCGCGTGCTGGCGGAGGCCGCCGACCATCCCGACGTCGAGGAACTGTATCGCCGCTGCGTCGCGGTCGACGACAAGATCTCGATCTCGACGGTTTATCGCACGGTCAAACTGTTCGAGGACGCCGGCATCATCGAGCGTCACGATTTTCGCGAGGGCCGCGCGCGCTACGAGCAGATGCGCGACAGCCATCACGATCATCTGATCAACTTGCGCGACGGCAAGGTGATCGAATTCACCAATGAGGAAATCGAAAAGCTGCAGGCCGAGATCGCCCGCAAGCTCGGCTACAGGCTGGTCGACCACCGGCTGGAGTTGTACTGCGTTCCCCTGGAAGACGATAAGTCCTGACCCTGACCGTCATTCCGGGGCGCGCGAAGCGCGAACCCGGAATCTCGAGATTCCGGGTTCGATGCTGACGCATCGCCCCGGAATGACGGCTTCGGACGCTGGATTTTCGCTCCTTTAGCCTATATTTGAGCCGGACGCCGCAATCGCGCCACCTCCGCACAGCATTCAGGTTCCATGAAGCCGCCGCGCAAGCTGCATATCAAGTCCTATGGCTGCCAGATGAACGTCTACGATGCGCAGCGCATGGTGGACACGCTGGCGGGTGAAGGCTTTGTCGAGACCGCAGAGGTCGACGACGCGGATCTGGTGATCCTCAATACCTGTCATATCCGCGAAAAGGCCTCCGAGAAGGTCTATTCGGAGCTGGGGCGGCTGCGCGCGGTCAAGGACGAAGCCGCGCGAGGTGGCCGCACCATGAATATCGCGGTGGCCGGCTGCGTCGCGCAGGCGGAGGGTGCGGAAATCATCCGCCGCGCCCCTGTCGTCGATGTCGTGGTCGGTCCGCAAAGCTATCACCATTTGCCGCAATTGCTGGCGGATGCGAAGCGCCACGGCCGCGCGCTGGAGACCGAATTCCCGGTCGAGGACAAATTCGGATTCTTGCCCGCGCCGAGGCCGGAGGCGATCCGCGCGCGCGGCATTTCCGCCTTCGTCACCGTGCAGGAAGGCTGCGACAAGTTCTGCACCTTCTGCGTGGTGCCGTACACGCGGGGCGCCGAAGTTTCTCGACCCGTGGCCAGGGTCGTCGACGACGTGCTGCGGCTCGCCGACCACGGCGTCCGCGAAATCACGCTGATCGGACAGAACGTCAACGCCTATCACGGCGAAGGCCCCGACGGCATGATATGGACGCTCGGCGCCCTGCTGCATCGCCTTGCCGAAATTCCCGGCATCGTCCGCCTGCGCTACTCGACCAGCCATCCCCGCGACGTCGACGACAGCCTGATCGCGGCGCATCGCGATTTGCCGGCGCTGATGCCGTTCGTGCATTTGCCGGTGCAATCCGGTTCCGACCGAATTCTGGCCGCCATGAACCGCAGGCATACCGTGGGCGATTACCGGACCGTCATCGACCGATTTCGCGCCGTGCGCCAAGATATTGCATTTTCATCGGATTTTATCGTCGGCTTCCCCGGTGAGAGCCGGGAAGATTTTCAGGCCACCCTCGCCCTTGTCATGCAAATCGGATACGCTGGCGCCTATTCGTTCAAATATTCGCCGCGGCCGGGAACGCCGGCGGCGGACATGCGGGAGATGGTTTCAGCTGAGGAAATGGACGAGCGATTGGTGCGGCTCCAGGAATTGATCGACAGCCAGCAATCGGCCTTCAATCGGGCGGCGATTGGCAACACCGTCGACGTGCTGTTCGAGCGTCCGGCCCGCAAGTCCGGCCAGATCGTCGGCCGCACCGCCTATCTGCAGCCCGCCCATGTGATGGCCACGCCCGATATCGTCGGACAGGTCCTGCCGGTTCAAATCGAAAGCCTCGAGCGCTACAGCCTGCTTGGCCGGCTCGCGCCCTCCGGTTCGCAGATGACTTCTGCCGCAACGACATCGGCCCCAGCGATATTTCCGCAAACCACCGATTCTTCTCAAACAAGAATGGGAACCTGAACCCTTGCCAAAAAGCGCATCGGATTCGCCTTCGCTCGCTCCCAGCCGCAAAGTCGACCGTGAGATGCAAATTCCGCCGGAAACGCAGGTCGTCATCGACTTCGATGACAACAGGGGGGCCTCGGCGCTGGTCGGACCCTATGGGCAGAACCTGGCGCTGATCGAACGCCGGCTTGGCGTCGTGGTCGATTCCCGCGGCAATCACATTTCGATCGCCGGATCGCGCGACGGCTGCGACGCCGCCCGCCGCGTGCTGGAGACGCTCTACGCGCAAGCCATCAAGGGGCAGGACCTGGCGCAGGGCGACGTGGAGGGCGCGATCCGCGCCGTGATCGCGCAGGGCTCGCTGTTCGAATTCGACGCCAAGACCGCGAAATCGGCGTTCGAGACCATCAATTTGCGCAAGCGCCCGGTGCGGGCGCGCACCGCCGCGCAGGATTCCTACATTCGCGCGCTGAAGCGCCACGAGATGGTGTTCGGCATCGGTCCCGCCGGCACCGGCAAGACCTGGCTTGCGGTGGCGCACGCCGCGCAATTGTTCGAGCGCAAGGAAGTCGACCGCATCATCCTGTCGCGGCCCGCGGTCGAGGCCGGCGAGCGGCTGGGCTTTTTGCCCGGCGATTTGCGCGAGAAGGTCGATCCCTACCTGCGGCCGATCTATGACGCGCTGTACGACCTGATGGACTCCCGCATCGTCGAACGCGCGCTGCAGGCCGGCGAAATCGAGATCGCGCCGCTCGCCTTCATGCGCGGCCGCACCCTGACCAACGCGGTCGTCATCCTGGACGAGGCGCAAAACACCACTTCGATGCAGATGAAGATGTTTTTGACCCGGCTCGGCGAGAACAGCCGCATGATCATCACCGGCGATCCTTCGCAGGTCGATCTGCCGAACGGCCAGACCTCCGGCCTTGCGGAGGCAGCCAAACTGCTCGACGGCGTCGAGGGCATCGCACAGGTGAAATTCACCGCCGAAGACGTGATCCGCCATGAACTGGTGGCGCGGATCGTCGCGGCCTATGAAGGATTGCCGCAGCGGCCGGCAACTCGCAAGCCTTGATGCCGAAATCCGCCGCAAGAGGCGCACCCGAAGCGATTTCGGGGCGCAACAGAAATTCCGGAACCATGGCGCGATTTGCCCTTCCCATCACCGAGGTCCTGGTCGTCGCCGACGGCTGGCAGTCCGAGCCCGACGCCGAGGCCGTGATCCAGCGCGCGATAGCGGCCGCGGCCGAGATGGTCGAGGCGGATACCGGCGAGGCCGAACTCGCGGTCATGCTGACCGACGACACCGGGATCCGGACGCTGAACCTGAACTGGCGCGGCATCGACAAGCCGACCAACGTGCTGTCGTTCCCGGCGCTGCCGCCGACCGGCCCGACCGGTCCCGGCGACCCGCCGCGCATGCTCGGCGACATCGCGATCGCCTACCAGACGATCCGCAAGGAAGCCGACGACGAGCAAAAGCCGTTCGATCATCATCTCAGCCATCTGGCGGTGCATGGCTTCCTGCATCTGATCGGCTACGATCATGAAAACGACGCCGACGCCGAAGCCATGGAAGCACTGGAAGCGGAAATCCTGGCCGAACTCGGCATTCCCGATCCGTATCCGGATCGATATCCCCATGGGAATCGGGAGCGGACGGACTGAGATGGCGGATTCCGAACCGACCCACGACAATCCGCGCAATGTGCGCAACCTGCCGGCCGTCGTGGCGCCGAACGAGGTCATGCGTCCGGTCGCGGAAAACTGGCTGACGCGGGCGATCCGCACGCTGTTCGGATGGAAACCGGGATCGGTGCGCGACGATCTGCAGGTCGTGCTCGATGCCTCGACGCCGGACGAGGTCGGCTTTTCGGCGACCGAGCGCACCATGCTGCGCAACATCCTTTCCCTGCACGAGCGGCGTATCGCCGATGTCATGATCCACCGTGCCGACATCATCGCGGTCAAGCGCGACATTCCGCTCGGCGAATTGATGAGCCTGTTCGAGAGCGCGGCGCATTCGCGGCTCGTGGTCTACAACGAAACCCTCGACGATCCCGAAGGCATCGTTCACATCCGCGACCTGCTGGCGTTCATGACCGCGCGGGCGCACGTTCCCGAGACCGGCAAGAGCAAACGCAAGAAAGCCTTCCCCGCCGGCCTCGATCTGCGCGCGGTCGACCTGGCGCTGCCGCTGTCGGAGGCCAACATCATCCGAAAACTGCTGTTCGTGCCGCCCTCGATGCGGGCGATCGACCTGCTGGCGCAGATGCAGGCCTCGCGTATCCATCTGGCGCTGGTGGTGGACGAATATGGCGGCACCGACGGGCTGGTGTCGATCGAGGACATCGTCGAGCAGATCGTCGGCGAGATCGACGACGAGCATGACAGCGACGAGCCGCCGGCGATCGTGCGACAGGCGGATGGTTCCTTCATCGCCGACGCGCGCGCCAGCCTCGACGACGTCCGCTCGGTGATCGGCGAGGATTTCGTTACCGGCGAGGCCGGCGAGGAAGTCGAGACGCTGGGCGGCTATCTGGTCACCCATGTCGGCCGGCTGCCGGTGCGCGGCGAAGTGATTTCCGGCCCCGGCAACTACGAAATCGAGGTGCTCGACGCCGATCCGCGGCGCGTCAAGCGGCTGCGCATCGCCACCCGCAAGGAGCGTCCGCCCGTCCGCGGCCCGCGCGAAAGCCGGCGCCGCGAGGCAGCTCCCGAGACCGGCCCCGCGCAAGCCAACGACAATGCGAGCCCGCCGCCCGGCGACGGAGCCGGCTCGACGTGATCCCGGCAGCCAAACTTCGCGCGCTCGCGCTTGCGATCATCCTGGCCTGGGGATGGAAGCGCGCCGCCATCGCGCTGGTCGCCGGAGCGCTGTCGGCGCTGGCGATGGCGCCGTTCGATGCCTGGCCGGTGCTGTTCGCAACATTTCCGGTGATGGTCTGGCTGATCGACGGTGCCGGCGCAGGAAGGCTGCGCGGTGTCCCGGCGGCGGCATTGGCGGGCTGGTGGTTCGGGCTCGGCTATTTCGTGCCGGGACTGTACTGGATCGGCTACGCTTTTTTCGTCGATGCATCGACCTTCGCCTGGTTGACGCCGTTCGCGGTGCTCGGCCTGCCCGCTTATCTCGCGCTGTTCACCGCGTTCGGCTTCGCGCTGGCGCGCCTGATCTGGCCGAGGGACGCCTCGAGGGTGATCGCACTGGCCGCGAGCCTGACGATCGGCGAATGGCTGCGCGGTCATGTGCTGACCGGCTTCCCATGGAATGCATTCGGCTACGCGCTGAGCGAGCCGCTGGCGCTGGCCCAGACGGCCTCGTTGATCGGCCTGTGGGGCCTGACGTTCCTGAGCGTCGCCATCTTCGCAAGCCCGGCGGTGCTGATCGATGGCACGTCGCGCGGACGCAAGCCCTGGATCGTGCCGGTTTCGGCAATGGTGCTGCTGGTGGCGATGGGTATTTTCGGCGGCGTCCGCCTCAGCCTGCAGCCGACCGCGATGGTCGCCAAGGTCAAGCTGCGGATCATGCAGCCCAACCTGCAGCAGGATGCGCGGTTCAACTATTCGGCCAAGGCGGAGGTGATGCAAAAATATCTCACGCTGTCCGACCGCGCTTCCGGACCGGAGTCCACCGGCGTGCGCGACGCCAGCATCCTGATCTGGCCGGAATCGGCGTTCCCGTTTTTCCTGACGCGCGAACCCGATGCGATGGCGCAAATCGCCAATTTGTTGCCCAAGGGCACCGTCCTGATCACCGGCTCGGTGCGCGCGCCGGATTTGCCGCCCGGAGCACGGATCACGCGCGCCTATAATTCGATCTACGTCATCGATCATGACGGCAGTGTGCTGTCGGTCTACGACAAGCTGCATCTGGTGCCGTTCGGCGAGTATCTGCCGTTCCAGGACTGGATGGAAAAGCTGGGCTTCGAACAACTCACCAAGGTTCAGGGTGGATTTATTCCAGGCACGCGGCGGCACACGCTGGCGATGCCGAATGCGCCGCGCGTGCTACCCTTGATCTGCTACGAAGCGATTTTTCCCGGTGACGTTGCGGCGAGCGACGATCGTCCGGGCTGGATCGTCAACCTGACCAATGACGGCTGGTTTGGAATCTCGACCGGTCCCTACCAGCATCTGCAGCAGGCGCGGCTGCTTGCAATCGAGGAAGGCTTGCCGCTGGTTCGTGCAGCAAACACAGGCATTTCAGCGGTCATCGATCCCTTGGGACGAATTGTCGCGCGGCTCGGCCTCGGCGTCGAGGGCGTGCTGGATTCCGGCCTGCCAGCGGCGATCGCGCCGACCATTTACGCGCGCACCGGCGACATTCCTGCCGCGATCATGATCACCGCCGGTCTGCTTTTCGCGCTTCGACGCAGAGTCACGAAGCGGGTCGGCTGAAACTTCTTTCATAATTGGTTTCGGTTAACCGCCGGAAATATCGGCGGCCGGAAATCCAGAGTTGACAGACCGACCGCGGAGTTAGCATTCTGTCCCGCTAGTCGAGATAAGGTCAGTCAGTTCGTTGCTCAAATTGTCTGCATTCCTCCCCGACGCTTCCGAGCAGGATTTGACGGTATTGGCGCCTGAGGCATAATTCGTTTTGCCTCATCCCAAAGAGCTTCCCGAGGAGTGTTGGAGATGTCGACCAAAGCGCCCAACCCTGTTGACAAATATGTCGGCAGTCGTGTGCGCATGCGCCGCATCATGCTGGGGATGAGTCAGGAGAAGCTCGGTGAAGCGCTGGGCCTTACCTTCCAGCAGGTACAGAAATACGAAAAGGGCACCAACCGGGTCGGCGCCAGCCGCATCCAGCAGATCTCCGAAATTCTCCAGGTCCCGGTCTCGTTCCTGTTCGAGGGAGGACCGAGCGGCACCGCCAGCGCCGAAGGCTTTGCCGAAGGCACCTCACCGGCCTATGTCTCCGATTTCCTGGCGACCTCCGAGGGCCTGGCGCTGACCCGCGCTTTCACCCGCATCAACGACGCCAAGCTCCGGCGCAGCATCGTCGAACTGGTCGAACAGATCGCCGCCCGCGAAGGGCCCGACAAGCGCTAGATTGTCATTCCGGGATGCGCCCCTTGGCGCAGGCCCGGAATCCATACTCCCGATCGTAGTTATGGATTCCGGGCTCGCTCGCTTCGCTCACGCCCCGGAACGACAAGAGTCTCAAAGGCAACCAACATGCTCACAACTTCCAATCCCTTCGATTCCCAAACGATCCTCGACGGCATCCGCCGCTGGGTCGAGGTCGAGACGCCGACGGAGGCGCCCGACCAGGTCAACAGGCTTGCAACCATGGTCGCCGACGGCTACCGGGATTTGCCTGTCAGTATCGAGCGCGTCGCCGGGCATTCCGGCTGCGGCGATCATCTGGTGGCGCGGTCGTCATGGGGCCAGGATCAGCCCGGAATCCTCGTCCTCAGCCATCTCGATACCGTGCATCCGCTCGGCTTCATCGAGCGCCTGCCGTTCAAGGTCGAGGGTAACAGCGCGTTCGGGCCCGGCATCTATGACATGAAGGGCGGCGCCTATCTCGCCTACCACGCGTTCCGCCAGCTCTGCGCCACGCCAGCGCGTTCGCCGCTCGGGATCACCCAGCTCTACGTCTCGGACGAGGAGATCGGCAGCCCGACTTCGCGCACGCTGATCGAGGCCGAGGGACGCAAGGCCAAATATGTGCTGGTGACCGAGCCCGCCCGCGACGGCGGCAAAATCGTCACCGGCCGCAAGGGCGTCGCGCGCTTCGAGGTCTTTATCAAGGGCGTCCCGGCGCATGCCGGCACCAAGCCCCAGGATGGCCGTAGCGCGATCCGCGAACTCGCCAACGTCATCCAGACGCTGGATGCGATGAACGATCTCAAGCGCGGCGTCAGCGTCAATGTCGGCGTCGTCAGGGGCGGCACAAGGCCGAACGTCATCGCGGAGGAGGCCTTTGCCGAGGTCGACATGCGCGTCCCCACCATCGCCGACGCCGACGAGCTCGTTCCCAAGAAATTCTCGGCCTGAAATCGCGCAGCGACGGCGTCAGCGTGAAGGTGACCGGCGAATTGAACCGGCCGCCTTACGAGAAGGGCAATGCGGGGGCAGCGCTTTACGAGCATGCCAGGACCATCGCCGCGGAGATCGGCTTCAATCTGGTCGACACCAAGACCGGCGGCGGCTCCGACGGCAATTTCACGGCGCCGCATACCGCAACCCTCGACGGCCTCGGCGTCGACGGCAAGGGCGCGCATACCCATTACGAGCAAATGTACATCTCCTCGATCGAGCCGAGGACGCGGCTGCTCTATCGGCTCTATCAGACGCTGCGATGAGCGTTCGCGATCCGGCGAAGCTCGATGCAACGTCCGACGATGGCGCCGCCCACCCGCACGGTTCGTTCTTCGGTCGCCGCAAGGGCCACAAGCTGCGCGCCCATCAGGCCGACCTGATCGAGCATCTGCTGCCGCGCCTTGCGCTCGACATCAGCGGGCCCAGCCCGCCCGATCTCGCCGGCCTGTTCGACCCGAGGGCCGATGCCGTCAGGCTCGAAATCGGATTCGGCGGCGGCGAACATCTGATCGCGGAAGCCCGCGCCTTTCCGGACCTGGGCTTCATCGGCTGCGAGCCCTATGTCAACGGCATGGCGAAAATCCTGACCCGGATCGAAGCGCACAACATCGCCAATATCCGGCTGTTCGCCGGCGATGCCGCCGAGCTTTTGGCATGGGCGCCACCGCGGTCGCTCCGGCGAATCGATCTGATCCATCCCGATCCCTGGCCGAAGCGACGGCACTGGAAGCGGCGCTTCGTGCAGGACGCAAGCGTGGCCTCAATGGCGCGCGCGCTGGAGCCGGGCGGCGAGTTTCGCTTCGTCAGCGACATCGACGATTACTGCGCCTGGACGCTTGCGCATCTGGTGCGTTCGCCCGATTTCGGCTGGACCGCGCAGCGCGCCTCCGACTGGAAACTGCCCTGGTCCGACTACACGATGACGCGCTACGGCGCCAAGGCCGAGCGCGAGGGACGGAAGGCGACGTATCTGCGGTTTCGGAAGATCAGTTGAATTTCCATCGTCATTCCGGGGCGTGCGATAGCGCGAACCCGGAATCTCGAGATTCCGGGTTCGATGCTTCGCATCGCCCCGGAATGACGTTACGATTTAGTCCGCGCCTTCCTGATGTCGGTTGCTTCCCACACCATGCGTTTGCCGCGCTCGCGGCCCAATAGTTCGATCGGATCGCGGTTGTCGATGTGGCCGAACTGTCCCTTGTAGACGCTGTAGCCGCAAAGTTCCTGCAGCCGTCGCGGAAACCGCCGTGCGATTTCCTGGGGAATGCCGAGCTGCAGATTTTCCTGCTGCCGCATCCAGCCCCAGCAATAGGCGCAGGAGAATGCAAAGCGCCTGGCATCGCTGGTATTGGCGCCGCCGCCATGCCAGAGCGCGCTGTCGAACAGCATCACGCTGCCGGCGGGCATGGTCGCGGTGACGGCATCGTAATCCCTGCCGTAGTCCGGCGAGCGATCGTATCTGTGGCTGCCCGGCACGATCCGCGTTGCGCCATTGTCCGCGGTGAAATCCGACAACGCCCAGATCGCATTGAGCGTGATCGGGATGTGCGGCCGCGGCAGCGGGATCAACTGCGTGTCCTCGTGGATCGGCTGCGCGACCTCGCCGGGACCGAGCACCAGCGAGCAGAACGACGACAGCAGGCATTCCCTGTCGAGCACGCGCTCGACGACCGGCAGCACGTTGTCGTGCAGCGGCACTTCCCAGAACAGTTCGTCATAGGTCAGGAGGTTGTTGATCCGGACGGTCTTGAACCCCTCGAACGAGGTTTTGGCGTAGCCGAACCCATGCTCGCGCTCGGTGCGTTCCAGCGCCGCTTTCAATCCCTCGACCAGCGCGGGATCGGCGGCGCGTTCGATCACGGTGTATCCGTCATCGCGGATCTTGTCGGCATGCAACTGAATGTCGGCATCCGTCAGCATCGCAAGCTCTCCCTGCGGCGCTGTGCCCGCGCCGGCAATGGATCAGCTTAGCGCGCTGGTCTTTGCATTGGGAGAGGGCTTCGGCTCAGGCCGGTTGGCGGGTCTGCCAGAAATTCACTACCCGCTCGGCTGTCGAAGGCATCAGGCGCGCGAAATTCACGCGTGCGGTCTCGATGTCGGCCGGCGCCGGCACCCGGTGGGGCCCCAATCGCAGCAGGATCAGGGCGCGCACCGTGACCCATTCCAGCCCGATCGTCTTGCCGACGATCAGGATCGGATCGTGGCGGTCGCCGGCGATCAGGCGGTCGAGCGTCGTGATCTTCACCCCCGACATCGCGGAGAGCGCGGCAACCGATTCCTCGTATCTGTGATCCTTGGCAAAGCCGAGCAGGGCGGCTTCGCTCAGTTCGCCGGCGCTGCGCAGCGCCAGAACCGTGCGCTGCGCCGGAGCGAAGTCGCGGCGGCTTTCGACCACTTCCGGTGCGCCGGAAATCTCGGAGATCGCCCGGCTGATCGCGGCCTGCCGGTCGGGCTTGACCAGTTCGAACAGACGGCGGCGGATGACGTCGATCGATCCTTCCAGAAGTTCCTTCAGATGCTGCGCCGGGAGATCGTCGCGCTGCCCCACGGCAAGCGTCAGAACGGCGTCCTGGCCGGCGCGCTTGATCAGGACGGAATATCCGGTTGACGAAAACTCGGCGCCCGAATTGCCGGCTGTGCGCCTGACCACCTCGCGGTCGCCGCGCCGGACGATGACGTCGGTGAGGTCGGGCGAAAGTTTTGGCCGCTCCGACATCGCCAGCAGATGACCCTGGCCCTTGATGCGCGCGATTTCAATCAGGGCGTCCTCGTCGATGACAGGCGACCGCCGCAGCAGCGGACCCGCGATCCGGATCTCGTCTTCGCGCGCGAGCTGCCCCACCAGGCCACGCGGCGCGTTGCCGAGCAGCGACAGCCGCTCGGCCAAATCGGTACGCGCTTCAATTCCGGCGTGAGGAACGAGATCGATCAGGACGCCGTCGAACAGCTCGATATGGTCGGGCCGCAAATTCGCGGCCGCCTCCAGGAACAATTCGGCGATGCGGCTTGCGGCTTCGGCGCGGCGCCTGGGATCGCCATGCCTGACGATTTCATCGAGCCCGGGGATCAGCGAGGTGGCGATCGTCATGGAACTCACTCAAAACCCAATGCAAAGGCGGGTTTTGCAGGCAATCTAGGTGGGCTTGATGAAGGAAGGGTTAGGTTTGAAAGCACGCCCGAAAGGCCCGCCAAAATCACGCTTTCCGGCCCTGCGGGCCTTGCCGGATCGGGAGAAAACCGTTATATCAGCCGCAACTTATGGTTCTCATACGATCGCGTATTGAGAGTGGGCCCCCCGGGACCCGCTCTTTTTTATTACCTGAACCGACCCGACCGCAATCGGCGGCGCCGGGCGCGGCTCGGGTATCGCGGCCGGACCGCCATTGAAGGCCCGGCCCCAACCCAATGCAGTTGGACCGACCGAAACTAGACCGCCAAAAGGCAAATCTTGACGCTGGATATGTCCGATCCGATCACTGGTTCCGTAGACACCGAACTGCTGGCCGAGCCGCGCCTCGTGGTCGAGCCCGGTGCGGCGGCGCGGGTATCGGCGGTTGCGGGCCCGGTGCTGCAGGGGATGGGCTACCGGCTGGTGCGGATCAAAATATCGGGCGAGGCCGGCTGCACCGTCCAGATCATGGCGGAGCGGCCCGACGGATCGATGCAGATCGAGGACTGCGAGGCAATCTCGCGGGCGCTGTCGCCGGTGCTGGACGTCGCCGATCCGATCGATCGCGCCTACAGGCTGGAGGTTTCCTCGCCGGGCATCGACCGGCCGCTGGTGCGCCGGTCCGATTTCGAGCGCTATTCCGGCCACCTCGTCAAGATCGAGATGGCGGTGGCGCATCAGGGCCGCAAGCGGTTCCGCGGCACGCTTGGAGGCGTCGAGGGCGATGCGGTGCGGCTGCATCGCGATGACGCGCGCGCGGGCGAAGATGTCGATGTGTCGTTGGTCATGGAAGATATCGCCGAGGCCAGGCTGGTTCTGACCGACGAGCTGATCGCCGAATCGATGCGGCGCGGCAAGGCCGCGGAGCGCGAGCTGCGCCGCAATCTCGGGCTGGAGCCGCCGCCACCGCCGCACGCACAAAAGCCCGACCTCTCGAAGAGCAACAAGCCGAAGCCGAAATTGAAGCCGAGCAAACCCGCACCGAAAAACACCAAGGAACACCGCCTCGCCGCCGAACGATTGCGTCGGGGCGAGATCGATCCCACCAGAGGAGACTGAGCCATGGCAGCTGTCAGCGCCAACAAACTCGAACTGCTGCAGATCGCGGACGCGGTGGCGCGGGAAAAATCCATCGACCGCAGCATCGTGATCGAGGCGATGGAAGACGCCATCGCCAAGGCGGCGCGCGCCCGCTACGGCAGCGAGACCGACGTCCATGCCGAGATCGACGCCAAGAAGGGCGAGTTGCGGCTGTCGCGCCACATGCTGGTGGTCGAGCAGGTCGAGAATTCGGCCAACCAGATTTCGCTGGAAGACGCGCGCCGCGCCAACCCCGGCGCGCAGATCGGCGACACCATCGCCGACACCCTGCCGCCGCTGGAATATGGCCGCATCGCCGCGCAGTCCGCCAAGCAGGTGATCGTGCAGAAGGTGCGCGAGGCCGAGCGCGACCGGCAATACCAGGAATTCAAGGACCGCATCGGCGACATCGTCAACGGCATCGTCAAGCGCGTCGAATATGGCAGCGTCATCGTCGACCTCGGCCGCGGCGAGGCCATCATCCGCCGCGACGAGATGCTGCCGCGCGAGGTGTTCCGCAACGGCGACCGCGTCCGCGCCTATATTTTCGACGTGCGGCGCGAAACCCGCGGGCCCCAGATCTTCCTCTCCCGCACCCATCCGCAGTTCATGGCGAAGTTGTTCGCGCAGGAAGTGCCGGAAATCTACGACGGCATCGTCGAGATCAAGGCGGTGGCCCGCGATCCCGGCTCGCGCGCGAAAATCGGGGTGATTTCCAGGGATTCCTCGGTCGACCCGGTCGGCGCCTGCGTCGGCATGCGCGGCTCGCGCGTGCAGGCCGTGGTCAATGAATTGCAGGGCGAAAAGATCGACATCATCCCGTGGTCGCCCGACATCGCGACCTTCGTGGTCAACGCACTGGCGCCGGCCGAGGTCGCCAAGGTCGTGATCGACGAGGAGCGCGAGCGGATCGAGGTGGTGGTGCCCGACACCAACAACCAGCTGTCGCTCGCGATCGGCCGGCGCGGCCAGAACGTGCGGCTCGCCTCGCAGCTGACCGGCTGGGACATCGACATCCTCACCGAGCAGGAAGAATCCGAACGCCGCCAGGCGGATTTCGAGAACTCCACGCGGGTGTTCATGGAAGCGCTGAACGTCGACGAAGTGGTCGGCCAGTTGCTGGCGTCGGAGGGTTTTACCTCGGTTGAGGAACTGGCGATGGTCGACGCCAAGGAATTGGCCGGCATCGAAGGTTTTGACGACGAGACCGCCAACGAGCTGCAAAGCCGGGCCCGTGAATATCTGGAACAGCTCGAAGGCGAGCTCGAAAACAAACGTAAGGAACTCGGTGTGGAAGATGCATTGAAGACGGTGCCCGGCGTGACCTCGAAGATGCTGGTCAAGTTCGGCGAGAACGAGATCAAGACGGTCGAAGACCTGGCCGGATGCGCCACCGACGATCTGGTCGGCTGGACCGAGCGCAAGGAAGGCGGCGAGCAGACCAAGCATCCCGGCATCCTCGATCCCAACGAAGTCTCGCGCGACGAGGCCGAGAACATGATCATGCAGGCCCGCGTCATCGCCGGCTGGATCACGGAAGCCGATCTCGCCAGGAAGACCGAGGAGGCCGAGGCCCCCGAAGGTCAGCCGGTCTGATGCGGATGTTCCGCGAAAGTGGCCGCGACCTGAACTCGCGCAGATGATAGGAGCCATGTCAGCCGCATGCTCGCCATCGCCGACCCCGATCTCGACAACGGACCGCGGACCGACAGGTCCGCGACGCTGCGGATGTGCGCGGTCACGCGCGAGGTGCGGCCGATCGATCAGCTGATCCGGTTTGTGGTAGCGCCTTCCGGAGAGGTGATCGCGGATCTGAAACGCAAGCTTCCCGGCCGGGGGATGTGGGTTTCGGCCTCGCGGGCGATGGTCGCGGAAGCGGTCCGGCGTCACCAATTCCGCAAGGGATTTAAGCGCGATGTCCGGGTTTCGCCGGCGCTCGCGGCTGACACGGAAGCCTTGCTGGTGCAGAGCAGCATCGACGCGCTCGCCATCGCCGCCAAGGCCGGCCAGGTGATTTCCGGCTTCGGCAAGGTCGAGGACGCCCTCAAGTCGGGGCAGGCCAGGAATCAGGCCAGGACCTCCGTCGAGGCGCTGATCCATGCCGCGGACGGGGCCATGGACGGAATCCGGAAACTGGACGCCATGGTCCGGCAAAATGGCGGGATTAACGACGAATCGAACCCGTTCCCGGTGGTCACGGCGCTGACTTCGGAACAATTGGATTTGGCATTGGGCCGGTCAAATGTGATACATGCTGCCCTGCTCGCGGGCCCGGCGAGCAAGACGTTCCTGTCGCGCAGCCAGCTCCTGGTCCGATACCGGATGGCAGACGACGACAAGACGGCCGGCCATGCGACCAAGAATTCGCCGATACCGACGGTGCGGACACGCACCACTTGAACAGGATTAGGACTGCTGAATGGTTGATAAAGCGCCTGGCGACAGGAAATTGAGTGTCCCGAACAAGACCTTGACGCTCAAGCCGCGCGTCGAGACGGGCACCGTGAAGCAGAGCTTCAGCCACGGCCGCACCAAGCAGGTCGTGGTTGAAAAGCGCGGCAAGCGCCGCATCGGCGGCGATGCGCCCGCAACGGAGACGCATGCCCCCGAGCCGGTCCTCGCCAAGGCCACGCCCGCGGCAGCACCTGCCGCCAAGGCGCCGCTCGCCCGTCCGGCGGCGCCGCCGGCCGCGCCGCGCAGCAGTTCGGGCGTGGTGCTGCGCACGCTGACCGAGGATGAGCGTTCGGCGCGCGCCAGCGCGCTTGCCGACGCCAAGGTCCGCGACATGGAAGAGCGGCGATTGGCGGAAGAGGAAGCCAGGCGCCGCAACAGCAAGGAAGGCATCGAGCAGGCCGAGCGCGAGGCCGCCGAGGCCCGCCGCAAGGCCGAGGAAGAACGCCACCGGGCGGACGAGGAAGCCAAGCGCAAGGCCGAACTCGAGGCCAAGAAACGCTTTGGCGAGGCCGAGGCCAAGACCGCAGCCGCGGCCCGCGCCGCGTTGCCGGCCGCCCGCGCCCCCGGTATCGCCGCCGACATTTCCGATGAAGACGAAGGTCCTCGCCAGGTCCGTCGCGGCCCAGGCGGCGTCGTGCGTCCCGCGGCCCCGCCGAAGACGACCGCAAAACCCTCGCCGCAGAAGCAGCGCGGCCGCCTGACCCTGGTCACCGCGCTGAACGCCGACGACGTGCGCGAACGCTCGATCGCATCGTTCCGCCGCCGCACCCAGCGCCTCAAGGGCCATGCCTCGAACGAGCCGAAGGAAAAGCTGATTCGCGAGGTGGTGATCCCGGAAGCCATCAATATCCAGGAACTCGCCAACCGCATGTCCGAGCGCGCGGTCGACGTCATTCGCCTGCTGATGAAGCAGGGCGCGATGCACAAGATCACCGACGTGATCGACGCCGACACCGCGCAGCTGATCGCCGAGGAACTGGGCCACACCGTCAAGCGGGTGGCCGCCTCCGACGTCGAGGAAGGCCTGTTCGACGCCGTCGACAATTCCACCGACACCGAGCCGCGCTCGCCGGTGGTGACCGTGATGGGCCATGTCGACCACGGCAAGACCTCGCTGCTCGACGCGCTGCGCCACGCCAATGTGGTGTCGGGCGAAGCCGGCGGCATCACCCAGCACATCGGCGCCTATCAGGTGACCTCGCCGGAAAGCGGCAAGAAGATCACCTTCATCGATACCCCGGGCCATGCCGCATTCACCGCGATGCGCGCGCGCGGCGCCAAGGTCACCGACATCGTGATCCTGGTGGTCGCGGCCGACGACGGCGTCATGCCGCAGACGGTCGAGGCGATCCATCACGCCAAGGCGGCCAAGGTCCCGATGATCGTGGCGATCAACAAGATCGACAAGCCCGACGCCCGGCCGGAGCGCGTGCGCACCGAACTGCTGCAGCACGAGGTCCAGGTCGAATCGCTCGGCGGCGACGTCGTCGACGTCGAGGTTTCCGCCAAGAACAAGACCAATCTCGACAAGCTGCTGGAAATGATCGCATTGCAGGCCGAACTGCTCGACCTCAAGACCAATGCCGAGCGTCCCGCCGAAGGCACCGTGATCGAGGCCAAGCTCGATCGCGGCCGCGGCCCGGTCGCGACCGTGCTGGTGCAGCGCGGCACGCTGCGGGTCGGCGACATCGTGGTGGCCGGCGCCGAGATGGGCCGCGTCCGCGCGCTGATCAACGATCAGGGCGCCACCATCGACCAAGCCGGACCGTCGGTGCCGGTCGAAGTGCTCGGTTTCAACGGCCCGCCGGAAGCCGGCGACCGGCTTGCGGTGGTGGACAACGAGGCCCGGGCCCGCGAAGTCACCAGCTACCGCGCCCACCAGAAGCGCGAGAACGCCGCCGCCTCGATTTCCGGCATGCGCGGCTCGCTCGAGCAGATGATGTCGCAGCTGAAGACCTCGGGCCGCAAGGATTTCCCGCTGATCATCAAGGCCGACGTGCAGGGCTCGCTGGAGGCGATCCTGGGATCTTTGGAAAAACTCGGCACCGAGGAAGTCGCCGCCCGCATCCTGCATGCCGGCGTCGGCGGCATCTCGGAATCCGACGTGACGCTGGCGGAAGGCTTCAACGCCGCCATCATCGGCTTCTCGGTTCGCGCCAACAAGGAGGCGGCGGCCGCCGCCAAGCGCAACGGCATCGAGATCCGCTACTACAACATCATCTACGACCTCGTCGATGACGTGAAGAAGGCGATGTCTGGCCTGCTCGCGCCGACGCTGCGCGAGACCATGCTCGGCAACGCCCTGATCCTGGAAGTGTTCAACATTTCCAAGGTCGGCAAGGTCGCCGGCTGCCGCGTCACCGACGGCACCGTGGAACGCGGCGCCAATGTCCGCCTGATTCGCGACAACGTCGTGGTCCACGAAGGCAAGCTGTCGACCTTGAAGCGCTTCAAGGACGAAGTGAAGGAAGTGCAGTCCGGCCAGGAATGCGGCATGGCGTTCGAGAATTACGGCGACATGCGGGTCGGCGACGTCATCGAGTGTTATCGCGTGGAGACCATCCAGCGCTCGCTGTGAGTCCAAGTCTCACAAAGCGCCGGATCAATTATTGAAAAATGGCGTCATGGCCGGGCAGAAGCGCGAAGCGCGTCTTCGAGCTAATGTCCCGGCCATCCACGTCTTCGCTGAATCAACAAGAAAGACGTGGATGCCCGCGACAAGCGCGGGCATGACGATTTGAGAGACGACAATGCCCCAACACCGCAAGAAGAGTTCCGCCCCCGGCGGCTCGCAGCGTCAGTTGCGCGTCGGCGAAACCGTGCGCCATGCGATCGCGGATATTCTCGCGCATGGCAGCGTGCATGACCCGGAACTCGAGGGCCATATCATCACGGTTCCCGAAGTGAGGATGTCGCCCGATTTGAAACTCGCGACCATCTATGTGATGCCGCTCGGCGGCCGCGATACCGAGGTCGTGATCGTGGCGCTGGAGCGGAACAAGAAGTTCCTGCGCGGCGAGATCGCGCGGCGCGTTAACCTAAAATTTGCGCCCGATGTTCGCTTCCGGGTAGACGACCGATTCGATGAAGCGGAACGAATAGAGAAATTACTGCGAACACCTGCGGTGCAAAAGGACCTCGCGCCCAATTCGCCGGATTCGGAAGAGTGACCTGATGATTGCACCCACCGCAAACGGCGTTTTCGACCCGCCGAACGCTGATTCGCTCGACGTTGAAAAAAATATTTTTGGCGCACCCGAGCCGGCCCGCTCGAACAACGATCCGCGCGATCCGGATCAGCGCGGCGGCAAGCAGGGCCGCCAGAACAACCAGCCGCGGCGCGACAAGCGCGACGTCCATGGCTGGGTGGTGCTCGACAAGCCGATCGGCATGACCTCGACGCACGCGGTCGCGGTGGTGAAGCGGCTGTTCCAGGCCAGGCGCGCCGGCCACGCCGGCACGCTGGATCCGCTCGCCTCCGGCGGCCTGCCGATCGCGCTCGGCGAAGCCACCAAGACGGTCCCGTTCGTGATGGATGGTCGCAAGCGCTATCGCTTTACGGTGTGCTGGGGCGAGGAGCGCGATACCGACGATACCGAGGGGCGGGTGGTCAGGACCAGCGAGACCAGGCCCTCGGCGGAAGCGATCCGGGAACTGCTGCCGCGCTTCACGGGGTTAATCGAGCAGACCCCGCCGCAATATTCCGCCATCAAGGTCCAGGGCGAGCGCGCCTACGACCTGGCGCGCGACGGCGAGACCGTCGCGCTGCAGCCGCGGCCGGTTGAGATTTTCCATTTATCCCTTATGGAACAACCAGATAACAGCCATTCCGTGTTCGAGGCCGAGTGCGGCAAGGGGACCTATGTGCGGGCGCTGGCCCGCGACATCGGACGTCTGTTGGGCTGCTTTGGCCATATCTGCGCGCTGCGCCGGACCCTGGTCGGCCCGTTCGGCGAGAAGGACATGATTCCGCTGGAACAGTTGGAGGCTTTGTGCGATAGAGCCGCGTCTGGCGAGGGCAGCCTCGCCGACGCGCTATTGCCCGTTGAGACCGCGCTGGACGACATCCCGGCACTGGCCGTCACACGGGCGGATGCGGCAAGGCTCCACAGGGGCCAGGCCGTTTTGTTGCGCGGACGGGATGCGCCCAATTGTAGCGGCACAGTCTATGTCACGGTGGCAGGCCGGCTTCTGGCCCTCGCCGAAATTGGCAATGGCGAACTCATCCCCAAGCGCGTGTTCAACCTGAACGGACTGACCGCCAGTCCGGCTCGCAACAATGAAAGTGTTTGACGATGTCGATTACCGCCGAACGTAAAGCGGAAGTCATCAAGACCAATGCCAACAAGGCCGGCGACACCGGCTCGCCCGAGGTCCAGGTCGCGATCCTGTCGGAACGCATCAACAACCTCACCGACCATTTCAAATCCCACGTGAAGGACAATCATTCGCGTCGCGGACTTTTGAAAATGGTCGCGACGCGCCGTTCGCTTCTCGACTACATCAAGAGAAAGGACGAGGCGCGCTACAAGGCGCTGCTCGAAAAGCACAACATTCGTCGTTGAGTTGAAGTTCACGCGCGCATGTCGCGCGCGTTTTCGCATGTTTTTTTTGAAAATCGCACTCCGGTTTCCCGAGTCGGTCATGCGCAAAGAACGTCCAGCAGCAATCCGGCCGCTGGGCGGGGCAAGATGCCCGTACTACCGAAAGGATGGATGCCATCCGAAATATAAAGACCATGGCAGGATCGCCGGATGCTGATCTCGATGCGATCAGCGTCTCGCAATCTTGCGCATGGTCTTTGTGTTTCCTGGGTCCGTTCTTCGCGAAACCCATGAAAGAAAATCTAGATGTTCAAGATACATTCAGTCGAAATCGACTGGGGTGGCCGTCCCCTCAGGCTTGAAACCGGAAAAATCGCCCGTCAGGCCGACGGCGCCGTGCTGGCGACCTATGGCGAGACCGTGGTGCTCGCCACCGTCGTTGCCGCCAAAACGCCGCGCGAAGGCGTCGACTTCCTGCCGCTCACCGTCGACTACCAGGAAAAGACCTACGCCGCGGGCCGCATTCCCGGCGGCTATTTCAAGCGCGAGGGCCGGCCCACCGAGAAGGAGACGCTGGTCTCCCGCCTGATCGACCGGCCGGTTCGCCCGCTGTTCGCCGACGGCTGGCGCAACGAAACCCAGGTGATCGCCACCGTGCTGTCGCACGACATGGAAAACGATCCCGACATCGTGGCGATGGTCGCGGCGTCCGCGGCGCTGACGCTGTCCGGCGTGCCGTTCAAGGGCCCGATCGGCGCCGCCCGCGTCGGCTTCATGAACGACGAATATGTGCTCAACCCGACGCTCGACGAGATGGTCGATACCCAGCTCGAGCTGGTGGTCGCCGGCACTTCCGACGCGGTGCTGATGGTCGAGTCTGAGGCCAAGGAGCTGAGCGAGGAAATCATGCTCGGCGCCGTGATGTTCGGCCACCGGCATTTCCAGCCGGTGATCAAGGCGATCATCGAACTGGCCGAAAAGGCCGCCAAGGAACCGCGCGAACTGGCGGTTGTGGACGAAAGCGCGTTGGAGAAGAAAATCCTGGCGCTGATCGAAACCGATCTGCGCGCGGCCTACGCCATTCCGGTCAAGCAGGATCGCTATGCCGCGGTCGGCAAGGCCAAGGAAAAGGTGATGGCGCACTATTTCCCGGAAGGTGAGGAGCCGAAATACGACAAGCTGCGCATTGCCGGCGTCTTCAAGGAGCTGGAAGCCAAGATCGTTCGCTGGAACATCCTCGACACCGGCAAGCGCATCGACGGCCGCGATGCCAAGACCGTGCGCAACATCATCGCCGAAGTCGGGGTATTGCCGCGCGCCCACGGCTCGGCGCTGTTCACCCGCGGCGAGACCCAGGCGATGGTGGTGACCACGCTCGGCACCGGCGAGGACGAGCAGTACATCGACGCGCTGTCGGGAACCTACAAAGAGACGTTCCTGCTGCACTACAACTTCCCTCCCTACTCGGTCGGCGAGACCGGGCGGCTGGGCGGCACCAAGCGCCGCGAGATCGGCCACGGCAAGCTCGCTTGGCGCGCGATCCATCCGGTGCTGCCGCCGCACCATGAATTCCCCTACACGGTGCGGGTGGTTTCCGAGATCACCGAATTGAACGGATCGTCCTCGATGGCTTCCGTCTGCGGCGCTTCGCTGGCGCTGATGGACGCCGGCGTTCCGCTGAAGCGGCCGACGGCGGGCATCGCCATGGGCCTCATTCTGGAAGGCAGCCGCTTTGCGGTGCTGTCGGATATCCTGGGTGACGAGGATCATCTCGGCGACATGGACTTCAAGGTCGCCGGCACCGACCACGGCATCACCTCGCTGCAGATGGACATCAAGATCGCCGGCATTACCGAGGAGATCATGAAGGTCGCACTCGGCCAGGCCAAGGAAGGGCGCATCCATATCCTCGGCGAAATGTCGAAGGCGCTCACCGCTGCGCGCGCCGAACTCGGCGAATACGCGCCGCGCATCGAGACCTTCAAGATCGCCACCGACAAGATCCGCGAAGTGATCGGCACGGGCGGCAAGGTGATCCGCGAGATCGTCGAGAAGACCGGCGCCAAGGTCAACATCGACGACGACGGCACCGTCAAGGTCGCCTCCGCCGACGGCGAATCGATCAAGGCCGCGATCAAGTGGATCAAGTCGATCGCCTCCGATCCGGAGGTCGGCCAGATCTATGACGGCACCGTGGTCAAGGTGATGGAGTTCGGCGCCTTCGTGAACTTCTTCGGCGCCAAGGACGGCCTCGTCCACATCAGCCAGCTCGCGTCCAACCGCGTGCAGAAGACCTCCGACGTCGTCAAGGAAGGCGACAAGGTCAAGGTGAAGCTGCTCGGCTTCGACGATCGCGGCAAGACCCGCCTGTCGATGAAGGCGGTCGACCAGGCCACCGGCGAGGATCTCGAGGCGAGGCAGAAGACCGAGGCCCCGGCGCGCGAGGCAGCCGGCGAGTAATCGCCGCAAGCCACAGAGAATAACGAGAGGGCGGCTTTTGCCGCCCTTTTTCTTTGGGCGTTGTTGAACTCGCGTAGCGCGGCAACGCAAAATTGCATCCCCTGATCTTCCTCCGAAAAAGTAGACAGGGTTAAGTTACTTTTAGCTCCATCTGGATCGGAGTGTTGTAGCCGATCGAGGAATGACGTCGTGTTCGATTGTAGAAGCCTTCGATGTAGGCAAAGATATCGGATTTGGCCTGGTCTCGGGTTGCATATTGGCGGTGGTGTACCTGCTCGGTTTTGAGCGTATGGAAGAAGCTTTCCATCGGTGCATTGTCATAGCAGTCGGCCCTTCTGCTCATCGAGGCCTGGATGCCGGCGGACTGCAGCGCGGCACGGTAGTCGCTCGATGCGTACTGGACGCCTCGGTCGGAGTGGTGGATCAGGTTGGCGCCGGGCTGTCGGGTTGATATCGCCATGTTCAGGGCTGCCAATGGCAATTCGGTCCGCAAATGATCATCCATCGCCCAGCCGACGATCCTGCGGCTGTACAAATCCATGACGGCGGCCAGATAGAGCCATCCCTGATCGGTTTCCACATAGGTGATGTCGGTCAGCCATATCCGGTTTGGGGCCGCCGCGCTGAAGTTCCGGTTGAGCAAGTTCGGAGCGATCGGGTTGTCGTGACGGCTGTCGGTGGTCCGCGCCCGCCGCGGCCTTGCCATGATGGCGCGGATGCCGTGCCGGCGCATCAACCGCTCGATACGGCCTCGGCTCGCTCCGCGGCCCTGGGCCTGCAGCTCGATATGGATACGCGGGCTGCCATAGCGTCCGCCGGTATCGCGATGAACCTGCGTGATATGATCCAGCAGGTCGCGATTGGCGGCGGACCGCCGGCTCTCCGGACGCGAGCGCCACGCATAATAACCGGCCGGCGAGACATCGAGCGCGCCGCACATGATCCTCACCGGGTAGTCGGGGCGGTGATCTTCGATAAAGCGGAACCTCATGTCCGAACTCCAGCAAAGATCGCGATCGACTTTTTTAAAATGTCGCGTTCCATTCGCAGTCGCTCATTCTCCTGCCGCAAACGGGAGATCTCTGCCGCCTGGTCCGCCGACGGCAGCACCGCCTGCTGTATGGGGAGCCGCGGCGCTGCCGTCGGCTCGCGCCCAGCCCCACGTCGCTCGACCCAGCGGCGCAATACCGAATCACGCAGGCCAAGCTCCTTGGCCACCGCACCGATCGACCGGCCGCTCGAAGCCACCAGATCAACCGCCTCTCGCTTATAGTCGTCCGTAAAGGAACGCCGTTTTTGTTGCATTCGACACCTCTTGGCTCCACGAGCCTACTACAGGTGTCCACTAATTCGGAGGAGGCTCACCCTCTCCCGCTTGCGGTTGAGGGTCGGGGAGGGGGCTCTCTCAGCGGGCGATGAACGTGAGATTTGCGTCTGCTGCGGCACCCCCACCCCGCCCTCCCGCGCAAGCGGGAGAGGGAGAAGAAAGCGGCGCCATTAGCATTACTTGATCGCGTTTTTCACTGGCGGAATTCCAACACTTTCCTTCACGACCTGCCCCAATGCTGCAAAATCCGCCTTGCGCGGCGAGGTGCGGCGGAACACCAGGCCGATGCTGCGGCCGGGCTGCGGGTTCTTCAGCCGCAGCAGTTTGACGCGTTCGTCACGGCGCTCGACGTCGGCGGCGATCTGCGGGATCAGCGTGACGCCATAGCCGCCGGCGACCATCTGCATGACGGTGGTGAGGCTGGAGGCGCCGAACGCGGTGCCCGCGGGACCGGTCGCGCGGCTGCGCGCGCTGGCGCAAAACGCCAGTGCCTGGTCGCGCAGGCAATGGCCGTCTTCGAGCAGGATCAGGCGGCTTTGGTCGATCTCGTCGGCTGCGACCCGCGCGGTCTCGGCGCGCGGATCGTCCGAGGGCACCGCGAGCAGAAACAAATCCTCGAACAGGGTGATGGCATCGATATCGGGCTCGCCGACCGGCAGCGCAAGCAGCGCGGCATCCAGCGCGCCGCTCTTGATCTCCTCGACCAGCTGCCTGGTCTGGGTTTCCCGCAATTCGAGCTGCAAATCGGGGTACCGGCTTTGCAGCAGCGGCAGAACCCGCGGCAGCAGATAGGGCGCCAGTGACGGGATGGCCCCGAGCGTCAGCCGTCCCGTCAACAGCCCGCTCCGATGCCTGGCGAAGTCGACCAGATCGCGCGAGGCCGCCAGCACGTCTTCGCCGCGGCGGGCGATTTCCCGGCCTACATCGGTCAGGATGACGTCGCCCGGCCGGCGCTCGACCACCGCCACGCCCAGGGTGCGTTCCAGGTCGCGAATCTGCATGGACAGCGCCGGCTGGGTGACGGCGCAGGCCTCCGCCGCGCGGCCGAAATGGCCGTGTTTGGCCAGCGCTGCGAGATAACGAAGCTGCCGAAGCGTGATCATTGCCATCAGATAAACTGATCGGGAGCTCAAGACAATTCGACTGGACCTGATGTTGGATATCTTCCAAGGTGGGCTCCGGGGAATTGGCGAGAGAGGCACCGGGTCCGGGCGAAAAGCCCGGCGATTGCGCGCCTTCCCACAGCGGCCGGCGCCGGAATCCGGTGAGCCACACCTGCTGGAAGTCATCATCATTCCATCATGGAATAAGCGTCAGAAAATTACGGAAACGCGAACGGAGAAGAAACATGGATGCAAAGACTGACGATAGCGCGGGCAAATGCCCGTTCACCGGCACCCGTGGACACCGGAACCGTGACTGGTGGCCCGAGCACCTCGATATCGGCGTGCTGCATGCGCGCCATCCTTCCGCCGATCCGATGGACAAAAGCTTCGACTATGCCAGGGAATTCGAGAGCCTAGACCTCGACGCCGTGGTCAAGGACCTGCATGCCCTGATGAGGGACTCGCAGGAATGGTGGCCGGCCGACTTCGGTCACTACGGCGGATTGTTCATCCGGCTGGCCTGGCACAGCGCCGGCACCTACCGCATCACTGACGGCCGCGGCGGCGCCGGAGCCGGACAGCAGCGCTTCGCGCCGCTCAACAGCTGGCCTGACAACACCAACCTCGATAAGGCGCGCCGGCTGCTGTGGCCGATCAAGCAGAAGTATGGCCGCAAGATTTCCTGGGCCGACCTGTTTGTGCTCTCCGGCAACGTCGCCCTGGAATCGATGGGCTTCAAGACCTTCGGTTTCGCCGGCGGCCGCGCCGACGTGTGGGAGCCGGAAGAACTCTATTGGGGTCCCGAGGGCACGTGGCTGGGCGACGAACGCTATAGCGGCGAACGCCAGCTGGCCGAACCGCTCGGCGCGGTGCAGATGGGCCTGATCTACGTCAATCCGGAAGGCCCCAACGGCAATCCCGATCCGGTTGCCGCGGCGAAGGACATCCGCGAGACGTTTTTCCGCATGGCGATGAACGACGAAGAAACCGTGGCGCTGATTGCCGGCGGTCACACCTTCGGCAAGACCCACGGCGCCGGCGATCCATCGCTGATGGGTCCGGATCCGGAAGCCGGCGCCATTGAGGACCAGGGCCTCGGCTGGAAGAGCAAGCATGGCACCGGCATCGGCGCCGACGCCATCACCGGCGGCCCGGAAGTGACCTGGTCGCAGACCCCGACGCAATGGAGCAACCACTTCTTCGACAATCTGTTCAAGTTCGAATGGGAGCTGACCAAGAGCCCGGCCGGCGCCAAGCAGTGGAAAGCCAAGGGCGCCGAGGCCACGATCCCCGACGCCTATGACAAGTCGAAGAAGCATGTTCCGACCATGCTGACCACGGACCTCGCGCTGCGCTTCGACCCGGCCTACGAGAAGATCTCGCGGCGCTTCTACGAGCATCCGGACCAGTTCGCGGACGCCTTTGCCCGTGCCTGGTACAAGCTCACGCATCGCGACATGGGACCGGTCGTGCGCTATCGCGGCAAGCTGGTGCCGAAGGAGACGCTGATCTGGCAGGACCCGATCCCGTCCGCGGATCATCCGCCGATCGGGGAGCAGGACGTTGCGGCTCTGAAGGCGAAAATCCTCGGCTCCGGCCTCACCGTTTCCCAGCTGGTCTCGACCGCCTGGGCAGCGGCCTCGACGTTCCGCGGCTCCGACAAGCGCGGCGGCGCCAACGGCGCGCGCATTCGGCTTGCGCCGCAGAAGGATTGGCACGTCAACAATCCGCCCGAACTGGCGAAGGTGCTCGCGAAGCTCGAAGCGATCCGGAAGGAGTTCGGCAAGAAGGTCTCGCTCGCCGACCTGATCGTTCTCGGCGGCTGCGCGGCAGTCGAAAAGGCGGCGAAGGACGCCGGCCTGACCGTGTCGGTCCCGTTCACGCCCGGCCGCATGGACGCGTCGCAGGAGCAGACCGACGCCGCTTCCTTCGCGCCGCTCGAGCCCCGCGCCGACGGCTTCCGGAACTACATCGGCAGCAAGAAGCAGTTCATGATGCCGGAGGAAGCGCTGGTGGATCGCGCGCAACTGATGACGCTGACGGCGCCCGAGATGACGGTGCTGGTCGGCGGGCTGCGGGTGCTCGGCGCCAATGCCGGCAACGCCAAGCACGGCGTCTTCACCAGCAAGCCGGGAACGCTGACGAACGACTTCTTCGTCAACCTGCTCGACATGGGCACGGAATGGCAGCCGGCGGGCTCCGACGGCGAATATGAGGGCCGCGACCGCAAGACCAAGGCGGTGAAGTGGACCGGCACGCGCGTCGACCTCATCTTCGGGTCGCATTCCCAGCTCCGCGCCATCGCGGAAGTCTATGCGTGTGCGGATTCGAAGGAGAAGTTCGCAAAGGACTTCGTGGCGGCGTGGACCAAGGTGATGAACCTGGACCGCTACGACCTCGCCTGATGCGCTCGATAGCGGACGTGGTTTCCGCTTTCGATTGAAGTTGCATGAGCCCCCGCGATATGATCGCGGGGGTTTTGCTTTCTCCCGTCATTCCGGACGGTCCGCCGCGCCGACCGATCCGGAATCTCGAGATGATGCGCGAATCATCTCCTCGAGATTCCGGGTTCGCATTGCATGGGCGCCCCGGAATGATGAATAATGACAGCAGACTTGCGAGGATTATTCCGATGCCCCCGCCGACGATCCGCCCCGCCCGGCCGGAGGAATATGACGATGTCGCCCGGGTCTGGATGAACAGCTTTTGTTCGACCGGGCTGGAAGACGCCAGCAATTTCCTGCTTGCGAAGTTGCGCGCGCGCGTACCCATCGAGGTCGAGCGTGGCTGGAGCCTGTTCGTCGCCGATGACGACGGGGCGCTGGCGGCGATGCTGGCGCTGCACCTGCCCAAGCGCTACCTCGACCAGTTGTTCGTCGCGCCGGAATATCAGGGCCAAAGCCTCGGGCGGACACTGCTCGCCTTCACCCGGCAACATTTGCCCGATGAAATCGAGCTGCGCTGCATCCGCGAAAACGAAAAGGCCTGGCGCTGGTACGAGCGCGAGGGTTTTGCGTTCGAGAAGGAGCAGGTCGAGCCGATGACCGGGTTCGTCATGAAATATTATCGCTGGAAGAAACAGGAAACGACGCAATGATGAAACTCTACTGGTCGCCCCGCTCGCGTTCGTTCTCCACGCTCTGGCTGATGGAGGAGACCGGGCAGCCCTATGAGCGCGTGCTGACCGACATTTCGAAGGGCGCGCAGAAGACGGTGGAATATCTCGCCATCAATCCGATGGGCAAGGTACCGGCGCTGCAGGACGGCGAGGCGACGATGGCGGAGGCCGCCGCGATTTGCGCCTATGTGGCCGAGCGCTATCCGCAAGCCAACCTCGCGCCGCAGCTGGGCGATCCCCTGCGCGCCAAATATCTCTACTGGCTGTTCTTCGCGCCGGGCTGCGTCGAGCCGGCGATGGTGCAGATCGCCACCAAGGTCGAGATGAATCCGCTCTCCGCGGGCTGGGGCGACGCGCAGCGGGTGTTCGACGTGCTCGACGTCGCCCTGACAAAAGGGCCGTGGCTGCTCGGCGCGAATTTCTCGGCCGCCGATATCGCGATCGGCTCCGGCCTGTATTTCTCGGTGCGGCTGTTCAAGATGGTGCCGGCGCGCCCCTCATTCGACCGCTACATCGATGCTTGCGCGGCGCGCCCGGCGTTCCAGCGCGCCAGCCTCATCGCGGCGGGATGAGCAGGTACGTCAATCCGCGGTATCTTTCAGGTGTTCCGGCCGTGGCATCAGGACGATGTTGTAGCCGGAATCGACGTGGTGAACCTCGCCGGTAACGCCGCCGGACAGATCCGAGAGCAGGTACAGCGCCGAGCCGCCGAGTTCGTCCAGCGTCACGCCGCGGCCGAGCGGCGAATGCTTTTGCTGAAAGGCAAACATCGCACGCGCATCGCCGATGCCTGAACCCGCCAGCGTCCGCACCGGACCGGCGGAGATCGCATTGACACGGATGCCGCGGGAGCCGAAATCCACCGCGAGATAGCGCACCGAGGCTTCCAGCGCGGCCTTCGCCACCCCCATCACATTGTAATTCGGCATCGCCCGCATCGAGCCCCCGAAGGTCAGCGTGATCATGCTGCCGCCGGATGGCGGCATCAGCTCGGCGGCGCGCTTCGCCAGTTCCGTGAACGAGAAACACGATATCACCATGGTGCGGGAAAAGTTTTCGCGCGAGGTGTCGGCATAGCGGCCCTTCAGCTCATTCTTGTCGGAAGCGCCGATGGCGTGGACCAGGAAGTCGAGCTGGCCCCATTTTGCGCGCAGCGCCTCGAACAGCAAATCGACGCTGCTCAGATCCTCGACGTCGCAAGGAATCACCGTATCGACACCGAGCGACTGAGCCAGCGGCCTGACGCGCTTGCCCAGCGCCTCGCCCTGATAGGTGAACGCCAGCTCCGCGCCTTGCGCCGCCAGCGTCCTGGCAATGCCCCACGCGATCGAATGATCATTGGCGATGCCCATGATCAGCCCGCGCTTGCCCTTCATCAGATCCTGCATCGTCCGTACGCTTTCTCTTGCGTCATGCCCCGGGCTTGTCCCGGGCATCCACATCTTGCGCTGCCCGCTCCAAGACGTGGATGGCCGGGACAAGCCCGGCCATGACGGCGAGTGGGAGAATTCAGTTCGCGCGCGATCTCACGCATCCATCCGCTTGAACACCAGCGTGGCATTGGTGCCGCCGAAGCCGAAGGAGTTCGAAAGCACGGTGCCGAGCCTCGCATTGTCGATGCGCTTGCGCACGATCGGCATGTCGGCGAACACCGGGTCGAGCTCGGTGATATGGGCGCTTTCGCAGATGAAGCCGTTTTGCATCATCAACAGCGAATAGATCGCCTCCTGAACGCCGGTGGCGCCGAGCGAATGGCCGGTGAGCGCCTTGGTGGCTGATATCGGCGGGCACTTGTCGCCGGTGCCGAACACCTTGCGGATCGCCTCGATTTCCGGCGGATCGCCGGCGGGCGTCGAGGTCGCGTGCGGATTGATGTAGTCGACCTTGGCGTCGACGGTCGCCATCGCCATTCGCATGCAGCGCTCGGCGCCTTCGCCCGAGGGCGCCACCATGTCGTAGCCGTCGGAAGTGGCGCCATAGCCGACCACTTCGCCATAGATCTTGGCGCCGCGCGCCTTGGCGTGCTCGAGTTCTTCCAGCACCACCACGCCGGCGCCGCCGGCGATCACGAAACCGTCGCGGGAGACATCGTAGGGGCGCGAGGCGGTCGCGGGCGTATCGTTGTATTTCGACGACATCGCGCCCATCGCGTCGAACAACACCGACAGCGACCAGTCGAGCTCTTCGCAGCCGCCGGCGAAGATGACATCCTGCTTGCCGATCTGGATGGTCTCGTAGGCGTTGCCGATGCAATGGTTCGAGGTGGCGCAGGCCGACGAGATCGAATAGTTCACGCCCTTGATCTTGAACCAGGTGGCGAGCGTCGCCGACGCCGTCGACGACATCGCCTTCGGCACCGCGAACGGTCCGACCCGCTTCGGTCCCTTGGCTCGCGTGGTGTCGGCGGCTTCCACGATGGTGCGCGCCGAGGGGCCGCCGGAGCCCATGATGATGCCGGTGCGGATGTTGGAAACTTCCGTGGGCTCGAGACCGGAGTCCTGGATCGCCTGTTCCATCGCGATGTGATTCCAGGCCGCGCCCTCGCCGAGGAAGCGCATCGCGCGGCGGTCGATGACGCCGGCCGGATCGAGCGTTGGCGCCCCCTGCACCTGCGAGCGGAAACCCAATTCGGCATATTTGTCCGCACGCGTAATTCCGGACTTCGCCTCGTGGAGGCTCGCCAGCACTTCCTGGGTGTTGTTACCGATGGACGAGACGATGCCCATCCCCGTGATGACAACCCGCCTCATGATCGCCTCGCCTTATCGTTTCCGTTTTTGTGTGATGGCCGCCTCGTCGGACCGAGCACGTAACTCACGTTCCCGGCTGCAACGCGGCGCCCTGCTTCAAGAGCCCCACCCTCAGATCCTTCGCGCGATAGATAATCTCGTCATCGGCCGAAAGCCAGCCGTCGGCGATGCCCAGCCAGAGCTTGAGGCGCATCACGCGCTTGATATCGACGTTGTACACAATCTTGCGCACGTTGGGCATCACCTGTCCGGCGAGCTTCAGTTCGCCGAGGCCGAGCGCCCGGCCGCGGCCCTCGCCGCCGCTCCAGCCGAGAAAGAAGCCGACCATCTGCCAGAGCGCGTCGAGGCCGAGGCAGCCGGGCATCACGGGGTCGCCCTTGAAATGGCAACCGAAGAACCAGAGGTCGGGTTTGACGTCGAGTTCGGCGCGGACCAGGCCCTTGCCATATTCGCCGCCGGTCTCGCTGATTTCGCTGATGCGGTCGAACATCAACATCGGAGGCAGCGGCAATTGGGCGTTGCCCGGGCCGAACATTTCGCCGCGGCCGCACGCCAGGAGATCCTCGTATTCGTAACCGCTGCGCCGATCCAGCATGCTGCCTCTTTCAAATCCCGATGGGGGCGTTCTTGGAGCGAAATGGACCCGTTTCGCGGGTGAAACGCGCCAATTGGCTTCAATTGGCGCAAAGACCGCAGCTCCGGATGCTCCCAGCGGCAACCGGTTCGCCATTGCCGGTAAACCGCATGGCTTAAAGTCCGCGCGCTCTCTATCATAGGCTCCGCAGGCGGCAAAGCGCCACGACGGGGCAAATCGCCGCGTTCCGCCCCCGCCTCCGTTAACCCTGGAGCGGCTCCAGTTGCGAAAAACTTGCATCTGACCTGGTTCCTCCTTATATTTGCGGGGCTATTGGGCTGAATGAGTGAACGCGGTGCCTGACGTGGAAATGAGCTACAACGCCTCGATCGTGAACGATGACGCCGCCAGCCCCGCAACCGCGGCGCGCCAGCCGGCCTTGACCGGCTGTCCCTGGCATGACGTCAACGAAATGCTGCAGGCGGCAGGCCTCCGTCCGACCCGTCAGCGCATGGCTCTGGGCTGGCTGCTGTTCGGCAAGGGCGCGCGGCATTTGACCGCGGAAATGCTTTATGAGGAGGCGACGCTCGCCAAGGTCCCGGTGTCGCTTGCGACCGTCTACAACACGCTCAACCAGTTGACCGATGCGGGCTTGCTGCGCCAGGTCAGCGTCGACGGCACCAAGACCTATTTCGACACCAATGTGTCGGCGCATCACCACTTCTATCTCGAAAACAATCACGAACTGGTCGACATTCCCGATCCGCATCTGGTGCTGTCGAGCATGCCGGAAGTGCCCGAAGGCTACGAGATCGCCCGCGTCGACATGGTCGTGCGGCTGCGCAAGAAGCGCTGATTTTCTCATACAGCTGCTAAGTCGTCATGGCCGCGCTTGTCGCGGCCATCCACGTCTTGCTTTCTTTCCTGTGCGCTAAAGACGTGGATGGCCGGGTCAAGCCCGGCCATGACGAAATCTTAAATGTTCCTCGTTGAGAGCGCCGCTCAATCCACCTTCTCATCGGCGTAAACGCCCCACAGCCGCTGCTGTTCGATCCAGCCGTCAAAACCGTTGCCGGCGACGTGGCACCAGCCTTGCGCGCAGTGCTTGACCTGGGTCACGACACCGGCCTGCAGCTTCGCTGTGACCCTCGAGGTTTGATCGGCGCTCTCATAGAGCGGCGCCAGGTCGTCCTTGCTCTTCATGGTGATGACCGCGGTGCGGCGGCCGGACAGCAGCGAGTGATAGACCCAGCCCTCGGCGCCTTCGGAATCGCGGACCCGGCGCCAATTCTCGAATTCGGCGGTGATTTCAACCGGCAGGCCGGAGCGGGTGTAGACCCAGGCGACGTCATTGTCCTTGGTCGGACCGGCCCTGACGTTCACATGATCGGATTTGAGGCTGACATAGCGCGGCACCGGCAAGCCGCTCGACGTGACGGCGGTATCCTTGGCCGAGAATCCCGGCGAGATCGACGCGCCCAGCACGGCGCCGACCAGCACCACCACAGAACAAGAATGCCGCAACCCCATCCACTCGTCTCCTGCCGAGAAACCCAACTCAAGTTCTTCGAGCTGAAATACCTAACCGACGCCCCAAACCCCCCGTGCCGCGCCCGGATTGCCCTTGGCTTGTAACTCCGGGTTATCACCGGGTTCTTGTCTTGGGCCGGCCTTCTGCTAGAGAGGCAGAAGACGAGGAAACAAGACTTGCCCGAAATCCCCCTTTTTGGACATTCCAAGGGGAAAGTTCGGGAACCCAGGGAACCCTCAAGCAACGCCGGGACTACGCGGCAAGTCGCAGTGTCGAACAACCGGGTTAATGAGGTCTGAACGGCCTTACGCGAGCAGGACATGTCGGTTAAGAAAAAGCCTCTCGTTGTCGTCACGCGCAAGCTGCCGGACTCGATCGAGACCCGCATGCGCGAGCTGTTCGACGCGAGACTCAATCTCGACGATACGCCGCTGACGCCAGAGCAGATCGCCGACGCGGTGCGCTCGGCCGATGTGCTGGTGCCGACCGTCACCGACGAGATCACCGAAGCGCTGCTCAAACAGCCCGATTGCAAGCTGAAGCTGATCGCCAATTTCGGCAACGGCGTCGACAATATCGATGTCGTCGCGGCGCACGCGCGCGGCATCACCGTGACCAATACGCCGAAAGTTTTGACCGAAGACACCGCCGACATGACCATGGCGCTGATTCTCGCGGTGCCGCGCCGGCTGATCGAGGGCGCCTCCATCCTCACCGACGGCAAGAACTGGCCGGGCTGGTCGCCGACCTGGATGCTCGGCCACCGCATCGGGGGCAAGCGTCTCGGCATCATCGGCATGGGCCGCATCGGCCAAGCCGTGGCGCGCCGCGCGCGCTCGTTCGGCCTCTCGATCCACTATCACAACCGCAGGCCGGTGGCGCCGCGCATCGCCGAAGAGCTGGGCGCGACCTATTGGGAAAGCCTCGACCAGATGCTGGCGCGGATGGACATCATCTCGGTGAATTGTCCGCACACGCCGGCGACGTTTCACCTGGTGTCGGCGCGGCGGCTGAAGCTGATCCGCAAGGACGCCTACATCGTCAACACCGCGCGCGGCGGCGTGATCGACGAGGACACGCTGATAAAATTGCTCGAAACCGGCGAGATCGGCGGCGCCGGCCTCGACGTCTACGAGCACGAGCCGGCGGTCAACCCAAAGCTGGTGCGGCTCGCCAAGGCCGGCAAGGTGACGCTGCTGCCGCATATGGGCTCGGCCACCATCGAGGGCCGCGTCGAGATGGGCGAGAAGGTGATCATCAACATCCGCACCTTCCTCGACAACCACAAGCCGCCGGACCGCGTGCTGCCGAGCATGCTGTGAGCGGCCCTAGGCCTGCCCGACGAACGGGGGCGGTGCACGGCAGCGCCTGGACAAAAAATCGCGAAAACAACCCCATGCAAAGTAGAATGGACCCCGGCCGACGGGCAATTTATGCGTGGAGGCGCAGGTGGCGCACCTGGACAGCGAGAAACGAAAGGCGTGAAGAGCCATCCACCACGTGTCCCGGACGCGGTGCAGCGCACTTGCTCCGCAGAGCCGGGACCCACCCGCACGTGAAATAAGATGGACCCCGGATCAGCGCGCACCGCCGAAGTCGCGCTGCGCCCGATCCCGAGAGCGCTGCGCTGCGTCGGGGCATCTCATTCTAGCGGTGCGCGCTGAGATCCGTGATGACAAGCGCATCGCCGTTCAGCGGATTGAGCGGATCGCGCGCGTAGCGCAGCGTCTCGAACCGCATCGCCCGCGCATCGACCATCAACAGGCGCCCGACCAGGCCCTCGCCGAAGCCGACGATTTCGCGGATCGCCTCCAGCGCCATCATCGATCCCAGCACGCCGGCGAGCGCGCCCATCACGCCGGCCTCGGCGCAGGCCGGCACCGTGCCGGGGGGCGGTGCTTCCGGAAACAGGCAGCGATAGGTCGGGTTGTACTCGCCGGCGGCGTTTTTCTCATGCGCGCGGATCGTGGTGAGCGAGCCGTCGAACTGGCCCAGCGCCGCGGTGATCAGCGGCTTTTCGGCAAGGAAACAGGCATCCGACACCAGATAACGGGTTTCGAAATTGTCGGAGCCGTCGAGCACCAGATCGTAGCTGCCGATCAGCGTCATCGCATTGCCGGCATCGAGCCGCGTGGCGTGCGCCGCGAAGCGGACATGGGGATTGAGCGCATGAATCCGCTCGGCCGCGGTGTCCGCCTTGCGCCGGCCGATATCCGGCGTGGCGTGGATGATCTGGCGCTGCAGGTTGGACAGCGAGACGATGTCGTCATCGACCACGCCGAGCGCGCCGACGCCGGCAGCCGCCAGATACATCAGCGCCGGCGCGCCGAGGCCGCCGGCGCCGATCACCAGCACGGAGGCTTCCTTCAACGCCGCCTGGCCCGGGCCACCCACCTCGCGCAACACGATATGACGGGCGTAGCGTTCGAGTTCGTCGGCACTCAGCATATGACAATTTCCACGACGTATTCATAGCTGTCATTCCGAGGCGATGCGAAGCATCGAACCCGGAATCTCGAGATTCCGGGTCTGGTGCTAGCGCACCATCCCGGAATGACGGAATCTGGACTGTTTCGCTGCACTCGCAATGACGATTGTTTTGCCATCCTTTGCTGAACCCCGGACCCGTTGTTGCCGACCAAGCAGATGTGCTTAATTGCCCGGACGTCAATGACCCCGAGACTTCCCATGAGATCGATGCTGGCGGCAACATTGATATTCGCCGCCGCGGGGATGTCCGCCCATGCGCAGATGACGGCGCCGACCACCGTGGGCAGCAAGCCGAAGCCGGTGACGACCGTTCCGATCCGGCCCTCCCTGCAGACCCCCGCCGCTACCGCCAACGCCATGGCGCAGGCCGAGCGGCTGGCGATCCAGTCGGATCTCGCCTGGGTCGGCCAATATAACGGCGCCATCACCGGCGACGTCAGCGAGCGCATGGTCGCTGCCATCAAGGAATTCCAGAAGCAGCGCGGGGGCAAGCAGACCGGCGTGCTCAATCCGCAGGAGCGCAGCGTGCTGGCGGAAACCGCGCGGCGGCGGCAGGAAAATGTCGGCTGGAAGATCGTCACGGAGGCCGGCACCGGCGCCCGGCTTGGCGTACCGACAAAACTGGTGCCGCAGCAATCCTCTGACGCCACGGGCGCCAAATGGAGTTCTTCCACCGGCACTATCCAGATCCAGCTGGCGCGGCGCAAGCAGGCCAACCCGACCACCGCAAAGCTCGCCGAACAGGAGAAGAAGGAACCCGCCGGCCGCGCGATCGACTATACCGTGGTGAAACCGGATTTCTTCGTGCTCTCGGGCATGCAGGGCCTGAAGAAATTCTACGTGCGCGGCACCTTCAAGGGCGACGAGGTCCGCATCCTGACCATCCTCTACGACCAGGCCACCGAAGGCACCGTGGAGCCGGTGGTGATCGCGATGTCGAGCGCGTTCAACCCGTTCCCGGCCGGCAGCGGCCCGCCGCCGCGCAAGACCGTCGAATACGGCACCGGGGTGGTCGTCAGCGACGACGGCGCGATTCTGGCCGACCGCGAGCTCACCGACGGGTGCATGGCAATCACCATCGGCGGCTTCGGCAGCGCCGATCAGGTCGCCGATGACAAGGACCACGGCCTGGCGCTGTTGCGCATTTACGGCGCGCGCGGATTGAAACCGCTGGGCTTGAGCAACGGCGCGGCGAAATCCGCCGTCGACCTGTTCGGCATCGCCGATCCGCAAAGTCAGGGCGGCGGCTCGGCGGCAAGCAGCGTCAAGGCAGCGGCGGCGCAGATCGGCGGCGACGGCGATGTGGCGCTGTCACCACCGCCGGCGCTCGGCTTTTCCGGCGCGGCCGCGCTCGACGCCGACGGCAAATTCGCCGGCATCGCGCTGTTGAAGCCGGCGCTGGTCGCAGGACCGGCGACCGCCACGCCCGCCGCGCAGGCGGTGCTGGTATCGGCCGACACGGTGCGGGAGTTTCTGAAAGCCAACGGCGTCAACGCTTCCGGCGGATCGGCGGATGCGAAGTCATCCGTCGTGCGCGTGATCTGCGTGCGGAAATAACCCAAGGTGGGATAGGGTTTGATTAACTCGGTCCTTCCGCCACCTCTCCCCAGCGGGGAGAGGTCGATTTGCGCAGCAAATCGGGTGAGGGGGCGCAGCTCCCACGAGAGACCGTAACCCCTCACCCGGCGCTTCGCGCCGACCTCTCCCGATGGGAGAGGTGACGGGCCGACTTCACGCGAAAACGCTTTAGCGGCTACCAGCGCCGTCCCCAGCCCCAGCCGTAATAGTAGGGGTAGGGCCTGTAATAGGGTCCATAGCCGTAATAGACCGGCGGCCCGACGACATAACCGGGCCGTGGCCCATATTCGGGCGGCCCAACGTTCTCGACCATCTCTTCACCCGCCATGGGTCCGCGCGGCGGCGGCCGGCGCGCTGGCATGCCGACGTTGCGGGCGATGACGAAACCGTCCTTGCCCTCCAGTGAAGCCTCACACCATCCGCTGGTGCACTTGCCGACCTCGACGGTGGTCCCCTTCGGGATCAGGGTCAGCACTTCGCTGTCGGTGCCGGGCGACTTCCGCAAGTTCGTTTCGCCGGTGGTTACGATCGGCTTGGCGATGGCGCAAGCCGCCGACAGGAGCGTGAAGATTGCGACCGGTGCCGCGATCCGTACGAGACTCATGGCAGACCTCTTTTTCCTTCTCCGAATTCGTCGCCCACACGCGATTTAACCGCAGGAGGGTGCGGGCATTCAAGACCTGCCTGTTCAAAATGGCCTTCAACGGCAGGGCTTGTGTTTCAATTGATTGCCAAGCCGATCCGTCCGGAAGATCGAGTTTCCGTGCGGATCGCAGGCTCGCGCATGGTCACCTCAGACTGAACCGGACGCCTGCCCGCGCGAGCCCGCCGGCGAGACCGATCGGCGTGCCGTCGGCGCGCCAGCACGCGGCGCCGGTTAGCCGGCCATCGTCGCCGAACTGGATCGCGTTCATGCCGCCGGCAACCGTCGGCATCGCCACCACCTCATGGCCGATCGACCTCAGCTCAGCCCGAACCGCTTCGGGAACCGCCTGTTCGACCTCCAGCGCATTGCCTTCGGTCCAGACCCGCGGCGCTTCGACCGCTTCCTGCAGGCTCATGCCGTGGTCGATCAGATTAAGCAGCGCCTGCAGCGCGCTCGGAAAGATCCGCTTTCCCCCGGGCAGCCCGAGCGCGTAGGCGAGCTTGCCATCGCGCAGCGCCATCATGGGCGACATCGAGGTGGTGACGCGCTTGCCCGGTGCCAGCGACAGCGCATGGCCGGGCCGCGGATCGTACAGGTTCATGTAGTTGTTGGGCACGGTGCCGAGGCCGGGAATCAAAATCTTGGCGCCGAACAGATTGTTGATGGTCTGCGTGGTCGCGACCACGTTCCCCATCGCATCGGCCGCGGTCATGTGAGTGGTGTGCGCGCCTTCGAGCTGAGCCACGCCCGCGCCCCATTTTTGCGCGCGCTTCGGATCGATCGCGCGCCGTCGCTCACTGGCGTAATCCTTTGAGGTCAGCTTCTCCACCGGCACGCCGACAAAATCCGGGTCCCCACTGGCGGCCGCACGGTCGGCAAAGGCAATCTTCAGCACTTCGGCGAGCAGATGGATCGTCGCCGGCGTGCCGAAGCCGAGCGAGGCGATGTCAAAACCCTCGAGAATATTCAGCATTTGCGCGATGTGCACGCCGGAAGCCGCGGGCGGCGGCGGACCGAGGATCGCCCAGCCGCGATAATCGGCCCGGATCGGCGAACGTTCGACCGCTTTGTAGGAGGCGAGGTCTTCGCGGCTGACAAAGCCGTCATGCGCCTTCATATAGTCGACGAGAACGTCGCCGAGCGGACCGTGATACAGCGCCGCCTCGCCATGGCGCGCGATAGTGGTCAGCGTCTCCGCATATTCCGATTGCACCACGCGGTCGCCGGCCTTCAGCGGCGTTCCCTCGGGCAGAAAGATCGCCGAGATCGCCTTGTCCTTCAACATCTGCTGCGCGCCGTCGGTAATGCATTCGTGCAGATAGGGCGTCGCCAGGAAACCGCGGGAAGCATGCTTGATCGCCGGCTGCATGATTTCGGCGAGCGACATCGTGCCGAACTTACGCTGCGTCTCGCACCAGGCTTTCAGCGAGCCCGGTACCGCAACCGCCTTCGGCCCGTTGAGGTTTTCGTCGCCGACGGTGTCGAACACGTCATGCGCCGAACCCGGCTTCGAGCGATAGGTATCCGGCCGCACCGCAAGCGGAACCGTGCTCTGGCCGTCGATGAAGCGGTGGCTGCCGTCAGCGAGCCGGATATGCGCCATGCCGCCGCCGATGATCCCGACCATCATCGGCTCGACCACGGTCAGCGTGAACAGGGTCGCGATCGCCGCATCGATGGCGTTGCCGCCGGCGGCCAGCATCTCCGCGCCCGCGCTCGAGGCCAGCGGATGATTGCTGACCACCATGCCGCGACTGCCCGAGGCGGGCTGCTTCTGGCATTCGAAGACTGTGCCCGTGCGGTCGCGCCAGCTACTGGTCATGATGCCGTGTCGTCCTCTGAATGCGCGAGACCATGCATAGCGGCCCGTAATCATCCGGAATAGTCATAAAAGCGACAACCTGCCATCTTCGCAGGGTTTGGTGATTCGGACAGCCGCGATCTCGTCTTGGATGGATCGGGCCGGCACGTCCTGAGCGAGAATGGCTCGGCATCGCAGACCGCGATACACCTCAGTGGCGTGACCGCAGCTTCCCTGAAACAAACACTCCGAAGGATTTTTGATGATGCAGACGATCGTACTCGCCACCCAAAAGGGCGGCAGCGGCAAGAGCACGCTTGCCATCGGGCTTGCGCTGGCGGCGATCCAGGCCGGACACACCGTCCGCCTGATCGAAACCGACTTGCAGGGGACGCTCTCGAACTGGCAGAGCCGCCGCGTCTATGCCGAGCCGCTGGTCGAGCCGATCTACAGCGCCGGCGAGATCGAAGCGCGGCTGCAGGTTCTGGACGCGAGCGGAGTGACGCTGACCATCATCGACACCGCCGGCGGCCTCAGCGCCGCAACCACGGCGGCGATCCGCCATGCCGATCTGTGCCTGATTCCGGCCCGCCCGAGCGTCGCCGATATCGAAGCCACCGCATCGACGCTCCAGTTCGCCCGCGCCTGGAAAACGCCGTTCGCCTTCGTGCTCAACCAGACGCCGATCCGCGGCCAGCGCATCAACAGCGCCACCACATCGCTCGGCGAAGCAGCATCGCTCGAGCTGGCCAAGGTTCTGGCGCAGCCGTTCATCGTCATGCGCAACGACCATCAGGATGCCCTGAGCGCGGGCCTCGCAGTCAGCGAATATGCCCCTGCCGGCAAATCGACCGATGAAATCCGCGGCCTCTGGCAATGGGTCGAGACCCGGCTGAACGGCGGCGTCAGCGCCGACGAACAGCCGATCGTCGGCGAACTGCCGGAATCAGGCGAACACGCGACAGCACCCGACATCCTGCCGATCTGGTCGCCGAGCCCTGCGGAGCCGACGGCGCTGGTTTCGTGGAGCGGGCTGTAGCCTCAACATCGTCATTCCGGGGCGCATCGAAGATGCGAACCCGGAATCTCGAGATTCCGGGTTCGATGCTTCGCATCGCCCCGGAATGACGGCCTCCTACTTCTGGCATTTCGGGCACCAGAAGGTCGAGCGGCCGTTCTGGGTGAACCGCTTGACGATGCCGTTGCAACCCGCGGTCTGGCATTCTTCGCCTTCGCGGTCGTAGACCCGGAATGAATGCTGGAAGTAGCCGAGCTCGCCCGAGGTCTGGCGATGATCGCGCAACGACGAGCCGCCGGCCTTGATGGCCTGGTTCAGCACCGCATGAATCGCCGTCACCAGCCGCTTGGCGCGATCGGTGGGTTCGGCTTTTTTCGTCGCAAGCGTCGCGGCCAGCCGTCGCGGCGACAATTGCGCGCGAAACAGCGCCTCGCAGACATAGATGTTGCCGAGACCTGCGACCACCCGCTGGTCGAGCAGCGCGGCTTTCAGGCTGGTCTTCTTGTTGGCGCAGGAATGCGCCAGCATTCTTGCATCGAATTCGTTGCCGAGCGGCTCGGGGCCCAGACCCCTGAGCAATGGCTCGTCCTCGATCGCCTTGCGGGCGATGATCTTCATGTAACCGAAGCGGCGCGGATCGTTGAAGATGACGGCCGCGCCAGATGACATGTGGAACACCACATGATCATGCGCGCCGTTCTTGCCCCTCGGATGATGGAATTGGCCCGGCATGCTCTTTTCATGGTCCTTGACGACGCGGAACGAGCCCGACATGCCCAGATGCATCAACAGCACGTCGCCGGAGCCAAGGTCGGCCATCAGATATTTGGCGCGCCGGCCGAGGCCGGTCACGGTCTGGCCGGTCAGCCGCGCGGCAAAATCCTTTTGAAAGGGAAAGCGCAGGTCCTTGCGGCGGATTTCCGCCTTGACGATTTTCGACCCCTCCATGACCGGCTGCAGGCCGCGGCGGACGGTCTCGACTTCGGGTAGTTCGGGCATGGATCGGCGTTCACCTTGTGATGTTGACGTGATAGCGACATTGCGGCGGGCGCGCTATGGTCCGGCTGTTGCAAGTTTGAGGGCGCAAGCGATGGATCGGCCTGACCAAACCACGCATTTCGGCTTCCGGGACGTAGCCCTGGGCGACAAGCAGACGCTGGTGAACGACGTGTTCCACAGCGTGGCACGGCGCTACGACCTGATGAACGACCTGATGTCGGCGGGCCTGCACCGGGTCTGGAAAGACATCATGGTCAACGCGCTCAATCCGCCGCGCACGGATCGGCCGTTTGCGTTGCTCGATGTCGCCGGCGGCACCGGCGATATCGCGTTCCGCGCCGCCAGGGCGGCCGGCGCGGGCTTTCGCGCCACGGTCTGCGACATCAATTCCGACATGCTCAATGTCGGACGCGAGCGCGCGGCGGCGCGGCATCTCGACGACCGCGTCTCGTTCGTCGAGGGCAATGCCGAGGCGCTGGCCTTTCCCGACCGCGCCTTCGACGGCTACACCATCGCCTTCGGCATCCGCAATGTGCCGCGGATCGATCGCGCTTTAAGCGAGGCGTTTCGCGTGCTGAGGCCCGGCGGCCAATTCCTTTGCCTGGAATTTTCCACCGTAGATGTGCCCGGGCTCGACCGGATCTACGAGCTGTTCTCGTTCAAGGTGATTCCGCCGCTCGGCCGCGCGGTGACGGGCGATGCCGAATCCTATCAATACCTCGTGGAGTCGATCCGCAAGTTTCCGAGGCCGAACGCGTTCGCCGACATGATCCGCGCGGCCGGCTTTTCCCGCGTCGGCTGGCAGAGTTTGTCGGGCGGCATCGTGGCGTTGCATTCGGGCTGGCGTTTGTGATCTCTGCCATTACCCACATCGCGCGGCTCGCCCGCGCCGGCTTTGTGTTCGCGCGCGAGGGCGTGTTCGGCGTGGTCGACCCGAGCCTGGTGCCGCCGCCCGGGCAGCTCGCGTTGCGCATCGCGCGGATCATCGAGCGCCCCGGCGCCAAATCCGGCCCGCGGCTGTCGCGCGCGCTGACCCGGCTGGGGCCGGCCTATCTGAAACTCGGACAGTTTCTCGCCACCCGGCCCGACGTGGTCGGCGTCGTGATGGCGCGCGACCTGGAAAGCCTGCAGGACCGGCTGCCGCCGTTCGCGCAAAGCGAGGCCGAGGCCGCGATCGCGCAATCGCTGGAACGCCCGGTGGCGCAAGCCTTCGCAAGCTTCGGTCCCGCGGTCGCCGCCGCCTCGATCGCGCAGGTCCATCGCGGCGAGACCGAGCGCGACGGCGTGCGGACCGCGGTGGCGGTGAAGATCCTGCGGCCCAATGTGGCGTCGCGGTTTCGCCGCGACCTTGCGGATTTCTTCTTTGTCGCGCACCAGGCCGAACGCTACTCCGCGGAAGCGCGAAGGCTGCGGCTGGTCGAAGTCATCAATACCATGTCGCGCTCGGTGGCGATGGAGATGGATTTGCGGCTGGAGGCGGCCGCGCTGTCCGAGATGGCGGAAAATACCCGCGACGATCCGGATTTTCGCGTTCCCGCCGTCGACTGGGACCGCACCACGCATAATGTGCTGACCATGGAATGGATCGACGGCATTGCGCTGAGCGATCATGCGCGGCTGGAACAATCCCAGGTCGACCTGCCCGACCTCGGGCGCAAGGTGATCCAGAGTTTCCTGCGCCACGCGCTGCGCGACGGCTTCTTTCACGCCGACATGCATCCCGGCAATCTGTTCCTCGACGACGCCGGCCGGCTGGTGGCGGTCGACTTCGGCATCATGGGCCGGCTCGGCATGAAGGAGCGGCGCTTTCTCGCCGAGATTTTATTGGGCTTCATCACCCGCGATTATCGCCGCGTCGCCGAGGTGCATTTCGAGGCCGGCTATGTGCCGGCGCATCATTCGGTGGAGAATTTCGCGCAGGCGATCCGCGCCATCGGCGAGCCGATCCACAACCGCACCGCTGAGGAAATTTCCATGGCGAAGCTGCTGACGCTGTTGCTCGAGGTCACCGGCCTGTTCGACATGCGCACCCGCCCCGAACTGATCCTGCTGCAGAAGACCATGGTGGTGGTCGAGGGCGTCGCCCGCAGTTTTGATCCGAAACTCGACATCTGGAAGACCGCCGATCCGGTGGTGCGCGAATGGATCGAGCGCAACCTCGGCCCGGTCGGGCGCATCGAGGGCGCGATGGCCGGCGCCGGCGACCTCGCCCGGGTGCTGTCCGGCTTGCCGGCAATCGTGCGGCGGTCGGTCGCGGTACTGGAGCAGTTGGAAACCATGACCCGGGAGGGACTGACACTGTCGGAGGAAACCATCGGCAACATCGGCGTGGCCGAAAGCCGATGGCGGACCATCGCGCACTGGATCATCGCGGCCGCGTTCATCGGGATACTGCTGGCACTCCTTCGGTATTGATTGCAATGCATGCAAAAAATGATATCATTGACATCATTTCTTGTCGGAAGCCGACCATGGCCAGCCTGACCATCCGAAAACTCGATGAAGGGGTGAAGATCTATCTGCGGATGCGGTCGGCCCGCAACGGCCGCTCGGTGGAGGAGGAGGTGCGGGTGATCCTGCGGGAGATGGTGCAGGGCGTACCCTTCGCGTTCGCCGAAGCGCCTGCGCAGCCGGTTTCGCGGCCTGCCGAAGCCACATCAAGCCTTCCCGAGCGAGCCCCCACGGGCCAGGCGCGCGTCACCCTGATCATCGGCGGCGGCATCGCCGCCTACAAGGCGCTGGACCTGATCCGGCGGCTGAAGGAACGCCACATCCGCGTCCGCTGCGTGCTGACCAAGGCCGCCCAGCAGTTCGTCACGCCGCTGGCCGCCGGCGCGCTGTCGAACGAGCGCGCCTACACCGACCTGTTCGATCCCGAGAGCGAGTTCGACGCCGGGCATATCCGGCTGGCGCGCGATTGCGACCTGATCGTGGTGGCGCCGGCGACCGCAGACCTGATGGCGAAGATGGCGAGCGGCCATGCCGACGACCTCGCCAGCGCCATCCTGCTTGCGGCCAGCGGGCCGATCCTGCTGGCCCCGGCGATGAACCCCCTGATGTGGAACAATGCCCCAACCCGCCGCAACGTCGCGCAGCTCGGACGCGACGGCATCGCCATGGTCGGCCCCAATGCCGGCGAAATGGCGGAGGCGGGCGAGGCCGGCATCGGCCGGATGGCCGAGCCTGTGGAGATCGCCGCCGCCGCCGAGCGCCTGCTGCGCCCGCCGCAGCCGCGTCCGCTGGCGGGAAAGCGCGTCCTGATTACCGCCGGTCCGACCCATGAGCCGATCGATCCCGTGCGCTACATCGCCAACCGCTCCTCCGGCAAACAGGGATTTGCGATTGCCGCCGCAGCGCAGGCCGCCGGCGCGGATGTCACCCTGATCTCCGGCCCGGTCGATCTCGACGATCCCGCAGGCGTCACCGTGAAGCATGTGGAATCCGCGCGCGACATGCTGCACCAGGTGGAAGCGGCGTTGCCGGCCGACATCGCGATCTTCGCCGCCGCGGTTGCCGACTGGCGCGTCGCCAACCAGGGCGAACAGAAGTTGAAGAAGACCGCGGCCGGCATGCCGCCGCTGCAGCTGGTGGAAAATCCGGACATCCTGGCGACGATTTCAAAATTGCCCGACAGGCGTCCGGGACTCGTGATCGGCTTCGCCGCCGAGACCGAAAACCTGATCGACAACGCCAAGGCGAAACTGGCGCGCAAGGGCTGCGACTGGATCGTCGCCAACGACGTCTCCCCGGCCACGGGCGTGATGGGCGGCGACCGCAACACGGTTCATCTCCTGACCCGCGACGGCGCGGAGATCCATGTCGACTCCTGGCCGGTGATGTCCAAGGAGGAAGTCGCCTCCGCGCTGGTGGCGCGGATCGCCAAAACTGTCGGGAAAAGTTCGTGAGCGCGAGCGTCAAGGTCGAGATCCGGCAATTGCCGCACGGCGAGGGCCTTCCGCTGCCGGCCTATCAGAGCGCCCACGCCGCCGGACTCGATCTGCTGGCTGCGGTACCAGAGGATTCGCCGCTGACACTTTCGCCCGGACAGTCCGCGCTGGTGCCGACCGGGCTCATCATCGCGCTGCCGTCGGGCCATGAGGCGCAGGTCCGTCCGCGCTCGGGGCTGGCCGCCAAGCACGGTATCACCGTGCTGAACGCGCCCGGCACGGTCGATGCCGATTACCGCGGCGAGATCGGCGTGCTCCTGATCAACCACGGCGGTGCGCCGTTTACGATCCGCCGCGGCGAGCGCATCGCGCAGCTGGTCATCGCGTCCGTGGTGCGCGCCGAACTGGTTCCCGCGGTGACGCTCTCGACGACCGAGCGCGGCGGTGGCGGCTTCGGTTCCACCGGCCGCTAGATCGGGATGAATTTTGGTTCGATCGATTTGTTCGCTGGCCCGGCCACCTCTCCCTTCGGGAGAGGTCGGCGCGTAGCGCCGGGTGAGGGGTTACGGTCTCTCGTGAGAGCTGCGCCCCCTCACCCGATTTGCTGCGCAAATCGACCTCTCCCCGTCGGGGAGAGGTGGACCAGACTCGCCGCTCGGCCGATTCAATCAAAACTTCTCCTGCTTTAGCGCGGGCTCACGTAGAGCTACGGATTCATTTTCATAAAAATCGCGGCGGTAAGGTTTAGTCCGGCATTTTTTTGCGCCGGGATTCGCGTTCACGGTCTGGACTCTTACCCGCCGACTCCCGATGGGGATATTGTCGTTTGATTCGCACGGCGGGGGTCATCGCCGGGCGTGAAGTCGTGCGGTTTGGGGCAAACATGTCGGGCGTGATCGGTACGATGCGTCGGACCCTGCTGTCGTGCACATCGCTCGCACGTAACGGCCTGCTCGCCGTTGCCATCGCCGCGTTCGCATCGGTGACGCCGGCATATGCCGGCGAATTGTCGCTATTGGACACGATCGCGGGCTATTTCGGGCTCTACCGTCAGGAATTCGCGGTGCTGACCACGGCGCTGGCGCTGGTCGGCTTCTCCGTGATGGCGGCGATCCTGTTGATGCGCACCCGGCTACGCGCGGCGCGAAGCGAGGCGCGGCTGCGCGCCGACATCGGCGAATTGCAGGTCCAGGCCGACCGCTTCCGGGCGCTGTTGTTCGCGGAGCCGCAGATCCTGATTTCGTGGCCGGCCGGCGGCCATCGCCCGGAAATCGCCGGCGACACCGCGCTGTTGATGCCGCCGGACGCCCAGCCGCATCAGCCCCAGCGCATTCTCGCCTTTGGAACCTGGCTGCCGCCGGAGCCCGCGCTGCAGATGGATCATGCGGTCGACGCGCTGCGCGAGTCCGGCGAAGGCTTTCTGCTCAATCTCACCACATCGAACGGGCGCTCGATCGAAGCCATGGGCCGGGCCATCGGCGGCCAGGCCATCGTGCGGATTCGCGAACTCGGCGGCGTGCGCCGGGAACTCGCCGAATCCAATCTCCGCTACAAGACGCTGGTGGAGGAAACCGAGCTACTGCGCGACTTCGCCGCCGCCGCGCCGTGGCCGATCTGGGCCAAGAGCGCGCAGGGACAGCTGCGCTATGCCAATGCCGCCTATGCCAGGGCCACCGAGGCCGCAAGCGTGGCGGACGCCATTCATCGCAATCTCGAACTGCTCGAAAGCGACCAGCGCGATGACGTCGCCCGCGCGCTCAACGACAATTCCGCCTTCGCCGCGCGCTTGCCGATCGTGGTCGGCGGCGAGCGCCGGGTCTACGACGTCCATGCGCTGAGCCTCGGCAGCGGCAACGCCGGCATCGCCATCGACGCCGGCGAGGCGACCGCCTTGCGCGCCGCGCTGGTGCGGATGGCGGAGGCGCATCGCCGCACCCTCGATCAGCTGTCCTCCGGCGTTGCCGTATTCGACGGCCAGCGGCGGCTCGCCTTCTACAACAACTCCTATCGCCGCCTCTGGGACCTCGACCGCGCCTTTCTCGACGGCAATCCCGACAATTCCAGCGTGCTCGACCGCCTGCGCGCCGCGCGCAAGCTGCCCGAGCAGCCGGATTTCCGGGCCTGGAAGGCAAAACTGCACGAGGCCTATCGCGCGGTCGATCCGGAAAAGGATACCTGGTACCTGCCCGACGGCCGCGCCGTCAGCGTCGTCACCACGCCAAATCCGGAAGGCGGCGTCACCTATCTGTTCGACGACGTCACCGAAAGCCTGCAGCTCGCCCGCCGCTTCGACGGCCTGATCCGGGTGCAGCGCGAGACCCTCGACAATCTCACCGAGGCGGTCGCGGTGTTCGGCAGCAACGGCCGCGCGCAATTGTTCAATCCGGCCTTCGTCAAAATGTGGAAGCTGTCGGCCGAGGCGCTGCGCGAGCAGCCGCATATCGAGACCGTGGAAGGCTGGTGCAGGCCGCTGTTCGACGACGCCGACACCTGGCGGACCATCCGTGAGGCGGTCACGCGGATCGAGAATCGCGTCGAGGTGCCGCTGAAGCTGGAGCGCAAGGACGGCAGCGTGCTCGACTGCATGACCATGCCGTTGCCCGACGGCGCCACCATGCTGACCTTCCAGGACATCAGCGATACCGAAAACGTCGAGCGGGCGTTGCGCGAGCGCAACGAGGCGCTGGAGACCGCCGACCAGATGAAGGTCGATTTCGTCCACCACGTGTCCTACGAATTGCGCTCGCCGCTGACCACCATCATCGGCTTTGCGCATTTCCTGGCCGACCCGATCACCGGTCCGCTGATGCCGAAACAGGCGGAGTATCTCGGCTACATCACCGCCTCCACCAACGCGCTGCTCGCGATCATCAACAACATCCTCGATCTCGCCACCATCGACGCCGGCGCGATGTCGCTCAATCTCGGCTCGATCGACATCCGCAAGACCATCGAGGCGGCCGCCGAGGGCATCCAGGACCGGCTCGCCACCGACCGCATCGCGCTCCAGGTCGACGTCGATCCCAATATCGGCAGTTTTGTCGGCGACGAGCGCCGCGTGGTGCAGGTGCTGTATAATCTGCTGGCCAACGCCGTCGGCTTTTCGCCGCAGGACGCGACCGTGGGTCTGAGCGCCAGGCGGACCGAGCACAGCGTCGTCTTCACCGTGACCGATTCCGGTCCGGGAATTCCGCCCGACGTCAAGGACAAGGTGTTCGACTGGTTCGAGAGCCACTCCCACGGCTCGCGGCATCGCGGCGCCGGCCTTGGGCTGTCGCTGGTGCGTTCCTTTGTCGAACTGCATGGCGGCAGGGTGCGCGTCAATTCGATCGTAGGCCGAGGCACCACCGTGACCTGCGACTTTCCGATCGACCAGGCCGCGCATCGCAACGCCGCGGAATGATCGCGCCGACGACATTCTCGCTGGCGCTCTCGAACGAGACCGCGACCGCGCATCTGATGGCCGATCTGGCGTTGCTGATCGGCCCCGGCGACGTCATCACGCTGTCGGGCGACCTCGGCGCCGGCAAGACCGCGGCGGCACGCGCGTTGATCCGCTATCTCGCCGGCGACGATACGCTCGAGGTTCCGAGCCCGACCTTCACGCTGCTCCAGGCCTACGACCTGCCGCCCTTTGCGCTGGTTCACGCCGACCTCTACCGCATCAACGACCCCACTGAGCTGGAAGAGATCGGCCTGTCCCCGTTGCCGGAAGCCACGGTGGCGCTGATCGAATGGCCGGAGCGCGCGCCGTCAGCGCTGCCCCCGGACCGCATCGACATCGCGCTGAGCCATCGTCCGGCGCTGGGTTCGACCGCCCGCGCTGCCGAGATCACCGGCCATGGCAACGCCGCCGCGATCGTGGCGCGGCTGAAGGCGCTGCGGCAGTTCCTCGACGGCGCAGGCTTCGGCGAGGCAAGGCGCCAGCGCATGGCCGGCGACGCCTCGACGCGCTCCTATGCGCGGCTGATGCGCGACGATGGCGTCTTCATCCTGATGAACTCGCCGCAGCGGCCCGACGGGCCCGCGATCTATCACGGCAAGTCGTACAGCGCAGCCGTGCATCTGGCCGAGGACGTCAAGCCGTTCGTCGCCATCGCGGGCGGACTTCGCGAGCGCGGCTTTTCCGCGCCCGCGATCCGCCACGCCGACCTCGATGCGGGATTCCTGATCACCGAGGATTTCGGCAGCGCCGGATTTATCGAGGGCGATCCGCCGGCGCCGATCGGCGAGCGCTACGAAGCGGCGACCGACATGCTGGTGGCGCTGCACCGCGACGCATTGCCCGAGATTCTCCCGCTGGCCCCGCAGCTCAGCTACGCCATCCCCACCTTCGACACCGACGCGCTGCTGACCGAGATGGGATTGATGCTGGAATGGTATCTGCCGGATCGCGGGGCGCCGCCGTCGGACGACCTGCGCGCCGAATTCGTCACGATATGGCGCGATCTCCTCGGCAAGCCCGCGGCCGCCGCCAGGACCTGGGCGTTGCGCGACTTTCATTCGCCCAATCTGATCTGGCTCGACCAACGCGAGGGCATCGCGAGGGTCGGCGTCATCGACTTCCAGGACACGGTGCTGGCTCCGGCGGCCTACGATCTGGCGTCGCTGTTGCAGGATGCGCGGGTCGACGTGCCCGAGCAGCTCGAACTGGCGCTGCTGACGCGCTACATCAAGGCGCGGCGTGCGGCCGACGAGGGCTTCGATCCGGCCGGCTTCGCCGAGCTCTATGCGATCATGTCGGTGCAGCGCAATACGAAATTGCTCGGCATATTCGCCAGGCTCAACCGGCGCGACGGCAAGCCACAATATCTCCGCCACCAACCCCGAATCTGGACCTATCTCGGTCGTTCATTGGCCCACCCGGCGCTGGCGCGCGCCCGGGAATGGTATGCCGCCAACGTTCCGCCGCCGATTCCGTAGTTTACCGGTTGTTAGCCGTCTCCCCTTTAGTCTGGCGGTAACACCCTGCCATTCAGCGCAGGCGCAACGGCTTCGAGGGCTGGAGCAATTCAATGACGGCCGAACGACGCAGAGGCGAGCGCGTTACATTCGAACGCGGCATCCCCGCGCATATGATGGGCATCGACGGCACCTGGCGCCGCGACTGCACGATGGAAGACATTTCGGAGACCGGCGCCAAACTCACGGTCGAAGGTTCCGTCGAGGGCTTGCATCTGAAGGAATTCTTCCTGCTGCTGTCATCCACCGGTCTCGCCTATCGCCGCTGCGAGCTGTCCTGGGTCAATGGCGACCAGATCGGCGTCAACTTCCTGAAGCAGGGCGACAAGAAGCGGAAGTCGGCGAAGCGCGGTTCGCAGACCGTGGAAGTCTGACCGCGCCGACCTTCGGGTCGCACAACCGTCATGCGGGGCGGTTATGGCATCAACCCGCGCGATGCGCGGTGTGAATCGCCGTGATATGATTCGAAGCATACGGTTCGAGAGACTTTCCGGAAATGCCCGTCAAACCCGACAAAGCCATGGTCCTCGCCGCCGGCCTCGGCGTGCGCATGCGTCCCCTGACCGATCGGATGCCCAAGCCGCTGGTGCAGGTGGCGGGCCGCGCACTGCTCGACCATGCGCTCGACAAGCTGGCCTGTGCCGGCGTCAGCGAAGCGGTGGTCAATGTGCACTATCTGCCCGACCAGATCATCGATCACGTCGGCTCGCGCGCGCGGCCGCGCGTGATCATCTCGGACGAACGCGACCAGGTGCTCGGCACCGGGGGCGGGGTGGTCAAGGCGCTGCCCTTGCTCGGCCCCGCGCCGTTCTTCCATGTCAACGCCGACACCTTGTGGATCGACGGCGTGCGCCGCAATCTGGCGCGGCTGGCCGAGACCTTCGATCCCTCGCGCATGGATATCCTGTTGCTGATGGCACCGACCACCAGCAGCATCGGCTATGGCGGCCGCGGCGACTATGCCATGCTGCCCGACGGCGCGCTGCGCAAGCGCCGGGAACATCAGGTGGTGCCGTTCGTCTATGCCGGCGCCGCGATCATGTCGCCGTCGCTGTTCGCCGATGCGCCATCGGGCGAATTCTCGCTGACCAAAATGTTCAATTCGGCCAACGAGCAGGAGCGGCTGTTCGGCTTGCGGCTCGACGGCGTCTGGATGCACGTCGGAACCCCCGACGCGGTCGGCGCGGCGGAAGAGGCGTTTCTGGAAAGCGTGGCGTAAGTCCAAACGTCATTCCGGGGCGATGCGCAGCATCGAACCCGGAATCTCGAGATTCCGGGTCTGCGCCTTGCGGCGCATCCCGGAATGACAGCGCCGACTTGGCGATTCCCTCTTGAATGCCCCGCATGCCATGATGCCGCCCGATCTTCGAATCAGGGAAGCCCATGCGCGTTCTCAGCGTTCCCGTATCCGTGCCGTTCCTGCGCACGGTCATCGCCGGCCTGGTCGATGGCCGGCTGGTCGACGGGTTCGAGGCGCGCTCCGATCCGGCGCGGCTGGCGCAGGCGACGCTCTATCTGCCGACCCGCCGCGCCGGACGGCTGGCGCATGGCATTTTCCTCGATGTGCTCGGCAAGGATGCGGCGATCCTGCCGCGCATCGTCGCGCTCGGCGACATCGATGAGGATGAACTCGCCTTTTCGGAAGATTCCGAGCCCGGCGGCATCGCCCCGCTGGACGTTCCGCCGAAACTCGGCGAGCTCGAACGCCGGTTGGCACTGGCGAGACTTGTCGCCGCCTGGGCCAAGCGGCCGGTGCTGTCGCCGCTCGTGGTCGGCGGTCCTGCCTCCGCGCTTAGACTGGCCGGCGACCTTGCGCGGTTGATCGACGACATGGTGACGCGCGGCGTCGACTGGAGCGCGCTCGACCGTCTGGTGCCCGACCAGTTCGACAAATACTGGCAATACACGCTGGAATTCCTGAAGATCGCTCGCGAGTACTGGCCGGCCTTTCTTGCCGAAACCAAAAGGATCGAGCCCGCCGCGCGCCGCGACCTCCTGATCGATGCTGAAGCCGAGCGCCTGGCAAAGTCGTCCGACGGGCCCGTGATCGCCGCGGGCTCCACCGGATCGATGCCATCGACGGCAAAATTCCTCCAGGCCGTGGCCCGGCTGCCGCATGGCGCGGTGGTGCTGCCGGGCCTCGATACCGACCTCGATGACGACGCCTGGCGATCGATCGGCGGCGTCAGGGATGCCAAGGGCGCCTTCACGACACCGCCGGCCTCCAACCATCCGCAATATGCGATGCACGCGCTGCTGGCGCGCTTCGGCATCAAGCGCGGCGACGTCGAAATCCTCGGCAAGCCAGCACAAGGCGGCCGCGAGGTGCTGGCATCCGAACTGATGCGGCCATCGAACGCCACCTCGGAATGGTACGATCGGTTGAAACGGCTGGATATCGCCGCGCAGATCGCGTCCGGCATGGACCGGCTCGCCGTCGTCGAGGCGCCAAATCCGGAAATTGAGGCGCTCGCCATTGCGGTCGCCATGCGCGAGGCGCGGCATCTGGACAAGTCGGTGGCGCTGGTGACGCCGGACCGCGCGCTGGCGCGGCGGGTGACGGCAGCGCTCGGCCGCTGGAATCTCGAATTCGACGATTCCGGCGGCGACGCGCTGATGGACACGCCGGCCGGCATCTTTGCGCGGCTGGTGGCGGAAGCCGCGACAAAGGGACTGGAGCCGCCAACCCTGCTGGCGTTGCTCAAGCATCCGATGTTCCGGCTCGGCGGCATGCATGACGCATTGAAGCGCGCCATTGAAGTGCTCGAGCTTTCGCTGCTGCGCGGCACGCGACCGCAGGCCGGCAGCGGCGGTTTGGCCGCCGATTTCGCCCGCTTCCGCGATGAACTGCGCAGGTTGCGGGGCGGCGAAACCTCATCGCTGCACCGTGCCGAGCCGCGTGCGCGGCTGAAAGACCACGAACTCGATCAGGCCCAATCGCTGATTGCGGCGCTCCGCAAGGCGCTGACGCCGCTGGAGGGCCTTGCTGGCTCCAGACCGCATGATTTTGCCGAGCTCGCCCAGCGCCATCGCGAGACGCTGGTTGTTCTCTCCGCCGACGAGCACGGTGTCGCCACTTCATTCGAGGGATCGGACGGGCTTGCGCTCGCGTCCGCCTTCGACGATTTGCTCGGCCGGCAGCAGAAGATCGGGCTGATGGTCGAGGCCGGCGACTATGCCGAGGTGTTCCAGACCGCCTTTGCAGACCGTCTGGTGCGGCGGCGGGAGCTACCGGGCGCGCAAATCCACATTTTCGGCCAGTTGGAAGCGCGGCTGACGGAATCCGGCCGAATCATCCTGGGTGGGCTGGTCGAAACCGTGTGGCCGCCGGCGCCGCGCGTCGATCCCTGGCTGAGCCGGCCGATGCGTCATGAACTCGGTCTCGACCTTCCGGAGCGCCGCATCGGCCTCTCCGCGCACGACTTCGCTCAACTGCTCGGCCATGAGGACGTGATTCTCACCCATTCGGCCAAGGTCGGAGGTGCTCCGGCCGTCGCCTCGCGTTTCCTGCACCGGCTGGAAGCCGTCGCGGGCGAGGAACGCTGGAGGGCGGCAAAGGCGGCCGGCGACACGTATGTTCGCTACGCCGGGGCGATCGACCAGCCCGCGGAGGTCAAGCCGATCGGGCAGCCGCAGCCCAGGCCGCCGCGCGAGACGCGTCCGACCAGCCTGTCGGTCACCGCGATCGAGGACTGGCTGCGCGATCCCTACACCATCTATGCCCGCCACATCCTCAAGCTCGGTTCGCTCGATCCCGTCGACATGCCGCTGTCGGCGGCCGATCGCGGCTCTGCCATCCACGAATCGCTTGGTGAGTTCACCAGGGAATACGCCGATGCCCTGCCGGACGACGCGCCAGGCGTATTGCGCCGGATCGGCGAAAGGCATTTCGCGCCGCTAATGGAGAAACCGGAGGCCCGCGCGCTGTGGTGGCCGCGGTTCCAGCGGATCGCGCGCTGGTTCGCCGAATGGGAGGCCGGGCGCCGTGGCGATATCGCCGCCATCGCCGCCGAGATCCGGGGCGAGATCGAAATCCCCCTCGACCATGCCAGAATATTCACGCTGGCCGCGCGCGCCGACCGGATCGAACGCCGCGACGACGGCAGCTTTGCCATCCTCGACTACAAGACCGGGCAGCCGCCGAGCGGAAAGCAGGTGCGGATGGGATTGTCGCCGCAGCTCACGCTGGAGGCGGCGATCCTGCGCGAGGGAGGTTTTGCCGATATCGATGCGGGCGCCTCGGTCGGCGAACTCGCCTATGTCAGATTGAGCGGCAACAATCCGCCGGGCGAGCACAAGACGGTCGAACTGAAGATCAGGCAAAACGACACGCCGCAGTTGCCCGATGAGGCGGCCGATTATGCGCGGGCACAGCTCGAGGCGCTGATCCGCCGGTTCGAGAACCCGGACGAGCCGTATCGATCGCTGGTGCTGTCGATGTGGACCGCCCGCTACGGCGACTATGACAACCTCGCCCGCGTCAAGGAATGGTCCGCCGCCGGCGGCGTTGCGCTGGAGGAATGGTGAAGGTTTTGCGCACTATTCCGCCGCCTGTCCGTGACGCACAGGCCCGCGCGTCCGACCCCGCGGCCTCCGCGTTCGTGTCGGCCAACGCCGGCTCCGGCAAGACCCACGTGCTGGTGCAGCGCGTGATCCGCCTGATGCTCGCCGGCGTGCCGCCGGAAAAGATCCTGTGCCTCACCTTCACCAAGGCGGCGGCGGCCAACATGGCCGAACGCGTGTTCACGACGCTCGGCCACTGGGTCACGCTCGACGATGACGCGCTCGATGCCGCGATCCGCGACGCCGGCATCGCGCACCCGACCGTGCCGCTGCGCAAATCGGCGCGCGAACTGTTCGCCTCGGCGCTGGAGACCCCGGGCGGGCTGAAGGTCCAGACCATCCACGCGCTGTGCACCCGGCTGTTGCAGCAATTTCCCTTCGAAGCCAACGTCCCGGCCCGCTTCACCGTGCTCGACGACCGCGACCAGACCGAGATGATGGAGCGCGCCAGCCTCGCCGTGATGCTCGATGCCTCCCGCGCGCCCGACAGCGCGATCGGGCGCGCGCTGCTGGCCGCCATGGCGAGCGCAGCAGACGTTACTTTCAAGGACGTCGTGCGCGAGGCATGCCTCAGCCGCGATCATTTCATGGCCTGGACCGACGCGGCGGGCAGCGCCGAGGCGGCAGCGCGGCAGGTATCGGCGGCGCTCGGAGTCGAAATCGACGATCGTCTTGACGATATCGATCAGGAGATCGTCGACGGTCCGAATTTGCCCCGGTCGCTTTGGCCGCGTGCCGCCGCAGCGCTTGCCGGGAGCAGCAATGCCGACCAGGCACAGGCTGCACGCCTCGCGGAGGCGATGCGCGCGACGGATACCGCCAAGGTCGACGAGTATCTGTGCGTGTTCCTGACCGATGCCAAGACGCCGCGCGCTTCAGTCGTGACTAACAGTTTTAGAAAGAAGAATGCCGACTTGGGCGACCGGTTCGACGCCGAAATTGATCGTCTTCCGCCCTTGATCGAAAGGCGCCGCGCGATCATGGTGCGCGACCGCACCGAAGCCTTGCTGCACATTGCGATCGCGGTCGCCGCGAACTACCGGCGCGAAAAGGCCGAGCGCGGCCTGCTCGACTATGACGACCTGATCGACAAGACGCTGGCCCTGCTGGCAAGCGGAGCATCCGGCTGGGTGCACTACAAGCTCGATCGCGGCGTCGACCACGTGCTGATCGACGAGGCGCAGGACACCAGCCCCCGGCAATGGGACATCGTCGCGCATATCATCTCGGAATTCACCGCCGGCGCGGGGGCGCGCGACGGCGTGATGCGCACCGTGTTCGCCGTCGGCGACGAGAAGCAGTCGATCTTCTCGTTTCAGGGAGCAGCACCCCGGGAGTTCGATGCACGCCGCTGGGAGCTGAAGAAGAAGTTCGAGGACGCCGAGCTCCGATTCGAGTCCATCCCGCTCACCTATTCCTTCCGGTCGGGACAGGCGATCCTGAAATCCGTCGATCATGTATTTCGCGACGAGGCGATCTACCGCAGCATCCACGCCGAAAAGGCCTATCCGCTGCACGAAGCGCTGCCCGATGCAGGTCCGAGCCAGATCGACCTCTGGGAGCTGTCGGTCGCCGATGACAAGCAGGACATCGAGGGCTGGCGCGCGCCGTTCGATGGCGTGCCCGTGACCAGCGCCGAGGTCAAACTGTCGAAACGCATCCAGAGCGAGATCGGCCGGCTCGTCGCCGGCGGCACCATGACCGGACGCCTCGGCAATCGCCGCCGCCTTGGCTATGGCGACGTGCTGGTGCTGGTGCGCCGCCGCGGCAACCTTTTCGACGCCGTGATCCAGGCGCTGAAGCACGCCGGCATTCCCGTGGCCGGCGCTGACCGGCTCAAGCTCACCGAACACATTGCCATCATCGACTTGATGAATCTCGCCGACGCCCTGTTGCTGCCGCAGGACGATCTTGCGCTCGCGGTGGCGTTGAAGAGCCCGTTGTTCAACCTCGACGAGGACGGGCTGTTCCGGCTCGCCTGGAATCGCAAGGGATCGCTGCGCGATGCGCTGACCGCTCACGCCGCCGGGAGCGGCGAGTTCAGGGGTGTGCTCGACCGGCTCGCCGAGTGCGAGCGGCGCTTTCGCACCGAGACACCGTTTGCCTTCTATGCCTGGCTGCTCGGCGGCGACCAGGGACGCGCGCGGATCCTGCGCCGGCTCGGGCACGAAGCCAACGATGCGCTCGACGAATTCCTCGAACTGGCAATGTCCTACGAGCGGAAGGCGCCGGCCTCGCTGCAGGGCTTCATGGCATGGCTGCGCGCCGCCGACACCGAGGTAAAGCGCGACATGGAGATCTCGCGCGACGAGGTCCGCGTGATGACCGTGCATGGCGCGAAAGGCCTGGAAGCCCCCGTCGTGATCATGGCCGACACCACGACGTCGCCATCGGACACCCAGCGGCTGCGCCTCATCCAATTGCCGCAGGGCAACGGCGGCAAGGCCGTGGTCTGGGCCGGACGCAAGGCCGACGATCCGCCTTGCGTGGCCGAGGCGCGCGACGCCATGCTGGAAGAGACCGAGCACGAGTATCGCCGCCTGCTCTATGTCGCGATGACGCGCGCGGCCGATCGGCTGATCATCGCCGGCTGCATGCCCGGCAACAGGAACAGCGTCCGCGCGGATTCCTGGTACGATTTGATCAAGCGAGGCCTTGCGAATTCAGGCCTGGATCTCCACGAAATCCCCGCCGGCCACGCTGTGGTGAAAAGCTACAGGCGAGCGGAAGATACAGCGCCCGAGGCCGACATCGTCCTCGACGCTGCGGCAAACACGCATCCATCGCTGCCGGAATGGCTGCACACCCCGGCTGCGCCGGCGCAAATCCTCGACGCTCGGCTACGCCCCTCCGATCCCGGCACGGATGAGGGCAAGACCTTCCGCAGCGGCGAATCGCTCGCATCGCGGGCCCGCGCGCTCCAGCGCGGCACGCTGGTTCATCGGCTGCTGCAATCCCTCCCCGATATTGCCCCGGAGCGGCGCCGCGACGCCGCGCTGGGCTACCTTGCCCGCAACGCCGGCGGCTGGACCGACGGCGAATCTGCGGCGCTGGCAGAGAGCGTGCTGGCGCTGATCGCCAACCCGCTGTTCGCGCCGGCATTTGCGTCGGGGAGCCGTGCCGAGGTCTCCATCGCGGGAAGGCTGGATCGGCCTGGACGGCCTGCGGCCCTGGTATCAGGACAAATCGACCGGCTGGTGGTGACGGAAAGCGAGGTCCTGATCGTCGATTTCAAGACCAACCTCGCGCCGCCGACCCTCGCGGCCGAGGCGCCTACCGCCTATGTCCGCCAGCTCGCACTTTACCGCGCGGTACTGCAGAAGCTTTATCCCCGGCGGCTCGTCCGGGCGGCATTACTTTGGACCGAAACGCCTGAATTGATGGAGATTTCTGCTCCTGCGCTGGACGCGCAACTGGCCACCATTATCCAGGGGGATGAGCAAGCTTGACCCGGCAACCGCCCGTTCATAGGTTGGCTGCATGATCCCGCGGCGATTCTAAAGGCCGCATCCTTCCCGAACCGAACGAGGTATTCCGATGGCCGTTGGCAAGGTTTCTGACGCCGATTTCGAAGCCGAGGTGCTCAAGGCGACCGGCCCGGTCGTGGTCGATTTCTGGGCCGAATGGTGCGGTCCGTGCCGCATGATCGCGCCTGCGCTCGACGAGATTTCCGGCGCGATGGGCGACAAGGTGAAAATCGTCAAGCTGAACGTCGACGAGAGCCCGAAGACGGCCTCGAAATACGGCGTGATGTCGATCCCGACCCTGATGATCTTCAAGGGCGGCGAGATGGCTTCCCGCCAGGTCGGCGCCGCGCCGAAGCAGAAGCTGCAGCAGTGGATCACCGCTGCGGTCTGATCGCTGCGCGACAATTATTTCCGAAAGCGGCCGGCGAATAGCCGGCCGTTTGCGTTGGGAGCCTATGCCGCCGCCGCGCCGAAAGACCGCCGTGAAAGCCGCCGGACCGGCGGCCATGGAGGCGCGCTCGGTCGACACCATTCCGCGCGGGGTCGAGTGGCAGTATGAGCCGAAATGGGACGGCTTTCGTTGCCTGCTCTCCCGCAACGGCGGCGAGGTCGATCTCCGCTCGAAGTCGGGTGAGGATCTGACGCGATACTTCCCCGAACTGGTCGAAGCCGCACGCCACCTGAAGGCGCGATCGTTCCTGCTCGATGGCGAGATCGTCGTGCCGCACGGCAGGGCGTTCTCCTTCGACGACCTGTTGCAGCGAATTCACCCCGCCGCCAGCCGGGTGAAGAGGCTTTCAGCGGAGACGCCGGCGCTCTATCTCGCCTTCGACCTGCTGGGGACCGCCGAACATAAGGACCTCGCCGCACGGCCGCTTCGCCAGAGGCGGCCGACGCTCGAGGCTTTTGCAAAAGCTCAGTTCAAATCCAATCCCACATTTCGGCTATCGCCGGCGACGACGAGTTATGCGACCGCCAGCAAATGGCTGGCGCGAGCGGGCGGCGGTTGCGACGGCGTCATCGCCAAGCGCATCGACCTGCCCTATCAATCCGGCAACCGCGACGGCATGCAGAAAATCAAGAATTTCCGCAGCGCGGACTGTGTGATCGGCGGCTTCCGCTACGCGACCAACAAAATGAAGGGCAAGCGGGTCGTCGGATCGTTGCTGCTCGGCCTCTATGATGACGATGGCTTGCTGCATCATGTCGGCTTCACCTCCGCGATCAAGGCGCAGGACAAGCCCGCGTTGACGGCGAGACTGGAGCCGCTGATCGCTACCCCCGGCTTCACCGGCAATGCGCCGGGCGGCCCGAGCCGATGGTCGACCGAGCGTTCAGCGCAGTGGTGTCCGCTCAAGCCAAAACTGGTCGTCGAGGTCGCTTACGACCATTTCAGCGGCGAGCGATTTCGCCATGGCACGTCGATCCTGCGTTGGCGTCCCGACAAGGCGCCGAAGCAATGCACGTTCGATCAGCTCAAGCAGAAAACCGCCGACCCGATGAAACCGCTGGCCACATAATTCTCGCTCGTCATGGCCCGGCTCGACCCGCGTATGACGGGTGTCGATGTGGCGCGCAACGCGGGCTATCTGATCCATCCCGTCGCCAGCGCAGCGGCCAGTTCCGGCTGGCCGTTGCGGCGCGCCAGCGCCGCCATCGCCTTGTGATCGTAAGGCACGTGGCGGAACGTTACACTCCATTCGCCGTCGAGCAGTTCCAGGATCGCGTAGCGGGCATCGGGCGTGCCGGCTTCCATGACATGCGGAAACGGATGGATGCCGCGATAGCCGGGCGAGCCGACGCTGCCGGGATTGACGATCAGGCGCCCATCGGAAAGCCGCACCGCACGCGCAATATGGCTGTGGCCGCAAAGCATGAGCGGCTGCGCGACTGCTTTCGCGGCCTCCTCGATCGCTTCCAATGGGGCCATCCTAACCGTGCCATCGGGCAAAACGGTCTCCAGCCAATAGACCTCGTCGCTTGCCGGCGTCGCATGGCAGAGAAAGACGCGGTCGCGGTACACAAGCGTTGGCGGAATGGCGCGCAGCCAGTCGAGATGGGAGGCGTCGAGTTGCGCATGCGCGGGCCGGTCCCATGACCCCATCTTTTCAGGCGGCCGGTCGATCAGGTAGCGATCGTGATTGCCGAGCACGTGGACGGCGTCGAGCGCCATCAGCGCATCCATGGTCGTCCGCGCGTCGAGCGGCCCGCTCGCCATGTCGCCGAGATTGACGATCTCGCCGATGCCTTGCGCGCGGATGTCGGCGATCACCGCCTCCAGCGCGAGACAATTTCCGTGGACATCGGCAATCGCGGCAAAGCGCATTTTTGGCCTGGAGCAAGATCTGCCACCTCTCCCTTCGGGAGAGGTCGGCGCATAGCGCCGGGTGAGGGGTTACGGTCTCCCGTGAGAGCTGCGTCCCCTCACCCGATTTGCTGCGCAAATCGACCTCTCCCCGTTGGGGAGAGGTGGACCGAACACGCGGAAGCGCCGAATTAATCAAAACTCATCGCATCCAATCCCGGCGGCGTGCCGTTGGCGGCCAGCACATGGCCGGCAAGATAGAGCGAGCCGGTGATCAGGATGCGCGGCGGCACTTCGTAGGTCAGACGCGCCAGCGCGCGCAGCGCGGCTTCGACGCTACCGGCGATTTCGACCCGCATGCCCAGCGCCCGCGCCGCGTCCGCAAGCCGGTCGGGCGGCATCGCGCCGTCGCGGCCGGGGATCTGCACCGCGATGATATGACGCGTCAGCCCTGCGAAATTGGCCAGAAAGCCGCCGGCATCCTTGTTGGCCATCATGCCGGCAATCACCACCAGCGGACGCGAGACGCGCTCCTCGAGATCGCCGAGCGCTGCAGCGGCGACGCGTCCGCCCTCGGCATTGTGGCCGCCGTCGAGCCAGATTTCGGAGCCTTGCGGCGCATGATCCAGCAGCGTGCCCGATGTCAGCCGCTGCATCCGCGCCGGCCATTCGGCGTTGACGATGCCGGCTTCATAGGCGGCAGCGTCGATGCGGAACACGTTTTGCGCCCGCAATGTCGCGATCGCCAGCCCGGCATTGTCGAACTGGTGCCGGCCGAACAGTTTTGGCGCCGCGAGATCCATCAGGCCGCGCTCGTCCTGATAGACCAGCCGCCCGCGCTCGACATTGACATGCCACCCCTCGCCCGCCGAATGCAGCGGCGCGTGCAAGCGTTTTGCCGCTTGCTCGATCACGGCAATCGCCTCCGGCGGCTGTTCGGCGCAAATCACCGGGACGCCGCGCTTGATGATGCCGGCCTTTTCGCGGGCGATCGCCATCAGCGTATCGCCGAGGAACTCGGTATGATCCATGCTGACCGGCGCGATCACGGTGGCCAGCGGCGCTTCGATCACATTGGTGGAGTCCAGCCGGCCGCCGAGGCCGACCTCGAGCAGCACGACATCGGCCGGATGCTGCGCGAACAGGCAGAACGCCGCCGCTGTCTGGATTTCGAAGATGGTGATGGGGCTGCCGGCATTGATGCGTTCGCAATGTTCCAGCGCTTCGCGGAGTTCGTCGTCGCCGACGAGCCGGCCGCCGCCGGTCCGGCCGAGCCGAAAGCACTCGTTGATCCGCACCAGGTAGGGCGAGGTATAGACGTGGACGCGCAAGACCGCCGCTTCCAGGATCGCGCGCAGATAGGCGATCGTCGAGCCCTTGCCGTTGGTGCCGGCGACATGGATTACCGGCGGCAGTTTTCGTTCGGGATGGTCGAGCAGCGCCAGCAGCCGGTGCATCCGCGTCAGATCGAGATCGATCTGCCTTGGGTGCAGCGTGGACAGCCGCGCCATCAATTTGCCGAGCGGCGGCGACGGTCTGGCGGCGCGCGCGTTCACGCGTGGGGTGCGGCTGGGGCTACGTCCGCCGATACGATCTGGGCCGGTGCGACGACCGGGCTTGCGGGTTTCGAGACGGCTTCGATCGGGGGCGACTTCGTCAGCAGGCGGCACAGCCGCGCCAGCGTCGGGCGCAGATCGTGGCGATGCACCACCATGTCGACCATGCCGTGGTCTTTCAGATATTCCGCGCGCTGAAAACCCTCCGGCAATTTCTCGCGAATCGTCTGTTCGATCACGCGCGCGCCGGCAAAGCCGATCAGCGCGCCGGGCTCGGCGATCTGCACGTCGCCGAGCATGGCATAGGAGGCGGTGACGCCGCCGGTGGTGGGGTTGGTCAAGACCACGATATAGGGCTGCTTCGCCTCGCGCAGCATCTGCACGCCGACGGTGGTGCGCGGCATCTGCATCAGCGACAAAATGCCCTCCTGCATGCGGGCGCCGCCGGAGGCCGCGAACACGATGAACGGCGACTTCTTCTCGACCGCAAGCTCAAGCCCGCGCACGATGGCTTCGCCGGCGGCCATGCCGAGAGAGCCGCCCATGAAGTCGAAATCCTGCACCGCGATCACGACCGCCGCGCCCTCGAGCTTGCCGTAGCCCACCTTGATGGCGTCGTTCAGCCCGGTGCGGGCGCGGGCATCCTTGATGCGGTCGGCATAGCGGCGTTCGTCGCGAAATCTCAGCGGATCGGCCGTTACCTCGGGCAGCGCCACGTCGAACCAGGTCTCGTTGTCGAAGATCGATTTCAGCCGCGCCATCGCGCCCATGCGCATGTGGTAGTTGGAACCGGGGATCACGAACTGGTTGGCCTCGACGTCCTTGTAGAACACCAGCTGCCCGGAATCCGGACACTTGATCCACAGATTCTCCGGCGTCTCGCGGCGCAGGATGCTGCGAATCTTCGGCCGGACGACATTGGTGAGCCAATTCATGGTTCGCTCCGAATGGCGATCAAATCGCAGGGAATATATGGCGTCCCGGGCATTACGCGGCAAGCCGCCGCCGGCGATCTATTGCCTGCAATTGTGGCTTATTCCGCGGCCTGGCTGGCGCCCCGGACGCCCTGCGCCAGGGAAGAAACCATATCGGCCACCGCACCGACGGTCTTCGCGGTTGCCCGGCCCTCGGCGTCCAGACTGCCGCGCAGCGCATCGACCAGCGCGGTACCGACCACAGCACCGTCGGCATTTTGCGCAATCTCGCGGGCAGCCTCGGGGGTGCGGATGCCGAAGCCGACACAGACTGGCAAGCCGGTGTGCCGCTTGATCCGCGCAACGGCCTTGCCGACGACTTCGGAGTCGGCGGCAGCGCTGCCGGTAATGCCGGTGATGGCAACGTAATAGACAAAGCCGGAGGTATTGGCGAGCACGGCCGGAAGCCGCTTGTCGTCGGTGGTCGGCGTCGCCAGCCGGATGAAATTCAGCCCGGCCTTCAGCGCCGGCAGGCACAATTCGGTGTCTTCCTCCGGCGGCAGGTCGACGATGATCAGGCCGTCGACGCCGGCGGATTTCGCGTCGACCAGGAACTTGTCGACGCCGTAAATATAGATCGGATTGTAATAGCCCATCAGCACCAGCGGCGTGGCGTTATCGCCCTTGCGAAACTCCCGCACCATGGCGAGCGTCTTCTTCAGCGTCATGCCGGCCTTCAGCGCACGCAGGCCCGCCGCCTGGATCGCCGGACCGTCCGCCATCGGGTCGGTGAAGGGCATGCCGATCTCGATGATGTCGGCGCCCGCCTTCGGCAGCGCCTTGATGATGTCGAGCGAGGTCGCAGGATCGGGATCGCCGGCCATCAGGAAAGTGATGAAGGCGGAGCGGCCCTGCTTCGTCAATTCGGCGAAGCGTGCATCGATGCGTGTGGTCATGATGCGGCGCCTGCTGTGCTATACCTCTCCCCGACGGGGAGAGGTCGGCTGCGCAGCAGCCGGGTGAGGGGGATGGACAAGTTCAAGGCGAGAGCCCGAAAACTTCGCTTGTCGCAAACGAGCGCGGAGGCCAAGCTTTGGCAAGCGTTGCGTAACCGGCGGTTGGAGCGGTGGAAATTTCGCCGCCAGCATTCGATCGACCGATATGTCGTCGATTTCGTGACGCTCGATGGAAAACTGATCGTCGAAATCGACGGCGTTACACACGCCGAGCCGGCAGAGGTAGCAAGAGATAAAGCCGGGTCCGAAGTCCTGGAAGCCTGTGGCTTTCTCGTTGTCCGAGTTTCCAATACCGACGTGTACGACGATCTCGAAGGCGTCCTAGAGATGATCGAGAAAACGCTTCGGCCGGACTGAATCGAGAGACCCCTCACCCGGCTGCTGCGCAGCCGACCTCTCCCCGGCGGGGAGAGGTGAAGAAAGTGGCAGCCAGACATCACTTCTTCCCCCGCAGAATCTCCGCCACCTGCGGGATGTCCTTGTCGCCGCGGCCGGAGAGGTTGATCACCATCAGATGGTCCTTTGGCCGCTTCGGCGCGAGCTCGGCCACCTTGGCGATGGCATGCGCGGATTCCAGCGCGGGGATGATGCCTTCCAGCCGCGACAGCAGTTGAAACGCCGCCAGCGCCTCGTCGTCGGTGGCGGACAGAAAAGTAACGCGGCCCTGCTCATGCAGCCAGGAATGCTCCGGCCCGATGCCGGGATAATCCAGGCCTGCCGAAATCGAATGCGCGTCCTGGATCTGGCCGTCATCGTCCATCAACAGATAGGTGCGGTTGCCGTGCAGCACACCCGGCCGGCCGCCGGCGATCGAGGCCGCGTGCAGTTGCGTCAGCCCGTGGCCAGCCGCCTCGACGCCGAAAATCTCGACGGAGGGATCGTCGAGGAAGGGGTGAAACAGCCCCATCGCATTGGAGCCGCCGCCGATGCAGGCCACCAGCGAATCGGGCAAGCGGCCTTCCGCCTCCTGCAGCTGCGCGCGGGTCTCGATGCCGATCACTGACTGGAAATCGCGCACCATCGCCGGATAGGGATGCGGGCCCGCGACGGTGCCGATGCAGTAATAGGTGTTGTGAACGTTGGTGACCCAGTCGCGCAGCGCTTCGTTCATCGCGTCCTTCAAGGTCCGGGTGCCCGATTGCACCGCGATCACTTTGGCGCCGAGCATCTCCATCCGGAACACGTTCGGTGCCTGCCGCGCGACATCGACCGCGCCCATATAGACCACGCATTCGAGCCCGAAGCGCGCGCACAGGGTCGCGGTGGCGACGCCGTGCTGGCCGGCGCCGGTCTCGGCAATGATACGCTTCTTGCCCATCCGCCGCGCCACCATGATCTGGCCGAGCACATTATTGACCTTGTGCGAGCCGGTGTGGTTGAGCTCCTCGCGCTTGAGATAGATCTTTGCGCCGCCGAGATGTTCGGTCAGCCGCTCGGCGAAATACAGCGGCGACGGCCGGCCGACATAGTCCCTGAGATAGCCGTTCATCTCTTTCTGAAATGCCGGATCGGCCTTGGCGTCGGCGTAGGCCTTTTCCAGATCGAGGATCAGCGGCATCAGCGTTTCGGCGACGTAGCGGCCGCCGAAGATGCCGAAGTGCCCGGTTTCGTCGGGGCCGCTGCGGAAGGAATTGGGTATTGCGGGACTCATCTTTGCCTTTCGTCATGGCCGGGCTTGTCCCGGCCATCCACGTCTTACTTGCTTTGGGTTTCAAAAGACGTGGATGCCCGGGATAAGCCCGGGCATGACGCCGTCGAGTTTTTAGTAGCGCGCGCGGCGCGGATGAAGGCGCGGATCATGTCGGGGTCCTTGATGCCTGGCGCACACTCGACGCCCGAGGAGACATCGACCCCGCCGGCGCGGGAAACGCGCACGGCCTCCGCGACATTTTCCGCACTAAGCCCGCCCGAGACCATGAACGGCAGTTTCAGGTCGAGATGTTCCAGCACATGCCAGTCGAACACCGCACCGAGTCCACCCGGTCGCGTGGCCTCCTTCGGCGCGCGGGCGTCGAACAGGATGCGGTCGGCGACCGCGGCATAGTCCGGCAATGCCGCAAGGTCGGCCGGCGTCTCGACCGCGATCGCCTTCATGACCGGCAATCCGAATTTCTGCTTGATGTCGGCGAGTCGCGCCACGCTCTCCTTGCCGTGCAGCTGCAGCAGGTCCGGCTGCAGCGCCTCGACGATATCAGCGAGCGTCGCATCGTCGGCGTCGACCGTGAGCGCGACCTTTTTCGCGCGCCGCTTGACCTGGTTGCCGAGTTCGCGCGCCGTGTCATAGCCGAGATGCCGCGGCGACGGGGAGAAGAACACGAACCCGACCATGTCCGCGCCGGCGTCCAGCGCGACGTCGAGCGTCTCGCGCGTGGACAGGCCGCAAATTTTGACGATCAGGGACATGTTTCAGGGCACGGTCAGGGCTGCGGGCTGGGGCCGGAAAGGATGCGCTCGCGGCCCGCGTTCTACAACGTCGCGCCCTGCTTGTCTCGCCCGGAGGCCCCATACGGGCCGGCCGGCCGCGGCGCCGGCAGGCGCTGCGGATCGTACCGCGCAGGCGAGCTGCCGACACGCAGGTCGGCCAGCTCGGCACGCGCGGCATTCGCATCGGCCTCGTGCCGGCGTGCGGCGCGCCGCCAGTGGCGCTGCCGGAACCAGGTCGCAGTGCCGCCCGCCGCCACGCCGAGGATCGCCACCGCGATGATGACGACGAACAGCGGCAGCCTGACCGCGATCGACGGATCGGCCGAATTGAACGGATCGAACGACACGGTTACCGAATGCCGGTTTGCGACCGCAAACACGACAAAGATCAGGCCCAACGGGATCAGCACCACCGCGGTAAAGAACTTGCGCATGATCCCTCTCGCGTTGCTGAAAACCCGGCGGGCGCGCAGTCCGAAAACACGCCGGGCTTTGCGGCCCGATGATGCACGATCCGAAACGCTTATGCGCCGGTTTCGGGCGCTCCGCTCTCGCGGTTCAGCCGTTCACGCATTTCCTTGCCCGTCTTGAAAAACGGGACGCTCTTCTGATCGACCGGCACATGCGCGCCGGTCCGCGGATTGCGCCCCGCGCGCGCCGGGCGGTGCTTGACCGAGAAAGCGCCGAAGCCGCGCAGCTCGACCCGGTCGCCGCGAGCCAGGGCGGCAACGATCTCATCGAGGATCGCGTTCACAATGTTCTCGACATCCCGCTGGTAGAGATGCGGGTTGTGCTCGGCGATACGCTGAACAAGTTCGGATTTGATCATCGAGACTGGGACCCGGGAAGGTGCGGATATCCATTTCCGTGAAAATGCCTTGAACTGTCAAGACGCTAAATCAAGTTTGGCCGGCGTGAAAGGGCGTGACAAACGTCCCCAGCGGGGTTTGTGACAGCACCCGCAACACGGGAGAGGGGGCGGAAACCGGACATAGGCCGCTCAATTCGTGCCGGCAGGCTGCCACAGCGCCAGCATGCCGTCGAGGCTTAGCCGGTCGACAGCCCCTGCGACGCCAACCTGCTCGATCCGCCTCGCCATGCCGCCGAAGCCGAGCGCATCGAGCGTGATCGAAGCCGCCGTGCGCAGGAAAGTCAGGTCGCCGAAGCGCGGCGCCAGCTTGTAGTCGCGTACCGGCAGGCCGGCCTTGACGCCCTTCGCCGCGACCAGCCACGCCACCGCGGTTTTCTCGTCGCCGAGTTGATCGACCAGTTTGAGATCGACCGCCTGGTGGCCGGTGAACACCCGTCCGTCCGCGACCTTGTCGAGCAAGGCGTCGTCCATGCCGCGCCGGTCCTTCACCAGGCCGCGGAACCAAGCGTAGGAGTCCTTCACCAGCGAATCCAGCGCCGCGCGCGCTTCCGGACTGGTCGGCTCGAAGCCGTTGGGAGCCGCTTTCAGCGGTGAGGACTTCACTTCCTCGACCTTGACGCCGACGGTCTTCAAAAGATCCGTGAAGTTCGGAAACTGGAATAGCACGCCGATCGAACCGACCAGCGAGGTCTGTTGCGCCACGATATGATCGGCCGCGATCGCGGTGATGTAGCCGCCCGATGCCGCCAGGCCCTCGACCACCACGACCAGCGGCTTCTTTGCCTTCAGGCTCGTCAGCGCGTCGTAGAGCTGTTCGGAGCCGGCCGTGGTGCCGCCGGGCGAATTGATGTGCACGATGACCGCCGCGGCGCCCGATTTCTCCAGCCGCTCCAGCGCCGCCACCCGATCGTTGTCGCTACGGATCAGGCCGTCGATTTGGATGCGCGCGATCGAGCCCGACGTCGAGAACGCGCCGCGCCCGCCCGGCGTCGCGATCACCCCGATCGCGACGATCGCGGCAATCGCCAGCACCGCCGTGGCGACCCGCCAGAACGTCAGCTTGCGGCGAATCCTGCGGCGGTCGACGATCATGTCCGAATCAAGCGACATCGAAAATTCTCCCGGAAGCGGCTACCTGAGGGATCGCACGGCGTCCTCTGCATAGCCCTAATATGGCGTGTCATGATTACATCAATTGCGATGCAATATGAAGAAAACAAGGCCCCTCGTCGCCCCGGCGAACGCCGGGGCCCATACTCCGCGGCGGCAATTGTTGTTGAAGGTCTCTACCACGGTGCCCCATCGACAGGGCACGGCCTTCGCCGGGACGACGAATAAAAAAGGCCCCGATCGAAACCGGGGCCCTTATGCTCGCCAGGATGCTTAAGCTTACTTGTCGGTGCGCTGCTTGAGCGCGGTGCCGAGGATATCGCCCAGCGTCGCCCCCGAATCGGAGGAGCCGTATTGAGCGATGGCTTCCTTCTCCTCGGCGACTTCCAGTGCCTTGATCGAGACCTGCACCTTGCGGGCCTTCTTGTCGAACTGGATCACCCGCGCGTCGACCTTTTCGCCCACCGCGAAACGTTCGGCGCGCTGATCGGCACGCTCGCGCGCCAGCTCCGAACGCTTGATGAAGGTGGTGAAGTCGGTACCGACGATCTTGACCTCGATGCCGCTCTCCTTGACCTCGAGCACTTCGCAGGTCACCACCGCACCCTTCTTGACGTCGCCGGGTTCTGCGAAGGGATCGCCCTCGAGCTGCTTGACGCCGAGCGAAATGCGCTCCTTCTCGACATCGACGTCGAGCACCACGGCCTTGACGATGTCGCCCTTCTTGAAATTGTCGATCACCTGCTCGCCCGGAAGCTTCCAGTCGAGATCGGACAGATGGACCATGCCGTCGACGTCGCCCTCGAGCCCGAGGAACAGGCCGAATTCGGTCTTGTTCTTGACCTCGCCCTCGACCACCGAGCCGACCGGGAATTTCTCGACGAAGACTTCCCATGGGTTGCGCATGGTCTGCTTGAGACCGAGCGAAATCCGGCGCTTGACCGAATCCACTTCCAGCACCTGCACTTCGACTTCCTGCGAGGTCGAAACGATCTTGCCGGGGTGCATGTTCTTCTTGGTCCACGACATTTCCGAGACGTGGATCAGGCCTTCAATGCCCGGCTCGAGCTCGACGAAAGCGCCGTAGTCGGTGATGTTGGTGACGCGGCCGGTGAAGCGCGCGTTCAGCGGGTATTTCGCCTCGATGCCCTGCCACGGATCGTCCAGCAGCTGCTTCATGCCGAGCGAGATGCGGTGGGTCTCGTGGTTGATCTTGATGATCTTGACCTTGACGGTCTGGCCGATGGTCAGCACCTCGGTCGGGTGATTGACCCTTCGCCAGGCGATATCGGTGACGTGCAGCAGGCCGTCGATGCCGCCGAGGTCGACGAACGCACCGTAATCGGTGATGTTCTTGACGACGCCGTCGATCACCTGACCCTCTTCGAGGTTCTGCACCAGTTCCTGGCGCTGCTCGGCGCGGGTCTCTTCCAGCACCGTGCGGCGCGACACCACGATGTTGCCGCGGCGGCGATCCATCTTCAGGATCTGGAACGGCTGCGAATTGTTCATCAGCGGTGCGACGTCGCGGATCGGGCGGATGTCGACCTGGGAGCGCGGCAGGAAGGCGACCGCGCCGTCGAGGTCGACGGTGAAGCCGCCCTTGACCTGGTTGAAGATGACGCCGTGCACCTTTTCGTTATTGTTGAAGGCCTTTTCCAGCTTGCCCCAGCTTTCCTCGCGGCGCGCCTTGTCGCGCGACAGCACGGCTTCGCCGAGCGCATTCTCGATGCGGTCGAGAAACACCTCGACCACGTCGCCGACCTTGAGTTCGCTTTCCTTGCCGGGCCCGGCGAATTCGCGCAGCGCCACGCGGCCCTCGGTCTTCAGGCCGACGTCGATGACGGCCATGTCCTTCTCGATCGCAACAACGGTGCCCTTGATGACGGAGCTTTCCTGCAGATTGCCGCCGGCGAAGGACTCGTCCAGCATGGCGGCAAAATCGTCGCGGGAAGGATTATAGGAAGTAGCAGTCGAAGCCATTTGTTCTCCAGATGCGGGTATTGCCGGCCATTGGGGTTTTGGGGCGTATCGCGCGTGAAGTGCCAGGGTTCCGCAAATCCCTGACGACCGCCTTTGCGACAATGCGCAAATGGCGGGCCGGCAGCATGCCTGCACGTTCGAGACGTTGGTTTTATCCGGGACCTGAACGAGGCAATCGACCTCGGGATATCGATGTTCAAGACCTGGAGCGGGCTTTCCTCCAATGACGGCGGCGGATTAGACCCGCTGCCGGCCCGCTCGGACGGCCTCGACAATGTCGATGGCGGCCCGGACGCCGCCTTCTATATCCAAATGGGAGTTGTCGAGCAAGTAAGCATCCGCGGCCTGCTTTAAAGGAGCGGTGGCGCGATTTTGGTCACGTTCGTCGCGCTTGAGGATATCCGCCAGCACGGCGGCCTCATCGGCGTCCTCGCCCCGGGCGCGAGCCTCCAGGGTCCGGCGGCGGGCGCGGACCTTTGGGTCGGCGACGACGAAAATCTTCACATCGGCATGCGGGCAGATCACGGTTCCGATGTCGCGGCCGTCGAGCACCGCGCCAGGCGGATCGGCCGCGAATTGGCGCTGAAAATTCAGCAAAACCTCCCGCACCCTGGGGATCGCCGAGACCACCGAGGCGGCGTCGCCCACGGCCTGGGTCTTGAGCGCGGGATCGCCGAACTTTTCGGGGTCGAGCGCCAATGCGGCTGACACCGCGATCATCTCGTCGGTCAGGTCGGCGCCGGCGTCCAGGAGCGCCTTGGCGACCGCGCGGTAGATCACGCCGGTATCGAGGTGACGATAGCCGTAATGCCGGGCAAGCCGCTTGCCGAGCGTGCCTTTGCCGGAAGCTGCCGGTCCGTCGATTGCGATGATCATGCTGGCCTATGTCTTGACTGGTTGCGGGCCACGGGCCCGCCGCAGCGGCCGTTCCTCGGTGAAGATGTTGCGCGAGGCGAATTCGCCGGGGCTGGCAAAGGTCAGGTATTCGCGCATGGCGTCGGTCGGCGAGGTCGTCGTAAACCACGGACTGGCCAATCGGCGCGCCGCACCGGATACCCATGGCGGGACGCGGCCGAGCCGGCGCTGCTTCGCCAGATATTCGGCGATCGCGCCGACCAGCGCATCCAGCCTTTCGTCACCGGTCAATGCCGGCTCGCGCTCGATCGACGCATAGCGGTCCGCATCCGTTTTGGTCAAATCGAACATATCGACGAATTCGGCGAGAACGACGTCCCGCGCCGAACCCGCCTGAATCCGTTCAACCGCCTCAGCGAGGGTATTTGGGCGCATTGCTGGCTCCCTCGCGACTCATGTTTTCCAATAGGAAGCGCTGTTTCTCGGGAGAAGCGGCACTCACGGGGAAGTACCGGCCGAGCAGGGTTATTGCCTGGTCCGGCGTCGAGATGCCCACAACCCGCATCAGATTTAAAATATCCAGCCGCTCCGTTTCACCACGAATGGGGTCCATCACCCGAAAGGCCTTCAGCTTCAGAGCCAGCAAATATTCTGCCGACGGCAGCGAAACCACAAGCCCCGGCGATCCATCCCTCGGAAATGTCCCATACTCCAGATGATCGGACGCGCGATCCGCGAGAGAACTCAGATGAAAGGCGACGCCGTCGTTGAACCAGTCGTCGCCCCATCCGTTCTTTTCCGCAATTTGGCGCACGATCCTCGCGAGCCATTCGGGCAGCGGCTTTTCAAGCGCGGATACATCGACATCTTCCGTGGCAAACCGGAAATTGCTCGCCAGTATCAGCGCCGAGCCCCCATAGACCGCGATCTGCAGCTTGGTCCCCGCTTCCACCGCCGCGCGACCGATCTGATCGAATGCGTCGAGCAACGCGTCGCGGTCGAAGGCTGCGCTCATCCGTGCGCTCTCATGAGAACTCCGCGCCAAGCCCGCGCATCATCGGAATGAAATCCGGAAACGAGGTGGCGATGAAGGAGGTGTCGTCGACCTTCACCGGCTTGTCGGCGGCAAGGCCCATCACCAGCGCCGACATCGCGATGCGGTGGTCCATGTGGGTGGCAACGAGGCCCTCGCCCGGCACGTGGCCGCGGCCTTCGACGATCAGGTCGTCGCCCGAAATCTCGACCTTGACGCCGTTGACCCGCAGCATGGCGGCGGTGGCCTCCAGCCGGTCGGACTCCTTGACGCGCAATTCCTTGAGGCCCCGCATGATCGTGGTGCCTTCGGCGAAGGAAGCCGCGACCGCCAGCACCAGATATTCGTCGATCATCGAGGGTGCGCGCTCGGGCGGCACCTCGACGGCGCGCAGTTTTGAGGCGCGCACCCGTAGCCGCGCCATCGCCTCGCCGGTATCGCCGCGGATTTCGCTTTCCTCGATGGAGGCGCCCATTTCGCGCAGCGTCGTCAACAGCCCGGTGCGCAGCGGATTGGTCATCACATCCGACAGAACGAGGTCGGAGCCTTCGACGATCAAGGCCGCCACGATCGGGAAGGCGGCCGAAGACGGATCGGCCGGCACCACCACCTCGGCGCCATGCAGTTCGGGCTGACCGGTCAGCGCGATCCTGCGGCCGTGGCTGCCTTCCCGCGTCGAGGTGATCTCGGCGCCAAAATGCTTCAGCATCAACTCGGTATGGTCGCGGCTCGCCTCGGTCTCGATCACCGTGGTGATGCCGGGCGCGGCCAGCCCCGCCAGCAGCACCGCGGACTTGATCTGGGCCGAGGCGACCGGCGTTTGATAGCGGATCGGCAGGGGATCGCGGGCGCCCTCGAGCCGCAACGGCAGCCGGCCGCCCTGCCCGCTTTCGCCTACCCGCGCGCCCATCAATTCCAGCGGATCGAGTATCCGCCGCATCGGCCGCGAGCGCAGCGAGGCGTCGCCGTCAAAAACCGCCGAGATCGGGGAGCCCGCTACCGCGCCCATCGCCAGCCGGCAGCCGGTGCCCGAATTGCCGAAATCGAGCGGCGCCCGCGGCTGGGCGAAGCCGGCTACGCCAACGCCGCGCACGGTCCAGGCGAAATTTCCAGTTCGTTCGACCTTCGCGCCCAGTTCCCGCATCGCCCTGGCGGTATTGAGGACGTCTTCGCCCTCCAGCAGGCCGGAAATACGGGCTTCGCCGACCGCCAGTGCGCCCAGGATCAGGGCACGATGCGAAATCGACTTGTCGCCGGGGACACGAACCTTCCCGGTCAGGGGTCCGCTGGAGCGGGCTTCAAGCGGGCGCGGGTGGCTCGGGCGGTCGGATTGGGTCAAGATTGTGTCCTCTCGCGCGGGGCGCAGGTACCACAAGGGCGGCGGCGCGTCACGCAGGCATCCGTCTCATGTAAAGCGCTATTGACAGCGGCGTGGCAACTAGCCAAGTGAAGCACCGTTTTTCAAAAAATTCCCAGGATTCCACACGTGGCCAAGTCCGATCTCGGAACCAAACGTATTTGCCCGACGACGGGCAAGAAATTCTATGATCTCAACAAGAGCCCGGTGATCTCGCCCTATACCGGTGAGATCGTGCCGATTGCCCCGGTGCCGCCGCCGCGGACCCGTGCCGACGCCGCGGCCCGCGCCAGCGCCGCGGCCGCCGCCTCCGCCGCCGAGGCCGTGCCCGAGCCGGTCGAGGCCGAAGAGCTGGTGCCGCTCGAGGAGGCCGACGCCGAGGAGAATACCGGCAAGGTCAAGGCGGTCGTGCCGGAGTCCGAGGACGACATCGAGATCGACGAGACCATCGAAGACGACGATGACGACGATTCCACCTTCATCGCCGACGAGGAGGAAGGCGACGAGGACGTCACCGACATCATCGGCGACGTCGGCGGCGACGAGGAGACTTGAGATCGGCCCTGAACTGTGTTCAGGGTTTTGTGACTCGCGCGTCACCCATGGCGCGCGGGCCGGGCATGATCCGGAAAAGCATGCCCTTGGACTTGGTCCGGGGTGCGAAGCGGTTTTCCGATTGGACCATGCTCAGCAATAGAGTTACGGGGCCATAGCTCAGCTGGGAGAGCGCTTGCATGGCATGCAAGAGGTCGGCGGTTCGATCCCGCCTGGCTCCACCAGCCTTCGCTCGCTTCGCGAGCTTCGGCTGGGCAAGCGCGGAAAGTCTCTCGAAGCGAAGTGAGCGAAGGCTGCCCCGCCATAGCCCGGAGGGCGACGGCGGGCTTCATCAACAAGCACGACCCCACTTCCGCTGACCAAGCCCGGAAGGTTATCGTAGCGAAGTGAGCGGAGGTTGCCCCCGCCATAGCCGGAGGGCGTCGGCCGCGTTGTAGCCTTTACGCCAAATGGGGCAACGCCATGAAGTACGTCTCCATTCTGGAAAGCCTCAATTCCAAACATTTCTACGTCGGCATTACCGATGACCTCCGCGCACGACTGGCGAAGCACAATGCCGGCGAAGTGCCGCACACGTCGAAGTAAGGGCCTTGGCGGATAAGAACCTACGTCGCGTTCTCCGATGCGGCACTCGCGTTCGCCTTTGAGAAATATCTGAAATCTGGCTCCGGCCGGGCATTTGCGAAGAAGCGCCTGTGATGCTTAAAGCGCTCGACGACGGTCTCTCCAACTCGCAAAGCAACACCCATGCCTCCTGAACCTTCCCCCGGCGCGATGGCCGGATTGCGCGTGATCGACCTCACGCGGGTTCTCGGCGGACCCTATTGCACGCAGATCCTCGCCGATCACGGCGCCGACGTGATCAAGGTCGAGCCTCCGGCCGGCGACGAGGTGCGCGACTGGGGCCCGCCATTCCACGGCGAGGATGCGGCCTATTACGTCGGCATCAACCGCAACAAGCGCTCGATCGGGCTCGATCTCGCCTCCGAAGGCGGTCGCGCGGTGCTGATGAAGATGCTGGAGAGCGCCGATGTGCTGATCGAGAATTTCAAGCCGGGCACACTCGACAAATGGGGCATCGGCAACGACGTGCTGCGTGCGAAATTCCCGCGCCTCGTGCACTGCCGCATCTCCGGCTTCGGCGCCGACGGCCCGCGCGGCGGCAATCCCGGCTATGACGCCATCATCCAGGCCATGACCGGCATGATCGCCGCGACCGGCTCGCCGCAATCCGGGCCGATGCGGATCGGCGTTCCCCTGGTCGACATCTCGACCGGGCTCTACGCTGTCATCGGCATCCTGATGGCGCTGGCCGAGCGGCAGAAATCGGGTTTCGGGCAGTTTCTCGAGACGACGCTGTATGAGACCGGCCTTGCCATCATGCATCCGCATGCGGCGAATTATTTCATGCACGGCAAACCGCCAAAACTCACCGGCAACGAGCATCCGAACCTCGTGCCTTACGCAACCTTCCCGACCCGGACCGACGATATCTTCATCGGGGTCGGCAATGACGGCACCTTCCGCAAGCTCGCCAAGGAGATCGGCAAGCCCGAGCTTGGCACTGATGCTCGTTTTGCCCGCAACAAGGACCGCATCGCCAACCGCGACGCGCTGCGCGCCGAACTCGGCGCGGTGTTCAGCCAGCAGGATGCCGAACCGCTGTGCGATCGCCTGCTCGCGGCGGGATTGCCAGCAGGACCTGTGCAGTCGATCGCCCAGGCGCTGACCAGCGCCCACACCGTCCACCGCGGCGATATCGTCGAGAAGGACTGGTACAGGGGGGTCGCCTCGCCGATCCGGATGGAGCGCAGCAAGGCCAGCCTGCGCCGCGTCCCGCCGAAATTCAGCCAGGACACGGCGGAGGTGCTGGCCGAGTTCGGGTATTCCGGCGCCGACATCGATGGCCTGATCGCCAAGGGCGTGGTCTGCGGGTCTGAGCGCAAGCGCTAATTCTCGTGCCCCGGATGCGGCGCAGCGCGCCGCGCTTGCGGCGTGGTGCGCTGCTGATCCGCGGCCCAAAGGTGGATCCCGGCTCTGCGGCGCAGCGCAAGCGCGCTGCACGCGTCCGGGACACAAGCCATATTCGCCTATTTTCCGCTTCCCTTGGCCCGCGCTTCCCCAATACCATCCTTTCGCTTATACGGTCATTTGCACGTCATCCGGCGCTGTTATCGCGCAAAACGAAGATGGCGGCCCAACCTGGAGGATTTTCATGGCACTTCAACAATTCGGCGCTGCGGCAGCAATAGCGGTTGGACTTGCGCTTGCGACGCCTGCTCACGCCGTCACCGAGATTCAGTGGTGGCACGCGATGACCGGCCCCAACAACGACGTCGTGGTCAAGCTCGCCAACGACTTCAACGCTTCGCAAAGCGACTACAAGATCGTTCCGAGCTTCAAGGGCAGCTACGCCGACACCCTGAACGCCGGGATCGCGGCATTCCGGGCCGGCAACGCGCCGGGCATCATGCAGGTGTTCGAGGTCGGCACCGCGACCATGATGGCGGCCAAGGGCGCCGTCAAACCGGTTTCCGAGCTGATGAAGGAGCAGGGCGAGAAATTCGATCCCAAATCCTATCTGCCGGCGATCACCGGTTACTACTCGACCTCGAAGGGCGACATGCTCTCGTTTCCGTTCAACTCGTCGAGCATGGTGATGTGGATCAATCTCGACGCGCTGAAGAAGGCCGGCATCGCCGAGCCGCCGAAGACCTGGCCGGAGGTGTTCGACGACGCCAAGAAGCTTCACGCGACCAACCCGACCTGCGGCTTCTCCACCGCCTGGGGCTCCTGGGGCCTGATCGAACAATTCTCCGCCTGGCACAACGTGCCGATGGGCACTAAAGCCAACGGACTCGACGGTTTCGACACCGTGCTCGTATTCAACACCCCGCTGGAAACCAAGCTGCTCGAAAATCTTGTCGAGCTGCAGAAGGACAAGAGCTTCGACTATTCGGGGCGCACCAACACCGGCGAAGGGCGCTTCACCTCGGGCGAATGTCCGATGTTCATGACCTCCTCGGCCTTCTATCCGAGCGTCAAGGCGAACGCCAAGTTCGCCTATAACGCGGTGCCGATGCCGTATTTTCCTGATGTCAAAGGCGCCCCGCAGAATTCGATCATCGGCGGCGCGTCGCTCTGGGTGATGGGCGGCAAGAGCCCCGAGGAATACAAGGGGATCGCGAAATTCTTCACTTTTCTGTCGGACACCGACCGCCAAGTCTATCTGCACGAGGTTTCCGGCTATCTGCCGATCACCAAGGCGGCCTACGAAAAGACCAAGGCATCGGGCTTCTACGACAAGAACCCGATCCTCGAAGTACCGCTGAAGGAATTGACCAACAAGACGCCGACCGACAATTCACGCGGCCTGCGCTTCGGCGGCATGGTGCAGTTGCGCGACGTGTTCGCCGAGGAGATCGAGGCGGCGCTCGCCGGCAAGAAGTCGGCGAAGGACGCACTCGACGAGGCGGTGTCGCGCGGCAACGCGATGCTGCGGCAGTTCGAACGCACCGCCGTCAAGTAATGAGGGCTGAGGTTGATGGCCGGGCGTACCCCGGCCATCATCCATCCAGCGGGGCATTATGGAAAACCGGGCGATTTTCTCAGGCAGGCTGCTGCCCTATCTCCTGATCCTGCCGCAGCTTGCGGTCTCCCTGATCTTTTTCTACTGGCCCGCCGCGCAGGCGCTGTGGCAGTCGTTCCTGGTGCAGGACGCGTTCGGGCTGTCGACCGAATTCGTCTGGTTCGAGAACTATGTTTCGCTGCTGCAAACGCCTTCCTATTACCAGGCGATCGGCGTCACCTTTGTGTTTTCGGCGCTGGTGGCGTTCTTTTCGCTCACCATTGGCCTGCTGCTCGCCGTGATGGCGAACCGCAACATCCCCGGCATCCAGATCTACCGGACCTTCCTCATCATCCCCTATGCGGTGGCGCCGGCGGTGGCGAGCGTGCTCTTCATCTTCATGTTCCAGCCCGGGCTCGGCATGATCGCGCGCGCGCTGCAGCGCTCCGGCATCGACTGGAATCCGGTACTCAACGGGACGCACGCGATGATCCTCGTCGTCATCGTCGCGGTCTGGAACCAGATCAGCTACAATTTCCTGTTCTTTCTCGCCGGGCTGCAGGCGATCCCGAAAAGCGTGATCGAGGCGGCCGCGATCGACGGCGCCAAGCCGGTGCGCCGCTTCTGGACCATCGTGTTCCCGCTGCTCTCGCCGACGTCGTTCTTCCTGATCATCGTCAACATCACCTACGTCTTCTTCAACACGCTCGGCATCATCGATACCGCAACCGGCGGCGGCCCCAACGGCGCCACGCAAACGCTGGTCTACAAGGTATTCCAGGACGGTAAGGCCGGCACCGATCTCGGCGGCTCGGCAGCGCAGTCGGTCATTCTAATGGTGATCGTGGTGGCATTGACCGCGTTCCAGTTCCGCTATGTCGAAAAGAAGGTTCACTACTGAGAGCGCCATGATCGAGCATCGCCGCTTTGGAAACCTGCTGCCGCACCTGGTCCTTCTGGCCGGGGTCGCGATCGTCGCGTTTCCGGTCTATCTCGCCGTCATCGCCTCGACCCACGACAACACCGTGATCGCCAACGGCCAGATGCCGCTTTATCCCGGCACGCACGGGCTGGAAACCTACTGGAACACCATCGTCTCCGGCACCGGCAAGACCACGCGCGCGCCGGTCGGCGGCATGATGCTGAACAGCCTGGTCATGGCGGTCGGCATCGCGGTCGGAAAGATCGCGATCTCGATCATCTCGGCCTATGCGATCGTGTTCTTCGAATTTCCGTTCCGCATGACGGCGTTCTGGACCATCTTCATCACCTTGATGCTGCCGGTCGAGGTGCGCATCTTCCCGACCTACAAGATCGTCAGCGACCTGCATATGCTGGATTCCTACGCCGGATTGATCCTGCCGTTGATCGCTTCCGCCACTGCGACATTGTTATTCCGCCAGTTCTTCATGACGGTACCGAAGGAGCTGGTGGAAGCCTCCAAGATCGATGGCGCCGGCCCGATCCGCTTCTTCTTCGATACGCTGCTGCCGCTGTCGGTGACCAACATCGCAGCCTTGTTCGTGATCCTCTTCATCTACGGCTGGAACCAGTATCTCTGGCCGCTGCTGATCACGACCCGCGACGACATGCAGACCATCGTGATCGGCATCAAGAAGATCATCGACGTGCACGACGCCTTGACCGAATGGTCGGTGGCGATGGCGACCGCCGTGCTCGCCATGCTGCCGCCGGTGCTGGTCGTCGTGCTGATGCAACGCCTGTTCGTCAAAGGCCTGATCGAGACGGAAAAGTAAGATGGCGAATGTCACTCTGCGCAACGTCCGCAAGGCCTATCCCAACGGCTTCGAAGCCATCAAGGGCATCGACTTCGACGTCGGGGACGGCCAGTTCTGCGTGCTGGTCGGCCCCTCCGGCTGCGGCAAGTCGACGCTGCTGCGGATGGTGGCGGGGCTGGAGACCATCACCTCGGGCGAGATCGACATCGGCGGGCGCATCGTCAACCAGGTCGAGCCGGCCGAGCGCGACATCGCCATGGTGTTCCAGAACTACGCGCTCTATCCGCATATGAGCGTCTACAACAACATGGCCTATGGCCTGCGCAACCGCGGCATGCCCAAGCCCGAAATCGACGCCCGCGTCCAGGAGGCCGCGCGGATTCTCGAGCTCGGCGCCATGCTCGACCGCAAGCCGGGCCAGCTCTCCGGCGGGCAGCGCCAGCGCGTCGCGATGGGCCGCGCCATCGTGCGGCAGCCAAAAGTGTTTCTGTTCGACGAACCGCTGTCGAACCTCGACGCCAAGCTGCGGATCGCGATGCGGGTCGAAATCCGCAAACTGCAGCGCCGGCTCTCCACCACATCGATCTATGTCACCCACGACCAGCTGGAGGCGATGACGCTCGCCGATATCCTGGTGGTGATGAACGGCGGCCAGGTCGAGCAGATCGGCAACCCGCTCGATATCTACCAGAAACCCGCGACCACCTTCGTGGCGTCGTTCATCGGCGCACCGCCGATGAATTTGATGCCGCTGCGGTCGGACGAAATCAGGTCGCAACTCGATGGCCACGGGACCGGCGAGGCCGGACTGTTGGGCATCCGCCCCGAGGATTTCGAGATTTCGAGCGAAACGGTCGCCGGCGGCATCGCGCTCGATCTCACCGTGGAGGCGATCGAGCGCGTCGGTGCGGAGACCTTCATCTACGGCGGACGCAAGAATGGAGCGCAAGTGATGGCCGCCGATCCTGGCGAACTGCCGCCCGCCGACGTGATCGTGCGGATTCCCGGCGCGATCGCGCCCGCGATCGGCGAGCCCATCCGCGCCGTGGCGCCCCGCGAAAAACTGCATCTGTTCAGCGCCGACGGCCGCAAGCGGATCGAGATCTAAATCCTGTCATTCCGGGGCGCGCGGTAGCGCGAACCCGGAATCTCGAGATTCCGCAGGTCGGACAGGTGCTTGAACACCCTCCGAATCATGCCCATATTGGCTTCTGACAGGGGACGGCAAATGCGCCGGCCGGTCGCCATGGGACGCCGCAAGGGTCCCAAACTGCCAAAGTCGCTTCGAGAGGACTTTGTAAAATATGAACTCGTGTTCCTTCGTTATCGAGCCCGTTCCTGTTGGGATTCGACGAAATCGAGCGTGCGCTCGATCGTGTCGTCAAGGGCGCCGACGGTTACCCTCCGTACAATATCGAGAGGTGCGACCGTGCCAACGGCCAGCCCGAACGCTTGCGCATCACGCTGGCGGTGGCGGGATTTACCCGCGACCAACTCGATGTAACCATTGAGGAAAACCAGCTCGTGATCCGTGGGCGCCAGCAGGACGACAAGGCCCGGCAATACATCCATCGCGGCATCGCCGCGCGCCACTTCCAGCGCACCTTCGTGCTGGCGGAGGGGATGCAGGTGCTGGGCGCGGACCTGAAAAACGGGTTGTTGTCCATCGATCTTGCCCGGCCCGAGCCGGAGAAGATTGTTAAGACAATCGCTATCAATGAGCACGAATAATGGAACGAGTAGCGGACTCGACCGCTTAGTCAAAATAGAGGAGTCGAGACCATGACTGAAGGTAATGTTGTGTATGAGCCGCCGAGCGTCTCCACGGAGTCGCTGGCGAGTCTGGGCGAGGGTCACATCGCCTATGTGAAGCAGATCCGTTCCGAGGATGTGCCGGGACTTTTCCCCCAGGCGCCGAAGATCGCGCCGGGCCTGAAACTGTTCGCGCTGCATTCGGCCGACGGCACCCCGATTATGCTGACCGACAGCCGGGAAGCCGCGATCGCCAACGCCTGGAGCAACGAGTTGCAGGCGGTCAGCGTTCACTGACGGAAGCTTTGCGCAGGACTTCGAAGCGGCGCCGGACGTCGATCGAACTGACGCCATAACTGACTTCAGGGAGCAAAGCCAAATCGGAATTCAGAACACATGGGCGTTTGTCACCGGCCTCGCCGGACGACAGGCGCCTGTAGTTTTTTTACGCCGCGGTCGCGGGCGGTAGCGCCAGCACTGAATAGATCGCCGGCGCATCGCGCGAGGCGCGCAGTTTCTTGGCGACGTCCTGGTCGCGCAACAGCCGGGCGATGCGGGCCAGCGCCTTGAGGTGGTCGGCGCCTGCGCCTTCCGGCGCCAGCAGCAGGAAGACGAGATCGACCGGCTGGCCGTCCATCGCCTCGAAATCGATCGGCCGCTCCAGCCGGGCGAAAAGGCCGAACAGCTTTTCCAGCTTGGGCAGCTTGCCGTGCGGGATGGCGACGCCGTAGCCGACCGCGGTGGTGCCGAGTTTTTCGCGCTGCAGCAGAACCTCGAAGATCGCCCGCTCGTTCTGCCCGGTCAGATGGGAGGCCCGCGCCGCCAGCTCCTGCAGCGCCTGCTTCTTGCTGTTGACCTTCAATGCCGGGAGAATCGCCTCGGGCGCGACCAGATCGGTAATCGTCATGCGGCGTTCCGAGGTGAATTAAACCGTCAGGTTGCGAAGTAGTTCTAGTGGGCGGCGTCAGGAAGATGAGGCGGGAGACGGGCTTACACCCAAGGTCCTAATTGGGGCGCTTCTACTCCAACGCAAGACCGGTGCCAACTGCCGCGACATGGTTTCGAACCCCTCGCCCTTGGGGCCGCGGACCATAGGGAGGGGCCATTGGCCCGTCAATGCCGGTAGCCCGCCTATTCCCTGGAGCGGGATGACGTTTCTTCGAATCGTCACTCCGTTCTATCTTTTTGTTTGAGCATGATCTTTTCGGAAAACCGGTTCCCATTTTTCCGGATCATGCTCAAGGCTTGACCAGCGGCGGATCGATCCAGCCGATATTGCCGTCCGGCCGCCGGTAGATGATGTTCACCCGGCCGCTGCCGCCATGCTGGAACACGATGCAGGCGGCGCCCGAGAGGTCGAGCTCCATCACGGCCTCGGAGACCGACAGCCGTTTCAGCGAGGTAGTGGCCTCGGCGATGATGACCGGGCTATAGCCGGTGACCTCGTCGTCGCCCTCGGCCGGCGCCTCGATCACATAGCTCGGCGCATCCAGCGTCGGCGCGGTCATCTCGGCCATGGCGGCCGATGCCACATGGGCCTTGCGGGCGGAGCGATCCTTGAGCCGGCTCTTGTAGCGGCGCAGCCGCTTTTCGATCATCAGCAGCGCCTGGTCGGCGCTGGCATAGGCGTCGGCGGCGTTGGAATCGGCTTCCAGCGTAATCCCGGAATCCAGATGCAGGGAGCAATCGGTGCGGAAGCCGAAACCGTCCTTGCTCAGCGTGATGTGCCCGGAATAATTGCCGTCGAAATATTTGCGCAGCACTTCATCGGTGCGTTCGCTGACGCGGCCGCGCAGGGCCTCACCGACATTGATGCTTTTTCCCGAGATCCGAAGGGTCATTCGATGCCTCGATTGGTCTGGAGCGCGGACAGTACCCCGAATTGGCGGCACAATCAGGCGGGCTGAGTGTCGCGGGAGCGGTCGGAGGATGCGGCCGGCGCCGAGAGCGCATTACCGAGCATGCTTTGCTTGTCGCGGCGGCGCTGCACCGAGGACGGAATCCGCATCGCCTCGCGATATTTGGCAACCGTGCGTCGGGCGATATCAATGCCGGTCGAACGCAATCGTTCCACGATGGTGTCGTCGGACAGGATCACGGCGGGGTCTTCGGCGTCGATCAGCTGCTTGATGTGGTGACGCACCGCTTCGGCCGAATGCGCTTCGCCGCCGTCGGCGGAAGCGATCGAGGCAGTGAAGAAATATTTCAGTTCGAAGCTGCCGCGATTGGTCGCCATGTATTTGTTGGCGGTCACCCGCGACACCGTGGATTCGTGCATCTGGATCGCGTCCGCCACCGCCTTGAGGTTGAGCGGCCTCAAATGCGCCACGCCGTGGGTGAAGAAGCCGTCCTGCTGGCGCACGATTTCGGTCGCGACCTTCAGGATGGTGCGGGCGCGCTGGTCCAGAGCGCGCACCAGCCAGGTGGCATTCTGCAGGCAGTCGGTGAAATAGGATTTGTCGCCGTCCTTGCGGATGGTCTTCGACAGTTCGGTGTAATAGATCTGGTTGACCAGCACGCGCGGCAGCGTGTCGCTGTTGAGTTCGACGTGCCAGCCGCCGTCAGGCCCCGGCCGCACATAGACATCCGGCACCATGGTCTGCGTCCGGCTGGTGCCGAATTTCAGGCCCGGCTTCGGATCGAGGCGGCGGATTTCACCGATCATGTCGGTGATATCTTCGTCATCGACGCCACAAAACTTTCTCAAAGCCGCGATGTCGCGCTTGGCCAGGAGATCGAGATGCTCGACTAGCGCCTGCATCGCCGGGTCGTAGCGATTGAGTTCGCGCAGCTGGATCGCAAGACACTCGCTTAAGTTTCGCGCGCAGACGCCGGGCGGATCGAATTTCTGCAGCACCGCGAGCACCGCTTCAACCTCCGATGGCGAAGCCCCCAGCCGCTCGGCGGCCTGCCCGAGATCCGGCGGCAGGTAACCGGCTTCATCGACGAGGTCGATCAGGTATTGGCCGATCATGCGGCGGGCGGGATCGGAAAAGGCCACCGCCAGTTGCTCGGCGAGATGGCTGCCGAGCGTGATTTCGGCGGCGACAAAGGCCTCCAGATTGTAGGCCTCGTCGTTGGAAGCGCCGCCGCCCCATTCGGTGTAGGCGGTCGGCGCCGCATCCTGCGCGGTGCGCGCGGCGGCCTCGGCCGGCTCCTCCGTAAACACGTTGTCGAGCGGGGTATCCAGCGTCTGTTCGATCTCGGCGCGGCTGCCGAGGTCGCGGTTGAGCCACTCTTCCTGGCCCGGCTCGAAACCGTCACCGGGCGAACCTGCCGCCATCTCGGCGCGCTCGGCGCCCGGATCCTCGCCATAGGCGGCGCCCGAATCGTCGGAATCGGAGAATTCGCCCCGCTCCTGCGCGGGCTCGCCCGCCACCGGGGCCTCGGGACCGTCGCTGGCGCGCTCGAGCAGCGGATTTCGCTCCAATTCCTCCTCGACAAAGGCCGACAGATCGAGATTGGACAATTGCAGCAGCTTGATCGCCTGCATCAGCTGCGGCGTCATCACCAGCGATTGCGACTGTCGGAATTCTAATCTCTGCGTCAGCGCCATGGAGGCAAGAACCGATCCCTAAAAGTTGGTCCGATTCTTGCTTAAACTAGTCCAAAGCCGATGTACACGGCTTGACGTATAGTAAAAATAGACTAGAGGGCGGATTTCCCAGCCAAGGTTCCGGCCGCATCAAAGCCGGAATTCCTCGCCGAGGTAGAGACGACGGACATCCGGGTCGTTGACGATCTCATCCGGACTGCCCTCGGTCAGGATTTCTCCGGCATAGACGATATAGGCGCGGTCGGTCAGGCCGAGCGTTTCGCGCACATTGTGGTCGGTGATCAGCACGCCGATGCCGCGATTGGTCAGATGTCGCACCAGATCCTGGATGTCGCCGACGGCGATCGGATCGATGCCGGCGAAGGGTTCGTCGAGCAGCATGTAATTGGGGCGCGTGGCCAGCGCGCGGGCGATCTCGACGCGGCGGCGCTCGCCGCCCGAGAGCGCGATCGACGGCGTCTTGCGCAGTCTTGCGATGTTGAACTCGTCGAGCAGCGAATTGAGCTCGGCCTCGCGTTTTTTCTTCGAGGGTTCGACGACCTCGAGCACCGCGCGGATATTCTGCTCCACCGTCAGCCCGCGAAAGATCGAGGCTTCCTGAGGCAGATAGCCGATGCCCAATCTGGCGCGCTGGTACATCGGCAGCTTGGTGACGTCATGGCCGTCGAGCTCGATGGCTCCGCGATCGGCCTTGATCAGGCCGGTGATCATGTAGAACACCGTGGTCTTGCCGGCGCCGTTGGGGCCCAATAGACCGACCGCCTCGCCGCGGCGGACATAGATGCTGACGCCGCGCACGACCTGGCGGGTGCCAAAACTCTTTTCCACGCTATGCACAGCCAGATAGCCCGGCCGCCGCAGCAATTGCGGCGCCCCCGCTGCGCCATTCGCCCTGCGCGGCTTCTTCTGGGCCGGCCTCGGTTTTTCGGCTCGCGGCGGTTCCGGTTTCAGGAGCGGCGCGTCGCGGATGATCGGAGCGGCCTCGCGGCCGACGGTGGGTGCTTCGCGCACCGGGCTGGTCAGCATGTCGCCGATCGTGTCGCCGAGGGCGGTGATATCCTCGCGCGAGCGCGCAAATCCCGGCGCGATGCGCTTCGCCGGGCGGCGACGGAACATGCCGAGTAAATCCACCATCCCGCTTCGCTTCAGCCTTTCAAGATGACCCGCGACCCGAGCGGCTACTCAATTCGCCATGCGCAACATGACGGAGTGGGCGTCGTTTGCCCAGCGAAACGCCCCGTTTCGGTGCCGCCGAGCCCGCGGTAGATACAGCTTGATGCGGCCGGCTTCAACCTCGCCGCCCGCGAAGATCAAACAAGTGATTGATACTATTTCGGTTTATTTGGGGCGCTCGGTGCCGGCGCGGGCGTTTCCGGCGCCGGCGCGCACCCCTGGCCGGACTGATCGACCATGGCCTGCACCTTTCCACTGTCCGATTCAAGCCGGGACACGCCCGTTGTCATGTCGACCAACAGCCGATCGCCGCGCAGCACATTCTTGCACTGGGTGACCACGACCGTGCCGCGCATGGTGATCAGGTTGGCCTTGTTCTCGAAAATAGCGATGTCCCCGGTCACGACCTGGTCCTTCTGGGTGACGACCACATTGCCTCGCGCCTCCAGCCGCTTGATCGACGAGCTCTCGCCGGGGCCGCCGGTCGCTGACTGCGTCGGCGGCGCCGATTTTGCCGCCGCCTTCGAATTGGCCGCGATCGGCGCCGGAGCCGCAGGCGCCACGGCACCTGACGTCGCAGGGGTTGCCGTCGAATCGGGGGCTTGCGACTGCTCGTAGAACACCACGAGTGTCTGCGACGTGAGGACGGTGTCGCCCTGCACCACCTTCACATTGCCGGAGAACGTCGCTTCCTTCTTCTTGTCACGCACTTCGAGCACGGGCGCCTCGATATGGATCGGCTGGTCACGGTTCTGCGAGAAGCCTTGCATGGCATTGGGCACACCTGTTGCGGCATTCTGCGCGAGGGCGGCACCGGCTGCGCCCAGCGCAAATGTGAGGGCAGCGGCGCGTGTGCTCGTCGCTAGGCGCGCGACCAACATCTATTTCGGCTTGTTCGAGTTGGCGGGAGCAGGCGACGGCGCCGGGGCGGTGCCGGGAATCAACAGGCCGCCGCCCTGGCTGGAGGACTGGAACAGGCCCTGCACCCGGCCTGAGTCGGATTCCACCCGCGACACGCCTGTCGTCATGTCCACCAGCAATCGGTCACCACGCAGCACGTTCTTGCCCTGGGTCAGCACGATCCCGCCGAGCATGGTGATCAGGTTGGTCTTGGTGTCGAAAATCGCCGTGTCGCCGGTCACCACCTGGTCCTTCTGGGTGACCACCACGTTGCCACTTGCCTCCAGCCGCTTGATCGACGAACTGCCGCCGGGCCCGGGGGTCGCGGACTGCATCGGCGCCGCTTTCGCGGCCTTCGCCTTGCCCGCGGCCGTCGGCGCAGCTGCCGCGGGGGCCGACGCCGAATCGTAAAACACCACGAGTGTCTTCGATGTCATGGTGGTGTCGCCCTGCACCACCTTCACATTGCCGGAAAACGTCGCTTCGTTCTTCTTGTCGCGCATTTCCAGTTCCGCCGCCTCGATCTGGATCGGCTGGTCGCGGTTCTGCGAAAAACCCTGCATCGCGTTGGGCACGCCGTTGACCGCGCTCTGCGCGGCGGCATCGCCTGCGGCAATCATCAGGAGCGTGAAAGCAGCGGTGCAGATGGCACGCGCGATCCGCCTGGCCAATGTGATGCGCGGGAGTGACATCATTTCAAGGATCATTTCGGGTTGGCGGTCTTGCCGGACTTGGTCTTGGCGTGATGCACAGGCGCAGGCGCAGGCGCAGGAGCAGGGTCGGCGGGTGGCGTCTCGGCGGGCGGCAAATTGTCCAGATCCATCACCACATTGCCTTCGAACCGGATCAGTTCGCCGCCACCGGTGATCCGGAGCCGGTCGGAGGTCAACGTTCCGTTGAGCAGCTTGACGTCGACATGCTCCTCCGAGGTCACCGTGTTCTTGCCCATGTCGACAAACGCCTGCGAAAGCCACGCTTTGTAGCCGGTCGAGGTTTGCAAGAAGATATTATGGTGCAGGTCCAGCAGCTGGTTCTTGTTGTCCATCCGTCCGTCGAGGGCATCGAGCGTGACCGTCGACTGGTCTTCCATCCGCAGCTTGGCGCGCAAGGTCTTGAGGTCGACGAAGTCGGGATCGGTAATGTCCTGGACCGCGGTTTTGGCCCAGACCTCGTAGGGGCGCTTATCCTGCGTGTAGCCGGCCATATGCGGCGATTCCATGGTGATCTTGGTACCGGAGACGACGAGTTTTCCCATGTCGGCCGGCAGCTTGGGCAACAGCAGCCGGAACGGGTTGAAGACCGATATCCCGATGATGGCCGCCATCGCCAGAACGACGGCGGCGGGAACCGCAATGCGAAGTATCCGCACCAGCCGGCTGTGGCGCGCGGCGATGGCGAAGCGCGCCTCCATTCCGGCTTGATAGGCAGGATTCTGAACCGAGTTCACCGCTGCTCCGAAGCACTGACGTCGCCCGCCATTCTACCCGGCCCGGGCGGATAATGCAGCCCGGACCCCGCGTCAGGAGTGTGACCGAAACGGGGCGGAAGCCGGCTCCGGCCGGCGTTTCAAGGGGTCTGGTTAGGAATGCGCAAAAATGTCCTCGGTGTCCCAGCCCTGCAGATCGAGCTTTGCCCGCGCCGGCAGAAAGTCAAAGCACGCCTGCGCCAGCTCGTTGCGGCCCTCGCGGGCCAGCATGGCATCGAGGCGCTCGCGCAGCGCATGCAGGTGAAGCACGTCGGAGGCGGCATAGGCGAGCTGCGCCTCGCTGAGCGACTGCGCGCCCCAGTCGCTGGATTGCTGCTGCTTCGACAGGTCGATGTTGAGCACCTCGCGCACCAGGTCTTTCAGGCCGTGGCGGTCGGTATAGGTGCGGGCCAGCCGCGAGGCGATCTTGGTGCAGTAGACCGGCTGCGGCATCACGCCGAAGGCGTTGGAGAGCGCGGCGATATCGAAGCGGGCGAAATGGAAGATTTTCGTCACCTTCGGATCGGCCAGCAGCGCCTTCAGGTTCGCCGCGTCGCCGGGAGCCTTGCCGTGATCCCTGGGGATCTGCACCACGTCGGCGCTGCCGTCGCCGCTCGACAGCTGCACCACGCAGAGCCGGTCGCGATGCGGGTGCAGCCCCATGGTCTCGGTGTCGATCGCCACCGATCCGGTGTAGCGGGAAAGATCGGGCAGGTCGCCGCGATGCAGGCGTACGGTCATGGTGTCTCGGAACCTCGTCGAATCGTCGCAGGCCAAGCTACCGCCCAAAATCGAAAGAGGCGAGCCACAGTGTTACCTCCGGGCCAAGAAAATGCCGGCCGGCATTGCGGTTTCGCAGTTGCGTAGCGAACGTGACGTCGCCGCTTCCGGAGCAGTGCTTGACTCCCGCGCACGGGGAATGTGACGTTGCGATCGGTAGTGCCCGCGAGGGCTGACCAAGGGAATGCGGTGCGCTTGTTGCGACAGGCAATGCCGCGGCTGCCCCCGCAACTGTAAGCGGCGAGCCGACGACCATTAATGCCACTGGGATCGATTGATCCTGGGAAGGTGGTTGAAGGTGACGACCCGCGAGCCAGGAAACCTGCTGCCAGTCATGAGTCACGCACGCGCGCGTCGGGCGGGGTGTCCCGAAGCGCCGAGAGAGCCGGGTTGGTCTGCCGTACAGGGGCGGAAGGCAGATTGTACCGGCAAACGTGCTGACGGTTTGGACGTTCGCCGTCGAGCGCAGTCATGTTTTCTTGCAAAATCCGTCAATTTCGCGGGCCGTCACACCCTTGCGCCCGCTCGACCGAAACGATCCGTTCAGGGCAACGCTGGTTGTCGAGCTCGGCATTACCCCTCGGCTTGGTCATCCTGCTATCCGCGGCAGCGGAAGAGCCTGCATCGTCCCAAACCGTCACGCAGGCGGGACAAAGCCCGGGCACGCTCAACCCGGTGGTGATTTCACCTCCCAAGCCAACCGGCGCGCACCGACAGAACGCCAGCCCGGAAGGATCTCCGAAGCGCGCCAAACGCGCTGAGCGGACTGCGGCGAAACCGGTGCCCGCCACACAGCCCGTCGTCGGCGCGGAGCCTGTGTCGACACCGCCGGGCAGCGCCACGACGGTCGTACCAACGCCGCTCAACGGCAATCTGGTCGCGACCAGCGCCAGCCGTCTCGGTCTCACGGTGCACGATACGCCCGCGTCCGTAGACATCGTCACCCAGCAGCAGATGCAAGAACAGGGCTACCGCACCACCACGGAAACCGCGATCGGCGCGGTGGGCGTGCAGGCTGCCGACCTGGGCGGCGCGCCCGCGACATTTTCCATGCGCGGCTTCACCGGTAGTGAGGTGAACGTGCTCTACAATGGCATCTCGATCGGCCCGCAGGACATCACCGGGCGCATCATGGAGACCGCCAATCTCCAACAGGTCGAGTTCCTCAAAGGCCCTTCCGCGATCATGTCCGGCCTCAACGCGATCGGCGGCTCCGTCAATTATGTGAGCAACCAGCCGACCACAGGCCTAATCAAGAGTGAGCTCGACGGGTCGTTCAATTCGCTCGGAACCTGGCGCACGCATTTCGGCTCGGGCGGCAGCACGCTGGCGGCGGGGCTCGACTATCGGTTCGACGTCAGTTCCTCGAAAATCGCCAGCTTCATCGATGGCGACTATCAGAACCTCAACAACGTATCGGGCCAGCTCAACTATCGCGTCAACGACGCCTTCAAGGTGTTCGCCGCGATCGACTACAAGAACGACGGCGGCCACGCCTATTGGGGCACGCCGCTGACGACGACCACGTTTTCCGGTCCCTTTTCGACGCATGGCGTCGTCTCCGGATCCGCGATCTCTACCTTCGACGGCTCGCTGATCGCGCCGGTGACTGTGGACTCGCGCACGCTGACGACCAATTACAACGTCGCCGACAATTCCGTCGGAGCGACGGAATTGTGGGTACGCGGCGGCTGGGAATGGTCCTACGGCGACGCCGTCACGGTCAAGAACCAGATCTACGACTACGGCGCCACCCGCCATTGGTTCGACAGCGAGACTTATGCCTTCGACACGGGGACCTCGATGATCGACCGCGACCGCTTCTTCGTTTCCCACAAGCAGCAGGTGGTCGGCGACAACACCGATGTCGCCTGGAACTCCTCTTTCTTCGGCATGGAGAACCGGTTTGCCGGGCAATTGCAGGTGAGCCGCAACGACATCCAGTTCTCGGAGGAGCAAAACCCGAACGACTTTCCGTTCGACTCCGTGGCCGTGGTCAACCCTGTCCCCGGGCTTTACACCCTGACGCCGGAGCCGGGCATCCGCAACAAGAGCCTGCAGACCGCCGCCGTCTCGATCGAGGACCAGCTCAAGATCACACCCTGGCTCGCGCTGATGGGGGGCGTTCGCGTCGAAGACACCAGGCTATCGAGCGACGGCATCGATTTCGACGGCACGATCCCGGCGGGCGAGCCCTTCACCAAAAACTGGACGCCGGTGTCGTATCGCGCGGCTGTGACAGTCGAGCCGGTCAAGGGGCTGATGTTCTACGGCATGTACGCCACCGCCTACGATCCCGCGGTTGCCGCCATTTTTTCGCTGACGCCGGGAAGCTCGTTGGATTTGACCAGCTCGCGCATCTACGAGACGGGGGTCAAGGTGATCTCCGACGACAAACGGATGGAAGCGACGTTTTCGGCCTACGACATCGTGCGAAACAACGTCTACGTGATGCTCACCAACGTGGTCGCAACCGAGGCCGGCGAGGTACACACCAAGGGCATTGAGCTCGCCGGCGCGGTGCGCCCGCTCGAGAATCTGAAACTCTGGGGCAATGTCGCCTTCACCGATGCGCATTACGGCGGTTTCGACGCCTGGAGCGGCAACATCCCGTCGAATGTCGCGCCTGTGATCATCAATGCCGGCGCGTCCTATACGTTCACCAACTGGCGCTGGCCGGTCGAGATCGGCGGATCGGTGCGCCATGTCGGGCAACGATATCTGTTCGAAGACGACCTCACCGCCATGCTGCCCTACACGACCGTCGATCTCTTTGCCTTTGTCGACATCGGCGGCCGCGATCTCTGGTGGCAGGGCCTGGAGATGATGCGGGTGGGCTTCCGCGTGCGCAACCTGACCAACGCCGTCTACGCCCAGTTCTCCGACCCCGGCTATCCCGACCAGGTCTATCTCGGCGCGCCCCGGACGTTCGAATTGTCCGCTTCGGCGAAGTGGTAAGGCGAAGAACCCCGCATGCGTGTCCTGACCTTGCTGCATCGCTGGTGGGGCGTCGCGTTCTGCCTGCTGTTTGCGATGTGGTTCGCCTCGGGCATCGTGATGCATTTCGTGCCGTTTCCCTCGACAGGCGAGGCGGACCGCTTTGCCGCGCTGCTGCCGATCGATCCCGATCATGTCGGGCATGGCCCTGCCGAGGCCGTCGCCAAGAGCGGAATCGCGGAGGTCTTGCGGGTCCGTCTGGTCGGGCGCAGCGACGGGCCGATCTACCTGATCTCCGGACCGTCCGCCTTCAGAACATTGCGCGCAAACGATCTCGCGGACGGTGCGGTCAACTCGACGCGAACCGCGCTCGACATCGCGAACGCTTATGCACGGGCGCGCGGGTTGGACACCGCGCGAGCCCGCGCCGGCGAGTCGATCGCCTACGATCAATGGAGCGTTGCCGGCGATTTCGATTCCGATCGCCCGCTGTACCGTGTCGCCCTCGACGACATCAGCGGCACCGAGCTCTACGTCGCCTCGACGACCGGCGACGTGGTCCTGGTCACCACGCACCGCGCCCGCGTCCTCAACTATATCGGCAGTATCGCGCACTGGATCTATCCGACTGCGCTGCGCCATCACCTGCAAGCCTGGGCGGTGCTGATGTGGTGGCTGTCGTTGCTGGCGTGGATCGGCGCCGGCTTCGGCGTCGTCATCGGCCTGGCGCAGCTCACCATCGGAAGCGGGAGCGCGGCGCCGCCTTATCGCGGCCTGCAGGCGTGGCACTATCGTTTCGGCCTCATCTGCGCGCCGTTCGTGCTGACATGGGCCTTCAGCGGATGGCTGTCGATGGATGACGGCCGATGGCTGAAGGGCCGCGACGCGCGCGCCGATGCGCGGGCGATCGCCGGCACGGCTGACTGGAGCAGCTTGTCACCTGGCGAGCGCGGCAGCGCCGGCGTCAAGGAAATCGAATGGTTCGCCTTCGGCGGAAACATCTATCGCCGCGAACGAGCGACACCGGAACAACAGCGGCTGTATGAGACAAGCCCAAACATCACCCCGCGCGATGGCGGATTGCTGCGCGCCGGCGAAATCGACCACGCGATCCGGCATCTCGCAACCGGTTGCGCACCGGCTTCGATCATCGCCACCAGCGACGACGGCGCCGTCAAGTCACGGATGCCCGATGCGCCGGTATTCCGCGCCGTCTGCAGCGATAGCTGGTTTGAAATCGACGGCGCAAGCGGCGCCCTGGTGGATCGGCTGGACGCGCCGCAGCGGGCCTATCGCCGGCTCTTCGAAAGCCTGCATAGGCTAAAATTCTGGCCGCTGACGTCCCATCCCCTGCTGCGCACGATCCTGATCGTCGCGCTGTGCGGATGCGGTTTTGCCTTCAGCCTGACCGGCGTCGTGATCGGATGGCGGAGATTGCTGATTTCGCTCCGCGCATTGACCCGGTCGAAAACCCGGGTGCCCTGACGCCGCCGCATGGTCGAGATCGAGCGATCGGAAATCTGCGTCCGCGCGCCTCTATTGGCCGACCGACGTCACGCGCCAGACCGTGTTGCCGACGTCATCGGCGATCAACAGCGCCCCGGACTTGTCGATGGCGACGCCGACCGGCCTTCCGCGAGCCTTTCCGTCCGAGTTCAGGAAATCGGTAACGACGTCCTCGGCCTTGCCGCTCGGATGGCCATCGCTGAACGGGACGAAGACGACCTTGTAGCCGTTGAATTGCGGCCGGTCCCAGCTGCCATGCTCGCCGATGAAGGCGCCGCCGCGGTATTTTTGCGGTAGACTGTTCGCGGTATAGAACGCAAGTCCCAGCGGAGCCACGTGGGAGCTCAGCGCGTAATCAGGAACGATCGCCTTGGCGACCAGGTCCGGACGCTGCGGCTGGACGCGCGGATCGAGATGCTGGCCATAATAACTATAGGGCCAGCCGTAGAAGCCGCCGTCCTTCACCGAGGTCAGATAGTCCGGCACCAGGTCGGGACCCAGCTCGTCGCGCTCGTTGATCACGGCCCACAACGCGCCGCTCTGCGGCTCCCAACTCAGGCCGTTAGGGTTGCGCAACCCGCTTGCGAAAATCCGCCAGCGGCCGCTGGCCCGGTCGACTTCCCAGATCGCGGCGCGATTATATTCCGCCTCCAGGCCGTTCTCGGTAATGTTGCTGTTGGAGCCGACGCCGACATAGAGCAGCGAACCGTCGGGACTTGCGAGCAGGCTCTTGGTCCAGTGATGGTCGATGGGACCGCCGGGAAGCGGCGTCAGCTGCGTGCCGGGGCTGGTGATCTTCGTGTCGCCGGTATTATAGGGGTAGCGAACGATGGCGTCGGTATTGGCGACATAGAGATCGGAGCCGACCAGCGCCACGCCGAACGGCGAGGTGAGGTGGTCGAGGAACACGCTTTGCGTCTCCGGCTTGCCGTCGCCATTGGCATCGCGCAACAGCGTGATGCGGTTGCTCGGCCCGGTATCGCCGCCCGATGTCACCCACGATTCAATCGAGCGCATGACGATATCTTTCGGCCGATGCACCGGATCGGTGCCGGGCGATTTCGATTCGACCACCAGGATGTCGCCGTTGGGCAGCACGTAGAGCGAGCGCGGATGCTGCAGGCCGGTCGCCAGCGCCTCGATCTTCAACCCGCTCGCCACCGTCGGCTTCTCGCCCTCTTTCCAGCCGACGACGGGCGCAAGCCGCATCGGCGGGAACAGATATTGATGAGGGTCAGGCAGCGGCGGATTCGGACCGACCTGGCTCTGCGGATCGAAGGAATCCTCGCTATGTGCCGCTGCCGTCAGCGCTGAGGTGCAAACCAGCACCAGCGCGATGCGCTTGATGGCGGACGCCGTGATTTTCATTTGGCGACTCCCACGCCGTAGCGGTGGACCATCGACCAGCCCATCCAGCCCGTGAACAGCATGACGAGGACGGTGGCCGTCGAAAGCACAAGCCCCCAAGGCACCACCGAGGTCCAGGCGTCGTGCGTATGCACCAGCATGTTGAGAGTCGCGAGAATCAGCACCACGACATTGCCGATCACATGCGGCCAGGCCGGCGGTACCGAACGGATCCGGCGGTTTCTCAGGAAATCGACCAGGCCGGCGATCCCGGCGAGCCAGGCAAAGATCGCGCCGACAGTGACGAGCCAGGAGGAAAAGTCCGACCACAGCATGTCGGCCGAGTGCCAGTAAGCGAGGTCGGTGAGCAAGGTCCCACCGAAGCATACGATCGGCAGGGGCACCAGCAACGGATGGATTGGATGGTCGACAACCTCGGCTGGGGCACGGAGACTATCTGGCATGGGAAGCACCCTTCGTACCGGCTTGCGCATGGTACTTTTCGAACGATCTCACGGGATGAGTTGTTCCTTCGAAAGCCGTGATTTCGGCCGATCGGGGATTACGCAAAAAGTACAACGCATCCGCAGGCGCTCGGCGAAAACCGGATTGTGCATTGATTTGAGTCCGATGAGCTGGGCGCAGCCATCAGTGCTACGCGCGGGCCATCCCTGCGCTGCTGCTGCTGAATTAAGGACTTGGGCTTGGACTCGGGCCAAAATGGTGCCCAGGAAAGGACTCGAACCTTCACGGCCGTTAAGCCACTGGCACCTGAAGCCAGCGCGTCTACCAATTCCACCACCTGGGCTTGGGCCGGTTAGTACGGGATCGGTCGCACGCTTGTCAAATTCTTGAATCGCTGCCCAAATACGCTGTACAGCCGCGACGGCTTGGCGTATCGCGAATCCGGTGGACACCCCGCGACCGCTCGAATTTGACCCCAGGAAATCGACCCATGGCATCGAATCAGGACACCCTCGTCACGGTTTTTGGCGGATCGGGCTTTCTGGGGCGAAACGTCGTCCGCGCGCTCGCCAAGCGCGACTACCGCATCCGGGTCGCGGTGCGGCGGCCGGAATTGGCCGGGTACCTGCAGCCGACCGGCCGGGTCGGCCAGATCCACGCCGTGCAGACCAATCTGCGCTATCCGGCCTCGGTCGAGGCCGCGATGCGCGATTCCCATGTCGCCATCAATCTGGTCGGCATTCTGGCCGAAAGCGGCGCGCAAAGTTTTGAGGCGGTGCAAGCCGCGGGCGCCGGCACGGTAGCCAAGGCGGCCGCCGCCGCGGGTGCGCGGATGGTGCATGTCTCCGCGATCGGCGCCGACGACAAATCGTCCTCGCGCTATGCCCGCTCCAAGGCCGCGGGCGAAAATGCGGTACTGGCGGCCGTGCCCTCGGCCAACATCCTGCGGCCTTCGGTGGTGTTCGGGCCGGAGGACCAGTTCAGCAACCGTTTCGCGGCGCTGGCGCGGATGTCGCCGATGCTGCCGCTGATCGGCGGGGGCCTGACGAAAATGCAGCCGGTCTATGTCGGCGACGTCGCGACCGCGGTTGCCGATGCCGTCGACGGCAAGACGAAACAAGGCGCGACCTACGAGCTCGGCGGGCCCGAGGTGCTGAGCATGCGCGAGATCATGGAGATCATCCTCGCCACGACGGAACGCCAGCGCATGCTGGTCTCGCTGCCGTTCGCCCTGGCGAGATTGCAGGCGCTGTTGCTGCAGTTCGCGCCGGGGCCGCTGAAACTGACGCCGGACCAGGTGGAGTTGTTGCGCTCTGACAATGTGGTGTCGGACGCGGCCAAGGCCGAAGGCCGCACCCTGGAAGCACTGGGCATCGTGCCGGATTCGATGGAAGCGATCGTCCCGCAATATCTCTGGCGCTTCCGCAAGCTGGGCCAGTTTCAGCACAAGGGGGCGTGAGCGGATTGCCGCGGAACGCTAATCCCGTCATTGCGAGGGCAGCGAAGCAATCCATCTTGCCCCACGAAGAAAGAATGGATTGCTTCGCTGCGCTCGCAATGACGGGCGCCCTTACCTTCCCATCGCCAGCGCGACCAGGCCGAGCGTGCCGACGATCACGCGCCACCACGCGAACAGCGAAAAGCCGTGGCGGGTGACGTAGCTCAGGAACGTCTTCACCACGACGATCGCGACCACGAACGACACCACGAATCCGATCGCAATGATGCCGGCGTGATCGAAGCTCATCTCGGCGCGATTCTTGTAGGATTCGTAGGCGAAGGCGCCGACCATGGTCGGGATCGCCAGGAAGAAGGAAAACTCCGCCGCCGCATGCTTGTCGGCGCCGAACAGCATCGCCGCCACGATGCTGGCGCCGGAGCGGGAGACGCCGGGAATCATCGCCAGGCACTGCGCAAAGCCGATCGATAGATACATCGGCAGCGGAAACGTGGTGGCATCGTGCTCGTGCGGCTTGAGATCGAGCTGATCGACCCACAGCAGGATGGCGCCGCCGACGATCAGCGAAAAACACACCACCCACGGATTGAACAGATATGTCTTGATGTAACCGCCGGCGGCGGCGCCGATCACGGCGGCGGGCAGGAACGCCACCAGCAGACCGATGACGAAGCGCCGGTCCTCGGCGTTAGAGAACATGCCGAGCGCCACCCGCCACAATTTGCCGAAATAGATCACGACGATCGCAAGGATGGCGCCGAGCTGGATCAGGATCGAAAAACTGTTCCAGAAACTGCCCTCGCCGAGATTGAAGAACCGCTCCGCGAGCAGGAGATGGCCGGTCGAGGATACGGGGAGGAATTCCGTGACGCCCTCGATGATGCCGAGAATCACCGCCCTTATTGTATCAGACATCATGAGATGGTCCGTTCTGATCGATATCGGCCGAAAAGTGCGGGTTCTTCTCGCTTATTCGGCACCTTGCCGCAATCGCAAAAAACGCAAAAACACAGGTTGCCTCGCCCGCGTGCTTAGGTAGTTTGGCGCGCTATTGCAAACCCGGCACTGCTCTGGGGCGGTGAGGGTTCCTTAAGCACCGCAAGACTATCAAGGGGCTCATGTTCACGCTGTTTCATCATTCGTTCTGCCCGCATTCGCGCTTCATTCGCCTCGCGCTCGGCGAAAGCGGGCTCGACGTGCGGCTGGTGGAGGAGCGGACCTGGGAACGGCGCGAGGCGTATCTGGCGCTCAATCCCGCGGGCACGACGCCCGTGCTGATATCGGAAGGCCGGCCGCCCATTCCCGGCGCCGGCATCATCGCCGAATATCTCGACGAAACCCACGGCGCGGAGCTCGGGGAACGGCGGCTGTTGCCGCCTTCGATGGGCGAGCGCATCGAGGTGCGCCGGCTGATGGCATGGTTCAACGAGAAATTCTTCGAGGAGGCCTCCCATCCGCTGGTCACCGAGCGCATCTACAAGCGCTTCATGAGCGAGGGCGACGGCGGCGGCGCGCCGGCGGCGGAAGTGATCCGCGCGGCGAAGGCCAATGTGCGCTATCATCTGGCCTATATCGGCTGGCTGGCGCGGACGCGGAATTATCTCGCCGGCGACCGGTTGACCTACGCGGACCTCGCCGCCGCGGCGCATCTTTCGGCGATCGATTATCTGGGCGACGTGCCATGGATCGAGGACGACGCGGCAAAGGCGTGGTACGCGCGGGTGAAATCCCGCCCCTCGTTCCGCCCGCTGTTGAGCGAGTGGCTCGCCGGCGTGCCGGCTTCGCGCACCTATGTGGACCTGGATTTCTGATTCAGCCGATCGAACTAGCCACTCATGTTTCGGCAACGGCAGTGAGCTCCCTCTCCAATGGGGAGAGGGTGGGGGTGAGGGGGTACGGTCTATCGATAGAGCATAGCCCCTCACCCGAATTGCTTCGCAATTCGACCTCTCCCAATGGGAGAGGTAAAGTACCGATCCCTCGCCGATGACGGAAAATCTCAAATACGCGCTCGCGAATGAAGCCCGTGCGCTAGGCTTCGATTGCGTCGGCGTCACCGATCCGGATGTGCTTACCGACGCCGGAAAGCATTTCCGCGATTTCCTCGCGGCCGGCGCACATGGCGACATGGACTGGCTCGCAGCTTCCCCCGAGCGCCGCACCGATCCGCGCCGGCTGTGGGCCGACGTGCGCTCGATCGTCATGCTCGGCGTCAATTACGGGCCCGACGAAGATCCGCTGGCCATTCTTGAACAGCGGACGCGCGGCGCGATCTCGGTCTATGCGCAAGGCGACGACTATCACGATTTCATCAAGAAGCGGCTGAAGACGCTGGCGCGATGGCTGACTGCTACTGCTGGCGGCGAAGTAAAAGTGTTCGTCGACACCGCCGCTGTGATGGAGAAGCCATTGGCGCAGGCGGCGGGCATCGGCTGGCAGGGCAAGCACACCAACCTCGTTTCGCGCCCGTTCGGCTCATGGTTGTTCCTCGGCGCAATCTTCACCACGCTCGACCTGCCGCGCGAAAACGTCGAGACCGACCATTGCGGCTCGTGCCAGGCCTGCCTCGATATCTGTCCGACCGCGGCGTTCCCCGCGCCCTACCAGCTCGATGCCCGGCGCTGCATTTCCTATCTGACCATCGAGAACAAGGGGCCGATCCCGCACGAATTCCGCAAAGCCATCGGCAACCGCATCTATGGCTGCGACGATTGTCTCGCGGTATGTCCGTGGAACAAGTTCGCCCAACAGGGGCGCGAAGCAAAACTCGCCGCGCGCGGAAATTTGCGCGCGCCATCGCTGGCCGAACTGGCGCGGCTTGACGACGCGGCATTTCGCGCGCGATTTACGAAATCGGCGGTCAAGCGCATCGGCCGCGACCGCTTCGTCCGCAACGTGCTGATCGCGATCGGCAACTCGAACGACCGCGCGCTCGCCGTCGAGGCCGAGCGGCTGCTTGGCGACGAAAGCCCGCTGGTGCGCGGCGCCGCGGTCTGGGCGCTGTCGCAACTGCTGCAGCGGGAGGAATTTTCGCTGCGCGCGGCGGCGGCGTTGGATGCCGAGTTGGACAAGACTGTCCGGACGGAGTGGCGGCTCGCAGCCGCATGACGCCCTGCATTGCCCGCCCTTGATTTCACCGCGAAGATTCCGTCATGGTCCCGCGCCATGACCGATCAGCCCTTCTTCACCAGAGACCGCGACGCTTTCATCCCGACCCAGGCCGCAAACGGCCCGTGGGACCCGAAATCGCTGCACGGCCGCGTTATCATCGGCCTGCTCGCCTTCGAGATCGAAAAACGCCATGGCGCCGATGATTTCGTGCCGGCGCGGCTGACGGTGGACATGTTTCGCCTGCCCGGCTTCGCCCCGATCGAAGTCAGGACGCGGGTCGTCCGCGACGGTCTGCGCATCAAGGTCGTCGAGGCCGATTTCTTCTCGGGCGGCGCCGCCATGGCGCGCGCCTCCTGCCAGCTCTTGCGCAGGACCGAAAGCCCGCAAGGCCATGTGTGGTCGCCGCCGAACTGGGACGTGCCCGTGCCGTCGGACATTCCGGCGCCGACTGATCCGCGGCTCGGCATGCACGGCAAATGGACCACCCGCCCGATCGTGGGCGCGATGGGCAGCGTCGGCCCGCGCCGGCTGTGGATGAGCGAGGTGCGCGACCTCGTCGAAGCCGAGCCGCTGACGCCATTCGTCCGGGTCGCGGTGGCAGCCGATTTCGCCAGCCCCTTTGCCAACGCCGGCGACCAGGGGCTCGGCTACATCAACAGCGATGTCACGCTGTATCTGCATCGCCTGCCGGTGACCGAATGGGTGGGATTCGAGGTGGTGAATCATCACGCCACCGACGGCATCGCGATCGGCGAATGCTGGCTCTACGACGAGCAGGGCGCCATCGGGACATCGACCGTCGCCGCGCTGGCGCAGCGCAAGCCGATGGCGGCGATCAAGCCCAAGCCGTGATATTGGTTCGTCATTCCGGGGCGCACGATAGTGCGAACCCGGAATCTCGAGATTCGGGTTCGCTCGCTTTGCTCGCGCCCGGAATGACGAATGGCTAATCCAGATGCCGCTTCATCTCCGGCCGCGCCTTCAGCGCTACGCCCTGTCTCGCCACGATTTTCACGATCCGCTCCGGCGCGAAATTCATGTCGACAAAGCCGGTCGCGGTGTTGGCGACCTCGCGATAGCTGGCGATCTTGCCGTCGCGCAGCTTCATGATGGCGACGCCCTCGAACATCGCGCGGGCTCCCTTGGCCTCCGGCAAGATCGAGCGATAGCTGAAGGTGTAGCGCGCATAGAGCGTTTCGCCGTCGCTGACGGGGGCATGCATGTCCCAGCGGAAATCGGTCGCCGTGCGATAGAACCAGTCGTCGATCAGTTCGGCGATCTTGGCGCGGCCGTCGAACGCCCCGTAGAACACGTCGTGATAGACGCCGTCCTCCGTGAACAGTTCGGCTAAAGCCTTGCCGTTGCGCTGTTCGACCGCGCCGCAGAACGCGCGCAGCATGGCTTCCAGGTTCATGGTTTCGCTCCCGCTTGTGCAATTTCCGCCACCGCCGCGATGATACGCGCAATGTCCTGCGGCCGCGACAGGCGGTGATCGCCGTCCTGGATCATGGTCAGCACCACGTCGTCGGCGGGCAATCGGTGTGCCAGCGCGAAGGCGTGCTGCCAGGGCACGTCGGGATCCTGCGCGCCCTGCAGGATGCGGACCGGGCAGCCGAACTCGATGGCGCTGCCGAGCAGGAGATGGTTGCGGCCTTCCTCGATCAAGGCGCGGGTGATCGGGTAGGGCGCGCCATCGCCATATTGCGAGGGCCGCAGCCACACGCCCCTGGTCTCGATCTCGTTTTTCACCTCGGGCGAAAAGCCGTTCCACATCAGCGCCTCGGTGAAATCGGGCGCCGGCGCGATCAGCACCAGGCCGGCCAGCGAGGCGTGGCTCACGCCCGCGCGCGCCATTTCGCGGGCCAGCAGCAGCGCCATCCAGCCGCCCATCGACGAGCCGATCACGACCTGCGGTCCCCGGCAGAATTGTCTGAACACCGCTGTGCCTTCCTCCAGCCAGCGCCCGATGGTGCCGTCGATGAAGGCGCCGCCGGATTCGCCATGGCCGGAATAGTCGAACCGGACGCAGGCACGCCCCTGCTCGGCGGCCCAGGCGTCGAGCGCCAAGGCCTTGGTGCCCTTCATGTCCGAATTGAAACCGCCGAGCCAGACCAGCCCGGGGGCAATGCCTTCGCGGGCCCGCACGGCGATACGGCGCGCCGTGTTCCCTTGACCTACCTCGATGAAGCTGGGCGGCTGCCCGTTTGCCGCGGAATTGGTCATGGCAATCGTCACTCCGTTTGCTGCTGTTTGAGTGAGCAGGGCCGATCCGTCAACGGACGCAGACCGGTTGCCCATCCTGCTTGCGGAACAACGCCTTGCCCCCTATGTGGGCGGACCTGAACATTCCGTGCCGACAGGCGTTGTCCGGCGTTACCCAAAAGCCTCGCATTTGATGCTTTTCGCAACGGCCATGGCGAGTTTGCTTGCCCGCCGCGCCTTATTCCTTCAAACTACGACCTTCGTTCACAACCATGGAGAGTTACCCATTCGCCGTCCCAACAGAGCCCCGCCCGCTGCCACCAAAGACGGGCCGCGCACCAACGATGAAATCCGCAACGCCACAATTCAGCTGATCGATCAGAACGGCACGAACCACGGCACGGTCGAGACTGTCGCCGCCATCAAGATGGCGCTGGAGGCCGGCATGGACCTTGTGGAGATTTCGCCCAATACCAATCCTCCCGTTTGCAAGATCATGGACTACGGGAAGTTCAAATATTCGGCGCAGAAAAAAGCCGCCGAGGCGCGCAAGAAACAGAAGGTGGTCGAGATCAAGGAGATCAAGCTGCGGCCGATGATCGACGATCACGATTACGACGTGAAGATGCGGGCGATGCAGCGTTTCTTCGAGGAAGGCGACAAGGTCAAGATCACGCTGCGCTACCGCGGCCGCGAGATGGCCCACCAGGAAATCGGCACCAAGCTGTTGGACAAGGTCAAGGCCGACGTCGCCGACTTCGCCAAGGTCGAGCAGGACGCGCGTTTCGAGGGCCGCCAGGTCGTGATGGTGCTGGCGCCGCGCTGATTCGAGCTACGTATTCGCGTTAGTGAATTTGGAATACGGCCCGCCAGAACCTCTGGCGGGCCATTTTCATGCCGCGCAGCATCAGGTCCGCGTAGCCTGCCAGGTGCCGCTGCAGCGGTCGCCCTGGATGATCCCGCTCCACCGCCCGGCGCCGCTGGTTCCGGTGAGCCGGCCGTTGCCGCTCGCCTTGGAGGCGCCGACGGATATGTTGACGGAAACGATTCCGGCGCGGCTGACGCCGCCGGTGACCTTGCCGCCACCGGCCGACGAGACGCGGGTACCCGCCACCGTGAAGGGAACGCTGTTCGAACTGCAATTGCCGGCCTCGGTGGAGAACATCACGTTCCAGACCCCGTCATAGCCCCCCGGCCTGACCATCCTGGCCCTGGTGGTCGCGTCGGCGGTATGGGGCAGTGCGAACGAGGCGAGAACGGCTGCGGCGAAGGCGTACCGGAGGGCGCGCAAGGGCGTGAAACCGGCGAAGAAAGATATCGATTGGGCAGCTGTTGGCATTTTCGTCCTGTTTGGTTGATGGCCTAAACCCATTCGTCGAACATTGCGGTTCCTCGGTTCATCGTTGCCAATTCGGCTTTGGTCTGCCATAAGCCCTGCCTTCATCGCCCGGCTGATCAAGGGCTGCCGTGGCGATGTCCATGCGGGCTATCTCATTTCGGAAATAGCCTAGCATTTTCAACGCTCTAACGAGCATTTTGGCCGCGAAAGCGCCCCTTCGGGCGCGCTTCTTACGTGGCAACAGGAGAGCCAAATGCCCAAGCTGAAGACCAAGTCGGGCGCCAAAAAGCGCTTCAAGGTGACTGCCACCGGCAAAGTGATGGCCGCCCAGCGCGGCAAGCGCCACGGCATGATCAAGCGGACCAAGAAGCAGATTCGTCAGCTTCGCGGCACCCGCGTGCTGTTCAAGACCGACGGCGACAACATCAAGAAATATTTCCTGCCGAACGCCTGATCGTTCCAGCCGCACGCCTTTGCCGAGCCGCGTCCGCGCGGCGATCCGTCACCCATTAGAAATCAAGGAGACCCGTCATGTCTCGCGTCAAACGCGGTGTGACCTCTCACGCCAAGCACAAGAAAGTCTACAAGGCCGCCAAGGGTTTTTATGGCCGGCGCAAGAACACCATCCGCGCCGCCAAGGCCGCGGTCGAGAAGGCCGGGCAATACGCCTTCCGCGACCGCAAGCGCAAGAAGCGCACGTTTCGCGCGCTGTGGATCCAGCGCCTGAACGCGGCGGTGCGCCCATTCGGCATGACCTACAGCGTCTTCATCAACGGCCTGTCGAAGTCGGGCATCACGGTGGACCGCAAGGTGCTGTCGGATCTCGCCATCCACGAGCCGGTGGCGTTCCAGGCGATCGCCGAAAAGGCCAAGGCGGCGCTGGCGGCCTGAGCTCGCAAAGAACGCGTCCTTTCACCTCTACCAGAGGGAGAGGTCGGCGCGAAGCGCCGGGTGAGGGGTTTCGCACTATCGTGAGACCGTAACCCTCACCCCAACCCTCTCCCAACGGGAGAGGGGGCGCACCTCCGTTGCGGCAGCTTTGCAGTCTTACAACTGCCTTTGCACCAGGGATTGCCATGACCGACCTTGCTCAACTCGAAACCGAAATCCTCAACCAGATCGCCGCGGCCTCCGACGAGGGCGTGCTGGAAGCCGTGCGCGTCGCCGCACTCGGCAAGAAGGGCTCGATCTCGGCATTGCTTTCGACGCTCGGCAAGATGTCGCCGGACGAGCGCAAGACCCAGGGTGCTGCGATCAATCTCGCCAAGGACAATGTCAGCCAGGCGCTGACCGCCCGCCGCGACATCCTGAAATCGGCAGCCCTCGACACGCGGTTGAAATCCGAAACCATCGACGTCACGTTGCCGCTGCGCGAATCTCCGGCCGAAGCCGGCCGGATTCATCCGCTCAGCCAGGTGATGGATGAACTGACGACGATTTTCGCCGACATGGGATTTGCCGTCGCCGAAGGGCCTGACATCGAGACTGACGACTATAATTTTACGAAACTAAATTTCCCCGAAGGCCATCCGGCGCGGGAAATGCACGACACCTTCTTCTTCAACCCGAAAGAAGACGGTTCGCGAAAACTGTTGCGCACGCATACCTCGCCGGTGCAGGTGCGCACCATGCTGACCCAGAAGCCGCCGATCCGTATCATCTGCCCGGGCCGCACCTACCGCATCGATTCGGATGCGACCCACACCCCGCAGTTTCATCAGGTCGAGGGCCTCGTGATCGACAAGGGCTCGCATCTCGGCCACCTCAAGTGGATCCTGCACGAGTTCTGCAAGGCGTTCTTCGAAGTCGACCACATCAATATGAGATTTCGGCCGTCGTTCTTTCCGTTCACCGAGCCGTCGCTCGAGGTCGATATCCAGTGCCGGCGCGACAAGGGCGAAATCCGCTTCGGCGAGGGTGAGGACTGGCTGGAGATTCTCGGCTGCGGCATGGTGCACCCGAACGTGCTGCGCGCCTGCGGCATCGATCCCGACGTCTATCAGGGTTTTGCCTGGGGCATGGGCATCGACCGCATCGCGATGCTGAAATACGGCATGCCCGACCTGCGCCAGCTGTTCGAAAGCGACGTGCGCTGGCTCAGCCATTACGGCTTCAAGCCGCTCGACGTGCCGACGCTGGCGGGAGGATTGAGTTCGTGAGCGAGAACGCTGTCCCCGAACAATATCGGAGTCTGCGCTCGTTCGCGTTCGGCGACAGCCCGAAGCTTGCCGACGAACTGCTCGAGCTTGTGCTCAAGGGCGTGAAGACCGCTACCTGCAGCACGGAGGACGAGCCCAACACCTCGACAGCCGGCGAGCGCTGGATTGTGCGCGATGGACGCGGAATGCCGCGCTGCGTGATCGAAACGCTGGAAGTGACCTACCGCCGCTTTGGCGAGGTCGATGCTGGCTTTGCCCATGAAGAGGGCGAAGGCGACCGCAGTCTCGCCTACTGGCGCGACGCGCACCGGCGCTATTTCACCCGGCTCGGCCGCTTCAGCGAAGACATGATGCTGATGTGCGAACGCTTTCGCCTGGTTGAAATTCTTGAACCCGCGGAACGCATGTCATGAGCCAGCTTCGCCAGATGATATCCGGCTCCGCTTTGCTCTCCCTCGCCACCGCAGTCGCTGCGAGAGCCCCCACCCTGGCCCTCCCCCGCAAGCGGGGGAGGGGAAAGACTGCGTTCGGAATCAGCCCCGCTTTATCCGTTCGGCAAGGTGAGCCCCCTCTCCCGCTTGCGGGGGAGGGTTGGGGTGGGGGTAGCGCGGCATCGGAGGTCTCGATGGAGGAAAAGAACCCCTCGTGGAAGGTCTCGGGCAAATTGCGCGCCAACGCACGCGCGCTCCGGAAGAACTCTACAGACGCAGAGCGCATCCTCTGGTCGGAGCTCCGCGATCACCGTCTCAACGGCGCCGGCTTCCGGCGTCGGGTCCCTATCGAAAACTACATCGCCGACTTCGCGTGTCATGCCGCAAAGCTGGTGATCGAACTCGATGGTGGTCAGCATTTTTCGGATCAGGCTGAGCGGGCAGACGTCCGACGCTCGACCGTGATCGAAGCGAGGGGGTTTCAGGTTCTTCGCTTCAGCAACCACGACGTGATGACGAATCGCATGGGCGTGCTGGAAACGATTGCCACCGTCGTTGCTGCGCGAGCCCCCACCCTGACCCTCCCCCGCAAGCGGGGGAGGGAAGATGAGAATCCGCCTGCCGGGAAACGATCATCATGAAATTCACGCTCTCCTGGCTGAAAGAACATCTCGACACCGACGAGCCGGTCGAAAAGCTCGCCGACAAGCTCACCATGATCGGGCTCGAGGTCGAGAACATCGAGGACAAGGCCAAGGCGTTGGCGCCGTTCATCATCGCCCGCGTCATCTCGGCCGAGCAGCATCCCAATGCGGATCGGCTGCGGGTCTGCATGGTCGACACCGGCGACGGCGGCGCGCCGGTGCAGGTGGTGTGCGGCGCGCCGAACGCGCGCACAGGTCTCGTCAGCGTGTTCTCGGCCCCCGGCACCTACATTCCCGGCAAGGACATCACGCTCAGCGTCGGCACCATCCGCGGCGTCGAGAGCCGCGGCATGCTTTGCTCGGCGGCCGAGCTGCAAATCTCCGAGGATCACGACGGCATCATGGAATTGCCGGCCGACGCGCCGGTCGGCGCGGCCTACGCGCCATGGGCCGGCCTCGGCGATCCCATGTTCGAGATCAATTTGACGCCGAACCGGCAGGACTGCACTGGCGTGCACGGCATCGCGCGCGATCTTGCCGCTGCCGACATGGGCAAATTCAAGGATCCCGCGATCAAGCCGGTCAAGGGCGAATTCCCCTGTCCGGTGAAGGTGACGGTCGAGGACGCTTCGTTGTGTCCGGGATTCGCGCTGCGGCTGGTACGCGGCGTCAAGAACGGTCCGTCGCCGGAATGGCTCTCGAGGCGGCTGACCTCGATCGGCTTGCGGCCGATCAACGCGCTCGTCGATATCACCAATTTCATGACTTTTGACCGCGCCCGGCCGCTGCACGTGTTCGACGCCGCCAAGGTGAAGGGCAACCTGACTGTCCGCCGCGCGAAAGAGGGCGAGGCGCTGCTGGCGCTCGATGGCCGCACCTACACGCTCGACAGCGGGATCTGCGTGATCGCGGACGAACACGGCGTCGAATCGCTCGCCGGCATCATGGGCGGCGAGGCCTCCGGCTGCTCGGAAGAGACCACCGACGTGCTGATCGAGTCGGCGCTGTGGAACGAGATCAACATCGCCCAGACCGGGCGCAAGCTCGGCATCAACTCGGATGCCCGCTATCGTTTCGAGCGCGGCGTCGATCCCGCCTTCATGGTGCCGGGGCTCGAGATGGCCACGAAGCTCGTCATGGAATTGTGTGGCGGCACGCCGTCGGAGAATGTCGTCGTTGGAAAAGCCTTCGGCGACGATCGCGTGATCGATTTTCCGCTCACCGAGGTCAAGCGGCTGGCAGGCATCGATGTGCCGCTGCCGCAGATGAAGCTCATCCTCGGCCATCTCGGCTTCATGATGGCCGGCCCCGGCCCGGTGGTCAAAGTCGCGGTGCCGTCGTGGCGTTCGGATGTGCACGGCAAGGCCGATATCGTCGAGGAAATCGTGCGCATGGTCGGCGTCGACAATGTGCCGATGACGCCGTTCGAGCGCGGCGAGGCGGCGCGCAAGCCGATCCTCAACGCCATCCAGCTGCGCACCCGCCGCGCCAAGCGCGCGCTGGCCGCGCGCGGCATGGTGGAAGCGGTGACGTGGTCGTTCATTTCAAAACCCGCGGCCGAGTTGTTCGACCGCGACCCGCCGGCGAAGGCGCAGGCCAACCGCCGCGGCCATCCCGAACTGTCGCTCGCCAATCCGATCGCCGCCGACATGTCCGATATGCGACCGAGCCTGCTGCCCGGCCTCATCCTCGCGGCCCAGGCCAATATCGACCGCGGCTTTCCGGATCTGGCATTGTTCGAAGTCGGGCAGATCTTCGTGGGCGATGCTCCGGAGGACGAGTTGATCGCGGCTTCCGGCATCCGCCACGGCTTCGCATCGCGGCAAGGCATAGGTCGGCACTGGTCCGGCTCGGCCACATCAGACGCGCTCGACGCCAAGGCCGATGCGTTCGCGGTGCTGTCGGCCGCCGGCGCGCCGATGCAGGCGCTGCAGGTCGTGCCCGGCGGCCCCGACTGGCTGCATCCCGGACGATCCGGCACCATCCAGATCGGGCCGCAGAACGTGCTCGGCTATTTCGGCGAGCTGCATCCGCGGGCACTGGAATTGCTCCGCGCCGACGGCCCCATGATCGCGTTCGAGGTGATCCTCGACCGCATTCCCGCCGCCAAGCAGCGGCCGACCCGCGCCAGGCCCATGCTGGAACTCTCGCCATTCCAGCCGGTGTCGCGCGATTTCGCCTTCATCGTCGATCGCGGCGTCAGGGCCGGCGATATCGTGCGCGCGGCACAAGGCGTCGACAAGAAGCTGATCACGGAAGTCGGCGTGTTCGATATCTATGAGGGCAAGGGCATCGAGGACGGCAAGAAATCGATCGCGATTGCCGTGACCATGCAGCCGCGTGAAAAGACCCTCACCGACCAGGAGATCGACGCGGTGGCGGCGAAGATCGTGGCCGAGGTGAGCAGGAAGACCGGCGGCGTATTGCGCGGATGAGCTTTGGCCTCATCCCGGCGGACGTCGGCACCAACATAGCGATCGCGATCTGCGCGATTGCCTTCGTGTCGGGGACGGCGCGGGGATTTTCCGGCTTCGGCTCCGCGCTGATCTTCATGCCGTTGGCGTCTAGCCTGGCGGCGCCGCGCCTGGTCGCCGCGCTGTTGCTGATCATCGATTTCGTCGCCGCCGCGCCGCTGCTTCCGAATGCGTGGCAACACGCCGATCGCAAGGCAACCGCGGTGATGGTGGCCGGCGCTCTGGTCGGGGTGCCCATCGGGACCTGGTTCCTCAGCCGGCTCGATCCGGTGACGACGCGCTGGATCATCTCCGGTTTTGTCTTTGCGCTGCTGATGCTGTTGCTCTCGGGCTGGCGCTATCGCGGAAAGGACTTTCCGGCGCTTTCGATCGGCATCGGCGGCCTGTCCGGTTTTTGCAGCGGCCTGGCGCAGACCGGCGGACCGCCGATCGTCGGCTACTGGCTCGGCCGTCCGATCGCCTCAGGTATCGCGCGCGCCAACATCCTGTTGTTCTTCGGCGCCTCGGATTTCTTTTCGGTCGTGAGTTATGCCGTGAGCGGGCTGCTCACCGCGGATGCGATCCGCCTTTCGCTGCTGGTCGGCCCGGTCTACGGCATCGGCGTCTGGTGCGGCGCAAAACTGTTCGGTCGCGCCAGCGAGCGGCTGTTTCGCGCCATCTGTTACGTCTTGATCGCCACGGCCGTCATCATCGGCCTGCCCGCGCTGGATAGTGTGCTGCGCTGAAGATCGCGCTGCGTCATCCTGAGGTGCGAGCCTCTTCGGCGAGCCTCGAAGGATGGGACGAAAAGAAGGCCCATCCGTAGAGGCGGGCAAGTCAGCGGCGCAATTGCGCCGCCGAGCGCACCTCTATCGCGGTTTGTTGCAGCATAATTTAGTGGGCACGCTATCTTGCTGTTCGACCAGGAGATCAGCGCTACCGGCCACGACTTCAATTGATCGGCGCACCCGGCATCGCAGTCCGGGCGCGGCGCGGCGCGGCGGCGTTGCCTTGGGGCCCGCGCCGGCGCCGGCGCCGCACGTTTCATCCCTGAGCGCGCCGATCCGGCGCAATGCTGCTTCGGCGGCGCGCTCGCCGCTGTCCCAGGCGCCATCGACCGTGCCCCACAGGGTTTCGTGGGTCGCTTCGCCGGCGAGGAACATGCAGCCGACCGGCTCGGCCAGGATTTTGCGCGAGGGTTGTCCGCCCGGTGAGGCCACCGACATCGCGCCCAGCGCATAGGGTGCCGAATTCCAGCGGGTCGCGCTGGTTTTCTTGACCGCGGCAGCCGCATCGCTGCCGAACAGTTTTGTCAGCCATTCAACGGCGAAGTCCGCCATCGCCTTCTCGCCCTGGGCCGAGAGATCGCGGCCGAAGGAGCCGGCGACATCGATCGCGCACAGCGACGATCCGCCCAGATTGGCGAACAACATCGCGGTGCGCGTTGAATTGCTCTGCTCGATGATGACGTCGTCGCGCGATAGCCCCAACGGATTGCCCGGCAGCGACAAGGCGATGCGATCATAGCTGCCGAGGCTCACCTTCGCCGCGGCGTCGAGCTGGCGTTTCGGGATATCGGGGGTGAATTTGATGTTGCCGGCCGCCAGCACATTGCTGGACACCGTAATGACGGCGGCGCGCGCGGCGATCTTGCCGCTGGGCGTCTCCACCGTGACGTCGCGGCCGCTCCAGGCGATGTGGCTTGCCGGCGTCGACAACGAAATCGGCACGTCTGCGCCGAGCTTCGCGATCAGCGTGCCCAGCCCCTGGCGGCAGGCGATCGCGGCATTGCGCTCCTGGGCGCGGGCCTTGTCCATCACCGAAACGTCCTTGAGGTCCTTGCCCGTAAAATTGGCGCCGAGCACGAATTCCGCCGTCCCGGCCCAGTCGCCGAGATCCTTCGGCAACGCCGAAGCGCAGGAGACATCGGCCTTGCCGTGCGAGGCGTCGTCGATGGCGCGGTTGGCGCGCACCAGGGCGGCCAGAAATTCCTCGGTTTCGCCGGCGCGCGCGTTGCGGCGGCCGATGCGGATTTTCTGCCCCAGCGGCGCCGACGATATGTCCAGCCCGGCGGCGCGGGCGAGCTTGATCATCGGGTTGGTGTCGGGATTGTGCATCCAGCGTGCGCCGCGGTCGAACGGCACATCGAAGGTTGTGCTGTCGGTGACGCAGCGGCCGCCGATCTGGCTTGCGGCCTCCACCACGATCACCTTGCGGTTGGTGGCCACGATGCGCCGGGCCGCGGCGATGCCGGCGGCGCCCGCGCCGATCACGACAATGTCAGCCTCGCGCGGCAGGGGCGCTGCTGCGGCGCGGTCGGCGAGCGCCGGCGTCCCGGCAAGGGCCGCGGACGCGATGAGAAAGTCGCGGCGCGTCATTGTCATGTCATGGTTTCCGGACCTTTTAAAAGCGGGAGAACGTCCCGCGAACTTGCCGCATCCGCACCCGCGCGGCAACCGTCATGGTGAATCAATCATGATTGATCCGGTCGCTGCATGAACTAAATTGCAACGGCTTTCGACCATGATAAGGAAGCAGAACAAGTGGCCGGAAAGGCCCTGTGGGGGGAATTCATCGTGGGCGTGGTGCTCGATACCGTCGGCAAGCTGATCGCGGACTACCTTTCGAAGGAAGTCCCGGGCTATGAGCCGTTCACGCCGAGCGATCCCGAACATTTGCGCGGCGTCATCGATCAGGGCGATGTGCTGCTGGTCGAGGGCAACAACCGGGTTTCCGGCATCATCAAATATCTGACGCAGTCGACCTGGTCGCATGCCGCGCTTTACGTCGGTCCGATCGACGGCGCGGAAGAGCCCGACGGCGAGCCGCACGTGCTGATCGAGGCCAATATCGGCGAGGGCGTCACCTCGGCGCCGCTGTCGAAATATTTCCCCTATCACACGCGGCTGTGCCGCCCGGTCGGGCTGTCGTTCGAGGACCGCTACACGGTGTGCCGCTACGCCATCAACCGGATCGGCTTCGGCTACGACACCAAGAACATCCTCGATCTGATGCGCTTTTTGTTTCCGCTGCCGATCCCGCAGCGCTGGCGGCGGCGCATGATCGCGTTCGGCTCCGGCGATCCCACCAAGATCATCTGCTCCGCGCTGATCGCGCAGGCGTTCGACGCCGTGCGTTATCCGATCCTGCCGAAGATCACGCGCGCAGGCTCCAGGCAGGCCCGGCGCGAGATCCTGCACATCCGGGATTCCTCGCTCTACATGCCGCGCGATTTCGACATCTCGCCCTATTTCGAAATCGTCAAACCCACCATCGTGCACGGCTTCGACTACACCACCCTGCACTGGGCCGACAAGCAGAAGCCGCTCCGGGAGGTAGCGGGCGAATTCGGCCCGTTTCCAGAAGCGATCGACGCGCCGCCGCTTGTTCCTGAAGAGATTGACGAAGAAGCGCCGGCTGCGGCTGAGGAAGTGATGCCGGCCGGCGAAACCGTTGCGGAGCGCCCCGACCCACCGCGCTCGGCGGAGCTCGCGGCGTACTAACGTTTGCCCTTATCAGGCCGCGACGCTTGTCTTGCGATCCGGCAGCCCAGCGCGGGCGAGGCCTCCGTACAGCGTCTCGCCGGGCATTTCCGAGCGCAGGATGCCGCGCACCGAAATCAGCTTCTCGATATCGATGCCGGTGGCAAAGCCCTTGCTCTCGCACAGGAACACCAGGTCCTCGAACACCACATTGCCGGTGGCGCCCGGCGCGAACGGGCAGCCGCCGAGACCTCCGAGCGAGCCGTCGAGGATGCGCGCGCCGGCATCGAGCGCGGCGGACGCGTTGGCGATGCCCATGCCCCTGGTATCGTGCAAGTGAACGCAGACCGGCTTTTTGCCGCTCATCTTGACGACCGCCTTGGTTAGTTCTCCGACCTGTTTCGGCCCGGCATAGCCGACGGTGTCGGCGATGCCGACGAAATCGACCCCGGCCTCCAGGCACTTCTCGACCAGTTTTATCACTTCGTTCGGATCGACCGCGCCCGTGATCGAACAGCCCAGCGCCATCGAGATCGCGGCATTGACGATCGGCCTGTGCGGGCTCGCATCGCGCAGATCGCAAAGCCGCTTGACGTTGGCGATGGCCTGCTCGCGCGACCTGTTCGCATTGGCCTGGCTGTGCTCCTCGGTGGCGGAGACCACCGTTGCGATCTCGGCAACGCCCGACGCCAGCGCCTCGTTGACGCCGCGCTCGTTGAGCGTGAGCGCAATGCCGTGCGCGCCGGGCAGCGAGGCGATGGTCTTGACGATTTCGCGCACGTCCACGAATTGCGGGAAAGTATTGGCGGGCAGGAACGAGCCGACCTCGAAGTGCCGCACCCCGGCGCCGTATTCGTCGCGCATCCAGCGCTGCTTCCCGGCGGTGGACGGAAATTTCTTCACCAGCTGCAGGCCGTCCCGCAGGCCGACCTCGCGCAGGCTGACGCTGTTGTCGGGATAGACGTCTTGAACGCGGGTCATGCGAGCCTCGCTGCGGTTTTGGCGGTTGCGGGAAATTTCTCGGCTTCGAGTTCGGCGCGGACGGCTGCCGTGTCGGCGCCGAGCACGGGGACCTTCAGTCCTTCGCCGATATTGGCGCCGTTCCACTCGATCGGAAGCGCGGGCACGCGGAACGGCTCGCCATTGGCCGCGAAATTGTTGACGAGGCCGCCGGGGCGCAGCACGTGGGGATCGTCGAACAGATCCTCGGGGCGATTGATCGGCGAGAAGCAAATGTTGAGCCGGTCCAGCACCGCCGAAAGTTCGGCCGCGTTCCATCCCTTGATGATTTCGGCGGCGCGCGGAAGGATCCGCGACCGCGCCAGGATGCGATCGGTGGTGGTGCGCAAGGTGGGGTCGTCGAGAAATTCCTGCATGCCGAACTCGCGGCAAAAACTCTGCCAGTGGCCTTCGGTGACAACGCCGATGAAGATGCGCTCGCCGCCTTGGGTCTCGAAGATATCGTAGATCGGCCAGGCATGCTCTCGCTCGGGCATCGAGCGCGGCCGGTTGCCGGTCATCTCGAATTCGACCATGTGCTGGGCGACGAGAAAGAGGCAGTTCTCGAACAGGCCGATGCGGATATCGGCGCCGGTCTTGTCCGCTCCCTTTTTCGTTTCCTTGGCGCCGCGCTTCTGGTAGAGCGCGGCGAGAATGGAGATCACGCCGAACATGCCGCCCATGATGTCGTTGGCCGAGGAGCCGACGCGCTGCGGCTTTTCCTGCGTGCCGGTCATGGCCGCGAGCCCCGACATCATCTGCACGACCTCGTCCAGCGCCGGGCGATGCTCGTAGGGGCCGGACAGAAAGCCCTTGTGGCCGCAGACGATCAGATGCGGATGCCGCCTGCGCAATTCATCCGCGCCGAGCCCCTGCTTTTCCAGCTGCCCATCGCGAAAATTCTCCAGAAACACGTCGGCGCTCGCGAGCAGCCGGTCCATGGTGGCGCGATCGTCGGGTTTGGCGAAATCGAGCACGACGCTGCGCTTGCCGCGGTTGAACAGCGGGAAGAACGCCGTTCCCATGCCCCCCAGGTCGCGCGTCTTGTCGCCTGCCGGCGGCTCGACCTTGATGACCTCGGCGCCCAGCTGCGCGAGAATCATGCCGCAGGTCGGCCCCATCACCATGTGGGTCATTTCGATGACCCGGACCCCCGATAGCGGCAGCTCCTGCGTGCTCATGCCTAGCGTCTCCCGGCCTTCCCTGGACATCTTCTGGCAGGGCAAACTAGCCTTCCCTGCGCTATCTGCCAAACATAACCCTGGCAAGCGACGACTTAAAGCGCGTGAGGCAATGCAGCAATGCATCCGCCTCGGCGCGTGGGAGACCCGCACCGGCTCTTGCCGAAGCGGTTATGCGTGGCTACCTGTCGCGAGGTTTCCCGAAAGAGGCAAGACCATCATGATCGACGCCGCCGTCAAGGCGCTTTCGCAGATCCTGTCGCCACCGATGCGTTCCATCCTGTGGCGTTCGATCGGGCTGGCGCTGGTGTTGATCACGGTGCTGGCGATCGGCCTGCAACGGCTGTTGAGCTGGCTCGCAACCTCGGGCGAAGGCTGGCTCGCGGCGATGCTGGGTCCGGGCTTCCAGACGCCGCTCAATGTGCTGGCCTGGATCGTTTCGATCGCCGCCGGCCTCGGCGTGGTATTCGGCGCGGTATTCCTGATGCCCGCCATCACCTCGCTGGTGGCGAGTCTGTTCGTCGACGAGGTCGCCGACCACGTCGAAACAGAACATTATCCGGCCGAGCGCCCGGGCACCGCGCTGCCGTTGGGCATCGCAGTGACCGAGGGCGTCAAGACCGCGGCTCTGACGATCCTGGTCTATCTGATCGCGCTACCCTTCGTGCTGTTCGCCGGCATCGGCTTCCTCGCCTTCTTCATCGCCACCGCATGGCTGTTGGGGCGTGAATATTTCGAACTCGCCGCGATGCGGTTCCGCCCGCCGGCGGAAGCCAAGGCGATGCGCAGGGAGAACGCGACGGTGATTTTCACCGCGGGGCTGATCATCGCAGCCTTCGTGTCGATCCCGATCGTCAACCTGGCGACGCCGCTGTTCGGCATGGCCTTCATGGTCCACATGCACAAGCGGCTCTCCGGGCCACGGTCGGAATTGATCGAGCCGCGGCGGAAGACCGGCGTGCCGGTAATTTGAGGCAACAACGGCAGCGTCATCCCCGCGCAACGGCTTCGCCGTTGTCGCTGGAGGTGAGCCTTGCAGTTGCACCGCTGGGCGAGCCTCGAAGGATGCGTTGCGGCCCATCCTTCGAGGCCCGCGCTTTTGCGCGGACACCTCAGGATGACGATCGCGGGCTTGGCTCCCTCAAACCGTCTTTTCCGGCCAGCGGCAGAGATCGTTGATCAGGCATACCTCGCAGCGCGGTTTTCGCGCCAGACAGGTGTAGCGGCCGTGCAGGATCAGCCAATGATGCGCATGCAGCATGAACTCTGGCGGGATCACGCGCTCCAAGCCAAGTTCCACTTCAAGCGGCGTCTTGCCGGGCGCGAGCCCGGTGCGGTTGGCGACGCGGAACACATGGGTGTCGACCGCCATGGTGCGTTCGCCGAAGGCCATGTTGAGCACGACATTGGCGGTCTTGCGGCCGGCGCCGGGCAGCGATTCGATTTCAGTGCGCGTCTGCGGCACCTCGCCGCCGAAATCGGCGATCAGCTTTTCCGACAGCGCGATCACGTTCCTGGCCTTGTTGCGGTAGAGCCCGATGGTCTTGATGTAATCGCGCACCTTGTCCTCGCCGAGCGCGAGCATCTTTTGCGGCGTGTCGGCGACCGCAAACAGCGTGCGCGTCGCCTTGTTGACGCCGGCGTCCGTCGCCTGCGCCGACAGCACCACCGCGACCAGCAGCGTATAGGGGTTGAGATGCTCCAGTTCGCCCTTCGGTTCAGGATTGGCTTTCCGGAATCGGCTGAACGCCTCGCGGACCTCGGCCGGCGTCCACGGTTTTGGCTTTTTGGCCGGCCTGGTCGCGGCGCGCTTGGGAGATTTTTTGGCGCGTTTTGCGGCGGAGGGTTTTGCTGATAGCCGGGACTTGCGGGTGATTTTCGCCATGATGCGGGTATACTGACACGGCATGACCACAGGCAACGATTTTGATCCGGACGCCCAGCCGGAGATTTTCGCGGCGCTCCTGACGCCGCACCGCTCGCTGAACCGCACCGGCTTCCTGCTGGTGATGGCGTTTGTCAGCGTGGTCAGCTTTGGCGCCGGGTTGGCGTTTCTCTTGATGGGCGCCTGGCCGGTGTTCGGCCTTTTCGGCCTCGACGTGCTGGCGATCTATTGGGCGTTCCGGATCAATTTCCGCCGCGCCAGGGCGCGCGAGGAAATCCGGATGACCCCCTCCGAATTGCGGCTGCGCCGCGTCAGCCATCGCGGCCACATGGTCGAATTCAAATTCAATCCGCTGTGGGTGCAACTCGATCAGGAGACCCATGCCGAATTTGGTGTCGAGAAGCTCTATCTGCGCTCCAAAGGCCGCCGTGTCGCCATTGCTGGATTTCTGGGAGCTGACGAAAAAGCAAGCTTTGCCAAGGCCTTGGCGGCTGCACTCCAGGTCGCCCGGCGCGGCCCGACCCTTAATCCGGTCTGATGAAATCTGATCGGAAATCGGGTGGTTCGGGCAACGGATGCGTCCTACATCAGAGCCATGATGAACCTTGCCATGAATGAGCACCGCCTCTCAAAACCGGGATCCCAGAACGCCGCGCTCCGCGACTATAATTCGGTGCGCCGGGCGATTGCCTTCATCTCCGAGCACTGGCGCGCGCAGCCGACCATCGAAGCGATGGCGGAAGCGGCCTCGGTGACGCCGGATGAGCTGCACCATCTGTTCCGCCGCTGGGCGGGGCTGACGCCAAAGGCCTTCATGCAGGCGCTGACGCTCGACCACGCCAAGGGGCTGTTGCGCGAATCCGCCAGCGTGCTCGATGCGGCGCTCAACTCCGGGCTGTCAGGCCCGGGACGACTGCACGATCTGTTCGTCACCCATGAGGCGATGTCGCCGGGCGAATGGAAGAACGGCGGCGCCGGCATGACCATGGCTTACGGCTTCCATCCCTCGCCCTTCGGCACGGCCATCGTGATTGCCAGCGGCCGTGGGCTCGCGGGCCTTGCCTTCGCCGATCCCGGTGACGAGCAGGCCGCGCTCGCCGACATGCAGCGGCGCTGGCCGCGCGCGGCTTACGTCGAGGATCGCGACGGCACCGCGGCGCTGGCGCAGCGCATCTTCGACAAGGAGATGTGGCGTCCGGACCAGCCGCTGCGCGTGGTCCTGATCGGCACCGATTTCGAGGTGCGGGTGTGGGAGACCCTGCTGAAGATCCCGATGGGCCGCGCGGTGTCTTATTCCGATATCGCAAGCAAGATCAAAAGCCCGAAAGCCTCGCGCGCGGTGGGTGCGGCGGTCGGCAGGAACCCGCTCTCCTTCGTGGTGCCCTGCCATCGCGCGCTCGGCAAGAGCGGCGCGCTGACCGGCTATCACTGGGGCATCACCCGCAAGCAGGCGATGCTCGGTTGGGAAGCCGGGCAGGTCGGGATGCATTGAATCTACCCCGTCATTCCGAGGCGATGCCAACGGGCGCAGACCGTTGGCATCGAACCCGGAATCTCAAAATTCCGGGTTCGCTTCGCGCCCCGGAATGACGGCGAAATACTACGCCGCCAGGTCGAGCTTGGAAGCCACCGTCGAGTCCGCGTTCAGCCGATAGATGATCGGCACGCCGGTGGCGAGTTCGCGCGCCAAAATCTGCTTCGGCGACAGTTTTTCCAGCACCATGATCAGCGCGCGCAGCGAATTGCCGTGCGCGGCGACCAGCGTGCGCTCGCCGCGCAGCACGCAGGGCTGAATCTCCTGCACGTAATAGGGCAACGTCCGCGCCAAGGTATCCTTCAGGCTTTCGCCGCCGGGCGGCGGCACGTCGTAGGAACGCCGCCAGATATGGACCTGCTCCTCGCCCCACTTCTTGCGGGCGTCGTCCTTGTTCAGGCCCGAGAGATCGCCGTAATCGCGCTCGTTGAGCGCAAGGTCGCGCCGGATCGGAATGCCGGTCTGCCCGAGCTCGGCGAGCGTCAGGTCGAGCGTGTGCTGCGCGCGCTTCAGCACCGAGGTGAAGGCGATGTCGAACTCAAAACCCTGCGCCTTCAACTTGCGGCCGGCGTCCCTGGCCTCGGCAATCCCGACCTCGGTGAGATCGGGATCCTTCCATCCGGTGAAGAGATTTTTCAAATTCCATTCGCTCTGGCCGTGGCGCACGAGCACGAGAAGGCGGTCGCTCATTTTCTTGTTTCCGTTGTCTCTTTTTTGAACATGATCTGTTCGGAAAACCGGTTCCCACTTTTCCGGATCATGTTCTAGAAGTCACTCAGCCCGAGCACGTCGGCCATCGAATAAAACCCGGGCTTCTTGTCGCGCGCCCAAAGCGCTGCCTTGATCGCGCCTTGCGCGAACATGGTGCGGTCCTCGGCACGGTGCGTGAGCTCGATGCGCTCCATCGCACCGGCGAAGATCACGCTGTGGTCGCCGGTGGCGGTGCCGCCGCGCAGCGACGCAAAGCCGATGTCGCCCGATTTGCGCGCGCCGGTAACGCCGTCCCGGCCCCGCGCCGCACGTTCTTCGAGGGAAATGCCGCGGCCTGCGGCGGCGGCCTGGCCCAGCATCAAGGCGGTGCCCGACGGCGCGTCGATCTTGCCGCGGTGATGGATTTCCACGATCTCGATATCGAAACTCTCGTCCAGCGCCTGCGCCACGCGCTTGACCAGCGCCGCCAGCAAATTGACGCCGAGGCTCATATTGCCCGATTTGACCACAATGGCGCGCGAGGTGACGCTTCGGATTACGGCCTCATCCGACGACGACAGTCCGGTGGTGCCGATAATATGCACAAGGCCGCGCTCGGCGGCGATCGCGACATTGGCAATGGTCGCGGCGGGCACGGTGAAATCCAGAATGCCGTCGGCGCTGGCGGTCATCGACCAGAGATCGGCCGACAGCTTTATCCCGTTCTCCGGCAGACCTGCGAGCACGCCGGCGTCTTTGCCCAAAAGTTCGGAACCCGGCGCTTCCAGCGCGCCGGCCAGCACCGCGCCCGGCGTATCCGAAATCACACGCGTCAGTGCGCGTCCCATCCGGCCGCCGGCCCCCGCAACGATCAAGCGCATCTCGGACATGGTTTGGTACCTCGCCAATTGCCGTATAGCCGGGGCGGGCAGTTCCGGCAACCGACGAGGCTCTCGCAGCTTGTCACCCCCGGGCTTGACCCGGGGGTCCATCCTCTTCGCCAGAAACTCATGTGAAGAAAATGGATGGCCGGGCATAGGCGAGCGGAAGCGACGCCGTCCTTCAGACGTCTATGGCCCGGCCATGACGAGGTGAGGCTACGGCTGCGCCCCGTCATAACCCTCGATGATCACCAGATCGCTCTCGGCATGGGGCGAACGGATCGCGACCAGGTTGGCATATTCCGGAGAATTGTAGCAGGCGAGCGCCGTTTCATAATCCTTGAACTCCAGCACCACGTTGCGCGACCGCGACGAGCCCTCCTTGGCCTCGTGCTTGCCGCCGCGCACCAGGAATTTGGCGCCGAATTTATGAAACACCGCGCCGTTCTGCGCGACATATTCCTTGTAGCCATCCATGTTGTGGACGTCGATGCGTGCGATCCAGTAGCCCTTTGCCATTTGCGTCTCTCCGCTTTTCTCTTCAACCCAACGCCTGCTTGATCTCCGCCCGGATGGCGTCCGCCGCCGCCCTGGGATCGGCGGCTTCCAGCACGGGGCGTCCGACCACGAGATAATCGCTGCCTGCTGAAATCGCGCGCGACGGCGTCATGATGCGCTTCTGATCGCCGGTGGCCGATCCCGCCGGGCGGATGCCCGGCGTCACCAGCACCATCTGATGCCCGACGATCTTGCGCAAGGCGGTAGACTCCTCGGGCGAGCAGACGATGCCGTCGATGCCGAGCACCTGCGCCTGCTGGGCGCGTGCCTCGACCAGATCGGAGACGCCGAGCCGATAGCCGGCCGCATGCAGATCGCCGTCGTCATAGGAGGTCAGAACGGTGACAGCGAGCAGTTTCAGGCCCGATCCGGCGCGCGCCTCAGCCGCCGCCTTCATGGTCTGCGGATAGGCGTGCACGGTGAGGAAGGTGACGCCCAGCCTGGCCACGCTCTCGACCCCGCGCGCCACGGTATTGCCGATGTCATGCAGCTTAAGATCGAGGAACACCTGCTTGCCGGCGTCAGTGAGCTTCCGCACCAGCGGCAGACCGCCGGCATAAGCCAGTTGATAGCCGATCTTGTAGAACGTCACGGCATCGCCGAGACGCGCGACCATCGCTTCCGCGGCCTCCGCGCTCGAAAGGTCGAGCGCCACGATCAGCCGGTCTTTGGGAGCGATTTTGGAAGGCTGCATGTCACCTCACATCATGCGTTGCGAAACGTCGATCAACTGCTTCACCAGTGCTCCCATCGCCTCGATATCGGCCGGATGTTTCAGCCGGTCCATGTCATCATAGGCGGCGTCGGCGAATGACAGCGAGAACTGGTTCGGAATAACTGTGGCGCGGCAGGCGGAGAGGATCAGCCGCAATGCCGCCAGCGCGCGGGTGCCGCCGAGCCGGCCTTCGGAGGCCGCGGCGATCGCAAAAGGGCGTTCGCGAAACGCCTGCCCTCGGGTCTCATGCGCATCCTGCACCCGGCTCACCCAGTCGATGGTGTTCTTGACCAGCGGCGGCACTGAGGAATTGTATTCCGGCGTCACGATCAAGACGCCATGGTGGGTTCCGATCATGCGCTTGAGGTTGACGGCGTGTTTCGGCACGCCGGATCTGCTCTGCAGGTCACCGTCATAGATCGGCAGCGGAAAATCGGCCAGCGAGATGCGGGTGACGTCGGCGCCCGCTCGCGCGAATTCGTACGCGGCGGTTGCGGCCAGCCTCGCATTGAGCGAGCCGGTGCGCAGCGAACCGGGGATCACCAGGATTTTCAGCGCGGACATCAGACGCATTCGGGGCTGGAACACCCGGCGAATGCGCCGGGCGGGTTAATCCTTGCGATACACCCAGACACGGGCCGGCGGAAGGTTCATCCAGATCCGCTCGGAAGCTTCTGTGGACACGCCGGGCAGCGATTTCGGGATCGGCGGCGCCACCGAATAGGTGAACTGCACGAACGGGGCGCCGGGCGCCAGCGCCGTGAAGGCGTCGCGGATCAGCTTCAGCCGCGTCAGCATCGGTTTCGTCACCAGCGGCAGGCCGGAGACCACGGCAGACGCCGGGCCGCTCAGCACGTTGCGCAGCGAATCGCGCAGCGAATAGGCGTCACCCTGCACCACCCTGGCATGCGGATAGCGGTCGCGCAGCAGCGCGCAGAAGGAGGGATTGTATTCGACCAGCACCAGCCGCTTCTGATCGATGCCGCGATCGAGCAGCGCCGAGGTGATCGCGCCGGTGCCGGGGCCCAGTTCGACGACGGGACCGGTGGATTTGAGATCGACGTACTGCGCCATGGTGCGGGCCAAGAGCCGCCCCGAGGGCATCACCGCGCCCATATGCAGTGGCTTCTCGATCCACGAACGGAGAAAACGAACCTCATCGTCGAGACGGAGAGGCTTTTTCAACGCACGCGCGGACGATTGCAAAGGCATTGTCACTACCAGGCGGGACCGCAATTAGCGGGGGAGTGTCAGAAATCAGTCATATAGTCGTAAAGAGGTATAGGTCGTAGGCGATACGGTCAAGCCGGGCGCACTCCGGCGCGGCCTCTCAGCCGGCGCGGTTACCGAAGAAGTCCTTGACCTTGGTGAAGAAACCCGCCGCTTCGGGCTGGGTTGCGCCGGACGACAGCTTCTCGAACTCGGCCAGCAATTCCTGCTGTCGCTTGGTGAGATTCTGGGGCGTTTCGACCACGACCTGGACGTACATGTCGCCGGTCTGCCGCGACCGGAGCACCGGCATGCCTTTTGACGCAATGCGAAAGCGCCGGCCCGACTGGGTGCCGGTAGGGATTTTCACCTTGGTCTTGCCCTTTTCGATGGTAGGGACCTCGAATTCCCCGCCGAGTGCCGCCGTCACCATGGAGATCGGAACCCGGCAGTGCAGATCGGCGCCATCGCGCTGGAAGAACTCATGCGCAGCCAGCGACAGGAAAATATAGAGATCGCCTGATGGTCCGCCGCGGACGCCGGCCTCGCCCTCGCCGGCGAGCCGGATGCGCGTGCCGTCTTCGACGCCTTGCGGGATGTTGACCGACAGCGTGCGCTCGCGCGTCACCCGTCCGGAGCCGACACAGGACTGGCAGGCATCCTCGATCATCTGGCCGCGGCCCTGGCAGCCCGGACAGGTGCGCTCGAGGGTGAAGAAGCCCTGCGCCTGCCGTACCCGCCCGGCGCCGCCGCAGGTCGAGCAAGTTTTCGGCTTGGTGCCGGCCTTGGCGCCGGTGCCCGAACAGGATTCGCAGGTCACCGAGACCGGAATCTCGATCTGGGCGGTCTTGCCCTGGAAGGCTTCCTCCAGCGTGATTTCCATGTTGTAGCGCAGGTCCTGGCCGCGCTCGCGCCCGCCGCGGCCGCGCTGGCCGGCCATGCCGAACAGGTCTTCGAAAATATCGGAGAAGGACGAGGCAAAGCCGGCGCCGAAGCCGGGACCGCCGCCGCCGCCCATGCCCTGCTCGAAGGCGGCATGGCCGAAGCGGTCATAGGCGGCGCGCTTGTCGCCGTCTTTCAGGACTTCGTAGGCTTCGTTGATTTCCTTGAAGCGGATCTCGGAGGCCGCATCGCCCGGATTCTTGTCCGGGTGCCATTTCATGGCGAGCTTGCGGAAGGCCGCCTTGAGTTTACCTTCATCCGCGTTCCGCTCGACTTCGAGCGTTTCGTAGTAGCAGCGCTTCGTCGACATCAGTCAAATCCGCCCGATCTTCGTCCTCATTCCGAAGGACTGCGCGTCATGAGAATGCAGCCTCCGGCTTAAAGAACAATGACCCTCATTCCTGGAGACGCAATCTGGCGTGCTCTTCAGAATGAGGGTCATGATATCAGCCGTTTAAGCAGATTTCTTGTTGTTCTTGTCGTCGTCGACCTCGGTGAATTCCGCGTCGACCACGTCGTCCTTGGCGGCATCCTTGGCCGCGTCGCTCTCGGCCGCCTGCTTGTACATCGCCTCGCCGAGCTTCATGGAAACCTGCGCCAGCGTATTGGTCTTGGCCTTGATCGCCTCGGCATCGTCGCCCTTCAGCGCTTCCTTGAGGTCGCTGACGGCGTCCTCAATGGCGCGGCGCTCGGTCTCGGCGATCTTCGAGCCGTGTTCGGCCAGCGCCTTCTCGGTGGTATGCACCAGCCCGTCGGCATGGTTCTTGGCGTCGACCGCCTCGCGGCGCTTCTTGTCCTCGGCGGCGTTGGCCTCGGCGTCCTTGACCATCTTCTGGATGTCGGCTTCCGACAGGCCGCCGGAGGCCTGGATGCGGATCTGCTGCTCCTTGCCGGTGGCCTTGTCCTTGGCCGAGACGTTGACGATGCCGTTGGCGTCGATATCGAAGGTGACCTCGATCTGCGGCATGCCGCGCGGGGCGGGAGGAATGCCCATCAGGTCGAACTGGCCGAGCACCTTGTTGTCGGCCGCCATTTCGCGCTCGCCCTGGAACACGCGGATGGTGACGGCATTCTGGTTGTCCTCGGCGGTCGAGAACACCTGGCTCTTCTTGGTCGGGATCGTGGTGTTGCGATCGATGATGCGGGTGAACACGCCGCCCAGCGTCTCGATGCCGAGCGACAGCGGTGTGACGTCGAGCAGCAGCACGTCCTTGACGTCGCCCTGCAGCACGCCAGCCTGGATCGCCGCGCCGATGGCGACGACTTCATCCGGGTTGACACCCTTATGCGGCTCCTTGCCGAACAACTGCTTCACGACTTCCTGGACCTTCGGCATGCGGGTCATGCCGCCGACCAGCACCACTTCGCCGATCTCGCCGGCGGTCAGGCCGGCATCCTTCAGCGCCTTGCGGCAGGGCTCGATGGTCTTCTGGATCAGATCGTCGACCAGCGCCTCGAACTTGGCGCGCGTCAGCTTCATCGTCAGATGCTTCGGTCCGGTCTGATCGGCGGTGATGAAGGGCAGGTTGATTTCGGTCTGCGTGGTCGAGGACAATTCGATCTTGGCCTTTTCGGCGGCCTCTTTCAGGCGCTGCAGGGCCAGCTTGTCGTTGCGCAGGTTGATGCCCTGCTCCTTCTGGAACTCGTCGGCCAGGTAGCTGACCAGCCGCATGTCGAAATCTTCGCCGCCGAGGAAGGTGTCGCCGTTGGTCGACTTCACCTCGAACACGCCGTCGCCGATTTCGAGAATGGAAATGTCGAAGGTGCCGCCGCCGAGGTCGTACACCGCAATGGTGCCGGACTTGGTCTTGTCGAGGCCGTAGGCGAGCGCTGCCGCGGTCGGCTCGTTGATGATGCGCAGCACTTCAAGGCCGGCGATCTTGCCGGCGTCCTTGGTGGCCTGGCGCTGGGCGTCGTTGAAATAGGCGGGAACCGTGATGACGGCCTGATCGACCTTCTGGCCGAGATGGGCCTCCGCGGTCTCTTTCATCTTCTGCAGGATGAAGGCGGAGATCTGGGAGGGCGAGTAGGACTTGCCGTCGGCCTCGACCCAGGCGTCGCCATTGGAGGCCTTGATGATCTTGTAGGGGACGAGCTTCTTGTCCTTCTCGACCATCGGGTCGTCGTAGCGGCGGCCGACCAGGCGCTTGACCGCGAAGAAGGTGCGCTCGGGATTGGTCACCGCCTGGCGCTTGGCCGGCTGGCCGACCAGGCGTTCACCATCATCGCTGAAGGCGACGATCGACGGCGTCGTCCGCATGCCCTCGGCGTTTTCGATGACTTTCGCTGTCTTGCCATCCATTACGGCGACGCACGAATTCGTGGTGCCGAGATCGATCCCAATGACCTTTCCCATGGTCCTCATACCCTTCTTTTTGCGGCAGGTTGGCTGGGCCCTGACGGCGCACCAATCCAAACCCCCAGACGATCAAATGCTCGCGATATTGCGACGGTGAGCCTCATATAGGAGGGGGGTGGGGGCCTGCAAGGACTGCGACGCAACCTTGGGACATGAAAACGCTCAGCTTTGGAAGATAGTGTCGGGTCGGCGCGGGACTGCCCGAAGCGGCGAGAGGCAACGGGCCTGCGGACAGGTTGCGGGATGCGGCTGGCACCGGCCCTGGGAGCTGAAAAGTTAACAAGCCGGACCAGCGCCCCGCCCTGTCACCGGCAGATCAAACCCGCTAAAACCCGACCAGGTTTGGACTATTCGAGTCGGGCCGCCATCCGCCGACCATCGAACGGCCTCAATGCGAACCCAGTAGAATTTTCATGAAATTTCTTCGACTGACATCCGCGATCGCCCTGTTCATCGCAGCCGCCTGGCTTGGCCTCTCGCCCGCGTACACCGCGGACGCGGTTTTCCCGCCGGGCATGCGGGTCGGGATCACGCCGCTGGTCGGTCTCGTCCGGGCCAAATCGTTCATTGGATTCGAGACCGACGACCACGGCGTCAAGGTGCTGATGGCGGAGTTGCCGGCCGAGGCCTATGGCGAGGTTTCGAATGCCTTCAAGGCCAATCCGGCAGGCGCCGGCGGCGTCAAACCCGAGAGCATCGAGACAGCGGCCGGGCTTGCCTATTACACCATTGAAAGCGCCAAGGACGGCGCCACCAATGTGCGGCGTTATTCGATGATCCTGCCGAGCGACACCTTCTCCGGCTATATCGCCGTCCAGGTGCCCGAGGCCGCCTCCAAGATCTATACCGACGACGCGGTGCGGCAGATGTTTGCCTCCGCCGTCGTGCGCAAGGAAGTTCCGGTCGACGAACAGCTCGCCTTGATGCCGTTCAAGATGACCGAACTCAGCAACTTCAAGACGGTCCGCTCGCTGGCGCCCGGTGCCGCGATCATCCTCGCCGACAACGATGAAACCAAGGGTTTTGAAAGCGCGCCGTTCATGGTGATCGGCATCATCGCATCGGCGCCGGCGCAAGCCGACGATCGCGACCGCTTCGCGCAGGAGACGGCGAGGACGATTCCCGGGGTGCGCGATGCGCACATCACGATGTCCGAACCGCTGCGCATCGACGGTGGGCCCGCTTATGAAACGCGGATCGATGCCACCAGCGGCAAGGACAATACCGCCGTCACCGTGGTGCAGTGGCTAAAATTCGGCGGCCAGACCACCTTGCGCATCATCGGCAGCGCGCCGCGCGACGTCTGGCCGCAAGCCTTCACCCGTTTCCGCGCCGTGCGCGACGGTATCCAGCCGCGCGGCTGATCGTTCGAACTTCGCCGCTCATCCCTGGCTGGCGCGGAACCTGCTTTACGCTGCCACGGCGACCTGATTTGCTGTCCAGGTCCTTTTTCCAGGGAGGTGCACATGTCGGGTCGAAGGCAAATTCTGGTGGGAATGGGCTTGACCGCGATGGCGGCGACGCTTTCAGGCAGGCTTTGGGCGGCGACCTCGATCAAACCCGATGATGCATCGGCGCTCCTGGTGATCGATGTCCAGAACTGCTTCCTGCCCGGCGGCAGCCTGGCGGTGAAGGACGGCGAACAGGTCGTCCCCATCATCAACCGCGTCGCCAAGGGTTTTGTGAACGTGGTGATGACACAGGACTGGCACACCCCGGGCCATGTCTCGTTTGCCTCCGCCCATGCCGGCAAGAAGCCGTTCGAGACGATCGACCTGCCTTACGGCAAGCAGGTGCTTTGGCCAGATCACTGCGTGCAGGGAACCGACGGCGCCTCGCTTTCGAAAGACCTGTCGATTCCGCAAGCCGAGCTGATCATCCGCAAAGGTTTTCACAAGGACGTCGACAGCTACTCCGCCTTCACCGAGGCCGACGGCAAGACCACGACCGGGCTTGCCGCCTATCTCAACGCGCGCAACATCAAAAGGCTGTTCGTGGCGGGACTGGCGACCGATTTCTGTGTCGCATGGACCGCGCTCGATAGCCGCAAGGCCGGCTTCGAGACCTATGTGATCGAGGACGCCTGCCGCGGTATCGACACCCAGGGCTCACTTGCCAAAGCCTGGGCGGACATGGCCAAGGCCGGGGTCAAGCGCATTCAGTCGGCCGATATCGCGGTCTAGCCAGATCAGGCCGCGCTCGGCTCGTTGCCGTTGGCGGCTGTACTTGCCTTGGCGCCGCCCTTGGAAACCGCGACCAGCGCCGGACGCAGCACGCGCTCGCCGATCATGTAGCCGGCCTGCACGACCTGGACCACGGTTCCCGCGGGCACCGAGGGATCGGGAACCTCGTACATCGCCTGCTGAAAATTCGGATCGAATTTCTCGCCCGAGGGATCGAATTTCTTGACGCCGTTTTTCTCGAGCGCATTGAGCAGCGACCGTTCGGTCAATTCGACGCCTTCGATCAGCGCCTTCAGGCCGGGACCGGCGGAGGCCTTGGCCTCGGCGGGGACGGCATCGAGCGCGCGCTGCAGATTGTCGGCGATGTCGAGGACGTCGCGGGCGAAGCCGGAAATGCCGTAGGTTCGTGCGTCCGTTACCTCGCGCGCGGTGCGCTTGCGGAGGTTTTCCATCTCCGCCAGCGTGCGGAGCATTTTGTCCCGCGATTCGGCGGCCTCCTTGGCCAGCGCCTCCAACGATCCGACTTCGGGATCGTCGGGCATGATGTAGGGCTTGGAAACCACGGGTTCGGCGGCCGGGTTCGTTGCATCATCGTTCTGCCGCTTGGGATCGGTCATCGACTGCCTTCTCGAAAAAGTCGTCCGGGAGCAATGGGGAGGATTACTGCGCCGGATATCGTGCTTTAGGCGGCAAAAATCAAGCGCAAGCGACCCCCGGCGCGGGCCGGATTACCCGCCCAGCATCCGGCTGACGATGCGGGCGGCATAGTCCACCGTCGGGATCACGCGGGCATAATTGAGCCGCGTCGGCCCGATCACGCCGAGCACGCCGACGATATGGCCGGCGGCATCGCTGTAGGGCGCGATGATGGTGGAAGAGCCGGACAGTGAAAACAGCTTGTTCTCGGAACCTATGAAAATCCGCACGCCTTCGGCGCGCTCGGCGCGGCCCAATAGATCGATCACGCCGCGCTTGGTTTCCAGATCGTCGAACAACAGCCGCACCCGCTCCAGGTCTTCCAGCGCGTGCAGGTCTTCCAGCAGATTGGCGTGGCCGCGCACGATCAGCTGGCGATCGTCGTTCTCGCCGCCGGACCAGCTCGCGACACCAGCGGCAATCACCTTCTGCGTCAGCTGATCGAGATCGGCGCGATTTTGCGCCAGCGCGGTTTCCAGCTCGAGCCGCGCCTCGGCGAGCGTGCGGCCCCTGATCCGCGAATTGAGAAAATTGCTGGCTTCGGTCAGCGCCGAGGAGGGAACCCCCGGCGGCAATACCAGCACTCGGTTCTCGACCTGGCCATCCTCGCCGACCAGGACCACCAGCGCCCGTTCCGGCTCCAGCCGGACGAATTCGATATGTTTCAGTCGCGAATTGGATTTTGCCGTCAGCACGACCGCCGCGGCGCGCGTCAACCCGGAGAGCCGCGTCAGGGCTTCGCCAAGGGCGGCTTCGACCGACTGCGCGTGGCCGACGGACGTGAGCTGGCTCTGGATCGATTGCCGCTCCGCATCGGTGAGATCGCCGACCTGCATCAGCGCGTCGACAAAGAATCGCAAGCCGAGTTCGGTCGGCAGCCGCCCCGCAGAGGTATGCGGCGCATAGATCAGGCCGAGCTGTTCCAGATCGGCCATCACGTTGCGCACCGAGGCCGGCGACAATGGCACCGCGATCAGCCGCGAGATGTTGCGCGATCCGACCGGTTCGCCGGTCGCGAGATAACTCTCCACGATCTGGCGAAAAATGTCCCGCGACCGCTCGTTGAGCTGGGCAAGCCCCGCATTCGGCGTGATCAGGCCGATCGGATCGTGATGGGCCACGGCGTGCTCCCTTGAAACGTTCCCCTAATCTGTCGATCTCGCGGGCCGGATACAAGCGGCCATTCGGCCACAACTGGCGGCCAAAGGCCTTGCCGCTGTCGGCTGGCGCACCTACAAGCACCGCGAGCCGTCAGATTTTGCCGAATTTTGGAGGATTTCCATGCGCCCAAGCCGCCGTGCGCCGGATGAGTTGCGCGCCGTGTCGCTGGAACGCGGCGCGGTGAAATATGCCGAGGGTTCCTGCATGGTCAAATTCGGCGACACCCATGTGCTGGTCACGGCCACGCTGGAAGAGCGGCTGCCGCCATGGCTGAAGGGCCAGGGCCGCGGCTGGGTCACCGCCGAATACGGCATGCTGCCGCGGGCGACGCTCGAACGCACCCGCCGCGAGGCTTCCGCCGGCAAACAAAACGGCCGCACCGTCGAGATCCAGCGTCTGATCGGCCGCAGCTTGCGCGCCACCGTCGACCTCGAAGCGCTCGGCGAGCGCCAGATCACGGTCGACTGCGACGTGCTGCAGGCCGATGGCGGCACCCGCACCGCCTCGATCACCGGCGCCTGGGTCGCGCTCGCCGATTGCCTTGCCTGGATGAAGGCCCGCAACATGATCAAGACCAAGGTGCTGCGCGACAATGTCGCCGCGATCTCCTGTGGCATCTATAACGGCACCCCGGTGCTCGACCTCGATTACGCCGAGGATTTGGAAGCCGACACCGACGCCAATTTCGTCATGACCGGCGACGGCCGCATCGTCGAGGTGCAGGGCACCGCGGAAAAGACGCCGTTCTCGGAAGGTGAGTTTCTGGCGCTGATGGCGCTGGCGAAAAAGGGCGTGGCGCGGCTGGTCGAGTTGCAGAAAATGGCCGTGGCTCAAGGCTGATTGGCCATGCACCGCCGAATCACCAGAAAGCTCGTGATCGCGACCCATAATCCCGGCAAGCTCGCCGAGATGCGCGAACTCTTGGCGCCGCACGGCGTCGAGGCGATCTCGGCCACAGAACTCGATCTCGAAGAGCCCGAGGAGACCGGCGACACGTTTATCGCGAACGCGCGGATCAAGGCGGTCGCCGCGGCGAAATCCGCACAGCTTCCGTCCTTCGCCGACGATTCCGGTCTCGTGGTCGACGCGCTCGGCGGCGCGCCCGGGATTTTCTCGGCGCGCTGGGCCGGCCCGACTAAGGATTTCAATGCGGCGATGACACGGATCGAGCGGCTGCTGCAGGAACGCGGCGCGAAAGCGCCCGCGCAGCGCAGCGCCCATTTCGTCTCCGCGCTTTGCGTGGCGTGGCCCGATGACCATATCGAGGAAGTCGAGGCGTATGCCTACGGCACATTGGTGTGGCCGCCGCGCGGCACGGCGGGTTTTGGTTACGATCCGATGTTCAAACCGGACGGATATGAGCGCACCTTCGGCGAGATGACCTCGATCGAAAAACACGGCCTGCCGCCGCTGGGCCTCGGCCTCTCGCACCGCGCCCGCGCCTTCGTGAAACTGGCGGAGATCTGCCTTGACTAGCGGCCCCCACCCCCACCCCCCGATCAAGTCAGGGGCAGGCTCTCCCCCGCAGGCGGGGGAGGGAGAGAAGAGCGCCTTCGGCGTCTACGTGCATTGGCCGTTCTGCCTGTCGAAATGCCCCTATTGCGATTTCAACAGCCATGTCCGGCATGGGCCGATCGACGAGGAAAGATTCGCCCGCGCCTTTGCGCGCGAGATCGAGACCACGGCGGCGCGCGCACCTAGGCGCGAGGTGTCGTCGATCTTTCTCGGCGGCGGCACGCCGTCCTTGATGAAGCCGCAGACGGTCGGCGCGATTCTGGACGCGATCGGCAAACACTGGCGCGTCGCCGATGATGCGGAAGTGACGCTGGAGGCCAACCCGACCAGCGTCGAGGCCACGCGCTTCGCGGGTTACCGCGCAGCCGGCGTCAACCGCGTCTCGCTCGGCGTGCAGGCGCTGGAGGATGTTTCGCTGAAGGCGTTGGGCCGCCTGCATACCGCGCGCGAAGCGCTCGACGCGGTCGCCATCGCGCGCAAGAGCTTCGACCGCTATTCGTTCGACCTGATCTATGCCCGTCCCGACCAGACGCCCGAGAGGTGGGCGGACGAGCTGAAGCTTGCGATCTCGGAAGCCGCCGAGCATCTGTCGCTCTATCAATTGACGATCGAGGAGGGCACGCCGTTCTTTGGCCTGCACGCCGCCGGCAAACTCAAGACGCCGGACGAGGCGCTCGCGAGAGAGCTCTATGACGTGACGCAGGAAGTCTGCGCGCAGCAGGGCTTGCCGGCCTACGAGATTTCCAACCACGCGCGCGCGGGGGCGGAATGCCGGCACAATCTCGTCTATTGGCGCGGCGAGGAATATGCCGGCATCGGGCCGGGCGCGCACGGCCGGCTCGACATCGACGGCACCAGGCACGCGATCGCGACCGAGAAGCGCCCCGAGGCGTGGCTGATGCGGGTCGAGGCCAATGGCCACGGCGTGGTCACCGACGACCTCCTCAACAGCGAGGAGCGCGCCGACGAATTTCTGCTGATGGGGTTGCGGCTCACTGAGGGCATCGACCCGCAGCGTTACGCGGAGCTATCCGGCCGCGCGCTCGATCCGAAGCGGATCGCGCTGTTGCGCGAGGAGGGCGCGATCACGGTCGATGGCAGCGGTCGGCTGCGGGTGACGCAGGCCGGATTCCCGGTGCTCGACGCGGTGGTCGCGGATTTGGCGGCGTAGCCATCCATCGTCGCCGCGGGCCCCTCGATCAGACAAGATTGGGAGAGGGCTTTGGCAATAACAAAGCCCTGTAGTTATGGGTTCCCGCGTTCGCGGGAACGACGAGAGCTACGCCCCAAAACTCTTCGGCGAGCCTGCGACCGGTACGGCGCCGGCCGGGCCGACGCGCATCACCGCAAGGCCGCGCTCGTTGGTGCCGTCGGGGCGAAAACGGAACAGGCCGTCGATGCCGGCAAAGCCGGATGTATTGGTCAATACCTCGGGTGCAAAGCGCTGGCCGCCCTGGGTTCGCGCCAGCGCGCAGACCAGCGCCACCGCATCATAGGCGAGCGTCGCGGTGCGCACCGGGTCGTTGCCGTATTTGGTGCGGTAGCGGCCGGAGAAGGCGCGGAAGCCGGACGGATCCGGCGCGGCGTAGAGGCCGCCCTGCAGATTCGCGCTGGCATAGACGCGCGGATTGTCCCACAGCCCGGTGCCGAGCAGCTGGATGTTTTTCAGATTGGCGCCTGCCGCGGCCAGCGCGTCGGCGGTCGCCACGACCGAATCGCCGTCGTCGGCGATGAACAGCGCATCCGCCGAGCCGAGCGCCTGCGCCACGGTGCGCGCCGGACCCGCGCGATCGGCGCCGTATTTCTCGAACGCGACAATGCGGCCGCCGCGGCGCGGCACCGCCTGCTTGAAGCTCGCCTCCACCACATTGCCGTAGGCATTGTCGGGCAGCAGCGCCGCGAACGAGCGCTTGCCGATGCTGGTGGAGTATTCGACGATCCGGTTGACGTCGGATTCCGGCAGGAAGCTCAGCAGATAGACGCCGCGGCCGGCGACGCTCGAATCGGTCGAGAACGCGATCACCGAGACGCCGCGCGCGCGCGTCAGTTGCGCGGTCGCCGGCACCGAGACCGCGAACAGGGGACCGAGGATGATCTCGGCGCCTTCGTCGAGCGCCTGCTGGGTGCTCTGGCCGGCGCCTTGCGGATTGCCGGCGTCGTCCTTGATCAGGAGCTGGATGTTCGGGTTCTGGAATTCCGCCAACGCCATCTCGGCGGCGTTCTTCATCGATTGCGCCGCGATGCCGGCGTTGCCGGCCGCCGACAGCGGCAGGATCAGGCCGACCTTGACCTGGCCGGTGCCGACCGCAAGCGGCTGCTGGGCCGGGCCGGAAGGGCCGGGGGCAGGTTCCGAGCTGAACGGGTTGGTGAACTGCCCAAAGCTCCGCGCGACATCGCCGGAGCAGGCCCCGAGCAGCGGCGCGCCGAGGATCAAGCCGACCGCTGCCCGCCGGGTGGCCCCGGAGGAAATCGGTCCCGACTTGGGATTGCGCGGCCCCACCATCTCGAACTCTTCTCTTGACCCACCATGATCGGCCAGGACGTCCACCTCCGGACAATCAGGAATGGTGGATTTGGGCATATTGTCGGCGAATAGTTAACCAAAACAAAAGGATTAAGGCCGTGGCGCTCGGGTTCGGGTTGCAGGATCCGTGATCCCTCGCCCCTGTGCGACACCGCAATTCTCGTACGCGCCAGTCGCGCGGCGTCAGCGTTGTGTTCCCACATCGCCTGTTCATGTCTAGATTGGTATTATGCGCGCAAAAGCTGCTTCCATAAATAGAACTGATGGCCGGAATTCCGAAGGCGCGGAACTTTTGCCGCGCACCTATACCGTCGGCGGCCAGGCGCTGGCCGCGCCTAGGGCGGTTGCCGGGCTGCATCTGGTGGCGACCCCGATCGGCAATCTCGGCGACATCACGCTCCGCGCGCTGGAGACGCTGGCCGGCGTCGACATCATCGCCTGCGAGGACACCCGCATCACCCGCCGGCTGACCGAACGCTACGGCATCACGGCGCTGTTAAAACCCTATCACGAGCACAACGCCGCGCTGGCGCGCCCAAAGATCCTGGAGAAGCTTTCGGAAGGAGCATCCATCGCGCTGGTCTCCGACGCCGGCACGCCGCTGATTTCCGATCCCGGCTTCAAGCTGGTGCGCGAGGCCTGCGCCGCCGGCCACCCCGTGATCGCGCTGCCGGGACCGTCTTCGGTGCTGACGGCGCTGTCGGTGGCGGCGCTGCCGACCGACCGATTCTTCTTCGAGGGATTTTTGCCGCCGAAGCACACCGCGCGCCGGGCGCGGCTGACGGAGCTTTCGCGGATCGACGCCACGCTGGTGATGTTCGAATCCGGCAATCGTGTGCGGGACACCCTTGCCGATCTCGGCGAAATCATGGGCGGGCGCGATGCGGCGATCTGCCGCGAGCTGACCAAGCTGCATGAAGAGGTGACGCGCGCGCCGCTTTCCGAACTGGCGCGCTCCGCCGAGGCGCTGGAGACGCGCGGCGAATTCGTGCTGGTAATCGCCCCGCCGGCCGCCGGCGCGCAGGCGATGACCGAAAAAGCCCTCGACGACCTCTTGCGAACTGCGCTTCTGCGCGACAGCGTCAAGGATGCGGTCGCGCATGCGCTGGAATTGTCCGGCCGGCCGCGCCGCGAAATCTATGCCCGCGCGCTCGAACTCGCCAAACAGATCAAGGGCGATCATGGCGAAGACTGACGGCATCTCGCCGCCCGACAGGCCGACAAAAGCCGCTTCGCCCGCGCGCGTCGCGGCATTTCGCACCGGGCTTTCGGCGGAAAGCCGCGCCGCCGCCTATTTGATGGCCAAGGGCTACCGCATCCTGGCAAAACGCTATCGCACGCCGCATGGCGAGATCGACCTGGTGGCGCGGCGGCGCAACCTCGTCGCCTTCATCGAGGTCAAGGCCCGCGCCAGCCTCGATGAAGCCGCCTATGCGGTGACGCCGCGCCAGCAGCAACGCATCATCGAGGCGGCACAGGCCTGGCTGGTGGCGCATCCCGAGCATGCCGAATATGAGCTGCGATTCGACGCCATGCTGATTGCGCCACGGCGCCTGCCGCGCCATCTGTTAGCGGCCTTCGACGCCAGCCCCTGAATATCCTCCTTAAATCAACGCCCGGACTCAGCCCATGAAATTGAACGTCGCCGTCCAGATGGACCCCATCGCGCGCATCAACGTCCGCGGCGATTCGACCTTTGCGCTGCTGCTGGAGGCGCAAACGCGCGGCCACGGGCTGTCCTATTACACCCCCGACAAGCTTTCGTTGAAAGGCGAGGAGCTGGTCGCGCCGGTGCAAATCCTGTCCGTGCGCGACGACGCGAGCGATCATTTCACCCTCGGCGAGCCGCGGCGGGAAAATCTCGCGCAATTCGACGTCATCCTGCTGCGGCAGGATCCGCCGTTCGATCTCGCCTACATCACCTCGACGCATTTCCTCGAACGGCTGCACCCGAAGACGCTGGTGGTGAACGATCCGGCCAGCGTGCGCAACGCGCCGGAAAAAATCTTCGTGATGGATTTTCCGCAGCTGATGCCGCCGACCCTGATTTCGCGCGACCTCGACGAGATCAACGCCTTCCGCGACGAGCACGGCGCGGTCGTGATGAAGCCGCTGCACGGCCATGGCGGGGCCGCGGTGTTTCGGGTGATGCCGCAGGACATGAATTTCGGCTCGCTCTACGACATGTTTTCCGTGACCTTCAAGGAACCCTGGGTGATCCAGCGCTTCCTTCCCGAGGTGAAACACGGCGACAAGCGCATCATCCTGGTCGACGGCGAATTCGCCGGCGCCGTCAACCGCGTGCCGGCGCCCGACGATCTGCGCTCCAACATGGTGCGCGGCGGCGCGGCGCAATCCACCGAGCTTTCCGATCGCGAGCGCGAAATATGCGCGACGCTTGCGCCGGCCTTGCGCGAGCGCGGCCTGCTGTTCGTCGGCATCGACGTGATCGACGGCAACCTCACCGAGATCAACGTGACGTCGCCGACCGGCATCCGCGCCATCGCCCGGCTCGGTGGGCCGGATGTCGCGGCGAAGATCTGGGATGTGATCGAGAAGAAGCGGAGTTAAATCGTCATCGGTCGTCGTGCCCGAGCTTGTCCCGGGCATCCACGTTTTGACGAGCGGCGGAAAATAATTTTCTTCGTTTCGCGTCGTGGCTGACATTTTTCTGTTGCGCGCTTTTCTTCTGCACGCCTTCCAAACGTCCAAAAGCGGGTGCAACCTGGGCGGGCCGGGCGGTAAAATTCCGTCCGGACAAAACGCATTTCAAAAAATTCAGTGGAGGAACACGCATGACATACCCTGTTTCGCGAAGGTCCCTGCTCACGCTCGGCGCCGGTTTTGGCGCATCGACCCTGATGAGCGCCAGCGCGCTGGCGCGCGCGCCCAAAGTCGGCACGCAGCCGGCCTATTTCTACCGCTTCGGTCTCGGCAACGCCGAAGTCACCGTCGTCTCCGACGGCCCGCTGCCGCTCGGCCCACCCAAGGGCACCTTTACGGGTGCGGCCGACGAAGAAATCAACAGGATGCTGACCGACAACTTCCTCTCTCCGGACAACATCGTGCTCGAGCAGAACTCGCCGATCGTCAACATGGGCGACAAGCTCGTGCTGTTCGATACCGGCATGGGTACTTCAAAAGCGTTCGGCCCGACCACCGGCCGCCAGCAGAAGAGCATGGCGGAGGCCGGCATCAAGCCGGAAGACATCGATGCGGTGGTGTTCTCGCACGCCCATATCGATCATATCGGCGGCGTGGTCGACGAGACCGGCAAGGTGCTATTCCCCAACGCGCAGTACTACATCGCGCAAAGCGATTTCGACTACTGGACCGACGAGGGCAAGCTCGGCAGCCCGCTGAAAGATTTCGTCGTCCACGCGCGGAAAAACCTGCTGCCGGTGCGCGATCGCCTGGTGTTTTATAAGGACGGCCAGGAATTTTTGCCCGGCGTCCAGGCGCTCGCCGCGCCCGGCCATACCGTCGGCCACACCATGTTCATGGTCACCTCCGACGGCAAATCCTTCGCCTTCCTCGGCGATCTCACCCATCACCAGATCCTGCTGATGGAAAGGCCGCGGATGGAATTCTCCTACGACACCGATCCGAAACAGGCCGCCGAGTCACGCGTGAAAATGCTGGACATGCTGGCGGCCAACAAGATCGCGGTCATGTCGTACCACTATCCGTGGCCGGGGCTTGGCCATGTGGTGAAGACCGGCGAGGGGTTTCATTATATCCCGCAGCCGATGTCGATGGTGATTTGAGGGATGCGTGCTTGGGGGCGGACCATGGTCCGCCCCGGTTGGCTTGGGCCGGTGTGTCTTCCGGCGTCAAGGCCAGGGATGCGGCGGATGCAATCCGCGCCGTCCCGGGGCGGCGCGGCTATTGCCGTCCGTCCGCTCTCGATGAGACAGCAATCAGGGATTGTATTGCGACGGCTGGCGTAGCTTTGGACTAGCGCACAGCTTGACGTTGTATTATACTTTTGCCTTATTTGAAATCTTATTAGGGGAAAACCCGATGCGCAGGGTCATTCTCGGACTGTTGTTGGTCCTCGCCGTTCCTGCCGCCACGCGCTCGCATGACCTGGATGACGGCGATTTCGCCGTCGGCTACAACGAGCACTCCGGCCGCCCGGGAATATTGATCGCCTGGCGGAACACGCAGAAGATTTTCGAGGCGGAAGTTCTGGTCAAGAACCTTGGACACGGAACCGCGAAGGCGTTCGTCAACCTCGAAATCGTCGGCGCCGACGGCAGGGTGTTGTTACGCAGGCCTGAGGCCGGCGAGGGCATCCCGGTCAGCATTCGCGGCTATGACGATGGCGGTACCGAAGGAACAGTGGTCCAGATCCTCGGTTCTCCCGAAGCCAATCAGCTGATCGATCGGCTCGATCGCGAGAAACTGACCTACACCATCCAGTCACGGGTCACTTCCTACGAAGGTGACACCAATACGCTGAACAACGTCGCCGGAAAGACGCTGAACGCCGAAACCCAGATCAGTCCCGGATCGATCAGGCATTATCAGTTCTCGATTGCCAACGCCGGCACTACCGACAAGGACTTCGAACTGCAGCTCGAAAAACACGGATTGCCCGAGGGCTGGTCGCTGGACGTCGATCAGGCGCTGGATACGCCCTTTACGCTGGATGCGAATTCAAGCCGGCAAGTCACCGCAAAGCTTAGCGGCAGCTCCACGGCGCAACCGATCGCCCGCGGCGATTTGCTGTTCCGGGTTCTGGATCTCTCCAGTTTCGACATTTCCATGGTGCGCGAGTGGTTCGTATCGAGCGACAAGGAGCCGCCGAAACTGGTCGACAAGGAAACCATCGTTTCGCAGCAGGACGGCAACGTGTATTTTGAAATCGTCGCCTATGACGCGATGCCGGGGCTGAAGGAAGGCTCGGCGGCCCGGCTGGAATATTCATCCGACGGAGGCTTTACTTTCAGTGACAAGATCATGGCCTATGCCGACGGGGATTTTACCCATCCGACCCGCTTCACGGCTGAGCTCGGCCCCTTCAAGAAAGGCACGAAACTCAAGCTGGCGCTGGTGATCTCCGATTCCGTCGGAAACACCATGCGTTCGGGGCTTCCCGACATGGAAATAGGTGCTGAAAAATAGTCCCGATGCGCCGGTTCAGCCTGACAATCGTCTTGTCGGTGTTGTTGTTGGCGGGGTTCGTTACGCCGATACGGTCGAATTTCGTGGTCGACGACTGCGCCCTGGGAGTTGGCCGGCCGATGGTCGCGCCGGACCGGCGGTGGGTCGAACTTGGCAGGGCCCTTTTCAGCGAGGCGGCGCTCTCATCGGACGGCACCGTCAGTTGCGAGACATGTCACTCCTTCTCGATGGCGTTCACCGATGGCCGCAGCCATTCGAACGGGATCAGGGGAATCGCCGGCCGGAGGAATGCTCCCTCGATCTTCAACAGCGGCCGGCTCGATACGCTGGGCTGGGACGGTCGACATTCGACGCTTGAGGAGGTGATCGATGCGGCGATGCGGGATCCTACCGAAATGAATTTGGATGACAGCCAGCTGGAAGATCGGCGAGCCGCGCTGCTGCGGCGCCATCCCTTGCTGGCCGACGGCGACGCCGCGGGCCTTCGGCGTTCGATCATTGCCTCACTGACGATCTTCGTCAAAAGCCAGATCGCGGCTAACAGCCCGTTTGACCGCTTTCTGTTTCTCAACCTGGCCGATGCCCTTTCGGAATCGCAGCGGCTGGGCATGGGGCTTTTCTTCGGCAAGGCGCATTGCTCGTTCTGTCACGTCGTAAGGCATTCCCTCAGCAGCCCGTTCGGCGGCAGCGTCGCCTTGTTCACCGATGGCCGCTTTCACAACCTCGGCCTGGTTCCGCCGGACCGTGCGACCGATCGCGGCCGCATCGAGGTCACCGGGCAGCCGATCGATTTTGGCGCTTTTCGCACCCCCTCGCTGCGCAATGTCGCGTTGACGGCTCCCTACTTTCACGACGGCAGCATGTCGACGCTTGCCGAGGTCGTTGATTTTTACAACCGTGGCGGCGGCGAATTTTCCAACAAGAGTCCGGCGCTGCGTCCTCTGAATCTCTCTGCGCGGGAGAAGCGTGCTTTGGTCGATTTTCTGATGGGACTGACGAGTCCCTGTGCGAGCATGGATAGGTGATCTCATGACCGACAAGGATATTGCGAATGCGAAGCCGACATCTAAACGCCCGACAGTCAACAGGCGATCGCTGCTGAAGAAAATCACCATCGGCGTGCTGACGGTGAAGGCCGATATGGGTTTCTTCGCGCTGTCGGCCTACTCCCAGCAGATTGGGCGACCGGTGCGAGCGATCGACCTCCAGGGCAGGCATCCCGGCGTTCCGGCCATCACGCCGGACTGGAAATACGCCGTCAGCGTCAACCAGGAGAGCCACAATCTGAGCCTGGTCAGCCTCTCGAATCTGCAACTGGACAAAACCATCGATTTGACGGCCAAGCGGGAGCCGTGGAAGGTCGCGTTCCGGGCCGACGCCCCGATCGGTTTCGTCACTCATTCCAGTTTCGAGACCTCGCACGACGACAATTCCGTCGTCACCGCCGTTGACTACGCGCAAGGCAGGGAGCTGGCGCAAATCCCGGTTGGAAAACGTCCCAACGGCGTTGCCGTCGACAGAACCAACAGCCTGGTGTTCGTCACCAACAAGGGCAGCGCCACGGTTTCGGTGATCGACGCCAGGACGTTTCAGGTCATCAAGACCATCCCGGTCGGCAACAAGCCGAACGACGTCGAGCTCACGCCCGACAACAAATTTGCGCTGGTCGTGAACTACGAGGATGCGACCGTCAGCTTCATCGACGTCGCCGGCTTGCAGGTCGTCGACACCGTCCGGACCGGTCGCGCGGGACTGTCCGATCCCTACCCGATATGGGGCGCAGGCGACAGCGTCCAGATCGCGGTCCATCCGGTCACCGGCGAGGCCTACGTCTCGAACTACCGAAGCGGCGATATCGCGGCGATCGATACCGTCCAGCGCAAGGTGCGGAAGCACATCCCGTGCATCCGATTTCCGTTCGGGATTGGCGTCGAGGCCAATACCAACACGCTGACCGTCGTCAGCGGCGAGAGCCGGCAGATGGGCGTTGTCGAACTCGGCCCGACCGCCGCGATGACTCAATCGCTCGAGAGCGCCCCGACCAGCGCCGAACTGAAGGCCCGACCTGAAATCAAGCGGATGATGGCCCAGGTCGACCAGCAGATCGAGGTCATCCCCTGGGGGCAGGGCGCCGGAAAACCTCCGCAGCGATTGATCAACTCGCGGGCGAAGGACGTCACCCAGATCTACGTCGATCCCATCAAGGGTGTGATGTATGTGATGCCCGCGGCGCAAAATACCTTCACCCAGTCGGTTTTCTTCAATCAGCTTCCAACCCTGGAGACAGCCGCGCCTCAGCCGGCGCCGACGGCAACCCCACAGGTGACGCCACCCACCCCGACGCCGCCGGCGGGTGATTTTTCGATTCCGAACCCGTTGCAAAAAAGCCCGAAATTTCGGGGACTTGAATTCATCGGGCCGGCAAAAGCAGGAGCGTGAGATCAAGCGCGCAACGTCCACAAGCCGGGTTTCGGATGCCGATGCCGCGTTGGCGAAGTACGGCGTATTGCCCGTATTCGGGCAGTTCAAGATTCCAAGCATTGCGGATTTGCTTGCCGGGGCGCCGCTCAAGATCAGGGGTTATAGCCATGCCATGCGTCCGGCCTGGGATTACGTCAACGACAGCATGGCCGCCGGCGATTTATACTACTCGAAAATATTCATGGGCCGCCGATGCCTGGTCCACACCTCGCTTTGGACCGCGCTCAATTCCCTCGCCTTGGAGGCTTGCAGGAAGATCGGATCTGCCGGCGCTCATGACGATCGATCGGCGATTTTCAGGATCGTTGCAAAGAACGACGGGATCGGCGGCAAGGAGTTGAAAGAGCTTTCCTGCGCCGTCAAGGACATGACACAGGCGGCCTTCAAGAAGGCGCGCGACGGGCTCGAGGCGCTGTCCTGCATCTACGGCGAGGATCGAACCGATGTCGACTACCATACCCATGACCAGAGCTGGCACAGCTGGTCCCGCAATCCGGTTGCAAAGGCCGTGAAAGAGAAAGTCAGCCATCGCGATGCCGCAGGCGAGTTCGCGCGGCGGCTGCCGGTTTTAAGCCAGCGCGAACTGCATCGCCTGTTTCCCATCATCCCCTTCGTTTTGGGTGCCGATCGATGACCGTATGCGAGCTTGTCCAGCCGATCGATATCCATTGGACCGATTTGAGCCGGGTCCGGGAGCATGCGGGCGCCTGCTTCCTCAGGATCGATCTGAGGCCCCAATTGCAGCTTCCGGCGTTGCCGGGCTTCGCGCCGGACTATCGGCAATTGGTGGTGCCGGGCGAAGCCAGCGACAACGTCATGGTGCTCGACCTCGATCCGCTCGGGGTTCGAGGATTGATCGAATTGCCCAAAGGAGCAGCCCCCTGGCAGGTCAAGTGCATCCCCCACAGCGACTGCTTCTGCTATGTCACCTACTCCGGTTTCGGCGGCGACTTCACCACCTCCGCTGCGCGGCGCGGCCATGTCGCGCTGCTGGATTACAAGAGGCTGCAGCTGCTTCGGGAGATCGAGGTCGGCGCAGGGCCGAATGGCATTACCGTCGACCGCTTTGCAAGGTATGCCTTCGTCGCCAACATCCGCGGCGACAGCGTCTCGGTCCTCGACGTCGCTCGTCACGAGTTGATCAAGGAAATACCGGTCGGAAACGGTCCGGCATTCGTCAAGTTGACCCGTGACGGCCGCTATGCGCTGGTGACGAATTTGTGCTCGTCGTCGGTCAGCATCATCGACACCGCGACTCTTTCGGTGATCGGCGAAATATCGACCGGCGATCGTTCGCTGACCTCCCCGTTTCCGGAATACGGGCCGGGCGACACCACCGGCGTGGCGATCTCGGACGGCAATATCGCCTACGTCACCAACTACCGCAGCAGCTCCATCGTCCAGATCGACCTGAACCCGCTCTATGCGGGAAATCCGGTCGGCAGCGCCGATATCCGGAAATTCGACAGTCCGATCCGGCATCCGTTTTTCGTGGAAGTCGATCGCAACAACCAGCGGATCATCGTTTCCGGCGGAATTGAGCGAAAGTTCGCTTTGTTCGACGGGCCCACGGCGTCGCATCTCGGTACCTTCGAGCTGGACGGCGCCAACCTGGACCCCGGAATCTTCGGCGAGATATCGATGTGGATGTCGGTGCCCGACGAACACGCTTTGTGTTGCCTTGCTCCGAACGGGATCGCGGCGACCAGGGCACAACCGTCGCGCAATATCGTCGCAAAATTCATGTAGGGGCAAGATGCGCGGCATCCTTTTGTCGATCTTCCTGGTGGCGGCATCGGACGCGCTGGCCCAGGACGCCAAACGCGGCGAAGAGGTTTTCCAGCAATGCCGGCCTTGCCACCGCATCGGACCCGATGCGAAAAACATCCTCGGACCGACCCTCAACGGGTTGTTCGGCCGGCGGACGGGTTCGGTGCCGGGCTACGCCTACTCGACCGCCAACCGGGAATCCGGCATTGTCTGGACCGAAGCGACGTTTGCCCAATACATCAGGGATCCCCGCGCAATGATCCCCAACACCAGGATGATTTTCGGCGGCATCAAGGACGACGGCCAAGTCCGTGACCTGATCGCCTATCTGAAGCAGTTTCCATAGGGGGCCGGGAGCTTCTCCCTGTCGCGGCGTTCCCCTATTGTTCTTGCTTCTTGTCGGGGATATTATACTTCACAAACCCAATGCGCTATACCGTTGGTTGCATGGATAAAAAGAGATGGAATCGACGATGGGTCGGTTAGCTCTAAGCTTGCGCCATCCAACCGCGCAAGGGACTCTACGGCGTGTTTACCGGCTATTATGACGAGAGAGTGTAACCTATGGGGGTTCGCCGTTTACGATCTTGGCGGGATTAGTCGGGAGCGCTGAGAATTGGGGGCGGTTCGAACGCGAATGGAGCAAGGTTCTCCGAAATCACGGCATCACTCATTTGCGGGCGAAACAGCTCTTCCATCGGCAGAAGCAACATAAAGGATGGAAGGACAGGCAAATCGAGAGGCTATGGAATGATATTCTTTATGTCATTCAGGATCGCCGCGACGATTTTTTTGCCAGCAAGACCCTTCTGCGAGAGGACGACTATACCAGGTCCTATGTCGACAATGGACCGTTAAAGCGGGAAAGGCTAATGATGATAGATTAAATTAATGTAGAGATTGAAGATAGAAATAGAAGATATAAAAAGTGTTGGTGGTGATGGAGGTGGTTAGAAGATGGGTTTGATATAGGGTTGAATTTTGTAGGTAAATTAGTTAAGGTGGAGAAAGTATTTATTTGGCGTGTTTCACTGCATAGTGGCTGAGAACTAAGTGTTGACTTCATGAAGGGGGCGCCTCTAGGTAATAAATATGTGTTTTAGAGGCTGATGTTAGAGAGGATGATAGGTGTGATATAGGTAATGAGTAGTGCCGTCGATATGGAAGCTTCGAGCAGAGCCGCCGCGCTCGACGAGAATGAGAATGGCTTCAGTGGCGGATGCCGCCGTGCATGCTTGGGCGGCCCTCAAGGCGACCATGAAGGTTTCGTCGATTTCGACGATTTTGCCAGAGCCGCGCATATGGGATCGAGGCCGATCACGCGCATGGCTTCGCGAATGCGATGCGACATGAACGAAGCGGTTTTGAAGGTGACGCTCAAAGTGCGGGAAAGCTGGTTGCTGCTGATGCCCTTTTGGAGGAGCAAAGCAGATACATAGATTGAAGATAAAGGTTAATAGAGAAGTGGATGTATTAGAAAATGGTGAAGAAATTGAAGGTGAACTGATTGAGGCACTGGTAGCACTTAAGAGAAAGATAAGGGTGGCACTTGAAGAAAATCTTGAAGATAAGATAGAAAAAGCGGCTTCTTGTCCGAGGATTATGTACTTAACAAAAGAGCAAGAACATGATAGATAATAATGAGTTGGGCAGCAACGTGCCCAACTTGGAGGCCACGGCCGGCGTATTGAGTGATTTTCCCCTCACTCCCGAAGCTTATCGGGAGTTTGAGGGGATGTTTCTGGGCTGGTTGGATGAGAACCAGGATCGGCTTGAGGTGGGTGGGACGGGGGACGTTCGTTCGCTTGCTCGGCAGATTTTCCGCCTAAGCCAAGGCTGGTGATGAAGGCGAGGGCCGACCTCGCATCCTTTTCAGTCATTGGGTGGTCCTTGAAAATATCTTCCAGCTTTTCAAGTTCGTTGCTGAATTCATGCAGCTTCTTGAATGCCTCTCTAAATTCGTTTGGCCCCCATATGACTTCAGGTCTCGCGTAATTGCCCTTTGCTTTTACAGTGAGAAACTGCGTTCCAAAGCCATCCTCGGTTGCTAGAAATGGATCATGGGCGATCATGTTTCGAGTAGTAGAATACTCGCCAAGGTCCCGCATGACTTTCTTGAAATGATCTCTCTGTGTTGCATCGAATGCGTGGTCGCTCACGTCTACCAACGTGCGGATGATGTTAGTTTTATCTCGAAATCGCATATTGGCGCAGAGGATAGAAAGACTGATTGGCTTGATCTCTAGGGCCTCGCCAATTACGTATTGGATGCCAATTTCAATGGACGCCCACATTTGAAGAAATTGGCCTACGAATGCGAGTGTCCGCATGTGTGGCGAGAGAGATTGGAAATCCGATATGGCGGGTTCTTCGTCCGATTCCGACATGGAAAATACCAAACTGGTAATGGCTGCCTTAATGCGGATGAAACCAAAACCGCACGCGGACATGAAGTTGGGAAAGCCTAGGGGCAAAAAGGCCGCGAGTCCCAAGGGAAAAGCCCGGAAGTCACAAGCAAAAGATCGATCTGACGGTACGTTGCTGGGGGCCGGCGCCGAATTACGATACGGCGCTATGTCTATTGAAGCCGACCACCCCCGACCGGGATTTCGATATTTGGACGCTCTACAATTTGAAACTTGCTGCGCAGTGGCAGCGGGATTTCGGCGGCCAAAAACTCTATGGGAATGCCGTCGTTTACGACCAAATCCATCGGCTGTCCGTCCGATGGCGGTACCGTTTGATAGCGGAAAAGATCAATCGGCATTATGCGCGCTGGCATTCGCGCTGCTTTATCTGGCAATTCGATCCACCCGGGCACAAGCCATAAACGCCCTTCGTGTTCGATGGCGTCGCATAGTCCGGGCGGTCTACTGCCATCGGCAAAAAATACCATCGCCTTAAGTATCTTTGGCATGGCGCACCTTCTTTCGCTTGCGCCAACGAATGAACCGCTTGGCGAGTATCTTAGGAGATTGCCTTGTTAGTCGGCCGGTACGTGAGACGCTTGCCCTCGATACCCTTCATGGCAAGCACCGCACGTTCCCCATCGTTGACGCCGAGCGCGACGCGGTTCGAATAGCGGAAATCAAATTCTGCGAGATAGCGATGCAAATGCTTCTCGGAGCAATGCTGGTAAATGCCCTTCATGCCGCGCTTGAAGATGCTGTAATAGCCTTCAACCGTGTTGGTCGTGATTACGTCATCTGCGGAATAGCGCACGTATTCCTTGGCGCTATGGTTCACCGCGTCATGGCTCAAATACTCGCCACCAAGGGGACGATAGACGGGCGCTTCATCGGTCATGACGACGCTTTCGCGATGCACGTTCGCCCGCACGATGGGCAGAACGTCCGCAATCGACGTGCTGTCAATGTGGAAGCTGCGGGCGATACCGTCGCGCTCTACCAGCGTCAAAACGATATTCTTGTGAGCCGCGCCACCCTTGCGGGGCTTGGGCTGGCCTTCCAAGCGACCGATATAGGTTTCATCCACTTCCACGGTCTTGCCAGAGCCGCCCATAGGCCCAAGCGCGCCCGTGCGCATTGCCTCACGGATACGGTGCATCATGAACCACGCGGTCTTGTAGGTGACCTTGAGGGTGCGGTGGATTTGGTGCGCGCTGATACCCTTCTTGCTCGAATTAAGCAGATAGACAGCCATCCACCACTTGCTGAGAGGGATTTTCGAGCGCTCGAACACGGTGCCGACCGTGACCGTGAACTGGCCTTTGCAATGGTTGCAGTAGTACAGGCCGGGACGGTGCGATTGCTTCTTGCCTTCCACCTTGACGATCCCGTTGCCGGTCACGCCGCAATGAGGGCACACGGCACCGTTAGGCCAGCGCACTTGCTCAAGCGCTTCGCGAGCGGCGTTCTCATCGACGAAAATAGTGTTTTGAAACTGTGCAGGTCCGGCCATGGCAATCCCCTATGCGCCCATCAATCGCATGGGTCCGTACTTTTGTCAAGTATATAATTCCCTTCTTGTCCCCCCTTCCGCTACCCTCCGTGCATGAGGGGGCAGCATGGTCCAGCGCGTATCCACTGTCGCTTTCGAGGGGATCGAGGCCCGCGCGGTCGACGTGCAGGTGCAGGTCGCGCCGGGATTGCCGGCGTTCGCCATCGTCGGCCTGCCCGACAAGGCGGTGTCGGAGGCGCGGGAGCGGGTGCGCTCGGCGCTGATCGCCTCGGGGCTGGCGCTGCCGGCGCGCCGGATCACCGTCAATCTCGCGCCCGCCGACGTGCCGAAGGAAGGCAGCCATTACGATCTGCCGATCGCGCTCGGGCTGATGGCGGCGATCGGCGCGATCCCGCCGGATGCGCTTGCAGGCTTTACGGTGCTCGGCGAACTCGGGCTCGACGGGTCGATCGCGCCGGTCGCGGGTGTCTTGCCGGCGGCAATCGGGGCCAATGCGCGCGACGAGGGGCTGATTTGCCCCGCCGCCTGCGGCGCGGAAGCCGCCTGGGCGAGCCCTGACATCCAGATCGTGGCGGCGAATTCGCTGATCCAGATCGCCAATCATTTCAAGGGCACGCAGGTGCTGTCGCGACCCGCACCGAGGGTGCATGAAGCCGGCGCCGAGCTGTTGGACCTGCGCGACATCAAGGGCCAGGAGAGCGCCAAGCGCGCGCTGGAGATCGCGGCCGCCGGCGGGCATCATTTGCTGATGATCGGCTCGCCCGGCGCGGGCAAATCGATGCTGGCCGCAAGGCTGCCCTCGATCCTGCCGCCGCTGTCGCCGTCGGAGCTGTTGGAAGTGTCGATGATCGCCTCTGTCGCCGGCGAAATCCGCGACGGCGCGTTGACCGCGAAGCGGCCGTTCCGCTCGCCACATCATTCCGCCAGCATGGCCGCGCTGACCGGCGGCGGCATCAGGGCAAAGCCCGGTGAGATCTCGCTGGCGCATCAGGGCGTGCTGTTCCTCGACGAATTGCCGGAATTCGATCCGCGCGTGCTGGATTCGCTGCGTCAACCGCTGGAAAATGGCGAGGTCGCGGTGTCCCGCGCCAACCATCGCGTCACCTATCCGGCGCGCTTCATGCTGGTGGCGGCGATGAACCCGTGTCGCTGCGGCCATGCCTATGAGGCGGGTTTTAGCTGCAAGCGCGGCCGGATCGACCGCTGCACTGGCGATTACCAGGCGCGCATCTCGGGCCCGCTGATGGATCGCATCGATCTGCGCATCGAAGTCCCGGCGGTGACCGCCGCCGATCTGATCCTGCCGCCACCCGCGGAAGGCTCCGCCGAAGTCGCCGCAAGAGTAGCCGCCGCGCGCGATATTCAGGTGGCCCGTTACGCCGCGGCCGGCCTGCCGCACATCCGCACCAATGCCGAAGCGCCGGCCTCGGTGCTGGAGGCCGTCGCGCAGCCTGACGCGCAGGGACTAAAACTGTTGCACGACGCCAGCGAATCCATGCGGCTGTCGGCGCGCGGCTATCATCGCGTGCTGCGGGTGGCGCGCACGCTCGCCGATCTCGACGCTGCTGACAAAATCGGCCGGCTGCATCTGGCCGAAGCGCTGTCGTATCGTGCGCTCGCCGACGATCTCAGGCGCGCGGCATAACGTCTCATCCTGACGCGGTGTCCACGCGTTCTCGTTGTGCCGCGCAAATTCACCCTTGCGGCCCGAGCGAAGACAAGCAAAACTTCAGCGGGGGTTGGGGCGTCACCCAACATTGCCACGACGCCAAGAAGGCGTGATGCGATGGCCCCTCCCATCCCACGCCCGGGCGGGCCGGCCGCGACCGAGCCGCCCGAAGACGATTCGCTCGAACTGCCGCTCGAGGTAATCGCCAATTCGCTGCTGACAGGAACTTTCGCGTGGTTCGACATCGCGGAAGCCGGCACGCTGACAATCGGGCTGTTCGAAGGCGCCGTGCTGTTCGGCACGGTGATGTCGGGGGCCGGCGCGGTCGTCCTGCTTTTCGTCGGGGTCGGCGCACTGTTTTCCGCGACGATGCGGGCGCAGCTGGCGCATACCAACAGGATGATCGGCGTCATGACCTCACCGGCGGGCCTTCCGGTCATGCTGGCCGCCGAGGCCGCGGGATACTCGGAAGACGATGCGCTGCGTGTCGGAGACTACGCCAAGAACGTGTTCGCGGCCGTCAAGCTCAATAGGGATGTCGCGAAGGGTTTGGAAAAAACGCGGGAACAATTTTCGGCCCTGAACGATACACGGGAAATCAGGGACTTCATCCACGAGAGGTTCGAGGACAACGAAACGGAACGCAGCGACGCCAAATCGGAGGGTTCCGAACTCGCGACCAAATCCATTTAGCGGGAACTTCGATGTCCACGTCGTATTTGGCCCGGATGGCAGCGCCAGTTTTCATGCAACAATCACAACGACTACCGACAAGGTCATGGACGGGGGCGATCGCGACGAAACCGCGGATGATCCGGATCGAGGCGATATCGGGGATCGTCCGGGTCCGGGCGAAGTCGATAGGGACAACAACGACGGCGACCGGGATGAAGGCGGGCGCGACGGAGACGGAGGTGGCGGAAGAGACGACTAAAGACGAGCCAGGCCCTTGCAGCGAGCGCCAGCCACGAAAAATTCGCCCGCTGCATCCGGCTGAGGCGCTGTCGTCTCGGACACTCGCCGACAATCTCCGGCGCGGCGTGACGGGTGATTTGCCCGTCGTGCCCTCTTTCCGCAGGGCCGTCCCGCCGTTTCCGCTTCCCCGCGCCCTTTGATTGAGCGGGCAGGAAATAAAGGAAGGCTCGCGCAAAAACCCATGCGGCGAGATCGCGAAGTTGTGCTCGGTGAGCTCGCCTCCTGCGGGGGAGGGGAGTGACCGTTGCCGTCGCACGACGGGCTGTTTTTGAAAATTAAATCGGGATGTATTCGCGCACGCGAACCTGTCGCACACACTACGTCGCCCCCGTCAACCCGACGGTAACGAGTTCTGTTTACACTCCGCCAACCATAAGCCCCGCGTATCCCGGGCCTGTCGGCGAGTGAGTGTTCCATGTTGCGTTTCAAGGTCCTGGCCTCGGCTATCCCGCTGTTGATCGTTGCCGTGCTGGCGCGTGGTGCGCTGGTGCCGGGGCCGCGGCCCTGCATCGCGGTGGCCGATACATCGGTGGAGATCGCCGACCTGCCCTGGCGCGCCGACCTCCATGTCGCCTTCACCGACGATCCGGCGCTCGCCACCGTGAGGGTGCAACTGACGGACAACGCGGAGGCGGCCGATTTCGTCGTGGTCGACGATATCGACAGTGCCGAGGGCGGCGCCTGCGAGGCCAACGCGGCGACCAGGAGGGTGGCGATCTCCACGGTGGCCGCAGGCAACGCGCCGGTGATCTATCTGTCGCCGGAGGGGCCGGCCGACTATCGCATCTTCGTACGATCGAAGACGTTTTCCGCGCGCGATGCGGCGGCGCTGATCGTCGGTGCCGGCGACAACCATCGCCGGGTCGAGGCCGCTTCGCTTTAATTCCTCATTAACCCTGTTCTCATCCCGCCCTGCGACGGCGCGGAGCCTCAAGCAGTTCGCAACGTCGTCGCTTCATCGTCGCCGGCACGGCGCGCAGCAAGATGGCTTTCGGAGTTTTTGGATGGGCCGGGTTTTCCAAATCAGGTTGCGCCTTCGCCGCTTCGGCCGGCGCCATCGCTGGCTGATGTTCGCCGTCCGCTCGTTCACGATCTTCTCGGCTGCGTTCGGCGGCGCCTATGGCTTCATCGCCGGCAGCCGTTCGGAAAATTCCGGCTACGACCCCAACGCCTTTGCGATCGGCGCGAGTTTTCTGTTCGCGGTCGCCTGCGTCGCCCTAGCCACACTCAGCATGCGGCTGCGCTTCATCAACCGGCGGCTGCGCAAGCTCGCGCTGCATAACGAGGCGATGGCCGACCGCAATTGGGAACTGCAGGAAGCCGAGCAGCGCACTCGCCGCCTGTTCGAATCCCAGGGCGACCTGATCGTGATGCGCAACGCGGAAGGCGTCATCACCTTCGCCAACGACGCCTATTGCGAGCTGGCGCAACGACCGCGCACGGCGTTGCTCGGCAGCCAGTTTGCGCTCGAGGCGATCGAGCAGGGCGATACCGCCATCGAATCCGACGGCACCCGCATTCACGACCAGAAGATCTCAGGTCCGCTGGGGCCGCGCTGGATCGCCTGGCGCGAGGGACTGGTGCGATCGGATGCGGGCCAGCCCGCCGAGATGCAGAGCGTCGGCCGCGACGTCACCGACCGCACCGAGAGCGAGCGCGCGATCGGCGAGGCGCGCGACCAGGCGGATGCCGCCAACCGCGCCAAGTCACGCTTCCTGGCGATGGCCTCTCACGAGATTCGCAATCCCCTGAACGGCATCATCGGCATGAGCGGCTTGCTCCTGGATACGTCGCTGACGCCGGAGCAGATGACCTATGCCAAGGCGGTCAAGACCTCGGGCGATGCGCTGCTGTCGCTGATCGAGGAACTGCTCGACTATTCCAAGATCGAGGCCGGCAAGATCGATCTCGAGCATCGCCCGTTCGCGTTATCCGCGCTGATCGAGGACATCACCGAACTGCTGGCGCCGCGGGCGCAGGCGAAAAAGCTCGAGATCGCGGCCTTTGTCGACGAACGGCTGCCGATGCAGGTTGCGGGCGATGCCGCGCGGCTGCGCCAGGTGCTGCTCAATCTCGCCGGCAACGCCATCAAATTCACCGCAAGCGGCGGCGTGGCGCTGATCGTCGAGCCCGGCATCTGGCCGGGTGAAATCAGCTTTCAGGTGCGCGACACCGGGATTGGCATCGCACCGGAAGCGCAACAGCAAATCTTCCGCGAGTTCGAGCAGGCCGATGACCGCATCGCGCGCAGCTATGGCGGCACGGGCCTGGGCTTGAGCATCTCCGAACGCATCGTCAAGCGGATGGGCGGCCGCATCACGCTGCAAAGCAAGCCCGGCGAGGGCTCGACCTTCGAAGTGTCGATCCCGCTGGCCGCGGCCGAGGATAACGGCGAACAGAGCGCGTTTCCGGCGCCCGACTTGACCGGGCAGGCGATCATGCTGGTGGCGCCGCAGAGCATCGAGGCGACGCTGATCGCGCGGCGGCTGCAGCGCTGGGGCGGGCAGACCTGCACGGTCTCGGATGTCGCGGTGGCGCAGGCCTTGTTGCCGGAGCGGAGCTGGCAGGCGCTATTGATCGACCGCGTGCTCGGCGCTGAGGAGGCCGAGCGGCTGGCCGAATCGGCGCGCGGCCACGCCATGCAGCGCATCGTGATGTTCACGCCGGCGGCGCGGCATGAGCTGCAACTGGCCTCCGCCGCATCGTCGGCCTTCACCGGCTATCTGGTAAAACCGTTGCGCGTGGCCTCGCTCGCCGCCCGGCTGACGACGGCGCCGGAAGTGCTTTCGCCAAATCTCGCCACTGAGGCGCTGATCGAGACATCCGACGAGACCGAGACAAGGGCAATAGCACCTGCGCCCGGCCTTTCGATCCTGGTCGCCGAAGACAACGAGATCAACGCGCTCTTGATGCGCTCGCTGTTGACGCGGCTCGGCCATCACGCCGTCATCACCACCAATGGCGAGGAGGCGCTGGAATCCTGGCTGGCGGCGAAATCGGCCGGGGCGCCTTACGATCTCGTGCTGATGGACATCCAGATGCCGCAGCTCGACGGCATCGAGACGACAAAACGCATACGCGCGCGCGAGGCCGGCGAGGGCGGACGCCAGACCCCGATCCTGGCGCTGACCGCGAATACGCTGGTGGAGGACCGCTACGCCTGCTTCGAGGCGGGGATGGACGGGTTCCTCATCAAACCGCTGGACCGAGAGAAGCTCAGCGAGGCGCTCATAGGCCTCGCCGCCTCACGGCATATCGTGGCTTGAAGCAGACCTCTCGTCATTGCGAGCCTAAAGCCGCCGAAGCGCGACCTGCTCGACGACGTGATCGGCGCCCTTCTTCAGGATCAGCGTCGCGCGCGGCCGGGTCGGCAGGATGTTCTCCTCGAGATTGGCGAGGTTGGTGCGCTCCCAAATCGCCAGCGCCGTGGCGGTGGCTTCCTCGTCCGACAGCGGGGCGTAGCGATGGAAATACGACCTCGGATCGGTAAAAGCGGTGTCCCGCAGGGCGAGAAAGCGCGTGACGAACCAGTCGCGCAGCACCGGCTCGTCGGCATCGATATAGACCGAGAAGTCGAAGAAATCCGACACCACCGGCACCGCCTTGCCGTCACGCGGCAGCCGGCCGGTCTGCAACACGTTGACGCCTTCCACGATCAGGATATCCGGCCGGTCGATCTCGATCCACTGGTTGGGGACGATGTCGTAGGTCAGATGCGAATAGACCGGTGCGCGCACCGGACGCCTTCCGGCCTTGATATCGCTCAGAAACGACAGCAGCATCGGCAGGTCATAGCTTTCGGGGAAACCCTTCTTCTGCATCAGGCCTTGCCGCTCCAGCACCGCTTTCGGAAACAGAAAACCGTCGGTCGTCACCAGATCGACCTTGGGCCGCGGCGACCAGCGGCCCAACAGCGCCTGCAGCACGCGCGCGGCGGTCGATTTGCCCACTGCCACCGAACCGGCGACGCCGATGATATAGGGCACCTTGCGATCCCGGATGCCGAGGAATTGACGTTGTGCCTGGTAGAGCCGGTGGGTCGCATCGACATAGATCGACAGCAGCCGCGACAGCGGCAGATAGATGTCCTCGACCTCTCTCATATCGAGGCGGTCATGCAACGAGCGCAGCCGCTCGAACTCGCCCGGCTCCAGCGTCATCGGCGTGTCGTCGCGCAGCCGCGCCCACTGCTCCCGGGAGAAGACCCGGTAGGGATTGTACTGCTGCTCCGGGGCCCGAATATCCATGACGCCGCCTTTGCTTGCCGCCCGTGCTTATTGATCGCGCTTGCGCGCGGCCTTCTCTTCAAGTCCGGACATGCCGGTCCTTTGCGCCAGCGCCGCCTCGACTTCCTCGAGCGTGATGCCGCGCGACTTCAGCAGCACCAGCAAGTGGAACAAGAGGTCGGCGCTCTCGGCGATCAGGTGGCCGCGATCATCCCCGATCGCGGCGATCACGGTTTCGACCGCCTCCTCGCCCATCTTCTTGGCGCAATGCTCCGAGCCCTTGTCCAGGAGCTTGCGGGTGTAGGATGCCTCTCCCCCCGACGCTGCGCGGGCATCGATGGTGGCGGCAAGATCGTGGATCGTGAAACGCGGCATCAACTCAAACTCAGGCGCCCGCATGGTGCGGCGCTTTTCCCAATGTGGGATTTAGCACTTTTATGACAAGGAGTCGTCATGGATCGAGCCGCATCGGCAACCCGGCGCGGACCATGTGGTCCTTGGCTTCGCGGATGGTAAATTCCCCGAAATGGAAGATCGACGCCGCCAGCACCGCGGTGGCATGGCCCCGGCGGATGCCGTCGACCAGATGATCGAGATTGCCGACGCCGCCGGAGGCGATCACCGGGACCGGCACACCGTCGGCGACGCGGCTTGTGAGCGGAAGGTCAAACCCCTGCCGGGTGCCGTCGCGATCCATCGAGGTCAAAAGGATTTCGCCGGCGCCGAGCGAGACCACCTCCTGGGCATATTCGATGGCGTCGATGCCGGTGGAATTTCGCCCGCCATGGGTAAAAATCTCCCAGCGGTCCGAGCCGCCGCCGCGCTTCACCCGCTTGGCGTCGATTGCGACCACGATGCATTGTTCGCCGAATTTTTCCGCCGCTTCCTTGACGAATTCGCGCCGGCTTACCGCGGCGGAGTTGATCGACACCTTGTCGGCGCCGGATCGCAGCAGCGTCCTGATGTCCTCGATGGTGCGAACCCCGCCGCCGACCGTCAGCGGCATGAAGCAGGCTTCCGCGGTGCGCCGGACCACATCCAGCATGATGCCGCGATTCTCATGGGTCGCGGTGATGTCGAGAAAGCACAATTCATCCGCGCCGGCGGCGTCATAGGCGATCGCCGCTTCGACGGGATCGCCGGCGTCGCGCAGATTGACGAAATTGACGCCCTTGACCACGCGCCCGTCCTTGACGTCGAGGCAGGGAATCACGCGCACCTTGAACATTTTCGAAAACTCCTAGGCCGCGGCGCGCGCGCTGCGGATCAGCGCGAGCGCCGCCGCGGGATCGAGACGGCCGTCATACAGCGCGCGGCCCGCGATCGCACCGGCGAGTTTTTTGGCACGCGGCTGCAGCAGCGCCTTGACGTCCTCGATGGAGGCAAAACCGCCGGAGGCAATGACGGGTATGGAAATGCGCGCGGCGAGCGCGATGGTGGCGTCGAGATTGAGGCCCTTCAATAGACCGTCGCGGGCGATGTCGGTGAAGATGATGGCGGCAACGCCGGCATCCTCGAAACGCTGCGCGATCTCGAGCGCAGTCACCTGCGAGGTCGCGGCCCAGCCCTCGACCGCGACCTTGCCGTCGCGCGCGTCGAGCCCGACCGCGACACGGCCGGGGAATTTTCTCGCGGCATTCTTCACGAGCTCCGGATCGCGCACCGCCGCGGTGCCGATGATGACCCGCGCGACGCCCTTGGCGAGCCACGCCTCGACGGTCGCGAGATCGCGGATGCCGCCGCCGAGCTGCACTGGCATTGTTACGGCCTTCAGCATGGCTTCCACAGCGTGTGCGTTCATCGGCTTGCCGGCAAAGGCGCCGTCGAGATCGACCACATGCAGGTATTCAAACCCTTGCGCGGCAAACGCCCTCGCCTGCGCCGCCGGATCGAGATTGAACACGGTCGCGCGCGCCATGTCGCCCTGCTCGAGGCGCACGCATTGGCCGTTCTTCAGGTCGATCGCGGGAAAGAGGATCATTCGATGCATTCTCGTAGGAATGTACCCCCCTCCCCCCGCGCAGCGGCGGGGAGGGTGATAGATGCGATGGCGCGAACAAAAATCACGGCTTCCATTTCAAGAAATTCGAAATCAGGGCCAGCCCGAAGCGTTGGCTTTTCTCGGGATGGAACTGGGTGCCGATGGCAGTGTCCTTGCCCACGATCGCCGTCACCGGTCCACCGTAATCGGCGCGCGCCAGCACGTCGGCCTCGTTGGCCGCGTTGAGATGATAGGAGTGCACGAAATAGGCGTGGCGGCCTTTTGGGCCAAGCGGCAGCCGTTCCAGTACCGCGTGCTCGCGGACCACGTCGAGCGTGTTCCAGCCCATGTGCGGAATTTTCAGGTTCTCCTCGCGCGGCGAAATCTTTTCGACGTCGCCTGCGATCCAGTTGAAGCCGTCGGTCGTGACGTGTTCCTTGCCGCGGGTGGCCATCAATTGCATGCCGACGCAAATGCCGAAAAACGGCCGCGCCTTGCTGCGCACGGCTTCCGTCATCGCCTCGATCATGCCGTCGAGCGCATCCAGCCCCCGTCGGCAATCGGCAAAGGCGCCGACGCCGGGCAATACGATGCGATCGGCGCGAAACACGGCTTCGGGATCGCGGGTCACCACGATCTTGTCCGGATTTTCCATGCTCCGCGCGGCGCGCTCGAACGCCTTTGCCGCCGAGTGCAGATTGCCGGAGCCGTAATCGATGATGGCAACGCTCACCGCGACCCTCCGGGTTCCGGAAACAGTCCGATGATCTCGTCACGGGGCAACGGCGGCGGCTTCGAGAACGACTGGCCCGGCACTTCCCTGGTCGGCGGCGGCCCGCCGCGATCGACCGCCTGCTGATCGTTGACGAGCGCGCGCTGTTTGGCGGTCCAGCGGTCGAAGAAGCGCCGCTCGGCCGCCTCCTCATCGTCGGCCACCACCACGTCGAGCTCACGCCAGCGGCGCCGCGACAGGGTCCAGCGCTTCAGGCTCGCGGCTTCAAATCCCAACAGCAGCGCCAGCAGGATATCGGTGAGCAGGATCGTTCCACCGCCCAGCCGCAGCTTCACCATGGCGAAATCGACCACGGCCATCAGCACGATCCAGCCGATCAGCGCCAGCCAGAGACGGTGCCAGGCGAGCCAGAGCACGCCGAGCAGCGCGGCCCAGACATGAAACCCGTCTCGAACGAAGGTGAATCGATCGATGGCGCGAAGATCCGCACCATCGGCCGCGGGGGCATGGACTGTATAGACCGGCATCCTATCTCTCCGCCGAAAAGCAAGAGATCAGCCGCCGAGCTGACCCTTGGTGGATGGCACTTCGCCCGCGGCACGCGGATCGATCGCCACCGCCGCGCGCAACGCCTTCGCCAGACCCTTGAAGCAGGATTCGGCGATATGATGGCTGTTCTCGCCATATAGGGTCTCGACGTGCAAAGTCACGCCGGCGTTGATGGCAAAGGCGTTGAACCATTCGCGCACCAATTCGGTATCGAACTGGCCTACCTTGTCGCGCGGAAATTCCACCTTGAACACCAGCACCGGCCGGCCGGAAATGTCGATCACCACGCGCGACAGCGTCTCGTCCATCGGCATATGGACCGAGGCATAGCGGGTGATGCCGGCCATGGTGCCGAGCGCCTGTTTCACTGCCTGTCCGAGCGCGATGCCGACGTCTTCCGTGGTGTGGTGATGGTCGATATGGAGGTCGCCGACCGCTTTCACCGTGATGTCGATGCGCGAATGCCGGGCCAGAAGATCGAGCATATGGTCGAAGAAGCCGATGCCAGTCGCGACGTTGGACACGCCCGTGCCATCGAGGTTAACGCTCACCTCGATATCGGTCTCCTTGGTCTTGCGCTTGATGGTGGCGCTGCGCATGAAAAGTGCTTTCCATTACCCGAAAACGCGGCCCTTTTAACAGGCTGATCCCTCCTTCGCTACTGCGGGATGGCTCCCAATCGCTGAACTTCCGCCTATGGTGACCGGAATCCGGTCATTGTAACCCCGCGCGCCGGCCCCTAAATCTGCCCGGACACGAGGGTATCAATGCAAGCATCACCAAATGAGCAGCCGGTCTGGCACGGCACCACCATTTTGACGGTCCGCAAGGGCGGCAAGGTGGTGATCGGCGGCGATGGGCAGGTTTCGATCGGCCAGACCGTCATCAAATCCAACGCCAAAAAGGTTCGCAAACTCGGCAAGGGCGACGTCATCGGCGGTTTTGCCGGCGCCACCGCGGACGCCTTCACGCTGTTCGAGCGGCTGGAAAGCAAGCTCGAGCAATATCCGGGGCAACTGACCCGCGCCGCGGTCGAACTCGCCAAGGATTGGCGCACCGACCGGTACCTGCGGCGGCTGGAAGCCATGATGATCGTCGCCGACAAGGACGTGTCGCTGGTCCTGACCGGCACCGGCGACGTGCTGGAGCCGGAAGCCGGCGTGATGGCGATCGGCTCGGGCGGCAATTATGCGCTGGCAGCCGCGCGCGCGCTGATCGATTCCGACAAGGACGCCGAAGCCATCGTGCGCCGCGCGCTCGATATCGCCGCCGACATCTGCGTCTATACCAACCGCAATGTCACGGTCGAGACGCTGTAGAGTGGCGGATCGATGGCGCCGGAGTATGTCTTTCGTCCGATGTTATCAGGCGATCTCCCGATGATCCGGCGCTGGCTAGAGACACCCGAAGTCGTGCGCTGGTGGGGCCAGCCCGACGAACAATACGAGCTGGTGAGCGGCGATCTCGATCATCCCGACATGGATCAGTTCATTGTCAGCATCGACGACCATCCATTCGGCTACGTCCAGTGCTATGCGCTGAGCACGTGGAATCAGGGTTTTGGCGCGCAGCCTGTGGGCACACGCGGCATCGACCAGTTCATCGGCGATCCCGACCTGATCGGGCGCGGGCACGGCGCCAAATTCATCCGGCAATTCGTGGATAGGTTGCTGGCCTCGGGAATTCCTCGCGTCGTGACCGATCCCGATCCCGGCAATCATCGAGCGGTTCGCGCCTACACCAGGGCCGGCTTTCAAAGCGGCCGCGTTATTGATACGCCTGACGGGCCTGCTTTGCTGATGGTCCGCGATCCATGACATCCGAGCGTAGCGCTTCCGTTCCTTCCGGCCTTTCGACGTGGCATTGGGTGACGATCGCAGGCCTCCTGCTTGCGCTGCAGGCCTCGATCCTGTTTGCGATGGGGCGGGTGCCGATCTGCACCTGCGGCTATGTCAAACTCTGGCATGGCGTGGTGCAGAGCTCGGAGAATTCACAGCACCTGACCGACTGGTACACGTTCTCGCACATCATCCATGGCTTCCTGTTCTATGCGGCGACCTGGTTGTTGCTGCCGCGGCTGGCATGGCCCGGCCGCCTGATCGTGGCCATGCTGACCGAAGGCGGCTGGGAGATCATGGAAAATTCCAACTGGATCATCGAGCGCTATCGCACCGCCACGATGTCGCTGGATTATTACGGCGACAGCATCGTCAATTCCCTCTCCGATACGCTCTCGATGGTGGTGGGTTTTCTGCTGGCGCGCAAACTTCCGGTGGCGTTGACGATCGCGCTCGCTATTGCATTCGAGGTGCTGGTTGGGCTTCACATTCGCGACAATCTGACGCTCAACGTCATCATGCTGCTCCATCCTTTCGAGGCGATACGGCAATGGCAGGCCGGGCCGCCGATCATCTAGCCCGCTTGTCCTCTCGACATTTTGAACTTACGTAGGACCCATGACCGACTTCTCCCCCCGTGAAATCGTTTCCGAACTCGACCGCTTCATCGTCGGCCAGACCGACGCCAAACGCGCGGTTTCCATCGCGCTGCGCAACCGCTGGCGGCGGCTGCAGCTCACCGGTTCCCTGCGCGAGGAAGTGCTGCCGAAGAATATCCTGATGATCGGGCCGACCGGTGTCGGCAAGACCGAGATTGCGCGGCGGCTGGCAAAGCTCGCCGGCGCGCCCTTCATCAAGGTCGAGGCCACCAAATTCACCGAGGTCGGCTATGTCGGCCGCGACGTCGAGCAGATCATCCGCGATCTCGTCGAAATCGCGATCGCGCAGGTGCGGGAACGCAAGCGCAAGGACGTGCAGGCGCGCGCCCAGCTTGCCGCGGAGGAGCGCGTGCTCGACGCGCTGGTCGGCGCCAACTCCAGCGCCGCGACGCGCAATTCGTTTCGCCGGAAACTGCGCGCCGGTGAACTCAACGACAAGGAAATCGAGGTCGAGACGCAATCTTCCGGCGGCATGCCGATGTTCGAGATCCCCGGCATGCCCGGGGCGCAAATGGGCGCGATCTCGATCGGCGATATTTTTGGGAAGATGGGCGGGCGCACCAAAACCCGGCGCCTGACGGTCGAGGGTTCGCACGAGCTCCTCGTCAACGAGGAATCCGACAAGCTGCTGGACAACGACCAGCTGGTGCAGGAAGCGATCAATGCGGTCGAGAACAACGGCATCGTGTTCCTGGACGAGATCGACAAGATCTGCGTGCGCGACGGCCGGGTCGGCGGCGACGTCTCGCGCGAGGGCGTGCAGCGCGACCTGCTGCCGCTGATCGAGGGCACCACCGTCTCGACCAAGCACGGCGCGGTGAAAACCGACCACATCCTGTTCATCGCCTCGGGCGCCTTTCATATTGCAAAACCTTCCGACCTGTTGCCGGAATTGCAGGGCCGCCTTCCCATCCGCGTCGAGCTTTCGGCGCTGACGCGCGACGACATGCGTCGCATCCTGACCGAGCCGGAGGCCTCGCTGATCAAGCAATATGTCGCGCTGATGCAGACCGAGGGCGTGACGCTGGACATTACCGACAGCGCCATCGATGCGCTCGCCGACGTCGCGGTCGCCGTCAACTCCTCGGTGGAAAATATCGGCGCCCGGCGGCTGCAGACCGTGATGGAGCGGGTGCTGGACGAGATTTCCTTTGCCGCCCCCGACCGCCATGGCGAGACCATCCAGATCGACGCCGACTACGTGCAGAAGCACGTCGGCGATCTCGCCAAGAACGCCGATCTGAGCCGGTTTATCCTCTAACTTGGCTTCCGTTAAACCGCGAGAGGCGTCGCCCTTCACCTCTCCCGTTGGGAGAGGTCGGCGCGCAGCGCCGGGTGAGGGGTTTAAGTCGAACGAGGGACCGCAACCCCTCACCCGAGCCCTCCCAAGGGAAAGGGAGCGCACCGCCTTTGCTGCGAGATCATGGGGAGGACGACCGACGCGTTGCGTGCCGCGTCCTGGCCGTGTGATAGTTCGAGCGAATTTTGAACGGCTGTTCGGAGTGCCGAATGAATTTGCGGGCGTGGCAAGACCCTTGGCGCTTGATGCTCGTCGTCAATCTCGCGGTATTGACGGGGGTGTTTCTCTACAAGATCACGCTGCCGCCCTACGTCCCCTACATCCATCTTCTGGTCGACTATCATTTCGGCTTCACCAAGCGCGCGCTGATCGGCGCGCTGGTGGGGCTGTTTTTTCCAAAAATTCCGGTGTGGCTGGTGTTCGCGCTTGCCGGCGTCGTCTGGCTCGTCACGCTTGGGCTGTTCATAAAATTGTTCCGGCGCACCTTCGGCTTCGACGATGCGCACCTGCCGCTGTTCGTATTCATGGCCGGCTCGCCCTTTTTCCTGAAGAATTTCATGCACACACTCGGTCATTTCGACATTTACGGCTGTGCGTTCGCGCTCTGCCTGCTGCTGATACCGGCGCGGTCGATTGCGTTTGTTCTGCTTGCCGCGCTTTTGTCGATGAGCCTGATCCTGATTCACCATATTCATCTCTTGATGTATGTGCCGACCATCGCCGTCATCGTGGTGCTGCGCCATTACTTGGTGCGGGGTTTTGAGCGGCAGAATGTGATTGTCGGCGCCGCCGCGGCGCTGTGCGTCGGCTTGCTGTTTCTCGCCGCGCAATTCCTGGGAACGATGGCGGTGCCCGAGACGGAGTTCGTCGACTATCTGCAGGGCCGGATGGCCGATCCCAGCCGCACCAATCTCCTGAGTTTCGCCTACATCTGGTATCAGCCGCTTGCCAAGGAAATCGCCGATACCTGGGCGCGCATGCCTTCCAACATTTTGGGGATTCCGGTATTCGCGCTGCTGATCTGGCTGCACACCCCGCTCTGGAAATATTTTGTCAGTCTGATCCGGGCACTTTCAAACGAATTGCACCGACGCATCGTCATCGCCGCCATCGCCATGGTCAGCGCGGGCTATCTGGTCATGTTTGCGATCGTGTTCGATTATTCGCGATGGATTTCAAACTGGGCGGTCTGCATGTTCCTGATCATGCATGCGGTCAAGACGCTGCCCGCCGCGCGCAGCGTGCCGCCGATCCCGGGCGATGATCGAAAGACGACCGCTCTTGGCTGGATCGTGACGCTGATCCCGCGCGTCGGGATCGTCAGGCCATTCTAGGCCGTCAAATCTTCGCCCGCCTGATCCGCACGTAGAGCGCGCCCTCGCCACCATGGCCGATATGGGCTTCCTCAAATCCGACCACCAGCGCGCGGAATTCCGGCAGGCCCAGCCATTGCGGCACCTGGCGGCGCAGTACGCCGCGCTCGGATTCGGATCCCATTTTGCCCTTGCCGGTGATGACCAACACAAACGTCAGGCCATCGCCGTGGGCGCGCTCCAGGAATCCTGCGAGCGCGCGATGGGCGCGGGTCTGCGTCATGCCGTGCAGATCAATCCGCGCTTCGATCTCTTTTCGGCCCCGCGACAGATGCGACCGCTCGCGGCGCCCGATCGGCGCCAGCGGCGGCGGCTCGGGCTTTTGCCCGCGCGGCACCCCGGTCGATGCTGGGGGTCTTGACGATGCCGCCGGTTTCGGAGCAGCCGACATTTCCGGCACCAGTGAAGCGGCCTCGGCTTTCGCGGCACGCGGCTTTTTGCGCAGCGGCTTTATTTGTTTGGCGACGCTCTCCCAAAGCGCGCGCTCTTCTTCAGTCAGCGCGCGCCTGCGGCGCGGGGAAGCCGGCAATTCGGGGATTGTCGCGGAGGCGCGTTTCATCGGCTGTGGCGATAACGATGATAACGGCGAGCGCGGAGCGTCTCGCGGCTCGGCAGGATGTTGGGCCGAGGCTCCGGTAGCGGCACAGCCTGCGCCACCGTTGTTGCCGGCTGCGTTGGCGCCGGAGGCTTTGCCGCGTCCTTCGGCTGATCCTTCAGAGTATCAGTTTGCGGGAACAGCTTCGCGATCTTCTCCGATGGCCGCGGGTCCGGTACCGGCATCTTGCGGCCCCGCGCCGCCGGATCGAGGCTCTTCGGCACCAGGATGACGAAATGCATGTTGTGCCGCAGCCGGCCGGATACCTTCCCGGCATCGGCGCCGGCGCCGAAATACAGATCGGCCCGCGCCGGTCCCACGATCGCCGATCCCGTATCCTGCGCGATCATCAACCGGTGGAACGGCGTCTTCGACTGCTCCGACTCGATCGGCAGCTCGCCTTCGATGAAGAACGGCGTGCCGTAGACATGCAGCGCCCGATCGACCGCAATCGAGCGGCCCGGCGTCAGCGGCACGCCCTGTGCGCCCACCGCCTCATCCTTGTCGGACAATGGCACCTCGCGGAAGAACACATAGGAGCGGTTCTGCCGCCGCAATTCCTTGGCGCCCTCGGGGTTTTGTTCCATCCACTCCCTGATCTTCTGCATCGACATCTGCTCTTTTGGGATGATGCCGCGGTCGATCAGGATGCGGCCGACCGCCGTATAGGGATAGCCATTATGCGCATCATAATTGATGCGAATGGTGGAACCGTCCTCGAGGTGGACTCGCGCCGAGCCCTGGATTTGCGCGAACAGCAGATCGGTCTGGTTCTTGAGCCAGCAGATCTCGAGCCCCCGGCCGGCGATGGCGCCGTCCTCGATCTCGGCGCGGTCGTAATAGGGCACGAGCTTGCGGCGGCCGATCTTGCGGAACACCTGGCCCTTGTTCGGCAGGCTGGGTGCGTCCTGCCTGAACCCGCGGACGAACAGGTTCGACGGGCGGCGATAGACCGGCACGGTGTAGACGTCGGTCTGGGTCCGCGAACCGTCGATGACGGGCTCGTAATAGCCGGTGACGAAGCCATCATCTTCGCCGAGCCGCGAGATTCGCAAGGGCAGAAAATTTTCCTCGAAAAATGCCTTGGCCCCCGCGCCGTCCGCGATGTCGGCGGCCCTCGCGGCGCGGCAGGGATCGCGCAGCGAGTCGCCCAGCGCCTTGGGATCAGTGGACGACCCTTGCTGCGCGGCGATCGGCTTGCAGCTAACGCGAAAGGCCTTGAATGCTTGCAGGTGGTCGTCCGCGCTCCAGCCGGCGATATCGGACCATGCGACCGTCGCATACTGGCTGCCGCTGATCTGCAGCGGCCATTCGAGACGGGGGTACGGCAGATGCCGCGCCTCGACACGCGGCGTCGGTACGGCGTGGAAATGCCGAGCGTGACGCGCGGCAAACGCGGCAAACGGAACCGTCGCCATCGCGACGGCGATCACACAAAACGCGGCGGCGTAACGCCGCAGGCGAACCGCGTCAGTGAGCGCTGCCAGTGCCAACCAGCTTCCAGTTCGGGTCGCGCGAACCCGTGTCGCGGGCGAATGTCCAAACATCGGTGATATCTGCGACCTTATCCGGATTGCCGTCGACGATGGTGCCGGCCTTGTCGCGGGTGACCGAGATCATCTGCGACACGAAACGGACCGTCAGTTGCGCCGAGCGATCCCGTGTTTCAGCCCCCACGAGTTCGGCCTTGTCGATCGACACGAAGCGCGTTTCCGTCTTCTGCTCGTGCTTCTCGCGATCCCTGATCACGCTATCGAAGCTCTCGAAGACCTCAGGCGACAACAGATCCTTCAGCGCCCGGCGATCGCCGTTGGCGAAGGCCAGCACGATCATCTCGTAAGCGCTGCGCGCGCCGGACAGGAAGTGGCGCGGATCGAACGAGGAATCCTGCGCCGCGATCGTATCCAGCCCCTGAGCCAGCGGCGTGCCTGCTTCGGCGAGGCCCTTCCAGCGGTCGGTCGGCGGTGCGACGTCGGCCGTCGGCGCCAGCGGCGCCTGATCGATGACCGCGCCCGGTATCGGAACCACGTTGTTGTCCTGGGCGCCCTGCACCACGTTGCGCGCCGCGCGATCGTAGGGCGGCCGCTCGTTTCCGGTGCGCTGTCCGAGGACGCTGCGCAGACGCAGGAAAATGAAGACCGCCAGCGCCAGGAAGATGATGGTGTAAATATCCAGCACGTCGCTTTTGCTTTCTGATTGTCACGCCGGCAACGGGTCCGGCGGTAGAGCGTCTCCCTCAGGAAACGGCAGAGTTTACATCATGGATGGGTCTGCAGCATGTAGGCACGAAACTTGGCCTAGCCAATGGCGCTTTTTGACATGGAAAGCCATGCCGGTGGAAATAGGCCATGCCCGAGCTTTCGCCGGTTTGCCGAATGGCTAATTCTAGCGCGTTTTCAGGTCTGGGGGAAACCCCCCGCGCTGCCCAGAAATCGTACATATTCAGTCATTTAGGGTGGAAGTCCGACAGCAATCACGGGTATTCGAGGCATCCGCCGATCTCGCGGGTGCCGGCGGGGCGGGCAACGCGTGCTTGTCGTCCTTGTGGAGTGAGGCGGGGCTATGTTAGCCACTCGCCCCGACAGGTATTTTGGCAACTCGCGCGCGTATTCGGACAAAACAGGCCGTCACCGCTCGGCCAAAACCGCTCCAGGAGAGACACCCATGACCAACGGCAACGGCGCGCCTCCCGAAACGGCCCCTCCTCCGCAACTGAACGTGCTGGCGCAATATACCAAGGACCTGTCGTTCGAGAACCCGAACGCGCCCGCCTCGCTGGCTCCGCAACCGCAGCAGCCGGCGATCAATATCCAGATCAACGTCACCGCCAACAATATCGCCGAAAACGAATATGAAGTGACGCTTTCGGTCGAGGGCAAGGCGGAAAATGGCGGCAAGGTGATGTTCAGCTTCGACCTCGCCTATGCCGGCGTGTTCCGGATCGTGAACGTGCCGAAGGAAAACCTGCATCCGCTGATCATGATCGAATGTCCGCGGCTGTTGTTCCCGTTCGCGCGCGAGATCATCGCAACCTCGGTGCGCGATGGCGGGTTCCCGCCGCTGATGCTGGATCCGGTCGATTTCGTCGGCCTCTACCGCCAGAACATGGAGCGGCAGGCCGCCGCGCAGGCCGCGCAACCCAGGCCAAGCTAAACGCGGCCCTCTCCGGGGTTCATACGGCGACCGGCAGGAAATCGTTCCAGATCGGCTTGTCGCCGAGGGTGGCGACAAAGGCCCGATGCGCCAGGCGGTCTTCCTCGGTCAATCGCGGCACCAGCGGCACCTCGCGCTGCCGCCGCGGCATTTCGCCGTAGGCTGCGCCACGCGAATCGGTGGTCTCGGCCGCCAGGATCAGTTGCGACTGCCGGGCGCCGATCAGATCGATATAGACCTCGGCCAGCAGTTCCGCGTCCAGCAACGCGCCATGCTTGGTGCGGCGGGAATTGTCGATCGCATAGCGCGAGCAGAGATCGTCGAGACGGTTCGACACGCCGGGATGCTTGCGGCGCGCCAGCAGCAGCGTGTCGACCAGCCGTTCGCGCGCGATCGGCGGGCGTTTGATGCGATCGAGCTCGGCATTGATGAAACTGATGTCGAAGGAGGCGTTGTGGATCACCAGCGGCGCATCCGCGATGAATTCCAGGAAATCCTCGACCACCTCGGCAAAAAACGGCTTGTCGGCGAGGAATTCGGTGGAAAGACCATGCACGGCGAAGGCTTCCGCCGGCATGGCGCGCTCGGGATTGAGATGGCGGTGAAAGGTCTGCCCGGTGGGCATGCGATTGAACATCTCGACGCAGCCGATTTCGACCAGCCGGTCGCCGCGCAGGGGATCAAGGCCCGTGGTTTCGGTATCGAGAACGATTTCGCGCATCAATGACAGCCGCTGGAGATGACGAATCAGGATCGCCGCTGCGGCATCTTAGCGGCTTCCGCCAGAATGTCCCGGATTCGGGCGCGCACCGGATCCACGCCATGCGAAGTATCCACCACGAAATCGGCGCGCTTGCGCTTTTCAGCGTCTGGCATTTGCCGCGCCAAAATGGCTTCGAGCTTTTCCGCGGTCATATTGTCGCGGGTGAGGATTCGCTCGCGCTGGATCTCCGGCGAAGTCGTCACCACCACGACCGCGTCGACCCGCTTCTCGCCACCGGTCTCGTATAATAGCGGCACGTCGACCACCGCGACCGGGGCGCCGGATTGCTCCGCATCCTGCAGGAATTTCTGGCGCGAGGCGCCGAGCATCGGATGGACGATTTGCTCGAGCCGCCTGATCGCGGCCGGATCATGCACCACGCACGCGGAAAGCCTGGTGCGATCGACCTTGCCATCGACAGTCGTGCCGGGAAACGCCGCTTCGATCGCAGGCGCCGCCTCGCCTTCATAGAGAAGGTGAACGGTTGCGTCCGCGTCATAGACCGGGACACCGGCTTCCCCGAACAGCTTTGCGGTGGTGGATTTCCCCATCCCGATCGAGCCGGTCAGCCCCAGAACTATCATTCAGGTTTCGCCATGTTGCCGCGTAGCCGGAAGTTCTTTCATACCGCGAGCAATTGCTCGCTGCGGAGGTACGCGAGCAATTGTAATAGCGGAAGGCCAAGAATGGTAAAATGGTCGCCATCGATCCGCTCGAACAGATGGATACCGAGGCCTTCCAGCTGGTAGGCGCCGACGCTCGAGGTGACCGCTTCGCCGGCCGCGCGGAGATAAGCGTTAATCTCGACTTCGCCCAGCGACCGCATTGTCATCCGCGCGACGGCGACAGTTTCGAACAATATCCGGTCGTCCCGCACCACAGCGACGGCTGAATGGAGTTCGTGGGTGCGACCGGCGAGCGCGCCGAGCTGTTGTTTCGCCTGCGCACGGTCGGCCGGTTTGGAGAACAGCGTGAACCCCAGCGCCAGTGTCTGATCCGCGCCGGCGACCAGCCGGCCGGGATGCCGCGCCGATACCGCGAGGGCCTTCTCGCGCGCCAGCAGAGCCGCGATCTCGCCCGGCGCCGACAGCCGCGAGGCCTGCTGCACGGCGCGCTCGTCGATCTCGGCCGGCGTGGCTTCGAAAGCGATGCCGGCATTGGCGAGCAGCATCTGCCGCGCGCGGCTTTGCGATGCCAGGATCAACGGCAGTTTGCCGCGCCAAAAACTCATGTTGAACGCCGTATCATTCCGAAAGCCGCTGCCGTTGCCGGTCGGTGTAAAGCTTCAGCACGGCCGCCGCGGTCTCCTCGATCGAGCGCCGCGTCACGTCGAGTTGCGCCCAGTTGAACTTGGCGCTCAGGCGTCGCGCGTATGCGACTTCATCCGTGACCGCCTGGCGATCGATATATTCGTCATTGCCTCGATCGGCGCCCATGCTCAAAAGCCGGTTCTGCCGGACCTGGATCAAGCGCTCCGGCGTCGCGTGCAGGCTGACCACCAGCGGCTTCTTCAGCGCCTCCAATTGCAGCGGCAGTGCAATGCCCGGCACCAACGGAACGTTCGCGGTGCGGATGCCGCGGTTGGCCAGATAAATCGAGGTCGGCGTCTTCGAGGTGCGGGAGACGCCCACCAGCACCACATCGGCCTCTTCCAGTCCCTCGACATGCTGGCCATCATCATGGATCATGGTGTAGTTCAGCGCATCGATGCGCTTGAAATATTCCGCATTCAAGGTGTGCTGTGCGCCGACGCGGCCGGTGGTGGCAGCACCGAGATAGGCCTGGAACAATTGCATCACCGGGCCGATGATCGAGAGGCTCGGTACATTGATCTGCTGGCACTTGGCTTCCAGCCGGGCCACCAGATCCTTCTCCAGCAGCGTGAACAGCACGATCCCCGGCGCTTCCTCGATCTCATCAAGCACGCGGTCGAGCTGCTTCTGACTCCGCACCAACGGATAGACGTGCTCGACCGCAGTGACGTTGGCGTATTGCGCAGCCACCGCGCGCGCCACCGTGATCAGGGTTTCGCCGGTCGAATCAGAGACCAGGTGAAGATGAAAATAGCTGCCGGTGGTGGGCACCTGAACCCCTGTGTAACCTGTGAATCCTTGTGGAGCTTACCTCACTGAATCGGGCCTGGGCCGACCGACCCGGGATAACCCGGCTTTTTCTTCACAGGCCCTCCAACGAGGATAACTCCACTAGCTTGAACCGATGATAGTGAGGTTATGTGGAGTTGTCTCTGGATAAGCTGACGACCGGGCAGCGCAACCGCCTGAAGCCAGTCAGCTTATTCGGACTGCCCGACACGTGGCAAAAGATGTTGATGGATGTGAACAAGGCGGGGCAGCCTCCGCACATTCTTGCGTGGGCCCAATCCACCGCTACTCAAACTCAAACCTAAGATTTTAAAATTATTGTTTTAGAAAAGTGCTGGTTGCGGATATGTCTCTGTTCCCAGCGAGAACCGAGTCCGTTGCAACGTGTGGATCGGCTGGAATGTTCCAGCGTCCTTGACCGAGTGAAAGCCTTTTCGATGTACGAATGGATCAAGGCGCTGCATGTGATCGCGGTCATCTCCTGGATGGCCGGCATGCTCTATTTGCCGCGGCTGTTCGTCTATCATTGCGAGGCCGAGGCCGGGTCGAATCAGTCCGAAACGTTCAAGGTGATGGAACGGCGGTTGCTGAAGGCGATCATCAATCCGGCGATGATCGTGACCTGGCTCGCCGGACTCTACCTCGCCTGGGCCGGTCATTTCCTGTCGGCGGGCTGGTTTCACGCCAAGCTGCTGCTGGTGATATTGCTCTCCGGTGTCCACGGATTTTTTTCTCGCTGCGTCAAGGATTTCGCCAGCGACCGAAATCACAGAAGCCAAAAATTCTATCGTGTTATCAATGAGGTGCCTACGGTTCTGATGATTTTCATCGTGATCCTGGTGGTGGTGAAGCCGTTTTGATGGGCAGCGCCGCCAAGAGCTCAGGCGCGCTCCCGGCTTGCGGAAAGCCGGACGATTTTCTATATTGGGTTATCCCACCCCACGCAGGCGGATGTGGTTGCGTCCCGGTTTCCCTAGGTTGAACCGGCCGCCGCATCAGGTTTGAAGCCTCACCGGCGCTTTCCTTGCTCAGACCTGCGGACCTTCCTATCTGGCGTCCGCATTTTCACCAGCCACCCTGCAATCCCTCTCTTAAAATTACTCCACAGGACCATCCCAATGCGGGAAATGAAACTTCAAGACCTCAAATCTCAAACGCCGGCCGAACTGGTTGCATTCGCCGAAGAGAAAGGGGTCGAAAACGCCAGCACCATGCGCAAGCAGGAGCTGATGTTCGCCATCCTCAAGCAACTGGCGATCCAGGAAATCGATATCATCGGCGAGGGCGTCGTCGAGGTTCTCTCCGACGGTTTTGGATTTTTGCGTTCGCCGGACGCCAATTATCTGCCGGGACCGGATGACATCTACGTCTCGCCCTCGCAGATCCGCCGCTTCGGGCTTCGTACCGGCGACACCATCGAAGGCCACATCCGCAGCCCCAAGGAGGGCGAACGGTATTTTGCGCTGCTGAAGGTCAACACGCTGAATTTCGAGGACCCGGAGAAGTCGAAGCACAAGGTCAATTTCGACAATCTGACGCCGCTATTCCCCGACCAGCGCTTCCGGCTCGAACTCGAGGATCCCACCAGAAAGGACCTTTCTGCAAGGGTTATCGACATCGTCGCTCCGATCGGCAAGGGCCAGCGCGCGCTGATCGTGGCGCCGCCGCGCACCGGCAAGACGGTGCTGATGCAGAACATCGCGCATTCGATCACCGCCAATCATCCCGAATGCTATCTGATCGTTTTGTTGATCGATGAGCGTCCCGAAGAAGTCACCGACATGCAACGTTCGGTGAAGGGCGAGGTTGTCTCCTCGACCTTCGACGAACCCGCGGTGCGCCATGTCCAGGTCGCCGAGATGGTGATCGAAAAGGCAAAGCGACTGGTCGAGCACGGCCGCGACGTCGTGATCCTGCTGGACTTCGATCACCCGATTGGGCCGCGCCTACAACACGGTAGTGCCGTCCTCCGGCAAGGTGTTGACCGGCGGCGTCGACGCCAATGCGTTGCAGCGGCCAAAACAATTCTTCGGCGCCGCGCGCAACATCGAGGAGGGCGGCTCGCTCACCATCATCGCGACCGCGCTGGTCGATACCGGCAGCCGCATGGACGAAGTGATCTTCGAAGAATTCAAAGGCACCGGCAATTCGGAGCTGATTCTCGACCGCAAGGTTTCGGACAAGCGCACCTTCCCGGCGATCGACATTTCGCGCTCGGGAACGCGCAAGGAGGAGCTGATCACCGATCCGCAACTGCTGAAGAAGATGTACGTGCTGCGCCGGATCCTCAATCCGATGGGCACCATGGATGCGATCGACTTCCTGCTCGACAAGCTGCGCAACACCAAGAACAACTCGGAATTCTTCGAATCGATGAATACCTGAGCTAATCCAGCGCGTTTGAATTGGGGGCGTCTCGGAAGGGGCGCCCTTTTTCGTAGCCGGCCAGAAGATCATGTTGCAGCAAATGCTGCAGCAAATCCGCAGCATTTGGCGGGCGCCGACGGCCTGGGTCGGAATCGCCGCACTCTTCAGAACGCGAAATTACGTTGCCTTCTCAGGGGGTTCGGGACCAAAATAGGCGATGCATCCGGGTGAGAACACGATCTTCGCCCTGTCGTCGGGCCGGCCGCCAAGCGCGATTGCGATTGTGCGGGTTTCCGGACCGCTGGCGGGTACCGCGCTAGCCGCGCTCGTGGGCAAGATGCCGGCGCCGCGGCTCGCGACGCGGGCCTTGTTGCGCGACGCCGCCCGGCAGCCGATCGACGATGCGGTGGTGCTGTGGTTTCCCGGACCGGCGAGCGCGACCGGCGAGGACGTGGCCGAATTTCACGTCCATGGCAGCCGCGCGGTGCTGGCAGCTATGTTCGCGGCGCTCTCGGCATTCGAAGGTGTGCGGGCGGCCGAGCCGGGCGAGTTCACCCGCCGCGCGTTCGAAAATGGAAAGCTGGATCTCACCGAGGCCGAGGGCCTCGACGATCTGATCCATGCCGACACCGACCGCCAGCGCCGCCAGGCGCTGCGCCAGTTGAAGGGCCTGCTCGGCGACCGCGCGCGCGACTGGCGGGCGCAGATCATCGAAGCCAGCGCATTGATCGAAGCGGGCATCGATTTCTCCGATGAAGGGGATGTGCCGGCGCAATTGATCGCGCCCGCGATGGCAAAGATCAAGACACTGCTCGACGAAATTGAAAAAGTGCTTGCGGCACAGGGTCGAAGCGAACGTCTGCGCGAGGGGCTGGTGGTCGCCATCGCGGGTCCGCCGAACGTCGGCAAGTCAACGCTGATGAATGCGCTGGCGCGGCGCGAAGTCGCGATCGTCTCGCCGCATGCCGGCACCACGCGTGACGTCATCGAGGTGCAGCTCGATCTCGACGGCTATCCGGTGACGGTGATCGACACCGCCGGCATTCGCGAGACCGAGGATCCGGTCGAACAGGAAGGCGTGCGCCGGGCGAGGGCGCGCGCGGCGGAAGCGGACCTGGTGCTTTGGCTGGTCGATGCGCCGGTCGAAAAAATTCCGAACGAGGGCGCGGTACCGGTCTGGACGGTGCGCAACAAGATCGATCTCGACGCGGGGACCAGCGTTTTGGCGCGAGGGCAGGGCGCCACGAATTTCGGGATATCGGCGAGCCGCGGCGACGGAGTCGGAGAGCTGGTCGCCGCGCTGATCGCGTTTGCCCGGGGTTATTTCGGTTCCGGCGAAGGCGGACTGATCGCCCGCGAGCGCCAGCGCAAATTGCTGCAGCAGACCGCGATTTCGCTGCGGCGCAGCATCGCAGCAATTGCGGAGGGTGAGGAACTTGCCGCAGAGGATCTGCGGGCGGCGGCGTACTCCTTGGGCCGCCTGCTCGGCCGCGTCGATGTCGAGGACATCCTCGACGTGATCTTTCGCGATTTCTGCATTGGAAAGTGAACTATGGGGTCCCTGGGAACCCATTGTTTCACGTGAAACGGTTCCAGATTGTTTCACGTGAAACCGCCCCCAGACGAAAATCCGCAAAACAACCCCATGCAAAGTAAAGCTTCCGGGTTTTCCCGCTCCGCGATAGAAGACCGCGCATGTCCATTCGCCCGGAATCATTCGACGTTATCGTCATCGGCGGCGGCCACGCCGGCTGCGAGGCCGCAAGCGCTGCGGCCCGGATGGGTGCGCGGACGGCGCTGGTCACCCACCGCTTTGCGACCGTCGGCGCCATGTCCTGCAATCCTGCAATAGGCGGCCTCGGCAAGGGGCATCTGGTCCGCGAGGTCGACGCGCTCGACGGCCTGATGGGCCGGGTCGCCGATGCCGGCGGCATCCAGTTTCGGATGCTCAACCGGCGCAAGGGTCCGGCCGTTCGGGGACCGCGGGCCCAGGCTGACCGCAAGCTCTATGCGGCGGCGATGCAGGCCGCCATCCGCGAGACCGTCAATCTGAGCGTGGTTGAAGGCGAGGCGGACGAGTTGATCGTCTCGGACGGCCGCGTCACCGGCATTCGACTGGCCGACGGGTGCGAGCTGACGGCCGGCGCGGTCGTCATCACCACCGGCACTTTCCTGCGTGGGCTGATCCATCTCGGCGAGAAGAACTGGCCGGCGGGCCGGGTCGGCGAGGCGCCAGCGATGGGGCTTTCCGGCTCGTTCGAGCGGGCCGGCTTTACGCTGGGGCGATTGAAGACGGGAACCCCGCCGCGGCTCGATGGCACGACCATCGACTGGGCGGCGGTGGAGATGCAGCCCGGCGACGATCCGCCGGAGCCATTTTCGGTGATGACCGACCGCATCACCACGCCGCAGATCCAGTGCGGCATTACGCGCACCACAGCGGCGACCCACGAGGTGATCCGGGCCAATGTGCATCGCTCGCCGATGTATTCCGGGCAGATCAAGAGCACCGGGCCACGCTATTGCCCCTCGATCGAGGACAAGATCGTCCGCTTCGGCGATCGCGACGGCCATCAGATCTTCCTGGAGCCGGAAGGTCTCGACGACCCCACCGTCTATCCCAACGGCATCTCGACCTCGCTGCCGGAAGAGGTGCAGCTGGCGATCCTGGCGACGATCCCGGGACTGGAGCGCGTGCGCATGGTCCGCCCCGGCTACGCCATCGAATATGATCACGTCGACCCGCGCGAACTCGATCCGACCCTCCAGACCAAGCGGTTGCGCGGGCTCTTGTTGGCCGGGCAGATCAACGGCACCACCGGCTATGAAGAGGCGGCCGCGCAGGGGCTTGTTGCGGGCCTCAACGCCGCGTTGGTTGCCGGTGGGTCGGAGCTGGTCGTGTTCGACCGCGCCGACGGCTATCTCGGGGTGATGATCGACGACCTTGTCACGAGGGGCATCACCGAACCCTATCGGATGTTCACCTCGCGCGCGGAATACCGGCTGACCTTGCGGGCCGACAACGCCGATCAGCGGCTGACGAACAAGGGTATCGCGCTAGGATGCGTGGGGGAGGCGCGCCGGCTGCGCCATGGCGCCAAGATGGCCGCGCTCAATCGCGCCAAGGCCTCGGCGCAATCCCTGACCCTGACGCCGAACGAAGCCGCCAAGCATGGTCTCTTGCTCAACAAGGACGGCCAGCGCCGCTCGGCCTTTGAACTACTGGCCTATCCGGAGATCGGCTGGACCGAGGTCCGCGGCATCTGGCCGGAGTTGTCGGCCATTGACCCAGGGATCGCGGTCCATCTGGAAATCGATGCCAAATACGATGTCTATCTCAAGCGCCAGGTCGCCGATGTCGAGGCGTTTCGCCGCGACGAGGGGCTGATACTCGCCGAAATCGATTATCGCGCGGTGCCGGGACTCTCCAACGAGGCTCGTTCGAAGCTGGAGACCGCGCGACCGCGCACGGTCGGGCAGGCTGGCCGGCTCGATGGCATGACACCGGCCGCGTTGGGTATTCTGGCCGCTTATCTCCGGCGCGAAGCACGACGGAAAACGACGGTTGCATCCGCGTAAAGCTGTTTCACGTGAAACATTAGGTGTTGCCCCACATTCTACGTCGTCCTGAGGTGCGCGCCCTTGCGCGTCTCGAAGGATGGGCAGCGGGGCCCGTCGCCGTCCTTCGAGGCTCGCCGAAGAGGCTCGCACCTCAGGACGACGACTACCACCGTATAAATGGGCAAGATGGCAAAGCAGATTGGGCATTCTGGCGGCTCATCTTCGGCGGGAAGCACGACGGAAAACGACGGTTGCATCCGTGTAAAGCTGTTTCACGTGAAACAGCAGGTGTTGCCGCACATTCTACGTCGTCCTGAGGTGCGCGCCCTTGCGCGCCTCGAAGGATGGGCAGCGGGGCCCGTCGCCGTCCTTCGAGGCTCGCCGAAGAGGCTCGCACCTCCAGCGATAACGGCGAAGCCGTTACGCGGGGACGACGACTGAGACAGCGAGAACCGGAATGGTCGACCAAGCCAAACAAGCCGCAACGTCCCTCAGCGCCACCGAGAAGGCCGCGGCGCTGGCGCTGACGCCTGTTTCACGTGAAACAGAAGCGCGGCTCGATCGCTATGTTGAACTGCTCCTGAAGTGGCAGGCCAAGACCAATCTGGTGGCGCCCTCCACCCTCCCGCAGCTCTGGACCCGGCATATCGCCGATTCGCTGCAGCTTCTGGAGCTTGCGCCATCGGCCAAGGTTTGGATCGATTTGGGCAGCGGCGGGGGTTTTCCGGGCATCGTCCTTGCCTGCGCGTTGACGGAAACACCGGGGGCGATGGTCCATCTGGTCGAACGCAACGCCAAGAAGGCTGCCTTCCTGCGCGAGGCTCTGCGCGTGACGGGCGCGGTTGGTACCGTGCATCTGGCCGGCATCGAGGATATTGTGGAAAGAATCACGGAGCCGGTCGATTGCGTCACTGCCCGCGCCGTGGCTTCGCTACACCAGCTCATCGGCTTCGCGGAACCGCTGGTGAGACGAGGCGCAAAGGCTTTTTTCCTTAAGGGCCAAGATGTAGAGGCTGAATTGACCGAAGCCACTAAATATTGGAAGATAACGCCCCATTTGCATTCCAGCCGCACCGGCGGACAGGGCTGGATCGTCGAGCTCGACCATGTCGAGCGCCGCAACCCGTCCGCAAGTCTCCATGGTGGCCGCGCATGACCGAAATTGATCAAGTAGATCAAGAGGATAAGGCCCCACATTCGGAAAGCGCGCTGCGCATCCTGGCGCTCGCCAACCAGAAAGGCGGCGTCGGCAAGACGACCACTGCGATCAATCTCGGCACGGCGCTGGCGGCGATCGGCGAGCGCGTATTGATCGTCGATCTCGATCCGCAGGGCAACGCCTCCACCGGACTCGGCATCGATCGGCGCAACCGCAACTGCTCGACCTATGACGTCCTGATCGGCGAAGCGACCTTGCGCGAATCGGTGGTGCCGACCGCGGTGCCGCGGCTGCACATCGCGCCGTCGACCATGGACCTGTCGGGCCTCGAGCTCGAACTGGGCGCGACGCCCGGTCGCGCGTTCCGGCTGCGCGACGCGATCGCGGCGCTCAACACCAATGCCACGCCTGATACCGACTACACCTATGTGCTGATCGATTGTCCGCCGTCGCTCAATCTGCTGACGGTCAATGCGATGGCCGCTTCCGACGCGATCCTGGTGCCGCTGCAATGCGAGTTCTTCGCGCTCGAAGGCCTGTCGCAACTGCTGCAGACGGTGGAGCAGGTGCGCACCACGCTCAATCCCAATCTGTCGATCCACGGCATCGTGCTGACCATGTTCGACTCCCGCAACAATTTGGCAAACCAGGTGGTCGCCGACGTCCGGCAGTTCATGGGCACCAAGGTCTACAAGACCATGATCCCGCGCAACGTGCGCATCTCCGAGGCGCCGTCCTACGGCAAGCCGGTGCTGGTCTACGATCTCAAATGCGTCGGCAGCGAAGCCTATCTCAAGCTCGCAACCGAAGTGATCCAGCGCGAGCGCGAATTGCGCGCGCATTGATCCCCATCATGTCATTCCGGACGATCCGCCTCAGCGAATCGATCCGGAATCTCGAGATGGAGAAGCAAGAATAACGTCGAGATTCCGGGTTCGCGCTCCGCGCGCCCCGGAATGACGGCAGAGAAGAACAGTAGGATGGGCAAAGGCGCTCTTCGCGCCGTGCCCACCATCACACCACGGAATTAGTTTGGCGGGCACGCTTCGCTTTGCCCACCCTACGATACGAACAGGAGCGTCGAAGTTGAATCCAAGGGAGCTGGCGATGGCCGACGAAGCGCGTTCGCGATTGGGTCGCGGTCTTGCAAGTCTGATCGGAGATGTCGGCGGCGAGGCCGCGCATCTGGATCGGCCGCGCGCGCAGCGCAAGGTGCCGATCGAATTTTTAAAACCCAATCCGCGCAATCCGCGCCGCGAATTCGCCGATGCCGAGCTCGGCGAACTCGCGGAATCGATCAGGCAGCACGGCGTGATCCAGCCGATCGTGGTGCGTCCGGTCAAGGGCGTGCAGGACCGGTTCGAAATCATCGCCGGCGAACGGCGCTGGCGCGCGTCGCAGATCGCCGGCCTGCATGACGTGCCGATCGTGCCGGTCGATGTCAGCGATTCCGATGCGCTCGAGATCATGATCATCGAGAACGTGCAGCGCGAAGACCTCAATCCTCTGGAAGAGGCGCAGGGTTATCACGCGCTGGCGAATGAGTTCAAACGCAGCCAGGAAGACATTGCAAAAATCGTCGGCAAGAGCCGCAGCCATGTCGCCAACATGATGCGGCTGACCAAGCTGCCGGCCGAAGTGCAGGCCTATATCGCGCTGGGCCAACTCTCGGCCGGCCACGCTCGCGCCCTGATCGGGGTGCCCGATCCGCTGGCCGCCGCCAAGCGCATTGTCGAGGAGGGCCTCAATGTGCGCCAGGCCGAGGCGCTTGCTCATGTCGAGGGTGTGCCGGAACGCAAGCCCCAGAAGGCGCGCGGCGGCAAGACGAAAGATCCCGACACGGTGGCACTGGAGAAGCGCGTCAGCGACGCACTCGGGCTTGCGGTCAACGTCGATCACCGCGATCGCGGCGGCACCGTGCACATCCGCTACCGCGATCTCGATCAGCTCGATGAGATCGTGCGGAGATTGGAAGTGAAGGGATAGATCACCAGCGGCTCCCTTCACCTCTCCCGCTTGCGGGGGAGGTCGCGCGCAAAGCGCGCGGGTGGGGGAGCCTCGGCAAACTCGATGTCCGCGTCCTGCTGAAGCACCCCCACCCCGGCCCTCCCCCGCGAAGAGCGGGAGAGGGGGAATAATCACCCCCGCCGTTTCGCATTCACCGCGATCGACATCAGCGCGCGCTGCGCGATCACGGCGGCGAGGCTCGTCTGCTTGCGCATGTCGAGGGCTGCGGTCGCGAGCTGCTCGATGATGGACGCCAGCCGCGCCGGCGAGAAATTGCGCAATGCGGTTTCGACCATCGGCTTTCGCGAAAAATGCAGGCGCGGGAATCCGCTGTCGAGCAGGACTTGCGCCGGCGTTCCCTCGGCAACTGCCAGCGCCGATTTGTGCAACCACGCCGCCTGACGCTGGGCCGATGAAATGATCATGCCGGGGTAGGTGCCTGCGATCATCGCCTTGGCGAATTCGCTCTCGACCAGTTCCGGCTTGCCGGCAAAGGCGCCGTCTACGATCGGATCGAGCTTCAGCTCGGAGGCGTCCGCCACCACCGCCATCACGTCGTCGAGCGTGACCTCACCCTTGCCGTGGGCGTAGAGCGCAAGCTTCTTGAGCTCGTTGCGGGAAGCCTGGCGGTCGCCGCCGAGCAGCGACAGCAAGGTCGCGCGGGCGTCGGGCGCCATGCGCAGATCGGACGCCCCCAATTCGTCGTCGATCAGTCGCGCCAGGTCGCGCTCGCCGTCGGGATAGCAGCCGATCGCCACCGCCGTTTTGGCGCGTTCGCAGGCCTTGCGCAGCGGCAACTCCGGGCGCAGCTCGCCGGCCTCGATCACGATGCGGCAATCCTTCAAGGGTGATTCGGCCAGCGTATCGACGCCGCTGGCAAAACTGCGCGAGCCGGCGCGGACACGGATCGCGCGGCGGCCGCCGAAAAGCGGGATCGTCATGGCTTCGTCGACGAGCCGCGACGGCTCGGCCGAGAGTTCGTCGCCGTCGAGCTTCACCAGCGAAAACGGATCGGCGGGATCGTCGACCGCGGACGCCAGCAGCGCGTCGGCGCGCTCGCGCACCAGGCCCGCATCCGGACCATAGAGCAGAATGATCGGACGGCCCGGATCGGGCCGGGCGAGAAAGGCGTCGATCTCTTTTCCGCGAAGCGCGACCAAGGCAAGCCTTTATTTCAACCGTCATTCCGGAAGCCGCGTAGCGGCTATCCGGAATCCAGAGGTAGTCGGTCGAGATTCCGGGTTCGCGCTTCGCGCGCCCCGGAATGACGGCAAATTATTCAAGTCCCGGCGGTGAAGAACGCCGCCAGCCGGGTCTGGATATTCTCGGCGATTTCCTGGGCGGCGCGATCCTCGGCGTCGCGGAAGGCGCGGGAGCGCGCAAAGCGCTGGTACGAGCCCGGCATGTCGTAGGTCACGCGGGAGAAGGTGGTGCCGGTCATCACCGATTTGTTGGTGCCAACCTCGATCAGATTGTATTGCGCGTCGATGCCGTAATTTTCGCTCGAGGGCAGCTCGGTGACGGGATCGAGAATCAGCGAGGAGCGGCTGGTGGTGAAGCGGATCACGAGTTTGTGGGTCGGCGTCGTGCCGCTGGCGGTGCCGTAAAGCTTGAATGCGAGCGCGTTGCGGATTGCCAGCCCGACCCGGGCCTCGCGCGAGGCGTTGGCCTTGTCGGTGGGAGGAAGTTCCACCCCCAACAGTTTGTCGCGCAAACCGGGAGTGCCGTCGGCATGCTCGGCGTACATCGGCTGGAAGCAGCCGGCCGTCAGCGCCGCCAGGGCGGCCACGGCCAACAGCCGAGCGGCGATGCGGGTACTAGCCAACGACATTGACGATCCTCATGGGAACAATGATCACCTTGCGGACGGGTTTGCCGCCCAAGGCCTGTTTTACCGCATCGAGCGACAGAACGGCAGCCTCAATTTCCGGATTTTGGGCGCTGCTAGCCACCGTGACCTCACCCCGTTTCTTGCCGTTGACCTGAACCACCAGCGTCACCGTGTCTTCAACCAGCAAATCGCGTTCGATTTTGGGCCAATTGGCCTCGGAAACCAGGCCGGCCTGTCCCAGCACCTGCCAGGATTCCTCGGCCAGATGCGGCATCATCGGCGCGAAAAGTTGAACAAGCATGACCGCCGCTTCGCGCACGCTCCAGGCGAGGTCGGCCGATGGCTGACCCTCTCGCGCCAGGATCTCGCCCAAGGCATTGGAAAATTCCCGGATATAGGCGAGGCAGACGTTGAAATGCAGTTTTTCGATGCCGCTGGAAACCTTGTCCAGCGCGCCATGCGCTGCCTTGCGGAGCGCCATTGCGTCGGTCCCGAATGAAGCCGGCCGCGTCGCCGGTGCGGCCTTGGCGAATTCGGCCGACTCGTTGACCAGCCGCCACAGCCGCTGCACGAAACGCGAAGCGCCCTGCACCCGCTCGTCGCTCCAGATCACGTCACGGTCGGGCGGCGAATCCGACAGCATGAACCAGCGCGCCACATCGGCGCCATAGGTTTCGATGATGTCGTCGGGATCGACGGTGTTGCGCTTGGATTTCGACATCTTCTCGATCGGGCCGATCCTGATCTCTTCGCCTGATACGATCAGGATGGCGCGACGGCCGTTGCCGCCGGTTTCGATCCTGACTTCGGCCGGTGTGACGAAGCTGCCGTCACCCTTCTGGTAGGTCTCGTGGACCACCATGCCCTGCGTGAACATGCCGGCGAACGGCTCGTCCATGCCGATATGGCCGGTCGCTTTCATGGCGCGGGTGAAGAAGCGGCTGTAGAGCAGATGCAGGATCGCGTGCTCGACGCCGCCGATATACTGATCGACCGGCATCATGCGGTTCGCCACCTCGGGCGTGGTCGGCGCGCGCTCGTTCCAGGGATCGGTGAAGCGCGCGAAATACCAGGACGAATCGACAAACGTGTCCATGGTGTCGGTCTCGCGGGTCGCTTTGCCGCCGCATTGCGGGCAGGTGACATGCTTCCAGGTCGGATGATGGTCGAGCGCGTTGCCCGGTTTGTCGAAGCTGACATCTTCCGGCAGCACCACCGGCAGGTCCTTGTCCGGCACCGGCACCACCCCGCATGTTGAGCAGTGGATCACCGGGATCGGGCAGCCCCAATAGCGCTGGCGCGAGATGCCCCAGTCGCGCAGCCGGAAATTCACCCGGCGCTCGCCGACCGGCATGTTGCCACGCACTTCCGCCTCGAGCCGCTTTGCAACATCTTCTTTCGCCTCTTCGATAGTCATGCCGTCGAGGAAGCGCGAATTGATCATGCGACCGTCGCCGTCATAGGCGGTGTCCGTAATGACGAAGGTTTTCGGGTCCTGTCCCTCGGGACAGACCACGGGCGTATTGCCGAGCCCGTATTTGTTGACGAAATCGAGGTCGCGCTGGTCGTGCGCCGGGCAGCCGAAGATCGCGCCGGTGCCGTATTCCATCAGCACGAAGTTGGCGACATAGACCGGCAGCTTCCAGGTGGGACCGAAGGGGTGGATCGCCCTGATGCCGGTGTCGAAACCCAGCTTCTCCTGGGTGTCGATGATTTCCTGCGCGGTGCCGTGCCGTTTGGCCTCCGCGATGAACTCCGCGAGTTTTGGATTTTTCAAAGCCGCGGCCTGCGCCAGCGGATGATCCGGCGCGATCGCCATGAATTTGGCGCCGAACAGCGTGTCGTGACGCGTGGTGAAGATCTTCAGCTCGCGCTCGCCATTCGGCGCGGTCGAAGGATCCAGCGCGAAGCGGATCAGCATGCCCTCGGAGCGGCCGATCCAGTTGCGCTGCATCAGCCGCACCTTGTCGGGCCAGCGGTCCAGCGTGTCGAGCGCGTCCAATAATTCCTGCGAATATTTCGTGATCTTGAACACCCACTGGTTCATCTCGCGCAGCTCGACCACGGCGCCGGAGCGCCAGCCACGGCCGTCGATCACCTGCTCGTTGGCGAGCACGGTCATGTCGACCGGATCCCAGTTGATCTTGCGCTTCTCGCGCTCGGCGAGGCCCGCGCGCAGGAAATCGAGAAACAGTTTTTGCTGGTGCTTGTAGTAGGAGGGATCGCAGGTCGCGAATTCCCTCGACCAGTCGAGCGACAGCCCGATCGAACGCAGCTGTTTCTTCATCGCCGCGATGTTGTCGTAGGTCCATGCCTTCGGCGCGACCTTGCGCTCGATCGCGGCGTTTTCCGCCGGCAGCCCGAACGCGTCCCAGCCCATCGGGTGCAGCACGTTAAATCCCTTGGCGCGCATGAAGCGCGCCAGCACGTCGCCCAGCGTATAGTTGCGGACATGGCCGATATGGATGCGCCCGGACGGGTAGGGGAACATCTCCAGCACGTAATATTTAGGCCGCGGGTCGTCGTTTTTGGAGGCAAAAATCGCCTCCTCGTCCCACCGGCGTTGCCAGCGCGGCTCGGATTCGCGGGCGTTGTAGCGTTCGTTAGTCATGGAATCGCTGGGCTTTTTCGTGGATTCGGCGGCCGTCTTCGGGACGGCGGACTAGGCCACAAAAGCGGCAGGGGGGTCAACGGGTTGGCTCCGCGGGCCGGATTGTCCTGGAAATTGTCTTGGAAAATGCAACGGCAGGCCTGTGCTCCCCATCACGGCCTGTTGATGGCGGCTTCAGCCGCCGTTCATTTGGCTTCGGTCAATATTCGCCTGCCGGGCCGCTCAAGACCTGTTGGTTGAACCAGATCGACCCCAAGTGCTACAATTGAGTGAGCGCCAGCTGAGGAGCCGTTCATGCGCAGGATCATTTTCGCAATCGCCGTGGCCATGGCTTTGACCGGCGCGGTGGCGGTCGTCGCCTCGATCACCACGGCGGAGCCGGCCGTGGCCGGCTGCACGCAACGCTGCTAAACAGCGCGGCTGCCGATCATTTTGGGGCAGGCGGTTTGTGCGCGGGGCACGCGCTCTGGTTTGGCACGGTCGGCCACATTTTGTTCGAGGACGCCCGCAGCACGTCGACGAATTCCTTCACCGGAAAGATATAATCCTTCAGGGTTTGCAGCTCGTGGGTCGGCTGGTAGCGGCCGGTTTCGACCGCGGCCTTGAGCGTCGCGATGGCGGTTGCCTTGTCCCGGCCTCCGGCATATTGCGCGATCGCATACTTGAACGAGATTTCGGCGTCCTCCAGCGATTTTGCGTCGTCGCGCCCGATGTCGCCGTAGATTTGCAGCGCCTGGGGAATTTCATTGTTTTGCAGGTGAACGTAGGCCAGCGTATCCCGCAGGTTCGACAGCAGCGCCGTGTATCTCCCCTTGTTGTCGCCGTCCTGGTTCAGTTTGTTGACGATGCAGACAGCCTGCTCTGCCGCTTGTTGGGCGCCGGAAGGCAAGTCGGTCGCCGCACAGGGATCGGAGGGCGCCGCCTCGCCTGGCTTTGCGGTGCTTGCGTCCGCGATATCGAGACCCCAAACCGCCTCGGTCCAGGCGAAGTCGTTCAACGCGAGCGCCCGCTCGAGCGTGCCGGCCGAACTGCGCTGAAATGCTTCTTTCGGCCGCTTGATATCGTCCCTGAAGCCGGTCGAGCTCTTCAGGCTGTTTCGCAACCTTTCGTCTTCGCTGGCATTGGCCGCGCTCTGATGCGGCGGCGCCAGCTTTTCGATTTCGGACCACGGCCATCCCTGCGCCTGCCACCACGCGGTTTTCTTCAGCGCGTCCTTGGTCCGGTCGTTCAAGGTCACGGCCCAGAACGAAGCGTTGCGCAGATTGGCGCCGGTGAAGTCGACGTCGCACAAGATCGCGCGATCGAACGACGCTCGATAGAGATCGGCCCCCTCGAACGATGTGGCCGCAATTCTGGCGCCCCGGAACTGGGCCTGCCGAAGCACGGCGCCGCGAAAATCATTGTCGCCGCTGCCGTCGAAGGAAAGGTCGCTGCCGACGAACGAGGCGGCGGGCAGAATGGCCTTCGGAAACGCGACATGATCGAATTCCACGCCCGAGAAATTCGGAGCGTAAAGCCTCAGTCCCGGCACCGAGACGTTGGCGAGTTTGGCTGAGCCGGAGAGATCGTATGGAGGCAGCAAGGGCTGCATGACGTCGAGCCACCACAGCGGCCTGGCTGGATCGGCACTCCTCGTCATCGACTGGATGATGAAGCGCTCGGAAGTCTTCAGCGCGAAGCTGAAATACCATAGCGCAAAGGCCGCGCCCGCGATGGTCAAGACGAATGTCGAGATCACGGCATAGGTGATCTTCCTGGTCATGCGCTGATGGTCGACCGCGTGTTGGCTCGCCTCGACGAATTCGGCCAGGTTGGAATCCTGGTCCTTGAATTTCGCCGCCTCCTCGATGGTCTCGCCGGTCAGGAGATAGCCGGGCTGCCTGCCGGAGTCGCGCCACTGGCGCGCCATCGCGGACAGCCGAACCAGCGCGCGCTGGTCGACCTTGGGGGCGGCTGCCGGCGCCTCGGCGGCGGCGGGGCTGTCGAGCCGGCTAAAGGTTTGCGCGGCGTCGGTCGGCGCCAGCATCACCGGCACGAAATCCTCTTGCGTCGCAAAGGGATTGCCGGCGAGCTCGGCACTCCAGAAATCGAGAATGCCCTGCGCGGCGCGGCGCTCGCCGGGATCGACCAGCATCGCGCCGACCTTCCGGGCGTTCCCCAGGAAGGCGCGAATGCGGGCCGCCGCATCCGAGGGCGGCAGCGCGGCGGCGGCAGCCATCTCTCTCAAATCCAGGTGCGCCTTGCGAAGTGCGGCGAGACTCGAAAATGCCGCGCCCGGCTGCAAGCCCGAAGACAGCGGCACCGCGCCCGCGCCGGGCTCTGCTGCTGCGGTCATGGCGCGAGCTCCTTCAAGATCTCGGTCAACGGCGCATCGATCATGCGCAGCGAACTGCAATCCTGCTTCAGCGTGTTGTCAATCGCCAGGAAGCGGAACCGGAACAAGTTGCGGAAAGCCTCGAAACGGTGCTTGACCTCGTCGTCGAGTTTTTCCCTGCTCAGTCCGTCCTCGATTTCATCGGAAAACTGTTGGGCCTGCTTCGCCCAAGCATCGTCGGGGTCCAGGTTTGCAAGCCAGAGTACCCGGGATTTGAGCGGGAACCAATGTTCGCTGAACCCGGAAAATTCGTCGCTCGCGACGTTGAAGAAATCGGCGATCAGCGTGATTTCGTTTTCGGCCTCCTGCCACATCGACTGCTTCAGCGCGCGAGCGATCACCGTGGGCTTGAGGTCGCGCACGGCAAAGACGAGGTCGTCGAATCCATCCTTGGTTTCGATGTCGAGGGGGTAGCCATACACCAGAGCTTCGAACGGCAGATCGTTCGCGGAATTGAAGATCAGCGTGTTCAGCCGCGCCAGATGCAGCCTGACCATGCTCTGGATCGCATTGCGAGCACTCAAGCAGGCGGCAGTGTCAGACCCCTGCATCGCCGATTTGAGCGATGCGGCCAGTCCTGCCAATTGCGAAATCCAGGCCAGTTCGATCGCCTGTTTTTCAAGCAGCGCCACCGCCGCGGGTGCCTGGGCCGCGATCGTGTCGCACTGTTGCAGGATGGCCGCGAAATCGTCGGTGCCGGTGCCGGGCGCGGATCCGGCGACCACGAGCTTCACGTTCAGGACGTGGAGAAGCTCATGCAGACTTTTGTAGACGTACAATTCGGCGATCCGCTGACGGATTTCGTCGAACGAGGCATGTCGTTCCTTCAACTCCTGCCTGAGATCGATCGATAGCGGGATGAACACCGTCCGAAGATATTTCAGGGCGTTGTCGACCTGGCCGCCGGCCTGCGGCAGGCCGACCAGCGTGTTCGGCCATGTCTTGACGATCAGCGTTCGGAGTTTTTGCTCGGCGATCGCGATCAGAACGTAGGTCAGGAGCCAGCGTTCCTTGCCTTCCTTTTCCAGCTGGGCAAGTGTCTTGGAAACGGCGACTGCCCGCGGATCGTTTTCGTCGGCATAGATGTTGAAAATATCGTTCCCGGTCGCCGCCTTGACCAGCCTCACGATGTCTTGCTTGGACAGGGCTTCCCCAATTGCTTCGACCGCCTTCTGGCGCAATGCGGGTAGCGCTGGCATTGCCGCGATTCCTCCCTCTCAAGCCCCAAGCGCGGTTTCGAACCCGTCCTTGACGATGCGCTGCCGGATCAATTCGATCGGCACGCCCTGGTTGAATTGAGGATTTTCCCATTTGGGATCGCCATAATGATGCAAGGCCACGAGGTCCCAATCCATCGTGAACACCGGCGAGCCGGACGATCCCGGATCGGTGTTGGTCCGATAGCGGATCCGCGTTCCGTTGCCGTTCAGCCCGACCACGGCCTGGGTATCGAGCGCCAGCTTCATCGGCGTTCCCTCCGGATGCTGCACGATCAGAATCGGCGCATCGGCGGGCAATGGCAACACCGTTTTCGGCAGCGCGATCCATCCGCGCGGCGCGCCGTCGACCTGCTGCTCGCCGACCCGGCTCGCCAAACGCATCAGCGCATAGTCCAGCTCATCCATCGTCGGCAGCGGATTGTCCGGATTGCCGGCCTTTTCGGCCGCGCTGTAGGGGTAGCCATCCAGGCTGCCGGCGGCGCCGAGCAGGACCAATTGGCCCGCATCGGTCTGTCCATTGGGCAAGCGGACATAATCGAAGCGGCAGCCGAGCTGGCCGACCTTGCCGGCGTTCTTGGCGATCTCGAACACGTGCCAATTGGTCAGCACCGTGTCGGGTCCCACCAGAAATCCGGTGCCCAGCGCGTTGCCCTCCAGTTCGACGCGGCAGACCTGCCGCTCGATCTTGACCAGCCGATCCTGCCATACCCGCACATCGAGCTTGGCGAGGTAGGGCCGTACGTTGCGTTGCAGGCCGGGCGCGATCGCATTGTTCGACGCATCGGCCTGCGGCGTGCCCGCCGTTTGCGCGGAAAGGTCGATTTTTTTCCCGGAAACCGCAACGGCGTCCGGGAAGTCCTTGGCGATTTCGCCGCGGACATCGGGTCTTCCGGGCCGGTTGACATAGACATAAGCGAGGAAGTCGGACGTCGTCCCGCTGTCCTCCAGCGCGATCAGCAGCGCGCGGATCATGGGCTGCTTGGGCTGGTCCTTTGCGACATAGGCACTGAACAACTGGTCGCCCGTGCTGGCGTAAACAAAGGCCTGCAGGTCGTCGAGGCTCAAAGTGCTGTCGAGCAGTTTGGCGAGCCTCCTGACATCTTCTCCACTCAGTTTGCCCATGCAAATTCTTTCCGAGAAATGCCGCGATTTGCTCCCGCAGCACTGGAGTTCTACCGGAATCCGCGAAAGAGTAGCTTGGTGCCGATCCGGCTCGGGCCGCCCTGTGGTCAAAAAGTTCTTTGAAGCGCACGCCGCATGTGCGCCATAATGTTTCTACCTTAGCGCGCGGCAGAAAGATCGGCAATAGGCAACGCCTTCGGCCCTCGACGCGCTCGCACCTCGAGCGCGTTGTCAGCTCGCCAGCGCCACCGTGCTGTCGGTCAACCGCACAAAACCATGTTCGACCACGGCGTTGCGGCCGCGGTGCTTGGCGGCATAAAGCGCGGCGTCGGCCGCCTCGATCAGGTCGCCCGGCCGCTGGCCGTCGTTCGGACGGGTCGCGGCGACACCGACGCTGACGGTGACGATCTGATACGACGAAGTGCAGTGGGGCATCGCGATACCCTGCACCGCGGCGCGCACCATTTCGCCGATCTCGACCGCGCGGGCCGCGTCGGTGTTGGGCAGCAGCAGACAAAATTCCTCGCCGCCATAGCGCCCGGCGAAGCCCATGGTCTCCGCGGCGATGCCGGCCAGCGTCTCGCCGAGCCGGGTGAGGCAGGCGTCGCCCTCGGGATGGCCGTAGGTGTCGTTGAACAGCTTGAAGTGATCGACGTCGATCATCAGAAGCGACAACTCGCAGTCATATTGCTGGGCCTTCATCCATTCGAAATCGAGCCGGCTCTGGAAGCCGCGCCGGTTGGCGAGGCCGGACAGCATGTCGATCGACGCGATCACGGTCAGCCGGTCGTTGGTGGCGACCAGTTCGCGTTCGCGCTGGCCGAGCTGCGCCGCCATCGCGTTGAAGGCGCGGGCCAGCGGCACGAATTCGGCCGGCAGCGACTTGCGCGCCGCGCGGTCTGCCCAGTTGCCCTGGCCGAACCGCTTGGCCATCGTAGCCATGGTGTCGATCGGCTGTATGATCAGCTTTTCGGCCGCGATCAGCGCGCCGAGCAGCACGAACAGGCAGACGAATCCGAGTTGCAGATAGGCGGTGCGGATTTCGCGATTGATCGCAGCTGACACCTTGGCTCCATCGATGCTGACGATCAGGCAGGCCTCGGTGCCCGCGATACGCGCGAAGCTGACGATGCGTTGCGAGCCGTCCGCGGCGGTGAAGGAGAGCGATCCCTCGGCCCGCTCCGACCCGATCGCCTTCTCGGCGATCGTCGACATCAGCGGTATCGTATCCAGCGGACGGCCGACCATGCTGGCCTGGTCCGACGGAGCCGCCAGTACGGTTCCCGCGCTGTCGACCAGCACGGCAGAGACGCCGGGTCGTCCGCCGAGATTGTTCATGATCTTCGACATCCAGTCGAGATTGACAGTCGCGAGGATAACGGAGTTCGCATCTTGGTTGATGGCCGAAACCGGGTAGGCCGCCATCACAACCGGATTGTGGGTCGGTTTCGCGAGCAGAAAGTCGCTGAAGACGAAGCCGCGGGTGTCCCGCGCCTTCCTGAGATAGTCCCGGTCGCTGAGGTCGAGACCGACAAACTGGTTGCTGGTCGAACATTGCACCCGGCCGTCCTTGCCAACGATCAGCAGCGTGCGAATCCACGGCAGATTGGCCGGCAGGCTGGCACGCAGCATGTCGCAACTGCGGCTGACGCCTCCGGCCGAGGCGCGGATATAGGCGGCTGATTTCAGGATGGTTTCGACCGACGAAATGATTTCACGCTGGGCGTCGGCGCTGTGTTCCGCCAGCGCCGACGATTGGGCGGAGGCCGCCGCGATTTCCCTCGTCCTTGCATCTTCGAGCGAACGGGCGCGCTCCAGCATCAGCGGCGCCACCAGGATCAGCGCCAGCAATGTAAGCCGCGCGCGGATTCCGAGAAGCTGCTTGAGTTTCACTCGTTTGCGGTTGAAACTGACGCGTAACATCTTTGTCCCCCCACCCCGCATGCAAGGTAAGGGGAATGGTTCAAGAAGCCTTTCCCGAACTCGGTAAAATTCGAATTACCCCGTAAAATTACGACCGACGGATGACATGATGCCGCAAAACCCCGCGCAGATAACCGCGCCTTTACCAAACGGGCTCGCCGGTGTGCGGCAGGAGATCGCGCGCGCCAGCAAGGAGGCGCGTCGCGATCCTGCGTCGGTAACGTTGATCGCAGTGTCCAAGACCTTCGATGCCGACGCCATCCGGCCTGCAATCGAGGCCGGACAGCGCGTTTTCGGCGAGAATCGCGTGCAGGAAGCCAAGGCGAAATGGCCAGGGTTAATGTCGGCTTACCCCGGCATCGCCTTGCACCTGATCGGGCCGCTGCAATCGAACAAGGCGAAGGAGGCGGTGGCGCTGTTCGACGCCATTCATTCGGTCGATCGTCCGAGCATTTGCGAAGCGTTAGCCAAGGAAATCACTTCTCAAAAGCGCACCCCCGAATTGTTCGTCCAGCTCAACACCGGCGAGGAGCCGCAGAAGGCCGGCGTCGCGCCCGGCGAGGCCGACGCCTTCATCGCAGCCTGCCGTGACAGATACGGTTTGCGGATTTCCGGCCTGATGTGCATCCCGCCGGTCGACGATCCGCCGGCGCCGCATTTCGCGCTGACCGCAGCGATCGCCGCGCGAAACGGCTTGAAGAATCTCTCCATGGGCATGAGCGCCGATTTCACCATCGCTATCCGGCTCGGCGCCACCCATGTCCGGGTTGGTTCGGCGATTTTCGGGCATCGCTAGCCCGTCATTGCGAGGCGCCAACGAGTCGCGCGAATGCGCGCCCGATGACAGGCTCCGCGACGAAGCAATCCATTCTTCTCTTTCCAAGATGGATTGCTTCGCTTCGCTCGCAATGACGTCAACCCCTACTCGAATCCGACCGATACTTTCCCGAGCACCCCAAAATCGGCTTCGAAAATATCGCCCGACGCAATCGGCAGCGGCGGATGGCAGGTGCCGGTGGTCACGACTTCGCCGGCGCGCAGCGTCAAGCCGAGCTGGCGCAATTCGTTGGCGAGCCACGTCAGCGCGATCCGGGGATCGCCCAGCACGTTCTTGCCGTGACCTGTGAATTGCCTGCCCCGCAGCGTGATGACCGGCCTTTCCTCGACGAGATCGAGCGCACGCCAGTTTGCGCTCGCCGGCGCGCCGAGAACGAACAGATGCGCGCAGGCATTGTCCGCGATGATTTGCTCGGCTCCCGCGCTGACGAAGTCCCTAAATCGCGAATCCGGAATCTCGATCGCCGGATGCAGCGTGCCGACCGCATCGAGGACCTCTCGCACCGCGTAGGCGTCGGATCGCGGCGGCAGATCCTTGGCCATGCGGAAGGCGAATTCCGGCTCGCCGACCCGCATCTCGTTTCCAGCCATGCGCGCGGTGCCGCCATCGGCGATCACGGTCTCGGGCAGGATGCGTCCGGCCATCGGCCCATCGACATTGATGTGCTTCTGTCCGGCCTCGCTGGTGGCGGCGATCTTCCAGCCGAACAGTTTCCCGCTCGAATGATCCTCCAGTCTCGCCTGGATTGCGTAGGCCTGCGTGCGGTCGTGCGGCCGCAGCGAGGCTTCGAGGTTTTCGAGCTTTGTCCCGGCGCGCCAATGATCGTGCAGAATCCGCGCCGCCGCTTGGATTTGATGTTTGTCCGGCATTTCCTCACCCGATCACGATCTTTGTGTCTGGCCCCAGCCGCGCCAGCAACCGCAGCATCGCCGATTTCGTCATCGAAACGCAGCCTGCGGTCGGTGCAAAATTCTCGTGCGCCAAGTGCAGGAATACCGCGCTGCCGCGGCCGGCGATGCGCGGGGAGGTGTTGTGGTCGATCTCGACAATGAAATCATAGAGGTGATCGTCGCGCTCGAGCCGGTCGCCTTCGCGGCTCGGCTCCCGCCTGATCGGCCGGTTGTAGTGGCGGCTCGTCGGGTCTTCGCACCAGGCGTCGCCGGGCCGGATGGCGCGAACCGGCAGGAAGGTCCGGGGCCTTGGGTTTCGATCGGCGCGCCACCACAATTGCCGCGGCCGGAACGTACCCTTCGGGGTCCCGCCATCTCCCTCGCGCTTGTTGGCCCTGATGCCGCCGCGCCCCAGCGCGACCGGAATGCTCTGTCCGCAGGCCGTGAGCCACCCCCGGCGCCGATCCCCGGCGGCGGCACCGACCCTGATGACGGTGAACGGCCGGTCTGGCGAAGCTAACATACAACTATTTGAAATCGCTATATTTTCCACGATGATTGAGTCTCGATATGGTTCGTCGAGGGGCACCTGTGCTATATCCCCCCATTACAGGACATTCATCCAAATGCGCGGCAATTCTAGGCTAGACTGCGGTTTCGGCTTGTGAATCGGTAATATCCGCCTACCTCAAGACGAACAAAGACCAGACGTAGATTTTTCTACCAACGAGAAGCGCCCGATGGCGCCTTTCGCTGCACCCGCCGCCCCAGAGGATTGTACCCATGGCCAATGCCCGCAAGATCCTGATCGTGGATGACGATACCGATCTGCGCGATACGCTGGTGGAGCAATTGTCGCTGCACGACGAGTTCGAAGCCTCCGCGGTCGATACCGGCGCCAAGGGCGCCAGCGCCGCCAAGGCCAATGCCCCCGATCTGGTGCTGATGGATGTCGGGCTGCCCGATACCGACGGGCGCGAAGTGGTGCGCTCCTTGCGCAAGGGCGGCTTCAAGGCGCCGATCATCATGCTGACCGGACACGACACCGATTCGGACACCATTTTGGGTCTCGAATCCGGCGCCAACGACTATGTCGCAAAGCCGTTCCGGTTTGCGGTGCTGCTGGCGCGGATCCGGGCCCAGCTCCGCCAGCACGAGGCCAGCGAAGACGCGGTGTTTTCGGTCGGTCCCTACAGTTTCCGGCCCGGCTCCAAGATGCTGACCGGCGCCAACGCCAGGAAGGTGCGGCTGACCGAGAAGGAGACCGCGATCCTGCGGTTTTTGTATCGCGCCGGACAGCTGCCGGTGTCGCGCGAGACGCTGTTGCAGGAAGTGTGGGGCTACAATTCGGGCGTCACCACCCACACCCTGGAAACCCATATCTACCGGCTGCGCCAGAAGATCGAAAAAGATGCGGCCAATCCCGAGATCCTGGTGACGGAAGCCGGTGGCTACAAGCTGGTGCCGTGATACGAATAGGGCCGCGATTTGTATTTGTTGGCTTTGGTTGCGCGCCCCGATCACCGGTCCTGCATGTCGATCGAAGATGATGTTGCCCTGCTTGAGCGCGTCCCGACGCTACGCCTGTTGGGAACGGCCTGCTTGCGCATGCTGGCGATCGGCTCCGAGCAGCGCAATATCGCGCGCGGCGACGTGCTGTTCCAGCAGGGCGATGACGCCGACGCCGGCTTTATCGTTCAGCGCGGCGCGTTCCGGATCGAGGATGGCGCCGGCGCCGAGATCATCGCCGGTCCCGGTGCGCTGATCGGCGAACTCGCGCTGATCGCCGCCATGCAGCGACCCTCCACGGCGACCGCGCTGGAACATTCGTCGGTCATCAGGGTGGCGCGCAGCCTGTTTCAGCGGGTGCTGGAGAGCGATCCCGCCGCGGCGCGCCGGCTGCGCGACGAATTCGCCAACCGCACCAGCCAAATCGCCAGCGATATTCTGATGGCGGGCGCCAAGCTGAGCACTTAGTCCAATCGTCCAGCAAAATCGAACTCGCTGCCTTCACCTCTCCCCGCTGGGGAGAGGTGAACTGGGGGCGCGCGAGGGCCAAGTGAAACTCACACCTCCAGCGTCACCGTTACCGGCACGTGATCGGACGGCCGTTGCCAGCCGCGCGCATCGCGCAGGATCCGGAAATCGCCGACCGCCTCCTTCAGCGCCTTGGAGACCCAGATGTGATCGAGCCTGCGGCCGCGATCGCCGACCGTCCAGTCGGCGGCGCGATAGCTCCACCAGGTATAGACCTTCTCCGAGTGGGGGATGCGCTCGCGCGCGACGTCGATCCATTCGCCATGGGCCTGGGCGGCCAAAAGCTTCTCGCATTCGATCGGCGTGTGCGACACCACCTTCAGCAACTGCTTGTGCGACCAGACGTCGTTCTCGTAAGGCGCGACGTTGAGGTCGCCGACCAGGATATGCCGGTCGTCGCCGCGCGGATGCAGCGGCTCGCAGGATTTCATCTCGTCGAGGAATTGCAGCTTGTGTTTGAATTTCGGATTGAGCGCGGGATCGGGGATATCGCCGCCGGCCGGAACGTAGAAATTGTGCACGACCAGCGGCTTTGTCAGTTGCGCCTTCGCGCCGAAGCCGACCGAAATATGCCGTGAGTCGATCTTGTCGCAGAAGGTGCGGATATCGCTGCTCTCGAACGGCAGCTTCGAGACCACCGCGACGCCGTGATAGCCCTTCTGCCCGTTCAGCGCGACGTGCTCATAGCCGAGGCGCTTGAAACGCTTCAGCGGAAACGCATCATCGATGCATTTTGTCTCTTGCAGGCATAGCACGTCCGGCCGCGCGGATTTCAGGAATTTGGCAACGAGGTCGATGCGCAGCCGCACCGAATTGATGTTCCAGGTTGTCAGGGAGAGACGCATCGAAGTGATGTATCAGGGCAAGAACCTGAGCGCACCCCTCGCCCTCCGTCATGGCCGGGCTTGTCCCGGCCATCCACGTCTTTCTTGCTCCGAGGTAGCAAAGACGTGGATGCCCGGGTCAAGCCCGGGCACGACGACCTATGGGGGCTTCGAGTTCTGTCCCCGCCTATAGTCACCGATGGAGGACGAGCGTTAGCCCGGCGAGCTCGGATATTTGGTGAAATCGATCTTGAACAGGCTGGGGTCGAGCTTCTTGGAGGAGTCCAGATTGTAGACCGCGACTGTGGTATCGTAGCCCTGCGGGTCGGTCACCGTCCACTGCTTGAGCTGGCCGTCCTTGGCGCCGACCATCAGCATCAGGCGGCTGGTGCCGATCAGCGTCTGCTTCTCCTCGATAGTGACGCTGATGAACAGATCGTCCGCCGTCACGCTGACGACGTTGGTGTCCTTCATCAGATCGATGCGGTCCGACAACAGATAGCGCAGCGGCGTTTGCGACAGCGGATAGATGTCCTGGGTCGCCAGCTTGCGGTCGCGCACCGCCACCGACGATCCATCGGCGATGATGTCGATCGGGCTTGGATCGTCATACTCGAATCGCACCTTGCCGGGCTTCTGGATGTAGAAATCGCCCTTGGTCTTGCTGCCGTCGGGTCCGACCTGCACGAAGTTTCCGACCAGCGTCTGCAGCGACGACAGGTATGAACTGACCCTGGCGGCCTCCGCCTTCTGATTCGCATCGAACGAGGCAAAGATATTGGCTGGGACATTGCGGCGCGGATCGGGAATCACCGGATCGGGCGCTGTGGCCGAGGTAGTCCCCGTCGTCAGCTGCGGCTTTTGCGGGTCGGAGGCGCTCATCTGGACGCTGCTGCGGCCTTTCGGCGCAGGCTTGGGAATCGGCACCGTTTGCGCCAGCGCAGAGGTCACGACAGGTGGCGTCATGGCGCCGGCGGTGGATGCGGCTATCAGCAATGCCAATCCGGTGCGCATGGCAGTGTGAGCGAATTGTTCAGCCATTCTAGATCCGCGATTTCCGTTCGACGCGTGGTCCTGTCGAGCCTTGGTGCATTTTATCGTGGTTTGGGCAAAAGGAGCTATCGTTTTTGCGTGAGAATTTGCTTCCCTCCCCTTGCCTCAGAAGCGGTCTTCTTCCTCTTCGACGAGAATCTCGCGCTTTCCGGCATGATTGGCCTGGCCGACGATGCCTTCGAGTTCCATGCGCTCCATCAGCGAAGCAGCGCGGTTATATCCGATTTGCAGCCGGCGCTGGATATAGCTGGTGGAAGCCTTGCGGTCACGCTTGACGATCGCCACCGCCTGCGAGAACAGGTCGCCGCCGCCATCGCCGCCCATGCCGGTGGCGTCGAATACCGCGCCGTCCTCGTCGGTCGGTTCTTCCGCGGTGACCGCCTCGAGATATTCCGGCTGGCCTTGCGTCTTGAGATGGCGCACCACCTTCTCGACCTCTTCGTCCGAGACGAAGGGTCCGTGCACGCGGCTGATGCGGCCGCCGCCTGCCATGTACAGCATGTCGCCCTGGCCGAGCAGCTGCTCGGCGCCCATCTCGCCGAGGATGGTGCGACTGTCGATCTTCGAGGTGACCTGAAACGAAATGCGCGTCGGGAAGTTCGCCTTGATGGTGCCGGTGATGACGTCGACCGACGGCCGCTGCGTGGCCAGCACCACATGCAGCCCGGCGGCGCGCGCCATTTGCGCCAGCCGCTGCACCGCGCCCTCGATATCCTTGCCGGCGACCATCATCAGGTCGGCCATTTCGTCGACGATGATGACGATGTAGGGCAACGGATCGAGATCGAGCTTTTCGTCTTCATAGATTGCCTTGCCGGTTTCCTTGTCGAAGCCGGTATGCACCGTGCGGGTCAGATCCTCGCCTTTGGATTTCGCTTCCACCAGCCGCGCATTGTAGCCGTCGATGTTGCGCACGCCGAGCTTGGACATCTTCTTGTAGCGTTCTTCCATCTCGCGCACCGCCCATTTCAGCGCGACCACGGCCTTCTTGGGATCGGTCACCACCGGCGTCAGCAGATGCGGAATGCCGTCATAGACGGAGAGTTCGAGCATTTTGGGGTCGACCATGATCAGCCGGCATTGATCCGGACGCAGCCGGTACAACAGGCTGAGGATCATGGTGTTGATGGCGACCGACTTGCCGGATCCGGTGGTGCCGGCGATCAACAGATGCGGCATCCGCGCCAGATCGACGATGATGGAGTCGCCGCCGATGTTCTTGCCGAGACAGAGCGGAAGCTTTGCGACCGATTCCTGGTAGTCCTTGACCGCCAGCAATTCGCGCAGATACACCTTTTCGCGATGCGGGTTCGGCAGTTCGATGCCGATGGCGTTGCGGCCGGGAACCACCGCGACACGCGCCGACAGCGCGCTCATCGAACGCGCGATGTCGTCGGCAAGCCCGATCACCCGGGAAGACTTGATGCCCGGCGCCGGCTCCAGTTCGTACAGCGTCACCACCGGTCCGGGATGAGCCTTGACGATTTCGCCGCGGACGCCGAAATCGCCGAGCACGCCTTCCAGCGCGCGCGAGTTGTTGTCGAGTTCCGACTTGCTGAGCGGCTGGCGGTCGGAAGCCTTCGGCGCGGTCAGCACCGAAACCGGCGGCAGCTCGAACCGGTCGGCTGATTTGCGCGGCTGCGCGCGGGGCGCGGCCTTTTTGCGCGGCATACGGGCGGCCGGCGCTTCCTCTTCCTCGTCGTCGTCTTCCGCAAAATCGCCTTCACCGTGCGGGGCCAGCGATGGCGCCGCGCCGCCGAGCGTGGGCTCCTGGCGTTCGAACAAGATGGCGCGCGGCGCCGGCGCGCTCGCCACCAGCGAACGATAGGCCGTGGCCAACAGCCATCCGAGCCGGGCCTTCGCGCTCATGGCGGCATGAAACGCCCATCCCAGCGAAACCGAGCCGCCGTCGTCTTCTTCGCCGAACAGGGCGTCATCGTCCTCGATCGGCGTCAACTCTTCTTCCTGCGGGCGCGAACCGAGGCCGCCCGCGATCAGGAATGTCGCGCTGGCCGCAGCGAAAAAAATGGCGCCGAGCGCGAGGCGATAGACCAGGCCAGGCGGACCGAACACGACGGCGGGTGCGCGCACCAGCGCGTCGCCGACGACGCCGCCGAGGCCGGTCGGCAGCGGCCAGGCGCCGCCATGCGGCCAACAGCTGGCAAAGCCCGCCGAGATCACCGTGCAGAGGATCCAGCATCCGAGTCGCAGCGCCTCGCGGTCGAAGCCGCGATGCGTCAGCATGCGCCAGCCCCATACCGCGACGGGCAGGATCAGCATGATCGCGCCGAGGCCCAAAATCTGCATCAGGAGATCGGCGCAGATCGCGCCGGGATACCCGACGATGTTGCGGATCGCGCGCGAGGTCGCATGGCTCAGGCTCGGATCCTGCACCGACCATGTCATCAGCGCCGCCGCCGCCACGCCGGACAGCGCGATCAGGCCGAGCCCCGCAAGCTCGCGCAAGCGCCGCGCCAGCGGCTCGCGGATCGAGGCCGGCAATTGGCCGACCAGGGGGATGACTCGTTCGATCGCCGGCATGCTCATGAGCCTTCGCGATTAATCCAGAATTTCGACCAGCCGGTGCAACGCCTCGGCTGTTGATTCACTGTCCGACACCAGCGCCAGCCGGATGTAGCCGGCGCCGGGATTGGAGCCGTCGTCCTGCTGACGCGCCAGGTAACTTCCGGGGATCACGCGCACGCCGCCATCCCTGTAGAGCTTCACCGCCGCCGCTTCGTCGCCGCCGCGCATCGAGACGTCGAGCCAGACGCAGAAACCGCCGGCGGGCCTGACATAGCCGTAGCGGTTGCCGAGAATCTGGTCGGCGAGATCGAATTTTATGCGGTAGAGACGCCGGTTTTCCTCGACATGGGCCTCGTCGCCGTAGGCCGTGACGGCGACATGCTGCAGCGGCACCGGCACCTGGGGCGCGGCGACATTGCGCAGTTCATGGAAGGCGCTGAGAAAATTCCTGTCGCCGGCGGCAAAGCCGACGCGCATGCCGGGCAGGTTCGAGCGCTTCGACAGCGATTGAAACGCGACCACATTGCTGAAATCGGGCCCGGCGCATTCCAGCATGCTGCCGGGCGGCTCTCTGGTGTAGATTTCCGAATAGCATTCGTCGGACAGGATGATGAAGCCGAAACGGTCGGCGAGTTTTTTCAGGCACTTGAAATAATCCGGCGTGGCGACCGCGCCCTGCGGATTGGCCGGCGAGGCGATATAGATCGCCACCGTTCGCGCCAACGTGGCATCGTCGAGCGCATCGAGGTCGGGCAAGAATCCGTTGGCGCGCGTGGTCGGCAGATAGATCTGTTCGCAGCCGGCGGCGCGGGCGCCGGCGCCATAGGCCGGGTAGAACGGATTGGGCATCAGGATCGCCGGCCGGCCCTTGCGCGCGCCGACATAGCGCGCTGCGGTGAGGGCTGCGAAAAACAGCCCCTCGCGGCTGCCGTTCAAGACCAGAAGCTCGGTCTCGGGATCGATCGGCCGCGGCAGCTGGAACCGGCTGGAAAGCCATTTCGCTGCCGCATGCCGGAACGGCTCGATGCCCTTGGCGATCGGATAGCGGCCGAAATCGGCGATGTGTTTTGCCAGCACCGGCCCGACAAAGTCGGGCACCGGGTGCTGCGGCTCGCCCAACGACAGCGTTATCAACGGCTTGCCCGGCTTATAGGGGGCCAGCAATTCCGTCGTCCGCGCAAAAGGTGAGCGCTCGCTTTCGTTGCCGAAGGCCGCTTGGGAGGCGCGGGATGAAGCGGTCATGGTCATACGTGAAAGCGCCAGCACGTCTTGAGGCCGCCGGTCGCGCAATGAGACCGGCCGGGATCAACAAACCACCATAGATACGGCGAGGTTAAGACGCGATTAACCATCGGGCGACCTCGACAATCTCTTGGGTATTACCATATGTTGCCGAGGTAATACCTTGGAGCATTCCCATGGCAAACACGGTCACCAGTAAAGGGCAAGTGACGATTCCGAAGCCGGTCCGGGATTACCTCGGAATCCAGCCCGGCAGCGAAATCAATTTCCGGCGCGCGGCCGACGGCAGCATTGTGATTGAGCGGGCCGACGGCACGAGACCGCCGAGCCGCTTCGCCAAAGCACGTGGCCACGCCGGACCAGGGCTGACAACCGACGAACTGATGGCGTTGCTTCGCGGCGATCCTGAATGACACTCGTCGATTCGAATGTGCTGCTCGACGTACTCAGCGACGGACCGAGTTTGGGGAGACTGGTCGCAAGCCCAACTTGAACGAGCGGCCGCGAACGGGCCTGTCATGATCAACGATGTCATCTATGCCGAAATCTCGACGCGATACACCTCGGCCGACACCGTCGATTCGATCCTTCGCGACCTGGGCGTTGACCTGGTCGCGATGCCGCGGGCCGCGCTGTTTCTCGCCGGCAAAGCCTATCTGCGTTACCGCGCAGCCGGCGGCGTCCGCACCGGCGTTCTGGCCGACTTCTTCATCGGCGCGCATGCGGCCGTCGAACGGCTGCCTTTGCTGACCCGCGATGTCAGGCGCTACCGCAGTTATTTTCCGACGGTGAATCTGATCGCACCGGACGAAGATAACTGAACCGTCCACGCTTTTGACGGGGCCCTCCCTGCAAAAAGAAAGGGGCTCCAGCTTGCGCTGGAGCCCCTCAACGGTCGGGGCATTGCCGGGTATGTGCCCAAACCGTAGTTCTGGACGCGACCCCCAAAGGGGATCGCGTCCCGGGAGAACTCACATATTGTAGGCGCGCTCGGTGTGCTCGGTGATGTCGAGGCCTTCGCGTTCGGTCTCGACATTGGCACGCAGGCCGACGATGACGTCGACGACCTTGTAGAGGATCGCCGAACCGATGCCCGACCACACCAGCGTGGTGCAGACGCCCCAGGTTTGCGAGATCATCTGCGCCGCGAAGTCGTAGTCGGCGATCTTGCCGGTGGTGTAGTCCATGATGCCGGCGCCGCCGAGCGCCGGATTCACCAGGATGCCGGTGCCGAGCGCGCCGACGATGCCGCCGACGCAGTGGACGCCGAACACGTCGAGCGAGTCGTCATAGCCGAGCGCATTCTTCACCACGGTGACGAAGAACAGGCAGACCACGCCGACCACGAGGCCGAGCACGATGGCGCCCATCGGACCCGAGTAACCGGCCGCCGGCGTCACCGCCACCAGACCCGCGACCGCGCCCGAAATCGCGCCGAGCACGGACGGATGGCCCTTGATGATCCACTCCGCGAACATCCACGACAGCGCCGCCGCCGCGGTCGCGACGAAGGAGTTGGTCATGGCCAGCGCCGCGCCGCCATTGGCTTCGAGGTTCGATCCGGCGTTGAAGCCGAACCAGCCGACCCAGAGCAGCGAGGCGCCGATCATCGACATGGTCAGCGAGTGCGGCGCCATCAGGTCCTTGCCGTAGCCGACACGCTTGCCGATCAACAGCGCGCCGACCAGGCCGGCGATGCCGGCGTTGATATGCACCACGGTGCCGCCGGCGAAGTCGATCGCGCCCTTCTTGAAGACCCAGCCGGCGTCGGCCATCACGTCATCAAGCTTGGCCTGCGCCGCGGTCTTCGCCGCGGCGTCTGTTCCAGCCGCCGCGAGCGCCTTGACCGCGTCCGAGATCGCATCCGGTCCGGCCCAGTACCAGACCATATGCGCGATCGGGAAATAGATCAGCGTCGCCCAGAGCGGGATGAACAGTGCGACCGCCGAGAACTTCATGCGTTCGGCAAAGGCGCCGACGATGAGCGCCGGCGTGATCGCCGCGAACGTCATCTGGAAGCAGACATAGACGAGCTCCGAGATATTGGCATCGACGCTGAAGGTCGCCGCCTTGGAATCGGTCGTCACGCCCATCAGGAAGGCCTTGGAGAAGCCGCCGATGAAGTCGGACCCGCCGGTGAAGGCCAGGCTGTAGCCGTACAGCGCCCAGATGATGGTGACGATACAGACGGTGTAGAAGACCTGCATCAATACCGAGAGCATGTTCTTGGACCGGACCAGACCGCCATAGAACAGCGCAAGGCCGGGGATCGTCATCAACAGCACCAGCACCGTCGAGGTCAGCATCCAGGCATTATCGCCCTTGTTGACGGTTGGTTCGGCATAGGCAGCGGTTGCCGTGAACAGGCCGACAGCGAGGGCCGCCAATCCCGCGCGATAGGGACGTTTGAACGTCATTTTGTTTAACTCCTGATTGGATCTGGGTTGAGCGCGAAATCAGAGGGCCGCGGCATCGGCCTCGCCGGTGCGGATGCGAACCGCATGGTCGAGGTTGATGACGAAGATCTTGCCGTCGCCGATCTGCCCGGTTTTCGCGGCCGCGGTGATGGCTTCGATGGTCTTGTCGACTTGGTCCGAGGCGACAGCGACCTCGATCTTGATCTTGGGCAGGAAACTCACGGCGTATTCGGCGCCGCGATAGATTTCCGTATGGCCCTTTTGCCGGCCATATCCCTTGACTTCCGTCACCGTTAGTCCGTGCACGCCGATGGCGGTCAGGGCGTCACGGACTTCCTCAAGTTTGAATGGCTTGATGATCGCCATAACAATTTTCATGGGTCTTCGTCCCCGCTTGGGCCCGGTCGAGAGGCGACCGAACGTTCTCGACTGAGTTCACCACGCGGAAACTTCACTACGCGGCCACAGCCGGAGCGATAGAATCAAATGCCGTGCCAGATCGGCCGCACGCCCTAACGGGCTACGAACGCGACCGTTTTTGTGCTTTGCGAAAGATGGATGGAGCTATGCCATTCTATCCCGCCTAGAATCTAATCAGGTAGGCCCAAAACGTAGGCACGACAAACTCCAGACATAATCTTGCCCACGCGAAGGGCAGCAAAGTGGTATTTGGATGGGGAATTCTACTGTAAAGCCTCGCCGTGCTGCGAAATATCCAGGCCTTCCAGTTCCTGCGCCTTGGAAACCCGGAGCGGCACCACCGCACTGACGAGCTTCAGCAGCACATAGGTGATGCCGGCGGACCAGGCGAAAGTGACGGCTACGCCGTAGAACTGGATCAAAAGCAGCCGCGGATTGCCCTCGATCAGGCCAGAGGTTCCGCCGATGGACGCGGTCGCAAATACGCCTGCCAGCAGAATCCCGGTCATTCCGCCGACGCCGTGGACGCCGAACACATCGAGCGAATCGTCATAATTGAAGCGGCGCTTCAGCCAGGTGCAGGCCCAGTAGCACACCAAGCCGGCCACGATGCCGATGATGATGCCCTGCCAAGGCGTGACGAAGCCGGAGGCCGGTGTAATCGTCCCGAGCCCTGCGACGGCGCCGGAAATCATCCCGAGCACCGACGGCTTGCGCTGCGTTGTCCATTCGATCGCGCCCCAGGTCAGCGCGCCGGCGCAGGCCGCCAGATGGGTTGCGATGATCGCCATCACGGCGCGCGAATTGGCCGCCAGGGCCGATCCGCCGTTGAAGCCGAACCAGCCGACCCACAACAGTCCGGTGCCCATCACCGCCAGCGACAGATCGAACGGCGACAAATTCTCGACGCCATAGCCGAGCCGCTTGCCCAGCACCCTGGCCGCGACCAGGCCGCCGGCGCCGGCCGACAGATGCACCACCAGTCCACCGGCGAAATCAATGACGCCCGCGGCGCCGAGGAAGCCGCCGCCCCAGACCCAGTGGGCGAGCGGAACATAGACGAACATGAACCACAGGATCGAAAACAGCAGATAGGCCGAAAACCGCATCCGGTCCGCGACCGAGCCCGCCACCAGCGCCACGGTGATGATCGCAAACGTCATCTGGTAGAGCATGAACAGGCTTTCCGGAATGGTCTTCGCGGCGGGATTGATGCTGTCCATCCTCATCCCCGCGAGGAACCAGCGATCGAGCGTGCCGAGCCACGGACCGTCGCCTGTGAAGGCCAGCGAATAGCCGAACGCCACCCACAGGATCGAGATGACGGCGACGGCCGCCAGACTCTGCGCCATCGTCGCCAGCACGTTCTTCTTGCGCACCATGCCGGCGTAGAACAGCGCCAGGCCCGGTATCGTCATCATCAGCACCAGCGCGGTGGCGACGATCATCCAGGCGGTATCGGCGGCGTTGATCGCAGTGGTTTCGGCATAGGCCGGTGTGGCAAACGAAACGATCGCCGCAACAACAACTGGCGCAGCCGATCTCGCTGCACGAACCGCGTGTGCCCCCATGGTATTTCCCCAGCAGTTTTCATAAATCGCAAGCCCGGCGCCGTTGCCGGATGCGGTGGTTGCGCTGCGACGACGAGCCTGCCCCGGACCCGATCCGGGGCGGTTACCGGTTCGCGTGAAGAAAACGCGTCAAAACAAGAATCTAGAGCGCATCGCTGTCGGTCTCGCCGGTGCGGATCCGCAGCGCATGATCGATCGGCGTCACGAAGATCTTGCCGTCGCCGATCTGACCGGTGCGCGCGCTCGCGGTGATGACGTCGACCGCCTTGTCGGCGAGGTCGGAGGCGACCGCGATTTCGATGCGGAGCTTGGGCAGGAAATTCACGACGTATTCGGCGCCGCGATAGATTTCGGTGTGGCCCTTCTGGCGGCCATAGCCCTTGACCTCGGTGACCGTCATGCCATGGACGCCGATCGCGGTCAGCGCCTGGCGCACCTCGTCGAGCTTGAAGGGTTTTATGATGGCAACAACGAGTTTCATGGTCAGGCCTTCGTCTTCCGAGGTGTCCGGGTGGTCGCGCCGTGGTTCGCGCCCCGGCAAGTCTGTCATCTTTCTGTGCAATTGGCACAAAAAGTTTGCAACTGAAAACGAAAAACGATTGCTGCGCCTTGCCCGCCTTCGTTAGGTTGCGGGTACGGAGCCGGGATTTTCAGGGAATATTCGATTTTTTCGCCAGTGGCGCTGCCGTCAGCGCCACTGCCAGCGCCTTTGGGGCAATGAAATGGCAGACCAAACCTGGTTTTTCGCCTCGCAGGGACAGCAGCAAGGTCCCTATCCGGAGACGCAGTTTCGCCAGTTCATCGCCTCAGGGGCGGTCACCGCGGAGACGCTGGTCTGGACCGAGGGCATGGCGAATTGGCAAAAGGCAGGGGATGTTCCGGGCCTTTTGGTGGGCGCCGCTCCCCCGGCCATGCCACAACGCGGCGTCCTGCCGATAAGTGGCGGCTCGCTCTCGATCGATTTCGGAGATCTGGGATTTCACCTGGCGCAGCTTCGTGCTGTTCATCAGCCTTATCTTCGTTATCCCGCTGCCGTGGGCGATGCTGATGTATTGCCGTTGGATCGTTTCCTGCGTGCACGTTCCGCAGCGGCCAAACCTTGGATTCACCGGCCGTGCGGTCGACCTGATGTGGTTCTATGTACTTGTGTTGCTCGTCATCGCGGCGGCATGGACAGATTTCCGGGCCCTCAACATTGCGGTCGACGTCGTGCAGTTCGTCCTGTACTGGCTACTGATCAAGTGGTTCGTTGCGAACCTTGCTTCGAACGGACAACCACTCGGGTTGCGCTTCTCCGGGTCGTTCTGGGGTTTCCTCGGCTGGAGCCTGCTGGCCGCCCTTGCGTTCATCACCATCATCGGCTGGGCGTGGGTTTACGTGGCGCAATTGCGCTGGATGTCCAGTCATATCGAGGGCACGCGGCGCGATGCCGTCTTCAACGGCACCGGGCTCGAGTTTCTTTGGCGTGCGATCGTCACGGGGCTCCTCAGCGTCCTAATCATTCCCCTGCCGTGGGCATACCGTTGGTTCACCCAGTGGCTGGCGTCGCAGACTGCGCTGGTGGACAAAGGCCCGCTCGCCAACGCCTGAACGCGGTCACTTGCGCTGCCGCAGCGAGCCTTCCTGCGCCACGGACGCCACCAGGGTGCCGTCCTGCTTGAAGATCATGCCGCGCGTCAGGCCGCGGCCGCCCTGCGCGCTCGGCGAGTCCTGGGCGTAGAGCAGCCATTCGTCGGCGCGGAACGGGCGGTGAAACCACATCGCGTGATCGAGGCTTGCCGGCATCATCCGCTTGTCGAATAGGGTGCGGCCGTAACGCGCCATCGCCGCGTCCAACAGCGAGAAGTCCGACGCATAGGCCAGCGCGCACATATGCAGCGCCGGATCGTCGGGCAGTTTCGAGGCGGTGCGGATCCAGACGTGGATACGGCCATCGTCGATCTTCTGGCCGAAATAGCGGCCGAGCTCGACCGGGCGCAGCTCGATCGGACGGTCGAACTCATAATAGCGCCGGATGAATTCCGGCATCTCGCGGAACATCGGCTGCTTTGCCACTTCTTCGGCGGTGAGTTTTTCCGGCGGCGGCACGTCGGGCATCTTGTCCTGGTGGTCGAACGCGGCCTCCTCCTCGACATGGAACGACACCATGATAGAGAAGATCGCGTTGCCATGCTGGATCGCGGTGACCCTTCGGGTCGTATAGCTCTTGCCGTCGCGCAGGCGCTCGACCTCGTAGATGATCGGAATCTGCGGGTCGCCGGGCAGGATGAAATAGCAATGCAGCGAATGCGGCAGCCGCCCCTCGACGGTGCGGCACGCCGCCACCATCGCCTGCCCGATCACCTGCCCGCCGAACACCCGCTGCCAGCTCGTCTTCGGGCTGTTGCCGCGAAACAGGTTCACCTCGAGCGGTTCCAGGTCGAGAATGGAAATCAGGTCAATCAGGCCTTTGGACATGGCAGCGCTTTCGGTTTTTCGGTCTTTCCGGGGCGCGTGTCAGCGCGAACCCGGAATCTGAGATTCCGGGTTCGAGGCTTCGCCTCGCCCCGGAATGACGGGTCATCGTCTTGTTTCGAGCCCCTGTTTCGCCCAGCTATAGTCATGTAGCAAGTATAGTCCATGACGTGAGTTGGCGAGGACGGGAATGCCGGCACAGCGAAGCATTGTCATCGGCGGCGGCGCGTTCGCAGGGCTCGCGCTGGCGCTGGCGCTGCGTCAGGGCCTTGGCGCCGATATCGGCGTCATCGTCGCCGATCCGGCGCTGGCGATGCGGCCGAGCCGCGATCCGCGCGCGACCGCGATCGTCGCCGCCTGCCGCCGGCTGTTCGAGGCCATCGGGGTGTGGGATCAGGTCGCGGCCGGTGCGCAGCCCATTCTCGACATGGTCGTCACCGATTCGAAGCTGGAGGACGCCACCCGTCCGGTGTTCCTGACCTTTGCCGGCGATGTCGAGCCCGGCGAACCGTTCGCGCACATGGTCGAAAATCGCCATCTGATCGATGTGCTGGCGGCGCGCGCGGAGGCCGAGGGCGTCGAACTGCGCGCCACTGCGGTTGCGGGTTTTGCCTCTCGCGCCGACGGCGTCGATGTGACGCTGGCCGACGGCAGCACGATCGAGGCGAGCCTTTTGGTCGCGGCCGACGGCGCGCGCTCGAAACTGCGCGAGCGCGCCGGCATCGCCACCCATGGCTGGGAATACGATCAGTCCGGCATCGTCGTCACCGTCGGCCATGAGCGCGACCATCATGGCCGCGCCGAAGAGCATTTTTTGCCCGCTGGGCCGTTTGCGATCCTGCCTCTGACCGGAAATCGTTCGTCGCTGGTCTGGACCGAGAAGCGCAGCGCAGCCGCGCGCATTGTCGCATTGGGCGAGGAGGATTTTCACGCCGAACTCGAACGGCGGTTTGGCCTGCATCTCGGCGAGATCAAGGCGCTCGACAAGCCGCGCGCGTTCCCGCTGCATTATTTCGTGGCGCGTTCGTTCATCGGTGAACGGCTGGCGCTGGTCGGCGACGCCGCGCATGTGATTCACCCGATCGCCGGCCAGGGGCTGAATATGGGCCTGAAGGACGTCGCCGCGCTGGCCGAAGTGGTCGTCGATGCCGCGCGGCTCGGCATGGATCTGGGCCAGGCCGACGTGCTCGAGCGCTATCAGCGCTGGCGGCGGTTCGACACCATGGCGATGGGGCTCGCCACCAATTCGCTCAATCTTCTGTTCTCCAACGAATCGAAATTGCTGCGCGCCGCGCGCGACATCGGGCTCGGGCTGGTCGACCGCGCACCGCCCCTTAAAAACCTGTTCATCCGCCAGGCGGCAGGGCTAGCCGGCGAAGTGCCGCGGCTGTTGAAGGGCGAGGCGCTGTAAGCGCTTTCGATTTCTCGTCATGCCGGGACAAGCCCGGCCATGGCGCTGGTTAGGGTTACGGATTCTTCCCGGCGTCACCCGCGAGAATGAACGTCGCGACCGCCTCGATCAGGTCCGGGTCGAGCGCGCGTTCGGGCTGGTTGTAGGCGAGCAGATCATCTCCGTCGTCGGTGACATCGACCAGCACGTGGTTCATGTCGGGCAGCCACAGCGTCTTCGCCGTCGGCGCCGCCGCCGTCAGCGCGATGAAATCCAGTCGCGCCAGCTGCCGGTCGCGGCCGCCGGCGATGATCAGCGTCGGCGCTTCGACCAGTTTTAGCGGCGCGATCGGGTCTTCCGTGAAGGCCGATGCGATGCCGGGCTGCATCGCCGGCGGGATCGAGAGCCCCTGCGGCGGCGGGTCGACGATCTGGCCGGCCATGATGTCGTTGATCGCCTTGGCGATCGGCGTGAACGTTTCCGCGGGCAATTTCTTCTCGAGCTGGGCCTTGAGCAGGTCGCCCTGCTGCCGCGCCGCGGTGGCCAGCAGCACCAGCCGGTCGACCGGAACCCGCCGCGCGGTCAGGATCGCGACCAGGCCGCCCTCGCTGTGCCCGACCACGATCACCTTCGAGAACTTGCCGCTGGCGCGCAGATACTCCACCAGCGCGGCGGCATCGTCGACATAGTCCTTGAAACGGAAATCCTCCGGGCGGCCGAATTCCGGCTTCCATCCGCCCGCGCCGCGCTTGTCGTAGCGCAGCGTCGCGATCTTGCGCGCGGCCAGTTGTTCGGCGAGCTTCTTCAAGGTCGCGGGCTTGATCTGCGGTCCGTTGCCGTCACGGTCGGTGGTACCGCTACCCGCGATCAGCAGCGCGACCGGCGGGCGCTCGACGTCGGGCGGGACCGTTAGCACCGCGTCGATGGCGCCGACGCGGATCTGGCTCTCCTCGGCGGAGGCGTTTACGGCCACAGCCAACAGGCCGACTATGGCGAGTGCGCGAAGGATCGTGCGGGCGCGCATGCCCCTCACTCGATCTTCCGCGCTTCTTCCGGCAGCATGATCGGGATGCCGTCGCGGATCGGATAGGCGAGCTTGGCGGAACGCGAAATCAGCTCCTGCCGCGCCGCGTCGAATTCGAGCGGACCCTTGGTCAGCGGACAGACCAGGATCTCCAGCAATTTCGGGTCGACGGTGCCTTCGAGGCGTTCGGACGGGGAACTCATTCTCTTGTCTCCGGCGGGTAGCTGGCTTTCCGAGAGCGGACGGGTTTAGCTAGGTTCGATTTTCCCAGGGCTCGGTTCACCTCTCCCATCGGGAGAGGTCGGCGCGAAGCGCCGGGTGAGGGGTTACGGTCTATCGTGAGAGCTGCGCCCCCCTCACCCGATTTGCTGCGCAAATCGACCTCTCCCCGTCGGGGAGAAATGAACCGAACTCGCCGCTCGGCGATTCAATCAGAACTCTATCCTACTTAGCATATCCGATCGAAGCCGGAAGCGGCGGCTGGTTTTGCAGGGCGATCCGGATCAGTTCATCGAGTACCGCCTGCTGTCTTGGTTTCGGCAACGGTCTATCCGACTGCGCAAAGCCGATAAACGCCCAATAGAGAATTTGCGCCCGGGCGCGGGCCACTTCCGGCGCAAGCCCGGCGTCCCGGAGCAGTTTCTCCACATAGCTCAGGCGCCGCCGATCGATGGCCTGCACCGCGGCTCTCGCTTGGGGATCGACGGTTGCCCAGGTCCGCACCGCGTTCTCCAGCGAGAGCCTGCCGCCGAACGCCTGCCGCAGCAATATCGGGATCGGGTTGTCCTGGCCGGAAGCGGCTTCGAGGTTGGCGATGATCTGTTCGGCGGCGACCTCGCGCCAGTGCTTCAGGATCGCGGCGTGGAACGCGCCGATATCGGCGAAATGCCAGTAAAAACTGCCGCGCGAGACCCCCATCGCCTTGGCCAGCGGCTCGGCCTTCAGCGCGGTAAAGCCGCTTCGCGCCAGCGCTTTGAGGCCCTGGTCGAGCCAGTCCCCAGCGGAAAGTTGATCGGTCATGGCGGCGCCTTGCGACATCTCACCATACACGAGTGTATTGACAGGCGCCAGCCGGGCCTCTAGACACCATACAGTTCTGTATGGAGGCCGTTCCGGTGCGAGATGTTCTGCTGCAATGTTCCGGCGTCGCCGCGATCGTCGCGGCCCTGATCCACGGCGTGCTTGGCGAAACCCAAGTGCTTCCGCGCGTCACCACCCGGCCCGAGCGCCTGCTGACGCTGGTCCGGCTGGTTTGGCAGGCCTCTACCGTGGCCTGGATCGGCGCCGGCGTGCTGCTGTTCGCGGCGCCCTGGATGGGTTCGGACCTGGCGCGGCACTGGATCGTCGTGACGCTGTCATGCGTGTTCGCCTTCGGCGCGCTGGCCAACGCGTTCGCCACGCGCGGCCGGCATTTCGGCTGGATGGCGCTCAGCGCGGTGGTCGCACTGGCGGTCGCCGGGTATTGAAGCGGGATGAGTTTTGATTGAATCGAACGAGCAGCGAGTCCGGTCCACCTCTCCCCAGCGGGGAGAGGTCGATTTGCGCAGCAAATCGGGTGAGGGGGCGCTGCTCTAACGAAAGACCGTAGCCCCTCACCCGGCGCTTCGCGCCGACCTCTCCCGTAGGGAGAGGTGAACCGAGCCCAGCTCGGCATTAGGGCCGCCTGCCGTCGCGCGCCCTGATCCAGGCATCGACCGCCGGCAGCGCGCGCGCCTTGAGATCGGCGGAAATCGCGATCGTTTCCAGCGCACGCGCCGTCATCACGCGGCCGCCGGAGGTCGCCTGCGCGGGGGCGAAATGCGCGAGTTCGGCGGCATGCTCGTCATCGCTGAAATTGGTCATGAAGCTAGCGATGAAGATGTCCCGGAACGGGGGCCCGAGCCTGGTCGACAGCGCATCGAAATTCGTCTTCACGAAATCCCAGGCCAGGTCCGGCTGCTCGCCATACGAGGCGACCGTGTTGATGATGCCGCCGATGATCGTGTTCGGCATTTCATCGGCCAGGGTCAGCGCCAGCGTAGCCCTGGCAAGTTCCGGGTCGCGGGCAGAGGCGGCGGCGTAGTAATAGCGCAGCCGCTCGTTGGTTACCGTGCTGCTGCGCGCCATCGCCAGCAGCATGTCATAGCTTTCCCGATTCGCTCCGAGGCCGACCAGCTGGGTGACGGCATCGCGCAGTGCGCCCGGCAACGATGACGGGTCCTGCCGGAAGGCGGCGAACCGTCGTTTGGCCTCGGCAAGGACGTCGGCATCGCCGAACTGGCCGAGCGTCCGGATCACGCTGGAGCGCAGCAGGGTATCGTCATCGTCACCCGAGCCGCTGCCGTCCCACCGGAGCCGGTCGAGCAGCGGCCGCAATTTCGAACGCGCGTAGGCTTGCAGCGCCGGGCGCTCGGCGCGGCCGAGCGCGAGATGATCGAGCCGGGTCAGGCTGCCGATCGCCTGGTCCCACACGGCGCGTTGGTCATCGAGGCCGATAGCATCGATCAGCACGAGATAGGACGCGGGCTCGGCGCGGCCGGCCTGCACCAGCGCCCAGCTGTCGGCGAGAAAATTGAGCCGGTCTTCCGGCGTCAGCAGCGCCAGCGATTTTGTCAGTGCCCCGCGGCTCACGGGGCCGTACTCGACCCGATAATAGCCGATGTCGCCGAGATTGACCTTGATGGCCTCGCCGCAAGTCCCCGCCGCGATCTCGGCGGTGCCGTCGAGCAGCAGGACATCGGGCGGCCGCGTCGAGCCGAGCGGTCCGACCGCGACCGGAATTTGCCAGTGCCGCGGCGGGACGCGAGATGCGGTATCGCCGGGCGCGATCACAAATCGATCCAGCCGCAGCGTCATGCGCTGGTCGTCGCCGCTGCAGCGGGTTTCAGCGGAGATCAGCGGCACGCCGTCCTGCTCGGTGAAGGAGGCGGCGATGCCAGCCACCCTCTTGCCGGCCGCGTCTTCCAGCGCCTGCCAGAGATCGGCGGTGGTGGTGTTGCCATAGGCGTGCGCGGCCATATAGCGGCGGATGCCGTCGCGAAACGCGTCTTCGCCGAGATAGCTTTCCAGCATCCGGATCAAGGCCTGCCCCTTGTTGTAGGTGATGCCGTCGAAGGCGGTCATCGCTTCGCTCTGGTCGGCGACCGGCTGCTGCACCGGATGCGAGGTGCGCCGCGCGTCGAGCGTCATCGCGTATTGCTTTTGCCCGTAGCCGTTGAGCCAGGTCTTCCATCGCGGATAGAAATGCGCAGCCGCCCTCTCCTGCATCCAGCTGGCAAAGCCCTCGTTGAGCCAGAGGTTGTCCCACCAGCCCATGGTGACGAGATCGCCGAACCATTGATGCGCCATCTCGTGCGCCAGCACGCTGAAAATGGGTCGCCGCGCGGTGTCCGGCGTGGTTGCGGGATCGAACAACAGCCGGCTTTCGAAGAAGGTGATACCGCCCCAGTTTTCCATGGCGCCGCCGAAGCCGCCGGGCACCGCGATCAGGTCGAGCTTGGGCAGCGGGTATTTCACGCCGAAATAATCATTGTACCAGGCGAGCAGCTTGACGGCGTTGTCGAGCGCAAAGCGCCCCTGCCCGCTCTTGCCCGCGGTCGTGACCACGCCGACCGTCACGCCGTCCACCTCCGCCGTGATGCGCTCGAGTTCGCCCGCGGTGAGCACGAACAGGTAGCTCGACATTTTCGGCGTCGGCGCGAAGGAAACCCGCTTCAGGTCCGGCGCGACCGGCTCCTCATGCGCGACCGGCATGTTGCCGACCGCGAGGAAATTCTGCGGCACCGTCACATCGAGCGCAAAGGTCGCCTTGAACGCCGGCTCATCCCAGCACGGAAAGATCCGCCGCGCATCGGCCGGCTCGAGCTTGCTCGAAATCAGGCGCTTGACGCCCTTGTCGGTCGGATAATCGACGCTGAACAGCCCGGTGCCGAACTTGTTGATCCGCGCCGTGAAGCCGATGCGCAGGCGATGCGGGCCGGTGCCGAGCGGCTGGGGAAACGCCAGCGTCGCGGTTTCGGCCGCGGCATCCAGCGTGACGTCGGCGCGCTGCGCCTCGTCGTCGACGGTCACTGATGCGAAGGTGGTGTTGACCGCATTGAGGATGAGCCTGGCGGTAGGCTCGCGCACCTCGATGTCGATGGTCTCGACCCCGGGAAGTGCGAGGGTCCTGAGATCTGGCGTCAGCTCGATCGCATAATGGACGGGAATGACCGTCTTCGGCAGCTTGCCCGGCGCGCTATCGAAGGAAAACACGGGCTCGGCCGCCGCAGCGCCGGAGATCGACAAGACCAAGGCGGCGGCTGCGGCCGCGAGGCCAACACGTCTGCGAAAGCCAGACGCCATGGCCAGAACATCCTTCGTCAACGCCATGACCTGACCTCACTACTGCAGCGGCGGGTCGCCGCTGGTGCGCTTCTTGGCGAGATCCATCTCGGTGACCGCGATCAGGATTTCCGCGCGGGTCTTGAGGTCGGGCGCCTCCAGCATCGCCTGCTTTTCCGGCGGGCCGTAGGGCGACATCATGGCCAGCGCGTTGACCAGCGCCTCGTTGGGTGCGCTTTCGACGCCTTCCCAGTCCACCTTGAGATTGTTGGCCTTGAGGAAATCCGTCAGCACCGCGAGCAGCGCCTCGCGGTCGACGGCCTCCTCGCCCTTGCGCGCGGTGAAATCGTCGAGATACGGGAAATAATCCACCTTGCATTGCCGGTACGCCGTCAGCACGGTCATTTCCTCGATCACCTTGAAACGCGCGATGCCGGTGAGTTCGAGGATGTAGCGGCCGTCGCCGGACTCGGCGAGCTGGGTAATGCGTCCGACGCAGCCGACCCGGAACAGCGCCGGCTTTGTTTCGCTCCGGCTATGGGCGACATCGGGCTGGATCATCCCGATCAGCCGGTGACCGTCGCGAAAGCAATCGTCCACCATCGCCAGATAGCGCGGCTCGAAGATGTTGAGCGGCATCTGGCCGCGTGGCAGCAATAGCGCGCCGGGCAGCGGAAATACCGGGATCACCTCGGGGAGGTCGCCGGGCCCGCGATATTCGGCATTGATCGGCATCGGCGGTTCCGGTTTTCGCCAGAAGAATCTTAGTTTGCGCGCATTAGAGCGGGCGCATTCGGTTAACCTCTCCCCAGCGGGGAGAGGTCGATTTGCGCAGCAAATCGGGTGAGGGGGCGCCCCCACTGAGGGACCGTAACCCCTCACCCGGCGCTACGCGCCGACCTCTCCCGACGGGAGAGGTGAAGTCTAGTTCATCACGCTCTAGTCACGCTACGAGAACAGAATGGTCGACAGCTTCTTGCGGCCCTCGACGGTGGCCTCGTCGGTCGGTCCCCACGCCTCGAAGAACTGCACCAGTTGCTTGCGCGCGCCGTCCTCGTTCCATTTGCGGTCGCGCTTGACGATTTCGAGCAGCTGCTGGGTTGCCTCTGCGCGGTGGCCTGCGGCGTTGAGCGCGGTCGCAAGGTCAAATCGCGCCTGATGATCGAGCGGGTTTGCGGCGACTTTCTGTTCGAGCTCGGTCACGGGTCCGACCGCCTGGGCCTGTTCGGCGAGATCGATGGAGGCCTGCACCGCCTTGACCCCGGCGTCATTGCGTTTCGATTCCGGCACCATGGCCAGCGTCTGCTTGGCCTGCTCGATGGCGCCTGTCGCCACGTAGCATTTTGCGAGCCCCGCGAGCGCCGCGATGTTGGTGGCGTCGGCCGCCAGCACTTCTGCATAGATCTGCGCGGCCGTGGCGGCATCGCCCTCGGCGAGCACGGCTTCGGCCTCTTTCAGGATCTCCGCGATATTGGGCTCGCCGGGCATGCCGGCGGTCAGCTTGTTGATGAAGGCAGTGACCTGGCTCTCCGGCACCGCGCCCATGAAACCGTCGGCGGGCTGGCCATTGACGAACGCAATCACCGCCGGGATCGACTGGATTCCCATCTGGCCGGGGATCGCCGGATGATCGTCGATGTTCATCTTGACCAGCTTGACCTTGCCCTTGGCGGCGCGGACCGCCTTTTCCAGGATCGGCGTCAGCTGCTTGCAGGGACCGCACCAGGGCGCCCAGAAGTCGATCAGCACCGGCTGGCGCTTCGATTCCTCGATCACGTCCTTGACGAAGGTCTGGGTGGTGGTTTCCTTGATCAGATCGGGCGCCGGTGCGCTGCCTTGCTCTACGATGGTCACGGGAATCCTCGCCTGATGTCTTGATGGGTGGGGCTGTTTAGCACGGCCTTTTGGCCGCGGTTCAGAAGTTCTCCTCCCAGATGGCGGTTTGGCCGGAAATTTCAATTGCTTCCGGGGGTCGTCCAGGCCCCGCCCGTGGACCGCCTTGTCGTATCGGAGATCGGGTGGGAGACGGCCGCGCCGCGGCCCATGGTGGCCCCAAACGGGTCCACATCAGGAATAAAGCGATGGCGAGAGCCTATTACTCCACAATGTTCGAGCAGCCGGCCGCCGAAGTCTGGAAAATCGTTCGCGATTTCAACAACTATCCGGTCTGGGTCGGCGGCTTGGGCGAAAGCCGGATCGAGGACGGCAAATCCGGCGATACCGTCGGTGCCATCCGAAGCGTGCTGTATCAGGGTCGGCAGATCCGGCAGCGGCTGCTGGCGCAGTCCGATGTCGAGAGGTCGCAGACCTACGAATTCTGCGGCCCGCCATCGCTGCCGGTGACGGACTTTCAGGCCACCTTGCGGATGACCCCCATCGTCGACGGCGATCGGGCCTTTGTCGAATGGTGGGCGACGTTCGATTGCGAGCCCGCCCGCGGCGAGGAACTGACCGGCATGCTGCGGGGATGGTTCGGCAAATGGCTCGAATCGCTGCGCGGGACGATGGAACCCTCAATCCGCCGGGTTGCCGCCGGAAAGGGCTAAGCCACGGTTTAGCCGCCCCAATCACGGTTTTGGGGCCGATTTGGCGCCCGGCCCAGCCGGTGCGTCGGCTGTTGCATTCACGGGCGGCATTTGGCATAGCTCTGCCCCTGACGGCGCGCGATCGCCGTCAAAGGATGCGGGTGTAGCTCAGTGGTAGAGCACGACCTTGCCAAGGTCGGGGTCGAGGGTTCGAGCCCCTTCGCCCGCTCCAAGAACTTTTTGCAACCGCAGCGCTTAATTCCGCGCTGCGATTTTCACCCGGCAACTCGCAACGGAACGAAACGCAAATTCCCCCGCCATAAGACGGGGAAAATTCGGGGACTCTGTTCGCGGTCCGTGCAGGCTGCCCGACCAGGCCCGACTGGTCGCGGCTTGTCGCGACGAGCTTAGCCGCCACCCTCTTTCAAACCATAGTCGTTGAAATACATACCGGGCTCGAATTGCCGAATTTCGACGCTCCTTGAGACTTTCAGATCCGGCCCGCCGATGCGTTGCAAGAGCGCGTCAAGAATGGCTTGGCCGAGAGCTTTGCGGATCTCCTCATCTCGTCGGCTGGAGAAGCTTATCGCGACATGGACAAACTCCCGATTTGGATCTGACCCCACGATCCGTTGCGCTATCGGAATCGCGCGGGACTTGATGCGGTCCGTTTCGAACGAAGGGTGCTTGCCGAGCATTCCGTGAAGTTCGAGCAACAGACGATGAATATCGCAGCGTTCGGCCAGCCGAGTCGAATACTCCAGGACGATGTGAGGCATGCGTCTGTTCCCTCCGTGGCGTGCGATCCCGGTTCATATTATGTTGAGTTTTTAGGATTCCCCAGGCACAAGGCGAGGGTCATTGCGGAGATGATGCGCATAATCCTTTGCAGAATCCGGATTTAGCCATGCAAAAGAAAGTCACGCTTGACGAGACGGATTGGAAAATCCTGGAAGCGTTGCAACGCGATGGGCGTTGCTCGTTTCGCGACCTCGCGTTGCAAATCGCGTTGTCGCCGCCGGCGACGGCGGAGCGGGTGCGGCGATTGGAGGCGGATGGCGTAATCGCCGGGTATCAGGCCGTATTGGATCCAGTCACGCTTGGGCATGGGCTCGAGGCGATTGTGCGCATTTCAGTCGCATCGGGTCGGCAATGTGTCACGTTGCTGGACGAGTTGGCGAAGCTCCCCGAGGTCTTGGAGGCGTATCGCGTCACAGGAACAGAGAGTGCAGTTGCGCGCATTGCCGTGTCGTCGAGCGCGCATCTCCAACTGGTGATCGACCGCTTGACAACCATTGGGAAGCCGACGACCTCGATCTGCACGTCCAGCTTTCGCCGGACGCCGCAGTTCGGGCGTGCCACGCCAAGGTCACCTTCGCCCGTTCGTCGCCGTGGCCGGCGAGCACCGCGCAGACGCGCTGAATGATGTCGGCTAAGTGGCTGAGTTTGACGAAGGCTCGCTGCGTCAGCGGGCTTTTCGTTCTTGAGGGATTGAATTTAGGTTTCCGCGCTCAAGGGACTTGCTTGGCCAAGCCGGGTTTCCCCCCACGAAGGGTAACATGCCGAAACGTTGTGGGATTCTTTGCGATCAGTTCGTTCAGCTGCTTATCGGTAACAGTTTTGTCGATGCTGCTGCCGATGCGCTCAAAACTCATCATCTGAAATCCACGCTGATTTAGGTAGGCCAGGATAGCGTCGGTAAGCCCATCCTCGACCATCGGACCGTCAGAGTCCGTAGACGGTTCGCTATCGATCTCGCGTATTCTTTCGATTAACAAATCCCAAGGCAACGAACCTGGAACCGTAAAATCCAAATGTTGGATGGTCTCCAGCTTTGGATGGATCACGCATTCGTTCAGCTTTAGTGGGATGAGCGCCTTTCCCTTCCCGAGAGCGTATGCCCACTCAAAGGTTACGTAGGACGATTCGGCAGAATTCGAACTCAATGCAATCAATACGGCAAAGCTTTTCGATATGCTCTGCTCGATTGCTTGACGCCACTCCATGCCAGCCCGAAGTTGGCCTTGGTCTCTCGACAAATTGATTTTCGCTGCAGCCAGTTTGGCTTCAACGAGGTCAGCAAAAAAGTGATCCTTTCGAGAATAGCTAAGGAAAATTGGGGGCATTGAAATTGACCTCGGACTTTTGGGCGTTGTGGAGAAGCTTACGGTCAACGGTCGGTATCCGGGCAACGATATGTCGCTGCCCTTCGTGGATGAATTCTGACTATCGTGCTCAAGATAGCCGAGCTTGGCAACGTCTCCAACGGCCGAATTCTCCGGATTCTATGCGCACTTGCTCATAGCGCACCGATCTCACCTTCCGGATCGAGATGTTTTGGCTGCCAGCCGAGTTCGCGCCGCGCTCTGGCGCCGCTCAGTTGCTGGTCGAGCGCATACCCTCTCGCCCATTCGCCGAGTTCGGCTGCGATTGCATCGGCGGAGACGATCTGCAATTCCCGATGCCGCGTGCCGAAACGTCTTGCGAAGGCGCGCGCGATTCGGTCGACGGAAAACCCGTCGATGGCCGCGCCGATATAACTCGACCGGGCCGGCGCACGCTCGAGTGCGAGAACGTAGAGACTTGCGAGATCTTCGGCATGGACCAGCGGCCAACGAATCGCCTCGCTCGCCACCACGCGGATCGCATTACGCTCGGTCGCTTCGCGGGCGAAGCGCCAGAACACGCCACCGTCTGCCGTGTAGACCATGGCCGGATGGATCACGATGCCATCGACCTCAGGCGATGTCAGAATTCGCGCCAGATGCGGGACCATCCAGGCGAAGGCGGCTAGCGGACGAAACGGCGTTTCCTCCGTCGCGACCTCATCGCCGGTCGCGCCGAACAGCCAGCAGCCGCCGGTATAGATGAAGCGCGGCCTTTTCGGCTGCGCGGCGAGCGAAGGCAGCAGCCCGTCGAGCAGGCGGGCATCGATCGCACCCATCTCGGCCGCGAAATCGCAGGCCGCGTGAATGACCGCGTCGATCGGCGGAAGCCTCGCGGTCCAGCGCTCGGGCGCGGCGATGTCGCCTTCGACCGGCGTTGCGCCGCAGTCGCGGAGTTTCGTGGCTGACACGTCGGACCGCGCCAGCGCCCAGACCTCGTGCCCACGTTTGCGGAGCTCGCGCAGGATGGGCGAGCCGATCGAACCGGTCCCGCCCAGGACGAAAACGCGCACAGGCCCCTCCCTCCGGCGCGCCCGGACTGCCTGCGCTGTAGGCAAGGCAATATGACGCGTACGCAGCGCATGATACCGCAGCGCAGCGCGACCGCAAAAATCGTCTCGGATGAAAACGATCTAGAGAAATTTCTTCTCTATTCGTTTTCGTCGGATCGGGCGGAGCGGCACGCGCTTCTCTCACGCAAAGGATGTGATAGCATCCTTGCCGTCTGTTCCACTTCACATCAGACCAAAACACGTCTCTCGAAGGCGCTCAAAATAAATAAACACGCGCAGCCGCTTGGCTGCATAGGGAGTGACGCGATGAAATCGGCTTTCAATCGATCTATTCTTGCGCTCGCAGCAATCGCCGTTGTCGCGGGGGCCGGCCAGGCCAACGCACAGCAAACCAAGCCCCCGGCAAACGGTCTCCACAGCTATCAGTCCGGCACCAAGGAATTCTGGACCCATCCGCCGGATGACTGGTTCCTCGGCGACGAAACCGAGGCCCAAAAGGGTCTTGCACCGCCATCCGGCCCGCCGACCGGCGCGTCGGAAGCCGAACTCGCCGCATTGATCAAGAAGATCAAGCTGCCGCCGGGCTTCAAGATCGAAGTCTATGCGCCGGGCGTGCTGGCGGCGCGGCAGATGGCCTGGGGTGACAAGGGTACCCTGTTCGTTGGGTCCTTCGGGCTCGGCAATGTCTACGCCATCAGGGACAATAACGGGAAGAAAGAGGTCAAGACCATCCTCAAGGGGCTGAACATGCCCACCGGGCTCGCCTTCCAAAACGGCGCGCTCTACGTCGTCGCGGTCAACCAGTTGATCCGCTATGACAACGCTGAAGCCAATCTCGACAATCTCGGTTCCGGCAAGGTGGTCTATGACGACATGCCGTCCTACGCGGCGCATGGCTGGAAGTATCTGGCCGCCGACAAGGATGGCTGGTTCTACATTCCGTTCGGACCTCCCTTCAACATCGGCATCCCGCCGACCAGCGTGTCGCAGATTCGAAGGGTCGATCCCAAGACCGGTAATGCGGAGCTGGTGGCGCTCGGCGTACGCAACAGTGTCGGTGGCGACGTCGATCCGCGCAGCGGCAAATACTGGTTCACCGAAAATGCCCGCGACTGGATGAGCGATGACATGCCGAGCGACAAGCTCAACATGATCTCGAAGATGGGCGAGCATTTCGGCTATCCCTACTGCCACCAGGGCGACACGCCGGACCCGAAGTTTGCGATGGGTCACAAATGTTCCGAGTTCACCCCGCCCGTGCTCAATCTCGGCGCGCATGTGGCTCCGCTCGGCATGAAGTTCTATACCGGCAACCAGTTCCCCGCCGACTACAAGAACAACATCCTGATCGCCGAACACGGCTCCTGGAACCGGCATAAGTACCAGGGCGGCCGCATCATGCGCGTGATCGTCGGCCCCGACGGCAAGGATCCGAAGCAGGAAGTGTTCGCCTCGGGCTGGATCGAAGGCGACCGCGGCTATCTGGGCCGGCCGGACGATATCATCCTCGACAAGGATGGCTCGATCCTCGTCGCCGACGACTGGGCAGGTGCGATCTATCGCATCAGCTACAAGAAGTAGGATTTGACGCGTCATGGGCTGCGGCCACTCGGGAACGGGTGGCCGCAGTTTTGCGTTTGTGCTCACCCAGAGCCGTCATTCCGGACCGCGCGTGTAGCGCGCGGATCCGGAATCTCGAAATTGTTTGCGGGAGATTCCGGGTTCGCGCTGACGCGCGCTCCGGAATGACGGCCTCGCGATAAGAACGGGAATGCTAATCATGAACTCCCAATTCGTATTGCGTACATTGTGCGGCATTGCCCTGCTGTCAGGCCTCACAAGCGCGCCAGCCCACGCCGCCGACAATGCCGCCGCAAAGGAAAAGGCGGAACTCTGCGCGGGCTGTCACGGCGACAGCGGCATTTCGCAGACCGAGAACACGCCCTCGCTGGCGGGCCAGCCCGACCAGTTCCTGCAATGGCAGCTGGTGTTCTTCCGCGGCGGTTCGCGCAAGAGCGACCAGATGCAGCCGGTTGCGGAAACCATCAGCAACGAAGATATCCGCACCCTCGGCGCCTATTTCGCCGCGCTGACGCCGCCGAAGCCGGCGCCCGACGACAATCCCGATCTGTCGAAGAAGGGCGCGCAGGCCGCGGTGGGGCGGCGTTGCGCGTCATGTCACACCGATACCTTCGCCGGCACCCAGGCGGTGGCGCGGCTCGCCGGCCAGCGCGAGGAATATCTGGTCAAGGCGCTGCACGACTACAAATCCGGCGTCCGCTCCGGCGGAGCCGGCGCGGCCATGACCGATGTCGCCTATCCCCTGAGCGACGAGGAAATCGAAGCACTCGCGCACTATCTGGCGCATCTCTGAAGCTTAACCTCTCCCCGCTCTTTTGCGGGGAGAGGTCGCCGCGTTTTCGCGGCGGGTGAGGGGCGAGGCACACTTTCAGATTTGGCATTGGGATTCGCGGAGAGAGCCCCTCACCATAGCCGATGCCTCGCATCGGCGTTCTTCTATCAAGGACGGCGGCCGTGGGCCGCCTATGCCTCTCTCCGCAAGAGCGGGGCGAGGGAGAAGAGTCTTCACCCCCGCAGCTGTTCATAGACCTTGAGATGGGTGTAGGCGGTGCGCAACTTCGGCACCGGCACTTTCGCTTTGTCGCCGCGCGCGATCAGGTCGCCGATCACGTGATCGGCTTCGACCCGCGCGCCGGCCTTGATGTCGCGGAACATCGATGCCGTGATCGGCGATCCCTCGGCGGTCAACATGCCGCGGGTGCGGGTCAGGGATGGCGCGCGGGGCGGATGGCTCTCGGCGGCAGCCACCGCGCTGCATTCGTCGAGGATGCCCAGCAGGAAATCCTTGCCGCCCGGGGCCGCCAGGATCGAGCCGATCGGACCGCGCATCAGGCAGGTCGAGCCCGCCACCGAAGCCAGGAACACCCATTTCTCCCACATGTCCTGGATGATGTGCTCACTCGCAACCGCGCCGGATATGCTCGCGAAAATCTTCGCGATGGCGCGGACCCGGTCCGACATTTTGCCGTCGCGTTCGCCGAAGGCGAGCGACTGCTGCGGCTGCATCTGAACCACCTCGCGCTTGTCATCGAGCGTCACCACGATCGCGCAGAGGCCGCCGAGCACGCGATCGCGGCCGAATTCTGGCGTCGAGGATATCGAGATGCCGCATGCCGTTGAGCATCGGAATGATCGCGGTTTCTGGCCCCGCCGCCGGCGCAAAGGACTTGATCGCATCCTCGAGGTCGAACGCCTTGCAACTCAGGAACACGACGTCGAATTTTTCGGCGAGCTTGTCGGCCTGCACCGCCGGCGGATTTTTCAGGGTGACGTCGCCGTTGGGGCTTTTGATCACAAGCCCCGCAGAGGCCAATTCGGACGCGCGCCTGGGGCGAACCAAAAACGTTACATCGGCACCGGCCTCGAGCAGCCTGCCGCCGAAATATCCGCCGATGGCGCCGGCCCCGACCACGAGAATACGCATTGTTTGGCTCCGGTTATTGTGAGGGGCGAATGGTGATGAGTAGCGAATGGCGAATAGCGAATAGCGAATAGTAGCCGCCTTATTCGCCATTCGCCACTCGCCTCTTATTATTCGCCACTCACCCTTCTACCACTTCTCCCCGAACGGTCGAATTTCCAGCTCGAACGTCCAGGCGCTGCGCGGTTGTTGATAGAGCTGCCAGTAGGAGGCGGCGACCGAGGCCGGCGGCATCAGGAGGTCGGGATTGTCGAGCGCTTCCTTGCCCCAGAGCTTTTCGCGCCGCTCGCGCACCCAGGCGGTGTCGACGCCGGAATTGATGACCAGATGCGCGACATGGATGTTCTTCGGCCCCAATTCGCGCGCCATCGATTGCGCCACCGCGCGCAGCCCGAATTTGGCGCTGGCAAAGGCCGAATAACCGCTGCCGCCGCGCAAGCTCGCGGTTGCGCCGGTGAAGAAGATGTGGCCCTGACCGCGCGGCAGCATCAGCCGCGCCGACTCGCGGCCCGCCAGGAAGCCGGCCCAGCAGGCCATTTCCCATACTTTCCGGAACACGCGGTCGGTGGTCTCCAGAATTGGGAAGTTGACGTTGGCGCCGACGTTGAAGATGCAGACTTCCAGCGGCGCATGCTGGTCGGCGGCGTTGAGGAAGGAGATCACCTCGTCCTCCTTGCGCGCGTCGAGCGAGCGGCCGACGATGGTGCCGCCGGCGGCCTCGACTTCCTTCACCAGCGGCTCCAGCTTTTCGCCGTTTCGCCGGCCGGCGAATACGGTAAAACCTTCGGCGGCGAATTTTTTCGCGATCTCGGCGCCGATATAGTCACCGGCACCGATCACCGCGCAGGTCGCGTTGCGTTTTTGCATATATTTGTTCTCCACGGTGTCGCCGGCGTCATTCCGGGGCGATGCGAAGCATCGAACCCGGAATCTCGAGATTCCGGGTCTGGTCCTTCGGACCATCCCGGAATGACTGCAATAGCTAGCGGCGTTTGGCTTATTTGCCCGAGACCATCTCCTCGACCTCGCGCAGCTGCTCCTTGCCGAAAAACATTTCCTTGCCGACGAAGAAAGTCGGCGAGCCGAACGCGCCGCGCTCGACCGCGTTTTGGGTGTTCTCGATCAGCTTTGCCTTGACGTCGGCTTCCTGGGACCGGGCCAGCAGCTTGGCGCCATCGAGGCCGGACGCCGTCAGCGCTTTCACGGCCGCCTCGGGGTCATCCATCTTCTTCGGCTCGACCCACATGTGATGAAAGGCGGCGTCGACATATTTCTCGAATACGCCCTCCAATTGGGCGGCGACGGCGGCGCGCATCAGGTTGAGGGTGTTGACGGGAAAGAACGGATTCCAGACATAGGGCTTGACCTTAAATCGCCTGACGAAGCGCTCGGTTTCCAGCGCGTGGAACTCGCGCTTGTTCTTGATGCCGGCCAGCGTCTCGGCCGGCGACTTGTTGTTGGTGGCCTTGAAGACGCCGCCAAGCAGGATCGGCACATATTCGAACTTCACGCCCGTGCGCGCTTCGATCGCCGGGATCGCCTCGTGGCTGAGAAAGGCGTTGGGGCTGCCGAAATCGAACATGAATTGCGGGGCGGATGAGCTCACGGGCGGTCTCCCTGATGGCATATGGTGTTTCTTATATGATCCATATCATTCCATCTAGCCTAGCGGTTCACGTTTGCGGGATCAACCGTCGGCGCGATCGCCGAAGGCGAGCCTGACGATGTGGCCGCAAATACCGCCCAGCCGGATACCCGGATGAATTGCCGTGTCAATATTGCCCGGGGCGCAATAATGGCAAGGCGACCAATCGCCAACCCCCGCTTTCGCTGCTACGAGGGTTCGCTTCCAATGTGCGAACCGGGGAAACGCCATGCTCACCGTCCATCATCTCAACAATTCCCGATCCCAGCGCGTGCTGTGGCTGCTGGAAGAACTCGGCGTGCCCTACGAGATCGTGCGCTATCAGCGGCAGCCGGACATGCGCGCGCCGGCTGAATTGCGCGCGGTCCACCCGCTCGGGAAATCGCCCGTCATCACCGACAACGGCAATATCATCGCCGAATTCGGGCGCGATTGCCGAATACCTCGTCGACACCTATGGCGAGGGCCGCCTGATCCCGCCGCCGAAGACGCCGGAGCGGCTGCGCTACACCTACTGGCTGCACTACGCCGAGGGTTCGGCGATGCCGCCGCTATTGCTGAAACTCTTGTTCACGCTGATGCCGAAGCGCGCGCCTGCGCTGCTGCGTCCCCTGGTGCGGAAGGTTTCGAACCAGGCGCTGACCACGTTGGTCAACCCGCAGCTCAAGCAGCACATGGCGTACTGGGAGAGCGAGCTCGGCAAGAGCCAGTGGTTCGCCGGTGACGAGTTCACCGCCGCCGATATCCAGATGAGCTTTCCGCTGGAGGCCGCCTCGGCGCGCGCCGGGCTGGAAGTGGGTCACCCCAAGGCGATGGCGTTCCTGGAACGTATCCACGCCCGCCCGGCCTACCAGCGCGCGCTGGAAAAGGGCGGACCGTTTCAGGTGGGAAGGTAGGATTCTTACCTCGCCCCTCACCCCAACCCTCTCCCCGCAAGAGCGGGGCGAGCGAGTTTACTGCTGCTCCGCCGCGATCACTTCCTTCACCAGCCGCCCGAAACCTCGGATATCGCCTGTGGGATCGACGCTATCGCCGAGCCGCACCACCACCATATGCTGCGAGGGAACGATCAGGACGCGCTGGCCCAGATTGCCGGAGGCATAGAACGCATCGCGCGGAATCCCGAGCCGGACGCGTCCCTTGGCATGTTCGTGCTCGCTGCGATTGGTCCAGAAGCCTGCGCCGTAATCGGTATCGAGCGTGGCGGCGGCGGAAAAATCCACCCACTCGTCCTGCAGAATGCGCCGGCCGCCGACCACGCCGTCATTCAGATAGAGCAGCCCGAACCGCGCCCAATCGCGCGCGCTCGCCAGCATGTAGGTCGTTCCCTGCAACGTGCCGGCGCCGTCGAATTCCAGGGTCACATTGCGCATCCCCAGCGGGTTGAACAATTCGCGCCACGCGAACGCCAGTGTCTGTTCGGGGCCGCCGACGGCGTCGCGGATTATTTTCGCCAATATCTCCGTGGTCGCGCTGGAATAGTGCCAGCGCGTTCCCGGTGGCGCGATCAGGGGAGCTTTCACCGCGAAACCGGCCATGTCGTCGTGCAAATAGACCATCTGGTCCGAGGGATCGAAACCGGAATTGGTCTCATCGAGCGCCAGCCCCGTAATCATCCGCATCAGATGCTCGACCTCGATCTGGCGGCGCGGATCGGACGCCGCGCGCCACTCCGGAACCGGTGCGGGAAATGACGGGGTAACGACGCCTTGCACGGTCAGGATGCCGAGCAGCGCGTTGATCACCGATTTGGTCATGGAGAAGCCGAGCAGCGGCGTGTCGACGCCGATGCCGTCCGCATAGCGCTCGGCGATCACGCGGCCATCATGCACCACGACGACCGCCTTGGTGCGGCGGAACGGCGGCGCCGCGGGTTCCTCGAAGGCATGGTCGAGCGCCGCCTTCAGCCTGGGATCGGTGGGTTCGACGACCGTCGGAGGCGCAATTTCTCCCAGTAGCGGCGGCGTCTTCGGCGTCTTCAACGCCGCAAAGTCGGTGCGGAGCAGATAAGGTTCTTTTGTCCCGTGCACGAGCACGCAGCCGAGCCCCTCGCGAAAGGCGGCGTGGCTGCCGAACAGCCCGACCCACGACGTATCGACGGTCTGGGCTGACCGGTCGAGATGGTATTTCAGGCCCCAGCGCAGGCGGCGCAATCCGGCCTGGTCCATGGTTTCCGAAAACACCGTTTGCGGATCGAACCCGGAAACAAAAACCTCCGAGCAGACATTGTGGGCGACCACCCCGGTCGCAACCCGGATGGCGCGGTCGGGACGGTAGGCCACGCCGAGTGCAACCGGCACGGCCACAACGACCAACGCCGCCGCGATCGCTTTCCGCCACCCCACAGCTCTCTCCCAACGATGCCGCGAAAGCTTCCTAGCGCGCCTTCTGCACTCCGCCAACCGAGGGCAGCGTCTGCACTGTGACGCCGGGCGGCGGCACGTCGTCGTCGGGCACGAAGAAATCCGACATCAGCGCGACCTTCGGATCGACGCGATAGGGCTCGAAATCGCGCACGCCGGCAACATAGAGCACCTTGTCGTCGATGCAGAATTGTCCGGTGAATTCGCGCGACGGTTTTGTGAAGATGGCATGGGCGGCGTCGCCCATGATTTCGGGCGTGCGGCTGGCGCGCATCATGGCGTCGCCGCCGAGCAGATTGCCGACCGCTGCGGTGGCGATGGTGGTGCGCGGCCACAGCGCGTTGACTGCGATCCCCGCGGCCCTCTGTTCGGCCGCAAGCCCCAGCACGCACAGGCTCATGCCGTATTTCGCGATGCTGTAGGCGGTGGAATGCTGGAACCATTTGGCCTTGATGTCGAGCGGCGGCGACAGCATCAGGATGTGCGGATTGTCAGCCTTTTTGAGATGTGGAATGCAATATTTCGACACCATGAAAGTGCCGCGGGTGTTGATACCCATCATCAGGTCGAACCGCTTCATGTCCGTCATCTGCGAATCGGTCAGGCTGATGGCGCTGGCGTTGTTGACGCAGATGTCGATGCCGCCGAACTCGGCCACCGTCCGGTCGATCGCCGCGATCACCTGGGCCTCATCGCGGATGTCGCACAGGATCGGCAGCGCCTTGCCGCCGGCGGCGCGGACCTCGTCGGCGGCGGTGTAGATGGTGCCCTTCAGTTTTGGATGCGGCTCGGCGGTCTTGGCCGCCAGCGCGATATTGGCGCCGTCGCGCGCCGCCCGCAGCGCGATCGAAAGCCCGATGCCACGGCTGCCGCCGGAGACGAACAGCGTCTTGCCCTTGAGTGATGTCATCACGCGAACTCCAGTTTGTTTTAACAGTTAGTGGTCGCGCTCCATACCTCTCCCATCGGGAGAGGTCGACGCGAAGCGTCGGGTGAGGGGTTGAGCGGATCTACACATCTGCATGCAGCACCCGGCCGCGGGTTTCCGGCAGTGCAAAGGCGGCGAGGAAGAACACGCCGTAGGCGGCCACCGCGAAAATCGCGATCGCGTTGCCGAGCGAGGTCTTGGTCGAAAGCGCCCCGACCAGGAACGGGAACAGCGCGCCGATGCCGCGGCCGAAATTGTAGCAAAAACCCTGGCCCGATCCACGCAGCCGCGTCGGATAGAGTTCGGTGAGGAACGCGCCGACGCCGGAGAAATAGCCCGACGCAAAGAAGCCGAGCGGGAAGCCGAGCAGCCACAGCACCTCGTTGGTCAGCGGCAATTGCGTGTAGAGCAGGATGATGGCAATCGCGCCGAGCGAGAAGATCAGGAACAGGTTGCGCCGCCCGATCCGGTCGGCAAGCCACGCACCGACCAGGTAGCCGACGAACGAGCCGATGATCAGCGCCGCGAGATAGCCGGTGGAAGACACGATCGAGAGCTTGCGTTCGGTGGTGAGAAAGCGCGGTACCCAGAAGGTGATGGCGTAATAGCCGCCCTGGCATCCCGTCGACATCAGCGACGCCAGTATCGTGGTCTTCAGAATCGGGCCATGGAATATTTCCCATAGCGAGGGCCGTTCGCCGCTCGCATTCTGCCTGGCAAGCGTTGCGGCCGCAATCGCCGGCTCCTCGACATAGCGGCGCAGGAAGAACACCAAAAGCGCCGGCACCGCGCCGATGGCGAACATCCAGCGCCAGGCGATTTCGGGCGGCAGCCAGGAGAACAGGATCGCCTGCGACAGCACCGCAAGGCCCCAGCCGACCGCCCATCCCGACTGCACCGAGCCGACCGCGCGTCCCCGATATTGCGGGCGGATCGCCTCGCCCATCAGCACTGCGCCCGCGGCCCATTCGCCGCCAAAACCCAGGCCGAGCAGCGCGCGGGCGATCAGCAGCTGATCGAAATTCTGCACAAAGGCACAGATCAGCGAGAAGGCCGAGAACCACAGGATGGTGAACTGCAGGGTTTTGACCCGGCCGATGCGGTCGGCGAGATAGCCGCCGAGCCAGCCGCCGACGGCCGAGGCGAGCAGCGTCACGGTGCCGGCAAGGCCCGCGGTGCCCGGATCGACCTTCCACAGCGCGATGATGGTGCCGATCACCAGCGGATAGATCATGAAATCCATGCCGTCGAGCGCCCAGCCGGCGGCGCAGGCCCAGAACGTCCGCCGCTCCGGCAGGTTCATGTCGCGGTAAAACGCGAGCAGGCTGGTGTCTTCGATGGGGGCGGTTTCGATCGCCCGCGATGGTTCGACGGTGCTCATGTTGGACGTCCGCCCTTCTATTTTCTGGCCGGTCTCTGCTCATCCCCCACGGCCGGCTTGCGCGGGGCTTTTTGAATACGGTGGTCCCGGACGCTGTTATCAAGCAATCGTCGCTGTCCGCAACAGCTCTACTGCCCGGCCGCCTCCGCGCCACGGGTACGCGGATCGGGGGCGCCGAGCAATCCATACTCCGTCACGGCGATCGTATTGGCCGAGGTCTGGCCCATCGGCTCGACCACGGTGTGGCCCATCGCCTTGAGCGCGGCCAGCGTCTCCTCGGCAAATCCGCGCTCGATCCGCACTTCGTCGGGCAGCCATTGATGGTGCAGCCGGGGAGCGGCGACCGCCGCGGCGACGTCCATGTGATAGTCCAGCACGTCGACGATCACCTGCAGCACGGTGGAGATGATGCGGCTGCCGCCGGGCGTGCCCGTCACCAGCACCGGCTTGCCGTCCTTGAGCACGATGGTCGGCGACATCGACGACAGCGGCCGTTTTCGCGGCCCGGGCAGATTGGCCTCGAACCCCACCAGGCCGAACGCGTTGGAGGCGCCGGGCGCGGCGGTGAAATCGTCGAGTTCGTTGTTGAGCAGCACGCCGGTGCCTTCGGCGACCAGGCCGACGCCATAGGGGAAATTCAGCGTATAGGTGTTGCTGACCGCATTGCCCCGGCTGTCGACCACCGAATAATGCGTGGTGTTGCTGCCTTCGCGCGGCGGGGTTGCCGACATCACATCGGTCCATGGCGTGGCGTGGTCGAGATCGATGCTGGCGCGCTGCCTGGCCGCATACTCCTTCGACATCAGCGTCACCACCGGCGCGCTGACGAAAGCGGGATCGCCGAGATAGCGGGCGCGATCGGCGTAAGCGCGCTTCATCGCCTCGATCAGCAGATGCAGTTCCGGCGCCGAGCCCTGCTTCATCTCGCCAAGCGGAAATCCCTCGAGGATGTTGAGCATTTCCAGCAGCACCACGCCGCCGGACGAGGGCAGCGGCATCGAGACGATGTCATAGCCGCGATAGCTGCCTTCCACCGGCGCGCGAATCACGGCGGAATAGGATTTCAGATCGTCCGCTGTCATGATGCCGCCGGCGTCGCGCACCGCGCTTGCGATTTTTTCCGCGACAGGGCCCTCGTAAAATCCCCGCGGCCCCTGTTTGGCGATCAAGGAAAGCGTCGTCGCCAGATCGGCCTGTACCAGCCGGTCGCCCTCCTGCAGCGACGTGCCGTCGGCGCGGGAAAATATCTTTAGCGATGACGGCCATCGCGCCATCCGCCGGTGGATCGCGGGCAAGGTGTCGGCCATGTCGTCGGCGAGCACGATGCCGTCGCGCGCCAGCTCGATCGAAGGTTTCAAGAGCTCGGCCAGCGTGAACTGTCCAGAGCCGTATTTCTCCAGAGCCAGTGCGAGCCCTGCGACCGTGCCGGGCACGCCGATGCCAAGCGCCGAATCGCGCGACTTTGCGTTGTCAGGCTTGCCGTCGGCTCCAAGAAAGATGTCCGACCTGGTCGCGCCAGGAGCGGTCTCGCGATAGTCGATCGCGATGTCCTCGTGGCGCTCCGCCGAGTGGATCACCATGAAGCCGCCGCCGCCGATATTGCCGGCGCGCGGATAGGTCACGGCCATCGCAAAACCGGTGGCGACCGCCGCATCGACCGCGTTGCCGCCACGCCTGAGCACATCGGCGCCGATTCGCGCTGCGATTTTCTCCTGCGCGACCACCATGCCGTGCTCGGCGAAAACGCCATGGATGGTGTCTGCAGCGGCCGGCGTGTAAACTCCGCGGCCGCGATCCTGCGCGCCGGCGGGAAGGCAGAACGCGACGACGAGCACAATGGCTGGAACTATCTTGTGCCGAGCGGCCCTGAATAGAGACATCAAACTTCCGCCCGGGGTTGAGGCCAATCTGGCACCAGCGAACTCGTGAAGCCGTCATGGCCACGAATCTGATACAATTTCGCGTGCCGAGGGCAAAACGCCTCCTCGTGAAGGACAAGGATATTTCGGGCATGGCGGTGATTGCTTCGGACGCATGCGTTGCCGAGATACGACAGAAATATCCCCCACGCGCCGCCGTCATCAGCTGGATTTTCTTCGACTGGGCGGCACAGCCCTATTTCACGCTGATCACCACGTTCGTGTTCGCGCCCTATTTCGCTACCCATATCGCCGCCGATCCGGCCCAAGGGCAGTCGCTGTGGGGCTTTGCCACCGCGGCGGCGGGCTTGCTGATCGCGCTGCTGTCGCCGGTGTTGGGCGCGATCGCGGACGCCAGCGGCCGCCGCAAGCCGTGGATCGCAGCCTTCGGCGCATTGCTCGTGATCGGCGCATCGCTGATGTGGTTCGGCAGGCCCGGCGACGCGAGCGTGATTCCGCCGTTGCTGCTCGCCTACGCGATCGCCACCGTCGGCGTCGAGTTCGCCACCGTCTTCAACAATGCGATGATGCCTAGCCTGGTGCCGCCGAACCGGATCGGCCGCCTGTCGGGCAGCGGCTGGGCCACCGGCTATGTCGGCGGCATTTTGAGCCTGATCCTGGTGCTCGGCTTTCTCGCCGCCAGCCCCGAAACCGGCCGCACGCTGTTCGGTTTCACGCCGCTGTTCGGTCTCGATCCCGTCACCCATCAGGGCGACCGCATCACGGGACCGTTGACCGGCATCTGGTTCATCATCTTCGTGCTGCCGATGTTCTTGCTGACGCCGGATTATCCCGCCAGAACTCCCTTGCGCGAGGCCTTGCGCGAGGGCCTGACGGATTTGCGGCAGACGCTCGCCGAATTGCCGAGGCGGAAATCGCTCGCCGCATTCCTGCTCGCCAACATGATCTACACCGACGGCCTGGTGTCGCTGTTCGCCTTCGGCGGCATCTACGCCGCCGGCACCTTTGGCTGGAACACGATCCAGATCGGCACCTTCGGAATCATTCTCGCCATCGCCGGCACCCTCGGTGCCTGGCTCGGCGGCAAGCTCGACGACAGGCTCGGCCCGAAACGCGTCATCGCCGGCAGCATGACGATCCTGCTGTTCGCGATCGTGGCGATCCTGCTCGTCGACAAGGAGACGATCCTGTTCATGCACGTCTCGCCGCCGGGGCCGGGCGGCGCGTTGTTCGCCAGCGCCGCCGAGCGCGCCTATCTGGTGCTGGGCTGCCTGATCGGCGCCGCCGGCGGCCCGCTGCAGGCCGCGTCGCGCACGCTGCTGATACGATTGGCGCCGAAGGACCGCATCGCGCAATATTTTGGATTGTTCGCGCTGACCGGAAAGGTGACGTCGTTCGTCGGGCCGTTGCTGATCGGCGCCATCACCGCCATCACCGCAAGCCAGAAGGCCGGCATGGCGGTGCTGGTGTTGTTCTTCGTGGCGGGGCTCGTGCTGCTGGCGCGGGTGCGGGATTAGAGGCGCTCAATGGTGTCCGTCACCCCTGAGTGCGAGCCCTTGCGAGCCTCGAAGGGCGACGGACGGACGCGCCTGCCGCACATCCTTCGAGGCTCGGCGCAAGAGCGCCGAGCACCTCAGGATGACGACGTTGTTGCGGCTCTCAATGTCGGAAATGCCGCACGCCCGTGAACACCATGGCGATGCCGGCGTCGTCGGCGGCCTTGATCACTTCCTCGTCGCGGATCGATCCGCCGGGCTGGATCACGGCCGTGGCGCCGGCCTCGATTGCGACCAACAGGCCATCGGCGAACGGAAAGTACGCGTCGGAAGCCACCACCGATCCCCTGGTCATGGGCTCGGCGAGCTTTGCCTCGACGGCTGCATCCTGCGCCTTGCGCGCGGCAATGCGCGAGGCATCGACCCGGCTCATCTGGCCCGCGCCGATGCCGACGGTGGCAAGATCCTTGGCGTAGACGATGGTGTTGGACTTGACGTGCTTGGCGACGCGGAACGCGAATTTGAGATCGCGCAATTCGGCTTCGGTCGGCGCACGCTTTGTCACGGCCTTCAGTTCGATGTCGTCGACCACCGCGTTGTCGCGGCTCTGCACCAGCAAGCCACCGGCGACGGTCTTTGCGGTCAGGCCCGCAGCGCGCGGATCGGGCAGGCTGCCCGCCAGCAGCAGGCGCAAATTGCGCCGCCTGGCGATGATCGCGATCGCCTCCTCGGTCGCATCGGGCGCGATGATGACCTCGGTCAGGATTTCCGTGATGACCTTTGCGGTCTCCGCATCGAGCGTGCGGTTGACGGCGATGATGCCGCCATAGGGCGATTGGGTGTCGCAGGCGAACGCCTTGCGGTAGGCGTTGACGAGGTCGGTTCCCTCGGCGACCCCGCAGGGGTTGGCATGCTTGACGATGACGCACGCCGCGGTCCGGCTGGGGTCGAACTCGGCGATGCATTCATAGGCCGCATCGGTATCGTTGATGTTGTTGTAGGAGAGTTCCTTGCCCTGCAATTGCCGCGCGGTGGCGACGCCCGGGCGTTGGTCCGGGGTGCGGTAGAACGCGGCGATCTGGTGCGGGTTCTCGCCGTAGCGAAGTGCCTGGATCAGACGGCCGCCGAAGGCACGGTAATCCGGCGCCTCGGTCTTGTTCTGGAGCGCAAACCAGTTCGAGATCGCCGCGTCATAGGCGCCGGTGCGGGCATAGGCTTTTGCCGCGAGCCGCCGCCGCAAGGTGAGCGTGGTCGCGCCGGCATTGGCGGCGAGTTCGTCGAGCACGATCCGGTAATCCCCGGGCTCGACCACGACCGCGACATCGTCGTGGTTCTTCGCCGCCGCCCGGATCATGGCCGGACCGCCGATGTCGATGTTCTCGATGCACTCCTCGAAACCGGCGCCTTTGTCGACGGTCGCCTCGAACGGATAGAGATTGACGACCAGGAGGTCGATCGGCGCGATGCCGTGCGCCTTCATCGCCTGCGCATGTTCCTTGTTGTCCCGGATCGCCAGCAGCCCGCCATGCACCTTGGGATGCAGCGTCTTGACCCGGCCATCCATCATCTCGGGAAAGCCCGTCAGCTCCGAAACATCCCTCACCCTCAATCCGGCGTCCGCGATCGCCTTCGCGGTGCCGCCGGTGGAAACCAGTTCGATGCCGTAACCGGCAAGCGCGCCGGCGAATTCGATCAGTCCGGTCTTGTCGGAAACGGACAACAAAGCGCGGCTGATGCGGCGCGGATGGTCGGTCATGTCTGGGTCCTAGATGAGAAGCCCGCCCGGTAGCACGGTTCTGCCGGCCACGAAACCGGGGTGGGCCCGCTGGATTGGAATTTGCACGGGATATTGCCGGCAAGTCCCGGAAGGGTTCGTCTCAGGCAGCTTTCGCCTTGATAGTCCGGATGTGGCTGACGTCTTCGGTTTGCTCTGCATGCCAGGTATCGTGAGCGGCCTGCATCCGCGTCCAGATTCCCGCACCGTCCCCAAAGAGCTTGCCTAGCCGAACCGCGATGGCCGGGGACACCGGCTTCCGCTCCTGCAGGAGGTCGTAAAGATGCTGGCGGGAAATGCCCAGCAACCCGGCGATTTCCGCCTTGGTGCGGCCGGTGGCCGGGATGATGTCATCGCGGAGCAGCGCGCCGGGATGAGTAGGACATCGATTTTTGCCGCGCTTTGCCGCATAGACCATCGTCGTTCCTTCAATGGTATTGTTCGAAATCTACTCGGCAGGCCTCGCCGTCGTCGAATTCGAAGGTGATGCACCACGGTCCGTTGACGTGGACCGAGTAGCGTCTTGGATTGAACCCCTGCAAGGAATGAAAATCGAAGCCCGGAATGTTCATTTCCCCTGGCCGAAGGGCGACGTCGAGGCGGTCCAGTCTCGCGAAAATGCGCCTGTGCATCTTTGCATCGATCTTCGAACTCTTGCCCCTGGACCAGAGTTCCAAAAGAGCCTTGCTTTTGAAGGTTCGGACCACGGCTAAATGTAAGCAATTAGCTTACATTCGTCAAGAGAGCACAGTTGCCTACAGCGGCAGTTCCGGCTCGCGGCGGGCGTTGCGGCGGGCCGCGGTGGCGGAGGCCGAGGTCGACGAGCGCGTAAAACTCCAGCGCACCGAGGGGGCGTGCCGGGAATCCTGCCGGATCACGATCTGGGCGGTGCGGCGCGGACCGTCATTGCCGGCCAGGAACACGCTGTCTTCCAACTCGACCTTGTCGTCGAGCGCCTCGAAGGTCCAGACGTCGCGGTTCGGCAAAACCAGCATGACGCCGCGGGCGTCGGAAAGCCGGCTCGCCTTCACCGACGGATGCAGATGAAACCGCACCGCATAATCGGTCTCGTTGCCCTTGATGCGCGCGCCCGGCGCCGGCGACATCGTATCCTCGCCATCGAGCCGCGTGCCGTCATGGGCGACCATCAGCACGCGGCGATGGATGACGCCGAACCGGTCCAGATAACCGTCATGCGAGGTGGTCAGCAGCACGCCATTGGCGACGGCCTCGCGGTAGCTTTCGACGTTCGATGGCCCGGAGACGACAGGCGCGCCCTGCAGCAGCCGCTTCATCGCCGACAGCTCGACGAATTTGCAGGACGACGTCTCGTGAAAGGTCAGCGTCGAATGCGCCGCCGTCGAGCGGGCAAAGGTGCGCCAGTTGTCGCGGCCGGTGGAGGGCATGCCGCAATTGATGACGATGCGGCTCGGTCCCGACGACAGCTCGAACGACAGGCAGCCGGCATGGGCGTCGTGGCTGACGCTCGGCGGCGGCGGTGGGCCGCTATCCATGATCACGGCCATCGCACCGGCATCCAGCCGCTGGTAGCCGGTATGCGGCATGTTCGCCATCGGCGCGCCGTGGGTGTCGTCATAGGCGAGCAATGTCGCCAGCAGATCGGAGGGCGCACTGCTCATGCCGTTGAACAGCGCAAAACTGCCGTCGCCGTGCCGGAAGAAGCGCAGCATCGGCATCATGCGGTCGATCGCGTTCAACAGCGCCGGCGGCGGCGCGATGTTGCGGGCGGCAAAGGTCTGCCGCAGCGGCAACAGGTCGATCAAGAGTTCGATCAGCGCGCTGGGGTTGCGTGAAATGTGCCCGCCATCGGGCAGGATCTGCCGGGCCAATTCGTCCGACAGCTTTCGCGTGGCGGCGCGGATGTGGCGGGCCTGGTTGGCCAGGCAGAGCGAGGCGTAGCACAGCGCGATCAGGACCTGCAGCCGCGGCACGCCGTCGATGTCCATCATGGTGTAGCGCAGATAGCGGATTTCCCGCGCCAGCCCGCGCAAGTACCGCCGGTAGAATTTGCCGTCGGTATCGCCGAGCACCAGCGGCGCCTGCGACAACAGCGAGATGACGCGGCGCGCCAGCACGTCGGCGCGGCGGCCGGTCGGACGCTTGCGCGCCAAATTCGAAAGCCAGTCGTCGACCAGCGAGCGCGCATTGGCGCGGGTCAGCGCGGTATCGGCGGCGCGCAGGTGCCGCAACCAGCCGAAGCCGAGCAGCGCCACCTCCCAGTCTTCCGACGGCGGTTCGAGGTCGAAGATCGAGCGGCCGTGGCAGGTCACGATCTTGCCGGCGAACACGAAGCGGCCGGCATAGATTTCGGCCGCGCGGGTGGCATCCGCGGTGCGCAGGTCGTGCGGGGCGATGATCAGCCGGTCGGTGCGGCCCGGCCACAGCCGCGACAGCGCCACCGAGCCGCCGCTTGCGCGCGACATCATGTTCCGCGCGAAGCGGCCCATGATCAGCGTCGAGATGCGTCTGCGTTGAGCGACCGACACGCCTGCCCTGGATTGGAGGATTCCGATTTGCGAATCCTTTTAATCCGGAAACGCCGCCAAGACACCATCTTGAAAGCGCGCGAATCAGCGCAACGGCAGGAAAATCCGGTGTGAAATCAGGATTTAACCAGCCGCGCGGCATAAAAGCCGTCGAGCCCGCCCAGCCGGGGGTCCTGATGCGGCAGGTGGCAGGGCAGCGTCCGCAAATCGCCGTCAGGGGTGAGGATTTCGGCAAGGCCCGCGACCTCGCCGGCCGCGATCGGCGCACGGCGGATGGCGGGCTCGCTGGCGAGCAGGCCTTCGACCGCTTGTTCGCCTTCTTCCGGTTCCAGCGAACAGGTACAATAGACCAGCGTCCCGCCTGGCTTGAGCAATGCTGCCGCCCTCTGCAGCAGGCGCTTCTGCAGCACCGTCAGCGCGCCGATATCGGCCTCCTGCCGCAGCCAGGCGACATCGGGATGCCTGCGGATGGTGCCGGTCGAGGTGCAGGGCGCGTCGATCAGGATGCCGTCGAAGCCGTCGCCGCTTCCCGGCCACTCGGCGGCATCGGCGACCACGGTCTCCGCCTGCAGCGAAAGCCGCGTGAGATTGTCGTTCAGCCGTGCCATGCGGCCGACCGAGCGGTCGACCGCGGTGACGCGCGCGCCGGCCTGGACCAGCTGCGCCGTCTTGCCGCCCGGCGCGGCGCAGAGGTCGGCCACGGTCTTGCCGGCGACGTCGCCGAGCAGGCGTGCCGGCAGTGCGGCGGCGGCGTCCTGCACCCACCATTGGCCTTCGGCAAAGCCCGGCAGCATGGTCACCGAGCCCTGCAGCAGCGTTCGCACGGTCCCGGTCGGCAGGATTTCGCCGTGCAGGCGAGAGGCCCATTGGTCGGGATCGGATTTTGCCGTGATATCCAGCGATGGATCGTGGCTGAGTGCGACCGCGATGTCGCGCGCGACACTCTCGCCGTAATGGATGCTCCAGCGTTTCAGCAGCCAGGGCGGAATATCGAGCGTCTGCCCCTTGACCTCGTCGATCAAGGGCTGCCCCTCGCGCGCACAGCGGCGCAGCACGGCGTTGACGAGGCCGGCATATTTGGCGGCGCGCCGGTCCGATTGCACCAGCCGCACCGACAGGTCGACCGCGGCATGGTCGGGCACATCCATCCACAGGATTTGCGCAGCGCCGATCAGCAGCGCGCTTTGCGCGCGCGGCGCGTCGGTCGGAATGCCGCGGTCGAGCAGCCGTGACAAGAGATGACCGAGCGTACCGAGCCGCCGCAGGATGGTCGCCACCAGCCGCCGCATCAGGGCGCGGTCGCGATCGGACAGCGTCTTCACGCCGGGATGCGCGGTAGGTCCATCGAGCTGCTCGTCCAGCGTCCGGTGCTTATGCAGCACGCCGTCCAGAATATCCGCCGCGATCCGCCGCGCCGCGAGACCGGGCACCTCGGATGGCAGTGCAAATCGTTGGGGGGGCATGGAGCGGGAACATCTCGGGAGATTGGATGGCGATTTGCGTTTCAGTCTATGCCATCTGGAGCAACAACACCTGTGGCACGGCAACATGCCAAACATAAGAATCGCCCTGGCGATTTCACGTTCGCGGCATCATTTGTATACAGGGGACTCTGTTTGAGCGCCGGAGAGCGTCAAATGACCGACGATCCCGCACGGCCCGCTGCGGCCGCATCGGAACCGGAACGCAAGCCGCTGTCGCCCGCCGCCCAGCGGGCGCTTGCGGAAGCCGAAGCGCGCCGTCAGGCGGCGACGGCCAGTGCCGGGCCGGCCGCAAAGGAGTTCCAGGGCCCAAAGGGCCCGGAACCGACCCGCTACGGCGACTGGGAAAACAAGGGCATCGCCTCGGATTTCTGAACGCGACCGCGAGCTGCCTGGAAAGGCCTAGCGGTTTGACAGCGAATCGAAAGCCACGGCTGCCAGAATTAAGAGCCCATTCAGCGGGGTCGCGGCGCTGATCAGGACAAAAGCCAGGATGCTGACGACGAGATAAGCCGCCCACGCCGCGCGGTGCGGGGTCCAAAATCCGAGAATGGCGGTCGACTGCGTTGAGGCCGAAGGCCGCAAAACCCTCGATTTGACGGATCTGCAGCGAACCCCATCCCAGCCGTGAAAGCACGGCGATGACGATCGCAATCGCCACCACGGCCACGATCAACGGCTTTGAGCGGATTGGCTTCATGGGCGAGGCCTGCGTCGCTGCGGGTAGAGGTCCGGCCGACTTAGCAGTCCAGACTTGAAGGAAGTGCGAACCCGAAAGATCGCATCTGAGGCTTCGAGCTTGCTGCCTCGGGTCGCACGCACCCCCAACGAAAAAGCCGCGCAAGAGGCGCGGCTTTTTTCGTCTGTCATTCCGGGATGGTCCGAAGGACCAGACCCGGAATCTCGAGTTTCCGGGTTCGATGCTTCGCATCGCCCCGGAATGACGGGACGATCTCAGCGCGTCACCACCACCCGGGTGCCGACCGAAACCCGCTGGTAGAGGTCGGTAATGTCGGGGTTCAGCATCCGGATGCAGCCATAGGAGACGAACCCGCCGACCGAGCCCGGCATGTTGGTGCCGTGGATGGCGTATTCGCCGCCGGCGAGCGTCATCGCGGCGACGCCCATCGGATTGTGCGGCGAGCCGCCGGGGATTACGTCCGGCATCGACGGCTTGTCGTGCTTGACTTCGGCGGGCGGCGACCAGGCCGGATTGCGATACTTGCCGTCGATCCGGGTGACGCCGGCCCATTGCTTGCCGGCCTTGCCGACGCCGACCGGATAACGCACCGCGTGGTCGGGATCGACCACCAGATAGAGCCGGCGCTCATTGGTCTTGATCACGATGGTTCCCGGCGAATAGTCGCCCCGGAATCCGACCATGTCCGGCCGCGCCTGCGCCGCCGTCGACATCAACATCCCCGCCCCAATGGTAGCTACCAGCGCCACCGCAATCTTCAACGACATCCGTTTTCTCCGCTTTCGCTCGATTGCCCCGGTCGGGGCCGTCAAATCCGGCGCAAACCCGCAAAATGCCGGTTCGCGCACGCATTTTTAACTGCGTGCGTTAACCAGGGGTTTTCCACACTGGCTTTCGGACTCACTTCGGGAGGAAGAAAAGAAAATGCTGCAAACAAAGTAAATGACTTGAAAACAACACTCGTCAGGAAACGTACCGGCGACGTTGGTTGCCCCTGACAATCGCGTGAGGGAGCGGGGGTGCGCATGTGTCCCGGCCGCAGAGCCGGGACCCACGAAGCAACCTTCATGCTAGCGGGCGCCGCTCGATGGACCCCGGATCAGCAGCGCACCACGCCGAAAGAGCGGCGTGATGCACAGCATCCGGGGAACGATGATTGTGCGATGAGCCTTACGCCTCCGCCTCTTTCCTGTTCTGACGGTGCTGCACGAGATCGTCCACCACGGCTGGATCGGCGAGCGTCGAGGTGTCGCCGAGGCTGCCCGGTTCGTCCTCGGCGATCTTGCGCAGGATCCGCCGCATGATTTTTCCGGAGCGGGTTTTGGGCAGGCCGGGCGCGAACTGGATCTGGTCGGGGGAAGCGATCGGGCCGATGTCCTTGCGCACCCAGGCCACCAGCTCCTTGCGCAGGTCCTCGCTCGGCTCGACGCCGTTCATCAGCGTTACATAGGCGTAGATGCCCTGGCCCTTGATGTCGTGGGGATAGCCGACCACGGCGGCCTCGGAAACTTTCGGATTCGCCACCAGCGAGCTTTCGACTTCGGCGGTCCCCATGCGGTGGCCCGAGACGTTGATGACGTCGTCGACGCGGCCGGTGATCCAGTAATAGCCGTCGGCGTCGCGGCGGCAGCCGTCGCCGGTGAAATATTTGCCCTTGTAGGTCGCGAAATAGGTTTGCTCGAAGCGGGCATGGTCGCCATAGACCGTGCGCATCTGGCCCGGCCATGACCGGGCGATGCAGAGATTGCCGCTGCATTCGCCTGATAGCACCTTGCCGTCGGCATCGACGATCTCCGGCACCACGCCGAAGAACGGATTGGTCGCCGAACCCGGTTTCAGCCGGGTCGCACCGGGCAGCGGCGTGATCAAAATGCCGCCGGTCTCGGTCTGCCACCAGGTGTCGACGATCGGGCAGCGCTCGTCGCCGACCACGCGGTGATACCATTCCCAGGCTTCCGGATTGATCGGCTCGCCGACCGAGCCGAGCAGGCGCAGGCTCTTGCGCGAGGTCTTCTTCACGGGATCGTCGCCGGATTGCATCAACGCGCGGATCGCGGTCGGCGCGGTGTAGAAGATGTTGACCTTGTGCTTATCGATGACGTTCCAGAACCGCGAATTGTCGGGATAGTTCGGCACGCCCTCGAACATCAGCGTGGTCGCGCCGTTGGCGAGCGGCCCGTAGAGGATGTAGCTGTGGCCGGTGACCCAGCCGACGTCGGCGGTGCACCAGTAGATGTCGCCATCGTGATAGTCGAACACGTATTGATGCGTCATCGACGCGAACACCAGGTAGCCGCCCGACGTGTGCAGCACGCCCTTGGGCTGGCCGGTCGAGCCCGAGGTGTAGAGGATGAACAGCGGGTCCTCGGCGTGCATGTGCTCGGCCGGGCATTCGGTGGTCACCATCTTCGCGGCCTCGTGGTACCAGAGGTCGCGCGAGGGGTTCATGTCGATCCTGGAGCCGGTGCGCTTGACCACGACCACCCAGTCGACGCCGCCGGTCTTGGCGATCGCGGCATCGACATTGGCCTTCAGCGGCACCTTCTTGCCACCGCGCAGGCCCTCGTCCGCGGTGATGACCACTTTCGACTGGCAGTCGTTGATGCGCTGGGCGAGGCTGTCGGGCGAGAAGCCGGCGAACACCACCGAATGGATGGCGCCGATCCGCGCACAGGCCAGCATCGCATAGGCCGCTTCCGGGATCATCGGCAGGTAGATGGTGACGCGGTCGCCCTTCTTGACGTTGCGGGTGCGCAGGATGTTGGCCATCCGGCAGACCTCGTCGTGCAGCTGGCGGTAGGTGATGTGCCTGGATTCGGCAGGGTCGTCGCCCTCCCAGATGATCGCGGTCTGGTCGCCGCGCTTCTCCAGGTGCCGGTCGATGCAGTTCCAGGCGACATTGAGCACTCCGTCCTCGAACCATTTGATCGAGATATGGCCGGGCGCGAACGAGGTATTTTCGACCTTGGTGAAGGGCTTCATCCAGCCGATGCGCTTGGCCTGTTCGGCCCAGAAGGCGTTGGGGTCGCTGATCGAGCGCGCATACATTTCCTTGTATTTGGCTTGATCGACCCACGCCCGCTTGGCCCAATCCGCCGGCACCTCGTAAATTTTCTCGGACATTTTACCCTCCACCGTGGCGGCCCGTGCACGCGAGACACCGCAAGCCGTCTTCATTGTTGCGACGATTATGCGTCCGGCCCGATGGCGCCGACAAGCGGAACAAATAGGACCTTCGGCGGAGCTTTCGCTTGCGCCGGATCGATTCGAAGGCCGCGGACGAGCCCTTCCGCGGCCACTGCCCGTTCATCACGTTCGCGTTTTCCGGTAGTCAAAAGGCCGCATGGGACCGCCGCGTGCCCAGCGAACGGTAACCAGAAACCTCTTATGCCGGGCGGCGGGCTGGCGCTCGCGGCAAATACCCCCTAAATGGCCACCCCGGGGCGCGAGCCCCTGGCCGGAACAAAACAATAATTGCCGGCATTGACAGGGTAATCAGGAGCAAGGCGTCTAAAGTCATGATGGATCAGCAGAATTTCGAGCCCGCACCGCGGCCCGCTTCCGCCGATCCTGCCGTGGCTTTGGCGGAGGCGCTCGGCCAGCTGCCGAAGGCGCCCGCCGCCAAGCCGAAGCCGGGGGCCTCGGTGGAGGCGCTGGCGGCTGATCTCGGCCTGACGCTCGGCGACCAGAACCAGCTCACCATCCGCCGCATCAAGCGCGGCAAAAGCTATTCCTTCGTGCGTGCCAACGGCACGGCGATCAAGCACACCGGCACCATCCGCCGCCTGCACTCGATGGCGGTGCCGCCGGCCTATGAAGAGGTGCGCTACTCGCCCGACCCGAACTCGCATCTGCAGGCGGTCGGCCGCGACGCCGCCGGCCGGCTGCAATACCGCTATCATTCCGACTGGGAAAAAGTCCGCGAGCATCGCAAGGCGCATCGTCTGGCGCGCCTGGTCGCGGCGCTGCCAAAGATCCGCCGCAACGTCTCGATGCACCTGTCGGGCGATCAGCCGACCCGCGAATTCGCGCTTTCGGCCGTGATCGAGCTGATCGCGCGCACCGCGATCCGTCCCGGCAATGAATCCTACGCCCGCCTCAACGGCACCCGCGGCGCCACCACGCTGTTGAAGTCCAACGTCGTGCTGGAAGACGATTGCCTGGTGCTGACCTTCAAGGCCAAGGGCGGCAAGGCCGTGCGCAAGGAATGCGATGCGGCGAAACTGGTGCGCGCCATCGGCATCCTGCGCGACGTTCCGGGCAAGCGCATGTTCCAGTACCGCGATGCTTCCGGCACCGTCCGCGCCGTCTCCACTACCCAGGTCAATGCCTTCCTGCGCGAGATCGCCGGCATCAAGATATCGCTGAAGGATTTTCGGACGCTGATGGCGTCCGCCGTGGTGCTGGAATTGCTGTCGCGGATTTCGCCGGCGGCGAGCGCCCGCGGCCGGCGCAAGCAGGTGCTGGAAGCTGTCCGGGCGGCTGCGGACGAATTGTCGAACACGCCCGCGATCTGCCGCAAGAGCTACGTCCACGACACCATCGTCACCGCCTTCGAGGACGGCATCCTCGAACGCTTCGCCGCGACCATGAAGGGCTACCGCTCGCAGTCGAAACGCGAGGCGCTGCTGGCGCAAGTGGTGACGGCGGCGGCGGCGTAGAATGCTGCGGCTGGGCTAGCGTGGCGCCCCAGCCCTCCAGCCCAGCTCATCCTTCAACTTTGCAAAACACTCGTCGCAAATCCATTCGTAACGAGCGCCGTGCACGTAGTCATCGCCGGGATCCGAAAAAGGAGAAGGGTTTGAGGTCACCTCGACCCTGTTGTTGCGAGGAATGACGTCGTTCGAGAGAAGCGCTTCGATAGCCAATGCGGGAAGAAGCTTTCCATGTGCACGTTGCATAGCAGACGGCCCCTCATCGAGGCCTATGCCGGCGGAGAGCGCGGCGAGGGAGACGAGCGAGCGCGTACGCCGGGTTCTGTCGGGTTGATATCGCTATGTTCAAGGCTGCCAATGGCAATTCGGTCCGCAAATGATCATCCATCGCCCAGCCGACGATCCTGCGGCTGTACAAATCCATGACGGCGGCCAGATAGAGCCATCCCTGATCGGTTTCCACATAGGTGATGTCGGTCAGCCATATCCGGTTTGGGGCCGCCGCGCTGAAGTTCCGGTTGAGCAAGTTCGGAGCGATCGGGTTGTCGTGACGGCTGTCGGTGGTCCGCGCCCGCCGCGGCCTTGCCATGATGGCGCGGATGCCGTGCCGGCGCATCAACCGCTCGATACGGCCTCGGCTCGCTCCGCGGCCCTGGGCCTGCAGCTCGATATGGATACGCGGGCTGCCATAGCGTCCGCCGGTATCGCGATGAACCTGCGTGATATGATCCAGCAGGTCGCGATTGGCGGCGGACCGCCGGCTCTCCGGACGCGAGCGCCACGCATAATAACCGGCCGGCGAGACATCGAGCGCGCCGCACATGATCCTCACCGGGTAGTCGGGGCGGTGATCTTCGATAAAGCGGAACCTCATGTCCGAACTCCAGCAAAGATCGCGATCGACTTTTTTAAAATGTCGCGTTCCATTCGCAGTCGCTCATTCTCCTGCCGCAAACGGGAGATCTTTGCCGCCTGGTCCGCCGACGGCAGCACCGCCTGCTGTATGGGGAGCCGCGGCGCTGCCGTCGGCTCGCGCCCAGCCCCACGTCGCTCGACCCAGCGGCGCAATACCGAATTACGCAGGCCAAGCTCCTTGGCCACCGCACCGATCGACCGGCCGCTCGAAGCCACCAGATCAACCGCCTCTCGCTTATAGTCGTCCGTAAAGGAACGCCGTTTTTGTTGCATTCGACACCTCTTGGCTCCACGAGCCTACTACAGGTGTCCACTAATTCGGAGGAGGCTCAGGTAGTGTAGCCTTCGTGCAGCATATCGGGACCCTCGATATCGGAGAATTTGGCCCAGCACGCCGAGCAGTGATCGTGATCCCATTCAGCCTTGGTCGTGTCCACACGGACCGCCACAGGGTCAGGCCCTGAAGGGCACGGATGGAATCGTACTTATCAGTCATGACTTTGTAAGCACCAAGAGCTTCGACTACAGCCCGCCCATCTTGCAGACGATCCTCCATTCCTCCGTCGTCACCGGCTGCACCGACAGCCGTGAATATTTCACCAGCGCCATGTCACCGAGCCGCTTGTCGGCCTTGATCGCGGCCATCGTCACCGGCGTCTTCAGCGGCTTGTCGGCCTTGATGTCGACGCAGACGAATTTTCCGCTGCTGTCGGTCGGGTCGGGATAGGCCTCCTTGATCACCTCGGCGATGCCGACGATGTCCTTGCCCTCGTTGGAATGGTAGAAAAAGGCGCGGTCGCCCTGCTTCATCTTCACCAGGTTTTGCCGGGCGGTGAAATTGCGCACCCCGGTCCAGGCTTCGCCCTTGGCGCCTCTTGCAACCTGCTGGTCCCACGACCAGCTCGAAGGTTCGGATTTCACCAGCCAGTAATTCATGACGCCCACCACTCTGCCCGTCGTCTTGGCCGGGCCTCGCCCGGCCATCCACGTCTTACTTCGCCACGTTATCAAGACGTGGATGCCCGCGACAAGAAGTCTGAAGACGCGCTTCGCGCTTTTGCGCGGGCATGACGAAGGAGAGAAATCATCCCTCCGCCTTGAAGGGGCGCGTGAGCAGGCCTTCGATCGCCGCATCGATTGTCAGCGCGCCGCTCAAAATCGCCGCCACCGCTGACGATACCGGCATATCGACGTCTTGCGAAGCCGCCAGTTCGACCAGCACGGGCGCGGTGAATTCGCCCTCGGCAAGCTTGTCCGCCGGCCGCGCTTCGCCGCGGCCGAGCGCGATGCCGAGCGCAAGGTTGCGCGATTGGGGGCTGGCGCAGGTCAAGATCAGGTCGCCGAGCCCCGAGAGCCCCGCCATGGTCTCGCCGCGCGCGCCGCAGGCGCGGCCGAGGCGGACCAGTTCAGAAAAACCGCGCGTGGTCAGCGCCGCCTGCGCCGAGGCGCCGAGCTTCCGCCCCACGACGATGCCGGCGGCGATCGCCAGCACGTTCTTCGCCGCGCCGCCGATCTCGACGCCCCTGATGTCCGCGGTGTGATAGGGCCGGAAGGTCGCAGACCCCAGCGCCTGCACCAGCGCGCGCGCCAGCTCTTCGTCCTTTGCGGCAAGCGTCACGGCCGTAGGCAGGCCGCGCGCCACGTCCTGCGCAAAACTCGGCCCCGATAGAATCGCCGGCCGGGCGCCGGGCGCGGTTTCCGCGATCACCTCGGTCATGAATTTATGGGTGCCGCGCTCGATGCCTTTTGCGGTGGCGATGACGGGCGTGGCCCTGGCGAGATGCGGCGCAAGCGCTGCGACGGCCGCACGCAATTGCTGCGCCGGCGTCGCGATCAGGATGATGTCGGCGCGCGCGGCCTGCGCGATGTCGCCGGTCACGGCGATGCCGGAGTCCAGCCGCGCCAGCGGCAGTTTCGGATTGACCCGCGTGTCCGCGATCTCGTTCGCGCGCGCCGCGTCGCGTGCGTAGAGCAAAACCTCGCGCCCTGCCCGCGCCGCGACGGATGCCAGCGCCGTGCCCCAGGCGCCAGCGCCGATCACCGCGACGGAATTGAACGGCGGCATCGGCGGGACTCAGTGCGCTCCCTCGCCCCGCGCTTGCGGGGAGAGGGTTGGGGTGAGGGGCTGCTTCAGCAAATTCCGATGGTGAGGAGTACGCGGAGAGTCCCCCTCACCCGGATCGCTATGCGATCCGACCTCTCCCCGCAAGCACGGAGAGGTGAACTGCGTTCGCGCTTCGCGGTTCATGAATCTAAAATCCCGCGCGCGTGTTGGCGAATTTCGTCGGCGCCTTGGCATTCTCGTCGAGCAGCCAGCGCGCGCGGGGCGCCGCGTCCATCGTATCGGTCATCCCCAGCGCCAGCCGTTCCGCGCCGGCCCAGGCGATCATCGCGCCATTGTCGGTGCAGAGCGCGGGCGGCGGGATGATCAGCGTGGTCTGGGCCTTCGCCGCGACGTCCTGCAGCGCGCCACGGATCGCCTGGTTGGCGGCGACGCCGCCGGCGGCGACCAGCGCACGCGGCGGGCCGAATTGTTCGTGGAACAATCGCAAGCCTACGCTGAGCCGGTCCGCGGTCGATTCCAGTACGGCGGCCTGAAAACCGGCGCAGAGATCGCGGATGTCCTGCGGCTCCATCGGATTGAGCCTTGAGGCCTCGTTGCGCACCGCCGTCTTCAATCCCGACAGCGAAAAGTTGGCATCGGGACGCCCGAGCATGGGCCGCGGCAGCGCGAATCGCGAAGGGTCCCCGCCGCGCGCCGCGCGCTCCACTTCCGGCCCGCCCGGATAAGGCAGCCCCACCATCTTCGCCACCTTGTCGAAGGCTTCTCCCATGGCGTCGTCGACGGTGGTGCCGAGCCGCACATATTGGCCGACGCCGATCACGGCGACGATCTGGGTGTGGCCGCCGGAGGCGAGAAACAGCAGATAGGGAAACGCCAGCGCGCAGGTCAGCCGCGGCGTCAGCGCGTGCGCCTCGAGATGATTGACCGCGATCAGCGGCGTGTCATGCACCATCGCGATCGCCTTCGCCGTCGTCAGCCCGACGATGACGCCGCCGATCAAGCCCGGGCCGGCGGCAGCCGCCACGCCGGAAAGCTGCGCGAAGGAGACGTCGGCCTCCTTCATGGCGGCCTCCACCAGCCGATCGAGCACGTCGATATGGGCGCGCGCGGCGATTTCGGGCACCACGCCGCCGAAGGCCGCGTGTTCCTCGGTCTGCGAACGCACGATATTGGACAGGATTTTCCCCGACCCGTCGCTTGCGCGCTCGACCACGGCGGCCGCGGTTTCATCGCAGGTGGTCTCGATCCCAAGAACTAAAGTCGATGCCAGCATCCGCGCGTCGTTACCCAATGTGAGCCCTTGCGTTGGCCGTCAAATCGGCGTTTTTGCCTCATCTCCGGTAGCATTATGGGGTCGCAAGGTGCAATCGCCCGCGGCTGCCAAAACCCCTTTCGATGGAAGCGTGAGGCATGGCCGTTCTCGTCACCCGCCCGCAGCCCGACGACGAGGCCACGGCCACAAGCCTGCGCGCCCGCGGCCTTGAGGTGCTCAAGGCGCCGATGCTGCGGTTCGAGCCGGTGGCGTTCCAGGATGACGCGGAAATGCGCTACGGCGCGGTGATCGTGTCCAGCGCCAATGCGTTGCGCGGCGTCGAGCCGCAGCTTGCCGGCAAGGCGCTGCTCAAACTGCCGCTGTTTGCGGTCGGCGAGCGGACCGCCGCCGCCGCCCGCGGCATCGGCTTCGAGAACGTAATGACCGCCAACGGCGACGCCACGCGGCTGCGCGACCTCGTGCTCAAAAGCGTCAAGGCCAGGGCGCTGAAGAAGGCGAGCCCGCTGCTTTATCTGGCCGGCGCCGATCTGGCGCAGGATCTCGCCGGCGAACTCGGCGAAAGCGGCTTTACCGTGGTGACGCAGACCACCTACCGGATGGTGCCGGTCCTGAGCCTGCCGGGCGAGGTGCGCGACGCCTTCGCCGCCAACCGCATCGAGGCCGTGCTGCATTACTCCCGGCGCAGCGCGCGGGCCTTTCTGGAGGCGGCGCGCTCGGCCGGCGTCGAAATATCGGCGCTTTCGGTCCCGCAATGCTGCATTTCGGATGGGGTCGCCACCGTCTTGCGCGACGCCGGGGCGACGCAGGTGATGGTGGCGGCCTCGCCGGACGAAAATGCCGTGTTCGCGGCCTTGGACCGTGCGTTGCGGCGCTGATCGCGCTAGAACGTCCCGATTCTGGTAACCCCGGCTGAAAGCACAAGGGAACCGTCAATGGCCGAAGACCACCCCGAAACCATTGAATCCGCAGCCGAATCGGGCCGTGTCAAGCGCCCGCCGCCGACCATCGACCTGGAGGCCACCGAGGTGTCGGGTGCCCCGGATGCCGGCGCGGGCGCGGAACCCAACCCTTCTTCGCGGCGGCCCAAGGGGCCTGCGATTTCGGCCTTCCTGATCGCCGCGGTGACGGGCGCCTGCGCCGCCGCGCTGGTGATCGCGGTAGCCTCGTTCGCCGGATGGCCGGGCCAGACCGCCGCCCCTGCGGCGCCCACCGTGCCCGCGGTCAATACGGCCGCGCTCGACAATCTCGCCGCGCGTGTCGCCGGCGTGGAGGCCAAACTCGGCAAGCCCGCGGCACCTGCGCCCGATGCGGCGCGCCTCGATGCGCTGGAGAAATCATTGGCCGGCTTGCGCGGCGACCTCACGGCTTTGCGCGCGCAATCCGACAAGCTCGCGGCGGTCGTCAGCGAGCTGAAATCGGCGCCGCGCGAAGCCGCCGCGGTACCGGATCTGTCTGCCACCAACGATCGCATCGCCGCGCTTGAAAAGACCAACCGCGCGCAAGACACCGCGATCGCGCAAGGCAATGCGAAAGCGGCCGACGACGTGCCGCTGCGCCGCATCGTCGCCGCCGCGTTGCTCGATGTCACGGTTCGCACCGGCGAGCCCTTTCCGTCCGCGCTGGCAGCCGCAAAGGCGCTGGCGCCGAATCCGGCTGAGCTGAAACCGCTGGAGGGTTTCGCCGCGACCGGCGTTCCGAATGCGTTCAACCTCAGCCGCGAGCTGCTGGCGCTGGTGCCAAAGCTGTCGCCGGCCGCGCCCGAGACGGCGACCGCCGGCACAAGCGCCGGCCTGGTCGAGCGGCTGGAGGCCGGCGCCTCGAAACTGGTGCGCATCGAGCGCACCGATGCGGTCGGCAACGATCGCGGCGCGGTGGTTTCGCGCGTCACCGCGGCGGCGCTGCGCAACGACTACAACGAGGCCAGGCGCGAGCTGATGACGCTTTCGCCCGAAGACCGCGTGGCGGCTCAAGCCTGGCTCGACAAGGCCGACGCGCGCGATTCCGCGCTTGCCGCATCCCGAAAATTCGCGGCCGAGGCCATGACGGCGCTGGCGAAACCTGCGCAATAGGATCTCGATGTACCGTATCATTCTTTTTCTGCTGTTGATCGCGCTCGCGGCCGCCGGCGCGGCCTGGGTCGCCGACCAGACCGGCAATGTCGTGCTGTCAACCGCCGGCGTGAGGGTCACGATCACGCCTGCCGCGCTGGCGCTCGGCGTGGCCATCCTCGCGGCGATCCTGTTGTGGGCGGTCGCCAGCGCGCTGTGGCGCATGCCGGAAAAGATCCGCCGCCGCCGGCGCGAGCGCCGTCAGGTGCGCGGCCGCCACGCCATCACCCATGGCCTGCTCGCGGTCGGCCATGGCGACGCCGCCAAGGCCCGCGCGCATGCCGAGGTCGCGCGCAAAAATGCCGGTGACGATCCGCTGGCGCTGCTGCTGCATGCGCAATCGGCGCAGCTCGAGGGCGATCGCGCCGGCGCCAACCGCGCCTTCCGCGCCATGACCGAGCGCGAGGACACGCGGCTGCTCGGCCTGCGCGGGCTGTTCATCGAGGCGCAGCGGGCCGATGATCCCGTCTCCGCCGTGATGATCGCCGAAGACGCCCTGAAGATTTCGCCGGCCTCGACCTGGGCCTCGCAGGCGGTGTTGGGATTCCGCTGCGCCAGGGGCGACTGGAACGGCGCGCTCGCGATCCTCGACAACAATCTGGAATCCGGCCTGATCGACAAGAGTGCCTTCCGGCGCCAGCGCGCCGTGCTGCTGACGGCGCGCGCGCTGGAACTGGAAACCGTCGACCGCGATCTCTCCCGCGACAGTGTGATGGAAGCGGTAAAACTGGCGCCGACGCTGGTGCCCGCCGCGGCGCTGGCGGCCAAATACGACAGCGAGGCGCATCAGACGCGCCGCGCGATGCGGATCGTCGAGGCCGCGTGGCTGAAGCAGCCGCATCCCGATCTCGCCGACGCCTATGCGCATGTGCGTCTGGGGGATTCCGCGCGCCAGCGGCTGGTGCGGATCGAGACCCTGGCCGCGAAAGCGCCGGGCCATCTCGAAAGCGCGCTGGCGCTGGCGCGCGCCGCGATCGACGCATCCGAATTTTCCAAGGCCCGCGAGGCGCTGGCGCGGTTCGTCGACGCGCCGACCCAGCGGGTGGCGCTGTTGATGGCCGAGATCGAGCGCAGCGAACATGGCGACAGCGGCCGTGCGCGGGCCTGGACCTTGCGCGCCGTGCGCGCGCTGCACGATCCGGTGTGGACCGCGGACGGCTATGTCAGCGACAAATGGCGCCCGGTGTCGCCGGTGACCGGACGGCTCGACGCCTTTCAGTGGCAGACTCCGGTGGCCTCGTTGCCGTCCGACAGGGCCGCCGCGATCGAGGCAAAGGAATTCAACGAGGCGATGATGTCGACGCCGCGCCGCGTCGAGCCGCCGCGCGAGGCGGTGGTTGAGGTAGCGCCGCAACCGGCACCGGCGCCGCCGGCGGCGCAGGATAATTCGCCGGCCGCCGCGCCGGTAAAGCCGGCCGTCGTCGAGCCGGCTGAGGCGGCAGCGCCGGCCCCCGCAGCAGAGCCCTCCCCGCCTCCCGCCGCCTCCGCGCCGGTGACTTCAGCGCCTTTGTTCCGCGCCCGCGCCGATCTCGGCAAGTCAAACCCCGCGCCCGTTCCGCCCATCGTTCCCATCGTCCGCGCCCCCGACGATCCCGGCATCGACGACGATCCCGCGAGCGATGAATTTTCAGAACCGATCAACCCGCCGCAAGGCCAGGCCGGCGGCTGGCGCGGATTTCTTTCGCGCTGGGGCGGGTAAAATCCACTCATTCGTCATGGCCGGGCTTGTCCCGGCCATCCACGTTCTTGTTGCGCCTCGTCAAGACGTGGATGCCCGGGACAGGCCCGGGCATGACGAGCCCGTATAGCTCGCTCGCGCTACAATTTCAGAGATCCCCGCGCCCGAAGAGTTTGCTGCCCGCGGCGGTCCGGGACATCGCATCCCGGCAGGGATCGCTTACCTCCGCCATGTGCGATTTGATGCAGGCCCTGATGCCGCCGGTGCCCGGCACGATACCGGCACACAGTTTCGTAACGTCGGCCTTGCACACCTTTCCGGTCACCGCCACCGTGTACACACGCCCCTCGCAGCTTTCCGACAGCTCGGCCAGATGCGCCTTGATACAGGCCTTGAGCCGGCCTTCGCCGGGCGCGATGCCGGCGCAAAATTTCTTGATATCGCCGGCGCAGGGCGCGCCGGTCTCCTGCGCCACCGCGGCAGAACCGGACAGCAGCAGCGCCGTCAATATAACGAGCCCAGATCGTATTCCTGTCATTTTGAAATTCCCCCTGTCAGATTTAAAACGAATTGCGATATATCCGAAATCCGGCTATAGCGCCAGAACGAGCCCGCCGGAACGCTATGAGCGTTTTGTGACGATAACGCAAAGCGCAGCGCGCCCGTCAAAACGAGCAGCTAGGGTCTGTACCTAATTAGCGATCTCTGATTCTCTGGCAAGGAGCTGATTCGGGCCGGGGGAGACTTCGATGCGCAAAGGACTGTTCTGGCTCAACGACAAGCAGTGGGCTCGGATAGAACCACATCTGCCAACGAACCAGACCGGACCGGCGCGCGATGACGATCGACGCATTATCAGCGGTATCATTCACATGCTTCAGTGCGGCGCGCGCTGGCGCGATTGCCCGCCTGACTACGGTCCTTACACGACGGTCTATAATCGGTTCAATCGCTGGGCCAAGCGCGGACATTGGCAAGCGATCTTTGAGGCGCTCGCCCGCTGCGGCAAGGATAGCGTGACTTTGTCCATCAACTCCACCTCGATCAAGGCGCATCGCTCGGCGAGCGGCGGAAAAGGGGGGAGCATGAACAGGCGATCGGCCGCTCGCGCGGCGGGCGGACCACGAAAATCCACGCACTGAGCGACCCTGACTGCAGACCTTGCGCATTTCATCTCACTCCAGGCCAGGACGCAGATATTGCCGCAGCGCCAACCCTTCTGGAACTTGCGCCGCCCATGTCTGCCCTCATTGGCGACAAAGGATACGACGGCGATGGCTTTCGCGCCGAAATCGTCGATCGCGGCGCCAAGCCCGTCATTCCAAACAAATCCAACAGGGTCACCCTCCACAGCTTCAGCAAGCGCGCCTATAAGGGGCGCAACGTCATCGAGCGCTGTTTCTGCCGCCTCAAGGATTTCAGGCGTGTCGCAACTCGTTACGACAAACTTGCCAGAAACTTCTTGGCTGCCGTCTACCTCGCCGCCATCGTCGCCTATTGGATTAATTGAGTCTGGACCCTAGTTCCCCCTTTCGTTTCGTCATGGCCGGCCTCGTCCCGGCCATCCACGTCTCCCTTCGCAACCCCGTCAAGACGTGGATGCCCGGGACATGCCCGGGCATGACGAGTTTCGCCAAGCAGGCCGCCGTTTTCCTTGCCAAATCGGGCGCTGCCCGATATCAGGTGCGGGCGTTTTCGGCGGCTTTCGCCGGCGCGCCGCTTGGTCCGCCGCAATAGCTCAGTTGGTAGAGCACGTCATTCGTAATGACGGGGTCACAGGTTCGAGTCCTGTTTGCGGCACCAGCCAGTCCTAAGGCTTTGGATTCTGTATCGGGTCACTTGCCCTTTTTTACGCCTCGTGAAGTGTTTCGATGCGAAACCATCGTTGGTAGATGAAACGAATTACCATATGGAAAGAGAGTGGAGAGTTGCTAACAACGTAATTCGCGATAGCCGATGTATCGCGCGTGTTCTTTCCAAAGGAATTCGCCAGCCGGCTCAGAGCCGATTTGCCTAACTACGTCGGACAAATAAGTTTCAGCGAGTAGGGCGGAATAGCGAAAGCGTATTCCGCTTGGGCCCGCAGTGCCGCAGAGTATTTGTGATCACCAGTGAAGGAACGTTTCGAACGACCCCCGGTTGTCCCTGGTAGCAATCAACCAGGGAAACAATCATGAAACTCGCAACGATAGCGTTGGCATCGGTCCTTGCCTTGAGTTCCTCGATGGCGTTTGCGGCTGGTTCCGCCGCTGGCGGCAGCGCCGGAACAGGTGCTGGGGCGACCGGGACGAGTGGCTCGAGCACGACCACCGGCAATGCAACGACGCCGGGCGGAAATGTCGGCGCCAATACGCCGATCAATCCGTCCGGCAACACCCTCAATCCCAACCCCTCGCCGAACGGGTCGACCTCGACGCCGAACGGCTCGGGCTCCGGGATGAACCGAAACTCGCCGCGCTGATCCATCAAGGGTGAAGTCCGAAAAAGCCCCGTGCAAATGGGGCTTTTTCTGTGTCATATCGAGAACGGGAGCGCGCGCGTGCCGTTGCGGCCGCAGCGATTTCGCACGCTTTCTGCGAATAAATCCGCGTGAGCGGGCGTGGTCGTGGTCCGTCCGTTCGCCATCTTGGAATACGGTGCGTGACACGCCAGGGCGATCCAGCCCGGTGTCGGGTCGCAGCAAGGAAATGTCTTTGGTCGCTTCGATCGACTTCTTCGGGAGAAAGCCGCGGTCGGCTTTATGCTTCCCCGTGCTGCTGCTGCTGTTGAGCGGCTGCGGGGAGACCGGACCCGACTGCGGTTCTCCGGAGGCCCGCAGCTCCGTCGTCAGGAGCGTTGCCGACAACAGCAATAATCCGCTGCTGAATTTCGCGGTCCAGAATTCGGACGCGGTCGACGAGAGGATGCGCAAGGCGAATTCGCCGGCCGAAAAATCGGCGATCTTCGAAAAGGCGAAACAGGACGCGATCTATTCGCTGGACGACACCATCGTGGTGAATTCGAAAAAGGCCGGGGCTTCGTCCTGCACCGGGCTGATGTATGTCAAGGTCGGCGACACGGTGGCGCAGAAAGAGGTGGAATTCAGGGTGGAGCAGACGGCGGACGGGAAGGTTTCCGTTTCAGTCAGCCCGTTTCTGTTCTGAGCGCGGGGAATTTTGCCAGTCGGGTTAATTTGTCGCAGCAGATTTTGCTTTGCACACGCGGTTATCGGCCGCGCCGCATTCCCTGCGCCTTTTGTTTGGAGGGCGGGAATAAAAGAATACCTCGCGCCAAGGCATGTCGGCCTCCTAAGCCTGTCCATGCCTTCGATGTGCTACCCATGTCTCCGAACGGTGTTACCCATGTTGCCGGGCCATTTATCAAGCCCGCGTATGACGATCCTAAATTGAGACGACGGGCTCCATCCCTTTTGGAAGCTCACCCCTCCTGCAAACTCAACACCGCCTCGCCGGCGATCTCCGCCAGTTCCGGCTGCAATCCGCCAAAACGGCGTTCGCGGCCGTGGAAGGAGGTCAGCGCTTCGGCGAGCTCTTCCTCGCCGAAATCCGGCCACATGGTCTTCGTGAAATGCAGCTCGGCATAGGCACTCTCCCACAACAGGAAGTCGGAAAGCCGCTGCTCGCCGCTGGTGCGGATCACGAGGTCGACGTCGCGCATGCCTGCTTCGCCGGTGACGAGGCTGGAAAATGCTTCGCGCGTCAGCTCGCGCAGGCTAACGGCCTTCGCCGCGGCGTTGAGGATGGCGTCGCGGGCCGAATAGTCCACCGCGATGCGCAGATGCAGCACGTCGCCATCGGCGGTCGCGGCTTCGGCGCGGCCGATGGCGTCAGCGATGCCCGCGGGCAGGCGATCGCGGCGGCCGATCACGGTGAGGCGGACGCCGTTGCGTACCAGGCTCTCGACTTCGCTCGCCAGATAGAACCGCAACAACTGCATCAGCGCCGACACTTCCGCCTTCGGCCGGCGCCAATTGTCGCTGGAGAAGGCATAGAGCGTCAGCGTACCGACGCCCTGTTTGGGAGCGGCCTCCACCACGCGGCGGATCGCCTCGACGCCGGCTTCATGCCCGCGCAACCGGGTCAGCCGCTGCCGTTTCGCCCAGCGGCCATTGCCGTCCATGATGATGCCGACATGCAGTTTGGGCGAGAGATCACTTTGCATCACAAAGTTTCCTTGCAAAAAAGGGGAGGGTCACGCGGGGAGGATGCGAAACCTGGCGGCGGGAGCGTCTTCCTGGCCGGCCGCCCTGGCGGCGTCGCGGACCAGGCCTTCGAGCACGGCAAGATAATCGAGGAAACGGCGGCGGCCGGTTTTGGTCAGGCGGCAGGAGGTGTGCGGACGGTTGCCTTCATAGCCCTTAGTCACTTCGACGAGGCCGGCTTCCTGCAACACGCCGAGATGGCGGCTGAGATTGCCATCGGTCAGCCCGCAGAGCTGCTTGAGGTCGACGAAGGCCAGCCCCCTGGGATGGGCCATCAGCGAGGTCAGCAATCCCAGCCGCGCCTTCTCGTGGATGACGCGGTCGAGACCGTCATAGGAAAACGGCGCGGGGTTGCCATCAGTCTTCGACATCGTCTTCTCCGGAAGCAAAATGCAGGATCGCGGCCATCAGCAACTGCCCGAACACGAACGGCAGGCCCATCGCCCAGGGCGACAGCGCGTGGCTTTGGCTCGACAGCAGCAAGGTCGCAAAGCCCGCCACGAAATACCATGCGCCGGCGAACGCCACCGTGCGCGGCAGCGAGCGGACGGATGCGAAGATCCCGAGCGACACCAATAGCTGCCACAGGCCGGGCAGCATCCATAGCGTTTCGGGTGCGAACTTCCAGAGCATCGCCGCCAGCAGCACGCCGGCCGCGCCCGCGGGGAGAAATTGCTCGACCGCCTGCAGGATCATGGCGTCCGCCAGGCCGGAATGATGCCGGCGCGAGCGCGCCTGCATCTCGATCCAGATCAGCGCGCCCGATACCACGGCTGCCGCCGCCCAGCCGGCGAAGAAGGCCAGCGGATGGCCTGTCGGATCGTCGAGCCACCAGAATTGAACCAGCGTGGTCAGGAGCGCCAAGGCGCCGGTAGCGGCGATCGCCGCCGGGCCATAGCCGCGAAACGCCGTGCCGGCGGCAATCTGGCTGCGAATGGCGAATATATCGGCCAACGCCTTGTCGAGATCGCGCATCGAGTGCCCCCATCACCACTTTGCAATACAAAGTATACGCGATTGCAAAGTAATGGCAAGCCCCCGGGCGTGCCATCAAGCCCGCAGGCGGCCAAATCAAGGCGCCCGCCGCGTCGAGGGGGCGATTTGCGTGATCTAGCTCACATAATCAGGGTTCAGATTGTCTTAAGTTCCCCTCAACGCCAGGCCGCAACCACTCAACGACAGGAGACATCACATGCGCAAATTCGCTCTGATCGCATCGTTGGTTCTGATATCCGCCACCGCACAGGCCGGGGAAACGCGAAATCTGAGCCTGGCCTCGGGTGACGAGGCGACCGCCGCCCAGCCGGCCAGGCCGGTCGAGGCGCCGACCGTCATGGAAGCGCCGAGCGTAACGGTCAAGGAAGCGCCGAGGGCTGAGGCGACCACGCCCGCCGCGCCGGCAGCGCCTGCCGACACACCGAAATTCGTCGACCGGCCATCGCCGGTAACCACCACGGCGGAAGCGCCGAATGCCGATGTGGCGAAACCCGCCAAGCCGGTCGCCGAGAAGGCCGCGAAGGCCGACAAGCCGAAGCACCGGCACAATTGGTCCGAAGCCCGCATCATCGGCGAGCTGCATCGCTACGGCGTCTACTGGTAAGCCGCCGGCATCACGATCCCGGTATCGGCCGATCCGTCAATTTTCCGGGAGATGTGAAGCCGTTCACATCGAAAATACGCAGTCGGCTTATTGACGAGTGCAAGCCTGCTGACAGGAGATGCCCATGTCGTCGTCACGCCGTAGCCAGCGCCCCGAATATCGCGGCATCGATCGGCTGGCCATTGCGCGAACCCTCATCGTGCAGGTCCTCGTCCTGGTCGCGCTGTCGGGAGCATTCGTCCGCTATGTCGATTGGTCGTCGGCAAAGGCGCTGGCGGATTTCTCCGCCGCAACCAAACTATCGGCCCCCGTCGCGATAGCGCCTTGCGCCGGGAGCGCGTGACAACCCGAAAACCGCGGCGCGATGGCCCTATTGCGAAACCGTCTGCACCACGCTCGAGACCGGGCGGGTGCTGGCGACCGGCACCTTCAGGCTCTTGACCAGCGCCTCGTCATATTCGGGCAGCGTCTGCAGCGGCGTCTTCGCCTTGATCTGCACGACCTTGTAGCCGCCGGCCTTGAGCCGCCGCAGCAATTCCGGCAGCGCCTCGGCGGTGTGCTTCTGGAAATCATGCATCAGGATGATGCCCTTGCCCTGCTTGTCGAGCTTGGTCATGACGGTGGTGATGATCTGCTCGGGATTCTTCGCCCGGAAGTCGAAGGAATCCAGGTCGCAGGAGAAGATCGCGATGTTGCGCGAGGCGAGATAGGCCATCGCCGCCGGCCCGTGCTGCAACTCGGGGAAGCGGAAGAACGGCGAGGGCGCGGTGCCCAGCGCGAGCTTGACCGCGCTATAGCCCTTCTCGATCTCGTCCTTGGCGATCTGCTCCGTCATCTTCTTGGTGTTGAGGTTGGCGTGCGACCAGGTGTGGGCGCCAACCGTATGGCCGGCAGCCAGCACCTGCCTGAGGATCTCCGGATGATAGGTGGCGTGCTTGCCGATCGGGAAGAACAGGCCCTTGGTGCATTCATCCGCCAGCGCCTTCAGCACGGCCGGCGTATTGCCCGGCCATGGGCCGTCGTCGAAGGTCAGCACGACTTCCTTGTCGGTGAGGAAATCGAGCTGCTTGAAATGCTCGAAACCAAAGCCCGGCCCGCCCGTGGTGTCGATCTCGACCACCCGGGAAACCCCGAGTGCATCCGGATTGGCGCAGGCCGCAGCCTGCGGCGGCGCCACCGGCGCCTTGGCCGCAATAGCCGCGGTGACCTCGACATCGTCGCTGCGCGGCTTGGCTGCTGCGGCTGCCGCCAACCGTTCGGCCAGCGGCGCGCTGACGGTGCTCGGAGCGGCCAATTCCAAACGCGGTGAGGCCTTCCACAACCAAACGCCGGCAATCGCGGCGGCCGTTACAATACTCGCCAATATCAAACCCAACGCACTACGCATCGCACCACTTTCCAAAAATTATCCGGCATTCGCGCCAAGCCATTAATGGGAAATAGTCGTTAACGGTTCGCGAATGCGGCCCGGGTTTCGGGCCGCCAAAGTTCCGCTCGGCGCAATCCCTGGGTGACTGAGGTCACAGCTGCCCTGCCGGAGTGATGGTCATCACAGTCCATACCCGGCCGTTGCGGCACTAACAGGCATCGCCAACGCGCCGCCACAAGCGGCAAACCCGAGGAGCCGACAATGACCGCTTCATTCAGCAGGACGATCCGCCAGGCCGGTTTGGTAGCGGCCTTCGCCGTCTCCTTCGCCGCGCTGTCGTCGATCCCAAGCTTCGCCTTCAGCGCCGAGGCGCAGCAGATGTGCACCGGCGACGCCTTCCGCCTGTGCAGCTCCGAAATCCCGAACATCCCGGCGATCACCGCCTGCATGTTCAAGCACCGCGCCCAGCTCTCTACCGGTTGCCGAACCGTGATGGACCGCGATCTCGCCGCGCAGCAGCCCAAGGTCGCCGCGAAGTAAGCCGGCCGATACGGGCCGAGGCCGCCGCACGCAGACAAAAGGCGTTGCGGCGCCGGTGTGAGCGCATTAGAACGCGCTGGAGATCACGACCGGCAAGGCGTAGCTCATGCCCCGAATTATTTTGATTGTTCCGTTCGTCCTATTGGCCTCCGCAGCGTCGGCCCAGCAAGGCCGGGACGCCTGCGCCCGCGATGTCTCGCGGTTCTGCCGTGCGCACATGAATGACGGCGACCAGATCGTGCTAGCGTGCCTCAAGGAACATCGCGCCAGGCTCAGCAGGGCCTGCGAAAAGGTCCTCACCGATCACGGTCAGTAATCGTCATTCCGGGGCGATGCGCAGCATCGAACCCGGAATCTCGAGATTCCGGGTCTGGTCCTTCGGACATCCCGGAATGACGGTCGCGCAAAACTACGTGCTGCCGCTGGCGGCGGTGGCGACCGGCAGCACTTCGTTGGCGGCGCGGTCCGGCGTCTCTTCCTTCCAGCGCACCGATCCGAACGGCCGCTCCAGCATGCGGCGGACGCGCACCGGATCGGGTCCGAGATGGAAGGCCTGCGCGCTCTGGTGCAGCGCGCGCTCGGACTGCGTCGAGCGGCTGCGCTGGCGCAGATAGTCGAACCAGGTCGGGCAATGATAGCGCTCGGTCCATAGTTCGGGATCGGCGATGTCGCGAGCGATCGACCAGCCATAGGCGCCGTTGCGCTGGCGGCTGAGCTGCACGTCCTGCATCACATTGTGGAAGGCGCGGGCGTTCTCCTGGGCGACGCGATATTCGATCTCGACCACCAGCGGCCCGCTGCGCCCCGTGATCGCCAATTGCACCTCGGGATCGGCGAGCACCTCGGCGTCTTCGTTGCGGGCGCCGACCCGCGGCATCGGCAGCCAGATCCCGAGCAGTGGCGAGGCCAGCATCAGGCCGGCCGAAACCAGCAGCGCGGTTTCGACGCCCGCGGCGTCGGTCAGGTGACCCCAGCCCCAGCTGCCGATCGCGATACCGCCGGCAATCGAGGCCTGGAACGCGGCCAGCGAGCGGCCCGCGACCCAGCGCGGCGCGGAAAGCTGCACGCCGATGTTGAACAGCGCGACCGCCAGCATCCAGACCGCGCCGGCCACCACCAGCGCGGCGGCCGTCAACACCGGCTCCCGGCTCAGCGCCACCGCCGCGATCGCGCCGCCCATCGACAGCGCGCAGGCGCGCACCGCGGCCTCGCCGGTCAGCCGCTTGCGCACTTCGGCGATGTTGAGTGCGCCGATCACCGCCCCCATGCCGAAGGCGCCCAGCATGATGCCATAGGTCTGCGCGCCGCCGTGCAGCAGGTCGCGCGCCACCAGCGGCATCAGCGCCGACAATGAGCCGCCGATCAATCCGGTCACCATCGTGCGCGTCAGCACGATCTTGATCGACGGCGAATTGGTGATGTAACGCACCCCCGAGACCATGGCACGGCTCAGCCGTTCGCGCGGCAGCCGCGACGGCAGGCTGACGCGATTCCACAGGAACAGCACCGTGAGCAGGGGGAGATAGAGCAGCGCATTCGCCGCGAACGCTGCGACCGCGCCGGATGTCGCGACCACGATACCGCCGATCGCGGGCCCAAAACTGCGCGCGATGTTGTAGCTGATGCCGTTCAACGCCACCGCCGACGGCAGCGTTTCCGAAGGCACCTGTTCGCTGACCGAGGATTGCCAGGCCGGCCCGAATAACGCCATGCCGCTGCCGACCACGAAGCACAACGCCAGCAGGACATAGGGCGTGATGAGACCGAGCCATGCCAGTACGGTGAGTGCGGTCGCGCCGGATAGCGCGATCGACAGCGAGATCATCGCCACGATGCGGCGATCGTGCATGTCGGCGATGGCGCCGGCCGGCATCGAGATCAGCATCACCGGCAGCATCAACGCGGTCTGCACCAGCGCGACCTTGTCGGCGGACGGCGTCATCTGCGTCATCGCCCAGGCCGCGCCGACGCCCTGGATCAGGATGCCGAGATTGGAGAGCAGGCTCGCCAGCCAGATGCGCCGGAATACCATGTGCCGCAGCGGAGCGGTGATCCCGTCGGCGGCAACAGTCGGTCGTTTCGGCTGATCGGTCATATCCGGTTCCGCTGACGCCGGTGTTGCACCGGCACTGATTCCATCACGATTTCAAGTGATGCCCGCGAAAGTCCTTCCCTGTCCAGTGGCAGGGCCCTAATAGCAGTCACATCGGGCAGCTAAGATACTGAATCATAACGAGGAGTGACCAAAATGCGGGTATCGCGTCGGACGGCTCTGAAGGGGGTAGCGGCGCTGCCGCTGGCAGCTGCGAATTTTGGCTTCGCCGCGCTGGCGCAGACGGCTCCGGCCGCGCCCGGCGCAAGCGAAATTCCGCCGATCCTGTTCGCGCATGGCAATGGCGAGCAGGCCCCGTTGTGGATGACCACGCTGTGGCGAATGGAAACCAACGGGGTGACGCGCGACCGCATGTTCGCGATCAATTTCACCGATCCGCTGGCGCGCGCCGATGATGGCATGCCCGAACCGAACAAATCCTCGACCGAAGATCAGCGCCGCGAGCTCGCCGACGCCATCCAGGAATTGAAGCGCCGCACCGGCGCGCCGCGTGTCGCACTGGTCGGCAATTCGCGCGGCGGCTACCCGATCCGCAGCTACATCAGGAATGGCGGCGGCGCCGACGTCAGTCACGCCGTGCTGTGCGGCGTGCCCAATCACGGCGTGTCCGATTGGGACGACAATCCCGGCAGCGAATTCAATGGCCGCGGTGCCTTCCTGCGCGCCCTGAACCGGGGCGACAGCGAAGTCACGCCGGGCACGGCGTTCCTGACCTTGCGCAGCGACGGCATGGACAAATATGCGCAGCCCGATGGCGGCATTCTCGGCAAACCGGGCACGCCGACCGGTGTCGGCTTCGATGGGCCGGCGCTCAAGGGCGCGACCAATCTGGTGATCGGCGCAGTCGACCATCGCGAGACCGCCTATTCTCCGCGCGCGTTCCGCGAGATCTACAAATTCATCGCCGGGCGCGAGCCGGACCGGATCGCGATCGCACCGGAAACGGAAGTCGGATTGAGCGGTCTCGTCACGGATACGCCGGGCGGCGTCCAAACCAATCGTCCGGTGGCGGGCGCGTCGGTGGAAATCTATCGGGTATCTCCCGACACCGGGGAGCGCCTCGGCGGTGCGCTTCATAGCTCACAAACGGCCGCGGATGGACGCTGGGGTCCGGCCAGGGTCGATCCGTCCTGGTATCTCGAAATGGTGCTGATGTCGGCCGGTTCGGTCACCACGCATTTCTATCGTTCGCCGTTTCCGCGCACCTCGGACATCGTTCATCTGCGCGCCGCACGGCCGCTGGGACCTTCGGATGCCGGCGTGGGCAGTGTCGTCCTGATGTCACGGCCGCGGGGATATTTTGGACTGCCGCGCGATATCGTGCTGTTCGACGGCAGGGAGCCGACCGACGTGAAGCCGGGCGTGCCGACCGATTCGATCAGCACCTTGCGCCTTCCAGCCGCGGAAGCCGGCCGTCCCGTCACCGCGCTGTTCAACGAGGAGCGGATCGTGGCGCGGGCCTGGCCGGCGTCGGAAAACAGGATTGCGGTGGCCGAGCTGACTTACTAGCTACGCTTGGCCTGGCTACGATTGGCGTCATCAAAGTCGAAGGGCCGCCCGTGAGCATAGCCGAAGCCTTGGACATACAAGCCTTGGACATACAAGCCTTGGATATGCCGACGCGCCGGCCGCTGGTGCCGCCGACCCCGCCGCGGGCGCCGGACGGGATGACCGCGTTCGGGCGCCTGAAGGCGATGGGCAAGAACCCGATCAGCACCTGGGGCAACCGTGCCTATCAGGAGGATGTCGTCCGCGGCCGTTTCTTCCGGCGCAGCAGCTTCATCCTCAACACGCCGGATGCGATCCGGCATGTGCTGGTCGACAATTACGAGAACTACATCCGCACGCCGGCCGGCATCCGGGTGTTGCGGCCGATGCTGGGCGAGGGTCTCTTGATATCGGAAGGCCGCGCCTGGAAGCACCAGCGCCGGACGCTGGCGCCGGCCTTCACGCCACGCGCTGTGATGTCGCTGGTGCCGCACATGGTCGCCGCTACCGACGAGACGATCGCAAAACTTCGAGCGGCCGGCAACGCGCCGGTCGATCTGCGCGAGGCGATGCAGCGGATGACGCTCGAGATTGCCGGCCGCACCATGTTCTCGTTCGGGATGGAGCGGCACGGCGCGGCGTTGCGCGATTTCGTCGTCGAATATGGTATGCGGCTGGCGCGGCCGCATTTTCTCGATCTGGTGCTGCCGCTCAATTGGCCGACCCTGCAGGATTTTGCCCGCGCGCGCTTCCGCAAGCGATGGACGCGGTTCGTGAGGATGCTAATGGCGGAGCGCCGCGCCGCCGGCAAGACCGAAGGCGCGCCGCCGCGCGACCTGTTCGATCTGATGGTCGCCGCGCGCGATCCCGAAACCGGTGAAGCGTTTACCGACCAACAGCTCGGCGATCAGGTCGCGACCATGATTCTCGCCGGCCACGAGACCACCGCCACCGCGCTGTTCTGGTCGCTGTATCTCTTGGCGCTCGATCCCGCGTCCCAGGATGAACTCGCCGCCGAGGTCGCGGGTGCAACCGCTGATGGCGCGCTCGACGTCGAGCGACTGAAATTCACCCGTGCAGTGGTCGACGAGACCATGCGGCTCTATCCGCCGGCGTTCCTGATCGCACGCGCCGCCGCCGGCCCGGATACCGTTGCCGGCATGCCGGTCAGGAAGAACGACGTGATCCTGATCGCGCCGTGGCTGTTACACCGGCACGAAAAGCTCTGGCGCGATCCGAACGCCTTCATCCCGCAGCGCTTCATGCCTCCGGCGCCGCCGCCGGACCGCTTCGCCTACCTTCCGTTCGGCGTCGGCGCGCGGGTCTGCATCGGCGCGCATTTCGCGCTGGTGGAAGCAACCCTGGCGCTCGCCAAATTGATCGGCGCATTCCGCGTCACGCTGCTCGACGAGGCGCCGGTGATGCCGGTCGGCGTGGTGACCACGCAGCCGGATCGCTCGCCGATGTTCCGTATCACGCCCCGCTGACGGGCCATTGCGTCCGCGTTCCTGCGATCCCATCTAGGTTTCCGGTATGAGCGACATCCAGGCCCAGATCTCGTTGCTGAAGCAGACCGGCGACCCGGCGGTCGCCGATGCCATCGCGCACCTGATCGGGAAAGGTGAGGACCACGAACTCAACCGCATCAATGTGCTGGATTTTGCGGTCCGGACCGGGCTCGACGAAGAGCGGGTGATTTCCGGCTTCCTGCATGCTTCCCGGCTCGGGCTGTTCGATCTCACCTGGAACGTGCTGTGCCCCGGCTGCGGCGGCGTACTGGATGCCCACTCGACGCTGAAATCGCTGCGCCATGACGACTATCATTGCGGGCTCTGCGCCTGCGGCTACGAGGCCTCGGTCGACGAGCAGGTCGAGGTCGCCTTCACGGTCAGTCCGCGGGTCAGGCGGATCGCCGCGCATGACCCGAACACGCTGCCGCTGTGGGAATATTTCAAGCAGGTGTTCTGGAGTTCGGGCGTCGATTTCGACAAGGAATCCTTCGCGTCGCTGACCGACGAGGTGACGCTGGATGCGCTCGAACTGCCGGCGGGCGAAAAGGCGACGATGTCGCTGCAGCTGCCGCCGCAATTCATCATCGTGTTCGAGCCGGTGACGCATTCCGCGCAATTCATCGATGTGCAGGGCGAACCGACCAAGGACCGCCAGCAGTTGTCGCTGGTCTACAACAAGACGCCGTCGCCGACCGGCGGGACCATCACGTTGCGTCCCGGTCCGTTTCGGTTGTCGCTCGACAATCAGGCCGGCGTGCGGGTGCTGCCGTCGGTGTTCATCGCTGCCGACGCACTCCACCATCTGATCGGCAAGCGCAAGCCGTTCCTGACCGCCAAGCGGATGCTGAGCAACCAGACCTTTCGCGACGTATTCAAGGCGGACAATCTCAACATCGATCAGCGGCTGAAAATCACCTCGCTGACCTTCCTGTTCACGGACCTCAAGGGCTCGACCGCGCTGTACGAGCGGGTCGGCGACCTCGCCGCCTTCGACCTGGTGCGCGCGCATTTCCATGCGCTGTTGGAAATCATCTCCTCGGAGAAGGGCGCGGTGGTGAAGACGATAGGCGATGCCGTGATGGCGACCTTCGTCCGGCCCGAACACGCGATCGTCGCGGGCTTGCGGATGCGCGCCGCCATGGATGCGCTCAATGTCGAGCGCGGCAGGAACGATCTGGTGGTCAAGATCGGCATCCATGAGGGCCCGTGTCTTGCCGTTATGTTGAACGAGCGGCAGGATTATTTCGGCCAGACCGTCAACATCGCCGCGCGCGTCCAGGGCCTGTCGACCTCGCAGGCGATCCACATCACCGGACCGGTGATCGACGCGCCCGAGGTCGCCGCCCTGCTCGACAAGGAGGCAATCCGGCCAATTCAAAAGCAGGCGGCGTTGCGCGGGATTGCCGACAAGATGGTGGTCTACGAAATTCCCTGAGTAGGCTCAGTCATTCCGGGATGGTCAACGGGTCGGGCTCTGCGCCGCCCGATGACAGGCTCCGGACCAGACCCGGAATCTCGAAATTCCCCGATGTGCAATTGCACATCTGAGGTTCGCGCCAGCGCGCGAACCGGAATGACGGTCAGATTGCCGAAACGTAATGCGCGTGGCCGGGAACCGGCGATTGCACGTGTCGATCTTCCAATCCATATATTGGGCATCGCCGCTGATAGCGGCCAACGATGCCTCACACGAGTCGGTAGCAAGCGATGCTGGACGGACTACGCCAATTCATTGCCGATGTGGTTTCACCCGCGGCGCCTCCCGAGCGGTCGTTCGATGACACCGGCTATCGGCTGGCGGCCACCGCGCTGCTGGTCCATGTCATCTCGCTCGACGGCGAGCCGTCGGAGACCGAGAAGCGCAAGCTTCACAGCCTGATCGAGAGCCGCTTCGGCCTCGATCCCGGCACCGCGGACCGGTTGATCGCGTCCGCGATGAAGGTCGAAGGCGAGGCAGTCGATCTCTATCATTTCACCAGCGTCATCATGCGCTCGGTGGACGAGGCGGGCCGGCTCCGCATCGTCGAGATGATGTGGGAGCTGGTGTATGCCGACGGCCGGGTCAGCGAGTTCGAGGACAACGTGGTCTGGCGGGCGGCCGATCTGTTGGCCGTGTCTTCGCGCGACCGGATCGATCTCAAGCATCGCGTCGCCGCCAGGCAGCCGGCCGCTGCGGGCGGCTGAGATATCGCAAAGGCGCGGCAATGTGCCACGCGGCGGCCCGCGCGTTTCGAGCCGTCCATTGTGCGGCGCACGACATAACCAAACTTTAATGTGCGGGCATTTGGCGGGCGGGCTGGCGCGCAGGGCCCCAAAATGTCGCGCGCGGGACCGCAGCATTGTGCGTTTGAGCACGGCGATATGCTTGCGGATGGCTTGCATCCTACCCAAGGCGTATGCTCTTTCCTTGGGACGCGTTAGCCACATATCCCTGCAATTGATTTAAGAGAATTCAACCGTGACCGAGCGAGTGACGCTGATTACCGGTGCCTCGGCGGGAATAGGCACCGAGCTGGCGCGCGTTTTCGCATCGAACGGCCACCGTCTGGCCCTGGTGGCGCGCCGCGCCGATCGGCTGGCCCAGCTGGCCCACGAAATCGCCGCCGGCGGCGCCGTCGCGCCGCTCGTGATCCCCTGCGACCTCGTGCAGCTGGATGCCGGCGACAAGATTGCCGCGGCCCTGGCGGAAGCGGGGGTCGAGGTCGAGTATCTCGTCAACAATGCGGGCTATGGCTTGTTCGGCAACGCGATCGAACTCGATCGCGCCGAACAACTCGGCATCATCGCCGTCAATATCCGCGCCCTGACCGATTTGTCGTTGCGGTTTGCCGATCAACTGATCCGCCATCGCGGCGGCATCCTCAATGTCGGCTCGATTGCCGGCTTCCTGCCGGGGCCCGGAATGGCGGTGTATTACGCGTCCAAGGCCTATGTGCTGTCGTTCTCGGAAGCGCTGCGCGGTGAACTCGCTGCAAAGGGCGTGCGGGTGACCGCGCTGTGTCCCGGTCCGGTGCCGTCGGAATTTCAGGCGCGCGCGGGGTTCAGGCCCGGCTTCGATTCCGCGATCCTCAATGTCAGCGCGTCCGACGTCGCCAAGGCCGGATATCGCGGGCTGATGGCCAACAAGCGGGCGGTGCTGCCCGGCCTCGGCATCAAGATCGTGCCGTGGCTGCTGCGGCTGTTTCCGCGCGGCTTCATCCTGGCGGCGGTCGGCCGGTTTCAGCTCCGCAAGCGCTCATAAGGCACCGGCCGCGCGTCCCTGGCCCGCAATTTGCTTTTCATTCATGTGACGCTCATACGAAATTAACGAGTGATTAGGTAACATTTCGGTCTGATGACCGCCTGAAGACAAGCCGATGCCGGATCGATCGATCAATACCGAGAACGTGCTGCCTTTCCGCGGCAGGGCCTGCGCCGCGGTCGCGCCGTCGACCGCCGGGCCTTTGCCCGTTCTGATCGTCCTGCACCAGGAGAGCTCGACCCCGGGCCGGGTCGGCAATGCCTTGCGCGCGCTCGGCCATCCCCTCGATATCCGGCGTCCGCGTTTCGGCGATCCCTTGCCGGAAACGCTCGACGGTCATGCCGGCGCGGTGATTTTCGGCGGTCCGATGAGCGCCAACGATCCCGACGATTACGTTCGCCGGGAGATCGACTGGATCGCGGTGCCGCTGCGCGAACAGCGGCCGTTTCTTGGGATTTGCCTCGGCGCCCAGATGCTGGCGCGGCAGCTCGGCGCCCGCGTTGCGCCACACCCGCAAGGCCGCGCCCAGATCGGATACTACCCGATCCGCCCGACGCCGGCGGGGCTTGCGATCTCGCCGGATTGGCCGGATCACGTCTATCACTGGCACCGCGAGGGATTCGAGCTTCCCGCCGGCGCCGAATTGCTGGCGGAGGGCAGCGACTTTCCGGTCGAGGCGTTCCAGCTCGACCATTCCTTCGGCTTCCAGTTTCATCCCGACGTGACCTACGCGATGATGCATCGCTGGACCACGCGCGGCCATGCGCGGCTCGATCTGCCGGGCGCGCGAGCCCGTCATCATCACTTCGCCGATCGCGCGGTGCACGACGTCGTCGAACGCGCCTGGCTGAAGCATTTCATCGAGGGCTGGCTTGCGCGCGTGCCCTATTCGGTGATGTCGGAAGCCGCCGAATAGCGCCGGTCCCGAAAACCTTTTCAATTCCTCGGATGTGATAATGTCGGCCCCAGGCTCGCGGGCTCATCGGCGAGCACAGGGAGATCGCCGTGACCTATCAGCACATTCTCTACGATGTCAGCGAGAAGATCGCGACCATCACGCTGAACCGGCCCGATCGCATGAATGCGTGGACGCCGATCATGGAGCGCGACGTCCGTCATGCCATGGAGGCCGCCAGCGCCGATGACGATGTCCGCGTCATCCGTTCGACATGAACCGCAGGCCCGACTGGCAGGCCCGCTACGCTTATTACCCGTCGATCCCCAAACCCGTGATCGGCATGCTGAACGGCGCCACCGCCGGCATTGGCCTGGTGCATGCGCTCTATTGCGATCTGCGCTTTGCCGCCGACAACACGGTGTTCACAACCGCGTTCGCCCGGCGCGGGCTGATCGCCGAGCACGGCATCAGCTGGATGCTGCCGCGCATCGTCGGTCATGCCAATGCGCTCGATCTCCTGATGTCCGCGCGCCGCGTCTCGAGCGACGAGGCGCTGCGCATCGGCCTCGTCAACCGGCTATACCCGCTGGAAGAGCTGCGCGAGCAGACCTTTGCCTATGCGCGCGATCTGGCCGACTTCGTCTCGCCGAGCGCGATCGCGGTCATCAAGCGGCAGCTTTACGACGTTCCGTTCCAGACGCTGGCGGAAGCGACCATCGACGCTAACAGGGAAATGCTGGTGGCATTAGGCGGCAGCGATTTCAGGGAAGGCGTGTCGAGTTTCATGGAAAAACGGCCGCCGCGATTTACGGGAAAGTGAGTCCTCGTGAGAGCCCGCCTTCGCCCAAATGGGCATCGGCGGGGCAGCCTTCGCTTACTTCGCTGCGAGAGACCGCGGCATGGCTTGCCCAGCCGCAGCTCGCGAAGCCAGCGAAGGCTGGTGGAGCCAGGCGGGATCGAACCGCCGACCTCGTCATTGCGAACGACGCGCTCTCCCAGCTGAGCTATGGCCCCATCGTAGCCGCCTCGCGAACGAGAACGGCCAGCAATTGGGGCCATTTACAATCCGCGCCAAGCTCAAGTCAAGAACGGCGAAATCGCCGTTTCCGGCTTATTTGCCCGGGACTTCCCTTGTTTGCAGGGGGTGGAACCGATATTTAGCAGGAAGTCGAATCCGCGACCGAACCGCGAGTAAAAACCTGCCCATGCGTGCCATTCTCGACATCGTCCTCATCGTTCTCGATCTCTATGTCTGGCTCCTGATCGCGGCTGCGATCTTGTCCTGGCTGATCGCCTTCAATGTCGTGAACACGCGCAACCCGTTCGTCTCCGCGGTTGCCGAGTTCCTGTACCGGATCACCGAACCCTTGCTGGCGCCGATCCGCTCGTTCATGCCCAACCTGGGTGGGCTCGATATCTCGCCGATCATCCTGATCCTGATCATCATGTTCATCCAGCGGGTGATCACCTATTACATCTATCCCGTGGTGTTCTGACCGCCGCACGGATGCCTGATCAACGCTCGATGGACCCCTGGCGCTATTCCGCTGATGGCATCAGTGTCGCGCTGCGGGTGACGCCGCGGGGCGGCCGTGACGATATCGATGGGCTCGAGACGCTCGCCAGTGGCCGCAGCGTGGTCAAGGTGCGGGTCCGGGCCATCGCCGACGGCGGCGCGGCCAATCGCGCGGTGACGGAGCTGCTGGCCAAGGCGCTACGGGTGCCCAGGGCCAGCATACGGATTCTCTCCGGCGCAACCTCTCGCCTCAAGCAAATCGCCGTCGATGGCGATCCGGCAAGGCTCGGCGAAGCGTTGCGCGTGCTGACGGCGGCAAAGAAGGACTGAAATGACGGCGAAGATCATCGACGGAAAGATCATCGCAGCGGAGTTGCGCGACCGCGTCGCCGGCGAAGTCACGCGGGTCAAGCGCGAGCACGGGCTGACCCCGGGACTTGCGGTGGTGCTGGTCGGCAGCGACCCGGCCAGCCAGGTCTATGTCCGCAGCAAGCACAAGCAGACCGGGGCCGCCGGCATGGTTTCGTTCCAGCATGTGCTGCCCGAGGACGTCGCGCAGGATGAATTGCTGGCGCTGATCGCAAGACTCAATCGCGACCCGGCCGTGCATGGCATCCTGGTGCAACTGCCGCTGCCGAAGTCGCTGCACACCGAAACCGTCATCAACGCCATCGATCCGGCCAAGGATGTCGACGGGCTGCATCCGCACAACGCCGGACGGCTCGCCGGCGGCTTTGCGGCGCTGTCGCCGTGCACGCCGCTCGGCTGCATCATCCTGACCAAGAGCGTGCATGCGTCGCTGGAGGGCATGAACGCCATCGTGATCGGCCGCTCCAACCTGGTCGGGCGTCCGCTGCTGCAACTGCTGCTCAACGAGAACGCCACGGTTACGATTGCGCATTCGCGCTCGCGCGATCTGGCAAAGTTATGCGCGCGCGCCGATCTGGTCTACGCCGCCGTCGGTCGACCCGAAATGGTGCGCGGCGACTGGATCAAGCCGGGCGCCACCGTGATCGATGTCGGCATCAATCGCCTGCCGACTGTTGACGGCAAAGCGAAGCTGGTCGGCGATGTCGCCTTCAACGAGGTATCAGATGTCGCCGGCGCCATCACGCCGGTGCCCGGCGGGGTGGGGCAAATGACCGTGGCCTGCCTGCTGGTGAACACGCTGCGCGCGGCATGCGCGATTCGCGGCCTGCCGAAGCCTGCGGTGTGAGAAACCCCGTCATTCCGGGGCGCGCGAAGCGCGAACCCGGAATTTAGAGGAGAGGCGAATGCGGCGCGAGATTCCGGGTTCGCGCTGGCGCGCGCCCCCGGAATGACGACTGGCGTCGTCACTTCCCCTTCGCCCGCGCGATGCCTTCGGCGATCAGCTGGTGGGCGTCTTCGGCGCCGCCCCAGCGCAGCACCTTGACCCATTTGCCGGGCTCGAGGTCCTTGTAGTGTTCGAAGAAGTGCTGGATCTGCGCCAGCGTGATGTCGGGCAGGTCGCTGTAGGTCTTCACCTTGTCGTAGCGCTGCGTCAGCTTCGAGGATGGCACCGCGATGATCTTCTCGTCGCCGCCGGCCTCGTCCTCCATCAGCAGCACGCCCACCGGGCGCACGCTCATGACAGCGCCGGGCACGATGGCGCGGGTGTTGGCAACCAGCACGTCGCAGGGATCGCCATCGTTCGAGAGCGTGTGCGGGATGAAACCGTAATTGCCGGGATAACGCATGGCGGTATAGAGGAACCGGTCGACCACCAGTGTCCCGGCTTCCTTGTCCATCTCGTATTTGATCGGCTCACCGCCGACCGGCACTTCGATGATGACGTTGACCTCGCGCGGCGGATCCTTCCCGATCGAAATGGCGTCAATGCGCATGAGAGGCCCCGCAAGTTCCTGCAGTTAGGTCCTGAAGGATCGCCGGGAGGCGCGGCGCGAGCTCCGGCCCGTTCGAAGCCGCAGCCGAACTCAGCTGGTCCAGGCGAAGGCGACCTTGTCGAGCGACTTCGGGCCGAATTTCTCGGAACTGCGGGCCACCATGCGGCCGCCCAGCGCGCGATAGAACTCGGTCGCCGGCTCGTTGTCGGACAGCGCCCAGATCACCATGCTCTTCAGACCGCTCTGCAACAGGTCGCGCCGCGCCGAGGTGAACAGCCGGCGGCCAAAACCCAGTCCCTGAAATTCGGGGCGCAGATAAAGCTCGTAGATCTCGCCTTCGAAATGCAGGCTGCGGGCGCGGTTGCGGCCGTAATTGGCATAGCCTGCGACCTTGTCGCCGAACACCAGCACGCTGACGCGGCTGCCTTTGCGGATCGCGCTGTCCCACCATTGCGGGCCGCGGCGATTGATCAGCTTCTCCAGTTCCGAGCCGGGAATGATGCCCTGATAGGCCGAACGCCAGGCTTCGTCATGGGTGGACGCCACCGCTGCCGCATCCGCAGCTTTGGCCGGCCGAACCTCGATCAGGGTTGTGCTCATGGAAGCAATCAAAGCAAGTCAGCGCGCCGGCTTCAAGGTCTATCGTTAATTATCGGTTAACCTGTGGATTTTCTGCATCAGTATTGCCGCCCGCCTGTATCGAAAGAGGACAAAGGCCTGCTTTTGGCTGCTCGCAAGCGGTCCGCTGGCGGGATTTGGCCGGTAGCGGAGGCACGAAATCCGGATTGGCGAGGCCGCCTTCACGGAAAAATGCGCTGGATTTGATTCGCCGTGCGTATTCTGCTCGCGGACCCGTTCCCGCCGCTTCCGTCGCGTCAGGCCAATCCATGCAAGGATTAAAGCCGCTTCTCGCCGTGGTCATGTTGATGGCGCTCGCTCTTCACAACGCGGCCGCGCAAACCCCGTTCGGCGCGAAGGGCGCGGAAGGCGAGCCCGATCGCGAGCAGCCATGGCTGGTGCCCTCGCCCGATCCGGACACGCCTGCGCATGCGGTGCTGTTCCGCCCGCCAGGCGACGGACCGTTCCGGCTGGCGGTGATCGCGCATGCCTCGACGCAGAACGTGCTGCGTCGCGCGCAAATGCCGCAGCCCGAATACCGGCCGCTGGCGGCGTGGCTGGTGGTGCGCGGCTTCGCGGTGCTGGTGCCGGAACGCCCGGGCCACGGCGCCACCGGGGGAAAATATCTCGAAGACCAGGGCGGCTGCGACGAGGCCGACTATGTCAGGGCCGGGCGCGCCACGTCAGGCGAAATCGCGGCCGCACTCTCATACATGCGCCGGCAACCCTTCATCCGCCCCGACGGCGCCGTGATTGTTGGCCACTCCGCCGGCGGCTGGGGCGCGCTGGCGCTGGCCGGCGAAAATCCGCGCGATGTGGCCGCCATCATCGCCTTCACACCTGGCCGCGGCGGCCACGCCAATGATTTCCCCAATCAGGTCTGCGCGCCGCATACGCTAAAGTCGGCGGCGGCCGAATTCGGCCGCGGCGCGCGGGTGCCGGTGACCTGGCTGGTGGCATCAAACGATACGTATTTCTCGCCCGATCTGTCGCGGCAACTGGCCGATGCTTTCCGCGGCGGCGGCGACAAGGTCGAGTTTCGCGTGCTGCCGGCATCCGGCAGCGAGGGCCATTGGCTGGCGGAGACGGAAGCCGGCGTAAGAAGCGCGGGAGCGGAGCTCGATCGCGCGTTGAAGCTCGTTTCCCCGGCCGCGAAGAAGCGATGACGGCGCGCGCGACCAACTAATGGCCGGACGATGACGTGATCCTCTACGACGGCGTCTGCCTGTTCTGCTCGCGCTGGGTCCGCTTCGTCGCCGCCCGCGATGTGGCGCGCCGCTTCCGCTTCACCGCGATCCAGTCGCCCTACGGCACGCGGCTCGCGCAGGCGTTCGGCATTGACCCGGACGATCCCGACACCAATGCCGTGGTCCGCGGCGGCGTCGCGTATTTCAAATCCGACGCGGCGCTGACGGTGCTGGTCGCGCTGCCCGGCTGGGGTTGGGTGCGGGTGTTACGGGCGGTCCCGAAGCCGCTGCGCGACGCCGTCTACAATCTCGTCGCGCGGAATCGCGACCGGATTTGCGGAAAGTACGAGGAGTGTTTTGTGCCGGATGCTAACTTGAAGGCACGGGTGATGGAGTAAATGAGGCGTGTAATTTGACGGCCCTCAATCGAAGGACGCCTGAAACGTCAACGGCTCAAGGTGCACGAGTTTTTCGAGTGGTGGCGCAAGCTCAAACATCTTGGGTGCTTTTGAGAAATCATACAGACGACAAATCCGAAACTCTGTTGGTCTCTCGTTGGAAAACGAAAGTTCATTTCGCGTAAGATAGAACGGGGCGGTCTGCGAACCAACTGTTGTTTTTACCTCAAGAAATCGCTCTTCGCCCTTATGGTTGAAAGAGAGGATATCATAGCCCGCTCCATCATCCTCTTGCGATATCCATTTCATCTTTTTTACAAGGTCGGACCTATCTAGTTGTCGGAGTCGTTGCTGTTCGAAACGAAAGACCATCTCTTCGCCATCATACCCAAGTTTTCGGTTTCGAAAGTCACGCTCAGCGGGATTAAACTTTCGAAGAAGTCGCTCGATCATCTCAAGTCGGGGTGTCTTAGGCTCAAGTACTGGCGGCGGCTCTACATATAGCTGAGGCCGCTCGGCCAAGTCGCTTGCTAGGTTTTCAGGGTGCTGAGCGATCGGATGTTGCGAAATATAGCGATCGATTGCGTTTACTATTGTCTTCTGGAAATGCGCTCTCGGTTTATATCCGTTGATCCAAGGTAAATCGAGTTCTTGGAGAACGGCGGAAATGTTATGACGTTTGAATTCGATGGAGCTGTTGCTCCGATTGATTAGGCCCATAAGCGCGCGCCGATGCTGAGTCTTGTCGTAGGGCTTGCGACCTATTTCAGAAACTAACATCGAGAAATAATCGGCTACGATAAGATCGAGTTCTCCGTCCGTCCAATCTGTGTGCTCACCAATGGCCATAGGCGAAAATGAAACCGATCAATCGTGGGTGTCTAGCCCCAGCGATACGACGATACAGGATCCAGATCGTACTTAGTTCCGAACCACTCTACAAATTCGAACGGTGATTGCTTCATTTCCCAATGCACCGTCAAATAACTGTCGTCGACACCAAAATCGACAATGGTAATTCCGTAAATCGCGATCAACCTCTTATTCACGGCCGTCTTCCATCGCGAATAGCTGATGTCTTTCCATACGTGTCCGTCTTGGCTGCTTCTCATTGCTGCCTCCAACAAATCGCTAGCTGCCCTAATGCAAGAAACCGACCCGCGCACTCATATATCGAAGGAGGATAGATTGCCGGGTCAGGTCCGGCAATGACGAAGAAGCAAAATCAAAGGCTATTTCGTAGCAAGCATCTCCAAAACCGCCGCCGCCGCCCGCTCCCCCGAATCCCTCGCCCCATGCGCGGTCGAAAAAAAGTTCGGCGAGGTCGCTTCCCCCGCAAAGAACAGCCGTCCATCGACCGGCGCGGCGAGCACCGCGCGTTTCCCCGCGTGACCCGGCAGCGCGTGCGAATAGCCGCCGCGGGCGAAGGGGTCTTGGCCCCAGCGCGATTCGGCGAGCGGCTTCAGCTTGCGGCGGAAATCAGAGCCCAGTAGTGCGACGATCTCGTCGATCGCTTCCGCAGCCAGCGCGCCGTCGCCGGCGTTTTCCAACTCGCGCGCAAAGCTGCCGCCGAAGAAGCCTTCGATGCAGGGCTGCCCGAACGGGCGCAGATGGAAGCTGCCCATCGCGGTGCGCATGGTGGCGCCGCGCAGATTGCCGTCCTTCGGCAGCGCGTCCGGTTCGGACAACGCGAGCATCACCTTGTTGTCCAGACCCAGCGGCAGGCCGCGTGCGGCCTCGACTTTTTCAGGCAGCGCGGGGTGGAAACGGATCGCCTCGTCGGCGATCAGATTGGTCGGCACGGTGACGATGGCTTTGGCGGCTGAAAGTGTGCCGCGCGAGGTCTCGATCCGCAGACGCTCTCCGGAATGATCGATCAGCGTCACTTGCGTGTTCAGCGCAAGCGGACAGGACGCGCCATAGGCCGCCATCAGCGCGCCGTAGCCGCGCCGCACCCGCCAGTTGATCTCGCTGTCCTCATAGGCCTCCATGTCGAGTATCGAGACGCGGTCGAGCTCCGCGCCGTTCACATAGGTCGAGATCGCGTGGATCATCGGATTCCAGCGATTGCCGGGCTCGAGACAGGCGCTCGCGGCGCTGTCGTGGCCGCTTTTGGCGGCCTGCTCGGCGCGATCGTAGAAGGCGTCGAGCGCCCGAATGAAATCGAGGCGTTCCTGGAGCGGGAAACCGGTATCGAAACTCTGTTCGCGCCAGGGCGGCCGCGTCTTGTCGATCTCGAAATTCAGCCGCTCGGCGATCGGGACGAATGAATTCCGGTCCGCCGAATGCAGCCAGCCGCAGCCAAGATCGAAGGTGATGCCGGGCGCGGCCATAATGGTATGACCACGGCCGCCGACGCGGTCGCGCGCTTCCAGCACGATGGTCGAGAGGCCGGAATCCTTCAGCGCATGCGCAGCCCCGAGGCCCGCGGCGCCGGCGCCGATGATGGCGATGTCGATGGAGGAGGGGAGGGGCATGGTGGGGGAGGGGCGAATGGTGAGTGGCGAATGGCGAATAGGTAAGACGCCATCCCTCTATTCGCTACTCCCCAGTCGCCATTCGCCCGCTCACGCCACCGCCTGCTTGGCTTTTTCCGCGCGCTTGCGGTCGTTGGCGTCGAGGAATTTCTTGCGCAGCCGGATCGATTTCGGGGTGACCTCGACCAGTTCGTCGTCCTCGATATAGGCCAGCGCCTTTTCCAGCGGCATCTGGATCGGCGGCGTCAGGCGCACCGCTTCGTCCTTCGAGGTGGTGCGGATGTTGGTGAGCTGCTTGCCCTTCAGCACGTTGATCTCGAGATCGTTGTCTCGCGTATGCTCGCCGACGATCATGCCCTTGTAGACCTTGCAGCCGGGCTCGATCATCATCGGGCCGCGGTCCTCCAGCTTGAACATCGCGTAGGCCACGGCCTCGCCCTGATCGTTGGAGATCAGCACGCCGTTGCGGCGGCCCTGGATGTCGCCCTTGTAGGGCGCGTAGTTGTGGAACAGGCGGTTCATGACCGCGGTGCCGCGGGTATCGGTGAGCAACTCGCCCTGATAGCCGATCAGGCCTCGCGTGGGCGCGTAGAACACCAGCCGCTGACGATGACCGCCGGAGGGGCGCATCTCGACCAGCTCGGCCTTGCGCTCGCTCATCTTCTGCACCACCACGCCGGAATGTTCCTCGTCGACGTCGATCACGACCTCCTCGATCGGTTCCTGCCAGTCGCCGGTCGCGTCATCCTTTTTCAGCACGACGCGCGGACGCGACACCGACAGCTCAAAACCTTCGCGGCGCATGGTCTCGATCAGGATGCCGAGCTGCAACTCGCCGCGTCCGGCGACTTCCATGGCGTCGTTGTCGTCGGATTCGCGAACCCCCAGCGCCACATTGCCTTCGGCTTCGCGCAGCAAGCGGTCGCGGATCATGCGGCCGGTGACCTTGGTGCCTTCGGTGCCGGCCAGCGGCGAATCGTTGACGCGAAACGTCATCGCCAGCGTCGGCGGATCGATCGGCTGTGCCTGAATCGGCAATTCCACCGAGGGATCGCAGATGGTGTGGGCGACGGTGGCGTTCGGCAGCCCGGCGAGGGCGACGATGTCGCCGGCTTCCGCCTCTTCCACGGCGGTGCGCTCGATGCCGCGGAAGGCCAGCACCTTGGTAATACGGCCGGTCTCGATCAGCTTGCCGTCATGATCGAGCACCTTGACGCTCTGGTTCGGCTTGACCGATCCCGACGAAATGCGTCCGGTGATGATGCGGCCCAGATAGGGATTGGCTTCCAGAATGGTGCCGAGCAGGCGGAACGGGCCTTCCTCCACCACCGGTGGCTTGACGTGGCTGAGGATCAGATCGAACAGCGGCTGCATGCCGTCGTCGTGCGAACCCTCGAGCGACGTCGCCATCCAGCCCTGCTTGGCGGAGCCGTAGAGAATCGGGAAATCGAGTTGCTCCTCGCTGGCGTCGAGCGCCGCGAACAGATCGAACACTTCGTTGATGACTTCGACCGGGCGCGCGTCGGCGCGGTCGACCTTGTTGATGACGACGATGGGCTTCAGCCCCATCCGCAGCGCCTTCGACACCACGAATTTGGTTTGCGGCAGCGGACCCTCGGCAGCGTCGACCAGCACCAGCGCGCCGTCCACCATGTTGAGAATGCGCTCGACCTCGCCGCCGAAATCGGCATGGCCTGGCGTGTCGACGATGTTGATGCGGGTGTCCTTCCACTGCACCGAGGCCGCCTTGGCCAGAATGGTGATGCCGCGCTCGCGCTCCAGATCGTTGGAGTCCATGGCGCGCTCGACCTGGCGCTGGTTGTCGCGGTAGACGCCGGATTGCTGCAGCAGGCGATCGACCAGCGTGGTCTTGCCGTGGTCGACGTGGGCGATGATGGCGACGTTGCGAAGTTTCATAGCTCTTCTTCTGGGTCGGACAATGGCTGGAGCGCGATCTCACGGGAAAACCGGGACCCACTTTTCCGGATCACGCTCAAAACCTGGAATTCGAAAGGACGCCATAGCGCCCCAAAAAGGAAGCCCGGCCAAAAGGACCGGGCACACCCTACTCGTTGCGCTGCAATATAGTCAGAAATCGGCGAAAAACAATGCGTTGTTTGCGGTTTGGTTAGCCGAATTTCGCGTCAAACGGCGCTTCTTCAGGGGTTGTGGGCCTCTTCGGTCGGATAAACCCCGCGCAGCACTTCCTCGAAGTGATTTTTCACGGATTCGTTGCAAAGGCAGGCGCGCAGCTTCAGCGCCTCGGGGTTGCGGACCAGGATCGAGCCGCGGCGGGTTTCCAAAACCCCCTCCGCCTTGAAGGTCTGGATCACCCGGCTGGTATAGCTGCGGCCGACGCCCAATAGCGTCGCCAGCTGCTCGTGGGTCAGCGGCACGACATCCTCGCCTTCGGTGCGCTCCATCGCCGAAATGATCCATTTCGCGGTGCGCTGCTCGATCGAATGAATCGCATTGCAGGCGGTCGCCTGGAACATCTGCGCCAGCATGCAGTCGGCATAGCGCGCGAACACATTGCGCAGCGTCGGTGACTTCGTCTTCGCCGCATCGAGCTTCCCGATCGGCAGGTGCACGAACGGGCCGCCGAACTTGACCACGATGCGGGTATAGGCTGGCAGATATCCCTGGCTGACAATTCCGCCGACGGCGCCTTCGCGGCCGACCAGGATGGTCTCGACGTCGCGGCCGTCCTCATTGGCAACCAGATAGGTCGCGAGCGCCGGGCCGCAGGGAAAGTGCACGACCTCGACATCGTCGCCGGGATTGTAGAGCAGGTCGCTGGGTTGGGCCTCTTCGTGCGCGAGGTGCGGCGCTATCAGCGCAAAATCGCCCGTGCTCAGCCGCCGCAGCAGATTGTTGTAGGGCCGGTCGGCGCCTTCGACCGTTGCAGGTATGGCCATCCAAGAGTTCCTTTGTACAACGGTCTACACAATAGCCGCTCTGATCAGACGGTTACGTGCACAAGTGCACAGACAAACGAATGGACGATGTGATGGTTTCATCCCTGGAACCGGCCGATACGCTCTTTGCGCAAACGGCAGACAGGTTCGAGTTGGTTCGGATTTCGGCCCTTGGGAAGTCTTGTCAAAGAGTTCATGGAACCCGCCTCTTTCGACCGCATGCCCGAGGACGTGCTGATCGTCGAAGACGATCCGATCATCGCGCTCGACTTCGAGGACACGATTCTCGGCTTCGGGGTGAAGACGATCCGGACCGCGGGAAACGTGGCCAAGGCGCTCGACATGATTGCCGAGCGCGCGCCGGATTTCGCGCTGCTCGACGTCGGGCTGGTGCGCGAAAAGAGCTTTGCGATCGCAGAACGGCTGGCAGCGCTCAAAATTCCGTTTGTCTTCGTCACCGGCTATGGCGTCGACGTCAGGCTTCCCACCGCAGTCGCCGACAGGCCGAGGCTGCCAAAACCCTGTTCGACCGACGCGCTGCGGGCCTTGCTGAGCGGGTCCAGTGGCGCCAGACGCCGATAGGGATACAACAGCGTCCGGCCGGCGCGATCGCACACCCGCGCCATCGGCGTGACGGCAGGATGACGGCAATCGCGGCTTACAAGGTGCCGGTGGCGCGGAACTGCGCGCCCGCCCGTTGCAGGCTTTGCGGCATGCTCGCCAGCACCGCCTTGCGGTCGGCCACCGCGTTGTGGAATTGATCGAGCACGATATTGAAAGCGGTCAATGCGCCCTCCTCGATCGCGCCATGGTCGAAGCAGGCCAGCGTGTCGCGCATGATAGTGTCCGCCTCGGTCTGCATCTGGTCGAGTTCCTCGGTGGAATCGCTGCGGCGCGCGGTTGCGAGCATGTCGAGCAGCCGTTCGCGCAGATGCGTGTTGTTGTTGCGCTCGTCCTTCTTCAGGTAACCCGCGAACCAGGCACCCGCCGAGCCCATTGCCGACAGCGCCATCAGGCCCCACCAGATGTAATCGCTGTAGCGGTCGAGGAAGGTCTTTTCCTCGCCGTCGACAAAGGCCGCGGCGCCCGGATGCACCGGGATGACGGCGTCCTTGTCGGTATCCGGGGTCTCGATTTTCGCGGCCAGCGGAAATTCCGCCATCAGCTGCTGCCGGACCGCAAACAATTGCCGGGTGAAGGCGGCAATCGTGCTCTCCGAGAGGCCCTTCCGCGCCACGATATGGTGCGAGAAGCTGATGGTCTTGACCTCGTCGTCGGGCCGGTCCGGCGCGCCGCCGAAGGCGCCGGCCGGAATTTCGGAGGCTTCATACATCGGATGGTTCTGCGCGATCGCCTCCGCCGTATCGATGCCCAGGAAGGTCGGCGTGCCGCCGTCGCGCATCGATGCGTTGATCGCATCGGCGGTGATCTTGCTGTTGACGGGACCCGCGGCGAGATAGGCATCCGCCTTCTGGTTCCGGATCGCATCCACCGCCTCGGAGGCCGGGAACTGGACGATCTCGACCTTGGCGGGATCGACGCCGTATTGTTGCAGGATCACCTTCAGCAAATTGACATTGGCCGATGTGCGGCCGACGACGCCGACCTTGCGCCCGGCGAGTTGCGATATCTTCGTGATCTTCGGCCCGGATTTCCTGCCCTTGCCCTTCGCCGGCGGCGGTACCCACAGCACCGCGACGTTCTTGCGCAGCGTCGCCACGGCCTGGGCGTTCTTCGGCACGTCGAGATCGCCGCGGATGATGGCAAGATCGACGCTGTCGTTTTCAAGCGCCTTGGCGCTCTCCGCCGCGCCGTCGGTCTGGATCGGGCGCAAGCGGACATAGCCGTGTTTCTGGCCAAAGGCCTGGGTCAGCGCCTGGACCAGCTTGAGGTCATCGCTGTTGGCCGGCCCGACCGCGATCCGCAGGGTCACCGGCCGCATCGCAAAATAATAGGCGCCGGCGACGGCGCCTACGATGGCAAGGATGCCGGCCAGAATGACGAACATCGTCTGCCGCCTGGCCGAGCGCGCCGATGACGGCGCCGGCTGCGCCGGCGCACCGGCCAGCTCAAAGCCGCCGGTCATCGATCTGGCAAATAATCGCTTGAGGTCCAATTTCATATTGCCAAGGCGGTTAGAGCAGTATTGTAGCAAATTTGCTGCCAGCGCGGAGGTTACATCTCCGTCATGGTTACCGGCGGCCATGGTGGACTCCCCTGGAACCGCCGATCGTGGGGCGATCCCGCCGGCCGGTTCGGTGCTAGGGTGGAGTGGAACAGGAGGCGGACATGGTGGAGCGGCTGACGGCGGGGGCGCGAAAATCGGCGCTTCAGGGGTTGCATGGCTGGGTCGAGACGCCCGGCCGCGAGGCCATCGCGCGAACCTTCGTTTTCAAGGATTTCAACGAAGCCTTCGGATTCATGGCGCGCGCCGCGCTGGTGGCCGAAAAAAACGACCATCACCCGGAATGGCGCAACGTTTACAAGACCGTGGAGGTGGTGCTGGCGACCCATGATGCCGGCGGCGTCACCCTGCGCGACATCGAATTGGCCAAGGCCATGAACGCGATCGCGAGCCAGCTCGGCGCGGGCTGAGGCTTCACCTGCCCCGCTTGCGGGGGAGGTCGACGCGCGAAGCGCGGCGGGTGGGGGAATGCAACAGAGACCGTCCCTCGCGGAGACACCCCACCCCAGCCCTTTCCCGCGAAGAGCGGGAGTGGGAGTCCTCCCGCAAGCTTGCAGGAAGGGCATGAGCCCCCATTTTGGTCTTTGCCGCGACGATTTACCGCGCGGGTCCCAAGGGGCTTATGATGGCGACCGAACATACCGTGGGATTTGAGCCGGCCGACCGGCTGGCGGAAGATCCCGAGAGCCTGCGCCGGCGCTTCTGGATCAAGCTGAAGCGGGTGATCGCGAAAATTCCCTTCGCCGAGGATTTGCTCGCCGCCTATTACTGCGCCTTCGACAAGCAGACGCCGCGCCACGTCCAGGCGGCGCTGCTTGGGGCCATCGCCTACTTCATCCTGCCGTTCGATTTCATCCCGGACATGCTGCCGGTGCTCGGCTTCACCGACGATGCCGCCGTGCTCGCCACGGCGATCCGGCTGGTTTCCAGCCACATCACGGCGGATCATCGCGATGCCGCCCGCGCCGCGCTGAAGCGAGGGCTTACGCCGGAGGATTGAGCGCCGTCGGCAGCTCGACCGTTATTTCTGCTTCTGCGCCGGCGCGGCCTGGGCGTGGGCGTTCTGCTCGGCTTCCCAGGCCTGGAACTGCTTGAACAGCGCTTCCCGGTCGGTATTGGCCGGCAGTTTTCCCGCCGCCGTGTTGGTCTTGAGAAATTCCTCGAACCTCGCGCGCGCGACCGGTTCGATGCCGTGGCTGTCCAGCCATTGCTTGGCGGCCGGGAAGCGCTGCCAGTCCGGCAGCTGCGCCGACAGCGAGACCTCCTTCCATTTCGGATGGAAGGGCGGGTTCTGGAAGGCGGGAAACTTCGTGAAGAAATTGTCCACGAACAGCGCGACCTTGCGGTAACGGTCGGTATTGGGCGCCCAGTTATAGGCCGCGAGCACCGCCGGCACCGCGATGGTGTCGACCTTCTGCTCGTCCTGCGAGATCAGGTTGGGATAGTCGGCGGCACTGAGCGTTGCCGGCAGATAGTCGGCCTGCAGCGGCTTGTCGTAGTCGACGGTGACGAGGTGAAACCGATCGTCCTTGAAGCTGGAGACGGACTTGTACGGCTTGCCGCCGACCACGATCACGGCATCGATCTCGCCTTTTTTCAGCTTCTCCAGTGCGATGCGTTGCTCGATATAGACGACGTTCGGCTTCAGCCCGAGCCGCTCGAACACGGTCAACGCCGTGACGAAGGTGCCGCCGTTGGGAAGGTCGACGCTGATGGTCTTGCCGTTGAGTTCCTTCAGATTATGCACCGACCTCGCGGCGATGACATGCATCTCTTCGTTGTAGAGCTTGGTGACATAGGTGAATTGCTTCTTGATGTCCTTGGCAAAGCCTTTTCGCTCCAGATAGTCGAGCGTGTCGGCGCGAACGATGCCGAGATCGACGCCCTGCAGGAACAGGATGTCGGCGACGCTCTGCACCGACCCGCGCCCGACGATCGGCAGTACGCGCAACTTGTTGCCGTCGTCGAGCACGGAGGCGAGGTCGGCGCCGAATTGCACATAGGTGCCGCCGATGGTGCCGGATATCAGCGTCACCGTGTTGGCGTTGAGCGCCTGCTTGGTGGCCGCGGACCCGAACTGGAAGATCGCCTTGAGGCTGTCGCTGACCTTGGCCGGATCGAATTCGGTCTCCTCCGCCACGGCCGCGAAGCCAAGCGCCATCATCATGGCGAAAATCGCCATCCCGATTAATCGTCGCATTGAAGTCCCCCTGCTTTTTGAAACTCAGTTCTGCATTTGCGCCAGTCGTTGTTGCGCATCCGGTGAACCGAACCGGGCTGCCTTCTGGTACCAGTCGCGCGCCATCGCCGGATCGGGCGTGATGCTCCGCATGTCCTGCGTCCCGAGCACGGCGGGGTCGTAGGTCTGCGCCAGCAGCAACGCGGCACTGGGCTCCTGCGCGTCGGCCGCGCGTTCCAGCAACAGCCGCGCCGGCGCGATGTCACCGATCTCGATCAGGCCCCTCGCCCGCTTGAGCAGGGTTGCAAGTTCGTCGGGATCGATCCGCCGTACCGGCGCGGCCGAAGGCTGCGGCGGCACGATGGGCGGCTGCACGGCTTCGGCCTGGTTCTGATGGGCGGCCTTGAGCGCGAGCGCGATATCGTCGCGTGTCGGCATGACCCTTGCGGACGGTGCCGTGTCCCGATCGGCGGCTTGCGCGACCGCCGGCAGCGGCCGATTGTTGCTCACCAGTTGCACCGCCGGTACCGGCTGTGCTGACGGGGTCGCGGCCGACTGATCCGCCGACGACCCGATCAGCGAAGCCTTGGCATTGGCAAACAGCGACAGCGGATTTTCCACCGATATGGCGGCAAAGGCGATCGCTGCCGCCGACGCCACGAAAATACCGGCCTTCAGAATTCGCGGCAAAACCGGACGATTGCCGTCCCCGCCGCTGCCAAAGCCCCGCGGCCGAAATTCTTCCTCGTCATGGCTGGAGAGAAACAGCGGCATCGGATCTTCCGGGAGATACTCATCTTCCGTCGCCATCGATGGCGCAGATCCGTAAGCCATGTATTGGGCGCCATCGGCGCCTTCGTCATACTCGTCGAGTATTTGTTGGTCGTATGGTGTGAGCCTGATTTTACGCGCCATGGGTGATGCCTCCACGCTACTACGCAACATCAGGGCATCCCGGCATCCACTTCTTGTTGTTCTTGTCGGCCAAGCGCCCCGCTACCGAGGCTTTAAAACGCATTTCGAATCGGTCCAAAAAGCGACAATCACCGGCACGATTTGGGAGATATCTTGATTTCATTGCGGCGTGACGTACGCTGCCCACAGGCATTTCGTCGCAACAGGGGGAGAAATATGATGGGGGCTAAGGGGAGAGCTGCATACAATTTGATTTTAATTGCAGGCCTGATGTTTTCGACGCAGGCGATGGCGCAGACGGCGGTCGCCAAATTCCACATTCGTTTTTCCGGCACCGTGGATTGCCAGCAGCCGGTTCAGGCCAACAATATTCCGATCAGCGGTGACGGCACCGGCGCGATCTTCACCGACGGCAGCGCCTATGCCGACGTCACCGAAACCGCGTTCATCTTCTCCAGCACGATTTACTTCGACGGAAGGCTCGGCGCGCGGCCGACGGCAGCGCCCGGCGGCAGCGCGCAGGTGCGCGTCGCCGGCCGCAACGGCCTCAGGCTGATCTGGAATTTGCCGAACAACGCGCTGGTGGTGAACATCGCCACCCACGGGAAATCCTGCTCGGCGAGTTTTGGCGCCAATCTGTTTCCCGGAAAGCGGCAATATACGCTGTTCGACGGCTCGACCATCCACTACTGCGGCCGGCCGCGGGTCGAACAGACCTCGTGCCAGGTGCAGTAGGGGGCGGCAACATGTGCGGCTGTCATCCCCGCGACCCGGCTACGCCAAGGCTTCGCCGGGGTTACGGTCTTTGGGCCGCCGAAGCTTTAGCGAAGGCGGCAAGCGGGGAACCAGTACGCCGCGGCTTCTCGGCCCTATCGCTGACGGCTCGGAATACTGGGTCGCCCGGTCGAGGGGCCGGGCGATGACAGTCGGGGCTACGGATGCAGGATCACCTTGCCCATCGCCTTCCGCCCCGCCAGCACCTTCAACGCGTCGGCGGTTTGCGCCAGCGGGAAGGTGCGATCGACATGCGAGGAGATCTTGCCCTCCGCCGTCCACTTCACCAGCTTTTCCAGGTTGGCGCGGTTCTTCTCCGGGTTGAGCCGCGCCCAATGGCCCCAGAACACGCCGCGGATATCGCAGCCCTTCAAGAGCGCGAGGTTGAGCGGCATCTTCGGAATGTCGCCGGCGGCGAATCCGATCACAAGGAAGCGGCCTTCCCACGCGATCGAGCGCAGCGACGCTTCGGCATAGCTGCCGCCGACGGGATCGAAGATGATGTCGACGCCCTTGCCGCCGGTGAGCTTGCGCAGGCCTTCCTTCAAATCATCCTTGGCGTAGTTCAGACCGAGTTCGGCGCCATGTTGTTTGGCGAATTCGAGTTTTTCCTCCGACGAGGCGCAGGCGATCACCTTCAGGCCCATCAGCTTGCCGAGTTCGCAGGCCGCAAGCCCCGTGCCGCCGGCCGCGCCGAGCACCGCCATGGTCTCGCCGGGCTTGAGGCTCGCGCGGTCTTCCAGCGCATGCAGCGCGGTGCCGTAGATGATGATGATTCCGGCGGCGCGGTCGAAATCCAGATTGTCGGGAATCTTCACGATCGAATTCGCCGGCAGCGCGATCTTCTCGCGTGCGCCGTTGTGCCCGCAGGACGCCACCACGCGGTCGCCGATCTTGAGGTCGGTGACGCCGGCGCCGACGCTCTCGATCACGCCGGCGACCTCGGCAGCCGGCGAAAACGGAAATGGCGGCTTGATCTGGTACTTGCCCTGGATCATCAGCAGGTCGAAGAAATTCAGCGCCGCGGATTTGATCGCGATCACGGCCTCATCGGCCGCGGGCACGGGATCGGGCACTTCCGTCAGCACGAGATCGTCGGGACCGCAATATTGCGAGCAGAGAATGGCTTTCATGGACACACCTGGTTTTCGGCCGCACAGTCGAGGCTGGCAGACTTCATGCCGGATTTGCAGCCGGGCGACAATCGGATTCGACACCGACGGACCACCACCGTCATTGCGAGCGCAGCGAAGCAATCCAGCTTTCCGGATTGCGGAGCGATGGATTGCTTCGCTACGCTCGCAATGACGGTGGTAAACGAGGAATCGAACGATGTTTGAAAAAGGCTTACTTCAGGGAAAACGCATCCTGGTCACCGGCGGCGGCTCCGGGCTTGGGGCGGCGATGGGACGCCGTTTCGTCGAGCTCGGCGCCGAGCTCATCATCTGCGGCCGCAGGCTCGAATTGCTGGAGGCCACCGCGGCGCAGATGCGCGCCGACCTCGGCGGCAAGGTCGGCGCGTTCCGATGCGATGTCCGCGACGGCGCCAGCGTGGAGGCCATGCTGGAGGCGATCTGGCAAGACGCCCCACTCGACGTTCTCGTCAACAATGCCGCGGCGACCTTCATCGCACAGAGCGAGCATCTGTCGTTTCGCGCTGCGGACGCGATCCTTGCGCCGACCCTGCATGGCGCGATGTATTGCACGCTCGGCGCAGGCCAGCGCTGGATCGAGAACAAGCACAAAGGCGTGGTCTTGAACATCCTCTCGACCTCGACCATCACCGGCCGCGCCTTCACGGTGCCCTCGGCAATGGCGAAATCCGCCATTCTCGCGATGACCAAAAGCCTTGCCGTGGAGTGGGGGCCGAAGGGCGTCCGCACGGTGGCGATCGCGCCCGGCGCGTTTCCGACGCCCGGTGCTTCCGGCCAGCTTCGGCCCGAAGGCCGCGACGAAAACTGGGCGGCGAGAAATCCGCTCGGCCGCGTCGGCGAACATCGCGAGCTCGCCGATCTCGCCAGCTACCTCATCTCCGATGGCGCGGGCTTTATCAACGGCGAGATGGTGGTGCAGGATGGCGGCGCGCATTTACGCGGTTCGGGTGCCGAGGATCTGCTGCAATGGACCGATGCGCAGTGGGAGAGCCAACGGGCGGCGCGGTCCAAGGGCGCCTGATGAAATGGACCGGATGTCGCGTTTTGCAGGCTTCTGCAACGGTCTTTCCAAAAGAGTATTTCCCCGCTACCCCGTCTGACGCTACGGTGTCGGAGCCATCATCCAGTCACAATAATGAGGGAACCAGATTCGGTCATGTCTGTGCGGCGAAATCTGACAGCTTTGGGCCTAAGCGTGCTGATGTGCGGAGCGTCAAGCCTTGCGCATGCGCAGAGCGCGTCGCCGAAAGCCTCGAAGGCTGCGGCCAAACCTGCGGTGGCAAAACCGGAAACCAGGCCCGCCGCCGCCGTGACGGGCAATGCGGAACCCACGCTGATTGGCCAGTTCGGTACCTGGGGCGCCTACACCGCAGCGCCGAACGGCAAGAAGGTGTGCTTTGCGCTGGCAAAGCCCTCGTCGTCGAAAACCAATCCGCCCAACCGTCCGCGCGATCCGGCCTATGCCTTCGTCTCCACCCGTCCGGCGGAGAAGGTCACCAACGAGGTGTCGATCATGATCGGCTACACGCTGAAGCCGGGCTCGGAATCGACGCTGGAGGTCGGCGGGGCCAGTTACGCGATGTATACCCAGGGCGACGGCCTCTGGATCAAGAACGCCGCCGAGGAAGAGCGGATGGTCGATGCGATGCGCAAATCCGCCGACGTCACCGTCAAGGGCGTCTCCGCCAAGGGCACCGAGACCACGGACACGTTTTCGCTGAAGGGTCTGTCCCAGGCGCTCGACCGGCTGGCGCAGGATTGCAAGCGTTAGCAAGATTTCCAAACGATATGTGTTCGGAGTTTTTTGCGCACCTCTCCCGATGGGAGAGGTGTTTCGTACGCGTTGCCGCATTTCCCGCCTTTCCAGCGGCTGCTGGAAGGCCTATCTGATGTTCCATGACAGACACCATGACCAGCACGACCGAGGCCCGTACCGGCGCAACCGCGCCCTTGGAAAAGATCGCGCTCGAGACCTATGTGCCGCCGGCGAAACCTTCGCTGGTCGGGCTGTCGCGCGCCGAGATCGCGGAGCGGCTGGGAGAAATCGGCGTGGCACCGGCGCAGCGCAAGATGCGCACGCAGCAGCTTTGGCACTGGATCTATGTCCGGGGCGCGCAAAACTTCGACGAGATGACCAGCATTTCCAGGGAAATGCGCAGGCAGCTGGATCAGCATTTCACCGTTGCGCGCCCCGAGGTGGTCGCCGAGCAAATCTCCAATGACGGCACCCGCAAATGGCTGTTGCGGCTGCCGAGCGGCGATGAGGCCGAGAAGGCGCATGAGGTCGAATGCGTCTATATCCCGGAAACCGATCGCGGCACGCTATGCGTTTCCTCGCAGGTCGGCTGCACGCTGAATTGCTCGTTCTGTCACACCGGCACCCAGCGGCTGGTGCGCAACCTGACCGCGGGCGAGATCGTCGGCCAGGTCATGGTGGCGCGCGATCGCCTCAACGACTGGGCCGACCGCGAGACGCCGACCGGCAGCCGCCTCGTCACCAATGTGGTGATGATGGGCATGGGCGAGCCCTTGTACAATTTCGACGCGGTGCGCGACGCACTCCTGATCGTGGCGGACAATGAAGGCATCGGCATCTCCCGCCGCCGCATCACGCTGTCGACCTCGGGCGTGGTGCCGAACATCATCCGCACCGGCGAGGAGATCGGCGTGATGCTGGCGATCTCGCTGCATGCGGTGCGCGACGAGTTGCGCAACGAACTGGTGCCGCTGAACCGCAAATATCCGATTGCCGAATTGCTGCAGGCGTGCCGCGATTATCCCGGCGCCTCCAATGCGCGGCGCATCACCTTCGAATATGTGATGCTCAAGGACGTCAACGATTCGCTCGACGACGCCAAGCTGCTGGTCAAGATGCTGAAGGGAATTCCGGCCAAGATCAACCTGATTCCGTTCAATCCGTGGCCGGGCACGCGCTACGAGTGCTCGGACTGGGACCGAATCGAAAAATTCTCCGAATACATCTTCAACGCCGGTTACTCCTCGCCGGTGCGCACCCCGCGCGGCCGCGACATCCTCGCCGCCTGCGGCCAGTTGAAGTCGGAGACCGAGAAATTGTCGGCGCGCGAGCGCCAGGCGCTTCGCGCCATGGCGATGACGGATTGAGGCACAAATAGACGTCGTCATGGCCGGGCTTGCCCCGGGCATGACGGTTGAGAGAGTTTCGGCTCGCGTTGTTGGATTTGTTTGCATGGCACTGATCGGCCGCCTGTTCGTGATCCTGTTCGCCTTCCTCGCCGCTTGCCTGGTGGCGGGGATGATCGTGATCGTCGCGGTGCTGTTTCCGGAATTGAGCGATCTCGGCGCCGGCCCGGTGGATCAAGGCGCGCTCAACATCGTGCTCGGTTTCGGCTTCATCTTCATTTCCGGCTTCGCGTTGCTGCCGGCGATGCTGGTGGCCCTGATCACCGAAGCATTCTATATCAGGGGCGCGCTGACCTATGCGGTCGGCGGCGGCCTGGTCGGTCTGGCCTGCTATCTCGGCCTGGTGCCGTTCGATCCCGATACGCTGCGCTTCGAGGGCATCGTCCGACGGCATCTCGAAATCATGACCGGCGCCGGCATCGTCGCCGGCATCGTTTACTGGATGATCGCCGGCCGCAATGCCGGCGCCTGGCGCGAGCCGCCGCGTCCCCTGAGGCCGCCGCCTCCGCTGCCGTCGCAAACGCCCGCGCCGCATTCTCCGCCTCCGCATTCTCCGCCGTCATCCTGAGGCGCGAGCCTCTTCGGCGAGCCTCGAAGGATGGTTAAGGCCGGTACCCGCTGCTCATCCTTCGAGACGCCGCGCAAACGCGCGGCTCCTCAGGATAACGAAGACCGTCATTCCGGGGCGATGCGAAGCATCGAACCCGGAATCTCGAGATTCCGGGTCCGCACTTCGTGCGCCCCGGAATGACGGTTGGAATGGCGGGGGTTTTCATCCCCAATCGCCTCGGCTAAACCCCGCGCCATGAACCGGACTGGACTTTTCATCGCGCTCGGCCTCGCGCTCGTGGTTGGACTGTTGTTCGGGATTTTCCCCGAACTCGACCTCAAGCTCGCCGGGCTGTTCTACGATGCAACGACGCACTCGTTTCCCCTGAAACTCAATGCGCTGGCCGCGATTGCGCGCGACGGCGCGATGTGGATCGCCTGGGCGCTGGCGGCGCCGGCGCTGATCGCGCTGGTGGTGAAACTGTTCCGGCCGGACCGGCCATTGCTGATCTCCGGGCGCGCGATTGTCTTCCTGCTCGCCACCTTGATCCTTTCGGCCGGCGTTCTCACCAATCTCACCTTCAAGAGCTATTGGGGCCGGCCGCGCCCGGTGGTGGTGACGCAGTTCAACGGGCCGGATCAATTCGTGGCATGGTGGGATCCGCGCGGCGCCTGCGCGCGCAATTGCTCGTTCTTCTCCGGCGAAGGAGCCACCGCGTTCTGGACCTACGCACCCGCGGCGCTGACGCCGCCGGCATGGCGGCCGCTGGCGTTTGCGGCGGCGACTTTGTTCGGCGTCGTCACCAGCGTGCTGCGGATGGCGTTCGGCGGCCACTTCTTCACCGACGTGGCGGCCGCGGGCCTGGTGACGTTTTTGGTGATCTGGCTGGCCTATGGCTATATCTATCGCTGGCCGCAGACGCGCCTCACCGACGAGGGCATCGATGCCGCGCTGACGAAACTGGCCTGGCCGGGCTATCGCTTTTTCCAGCGCTGGTGCGGCCGCGATGTGGGACCAAAGCCGTCGTCGTGAGCGGCTTGATCGCGCCAGCCATTACTAAACGCGTGCCCAAGCCTGCGAAATTTGATATTCGCGCACTCAATTCGTCAGACATCAGCCATTACGACCGATTGGAAACTTGATGAGTACGATCCTGAAAGGCCTGCCCAAAGGGGAGAAAGTCGGCATTGCCTTCTCGGGCGGTCTCGACACCAGCGCCGCGCTGCTATGGATGAAACAGAAAGGCGCCCGCGTCTTCGCCTATACCGCCAATCTCGGCCAACCCGACGAGGCCGACTACGACGAGATACCGCGCAAGGCGCTGGGCTTCGGTGCCGAAAAAGCCCGGCTGGTGGATTGCCGCACGCAACTGGTTCACGAAGGCATCGCCGCGATCCAGTCCGGTGCTTTTCACATTAGCACCGGCGGCGCGACATATTTCAACACCACGCCGCTCGGCCGCGCCGTGACCGGCACGATGCTGGTCGCTGCCATGAAGGAAGACGGCGTCAACATCTGGGGCGATGGCTCGACCTACAAGGGCAACGACATCGAGCGATTCTATCGCTACGGCCTGCTGACCAATCCGGATCTCAAGATCTACAAGCCCTGGCTCGACCAGCAGTTCATCGACGAACTGGGCGGCCGCGCGGAAATGTCGGCGTTCCTCACCGCCAATGGCTTCGATTACAAGATGAGCGCCGAGAAGGCGTATTCGACCGACAGCAATATCCTGGGTGCAACCCACGAGGCCAAGGATCTCGAAAGCCTGAATAGCGGCATCAGGATCGTCAACCCCATCATGGGCGTGCCGTTCTGGCGCGAGGACTGTGTCGTCAAGGCCGAAACGCTCGCCGTGCGATTCGTGGAGGGGCAACCCGTCGCACTGAACGGCCGGACCTTCGTCGATTCGGTCGCGCTGTTTCTCGAGGCCAATGCCATCGGCGGCCGGCATGGTCTCGGCATGAGCGACCAGATCGAGAACCGGATCATCGAGGCCAAGAGCCGCGGCATTTACGAAGCGCCCGCCATGGCGCTGCTGCACATCGCCTATGAGCGGCTGATCACGGGCATCCACAACGAAGACACCATCGAGCAATACCGCATCAGCGGCATGCGGCTTGGCCGCCTGCTCTATCAGGGGCGGTGGTTCGATTCGCAAGCCCTCATGCTGCGCGAAACCGCCCAGCGCTGGGTGGCCCGCGCCGTCACCGGCGAGGTCACGCTCGAGCTGCGACGCGGCAACGACTATTCCATCCTGAACACCGAGAGCCCCAATCTGACCTATCAGCCGGAGCGGCTCAGCATGGAGAAGGTAGACGATGCGGCGTTCACGCCCGCCGACCGCATCGGCCAGCTGACCATGCGCAATTTGGATATCACCGACACCCGCGCCAAGCTCAATCTCTACGCAGAGACCGGCCTGCTTTCGATCGGCGATGACTCGCCGATACTCAAGCTCGAGAGCGACAAGGGCAACTAAAGCGGGATGGGTTTTGATTGAATCGGTCCTTGTTGTTCGATCCACCTCTCCCTAGGGAGAGGTGGAAGAGGCCCGAACAATCGATCGAACCAAGACTCATCTTGCCTTAAAGCGGGATGGACCAGGCTCGGGCGCGACGACGGACCGCTTTTTTCATGCCCAGCACCAGGTTTGCAAGTCGAGACCTTCTACTTTGCATGGGGTCGTTTTGCGATTTTTTGGCAAGGCCCTACGGCGTGGCTCGCAATGACGGAAAAAAATGGCCGGGATTGCTCCCGGCCATTTTCATTTCGCGATTGCCTTGCCTCACCTCGGCGGCGCGATGCCGGGCGGTGGCGGCGGCAGCGAGGCCGCGCCGCCGTTGAGCAGCGGCGTGATGCGGCGGACGGTGACGCGCCGGTTGATGCGGCTCGGCCCCGGCGTCTGTTCCTTCAGATATTGCGAACCGTAGCCCTGCGAGGTCAGGTTTTCCGGCGGCACGTTGAATTGCTGCGTCAAAAGCTCCGCGGCCAATTCGGCGCGGCGGTCCGACAGCGACAGATTGTCGACGTCGTTGCCGACCGCGTCGGTATGGCCCTCGATCAAAAACACCTCGCGCGGATTGCGCTGGATCGCCCGGTTGAGGCCGTCCGCGATCACCTGCAGCTTCGCTGCCTGATCGGGGGGAATTTCCCACGACCCGGTCTCGAAATTGATGGAGTTGAGATCGATGCTCGGCATCAACGCGCGCACCGACGGGCTGTAGCGGATTTCGTCAAGCGAATAGCGCCGATCGATCCGTTCCACCGGCGGGGCTTCCATGGTGTCGTAGATCAGGTCCGGCGGTGCACCATCGGCGTCGACGATATAGCGGTCATAGGGGATGCCGATCACCGGCGGCGGCAGGTCGACATAGAAGCCGCCGACGTCGCGCGGATCGCGGTAGCTGTTGTCGATGATGATGATCTCGCGACCATCCCGGTCGCGCCGGATCCGGCGCAGCAACCGGCCGTCGGCGCCGACAAAGGTGATGATCTGCGAACCGTCGGGACGGACCACGATGGTCTGCGTCTCGCCGCCGACCTGCCGGGTCTGGATGTCACGCGCGCCGAAGCGGAATCGATCCTCCTCGTTGTGACGGATGAAGGACTGGCCCGAGGGATCGACGACGATGACGCGGCCGGGTTCGGTGAAGACTTTTCGGCCGCCCTGGTCGCTCTCCTGACGGGCGCCGCGGAAGTCTTCCATGCGGCGCGGTCCCTGAGCCGCTGCCCCCGGCGCAATCGGGGTCATGGCCTCGCGAGGCGGTTGCGGGATCGGGGCGGTGACCGTCGGCGGCGGCCGACGCGCCAACGGCTGTCCGCCGGGCGGCAGCGCGCTCTGTCCGGGACGTCCAGGCGGCGGCGTGGCCGCGCCGGCCGGCGGCGGGGCACTCGGGCCCGCGGGAGGCGGTCCGACCCGTCCTGACGGCGGCGGGGGTGGCGGCGGCGTTGGCGCACCCTTCTGCTGTTGCTGTGGCTGCATGGCCGGCGCGCCGCTTGGCGGGGCCGGGGGCTTCGGCGGCGCAGGCGGAGGCGCTGCCGCCGGGGGAGGAGGCGGCGCGGGATGCGGCGGCGGGGGTGGCGGCGCTGCCGGCGGCGGGACATGCGGAGGTGGCGCCACGGGCGCCGCCGGATGGGGCGGTGGCGGTGGAGGCGCCGCCGGATGGGGCGGTGGCGGTGGAGGCGCCGCCGGATGGGGCGGCGGGGGTGGCGGCGCCGCGGGATGCGGCGGGGGCGGCGGAGGGGCGGCGGGCCGAGGCGGAGGTGGCGGGGGAGCCGCGGGCCTGGGCGGTGGCGGCGCGGGTCGCGCGGCGGGCGGAGCCGGGCGCGGCGGCGCAGCCTTCGGCGGCTGCTTGGGCTTTCCTTCTTCTTCCTTGGCCTGGGCCATGACCTGCGGCGCGGTCTGCGCGTGCGATGGCGCGGCGATCAACTGCGTCGCCGTGAGAGCAGTCGTGGCAAGCAGCAACAGGCGAAGGTTTGTCATGATGGTCTGGATCCCCGGAAAAATCTTGGCAGGAAGGTTTGGCAGAAGGCGTGGCAACGAGACGTGGCGATCAACGAATAGACGTTAGGCCGGATTGTGGCGGCACTCAAAGGTGGACCTGTATTTATTTCTCGATGCGCAAAGCTCCGATGCGGCCCCGTTCATTGCGCATTCAGGGCAGGGTTTCAAACCGCCGTTTCACATTGTCCCCCCAAGCGCGTCCGATGCACCCGGATTCAGATCGAGCCCGGAGCCCGCTGGACCGTCCATTCCGTCGGTCGCAGGCGATGGCGTGCGCGGACCTTCCGGCCCTCGCACCGGCAATTCCTCCGGCGTGCGGCCCGGCAATTCGTCGGGCTGTGGCGGCTCGCCGGGTTCCCGCACCGGCGGCGGCACCTCGGGCCGAGGGTCGCCCGGCGGGCTTTCCTGCGGCGGCTCGGTCGGATGGCCGGGCGTCGCCGGCGGGATTTCGGGCGGATCGATCGGCATCTGTTGCTCTCTTTGCGGAAACGCAACCTCGTGCGTCAACCGCGCAGCGGGGGCAATGTTCCGGGCGGTTGTCCTACCCGCGCAGCAACAGCGTATTGCTGCGGGTCTTGCCGGCCTCGGCATAGCCGCGGGCGCGCATGTCGGCGATGCAGTCGTCCCGCCATTCGTCGCGTGCGAGATGCTCGATCACCACCGCGCGCGGCCACAAGCGTTCTGCCGCCTCCCTGAAGAAGCCGGTCAGAACGCGGTCCTCGAAACCTTCGACATCGATCTTCAACGCGTCCACGCGGCTCACGCCGGCGTCGCCGAGAATGCGCTGCAGCCGCAGCGACGGCACGGCGATGGCGTTGCCGGAAGGCTCGCCAGAGGCGATGCGGCTGGCGCCGAGATTGTCGCCGTCGGTCTCGATCAGGAGTTCGCCGTCGGAAGGCCCGGCGGCGGCGGCGATGAGCGCGACCTGGCTGAAGCCCGAGGCGGCGCGGTTGAACGCCAGCCGTGCATGGGTGACCGGATGCGGTTCGACCGCGATCACTTTTCCCGTTGAGCCGGTGTGGCGCGCCAGCACCATGGCATAGGTGCCGACATTGGCGCCGACGTCGACGAACACGCCGCCCTGGGGCGTGTGCTCACGCAGGAAAGCCAGTTCCTCCAGATTATAGTCCGGGTTGAACAACGCGCCGCGCTCGGTGGCGCTGGCCTGATGGTAGAAGCGGAACGACGCCCCCTGATAGGACACGTCGACGGGACCTGCGCGAAACCGATTCACCAGCCGCGACAGCATCGGGCGAAACGCGCCGCGCTTCAGCCCCGAACGATGCGCGAGCGCGATGACCGCGGCCTGCGCGCGCGTCGGCGCGAAGGCGCCGAACGGCGGCGATGTCGGATCGTCGGCCGCGGCGACGCCGGAAAGAGGGACGGAGTTTGCCAAGGTTTTCTCGCGACGCGATTGCCGCGCCTACATAGCCGGTTTTGGGGGCAGCTCCAATGTCACCTGCCAAGCCGGCGAGTCTTGCCGGGCTACGGCACTACCTGCAGCGTTGTCCGTCATGGCCGGGCCTCGTCCCGGCCATCCACGTCTTTCTCGCTCATGCGCCAAGACGTGGATGCCCGGGACGAGCCCGGGCATGACGACTTGATAAAGGTGTATCAGATCTGCCGCTCGACCAGCATCAGCTTGAGTTCGGCGATGGCTTCCGACGGATTGAGGCTCTTGGGGCAGGCCTTGGCGCAGTTCATGATGGTGTGGCAGCGATAGAGCCGGAACGGGTCCTCGAGATCGTCGAGCCGCTGGCCGGTGGCCTCGTCGCGGGAATCCTTGACCCAGCGCGTTGCCTGCAGCAGCGCGGCCGGGCCGAGGAAGCGTTCGCTGTTCCACCAATAGCTCGGGCACGAGGTCGAGCAGCAGGCGCAAAGGATGCACTCATAGAGACCGTCGAGCTTCTCGCGGTCCTCGTGGCTCTGCCGCCATTCCTTCTGCGGCGTCGGCGAAGTCGTCTTCAGCCACGGCTCGATGGAGGCATATTGCGCGTAGAAATTGGTCAGGTCCGGCACCAAATCCTTGATCACGGGCTGATGCGGCAGCGGATTGATCTTCACCGCGCCGTCCTTGACGTCGTCCATCGCCTTGGTGCAGGCCAGCGTGTTCTGGCCGTCGATATTCATGGCGCAGGAGCCGCAGACGCCTTCGCGGCAGGAGCGGCGGAAGGTCAGCGTCGGGTCGATGTGGTTCTTGATCCAAATCAGCGCGTCCAGCACCATCGGGCCGCAATCGTTGGTGTCGACGTAATAGGTGTCGACGCTGGGATTCTTGCCGTCGTCCGGATTCCAGCGATAAATCTTGAATTCGCGCGTCGCGGTGGCGGCAAGCGGCTTCGGCCAGCTCTTGCCGCCGGATATTCTCGAATTTTTCGGCAGTGCGAATTCAACCATTCTTCTAACCTTTCGTCATTCCGGGATGGTCCGAAGGACCAGACCCGGAATCTCGAGATTCCGGGTTCGATGCTTCGCATCGCCCCGGAATGACGGGCTGCTGTAGTCGATCAATACACCCGCGCCTTCGGCGGAATGTACTGCACGTCGTTGGTCATCGTGTAATCGTGCACCGGGCGATAATCGATCGAGGTCTTGCCGCCCTCGTCGATCCACGCCAGCGTGTGTTTCATCCAGTTCTTGTCGTCGCGGTCCGGAAAATCCTCGCGCGCATGGGCGCCGCGGCTTTCGGTGCGGTTGGCCGCCGAGTCCATCGTCACCACCGCCTGCACGATCAGATTGTCGAACTCCAGCGTCTCGACCAGATCGGAATTCCAGGTCAGCGAGCGGTCGGTCACCGAGATGTCGGTAATGCCGCCATGCACCGTGTGGATCAGATTGTGCCCGTCGTTCAGCACCTCGCCGGTGCGGAACACCGCGCAATTGTTCTGCATCACATGCTGCATGCTGTCGCGCAGTTTTGCCGTCGGCGTGCCACCCGAAGCATAGCGGTAATGATCGAGGCGGCCGAGCGCCTTGTCGGCCGAGCCCGCGGGCAGTTCCGGCTGGGTGCCGTTCGGCGTCAGCTTTTCGGCGCAGCGCAAAGCCGCGGCGCGACCGAACACCACGAGATCGATCAGCGAATTGGAGCCGAGGCGGTTGGCGCCGTGCACGGAGACGCAGGCCGCTTCGCCGACGGCCATCAGGCCGGGCACCACGAAATTGTCGTCGCCGTTCTTCTTGGTCAGTACTTCGCCGTGGAAGTTGGTCGGAATCCCGCCCATGTTGTAATGCGCGGTCGGCACGATCGGAATCGGCTCGCGCGTCACGTCGACATTGGCGAAAATCCTCACCAATTCGGAAATCCCCGGCAGCCGCTCGTGCAGCACCTTGGGATCGAGATGGTCGAGGTGCAGGTAGATGTGATCCTTCTTCTTGCCGACGCCGCGGCCCTCGCGGATCTCGATGGTCATCGCGCGGGACACCACGTCGCGCGAGGCGAGGTCTTTTGCCGACGGGGCATAGCGTTCCATGAAGCGCTCGCCCTCGGAGTTCACCAGATAGCCGCCTTCGCCGCGGGCACCCTCGGTGACGAGGCAGCCGGCGCCATAGATGCCGGTCGGGTGGAACTGGATGAACTCCATGTCTTCCAGCGGCAGGCCGGCGCGCAGGGCCATGCCGCCGCCGTCGCCCGTGCAGGTGTGCGCACCGGTGCAGGAAAGGTAGACGCGATTGTATCCGCCCGTAGCGAGGATCGTGGTCTGGGCGCGGAAGCGATGCAGCGTGCCGTCCTCGAGGTTCAGCGCGATTACGCCGCGGCAAGTGCCCTGGTCGTCCATGATCAGGTCGATGGCGAAGAACTCGATGTAGAATTCGGCCGAGTGGCGCAGCGCCTGGCCATACATCGTGTGCAGCATGGCATGCCCGGTGCGGTCGGCGGCGGCGCAGGTGCGCTGCGCCTGTCCCTTGCCGTAGTCCAGCGTCATGCCGCCGAACGGCCGCTGGTAGATCCGGCCGTCCTCGGTGCGCGAGAACGGCACGCCCCAGTGTTCGAGTTCGTAGACCGCCGCCGGCGCGTGGCGCACCATGTATTCGATCGAATCCTGGTCCCCGAGCCAGTCCGCCCCCTTGACGGTGTCGTACATGTGCCAGCGCCAGTCGTCCGGATGCATGTTGCCGAGCGCGGCCGAAATGCCGCCCTGTGCGGCGACGGTGTGCGAGCGCGTCGGGAACACCTTGGTGATGCAGGCGGTACGCAGCCCCGCCTCGCCGCAGCCGACCACCGCGCGCAATCCCGCGCCGCCGGCGCCGACCACCACGACGTCATAGGTGTGGTCTACGATCGGATAGGCTTTTCCATTTGCGGCCGGACCACCATTTGCGGCCTTGCCGTTGCCACCAGCAGCCATGCGCTACACTCCGGATGACAGTTTGAGGATGGCGTAGATCGAGGCCAGCGCCACCGCTACCGAGAAGAAATTGTTGGCCATGATGGCGGCGAGTTTCCACATCTCGCTGTGCACATAGTCCTCGATCACCACCTGCATGCCGATCTTCATGTGCCAGACGCTGGCGACGATGAACAACAGCATGACGATCGCGACCAGCGGCGAGCCGAGAATCTGCGCGGCGCCGGCCTGGTTGCGGCCGAGCAGCATCATCACCACCACGATGACCGGCAGGATCAACAGCACCATCGCGACCGCGGTCAGCCGCTGCCGCCAGAAATCGCCGGTGCCGGAATGCGAGGCGCCGAGCGCGCGGACGCGGCTCAGCGGCGTGCGCATCGATTTGGAGCCGGCCGAATTCGGGTCCGCTCATCGTCCGCCTCCGATGAAGTAAGCCGCGATCCACAGCAGCACCGTCAGCGAGATGCCACCGATCAGCGCGCCCCAGGTCAGCGCCTCGCGCTCGTTCGGCTTGAAGCCATAGCCGAGGTCCCAGACGAAATGCCGGATACCGCTCAGCAGATGGTGCAGCAGCGCCCAAGTATAGCCGAACACGATCAGCCGGCCGATGAAGCTCGACGTAAACGCCTGCACGTTGGCATAGGCCGCCGGCCCCGAGGCCGCCGCGATCAGCCACCAGACCAGCAGCAGCGTGCCGAAATACAGCGCGATGCCGGTGATGCGGTGGACGATGGAAAGCGCCATCGTCAGGGTCCAACGATAGGTCTGTAAATGCGGCGAGAGCGGTCGTTCGATCCTGGCGGTCATTGGCGGCTTTGACGGTTTAAGGCCCACGCACGGACCCCTTGAGGGATCGCGCTGGACGAAGCTTATTTACGAAGTCGAAACAGCCAGCGCAACGACGAAATCCGACGTTTCCGAACGAATGTTCATCCTTTCAGATGAGCCGTGCAAATATGCCTTGCATCGCCGGGGATTGACAGCGCCAGGGCGCGCTGATGGCTGGTATACCTGAAGCACGATTCATGAACGCGCGCAGTTTCGACGCGCCAGCAAGGCAAAACCGAAAGATGGCGACCGCCGGGCTGCAGGTCTCGGAGATTCTCGAGCTGGCGCTGCTGCTGGTTGCGGTCGGCGCGCTCTCCGGCTTTCTCGCAGGGCTGTTCGGGATCGGCGGCGGCGCCGTCCTGGTGCCGGTGTTCTACGAATGCTTCCGACTCGCCGGGGTGCCGCTCGAGGTGCGGATGCCGCTGTGCATCGGCACTTCGCTCGCCATCATCATTCCGACCTCGATCAGTTCCTGGCGCGCCCATTACAAGCGCGGCGCGGTCGACATGGAGATCCTTAAAGCCTGGTGGGTGCCGGTCCTGGTCGGCGTGGTCGCCGGCAGCGTCACCGCGCGCTATGCGCCGGAGCGGCTGTTCAAGATCGTGTTCGTCGCCGTCGCCTATGCGGCCGCGGCGCGGCTGCTGTTGGCGCGCGAGACCTGGAAGTTCGGCGCCGATTTTCCGAAGGGCCTGTTGATGAATGCCTATGGTTTCATCGTCGGGCTGCTCTCGACGTTGATGGGCATCGGCGGCGGACTGTTTTCGAACCTGCTGATGACGTTCTATGGCCGTCCGATCCATCAGGCGGTCGCGACCTCGTCGGCGCTGGCGGTCCTGATCTCGATCCCCGGCGCGCTCGGCTATGTCTATGCCGGCTGGCCTGCGGCCGCGCGCTTTCCGGATGTCGTCGCGCTGCAATGGCCGTTTTCGATCGGCTACGTCTCGCTGATCGGCGCGGTGCTGGCGATGCCAATGACGCTGCTGACCGCGCCACTCGGCGTGCGCGCCGCGCATGCGATGTCGAAGCGCACGCTGGAGATGGCGTATGGGGCGTATCTGGTTATCGTCGGCAGCCGCTTTGCGATCAGCCTGATCCAGGGGCAGTAGCTGGCCTTCAAAGTTCCACGAGATTGCGGCAAACGGCCTCCAGCCGGCGGCGTTGTATTGTGGTCTGATTCGGCCCAAGCTCGGCGCCGGTCAGGAACATTCATCATGAAGCGGCGCGAGTTCATGCTGGCGCTCGGCGGTGCGGCGGCGAGCGTGCCGTTTGCCACCCGCGCGCAGCAGCGGTCGATGCCGGTGATCGGCTATTTTCACTTTGCGACGCCGGAATACACGCCGACGGCGTCTTCGTTCCTGCAGGGACTGCGGGAAATCGGTTACGTCGAGGGACAGAACGTCGCGATCGAGTACCGCTGGGCGGAGGGCCAGTATGGCCGGCTGCCGGCCATGGCCGCCGAACTGGTCGGCCGCAAGGTCGATTTGATCGCCGCCTTCGGGCCTCCGCTCGCCCGCGCGGCGAAAAACGCCACCGCGACGATCCCGATCGTTTTCGAGGTCGGCAACGACGCGGTCGCGGCCGGCCTGGTCGCCAGTCTCGCCCGGCCGGGCGGCAACGCCACAGGCCTCAGCATCCTCTTCACCGAGGTGACGCCGAAGCGGCTCGAATTGCTGTGCGACCTGATTCCCCAGGCCAGCACGATCGCGCTGCTGGTCAATCCGAACAGTCCGACCGCCGAGCCCTCGATCCGGGGCGCGCAGGAGGCGGCGCGCGCGAAGGGCGTGCAACTCTCGGTCCTGAATGCGAGCAGCGAAACCGAAATCGATGCGGCTTTCGCGACCTTCGTCAATACGCCGGCCGACGGCCTCGTGATCGCCGCCGATCCATTCTTCGATGCACGGCACCACCTTCTGATCGCTCCGGCGGCGCGCTACAAGATTCCGACCATCTACTTCTCGCGCAACTCCGTCGCGGCCGGCGGCCTGATCAGCTATGGCAGCAGCCTTTCCGAGGCCTATCGCCAGATGGGCATCTATGCGGGGCGAATCCTCAAGGGCGAGAAGCCTGCCGATCTGCCGGTTGAACAGCCGACCAAGTTTGAATTGATCATCAACCTCAAGACCGCCAACGCCTTGGGACTCACCGTGCCACCGAAACTGATATTCACCGCCGACGAGGTGATCGAATGAAGCGGCGGGCGTTCATTGCGCTTCTTGGTGGCGCGGCGGCCAGCATGCCGCTCGCGGCGCGCGCGCAGCATATCGGAAAGGTGTGGCGCATTGGCGTTCTCTCCGGCAATGTCCGACCGGACGCCATCGAAACAAGCTTTTTGGGCGGGCTTGCGGAGGGAATGCGGGCACTCGGTTATGTCGAGGGCCGGGATTATGTCATCGAATGGCGCTTTGCCGAAGCCAGGCCGGAACGCTACGCGGAATTCGCCGCCGAGCTCGTTCGGTCGAAGGCCGATATCTTCGTTGCCGGCGCGCCCGAGGCGGTGCGCTACCTGCAAAAGGCAGCGCCCCAGACCCCCATCGTCATGGCGCTGTCCACCGATCCCGTCGGCAACGGTTTTGCAACCAGTCTCGCGCATCCCGGCGGCAACATCACCGGCCTGGCGAACTCGCTCGACGACACCGCGCCCAAGCAACTCGAATTGCTCATGGAAGCCGTGCCGCATCTCGCCAGCGTCGGCATCCTCGCCAATTCCAGCAGTCCGAACTACGCTTCGGTAGCGAGAAACCTGTTCGCGGCGACCCAGGCCAAGGGCTTGAACGTCGCGATGGCGGACGTCCGCACCGCGGAAGAGTTCGACGCCGCCTTCGCGCGGCTGAAGGGGGAAAACGTTCAGGCGCTGATGCTGGGATCGAACGTCCTGTTCAATCTCAATCGATCGCGGATCGCGGAATTTGCGATCAAAAACCGGCTGCCGTGCGTGTTCGGCGTCCGCGAATATGTCGAGGCGGGCGGCCTGATGAGCTATGGCGAAAGCTTTCGCGATTTTTTTCGGCGCTCGGCCGCCTATGTGGACAAGATCATCAAGGGCGCGAAGGCCGGCGACCTGCCGATCGAACAACCCAACCGTTTCTATTTCACCATCAATTTGAAGACGGCCAAGGCGATCGGACTCGAAATCTCACCTTCGCTGCTGGCTCGCGCCGACGAGGTGATCGAATGAAGCGATTGCGCTAAATCGTTTCGCTGCGCGCCAGTTCCTCGACTTCGCTTTTGCTGTAGCCGAGCAGGCCGGTCAGGATCTCGCTGGTATGCTCGCCGAGCCGGGGCGGGGCGGTGTAGGTATCGAGCGGTGTATCGCTGAGATGCATCGGATTCTTGATGTTCTTGACGATGCCGACGCCTTTGCCGGCGTGCGGCATCTCGGCGATCATGTCGCGCGACTGCAGCAGCGCGCTCTCGCAGACCTCGCCCACGGTGCGGATCGCGCCGCTCGGAATCCCCGCGGCATCCATCAAGGGTAGCCATTCGTCGCGCTTGCGCTGCCTGATGATGTCCTTGACGATCGGGACCAGGATGTCGCGATTGCGCACGCGGTCGGCGGCCTTGGCAAAACGCGGATCGTCGGTCAGCTCGGGCCGCTCGACCAGCTTGCAGAAACGCTTCCATAATTCGTCATTGGCAACGCCTAGGCTGATCCAGCCATCGCTCGCTTCAAAGGTTTCATAGGGTACGATGGTGGCATGCGCGTTGCCGCGGCGTTTCGGGGATTCGCCGGTCGCGAAATAGATGCTGGCATTGAAGGTGAGGAGGCCCGCGACCGCCTCATACATCGAAACCGAAACATGCTGGCCGCGCCCGGTGGTCTTGGCGGCATAGAGAGCGGCGAGGATCGCCTGCGATCCGTTCAGCCCGGAAACGAGGTCGGCGATCGAGGTGCCGACCTTGTAGGGCGGCCCGTCGGCGGGCCCGGTGATATCCTGGATGCCGGCTTCGCCCTGCACGATGACGTCGTAGCCGGGGCGGTCCTTCATCAGGCCGGTATTGCCGAACCCGGAAATCGAGCAATACACCAATGTGGGCCGGCGCTTGCTGACGTCGGCATAACCGAAGCCGAGGCGGTCCATCGCGCCGGGCCGGAAATTTTCCACCAGCACGTCCGACTTGTCGATCAGCCGCCACAGCACCTCGCGGCCGCGCTCGCTCTTCATGTCGAGCGTGATGCTCTTCTTGTTGCGGTTGACGGAGAGGAAATACGCCGCTTCGTCGCCTTGATAGGGAGGCGCGAACGCTCTGGTGTCGTCGCCGTCGCCCGGCCGCTCGACCTTGATCACCTCGGCGCCGAGATCGCCGAGCTGCATGGTGCAGTACGGCCCCGACAGCACCCTGGTGAGGTCGACGACGCGTAATCCTTCAAGCGGGCGCATGCGCTTCTTGCCTCATTTTGCTGCGTTAGAATTTTTCGGAAAACCAGCCGGCTGCAGTACCATGCCCCCGACCTGAATTTCAAATCGAGCGGAAAACAGCTTGGCGTTCGGCGGGACGTTCATGCATCATTGCGGGGTGGCCACTTCCGATCGGGCCGTATCATCTCAAGGCGTTCCATAGCAAGAACGCCCTTCACAAAGCAACGGAGACAGTTTGCATGTCAAATAACGGGAAACGCGTGGCCTGGGTGACCGGCGGCGGCAGCGGCATCGGCGAAGCAGGCGCCGAAGCGCTGGCCGCCGATGGCTGGATCGTGGTGGTTTCGGGACGGCGCAAGGATGCGCTCGACGCGGTGGTGGCGAAGATCGCCAAGGCCGGCGGCAAGGCCGAGGCGATGCCGCTCGATGTCAGCAATGCTGCCGAGGTCAACAAGGCCGCCGAACAAATCCTCGCCAACCACGGCCGCATCGATCTGCTCGTCAACAGCGCCGGCGTCAACGTGCCGAAACGCAGCTGGGCCGAGATGGAGCTGGAAGGCTGGAACCATCTCGTCGACATCAATCTCAACGGCGTGCTGTATTGCATGCGCGCGGTGCTGCCGGCGATGCGCAAGCAGAAGGACGGCTGCATCATCAACGTCGCCTCGTGGGCCGGCCGCCACGTCTCGAAAATGCCGGGCCCGGCCTACACCACGACCAAGCACGCGGTGCTGGCGCTGACCCATTCCTTCAACATGGACGAATGCGTCAACGGTCTGCGCGCGTGCTGTTTGTCGCCGGGCGAGGTGGCGACCCCGATCCTGAAACTGCGCCCGGTGGTGCCGAGCGAAGCCGAGCAGGCGCGGATGCTGCAGCCGGAAGATTGCGGTCGCACCATCGCCTTCGTGGCCTCGATGCCGCCGCGCGTCTGCATGAATGAAATCCTGATCAGCCCGACGCATAATCGCGGGTTTATTCAGACGCCGGCGAGCAGGGATTGATCCTCCCCTCAACCTCATCCTGAGCAGCCGAGCGGAGCTCGGCGTCTAAGGACGGGCGGCATCGGGGCTCTCATGGTTCGAGACGCGCGCGAAGAGCGCGCTCCTCACCATGAGGACGCCCACACGTCCTCCCCCGCAAAAAGTTTCAAGCATCACGATAAATTATTCCCCGAAACTGGCCTGAAAACCTCCCGTAGCTCGGCCCAACGGCGACGCAGTCCGACCATCGGCGAAACAAGCGTCGTTGTTGCCTTCATCGCCGGCGGATGTCCGCTGGCACCTCAATCATCGGGAGACGTATCCATGTCGAAGCGTATTGCACTTTTTTCTGCCGCCGCCCTCGGCGTGCTGGCCCTGACCTCAGCCCTGGTTGCGCCAGCCGGCGCGCAGGACAAGATGATGTCCAGCAGCGAGAAGACCGTGATGGTCGGCGGCGCCGCGATGTTCCCGTCCAAGAACATCATCCAGAACGCCGTCAATTCGAAGGACCACACCACCCTCGTCGCCGCGGTGAAGGCCGCCGGCCTCGTCGGCACGCTGGAAGGCAAGGGCCCGTTCACGGTGTTCGCGCCGACCAACGCCGCCTTCGGCAAACTGCCGGCAGGCACCGTCGACACCCTGGTGAAGCCCGAGAACAAGGCCACCCTGACCAAGATCCTGACCTACCACGTGGTTCCCGGCAAGCTCGAGGCCTCCGATCTCACCGATGGCAAGAAGCTCAAGACCGTCCAGGGCGAAGAGCTGACCGTGAAGCGGTCGGGCGATACCGTCATGATCATCGACTCCAAGGGCGGCTCCTCGACCGTGACGATCCCGAACGTCAATCAGTCGAACGGCGTGATCCACGTGGTCGATACCGTCCTGATGCCGTCGTAACCCTCGCCTGTCCTGTTATGGTCCCCGACGGGATGTGCGCATGCGAGCCGGGGCAACCCGGCTCGCATTTTTGTGACTACGATGCCCGTCAGGCATGGATCTTATCTACTCTTTGGCAGTAACGAACCCACGGATCCCGGCGTATATTCCGGTATCGACGTCAGAGATCAGCCATGTCCAGCCTTGCAGCCAGCGACCACCCTACCGTGCCCGCCGCAGCGAAAGTCATTCAGCCGGCCTGGGTGCGAACGGTGCACTGGATCAATGCTTTCGCGATGACCCTGATGATCATGTCGGGGTGGCAGATCTACAACGCCTCGCCGCTGTTCGATTTCAGCTTCTCGTCCTCGATTACGCTGGGCGGCTGGCTCGGCGGTGCGCTGCTCTGGCATTTCGCGGCGATGTGGCTGCTGATGGTCAACGGCCTCGTCTATCTGACGCTCGGCTTCGCCACCGGCCGCTTCCGCAAGAAACTGCTGCCGATCACGCCATCCGGCGTGATCTCCGACGTCAAGGCCGCGCTGACCTTCAAGCTCGAGCATGACGACCTCACCCGGTATAATTACGTCCAGAAGCTGCTGTACGCGGGGATCATCGTGGTCGGCGTCGTGATCGTATTGTCCGGGCTTTCGATCTGGAAGCCGGTGCAGCTGCAATACCTGACGGCCTTGTTCGGCGGCTACGACGTCGCGCGCTACGTCCACTTCATCTGCATGTCGTTGATCTGCGCGTTCCTGATCGTGCATGTCGCGCTGGCGGTGCTGGTGCCGAAGAGCCTTCGCGCCATGATCATCGGCCGCTAATATTCGAGGAGAACTCATCATGGGCCGGCTTCGCTCGCTTCTCATTCCCGGCGTCGACCAGAAGCTCCTGGTCCGGGACGCCGCCAAACTGCTGCCCGATCCGGCGCGGCGGCGCTTCATTGCGGGCGGCGCCAGTCTTGGCGCGCTGACGCTTTTGACCGGCTGCAACGTAACCGACAGTTTTTCGGCCGATGACATGCTGGCGAGAATTTCGAAATTCAACGATGCGGTGCAGGCCTTGATTTTCAATCCCTATGCGCTGGCGCCGACCTTTCCGGAAAGCGCGATCACAAAGCCGTTCCCGTTCAACGGCTATTACGATGTCGAGGACGCGCCCGATGTCGACGGCAAGGCGTGGAGGTTCGAGGTGCGCGGCCTCGTCGACAACAAGAAATCCTGGACGTTGGAGGAATTGTACAAGCTGCCGCAGGTCAAGCAGGTCACCCGCCATATCTGCGTCGAGGGCTGGAGCGCGATCGGCAGCTGGACCGGCACCCCCTTGCGCGATTTCCTGAAGCTGATCGGCGCCGACACCCACGCGAAATATTGCTGGTTCCAGTGCGCCGACAAGGACGGCTACAACTCGCCGCTCGACATGGAGACGGCGCTGCACCCGCAGACCCAGATGACCTTCAAATTCGCCGACGAAATCCTGCCCCGCGCCTATGGCTATCCAATGAAGATCAGGGTGCCGACCAAACTCGGCTTCAAGAATCCGAAATATGTGATCTCGATGGAAGTCACCAACGACTACAAGGGCGGCTACTGGGAAGACCAGGGCTACAATTCGTTCAGCGGAAGCTGAGGCGCAAAAACCTTCGTCCCGGCCTTGAGCGGGGACGACAATCATTGGCAACGCCACCTTGTCACGCCGCGTCCGGCGCGGCGTATCTTTTTGCCATTGCGCCGTCGAATGCCATTCCCATCACGGCGGCCGACGCCGCGACCCCCGTGAACAGTTCGAATGCGTCGGCGGCCTGATAAATGGCAAGCTCGCGCCCGGTCATGACGGTCGCGCCCCTGGCCCTGGCCGCTGTCAGAAGCGGCGTCCAGAGCGGCGAATAGACCGCATCGGCGACCCATAGCCCGGCATGCAGCAGAGGTTCCGGAACCGGCATGTCGTGGTTCGGCAGCATCCCGATCGGGGAAGCATTGACCAATCCCGCGACGCCGTGCAGCGCGTCCTCGACGCTGTCGGTAACAATGGCGCTCGTGGGGCCTTCGAGCTTTACGGCCAGCGCCGCCGCCTTGGCATGATCGCAATCGAAAATCCGCAGCTCGCTGACGCCGAGGCCCGCCAGCGCAAACGCGATCGCCTTGCCGACGCCGCCGGCGCCGATCAGCGCAACGGAGCCAGCCGAGGAAGCGGCGACGAGCGGGGCGATGGCGCGCGCAAAGCCGGTCCGATCGGTGTTGTGGCCGATCAGCCTGTTGTCGCGGACGACGACGGTATTGACCGCGCCAATCTGGGCTGCGCCCGGCGACAATTCGTCGAGCAGATCGAGCACGGCTTCCTTGTAGGGAAAGGTCACGTTGATGCCTGCAAAACCCAGCCGTCTGATACCGTCGAGCATCAGTTTCAGCTCGTCGCGCCCGGCGCCGGCGACCTCGATCAATTGGTAATGGCAGTGGAGGCCCAGCGCCTCAGCCGCCCCTTCGTGCATGGCTGGCGCGGCCGACTGCGCGATCGGTGCTCCCAGTAGGCCGGTGAGAATGCGTCGGCCCGAGGAAGGCGGGTTGCAGGCGGCGGGTTTCATGATGTCAGGACCAGGGATCGACGAATTGGCAGATCAACGTAACGATAGCCCAGCGGCAATCCAACTCAATTCCCCCTCCGGGCGAACAAGCTGATTTGGCAGTCTTACGTTTTTTGCAAGGGCTTGCCCTGAACCGCCGCCGCGACCGCTCCGAGCACCAGCAGCGCCGCGGAGACGTTGAGCGCGTAAGCCAGGCTGCCGAACGCGTCGGTGACGGCGCCGACCGCGGTCGGGCCCAGCGTCTGGCCGATGCCGAATGCGATGGTCATCGCGGCGATGCCCTTGGGCCAGGCGGCAGGCGGGTAATTGAAGCGCACGAAGGCGGTGGTCGATCCCACCACCGCGAAGAAGGCAACGCCGAACACCAGCGCCGAGATCGTCAATAGCAGCGTGGAATGCCCGAACAGCGGCAAGCCTGCACCCACCGCATTGACGCCGAGCACGATGGCGGTGGAGAGGCCGCCTTTGTCGAACGCCAGCACGCGGCGCCAAACCCAGGGGGTCGCAAACGCGCTCAGGCCGATCAGGCTCCAGAACGCGCTCTGCGCCATGGCGCCGCCGCCGGCGTCGCGGACATAGGCGATCATGAAGGTCATGTAGGCGATATAGCCGGCGCCGAACAGGAAGTAGCCGACAAGGTAAATCCATATCGGCCGGATCGCGAAGGGCGCCGGCGCCGCATCGGCGAGGCCGGCATCGCTGTCGATCGGCACCAGCAGCAGCGGAATGGTCAGAACGACCGACAGTCCCGTCAGTGCCCACCACACGATCCACCACGAGCCCGGTCCGAACGCCTGCAGCACGAAGGGTGCGATCAGGCCGGAGGCCACGATGCCGAGCCCGGGTCCGGCGTAAAACAGGCTCAACAGAAAATTCGCCCGCGCCGGCCGCGACTGCGCGATCTTCGCGGCCAGCGCGGCACCGGCCACGAAGGCGACCGCGGCACCGATGCCGACCAGCAGGCGCGCAAGGCTCAAGATGACAAAATTGCCGGACATCGCGCTCAGCGCCAGCGACAGCAGGCAAGCCAGCGTGCTCCAGCGGATCGTGGCGGACAGCCCATGTCGCCTGATCAGCCGCGCCGCCGCCAACGCGCCGGCGAGATAGCCGGCCGCATTGACGGTATTCATGAAGCCCGCGGCGGAATACGACCATCCTAGCGCGTCGCGCATGTCCGGCAGCACCAGCGCATAGGCAAAGCGGCCGATGCCGAGCCCGACGGTCGGCGCCAGCGACAGAATCAGGATCAACCGCGCTGGATGCGCGGGTGGCTTGGGAGCGGGTGCGTGCAAGGGAATCTCCGGCAAGCTGCACTGTGGCAGGGTGCGGGGCGCTTGCACAGGGCGCAGTTGGCAATGGTGTCTTGCCATCCGCGCAATGCCGCTTTAGCACTCCGCGTCGTCAGTCATTCCGGGGCGCGCGCCAGCGCGAACCCGGAATCCCATCGTTTCTGCGCCTGATCGATCGGGGCCGGAGATTCCGGATCGCCGCGCCATGCGCGGCGTCCGGAATGACGAAGTGAGAGAACACGAAACAAGGATATTCCCATGACCACCCACAAACTGCTGCTTCTGCCCGGCGACGGCATCGGCCCCGAAGTGATGGCGGAGGTGAAACGGCTGATCGACTGGCTCGATGCGGAAGGCATCGCGCATTTTGCCACCGAGCAGGGCCTGGTCGGCGGTTCCGCCTATGACGCGAGCCAGCAGAGCATCACCGAGGCGACCATGGCGCGGGCGATGGCCGCCGACGCCGTGATCTTCGGCGCGGTCGGCGGCCCGAAATGGGACAGCGTTCCCTATGAGGCGCGGCCCGAGGCCGGGCTGTTGCGGCTGCGCAAGGACCTCGGCCTGTTCGCCAATTTGCGGCCGGCGGTGTGCTATCCGGCGCTGGCGGACGCCTCCAGCCTGAAGCGCGAGGTGGTCGAGGGGCTCGACATCATGATCGTGCGCGAGCTGACCGGTGGGGTGTATTTCGGCGAGCCGAAAACCATCACCGATCTCGGCAACGGCCAGAAGCGCGCCATCGATACCCAGGTCTATGACACCTACGAGATCGAGCGCATCGCCCGCGTCGCCTTCGATCTGGCGCGCAAGCGCCGCAACAAGCTGACCTCGATGGAAAAGCGCAATGTCATGAAGTCAGGCGTGCTCTGGAACGAGGTCGTCACGCAAGTCCATGCGCGCGAGTACAAGGACGTGACGCTGGAGCATCAGCTCGCCGATTCCGGCGGCATGAATCTGGTGAAATCGCCAAAATCGTTCGACGTCATCGTCACCGACAATCTGTTCGGCGACATGCTCTCCGATATTGCGGCGATGCTGACGGGCTCGCTCGGCATGCTGCCGTCGGCCTCGCTCGGCGAGGTCGACGTCAAGACCAAAAAGCGGCGCGCGCTGTTCGAGCCGGTGCACGGCTCCGCGCCTGACATCGCGGGCAAGGGGCTTGCCAACCCGATCGCGATGCTCGCCTCGTTCGGAATGGCGCTGCGCTATTCCTTCGACATGGGGCAGCTTGCCGACAAGCTCGATGCCGCGATCGCCGCGGTTCTCGCCAGCGGCCTGCGCACCGCCGACATCAAGTCGGAGGGCACCACGGCGGCCTCTACGACGCAGATGGGCGACGCGATCCTGAAGGAATTGCAGAAACTGCACGCTTAACAGAGATCGTCATGCCCGGGCTTGTCCCGGGCATCCACGTCTTTCTTGTTCGTTGAGGCCCATTAAGACGTTGATGGCCGGGACAAGCCCGGCCATGACGACGTCGAGTTATCAACCGCTAGCTCAATACAGCGGAATGCCGCGCGGGTAGCCGCCCATGTCGGAGGGCGGATTGAGCGGCTGGCGGTCGATCGGGCGGTTGTTGTTCTCGCGCGCGAAGGATGGATAGCCGAGTTCCGGCGGAAAGGCGTAGTCGGTGAACTTGCGATCGCCCGGCAACACTTCGACGCCGGCATCGAGCCAGGAACGCTTGGTGACATAGATGCGGGTGTGCGGCCCCTGCTGATAGGTCACGTTCGGACCGCTGGTCCCGTAATAGGGCCGGCCGCGGTCGTCGTACTGGCGCTTGGGCTGGGTCTGCGCGCTGGCCGGGGTCAACGCGAGGCCGACGACGGCGGATGCCGCAAACAGCACCGCAAGCTTTTTCGCAACAGGGAAATTCCAGGTCATCGTGTCCTCACAGGCGGTACGCGCCGATTTCGCCAGCACTTTAGCGACCGCAGCCATATCGCCACAAGGTCAAACGGGCCACACTGCCGGACAATAATGCGCCAACAGGACAAAAGTTGCTTGAAAACCAGCACCTTGGCGATTGGGCCGATCATAGCCCGCCGCGCAGGGCGGGGCTCGCCGCCGACGTTACCCAGTCCGCCGAACTGGCGGCGGGGGCGCAATCGCCGCGCCGGAGTTCGGCACGGGCGAACAATTCGGCCAGTTTCGGCTCGTTTCCGGCCGTGAGCAGGATCAGCCGGCTCAACATGCAGCCGATCGCCGCCCGCCGCACCGGCAAGGTCTCGCCCTGGCATGACCAGCCGGAAATCTCCAGACCGGGCTGATCGATCCGTTTGAGAAAGCCGAGACAGCCGGCGTCACGGGGGCGGCGAAGCAGCATCACGGCGCCGAACTTGCTGTCGATCACGCCGGCTGCTTCCAGCTCAAACGGGCCGTTGGGGTCCATTCGGGCCGCAATGTCGGCTGTGGGGTTAGTGTCGCCGAATTCGCCGCCGGGGCGGTAGATTTGCAGCTCGGCCACCGGCTTTTCGCTCGGCGCCGCCCAACGCATGATGTCCTTGCGGCCGCCTTCGGGATGCCGGAGGACCTCGTATGTCATTGTTTTATCGGGAAAATCGGACTGACTGACGGCGAAGGCGGGGTACGAGCGGTCAGCCACGCTCCAGTCCGCCCGGGCCGCGGTCTCGACCGCATCTCCCAGCTGCAATTGGTCCCAAAGATGGATGCCGACGATGCCAAGGAGCGCCAGGGCCCCTACATAGGCCACCAGGCGCGCCAGCGTAGCGCAGCATTCGTCGGCGAAGCTGGTCAGCGCCGGATGAATTCGGGTCGAATAAGAGGGATTGGCCTCAATGGCCCGAAACGATCGCATCAAACGCCCACGCCCGACCGAGAACCGCAAGCGGTCTCGCTGTATAACGTTGTCTTAACGGCATTTCTCGCATAGAAGCGCTGCCTCTTCCCTTTCCGCACGCGGCGGGGGCGAGGCATATTTCATCGGAGAGTGAACGATGGGTTACAAGATCGCGGTGGTCGGAGCGACCGGCAATGTCGGGCGGGAAATGCTCAACATCCTCGACGAGCGCAAATTCCCCGCCGACGAGGTGGTGGCGCTGGCGTCGCGCCGCAGCATGGGCGTCGAAGTGTCCTATGGCGATCGTACCCTGAAGTGCAAAGCGCTCGAGCACTATGATTTCTCCGATGTCGACATCTGCCTGATGTCGGCGGGCGGCGCGGTGTCGAGGGAATGGTCGCCGAAGATCGGCGCCGCCGGCGCGATCGTGATCGACAACTCGTCGGCCTGGCGCATGGATCCGGACGTGCCGCTGATCGTGCCCGAGGTCAACGCCGACGCGGTGAAGGGCTTCGTCAAGAAGAACATCATCGCCAATCCGAACTGCTCGACCGCGCAGCTCGTGGTCGCGCTGAAGCCGCTGCATGACAAGGCGGTCATCAAGCGCGTCGTGGTCTCGACCTATCAGTCGGTCTCCGGCGCCGGCAAGGACGCCATGGACGAGCTGTTTCAGCAGACCAAGGCCGTCTACACCAACAGCGAACTCGTCACCAAGAAATTCCCCAAGCGCATCGCCTTCAACGTCATCCCCGAGATCGACGTCTTCATGGAGGACGGCTACACCAAGGAAGAGTGGAAGATGATGATGGAGACCAAGAAGATTCTTGATCCCAAAATCAAGCTGACCGCGACCTGCGTGCGGGTACCGGTGTTCGTCGGCCATTCCGAGGCCGTCACCATCGAGTTCGAGAATCCGATTTCGGTCGACGAGGCGCGCGAAACCCTGCGCAACGCGCCGGGGTGTCTGGTGATCGACAAGCACGAACCCGGCGGCTACGTCACGCCCTACGAGGCGGCCGGCGAGGATGCCACCTATATCAGCCGCATCCGCACCGATCCCACCGTCGACAACGGCCTCGTGCTGTGGTGCGTCTCGGATAACTTGCGCAAGGGCGCGGCGCTGAACGCAATCCAGATCGCCGAATGCCTGATCAACCGCAAATTGATCAGCGCCAAGAAAAAGGCGGCGTAAAAAGGCGGCGCCGGACAGGAGCGGAAGTTGCGATGACCGAGCCGCCGGCGCCATCGTCCCAGCCGCTGAAGCGCGTCGAGCGCGGCCTCGAAAGCGTGCTGTTCAACAGCCGCTGGCTGATGGCGCCGTTCTATCTCGGTCTCGTCGTCAGCCTCGCGGTGCTGATGCTGAAATTCTTCATGCTGCTGTGGGAGTTCGTCGTCCACGCGCCGGGCTCGAAGGAAACCGACATCATCCTCGGCGTGCTCGGCCTGATCGACGTCACGCTGACCGGCAATCTGATCCTGATCGTGGTGTTCTCGGGTTACGAGAATTTCGTTTCCCGGATCGATGCCGACGACCATCCGGACTGGCCGGCCTGGATGACCCGGGTGGATTTCGCCGGATTGAAGCAGAAGCTGCTCGCCTCCATTGTCGCGATTTCGACGATCCAGGTGCTGAAGGCCTTCATGAACATCGACGCCGCCTTCGACGCCACCAAGATGACCTGGCTGGTCGCGGTGCTGCTGGTGTTCGTGATCTCGACACTGTTGCTGGCGCTGTCGGATCGGTGGGGGGCGGACAAGGGCGAATAGCGAATGGCGAGTAGCGAGTAGCGAGTAGCGAGTAGGAAAAATCGCCATTCGCCATTCGCTACTCGCTATTCGCCGCCTCCCTCACACTGCGAAATTCCTTCGCTTCGCGATCGAGCACGAACAGCGAGCCCTCGGCGACGCCGAAATAGGCGCCGTGCAGCTGCAATTCGCCGCGCTCGACCAGCGTGCGCACGAACGGGAACGTCATCAGGTTTTCCAGGCTGCGGAACACCGCGGCCTTCTCGATCCGGACGATGAAATCGGCCATCGCCTCATGGTCGCGCTGCTCGACGACTTCGCCCGGCTTGACGAACATCGCCATCCACTTGCCGATGAAATCGCCGGGCGACAGCGGCTCGATCTTGTCGATGAAGGCGCGGATGCCGCCGCATTGGGCGTGGCCCAGCACCACAATGTGTTTGACGCGCAAAACCGTCACGGCATATTCCAGCGCCGCCGACACGCCATGCGCGCCGCCGTCGGGCTGATAGACCGGCACCAGATTGGCGATGTTGCGCATCACGAACAATTCGCCGGGGCCGACGTCGAAGATCACTTCCGGCGATACCCGGGAATCGCAGCAGCCGATCACCATCACTTCGGGGGACTGTCCGCGCTCGGACAGTTCGCGGTAGCGCGACTGTTCGGTCGGCAGCCGTTGCGAGGTGAAGGCGCGGTAGCCTTCGATGAGACGTGGGGGAAATGTCTGCATGAGGTCTGCTAACCATAAGCGGCTGGCCCGAACAAGCCTTTCGACTGGGCAGGTGAAGTGGTATCGCGTGGGGCTCGAAACCATCTCAGGAACCGCCTCATGATCCGCCCGCGCCGCAGCCTGTTGTTCATGCCCGGTTCGAATGCTCGGGCGCTGGAAAAGGCGCGCAACCTGCCGGCCGACGGCATCATCCTCGACCTCGAGGATTCGGTGGCGCCCGAGGCCAAGCAACTGGCGCGCGACCAGATCGCGGCGGCGGTCGCGGCCGGCGGCTTCGGCAGGCGCGAGGTGCTGATCCGCGTCAACGCGCTGGATTCGCCCTGGTGGGTCGACGACGTCGCCATGGCCGGCAAGGCCCGGCCCGACGGCATCCTGGTTCCAAAAGTTTCAAGCGTGAAGGATCTCAGCCTGATCGCCGACCGCCTCGGCGACGTCAAGGCCGACGCCTCGATCAGGGTGTGGGCGATGATCGAGACCGCGCAGGCCGTGCTGGATGCCGAGCAACTGGCCGCCGCGTCGCAGGATGCCGAGATGCGGCTCTCAGGCTTCGTGTTCGGGCCGAACGATATTTCGCGGGAGACGCGGATCAGGATGCTGCCGGGCCGCGCGGCGATGCTGCCGCTGATCACCCATTGCATCCTCGCTGCCCGCGCCTATGGCCTCGAAATCCTCGACGGGCCGTACAGCGATTTCAGCAATGTCAACGGATTCGGGCAGGAATGCACGCAGGCGCGCGACCTTGGCTTCGACGGCAAGACGCTGATTCATCCCGGCCAGATCGAGGCCTGCAACGCGATCTTTACCCCGCCCGCCGACGAAGTCGCCCACGCCCGTCGGATCATCACAGCCTTCGAGCAGCCGGCAAACGCGAGCCGCGGCGCGATCTCGCTCGACGGACAGATGGTGGAGCGGCTGCACGCCGAAATGGCCCGGCGCACAATCGCAATCGCCGACGCGATCGCCGCAATGGGGCATTCGTAGAATAGGTTGGGCGAGCGGAACCCCACTCGGTCATTCCGGGATGGTGCGTTAGCACCAGACCTCAGATGCGCAATTGCGCATCGGGAATCTCGAGATTCCGGGTTCGATGCTTCGCATCGCCCCGGAATGACGGTTCAAGCTCCAAACCGCTCCGCCGCCCAGGCGTAGAGGCTGCCGGGAACGGGCGGCTGGTTGCCGCGGCCCTTCGGCGAGATGTGCAGCCCGATGATGCCGGGATCGCCGATCAGCGCGGAAAAATCCGATGGCTCGAAGAACCGTTTTGGATCGGCGTGCACGGCATAGAACGATTTCTTCGGCAGCGCGTAGTGCAACTCGCCGGCTCTGCGGGCGAGCGCGGTCAGCGCCGCCGGGCCATAGATTGCGATGCGAATATCCGAAAGCCGCTTGGAGCCGCCGCGCAGTTTTCGCAAGCCAAAGGTCAGGCGGTGCCGCAGCGCCAGCCAGTCCGGCGTCAGCGCCGCCTCCGCCATCAGCTTGCCGAACGCGGTCACGATGGCGTCGTCGGGCGGCAGATAGAGCACGGAATTGCCGAGCTGGCGCGGCCGCTCCCAGGCGAAATAGGGTTTTGCCGGATCGATCTCGACCGGCTTCAGCAGCAGCACGTCGGCGTCGAGCCACAGGCCGGCTCTTTCGGCCATCAGCCGCATCCGGAAAAAATCCGAGAATTGCAGGATGGTCCAGTCGCGCCAGACGCCGTCGGGGCCGGTCGGGCGCAGTTTCTCCGCGAACGAACGCGGCAGGATCGCTTCGGCCGCGGCATTGCCAATGCCGTCAGGCAATTTTCCGAGCGGCTCGAAACTGTAGACGGTAATCTTGTGACCGGCGGCGACCTGCGATCTCAGGCAGGTCATGCGGAGCGCATCGAGCGGGCCGTGCCAGAAGGTGACGACATCGGGCCGCATGCTCAAACCATCTCCGTCATCCCCGGGAAATTCGTCATGGCCGGGCTTGTCCCGGCCATCCACGTCTTACTGCTGTGACGGTTTTAAAGACGTGGATGCCCGGGACAAGCCCGGGCATGACGAGTTCTACACAACAGCTCGGGCGAAATCAGGCCCAGGCGCGCTCGGTCTTCGCCTTTTGCTCGTAGGCGTCGATCGAGCCCTTCTTTTCCATGGTCAGCCCGATATCGTCGAGGCCGTTCATCAGGCAGTGCTTGCGGAACGGGTCGATCTCGAATTTCACCGTGCCGCCGTCGGGGCCGCGGATTTCCTGGGCAGCGAGATCGATCGACAGCGTCGCATTGGCGCCGCGCTCGGCGTCGTCGAACAATTTGTCGAGGTCCTCCTGCGACACGCGGATCGGCAGGATGCCGTTCTTGAAGCAGTTGTTGTAGAAAATGTCGCCGAACGAGGTCGAGATCACGCAGCGAATGCCGAAATCCAGCAGCGCCCAGGGGGCGTGCTCGCGGCTCGAGCCGCAGCCGAAATTGTCGCCGGCGACCAGGATCTTGGCATTGCGATAGGCTGGCTTGTTGAGGACGAAATCCGGGTTCTCGCTGCCGTCATCCTTGTAGCGCTGTTCCGAGAACAGGCCCTTGCCGAGGCCGGTGCGCTTGATGGTCTTCAGATACTGCTTCGGGATGACCATGTCGGTGTCGACATTGATGATCTTCAAAGGCGCCGCGACGCCTTCCAGTGAGGTGAATTTGTCCATCGAACAGCACTTCTGGTTGGAATGAAGGAAACGCGTTTTGCGGGCGTGGTTTATCGCGAATGCGCCAGCCATCAAAGCGCAAAATGCCTTTTTTGTTTGGGCATGATCTTTTCGGAAAACCGGTGTCCACTTTTCCGGATCATGCCCTAATCGGCGGTAGCCTCGATCGCCTCCATGTCGTCGTCGGACAGGCCAAAATGGTGGCCGATCTCGTAAATCAGCACGTGGCGGACGATATCGCCCAGCGTCTCGTCGTTTTCGGCCCAGTAGTCGAGGATCGGGCGGCGGTAGAGCCAGACCATGTTGGGCAGCCGCGCGATATCGCCATGGCTCTGATGCGGCAGGCCGGTGCCCTGGAACAGGCCGAGCAGGTCGAATTCGCTCTCGGCCTGCATTTCGTCCAGCACCTCCTCGGTCGGAAAATCGTCGACCCGGATGATGACGCCCTCGCAGAGCTCCCGGAACCGCGATGGCAGGCGCGCGAAAACCTCATGCGCCATGGTCTCCATCTCGGCCAGCGAGGGGGCTTTTGCTTCGATCCACATGTTGTCCTTTTAGCGCCGGTTCCGACCGGTTGCATCCGCGCAGTTGACCTTGGCGCGCCAATCGGAGACCTTGCGCTCCGCAACAGGTTCTCAAGGTGAGTGTGATGGTGCGGATCGGAACGGCGGCGCTCTTGGTCGCGTTTGCAGGCGCCTTGGCGTCGTGCCCGGCCGGGGCGCAGGCGCCGACCGCGCCTTCCGGCGTGCGTGTGGCGCAGGCGACGCCATCAGCAGCCGAGCCGCCGCGCCACGTTCGGCCGCGCACGCGGATCAGGGTCTATCCGACCTACGAAACCGGCCCCGATGGCGTCTATCCGCGCTATAACCCCGGCCCCAACGCGGTGCGCGAGTGCAACGCCACCTATGTCAGGGAATACCGGCCGAGCGGCACGGTGATCGTGCCCCGGATGAGCTGCTTCTGGCGGCCGGGCTAGCGCCGGCGCAGCGCGCCGACCAGGCCTGTGCCGATTATCAGCGCCGAGGTTCCGTAGACGATGATGGCCATCGCAAGCTGGGTGAAACCGCTTGCGGTGCCCGTACTCCCGCCGGGGCCCTGCGAGGCGAGCGCAGCGCCGGCCCAGAGCAAGGCAGCGGTGGCAGCCGGGATGGCCAGCGCGAAGCGCTTGATCCGGTCTCTTGCGCGAGACGATGCCATGATGATCTCCTGTGAGGTATGTTTCCAGAAGATACGCACGCCAGGCTATGCCGGTTTTGAAAAATCTTCGAGCCAATGTTGTTGTGCAAGGCGGAAACCAAGCTTGATGACGTCATCCCTTCTTACGCACTGAGGAGTCCTTCATGACCAGATGGATCGCAGCCGCCGTCCTGGCGCTGACGCTGATGTTCGGCGGCTCGGCCGCAGTCAATTCCGCCGCGGCGTCGCCGGCGCAGAATGCGACGCATCAGCCGCAAGCGTCGAAGGCGGAAGATATGAGTGCGCGGCGTCGTGTCCGGCATTATCGCCACTACGCCGATCGCCCGTATGATCCGACCTATTACGACCGGCCCACTTACTACGCGCCGGCGCCGTTCTTTCCGTTCCTCGGACTTGGCTACGGGCCGTGGTGGTGATCGGCAATTCGACTCTTCCGTCATGCCCGGGACGAAGCCCGGGCATGACGAGCGCGTTTCGAATTGCGGCGCGGGGCGCGAGTGCTGAAATGGATCGGGCTGCTTTCGGTGCCCGATTTCATTGGCGAGGGAATCTTGCCTCAATCCCAGTTCTTGAATTTCCAGGGTTTCAGCTTCCAGGGCGTCAGCGTCTCGATGCGCCACTGCTCCCAGCGGTCCGGCGGCCAGTGGCTCAGCCGCGAGGTCTCCTTGATCACGGGGGCCACGATGCGCGGCGCGACGACACGCCTCGACTGCCGCGTCGCCTCGCTGATCATATCGACGAATTCAGGCTTGTCGGCCATCTTCCGGTCCTTCGCCACGCCTGGGGCCGAGTTAGTCTGCTCCCAAGGCGTTAACGAGAAGCTTCGCGGATGGCTCCAGCTTGAGGGATGTAGCCTATTTCCACTCCCTGATGTCGACGAAATGCCCGGCGATCGCAGCCGCCGCCGCCATCGCCGGCGAGACCAGATGGGTGCGGCCCTTGAACCCCTGCCGGCCCTCGAAATTGCGGTTCGAGGTCGAGGCGCAGCGTTCTTCCGGCAACAGCTTGTCGGGGTTCATGGCCAGACACATCGAGCAGCCCGGCTCGCGCCATTCGAATCCGGCCTTGATGAAGATCTTGTCGAGCCCCTCGGCTTCCGCCTGCTCCTTGACGATGCCGGAGCCCGGCACGATCATGGCGGTGAGATTGCCGTTGACCGTCTTGCCCTCGACCATCTTCGCCGCCGCGCGCAGATCCTCGATACGGCCGTTGGTGCAGGAGCCGATGAAGATGCGGTCGAGTTTGATGTCGGTGATTTTCATGCCGGCCTTCAGGCCCATGTAGTTCAGCGCGCGATGTTTTGACAGCCGCTTGGCCTCGTCCTCGATCTTGTCGGGATCGGGCACCATGCCGGTGATCGACACCACGTCCTCGGGCGAGGTGCCCCAGGTCACGATCGGCGGCAGTTTTGCGGCGTCCAGCCTGATCTCGTGGTCGAAATGCGCGCCGTCATCCGAGCGCAGCGTCTCCCAGTAGCGCATCGCGGCGTCCCAGGCCTCGCCCTTCGGCGATTTCGGCCGGCCCTTCAGAAATTCGAACGACTTTTCGTCCGGTGCGATCAGGCCGGCGCGGGCGCCGCCCTCGATCGACATGTTGCAGACGGTCATGCGGCCTTCCATGCGAAGCGCACGGATCGCGTCGCCGGCATATTCCAGCACATAGCCGGTGCCGCCGGCGGTGCCGATCTCGCCGATGATGGCGAGAATGATATCCTTGCCGGTGACGCCGTCGGGCAATTTGCCGTCGACCACCGCGCGCATGTTCTTGGCTTTCTTCTGGATCAGCGTCTGCGTCGCCAGCACATGCTCGACCTCGGAGGTGCCGATGCCGTGCGCCAGCGCGCCGAACGCGCCATGGGTCGAGGTGTGGCTGTCGCCGCAGACGATGGTGGTGCCGGGTAGCGTGAATCCCTGTTCGGGGCCGATGACGTGGACGATGCCCTGGCGACGGTCGAACTCGTCGAAATATTCGATGCCGAATTCCTTGGCGTTCTCCGCCATCACCCGCATCTGCTCGATGCTTTCGGGGTCGGGATTGGGTTTCGAGCGGTCGGTGGTCGGGATGTTGTGATCGACCACGGCCAGCGTCTTCTCCGGCGCGCGGACTTTTCGCTTGGTGGCGCGCAGGCCTTCGAACGCCTGCGGCGAGGTCACTTCATGGACCAGATGGCGGTCGATATAGAGCAGGCAGGTGCCGTCATCGGCTTCGTGCACCAGATGGTCGTTCCAGATCTTGTCGTACACGGTGGTGGGCTTTTTGTCGGACATGATGTCAGGCCTTGGATGAAGGAATTTGAATCGGAGATTGCAATCGCGCGCGAATCCGGGCGCGTCGGGAATCAGGCCGCAAGCGCTGCCGTCGTCAGCCGGCCGAAGAAACGCCAGGGCAGCCGACGGCGGTCGTCGAGCACGACGCGGCACGCGATGGTTTGGCGATCTCTGAACATCTCAGCCATATAGCATGTGATCGAGCGAAGCGCGACATGCATGGCAGCGTCATTCCGGGATGGTGCGCAGCACCAGACCCGGAATCTCGAGATTCCGGGTTCGATGCTTCGCATCGCCCCGGAATGACGGTGTCTGGACGGTATGCGCAACAAAAAAGCGCGGGCAAAGCCCCGCGCTTTTCGTCAAATTCACTGCAAGCCCGTGAGCTACTCGCCGACCGCCGCCGCGCGGTCGGATTTCTTCTCGACGATGCGGGCCGACTTGCCGCGCAGATTGCGCAGGTAATACAGCTTGGCCCGGCGCACCTTGCCGCGGCGCACCACGGTGATCGAGTCGATCATCGGCGACATCACGGGAAAGACGCGTTCCACGCCCTCGCCGTAGGAAATCTTGCGCACCGTAAAGCTCTCGTTCAGGCCCGAACCCGAGCGGCCGATGCAGACGCCTTCATAGGCCTGCACGCGGGAGCGATCGCCTTCCACCACCTTGACGTTGACGATCACGGTGTCGCCGGGGCCGAATTCGGGAATGGTTTTACCGGCGGCCAATTTGTCGAATTGCTCTTTTTCGAGCTGCTGAATGAGGTTCACGGGTAAAATCTCCATCGGCGGCGCGCCCCAGCCGGAAACAGCGCGGGCTGCGCGGGTGTTCGGTTATCCTTGCGCGGATTTGGCGCCCATATACGGCAAAGCCGGCGGCTTGTCACCCTTCCGTCGTGTTTTTTGGGCGTCTTTGGCCGCTCCCCGGCTGGAATTGCCTGGCGGCCCAGAGATCGGGCCGCCGCGCCTGCGTCAACGCCTCGGCTTCGGCCTGCCGCCACGCCGCGACCCTGGCGTGGTCGCCGGACAACAGAATCTCCGGGATCGGCCGGCCTTCGAACTCCTGCGGGCGGGTATATTGCGGGTATTCCAGTAGCCCATCCGAAAAGCTCTCTTCGGCCTGGGAATTGGCCTTTCCCATCACCCCCGGCAGCAGCCGCACGCAGGCATCGATCAGCGCCATCGCGGCGACTTCACCCCCGGACAGCACGTAATCCCCGATCGAAACCTCCTCCAGGGAGCGCGCCTCGATCGCCCGCTGGTCGACGCCTTCGAACCGGCCGCAGACGATCAGCGGTCCCGGCCCGGCGGCGAGTTCGGCGACGGACGACTGGGTCAATGGCCGACCCCGCGGGCTCATCAGCAGTCGCGGACGGTCGGGGGCGATATCGGCCGCATCGATCGCCGCCGCCAGCACGTCCGCCCGCAGCACCATGCCGGGCCCACCGCCGGCCGGTGTATCGTCGACGCTGCGGTGGCGGTCGGTCGCCGAATCGCGGATGTCGCGCGCCTCCAGCGCCCACAGCCCGGCGACAAGCGCCTTGCCGGCCAGGCTGACGCCGAGCGGGCCCGGGAACATCTCCGGAAACAGGGTGAGCACGGTCGCGCGCCAGGTCATTCGGAACCATCGCGATTTACAGGGAATGTCATACGCGGGCTTGACCCGCGTATCCATCGTCTTCGCGAGAAGATGGATCGCCGGATCAAGTCCGGCGATGACGACCGGAGTTACGGTTCGTCGCCCTCGATCTCCGCGGGCAATTCGATCACCACCCGTCCGCCCGCAAGATCGATCGTGGGCACCACGGCGTTGGTGAACGGCAGCAGCATGGTCGCGCCCTGCGGCGGCGCAATCTCGATGATGTCGCCGGCGCCGAAATTGTGGATCGCGATGACGCGGCCGAGCGGCTCGCCTGCAGCATTGACCGCGGCGAGGCCGATCAGGTCGGTGTGGTAATATTCGTCTTCATCGGTGGCAGGCAGTTTGTCGCGCGCGACGTAGAGCTCGACGCCGTTGAGGCGCTCGGCTTCCTCGCGGGTTGCGACGCCCTTCAGCGTCGCAACCAGATGGCCCTTGGCCTCGCGGGCGGTCGTGATTTCAAACGAACGTGCGCCGTCCTTGGTCGCGAGCGAACCGTACTGCATCACGGCCAGCGGGTCGTCCGTGAAAGTCCACAGTTTTACCTCGCCGCGCACGCCATGGGCGGCGCCGATGCGGGCGATGCAGATGTGTGCCGCCATCGCGCCGCCGGCGCTTATTTCTTGGCGGCGGCAGCGGCAGCCGAGGCGGCTGTGGCGGCGGCTTCGGCGTTGGCCTTGCGCTCCTTGCGCGGCACGGCCTTTTCCGGATTGTTGCGCGCGGCGCGTTTCACCACGCCGGCGGCATCGAGGAAGCGCGTTACCCGGTCCGACGGCTGCGCGCCCTTGGCGAGCCAGGCCTTGGTCTTGTCCATGTCGATCTTCAGCCGTGCCTCGTTGTCCTTCGGCAGCAGCGGATTGAAATGGCCGAGCCGTTCGATGAAGCGGCCGTCTCGCGGAAAGCGCGAATCGGCGACGACGACATGATAGACCGGACGCTTCTTGGTGCCTGCGCGGGCGAGGCGGATGACGACTGGCATGAGGTTCTCCTGGTGAGTTGGTGTGAGTTGGATGTTTAGTTCGTCATTCCGGGATGGTCCGAAGGACCAGACCCGGAATCTCGAGATTCCGGGTTCGTGCTTCGCACGCTCCGGAATGACGAGGTGAAAGGGTCGTTCTCATTTCTTCTTCCCCAGGCCCGGGAAGCCGCCCAGCCCCGGCAGGTTCGGCTTGCCGCTCAAGCCCGTCAGTCCCGGCAAATTCGGCAGGCCGGAGCGAAGACCCGCGGGCAAATCCTTCGGCAGCGCGGGCATGCCGCCGGGCCCCGCGCCTCCCGGCATCTTCTCGGCCAAGGCCTTCATCTGCTCCGGCGAGGGCATGCCGCCGCCACCGCCAAAACCCATCGCCTGCGCGATGCCGGCCAAGGGTCCGCGCTTGCCGGAGCCCATGGCCTTCATCATGTCGGCCATGTTGCGGTGCATCTTCAGCAGCTTGTTGACTTCCTCGACCTTCTGTCCGCTTCCCGCGGCAATCCGCTTCTTGCGGCTGGCTTTGAGGATGTCGGGATGCTTGCGCTCCTGCCGCGTCATCGAATCGATGATGGCGACCTGGCGCTTGATCACGCGGTCGTCGAGCCCGGCATTGGCGATCTGGTTCTTCATCTTGGCGATGCCGGGCATCATGCCCATCAGGCCGGAAATGCCGCCCATGTTCGCCATCTGCAGCAATTGCTCGCGCATGTCGGTGAGGTCGAACTGGCCCTTGCGCATCCGCTCGGCGGTGCGCGCGGCCTTTTCCGCGTCGATATTGGCGGCGGCTTTTTCGACCAGCGACACCACGTCGCCCATGCCGAGGATGCGTCCGGCGATCCGGCTTGGGTGAAAATCCTCCAGCGCGTCGGTCTTTTCGCCGGTGCCGATCAGTTTTATGGGCTTGCCGGTGACGGCACGCATCGAAAGCGCGGCGCCGCCGCGGCCGTCGCCATCGACGCGCGTCAGCACGATGCCGGTCAGGCCGACGCGCTCGTCGAACGAGCGCGCGAGGTTGACCGCATCCTGGCCGGTGAGGGAATCCGCGACCAGCAGCACCTCATGCGGATTGGCCGCAGTTTTGATTTCGGCCGCCTCCGTCATCATCTCTTCGTCGAGCGTGGTACGCCCTGCGGTATCGAGCAGCACCACGTCGTAGCCGCCGAGTTTTCCCGCCTCCAGCGCGCGCTTGGCGATCTGCGCCGGCTTCTGGCCGATGACGATCGGTAGGGTCTGGATGTCGAGGTCGCGGCCGAGCACGGCGAGCTGCTCCATCGCCGCCGGGCGATAGATGTCGAGCGAAGCCATCAGCACCTTGCGCTTGTCGCGCTGGGTCAGCCGGCGGGCGAGTTTTGCCGTGGTCGTGGTCTTGCCGGAGCCCTGCAGGCCGACCATCATGATCGCGACCGGCGGCACCGCGTTGAGGTCGATGCTCTGGCCGTCGGAGCCGAGCGTTGCGATCAGTTCGTCATGGACGATCTTGACCACCATCTGGCCGGGGGTGACCGACTTGACCACGGTGGCGCCGATCGCCTGCTCGCGGACTTTTTCGGTAAAACTCCTGACCACGTCGAGCGAAACGTCGGCCTCCAAGAGCGCGCGGCGCACCTCGCGCATAGCAGCGTCGACGTCAGCCTCCGTCAGCGCCCCGCGCCGCGTCAGCCGATCGAGAATGCCACCCAGCTTTTCCGACAGATTGTCGAACACGTCCGCAGTCCTTCTTCACCTCTCCCCGCTTGCGGGGAGAGGTCGGATCGCCTTTGGCGATCCGGGTGAGGGGGTACCGAAGCGAGGAGCAAGCAAGAGCCCCTCACCGTAGCCGATACATTGCATCGGCGTTTTTCTATCAAGTACGGCGGCCCTGAGGCCGCCTTTGCCCTCTCCCCGCACGGGCGGGGCGAGGGAGAAGGTAGTATTCCAAACACGTTTGCGCCCGAGGGCGCATCGCGCTGTCGGGCGTTGACCTCCGGCCTCATGGGGCCGGGCGGCGGTTCGAAAAGAACATCTTTTCGATGATTGGGCGCGTTTAACCCCCGCAATCCCCAAAAGTCAAGGAAGTCCGCGGCAAAGTGGCGTTTTCGTGAAGCCGCGGGGGGTCGCTTGCCCCTTGCCGAAACGGCCGAATTTGGGGCCAATCGCGGCATGAAACTCACCCGTCGTCGTGTCCTGGGGCTGCTCGCTGGCGCTGCCGCCGCGATCGGCGTGCCGTCGCTATGGATTTACAGAATGAAAACCTATGCCGGGCCGGTCTCCGATCATTTCGACGGCGAGCGGTTCTTCGATCCCGATGGCATGCCGCCGAAATCGCTTACTGAGGTGCTGCGCTGGCAGTTCGGCCGCGACCGTCAGCGCCACGCCTGGCCGGAATGGGCGCCAAGCCCGTATGCCGACACGCCGCCTGCACGCGTTGCCGGGGACAAGCTGCGGCTATCGTTCGTGGGACATGCGAGCTGGCTGATCCAGACCGCGGGGCGCAATATCCTGGTCGACCCGGTGTGGTCGATGCGCGCCTCGCCCTTCAGCTTTGCCGGTCCGAAGCGGCACAACGATCCCGGCATCGCCTTCGACAAGTTGCCCGAGATCGACGTCGTGCTGGTGTCGCATGGCCATTACGATCATCTGGACATTCCGACGCTCTCGATGCTGGCCGCCAAATTCTCGCCGCGCGTGATCACGCCGCTCGGCAATGACGTCACCATGCGCGGCGCGGACAGCGCGATCAAGGCCGAGGGTTTTGACTGGCACGATCGCGTCGAGCTTGGCAACGATGTCGCGGTGACGCTGGTGCCGACCCGGCACTGGTCGGCGCGCGGACTGTTCGACCGCAACAAGGCGCTGTGGGCGAGCTTTGTCATGGAAACTCCCGCCGGCAAGCTCTATGTCGTCTGCGATTCCGGCTATGGCGAAGGCAGGCATTTCCGCCGGGTAGCCGAAGCGCACGGTCCGCTGCGGCTTGCGATCCTCCCGATCGGCGCCTACGAGCCGCGCTGGTTCATGCGCGATCAGCACATGAATCCGTCCGATGCCGTGATGGCGCTCGGCGATTGCGGCGCGCAAGCCGCAGTGGCCAATCACCACGGCACGTTTCAATTGACCGACGAGGCGATCGACGCACCGGTCAGGGCGCTGCACGCCGCGCTTGATGAAGCCAAGATTCCGCGCGAAAAATTCGTGGCGCTAAAACCGGGACAGGTATTCGAGATTTGACTCCGTCGTCCCGGCCAAGCGAGCACGGCGAGCGCTGAGCCGGGACGCATAGCCACAGGAAGTCGTTGGTACGCAAAGTCGTCGAACAGCGCTTCTCACAACAAGCGCCGCGGCGTATGGGCCCCGGCCTTCGTCGGGGCGACGCATTATGGCCCCGGCTTGATCTCCCAGGACACGCTGACATTCACCTGCAGCGTCTCTTCGCCCTGCGCCACCGGAGCGGGAGATGCGGGCATGCCGGCCGCGAACTTGCGAAACCCGACCGGGCCGGGCGTGTCTCCTTCCGAAATGCTGAGCGGCGCGCCGAGCGTGACGCCGGCGGCCTTGGCCAAAATCTCGGCCTTGCGGCGGGCATCGGCGACCGCCTGCGCCCGGGCGTCGTCGAGCAGCTTCGAGGCATTCGACACCGAGAAATCGATGCCGCCGATATCGGTGGCGCCGGCGCCGACCAACAGGTCGATCGTGCTTCCGACCTTGGCGACGTCGCGCAGGCGGACCGTGACCCGGTTGCTGGCGCGGTAGCCGACGATGGAATTCGCCCCACCGGTTCGGTTCGGTGCGCTTTCCGGCTGCAACGACAGCCGGGAAGTCTGGATATCCTTCGCCTCGATGCCGGCGGCCTTCAGCGCCAGCAGCACCTTGCCCATCGCGTCATTGTTGGCTTCCGACGCTCCGCGCGCGGTCTTGGCCTCCGAGGTGACGCCGGCCTCGATCTGGGCCTGGTCGGGCGCCACCGATATCGTGGCTTCGCCCGAGACGGAAATCGCCGGAGGCACGGCCTGCGCCGACGCGGGCGCGGCCCACATGATAGTCGCCGCGATGGCGATGAAAGGCGCACAACGCTTCATGAGCCTCACTTCAGCGGCACATAGACATTGATGACGAGCTTGTCTTCCGCGGTCTTCAGGGGATCGGTGATGTATTCCTCGATGAAAGTGTCCTTGGCCTCGAGCTTCTTGTCGTCGAGGTGATTGGTGATCGCCTCATAGGTGTTGTCCATGTTGTCGTAGGAGCCGCGATGGACGAATTTCAACGCCTTGCCGTCGGGCGATTTGCCCATGCTCATCGCCTTGGTCAGGTTCTTCGGATCCTGATCGACCGGAATTTCCGCCAGATACGTAAAGCCGGTGTCGTCGGTGGAGGTGTAGACGATCATGGGATTGCCTGACGGCTTGATGCCCTGCTTGTCGAGCAGCGCCGAAAGCGACTTGAAGGAATCGATCAGGGCGTCGAACGCCGAATCCCAGTTGGCGTTGCCCTTCAGGATGACGACCGTTTTCGGCGCCAGCGTGATCTCCTCGCCGAAGGGATCGGCGGTCTGCACGGGGGCCTCGGCCGCCGGTGGCGCCGCCGAGGGGCTGGCTGCCGGAGCCGGCGATGCCATCGGTGCGGGCGCGGGCGTCGCGGTCACGGTCGGGGCGGGCGAAGCCGAAGGCGCCTGCGCCAGCGCACCGCCGAGGCCCAGCGCCATCGCGGCGAATGGGATCAGCGTTGTCATGACGAGGCGAAACGGGGGGCGGCAATTCATCGAATTTCTCCAAAGCCTCATCCAATAGGCCGTTCGCTCGAGCGTCCCGGCCAGGCCGCGAAGGCCCGGCAGGTTAACACGCAGAGGGCGTCCTCGTCCCATGACAGATAATTCATGGCCCTGCGTCCCCGCCAGGGGGGCGGCGACACAGAATCACCATACTGGCCAATCCACCCCCACTCGCCATATAAGGCTGGCATTATTCGGGAAATTCCATGAGCGCGCTCGCCAACCACGCGTTTGCCAAGATGAACGGCATCGGCAACGAAATCGTCGTGGTTGATCTGCGCGATGCGCCGGCCGCGGTGACGCCGGAGGAAGCGCGCGCGGTGGCCCAGCCTGCGGGGGTGCATTACGACCAGCTGATGGTGCTGCAGCCGCCGCGGCTGGCAGGCACCGAGGCCTTCATCCGCATCTACAACAATGACGGCTCGGAAATTGGCGCCTGCGGCAACGGCATGCGTTGCGTGGTGAAGCGGCTGTTCGAGGCGACCGGCCAGACCTCGGCCACCTTCGAGACCCGGGCCGGGCTATTGAATTGCTGGCAGGGCGCAGGCGACCTCTACACCGTCGACATGGGGCCGCCAAAGTTCGGCTGGAAGGACATTCCGCTGGCGGAAGAATTCCGCGACACCCGTTCGATCGAACTGCAGATCGGGCCGATCGACGCGCCGGTGCTGCACACCCCGTCGGTGGTCAGCATGGGCAATCCGCATGCGATCTTCTGGGTCGATGACGTCGACGCCTACGATCTCGCTCGCTTTGGCCCGCTTCTGGAAAATCACCCGATCTTCCCCGAGCGCGCCAACATCACGCTGGCGCACATTGTCGATCGCGATCACATCACGATCCGCACCTGGGAACGCGGCGCGGGCCTGACAAAAGCCTGCGGCTCGGCGGCCTGCGCCACCGCAGTCGCCGCGGCGCGGCTGCGGCGCGCCAATCGCACCGTCAAGATTTCGCTGCCCGGCGGCGAACTTTCGATCGAGTGGCGCGAGGGCGACGACCATGTGCTGATGACGGGAACGGCGACCTTCGAATATGAAGGCCGCTTCGATCCCGCGCTGTTTGCCTCCGTCGCGCAAGTGATTGTGAGTCCAAGTTGACACAAGCGGCATCTACGACTTCTCCCTCTCCCCGCTCTTCGCGGGGAGAGGGTCGGGGTGAGGGGCTCTCTCAGCGAGCGCGACTCGTGGAGAGTCCCCCTCACCCGGATTGCATTGCATGCAATCCGACCTCTCCCCGCAAGCGGGGCGAGGTAAGCGGATTTGCGCCAGCCCCCGTCGAGATCGTCACCTTCGGCTGCCGCCTCAACGCCTTCGAGTCCGAAGTAATCGCGCGGGAGGCTGAAAGCGCCGGGCTCACCGATACCATCGTCATCAACAGCTGCGCGGTCACCAATGAGGCCGTGGCGCAGGCGCGGCAATCGATCCGGCGGCTGAAGCGCGAGCGGCCGTCCTCGCGCATCGTCGTCACCGGCTGCGCGGCGCAGACCCAGGCCGGGATGTTCGCTCGTATGGCCGAGGTCGATCGCGTGCTCGGCAATGACGACAAGATGCGGGGTGAGGCCTGGCGCGATGCGCGGGCGGCGCTCGATAGCGTGGCCGTGTTCGGCCTCGAATGCGAGCGAGAAGATCGCGGTTAGCGACATCATGTCGGTCACGGCGATGGCGCCGCATCTGGTCGATGGATTTCAGAAGGGCCTGCCCCGCGTGTTCGTGCAGGTCCAGAACGGCTGCGATCACCGCTGCACCTTCTGCATCATTCCCTATGGCCGCGGCAATTCGCGTTCGGTGCCGATGGGCGCGGTGGTCGAGCAGGTCCGGGCGCTGGTCGCGCGCGGCCATGCCGAGATCGTGCTGACCGGCGTCGACCTGACGAGCTATGGCGCGGATCTGCCGGGCGCCCCGAAACTCGGTCAACTGACGAAACAGATCCTGCGGCATGTGCCGAAGCTGAAGCGGTTGCGGATTTCATCGGTGGATTCGATCGAGGTCGACCGCGACCTGCTGGACGTGATCGCGGGCGACGAACGCCTGATGCCGCATTTGCATTTGTCGCTGCAGTCCGGCGACGATCTGGTCCTGAAGCGGATGAAGCGGCGGCATTCCCGAAAGGATGCGATCGATTTCTGCGCGCAGCTGCGGCGGTTGCGGCCCGACATCGCGCTCGGCGCCGATATCATCGCGGGCTTTCCGACCGAAACCGAGGAGATGTTCGCTCGCTCCATCGATCTGGTGCAGGAATGCGGCCTCACCTTCCTCCACGTGTTCCCCTATTCGCCGCGACCGGGCACGCCGGCGGCGCGGATGCCGCAGGTCAATGGCCACGCGATCAAGGAGCGTGCGAAGCGGCTGCGCGCGGTGGCGGAGGCGGCATTGCAGAAGCGGCTGGCATCGGAGATCGGCGCGACACGCGAAGTCCTGATTGAAAGCGCCACGCAGGGCCGCACCGAACATTTTATTCCGGTTGCAATCGGCGGTGAAATGCCCGGCACGGTGCGGAGGCTGACGATCAGGGAACACGACGGTGGCCGGCTGATAGGGGCGTAGTCGACATGGCCTATGCCGTGAATTTGCTTTTCGACGTTAGCCTGGCCGAAATCGTCTCCGCGCGCTGGATGCGGCTTGCCGAAGCGGATGTGTCGCGTTCGATGCTGAATCTCGGATACCCGCCTCATGTGACGCTGGCCGTCTACGACACGCTGAGGACGGATGTGGCGACCGTTGCACTCGATCGTGTTTTCGAGAGCGCAGCCAGGATGGCTGTCACGCTGACCGAGGTCTCGACGTTCGGGGCCGGCAGCGGCGTGTTGTACGCGGCACTCGCGCCCTCGCCGGATTTGATGCGCCTCCACGCGATAATTGCGGCTGCGATCGATGAAGATTGCCGCCCGCATTATCGGACAGGAAGCTGGACGCCCCATTGCACATTGGCGACGGGAATAGACGACGCAAATCTGGATCGTGCCAAGGGCATGCTTGAAAGGGATTGGCGACCGCAGACCGGAATATTCGAGACCGCAACTTTGGTGGAGTTTTTGCCCGTGGTCGGCCTCAAGCGCTGGACGTTGGCTGGTTCTCTTTCTCGCAGCCGAACGCCCTGAACCGCGGCGATTGGGTTGCTTCAACCGGAGATGGTGGTAGCGTTGCGGAGTCGATTGACGCATGGCCGCGGGCATGAAGGGAGCGACGATGGGGCTGACGATTACGGTCAATTTTGTCAACCGCAGCAACGATGCCAACAACAGCGAGGTCGTGATTTTTGCGGCGCAGCCGAGCGGACCCCCGTTGCACACGCTGCGCTTCCACAACAACAGCGGCAGCACCCAGACCTTCGTCTGTTACCAACTGCCGGCAAACGCCACCAAAGGCCTTGCGCCGGCATGGTTCGCAATGCCGGTTGCCAACGGGGTCGAGGTGAATTTCACCTGGCAGGAGACCTACGATCTGGTCTGGATGCAGACCGGCCCGCTCGCGCCCGGGATTCAGTTCAGCGCCTCCGAGGTCGTGCCCGCGGCGTTGGGCACCAGCAATCGCATTACTTTGACCTACGCCGACGGCATCTTCAGTTTTGCCGACCAGGGTGCGGGCCAGCCGCCGAACGATTTCCAGATCGTCGCCCAGTCGATACCACCGGCCACGGCGAGCGTTGGTATCGGCATGGCGGGATCGCCGACATCGATCGTCCAGGCGAACGCCTTTGTGAGCTATACCATCGCACCCACCGTCAATTACTGGGTGACGGTCGCCGACGTGACGCAGGGCGAATTGATTGACATCTCCACGCTGAGCTCGAAGGCGCAGGTGGTCTTTCCGCCGGACGTGACCGGCATGACGGCGACGCTCGGTCAGGGGACGGTCATCAACCAACTGGTCTGGAAAATTCAGCAGGGTTTGGTGTGATGGAAAGATGCGGCGGCGCGTCAGCCGCCGTGCCATCCGCATGCGCGGAGCCGCTGGTGCAGATGCGGCGGCGCCGGCGCCACCACGCGCACCGGGTCCTTGTTCCTCGAAATCGGGATCACGATCTCGCGCGAATGCAGATGCAGCCACGGCTCGCCGAAGCGCGGGATATATTGTTCGTTGCGCAGGCGGCGTAAACTTGCCTGCGTGCCGTAGATGTTGTCGCCGACGATCGGCCAGCCCTGAGCCGCGCAATGCACGCGCAATTGATGGGTGCGCCCGGTGACCGGCTCCAGCGCGAGCCAGCAAAGCCCATCGCCGCGCCCCACTACCTTCCAGTTGGTGACCGCCTTCTGCCCCTCCGGATCGGGCTTTTGCCACCAGCCGCGCTCGACATTCAGCCGCCCGAGCGCCATGTCGATGGTGCCTTCGTCCTCGGCAGGTCCGCCCTCGACCACGGCCCAGTAGGTCTTGCCGATCCGGCCATGCTTGAACAGCAGGCCCAGCGATGCGGTCGCCTTGCGATGCCGCCCCAAGACGAGGCAGCCGGATGTATCCTTGTCGAGCCGGTGGGCGAGCACCGGCGGCCGCGGCAGCCCAAATCGCAGCGCATCGAAGGAGGATTCGAGATTGGCGCCGCCCTTGGGGCCGCGATGCACCGGCAGGCCGGCGGGCTTGTCGATCACCAGCATCAAGCCGTCGCGATGGAGCACGCGGGCCTGGATTTCCTCCGCGGTCAGTTCGGGAACCTCACCGCTTCGCTCGAGGCTTTCGCTCATGGGACGAAACCGCTAACACACCCCCGCCATGAACGATACCACTGACGGAACGACGAAACTGAGCTGGTGGCGGCGGCTGTCCGGCGGGTTGAAGCGCACCTCGAATTCGCTTTCGTCCGCGGTCGCCGATCTCGTCACCAAGCGCAAGCTCGACCGCGCGATGCTCGAGGATATCGAGGACGTGCTGCTGCGCGCCGATTTGGGCACCGAGGTGGCGGCGCGGATCGCAGCCGCCGTCGGCCACGGCCGCTACGACAAGGCGATCACCGCGGACGACGTGAAAGCGGTGGTCGCGGCCGAGATCGAAAAAGTTCTCGCGCCGGTGGCGAAACCGCTCGTCATCGACGGGACGAAAAAGCCGTTCGTCATTCTCGTGGTCGGCGTCAACGGCTCCGGCAAGACCACCACCATCGGCAAGCTCGCCGCAAAGCTTGCCGCCGAAGGCCGCAAGGTGATGCTGGCCGCCGGCGACACTTTTCGGGCGGCCGCGATCGAGCAGCTCAAGATCTGGGGCGAGCGCACCAAGTCGTCGGTCATATCAGGCGCGCAAGGCTCGGATTCCGCGAGCCTTGCGTTCAACGCGCTGACCGCGGCGCGCGAGCAGAAATTCGACGTGCTGCTGATCGATACCGCGGGCCGGCTGCAGAACAAGGCCGAACTGATGAACGAACTCGAAAAGGTCGTGCGCGTCATCCGCAAGGTCGATGCCTCGGCGCCGCATGCGGTGCTGCTGGTGCTGGACGCCACGGTGGGACAAAATGCGCTGTCGCAGGTCGAGGCGTTTCATCGTACCGCTGATGTCAGCGGTCTCGTGATGACGAAACTCGACGGCACCGCGCGCGGCGGCATTTTGGTGGCGCTGGCGGAGAAGTTCAAACTGCCGGTGCATTTTATCGGCGTCGGCGAGGGCATCGACGATCTCGCCGCCTTCACCGCGCGGGATTTCGCGCAGGCGATCGCAGGGATTGAATGATGGACAAGACCACGCCGCATCCGCTGTTCAAGCTTGCGACCGAGCTCGGGCCGCTGATGGTGTTCTTCGTTGCCAACGCGAAATTCCATCTGTTCGTGGCGACCGGCGCGTTCATGGTGGCGGTGGTGGCGGCGATGATCGCGTCCTATCTGGTGACGAAGCACGTGCCGATCATGGCGCTGGTGACCGGCGTGGTCGTCATCGTGTTCGGCACGCTGACCCTGGTGCTGCATGATGAGACCTTCATCAAGGTCAAGCCGACCATCATCTACGGCCTGTTCGCCCTGATCCTCGGCGGCGGTCTGTTGTTCGGCCGCTCCTTCATCGCCATCATGTTCGACCAGATGTTCAACCTGACGCCGCATGGCTGGCGCATCCTCACGCTGCGCTGGGCGCTGTTCTTCCTCGCGATGGCGATCCTGAACGAGATCATCTGGCGCACCCAGACCACCGATTTCTGGGTCGGCTTCAAGGCCTTCGGCGTGATTCCACTGACCATGATATTTGCCGTCACCCAGATGCCGCTGATCAAGCGCTATCATCTCGAGCCGGCCTCGCTCGAGGCGAGCGAGGCGGCGGAGGGGGATGTGAGCAAGGGGTAGTTGCTTCAACCGTCATTCCGGGGCGATGCGCAGCATCGAACCCGGAATCTCGAGATTCCTGGTTCATCGCTCCGCGATGCCCCGGAATGACGACTACAATGACGGCTACGTCGTCACCTCAGCGCCTTGTCGATCGCGTCCTTGAGCACGCTGTTGATATTGTCAGGGGTCACCGGGCCGACCAGCTTGTAGACGATGGTGCCGTCGCGGCCGACGACGAAAGTCTCCGGCACGCCGTAGACGCCCCATTCGATCGCGGCGCGGCCGTTGCCGTCGACGCCGACGATGCCGTAGGGATTGCCGTAGCGGCCGAGAAAGCGCCGCGCATTATCGGGCCCGTCCTTGTAGTTGATGCCGACAACCTGCAGCCGCGTGTCCTTGCCGAGTTCGGTCAGCAGCGGCGCCTCGTCGTGGCATGGGATGCACCATGAGGCCCAGACGTTGACGAGGCTGACCTTGCCCTTGAACATGGCGGGATCGAGCCCGGGCACCGGAGCGCCATTGTTGACGAGGCCGGCCAGCGGCGGCAGCACGGTTTGCGGCGCCGGATGGCCGATCAGGGCGGACGGGATTCTCGACGGATCGCCGTCGCCCAGCCGAAACCAGAACAGCGCGGCCAGTGCTGCGAAGGCGAGCAGCGGCAGCGCCATCAGCCAGGAGCGGCGCCGGGGCAGTTCGTCCGGGGTAGCGCTCATGGGTTGCTCTCTTCCGTACGCTGCGACCGCCGCGTCAAGCCGCGGCCTTCCAGATCGGCGAGGATGCGCCGCTGGGCGTGAAAGTCGAGCGCGACCCAGGCAAACAGCAGGATGACCACGACCACCGCCACCGCGTATGAGCCGATGATGAAGCCGGCATGTTCGCCAAGAATTCATGCGTGCCTCTCGTCGGCATACATCAGCCGCAAGGTGCGAACCCGCCGTCGCAGTATCTCGTTTCGCATTGCCGCGACCTGCAGCGTCACGAACAGCAGCGTGAAGGCTACCGTTGAGATCAACAGGGTGATCAGGATCGGCGTGTCGAGTTTCGGCCCGCCGCTGACGAACACCGACGAGGTCTGGTGCAGCGTGTATTGCCCTTCCCGCCACTCCACCGAGAATTTGATGATCGGCAGGATGACCGCTCCGGCAAGCGTCAGGATGGCCGCCGCGCGGGCGGCGCGGGCGGGATCCTCGATGGTGCGGACCAGCGCAATGACCACGAGATACTGGATCAGCAGCATCAGGACCGAACTCAGCCGCGCGTCCAGAACCATGTATTCCAGCGGCAGGTTGCCGCCGCCGGCCCAGCTGGCGCGGCCCCATAGCCAGCCGGTCACGAAACAGACGAATGTAAAGGCGGCGCCGACCGGAGCCGTCGCCTTGGCGGCGACGTCGGCGAGCGGGTGACGCCACACCAGCGTGCCCAGGGCGGCGACACTCATGGCCGCCCAGCCGAACATGCCAAGCCACGCCGTCGGCACATGGATGAACATGATTTCGATGGTTTGTCGCTGCTCGTAGGGAGCAAGCGAGATGGTAAATAATTGGTAGCAAGTCAGCGCGAAAGCCAATGCAGTCACACCATGGAGCCACGGCAGCGCGCGTCCGGCGAATGCCAGAAAGCGCGACGGGTTGGCAAGGTCGATCAAAGCCATAGAGGAAGCCATAGAGTGGGTGTCTTACTGAGGGTTCGCTGAGGCCCCAACAAGGCAGCCCAGCCAGGATACACGCGAAGCGTTTCGGTTTCACTCCATCTCGAGCCGAAGCGCTGCGGCCGCGGCGAGTGGACCCGCTACAAAACTCATCACGGTCAGCGCGCACAAAATCGTGAACGATGCGCCGAAGGTTTCCGTGCCTGAGATCGCCGCGCTCGATGCGGCGACACCGAAAATAAGGACCGGCACCGTCAGCGGCAAGGCCAGCACCGCGAGCAAAAGTCCGCCACGGCGGAGCGACACGGTGAGCGCCGCGCCGATCACGCCTGTAAATGTGAGCGCCGGCGTGCCGACGGCAAGCGTCAGCGTCACGGCCAGGCTTTCAGCGGGTTCGAGGTTGAGCAGCATTCCCAGGAATGGCGAGGCGACCACCAGTGGAAGCCCGGTCGTGAGCCATTGCGCGACGGCCTTGGCGGCAACCGTCAGTTCCAGCGGCGAGCGCGCCATCAGGATCAGGTCGAGCGAGCCATCCTCGCGGTCGGTCGCAAACAGGCTGTCGAGACTGAGCAGGTTCGCGAGCAACGCGCCGATCCACAGGGTGACGGGTGCGACGCGCACCAGCAAGGCCGGTTCGGGGCCGATCGCAAACGGCGTCAGAACCACGACGATCAGAAAGAACAGCACGCCGATCAGCGCGCCGCCGCCCGCCCGCAGCGCGATTCGGATGTCCCTCGTGAGCAATGCGGTCAGCGCGGTCATGCGGCGCCCCCGATCCGCAATTCGGGCGCGGCAATCCCGAGCGGCGCATGGGTGGCGGCGATGATCAGGCCGCCGCGCCCGAGATGCTCACCCATCAGGCCGGCAAACCGGGCTTGGCCACCGGCATCGAGCGCGCTGGTGGGTTCGTCCAGCAGCCAGATCGGCCGCCGCACCGCAAGCAGCCGGGCGATCGAGAGCCGCCGTCGCTGGCCGGCCGACAGATACGCTGCCGGGAGTTCGGCGGCATGATCGAGCCCGACCGCGGCAAGGCTTTCGCCGGCGTCCGACACCTCCCCGCCCAAAAAATCCCGCCAGAATTCGAGGTTCTCCATCACGCTCAAAGCGGGTTTCAGGGCGTCGCGGTGGCCGAGGTAATGCGCCTGTTCGGCCAGCGTCAGCTCGTTCTCGCCGCCTTCCAGGACAATCGATCCGCCGGCGATTGTCAGAAGCCCTGCGATCATCCGCAGCAGCGAGGTCTTGCCCGCGCCGTTTGCGCCGGTCACGGCCAGCGCGCCACCCGAAGCGGCCTCGAAATCGAGGCCGGAAAACACCTCGCGGCCGCCCCGCACACACCTGACGCCGGACCCTGCGAGCCGCATATTGGCCTTTCACAGCCCTTTGGAAACCTGTGGCTACCGCAGCAGAATTATTGGGTACCGCAACGCTGCCGCACGCTTGTCGGTGTGGCGGTGCCACCGGAATGATTTCTATAAGCCGGAACTTGATGCAGCACACAATCCGCGTCTGCAAGCCTTCAGGGCCCACCTCGCTGACGGTGTTAAAATACCCTTGCCGGGTATAACTGACAATTGGGATTTCCTCACATGACCTCGCTCGACAGCTTCAAAAGCCAGAAGACCCTCAAGGTCGGCGGCAAGACCTATGTCTATTACAGCCTGCCCGCCGCCGAGAAGAACGGTCTCAAGGGAATCTCCAAACTCCCTTATTCCATGAAGGTGCTCTTGGAAAACCTGCTGCGCAATGAAGACGGCCGCACCGTCAAGAAGGACGACATCGTCGCGGTCTCGAAATGGCTGAAGAAGCGCAAGCTCGAACATGAAATCGCCTTCCGCCCCGCGCGCGTGCTGATGCAGGATTTCACCGGCGTGCCGGCGGTGGTCGATCTGGCGGCGATGCGCAACGCCATGCAGTCGCTCGGCGGCGATGCCGAGAAGATCAACCCGCTGGTGCCGGTCGACCTCGTCATCGACCACAGCGTGATCGTGAACTTCTTCGGCGACAACAAGGCCTTCGCCAAGAACGTGGTCGAGGAATACAAGCAGAACCAGGAGCGCTACGAATTCCTGAAATGGGGCCAGCGCGCGTTCTCGAATTTCTCCGTGGTGCCGCCCGGCACCGGCATCTGCCATCAGGTCAATCTCGAATATCTCGCGCAGACGGTATGGACCCGCAAGGAGAAGATGACGGTCGGCAAGAAGACCGCAACCTTCGAGGTTGCCTATCCGGATTCGCTGGTCGGCACCGATTCCCACACCACCATGGTCAACGGTCTGGCCGTGCTCGGCTGGGGCGTCGGCGGCATCGAGGCGGAAGCCTGCATGCTGGGCCAGCCGCTGTCGATGCTGCTGCCGGAAGTGGTCGGCTTCAGGCTCAAGGGCCAGATGAAGGAAGGCGTCACCGCCACCGACCTGGTGCTGACCGTGACGCAGATGCTGCGCAAGCAGGGCGTGGTCGGAAAATTCGTCGAGTTTTACGGTCCTGGCCTCGACTATCTCTCGGTCGCGGACAAGGCGACCATCGGCAACATGGCGCCGGAATATGGGGCGACCTGCGGCTACTTCCCCGTCGACGCCGAGACCATCGATTACCTGAAAACTTCCGGCCGCAAGGCCGACCGGGTCGCCCTCGTCGTCGCCTACGCCAAGGCGCAAGGCCTGTTCCGCACCGCCAAGTCGCCAGATCCGGTGTTCACCGAAACCCTGACCCTCGATCTCGGCGACGTGGTGCCTTCGATGGCCGGACCGAAACGCCCCGAAGGCCGCGTCGCGCTGCCCGCGGTCGCCGAAGGCTTTGCCGCCGCGATGACATCCGAATACAAGAAGGCGGCCGACGCTTCGAAGCGCTATTCGGTGGAGAACAGGAATTTCGATCTCGGCCATGGCGATGTGGTGATCGCGGCGATCACCTCCTGCACCAACACCTCCAATCCGAGTGTGTTGATCGGCGCCGGCCTGTTGGCGCGCAACGCCGCCGCCAAGGGCCTGACTGCAAAGCCCTGGGTGAAAACCTCGCTGGCGCCGGGCAGCCAGGTGGTCGCGGAATATCTCGCCAATTCCGGGCTGCAGCTCGAACTCGACAAGGTCGGCTTCAACCTGGTCGGCTTCGGCTGCACCACCTGCATCGGCAATTCGGGCCCGCTGCCGGAAGAGATTTCAAAGTCGATCAACGACAACGGCATCATCGCCGCCGCGGTGCTGTCGGGCAACCGCAATTTCGAGGGCCGCGTCAGCCCGGACGTGCAGGCCAATTATCTCGCCTCGCCGCCGCTGGTGGTGGCGCACGCGCTGGCCGGAACGGTGACGAAGAATCTCGCCACCGAGCCGCTCGGCACCGGCAGGGACGGCAAGCCGGTTTACCTCAGGGACATCTGGCCGACCACGAAGGAGATCAACGCCTTCATGAAGAAGTACGTGACTTCGACGATCTTCAAGAAGCGCTACGCCGACGTGTTCAAGGGCGACACCAACTGGCGCAAGATCAAGACCGTGGAGAGCGAAACCTATCGCTGGAACATGAGCTCGACCTATGTGCAGAACCCGCCCTATTTCGAAGGCATGAAGAAGGAGCCGGAGCCGATCGTCGACGTGGTCGACGCGCGGATTCTGGCGATGTTCGGCGACAAGATCACCACGGACCACATCTCGCCGGCCGGCGCGATCAAATTGACCTCGCCTGCCGGAAAATATCTGTCCGAGCATCAGGTGCGCCCCGCGGACTTCAATCAATACGGCACGCGGCGCGGCAACCATGAAATCATGATGCGCGGCACCTTCGCCAACATCCGCATCAAGAATTTCATGCTCAGGGGCGCCGACGGCAATATCCCCGAGGGCGGCCTCACAAAACATTGGCCCGACGGCGAGCAGATGTCGATCTACGATGCCGCGATGAAATACCAGCAAGAAAAAGTGCCGCTGGTGGTATTTGCCGGCGCCGAATACGGCAACGGCTCCTCGCGCGACTGGGCCGCGAAGGGAACCCGGCTGCTCGGCGTCCGCGCCGTGATCTGCCAGAGTTTTGAGCGCATCCATCGCTCCAATCTGGTCGGCATGGGCGTACTGCCGCTGACCTTCGAGGATGGCGCGTCCTGGCAGTCGATCGGGTTGAAGGGCGACGAGACCGTAACCATACGGGGATTGCAGGGAGACCTGAAACCGCGGCAGAAACTGACCGCGGAGATCGTGTCCGGAAATGGCGCGCTACAGCGCATTTCGCTGCTATGCCGGATCGATACGCTCGACGAACTCGACTACTACCGGAACGGCGGCATCCTGCAATACGTGCTGCGCAAGCTGGCGGCGTGAGGGGCGCTTGCTGCCGGTGGCTCACTGCGAAGTGAGTAGCGGGACAGGGAGAGGCGGCCTATGAAAGGGCCGCCTTTGCATTGAAAAGCGGGGCGCGTTCAGGGACGATCCGCGTTCAGGAAGATTAATGTGTTGACGCTTGATGATGTAGGCGATGTCCGGTTACCGGTATGACAGCGATGATGGCCCATAATTCGATCGCGCGTCGTTCGGTCACGCGTCATTCGATTTCGCGATGGTCGGGTGCGTTCGGCGTCTGTGCGATGATTGCAATGGTTCGGCCGGCCCATGCCGACCCGCGCGCGGTGATCGAGCTGTTCACCTCGCAGGGCTGCTCGTCATGTCCGCCCGCCGACAAGATTCTCGGCGAACTCGCCAAGGATCCGTCGGTGATCGCGCTGAGCATGCCGATCGATTACTGGGATTATCTCGGCTGGAAGGATACGCTGGCCGATGCGCGCTTCAGCGCCCGCCAGAAGGCCTATTCCCAGGTGCGTGGCGATCGCGAGGTTTACACGCCGCAGGTGGTGGTCAACGGATCGGTGCATGTGATCGGCAGCGACCGCGACGGCATCGAAAACGCCATCGACGCCACCAGGAAGGACGAAGGCGTGATGTCGGTGCCGGTGACGATGACGCAAGCCGGCAAAGAGATCAATGTGTCGGTCGCAGCCGCAGGCAAGGGCCCTGCGGCGATGCACGGCGAAGTCTGGATCTGCTCGATCTCGAGGGCGGTGCCGATTTCGATCGGCCGCGGCGAGAACAGCGGCCGACAGGTGACCTACCACAATGTGGTGCGCAACCTGCTCAAGGTCGGCGACTGGAACGGAAAGGCCGGAAGCTGGACGGTGCCGCTGGAAAACATCTCCCGCGAGGGCATCGACGGCGCGGCGGTATTCGTCCAGGACGGCAGCCGCGACAAGCCCGGCCCGATGCTGGGCGCGGCCTACACGCCGCTGCACTGAAATTTACTTCTTGTCATTCCGGGGCGCGCTTCTTCAGCGCGAACCCGGAATCCAGCAGTTACCGGGGAGAGATTCCGGGTTCGCTCATTCAGCTGCGCTGAACGAGCGCCCCGGAATGACGGATTCCCCAAAAAGAAAAAGGACCAACTTTCGTTGGCCCATTATGGGGATAAATCTCTCTGCGAACAGGCCCGATCCCGACGACCCCGGGGGGCTGGGGGCTGAGGAATCCGGAACCGAAAGGACCGGGCCAACGCAGGATTGTCTTGTCGCAATCCAGCGGGGCGGTCGGTTGGCGGAAGTAGGGCGGTATTATGATTGCGCTAACGATCCCGTGACGAGGTGTTTCCAGCCGGAAACGACGCACGGGACGATCCGCCGCGGGCCAAAGCGGGTTTGGCCGACCAATCGCCCCCTTGCAGCCGCGCGCCGTTGGCGCAATCATGCAGGTCATGTGACAGGAGGCGCTCCATGAGTTCGATGTCGGAGGAAGCCGATCCAAGCGAGAGCCACGCAGCGGCGCGCAACGCCGCTGCGGGTCCCTTGCCGGGACGGGTAATGTTCAATCGTTTCGAACTCCATCGCATCCTCAATCTGTACGGCCGCATGGTCGCCGATGGCGAATGGCGCGACTATGCCATCGACTTCCTGCGCGACCGCGCGGTGTTCTCGGTATTCCGCCGCGCCTCCGAGGTGCCGATCTACCGCATCGAAAAAGATCCGCGGCTCGCGCGCAAGCAGGGCATCTACAGCGTGATCTCGGCTACCGGACTGATCCTGCGGCGCGGCCACGAACTCGACCGCGTGCTGCTGGTGATCGACCGCAAGCTGGCGGTGGTTTAAGCCGCCCGGAACTTCGCTTCACCTCTCCCTTTGGGAGAGGTGAAACTGAGACCGCGGATGGAGTGATTCTATCGCTAACGCAATGCGGTGTCGGCGGGCAGCGTCCGCCCGCCCTCGCCAAGCGCGAGCTGCATCATCACGGTGTCGAGCCAGCGGCCGAACTTGAAGCCGACATTGGGATGCGTGCCGATCATGTCGAACCCGCACTTCCGGTGCACCCCGATCGATCCGGCATTGGCGGAATCGCCGATCACCGCGATCATCTGCCGATAGCCGCGCGCCTCGCACTCCGCGATCAGCCGCACCATCAGCTGCAGGCCGATGCCGCGCCGGTGGATCGCCGGATCGAGATAGACCGAGTTCTCCACCGTGAAGCGATAGGCCGGCCGCGGCCGGTAGGCGCCGGCATAGGCGTAGCCGACCACCCGCCCGTCGAGGACCGCGACGAAATAGGGGTAGCCGCCCTCCATCAGCACGGCGAACCGCCGCGTCATCTCGGCAAGATCAGGCGGGATCAGTTCGAACGTCGCGGTGCCGTAAAGTACCGCATGCTCGTAGATTGCGGTAATGAAAGGCAGGTCGGCCGCCGTCGTGGGCCTGATTTCGAGCGAGGACATAATGCCGAGATTATTTTCGCGGGCGGCAAAAGAAAAGCCCCGGCGGCGAGGCCGGGGCTCGAATTCGTCCGTGGAGGCTCAAGCGGTCAGTCGCGCTGGCCGAGCAGCTGCAGCAGCAGCGTGAACAGGTTGATGAAGTTCAAATACAGCGACAATGCTCCCAGGATGGACGCGCGTTCCGCCACCGCGCCGCCCTGCGAGGCATAGCCGTAGATGTAGTCGTTCTTCAGCCGCTGGGTGTCGTAGGCGGTCAGCCCCGCGAACACCAGCACGCCGATCACCGACACCATGAACTGCAGCATCGAGCTGCCGAGGAAAATATTGACGAAGCTCGCGATGATGATGCCGATCAGGCCCATGAACAGGAACGATCCCATCCCGCTCATGTCACGCTTGGTAGTGTAGCCGTAGAGGCTGAGCGCGCCGAAGGTCGCCGCGGTGATGAAGAACACCCGCACGATCGAGGTGTGCGTATAGATCAGGAAGATCGAGGACATCGAGACGCCCATCAGCGCCGAGAACACCCAGAACAACATCTGGGCCGCCGTCGGCGCGAGACGGTTGATGCCGGCCGAAATCGCGAACACCATGATGAGCGGCGCCGCGATGAATACCCATTTCAGCGGGCTGAAATACATCGCGTAACCGAACGACGTCAGCGAGATATCGCGGAAGTGATAAGCGGTCGCCGCGGGATCGGTCGTGACAGCCGCCATGTAGACACCGAGCGCGGCAAGCCCGGTGATGGCCAGGCCGATGCTCATGTAGTTGTAAATGCGCAGCATGTAGGCGCGCAGACCGGCGTCGACGGCCGCGGCGTCAACGCGCCCGGCGGCCCGGCCGAAAGGAGAATTATAGTTGCGGTCTAGGTCCGACATTGTCGAATTCCCGTTGTTGGTCCGGCGGAGCGCAAGGGGTTTGCGGCGCCGGTCAGAAAGCTATCTCAGATACCGCCGATGGCTGACATTAACTTTCGGTCATCAAGCGGCGTCTGACCCGATTGGTATGTGGGAATCTAGCACATCCGCTGCAAGCTTCCATGCGCGGCTGAATGTCGCTCCGGGAGCACGAATGAGGGGTCGCGGACAATGCCCGGAGAACTGAATTGGCAAGCGTCCAATTGTTTCCAGTTTGTCACAAATTGCGCAGCACCGCGGCGGGCTTCTGGTTCAGCGCCACCAGCGTTCCGGCTAGCCCAAGGCCCACCGTGACCAGCAGCGCGGCCGCCACCACGCCTGCGGCGCTGCCGGCCTGCCAGATAAAGCTCAGGGTCATCAGCCGAGTCACGATCAGCCAGGCCGCCACCGACCCCGCGATCACGCCGAAAACGGCGGTGGCAAACCCGATCATCAGATATTCCAGCGCGTAGGCGCCGATCAGCCGCGCGCGGGTTGCGCCCAGGGTTTTCAGGATCACGGCATCATAGACCCGGTGGCGATGGCCGGCGGCGAGCGCGCCGCCCAGCACCAGGATAGCGGAGATCAACGTCACCGCGCTGGCGCCGCGGATCGCCAGCACCAGGTTGGTGACGACGTTGCCGATGGTTTCCATCGCTTCGCGGACCCGCACGCTCGTCACCATCGGGAAGGCGTCGGCGACCGCCTTGATGATCCACGCGTCGCCGGCCGCATCCGGATGGGTCTCGGTCAGGGTCGCGACATGGGTATGCGGCGCCCCCTTGAAGGCACCTGGCGAGTACACCAGCACGAAGTTGATGCCCAGCGCCTGCCAGTCGATCGTGCGCAAATTGCCGATGGTCGCTGGAATGTTGCGGCCGAGCACGTTGATGACGATCTCGTCGCCGATTTTCAGGCCAAGCCCGTCGGCGATCTTCTTCTCCATCGAGACCAGCGGCGGCCCGCTATAATCCGTGCCCCACCATTGTCCCTCGACCACTTTCGAGCCCTTCGGGATTTCGCCGGTATAGGTGAGGCCGCGGTCGCTCTGCAGCACCCATTCCGCATCGGTCGAGGCCTTGAGATCTTCCGCCTTGACGCCACGGGCCGAGACGATGCGCCCGCGCAGCATGGGCACATCCTCGACCGTCGATCCCGGCGCGGTGGTTTTGAGGAATTCGACGAAGCGATCAGCATCGGCGGTGGGAATATCGATGAAATAGAACGACGGCGCATGGTCGGGCAGCGCCGCCAGGAATTGCCGCCGCAGATTGCCGTCGATCTGGGTGATGGTGACCAATACCGCGAGCCCGAGGCCCAGTGACATCACCACCGACGGCGTCAGGGCGCCCGGGCGATAGATATTTGCGATGGCCAGCCGCAGCATGGTGAAGCGCGACCGCGGCAGGCGACGTGCCGCCGCCATTACCGCGGCGGCGATGCCGCGCAACAGCACGAACACCGCCATCGAAGAGACGACAAACACGGCGGCGATCCGCTTGTCATAGGCAAGCCCGATCACGACCGCGATCAACAACGCGATCACCACGACCATCAGGATGAGATAGCGCCAGCGCGGCCGATGCCATTCGGCTGTGATCTCTTCGCGAAACAGCGCCGCCACCGGCACGTCATGGACGCGCCCGAGCGGCCACAGCCCGAAGGCGAGCGCGGTCAACAGGCCATAGACGAACGACAGCGCCAGTTCGCCCGCGTGCAGCGCCGGCACCACCGGCAGCGGCAACAGTTTGCCGAACACGCCGACGACGACGAAAGGCAATGCGGCGCCGGCGGCAAGTCCGATCGCGGAGCCAATTCCGGCGAGCACGATCACCTGGGTCAGATAGATGGCGAACACATCGCGCCCGGTGGCCCCCAGCGCCTTGAAGGCGGCGATGACGTCGCGGCGGCGATCGATATGGCTCTTCACCGCATTGGCGACGCCGACGCCGCCCACCAATAGCGCGGCGAGACCAACCAGGGTGAGGAACTGGGTGAAACGGCTAATGGTGCGCTCGAGTTGCGGGGAAGCATTGCTGCGGCTGCGGATGCCCCAGCCGGCCTGCGGCAACGCGCTTCTCGCCTCAGTGATGAAGGCCTCGGTGGCGCGATCGCCGGCTGCGTTGTCGGGCAGCTTCACACGGTAGAGCCAGCGCACCAGGCTGCCGGGCTGGATCAGGCCGGTGGCGCGCAGCCCGGCAATGCTGACCAGGAATCGCGGACCGAGACCGATGCCTTCGGCGAGCTTGTCGGGCTCGGCATCGACCACGCTGCGGATTTGAAAACTCGCCCCGCCGATGGTGACGCGGTCGCCGAGTTTCAAATCGAGCCGCGCCAGCAGCGTGGAATCGGCGGCGGCGCCGAACACCCCGTCGCGCTCGGCCAGCAGATCGGAAAGCGGCATCTCCGGCTGCAGCGTCAATTGGCCCAGCGAGGGGTAGCTGTCGTCGACCGCCTTGAGTTCGACCAAGGCGAGCTCGCCGTCGCCGGCGCGCACCATGGTCCGCGACGTCGCCGCCACCGAGACCTCTCCATGCGCGCGCAGAAACGCGATTTCATCGGGCTTGGCTTCGCGCTGCATCAGGGAAAACGAGGCGTCGCCGCCGAGCAGGGTGCGGCCCTCACGCGCCAGTCCCTCAGCGAGGCTGGCGGCGACCGAGCCGACGCCGGCGATTGCCATCACGCCGAGCGCGATGCAGGCGATGAAGACGTAGAAGCCGCGCAGGCCGCCGCGCAATTCGCGCAGCGCAAAGCGCAACGCCAGCGATGGCGGGCGGCGGCTTTCGATGGCTTCGGAAGCAACGGTCATGCGCCGGCTTTGCGATTGACCGCCTGGGTGTCGATGCGGCCCGAGCGCAGCCGCACCACGCGATCGCAACGCTCGGCGAGCGCGGTGTCGTGGGTCACCAGCACCAGCGTCATGCCGCGTTCGGCGTGCTTGGTGAACAGCAGATCGACGATCTGCTTGCCGGTCGCCTCATCGAGATTGCCGGTCGGCTCGTCCGCCACCAGGATGGCGGGATCGGGCGCCAGCGCCCGGGCGAGCGCCACGCGCTGCTGTTCGCCACCGGACAATTGGGTGGGATAGTGGTGCAGGCGATCGCCGAGCCCGACCGAATCCAGTTCCTGCTCTGCGCGTCTGGCCGCATCGGGATTGCCGGCCAGCTCCAGCGGCACCGCGACATTTTCCAGCGCCGTCATGGTCGGGATCAGGTGGAATGACTGGAACACGATGCCGACCTGGCGGCCGCGGAAGCGGGCCAGCGCGTCCTCGTCGAGGGCATTGAATGGGGTGCCATTGACCACCACCTCCCCGCTGTCGGGGCGCTCCAGTCCCGCCATCACCATCAGGAGCGTGGATTTCCCCGAGCCTGACGGCCCGATCAGGCCGATCGCTTCGCCCCGTGCCACCCTCAGGCTGATATCCTTGAGGATATGTACGCGCGCCGGCCCCGAGCCGAGCGAGAGGTTGACGTTCTCTATGGAAATGGTGTCCGGCTCGAGGCCGGCCAATGATGAGGATTCGATGAGACTGTCCATGGCTCGGTCATATGGCACTTCGGCTCGCCGGGTCGAGAGGCGGGCTTCGACGTTCGTGCACATACTCGTGTTGGGCGTGGCCCTGATGACGGCAGGAACGGTCTTGGCCCAGGGTCAGCCCGCCGCCGCGGCAAAGCCGCTCAAGCTCGTTGTACTCGGTGATTCGCTGAGCGCCGGGCTTGGCCTGCCGGCCGCCGCGGCATTTCCGGAGCGGCTTCAAAAATCCTTGAGATCCAAGGGGATGGCGGTCGATATCGTCAATGCGGGGGTGTCCGGAGATACCGCTTCCGGCGGCCGCGACCGGCTCGACTGGTCGGTGCCCGACGGCACCGACGGCGTGATCGTCGAACTCGGGGCCAACGATGCCCTGCGCGGCACCGATCCGGCGGTCACCCGCGCGGCGCTGTCGGACATCCTGACGCGGTTGAAGGCGCGCGGGATCGCGGTGATGTTGTGCGGAATGCTGGCGCCGCCGAATTATGGCAGCGATTTTGCCGCGCGCTTCAACGCGATCTATCCGGATCTCGCCAAATCGTTCGGGGTGCCGCTCTATCCGTTTTTCCTGGAAGGTGTGGCCGCGGATGCGGCGCTCAACCAGGCGGACGGCATCCATCCGACGGCGGAGGGAGTCGACGTCATCGTCAAAAATATTTTGCCCATGGTACGGGCATTTCTCGGCACGATTAGCGGGCAACGCAGTTGAAAAGAGGGGCAGCACTAACCCTAACGCCGTGTTTTTCCGGGAGGTTTCCGGTCTGTTAACGCTGCCTGCTTCGCAGAGTCACATAACTACTGTAGAAATCAGGGATCGGTGATTCGTCACCGGACTACAGGGCGTGATCTTTCCCGGGATCGGGCCTCAGCATCGGGAGTCTTGCGATGCCGCGCTTGTTCACTGGACTGGAAATTCCGGCCGAGATCGGCCAGACGCTTTCCAATTTGCGGGGTGGCCTTCCGGGCGCCCGCTGGATCGACCCCGAAAATTATCACCTCACGCTCCGCTTCATCGGCGATATCGACGGCATCGCCGCCAACGAAATCGCCTCGATGCTGTTTCGGGTCAACCGCAAGCCGTTCGAGGTGGCCCTGCAGGGCCTTTCCAGCTTCGGCGGCAAGAAGCCGCGCGCGGTGGTGGCCCAGGTGGTGCCGAGCCGGCCGCTGATCGAGCTGCAGGCCGAACTCGAGCGGCTGATGCAGCGCATCGGTCTCGATCCCGAGGGGCGCAAATTCACCCCGCATGTGACGCTGGCGCGGCTGCGCGACGCCTCCAACCAGGATGTCGCCGACTATCTGTCGGTGCGCGGCTACTTCCCCACCCGGGTGTTCACGGCGCAGCGCTTCGTGCTGTTCTCCGCGCGCGCCTCCACCGGCGGCGGGCCCTATGTGGTCGAGGATTCCTACGCGCTGAGCGCGTGAGGCGGGGAGCGGCGTTTCCCGGATGCTGCGCAGCAAGAGCGCTGCGAGCCGGGTCCACTCTGCTTTGCATGGGGTTGTTTTCGCGATTTCTGTCCAGGCCCTGCCGCGTACCGCCGAAGGGACGCTATGCCGGGTCCCCGGACCCCCCGCACCAATTCTCGGCTTGCATTTTTCGCGAGGTTAAGGCCGTAAGAGGGCCATGCTGTCTCCTCCCTCCGCCTCGTTCCGCGCCCATTATCAGGCCCTCGTTTCCTCCGGCGCGATCGAGCCCGACGCCGCGCAGGCGGAGGCTGCCGACGCCTTCGGCGACCTCGAGCAGCGGCTTTCGAACTACAAGCCGCTGCGCAAGCAGCGCCTGCTCGGCCGGCTGTTCGCCGACAAGAAGGAGCCGCCGCCGCGCGGGCTCTACATTCACGGCGAGGTCGGCCGCGGCAAGACCATGCTGATGGATATGTTCTTCCAGCACAGTTCGGTCTCCCACAAGCGCCGCGCCCATTTCCACGAGTTCATGGCCGAGGTGCATGAGCGGATTTACGGCTACCGACAGAACATCGCGCGCGGCGAGCTCGCCGACGCCGACGTGATTTCGCTGACGGCGGCGGCGATCTTCGACGAGGCCTGGCTTCTGTGCTTCGACGAATTCCATGTCACCGACATCGCCGACGCCATGATCCTGGGGCGGCTGTTCGCAAGACTGTTCGAACTCGGCACCGTGGTGGTGGCGACCTCCAACGTCGCGCCGGAAGACCTCTACAAGGGCGGTCTCAACCGGGCGCTGTTCCTGCCCTTCATCAAGCAGATCTCCGATCACATGGACGTGCTGCGGCTCGACGCGCGCACCGATTTCCGGCTGGAAAAGCTCACTGGGGTGAAGATGTGGCTGGTGCCGGCGGATGCCGGCGCCGACGCCGCGCTCGACAAGGCCTGGGCCAAGATGACCGGCAATGCCAGATGCAAGCCGCGCGACATTTCGATCAAGGGCCGCATATTGCGCGTGCCGTGTTCGGTCGACGGCGTAGCGCGGTTTTCGTTCGCCGATCTCTGCGAGAAGCCGCTGGCGGCTTCCGACTATTTGCGGCTCGCGCACGACTATCACACCATCATGGTCGACCACATTCCGGTGATGGATTATCCCGAGCGCAACGCCGCCAAGCGATTCATCGCGCTGATCGACACGCTTTATGACAACGCCGTGAAGCTGATGGCCTCGGCGGCAGCCGATCCGCAATCGCTCTATCTGGCGACCGACGGCTATGAGGCCAACGAGTTCAAGCGGACGTCGTCGCGGCTGATCGAGATGAGCTCGGAATCCTATCTGGCGCTGCCCCACGGCCGCAAGGATTCTTCGGCAAGTGGGTCGAGCGCGGGGCTGGTGGAGACCTGACGGCGTAAGCCGTCATTCCGGGGCGCGCGTCAGCGCGAACCCGGAATCTCGAGATTCCGGGTTCGATGCTTCGCATCGCCCCGGAATGACAGATGGGCCCGACAATTGGGCATGCCGCGACTTGAACGTATCAGGCGAAAGGGATAACCAGCCTGTCAGCTTCCTTGCACCCTCCCGCTTGACCTTCAAAGGACAGATTTCCCATGGCGCGCGACAAGATTGGTTTGATTGGCTCCGGTCAGATCGGCGGAACGCTGGCTCACCTGATCGGCCTGAAGGAACTCGGCGACGTGGTGATGTTCGACATCGCCGAGGGCGTGCCGCAGGGCAAGTCGCTCGATATCGCGCAATCCTCGCCGGTCGACGGTTTCGACGCCCATTTCACCGGCGCCAATTCCTACGAGGCGCTCGACGGCGCCCAGGTCTGCATCGTCACCGCCGGTGTGCCGCGCAAGCCCGGCATGAGCCGTGACGACCTGTTGAGCATCAATTTAAAGGTGATGGAGCAGGTCGGCGCCGGCATCAAGAAATACGCCCCCGACGCCTTCGTGATCTGCATCACCAATCCGCTGGATGCCATGGTGTGGGCGCTGCAGAAGGCCTCCGGCATGCCGCACAAGAAGGTGGTCGGCATGGCCGGCGTGCTGGACTTCTCGCGCTTCCGCTATTTCCTGGCCGACGAATTCAACGTCTCGGTCGAGGACGTCACCGCCTTCGTGCTCGGCGGCCATGGCGACACCATGGTGCCGCTGGTGCGCTATTCCACGGTGGCGGGCATTCCGCTGCCCGATCTCGTCAAGATGGGCTGGACCTCGCAGGCGCGGATCGACGAGATCGTCGACCGCACCCGCAACGGCGGCGCCGAGATCGTCAACCTCTTGAAGACCGGCTCGGCGTTCTATGCGCCGGCGGCTTCCGCGATCGCGATGGCCGAAAGCTACCTCAAGGACAAGAAGCGCGTGCTGCCGTGCGCCGCCTATCTCAACGGCGAGTATGGCGTCAAGGACATGTATGTAGGCGTGCCCGTGGTGATCGGATCGAAGGGCGTCGAACGCATCGTCGAGATCGAGCTCGCCGGCAAGGACCGTGAGGCGTTCGACAAGTCGGTCGGCGCGGTGCAGGGTCTGGTCGACGCCTGCAAGAAGATCGCGCCGGACCTGCTCGGCCGCTGATTGCGTTCGGTTCAAGCTGCATCGTTCAAAGGGCTTTCGAGGGCCGTCTCATGAATATTCACGAATACCAGGCCAAAGCGCTGCTGCATGATTTCGGCGTGCCGATCTCGAAGGGCGTGCCGGTGTTGCGCGTGGCCGACGCCGACGTCGCCGCCAAGATGCTTCCCGGCCCGATCTGGGTGGTGAAGAGCCAGATCCACGCCGGCGGTCGCGGCAAGGGCAAGTTCAAGGAGGCTTCAGCCGGCGACAAGGGCGGCGTGCGCATCGCCAAGTCGGTCGCCGAGGTCAACGAATTCGCGAGGCAGATGCTGGGCGCGACGCTGGTGACGGTGCAGACCGGGCCGCATGGCAAGCAGGTCAACCGGCTCTACATCGAGGAAGGCTCCGACATCGACAAGGAGTTTTACCTGTCGATCCTGGTCAACCGAGAAACCTCTGAAGTCTCGTTCGTGGTCTCCACCGAAGGCGGCGTCAATATCGAGGACGTCGCCCACAACAGCCCCGAAAAGATCGTGAGCTTCTCGGTCGATCCGGCCACCGGCATCATGGGCCATCACGGCCGCACCGTCGCCAAGGCTCTGGGGCTGAAGGGCGACCTCGCCAAGCAGGCGGAAAAACTGGTGGCGCAGCTCTACGCCGCCTTCGTCGCCAAGGACATGGCGATGCTGGAGATCAACCCGCTGGTGGTGACCAGGCAGGGCGACCTGCGCGTGCTCGACGCCAAGGTGTCGTTCGACGACAACGCGCTGTTCCGCCATCCCGACGTCGTCGTGCTGCGCGACGAGACCGAGGAGGACGCCAAGGAGATCGAGGCGTCGAAATACGAATTGAATTACGTGGCGCTGGACGGCACCATCGGCTGCATGGTCAACGGCGCCGGCCTTGCCATGGCGACCATGGACATCATCAAGCTGTACGGCATGGCGCCGGCCAACTTCCTCGACGTCGGCGGCAGCGCCGACAAGACCAAGGTCACCGCGGCCTTCAAGATCATCACCGCCGATCCCAATGTGAAGGGCATCCTGGTCAATATCTTCGGCGGCATCATGAAATGCGACATCATCGCCGAGGGCGTGGTCGCCGCCGTGAAGGAAGCCGGCCTCAAGGTGCCGCTGGTGGTGCGGCTCGAGGGCACCAATGTCGAGGCCGGCAAGAAGATCATCCGGGAAAGCGGTCTCAACGTGCTGCCCGCCGACAATCTCGACGATGCCGCGCAGAAAATCGTCAAGGCCGTAAAGGGAGGCTAGCGCCATGCCCGAGGACCGTCTCGCCGCACCAAAACCGCTGGAGGAACATCGCAAGCTCGCCGTGTTCGCCGGCGACTGGAGCGGGGAAGAGGTGGTTTTTCCCTCGCGCTGGGACGCCGGCGGGCCCGCCGTCTCCCATGTCACCGCGCGCACCGATCTCAATGGCTTCTATCTGATCCAGGACAGCCGCCAGACCCGCGACGGCAAGGAGACCTTCGCTACCCACGGCGTGTTCACCTACGACCGCGAAGACCGGCACTACAAACTGTTCTGGCACGATTCGCTCGGCTATTACGCCCCGGCGCCGGCCTCAGGCGGCTGGACCGGCAAGACGCTTATCCTCGTGCGCGGTTCGCTGCGCGGTAACGCGCGCCACGTCTATGAGGTCATCGACGACAACAACTACACCATGAAGATCCAGTTTTCGCCTGACGCCGAAGGCTGGAACGACGTGCTCACCGGCACCTATCGGCGGATCAAGTGAAGGACTGTCGAACCGGGCGCGCGCGTAAACCGAAAATCATGGAAGACGATCTCGAATCCTGAAGAAATCCAGGCCTATTGAAAAGCAGGTAGACGCATGTCCGTTCTGATCGACAAGAATACAAAAGTCATTTGCCAGGGATTTACCGGCAAGAACGGCACGTTTCATTCCGAAGCGGCGATCGCCTATGGCACCAAAATGGTCGGCGGCACCTCGCCGGGCAAAGGTGGCATGACGCATCTCGGCCTGCCGGTGTTCGACACGGTGCAGGAAGCCAGGGAAAAAACCGGCGCCGACGCCTCCGTGATCTACGTGCCGCCGCCGGGCGCGGCGGATGCGATCTGCGAGGCGATCGATGCCGAAATCCCGCTGATCGTCTGCATCACGGAAGGGATTCCCGTGCTCGACATGGTGCGCGTCAAGCGCTCGCTGTCGGGTTCGAAGTCGCGGCTGATCGGGCCGAATTGCCCGGGTGTGATGACGGCCGGCGAATGCAAGATCGGCATCATGCCGGCGAACATTTTCAAGCCCGGCAATGTCGGCATCGTCTCCCGCTCGGGCACTTTGACCTATGAGGCGGTGTTCCAGACCACCCAGGAAGGCCTCGGCCAGACCACCGCGGTCGGGATCGGCGGCGATCCGGTCAAGGGCACCGAATTCATCGACGTGCTGGAGATGTTTCTGGCCGACCCAAAGACCACCTCGATCGTGATGATCGGCGAAATCGGCGGTTCGGCCGAGGAGGACGCCGCCCAGTTCCTGATCGACGAGGCCAAGCGCGGCCGCAAGAAGCCGATGGTCGGGTTCATCGCCGGCGTCACCGCGCCCCCCGGCCGCCGCATGGGCCACGCCGGCGCCATCATTTCCGGCGGCAAGGGCGATGCCGCCTCAAAGTCCGCCGCGATGGAAGCGGCCGGAATCACGGTCTCGCCGTCGCCCGCGCGGCTTGGTCATACCCTTGCCGAAAAATTGAAGCTTTAATTCATTCTTTGGTTCTTTTCGGGGCGAACATTCACCCTAAATAGGGTAAAAGGCCTCTAATCATGCCGATCCGCTGGCCGGGCCGGCTGTTGCGCCGTTTTCCATGCGCCAAGTAAAATCACCAGGACGTTAACCATGTCTCGCCAGGACGCGAACGCAGCATTTGCTCTCTCCTCATTTTTGCAGGGCACAAACGCTACCTACATCGACGAAATCTATGCCCGCTACGAGAAGGATCCCGCTTCGCTCGATCCCGAATGGCAGGAGTTCTTCAAGAGCCTGAAGGATACCCCCGCCGACGTCCGCAAGAACGCCGAGGGGCCGTCCTGGGCGCGCAACAACTGGCCGCTGGAGCCCCGCGACGACCTGACGTCGGCGCTCGATGGCAACTGGGCGGAAGTCGAAAAATCCGTCGGCCCCAAGATCGCCGCCAAGGCGCAGGCCAAGGGCATTGAACTCACGGCGGCCGACGTCCATCAGGCGACGCGCGATTCGGTCCGCGCGCTGATGCTGATCCGGGCCTATCGGATGCGCGGCCACTTCCACGCCAAGCTCGATCCGCTCGGGATCGAGGCGCCGCGCGACCGCGAGGAACTCGATCCGCGCTCCTACGGCTTCGTGGAGAGCGATTTCGACCGCAAGATCTTTCTCGATCATGTGCTCGGCATGGAATACGCGACGTTACGCGAGATCGTCGCGATCTGCGAGCGCACCTACTGCCAGACGCTCGGCGTCGAGTTCATGCACATCACCAACGCCGCGCAGAAGGGCTGGATCCAGGAGCGCATCGAGGGTCCGGACAAGGAGATCAGTTTTACCCGTGAGGGCCGGCGCGCCATCCTGATGAAGCTGATCGAAGCCGAAGGTTTCGAGAAATTCTGCGATCTCAAATTCACCGGCACCAAGCGGTTCGGCCTCGACGGCGGCGAATCGCTGATCCCGGCGTTGGAGCAGATCATCAAGCGCGGCGGCAATCTCGGCGTGAAGGAGATCGTGATCGGCATGCCGCATCGCGGCCGGCTCAACGTCCTGACCCAGGTGATGGGCAAGCCGCACCGCGCGCTGTTTCACGAATTCAAGGGCGGCTCGGCCAATCCGGACGCGGTCGAGGGATCGGGCGACGTCAAATATCATCTCGGCGCGTCGTCGGATCGCGAGTTCGACAACAACCGCATCCATCTGTCGCTGACTGCCAATCCCTCGCATCTGGAGATCGTCGATCCCGTGGTGCTGGGCAAGGTCCGCGCCAAGCAGGACCAGCATGGCGACCCGCCGGACCAGCGCATTTCGGTGCTGCCGCTGCTGATGCATGGCGATGCGGCGTTCGCCGGCCAGGGCGTGGTCGCGGAATGCTTCGGGCTGTCCGACCTGAAGGGTTACCGCACCGGCGGCTCGCTGCATTTCATCGTCAACAACCAGATCGGCTTCACCACCTATCCCCGCTATTCGCGCTCCTCGCCGTACCCTTCCGACGTGGCGAAGATGATCGACGCGCCGATCTTCCACGTCAACGGCGACGATCCTGAGGCCGTGGTGTTCGCCGCCAAGGTCGCGACCGAGTTCCGGCAGAAATTCCACAAGCCCGTCGTCATCGACATGTTCTGCTATCGCAGGCATGGCCATAACGAAGGCGACGAGCCGATGTTCACCCAGCCGGTGATGTACAAGAAGATCGCGGCGCATCCGGGCACCGTCGAAATCTATTCCAAGCGGCTGATCGCCGAAGGCGTGATGACCGAGGGCGAGGTCGAGAAGGCCAAGGCCGACTGGCGCGCGCGGCTCGATGCCGAGCTCGAGGCCGGCACCGGCTACAAGCCCAACAAGGCCGACTGGCTCGACGGCAAATGGGCCGGTTTCAAATCGGCCGACCAGGAAGAAGACGCCCGCCGCGGCGTCACCGGCGTCGATGTTGCCGTGCTCCGGGATATCGGCCGCAAGATCACCCGCGCGCCCGACGGTTTCCGGATTCACCGCACCATCCAGCGCTTTCTGGAAACCAGAGCCAAGGCGATCGACACCGGCGTCGGCATCGACTGGTCGACCGGCGAAGCACTGGCGTTCTGCACGCTGTTGCAGGAAGGCCATCACGTGCGGCTGTCGGGCCAGGACTCCGAGCGCGGCACCTTCTCGCAGCGGCATTCGGTCCTGATCGACCAGGAAGACGAGAGCCGCTACACGCCGTTCAACCATCTCGGCGGCGACCAGGGCCATTACGAAGTCATCAATTCGCTGCTCTCGGAAGAGGCCGTGCTTGGCTTCGAATACGGCTATTCGCTGGCGGAGCCGAATGCGCTGACGATGTGGGAGGCGCAGTTCGGCGATTTCGCCAACGGCGCGCAGGTGCTGTTCGACCAGTTCATTTCATCCGGCGAACGCAAATGGCTGCGCATGTCCGGCCTCGTCTGCCTGCTGCCGCATGGCTATGAGGGGCAGGGGCCGGAGCATTCCTCGGCCCGGCTGGAACGCTTCCTGCAGATGTGCGCCGAAGACAACATGCAGGTGGTCATTCCCACCACGCCGGCCAACTACTTCCATATGCTGCGGCGTCAATTGCATCGCGAAATCCGCAAACCCCTGATCGTGATGACGCCGAAATCGCTGCTGCGCCACAAGCGCGCGGTATCGCGGCTCGACGAATTGGGCGCCGGCACCACCTTCCACCGCATTCTCTACGATGACGCGGTGATGCTGCCGGACGAGACGATCAAGCTGGTGGCCGACGACAAGATCAAGCGCGTCGTGCTGTGCTCCGGCAAGGTCTATTACGATCTCTATGAGGAGCGCGAGAAGCGCGGCATCGACGACATCTACATCATGCGCGTCGAGCAGCTCTATCCGGTGCCGCTGAAGGCTTTGGTGCAGGAGCTTGGCCGCTTCAAGAACGCCGAAGTGGTGTGGTGCCAGGAAGAGCCGCGCAACATGGGCGCGTGGCACTTCATCGAGCCCTATCTCGAATGGGTGCTGAACCAGATCAACGCACCGAACCGGCGTCCGCGTTACGCCGGCCGCGCCGCGTCGGCGGCGACCGCCACCGGACTGATGTCGAAGCATCTCGCGCAGCTCAAGGCGCTGCTCGACGAGGCGCTGAGCTAGCATTTTCAAACCGTCATGCCCCGCGAAAGCGGGGCATCCAGTAACCCGCGCCGCCGCTTTCAATCAGGACCGTCACGGAGTACTGGATCCCCCCGCTGGAGCTTTTCATCGGGCTCGCCAAAAGCGAGACCGGGTGGCGGAGGATGACAACACAGGGTTATTTGAGGAAACGAACCAATGACTGAAATTCGCGTTCCGACGCTCGGCGAATCCGTGACCGAAGCCACCATCGGCCGCTGGTTCAAGAAGGCCGGCGATGCCGTCGCGGTCGACGAACCGCTGGTCGAACTGGAGACCGACAAGGTCACCATCGAAGTGCCGGCGCCGTCGGCGGGCGTACTCGGCGAAATCGCCGCCAAGGATGGCGAAACGGTCGCGGTCGGCGCGCTGCTCGGACAGATCAATGACGGCGCGGCCGGAGCCGCCGCCAAGCCGGCCGCCGCGCCCGCGGCACCCCCCAAAACCGCGGCCCCGCCGGCGGCGCCCGCGCCAGTCGCTACGGCTCCAAAAGCTCCGCCGGCCGATGCGCCGCTGGCGCCGTCGGTGCGCAAGATTTCCGCCGAGAGCGGTATCGACGCCTCGACCGTGCCCGGCTCCGGCAAGGATGGAAGGGTGACCAAGGGCGACATGCTGGCGGCGATCGAGAAGGCGGCCTCGGCGCCGACCCCGGTCAATCAGCCCGCCGCCGCCGTGCAGGTGCGCGCGCCATCGCCCGCCGACGATGCCGCGCGTGAGGAGCGCGTGAAGATGACGCGGCTGCGCCAGACCATCGCGCGCCGGCTGAAGGAAGTGCAGAACACGGCTGCGATGCTGACGACCTTCAACGAGGTCGACATGACCCACATCATGGCGATGCGGGCGCAATACAAGGACGTGTTCGAGAAGAAGCACGGCAGCAAACTGGGCTTCATGGGCTTCTTCACCAAGGCCTGCGTGCAGGCGCTGAAGGATATTCCAGCGGTCAACGCCGAGATCGACGGCACCGACCTGATCTACAAGAATTACTACCACATCGGCGTTGCCGTCGGCACCGACAAGGGCCTGGTGGTGCCGGTGGTGCGCGACTGCGACCAGAAGTCGATCGCGGAGATCGAAAAATCGATCGCCGATTTCGGCCGCCGCGCCCGTGACGGCCAGCTCAAGATCGACGAGATGCAGGGCGGCACCTTTACCATCACCAACGGCGGCATCTACGGTTCGCTGATGTCGACGCCGATCCTGAACGCGCCGCAATCGGCCATTTTGGGCATGCACAAGATCCAGGACCGCCCGGTTGCGATCGGCGGCAAGGTCGAAATACGCCCGATGATGTATCTGGCGCTGTCCTACGACCACCGCGTCATCGACGGCAAGGAGGCGGTGACGTTCTTGGTGCGTGTCAAGGAAAGCCTGGAAGACCCGGCGCGGCTGGTGCTGGATCTCTAGGTGCGTTCCGTAACTCCCGATGTTGTCGCCATGGCGGCAAGGCTCGCGCGAGCGGATGCGTGGGTGATCGCCCGCATCCTCTATCTGCCGCTCTATTTCATCCAGATTCCCTACGCGCGGAGTCTCGCATGGTTCGGCTCGATCTTTGCGCTGGTAGCGATGCTGGTGCGGCTGTTCGAGTAAGGTTCATGAAAATTGGGGAGACGAGCTTTGACTGACAAGGTTGCCATCATCACCGGCGGAAGCCGCGGCATCGGCCGCGCTACCGCGATTGCCGCCGCCAAGCGCGGCTACAAGATCGTTGTGGGCTATGCCAGCAACCAGGTTGCCGCGAGCGAAGTGGTTTCGATCATCGAGCGTTCCAACGGCAAGGCGATCGCGGTGAAATGCGACGTCGCCGAGGAGAGCGAAATCCTCGGGATGTTCGAGGCCGGCGATAAGCTCGGCACCCTCGGCGCGCTGGTCAACAATGGCGGCATTGTCAGCAGGAGTGGTGTACGCGTCGACGAAATGAGCATCGAGCGGATTCAGCGCGTGATGGCGATCAATGTCACCGGCAACATCCTTTGCGCGCGCGAGGCAGTGAAGCGGATGTCGACCAAACACGGCGGCAAGGGCGGCGTGATCGTCAATCTGTCGTCGGTAGCAGCCAAGCTCGGCGGCGCCAACACCTATGTCGACTATGCGGCGTCGAAGGGCGCGATCAATTCCTTCACCATCGGCCTCGGCCACGAGGTCGCCGGCGAAGGCATTCGCGTCGCCGCGATCCGGCCCGGCCTGATCGATACTGAAATCCATGCCAGCGGCGGCGAGCCCGACCGCGCCCATCGTCTGGCGCATATGGTGCCGATGAAGCGCGTCGGCTCGGCCGGAAGAAATCGCCAACGCCATCGTCTGGCTGATATCGGACGAGGCCTCCTACGTGACCAGCGCTATCCTTGATGTCTCTGGTGGGCGGTAATAGCTGTCACACAATCCAGCTACAGGACTTCAATCATGGCCACTTACGATCTCGTCGTCATCGGCACCGGCCCGGGCGGATATGTCTGCGCGATCCGCGCCGCGCAGCTCGGTATGAAGGTTGCCGTGGTCGAAAAGAATGCAACGCTGGGCGGCACCTGCCTCAATATCGGATGCATGCCGTCGAAGGCGCTGTTGTATGCTTCCGAGATGTTCGAGGAGGCCGGGCATTCCTTCGCGAAAATGGGCGTCAGCGTATCGGCCCCGAAACTCGATCTGCCCTCCATGATGAATTTCAAGCAGCAAGGCATCGACGGCAACGTCAAGGGCGTCGAGTTCCTGATGAAGAAGAACAAGATCGATGTCATCAGCGGCAAGGGCAGGATTCTCGGCACCGGTAAGGTCGAGGTCACGGGCAGTGACGGCAAGACCCAGCTGGTCGAAACCAAAAACATCGTGATCGCCACCGGCTCCGATATCGCGCGGCTGAAGGGCATCGAGATCGACGAGAAGCGCATCGTGTCCTCGACCGGCGCGCTGTCGCTCGACAAGGTGCCTTCGAAATTATTGATCGTCGGCGCCGGCGTGATCGGGCTCGAACTCGGCTCGGTGTGGCACCGGCTCGGCGCGCAAGTCACCGTGGTGGAATTCCTCGACCGCATTTTGCCGGGCATGGACGGCGAAGTGGCAAAGCAATTCCAGCGCATCCTCGAGAAGCAGGGATTTGCGTTCAAACTTGGCGCCAAGGTCACCGGCGTCGATACCTCGGGCAAGACGCTGGTCGCCCAGGTCGAGCCGGCCGCGGGCGGCAAGCCGGAAGCGCTGGAGGCCGACGTGGTGCTGGTCTGTATCGGCCGCGTGCCCTACACCGAGGGCCTCGGACTGAAGGAAGCCGGCATCGCACTCGACAATCGCGGCCGGGTGCAGATCGACGCGCATTTTGCCACCAGCCTGAAGGGCGTCTACGCCATCGGCGACGTCATCGCCGGGCCGATGCTGGCGCACAAGGCCGAGGACGAAGGCGTCGCGGTCTCCGAAATTCTCGCCGGCCAGGCAGGGCACGTGAACTACGACGTTATACCAGGTGTCGTGTATACCACTCCGGAAGTGTCGTCGGTCGGCAAGACCGAGGAAGAGCTGAAGCAGGCCGGCGTCGCCTACACAATCGGCAAATTCCCGTTCACTGCCAATGGCCGCTCCAAGGTCAACCAGACCACCGAAGGGTTCGTGAAGATTCTCGCAGATGCGAAAACCGACCGGGTGCTCGGCGTGCACATCGTCGGGCGCGAGGCCGGGGAAATGATCCATGAAGCGTGCGTCCTGATGGAGTTCGGCGGCTCCGCCGAGGACCTGGCGCGCACCTGCCACGCCCATCCGACCCGATCGGAGGCCATCAAGGAAGCGGCGCTTGCAGTCGGCAAGCGCGCGATCCATATGTGATCGACGCCCCGGCCAAGGCCGGGCCGGGGACATGACGGGATGATGCGCCGAATTCTACAGCCGATCTGGATACTGCTTGCGGTCATCTTCCTGATCGAGGCCTGGCTGTGGGATCACCTCGAGCCGATCGTGGCGTGGTTCGTGCGGCTGATCCCGCTGCGCGCCTTCAAGCAATGGCTCGCCGAGCGCGTCGATACGCTGTCGCCGGCGATGACGCTGATCGTCTTCATCGTGCCGATCATCCCGCTGTTTCCGCTGAAGATGATAGGGGTCTGGCTGCTCACCCAGGAATACTGGATGAGCGCCATCGTCACCATCCTGTTCGCAAAACTCCTGGGCGTCGGCGTCACCGCGTTCGTGTTCGACGTCACCCGCGACAAATTGCTGCAAATGGACTGGTTCGAAAAGCTCTATGAGTTCGTTATGGGGCTGAGGGCGAAAGCCGCGGCGCTGGTCGATCCCGTCAAACTTCAAATCACGAAGGCCTTGCGCGGCGACGGCACTGGCTGGTCGTCCCGCACGCTGCGGCTGGTGCAACGCTTCCGCAAGAGCGTGCGCGAAGCAAGGTAGAGCTCCTGCTTCCCCCTCGCCCCGCTCTTCGCGGGGAGAGGGTCGGGGTGAGGGGCTCTCTCAGCGAATGCCAATGCTAAATCTAATAGTGTGCCTCGCCCCTCACCCGAAATTCGCTGTGCGAATTTCGACCTCTCCCCGCGCAGAGCGGGGAAAGGTAAGTAAGACACTCACGCCAGATGCAGGAGGTGCGGCATGAAAATGCCGAGCGCGGTGAAGGCGATGCCGGCCAGCGTCAGCAGGCCCGAGATCCAGGCCAGCGCGATGATGCCGGTGATGATGGTGGCCGACGCCAGCACGATGCCGATCTGGAAAGCGGCGGAGGCGAGCTCGTAGTGATGATACTTCGCTTCCGCGAGGTCGCGCTCCTCCTCGGCATGCTTGGCGCGCTCGGACAATTGATCCTGCCCTTCGCCGGTCTTCGGATCGGACCGGTAGCGCTCGGCGGTCTTCTGCCAGTCCTCGATCTGCTTTTGCAGCGCCGCCTTGGCGGCATCGTCGCCCGCGGTGCCCAGACTTACCTTGCCTTGTTCGGCGGCGGTCTGCACGACGTTGCGGCGGATACTCTTGGCCTGGAAGAACGCCCACAGGTTCGAGGCCTCGACATTCTTGCTGATCGATTCGGTCTGGGCGCCCTTGCCGAGCGTCTCCGACAGCGCCAGGCACAACGCGATCACGGCGATCAACAGCGCGATCTTCCTGTTCTCGCCGGCGGCTTCCTTGGCGCTGTCCGCCTGCTCCATGCTTTCATGCGCGCTCATGATTCCCTCCCTGTTAGGTCGCCTCACGATTGACCGAACGAACCCGCCCACGCAAGAGGCAAGCGGACGTGACGGCGATTTGTCAGGGGTTGAAATTCGGCCGATTTCAGGCGCGCGGATGCGCCGATTTATAGACTTCCAGCAGCCGCTCGCTGTCGATGCCGGTATAAATCTGCGTGGTGGAGAGCGAGGCGTGGCCGAGCAATTCCTGGATCGCGCGCAGATCGCCGCCGCGGCTCAAAAGATGGGTTGCGAAAGAATGTCGCAGCGCATGCGGCGTCGCGCTGTCGGGTAGCCCCAGCGCGCCGCGCAGCCGCTCCATGGTGAGCTGGATGATCCGCGGGCTCAATTGGCCGCCGCGTGCGCCGACGAAGACCGGTCCCTCGGATGGCAGCGGGTGCGGGCAGATCGCCGCATAATCCTGGATCAGCGCCAGCACGTTCTGCAGCACCGGCACCATCCGGGTCTTGTTGCCCTTGCCGGTGACGATCAGCACGTCGCCTTCGCCCGGCCGCGGCACGTCGCGGCGCTTCAAGCCGAGCGCCTCGGAGATGCGCAGGCCGGAGCCATAGAGCAGCGCCATGACGGCGGCGTCGCGCGCCCAGATCCAGGGATCGCGGGTCTCGCCGGCGCGTTCGTCGGCATCGGCAAAGCGTTTGGCCGCCGCTATAGGAACCGGTTTCGGCAGGCTCTTGCCGACCTTCGGCGCCCGGATCGCGGACAATGCCCCGACCTTGCCCTTGCCTTCGCGTTCGAGGAAGCGGCCGAACGAGCGCAAGCCCGCGAGCGCGCGCATCAGCGAGCGGCCGCCGATGTCGTCGGCGCGGCGCATCGCCATGAAGGCCCTGACGTCGGTAGCCTCCAGCGCGGCGAAACGCGGCAGCGTCACCGGCGCGCTCCAATGCTCGCAGAGAAATTCCAGGAACTGGCGGAGGTCGCGGGCATAGGCCTCACCCGTCTTGGGCGACAGCCGCCGCTCGCTGCGCAGATGCGACAGCCAACGTGTCATCTGCAGCGCGACGGTCTCATCGGCGCAGTCGAGTTCGATCGGCTGAACGGCGGAGGCTGGCTTGGCCATGGCGGTCCGGGGCACGCGGTGATTCCTGGCGAGTATATCGCACCGGTTTCGTTTAACCTTCGCTAATCGCCCTTGGGGCGGCGGCCGGACACTGGCCCCGGCCGCCCGGCGGTCCTAAGTTAGCCCATCTCTCCGGCCTTCGAACCTGATTCTCCGATGGACCTTTTTGCGCGCGACACCACCCCTACCGCATCATCGACGCGAATCGTCGATGTGCTGGTGCCGGTCGCGCTCGACCGGAATTATTCCTATCGCGTGCCGCGCGGCATGGAGCTTGCGCCCGGCGACGTCGTCTGCGTGCCGCTGGGGCCGCGCGAGGTGGTCGCGGTGGTGTGGGCGGAAAACGCCAATCCCGATCCGCGGCTGCACAATCGCCTCAAGGACGTCGGCGAAAAGCTCGACGTGCCGCCGCTGAAACAGGAACTGCGCGCGCTGGTCGATTGGGTCGCCGGTTACACGCTGTCGCCGCGCGGCATGGTGCTGCGCATGACCTTGCGGATGGGCGAACATCTCGGCCCCGAGCGGGTGCGGCTGGGCGTGCGGCTGGCAGGCGAGCCGCCGAAGCGCCTGACGCCGGCACGGCGACGGCTGATCGATGCGCTGTCGGACGGCCTGCTGCACGGCAAATCCGATGTGGCGAGAGAGGCCGGCGTCAGCGTTGGCGTGATCGACGGCCTGGTCGATGAGGGCACGCTGGCGACAGAAGCCATGCCGCGCGCTGCGGCGCCGCCGGCGCCCGATCCCATATTCGCCATGCCGGATTTTTCCCGCCAGCAGCGCACCGCGGTCGACGCGATGCGGGCGTTGGCCGCGAACGGCAGCTTTCACGTCGCGCTTCTGGACGGCGTCACCGGCTCGGGCAAGACCGAGGTCTATTTCGAAGCCATTGCGGAGGTGATCCGCCGCGGCCGGCAGTCGCTGATCCTGATGCCGGAGATCGCGCTGACCGGCCAGTTCCTCGACCGTTTTGCGCGCCGCTTCGGCGTGCGGCCAATGGAGTGGCATTCGGAACTGACCCCACGCACCCGGCAACGCAACTGGGCCGCGATCGCGGCCGGCGAAGCGCCGGTCGTGGTCGGCGCGCGCTCGGCGCTGTTTCTGCCCTATGCCAATCTAGGCTTGATCGTGGTCGATGAGGAGCACGACCAGGCCTACAAGCAGGACGAGGGCGCGCATTACCACGCCCGCGACATGGCGGTGGTGCGCGCGCACATCGCCAAAATCCCGATCGTGCTGGCCTCCGCCACGCCCTCGGTCGAGACCGAAGTCAACGCCCGCAAGGGCCGCTATCAGCGCATCGTGCTGCCGTCGCGATTCGGCGGCCAGCACATGCCGCATATCGAGGCGATCGACCTGCGCCGCGAGCCGCCCGCGCGCGGCCGCTTCATCTCGCCGCGGCTTGCCGAGGAGGTAAAAATCGCGATCGAGCGGCGCGAGCAGGCGCTGTTGTTCCTCAACCGCCGCGGCTACGCGCCGCTGACGCTGTGCCGCGCCTGCGGTCATCGATTTGCCTGCACCATCTGCGACGCCTGGCTGGTCGATCATCAATTCCGCCAGCGGCTGGTCTGCCATCATTGCGGCTTCTCGATGCCGCGCCCGAATGTCTGTCCGCACTGCCAGGCCGAGCAATCGCTGGTCGCGGTCGGCCCCGGCGTCGAGCGGTTGCAGGAAGAAGCCGCCGCGCTGTTTCCGGAGGCGCGCACCATGGTGCTGTCAAGCGACCTCATCACCTCGATCGAGACCATGCGTAGCGAGCTGAACGAGATCGCGGAAGGCCGCGTCGACATCATCATCGGCACGCAACTGGTGGCCAAGGGCCACAATTTCCCGCGGCTCAACCTGGTCGGCGTGGTCGATGCCGATCTGGGCCTCAGCAACGGCGATCCGCGCGCCGCCGAGCGCACCTGGCAATTGCTCAACCAGGTGATCGGCCGCGCCGGGCGCGACCAGGGCCGCGGCGTCGGCTATCTGCAGACCCATCAGCCCGAACATCCCGTGATGAAAGCCCTGTTGGCGTGCGACCGCGAGGCGTTTTATGCCAGCGAAATCGAGGGGCGCGAACGCGCGCTCTATCCGCCGTTCGGCCGGCTCGCGAGTCTGATCATTTCGGCTGGCGACCGGCCGACCGCGGAGGGTTTTGCGCGCAAGCTGGCCGCGATCGCGCCGATCGATCCGCGCATCCAGGTGCTGGGGCCGGCCGAAGCCCCGCTCGCGGTGATCAAGGGGCGGTATCGCTTCCGGCTGTTGATCAAATCGGCGCGCGCGGTCGACCTGTCGGAATATCTGCGCGAATGGCTGGCCGCGGGGCCGAAGACCAAGGGCAATCTCAAGCTCGAAGTCGACGTCGATCCGCAGAGTTTTTTGTGATGGGCTCGTCATTCCGGGGCGCGCGATAGCGCGAACCCGGAATCTCGAGATTCTCAGATGTGCAATTGCACATCGTAGTTCGATGCTCGCGCATCGCCCCGGAATGACAATTCGCAAAAAGCCTGCCGTCATTTGCGACGACAGGCTTTTCTTCGGCGTGCAGAAATTGCTGCGGCCGTTACGCCACGCAACGCTTACCGAACTTTGCTGGTCGGAAGAGGCGTTGGAAACGCCGTTAGCCGATGACCTCGGCGGTCACCCGGCCGACCCCGGCGCTGGTGAGCCCGATCGCGCGGGCAGCGCCGGTGGAGAGGTCGAGCACGCGGCCGCGGACGAACGGGCCGCGGTCATTGACGGTCACGATCACGCTGCGGTCGCCATGGGTGACCCGCAGCTTGGTGCCGAACGGCAGCGAGCGGTGAGCGCAGGTCATGGCGCTCTGGTTGAAGCGCTGGCCCGAGGCGGTCTTGCTGCCGGATTCGTTGCCGTAGTAGGACGCCATCCCCGAGAAACTCCGCCCGGTGCCGGACGATGGAGCGATCGCGGCATTGGCATTGCGCCAATCGGAAGAGGCTCTGGGAGAATCGCTGGCGTGGTGGTGATGGCGATAGCCGTGATGGTGGTAGCGGTGGGATTTGGCCGAGGCTTCGGTGGCGCTACCGACCAGGAGAGTTGCGGCGACAAGAGCTAGCGCCGTGCGCGACTGGGTTGAATTTCCCAGCGTGGGCTTTTTGAATGTCAGCATATCAGTCCCTCAAGATAGTATTGCCACATATGTGGCAAGTGGAACCCCCGTCCCAAGTTGAGTGACCGCCGTTTGGTAACCTAATGAGGCATAAACGGGGCAGTATTTGATTTTATCTCCCGCTGAAATATCTTGTGACTGAATGAAATTAATCGATAGATATTCCGTAATCTTATAGATTTACGATTTATTTACTATTCATTACTTGGCTATATTCATGTTTGCAGTCGTCGCCTGAGCAGGCGAGGTTTCAGCAAGTAATGCGCTCACGGAATGACTCAGGGGCTCGCGCCGTTCCGGTCCGCCGCCTCATGCGCGCCATGCATCCGCAGGCGGAACGAATGCCGTCCGGCGTGACGGAATTGGCGGCGGATTATTCGGGGCCGGTCGAGATTTCCTCGGTGCCGGACGTGCTTGAAAATGGTGACCCGCGGTCACCGCCAAACGACATGCGACAAGGCGGCGCGAAGCGCATGTCGTCATGTTGCACCTGCGCTCCTGCTATGTTAGCAAAGCCGCGATTTTAACGATCCCGATACCCCTCGTATCGGTCGAAAATCGAAGTCCCGCTTGAATTCCAAGGGCTTGGATCGCTAGCCGCCGCTCGTGGCGACGGTCTTTTCCTTGCGAGTTTGACAGCTAAAAAGAGCGCGCTTGTGGCTGCAGAAGATCCGTCGGTTTCGGGAGTGTCCGGTCGTTATGCAACGGCCTTGTTCGAACTGGCGCGCGATGAAAAATCCATCGACCCGGTCAAGGCCGACCTCGACAGGTTCGATGCCATGCTGGGCGAAAGCGCCGATTTGAAGCGGCTGGTGCGCAGCCCGGTGTTTTCGGCGGAAACGCAGTCAAAGGCGCTGGCTGCCGTGCTCGAGAAGGCCGGCATTTCCGGCATCGCCGCGAATTTCCTGAAAGTTCTGACCGCCAACCGCCGGCTGTTTGCTGTCTCGGACGTGATCCGCGCCTTCCGCGCGCTGGTGGCGAAATTCAGGGGCGAGGCGACCGCCGACGTCACCGTGGCCGAAACTCTCAGCGACAGGAATCTCGACGCCCTGAAGACCGCGCTGAAGTCGGTGTCGGGCAAGGACGTTGCACTCAACGTGAAAGTCGATCCCTCGCTCATCGGCGGCCTCATCGTCAAGCTGGGCAGCCGCATGGTCGATAGTTCGCTTCGCACCAAACTCAATTCGATCAAGCACGCGATGAAAGAGGCAGGCTGATGGACATCCGCGCCGCGGAAATTTCCGCGATCCTGAAGGACCAGATCAAGAATTTCGGCCAAGAGGCCGAGGTTTCCGAAGTCGGACAGGTGCTGTCCGTCGGCGACGGCATCGCCCGCGTCTACGGGCTCGACAACGTCCAGTCCGGCGAGATGGTCGAATTCGAAAACGGCACCCGCGGCATGGCGCTCAACCTCGAGACCGACAATGTCGGCATCGTGATCTTCGGCGCCGACCGCGAGATCAAGGAAGGCCAGACCGTCAAGCGCACCGGCGCCATCGTCGACACCCCGGTCGGCAAGGGCCTGCTCGGCCGCGTCGTCGACGCGCTCGGCAATCCGATCGACGGCAAGGGGCCAATTCCTGCGACCGAGCGCATGCGCGTCGACGTCAAGGCGCCCGGCATCATTCCGCGCAAATCGGTCAACGAGCCGATGGCGACCGGATTGAAGGCGATCGACGCGCTGATCCCGATCGGCCGCGGCCAGCGCGAATTGATCATCGGCGACCGCCAGACCGGCAAGACCGCGATCGCGCTCGACACCATTTTGAACCAGAAGCCGCTCAACGCCCAGACCGACGAGAAGATCAAGCTGTATTGCATCTATGTTGCGATCGGCCAGAAGCGCTCGACCGTCGCCCAGTTCGTCAAGGTGCTGGAAGAGCAGGGCGCGCTGGAATATTCGATCATCGTCGCGGCCACCGCCTCCGATCCGGCGCCGATGCAGTACATCGCCCCCTTCACCGGCTGCACCATGGGCGAATATTTCCGCGACAACGGCATGCACGCGGTTATCATCTATGACGATCTGTCGAAGCAGGCCGTCGCCTATCGCCAGATGTCGCTGTTGCTGCGCCGCCCGCCGGGCCGCGAAGCCTATCCCGGCGACGTGTTTTATCTGCATTCGCGCCTGCTCGAACGCGCCGCCAAGCTCAACGACAGCGAGGGTTCGGGCTCGCTGACCGCGCTGCCGGTGATCGAAACCCAGGCCAACGACGTCTCGGCCTACATCCCGACCAACGTGATCTCGATTACCGACGGCCAGATCTACCTCGAGAGCGACCTGTTCTTCCAGGGTATTCGCCCGGCGTTGAACGTCGGCCTTTCGGTGTCGCGCGTCGGATCGTCGGCGCAGACCAAAGCGATGAAAAAGGTCGCCGGCAAGATCAAGGGCGAACTCGCGCAGTATCGCGAGATGGCGGCGTTCGCGCAGTTCGGAAGCGACCTCGACGCCTCGACCCAGCGGCTGCTGAATCGTGGATCGCGCCTGACCGAGCTGTTGAAGCAGCCGCAATTCGCGCCGCTGAAGATGGAAGAGCAGGTCTGCGTGATCTGGGCCGGCACCAACGGCTATCTCGACCCGCTTCCGCTCAACAAGGTACGTGCCTTCGAGGACGGCCTGCTGTCTGCGCTGCGCGGCAAGCATGTCGACATCCTCAACACCATTCGCGACAGCCGCGACCTCGGTGACGATACCGCCGCCAAGCTGAAGGCGGCGGTCGAGGAATTCGCCAAGACGTTTGCGTAACGACAACACCACGTCATGGCCGGGCTTGTGAGCGCCGGTCGGGTTTACCCGACTTGCGCAAAACGAATAGAAGGACGGAACTCGTGAAACGAGTTCCTGTGCATCCACGTCCTCAAGCGTGGGTGAAAGCAAGACATGGATGCCCGGCCCAAGGCCGGGCATGACGAACGAGGGGTTGGCGACCGGTTGAAGAGCAGGTCGCGAGGGTGAACTGAGAGATGGCTTCACTTAAAGACATGCGGGTCCGCATCGCCTCCACCAAGGCGACGCAGAAGATCACCAAGGCGATGCAGATGGTGGCGGCTTCGAAGCTGCGCCGCGCGCAGACCGCCGCCGAGGCCGCGCGGCCCTATGCGGAAAAAATGGACGCGGTGATCTCGAATATCGCAACCGCAGCCGCGAGTTCGCCCAGCGCGCCGGTCTTGCTCGCCGGCACCGGCAAGGACCAGGTGCATCTGCTTCTGGTCTGCACCGGCGAACGCGGCCTGTGCGGCGCCTTCAACTCGTCGATCGTGCGGCTTGCCCGCGAGCGCGCGTTGGCGCTGATGAACCAGGGCAAGGAAGTGAAATTCTTCTGCGTCGGCCGCAAGGGTTTCGAGCAGCTGCGCCGCACCTTCGAGAAGCAGATCGTGGAAACCGTCGAACTGCGTTCGGTGCGCCAGCTCGGTTTCGTCAATGCCGAGGACATCGCCAAAAAGGTCATCGCCCGCTTCGAGGCCGGCGAGTTCGATGTCTGCACGCTGTTCTATTCGCGCTTCAAATCGGTGATCTCGCAAGTTCCCACCGCGCAGCAGATCGTTCCGCTGGTGGTGGAAGAGAAGCCCGCCAACGCTGGCCCGGCAACATCCTATGAATACGAGCCCGAGGAAGACGAGATCCTGACCTCGCTCTTGCCACGCAATCTCGCGGTGCAGATTTTTCGCGCGCTGCTGGAAAACAATGCCTCGTTCTATGGCGCGCAGATGAGCGCGATGGACAACGCCACCCGCAACGCCGGCGACATGATCCGCAAGCAGACCCTGATCTACAACCGAACCCGTCAGGCCATGATCACCAAGGAGCTGATCGAGATCATCTCCGGCGCCGAGGCGCTGTGAGCGGCATGTCAACAAGGAGCGATCCATGGCTTATGTGACATCCGCGACCACCAAGGGCGGCCGCAACGGTCGCGCCATGCTGGACAATGGCGCGCTTGCGCTCGCGATGGCCGCACCGAAGGAAATCGGCGGCGCCGGCGACGGACATAATCCCGAGCAGCTGTTCGCGCTCGGTTATTCGTCCTGCTACGGCCAGGCGATCATGCTGATTGCGAAGAAATACGGCCTCGACGGTCAGGCGGCGCGGGTGACGTGCGAAGTCACGCTGGATCAGAAGGACGGCGGCTTCGGCCTTGCCGTCGAACTCAAGGTGTCGATACCCGGCGCCGACAAGGAAAAGCTGCAGCAATTGGTCGAGGAAGCCCACACGGTTTGCCCGTACTCGAAGGCAACCAAGGGCAATATTCCGGTCAAGCTGACCGTCGTTTAAGGTTTCGGACTTCAAGGAGAGAGTTTCATGGCTACACCCGCCAACCAGACCGGACGCATCACGCAAGTCATCGGCGCCGTCGTCGACGTGCAGTTCGAAGGCCATCTGCCGGCGATTCTGAACGCGCTCGAGACCCAGAACGGCGGCAACCGCCTGGTGCTCGAGGTCGCCCAGCATCTCGGCGAATCCACGGTGCGCACCATCGCGATGGATACCGCCGAAGGCCTGGTCCGCGGTCAGGAGGTCGGCGACACCGGCAACCCGATCATGGTGCCGGTCGGCGTCGGCACGCTCGGCCGCATCATGAACGTGATCGGCGAGCCGGTCGATGAAGCCGGCCCGATCCCGTCGGAAGGCAACCGCGCCATCCACCAGCCGGCGCCGGCCTATACCGATCAGTCCACCGAATCGGAAATCCTCGTCACCGGCATCAAGGTCGTCGACCTGCTGGCGCCCTACGCCAAGGGCGGCAAGATCGGCCTGTTCGGCGGCGCCGGGGTCGGCAAGACGGTGCTGATCCAGGAACTGATCAACAATGTCGCCAAGGCGCATGGCGGCTACTCGGTGTTCGCCGGCGTCGGCGAGCGGACCCGCGAGGGCAACGACCTCTATCACGAGTTCATCGAATCCGGCGTCAACAAGAAGGGCGGCGGCGAAGGCTCCAAATGCGCGCTGGTGTATGGCCAGATGAACGAGCCGCCGGGCGCCCGCGCCCGCGTCGGCCTCACAGGGCTCACCGTCGCCGAGCATTTCCGCGACCAGGGCCAGGACGTGCTGTTCTTCGTCGACAACATCTTCCGCTTCACGCAGGCCGGCTCCGAAGTGTCGGCGCTATTGGGCCGCATCCCCTCGGCGGTGGGCTATCAGCCGACGCTTGCCACCGACATGGGCGCGATGCAGGAGCGCATCACCACCACCACCAAGGGTTCGATCACCTCGATCCAGGCGATCTACGTGCCCGCCGACGACTACACCGATCCGGCGCCGGCGACGACGTTCGCCCATCTCGATGCCACCACCAACCTCGATCGCGCGATCTCGGAGAAGGGTATCTATCCCGCGGTCAACCCGCTGGATTCGACCTCGCGCATGCTGTCGCCGCTGATCGTCGGCGAGGAGCATTACCAGACCGCGCGCATGGTCCAGCAGATCCTGCAGAAGTACAAGTCGCTGCAGGACATCATCGCGATTCTCGGCATGGACGAACTGAACGAAGAGGACAAGATCACGGTGGCGCGCGCGCGCAAGATCGAGCGCTTCCTGTCGCAGCCGTTCTTCGTCGCCGAAGTCTTCACCGGCTCGCCCGGCAAGTTCGTCGACCTCGCCGACACCATCAAGGGTTTCCGCGGGCTGTGCGAAGGCAAGTACGACAACCTGCCGGAGCAGGCCTTCTACATGGTCGGCACCATCGAAGAGGCCGTCGAAAAGGGCAAGAAGCTGGCCGCGGAAGCGGCGTAAGAGGGCGAATAGCGAATAGGGGGGAATGGCGAATAGGAAGATCGGCCGAGTGCCCTTACTACTCGCCATTCGCCATTCACCACTGACCGGTTCAAATCGATAGGCCCGACATGCCATCCACCTTCCACTTCGATCTCGTCTCGCCCGAAAAGCTCGCCTTCTCCGGCGAGGTCGATCAGGTCGACGTTCCCGGCGTCGAGGGCGATTTCGGCGTGCTCGCCGGACACGCGCCTGTGGTGGCCACGATCCGGCCGGGCATCCTCACCGTGACGACGGGCAGCACGCACGAGAAGATCATCGTGCTCGGCGGGCTTGCCGAGGTGTCGGAAAAGGGCCTGACGGTGCTGGCTGATGTCGCCACCTCGCTCGAGGAACTGGACCGGGTGAAGTTCGCCGACAAGATTTCCGACATGGAAGAAAAGCTCAAGGAAAAGGAAGGCTCCGAACTCGACCGCGCCATCGAGCGGCTCGATCATTTCAAGAGCATCCAGCACCAGCTCAACGCCACGGCGCTGCATTAACTTACTACGAAGCATGTCACCCAAGCTGTCCCGTCATCCTGAGGTGCGTGCTCTTGCACGCCTCGAAGGATGGCAACAGGCACCGTCCGCTGTCATCCTTCGAGGCTCGCTGAAGAGACTCGCGCCTCAGGATGACGCCGTCGAGGGAGTTGCAAACCGCGCAAAGCGCTGCGCCACCGTGCGATAGACCTCGCGCCGGAATGGCACCACCAGATCGGCGACGCGGTCGAGCCGTTCCCAGCGCCATTGATCGAATTCCGCCGGCTGGCCGTTGCGCGGCGTCAGCGGATCGATTTCATCATCGGCGCCGGTGAAGCGCAGCGCGAACCATTTCTGGCGCTGGCCGCGGAATTTTGCCAGCCGATGCGACGACGGCCCGCCATAGGGCGGAAACTCGTAAGTCAGCCAGTCGGTCTCGCCGAGATGCTCGGCGCTCATCACGCCGGTCTCCTCCCAGAGTTCGCGCATCACCGCCTCGCCCGGATCTTCGTGTGCGTCGATGCCGCCCTGCGGCATCTGCCACTCCAGACCCGGCAGGATGATTTCCGGCCCGTCGTCGCGGAAGCGCCGGCCGATCAGGACAAGGCCGGACGCGTTGAACAGCGCTATACCGACATTGGGGCGATAGGGCTTTGTGTCCGGCATGAACTCCACGCTGTCATTCCGGGGCCACCCCTCAACCGCCCGCGAGCCTTGAAAATTCCTTCACCACGCGCTCATAGACCGGCCGCTTGAACGGGACGATCAGCTCGGGCAGGTTCTTCATCGGCTCCCAGCGCCAGCTGACGAACTCCGCCTTGTGGCCGCCGCCGGGGCTCGCGACATTGATTTCGGAATCCTTGCCGGTGAAACGAACCGCATACCATTTCTGCCGCTGGCCGCGGTAACGGCCCTTCCAGGTTCGCCCCGCCACGGTGCGCGGGATATCGTAGATCAGCCAGTCGGTGACCTCGCCCAGTTTCTCGACCGAGCGGACGCTGGTCTCCTCATAGAGCTCGCGCTTGGCGGCCTCCCAGGTATCCTCGCCGGGATCGACGCCGCCTTGCGGCATCTGCCAGACATGGGACTCGTCGACATGCTCGATGCCCCCGGCGCGGCGACCGATGAAGACGAGCCCCGCGCGGTTGATCAGCATCATGCCGACGCATGTTCGATAGGGCAGGTCTTCGTAGCGCGCCATTCCGTCAGAGCCTCATTTGAAGTCGCATGGTCGATCGGCCGGCCTGATCCGCAAGTCGCGCCGGCTGCGATCCCTAGCTCGATTTTGATTTCAGCATCGCTGTTGTCAATGGCACAAGCATGATGCCGTGGCTATCGAGAGTCTTGATCCAGACCCCGATGCGCTCGATCGAAATCGGCAGCGCGGAGGCGACGCCGACCGCGATACCGCGCTCTTTGGCCAGGCTTTCGAGCTTGCCGAGCTCCCGATCGATCTCGGCCGCCGTCGGCACCGCGTCGATCGACACATCGGCCCGGGCGAACGGCATCGCCTGGCTGCCCGCCAGCGCGGCCGCGGCGCTGCGCGGCGCCGACCCGTCGTCGAAATAGCCGAGCCCGCGCTTGGCCGCCTCGCGCATGATCGGCTGCATCACGGCGTCGGCTGCGACAAAACGCGCCCCCATGAAGTTGGCGATCCCGGCATAGCCCTGGAAACGGCTGAGATGCCAGTACAGCCGGTCGAGATTCTGCTCGGGCGCGAGCGTGGTCAACAGGGTTTGCGGCCCCGGATCGTTGTCGGGGTAGTCATACGGCTCCATCGGCACCTGCAGCAGGATTTCGTGGCGCTGGGCGCGGGCCCGCTCGGCGAGCTTGCCGGGATCGGAGCCATAGGGCGTGAACGCCAGCGTCACCGCGGCGGGCAGTTTCATGATGGCGTCGGTGGTCTTGGCGGCGCCGACGCCGAGGCCGCCGATCACGATGGCAACCGCCGGCATCCTGGCCGCCTTGGCGCGGTCGGCTTCGGCGGCATAGACGGTGAACGGTTTCAGGCCGTCCGCCACCACCGGGATCATGCCGTAGCGCGACTTTTCCAGCAGCCGCGGATCGATACCCGCCATCATGGCGGGTGCTGGCTCGGCCGTGGCCTTGTCTGGCGCATCGCCGGAAATCACCACGTCGTGGCGCGCGCCGCTGGAGCCGTCGATGATGGTAATGGTCTTTTGCTCGCCGGCGGGCGGCTTGGCCGCGGGTCTGGCGTCGACCTCGGAGGCGGCTGAAGGCGCCGCCGCCATTTTTTCTCCCGCGGGCGTCGAGGCAGGTATCGCGATGCGGACCATCGGCTCGCCGCCCAGCGGATTGTCGTGGAAGATGGCAAAGCCCGCAAAGGTCACCAGAAACAGGCCAAGCAGCACGGCAAGCGCCTGGGTTACCGTAAACGGCAACCGAAACCGGCGCTTCCGACGCAACCTCTTCTGTCCGAGCGGCGTGCTCAGATCGTCGGTCGCTTCTGCCATGGACCTTTCCCGAATCAGCCGGGCCGACGATACCACGGCGGGGCAAGGCGGCGGCAGATGCGCGACCACCGGAGTTCCCGCAAAAAGCGGACTGCGTGGCGGTCGGTCGGGCCCCCCGGCAAAAAGGGCGGCCCGGAGGCCGCCCTTTGCGCAAAGCAGGTTGCCGCGGGCTATCTCAGTTCGCGGCCTTGTTGGCCGGACCGTCGGTCGTGGTCTTGTCGGCGGTGGTCGGCGTCACCGGATTGGCCTTGATCCCGTGCAGGAGATCGTCGGCCATCTTCAGCGCCTTGTCGTCCTTGGCGTCCAGCGGCACGTAGGATTGCGACCCTGTCTTCTCGTCGCCATCGTTCTTCAGATGGCCGCGCAGCGAGGCTTCGCCCTTGGTGTCGACCCGCGCCTTCAGTTCTTCCGGCACGTCCTGCAGTACCTCGATATCGGGAACGATGCCCTTGGCCTGGATCGATTTGCCCGACGGGGTGAAGTAGCGCGCCGTGGTCAGCCGCAGCGCGCCGTTGCCGCTGCCGAGCGGGATGATGGTCTGCACCGAGCCCTTGCCGAATGAGCGGGTGCCGACCAGCGTCGCGCGCTTGTGGTCCTGCAGCGCGCCAGCGACGATTTCGGAGGCCGACGCCGAGCCGCCATTGATCAGGACGATCACCGGCTTGCCCTTGGTCAGGTCGCCGGGATGAGCCGTGCGGCGCTGGGTTTCGTCGGCGTTGCGGCCGCGGGTGGAAACGATCTCGCCGCGCTCGAGGAAGGCGTCGGATACCGTCACCGCTTCTTCGAGCAAGCCGCCGGGATTGTTGCGCAGGTCGATGACATAACCCTTCAACTTGTCGCCGATCTGGTTCTGCAGGTTGGCGATTTCCTTTTTCAGGCCCTCGGTGGTCTGCTCGTTGAAGGTGGTGATGCGGATATAACCGATATCGTCGGCCTCGACATGGGCACGCACCGAGCGGACGCGTATGTTGTCGCGCACCAGCGTGACGTCGATCGGATTGTCGTTGCCCTTGCGGATGATCTTCAGCCTGATCTTGGTGTTGACGGGCCCGCGCATCTTCTCGACCGCCTGGTTCAGCGTGAGGCCCTGCACCGCCTCGTCGTCCAGATTGGTGATGATGTCGTTGGCCATGATGCCGGCCTTGGACGCCGGCGTGTCGTCGATCGGCGAGACCACCTTGATCAGGCCGTCTTCCATCGTGACTTCGATGCCGAGACCGCCGAATTCGCCGCGGGTCTGCACCTGCATGTCGCGGAAACTCTTGGCATCCATGTAGCTCGAATGCGGATCGAGGCCGGACAGCATGCCGGAGATCGCGCTTTCGACGAGCTTGCTGTCATCGGGCTTCTCGACATAGTCGCTGCGGACCCGCTCGAACACGTCGCCGAACAGATTGAGCTGGCGATAGGTGTCCGACGTCGCCGCCCGGGCACTCGATCCCATAAACACGGCGCGCGGCTGGGTCACGAACAACGTCAATGCAGCGCCGGTGGCGGCACTGAGGAGAACCAAAGAAGTCTTGCGCATCATCCGCGAACCTTTTCGCCTTCATTTGCGGCCCACCATGGGCCTGAATCGATTGGAGTGCCGTCCTTACGGAACTCGACGTAAAGCACCGGTTGGCTCGCGTTGGTCGCGAGGATGGATGCGACCCGGGACGTGGTCCCCATGACCGCGACCGGCTCCCCCGTAAGTACAAACTGGCCGATGTTGACCGAAATGCGCTCCATCCCGGCGATCAACACATGATACCCGCCCCCGGCATTGAGGATCAAGAGTTGTCCGTAGCTGCGAAACGGACCGGCGTAAACAACCCAGCCATCACACGGTGTTGTGACCTGTGCTCCGGGCCTGGTTGCCAAAGAAATGCCCTTTTCGACGCCACCTGCGCCGTCGGAACCGCCAAAATCGCAAATCTTGACCCCGTTAACCGGCAACGCGAATAAACCCTTGGCGGAGGCAAAGGCAATAGCCGGGCTGAGCCGGGCCGGATCCTTCAGCGCCCCCAGATTGGGCTTGCCGTTGACGGTCGAAGGCGCCCCCTGCAGGCTGGCGGTTGCGGCCGCCTTTGCCGCGCTGTTCAGATCCAGCTCCATCTTGGCGATCAAGCCCTGCAAGCTGTCGACCTGCTTCGACAGGGCGATGGCGCGGGCGCCCTCCGCCGCCATGTCCTTTTCGATCGAACTCTGCTGGCGTTGCCGCTCGTCGACCAGGGCCGCCAGACGGGTCTGGTCGTCCCTGAGCTTGTCGCGATCGGTCGCGAGCCGGTCGCGCTCGCCGGCGATGGACTTGCGCACATTCACCAGTTCGGTGAGGTCGCCGGTCAGTTTTTGCGCCCGCGCCCGCAATTCGGGCACCACCGCGCCGAGCAGGATCGCGGTGCGCAGCGATTGCAGCGCGTCTTCTGGCCGCACCAGCAGGGCCGGCGGCGTGCGCCGTCCGGCCCGCTGCAGCGCCGCCAGCACCTCGACGATCTCGGTGCGGCGCGAATCGAGCGAGCCGCGGATCTCCTGCTCGCGGGCATCGAGCGGCTGCAGCCGCGCCTCGGCGTCCGCGATCCGGGTCTCGACGCTGCGCACCCCTGCTGCGATGTCGATCAGTTGCGCATTGAGCTTGCTGCGGTCCTGGCCGATCGCCGCGATCTCGGCCTGTAGTTTCGCTTGCGCCTCCGCCGCGGTCTTCTGCTGGGCGCGGGTGGCCTCGAGTTCCTGCTCGCGCTGCTTGATGGCGTCGGGCGAAGCGGCCGAGATCTGCGGCGTCGTCCCGGCGACCTGGGCAGCCGCGGATGTGGACAATGCGATTCCCGCAAGACCGGCCGACAACAGCGCGACGCGGACCGATCGGCCACGGCTGATGGTGTCAGGGTACGAACGACTAGTCTGCGTTGGCTGCGTCGATGTTGGTCGGCGCTCTCTCGAGGCGTGCGCTTGCGCTCAGGCGCGGTGATAGGGATGGCCGGCCAGGATGGTCGCGGCCCGGTAAATCTGTTCCAGAAGCATGACGCGGACCATTTGGTGCGGCCAGGTCGCGGAGCCGAATGCCAGTCTGAGCTTGGCCTTGCGCCACAATTCGGGCGAAAGTCCGTCCGCGCCGCCGATTGTGAAAATTGTGTTGGCGACCGCTTCATCGCGCCAGCGGCCCAAATGCCGGGCAAAGCTCGTGCTGTCGACATTGTCGCCGCGCTCGTCGAGTGCCACCAGCACGGACTTTTCGAAGATGGCGGCGGAAATCGCCGTGGCCTCCTCGGCGATCCGGGTCGCGGCGTCACGCGCGCGGCTTTCGGGAATTTCACGGATTTCGAGTCCGCGAAAGCCGAGTTTGCGGCCGATATCCTCGAATCGCTCGCGGTAACGTTCGCTCAGTTCCCGCTCAGGGCCCTGTTTCAGGCGGCCAATGGCAATGACGACGAGGTGCATCAGCGCATGCTTATCATGCGCACCAGCCGATTCGCATCGGCTCGAATAGCTAGATCGCCTTCGCCGCCACCGGGCCTTGAGTCCACAATCGCTCGAGATTGTAGAACTCGCGCACCTCGGGTCTGAACACGTGCACGATCACGTCGCCGGAATCGATCAACACCCAGTCGCAATTGGGCAAGCCCTCGATGTGGATGCTCTTGATGCCGGTTTCCTTCAGGCCTTTGGCGACATTTTCCGCGATCGCGCCGACGTGCCGGTTGGCCCGGCCCGTAGTGACGATCATGTAGTCGGAGAATGCAGATTTGCCGCGAAGGTCGATGGTGACCGTTTCTTCCGCCTTCATATCGTCGAGGCGGGAGAGGATCATATTCAGCGTCTTGTCGGCGTCGGGTTGCGCCTTCAAGGCCGCAGCTTGTGTCGATGTTTTACGCGTGGACTTGGGAGCCTTGGGTAAAACAGACTTGGACAATACAGATGTGGCCAGGGACCATTCCTTTCACTGTATCGCGGGCGCCGAATCTTTCGAGCCCGCTGGCTATACTATGCATGTGGGGTTAACGGTTTCAATATTCCAGTGACGCCGTGCCGTCACATTATCCTCCAGCTGCCGTCGGGGTTCCGCAAGCCGGTCGATGACAGATCGAGCTTCATGCCGGTGAGAAAGACCCAGGCCGGCGCGCGGCGGTCGGCCAGCGTGCCTGCCTCATTCTCGGGCAGGCGATAGCGCGACAGCGCCTGCGCCGCGGGCGCGGCAAGCGCGCGAAAACTTTGCGGCGGGCGGTCAATCACGGCGATCGGGACTTCGGATGCAATGCGCTGCCAGTCTTGCCAGCGATGAAATTGCGCGAGGTTGTCAGCGCCCATGATCCACACCAGGCGCAGCCCGGCAACACGGCGGCGCAGATAAATGATGGTCTCGACAGTGTAGCGGGTTCCGATGACGGATTCGAGACAGGTGACGTCGATGCGCGGATCGTGCGCCATCGCTCGCGCGGCCTCGGCGCGCTCATCGAGAGCGTGCAGGGCGCCGTTTTCCTTGAGCGGATTGCCGGGTGTCACCAGCCACCACACCCGGTCGAGCTTCAGCCGCTTGATGGCGAACAGGCTGATGGCGCGATGCGCATCGTGCGGCGGATTGAACGAGCCGCCGAGCAGGCCGATGCGCATGCCGGCAGTGTGGAGCGGGATGGCCTGCGCGACAGTTTGAGACGCGACTGGTACTCGATTCAACGGGGCCACCGCGGGCGCGAGGATGTTTTCAAGGCCGCGTCTGCCCGGTGCCGTGGACGCGATATTTGAAGCTGGTCAATTGCTCGGCGCCAACGGGCCCGCGGGCGTGGAATTTCCCGGTGGCAATGCCGATCTCCGCGCCAAAGCCGAATTCGCCGCCGTCGGCGAACTGGGTCGAGGCGTTGTGCAGCACGATCGCCGAATCCACCTCGTCGAGGAACTTGCGCGCCGTGGCTTCGTCCTCCGTCACGATCGCGTCGGTATGGTGCGAGCCGTGATTGTGGATATGCGCGATCGCCTCGTCGACGCCGTCGACCACTTTCGCGGCGATGATGGCGTCCTCGTATTCGGTATCCCAGTCTTCGTCGGAAGCGGGCTTCACCCTGACGTCGGTGCGTTGCACTGCGGCGTCGCCGCGCACCTCGCAGCCGGCGTCGATCAGCATCTCGACCAGCGGCTTCAGCGCGGTCTCAGCACCCGCACGGTCGACCAGCAGCGTCTCGGCGGCGCCGCAGACGCCGGGCCGGCGCATCTTGGCGTTCAGCACGATCGACTTCGCCATTTCGAGATTGGCGGCGTGATCGACATAGACGTGGTTGACGCCTTCCAGATGCGCGAACACCGGGACGCGCGCTTCCGCTTCGACGCGCGCGACCAGGCTCTTGCCGCCGCGCGGCACGATCACGTCGATGCCGCCATTCAATCCGGTCAGCAGCAATCCCACCGCGGCGCGATCGCGCGTCGGCACCAGCGTGATCGCGGCCTCCGGCAGACCGGCCTCGCGCAGACCCTGCGTCAGGCAATCATGGATCGCGCGGCAGGATCTGAAACTGTCGGAGCCGCCGCGCAGGATCACGGCGTTGCCGGATTTCAGGCACAACACGCCGGCATCGGCCGCGACATTGGGGCGGCTTTCGAAGATCACGGCGACGACGCCGAGCGGCACCCGCACCCGCTCGATCACCATGCCGTTCGGACGCTGCCAGCTCTCGGTGACGACGCCGACCGGATCGGGGATTTCGCGCACAATGGCGATGCCGTCGGCCATCGCATCGATGCGCGCCTGCGTCAGCGTCAGGCGGTCGATGAAGGCGGGGCTAGCGCCGGCGCCACGTGATTCCGCGACATCCTCGGCATTAGCGGCGAGTATTTGCGCCGCGTGTGCCCGGATCGCGCGCTCCATCGCGGCAAGCGCGTTGTTCTTCTGCTCGGGTGAAGCCAGCGCCAGCGCCCGCGCGGCGGCGCGCGCGCGCGTGGCGAGTTCGGACATCAGCGCCGGCAGGTCGGCGCTTCCGTCGATGGCTTTCAGCGGCGCAGTCATCTCGGTTCCAGCCTCGTTAAGGCAATGTCCTAGCACGGAAATCGGGGATTTGCGAAGTGCGGCGGCAGCATGGCTGGGGGCATCACGGCGGCCGGTCGGCCATTGGCCTAGTCGCGGCCAAAGTGCCCATCGCGCGTCTGTCGAGGGTCAAAGCTGTTTTGGCCGGGAAATGATACGAGGCTGAAGCGGGGTGCCCTCATACAATTCGCCGACCGCGCACTTCAGCCCGAACATCGGCAGCAACAATTCGGCCGCCGGGCTGACGAGGTGCGCGGGCTGCCAGCCGGTAGCTGTCCTGACATCGACCCTGACCTCGATGCGATCCTGTTCGACGATGAGCACGACTTCGCAGGGCTGGTGCGAAAGATAGATTTCGCGTTTCACGTCAATCCAGCGACCGGCCGTTCCGGGGATCGGAACATCATCGGTGGCGGACACGATTTCGGCGAGGAGATACACGCGGTCGGAAAACCGCTGCTCCGCATCGTAGTCTGCGTCGATAACGCCTACGTCGGGCTCGGGTCTGTAGGCCGAGGATCCAATCTCGACTCCCAGACGTTGGGTGGCCACACGGGAGGGATCAAACCGCCGCAGGGCGTCATTCAGAAGTCGTTCGAGATTGCTCGCGATCCGATTATGCGCGATCGTCGGTGGCGTCATCATCATCGGAACACCCGATATGAGTTCCCAACGCTCATGCTCGGGGCGCCGGTCCTGAAATGCACGAAACTCAGCAACCGACATTTGTCCCGCGAACACCTTTTCTGGGACGGCGATACCCATCAACGCCTCCATGTTTCGCGACCTCGTGCCTGGAAGATAGGCCTGCGCAGCGAAAGTAACAACTTCCTTGAGACTTGGATCAGGCGTACCCAAGGCACAATGTTCAGACGGCTCCGCTCGGCCCCACCACCAGATCGTCGCGGTGGATCATCTCCGCCCGGCCGCTGATGCCGAGGATCGCCATCACGTCCGGCGAGGAGCGGCCCCTGATCCTTTCGGCGTCCTCGGCATCGTAGGCGACCAGCCCACGGCCGATCTCATGGGTGTCGGGGCCGCGCACCACCACCGCGTCGCCGCGCGCAAACTGGCCGTCGACCCGGATCACGCCGGCCGGCAGCAGGCTTTTTCCGGCGCGTAGCGCGCTGACCGCGCCGGCATCGATGGTCAGCGTGCCCTTCGGCTCCAGCGAGCCCGCGATCCAGCGTTTTCGCGCGGTGACGGGATTGGCGGGCGTCAGGAACCAGGTGCAGCGGCCGCCGTCGGCGATCGCTTGCAGCGGATGCTCGATCTTGCCCGAGGCGATCAGCATATGGGTGCCGCCGGTGGTCGCGATCTTCGCCGCCTCGATCTTGGTGTACATGCCGCCGCGCGACAGTTCGGATTCGGCTGCTCCCGCCATCGCCTCGATTTCGGCCGTGACGGTCTCCACCACCGGAACGAGCTTTGCGTTGGGATTGGCAGCGGGCGGCGCGTCGTAGAGGCCGTCGATGTCGGACAACAGGATCAGCAGGTCGGCGCTCGCCATGGTGGCGACGCGGGCGGCGAGGCGGTCATTGTCGCCGTAGCGGATCTCGTTGGTGGCGACCGTGTCGTTCTCGTTGATGACCGGCACCGCGCGCCATTCAAGCAGCTTGGCGATGGTCGAGCGCGCGTTGAGATAACGGCGGCGCTCCTCGGTGTCCTGCAAGGTCACCAGAATCTGCCCGGCGCCGATGCCGTGATGGCCCAGGACCTCCGACCAGATCCGCGCCAGCGCGATCTGTCCGACCGCCGCCGCAGCCTGGCTTTCCTCCAGCTTCAGCGCGCCGCGCGGCAGTTTCAAACGGCTGCGGCCGAGCGCGATCGAGCCCGAAGAGACGATCAGGACGTCGCGGCCCTCGCCATGCAGCTTTGCCAGATCGGCCGCCAGCGCCGCGAGCCACGCCGCCCGCACTTCGCCGGCATCGGAATCGATCAGCAGCGAGGAGCCGACCTTGACCACGATGCGGCGGAATTTTTTCAGGGAAGGGCGGGTCATCGGTGAAGACTTTGAAGGAGAGTGCATTGAAATATTGAATAGTCAAAATAGCGGTGGTGAGCTCCCATGGGGAGAGGGTCGGGGTGAGGGGGTACGGTTTATCGTGAGGGCATAACCCCTCACCCGGATCGCATCTTTCGATGCGATCCGACCTCTCCCTCCGGGAGAGGTGAGACTGAGCCGCACGCTCCGAAGCAATGCATCTATCATATACTAGCCCGTTTGCGGCGCCCATGGCTCGGCCTGCGCGGCGCCTTTGGCCTTGTTCGACACCGGGGCTTCGCCGATCACCGCGACCAGCGCGCGCAGCGCCTCCGGCACGCCCTCGCCGGTGACGCCCGACATCAGCAGCGGCGTCTTCTTCGCAGCGCGCTTCAGGCGATCTCTCTGCTTTTTCAATTCTTCCGGCGTCACCGCTTCGATCTTGTTCAAAGCGACGATCTCGATCTTGTCCGCGAGCTGCCCCTCATAGGCTTCCAGCTCGGTCCGCACTGTCTTGTAGGCTTTTCCGGCATGCTCGCAGGTCGCATCCACCAGATGCAGCAAGACACGGCAGCGCTCGACATGGCCGAGGAAGCGGTCGCCCAGTCCCGCGCCCTCATGCGCGCCCTCGATCAGGCCCGGAATATCCGCCAGCACGAATTCACGGCCATCGGCATTCACCACGCCGAGCTGCGGATGCAGCGTGGTGAACGGATAGTCGGCGATCTTGGGTTTCGCGGCGCTGACTTTCGAGAGGAACGTCGACTTGCCGGCATTGGGCAGGCCGACCAGGCCGGCGTCGGCGATCAGTTTCAGCCGCAGCCAGATCCAGCGCTCCTCACCGACCTCGCCGGGATTGGCGTTGCGCGGCGCGCGGTTGGTGGAGGTCTTGAAATGCGCGTTGCCGAAGCCGCCATTGCCGCCTTCGGCGAGTGTGAATTTCTCGCCGAGCGTGGTGAAGTCGTGGATCAGCGTCTCGCGGTCCTCGTCGAACACCTGCGTGCCCACCGGTACCTTGAGCAGGATCGGCTTGCCATTGGCGCCGTGACGGTCCTTGCCCATGCCGTTGGTGCCCTTCTGGGCCTTGAAATGCTGCTGATAGCGGTAGTCGATCAGCGTGTTCAGCCCGTCGACCGCCTCGATCACGACGTCGCCGCCGCGGCCGCCATTGCCGCCGGAGGGTCCGCCGAACTCGACATACTTCTCGCGGCGAAACGCCACGCAGCCGTTGCCGCCGTCGCCGGAGCGGACATAGACTTTTGCTTCATCGAGGAATTTCATGTTCCATAGGTAGGGCAGGGGAGCCGATGCGGCAACCTTGCAGATGCAGATATTGACGAAAAGCCCGCCGACCCGTCGCAGATCCGGAGATTCGGAATATCCCAGCTCCGGCGATCGGCGTCGACGAGGCTATTGGCCGGATCGCTCCCCATTCTCGCCGTTCCGTTGAGGTGAAAGGTGTGGTCGTCCAGACATGGCCAGCGAGCGCTGCCTTCAGCTGAATCCCGACCGCGCTCTGTACGTCTGCATCCATATATTATCTGAGATTTACGTAGCAGATCGTCTTGTGGCCCTCGGGCAGGCTGGAACCCTTTGGGAACCACGCCGTTGCAAATGAGCGAGTGGTGGGCGGCGAGCGGGAGTGTGTCATGACCGAAACCGAGGTAGGCCGCGAAGACAAAAGTGCCACTGTAGAATACGACCGGCCCGCCGGCGGCTGGGGTTCCCTCAACGGAATTGCCCGGGTCTTTGGAAAGGAGTGGGCTACTCCTGCCGCCATTGAAACCCTGATGCGGCAGAACAAGCCGAAGGGCTTCATGTGTGTTTCGTGCTCCTGGACCAAACCCGCCGACTACCACACGTTTGAATTTTGCGAGAACGGCGCCAAGGCGACGCTGTGGGAATTGACGAGCCTTCGATGCACCCCGGACTTTTTCGCCAAGCATAGTGTGACTGAGTTGCGCAACTGGAGCGACTACGACCTGGAGCAGCAGGGCCGGTTGACTCATCCGATGCGTTACGACGCCGAGACCGATCATTACGTGCCCTGTGAATGGCACGAGGCCTTCCAGGCGATCGGCCAACAGCTTCGGTCTTTCGACCCTGACTCCGTGATCTTCTATTCGTCGGGGCGAGCGAGCTTGGAGACCTCGTATCTGTATGCCCTGTTTGCCAGGCTTTACGGCACCAACAACCTTCCTGATTCATCCAACATGTGCCACGAGACCACGGGCGTGGCTCTCAAGAAGTCGATCGGCGTCGGCGTCGGGACCGCGGTATTCGACGACCTCGCCAAGTGCGACGCAATGTTTTTCTTTGGTCAAAATCCGGGCTCCAACAGCCCCCGGTTCCTGCATCCACTGCAGGAGGCGGCTAAACGAGGCGTACCAATCATCACCTTCAATCCGGTCCGGGAAAAGGGGCTGGAGGCCTTCATCAATCCTCAAAATCCCGCCGAGATGCTGACCGGCAAGGAAACCGTGATCAGCCGCCAGTACCATCAGGTCAAGGTTGGCGGTGATATCGCGGTCATTGTCGGAATCTGCAAGCACGTGTTCGCCGCCGACGACAAGGCCAAGATGGAAGGTAAGCGCGTCCTCGACGTTCCCTTCATCGAGCAGCACACCGTCGGGCTGCAGGAGTTTGAGACGAAGGTCCGCAACACGTCATGGGAGGCGATAGAGGCGGCCTCAGGTTTGACGCGTGCGGCCATCGAGGACGCCGCTCAGGTCTATGTTGAGGCGGACCGCGTGATCGGCATCTACGGCATGGGGCTGACCCAGCACGTGCATGGCTTCGAGAACGTGACCATGTTCGTGAACATGCTGCTGCTGAAAGGCAACATCGGCCGGGAGGGCACTGGCATCTCTCCGGTGCGCGGCCATTCGAACGTCCAGGGCCAGCGTACGGTCGGCATCGCCGACAAGCCCGAGCTCGTTCCCCTCGACAAGCTCGCCAAGCAATTCGGCTTCGAGCCGCCGCGCAAGAAGGGCATGAAGACGGTCGAAGCATGCGAGGGGATGGTCTCGGGCGAGGTCAAAGCCTTTCTCGAACTCGGCGGCAATTTCGTTCGGGCTATCCCCGAGCGCGGCAAGATGGAGCAAGCCTGGACGAAAATGGAGTTGACGGTCCAGATCGCCACCAAGCTCAATCGCAGCCATCTCGTCAATGGGAAGACAGCCTATCTTTTGCCCTGCCTTGGCCGCACTGAAGAAGACATCCAGGCTAGCGGCCCGCAGGTCGTCACGATGGAGGACACGTTCAGCTGCATCCATGGATCGGTTGCCCGGCGCAAGCCGGCAAGCGAGCACCTCTTGTCAGAACTGGCGATCGTGGCAGGACTGGCGAAGGCAACACTGCCGGAAAATACCCGTGTAAAATGGGACCAATGGGTCGGCGATTACGGCTTGGTGCGAGATCTTATTGCCGAAACCTATCCCGACGAATTTCATGGCTTCAATGATCGCATGTTCACCCCGGGAGGCTTCTATCGAGGTAATGCCGCGCGCGAACGCATCTGGAAGACGGAGAGCGGCAAGGCCGAATTCACGACGCCGAATACCTTGACGTCGACCGGATTCGACAACGCGCCCGGTCGATATCGACTGCTCACCATGCGCAGCAATGACCAGTTCAACACGACGATTTACGGACTGAGCGATCAACTCCGCGGCATCGAGGGTACACGCGACGTGTTGCTGATGAATCCCGACGACATAAAGCATGCCGGCCTCGTCGACGGACAAATGGTCTGGCTCGTCAGCGACGCGGATGACGGCGTTCATCGAGAGGTTGGTCCCCTGAAGATCACTCCGTTCAGGCTGCCGAATGGCTGCGTAGGTTCCTATTATCCGGAAATGAATCCGCTGATCCCGCTGTCGCACCACGACGAGCAATCGAAGACGCCTGCCAGCAAGTCGGTCCCGGTACGCATCCGGGCCTGAAAGTCGCGTTGCGCATCGCGGAAAGTAGGCAAATGGGCCCATGCAGATCTTCCGTCCCGGAGCCAACACCATCGCCACGTTGCTCCTGGCGTCGCTTGGGATCGTGCCGGTCCTGACCGTCGGTCTGGCGTATCAAATCGCCGCATCGCGATACATCACGGACCAGAATGTGACCCGTCATCAGCCCATACCCTTTAGCCACGAACATCATGTCGGCGGTCTCGGTCTCGATTGCCGCTATTGCCACACATCGGTGGAGAAAGCGCGGTTCGCAGGTTTACCGCCGACCGAAACCTGCATGACCTGCCACTCCCAGCTCTGGACCAATGCCGACATGCTGGCGCCGGTGCGGGTAAGTCTGGCTGAAAACAAGCCGATCCACTGGCAGCGCGTCAACAAGCTGCCGGACTACGTCTACTTCGACCATTCCATTCATATTGCCAAAGGCGTCGGCTGCACCACCTGCCACGGGCCGATCGATCGGATGAAGCTGACCCGTCAGGCCGCGCCCCTGACCATGAACTGGTGCCTCGATTGTCACCGCGATCCGGCCAGGGCCCTCCGCCCCCGCGAGGCGGTGTTCGACCCCGACTGGAAGCCGGCTGGCGACCGCAACAAGTCGGGACAGCAGCTGATGGCGGCCTATCACGTTCGCACCGATCATCTTACGGATTGCTCGATATGCCACCGGTGAACGAACTGCCCGTCAAGGGTTCACAATTCTTCGTTCGCGGCCCGGCCGCGCTGAACCGTCGCCAGGCGCTAAATCTGCTCGCGTCGGGGATCGCGAGCGGACTTGCCGGCTGCAGCAAACCAGCGGAAGAGATCGTCCCCTATGTGAAAATGCCCGAACGCGTCGTTCCCGGCGAACCGCTGAAATTCGCAACCACCCTGTCGCTATCCGGGTTCGGCCGCGGCGTCATCGTCACTTCGATCGACGGCCGCCCGATCAAGGTCGATGGCAATCCGCGGCATCCGGCCAGCCTCGGCGCGACCGACGTGTTCGCCGAGGCCACGGTGCTGTCGCTTTACGATCCCGACCGCTCGCGGGCTATCCTCGAAAAAGGTGAGATTGCCTCACCCGATGCGTTCAGGCGGGCGCTCCGGACGCAATTGCAGCAGATGCGGCAGCGCAACGGCGAAGGTTTTCGGCTGCTCACGGGCCGCGTGACCTCTCCAACCTTGTTGCGGCAGATCGACGATCTGTTGCAGCAATTTCCGAAAGCTGCATGGCACGCGTATGAGCCGATCGACGAGGACAATGCGGAGGCCGGCGCGGCGTTGGCATTCGGAAGGCGGCTCCGATCCCTCCCTCATCTCGACAAGGCGCGCGTGCTGGTCGCGCTCGACGCCGACCCGCTGGGCCAAGGCCCGAGCCAACTGAATAATGCCCGCGGCTTCGCCGCGCGCCGCCGTCCGCGGGACGGCCAATTTTCCCGGATCTACGGCATTGAGACCGCGCCGACTCTGACGGGCGCCAAGGCGGACCATCGGATGGCGCTACAGCCGCAGCTGATCAGCGAGGTGGCGATCGCCATCGCCCGTTCGATGGGCGCACCCGTGCGCGAAGCGTCGCTTCCGGACCAGGCGATGCGTCTCGCAAAACAAGCGGCTGCCGACCTGGCGGCGAACCACGGCAGGGCCGTCGTACTGGCAGGCCGCGCTCTCCGGCCCGAGATCCACGCATTGGTGCATTGGATCAATGCCCAATTGCAGGCACCGATCGACACCATCGAAATTGACCAAACGCCGGGCGGCCGCGGACCGGGCACGCTTGCCAAACTGGTCGGCGATCTCGATGCCGGCGCAGTCGACCAACTGGTGATGATTGGCGTAAACCCTGGCTACGACGCGCCCGCCGATCTCGAATTTGCGAAGCGTTCGGCGAAGGCGGCATTCCGGGTGCACCTGGGACGTTACGCGGACGAAACCGCTGATCTCGCCACATGGCACGTGCCGCAGACGCATGAACTCGAGGCCTGGTCCGATTTGCGATCCGACGACGGCACCGCAAGTCTGGTCCAGCCGTTGATCAAGCCGTTGTTCCGCAGCTGGACGGACCACGAACTGCTGGCGCTGCTGGTGGGCCACGGAGATGCATCGTCCTACGATCTGGTGCGCGAGACATGGCAGCCGCACGCAGCGAACGATTTCGAGGGATGGTGGACCCGCGCGCTGCACGACGGCGTCATCGTCGACAGTGCCCACAACACAAATTCAGTCGGGAAACCCAACTTTCCCGACATTTCCACGCCAGCTTCGCCCGACACAGGCATGACACTCGTGCTGCGTCCCGACCCCAACCTGTGGGACGGTTCCTTTGCCAACAATGCATGGTTGCAGGAGTGCCCGAAGCCGCTGACCAAGCAGGTGTGGGGTAATGCGCTGGCGCTGAATCCGAAGGACGCGGCAAGACGCGGGCTCCATACCGGCGACGTCGTCACCCTGTCCTCGGATGGACGGCAGATCGAGGCGCCCGTCAACATTGAACCCGGTGTGGCCGAAGGCGCCATGAGTCTCACGCTCGGGCTCGGCCGCCGCAAGGCCGGGGCGATCGGCACCGGCATTGGAGTCAACGCCTTTTCCCTGCGCACGACCGCGTATGCCTGGACCATTCCCGATGTGACGATCGTGAAGACGGGCCGGCAGCAGGAAATTCTCACGACGCAAAATGTGGTCCGTACCGCGGAAGACGTCCGAGAGCTCTACCCGCTGCGCGATTTCGCGGACATTTCCAGGCCGCAGCCGGTACATGAGCAGCAGATTCCGAGCTTGCTGCCGGAGCGGCCCAAGCCCGACGATGGCCACGCCTGGGCGATGGTGATCGATGCCGCCGTGTGCATCGGTTGCAACGCCTGCGTGGTCGCCTGCCAGTCTGAGAACAATGTCGCCGTGGTCGGGCCGGAAGAAGTCGCCCGCGGCCGGGACATGCATTGGCTGCGGGTCGATGTTTACGACCACGGCACGGAAGTGAATCCGAAGCTCGGGTTTCAACCGGTACCCTGCATGCATTGCGAGCACGCTCCCTGCGAGCCGGTCTGCCCGGTGGCCGCTTCGGTTCATGACGGCGAAGGGCTGAACCTGCAGGTTTACAATCGCTGCGTCGGCACGCGTTTTTGCGAAGCGAATTGTCCCTACAAGGTTCGTCGCTTCAACTTCTTCGGATACGCCGACGGTCAGGAATATGCCAATCTCGGTTTCGAGGCCTATCGCGCGCAGAAGAACCCGGAAGTCACGGTGCGTGCGCGAGGCGTGATGGAGAAATGCACCTACTGCGTCCAGCGCATCAGCGCGGCGCGGCGGGCCGCCGAGCGCGACGACCGGCCGATCGGGCCGGACGAGGTCAAGACCGCCTGCCAGAGCGCCTGCCCGACCAGCGCGATCACCTTCGGCGACCTTCATCAGACGGAATCGGCTGTCAATCGCCAGAAGGCCGACCCGCGACACTATGCGCTGCTCGAACATCTCGGGACGCGACCGCGCACCACCTATCTGGCCGATGTCCGCAATCCGGCGCCGGGTTTCGATGAGGGCGGAACGTGAGCGCGGTACTCGAACAAAGCCTGCCGCCTCCGCACCGCTGGATTGCCGCCAAGCGAGCCAGCGACGTCGAGATAACCCAGGCCGTCGCCGAGCCGCTGTTTCAGCCGGCCGGCAAGGCGTGGTGGCTCGCCCTGCTCGCCAGCCTGCCTTTTGTGCTCTGGTTCTTCGGGTCGATCGGCTGGCTGTTCGATCAGGGGATCGGCATCTGGGGCATCAACTCCACCATCGTTTGGGGCGTGGCGATCGCGAACTATGTCTGGTGGATCGGGATCGGAAACGCAGGCACGCTAATCTCGGCCATGCTGCTGCTGACGCGGCAACAGTGGCGGGGTTCGATCAACCGTTTCGCGGAAGCAATGACGCTGTTCGCGGTCGCGATCGCCGGCATCATGCCGATTATCCATCTGGGCCGGCCGATCTATGCCTATTGGCTCGCCCCCTATCCAAACACGATGGCGCTCTGGCCGCAGTGGCGAAGCGCCCTGGTCTGGGATTTCTGGGCGATCCTGAGTTATCTGCTGTTTTCGATCCTGTTCTTCTACGTCAGCCTGATTCCCGACCTCGCCACCATGCGCGACCGCACCCGGACGCGCGCGGGGCAGTTGTTGTATGGGGCCTTCGCGCTGGGCTGGCGTGGCTCGGCTAGCCATTGGCGCAAGCTGCAAACCCTGCATACCACGATGGCCGCGCTCGGCGTTCCCCTCGTCTGCTCGGTGCACTCTATCGTCGGGCTGGATTTTGCCGCGAGCCTGATGCCGGGCTGGCAGGAAAGCATCTTCCCGCCCTATTTTGTGGTCGGCGCGATGTATTCGGGTTTTGCCATGGTTGTCGTGCTCGCGCTCGCGTTCCGCTGGGGTCTCGATCTGCAGGCGATCATTACGCGGCGGCACTTCGAGGCGATGGGCAAGGTCCTGCTGATGGCCTCGATCGTGATGGGCTACTCCTATGCCACCGAATGGTTCATGGGCTGGTATGGCGGCGAACACAGCGACCGCAGCCTGGTCGCGTTCGAGTTCACCGGCACTTACGCGCCATTGTTCTGGGCTTTGTTGTTTTGCAATGTCGTGTTGCCGCAGGCATTGTGGTTTCCGGCAGTCCGGCGCTCGCTGCCCGCGCTGTTCGCGATCGCGATCGCCATCAATATCGGAATGTGGCTGGAGCGGATTCTGATCGTCTGGAATACGCTGTCGCACGGTTACATGCCGAGCCTCTGGCGCTCCTTCCACTTCACCTTCTGGGACTGGTCGTTCCTGATCGCGCCGCTCGGCTTGTTCGCTTTCCTGTTCCTGATCTTCGTCCGGCTGGTCCCGGCGGTCTCGATGTTTGACATGCGCGAACTCGCGCACCGGGAGGGCGCGGCATGACTGGCCCCCTGCTCGCGGAATTCCGGGATCCCGAAACATTGCAACGCGCCTTGGGTCGGGTGAAGCAGGCCCGCCATCGCGCGCTGGATGCCTTCACGCCCTACCCGGTGGAGGGCCTGGCCGAGCAACTGGCGGTTGGACCCTCCCACATTCGCACCGTCATGCTGGCCGGCGGCCTGTTGGTCGCCGCCTTCGCGTTCGCCTTGCAATGGTATAGCGCGGTTATCGCCTACCCCATCAACAGCGGCGGCCGGCCACTGAATTCCTGGCAGGTGTTCTGGCTGGTGCCGTTCGAAGTCGGCGTGTTCGCCGCGGCCCTCTGCGGTGTCATCGCCCTGTTCGGGTCGTGCGGCCTGCCGCGCCTGCACCATCCGCTGTTTGAAATTCCCGGGTTCGAGCGCGCGACCCAGGACCGGTTTTTTCTGCTTGCCACTCCCGGGCCGAACGACGAAGCGGCGCGCGATCTTCGCCACCTGCTGGAAGCCGCGGGTGCGGTCGTGGTGACGGAGGTCCGTCAGCCATGATGCGCATCCTGCTCAGTCTCTCGGCCGCGCTGCTGCTGGCCGGCTGCAACGACATTTCGATGACGCGGCAAAAACGCTACGGCACCTATACGCCCGCCGCGTTGTTTCCCGATGGCACGGAGGCACAAGCCCTGCCGGCCGGTGTCGTGGCACAAGGCGATCTCGATCGCGCCGATCAGGCTGCAAATCCGCCGAAGGTCGATGCGCAGCTGCTGGCGCGGGGCCGGCAGCGCTACGATATCTATTGTTCGCCCTGCCACGGCCTTTCCGGCGACGGCGACGGCATGATCGTTCGCCGTGGTTTCCCTGCGCCGCCGTCCTACCACTCCGCACGGCTGCGGGCCGCACCGGCGCAACATTTCTTCGACGTGATCAGCAATGGCTACGGCGTGATGTACTCGTACGGCGCGCGGGTCGAGCCGCGCGACCGCTGGGCGATCGTCGCCTATATCCGCGCGCTCCAGCAATCCCGAAACGCTAAGCTTGCCGAAATGCCCGAGCTCAGGGACAAGCTGCCATGACCGCCGCGGCCGAAAAACTGGTGAGGCGAACGGTCGGCGGCCGGCCGCTTGCGATCGGCATTGCCGTGCTGCTGGCAGCGGCGGGTCTGCTCGCGGTGCTTGGATGGTTCGTGCCGATCGCGCCGCTGCTGCGCGGCTGGCTGGTGGCATTTGCCATATTCGGCTCGATTCCGATCGGCAGCATGGTTTGGCTTCTGATCCATCGCCTCACCGGTGGCGAATGGGGCATCGCCGCTGCGCCGGTGCTGCACCCGGCCGCCGCGATGAGCCCATTGCTCATCATTGCTTTCGTGCCCGTCCTGGTCGGGCTGCATCCCATCTATCCCTGGGCCGCCGATCCGACCAGGATTCCGGCCGATGTCGCCCACTGGTATCTCAATGGCGCGTCCTTTCTGCTGCGCAGCCTGATCGCGCTCGTTGGCTGGTCCGTTCTCGCGCTCGTGTTCGCCGCCGGGTTGGGCAGCCGCCTGCTGGCCGGCCTGGGACTGGCATTCTTCGGCCTGACCATCAGCCTTGTCGCAGTCGACTGGTACCTGTCGCTAGACCCGCATTATGTGGCCACCGCCTTTGCGGCCATGATCGCCATCCAGCAATTGCTGATGGCGCTCGCGGTCACCGCCTTGATCGGACCGCCTGCGATCGGGGGCAAGGTGGCGGGCGATCTTGGCGCGCTCTTGATCGCGACACTGCTTGGTGTGGTCTATCTCGAATTCATGACCTTCGTTGTCGCCTGGTACGGCGACCTGCCCGAGAAGGCGTCGTGGTTTCTGAAGCGCTCCAGTCCAGGCTGGATATCGGTTTTGATGACGGCGGTTGCGGTGGGCGCGGTGCTGCCGTTCGGGATGCTGCTGATGCAGCGGGTCCGCCGAAGCCGCCGGGGATTGCGTATCGCCTCCGCCCTGATCTTGTTCGGCACGGTCCTGCACTTCGTCTGGCTGCTGGTGCCGGCCTTCGACGATCAGGCCCTTGTCGTTGTGGCCGCCTGCGCGGAGGGCGCACTTCTGGTGCTGGTTTCATACCTGACCGGTCCGGCCTCTGCGCAGCTGCTGGAGGCCCGTCATGCCAAATGAAGAGATGGGGGGCCGAACCATACCGCAGCCGCCGGATGTCGCAACCGGCGTCGTCGTCATGGCGGTGGCGGGGTTTTTGGCGTTCGTCGGCCTGACAATGACCGGGCTGTTCTTCTACCTGAAAACTGGCGCGCCCGGCGCCTTCAGGCAAGCGACCGAACGCTCATTTCCCGAGCCGTCGCTGCAGATAAAGCCGCAGGACGATCTGAAGCGCTTCGAACTTGACCAGCGGATGGCGCTTTCGGGCTACGGATGGGTCGACCGCGCCAAGGGCATCGCGCGGATACCGATCGAGGAGGCAATGCGGATCGTCACCGCGCGCGGAGATCATGGCTATGATCCGCCCGAGCCGTCTCCGACCGCGCCAAGCGGCGTCAATCAAGCTGGAGGGCAGCCGTGAGAGGCCCGACTTTCATCCTGATTCTGGGGCTATGGCCGGCGACAGCGCTCGCAGGATTGACCGAAGCACAGGTCGGGCAGGTTGCGCTGTCGCCGCCCCCGCGAGCGCGGGTGCCGACCGCGCTCGTGTTCAAAGACCTCCGTGGACGCGACGTTTCACTCGGCGATGCCATCGCCGGACGCCCGACCCTGCTGCTGCCGGCCGACTTTACCTGTACGCAGATTTGCGGACCGGCGCTGTCGATCGCGGCAAGCGCGCTCGGCCAGACCGGCCTTCGGGCCGGGCGCGACTACAGCGTCGTGGTGGTCGGTATCGACGCAAAGGACAGCATCGAAGACGCCCGGCGCTTTACCTCGGGCCAAATCGGCGGGCCCGGCGTCTCCGTGCTCACCGGCAGCAGCGAGACGATCGATTCCCTGATGGCCGCGATCGGCTACCGCTTCCAGCGCGATTCCGCCAACGACGCCATCGCCCATCCCGCCGCCTACGTCACGCTCGCGGCGGACGGCCGGGTGTCGCGCGTGCTGTCCAGCCTGGCGTTACAGCCAACCGATCTCCGGCTGGCGCTACTGGAGGCCGGGGGCGGCACGATCGGAGGCATTGCCGGCCGGATCGCGTTGCTCTGCTACGGCTTTGATGCCGTCCACGGCATTTACACCCGCCAGATCGCAACGCTGCTTCAGATCGGCGGCGGATTGACCGTGGCGATCCTGGCCTCCGCTCTCGGTTTGATGTTGTGGCGAACGTCCAAGCGCGGAGCCTCGGCATGAACTCGGCCTTTAGCCTTCCCGAGGCCAGTACCCACGCCGTGCGCGTCGATCACATCTTCTATGGTCTTCTCGTCCTGTCTAGTCTGACCATGCTGGTGGTGTTCGGCCTCGTCATCGTCCTGGCGGTTCGCTACCGCCGTGGATCCAGCGCAAAACGTGGACCGTTGCCCGAAATCGTCAGCCGCGAATTCGAGATTGGATGGACCACCGCGACGCTCTTCCTGTTCGTTTTTCTGTTCTGGTGGGCGGCCTCCGCCGATCTCTCCGGCCTGTCGGCGCCCGCCAATGCACTTGAGATGCATGTCGTCGCCAAACAATGGATGTGGAAGACCCAGCATTCCAACGGCGCGCGCGAGATCAACGCCCTGCATGTTCCCGTAGACCGGCCGGTGCGGCTGGTAATGACCTCGCAGGACGTCATTCACTCGTTCTTTGTACCGGCCTTCCGCGTCAAGCAGGACGTGCTGCCGGGGCGCGACACAGAGATCTGGTTTCGAGCCACCAAGACCGGGGTGTTCCCGCTGCTTTGCGCTGAATATTGCGGCACCGACCATTCCGTGATGCGCGGCCGCATCGTGGTGATGCGGCAGGAAGACTACGCCGACTGGTTGACCCAGCAACCCGAGGGCGACGACCTTGCCCACGAAGGTGCCAAACTGTTCGTGGCGCAGGGATGCTCCGGCTGTCACGCCGAGGCCTCCAGCGTTCACGCCCCGAAACTCGCCGGTCTGTACGGCCGCACCGTCAATCTTTCGGACGGACGCCAGGTCAAGGCCGACGACGACTATATCCGCGATTCCATATTGCAGCCAAAGCGCGACATCGTGGCCGGCTATCAGCCGATCATGCCGAGCTTTGCCGGATTGCTGGATGACGGCGAAATCCAGAGCCTGACAGCTTACATCCGGTCTCTGGCGTCGCCGACGGAGAATCAAGCCGACGGAGAAGCGAAATGACCGACGCCCTGCTGGCGGGCGACCTGCCGCTGCCGCCCCGCCCGGATTATCTCCGCCATGGAAGCACGGTGTCGTCATGGCTGGCGACGACCGACCACAAGCGCATCGCGATTTTGTACGCCATCACCATCACGGTTTTCTTCTTCATGGGCGGCGTCGCGATCACGCTGGTTCGGCTCGAGCTGTTCACGCCGAACGGCGGCCTGTTCACGTCGGATACCTACAACAAGCTGTTCTCATTCCACGGCATCGTCATGGTATGGTTCTTCCTGGTGCCGTCGATCCCGAACACGCTCGGCAATTTCCTGCTGCCGCTGATGATCGGGGCGCCCGACGTCGCCTTTCCGCGACTCAATCTGTTCAGCTGGTACCTGACCATCGCCGCCGGCGCCTTGACGGTTTACGCGCTGATCGCCGGCGGCGTCGATACCGGGTGGACCTTCTATACGCCCTACTCGACCATGTTTTCGAACAGCCACGTTCTTGCGGCCGCCGCGGGAGTTTTTGTCGTCGGCTTTGCCAGCATTGCGACCGGGGTCAACTTCATCGCCACGACGCATATGCTGCGGGCGCCCGGGATGACCTGGTTCAGGCTACCGCTGTTCGTGTGGGCGATATACGCCACTTCGATCATCATGGTGCTGGCCACGCCGGTGCTGGCGATTTCGCTATTGCTCGTGATGGCGGAGCGGTGGCTTGGACTGCCGATCTTCGATCCCGCCAACGGTGGCGATCCGATCCTGTTCCAGCATTTGTTCTGGTTCTACTCGCATCCGGCGGTCTACATCATGGTGTTGCCCGCGATGGGCGTCGTATCCGAGATCATTCCCTGCTTCGCGCGGCGCCGGATCTTCGGCTACGACTTCATGGTCTATGCGATGATCGCGATCGCCGGGATCGGTTTCTTCGTCTGGGGCCACCACATGTTCGTGTCCGGCCAATCGCCTTACGCCAATCTGATCTTTTCCTTTCTGTCCTTCATCATCGCGGTGCCGTCGGCCATCAAGGTCTTCAACTGGACTGCCTCGCTGTACCGCGGCCAGATCAGTTTCGAGGCGCCGATGCTGTATGCGCTCGGCTTCGTCGGATTGTTCACGACGGGCGGACTATCGGGCCTCTTCCTCGCCTCGATACCGGTCGACGTCCACGTCACCGATACCTATTTCGTGGTCGCGCATTTCCACTACATCATGGTCGGCGGCTCGGTTTCGGCGTTCTTTGCCGGCCTGCATTTCTGGTGGCCGAAGATAACCGGAAAGCTGTATCCGGAGTCCTGGTCGCGGTTCGCGGCGATCCTGATGTATGCCGGTTTCAACATGACGTTTCTGCCGCAATTCTTGGCGGGCTATCTCGGCATGCCCCGGCGCTACCACACCTATCCGCCGGAGTTCCAGATCTACAACGTGATGTCGTCGTCCGGCGCAGCCGTCCTGGCCGTCGCTTATCTTTTGCCGCTCGGCTATTTCGCCTGGTCGCTGTATTACGGCAAGCCGGCCGGCAACAATCCGTGGGGTGCGACCGGTCTCGAATGGACGACCAGTTCGCCTCCGCCGCCGAAGAATTTCGATCGCCAGCCTCGCGTCGATCGCGGCCCTTACGATTACCATGCCGAGGGGCAGTCGGCCGGCCTCGATCCACCGGAAGTTCAGAACGCGCGGGACATCCAATGACCGACACATCCGGCCTTCTTCGAGAGCCCTGGGAAAATTTCGAACGGCAGCGCGGCGCCGGTAAGTTCGCAATTTGGGTATTTCTAGCCAGTGAAGTGCTGTTCTTTGGCGCACTGATGCTGACCTATACGGTGTGCCGGATCGACCATCCCGATGCCTTTGCCGCCGCCGGGCGCCAAACCGACATCTGGTACGGCACCATCAACACGGCAATCCTCTTGACCAGTAGCCTCACAATGGCCGTGGCCTCGCAAGCGGCGGCCGCAGGCCGCGATTTTCGCCGCCTGGTTATATCGTGCCTGGGATCAACCGCCGCCTTGGGGCTGGCCTTCCTGGTCTTGAAGGCCTTCGAATACAAGGAAGACATCGACAAGCATCTGGTGCCCGGCGCGCAATTCGCCTTGCACGAAACCGGCGCGCAATTGTTCTTCGGACTCTACTGGCTCGTCACTGGCGTGCATGCGATCCATCTCACCATCGGCATTGTCCTGGTGATCCGGCTGGCGCTGCTGGGATATCTCGACAAGCTTCAACTCGACGAAAATCCCGAGATCGAAGTCACGGGGCTCTATTGGCACCTCGTCGATGTCATCTGGATCTTCCTTTATCCCCTGATCTATCTGCCGGGACGGGTCTCATGAGCGCGAACAGCGCCGAGCCGCACATCAGCGTCTGGAAACTGTGGCGCCGCAACGGCCTGATCTGGGCTGCGCTGCTGCTCTTGCTCCTTCTGAGTCTGGCGCTCGCCTACGTGCCAATGGGGTTCTTCACCCCGACCGCCGGCATCGTGATTGCGTTCACCAAGGCCGGACTGGTTATTCTGCTTTTCATGGAGCTGGCAGCATCGAAGGCGCTCATCCGCCTCGCCGCCACGGCGGGCGTCGTCTTCCTGGCGGCACTGTTCGCGCTAACGCTGGCTGACGTGCTGTCGCGCCTTGGCAGGTTCTGAACGATGTATTTCGCCATCGACAAAGCAAAACAGGATCATCCGAGCCTTGAGAGATAGGCGCAGTGGAACCGGAACGCCATTGCTTGGTTTTCGCAAGAGATCGAGGTGGAAATGCCCAAAAACATTTTAGGCACCATCAGAGACCATTCGCTGACGCTTGCGCTATCCGCGCTATTTGTCGTCTGCGGAATGGGTGCGGGGTATTTCGGCTGGCTTGAACAGAATCGGTTGTTGGCCGCACATCATCGCGCCGGCATGGAGCTTCGCGCATTCCTCCTCAGCGGCTCATTCATCGAGAGCTTATCCGTAAATTGGCAGGCAGCGATTCTCCAGATAGCAACGCTGGTGATATTCAGCGGTTTTCTCTACCAGCGCGGCGCGCCACATTCCCGAAACCCCCAAAAAAAGCGCCCACGCAGGAAGTACCCTTCTGGCATCGCGAATTGGGTTTGGCGAAATTCGCTATCTTTAGCTTTAGGTACGCTGTTCGTCGTCAGCCTTGCGGTTCACGCCTTGTCGGGCGCCGCGGCATATAATGAGGAGCGCCTGCTTCAAGGCCAAACGCCAATTGCCTTCAGCACCTACTTGACTACATCGAGGTTCTGGTCCGCCAACTTCCAGACTTGGCAAGCCGAATATCTCGTGATCGCGGTCTATCTTGTTCTCAGTATTTTCCTACGGCAGCAGGATTCGGCGGAATCCAAGCCGCCCGAAGCCGACAACAGAAGCACTGGCAAGCATAATGACTAACCGTCGGCCGACTTCGCGAAGCAGATTGGCGGCTACAGGGAACAGCCGGTGCTCTTCAGCGTCGAAAGATATGCTTATCCATCATTCGGAAAACTCCGCAATACCGCAACCCTATGTCGGAGTACCGCGGTTGAACCGCGACGGGTGGCTGGATCGGCGCGAGGTCGCCGAGGAGTGCGCCATCGCGCTGGTCTATGACGGAACGACCGCAGCGGTGGTGATGGCGACGCCGTCGAATCTCCGCGATCTGGCGATCGGTTTCAGCTTGACCGAGGGTATCATCCGAAACTGCGGCGAAATCCGGAGCCTCGAGGTTGTCCCGAGCCTCGACGGCATCGAATTGAGAACATGGCTGGCGCCGGCCGGTGGCCGCCGGTTCAAGAAGCGGCAGCGACGGCTGGTCGGACCAACCGGCTGTGGCTTGTGCGGGATCGAAAGCCTGAGCGAAGCCACGCGCTCCTGCCCGCTCGTGACTCGCGCGATCGCACTTTCACCCGATCAGATCGAAGCGGCGATCGAAGCCCTCGCCGACGCGCAGGAACTCAATCGAATTACACGTGCGACCCATGCAGCCGGATTTTATCGGCCGGGTAACGGCCTCATCGCCGTTCGCGAGGATGTCGGCCGGCACAACGCACTCGACAAGCTGGCCGGCGCGCTTGCCTGCGAGAACGTCGCGGGTGAATCCGGCGCCATCATCCTGACTAGTCGGGTCTCCGTCGAAATGGTGCAAAAAGCAGCCGTCATGGGTGCCAGCATACTAATAGCCATTTCGGCGCCAACCGCGCTTGCCGTCAGAACCGCGGAAGCCTGCGGAATCACGCTGGTAGGGATCGCGCGCGGGTCGGCGTTCGAAATCTTCAGTCATCCCGCGGGCGTTCTCGGCGAATGAAGGACGGGCGAAGGCAGCCGGTTCCGATCGCGACGACTTGCGTCCGACACGCGCTGCTCCAGCCAGAAGCGGGCAAGCATCCTTGTGATGCATCTCGGCCGGTAGGTCCCGAGCTCCTCTTGCCGGCGGCGCCCTAATCCAAATCGGCATCATAACCACGGCCGGCGAGCCGCAATTATCGGACCTTCAGGCGAGATAGTGAGCAAAATGCTCGGCAGGTCGCCGCGGACCGCAGAGCCCAAAAGATGCCGTTCAGCACACAAAGGTGGTTCACCCGTTGTACCGCGCGCGGCTTTCAAGGTGAGTCCCCTGCTGTGACTGATCTCAATATACCAGCAAGGCCTGGCGCGGGTTCAGGGCGCGGAGGCAACCTCGTAAGCGGCAAGACACCATGCGGCCGCCGGAGCATCGCGCTGCAGAAAGCGCCATTCCGGCCCAGCCGGGCCGATGTCAAATGTCTGCCCCGGATTTACGGCAATGGCAGCGGGCGCCTCATCGGGCGCGGCTCGATCGAGAATATCCTTTGGCAGCCTAATCACGATCCCGATTGTGCCGAACGCGACGGCGAAGACCACACCCGTTGCCGGATGAACAAGCGCTGGCTTGCCCCAAAAGACCCATCGACAGCGTTGTGGCAGCGTTTCGTCCAGTAGCCAAAGTCGTTCGACGAGGTGGGGCGTGGTTCCGAGCCTGTAGTATGGGTCAGGAACATGTGTAAGACCTTGGCTCAGAGGCGGCGGCGGTGCGACCGGCCCGGCGCCGATCCGCGCGATGAGGGCCTGAACCTGGCGCTCTATTTCGTCGACTGGAGCATGCGGATTTGCTCGCCTCAGCGCTTCGCGCGCGGTGTCTGCGGTCACGTCTTTCGGTCTGAAGAATTCAATCACGCCGCGATTGCGCGGATCGTCTTGCGCGATCCCATGGGAGACAGAATCCGACATAAAGCTTTCCCCGGCGGCCGGTCATCGCGGAGCTTGCGCTTCCGGAGTTGGCGATGGTCCTTGAAGCGAGACTGCCGCACGGTCGCGCTATGCCCCATGCCTGCCGGAGGCGACAAATAGCCCCTCCGCACACATTTCGGCGGTATTCGCCTGCTGCTTTCGTTTGCATGTTATGTTAACTTTGCACCAGGACAAGCCGAAAGAGCGAGCCGCGATTACAGAACCGGGTTTATGAATACGCGGACCTTAACAGTCTGCCCGAGCCGGGGGCCTGAAGCCGGACCACATGATCTGTTGTGTTAACCGCGGATCAGGCCATCCGAGCATATCCTCCTTATCGATAACCAAGCACGGCTAACAGCAGCCGAACCGCTCCGAATGTTCGTGGATTGCGAATATAAGCCACACCAACGGCCAGCAGCACGGCAAGCCACAACGATATGATGAGCCAGTTAAATCAACGCAGCCGCGAGCGTCGGCGTGTCGCTACCTGTTACGAAAATATATGCTTTCATCAAGCTGTATCGATCGAATTTGGCGGCGTTCCAATGAGTTCATGCCCTAATCCTTGAATTGTATGCCAAGCGTTCGAAGAGCGGAGTAGAGGTCGTCGGCCATATACGGTTTGGAAACGATTGCGAGATGCTTCGTACCCTGGAATAGTTGACGAGCATTGGTCTTGCCCTTGCCTGTCGCAACGACAATCGGCAGGGAGGGGTAGATTGATCTAATCTCGCGAACCAACGCGTCGCCCGTTCGATCGGGCAATCCGACATCCATGATGACCGCGTCGAAGCCACCAGGAAACAGTGCCAGTTTATTCATCGCCTCCGTGGCTGAACCCGCCGTTTCGACCTTAAACCCGGCCTCTTCCAAGAATTCAGTGGCCAGCATCTGAATGAGAGATTCGTCTTCCACCAGCAGAATGCGGCTAGGACCCGCGGTCGCGTCGATGATGTCCCTCAATTTCGACGAGAGGGCGGCTTGCGTGAAGGGCTTCGTGATCAGTTCAACGCCCGGATCTAGCCGGCCATCGTGGACGATAGCATTGCGCGCATAACCGGTCGTGAACAGAACTTTCAGGTTGGGCCTTCGTCTGCGCGCCTCATCCGCCAGTTGCCGCCCATTCATACCGCCTGGCAACCCTACGTCGGTGAAAAGGACTCTTACGTTCGGGTTGGAGTTGAGGATCGCTAGCGCGGTGCGTCCAGTATCGGCTTCGATGATGTTGTATCCCAACTCCCTCAACGTTTCGCAACTGAAGGTTCGGACATCCGCATCATCTTCGACAACCAGGACCGTTTCGGTTGCCGAGCTGCGAGCCAGCAATTCCGTATCTTCGTTCTCTTCATGCGATTGCGAAGAATGGATGCGAGGGAAATAAAGCTTGATCGTGGTGCCGACGCCAACCTCGCTATAAATCTTGACATGCCCACGGGACTGCTTGGCAAAGCCGTAAACTTGCGACAGCCCCAAGCCGGTTCCGTGCCCCACATCCTTTGTCGTGAAAAACGGATCGAATGCTTTTGCCTGTACGTCAGGGGACATTCCGCTCCCGTTGTCCGAAACAGCGACCATGACATACTGACCCGGCACGACCTCGACCTGGCTCGCGGCGTACTTGTCGTCCAGGTAAACGTTGGCTGTTTCCAGCGTGAGCTTGCCGCTTTGCGGCATCGCATCGCGCGCGTTTACGGCAAGGTTGATGATGGCTACTTCAAGCTGATTCGGGTCCACACTGGCGTGCCACAGCCCGCCGCCCAGAACCGTTTCGACCGTGACCTGCTCTCCCAAAGTGCGTCGCAACATGTCCGAGAGGCCGGCAACTAGCCGACCGATGTCTATCGGCCTCGGATCGAGAGGGGTCTGGCGCGAGAAAGCGAGCAGGCGCTGGGTAAGAGATTCAGCGCGACGCGAACCCCGGATAGCGTTATCGACCGACCGCTTCAGCCTTTCCAAGGGCGGTGGCGCCTCGGCCAGATTCCGTTGCAAAATCTCCAGATTTCCAATGATGATGGTAAGCAGATTGTTGAAATCGTGTGCGACGCCGCCGGTCAATTGGCCGATGCCCTCCATTTTCTGTGCCTGCCGCGCGCGTTCGTCGGCGGCCCGGCGCTCGGTCATATCGCGGGTGACCTTGGCAAATCCCAGCAGCTCGCCGTCCGGAGATTTGATCGCATTGATGATGACGCTGGCCCAAAATCTGTTGCCGTCCTTTCTCAGGCGCCAGCCCTCAGTCTCGTATTTGCCCGTGGCAGCTGCCGCGGCGAGCGCCTGTTTCGGAATGTCCAGTACGCGATCGTCTGACGTGTAAAACGTCGAAAAGTGACGGCCGACGATTTCCTCGCGGGCGTACCCCTTGATCCTTTCAGCTCCGGGATTCCAATTGACCACGTTGCCGGCGGGATCCAGCATGTAGATCGCATAGTCGGTAACGCTTTCGACCAGAAGTCGGAAGCGCCGCTCGGTGTCCTCAAGCTTGGTCTGGCTGGCGGCGAGCTGCTGAGCGCGCTCCTCGGCGCGCTGTTCAAGCGTTTGGTTCAACCGTTGGAGTTCTTGCTCGGCCAGCCGTCGCGTTTCAATCTCGCGCTGGCTCACCTGATGAAGCCGTGCATTGTCGATCGAAACGGCCGCCTGGGCTGCAAGTCCTAGGACAATCCGCTCGGCGCGTTCAGTAAAAACCCGCGGTTGTGGATGACCAAAGAAAAGGCCGCCGAGAACGTCTCCAGAGCGCAAGATAACCGGGACTGCCAAATAGCTTCGCACCGGCAGATGCCCCTTTGGCATGCCCTTATACGGCGCGTTGTTGCCGTAACGAGCATCCGCCAGGATGTCATCGGAGCGGACCGGGCCGCGACCACGAAACGTCGGCTCAAAGATGGCGGTGTTCCTTGGCATCGGGAATGCGGCAAAGGCTTCCCGCGGCGCCCCGCTCAGCGCGTATAGAGTATACGCCTCACCGTCCTCCCTCAGCACGTTGTAAAAGAAGGCGCCGAACTCCGCCCGACTCAATTGCACGCCGGCGTCGATGACGATCTGCACCAAATTTGCAAGATCGCGTTCCGCAGCGATGGCGACACCAGTTCTATTGAGGACCTCAAGGGTTCCGGCCTCTTGTCGAAGTTCTGCAACCCTCGCTTCCAGCGTCTCATTCAGTGCAAGGAGGCGGGCCTCGAGCGCCTTTCGCTCGGTGATCTCATAAATCGCACCGCGCAACAATCGTCCTGGCGGATCAGAGGCAACCTGTCCCTTGCCCGCGATCCAGTGCAAACTTCCGCCGCCGCGCCTGACGCGAAATTCCACATAGAAGGTCGCGCCCTGTCTTGCTGCCTGCACTGCCGCATTAATTTTCGGGAGGTCGTCGACGAACACCTGCTTTTCCCAGCGGGCAAGATTTTGACCGTCCAGCCCAAAAATCGTGGCTGCCTGCGCGCTCCAGTCCCAAACCTTTCGGTCAAAGCTGAATTCGAATGTTGCAATTCCGCTCGCGGCTTCCCCCAGCCGTAGCCGTTCCTCGGATGCCCGGATGCGCTGCTCGTACTCATTGTCACTATCATTTATTGACATAGAGTATTACTTCGTTCCGCTCAGAATTATTTTGGCTTCGCTCATCGCACGAAGTTTTCCCAACGCAATGTGTCTTGGAAGATGATTGAAACCACAGGAGCTGGTGATGACGGTTTGTTCCGGGGCCAACCATTTGTGCGCGTTGATACGGTCGGCAACCAGCTGGCCCGTCTCGACATTCGGATCCTGCACATCGACCGCCCCAACGCCGATTTGCTTGTCGCCGAGCAAGCCCTCGAAATGCGGGGTCATGTCGTGCTCAATGAGATAGAGATCGCATTCGATTTTGCAGATCAGATCCGCCTTGTACCGTCCGGTATCGAAATATCGATGGCCGATTTGCCCGTCGTAATCCGGTCCGACCGCGTAGTTGCCCTGGCAAATGTGCACCCCGACGTGTACGTCATCGGGCAGATCTTCGATGACCTGATTGATCACGCCGACGGCAGCCGCAACCTCGCCCTCGCTTGAAGCGGTAAAGTACGGCTCGTCGATCTGGATGTGCTTGCAACCGGCTCCCGCCAGCTTCCTGAAATTCTGACGCAATAACTTGCCGAAATCGGCCATCATCCTGGACGTATCGTTGTAATATTCGTCATACGCTACCGCCGCCAACAGATGCGGTCCCGTCATTGTCACCTTGACCGGCTTCCGGGCGAACGACGATACCGTCCGAAACTCTTCGACCAGACCGAGATCAATTGAGTCGATGATCGGGCCCCTGCAGATCGCCGCCGGGTGAAAGACGTGCGGATCATGCGAAGTGATCGGTTTGGGTTTTGTCTCTCCCTGGAACGAGGGAATTTTCTGCCAGAAATGGTTCAGCATCGCGTTCGGAGGCGAGTGCCGATTATGGGTCCGGCGATGCATTTCACCGCCTGTGATCACATCGATGCCGGCGACCTCCTGTTCCAGAATAGCCGCCTGGGTCGATCTCAGCTGTGCATCGGCAAAATCGCCGGGCGCGAGCTGACCGGACGCGACGAGGCGGTCCATGGCCTCATACCAGCGCGGTACGCTGTGCGCGCCGATAACTGTTGTGGTGTATTTTTCGTAACACGGCATGCCTGGCCTCACTGCTTGAATGCCCAAACAGGCGCCTTTGGCTGCCGGCAACGGTACAGAGTACAATTCAGACAAAAAAATTCTAGACTTTGTTCGAGGGGCGAACGCGGAGCAAGGAAGGTAACGTCGGGTGGCCGCTTTGGTTCCTTCCTTCCGTATTCTCGTGGCGTTTCCGACTGATTACCTGCTGGGCAGCCGATCGGAGACCCAAGCGGGCGCGCCTCTCATTAAAACCCTCTGGCATTAAACCTTCTGGGTCGTGTTTGAATGACAGGCTTGGCTAGGCACCTCGTCCTTCAGCGGCGTCCGACTTGGGGGCAAAGCGAAAAATATAGCTCGTGCTAAGTTCTTCTCAGTTCGCCCCTCAAATTGAACCTTGATGACCGGACGGGAGCGTTCTGCCGGCACGCCGCGAAATGGTGACCACCCTGATCGCGCGGATGTCCGATTTGCTCGCCCTAATATCCAATCTACGACGCGCACGTCGTCGACCTCTACCAATGGGTCTGTGCGCGGTATCTCGTTGGTGTGAGGGGTGCAGAAACAAGGGCAAAGCCCAGTTAAGTTCCGCTCTCGACCGATTGGGAACGGATCACCATGGCTTTCTGAGCCCTGTCCCGCCTAGAAGCGATCTTCAACAATCGAAAAACAACAATTCAACTTAATTTCAACAGGAAATGGCGGAGAGGGAGGGATTCGAACCCCCGATAGGCTTGCACCTATGCCGCATTTCGAGTGCGGTGCGATCGACCACTCTGCCACCTCTCCGGGCGCCATGACGGGCGATTCCTGGCCCGCGGTCGGGCGAGTTCTAGGCGAGGACGGCGGAGCAGACAAGGCGCGGGAAGCGGGAATTTCCCGGTCAGAAGGCCGGCGGCAGGGGCAGGGGGTGGGACCGCCAGACGCGATGAAAACCGGCGGTCCCGTGTCGCCTTCGTTGCAATCATGGCCGGGAAGTGCGGCTTCGCTGGCCAGCCTGAGCGACCGTTCGACCGTAGCGTTCCGCACGGAAGCGGCAACGCGATCCCGGTTTTAACCTAACCGGTCAAGGTTACCGGCCGCCCTCAATCCTTGCTCTTCTTGTCTTTGTCTTTCTTCTCGTCCTTGTCTTTCTTGTCTTTCTTGTCGTCCTTGTCCTTGTCTTTTTCCCTGCGGCGATTGGTGAAGCGCGCATTGCCGAGCCCGGTGCCGATCGTCAGCACACCCCAGCGTTCCACGTCCTGCATGAACGGCACCTCCGACAGCCCCTGCGCCACGCCGTCATTGTGCATCAGCACCGCAGTGTCGTGATCGCCGATCATGGGGATCGCCTCGACCAGGCTTGCCGGCAGGTTGAACTTGCTGCTCTCCCAGTTGCCCGGCAGGTTTTGCGCGCCCTTCTCGATCGAGCCGTCGGCGTTGATGACGCCGGGGCAGGCGATGCCGATGAAAGGCGCGAGTTTCAGCCCTTCCGCATCGGCCTCCTCGATCAGGCCCTTGAGCATCTTCACCAGCCGTTTCACCGTGCCCTCCCGGGTCGGCTCGTCGTCGGCATGGCGCCACAACTCCGATTTCCAGACCGCGGCCTTCGACAAATCCGACGCTTTCTTCCAGCGGGTCTCGACCACCCCGCAGCGGATGTTGGTGCCGCCGATATCGACGGCGAGGATTGAGTCATGGGCTTCGAATATCCATGACGGCGCCAGGTGCAGGCAGCCGATCAGGCCGGCATCGTCGGGGTGAAAGCGGATCGGCACCAGGTCGACCTCGAAACCCTCGTTCTTGAGAATAACGTCGGTGCGCGCGATCGCGAGCTCGCCTACCCGACTCTCGCGAAAGCCACCACCGACCACGATGCGTTCGGTATCGGCCCATGCCTTGGTCTTGAGAAAGCGCTGCGTCACATAGGCGAGTTCATTGGCGAATTCCTCGATCGCGCCGTGTACCAGGGCGGCGGCGTGGATGTCGTCGCCCACCAGCGCCTCGTCGAGCGCGGTCTTGCTGATGTCTTCGGCGGGTTTGTTGCCGAGCGGATCGTCGCCGTTCTTCTTCTTCAGCGGCTTGCGCATGCTGTCCAGCATCTTGCGGAACGCGCCCTTGCTGGCGCGGTCGCCGAGAAAGCCGTCATCATCCTTCAGCTCGACGTTGAAGCTATCCACGTCCACCGAGGGCAGCCGGGGCGCGCCGTGCTGGGCGATGCCCGTTGCCGCTATGACGTCTTCAGCCATTTTGCCCCTGCCGGTGTTTTGAGCCGGCGGGACAACGGCGCTGGAACCCTTTGGTTTCACGGGGACGAATGGCGAATAGTGAGTAGCGAAGCGACGCCTTCCCCATTCGCCATTCGCTGCTCGCCATTCGCCCCTCCGAGCCCAAATCCCTGCTATTTGGCCGGTTTTCGGCCCAGTTTTCCTTGACTTGACTGGTTTGCCGGCTATAAGTCCGGCCACCCGGCGCGGGAAATTCCTCGCGCCGCTTGTTTTTGCGCGGATTTGAGGGATCGCTCCCCGACGGCGCGAAAAGCTAGTCCATAACGACTGAAGAAAAAGCCGGCCCGGACAAACCCTTTATGGGATATGCCCGAGGCCGGGATCGAACACGAAGGAATAAAACGATGTTCGCAGTCATCAAAACCGGCGGCCGGCAGTACCGCGTCGTCCCGGATGATGTGCTCGAGATAGGCAAGATCGCCGGCGATGTCGGGACGATCGTGCAGCTTGGCGAAGTTTTGCTGGTCGGCGGCGACCAGCCGGTGCTGGGTGCGCCCACGGTTTCCGGCGCTTCGGTAGCGGCCGAGGTGCTGCAGCACAAGCGCGGCCCGAAGGTGATCTCCTTCAAGAAGCGCCGCCGCAAGAATTCGCGCCGCAAGCGCGGCTATCGCGACGAGATCACGGTGCTGCGCGTCACCGAGATCCTGACCGATAACGCCAAACCTTCGATCGGCCCGCGGCCGAAGCGGGAAAAGGTCGCGCCGGAGCCGTCCGAGGACGGCGACGAGGCGCCGAAGGCGGTAAAAAAGAAGGCCGCGCCCAAGAAGGCGGTTGCCAAGAAGGCCGCGGCCAAGCCGCGCGCCAAAGCCGCCCCGGCGAAGGGCAAGAGCGACAAGAAGTGAAGTGCAAGTTCGCGTGACAAAAAGTGAAATGATTCCGTTACGGAATTGATCTAGAGATATGGCTGAGTTTGGAGACGGGTTATGGCTCACAAAAAAGCGGGCGGTTCATCGCGAAACGGACGGGATTCGGCGGGCAAGCGGCTCGGGATCAAGGCGTTTGGCGGCGAGCGCGTGATTCCCGGCAACATCATTGCGCGCCAGCGCGGCACCACCTGGCATCCCGGCCTTAATGTCGGCATGGGCACCGACCATACTCTGTTCGCCAAGGTCGAGGGCCATGTCGAATTCCGTGCCAAAGCCAACGGCCGCACGTTCGTATCGGTGGTTCCGATGACCGAAGGTGCAGCCGAGTAGACGGTGGACACATCGAACTCCGCCGGCTCCTGTTGAACCGGCGGAGCTCGAGAAGGCTCCAAGGGGGAGGCGGGAAACCGGCCTCCTCTTTTTATTTGGGTCATACCAGGAGCCCCGCCATGCTGCAGGATATCCCGCCCCCGACATTGCGCGAAGCCAGTCCCTGCGTCCTCGAGACCGAACGGCTGATGCTGCGCCGGCCGACGCTCGCGGACGTAAAAGCAATCGCGCGTCTCGCCAACGACCGCCGCATTGCGGAAAATACCCGCCGCCTGCCGCACCCCTATCATGAGGACCATGCGATCGAGTTCGTCCGCGGAACCGCCGGCGACGACCGCGGCACCGCGTTCCTGATCGAGAGGGATTTTGCGCCGATCGGCATCGTCGGCGTCGATTGGGGCGAGCCGGCCGCGCCGGAACTCGGCTATTGGCTCGGCGTCGAGCATTGGGGCCAGGGTTTTGGCACCGAAGCCGCGCGCGCGACGATCGATTTCACCTTCGAGGAATTCGACGCCGAGCACCTGCTGGCGGGCGCGCGGGTCACCAACCCCACCTCGCGCAACATCCTGGAAAAATGCGGCTTCCAGTGGAGCGGCGTCGAACTGCATCGCTTCGAGGCGCTCGGCTCCTCCGCCCCGGTCGACCGCTTCCGGCTCACGCGAAGCGTGTGGTCGTCGCTGAAGAACTGGGCCAGTTCGACAAGGCGCGGGCGCTGATCTCCCGGAGGTCGCCCCTTTGCTTGGCCGGGACGACGAGGGTGCTTGCGTTGCGCCTCACGCCGGCGGATTGACCGCCGTCTCCTCGCGCCCGAGTGCGCGCTCGCGCAGGAAGATGTAGAGCCCCGCGCCGACGATGACTGCCGCGCCGACGATCGTGGCCATCGACGGCACGTCGGCGAACACGAGATAGCCGAAGATCGCAGCCCACACGATCATCGAATATTGGTAAGGCACCACGACGCTGGCGGGCGCAAGCTTCAATGAACGGTTGACGCAGAGCGAGGCAAAAACCGCCAGCCCGCCGGCCAGCATGAAAAACCCGAGGTCGCGCGGGCCCGGCGTCAGCCATCCGAACGGCAACGCCACGATCCCGAACAGGAAGGTGCCGAAGAACTGCATCGACGCCAACAGCACATCGGGCGTGCCCCGCAGCGAACGCGTCACCACCATCATGACAGCGAATGCGATACTGCCTCCCAGCGCAATGGCCGCCGGCCAGCCGAACACCCCGGCCGACGGACGCAGCGCAATCAAGACGCCGCAGAAGCCGACCCCGACCGCGACCCAGCGCCGGATATCGACCTGCTCGTCGAGCAGGATCGCCGAGAGCACGGTGACGAAGATCGGCGCTGCCAGGTAGAACGTGATGATATCGGCGAGCGGCAGGTAGACGGAGGCTGCAAAGAACGCCGCGATCTCCGATATCGAGAGCACGACGCGCAGCACCTGCAGCGCGGGCCGCCGTATCAGGGCAAAGGCCCCGCGGCTGCGCCAGATCAACGGCGTCATCAGGACCAGCGAGGTCGCCGCGCGCAGCAGCAACAGTTCGCCCACGGAATAGGTCGAGACCAGGAATTTGCCGATGGCGTCGCCGAACGAAAAGAAACACACGCCGGCCAGCATCAGGCCGATGCCGGCGAGCCGCGCGGTACGCTCGTCTGCTGCGGTGGATATCCTGGCAAGGAGGCTCATCTACGACCAGACCTGGACCATGCTCATCGCCCTGGCCGGTATCGGGTCCGGCCGCCCGTGTTCTTGCACTTCAATCTTAAGGACGCCGATGCCAGCGACAAGTCCGATTGCCGTCATCACACCTCTGCGTTACCGATAGACCGTCGGCTGAACATGGCAGGAAAAAGCATGACCGAGTTCGATCCCGCAACGCATCGTATGGTGCCGCAGCAGCGCTGGTTCGAGGATTTCACGCTCGGCGAGCGCTTTGTGATTCCGAGCCGCACCATGACGAGCGCCGTGTTCGCGGCGTTCCAGACCGCGAGCGGCGATACCCATCCGGTGCATTACGACGTCGAATATTGCCGCGCCCGCGGCATGCCGAACCTGCTGGCGCATGGTTTCCAGACGTTGATCCACACCGCGCCCGGAGCCGGACTGTTTCCCTATCTGGTCGAGGAATCGCTGGTCGGATTCCTCGAACAGTCGTGTCGTTTCCTGAAACCCGTGTTCGCCGACGATACGATCTATCCGGCGCTCGAGGTAACGGAGCTCAAGCCCGGCCGCACCACCGGCGTCGTGACACTGCGCTCCACCGTGTTCAACCAGCGTCGCGAACTGGTGCTGGAAGGCGTGCAGAAATTCCTGATTCACAAGCGGCCAGCTTAGGTGCGTCACGGCCACCGTCTCATTCGATCACCTCGTCGGCGCGAAGCAGAAAGGTTTCCGGGATGGTCAGACCCGACGCCCGCGCGCTCTTCAGGTTCACGACGAGATCGAACTCGACCGGGGCCTGCACCGGCGGCTCGGCCGGCTTCTCGCCGCGCAGGATGCGATCGAGATAGGTCGTCGCGCGCTTGATGGCGTCGGGCAGGTTCGGGCCGTAGGACATCGGCCCGCCGCGCCTGGCAAAGCGGCTGATGGCGTAGACCGCTGGCACGCGATGTTGCGCCGCGAGTGCAACGATGAGATCGCCATTGATTTCGCTGAAGTATCGGGCGCCACGATCAATCCGCTGCCCGGCTGTTTTCCGAGCGATCCGATGGCGGCTTCGATATCCGCGGGACTGTAGACATTGGCGACGCTGGACTCGACGCCAAGCGCGGCTGTCGCGGTTTTCAGCGCCTGGGCTTTGGCCGAGGAGTGCGATCCCTCCGATCGCCGACAATTGGGAAATTTCCGCAGGCTTTCTCTGATCTCGCGCTGATCAACACGGCCCATAATCTGGCAAGCGCGAATGGTGCCGTGCACCAACGGTCGCGGCATTGACGGGCCCACGAAGCGTCTCTGATATTTATGGATCCGGGCCGACGGCACGGCAAAGCCGGGGGCTGGAACTTTTCCGAGAACTGCGTCTTTGTCGCTGATGGAATGGCGCCCATCGCCAGGATGCTCTCGAATGGTATCTGTTTCGGCACATGCCGGCGGCGATAGCGCAGCGATCGAGTAAAGATATGAAGAAAGCGACCCGTCGCAGCAAGTCCGCCGAGAGGCTCCCGGATCGTGATGCCGGTCCGCGCGGCCGGCAGATCACCGAGAAAGAAGCTGTCGACGTCGAGGACAGGTCGAGCCCCCGGACGCCGGTGATCTACGAAATCGTGCGCCGCCTCGGCGAGGAGGAAATGAGCCGACCTGTTACCTCGTTGTGGTGGTCTGGCCTTGCGGCCGGCCTCTCGATCAGTTTCTCACTTTTGGCTCAGGCTATTCTGCGAGCGCATCTGCCGGATTCGACCTGGGCAGTTCTCGTCACGAGCCTGGGGTATTCCGTGGGTTTTCTGATGGTCGTGCTCTCGCGGCAGCAGCTTTTCACGGAAAGTACCGTCACCGCGGTCCTCCCGGTCATGGCGAACATGACGACCGCCGGTCTGTGGCGACTGGGCCGGCTTTGGAGCATCGTGCTGATTGCAAACATAGTCGGCACCTTTATCGCCGCGCTGATCTGCACATTCACTCCGGTCCTGACCGCCGAGCTGAGGGGGGCCATGCTGGACATCGCAAGCCAGATCATGGGCCACACGTGGATGGAAATGACCTTTCGTGCGATCGCGTCCGGCTTCCTGATCGCGACAATGGTCTGGCTTATCCCAAGTGCGGAAGCGGCTCAGTTCCATATCATCGTCGTCATCACGTACCTCATCGCTGCGGGCGGCTTCATGCATATCGTCGCCGGCAGCGTCGAGGCATTTTTCCTCGTGCTGAACGGGCAACTCGGCATCCTACCCATGATCACAGCGTTCTTCGTACCCGTCCTGATCGGAAACGTCATCGGTGGAACGGCATTATTTGCCCTGATTGCATATGCTCAGGTGATGCGGGAGATATAGGGCGCGCAAGTGCGTTACACGCCATCGGCTTCCACAGCATCGGAGTTTTCGCGAGGCATTTCATTTTTCAAGGGCAATCGCGATACGTCGAGTCCGGGCCATTCGTTAGACGGCAGTCAGGCATCCTTCCCGAGTTCGGAACAAACAGACGCCGCGGAAATGAACGCGACCGCAGAGCAGTTGAAGTCCGCGCCGGAGTTCAAATATACGGGCCGCTGCGCAGACAAGTAAGGCTCCGGCCCGGGCGCGCGTGCGTGCTCGCCCGGGTGCTGGTAAATGATGGTCTTTCTGATCCGCGAATGATGGCAGCATGAAGCGTCGCGCATCTGCAGCGGTGCATCGAGCCAGAGAGCTCTTCCCAATCGACGTGAGGCTGCACCCGTGCGCGAGGCGCGTTGTGGCCATCCGCTGAACGGGCTTTTGCGGGCGGCGTAATCCCTTTCCGCCCGTAGCCCGGATTTTGGTCTAGCAGAGCCGAAAATACCTTATCATTCAACGCGGCTTGACTCACTCCCTCTCCGCCACCCGCCCTCACGCTTCGCAGGATCGGAAATTCCTCTCTCGCGAAGCAGGATGCCCTCCAAAGCCTCGGCGAAGGAGGACTCAAACGTGCAAAAATGCTTTGCCAGCCATTTCATCGTCGACGCGGTCGTGCAGCGCGGGCGCTGGCTGAAGGTTAACCTTTGCCCATCCGGTTCATATTAACCGACGAGAATTGTTGCCTTAAGGCGCCGATCGGCCTAAAAGCCCGCTTTCACCGGAAAGACCGAGGCGATGGCCCATAATTTTGCGATCAACGACAACGTTCATCACCAGCTGCAGGGGCCGCAGGGCCGCTCCGTGGTCAAGGAGCGCGCCATCTATACCATCGTCAGCTGCCTGCCGATCGAGTCGGACGGACGCCCGCGCTACCGCATCAAGAGCAAGACCGAGAACGTCGAACGCGTGGTCACGGAAGAGCAGATCAGCCGGCTCGGTTGATCGCTTCACCGCTCGCTTTGTTAGCATTTCGTCATGTTGCGCGGATGGGCTTGCTATTTTCGGCGTAACGGCGTACACGCCTCACATTCGAATAATCGATTTGCTTGTTGATCGCGCCGAACCGGCTCTAATTCCCAAGACATCGCTGAAATCGGATCAAGCCCGCGCGAAGGTCGTGCGGGCGCATCGCGCATTTGCGCATCTTGGAGAAGTAATATGACAACCGGAACGGTCAAGTGGTTCAATGCAACAAAGGGCTTTGGCTTCATCGCGCCTGACGACGGCGGCAACGACGTGTTCGTGCACATCAGCGCCGTCGAGCGCGCCGGCATGGGCTCGCTCAACGAAGGCCAGAAGCTTTCCTACGAATTCGAAGCTCGACAGCCAGCGCGGCAAGACATCGGCGGAAAACCTCCGCGCCATGTAACGTCGGCCGATCGGGAGATTATCCGCGGATGTACCGGAATCTCCCGCATCGGTAATGCTGCAGCGACATCGATCGGAGCCCGCCGGCCAAAACCGGCGGGCTTCTTCGCATCCGGCAGACGTGACTACTGCAGCCGGTCGAGCCGCAGCCGCTGCCGTTCGTCGGTCAGCCGCCACGCCGTCAGGTAAGACACCGCCAGGGTGGACAATCCGCTGCCGCCGGACAACAGGAACATCAGCAGGATCTGATATTTGACCGCCTCGATTGGATCGAGGCCCGCCAGGATCTGTCCGGTCATGATGCCGGGCAGGGTGACGATCCCCGCCGCCGACATCTGATTGATGATGGGCAGCAGCCCGCGGCGGATCGCCTCCCGCACCAGTGGCGCGATCGCCTCGCGATAGCTGGCGCCAAGCGAGAGGCGCGCCTCGATTGCAGGCCGCTCGCGTTTGACCGATCCCAAGAGGCTGTCGAGCGACAGGCTGGCGGAGTTCAGGACATTGCCCAAAATGATGCCGGCGAGCGGGATGGCGTAATGCGGATCGAACCACGGCTCGGGGCGGATCGCGGTGGTCAGCGCAAGGACCGCGGTGACGAAGGTGGCAAAGCCGACGCTGATCGCGCCGATGACGAAATTCGCGCTTCCCTTGAAGCGGCGCTCCGGCCTGGCGGCGACCTCGCGCGCCGCGACCAGCACCATGACCAGCACGAGCAGCAGGGTCGCCGCCGGATTGTTCAGGGAAAAGATGAATTTCATGACGTAGCCGATCGCGACCAGCTGCACCACCATTCGCGCGGCGGCAATGGCGAGCTGCCGGTGCAGGCGGATCTTGAGCAGGATCGAAAGCACCGCATCGAGAACGATCAGCGACGCCGCAGTGGCGATGTCGAACGGTGTCAGCAGGATCGGGGTCATGTCGTCTCCAGCCGTCCCGCGACCATGCGATAGTGCCGGCCGCCCAGTCGCGCCGCCTGGTTCGGATCGTGGGTGACCAGCAGGATCGATGTCCCGCCGGCCATTCGTTCCCGGAGCAGGGCCTCGAGCTGCGTGACCGATACCGCATCGAGCGGACCGGTCGGCTCGTCCAGCAGCAACACCGGCGGATCCGGCAGCAGCGCCCGGATCAGCGACAGCCGCTGCTTCTCGCCGGTGGACAATTGTCCAACCGGCGCCTCCAGAAGATCGCCGCGAAGGCCGAGCCGGCTTGCCAGGGCCGCCAGCTCGCCTCGCTTGCCAGACGGGAAATGGTCGATGACCTGGTCGGCCCACCAGCCGGACTCCGCCGACACATAGGTGACGCGCCTTCGCCATTCGGGCGCGGGCATCGAGCCGCGTTCCCGCTGCTCCAGCCAGGCCTCGCCCTCACTGGGATCGAGATCGGCGATCATGCGGAGAAACAGGCTCTTGCCCGATCCCGATGCGCCGGTGATCGCAGCGCATGCGCCCCTTGCGAGCTCGAGCTCGAACGGGCCGGCGAACTGGCTGCGTAGTTGTTTGATGGTTAGCTGCATCCTGCTTACCAATATCACCGGACGACCGCAGGCGCGGCCCGCGCCCCCTATTGCGCCTTGTCGTGCGCGGCGATGCCGGTCGCCTTGTAATCGTAGGTCGGATAAAACTCGGTGTGGTAGCTGCCCCAGGCGGTATTCTCGAAGATACGGTTGACCTCGCGCAGCCGCGGGGCCGGAAGCCGCAATGTGACGACCTGTCCGATCCCCATCATCACATACCAGCTGACGACTTCGACGCCGGCGGGCGGGAATGCCTTGTAGTAGCCCTGTTTGGCGAGCTGGGCGTTGAGTTCGCTCAAGGGGCGCGACTGGTCGTGTTTCAGGAATATCGTGATCATGACGGCATTGTCGGCCGTCGGCGCCGCGGTTTCGGTCGGCGCCGCTGCGGTTTGCGCGCCGGCGCCCGGGTTGAACGCCAAAACTCCGGCCAGTGTCAGCATGGCCATCAATGACCTCTTGGCCCGATCCATCATAACCTCCTTTTCCATCGTGATCATCTTCGCAGCATTGGCGATGCAGCTATCTTGGCGTCCCGCTGAAATCAGGATTTTAACATCGCGGCAGGATCTTGCGTAGAATGCCTGCCGGAGAAGCCTATCATGGCGACCACGCAATTCAGAATAGCGCTTCCGCTGCTGCTCCGCTCACTGCGGGGTTCGTCGATACCGCGGGATTCCTGGCGCTGCAGGGGTTGTTCACGGCGCACGTCACCGGCAACCTCGTGACGCTCGGCGCCGCGCTGGTGTTCGGCACCTCGGGCGTGGTCGCGAAGCTGCTGGCGCTTCCGGCGTTCTGCATGGTGGTGATCGCAACGCGGCTGCTGAGTTCGGCGCTGCCACGCGGAAAGCTTCCTGCGCTGGAGGCTCTTCTGGTCCTGAAAGTCCTGTTGCCGGCCGCGGGCGCGGCGCTCGCAATCTCGCGAGATGTGAAGCAACTCACATCCCGGCGGTCGTTTCGGGGCTATTGATGGGCCGGGGTTCAGACCCAAGGACGGTCCCAATGAAGACGCGGCGGATGGCCTATTGGTGGTTCAGGTTCGTCATCTCCGGGCGATTCCTGGAAAAGTTCCTCAACCTGCGATCGGCGAAATAGAGCTGAGCGGCTCGCCGCGCATCGCGAGGGAAAACCGGCGGCTGCTTTTCCGGTTGATGCGCTAGGCGCGCGTTTTCTCGGGCTGGCCCATCAGCTTCTTGCAAAAGGCTGCGCCGCCGCTGACGGCATCGCGCCCCTTCCATGCCATATAGGTCAGGCGCCCGGCCAGGGATTGGTGGCTGCGCAGCCTGCGCGATCCCAGCACGTGACCGAGCTTCTCCGGAAAGCGGGCCAGTTCGGCCTGCACCAGCGCGGCGACCGCTTCCATCAGCGCATCGAGCCGCGTGCCCCATTCCGATTGATCGAGCTGGTCGATGCGAACCCTGAGCGCGTATTCGGTGTCGTAGATATGGGTCAGAAGCTCCTTGGCGACGAGCACGCGGTTGTTCTTCAGCGCGATGCGCAGCGCCAGCCGCCAGTCGTCGATCCGGTCCAGCACCATCGAGACCGCGATTGCATAGGGCGCGGTGGCGATATCGGCGGCGTTCTTGCTCGAGACGGCCTTGGTGGCGAGGCGGATCAGTTGCCATGGCGTCTTGAGCCGCTTGGCGATCAGCGCCAGCGCGAACGGAACCGCATCGGCGTGATCCTTTCTGAACGCATCCAGCAGCTTCTCCATCTTGTCGACCCGCGCGTCGTCGAACTTCTGGATCGATACCGGCAGCGCGTCGTTGAACTTCGCCAGCGCGTCGCGCGCGCGTAGCACGCACATCATCTTGGTGAGGTCGTCGTACACCGCGCGAGACGCCGTATAGACCGCGAGCCTGGCGCGGGTATCGTCCGCACGATCCGGCGAATTCAGCGTGCTCTCGAGATATTTGACGACCTTGGTCTGGAACGTGGAGGCAACCTTGCGGGCTTCGCGCTGATTGTCGGCGGTGATCAGCCCCTCTATCTGCTTGATATAGTCGCGCGCCATGGTCGGCAGCAGGTCGCGGCTGATCCATTCCCAGATCGCGAACTGCGAACCGCGCTGGATCCGGCCGGCATTGCCGTACTGGTGCGCGCCGTCGGCAAGCAGCGGTTCCAGCGGTGCGAAGAAATACCGCGAGGGATTGGCGACGCGCGTCTGATTGGAGCCATCCTTGCGAACTTCCGCGCGCAGCTTGGCCAGAATCTCGGCGGAGCCGGGTATTTCGTCGTCGCCCAGTTCCAGCCGTTCGAGCTCGGTCAGAAGGTTGCCGCGCGTCATCGGTGTCAGCCGCTGCAGAAATTCCCCGATCCGGTCGGCCAGTGTCATGACACGTCGTTTCCGCCATCTGATCCGCTAGCCGAGGATCGGCCCATCTTGCGCCGGCATCGTCGCGCAAAAGTCCAAACATCTGACGAACAAGATCACCTGGCCGTAAATTAAGAAGTAAACGCGCTCCCCGTGAAACTACGGGTTTCCGCGGTCACCCGCGGGGTTATGGCACGGGGATGGGTAGAACTACGGGGATTTGTCGCAAGCCACGCATTTATCGGGCTTTTTGAGCGGCCTGGCGCGAAGCCTGCGGCAGCGCGCACAGGCGTTCCTGTGGTGGATTCCGGCAAACACCGTAGTCTTACCGGGTAAAAAATTAACTTCCGAAAAGGCTGGGACCGTTAAACAAATTGGATGTCGCAGCCCGAAGCCAGTGATTCGCAATTTTCCAGGTGGACCGAACCCGGCACGTCTGCCGACGACGAGAGCGAAATCATCCGGCTGTCCGCCGGGCGCATCAGGGCGATGGAGGAGGCCGGGGCCGAGATCGCCCGCCAGCTCAATGGCCCGTTGACCGCACTGCTGCTCTACATGGGCGAGATCAAGCAAAACAGCCAGCAGCTTGCGCAGGCTGCCGGCAACCGGTTTTACCTGCAGCAAGTGGTCGAGAACGCGCTTGCGCAAACCGAGCGCGTCTGCGCCATGATCAAGCAGATGGCGGACCCTCAAGAGGGCCTCGCCGGGGCGCCTTGCCGCAAGGCGGCATCCCAGGGCCAAACCGGCCATGCCAGGGAAATTCGCACGCCGGGCGTGATGTTTTCGTCAGAGGCCGGTCAGAAGCCATTGACCAAGCGCGAGCGCGAGGTCCTCAATCTCATCAGCCAGGGTTTTTCCAACAAGCAAGGCGCCCAGCGGATGCATATCAGCCCCAGGACGTTCGAAAGCCATCGCGCCGAGGCGATGCGGAAGCTGGGTGCGCGAAATACCGCGGACCTGGTCCGTCTGGCGCTCCTGCATCCAGCGGTCTAGAGCATTGATTTAACTGGCTTTTCTCGGCCGCGATGCGTTGCAGTCGCGTTTCGTCCGAGGATCGATGCGTGAGGCCGGCAACGCCGGGCGCCGCATCCGCTCAGTAGAAGTCTTCCAGGAACGTGCGAACCTGTGGTCGCGATCGCGCGATCCCGGCAGCAACCTTGGGGGCGCTCGGGACGATCGTGATGGTCCAGCGCAGTGGAACGCTCGACTTCCATTCCAGCACCGAGCGGACGTGACCCGTCACCGTCGACCCGGTCGAGCGCACGGTCGCGGTTCGGCCGTTGAATTGCGCGATACGAAAGCGACGGACGTCCTTCTGGTCGGTCGTTTCGAAGGTAAACATCAAGCTCTCCTTTGCTCATGTTACTATCGCGGTTTATTGTTAGCCGGATGTGAAAATATCCAACCGTAGAAATACTGGCGCAATCCTGCCGGGAGCCGCGTCGCGAGGTTGCGCCGTAGCCGCGAACGATCGCCGCGTTTCGCACTGGCAGCGGTAGCGTCGGGATTTTTCGGCCGACGACGATTTACTCGACCGATCCCGGAAATACCGCTTCCATCTTGGTCTTCAGCGTCGCGGCGTTGAACGGCTTGACGATATAGTTGCTGACGCCGGCCTTCTTCGCGGCGATGACGTTTTCGGTCTTCGATTCCGCGGTGATCATGATGAAGGGGGTTTGCGAAAGTTCGGGGCTGGCGCGGACTTCGCGGAGCAGATCGTATCCGGTCATCGGCTCCATGTTCCAGTCGGAAATCACCAGGCCGTATTTCTTGCCCTGCATCTTGGCGAGCGCGGCCGAACCGTCGCTGGCATCGTCGACGTTCTCGAAGCCGATCTGCTTGAGCAGGTTGCGGATGATGCGGATCATGGTGTTGTAGTCATCGACCACCAGGATCGGCATCGACCAATCGAAAGCCATGTCTTTCTCCGCGTTCAAGTTGCCGAACACGGGCGGGACATTCATGGCGTGCGAAGTCTACTCGACGCGTTCCGAAGGTGCGCTCGTCAGCATCGCGACGATTATCAGGGCTCATTGAACAGCGCGTTAATTCCCAGCCGGACAATCGGACCAAGCCGCGCCGACGGGCAGTACTCATACGGTGAGAGGCCGCGACGCAGCGGTGGCCTGTCTTGAACAAACATGCGCGCCGCGCTTACGACAGGCAGCGCGGCCGCAGCAACCTGTCGCATTGCGCCTTGACGGTTGCGTAGCATTCACACGCGGTCTTGCTGAGGCCGTCGAGATTGGTGATCTCGATATGTCCGCGGCTGTAGTGAAGGACACGGGCCTGCTGCAGCGTGTTGGCTACCAGCGATACGCTGTTGCGCCGCGCGCCGATCATCTGCGCCATCGATTCCTGCGTCAAAACCAGCTTGCAGCCGCCGGAAAGATCGTGAGTCTGCAACAGGCATCGCGCCAGCCGGGATTCCACCGTGTGGGAGGCGTTGCATCCGGCGGTCTGCTGGATCTGTGCATAGATCGCGAGCCCGTGCCGAACCAGCGCCGTTCGAAATGTCGGGCTCTGGTCGGCCGCGGCGCGAAGCCGATCAAGCTCGAGCGTGGAGGCAATGCCGGGCACCAGCACCACCGCGCTGTTCAGCGCGGTCGAATCGCCCAGCGCGGAGAACGAGCCGAACACGCTGTCGGAGCCGATCATGGCGATCTGAACGTTTTCGCCCTTTGCGAGCTTTACGACGAGGGAGATCACGCCCCGGTGCGGCAGGTAGGCGCGCCTGAGCGGCTTTCCCACCTCGACCAGGACGTTTTCCGAAACCAGATCGATGGTTCGCAAATGCGGGCGGATCAATTCGAAATCATCCGCGGCGAGCGCTGCCAGGAATCCGTTGGGAGAACGAGGAACTGCGTCCAAACGAACCTCCTCCCTCAAGGAAGTGCAACCGGTCCCCGGTGCCGCCGCTATGCACGGTCGCTGACGTAGAGGATGAGCCGGGCAGGCATTGTTGGCAAGAAAAAATGGCAATCCCGCCGCCTGGTTCTTGCCGATATGCGCGCTATCGTGCAGATGACCGCGGCAAGCCGTCAAAGCGGCACGTTCAACAGTCGCTGATGATGCGCGTTGACGGCGTCATAGCACTCGCAAGCCGTCGCCCGCAAACCGTCCGCGTCGACAATATCGATGTGCCCGCGGCTGTAGCTGATGATGCCGGCCTGCTGCAGTGCGTGAGCGACAATCGAGATCGCGTTGCGCTGCACGCCGATCATCTGCGCGAGAAACTCCTGGGTCAGCGGCAGGGGCCTGCCGTCGGACAGGTCGCGCGCCCGCAACAGCCAGCGCGCCAGCCGTGCTTCTACCGAGTGCGATGCGTTGCACGCGGCGGATTGCTGGGCCAGTGCGAACAGCGCCTGCTCGTGTCGCGCCAGCGCCGTTCGAAAAGCGACGCTTCGATCGGCGAGCGCGCGAAAATCCGCGACGTCGAGGATGGCCGCGGTGCCCGGCAGGACGACGACCGCCGAGGTCAATGAGATGCCGCCACCGAGCGCGGCCGAGGCGCCGAACACGCTGTCGCGCCCCACCGTTGCCACCTCGACCGATTGCCCTTCCGAAAGGCGAACCATCATCGAGATCGCCCCGCTCTGCGGCAAATAGACGTGCGTCAGCGGGTTGCCGGCCTCGACCAGGACGGCTTCCTTGACCAGTTCGACCAATTCGAGGCGCAGGCGCAACGCCTCAAGCTCTGCCGCGGGCAGTTCCTGCAACAGACGATTGGGTGAAGGCTGGATCAAAGGCATTAGCTCTCCCGCCGCAAAGGCGGGAGCTCAATCTCTCGTCACCTGCATCGTGGCTCATTCGGGTAGCGAGTGAAAGATAGCTCGTCCATTCCGTTCCGCAAGGCGTTAGTTGCATAATATATACCATACACGTGCCGGATGACACCTATTCACGATGAAGGGCAGACAGACCGGCCCATTTACGGCGGAAATAAGAATGGCGCGCTGATTCGCGGCGACGAAAATCGCAATGCAATCAAACACCGGACAGCCGGGCGCGTGAGACCACGGCAGGAGAAGCCGTAATGCGCCGCATTTTGGTTGTGGATGACGATCCGCATATCTGCCTCGCCATTCGCGCTTGGCGCGAGCGGTATGGTTTTAGGGTCTCGATCGCCGACGGTGGCGCCAACGGTCTCGCCGCCGTCGACAATGCGACGTTCGAGTTGATGATCGTCGACGTCTTCATGCCCGAGATGCGCGGCTTCGAATCAACCAGGAATTCCACAATCACGCACCCGCGGTGCCGTTGATCGCGATTTCCGGCTGTGCCTTTTGCGATCCCGGGGCGTCCGGTCCCGACTTCCTGAGACTGGCACCAAGACTTGGTGCGACGCGACGCCTGCGCAAGGCTTTCGGGCCAACGACATTGCTTGCCGTCGTCGACCAATGCCTGTCGGCATCGGCCACGGCATCGCGTCGCAGGCTCATCTCAAGCCAAAGGGGGGAATCGCGTGCACTACGATTCAGGCGTTGCCGGACTGTCGAAACCAGGCGTTCAGCCTCGGGGGGCCAACATGTCGCGCATTCTCGTCGTTGACGACGATCCGATGGTCTGCATGGCCATCGAAATCTATCTCGAGCGGCACGATTTCCAGGTGACGATCGCCGATGGCGGAGAAGCCGGGCTTCGGGCGCTCGAAGGCACGCCCTTCGACCTGATGATCGTCGATATCTTCATGCCGCACATGCGCGGCTTCGAATTGATCAGGATCTTCCACGAGCGCGCGCCGACCATTCCGCTGATTGCGATGTCCGGCTACGCATTCGCCAATCTCAATTCGCCGGCACCCGATTTCCTCAGGATGGCCCTTGAACTCGGCGCATCGCGCTGTCTGCGCAAGCCGTTCACCCCGGTCGCGCTGCTGACGGTGATCAACGAATGCCTGTCGGAGGCTCAATCGCGTTTTCCGGGCGTCGCTCAGCTCAGATGACATGCCCCGGTTTTGCGGCCGAGTAAGACGACGACGGGAATTTCCGGACATGCCGGATGCCGTTCGCCTTTCGTCCGAGCCCCGGCGTAGCGCCGTGTTGTGTCAATACGGTGTATTCGCATCGGCGCGGGAAGTCGAACGGCGCCGGTCCCGGTCAATTTTCTTCCGGGTAGTTGTACGGAGATGTAATTTAACGAATGGGTAGCACGGACAGCACAGGGTGGGGCGTCGCCGACTGAAACGTTATCCGGGCGGACGCGCATTGGAGTTCGCTGCCGATCATCGCGCTGTCCTCGATGGTGTCGCCGGCGGCGGCGCGGCTGAAACGGTGGTCGGTCTGACCGACGTCTTCAAGCCCATCCGGAACGGCGCGGCAGTGCCGAAGGTTGCGGCGATGGCGGGGGTTTGAGCGATGTCGGAAGCCGTCAGGGGACCCGAGCGCGTCACCTTCAGCCGTGGATACGGCGTCTGCATCATGGGCATCGACGGCACCTGGCGCCGCGATTGCCAGCTCAACGCGATATCGGACAATGACGCCATCCTGACCGTCGAGGGTTCGATTCAGGGTCTCAATCTCAAGGAATTCTTTCTGCTGCTGTCGTCGACCGGCCTGGCCTATCGCCGCTGCGAACTCGTGCGCGTCAACGGCACCGAGATCGATGTCTCGTTCCTGAAGGGCAAGAACAAGAAAAAGCGCCCGGGCGCTGCCTCCAGCCAGGATTCCATGATCGGCACGTGAGCGGTTTCACCGCGCTCGTCCGGTGAAGCCGCGTGGCTGGGCAATCCTGCAGAAGCGATGACGACGCGCCGATTTCGATTGATCGTTTTACCTCACCGACCGAACGAACCAGCCGCCCGGGGCGTGAGTTTCGCCGTCTTCCGGGTGCCCGGCGGCGGCGCGGCGGCGTCCTGCAACAGCTGAAGGGCAATGCCGAGACTGGCGTTGCATGTGTCCAATGCCGCGTTGGCCCGGAGGTAGCGCGGCGTGATGTCGTCCAGCACGACCACGTTGCCGGCGATTTCGTCGTTGCCGGGCAGGAGTTCCCCGGCGATCGCCGTCTTGATCAGATTCATGCTCGCGCGGACGTGCCCGATCAGGGATTCGAGATCCGAGACGATCGAGCGATAGCTGTCGTCCCCGTCGCCGGGTTGGACTGGGCCGCCGTCGCCTGCGGTCTGCTGCATGGGAGCTCTCCTTCGGCGCCGTTTTATGCCCCCGGATGCTACTTGTGCGTTAAGTCACCCTCCCGTACAAATACGGGTCGGGGCGAATCTTGCTATAGGTCAATATAGTAGACTTGAATGTGCGTCATTCTGTCGATGGACGATGACACATGACCGATGAACCGATTCCCCGCGGCGAGATCTTCGTGGTCGACGACGACCCTGCCGTTCGCGAAACCCTCTCGGTGGTGTTGTCCGCGGGAGGCTACCAGGTGATCTGCTTTGCCGACGGCTCGGCGTTGCTCGCGGTGGCGCGAAGCCGGACGCCGGCCTGCATCCTGCTCGACGTGCACATTCCCGGCAAATCCGGTCTCGATATATTGCGCGAGTTGCATGGCGAGGATTATCCGGCGCCGATCTTCATGATCTCCGGACAGGGCGATATCGCCATGGCGGTCTCGGCCATCAAGAACGGCGCGCTCGACTTCATCGAGAAGCCGTTTCGGGGCAGCGAAATCGTGGCCCGGCTCGACGAGGCGATCGGCGCCTATGCGCGACGTCAGAAACAGAAATCCGCATCGAACGTCGCCTCGCTGCATTTTCCCGGCCGCGAGCCGCTGACGCGGCGCGAACGCGAGGTTCTGGAGCAGTTTACCTCCGGCGCCTCCAACAAGGAGGCCGGCCGCCAGCTCGGCATCAGCCCGCGCACCATCGAGGATCATCGCGCCAACATCATGAAGAAGCTCGGTGCGCGCAATGCGGCCGACCTGATCCGGATCGTGATGACCGCCGCGCGCGCGTCCTGAAGCTATCGTTACGCAACGGTTGTCTGCCTCGCCCCGCTTGCGGGGAGAGGTCGAAATTCGCTGACAGCGAATTTCGGGTGAGGGGGGACTCTTCGCGAGTCGCGCTCGCTGAGGCGGCGCCTCACCCCAACCCTCCAAGAGCGGGCTTCGCTCGTCCCGACCCCGCAAGGGCGGGGAGAGGGAGAATGCCTTAGCCCGCCAGCGCCCTGCGGATCATGGCGGCCATGTCCGACTTGCGATAGGGCTTGGCGAGCAGCATCACGCCGGAATCGAGCCGGCCGTGATGGATGATGGCGTTCTCGGTGTAGCCCGAGGTGAACAGCACCTTCAGGTCCGGCTTGTGCTTTTCCAGTTCGCTGGCAAGCTGGCGGCCGTTGGTGCCCGGCATGATGACGTCGGTGAACAGCAGGTCGAACCCATGGCCGGCTTCGACCAGCGCCAGCGCTTCGGCCGCGTTCGCCGCATCCAGCGTGACGTAGCCCAGCGAATGCAGCTGCGTCAGCACATAATCGCGCACCAGTCTGTCGTCCTCGACGACGAGGATGGTTTCGCGGCCGCCTTCGAGGGCCGGCGCGCCGGCGGCGTCCGTGGCCGTCAGGGCTCCGGTGCCCGGCGGCAGATACATCTTGATCGTGGTGCCGTGGCCTTGCTCGCTGTAGATCTTGATGTGCCCCGCCGATTGCTTGACGAAACCATAGACCATGCTCAGGCCGAGGCCGGTGCCCTTGCCGGGACCCTTCGAGGTGAAGAACGGATCGAACACCCTGTCGAGGATGGTCGCCGGAATTCCGGTGCCGGTGTCGCTCACCGCGATCAGGGCGTAGCGGCCGGGGCGGACGTCGCCATGCAGGCTGGCGTAGTTTTCGTCGAGGAAGGCCGAGCCGGTTTCGAGGATCAGCTTGCCGCCGTTCGGCATCGCGTCGCGGGCGTTGAGCGAGAGATTGAGGATGGCGGTCGTGAGCTGATTGGGATCGACGGTGGCGAAGCAGGCCTCGTCCTGGAAAACCAATTCGATCTCGATCTGCTCGCCCAGCGTCGGCCGCAGCAGCTTCGAAGTGTCGATGATCAGCGTGTTGATGTCGGTCTCGCGCGGTTGCAGCGGCTGCTTGCGGGCGAAGGCGAGCAGGTGCTGGGTCAGGTCGGCGCCGCGGGCCGCCGCCTCGTCGATCATCTTGGTGATGGCCGCAAGCTGCGGGTCCTTGGCGACCGCCTCGGCGACGATCTCGATGGTTCCGGTGATCACGGTGAGGATATTGTTGAAATCATGGGCGATGCCGCCGGTGAGCTGGCCGACGGCTTCCATCTTCTCGGCCTGCCGGATCCGGTCCTCGGCGGCGATCTTGTCGGTCAGATCGCGCAGGAACCCGTTGAACACCATCCCCTCGCGGCGGCGCAGCGCGGTGATGCTCAGTTCGGCCCTGAACTCCTTGCCGTCGCGCCGCAGCGCGATGATTTCACGGCGGCGTCCGAGAACCTGGCTTCGCCCGGAGTCCATCAGGCGCCCGCGGGCCGCCCTGAGTTCTTCGCGATCGACTTCCGCGACGATCAGTTCGAGGAATTTCTTGCCCAGCGCCTCCTCGCGGGTCCATCCGAAGATGTTTTCCGCCTGCGAATTCCAGTTCACGATGTTGCCGCGCTCGTCGATCTGGACGAAGGCGTCGAGCGCGGTATCGATGATGCCGCGCGCCATCTGTTCGCTCTCGCGCAAGGTTTCCTGCGCCAGCCTGCTTTCGGTCATGTCGCGGCCGACGAAGAAATGCCGCCGGACCGGCTCCGACCAGGTGCCCATCCATGACAGCGTCACGATCCGCCCGTTTTTGTGGACGTAGCTCGCATCGAAGTTTCGCGTCTGCTTTCCTCGTCGCGCCGCGCGCATTTGCTCCCTGGTATTGTCGAGATCGTCGCCGTGGATGAAGTCGATCGCGCTGTGACCGACCATCTCCTCCGGCAAATATCCCAGCACGGCTTCCGAGCTCGGGCTCACCTGAACCAGAATTCCCTGCGGATCGGTCACCAGAATCAGATCACGGGAGGTATCGAAGATGCGGCGGCGCTCCTCGATCTGCTGGCGCAGCGCGTGCTGGGTTCGCCGGCTTTCCGTGATGTCGCGAGCGGTCTTCGAGGCGCCGATGATCGTCCCCGACGCGTTCTTGATCGGCGAGACGCTGAGCGAAACCTCGACCGGGCGGCCGTCCTTGCGCAGCCGCTCGGTCTCGTAATGCTCGATGGTTTCGCCCCAACCGATCCGCCGCATGATGTCGTGCACTTCCGCCATCCGCGGCGGCGCCACGATCAGTTCGATGTTGTTGCCGACCGCCTCGGCGGCGGTGTACCCGAACAGGCGCTCGGCGGCCGGATTCCACCCCGTGATGGTGCCGTCGAGCGCCTTGGTGATGATGGCGTCGTTGGAGGATTCGACGGCGGCGCCGAACAGGCGTTCGCGCGCCGCGTAGTGGTCGCGCGCGGCTTCGGTGCGGCGGTGTTCCTCGACCTCGCGTTGCAGCGCGGCGGTCTTGGCGTGGGCCTCGTCGAGCACCCGCGAAAACGCCCGCGCCAGCACCCCGGTTTCGCCGCCGGCATCGACCGGAATGGCGACGGAAGCGTCCTTGCCGATTCGTTCGACCGCCGCCGTCAACCGACTGATCGGCCGGGTCAGCGTGTTGGCGATGAATACGGCCAGCGCGGCCGCGCTCAGCACCGCGATCAATCCGACCAGCAGCGAACTGTTCTGGATCGCGGCCGCCGGCGCCATGAACACCGCGTTCGGAGTGGTTTCGATGACCCCGACCCATCGCTCGCCGGCCAGAATGGCGGGAGCGATCGCCGCTCCGCCGCGCTTTCCTGCCTGGTCCGGCACGATGGCCGCGACGCCCTCCATCGACCCTCGCGCTGCCGCGAGCGAGGGAAAGTCGCGCGTCCAATCGGTCGGCGCGCCGAATTGCGAGCCGAACTCGCGGCTGCCATCGGGATTGACGAGATAGTCGCCCTGGGTGTTGACGACGTAGATGCTCTCGCCCGGCCGTACCGATGACCGGATGCGGTCGAACGCCGGCCGCATGTCGATATTGACCATGACGACGCCGTACGGCTTGCCGTCGGGCGCGAACATTGGCGCTGCGACCCGCAACACCGGAACGTGAGGCGTCTTGATGACGCCGTTGTCGCCGGTCAGATTGAGCGGCGAGACATAGACTTGGTCCGGCCGCAGCTTGATCGCTTCCTGGAAATAGGCGCGCTCGCCTTTTCGCTTCAGTTCGGCTTCGGGAACGACGCGCACCGCGCCGTTCGGGCCCGACCGGTCGACGCGGAGGAGTTCGCGCCCGCCGTCCTCGACCCCGATGAAGCGGAACATCGAATAGGCCGGCTTGGCGCCGAGATCGGCGACCAGACGCGTCTCCAGGCGCTCGCGCCAGGCCGCTTCGGAGAGGTGGTCGACCGGATCAATTCCGCCATTGAAATGGGCCAGCATCATGCCATGCGCGGCGGCGTGCGAGGGGAACGTCGAGACGTCGGACCGCGCGCCACGCACATAGGATTGCAGATCCGCGGCGACCAGCCGCGAATGGGTCTCGATGCGATCGAGCACGCGCGGCAGCAGCGTCTGTTCCAGGCTGCGGTCGCTGAGCCATCCGACCGCGGTGACCGCGATTGCGACCAGCAGGATCATCGCGCCGGCTAATCGGGTTGCAAGCGTCATCGTCGGCTTTGCGTCGCTCTGGTTTCGATCGGACAGCGATCCGGACAGAACGGACGAGGTTCCCGGCATCACGGGCCGGAAGCGATGGTGCGCGCCGGCGCCGATGACGATGATGAGCGCTTTGCGGCTTCCAGACAACCCGTCACGGCGGCCAGCAGGGCGGCAGCCTTGAAGGGCTTTTGCAGGCTGCAGACGGCGCCGAGCTTGGTCGCCATGGTCAGGAAATCCGGACCCAGATCCCGGTCGATCGGCCGGCCGGACATCACGATGATCGGAATCAGCGGCTGCTGCTGATGAACGAACCGCATGGTTTCCAGCCCGTCCATTCCCGGCATGAAGATGTCGAGAAACAAGAGATCGAATTCACCGGCTTCGAAGATTGCGAGCCCCTTGCGGCCGTCGCCGGCGACGGCCACGCTGTGACCGGCCCGTTCCAGCAGCAGCCGGATCGTGGCCTGCACCGCGCTGTCATCGTCGACGATCAGGATTCTTGCCACGGCGCTCCTTCGCGCGATTGCAGTCAATGTTTGGTTGTGAATCCGTTGTCGCTATCGCGCAAGCGTTTCTTTGGCAAGTTGTTGGCGTTGGTGTTGAAAAAATGCGCTCGTTTCAGGCGGACCTATGCATGCTAGCGGGCAGACGGGCGGTCCGGCCGCTGCGCGGGCGAATGATTTGGCGCCTCAGTGCGATGAAGACCACCTGGATGTCCGATCGCGCTTCGAGGGTGGCAAGCATCCCTCGATGCGATACGGCCGGCGGGCGGTCGGAACAAAAAGCGGCTTGCCGAACATGCGCGGCCTGTGAGATGACCTTTGCCGGTCTCGAACAGGTGCTCCAATGACAACGAGGAAAACTCCGGAAACGCTGCGCAGCGCGCGCTGGTTCGCGCCCGACGATCTCCGCGCCTTCGGCCACAGATCTCGCGCCATGCAGATGGGCTATGCGCCGGAGGAGTGGAAGGGCCGTCCCGTGATTGCGATCCTCAACACCTGGTCGGACGCGCAGCCCTGCCACATGCATTTCAAGTCCCGCGTCGACGACGTCAAGCGCGGCATCCTGATGGCCGGTGGCTTCCCGATGGAATTGCCGGCGCTGTCGCTGTCGAAATCCTTCCTGAAGCCGACCACCATGCTGTACCGCAATTTGCTGGCGATGGACGCCGAGGAACTGTTGCGCGGCCATCCGGTCGACGGCGTGGTGCTGATGGGCGGTTGCGACAAGACCACCCCGGCGCTGCTGTTGGGCGCCACCAGCATGAATATCCCCGCGATCTATCTGCCGGCCGGCCCGATGCTGCGCGGCAACTGGAAGGGCAAGACGCTCGGCTCCGGCTCGGACGCCTGGAAATACTGGGACGAGCGGCGCGCGGGGAAAATCTCCGATAAGGACTGGGTCGACGTCGAGGCCGGCATTGCCCGCAGCTACGGCACCTGCATGACCATGGGCACGGCCTCCACCATGACCGCGATCGCCGAATCGATCGGCATGACCTTGCCGGGCGCGTCCTCGATTCCCGCCGCCGATGCCGGCCACATCCGCATGGCCTCAGAATGCGGCCGCCGCATCGTCGAGATGGTGTGGGAGGATCTGACGCCGCGGCAAATCCAGACCCGAAAGGCCTTCGAGAACGCCATCACGGTGGCGATGGCGATGGGATGCTCGACCAACGCGATCATTCACCTGATCGCGCAGGCGCGCCGCGCCGGCGCCGATATCGGGCTCGACGATTTCGAGACGGCGAGCCGCAAGGTGCCCGTGATCGCCAATGTCCGCCCGAGCGGCGACAAATATTTGATGGAGGACTTTTTCTACGCCGGCGGCTTGCCGGGCCTGATGAGCCGCATCACGGACCGTCTGCATCTCGATGCCATGACGGTGACGGGCCGGACGCTCGGCGAAAATATCGCGGACGCTGAAGTTTATAATGATGATGTGATCCGGACCGTGGCAAATCCGATCTATGCCGAAGGCGCGCTGGCGGTGCTGAAGGGCAATCTCGCGCCCGACGGCTGCGTGATAAAACCTTCGGCCTGCGAGCCGCGTTTTTTGAAACATACCGGGCCGGCGCTGGTGTTCGACGATTACCCCTCGATGAAGAAGGCGATCGACGATCCCGATCTCGACGTCACGGCCGACCATGTGCTGATCCTGCGCAATGCCGGGCCGCAGGGCGGGCCGGGCATGCCGGAATGGGGCATGCTGCCGATTCCGACAAAGCTGGTGAAACAGGGCGTGCGCGACATGGTGCGGCTGTCGGACGCGCGCATGAGCGGCACCAGCTACGGCGCCTGCATCCTGCACGTCTCGCCGGAATCCTTTGTCGGCGGGCCGCTGGCGCTGGTGAAGAATGGCGACGACATCACGCTCGACGTAGCCGCCCGCACCATCAATCTCGATGTTTCCGAAGCCGAGCTCGCAAAACGCCGTGCCGAATGGAAACAGCCGGAGACGCGTTTCGAGCGCGGCTATGGCTGGATGTTTTCGAAACACATCCGGCAGGCCAATGAGGGCTGCGATTTCGATTTCCTGGAGACGTCGTTCGGCAAGCCGGTCGGCGAGCCGTCGATTTACTGAGCTAACCCGTCGTTCCGGGGCGCGCAGCGAACCCGGAACCTCGAGATTCCGGGTTCGATGCTTCGCATCGCCCCGGAATGACAACATCGGGACCGTAACCATGTCAAAACTCACCGAGCACCCGACCAGGTTAAAAACCGTCTCCACCGCCACCGTCGCGACCGCCCTGTTCAAGCGCGGCTTTCGCATCCAGATGATCCAGGACGTGCATCCGCTGAGCGCCGATCAGCCGGTGCTGGTCGGCGAGGCCTTTACGCTGCGTTACATGCCTGCGCGGGAAAACCTCAACAAGCTCGAGGTGTTTCGCGACCGCGCCCATCCGCAGCGCAAGGCCATTGAAGACTGTCCGCCCGGCGCGGTGCTGGTGATGGACAGCCGCAAGGACGCCCGCGCCGCGTCCGCCGGCGCGATCCTGGTGACGCGGCTGATGCAGCGCGGCGCAGCCGGCGTCGTCACCGATGGCGGCTTTCGCGATTGGCCGAGATCGCAAGACGGCTTTCCCGCCTACCATCATCGCCCGAGTGCGCCGACCAACCTGACGCTGCATCAGGCGATCGAGATCAACGTGCCCATCGGTTGCGGCGACGCGCCGGTATTTCCCGGCGATGTCATCCTCGGCGATGACGACGGCGTGATCGTGATCCCCCGCATCTGGTGGACGAGATCGCCAAAGAAACATTCGAGATGACCGCGTTCGAGGATTTCGTCGCCGAGGAAGTGCGCAAGGGCCGCGGCATCTTCGGGCTTTACCCCGCGACGGACGAGCAGACGCTGGTTGATTTCGCGGCGTGGCGGAAAAAGACGGGAAGATGATTTCTTAACCTCTCCCCGCTTGCGGGGAGAGGTCGAAATCCGCGGATAGCGATTTCGGGTGAGGGGGATCTCACGATGCCGATGCCGAGAGAGCCCCCCACCCCGCCCTCTCCCCGAGAAGAGCGGGGCGAGGGAGCAGGCCGCCCAAGCGGCGAGACCTAGATTTACACCCCGCCCTTCCCCGCCATCCCCACCGCCGAAAGCGCAAACCCATAGGCGATCGCGATTTCGTCCAGCCGGCTGAATTGTGCCGACGTGCCGCCGTGGCCCGCGCCCACTCGGTGCGCAACAGCACCTGGCCGCCGCCCGTCATCGTCGTGCGCAGCCGCGCGATCCATTTCGCGGGCTCCCAAAATGTGACCGCGGATCGAGCAGTCCGCCCATCGCAAAGATCGCCGCATAGGCCTTCGCCGCGACATTGTCGTAGGGCGAGTACGATAAAATGGTGCGAAAATCCTTTCGCTCTCGATCGGGTTGCCCCATTCCGGCCATTCCGGAGGCGTCAGCGGCAGGGTGTCGTCGAGCATGGTGTTGAGCACGTCGACGAACGGCACTTCGGCGATGATGCCGGCGTAGAGTTCCCTCGCCGGCGCGGTTGGCGATCGCTCCCATCAGCATGCCGCCGGCGCTGCCGCCAT